>CALJKW010000079.1 GCA_937980205.1 uncultured Myxococcales bacterium | reverse complement strand
GTGGAGGTGGACGGGATCGAACCGACGACCTTCGCATTGCGAACGCGACGCTCTCCCAACTGAGCTACACCCCCGCACACCGCCGCGACTTCTTGCGCGCGGGCAAATACTTGAGCGCGTCTCCATGTGTCAAATGTCAATTGACCGACTAGAGTTATCGGTGCCATAGAATCTCGTCTTTCCCGATGCCTGGACCCCAAAAGACGTTGAGCCCGGCCGAGCTCGCGAAGCTGGAGCACGCGTTCGCGACCGACCCCTCTTCCGAGGCGTACCGCCCGCTGGCCGAGGCCTATCTCGGCATGGGCCGCTTCATGGAAGCGATGGTCGTCTGCAAGAAGGGCGTGAAGGCTCACCCGAACCTCGCCGACCCGCGCGTGCTGCTCGCGCGCGTCTACGCGGATCAGGGCAAAGAGAAGAAGGCGCTCGAAGAGCTGACCGGCGCGCTGCAGGTCTCTCCGTCCGACAAGGGCGCGCTGCGGCTGATGGGCTCGCTGCAGATCAAGACGGGCGAGGCCGACCCCGGGAAGAACAACCTCCTCAAGGCGTACGAGCTCGATCCGAACGATCCCGACACGCTCGAGCTGATCAAGCAGCACAACGTGCCGCTGCCGGCGAAAGAGGCGCCGCCGCCGCCTCCTCCGCCTCCGGCTGCGGCGCAGCAGGCTCCGACGAACGGTCGCGCGAACGGCGCCGGCACGGGCCAGACGCAGGCGCACCGTCCTCCGACGGTTCCGCCGGGAACGCTGCAGACGCCCGCTCCTCAGATTCAGGGGCAGCCCGCGGCACAGGCGCAGGCTCCCGCACCGCGCAAGCCGCCGACGCAGCGTCGGCCGGCGTACGTTCCGCCGGAAGAGAGCCAGTCGAGCATCAGCGAGATCTCCGAGCTGCCGGCGCGCCGCAGCGGCAAGGGGAAGGGCGGCTCCGCCACGATGACGATCGCGATCCTGATCATCGCGATCGCAGGCGGCGGCGGCTACCTCGCGTGGGGCCAGTACGTCGGCAAGAAGAAGGCGGCGGCTGCGAAGGAGCTCAAGGTCGCCGCAGCCGAGCTCAAGCACGACAGCTACGACTCGTACAAGAAGGCGATCGACGCCGCGGACAACGCGCTCGAGCACCGCTCCGACTCCGTCGCCGCGCACGGCATGCTCGCCTACGCGCACGCGATTCGCTGGGGCGAGCACGGCGGCGGCGACGAAGATCGCAAGGCCGCCGAAGAGCACCTCGAGGCGGGCCTCAAGACCGGCGACAAGTCGGTGTGGCTCTACGCCGCGGAAGGCCTCATCCCGTTCTACGCGGGCAACAGCAAAGAGGCGCTCGAGAAGCTGAAGAAGCGCATCGAAGAGACCGGCGGCCGCTCGGCGCAGCTGTACCTCACGCAGGGCATCATCATGATGAACGACGGTGACCTCGACGGAGCGCGCGAGGCCATCGAGAAGGCCCAGCAGATCAACCAGGACGACGCGCGCGTCTACGCGGCGCTCGGCAACCTGAACCGCCGCCGCGGCCTCGATCGCGACGCGCTGCAGAACTTCGACACCGCGAAGCGCTTCGAGCGGAACCACGTCGACTCCATCCTCGGCACGGCGATGCTCGTGCTCGACCAGCCGGATCCGTCGGGCGGCTACATCAGCCAGGCGAAGGCGCTCAAAGAGGTCATCGAGTCGCAGCCGCCTCCGTCGCCGCGCCAGCTCGCGCTCGCGAACGTCGTCCGCTCGCTGCTCATCTCGCGCGTGTCGAACGATCTGCCGCTCTACGTCGACGAAGACTTCAAGAAGAAGCTCAAAGACGGCACCGACGTCGGCATGGACAAGGACAAGAACCGCGCGGCCGCGCTCGCCGCCGAGAACGCGGGCTTCGCCCTCGACAAGAGCAACCCCGAGCTGTTCCTGGTGAAGGGCAAGCGCCTCTTCTTCGAGGGCCGCCTCGACGACGCGGCAGCCGAGATCCGCAAGGCGATCGCGATGAGCGGCACGCGCGTGCACTACCGCATCGAGCTCGGCAAGGTGCTGATGGCGAAGGAGGGCGGAGACAAGGAAGTCGAGAAGCAGCTCCGCCAGGACCTCACCGCGTTCCCCGACAACGTGAAGCTGCTCACGATGCTCGGCTCGGTGCTCTACAAGGCCAAGCGCATCGACGACGCCGTCGAGATCCTCGAGAAGGCGACGAAGCAGGCGCGCGATCCTTCCTCGCGCATCCGCAACCCCGAAGGCTTCTACATGCTCGGGAAGATCTTCCGGGACGAGAAGAAGAACGTCGACAAGGCGATCGAGAACCTGAACCTCGCCGCGGCGCAGAGCTTCGCGAACCCGAGCGTGTCGGCGAACATCTACGACGAGCTCGCGACGGTCTACAGCGAGTCGAAGAACGACAAGGGCTCTGCGAACGCAAACTGGGAGAAGGCCCTCAACGCCGACTCCGAGAACGTCAACGCCATCTGCCACTTCTGGCGGTTCCTGAAGAAGAACGGCGATCCGAAGACCAACGAGCGTCAGAAGGAGCTCGTGAAGAAGTACCTCGAGCTGGCGCCGAAGGGTGAGTGCGCCGGCGAGATGCGTTGAAGCTGCTGCTGCTGTCGTTGCTCGCAGCGGGACGCATCTCGGGGACTGTGGCGTACGCGGGCCCGCCGGTCCGTGCGCAGAAGATCGTGCGCACCGACGCGCGCTGCAAGCGGCCGCTCATCGACCCGACCGTGACGTCGTCGAAGTCCGGCAAGGCGCTCGCGAACGTGCTGGTGCGGGTGACGGCGGGGCTGCGGCCGGTGGCCGAGGCTCCGACGGAGCCCATCGTCATCGAGCAGAAAGACTGCATGTACGAGCCGCGCGTGCAGGGCGCGGTGAAGGGCCAGCGCGTGGTGGTGCGCAACGCCGACGGCACGATGCACAACGTGCACGCGTTCGTGGGGCTCGACGACAAGAAGACGCTGTTCAACGTGGCGCAGCCTTCGGGCGCCGCCGACTTCGAGCGCGACGTGCGCGACGTGTTGGGGCCCGTTCGCTTCACCTGCGATCTGCACGCGTGGATGCGCGCCTACGTCGTGTTCTCCGAGCACGCGGCGTTCGCGGTCAGCGACGCCGAGGGGAAGTGGTCGCTCGAGCTGCCCGCGGGCACGTACACGCTCGAGGCGTGGCACGAGAAGCTCGGGACGAAGAGCGCTGAGGTGAAGGTGGAAGAGGGGAAGACCGTCGACGTGGCGTTCACGTTTCGTTGATCGGCGCGCAGCGCCGCGGAGTCGAAGGGGGCTCGCAGCTGACTCGCGGCCCGTTTCGACTCCGGAGCCTTGCGGCGCCTCCGCTCAACGCAGGCGGCGTGCGAGCTCGCGCAGGTGCTCGGGCCTCGTGCCGCAGCAGCCGCCGATGATCGTGGCACCGGCGGCGACCCACGTCGCGGCCAGCTCCGCGTACCGCTGCGGAGAGCAGGGCGGCTCGTTCCACCTCGACGCGTTCGCGTACGCCCCGAACGGGACGCCTGCCTTCGAGAGCGCCTCGACGTACGGCAGCGTGAGCTCGGCGGCGATGCAGTTCACCAGCACCGCGCGCGCCCCCGCCTGCACGCAGTCGCGCGCGGCGACCTGCACCTGCTGAGGCGTCAGCAGCGTGCCGTCCGGACCCGCGGTGAACGAGACCCACGTCTCGCGGCCGGTCGCGACGGCGGCCTCGACCGTCTCGCGCGCCTCGCGCGGAGACGGGAACGTCTCGCAGATGAAGAAGTCGACGTCGGGGGCGATGAGCCGCGCGAGCTCGGCGTGCTCCTCGCGCGTGTCCGGCGGCGCGAGGTCGGGGCGGTAGCAGTCCTCGAGCGGGCCGAGCGAGCCGGCGACTCGCGCGCCGTCCGCCTCGGCGCGGGCGAGCTTGACCGCGAGCTGGGCGAGGCCCTTCCAGTCGTCTCCACAGGCGCGGCGCGTGGTGCGGAAGGTGTTGGCGCGGTGGACGTCGCAGCCGGCCTCGGCGTACTCGCGGTGCAGCGCGGCGATCGCGGAGGGCGCGGAGCGGAGCACGCGGGCGCTCCACTCCGGCGCGGAGGCGTCGTGCCCGGCCTCCTGCAGCCGCTCACCGACCGGCCCGTCGAGCAGCACCATCACGCCGGCGCCGGCTCGGCGACGGCCGCGGTCGTCTCGGGGCCGGTGAGCGCCACCCGCGAGACCACCACGAGCGCGAGCCACGTGCAGTCGGCGACGAGCAGGTGAACGAGCTGCATCCACACCGGGGCGAGGAGCGCGACGTTCATGGCGCCGAGCACGAGCTGAACGAAGAAGAGGCCGGCGAGCCAGGCGACGGGGCCGCGGGCGTCGGGGCGACGCGTCCACAGCGCGAGCGCGACGCTGCCGAGGAGCAGGCTCTCGGCGAGCGCGATGATCGGGTGCGCGACGCGCAGGCCGATGAGGAGCTGAACGAAGGCGTTGTCGACGCCGTGCTGCGACAGGGTGTCGCCGAGCGCGGCGATGGCGCCGGAGACTCCGACGAGCATGAAGCCGGAGACGGCGAGGAGCACCGGGGCGGCTCCCCGCAGGCGCGCGCGGGCGGGGCCGGCGAAGGCGTGCCAGACGCAGGTGCCGAGCGCGGCGAGCAGGAAGAACGTGTTGATCAGGTGCAGCGACATCGCAACGGCGCGACGGACCGAGGCGTCGAGCGCGACGAGCTCGAGCAGCACGAGGCCGGCGCCGAGAGCGGCCTCGACGAGCATGAGCACGAGGGTGGCTCCGGCGGCGCGGCGGACGGTGTGCCCGCGCGGGACGGCGCGGACGGCCCAGGCGAACAGCCCGACGACGAGCAGGAGCGAGAGGCCGCTCGAGAGGCGGTGGGTGTACTCGATCAGCGTCTTGGTCGAGGGATCGCGCGGGATGACGGTGCCGTTGCAGACGGGCCAGTGGGCTCCGCAGCCGGCGCCGGCGCCGGTTGCCCTGACATAGGCGCCCCAGAGAATGACCCCGATCAAGAAGACGAGGGTGGAGGCCGCATAGAACCGGAAGCCGCGAGACACGTCGCCCTCACTACCCGAGGCATTTCATGGCCGCAAACCGGCCGGCTAACAGCACCGATGCGAGCGGCTCATCCGCGGTGCTTGCCGCATTCCGCGTGGGGCGGTATGGCGCTGAACCCAACGGGATGCGTGTCGTCGCAGATCAGCTGGAGCAGAAGTCCGCAGCTTCGCTTGCGCGGGATGTGCTGTCGCTCACCAAGCCGCGGCTCTCGTCGCTCGTGCTGTTCACCTGCGCGGGCGGCATGTGGCTGTCGGGGCTCGAGCTGCCGGCGCACCTGTGGGCGGTGACGCTGCTCGCGACGGCCGGCACGGTCGGCGCGGCGAACGCGTTCAACTGCTTCCTCGAGCGGGAGTCGGATCGGCACATGGCGCGCACGGCGGTGCGGCCGCTGCCTGCCGGGCGGATGGACCCTTCGTTTGCGCTGCTGTTCGCGATCTCGCTGACGGTCACGTCGGTGCCGGCGCTGTTCCTGGGCGCGGGGCCGGTGCCGGGAGCGCTGGGGCTGCTGGCGCTGGTGAGCTACGTGCTGGCGTACACGCCGCTGAAGCCGCGCACGCACTGGGCGATGGTGGTGGGTGCGCTGCCGGGAGCGTTGCCTCCGCTGATGGGGTGGGCTGCGGCGACGGGCCGGGTGTCGGCGGGAGGGCTCGCGCTCTTCGCGATCCTGTTCGTGTGGCAGCTGCCGCACTTCATCGCGATCGCGCTGTTCCGGAAAGAGGAGTACCGGAACGCGGGCCTGAAGAGCCTGCCGCTGGAGCACGGTGACCGGGCGGCGTGGCGGTGGGCGGTCGCGTACCTGGTGGTGCTGGTGCCGGTGTCGGCGCTGCCGTACCTGGTCGGAGTCGCCGGCGTCGGCTACTTCATCGCGGCGGTCGTCTTCAGCACGGCGTTCCTGGCGGTGGGTGTGCGAGGGTGGCTCACCGGGCAGACCACGGCGCAGGCGCGGAAGCTGTTCGGTGCGTCGCTGCTGTACTTGCTCGCCCTGTTCGTGCTGCTCGGGCTCGACGCGTCGTTCTAGTTCGCCCGCGGTAACAGCCGACAGTCGGAGCTTGTCTCCCCCTGCGAAAGTCTTGTACATCGATCAGGCCCCAGTGGGCCGGTAGGGGGGCAGAAACCTTGAGAGCCGGGTGACGATGTGGCGGTGAGTCTGTCGGACGTGCTCGTGGTGCATCCTGAGACGGGGGCGCAACGGGTGGGCGGCCGGTGGGCGGCAGCGAGTCCGGATGGAGGGTGGCACACGTTCGAGGACGAGGCGGGAGTCTCGGAGGTCGGCGAGCGGATCATGGATCTGATCGACGGCAAGCGAAGCGTGGCAGACATCGTCGCGGTGCTGTGCGAGGAGTTCGACGTCGACCGGTCCACCTGCGAGCGCGAGACGCTCGCGTTCGTGGCCGAGCTGGTCAAGAAGCAGGTCCTTGAAGCACCGAAGTGAATGCCGAAGCGGCTTTTGGGTACAGGGTGGTGCCATAGGGTCCGAATGGCACTCGCCCCGAGAGGAAAGACGATGCGGGGAATGACATCGATGCGGTGGCTTGCGGTCGGAATTGCGGCAGTGATCGTCGGAGGGTGCAAGTGCGGCACCGACCCGGACGCTGACGTCTGCGGCATCGTGGTCACCTTCGATTCGCCGAAGGACAACGATGATGTCGGCACCACGCTCGACGTGACCATCACCGCGACCCGCGATGGCGGCGCGGTGCAGATCGATTCCGCGAACCTTGCCGCGAAGCTCACCAGCAGCGGCGCCGAGTTCGGCCCCGGCCGCACCGGCACCATCAGCGGCAATCGCGTGACCTTCAGCGGAGTGACCCTCGAGGCGGGCGAGAACCTGATCCGCGCGATGGTTCAGACACCCGGCGTAGGCACCAAGAGCGAGTGCGTCGAACAGCGGACGATCACCGTCACCGCCATGAACATGATGACGGGCGACCCGGACGTGACCAGCTTCACGTTCATGGGCGATGCGAACAACGACAAGGTGATCAACCAAGCCGAGTTCAACGCCAGCAACATGCAGGTTACGGCGGTGGTGGCGACGTCCAATGCCATTGGCTGCTCACTCAGCATCGTCGACCAGGGCGAAGTGACGCGCGTCTTCGCCGCTCCGGTGGCCGTCAGTGGGTCTACGACCAGCCGTCAGCTCAACCTCCCGAACACGACGGACGCGAGCTACAACCTGCAGGCGCTGTTGACGGACTGTCCCGGCGGGCGCCTGCACAACGTCGCTGCTGATGTCGAGGCAAAGTCGACGCTGCGCATCGATACGCAGGCTCCGACCTGCGCGCTCCTCGCGCCCGCGAAGGACGTGCTCGGCCCGAATGACGACGCGAGCCTGAGCGCCGATTTTCAGCTTCGAGCGCTCGGTACTGCGACGGGCGCGATGAGCATGGAGCTAAGGCTGATGGGGGGCGGCCTGAATTCGGCGACCGGCTTCGTCTCGCCGGACGTCAACGGCGAGCTTAGCCACGACTTCACGGTGCCAGCGACAGGCACGGTCTCGTACCTGATTGCTGCAGAAGCGCGCGATGCCGCGGGCAACGCGTGCAGCGCCAGTCGAAGCGTGCAGGTCAAGTACGATCCGCCCGTGGTGGTCATCACATCTCCTACGGCGGCAAACAGTCCCTACAACATGCTGACGATTCCGCTCATCGCGACCGTAACGGGAGGGGAGGGCGGGACGGTGCGTTTCCAGACCGGATCGCGAGACCTGGGCACGTTCACGGTAGTGAATGGCGCGGTGTCTGGAAGCGGAGCTTTTCAACCCGGGCAGCAGACCGTGACAGCCATTGCCACGGACCTCGCAGGGAACTCCAGTGCGCCCGCGACGCAGCTGATCACCGTGACGCAGCCGGTCGGAACCTGCACGCTGCTGTTCACGCGCCCGGGGAATAAGCCGGCGCTGATTACGGCGGCCGACCTCGTCGGGGGCATGTACACGGTGCAGGCACAGTCGAGCTGCACGAATGAGCCGGTGACCTTCCGGATCGACGGCGGAGGCAGCGGCCTGGTTGCCAATACAAACGCGATGGGGGTTGCGTCTTGGACGGTGCCACTGACCGCTGGCGGCTACGTGTTTCGTGTCGAGGTCGGGTCGGGCTCGACGGCGAACTTCGACGAAGTAAACGTGCTCGTCGATACGTCGGTTCCGACGATCACTCAGCCTTTCTCCTCGACCCCGCCGGTCGTGCTCAATGTGGCGCAGGACACGAACCGCGCCGTCCCGGGCGTCGTGCGGCTGCTCCGATTCAACGCGACCGTTCCCGTCGGAGGTCGCGTCGATGTGTGCAGCGATCAGACTCCGGCTCCCCCTTCTGCCATTGCATGCCCAGACGGAGCTGCGGGTTGGTGGGTGCTCAAGACCGGAGCCGTTGATCCGGAGCCGACATTCACGTTCCCCGACGGGACGTACAGCATCAAGGTGGTGGTGGTGTCGGGAGCGACGAGAAACGTGTCTGCGCCAGTGGCCCTGTTTGTCGACAGCATCAGGCCTGTGGTGACCAATGTCGCGTTGCCACAAGACACCAATGCGGACAGGAAGCTCAACATCGCCGAGCTCAACGGCATGGCCCCCCAGATCACGTTCACGCTTGGCGCGGCAGACACATCGGCCACGATCTCGTCGGTCGTGGTACGCGCCCAGGTCGGTGGGACGTCCTTCACGTCCGCCAACGCGGTCACCATCACCGGCAGCCAGGCGACCGTCAATCTGGACCAGAACGTGACCGCGACCGAGGCGGACTACGACTGGTTCATCGTGGTGACCGACCGGGCCGGCAACTCCAACGTCGTCAGCGGAGGTACCCCGAACGACCCGCTGAACATGCCGGCGGTGGTGCCCGGCTTCCGAATCGACAAGGTCGCCCCGACGTGCACACTGACAGCGCCATCGAAGCTGCTCTTGGGCATCGCTGATGATGCAGCTCCGGGTGTATCGGGCCATCAGCTTCGGGCGCGCGCAACCACCTCGATGGACGTGCCGAACGTTGGCTTCTCGCTCACGGGGGCGATGATGATGACGGCCGCCACTGCGGGTGGGGCAGCCGAAGTGGACTTCACGGTGAACGAGGGGACGTATGACATCGGAGCGAGCTGTACCGATGCTTCTGGCAACGCCACTGCCGCTCCTCCGATCACTGGCGTCGCGGTCGACCTGACGGCCCCGACCTGCAGCATCGCGGCGCCTGCCGCCGGCAGCTACTCCTCTTTCAACATCGTCACCACGGTCAATGTGGGCGGCACGGATGTCGCCGGCCGCCCCGTGACGGTGCGGTCGACCTTGTCCGGCGGCCCCATCGGGTCTTTGACCGTCTCCGGAATGTCCGCCTCGGGAACGCTCGGCTACCCGGGCGGGGCCCAGACCATCACTGCCGAGGTGAGCGATCCGGCGGGAAATTTGTGCACCGCGATGGGAGTGATGATTGACGTGACGGCGATGGGTTGTGCCATCAACTTCGTGTTTCCTGTTCCAGGCGTCTCGGGAAAGGCTTTCATCAACCGCGCTTCGGACACCAACCCCGCGACCCCGACGACCGCCGAGTTCGTGGCGACGGGGCAAAGCAGCAACTGCACATCGGGCACGGTGACCCTGCAGGACGTCACGAGCGGCGCTCCGATAACACTGGGCACGGGAACGCTGAGTGCGAGCGGAGCGGTCGGCATCAGCGCAAGCCTGAGCGAGCGGCCAGCGCCCTACACACTGAGGCTGCAAGTCGATGACGGTGCAGGGCACATCACTCAGACGGATCTGACGAATGTCTTCGTTGACCTGACGAATCCGGCGGTGGCTGCGGTCACTCCGACCGGCAGCGACCTCAAGTTCGTTGCGGCGACGAATCCGGGCGTCGGATCAGCCGGCTTCGTGCAGGACGCCACTCCAGGTGGTGACGCCGACTTTACCGTCACGGCGACGAACATCACCGGAGCCGTGGGAGGTGTCCTCCGCGTGCTGTATGCCGGAGCTCCCGTTGCGAGCCAGAGCATCACCGCCGAGGGCCAGAGTGTCGCCGCGCTCCCGGTCACTATTGGCCACAAGACAACCGGGACATTCGTCATCGAGGTCTCAGACGAGGCGGGCAACATCGTCCGGCCGACGAACACGACCGCTACGGTCGACGTAATTCCACCGGCGGCGCCGTCGGTGAGCCAAATGGTGAGCGACCCGCGCTCCGCCACAGTTTCGCTCCAGTGGAGCCCGACGTACGACGACGGCACGAACGCCGCTTCCGGCCCTCACGATGGATATGACATTCGCTGGACGACGAGCTCGGTCACGCTCGGCAACAGCCTCGCCACCGAGGCAGACTATTTCGACTCGACGAAGGCGAACCGCGAGATGCTTGTGCCCCATTCAGCGTCTCAGATCACCCGCACTTACGATGTGCCGCCGGTCAACACGTACTTCATCGCGGTGCGGGCGAAGGACGCCATCGGGAACTACTCGCCGTACACTGCCCCTTCCGCTCTCCCCAACCCTGGCTCCCAAGTCACGTTCACGAACCCCACCGCGGTGGCCGGCCAGGCGTTTGGCAATGTGCTGAATGCAAACGGCAGCATTGATGGCGACGCGTTCGACGATCTGGTCGTCGGTGCGGAAAGCGCGAATCGCGTGTACGTGTTCTTCGGGGGCCCGGCCCTGGGTTCTCAAACCAGCTGTCCGGTGCCGCCGACCGCGACGTCGCCGTGCCAAGACATCGCTCTCCCGGGTACGGCGATGAGTGACAACTTCGGTACCGAAATCGCCGTCGGGAACATCGGCGAATCGGCTGCCTCCGACATCATCGTGTCGAGTCGCGGGTACTCGTCATCGACCGGACGTGCCTTCATTTTCTTCGGTGGAAGCCGCCCCATCGATGTGGCGAACTTCGTCGAGATTCGCGGCCAGGTCAGCAATGCCGATTTCGGGCGGGCTTTCTTGCTGCCGGATCTCGATGGCGACGGGCTCGGAGAGATCGCCTTGAGCGCTCCCCTGGAAGGCGCCGGCTTCCGTGGTCGCGTCTACATCTTCAAGGGACGTTCTAGGGCGCAATTTGACGCGCTTCGTGACGTTGGAGACACGTTCGTCAAGAGCAGCAAGGCGGACTGGATCATCGAAGGCCCGACGAGCCCTCCGAGCATCGGAAACTCGTTTGGCCTCCGCCGCGGCTTCGCGTCGCTCGGCGCGTTCACCGCGGATGGTGGCGTCGCGTTCACCGTGCCAGCGACTACCGACAACGTGAACAAGCTGTTCGTCTTCTCGGCCGCGGACGTGGTGGCTTCGAGCTCCGCGACGCCCTTGACCACCGGTGACAACGGTACAGCCATGACGCCACCCAACCAGGCCATCGTGACTCTTCGTGACACTAACTTGGGCAGTGGAACCACGAGTGCCGGCTTCGGCTCCAGGGTGATCGGTGGCCGGAACCTGGTCGGCGCCACCTTGAACGACCTGGTCGTCACCAATCCCAGGGATAGCAAGGTCCAAATCTTCGCTGACGGAACACCCGCGGGCTGGGGAGCCGCGGCTCAGACGGTCACGGGAACATCGACATTCGGAGTGGCGCTCGGTGTCGCGGACTTCAACGCGGACGGCCGGCTCGATCTCGTTGCCACCGAACAGACCGCGCTCGCGAACGCCTGGCTGCTCATCAATCGTTCGTCGACGTTCGAGCCGCTCACTGGACGAGGCTTTTGGATGTCGAGGTTCTACACGAGCCCTTCGGCGAGCGCCGTAGCCCTCTCTGTGGCAACGGGTGACTTCGATGGGGACTCGAAGACCGACTTCGCCGTTGGAGATCGATTGTCAGCGCCTGGAAAGGTATTCATATGGCATTGAGTTCCACGACTGATGTCGAGCATGCGCTGCGCAGACGACCCTGGCGAAAGCCGTCAGTCAGGTCGACCGTCCTTCCCGTCGCGACCAGTCTCCTCGCGTGCACGGATCCCGCCTTCCCGGTCGAGTGCCCCGTGACGGGACGGTGTGTCTCGGATCCGCTTGAATGTTGACGTTCACACGAGTCGGCACGATCCGGGCTCGGTGAGTCGACCTGGCGCAGCCGAGCTGCTTCGTGCGCTCGAGGTTGGAAGGGTGATGTGGATCGAGGCTCGCGGCCGAAGCATGTGGCCCGTCCTTGTTTCCGGTGACGCGCTCAAGGTCGAGCGCACCGGGGAACTGCAGCGCGGCGACATTGCGGTGTTGTGTCGTGACGACGGTACGCTGGTGAGTCACTTGGTGCTGAAAACGCGGCCTCTGGTGACCGCAAGCATGAGCGGCCGTATCGACCAGGGGCTCAGCCCCCTGGGCCGCGTCCTCGCGGTTCGCCGGGGTTGTGTGGAGCTGCCAGTCTCACGACTCCTGCTGTGTGTGTTTCAACAGGTTTATGCATCACCGCTTCGCGCTGCTGTCCACGCTGTCTGGCAGCGTTCGATCGCGCTCGGCGTCGCGCCCGTTACGATCCCAATCCGCCGCTATTTGTTCGAGCCGACGGTCACGCGACTGGGCGCCACCGATTTGCGCGAGGCCGCATTCACGCTCTCGCGTTGGAGCACGCCACCTGGGGCAGAACTGCAGTCGGTCTTCGAGGACGGCCGCGTGGCGGGGGTCCGGCTGCGCTCCGGACGCCTCGGTGGCCTCGCAGCGGTTCATCGTGGCGTCTTGGTACACGCCTTCCTGCTGCGCAGGTTGCAAGGTCTCGGAATCGAGACGCAGCTCATCGCGGCGATCGATGGTCCCGACCTGCTCCGAGCCGAGATCCACCCGGCTCAGGCGGGTTTTCATGCGGCGTTCGCCCATCGATGAGAAGTGTGGTCGTTCGGTGCGGCACTGAGCTCATCGAAGCGGAGTTCAGCCTTCTCGATCTCGCCGGCGACCGCTCGCTGCACCGCAATTTCGTCACGGCTCCGGGCACCGCGTCGGTGTGTTTGCGCCGAGTTGCGATGCTGGATGGCGGCCGGGCCCTCGAGGGCTCACCCGCTCCGTGGGGCTTCTACCGCGTCGAAGACAACCTCGTGCTTGCGCACATCCCCGACAACAAGTGGGCAGCCGAGGCGGTGCTACGGATCGCGTGGCAGGTATCGACGTTTCGTCAGGGCGGGGTCCTCATGCACGGCTGCGGCTTCGCCTGGGGCGCGAGAGGCTTCGCGGCGATCGGTCACAGCACGGCGGGGAAGTCGACGCTCGCACGGCTGAGCTGCGCTCCGCCCGGAGACGCGACGCTGCTCACGGACGAGATCGTTCAGCTGTTCCCGGACGGGCGCCTGTTCGGCACGCCGTTCCGCTCCGACACCGAGCAACCTGGCGCACCGGGGGGAGTCCAGCTTCAGACGCTGCTGCTCCTCGAGAAGGGCCCTGAAGAGCGCCTGGCCTCCGTGCGGCCAGCGGACGCAATGCCCGAGCTGCTCGGTCAGCTCTACCGCGGCGCAAGTGAAGAGGTGTCGCAGCCAGAATGCGTTCGCCGCGTCATGCAGCTGGCCGATCGTGTCGGCGTGCAGCGGCTCACGTTCCGGAAGGATCCTGCGGTGGGTCCGTTTCTACGAAGCCAACTGCCACCCCCGGCAGGTTGAGGAACCGCACCACCTTCTCCGACAACCCTTTCAGCTCCAGCGCCACCTTCGCCGGCACCAGCGCATGCTCGATCGAGCCCGGGTCGGGCCGCTCGACGACCGCGAGCTCACCCGCCTCGAGCTGCTTGGCCTGGGCCTCGCTCAAGTCGAGTCGCCGCGCCTTGCCCTTCCTCGTTACGAAGTAGAACGCTTGCGCGCCCGCTTCGACAGTCACCTGCGTCTCCAGCACCTTCGCGCGGATCTGCCGGTCGAGCTCGAGCTGTCTCTGCGACTGCTGCCGTTGAGCCGCGGGGCTGCCGGGCAGCGGCGGCAGCTTCGGAATCGGCGCCTCCTTCTTCGCGTTCGACTTCGAACCCGAACCAGCCGAAGAAGCCGCGCGCTGCGCGTCCGCTTCCGTCACCAACCCTGCCTTGAGCAGCTTGTCTTTGAGGCTCTGCATGCCGAATTCCGATGCTAGGGTGCCCGCCCTCGTGACGCGCAAGATCATTCTCCTCGCGCTGCTCGGCGCCTGCACCGACCCCGTCGACAAGGCCGCCAAGGCCCGCATCTTCTCCCCCGAAGATCCGCCCCAGGCCGTCGCCGCCGCCAAGGAAAAGCTCCCCCCAGAAGACGTCGCCGAGAAGACCGAGGTCGCCCGCCGCGTCCTCGGCATGAGCGCCGCCGAGGCCACCGAGCGCATCGGCGCCCACAAGTTCACCGCCAGGATCACCTTCGAGTGGAGCGGCACCGGCCGCAACACCAGGCTCATCGAAGACCGCACCCTCCTCGCCGGCCCCGGCGGCGTCAGCGGCGACTTCCACGCCATTCAGAACAACTCCTCCGACCAGGGCTTCGAGGTCTTGCGCGTCCACGGCTCCGTCTACGCCAAGAGCCGCTACGGCAAGTTCCGCGAGCGCAAGCGCGACCGCGGCATGGCCGAGCGCGTCCGCAACGAGACCTACGGCGCCATCCGCGACTTCGACGCGCTCTTCCGCGGCCGCCTCAAGCTCACCGCCGCCGGCACCGAGACCATCGCCGGCCGCACCGCCTGGAAGTACACCGTCTCCCTCGGCCCCGCCCTCGCGCAGGAGCCGCGCCCGCTGCCTCCGTTGCCGCAGGCCAAGGCCGGCCCCGACGACACCACCCGCCGCCGCCAGCAGTTCTGGGACGCCCGCGAGCCCCGCGCCCTGCAGGGCACCATCTGGGTCGACGCCGACACGAGCGTCGTCCTCCAGACCAACCTCGACGGCCGCCTCGGCGTCGCCAACGACGCCGGCCCCGCCGCCGATCTCTGGCTCGTCCTCAAGAGCTCGCTGGGCGACATCGGCGTCGACCCCAAGCTCAAAGCCCCCGAAGAGTTCCTCCCCGACCAGGACAAGCCCCTCGGCATCGCCGCCGCCATGGAGCGCTTCGGCATTCCTCGCGCCGGCACCGACGGCGGCACCTCCGGCTTCTCCGGCGGCCAGGAAGCCCCGGCCGAAGAAGACGAAGCTCCGCAGTGATTTTCTGGGCCCCTCCCGCCCCCCGGACTACGGTCTTTCCCTCGATGCGGATCCGGCCCCCAGCGTTTCCGCCCAATACCTGAACCGGTGATCCGGTCAGATCAGCAACTACGTGTTGCTACATGCCCGGTACTTCGAGGCTTTTTCTGGGGGTTGGACGAAAATTTGCGGGGGGGTGCTCGATCTCTACAATGCCCAACAGATGCGGCTTGGCCGCGTCCGACATGGCCGGCTGTTCAGGTCCAACACAGGCCTGTAGAGGAGGAAGAAAATGGAGCGCAAGACGGCGGTGGTGACGGCAGCAGAGGTCTCGGTGGCGTTGGGCAAAGTGAAGACCGTCACGTCCGAAGAAGAGAAGGCGCTGCGCATGCGGCACGGCGCGAAGGTGGAGCTGAACGCTCCGCTCGCGCGCGCTGCCGGCGACAACGCCGAGCTCGCCGACGAGCTGTTGCTCATCGAGATGCAGCTCATGCGCGCGATGAAGGCGCGCAACACGCCGCCCCCGGCTCCGCTGCAGGCGCTGTCGCGCAACGCGAACAAGGACAAGATCGTCCGCGCGCTGCGCAAAAAGAAGTAGCCCAAAACGGGGACAGGCATCTTTTTTCGCGGACGTTCATCCGCCAAAAAAGATGCCTGTCCCCCTTTTTTCAGGCGCCCATGACTTTGACGAGTCGGGCGCCTGCGGCTTCGAGCTCGAGCTTGGCTCCGAGCTGGCGCGCAATCTCCGAGGCGTCGTCGCGCTGGCCCCGTTGAGAGAGCTCTTTGAGCCACCGGCCCGTCGCCGGGTTTCTCCAGAAGTCTTCGTTGAACCGCTCGCGCAGGCGATCCAGCAGCACCGACTCGAGCGCCCAGCCGCGCAGCACCGACACCATCAACAGCATCGGCCGCACGTCGTAGAGGAAGCGCTCGCGCGGCACCTGCACGCCGAGCGTCGCCTGCATGCGCTGGCGGTACTCGTCGGCCATCGCGTCCCCCGGGCCGCGCGTGTAGAGCTCGAGCGCGTACGGCAACAGCGCGCACTTGCGGCGGAAGCGCATCGCCTGGCGGAACGCGAACAGCCGCGCCGCCTCGCGCGCCTGCGCCTGCGGCACCCGCAGGTACCTGCGGTGCCACTGCTCGTCGAGCATCACGTTCTCGAAGAGCGCGGCGATCGCGCGCGGCACCGCCTGGTCTCCGAGCCGACGCTCGAGCAGCGGAGTCGTTCGCGCCGCGTTCGCGTGGTGCAGCCCACGCCCGAACGCGCGCAGCACCTCGGCGTAGCCCTCGAAGCCGTTCCGCGGCAGCGCCACGAGCCGCAGCTCGTCGGGCACGCGCAGCTCGGCGACGAACGCGCCGGTGCGCTTGCCGGGCCGATCTTCCGCGTCGAACGACAGGCGCCCCTCGGCGTTCGGATCGAGCCCGAGCTCCGAGAGCCAGCGTGTGACCGCGGGGAACAGATCGTCTTTCCGGAAGAGCTCGAGCATCCACGGGGCCTGCGCCGCGCGCTTCGCGTCGTGGAACTGGGCGCGATCGAGGATGGTGGGGTCGAGCCGCTTGAGCGCGTACGAGAGCAGATCTCTCCACGCGTCGGCGGTGATCGCGAGCGTGCGCTCGGCGGCTTCGACCAGCGGCTGCAGCTGCACGCCGGTGAGCTCTTCGCGCAGGGCGATGTAGCTGAGGGCTTTGAGCTCCTCGGCCAGCTCCATCGCGGCCTCGACGCGGCGGGCCCAGGCGCCGCGGCGGTCCCACAGAAGCTGGCTGGCCTCGCGCTCGAGCAGCTCGCGGCGGTCGCGGTGCGGCTCGTCGGGCAGCCGGGCCAGCGCCTCGGCGAGCGGAACCGTGTCGACGTGCCCGGTGCTCACCGGGGCCGTCGCGAGCAGCTGCGCGATGATCTCGTGCGCCGGCGCGGTGCGCACGTCCTCGAGGTTGTCGCCGAGGAAGTTCAGCAGGAGCTTGAGGCCCACCTTCTTCTGGCCGTCGATGCGCGGGCTCGCGAGCAGCTCGCGCACGCGCTGGAAGCTCTCGATGCGCGACAGCTCGGAGAACCGCTGGTGCACCTTCGACAGCGGCAGCTCGTGGGCAAGCCCCGCCTGGAAGCGGAACAGCAGCGCGCCCCGCTCGTAGAGAAATTCGTCGACCTGCTCGACGAGGGCGTTGATGGATATCTCCATGCCTTACGCTCTATGAGCGCCGATGCGTGCGCGCTCGTCAACACCTACACAGGATCTTGACGGAATGAAGCGGCGTACCTTCATCGCGGCGAAGCGCGGAACGATCGGCGAAGCCGTCGCCTCGGCGTTAGGTATGTCTTCTGCGGACGCGAACGGCCTCGTGTCTGCCGGCGCCGTGTATCTCGCCGGCCGCCGCTGCCGTGACGCCTCGACGCCCGTCTCGCAGGGAGACCCCATCATCGCGGTGCTCGAAGAGTCGGGTCGCGCTGCGGCGCCGGCCGCCGGCGCGCGCTCGCTCGTCGTGCTGCACGAGGACGCTCGGCTCATCGCCGTCGACAAGCCGGCCGGCGTGCTCGCCCAGCCCGGGCCCTCGGGCGGAGAGAACCTGCTCGAGCTCGTCTCGAAGCGCCTCGGCCGCGAGGCCGGCCTCGTGCACCGGCTCGATCGCGAGACGTCGGGCGTGACCGTGTTCGGCAAGACGAGAGAGGCGACGTCCGAGCTCGCCGCGCTGTTCCGCGAAGGGAAGGCGAAGAAGCGCTACCTCGCCGTCGTCGCGTCGGGCGTGCTGCCGGAGCGGGGAGAGATCGATCTGCCGCTCTCGCGCGATCCCTCGCGGCCTGGCCGCTGGCGGGCGACGCGCAAGGCGAACGGCATCGACGCGTTCACGCGCTTCGAGCTCGTCGAGCAGGGCGCCGTGACGCTCGTCGCGCTGATGCCCGAGACCGGCCGCACGCACCAGCTGCGCGCGCACCTCACCGCGCTCGGAGCGCCCATCGCCGGCGACCGCCTCTACGGCGGAGACCCCTCCGCGCCGAGGTGCCTGCTGCACGCGCAGCGCCTCAAGCTCGGAGAGCTCGAGCTCGAGGCGCCGGTGCCCGACGACATGACGTCGTTCCTCAAGCGGGCCGGTTGATCGAGTACAGCAGGCAGTCGAACGTCGTGACGCGCACCGGCCCGACGAGCTTCTCGCCCAGGCGCTCGGCCACGGCGATCGAGCGGCGGTTGTCCGCCATGATGAGGCTGCACACCTCGGTCGCGCCCTGGCCCCACGCCACCTCGAGCGCGGCGCGCCCGAGCTCGGTCGCGTAGCCCTTGCCCCAGTGGGGGCGCGCGAGCGTCCAGCCGACCTCGAGCATCGGCCAGCCCTCGGGGAACCAGAGGCCTCCGCGGCCGACGAAGACGCCGGTCGCTTTCTCTTCCATCGCCCAGAAGCCGAAGCCCCGCAGCGTCCAGTGGCCGAGGATGCCGGCCATCGTGCGCCACGACTGCACGCGATCCATCGGGGCTCCGCCGAGGAACCGCATCACCTCGGGGTCGGCCATCATCTCGGTGTGCGCGTTGAGATCCGTCTCGCGCAGCTGTCGCAGCCTCAGTCGTTCGGTCTCGAGCTCGAGCGGCGCCTTCATGTGCGCGCCCACTCTAGGCCGCGCACGTGAAGTGGTCCCCTTCGATCCACCCGAGCGTGGCGAGGTGCCGGCGGATCTCCGCGCGCGCGCCCTTCGAGCCGGCGGCGGCGATGAGGTGCGTGCCGCGCGGCGGCCCGACGTCGTCCGGCCCGACGACGGCGATGCCCTCGAGGCGCGTGCCCACCTTCTTCGGGTTCACGTCGATGAAGCGCTCGAGCTCCACGCCGCGCCCGCGCAGCAGCCGCGACAGCTCGAGGCCGGTGCGGCCTGCGCCGGCGATGATGACGCGGCGGTGTCGCGCCGCGAGGAAGCGGGCCTTCAAGCGCGCGTGGCGATCGAGCGCGTAGCGCGCGTCGGTGCGGGTGAGGCGCCGGTCGTGGTCTCTCCAGCGGTAGAGCACCTGCGGCACACACGAGAGCCGGCGGCCGGACTCGAGCAGGCGGAGCCAGAGCTCCCAGTCTTCGGGGAAGTCTCCGTCGCTCCACCCGCCGATCGCGTCGAGGGCCTCGCGACGAAGCAGGACGCTGCCATGGCACAGCGGGCTCTCGACGAAGCGGTCGCGGAACAACAGCTCGGGGCTCGTCAGCGAGCTCAGCCACGCGCCATACGCGGCGAGGTTCGGGCTCACCGGCCGGTCGTCGCGGAAGATCTCGACCTGGGTGCCGACGCCGTCGAGGCCTTCTCGCTCGAGCGCGGCGAGCGAGACTTCGAGCCGCTGCGGTGCGCACTCGTCGTCGGCGTCCATGCGCGCGATGAGCCGGCCGCGCGCGGCGGCGAGGCCGATGTTCAGGGCATGCACGAGTCCCCGCCCTCCGCCCTCGAGCACGCGAACGCGGCCGTCGCCGAGTCCGCGCAGCTTCGCCCCGGTGTCGTCGCGAGAGCCGTCGTCGATCGCGATGAGCTCGAGGTCCGTGTACGTCTGGGTGAGGATGCACCGCGCGGCGGTCTCGACCGTCGCCGCCGCATCGCGGGCCGGCAGCAAAACGGAGATGGTAGGGGCCGCCGCCACGGCCGTAGAGTAGCGCCCGATTCATGCCCGGCGAGCGACAGGAAACCGAGACGGAGCTTGCTGCCGTCGTCGAGGGCCCCCAGGAAACCGTCTCGATGCAGCTGCCGGAGGGCGGGCTCTCGGACGAGACGCGCCTCATGGTCGACATGCACCTGTCGATCGCCACGCGGCTGTTGCGCGAGGGCTCGGCCTCGCGCGCGTTCACCGAGCTGGTGCGGGCCACGCGCGAGGGGCCGCTGACCGCCCGGCTCGCCTCGTCGCTCGCGCGGGTCGCGCTGCTCGCGAACATGACGGCTCCGGCGGTGACGATCATCGCGGATGCCGTGACCGACGCCGACGAAGACGAGCGCGGCGGCATTCTGCGCGCGCTGGCCCGCCTGCACCGGCGCGCGAACGAGCTCGAGGCCGCCCGCGAGCGGCTCGTGGTGCTGCTCGCCGAGCAGCCGGGAGACCGCCGCGCCCGCTTCGTGCTGAACGCGCTGCTCGAGCGCGAGGAGCGGTGGGACGAGCTCGACGCCTCGCTCGAGCGTGAGACGCGCGAGAACCACCGCCGCGGCAAGCTGCGCTCGGCCTCGCGCACCGCGCTGCGCCGCGCCCGGCTCTGGGGCGAGCGGCTGAACGACCCGTCCCGCGCTGCGCTGCGGTACGGCCAGGCGGCCCAGTACGCCGCGCAGGCCGAAGATCTCGAGAGCGCGTTCCTGCTGCGGCTGTTGTGGCTGCGCGCGCTGCACCAGTCGCAGGCGCCGAAGAACGTCATCGACGAGGCGATCGATCTCGCGCTCGACGCGGGAGACGCCGTGGGCCGCGCCGATCGCGTCGAGGCCCTCGTGCAGGAGCTCGGCCTTCGTGGCCCCAAGCCGAGCCTGACCGCGGCCGCGTCCGCCTCTGCGCCGAAGGCGCCCGAGCGGCGGCACTCGACGCAGATCGAGCTCATCGCCGTCGCCGAGGCGGTGAAGTCGCAGGCGAAGCCCGAGGTCGCGGCCGTGCTCGCGGCGGCGGTGCAGGAAGCCCCCGAGCCGCAGGCGCTCAAGAAGCTCGAGGCGCACTACGTCGCGCGCGGCGCGTGGCGCGAGCTCGCGCAGCTGTACCGGAAGAACGCGCAAGAGGCGCCGAGCCAGCAGGCGAAGATCGACGAGCTCGGCAAGCTGGCCGAGCTGCTCGAGAGCGAGCTCGACGACACCGCTGGAGCGGCGAAGGTCTACGGCGAGATGGTCGCGCTCGGTGACGGGCACGCCGTCGCCGAGCAGGTGCGCCTGTTGAACCTGCAGAGAGATCCCAAGGCCGTGCGCGCCGCGCTCGACGAGAGCGTTCAGCGCACCGTGGACCCGAAGCTGCGCGCCGACGCGCTCGTGCTGCGCGCGGACGACGCGCTGGCGCGCAAGGAGCTCGACTCCGCGAAGCGGGACTTCGGCGAGGCGCTGCAGCTGGCTCCGCTGCACCCGGCGGCGGCGGCGGGGCTGGCCGAGCTCGCGACACCGGAGGCGAAGCGCGAGGCGCTCGCCGTGCTGGTCGCGGCGCTCAAGGCCGTGCCGAAGCGGAAGCCCGGTCGCGCCGAGCTGTACCGCCGGCTGGCGCGGCTCGCCGACGCTGCTCCCGCGGACACGAAGCTCGCGCGCGAGGCGTGGGGCGAGGTGCTCTCGGAGCTGCCGGAAGACGAAGAGGCGCTCGTGCGGCTCGCGGACCTCTGCCGCGCCGCGGGGGACGACGTTCAGCTCGAGACGGTGCTGCGCGCGCTGCTGCAGCGAGAGCCGCGCGGCAACCGCGCGCGCAAGGCGCACCTCGAGCTCGTGTCGCTGCTCGAGCGCGCGGGCCGGCGCGACGAGTCGCTCGAGGCCCTCAAGCAGGCGGTGCGCTTCGAGCCCGGCAACCGCGACGCGTGGCTCGCGCTGTCCGATCGGTTCCTCGCGATGGGGCTGCCGGGCGAGGCGGTCTGGGCGCTCGAGCACGGCGCCACCGCGACCGAGAGCGGCGTCGAGCGCATGAGGTTGTGGATGCGGCTGTCTCGCGTCGTGCGCGAGAAGCTCAAAGACGAGGCGAAGGCGAGCGCGTACGAGGCGCGCGCCGACAAGCTCAGGCGCGAGCTCGCGACCGAGATGCCCGAGGGCCCGCTGGGCGGGAAGCTCGAGGTGCCGAAGCTGCGCGAGCGCGAGCGGCAGACGGGGCGGCCTCCGAGCCCGTTCGACGCGATCCCCAAGCCCGACGTCGAGCTCCCGCTCGCGGCGCGACCCCTGCCCACCGTGGGCGCCCGCCCATCGCGGATGAGCGCGGAGGAAGAGGACGAGGACGACGACTGGGAGGGCTCGACCTCCAAGCGCGGCGAAGACGAGACGCACGACGACGTGTCGGTCGAAGAGGCGATGAGCGGCATGGACGACGTCGTCGAGATCGGCACGAGCGACATCGAGCTGCCGTCCGCCGAGTGGGTCGCTCCGCCGGGAGAGATCGAGGCGCCGCCGCTGCCGGCCTCGTACCAGCGCGCTGCGTCGGCCGGCCCGTCGCCGTCGCCGCCGCGGAAGACCGCCGAGGTGCCGCTCGAGCTCGGCGACCCGCTGATGACGATTCCGCCGTCGATGGTGATGTCGCCGTCGAAGGCGCTCACCGAAGAGCGGAGGGCCATCTTCGAGCGCGTCCGCGCCAACCCGCTCGACCCCGACGGCTACAAGCTGCTCGCCGAGCACTTCGATCATGCGGGAGACCCCACGCGCTCGAGCCTGATGCTCGAGATCGGCCTCGCGCTCGAGGGGGACCCCAACGCCGCGCCGCGGGCGCCCAAGCTCATTCTGTCGGCCACCGATCGCGCGGGCCTCAAGCACCCCGCGCTGCGCGGTGAGCCCGGCGAGCTGCTCGGCATGACCGGCGTCGCGCTGTGCCGCCTCTATCCCGCGCGCTCGATGCCTCGCCAGGAGCTGCGGCTCGACTCGGGGAAGGGCGCCAAGGCCGCAGCGGACGCGCTGCTGTCGGCGGTGCGGATTCTCGGGCTGCGCGCGCCCGACGTGTTCATCTCCGAGGACAACGGCCCGCCGTTCTCGCTGATTCACACCACCGAGCCGAAGATGCTCGTCGGCCGGCTCGCCGTGCGGAAAGAGCTGCCCGACGCCGAGCTGCGCTTCTTCGCCGCGCGCGCGCTGTTCACGCAGAACCCCGACCTGCTCGCGCTGCGGTCCTTGCGGAAGGAGCAGCTCGCCCACGGGCTGCAGGTGCTCGGGCAGGCGCTGCAGGGCCGCGGCGTCAACGTCGAGGCCCGCATCGTGCGCGACGCGATTCCGCAGCGGCTGTTCGATCGCGTCAAGGAGCTGTACGAGCGCAACGTCCGCAAGCTCGAGGTGCAGAAGCTGCAGGAAGGCGCCCGCCACTCGGCGAACCGCGCCGGCCTCGTCGTCTGCGGCGGTATCGCTCCCGCGCTCGCGGCGCTGCGCGCGAAGAAGGCGCTCGAGTCCGAGCTGCTCGAGGTGGTGCGGTTCGCCGCGTCGGAGAGGTATTTGACGTTGCGCGGGAGGCGGCTCGGGGCTTGAGGCGCACTCACGCGAACTACCGGGTTCGGGTTCGGGTTCGCGTTCGACGATCAGAAGACGATCGGGAAGCTCAGCGGCTCCGTGTCTTCCAGCTCGTGCGCGCGGAACCGCCAGGTCTTCGCTTCCGCGGCCAGGCACTGCGCCAGCACCGGCGCCAGGCTCGCGCCCTCGACGCTGACGCCGTGCACCGCGCCGTCCGCCCTCACGAACCAGACGAGCGTCATGATGCCGTGCGGAATCGGCGGCACCTGCGCCGCGATGCATGCGTCGATCGCCGGCAGCCTGGGCTCGATGGTCGCCACGACGTCGGAGTGACTCAGCGCGTCCGGCTGCGGCGGCGGGTCGCCGCAGTCGTACGAGCAGAACGTGATGCGGTACGTCATCCGCGACGAGATCGGCCGGCCGGCGACGAGGGCGGGGCGGAAGAGGAAGTCCTTCATCGCCTCTCGCGCGAGGCCGCCGAGGCCGGAGCCGGGGCTGGTCAACACGCGCACGTCGCTCACGCGCCCAGCGGGATCGATGCCGACGCGCATCGCGACCGGGCCGGTGACGCCGATGTCCTCGTAGCGCGGGCGCGCCTCGACGATCAGCTCGGGCTCGGCGTTCACGGACCGCGTCGTCGCACAACCGGCCAGCGTCAGCGCGAGCGCGAGCTCACGCATCGCCGCCGGAGTCGTCAGCAGACTTCACCAGCTCGTACTTGTGCAGCAGCGAGTAGAGGTGCTTGCGGTCGAGCCCGGCGTCGCGCGCGGCCTTCGCGATGTTGCCCTTCGACTTCGACAAGAGCCGCGTGAGGTACTCGCGCTCGAACGCGCGAATGAGCTCGTCCTTCGACTCCTTGAACTGGCCGGCGTAGTTCACCGGCAGCGACTCTCCCTGCGGAGCCGCCGGGCCGCTGTACTCGCGCAGCAGCGTCTCGGCCGAGAGCTCGGGAATGTCGTTCATGTGCTTCAGCCGCTCGACGGCGTTGCGCAGCTCGCGAACGTTTCCCGGCCAGGTGTGCGCGTTGAACTGCTCGCGGCGCTGCTCGGGCAGCTTCTCCCAGAGCGGAAAGCCGGCGCACGCATCGACGAGCAGCGGAATGTCCTCTTTGCGATCGCGCAGCGACGGCAGCGAGATCGTGAACACCGAGAGGCGGAAGTAGAGGTCCTCGCGGAACCGGCCGGCCTGGGCCTCACCCCACAGGTCCTTCTTCGACGCCGCGATCACGCGCGTGTCGAACTTGATCGGCTTGGACGACGAGCCGAGGCGCCGGAACTCGCGATCCTCCAGCGCGCGCAACAGCTTCGGCTGCAGGTCCAGCGGCAGGTCGTCGATCTCGTCGATGAACAGCGTGCCGCCGTCGGCGCGCTCGAGGCACCCGATGCGCTGGTTGACCGCGCCGGTGAACGCGCCCTTCTCATGACCGAACAGCTCGCTCTCGATCAGCGAGTCCGACACCGAGGCGCAGTCGAAGACGACGAGCGGGCCCTGCGCGCGCGGCGAGAGCTTGTGAATCGTCTTCGAGGCGGCGCCCTTGCCGCAGCCGGTCTCTCCGACGAGCAGCAGCGTCGAGTCGGTCGGAGCGATGCGCTGGATGAGCGCGAAGATCTGCCGCATCGGCAGCGAGCGGCCGACGAGATCTCCCAGCCGATCCTCCAAAGCGGGAGACAGCTCGAGCGCCTTCACCTGCGGCTGGAAGCGCAGCTGCACGTCGCCGACCTCGAGCAGCGCGCCGGCGCGCAGGTACCCCTCGCGCACCTGCGCTCCGTCGATGAACGTGCCGTTCGTCGAGCCGAGGTCCTGCACCAGGAACTGATCGCCCTGCCGGCGCACCACGAGGTGATTGCGGCTCACCGTCGGGTGATCGATCACGATGTCGTTGTCGGGCGCCTTGCCGATCTTCAGGCTCGTGCCGAGCGGGTACGAGGCGCCGGCCGCGTCGGTGTTCACCATCACGAGGTGAAACTCCTGCGACGCGATGCGCTCGAACTTGGCCCGGGAACCCAAGACGGTCCGCTGGGGAATCGACGAAGATGGCGCAGGCATTGGAGGCGCGTCGATTGTAGGGTGTCGCCGAGCATCCGTCATGCCTCTCTCGCTGGTCGGTCGAGATTCCTCAGAGCGCTTCTACGCGGCCCAGGTCGCCCGCTTCGGCGGCCCCGTGCTCGTGCTCGGCAGCGCCGACGGAGCCCTCGCGTTCGGCCTCGCCGCGAAAGGCCACGCCGTCGTCGGCGTCGAGCCCAGCGACTTCCTGATGGCCGAGGCCGAAGCGCGCCGCGCCGAGGCTCCCGCCGCCTCGAAGGTCGAGCTGATTCGCACCGACCTGCGCTCGTTGCGGCTCGATCGCCGCTTCAAGGTCGTGCTCGCGCCGAAGGGCTCGCTCGCGCTGTTGCCCGGCGTCGACGCGCTCGACGCGGTGCTCGAGACCGTCGCGCGCCACCTCGATCAAGAGGGCGGCTTCGTCTTCGAGGTGACCGGCCTCTCGGGGCCGGCGAGCGTCGAGGGCCCCGGAGGCCGCTCGTTGTTCACCGCCCACCTGCGCGAGCGCAAGGGCGCGCAGGCGATTCGCCGCGTGCGCCGCCAGACGTTGACCGCCGTCGATCTCGAGTCCGCGCTCGCCGCGTCGGGCCTCGAGGCGCGCGAGCGCTACGGCGACTTCGACGGGCGGCCGTGGGACGAGCGCGACGATCGCCAGATCGTCATCGCCGGCCTCAAGGAGGCGTGATGCCCAGCCGCGTCAGCATCTTCACGATCGCCATGCGCGTGAGGCCTGCCTTGCGCGCCGCGGCGGCGAGATTGTCGCCCGACACCTCGAGCAGCGCCTTCGCGTAGCGGCGCTCGAACGCGTTCACGAGCGCCTCTTTCTGCACCAGGAAGGGGACCTCGAGATCGATGGCCCCCGTCACCGCCGGCGCCGCGCTCGCGGGCGGAGCGCTGAACGGCGCCGCGCCGTGCGCGAGGCGCTCGATCGCGTTGCGCAGCTCGCGCACGTTGCCGGGCCACGAGTGCGCCTGCAGCCGGTCGATCGCGGTCTTGTCGAGCGGCGTCGCGCCGGGCAGCCGCAGCGAAGACAGGAAGTGCTCGGCGAGCAGCGGCACGTCGTCGAGGCGCTCGCGCAGCGCCGGCATGTGCACGCGCAGCACCGACAGCCGGTAGAAGAGGTCCGCCCGGAAGCGGCCCTTGTTCACCTCGGCCTCGAGCTCGCGGTGCGTCGCAGCCACCACGCGCACGTCGACCTTCACCGGGCCCTTGCCGCCCAGCCGCTGCACCTCGCGCCGCTCGAGCACGCGCAGCAGGCGCGGCTGCAGCTCGATGGGCAGCTCGCCGATCTCGTCGAGGAAGACGGTGCCGCCGTTCGCGCGCTCGAACACGCCCGCGCGCGCCTGGTCGGCGCCGGTGAACGCGCCCTTCTCGTGACCGAACAGCTCGCTCTCGACGAGCGTCGGCGCGAGTGCTCCGCAGTCGACGACGACGAGCGGGCCCTTCGCGCGCGGGCCGGCCTCGTGCAGCGCCTCGGCGACGAGCTCCTTGCCGGTGCCGGTCTCTCCGGTGACGAGGACGGTCGAGTCGCCCGCGGCGAGCCGCTCGAGCTGCGCGAACAGCTCGCGCATCGCGACGCTCTGGCCGAGCAGCGGCCCGAACGCGTTCGCGGTCGACGCCGGCAGCTCGACGACCTCGTCGGTGACCTGGAACGAGAGCTCGGTCGCGCCGACCTGCAGCCTGGCGGGCGAGGGCAGCCACGCGTCGAGCACGCGCACGCCCCCGACGTACGTGCCGTTGCGGCTGCCCAGGTCGCGGATGCGGTAGCCCAGCGGCTCGAGTTGAATCTCGAAGTGGTGTCCGGAGACGGAGGGATCGCGAAGCTGGAGATCGTTGCCCTGCAGCGCGCCGGCGCGGAAGCGCACCTGGCGCACCGTCGCCTTCTGCCCTTTGTCCGGCCCGGAGACGACCTCGAGCACGCACGCGCCGAGCGCACGGGCGGGCCGCTTCCCCTTCACCTCGGTGATCCAGGTCGCGTGCCGGTCAGCCATTCGGGAGCCGTGTACTATCATCGCCAGCACGAATGACCACGGCAGTCGCTCCGTTCCAGGTGGTCTCCACGCTGTTCGAGCGAGGCGGTCTGCAGTGCAGCCGAGCGAAGGACGCGAACGGCGCCGACGTGTGGCTCTTCACGCACGCCGAAGCCACGCGGAAGGCGGCCGAGCGAATGCTCGCCGCGGCGAAGCTGTGCCGCGCGCAGGGGCCGTGGCTGCAGGTGCTCGACTGCGGCTCCGACGGTGAGCGCGCGTGGGCCGTCACCGCGCCGCACCCCGGCAAGTCGCTGACCGACCTGCTGCTCGCGCGCGGCGCGCTCGACGCCCCCGAGATGGTGCGCGTGCTCGTGCCGGTGTGCCACGCGGCGCAGCAGCTGGCCGACCGCGGCCACGCCCCCGCGCTCTCGACGGATCTCGTGCTCGTCACGGCGGACGGCGACGGAGCGCTGCTCGGCTTCTCGCCCGACGCCGCGCCGCCCGCCGTCCCCGCGCTCGGCAAGCTGATGTACGAGGTGCTCAAAGGGTCGCCGCCGAACGAGCCGCCCGACGAGCTCATCGGCGTGCGCCCGCAGCTGTGGGAGTTCGTGCGCGCCTGCATCGAGGGCCGGCTCACCCGCGCCGCGGAGGCGGGCGACCAGCTGCGCATCGTCGGCAAGGGCGAGACCGTCGATCTCAACAAGCTGCTCGCCCCGCACGACACCAAGGTCAGTATCAGCCAGCCGGCCGCGAAGGAAGAGCCCGGCCAGCGCGCCGGCGAGGTGCTCGGCAGCTACCAGCTCGTCCGCCGCCTGGGAGAAGGCGGCATGGGCGAGGTCTACCTCGGCCGCCACCTCAAGCTCGGCCGCGAGGTCGCGGTGAAGGTGCTGCGCGCCGAGCTCGCGAAGGACCCGGAGATTCTGCGCCGCTTCTTTCAGGAAGCGCGCGTGGTGAACGAGATCAACCACCCGCACATCGTCGAGGTGATCGACTTCGTCGAGGAGCTCGGCCACGCGTACTGCGTGATGGAGCTGCTCAAAGGGCAGCCGCTCGATCGCGAGGTGGAGCTGAGCGGCGTGCTGCCCGTCGCGCGCACGACCGCGATCGTGGCGCAGGTGTGCGAGGCCCTCCACGCGGCGCACCAGCGCGGAGTCGTTCACCGCGACGTGAAGCCTGCCAACATCTTCCTCACCGAGCGCGACGGAAGGGCCGACTTCGTGAAGGTGCTCGACTTCGGCGTCGCGCGCGTCGCGAAGGCGGAAGGGTCGCGCACGCAGGTGGGCGCGGTGCTGGGCACGCCCGCGTACATGAGCCCCGAGCAGGCCCAGGGGCGCGTCGTCGACGGCCGGTCGGACGTCTACTCGGTCGGCGCGGTGCTCTACGAGCTGCTGTCCGGGCGCGTGCTGTCGGACGAGGTCTTCACGCCGCCTCCGCTCATCGACACCGCGCGCGGAGAGCCGGTGCCCGGGCCGCTCGCGGAGCTCGTGCAGCAGTGCCTCGAGATGGATCCGTCTCGCCGGCCGGCGTCGGCGCTCGAGGTCGCGCAGCGGCTGACGAAGTCGATTCCGGCGAAGGCGCCGCTCGACACGAAGCGCGCGATGATCGACGCGGGGCTGAAGTCGAAGGAGACAGGCCGCGCGCCGCTCTTCGCCGCCCTCGGCGTGCTCGTGCTCGCGGGCAGCGGCACGGCGTGGTGGCTCACGCGCCCGGGCTCGGAGC
Source organism: uncultured Myxococcales bacterium (assembly GCA_937980205.1). Lineage (GTDB taxonomy): Bacteria > Myxococcota > Myxococcia > Myxococcales > Myxococcaceae > Xiheicaenimonas. The sequence goes on along the minus strand of CALJKW010000079.1, from coordinate 296,978 downwards.
AGCTCGTCGTCGCACCGCCTCCGCCCCCGGTCGTGAAGTCGCCGCCGCCGGTGACGCCGCTTCCCGACGAGCCGCCGCCTCCTGCGCCGGCGGTGAAGCCCCGCGTGAAGCCGCCGCTGGCCAAGAAGCCCGTCGAGCGCGTCGTGGTCCAGGCGCCGCCGGCCGCGCCCGACCCGTACGTCGCGCGCATGAACAAGCTGCAGAAGGAATACGACGCGCTGGTCTCGCGCCACGGGGTCGGGCAGCTCACCACCGTCGAGCGCGAGGTGGTGCGGCAGGCGCTCGAGGACTACGCCGGCCACAACTATCCTTCTCTCGACAAGTCGCTGAAAGATGCTGAAGTCGCGCTCCAGGCCGCCCACCACCGCCTGGACCGATGAGCCTGCTGACAGCTTTGGTGTTCGTGTCGCTCGCCGCGGAGCCGGTGCTCGTGGCGCCGTACCAGTCGCTCGGCGTCGAGCCGGCGACGGTGAGCGCCATCACCGAAGGCTTTCGCCAGGCGGTCGAGAGCCCGAAGCTCACCGCGCTGCCGGCGACCGAGTCGGAGAAGGTCTCGCGCAGCGCCACGATGTGCGGAGAAGACGGCGCCTGCCTCGCCACCGTCGGCACCCGCAGCAACGCGCGCTGGGTCGTCGCCTTCGGAGTCGGCAAGGTCGGCGCCTCGCTGCTGCTCACCGCGCTCTTCATCGACGTCAAAGACGGCAAGGAGATCACCCGCAGCTCGCGCCGCGTGCCCGAGGGCATGGCCGACTGGGTGCTCGTCACGCGCTCGCTCTCGGATGAGGTCGTCAAGCCGCCGGCCGAGCCCGTCGTGGTGCAGGTGCCCATCGAGGTCATCAAGCCGGTGAAGCCGCACACGTTCCGGCCGTGGGCGTTCGTCTCGCTCGGCATCGCGGCGGCGTTCGCGGTGACCGCGACCGTGCTCGGCCTGGTCGCGGCCGGCAACTACCAGCGGCTGCAGATGCAGCCGAACAACGACGTCCTTCGCGGCAACCAGCGGCCGCTCAATGGCTCGGCCGACGGCTGCCTCGTGGTGAGCCTGCTCACCGGCGCCGTGTCGATTCTCTTCTTCATCCTCGACGCTGCAGAGAAGCCGGTGGTGCCGACCGAATGAGGCGGGTGCTGCTCATGTCGGCGCTGCTGTCGGCCGGCGGCTGCACCTGCCTGTTCAACCCGGACAACGTCAAAGGGTGCGACGACCTGCCGCCCGTCGAGCCGCTCGAGGTCATCGCGGGCGACGGGCTCTCGCTGACCTGGCAGTGGCCCAACGCGCCCGCCGACGGCGGCCGCGTGCGCGAGTGGGAGCTGTGCTTCGGGGAGTCCGAGGACAAGACCGACTCGTGCCGGCGCTTTCCGTTCGGCACCTGCGACTCGGGCACGTGCAGCTTCACGCTGCAGGGCCCCGACGCCGGCCTGCAGTACAACAAGCGCGTCTTTGGCGACGTCGTCGCGCGCGACTTCTGCGGCATGACGACGCCGGCCGCGAAGGCGAGCGCCACGCCCATCAACGGCACGTTCCTCGACACCCAGGGCATCACGGTGAACGCGCCGTGTGACGCCGGCGTCCGCATCTCCACGCCGGGAGAGCTCGTCTTCGACATGCCCGCTCCCGGACTGGGCTGTCTGGCGACGGCGATGATGGGCGACGAGGGGTGGCTCGACGCCACGCTCGAGCTCGAGTTCCGCCTCGTCGGCACGGGCATCGGCGGCTTCGGAGTTCGGGCGCCCGTCGGCACCACCGACATGACTCCGCGCAACGGCATCATCTTCAGCTCGGGTGCGGGGCAGCAGGCGACCGCGTACGTGACGCGCCGCATCGGCACCGCCGACGTGGCCGTCGCGAGCGCCATCCCCAACGTGCAAGAGGCGGTGTGGAACTACGCGCGCGTCGTGATGGAGGGGCCGTGGATCTCCGTGTCGTACGGCCCGACGCGCGAGACGATGCGCGAGGTCATTCGCTATCGCGATCCGACGGAGTCGCTCGCCCGCGGCCAGCTCGGCCTCGCGCTCGCCTCGCTGTTCTTCCAGCCGGGCCGCATCGAGGCGCGCAACCTGCGTGTGCGTACCGGCGCGACCATTCCCGACGGCGGGCCGACGCGCGAGCGCTGGGCGTTCGGCATCGACTCGCTGAACACCGTCCGCCGCCTGAACAACGCGCAGCTCGGCGCGTGCCCAACGCTTCCGGGCATGGCTCCGGACGCGGGCGCCCAGTGCCTCGAGGTGTCCGGCAACCAGCAGGGCACGGTCGAGGTGCCCATCGGCATCGACGTGAGACGGTCGTGGCGCGTGAAGTTCCGCTACGCCGCCGACATGAACGGCATGGCGGCGAACCCGCAAATCCTTCGCACCACCGTCGGCACCACGACGGACGGCTTCGGCGGTTTCCCGATCATCGACGCCACCGGCTTCAACTGGAACCAGCCGCTGCGCGCCTTCGGGAAGACCAATGAGTCGATCGAGGTGCTCACGCCGGGCCAGTGGCACACCTTCGAGATCGTCTTCGAAGACACCGGGTACACGGTCACGTACGACGGCGTGCAGAAGCGCACCGGGACGTCGGGCATGCCCCAGCACCTCGGTGCGCTCGTGCTCGGAGGCGGCGGAACCCACGCCTGGTTCGCCGACCTCGAGATCTCGCAAGAGCCTTAGGCCCGCGCGTTCATCACGCGCGGCGTACCGACCGCGGCGAGCGCGTGCTCGACCTGGGTCATGTACTGCTCGCGCACGCGCTGGTTCGGCTCGTGCTCGGCGTGACGCGACAGATCGGTCAGCGCGAGCATGCCGACGAGCACGCCCTTCTTGTTCACCACGGGCAGGCGCCGCACCTGGTTCTTCTTCATGATCGCCGCGGCCGTCTCGAGCGTGTCGGTCGGCTGGCACGCCTGAACCTTCTTCGTCATCGCGCTCTTCACGAACATCTCGTCGAGGCGGCGGCCCTGGTGGAACGCGGCCATCACGCAGTCGCGGTCCGTGATGACTCCCACCAGCCCGCTCTGCTCATCCAGCACCGGCACGCAGCCGATGTCGTGCTCCCACATCAGCTGAACCGCGCGAACCAGCGCGTCGTTGTCGCGCACGGTCTTCACGTCGCGGGACATCATCTGCTCGACCTTCATGGGTTCCTCCGGTTGTGGTTGAGGCGCGGTTCTTACGGACGCGGAAGATCTCGCGCACCACCAAACTGGCCGTTACGCCGCGGTTACTTGCGGAAGAAGATGACGCCGTGCTGTCCCGCGGCGAGCAGACCTTCGCCGGGCGACGACGTGATCGTCTGCAGGCGGAAGTTCTGCTCGGAGGGAACGATCGTCCTCGCCCACGCGCCCGTCACCGGGTCGCGGCGGAGGAGCACGGCGTTGTCGCCCGCTGCCCACACGGTGCCTGCGTACGCGGTGAGATCGTGCAGCGTGCCCGTCGCCGGCAGCGTCTCGCTCGACCAACCCGCGTCGCCCACGCGCCGCCACACCCGGCCGGTCATGCTCGCCACGAACACCTCGCCGCGCGCCGGCGTCGCGACGCCGTTCAACAGGTCGCCGACGCCGACCGACTCGTCCGAGAACGACCTGCCGTCCCAGCGCACCACGCAGCCCGAGTTGCCCACGATCCACACGTCATCGGGACCCGTGCCGGTGACCTCTTCGTAGTCGCCTCCCGGGCACAGCTGGTCTTGCGGCAGCACCGTCCACGTCCCGCCATCGAAGCGCACGATGCGGCGCCCCTGGCCGACGGCCCACACGTCGCTCGGCGACGCGCCCCACACCCCCCACAGCTCTTCGGAGAAGCCCGGGTCGACCTCGCTCATCTGCCCGGCGCCCGCATCCCAATACGCGATGCGAATCGGATCGCCGCCGACCGCGACGACGGGCCCCTGCGGCGACGCCCAGACGTCGTAGTACCAGCCGAAGTTGACGTTGCCCTCGTTGCGCACGCGGCTCCACGTGCCGCCGTCGCGCACGAACACCGAGTGCCCGTCGCCGACCGCCCACGCTCCGCCGCCCGGCACGAGCGCGATGCCCTGCAGCCAGGTCGAGAAGTCCTCCGGGGGCCACTGGTCGTCGAAGAACGTGCCGTCGAGGCGGCGGTGCAAGAGCTGTCCCGGGCCGACCGCCCAGAGGTCGTTCTCGGAGAGCCCGTGGATGCCCCAGATCGCCTGCGTCGCGAGCGGCACGCTGCTCGTCGTCTCCCACAGGCCGTTGGAGCCCGAGCCCCAGTAGCCGTGGTCGCCGATCGCGAACACTGCGTGCAGCGCGTTGCTCGTTCCGGCGTCCAGCGCGACCCAACCCTGATCGAGATCTCCGCTGGTGTTGCGCCACAGCCCGCCCGCGGCACCCGCTGCCCAGATGTCCTGTGACGAGCGGGCCCAGAGGGCGTTGATCGCGCCCGCATCGGGCGGCTTCGGTACGACCGACCACGCCCCGCCGGAGTAGCGCAGGCCATTGTCGCCGTAGGCGAGCACACCGCCATCGGGCCAGCCGGCGGCTGCAAAGAACTGCCCCAGGTTCGGAGGCACGACCGGCCGCGTCCACTGGCCGTCGTAGCGCAGCACCGCGCCGTTCGAGCCGAACACGTGCATGTTGCGCCGATTCGCCGCAGCGATGGCGCGCAGCTCGTTGCCGACGCCGGCGTCGTGGCGCACGAAGCGCTGGCCATCCCACTCGAGGATCGTGCCCGCGGCGCCGACGATCCACACCGAGTCATCTGCGAAGCCCCACACGTCGAACAGGTTCGCGCCCGTGTTCGCCGGCACCTGCCGCCAGCCCTCGCCGTCGTAATGCAGCACGTTGCCCGCGTGGCCGACGGCCCACACGTCGTCGCGCCGCAGCTCGAACACGCTGCGCAGATGCACGCGGCCGAGCGGGCGAGGGTGATCCCAGCACCACTGCTCGGTGCAGGGGGACAGCACGAAGCCGCCGGCATCCACGCCGGCGTCGAGCTCCGGGCCCGCGTCGGCCCCTGCATCGACCGCCTCGCCGGCGTCCTCGCAGTCTCCTCCGGTCGAGGGATCGCAGCGGTACTCGCCTTCGGGCAGCTCGACGCAGCGGCACGCCGCGAAGCTGCAGACGGCGAAGAGCGCCGCGAGACGCCTCATGGCGCGAGCCCCAGCACGGCGCCGAGCACGACGAGCGCGGCGGCTCCGATGCCGCACGCGAGCGCCACCGTGTAGCTGTCGTTCGCGCGCTGCACGAGGCTCTGCGCATCTGCGCGCGTGATGGTGAAGGGCATCGTCGACGTGTGCTGCTGAAGCTCGCTCTTCGCGTTGCCGGCGAGGATGAGGAAGGCGACCGACGTCGCCGCTGCCGCTGCGGCGCCACCGAAGGTGAGCACGAGCGGCAGCCCGGACCGCTTCGCTGGAGCCGGAGCCGGCTCGGTCACGGCCTCAGCAGGCGCCGGCGTCGGAGCCACCGCCTGCGCGGGCTCCACCGGCTTCGCCTGCGCCGCCGCGCGCTCGGCGTCGAGCTTCGCGACGATCTCCCGCGCGATGGGGCCGAGCTGCCCGCCGACCTCTGCCTCTGCGCGCTTCGTCGGCATGACGAGATCGACCTCTGCGTGGCGCTCGCCGTCGGCGTCGACCAGCTGCACGTGGACCGCGAGCGTGCCGTCGAGATCCGCGAGCTCGACGCCGACCACGCCCCAGACGCGCAGGAGCCGCGCGAGGCCCGAGACGCACCCGCGCTTGCCCTGGCACTCGGCCGGGTTGCGCGTGCCGGCGGCGGCGAGCGCTGCGGCGCTCTCCTTCGGAGTCCCCGCCAGCGAGACGCCGCGCGCCGACAGCCCATCGGCGATCTTCGTCGCGATCGCCTCGCCCCGCGCTTCGCTCACGCCCGAGCGCTGCGTGACGACGACCGCCACCTGCGGTTCGCCTGTCGGAGACTGGGAGAGCAGCGCAGCGAGGAGGTGAGCGACCACCGCGCACCGACTCTACTTCAAGAACTGTCGCTCCCAATTGGAGACCGACTGCGCCACCGCGGCGCGCTCTTTCTTGCCGCCCGTCGCCGCCTCGGCCGCCTTCGAGCGCACGACGCCGAGCAGCGTCAGCGCGTTGCGGTTCGGCTCTTCGCCCTCGGCCTTCGCCCTCGCGCGCAGCTTCGCCTCGGCGCGATCGAGCTGCTGCGTGATGCGCGCGAGCCACTCGGCGCTCGGGAGCGCTTCCCACTGCGCGTAGGGCCTCCGCTTCTCCGGCGACTTCGCGACGGGCACCGACGGCGCCACCGCCTCTGGGGCTTCAGGCTCCTCGGGCGGGGGACTCGGCAGCGGCGCCAGCACGGGCGGCGGCTTCGGCACGGGCGCGGGCACGGTGAGCGGCGCCTCGGCCACCGGAGCGCTCGCCGAGCGGCCCAGCATCCACGCGCCGGCGAGCGCCAGCGCCATCACCACGCCCAGCAGCCCGAGCTTGAGCGGCAGCGGCCCGCGGCGCTCCGGCACCGTGACGCCCGGAATCTCGGGCAGCGACGGATGTGTCGGCGCGTCGCGCGGCGCGAGCGAGCCGTCGATCTGCAGCTCGCGCATGATGCGCTGCAGCTCCTGCCGCGCGGCCATCGCCGAGGTCGGGCGCTCTCCGACGCGCTTCGACATCATGCGGAAGACGAGGTCGTCGAGGCCGGGCGGCACGTCTCCGCGGAACGTGCGCACGCGCGGCGGCTGCTGCTTCGCGTGCATCTCGAGCGTGTGCACGACCGTCGGCCCCTGAAACGGCAGCCGCTTCGTGAGCACCTCGAACATCATGACGCCGAGCCCGTAGAGATCCGTCTGCGGCACCGGCACCTCGCCGCGAATCTGCTCCGGAGAGATGTACTCGGGCGTGCCGCCGACCAGCGACGCCCGCTCGCCGCGCGCGCTCGCGACGTCGCCGAGCGGAGTCTGCTTCGCCAACCCGAAGTCGACGAGCTTCACCGCCTTCGTGCCGTTCGTCTGGCGCGCGATGAAGACGTTCGACGGCTTCAAGTCCCGGTGCACGATGCCGGCGCCGTGTGCGGCGGACAGCGCGTCGAGCACCTCGTCGAACAGCGGCAGCGCGAGCTGCAGCTGCAGCGGCGCCTCGCGGAAGATGAGGACGTCGAGCGGCTCGCCCTCGAGGAACTCCATCACCATGTACTGGCGGCCGTCGGGCAGGGTGCCGAAGCTGAAGACGTCGACGATGCCGCGGTGGCTGATGGCGCTGATGGCGCGCGCCTCGGCGAGGAAGCGGTCGACCTGCGACTGGTTCGAGGCCATCTCGGGGCGCAGCACCTTCACCGCGACCTTGCGGCCGATCATCGGCTGCACCGCGCGGTAGACGATGCCCATGCCTCCGTGGGCGACGCGCTCCTCGACGATGAAATCGCCGAGCTTTTGCCCGATGACGAGGTCGGGCTCTGCGGGGGACATCGGCGGGAAAGCTTAGCAGTCACGCCGAGGTGACGGACGCGAGGCTTCGGCTCGATCCGTGGTATGCGCGCGCGGCAGTCTGACTCCCACATGCGCCCCGCTCACGTGATGACGGCTGTGCTCGTGCTCGCTGCGTGCGGGCCCGACTCCATCGACGATGCGTACGTCGATCACGACCCTGAGGTCGCGCGGCAGGGGCTCACCGCGGGCCAGGCCGGCGGCTGCGACACCTCGATCGTCGCGGGTCTCACCGGGCAGCTCGTCGCCGAGCTCAACTGCATTCAGCCGAACACGATGGTCGACTTTCGCGGCCCCGGCATCACGCTGAGCAACGCGGTGCAGCCTTATCTGAACCCCGGCGCCGCCGCGGCGCTGCACCAGGCGGTCGCCGCGTCGGGCACGAACATCAGCTTGAGCTCCGCGTACCGCTCGGTCGCGCAGCAGTACCTCTTGCTCAAGTGGTTCAACGCCGGCCAGTGCGGCATTCAGGCCGCCGCGGTGCCGGGCCGGAGCAACCACCAGTCGGGCCGCGCCATCGACGTGCCCTCGTACAACTTCTGGATCTCGAAGCTGCAGGCGAAGGGCTGGACCTGGTTCGGCAGCGGAGACCTCGTCCACTTCGACTTCAACGCCGCGCCCAACCTCGGCTCCAACTCGGTGCTCGCGTTCCAGAAGCTGTGGAACAAGAACAACGCGAACAAGATCGACGAAGACGGCCAGTGGGGCCCGCAGACCGAGAGCGCGATGTCGCAGTCTCCGACGACGGGCTTCGCGAAGTTCGGCTGCGGCCAGACGACTCCGCCGGCGCAGACGGGCACGCTGAAGGGCCGCGTGTACGCGGTGAACCCCGCGAACCCGTCGGACCTCACGATGGGCATCGCCGGAGCGACGGTGACCGTCGCGGGCAAGACGCTCACCGCGGACGCGAGCGGCATGTACGAAGCGCAGCTCGCCGCCGGCACGTACACGGTGGTCGCGACGGCCGCCGGCTTCGGCACGGCGTCGCTCTCGCGCATGGTCACCGCGGGGCAGACGATCTGGGGCTCGGTGGGCCTCTCGGCGAGCGGCATGCCCGACACGCTGCCTCCCGAGGTCGTGCTGGCCTCTCCGCAGGACGGCGCGAAGGTCGGCGTCGCCGAGGTGACGCTGTCCGGCACCGCGAGCGATGCGCAGGGCACCGTCGCCTCGCTGACGCTGAGCGTGAACGGAGGAGCGGCCGTGCCGGTGCAGGTGATGAACGGGGCGTTCTCGCAGACCGTGCGCCTGCAGCCGGGGCTCAACGCGCTGCGCTTCGTGGCCGCCGACGCGCGCGGCAACACCGCGACCGCCGACTTCGCGCTGACGTTCGAGACCGGCATCGACGGGCTCGCGCTCTCCGTCGACGGAGCGCTTGCGGGCGCCACCATCGAAGCCGTCGCGGCGGTCGACGGCCGCACCTTCAGCGTGCAGAGCGCGATGGACGGCACGTTCCGCTTCGACCTCGCGCCCGGCCTCTACCTCGTGCGCGTGACCGCGGGCGGGCACTTCGTGCAGGGCCGCGACGTCGTCGTCGGCGCCGACACGCGCGAGCCGGCCACCTTCACGCTGCTGCCCGAGCCCGAGCTGCCCGAGCAGAAGGCGAGCGGCGGCTGCAGCGCCGCGCCGGGGTTGCTCTTCGGGCTCGCCGCGCTCGTGCTCGTGCGCCGCAGATCGCGTTAGCTTCCGTAGGACGAGATGTCCGACGAGAAGCCCACCGACGAGAAGCTGTACGCGAGCCGCCGCGAGTGGCTCAAGCGCATGGGCCTCTTCACCGCGACGACCGCCGTTGTCAGCTTCGCGCTCGATCGCCTCACGCGCCGCACCGTCGCGACGGGCCCCGGCGAGTCGACCCCGGCCGACGCGCCGAAGCAGGCCGCGCCGGAAGACGCGCTCACCTCGTTCCGCGACATCTCGACGTACAACAACTTCTACGAGTTCGGCCTCGACAAGGGGGACCCCGCGCTCAACGCGAAGACGCTGCGCCCGCGGCCGTGGACGGTGCAGATCGCCGGCGAGGTGGCCAGGCCGCAGGTCGTCGACGTCGACGAGCTCGTCTCGCGGTTCCCTCCCGAGGAGCGCATCTACCGCATGCGCTGCGTCGAGGGCTGGTCGATCGTGGTGCCGTGGCTCGGCTTTCCGCTGCGCAAGCTGCTCGAGCGCGTCGAGCCGACCTCGAACGCGAAGTACGTCGCGTTCACGACGCTGCTCGACCCAGAGCAGATGCCGGGACAGAAGACGCGCTCGCTGCCGTGGCCGTACGTCGAGGGCCTGAGGCTCGACGAGGCGATGCACCCGCTGACGCTGCTCGCGACCGGCCTCTACGGCAAGGCGCTGCCGAACCAGAACGGCGCGCCGCTGCGGCTGGTCGTGCCGTGGAAGTACGGCTTCAAGGGCATCAAGTCGATCGTGAAGATCGAGCTCGTGCGCGACGAGCCGAAGACGACGTGGAACCTCGTCGCGCCCGACGAGTACGGCTTCTACGCGAACGTGAACCCCAAGGTCGATCACCCCCGCTGGTCGCAGGAGAGCGAGCGCCGCATCGGAGAGCTGCGCCGCCGCCCGACGCTGCCGTTCAACGGCTACGCCGACGAGGTGGCGTCGCTGTACACGGGCATGGATCTCACGAAGTACTTCTAGTGGGCTCGAGCGGTGGCGCTACGGACTGTCTCCTGACGAGGCGGTCCTCGCCGCGCTGTCGAGCCAGATCGTCACCGGCCCGTCGTTCACGAGCGCGACCTTCATGTCCGCCGCGAAGATGCCCTCGGCGACGGTGAGCCCGAGGCCGCGCGAGCGCTCGCAGAACTTCGCGTACATGACCTTCGCCTCTTCGGGCGGGCCTGCGTCGATGAACGACGGCCGGCGGCCCTTGCGCGTGTCGGCGTAGAGCGTGAACTGCGAGACGCAGAGCATCGCCTTCGAGGTGTCGAGCAGCGAGCGGTTCATCTTCCCCGCCTCGTCTTCGAAGATCCGCATGCCGGCGATCTTGTCGGCCATCCACTCGAGGTCGGCGTCGGTGTCGCCCTTGCCGACGCCGAGCAGCACGAGCAGCCCCGGGCCGATCTCTCCGGTCACGCGGCCGTCGACGGTCACCGAAGCCGAGAGCACCCGCTGGAGCACCGCGCGCATGAGGCTTCAGGACCCTACTGCAACTCGTACCGCGCGAGGCCACGCATCACGCCTCCACCCGCAGACGTGTTCATCGCCTCGAACAGCCGCTCGGGGCGGACGAGCCACGGACCGAAGCCCGCGTTCACGTCGAGCACGAAGACGAGATCTTCGGCCTCGAGCCAGCCGCCGAGCGGAGAGTGGTGCCCGCCGCCGCGGCCGAACAGCGGCGCGCGCGAGAAGTTGCAGACGTACCGCCGCCGCGCGTCGTTCAACGCAGGCAGCTCCGCGCGAAACGCATCGACGGTCGCAGGCCGCACTGCGCGGACGCTCCAGCCGGCCGGCACCACCTCGGCCGACTCGCTGACGATCTGGTCGAGGCTCATCGGCCGCCCGCCGAACCCGCGCAGCGGGTTCCGCCCGCATTGCACGTTCATCGAGCGCAGCACGTTGGCCACGCTCGTCGGCCCGCAGATGGCGCGGAAGCTCTGCGACAACAGCGGCGAGTACAGCCGCGCCACCGGCAGCGCCCACGCCGTCTCGAGCAGCTCAGCGGTCGTCGAAGCAGGGAGCAATGCGCTGCTTGTAGCAACGCCTCAGCTCAGCGCCACGCGAGCCGCTCTTCCTTCGGCCGCGCCATCGTCTTCGCGAGGATGAAGAGGAACTGCGGATCATTGACCAGGTACCGCCGCCACAGCCGCTTCGGCTCGCGCGACAGCCGGTACGCCCACTCGAGGCCGTTGTCCGCCATCCACTTCGGCGCGCGCTTCACGGTGCCGGCGATGAAGTCGAGCGATGCGCCGATGCCGAGCGCGACCGCCGGCGCGTACTGCTTCTCGAACTTGTGCATGAAGATCTCCTGCTTCGGAGCCCCCATCGCCATCAAGAGCAGGTGCGGCTTCGCCGCGCGGATCTTCTCGAGCACCGGCGCCGCCTCTTCCTCCGTCGGCGACGCTGAGAACATGGGCGAGTCCCAGCCCACGATGTTCACTCCGTACCGGCGGGCGAGCTCCTGGCCGGCCTTCTCGGCGACCCCCGGGCCGGCGCCGCACAGGTAGACGCGCAGGCCTTCGCGGCCGGCGCGCTCCATGACGGGGAGGATGAGATCGGAGCCGGAGATCTTCTCGGGCAGGGGGCAGCCCAGCATCCGGGACGCCCAGACCAGCGGCATCCCGTCGACCGTCGACAGCGCGGCGCCCGCGTAAGCTGCCCGAAACTCGGCGTTCTGCTCCGCCAGCACCACGTGGTCGATGTTGGGGGTCACCACGTAACCGCCCGCGCCGGCCCTGGCGAGCTCGATGACCGCCTCCACCGCCCCATCGAAGCCCACGACGTCTATGGCAATCTCCCCGACCCTCAGCCGCCTCACCGGTAGCACCCTCCCTGTCTACCCAAGTTTCGAGAAGAAACCATGGGTTGGCATTTCAGATAATGTCCCGCCCCTTCATGAACAACGTGCTCGGCCGCCTCGCGCCCGGCCTCTCATCCAAGCTGAACCTCTTCGTCGACCTGGCGTGGTTGCTGGCTGCGCTCGTCCTCTCCACCCTCTGGACGGGGACGTTCGCCACCCGGGGCCCTGAGCTCGTCTGGTTCGGAGTCGCCGCCACCTTCGTCTGGCTGATCACCGGAACCGCGCTTCGCCACTACGACCCGTGGGCCGAGCGCACGGTGATGGACGACGTCGCGCTCTCCAGCATCCTGGTGCTCGCGGTCACCACGATCCTCGCGCTCGTTCAGATCTGGTCGCCGCCGAACGCGACGCTGCCGCGCCTGTCGCTGTTCCTGGTGACGCTAATGCCAGTACCCCTGCTGCTGCGGCTGGCGGTGTTCCGCGTGCTCGGCCGCCGTGAGGCTCCGCTCGATGACGTCCTGATCATCGGCACCGGCCCCATGGGCCGCATCACCGCAGAGGACATCATCAAGCGGGGCAAGCGCCGCGTGGCGGGCTTCCTGCGCTTCGACGATGAGTCGCGCCCTGACAATCTTGCGGCGAGCTTCCTCGGCACGGCGGGCGAGCTCGAGGGCATCCTCCGTACGCTGCCGGTCGAAGAGGTCTACATCGCCGGAAACAATCTTCGGCATGCCGAAGCAATGCAGGCTGCCATCAAGGTTTGCGAGAAATTCGGCATGCCGTTCGCGCTGCCGGCGTACAGCTTCCGGCTCGACCGCGCGCGCCCGGCCGCCGGTCAGGCCGTCGCAGACGGCTACATCCACTACGTCTCCGTCGACGCGAAGCCCACGCAGCTCGCGCTGAAGCGCCTGTTCGACATCGTCGCCAGCGCTGCGGCGCTGTGGGTGCTGTTGCCACTGTTCGCCGTCGTCGCGGCGATCATCAAGCTCACCAGCCGCGGCCCGGTGCTCTTCAAGCAGCAGCGCGTCGGCCTGCACGGCAAGCCGTTCAACATGCTCAAGTTCCGCTCGATGGTCGTGAACGCGGAAGAGCTCAAGGCCGCGCTCGCGAAGCAGAACGAGATGGGCGGCGGCGTCGTCTTCAAGATGAAGAACGACCCGCGCGTGACGCGCATCGGTCGCTTCATCCGCAAGTTCTCGATCGACGAGCTCCCGCAGCTCATCAACGTGCTGCGCGGAGACATGAGCGTCGTCGGCCCGCGCCCGCCGATCGCCCCCGAGGTCGCGAAGTACGAGGCCTGGCAGCGCCGGCGCCTCTCGGTGCGCCCCGGCCTCACCTGCATCTGGCAGGTCAGCGGGCGGAACCAGATCTCCTTCGAGGAGTGGATGTACCTCGACATGCAGTACATCGATCACTGGTCGCTGAAGAACGACATCAACCTCATCTTGAAGACGGTTCCCGTCGTGTTGACGGGCCGCGGCGCGAGCTGAGGCGACGTGTCGGTAACGCACGGCAGCGGGTCGTCAGCGGCAGGCAACGCCTCGGTAACGCGCTCGCTTCGAGTTGTGAGGCCGCGAACGCGCCTGTTAGTTCCACAGGCCATGAAGCGAGCCGCATTGATTACAGCGCTCGCCGTACTCGGAGGGGCTTGTCGCCACGATCCCAGCAGCTACACCTGGGTCGATGACTACAAGGAAGAAGCCCAGCCGGACGGCGAATACGTCATCCGCCAGGGAGATCTCGTCAACGTCCGCGTCTTCGGACAGGAGAGCATGTCCGCGCGCAGCCGCGTTCGTGCCGACGGGAAGATCTCGTTGCCGTTCCTCAACGACGTGACCGCCGCCGGCTTCACGCCGGTCGTGCTGTCCGCCCAGCTGCAGACCCGGCTGAAGGACTTCATCAACAACCCGGTCGTCACCATCTCCCTCGAGGAGATTCGCCAGGTGCCGGTGTCGGTGCTCGGCGAGGTGCCGCGGCCCGGCATCTATACGCTCGATCCCAACGCCGGCGTGCTGCAGGCGATCGCCGCGGCGGGCGGGTTCACGAACTTCGCGACGAAGTCGCTGTTCGTCCTGCGGACTCCGGCGGACGGCGGCAAGCCCGAGCGCATCCGCTTCGACTACGACAAGCTGACTGAAGCACAGGGCAAGGGCGCGGCCTTCAAGCTGCGTCAGGGCGACGTGCTCCTGGTGGAGTGAGCCATGATCGCCCTTGCTGCAGCAGCTGCGCTCGTCCTCACTGACGCGCGCTTCACCGGCACGGCGTCGGCGCGCGTGGAGTCCCGTGCGCGCACCGCAACCGGAGCCGACTCGACGTCCGCGCAGGGCGCTGGCGCCGCGAGCGACGCAGAGGTCACCCCGTCGCTCTTCGGCGCGGTGGACAACCTCGGCGGCCGCATCGCCCTCAGCTACTCGCCGACGATTCGCATGCGCGAGTACTACTCGAACGAGTCCTACCAGGTCGGGGACCAGCAGTACGGGTACCGGCGCACCGAGGTGAACCACTCGCAGTCGTTCGAGGCGCGGTGGTCGCGCGAAGGTCGCCCGTCGCCGTATCTGCTCGAGAACCTGTACATCGGCCGCGTCGACCTGGCCGCCGGCCGCAGCACGGGCGACGTCACGGCGGTTCCCCCACCGCCGACCGGAGGCGACTCGACCGTCCCCGGCGGGGTGAACGCGGTCGGCTTCACCACCGGGCAGATCTACCAGACGTCGCTCGACTTCAACGGCGGCGTGCTGTGGCCGCTGAACCGGGTCATGCAGCTCGATACCTCGGTCGGCTACAACTACAGCTCCGGCCTCGATCAGGGCGCGCGGCTCGTGCTGCCCACGCAGCAGTCGTACCGCACGCAGGCGCGCCTCGACTACCAGCTCACTCCGGTCGACATGCTGATCACCCAGGTCGACGGCCGGCACTCGAACTTCCCGGGCGAGCAGGCGATGTTCACGATCGCCAACGCGGCGCAGCGGTGGCGCCGGCAGATCATCGCGTCGACCGCGCTCGAGCTCGGCCTGCTCGTCGGCGCGTTCTACTCGTCATATCTGCAGCCCGCGCCCGAGGGAGCGGTGGATCAGACCCCGACGCGGGTGCAGGGCACGACGTTCGCTCCCGGCGGAGACGCCGTGATCCGCCACCGCACCGGCAGCGCGCGGCACGTGGTCAACCTCGACACCGGCGTCCGCGTCGCGCCGTTCATCGACCGCTACGTCGTCGCGGCGTTCAACCGCGGCGAGCTCTTCACGACGCTCGCGTACACGTTCCGAGAACGGTGGATCGTCAGCACGCGTGCGAGCGCCGCGATGTCGCTGTCGCCGGTCGCCGTCCGCGGCGTGCAGTCGACCGCCAACGGCGGGCTTCCCGACATCGTCACGTTCGCGATCGACGCGCGCGCGGGCTACCAGGCTCCGCGGTACTGGCGTCTTGAGGCGTACGGCCTAGACTCGCTGTACATGATTGACGGCGGAGTCGTGCACAACTGGATCGTCGGCCTGGCACTCACCCTGCGCGTGGAAGGCCAGACTTGAACAAGCTCGCGCTGGTCGTCGAAGACGATCCACCGCTGCGCAAGATGGTCCGCGGCTACCTGGAGCTCATCAAGTACCAGGTCAGCGAAGCCAGCGACGGCCGCAAGGCCATGGCCGCACTGCGCGAGCAGAAGTTCGACCTCGTCGTCCTCGACCTGATGCTCCCCGAGTCGTCCGGCTACGACGTGCTCGAGTTCATCCGCAAAGAGGAGATGAGCTCGACGCCCGTGCTCATGATGTCCGCGCGGTCGTTACCGGAAGACCGCGCCCATGCAGAAGAGCTGGGCGCGCGTTTATACCTGATTAAACCCTTCACTCGCGCGGAGTTCACCCGTGCAGTGAGGGCCGTTACGGAGGGTTCATGAATTCAGCAGCAGCAGCTTCGATGCCCATCACCGCCGATCTGCCGTCGACCGACGTGCAGCGGCTCTGGTTCGCCACCCTGAAGAAAGAGTGGAGCTCGCTCGCCGTGCTCCCGTCGCACCCGGGTGGCTCGGCCGAGCCGATCGCCAAGGCGCTCGCGCGGGTCGCGGCTCTTCAGAAGGACAGCAGCATCAAGCTCATCGACGCCTCGGGCACCGATCTCGCCGGCGCGTCGCGTCTCATCATCGAGATGACCAGCCACGTCGCGCAGGGTGGCCTCGCCATCGTCGTGCTCGACAGCGTCATCTCGAACCCGGCGGGCATCCCCGTCGCGCTCGCGGCCGACGCCGCGCTGCTCACCGTCGAGCTCAAGCAGGCCGACATCGACACCGGTCGTCGCACCCTCGAGCTGCTCGGCGAGGCGAAGTTCGTCGGCGCCGTGAGCCACGAAGCGACTTAACGCTTCTTCACGCGGGCCCCTCAGAGCGCTTCACACGCGGTTCCTACTCTCCCTTCGTAGACGCGGCGGCCATGACGGCCTTTCGCCAACGCAGAAGAGGAGAGCTGAGAACCATGTTCGGATTCATTTTCGGTACGGTGTGCCTGATCGCGCTCGTGAAGGTGGTCAGGGGCGGTCGGCGGTGGGGCTACGGTGGCGGCTGGGGCCAAGACGCCGGCCGCCGCTGGATGCTGCGCCGCCTCTTCCAGAGGCTCGACACCACTCCTGGCCAGGAGAAGGTGATCACCGAGACCTTCGACGAGCTGCAGGAGAAGGCCCGCGCGATCCGCGAGGAGCTCTTCCGCGCCCGTCAGACGTTCGCGCGCTCGGTTCGCGGTGAGCACTTCGACACCGAGTCGGTGCGCGAGCAGTTCGAGAAGCAGCAGAGCGCGTTCGAAGAGCTGAAGAAGGTGGCGATCGCCGGGATGCAGAAGATCCACGAGGCGCTCACGCCCGAGCAGCGCGCCGTCGCGGGTGATCTGCTCGAGTTCGGCCCGCGCGGCTTCGGCGGCGGCGGCTGCGGCTACGGCGGCCATCACGGTCGCCACTTCGGTCACCACCGCCACGCCGTGAACCTCTGAAAGGACGCCGCCATGAGAAAGCCACTGATCGTTCTGTTGGGTCTGGGAGTCATCGCCGGCTACGGCTCGGCCATCGCGGGGGCCCGCCACCGCTGGCACCACGGGTATGAGGGCGGCTGCGACAGCCGCTGGTCGCAGCGCTGGGACCGGCCGGCTCCCGTCGCGCCGGTGGTGACGGCGCCGGCACCGGCCCCCGCGCCGGCGCCTGCTCCGGCTCCGCAGCAGCAGCTCGTGCCGCAGATCATCATCGTGCAGCCGCAGGCGGTTCCTGCCGCCCAGGCGCCGACGGTGATCGTCCAACCGCCGTCGCCGGAGAAGCCTGCGGCGAAGCCCACCGCGCAAGAGTAGAGTCGTGAGCGACTTGGCCTCCCGCGTGCTGCTCATCGACGACGACGCAAGGCTCCCCGAGCTGCTCTCGAGCTACCTCGAACAGAACGGAGTGTCCTTGAGCCACGCCGCCGATGGGCCGCGCGGGCTGGCGGCGCTCGAGCAGGGCGCCTTCGACGCGGTGCTGCTCGACGTGATGATGCCGGGCATGGACGGGCTCGAGGTGGTGAAGCGGGTCCGCGCGAAGTCGAACGTGCCCGTCATCATGCTCACCGCGCGCGGCGACGAGACCGACCGCGTGGTCGGGCTCGAGCTGGGCGCCGACGACTACGTGGCCAAGCCGTTCTCACCGCGCGAGCTGCTCGCGCGCCTGAAGGCGGTGCTGCGGCGCTCGCGCCCCGACGTCGTGGCGCAGCAGCTGTCGGTGGGCAACATCGCCGTCGACGTGAGCTCGCGGGTCGCGACGGTCGCCGGCAAAGCGGTGGAGCTCACCGGCCTCGAGTTCGACATCCTCGTGGCGCTGCTGAGGCGACCGGGGCGCGTCATTCCCCGTGACGCGCTGCTGAAAGAAGCGGGGCGCAGCGACGTCGTCGTCGGCGAGCGCACCGTCGACGTCCACATCAGCCACCTGCGCGCGAAGCTCGGCGATGATCCGCCGAAGCTGATCAAGACGGTGCGCGGCGTCGGCTACGTGCTGGCGAAGGAGTGAGGCGGTGCACCCGCACCACCACCACCGCCACCGCCGCTGGAAGCGAATGGGGCCGGTGGGGCGGCACATCCGCAGCTCGCTGCGCCGGCGCATCTTCTGGTGGTTCGTCGCCACGATCTTCGTGACGGTGGGCGCGGTCGCCGCGACGTTCGCGGTGATGTGGCACGTGGGCGGCGGCCAGGCCCGCTGGTACGACCCGGTCGCGCGCTTCGTCTCGAACGAGCTCGCGACGAGCTGGGACGACCCGGTCGAGCGCGAGCGGAAGATCCGCTCTGCCGCCGACGCGTTCGACGTGAACGTCGAGGTGCGCGCGCCCGGTGGAGCGGTGCTGACGCGCGTCGGAGACGCGTGCGAGCGCGGGGTGATGAGCTTTCCGATCACGCGCGGCGGCGCGCTGGTGGGCACGGCGCACGCGTGCTTCACGCACCGGCGGCACGCTCCGTTCAACCCGCTGACGGCGGCGATCGTGCTGTTCGTGGCGGCGATGATCCTCTCGGCGGCGTCGGGGAAGATCGCGCGCCGCATCGCTCGCCCGCTCGACGAGCTGACCGAGACGGTGAAGCGCATCGGCGCGGGCGACTACAGCGCGCGCAGCAAGGTCGGCTGCTACGAGCCCGACGAGATCGGCGTGGTGAGCGAGGCGGTCAACGACATGGCCGCGAAGATCGAGAAGCAGATCTCGCAGCAGCGCGAGCTGCTGGCGGCGGTGTCGCACGAGCTGCGAACTCCGCTGGCGCGCGTGCGGATCATCAGCGAGCTCGGCCGCGACAACGGCCCCACGCCGAAGACCTGGGACGACATCGACCGCGAGGTGGTCGAGATGGACGCGCTCGTCGGCGAGCTGCTCGCGAGCTCGCGCGTCGAGTTCGAGGCGCTGAACCTTCGCGACGTCGACGTGAAAGACGCGGCGTCGCGCGCGGTGGAGCGGGCGGGGCTCGAGCCGGCGAGGCTGGACCTGAAGACGCAGGCGAAGACGATCAAGGTCGACCCGACGCTGCTCGCGCGCGCGCTCGCGAACCTGCTCGAGAACGCGCGCAAGCACGCCGGCGGGGCGGAGAAGCTCGAGGTCCGCGACGAGCCCGGCAAGATCGTGTTCGCGGTGCACGACCGAGGGCCGGGCCTCAACGGTGACGCGGGGAAGATGTTCGAGCCGTTCCGCGAGGGCAGCGACACGCGCGGCGAGGGCCTGGGCCTGGGCCTGGCGCTGGTGCAGCGCATCGCGCAGGCGCACCGCGGCGAGGCGTTTGCGACCAATCGCGACGGCGGCGGCGCCATCGTCGGCGTCCGGTTGCCGACCTGACGCGCCAGATGTTAGACGGGCGGCGCCGAAGCCTTCGATAGGGGAGAAGGCCCAAAGCAAGGAGCCCTCGACATGCAGTTGCGTCTCGTTCCGACCGCACTCGCAGTGGCAGTGGCTGTGCTCTCGTCATTCTCCTGCGGTGGGCCGAAAGCCCGCGACCTTCGCGTCGAGGTCCCGGCGCCGGAGCAGGGCATGTACGATCTCGTCACCACGGAGCAGATCATCGAGCCCGGTGAAGAGAAGATGTTCTGCACCGACTTCGTGTACCACGGCGAAGACGCCGCGATGTGGAAGGTCGACGCCCGCCAGGGGAAGTTCGGCCACCACGTGATCCTGCTCGGCTCGAAGAAGCCGAAGCCCGAGGGCACGACGTACGACTGCACCGACATCTCGACGATGAAGGACTTCGAGCCGTTCGCGATCATGGATCTGCCCGAGGGCTCGGGCACGCCGCTGCCGGCGAACAAGCCGCTCGTGATCCAGATGCACTACGTGAACACGAGCACCGAGCCGATCCTCGTGCGCGACGTGATCCGCATCGGCATCAAGCCGCAGAGCGAGATCACGCGCTGGGTCGCGCCGTTCGGCCTCAACATCGGCAACTTCGAGGTCCCGCCGCGCGCCGCCGAGTTCACGACCACGTTCGACTGCACCGTGAAGCAGGACGCTGACCTGCTGCTGCTCGGCGGGCACATGCACGAGAACGGCATGAAGATGTTCACGCAGCTCGGCGCCGACGTGAACAGCCTGGTGACCAGATACCAGGTCGACGCGTGGAAGCCGGACTACCGCGACGCGCCGCCGGTCGAGCTGTTCATGTCGACGCCGATCAAGGTGAAGGCGGGCATGATCTTGCGCACCAGCTGCACGTGGACGAACAGCAGCGACAAGACGCTCACGTTCCCGCACGAGATGTGCGCGAGCTTCGGCCTGCTCGCGGGCACGAAGGACTCGTGGGTCTGCAACGTCGGCGTGACCGAGTGATGCGCGCGCTATCGATGTCGCTCCTCGCGCTGGCGGCCGCTGCGTGCGGCCCCGGCGCGCCGAAGACGGGGACGGCGAGGTTCCGGTTCCAGGTCGCGGACAACGCGAAGATGAGCTCGTCGCTGACCGACCCGCTCATGGGCACCATCTACGGCAACGTCTTTCTGGTCGAGGACGTGTCCATCACCGGCCCGCGCTCCGACGCGATGGAGTTCCAGTTCGTCGAGGTTGCGGGCGTCGACGTTCGAACGGGCGTGAGCGCGAAGGACTTCGTCACGAAGGAGCTCGAGCCTGGCAAGTACGTGTTCCTCGGCTTCTTCGACGTCGACGGCAACGGCGCGGCGATGAAGGACCCGGACACCGGCGACCCGGTGACGCTGCCGCGGACGAACGAGTTCGAGATCACCGCGGGCGCTCAGGTCGATCGCCTCGTGCTGTTCGAGCTCATCTACAACAACTGATGCGGCGGCTGCTCCTGATCGGCGTGCTGTTCGGCTGCGGACCCGCGCAGCCGCCGACGCTCGGCCGGGTGCAGAGCGAGGTGTTCAACGTGAGCTGCAACTTCGCGGCGTGTCACCGCGGCGTGGGGGCGAACGGGCTCAACCTCGAGTCGCCGTCACACGCGAAGCTCGTCAATGTCGCCGCGACCGGGGTGGACGGGGGCACGCGCCTGCTCGTGGTGCCGGGCAAGCCCGACGAGTCGTACCTGTTCGAGAAGATCTCGAAGGACATGCCCGCCGCCGGCATGCGCATGCCGAACACCGGCGACGTCCTCGAGCCGGCCCGCATCCAGCTCGTCCGCGACTGGATAGCCGCAGGCGCCCAGAACGACTGAGCTTTTCGTCTTGCGCGGGGTGCGCAACTCGACTCCCACATGTCGCGACAATGGGAGTGATGAAAGTCGGAAAGGGGCTGCTCGACATCGTCAATCGCGCCCAGCGCCTGCTGGAGCGCATCGACGTCGCCCCGACCGAAGTTCAGAACGTCCTGCAGGAGCGCCGGTATCGGGACACGTTCTCGAACGGCTCGTCGCAGGTCGACAACTGGCTCGCGAGCAAGGACTTCAAGGCGCAGTTCCAGGCGGCCACCGAAGGCACGTCGTTCCGGGCCTCGGAGGCGAAGAAGGTCGAGCAGAAGTTCAACACGTACTTCCGCGACGGCTTCGAAGCGTTCAAGCCCGCGCCCGTGGCGCTGAAGGCCAGCGACTTTCAGCGGCTGCACATCGCCGGCTGAGCTTCGGGTCGCGCGGCTGTCGGCCGACTGCGGCCGCGCTCGGGTCAGCTGATCACGTTGAGCTTGTGACCCTTCGCCTGGGCGGCTTTCTGCTCGTCGGGGTTCGACTCCATCTCGTGCGCGAGCTCGAGCAGATCGATGAGCGCCGCGCGTGAGTCGACGTCGTCGGGCGCGAGCACGACGACCTCGAGGGGCAGGCGATCTTCGGGAGGGACCGGCTCCGGATCGATGGGTTTGCCGTGCTCGTCGAGGTCCTCGACGAGGAGATCTCCGTCTCGATGGATGGTGTAGCGCCGGTGCATGGAGCCATCTTAATGTGGCCGCCGACCGTGCCCACCGGCTTCTCCTACTACTGCCGCCGTTATCTGACGGAGGCGGAGCTGCTGAGGAAGTCGATCGACGCCCCGCTCTTGTACTGGGAGCTCCCCATGACCGCGCACGGCGACGAGGCGTGGATGGGGACCGCGTCGGGCGCCGCGCTCAAAGAGCCTCGCGCCGGAGAGCCGGTGCTGTTCGAGCTCAAGAAGGTGCCGGGCAAGGCCAACGCGTTCGCGATGGGCGTGACGGTGGGCCGCATCGACACCAACGACGTCGTGATCGACGACGCCTCGGTGAGCCGCTTCCACGCGTACTTTCAGAAGGACGCCCGCACCGGCGACTGGAACGTCGTCGACGCCGAGTCGAAGAACGGCACGTGGGTGGGCCCGCTCAAGCTCGCGCCGAACGAGCGCGCGCGCGTCACCGACGAGACCAAGGTCCGCTTCGGGGACGTCGAGATGATCTTCCTGACGGTGAACGGGCTGTTCGCGCGGATCCGCGACGGCCTGAAGTGATCACGGGTCGAAGCGGTAGCCCATGCCGCGCACGGTGACGAAGTGCCGCGGCTGGTTCGCGTCCTTCTCGAAGCGCCCGCGCAGCTGAGACACGAAGTTGTCCACCGTGCGCGTCGTGCCCTCGTAGCCGTAGCCCCACGCGGCGGCGAGCAGCTCGTCGCGGCTGAAGGTGCGGCCGGGGTTCGAGGCGAAGTGGCACAAGAGCTTGAGCTCCTGCGCGGTGAGCGACACCGGCTGGCCGGCCTTGGTGACGGTGCGGGCGGCGAGGTCGACCTTCACGTCGTCGAAGGCGACGGGCTCCTGCTCGCGCGACTGGCGCCGCAGCACGGCCTTGATGCGCGCGAGCAGCTCCTGCAGGCCGAACGGCTTGACCACGTAGTCGTCGGCGCCGAGGTTGAGGCCGAGGATCTTGTCGGGCTCCTGGCCGCGGGCCGAGAGCACGATGACGGGCGTCTCGCGGCCGCGGGCGCGCAGCTCCTTCATCACCTCGAGCCCGTTCATCTGCGGGAGCATGATGTCGAGCACGATGAGATCGGGGGACAGGTCGATGGCCTTCTGCAGGCCCGTCTTCCCGTCCTGGGCCTGCTCGACCTCGTAGCCCTCGAACCTCAGGTTCATCGACACGCCGGTGAGGATCGACAGGTCATCCTCGACGACGAGAATCCGCTGCTTCTCACCCATGGTTGGCCCTCGCTGCTGGGAGGAACACCGAGAACGTCGAGCCCTTCCCGGGCTCGCTCTCCACCGAGATGCGCCCGCCGTGCGCCTGCACGATGCGCTGCGCGATCGAAAGCCCGAGGCCCGTGCCCTCGGTCTGGCGCGTGAGCAGGTTGTCGACCCGGTAGAACCGGTCGAAGATCTTCTTCCGCTCCGAGCGCGGGATGCCCATGCCGTTGTCTCGCACGTCGATGCGCACGCCGCGCGCCTCGGGCTGAACGGTCAGCGCGATCTGCTTGTCCTCTCCGCTGTACTTCCACGCGTTCTGCAGCAGGTTGAGCAGGGCGCCCGCGACGGCGTCGCGATCGACCTCGACCTCGGGCAGGTTCTCGCCGAGCTGCACGTCGAGCGACATCTTCGCGCCCATGCGCTGCGTGCGAAACGCGTCGAGCGCGGCCTGGGCGACGTCGTTCACCGGCACGATCTTGCGGTCGTAGCTCTTCCGGCCGCTCTCGATGCGCGCCCAGTCGAGCACGCCCTCGATCATCGCGGAGAGGCGCGCGGTCTCTTTCGACAGCATGCCGAGCACCTCTTTCTGCTGGGCCTGGTCCTGCACGCGGCCCATCTCGAGCGTCTCGATGAAGAGCCGAATCGACGTCAGCGGAGTGCGCAGCTCGTGGCTGACGAGCGACACGAAGTCGGTCTTCAGCCGCGACAGCCTCGCCTCGCGGTAGAGCGTGCGGCCCGTGTAGACGACTCCGATCGCGAGCGTCAGGTAGAAGACGCCGAGCAGGACTCCGTAGAGCGTGCGGTTGCGGGCGCTGTTCTGGACGACGGGGTCTTCGCCGACCGCGAGCGCGACCATGCGGAAGTCGTGGAGCGGCGTCGGCAGCACGAGGCTCGCGAGCTCGCGCGGGCCGAGCACGCCCTCTTTCACGTCGGCGACGCCGGCGGCGATGCGGCCGATGAGGCCTCCGCCTTCCTGGACGTCGCGCTTGACGGGGCGCAGCGCGAACGTCGCCGGCTCGGAGGCCGGCGCCACGCCGGTGGCGGCCTCGGAGATCAGGTTGTCGAGCACGCGCGGCGCGATGCTGGTGCCGACGACGCCGGCGCCGCGCTTCTGGGCGGCGAGCAGCCAGGTGCGCTGCGGCGTGGTGACGGAGAAGAAGATCGTCCGCTCGGGGAGGTCGGCGAGCTCGCTGGCGAGCGGCCCCAGCGCGGCCTCGAGCCGGCGATCGTCGCTGGTGAACCCGCCCGGTCCGAGCACGAAGCCCGTGTCGGACAGGCGCTCACCTGAGCGCGTCTCGAGCTCGAGGCCCTTGTCGCTGACGCGCACCAGCACCGTGCCGAGCGAGGTGGCGAGGCGCTGGGCGATGGTGGCGAGCCGGCCGGTCCAGACCGCCTCGAGCCGTTTTTCGACGGCGGCGCGCTCGTTGATGATCGCGAGGACGCCGAAACCAGAGAGTCCCGCGGACGGCACCACGACCAGCAGAATCAGCAGCGCAAAGGTGCGCCGGAACGACAAGAGCTCGATCGGCTCTCCACGGGCCATCGACGGGACGGTGTACTGGCCGGAAGTTGGAAGGGCAATCGTCTAAGGGCGGAACCCGATCGGGGTGATGTAGGCCGGCAACTAAGACCAGAGATTCAGGTCGATTCAGTGGACCTAAGGCACAGGGGCTGCACATTAGGAACGGCCTGGGGTTGAATAAGGCCACAATTCAGTCGTTTGACGCGCGCCGTCCCGGCTTCGGCGCGACGCGCACGTCAGGGGTAGCTGTCAGCACTTCATGCAGCACAAGGAGGCGTTCGATGGGTTGGCTGAAAAAGGGACTGATGGTTGGCGGAGCGGTGGCGGCGTTGGTCACGACGGGCTGCGGCAGCACGCAGCAACAGCGAAACTCGACGGCCTCCGGCTCGCTGGCGCTCTCGACCGACGACTCGCGGCTGTATGCCGCGGACAGCGACAACGGCGTCGTCTCGGTCATCGACACCACGACGGACACGAAGCTCTATGACGTGAAGGTCGGCGCGCGCCCGATGCGCCTCGCGGTCGGCTCCGATGACACGCTGTACGTCGCGAACCGCGGCAGCCGCTCGGTCTCGGTGATCCGCGCCGGCGAGCGTGCGCCCTCGACGGAGATCGCCACCGGCGCCGACCCGACGGGCATGGCGGTCAGCTTCGACGGCAAGACGCTCTACGTCGTGAGCGCGACCGCGAAGGACACGTCGGATCACGGCATCCTGCAGGCGATCGACACCGAGACGCTCGAGGTGAAGTACGAGACGAACGTCGGCGCCGAGCCGCGCTCGATCGCGCTCGTGTCGAACGAGAAGGCGCTCATCACGCAGTACCGCGGCAACGAGAAGGGCGCCGACGTCGTCGAGGTGAACCTCAAGACGGGCGAGGTCATCAACGGCGGCACGACCGGCCTCTACGACAACGTCAACCGCACGCGCGTCTCGAACCCCGACGGGACGAGCTCGTTCGGCGGCTCGTTCTCGAGCTTCAAGGCGCGCGCGATGACCGACGTCGTCGTGACGCCGGACGGTACCCGCGCCTTCGTGCCGACGGTGTTCGCGCGTGAGGACGAGATCACGCGCCGGCCGTCGAGCTCGGGCGGCTACTACTCGGCGGGCGGCCCCTGCAACATCGGCGCGGTCGCCACCGCCGGCATCGTGACGATGGACACCGGCGCGAACGCCACGGCGCCGAAGACCGACGACCTGACGAACTGCGCCTCGACGGGCATGAACGCGACCGAGGTCGACTATCCGCCGACCACGATGGGCATCTCGACGTTCAGCGGCTTCGGCGGCCCGGCCGTCTCGACGCAGGCGGTGCAGGGCCCGTCGGCTGCGGCCATCGACCCCTCCGGGGATTGGTTGTACGTCGTCAACAAAGAGACCTCGAACGTCGCGGTCATGCCGGTCTGGCGCCGCCAGGCGGCCGACGGTGAGGCGAACGACTTCAACCGCAGCGGCAACTCGTTCCGCGCGGTGGTGTCGGTCAGCGAGAACCCGGCGTTGAACTCGGGCGCCGACGGCATCGCGCTCACCCGCGATGGTCGCCGCGCGTACGTGTACAACCAGTTCGATCACAAGATCGTCCGCCTGGGCAACGACCAGGGCGGCCCGATGAGCGACGTCGTGGTGAAGAAGACCATCGACGTGGGTCTCAAGGACACGCTCGACGCGGACGCGGTCATCGGGCGCCGGTTCTTCTTCGACGCGATGAGCACCCAGATGTCGAGCGCGACGACGCACGTCGCGTGCAGCACCTGCCACCTCGAGGGCCGCGACGACGGCCACGTGTGGATGTTCCCGGATGGCGCGCGCCAGACCCCGACGCTCGTCGGCCGTCACACCACGAAGACGCAGCCGCTGCACTGGAACGGCGAGCACGACAACTTCCAGGCGTTCATGACCCACACGGTCGTGTCGCGCATGGGCGGCGCGAACCCCGACGCCAACCTCGTGCGGCAGATGGACCTGTGGCTCGAGGCGGAGCCGGCTCCCGAGAACCCGAACCTCCGCGCGACGGGCCTGACCGATGGCCAGCTGCGCGGCCAGGCGGTGTTCTACGGGAAGGCCGAGTGCAGCAAGTGCCACGTCGGCCAGTACCTGACGAACGACACGATGGCGAACGTCGGCACCAGCACGGGCGTGCTGAACACCCCGTCGCTGCGCGGCCTCGCGCGCTCGGCGCCGTATCTGCACAACGGCAAGGCCGGCACGCTGCTCGATCGCCTCGAGGTCGGCGGCGGCAACCTGCACGGCAACACGAGTGACCTGACGCCGCAGGAGCGCCTCGACCTGGTCGACTACCTCAAGACGTTGTGAGCTTCAGGGCCGGTCTCTGAAGCCGATGAGGGCGGGACCTTCGATGAAGGCTCCCGCCCTTCGTGTTTTCGGGCGCCGCTTCTGCGTGTTTGCGGCTTCGCCGAGTGGGGCGACGCCTGTGGTGTTTGATAGGGTGCCCGCATGTTTCGAGCCGTGACGGCGTTCGCGGTGGTGCTTGCGCTCTCTGCGTCTGCGCAGACTCCTGCCGCAGACCCTGAGACGAACCCGGAGCAGGAGTGGAACGCGATGCCCGCGGAGCAGGCGGGTAAGACGCCGCCGCCACCGGCGCCTCCGCCGGCACCCGCGGTTGCGCCGAGTGAGCCGCGCACTCCTGCGGTCTCCGACTCGCGCGCGGTGAGCAGCGCCCCCACGACGGCGCGCGCGACGCGGCCGACGCTCGAGCCGAACACGGTCAGCATGTTCGGCGGGCGCTCGCTCGGGCAGTGGGGCCGCGGGCAGATGATCTACCTGGGCTTCCCGCTCATCGGCATTCGCCTCGCGCTGGGCCTCGCCGAGCGCATCGACTTCGCGATCGGCTTCGACAGCTTCTACGGGATGATGAACCACCCGCTCGTAGGCGTGCGGGTGAACTTCTTCCGCAGCGCGAACTGGAACATGGCGGCGGTCATCGAGGGCGGGCCGGCCTTCTTCACCACGCGCGCGTCGGTCGACACGCGCGGCCCGCGGTGGCTCACCGGCCGGCGCAACGGGAACGTGATGCCCGGCATCGTCTTCAGCTACCAGAGCGATCACCCGCGCGCGGCCCGGCTGTTCCTCCAGCTGTCGTACCTGCTGACGTTCGACACGGAGCCGTTTCAGGACGCGCCGCTCGGCGGCGTGCCGGCGTCGGTGCAGCTCGGCCACAACGGCCTCATTCGCGCCGGCGCCGAGATGCCCCTGTCGGCGAAGACGTCGTTCGTGTTCCTGCTGGGGCTCGACGTGCACGGGCGGTCGC
This sequence comes from uncultured Myxococcales bacterium, assembly GCA_937980205.1. GTDB lineage: Bacteria > Myxococcota > Myxococcia > Myxococcales > Myxococcaceae > Xiheicaenimonas. Next base: position 269,334 of record CALJKW010000079.1, on the reverse strand, counting down.
GAGATTCGATCGTGATGCCGAATTGCTCTGTCGGCCTCGTGACGAGCATCTAGCCCCCGGCCGCTGCTGCGGCCGGCGCTTCCCCGCTGCGCTCCTCGACGGGCTGTTCAAGCACGCCTGTGACAGCTCGTCGGCCTCGCTACGCGACCGGCGAATATTCCGGGCTGGGGACCTGTGCTAGGCACGCGGGGCGATGAAAGCCTGCGTGTATGGAGCTGGGTCCTTCGGAACCGCAGTCGCCAGCGTCCTGGCGAACAACTGTGAGCTCGTGCACCTGTGGGGGCGCGACGCGGAGGCGATCGACGCGCTCAACGCGACGCACGAGAACGCGGGTTACCTGCCGGGCCTCAAGCTCTCGGACCGCATCGTCGGCACCACCGCGATCGACCAGGCCGCGAAGGACGCCGACATCATCATCGTCGCGACGCCGTCGCACGCCACGCGCGAGCTGGTGGGCAAGGCGCTGCCGTACCTGCCCAAGCACGTGCCCATCATCACGGTCGCGAAGGGCATCGAGAACGACACGCTGCTCACCATGACCGAGGTGCTCGAGCAGGTGCTGCCGGAAGAGATGCACCCGTACGTCGGTGTGCTCTCGGGCCCGTCGTTCGCGAAGGAGATGGTGCTGCGCATGCCGACCATCGTCACCATCGCGGCGCGCTGGGAGAAGCTCGCGCAGCGCGCGCAGAAGATCTTCACGTGCGAGACCTTCCGCACGTACACGACCACGGACGTCGTCGGAGTGCAGGTCGGCGGCAGCTTGAAGAACGTGATCGCGATCGCGGCCGGCATCGCCGACGGCCTCGGCTTCGGCCACAACGCGCGCGCCGGAATCATCACGCGCGGCCTCGCCGAGATCACCCGCGTCGCGGTGCGCATGGGCGCGAACCCGCTCACGCTGTCGGGCCTCGCCGGCATGGGCGACCTGGTGCTCACGTGCACCGGCGAGCTGTCGCGCAACCGGCGCGTCGGCCTCGCGCTGGGGCAGGGCAAGAAGCTCGACGACGTGCTCAAAGAGATGAAGCAGGTGGCCGAGGGCGTGAAGACGGCCCGGGCGGCCCGCGACCTGTCGAAGAAGACCGGGGTCGAGCTGCCGATCTGCGATCAGGTGTACCTCATCGCCTACGAGGGCAAGAACCCCAAGCAGGCGGTGCTGGATTTGATGACGCGTACGCCCAAGGCCGAGGCGATGTGAGGAGATTCGAGATGAGGAGACTGTTCCTGGCCGTGGCTCTGCTCGCGGTCGATGCGTGCCGCTGTGGTCCTCCGCCGCGCCCGCTGGCCCCGCAGCTCGAGGTGCTCGAAGACATGAGCGCCGCCGAGCGCACGAGCGTCGACTTCGGCTTCGTGCAGGTGAACATCACCGGCAAGCAGACGGTGCGCATTCGCAACAGCGGCACGGCGCTCTTGTCGATCTCGATGGCCGACACGACGCCGGCGGAGTTCGGCGTCGGGTCGACGCTGCCGTTCGAGGTGAACCCCGGCGACGACGGGCAGCTCGAGCTGACGTTCACTCCGACGGTGCCGGATCAGCGGGTGACGGGCACCGTGACGCTGACGTCGAACGACCCCTCGCGCATGACCTACACGCTGCAGCTCGCCGGGCAGGGCGTGACGGCGGTGGCGCGGCCGACTCCGGCGTCGCTGAACTTCATGGACGTCTACGTCGGCGAGTCGAAGACGTTGATGCTGACGCTCACGAACGCGGGCGGCAACGCGCTGCCGGTGCGCGGCGCCAGCATCACCGGGAACCCGATGGCGGTGACGGGCAACTTCACGGCGTTCACGAACGTGATGATCCCCGCCGGGGGCAGCGCGACGGTGCCGGTGACGTTCGCTCCGATGGTGCCGCAGATGGGCGCGATCACCGGCGCAGTCGTGATCGACATCGACGCGATGTACGGCGGCAGCGTGACCGTGCCGATCACCGGCCGCGCGACGCAGGCGATTCCGCGCATGTGCTTCAAGTTCGACGACGAGGCGATGGAGCGCTGCACCGACTCGATCACCACGTCGCTCACGCTCAACTTCGGAGCGCTCTGCGACAACCGGCTCTACGCGAGCGGGCCGAACGCCTGCACGCCGCAGAACGGGCAGCGCAGCGGCCGCATGTACTTCCGCAACGAGGGCAACATCCCCATTCCGTACTCGGCGCAGTACACGCCGTACATCTACCCGGGCGGGCGCTGCGACGGCGGAGAGTCGACGTGGGACTTCCAGTTCAGCAACGCGGCGCCGGTGCCGGACGGCGGCTTCCCGGCGAGCGTCACGGTGGCGACCATGCCGCTGCCGGCGAACGAGATGGCCCCGCGGCCGTGGGAGTCGATGCCCGTCACCATCACCTACCGCGCGCAGTCGGCCTGCCGCGCAGAGGCGGCCGACCAGGCGCGCGTCATCTGGACGCGGCAGGACCCGGTCACCACCATGCCGATTCGCATGCCGGGCACGCTGTTCGCGACGCTGACGGGCACGTCGCTGTTGCCGTCGGTGCAGCCGAAGCCGGTGAACATCGGCCAGGCGGGGCAGCCCGCCGACGTGCCGCTCAGCGCGCCCATCCCCGTCGAGCTCGTGTCCAACGAGGGCGCGGCGCCGGTGCAGGTGACCGCCGTCGACTTCTACGAGGAGTTCACGAACGCGCTGCCCGACGGCGGCAGCCTGCTGCAGCAGTGCACTCCCGCGCAGGTGGCCAACGAGTTCAGCAGCTGCTCGCGGTTCCAGTGGGCGCCGGGCATGCAGCCGATGCTGCCCGTCACGCTCGACGGCGGCGGCGGCCAGCGCACCCTCGGACGGATCTTCGTCGGCTGCGCGGGCGACGGCGGCAACTGCCCGCTCGCGACCACCACGTACAAGATCTTCGCCGGGGTCTCGACCAGCGATCCGTATGCGCCGCGCGTCGACGTGCCGATCACCGCGGTGGTGCGCTACCTGCCCTGAGGCGGGACGGAAAAAGCCGGGGACGGTGTTTTCGGGGACGCAGACGCCCACGTGAACGACTCGACGGGCCCGGGTTCGTGGAAGGGGACGTGACCGGGTACCGGTACAGGGACGGTCAGAGCCGGCTCAGCGCGACGCGCCCCTGGGGGTGCCGCTGGCGCCCACGCCTTTGAGCCGCCACGTCGTCAGGCGCTGCGTGTTCGTCGTCGAGCTGATGATGCCCTCGCTCTGCATCTCTTCGAGCAGGCGCACGAGCTTCAGCGGCTCGAGCTTCACTTTGCGCGCGAGCGACTCGGCGGTGTAGCCGAGCATCTCTTTGCGCAGCTCCATGATGATCTCGCGCTTGAACTCGGCCTTCTGCAGGCCGTCGAGGTCCTGCGTCTTCCACGCCTGGAGAATTCCCGCCGCGAGGACGACCAGCACCAGCACCGCGAGCACGGGGTAGATGATGTGCGTGTTCCGCTCGAGCAGCTCGATGTACTCGGGCGACGCCGAGTTCGTCGGGCGCTGGTAGTCCGGCTTGTAGCCGGGCATGCCCGGGATGTTGGGGAGCTCGGCGAGGGCGAGCGTCGTGCGGACGTAGAGGCTGAGCAGCACTGGCGAAAGCGCACTCTAACAAAACGGGGCGCCCGGTCTCCCGGACGCCCCGTGGAAAATCACTTCGGTCGGCGAATTACTTCTGCGCGGTCTTCGTGCCGCCCTCGTGCGCGGCCTCGGTCTTCTTCTCGCCCATCATGTCGCCCCAGCCGCCCTCGGCGCCGCCCTTGAACATCCACTTGCCGTCCTTGAGGATGACGATCGACGCCGACGTCCAGGTCTCGGGCTTGCCCTTGCCGATGGTCATCGTGTTGTTCTCCTCGACGAACGCGATCGTCTCGGTGACGAAGGTCGCCTTCACCTTGCGCGACATCTTCGCGTCCTTCGGCATGTTCTCGAAGGCGGGCTTCATGTACTGGTTCCACTGATCCTTCGTCCACTCGCCGCCCGACACGACGCCGGCCGCGTTGTCGGTCATCATGTAGACGGGGAAGTCGTGCAGCGCCTCGGCCGCGGCGAGGTCACCCTTCTTCCAGGCCTCGTCGGCCGTCTTGTACAGCGCGTCGATGCCCTTGGTGTCCTTCTTGGTCACCTTCTTGGGCTTCCACTGCGCCATCGGGTTCTCTGCGGGCTTCGCGTCTTCGGCGAAGGCGAACGACGCACAGGCGAGCACGGCCAGGATCAGCAGCTTCTTCATGTAGGGGACCCCTCGAAAGAAACGGGTTTGAACGACGGCTTTGCGAGGTAGCTCCCCACCCCCCGTGCGTCAACGAAAACGTTCCTGCCGTGGGACTGCGTGGTAAGCCCACCCGCGCGCGACATGGAGCAGGTGATTCAGAACGCGATCGTCGTCACGATGAACGCGTCCCGCGAGGTGCTCCATGGCGCAGAGGTCGTCATCGAGGACGGTCGCATCGCGAAGGTGGGCATGCCCACGCGCGGCAACATGCGCGGCTTCCGGCAGGTGATCGACGCGCGCGGCCGGCTGCTGTTGCCGGGCTTCATTCACGCGCACCTGCACGCGTGCCAGACGCTGTGCCGCAACCGCGCCGACGGCTACGAGCTGCTCGACTGGCTGCGCGAGCGCATCTGGCCGTTCGAGGCCGCGCACGACGCCCGGTCGATGCGCGCGTCCGCAGACCTCACCTTCCTCGAGCTCATCAAGAGCGGAGCCACCGCCGCGCTCGACATGGGCACCACGCGTCACTACGACGCCGTGTTCGAGTCGGCGCGCGACTGCGGGTTCCGGCTCACCGGCGGCAAGGCCATGATGGACAGCGGCCAGGGCGTGCCCGCGGGGCTGCGCGAGACCACCGCCGACTCGCTCGCCGAGTCGATGCGCCTGTTGAAGACCTGGCACGGCAAGGAGAACGGCCGGCTGCGCTACGCGTTCGCGCCGCGCTTCGTGCTGTCGTGCACCGAAGGGCTCTTGCGCGAGGTCGCGCAGAAGAGCCGCGAGACGGGCGCCCGCATCCACACGCACGCGAGCGAGAACCCGACCGAGTGCGACGTCGTGCGCTCGAAGACGGGCATGGACAACGTGAGCTACTTCCATCACCTCGGCCTGCTCGGCGAGGCGACGACGCTCGCGCACTGCGTGTGGCTGACGGCCCAGGAGCAGCGGCTGTTGAAAGAGACCCGCACGAGCGTGTGCCACTGCCCCAGCTCGAACCTGAAGCTCGCGAGCGGCTACGCGAAGATCCCCGAGCTGCTCGCCGACGGTGTGAGCGTCGCGCTCGGCGCCGACGGAGCGCCGTGCTCGAACAACCTCGACATCTTCGTGGAGATGCGGCTCGCCGCGCTGATGCACAAGCCGCGCACCGGGCCGACGTCGATGAGCGCCGCCACGGTGCTCGAGCTCGCGACGCTCGGCGGCGCGCGCGCGCTCGGGCTGCAGGACGAGGTGGGCTCGATCGAGCCGGGCAAGAAGGCCGACCTCGTGACGGTCGAGCTGTCGGGGGCGCACGCGACTCCGAACGGAGATGATCCGGTCTCGGCGCTCGTCTACTCGGGCCGCTCGGAGGACGTGCGCGACGTGCTGGTCGACGGGCGCGTGCTGATGCGCGAGCGCGAGGTGCTCTGTTTCGACGAAGCGGCGGTGCTCGACGCGGCGCGTGAAGCCGGTGATCGGGTGGCCGAGACCTTGCGCGACTAGCGCAACTGCCCACTGAAGTGCGCATGAAGAGTGGAGCGTGGCGGCTCCGAGCCAGGGCAAGTGGTCGAAACCACGGCCCGAATTGGCGGCTTGGGCGATGCAACGTCCGCCGCCGTGCTTCGCGCGCCGCTCACCTCGACGCTCATCTTGATCTGCGCCTGTGACGGAGTCGTGGGCGAGCTCGGCGAGGCGGACAAGCCGCCGCCGATGCTGCCGGCGACCGCGCCGCGCATCGTGAAGCTCGACTGCACGCCGACGACGGGCTTCGCGCCGGTCGACGTCACCTGCCAGCTCGAGGTGGTTCACCCGGGCGAGAAGCCGGCGATGTGCAACATCGAGCCGGGCACGGGCGAGCAGGGCATGACGGTCTCCGACTGCCTGACGCCGCGGCAGGTGACGTTCCGCTACACGACGGCGGGCACGTTCACGCTCAAGGCGATCGCGAGCGACCCCGACGGCGCGTCGGTGAACACGACGATCCCCATCACGCTCGAGGTGCGGCCGAACGACCCGCCGGTCATCGAGGACTTCACGGCCTCCGTGGTGCGCGGCGGTGCGCCGTTCACGACGACGCTGACGTGGCGCCTCTCGGATCCGGAAGGCGACGCGCTGACCTGCAAGCTGAACGACATGCCGGTCGACTGCGCGAACCCGGGCTCGTGGACGGTGCAGCAGCCGGGCACGGTGACGGTGACGCTGACCGTGACCGACTCGTTCGGCAACACGACGACGCGCAGCGTGACGCTGACCGCGGTGATGCCGGTCGGCGACGTGCGCATCTCGAAGGTCGAGTGGGGCCAGTCGGTCATCCTCACGGACCTGAAGCTGGTGGGGCAGAAGCCGGCGCTGCTGCGCGTGCACGTGCTCGCCGACCGCGCGGGGCTGATGGGCGTGACGGCCGAGGTCACCGGCAAGCTCGGCACGACGGACCTCGGCAAGCTCACGCTCACCGGCCCTGCGACCGCGCCGATGATGGAGGCCCCGGCGGATCTGACGCAGCAGTGGACGGTGACCGTGCCCGCGACGTGGATCGAGCCGAACGTCGAGCTGACGCTGAAGATCGACGCCGCCGACGCGCTGCCCGAGACCGACGAGCAGAACAACATGCAGGTGCTGCGGCCGAACGTGGGCCGCGCGACCGAGATGCAGCTCACCGCGGTGCCGGTGGTGCACCAGGGCACGATGCCGACGGTGACGAACCTCGACGGCCCGCTCTCGCGCGTGTGGCCGATGAAGGGCGTGAGCTCGCAGACGCGCGCGCCGTACTCGTACGGCGGCACGCTCACCGCGGGCGGCACGGCGGGGTGGGCCGACCTGCTCGACGACATCGCCCAGCTGCGCCAGATGGACGGCAGCAACCGCAACTACTACGGCTTCGTGCGCGTGACGTACGCGTCGGGCGTCGCGGGCATCGGCTACATCGGGCAGGAGGCGTCGGTCGGTCGCGACGACTCGATTCAGACGGCGCAGCACGAGCTGGGGCACAACATGGGCCGCAACCACGCGCCGTGCGGCGGCGCGGCGGGGCCCGATCCGAACTACCCGTACGCGGGCGCGCGCCTGGGCTCCTGGGGCTACGACGCGGTCACGCGGCGGCTGATCAACCCGGCGTCGTTCGTCGACCTGATGAGCTACTGCAACCCCGAGTGGATCAGCGACTACAACTACCGGGCGGTGCAGCGGTTCCTGGAAGCGCAGCCGTACATCGCGCCGGCGACGTCGGCTCCGTACGTGACGGCGGTGGCGGTGTCGGGGCGGTTCACCCTGAACGGCGTGAAGCTGCGCCCGGTGCACCGCGTGCTGACGCGGTTGCCCACGGCCGAGGTGCCCTTCACCGGGCGCACCTTGAAGGTGAAGTTCGCCGACGGCCGCGAGCGGGTGGTGCCGATCGAAGCGCACGAGATCGCCGACCTCGATGCTCCGGAGCACAGCTTCTTCGCGCTCGTCGAGGACCTCGGGCCCATCGCGGCGATCGAGGTTCAGGTCGGCGGCGCGGTGGTGCTGTCGCAGCGCGCGGTGCTGCCGGTCGACGCCGCCCCGCGCGTGCGCGTGACGCGCCTGTCGGACGTCGAGCTGCTGGTGGACTGGGACGCTTCGCTGCAGCCGGTGCTCGCGGTCGCGCACCTGGCCTCGGGCTCGAACGAGCGGACGACGCTGGCGCTCGGGCTGACCGGCGGCACGGGGCGGATCCGCACGGACGGCCTGGGTGACGGGAAGCTCGAGCTTTCGCTGTCGAACGGGCTCGATGCGGCGCGCCTCGTGGTTCCATTGCCAGCGCGCTAACGGGTGACGTGGTTGCCCGGGTCGGATCGCCGAACGTTGCGTGATTTCCGCAACTTCGGTCATGGCCATCGTCTTGCGTACCTGGCCACACCCGCGCTAGGGAGGAGGCCCTTCCTGCCACTCGGCTATCGGTGTCTCATTTGAACGTGCTCCTGCGAGTTTTGGTCGTTCTGGCGGTGGTGGCGGGGGCGGCGTGCCGCCAGCCCGTGGACATTCCCGACGGCTCCACGCCGGTCGTGAAGCCCGATGCGGGCAAGCTCGATGCGGGCCCGGAAGTGCCCCCGTGGATGCGGCAGGAAGACGCCGGCTACATCTTCCTCGATCGCTACGCGGGCGAGCCGTGCCCCGAGGAGTCGTACGCGGGCGTGCCGCGCGACGGCGGCGAGTACACGGTGACGTGGGGCATCTGCGTGGCGCTGCGCGAGCTCAAGGGCACCGCGACGCTCAACAACCAGCCGGTGCAGGGCAACGCCGAGATCCTGTTCGAGGCGGCGCAGTGGGACTCGCGCATCCTCCGGCCGGTCGACGAGTTCGGCCGCTACGACGTGAAGGTGATGCGCAGCCGGTACGACGTCCTCAAGTACCACCCGGACGGCATCTGGCCGAACCACAAAGGCTTCCAGGAGTTCGGCTTCATCGACATGGCGAAAGATCAGCAGCGCGATCTCGCCGTCAGCTCGCACCGCCTGCGCGGCGGAGCGTTCTTCGGTGGCCTGCCGTTCCGCGGCGTGACGTTCCCGCCGGACGTCTACATTCGCGCGGCCGGCATTCCGCCTGATCAGCACGCGGGCTCGACGAGCGTCGGCGGCGCCTACGAGCTGGCGTTGATCGACGGCACGATGGCGCTGCTGTTGAACACGCCGCCTCCGGCGCTGCAGGGCACCGAGCTGGTCGACTACCCGCTGACCTGGAGCTTCCAGCTCAAGGATCACTCGATGTTCGACATCAACGTGCCGGCGAGCGAGCTCGAGGGCACCATCACCGTCGACGGCATGCCGCTCGCCGACCGCAAGCCGGGCGACGACTTCGAGCTGAACTACACGCCGAGCGGCGAGCAGACGGTGGTCGCGCGCACGCACCACGAGGGCGGCCTCGCGGGCTTCCACTCGCTGCTGCCGAAGGGCAAGTACAGCGTCACGCTGAGCTTCGACTCGATTCCGGACAAGCACATGCCGGCGCAGGTGTTCAACAAGCAGGTCGCGCAGCAGGTCGACCTCAACCAGAACGCGACCATCTCGAAGAACTTCACGACGGTGCCGATCGAAGGCGGCATCACGATCGACGGCCAGTCGCCGATGGTGAACCCCGGCTACGACTGGACGCTGTACATGTACGCGTTCGCGAACGCGACCGACCCGTGGTTCTTCGTCTACTACAAGGTCCCGCTCGACTCGGGCTCGTTCACGCTGCGCGCGTTCCCGGGCATCTACTTCGTGGCGATCATGCTGAGCGACGATCTCGCGCCCGATCTGGTCGACGGCTTCATGCGCGTCGCGGTGCGCATGGAGATCGACAAGCCGTCGTCGCTGCCGATCGTGATCGAGACCGCCACCTTCACCGGCAAGCTGCTCATCGACGGCCAGCCGCCGCCGTTCGGCCAGGAGGCCGGCACGGTGATCCTGCGCCAGGCAGATCAGTCGTTCTCGCGCCGCATCTACACGGCGCCGGACGGCGAGTTCCGCATCCGAGCACCGAAGGGCGCGTACGAGGTGTACTTCATCATCAACCGCCAGACGTACCCGAACCACGCGTCGGGCCGCGAGCGGCTGGTGTCGCGCCTCGAGCTGTTCGAGGACCAGGTGGCCGACCTCATCTACGACACGGTGCCGGTGCGCGGCCCGATTCGCCTCGGCGGCAAGACGATTCCCGACAACCTCGGCGGCGACGACGTGCAGCTGCACATGCAGCGTCACGGTGATCGCAGCGGCTGGGTCTGGGGCTTCCCCGGCGGCTCCGACAACTACTACCTGCGCATCCCGACCGGCCTGTACGAGATGAGCTTCAACATCCAGCAGGACGCGCAGCCCGACGTCGCGTGGGGCACCGCTCCGCTGGGGTACCGGCTGCCGGCGTATTCGCCGTACGTGAAAATCTCGCCGGCGCGGTAAGACGTGAAGCATTCCCACGATCGAGCTCAGCGGCCTTCAGAAGAGCTTCGGCGCGAAGCGCGTCGTCGACGGGGTGTCGCTGACGGTCTCTCCCGGCGAGGTGGTCGGGCTGCTCGGGCCGAACGGCGCGGGCAAGACGACGACGCTGCGCATGCTGGCGGGCCTCATCACGCCGCACGCGGGGCGCGCGCTGATCGACGGCATCGACGTGCAGGAGCGCCCGCTCGAGGCCCGCGCTCGGCTGGGCTTCATGACCGCGAGCACGGGGCTGTACGAGCGGCTCACCGCGCGCGAGGTGATCGAGACGTTCGGCAAGCTGTACGGGCTCGACGAGGCGCGGCTTCGGGCGCGCGTCGACGAGCTGTCGAAGGAGCTCGAGCTCGGCGCGTTTCTCGAGCAGCGCTGCGGCACGATGTCGAGCGGGCAGAAGCAGCGCGTGTCGATCGCGCGCGCGCTGGTGGCGGACCCTCCGGCCTACGTGCTCGACGAGCCGACGGCGACGCTCGACCCGCTGGCGGCGCGCGACATTCTCCACCTGGTGACCGGGGCGCGGGCGCGCGGAAAGGCGGTGCTGTTCTCGACGCATCGCATGGAGGAGGCCGAGTTCCTCTGCACGCGCATCTGCTTCCTGCGCGAGGGCCGGGTGGTGGCGGAGGGCTCGCCCGAAGAGCTGCGGAAGCAGAGCGGGCAGCCGTCGCTGACCGGAGCCTTCCTGCACTTCGCGGGGGTCGACGAGCCGTGAACGCACGCGTCAGGGTGCTGCTCAAGAAGGAGGTCGTCGACATCATCCGCGACCGGCGCATGCTGGCGATGATGCTGCTGGTGCCGGTGCTGCTCTACCCGGCGACCATCATCTTGATGGGCGTGGTGATGACGGCGGGGAAGGCGCGGCTCGCGCTGGAAGAGCTGAAGGTGGCGGTGTGCAGCGACGACGCCGCGCGGTTCCTCGCCGAGCGGCCGACGCCGCTGCACACGACGTACGTGCGCATGGCGCGCGCCGAGGCCGAAAGCGCGCTGCGGGAGAAGAGCGTGGCGGCGATCGTGGATGCTCCGGTGGGGGCGTTCGAGGCGGTGCGCGCGAACGGGCAGGGCGTCGTCACGATCGTCTACACGAAGCGGCAGGACCGCTCGGTGGAAGGGCGCGACCGGGTGCGGCTGATCCTCGACGACGTCTCGAAGGGGGCGCTGGTGACGCGGCTCGAAGAGGCGAAGCTGCCGGCGACCTTCGCCGAGCCGGTGAAGCGCGACGAGCTCGACCTCGACTTCCAGAAGGACCTGGGGCCCTACCTCGCGTCGCGGCTCTTTCCCGTGCTGCTCATGATGATGCTGTTCCTCGGCGCCCTGTACCCGGCGGTCGATCTGACGGCGGGCGAAAAAGAGCGCGGGACGCTCGAGACGCTGCTGGTGGCTCCGGTGAAGCCGCTCGACGTGATGCAGGCGAAGTTCGTGGCGGTGGCGCTGACGGCGGTGGTGGCGGCGCTCGCGAACCTCGGGGCGATGGGGGCGACGTTCGCGTTCGGGCTGCAGCTCGAAGGGGCGGCCGCGGTGTCGATGAAGCTGGGCCTGACGCAGGTGCTCACGCTCGCGGCGTGCCTGGTGCCCGCGGCGGTGCTGGCCTCGGGCATCTCGCTCGCAATCGCGTCGCTGGCTCGAACGTTCAAGGAGGGCCAGACGCTCATGACCCCCGTGCTGCTCGCCGCGATGATGCCTGGGGTGATGGCCATGATGCCGGGGGTCGAGCTGAACGCGCTGACGGCGCTCATCCCGCTCTTGAACGTGGCGCTGCTGGTGAAGGCGACGGTGCTGGATGCCGCCCACCCCTTGCACGTGGGGCTGACCGTCGCAATGACTGCAGGGTGTGCCCTCGTGGCGCTGAAGCTGGCGGCGAACGCTTTCCAGAGTGAATCACTGCGCTTTGGTGGAGGCTTCTCGCTGGCGGCGTTAACGGGGCGGGAACGAGTCGGTCTTCCGAGCCGTTCAGAGGGGAAGCGTGTAAAGTCGTGAAGATCTTTTCCAAGGAGCTCTGAAAGCCATGTGGGAACGGTTCAAGCGGGCGATGCGCAGCTTTGCGGGGTTCTTCGTGAGCTCCATCGAAGACCCCGAGCTCATCCTCGAGCAGAACATCCGGGACCTGAACGACCAGGTGCCGAAGATGAACGAGTCGATCGCGATGGTTCGTGCGAACCAGACGCTCCTCGAGAAGGAGAACCAGAAGTACCGCGCCGAGGTCGGCGATCTCACCGCGAAGGTGAAGGCGGCGATCAGCGCCGGCCGTGACGACCTCGCGGCCCAGTACGCGACGCGGCTGCAGATGGAGAAGAGCGCGCTCGCCCGAAACGAGCAGCAGCTCGCGACCGCGAAGGCGGCCTACGAGAAGGCGCTGAACGTCAAGAAGGCGTTCATGCGCGAGAAGGACAAGAAGACCGCCGAGGCGATGGCGGCGATCCGCGACGCGCGCCGCGCGAAGTGGCAGGCGAAGGTCGCCGACGCGATGGAGTCGTTCGAGGTGGCCGGCATCGACGCCACCCACGACGAGATGATCCGCAAGGTCGAGGAGCAGACCGCCGTCAACGAGGCGCGCATGAACATGGCGCTCGAGTCGGTGGATCACCAGGCCGTCGCCATCGAGGAAGAGGCGGAGAAGATCCAGGCCCAGGAGCTGGTGAAGCAGTTCAAGATGGAGATGGGCTTGAACAGCCCCGCGCCGGTGTCCGAGGTGTCGGCGGGCGGCGAGAAGACGATCGGGAAGAAGGAGCAGGTCAAGTAGTGCTCGAGCTCGATCGCCGGCGCTTCCTCGAGGGAGGCTGCGCGGCGATCGCGGCCTTCCTGTACGGCTGCGGGAGCACTCCGGGAGGCGGAGGCACCGGCGGCGGCTCGGGTGGAGCCGGTGGCTCTGGCGGTGCGGGCGGTGCGGGCGGCGCCGGTGGTGGCGGTGGCGCGCCGCTGATCAGCAACCTGAAGAACCTGGGCCCTCTCCAGGCCGCGGACGCGAACGGCGTGCGGCTGCCGATGGGGTTCAGCTCGCGCATCGTGGCGCGGTCGGGGCAGGCGCCCGTGGCGGGCGGCGCGCTGTGGCACGGGGCCCCCGATGGTGGAGCGTGCTTCGCGGCTCCGGACGGCGGGTGGCTCTACGTCTCGAACAGCGAGCTGCCGTTCAACACGGGCGGCGTGAGCGCGCTGCGGTTCAACGCGGCAGGCGACATCGTCGGCTGCCAGCGCATCTGCACGGGCACGTCGGTGAACTGCGCCGGCGGAAAGATGCCGTGGGGACGCTGGCTGACGTGCGAGGAGAGCGGCGAGAGCGGGCGGGTGCTCGACTGCGACCCGTTCGGGATGACCGCCGCGGTCGAGCTGCCGGCGCTCGGGCTGTTCAAGCACGAGGCGGTAGCGTTCGAGCCCAGCGAGGGGCGGCTGTACCTGACGGAGGATCAGGGCAACGGCGGCTTCTACCGGTTCACGCCGGCGTCGATGACGAACGGCGTGCCGAACCTGATGGCGGGCACGCTCGAGATCGCGCAGGTGCAGGGCGCAGGTCCGGGCGGCGAGGTGACGTGGCTTCCGATTCCGAACCCGAGCGACAGCACGGTCGTGCTGCGAAACCAGGTGACGGGCGCGACGCGGTTCGACGGGGGCGAGGGCATCATCGCGAAGAGCGGCTTCGTGTACTTCACGACCAAGGGCGACAACCGGGTCTGGCAGTACGAGGCCGCGACGCGGGCGTTGACGGTGCTCTACGACGCGGCGACGTCGCCGATGCCGTACCTCACCGGCGTCGACAACCTGGCGATGACGGCGGACGGCGACCTGCTGGTGGCGGAGGACGGCGGCGACATGGAGATCGTCGCGCTGACCCCGGCGGGAGTCGTGCGCGTGCTGCAGGTGATGGGGCACGCGGGCAGCGAGCTCGCGGGGCCGGCGTTCGACCCGAGCGGAACGCGGCTGTACTTCAGCTCGCAGCGCGGCGCGACGGCGAGCTCGGCGGCTGGCATCACGTTCGAGATCACGGGCCCGTTTCACAGCGCGTAGGGCGAGGCGCACCGATTCGTTGCGCCTCTCGTTCACGCTGAGCGGAGCCGAAGACGGAGTCGAAGCGGCCACGCGTCGGCTTCGGGCCCGCTTCGCCTGCGGCGCCTGCGCTCAGCGTGAACGGAGTCGGGCTCGGGCTACAGCCATGCGAACAGTTTGTCCTCGCGGAAGAGCGCGACGGTTCGGCCGAGGTGGACGGCGCGGGTGAAGGTCGTGGGCGGGAAGCCCGGGGGCAGCTTCCAGCGGGCGGGCTCGAGCGTCTTCGGGTTGGCGGGCTCGATGGGCTGCTTCTTTCGCAGGGCGCCGACGTCGGCGTCGGTCAGCGTGCGGGTGGGCATCCACGTGAGGGCGTCTTCGAGGCTGAGCTTGAGGACCTCGCCTTCGGGCGGGCACCGCCAGGGGCCGATCTGCTCGCGGTGCAGCGCGCTCAAGTGCGCTCGTGCTCCGTTGGCGCGGCCGAGGTCGCGGGCGAGCGAGCGGACGTAGAAGCCCCCGCGCACGACGACGCGCAGGTGCGTGTCGTCGAGCCACCGGGCTTCGTGCAGGTACACCTGCTCGGGCGGCAGCTCGACCTGCTGGCCGGCGCGCGCGAGGCGCCAGGCGCGCTCGCCCTTGACGCGCTTGTTGCTGAACGCGGGAGGGACCTGCTCCTGCCAGCCGGTGGTGATGGGCGGCAGCGTCAGGTTCGTCGTGTCGCCGGTCGCGATGACGGCGCCGAGCGGGTCGAGGTTGTCGGTCTCGGAGCCCCACGCGATGGTCGCGAGGTACGTCTTGGGCAGCTCGTGGATGGCGTGGAAGACGTGCACGCCGCTGCCGACGAGCACCGGCAACAGGCCCGTGGCGAAGGGGTCGAGCGCTCCGCCGTGGCAGGCCTTGGCCGCGGGCTTCGTCGCCTGCAGCGCGTCGAAGCTCGTGACTCCCCTTGTCTTGTGGACGAGCCAGACGGCCATGCATAAACAACTAGCTCAACGCCGTGGCGAACCGAACGAGCTACTTGAGGGCCGCGCTGCTCATGCCGGCGAACCTGCTCGCGCTGGCGGCCGGCGGCGTGGCGTCGTTCATCACCGGCGACTGGACTCCGATGGCGGCGGCGGCGGGCGCGTCGGCGGCGTACCTGGGCCTGTTGTCGATGATGCCGTCGTTTCGACGGGCGGTGCGCGCGAACCTTCAGGCGCAGGACTCGGACGTGGCGAGCGAGGCGGAGATCGAGACGCTGCTCGCCGAGCTCGCGCCGTCGCAGAAGCAGCACTACCTGCAGCTGCGCGAGCTGCGCGACAAGATCCTCGCGACGTACCAGAAGATGCCGGGTGGCCGGGTCATGGCCGCGTCGTCGGAGCGGCGCCTCGACGCGCTCTTGACCGCGTTCCTGCGGCTGCTCGGCACGCTCAACAGCTACCGTAAATATCTCTCTGCCACCGACCGTAAGGCCGTCGAGGAAGAGCTGAAGGCGCTCGAGGCCGAGGCCGCGGCCGAAGACAACCCGAGACTGAAAGAAGTGAAGCTGCGGCGCGCGGAGATCTTGAAGAAGCGGGTGCAGCGCTTCGAGCAGGCGGCCGAGAGCCGAGAGGTCGTCAGCCACCAGCTCGCGAGCATCGAAGACGTGCTGCGGCTGACGCACGAGCAGTCGATCGCGATTCGCGACCCCGAGGTCGTCGGCCGCCAGCTCGAGGCGCTGACCCACGAGGTCGAGGCCACCGAAGAGACCGTCCGCGAGATGGAGAAGTTCATGGAGTTCACCGAGGAGCTCAACGCCGGGACGGTCGCTCCTCCGACGAAGGTGCGGTCATGAGACGCGTTCTGTTGGTGCTCGCGGTGGCCGCTGCCGGTTGCTCGAAGTGCGGCAAGCAGACGGCGGTCGGCGGCAAGGGCGTCGAGGCGGTGCTGCCCGCGGGCGCGAACGCGTACGTCATCGTGCCGTCGGTCGAGCGGCTGGGGCAGAAGCTGGTGCAGGTCGAAGGGTTCAAGGTGGCGAACTTCGCGGTGCAGGCGACCGGCTTCGAGACCGCGCACGCGTACGTCGACGCGCTGGTGCAGGACCTCGGCATCGACGTCCGCTCGAAAGAGCAGCTCGACAAGATCGGCATCGCGGCCGATGCGAGCGCCGGCGTCGCGGTGATGGACGACGACGAGGTGCTGATCGCGCTGCCGATCAAGGACCCGGGGCGCATCGCCGCGTTCATCCGCACGTTCTCCACGAACCGGCTCGGGGCGAGCATGGTCGAGGACAAGGAGGAGAACGGCGTCACGGTGCACCGGCTCGTGAACGCCGCGGGGGCCAAGCTCGCGTGGACGGCCAAGGGCGGGTACGCGCTGATCGTCGCGCGCTCCGGGATCGACAAGCTCTCGGGCTGGGCGAAGGAGAGCGTCGAGACGCTCGCGAAGGACACGTCGCTGCCCGCGTCTCTGGCGCGCATGCCGGCGGAGCGGGACGCGATCATCTATGCGCCGCCGCGCGCGGCGATGATGGCGCTGCCGGTGAGCCACGCAGTCATCACCGCATCGCTGGACGCGAAGGCGCTGGCGCTCAACTTCGACGCGCCGTGGAGCGGAGACAAGGCCGGGCTCTCGGCGTTCGAGACGTCGAAGGCAGCGGTGGCGCTGCTCGGCGCGCTGCCGGCGGACGCGTTCCTCGTCGCGCGGTTCGCCGGCGAGCCGTCGCAGCTGGGCACCCTCGTGGCTCCGCTGCTCGGCAAGAACCTCGAGCGCGCGTTCAGCGAGGGCGGGTTCGATCTTCAGGCGGCGCTCTCGCAGGTGCTGCCCGGCGCGCTGCTGGCGCTGTCGCTGTCGCCGACCGCGCAGATGGGCGGCGGCGTGCCGGACATCGACATCCGCCGTACGAACCCGTTCGCGTTCGTGCACCTGTCGGGGCTCGCGCAGGTGAAGTCTGCCGAGGCGGCGGGGCCTGCGCTCGGGAAGCTCGCCGAGGTCGCGCCGCGCTTCGGCGCGCAGATGACGCAGAGAGAGGGCGTGTACGTCACGACGTACGCGCAGGGCGAGGGCGTGCACTTCGCGGCGAAGGGCGATCGCGTGGTGTTCGGCTCTCCGCTGCCGCGGGTGAAGGCGCTGCTCGAGGCTGAAGTCGGGGCTCCGGCGCTCTCGCCCGAGCTGGCCGCGGCGCTCGACGGCAGCGCGATCGCGATGGTCGTCGACTTGAGGCGGCTGTCGGATTCGGTGCGGGAGCTGCCTCCGTCGGCGTGGGGCATCGGCGGGTTCGCGATCAAGGCGACGACGGTGCGCTGGCTGGACAACTCGGACGACCTGCGCGCCGTGACGCTGAACGTCGGCGCGAAGGGCGGTGCGCTGCAGGGGACGCTGAAGCTCTTGCTGGGCGCTCCCGGCGCGGCTGCTCCTGCTGGTGGAGATGCCGGCCCTTGATCTCGGCGCGTGGCTTGAGTCGCGCGTTTTCGGATGGCGAGGGCGGCACGCTGCGCGTCCTCGACGGCGTCGACCTCGACGTGGCCCAGGGCGAGCTCGTGGCGGTGATGGGCCGCAGCGGCAGCGGCAAGTCGACGCTGCTGCACATCCTCGGTGGGCTCGACTCGACGTACACCGGTGAGGTGAGCGTCGCCGGCGTGTCGCTGCGCGGGCTCGACGATCGCGCGCTGTCGCGCTTTCGCAACACGACCGTGGGCTTCGTCTTCCAGTCGTTTCACCTCGTGCCGGGGCTCAACGCGCTCGACAACGTGGCGCTGCCCTCGTTCTTCGGCGAGGGCGGAGGAGACGCGCGCGCGGCGCTCGAGCGCGTGGGCCTGGGGGCCAAGGCGACGCGGCAGCCTTCGCAGCTCAGCGGCGGCGAGCGGCAGCGCGTCGCGATCGCGCGGGCCCTGTTCTGCAAGCCGAAGGTGCTGTTCTGCGACGAGCCGACCGGGAACCTGGACGCGGCGACCGGCGCCGAGATCATCGCGCTGTTCAAGTCGCTGAACGCGGAGGGGCTGACGGTGCTGGCCGTGACGCACGAGGAGCGGGTCAGCGCCGCGGCCGGACGGGTGCTGCGGTTGGAGGGGGGCAAGCTCTCGTGAAGGCTGCGTCGCTGATGCGGCTCGTCGGGCTCTCGCTCCGTCGCGACGTCCGCGGCGCGCTGTCGTCGATCTTCGGCGTCAGCATCGGCATCGGCGCGCTCGTGTTCTTCGTCGCGCTGGGGCTGGGCATCGGGCGCGTCGTCCGCGAGAAGGTGTTCCCCATCGACGCGCAGCTCGTCGAGGTGGTGCCGTCGCAGATCGCGCTGGGGTCGATCATGGGCAGCGGGAAGATCGACCAGGCGATGGTCGAGCGGCTGGCGGCGCTGCCGGGGGTGACGCACGCGTACCGCAAGATGTCGGTGCGCGTGCCGGCGGTCAGCCGCTACGACGGCGACTTCTTCGGCCAGCGGCTGCACATGGGGCTCGAGGTGCTCGCGGTCGGCGTCGACGCCGACCTGGTGAAGAGCGACGTGAAGCTCGGCGACTTCAGCGACCCGGGGCCGGACCAGCCGATTCCGGCCGTCGCGGCGACGCGGCTGCTCGACATCTACAACAACACGTTCGCGCCGAACCGCGGGCTGCCGAGGCTGACACCGCAGCTCGTCGCCGGCTTCCAGTTCCCGGTCGAGTTCAACCGGTCGTTCGTGGTGCAGGCGAAGCCGGGGCCGGTGACCGCGACGACGATGCAGCTCGTCGGAGTGTCGGACCGCGGCATCCTCGCGGGGCTCACCATTCCACTCGACACGGCGATCCGCCTCAACAAGGCTTCGGGGGTGGACTTCGAGTCCTTCAGCGGAGTCACCCTGCAGGCCGACGCGCCCTCGCGCGTGCCCGAGCTCGTCGCGAGGGTGAAGGAGATGGGCCTCAAGGTCGACGAGCAGGAGCGCCGCTGGGCCGAGAACGCCGGCGCCGCCGTGCTGCTGACCACCGGTGCGCTCGCGCTCTTGTCGCTGCTCATCTGCCTGCTGGCCGCGGTCAACATCGCCCACGCGCTGTCGGCGTCGGTGCGCGCCCGCACGAAGGAGCTCGGCATCATGCGCGCCGTGGGGGCCGCGAAGGCCGACGTGCGGGCGATCGTGTTCGCCGAGGCGGCCACGCTGGGGGCCATCGGCGGCGCGCTGGGCTCGCTGTTCGCGATCGTCGCGGCGCTGGGCCTCGACGCGCTGGCGCTGAGCCAGCTGCCGCAGTTCCCGTTCAAGCCGGACACGTTCTTCCAGATCCCGGCGCTGCTGCCGGTCGCCGGCGTGGGCCTGGGCGTGCTCGCTTCGCTCATCGGCGCGTGGTGGCCGTCGCGCGATGCGGCGGCCATCGACCCTGCGAGGGCGCTGGCCGGATGATCCCCCGCGTGGCCGTCGCGGTGAACGTGGCGTGCTTCGCGCTGCTGGCGTGGTTGTACGGCGGCGATCTCTCCGACGCGGCGCGGGCGAGCTCGTCCGAGGTGGCGGCGCTGAGCGCGATGCCGTCGGTGGCGTACGCCGGCGCGATGGTCGTGCTCGCGGCGGTCGGCGGCGGGCTCACCGGGGTGGGGGTCTTCACCAAGCGCGACCGCGCCTGGAAGGGCTACCGCGTCATGCCGATCGTCACCCTGGTCGGCCTGTTCGTGGACGTGCTGATCGTGTCGGTGGACAAGACGCCGTTCCCCTCGTCGCAGCGCGCGGCGGTGGCGATTCAGCTCGTCGAGCAGCGGGCGGGCGAGCTGGCGTCGCCCGAGAGCGTGCCGACCGACGGCGCGAAGCTGCAGGAGATCGTCGACGAGCTCGGCCCCGCGCCGTGGCTGGTGAAGGCGCAGCCGGTGCCGAAGTGGACGCTGCAGGTGGAGCAGGGCTGCGCGGGCCCCAGGCTCGACCGCGGGTCGGCGGGCGCGGGGACGCTCATCTACTGTGTCTCCGCCGACCGGTCGCAGGCGTGGATCACGGCGGTGGGGCTGCCGCGCGAAGAGCGCTTCGGTGCCCCCCAGCTGGTGTCGTCGGACGGGCAGCCGCTGGTGGGCGTGGTGCAGAAGCGGGTGGCCGACGAGGCGCCGGTGCCGCCGCCGGAAGAGCTGCCGGCAGAGGAGCTGCCCATGTACTTCGATACCGACGCTGGTAACCTTTGACGGCCCCTTGAATCAGCCGGTGAAAAGACAGCCGATTCCGTTCGGCAAGTACCTGCTCCTGGACCGCATCAACATCGGCGGCATGGCCGAGGTGTGGCGCGGGAAGACGTTCGGCGCGGGCGGCTTCGAGCGCCTCGTGGCGATCAAGCGCATCTTGCCGAACATCGCCGAGGACGAAGAGTTCATCTCGATGTTCATCGACGAGGCGAAGATCACGGTTCAGCTGAACCACGCGAACATCGCGCAGATCTACGAGCTGTCTCACATCGCCTCGAGCTACTTCATCGCGATGGAGTACATCCCCGGCAAGGACATGCGGGCGATCTTCGACCGCTGTCGCAAGAAGGGTGAGCCGGCTCCGATTCCGCTGACCTGCTACGTGGTCGCGAAGTGCTGCGAGGGCCTCGACTACGCGCACCGCAAGCAGGTGAACGGGCGCGACATGAACATCGTGCACCGCGACGTGAGCCCGCAGAACGTGCTCATCAGCTACGAGGGCGAGGTCAAGGTCATCGACTTCGGCATCGCCAAGGCGGCGGGCAAGGCGACCAAGACGCAGGCCGGCATCCTGAAGGGGAAGTTCGGCTACATGAGCCCGGAGCAGATCCGCGGGCTGCCGCTCGACCGCCGCAGCGACGTGTTCGCGATCGGCGTGTGCCTGTACGAGATGCTGACCGGCGAGCGGCTGTTCGTCGGCGACAGCGACTTCTCGGTGCTGGAGAAGGTGCGCAAGGTCGAGGTGCTGCCGCCCTCGACGTACAACCGCAAGATCCCCGAGGGCCTCGAGAAGATCGTGATGAAGGCGCTCGCGAAGGACGTCGACGATCGCTACCAGTACGCGAGCGAGGTCGCCGACGATCTGCAGCGGTTCCTCATCACGTCGGAAAGCATCTTCAGCCGCAAAGATCTCGCGCAGTACATGAAGTCGACGTTCGCGGAAGAGGTCGAGCGCGAGAAGCAGCGCATCCTCGAGTACACGGACATCAAGGCGCCCGAGGGCATGCTCGCGGCGGCCGAGGTCAGCTACGGCGTGGGGCAAGTGCCTGCGATGGGAGGTATGGCCTCGACGCCGAGCGCGGTGACGAACATTCCGACGGTGACGCCGAGCGCGCCGACGATGGTCCCGACGGCAGGGCCGGGGGCGACGCGCAGCCGCGACAGCATGTCGCGAATTCCGCCGGTGCTCGCGCCGGTGGCGCCGCCGCCGTCGGCGCCGCAGCCTGCTCCTCCCGCGTCCGAGCTGCCGGCGTTGAGCTCGCGCGGGGGCAGCGGCCCGCAGCTGCCGCGGCTGACCGCCGCCGCGCCGATGCTGACAAACGGGAAGGAAGACAACTCGACGCAGCTGGTCGACGGCGACACGCTCTTCCAGCCGGGCAGCCCGGCGGGCATGGGGCCGGTGCCCGACGAGTCGGAGAACGGCGAGAGCGCGACGGTGGCGATGGAGTCTCCGTTCCGCGGGAGGCCGGCGCCGGGTCAGACCGGCGAGCTGGCGACCGATCCGCTGCGGCAGGCGGTGTCGCGGTCGGCGCTGGGGCTCGACGAGGGCACTCCGGTAGAGCCGATCGAGCCGGTCAGCGACATGACGATGCCGCCGCAGAACCTCGCGAAGGTGACGGTGGTCGAGCCGCCGCGCAACAACGCGGCGCTGCGGGGCAACGTGGGCCGGCGCCCGACGGCGAGCAGGCTCGACCCGGTGCCGGTCGACGAGGGACCTTCGACGGACACGCACAGCGAGCTGGCGCCGCCCGCGCCGCCGCCTTCGTCCGAGGCGTCGCAGCAGCGCCGGCGCCGGTCGACGAACCAGTCGATGAACAAGATGCAGCCGGTCGGCTCGGGGACGGGGCCGGCTCCGGCGGTTCAGGTGCGGCAGGCCGCTCCGGTGGCGGGCGGTGGGTCGAACAAGGTGCTCGTCGCGCTCATCGGCCTCGCGGTGCTGCTCCTGGCGGTCGCGGTGACGGCGATGTTCGTGCTGAAGCCGGCGCCGACGGGGCTGTTGCTCATCGACGTGCCTCCGGACTCGGAGGTCATCGAGGTGAACGTCAACGGCGAGAAGGTGACGGAGAAAGACGGCACGGCGGTGAAGAGCTGGCCCCACCTGCACCAGGTGAAGGCGGGCACCGTCGGCGTGCTCATCAAGGTGAAGGGCTACGAGCCCCTCGTCGACTCGGTCACGGTTAAAGAGGGTGGGGAAGTAACCCGGCTGTCCAAGACGTTCCAGAAGGCCAAATAACCTCCATGGCAAAGACCAAGAAGAAGGACGACCCGCTCGCGCACCTGCCCGAGTGGGCGCAGAAGCTCGCTCAGAAGTACTACACGCGAACGGTCAGCACGTTCCTCGTCTATGGAGCGGTGCGCGATCTTCAGCCGGTCTCGCACGAGGGCGACAAGGTCGAGTTCGGGCCGCTGAAGTCGTTCTTTCAGCACGAGCTGTTCGGCGGAAGAGACCACGTCATCTTCTACGACCGCTCGTCGGGCATTCGCGCGGCGGTGCCGGAGTCGCAGCAGGACCTGCAGCGCGGCCTTGCCGGGTACGACGCGATGTACGGCACCGACTTCGCGAAGACGATGCCGCGCGATCCCGGCCGGGCGCTGCAGATCCTCGAGAACTACCTGCGCATGCGGCTGTCGGACGGTAAGTCGCTCGCGCTGGTGATCGACTTCGCCGAGACGCTCGCGCCGGCGGGAGATCTCTCGCACCTCTCGGCGGAAGACCGCTTCGTGCTGGCGACGCTGGTGAAGTGGGCGTCGGACCCGCAGTTCCTGCAGGGCGATCTGTCGATCGTGCTGATCGTCGAGAACCTCGCGGAGATCTCGCCGCGGCTCTCGCGCAACCCGTACGTCGCGAACATCGAGATCCTGCTGCCGAACGAGGAAGACCGCCTCGACTTCGTGAAGGCGAAGCTCGACGGCAAGAAGCTGCAGACGATCTCCGACGTGCCGCTCGCGGCGCTGGCGAAGATGACGGCGGGCCTCTCGCGCATCAACCTCGACCGCGTGCTGACCGAGGCCATCGAGTCGGGCGTGCGCATCACGCCCGAGGTCCTCAAAGACAAGAAGAAGGAGATCATCCAGGCCGAGTGCCACGGCCTGCTCGAGTTCATCGAGCCGCCGTACGGGCTCGACGCGGTGGCGGGCCACGGCAAGGCGAAGTCGATGCTGCGCAACGCGGCCGCGGCGCTGAAGAAGGGCCGCATCGAGGTGATGCCGATGGGCTACCTGATGTCGGGGCCGGTCGGCACGGGCAAGACGTTCATGGTGACGTGCTTCGCCGGCGACATCGGGGTGCCGTGCGTGAAGTTCTTGAACTTCCGCTCGCAGTGGCAGGGCGTGACCGAGGCGAACCTCGAGAAGATCTTCAACCTGCTGAAGGCGCTGTGGCCGGTGGCGGTGATGATCGACGAGGCCGACGCGTTCTTGGGGAACCGCGACGCGAGCGGTGACTCGGGCACGTCGAGCCGCGTGTTCGCGTCGATCGCGTCGTTCATGGGGAACACCGAGTTCCGCGGGAAGATCATCTGGTTCCTGCTGACGTGCCGGCCGGACCTGTTGCCCATCGACTTGAAGCGGCAGGGCCGCGCGGAAGAGCACCTCGCGCTGTTCTACCCGCAGAGCGACGCCGAGCGGGACGAGCTGTTCAAGGCGATGCAGAAGAAGACGAAGGTGCAGGTCGACGTGCCGTCGTTCGCGGCGCTGTCGAAGAACCTGAACTTCTCGGGCGCGGACATCGAGGCGGTGCTGGTGCGGTCGAAGTTCCGCGCGGTCACCGAGGGGCGCGAGCAGGTGCAGGCCTCGGACGTCGAGGCGGTGATGAAGGACTTCGTGCCGCCGAGCTACCCGCTGGAGATCGAGCTGCAGAACCTCGTCGCGGTACAGGAGTGCACGAGCCGCGAGCTGCTGCCGGAGACGTTCGCGAAGCTCGAGCGCGACTACATCACCCGGCGGGTGAAGGAGCTGAAGACGCTCCTGGCGGAGCAGTGAGCCCGGCGAGCGTTCCGCGCCGTCGCGCTGGCGTCTCGCTCGAGCGGGTCGGAGATCAGGCCGTGATGTTGGACGCCTCGGGCACCGTCGCGCGCGGGCTCAACGAGACCGCCGCGCAGGTGTGGGAGCTCATCGACGGGCGCCGCACGGTGAGCGAGATCGCCGTGGCGTTGCACGGTGACGGCGACGTGCAGGCGGACGTGCTCGCGTTCTTGAACGCGCTGCTCGAGCGGGGGCTGGTCGAGCTCTGACCGACGAGCCGGTCAGGGCGTGCACATCGGATCGCGGCCCGGGATGCAGGGGGGCTCGCTCACGTTCGCGAGCGCGATGAACGTCTGCTCCCACAAGATGCGGGGGGGCTCGTACGGCCGCTTCTTTTTCTCCGGAGGCGGCTGGGTCACGGAAGAGGTGCCGGAAACGCGCAGATGCGGCCGTCGAAGGTGCCGACGTGTACGCGGCCAGACTGCACGTCGTAGGTCGGGTGACCGAGGGCGACGCCGCCATCGGCGATGCGGATCTGCCTGACGGTGCCGCCATCGGAGAGGTTTGCCTGCCGCACGACGCCGCCGGTCCCGGCCGCGTAGAAAGTCTGCGAGGCGAAGTCGACGGTGATGCCGTTCGCGCCCGGCAGCGTCGTCTGCCAGACGAGGGCGGTGCCGGCGTCGGGCAGAACGTCCCAGCGCTGGAGTTGGTTCGCGGCGCCCTGAACGGAGGCGATGAAGCCCGTGCTGAGCGGGAAGACCCACGCGGTCGGGGCGGCGCCCAGGGCGCGGCTCCAGCGGACCTGGCGGGTGGCGAGATCGACGCCATAGACAGTGCCCGTGCTGCTGACGGTGACCGCCTCTCGCCACGCCCCACCTGTGAAGCGAAGGTTGACGCCCTGGTTGAGATCGCCGAGGCCGCTGATGGTTCCGGCAACTCCGCCGTCGAGCGTCGAGAGCACGCGCAGCGAGGGATTGCCGGCAGAGGCGACCCAGAGCTGTTCGCGGTCGTAGTCGACCGCCATGCCGCCGCCGATCATGCCGAGGTTGCCCGGCTGGTAGCGCCACATCGTCTGACCGTTCACGCTCGAGATGCCGTACACGGCGTTGTTCGTGCCGGTGTTGTTGCGCGTGCCGAAGAAGAGCAGGTCGCGATTGGGGTGGGCGGCGCGGAAGCCGGCGTCGGAGTACGCGTAGAGCTGGGCGACGGGCTGGCCGACGATGGCGTCTCCGAGCTTCGCGGTGTTCCACGCGACGGCGCCCGTATCGGAGTCGATGAGGTACCCGTACCCGGCCATGTCGGCGACGACGAGCCAGCTGCCCGTGCGGCCTTCGAGGGGCACGAGGGTCGCGCGGCCCTGGACACCTCCGTCGAGCCGCACGGGGCGCCACGCCTCCCAGCCGTCGTTGGGGCCCGGCTGGGTGAGGTTGGCGGTGACGGTGCGGCCGTTGGAGGCGGTGAAGACGCGCTGGCCGAGCTGTGTGGTGGGCTGCTGCAGCGAGGGGAAGCCGACGCTGTAGCACCAGTAGGGGGCGCCGCCGGTCTTCGAGGTCGGATCCGACCAAAGCCCCTGCGAGGAAGGCGCGGCGCCCGCGGAGTACGTCTTGCGCTGGTGGTGGTTGTAGATCTTGTAGAAGTACCGAGTGCCGTTGACGAGGCCGGTGTCGGTGAAGGCGTTGGTGGTGCTGCCGTTGTCGTCGACGTAGCGGACGGTGGCGTTGCCGATGTTCTGGCCGACCATGTACGTGACCTGTGGCGTGGGCGCGGTGTTCGGCGCCGAGCCGGTGGAGCGCAGCACGAGCGTGCCGAGGTGCGGTGTCGGGTTCGTCCAGGTCAGGCGGTTCTGGTTCGAGCCGGCGACGATCGTGAAGTTGATGACGTCGGGCGGGGGCCCGGCGAGCACCATCGTGTTGTTGGTGCCGTCGTAATACACGGAGTTGGTCACGTCGAAGTTGGGGTAGACGCCCAGCTGCATCAGGCGCTCGTCGGTGCCACTGGTGAGGCCGAGACAGCCGTAGGCGATGCGAAGCTCGACGACGCCGCGCGGAGCGGCTCCGCTGTTGGAGTTGCGCTGGTAGCCGCCCCAGCCGTTGGAGCCGGCAGGGCCTCCACAGTTGGCGGTGTTGCTGCCGTACGTGCGCTTCACGTTGTACGTGACGGGCTCGTAGACCGTGAGGTTGTCGGGCGCCGTCGCGTTGCGGGTGAAGTGGATGGCCCAGACCTCGTCGACGGCCGTGACGGCGCCGTCGTTGTTGAGATCGATGAAGAAGCCGAAGTAGCGGTCCTGGACGTTGCCGAAGCCGTTCGCGGCCTCGAACAGGCCGAAGAGGTTGCCGGTGTTGCCGGAGGAGTTGTTGTTCTCGAGGCAGACGCGGGTGAGGTCGATGCCGTTGGCGCTGTCGCCGGTGGGATCGGTGAGGCAGGTCGTGGTGTTCATCCAGTCATCGTTCTGGCCGTTCAGAACGATGTTGGCGTCGGCGTGCGCCGAGCCTGCGGCGAGGACTGCCGCGGTGAGCAGCGCGCGGGACCTCGTCATGGGGTCACCGTGAAGGGCTCGGCGAGCAGCTCGCGGGCTCCGACGAGGACGTGCGCGCGCCACTCGCCGTAAAGCTGCTGGCTCTCGATCCACGTGCCGGCGATGGGGAGCGTGAAGTCGAAGCGCTGCGTGGTGAACGGAGCGTCCTGCAGCGGCTGAGCCTGGCGCTCGTAGAGCGTGCCGTCGGGCATGGTGAACTCGACGGCGAGCTCGCCGCCGGTGGCCCCGTCGACCTCGACCGCAATGGACCACGTGCGCGGGTCGGTGAGCAGGGTGCCCGTGGCGCGCGCTGCGAGCGCGGGGGTCGGAGGGGGATCGAACGACACCCGCGGCGGCTCGAAGGTCTCGCGCGCGACCTGAACGGGCGCGACCTCCGTCGGAGCGGGGGTGAGGTTCGTGACGTCGATGTCGATCTTCTCGGCGGGGCGCTGGCAAGCCGCAACCGCCACCACGAGGAGGACGAGGCGCATTGAAGGGAGCGCCGAGGATTGTAGATGAAGAGGGCTCAGGCCGCGAAGGAGCGGCGGGTCACTGTTGACACTCGATCGACGTCACGCGTGTGTGCAGCGGACCCACGTCCGGAAAGATGAACCACGGGGCCTGCGCGAGGCGATCGGGGTTGCGCAGCGTCGCCTGCGTCTGCAGGCGCTGCTCGACGGAGGTGCCGTCGTCGAGGTGGTAGATGACGCGAACGTCGGAGGGCATGCCGCGCGGCTCGGCGTAGAACGCGTAGCGGCTGAAGCGGCCGTCGAGGGCGCGCGCGGACCAGCCCTTGAGGTGGACGTTGACGAGCGGCTTGTCGAGCGGAGTGAGGCCCTCGGGAAGCGGGGCGGGCGCCGCGGGCGCGAGGAGGTCGTAGGCGCGCAGCTGAGCGTAGGCGGGGACCTGCGGCAGCGGCGCGAACGGCTCGGAGGCGGGGCTGACGAGGTACGGGCGGTAGCCCTTGCGTTGCGCGAGCGCGAGGTCGGGCGGCTGCCGGTAGACCATGCGGCCGCTCCAGAACTGGAGGCTCAGGTATTCGAAGGTCGTGCCGTAGTCGAGGTTGGTGTCCATGAAGAGGACCGACTTCTTGTCGATGACGGGATCGACGGCGAGGCCGACGTCCTGCGAGGAGCTCCAGAAGTGATCGCGGTCATAGGATTTCGCGAGCGCCCGGTTCTCCTTCACCGTGACGGGGAACGCGTAAGCGATGGGACCCACGCACGCGAGCGTGCCCAGGAGCAGGGCCGAGTTCTCCCGAAGGGCCGGAGTGCGCAGCTTTCTCAAGGCGAAGTAGGCAGCGAACGTGATGAGCGGAACGAAGAAGAACTGCTCGACGAAGTTCGTGTGCTCCCACGAGCGCGTCTGAATCCACGACTGTGGCAGCTGCTGGCGCAGGTCGAGCAGGAAGCCGACGGTGGGTTTGAAATAGTAGACCGCGAACGACGCGATGACGGCGACTGCGAGCGTGCGGTGCTTGAAGGCGTCGCGCAGCGTCACGGCGTAGGCGACGAACACTGCTGGCACCACGTTCCAAAGGTGGGCATGGCCTTTGACGTGGGCGAGGGTGTGGACGATCCACGTGCTCCAGATCCACAGCGTGATGGCGATGATCCGGCCATCGCGCTCGCGCACGGACTTGATGATGAGCCAGATGCCCGCGAAGGCGGCGAACGTGTAGGGCATCGGCTTGAGCAGCGTCCAGTTGATCTCGTGGAAGATGGCGTCGACCGGGCGCCAGCCGGAACCGACGTCTTCACCCGAGGTCGACGACATGAACCCGACCGTTACGTCGAACGCGCGCATGAAGACGTCGGGCCATTTGAGGTAGGCGTAGATATTCCACGGTGCCGCGAAGAGAACGAATGTCCCGAACATCACGGCGACGAGGCTGAAGCGCGGCCCTTTGCAGAACCCGATGCGACCCAGGAACCACCACGTGGCGGCGACGCCGAGCGGGTCGAGTGCGAGGAAGGTCTTGCAGAGGTACCCGATGCCCACGGCGGCGCCCGCCAGCGCGGCCCACTTCACCGAGTTTTTCTCGGCGGCCCACCAGAACCACGCGAAACCGAGCGTGACGAAGGCGGTGACCGCGATGTCCGTGACGTCGGCGACGAAGTGGCCCTGGGTCATGAACCAGCCCCAAGGGAGAATGAGGAACGCGAGCGACGACGCGAGCGCGAGCGGGCGGCCAGCGAGCGGCCGGGTGAGCAGGTAGATGAGCGCCGCGATGCCGAGCTCGGAGAGGAGCGACGCAGAGCGCAGCGCCGCGGTCGTGACGCCGAAGACCTTGATGACGATCGCCGCCCACCAGAAGACGCCGACGGCCTTGTGGAGCCAGATGCCCGCGTACCACCAGTGCCGCGGCACGATGGGAATCAAAGGGTCGACGTACATCGTGGGCGCAGGGAAGTAGTCGGCGGTGCCGCGCGCGACGGCCTGGTGGAACGATTCGTCCCAGTTGTGAATCGCGGGGTGCGCGAGCCCTGGCGCGAGCCACGCAAGTCCCCAGACCAGGATGAGACCGATCGCGAGGAGATCGGGAATCAGGATGGGGGGTGTCTCTTCGATGTCGTGGGGGCGCACGGCGTTGCGTCTCTACACTCAGAGGCCGAACTTCGCGCGCAGATAGCCTTCGAGCTGCTGCTGCTCGCTCGAAGACAAGCTGCCCTTGATGCCAATGACTTCAGCGATGCCGCCGTGGAACTGCTGAGTCCCTTCTGGCCGACCGCCGAGGTACACGGGGCGCCCAACCGCGTCGAAACCGGTGGTGTTGAATCCGGCGATGTTCGTGGGACCAGCATCGGCGGTGCCGTTGAGCCGAAGCTCGAGCGTATTGGCGCTGCGGCGCACCGCGACGACGCGAAGTGCACCGTCGTTGTATGGCCCCACGGCACTTGCGATGCGGTCAGTGTCGACCCTCGCGACGAAGCCGGTAAACGGCGTTGGAGTCGCCGGTGTGTTTGGGTAGTTCGCGAAGAACATCAGGCCGGGGAAGTCGGGGCCGGTATCGGTCCACTTTGCGTAGACGATCGTCCATTCGGCCAATGGGTTGGTGTAGAGGAGAACTGCGTACAGCGCGAAATCTCCGGAAGACCATTGGAGTGAAGGGTGGTCGGCGATGGTCAGGAATTGGGTCGCGTCGAAGCGGACGAGCGCATGAGCCGGAAGTCCCATCGCGCTGCCCGCCGCCGCCCAGGTAGGCAGGCGAGCCGAGTCTGACTGCGTGGCGTGGTTCTGCGCGGGCGAGAGGTCGTTCCAGATGGCGCCCGACGCGCCGGCGTCGAAGCCCCGGTCTGCATCGAGCCACAGGACGAGTCTCGTGCCGAGGTGGGTTGGAAGGAAGCCGGCGTCCGGGGGGCCGGCGTCGAGAGGCCCGGCGTCCTGCATCCCCGAGTCAGGTGTGCCGCCATCTGCGGCGCCACCATCGAACCCCGCGTCGCCGCGTCCTGCATCGGATCCAGCGTCTGGGCCCGCGTCTTGCGTCGAAGCGCCGCCACCCAATCCCGTGCCGCCGCCGGTGGAGAAACCTCCGCCCGCTCCAAGACCTCCGCCGCCGCCGCCACTGCCTCCGGTACCGCCCATGCCACCCATGCCGGCATCGTCCGCACCGACGCACGCGCCAAGCACGCACTGTTCGCCGATGGCGCAGTCGCGGGTGAAGTAGCAAGGCTTCGTGCCGCTGCTGCAGTCGGCAAACAGCGCGAGAACGACGAGTGTAGTGAGTTGGCCCCGGACCATGACCCGGGGCTGATTGCACGAAGGCTCCAGCCGAGGCCACGAAAAAGTCCGGCACGAGGCTAAGGTGCCCGCATGCAGTGCGTGGTCCTCGCCGGCGGCCTCGCGACGCGCATGCGTCCGTTGACCGAGAAGGTGCCGAAGGTGCTCCTCGAGCTCGAGGGTCGCCCGTTCCTCGACTACCAGCTCAGGCTGCTCGCGGCGCAGGGCGTGACCGAGGTGGTGCTGGCGCTGGGGCACCTCGCCGAGCAGGTCGAGGCGTTTCTCGAGGCGTCGCCTCCGCCGGTGCCGGTGCGTGTGATTCGCGAGCGCGAGCCGCTGGGCACCGCGGGCGCGCTGAGGCTCTGCTTCGACGAGGGCGTGCTCGCGGAGAAGTTCTTCCTGACCTGGGGCGACTCGTTTCTGCCGATTCACTGGCAGCCGGTCTGGGAGGCGTTCACCGGCGAGGCGCTGATGACGGTGCTGGAGAACGCGGGCCGGTGGGACACCAGCAACGTGGTGTTCCGCGACGGACGGCTCGCGCTCTACGACAAGACGCGCACGGGCGCTGCGGCGAGCGAGTTCCGGTTCATCGACTACGGCCTGATGGCGCTGCGGCGCGACGTCGTGGCGCAGCTTCCGCCGGGCCGAGCGGATCTCGCCGAGCTGTTCCGGGCGCTGTCGCTTCAAGGGCGGCTGCAGGGCTTCCCGGTCCGCCATCGCTTCTACGAGATCGGCTCGCCGCAGGGGCTCGAGGACCTCTCGACGTATTTCCGCTCGCGCGTGCTGGTGGTGCTGGATCGCGACGGCGTGCTCAATCGCACGGTCGCGCACCCGGACGACCCGAAGGACAGCCCGCTGACCGTCGGTGAGGTGGAGCTGCTGCCCGGCGTCCCCGAGGCGCTGCGTACGCTCGCGGACCACGGCGCCGCGCTCGCGATCGCGACGAACCAGCCGAGCTCGGCGAAGGGGAAGACGACGCGACCCGAGGCCGAGGCCGTGCACGCGCGCGTGATGGAGCTGTTGCCGGTGAAGCCGCGCTCGCACATCTGCTGGCACCGGCGCGAGGACGGCTGCGCGTGTCGGAAGCCGAAGCCGGGGATGATGCTCGAGGCGATCGCGGAGAATCCCGGGCTCGAGGGGTGGATGGTGGGGGACAAGCCGACGGATCACGAGGCAGGCCGGGCCGCGGGGCTGCGAACGGCGCTCGTCGCCGGCGCGCGCGGAGATGCGGACTGGCACGGCCCGGATCTGCCCGCGTTCGTGAGGTTCCTCTCGGCGATTCGCGGGTGGCGCTGACGCGCGCGTACCGAAAATTCGCGCCGCTCAGCGTGAACGAGAGCTAGGGACACGCGTCCGCGCGGCGCTCGACGAGGACGTCGTCGACGAAGATCTCTGCGGGAGAGGGGCTGCCGCACTCGACGAGGACGCTGACCTTCTGGGCCGTGCTCGCGTCGACGTCGAGCTCTGCCTCGATCGAAGTGAAGCCCGCGGGGCTCGTCGCCGCTGCACCCGGTGCGGCGAGGTCGCTTTGGTCGAGCAGCGTCGTCCCGGCGGCGCCGCCGTACGTGCGCAGCTGCATCCGAATCGCGGCGGGCGCGGCCATTCCATTGCGGACGAACGCGCGCGCGCAGTACCTGCCGGTGCCGACGAGGATGACGTCGTGCAGCGTCTCGATGCGAATCGAGCTCGCGCTCTCGGGGGCGGTGGTGCGCATCGAGCTCATGCCGCCGTTCTTCTGCACCATCGACGGCTGCGTGCGCGAGCCGATCGGCGAGTCCCAGTTGGCGACGCCGGCTTCGAAGTCGTCTTTGAAGGCGACCACAACTCCGCCGCCGCCGGCGCCGCCACCCGCGCCGGCTCCCTCGACGCAGATGCTCGCGCTGTTGCAGACGAACGGTGAGGGACAGGGGTGATCGGCGTTGCACGCGCTGCCGGCGATGGAGTGCAGCGGCGGCATGCACCCCAGCATCAACACGCCGGCTGCCCAAAGGGCTCGCGTCATGACGGCGGAGCATATAGTCCGTGCGGCGTGTGGGTCATCGCAGTGCTCTCCACGACACTGGCCGCGAACCCGTACCTCGAAGAGGCACGCAAACTCGTCGACTCGATGCAGTACCAGAAGGCGCGCGAGCGCCTCGAGTACGCGCGGCAAGCGACGACGAGCACGCGCGAAGAGCGGCGCGAGACGTATCAACTGCTCGCCCGCACGTGGGCCGCGGAGGGCGATCTGGCACGCACCGAGGCGGCGTTCTCGGAGCTGCTCGCCGGAGATCCGACGGCGCCCGCACCGCGCGACGCGCCGCCGCGGATCCGCGAGGCCTTCCGGCGCGCGAAGGAGCGGCTGTATCCGCCCGACTTCGTCGCGCTCGAGTCCCGGCCGGCTCCGGCAGGCCGCGTCGAGCTCGCCTTGAAAGATCCGTGGAGCCGCGTCCGGTCGGTGACGTTGCAGCAGGCGCGCGGTGACGGCGCCTTCGAGACCAGCGCGCTGCCGCTGAACGACGAGGCGATCGGAGGGACGACGCTCGCGACGCCGGCTCCCGGCGTGCCGACGCGGTGGTTTGCCGAGGCGCGCGGGGAGACGGATGAAGTGCTGGCGCGGCTCGGCAGCGCAGAGCAGCCGTTCGTGCTCGAGGTGCAGGGGCGCGCGGTCGTCGAGGGAGAGGCGCCCGCCCCGGTGACTCCGCGGCCGGCGTGGGTGCCTTGGGCGGTCGCTGCGCTCGGCGTCGCGGCGGCGGCAGCGGCGGGCACGTTCGTGGTGCTGGGGTACGAGGACTACGGGCGGTCGGATCGCGCCTTCTATGGCGACGACAGGGCCCGCTTCGACGCGCAGGCTCGGACCTGGTGGAGCGCGGCCTACGGCACCGGCATCGGCGCGGGCGTATTCGTGCTGACGTCAGTCGTCTTATTCTGGCTCTGGTGACGCCCTCCGCCGTTCCCACGTTCGGCCGCTACGTGCTCGGGCCCCGGCTCGCGGCCGGAGGCATGGGCGAGGTGCACCTCGCCACGCAGCTCGGCATGGGCGAGTTCGCGAAGCCGCTGGTGCTGAAGCTGTTGCTGCCGCACCTGGCCTCGCTGCCGCGCGCGGTGGAGATGTTCCTCACCGAGGCGCGGCTCGCGTCGCGCATGAATCACCCGAACGTCGTGCACATCTTCGACGTCGGCGTCATCGACGGCCGCCACTTCATCGCGATGGAGCTCGTGCGGGGCGTGGCGCTCTCGAAGCTGCTGACGGCGATGAGCGCCGCGCGCAAGCACCTCGACGCGGACCTCGTGCTCTACATCGCGCGCTGTCTCTGCGACGGGCTGCACCACGCGCACGAGCAGCGCGGGCCCGACGGGAAGCCGCTCAACCTCATCCACCGCGACGTGACGCCCGAGAACGTGCTCGTCGGCGTGGAGGGGCAGGTGAAGCTCACCGACTTCGGCGTCGCGCGCGCGGCGGACCAGGGCCCCGACGGCCGCGTCGTCGGCAAGCTCGGCTACATCGCGCCGGAGCTGTTCGCCGGGCACGAGGTCGATCGCCGCGCGGACGTGTTCTCGACGGCCGTCACGCTGTTCAACGTCGCGGCGCTGCAGCGCGCGTTTCACCGCGAGACGCGCGACGCGACGCTGGAGGCGGTTCGGAGAGAGCCGCTGCCGAACCTCCGGGCGCTGCGGCCGGACCTGCCGCCCGAGTTCGCGGCGGCGCTCGATCGCGCGACGCACAAGGATCCGGCGCAGCGCTTCGCTTCGGCGAGGGAGCTTCGCGACGCGCTGCCGGCTCCGAAGAATGCGGGCGCCGCGGAAGAGCTCGGCGCGCTGGTGAACGCGCTCTGCAGCGATCAGCTGATGACGCTCGACATGGGCGTCGAGCAGACGGTGTCGCTGCGTGCGGGCACGGCGCAGCTGAGCCCGTCTCCGATGCCGCTGACCAAGCCGACCGTGTCGGAGCGGCCTGCGCCGAAGCGGCGCGTGAAGCTGTTCGTCGGGGTGGGCCTCTTGCAGGTGGCGATCGCCGGCGTGCTGCTGGCGACGTGGCCGTCGCGGCCGGCGCCGCAGCCGGTGGTCGAGGTGGCGCCGCCTGCTCCTCCTGCTCCTCCCGTGGAGCCGCCGACGCCGGTCGCCGTCGAGCCGCCGCCCGCCACCGAGTTCGCCGACGAGCCTCCGGCGCCGCCGAAGAAGAAGCCGACGGCGCGGGGCCGAAAGGAAGTGAAGGCGGCCGAGGCTCCGCCGGCAGACCCGGGGTTCGTGGTGGTGGACGCGACCCCGTGGGCGCTCGTGTCGATCAACGGGAAGGAGATCGGCGAGACGCCGATCGCGTCGTTCCCGATCGCTCCCGGGGCGGCGGTGGTGACGCTGCGGAACCCCGACACCGGCAAGCAGTTGGTACGGCGCGTGAACGTGAAGCAGGGTGAACGCGCGTACGTGAAGGGTGACTTGAGATGAGGAAGACGGAGGGGCTGTCGGAGGCGCCGGCCGCGGCGCCGCAGCCCGTCGTGATCGAGGTGGTCGATGGGCCCCATCGCCCGCCGCCGGTGACGCTGGAGGTCGGCTCGCTGACGGTCGGCTCGGACCGGTCGGCGGGGCTCGTCATCGACGACCCGGCGGTGTCCCGCGCGCACGCCCGGCTCGAGCTGCTCGGAGACTCGGTGCGCGTCGTCGACCTCGGCAGCAGGAACGGGACCCGGTACCTCGGCGCGAAGATTCACGAGGCGCGCGTGCCGGTGGGCGGAGAGGTGACCCTCGGGCGAACGACGCTGCGGATTCGACCTGCCCGCGAGGAGCCGCTGAGCGAAAAGACGGAGCTCGCCGGCTTGAAGGGCCGCTCGGCGCCGATGCGGCGGCTGTTCAGCCGGCTCGAGCGGCTCGCGGCGAGCGACGCGAGCGTGCTGATTCATGGGGAGACCGGGACGGGGAAGGGCGCCGTCGCGCGCGCGCTGCACGAGCTGTCGGCGCGGGCGGCCGAGCCGTTCGTGGTGTTCGACTGCGGCGTCGTGAACCCGAACCTCATCGAGGCCGCGCTGTTCGGGCACGTGAAGGGCGCGTTCACCGGGGCGGACGCGAACCGCGCGGGCGCGCTCGAGCAGGCGCAGGGCGGCACGCTGCTGCTCGACGAGATCGGCGAGCTGCCGCTCGAGCTGCAGCCGAAGTTGTTGCGGGCGCTCGATGCTCGCGAGTTCAGCCGCGTCGGCGAGCACACGCGGCGGTCGGTGCGGTGCCGGTTCGTCTCGGCGACGCACCGCGATCTCGAGGCGTTCGCGCGCGCGGGGACGTTTCGGTCGGACCTCTACTTCCGCATCGCGCAGACGACGCTGTCCGTGCCGCCGCTGCGCGAGCGCCGCGAGGACGTCGCGATGCTGGCGCAGCACTTCGCCCGAGGCGCGCGGCTGCCGCTGACTCCGGCGACGATCGCGGCGCTACAGTCGGAGCCCTGGCCGGGGAACGTTCGCGAGCTCGAGAACGCGGTGAAGCGCGCGCTGACGCTGGGAGAGTTTCGCTCGGAGTCGAGTGGGCGGCCGGTCGCGCCCGGGTTCAACGAGTCGCGCGAAGAGGTCGTGCGGCGGTTCGAGCGCGACTACCTCGAGGCGCTGCTCGCGGAGCACCAGGGCAACGCGTCTGCGGCGGCGCGCGCGGCGGGGCTGGCGCGCAGTCAGCTGTACCGGCTGCTGGAGAAGCACCAGCTGCGGGGCGCGGAGTAGCTGCCGTTGCAGTGGTGATGATGTGTGCGTGCGGCGTCGGCGGCGGCGGCGGCCCGAGCTCGCGGTCGGCGCTGGCGACCGAGAGCCTGAAGAGGTTCATGGTGGCGGCACGCGATGCAGCGCGGAAGCCACCACCGGCGGCCCGGAGGTTGAGCGCGAGACCTGTCCCAGCACAGGGACAACTGCCTGCGTCTCGACACTCCAGCGGGCGTTGCGCGCACCTCGCAACTGCCTGAAACGGCGCTGCTTTCGCGTGGCACCCGGGGTGCTCAAGGGGCCTTCCCATGCGCTCCCTCTGCCCGATGCTGCTTCTCGCGTTGGCCGCTTGCGACGGCCTGGTGCTCAACAGCGACGGAACGGTCGCCATCCCCGGGATGCCGCCGGGCCACGGCTCCGGCGCCGGGGGTGGAGCGACCGGCGGGACGGGCGGCGGCTCGACGGTCGTCGTGCCGGGCTCGACGGTGGCGCTCGGCCTGCCGGGCGCATACGGCCGCAGCGGCCTGCGTCGCCTGACGCGCCGCGAGCTCGCGGCGACGGTGCAGCAGGCGCTCGGCGTCGCTCCGGGGACGCTGATCGACACGACGCCGGACGACATCGCGAGCACCATCGCGTTCGAGAACGAGTGGGGCACCCAGCCGATCGACACCACCGTGATCGGCGGCTACGACACCTTCGCCTCCGCGATGGCCGCGACGGCGCTGGCGACCCGGCCCGACTACGTGCGCGCGATCGCCGGCTGCACTCCGACCGGCGCCGGCGACCGGGCGTGCTTCACGAAGTTCGCGCAGCTCGTGGGCCGCCGGCTCTTGCGCCGCACGGTGACGGCCGCCGAGGCGGGGCGCCAGGCGGACCTCCTGATGCCGCACGCGATGACGGCAGGCAGCTTCAACGTCGCGGCGGAGCTGCTGCTCACCGCGCTGCTGCAGCACCCCGAGGTGCTGTACCGCGTCGAGGGCGGCCGCCCGGCGAGCGACCCGTCGCTGCGCGCGCTCGACGACTTCGAGATCGCCACGCGCATGGCGTTCTTCATCTGGGGGCGGGGACCTGACGACGCGCTGCTCGACGCCGCCGCGGCCGGCATGCTGCAGCAGCCGTCCGTTCGCGCCGAGCACGCGCGCCGCATGTTCCTCGACCCGAGCGCGCAATCGCACTGGTCGCGCTTCCACGGCGAGTGGCTCGGCTACGCGACGCTGACGCTCGATCCGACGCTGTCCGCCGACATGCGGCAGGAGTCCGATGCACTGGTGAAGCGCGTCGCGTTCGAGCCGGGCCGCGACTGGATGACGCTGTTCAGCTCGGACGAGTCGTTCCTCACGCCGCAGCTCGCGCAGCACTACGGCGAGCCGGCCCCGGGGGCGACGGGCTTCGTGAAGTACCAGACGGCGCGCGGCGGCGGCATCCTCGCGCACGGCACCTTCCTCGCGCTCGGAGCGAAGTTCGCCGACACGAGCCCCACGCTGCGCGGCTACGAGGTCTTCAAGCGGATCACGTGCGGCAAGCTCGGCTCTCCGCCGGACTTCGTCGACATCGACAACCCGCCGGGCGCTCCCGGCACGTGCAAGACGCAGAGCTACTCGATGCGGCAGAACCCGACGTGCGCGGGCTGCCACAACATCACCGACGGCATCGGCTTCGGCCTCGAGAACTTCAGCGCGACGGGCGCGTGGCGCTCGACGGAGCCGGGCAACCCGCAGTGCCAGATCGACGGGCAGGGCAGCTTCCAGGGCACCGCGTACACGGGCCCGAAGGCGCTCGGAGAGCTGATCGCGAAGAGCCCGGACACCTCCTCGTGCGCGGTGACGCAGCTGTTCCGTTTCATGAACGGCCGCCGCGAAGACCCGGCCGACGTGCCGACCGTCCTGGCGCTCGCCGCCCAGTACCAGAACAGCCGCACGCTGCAGTCCATCGTCGTCGCAATGGTCGAGACCCCCGCCATCACGTTCAGGAGCGCTCCATGATCCGCAAGCCCGCCCTCTCTCGTCGCGCGTTTCTCCGTGGTGCCGGTGGAGTCGTCGTCGGCCTTCCGTTGCTCGATGCGATGCTGCCCGGCATCGCGAGCGCGCAGACGAGCGCGCCGAAGCGCTTCGTCGTCGCGTTCAACGGCAGCACCGTCGGTCCGACCGTGAACAGCGTGCCGGCGGCGATCGGTGCGCTGCCGACGACGATGCCGCTGAGCTGGAAGGCGCTGGAGCCGATCCGCCAGCACGTGACGCTCGTCTCCGGGCTGCAGATCCCCGTCTACAACCCGGGCCTCGGCGAGGCGTACATCCCCGGCGGCTCGCACTCGGGTCAGCACGGCTTCACGCGCGGGCCGATTCTGTGCGGCATGGGCTCGCGCGACTCGATGCAGATCGCGCAGGCGTGCAAGACGTCGATGCACGCCGGCAACCAGACCTGCGACCAGTATGCGGCCGACTTCCTCGCGGGCGCGACCCGCTTCCGCGCGCTCGCGCTGAAGGTGCAGGCGGTGCCGTACAACGGGAACCCGACGTCGAACAACGGCAGCATGTCGGCGCGGCGGCAGAACGGCGTCGTCTCGGCGGTGCTGCCGCAGGTCAGCCCGCTCGACATCTACAACACGCTGTTCACCGGGGTGGCCCCGGGGTCGACCATGCCGACGAGCCCGACGAACCCCACGCCGGCTCCGTCGCAGGCGCTGCTTCGCAAGAAGAGCGTGCTCGACCTGGTGCTGGAGGATCGGCAGCGGCTCGAGGCGAAGCTCGGCGGAGAGGATCGCGCGCGGCTCTCCCTGCACTTCGACGAGATCCGCGGCATGGAGCAGCGCCTGTCGTCGCAGCTGCAGCCGGCCGATGGGGGGAGCACGATGATGCCGCCGCCGGTGATGGGCTGCACTGCGCCCCAAAAGCCGATGGCGGACCCCGCGATCAACTCGCTCAACTTCGGCGGCTGGGCGAACGAGACGTGGCGCGGCGAGGTGCAGGCGGACCTGATCGCGCACGCCATCGCGTGCGATCTGACGCGCGTGGTGTCGTGGATGATCACGCACGATCAGTGCTGGCTGAACAGCACGCAGACCACCGGCATCAACAGCTCGTACACGAACCCGACGCCGACCGGCTTGAACGACATTCACGCCGACTCGCACAACGCGCCGGGCACCAAGTGCGCTGCGAACAACAACTGGCACGCGACGCTGTGGGGACGCCTGGTGAACAACCTGGCCTCGCGGTCGGATGCGAACGGGAGGCTCATCGACAGCACGCTGCTCGCGCTGGTCAGCGCCGAGGGCGGCAACGCGCACAGCCGGTCGAACTTCACCATCGCGCTCGCCGGGCTGCCGTCGAAGATCCACAACGGCGTCCACGTCGCGAGCGGCGGGCTGCACCCGGCGCGGGTGATGATCTCGTCGCTCGAGGCGCTCGGCGTGCCCATGAACGGCACCCTGGGCGAGGTCAGCGGCGTCATTCCGGGACTTCTGAAGTAGGCCCTTTTGGGGCGCTTTCTAGAGGTGCGGAAAGGGTGGTAGGACGCCCGCGCCTTGAAGATCAAACTGTTCGCTGACGGCGCGGAAGTCGCGTCGATGATCGCGCTCGCGAAGGACCCCCGCATCAAGGGGTTCACCACCAACCCGACGTTGATGCGCAAGGCCGGCATCACCGACTACCGCGCCTTTGCGCGGGCCGTGCTCGACGGCATCGCTACGCACCCCATCTCGTTCGAGGTCTTCAGCGACGAGTTCCCCGAGATGGAGCGCCAGGCGCTCGAGATCGCCTCGTGGGGCAAGAACGTCTACGTGAAGATCCCGGTCACGAACACGAAGCGCGTGAGCTCGGTCGAGCTGGTGCAGAAGCTGGCGTCGAAGGGCGTGAAGCAGAACGTCACCGCGGTGTTCACGCACGCGCAGGTTCGCGAGATGGCGCAGGCGCTGAAGGGCGGCCCGCCGTCGGTCATCTCGGTGTTCGCCGGCCGCATCGCGGACTCGGGGAGAGATCCCAAGCCGCACATGGCCGAGGCGCTCGCCATCTGCCGCGCCGCCGATCCCAAGATCGAGCTGCTCTGGGCGTCTCCTCGCGAGGTGTTCAACGTCGCCGAAGCCGAGAGCGTCGGCTGCGACATCATCACGGCGACTCCGGACCTGTTGAAGAAGCTCGACAACTTCGGGAAGGACCTCGGCGACTTCTCGCTCGAGACCGTCGAGATGTTCTACCGGGACGCGAAGGCCGCGGGGTACCAGCTGTGAGCTCCGACTTCGTGAAGGGCTACCTCGCGGAGACGCGCGCGGCGGTCGAGCAGATGGACGCGTCGACGATCGACGCCGTCGCGCGTGGCCTCGGAGCGGCGCGCGATGGCGGCGGGCGCCTCTTCATCCTCGGGGTCGGCGGCAGCGCCGGTCACGCGAGCCACGCGGTCAACGACTTCCGGAAGATCTGCGGCTTCGAGGCGTACGCGCCGACCGACAACGTGAGCGAGCTCACCGCGCGCGTGAACGACGAGGGCTGGGACACGACGTTCGTCGAGTGGCTGAAGACGTCGCGCATCTCGGGAAAAGACGCGGTGCTCGTGTTCTCGGTGGGCGGCGGGAACCGCGAGAAGAACGTGTCGATGAACCTGGTTCGCGCGCTGGAGTACGCGAAGGAGCGCGGCGCCCGCATCTTCGGCATCGTCGGTCGCGACGGCGGCACGACCGGGAAGCTCGCGGACGCGTGCGTGTTGATCCCGGTGGTGAATCCGGTGCACGTGACTCCGCACACGGAGGGGCTGGCGGCGGTGGTGTGGCACCTGCTCGTCACGCACCCGGCGCTGAAGCAGAACGCCACGAAGTGGGAATCGACAAAGTGAAGGTGCTGATCGCCGGGGGGGCGGGCTTCATCGGAAGCCACTTCACCGACGCGCTGCTCCAGCGCGCCGACGTCGAGGGCGTCACGCTGTACGACAACTTCTCGTCGGGCCGCGAGTGGCACTACGCGCACCACGCCAACGACCAGCGGCTGTCGGTGGTGCGGGCGAACGTCGAGGACACGCCGGCGCTCGCGAAGGCGATGGCGGGGCACTCGCTCGTCATCCACCTCGCGTCGAACCCCGACATCGCGCGCGCGATGACCGACCCGGCGATCGACTTTCACCAGGGCACGGCGCTGACGCACTCGGTGGTCGAGGCGTGCCGGCTCGCGGGGGTGAAGCGGCTGCTCTACGCGAGCGGCAGCGGCGTCTACGGAGAGCTCGGCACCGTCGAGGCCCAGGAAGATCACGGCCCGCTGATCCCCGTCTCCACGTACGGCGCCTCGAAGCTGGCCGGCGAGGCCCTCATCGCCTCGTACTGCTACATGTTCGGGCTCACCGCGTGCGCCTTTCGCTTCGGCAACGTGGTCGGCCCGCGGCAGACGCACGGCGTGGGCTTCGACTTCGTGCGGCGGCTGAAGGCCGACCCGTCGAAGCTGCGCATCCTCGGCGACGGCACGCAGAGCAAGTCGTACATCGACGTCGGCGACGTGGTGCGCGCGGTGCTGCTCGCGTTCGAGAAAGAGAAGGCGCCGTTCCGCGCGTTCAACGTCGCGACCGGCGACTACATCACCGTGCGCGAGATCGCCGACCTCGCCGTCGAGTGCGCGGGCCTGCCCGCCGGCTCGGTGAAGTACGAGCTCACCGGCGGCGACCGCGGGTGGAAGGGCGACGTGCCGATCGTGCGGCTGTCGATCGCGCGCATCGAGTCGCTCGGCTGGAAGTGCGCGCTGAACACGCGCGCGGCGCTGAAGCGGTCGATGCTGGCGATGCTGGAGGAGATCAAGGCGTGAGCGCGCTGCCCCCTCCGACGACGGATCCGGAGCTCAAGATGCTCCTCCCGGAGAACGACGAGCCGGAGCCCGAGCTCTCGATCGTGATCCCGGCGCTCAACGAGGAGATCACCATCGGCGAGTTCGTCGCCTGGTGCCACGAGGGGCTGCAGAAGGCCGGCATCAAGGGCGAGATCGTGATCGTCGACTCGTCGACGGACGCGACGGCCGAGCGGGCGCTGAAGGCGGGCGCGCGCGTGTTGAAGGCTCCGAAGCGGGGCTTGGGTCGCGCGTACATCGACGCGATCCCGTTCATTCGCGGCAAGTACGTGATGATGGGCGACTGCGACTGCACGTACGACTTCCGCGAGCTGAAGCCGTTCGTGGAGAAGTTCCGCGAGGGCTACGAGTTCATCATGGGCTCGCGGTTCAAGGGGTACATCGAGCCGGGCGCGATGCCTCCGCTGCACCGGTACTTCGGGACGCCGGTGACGACGTGGATTCTGAACGTCATCTTCGCGAGCAGCTTCACGGACATTCACTGCGGCATGCGCGGCCTGACGAAAGACGCGCTGATGCGCATCGATCTGCAGAGCCAGGGCTGGGAGTACGCGTCGGAGCTGGTGCTGAAGTCGGTGCACGCGAAGCTGCGCACCGCCGAGGTGCCCATCCGCTTCCTGAAGGACCGCGAGGGCCGCCTGTCGCATCACAAGCGCATGGGGTGGCTGTCTCCGTGGATCGCGGGTTGGGACAACCTGCGCGCGATGTTCGTCTACGGAGCGCACTTCTTCCTCTACCGGCCGGGCTGGGTGCTGCTGCTGCTCGGGCTGCTCGTCACGCTGCCGCAGGCGACCGGGCCGGTGACGATGCTCGGCATCACGTTTTCGCTGCACTGGATGCTCTTCGGCCTGTCGGCCTGCATCGTGGGCCTGCAGTCCATCTACCTGGGCATCCTCATGAAGGTGCTGTTCGACTTCACCGGCGAGGCGACGCCCGTTTGGTTGAGGCGCTTCAAATACGATCGTGCGGTTCCGGCGAGCATCATCGCAGGCGTCGCCGGGGTCGGCTTCGGCATACCGCTGGTGCTCGACTACGCGCAGAGCGGCCTCCAGCTCTCGACGCTCGGCACGAAGAGCCACCTTGCCGTGCTGGGCCTGCTCGTCGCCGTCGCGGCGTTCATGACCTTCACGTTCACGCTGGTGCTGCACGCGACGCAGGTGGCGAGGCGCCGGCGATGAGGCGCGAGGCGTATGCCGAGAACTGGTCTCCGACGGTGCTGGATCGCTTCGGGGTCTGGCTCTCGTCGCGAGCGATTCGCCGCTGGGTTCCGACGTTTCGCGGGAAGCGCGTCGGCGATTTCGGTTGCGGCTATCACGCGTCCTTTGCGCGCACGCTGGTCAATGAAGTCGAGAAGCTCGTGCTCGTCGACGTGTCGCTCTCGGACGAGGTGAAACGGCTCCCGGGCGTCGAGGTCCGCGAAGGTGCCCTGCCTGATGCGCTCACCACGCTGCCCGATGCTTCCCTCGACATCGTCATGTGCATCTCGGTGCTCGAGCACCTGTGGGATCCGAAACGCATGCTGAAGAACATTCATCGGCTGCTCGCCGATGGAGGCCGTGCGCTCATCAACGTTCCGTCTTGGCGCGGTAAGGAGTACCTCGAGCTCAGCGCCTTCAAGCTGGGTCTCGCGCCCAAGGTCGAGATGGACGATCACAAGACCTACTACGACGTGCGCGATCTCTGGCCGATGCTCGTCGAGGCCGGCTTCCTGCCGAGCAAGATCCGTTGCTTCACGCACAAGTTCGGGCTGAACACGTTCGCCATCTGCGAGCGGTGACGCGCAGCGGGGCGTTCGTGTAAGAGCGGCGCGTGACCCAAGACGACTCGTCGCGCGTCTACGAAGTCCGCTCGCTCGAGGTGGCAGCGGAGCTGCCGCGCTACCACGACTGGCTGATGCGCAGCTTCCGTCCCCACCTGCGCGGGCGCGTCATCGAGGTCGGCGCGGGGATCGGCACCGTCGCCGCGGACTACGTCGGCTCAGTGCAGTCCGCGCTGCTCGTGGAGCCGGCCAACAACCTGCACGAACGCCTCGCCGCGCGTTTCGCGGCCAACGCCAACGTGAAGACGGCCTGTGCGACGCTTGAAGAGGTCTGCGCCGGGAAGGTCGTCGGTGTGCGCGCAGAGGCCGGCACATTCGACACGGCCATCATGGTGAACGTGCTCGAGCACATCGAAGACGACGGCGGAGTGCTCCGACAGCTCGAGGCATTGCTGCAGCCAGCCGGCAAGTTGCTCATCTTCGTGCCCGCGGTGCCGTTTCTCTTCGG
This sequence comes from uncultured Myxococcales bacterium, assembly GCA_937980205.1. Lineage (GTDB taxonomy): Bacteria > Myxococcota > Myxococcia > Myxococcales > Myxococcaceae > Xiheicaenimonas. The sequence goes on along the minus strand of CALJKW010000079.1, from coordinate 225,305 downwards.
CGCGCTCGATCGCCGCGTCGGCCACGTTCGTCGCTACACGCGGTCGACGCTGCTCGACGTCGTGCGGCGAAGCGGCTTCGAGGTCGAAGAGTTGCGGTACTTCGACCTGCTCGGCATGGTGCCGTGGTTCATCACCGGGCGCGTCCTCCGCCAGGCGACCGTGGGCACCGGCAGCGCGCAGTTTTACGACCAGTTCATCGTTCCGCTGTGTCAGGCGGTCGACGTGATCACGCAGCGGCCGCTCGGAAAAAATCTCATCTGCGTGGCCCGAAAGCACGGCGCGCGCGCATGATCATCGGTCGAAGTCCTTTGCGGATCTCCATCGGTGGCGGCGGCACGGATCTGCCGTCGTATTACCTGGAGCACGGCGGGTTCTGCGTCTCGGCGGCCATCGACAAGTACGTGTACGTGTCGATGCATCGGACGACGGCCAAGGAGATGCTGCTGCGGTATTCGCAGATCGAGCGCGTCGCGCGAGCGGAGGACGTGAAGCACCCCATCATTCGCGAGGCGCTGCTGCTGACCGGCGTCACGGAGCCGAACATCGAGATCACGTCGATGGCGGACATTCCGGCCGGCACCGGCCTCGGATCGTCGGGCAGCTTCACCACGTGCCTCGTGCGCGTGCTGCAGCAACACAAGAGACACTTCATTCAACCGCGAGAGCTGGCGGAGATGGCGTGCCACATCGAGCTCGATCGGCTGAAAGACCCGATCGGCAAGCAGGACCAGTACATCGCCGCCTTCGGTGGTGTGACGGTCTTCGACTTCAACAAGGACGGCAGCGTCAGCGCCCGGCCGCTCGCCGCGAGCGAGGACGTGCTCGCGCAGCTCGAGGACAACCTGCTCCTGTTCTCGACGGGCTACTACCGGACCGCGGGCAGCATCTTGAAGGAGCAGGACGACAAGAGCCGGCAGAAGGACCCCGGCATGATCGCGAACCTGCACTACGTGAAGGAGCTGGGGCTGCGCATCCTCGAGCACATCGAGAAGGGGAACCTCTCGAAGTTCGGCGAGCTGATGCACGAGCACTGGCTGCACAAGAAGAAGCGCTCGTCGTCGATGAGCAACCCGGACATCGACAAGTGGTACCAGGTCGCGCTCGACAACGGCGCGCTCGGCGGCAAGGTGATCGGCGCCGGCGGAGGCGGCTTCTTGCTTTTCTACACGGAGCAGATTGGCCGGTTGCGGCGCGCGATGCGCGCGGCCGGCGTACCTGAGGTTGCGTTCAAGTTCGATTTCGAGGGCACGAAGATCGTCGTTTAGAGTGGGGCCGATGCAACGCTTCGCACTCGTGCTGAGCATTTGCGTTGCCTGCGGGCGAACCGAGCTCACCGATCCGGCAGACCCGGACGTGGCGCCACCTCCGCCCGATGCGAGTGCTTGGGACGCGGGCGGGCAAGATGCAGGTCCGTTCGACGGGGGTGGGCGCGACGCGGGGCCGCCGGATGCCGGACGCCCGGACGCGGGGCCGCCGGATGCCGGACGGCCCGATGCGGGGCCGACTGATGCCGGACGCCCGGACGCAGGCCCACCTGATGCCGGCCCCCGTGACTCTGGAGTTCCCGATGCGGGGTTCGTTCCCGCGGTTCTCGGCTCGCGCCTCGTGCTTTGGCTCGATGCCGATCGGGGATTTTCTTCAGTTCCCGCCGCGCTGGTGTGGGCGGATCAGTCGCCGGCCGAGAACGATGCGACGCAGGTCGATCCGACACGGCGACCGACCCTGGTTCCGGCCGGTAGCGCCGGTGGCTTGCCCACACATGCTCTCGTTCGGTTCGACAACACGCAGTTCTTGTCCGTCTCCGACGACGTCACGCTGCGGTGGAGTGCGCACGACTTCGCGCTGTACACGGTCGTGCGGTTCACGAACCCATTGTCGGAATGGACGATCGTGTACGGCAAGTGGACGGATGTCGGACCCGACTATCCGGGACTTTTTCTGTGGGCGAACTACCCCAACACGGTCGTAACGCCGGTGGGGTTCACTGGGTTCGTGGGACGCGTAGATGCGATGCGAATCGCCTCGGCACCGGGCCCCTTCAACGACAATGCGTTGAGGGTCGTCGGTCTGCGTCGCATCGGCAACACGCTGCAGATCCGGATCAACGGCACGTTGATCGGAAGCTCCAACGTCAGCGGATTCAACAGCGCTCTGTTCGACGCCGTCGGACGCCCGGCGTTCATCGGAGGCCGACCGGAGGGGGGCCAGGCTTTCCACGGCGGAATCTCCGAGCTGATCGGCGTCCGCGGTACCCTTACGGACTCCGAAGTCGTGCAGCTCGAGACGTACCTGAAGACCAAGTTCGAACTCTGAATGCTCCTCGCGCTCGTGTTGCTCGCGGTGCCCACGGCGGATCAGCTCGCCGGCCGTTGGGAAGGCGGCGGCTTCGTCATCACCTTCGACAAGGGGGGCGCCGGCACGATGTCGGACGGCCCCGGGGTTCCTCCGTACGCCATTCAGTGGAAGCTCAAAGACAAGAAGCTGCTCGTCACCGAGGACGGTGAGACCGAGGCGTATGGCATCTCGCTCGATGGCGACACGCTCACGCTGAGCGGCGGCGATCTCGACGCGCCGGTGAAGCTGAAGAAGGGCGCGGCGAAGGCGGCGAAGCCGCAGCCCACGCGCCAGCCTCCGAGGTCCGCGCGCGCCGATTGCGGCGACGCCTGCAAGCACTACCTCGGCTGTGTGAAGAACGGCACGCAGCAGGCCCAGCAGATGTGCCTGCTCGAGTGCGGCGCCTCGGGCCTCAACGAGTACCAGCTCGCGATGTTCATCGCGACCGACTGCCCGACCGCGATCGCCATCGTCGACGCCGCCGAGCAGGCCGCCTGGAACCAGATGCAGCAGCAGCAGACCAGCAACTCGAGCGAGTGCGAGGGCTGTCAGCGGTGGGGCGACAGCTGCATGTGGACGTCCCAGAGCAACTGGGGGAAGGGGCCGTACTCGGGGGCCGCGGCGGACTGCGACCCCAAGTGCTGCGGGCTGTGAGCTGAGGAAGTTTCGAGACCCCTTCGACTTCGCGTCCGCTTCGCGGACGCTCCGCTCAGGGTGAACGGAGGCCTTCCGTACGTGCTGCGCGATCTGGCAGGCCCATCGCTGCGCGCACCGCTCGGAACTGCACCGTCCACTGGTCGTCCTCGCCGCGCACGACGAGGCGCTCTTCGCGCGTGTAGGCGACGTCGTGCCGCGCGACCTCGACGGTGAACAGCACGTCCTTCCCCGTCTTCGGCACCACGTGCAGCCGCAGCGCCGGCTTCTGCACGGCCGCGCGGGTGCCGCAGAGCACCAGCGCTCCGCCTTTCGCGAGGCGCGGCATGCCGGCGGCGACGTAGTCCTCGACGCCGCCGCGCAGCTCGAAGCGGCAGGCCTCGGCGTGCGGCTTCTCCGAGACGGTGCCGGCGCCCGGCCGGAAGTACGGCGGAGTCCCCGTGATCAGATCGAACGTCCCCTCGACGCCGTCGCGGAAGTCTCCGTCGAGCACGTTGCAGCGGTCGGCGACGCCGTTCCACCGGATCGATCGTCGCGCGAGCGCCGCGCGATCGGCTTGCGCCTCGATGCCGGTGAAGCGGCACGCCGGCAGCTTCCACGCGCAGAGCAGGAGCACGCTGCCGAGCCCGCAGCCCAGGTCGAGCGCGTTGGCGGCGCTCGGCGCCTCGCGGCAGGCGACCCACGCGGTGACGAGATCGTCGAGGCTCCAGCGGTGGCCCTGGCGCTTCTGGAAGATGCGCCAGTTGCCGCTGAGGAAGCTCAGGTCCTCGTCTGCGGTGGGCGCGTCATCGCCGCCCGCAGGCTGCGGGCCCGGGGGCTGCCAGTCGTCTGGTGCTCGCCGCTCTTTCACGCGCCCCCCGCGCCGAACCCTACTTCACCTTCCACACCGCCGGCTTGAACGTCCGCGCGAGCTGCGGCCGGCCTTCGGGCGCGAGCGTCGTCGCATCGGCGTGCAGCGTCCCCGCGAGCGTCGGCACCACGCGCACCGCGGCCTCGAACGTCGACCCGGCGGCCTGCGCCGGCAGGTGCAGCTTCAGCGCGCCGTCCTCCGCCTCGAAGCGTGAGATGCGACCCGACGAGACGAGCGCGTCGAGCGGCGGGCGATCGGCCTGCACGCCGGCCGGCAGCGCGAGCTTGAGCACGGTCGCGGTCCCCGCCGGAGCGGCGACCGTCAGCTTCACGTCGGAGGCCTTGCCGACCTCGAGCGAGTCCGGCATCGCGACCTTGAGCTCGAGGCCCGGCGTCGGCGCCTCGTCCTTCCACGGCACGTGCGCCTGCAGCGTGAGCGAGAAGCCCAGGCCCGGCACCGCCGGCTCCGAGCGCAGCGTCCACGTGTGCATGCCGGACGAGCCCTCGGCCGCGGCGTCGAGCGTGAGCACCTCTTGCAGCTTCGAGGCGTCGAGCGCTCCGGCGACGACCTCCTTGCCGTCGCGCTCGAGCACGATGCGGACGTTCGCGGGCACCGGCTCTTTGAAGAGCTCGACGACGGCGCGCAGCGCGAGCAGGTTCGCGCGGCCGTCGCCCCAGCCGTAGTACGGGTTGTAGCCGCCGAGCAGCGCCGTGCCGAGGTCGGCGGACTCGGCCGCGGTGGTGCCGAGCGCGAGCACCGCCATCGCCGTCGCCTCCATCACGGACGGCACCGCGCCGTCGGAGCGGACGACTCCCGACGGCACCGGCAGCACCTTCGAGCCGTCGGGCCGCGTCTCGAGCCCGGCGACGACGCGCTTCTTCAGCTCGTCGGCGAGCGCGCCCTCGGCCGCGCCGGAGGCGAGGATCGCGGCGGCCGTGTACGCGTCCTCGACGCGCGCGAGGTTGCGCTGGAACGCGCCGGCCGCCTTGATGGTGGCGCCGCTGGCGCGCGACTTCGCCGCGTTGTTCGACTGAGCGGCCCGCACCGCGCGGACGCAGTCGGCGGTGGTGACGAGCAGGCGCTGCAGCGTCCACCCCGTCGTGCCCTGGCACGTGCCGTCGGGCCGCTGCGAGCGCGCGACCTGCGCGGCGAGCCGCTCTCCGAGGCGCGACATCACCGGGTTGTCTCCGTGGGCGAGCGCCGCCTCGGCGAAGAGCGCGGCGGTCGGCACGTCGGGCGAGCGCGAGTGGCGAATCGCGCGCTGGCCGGCGAGCACCGCGGTGTCGCGAATCGCGGCGGTGTCGGGCGTCGCGCCGAGCGACGACAGCAGGCCCGCGGCACGGCCCGCGAGCAGCAGCGTGTACGCGTCTTCGGCGACGCCGCCGCGGCCGGGCGAGGCCGACAGCTCGCTCTTCACGAGCGAGAGCGCGCCCGGGAACACCATGAGCCGCACCTTCTCGCTGCCCTCGAGCGCATCCTTCGGGCCGTCGAGCTCGAGCTGGCGCGGAGCGGCGAGCGTGCCACCGGCGCTCACCGTCACGAGCTGGCCGGCGGGCTTCACCATGACCGCGCGCTCGACCGCGTCGGTGGTGCCGAGCGTCGCCTTGAGCGCGGCGACGCCTGGCCGCGGCACCTTCAGCGTCACGTACTGCACGTCGCTGCCCTCGGCGGGGACCTTCACCGCGCCGCCGCTCGACGACAGCGCGCCGCCGACCGCAGTCAGCTCGAGCTTCGTCGCGATGGGCGCGGTCGTCGTGTTCACCAGCTGCACGGGCAGCCGCACCTCGTCGCCGGCGATGAGGAACGGCGGCACGACGGGGTCCACGTAGGCGGGCAGGGTGCCGAGGAAGTCGGCGGTCGTTCCGGCCTGCGCGCCCTCGCGCGAGTGGGCCAGGGCGAGCACGTGCCACGTGGTGAGCCGGTCGGGGACCTTCACCTCGAGCTTCGCGCGGCCGCTCGCGTCGGTGACGACGAGGGGGCGGAAGAGGAACGTCTCGGGGAACCACGCGCGCGTCGCGGCCGGCGCAGACAGGCCGCCCTCGCCGGCGAGGTCGCCGTCTTCCTCGTTCTCGGCCTGCTCCTTCATCGCCGGCTTCGGCTTCGCCGAGCGCTTGCCCATCTTCCCCTCGTCGGACTTGCCGCCGAGCGAGCCGATGCCCGTTCCGTAGCCGCTGCCGCCGCCGCCGGGCCCGGTGCCGCGCAGGCCGAGACCGCCCTTGCCGTTCATCGCGCCCATCACGGCCTTCATCGGCTCTTCGGGAGCGGGCGCCGCCATGGCCTGCGGAGGCGGCGCGGGTTCGTCGTCCCACGCCTCGGTCTTGTTGAAGCTGCGCATCGACTTCTTCTCGAGGTACGAGTCGCCGGCGAGCGCGTCTGCGCTCTTTCCGCGGCTCATGCCGGCCGAGAGGATGAACAGCACGAAGATCGCGAGCGCGGTGCCTCCCAGCACGAGCCAGGTGGAGAGCTTCATGGCCGCTCCTTCGCGACGTATTGGGTCCAGTTCTGCGTGTCCTCGGGCAGGCGGGTGCCGACGACGACGACCTGCCGCGGCTCGGTGAGCGCGAGGAGATCGAGCGGCAGCCGGTGGAGCCTCAGCGGCCGGCCCCACGCGTCCTTCGCGGCGTCCTTGTCCTGCCCCGAGCCGACGATCTCGACGGCCTTGTTCCACAGCGCGGCCATCTTCGCCGGCGTCATCTTCTCGTTCGCCGGCGCGCTGGCTTCCCAGTCGCGCGTCTGGCGGTGCAGCTCGCCGAGCACGGTGTAGAAGTGATCGGTCAGCCCCTCGAGCGGGTCGAAGAGCGTCTGCCCGCTCGCCGAGACCGGTGTCTCGACCGCGGCGGCGGGCGGCAGGCTGGACACGCGCAGCAGCGTCGCGGCGGCGGCGTTCTTCCCGCGCACGCGGCCCATGGTGAGCGCCTGCGCGTCGAGGCCCGCGAACGCAGCCGTCGAGCTGACCTTCGGGCGCAGGTCGCTGAGCTCTCCGGGGCCCGGCAGCGGCACGAGCTGCGCGAGGCTGTTGTCGACGCCGAAGAGGCCGACGGCGGCGGGGCCCCCGCGATCGCCGACGGTGGTGGCGAGCTCGAGGATGGCGGTCTGCCCGGGCGCGTAGCGCTCCTTGTCGGGCGTCAGCTTCACCTGCAGCTGCGCCTTCGGCCTCACGAACACGTACGTGCTCGCCGAGCCCGCGCCGATGCTGGCCCAGCCCTCCGCGGTGAGCGGCACGGTGACGGCCGCCTTGCGCTCTTGCGCGTCGAGCTTGAACTCGAGCGAGTCCTGCCCCGGCCGGAAGAGGTAGACCTTCTCGGGCAGGTCGCCCTGGTAGTCGGGGCCGCGCAGCACTTCGACCTGAACCGTCTGGCCCGGGGTCACGACCTGCGGCGTGGCGCGCACGCGCAAGTTCGGGATGGTGCCCGGCGTCATCAACAGCTTCGTGCTGCCGAGCACCTCGGTGCCCACCTTCGCGGTGACGAGGAACTCGTAGCCGACGAGCGTGGTGGCCTGCGGGCGCACCGACTCGTATTTCTCCGGCGCCTCGACGTCGAGCCGCGCGAAGCCGATGGCGGCGGCCTCGCCCGAGCCGTCGTCGTCCTCGTCGGAGCCGCTGCCCTTCTTCGGCAGCACGAGCTTCGTGAGCCGCTGCTCGATGCAGCGCATCGGGCCCTCGGGGAAGCCGCGCATCGCGCCGCTCGCCGCGACCCACGAGACCTGCACCTCCTTCGCGCGGGGCTGGTACGTCCACGCGACCATCTTCGGCAGCGTGCCCGACTGAACGGTCGGCGGCAGGCAGTCGCGCACGTCGATGAGCGCCTCGGCGAGCGCGGGCTGCAGCGACGACGGCACGTACGGCACGCCGTCGGGCGCGGCGCTGACGCTGGGAAGATCCGAGTCGTCGAACGACCAGCTCGCCGAGAGCAGGCGATCTTTCCCGGCCGGAGTCGCCACGCCCTGCACGATCTTCGCGACGCACTGGCCGAGCTTCGTCGACGGCGCGGCGAGCGCGGCGACCTTGCCGCTGGTCGCGACGCGGACCCCGACCGTCACCTGCGAGTCGTTGCCGACGTAGCGCGTGCAGCCTTCGAGCGCGCGCTCGAGGCGATCGAACGCGAGGCGATCTCCGAGCGAGACCTCTCCCTCTTCGGTCATCAGCTCGTCGAGGCCGGTGCGCGTGACCGGCTTCGCGCGGGGCGGCGGGCGAAACGGCTGCGGAGGGATGACGACGTTGACCGGCGGACCGGGGTCGACCTGCAGCGCGGCGACTCCGTCTTCGTCGGCCAGCTCGGTGACGCCCTTGTCGGTGGGCTCCCACAGGCGCTTCACCTGCAGCGAGGCGCCCTCGAGCACGCGGCCGTCGGCGGTGGTCGCGCGCAGGTAGAGCCGGTTGTTGTAGCCCTCGACGAGGCCGCCCTCGAGCTCGCTCACCGCGTCGACCTTGATCGCGTCCTCGGAGAGCAGAATCGACGCGCCGCCCTCGACGCGATCGCCGGAGTCGTCGACGGCCGCGAGGTTCGCGACGAGGGTCACCTGCTTCTGCAGATCGTCGGGCACCTGCGGCAGCTCGACGGTGAAGGTGCCGCTGTTGTCCGTCGTCGCGAGCTTCGGCAGCGCGCTGCCGTCGACCCACGACGTCGGCGGAGGCCAGTCGCCCTGCACCTGCCACGAGAGCTCCACCTTCGCCTTCGCGACCGGAGCTCCCGACGAGTACCGCACCTCGCCTTTGAGCACCGGGCGCTCTCTGCGGCGGTAGTACGGCTTCTTCGCGCTCGCCTCGATGCGGAAGCGCGGCAGCGTGAACGGCCGCACCGCGAAGGAGCGCGACTCGGACGCCGGGCCCGACGTCCACGTCACGCGCCACTCGCCGCTCTCGGCCTCGGAGTCGAGCGGGAAGTGCCCTTCGACCACGCCCCAGTCCTTCGCCGGAGCCTTCTCTTCGAGCAGCACCTCTCCGTTCGGGTCGGTGACGCGGAACGTGCCGGGGCGCCCGTCGAGCGGCGACAGGTCCGACGCCTTGAGCGCGAGCGCGCGGAAGTGCACGACGTTGCCGGGCTCGTACAGCGGGCGGTCGGTGATGACGTGCACGCGCGCGGGGGCGTACAGCGGCAGCGGGAGCTCGACCGTCGACTCACCGAGCGTCGAGTGCACCTTCACGCGCAGCGTGTAGTCGCCGTCGTTCACCTTCGGGATCGAGAGCTCGCCGAAGAGGCTGTCGCCCTGCTTCTCCCACTCCTTCTTCGGAGTGAGCTTCTGATCCACGCCCGCGCCGATGAGCTCCACCTCGGGGGAGAACTCCTTGAGCGGCACGGAGCTGCGCTGGTCCGACGGCCCGTGCGTGTAGTGCGCGTAGGCGCTGACGTAGAGCCCCGAGGAGGTGCCGCGCTGGAAGCCCGAGCCGCTCGCCTGGACCGTCTGCTTGAGCTGGCCGTCGGGGCACTCGTTCAGCCACAGGCCATAGCGGAAGACGGCGCGAAGGCACACGCGCGTCGACGCAAAGCCCAAGGGGAGGACGAGCAGCCCTCCGATGACGAACCACTTCTTCATGAGCACCCCACTTGAGTGAAACGGTGGCGCGAACGGTACACCGACACGCGGGACAGCGGTCCGGGTTCCGTCGCTCAGAAAATGGGGACAGGCTGCTTTATTGCGCAGCCGGGCAGGCGAAATGGGGACAGGCTGCTTTTCCGTCGCGGCTGCCAAGCGCCTGATTTTCCGAGCCGGGCGAAAAGCAGCCTGTCCCCATTTTCAGCGCTGCTCGGTCTCTCCGGTGATGCGGCGGCGCGGGCCCGAGGCCCACTTCTTCGCGGCCTCGACGAGCAGGCGCTCGGCCTCGGCCGGCGTCGGCAGCTCGCCCGGCGGCGTGACCTGGATGACGTCGTCGAACGCCTCGCGCGCCGCCGCGGCCGTGCCGCCCGTGACCGTGCCCGCGAAGGCGATGACGCGCTTCTTCTGCATGCGCGCGAGGCGGCCCAAACTCCACGGGCCCTTGGCGAACGTCGTCTGCACGTCGAGCTGGCCCTCGCCGGTGAGCACGACCTCGGCGTCGGTGACGCGCTGGAAGAGGCCCATCGCTTCGCTGATGACGTCGAAGCCGCGGGCGATCTTCGCGCCGCAGAGCGCAGCGAGGCCGTACGCGAGGCCGCCTGCGGCGCCGGCGCCTTGATCGGGGTGCAGCTCGAGGCCGAGCTGGCGGCGCACGACGAGCACGAGGTGCTGAAGGGACTCTTCGAGGAAATCGATCTCGTCGGTGTCGGCGCCCTTCTGCGGGCCGTAGATGCGCGCGGTGCCCTGCTCTCCGAGCAGGGGGTTCAGGACGTCGGCGAGCACCTGGAGCTCGCAGGTCGCGAGCCGCGGGTCGCGGCCGGTCAGATCGATGCGCTCGATGCGCTCGAGATGTCTCGGGCCGGGTGGCAGCACGTGGCCCTTCGCGTCGAGGAAGCGGATGCCGAGGGCCATGGCGGCGCCGGTGCCGCCGTCGCAGGTGCCGCTGTCTCCGGCGCCGACGGCGATGCGGCGGCAGCCGGCGTCGAGCGCGGCGCGGATGAGCTCTCCGGTGCCGAAGGTGTGGGCGTCGAGGACGCTGCGCCGCTCGGGTGGCAGCAGGGTGAGCCCCGACGCTGCCGCCATCTCGATGACGCCGAGGTCGCCGCCGAGCAGGCCCCAGCGCGCGAGGACGGGCTGCCCGAGCGGGCCCTGCACCGAGGTGAGGCGCTCTTCGTGCTCGCCGCGGTGGGCGAGCAGCAGGGCGTCGACGGTGCCCTGGCCTCCGTCGGCGAGCGGAGCGAGATCGAGCTGCGCGTCGGGGAGCGCGGCGCGGACGCCGCGTGCGATGGCCTCGGCGGCCTGGCGTGCGGTCAGCGTTCCTTTGAACTGCTGAGGCGCGACGAGCGCTCGCAAGGACATGCAATGGACTCCCCGAGAGGCGTATAGCTCAAGGTCATGCGGCTGATCCTCAACCTGCTGTGGGCCGTGGTCGGCGGTGGGTTCATCACGGCGATCGAGTACCTGCTCGCCGGAGCCCTGCTGTGCCTCACCATCGTGGGGATTCCGTTCGGCGTGCAGTGCTTCAAGATCGCCGGGCTCGCGCTGTTCCCCTTCGGGAAGGACTTCTCCGGCCCGCGCGGCGGCGCCGTCGGCTTCGTCTTCAACATCATCTGGTTGGTGTTCGCGGGGATCTGGATCTTCTTGAGCCACCTCGCGCTCGCCGTGCCGCTGGCGGTGTCGATCATCGGCATTCCGTTCGCGTTCCAGCACGTGAAGCTGGCGATGCTGGCGCTCGCGCCGTTCGGCGTGGATGTGCGCGAGAAGCTCGACTGAGGGGGCGCCTCCGGCGGGGCGGGGGGCAGGCCCCCCGGTGATTGCTGGCGATGCTCGGGCTCGCGCCGTTCGGCGTGGTGTGAGCGAGAGGCTCGACTGAAGGGGCGCCTCCGGCGGGGCGGGGGGCAGGCCCCCCGGTGATTGCTGGCGATGCTGGCGCTCGCGCCGTTCGGCGTGGATGAGCGCGAGAAGCTCGATTGAGCTCGTGCGAAGCACGAAGGAGACGAAAGGCGTCTGAACGGGTGTCCATCGGCCCGCTTCGACTGCGCCCTTCGGGCTCCACTCAGCGTGAGCGGCAGGGACTGCCGACTGTTCGTGCCGAGCGTCAGCGGATGCAGAAGCCGCCGTCGCAGCAGTAGCCGTTCTGCGTGTTGCAGAACGTGCCCGGGCGGCAGGTGCTCGTGGGCGTGTCGCACGCGGGCCACAAGATCCCGATCGTGCCGCCGTCGGAGCCGCGCGACGTCAGGCAGACGTACGAGCCGCCGGCGCGCAGCGCGCTGCGCCCCTGACCGGGCGTCGAGCACGTCCGCAGGCAGAGGCCGAAGTCGGTCTGCGGCCCGCCGTCGTTGCTGAAGCCGGCGCACACGCCGTTCGGCCCGCAGAACGCGCCCGTGTTGTCGTACGTGCACTCGGCCGTGCAGTAGCCGCCCACGAACCGGTTCGGAGCCCCCGTGCTCGACGTGCCCTGAATGCAGAAGCCCCAGTCGGCGCCGGGCGGGTTGATGCACTGCGTGTCCATCGTGCACGCGTTGCCGAGCTTGTCGGGAATGCCGCCGCCGTCGAACGGAGGGATCGGCGACAGCCAGCAGAAGCCGCCCGTCTGATCGCCGTAGCAGGAGTAGCCGTTGCGGCAGGTCGACTGCTGGCCGCCGCTGGGGCAGTTCACCGCGCAGAAGCGCTCCTGCTCGCCGTAGACCGAGAGCACGCTGGTGGGGCCGCCGATGCACGTGCCCTGACCCGCCGCGCACGCGCCCGCCGCCGTGCACGGAATCGTGCAGTACCCGTTCTGGTACGAGGCGTTGTTCGTCGACGTCCGAAGCTTGCAGTACGCGGTGCTCCCGAGCGACGCGCACTCGGCCGACGTCGAGCACGCGCTGCCGATCGTCGCCGGCTGCTGGCACGCGCCGTTCACGCACACCTGCGCCCCGGGACACGTCATGCACATGTTGCCGTTGTTGCCGCACGCGCCGTTGCCCTGCTGCTGCAGCGACAAGCACGCCGTGCTGCTGCAGCAGCCGTTCGGGCAGTTCTGAGCGTCGCACGACGCGCTGCCGGTGCACTGGCCGCTCACGCAGTTGTTGCCCGTGACGCAGGCGAGGCACGCGAAGCCGCCCTGGCCGCACTGCGAGTTGCTCTGGGCCGCCCCACGCACGCACTGCGCGCCGACGCAGCACCCGTCGGAGCAGTTCGCCGGACCACAGCTGCCGAGGCTGCCGCCGGTGCCGCCGCCGACGCCCGAGCTGCCACCCGAGCCGCCTCCGACGCCGCTGCCGCCGGTCGAAGAGCCGCCGGTGCCCGAGCCTCCGCCGTCGCTCGTGCCGCCGCCGCCGCCGGAGCCCGCGGTGCAGACGCCGGCGTTGCACGCCTCGGCGCCCTGGCACTCCTTGCACATCAGGCCGCCCTTGCCGCAGGTGGCGACCGTGTCTCCGCGCGCGCACGAGCCGCTCTCCGTGCAGCAGCCGTTGCAGTTCGCGGTGGTGCAGCGCGAGGCGGGGCTGCACGACGGGAGAGAGGCAGCGAGCGCCGCGAGAGACAGCGCGAGCGCGAAAGCAGTGAGGTGGCGCATGAAGAGACCCCGCTTGAAGGACCGACCGACAGCGGGCGGCTCTAGTGCGACCTGCTCGCATCGGTCAACCGGCCCATTGTGAGGGGCGGCCCGGGCGGGTCAGAATCGCAGGCCTGTGTCTCAACTCGCGGTGAGAGCGGCAGGCCTTACCAAGCGCTTCGGCCCCTTCACCGCCGTCAGCGGCCTCGACATGGCCATCCCCGTCGGCGCGTTCTACGCGTTCCTCGGGCCGAACGGCGCGGGCAAGTCGACGACCATCTCGATGCTGACGGGCATCTACGCGCCCGACGGCGGGACGATGCAGATCCTCGGCGTCGACGCGGTGAAGTCTCCGCTCGACGTGAAGAGCCGCATCGGGGTCGTGCCGGAAGAGCTGTCGCTGTTCGAGCGCCTCACCGGCCGGCAGTACCTGACGTTCTGCGGCCGCATGCACGGGCTCACCGGCGACGAGGCGGCCGCGCGGGGTGACGAGCTCCTGCAGCTCACCGAGCTGCACGCGCGCGCCGGCTCGCTGGTCTCCGAGTACAGCAAGGGCATGCGGCGCCGGCTCGCCATCGCGGCGGCGCTGATCCACGCGCCCGAGCTCGTGTTCCTCGACGAGCCGTTCGAGGGCATCGACGTCATCGCCGCGGGAGTCATTCGCGAGCTGCTCGCCGAGCTCTCGCGCCGGCGCGTGACGTTGCTGCTCACCACGCACGTGCTCGAGATCGCCGAGCGGCTCGCCACGCACGCGGGCATCATCAAGGGCGGCAAGCTCGTCGACGAGGGCTCGGTCGAGGCGCTGAAGGCGCGGCACGCGGCCCCCTCGCTCGAGCGCGTCTTCGAGACGCTGATCGGAGTTCCCGCCGCCCGCGACGCGCGCCTCTCGTTCTACGGAGCGCGGGCCGCTGAAGGCGCGAAGGCCGCCGCTCCCGCCGCCGCGGTCACGCCCGCCGCCGAGGTCGAATGACCGTCCGCACCGTCGGGTTCGCCGAGCACCTGCGGCTCCTGTGGGGCTTGCGCCTCGCCATCGGCCTCAACCGCGGCGAGGGGAAGAGCAGGGCGCTCGCGGTCGTGGCGTTCATCGCGTCGAGCGCGCCGAGCCTGGTGCTCGGGTGGTCGTTCTTCCAGCTGATGCACGTGAAGGCGGTCGCGACGTCGCAGTACTGGCCCGACTTCCTGCTCAACCTGCTGTGCTTCGTCACCTCGTGCGTGTGGGTGACGTGGCCGGTGATGAGCGCGGGCGTCGACGATCACAGCGAGCTGTCGCGGTACTCGGCGTTTCCGATCTCTCCGTTCCGGCTGATGCTGGCCTCGACGCTCGCCTCGCTGTTCGAGCCGCGCGCCATCGTCTTCTACGCACCGGTCACCGGCGCGGCGCTCGGCTACGCGCACGTCCGCGGACTCCACGCCGTGCCGCTGGCGCTCGCGCTCTACGTGACGTTCGCGCTGTTCAACGCGTCGCTCTCGCGCGTCGGCCTGCACGTGGTGCTCAACGTGTTGAGGCAGCGGCGCAGCGTCGAGCTCATCGGCGGGTTCTTCGTGCTGATGCTGATCGGCGCCTCGTTCATCCCGCCGGTCGACGTGACGTGGCTCACGCAGATCGGCGGCGGCATCACCGTGGTGCCGGACACCATCATCAAGGACGCGGCGATCGCGCTCGGCCGCTTCCCCACCGGCTTCTTCGGCCGCGGCATGCTCGAGCTCTCGCGCGGCAACGTCGTCGGCGCCTTCAACCTGCTCACGTACATCGTGTCGATGACGATGATCGCGATGGTCGTCGCGTACGGGCTGCTCTTGCACTTCCACCGGCACACCGGCCGCGGCGGCCCCAGCGAAGGAGAGGCCCGGCAGGCCAACCCGTTCGCCCGCACTGAAGGAACCTTCGCGACGCTCGTACTGCGCGAGGCCGTCGACCTCTGGCACAACCCGCGCGCGCGGCTGCTCGCGTCGGTGCCGTTCGTGCTGTCGATCCTGCTGAAGGTGCTCAGCGGGCGCGACCTGTTCGTCTTCCTGCTCGGCCGCACCGCCGACGCGTGGGTGATGGGCGGGCTGTGCCTCTACAGCGCCATCGTCATCGCCTCGACGTTCTCGCAGAACACGTTCGCGTACGACGGCCATGGCTTCACCGTGTTCCTGGCGTCCCCCATCGAGCTCGGCCGCGTGCTGCTGGCGAAGAACCTGGTGCACGCCGGAGGAGCCTTCGCCATCGCGTTCGTCGAGGCCGCCTTCTACCGGCTGTACTTCGGCGCCGGCACGAGGCTCGACATCCTCGCGGCCCTGCTCGGAGTCGCCGCCCTCGTCCCCGTCCTGCTCGCGGCGGGGAACTTCCTGTCGCTCTACTTCCCGGTGAAGTTCCACGCGAACCTCGCGCGGCGCGACAAGCTGCCGTTCGCGGCCTCGATGCTCGGCGTCGGAGCCGCCGCCATCGGCGCCGCTCCCTTCAGTTGGGCGCTGCGCATGCGCGTGCAGGACGGCGTCGACGTCACCACGGTGGTGCTGCTCGCGCTCTCGGCCGCGGCGACGTGGATGATCTACCGGCTCACGTTGCCCACCGCGATGCGGCTGCTCGTGCAGCGGCGGGAAGTGGTGTTGCGGGCGGTCACGCGCGAGTAGGAGACCCGGATCGCGATCGCGATCGGGATCGGTCCGGCTCAGCGCACGAACTTCATCCAGTAGAAGGCGCCGCCACCGACCAGCGCCGCGGCGGCGAGCAGCGCGACCAGCCAGCCCCTGCCGCTGCTCTGCGGAGCCTTCCTCGACGCCTGCCCCGCCTCGTGCGTGCGCGCCGTGACCGTGACGTCGTCTTCGTCCGGCTGGAACTTGTGCGGTGCGGTGTCGCGGATCGTCTCGTTGCCCGGCTTCGTCTTCCCGCTCGGCGGCAGCGTCGAGTCTTCGGGCTTCGCCGCCGCCGCGAACGGAGACGTCGCGAACGGAGACGTCGCGAACGGAGACGTCTGCCGCTCGGTCACATCGACCGGCACCGGGCCCAGGTCTTCGAGCGCCTTGAACGGCTCGGTGAGCTTGCCTGCGCCCGACGATTCGTCCTCGTCCATCAGCGAGGGGATCTCGAACTTGTTCTTGGGCACGAACGGCCGGAACGTCTCGTCACCGACGGTGGGCTCGTACTTCTTCGCGGTCAGCGTGCCGCCGCGCAGCGCCGCGATCGCCTGCCGCGCGATGTCGGCGCTCGCCGGCCGCTGGCTCGGGCTCTTCTCCAGCAGCGACAGCACGAACGAGTCGATCTTCGGAGACAGCTCGGGCCGCAGCACGCTCGGCTTCTGAGGCGGGTGCTTCACGTGCGCCATGATCACCTCCATCGTCGACTGCCCGATGAAGGGGAGCTGGCCGGTCAGCATGCGGAACGCGACGACGCCGACGGCGTACAGGTCGGACGCGTACGTGAGCTTCGAGCTCGCCTGCTCGGGCGCCATGTAGTCGGGCGTGCCGACGACCATCGACGCGTTCGAGCCGGGAGCGAAGTTCAGCCGGGCGAGCCCGAAGTCGAGCAGCTTCACCACGCGGCGGCCCTGCGCATCTCCGGCGAGGTAGATGTTCGCGGGCTTGATGTCGCGGTGGAGCACGTTCTTGCGGTGCGCGGCGTCGAGCGCGGCGAGCAGGTCTTCGAGGATCTCGAGCGCGTCCATCGGATCCATCGGGCCGTAGCCGAGCAGCTCTTCGAGCGAGTGGCCGTCGACGAGCTCCATCACCAGGAACGGGCGCCCATCGGAGAGCAGCCCCAGGTCGAAGATGTTCACGATGCCCGGGTGGCCGATCGTGCTCACCGCGCGCGCCTCGGAGATGACCGTCATCGCGTAGCGCGAGTCGTGCGCGAGCTCAGGCCGCACGACCTTGATCGCCGCGGTGTGCCCGTCGGCCTTGCGGCCCGAGTAGACGATGCCGATGGCTCCCTCGCCGATGCGGTGCTCCAGCGTGTAGCCACCGACCAGCTGGCCGATGAGCGGGTCGACTCGTTGAGCGGGCGCAGGCATCAGCGTGAGGGCCCCATGATGCAGCCCTCGCCCCTTGGAGCCAAACGGATAACTGCGGTAAGCGCCCGAGGCCGCCATGCAAGATCCCAAGCTCGCCGCTGAAGCGCTGGCGCTCCTGCCGCCTGACATCGGGACCTCGCCGCTCTTCTCGGCCGATCTGGCGCCGGTGCCGCCGGCGCGCCGCACGTGGAACACGTACGCGTTCGCGGCGCTGTGGATCTCGATGTGCCACTGCATTCCCACGTACACGCTGGCCGGCGGCATGATCGCCGCGGGGATGAACTGGTGGCAGGCGCTGCTCACCATCGGCCTCGGCACGTTCATCGTGCTGGTGCCGATTCTGCTGAACGCGCACCCGGGCACGAAGTACGGCCTGCCGTTCCCGGTGCTCGCGCGCGCGTCGTTCGGCACCACCGGAGCGAACATCCCCGCGATGCTTCGCGCCGTCGTCGCGTGCGGCTGGTTCGGCATCAACACGTACTTCGGCGGCGAGGGCGTCAGCGCCGTCATCACCACCATCTGGCCCGGCTGGGAGACGCTCGGCGGCGGGGTGACGGTGCTCGGCTACGCGCTGCCGCACTTCCTCGCGTTCATGATCTTCTGGGCGCTGAACGTGTGGATCATCTTCCGCGGCATGGACGCGGTCCGCGTGTTCGAGAACTGGGCCGCTCCGCTCGTGCTGGTGATGGCGGCGGTGCTGCTGGTCTGGGTGGTGATGCGCGCGGGCGGCTTCGGGCCGATGCTCGACGCTCCGTCGAAGTTCGAGACCAGCGGAGACTTCTTCCTCGTCTTCTTCCCCTGGCTCACCGGCGTCGTCGGCTTCTGGTCGACGCTCGCGCTCAACATCCCCGACTTCACGCGCTTCAGCCGCGGCCAGAAGGAGCAGCAGCAGGGCCAGACCATCGGGCTGCCCGCGACGATGATCGTCTTCTCGGCGATGGCGGTCATCATCACCAGCGCCTCGCAGAAGGTCCTGCACGGCGTCGACCCGAAGGAGCTGTGGGACCCGGTGAAGGTGCTCGCCTTCATCACGTCGCCGGTGCCTCCGCCCGGTCTGACCGAGCCGCTGCTCCTGTCGCCGGGCCTGCGCGTCGCGGTCGCGCTGTTCTCGGTGTTCGGCGTGGCGGTCGCGTCGATCTCGGTGAACATCGCCGCGAACGTGGTCTCGCCGGCGAACGACATCGCGAACCTCGCGCCGCGGAAGATCTCGTTCAAGATGGGCGGGCTCATCACCGCGATCGCCGGAGCCGTGATGCTGCCGTGGAAGCTCGTCGGCGTCGGCATCGACGGCTGGCTCATCGGCTACTCCGCGCTGCTCGGGCCCATCGCCGGCATCATGGTGATCGACTACTGGGTCTTGCGGAAGACCGAGCTCGACGTGCCCGAGCTGTACCGCCCGAACGGCAAGCACGCCGGCACGAACATGATCGCGGTGGCCGCGATGGTGATCGGGATCCTGCCGAACCTGCCCGGCTTCCTCGAGGCGGTGAAGGTGATCGACGCGGTGCCGGCGGTGCTGCACTGGATCTACGTGTTCGCGTGGTTCGTCGGCTTCATCGTCGCGGGCGGCATCTACTACTTCGGGATGCGGGCGAAGCTGGTGCCCGCCGTCGTCAGCGCTTAGGTCGCCTGCTCGGGCACCGGCACGCCGTCGCGCTTCGCCCGCGCCTTCTCGACGACGCTGCTCCGCTTCCACGAGAGAAAGCCGCCGAGCGCGACGAACCCGATGACGCCCGAGCCGGCGAAGGCGCCCAGCGACATCGAGCCCAGGCCGAGGTCGAGCCAGCGCGAGAGGAAGATGGCCAGCAGGCCGATGCCGGCGATGTCGATCGATCTCAGGTCCGCCCGACGCCAGCCGGTGACGAGCAGCACCACCAGCATCGCCACCGCCAGCACGTTGAACGCGACGACGAAGATCCAGGCCGGCAGCGGGACGGTGAAGTACACGACCGCGGCCGCGACCAGCCCGAGCGAGACGGGCCCTTCGGCCGCGGTGATCATCGGCGCGCGCTTGCGCAGCACCATGCCGGCGGCGGACGCGAGCGCCGCGGCGACGGCGAGCACGAGCACCGACGACCAGAGGCTGCCTCCGGTCAGGGGCAACAGCGTGCCGCCGCTTCGCCCCGACCAGAACGTGAGGCCGAGCACGAAGACCGAGACGGTCACCGTGAGCAACGCCACGATGCGCAGCCCGCGCGCGACCGGAGCGAGCGACGGCGCGAGGTAGTGCAGGCCTCCGGCCGCGAACAGCGCGGTGCCGCCGACCAGGAAGACGATCGGCATCACCGAGCTGCCCGCGAAGACGACGATGCCGGTGTCGCGCAGCGCGAACGCCGGCAGCCAGAGCACGAACACGAGCCCCACGAGGCCAGCGAGGGCGCGCGACCGAACCAGGTACAGCAGGGGCAGGAGACTCGTGAGCCACAGCAACAACAGCAGGTGGCTCGTCACCGGAGCTCCGGACCAGGCGGCGAACAGCACCAGCGCGATGCCGTTCGCTGCGCCCGCGATGGTGAACAGGCCGAGCTGCTGCGGCAGCGCGGTGGTCTTCGCCGATGCACGCAGCCGTACCGCCTGGTCTTCGGTGACGAGTCCCTCGCGCTGCCATCGACTGATGTGCTCGTCGAGGTCCATGGGGCCGGATGATACCGCTCAGGCGTTGCCGGTCAGCAGGTCGAGGCCGAGGCGCACGATCGAGAACGGCAGCACCTTGGGGATCAGGTGCATCACGAAGAAGGCCGCGGCGTGCATGCCCACGGCGGGCAGCGGCCCCTGCACCTTGCCGACGAGCCAGCTCATCAGCGCGGCGAACCCGGCGAACCAGGCCCAGAAGGAGAGGACCGCCAGGGCTCCAGCGCCTCCGGCGAACAGCACCTTCAGGCTGAAGACGACTCCGGCGACGGCCCAGACGGCAAGCACTGCGAGGTGAGCTGCGTTTTTCATGGCGGTCATGGTCCTGAGAGTACGCCCGAGGACCGTTTTCGGTGCGTCATTAATAGGCCGCAAATCGATTACAGTGGGTAATCGATGAACCTCCAGCGCCTCGAGGGTTTCTACTGGGTTGCGAAGACGTCCGGTTACGCGCGGGCCGCGCGCGCATTTCCGTACCCCATCACCCAGCCCGGCGTGCACCAGCAGGTCCGCCGTCTCGAGGAGGAGCTCGACGTGCGCCTCTTCGAGCGGGTGGGGAAAGATCGCGTCGCGCTGACGCCGCAGGGGCAGGCGCTGTTCGACGCGGTCGCGCCGTTCTACGAGTCGCTGCCGGCGGTGGAGGCGAGGGTGAAGGGCGGGCGCGTCGGCGGGACGCTGAAGCTGCACGCGGCGGGGCACCTGTTGAGACGGCTCGTGCCGCCGTGGCTGCGGCGGCTGCAGGCGCGGCGGCCGGACGTGAACGTCGCGCTCACCGAGCTTCGCGAGGCCGACCTGTCACTGCTCCGCAGCGGTGAGACCGATCTGCTCGTCGACTGGCTGCCGGCGGTGCCGCCGGACATCGAGGTGCGCGAGCTCGCGCGCGCGGAGGGGTGGCTCGTCGCGCCCGCGCACGGGCCTCATGCCCAGCACGGACGGCTCAAGCTGTCGGCGCTCGCCACGGTGCCGTTCATCACGTACCGGGCCGACAAGACGTCTCGGGAGCTGCAGCTCGCCGCGCTCGAGGCGCACGGCATCACTCCAGTCGAGGCGTTCTCGGCCGACTCGGGTGACACCATCTTGGGGTTCGTCGCTGCCGGCCTGGGGTTTTCGCTGGTGCCTTCGCTCGAGGCCGACGGTCCGCGGCTCGCCGGCGTCGTCGCGCAGAAGCTCGAGCGGCCGGTGAAGTCGTTTCCGATCTATGCGGCGTGGCGGAAGAGCGCGGCTGCGAATCCCCTCGTGCTCGCAGCTCTGGAGGCGTGGTGACCGCAAAGAGGGCGACAGGCGTCTCTTCCGTGCGACCGCTCGCGCTTCGAGTGACTTCGGCGCCCGGAAAAGCAGCCTGTCCCCATTTTGCTAGGCGCGTCCTCGGCTCTTTCCGGTCGTCATTCCGCCCGCGATGATGTGCGCGAGACGCAGCGGCTCGGGGATGTTGCCGTGCGCCGTCGTGTTCTCGAGCACGCGCTCGGCCTCGGCGAGCGTCAGGCCCGCGCGCTGAACCCAGACGTCGCGCAGCGGCTCCGGCGGCCCCGCGGCGTCGATCAGCGCTTTGCGGCGGTCGAAGTCCGGCAGCGCCTGCATCGCTTTGAGGAACAGCTCCATCCGCGGGCGCTTTCGCATCACCACCAGCACCGGCAGCTCGAGACGCTCGTTGAGGCCGTGGACGTCGACCACGTTGAAGCCCGCCACCGTGATGCCCTGCAGCAGCACCGCCCGCACGTGCACCAGCGACTTCTCGCGCACCAGCGACGCCATCGTCGCCGTCGCGTCCCAGCCGTCGCGGGTCACCGAGCCGCGGACCACGATGTCGAGGCGCGTGCCGGAGCACACCGTGCCGACCAACGCGACGTCCGAACGATCCGCCCGCGCGAACGGCGCGTCGTCGAAGCCGATCACGTTGGAGAGCCGTCGTGGCCACATGGGCGCGGCAACAAAGCATGGACGGCCTCCGCCCAGCGGGTCGAACAGAATACGCGGCGCGTCTCAGCTCCGTTCGCCCTGAGCGGAGCAGCCCGAAGGGCTGCGGAGTCGAAGGGACCCCGAAGCCGACGCGTGGCCCGCTTCGACTTCGGCCTGCGGCCTCCGCTCAGCGTGAACGCGTGGTGCGGCGCTCGGTCACGGCAACAGCTCGACCCGCTGCTTCGCGGCGGCCTCGACCTCGCTGCGCTGCGTGGGCAGCTTGCGCGGAGTCACCTTGTCCCAGTCCTCGTGCATGTCCATCCAGTGGGTGCTGGACGGATGACCGCTCTGGCCGGTGTCGAGCGTGAAGCGGCCGACGGGAGGATCCGACAGCTCCACCATCATCCGCAGGCACGAGCCCGACTTCACCGGCAGGCCACTCTCCGCGCGAATCGTCGAGCCCGAGCCGGAGACCTCGTGCGACGCGCCCTTGAAGTACCCGCCGAGCACGGGCGCCTGCGCCAGCGGCCCGGCCAGCGACAGCACGTGCAGCTCGCCGTAGCGCCAGTCCTCCACCGATTTGCCCGCGCGCTTCTCGAGCTGAGCCCGCGCCGCCTTCACCGCGCGCGACATCATCGGCGCGTCGATGAGCGTCTGGGGCTCGGGCCACAGCAGCGCCCGCCCCATCGCGTTGCGGATGACGAGCGTCCGCGCGACCCCCTCGACGAGCTTCTCCTCCTTCACGCCCAGCGAGCGGACGAGCTCCAGCGCGAGGGCGTCGAGCAGCATCAGGTACGGCGTCGCGCCCAGCGACTCGGGCACGAAGTTGCCGTCGAACTTCGCGATGGCGCCGCAGAGCTCGGGGTCCTCCTTCGCGGGGCACAGCGCGGCGAGCCGCGGCACGTACCAGCCCGCCTCCGGAGACCTCACGTCGAGCTGAATCGCCAGCAGCTCCTCGGGCGACGCCTTGCCGCCGGGGCGCGCGAGCAGCTCGCTGATGCGCTGCCGGATCCGGTACGCGCGCGAGTGCGAGACGCCGACCGTCCCCACCGAGCCCGCCCGCGGGTCGTCGTCGCCGAGGACGCGCTGGTTCGCGGTGACGACGAAGCCGGAAGCCGGAGCGTCGACGCCCGGGCGCTCGCCCACGCTCAGATACCCTCCGAAGCCGTTCGCGCTCTTCGAGCCGTCGCGCGGCAGGCGGCCGAGCTCTCCGGGCGGCCTCAGCGGAGCGAACGCCGCGAGCCGGTACGCGATCGACCCATCGGTGAACCCGAGCACCACGTTCTGGCCCGAGCCGCGGATCTTCTCGACGGCCTCCTCTGCCTCTTTGAGCCCGCGTGCCGCCGCGAGCCCGACGAAGCCGGTGAGCACCTCGCCGTTTTCGTTGGGCTGCAGGCCACCCCACGCGAGCGCGAGGGGATCGTCGGCGCGAACGCCGGGGTACCCGTCCGGCAGCAGCGGGCCGAAGCGCGTGCCGCGCCACACCTCGGTGATGGTCTTGTCTCCGACCTTGAACGTCTGCTCGACGCGGTCGAACGGCACGAGCTCTCCGTCGAGCTCGTAGACGTCGTCGCGGCCCTTCGGCACCTTGATGTGCAAGAGGTCCTGCGCGTCGGCGAACGAGCTCGTCATGCCCCACGCGGTGTGGCGGCCGTGGCCGATCACGACGACGGGCCCGCCGGGGAGGGTGGCTCCGGCCGAGGTGAAGTCCGGCGTCTCGAGGTGCACGAGGTAGAAGACGCCGGGCGCCGAGTGATCGAGGTGCGGGTCGTTCGTGACGACCGCGTGGCCGGTCGTGGTGTGAGCGGCGTCGACGACCCACGAGTTCGAGGCCGCGGGCCCGCTGGAGATGGACAGCGACTTCTGGATGACGTCCGGCGAGTCCCCGAGGCCCGTGATCGACACGCCGCCCGTCGACACCGGAGCGTCGAGAAACGCGCGGCGCGGATCATCCTCCGCGAGCAGCTCGAGCAGCCGCGTGCGCACGAGCTCGTCGATGTGATCGACGCCGAGCTGCCACGCCTGCAGGCGCATGATGCCGAGGGCGTCGCGCGGCGCGAAGCGGGGCACCTCTTTGCGCAGCAGCGCCATCTCGGCGCTCTGGCCCGCGTGCTGCGCCCCGGCATTCAGGCCGGCCACATACGCGTCGAGGATTCGGCGGTCGGCCTCGGACAGCGCGGCGACGTGCGCGTCGAGGTTCCACGACACGAGCCGCAGGCGCTTGTCGGTCTCGAGCATGCGCTCTCCGAACAGCTCGGTGAGCCGGCCTTGCGACGCGTGCTGCAGCAGCATGATCTGAAACAGGCGATCGCGCGCGTGCATGAAGCCCAGGCCGAAGCTCACGTCGGACAGCGACGGCCCGTAGATGTGCGGGATGCCGCGGTCGTCGATGAGCACCTCGACCTTCGCGGGCGCTCCGACCGAGAGGGTCGGCTTGAGGTCGGGAGGCGAGTACAGCGACAGGGGGTGGCAGGCACACAAGAGCAGGGCGAAGAGGCCTGGGCGCATTGAGGGCGCGTCTACCACGCGGTATGCAGTTCCCGTCGTGCAACTCCCCGCCTTGACCCTCGAAGAGCTGACCCGCGAGCTGGGCAGCCGTACGCGCGCGCTCGAGCTGCTGAAGTGGCTCTGGGCGCAGCGCGAGCTTCCCAAAGCGCTGCCCGACCGCATCGAGGGCGTCTCGCACCGCGAGTGGGCGAAGCTGAAGGCGAAGACGACGTGGACGCCACCTGAAGCCGTCGCCGAGCAGCAGAGCGCCGACGGCACCACGAAGTTCGCGCTCAAGTTCGGAGATCAGACGATCGAGACCGTGCGCATTCCCTCGAAGGGGCGCGACACCGTCTGCATCTCGAGCCAGTCGGGCTGCACGCGGAAGTGCGTGTTCTGCGCGACGCAGACGCTCGGCTTCCGCCGGCACCTCACCGCGGCCGAGATGATCTTCCAGTTCATGGTCGCGCGCGGCCGCAACGTCGTGTTCATGGGCATGGGCGAGCCGATGGACAACCTCGACGAGGTCCTGCGCGCGGTGAACGTGCTGACGCAGTCGCCGGCGCCGCAGCTCAAGGCGCAGTCGGTGACCGTCTCCACGTCGGGCGTGCTGCCGGGCATGCTGCGGTTCCTCAAGGAGTCGAAGGCGAGCCTCGCGCTGTCGCTGAACGCGACCACCGATGAGACGCGGGCGCAGCTGATGCCGCACACGAAGACGTGGCCGATCTCCGCGCTGCTCGGCGCGCTGAAGGAAGACGCGAAGAAGAACCCCAAGCGCGAGCACTTCATCGAATACGTGCTCTTCGACGGAGTGAACGACACGGACGCCGACGCCGACCGGCTCGCGAAGCTGCTCGACGGCGTGCCGTCGCGCCTGAACCTCATCCCGCACAACCCGTTTCCGGGCGGCAGCCTGAAGCCCCCGAGCGACGCGCGCGTCGTCGCGTTCCACGAGCGGATGGTGAAGCTCGGGACCCTGTGTCTGGTCAGATGGCCACGCGGCCGCGAAATCGCCGCCGCATGTGGGCAGCTGGCGCTTGCGAAACAGGCAAACGCCGCCGCGTAGTGGTTGAATCACGGTTCCGATGCAGGGGGTCATCTGCCCATCTTGCGGTGCCCTTGCACCGCCCAGCTCGACCGAGTGCCCGGAGTGCGGCGTCTCGCTCCGGGCGCAGCACGATCGCACGCACGTGAAGGCCCGGTACGACGACAACGCGGGCCGCACCATCGACGACAGCTCGGACGAGGACCTCCCGTTCGTCTCCGAGAAGCGCACCGCGCCGCACGAGGCGATCAAGCTCCCGTCGCCGTCGTCGCCGCCCCCGCCGGGACGCCGGCTCGCGAGCGGCGCCGTGCAGCTCCCGGTGTCGGATGCCACCATCCCCTTCAAGGGCGGAGGCCAGCAGAACGGCAGCGCCGCGACGAAAGACACGGGGCCGTCGCTGGGGACTCCCGCAACTGGAGTCGCGACCGTCTCGCCCGCTCCGCCGCAGCCGAGCCCGGCGGGAGCACCGGCGCGTCGCATCTCCACGGTGCGGCACCTGGCTCCGACCGAGCGCCAGCCGGCGATTCGGGTGGAGTCCGTCACGCCGCAGGTGCTCGAGAAGCCCGAGGCCATTCCGCACGACACGCAGCCGGCCGTCGGAGGCAAGAAGGACGCGCTCGTCGGTACGAAGCTCGGTGAGTACGTCGTCGAAGAGCGCGTGGGCATCGGCGGCATGGGCATCGTGTACCGCGCGGTGCAGCCGCTCATCGGCAACAGCGTGGCGATCAAGGTGCTGCGGCCCGACGTCATCGCCGACGAGAACGACCTTCAGCGCTTTCTGGGCGAGGCGCGCACGGTCAACTCGATTCGCCACCGCAGCATCATCTCGATCTTCGGCGCCTCCGATACGCCCGACGGCCGCAAGTACCTCGTGATGGAGTACCTCGAGGGCGAGTCCCTCGAGGCGCGCCTGCAGCGGGAAGGCCGCCTGCCCGCGGCCGATGCCTTGCCGATCCTCGAGGACGTGCTCTCCGCGCTCGCCGCCGCGCACTCGGCGAACGTCGTCCACCGCGATCTCAAGCCCGCGAACGTCTTCCTGGTGAACCAGAGCGACGGCCGCCCGTGGGTGAAGCTGCTCGACTTCGGCCTCGCGCGCGGAGCGAACAAGCAGGACGTCAGCCGCATCGCCGGCACGCCCGACTACATCTCGCCCGAGCACGCCCGCGGCAGGCCGGCCGGCCCGGCGGCGGATCTCTACGCGTTCGGCGTGCTGGCCTTCCACCTGCTCACCGGCAAGCTGCCGTTCGTCGGCAACACGCCGATGGAGGTGATGGAGCAGCACGTCCACAAGGCTCCGCCGGTGCCGCACGAGGTCGACGATTCGATCCCGCTCGCGATGAGCAACCTCATCCTGCGGCTGCTCGACAAGGAGCCGTCGAATCGGCCGGACGCGAAGACGGTGAAGGCCGACCTGAAGGCCGCCGCGAAGGAGCTTCGCCAGGCGCAGACGCAGATCGGCCGGCCGCCGGTGAACCCGAACGTCAGCGGCAACACCGTGCTGCGCGGGCCGCCCACGCCGATCGCCGACGTGAAGGACCTGCCGCTCGACCCGCGCCTCGCGCGCCGCGCGATGGAGGCCGACCGCGCCCGCTCGGGAAGCTGGTTCTCGCGCAACTGGCCGTGGGTCGCCGGCGGCTTCGCGGTGCTGTGGATGATGGGCGTCGCGATCTGGCTGTTGACGCGGCCCTCCACCGAGCCGGATCTCGGCACGAAGCCCGTGCCACGCAGAGAGGTGCTGACGCCACCGGAGCCTCCGGACATGACCGGCGCCGTCGAGCCGACGGGCGCCGCGCCGGCGAAGGCGGCTGCGCCTGCGCCTGTCGCGGCTCCGGCGCCCGCTCCCGAGCCGGCGGCAGCGCCTGCCGCCGAGCCGGCTCCCGCTCCTGCGCGAGAGGCGACGCCTGCTCCGGCCGAGCCGCCGCCGCCTGCTCCCGTCGCGGCGCCCGAGGAGCCCGCCAAAGTGGACGACCCACCGCCGCCGCCTACTGCTACTGAAGAGGAAAAGCGCTTCTGGAACGACAGAAGGGCAAAGAAGAACCTGCGCGGAAAGTGATGCTATAGGCGCCATCTCGCATGGCCCCCCGCGAAAGAAAGTTGAAAGCCGTCGCTCCGCTCGTCACGCACTCGGACGAGCTGCCGCTCGACAAGAAGCTGCTGCTCTCCATGCACGAGACGATGGTGAAGGCGCGCGTCCTCGAGGAGCGCCTCATCGCGATGTACAAGTCCGGTCACGGCTACTTCTGGATCGGCGGCCCGGGCGAAGAGGCGTTCAACGTGCCGCTCGGCATGCTGATCAAGAAGGGGCAGGGCCCGGCGTACGACTTCCTCCACTTCCACTACCGCCAGTCGGCGACGCTGCTCGCGATGGGGGAAGATCCGATCAACTCGTTGCGGCAGATGAAGAACACCGCGACCGACCCGTACTCGGGCGGCCGCAACTTCGCGGGCCACTTCGCCAAGCGCGAGTGGAACGTGGTGCCGGTGTCGAGCCCGATCGAGGTTCAGTACGCGATGGCGCCGGGCACCGCGCTCGCCCAGAAGCGCCACGGCGGAGACGGCATCACCGTCGTCACCGGCGGCGACGCGGGCACGGCCGAAGGCGACTTCGCGACGTGCCTGGTGTGGTCGACGCGGCCGGGCAACGAGCTGCCGATCTTGATCGTCGTCACGAACAACCGCTGGGGCATCTCGACGTCGTACTCGACGCAGCAGGGCGCGCAGCGCATCTCCGATCGTGGCGCGGCGTTCCAGATGCGCTGCAAGACGATCGACGGAAATGATCCGATCAGCGCGTACCTCGAGCTCAAAGAGGCGTTCGAGTACGTGCGCACCGAGCGGCGGCCGTACCTCGTCGAGGCGAACGTCTCGCGGCTCTACGGCCACTCGTCGGCGTCCGGCGCGAACTACGTGAAGGACGAGCCCGACTGCATCACCCAGTTCGAGGAGAAGCTCGACGACCGCGGCATCCTCTCGAAGAAAGAGGCGCAGGCCGTGCGCGAGAAGTGGACCGAGGCGATCGCCGACATGGCGCGCAAGGTGAAAGACGAGCCGCAGCCGGATCCGTCGACCATCTACGACCACACCTGGGCACGGGAGGACTAACCACCATGGCGAACATGGATAAGGCGCCTCCGGCGGGGCAGGCAGCAAGCTGCCTGGGGATTGCGCGGGAGGACTGAACGATGGCGAACATGGCTCAGGCAATTCGAATGGCGCTGCACTACGCCGAAGAGAACCTCGGCGTGACCGACGTGTTCGGCGAAGACGTCGGCCCGCCGCTCGGCGGCGTGTTCACCGCGACGCAGGGCCTCAAGACCGCGTGGAACTCGCCTCTGGATGAGCGCGGGATCATCGGCATGGCGATGGGCCTGGCGATGGCGGGCTCGCGGCCGGTCGCCGAGATCCAGTTCTGCGACTACATCTACAACACGATCGATCTGCTCAAGCTGGCGGGGAACACCTGCTGGGCGAGCATCGGGCAGTGGAACCTGCCGATGGTCGTGATGACGCCCGTCGGCTCGGGAATCCGCGGCAGCATCTACCACTCGCACTCGTTCGACGCGACGGCGACCCACATCCCCGGCTGGAAGATCGTGATGCCCTCGACGCCGCTCGACGCGTACGGGCTGATGATCAGCGCGTGCCGCGAGAAGAACCCGGTGATGTACCTGAAGCCGAAGGCGCTGCTTCGCATCAAGGGCGAAGAGCCGATTCCCGGCGAGCCCGGCGACGACAAGCAGCTGTCGAAGATGATCGACGCGCCGCTCGGCGACCGCTCGAAGTGGAAGCCGCAGTGGCCGGACCTCACCGCGTACGCGGTGCCGATCGGCAAGGCGAAGATCGTTCGCCCCGGCGGGCAGCTCACCGTCGTCTCGTACGGCCGCACGCTGCCGCTGTGCACCAAGGCCGCGGCCGAGACCGGCCTCGACGCAGAGATCATCGACCTGCGCTCGCTGTGGCCGTACGACTGGGACTGCATCAAGGAGTCGGTGAAGAAGACGGGCCGCGTGCTGTACGTGAACGAGGACACCGAGGTGACCAACTTCGGAGAGCACCTGCTGCGCCGCACGGTCGAGGAGCTGTTCTACGAGCTGCTCGCTCCGCCGAAGCTGCTCGCCGGCAAGTTCGTCCCCGGCATCGGCCTCGCCGACGCGCTCGAGATGGCCAGCGTGCCGCAGCAGAAAGACATCGCAGAGGCGATGCAGAAGCTCGCCGCCGAAGCGCCGTGACCCGCTCGGTGCTCCGCAGATCCGACCCGTCGGTGCTCCGGAGCACCGACCCGTCGGTGCGGAGGAGCACGGGGCCGCGCGCGCCGGGATTTTCGGCTCAGCGCAGGACGCTCACGAAGCGCGCGGAGCAGGTGCTCCGGAGCACCGACAAATAATATGGAGAAGCGCCGCCACCGCCGCTACTCGCGGCGCTTCCGCGTCCGGTTCGGGGAGAAGGGGCTCGAGCGCACCGGCTTCACGTCCGATGTCTCGGCGACGGGCATGTTCATCGTCGCGCAGCCGGTGCCGAAGCTGAACACGCGCCTGCACGTCGAGGTCGCGATGGACGGCGAGCGCGTCCTCTACTTCGAGGGCATGGTGGCGCGCATGACGCTGGTCGCCCCAGAGCTGCGCAGCGTGATGAAGGGCGGCTTCGGGCTGCGGTTCCTGAGCGGCGCAGAGCTGATGGCGGAGATGGTGCCGCACCTGCGCGACCCGAAGCGGCTGGTGCTGTCGTACGGCACTGCCGAGGCGTTGCACGATGCGTACGAGAAAGAGCTCAAGCGCGGCGGCGCGTTCGTGTGGGCTGACCGCGAGCACCAGGTGAACTCGATCGTGAACCTGGAGATCGACGCCGAGTTCTCCAACCGCCAGCTCGCGTTCGAGTGCCGCGTCGTACACGTCGTCCCCGAGGCGGGGCGGTGGGGCGTGGCGCTGATGTTCCTCGAGCCCGCTGCAGCGCTCGCTGGCATCTCGGGCCTGCTCGGCAAGTAGGTGGGGCCGTGCTGACCCGCTCTGCCCGCTGACCCGCGACTCCCTGCCCCGGTTCGCCTGCTTGGGAACTGGCTCGCCCGTTGCTGTGTCTTCCACGGTAATGCCACTCACGTCGCTCATCTGCCTCGACGACCCCGGCCTGTGCGGCGCGGTGCTCGACCGCTTTCAGACACAAGGTTGGAGAACCACGACGAAGGTGCACGAGGCGGCGGCGCTGCAGCCCGACCTCGTGGTCATCGACGCTCGCGCGCTGTACCTCCTCGAGGCGCTGAAGAGTGACCCGCGCACCGCGCGGTTGAGCGTCGTGGTGATCGGCGGTTCCGGAGACTGGGACCTCAAGGGCCGCTCTCTCAAGCTCGGCGCGCTGGCCTACCTGACGCGCCCGCTCGACCTCGCGGCCTTCGACGCGCTGACGCGCTTCATCGAGTCGGGGCTACGGGGTCCCGAAATAGACGAGGTCGATGCACGACGTCTCGGCGCCGTCGCGCCACTCGCCCGGTAGCTGCAGGTCGGTGAGGGTGCGCAGCACGGTCTGAATCTCGTCGTCGGTGGCGAGGGGCGAGCCCACCATCCCCTCGACGCGCCACGGCGTGCGCGCATCGAGGAAGACCGAGAACTGCGCCCACTTCCGTGTCGCTCGCGGAGTGTCCGGCACGGTCGTGACGAGCGTCATTCCGCGGCCGATCATCAGGAGATCGTTCTCGGCATACAGGCGACCGCTCTGAAACGTCGTCATCGCCTGCCACGTGAGCCGCTGCCTGAACGCGCGGCCCATGTTGCCGGTGTACTTGGCCGGCGCGCGGAACTGCCATCGCGCTCCGCCGCTGAAGCCGGTGTCTGAGCCGCAGATGTACGGCGCCAGCCCGGTGACGTCGTCCTTCACGAGGCTCATGGTGGGCCCCGGGAACGAGGTCACGAGCTCCCAGCCCTCGTCGCTGAAGTCGAAGTCGTCTCCCGCGGCGTAGTCGCCGCCGCAGGCGGCGAGCATCGCGAAGAGCAGAGCGCAGGACCTCATCGACGCCAACGCTACACCGGCTTCATGCCGGCGATCTCCGTCGAGTTGTCGACGACGCGGTCGACCTGGGCCGCCTCGCGCCGGCAGAAGTCCCGCAGCGCGCGGTCGAAGCGGGGCTCGAACGCGAGGTGCAGCGAGTTGATCTGCGTCGGCTCGAAGCCGCGAGGAATCTTGTGCTCGCCGCCGGCGCCGGGCTCGAAGGCCTCGAAGCCGCGCTGAATGCACTCGTCGACCGAGTGGTAGAGGCAGACGTTGAAGTGCAGGAACGGGTGCTCTTCGAAGCAGCCCCAGTAGCGGCCGTAGAGGCGTTTGGCGCCGACGAGGTTGAAGGCTCCGGCGATGACGTTGCTTTCACGCTCGGCGACGACGAGCTCGATCTGCTTCGGCATGGTGGCGAAGACCTTGTCGAAGAACTTCGCGTTGAGCTGCACCTGGCCCCAGCCGTTCTTGGAGACGGTGCTCTCGTAGAAGCGGTACGCGAGCTTCGCGTGGGCGGCGGAGAGCTCGGGCGCGCGGATGGTGCGGATGGTGATGCCCTGCGTGGCGGCGGCGCCGCGCTCGCGCTTGAGCTGGTTGCGCCGCTTGCTGTCGAAGCGCGCGAGGTAGTCGTCGTACGTGCGGTAGCCCGGGTTCTTCCAGTGGTACTGCATCGTCTTGCGGGCGAAGAAGCCCAGGCCCGCGGCCTCGAGCTCCTGCGTCTCGTCCTCGGGCGGGAAGATGACGTGCACGGACGAGAGGCCCTGCTTCCTGGCCGACTCCACGGCAGCCTCGGCGAGCTTCTTGCGGACGTCGGGGGGCCCGAGGAAGCGCGGCGCGGTGATCGGCGAGAGCGGCACGCCGATGAGCAGCTTCGGGTAGTAGTCGACGCGGAACTGGCTCGCCGCCTGCGCCCACCCGAAGTCGTAGACGTACTCTCCCATGGAGTGGTGCTTGCGCCAGGCGGGCGCGGCGCCGACGAGCTTCTCGCCGTCGTAGGCGGCGAAGTGGTGGGGTTCCCAGCCGGTCTTCAAAGAGGCGCTGCCGCTGGACTCGAGCGCGTGCAGCCAGGCGTGCGAGAGGACCGGCGCTGCGCCGTCGGGGACGAGCGCGTTCCAGGCGTCTGGCGAGACGTCGGAGATGGCTTTGAGCACCTGGACGCGAACCACTGTGGCCGTTGCATAGCGCTTCGCCGGCGGGGCGCATGATGCTTTGAGACATTATGTTTGATAAACATCATTATCGATGATGCTGTCCTTCACGAATCGAGCCGAGGAGCTCGCGGAGCTCGATGCCCATGCGAAGGCCGGCGGACTGCTGGTCGTGTACGGCCGGCGTAGGGTCGGAAAGACGCGCCTGCTGACGCACTGGCTCAGGGCGAAGAAGGGCATGTACAGCCAGGCGATCGAAGCCCCTCAGGAGTTCCAACTCGCACAGGTCTTTGCGGATGTGCGGGAGGGGCTGCAGGCGCTGCTCGAGCCGAGGACGTGGACGGACTTTTTTCGCCTCGTGGACCGGCTGCCCAAGGCGCCACTTCTCTGCCTGGATGAGCTGCCCTATCTCGTCGCGTCGGATCCGACATTGCCGAGCGTGCTCCAGCGATGGATCGACCACCGTTCGAATCCGCACGCTGCGCTGATCGTGTCCGGGTCGAGTACGAGAATGATGAACGACGTGTTCTTGAACCGCGCAGCCCCTCTCTACGGTCGGGCCCGGAAGCTGCTGGCCATCGCACCGATGAGCTACCGCGCGTTCTGTGCCGCGTGCCGGCAGAACCCGTCGAAGGCGGAGTCGTTCGTGAAGTTCTCGCTCGTGGGTGGAGTACCCAAGTACTGGGAAGCGGTCGAGCCGGGACAGTCCGCTGTGGAGCTCGCTGAAGCGCTCTTCTTCGGCGCGTCACCCCAGCTCGAGTTCGAGCCGCAGCGGCTGCTCAAGGACGAAGGCATCGTCGGCGTCACGGCACCCGCAGTGCTCGAGGCCATTGGTCGCGGCGCGGAGAAGCCGTCGGAGGTCGCTGGCCGGCTTGGAACTCAGCAGACGAACCTCTCGAGGTTGTTTCAGCAGTTGCTCGACGCGCACCTGCTGGAGAGGCAGCTGCCCTATGGAGAGAGCGTCCGGTCGACGAAGAGGACGAGCTACCGCATCGCCGATCCGACCATCAGGTTCTGGTACCACGGCTATTCGCCTCATCGGACGCGGTGGTCGAGATACACCCTCGCCGAGCGGGAGCAGTTGCTCGACCGTCACGCCGCCAGTGTCTTCGAAGATCAGCTGCGTGCCCTTTGGCCCGATGCGAGCCGCTATTGGGAAGGGGACGTCGAGCTCGACCTCGTGCGGGCCGAAGGGGACGAGCTCGTCGTGGGCGAGATCAAGTGGGCCGCGCTCGGCAAGACCGACCGGGCCCGCGCCGAGCACGACCTCGAGGCCGCTTTCGGCCGGAGCAAGCTGGCCCAGCGGCATCGAAAGGTGCGGTTTGAGGTGCTCGACTTGCGGGCGCTCCAGCGGCTTTAGCTGCCGACCAAGCCCACGGCGCCGCGCGTCAAACGCTCTGGCTACGACACCGGGGCGGTTTCGGTTAATAAGCCGCCACCATGCCCGCGCACCCCATGACCCTCACCCAGAAGATCCTCGCGCACCACGCGCAGGGGCTGAGGCGGCCTTACGTCCAGGCCGGCGACATTCTGCAGATCAAGGTCGACTGGACCATCGCGTCGGAGCTCGCGTGGAACGGCATGAACTCGACCTACGCGAAGCTCGGGCGCCCGAAGATTCACGACGCCGAGCGGTTCTTCCTCGCGGTCGATCACACCGTCGACCCGGTCACGCTCGCGAATGATCCGCGCGCGCAGAAGCTGACCCAGCTCTCTCGCGACTTCGCGAAGGAGGCGGGCGTGAAGCACTTCTACGACGCGAACGTGACCATCCTGCACACGAAGTTCTACCGGGACCTCGTGCAGCCCGGGCAGGTCGTGCTCGGCGCCGACTCGCACTCGAGCTCGCACGGCGGCCTCGGCGCGTTCTCGATCGGACTCGGCGGCGCGGACATCACCGCCGCGATGGTGCTCGGCCAGTCGTGGATCGAGGTCCCCGAGGCGATCGCCGTCGACTACGACGGAGAGCTGCAGTTCGGCATCGGCGGCAAGGACGTCATCCTCGAGACGCTCGGCAAGCTCGGGCGGAACACCGTCGCGATGGAGCGCTCGGTCGAGTACCGCGGCGCGGCCACGAAGAAGTTCTCGACGGACATGCGGTTCACGATCGCGAACATGACTGCCGAGTTCGGCGGCCTGAACGGCATCTTCGAGGCCGACGAGGTCGTGGCGGCCTGGCTCGCGCAGCGCAAGAGCGAGAACCAGGGCGCGCTGTACTTCCGCGCGGACGACGACGCGCCGTACGTGGCGCGGTACCGCATCGATCTGGCGAAGCTCGGGCCGCTCGTGGCGAAGCCGTTCTCTCCGGACAACGTGATGGAGATCGAGAAGGCCGCCGGCATGAAGATCGACGGCTGCTTCATCGGCGCGTGCACGACGACGGAGGAAGAGCTCGTGCTCGGCGCGCTGATCCTCGAGCAGGCGTACAAGGACAAGCCCGCGCGGCCGGCCTCGGCGAAGCAGCTGGTGGTGCCGGGCGATCTGTCGATCCAGTCGCGCATGAAGCAGGGCGACCTGTGGAAGCACTACGAGAAGGCGGGCTTCCGCATCGGGCCTCCCGGCTGCTCGATGTGCCTCGGCGTGGCGAGCGAGAAGGCGGCGCCCGGCGAGGTCTGGTTCTCGTCGCAGAACCGGAACTACGAGAACCGCATGGGGCAGGGCTCGCTCGCGTGGCTGGCGTCGGCGGCCACCGTGGCGGCGTCCAGCGTCGACATGAAGGCGGCGGACCCGCGGCCGTACCTTCAGAAGATCGACCAGGACCGGTTCGACAAGCTGCTGTTCCGCGAGCCGAAGGGCCGGACGTACGAGGTGCGCGTGAGCGAGCCGCAGATCGCGTCTGCGCAGGCTGCGGCCGCGAAGGGCGCGGCGGGCTCCGCCGGAGCCAAGGTGATCGCCGGCAAGGTGCAGCGGTTCGCGGATCACGTCGACACCGACGCGATCATCCCGGGCCAGTTCTGCCACCTGGTGAAGTTCGAGGAGCTCGGCGAGAAGGCGTTCCACTTCGTGCGGCCGGAGTTCCACGCCCGCGCGAAGGCGGGCCAGACGATCGTCGTCGCCGGTGAGGGCTGGGGCTCGGGCAGCTCGCGCGAGCAGGCCGTGTGGGCGCTCATCGGCGCCGGCATCCAGGCCGTCATCGCGAAGTCGTATGCGTTCATTCACAAGCGCAACCTCGTGAACGAGGCGCTGCCGTATCTGGTCGTGAAGGATCCCGCGTTCTACGAGCTCGCGGCCGAGGGCGTGGACGTGAAGGTGGATCTCGCGGCGGGCACCGTCTCGTTGGGTGGCCGCTCGTTCACCGCGGAGCAGCCGTCGGCGATCGTTCAGGCGCTGCAGCGCGAGGGCGGGCTGGTGCCGGCGATTCAGCGGCACGGGAAGAGCGTCTTCGAAGCGCTGACGTAGTCGGGGACGTTTGCGGGCACGTGGACTTGCTCACGTGAACGATTCGACGGGCCCGGGTTCGTTCACGTGAGCGGGAACGGGTACCGGGACAGGAACGCGCGTTCCAGTACCCGTTCGCCTACCCGTCGAGTCGTACCCGACGTTCCCAAACGGTCCGAACATTCTGCCTACCCTCGTTGTTAAGTTGGGAGCAGGTGTTCCAGCTGACCGCCACGCAGCTCGCGATCATCGTCGCCGTCAGCGGCGCGGCGGGCTGGCTGCTCCGCAAGAACCTCTGGCGCGCGGGGGTCTGGCTCTTCCCCACCTCCGTCAAAGTCGAAGACGACGCGCCTGCCACCGCGAACATCAGGCTCCCCACCGCGCTCGACCCGCACGCCCAGGAGCTCCAGCGCCTCGGCTTCAAGTTCATCGGCACCCACGTCGAGCAGCCACGCCTGGCCTCTGCGGTCACCTCGTACGACTACGCGCTCGCCGAGGGCCACGCCTTCGCGTCCCTCTTTCTCTCCGAAGACGACGAGCCGCGCGTCGAGCTGCTCACGCCGCTCGAAGGCGGCGGCTTCGTCAGAACGGCGAACTACCGCCGCACCGCGCTCGAAGAGAAGGGCTACTTCTCGGGCTACCTCGAGAACATCCCCCTCGAGAGAGTTCTGCACGCGCATCAGCGCACCGTGACTCACCTCGGCACCCCGATCAGCACGTGGGACACCGACGCACGGCTGAAGGCCGCGCGCGCCTGGTACCAGTCTCCGGCAGCCCAGCGCGAGCTGCGACGGCAGCACCAGACCGGGCTCGTGTGGACGTTCGGCGCAGCGGTCTCGGTGGGCCTCGTACTGGTCACCCTGGTCGGTTGACCTGCCCTCGCTCGGAGGTTAGGCAGTCGCTCCTCCCCCATGAAAACCGCGTCCAAGAACGAAGAAATCTGGTTCCTCTCCGGCAAGCGCACTGCGTTCGGCGCCTTCGGTGGAGCACTCAAGGATCTCACCGCCACCGATCTCGCCGTCGAGTCCGCGAAGGCCGCCCTGAGCGCCGCGAAGGTCTCGCCGGAAGACGTGCAGCACGTCATCTACGGCAACGTGATGCAGACGGCCGCGGACGCGATCTACCTCCCGCGCCACGTGGGGCTCCGCGCGGGCGTTCCGGTCGGCGTCGGCGCGCTCGGCGTCAACCGCCTCTGCGGCTCCGGCTTCCAGGCGTTCGTGAACGCCGCCGAGATGATGCTCACCGATCAGGCGAGCGTCGTCCTCGCGGGCGGCACCGAGTCGATGAGCCAGGCTCCGCACATCATCCGCGGCGCGCGCTGGGGCCTGGGCCTCGGCAAGGGCCAGCTCGAGGACTACCTCTGGACGGGCCTCACCGACACCTACGCCGGCCTGCCGATGGGCATGACCGCCGAGAACCTCGCGGTCGAGTACAAGCTGAGCCAGGAGCAGGTCGACGAGTACTCGGTGCTCACGCAGAAGCGCTACGCCGCCGCCGCTGAGGGTGGCCGCTTCGCCGCCGAGCTCGCCCCCGTCGAGCTGAAGACCAAGAAGGGCACCACGCTGTTCGAGAAGGACGAGCACCCGCGCCCGGACACCACCGCCGAAGGCTTCAAGAAGCTGCCGAAGGCGTTCAAGAAGGACGGCGTCATTCACCCCGGCGCCGCGAGCGGCATCTGCGACGGCGCCGCGAGCGCCGTGATGGCGACGCGCAGCTGGGCCGAGAAGAAGGGCATCAAGCCCATCGGCAAGCTGCTCAACTGGGCGAGCGCCGGCTGCGATCCCAAGATCATGGGCATCGGCCCGGTCCACGCGATCCGCAAGCTCTGCGAGCGCGCCGAGATCAAGCTCTCAGACGTCCAGCTCATCGAGGTCAACGAGGCCTTCGCGCCCCAGTACCTCGCCGTCGAGAAGGAGCTGGGCCTGAACCGCGACATCACCAACGTCAACGGCGGAGCGATCGCCGTCGGTCACCCGCTCGCCGCGTCCGGCGCGCGCATCACCGTCCACCTTCTGCACGAGCTCAAGCGCCGCGGAGCGAAGTACGGTATCGGCAGCGCCTGCATCGGCGGTGGACAGGGCATCGCAGTGCTGGTCGAGGCGGTGTAAGCAGCACCACCGGAGGGGAGAACGACATCATGGCCGAATCAGCAGAGAACAAAGCGCTGCGAGAGAAGGCGAAGCAGATCGCCGAACAGCGTCGCATGGAAGCCAAGAACAAGAAGCGCAAGTGCGCGCTGTGTGGAGTCGAGGAGTCCGACAAGACTCCCTTCTTCGCGCACCCCGATGGCATCGGGCCGACGTGCCGTGAGCCGAACGTGTGCGAGCACTACCGTTCGATGCCCCGCCTGCGATGAGCGACGCCGTCAAACAGTCGGGCACCATCGCCCGCGAAGAGATCGTCTTCGACTGGAACGAGCTGCAGGCGGCCCCCAGGCCGTCGCAGCCGTTCGATCTCAACGACGAGACCCTGCGCGATGGCGTCCAGTCACCGTCGGTGGTGGACCCGTCGATCGACGACAAGCTCGAGCTGCTCGAGCTCATGGCGTCGCTGGGTATCGGCTCCGTGAACATCGGCCTGCCCGGCGCCGGCAAGCGCGCGTTCGACGACGTCGTCGCGCTCGCGAAGCACATTCAGAAGAAGAAGCTCGGCATCCTGCCGAACTGCGCGGCGCGCACGGTCGCGGCCGACATCAAGCCGGTCGTCGAGGCGGCGCAGAAGAGCGGCCAGAAGATCGTCGTCTACACGTTCATCGGCAGCTCGCCGATCCGCCAGTGGGCCGAGAGCTGGTCGCTCGAGTTCATCGAGAAGACGTCGGCAGACGCGATCTCCTTCGCGGTGAAAGAGGGCCTCGAGGTCGCGTACGTGACGGAAGACACGACGCGCTCGTCGCCGAAGAACCTCGACATCCTCTTCCGCAGAGCGATCGATAACGGCGCCAAGCGCCTCGTGCTCTGCGACACCGTCGGCCACGCGACGCCTGCGGGCACGCGCGCGCTCGTCGAGTGGGTGAAGGGCCTCGTCTCGGCGAGCGGCGTCGACGTGAAGCTCGACTGGCACGGCCACAACGACCGCGGCCTCGCGGTGCCGAACGCCATCGCGGCGCTCGAAGCCGGAGTTCACCGCGTCCACGGCTGCGGCCTCGGCGTCGGCGAGCGCGTCGGCAACACGTCGATGGACCTGCTGCTGCTCAACCTGAAGCTGATGGGCTGGTTCGACCACGACCTGTCGCGGCTGGTCGAGTACGTGAAGAAGGTCTCCGAGTCGACCGAGGTCGCGATCCCCGTGAACTACCCGCTCTCGGGCGCGGACGCGTTCCGCACGGCGACCGGCGTTCACGCCGCGGCGATCATCAAGGCGCAGAACAAGGGCGACACCTGGCTCGCCGACCGCATCTACTCGGGCGTCCCGGCGGGCGAGTTCGGCCTCGAGCAGGTCATCGAGGTCGGCCACATGAGCGGCATGAGCAACGTGAAGTACTGGCTCAACCACCGCGGGCTGCCGGTCACCGACGACGTCGTGCAGAAGGTGCTGCAGAAGGCGAAGTCGTCCGCGTGGACGCTCAGTGAGAAAGAGATCCTCAAGGTGGTGAAGCCGGCGCTGAAGAAGAAGGTGCCGGCGAAGAAGGTGAAGGTGAGCAAGGGGAGGGCCGGATGGCGAACGCGAACAGCTTCAACGGGGTGAAAGTGTTCTCCACCACGCTCGCGCGCGATCGCGAGCAGATGGGCGAGAACATCACGCGGTGGATCAAGGACAACCCGGGGATCGACATCGTCGATCGCCAGGTGACCCAGTCGAGCGACAAAGAGTTTCACTGCTTGACGATCACGCTCTTCTACCGGAGCAAGTGAACGCCGCACTGCTCGCGCTCGTGGTCGCGGCGCCGGTGGTGAAGCTCGGCGCCGGCAGTGGGCTCGTCCTCGACGACGGCGTGCTCGTGACCACGCGGCAGGTCGCGCTGCGCACCGCGAGCGCCAAGGTGCCCCTCGAAGACGGCGGCACCCTCGCGCTCGTCCGCTCGTATGACGTCGAGAATGGACTCTCGTTCGTCCTCTTCTCCGGAGACGTCGAGCACGCCACGCTCGACCCGCAGATGCCGGACGCCGGCGCGGCGCTGACGGTGGTCACCGGCGACGGCCGTTACGACGCGCTGGCGATGTCTCCGATCGCGGGAGGCTTCGGCATCACCATCGCGGACGCCGGCGTCGTCGAGGGTGCAGCGATCGTCGACGAGGCGGGCAGGGTGCGAGGCCTGGTGCGCAACGATCACGAGGCGATGTCGGCCGCCGAGCTGCAGCGCATCATGGAGTCGCTGAAGGCCCCCGAGGGCAGGCGCGACTTCGCGCGCTGGCGGAATCTGGGCATTTCGGCCGTGTTCTTCTTAGGGTTGTGCGTGTGGTGGGTGTACCGTTCCAAGCGCCTCAGGTACTGACCGAATGTCGCAGCTCCAGCAGTGGCTAAACCCCAGGTCGTCTGCCGCGAAGATGGCGGTGCTGTTCGTCGTCGCCTCGCTGGCGTTCTACCTGTCTGCCCGATGGACGGGAGAGTGGCTCGCGCTGATCCCCGAGGCGGTCATCCACGAGTTCCGCCTGTGGCAGCTGGTGACGTACTCGGTGATCTTCCACCGCGACCCGCTGAACTTCATCTTCGGCGTCCTCATCCTCGTCTCGATCGGCGGCGCGCTCGAGCGACAGTGGGGAGCGAGGCGGCTGTGGCTGTTCTCGTTCGGCATCGCGTTCTTCTCCGCCGCGCTGACGGTGCTGCTGTCGTTCGTGATTCCGGTGATCGGCGCGACGCCGTTCGTGGGCGCCAACGTCATCGTGTCCTCGCTCTGGGTCGCGTATGGCCTGCTCATCGGTCGCGGGCGGACGAACTTCTGGGGCTTGCCCGTCACCGGCAACACGCTCGCGCTCATCGGCGCCGCGTTCGTGCTCTTGAGCTGCCTGCTCGGCGGCTGGCAGCAGCTCGTGCCCGAGGTCATCTCGCTGGCGCTCACCTTCCTGCACGTCCGCCTCGGCTTCCCGCACGACGCGCTCACGCGCTTCGGCTCGTGGAGGCTGCAGCGCGACCTGAGCAAGCGCTCTTCGCACCTGCGCGTCATCACCGGCGACCAGCGCAACACGCCGCGCGACTCGGACAAGTACCTGCACTGAGCGATGCGCAACGCGGCCATCGCAGCGGTCGCGGTGCTCGTCGCCTCGGTTGTGGCCCGGCTGCTCGCTCCGGGCTTCAGCCTCTACCTCGAGCCCTGGCACGTCACGCGGCAGCTGCACGCCTGGCAGCTCGTCACGTGGATTCCGGCAGGAGCCAGCCTCACGTTCCTCGCGCACGCCGTGCTGCTCGCGTTCGCGATCTCGCGCGGCGCGACCGTGCCGCACTGGCTCGGCACGACGTTCATCGCCGGAGTCCTCACCACGCTGCTCGGCTCGGCCGTCCCCGCCATCTACAGCTGCACGTTCACCGGCGCGGGAGTCGGCGCCTCCGCGAGCCTCTCGGCCTGGGCCTCGTCGCTCAAGGGGCCGCGCCGCGCCGCCGCGACCGGGCTCGCCCTGCTGCCCGCAGCGCTCGACGCCGCCGTCGACGGCCTCTACGTCCTCGTGCCGTTCGGCTTCGCGCTCATCGCGTCGGCGCTGTGGGTCCGAAGGGGACGTCGCTCCCACCCCAAGGGGTGAACGGTTTGCGAGGCACCGCGCCTTTCACTCCGCGGCGCCGGCGGTGTCGGTTCCGGTAATGGCCGGGAACGACGAGAACCGGAGCATGGGCACGGCGCGTGATTGAATCCGCCGACCGCTCCCCGCCCAGGAGACTCGAAAACATGTCCCGCTTCGTCTGGTGCCTTGCCGCGCTGATGTCGTTTGCTGGATGCAACTGCAACAACGTCCCGTGGGACCCGGACGGCGGCAGCGTCGGCGGAGGTACCGGCACGGGTGGGAACAACACCGGCGTCGGCGGCGGCTCCGGAGGTGGTGACGGCGGCGGCAGCGCAACGGCCGGAGGCTCTGGCGGCTCCGGCGGCGGGGTGGGCACCGGCGGCGGTTCCGCGGGCGGCGGCAGCGCAGGCGGTGGCAGCGCAGGCGGCGGCAGCGCAGGCGGCGGCAGCGCCGGTGGTGGCAGCGCAGGCGGTGGCAGCGCGGGTGGTGGCAGCGCCGGTGGTGGCAGCGCCGGTGGTGGCAGCGCCGGTGGTGGCAGCGCCGGTGGTGGCAGCGCCGGCGGCGGCAGCGCCGGCGGAGGCAGCGCAGGCGGAGGCAGCGCAGGCGGTGGCAGCGCCGGCGGCGGCATGGGTGGCGCCGGTGGCGGCGCGGTGAACCCGTGCGGCGGTGCTCCCGCGGGGACGTACGTCTGCCCGACGTGCCCGATGGCCTCCGACATGAACAACGGCTCGGCGAGCTGCCCGCTGTCGACGATCACCCGCGGCATTCAGAACGCGACCGCGCTCTCGGCGCCGCGCGTCTTCATCGCGTCGCGGTACATGGGCGGCGCGAACATCGTCTACGCCGAGGACCTCACGGTGCCGGTCGGAGTCACCCTCGAGGGCCGCTACCTCGTCACCAGCGGAGCCGGCGGCCTCAACTGGTCCAGCCGCGGCACGGCGCCGAGCGATCGCAGCGTCATCCAGAACACCAACACCAACGGCATCCGGTTCGCGGCGGGCGCGCAGCGCATGAACACCGGCATCGACGGACTGGCGGTTCGCACGGCCGCGGGCTTCGCGAACCTCGACAAGGCGGGCATCACCGTCATCGACTCGAGCCCGACCCTTCGCGACTTCGCCGTGACGGGGACGCCGGTGACGATGG
This sequence comes from uncultured Myxococcales bacterium, assembly GCA_937980205.1. Classification (GTDB taxonomy): domain Bacteria; phylum Myxococcota; class Myxococcia; order Myxococcales; family Myxococcaceae; genus Xiheicaenimonas. The sequence goes on along the minus strand of CALJKW010000079.1, from coordinate 183,043 downwards.
CGCTGCCGGCGAACGAGACGGCGATCGCGGTCGCCAGCATCGCGGCGAGGTCGGACCCGCTCATCACCATCGGCACCATCAGCAGCATTCGCGCGCAGCAGGGCGCGTTCGGCATCGCGATCGCCCAGGCGCGCGCCTCCATCACGCAGGTGCAGATCAGTGAGCTGTTCTCGACGGGCGGCGGCTCGACGTCGACCGCGGTGGGCATCGCGCTCTCGAGCGCGGCGTCGACGCAGATCTCACAGAGCACGGTCAGCGCGACTCAGGCCGTGTTGTGCGCGGGCATCTTCGCGACGGGCAACGTCTCCGACATCGTCATCGACAACGTGGGCGCGTCGGGTTGCGCGGGAACTGCCGGGTTCGCGTCGCTGCCGTCCGTGAACGCGGGGGCGATCTTCGATCAGTGCACGGCGCTGACCGGCATGCCGGCGGTGTACCGGAACTCCGCGCGCATCATCGGGGGCCCGGTGCAATCGCAGGGCGTCGCGGTCGGCATCGACGTGAGCGACGGGTGCTCGGTCGACATTCAGAACAACGCGCTGATTCAGGGTGCGAACGGGTCGAGCTCGGGCACGAACACGTTCGCTGCCGGCGTGGTGTGCACGTACCAGCGGCTCGGGGCGTCGCCCGGTGTGGGCAGCGACGCTCCCTGCCGCGTCATCGCGAACGGGACGATCACCGGCGCGGGGACTCCGGGCATCACGGTGGCGGTCGGCATCGCGTGCATCGGCTCGTGCGCGACGAAGACGGCGCTGTGCGCGGGCTCGTGCACCGAGATCCGCGACAACAAGGCCAACGCGAACGGCGGCGGCGGCATCAGCCCCGGCATCGGGAGCGCGTCGCAGACCGGCATCTACATCGAGCAGAGCAGTCCGGCGGTGACGCGGAACTCCGTCACGTTCAACCAGAGCGCGTCGTGCAGCATCGGCCGCGGCGTCATCTTGCAGGGCTCGGCGTCGACGCTGGTGAACAACGGCATCATCGGGCCGACGTGCAGCGGGGCGTCGTCGATCGGTGTCGAGGTCATCGCTGCCGCGCGCGCCGACATGCTGACGCCGGCGCCGACGCTGACGTCGAACTCGATCCTCTCGCACGCGTGGTTCGGCAGCACTCCGGCGGTGCCGGCGTTCCAGGCCGGCGTGCGCTTGAGCCCGCCGTCGGGCCCGGTCATCGGGCTCGGGTCGATCAAGCTGGGCACGTACACGTCGAACATCATCCAGGCCGGCCCGGGAGGCGCGCGCGCCTTCGCGTTCGAGGAGGGCAGCACGAGCGTCGACCCGTCCGTGCTCAACCGGAACGACTTCCTGATCAGCGGAGCCGGCCCCGACGGCGGAGTGCTGTACCTCGACGAGAACGCGTCGATGTACACGAACGCTGCGCAGATCAACGCGATGGTGGACGTGACCGCGACCGCAAACGTGTCGCTGAACCCCGCGTTCACGTCCGTTCAGTTCTCGTTCCCGCACATCACGCCGGGGACGTCGCCGGTGCGAGGGATCGGGCCCGCGCCGGCGACCGGGATTCCGACGGATGATTGGGACGGGCAGCAGCGCCCGCAGGGCTCCGGCGGCGGCATCGACATCGGCGCAGATGAGGTGCAGTGAGCTCTACGCGCGCGCGATGAACGCGCTCAGCGTGGTGCGGTCGTGCAGCGCGGTCTGCGTTTCGTCGAAGGAGACACCAAGGCCGAGCAGGCGACCCCGCGCGTCGCGATCGATGCGCGCGACGCAGCCGACGAGCGTGCAGAACTTCGGGCCCTCTTCGTACGGCAGCGCGATCGCTACGCGCACCGGAGTGCCTTCGCGCGCCGGCTCTTTCGTCTTCAGGTAGAGCCCGCCCTGCGAGAGATCGCAGACCGCGTCGCGGATGAAGCGGTTGCCGATGCGGCAGTGCGCGGTGAGCGCGACGGCCAATCTGGGGTAGCTGCGTTTCTCGGTGGCCAGAATGTGGGTGTTAATGCGCGACGGCCGCACCCAAGTCAAGGCCTCGTAATACCTAAAGATTTTACGCAGTGCGTCAGTAACGCGGAGGTGACGGACTAACGACGTCAGTCGACCGCGATCGCTTGAACCGAGTGGCGGAAAATGAAGATCCGCGACGTGTTGGTGCGGTTGTCGGCCGGCACGACGAAGAAGCCGGGCCCGCCCGCCTTGTGATCCTTCGAGAAGCCGGCGACCTGGCGACCGTCCTTGAACGTGACGCGCACCTTCTGCCCGTCGGGATTCGGCGCCTTCGTGCCTGCGGGCAGCATGAAGAAGATCGCCTTCACGCGAGCGCGGGGAATCCGCTCGGGGACGGCGCCGCTGCCCGCGTCGAGGCTGACGTGCTCACCCGCGAGGTTCGCGTCCTTGATCGAGCCGCGCTTCACCTGGCCCTCGAGCGTGTGAAGGATCACGCGGTGCTCGCCCCTCACGACGATGTTCTGCTCCTCGGGGTGCAGGCTCTGGCCGCCGCGATCGAAGAGCTCTTGCGTCGGCGCGTTCACCGGCGGGCCCGGCACCATCGGGGCGACCGGCCGCGACGGCGCCGGCTGCGGCGCTGACGGTGCGGGCGGGGGAGGCGGTGCCATCCACTGGGGAGGCGGCTGAGGCGGAGGCGGCTGAACCGGTGGGGGCGCCATCACGCGAGCCGGCGCGGGCGGCGGAACCGAGGCCAACGGCGGCGGTGCCGGAGGAGCCGGCGGCGGCGGCGACATCGCGGCGATCTGCATCGCGGGCAGGGTCCGCGGCGCGTCGAAGAGATCGGGGTTCGGAATCGCGGAGGCGGTGGGCTCCTCTTCCTCCTCGATGACGACGCCGGTGATCACGTCGGTGTCGTCTTCGGGCTCGGCGCCGAGCGGCACGCCCGCCGAGATCTTGAACTCGACGTCCGTCTTCTCGGGCGGTCCGTCGAGATCGAGCGCGGCCGGACCGGTGCGCTGCCACTGCTCGCCGGTGCCGGTGAGCTCGGGACGGGCGATGAAGTCGGCGTTGCTCGCGAGCGGAACCGGCCCCGGGTCTTCGTCGGGCACCGGCGGCCCCGAGAGCGTGTTCTGGTTGGCGAGCTGTGCGAGCGACGCGTTCTCGATGATCGGCGCGTCGACGCTGACATCCAGGTCCGCGCCCAGCGGCTCGGCGGTCGGCGGCGCCGAGTGCCCGAGCATGTCGGCGTTGCTCGCGAGCTCGAGGCGATCTCCGGGCGAGCCGGAGAGATCGACCGACGGCTCCAGCGGCAGCGGCTGGTCGTCGACCTCGACGTCGAAGTCGATCGGCTTCGGAGGCTCCGGCTGCTTCCACTCCTGCGGCGGGGGCGGGACCGGCAGCGGCGCGACGACCTCGGCGGGACCGAGATCGGCGCTCACGACGATGCTGGGCTCCGCCATGGCCTCGATCACCGGCGAGGCTTCAATCAGCGGCTCGGGTGCGGGCGACGCCGCCGGAGGAGGAGGCGGCGGCGGCGGAGCAGGCGGCTCTTCCTCGACGATGATGTCGGGGATCGAGGGGCGCGGCGGAGGCGGAGGCTCCTCGGAGACGATGATGTCGGGGATCGAGGGGCGCGGCGGAGGCGGAGGCTCCTCGGCGACGATGATGTCGGGGATCGAGGGACGCGGCGGAGGCGGCGGCTCCTCGGAGACGATGATGTCGGGGATCGAAGGACGCGGAGGAGGCGGTGGCTGCTCGGCGACGATGACGCTCGGCTCGGCGGCGGCCAGCGGCGGCGGAGCAGGGGGCGGAGGCGGCTCCTCTTCGTCGACGTCGATCGAAACTTCGGCCGGAGCCTCGGCGATCGGGACCGCGACGCGGGTCTCGAGCGGCGGCGGTGCTTCCGTCTGCGCGACGACGACCGGCGCGGCCTCGACGATCGGCGCAGCCTCGATGACCGGCGCAGCCTCGACGACCGGCGCAGCCTCGACGACCGGCGCGGCCTCGACGACCGGCGCGGCCTCGACGACCGGCGCAGCCTCGACGACCGGCGCGGCTTCGACGACCGGCGCGGCCTCGATGACAGGCGCGGCCTCGACGACGGGCGCGGCCTCGACGACCGGCGCGGCCTCGACGACAGGCGCGGCCTCGACGACGGGCGCGGCCTCGACGACGGGCGCGGGCTCGACGACCGGCGCGGCCTCGACGACGGGCGCAGCCTCGACGACGGGCGCAGCCTCGATGACCGGCGCGGCCTCGATGACCGGCGCGGCCTCGACGACGGGCGCGGCCTCGACGACGGGCGCGGCCTCGACGACGGGCGTCTCCACCGGCGCTGGCGCCAGGGCAGCCGCTTCGACGGGCTTCTCCTCTTCGATGGAGAGCTCCGGCTCAGGCTCGGGAGCCTTCGCTTCGACGGCCGGCGGCAGCGCGACGTCCGGCGCCTTCACCTCGACCGGCGCGGGCGCGACAGGCGCGGGCGGCGGCTCAGGCTCGGGCGGCTTCGCCTCGACGACCGGCGCAGGCGGCATCGGCGGCGGCGCGGCGGGCGCAGGCGGTGGTGCCGGCACCTCAGGCGCGGGAGCCGGAGCAGGCGGGGCCTCTGGTGCGCGCAGGAACGGCCCACCCGACTCCTCGAGCGAGCCGCGCAGGTCAGCCATCAGATCGTCCGCCGGAGCCGGAGCCGGAGCGGACTTCTCGGGCACCAGCGCAGTCGGCGGCGGCGGGACGAGCTTCTTCTCGGTGAGCGGCCGCTCGGGAGCGCCGAAGATCGGCGAGCGGAACGGCTTGCCCATGATGGGCGCGCGCTTCGGCGGCGGCGCAGGAGCGGCCTCGGGCGACGGAGTCGGATCGAGCAGCTGCACGTCCTCGTCGCTGACCTCCATCACTTCGTCGTCGGCGACCTCCTGCGGCCCGTCTTCGATCGCAGGCGCAGGCGCAGGCGCAGGTGCAGGCGCCGGCGCAGGGACCGGCTCGGGCATCGGTGCCGGAGGAGCCATCGGCTCGGGCACATAAGGCTGCTGGTGCTGCGGCCACGCCTGCTGGGGCGGCTGCTGCGGCAACTGCGGCTGCTGCCACTGATCGACGGGCTGCTGCGGATAGGCGTTCGGATCGTAGTACCCGTAGTTCGGGTCGTACGCCTGCTGCGGCTGCTGGGGGTACGCGTTCGGGTCGTAGTACCCGTAGTTCGGGTCGTACGCCTGCTGCGGTTGCTGCGGATAGGCGTTCGGGTCGTAGTACCCGTAGTTCGGGTCGTACGCCTGCTGCGGCTGCTGCGGGTACGCGTTCGGGTCGTACCCCTGTGCGGGGTACGCGTACCACTGGCCGTCGGCGCCCCAGTAACCGCCCATGGCCTGGGAGATGTCGATGCCGAGGTGCGCGGCGAGCTCCTGCCAGCGGTGCTCTTCCTGGGGCAACAGTCCGCTCGTCTTCCGCTTCTCGTCGAGGAAGCGGAACTCGCGCATCGCGGCCTGCGTGTCCGACATAGGGCGGAGTGCAAGCTAACGCGACTTCAGCTCGTCAGCGAGCTTCTCCTCGAACTCGGCGAGCGTTCTTCCGTAGCGCTTGCTGAAGACGGAATCGAACGCCTGACCGCCACCTACATCGGAGAAGAGGCCGAGCAGGTTCTCCGCGCCGCCGGTCTTCATCAGCAGGTGAACCGCGGCGCCGGACAGGTGGTAGGCGAGGCCCGGGTTGCCCATCGTGACGAGCGCCTGCTTCGCCATGGCCCGCAGCGACGGCAACCCGCCGCGCTGGGCATCGGCGCGCAGCTCGGCCGCGACCACCGGCGGCGGGCCGTCCGAGCCCTCGTACCGCCACTCGACCCACGTCGCGAGGCCCTCGTTCATCCACACCGGCACGCGTTCGTCGTGAAAGTGCGAGACCTCGTCCAGCACGGCGTGCACGTACTCGTGCACGAGCACCGCCTGGTTCCTCGGGTTGATCTCGGCGGTGTCGTTCATGCGGATCGCGTTCTCGGAATAGAAGCCGGCGATCGCGCGCGCGGCTTGCGCGCCGTGGTGCATCGTGAACTCGCTCTTCGAGTAGAGGATGACGTCGGTCGGGGCCTCGCGCGCGACGCCGAGCAGGCGGTTGCTCGCGGTGCGCGCCTCTTCGAGCGCGCCCTGCACGCGGCCCTCGTAGTCGGCGCGCTGGCCGAAGTCGCGCTGGCCGTTGAAGTAGCGGAAGCGGAAGTACGCGTTGCCGCGCGTGCGGCGGCCCTCCTCGTCGACGCCGGACTCGTACGACGAAGAGCCTCCGCCGCCGTAGGAAGTCCCGCCGCCGCTCTCGCTCTTGTCGACGCGCTTCTCGATGGCGCGGACCTCGGCGCGCGCGGAGCCGGCCACAGACTCCATCGCCTGCGCCTTCTTGAGCAGCGGCGCGGCCTCTTTCTTCAGCTTCGACTTGGGGCCGATCGACTGGAGCTCTTTGAGCGCGTTCGCCGAGTCGTTCTCCGACAGCAGCAGGCGCCCGAGCTCGAGCGCGAAGCGGTCGTCGGACGGGAACAGCTTCCGGCCGGTGCGCAGCATGGCCTCGGCTTCGGTGCGCTGCTCGTTCTTCACCGCCGCCTTCGCGGCGCAGATCATCGCCTCGGCGTCCCCCGCGAACGCGATCGCCTTCTCGCCGAGCGACTGCGCCATGACCGCGTCCGACGGCGCGAGCGCGGCACACCCCTTCGCGAGCGCCTTCGCGACGCGCTTCTTGTCTGTGTCGGGGACGGCGTCCGGCTTCACGGCAGCCCAGGCGAGGTAGAGCTCGTCCCACTGCTTCTTCGAGGCCATGGCTTCGGCGTCGGCGACGGTGGGCGCTGCAGTCAGAATCAGAGCGAGGAGCACGGCGGCGCGCAGTCTAGCAGCCTTGGAGTTTCAACCGGTTGGCGATCGCGGCCCGCATACGCAGCCTCGAATATTCGGTAACTTCGCAAGCGCTCCTGACATCGCACGGGGAATCCCGCCGGGCCGCTTCAGGCGAAGATTCTCAAACCTCGAGAAGGAGCCCGCCCGCATGTCCGACCGAATCGACTCCGCTGCCGCCCGCCGTGCCGCTGCCGCCAGAGCTGCAGCCGCCGAGCGTCGCCGCCGCGAAGCCGAAGCCGCCGCAGCCCGAGCGAAAGCCGCCGCCGAAGCCGCCGAGGCCGCCGCGCGTGCCAAGGCTGCCGCCGCGGTCCGGCCCGACGAGCTCTCGACGGGCGTGGGCAGCGCGATCGCCCGGCGCGGCCGTGCGGTCACTGGCGCAGACGGGCTGCCGGCGCAGCTGAGCTCCGATGCTCCGGTGGTGAGCACGCGCGACGTCCAGCGCGCGCCGCGGTACGGCTCCGCGGACGCGGCCGAGGCTCACCTCGATGAGGGCACCGTCGCCGGCGCCGCGCTGCCCGCGTCGTACGGCTCGCCCGATTCGCTCGAGCGCGCGGGGGCTGAAGAGGCCGAGGCCGAGCTGATCGCCGCGGCGGCCGAAGACTTCGAGACCGCGGTGAACGAGGAGACCCCGCTCGAGGCGGCGGAGCACCTGAGCGAGGCGCTCGAGTCGCTCGAGCCGGAGCAGCGCGGCGACTTCCTCGCCGAGTCGGCCGAGAGCATCGAGCAGCTCACCGAGAACATCACCGACCTCGATCGCGACGAGACCGCCGACGTGGTCCGCGAGCTCGCCCATGCGGCCGACATCGCGGGGCCTGCCCACGTCGAAGAGCTCACCGGCCCGCTCGCGCGCGCGATCGCCGACGGGAGGCTCGAGCAGACCGGCGACTCGGCCGACGGCGGCCCGGGAGGAATCTTCCAGGGCGCGAACACGCACAACTCCGAGCGCGAGTTCATCGACGGCATCGCCGACCTCGGCGACGCGCCGGGCGGCGCGCTGTTCCGCGACGCGCTCGCGTCCTCCCTCTCCACCGAGTCGCAGGCGAGCAGCGGCGACCGCGCAGATCGCGCCCTCGGCTTCGCGGGTGCAGTCATCACGGGCGAGTCCGAGCACGTGCCCGACGACGGCGTCTGGACGCAGGTGCGCGAGCTGGGCAGCGACGTGGTCGGCCTCGTCGAGGACGCGGTTCAGCGCGTCCAGGATCTGCGCGAGGGCCTCGCCGATCGCGCGCTGGACTCCATCCTCGGCATCACCGAGAGCCTCGAGAGTCTCGAGCCGGGAGATACGTTGACGATCGGCGCCAGCGGCGCCGTCTCCGTCGAGCTGCACGGCCAGTTCGAGAACCAGCTGCAGGTGACCCGCAACGAGGACGGCACGTACACCGTCGCGGGCTCGTCGTCGGTGCTCGGCGGCGTCGGCGCGGCCGGCAACAAGCTCGCCGTCGGCGGAGGCGGTGTCGTCGAGTTCACCTTCGACAACCTGGAAGAGGCGATCGACGGCACGCAGGCGCTGTCGAAGATCGCGCTCAGCAGCACGCTGCCGGTCATCGCGGGGCTCGCGTTTCCGTCGCCCGACGAGCTGGTGAACCTCGGCCAGAGCATCTCTGCGGTGCAGGTGAACTCCGAGGCCGCCGTGGGGCTCAACGCGCGGTTCGGGCTCACCGGCCTTCAGGGCGGAGGAGCGGAAGGGGGGCTCCAGGCGTCGCAGGGCGCGCGCATCGAGTTCGAGAACGGCCTGCCGAGCGCGGTCGTCGCGCGCTACGAGATCAGCGGCGACGCCGCAGCCGAAGCCTCGAACCTCGTGCAGCGCTTCGCGAACGGGGCCATCCCCGACGGCGTCATCAGCGAGTTCGAAGACCGCTTCGGCTTCAACCCGCTCGACATCCAGGGCGTCGCGGAGGTCGCGGGCTCGCTGACGATCGAGGTCCGCACGCCCATCGAGACGTCACCGGTCGAGGGCGGCAACCCGCTCGAGCAGGTGGCCGAGCTCATCGCGAACCCCGAGGAGATCATCGGCGGCGCGCCGACGGCGACGGTGACGCTGCAGGGCGAGGCCGAGGCCGAGGGCGCCGGCATCGCCGGCTCGGTGACCATCGACGGCCTCGACAGCGGCGAGATCGGGACGTTCGTCACCCGGCTGCAGGAAGGGGACCTCGAGGGGGCCATCGCCGGTACCGGAGCGACCACCACGTTCTCGTACAACACGTACGAGGACGTCGAGCGCGGCTGGCTGAACCACGGCCTCGACATCGCCGTCGCGTCGGTCAACGGGCAGAACGTCGTGCGCCACAACGACGAGACGCACGAGACGGTGCTGCGGCCGAACGCGGACGGCACCAGGCTCGTGGTGGCGTGAGCGTCAGAACGACCAGTTCGACAGAATCTTCTGGAAGTCCTGCAGCTCTTCCTTCTTGCCCTGCTTGCCGATCAGCTTCTCGTTCATCGCGAGCAGGCGCTTGCTCATCACGTGCGCGAGGTTGTTCACCACCTTCAGCGCCGCGAGGTTGTTGCTCGCGAGCAGTTGCTGGAACTTCGCCGCGTCGATCTTGAGCAGCTTCGTGTCGGAGAGCGCCGTCGCGGTCGCGGTGCGCTTGCCGCCCTCGCCGAGCAGCGACATCTCTCCGAACACCGAGCCCTCGCCGATCTGCGCGAGCGACTGGCCGGCCTTGGTGATGTCGACCTGGCCCTCGAGCACCACGATGATCGAGTCGCCGGCGGCGCCCTCGTCGAACAGCTTCGTGCCCTTCGCGGCCGAAGACTCTTCCGCGATCGACGCGAGCTGCTTCGCCTCGTCGGTCGAGAGCCCCTTGCACATCGGAACCTTCTGCAGCTTGTCGAGCATGGTCAGATTCCCCTCAGCACGGTTGCCTTACCGACGCGTCCGATCGCCAGCACGTACGCGGAGGTCCGCAGCGGCAGCTTCCGCGTCCTCGAGATGTTCGCGACGCGGTCGTACGCCTCGCGCATCAGCTTCTCGAGCTCGGTGTTCACCCGGTCTTCGTCCCAGGTGACGTGCTGCAGGTTCTGAACCCACTCGAAGTAGCTCACCGTCACGCCGCCCGCGTTCGCGAGGATGTCCGGCACCACCAGCACGCCCTTCTTCTCGAACACCTCGTCCGCTTCCGGAGTGCACGGCGCGTTCGCGCCCTCGATCACGATCTTTGCCCGCACCTCGGCGGCCACCGACTTCGTGATCACGTTCCCCAGCGCCGCGGGCACCAGCACGTCGCAGTCGCACGTGAGCAGCTCTTCGTTGCCGCACGGGTTGCCGCCCTGGAACCCCTTCACCGAGCCCGACTTCCGCGCGTGGTCGAACAGCGCCGGCACGTCGAGCCCCTTCGGGTTGCGCACGCCGCCGTTCACGTCGCTGACCGCCACGATGATGCCGCCGTCTTCGTGAATCAGCCGCGCCGCGTGGCTGCCCACGTTCCCGAAGCCCTGGATCGCGAAGCGCGTGCCCTTCACCGGCAGCCCGACGTCCCGCGCGATCTCCCGCGCGATGTAGAGCAGGCCGCGCCCGGTCGCCGCCTCACGGCCGCGCGAGCCGTAGAGATCGATCGGCTTGCCCGTCACCACCGCCGGCGAGTGGCCGTGGTACTTCGAGTACTGATCCATGATCCACGCCATCACCTGCGGGTTCGTGTTCACGTCCGGCGCGGGGATGTCGCGGGTCGGCCCGATGATGTCCTGGATCTGATCGACGAACTTGCGCGTGAGCCGCTCGAGCTCCTTCGTCGAGAGCCCCGTGGGGTCGACGGTGATGCCGCCCTTCGCTCCGCCGAACGGCAGGTTCACGACCGCCGTCTTCCACGTCATCAGCGACGCGAGCGAGAGGACCTCGTCGGCGTCGACGAGCGGGTGGTAGCGCAGGCCGCCCTTCATCGGGCCGCGCGCGTTGTCGTGCTGCACGCGGTAGCCGTTGAAGGTGCGGATCTCTCCGTTGTCGAGCTCGATCGAGACCTGCACCTTCACTTCGCGCAGCGGAGAAGCGAGCAGCGTCTCGATGCGCTCGCCGACGTCCATGATGCGGGCTGCCTTCTTGAAGTAGTGGGCCGTCGCCTCGGCAGATGTCATGGTGCGAGCGAAGATACACCGCACATGCCGGCCTTCTGGGAAGATCCGACCGAGGATTTACGCGACGACGCGAAGGAGAGCTTGAAGGCTCTCGCGCGCCGCGTTCGCAGCCTGCGCGAGTCGCTCTCGCTCAAGCAGGAAGAGCTCGCCCGCCGCTGCAACATCTCGGTCAGCTTCGTCTCGCTGCTCGAGCGCGGCGAGCGCAGCCCCAGCTACGAGACGCTCGTGCAGATCGCCCGGGCCCTCGAGGTGCCGGTGCAGGAGCTCTTCCGCGACGGGCCCTCGCTCGACGCCGCCGACCCGTCGCACGCGCGCCTGCTCGAGTTTGCCAAGAAGGCCCACCTCACGCGCGCCCAGGTCGACCGCTTCATCGCCGTCGGCTACGCGATGTTCGGCCTCGAAGCAGAGCCGAGGCTCGGACGCAGACCGAGCGTCTGCAGCGTGGAAGGCTGCGGACGCCCGGTCCTGGCCCGCGGGTTGTGCGGGCCGCACTACCATCGTGCTCGAAGAGCCCGCGTCTAGGCCGCGGGGATCTTCTGCTGCAGCCGCTCGGCCTCGCGCTGGTGATCACCGATCACCTTGATCGCGCGGTCGATCAGGACGTTCAGCTTCTTGTCGCCCTGGCCCTTCCAGCCGTTCAGCGTGTCGAGCGACCGCTGCGACGCGTCGACGACGTTCGACAGGAACTGCGTGTCGAACTCGGCGCCCTGCAGGTTCTTCAGCTCGTCGAGCTTGGCCTGGAACTCGTCGAGCTTCTGCTCGCTCGACTTGTCGGCGCCCTGCGCGGTGGTCGTGCCCTGCTCACCGTACGTGCCGCTCGCGCCTTCACCGCTGCGGCCCTGCTGCGAGTCGGCCATGCGGCCCACGTCGTTCGCGCGCTGGGTGCTGCCGCCGGTGGTGCCGGCCTCGTAGTCGCTCTCGGAGCCCGCCTTGTCCTGGCCGGGGCCGCCCATCGCTCCGCTCTGGCCGGTCACGCCGGCGCTGTCGTTGCGGCCCGCCTGCGCGACGCTGTCGGAGCCGGTGCCGTAGTTGCTCGACTCGCCGCCGGTGCTGCCGGTGCTGCCCTGCTTCGAGCCGGAGGTGGTCATGTCGTCGGCGCGGTCTCCGCCGTAGCCGATGTTCGAGCGGCCCTGGAGCTCCTTGCCCGAGTCGCCGAGCGTGATGCGGTTCGCCTTCGCGTAGCTGATGACGGAGTCATCGAGCCGCTGGTGGTCTTTGACGAGCTTCGCGCCGAACTTGCGGACCTGCTCGCTCGAGGCGCGCGTGCGCGCGAGGTTGCCGTACTCGATGTGCTTCTTGTTCACGTGGTGAAGCTTGTCGACGGCGCGCTGGGCGCTGAACTGGTCCTTCTGCCCGATCGCCGAGCCGCTCTTCGAGCCCGAGAGCGTGCCGCTCTGAGACTCGTCGGGCATGCCGGCCTCGGGCTGGGAGCCGTACGGCTCCTGGTTCGTGGTCTGTGACGGGGGGCTCTTCGTGCCCGTCTGGGTCGAGCCGGTGTTGCCCTGCTGCTGCGCGCTCGCCGCCACGGGAATGGCGAGAGCGGCGGCCATCAAGAGTGCCTTTTTCATGTGATGCCTCCAAAAAACGTAAGGGGTGCAGCACGACGCGACTGCATCGCGTGTGCCCCTTCGCCGAGGCAGGCGGTTACGACCGCGCGGTGTCGAGAAACGCCTCAGCTGTCACTGAGGCGCACCAGCAGCTTCTCCAATCGCGCGCGCGTGCCGGCGTCGTCCTCGATGAACTCGACGCCGAACCCCGGTGCGGTCCCGGTATTCCGCTGCCACGCGACGCGGCCCTTGAGCGTGAAACCGAGCAGCGCCAGGGGAGGGCGCACGTGCAGCTCGACCTCGTGGCCGACGGGAATAGGGTCGGGCGAGCGGATGAAGGCGCCCCCGTCGGAGAGATCGACCAGGAACTCTTTGCGCGTGTGGCCGCCGTGCGTGATGCGCACGGGAAGATCGGTCGCCAGGCGCGGGCCGCCGCGCAGCGCCGACGGGTCGAGCTCGGCGCGCGCGAACTGCAGCAGCCGCTCGTGGTCGCCGAGGAAGTCGATGCCGTAGCACTCCCTCAGGTTCTTCGAGCCGAGCTTGTGGCGCGCCCACGCGAGCTGGCCGCGGAGGGTGAAGTTGCGCTCGGGCCGCTGGACCTTCACGGTCAGCTGAACGAGCTGGCCGAGCGCCCCGGGAGACTTCCCGTCCATCGTGAGCCCGCCCAGCTTGCCGTTCGGGTAGACGCGAGCCAGCACGTCCGAAGGGAACGCCACCTCGAGGCTGACCTCGATCAAGGGCTGGTCAGGGCGGAGTGACCGGATTGAGGAGGAGCGCGTTGTCCACACGGGGCTCGCCTCCGATGAGCTTCGCGCGGATGCGTGCGTGGCTCGCGTAGATCTTGCCGTTGTCGAACACGCCGTCGGCGAAGAAGCCGACCGCGCCCATGGTCATGATGCTGTTCTCGACGGACCAGCTCGTCCCGGTCCGCTTCGCGAGCTTCAGGTCGCCCTTCGTCGGGTCCTGGTAGACGACGTAGATCTGCCCCGCGGTCGGGCCGTAGACGATCGAGCTGTCGGTGCCGACCCAGTTGTTCTCGCCGCTGCCCATCGCGCCGGTGCCGGGGTCGACGATCTCGGGCATCTGGCCCGCCATGAAGCCGATCGCCGAGTAGTACTTGAGCGCGTGGCTGGAGAAGTCGTGGTACGTGACCGCGACCCGCTTCGTGGCTGGATCGATCTTCACGTCGGGGAAGTAGCCGGTGTCTCCGCTCGAATCGAGGACGACGGGCGCCGTGACGGTGCCGGCGGCGGTGATCTGCTGGCCGACGAGATCGCCCTCGGCGACGGTGGCCATCGCCGGCTTGCCGCGCCGCATGTACGCGATGAACGCGTCGCGGCCGTTGAACGCGAGCGCGCTGAAGAGGCCGACCCCTTCGGGGATGTCCTGCAGGTTGCTCGGGTTGTACTTCTGGGCGCACCGCGGAGTCGTGCCGACCATCACGCACGTCTCGGTGTTGTTGTCGCAGGCCGAGGCACCGCCGTCGGCGACGCACGCTCCGCCGCTGGCCGGCATGAGGCACGAGGGGCCGGTGCCGGGGTCGGCGCAGACGTTGTTGCACTGGAAGCACGCCGGCGGCGGCCGGCTCTGGCAGCCGAGCGTCTTGAACGTCCAGTCCGCCGGGCCGGGCGTCGGCGACGTCGCCTTCGCGAAGCGCAGCGCGGTGATGAACGCCTTCGGGCCCGTCGGCACCGGAGCCGGGCAGGTGGTCGCGTCGAACGCCTGGTCCGCGCCCTTCTGGAAGTACGAGATGCCGGGCAGGCCGTCCTGGTCGACCGCGACCGAGGTGTAGAGGCCGGTGTCGGTCACGTCGCCGTCGACGCGAATCGTCGTCCACTTGCCGTCGCCCGCGTTGCGCCAGGCGAAGCGCAGGTTGCCGTTCGTCGCGTCGTAGTAGCTGACGTAGACGACGCCGTTGTTGCCGACCGCGATGTCCGTGTAGCGGCCGACGTCGTCACCCGGCTCGACGATGCCGCCGCGCGCGCCCTTGGTGCCGTACTTCGGAGTGCCCGCCGGAACGCCGTCGACGTACTCGGGGAAGCCGTTGATGAGCTTGCCCTCGAGGTCGAACTTGTAGACGGCGAGGTCGCCGTACTGGCCGTCGTAGGTCGAGGCCCAGAGCGCCTTGCCCGGGTCGACCGCGAGCGCGCTGAAGCGGCCCAGGTCTTCCGAGCGCAGGCCCGGCAGCTCGGCGCAGATGCACTTCGCCGCGGGCAGCGAGCAGATGTCCCAGATGTTCGTGTGCAGCTTCTCGAACGTCGCGATGGTGCCCGGCCCGCACGTCATCGGGCACGCGTTCATCGGGCGGCCCGTCGGGCTCGTGTAGTCCTGGCAGCGATCGATGACCGAGACGCAGCCCTTGCCGGCTTCGCAGGTGCCTTCGCACGGCAGCCCCGCCATGCACTCGCCGTTGAAGCACGACTGGCCTTCGGGGCACTCGCCCAGGGGGCCGCACGCGTGGAACTGGCAGCGCTTGTCCGGAGCGACCGGGTCGTTCCACGGCTCGCAGAAGCGATCGCCGCGGTCTCCGCAGTCGGTGTCCGTGTTGCACTCGGTGCGGCGGTCGAAGCAGCGCTTCTGCGCGTTGCACGTCTGGCCGGGGCAGCAGTCGGCTTCGGTCTCGCAGCGGCGGTCACCGAAGATGCAGCACTGGAACGCGGCCTCGCGCGTGGGGCGCTGGCAGTTGAAGTGGTCCGCGCACTCGGACGACGACTCGCAGGTGTCGAGCTTGTCGGCCTGCACGCCGCTCATGCCCTCGCATTGCCTGAAGACCGGCGGAGGACTCCTGCACTGGCAACCGACGGTCGTCACCAACACCGTGCCCAGCACGAGGAAGAATCTCATTGCGCTCGCCTCTTACCACCCGCATCGGCCCGGGTCAGCTTGTGCTCCAGCATCGCAGGATTCCGGGGTCGAGCGGGAGTCGTACAGCCCTCTCCGATGACCCCGTCGGCGGCGGTCAGCAGTGTAAGCCCCGCGTCGGCGCACTGCGTCACGCGCACCGGAAACGTCATCGCACACGTGCTCCCCGAGGGCAGGCCGCCCAGGCCGCGGACCTCGCCCGCGAAGAGCCCCGCATCGCGGCGAAGCTGGATCGTGGCGACCCCCGCGTCGGCGAGCCCGGCGTCGAAGCTGCGCAGCACGGTGAGCTCGAGCGTGCCGCCGTCGTCCGTGCCCTCGTAGACCCACGACGGGTCCGACGCGTGGACCCAGGTGCCGCTCAGATCGGCGGCGCACGGATCCGGCTCGGGCTTCGCAGCCGGCGGCGGCGCCGGGGGAGGGGCAGCCGGCCTCGGGCACCCGCTCAACATCAGCATCAGGAAGACGCGCCGCATGTAGGAGCGCGGCACCCTATACCTCATCAGGCCGCGGACCCTACCGGGCGTGCGCCCGCTAAGCGCCTTGCGGCGCCCCGGGGTCCGCGGCCTGAACACGCGAGACGCGTGGCATCGGTCGTTCACGTGGTAGCGTCGCACGCCAACATGCGCTGCGCCCTCATCGTGGCCCTCTCCGTGCTCGTCGTTCCCGTGGCGTGGGCCCAGGACGACGACCTGCCGGCTCTGCCGAGCGCGAAGCCGAAGCCCAAGCCGAACCGGCCGAAGCCGAAGCCGAAGCCGAAGCCGGCTCCAGTCGCCGACGACGAGCTGCCGGCGCTGCCGCCGCAGAAGGGCGAGCTCATCGTGAAGCTCGCGACGCCGATGAAGGGCGCCAAGCTCACCATCGACGACAAGGAGATCGGCACGCTGCCGCAGCCGTCGCAGACGGTGAACGCCGGCGAGCACACCGTCACCGTGCGCCGCCTGGGCTACGCCCCGTTCAGCAAGAAGGTCACGGTCGCCGGCAACAAGGCGAACGAGGTGACCGTGTCGCTCGAGGCGAGCGCCGCGGTGCTCACCGTCAGCAGCGACGTCGCCGGGGCGCAGGTTTTCATCAACGGCCGGCTCGCCGGCACCGCTCCGCTCATCGAGCTCGAGGTGCCGCCCGGCAACGTCGACATCGCGGTGAAGAAAGACGGGTACCACGACGGCACACAGACGCTGAACGCGAAGGCCGGCCGCGACTACCCCATCGAGGTGAAGCTCGGCGCGCCGATCAGCGAGACGGTGGTCGCGACGAGGGACGACACTCCGGTGGCGCGCGATCTGTCGCCCAGCCCGGGCACCGAGGTCGGCACGCCGATCACCGGCACCGAGACGAGCGTCGACAGCACGCCGGTGTACCAGAAGTGGTGGTTCTGGGCGGCGGCGGTCGTCGTCGTCGGTGGCATCGTCACCGCCTCGGCGCTCGGAGCGAACGCGGCCTCGGGTCCCGCGCAGCTGCGCAAGACCGACTTCAACTGCAACATGGGCATGGGCTGCGACGGGTGGATCAACGAGCCCGCGGCGATCGTGCCGATCCCTCACTGACCCTTGAGGTCGTCGCCGGTGCGCTCTGGGGCCTCGGCCTTCAGCACCACGAACACGTCGCTGACGCGGCCGACCGCGAAGTAGTCGAGCGCGGTCGCGCGCAGCTTGAACGCGCCGCGCTCGGGCAGGCGCGGAGTCAGGTTGATCTCTCCCGGCTCGAACGCGAAGGCCCGGCGGCCGAGGTTGTCGAGGGTCTCGTTGCCGATGCTGACGGTGTCGGTGTTCCCGATGCAGACGCGGTCGAGCACCTTGCCGTTGTCGGCGACGACCTCGATGAGCAGGAAGTTGTCGACGCTCCAGCCCTTCGTGCCCTCCTCGTCGCCGTAGAGCCGCGCGGTGAGGCCCGTCGCCGTCATGAGCGGCGTCTCGCCGGTCGCGACGACGTGCGGAGTGCGCTCGTAGTCGCGCGTGTCGATCTCGAGGTCCTTTCGAAGCTCGGCGATCGTCGTCGTCTCGCGCTCGGGCGTGTCGGCGATGAGCCGCACGCTGCGGGGGGCGGCGGAGGTGCTCTCCACCCGCTTGGGACAAGCGCACAGCAGCAATGAGGTGGCGACGGCGTAAGCGAGGCGGTGCATGATGGGGCCCGAAGTTCTAGACGAAAGAGGGAGGCTTCGAAATGCGCCCGGGGATCTTCACCGCCATTCTGGTGTCCGGCTCCGTTGCACTGGCTCAGACCGACGAGGCGAAGCCCGGCCTCGCGGTGTTCGACCTGAAGGGCATCGACACACGCCCTGCCGAGCCCCAAGCGGCGCTCAACGCGGTGGTGAAGGGCCTGCGCGAGCTCGACGCGTTCGAGGTGGTGAGCTCGGACGACCTGCGGCAGCTGCTGTCGATCGAGCGCCAGAAGCAGATGCTCGGCATGGAGAGCGACGCGAACGTCTCGGCTTCGGTGCAGGCGCTCGGCGTGAAGCACTTCGTGGTCGGCTCGCTGACGCGCTCTTCCGGCGGCCTCTCGGCGGAGCTGCGCCTGCTCGACGCGACGGACAACAAGGTGGTGTCGCAGCGCACGGTGCCTCCGCAGCCGACGCTCGACAAGCTGGTGTCGAGCCTCGTGGTGATCTCGCAGGAGCTCGTCGGCCCGCTGCTCATCGCCGAGCAGGGCCAGCTGTTGGTGCGCACGCGGGAAGAGGGCGCCGAGGTGGTGGTGGACGACGTGTCGCGCGGGTCGACTCCGCTGCCGGCGCCGGTGAAGCTGCCGCGCGGGCGCCACCGCCTCACGGTGAAGAAGGACGGGTTCATCAGCCGCGTGACGGTGGTGAAGGTCGAGCGCGATCAGCTCACGCTCGAGGACGTGACGCTGGTGCCGTCGGCGGACTACGTCGCGGCCTACGAGGCGCGGAACAAGCGGCTGCGCCTGGGCGGCTACGCGGGCATCGCGGTCGCGGCGGCGGGCTTTCTCGGCGCGGTCATCATCGATCGCGCGATCGCCGAGCCGATGTACCAGAACGAGTTCAAGCCGCGGCAGCAGGTGCTCGACGCGGTCTCGTCGAACCGCGCCGGCGACGGCAGCGGGTTCACCACCGAGCTGACGCAGACGTGCTTCGGGGATCAGGAGAGCTGCCGGACGCGCGCGCGTGAGCTGGCCTCGAGCATCAACGCGCTGCAGATCGCGACGTGGGTCGCCGTCGGCGTCGGCGCCGCGGGACTCGCCGTCGCGGCGTACTGCTTCGTGTCGGGGGAAGATCCGAACCGCTACGCGCAGCTCGTCGCGTCGGTCATCCCCGGCGGCGGCAGCATCGGCGTCGTCGGTCACTGGTGACGCACTCCCGCTCCCCTACGAGGGGAGACGGGACCTGCTGACCGCCCACTCCGCGAAGCGATGGACGGCAGCGACGGTCGCCGCCGTGCGCGAGCCGCGGAACACGTCGAACGCGTGAATCGCGCCGGGCAGCTCGGCGTAGCGCACGGGCTGCTTCGAGACCTTCTTCAGCGCCTCGACGAAGCGGCGCGCCTGGTCGACGGGCACGAGCGTGTCCGCCGTGCCGTGGATCACGAAGAACGGCGGAGCGTTCTCGTGCACGAACGAGATCGGTGACGCGGCGGCCAGCTTCTCGCGCTCGTCGGTGCGGCAGCCGAACGCGGATCGGCAGATCCACCGGCCGATGCTGCTTCTCCCGTAGTCGCCGAAGAGCGCCGCGAGATCGAACGGCGCATAGAACGGCACGCAGCCGGCGAGCCCCGCCTCGTTCAGGCCGACGAGCGCGGCGAGGTGCCCGCCGGCGGAGCCTCCGGTGACGACGATGCGCGACGGGTCTCCGCCGTATTCGGCGATGTGCTCTCTCACCCACCGCAGCGCGAGCCGGCAGTCGTCGAGGTGCGCGGGGAACGTCGCGCGCGGGCTCAAGCGGTACGTGATCGGCACGCAGACCCAGCCCGCGGCCGCCAGGTGCATCATCAGCGGTCGGGCCTGCACCTCCTTGCTGCCGACGACCCAGCCTCCGCCGTGGATCTGCAGCAGCACCGGGCGCTGCGTCGTGGCGCCGCGCGGTCTCCACACGTCGAGCATGTTGCGGCGGCCGGCGGGGCCGTAGCTCAGGTCCGCGACGCGCTCGACGCCGCGGTCGCTGTACGCCCAGGGGCGGGCGCGCCAGGCGAGGCGGCCCGGAACGGTGACGACGCCGAGCTCGCGGACGGCCTCGATGGCGTTGCCGACGGTGCGCAGCGCGCGCACCTCGAGGCCGAGCGCCGCGACGAGGCCGACGCCGTGCAGCCCGAGCCCGATGAGGCCCGGCACCGAGCCGGCCGCGCCGCCGAGCCAGAAGAGCCAGCCGAACACGACGCACGCGAGCGCCTGCCAGATGCCGAGCTCGGCGACGAACGTGGCGGCCGCGAAAGACGGCGCGGTGAGGCGGCCGCGCACCGGCCACAGCGCGTTGAGCGAGAGCCACGCGCCGAAGAGCCCCCCCAGAAGACAGAGCCAGCCGATCATGGGCGCGTCTTTAGAACATGCCCGCGGCGACCACCGCGGTGCCGATGCCCGTGCCGATGACGCCGAGCACGATGCCCGCGATCGCCGACCCCTTGCGGCCGATGGGAGGTCTCGCGTCGGGATCGACGCGCGCCAGCCCGACGATGCCGCAGAGCAGCGCGATGGGCGCGGCGGGCCACACCAGCAGCCCGAGGATGCCGACGGACAGCGCGTACCGGGCCATCTGGTTGTTCGCGTAGAGGTTCCACATTCGCTTCAGCTCTTCGCGGTCGACGTCGATCTGGAAGAAGAGCTTCGTGCGCGTCGCGAAGATGACCGAGAGGAGAATGAGCGCGGGGATGATGTTGCTGGCGATGAGCCAGCCGTTGACGGTCGCGGCGACGAAGAAGGCCTGGCCCCCGAAGACGGCGAGCGTGAGCCAGCGCGCCTGCTTCACCCGCAGCCACCACAGCGCTCCGGAGACGGCCGAGGCGATGACGAAGAACGCGACGCCGCGCGTCTCGGGCTGGAGCAGCATCGCGATGCCGGCGGCCAGCTCGATGGGGGCGAAGATGCCGAACAGCCACGCCCAGCCGTCGCGCTTGCCCCAGTGCTTCAGGCGGAAGGCCTCGAGCCAATCGACGTCGGGCCGCGCCGCGCACGTCTCGCAGTAGCGCTGGCCGTCCAGCTCGCGGCTGTCGAGGCGACAGACGAACGCGCCGCAACGGGTGCAGTTGCCGAGGGCGGCTTCCGTGGGGTGGGCGGCGCAGACGGCGGACACGGGACAACGAGAATACGACAGGGAAAGACGAAGGCGTGCACCCTGAGCAGCGCCGGCTGCGCAGCGGACCGGCGCGTGTCCGCAAGCACCGCCTTCGAGAAGACTCAGCTCACCGCGCCTTGAGCCCGTGCTTCCGCAAGAGCCGGTACAGGTACACGCGATCGACCCCGGCCTCGACGGCCGCCGCGGCCACCTTCCCGCCGTGCCGCTTGAGCAGCGCCGGCAGATACGTGCGCTCGAACGCGTCGATCGCGGCCTGGCGGGCCTCGGTGTACGGCCCGATGGTGATCGCCGCCGACGCGATGGGGTGAGCGCCGCTTCCGTCGAGGGGCAGCGGCTCCTCGAACAAGATGCACCGCTCGAGGTAGTTGCGCAGCTCGCGGACGTTGCCGGGCCAGCGGGCGCCCTTGAGGCCGTCGAAGAACTCCTTCGTGAACAGCCGCGGGTGCCGCTGCTTCGAGGCGTGCAGTTGCTCGAGCAGCGCCTTCGCGACGAGCTCGATGTCGTCGGGGTGATCGCGCAGCGCCGGCAGCTTCACGCGCGCGACGGCGAGCCGGAAGTAGAGGTCCTGCCGGAACCGGCCCGAGTTCACGTCGGTGCGCAGATCGCGGTGGGTCGCCGCGAGGATCCGCACGTCGACCTTCGTCCACTGGTTCTGGCCGAGGCGGCGGATCTCCCGGTTCTCGAGCACGCGCAAGAGCCGGGGCTGCAGCTCGACCGGCAGCTCGCCGATCTCGTCGAGCAGCACGGTGCCGCCCTTCGCCTCTTCGAAGACGCCGAGTCGCCGCGCGGTGGCGCCGGTGAACGCGCCCTTCTCGTGGCCGAACAGCTCGGCCTCGAGCAGCGAGGCCGGCATGGCGCCGCAGTCGACCACCAGGAACGGCCCGCTCGCGCGCGCGCTCGCCTGGTGCAGCGCCTGCGCGGCGCGGGTCTTTCCGGTGCCGGTCTCTCCCTCGATGATGAGCGTCGAGTCGCTCTTCGCGGCGAGCTCGAGCAGGCGGAAGGCGGCGCGCATGGGCGCCGACGCGCCGACCAGGTCTCCGAAGTGGTCCGTCTCGGAGATCGGCAGCGGGTGCCGCCGGTCGACGAGCTGGAACCGCACCTTCGCCTGGCCGAGCTGCAGCACCGAGCCGTTGCGCAGGTAGCCCAGGCCGACGCGAACTCCGTCGACGAGGGTGCCGTTCGTCGAGCCCAGGTCTTTCACCACCGCGCGCTCGCCCTCGAGCTTCACCTCGCAGTGGAAGCGCGAGACCGTGGGGTGCTGGAGCTGCAGATCGTTGCTCGCGTCACTGCCGACCTGGGCGACGCCCGAGGTCACCTCGACGTGCTCCTTGCCGTCGACCGCGTGCAGATCGAACCCCTGCACCCATGGACCCACGCGGAAGCCCGACGTGACCGGCAGCGTCTTGTCGTCGGGCTTCCCCAGCCGGTCTTCCGCGGTGAGCGGCCTCAGCTCCAGCTTCGTCGCGCCCGCGGACGGATCGTCATGCAACGAACCGTCATCGTCATCCTGCAACGACTTTCCGCGGGCGCGAGTCACGGATCGAGGTCTACCTCAGATGAGGCTGCGGATCGTGATCTGAACCGTGTCGGTGCTCAAGACGGGGCCGCCCGGCGAGGCGCGCACCGTCACCGAGATGATCTGGGTCTCGGCGACCGACGGGGCCAGCCCGTAGATCCGCACCGTCCCGATGTCCGCGCCCGTCCCGATCACCTGCACGCCGCTCGTCGGTCCACCGGGCTGCAGGTCTGCGCGGTTCGTCGTCCACTCGAAGACCAGCGTCGCCGGATCGATGACCGCGCCCATCGCGTCGAGCGCGCGCGCCCGGAAGATCACCGCATGGTACGGCCCGTTCGGATCGCCGGTCATGCCGTAGCCGTCGATGGCCAGCGCGGGCTGGAGGATCTCCACCGACGCGGTGCACGCCACCCAGGTCACCGTGATGCTCGCGGTCGCGCCGAACGCGCGCACGGTGAACGTGTCGGTGCCGACCGGCCGCGTGAACATCGGCGCCAGCGACGTCGTGGGCTGCAGCGAGCCGTCGATGAGCCACTCGACCGACGAGACCGTGAGGCTCGAGCCCGGGTACGTGCCCTGCGCGCGGAACTGCTGCGGCCGGTTCGCGCACAGCGTCTGCCCCGGAGCGAGCACCGGGTCGACGATCGCCAGGGTCGGAGCCAGCGCCACCGGCGGCGACACCGTCAACCGGTACGGCACGTCGTCGCCCGCGGGCGCGGTCACCGCGAAGCGCACGACGTCTGCCGACGCGCGCACCGCCCGGTACGTCACCACGCGCTCGGCGCCCATCGGCGTCATGCCCGAGAAGACGAGCGCCGCGCCGCCGCTCGTCGTCACGGTCGGGGCCTCGTCACCCACGAAGCGCAGCGACACCGTCGTCTCGAAGACGCGGTTCGTCATCGTCGGCATCGTGAACGTCTTCCAGTCCTGGTCCTGCGCGGCCGGGTCGAACGAGAAGATGGTGCCCTCGACCGGCATGCCGAACGTGATCGGGCGCGCGCTCGCCACGGCGTCGTCGGCGACGTCGGCCTCGGCGAAGTTGAGGCTCGTGTCGTAGCCGAGCACGTCGAGGTCCGGCTGCACCCCGCGGCCCGCTTCGATCACCGCGCGCAGCGGGTCGACCAGGTTCCGGCGGCGCGTGTCGTTCGCGAAGCCTAAGGCCACGAGATCGGTGTTGGTCAGCGCCGTGTCGCGCAGCAGGTTGCGCACGCGGGTGACCGCGGTCGCCTTGTCGGCGTCGCTCGCGCGCGTCGGGTCGAGCGACGGGTTGACGGCCTGCATCGCGGCGACGACGCCCGCGACGTACGGGGCCGCGGCGCTCGTGCCGCCGATCGAGTCGTTGGCGAGCGGAGACATCGGGTCGTCGGTGCTCATCGGCGCGAGGTACGCCGAGCGGATCGGCGCCCACACGTCGACGCGGTCACCGAAGAAGTGATCGTTCGCCAGGTCCGACTCGCGCGCCGCGCCGACGGTGATGACGTCCGGCAGCGTCGCGGGGATCATGCCCCACGCCTCGACGCGCTGCTCCGACAGGTCGACGATGTCGCGCAGCTCGGGCGGCACCGTGTCGCGGTCGAGGCGGTTGCCGGCGCTGGTGACGACCGGCACTCCGCGGCGCTTCGCGTACTGAATGGCGTCGGCCATCGGCGCGCGCAGGTTGCCGAGCGCGAGCGTCGAGAGGCAGGCGGCGGTCGCCGACGCGGCGGTGCCGGCGAGCGCGCCGCACGCGATGGCTCCGGCGATGGGAATGCCGGCGGCCGGGCTGGTGCAGAACGCGACGGCCGCGGTGTGCGCGGCGGCGGTGACGACGGCGCAGACGCCGACGCGGCCCTCGATGCTGCAGTAGTCGAAGTCCGGGCCGACGCTGAGCACGGCGGTGCACGGGTAGCCGGCGCTGACGTTGATGACGCTCGCGCCCTGGCTCGCGGCGAGGCGAATGCCGGCGCCGATGTCGAACGCGTACGCGACGAGGTCGTATTTGTAGAGCATCGGGACCGCGAGCTGGCCGCCGGTGCCCGCGGCGCCGAAGCCGTTGTCGACGATGCCGCCGAGCGTGGTGACGACGCCGGTGCCGTGCCAGCTGCGGTCGCCGAACAGGCTGTTGCCGACCGTGGGAGCGCCCAGCGCGGTGCCCGGGCCGCAGCGAGGAGCGCGACCGCTCATGTCGCACTGGTCGATGCCGCCGTCCGGGTTGGTGCGGAAGTCGGCGTTCGGCGCGAAGCCCATGTCGAGCACGCCGACCTTGACGGTGCGCGTGTCGAGGTCGAGCAGGTCGAGGTACGTCCACAGCGCGGGGGCCTGGGTCGCGCAGCGGCGCGCGCCGGTGGTGCCGGGCAGGCACGCCGGGCCGCCGACGCGACCGCGCATCTGCATGCTGGGCAGCAGGTTCGTCGACTCGGGCGCGCGCACCGCCGGAGCGCCCAGGTACTGCAGCCGCGGGTTCACCGACACGAGGAAGCCGTCGAGGCGGAACATCAGCGCGAGCGCGTAGATGCCGGCCGCTTCCGGCTTGCTCGCGAGCAGCTCACCGCCGTCTTCGAGGAACGCGCGCAGCAGCGCGAGGCGCGCGGGCGGGAAGTTGGCCGGGTTCACCTTCACCAGGCTCGCGTGCGGCACGTCGCCGTCGACGTCCTGCGTCGCCAGCAGCTCGCCGCCGGAAGCCTGGAGGAAGCGCTGCAGCTCGGCGTCGTCCTCGTGCATGAGGATGAGCTCTTCGACCGCGACCTGCACCGGCTTGCCGGCGCCCGGGCCGTCGCGGTGAATCAGCGTGCCCGCGGGCCGCTCGACGCTGGTGGCCTCGTCGGTGCTCAGCGCGAGCTTCGGGTCGACGCGCACCGAGGGCAGCCCCGGGCGCTCGCCGTCGAGCCACGCGAAGTCGCTCACCGTCGCGACCTCGGACTGCTCGAAGCCGGGCCAGCTCGGGTCGATCGGCAGCATCGCGAAGAAGAGGCCGCCCGCCGGCAGCGTGAACGAGCCGTCGATCGTCTTGCCGGTCTCGGCGCTTGCGGCGACCGGGACGCTCGACGTGGTGAACACGCCCGGAGCGCCCGACATCGGCGACAGCGTCAGCTTCTCGACGTCGTGCGACTCGGACGAGACGACGATGAGGTCGGGCAGCGTCGCGGGAGGCGTGAGCGTTCCGAAGTCGACCACCGCGCGCACCAGCTCGCCCGGCGCGTAGAACATCGCGCTCAGCGTGACGGTGACGCCCGGCGCCTTCGTCGGCGTCTTCACCTGCGCGAGCACGTCGATGATGACGCTCGCCTTCTTCTCGAGGCCGCCGCCCGACGCGGTGAGCGTCAGCGTGACCTTGCCCGGCTGCGCGGTGCGCGGAGCCGTGACGCTCACGCGAAGGCCGTCGACCTTCACGTCCAGCCCGGGCGCGGCGGCGCTGAGCGAAAGCTCGCCGGCGAAGCCGTTGCGCTCGACCGTCACGTCGATGTTCGCGGTCGCGCCGAGCGCGAGCTCGAGGCCCGCGGGCACTTTCAGGTCGAAGGACGGATCTGAGCCACCGCCACACGCAGCGGAGAGGAGGAGTACTGCGAGCAGTCGGGTTCGGGTTCTCATGGTGGGGGGCACACTCCACGCACCGTGCCACCCGCTTCGCCGCCTGCT
Organism: uncultured Myxococcales bacterium; assembly: GCA_937980205.1. GTDB lineage: Bacteria > Myxococcota > Myxococcia > Myxococcales > Myxococcaceae > Xiheicaenimonas. The sequence continues at coordinate 157,439 of CALJKW010000079.1, read as the reverse complement.
GTCGCGCCCTTACGCGGTGGCTGTGAACTGTGCGTTCACGGCTGTGAACCGACCGTTTTCGGCTCGTCCTTCGCGCGGCCGACGAGCTTCATCTTCAGCGCGATCTCGTCGAGGTTCTTCACCGCGCCGAGCGCCGCGCTGTACGGCTTGAACTTGAAGTCCGAGTGCTTGATGAGCAGCGCGCCCTGGCCGACGAGCTCGCCGTCCTTCACCTTCACGGTGACCGGGAGGCTGATGTCCTTCTCCACGCCGCGGATCGAGAGCTTGCCGCTCACCTCGAGCTGGCCGTGGCCGATGTCCTTCACGGCGGTGGAGGTGAAGGAGATCGAAGGGAACAGCTTCGGGTTGAGCTGGTCGTCTCCCCGCATGTTCTCGTTCACGCCCTCGCGCGAGCCGTCGCTCACGTCCTTCATGCCCTCGCGCTTGCGAAGCTGAGGGTCGTCGGCCCGCAGCCCGTCGGTGGGGAACGAGACGCTGATCGTCGCGGCGCCCGGGTCGTCGGCGTCGTAGACGATCTTCCCGGTCACCTTCGTGGCCACGATGACGTGGGGGTGGGCCGCTCCAGGCAAGCCGCCCGGGCTCGTCAGCGCGAGCAGCTCGGTCTTCTTGGGATCCAGCTCGTAGGTGACCGGCGCGGCGAGCAAGAGAAGCAGAAGGTGAGACATGGCGGTGAGTGCATTAGCCTCTGGCGGGCTTGAGCGCACCCCCGACCAGGAGCGGCGGAAAGCTGTACATCCAGGTGCTGGTCGCCATCGGCCTGGGCGTGCTCGTCGGCGCGCTCGCGCCGGAGTGGGGCAAGGCGCTCAAGCCGCTCGGCGACGGGTTCGTGCGGCTCATCAAGATGCTGATCGCTCCGATCATCTTCGTGACCGTCACCCACGGCATCGCGGGCATGGGCGACTTGAAGAAGGTCGGCCGTGTCGGCGTGAAGGCGCTCATCTGGTTCGAGGCGATGACCACCCTCGCCCTGGTGTTGGGACTCATCATCGTCACGGTGATTCAACCCGGCGCCGGCATTCACGCCGACGTGACGAAGCTCGACACCTCGAAGCTGGACAAGACGCTGTCGGCGCCGCGGCCCCATGGAGTCGTCGAGCACCTGCTCGCGATGATCCCCGAGAGCTTCGTCGGCGCCTTCGTCGGCGGAGAGATCCTGCAGGTGCTCGTGCTCGCCATCTTCGCCGGCATCGCGCTGGCCGGGTTGGGGCACCAGCGCGCGCAGCCCGTGCTGACCGCGCTCGACAACGTGGGGCTGATGCTGTTCGCGATCGTCGGCGTGGTGATGCGCCTGGCGCCCATCGGCGCGTTCGGCGCGATGGCGTACACCATCGGCACCTACGGAGTCGGCGCGCTCGCGAACCTCGCGCTCTTGATGGCGAGCTTCTACTGCACGGCGCTGATGTTCGTGCTCGTCGTGCTCGGCGCCGCGCTGCGGCTGATGGGCTTGTCCATCTTCAAGCTCATCCGCTACCTGAAGGACGAGCTCATCCTGGTGCTCGGCACCTCGTCCTCGGAGTCGGCGTTGCCGACGCTGATGGGCAAGCTCGAGGGCATGGGCTGCAAGCCCGAGGTCGTGCGGCTCGTCGTGCCGACGGGCTACTCGTTCAACCTCGACGGCACGTGCATCTACCTGACGATGGCGGCCATCTTCGTGGCGCAGGCGTTGGACGTGCCGCTGACGATCGGGCAGCAGGTGTCGCTGCTGCTCATCCTGCTGCTGACGTCGAAGGGCGCGGCGGCGGTGACCGGCGGCGGGTTCATCACGCTCGCGGCCACGCTCGGCTCGCTGGGCACCATTCCGGTCGGCGGCATCTCGCTGTTGCTCGGCGTCGACCGCTTCATGTCCGAGGCGCGCGCGCTGACGAACCTGATGGGCAACGCGGTGGCGACCATCGTGGTGGCGCGCTGGGAGCAGGCGCTCGACCTCGGACGTGCGCGCGAGGCGCTGGATTCGGGCAAGCCGTCCGACCGCGTCAGGACCGTCGCGGCTCCCGCCGGCCCAGCGCACCCGTCGACCACGACCGAGGTGCCGTGAGACGCGGCCTTCGGTGCTGAGGGCTCGAGGAGGATCCTTCGGTGCTCGAGCGCTGCCTCGCGCAGCTGTTGCCGGACCGGGGCGAACGGGGCCGGTGCCGCGTCACCATCGCGCGCGTTACCGGCTCACCCGCACCTGCACCTCGGCGCTGCGCGTGCCGTCGGTGACGATGACCTTCACGCGCTGCTGCTTCGCCGCGGGGTCGACGGCGACGTCGAGCGAGGTCACGCCCTTCTGCTCGAACGCGCGCATCACCCATGTGCGGCCCTCGTCCGTCGACGTCAGCACCGACACGCGAGGCGCGGCGACGTTCGTCTGCCACTCGACTCGAACGGTCTCGCCGGTGAGCGTCGATTGATCTGCCGGTGCCGTGACGGTGAGCTCCGGCGGCGCGGCGCTCGCCTTCTGCGTCGCCAGCACTCCGTTCGGGCCGACGAGCTCGATCTGCGCCCAGCCCGGGGGCTCGAGCACGCGCATCGCGTACGCCTGCACCAGCCGCTCGGTCTCGGTGTGCGGGTCGGTGAAGCGCGGGTTGAACGGGTAGCGCCCGAGCTCGGCGCCCTTCGCGTCGCGCACGACGAACGCCCAGTGGCCGCCCTTGCCGGGGTGATGGTCGACCACGCCCATCGTCGAGTACGTGGGCCGCAGCTCGCCCTCGTACTTCGCGCCGCGCTTCGCGAACATGGCGCGCAGCACGAGCACCGGAGGGTCGGCCGGGCCTCCGCCGGCGAACTGTTTGAGCAGGTGCCAGTACGTGCACTGCGTAATCCAGATGGCGTCTTCACTCACCGCGGGGCCCATGAGGGCGATCTTCCCGCTCTTCACCGCGGCTGCGACGGGCTTGCCGTCCTCCGTGATGCGAACGCCGTGCGCCACCGGCGTCTTCTCGTTGTGGTACTCGAATCCGCACTCCGCGGTCATCTCGGCGTCGGCCCACCCCTCGGGCAGCGTGTGCAAGAGCTCGTGGCCCACGGTCGTCCACGTCTCGGTCGCGGGCATCAGCATCACCTTCCACGAGAGCGTGAGTGAGCTGCGCTTCGGCGTCACGGCCGCCCCCACGGTCATGCCCGCGGCGCCTTCGCCGAAGAGAGTCTCGAAGTCCTTCACGCCCAGCACCGCGAGCACGCGGCCCGCGTTCGAGAGAAACGCTTCGGCGGTGAGCGCATCGGCGAGCGCGGCGACGGTCGCGTCGGAGCGGCGCCACGCGAACCAGATGGAGGGAATGTCGAGATCCTGAAAGCCGCGCTGGCCGGCGAGGGTGACGGGCAGCGTCCGGGGCGCGAGCGGGAACAGGTCGGGGATCTTCTCGGCGCTCTCTTCCACGATCCACCCGGTGAGCTTGCGGAAGGTCTCCTCGCGCTGCTCGTCATTCTGGGTCAGCGTGACCGGCACGACGGTGACGTGCGGGCCGGTCGACTCCTGCGTGCGGCCGTCGACGATGACTCGGAGCCCCGTCGGCCCGCCGTCGCTCTTCACCAGCTCGGCGAACACGCGGTACGTCGGGCGGCGCAGCTTGAACGGCTGGGCCGGAATTCCCGTGGGCACCGGCAGCCGCACCTCCCACCAGCGCGGCGCGGGGAGCACCGGGCCCTCGAGCGGCACCTGCCCGATGACTTCCGTCGAGTGAATCGTCTGTGTGCGGTCGTAGCCGTCGCGCAGCTTCACCTCGAGCTTCACGGGCTGCAGCGTCGTGCACGTCGATTGCCCGCGCAGCACGATGGCGTCGCGCGCGCCCACCTTCACCGCGCTTCCGTCGAGCTGGTAGTGGTCGACGCCGAAGAGCAGCGTGTCCTTGCCCTTCACCATGTTCAGCTCGGCCGTGTAGGTCGCCGGCGTGCCGGGCTGCTTGGTGAGCTGCTTCGTCGGCTTGTCCGCGAAGCTCGGGTCGTCCTGCCAGACGCCCTGCGTGGGCGACATCCACCCGTCGGTGAGCCAGGTGGTGCACGGCGGCGTCGACGAGCCGAACGTCGGCTCGGGCAGCGGCGTGAGGCCGGGCGTCTCGTCTTCTTCGACCGTCTTCGGGGTCTGATCTGCGAGCACGACCACCGGCGCCGGCCCGCGCAGGCTCGGGAAGTACTGCGCGGCGAAGGTCAGGTTGAGGCCGATCGTCGGCTCGATCGCGCCCGCGTTGAAGAAGAAGCGAGAGCGCACGCCGGCCTCGCAGCTGACGCCGAGCTTGTCGAGAAGCGGAGCGTTGAAGCCGACGCCGACGTCGAGGCCGAAGCCGGGGATGACTGCGCCCGCGCCGCCGAAGATGGACGCGAACCCGCCCTGCGCGGAGCCGTAGAGGCGCCCGCCGAACAGCGGCGAGAAGAAGTAGCGCGCGTTGCCGCCGAGGAAGAGCTGCGGGAAGAGCCCGCCGGGCACCGCGGTGGTGAAGCCGAGCCCGAGCGTGCCGCCCCACCCGAAGCTCGGGCCGAGCACGCCGACCCGCAGCTCGGGGACCACCGCAACGGCCGGAGCGAAGAGGCCGGGGCCGCTGATGGAGAGCAGGCTCGCTCCGAGCGCGGGCTCGAAGAAGAGGCCCTCGCGCGGAGCAGGTTTCGACGGAGCTGCAACTGCGGGCGGCGGGGTCTCTCCTGCGAGCGCGGGCAGCGCGACGAGGAGCACGAGGATGGCGCGCATGTCTCGCACACCGTAGTGGATTTCCAGGCAGCGGCGATGGCCGCGGCGATGAGCTGTGAGAAGCGCGACCTGTGTCTTCTCGCCTCGAGGTGACGACTTCAGGACGGAGAGCGAGGCACCCTCCGCCGCCGTCGGAAGAGCTGGGCGAGACCCAGCGCGAAGCCGAGCAGCGTCGCGTCGGGCGCCGAGGCGCAGCCGCACCCTCCTCCGGCCGGGGCCTCGCCCGTGCCGCCGTCGTGGCCTCCGATGCAGGCGCCGCCGGCGCAGGTGCCGGTGCCGTCGCACGTCGTGCCGTCGCGCGTCACCGCGTTCGCCGGGCACGAGGCCGCGATGCCGCTGCAGTGCTCGTCGACGTCGCACGCGCCCGCCGCCGCCCGACACACGAAGCTCGGCGGCGCCAGCACGTCGCCCGGGCACGCAGCGCTCGCCCCGTTGCAGCTCTCGGGAGGGTCGCACGGCCCGGCCGAGGGCCGGCACTCGACCGACGGTGACGCGAATGCGTCGGCCGGGCAGGCCGGCGAAGCCCCGGTGCAGCTCTCCGCGCTGTCGCAGACTCCGGCGCTCGCCCGGCAGACGGTGCCGGCGTCGGCGAGCGCGTCGCCCGGGCACGACGCAGAAGTGCCGTCGCAGCGCTCGGCCACGTCGCAGCTGCCGGCTGGGGGCCGGCACTCGGTGGTCGCCGGAGCGAACGCGTCGGCGGGGCACTCGCTCGAGTTGCCGCTGCAGTACTCGGCCAGGTCGCAGCTGCCGGCGGAGGCGCGGCACAGGGTCGCCGGAGGAGCGAACGCGTCGGCGGGGCACGCGCTCGCGCTGCCGGTGCAGCGCTCGGCGAGGTCGCAGGCTCCGCTCGCGGCGCGACACACGGTCGAGGCGTCGGCGAGCACGTCGGGGGGGCAGGCGGGGCTGCTGCCGCCGCAGGTCTCGGCGACGTCGCACGCTCCTTGGGCCTCGCGGCAGGTGACCCCGGCGAGCACTGCGCAGGTTCCGTCGACCGGCGCGCCGGCGAGCGCGCTACACGTCTGGCAGTCCGCCGCGCCGCCGCCGCACGCGGTGTCACAGCAAACGCCGTCGACGCAGAAGCCGCTCGCGCAGTCGGCCGCCGAGGCGCACGCCTCGCCCCTCTGCTGGTACGGGTAGACCTCGGCGGTCATCACCGGCTGGTTCAGCCCGCCGCCCGAAGAGGTGACCCCGCCCGCGATCAGCACCCTGCCGGTGTTCAGCAGCACCGCGACGTGGCCCTTGCGGGAGAAGGTGAGCGGTGCGGTGGGGCTCCAGCTGGTACCGGTCAGGAGCCAGGCGCTCGCCGACTCCGTGCCGGTGCGGCCGGTCACCAGCACCTCGCCGCCGGTGAGCACCGTGGCCGTGCTGCCTGCGCCCGGGTCGGGCATCTGCTGGGTCGCCGACCAGGTGTTGTTCACGAAGTTGTACAGCACCGGTGCGGCATTCACCGTGCTGCCGCCGACGACCAGCACCCTGCCATCGGGAAGCGACGTCGCCGCGTGCCCGCTGCGCGGCGACGGAAGCGGAGCGGCGGTCGACCACTGGCTGGCGTTCGGGTCGTAGAGCGCGGCGAAGCCCCCGACGAGCAGCACCTTACCGTTCGCCATCAGGGTCGCGGTGTGCCCGGTCATGGGGCCCGGCAGGTCCGGTGTCTCGCTCCACGCGTCGGTGGCGGGGGCGTAGAGGTACGGGGGGGCAGGCGGGAAGCCGCCCGCCACGAGCACGCTGCCACCGGGGAGCAGCGTCGCGGTGTGGCCCAAGCGCGGCCCCGGCATCGACGGCCTCGGCGACCACAGCTCCGTCGCCGGATCGTACGACATCACGCTCTCGAGCACTGCCCCGCCCTGCGCGAGGCCGCCGATGGCGAGCACCCGCCCGTCGTCGAGCCGCGTGAGCGTGAAGCCCGTGCGCCCCGTGCCCAGGCTCCCGGTCGAGCGCCAGGTTCGCGTCGCCGGGTCGAACAGCTCGCAGGTGTGCGAGGAGCCGGTCACCAGCACCTGCCCGTTGGAGAGCAGCACTCCGAGCGCTTCGTCGTGCCGGCTCGCCATGGCTGAGGTGAGCCCCCAGGCGGGGGCGCCCACGAGCGCCGAGCCCACCTCGGCCGGCGGCTCGCCTTTGAGCTCGAGGCGGTGTGGGACGCCGCCGTTCGAGCAACCTCCGATCGAGAGCCCGGCCACGGCGGCGGCGATGACTGCGCGTGGAACGTTCAAGAGCACTCCCGAGCGAAGAGGTGGCGGCATCTTTTCAGACTCCCGCCACCACCGGAACCTTACGACTCGAGCTTCGGTGATGCCCTCACCCGGCGTCGTGCACGCACACCGGAGCGCCAGCGGCGCCAGCCATCAGCGTCGGTTCGGCCACGAGAGATCCTCGTGCCAGATGTAGAGGGGACCGTCCATTCCGGTCGGTGGCCCGAAGGTGAGCCGCTCGACCCCACCGTCGTCGTGGCGCAGCTCCAAGACGCCGGCGTCGTCGAAGAACCCCGTCACCACGCTCGGCCGGTAGAGCACTGCCGCCGTCGGATGAACGAGCAGGTTGCCGCCTTCGTACGTCTCGACCTCGCGGTCACAGAGGATCACGTGCTCCGCGTCCCAGCTTGCGGCCTTCGCGCCGGCCTCGTCGACCGCGTAGCCGCTCAGCCCGTTCTCCAGGTTCGCCAGGCACGGGCGGAGCTCGCTGGGGGCGCGCGCGAAGAGCACGTCGCGCTGGTGACGACGCCACAGCAACCCGCCGAGGGGAGGAACCGCGAAGATCACCACGACGATGACGACCCAGCGGGGCACGTCTATGGAACCTGGATGATGAAGCCCTGGCTCGCGACTTCGGGCAGCCCGAAGCGGGTCCCCAGCCCCGGCGCCAGCTCGTTCGGCACGCGCCACGTCTGGCCGGTCGGGTTGATGACGATGAGCGCGTAGCGGCCCGGCGGCATCGACACGAGCGGCACCGGGCGCTGCGGGTCGGTCGCGTCGAGCGCGAGCGGGCGGATGACGACCTTGAGCTTCGTGACCGGCACCGGCGTCGCGCGCGGCCGGCCCATCATGTCGACGAGCAGCGGCAGGTTCTCGGTGGGATCGATGCCGGCGGCGAGCACGACGGTGTCGGGGACTCCGTCGGGATCCTGCGGGCTCATGTTCACGACGTGCGTGTAGTCGCCTTGATCGTCCGCGAGCAGGTTCTCGCCTTCGGCGATCTTCCGGACGATGACGCGCGGCCACTGGTCCGGCACGCCGTCCAGGTTGCGGTCGTCGGGGACTCCGTCGAGATCTTCGTCGATGAGCTGCGCGAGGAAGACCGGCTGCGGCTGGCGCACCGGGCCCAGCTCGATCGGCTGGGGCTTGAGCTCGATGACGACCGGCGGCATGCCCGGCGCGACCGTCACCGCCGGCGCCTGCGTCGCGACTTGAAAGGCGGGACGATCGACGGCGATCCGCGCTGCGTCGGAGAAGCTCACGCCCACGTCGAGCGCCGGCTCGCCCACGGTGATGACGCGCGTGGCGCGGGTGAGGGGGTCGATGGCCGCTCCGCCGACGTCGCCGGTGTTCGAGTCCGCCGTGACTCCGTACCAGGGGATGAAGTCCGCGTTCGCGTCGATGAGCCCGCGGATGAGGTAGCTGCCCGGCTTCACCAGCGAGAACCCGAACGGCGCGGTGAACGGGCCCGTGCCTTCGGTCGTGCCGAACAGCTCGGCCGACGAGACGGTGGTGAACGTCAGCGGCCGCCCGGTGCCCGTCGGCGGCGGAGGCTTCGCCGCGTCGTAGAGGAAGACGACGACGTTGCCGCGCGCGCTGCCGGTGACGACCACGTTGCCTTCGATGCGGGACGACTCGTCGTGCTGGCGCGTGTCGGCGGTGGCGAAGACCGGAGGGCGGTCGCAGGCGGTGATGAGCATGAGCGCTGCGCACACCCTCGCGCTCGACTGCCACCTCACCCCGGCCGTTGCGTCCGTCTTCATGGTCTCACCGTGATCGTGCCGAAAATGCGCCTCGTGATGAGGTTTCCGAACGGGTGCTCCTGGTGCGACGGCCCGAGCTGCGTGCCGACGATCGCCACCGTCAGCCGATCGTCGAAGAAGCGGTACGCCGCGCGGGCGTTGATGACGACGTACGCCGGCAGCCGGTTCTCGACGTTCGCGATGCGCGTCGGGTCGGCGGCGTCGGGCTCGCGCTCGATCCACGTCGTGCTCGAGGCGAAGGCGGCGTCGACCTCGAGGTCGAGCCCGACCGGCGAGCGATATGCCGCGCCGACGAAGAACTTGCCCACCGGCGCCTGGCTGCACGGCCCGCACGGCCCGGTCATCGTGCCGTTCACCGCGACCTGCTGCAGCGCGCCGGTCACGCGCACGTCGAGGCCGGCGCTGGCGCTCCAGGTGAAGCCGATCTCGGCGCCGCGCGCGACGTAGCCGACCGGGTCGTTCTGGAACACGCTGCGGCCGAGCAGGTACGAGCCGGTGTTCGGGTCGAACGCCATGTCCGCGGGCAGCGGGTTGATCGCCGACAGCACGATGAGGTCGTTCACGTAGTTCTGGTACAGCGCGACCTCCCAGCCGAGGCCGTAGCCGACGGACTCTCCGCGGTAGCCGAGCTCGAACGAGAGCAGGCGCTCGGGCTTGAGCGTGCGCGAGCCCTGGGTGAGCACCGACGCGCCGCCGACACCGGGAATCGGCGTCGCCAGATCGGTGTAGCTCTCGAGGAACGTCGGCGCGCGGAACGCCGTCGCGAAGCTGCCGCGAATCGCGTGCCCCTCGAACGGAGCGAACGTCGCCGAGAACCGCGGCGAGTGCGCGAAGCCGGGCTGGCCGTTGTCGAGCAGCGGGTGCCGATCCAGCCGGTAGCTGCCGGTGATGGTCAGCGGGTTCCACGGTCTCCACTCTTCCTGCACGAAGGCGGCGAAGTGGAGCTCCTGCTTCAGCTCTCCGATGTACGACCACTTCACGCGCTTGAGGCGACCCGAGGCGCCGACCGACACGCGGTGACGGCCGAGCAGCTCGAACTCCTTCTGGAAGAGCAGCTCGAGATCGAACACGTTCGAGTCGACCTTCGTCGCGAGGCTGCGCGTGCCGATGGGCCAGTACTGCGGCCCGGCCGTCGCGGAGAGCGCGTTCCACCAGAACTTCACGCGCACCGGCCCCAGCACCGCGTCGAGCTTCGCGTAGCCGCCGACGCCGTCGAGGTAGAAGTTCCGCAAGATGCCGATCGGGTAGATCTCGGTGAAGAGCCGGTTCACGCCGCCCGACGCGCTCAAGCTGAAGTTGCGGTTGAACGCGTACGTCGTGACCAGGTTCGCCTTCGCGCTGCGGTAGCCGAGGTTGGTCTCGGTGATCTGCGGCGCGAAGTCGGCGCGGTCGTCGGGGAAGTCGCGGCTCCACTTCTGCTCCTGCGCGTAGCCGGCCGAGGCGCGGAAGCGCAGGGCCTTGCCGCCGCTGGCGACGACGCTGCCGCCGCCGGCCTCTCCGTTGCCCCCGAACGCCGACAGCTCTGCGGCGGGCCCGGTGCCGGGCGTGCGCGTGATGACGTTGATGACGCCGAGCATCGCGTTCGCGCCGTACAGCGCCGAGCCGGGGCCGCGGATGATCTCGATGCGCTCGATCTCCGACAGGTCGATCGGCAGCGCGGGCCACAGCGAGAGGCCGAGGAAGTCCTGGTACTCGGGGCGGCCGTCGACGAGCAGCAGCACCTTGTTCGAGATGCGCTGGTTGAAGCCGCGGAACGAGACGTTCGGGCTCGTGACGCCCATCATCATCACCTCGGCGCCCGGCACGCGCCGCAAGAGCTCGGGCAGCGATCGCGCGCCGGACATCCGAATCTCGTCGGCGGTGATCACCGTCGTCGCGTTCGGGGCCTCGAGCGTCGACTGCGCCCGCCGCGACGCCGTGACGACCGTCTCTTCGTACGGCACCGTGCCCGCCTCTTCGGCGTCGAGCAGCGCCTCTTCGCTCTTCTCCGCCGCGCGCGGCTTCTCGACGGGCGCCTGCGCCGAGCGCTCTTCGAGGCGCTGCACCGTCTGCTCGAGCCGCTCGACGGTGCGCGCGAGGCGCTCGAGCGTGGCGTCGTCGACCGAGGGCTTCACCGGCTCGACCGGCTTCACCGGCGCCACCGGTGCGGGCCCCGGCTCGAGGTCCTTCGGCTTGAGGCGAGGCACGAGCGGCTCGAGCCGCGCGATGGCCTTCTTCACCTCGGAGGCGTCGGGCGGATCCGACTCGAGGTAGCGCTGGTAATACGACAGCGCTTCGACCGGCCGCTCGAGGCTCTCGTACGCCTTCGCGACGTTGTAGAGCACGTTCGGGTGCGGCTTGATCTCGTAGGCCTCGAGCAGCTGATCGATGCCTTCCTGGTACTGGCCGTCGCGGATGTACGCCATGCCCTGGCGGAACCGCTTGCGCGCTTCGACACGCGCGTCGGCCAGCGCGAGGCCGGGGATCAGCAAGACGACGAGCGCGAGGCGTCGTTTCACCGGCCGCGCACCTTACGCTCTTCCGTCGGCGATGTACTGCTCGACGAAGGCCGCGAAGGCCTCGAGCTGCGCGGCGTCGCCGAAGGCCGAAGCGGGGACGTCGACGCCCTGGGCTCCGCGCCTCAAGTGCAGGCCGCCGCCGGTGCGATCGAGCGAGACCTCGGACCAGGGCCAGTGCTGCACCACCGCTCCGTCGTAGGAGACCTCGAGGCTCGACGGCGCCGCGCGCAGCTTCACCGTCTCGCGCCGCAGCGTGGGCCCTTGCGTCTCGAGCTCGGCGCGCTGCCGCACGCCCTTCATGATCGCGCGCATGCCGGCGACCCACGACGCGATCCACATCAGCGGCAGCAGACCGAAGAACACGCACAGCGAGCCTCCGGTGCCGAGCCCCGCGAGGTGCGTGAGCACCGCGACCAGCAGCGCCGCCGCCACGAACGTCCCGCCGCGGGCGAGGTTCACCTTGCGCGTGATCGACTCGGACAGCGCGTCGGCCTCGGCCTCGGCCGTGCGAGCGATGTGGCGCTCGAACTGGACTTCCGTGGTCACTGATACGGGTCGTCCTTGAACCCGGGGTCCTTCTGCTGCGGAGGTCGCTTCTTCCCGCTCTTCTTCTTCAGCACCTGGTTCACCTTCACCGTGCCGCGCCCCTCTGCGACCGCGGTGGCGCTCTGGTAGCCGTCGAGCGAGAAGGCGAGCTGGACTCTCAGGTTGCCGTCGTCGTCGGCCTTCAGCGGCAGCGTGAACGGAGTGACCCCGACCTGCTTGCCCTCGAGCGACACCGCGGCGCCGGCGGGAGTGCTGCTCACCTCGAACGTCACCATCACCGGGTCCACCGGCTTCGGCGGCTCGACGGGCTTCGGCGGGTCGACCGGCGGAGGCTTCGGCGGGTCGACCGGCAGCGCGACGGCGGGCTTCGGAGGCACGACGGTCGGCTTCGACTTGCGCGTCGCGAACGTGACGATGCCGACGACGATGGCCGCGGCGACGGCTCCACCGAGGATGTAGACGACCAGCAGGTTCCGCCGCGGAGCGGTGACGGCCATCGACTCGTCGATGGGCACCTCGATGGACCTCGTCGCCATGCCCACGGGCTGCTCGCGCGGCGTCTTCGACTTCGACGAGGCCGGCTGGGGAATCGAGCCGGGCTTGAACATCGTCGCCGACGACGAGCCCACGATCGCCGCGCGCGGGTCGGTGAACGCGCCCGACATGCCGTTCGCGCTCGCGACGTTCTTCAGCGCTTCGAGGACCTCGTCCATCGACTGGTAGCGGTCCGACGGCTCCTTCTCGAGGCACTTGAGCACCAGCGCCTCGACCTCGTCGGGCAGCTCGGCCTTGAGCGACTTCGGCCGCGGCGGCCGCTCGCGAATGTGCTTCACGATGATGTCGATCGAGTCCTTGCCGGTGAAGGGCGGCTTGCCGGTGAGGATCTGAAACAGCAGCACGCCCATCGAGTAGATGTCCGAGCGCGGGTCGGCCTCGTTCCTCGCCGACTCGGGCGCCATGTAGAGCGGAGAGCCGAGCAGCACGCCGGCCTGCGTCAGCTCGGGCTCGTCGGTCGGCGCCTGCGCGTCGGGCAGGAACGTCTTCACCAGCCCGAAGTCGAGGACCTTCACCATGTCGCTGCCGGTCTCTTCGTGCAGCACCATGACGTTCGCGGGCTTCAGGTCGCGGTGAATGACGCCGAGCTTGTGCGCCTCGCGAAGCGAGCGCGCGATCTGCGACACGATGACGAGCGCGCGCGTCCACGGCAGCGTCTTCGACTTCGAGAGCAACTGCTGCAGCGTCTCGCCCTCGACGTACTCCATGGCGATGAACAGCATGCCGTCTTCGGTGCGGCCGTAGTCGTGGACGGTGATGGTGTTCGGGTGGTGCAACTGCGCGGCGTACTTCGCCTCGTTGAAGAAGCGGCGCTCGAAGCCGGGGTCCTTCTCTCCGGCGTACTTCGGGTTCAGCACCTTCAGCGCGACGAGGCGCTCGAGCGGCGACTGCATCGCTTTGTAGACCCGTCCCATTCCCCCGGCACCCAGGGGCTCGATGATGCGGAAGCGACCGCTCAGCACCTTCCCGATGAGCGGGTCGTCGTCGGTTGGGACGGGTTCCACCTAAGGTGTGGAAACTACCCCCATCAGTGAATCGTGTCGCGTAACGGCACCTCGGCGTGCTGCACGCATTTCCAGCCCGTCTGGTGACGTACCCAGGTCGAGGCGCTGGCGCAGCGGTGCTGCTGGTGATCTCCGTCGGCGCTGATCTCCTGCGCGATGAGGTAGCTGACGATCGCGACGTCCTTCGCGGGGAACTGCACGTCGATCTCGCTGAGCGCGACGTGATCGATGGTGAACGACATGTCGCGGAAGTTCTTCTCGTACGTGCGCTGATCGATGATCCGCACGCCGTGTGCGTCGGTGACGACGCATGGGAACGCCGTCAGGTGCAGGGCCGACGGCAGGTCACCGTGCTGCAACGCTGCCCAGTATTGCTTCTCGAGGCTGATGAGCTCGCCGTGATTCGTCTCGAAGATCGGACTCTGCATGCGCGTGCCGTGGTGCATCGCGCATGCCCCTTCGTCACGCCGCGGGGTTCACTTGTGCGCCTGCGCGATGACGCCACAGTAATGGATGGAAGTGCCCGGTCTCTTGTTCAAGGCGCGCAGCTCTGCCGCAGCCTCTTCGAGCGGAGCGCCCAGCGCCTCGTCGACGCTCTCGAAGATCTCGGAGAACTCGTCGATGAACCCCTGGAAGTAGACGGGGTCATCTTCGCTGCCGACGATCGGCGAGGGCCGCGCGTCGACGCGCGCGAACCCGGCTGCGCGCGCGTAGCCGTCGAGCTTCGGGCCGATGAAGGGATCTCCGCCGGCGCGCTGCTGGCCGGTGTTCAGCGCGTCCATCGCCTCGAGCACCTTCGGCAGCGGCGGCACGGTCTTGAACGTCGAGTTGTCGACCTCGGTGAAGTGCACGTAGCCGCCCGGCTTGAGCACGCGGCGCACCTCTCTGAGCACCTGCACCGAAACCTCCGGCGAGACGTGCTCGAGGAACCACGACCAGTGCACGCGATCGAAGGTGGCCTCGGGGAAGGGCAGGGCGGCGCCGTTCGCGCGCACGTAGCGGACGGTCGGGTGGTTCTGCTGCGCCGTCTGAAGCTGCGTGCGCGACAGATCGGCGCCGATGAGCTCGATGCCGGGGAAGCGCTCGAGCAGCTGGCCCGCCATCGCGCCGACGCCGGTGGCGAGATCGAGCACGCGCATGCCCGGCGCGGCGTCGAAGCGCCTGAGCATCCACCCCGCGCACCAGAACGCCTGCTTCTCGAGCCGCGCCACCTCGCGCTCATCGGTGCTGCCGTGAATGTAGGGAGCCGGAGCCGTCACGCATTCGTCCGTAGTGCCTCGGGCGAGATCGCGCAACGGCGATCCAGGCGGGGCCTTTCGTGCGTCTAGAGTGAAGGGCATGCGCCTCCCACTCCTGTGCTGTGCACTCATGCTCGTGGGCTGCGGCTCACGGCCTTCGGACCCCGACGGAGGCGCCGGCGGGGGAAGCTCCGGTGGCGGGGCCGGCGGCGGCACGGCGAGCATCGGCACCTGTGAGGGGTTGCCCGTGGCCTGCGGGGTGCTCGGCAGCGGCGACGCCTCGGTCGACTGCGGCACGTGCTTCTTCGAACGCGTGAAGCTCGGCGCGACGAGCTACGACCACGTCTCGATGGTGCGCGCTCCGTCGGGCGTTCACGTCGGCTGGTACGGCAACACCCAGGTGCTGTTGTCCAGCGAGCTCGACGACGGGGGCTTCACCACCGAAGTCATCGACCCCGACGGCACCGGCACCGAGCCGGTGCTCAGCGTCGCCCTGAAGCCCGGCGGAGGAGCCCCGGCCGTCGCCTACGCGCGCAGCTTCGAGATCTGGCTCGCGACCGAGCGGGCTGCCGCGCAGCCCGACGGAGGGAAGTACGAGTCGCGGCGGGTCACCAACGGCTATCAGCCGTCGCTGGTGTTCGACGGCACCGGCAAGCCGTACCTCGCGTACCAGCGAACCCGCTTCGCCGAGAAGATGATGTACCTCGCCACGTCCGCGGCCGACGGCGGCTGGGCCGAGACGCAGCTCGAGTGGATCGACGCCGGCTTCATGGGCGCGCCGAAGGTGGTGCTCGACCCGGCGGGGGCGCCGCACGTGCTGTACCTCGTCGACCGGTCGCCGGCGCAGAACGGTCTCCACCACTTCAGCGGCGGCAGCCTCGAGGTGGTCACCCCTGGAGGCCTCGGCGGGGGCGCGAACGGCCAGCTCGACGCGGTCTTCGACTCTTCCGGCGCGCTGCACGCGGTGTGGCCCGCGTACCCCTTCGCGCTCATGTACGGGCGCCGCGCGGGCGGCGCGTGGTCGGTGCTGCCCGTGTCGAACGACAACGCGGGGCACGAGCACAATGCGCTCGCCATCGACGCCCAGGGCCGACCGATGGTCGCGTTCCACACGTTCTCCGCGCTCAAGCTCTCGGCCTTCAACGGCAGCTCCTTCAGCGTCCAGGGCGTGCTCTCGTGCGACCAGGGCGGCGTGGCGCTCGCGCTCGACGCGCGCAACCGCCTGCGGCTCGCCTCGGCCTGCGGCTCGATGTCGGTGCTGACCCTGAACGGGAAGTACCC
The DNA here is from genome assembly GCA_937980205.1 of uncultured Myxococcales bacterium. Lineage (GTDB taxonomy): Bacteria > Myxococcota > Myxococcia > Myxococcales > Myxococcaceae > Xiheicaenimonas. Next base: position 141,705 of record CALJKW010000079.1, on the reverse strand, counting down.
CGCGGGCCACGCCGCCGCGTGCGAGCAGCTCAGCTCGGCGGTCTGCAGCCTGGCGTGTGGCGCGTGCAAGGCCGCGGACAACGACTGCTGCCTCAAGGGCACGAGCCTGCGCACCTGCACCAACCGGTGCTCCCGGAACATCGGGGGCCTCGCGTGCGACGACGCGACGAAGCCGCAGTCGATGTTCGACGCCTGCCTCGGCGCCGCGGGCGGGCTCATGTGCGCGATGCCGGCGACGGACGGAGTCGACGTCAGCGGGACGCCGTGCGACTCGCTCTTCGAGCAGCCGTGAGCGCTGCGCGGAACTGCGACTCGCGGCGGTGACGTCAACTGCCGTTGACATTCCGCTGCGCCGTCGCGTTCGAGACGCTCTGGGCATGCGCTCATTCGTGCTCATCCTCTCTTTCGCCGTCGTCGCCTGCGGCCCCCAGTCGTCCGACCCCGAGCTCGACGAGCTGTACGCCGAGGCGCAGGCCCTGAACCGGCCGCCTGCCAACGCGCAGTTCTCCGACCTGTGGGGCCGGAGCGGCAATGCGTGGAAGCCGACGAGCCGGCTGCCCGACTTCTCGTGGGCCGGCTACGCGGGTGGCGAGCGACGGATTCCGCGCTGGCCGAAGGGCATCGACGTGCGTGACTTCGGCGCGAAGGCGAACGACGGCGACGACGACTCTGCGGCGTTCACGCGCGCGCTCGCGGCGGCCGACAGGGACACGGCCGTGTTCGTGCCCGCCGGCCGCTGGCACCTGAGGAAGATCGTCGAGCTCAACCGCAACCGCGTGGTGCTGCGCGGCGAAGGCTCCGGCCCGCAGGGCACCGTGCTGGTCGTCGACCGCTCGCTGAAGGCCGTCTACGGCGTGCCGCCCGGCAAGGACCCCGAGTTCTGGGCCTCGCACGGCGGCTTCCTGCACATCGGCGGCAAGGGCTCGGAGGACAAGCTCGCCGACCTCATCGGCGGCGGCAAGCGCGGCGAGCACTGGATCGAGGTCGACGACGCCTCGAAGCTCGAGGCGGGAGAGATCGTCACGCTGTACCTCGACATGAACGGCGACGTGGAGCGCGAGCTCTACGACGGCCAGTTCCAGCTCAACGGTGGGTGTCTCGACGATCTCGAGCTCCCCGTGCAGATCGATCGCATCGACGGCCGCCGCGTGCGCCTCTTGCAGCCGCTGCGCCTCGATCTGCCCCGCAGCGCGAGCCCGCGGCTGAAGAAGGCGCCGGCCGTCAGCCACGTCGGCGTCGAAGATCTGCGCTTCGAGTTCCAGAGCGGCCCGTACGAGGGGCACCACCGGGAAGACGGCTTCAACGGCATCGAGGTCGAGCGCGCGCACAACCTGTGGGTCCGCAACGTCACCTTCCACGACGCCGATCTGGGCATCATCCTCGAGCGCACCAAGTTCGCGACCGTCGAGGACGTGAAGTTCACCGCCGACCGCCAGGGGCGCGAGGGCGTGCAGGCCCACCACGGCCTCACGCTCTCGAACGCGGCCGACTCGCTCGTCCAGCAGGTCGCCTTCGAGCTCGATCTCTGGCACGAGCTCACGCTGGTGCGCGCCGCGCACGGCAACGTGTTCCGCCGCGTCTCGGGCCGCGAGGTGAACCTCGATCACCACGGCGAGGCGCCCTTCGAGAACCTGTTCACCAACTTCGGCGCCGTCGATCGCTGGTCGTGGCTCTCGGGTGGCGGGGCAGCGTGCAAGGGCCCGCACTCGGGAGCGCGCGGCACGTTCTGGAACATGAAGAACCTGTCGCTGCCTCGCCGCTACGACGACACCGACGGCGACACCGACGGCGAGACCGAGAACCTGCCCTGGGTGTCGATTCAGACCACGCTCATCGGCGACGTCCCCGAGGCGACCGCGAAGAACCAGACCGGCCGCTGGGTCGAGGACCTGCCGAGGCTGTGGCCCGAAGATCTGTACCGCGCGCAGTACGTCGCCCGCCGAACGGCCCGGTGACGAGCTTCAGCCCCGCCGCTTCCAGTGGCGCGCGTGCAGCTTCCACGACTCGTCGAGCGACTCGGCGGTGTCGGGGCGCGTCTTTCCGGCGGTGAGCGGCTCGCTGCGCACGCCCGAGAGCACCTCGACGCACGCGTGCACCGACTGCGCGAGGCCGTCGAGGTCGTAGCCGCCCTCGAGGCACAGCACGATGCGGCCCTTCGCCAGGCCCTTGAGGGCCGTGCACATCGCCGCGAAGCCGCGCTCGGTCACGCGCATGCCGCCGAGCGGGTCCGAGCGGTGGGGGTCGAACCCGGCGGAGACCACCACGAAGTCGGGCTGCCACGCCTCCGCGATGGGGAGGAAGAGGCCCTCGAAGACGGCGGAGTAGTCGTCGTCGCCCTGCGCTCCGGGGAGCCCGCAGTTGACGTTGAAGCCCGCGCCTTCACCTTCGCCGGCGATGAACGGTGAGCCGGTGCCCGGGTAGAACGGGTGCTGGTGCACCGACGCGTACATCACGTCGCGGCGGGAGATGAAGTGCGACTGCGAGCCGTTGCCGTGGTGGACGTCCCAGTCGAGCAGCAGCACGCGCTCGGCGCCGCGCTTGCGCGCCGCTTCGGCCGCGATCGCCGCGTTGTTGAACAGGCAGAACCCCATCGCGTGATCGCCCTCGGCGTGGTGGCCGGGCGGGCGCACCAGCGCGAAGCCGTTGTCGGACCTCCGGTCGAAGACGTCGTCGACGGCCTGCACGGCGGCGCCGGCGGCGAGCAGCGCGGCCTCGACGCTCTTGGGGCTGGTGGAGGTGTCGGGGTCGAGCTGCACCGCCTGCCCGCGCGTGGCCAGCACGGCGTCGACGTACGCCGCGTCGTGAACGGTCACGAGCTCGTCGCGCGTGGCAGGGCGGGGATCGACGCGCTCGGTGTTCGCGATCGGCGCGCGCTGCAGCACGGCGTGAATGCTGCGCAGCCGGTCGGGCCGCTCGGGGTGCAGCGGCCCCGGGTCGTGCTCGAGGTAGACCTCGGAGGTGTAGAGGCGCGTCGCCACGCAGAGGCTCATAACACGCGCTGTTTCGTCCCCCTTCACGCTCCCGGTCACGTCCCCTTGAACGCGCCCGGGCCCGTCGAGCCGTTCACGTCCCTACCGTCCCCGGCTGTTCGCGCGCACGCCAACCGCTCGACGCGGCGTCGGGTTCCGCTAAGGTCCCACAGCGACAGTGGCCACGGCGAAAAGCCAGCGCATCGGTCTGACCTGGGCGATCTTCCTCTCGTTCTCCGCCGCCCTGGTGGTGCTGCTGCTCGCGCTCTACATCGCGGTGCCGAACCAGGCCGAGCAGTACCTCACCGACACGCTGCACGAGCGCGGCCGCGCCGTCGCGAAGGAGATCGAGCGCAAGGTGCTCGTCTCTCCGCGCCCGTACGACGAAGACTCGTCGGCGGAGATCGACCAGATCGTCGGCGAGGAGCCGGAGATCAAGTTCGCGGGCGTCTTCTGGTGCGAGAACGCGTGCACGTCGGCGAACCGCGTCGCGAGCCGGCGCGGCGAAGAGCCCGAGCGCATGAAGCAGCTGCTCGCCGAGTTCAACGCGCGCAACTGGCCCCTCAACATGGAGCTGTCGAGCGGCAACGAGCTGCTCATCTCCGACCGCGTGACGCGCATCGACACGCCGGGCTCGGGCTTCGTGCTGATCTCGCTCGACCGCGGTCGCATCGTCGAGGCGCTCACCGACCTGCGCCGCACGCTGATGGTCGCGCTGCTCGCCGGCACCGGCCTGTTCCTCGTGCTCGTCTTCATCCTCTCGCGCCTGCTCATCGTGCGGCCGCTGACGCAGATGATGAACGTCGCCGCGAAGCTGTCCGAGGCCGACCTCACCGTCCGCGTCGAGCGCGGTGCGACGCGCGAGCTCGACCAGCTCGCCGAGGCGCTGAACACCATCGGCCTCGGCCTGCGCGAGACCCTCGGCCGCGTGCGCGGCGTCAGCGAGGGCGTCGCGCAGGTCATCGATCAGATCTCCCGCACCGCCTCGGCGACCACCGCGGGCGCTTCGACCGTGCTCACGCGCGTCGAGGAGACCTCGAGCTCGATGGTCGAGATGCTCGCGAGCTTGAAGGGCATCGCCGAGAACGTCGAGGTGCTGTTCCAGAGCGCCGAAGAGTCGTCGTCGTCGGTCATGGAGATGGCCGCCACCAACGACGAGGTCGCCGAGAACGTCACGGCGATGGCGGCCAGCGTCGAGGAGAACACCTCGCAGATCGAGCAGATGACGTTCGCGATCAAAGAGGTGAACCAGAGCGTCGAGGAGCTGTTGAAGACCACCGAGGGCACCTCGAACGCGATGAGCGAGATGGACGTCGCCATCAGCCAGGTCGAGACGAACGCCTACGAGACCGCGAGGCTGTCGGAGCAGGTGTCGAAGGACGCCGAGTCGGGCGGCGAGTCGCTGCTCAAGACGCTGCACGGCATCGACAAGATCAAGGAGAGCTCCGCCCAGGCGCTGCAGGTCATCGAGCACCTCGGCCGCCGCATCGGAGAGATCGGCAACATCGTCAGCGTCATCGACGAGGTCGCCGAGCAGACGAACCTGCTCGCCCTCAACGCCGCGATCATCGCCGCGCAGGCCGGCGAGCACGGCAAGGGCTTCGCCGTCGTCGCCGAAGAGATCAAGGACCTCGCCGAGCGCACCGGCACCTCGACGCGCGAGATCGGCGACCTGATCCGCGCCGTCCAGCAGGAGTCGCGCAACGCCGTCGCCGCGATGAACCAGGGCGTCCGCAACGTCGAAGAGGGCGTCACGCTCGGCAAGGAAGCCGAGAACCAGCTGAAGAAGATTCAGGACTCGGCGAACAAGTCGACGCTGATGGTGAAGGCGATCGCGCGCGCGACCGTCGAGCAGGCGCGCGGCAGCAAAGAGGTGACGGGCTCCATCGTGCGCGTCGCCGAGGCGGTCGAGCAGATCAGCCGCGCCACGAACGAGCAGGCGCGCGGCGCCGACGCGGTCATGAAGACCGTCGAGAAGATGAAGATGCTCGCGACGCACGTGCAGCGCTCGGTGCAGGAGCAGGCGCACGGCAGCAAGCAGCTCACGCGGTCGATCGAGAACATCAACGAGATGGCCGCGCACCTGAACCGCGCCCAGCGCGAGCAGTCGCGCGGCAGCGAGCAGGTCTTGAAGGCGATCGAGACCATCAAGACGGTCAGCGAGGCCCAGAACAAGAGCGTGAAGCTGCTCGAAGAGGCCATCGAGACGCTGCGCTCGCAGGCAGACGTGCTGCGCGGTGAGGTCCGGCGCTTCAGGGTGTAGGCTGCCCTCCGCCGTGTCGCCCGACGCCGTCCTCGTCATCGATCCCTCTCCGACCGCGGCGACGCTGACGACACCGCCGATCGTCGCGGCCGGGTGCAAGGTGAAGACGGTCGCGTCGATGAACGAGGCGCTCGACGCGCTGAAGGCGTTTCCTCCGTCGATGATCCTCGCCGACGTCGCCGCGCCGCCGCCGAAGAGCGAACGCATTCCAGAGGCGGCGCGGCACGCGGGCGCGGTGCCGCTCGTGCTCATCGGCGGAGCCGACGCTTCCGGCGAGCAGCTCGAGGCGTGGTCGAACCTCGGGGCGACGGACCTGGTGATGCGCCCGTTGAGGCTCGCCGACGTGCAGCTGCGGCTTCAGGCGGCGAAGGCGGCGCCGCGCGCCGATGCCAAGAAGCCGCGGCGCGTGCTGCTCGCGAGCGACGACGCGCTCGACCTGCGCCGCCTCGACGCGCTCTTGCAGCTCAACGGCTTCTACGTGCTGCCGGTGGATCTCACCGCGCGCGTGCCGGAGATCGCCGAGCAGTTCGACGTGCTGGTCGTCGTCGCCCGCTCGCCGGCGCGGCCGCTCTTGCACCAGCTGCGGCACAAGAAGGGCCTCGAGACGGTGGCGGCCGTGGTGCTGAGCGCGGGGCCCGACCTGCCGCCCGAGCCGAACCTGCACGCGTGCCTGCACGTGAACGCTGGCGCCGACGACGTGGTGCGCGCGGTCAGCGGCGATCGCCGCACGCACCCGCAGCTGCGCGTGCACCAGCGCGTGCCGTTCTACTCGGTGGTCGAGTTCCGCGAGGCCGGCTCGGCGAGCGCGCGGTGGCTTGCGGGCTTCAGCTCGAACCTGTCACCGGGCGGCATCTTCGTGCGCTCGCTCGCGGTGGCGCGCGTCGGGTCGGCGCACGACCTGCGCATCCACGTGGGGCGCGAGCTGCTCGAGGGCACCGGCGTCGTCGCCTGGGGCAACAGCTGGGGCGCCCACGGCCGCTTTCACTTCTCCGTGGGCATGGGCCTGCAGTTCCTCGGCATGAACCCGCAGTCGCTCATGCGCATCAAGGAGCTCTGCGGAGGGTGAACGTGGCTGAAATGGGGACAGTCCCCATTTCAGCGGGCGATGGTGAGGAAGTGCGCGACCTCTTTGATGAGGTGCGCCTCGGTGCCCTTCTTGATGTAGCCGAGCGCCTTGCACGCCTTCGCGCGGGCCTTGAGGTCGTCCTCGGCGGCCTCGGAGAAGAGCACCACGCGCTTCGACAGCAGATCCGCCTGCTCGAGGATCGTGATCACCGTGTCGCCGGAGATCGCCGGCATGTTCAGGTCCACCAGCGCGAGGTCGAACTTGTTCCTCCGCACCAGCGCCGGGACCGTCAGCGGGTTGTCCGCGGTCACGACGTGGTGGCCTGCCTCGGTGAGCACTTCGCGCACCAGGTTCAGCACCAGCGGGCTGTCATCGACGACCAGGATCGAGGCCACTGCCAACGCCCATATCAGACCCCGCGCCGGGGCGATTCGAGTTCAAACGCGCGCAACGCACTAATCGCGGAAATCCCCCGGTGTCCAAGCCAATGCGGCGAACCCGGAAAAAGCAGGGGCGCGCCTGGCCGGCAGAACGGCGGTAGCCTGCGCGTCGGACGTGGCGCAGACCCTGGGCCGGTACATCCTCGAGCGGACCATCGCCATCGGCGGCATGGGCGAGGTCTTCCACGCGCGGCAGACCGGGCCCGACGGGTTCGACCGCACGTGCGTGGTGAAGACCATGCACCCGAACCTCGCGAAGGAGCCCGAGGTCGTCGACCTCTTCCTCGAAGAGGCGAGGCTCACCGCGCGGCTGACGCACCCGCACATCGCGCAGGTCTACGACTTCGGGAAGATCGACGACGCCTATTACATCGCGATGGAGCTCGTCGACGGGCCCTCGCTGCACACCGTGGTGAAGACCTACGCCACGCGCGGGCAGAAGCTGCCGGTGGGAACCGTGCTGCGCATCGTGAGCCAGGCGGCGCAGGCGCTCGACTACGTGCACCGCCTGAAGGGGCCGGACGGCGCTCCGCTGAACCTCGTGCACCGCGACATCAGCCCCGGCAACCTGCTGCTGTCGCGCGAGGGGCTGGTGAAGCTCATCGACTTCGGCATCGCGAAGGCACGCACGACGCAGCGGCAGACGGCGATGGGGCAGATCCGCGGGAAGCTCGCGTACATGTCTCCCGAGCAGATGGTCGGCCAGCCGCTCGACGGCCGCACCGACATCTACTCGCTGGGCCTCGTGCTGTTCGAGCTGCTCTCGGGGCGCCGCGCGAACCCCGGCCGCAACGAGGTCGAGATCCTGATGTCGGTGAAGACGCAGACGCTCGCGTCGATCTCGACGTTGCGCAGCGACTGTCCGCCGTCGCTGGCGAGGGCGCTCGAGCGCGCGACCGCGCGCGATCGCGATCAGCGCTACCCGCGCGCCGCCGACTTCAGCCAGGCGCTCGAGCGCGTGCTCATCGAGCTGGGCGCGGCGGTGACTCCCGACGATCTCTCGGCGGTCGCCGACGAGGTGATGTCGTCGCCGCCCAGACCGTCACCGGCGGGCGCGGCGCCGCTGCCGGCCGGCGCCCCGACGCGGCCCGGCGTTCGGCCCCCTCCGCTCGGAGTGCCCACCCAGGCCGAGGCGCCCGCTGCGCCGCCGGTGCAGAAGCCGACGGTGGTCGAGTCGCCGGTCGTCGCACCGACGGGCCCCGCGACGCAGCCCTCCGCGCGCTCGCTCGACGCGCGGCTGGTGATCGGCGGTCTCCTCCTCGCCGTCATCGGCGGAGCGGCCGGCGCGCTGTGGTCGTACGCCGCGCGTCGAGAGGTGCAGCCGCCAGCGCCCGTGCTCGTCGCGCCGCCGCCGCCGGTGGCGCTGCGGCCGAGCCCTCCGGTGGTGGCTCCGACGACAGTGGTCGAGCCGCCGCCGCCGGCCTCCGCGCCGCAGCCGCCCGAGCCTTCGCGGCAGCCGGCGAAGTCGCGCTGGGCCAAGCGGGAAAAGTTCGAGAGGCGCGACCCCGAGCCGGACCCCGAGCCCGTCCGCGAGAAGCCGGAGGCGCTGTCGGTCTCCGCCGCTGCCACGGGAGGTGTCGAGGTGACGAGCGACCCTCCGATGGAGGTGTTCGTCGACGGGCAGGCCGCCGGCGTCACACCCGCGAAGCTGCAGCTGCCGGTGGGGGCGCACCGCGTCGAGCTGCGCGAGCCGCGGCTTCACCTCGCGTGGTCGCGGTCCGTCGACGTGACCGCGGCGTCGGCGTTGTCGCTGAGGTGGAAGCCGGTGCACGGCACCATCGACGTCCGCCCGATTCCTCCGCACGTCGAGCTGCAGATCTCCGTCGACGGCGTCGCGGTCGGCCACACGCCGATCTCCGCGTTCAGCGTCTACGAGGGCTCGCGGCGCATCAGCGCGGTGAACACCGAGACCGGGTGGAAGACGGAGAAGACCATCGAGGTGCCTCCCGGCGGGCGCGTGCGCATCAAGGTGAACGACGGGGCGGGGATGGAAGTCGCGAACTGACGGGGCGACGGGCTTCAGTCGAGCACGATGAACGTGATGAGGGCGGCGAGCGCCGCGACGCCCGCGGTCACGAACGCGATGTTGCCCACGAGCGACTGCGTCCACGCGCGCTGGCTCAAGGCCAGCCGCTCATCCTCGGTCGGCGCCGACCGCGAGGCGCCGTACGTCGAGCTCGCCGCGAACGTGAACCCCAGGCCCACGCCGCCAGCGGCGAGCGCGGCGCCGAGGCACACGACGGGCACGACGGGAAACCTCGAGGGCTCTTGCACCAGCGCAGCGGCCTCGGCCCGACGCTGATCTTCCTTGGGGACGAGCCGGGGCTTCTCCTTCACGGTGCCGCGCACCTTCTCGAACAGCGCCTTCACGCGCGGAGAGACCGGCAGCGGCAGGTCCTGCTTCGCGTCGAGCTCCAGCGCGCGGCGCCACGCCGCCTCGGCGGCCTCGGCGTTCGGCACGTTCGCGTGCATCACGCCCTGGTGCAGCCACACCGTCGCGCGCTCGGCGTCGTCTGCGGCGAGCTTCTCGGCGACCGACAGCTCGCGCAGCGCCGCGTCCCACTCGGCCTCGTTGTAGAGCCGTACCGACTTCGCCATCGCGGCGTCGTAGCCGCTGGCGCTCGTCACCAGCGTGAGCAGCACGGCGAGCACGGGCTGCGACTGTAGCCGCAAACTCCGCCGTCGGTTACATGCGTTGACGCCTGTGCCGCCCCCCACGACCGATCGCTTCACCGGACGCCAGCTCGGCATCGTCGCGCTGATCGCCGCGGTCCAGTTCGTCAACATCCTCGACTTCGTGATGGTGATGCCGCTGGGGCCCGACTTCGCGAAGTCGCTGGGGTTCTCCGAGGCGCACATCGGGTACGTCGGCGGCAGCTACACGGCGGCCGCCTGCGTCGCCGGCCTCATCGGCTCGCTGTTCCTCGACCGCTTCGACCGCCGCAAGGCGCTGTTCGTCGCGATGCTGGGCCTCGTGGCGGGGACCGCGCTGGGCGGCCTGGCGACGGGCCTCGAGACGCTCATCGCGGCGCGCGTGCTCGCCGGAGCGTTCGGCGGACCCGCGACCGCGCTCTCCATCGCGATCGTCAGCGACGCGGTGCCGGCCACGCTGCGCGGCCGCGCGCTCGGCATGGTGATGGGCGCGTTCTCGATCGCCAGCGTGCTCGGCGTGCCGATGGGCCTGTTCATCGCCGAGCAGTTCTCGTGGCGCGCGCCGTTCTTCGCGACCGCGCTGCTGGGGGCCGGGGTCACGCTCGGCGCCGTCGCCGCGCTGCCGCCGATGCGGGGTCACCTCGACAACAAGGTCCAGCACCCGGTGAGCACCGTCGCGCTCGTCACGCGCCCCATCGTCTTCATCACCTACGTGATGACGGCGATCACGATGATGGCGGGCTTCGTGCTGATCCCCAACATCTCGGGCTACCTGCAGCTCAACCTCGAGTACCCGCGCACCGAGCTGAAGTACCTGTACCTCTTCGGCGGCGTGGCGAGCTTCTTCTCGATGCAGCTCGCGGGCTGGCTGGTCGACCGCTACGGCTCGTTCAAGACGAGCCTCGTGGGCTCGGTCGTCGTCGGCGCCACGATGTGGGCGGGCTTCGTGACGTACCCGGCGCTCATCAGCCCGATCGCGATCTTCATCGCGTTCATGACCGGCATGTCGCTGCGCAACGTCTCGTACTCGACGCTGAACACGAAGGTGCCCGAGCCCGAGGTGCGCGCGCGGTACCAGAGCTTGAGCTCGGCGGTGCAGCACGGCGCGTCGGCGCTCGCCGCCATCGTCTCGGCGCAGCTGCTCACGCGCGTGCCGAGGCTGGACCCCAGGCCGGGGCAGAGCGAGTTCGTGCTGGCGGGCATGCCGCGCGTCGCGATGCTGGCGATGTTCTTCACCGCGCTGGTGCCCGTGCTGCTGTGGTGGATCGAGGGGCAGGTGCGCCGGCGCGCGGTGCTGGCGCCTGCGGACCCCGCGATTGTTCAGAAAGCCGCCGTGCGGTAAGCGCTGCAGGGTCATGAACGGTCCCCGTCTCGCTGCCGCCGTCGTCTTCTCGCTCCTCTCCACCGCCGCGTTCGCGCAGGAGGACGATGTCCCCGCGCCCGAGATCGGCGTGAAGAAAGAGGGCGACGCGCGCCCCGCGGTGAAAGAGCGCAAGGCGGTGACGCCCGAGCAGCGCGAAGCGGCGATCAAGGCCGAAGAAGCGCGCCTGAAGGCCGAGGCCGAGGCGAAGGCGAAGGCCGAAGCGGAAGAGAAGGCGCGCCTGGCCGCCGAGCAGAAGGCGAAGGAAGAGGCGGACGCGGCGGCGAAGAAGAAGGCCGAGGCCGAGGCGGCCGCGAAGGCGAAGGCCGAGGCAGATGCCAAGGCGAAGGCCGAAGCCGAGGCGAAGAAGAAGAAGGACGAGGAGGACGCGAAGGCGAAGGCGAAGGCCGACGCCGACGAGAAGAAGCGCCTCGCCGCCGAGGAGAAGGCCCGGAAGGAAGAGGAGAAGAAGCTCGCCGCCGAGCGGAAGAAGATGGAGGCCGAGGAAGCCAAGCGCCTGGCCGCCGAAGAGAAGGCGAGGAAGGAAGAAGAGAAGAAGCTCGCCGCCGAGCTGAAGGCCCTCGAGAAGCAGAAGGGCAACGAAGAGGCGCTCAAGAAGAAGAAGGAAGAGCTCGAGGCGCGCAAGAAGGCGCAGGACGAGGCGAAGGCGAAGGCCGAGGCCGACAAGAAGGCGAAGGAAGAAGAGCGCAAGGCGAAGGAAGAAGAGCGCATCCGCCTGGCGGTCGAGGCCGCGGCGAACAAGGAGAAGGCCGAGGCCGACAAGCGCGCGAAGGCCGAAGAGGAGAAGCGCCGCAAGGCCGAAGAGGCCGAGGTGAAGAAGCGCCTCGCCGAGGAAGAGAAGCGGCGGAAGGAAGAGGAGCGCAAGATGACTCCCGAGCAGCGCAAGGCGCGTGCCGAGGAGGAGAAGCGCAAGAAGGAAGAGGAAGAGGCCCGCCTCGCCGAGCAGAAGAAGAAGGAAGAGGAAGCGCGGAAGAAGGCCGAGGCTGAAGGCCCCCGCCGCCGGCCGGCGCAGCCGGGTCAGACGACGGCCACGTCGACGCAATAGCGCCGCGTGATCAGTCCCACATCCCTGAATCTGCGCTAGCTTCCAAGGCGCGTGTTCAACATCGGCACCGGTGAGATGATCGTCATCGCCGTGGTGGCGCTGCTCGTGCTCGGGCCGCAGCGCCTCCCCGAGCTGGCGCGCGGCATCGGCAAGTTCATCCGCGAGTTCCGGCGCCAGACCGACGACGTCCGCAACGTGGTCGAGCGCGAGTTCTACCGAATGGACCAGGAGGTCATGAACCCGGTGAACCAGTCGCTGCAGACGCCGGTGATTCAGGCGCCGCCCGATGCGGTGGCGCAGGGCGCGCAGCTCCCCGAGCAGATTCAACCGGCGGCCGAGCCCTCGGCGCCGCAGCCGCAGCAGGGAGAGCTCGAGCTCCAGCCGCCTCCGATGGACGAGTCGGACCCGGGCCACCCGGACTACAACCGCGAAGAGAAGCCGCCGGAAGAGGAAGCTCCGCCCGCGGCCAACGACGCGCCGACGCAGAAAGCGGGATAGAGGACCCGCCGCCCGATGCCCGCCGTCGCCGCAGAGCGCACCCCCGACGACTTCCGGATGAGCCTCGCGGAGCACCTCGGCGAGCTGCGCAAGCGGCTGCTCCGCGTCGTCATCTCGGTGCTCGTGCTCGGCGTCGGCGCGCTGGCGTTCGCGAAGCCGCTCTACGGGCTGTTGATGCTGCCGGTGCTGCGCGCGCTGCCCCCCGAGGCGTCGGCGCTCGTCTACACGTCGGCGATCGAAGAGTTCAACGTGTACATGAAGGTGGGGCTCTACGGCGGCGTGTTCCTCACCACGCCGGTGATCCTCTTCCAGCTCTGGGGCTTCGTCTCGCCGGGCCTCTACGAGAACGAGCGGAAGCTCGCCGCGCCGTTCATCTTCTTCGGCACGCTCGCGTTCCTGGCCGGCGCCGCGTTCTGCTACTTCGCGGTGCTGCCGCAGATGTTCAAGTTCCTGCTGCGCGAGGAGGCCGCGATCGCCCTCGAGGGCCGGCTCAACACCGGCCGCCTGCGCGAGGAAGACGCCATCCGCTACCTGCGCCTGGGCAACATGGCCCGCGCGGGGGCGCTCGCGCGCGAGGCGACGAAGGACCTCGAAGAGTCCGGCGAGGGGCAGGCGAAGGCGGCGCAGAAGAAGAAGATCTTCGGCGTCGAGGTCAACCTCGACCTCGACGTGCAGCTCGTGCCGAAGACGAGCGTCGACGTCATCTCGCGCCTCGAGGGCCTCGGCCGCCTCATCGACGCCTCGCGCGCCGGCTTCGGCGATGCCTCGCTCGTGCTGCTGACGCAGGTGATGGAGAAGCGCCAGGAGGCCGTCGCCGCCTACGGCAAGCGCGACTTCCCGAAGGCGCTCGCGCTGGCCGACGAGGCCGCCGCGCTGCTCGGCACCATCGACCCCTCGGCGGGCACCGACATGGCGTCGCTCTGGCAGCTCGAGCGCGATCTCGGCGTGGGCCGCGCCGCCTACGAGTCGAACACGTGGACGCGGCCGATGCTCTCGATGAGCGAGCAGCTGACGCTCGTGCTGATCCTCATCCTCGCGTTCGGGCTCATCTTCGAGCTGCCGCTGGTGATGGCGGTGCTGTCGCTCGTCGGGCTGGTGAAGGCGTCGTTCCTCTTCAAGTACCAACGGCACGCGTTCGTGGTGTGCCTCATCGTCGCGGCGATCATCACGCCGACGGGTGACGCGGTGAACCTGGCGCTGATGGCCGGCCCGATGCTCGCCTGCTACGAGCTCGGCGTGCTGCTCGTGTGGATCATCGAGAAGCGGCGCAAGACCGACCCCGAGACTCCGGAAGGGCCTGCGCCCGGGGCTCCCGCGTGACGGGCTGGCAGTTCCGGCTGCGCTACACGCTCGCCGTGCTCCGCCGCTTCCGGATCACGCTCTTCTTCCTGCTGCTGCTCTTCGTGGGACTGCCGCTGGTGTTCGTGGGCAGCTACGAGACTCCGACGGGGCACGAGCACGTCGGCTTCGGCCGCGCGCTGCAGCACGTGTACTTCCTGATGTTCGGCCAGCCCACGCTGGAGATCGTCGACGACCCCCTCATCGTGGTGCTGAACCTCGTCATCCCCCCCTTGGGCATCGCGACGGTGGTGGATGGCGGCGTCCGTTTCGGATACCTGTTCTTCGCGAAGCACAAGGCAGAGAAGGAGTGGGTCGAGGTGATCGCCGAGGCGATGAAGGGACACGTCATCATCTGTGGCGCCGGCCGCGTCGGCTACCGCGTGGCGCTGCAGCTGCTCGACTTGAAGCGCCAGGTCATCATCATCGAGCACCGCGAAGACGCGCACTTCGTCTCGACGCTGAGGGACATGAACGTGCCGGTGCTGCTCGACGACGTCCGCAACCCGCTCGTGCTCAAGCGCCTGAACATCTCGCATGCCGAGGCGCTCATCTGCGCGACCAACGACGACCTCGCGAACCTGAACGTGGCGCTCGACGCGCGCAAGGCGAACCCCAACATCCGCATCGTGCTGCGGCTGTTCGACGAAGATCTCGTCGAGCGGGTGCGCGAGAACTTCCGCGCCGAGGCGCACTCGACGTCGGCGCTGTCGGCTCCGGCCTTCGCGCTGACGGCGCTCGACCCGCGCATCCTCCACTCGTTTCACGTCGGCACCCACCTGATGGTGGTGTCGAAGTTCGAGGCCAACGAGAGGCTCACCGGCATGTCGGTCGGCGACCTGCGCGACAAGCTCGGCGGGCTGACGCTGGGCCTCAAGACCGGCAGCGCCGAGAGGCTGCACCCGCCCGGCGAGACGGTGATCGCGAAGGGCGATCAGCTCACCGTGCAGTGCACCTACAGCGAGTACAAGACCCTGCGGGAGTTCACCGGCGAGCTGAGCCCGCCGTTGTTCGCCGGCAAACACTGACGAGACACGAACATGGCAAAGATCGCACTCATCCCCGGAGACGGCGCAGGCATCGAGGTCGCCGAGAGCGCGCGCCGCGTGCTCGCGAAGGTGGCCCCCAACCACGAGCTCGTGTCGTTCGACTTCGGCGCCGAGCGGTACCTCAAGACCGGCGTGGGCATGCCGCCCGGCCAGATCGAGATCTTCAAGAACGACTACGACGCCATCCTCTTCGGCGCCGTCGGAGACAGCCGCGTGAAGGACAACGCCCACGCGCGCGAGATTCTGCTGGGGCTGCGCTTCGGCCTCGACCTCTACGTGAACTTCCGCCCGTGCCGGCTGCTCGACGACCGGCTCTCTCCGCTGAAGGGGAAGGGCAAGAAGGAGATCGACTTCGTCGTGTTCCGCGAGAACACCGAGGGCATGTACAACGCCATCGGCGGCGTCTTCAAAAAGGGCACGCCCGACGAGGTCGCCGTCGCGGAGGAGATCAACACCAAGAAGGGCGTGAAGCGCATCATCGAGGCCGCGTTCGCCTGGGCGAAGAAGCACGGCAAGAAGCGCGTCGCGATGGCCGACAAGTCGAACGCGATCGGCGCGCACGAGCTGTGGCTGCGCACCTTCAAAGAGGTCGCCGCGCAGTACCCCGACCTCACCGCGAAGCACTACTACGTCGACGCCATCGCGATGCAGCTGGTGGTGAAGCCCGAGGACTTCGACGTCATCGTCACCACCAACCTGTTCGGCGACATCCTCACCGACCTCGGAGCCGCCCTGACCGGCGGCATGGGCGTCGCGCCGTCGGCGAACCTGAACCCCGACTCGACGCCGCTGTTCGAGCCGGTGCACGGCAGCGCCCCCGACATCGCCGGTAAGGGCCTGGTGAACCCCGTCGCGATGCTGCTGACGACCGCGCTGATGCTGCGCGAGCTCGGTGACGAGGGCGCGGCCTCCACCATCGAGAAGGCCGTCGAGGCCACCGTGCAGGCGGGCAAGACGACGAAGGACCTCGGCGGCTCGCTGTCGACGAGCCAGGTCACCGACGAGATTCTTGCGCGGATGTAGGTCTGGACACCTCGGGGCTGATCGCCCTAATCGAGAGATTCCTTTGAGTCTCGCGCTGTCGTACCCGGACAAGTACCGGCTGTGGGACGAGCTCGTGAAGGCGAGCACGGACCGGGTCTTCATCGAGACGGCGACGCCGCCGCGGCTGGGCGAGAAGGTGCCCGTCGAGCTGCAGGTCGAGGGCGTCTCGCTCGTCGCGACCGGTGACGTCATCGGCCTGCGCAAGCCCGGCCCCCGCTTCCGCGGCGGAGTCTGGGTGCGCTTCGACGACGAAGAGGTCGACAAGGTCCGCCGCTTCCTCGGCCTCACGCAGCAGCCCGACCGGCCGCCGATCGGCCGCCGCTCGGCCCGCGAGGGCTGCTCGATGCGCGCGGTGTTCCGCCGCCCCGAGCTGCCCGACGAGGCGACGGCGCGCAACATCTCCGAGACCGGAGCGCTGCTCGAGACGAACGCGAACGTGAAGCCGGGCGATCTCGTCGAGATCGACCTGTACTTCGACAGCGGCCCCGTGCGGATCAAGTCCGAGCTGACCCGCGAGGGGCCGGCCGGGCGCTACGTGGGCCTGCGGTTCATCGATCTCACCGACGCGCTGCTGGCGATGATCCGGTCGGAGGTGGCGCGGCTCGCCGCTCGGCCGGTGAGCCAGAAGCCCACCGTGCTCATCGCCGACGACGACCAGGCGATTCTCGACTTCCTGTCGAAGGCGCTGTCGAAGTTCGGGTACGAGGTCCTGAAGGCGAAGAACGGCAGCGAGGCGCTGTCGATCATCCGCGAGGTGAAGCCGAGGCTCGTGCTGCTCGACATCCTCATGCCCGGCATGGACGGCGTCGACATCTGCCGGGTCATGCGCGCCGACATCGAGCTCGCCGGCATTCCCGTCATCTTCCTCTCCGCGCTCGAGGCGCCGCGGCTGCACGCGGTGGCCGATCAGGCCGGCGCGACCGATTACCTGTCGAAGCCGACCACGCTGACCGAGCTGCTCAACCTGGTCGGCACGCACCTCAAGTCGCAGTAGGCGAATAGCCCTCTCCCTACGAGGGGAGAGGGAGCGCGCACCTGCTCACACCTTGAAGCTGACGACCAGCTGGTCGAGCTCGTGCGCCAGCACCGAGAGATCCGAGTTCGCGCCGGCGAGGTTCCGCGTGGCCTCGAGGGTCTCCTGGGCGATCGACTGCAGCTTCGTCAGCGAGCGCGCCAGCTGATCCATGCTGTTCGTCTGGGCGTGCGTCGACGACGAGATCTCGTCGACCTGCTTCGCGGTGCGCTCGGCCATCGAGGTGATCTGCGTCAGCGAGCCCGACACCGCCGAGGCCGCGGTCGCCGCCCGCTCGCTCGCCTGCAGGCCGGCCTGCGTGGCGCCGACGGCCTCGCGCGTGGCGGTCTTCACGTCTTCGATGAGCGTCTCGATCTCCCGCGTCGAGCGCGTCACGTTCTCGGCGAGGCGCCGCATCTCGGTGGCGACCAGCGAGAAGCTCTGCCCGACGGCGCCGGCGCGCTGGCCCTCGAGCTCGGCGTTCAGCGCGAGCAGCTCGCTCTTGTCGGCGACGTCGTTGATGAACTCGACGACGCGGCCGATCTGCTGCATCCGCCCCGAGAGATCGGTCATGACCTCGGTGGCGCGCTTGTGCTCGGAGCGCAGCTTCGTCATCGCCTCGGTGAACGCCGCGGCGCCCTCGAGCCCCTGCCGCGCCGAGGAGAGCGTCTTCTGGGCGATCTCCGCGACGCTGCCCGAGCTCTGGGCGATCTGCCGCGCGCTGCGCGCGAGCTCTCCCGAGGCCTCGGAGGTCTGCCGAATGCTGGTCGCGTGCTCGCTCGCGGCGCTCTCGCTCTTCGAGACGGTGGTGACCATCGCGTCGGTGCCGGCTCCGATGCGCGCGGTCGCGGCGCGGATCTGCGACAGCACGCGGCGCAGCAGCGAGACGACGTCCTGGAAGGACTGCGCGAGCATGCGCACCTCCTGGGTCGACTTCACCTCGAGCGGCTTCGTGAAGTCGGTCTCGTCGACCATGCGCAGCATGCCCTTGGTGAGCGTCTCGAGCGGGCTCAGCGCGCGGCGCACCACCACCAGGCCGACGAGCCCGGCGATCACCGCGCCGACGAGGCCGGCCAGCACGAGCACCACGAGCGTCTGGCGGAAGCGCGCGAACTCGACGTCGCTGTTTCGCGCGAGCACGAGCTTGAGCTGCCCGCGCTCGATGGCGACGGCGTGCAGCGAGCCGACCTCGTGCGTTCCGGCGCCGCTCACCGCGAGCAGGTCTGCCTCGGCCGCGCTGGTGAGCGAGGTGCCGAGCACCTTTCCGCCCGAGGCGATCAGCACCTCGACGCCGGTCTGGTGCGCGATGGCCTGCGCGAAGCTCGGGCCGATGCGCTGCGCGGCCAGCGTGTAGCCGAGCACGCGCGGGCCGGCCTCCATCTCGTGCAGCACCGCGAGGTACAGCGCCCCGCCGAGCATCACCAGCGAAGGCGTGCCGGGCTGAAGGTTCTGCAGCTCGGCGGTGGGCTCGAACGCGGGCGACGCCGCGGAGAGCTTCAGGTCCGGGTCGAACAGCGCGACGAGGTCGAGCTTCGTCGCCTTGCGGCGATCTTCGACCATGTCCTTCAGCGTCGCGGCGCCGGTGTCGGCGGCGATGGCGGCGCGGAACATCGGCGCTCCGGCGAGCGAGCCGCCGATGGCCTCGATGAGCTCTCCGCGCGCGGTGAACAGGGCGTCGGCGCCTTCTCCGGCGGCGTTGAGCTCGCGACCGAGCGACTCCTCGACCTGGGCGCGCAGCGAGAGCGCGACGAGCACGACGGAGATGACGATGACGGACGCGACGAGGCTCAAGACTCCCAGCGCGATGCGTGCCGCCAGGCTGTCGAGTCGGGGCGTCATCTCGTCGGGGGAGGCTTGGGGCCCAGGCCCGCCTTCTTGCGGGCGTCGAGCAGCCTGGCGAGGTCGCCTTCGGGCAGCGCCGGCACGGAGCCCAGACCCCGCGCGATGGTGAGGATCTTCGCGTAGTGCTCGACGAGCTCCATGCGCAGCAGCGCGAGCTGCAGCTCGGGGGCGCAGGTGAACACGCCGTTGCCGGCGAGCAGCATCGCGTCGTACTCGCGCGCCGCCTTCTCGAGGTTCTCGACGCCGGCCTTCTCCTTCGGCATCACGCGCGGCAGCGTGGGGATGCGCGCGCCGAGCGACACGACGATCTCGGGCATCGCCACGGGAGCCAGCTCTGCGCCGACGAGCCCGTACGCGGTGGCGTGGGGCGGGTGCGCGTGGACGACCGCGTCGACCTCGGGCCGCGCGCGGTAGATCGCGAGGTGCAGCTCGAGCTCGCTGAACGGCTTCTTGCGCCCCTCGAGCACCTTGCCGCTCATGTCGACGACGATGAGCGAGGCGTCGTCGACCTCGCGCTTGCTGTACGCGGTCGGGGTGATGAGCAGGCGATCGCCGGTGAGGCGCACCGAGACGTTGCCGTCGTGGTTCGCGACCCAGCCGTTCTCGTGCAGGCGGCGCGAGACCGCGACGACCTCGGCGCGAACGAAGGGAAGGGGAGCGACCGGCATCAGCGGCCCCGCTTCGGCTCCAGCAGCTCGATGGAGTCGACGACGCCGACGATGATCGACCGGATCGGCGCCATCTTGTCGCCGACGATCTGGCGCACGCCGTTGCCCTCGCGCATCACCAGCACGACGTCGCCCTTGCCCGCGCTGGAGCTGTGGTCGATCGCGATGAAGCTCTTGCCGTTGGGCTTCTGGTGCTCGTCGAGCGGCTGCACGACGAGCAGCTTGCGCGCGTGAAAGGCGGGGTGCTTCTCGGTGGCGACGACGGTGCCGAGCACCTTGCAGAGGTTCACGCGACGTCTACCTCGTCGACGATGCCGACGATCGCCGCGTCGACCGGCACGAACCACGGGTCGCAGGCGAGCGCCGCCTCACGGCTGCCCACCAGGTAGACGAGCGTCTGCGGCGAGGCCGAGATGGTGTCGACCGCGACCTCGGGCGGGCCCGACGGCTCACTCTTGTGGTCGAGCGGTTGGACCACGAGCAGGCGCTTGCCCTCGAGGCCGAGCGCCTTCTTCGTGGCGACGACGGTGCCGATGACGCGACCCAGGTACATGAGGCGTCGCTGAATTAGCCGATCATGGGCGCGCAGTCGACGGTGACGCGCTGCTCACTGCATCGAGGCGCCGAGCACCAGCGGGATCTGGATCTCCGACTCGGAGTCCGCCGCCGGGAAGGTGATCTTCTTCGCCCGGTCCCTCAGGCAGCCGCCCCAGTCCGTCAGCTCGACGCGCTTGGGCTCGAGGCTCACCGACTTCACCGCTCCGGACGTGCCCACCTGCATCACCAGCACGACCTTCTCGAGCTTCACGTTCGGGTTGCGCTTGAGCGCGTCTTCGACGCAGCCGACCAGCGCCTTCATGCGCTCGTTCATCGTCTTCGCGACGGCGTCGGCGTCGAGGCCGCCGCCCTTCTCGATGGTGGGCGCCTGCGACTCGAGGCGGATCTTCGGGCCGACGTCGCTCTTCGAGCCGAGCGAGACGTCGCTGCCGACGGGGCCGCCCGAGCCGTACAGCTTCTCGAGCTCTTCCTTGGTGAACTTCGGCTGCTCGTTCTTGCCGTCGCGGCGGCCGGGCATCGCGTCGACGTCGGTGGCGGTGCCGGCGGGACCGGTGTTCTTCGCCAGCGCGGCCTTCCGGCGCGCCTCCTGCTCCGCTTTCTTCGCCTCGGCTTCGGCCTTCTTCTTCTTCGCGTCGCCGGAGAGCAGATCTTTGATGCCGGTGGAGAGGCCCGCGGGGGTGAAGAACTCCTGCTCGACCATCTCGCCCTTCTCGTTCTGCACGAGCACCGGCGGGACGACGTGCAGCTTCGACAGCATGAACAGGAGCCCGACCGGGAGACCGACGATGGCGAAGACGAACAGCGCGATCTTCCACGGCGGGTTGCGCTTGTTGACGCCGGCCTGCGCGATGAAGAACTTCGTCGCCTCGCCGGGCGGAGGCGCGTCTTTGGGGTCGGCCTCGCCGAGCGCCGCGAACGGGTCGTAGCCCTTCTCTCCCGGCCCCGGGGCGGCCGCCGGCTCGTTGGCCGCGACCTCTCCGGTCTTGATCTCGCCGGCCTCGTCACCGCGCGCGTTCAGGCCGCTGACGTCGTTGAAGAGATCGTTGAGCGGCGCCTCGCCCGCGGCGGGCTTCGGCTCGGCCGCGGGCTCGGGCATCACCGGCTTCGCCTCGAGCTTCGCCTGCGGGCCGGTCTTGCGCTCGACGGCGGTGCGGCTGCCGCTCTTCGTCTCGCGCGCGGCGGGAGCAGGCGCCGGGTCGACCGGCACGGGCCCCGTCTGATCGAGCTGCGGCCTCGCGAACTGGCCGGTCTTCGGCCGCGCCGGACCCGCCGGCGCTCCCGCGTCGAGGCTCGCGTGGCCGTTGCCGTTCGGCTTGCGCGTGATCTCGGGCGAGGGCACCTCGTTCGCCGTCGCGACGTCGCGCTGCACGCCCTTCACCGACTTGGAGATGGGCTTCGCCGCCTGCGGAGCCGCCTGCACCGGCCCGACCGCCGCCGCGCCGACCGAAACTCCGGCGAACACGGGCGAGACCTCGGGCACGTCGGAGGCCCGCTTCCAGTCGGTCATGCCCTGCTTCCACAGGTACGTGCGCAGCGAGACCTCGCCCGACTTCACGCGCAGCTCGAGATCGCGAACGGTCAGCGGGCCGATCTGCTTGCCCTTCACCATGGCGAACCAGGTGGGCGACAGATCCATCGCCGGCATCGCGCGGGTGCGCTCTTCTTCCCACGGGCTCGACCCCGTGGCGCCGCCAACGGCCACTCCCGCGCCGGTCGTCGCGCCCGCGCTCACCGGAATGGTCGCGACACCTACACCCTGCGCCGGAGGTCCCTGAACGCTGATGAGGTTCTGGCACTGCTTGCAACGGATCTTCACCGACTTGCCGCGGACTTTGTCGTCGGCAATGGCGTACCGCTTGTTGCACTTGTCGCAGGTGACGTTCACGAAATGGTCCGGCCCGTTGCGAAAGCTTAAGCCGCACCTGTGTGGGCACGCCAGACGTTGACTTGGGTGCAAGCGGCGATTATCTCGCCGCGCCCATGGCCGCCAAGGACCTCGGAACGAAGTACGTCTGCTTCAAGTGCAGCACGAAGTTCTACGACATGAAGAAGCCTGACCCCGTCTGCCCGAAGTGCGGCAGCGATCAGCGGGAGTCGCCGGCCAACAAGCCAGCCGAGAAGGGGCGCGGCAGACTCGCTGCGGTGCCTCGCGTCGTCGAGCCCGTCGAGCCCATCGTCCCCGCCGCGGACGGCGAAGAGTCAGAGGAGGAAGAGCTCGACGCGATCGAGGACGAGGAGCCGGTCGTCGAGGACGAAGACGTCTGAGTCCGGCTCAGGGACTCGATCGCCTTCCGCACCTCTTCGTAGCTGCTCGGCTTCAGCCGCTGGATACCGCTCGGGCGCTTCTTGCTCATCGCGCGCATCAACGCGTGAGTCGCTCGCGCGATTTCCGCGATTCAAAGCTCCGCTTCAGAGCTCGGCTGCGACCTTCGCTTCACCACCTGGCGGCACCTCGACCGACACCGTCTTCTCTCCGAGCGTCGGGTGCCACACGTGAAGTGGCCGCCTGCCGGCTGACACCGCCTTGAGCGTGAAGCGGCCGCTCGAGTCGGTGATCGCCCACTGGTCGTGCGGCAGCACCATGACGTCGGCGCGCATCCACGGGTGAACGTCGCACACGATCTTGAGCGGGCCGGCCGAAGCGGGCAGGGCGCGCTCGATCGTCTGCGGCAGCGGCATGCCGACGTTGAACGTGTCCCCGGCGCGCACGTTGTGCATCAGCGGATCGGAGTTCTTCACCTTCAGCTTTCCGCCCGTGTGGCCGACCAGCACCGGCGGAACGTAAGCGCACTTCACCTGATCGAGCAGCGGCGGCGGGGCAGCGGCGGCGGTCGCGGGAGCGTCTTCGATCCACACGACCGCGTTCGCGAGCGCGCCGCTCTCTGAGACGATGACGGTGGTGTCGTCGAGCTCGGCGCCGCACGCCTTGTGGACGCTCTCGGGCAGCGCGACTCTTCCGGGCGGCGCCGCGCCCGTTCGCACGGTGCCGATGATGGTGCCGGTCGCGCCCGACGGCGTTACTGGGGCAGGTGCGCGCGGCTTGTCGTTACACGCACAGAGCAAGATCGAGATGCAGGCGACGAAATGCCGGTTGGATCGATCCACGCCTTTCATGTAGAAGCGACGCGCTTAGCGCACGGAGGAAGTTTTGCGGGAGAAACTGCAGTCGTTGGCCGCGCTCCAGAAAGTCGACCTGGAGATCGCGGCCTTCCGGAAGTCGGCGGAAACCTATCCCAAGCAGATTGCCGAGCTCGAGAAGGAGCTTGGCGCCGTGCGCAGTGCACTCGACGCCGAGCGCGGCAAGCTCGACGACATCGAGCGGCAGCGCTCGACGCTCGAGCAGACGATCACCGAAGAGAAGGACAAGGTGAAGAAGTGGGAGGCGCGGCTCACCGAGCAGCGCTCGACGCGCGAGTACTCCGCGCTCGCCCGCGAGATCGACATCGCGAAGAAGAGCAACGTGTCGATGGCCGAAGAGCTGACCGAGCTCGCCAAGTCGCGCGGCGCCCAGCTCGAGGTCGTGAAGGGCAAAGAAGCAGACTTCACCGCGCGCGCGAAGGACCTCGGCGGCAAGATGGCCGAGCTGCGCGCGAAGCTCGAAGAGGCCGAGGCCGGAGTTCGCGGTCTCGAAGAGAAGCGCGCCGAGGCCGCGAAGGGCGTCGACGCGAACCTGCTGCGCCGCTACGACGCGGTTCGGAAGAAGCGCATGCCGGCGATGGTGCCGCTCGCTCCGCCGAACACGTGCACCGGCTGCCGCATGAACGTGCCGCCGCAGCTCTACAACACGCTCAAGACGAACCTGAGCTACGACACCTGCCCTTCGTGCATGCGGATCATTCACGCCCCTGAGGCGATCGAAGCCGCGCCGAAGTAGTATCCGCAGTTGCGATGCCTCGCGCGCTGAAACTCAAAGCCGCTGCCGCTGCTGCTCAGCCGACTGACGCCGAGATCATCCGCTTCATGGCGAAGCACGAGCCGCTGCAGGCGACGCTCGAGGCGTTTCCGCACGTCGATCGCGAGCACCTCGCGCGGCTGCTCGAGCGCGTCGCCGCCACTTTCGACGGCTACGGGATGAAGACGCTCGGCGCGCTGCCGCGGCTGTCGAGCCCGGCGCCGGCCAGCGTGCGCGTGTACTCCGACGGCGCGGCGCGCGGGAACCCCGGGCTGTCGGGCGCCGGCGCGGTGCTGGTCGATCCGCAGGGCCAGGTCGTCGACAAGCTCGGCAAGTTCCTCGGCACGCAGACGAACAACTACGCCGAGTACATGGGCCTGCTGCTCGGGCTGCGCCGCGCGCGGGCGCTCGGCGTCCGCGAGGTCGAGGTCTACGCCGACAGCGAGCTGATGATTCGGCAGCTCGGCGGCCGCTACCAGGTGAAGTCGCCGAGCTTGAAGCCGCTGTACGACGAGGCGGTGCGGCTGCTCAACGACTTCTCGCGCGTGAAGCTGGTGCACGTGCCGCGCGAGATGAACCGGGCGGCCGACGAGATGAGCAACCGCGCCATCGACGAGCGGCTGTAGGCCGTTGTCCTCTATACAGGCGCGATGAAGTCGTTCTCGGAGCTTCGGCTCACCTACGGGCTCACTCCGCCGAAGGCGACGACGGCGCCCGAGCGCCAGCGGGAGATCGCCGCGCTGCAGACGGCCCGCGTCAACGCGCTCGGCGTCGACGCGCTGGTGCTCTACGACCTGCAGGACGAATCGTCGCGCACGCCGCTCGCGCGGCCGTTTCCCTTCATCGAGACCATCGACCCGGCCGAATACGCCGCGGACCACCTGCGCGGCGTCACGGTGCCGAAGATCGTCTACCAGTCGGTGAGCCGCCGCGACGCGCCGGCGCTGCGCAAGTCGCTGCAGGCGATTCACGCGCGCGGTCATGCGGTCGTGCTCGTCGGCGCTCCCTCGAAGACCGGCGTCTCGGCGATGAAGCTCAGCGATGCCTACGCGCTGCGCAGCGCCGAAGTCCGCGATCTGCCGCTGGGCGGCATCGTGATCGCCGAGCGCCACGAGGCGCAGGGCAGCGAGGTCGACCGCGTGCTGGCGAAGTGCGCCCAGGGCTGCTCGTTCTTCATCAGCCAGACCGTCTACGCGGTGACGAGCACCAAGAACCTGCTCAGCGACCTGCACTACCGCTGCGCGCGCGATGGCATCGCCGCGCCGCCCGTGCTCGTGACCTTGAGCCCGTGCGGCTCGCTCAAGACGTTCGAGTTCATGCGCTGGCTCGGAGTCTCGGTGCCCCGCTGGCTCGAGAACGACCTGAGGTACAGCGCGGACATCCTCGAGACCTCGGTGCGCGTGTCCGTCAACCTCTTCGAGGAGCTCTGGCAGTACGCCCGCGAGAAGCGGATTCCGCTCGGCGCCAACGTGGAGAGCGTCTCGCTCGGCAAGGCCGAGATCGACGCGTCGGTCGAGATGACGAAGCAGGTGCAGCGCATTCTTCGTCGCTGACGTGCCTCGAGCGTCGTCGGCCGCCTTCGCGCGTCGAGCAGACGCCGGACGTTCAGGTGCCCTGGCTGCACAGAAAAAGGGCGGTCACCGCCACGCGTCAGTGAATTTTTCTGGGCGTACCGCGGTGGTGATGTCGGCTATTACCGGTGCCCCCCGCTTCAACCTTTGGAGAAGGAACCCTATGCACGTTCGTGGCCTGTCGTTGCTGCTCCTCGCCGTCGTCTCGTCCGGTTGCTCGCGCTTCTTCATCGCGCGGCCGCAGTACAACGAAGTGAAGAAGGTCGCCGTGGTGCAGTACGGCATCAACCCGCGCTTCATCATGGGCACGCCGATGGCCGACGAAGCGAAGACCGAGGTCGGCGCGAAGAACATCGAGGCCTTCGTGAAGGCGATGGGCAACGACTGGCAGATCATGCCGATCGCCGAGATGCAGGCGAACCCGGCGTACCAGTCGTGGGGCGTCCCCTCGGTCGACGGCGTGTACACGCACAAGGGCATGCGCTTCTCGGCCGACAACCGCTACGACATGGTCACGGCGATGATTCAGCCGGCCGACGCCGCCAAGGCCTGTGAGGCCCTCGGGGTCGACGCGGTCATCGCGCTCGCCGAGAGCTGGAACATCCAGGTGAACTTCTTCCAGGGCCAGACGCGCAACGAGTACGCGGTGAACATGTTCGACAAGACGGGCGCGCGCATCTGGGGCGACGCCACGGTCGGCCAGTCGGACCAGAACTTCGGCGTCCCGCCCGGCGGCGCCGTCGCCACCGAGATGGAGACGTGGGTGAAGGCGAACAGCGAGAGCTTCGCCCGCGCGCTGGAAGACTTCCGCGCGCACCTCGCCGCTCCGGCGAAGTAGCCGTGAGCCTCGGGCGCGCAGTCGAAGCGGGCGCTGAGCCGCCCGTCCGTCCGCTTCGGCTCCCGCGCCTGCGGCGCGTGCGCTCGGCGTGAGCCGGCCGCGTCATGCGCCCGGCGCCCGCTGAGTGGGACGGCGCTTGCAGCAGTGCTCGAGGGTCGTCGCGCTCGTGCGCGCGGCGGCGCTCGAAGATGAGAGACATGCGAAAGGCTCGACGCATCGCCCGCCCCACTGCCGGGGCGCTCTTGCTCCTCTGGGCGCTCATCGGCTGCCGGGATGCTCCGAACCCGGAACAGCCTCGGCCCGCAGTCGGGGCACCGGGCCGCTACGCGCCGTCGCCGCAGCAGGGCTCGTTCGCGCCCCTCGTCGAGTCGGTGAAGGGGGCCGTCGTCTACGTCGAGACGCGCCGCGCGCACGACGGGCGCAGCTCGGACGAGCTGCTCGAGCGCTTCCACGGCTCGCCCGGGCCGCGCGATGAGCCGATGCTGAGGGGCGCGGGCAGCGGGTTCATCGTCGGCGCGGACGGCAAGGTGCTCACGAACCATCACGTCGTCGCGCGGTCGAAGGACATTCGCGTGAAGCTCGAGGGCTCGCGGGAGCTCTCGGCGCGCGTCCTCGGGTCGGACCCGCTCACCGACCTGGCGCTCTTGCAGCTCGAGGGCGACGTGAAGGATCTGCCCGTGCTCGCGCTGGGCAACTCGGACGACATTCGCGTCGGCGACTGGGTCGTGGCGATCGGCAACCCCTTCGGCCTCGCGTCATCGGTGTCGGCGGGCATCGTCTCGGCGAAGGAGCGCGACATTCACCTCGGGCCGTACGACGCGTTCCTGCAGATCGACGCAGCCGTCAACCCGGGAAACTCGGGCGGGCCGCTGTTCAACGCGGCCGGAGAGGTCGTCGGCATCAACTCGGTCATGGTCGGCGGCGGCGCCGGAATCGGGTTCGCGGTGCCGTCGAACATCGCCGCAGAGCTGCTCCCGCAGCTCGAGCGCGGCGAGGTCCGGCGCGGGTGGTTCGGCGTCTCGATTCACGACCTCACGCCTCCCCTCGCGAAGGCGCTGCGCGTGCCGAGGTCGCGGGGGGCGATCGTCTCCGAGGTGCCCGCCGGCACTCCGGCGCGGCGCGCGGGCCTGAAGCAGGACGACGTGGTCGTGAGCATCGACGGCGACGAGATCGCGTCGGCGCGCGCGCTGTCGCGTGCGGTCGCCGCGAAGGCCCCGGGAGCGAACGTTCGCCTGGGCATCTTCCGCAAGGGCAGGCTGCGCGAGGTCGACGTGGTGCTGGGGCGCAGGCCAGACCCCGAGCGGGAAGCGCCGCCGACCGAGGCCGAAGAGCCCCCGGCGAAGGGAGGAATCGCGGCGTTGGGCTTCTCGTTCGAGTCGGCCGAGCACGGAGCGCTCATCACGCGCGTCGAGCCGACCTCCGCCGCCGACGCCGCGGGGCTCGTCGCCGGGTCCGTCGTCATCGAGGCCGGCGGCAAGCCGGTGCGGTCGGCCGCCGATCTCGCCCGGCACCTCGCGTCGGCCGAGCCGGGAGAGGTCGTGCTGCTGCGGGTCGAGCTGGAGGGCCACCCGGTGCTGCGCGCGCTCGAGCTGCCCGCCGCCGGCGCCGCCGGCTGAGCGCAGCTCGAGAGTCTGGCGCGCAGCCATCGGCGCCTTCTTCCGGCGCCCCTGCGCGACGAGCGCGGCGCGAGCTGCTCACGGCTCGTCGCCGCGATCGTTGAGGATGACGTTCAGCTCACCGCCGCCCTCGGCGGAGTCGAGCGTGTCTCCGAACGTCGACAGCCCCTGCAGCACGTTCTCGATGACGGCGAGCTGTTCCTGGGCGGCGCGCAGCTCGTCTCCCTCGAGCTCGCCGAGCTGCTCGGTGAGCGCGTCATCCAGCGCGCGGAACACCTCGCTGATGGAGTCGTGGCCGCGCTCACCCGCCGACACGTCGATGCCCGCCTCCTTCAGGCGGTCGACGAACGCGTCCTCGAGCTCGCTCTGGCTCGGCGGGTCGTCGGCGAAGAGCCCGCCGAGCACGCCCTCGACCACGGTGCCGGCGACGGCGGCGCCGAGCGGACCCGTGACGCCCGTCAGCGCCGCCTCCGCAGCGACGCCGGCGATGCCCGCGGCGAGGTCGAGCGCGAGCGTCCTCACCTCCGAGTCGCCGGCCTCGGCGTTCTCGACCGCGCGGTTCGCGGCGACCTGCAGCGTGCCGAGCAGCCGGCCGATGCGCGCGCCGACCGCGTTCGCGTTGCCCGAGTCCACGCTCTCGAGCTGGTCCTGCACGTAGCCCTCGACCGTACGCTGGAGGTTGTCGCGCAGCGACTGCGGCACGCCGGGGATGAGCGCCACCGACTCGAACAGCTGCACCAGGTCGGCCTCGCCTTCGGCGCCCCCGTCGAGCAGCTGCGTGATCATCTCGGGGTGCGCCGACAGCAGCCGGTTGAGGCCCTCGACGGCCTGCGGCGCGCGCACCAGCGAGTACTCGCCGTCGACGGCGTTGCCCCACTCGTCACGGCTCTCGGCGAGGTACGCGTTGAGCGTGTCGAACGCCGCGTGACGCGCGTCGTCGTCGGGCAGGTTCGCGTCGATGAGCGCGGTCGACTGCGTGTACGCGATCGCCGCGTTCAACTCCCACGCCTCGCGGTCGTCGCCGTCTTCACTCGCCGCCACGCGGGTCGCGGCGTCGCCGAGCACGTCGAGCGGGCCGTCGGCCGCACCGTTGAAGCCGCGCTCGCCGGCCTGCGCGATGAGCTCGCCGGTCAACCGCGGGCCGAGCTCGCGCAGCTCTTCGTCGAGCTCCTCCTGCGTCCACCCATTGCCGTTCGCGGTCAGCCGCGCGGCGTTGACGACGGCGCTGCCGACGGCGTTGCGCAGGGCAGGGTGGCGCTCGAGGAAGTCGCTCTCCTGGTCGTACTCCTCGATGAAGGCCTCGACGTCCTCGAACGCCGCGCGCTGCGCCTCGGCCGTCGGGTAGTGCTCGGCGATGAGCGCGTCGGTCGACGTGAACGCGAGCGCCGCCGCCTGCTCGTAGCCGAGCGCTTCGGCCTGCTCGCCGAGCGCCTCGACGACGCCGTCGTTGCCGCCGTTGTTCGCGCCGAGCGCGAGCGTCTGCACCAGGATCGCGGTCTGGTCGGGCCCGAGGTCCTCGGCGAGCTCGCGCAGCTGCTCGTCCGAGATGTCGCCGGCCCGGTAGGCCTCGCCGACCGCGGCGGCGACCTCGGTGAGATCGTCGTAGCCCTCGTTCTGGTAGCCGTCGCCCGACGTCGCGAAGATCTCTCCGTTCAGCCACGACGACGCCGCGCCGCTCGCGAACACCTCGGCGATCAGCGCGCGGCGCAGCTCGGGATCATCGGCGGCTTCGCGCAGCTGGTTCGCGAGCCCGCTCGGGTTCGGCGGGAAGTTCGCGAGCAGCGCCTCGGCCTCTTCGCGCTTCTCGTCCGAGGCGAGCGCCGCCACCCCCGCCGGCGCGGCCCGCTCGAGCCCGCCGAGCGGCGTCACGCGAAACGTGCCTGCCGGAGCCACCCCGGTCACGCCCCCGAACGGCGCCGAGCCCAGCGCGACCTGCGCGCGGTTCCGCAGCGCCAGGCCGCGGCCGGCCGAGAGCTCGTCCAGCGGCCGCGTCACGGGCGGCCGCTGAATCGCGGGCCGGGGCTGGGGGAGCACGACGGGGACGATCTTCTTCGCAGGGCGGAGTGGACGGGTCATGCCTCCAGCACGCACCGCGCGAGCTCCGGTAACTGCGGGGCCGCGTCAGCCCGGCTTACAAACCGCCCGGATTTTCGCCGACCTTTTCAGGCTCGGTTCGCAGGCGGCTGGAGGTCGTGGTGATCGTCCCTGGGCATGCGCTTCTGCGACGCCTTCTGGGCCATCACGACGAAGGCGCCGATGCCCACGATGGCGAGGACGATGATGGCGGACAAGAGTAGGAATGCAGCCATTGTCGAAGTGCTCCTGACCCTTCAATAACGGGTCAGTGCGCGGGCTGCCGGTCGCTCGCCCGGCGGTCGTGTGGCATCGGCTCGGGCGCGACGTAACCCTTGAGCAGCATCACGAGAATTCCGGGCAGCACGGCGAGCGTGGTGAAGGCGCCGAGCGCGACGCCGACGGCGACGGCGGTCGCGAGCGGCCGCTGCACCTCGGAGCCTGCGCCCGTCGACAGCGCCATCGGCAGGAAGCCGAGCGCGGCGACCGCGGCGGTCGCGAGCACGGCGCGCACGACGGTCGAGCTGCCCGAGGCGACCGCGGTGGTCACGTCGTAGCCCTGGTTGAGCAGGCGCTGCACCTCTTGCCCGATGACGACGCCGTTGAGCACGGCGATGCCGCCGAGCGCGATGAAGCCGACGGCCGCGGAGAGCGAAAACGGCATCCCGCGCAAGAGCAGGCCGAGCATACCGCCCGTGAGCGCGAGCGGCACGGTGGCGAACACCGCGGCGCTCATGCGCACGTTGCGGAACATGAGCAGCAGCATGCCGAAGATGATGCCGATGACGATGGGCACGACGATGCGCAGGCGGGCCTGCGCGCGCTCGAAGTTCTCGAACTGGCCGCCCCACTCGATGTGGTAGCCGGAGCTGAGCGGAATCTTCTCCTTCACCTTCGCCTGGGCCTCGTTCACCCACGAGAGCAGATCGCGGCCGCGCAGGTTGACGTCGACGCGCACCGCGCGCTGGCGGTTGACGCGGCGGACGAGGGCCGGGCCGTCGGACTCCTGCAGATCGAGCACGTCGGCGAGCCGCACCGTCTCTCCGCGCATGGTCTCGACGCGCAGGGCGGCGAGGCCGTCGACGGTCGCTTCCTCGGGCGGCTGAACGACCTTCAGGTTGAAGCGCCGCGGGCCGTCGTAGATGACGCCGACGGGCACGCCCTCGCGCGTCGCCTGGAGCACGGCGAAGGCGTCGTCGACGCTGACGCCGTAGGTGGCCATGCGCTCGCGGTTCGCCTTCGCGCTGATGACCGGCAGGCCGAGCGTGCGCTCGACGCGGACGTCGCCGGTGCCCTGAATGCCGCGCACGAGCTCTTTCGTCTGCGCGGCGAGCTTCGCGAGCTGCTCGATGCTGTCGCCGAAGATCTGAATCGAGACGTCGGCGCGGCTGCCGCTGATGAGCTCGTTCGTGCGGTCTTCGATCGGCTGCGAGATCGAGATGTACGTGCCGGGCACCTGGCTCTCGATGCGCGCCTTGATGATCTCCGACAGCTCGTCGAAGTCGTGCGCGGTCGTCCATTCTTTCATGGGCTTGAGGCGCACGAAGGTGTCGGTGCTGTCGGGGCCGGCGATGTCGATGGCGACCTCGGGGCGGCCGTTCATGCCGAGCGTCGAGACGACCTCGGGGAAGGTGTGCAGCACCTTCTCCATCTCGAGGTCGAGCTCCTTCGCCTTGTTGAAGGAGATGCTCGGGGCGCGGCGAATGGTGACGACGATGTCGCCCTCGAAGATGCGCGGCACGAACTCGGCGCCGGTGGCGGCGAAGCGCCAGGCGACGACGACCAGCGCCACCAGCGCGAGCCCCAGGATGGGCAGGCGGTGGCGGATGAAGCCGTGGATCATCTTGTCGTACTGCGCCGCGACCCAGTCCATCCACTTCGGGCCGTGGTGCTCGCGGGGCGGCACGACGAAGACGAGCACGGCGGGGAAGAAGACCACCGCGTAGATGAGC
This sequence comes from uncultured Myxococcales bacterium, assembly GCA_937980205.1. GTDB lineage: Bacteria > Myxococcota > Myxococcia > Myxococcales > Myxococcaceae > Xiheicaenimonas. Next base: position 109,938 of record CALJKW010000079.1, on the reverse strand, counting down.
GCACCCAGCAGCGCCAGCGCCATGGTGAGCGCCATCGGGCGGAACATCTTGCCCTCGACGCCCTCGAGCGTGAGCAGCGGCAGGTACACCAGCATGATGATCGCCACCGCGAACGCGACCGGCCGCGCGGCGAGCTTGGCGACCTGGGTGTACTCCTTCGCGCGGGCTGCCCCGACGAGCCGCTTGCCCGTCGTGGCCATCACGACGGCCTCGAGCACGACGATGGGCCCGTCGACCAGGAAGCCGAAGTCGATCGCGCCGAGCGACATCAGGTCGCCCGTCACGCCGAGCAGGTTCATGCCGATGAGCGCCACCGACATCGCGGCGGGGATGCCGAGCACGACGGCGAGCGCGCCGCGGATGGTGCCGAGGAACAGCGCGAGCACCAGCGTCACGATCAGCACGCCCTCGAGCAGGTTCGTGGCGACGGTCTGAACGGTGCGGCCGACGAAGTCCGACCGGTCGTAGATGGTGTCGATGGTGACGCCGGGCGGCAGCTCTTTGCGGATCTCCTCGACCTTGTCCGAGACCGCCATCACGACGTCGCGGCTGTTCGAGCCGAGCAGCATCATCACGGTGCCGGCCACGGCCTCGCCCTGGCCCCCGTAGGTGGTGACGCCGTACCGCAGCGCCGGAGCGACCTTCACGTCCGCCACGTGCCGCACCAGCACCGGGGCCTCGCCCTCGCGCGCGCGCAGCACGACCGCGCCGATCTCGGCCTCGTCTTTGAGCAGGCCCTCGCCGCGCACCACGTACCGCTCGGAGCCGCGGTCGACGTAGCCCGCGCCCGCGTTCTTGTTCGCGACCTTCAGCGCGTCGATGACCTCTTTCAAGGTCATGCCCTGCGCGGTCAGGCGCGAGCGGTCGACCTGCACGACGTACTGCTTGTACTCGCCGCCCTGGGTGTTGACCTCGATGACGCCCTTCACCGTGCGCAGCTTCGGCACGATCTCCCAGTCGAGCATCGTGCGAAGCTGCATCGCCGTGTGGTACTTGCTGCGAATGACGAACATGTAGATCTCGCCGAGACCGGTCGAGATCGGCGCCAGCTCTGGCGTCTCTGCGTTCGGAGGCAGCTGCTGCTCGATGCCGCGCAGGCGCTCGAGCACGAGCTGGCGCACGAACCACGGATCCATGTCGTCGGAGAACACGACCGTCACCGACGCCACGCCGTTGTCCGACATGCTGCGCATCTCGGTCATGCCCGGCACGCCGTTGAGCGCGTTCTCCATCGGAATGGCGACCGTGCGCTCGGTCTCGACGGCAGACAGACCCGCCGCGTTCGCGAGCACCGACACCTGCACCGTCGACACGTCGGGCATCGCGTCGATGGGCAGCTGCGCCGCGGAGTACACGCCGGCGCCCAACAACATGACCAGCAGCGCCACCATCGCGTGGCGCATGTCGATCGAGGCTTGTACGAGCTTCTCGAGCATCGCTACCTGTAGATCTCGGACTTGAGCGAGAACATGCCGTCCATCACGATGCGGTCGCCCTCTTTGAGGCCGCTGATGACGGCGATGCGGTGCGCGTCTTCCGGCCCGGTCTGAACCTGCCGCGGCTCGACCGTGTTCTTGTCGTGCATCACGAAGACGGTCGGCTTGCCGTCGATGCGCGTCACCGCGACCTTGGGCACGCTGAGCGCGGCGGCCGCGGGCCCGGTCGTGTTGATGCGGGCGGTGACCGACTGGCCGGGGCGCAGCGTCTGGGGCTCGTTCTGCACCACGACGCGGACGTCGGCGGCGCGCGTCTCGGGGTCGATGACGTCTCCCACGTGCTCGACGGTGCCCATGATCGGCTCACCGGTGCCGGTCTGCGGAGCGATCTCGACCTTGTCTCCGACGCGGATGGCGCTCACGTCGCGCTCGAACACGGACAAGTGCACCCACAGCACCGAGAGGTCGGCGATCTCGTAGATGGTGTCCGACGTCTCGAGCGTCTTGCCGCGCGAGGCCTTGAGCGACACGACGCGGCCGTCGATCGGCGAGCGCAGCGTCATGATGCCGATCTCGCTGTCGAGGTCTCCGCCGAGGGCCTCGACGGTGCGCTCGGCGGCGATGCGGTCGGCGCGCGCGGCGCTGTACGTCGCTGCGGCGGCCTCGGCGTCGCGCTCGGGGCTGATCTTGGCGTCGGCGAGGCGGCGCTCGCGCTTCATGTCGGCCTCGGCGGCGGCTTCTTTGGCGCGGGCCGAGAGCACCGCGGCTTCCGCGCGGCCCAGCTCGGCGCTCTCGAGCTCGGCCACGATCTCTTTGGCCCTCACCTTGTCGCCGACGACCTTGGTCAGCTTCTTCACGCGGCCGGTGATGCGCGCGCCGATCGCCGCGAACCGGCGGGGGTCGTACGTCATCGTGCCGGTGACGGTGATGACCGGCGACAGCTGCTCGGTGCGCACCTCCTCGGCGGTGATGCCCGCGCGCTTCGCGAACGCGTCGCTGTAGCGGATGAACTGACCGTCGAGCACCGGCGCGTCGTTGCTCGGCCCGTCCGCCGTCTGCGCAGGCTTGTTGCCCACGAAGTACCAGATGGCGAGGCCAGCCAGCAGCACGCCTCCGGCGATGACGAAGGGCAGCTTGCTCTTGGGGTTCGCGGCCTTCTTCACGGGCACATCGGCGATCTCGACCTTCGGGGGAGGTCCCATGGTGTTCTCGTTGCTATCCATCACTCCAACCTCCGATCAACCTTTCCAGCTCGAGGCGCTGGTTCCAGATGCGCCTGAGCACGTCGACCTGCGTCGCCTTGAGGCGCACCAGGTCGTTTGCAGCCGACGTCACCTTGAAGACGTCGAAGCGACCCGCGCGCCAGCCCTCTTCGACCAGGCGCAGCCGCTCGGCCGCGTTGGGGATGCCGTTGTGCACGATGATGTCGAGCTCCTTGCGGGCGGCCTCGTGGGCCTCGCGGTGGTGGGTCACCTCGAGCTCGAGGTGCTCGATGATGAAGTCGATGCGCGTGCGCTCGGTGCGCTGCTCGGCGATGTTGACCGCGCGCGGGCCCTGGTTGCGCTGCGCGACGGGGACCTCCATCTGCAGGCCGAGCAGGCCGAACGTCGGCGATGCCGGAGCGGTGTCGACGCCCACGTAGCCCCCGAGCTTCGGCAGCGCCTCGCGGCCGAGCCGCTCGTGCGCGGCCTCGAGCAGCGCGAGGCGCGCGTAGGCGACCTTGAGATCGGGCATCTGCTCGCGCGCGGTGGCCAGCAGCCGCTCGGTCTCGGGCGCCGCGGCCGGCTCGGAGATGTCGGAGCCGAGCGCGAGGTCTCCGCGCGCGGGGATGCCGGCGAGCTCGCGGAGCAGGAGCTGCTCGAGCGTCTCGGTGCCGATCGCGGCCTGCAGCTGCGCGCGCCGCTCGGCGAGCTCGGCCTCGGCCGACGTCACGTCGACGGCGCTGCCGGCGCCTGCGGCCTGCCGCTCGCGGGCTGCGGCGACGAGGCGCTCGGCGAGGGTGATGCTCTCCTTCGCGTGCTCCATCTGGATTCGGGCGAGCGCGGTGCCGACGTACGACATGGTGACGAGCAGCCGGGCCTCGAGCTTGACGCGCACCGCCTCGGCGGTCGCCGCACCGACGCGCTGCTCGGCCTCGCGGATGCGCGCGCTGGGCGCGCCGAAGCCGTCGAAGAGGAAGTTGAGGCCGCCGCCGTAGCCAAACTCGTTGCGGCCAACGGTGACGCCTTGCTGGTTGCCGGAGTAGCGGCCGTCGAAGTTGACCATCGGGTTGACGGGCAGCCAGACGCCCGCGCCGACGCGGGTGGCCTCGGCCTCACCGATGCGGGTCGCGGCGAGGCGGGAATCGAGGGCCGCTGCGTCGGCACGCGCACGGGCGTCACGCAGCGTCAGGGAGTGGACGGTCTGCGCCTGCGCTGCGCCTCCGAGCAGCAACAGGAGGCACAGCGGCCGCGAGTAGTTGAGCGCGCTCATGTTGTAAATGCAGGACTCTGCTGGTTCAGCGGTACGTCATTGTGACGGGCGCCATGGGAGGCAACACCCTCACATGCGGCCGCCAACAGGGCGCACTCTATATTCTTCCCGTCGCGTTTTGGACACCGGAACATTGTTTGAGGTGCAACAAACCTATAGTTCATCCCATGACGCCCGTGGTGTTGATCCGTTTCGTCCTCCAGGCGGATCCGGCGTGGGTCGAGGTCGATCGTGACGATGGCATCGTGATCGAGGCCCGCGACGTCGAAGGGTCTGCGCACCGCGAGCTGCGCGCGACGACCACGGTGAAGCTGCCGGTGAACGCGCTGTGCGACGCCGCGTTCGGGCCGAAGGGCTTCGATGCCAGCGAGCCGTCGCTCAAGTCGCGGCGCGCGCTGCGCGAGGGGCCCGACGAGCAGGTTCACTACGACCAGATGTCGGCGCCGATCGTCGCCGATCGCGACATCGTCGTCCGCGATCGCCGCGAGCGGCTTCCCAACGGAGCGTGCCGCGTCTTCGTCGACGCGGTGAAGGACGAGGCCGTGCCACCGCGGGACGATCACGTCCGCATCGAGGCCATGCGCTCGAGCTGGCTGTTCGAGCCCAAGGCCAACGGAGAGACGGCCGTGACGCACACCGTGTGGACGGACCCGAAGGTGTCGATGCCCGTCGCGTTCGTCGAGCCTTCGCGGCGCAAGAACGCCGTCACGTGGGTGAAGCTGGTGCTGGAACGAGCACGAGCCGCTTCAGCCCCTGCGCGCGCCAGATGACCAGGTCTTCGTCGCGGCGCACCTCGTCGCTCGCCGCGACGCCGTTCGGGTAGTGCAGGGCGGGGACGAAGACCTCCGTCTCTCCGCCGTCGCCGTCGACCTCGAGCTCGAAGCGCTTCGTCTTCAGGTCGAACCCGTAGCGCACCAGGCGGCCGGAGATCGCGCGCGGGTACGGCCGCACCGCCGCGCTCACGTCGCGGCCTTCGCGCGAGAAGATGGAGAAGTCCTCTCCGTTCCAGCCGTCGCCCTTCGCGCGCGTGTGGTCGGCGGTGTAGTTCCAGATCGTCGCCGACACCTGCGCGTCCTCGACCGCGGTGAGCGTGCGGTCCATCGCCGCGGCGGGGAGGACGCCGGGGACGCCGAGCTCTCCGACGACGAGCGGCAGGCCGCGCTCGCGGGCGTCCTGGGCGAGCCGCCCGAGCTGGCGCGCGAAGCTCTTGCGGATGCGCGAGCGCCCGAAGACCGGCCGCTGCGTGAACGCGTCGCCCGCGAGCCACGAGCGGTAGTCGACGAAGAAGAGGGCGAAGCCGTCGTACCAGTGCGGCGCCCAGATCGCCGGAGCGCGCGAGGGCCACGCCGGGCCTTGCTTGAACGGCTCCGTCTCGATCATCAGCGGCAGCCCGCGCAGGTGCCTGGCGCCCTCTTCGAGGAACGGCCGGTAGAAGTCGTTCGCGAAGTCGCCTTTGAGGAAGTGGTCGGGCCTGAGCAGCTTCGGACCTTCGGCCCAGACGCCGTGCTCGAGCCAGAGGCAGCCGCCCTTCCAGGCCTTCAAGGCCCGCGGGTTCACGCGCTCTTGCCGTACGACGCGCGGGCCCAGCCAGCCGCGGTGGTAGACGTCGATGTCCAGCGGCTGGCCCATGCCGAGCGCGAACGATTGGAGGGGAGACGGCATCGCGCCGACCTCGACGGGCGCGCCGGGCTTCGTGAGATCCTTCCAGCCGATGTAGCCGGAAGACGGCTCGTTGAGCAGGTCGACGGCGAACACGTATTTCTCGACGCGCCGGACGACCTGCTCGACCGCGGCGAAGAAGCGGGAGCGCAGGAGGCCTTGAAGCTGCGTCTTCGGGGCGAAGGTGTCGCCGCCGAAGAAGAGCGTGAACATCGTGGCGCTGGCGAGCTTGCCGGCGTTGGTGGGCCAGATCATGCGCGGCAGGGGGCCCTGGTGCTGGCTTTCGAGGAAGGCGGCGCCGGTGGCGTGGAGGTTGTCGACGTCGAAGCCGGCGGCCTCGAGGGTCCAGCGCGGGGCGCCGTCGCCGCCGCTGAAGCGGCTCCAGACGTCCTGGTGGAAGTCGAGGAAGACGTCGAAGCCCAGCTCGTGGGCGCGGGCGGCGATGGCCTCGAAGTGGTCGAGGTAGTCGGAGTCGTATTTCCCTTCGGCCTCGTGCTCGACGGCCTCCCAGGTGGTGAGCAGGCGCAGCGTGGTGAGGCCCCAGGACTTCAGCCGCCGCAGGTGCTCGTCGGCTTCGTCGAGGGGGAAGGGGCGGCCGACGAAGCTGTCGCCGCGGAAGGGCAGCTTGGAGCTGCCGCCGAGGTTGACGCCGCGGAGGAGGCGGGTGCGGCCGCGCTCGTCGGCGAAGCGCTCGCCGTCGATGCGGATCATGAGCGGTCAGGTGAAGCGCAGGGAGTCGTGTGGTAGGTGGTTTTCACCGGAGCAGCCTGGATGCACGCCGGTCACTGCAGGACGGGGTGGCGGGAGGAAAGTCCGGGCTCCATAGGGCAGGGTGCTGGCCAACGGCCAGTCGCAGCGATGCGCAGGACAGTGCCACAGAAAATAGACCGCCGGTCCGAAAGGGCCGGTAAGGGTGAAACGGTGCGGTAAGAGCGCACCGCGCTCGGCGTGAGTCGGGCGGCACGGCAAACCCCACCTGGAGCAAGAGCCAATAGGGGAGCATGACTGGCCCGGTCGCTCCCGGGTTGCTCGCTCGAGCCTGCAGGCAACTGCAGGCCTAGACGAATGTGCATCGCCGCTCCGAAAGGGGCGGGACAGAACCCGGCTTACAGGGCTGCTCCGGTTTTTCGTTTCATCCAGGCGTTTGGGAAGATGCGGGCATGCGACAAGCGCTCGCCGCCGCCGGCCTCGCAGCGCTGATCGGCGCCGGCCTCGGCGCGTTCACCGCGGAGGCCCGCCCGAAGCGGAAGCCGCCGGGCTGTTGCAAGGTGTGCAGCAGCTCGAAGGCCTGCGGCGACAGCTGCATCCCCTGGAACGAGACGTGCCGGAAGGGGCCCGGCTGCGCCTGTCAGGGCTGAAGGCCCCACGCCTGCGCCAGCACCTCGAGCGACCGCACCCTCGCCTCCACGCTCGGAGCCGCGTGCACCGTCATCAGCTCGTCCGCCTGCGCCCGCTTCGCGAAGTCCTCGAGGTACGCCTTCACCTCGGGTCCCGTGCCGATCGCGCTGTACCGCGCCATCTCTTCGAGGCCGCGGCCGGCGGGTGACTGCAGCACGGCTTCGGCCATCTCGTCGCTCCAGTTCTTGCCGCGGCCGAGCAGCGCCTTCGTCCGGCCGATGCGCACGCGGCGAAAGTGCGCCTCGGCGGTCGCGCGGTCGTCGGCGGCGAGCACGTTCACTCCCGCGATGACGTACGGCTTCTCGAGCTGCTTCGACGGGCGGAAGCGCGCGCGGTACAGCGCGACCGCCTGCTCCAGCGCCGCCGGCGCGAAGTGCGACGCGAACCCGTACGGCAGCCCCAGCGCCGCGGCCAGCTGCGCTCCGAACAGCGACGAGCCGAGGATGTAGAGCGGCACCTTCGTGCCCCGGCCCGGAGTCGCCTCGACGTTCTCGACGAGGGACTCCTCGCCCAGGTACGCCTGCAGCTCGAGCACGTCGTCGGGGAAAGACTCCGCCTCCATCGGGTCGACGCGCAGCGCGCGCAGCGTCACCGGGTCTGTCCCGGGCGCGCGGCCCAGGCCGAGGTCGATGCGGCCTGGGTGCAGCGCCGCGAGCGTCCCGTACTGCTCGGCGATGACGAGCGGCGCGTGGTTCGGCAGCATGACGCCGCCGGCGCCGAGGCGAATCTTCCGCGTGTGCGCCGCGACGTGCGCGATGAGCACGCTCGTCGCCGACGATGCGATGCTGGGGATGTTGTGGTGCTCGGCGTACCAGATGCGCGCATAGCCGAGCGCCTCGGCGCGCTGCGCGAAGGTGACGCAGCCGTGCAGCGCCTCACCAGCGGGCTGCCCTTCGGCGACGAACGCGAGATCGAGAATGGAGAGCGGGAGCATTCACCGCTTCACATAGAAAGACTTCATCTCCGTCGCCTCTGCCATCACGCCGGGCAGGCCCGTCGCTCCGACCGAGATGTAGAGCGCCGCGAGCACGAACGCGTACTGCGAGGCGACGGCCTCGGGGCTGAACGCGAAGTACGTCACGAACACGAGCGCCACGCCGGCCGCGAAGCCCGACGGAGTGCGCGCCGCCCGCCACAGCACGATGGTGATCGCCATCAGCGCCAGCGGGACTGCGAGCCACGAAGGAAGCGGCACGCCGTGCAGCGTCAGCCAGCCGAGCACCGTCGGCGCCTTCATGCCCGCGACGATGGTGCTCGGTTCCATCAGCGCCTTCGAGAACGCCGACGCGTCCCACGCCACGAACGGCACCGTCACCAGCACGGCGGCGAGCAGCACCTTCCAGGCGAGGCCCGCGACCGTCCGCGCCGAGAGCTTCAGCGACGCGAGCAGCACCACCAGCGGCACCGCGAGCACGAGGTACGTCTTCGCGGTCAGCAGCAGCCCGAGGATGAACGGCGCCGTGCGCGGGAAGCGGCACGCGCAGAACACGGTCAGCGCGAGGAGCAGGGTGATGAACGGCTCCACGCCGGCGTCCTTCACCGCGATGAGCTGCGCGGGGAGAAAGAGGAGCAGCCCCGCGGAGACCGCCCCCGCGCGGCCCGGCCGCGAGCCCGCCATGCAGGCGGCGGCGGCGGCCGTCGCCGCGACGAGGCCGAAGCGGACGTCTCCGAGCAGGCGGGCGGGTGCGCCGAGCAAGAGCAGCACCGGCATCTCGCGGAAGCCGTGCGTGTACGGGTTCTGGCCCGAGAGCAGCGCGTCGACGCCGCGGTCGAGCGGGCTCACCACCGCGGTGGACTCGCGCACCGCCAGCACCGCGAAGACGAGATAGACGCCGAGCAGCAGCGGCACCTGCGCGCGGCCGAGCCAGCGGACCGGGGAGAGGTTCGAGCCGGCGAGCAACAGGCCCGCGGCGAGCGGGAATGCGGTGGCGACGGTCTGGATGCCGGTGAGCAGCGAGCCCACGTGGAGCACCAGCGCGACGGCGAGGAACATCACGACGGGTGCGTCTCCGCGCCGCTCGAGCGACTTCACCGGAGGCAGCAACACGCCCGAGGCGCAGAGGCCGACCGCCGCCGCGATCGCGAACGTCGACAGCGGCGCCGGCAGCACGAGCGCGAAGCTCAGCGTCGCCGCGGCCGAGGAGAGCAGCAGCGCCGAGCCCCACCGGTCGTACCGCAGGCTCTCGTCGGGTCCGCCGACGGTCGCCGGGACGATCGACGTGTCGCTGATCATCGACTCGCCGCTCATGGGCGCGCGAGCCTAGTACGGCAGCCCGGAAGTCGTGCGCTGATCGGCCGTCGAGGCGCCCCGCTGGCAAGGCGCCGCCAGCGGGGATGATTCGGCGGCCCAGCGGCGCACGAACTTCCGCCAGCAGGCTGCTGTGAACGAGCGACGGCCCGAGGTCGAGTCGGCGGAGAGGACCGCGCGGAGCGTACGTCGTCTGGTACGTGGGCACGGACCGGAGCCGGCAACGAAGAGATCGGGCCGTGCAGCCGTTTTTCAGCGGCCTGCGAGTACGGCCGCTCGCAGATTGACTCGTTCTGCGCGCACCGGACGCCGGATCACGGCGGCACGCTGCCGACGATTGCCATGACGACACGTGAAGCTGCTGCACCGCTTCGAGCGACGTCCGTATGAGGGCCCGTCGGGCGGGGCGGGTGTCTGCGGCACTACGAGAAAAGGTCGGTACTTCTCACCGAGGAAGTACCGACCTTTTCTCGTAGTGCCGCTTACCCTCGCGCCCCCGCCCGCCGGGGCGCTTGGGTCAGTTGGGATGACGCCTGCGACAACGTCGGCGTCGAACGTGCGTCGCATCGACGGCGCCCGCGCGGCCCGTCCTGCCGAGGGTCATTCCTTCTGATACCGCTGCATCGCGGCGGCGAACGGATCGTCACCGGACTCTTCCTTCGCAGCGGGCTCTTCGACGCGGCTGAGCGCGGCGGCCAGCGGGTCTCCCTCCGGGGCGTCTCCGCCCCAGATCGACGGAGCGAGCTGCTTGTGAGCCTGCTCCACGTGCCGCAGCTTGGTCTCCCGGTAGGTGAGCTCGGCGACGGCGGCCTTCTGCTGCGCGGCCTCGGCCTCGCGGCGCTGCTCGAGCTCCCGCTCGCGGGCCTGCAGCTCGGCCTCGAGGGACTTGAGCCGCTCCTCCGAGACGTGGAGCTGCGACTGGGCGTTGGCGCGAAACGCCTCGAAGTCGAGCCGCTCTTCGAGGAACCGCGCGCGCTGCTGCTGGAAGAGATGGGTCTGCTCGTCGAGCTGCTGGCGCTCGAGCGTGACGTTGCGGCGCAGCTCGTCGGCCTCTTCGCGCGCGTGCCTCGCGGCCTCCCGCGCCTCCCGCTCGGCGGCGCCGGCCTCGTCGACGCGCGCGTCCTTCTCGCGGGCGAGCCGCTCGGACTCCTTCTTCTCGGCCTCCCGCAGCCCGGCGAGTCGTTGCGCCTCGCGCTCGAGCTCGTCGGCGCGCGTGCCGAGGGCCTCGACCTTGCGCTCGAGATCCTCCCGATCGGCGCGCGCCTTCGCCGCGGCATCGCGCGCAGCCGCCTGAGCGCGGTCGAGCTCCTCACCGCGCGTGGCGAGATCGCGCTCGAGGCGGGTGCGGCGCTCGCGCTCGGCGGACAGCTCCGCCTCGACGCGCGACAGCGACCGCTCGAGCTCGGACGTCGCGGCGCTCGCCTCCGTGAGCCGGCCCCGCAGTGTCTCGATCTCGGCCTGGGCGGTGCGGAGCGCCTCCCGCACCTCTTCCTCGCTCTTCTGCGCGGCCTCGACGCTGGCGCGGGAGGCGGCGCGCAGCTCTTCGAGCTTGCGAGCGAGCGTCTCTCGCTCGGAGGCCTCGGTCGCGAGCTTCTCGCGCTCACGGCCGAGGGCGGCCTCGTGCTCCTGCCGCTCGCGGCCGAAGCGCCACTCGGTGTCCTGGAGCTGCGCGGCGAGCTCCGCGGCCTTGGCGCGCGAGGCCTCGGCATGGCCACGGGCCTCGTCGGCGGCGGCCTTCAGGGCAGCGGCCTCGTGGCGTGCGGCGAGCGTCTCGGCCGCAGCGGCGTCGGCGGCGGCGCGGGCCTGGCGCTCGGCGGTCTCTGCGGCGGCGAGGCGGGTCTGGTGCGCGGCCTCGAGCTTGCGCAGCTTCTCGACGAACGCGTCCTCGGCCGAACGGCGGGCATCGGCCTCGACCGCCTCGAGGCGGACCTGGTGCTCGGCCTCGAGGCGCTTCACCTTCGCGACCCAGGCTTCCTGCACGGCCTGTGTCGCCGCCGCGCCCGAGCGGGCCTCGGCGAGCCTTGCCTCGAACTGCCGCTTCAGCTCATCGAGCTGCCGCGCCTCTTCCTTCAGCGCAGCGGAGCGGCGCTCGACATCTTCCCGTTCCTTCAGCGCACGCGCGCGCTCGGCCTCGGCGGCCGCGCGCAGCTGGGCGACCTCGGCCTGCGCCGCGGCGGCGGACTTGCGGGCCTCGGACTCGGCGGCGCCGACCTGCTTGAGCCGCGTCTCGGCGGCGGCGCGCTGAGCCTCGAGCGCCTGGTTCTCGTCGGCGAGCGCCTTCGCCTGCTTCTGCAGCCGGTCCTCGAGCTTGTGGAGGTTCGCCTTCTCGACCGCGAGCGTCGCCTTCGCCTCGTCGAGCTCGCCCTGGGCGCGGCGCGCGGCCTTCTTGGCCTCGGCCTCGGCGGCGTGCGCCTCCTTCATCTGGGCTTCCAGGCCCGCGCGCAGCTTGTCGAGGCCGGCGCGGTCTTCCTCCGAGCGGGCGAGCTGCTTCTCCAGCTTCTGCTCGAGCTTCTCGCGGGCGGTGCGCTCTTCTTCGAGCTGGGCGCGGACGGCGTCGGCGTCGGCGGCGGCCTTGCGCGCGAGCTTCTTCGACTCCGCCTCGGTCGAGGCTGCGTCTTTCAGCTTGGCGTCGAGCTCGTCGAGGAGCTTCTGGCGTTGCGCGCGCTCGTCGGCGAGGCGCCCTTTGAGCTCTTCGAATCGGCCCTCGAGCTTCTCGCGCTCGCGCGCCTCTTCGATGCGCGCGGCCTTGAGCGCCTCGAGCTCGGCGAGCGTCTTCTTCGCGGCGCGGCGAGCTTCGGAGTCGGTCGCCTGGGCCTCTTTGAGCCGCGCCTCGTAGGCCTCGACGATGGCGGCATGCTCGCGCTTCTCGTCGGCGTGCTTGTGCGCCTGCGTCTCGAGCTTCTGCTGCAGCCGCTCGAGCTGGGTGGCGTCCGCGGCGCGAAGCCCTCGCAGCTCGTCGGCCTCGGTGGCAGCGCGGCGGGCGGCCTTCTTGGCCTCGGCCTCGGCGTTCTGCGCTTCGGTGAGCTGCAGCTTGAGCTCGCGCTCGGCCTGCTGAAGCCGCTTCGCGGCGGCGGCCTCGGCGGCGGCCTGCGCCTCGGCGTGGATCTTCTCTTTGAGCCGGTGGAGCTTCTCTTCCTGCGCCTTGCGGGCAGCCTCGGCGGCGGCCTCTTCGGCCTCGCGCCGGCGCCGCTCGCGCTCGCGGCGAATGCGCGAGAGCTCGGCCGCGGCGTCGTCGAGCACCTGGGACTTGCCGAGCGCTTTGCCGTCCTCCAGCACGGAGGTGAGTTCGTCGACGAGCGACTCGAGCGCTCCGTCTTCACGCGCGCGCTCGGAGAGCAGGGCGGTGAAGGCCTCGCAGGCTGCGAGCGACTGCGGGTTGGCGTGCCACGCCTTGCGGTGAAGCTCGAGCGCCTCGTCGGAGCGGCCCGCCTCGCGGTACCACTGGCTGAGCAGCTGGACCTTCTCCACCGAGCGAAGGCTGCGGGCGACGTCTTCCTCGAGCTTCGCGACGTACTGCTGCTCGAGGGTCTTCTTGAGGCTCTTGAGGGCGGACTCCTGCGAGGTCTCGAAGACGACGAGGAGATCGTCTTCGACTCCGTCGAAGGCGGTGTCCGCGATGGTGCCGCGGAGCGTGAGCGGCTTGTCCTTGCTGACGCCGACCTTGAAGTCGAGCACGGCTCCTTCGGAGAAGCCGCGCGCGCCGCGCAACACCATGTCCCAGGGCCCGATGCGGCTCGTGTACGAGAACGTCGTGCGCTCATCGAGCGTGTAGTCGACGCGCAGCATCGCGGGGAAGCGCACCCGCTGCGGTGAGGGCGGCTTTCTGGAGGGCTTCGGCGGCTTCGCCAACGTGGGCGGGAGCCTACCAACTCACGGGCAGTAGAAGTCGGTTAGGGGCGTGAGCGAGTTGCTCGTGTTGCGCGGGTCGTGCTGCAGCATCGGCCACCGCGCCGTACCGTCCACGCCCGGGGAGTCGACGATGATGGCGGTGATCCGCGAGGCGCCCTCGGCGGCGTACAAGACACCCGGGGAACCGGGGACGCCAGGTCCACCGCGAGCGCAGTCGATCGACCACGGAGCGAAAGCCGTCGCGCCGAGCGCGATGGGTGTTTCCCAGAGGACCGTGAGGCTCGCCGAATCGATGGCGCGGATGCGCGAGCCGGAGCGCACCGTGGGCACGTCGTAGGCTGCGACGTACAGGACAGGCGCTCCGCCCGCCGGTGCAGCTCCGAGGATGGGAACTGCGTAGCTGCCGGCGGCGACGCAGCTGGGCAGCGTCGTCCCGGCGGGCAGCCGGCAGAGCGACATCCCGGAGGTCGGCGCGCCGCTGTTGATGAAGAGCGCGTTCGCGCCAGCAAGCACCACCGGTCGCTCGAAGGGTACGCTGACGGCAGGGCTCAGGAGCGCCGTCCCGGACATGGGGACGAGCTGGCCGCTGGGCGACCCGATGAGTCCAAGGTACAGCAGGTCGGTCTGCCAGACGGCGGCGCTCACCACGCCAGCGGGCACCTGAATCCGTGGCTTGATCTCCTGGAAGAAGCCGTCGCTCGCGAACGTAAAGGGGATGACGTCGACAGGCCCAGCGGAAGAAAAGGACGGCACGAACACTCGTGTTCCGTCCGTGACGAGTCCATCAAGGAAGGCTCCGGCGATGCCGGCATCCACCGACCAGACGGCTTGATTGCTGCGCTTCCAGGCGTGGAGTTCGACGCGTGGTGTGATGAGCGACTCTTGCGTCGCAGCGTAGAGCACCTCTTCTCCTCCGAGGTTCAAGATCACCGGCGCCGAAGTGATGCTGACAGCCTGGATGTTGAAGAGTGGGGAGATCGCCATTCCTGGCGTGCGTGAGTTCGTCGCGCTGCTCTCCATGCGATTAAGCGTCGCATCGACCGTGGTCACGTAGATGCGCTCGTCGGCCTGCGAGCCCACCGTGACGTACCTGCCGAACGAATCTCCGCCCGCGGAACCGACGGTCCAGCGATCGCGACCATCGGGATGCCAAGTCGTCAGATTCGGTGCCGCCGTCGAGGTCGTCGTCAAGAAGGCGAGCTCTCCGGTCTTTGTGAGCGCCAGGCTTTCAATTAGACCGGGCGCGTGCTTCGACCAGCCGAAGCGCGTGATGTTCACGAAGCCGCCGTCGGCCGTCGTGCCGTTTCCGAGGTCGTCGGACACACTGACGAGGAACGCTGCTTGATCGTGATAAGCGTTCATCGGGTGGCGCCAGAGGTCGACCTGGCGTCGCCAGCAGGTCCCACCGTCGAAGCGGCTCGTACATCCCGCATCGAGGACGCCGAGCGGCTGAAGCCCGCCTCCGGCGGTCAACATCGAAATGCTCGGCGCCACGACGTCGAGGTCGGGCACATCGATCGTTATGCTCACGCGGTCGTTGCGGCGAAACGCACCTGGAGACTGCGGATCGACCTCGGTGTAACCGCCGTCCACCCGAAGCGTCCGCATCGGCGGTGCGGCGAGATCAACGACCGGGCGGGGCGGCGTCACGTCGACGTACGTCGTCGCCGCTCCGGTGAGGCCGGCGTCCTCGAAGACGGCGAACAGCTGGATGGGACCTTCGACGGCAGGGAAGGTGGCCATGGTCCGGTACTCGCCGGCGTCGACGCGGACCATCGAGGCGATTGGCTGGCCTGCGTGGTCCCGCAGCACGCCGGCATCGACCAGCAGGGTGAGCACAGAGGGGTCAGCCGGGGCCCGCATGGGAGCGGCCACCAGGCGGGCGGAGAGCTCACCAAAGCCGCGCCCAACGCGCGAGGGTGCAAACAGCTCGAGGCGTACGTAGCGTGCCTCGCAACTCCCGTTCACGCACTCGCTGGCTGCAGAACACTCCGGGCTACACACCGCCGTCCCGCCGCCATTCCCGCCGGAGCCGCCGCCTCCGCCGGTCACCTCGCCGCCGCCGGCATTGCCTCCGGAGCCAGCGGAGCCTCCGCCGTT
The DNA here is from genome assembly GCA_937980205.1 of uncultured Myxococcales bacterium. Lineage (GTDB taxonomy): Bacteria > Myxococcota > Myxococcia > Myxococcales > Myxococcaceae > Xiheicaenimonas. Next base: position 94,776 of record CALJKW010000079.1, on the reverse strand, counting down.
GCCCGCGCTGACGCAGAGTTGCGTGGTCGTGTCACAGACTGCCCCATCGAGGCAGCCTTCGCTGCACTTGCGCGCAGAACTGCCACACGCAACCAGCACAGCACTGCACGTCACGACGACGAGAACCCTCCCCATAGGCGCCGAACAATATGTGAGCCGGCAACCTTCGTTCACCTGTTGTGACGCTCTCGACGCGGGCGCCGTCTTCACCGACAATCCGCGCCGCATGACGACGCAGCCCATGCCCGCTCCTGTCACGGATCCCCTCATCGGCCAGCGCCTCGGCGACTTCGTCGTCGAGCAGCCGCTCGCGGCCGGCGGCATGGGAGTCGTCTACCGCGCCAAGCACCCGCTCATCGGTCGGCTCGCGGCCATCAAGGTGCTCAAGCCCGAGTTCGCCGCGGACACCGAGCAGACCGACCGCTTCCTGAAAGAGGCGCAGGCGCTCTCGGCGATCAAGCACCGAGGCATCATCGAGATCATCGGTTTCGGGAACACGCCCGACGGCCGGCAGTACATGACGACCGAGTTCCTCGACGGCGATTCGCTCGAGGCGGTGATCGCGCGCGAGGCGCCGATGCCTCCGATGCGGGTGCTCGGGCTCGTCGACGAGATCCTCCACGCGCTGTCGGCGGCGCACAAGAGCGGCGTCGTCCATCGCGACCTGAAGCCGTCGAACGTGTTCCTCGCGGTGCAGTCGACGGGCGAGCGCATCGTGAAGCTGCTGGACTTCGGCTTGGCGAAGCAGAACCCGGTGACGCTCGCGCAGGTCGCCGAAGGGCCGCTGGCGAAGGCGTCGCTGGTCGCGGGGACTCCCGAGTACATCGCGCCGGAGCAGGCGCGCGGGCTGGCTCCGACGCCGCGCACCGACCTGTACTGCCTCGGCGTGATGATGTTCGAGATGCTCTCGGGCACGCTGCCGTTCAAGGCCGACAGCGTCGTCGAGATGCTGAAGAAGCACGTGTACGAGACTCCGCCGATGCTGTCGGGGCGGGTCTCGAACCTGCCCGACGCGCTCTACGATCTGGTGATGCAGCTGCTCGACAAGGATCCCGAGCGGCGGCCGCCGTCCGCCGAGCTCGTGCGGCAGCAGGTGCAGCGGCTCACGCGCCAGCTGCAGGCCGAGGCGACGGTGCAGCGCCCGAATCCGATGCTGGTGGTGCCGGCGCCGTTCCGAATGGCGGAGCCGGATGCGCCGACGCCTCCGCTGGATCCGAAGATGATTCACACGGAGCCCGTGCTGCGGACTCCGACCGCCGACAAGCTCGAGAAGGAGCTGAAGGCCGGCGGGGGGCGCCGCCCCGTGTTCTTCGGCATCGCGGTCGTCGCGGTGCTGCTGCTGCTCTTCGCGTTCTGGCCGAGAGGAACGCAGACCGTGGAGACGGTCGCGCCTCCGCCGGCGCCGAAGCCGGTGGAGCCTCCTAAGGTGGTCGAGGTCGAGCCGGCTCCGCCTCCGAGTCCGGCGCCTGCGCCTGGTCCGATGGAGCCGGACGAGGAGCTCTCGAGCCTGCCGACGGCGCAGCCGAAGCCGAAGGCGCCGCCGAAGCCGACGCTGACGGCGAGCGTGAAGCCGCCGCCGGTGATCGAGGCGAACGACGAGTGCCGGGATCTCGAGGGCTGGCGGCGCTCGCAGTTCGAGCTGGCGGACGAGGCGCGCACGAAGGTGCTGGGGAAGAAGGTGCCGGTCGAGGAGCAGGACGCGCTGCTGAAAGAGCTGGCGAAGCTGCGCGCGCGCATCGATCGGACGGCGACGGGCGAAGAGTGCCGCGCGTCGACGAGCGCGCTGCAGGCGTGGGCGTCGCAGAAGCTCTGAATAATTGGGCGGCGATCCGGGGGCGGAGTAGAACGCGGCCCCATGTTTCGAGCCTCGCTGTTCGCGGTGCTGACCTCGGTCTCCGCGCTCGCGCAGGAGCGCGTTCGCGTGGCAGTGCATCCCATCGTCGCGCCAGGGGTCGATGACCCGAAGCTCGTCGCCGACCTCAACCGAGAGGTCCAGGTGATTCTGGCGGAGACGAAGCGGGTCGTGCTCGTGGCTCCGGAGGACGTGGAGAAGCGGCTGGCGGAGGAGGGCGGCAAGTGTCCTCCGCGCGGCAAGGAGCGCACCGACTGCCTCGAGCGCGTCGCGCTGGCGACGCGGGCCGTCTACATCGTGGCGGTGACGGTGAAGCGGCTGGGCAAGGAGTACGAGCTCTCGGCGACGATCGCGGATGCGGATCGGGTGCTGCTGGAGCAGCCGGACCCGGTGGCGGTGACGGACACCGGCGCGGTGAAGATCGACGTGGCGCTGAAGCACCAGCTGCGCGTGCTGCTGCTCGAGCGGATGAAGGCGGACGTGCTGCCGGCGGATCCGCGAATGCGGAATCCGCCGCCGCCGGTGGTGGTGAATCCTCCGCCGGTGATCATCAAGGACGCGCCGCCGCCTCCGCCTCCGCCGGAAGAGAAGCCCGAGCCGCGAATGTCGACGCTGCGGATTGGATCGCTGGTGGCGGGCGGGTTCGCGCTGGTGGCGGGCGGCGTCGCAGTCGGCCTCGCGGTCTCGGCGAAGAGCCAGGCGGACAGGCTGACGGTGAGCAACGGAGTGCTGCTGGATCGGGATCAGCTGGGCCAGCTGCAGTCGTCGCGGAGCCAGGCATCGATTGCGGCGGCGATGGGCGCGGTGGCCGGCGTCGCGGCGCTCGGCGCGGTGCTGATGTTCGTGTTCGCTCCCGCCGAGGAGCCGACCACGACGGTGGCCCCGGTGGCCTTCATCGGCGGCGGTGGTGGGTTGGCGGTCAGCGGGGTGCTGCCGTGAAGAGGATTCTTGCGCTGGTGGTCGCTGGGTCCGTGGCCGGGTGCAGGTGTGATCAGGTGCTGGATTGTTCGGACACGATGCCGTGCCCGAACGGGGCTGCGTGCGTTGAGGGCGTGTGTGTGGCGGGTGACGCCGGGGCGGGTGGTGGCGGCGGGGCGGGGGGCGGGACCGGAGGTGCGTCCGGTGGGACGGGGGGCGGTAGCCTCACGTGTACGGGAGCAAGCTGCTCGCCATGGGAGGAATGCACTGCGACTGCAGATGGTGGTCGATGCGCATCCGCAGACCTACGCGTCGAGTGGTTGACTCCCGCGAATCAGACGACCTTGCGCAGCGGTCAGGCGACGGCGGGAAGCGTCCGTGTGAGCAAGGCTGATGGCGGCGCGGTCGCATCTTCTTTGACCTCGATTCCAGTGCGCGGCTTGGACACGTCCGAGGCGCTCACGTTCTCGAAGTCGGGCAGTGCCTTCGTCGGTATGCTGGGGCCCCTCAGCGGTGCCGACGGCGACAAGCGATTCGTCGCCGGCTGGGACGCGGGACCGAATGCCGAGATCACTCTCCGCTACGACACGGCCGCTCCGATGTTCGATGTGCAACTCGTTGGTGCTCCTGCGTACGGAAGCGACGGCGGCTTCCTGGGAATGGATCCTGCGGAGACGGGCACCGTCGTGAAGAAGGACGAGACTGTGACTCTCCGTGTCACTTCTACCTCGACGGATGTGCGCGCGACGTCGTTTGCGCTCACAGTGAGCGTGCCGGTGGATGCCGGAGTGGAGGTTTGGGACGCGGGTGTGGCAGCGAACTGTGGCGCCGCCGCATTCTGTCGCGAGTTCACGCTGGCGCTCGGTCCGCAGCCGCTGCGCGACTTCGCCGCCGGAGTGAACGTGGTGGCGAACGCCGAGGACAACGCGGGAAACCTCGGTAGCGCGATGCGGACCGGGTTGTTCCGAGTGACACGGTGGAAGTGGGCGCGGATGGTGACGAATGCGCCGCAGTCGCTAAAGGGCGCCCCGGCGATTGATGGCATGGGCGATGTGTACCTGCCGTCGGCCGCCAATCCCGTTGGCATCTTCAGGGTTACGCCCATGGGCAGCGTCAGCCAAGAAAGCAACGCAGGTCCCGTTGAAGGTGGAATTGCCATCGGCAGCGATGGAACCACGCAGCGTGTTTTTTACCTCACGACGAACGGCGGCCTGCGGGTTCTTAGTGGGGGTGAAAATTGCGGCGCAGCCTCCGCCACAAACGTCTCGAGTCTGGCAATCCTCGACGATGGGCAAACCGGGATGCACGGTGTCGGCGTCGTCGGCGACGCAACCACCCGGCAGTTGATCGGCGTGCGGCCGGGCACCAATTGTGCGCCGCTGATCATCAGTGCCGTCGTTCCTCAGGCTGCGAGCGCGGTTTTTCCGGGGAACGTCGTAGTCGATGGACAGTCGCTCTGGTACCCAGCTACTGGAGGCGTCGTAAAGCGGTTCACTCGGATGGGGACCGTTTTCGGTGGGCCAACTGACATCACTGGTCTCGGGTCCGGAACCGTCTTCGGACTCAGCCTATTCTCTGGCGGGACGAAGCTCGCGGGCGGGCGCGGCACGGCTGGCGGGGGACGGCTCTTCGTTCGCAATAGCGATGGCAGCGGATCCACAACCGGCTATGAAATGATGGGGGACGTCGGCGGTGTCGCCGTTGGCAGCGGTTCCTCGCTTTTCGCAATTACCGAAGATGGCGCCGGGAGCGAAACCGGAACGCTGAGAAAATTCGACGCGACCGGTACGTCGGTAGCGTCCGTGACTCTACCGGCGAGTGTGACCTTTCCGTTCCCCGAGGGGACGGTTCCCGGTGCGACGACGCCGGTTCTGGGCAGTGGGGGGCTCATTTATGCCACGGCCAACAACGGCAACCTCATCGCCGCCGACCAGCAGAACCTTGCTGTGAAGTGGTTCAAGGCGCTGCCAACTGCGGTGACCGGAGCTGTTGTCGCAAGCCCGACGCTGGACTGCAACCGCACTGGATCTGCCTCGACCGGCATCTATTACTTCGCGACTACGACCGGCTGGCTCGTGGCGTACATCGTCGATTCGCCCGGCCTTGATGCGACCGCAACGTGGCCGAAGTACCAACACGACGCGCGAAACACTGGCAACACAGGCGTCGCCTTCACCTGCCCCTAAGCAGCGCTACTCGAAGATCTCAGCGACGCGGCACGCGAAACCAGGCAGCAGCGTGCCGCCATCGAGCATCTCGTTCGAGGTCAGCACGCGCACGTGATCCGGCGGAGTCAGCACGATCACGCTCTTCGCCTCGGGCTCGACGACCCACACAATCTGCGCTCCAGCCCGGAAGTACTCTGCCGCTTTCCGCATCAGCACTGAGGTCGACTGGGCATCACCAGCGATCTCCACGACGAGCTCCGGTGCACCCTCGAGCCAGCCGGCGGCTCCCTTTCCGGTCGGGACACGATCCGAGCGAATCAGACCGACGTCTGGACCTCGCAGGATGTCCGGTCCGTGGCCCAGCTTCGTGCCGGGGTCCCCACTGGCGACGCTCCACTCGTGACGCTGCTTGGCGTAGAGCTTCAGCAAGGTGCTGACGCTGACCATCAGGCGACCGTGCTCCCACGTGTTCTTCGTTACCGGGATCCACCGTCCGGCATCGAGTTCCCCCGGTTGTTCGTCGGGATTCAGCCGAGCGGCCTCGTCGAACGTCATGAGTCTGAGGTCGTCCGGCCCTCGCATCCGACCTTTAGAGTAACCGTCTCAGCCCTGCACCGGCACCTGCGCCAGCAGAATCCTGTTGTTGTTGTCATGCCTGACCGCATCAACATTCTTCAGCTTCAACCGTGCATCGGTCTTCGGATCCCAGAACCCGATCAGCAGATTCAGCCCGCGCACGGGCATGCCGGGGGGCACGTAGATCGTGAACTCATCCTTCACGGTCTCGCCCTTCTTCCACTTCGACGTCGGGTAGGCGCCCTGCATCGGGGCGTGATCCGCGTTCAGTCGATCCACCCGCCCATCCACATCTTCGACGTGGACGAAGATCATGTAGTCGTCGGGCAGCTGCTCGAGCACGCGGAAGTAGGCCGTCACGCGCAGCGCCTCGCCGGGCGCCACCCGCCCCGGAGCCAGCTGCGCCCCGATCAGCTCCACCTTGTCCTCGAAGATCGCCCCGTTCCGGACCTCGATCGGCTGCGCCGGAGCCGCCGCCTTCTGCCGCTCGGGCGCCTTCTCGCTCGAAGGCGCCGGCACGATGCAGCCACCGGCAAGCGCCGCCAGCATCACCCATGAGCCCCATCGCTTCATGGCTCGCCCTTATACACAACGTGGGATAAGCGCCCGGAAAAACCGATGGTCGCTCAGCTCCAGCTCCCGCCCTTCCTCGAAGGCATCGACCCGAACATCCTCATCGGTGGCGGCGCCGCGTTCGCCGTCCTGCTCCTCGCGCTCATCCTCAGCCTCGCCCGGCGCAAGAAGCCGCAAGCGCTCCCGCCCGTGCAGCCGCAGGCGCAGCAGCAGCAGCTCCCGCAGGAGCTCCCGAAGGTCACGCTCCCCCCTTCCGAGCTCGAGGCCCAGAAGCGTGCAGAGGCCGAGCAGGCCCGTCACGCCGCCGAAGAGGCGCGCCGAGAGCGCCAGCGTCTCCAGCAGGAGCACGCCGACAAAGAGAAGCTCGCCCAGCTCAAAGCCCAGGAAGAGCAGGCCAAGAAGGCCGCCTACCAGGCCGAGAAGGCCGCCGAGGCCGAGGCCAAAGAGCGCAAGAAGCGCGAGGCCGAAGAGGCCGTCCGCCTCGAGCAGGAGCGCCTCCAGAAGGCCAAGGAAGAAGAAGAGCGCCGCCGCAAAGAACAGGAAGAGCTCGAGCGCCAGCGCGTCGCCGCGCAGGCCGGCCAGACGCTCGCCCAGGGCCTCGCCCGCACGCGCAACGAGGGCTTCATCGGCAAGCTCAACGGCCTCTTCGGCTCCAGCCCGCGCGCCATCGACGAGAAGGTCCTCGGCGAGCTCGAAGAGGTCCTCTTCACCGCCGACATCGGCGTGAAGACCGCCGCCGCGCTCGTCGAGACCGCGCGCGAAAAAGCCAAGCGCAACGAGCTCGGCAGCGCCGACGCCATCAAGGGCGTCATCCGCAAAGAGGTCGCGCGCATCGTCGACCTCAAGGCCAACCACGCGCTCCAGGGCGGAGGCCCCCCGCACGTCATCATGGTCGTCGGCGTCAACGGCTCCGGCAAGACGACCACCATCGGCAAGCTCGCCGCCAAGGCCACCGCGCAGGGCAAGAAGGTCGTCCTCGCCGCCGGAGACACCTTCCGCGCCGCCGCCGCCGAGCAGCTCGACGTCTGGGCCGAGCGCGCCAAGGCCGAGCTCGTCAAAGGCAAAGACGAAGCCGATCCCGCCTCCGTCGTCTTCGACGCGGTGAAGAAGGCCAACGAGCTGAAAGCCGACCTCGTCATCGCCGACACCGCCGGTCGCCTGCACACCAAGGCGAACCTGATGGAGGAGCTCAAGAAGGTCCGCCGCGTCATCGACAAGGCGCAGCCGGGCGCTCCGCACGAGGTGCTGCTCGTCCTCGACTCCACGAACGGCCAGAACGCCATCGCGCAGGCGCGCCAGTTCCACGACGCCGTCGGAGTCACCTCCATCGCGCTCACCAAGCTCGACGGCACCGCGAAGGGCGGCGTCATCATCGGCATCTGCGACGAGCTGAAGGTCCCCGTCGCCTGGGCCGGAGTCGGCGAGAAGGTCCAGGACCTCAGGCCCTTCGAGCCCAAGGAGTTCGTCGAAGCCCTGTTCGACTGAGCCCCAGCGGCAGCCTACGGCTCGCCGCCGTTGAGGATGCGCATCAGCTCCTCGAGCTGCTTGAGCTGCTCCTGGCTGAGCTGCTGCGTGAGATCCACCGCGCCCGGCTTCGCACCGGGGCCTGCGCCCGCGCCGCCCTGAGCCCCCTGCATGCCCTGCAGCATCTCGGCGACCTCGGACTTGCCGAGGTCTTCGTCGCCCTTCTTCTCCTGCCACCACCGCTTGCGAAGCTTCTCCACCTTCTTCGGCCCCAGCGCGCGGAAGAGCGTGTCCGCGCTCACCCACTTCCACCGGTTCTCGTCGGCGTAACCGCGGAGCGCCTTCAGGTAGGTGGAGTCTCCGAGCTGCTTGCGCACGGCGTCGAACAAGAGCGGGCACTTGCCGTAGATCAGCGCCGCGTACTCGCCGGTCGTCTCGAAGTCCGAGGTCGCGCGCTCGCAGGTGCCGTCGTGGCCTCCGGTGGCGCGGAAGAACTGGAACGCCATCTTGAGCTGCGCGTCGCGCATCGCCTCGGCGGCGCGCTTGCCGTGCTTCCACTCCAGGTAGAGGAGCGCCGCATGCTGCGTGAGCGGCTCGTCGGCGTACGGCTCGCCGATGGGATCGCTGCCGACCATCATCGCGAACCACTGGTGCGCGACCTCGTGGGCGACGGTGAACTCGAGCGTGGTCTCCATCAGCTGATCGAGCCCCTGCAGCATGTCCTTCAGGGGCCCCAGCTGCGCCATCGAGCCGCCGAGCCCGAGCGCGGCGAGCGGGTTGGCCGCGCCGCGGTAGAGGCCGGTGGAGACGGAGACGAGGCCGGGGAACTCCATGCCTCCGGCGCCGCCGATGAGGCGGGCCTCGACGACGCGGAACGTCTGCCAGGGGTACGGCCCGAACCGCTTCTGGAGCTCGGCGAGCGCGCTGGCCGCGTACGAGCCGACGCGGCGGCCGGCGTTCGAGTCGGACGCCAGGTAGTGGCTCTCGACCACGACGCCGTCGACCTCCTGCGTCGACTTCTCGTAGCCGCGCGTCACGAAGATCGGAAAGTCGCGCGCGGCGGAGAGCCCGAACGAGTACCGCACGCGGCCGTCGGGGCGCGGCACGACGCCGAGCGCGTTGCCCGCGCACACGACCTCGTGCGTGCGCGGCACCTCGATGCTGACCAGGTAGTGGGCCGGCTCGTACGAGGCGAGGTCTCCCATTCCGGCGGGGCCCGCGAACGGAGTCCCGTCCGCCTTCAGCGGCACCACGCCCGGCAACAGGCCGTTGAGCGACATCACCTCGGGAGCGGCGAGGAAGGCGCCGTACTCCGCCTTGTGCGCGTGGAGCAGCCCCGGGTCGGCTTCCATCGAGTCGCTGTTCTGCGGCGCCTGAGGCACCTTCGCCTGAACGCGGAGCTCGATCGTCGCGCCGGTGCCGGGCAGCGCGACGGGGTCGAGCTTCACGCGGTACAGCGTCGGCTCCGGCTGCTCGAGCAGCGTCGGCGTGCCGTTGACCGTCGCGTGCTGCAGCTTCACCGCCTGCGGACGGTCCGCGTTCGGAGTCACGCGCAGGTAGACGTGTTGAAGCGGCCGCTCCTTCGCGAAGTAGGAGATGACGACGGTGCCGTTCACCGTCCGCGCTTCGGGGTCGACGTCGAACGCCGCGCGGTAGAACGGCTGCTCGTCGAGCGGGCCGAGCGCCTTCTCGAGGCGCTCTTTTTCTCCCGAGCGGAGCGACGTCAGCGCCAGCTGGTGCTCGGGAGTGAGCTGCGCCGCAGCCGCGACGGGCAGCACGAGCCACGGCACGGCGAGACGCCACTTCACGCCGTGGAGCCTACGTGAGGCCGCGAAGCGGCGTCACGCCTTCTGGGCCACCAGCTCGACGATCGTCTCGAGCTCGGTGTGGCGGCGATCCATGAAGTCGAGCAGGTGGCGCGACTCGAGCTTCGACTCGCGGTGCTCGAGCGCCTGGCGCACGGTGATGCGCAGGTCGACGTCGTCCCACGGCTTGGTGAGGAAGCGGAAGATCGCGCCCTTCTCGAGCGCGCGCAGCGCCACTTCGTGATCCGACAGGCCCGTCAGCATGATGCGCACGGTGTCGGGCCAGTTCTTGTGCAGCTCGGCGAACAGCTCGATGCCCGTCATCGTCGGCATCATGTTGTCGCTGATCACCAGGTCGACCGGATCGGCCGCCATCAGCGCGAGCGCGTCGTGCCCGGTCGTCGCGGTGAAGATCTGGTGGCCGTCCCACTGCAGCGAGCGCCGCAGCGCCTGGAGGATGCGCGGCTCGTCATCGACCAACAAAATTCGCTTCGTCTTCATGGTGCTCACCTCAGGGTGAAGCCGGCAGTGCCGGAAGGAGTGGAGGCTCCGTCGACGAACACCTTCACCTGCCAGGTGCCCGTCATCGCGAACGTCTGGATCCAGGTGCCGGCGACCGGCATCGCGTCGAACACGCGACCCGAGCCGGAGAACGCCACCTCGTTGCGCTGGTAGATGTTGCCCATCGGCTCGTAGATCTCGAACGCGACGGTGTGCGGTCCGGCAGAGGTCTTCAGCTCCGCGGCCACGTAGAGCGTGTTGGTCGTGTTGATCGCGAACGAGGTGGCCCACTTCGGCCGGGTCTGCGTCGCGCTGGTGCGCACGACCATGCCGGCGGACTTGAGCGCCTCCTCGTCCGCGTCGAGCTCGAGGGGACCACCACAGCCGATGAACAGGATTGCCGAGAGCAGGAGAGTGCGCATTGTGCCGCTCGGTGATTTCAAGCAGCGGGCCGCGGGCAAACCTGCGGCGCGTGTGCTGCGAGGGCGGGGTCAGAAGTGACCGGCGGGTCAAATGTCAGTGGGTCGTGGTATGCGCGCGTGTCGGAGGGGACTTCTACATGTCGCATCGCATCGTCTGGGGGATTGTCGGCGTCGTCGCCGTCGCCGCGCTGGTGCAGTGCAGCAGCGGGACGGGCAAGTCGTGCTTCGTCAACGCGGACTGTGACGTGGGCTTCTTGTGCAAGCTCGGAACGTGTGTGGCGCGCGACGCCGGAATGCCGGTGCCCGACGCCGGGCCTGCGTGTACGGATGGGATGACGCGCCCCTGCGACGGCGGGTGTCAGAACCTCGAGACCTGCTCGGGCGGAGCGTGGGGCGCGTGCACCGCGTCGTGCGGCGCCGGCAGGGAGTGCGTGGCCGACGCGTGCAAGTGCACCGCGAGCGCGTGTCCGACCGGCTGCTGCAATGGAGACGTCTGCGAGCTGGGGCGGACGGATCTCTCGTGCGGCTCGGCGGGGGCGGCGTGCGCCGCGTGCCCTGCCGGCCAGCACTGCGACGGAGGCGCCTGCGAAGGCTGCAACCCGCTCTCGTGCCCCGGCGGCTGCTGCACCGGGCTCACGTGCAACGTGCCCAGCGCGGCACGGTGTGGTGGAGACGGCGGCGTGTGCATGGCGTGCGACTCGCGGGCGGACAACTGTGCGGGCGGCTCGTGCAAGTGCGGGAGTGGCCCCGCGTGCGGGGCGGGGCAGCAGTGCGATGGGGGCGCGTGCACGTGTACTCCAGCGAGCTGCCCGAGCGGGTGCTGCCAGGGCGATCAGTGTGTGACGCCGTCGTTCCCCACCTGCGGAGATGGTGGTGTCGCGTGCGCCGCGTGCGATTCGCAGAAGACGGATCGCTGCAGCGCCTCTGGGGCGTGCGTGTGCGGGACGACCGGCGCGCCGTGCGCGGCGGGGCAGCGGTGCTCCGGCGGACAGTGCATCTGTGACGTCGCGAGCTGCGACGCCGGCTGCTGCGCCGGTACGGCGTGCACTCCGACCTCGGCGGCCGCGTGCGCTGCGCCGGGAGCGGCCTGCATGGCCTGCGACATGTTCGTGAGCAACGCATGCTTGCCCACCGGCCAGTGCGGTTGCGGCACCGGAGCTTCCTGCGGCGCAGGCCAGCAGTGCGTCGGCGGGCAGTGCGTCTGCAATGCGGCGAGCTGCTCGAACGGGTGCTGCATGGGAGCGCAGTGCATGGTGCCGCCCAACGCGGCAGCCTGCGGAGTCGGTGGCGGAGCGTGCGTGGCGTGCTCGGGAGTGACCGACACCTGCTCCCCGCAGGGCACCTGCGGTTGCGGAGCCGGAGCGGCGTGTGGCGCGGGTCAGCTCTGCGTCGGCGGCCAGTGCGTGTGCAACGCGGCGAGCTGCCCGACGGGCTGCTGCAGCGGGGACACCTGCCTGCCAGGCGACACCAGGCTCCAGTGCGGCACTGCCGGACAGGCTTGCTTCAGCTGCGGCAGCCCCATGACGTTCTGCAACGACGACCAGGGGACCTGCACCTGTGCGATTGCGGGCACCACCTGTTCGCAAGGCTGCTGCGGCGCGAACACCTGCTTCGGCTTCCCGAACTGCGGCATGCCCGGAGCGTGCATCGCCTGCGACACGGTGCAAAACGACCGTTGCGCCAACGGCGGGTGCTCGTGCGGTGGAGGTGCCTCGTGCGCCGCCGGGGACAAGTGCGTGCAGTGTCGGAACCCGTTGACGAGCGTTTGCTCGGTTCAGTGCATTCCCGTCGCCAGCAACTGCCTGCCCTGCAACTAGAGGGCTCCCTAGGCGGCGGGTCGCTCACTACCCGCCGGGTCCGCGGTCACCGGTGAGGCCCTGTCGCAGAGGGCCCGCACACGGTCCACAAGCTCCGCCGACTTCCATGGCTTGCTGATCAGCTCGTGGACCTCTCCGGCCTTCAGCGCGACCTGCAGGTCGTCGCATTCGATGACGGCCGACAGCACCGCGATGGGGCCTTTGAACCCCTTCGCGCGGAGGGCTCTCGTGAGCGCCAACCCATCGCCATCAGGCATGGAAAAGTCCGTCAGCACGGCGCAGACGCTCGCTGAGAGCGCCTCGACCGCTGAGGCGACTCCGCTGGCGGGAATGACCTCGAACGTCTTGCCGAGCACGCGCTGCATCGCGCGGAGCAGCGGGGCCTCGTCATCCACGATCATCACGGTCGTTCGCGTCATGCGCCGAAGCGTTGCAACGCGAGTGCCGCTCGCGCGGGTGAAACGAGACCCCGCGGTGATGTGGCCAACCGTGGCCAATCGTTGAGCTTCGAGGTCGGAACAGATCTTGATGTGTGCTCGCTCGCGGCCGACACGGGGTCGGTTTCGTGAGAGAGGCGGGTTTGCCAGTTTTTCGAGTCACGTGGTACTAGCGGCGACCTTTTGGAACTCACCTAACCTGTAAAAACCCAGGAACGACATGGACGCGAGTCAGCCCATTCACCCGGATACGCTGTTGACGTCGCACGAAGTCGGCGTGCTGCTGCAGTTGAACGCCTCGACTGTCGTGAAGTGGGTGAACGACGGCATTCTGCCGGCGTACCGCACGGCCGGCGGCCATCGCCGCATCCGCTCGGCGGACCTGCTCGCGTTCCTGAAAGAGCAGGGGATGTTCGTTCCCAAGCAACTGCGCGGGGCGGGGCCTCGCAAGGTCTACATGGTGGACGACGACAAGGGCCTGTTGACGTCGTTCTCGCGCGCGATGCGCACGTACAAGGACAAGATCGATCTGACGACGTTCGACAGCGGCATCGAAGCGCTCCTGCGCATCGGCGCTGATCGGCCCGACTCGCTGATCCTCGACGTCAACATGCCGAACCTCGACGGCTACGAGGTTCTGAAGCGGATCAAAGAGAACGAGGTGACGAAGGCCATCGAGGTCATCGTCGTCACCGGCACCACGGATACTGACGTCGAGAAGAAGATGGTCGCGCTCGGTGCGCGAGCAGTGTTGAAGAAACCAGTCGCCCCCGCGGACATCGTGGAGTTGGTGACGACGGATAGAAATCCGTTTGCCACAGCGGAGTAGTTCCTTGAGCCCACAGCCGCAGTTGTTGTCTGTCGTTCCGCAGCAAACGCCGGCCGTGGGGGTGAGGGTCGCAGATCAGATCGTCAGAGCGCTTCGCGATGCCGGCGTGACGACGATCTTCGGTGTTCCAGGCGGTGCGATCTCGGCTGTCTACGACGCGCTGCTCGACGTTCCCGACATCAAGGTCGTGAACTCCCGTCACGAGGCTTCCGCGGTTTTCTCGGCCGCTGCCTACGCTCGTGCCACCGGCGGCCTGGGCGTCGTTCTCGTCACCTCAGGGCCTGGCGTCACCAACACAATCACCGGCGTTGCCTCGTGCTTCTGCGATGGGCTGCCCGTTCTCGTTCTCGGCGGGGAAGTTCCCCGGAAGAACCACGGCCGCGGGGCGCTTCAGGAGGGCAGCCCTTATCACCTCAACCTGGTCGCGATGCTCAAGCACGTGACCAAGTGGTCGAGCGAGATCACCAGCGCCGATGCGGCCGTGCCTGCCGTGCGCAAGGCCATTGCGACGGCCCGCAGTGGCCGGCGCGGCCCCGTGTTTCTCTCTCTGCCACTCGACGTGCAGGGCGCCACCACGTCGCAGCCCAAGATGTCCCTCAGCGTCGAGTCGCGGTTCGAGGTCGACCGCTCCACGCTCAATGCCGCGGTGCAAGCCCTGCTGACGGCCGAGCGCCCCCTCATCCTCGCGGGCTCTGGCGCCCGCTGGGACGAGGGGCCGCGTGGGCTGCTCGATGTCGCTGAGCGTTACCAGGTGCCCGTCGCGACGACGCCGAAGGGCAAGGGCGTATTCCCCGAATCGCACCCGCTCTCGCTCGGCGTCTTCGGGCTCGCCGGCCACCCGTCAGCGACGGAGTACCTTCACAAGGGCGTCGACGTGCTGCTCGCTGTCGGCACCTCCTTCGGAGACTTGGCAACGAACAGCTGGTCGGGCGACCTGAAGCCGTCTGGGACCTTCATTCAGATCGACATCGACTCCGCACAGATCGGCCGGAACTACGCCGCAGACCTCGGCCTCGTCGGCTCGGCTGGCGTCCTGCTCCGGCGAATTGCCGAGATCGCCCCTGCGGCACGGCCAGTCCGGAACTGCGGCGGCCGCACGCTTCACACCGATCCGCGTGAGCTCGTCGCAGCCGACTCGCCGATCAAACCGCAGCGCGCGCTGTGGGAGCTTCAGCAGATCATGCCGCGGTCGACTGTCTACGTCTCCGACATTGGAGATCACACGCTGTGGGCGGTCCATTACCTCACGCTCGACCAGCCTGACGGCTTCTACATGTCGTCGGGTCTCGCTGCGATGGGCTCTAGCCTGGGCTCCGCGCTGGGCGCCAAGCTCGCTGATCCCAATCGCCCCGTGGTCGCCATCTGCGGCGACGGCTCGATTGGCATGGCGGGCATGGACATCGCCGACGCGGTTCAGAACGAGCTCAACATCGTCTACCTCGTGCTCAACGATGGTTGTTACGGGATGGTCGAGAACGGCCACCGCAGCATCTACGGGCGCACGCCTCAGTTCCCCGTCGGCGGCTCGGTCACCGAGTTCGCGCGTGGCATCGGCGCCCGCGCGGTCGAGGTGCGGCGCCCCGACGAGATTCTGCAGCTCGGAACCGGCGAGCTGCTGCGTGAGCGACGGCCGATCGTCCTCGACGTCCACTTCGACGTGAGCGAGCGCATGCCGAAAATGGCGCGCCTCGACGCGCTGAGAGCGGCGGCTCAGTTCATTGTCGAGCAGCCCCGCTAGTTTTCACCCAGTCCCCACAACAGGAGCAGACATGAAGAGCGGAGAGCGAGTCGGGATTCTCGGCGTGGGTTCGTACGTCCCTGCGCCGGTTCGTCGCAATGATTGGTGGCCGGCTCAGTTTCGCGAGCGCTTCGAAGAGCGTCGCGCGAAGGACGTGACGAGCCCCGAAGTGCTGCTCTCGAGGGCGAAGTCCCCGGCGCAGCGAATTCAGTTTCAGCACATGCTCGAGACCTACAACGACCCGTTCCGGGGCACGGTCGAACGGCGCGTACTGGAGCCCGAGTACGCTCCATCGCACATGGAGATCGAAGCGGCGAAGAAAGCGCTGCGCCACGCCGGCATGGATCCCGCAGACCTCGACGCCATCATCGTGTACTCCCTGCCGGCTGATAATCCGCTTCCGTGTAACGGAGGAATTCTCCAGGCGGCGCTGGACGCCCGCCGCGCGCAGACGCTCGGCGTGGACTCGGGCTGCGCCTCGTTCATCAGCGGCCTGATGGTCGGCGAGGCGATGATTCGAATGGGCCAGGCGAAGTACGTGCTCGTGGTGTCCTCCGGGACCCAGGCGCGCCTCGGTGACCCGGATGACCCCGGTGCCGTCAACTTCGGTGATGGAGCAGGAGCCGTGGTGCTCGGCCCGGTGCCGGGCCAATACGGGTTCGAAGGTCACGCCATCAAGAGCATCAGCGCTTACAACAAGGCGATCTGCGTTGGACCCAAACACGATCAGCCTTGGTACCAGTCGGGTGGGCCGATGTACCTCTTTTCCCGGCACCTCGACATCGGACGTGAGGTCGTCGCGAACTCCTGCGACATGGCCCTTGAGGCCGTCGAGGCGGTCCTGCGTCGGGCGGCTCTGGAGAAGAAGGACATCACGCACTGGTATTCACATCAGCCCGTTTCCTGGTTCAGTGCGGCGTGCCGCGAGGCAGCAGGTCTTGCCCACGCGAAGTCCGTCAACACGTTCCCACGCTACGCGGGAATGGGGCCCGGCAACATCGGCGTGAACCTCGACGCGGCAGTCGAGAACGGCGATCTCGCGCCCGGCGACAAGGTCTTGCTCTACGCTTGTGGCGCCGGATTCCTCTGGGCGGCGTCGGTCGTGACCTGGAGCCGTCAAACGTAAGGAGCATGTGTGAAAGAGGTCTCATGCAAGGCGTTGTGGTTGTGGTTCGAAGTCGCCAAGCAACGCGGCATAGACCCGGCGCGGTACGTCGAAGGTCTCCCGGTCTCACTGGAGCACATCGCAGACTCCTCGAACCGGGTGGACTGGGACGTCTTCTGCGCTCTCGTTGAGCGACTCGAGTCGCTCGTCGGCGGTCCTCAGGAGCTCGAGAGCGTCAGCCAAGTCTTCTCGCAGGCTCCGAGCGTGAAGGGCGTGCGCTCGGTGCTGGGGCTCGTGACGAGCCCGCGTGCGATGTACTGGGCGGTGCACCGGTGGTTCGGCCACGCGATGTTCACCATCGTCGAGTCGAGCTTCAAAGACATCGGCCCGAACGAGATCGAGATGCAGCTGAAGATCCCCGAGGGGTTTCGGGCGAGCCCCGGCTTCATGCGCATGAACGCGGGCGTGTTCCGTGCGAACCCGCGCGCTCTCGACCTGCCCGATGCGAGCGTGGAGTTCACTCTGGGTGAACGCATCGGTACCTATCGCATCCGGCTGCCGCTCTCGATGACGCTCGTCGCCCGCGTCAAACGCGCGTTGCTGATGTTCTTCGCAGCGGGTGCAGCGTTCAAAGAGCTTGGTTCGCAACAGGACGAGATCAAGCAGAAGTACTTCGAGCTTCACCAGGTCAACCGCGCGCTCGAGAAAGAGCGGAATACCGTTCAGCTTCTCCTCGAAGTGTCGCAGGCCGCTTACGAAGCACGAACGCTCGAACAAGTCGTCGCGTCGACCACGCACGAGTTGTCTCGACGGCTCGCGCTGACGCGAGTGGAGACGATCGTCGACGCAACGCAAGATGGGGTTTCCGTCAGGGCTTCGACATCGTTCGGCGCGAACGTAGACGGCATGACCTTGCGCGAGCTGCCGATTCGGCACGGAGACCGCACCCTCGGCCTCGTTCGCGTCGGCATCGCGGGCCGTGTGTTGACGGATGATGAGAATCGTCTGCTCGAGCGGGTGATCGAGGTCATCGCCAACGCCGTCGACAACGCGGTCGCCTACCAGGTGATCAAGTCGTACCGTCACGAACTCGAGAATCGCGTTGTCGAGCGCACGACCCAGTTGGCCAGCGCCCTTCAGGAAGTGAAGCATCAACAAGAGGCTCGACAGCGCATCTTCCAGAACATCAGCCACGAGCTGCGTACGCCGTTGTCTCTCATCGGCCTGTCGACAGGCGACATTCTCTTCCGCGACGGCGAGACGATGTCCGCCAAGTCGAAAGAGCGCCTCGGGCAGATCGACGACAGCATTCATCGCCTGCTCCACCTCTTCGACGGGATGCTGCTTCTCGCGGCGGGCCAGGAAGGGAAGCTACGCATACGTCCGACGCAGACGGACATCGCAATCTCTCTGCGAAGCCTCGTCTCGGCGTGGCAGCTCGCCGCCGAGAAGCACGCGATGCAGTTGCACTACGCTGGGCCCGATCGGCTCTCGGTGCAAGTCGACGAGCCGGGTATCGAGCGCGTCGTCTCGAACCTGCTGAGCAACGCCATCAAGTTCACCCCTCACGGCGGGTCGATCGAGGTTCGTCTTGAAGAAGTTGATGGCGGCCGCATTCGCATCAGCGTCCAGGACTCCGGCGTGGGCATGGACCGGGAGTTCCTCGGGCGCGTCTTCGGTCGTTTCGAACAGGGCCCGGCTCCGGTTCGGGCGGGCGAGCGCGGCAGCGGCATCGGTCTCGCGATCGTGAAGGAAATCGCCGAAGCCCACGGCGGCATGGCAACGGTAGACAGCGAGCGCGGTCGCGGCAGTACGTTCGTCATCACGCTGCCCAAGCACCAGGATCTGGAGAAGTTGGCGGCCCTCGGTGAAGGCTCCTTCGTCCCGGCGTTGCAGGAGCGCGCGCCAGAGCGGGAAACCGCAGCGATTCCATCGACGACCGACGTTCGGCCGGTCTCGAAGACGGCCACCACGACGATTCTGGTCGCTGAAGACGACCCGGCACTTCGTCAGTTCCTCATCGAGCTCCTGTCGCGCGACTACCGCGTCGTGGCGGCTTCTGATGGTCTTGGCGCGCTTCGGCTTGCGAAGGAGCACCAGCCCGCGCTCCTGGTCAGCGACATCGGAATGCCGGGAATCGACGGCATCGAGCTGACGCGGCGGTTTCGCGCCGCGAGCGCGGACAAGCTGGCGCCGGTCATTCTTCTCACCGCGTTTGCGACAGTCGAGACGCGTCTTAAGGGCCTCGACGCCGGTGCGATTGACTACGTGACCAAGCCTTTCCACCCGGAAGAGCTGTTGTCACGCGTACGTGGACAGTTGCAGCTGCGTGAGCTCGCGATGCGCCTTCACGAGTCGCAGAAGCTCGCTGGGCTTGGAATTCTATCGGCCGGCCTCGCCCACGAGCTTCGAAATCCGGCGAACGGCGTCGTCAATGCGATCGGCCCCCTGAAGAAAATGCTGCCGCCCGAGGTGCTCAAGGCTGGCACATCGACGGCGCTGCTGCTCGACGCGATGACCGCCGGCGCCGAGCAGATCGCGGTCCTCACGAAGCAGTTGCTCGGCTTCTCGAGACAGGGCGAGCTCGATGTGCGCGATGAGCCGATGAGTCGCATTCTCGACTCGGCTGTCGCACTCGTCGAGCCGGCGCTGGCTGGGCGACGTCTCAAACGTGAAATCGGCTACGCAGAAAAGGTACGCTGCGCCCGCGGTCTCATCGTCCAGGTCCTCGTCAATTTGCTCGAAAACGCCGCCCATGCCTCCCCGCCGGAGGGCGAGATTCTCCTCTCGACCCGCGTCGAGAAAGGGCTCGTGATGTTCGAGGTTCGCGACTCCGGGACGGGCGTACCCAAGGAGCTGCGCGATCGCATCTTCGATCCGTTCTTCACGACGAAGGCTCCCGGGCAGGGCACCGGACTGGGGTTGACGATCTCGCGCATGATCGCCGAACGGCATGGCGGCACCTTGCGCTTGCTCGAATCCGAGACGGGCGGCGCCTTCCGCCTCGAGCTTCCCGCTTCACGCGTCGAGCTGCCGAAGACCAGCCCCGTCCTCGAGGGCGCGACCCTCGGAGGCCGGTCGTGAGCGACGCCACTCCGACGGCGCCGGTCCCGCCGGCGCAGCCGCTCGTCGTCTACGTCGACGACGAGATCCCCAACCGGCTCGTCTTCCAGGCGACGTTCGGCGAGATGTTCCGCGTCAAGGTCTGCGAGAGCGTCGAAGAGGCCCTGCGCGTCATGCAGGGCGAGATCATCGCCGTCGTCCTCGCTGACCAGCGCATGCCGAACGCGACCGGCGTCGATCTCCTCACCAAGGTGAAGGAGCTCTACCCCGACGCCATCCGCGTCCTCGTCACCGCCTACACGGATCAAGAGCCGATCGTTCAGGCCGTCAACAGCGTCCAGATCGACCGCTTCATCCCCAAGCCCTGGGACAACCGCGAGATGGAGGCCCTCATTCAGGGCGCCATCGACTCGTACTTCATGCGGCTCAAGGTGAAGGACCTCGAGATGTCGCTCGTCTCGGCGCAGCGCGCCGAGGTGCTCGGCCGCCTCGCCGCCGGTCTCGTCCACGACATGTCGAACCCGCTCGCCGCGATCACCGCGAACATCGAGCGCCTGCGCTACGGCGAAGAGCACTTCAAGCTGCTCGCCGAGACCGGGAAGCTCGCCGACGATGAGACCAAGGAGCTCGTCTCCGAGCTGCCCGAGCTCGCGCGCGATCTCGAGCTGTCGACGCAGTACCTCACGCAGCTCGTCAACGGCATCCGCGAGCACTGGCGCCCGACGAACACCGACGGCGAGGCCGACCCGCGCGCCGTCGTCGAGTTCACGAAGAAGCTGCTCGTCGGCCGCGCCCGCGACGCCAAGGTGAGCTTGAAGTTCGTGACGCCCGACGTGCCGAAGGTCGCCTTGGGCCCCACCGTGCTCTGCCAGGTGATCTCCAACCTGCTCACCAACTCGATCCAGGCGTTCGGGCCCGATCACCCGCGCCGCGACGTCACGCTCTCCCTCATCCACGAGGGCGACTGGGTCATCGTCGTCGTCGCCGACACCGGCAAGGGCATTCCTCCCGACGTGCTCGCGCGCCTCGGCAAAGAGCAGCTCACCACGAAGCTCGCCGGTCAGGGCACCGGCCTCGGCGTCATGATCACCCGCACCCTCGTCGAGAAGGCGGGCGGCCAGTTCCGGCTCGACAGCGCGGTCGGGCGCGGCACCACTGCCCGCGTCATGCTGCCGATCGTGAAGCCGAAGCCGAAGCCGAATGCCTAGCAGCCTGACGGAAAACGGCTGCACGGCCCGAGCTCTTCGTCGCCGGCTCCGGTCCGTGCTCACCTCCCGGACGACGTACGCTCCGCGCGCTCCTCGCCGGCGCCTCGACCTCGTGCCGTTCGCTCGTTCTTCAGCAGCCTGCCGGTCCAGCGCTCACGCGGTTGGAGGCGGCATGGCGCGCGCCGCCACCGTTCGGCCATGCGCTCGACGCTCACCAAGCGCGCCGCGCGTGCATTCAGATCGAGTGAGCCCGGGGTTGGCCGCTCACTCCCACGGGTCCATCGTCCCGAACAGCGCCATCGTCGTTCCGCGCGTGGTCGCGCCGGTGAAGTCGAGCTGGCGCAGGTCGCTCATGCACGTCGTGTCGACGGGAGACGTCGGCGCCCGGATGAAGCTCATCATCACCGTGGTGCCGCACGAGACGTTCGCGTTCGTCGGAGTCGAGCTCAAGATGCCGTGCGCTCCGAGCGGGAACTCGAGCCACGTCTGGTTCGCGCCGGTGAAGTGCGGCTTCACCAGCCGCTGCTTGCGGATGATGGTGGCGGGGTCGAGGCCTCCGGCGAGCATGAGCAGCGGAGTGTCGGTGACGGCCCACGCCCCCACGTAGCTGTCCTTCGCGTACGTGGGCCACTTCCCGACCAGCGCGTCCATGCCGCTCGTGACGTCGCGCGAGACCACCGCCGCTTCGCGTGACGCCTGAAGGTCCATCGCCGTCGGCGACGGGTCGCTCCACATCTCCGAGAACAGCACGTTGTTGCTCAAGACCCAGCCCCACAGCTCGAAGAGCTTCTGCGCCGCCGGCGACGGCACGCCGCCGTAGAACGCCGTCATCAGCCGGGACAGCGCGACGGTGTCGGCGGTGCTGCAGCGGTCGGCGCGGTAGATCGCCGCGGGGATCAGCGTTCGCGCGCCGTACCCCATCATCACCTGCCCGAACACGCGCCGCAGCAGCAGGTGGGCCGGGACGCCGTACGGCGTGGCGAACGCGCTGCAGTGCCCCATCTTCAGCTTCGCGAACGTCGCCTCCGCGAACGCCCACGGGTCGGCGCCGAGCTTCGCGCTGCAGGTCGCGTCGGCCTTGCACACCGTGTCGAAGAACTGCCGCCCTGCTTCGTTCGCGTCGCTGTCTTGCTCTGCCAGGCTCGCCGCGGTCTGCGCCACCAGCGAGTCGAGGATGACGCCGTCGGCCTGCCGCGGGTACAGCTGCAGGTAGCGGTGCGCCCAGTACGTGCCGTACGAGGCTCCGTAGACGAACACCTGCTGGCCCGGCTGCTTCGCCTTCTCGATCAGCACGCCGAGGTCGTTCGCCGCGTTCGTCGTCGAGTACGCCGAGAGGTTGCTGCCGTGATCGCTCATCACGCGCGCGAGGCAGTCGGGCCACTCGTTCGGAGAGATGCTCTCGTCCCACTCGGTGCCCGCGGTCTCCTGGTCCGGGCAGCCGAGCCGGCTCGAGCGGCCGGTGCCGCGGTGGTCCGGCAGGTAGAACTCGAGGTCCGGGTACTTGTTGCCGATCTGCTCCGCGACCGCCTCGTAGCCGAAGCCCGAGCCGCCCGGCCCACCCATGAGCATCCACAGCTGCCGCTCGCGCGTGCCCCCGTCGGGCGCCCAGCGCTTCACGAACATCGGCAGCGTCGGGCCGCCGTCCGCCTGGCCCGCCCGCAGCGGCACCTGAACCGTCGCGCACTCGGCGCGCACCGGGTTGCCGCCCTCCGAGCGCAGCGGGCAGTCCACCCACTCGATGGCCGGGGGCGGCGGGCCCGCATCCGGCACCACGTCGCCGGCGTCGGTTCCCGCGTCTTCTTGCGGTGGCGGCCCCGAGTCGGCGGGCCCTTCGATCGGGGCCGAGCAGGAGGAGACGGCGAAGACGGCGACGAGTGCCAGCGCGAGCGCGAAGCGAAGCATGCGCCCATCATCGGGAGCGCACGCGCGCGGCGTCAGCTCACGTCTCCTCACTTTCGACCGACAATTTCGTGGCGGGGTCGAGGCAGTAACCGCCGTCGCGCGTGACCAGCACGCTCTCGAGCCCGAGCTCGCGCAGCCGCCGCACCGCCATGTACACACGCGCGAGGCCGGACTCGTAGAGCATGCGCTCTCCCGGCCAGCCGGCTGACAGCAAAGTGTCGGCGCTGAGCACGGTGCCCGGAGCGTCACGATGCTGGCGGGCGAGGGCGAGCAGCACGCGCCGCAGCGGTCCGCGCCGCGCGAGATCGAGCACGTCTCCGCTGGGCAGCTTCAGCGTGCGCGCCTCGGGGCCGAGCTCGAGCCGCGGAGGCGGACCCACGGCGGGCTCAGCGCCCTCGAGCGCGAGCTGCACGCGCCGCTGCAAGAGCACGTCGTCGGTTCGCGCGGCGAGGCTCTCGGCTTCGTCGAGCAGCCTGCGCGCCTCGCGCCGGTCGGAGGCCAGCACGGCTCCGACGAGGCACGCCTCGGTCTGGCCTTCGAGGTGATCTCGCCCGCGCAGCACGGGGATCGCGGCGGCGAGCCTCGCCTTCGCCTCGGCGTGCTGGCCGGTGCGGTAGAGCAGCTCGGCGAGCTGCGGGCCCATCGCGGCGAGGTGCAGGCGATCGCCGGCCTCGGCCCACGCGGCCTCGGCCGAGCGGATCGCGTCGAGCGCCTCGGCGAGCTCTCCTTTGCCCTGCGCGGCCCAGGCGAAGTTCGCCCAGCAGATGCCGAGCAGGCGCGGAGCGCGGGCCGTGCTCGCGGCGGCCACCGCGCGGCGGCCGTGAGCCCAGGCCTGCTCGTAGTTCCCGGCGCCGACCTCGGTGAAGCAGAGCATCGTCTCGGCGAAGCCGATGAGCTGCGGGTGCCGGTTCGCGGTGGCCCAGGCCAGCGCTTCACGCGCACGCTGGCGGGCGCGCTCGAGCTCGCCCATCGCGCGGGCGCTGAACGAGGCTCCGGTCGCGAGCCAGGCGGTGTGCTCCTCGAGCCCGGCGGCAGAGGCGCGCTCACGACCCTCTTCGAACAGCGCGAGGGCCCGGCGGTGCTGGCCGCGCAGCGCGAGCCGCCGCCCCTCGGCGCGCAGGAGCTCGACGTGCGCCTGCGTGCCGGCCTCCTGGCCGAGCGCGAGCGCGGCGCCGAGCAGCCGCTCGTGCTCATCGGCGGGACCTTGCGTGAGCAGCACGCGCTCGAGGGCGAGGGCCACCGCGGCGGCGCGCACCGCGTCGCGCCCGGCGGCGTACCGCCACGCGGCGGTGAGGTTCCCGCGCTCGAGCTGGAGCCGCGCCCAGACCTCGGGCGTCTCGGCCGCGGCGGCCAGCGTGGCGAAGTGCCGGGCGTGCAGCGACCGCGCGCGGGCGGCGGCGGGTGCGTCGCCGGCGAGGAGATCTTCTCCATGCGCGCGGACGACGGTGAGCATGCCGAAGCGCGTGCCGAGGGCGTGATCCCACGAGGAGATGAGCGAGGCGTCGCAGAGCTCCTGCAGGGCGTCGAGCGCGCCGTAGCGCGCAGGCAGCGGCAGCACGGCGCGGGCGGCGTCGGCGTCGAAGCCTCCGTCGAAGACGGCGGCGGCGGCGAAGACGGCGCGCAGGTCGGGGTCGAGCCGCGCGAGCGTGCGCGCGAGCTCGTCGTGCACGCGGCCGAGCGCGAGGGCGCGGCCCCCCGTCTTGCGGAGCTCGGCGAGCACCTCGGCGGGGCCGATGCTGGCGGCGCGCGTCGCGGCCAGCTCGAGGGCGAGCGGCAGCCCGTCGACGAGCGTGGAGATCTCCCGCGCGACATCGGCCTCGAGCCGCCTGCCCGGCGCGGCGCGCTGAAAGTGCGCGGCGAACAGGGCGCCCGCGTCAGCGGCGGCCAGCGGCCTCACTTCGACGATGCGCTCTCCGGCGTCGAGGCGCTCGCGCGAGGTGCACCAGATGCTGGCGGCCGGCGCGGCGTCGCTCAGGCTGGCGACGACGGCAGCGCCCGCGGGGCCGAGGTGCTCGACCTCGTCGACGACGAGGACCGTGGCGGAGCGCTCGAGCGCCTCGGCGGCCTCGGCCAGCACGACGACGGGATCCAGGGTGCCCGGCTCGAGGTCGAGGGCCCGGGCGATGGCGGCGGCGAGCGAGCGGGCGTCGGTGGTCGCCGTGCCGTCGACCCAGGCGTGGGCGCGGCCGGACGGAAGGCGCTGGAGGGCAGCGCGGGCGAGCCGGGTCTTGCCGACTCCAGGGGGGCCGATGAGCACCACGAGCCGGTCGGGGCCGTCGAGCAGCCCGTCGAGCTCGGCGAGCTCCGCCTCACGGCCGATGAGCGGCCCTAAGACGCGGCGAACGGGGACGAGGGGGGGCATCGGCGGCGGAGCGGGAAATGGGGACTGTCCCCATTTTCGGTGAGAAATGGAGCGTCCATGCTCCGGGAAATGGGGCCTGTCCCCATTTTCTTTTTGCTCTCATCCCGCGCGTAGACGCCCCCCAGGTGACCCGTTAAAAGGGTCCGGCTCCATGGCCGGGTCCTCTTTCGACGTCACCTCGATCCTCTCCGGGCGGAAGATTCTCTTCGCCGGGGCCACCGGCTTCGTCGGCAAGGTCTCGCTGTCGATGCTGCTGCATCGCTACGGCGACGTGCTCGACAAGGTCTACGTCCTCGTCCGCAAGGGCAGCGCCGCCTCGGCGCAGGCCCGCTTCTACGACAAGATCATCACGCTCGAGCCGTTCGAGCCGCTGCGCGAGAAGTACGGCGGCCAGGACGGGGCCCGCGCCTTCTTCGAGAAGAAGTGCGAGATCATCGACGGCGACGTCACCGACCCGTGGCTCGGCATGGAGGAGGCGAAGGCCCGCGCCCTCAAGGGCAGCCTCGACGTGCTGGTGAACTGCGCCGGCCTCGTCAGCTTCAACCCGTCGCTCGAGGTGGGCCTCAACGTCAACACGTACGGCGTGAAGCACGCCGTGAACCTCTGCCTCGAGCTCGACATCCCGCTCGTGCACATGAGCACCGCGTTCGTCGCCGGCGAGCGCGACGACGTCATCTGGGAAGACGAGGAGATCGTCGGCTACTTCCCCAAGCGCGGCGAGATGGACGGGCGCGACTTCAGCCTCGAGCAGGAGCTCAAGGACTGCGAGAAGCTCGTCGCCCGCCTGCGCGAGAGCGCCGACGACAAGGCGCTGACCTCGACGTTCCGCGAGAAGGCCGCCGAGCGCCTCACCAACGAGGGCCGCGACGCGACGGACGAGAAGGCGATGCGCCTCGCCGTCGGCCGCGAGCGCAAGCTGTGGCTCTCGACGCGCCTCATCGAGGCCGGCATGGAGCGCGCCCGTCACTGGGGCTGGCCGAACACGTACACGTATACGAAGTCGCTGGGTGAGCAGGTGATCGCGGCGACTCCGAACCTGCGGTACGCGATCGTGCGCCCGTCGATCGTCGAGAGCGCGATGCGCTACCCGTTCCCCGGGTGGAACGAGGGCTTCACGACGTCGGCGCCGCTCTCGTACGCGGTGATGAAGGGCGCGCGCCGCGTGCCCGCGGGCGAGAAGACGATCCTCGACATGATCCCGGTCGACCTGGTCGCCGGCTCGCTGATCGCGATCACCGCGAGCGCGATCGACAAGCCGCAGCGGCGCGTCTACCAGCAGGCCTCGGGCGACTCGAGCCCGTTCAACGCGCAGCGCTCGGTCGAGCTGGTGTCGCTGTACCGGCGCAAGCACTACCGGAACAAGAAGGGCAACC
This sequence comes from uncultured Myxococcales bacterium, assembly GCA_937980205.1. Taxonomy (GTDB): domain Bacteria; phylum Myxococcota; class Myxococcia; order Myxococcales; family Myxococcaceae; genus Xiheicaenimonas. The sequence continues at coordinate 68,663 of CALJKW010000079.1, read as the reverse complement.
GGTTCTGGAACGACCTGCTGTCCCGCATCGAGGGACGGGCGGTCACCAAGGCAGAGTTCAACGCGATCTCCGCGCCGCTGTTCTCGCGCGGCAGCAAGTGGCTCAAGGCGCAGCTGGACGAGCTGAAGCCGACGTGGGGGGCTCCGCGGCTGTCGGCGATGATGACGAAGGCGGGCGAGGCGCTCGAGGGCGTCAGCGAGCAGGCCGACTCGATCAAGATGATCGGCGAGCTGTTCATGCCGTTCCTCCACGATCACCGGTTCGTGTACCGCTGCGACAACACGCGCAGCCTGTACGTGGACATGGCGCCCCACGACAGAGCGAAGATCCCGTGGGACCCCGAGAAGATCGACTGGCGCCAGTACTTCCTCGAGATCCACCTGCCGGGCCTCGAGAAGTACGTGTTCCCCGGCCTCGAGGAAGAGACCGAGCGCCGCAAGGTGCTCGCCGCGCACAAAGATCTGCTCGAGCTGTTCGAGGCCGCGTGCCACGCGTTCCGCCACCGCGTCGCGTTCCGCATGGTGGAGGACGAGAAGGAGACGCGCTTCACCTACGGCGAGGTGCACCGCTACGCCGGCCGCGTGGGCAGCTTCCTCGCGCGCTCGGGCGCCAAGCACGGCGATCGCGTGATGCTCGTCTCCGAGAACCGGCCCGAGTGGGGCATGGCCTGGTTCGGCATCTTGCGCGCCGGCGCCACCGCGGTGCCGGTCGACCCCGAGCTGAAAGAGGCCGAGGTCGTCAACGTCGCGCGCCGCTCGCGCGCGGTCGTCTGCCTGGTGAGCGAAGAGGCCGCGGCGCAGCTGCCGGGCCTGCACCGCGCGCTCGCCGAAGCGGGCATCGCCACGCAGGTGCACACGCTCGCGCAGGCGATGTGCGGAGACGATCAGTTCCCCGACGGCATCGGCCCGCTGCACAAGTCGGCGTCGCCGGACGACGTCGCGTCTTTGATCTTCACCAGCGGCACCACGGGCAACCCGAAGGGCGTGATGCTCACGCACCGGAACTTCGCGGCGCTCGTCGCGAAGCTCGCCGGAGTCTTCGAGCTCTCGATGGGCGACGGCGTGCTGTCGGTGCTGCCGCTGCACCACACGTTCGAGTTCTCGGCCGGCTTCCTGCTGCCGTTCATGCGCGGCGCGGACATCACGTACATCGACGAGCTGACCGCCGACCGCATCGGAGAGGTGCTCGAGACCGGGCGCATCACCGGCATGATCGGCGTGCCGGCGCTGTGGCAGTTGTTCCACCGCAAGCTCACGCAGGAGATGGCGGCGCGCCCGCGCTTCATCGAAGAGGCGTCCAACGCGCTGATGGACCTGAACGGCCGGCTGCGCACGAAGATGGACGTGAACTTCGGCAAGCTCCTGTTCTGGCCGGTGCACCGCAAGTTCGGAGGTCGCATCAAGTACCTCGTCTCCGGCGGGTCGGCGCTGCCGTCCGACGTGCACGAGGCGTTTCACGCGCTCGGCTTCAACATCGCGGAAGGGTACGGGCTCACCGAGTCGGCGCCGGTGCTCACCGTGACGGACCCGGGCAACAAGCTCGAGGCCGGCTCGGTCGGCCGCGCGCTGCCGGGCATCGAGCTGAAGATCAACGAGCCCGACGAGAACGGCATCGGCGAGGTGTTGGCCAAGGGCCCGAACGTGATGGCCGGGTACTTCGAAGACCGCGAGTCGACCGACGCGGTGCTCAAGAGCGGCTGGCTGCACACCGGCGACCTGGGCCGCCTGGACGCCGACGGCCGGCTGTACCTCGTCGGCCGCAAGAAGGACGTCATCATCGACGCGAACGGGAAGAACGTGTTCCCCGACGAGCTCGAAGACGTCTACGGCAAGCACGAGCTGGTGAAGGAGCTCTCGATCGTCGGCCTGCCCGACGACGCCGGCGGAGAGAAGGTCGCCTGCCTCTGCGTGCCCGACTACAAGGACCGGCCGCGCGACGAGGTTCGGAAGGAGCTCGAGAAGCACTTCCGCGACGTCAGCGCCGACATGCCGTTCTACCGGCGCGTGAAGGTGCTGCGCTTCTGGGACGCAGAGCTGCCGCGCACCTCGACGCGCAAGGTGAAGCGCAAGCTCGTCGTCGAAGAGCTCAAGCGGCTCGAGCGCGTGGCCGCCAGCGGCGAGAAGGCGAAGGCCGCGGTGAAGGAGTCGGGCTCGGCGGACTGGCTGATCCCGCTCATCGCCGACGTGCTGCAGAAGCCGGCGTCGGACATCACCGGGGCCTCGCGGCTCACGGGTGACCTGGGCTTCGACTCGCTGATGCTGAACGAGCTGTCGGTCGCGCTCGAGCAGGCCGGAGTGCCGGTCGCGGCGATCTCGGATCTCACGAAGATTCAGACGGTCGACGACCTGCGCAAGGTGGTGTCGCAGACGGGGCGGAAGGCTCCGGCGGAGCTCAAGGTGCGCGAGCCCAAGTCGGCGCTGGCGGAGAAGGACGGCGAGAAGCGCGCCGACGTCTCGACGCTCGAGGTCGATCTGCCGGACTTCGTCGCGGACGCGGGCTCGGCGGTGCTCTCGGCGGGCCAGCGGGCCATCTACCGCGGGTACTTCTCGGTGAAGACGACGGGCAAGGCGTTCGTGCCGCAGAACCGGAACTTCCTGGTCGCGGCGAACCACGCGTCGCACCTGGATACGGGGCTCATCAAGGTCGAGCTCGGCGCGCAGGGCGACCGCATGGTGACGCTCGGGGCGCGGGACTACTTCTTCGACACGGCGATCAAGCGCACGTACTTCGAGAACTTCACGAACGTGATTCCGATGTCGCGCTCGGGCTCGCTGCGCGAGTCGCTGCGGCTCGCCGGTGAGGCGCTGAACCAGGGCTACAACCTGCTCATCTACCCGGAAGGGACCCGGTCGACGACGGGCGAGATCGCCGAGTTCAAGCCGACGCTCGGGTACCTGGCGCTCACGTTCAACGTCGACATCCTGCCGGTGTACTTGAAGGGCACGTACGAGGCGCTGCCGAAGGGCGGCATCTGGCCGAAGTCGCGCGACCTCGAGGTGCACTTCGGGCCGGTCATCACCATGGACGCCGTGCGCCCGAAGGTGAAGGGCATGGCCCGCTCCGACTCGTATCGGATGGTGACGCGCATCTGCGAAGAGGCCGTGCAGGCGCTCAAAGAGGGCAGGGTGTTCACGTTGGACAGTGGAGCGCCGCAGGGCGGAGCGTCGGCGCCGGGGCACGCGAGCAAGTGAAGATTCTGGTCACCGGAGGAACGGGTTTCTTGGGCGCGCACCTGGTGCCGCTGCTCGTCGAAGCGGGCCACGACGTCCGCGTCATCTCGCGCTCGCCGCTGCCTTCCGCCTGGGCTGGCAAGGTCACGCACATCAAAGGCGACCTGAAGGAGCGCGACGTCGTCCGCTCGGCGCTCGAGGGAATCGAGGCCATCTACCACCTGGCGGGGCTGGTGAGCTTCAAGCCCGAAGACGGCCGCAAGATGTACGAGCTGCACGTCGACTGCACGCGCGAGCTCTTGCGCGACGTGCGCGCGCTCGGCATCAAGCCGCGCATCATCCTCGCGTCGACGTCCGGCACCATCGCGGTCTCGAAGGAAGAGCGCATCGGCACCGAGGCCGACGACTACCCGATCGAGGTGGTGGGCCGCTGGCCGTACTACCTCTCCAAGATCTACGAAGAGAAGCTCGCGCTCGACTACTGCAAGAAGCACGAGATCCCGCTCGTGGTGCTGAACCCGTCGCTGCTGATGGGCCCGGGAGACGATCGCCTCTCCTCGACGTGGACGGTCGTGAAGTTCCTGCAGCGCGACATCCCCGCGATGCCGGGCGGCGGCATGTGCATCGCCGACGCCCGCGACGTGGCCCAGGCGGCCTTCAACGCGCTCACCCGCGGCGAGCTCTACGGCCGCCACCTGATGGGCGTGAACCTCTCGATGGACGAGTTCTTCTCGCGCCTGCAGCGGCTCACCGGAGTCCCCGCGCCGCGCGTGAAGCTCCCCAAGGTCGTCAACATCCTCGGCGCCCACGCGCTCGAGCGCTTCAACAAGTGGCGCGGCGCCGAGGTGAAGCTCGACCCGATGGAGGTCGACATCGGCGAGCACTGGTTCTGGCTCGACGCCACCAAGGCGCAGGACGAGCTCGGCTACCAGCCCCGCGACATCTACGAGACCCTGCACGACACCGTGCAGTACGTGATGTCGAAGATGGCGCCCGGCTCGCTGCCGGGCATCAAGGGCGAGCTCGCCGAGAAGCGCGGCGCCGTCTGACCGCGCGGATGTGAAACGCGCTGCGCACGCGTGTGCAGCCGCGTGCACCTCGAACGGCGTGCCCATCCCGTGAGCGTGCAGGCACGCCTGCTGCACAGCAGCCGCGTCATGCTCACGCTCACGCTCTGTGCCCTGGTGATGACCTCGACGCCGATGGCGGATGGAGAACCGTTCACCACGCGCATCCGGCTTCAAGAAGAGCTCGAGGCCGCCCGCGAGGCTCGACCGCGTGGCGGCTGGTATGCCCTCACCACGCCGCCGATCGGGGTCGGAGTCGTCCTGGGCCTCGTCGGAATGACGACGGGCTTCTACACCAACCCCTGCAGCGGCTTTCTCTGCTTCAACGTCTTGCCCGACGGCTACCGCGAGCCGTCGTCGCAGGGCTGGGTCTTCATCGGAGCGGGCGTCGGCATCGCCATGGTCGGCATCGCAGCGACGGTCGCGTTCACCGTGATTCGCCACGCCATGGGAGAGCGGATCGACGAGCTCGAGCAAGCGCTCGAGGCGTTGCAGTTCTGATTACTCGTCTTCGGCCGCGCCCAGCGGGTTCGTCGTCGGGCGCTCGATGGTCAGCTTCTCGACGTCCGCGTCGATCGCCACCAGCCGCTCGCGCGCCGCGGCGCGCTCTTCATCCGAATCCATCAGGGCGGGCCGCTTGAGCCACGCCGGCTCCACCGGCGCACGCACCGCCTCCTGCGGAGGCTTCGTCTTTCCCGACGGCGGCGCCGCGACCGGAGCCGGAGCCGGGGCAGGGGCCGCAGGCTCGGGCGCCCGCTTCGCGACCGGCACGTGCGTCGGCGCGATGCCGGTGATGTTCGGCGGCTGCGCCCCGACCTTGTGCGCCGGGCCCATGTCCGTCGCGCCGGGCGGCGGCTCTTCCTGCGGCTTCATCTCGGGCACCAGCGCCGAGCGCGCCATCGTCCGCGCGAGGCCGACGTCTTCGTCATCGTCCTGCAGCGACTGCGCCTTGCCGGTCGGCTTCTGCTCGGGCTTCTCGGTGGTGATCGGCGACGGCGCGACGCCGCGCTCAGCGACCGGCACCTCGTAGCCCTGCAGGGCGACGAAGGTCTCGACGGCCATCTCCATCAGCGCATCGGCGGGCTGCGCGCCGTCGCGCGACATGTCGTCGAGCGCGGCCCACAGGTGCTTCGGCAACTGCACACTCTGCTGCTTCGCGCCCATGCGTCAGCTGCCCCTCAAGTTGTCCTGCCACGGCGAGCGGTGAGTCTTGTCCGTCAGCCAATAGAACAGCGCCTGCAGCTCGGCATACTGCTCCTCGGCGATGCCGGCGAGCGCGACGGGGACCTCTTCGATCGCCATGCCCTCCCACTGGAACGACGGGGCGTCGACCTCGCGGGGGCCCATCACGCGCAGGTCGCGCGCCCGCCACAGCCGCTGCTGAGACATGCCGGCGGCGAGGCCGAACTCCTTCGGCGCTGCGATCTTCGCGGGCACGCCGACCTTCTTCTCGCCGCACGCCCAGCACAGCCAGGTGAGCGCGTTCCACTCGGCGCGCGCGAGGCGCATCAGCCGGGGGATGTCGAAGCCGTCGACCTCGAGCTGCTCGTCGATCTGCACCTCGGTCTCTTCTCCGTCTTCGCCCGCGACGCTGAACGACGACTGCTCGAGCTGCACCTTCGCGCCTTTGAGCAGCGCCGAGACGTCGGGCACCATCCACCGCGCGCCGGGCTTCAGGCGGGTGAGCAGTTCCTTCCGCACGCGGTCGACGCGCATCGCGAGCTTCTGGGCGACTTCTTTCACTTCGGCGGCCGACCGCTCGGGCTTCTCGGGCAGGCCGTCGTAGGTGGTCTCGGGCTTCTCCTTCGCGGGCCAGAAGTCGAACGTGGGGAACAGCGCGTCGAGGTAGTGCAGCAGGAACTCGGCCTGCTCGGCGTCGACGACCGCGAGCGCGTTCGCGTCCTGCCGCGCCTGCTCGTCGAGGCCGAGCGACATCAGCACCAGCGTGCGCGTGAACAGCAGCTCCAGGTGATCCGGCGAGAGCAGGATCGCCGCGTTCACGAAGTCGAGCGCCGCCCGGCTGTACAGCTGCTGGTCCAGGTACACCGCGAGGCCGCGGAACACGAGCGGAGCCCACGCGCCGTACAACAGCGCGCTCGCCGCCACGCCCACGTCGAGCCCTTCGGACGGAGCGACCTCTTGCGCGAGCCCGTGCGCCCACTCTTCCGGGCGTGGAATCGTCCGCTCGCGCAGGAACGCGTCGAGCTTCTCCACCGAGTGCGAGGTCGCGGCGGCCCGCGCGAGCGCGAGCGCGGCTTCCGAGAAGCGGCGGTCCGCGATGCACGCCTCGGCGAGCTGCTCCCAGTGCTCGGCGGGCTTGCGCGCGTCTTCGAACACCGGCGAGCGCAGCAGCTCTTCGGTGCCCTGGCGGACCCCCAGGTCCCCGCTCCAGAGCACCTTGCCGCCCTCGGTGAGCAGGGCCCACTCGTCGACGGCGAAGTCGGTGTCGAAGTAGCCGCGCTCCCAGACGGAGGGCTCGACGAGATCGATCCACCGGCCGTTGCGCGAGCCGTGCTCGTACTCGGCCTCGTTCGCCGGCTCGCCGGTCTTCGTCCACGCGCGCCACGAGCCGTGCCGCTCGCCGTTCTCGTCGAGGTTCGGCTCGACCCAGCGCTCGAGGTCGGGCCGGTACTCGGTGTCGCGCGGCACCTCGCGCGGCCGGTCGGGGTACTTCGTACCGTCGGGCAGCACGCGGTCGCCGTTCTTGTCGAAGTGGCGAATGGCGACGACGCGATCCATGTCGTAGTCCATCTCGCTGCGCCAGACGTTCGGGCTGACGCCGCCCTCGTGCATCTTCTCGGTGGTGGGCCCCTCGGTCGCGAACCACACGCGCGTGCCGTGCAGCTTGCCCTTCGAGAACATGCCCTCCTGCGAGACCTCGCCGTTCTCGTGGTAGCGCTTGAACGGGCCGTCGACGACGCCGTCGACGAACATGCACTCGTTGCAGAGCGTGCCGTCAGCGCGCCAGTACTTGTAGCCGCCGTGCTTCTTGCCGTTCTTGAGGGCGCCGGCCTCCCATTCCTGGTCGGCCTCGACCCAGACGGCGTTCTTGGGAACTTTCGGCGGGCGAGCGGGAGCGGCCACGGTCGGGCTCGGAACAAATCACGAGATGCCGAACGTGGCCACCAACGCGCGGGCTTCGACGATGTTGTCCTCGATGGAGCAGTACGTCCACCCGCCGTAGCGGCCGATGCTGTACACGCCGGCTCGAGCGAGCTCTTTGCGCCGCTCGGCCACCAGCGCGTTCGACTCGCGCGTGATGTGCACGTAGGCCGGGTTCATGATGACCGAGTGCGACGCCACGAGCTTCTGCGTCGTGATGACGCCGTCGCGCCTCAACCCGTCGAGCACCTGCTCGAGCGAGACCGCTCCGGCGCCTTCGCGCGTCAGGCCGACCTCGACGTAGAGGCTCATGCGGTCGGTGTCGAAGATGTTGTCGTAGAAGCCGACCCGGTAGAACGGCAGGCCGCGGTCCGGGTAGTAGATCCAGTGCACGTCGCGCGGGCCCTTGCCGTCGAACCCCAAGTTGTAGACCTGCACCTGGTTCCAGCTGAAGCCGGGCGCGTCGAGGCCACACAGCTTCATCAGCGCAGGGAAGGGCGCCGACGAGACGAGCCGCCGGTACCGGTACTCGCCGCGCGGAGTCTTCGCGACGCGCGCCTCGAGGTCGATCGACGTCACCGGCTCGCCGAGCCGCAGCGCCGAAGGCTCGACCTCGGAGAGGAACGCCTTCACGTATTCGATGGCGCCTCCGCGCGGGTACGTGAACGTCGCGTTGTACGTCGCGTTGTCCGGCTGCTTCATGTTGCGGATGATGTCGGCGACGTCGGCGTGCGGGAAGAAGCGGCCCATCGCGTCTTTGTCGAGCTTGCCCAAGTCCGTCGCGTACAGCTTCTCGTTGTACGGGATGAGGAAGCGCTCGCAGATGCCGCGGCCGAAGCGGCCGTAGAGCATGCCCTTGAAGCTGTCGTCTCCGGCCACCGGCTTCGCGAAGTAGAGATCGTGCAGGCAGTCGATGAAGTCCTGCTGCGGCAGCTGGTGGATGTTCTTCTGGAACGGGAAGTCGACGAGCGAGGCCCCGAAGCGGATGAACGACTTCTTCTGGACGGTGCGGATCTCCTGGCCCGGCATGCGGTCGCGCAGCCACTGCTCGATGTCCGCGTGCTTGAAGTGGAAGAAGTGGCCCGAGTAGTCCCAGACGAAGCCGTCCTTCACGACGGTCTTGCAGTAGCCGCCGGGCTCGCTGTCGCGCTCCAGCACCACGAGCGAGGAGCCACGGCCGAGCGCCGCCGCGGTGGCGAGGCCACTCATGCCGGCGCCGATGATGAGGGTGTCGACGGAGGTAGAGGTCATGCTCTAAGCGGCCGGCACCATAGGCCACGTCACGCTCTTTCGGCGCCCATCTTCGGTGCGGCGCGCGAGGAAGGGCTGCACGCCCCGCTCCTGGAAGGCCCGCTTCCACGCCGCGAAGCTGCCGCCCGCTCTCCACGCGTCCATCGCGGCGAGGCCGCCCTCGGGGCCGGACTGCGCGAGCATGTACTCGACCCACGCCCAGCGGGCGCTCGTCGGCCGCACCTCGGCCCGACCGCGCAGGCCGCGCTTGAGCCGCTCGAGCCGCTTCTCGATGACGTCGATGCCCGCGAACGGCGTCCCGTCCATCGGCGTGTTCCGCTTCGCGGCGAACGGCGCCACGCCGAGCGAGACGGGGAGGATCTTCGAGAGCTCCAGCGTGAAGCGCACGAGCTCGTCGATGTCGGCGTCTTCTTCCGTCGGCAGCCCGACGATGTTGTAGACCTTCGCGCGGGCCATGCCGGCCTCACGGGCCAGCGTGATCGCGTTCACGATCTGCTGCTCGCTGTGCTTGCGGTCGACCAGGTCGCGCAGCCGCTGCGACGGGCCGTCCGAGGCCACGGTGATGCCGCGCGCTCCGCCGTCGCGCAGCGCCTTCACGATGCGCGCGTTGAGCCGCTCGGCGCGCAGCGACGAGACGCCGACCTCGCGACCCGACGACACGATCGCCTCGAGCAGGTCGGCGATGCGCGGGTGATCCGTCACCGCCGCTCCGACGAGGCCGACGCGGCGCGCCTCGGGGGGAATGAGCTCGAGCACGTGCTCCGGAGGCACCGTGCGCATGCCGCCGTTCGTCGTGCGCCGCATCACGCAGTAGTGGCAGCCGCGCGAGCAGCCGCGCTCGGGCTCGATGAGGAACATCGAGCGCAGCTCGGTGTTCGGCGTGATGATCTGCGAGCGCGCCGGCAGCCGCTCGTCGGCCGCCTTCGCGACGAAGAAGCGCGTCGAGTCGGGAGACACGCCCGGCACCCGAAACCCCGGCACGCGCGCGAACCGCTCCAGAATCTCGCGCTTGCCGGCTCCGCTCTCGAGCGCCTCGAGCAGCGGCGGCAGCAGGTCTTCCGACTCGCCCTGCACCAGCAGGTCGACGAACGGCTCGAGCGGCTCGGGGTTCGAGAACGTCAGCGGGCCTCCGGCGACGACGAGCGGGTGGCCCTCCGAGCGCTGCTCGCGCAGCACCGGCAGGCCGGCGAGCTCGAGCAGGGTGAAGAGCCCGGGCAGCTCGAGCTCGTAGGCGACCGAAAACGCGAGGGCGTGGCACGCGGCGACCTGCGCCTGCGACTCGAGCGTGTACAGCGGCACGCGCGCGCGCTGAAACGCCTCGACGTCGTCGGGCAGGAACACGCGCTCGGCCGCGGTGCCAGGGCGCGCGTTGATCTGCCGGTAGACGGTCTGGAACCCGAGCGAGCTCATGCCGACGTGGTACGGGCTCGGGTAGCAGAGCGCGATGCGCACGCCGGCCTGCCGGAAGATCGTCCCGATCTCCTGGCTCAGCAGGTTCTGGCTGGCTTCGATGAGACTGCGCGCATCCACGGGGGATGCACGTAACAGCCTAGTTGCCCATCGTGAAGTCGGTGACCGGCCGGGTCATCTCGCACACCCCCCACTGCTCGATGCCGTAGACGGGGTCGCCGTTGAAGTCCGTGATGAGGCGCGGCTCGCTCGCGCTGTGCGGAGGCCCCGCATACGACGCAGTGTACGCGTGCACCGCGGGGCTGTTGTTGCAGCGCAAGGGGAAGCCGGCGTCCGCGGCGTCGTACGCGGGGTTCAAGCCCGAGCCCTGGAAGCGGCGGCTGGGGATGCCGAGGTCCGAGTCGGCGGGGCCGTCACCGACGGGGTTCGGGCTGCAGTCCAGATCGGTGTGGCACAGCGTGATGGGCCAGATGCCGGTGACGTCGTACGTCGCGGTGCACGTGTCCTCGGTGTACTTGAGCTGCGCGGTGAAGATGGTGCCGGGGATCTCGGTGGTGGAGAGGACGCGAACCGAGTCCCACTCGTAGCGGATGTGCAGCGCGGGGTACGTGATGGTGCCCGCATCGGCATCGACGACGCCGCGCGCGCTGGCGCCGCCGCCGGGGACGAGCGGCAGCACCTCTTCCTGGAAGTTCACGTCGATCGGCGTGAACGTCGAGGCGAGGCACGCGTCGTCTTCGGCCGGGTCGGGCGCGATCGCCGCGGTGCCGTTCAGGTTCTTGCCTTGCGGATCCGCAGGGTCCGTGCGGAAGACCGGGTCGGGGTACGCGGTGACGACGGTGCCGGCGTCCGGGTCGATGTCGTCGTTGCTCGTGTCGTAGTCGGCCCACTCGAGCGAGCCGTACGTGTCGGGGTTGCCCCGCATGTAGCTCGGCGTGAACGGCCGAATCGCGACGGTGATGTCCATCGGCTTGTTGGGGACCTCGAAGCGCTGGAAGCCGATCTCCTCGCCGGGCAGCTGCGCGCACGCGCCGGTGCCGGACTTCAGCTTGTACTGCCCCCAGAAGTTCGGCAGCGCGTACTGCGCGTACGAGAACGCGAGCGGGCTGCCCGGAGAGGGGAAGCCCAGCGGGCTGCCGACCTGCACCGGGCAGTACGGCTTCGGCTGGCTGTGGCACGAGATGACGTTCACTGCAGCGAGCGCGACGACGACGACGTTTCGAAAGTTCATTGGTGTCGGGCTCCTTTCAGAACGTCAGCCGAATGCCGAAGCGCACGGAGATCGGCTGCTGGTACGACGTCACGCGCTTGAAGTTGGGGTTGTAGTCGTCGCGGGTGACGCCCTCGGTGCCCGCGACGTTGCCGGCGTCGTCGAGCTGGTACTTGCGCAGCTTCGGCACGCAGCCCGCGTTGTCGCCGGAGATGCACGCCGCGTCCTGCGGGTTCTCACCGGCCGCCGCCGTGTACGGGAGAATGTCCGCCGTCGAGAACGACTGATCGACCGTCTGAATCGCGGCGAAGTTGAACATGTTGAAGATGTCGACCGAGAGCTGAAGGGTGTTCTCCTTCGTGACCTTGAACTGGCCCATCAGCTTGCCGTTGATCTGGTGCACCCAGGGCGTGCGGCCGGCCGAGCCGCGCGGCAGCACGAACGTCTCGTCTTCTCCGTAGATGGGGTGCGAGGCGAGGTAGCTGATCGGCAGGCCCGAGCGGCCGGTGTACGAGAGGCCGAGCACGACGCTGACGGCGCCGGTGATGACGAACTCCTTCGCGCCGTACGCCTTGATGACGTGCGTGGTGTCGCCCGGCAGCGGGCCCGTGCGGTTCGCGAGCAGCGACTGCAGGTCGAAGTCCGAGTTGATGTTCGGGTTCAGCTGCTCGGTCTCGGGGCGGAAGAGGCCGGCGTAGTTTCCGCGCAGGTAGCTCCACGTGTAGCTGAGCTGGGCCTGCCAGAGATCGGAGAACGCCTTCGTGAAGTAGACGCTGACGGCGTCGTAGTCGCGCACCGCCCTGGGGAAGTCCGACGCGATGCCGTAGCCCGGGTTACCGAGGAAGTACGTGGTCGCCTCATCGCGGCTCATGTCCTCGATGACGTAGTTCATGTTGCGGTGCGTGTAGCTGACGCCCACGCGACCATCTTGAATGAGCTCGTACTCGCCGCCGACGATGTACTCGTCGCTGCTCTGCGCCTGGAGGTTCGGGTCGACCGGCGACTTGCCGACGCCCGACACGTAGCCCTGCTGGCTCGGCTCGGTCGGCGACGAGAACGAGGCGTTGTTGCGCTCGTCGAGGCACTCGTTGAGCGTCTGGCCGATGTTCACGAGCGGCTGGCAGCCGGGGTTGCCGTTGCCGTTCGCTCCGGGCGTGCGCGTGTGGTTGAAGCCGCCCTGGAACTCGCCGGTGAGGCCGCGGTCGGCGAGCGAGAGGGGGATCGACTGGTAGTACCGCGCGTAGCTCGCGTAGACCTTCGACTGGCCGCGCTGCGTGAAGTCGTAGATGAGGCCGACGCGCGGCGCGAACATGTTGTTGAGCGTCATGCCGAGCGTGCCGTCGGCGGCGTAGAGCTGCTGGGTGTCGTAGCGGATGCCGGCGTTGACGGTGACGAGGTCGAGGACGCTCCAGCTGTCTTGCAGGAAGGCTCCGAACTCGTTGCTCGTCGAGGTCTGCACGACGCCGGCCTTGCCGGGCCCGCCCTGCGGCTCGAAGACGTCGGGCGCGGTGAAGTAGCCGAAGCGCCGGTAGTCGCGGAACGAGCCGCCGGTGACGCTCTCGCGCAGCGCGTTGCCGCCGCCGTAGTCCTTGTTCGCGAAGTACGAGCTGCGCGCGTAGTCGACGCCGGCCTTGAAGACGTGGTGGCCGAGCGCGTTGAGCAGGTACGTGATGGTCGCCTTCGCCTGGATGCGGTCGAGCTTGCGGACCTCCATGTAGCTCGCGCCGCCGATGGTGTACTGCTGCGAGGCGCTGGTGCCCGGGCACAGCGTGGGGTCGGCGACGCCGTTCGCGTCGCGGCACAGCGCGTCGGCCTCGGGGTTGAGCTTCTCGAAGTCGAGCAGCGAGTGGCCCGGGGCGAAGGCGCGGAAGATGACCGCGGGCGTGCCCGCCGCGCCGGTCGAGCTGCCGATCTGCGAGCCGTCGTCGGGCAGCTGGGTGACCTCCTGGTGGTGCCAGCCGACGACGGCGTCGATGAGCAGGTTCTTGTTGAAGAACGACCCGGTGTACTTGAGCGAGAGGTCGGTCGTGTCGTTCGTGTCGGTCGTGCCCGCGATGCGCAGCGGGTTGAACTTCGGCGTCGTCACGCTGCGCGGCGCCCCGGAGAGCGACACCGCCACGCGCTGGTTGTCGCTCAGCAGGAACGTCAGCTTCGCGATGTAGTTGTACGCGCGCGCGTCGCGGAAGCGGTAGTCGGTGGTGCCGGGCAGCTCGGTCGTGACGGGCTCTCCCTGCTCGTCGCGCAGCTGCTCGCCGTTCGCGTCGCGCTCGACCCGGTGCAGCGTGCGGCGAATGCGCTCGCGCGACATGCTCGGCGCGAAGCCGGCGTAGAACCACACGCGGTCCTTCACGATGGGGCCGCCGATCTCGACGCCGAAGTCTCCGGTGTTCCAGTTGCGGGTGTTGAACTCGAACGACGACTCTTCGCGCAAGATGCGGCGCGGCTCGGGCGACAGGGCGCCCGGCGTGTACGTGCCGAAGATGCTGCCGTGGAACTCGTTGCCGCCCGACTTCGTGACCGCGCTCAAGATGCCGCCCGTCGAGCGGCCGTACTCGGGCAGGTAGCCGCCGGTCACCACGTTCACCTCTTCGATGAACTCGACGGGGATGCTGGCCGACGGCAGCTTCACGAACGAGTTGCCTTCGTTCACGCGGCTCGAGGTGTCGCTCTGCAGGCCGCCGTAGGCCGGGTCGGTCACCGACAGGCCGTCGACCAGCACGCCGTTCTCGGGCGACGTCGTGCCGTTCATCGAGAAGCCGAACGCGTCGGCGTTCACCTGCGGAGCCACCTGCGCGAGCGACTCGAAGCTGCGCGTGCCCGACGAGTTGGGCTGAATGAAGGGGACGTTGTTGATGAACTCCTTGCCGACGACGACGCCGGTCTGCATCGAGCCGATGTCGACGGTCGGGGCCTTGCCGACCACCACGACCTCTTCGGCCTGGATCGACTCGGGCTGCAACTGCACGTTGAGGCGGATGGTGCGGTCGACGCGCAGGTTGATGTCGCCGCGGCTGAACGGCTTGTAGCCTTCGCCCTCGAGCCGCAGCGTGTACTGGCCCGGAGGCAGCTGCGGGATGCGGTAGAGGCCGGTCGCGTCGGTGACGACGATCTGCTCGCCCTGCAGCGCCGGAGACGTCGCGGTCACCACGACGTCCCGCACCGGCTGGTTGGTCGCCGCGTCGATGACGGTGCCGGTGAGCACCGCCGTGCCTTCCGCGAACGCGAGGGTGGAAAAAAGCAGTGTGCCCGCGACGGCCACGCGGACGAGTGAGGCAACACGCACGGAGAACCCCCTCCAGGCGATCATGTTCTTTGAACCCGCTCCCTAGGGACGACGCCTTGGCTTCTAGCCCCGATGGACCGCCGAGGTAAGGTTTTCCTCAAAGTGTTCGAGAACGTCCTGGACCCCTCCCGCCAGCCCGGGCGCCGCTTCGGCGCCGGCGCCGTCATCACGGTCCTGGTTCACGTGGGCGGCGTCGCGCTGGTGGTGTGGCTGTCGTCGCGGCCGGTCGAGGCCGAGGCCACGCCGGCCGAGGTGAAGTTCTTCTCCGCGCTGCCGTCGCCGCCGCCGGCCGCGGCTCCACCGCCGGCCGCCGAGGCGCCTTCCCAGCAGCCGAAGGTGGAAGAGAAGAAGCGCGAGAAGCGGCCGAAGAAGCCGCAGGAGATCGTCGCGCCCAAGGAGATTCCCCTCGAGAAGCCGAAGGAGGCCGAGCCCGAGCCCGCGCCGGCCGAGCCCGAGCCCGAGCCGGAGCCTGCCCCCGCCGGAGAGCCCGGCGGCCTCGAGAGCGGCATCGAGGGCGGCAAGCCCGGAGGCACCGAAGGCGGCAGCGCCGTTGGAGTCGTCGGCGGCACCGGCACCGGCACCGAGGTCGTCTCGTTCGGAGAGGGCATGACGCGGCCGGAGCACATCAAGCACCCCCCCGAGTTTCAGTGTCCGCGCGAGGCGCGAGAGGCGCAGGTCGAGGGAGTGCTGCTCGCGTCGTGCACGGTGACGCTCGACGGCTGGCTGCGCGACTGCAAGCTCATCAAGTCGCTGCCGCACCTCGATCGGGTCGCGATGGATCTGCTGCAGCGCTGGCGCGTCGGGCCCGTGTACTTCCAGGGCAAGCCGGTGCTGGTGAACTACAAGATCCCGATTCGCATGGTGTGCAAGTAGGCGCTTTTTCGGTAAACGCGCCGGCCGATGCAATTCACGCTCGCCGAGCTGTGGCAGCACATGGGGCTGTTCGCGAAGGGCGTGGTCGCGGTGATGGGCGTGATGAGCGTGGCGTCGCTGTTCGTGATGGGTGAGCGCATCTGGTTCTACGCGCGCGCGCGCAGCGAGTCGCAGGCGTTCGCGGCGCGCATCGCGAAGCTGATCGCGAGCGACGGCGGGCTGTACGCCGCGGCCGACGCGAACCTCGATCGCGGCGCGGTCGGCTACCTCGGCCGCGTGATCGGCGCGGGGCTGATGGCCTTCAAGACCGCCCCGAAGGATCCGGCGTATGCGACCGAGTCCGTCGCGCGGGCGCTCGAGCGCCAGGCCTCGCGCGAGGTGCAGACGCTGAAGCGGGGCCTGGGGCTGCTCGCGACCGTCGGCTCGACGGCGCCGTTCGTCGGGCTGCTCGGCACGGTGATGGGCATCGTCACCGCGTTTCAGGAGATGGCGAAGTCGGGCTCCGGGGGCCTGGGCACCGTGTCCGCCGGCATCGCCGAGGCGCTGGTGACCACCGCGTTCGGGCTGCTCGTCGCGATCCCCGCGGTGATGGGCTTCAACTTCCTGCAGAGCTGGGTGGACGGGCGCGCCGTCGACATCGCGGAGTCGTCGAACGAGCTGCTCGACGCGGTGTCGCGCCACTACGCGCCGAAGGCTTAGACCGCATGGCGTTCGGGGGCAGCTCTGGCGGCGGGGTGAAGAGCGACATCAACGTGACGCCGCTCGTCGACGTCGTGCTGGTGCTGCTCATCATCTTCATGGTGGTGACCCCGATGCTGCAGCGCGGGAAGGACGTGAAGCTGCCTCGCGCTGAGAAGGTGGAGCCCGAGCGGAAGACGGGTGACCCGCTCGTGATCTCGGTGACCGCGGATCGCCGCATGTACATCGAGGCCGAGGAGCTCGACGAGGCGGGGTTCCTCGTCCGCATGCGGCAGAAGCTGGCGGCCGCTCCGGGGCGGAAGATCCTGCTCAAGGGCGACACCACGCTCGAGTTCGAGGACGTGCGCAAGGTGATGGCGCTCGCGCGCGAGGCGGGGGCGAAGGGCGTGTCGCTCGGCGTCGAGGAGATCAAGAAGTGAGCGGCCCACGGCGGCGGAAGATCTCGGTGCAGCCGCAGGGGCGGCCGAACTCGGAGATCAACGTGACGCCGCTCGTCGACGTCGTGCTGGTGCTGCTCATCATCTTCATGGTGGTGACGCCGCTGATGGAGAAGGACATCGACGTCCGGGTGCCCGACCAGGAGCAGGTGGAGCTCGAGGTCGACGTCCCGCCCGATCAGCTCGTCGTCAGCGTCGGCGCCGACGGGGCGTTCAAGCTGAACTCCGAGGTGCTGCCGGACGCGGAGTACGTCGAGCGGCTGAGGCGCGCCGTGGCCGCGAAGCCGAAGGGCGAGAAGCTCGTCTTCTTCCTCGCCGAGGAGAAGACGAACTACGGGCGGCTGGTCACGGCGCTCGACGGCGCGAAGGCCGCCGGGGCGGAGACGCTCGGGATGATGACCGAGAAGCTGTCGCCTTAGCCGCCGCGGACCTGGGCCAGCCTCTCGTGCACCATGGCGCTGCGGCGGTCGAACGCCCGCTGCATCACCAGCCGTGCCCGGTTCATGTCCTTGCGCTCGAGGGCTTCCCCCAGCGCGCGCCACGTCTCCGGCGGGAACAGCTCGAGCGCGGCGCGGCCGTGCAGGTACGTGCGGAACGAGTTCACCACCATCGTGAACGCCACGCTGCCGGCGGCGGCGGCGAGCACGCGCATGAGCTCGAACTGCGCCTCGGCGACGTGGCTCACGTGGGCCTCGAGCTCCACGCGGTCGTGCAGCTGCCGCAGGTGATGGTTGAACCACTTCACCTGCGCGAGGCTGCGGCTGCCCGCAGCCCGGTACGCGACCTCGAGGAACACGATGGACATGAGGTCCAACAGCTGTGCCTCGAGCTTCAGCGCCCGCTCGGTGTCCGAGCGGTCTTCGATCAGCTGCGTCACCTGCTGCACGTCCAGCTCCAGCGTCTTCATGGTTTTCCCCCTCCGATGGTTTTTTCGAACTCCTCTGGCGTGTCCCCCGGCTTCACCAGGTAGTCCTTGCGGTCGACCTTCCTGCACTCGGTGGCGACGAACACGTCTTCGTCCGAGATGTGCTCGCGACCCTCGAGGTCGGCGCGCGTGCGCGCGAGCTTGAGGATGCGATCGTGCGCACGCGCCGACAGCCCGTGCAGGCTGATCTGGTCGACCAACGTCTGTTGTGCCTTCGTCGAGATCCTGCAGACCTGGTGCAGCCAGCGCGGAGTCATCTGCGCGTTGCACAGCACCGTCGGATCATCTTTGAAGCGGGCGAGCTGGCGGTTGCGCGCCTCGATGACGCGGTCGCGGTACCAGCTCGACGGCTTTCCGGTGCGCTCTCCGATGAAGTGCTTCGTCTCGACGGTGCGGGTGTCGAGCGTGATGTCGATTCGGTCGAGCAGGGGGCCGCTGACGCGCGCGTGGTAGGCGCGGCCGGTCACCTCGCTGCACGTGCACTTGCGCGTCGTCTTCCAATACCCGCACGGGCACGGGTTCATGGCCGCGACGAGCATGACCTGGCAGGGGTAGGTGACCTTCTGCGCGGCGCGCGCGAGGCGCACGTAGCCCTCTTCGAGCGGCTGGCGCAGCACCTCGAGCACGTGCTTGCGGAACTCGGGCAGCTCGTCGAGGAAGAGGACTCCGCGGTGGGCCATGGAGAGCTCGCCCGGCCGCGCGAGCGGGCCGCCGCCGACGAGCCCGGCATCGGAGATCGTGTGGTGCGGCGCGCGAAACGGCCGCACCTGGATCAGCGACTCGCCGTCCTTGAGCAGGCCGAGGACGGAGTAGATCTTCGTGACCTCGAGCGACTCCTCCATCTGCATGGGAGGAAGGATCGACGGCAGCCGTCGCGCGATCATCGTCTTGCCCGAGCCGGGCGGGCCGCACATGAGCATGTTGTGGCCGCCGGCGGCGGCGAGCTCGAGCGCGTCCTTGATGTCCTCCTGGCCGCGGACGTCTTTGAGGTCCAGGCCGCTGTCGAGCCACGTCGAGCCGGAGAGGCCGGTGATGCGATCGAACGGAGTGATCAGCGTCTCGCCGGTCAGGTGCGCGACCGCCTGCTTCAAGTGCGCGACCGGGATCACCTCGATGCGATCGACGAGGGCGGCCTCCTGCGCGTTCTGCAGCGGGACGATGACGCCCTTGAAGCCTCCGTCGCGTGCCGCGAGCGCGAGCGGCAGCACCCCGCGGATCGCGCGGACGTTGCCGTCGAGCGAGAGCTCTCCGCCGAAGAGGTAGTCCTTGAGCGGCTCCGGCTTGAGCAGGTTGCTGGCGACGAGCACGCCGAGCGCGATGGGCAGCTCGAACGCCGCGCCCTCTTTGCGGATGTCGGCCGGCGCGAGGTTCACGGTGATGCGCTTCTGCGGAAGGATGAAGCCGCTGTTCTTCAGCGCCGAGACGACGCGGACCTTGCTCTCCTTCACCGCGCCTTCCGGGAGCCCGACCACGTTGAAGAACGGGAGCCCCATCGACATGTCGACCTCGACGTCGACCGTCACCGCGTCGACCCCGAGCAGCGCCCCAGACTTCACCTTGGCGAGCATGCCCTTGCGCTTGAGCAAGGCCTGTGCGCGGCGCGCTCTCGAAACCCGAGAGCACCTGCTTCCCTCTGCGGCTCTCGGCGCGCGAGAGAAGCTCCCGCCGCGCAGCCGTCCCAAAGCCCGGACGGAGCGCGGACGCTCCGTTTCTCACCGAAATGGGGACAGGCCCCTTTTTGGAGCATCCGCGCCGCATCAGGACGGCCGAGCCTCCGCGGCGCGTGCGTCCGAGTCCGCGCCTCCGCGGGTTGCCAACCCCGCGACGCCCCGAGTGGCACGCACGTTGCGATGACCGCGGCACATGAACCGACTCGCCGTCGTCATGCTCACCGTCGCGTGCGGCACCGCGTGCTCCTCGTTTTACTCGCCGCTGCCCGACGGAGGCTGCACCAACCAGCACGCGGCCTGTACCTCCAACAACGGCACCGCCGGAGACTTCGACGCCGGCTGCCCCTCCGGCTCGGCCTGCTTCCCGGCGAAGGGCTCCGGGTGCACCACCGGTTCCTGCGCCGGCTTCTGCGTCGCGGCGTCCGGCAGCGGCCGCTGGAGCGGCCAGTGTGAGGCTTGCGGCTCCTGCACGTTCACCACCGGCAGCATCGCGGGCTACCTCGCGCCGAACGGCTGCCGCTCGACCGGAGGCTTCAGCCCCGGCGACCCCGACTCCGCCGGCAGCTGCGATCTCGACTGATCAGGCCGCTTCGGCGGCGCCGTGGCACTTCTTGTACTTCTTGCCACTGCCGCAGGGGCACGGGTCGTTGCGGCCGACCTTCGGCCCTTCGCGCACCACCTGCTTGGCCGCCGCCTGGGGCTTGCCGTCTTCGCCCGCGCGACCCTCGACCGCCTGGCGCGCGCGCTGCTCCATCTGGCGCTTGAGGCGCTCCGAGTCTTCCTGCGCGTCGCGCGGCTGGGCCCGCATCACCTGCGAGACGAACTGCACCTTGATGGCCTGCAGCATCTTGATGAAGCCCTCGTAGCCCTCGCGCTTGTACTCGAGCTTCGGGTCCTTCTGGCCGTACCCACGCAGGCCGATGCCCTGCCGCAGGTGATCCATCGCGAGCAGGTGGTCCTTCCACAGCTGGTCGATCGTCGCGAGGTAGCGCAGCTGGCAGAAGCGGTGCCACTCGTCGCCGTAGTCCTTCTCGCGATCGAGGTACATCTTCTCGGCCACCCGGTAGATCTGCTCCTGAATGTCCTCCGGCTTGCCGGCGCGCTGGAAGGACATGTCGACGTTGAACGTCTCCTTCACTCCGCGCTGCAGCGCCTCGACGTCCCACGTGCCCGGGTTGCGCGCGGCGGCGTACGTGTCGGTGAGGCCGAAGATGACGTCCTCGAGCGCGTCGAGCACCATCTCCTTGAAGTCGGCGAACGAGATCGTCCGCTCGGAGCGGTGCTTCACCTTCGTCTTCTTGTCCTCTTCGAACTCGACGAGCGCGATGCCGGCGCCGGCGGCGAGCACCTGGCGGCGCAGACGGTAGATCGTCTTGCGCTGCTGGTTCATCACGTCGTCGTACTCGAGCAGGTTCTTGCGGATGTCGAAGTTGTGACCCTCGACGCGCTTCTGCGCGTTCTCGATCGCCTTCGAGAGCCACGCGTGCTCGATGACCTCGCCTTCCTCCATGCCGAGGCGCTCCATCAGCCCCTGGATCCGCTCGGAGCCGAAGATGCGCATCAGGTCGTCTTCGAGCGACATGAAGAACTTCGAGACGCCGGGGTCGCCCTGGCGGCCGGCGCGGCCGCGCAGCTGGTTGTCGATGCGCCGCGACTCGTGGCGCTCGGTGCCGAGGATGTACAGGCCCCCCAGGCCGACGACCTCTTCGCGCTCGGCCTGCGTCTGCTTCTTGTACTTCTCGACCGCGGCCTCGAGCTTCTTCTTGTGCTCCTCGAGCGCCGCTTTGTACGCGGTGAGGTCGGGCGCGGTGCCGTCGACGGCCTCGGGAGGCAGCGGCTCGGGGCCGACCTCGTTCTTCGCCATCACCTCGGGGTTGCCGCCGAGCAGAATGTCGGTGCCGCGGCCGGCCATGTTCGTCGAGATGGTGACGGCGCCCTTGCGACCGGCCTGCGCGATGATGTCGGCCTCGCGCAGGTGGTGCTTCGCGTTGAGGATGTTGTGGGGGACGCCCTTCTTCTTGAGGAACTGCGAGAAGATCTCGCTCTTCGCGACGGAGACCGTGCCCACCAGCACCGGCTGCCCCTTCTGGTGCAGCTGCGCGAGCTCTTCGACCGCCGCCTGGTACTTCTCGCGCTCGGTCTTGTAGACGACGTCCTCGAGGTCGGTGCGGACCATCTTCCGGTTCGTCGGCACGACGCGGACGTCGAGGTTGTAGATCTTCGCGAACTCCTCGGCCTCGGTGTCGGCGGTGCCGGTCATGCCCGAGAGCTTCGTGTACATGCGGAAGTAGTTCTGGAACGAGATCGTCGCGAGCGTCTGGTTCTCGTTCTCGATCTTCACGCCTTCCTTCGCTTCGATCGCCTGGTGGAGGCCGTCGCTCCAGCGGCGCCCGGGCATCTGGCGGCCGGTGAACTCGTCGACGATGACGACCTCTCCGTCTTTGACGACGTACTCGCGGTCGCGCTTGTAGAGCGTGTGCGCGCGCAGCGCCTGCTCGACGTGGTGCAGCGTCTCGATCTCGTCGGGCGCGTAGAGGTTGGGGATCTTCAGGCGCGACTGCAGCTTCTCGACGCCGTCGTCGGTGAGCGAGACGGACCGGTTCTTCTCGTCGAGGATGTAGTCCTGATCCGGCACGAGGCCGGGGATGACCTGGTCGACCTTGTAGTACTTGTCGGTCGTGTCCTCGGTCGGGCCGCTGATGATGAGCGGCGTGCGCGCCTCGTCGATGAGGATCGAGTCGACCTCGTCGACGATCGCGAAGTTCAGCTCGCGCTGCACGTAGTCCTGCAGGCGGAACTTCATGTTGTCGCGCAGGTAGTCGAAGCCGAACTCGTTGTTCTGCCCGTACGTGATGTCTGCGCGGTACGCGATCTGCCGCTCGCGATCGTTCAGGTCGTGGAGGATGCAGCCGACGGTCAGGCCGAGCCGCTTGTGGATTCGCCCCATCCACTCGGCGTCGCGGCGGGCGAGGTAGTCGTTCACCGTGACGATGTGCACGCCGCGGCCGGAGAGCGCGTTGAGGAACGAGGGCGCGGTGGCGGTCAGCGTCTTGCCTTCGCCGGTGCGCATCTCGGCGATGCAGCCCTGGTGCAGGAACATGCCGCCGATGAGCTGGACGTCGAAGTGGCGCTGGCCGATCTCGCGGCGGGCGCCTTCACGGCAGAGCGCGAACGCGTCGTAGAGCAGGTCGTCGAGCGGCTTGCCGTTCTGCGCCTGCTCGCGCAGCTTCATGGTGGTGGCGGGGAGCTCCGCGTCGGACAGCGCGCGGTACTTGGACTCGAGCTCGTTGATCCGGGCGACCTTCGGCCATGCCTTCTTCAGCTCACGGTCGTTCTTGGTGCCGATGATCTTCTTGAGCGTCCACTCAATCATTGCGAGCTCGCCTCCCGGCGGCGGGAGGGGCAAGCCCCTCGGAAGACCGGATCGTCCACTGAGTCATTACGGGTCCTTGTGCAGTGGCCGTATCCGAAAGCCAAGGGAAATTCGAGTCGGCAAGCTAAGAGCTTCAGGCCCATGCGCAACCCTCGAATAGCGCGCTTCGTCTTTCTGTGCCGCCGCGGCTTCGAGACGTTTCTTCACGTGGAGCTCCGTCGCGCCGGGCTCGAGCCTTCCGACCTCGGCCCAGGAGCCGTGGAATGCGAGCCGGGCGATTTCATTCCCGTCTTCGGGCGCGCGGGCTTCCGCGTCATGAACGGTCCGCCCACCCGCGGCACGGTCGAGGTCTGGGCCGCCGACGGAGTCCCGCTGCCGCAGGCGCCCCCGCCCGTTCAGGAAGGGCCTCAGCGCTTCGTGCTCTGCGCGCTGTCTGCGGACGTCGTCGTCTGGGGCGATCGGCCGACCGCCGCGCCGCGGCGCATGAGGCGGGATGCGGACACGATCTCCCGCGCCGCGCTGAAGCTCGACGAGGCGCTCGAGTGGGTCGGTGACGCTCCCGGCGCGAAGGAGACGTGCGTCGATCTCGGGGCTGCTCCCGGCGGGTGGACGCAGCGGCTGCTCGCCCGCGGGGCTCGCGTGATCGCGGTGGACCCCGCTCGGCTGAAGGTGCCGGCGAGTCGGAAGCTGGTGCACGTGATGGACAGCGCGTTTCGCTTCGAGCCCGACGAGCCGGCCGACTGGCTGTTCTGTGACATGGCGTGGCGGCCGCTCGAGGTCGCCCAGCTGCTCGCGAAGTGGGGGAGGAAGCAGTGGGCGATTCGGATGGTCGCCAACATCAAGCTGCCGATGAAGGACAAGTGGCCGATGCTCGACCGCGTTCGCTCCACCCTCGAGGACGGTGGGTGGAAGAACGTCCGGATGCGGCAGCTGTACCATGACCGCGACGAGGTCACGGTTTCCGCGTCACGGTACTGACCTCGCCCCAGCTCGGGCCACGAGGGAGGAAGAGTGGCTCAGCCCCTGGGCCTGCGTCGTTGCCTCGGTTCGGTGTGCTGCGATCGGCCATCGAGGGAGCGGTGGTTTGCGTCGTACGTTGCGGGCTCGGTCGCCACGCACTGCCTGATCGTTGAGCGTGTTTCGTCGTCGCGGGACCGACCTCGCCCCAGCTCAGGCCACGAGGGAGGAAGAGTGGCTCAGCTCCTGGGCCTGCGTCGTTGCCTCGGCTCGGGGTGCTGCGATCGGCTATCGGGGGAGCGGTGGTTTCGTCCTGCGTCGCAGGCTCGTTCGGGGCGCACCGCCTGGTCGTCCGCGCGATCTCCACGCTCAGATTGCGCCGCAGGGGCGCGGCTGATGACCGTCACGTGGAACCGGGCGCCGCGATGCCCAGCGCGTTTCGCGTGGCAGGGTTCGTCAGCGGGGGGCGCTGATAGATACTGGCACGCGGGTCGGCACGGCATGGAACCAGGCCATCGCCGTCGAAAACGACCGCAGCTCCTTCGACAGCCGCTCTCCCGTGGACCGAGGCGAGGCAACGGCCCAGGCCTTGGAGCTGCAGCACTGTTCCTCCCTCGGACCACGAGCCAGGCGAGGCCCCGTGCGACTACTGCGCGCCGGCCTCCGCGAAGATCGCCGCGATGAACACGCCGGCCACGAAGTACGTGATGAGCGCTCCGTAGACGAGCAGCAGCAGCGCCGTCATGCCGGCGCTGATCCGCGGCCGCGCCGCCAGCGCGTGCACCTCGCGCGACCGCCGGCGCGACCTGCGACGCCTCGGCGGCCTGCTCGGCTTCCACGCTCATGCGCTCAACCGATGTTGTTCTCGATCATCCACCGCTCGACGTCGATCGCCGCCATGCAGCCGGTACCCGCGGCCGTCACCGCCTGCCGGTAATACGAGTCCGCGACGTCGCCGCAGACGAAGACGCCCTCGACGTTCGTGCGCGTCGAGCCGGGGTGCACCTTCAGGTACCCGCTCGGGTGCATGTCGAGCACGCCCTTGAACAGCTCGGTGTTCGGCGTGTGGCCGATCGCGACGAACACCGCCGCGGCGTCGATCTTCTTCTTGTCGCCGGACTTCACGTTCTTCACGACCGCGCCGGTCACGCCCTTGTCGTCGCCGACGACCTCTTCGACCTCCGAGTTCCACTCGAACTTGAGCTTGGGGTGCTTGAGCGCGCGCTCCTGCATGATCTTCGAGGCGCGCAGGGTGTCGCGGCGGTGAATCACCGTCACGCTCGAGCACATCTTCCCGAGGTGCGTGGCCTCTTCCATCGCGGTGTCTCCGCCGCCGACCACGATGACGTCCTTGCCGCGGTAGAGGAACCCGTCGCACGTGGCGCACGCCGAGACGCCCTTGTTCTTGAACTTCTTCTCGCTCGGCAGCCCGAGGTACTTCGCCGTCGCGCCCGTCGCGACGATGACCGCCTCGCTCTGGTACGTGACGCTCTCGCCGACGATCGTGAAGGGCCGCTTCGAGAGGTCCACCTTCACCGCGTTCTCCAGGTGGATCTTCGTGCCGAAGCGCTCGGCCTGCTTCTGGAACTTCTCCATCAGATCCGGGCCGGTCACCGACTCGGGGAAGCCGGGGTAGTTCTCGACGTCGTTCGTGATCATCAGCTGCCCCCCGGGCACCCGCTGCTGGTCGTGCTCGGTGGGGCCGCCGGCGAACACGATCGGCTTCAAGTTCGCGCGCGCGGCGTAGATGGCGGCGGTGTAGCCGGCAGGGCCGGAACCGATGATGACGACTTTCTGAATGTCTGACACTTGACGCACCCTTCAATTGGCGGAGACTGGCTCGACCGTGGACGTCGAGATCCTCCGCAAGGTAGCGCTTTTCGAAGGGCTCACCAACGCCCAGCTGCGCAAGCTCGGCGGAGCGCTCAAGCAGGTCGAGTTCAAAGGCAACGCGCACATCTTCAAAGAGGGAGATCCCGGCACCTCGATGTTCATCATCGCGGAGGGCAAGGTCCGCATCTCCAAGATGGTGCCGGGCATCGGAGAAGAGGCCCTCGCGATCCTCGAGCGCGGCCAGTACTTCGGCGAGATGTCGCTGATCGAAGACGGCCCCCGCTCCGCCGACGCGATCGCCCACACCTCCTGCAAGCTCTACGAATTGCAGAGGGAAAAGCTCGACGAGGTCATGTTCACCGACAAGGAGCTCGCCTACGTGCTCCTCTGGACCTTCGTCCGGACCCTCTCCGCCCGCCTGCGCGAGACCAACGACAAGATCCGCGCGTTCTTCGCGCTGTCGTCGTTCGGGCCGCGCTGAGGACGAGCATCAGCAGTTCTTGTCCGGCGAGACCGTTCGGAGCCTGAACGTGACGGTGCAGCCTTGAACCCCCTTCATGTTCGGGGCTCGCCGCCGCGCGGTGGCTTCGACCTGTTCACAAGCTGCCGGATCGTCTGAGAGGGAGAGCGTGCTGGAGATGGCGACGTCGAGGCTCGTACCGAGGTCGGTCAACAGCCATGACCAGGAGCTGGTCAGCATGCAGGCACCGAAGCCCGTCGTAGCCCGCTGCTCCGCTGCGTAGCTCAGCTCTGCTCCCGCGACCTGGAACACGACACCACTGCTGGCTTGCTTGCACGAGCTCGGGTCATAGGAAGTGCACGCCAGGAGCGTCGCCGACCGGGCGTCGGCTGAGGTCTTGTAGATGAGGTGACTGCCCGGCTCGAACAGCAGCGGCCCGTTCGCTTCACGAAAGGCGGGTTCGTCGGAGCAGTCGGCGCTGAACTCGACCGTCGAGTCGCAGATCGTCCAGTAGTACGTGGTGTCTGGTTTCGCGGGTCGCGGGCCCGCGCCGCCGCATCCGCACGCGAGCGCGCCTGCCACTGCCAGCAGCCGATAGAGCGCCACGTCTAGTCGACCTTGAACGCGTACAGGTAGACGAGGCTGCCGTCGCGCACGCACGGTCCACACTCGGGGTAGAAGCAGTCGTACCGCTCCACGGAGTCTGGCTGGAACAAGGCGCACCAGGTCTCTCGGCCGCCGTCGAGGTTCCGTTTGGCTTCGGTGACGACGTAGAGAATTCCGTCCGCGAGCTGCAGGATGTCGTCGACGGGCTGGCCGGCCATGCGAAACCACCCGACGACCTGACCGTCGCGATTGAGGTGGTACAGCTTGCAGTTGTCTGACGCGACGTAGACCCCGTCGCCGTTGGGCGCGGGCACCGGGCCGCCCCTGATTCGGCTCGACTCGGTGCTCGGCCGACCCTCCGCTGACGGGAACTCGAGCTGCCACATCAGGTCGCCCGTCCCTCCGTCGCGGGCCTCGATGTAGCCGTGGCTAAGGTTGGGCGTCGGCGAGTCGTAGGGGCGGGTGGCGAGGTACAGCGTGCCGTCAGGGCCTTGAGCGGAGAAGGAGCCCGAGTAGATGGTGTCTGCTGTCCCGATGCGGGGGATGATCTGGGACCAGAGCGGAGAGCCGTCGACCAGCGAGTGCGCGACATAGACTTCGCGGCCGGTGAAACCGCCTTGGTCCGTTGTCTCGCGCCAGAGCATCGGCCAGTACCACCGCTTCGCGGCGCGCTCGAGCTCGGTGGTCCCCCCCGAGAAACGGGTCCAGCTGTTAGGTGGGCGGGCTTGCCACTTGATGGTGGAGTCGGGGTTCAGGGCGGTGCCGCTTCCCCAGTAGACGGTGCCGTCGTCACCCACGACACCTCGATCACCAACGAGGACTTTCTTCGCCCACTTCACGTCGGCGTGCATCACGTCCTTCGTCTCGACCGCCAGGTCGACCTGGCCGTGCGATTTCGAACCAAACGCTGGCTGCCGCTCGAGGCCGACTTCGAGGTGGCGACCTGTCGCCATCGAGTACGTGCGTGAGAGGCTCCGCCAGTAGAACGTGCCATCGGGCGCGACCGCCGGCGACGGCTTGAAACCCTGGTCGAACGTCACCAGACCGGCATCGTCGTTGGCCACATCATACTCCGCGGCGAACACGGCCTTCGGGCCTCTGGCGGGATCAATGTGTTTGAGGTCGACGAGAATGGGCCCCGTGCTCCAGATCCAGACTCCGTCGCCGTCAGGGGTAAATGCGGCCAGCTGCTCGCTTGCACTGGCGGTGGGTTCCTCGAACGCCGGTTTCCTCCATGCGCTTCTGAAGGCATTTTGTACTTCACCCGTTTGTGAATCGAGGAGCCAGAGGGTTTGTCCAAGTGAGGTGGCCAGCCGCCCATGTGAAACGGACACCCCGCTCCGTCCTTCGAAATCAACGCCTCCTCCCGTTACGTATCCAAACGGCATCGCGCGGCGCCACAGAGGTCTCAGCGTGCCGAAGCTTTCGTCGCCGGACCCACAGGCCTCGAGCGGAGGAAGGCGCTCCGCCAAATCGTCGTAGAAATGCCAGAACCGAGGTGCGCTCACGGCGTAATCCGCGTTGCGGTTGCGGGGCGGGCTCAAGCAGTCCGCGATGCATGCTTGGCGTTGTTGGTCGTCATCCACGTCGCAGTGCTGGCACGGGTTCCCCGTGCCGAACTGCGCCGGCACTTGTGGACATGCACTGAGCAGCAACGCGCTGAGCGCTGTGAGCGGGATCGACGCGTTCAATGGAGTACGGGCCAGAAGGTGCCCGTGGCCGCACCCTGCTTGGTGATCTGGGGACCGAGCGTGCCCTGAGTTCCTTCGGTCAAGACGACACCAGCGTCGAGCTCCTTCTCGTACTTGAGCCCAGCGCCCACGAACGACATCTTTCGTGCGGTCACCAGGAGCTTGTCGGGAGCGAGGCAGAACGACGGTGGATCGTCGGCGACCCATCTCGCCGTCGGCACGTCGGTGTTCCAGTTGGCGAAGTACCGGAAACGATGGCCGCGGTGGCCTTCGCGCGTCGTCCATCGCTCGTGGTTGTTCTCGTCGAGATGGTCGTCATCAGCTGCGGGAGCAGGAAAGGAACCTCCATGCTGCCAGTCGAAATACATCGCCGTGCTCCAAGGGTTCTGGTTCACCGCGTCGATCTTGGTCTCTCGGTAGTCCAGCGTCTCCGCGGTTAGCCCGATGTCGCGGTAGATCTGCGGCACTGCGGTGTAGAACCGCAAGCCGCTCCGGTCTAGCGCTCCGGTCACCGCGAAAGTCTGTGACCCGAGCAGCTCCGAGCTGTTTTCGCTCGCCCCCGGTCCGAAGACGGTGTCGTCGAGCGCAAACCGCGTCGGCGTCACGCCGCTGAAGGCTCGAGTCACGGTCACGGTGCCCGGCTGTGGAAGCCTGAACTTGCCTTTCCAGCACGGGGCAGCCGTCCCGGCGGAGTCTTCCAGGTGAGGATCGCGTTCACCGTGCACCGGACATTGGCTCGTCGTCGTGATGCGCACCGATTGAGCGCCTTCTGCGTCAGCAACGACGGACCTTGTCGCCGCCGCGCCTCCGGCTCCCGTGCGAATGCGTTCCTCCATGGGGTCGAGGCCTGTCACGAACTCGTCCTGTGGCGCATCGACGAACGGTGTCTCGACGGTGTCCGACTGGAACTCCGCCGAATCCACCTGGAACCTCGGGAAGGTCACGCTCGGCTCGATGAGGCGGCGGTCGGTGATGTCCGCAGGCGGCGGCAAGGTGCACTCGCGAGGATCGAAGTGGGGGAAATGGTTCGGCACGGGCATGGTGTGATGCACCCAAAGCTCGAAGTGCACCGGCGGGATTCCACCGGCCGGGTCTGGAAGATCCGAAGGGACGAGGTCGTATCGGGTCCACGACTCGCAGAAGCCGCCCGGGCACGAGCTCGGACAGTTCGGGCCGGGGCACACGGCGTCGCCGAGCTCGTCTCGCAGAATGCGCAGCACTGAGTCGAATTCGACTTCCGCTTTTCCCGCAATCGCGACGCGCTGGATGCCGCCCAGCGCGCTCACTTCGCGCGTGAAGAGGTTGTCTTCGCCGTGGAAGGAGACGGAGAGGAAGGACTGCTCGCCGAGGCAGTTCACGCACTCGCCGAAGCCCGTCTGCAGATCTTTCATGACCATCTCGGTCGACTCGGTCTTCTGCCAGCAGGTGTCGATCTCTTCGCGAAGCAGCTCCACGTTTCCTTCGAGCCGCATCTTCTCCAGGTCACGCAGCACGAAGGTTCCGTCGGGTTGCAGCTTGGAGAGTTCGCTGCCGTACAGGCGCAGGTCCAGCCTCGCAGGCGTCCACGGCAGAAACGGACCATACGGCGTCGCCGCCTGGCCTTCCGAGGTCCAATCGAACTTCACCTCGGGGCGCAGGCGATACGGCTTCACGTATTCGCCCTGCACCTGCTCTCCGGCTCCAGCGCTCGCGCGGACGCGTACGAGTCCGCGAATGGGCGCCGGCGTCGACGGCGGCGGAGCGGGCGTGTGCGAGCACGAGTCGGTGAACGTGCCGGTCATCTGCAGCAGGAACGGTAGCGGCGACGCGGTCGAGTTGATCACCAGCCCTGTGGCCGAGAACCCCTCAAAGTGAAGTCTCACACCTGAGGTCAGCTTCATTGCCACCACGCGCTCGAAGACGCCTTCGAAGTCACTGAGGTTGATGCCCATCATCATCCCGCTCAAGCCGGTGATCGAGAGGTGGGGTCCATACGCGTCGGTGATGGGCGCGCAGGTGACGATCGGTTCGCCACAGCCATTCGTCGTCACAACCCCAGCGGGTCTCAGCTCGCACTCGACGGTCACCGAGTCGATGTGAAGACCGTGGGAGCCGCTGTGACCCGGCGGCGGATACCACTGAGTGCCGAAGGCGTCGATGATGCGCTCACGGACGCTGATGTCGATGTCTTTGATCGTGAGATCCAGCTTCATGACGTTCTGGAGGGGAACGATCACCCCGCCCGATGAGCCCACGATGGGGCTGAGACGGAAATTCGAGACCGTCGCTGCCGCTCGTTCCAACTTGTAGAATGAGCGGCTGAACGGTGCGTATTGATTGGGCGGCGGACACTCCTCGTATTCCGGCGAGGAAAGGCAGTTCTCCTCCATCTCCCAGGTGCCGTCACCGAGTGGCGGCTTCATGCCTCCGTCGGGCAGCGACTGGCAGAAGACGTTGTCGACCTCGAGTGGTGGCAGCGAATCGCGCGGATCAACGAATGGGGAAACGAAGGTATCGAGGTTCGTCGCCATGACCGGTGACATGTGGAGCATCGTCATGCCCGGCGCTTTCTCGAACTCCATCCACACTCGCAGGTGCGAGCCGGCGTCTGCAGGCTCGATGGCCGCGAGAATTTGGTCGTCAAGTCCTCCGAGCGGAAGGCCGGTGACGAGGGGGCGGGCCCCCCCCCCGCGCGATGGGGAAGAATTCGGGCGGTTCGGGCGCCGGGCTGTAACACTGGCAGCCCGCGACGCTCAGGGCGGCGATGAGCGCGACGGGCATACCGCAATGACGGCTGCGAACTCGCTCCATTGATGCCCCCAAGCAGGAAGTATGGCGAGCGACGCTAACCCCGAGTTTCCTGAAACTCCAAACCGGCACCGGCTACGACCGCAGACGTCGTGCGCAAGTGCCACGCGGGTCCCCCGGTTTGCTTCCGGGCCTGTCCCACATGTAGAGGCCGATCCCGTCGTGCGCCTCCTCGTATTCCCGTTCTGCGTCGTTTTCGTCATTGCCTGCGGCAAGGGCGAGAAGATCAAGCCGACCGACTCCGGCATCCCTCCGCTGCCGATGGAGACGTGCCTCGACAACGACGGCGACGGCTTCCCCGGCACCGGCAAGTGCAACGGGGTCATGAACCTCGACTGCAACGACGACGACGCCGCCGTGCACCCCGAGGCCTCGGAGATCTGCAACGGCATCGACGACGACTGCGACGGCGTGAAGGAAGAGGGCCTGCCCACCGCCACCTGGTACCTCGACGTCGACAAGGACGGCGTCGGCGGCCCGCTGCCCGGCGGCTCGGGCTGCGGCGCCCCTCCGATGGGGCAGGTGACCAGCACCGGCGACTGCAACGACATGGATCCGAAGATCCGCCCCGGAGTCGCCGAGACCTGCAACGAGATCGACGACGACTGCGACGGCACCAAGGACAACGGGCTGCCGTTCCAGAGCTTCTACGACGACGTCGACGGAGACGGCTTCGGCGACGCGATGGGCGCTCCGCTCTCGAGCTGCCTGTCGAGCGTGATGGGCAAGGTCCCCAACAAGAGCGACTGCGCCGATCGCGACCCGACCGTGAAGCCCGGCGCCACCGAGATCTGCAACCGCCGCGACGACAACTGCGACGGCCAGGTCGACAACGGCATCACGTTCCTCGCGTATTACCCGGACGTCGACGGCGACGGCTTCGGCGCCGCGGGCAGCACCGCCGAGATGAGCTGCGGCCCGGTCGCCGGCAAGGTCACGAACGCGAACGACTGCGACGACGCCAACCCGACCACGAAGCCCGGCGCGCCGGAGATGTGCAACGGCATCGACGACAACTGCAGCGGCGGCGCCGACGAGGGGCTCCAGTTCCGCAACTACTACCCGGACGTCGATGGCGACGGCGTCGGCGCGAACGTGATGCCGGTGAGCTCGTGCACGCCGATCAGCGGCCGCGTGCTCACCACCGGCGACTGCAACGACAACAACGCGATGGTGAGGCCCGGCGCAACCGAGGTCTGCAACGGCATCGACGACGACTGCGTGGGGGGCGCCGACAACGGCCTCAGCTTCGTCAGCTACTACGTCGACGGCGACGGCGACGGCTTCGGAGCGGGCACCGCGATGGTCTCGTGCAGCCCGGTGCCCGGCCGCGTCACCAACAACACCGACTGCAACGACTCGAACGCGGCGGTGAAGCCGGGCGCCACCGAGATCTGCAACGGCGTCGACGACGACTGCACCGGCGGCGCCGACAACGGCCTCACCTTCACCAACTACTACCCCGACGCCGACGGAGACACCTTCGGCAACCGCCTCGCCGCCGCGCAGTCGAGCTGCAGCCCGGTGCCGGGCAAGGTCACGAACAACACCGACTGCGACGACGCGCTGTTCGCGGTGAAGCCGGGCGCCCCCGAGGTCTGCAACGGGCGCGACGACGACTGCGACATGGCGACGGACGAGGGGCTGACCTTCACGAACTACTACCCGGACCTCGACTCCGACGGCTTCGGCTCGAGCTCGGCGATGGCGCAGAGCGCGTGCGCTCCGGTCGCGGGCAAGGTGACGAACAACACCGACTGCAACGACTCGAACTCGGCCATCCGCCCCGGCGCGGCCGAGGTCTGCAACATGCTCGACGACAACTGCGACGGGCAGATCGACAACGGGACGATGACGCAGCCCTGGTACGTCGACAGCGACGGCGACGGCTACGGCACGGGCACCGCGTCGGTGATGTCGTGCAGCCCGGTCTCCGGGCGCGCGCCGAACAACACCGACTGCGACGACACGCGCGCCTCGGTACACCCCGGAGCCACCGAGGTGTGCAACGGCCTCGATGACAACTGCGCCGGCGGCGTCGACAACGGGCTCACGTTCATCAACTACTGGGCCGACGGTGACGGCGACGGCTTCGGCGCCGGCACCGCGATCTCCGCGTGTGCGCCGATCGCCGGCCGCGTCACCAACAACACCGACTGCAACGACGCGAACGCGAACGTGCGGCCTGGCGCGACCGAGGTCTGCAATGGACTCGACGACAACTGTGTCGGCGGCGTCGACGAGGGGCTGCCGACCTCGAACTGGTACACCGACGGCGACGGTGACGGCTTCGGCGCGGGCGCCGCGGTGATGGCGTGCGGCTCGTTCGGCGGGCGCGTCGCGAACAACACCGACTGCAACGACGGCAACGCGGCCGTGCGCCCGAACGCGACCGAGGTCTGCAACGGCATCGACGACAACTGCGTGAACGGCATCGACGAGAACAACCCCGGCGGCGGAGCGGCCTGCTCCACCGGCCTGCTCGGCGTCTGCGCCGCCGGAACCCGGCGGTGCGTGAGCGGCAGCCTCAACTGCGTGCGCAACGTCGACGCCGGTGTCGAGCGCTGCAACGACCTCGACGACGACTGCAACGGGGCGACGGACGAGCCGTTCGCCGACAAGGGTGCGGCCTGCACGAACGGGCTGGGCGTCTGCCAGCGCAGCGGCACGCGGGTCTGCCGCTCCGATGGGACGGGGACGGTCTGTAACGCTGACGCGGGCCAGCCGACGGCGGCGGCGTGCGACGGCGCGGACAACGACTGCGACGGGGTCGTCGACGAACCGTACCTGTCGACGACGTACAACATCGCGTCGCCGATCGCGTGGACGGATCTCGAGGTGGCGCCGCTCTTCTACTCGCCGGCGGGCTGCGCGGGCGGCGTGAACGGCAGCGGGACCGATGCGCTGGCGAGCGGCGCCCTGGTGATGGCCGGCGGAGCGTCGGGCCTCTACTTCCAGAAGCTCGACGCGACGGGCACTCCGACGGGCTCGCCGGTGACGCTCGCGAGCTCGTTCCGCTACGAGGACGTGGCGATCGCGCAGTCGGGAGACGGCTTCATCATCGCCGGCATCTACGACGAGGACTTCAACGGCACCGGCGACGAGATCGACCTCTATTACGTCGACGCGAACGGCGTCGTGCGATCCGAGATCATCGCGCTGTTCGACACGGACCACACGATCGACTCGCTGCGCGTGGTGCGCAGCAACGGGCGGCGCGTGATCCTCATCTGGCGCGACAACACGGTCGGGCTGCGCTGGTTCCGCGTCGAGCCGCAGCTGTCGGGCACGACGTGGAGCATCAGGCAGGTCGGCGGCGCCGTCCTCGACACCGCGACGCAGTCGGTGAGCCTGGTCGCGAACGCCGCGGTGCTGCCCGGCGTCGGCGCGGACTCGGCGCTGTCCGACTGGGGCACCGCGCAGACGTGTCTGGCTGCCGCGACGCTGGTGCAGGTCGGCGTCGCGTACCGCGATGCCGCGGCGGTGATGAAACACTTCACGGTGACCGAGACCGGCACGAAGGGCGCGGACACGATCGTGCGCGACGTGTCGGCGACGGCCGGACGCAGCCTCGGTGAGCCGGACGTCGCGTTCTTCTTGAACTCGGGCGCCTCGGCCTGGTTCCTCACGTACGTGATGAACGACACGACGGCGCCGGCGAAGTCGGACCTCGAGGTCTGGCTGTCGAACGCTCCGGGGTACAACTGGGCGTGGCTGTCGTTCGCGACCGACAACGGCGCGCAGTCGATCTCGCGGCCGCGGGCGTCGGTGACGTCGACGCGGCTCGAGGTCGTGGCGTCACGCTGGGTGGCGGACGTGAGCGGCTTCAGGAAGCAGGTGATGACGCGGAAGTTCACCTACACGGGCGGGCGCGATCCGACGTCGAGCTCGGTGGAGATCCCCGTGACGTCCGGCGCCTGCAGCGGCGAGCCGCCGTGCCGGGCAGGGGACAAGCACGGCGTGACGGCGTGGGCGCCGTGGTCGAGGCTGTACTACTCGGCCGGCGGGGCGACACCGGTGGGTGCGTTCTCGAGCACCCTCACCTGCCAGTGAGACTGTAAAGCGCGCCGCATCGGTGGGCTGACGCGGCCGCCACGGTTCGCGGCGCTCCACGCGCCCGCTGCCGTCGCGCGGGTGGATGGCGCAGGGCTTGCTCGGGGCGCGGCTCATGCGCGCTTTGCTCCTGGCTGCAGTGATCGCAGTGTCGGGCTGTGCCTACTCGGGCGGCGTCGCCCCTCCGGGGGGCGCCGAGCTCGCCTACACCGGCGGCGGCGGAGACTTCGGCGCCACTCCGGGCGGCGTGAAGGACATCGGCCAGGCGCGGGCGCTGATCGACCAGGGGCAGGTGCCCTCTGCGTCGTTGATCATGGCGGAGGGCCTCTTCTCCGAGCACGACTTCCCCGCGGAGGGCGGCCCCTGCGCCGACCTGTTCTGCGCGCGGCCGGCGGCGGGGCGCCATCTGCTGCGGGAGACGGGGAAGCAGACGCTCCTGGTTCACGTGGGAATGCTGTCCGGCTTGCCGGCGACGTGGAAGCGGCCTCCCGCGGACATCATGGTGGCGGTCGACAAGGGCGCGTCGATGGTCGGCGACCTCAAGGAGACGATGGAGGGCATCAACGGGATGATCGACCGCCTGGGCCCGGACGACCGCTTCGGTGCGGTCGTGTTCGACGACAGGGCCACGGTGCTGGTGCCGCTGGGTCGGATCGCTGACAAGGCGGCGCTGAAGGCGAAGCTGCTGACGGTGCCGGCGAGCGGCGGGTTCCAGGGCGTGGTCGAGGGCCCCCGCCTGGCGTTCGACGCGCTCGCGGCGGCGAAGAGCCCGGGTCGCCTCAGCCGCATGATGATGTTCGCGTGCGGCTTTCCGCCGACGTCGGACGCGAAGTTCGACGCGCTGCTCGAGACGAACGCCGCGGCAGGCATCGGGGCCTCGTTCTTCGGAATCCTGCTCGGCGGTGACTACTCGTCGGCGCGGTACTTCTCCGATCTGCACGGCGGCAACGCGTACTTCCTCAACGACCTCGAGCGCGTGAAGACGGTGTTCGAGACGGACCTGGATCTGATGATCACGCCGCTCGCGTACGACCTGTCGATGAAGCTGAAGGCGACCGGCGCGACGGTGAAGCGCGTGTGGGGCCTGCCGCAGGACGCGCAGTCGCTCGAGGCCAAGACGATCTTCGCCAGCCGGAACAAAGGGGCCATCGTGATCGAGCTCGACGCGCCCGCGGAAGCCGACGTCGCGACGCTGATGACGTTCGACCTGAGCTACCGCGCGACGCTGGATGCGCAGCCGACGGCTTCTTCCGCCGCGCTGGTCGCGGAGACGAAAGGCGGCGTGCGCAAGGCGGCGGCC
Organism: uncultured Myxococcales bacterium; assembly: GCA_937980205.1. Taxonomy (GTDB): domain Bacteria; phylum Myxococcota; class Myxococcia; order Myxococcales; family Myxococcaceae; genus Xiheicaenimonas. The sequence goes on along the minus strand of CALJKW010000079.1, from coordinate 32,506 downwards.
GTGGTGAACCTCGCCGACGGCCTGAAGGCCGCGCTGACGCTGTGGGAGCACGGGAAGGCGACGGAGGCCCGGACCGCGGTCGACGATCTCGTCTCATACCTGGAGGCCGAGGCGAAGGCGCTGGGCGACGCCCAGTTGGAGCGCGAGGTTCAGCTGCTGACGAAGCTGCGCAGCAACATGAAGTGATCTGCCTGCTTGGGGTTCGGGATTTCGGGTTCCATCCGCTTTGACGGCCGGTTAGGCCTTTGCTAAGGCCACTCGGCCTCAAAGAAGTACCCAGAAGTCCAATCACTCACACGCTCGAGAGAAGAGCCTCCTGGTGCTCCCGGCATCAGCTGGGAGGGAGACCCTTCGGCAGCACTCGGTCGTGGCGGAAAACAACCGAACCAGCCCCTGCGATCGCAGGGGTCGCAAGAAGGAAGAACAGCAGATCATGGAAGAGCAACTTCAGCAGCAGCAGATGGCCCCGGCCGGTGGAATCACGATGCGCCAGCTCCTCGAAGCCGGCGTCCACTTCGGTCACCAGACCAAGCGTTGGAACCCGAAGATGAAGCCGTACATCTTCGGCGCCCGCAACGGCATCTACATCATCGACCTCCAGAAGACGGTCACCATGGCGCGCGCGGCGTTCCGCTACGTCGCCGACGTGACCGCCCGCGGCGGCTACGTGCTCTTCGTGGGCACCAAGCGCCAGGCGCAGGACGTGATCCAGGAAGAGGCGCGCCGCGCGAACCAGTTCTTCGTCACCAACCGCTGGCTGGGTGGCACGCTGACGAACTTCAAGACGATCAAGCAGGGCATCGACCGCCTCAAGTCGATCGAGAAGATGTCCGAGGACGGGACGTTCGAGCGCCTGCCGAAGAAGGAAGTCGCCGGCCTGGTTCGCGAGCAGGAGAAGCTCGAGAAGAACCTCGGCGGCATCAAGGACATGAGCCGCCTGCCGGGCTGCGTGTTCGTGATCGACCCGAAGAAAGAGCAGATCGCCGTGCACGAGGCCTCGCGCCTCGGCATCCCGGTGATCGGCCTCGTCGACACCAACTGCGACCCCGACGGCATCGACTTCGTCATCCCCGGCAACGACGACGCGATCCGCTCGATCAAGCTGTTCACCTCGAAGATCGCCGAGGCCTGCATCGAGGGCGCCGCGCGCTACAAGGCGTCGGGCGCTGCCGAGCGCGACGAGGCCGAGGAGCGCCGCAAGCAGGAGGGTGGTGGCGACCGCCGCCGCTTCGTGAAGGAGCGCCCCGGCAAGGGCCCCGTCGTCGAGATCAAGAGCCAGCCGTCGCTCGAAGCCATCGCCAGCACCGAAGAGAAGCCGGCCGGCGAAGAAGCGACTGCCGCCGAGTAACTGCATTTTTCCCGGTCGGGGGGCTCCTGGGTCCCCCGTCCGGTTCCCCACGTTTGGAGACAACTCATGGCTGAGATCACCGCCGCGATGGTGAAGGATCTGCGCGAGAAGACCGGCGCAGGAATGATGGACTGCAAGAAGGCGCTCAACGAGACGAAGGGCGACTTCGCTGCGGCCGAAGAGTGGCTTCGCAAGAAGGGCATCTCGAAGGCGGCTTCGAAGGGCGCGCGCGTCGCGGCCGAGGGCCTCATCGCGATGTACACGTCGCCCGACGCGCGCACCGGCGCGATGGTCGAGGTCAACTGCGAGACCGACTTCGTGGCGCGCAACGACGACTTCCTGAAGCTCGTCGCGCAGCTCGGTGAGCACGTCGCGAAGGCGAACCCTTCGTACGTGCGCGCCGAAGAGGTGCCCGCGGGCACGGCCGCCGACGAGAAGGTGCTGCTGATGGAGCAGAGCCTCGGCGGCAAGAAGGTGAAAGACCTCGTGACCGAGGCCACCGCGAAGATCGGCGAGAAGATCGACGTGCGCCGCTTCGTGCGCTTCGGCGTCGACGGCGACGGCGTCGTCGGCTCGTACGTTCACGGCGGCAAGATCGGCGTGCTGGTCGAGCTGTCGGCGTCGAGCGACGCGGTCGCGAAGCACCCCGAGGTGCTGAACATCGCCAAGGAGCTCGCGCTGCAGGTCGCCTCGATGCGCCCGCAGTACACGCGCCGCGAAGAGGTGCCCGCCGCCGCCGTCGACAAGGCGCGCGACGACATCAAGTTCGAGATGGAGAACACCGTGCAGGTCGTCATCAAGGACGGCAAGCCGGTGCGCGGCATCCTGCGCACGCAGGACGCCGAGAAGCTCCAGGTCGAGCAGGGCGGCCGGCTCGAGAAGGTGCCCGCGTCGCAGGTGGTGGAGATCAAGAAGATCACCACGCCTCCGGACAAGGTCGAGGGCGCGCTCAAGGGCAAGCTCGAGAAGTTCTACGAGGGCGTCTGCCTCGTCGATCAGGTCTGGGTGAAGGACGACAAGAAGAAGATGCGCGAGGTCGTCGCCGAGGCCGGAAAGAAGGCCGGCGGCGAGCTGGCCGTCAAGCGCTTCGCCCGCCTGGAGGTCGGCGAGGGCATCGAGAAGAAGAAGGACGATCTCGCGGCTGAGGTCGCGAAGACCCTCCAGCAGTAGAAAATTCGCTCAGGTGGGAGCAACAACCACTACGGCGAGCCACGACAATCCCATGTCGTGGCTCGCATCGTTTCTACAACTCAAGCACTGGTCATCGGCAGCTCGACGGGAGCGACGTTTCGCATCGCTCCCCGCCTCAATCGCCACCAGGCCGTCCTCGAGGTGATGGACGCGGCCGGCGAGATTACGCAGGTGAGGCTGTCTCCCGAAGACATGCGCCGCCTCGCGGCGGGGCTGATGAAGCTGTCCGTGGCGGTGGAGGCTGCGGACGCTTCGGACGAGACGACTCAGCCGTAGTGCCGCTGAAATACCGGGATCGCGATCCCGGCTGTTCGGTTTCCTCAGGGACAGACGGTGCTTCGCGCGGTGAACCCCGCCGCCATCGCCGTGATCGGGTGGCCCTGCTCGTAGTCGCCGGCGGGCAGCTCGTCCCAGACGATGCCGTCGGTGCTCCGGTAGAAGCGCTGCTGGTCGTACCAGACCTGCCAGCCGCCACGGACGGCCACGAAGGTGCCGCTCGCGCCGCGGGCGACGGCGCCGATGTTGGGGCCGCCGGAGAGCATCGTGCCGCGGCGGGTCTGCGTGTTCGACGTCGTCCACGCGGCGCCGTCGGGCGAGCGGTGAACCTTGCCGTTGCTCCACACCATGAACTCGGTGCCGGTCCACAGCGGGCGCGACTCCATGTACTCGCCGGCGAGCGTGGTGCTCGTCCACGTGCGCGCGCCGTCGCTGCTCCTGCAGATGATGCTCGCGTTCATCGCCTGGCTCCACGTCACCGTGACGAAGGTGCCGTTGCCGAAGGCGGGGTGGCCGGCGCCGCAGGCGTCGACGCGTCCTCCGCCGGCCATCGTGGGGCGCTGCCAGGTCGCGCCGCGATCGGCGCTGTACGCGAAGTCGAGGTTCGGGCCGTCCTGCGCGGTGACGAGGAAGACGCCGCCGCCGGCGATGCCTCCGCGGATGTTCCAGATGGTGTTGCTGCCGTTCGCGACGTCGATGGTGCCGTTCGTCTGCCAGGTGAGGCCTAAGTCGTCGGAGCGCTTGCTGCTGCGCGAGGCGGTCACGAAGCGGCCCTCGCCGAAGAGCACGTCGGTCATGGTCGTGCCCATGTCGACCTGTGTCCAGTCGACGCCGTTCGCGCTGCGGAAGATGCGGCCCGGGGCGCCCCAGCCGGTGGTCTGAACGAAGACGCCGTCGGCGTAGGCGAGCGCCGTCGAGCTGTATGGGTTGTGATCGCAGTCGGTGCTCTGCGAGCCGCCGTCCGGCAGCGTGAAGTTTCCGGAGAAGCAGCGGTAGCGCTCGTTCGCAGGCCACGCGTCGTCGACCGAGACGTCGTTGCGCCACGTGCGGCCGTCGTCGCAGGAGATCGCGCGGCGCCACTGCTTGCCGACCGCGACGAAGACGGGGATGCGATCGGGGCCGGCGTCGGCGGTGCCGCCGCCGCTGCCGGAGGTGCCGCCGCCGGCCGCGCTCGTGCCACCGCCCGCGCCGGCGCTGCCGCCGTCGCCGCTCGCGAGCCCGCCCCCCGCGCCACCGCCTTGAGCCTGGGCGCCGCCGCCGGCAGCGTCTCCGCCGCCGACTGAGCCGCCGCCTACACCGTCGCCACCGCCCTGGCCGCCGCCGTCCTCAGGCATGTCGCCCGCCATGCCCAGGCAACCGCTGAAGAAGACGAGGCTCATGACGAGCGCTGGCGCACGCATGGGCCGTCAGATGCACGGCGATCCGGATCGGCTCAGGCTTGGAGGCCCATCGCCGTCGGACTCGAGTGCGGTCCCGGTCCTGTGTCTTCAGGCACTTGGCATGGCCGGTGGCGTGAAGAGCGCGCCCTTCATGCTCCCCAACAACACCGTTCGCCGGATGCGCTCGTCGAGCGCCGCGACCCTGCCGTCGTACACGCTCATCGTCACCGTCCCGGGTCTGCCGCCCGCATCGGTCGTGATCGCCAAGCCCCGCGCCTCGCTCGGCCGCGACGAGGCCGACGTGATCGTGGCTGACCCCAGGTGCAGCACCTCACACGCCGAGCTGCTGTGGGACGGTCAGCGCGTCGTCTTCCGCGACCTCGGCTCGACGAACGGGTCATTCGTGTTCGGCCAGCGCGTTCAGCAGGTCGAGTTCCAGCTCGGCACGAGCGTCCGCATCGGCGAGTCCAACGTGCTGCTGTCGGCCATCGACCGCTTGAGCGCAGCGCGGGACGGCGGCTCGGGGAGCACGTTCATCCGGCCCGCCTCGAAGTCGCCGGCGCCGTCAGCGCGGCCGCAGAGCGCCGCGCGGCCCCGCTCGGCGCCGAGGTCGGTCAACGGCCGTTCGCGACGTGCCGCCTTGTGGCTCGGAGCCGGGCTCATCGTGCTGATGGTCGCGCTCGGCGTCGTCGGGTTCGCGCTGTCACGGCGCGAGTCCGTTCCGAGTGGCTCCGTCGCGGGCGCGGCGCCGTCGGCGGTCAGCGGCGAAGCGACCGTGAAGGCGGTCTGGTTTCGCGGCAAGCCGGGCGTCAGCGTCGAAGGCGGCACGTCGGACATCGGCGTGCGGGTCGCTCCGAACAAGCAATCGGGCGCGTCGGTCGGTGTCGTCGAAGAGTTCTCCGGCGGCACGGGCAGCCAGTGGCGCACGGCGACCTGGATGGCGGCGTTCAACGCCAGCCGGGCGTCGGGGCACTCGCTGGTCGAGCACGAGTTCCTGGTTCGCGCGGGCGGTCACATCGACGGGCCGTCGGCCGGCATGATGATGACGGCGACCATGCTCGCGCTGCTGCGCGGCAAGCAGGTGCTGCCGGGCACCACCATGACGGGGACCATCAACCCCGACGGGTCGGCGGGCCCGGTGGGCGGCATCGTCCAGAAGATGAAGGGCGCGAAGGCCAGCGGCATCACGCGCTTCGGCTACCCGCTCGGAGCGCGCAACCACGTCGACCTCGCGGACATGCAGCAGGTCGATCTCAACGCCGTCGGGAAGGAGCTCGGCCTCGAAGTGCGGGAGATCGACGACCTCGACGAAGCCTACGAGTTCCTGACCGGCGATCGGCTCGCGCACCCCGAGCCTCTGGCCGAGAGCGAGCTCGAGCTGGATCTGGACGTGTCCCAGCGGCTGCGCGCGAAGCTCACGACGTGGAAGGCGCGCCTGCAGCGGGAGGTGACGGTGCTCAAGGAGCTGCTGCGCAAGAACCCCACCATCGCGCAGGCCATGGCCCCGCAGCTGGGGCAGATCTCGAAGCTGGTGGATCAAGCTGCCCTCTACGAGCGCGGTGACTACCCCGCTGCCGCGTTGAGCTACTACGTGAAAGCCGAGCTGCTCGCGAAGATGGCCCAGCAGGGCATCGGGTTCACGAACGCGCTCCTCAGCGGCGACTCGGCCGGGGTCGACGCGATGGTGAACGAGGCGATCTCCTTCGCGGGGCTGATCGACGGCTACGGCGAAGAGCTGATGGTGAAGGCACGTGGCAAGACCGTCGGGGGTCAGGTGAACACGACGCTCGCGCTCACCGCGTACGTGACGGCGTCGAACTTCGCTCGGCTCGGCGATGCGGGCAGGGCGCGCGCGCGTGAGGTGGCCGCGGCGATCCGCTCGGGCAAGCTGAAGCCGAGCGGCGAGGCGATCAGCTACATCGGCAAGAACCTCATCATGCCCATCGCGTACTACCACTGCGCGAAGGTGATGGTTGACCTGAGCCGCGACCTCCAGGACGTGCTCGGAGAAGAGGGCCAGAGCTCGCAGGCCAACCTCGTGCTGCTGGGCCGTGAAGCCGGCGCGTATGGCTCGGCCGCGGGCGCCGCGCTCGGGTACTTCGACGCGCTGGTGACGGAGCAATACGAGCGCAAAGGCCTCACCCGTGCGCAGGCGCAGGGGGCCGTCGCGGACAAGGAGTTCAGCTACGTGCTGGCGCGGCAGAGCACGCAGCTCACCGAGAGCCTCAAGCCCGACGCGCAGGACGGGCTCAAGAACCTGCTGCGGCTCGCTGCGGGCGCCAATGCGTACATCACCGCGTCGAGCCTGGTGAACAAGCACTACGCGCTCGGCGCCACCTCGGCGTCGAACGGCGACGTGACCCTCACCCAGCGCAAGTCGCTCGTCGCCCAGCTCGAGCAGGCCCGGACCCACGCGCGTGAGGCGGCCGCGCAGGCGAAGCAGGTCGCGGGCTTCGTGCCCGTCGCGGCGCGCTTCGACTACCAGTATGCGACCGCGATGCGCGACGGCAGCGACGCCGACAAGCTCGATGCGCTCGAGGCGTACTGGACGAGCGCGTTCTGGTCGGAGCTCGCCGCGAAGGTCGCGTCGCCGTAAGCATTGGCTGCTCAGCGTCTGGCCAGCTCGTCTTCGAGGAGCCGCGCGTACGCCTTGTACAGCGACGGGGTGAACAGCGCGTCGGCGTGGCCTCGCTCGATCCACCGCGGCTCCGGCACGCGCCAGTGATCGATGAGGCGGTCGAGCGGGCCTTCGCGCGCGACCTGGTCGTAGCGGGCCGCGAAGATGCTGAGCCGCACGCGCGAGGCAGGCCGCGCCCGGCTCGCGTCGAGCGCGCGGTACATCGCGCGGGCCTCGTCGTCGGGGACGCCGGCGTTGCGCAGCTGCTGGCGGATGGGCTCCATCAGCGGCGTCTCGAAGACCATGTCCTCCCACGAGACGACGGGCGTGATGAGCGTGGCGAAGTCGACGCCGCCGTCCCAGCTCATCGCGCGCAGCAGCGACGCGGCGCCCATCGAGGCGGCGACGGCTCCGACTGCGGGCGGCTGGCGGCTGCGCACCAGCTGCAGCGCGCGGCGGACGTCGGCGACGCCTTGCGCGAGGGCGGTGAAGTGGTCGGTCGCGTCGGTCGCGAGCAGCGCGTCGCCGGACGCGGTGCCGGGGGCCGTACGGTCGAGGTGGTACGGCGGCACCACGAAGATCGCGTCGGCGCCTTGCTCCACGATCGTGAGCAGCATGCGGCTGAGCAGGCTGAACGCGCCGTCGTTCACCGCGAAGCCCGGCACCATCATCACGACTGGGCGCTCGCCGAGCTCGCCCGCGCGATACACGTACAGCACCGCCCGGTTCGAGCTCTCGTGCTTCACCGGCGGAGTGGAAGGGAAGCTCCAGCGCTCCTGGATGAGATCGGCGCGCTCGAGGCGGCGCGCGGTGAGCGGCTCGATGGTCGGCTCGAACGGCGACGGCGACGTGACGGCCTCGAGCGAGGCTGCGTCGCTGAACGGCAGCGGCCGCGTCGCCGGAATCGGCGGCAGCGTGAGCACGAGCCGGACCTTGCTCTCGAGCGCAGCCTCGTCGAGCGAGCGGTGCACGGTCGCGCACGCGCACAAGGAGAGGAGCCAGAGCCACCGGCGCATGAGCCGCGCCTACCACGTGCCGGCCGTGCAGCAGGGACGGAATGTGATGCGGGCACGCGCCCACCTCACAGCGTGTCGGCGAGCTCGACGACGCGCGCGCGCACCGGCGTTCGCGCGATCTGCGGCTTTCGGATGATCCACTCTGCGACGAGCGCGTTGATGGCCCAGCCGGCCCCCATCGTCGCTGCCGCCAGTGCTTCACTCATGTAGGGCTTCATGAACGGGAGCGCGGTGAAACCTGCGGTGAAGACCTGCGTGCCTGCTCCGAGGAACAACGCGTAGGCGCGCAGCATCCACGCGCCGTGGGCGTCGAAGCGGCGCTGGCGCGCGGCGACGACGCCGAGCACCACGAAGGTGACCATCGCGACCGCCACCACCGTGCGAATCACGTTGAGCGCGGCGCTGTCGAACTCCTTCGGAACCCAGCGCCACGCCATCACCGTGCCGGCGATCGCGGCGCAGACTCCGAGCACGCTCAGGGCGCGCCCGGCGTAGCGGTGCCACGCGCCGCGGCGCAGCGACGGCACGAACTGGAAGGCGCCGACGGTTGCGAACGCGGTCGCCCCGATCATGTGCAGTGCGGCCGTCCACGGATCCGCGGCGAACCGCGCGTTGCCGTCGAGCGCGAACGCTCCCGTCGACAACGAGAGGAGCCGGCTGACTCCGGCGAGCATCGGCACTGCGCTCAACAGCAACAACCCGGCGATGGTCTTTTTCATGCGGCCACGATGCGCCGTGCCGAGAGACGCCACATCGAGCAAAGGTCTGGTCGCCGGTCAGCCGAAAGTACGAGGCACGCGGCCGGTCGACCAGGCCCACATCGCGACCTCGACGCGGTTCCGCGCGGCCAGCTTGCCCATCAGGCTCGCCACGTGGGTCTTCACGGTGCTCAGCGAGATGTGCAGCTGCTCGGCGATCTCCTCGTTGGTCAGCCCACGGGCGAGCGTGCGCAGCACCTCTTCTTCGCGCTCGGTCAGCGGCTCGAACGGCTGCTTCGACGGACCCGCGGCGGAGGCGAAGCGCTGCAGCAGCCGCGCGGTGGTCTTCGGCGAGATGAGCGCCTCTCCGCTCGCCGCGGCGTGAACGGCCTGCACCAACAGCTCGGGCCCCGCGTCCTTGAGCAGAAAGCCGCGCGCGCCGGCCTGCAGCGCCGCGAACACGTACTCGTCGAGATCGAACGTGGTGAGGACGACGACCGCGAGCGGGTGCTCGACGTCGGGGCCGGCGAGCCGGCGGGTGGCTTCCAGCCCGTCCATCACCGGCATGCGAATGTCGAACAGGCACACGTCGGGCTTCAGCGACTGCGCCAGCGTGACGGCGTTCGCGCCGTTGTCGGCCTCGCCCACGACGTCGAGCCCGCTCGCGCGGAGGATCACCTTCAGGCCGCCCCGAACGAGGTGCTGATCGTCCGCGATGAGCACGCGCAGGCTCATCGGGCGACCCTCTCGCGCGGCAGCACGGCCTCGACGCGCCAGCCTCGCTCCGGCAGCGGGCCCGCCTCGAACGTGCCACCGAGCAGCGCGACCCGCTCGGCCATGCCCTCGAGCCCGAAGCCTGCTCTCCCGCGGACGGCCGGCTCGCCGTCGTCCCTCGCCGAGAGTCGAACCGTGGCGGTGTCGCCCTCGATCTGCAGCCTCACCGTCGACGCGTTCCGCGCGTGCTTGATCGCGTTGGTGACCGCCTCCTGCGCGAGCCGGAACAAGGCGCGCTCCAGCACGGCGGTGAGGCCTTCGAGGTCACCGCCCATCGTCACCTCGACGGCGGGCCGCGTCGAGGCTCGGCCCAGCTCGCGAATCTGCGCCAGCCCCGCCACCGGGCCGAGCGGCGAGTCCTCCCGCAGGGCGCCGACGATGGCGCGCAGCTCGACGAGCGTCAGCTTCGACTCGGCTTCGATGGCCGCCAGCGCTTCGGCGGCGTCGTCGGGGCTCGTGCGGAGCACCGCGCGCGCGGCCTGTGCCTGCAGCGTGATGGCGGCGGTGTGGTGGGCCACGCTGTCGTGGAGCTCGCGGGCGAGCTGCTCGCGCTCGAGCAGCCGCGCGTGCTCGACCGCGCGCGTCTGGGCTTCGTCGCGGAAGCGGACGACGGCGCCCACGGTGCCCGGCAGCACCAACACCACCGCGCTGCCGATCGCCTCCTGGAGGTTGGGGATCTGTCCGGTGAGCACCGAGGCGAGCCAGGTGACGAATACGAACGCCGCGCCGGCGATCACCTGCCGCAAAGACGCCCGCCGACAGAGCGAATAGGGAAGCAGCAGAATCGCCGCCGCCGACGCCGGCCCGACGTCAGGCAGGCCGAGGTGATGCCAGACCAGGGTGTGGAGCGTCGCCAGGCCGAAGGCGAACGCGGTGGCCGCGAGCGGCTGTGTGCGACGAAAGCCCAGCGCGGTCGCCACCGCGAGCGCGAAGCCGAGCGCTGCCGCACGGCTCGGGAGATCGCTGCGCACCGACACTTCGACGACCGCGGCCAGCGCGACTGCGAGCGGCACCCACCAGGCGCTGTGACCCTTCATTGCAGCGAGCGTAGAGCGGGTGGTGCGCGGCCCCATCCACCGAAAGTATGACAAACGGTGGGCGCGGAGCGCTGCCGCCCCGGGCGCGATCGCGACGCGAAGGCCGTCAATGGCTTCGCCGAGCGCGTGACGTAAGCGTTGAGCCGCGCGGTCGGTTCCGTTAAGACCGCCCGCCATGGCGTACAAGCGGATTCTCCTCAAGTTGTCCGGCGAGGCACTGATGGGGGAGGGCAAGTACGGCATTCACCCGCCGACGCTGTCCCGCATCGCGAACGAAGTGAAGGAAGTGGCGGCGAGCGGTGTGCAGACGGCGCTGGTGGTCGGCGGGGGCAACATCTTCCGCGGCGTGAAGGGCGCGACCGAAGGAATGGATCGCGCGAGCGCCGACTACATGGGCATGCTCGCCACCTGCATCAACGCGATGGCGCTGCAGGACGCGCTCGAGAAGGTCGGCGTGTGGACCCGGGTGCTGTCGGCGATCAAGATGGAGCAGATCTCCGAGCCGTACATCCGCCGGCGCGCGGTGCGGCACCTCGAGAAGGGCCGCGTCGTCATCTTCGCGGCGGGCACCGGCAACCCGTACTTCACCACCGACACGGCGGCGAGCCTGCGCGCGATGGAGATCGGCGCCGAGGTGATCCTCCAGGCCAAGAACGGCGTCGACGGCGTCTACGACTCGGACCCGAAGAAGAACCCGAGCGCGCGCCGCTACAAGTCGCTGACCTTCATCGACGTGTTGAAGCAGCAGCTCAAGGTGATGGACTCGACCGCGATCTCGTTGTGCATGGACAACAAGATGCCGATCATCGTGTTCGACCTCGGCGGCCCCGGGAACATCGGGCGCGCCGTGCGCGAGCCGATGAGCATCGGTACGGTGGTGGGCGCGGGCGAGACCGCCTGGGCGTAAAACTTTCCGAGGGAGGGCAGTCATGACCGACGACGTTCTCAAAGAGCTGAAGGCGCGCATCGACAAGACGATGGAAGATCTGAAGGCGGGCCTCGCCAAGATCCGCACCGGGCGTGCATCGCTCGGCATGCTCGACGGCATCAAGGTCGACTACTACGGCACGCCGACTCCGCTCGCGCAGTGCGCGGCGCTCGCCGTGCCCGAGCCGCGCATGATCACGGTGAAGCCGTGGGACAAGAGCATCATGAAGGAGATCGAGAAGGCCATTCGCGAGGCCAACCTCGGCTTGAACCCGATGAACGACGGCGAGCTGATCCGCCTGCCGATCCCTCCGCTCACCGAAGAGCGCCGCAAGGAGATCGCGAAGCAGGTGAAGACGAAGGGTGAGGACCACAAGGTCGCCATCCGCAACGAGCGCCGCGACGCGAACGAGAAGCTGAAGAACCTCCTCAAGGACAAGAAGATCACCGAGGACGACAACAAGCGCACGCAGGAGAAGGTCCAGAAAGAGACCGACGCCGGCGTCGCCATGGTCGATCAGCTCGTCGCGAAGAAGGAAAAGGAAGTGATGGAGGTCTGAGGTGCCCGGCCCTCGCGCCCTCGTCGCAGAGCCTTCGGTTCCCATCTCCAACGCGGTGAAGCGCTTCCTCGAGCAGTCGGGCTACGAGGTCGCGGTCGTCCACTTCGTCGAAGAGGCCATGCTGCAGGCGTGGAAGCTCGACCCGGCGGTGGTGTTCACCTCCGCTTCCGGAGGCATCGACGGCGAAGCGCTCTGCGCGAACCTCAAGAAGCTGAAGCCGCTGTGCCCGGTGGTGATCGCGTACCCGCCGGAAGAGGAGCAGATGATCGAGCGCGCCACGCGCGCCGGGGCGGACGCGTGGTTGGTGAGCCCGCTCAAGAAGGCACAGGTGGTGGCGGTCGCGAACGCGATGGTGCGGCAGCACGGGCTGTCGCTGCACGTGCAGCAGCTCGAAGGAGAGCTGCAGCAGGCGCGAATCGCGGCGGCGGCGCAGTCGGGCGTGAACACGCACGACATGGGGTTCTTCAAGAAGTTCCTCGGCATCGAGGTGAAGCGCAGCAAGCGGTACCAGTACCCGCTGGCCTTCTTGATGATCGCGCTCGATGAGCTCGAGGGCCGGCTGCTGCGCATGCCCGAGCCCGACAAGGCTCGGGCCGTCATTCGCGGCGAGGCGCTGGTGGCCGTCGGGCGGAAGCTGCGCGACATCGATCTGTGCGTCCCCTTCACCGACGACCGGCTGCTCGTGTTCCTGCCGCACACGCCGCGCGACGGCGCGGTCACGGTGGCCTCGCGGCTGGTGGCGGCGCTGTCGAAGCTGTCGACGTTCGAGGGCGGCACGGCGTCGATCGGGCTCGCGGTGTTCGACCCGAAGACGGCGCAGAAGAGCGCCCAGGTCGGGTTCGGGTCGCTGATGCGCGAGGCGTCGCTCAACCTTCGGCTCGCGCAGGAGGCGGGCGGGGATCGCGTCGAGACGACTCCGCTGGCGATGCAGCCGAAGCGGGACAGGGTGTCGATTGCCTGACTTCGCGGCCGAGGTGACACGCGTCGCCGAAGAGCTCGCCGAGCTCGAGGGCCTCGACTTCTCGAAGGAGAGCCTGAGCGCGCTCGACGGCGCGCTCTCACGGCGGCAGGACGACGTCGACTTCTGCCGAGCCGCCGGCGCCTACCTCGCCGAGGTGATCATCCGCCGTGCGCCGGTGAAGCTGCGCTGGGTCGAGGCGAAGCGCGTGAACCCGGCGTGGAAGGACGCGGACAACCCCTGGCTGCTCGCGACCCCGAAGAACCTGGTGTTCGCGGTGCTCGGCAAGCCGATGAAGCGCGACGGCTCGCTCAAGGAGCTCGCGGACAAGGTGCAGGACCTCTGCAGCCGCGAAGCTACAGCTTCAGGCTGAGCCCGGGCGACAGCGCGTTCACGCACTCGCTCACCCAGGCGAACAGCTCGAGGCCCTTGCCTTTGTCGTCGAGCCAGCGGCCGTCGGGCTGACGGCTGAAGTGGATGCCGGCGCCCTTGCCGGCGACCCAGATCTGCCAGATGGCCCGCTGCGTGTTCACGACGACCTTCTCGCCGCTGGGCACGTGGGTGATGTCGATCTTGTCGCCGGTGGAGACGATGTCGAGCACGTCGGGATCCGTGTCGTCGAGTCCCTTGACGATGCGCTTGAACGCGGTGGCGATGAGGCCGTTGTACGTCGTGTCGTCCACGACGCTTCTATACCGCCTCGAGCACCTGCTGGCCCGGCGGAGCGTAGAACAGCAGACGGCTCGCACCGCCGTCGCGCTCGAGCGCGATGACGGTGCCGGGGTTCACCGGCTTCGGGAAGTTCTGCATGCCGAGCAGGTGAGCTGCCATCGCGGTCATCGACGGGTTGTGGCCGACGAGGACGAGCGACTCGACCGAGACAGCCTCGGTGAGGACTCCGTCGATGGCGCCGACCGGCATGTCGGGCAGCAGCGAGCGGTGCGCCTTGAGCGGGCCGTCGTAGCCGAGCGCGAAGCTCAAGATCGAAGCGGTCTGAACGGCGCGCACGAGTGGGCTGCAGAGCACCAGCTTCGGCATGCCGATTCGCTCGGCGAGACCGGCGAAGTGGGCGGCGATCGACTGCCGGGCCTTCGTGGTCAGGGCCCGGGCCTCGTCTCCGAGACCCTCGGGGATTTCGGCGTCAGCGTCGGCGTGGCGGACGAGGAAGACCTTCAAGCACCAAATTCATATCGAAGTTCTGTACTCTGGTGTGCGTGAAACGCATCGCCGTGATCCTGCTCGTCGCCGCCGGCTGCAAGAAGCCGGCGCCCGCCGGGGGCGTCGACGCCGGGTCCGGGGTGGTGGCGGCGGCCGAGACGGCCGACGCGGGCTTCGTGCTGACGACCGAGATGCTCGAGGCGTACCTCGCGTACCAGAAGGCAGCGGCGGCCGCGAACGGCGGAGGCCCGGCGACGGGCCGCGCCGAGCGCGACGAGGCCGCGCTCAAGGCCTCGGGGCTGACCGACGAGCAGCTCGAGCGCATCGACGAGATGGTGTCGACGGTCGTGGCGCGCCGCATGGTGATGCAGCTCGCCGGGAACCCGCAATTCCAGCCCGACATGGCGGCGATGGCGCAGGCGCTGAACGACGATCAGAAGAAGCGCATGGAAGAGGCGCTGGTCATGTTCAAGCAGCAGCAGCAGGCCGCGAAGGATCTGCTCGAAGAGCGCCGGCGCTTCGGCTCGAAGAACATCGACGTGCTGCTCACGCGCGAGGCCGAGGTCACGAAGGCCTGGAGCGAGATGATGGGCATCGGCGCGCTCGCCGTGCCGACGCCGGCGCAGCTGCAGCCGGGCGCGATGCAGCCGCCGCCGCAGCCGGCGCCGAAGTAGGCGGTTCCGCCGCGGCGGGGGCTCCGCTCGTTCGCTTCCATCGCCCGGTATACTCGCGGGCGACTGTCCCTCGGCCTCGTCATGCAACTCGCGGCGGTGTCGGTGCTGTCTGCGCCGCGGTTCACCGACCTGATGCCGGCGACACCTCCGAGCGCGCGCCGATCTTGCGGCGGCGCAGTGCGCGGCAACGAGCTGTTCGTCTACGGCGGGTTCGGCTCGGGTGGAGGCCTCACCGACCTGCAGGTCTACGACGCGGGGACGAACGCCTGGTCCGTGGTGACCGAGCCGTTCCCGGTCCGCGAGCGGCACTCGATGGACTACGACCCGCTCAGTGACCGTGTCGTGATCGTCGGTGGCTCGACGACCTCGGCGGTGACCGACACCGTTCATCTCCTCGACGGAGTCACCCGGGCGGGCACCTCGCCGGCGCTCGTTTCGGGTCGACCGTCGGCGCGCGTCGACGCGCTGCTGCAGTGGGTGCCGCCGCTGGAGAGGTTCGTCTATTTCGGCGGCCGCACGAGCCTCTTCACGGCGAACCACGTCGCCGACTTCTGGACGCTGTCCGTCGCCGACGGCGGCGTGAGCTGGGCGAGCGTCGTCGGCATCGGCTCGTTTCCAACTCCCCGCGGCGCGACCTGCTCCGCGTGGGACTCCGATCACGACCTGCTGCTCGTCTTCGGGGGAGAGACCGGCAACAACGTCTACAGCTCCGAGACGTGGCAGTGGGCTCCAGACGGCGGTGGCTGGACGAACCTCACCCCGATGGTGACCGGCACACCGCCGAGCGCTCGCGGCTTCTGCGCGACGGTATGGGAACCGCACCTGCATCGGCTCGTGCTCTACGGCGGCCAGACCAACGTCGCGCCGACGAACGGGCTGTTCTCGTTCGACCCGGTCACCCGCGTGTGGACGCAGCACACGCCCATCGGTTCACCCGGGAACCTGTCCGATGCCACCGCGGTGTACTCGCCGCAGCTGCAAGGCATCGTCATCTTCGGCGGGCGCTTCTCCGGGAGCACGTACACGAACCAGATGCTGCTGCTGCGAATGAACGAGGCGCCGGTCGTCGACGCCGGGCCTGACATGATGGTGGGCGAGGGGACGACGGTTCTGCTCAGCGGCTCGGCGACGGACTCGGATGGACCCAGCCCGCTCGCGTACTCGTGGAGCGTGATCCAGGGAGGCCCGTCGGTTTCGTTCGTGGACGCCGGCACCCTGACGCCGACGCTCGCGGTCCCGCGCGTGCTCATGCCGCTGCTCGTGCGCGTGAAGCTCACCGCCGACGATGGCGTCGACGTCGCGACGGACACCGTCGACATCACGGTCCTCAACTCGATCAACGAGCCGCCCATGGCGCTCGCCGGTGCCGCGCAGACCGTCGATGCCGGCGCGGTGGTCACGCTGCAGGGGGTGGGGAGCGACCCGAACAATGATGCGCTCACGTTTGCGTGGACGCAGGTCGCCGGCCCGCCGGTGACGCTCAGCGCGCCGACGTCGCAGACGACGACGTTCACCGCTCCGGTCGTCTCGGCGCCCACGGACCTCGACTTCGAGCTGGTCGTGCGTGACCTCGCCGACCCGTCGCCGCCGGCGATGACGCGCGTGTCGGTCGTGCCGATCACGATCGCCGACGCCGGCAGCGACGCCGGTGTGGAAGCAGGTTTCGATGCGGGCGTCGACGGTGGCGTCGATGGCGGGTCGGACGCCGGGGCCGAAGACGCCGGCTTCGATGCGGGCACGTCGCCGACCGACGCCGGCGCCGACGCAGGCTCGGATGCCGGGACGGAGCCGACGGACGCCGGGCGCTCCGACGGCGGCACCCTGCCACTGGGCCCGCCGGTGAACCTCGGCGTCGCGTGTGGCTGCTCGGTCTCGGACTCCGGCGCGTTCGGGCTGCTGCTGCTGCTCGCGGGCTTCAGTCGTCGACGATCACGGCGCTGACGTTGCTCGATGCGAAGCAGGGCGCACCCGCCGCTGCGGCGTGCGGGAGGCTGCTCGACGAGCTCGGGCGTCCCTCAGCTGCACCACGCCCTTGCCGCGCTTCGGCGACTCGAGCGCTGGCGGGGCCACGACCGCGGCCAACTCTCTGCAAGAACACCTTGAGCCTCGTCTCCGGCGGGGGCCTAATCGGCTCATGCACCTGCTTGTGGCGGTGGCTGTCTTCCTGGGGGCAGAGACGCGACCGCTGAAGGTCGCGTCTCCCGGCCTGCGCGCGGTCGGGGTCGAGGCGGGCATGGGCGAGTTCTACTCGGAGCACGCGGCGCAGCAGCTCAAGCTCGCGGGCCTCGAGGTCGTGACCCAGCGCGAGATTCAGTCGCTGCTGGGGCTCGAGCGGCAGAAGCAGCTGCTCGGCTGCAACGACTCACAGGGCAGCTGCATGGCCGAGCTCGCGAACGCGCTCGGCGCAGACGCCGTTCTGCTCGGCGACGTCGCGAAGGCCGGCAGCCGCTACCAGGTGAACCTCACGCTCATCGGCAGCGGAGACGGCCGCACGCTCGCGCTGTTCTCCGACGCGGTGACGGAAGAAGGCGTGCTCGACGCGCTCACCGAAGGCGCCAACAAGCTCGCGATCGACGGCTCCCGCGCGACGGGCCGGCCCCCGCCGGTGCGTGTGGCCGCGAAGCGCTCCACCAACCTGAGGCCGCTCGCGATCCTTCCGCTGGCCGTCGGCGTCCTCTCCATCATCGGCGGAGGCATCGCGCTCGGCGTCTCGGAGAGCGCGTGGGCCACGCTGAATCACGGCATGAGCCCTGACGGCGCCGCGACGCGGAACACCGGCCAGATCGCCAGCACGCTCGCGGTCGTCGGGTTCGCCGTCGGTGGCGTCGCGCTCGTCGCGGCGGCGCTCCTGTTCAAGTTCGGAGGCGACGGCCCCAGCATCGGCGCCTCCGTCAGCCCGACCGGCGCACAGGTCAACTTCAGCATGAGGTGGCCGTGAAGCGCGCGCTGGTGTTGTTGGTGCTGACCGGCTGCCACAACTGGGAAGAGGGCTACACCCGCTGCGTGAGGGAAGGCCGCTGCGGCACCGGCGGCGGTTCGTCGGCGATGGGTGGTGGTGGCGGTGGTTCGAGCTCGACGGGTGGCGGAACCGGCACGGGGGGAGGCACGGCCGGCGCCGGCGGAGGCACGGCGACCGCAGGCGGCGCGGGCGGTTCGGGGGGAGGCGCGAGCGGCGGCAGTGGCGGCAGTGGCGGCAGTGGCGGTGGAGTCCCCGGCCCGAGGGTCGACCTCTCGTGGGGCCTGCTGGAGCTCGACGCCGGAACGCTCGAGCCCGGCCAGACGGTGAGCATCCCGCTGACGCTCACGAACCTCGGCGATCTCCGCAGCTCGGTGCCGACGCTTCAGGTCGCCGACGACGCAGGCGTCTTCACGTTCACGAACAACATGTGCGGCACGGGCGTGGATCCGAACGGCGGCTTCTGCAACGTGACGGTGAGGTTCTCCCCGATGACACCGGGCAGTTTCCAGGGCGCGTTCACGGCGCGTGAGAGCATGAGCGGCTCGATCGCGACGCTTCCGCTCGTCGGCGTCGGCCGCCTCGCCGACCTTCCGGTGACGGTTCGTCGCACCGGCACGGGCGCCGGCAGCATCGACTTCGTGAGCCCGCCGATGGCGGCGTGTACGGCCGATGCCGGGTGCACGTACCTCGTCCCGCGCGGCACGACGGTGCAGCTGACGGCGCTGCCGACGGAGAGCGACGTTGGCGGCTGGTCGGGCGACTGCACGGCCTCGACGGCGAGCTGCAGCTTCACGGTAACGGCCGACGCGGGCGCGACCGCCACGGTGCAGCTGAACCTCTGGCCGCAGGTGACGGTGCGGGTGAGCCCTCCCGGGCTGCCCGGCGCGCGCGTGGTCTCGCTGGATGGTGGGCTCGACTGCCCCGGCGACTGCACGCAGCGCTTCCCGCCGATGGCGAGCGTGACGCTGCGCACGGCACCGACGGCGCCCACCACGCGCCCGGTGAGCCTCAGCTCGCAGCCGAGCTCTTCGCTGTGCAGCTCTGCCGACGCCGGCTCGTGCACGTTCGTGATGCCGTCATCGAACGTCTTCGTCGACGCCGGCTTCATCGGCACGAACTACATCTTCCCGACTTCGGTCGAGCTGCCGGCGGACCTCACGCGCGCCCAGTACGATCAGACCTGCGCGAACCTCGCGGCCGATGCGGGGCTCTTCGGAGGGAGCTGGGCCGCGGTGCTCGGCACGCAGGGCAACTCCATCCCCGTGGTGTTCGGCGGTCGCAGCGGATACATGCGCCCGGACGGCAAGCCGGTGGCGAACGTCGTCGAGCCGACGCTCGCCCGCATCTTCTACCCGCCGCGCATCGACGAGCGCGGGCGCGACGTCTGGCTCGCCGACGGAGGCACGACGCTGGTCATGACCGGCTCGGGCATCACCGGGTGCTTCAATTGGGACCTCATGGGGACGAGCGGCGCCGTCGCGAGTGGCTCGGCCACTGCGGGAGAGCGTGCGTGGTACTCGGGAGCGGGCAGCGTGCCCTGCGCCGGAGGTGCCGCGCGCATCTACTGCGCCCAGTACCTGTGGTCGACGACGGTGAGCATGCCGACGCCGCCGCCCAGCTCGCGCTTCGCGTTCCTCAGCCAACAGGCGAGCCGGGGAGACCTCGACGCCGACCAGGTCTGTCGCACGGAGGCGCTCTCCGCGGGCTACGACGCGGGGGTCTACGTGGCGCTGCGTGCGACGATGGCTGCTCCCGCGCTCGCACGCGTGCGGCTCGATGCCGGTACCTGGGTACGCCCCGACGGCGTTCTGCTCGCCGAGACCGCGAACGACTTCGCAGTGGGCAAGCTCGCGGCCCCGCTCGCGATCGGGACGAACGGCAACTCGGCTGCGACCACCGACCGCGTATGGACGGGCAGCACCGCCATCGGCGTTCCGGCGACGAACATCCTCAGCAACTGCAGCGACTGGATGGGGTCTTCCAGCGGCTACACCGGGCTGCCGCTCGAGTCGGGCCTGCCGTGGTTCAGCCAGGGCAACGCCGTCAACTGCGCCCTCAACTACCGCTTCTACTGCCTGCAGCAGTGAGTTGCCTCGAACGGCCGTTGTCGCCACAGATGAGGCGTGTTCCACTGACTGCCACCCCATGGAGCAGTTCCTCTCGCTCATCTCGTCGTTTCCGACGGCGCCGCTCACGGTGGCGATGGGCGTGGTGCTGCTCTACTGGCTCTTCGTGATCCTCGGGGTCGTGGGGCACGACGCCCTCGACGGAGCGGCCGGGGGCATGAAGGCGGCAGGCGATGCCGCCAGCGGCGCGGTGAAGGCAGTGGCCGGCGACACGGACGTCGACGGCGGCGTCTTCTCCGTCCTCGGGCTCGGGAACGTCCCCGTCACCATCTCGTTCAGCACCATCATCTTCTTCGCGTGGGTGGGAAGCCTCGTGGCGCGCAGCTACGTCGGCGCTGGCCTCTTGGCGGGCAGCGCGGTGCTGGCCGGCTGCCTCGTTCTTTCGCTCTTCGTGAGCTCGCTGGTGCTGAGGCCCTTCGCGAAGGTCTTCACGCCTGCGAAGGTCGCCAGCCGCAAGGACGTCATCGGCCACATCTGCACCATCTCGAGCACGAAGGTGAACGCGACGTTCGGCACGGCGACGATCTCGGACGGCGGCGCAGGTCTGCTGCTCAACGTCATCTGCGCCAAGGACAACAAGCTCACCGAGGGCGATCGCGCGGTCATCATCGAGTGGGATGAAGCCGCACAGGCGTTCGACGTCGAGCCGGTCGACTGGCTCATGCCACACGAGGTCGACGCGCTGAGGGACCCGGAATCCGCGAGATCCGTGATCGCCTCCCGCGTCAAGGCACGCTGAAGTCACCTGGCCGTCACTTGACCGTCCGGGTCGCCGTCGACACTTCAAAACCGAGAGGGCGCGGTCTACAAAGCGCAGGCTCATCACGGTTCTCACCCAGGTCTGGGGGCTTCAAATATGGATCAGTTCGTCACGATCGCTTTCGCGGCAGGCATTGGTTTTGTCGTTCTCATCGGTATCGCGCTCACCATCGCCCGGTTCTACCGGCAGGTGGATCAGGGCAAGGTGCTCATCGTCAACAACCTGAAGGCCGAGCCGAAGGTGTCGTTCACCGGCGCGGTCGTGCTGCCGATCATCCATCGCGCGCAGGTGATGGACATCAGCCTGAAGCGCGTCGAGATCGACCGCCGCGGCAAGGACGGGCTCATCTGCGCCGACAACATCCGCGCCGACATCAAGGTCACGTTCTTCGTGCGCGTGAACAAGACGGTCGAGCACGTGCTGCAGGTCGCGCAGACGATCGGCTGCGACCGCGCGTCTGACGAGGCCACGCTGCAGGAGCTGTTCGAGGCGAAGTTCGCCGAGGCCCTGAAGACGGTCGGCCGGCAGATGAACTTCGAGGACCTCTACAAGGAGCGGAAGCAGTTCCGCGACGCGATCGTCCACCAGATCGGCAAGAACCTCTCGGGCTACGACCTCGAGGACTGCGCCATCGACCACCTCGAGCAGACGCCGGTCACGATGCTCGACAGCCAGAACATCCTCGACAGCCAGGGTATCCGCCGCATCACCGAGCTGACGACGCAGCAGAACATCCTCACGAACGACTTCCGCCAGACCGAGCGCAAGTCGATCACCAAGCAGAACGTCGAGGCCGACGAGGCCGTCTTCGCGCTCGAGCGCCAGCGCGCCGAGGCCGCCGCGAAGCAGCAGCGCGAGATCGCGACCGTGCAGGCCCGCGAGCAGGCCGAGACCCAGAAGGTGCAGAACGAGGAGCACACCCGCGCCGAGCTGGCACGCATCAAGGCCGAGGAAGAGATCCTCATCAACGAGCAGAACAAGCACCGCCAGGTCGAGGTCGCGCAGAAGAACCGCGAGCGCGTCGTCGGCATCGAGACCGAGCGCGTGACGAAGGACAAGAACCTCGAGGCCATCGCCCGCGAGCGCGCCGTCGAGCTCGAGCGCATCGGCAAGGAGAAGGCGCTCGAGACCGAGCGCAAGGCCATCGCCGACGTCATCTCCACGCGCATCGCGGTGGAGAAGAAGGTCGCGACCGAAGAGGAGCTCATCAAGGACCTGCGCCTGGTCGCCGACGCCAAGCGCAAGCGCGAGGCGGCGGTCATCACGGCCGAGGCCCAGGCGCAGTCGAACGTGCTGCAGCAGGTGAAGGCTGCCGAGGCGAGCGAAGAGGTCGCCAAGCACGAGGCGAAGGTCCGCCTCATCCACGCCGAGGCCTCGCTCGAGGCGGCCGACAAGGAAGCGCGCGCCAAGACGCGGCTGTCCGAAGGCCTTCAGGCCGAGCAGGCCGCCAGCGGCCTCGCCGAGGCGCGGGTGCTCGAGGCGAAGGCCGTCGCCACCGAGAAGCAGGGCATGGCGAACGTCCGCGTCGCCGAGGCTGACGCCACCGCGATTCAGAAGCGCGGCCTGGCGCAGGCCCAGGTCGCGAAGGAGCAGCTGCTCGCCGAGGCCGCGGGGCTCGAGCAGAAGGGTGCGGCTGAGGCGGCGGCGATGAAGCTCAAGGTCCTCGCCGAGGCCGAGGGTGTGCGCGAGAAGCTGCTCGCCGAGGCGAAGGGCCTCGCCGAGAAGGCCGAGAGCATGAAGCTGCTCCAGGGCGCCACGAAGGAGCACGAGGAGTTCCGCCTCAAGCTCCAGAAGGACAAGGAGGTCGAGCTGGCCCACCTGACGATGAAGAAGGACATCGCGCAGAGCCAGGCGACGGTGATGGCCGAGGCCATGAGCAAGGCCAAGATCAACATCGTCGGCGGCGACGGCGCCTTCTTCGACCAGTTCGTGAAGGCGGTCTCGCTCGGCAACTCGGTCGACGGTGCGATTCAGAACAGCGACAGCCTGAAGACGTTCTTGAAGGGCTACCTCGAGGGGAACGAGTCGCTGCCTGCGGATCTGAAGGAGATCCTCTCGAAGCCGGGGCTGACGCAGGACGCGCAGAACCTCGCCTTCGCCTCGGTGCTCGCGAAGATCGCGAAGAACCCGGGCGAGGTCATCGACGGGCTGACGAAGAAGAAGGGCTGAGGACTCCGCCGTGTCGGAGCAACAGCTCGAAGGCGGCAGCTACGAGGTCATTCGTGCGCGGCTGCTCAAGACCGCGACGGAGCTCGGCCGCAGGGCCGAAGATCTCAACGCGCGCCGCAAGAAGGAGTTCGGTGGCCAGGAGCTCACGGTCACCGGCAACGATCGCGTCCGCACCGAGAACAACTGCGTGCCGCGCGACATCGTGTCGGTCGGCAAGCACCTGCTCTTCGGCTTCAACGTCTACATGGGCCTCAAGCAGGAGCGGGCCGTCGCCGAGGTCTTCTCGTTGCACGACGGCAACGACTTCAAGGACGTGCCGGCCACCGAAGCCGGCGGCTTCCTCGCCGACCGCCGCTTCGTGAAGGACTTCGAAGCCCTCTGCAAGTACTACAAGGACTCGAAGCTCCTTCAGCTCAAGCGCACCGAGTCGCGGCTGCTGGCCATCTTCCAGACCGGCAACACCGATCGCGACTTCAAGGTCTTCCGGTTCAGCGTCGACCCGGGCGGGAACGCGACGTACATCGACAACCGCGGCGAGAGCGATCTGCCGAAGGCGCCGGCGTACGACTTCGAGTGGCAGGTCGCCGGGCGGGACCGCCAGGTCTCGGGGCGCCACCCGCACGTCAACATCCTCAACGAGGTGTTCGTCGAGACGTTGGGCGGCGACCTCACGGTGAAGGTCGAGAACAACACCGAAGACGGCCTGGGCATCTACCGCGAGCCGGTGCAGGAGAAGGATCAGTCGCTCGACGACGCCGAGTTTCACTTCGCGAAGGTCGGCACGCTGATCCTCCTGAAGGTGAAGCCGTTCCGCGAAGAGGCGTACCGCTACCTCGTCTTCAACACGCGCACGCAGACGGTGAAGCGCGCCGACGCGATCGGCGTCTCGTGCGTGCAGCTGCCGGAAGAGCAGGGCGTCATCTTCCCCGGTGGCTACGCGCTGCAGACCGGCGAGGTGAAGATCTTCGACGGTGACGCGAAGGGCCTGGAGTACGAGCGGTGCCTGAAGAGCCCCAACGGCGAAGACGTGCTCTACGTCTTCCACGAGCGCCTCGACGGCCGCTACGTGCTGTTGCCCTACAACCTCGTGCGCAAAGAGGTGCAGAGCCCGATCCCCTGCGAGGGGTACTGCATCTTCCCCGACGGCCGCATGGTGACGTTCCGCTACACCGGCGGAGAGGCCACCCGCGTCCACCCGATGCAGATCTGGCAGACGCCGTTCGTCTCGCCGGAGTTCGCGGCCGCGCAGAAGCCGAGCGGCACGTTCCTGTCGAAGATCGGCAACGCCGAGCTCGTGCGCGGCATCTCGGAGATCCTGACGCTCGAGCGCATGGCCGAGACGGAGACGCCCACGCGCCGCACCTGGGAGGACCTCGTCGCCGCCTGCACCCGCGCCGTCGACGCCTTCTTCTGGCTCGGCAACGACGAGGTGCAGCTGCTCGAGCCGGTGAAGGAGCTCTCGAAGAACGCCGAGCTCATCATCGACGAGTTCGAGAAGGTGCTCGCGCTGCAGCGCCGCGCCGCCGAGGAGATGACGCGCGCGACGAACGCGCAGAACGATCTCGTCAGCCGCCTGTCCGCAGAGGATCTGCGCTCGACCGACGCGTTCATGGATGCGCTGACGGCGCTGCGCAGCCAGCGGGGCCGTCTCATCTCGCTGAAGGAGGTCCGCTACATCGACCTCGTCCGCGTCGAGGCGCTGGAGAAGCAGGTCGTCGAGGCGTTCGAGAACGTCTCGAAGAGCTGCGTCGGCTTCCTGCTCGAGCCCACCAGCCTGCAGCCCGTCGTCGCGCAGATCGAGAAGACGGGCGCCGAGGTCGCGAAGGTCACCGGCACCGTGCAGCTCGAGCCGCTGGGCAAGGAGCTCGAGCGCATCGGCTTGGGCCTCGACGTGCTCGGAGAGATCGTCGGCGGCCTGCAGGTCGGAGACCCGACGGCGCGCGCGAAGATCCTCGAGGGCATCTCCGAGGTGTTCAGCCACCTGAACCGCGTGCGCGCGCAGGCGACCGGCCGGCGCAAGGAGCTGCTCGGCAGGGAGAAGCGCGCCGAGTTCGGCGCCCAGTTCAAGCTGCTCGGCCAGAGCATCGAGTCCGCGCTCGGCACCGCCGACACGCCGGAGAAGTGCGACGAGCTGCTCGCCCGCCTGCAGGTGCAGCTCGAAGAGCTCGAGGGCCGCTTCAGCGAGCTCGACGAGTTCGCCGGCGAGCTGGCGAAGAAGCGCGAGGAGCTGTTCGAGGCCTTCGAGGCCCGGAAGCAGACGCTCGTCGACGAGCGGCAGCGCCGCGCGCAGAACCTGTTCGGCGCGGCCGACCGCATCTTGCAGGGCATCGCGCGGCGCGCGAAGTCGTTCAAGACCGACGACGAGTTGAACTCGTACTTCGCGTCGGACCCGATGGTGCAGAAGCTCGGGGACCTCTCGAAGCAGCTGCTCGAGCTGAAGGACAGCGTGAAGGCCGACGAGCTCGACTCGCGCCTGAAGACCGCCCGGCAGGACGCGATCCGAGCGCTGCGCGACAAGAAGGACCTGTTCGAGGACGGCGCGAGCGTCATCAAGCTCGGGGCCCACCGGTTCAACGTCAACACCCAGCCGCTCGAGCTGACCGTGATCCCCAAGGAGGGCGCGCTGTGGGCCCACCTCACCGGCAGCGATTACCTGCAGAAGCTCGAGGACCCGTCGCTCGAGTCGGCGCGCGATCTCTGGGAGCAGACGCTGCCGTCGGAGAGCTCCGAGGTGTACCGCGCCGAGTTCCTCGCGGCCTCGGTCGGCCCGGTCGAGAAGGGCAGGGAGCTCGAGGCCGTGCGCGCGTGGGCCGCGTCGCACCTCGATGAGGGCTACGAGCGCGGCATTCACGACGCAGATGCCGCGCTGATCCTCGCGAAGGTGAACGACCTGAAGGCGTCGGCGGGCTTGCTGCGCTATCCGCCGCAGGCGCGCGCGCTCGCGACGTTGTTCTGGAGCGAGTGGGGTGATGCGCACGCGCGCGACGTGGCGCACCGGCGGGCGATGTCGCTGGGCCGGCTGCGTGCCGCGTGGCGAGAGAGCGCAGAGGCTCGCGCGCTGGTGGAGGAGCTGGCGCACGAGATGCGCGCGGCCCCGGTCTCGCAGGCCCGGCTCGCCGCCGAGTACCTGGTCGAAGAGCTCGCGCAGACGCACCCGCGCTTCGTGGTCAGCGGCGATGCGGTGGCGCTGCGCGACGCCCTGCGGGCCTGGCTCGAGTCGCAGGGCTCGCGTGCGGACTTCGAGGCCGACTTCCGCGCGCTGGCCGCGCACGCCCAGGTGCGGTTCAACCTGGCCACCGCCTGGCTGACGGCGTTCGCCGAAGCGAAGGCGCCGCAGCTGACTCACGCGGTGCCCGAGGCGGCCGCGCTGCTGGCGGTCGACGAGACGCGCATCGACCGGCACGTGTCTTCGGCGCAGACGAAGGCGGTCATCGAAGGCCTGCTCGGCCAGCACCCGCGCCTCAAGGACGGGAAGCTGAGCATCGAGCTCGACGAGTTCGTCGGCCGCCTGACCACGTTCATCCACGACCGGCTGCCGCGGTACCGGGCGTACCGCGAGCACCTCTCGGCGCTGCTGGCTCGCGAGAAGAAGCGGCTGCGCCTCGACGAGCTGCAGCCGAAGGTGCTGTCGAGCTTCGTTCGCAACCGGCTGATCGACGAGGTGTACCTGCCGCTCATCGGCACGAACCTCGCGAAGCAGCTCGGCACGGCGGGCGAGAACAAGCGCACGGACCGCATGGGCCTGCTCTTGCTCGTGTCGCCTCCGGGCTACGGCAAGACGACGCTGATGGAGTACGTCGCCTCGCGGCTCGGCCTCACGTTCGTGAAGGTGAACGGCCCGGCGCTGGGGCACGACGTGACGAGCGTGGACCCGGCCGATGCTCCGAACGCGACGGCGCGGCAGGAGGTCGAGCGCATCAACTTCGCGTTCGAGCTCGGGAACAACGTGATGCTGTACCTGGACGACATCCAGCACACGAACCCCGAGCTGCTGCAGAAGTTCATCTCGCTCTGCGACGCGCAGCGCCGCATCGAGGGCGTGTGGAACGGCGTCACGCGCACCTACGACTTCCGCGGGAAGAAGTTCTGCGTGGTGATGGCGGGCAACCCGTACACCGAGTCGGGCGAGCGGTTCCGGATCCCCGACATGCTCGCGAACCGCGCCGACACGTACAACCTCGGCGAGATCCTCGAGGGCAAGAGCGACCTCTTCGCGCTGTCGTACCTCGAGAACGCGCTGACCTCGAACACGGTGCTCGCGCCGCTCGCGACGCGGCCGGCGGGCGACGTGCACAAGCTCATCAAGATGGCGCGCGGCGGCGAGGTCGGGAACGCCGAGCTCGAGCACGGCTACTCGGCCGTCGAGCTGCAGGAGATCACCGCGGTGATGCAGCGCCTCTTCAAGGTGCAGGGCACGCTGCTGCAGGTGAACCAGCAGTACATCGCGTCGGCGAGCCAGGACGATCGCTTCCGCACCGAGCCTCCGTTCAAGCTGCAGGGCAGCTACCGCAACATGAACAAGCTGGCCGAGAAGGTGGCGTCGGCGATGACGGACGTCGAGCTGGAGACGCTGATCGACCAGCACTACGCGGCGGAGTCGCAGACGCTGACCTCCGCGGCCGAGGTGAACCTGCTCAAGCTCGCCGAGCTGCGCGGGCGGCAGACGCCGGAGCAGAAGAAGCGCTGGGACGATCTCAAGCGCGGCTACGTGCGCGTGCAGACGATGGGCGGGAAAGAAGACGACCCGGCCACGCGCGTGAGCGGGGCGATCGCGTCCATCGGCGCCGAGGTCTCGAAGATGGGCGAGGCGGTGATCCGCGCGACGTCGCAGCCGCGGCCGGTCGCCGAGCCGCTCGGGCCAAAGCTCGACCAGCTCGCGGCGGCGGTGAAGCAGGCGTCGTCGAACGGGCTGCTCGAGAAGCTCGAGGCGCTCGAGCGGGCGGTGCGCGAGGCGGCTCCGAAGCCGTTGCCTCCGCCGCTGCCGCCGAAGCCGTACGACGACGCGCAGCTGCTGGCTCGGCTCGACGCGCTGGCGAAGGCGATGCGCGAGAGCGCGCCGGCGCCGCAGCCGGTGGCTGTGGCGCAGACGCCGGACCTCTCGCCGATCCTCGACAAGCTCACCGACGCGGTGCGCGCGATGTCGACGCAGCAGCAGGTCGCGCCGCAGCCGCCGGGCCTGGCGCCGAAGGGCACCGCCGCGATGCACAAGCACGTGGCGCTGTTGCGCGAGGCGCTGAGCCCCTTGGCCGCAGAGGCGAAGGCGGCGCTGCAGCAGGGCAACAACGGGCAGCTGCAGGCGGTGGCGGTGTGGCAGCGGGTGAACGAGGCGCTGGACCTGCTGCAGGCGATGAGCGGAGGCAGTCCAAGAAGAAGGGGACCTTGAACCCGAACCCGAACGCGAACGCGAACCCGGCCGTTCGCGTTCTGGCACAGGAAAAGAGTTGCACCCACGCCCCACGGTCCCATGATCGCGCGCCGTGCGCCGACTCATCCTGCTCCTGTCGCTGGTCCCCGCGGTCGCGTTAGCGCAGCAGACGACCCCGCAGCTCGACATCGAGACGCTGTACCTCGACCCCGGCGGCCGCGGAGCCCTCACCGTCGGCAGCGGCGAGACGCTCAAAGGCGGCAAGTTCCGCGTCGGGCTCGGCCTCTCGTACACGTACGGCCACCTCAGCCTCAGCACGGCGAACACCGACGGGAACATCGTCCTGCGCGACCGCATCACCGCGCAGGTCTTCGGCGCCGTCGGCATCACCGACTGGCTCGAGGTCGGCGCCACGTTGCCGGTCATCGTGCAGCAGTTCACGGCGAACACGCCGCCGTTTCCGATCTCCTCCGCGGGCCTCGGCACGCCGTACCTGCACCTCAAGTTCGGCATCCTCGGAGAGAACCGGCCCATCTTCCTCTCGCTCGGCCTCTCCGCGGGCCTGCCGCTCGGCACGGGCCCGGCGCTCGCGAACCAGGGCTTCTCCGTGGTCCCGCGCATCAACGCCGGCAAGAAGTTCTCGAGCTTCACGCTGTCGGCGGAAGTCTCTGCGCTCATCCGCAGCGTCTTCACCGCGCTCAAGCCGTACGGCGGCAGCTACTGGGACGCCGTCGGCAACAACCTCTTCGTCAGCCTCGCCGCGACCACCGCCGGCGAGACCGCCCGCGGAGAGCTCAGCGTCCGCTTCATCGCGCCGCTGCAGCAGGGCTGGGTCGGCATCGAGGGCCTGCTCGGCCTGCGCATCAACCTGAAGATGACCGAGCTGTTCCTCGCGCTCGGCCCCGGCTTCGGCGGGCACCCGAACACGCCCGGCTTCCGCGTCTACCTCGGCGCCGCGTTCGGCAACGCGAACGAGAAGCCGAAGCCCAAGTGCGTCGAGGGCGAGCCGTACAACCTGGCCGAGTGCCCCGACCTCGACAAGGACGGCGACGGCATCAAGAACGGCGTCGACAAGTGCCCGACCGAGGCCGAGGACAAAGACGGCTTCCAGGACACGGACGGCTGCCCCGAGAAGGACAACGACAAGGACGGCGTCCTCGACGGCAAGGACAAGTGCATCAACGTGCCCGGCGTCGTCGAGAACGAAGGCTGCCCCGACGAAGACACCGACGGCGACGGCGTCGTCGATCGGCTCGACCGCTGCCCGCAGGACGCCGAAGACCTCGACGGCTTCCAGGACGACGACGGCTGCCCCGACGCCGACAACGACGGCGACGGGCTCACCGATCAGATCGACGCCTGCGTGAACGAGGCCGGCATCATCGAAGAGAAGGGCTGCCCGGCGAAGGACGACGACGGCGACACCGTCTGGAACCACCTCGACAACTGCCCGCAGGAGAAGGGCGACCCCGCCAACCAGGGCTGCCCGCCGAAGGAGAAGCAGCTCGTCATCATCGAGAGCGAGCGCCTGAAGCTGCTCGAGGTGGTGCAGTTCGCGAGCGGCAAGGCGACCATCCTCCCCGTCTCGAACAAGCTGCTCACGCAGGTCGCGAACGTGCTCAAGGCGCAGCGGCGCATCCGCCTCGTTCAGGTCGAGGGCCACACCGACAACGTCGGCAAGCCCGAGAAGAACCTGAAGCTCAGCCAGGACCGCGCCGACGCGGTGAAGAACTTCCTCGTGAAGAAGGGCATCGACCCCGCGCGCCTCAAGGCCGTCGGCTTCGGGCAGGAGAAGCCCATCGAGTCCAACTCGACCGCGAAGGGCCGCGAGGCCAATCGCCGCGTCGAGCTGAACATCATCGAGAAGGACTGAGCTCGCGCAGGCTCAGTACGGCGCGCGAACGCAGCCCTCGCGGCCGCCCATGCAGCCCGGGCACGCGGGGATGATGCCCCACCGGCAGCCGCGGAGCTGCTCGCAGCCGAAGCGCTCGTGCT
This sequence comes from uncultured Myxococcales bacterium, assembly GCA_937980205.1. Classification (GTDB taxonomy): domain Bacteria; phylum Myxococcota; class Myxococcia; order Myxococcales; family Myxococcaceae; genus Xiheicaenimonas. The sequence continues at coordinate 2,519 of CALJKW010000079.1, read as the reverse complement.
GGCGGTCGCAGTCCGGCGTGACCGGTGGGCCCGGCAGGGGCTCGGTCACGATCAGCGTGAGTCGCACCCGCGCCGAGCCGTGCCACGTGCCACCGAGCGAGGCGGCGAAGCGCTGCTCGAAGCAGGCGCCCCACTCGGGCGGCAGGTACGGCGGCACCTCGAACAGGCGCGCGCGGCCCGCCGGCCCCGAGAGCTCGAGCTGGAACGTCAGCTCGAGCGGACCCCACGCTGCCGGCTCGCGCGACTGCCTGCTGCACACCGACGCCGCGGTCCGCGCGTGCGCGACGAGGCGGCCTTCGAGCGCTCGGACGTCTTCGGCCGGCGCCCTCGGCTCGGGCTCGATGGCGATCGCGACGGGGTTCGGGCTCCGCTCGGGCGAGTCGCGTCCCTCGCCGAGGGTCTGGTCGAAGACGACGCCGCCGTCCGGCGCCCACGCGCGCCAACGCCCGACGCGCTCTCCCGGTGTGCGGCAGCCCGCGCCGACATCGCCGCCCACGACGCCCGAGCGCGCGTTGCGGTCGCGGCACGCCGAGACGTCGGCGGCGCTGGTGAACTGGCCCTCGCTGCGCTTCACGCCGTTCGCGTACCAGGTCGCGAAGCGGCCCTCGGGCCTCCCTTGCCGGAAGCGCTGCTCGACGACGACCCGGCCGCCCGGCGCGCGGCGCGTGACCGTGCCGTCGAGAACGCCTCCGTCGGGCAGCTGCGTCACCGCGACGAGGAGCAGGAGCGTGGCCGGGGTCACTGCACTCCGTCGAACGTCGCGACGCTGTCGTTGGTCAAGCCCGCGCCGTTCGCCTCGTCGGTGTCGAGGTGCATGTCGAGCGCGAACTGCGGGCTCACGCGCACCACGACGTCTCCGAACACCGTCTCGCGCTCGCCGTCGACGCGCACGCGGATGATGCTCTTGTCCTTCACTCCGATGCGGGCGGCGTCGTCGGGGTGCATGTGCACGTGCCGCTTCGCGAGGATGACGCCGTGGTCGATCGCCACCGTGCCCTTCGGCCCGCGCAGCGTGAGCCCCGGCGTGCCGTCGAGGTGCCCCGACTCGCGCAGCGGCGGGTTCACGCCGAGCGCGATCGCGTCGGTGCGCGCGAGCTCGACCTGCGTCTCCTTGCGCAGCGGGTTGATGATCGCGACGCGCTGGATCTCGCCTTTCGGCCCGATGAGGTCGACGGTCTCGCGGCAGACGTACTGGCCCGGCTGAGACACCGGCCTGCGCTCGGTCAGCTCGTAGCCGGGGCCGAACAGGGCGTCGCAGTGCGCGCGCGTGAGGTGCACGTGGCGCACGCTGACTCCGACGGGAATCGCGTGGCCGCCGACGCGCTGGCGGGCCGCCGACGGGCCCACGACGACGCGCATCACCTCGCGGGCGATCATGCGCTCTTCGTCCGTCGCCACGACGAGCACCCGCGTGGGAGCGCGCGGCGCGGCGATGTCGACGACGCCTCCCGACGCGCGCGCGTTGCAGGCCGCGTTCTTCTCGGCGTCCAGCACGACGCCCATGTACACGAGCGCGTCGCAGACCGCGGCGCGCAACTTCACGGCGTTCTCGCCGATGCCGCCGGTGAAGACGATCGCGTCGGCTCCGCCGAGCACGGCCGCGTACGCGCCGATGTACTTCTTCACCCGGTGCACGAACATCTCGACAGCGAGCCGGGCGCGCGAGTTCCCGCCGGCCGCCGCCTGCTCGACGTCACGGAAGTCGGCGGAGATGCCCGACACGCCGAGCAGCCCCGCCTTGCGGTTGAGCGTCTCGTCGACCGCGTCGGGGCTCATGCCCATGCGGCCCAGCACGATGCCCAGCGCCGGGTCGACGTCGCCCGAGCGCGTGCCCATCACCAGGCCCTCGAGCGGCGTCATGCCCATCGAGGTGTCGACCGACTTGCCGCCGTCGATCGCACACACCGAGGCGCCGCCGCCGAGGTGGCAGGTGATGAGCTTGAGCCGCGACAGGTCGGTCTTCAGGTACTCCGAGGCGCTCTGCGCCATGAACTGGTGGCTCGGGCCGTGGAAGCCGTACCGGCGGATTCCCTTCTCCAGGTACAGCTCGTACGGCACCGCATACATGAACGCGTGCGGCGAGAGCTCTCCGTGGAACGCGGTGTCGAAGACCGCGACGTGCTTCGCGTTCGGCAGCGTCGCCTCGGCGGCCTCGATGCCGGCGAGGTTGGCGGGGTTGTGAATCGGCGCGAACTGCGCGCACGCGGCGATGATGGCCTTCACCTCGGGGGTGATGTGGCACGGGTGCACCAGCTTCTCGCCACCGTGCACGACGCGGTGGCCGACGGCCTGGAGGTCCGTGATGCCCTCGGTCGCGAGCTGCTTCAGCACCACCTCGAGGCCGGCTCGCACCGTCGGAGCTTCGACGTGCGCCTGCGACTTCGTTTCGCCGGCGCGCCAGCGGTGCAGCGCCTGGGGAGAGCCCACGCGCTCGACGATGCCGCCCGCGACGATGAGCTCGGTGTCCATCTCGTACACCTGGTACTTGATCGAGGTGCTGCCCACGTTGATGACGAGGA
>CALJKW010000078.1 GCA_937980205.1 uncultured Myxococcales bacterium | reverse complement strand
CACGCGCGGATCAGGAAGTCGATCTCAATCGATCGAACTGATTCTCGGCAGGCTCTTTTCGACGGGTATTGCCGAACAGAACCAACAAGCCTGAACCCCCCCAGGCCTCCTCGGAGGCTGAGGGGGGCAGTGTCGCGAGCGACGCGCGCGCCGCCTCGCACGCGAATGATCTGCTCGCGTACTGGTCCATCACCAACTCGGCACCATCTGCCTGTCGGCAGTTCTCGCTGCAGGAATCTCTGCGCGCTAAGCAGCTCGCATGGCCGACGAGCCCGTCACCCGCGTCACCTTGTTCGTCCCCGGCAGCGCGGAGCTGAAGCGATCGGGCATCGACGGCGAATGGATCGACAACCCCAAGGACGGTTCGTTCGCCGAGTCGTTCGCGTTCGGCACCGTCGAGGATGACGGCCTCGAAGCGATCGAGGCCACGCCCGGAGCGCTGCTCGTGCAGCTCACCGACGACCTCGGCGAGGGGCGCAAGAGGGTCTTGAAGGTCGTCGAGAAGCTGAAGCAGCACGGCGCGGTCGCCGTTCGCCTCGAGCAATCGAAGCTCGGGTGGGAGATCGGCAAGTGGCTCGAGCTGGTCGGCGGCGACATTCCGAACCAGCTCCACCTCGCGACCGTCACCATGCTGACGAACAACGATCACGTCGTCTCGTGTGGCATGCACGCGTTCTCGCTCCCCGACGCGCGGCTCGCGCTGGCGGGCGTGAGCGCCGAAGACGCCCAGCAGTTCCTGTCGACGCTGAACCTGTACCAGATCGTGGAAGACCCGCTGCTGTTGTCGGGCCAGACGTTCGCGCCCGACCCCGAGACTCCCCGCCGGGTGCTGCAGCGCTGGCCCGACGACGGCTACCCGCCGGCGCACTGGTGCCACAACCCGTACGGGGTCTGGCACCTCGGCCCGGCGGGAGGGAAGGGCGAGCCGCAGAGTGAGCTCCACCCGCAGTTCATTCCCGCACTCAGAGTGCTGCTGGCCTCGCTCGAGGAGAAGAACGGTGCGCCCCTCACGCGCGAGCAGGTCGAGAAGATTCGCGACGGCGCGCCGTGCCTGGCGATGAAGCACCGGGACGCGCAGAAGATGGAGCGCTCCCGCGGCTACGCCGACATCGACCCCAGGCTTGCCTACGAGCAGTGGTGCGTCGTGCGCGAGAACCGCGACGATGACGATTGAGTCACTTCTCCATGCCCGCGAGCTCGAGGCGAGGACTCAGTCGGCCCCGGAGTCGACCAGCGTGAACTGCCCCTTCGGCCCGAGCCGATAGTCCGCGTAGAAGTCGAACCTCGCGCCCTGGTACTGAAACGCGCCGGTCAGCGTCAGCACGTTGCCCTCGAGCTGGCTCGGCTTCACCGGCGACACGACCTTGCCGCGAACGCCGCCGAGGTTCACGCGGCCGTCCATCACCTCGGCTGCCGCCTTGCGGACCTCCGTCAGCTTCACCGCCGGAAACCGCGCCTTGAGCAGCGCGACGACCTTCGCCTTCGGCATCGCGTCGAGATCGATCGGCCCGCGGTCGGGGAGGCGCGGCGCGATGATCGGCAGGCCCAAGGGCTTGATCATGATCAGAAGACGCTACTTCCGGCGGCGCGCCACCGCCAACAACAGCACCAGCAACGGAGACAGCGCCCCACTCGAGCAGCCGCACGTCCCCATGAGCTGCTCCGGCGGCCGCGGGCCACCTGGCGCCGTCACGCTGATCACCGCCGACTCTCCGCGCTGTCCCGCCGTGTCCGTCGCCCGCGCCTGCAGCGTGTGCGTGCCGGGCGACAGCTCGGGCCTCACCGTCCAGGGCGTGGTCGCGCCGTCGTGCTTCACCTCGCCGTCGACCAGCAGCTGAAGCGCCGTGATGCCGACGTCATCGGTCGCGGTCACCGTGGCAAGGCCGTCGGCGAACGACAGCGTCACGACGGGCAAGGCGTCGCCGCCCACCACCAGCTGCACCGGCCCAGACGTGCCGACGTTGCCGGCCGCGTCGCGGGCCGTCGCGACCAGCGTGTGCACCCCGGCCGCCGGAGCCGCCAGCGTCCACTCGTACGGCGGCGCGGTGAGCTCGCTCACCAGAGCCCCATCGAGCGACAACGCAACCGCGACGACTCCGACGTCGTCCGTGGCCGTCGCGGTCGCCACCAGCCCGGCCAGCGACAGCATCACCACCGGCGGAGTCGTGTCCGGCGTCGCGCTCACCGTGACCGCCGCGGTGCCGGACACCGAGCCGGCCGACGCCGTCACCGTGAACGGGCCGCCCGCGTTCATCCCCGCGGTGAACACGCCGGTCGACGCGTCGATGACGCCGCCGCCGGAGACGCTCCAGGTGAACGCCGGCTGCACGGCGAGCGAGTCGCCGAACTGGTCGTCCACCGAGGCGGTGAACGCGAGCGTCGCGCCGAGCAGCACCATCGCGGCGGGAGGCGCCACCTGCACCGTCGTCGGCGTCTGCTCGACCACGACGTCCACCACGCTCGTCGCCATGTTCCCGCCGCCGTCCACCACCGACACCACGAACTGGTACGTGCCGGCCTTCGTGAACGTGACGGTCGTCGACTTCGCCGAGTTCGTGCCGTTGTCGGAGAACGTGACGGCGGCCGGCCCTGCGCTCATGGCCCAGGTGTACGTGAGCGCCGGCTCTCCGCCGTCGTCGGTGGCGCCGACGGAGAGCACCGTCGAGAGGCCCGACACCGGAGACGGCGTCGCGCGCGCGGGCACCGTGATCATCGGCGACGTCGCGGACGTCACCGTCACCATCGCCGCGCCGGTCCTCCCGCTCGCGGAGGTCACCGTCACCGTGTGCGGGCCGCCCGCCGTCGCGCCGGCCGTGAACAGCCCCGACGCGTTGACGCTGCCGCCGCCGCTGACCGCCCACGCGTACGGGCCGTCGAACATGAACTGATTGAACTGGTCGCGGCCCTGCGCGGTGAACTGCTGCGTCGCGCCCGCGAGCACGTTCGCGGACGGCGGGCTCACCGTCATCGACACCAGCCGCTGCTGCACGACGACGGTCACGCTGCTGCGCACCGAGAGCCCACCCGGGTCCTCGATCACCACCTCGAAGGGATACGTCCCGGCGCGCGCGAACGTCACCGTCGTCGTCTTCGCCGCGTTGGTGCCGTTCGCGCTGTACGAAGGCGCCATGAAGAACGACGTCGACCACGTGTACTTGAGCGCCGCCTCGCCCGAGTCGTCCGCGCCGAGCACCGAGAGCACCGCCGTCGTCCCCATCGTCACCGGGCTCGGCGTCGCCGAGGCCGCGACCGCCACCGTCGGCGGCGGGTTCACCACCGTCGTCGCGAAGTCCTGGCCCGTCACGTTCGCGTTCGTCACCGTCACCGTCCGCGACGCCGGCATGAACGCGTACGAGCCGTGCGACGGCGTCAGCGTGTAGCTGCCCGCGGGGACTCCCAGCAGCACGAACCGCCCCAGCGAGTCCGACGTGCTCGAGCGTGTACCGTCGGAGATGACCGCGCCCGGCAGCGGGACGCCGCCCGTCGTGATGACTCCCGACACCACGTACGTCGTGCCCGCGACGGCGTTGAAGTTCAGGTTCGACACGAACGAGCCGCTCACCGTCACGGGGTTCGTGAACGCCGGCGTCAGCGTGTAGCCAGGCAGCGTCGCGACGACGTGGTACGTGCCGTTCGGCACGCCCGACATGTTCCACGACCAGTTGGTGCCGTTGCCGTTCGCGGTCACCGTGCGCAGGCCGTCGGTGACGGTCGCCGCCGCGGTGACACCGCCGAAGATCTGCCCGTACAGGCCCGCTCCGCTCGGCGTGAACTGCACTCCCGTCAGGTTCGCGCCGAGCACCTCGATGTTCTTCGCCGCGAACATCCACCCCGGCTTCGTCGCCGTCAGCGTCCACGAGCCGTTCGGCACCCCGGTGAGCGTGAACGTCCCGTTCGCCGCGGTGACGGCCGAGCGGGTGCCGTCGCTGACCGTCACTCCGGAGAGGCCCGTCGTGCCGCCGCTCACCACGGTGCCGCTGACCGAGTAGCCGGTCACCCGCGTGCCGGTGAAGTCGAGGCCGCTCAGGTTCCCCGTCACCACCACCGGCGACGCGAAGCCCGCCATGAACGTGTAGTCGACCTTCGCCGCGCTCAGCGTCACGCTCGCGTCCGGCACGTCGGTGAGCGCGTACTTGCCGTCGCTGTCGGTGTACGCGACGCGCGCCGAGTCGCCGACGCGCACGCCCTCGATGGGCGTGCCACCCGCGGTCACCGTGCCCTGCAGGGTGAACCTCGCCGGAGTCCCCACCGTCACCAGCACCGACCGCGTCACGCGCTGGCCCTTCATGTCGCTCACCGTGCAGCGCACGAAGTAGGTGCCCGCGGCGGCGAACGGGTGCGTCACCATCGCCGCGGACGGCACGTACGTGTCGTCGTCGAAGTCCCACGCGTACGCGAGCGCATCGCCGTCGGGGTCGGTCGCCGCGATCGAGAACGTCACCGGAGCCGCCGGCGCGGGAGTCAGCGTGCTCGCCACGATCATCCCCGCGGTCGGCGCCTGGTTGCCGGGGAACGCGCCGAGGTTCACCACCACGTCGATCGACTCGGGCGTCGTGCCCGCCTTCGCGAGCGGAGTGATGTGCACGCCGCGGTTGAAGTCCGAGAACGTGCGGCCGTAGGTCAGCGCCGAGTCGCCGACGCCGCCGGGCGCTCCGGGTGTCATGTCGAGCAGGTGGCTGCCGGTCGACGTCGGGTAGCCCCAGTTGATGGAGACGCCGTTGAACAGCGAGCGGTTCGACGGCGCCGCCTGCCGGAACTCGACCCAGTAGTCCTTCTGGCCGTCGCCGCGCGGCACCTTCAGCGCGTGCAGCCCCGAGCTCACCGGCTGCTCGAGCGCCTGAATCCGGTACGTGCCGCTCGTGGTCACCGTCGCGACCTCGCTCGTGGGGAACCAGTCGAGCGTGCGCTTGAACCACGCGTTGAAGTGCTGCGTGCCGTTGCCCATCACGTCGAACGGGTTGCCGTACTCCTGGTTCGAGCCCGCGCCGATGACGGTGCCGCCCGTCGCGTTCCAGTAGTTCGCGTGCCACACGCCGTAGTTGTGGCCGAGCTCGTGCTCGGTGACGCGCGCGGAGAAGTTGCCGTTGAGCCAGTTGCCGCGCCCGCCCACGCTGCCGCGCCCGGCCCAGCCGCTGTACAGCGTCTTGAACGCGACGATGTCGAGCGAATACGAGTTGGGCGCGTAGCCCGCATCCGCCGCCGCCTGAATCGCCGCGGACCGCAGCCCGAAGTAGTTGTCGTTCATCCGGTAGAACGTCGACGGCTGCGGCAGCCGCAACAGCGGAGTCACCGTCGCCGTCAGCGTCGTCTGCCCGTACGACTGCTGGCTGAAGTAGTTGCTCGACGTCGTGTCGATGAGCGTCTGTGCCGCCGCCGCGGTCAGCGGCTCGCCGGTCAGGTCGGAGAAGTCGACGCGCATGAACAGCACCGTCTTCGGCCCCGTGGTCCACGCGCTGCCCGCCGTCGCCGCGGAGGCCTGGTCCTCGGTCTCGGCGAGCTGCTCGTCGAACGCCGGCACGTGGTCGGGCGTGCAGAACTCGTAGATGGCGTCGGCCGCGTGCACGCGCAGCGCTTCTTTCGGGACGCTCTTGCGCGAGACCGGGCACTGACCTCCGGGCCGGTAGGGCAGCCGGTCGTCGTCGGGCTCGTCGCGGGCCATCAGGCGGGTGGGGCGGTCGCTGACGGCGGCGACGTCTCCGAGCGCGAGGGCGTGCAGGCGCACGGCGGTGCGCGAGCGCGCCTCGAAGCGGGGGCCGGTGACGAACGCGCGCAGGCTCTCGCCGCCGAGCGTGAGGAAGCGCTGCGTGTCGGGCGGCGACTCTGCGTCGTCGGCGGTGGCGGCGATGACGTCGAGCTCTCCCACCCCGTCCAGCCAGCGCTCGACGAACGGCTGCACGTCGGCGGGCAGCGCCGCGCGTTGCACCGGGTCGAGCGCGACGGCGAGCGCGCGGCGAGGGTCCGTCGTGATGAGCGTGCGCATCGCGCGGGCCCGTAGCTCGGCGTCTTCGCGGGTGGCGAGGCCGCGGCCGAGCGCGGCGTCGACCTCGGACGGCGGCAGTGGCTCGAGCGCGGCGAGCGAGCGCGCGGGCTCGGGCCGGTTCTGCTGCGTGCAAGCGGCACAGAGGAGGGCGAGGGCGAGGGCGAGCCGGCGCAAGATGTGCGGCGCTCATCAAGCTTCGTGCCCAGCCACCGTACATGTGCGCGCGCGGGGTTGCGGCGCAGATGCGCTATGCAGCCGATGCAGCCAGCTACAGTTTGCGGGGTCGAGACCTCAGGTAAGGTGCTTTTCGAACGTGAAGCCGCTCGAGCGAACGACACGGCCGATGATCGTATCGAAGCCGCTGGCTGGGCCGGTGGTGGCGCCCAAGGTCCACCCGGCGGCGCCGCAGGACGCGTTCACCCAGGGCGGCGCGGCGAAGACGCTCGCCGTGAAGGTCGCCGACCAGACCGAGCACCTGCGCCTGTTCCGCGAGGTGTTCCCCGACGGCCAGAAGCCGCGCGCCGGCGTGCAGGTGATGTTCGTCTCGTTCAAGGGCGACGACCGCTTCGTCACGAAGAAGCTGAACGCCGCGGCCGGAAATACGCTGGTGAAGAACGACTGGGCGCCGCGGCTCGAGACGATGCTGAAGGAGCTCGACGGCACCGTGCACGGCGGCTACCGCGTGAAGCTGCTCGAGCACTTCTACGGCATGGCGTCGCTCGCGCTGGTGCCCGAGGGCGAGGCGCGCGGCTCGGATGAGGCCGCCTCCGCGCTCTCGACGGCGCTGCAGTCGAAGGCGTCGGTGGAGCTCGCGGCGTTTCTGCACGGCGCGCGCGCGGACTGGGCGGCGCGCGGAACTCCCGAGGCGCAGCACCAGGTCGAGCTGCTCGAGCAGCTGCTCGCGCAGCTTCAGGCGAAGCCGGCCGCGCTCGTGAGCCACGGCCTCACCGAGGTGAGGTTCTCCGCGCGCAAGGGGCCTGCCGTGTTCGCGCTGATGGCCGCGGTGTACCGGGCGCGCGCGGCGGCGATGCTCGAGCAGATCGTTCGCGACGGAGGCAGCGAGCGCTTCGACGGCGCCGCGCTGCTGAAGGCGCTGAAGAGCCCCGACGGCTTCGCGGGAGCGTTCGCGCGGCTGCAGTCGGCGACGGTGAGCTTCGGCCCGCTGACGCTGCCGGTCGTCGCCAGCGACGGGCTGGTCGGCTCGCAGGGCCTGAACCCCGAGGTGCTGCGGCTGATGCGCGAGAAGGCCTCGCTGCACGCTGCGCCGGGAGTGCTCGACGACCTCGACACCGTGGTTCAGCAGGCCGCGCTGCTCGACTTCGTCTCGTTCGCGTCGAACCGCGGGCTCGCCACCGGCGGCACCGCGCAGCTGCAGGAGGCCGCGCGCCTTCAGGACGAGCTGCTGTCGGAGGCGGCCTCGCGCACCGCGCACTGCACCGCGCAGGCGCTGTTGGCTCCGCAGAAGGCCGGCGTGCTCGTCGCGCAGTCGGGGACTCCGTCGGAGCAGGCGTTCTTCGAAGGGCTCGCGGGGCGCAAGCACACCGTCTTTCTCTCCGTCGACATCAAGGCGCTCGGAGCCACCGCGCAGGGCGCGATGATCCGCCAGGCCGTCGCGCTGTCGCGGCTGCCGACCGTCGCGCAGGACGACGACATCTTCTACCGCGCGCTCGCCGCGAATGACGAGGTCGTCGCGCGGAAGACGGCGGTGCTGGGGCCGATCGAAGCGCGGCTGCGCGAGGCGGCGAACGGCCAGGCGCTGAGCGTGCTCGCGTTCGGGGACGAGGCCGTGTTCGCGCTCTCGGACTGGAGCGACGACGCGCTCGCGCAGGCGCTCGGCTCGGTGGGCGGCTCCGACGGCGCGCGGCTGGTGGTGACGGAGACGCGCGCGGTCGACGGTGAGACGAAGGCCGAGGCGCTGAAGCGGAACCAGGCCGCCATGGGAGAGTCGGATCGCGGCAACGAGATCCTCAAGACGTTCGAGCGCAAGCGCGAGCTCGTGCGCTACGGGCTGCTCGCGCTGCCCGAGCCGGCCCGGACGTTGGGCCTCGCGAAGCTGGATCAGGCGGCGATCTCGAACGTGGTCGCCCGCGTCGCGGAGCAGGGCGTGACGCTGCTCGACGCGAGGACGGGCGCGGCCGTGACGCCGGAGCAGCTCGAGGCCGAGCTCGCCGCGATGACCGGGCAGTAGCTGGAGCCGGCGCGAGTCGCTGCTAAGCTCCGGCACCGATGCGACGAGCGCTCTGGCTTCTCGGCGTGGTGGTCCCTGCAGTGGCGTCCGCCGACGCGAAGCACCCGAACCCGTTTCTCTCGCAGGCGAAGGTCTTCGCCACGCAGGGCGAGGGCGACAAGTGCCTCAAGCGGCTCCTGCAGGCGGAGCAGAAGTGGAAGTACAACGACAAGAAGGACCGCGCCGAGATCGAGCTGTACGGCGGCATCTGCGGCTACCTGATCGGCGAGACGCAGGCGGCCGAGGTCTCGTTCAAGAACGCGGTGAAGATCTACCCGAAGATCGAGCTGCCGAAGGACCTCGGCCCGGGCATCGAGCAGCTGTGGGCCAAGGCGACCGGCAAGGCCGCGCCGATCGCGTCGACCACGCCGCCTCCTCCGGCGAAGGAAGAGAAGCCGAAGGTCGTCGAGACGGCCCCGCCGCCGAAGAAGGAAGAGGCGCCGCCTCCGCCCGCACCGGTCGCGCCGGCGAAGAAGGTCGAAGAGCCCGACCGGAGCGCCTACGCGGAGACCGAGACCTCGACGCCGGTCGCATCCGAGCCCAAGGGCCGCAACGTCGTGCTGCCGATCGTCTTCGGAGTCGGCGCCGTCGGAGCCGGCGTCGGCGGCCTCGTGATGGGCCTGCAGGCGAAGTCTCACGAGGCCCAGTTCAAGAGCCTCGACACGTATTACTCGGACGCGCAGGCGTTCGCCTCGCAGGCGCGCACCGAGGCGCTGGTGACGAACATCCTCTTCGCTGCCGCCGGCGCGTTACTGATCGCGACCATCGTCGCGATCATCCTGGGATAGGGGCCTTCGGGCCCGCAGCGTGCACGTGAGCAGGGGACCATGAAGGTCCTCTTCTTCGGAACCAGCGCCCACTCGGTCGTTTTCCTCGAGACGCTCGTGACGGTGCCGGGCATCCGCGTGCTCGGAGTGGTCAGCCCGGTGACGGGCCGCCGCAAGGAGCGCACCGCTCTGAAACGTCTGCGCTGGGCGGCGGGGGACTCGCTGATGGCGCTGTCGGCGCGCACGCCGTGGGGTGAGAAGAGCAGCAACGTCCGCCAGCAGCTGCAGACCCTCGCGACGCAGGCGGGTGTTCCCATCTGGTGGCCTCCGGACGTGAACGACCCTGCGTTCGTCGCGCAGCTGGCGCGCCTGGGCGCCGACCTCATCGTGATGGGCAGCTTCTGCCAGATCCTCAAGGCCCCGCTGCTCGAGAAGCTGCCGCCGGTGCTGAACATCCACCCGACGCTGCTGCCGAACTACCGCGGCCCGATGCCACCGTTCTGGATCATCGCCAACGGAGAGCGCGAGAGCGGCGTGACGCTGCACTGGGTCGACGGCGGCGTCGACACCGGGCCCGTGCTCGCGCGCGAGAAGTTCATCGTCGAGCCGTGGCTCACCGGCGGCGAGTACGCCGACCGCGCCGACGAGGTGGGGGCCCGCCTGCTCGCCCGCGTGCTGCAGGGGTTACGGCCGGGTGACGTCGGCCGCGGAGACAAGCAGCAGGGCGAGGGCTCGTACCAGGGCGCGGTGAAGCCTGCCGATCTCGTGGTGCCGTGCGACGCCCCGTGGAAGGTGGCGTACGACCGCGCGCGCGCCGCGGCGCCGTTCCGCCGGCTCACGCTGCACGTCCCCGCGACGCTGTGGCTGGGCGAGACGTGGCGCGGCCAGGCGTCGACGGCGGGGGGGCCGAACCTGATGGAGGTCGAGCTCTCCGACGCGGTGCCCGTCGCCGAGCACCAGCCGATGCCGGCGCGCTGGGTCGAGCGGACTCCGGAGCGCGGGCTGTACGTGCAGTGCCAGGGCGGCGGCGTGCTGTTCCGGAAGGTCACCTCTGCCGGCCGCGCCCTGGTGCAGACGAGTCAGACGTCGCCGGCGCCGGAGCCGAAGCAGAAGCGCGCGGCGTGACCGCCGCGGCGTTCACGCTGAGCGCAAGCCCGAAGGGCGCAGTCGAAGCGGGCCGATGGACACCCGTTCCTCCGGCGTTCGACGGCAGCGTCTCTCTCAGCGGGCGCAGCTCACGGAATCAGCTCGACCGAGCCCGGCTCCGGATTCATTCCGCAGTAGTTCGCGATGCCGCCGTCGCAGCCCATCGTCATCGCGCCCGTCGCAGGGTTCGCGATGCCGGTGTCACGCACCATGGTCCCCGGCGTGAAGTTCGGCGTGGCGGGAGACGTGTTCGTCAGCATCGGCGAGGTGAACGAGGTGCCCGTGCCCTGGCCGGACAGCATCAGGTACTGCGCCTGCGAGACGGTGACGTCCCACTGCAGGCCGGCCATCGTGAGATCGAACCAGTTCGCGCGCTCGACGTAGCCCTCGGGGAACCCGCCGTCCTCCGTGGGGCCGCCGTCGATTCCGGCGACGGAGAGCGCGAACGTCATCGGGCCGGTCGTGAGGTTGTTCTCGATGGCGACGGTGGGGCCGGGGCGAACGCCGAAGCCCCACTGCGTGGTGCCGCCGTCGGTCTTCCCGCCGAGCACGGAGTTGTTCGACATGTTCACCGCGCCTGCGCCGCCGAGCACCGAGATGCCGCGGTCGACGTCCCACAGCGTGTTGCGGCGGATGCGCTGCGTGCCGGTCGCGTTGACGCCGACCTGGATGCCGGAGCTCGAGCAGCGCGAGAGCTGCGACGCCTCGACGACGCTGCTCGCGCCACCGAGGTCGAGGCACGACGTGCCGGCGTGGTCGATCCGCGCCTGGCGCACGATGGTGTTCGCGCCGCGCAGCTGCATCGCGACGCGCGCCGTGGCCGACGGCGACAGGCCGCAGTCGCGCGCGGTGAAGCGCAGCCACTGCGAGTTGTCGCTGGTGTCGTTCACGCAGCTGCGCTGCGAGCGCGCGACGGTCGAGTCGACGACGGTCCACCGGTCGCACGTCGTCGGAATGCTGACCGCGGCGTTCGTCGCGATGCCCCCGTCGGGCAGCGTGCCGAGGTCGTGCGCGTTGAGCCGCGTGAGCGCGACGTCGTCGCACTCTCCGGTCGGAGAGGCGTGCACGCCCTCGGCGCAGCCGCTCACCTCGACGTCGGTGAAGGTGAGGTGATCGACCGACTGCAGGTACGCGCAGAAGGCCACCGGGAAGTTGCGCACGTGCAGGTTCGAGAAGCTGAGGTACGCACGGTTGCGCACGTCGATGCCGTTCGCGGTGCTGCCCATGCCGTCGAACGTCGCGACGCCCGCACCAAAGGTCTCGAAGCGGATGACGAGGCCGGCGTCTCCGCTGCTCGGCGGGACCAGGCGCTCGTTCCACGTCTGCCCGCCGGCGAAGCGCACCGTCGAGCCCGGCGGCAGCGTCGACGCGTCGAGGCCGTTCACGCGCGCCGCGGTCTGCCAGGGGAAGGCCGCCGTACCGGGGTTCAGGTCGTTGCCCGCCACGGAGTCGACGTAATACGTCGGCGGATTGCCGGCGTCGGGGTCCATGGCTGCGCCGCCCGCGCTGCCGCCGGCTGCGCCACCCGCTGCTCCGCCGGCTGCGCCACCCGCCGCTCCGCCGGCCGCTCCGCCTGCTGCACCGCCTGCTGCACCGCCTGCCGCGCCTCCGGCTGCGCCGCCTGCTGCGCCTCCGGCCGAGCCGCCGCCGTCGCCGCCGCCCATGCCTCCACCCGTGCCTCCGCCCGTGCTCCCACCGGCGGTACCGCCGCCCATTCCTCCGCCGACGGCGCCGCCACCCTCACCGCCCGCGCCGCCCATGCCGCCGCCGACAGCTCCGCCGCCGGCGCCGCCGACTTCGCAGCGGCCGTTGACGCAGACCTGGCCGGGCGCGCACTCGTGCATCGAGTCACAGACGCGGCCGCCGTCGGGCTCGGTGGTGTCGACGGTGCAGCTCACGGCGATGCCCATGAACAGTGCAGCAACCCACAGCCGGAAGGTCACGAGGCGCATGAGGCGGGCGGAGTCTAGCCCGGAAATGGGGACAGGCAGCTTTTCCGGACCTGCGCCAAAGCCGCTCGAGCGTCGCCAGCCGGAAAAGCAGCCTGTCCCCAATTCCTACGGCGAGTAGGGGACGTGGGGAAACGTGACGCTCACGGGCAGCATTCCGGCCTGCACCGTCACCGGCACCGCGTGCGTCCACACGCGACCTCGCGCGCTGGCGAGCACGGTGTACGCGCCGGGAGGAACGTTCGAGAACCGGTACCGCGCGGGCCGCTCGGTGGCGTCGCCGACGAGGCCGGGCTTCCGCAGCAGGCGCTGCAGCTCTTCGTCGTTGGCGGGAGCCGCCGCCGCGCGCGCGACGAGCAGCACGTCGCTGGGCAGCGGGGCTCCGTCGCCGCTCTTCACCTCGACCTCGAAGCTCACTCCGGCGCCGCGCTCGACGAGCATCACCGCGTGGTCTCCTCCGCTCTTCACGTCGAGCTCGGCGACCTCGTACGCCGACGCGCCCTCGCCGACGGCGCGGAACAGCCAGCGCCCGTTCGCGAGGTGCTCGGTGACGAACGCGCCCTCGTCCGCGGGCACGAGCTGCGAGCCGTGCTCGGAGATGGCCCACACGTCGAGCCGCCCCGGCGGAGCCCCGCTCGCGGTGATCAGCGCTCCGACCGCGCGCGCCGCGGGCCTCAGCTCCACCGCGACCTCCCCCGGAGCGGTCACGCGCACCACCTCGGGCACGTAGCGCGGGTGCGTGAAGCGCAGCTCGGTCTCTCCTTCGGGAGCCTCCTGCAGCGTGAACGTGCCGTCCTCGAGCGTCTGGTGCTCGAGCACCGCCACGCCGGGAACCGGATCTTTCGTCACCGCGTCGAGCACGCGGCCCTTCACGGTGACGCCGGGCGCGAGGACGAGGTCTCCGAGCGCGGTGTCGCGGCCGCGCACGAGCGAGACCCTCTTCGGCGTCGACACGTGGCCGGGCGCCGACAGCGTGACGTCGACGTCGCGATCATCGAAGTGCTCGCTGCTGTGCGTCGAGAGCACCGCGCCGGTCGCGTCGACGAGCCGGTAGGTCAGCCGCGCGACGCCGGGCACCACGACGCGCACGTCCCGGGTGCCGGTCGAGGCGGGCCCTGCGCTCGCGGTCCACCGGCTCGGGCCGTCGGCGGCCTCGACCTCGAGGTCGTAGAAGCCGCGCTGCAGGCCGGTCAGCTCGAAGGCTCCGCCGTCACAGGCCGCGGTGGCGCTCTTCGCGCGGACGACGACGGAGCCGGGCATGCGGTGGCCGCCGTCGAAGCCGCACGTCCCGGCGATGACGCCTTCCCACTTCGGCACGACGAGCTCGACCCGCAAGACGCCGCCGTCGACGCTGACGGCGGTGCTCCCTGCGCCGGAGCTGATCACCCAGCGACCGGGGGAGAGGCCGCGCAGCTCGAACGCCCCGCCGCTCGCGGTGACGGTGCGTGAAGGCCCCGGGCCGCTCGCCGACACCTCGCCGTCGAGCTTCTCGCGCGCGGGCCCGACGAGATCGCCCTTGACCGTCGCGCCGCCCGACAGCCGCACCGTGAGCGGGCCCGGCGCGGGCACGGTCACCTCTTCTTCGTGCAGCTCGAAGTCGCGGCTCTGCGCGCGCAGGCGATAGCGGCCGTGCGGCACGAGGCCGAGGACGAAGCTGCCGCCGTCGGTGACCGCGTCGGCGACGAGCGCGCGCTCGGGGGTGAGCAGCTCGAGCGTGACTGCGCCTGCGGGCGGCTCGATCGCTCCCGAGAGCACGCCGACCTGGCCGAGCCGCAGCTCGAGGCGCTTGCCGGTCGTGGCGATGCCCGCGCCGGGGCCGAAGCCGTCGCGCTGCGCGGAGATCCACCACTCGCCCGGCACCACCGGCTCGAACGCGAGCGTGCCGTCGCTGTCGGTGCGGCCTCTGAGCACGGCTCCAGACGGGCCGTGCTGGGCCACGACGTTCACGCGGTCGACGGGCAGCTTGTCGGCGTCGAGCACGAGCAGCTCGAGCTTCGCGGCGGGCTGCAGCTGCAGCTCGAGGCGCCTGGTGTCTCCGCGGCCCAGGCGCACCGTCGCGAGCGCGATCTGCCCCGAAGCGACCGCGCGCACGTCGTACTGCCCCGGGCACAGCGGCTCGCTCGTGCCCGAGGTCGCGCAGCCCTGCTGCGAGGTGGCTCCGCGGCGCTTCACCTCGAGGCCCGCGTCGCTCTTGAGCGCGACCGCGAGCGTGGGCAGCGGCTTCAGAGGAGCAGGCGGCGGCGGGGGCGCCTCGGCGAGCTCGGGCTCGGGGAGGACCACCGGCTCAGGCTCGCGCGCCCGCAAGAGGGCGAGCGCACCGGCGGCTCCGACGACGCAGAAGGCCGCGGCGATGAGCAGCGCGCGGCGCCACGTCATCTGCCGCGCGCCTCCACGACGAGCGTCTGGGCCGAGCGGCCGACGAGCCCGTGGACGTCGTGCACCGCGCTCTGCGCCAGGCCGATGCCGAGGGTCGACGCGGACGACCTGGCGTCGAGGCAGATCCACTCGCCGACGACCTCGCGGTCGAGCAGCACGGTGAGATCGGGGTTCACGAACGTGAAGCGCGTGACGTCGAGCGGGTTGCAGATTCCGCTCTCCGCGTCGGCGAGCAGCACGACGCGCTGCAGCCCCGACGGCTCCTCGCCGCTCACCAGCGGAGCGGTCTGCCGCATCCACACCGCCACGTCGTTGTCGCCGAACCGGCCGCGCAGGTAGCGGCCCTCGACGCCGCGGTGGTAGCCGACCTCGTTCTTGAAGAACGGAAACACGAACTGCGGCAGGCCCTCGGGCGAGGCGAGCGGCGGCGGCCGCGACGAGACCGCGGAGCCGCTCGCGCGGCGGATGCGCAGCGCCGTGGCGCGCGCGAGCTCGTCGGCGCCGTGCATGAGGTGCCCGACGAGGCGCTGCGCGGTGCGGCCGAGCTTCTGCGGCTCGACGCTGACCGTCAGAGGGGCGATGGGAATCGGCTTGAAGTAGTCGACGGTGAGCCGCGCGACGAAGAAGCCGGCGGCGTCGTCTCCGTGGCGCTCGAGGGCGCGGGCGAGCAGCGCGCTCGGCGGGCCGCCGTGCTGGTGGGCGTCGCTCCACGGCCCGCGCGTGAGCGCGGTCGAGAGGAAGGACTCACCCTGCCGCTCGAAGAAGCTCGAGGGGAGCGTCATGACACAGACCTATACCTGACGCTCTGCGCGTCGCGTGACACTTCATCGCCTCGGCGTGTGAAGCCGGCGTGATCATTGGAGCCGGTGTCGGTCCGCGGCTTGCTGTCGCCCCCGCACCATGTCCCGAAAGTCCGCCGAAGAGATTCGCGCCGCGCTCGATGCCGACCCGAACACCGTGAGCCTCGCCGCGGCGCTGAACATGACCGTCGAGGACTACGCGAAGCTCGTCGTGCACTTCGCCACCACCGGCGCGCAGCCGCAGCTGTTCGTGGTGCCGGACGCCGAGCTGAAGGCGCGCGGGCACACGCCGCCGGACCTGCGCCAGATGAACGGGTTTTTGGCCGAGGCGGTGGCGGTGAAGATGACGCACGAGGCGACGAGCTACTCGAGCTCGAAGGCGAAGCCCGTCGCGCTCGGCGCCCAGCCCGGCGCGCCGGCGCAGGCGCTGCCCGCCGACCCGGCGCTGGCCGCCGAGATTCAGAAGCGCCGCAAGAGCTGAAGCAGGCCTCACTCACCAGAGAGGAAGCAACGTCATGGGAAGCGTCGTCAAAGGCATCAGCAGCGCAGTCAGCAACATCGGCAAGTCGATCGGCGGGCCCATCGGCGGCCTGCTCAAAGGCATCGGAGACTTCGCGCAGTCTCCGCTCGGCCAGCTCGCGATCACCGCGGGCCTCGCGTTCTTCACCGGCGGAAGCTCGTTGCTCGCGGGAGGCAGCCTGTCGAGCATCCTCGGCGGCGGCGGCCTGAGCACCGCGCTCGGCGGCCTCTTCGGCAGCGGAGGTGCCGGCAACCTCATCAGCAGTCTGGCGTCGAACTTCCTCGGCGACGCCGCGGGCGCCGGCCTCTCGCAGAGCGGGCTCTCGTCGATCTTGAGCCTCACGCAGGGCCAGGGCTCCGGAGGCCTGATGCAGGTGCTCTCGAGCCTGTTCAACGCGCAGGCGCAGCGGCCGCAGTCGGAGGACGCGCTGCTCGGCCAGCAGCTCAACCTGCAGCAGATCATGGCGTTCCGGCACGCGCAGGCGCTCGTCGGCTGAGCGTTACCGAACCGTAACGGCGTCGCGCAGTGCGTTGACCGCCAGGGGGCGCTGCCTTAACTCCGACCCTCGGCGATGCAGCTCGGCTCGATCACCCATGATGCGACGGCACTGCGCGGTGAACGTGCCTTGCGCTTCCTCGCCGAGGCCAGCGCGCGGCTGAACCGCTCGCTCGACGTCGAAGAGACGCTCGGTGAGATCACGCGCATGGCGGTGCCGTGGCTCGCCGACTGGTGCACGCTCGAGCTCGGCTCGGACCCGCGCACCTCGCGGCAGCTGGCGGTCGCGCACGTCGACCCCGCGAAGGTGCAGTACGCGCGCGACCTGCGCGCGAAGTTCCCGCCTGATCCGAACGCGCCGAACGGCGTGCCGCAGGTGCTGCGCACCGGCGAGCCCGAGTTCGTGCCGCAGATTCCGCCGCAGGCTTTCGACGTGCTGCCGAAGGAGCAGGCCGACATCGCCCGGAGCCTCGGCCTCAAGTCGTACATCGTCGTGCCGCTGAAGGTCCGCGACCGCGTGCTCGGAGCGCTCACGCTCGTGACCGCCGAGTCGAATCGCACCCTCGAGAAGGCGGACCTCGACCTCGCCACCGACCTCGCCGGCCGCGCGGCGACCGCGCTCGACAACGCCCGGCTGTACGCCGAGGCCCGCGAGGCCGAGCAGCGGTCGCGGCTCGCGCTCGAGGCCGGCCGCCTCGGCACGTGGGAGTGGAACATCGCCGGCCAGAAGATTCACTGGTCGCCGGCCATCGAGCGCATGCACGGGATTCCCGAGGGCAGCTTCGACGGCACCTTCGAGATGTACCAGAGCGACATTCACCCCGATGACAAGGCGCGGGTCCTCGGAAGCGTGAGCAAGCTGCTGGAGAGCGGCGAGACGAACCACCACCTGCTGTACCGCATCGTGCGGCCCGACGGCGGGGTCCGCTGGCTCGAGGCGTTCGGCACGCTGACGCGCGACGCGACCGGCAAGCCGCTGGTGCTGCGCGGGGTCTGCGGCGACGTCACCGACCGCATCGAGCGCGAAGAGCAGATCCGCGCGGCGAACGAGCGCACGAAGGCGAGCGAGCTGCGCTACCGGCAGATCCTGGACTCGGTGCAGGACATGGTCTTCACCAAGGACAAGAACCTCACCGTCGTCTACGCGAACAAGGCGACCTGCGACTACTACGGCATGACGGCCGAGCAGCTGCGCGGCGTCACCGACGTGCCGTTCAACCAGCGCGACTTCACGCAGAAGTACAACCGCGACGATCTCGCGGTCTTCGAGACCGGCAAGACGGTCGAAGATCCCGACGAGCAGAACAAGAACGCGAAGGGCGAAGTGCGCATCATGCACGTCGTGAAGTCGCCGGTGCGCGACGCGGCCGGCAACATCGTCGAGCTCGTCGGCGTGGCGCGCGACGTGACCGAGAAGCGGGCCGCCGAGGCGCGGCAGCGCCAGCTCGAGGAAGATCAGCGCGCCGCCGAGCAGCAGCGCGTGCGCGCGGCGGTCGTCGAGGCGCTCGCCAGCGACCGCGACGATCACACCGTGCTGCAGCAGGCGGCCGAGGCGCTGCAGGCGGGGCTCAAGCTCGAGCGGGTGATCATCTGGATGGTGCAGCCCGGAACCGGTGAGCTCCAGGCCGCGGCCCACGCCGGAGCCGCCCCGCCGAAGCGCCTTCGGCTCGTAGCCGGCGAAGGCTTTCTGGGGAAGGTGTTGGCCGGGCGCGTGCCGTACCGCTGCGACGAGCCGTCGGCCGACCCCCACGCCGCCGAGCTGCAGATTCCGGCGGCGGCGCGGATGTTCGCGCTGTTCCCCTTGGTCGTCGGAGACGAGCCGTTCGGCATCTTGAGCTTCTCGAGCGCTTCGAGCGGCGACTCGAACTACTCGGCGCTGGCGCTGCTGGCGGACACCGTCGCGCAGGCGATGGCCCGCCGCCGGGCGCAGGGGCAGCTCGCCGCCTTCGCCAGAGACCTCGAGCGGTCGAACGCAGATCTGCAGCAGTTCGCGTACGTCGCCTCGCACGACCTGCAAGAGCCGCTGCGCATGGTCGCGAGCTACGTGCAGCTGCTCGAGCGCCGCTACAAGGGCAGGCTCGACGGCGACGCCGACGACTTCATCCGCTTCGCCGTCGAGGGCACGCGGCGCATGCAGTCGCTGATCAACGACCTGCTCACGTTCTCGCGCGTGGGGACGCGCGCCCAGGCGCTGAAGCCGGTCGAGCTCGACGAGGTCGTGCGCGCCTCGCTCGACAACCTCGCGAACGCGGTCGAGCGCAACGAGGCGAAGGTCGTCGTGCAGCCGCGGCTGCCTCGCGTGTGGGGCGACGCCAGCCAGCTCGTGCAGGTCCTTCAGAACCTGGTGAGCAACGCGCTCAAGTTCAAGAACGGCCCGCCGGTCGTCGAGGTGTCGGCCGAGCAGAAGGGCGGGTTCGTCGAAGTCACGGTGAAGGACAACGGCATCGGCATCGACCCGCAGTACTTCGAGCGCGTGTTCGTCATCTTCCAGCGGCTGCACACCCGCCAGGAGTTCGAGGGCAACGGCATCGGACTGGCGATCTGCAAGAAGATCATCGAACGTCACGGTGGCCGCATCTGGATCGATTCCCAGCCGGGCCAGGGCTCGGCGTTTCACTTCACGTTGCCCACCGAGGGCGAGAAGGCGAGGGCAGCTTGAGCGAGGCGCGGGTGGTCGAGATTCTGCTCGTCGAGGACAACGAGGCCGACGCGCGCCTCACGATCGAGGCGCTCAAAGAAGGCAAGGTCCGCAACCGCATGAGCGTGGTGCGAGACGGCGTCGAGGCGATGGCGTACCTCCGGCGCGAGGGCAAGCACGCCGGCGCGACGCGGCCCGACCTCATCCTGCTCGACCTGAACCTGCCGAAGATGGACGGGCGCGAGGTGCTCGCCGCAGTGAAGAAGGACGAGAAGCTGCGCCGCATCCCCGTCGTCATCCTCACCACGTCGAAGGCCGAGGAGGACATCGTCCGCACCTACGATCTCCACGCGAACTGCTACATCACGAAGCCGGTCGACCTCGAGCAGTTCATCCAGGTCGTGAAGTCGATCGACAGCTTCTGGATCAGCATCGTGCAGCTCCCTGCCGAATGACCGACTCTCTCCTGCGCGTCCTCCTCATCGAGGACAACGAAGGTGATGCGCGCCTGCTCAAAGAGCTCGTGCGCGAGCTGAAGTCTCCGCGGCTCGAGGTGACGCACGTCAGCCGCCTGTACGAAGGGCTGCCGCGCCTTCAGGCCGGAGACTTCGACCTGGTGCTGCTGGACCTCTCGCTGCCCGACGCCTCGGGCGTGGCGACCGTCGAGCGCACGCACCGCGCCGCGCCGGGAGTGCCCATCGTCGTCATGACCGGCCTCGCCGACGAGGCCGCCGCCGCCGACGCGATGCGGGCCGGCGCGCAGGACTACCTGGTCAAGGGCGAGGTGACGGCCGGGCTGTTGTCGCGCGCCATCCGCTACGCGCTCGACCGCGCCGAAGCGGAGCAGGCGCGCAGCCGGCTCGTCGCCGAGCGCACCGCCCGCGCCGCGGCCGAGGCGGCGACCGCACGCTGGCGCCTGCTGGCCGAGTTCGGCGACGTGCTCGGCGGCCACATCGATCTCAAGCACAGCCTCAACTCCGCGCTGCGCTGCCTCGTCCCCTCGCTCGGAGACGCCTGCGCCGTCGACTTCCTCGACGACGACGTGGTCGAGCGGGCGGCCCTCGCCGCGGTGGACCCGGAGACCGGCCTGTACGCCGACTCGGGCGACAAGCTGCCGCCGGGCGAGCGGCTCGTGGTGCCCATCGACGGCCACGCGCACTCGTTCGGCTCGCTGACGCTGGTGCGCGCGACCGGCGCGACGTGGACCGTCGACGAGAAGGAGCTCGCCCGCGAGTGCGCGCGCCGCATCGCCATGGCGAAGGAGGCCGAGGCGCTGTTCCGGGCCCGCGAGAACGTGCTCGGCGTGGTCGGCCATGACCTGAGAAACCCGCTGAACGTCATCGCGGTGTCGCTGCCGCTGCTCGAAGGGCCTGCCTCGGGCGAGGCGCGCGCGAAGCACGTGATGCGCGTGCGGCGGGCGCTGCAGACGATCGATCGGTTGATCTCCGACCTGCTCGACGTCACGCGGCTCGATCAGTCGACGCTGCCGATGACGCGGCAGACGCTCGACGTCGGCGCCTTCGCGCGCGACGCGTTCGAGCAGCTGCGGCCGCTGTCGGAGGAGCGCTCGCTCGAGTTCACGCTCGACTGCGCGCCGACGGTGCCGGCGGTGCTCGCCGACCGCGAGCGGCTGTTGCAGGTCATCTCGAACCTGGTCGGCAACGCGACGAAGTTCACCCCGCCGGGCGGTCGCGTGACGCTGGGCGCGGCGGCCGACGGGGACGCGGTGCGGTTCTGGGTCGACGACACCGGGCCGGGCATCGCGCCCGACGAGCTGCCGCGCGTGTTCGATCGCTTCTGGCAGGGCAAGTCGGGCGGCCGCTCCGGCGCCGGCCTGGGGCTCGCCATCGCGCGCGGCATCGTGGTCTCCCACGGTGGGCGCATCGGCGTCGACAGCAAGCTCGGCAAGGGGACGACGTTCTGGTTCACGCTGCCGGCGTGCGCTCCGGCGCGGCCGGCGGTGGCGGCGGTGCACACGGCGGCCTGAGCGGTCGCTCCGCGCCGAGCGCGGAGTGGTGTGGTTACATCGCGGCCATGAAGACCATCGCCGTTCTCACCAGCGGAGGAGACAGTCCCGGAATGAACCCCTGCCTTCGCGCCGTCGCGAAGGTGGCCGCCGGCGCCGGAGTGCAGGTGCTCGGCTCCTGCGAAGGTTACGAGGGGCTCATCGATGATCGCTTCCGCGAGCTCACCCGTTCGCTGCCCGGAGGAGGCGTCGGCACGGACCTCGAGCTCGACGCCGTCGGAGGCATGGGCGGCACCCTCATCGGCTCGGCGCGCAGCGCGCGGTTTCGCGAGAAGGCCGGCCGCGAGAAGGCGCTGCAGCACCTCAAAGGCCGCGGCGTCGAGGGGCTCATCGTCATCGGCGGCAACGGCAGCCTCACCGGCGCGCACATGTTCGCGACGGAGACGGGCTTCCGGGTGATGGGCGTGCCCGGGTCCATCGACAACGACATCGGCTGCACCGCGACGTGCCTCGGCGTGGACACGGCGCTGAACACGATCGTCGATGCGTGCGACAAGATCTCCGACACGGCGCGCGCGCACCGGCGTGCCTTCGTGGTCGAGGTGATGGGGCGCGACTGCGGGTACCTCGCCATGGCGAGCTCGGTGGCGACGGCGGCGGACGCCGCGCTGATCCGCGAGCAGGGCAAGACCGAGGCGGACCTGGTCGCGGCGGTCGCGGACGTGATTCGAAAGGGCTTCTCGCGCGGCAAGCGGCGCGTGCTGATCATCAAGGCCGAGGGGATTCAGATTCCGACGACGAAGCTGGTGCGGTTGACGGAGGAGTCGCTGGCGCAGGAGATGCCCGGCGTCGAGATTCGCGCGACCGTGCTCGGCCACGTGGTGCGCGGCGGCAACCCCAGCTACCAGGATCGCGCGATCGGCGGCCGGCTCGGCGCCGTCGCCGTGTCGTCGCTGCTCGAGGGCGCGACGGACGAGATGGTGGCCTGGCAGCCCCCGACGCCCGGCGGCATCGCCACGCTGGATCCGATGGTGCACCGGTTCAAGCTGGAGCAGGTGCTGACGGAGACCGCGGCGCTGATCGACGGGACCAGCCCGGTCATCAAGCGGCGGCTGAAGCTGATGCAGGTCGCGGCGGACGTGCTGCCGCTGTAGCTCACTCCTGCGGCGACGACTGAAACAGCGCGCACACGGCGCCGGCGACGTCTTCGATGACGGCGTACCGGCCCATGCTGCCCATGCTGCGAATCGGAGTCCGCAGCCGGCCGCCGAGCACCTCGACCTGCCGCGCCGACGCCTCGATGTCGGCGACGTGAAAGTACGGCAGCCACGCGCTCGGCAGACCGACGTTGTTTCCGCGCGCGTGGCAGATGCCGGCGACCGCGTCGGTGCCGCTCGGAGGCACCATGCTGTAGTCCTCGTAGCCGCCCATCTCGACGGGCGTCGAAGTCCAACCGACGACGCGCCGGTAGAAGTCCCTGAGCTTCGGGGCGTCCGGCACGGTGATGTCGAGCCACCCGACCTTGCCGACGTCTGCGGGCGGCGGCGGCGGCGCGTCGTCCCTCGCCTTCACCTTCGCCTTCTTCGCCGCCGCTCTCTTCGGCTTCCTGGTACGGACCGCCCCCGCTCTGCGCTTCCTCGCCGTGGCCATGCTCGAAAGGTTACCATCCGTACGTGCAGCTGCGCGTGGGCCAAATCGTGGAGAGCACCGAGGCGGAAGGCCCGGGTAAGCGCTTCGCCGTGTGGACGCAGGGCTGCTCGCTGCGCTGTCCCGGCTGCTGCAACCCGCACCTCTTCGCGGACCGCGGCGGGACGCTCGTCGAGGTCTCCGAGCTGCTCACCCGCATCGCGGCGGTGAAGGACGTCGAGGGCATCTCGGTGCTCGGCGGTGAGCCGTTCGAGCAGCCCGAGGCCGTCGCCGAGCTCTGCGCGGGAGCCCACCGCCTCGGCCTGAGCGTCATGGTCTTCAGCGGCTTCACGCTCGCCGAGCTGCAGGCGCGCACGGCGCCGCTCAGCCACGTCGACCTGCTCGTCGACGGCCGTTACGACGCGACGGCGCCGGACACGAAGCGAAGGTGGATTGGCTCCACCAACCAGGTGCTGCACTTCCTCTCCGAGCGCGGGCGGGCAGATGCGCCGCGCTTCGACGCCCCGAACACGGTCGAGATCCGCCTCACGCGCGAGGGGCTCTCCGTGAACGGGTGGCCCGCGGCCTCGCAGGTGGTGCGGCGGTGGTGAGCCGTTCCGGAGAAGGCCAGCTCGTCTCGCTCGCGCGTGGCCTGTTCGCCGGCGGAGGCAGCGAGCTGCAGCTGTTGCTCAACGAGGCGTGGCAGGCGCCGGCGAAGCTCTCGCCCGGCGGGCTGCGCGTGCTCGAGGACACGCTCGGCAAGGGCGCCGTGCTGTGGCTCACGCGGCACGGCGCGTGGAGAGACCGGCTGTGGGACCGGCGCGCTCCTCCGGCGATTCTGTTCGAGAGCGCCACGGTGCAGGTGCTGCAGTGGCTGCTCGAGCAGCCGCTCTCGCACGAGAGCGCCGGGCCGCTGCGGCTGTTGAGGTCCTCGTCGCTCGGGCTCGAGCTGCTCCTGCTCGCGACGCTGGCGGCGGCGGTCGAGACGCCGGCCGAGCGGCAGGTCGCCTGCCAGCCGGCGGTGCGCGCGTCGCCGCTGTGCCGCGTCGCGTTTCCGGTCTCGCTCGCGCTGGTCGGAGGAGCGGACGCGACCGAGCCGCTCACCTTCGACGCGGCGCAGGACTTCGCGCTCGAGGCGCTGCAGCCGTCGCTCGCGAAGTGGTGGCGCGCGGGCGAGCGGCTGAAGGCGCGGCTCTTGATGCCGGCCGACGTCACGCGCTGCGGGCTGACGCAGGCGCGGACCCTGGATCAGCTGTTCGCCTGGGCCGACGCGAACGACAAGCGCGAGCGGTGCACGTTCTTGCTCGAGGCGATGGCTCCGCTGCTGCACGAGAAGGCGACCGCGGCGGACTTCGTGGCGCCGTTCGAAGAACGGCTGCCGCTGCGAGACCGGCACGCCGCGCGGCGGGCGGCCGGCGCGGCGCTGCAGGGGGTCGCGAGGCTGCAGTCGTGGGACGAGCAGGCGCGCACCGTGCGGTTCATCGACGACGGGTACGAGGCCGCGCAGCTGCGCGTGAAGGCGTACGAGGCGGTGTTCGGGTCGGCGCGGTTCCGCGTCGCGCAGCGGGTGCGCGACGAGCTCGAGGCGCTGCCGTCGTAGTGCGGCGGATGCGCGCTACCGATCGGTAGCTGTGCTCCACGGGACGAGGCGCCGCGGCAGCGGGCGTAGTATCGAAGCGCGATGGCCGCGGACTCGGCGAACGGCAAGCCCCTGTGGGCGATCGTGCTGGCGGCCTGCCTGCCGCTGGCGGCGTGTCCCGTGGCTCCGGCGCTGTTCGTCGTGCAGTCCGGCGGCCTCGAGAGCGCGGCGCGGCACACCCACGAGGGCGGGCCCACCGTCTGGTTCATCATGCTCGCGATGGCGCTGGGCGCGCTGGTGGCCAGCGCGTGCCTCGCGCTCAGCGCGCGCGGAGTCCGGGTGCCCGGCGCCGTGCCGGTCTTCTGCGGCGCGCTGCCCTGGCTCATCGGAGACGCGGGCCTCCGCTCGACGCTGACCTTCATGCTCGAGGCCGTCTCCAACGTGAGCCCTGCGGACAAGCCGACGATCCTCGCCGCGGGCCTGAGCGAGGCGCTCGTCGATCGCTGGCTCGGCGCGCTCGTCTCCGCGGTGCTGCTCACGTGCATCGCGGTCGGCCTCGGCGTCGCGGCCGTCGCCAACTCGCGTGCGCCGAACCGCCCGGGCCACGTCATCGGAGGCCTCGCCGGCACCGCCATGCTGGGCGGAGCGCTGTTCGCCGGCGTGCCCTCGCTGATGTCCGCGGCGGTGGTGATGTGCACGGCGCTGGTGCTGGCGGGCCGTGCGGCGAGCGCGGATGCTCCCCACGCGCGCTCGGCGGCGCTCGCCGCTGCGGTCGGAGCTCCGGTCGGCATCGCGTTCGTCGCCGCCGCCGTCGCCGCGTCGGTCGCGCGCGTCTTGGGCGACACGCAGGCGCTCTTCCTCGTCGACCCGGCCGATCGCCTCACGCTCGCCGTCGCGGCGCTGGACGCCGCGCGTCCGTTCGAGGTGCTCACGACGTGGGGCTGGGCGCTCGCGGTCGCGCCGGTGCTCGCGGTCGGCGGGTGGGCGGTGATGCGCGGCAGCGCGGTGCGCGCCCCGGTCGGCGAGCTCGCCGCCGCGCTCGTGCTGGTCGGCGTCGTCGCCGCGGCGGATCTCTCGGTGGCCCGCGCGGTGAACGACGCGGCCGAGGGCGCGGCGCAGCGGCCGTGGGATGGCACGCCCGGCTTCCATCCGCTGCAGCTCGTCGGAGAGCACGGAGCGCCCTCCTTCGACCACGTGCTCGGCGCCTCAGACGTCTGGGTTGCCGTCGAGGGAAACGAGCTCGCGGTCGCGCTCGATGCCCGGGGCTCGCCGCAGCAGCTCGAGCAGCTCATCGCCGACGCGCGGGAGAAGCACGTGAAGGCCCTCTTCCTCGTCGGGGACCCGGTTCGCGCGCGCCAGCCTGCGGCGCACTCTCCGTACTCTGCGGGCGCGTGGCTCATCACGCTGCTGCAGGCGCCCGTCGCCGTCGAGGTCCGCCTCGAGCCGCCGCGCGGAGATCAGCCGGTGAAGCTCATCGACGCGCGTGGCTTGAAGCCGCAGCAGCTGGCGGATCAGGCGGCCTCAGCGCAGCAGGCCGGCGCAGTGCTGCAGCTCACACATCCCTGACCGGCAGACCTACTGGCACTGCGCGCGGACGAAGGTGAACGTGTCGGCGTCGATGCGCTGCTGCATCGGCCGGGGGATGGAGCAGGTGATGCCCGGCGCCGGCAGCAGGGTGATGTCCGTGGTGCCTGCGGTGACGTTGGGGAAGATGAGCGGCAGGCCGCCGTTCGAGTCGGCGGTGCCCGCGTCGGCGTAGCGCGGCTGGCCGTTGGTGCCGATGGTGAAGGTCGGCCCGTGCGCGAGCGTGATGGCTGCGCCGATGCCGCCGTCGAGCGGCATCGCCGCCTGGAACTCGAAGTTCAAGATGCCGGCGCTCGGGTTCGGCGTGAGCCCCAGCACGGCGGCCACCTGGTTGAACGTCATGTTCGGCACCAGGTTGAACGTCGTCGTGCCGGCGTCGGTGAGGTACATGCCGACCTGCACGCCCTTGTACGCGGGCGCGGTGCCGCGCACGAAGATGTCGGTGGCCGCGGGGACCGCGAGCGTCCAGCCGCCGTCGGCGTCGGTCGTGGTCTGAATCGCCGGCGTCGCGCCGACCACCTGCACCGTGCCGTTCGCGATCGCCGCGCCGGTCGTCGCGCTCTCGAGCCGGCCGGACAGCGACACGAGAGAAATCGCCGCGCCGCCGCCGGTGCCGGACACTCCGCCGCCGGTGCCGGACACTCCGCCGCCGGTGCCGGACACTCCACCGCCGGTGCCGGACACCCCACCGCCGGTGCCGGACACTCCGCCGCCGGTGCCGGACACTCCGCCGCCCGTGCCGGTGCTGCCGCCGCTGCCGCCCGTCGCGGAGCCGCCGGCGCCGCCGGCGCCGCCGCCGGTTCCTCCGTTGCCGCCGCCGCCACAGCCCACCGCGAAGAGCCCCACCACACACCACGCGAGTGCGTTTCTCATTTCGTGAGAAGTACCGCGGATCTGGGATCCCGCGAAGTCGTAGTAGAAGTTTCGTCGCTCATGAGCGTCGCCAAAGCCGGCAGCGGTCCGGTCCTCAATCCTCAGCTCGCGGCCGCGCTGCAGAAACCGCTCGAGCGGCTGAAGAATGGAGAGGCCGGCATCTCCGCCCAGGAGGTCGCCGCCTTCCTGGATCAGTTCCGCGGCCACTCCACCGAGCAGCTGCGGCTCGTGCGCCAGATGATCATCGGCGCCGACCCGCAGGCCTACAAAGCGTTCGACGGCACGAAGGGCAACCCGCTCCGAGGGGCTCCCACGCCGGAGCGCCTCGTCCGCCTGCTCTCCGGCGAGGCGCACGGGCTCAAGCAGCTGCCGACCAACATCGCAGAGGCGACCGCGCAGCTCGGCGACGCGAGCGACGCGTTGTGGATGGCCGAGCGCCTCGCGCGTCCGGCCGTCGAGCGCCTCGAGCAGCTCGGCACGTCGCCGAAGGGCCTCACCGTCGGCCAGCAGCAGGACTTCGAGGCGGTGTTCGCGCTCGGTCGCCGCAAGGCGGACCGCGACTCTGCGGCGGTCGCGCTGGAGGGGCTGCAGCACCTGCGTCCCGGCGGTGCGCCGGTCTTCTCTCCGCGCCTGTTCGAGCTGATGCAGCAGCCGCTCGGCGAAGGCCGCCCCACGCTCGGAGACCTCATCCTCGCGCTGCACGAGGGCAAGCCCGGCCTCGAGCTGCGCGACGTGCCGGTGCTGATGGACAAGCTGCTCGATCTGAATCCGTACGAGCTCAAGCAGCTGCGCCGCTCGATCGCTCCGACGAAGGCGATGGACCCGCAGTACGAGGCGCTCGGCAAAGAGAACCCGCTCAAGGGCATGGCCACGCCGGAGAAGCTCGTCGCGATGCTCAGCGGCGTCTGCTACGGGCACGAGGCCCAGCCGACCACCGCCGACGAAGCGCGCGCCTCGGCTGAAGCGCTGCGCGAGCAGGCGTCGAAGTCGACGGGCCAGGAGCGCGCGGGGCTGTTGTCGCAGGCCGCGGCGCTCGACGCGGTCGCCGAGAAGCTCGCGGGCATCAAGCGGCTGACCGGCGCGCAGCAGCGCTCGTGGATGGTGTCCGTCTCGGTGCGCAGCGGCATCAAGGGCGTCGCGTCGACGGGCTACGAGAGGATCTTCGGTCAGACCGCGGTCGACCGGCAGACCGGCAAGCGCGAGACGCAGTGGACGAACCAGGTCTTCGTGCGCTCGGCCGTCACGCTCAACAGCTACACGTGGGCGAAGCACCTCAAGGGCAAGGCCGAGTACGGCATCACGCTTCCGTACGTCTACGGCGCCGTCGGCAACCCGCTGTTCGGCCCGCGGGTCGGCTTTCACATCCCCCTCGTGGCGAGCGGCACGCTCGGCGCGAACGGCACCGTCGGCCTCGGCGTCGTCTTCCCCACGCCCATTCCGCTCGTCAACGTCGGCGTCACCGCGTACGTCACCGACCCGCGGCTGATGGCGGCGCTCGACCCGGCGTTCGACGCCATCGAGCGCGTGAAAGAGGCGGTGCAGCCGATCACCGCGCCGATCTCGGACCTGCTCGAGAACCTGCGGCACAAGGTGAAGGCGCCGGCGAACGACCCGGGCCCCGTCGAGCTGTGGAGCAGCGCGCCGAAGGCGGACGACGTCTCCGCGGGCGAGGTCGTCAGCGTGACCGGTCCGACGTCGCTTCGCCTCGACGGCCAGCGCGTCGAGCTCACGCTCGCGCCCGGCGCGGGGCCGGCGAACGTTCAGCTCGGCACGACGGCAGACCGGCAGCTCACGCTCACGCTCGACGGCCGCACGCAGACGCTGCCCTCGTCGGGCGGCAAGACGCGCGTCGTCATCGGCGAAGAGAAGGTCTGGGTTCAGCTCGGCGAGGGGCCGGGCGCGAAAGGCCTGGCGCTCGAGCGATGAGCGTACGGAAGCTCGAGACCGCCGAGCAGCTGCTCGCCAGAGGCCAGGCGCTCGAGGCGCACGCCGAGCTGCTGCCGCTCGCCGCGACGCTGTCCGAGCTCGACGGGCCGTCTTCCTACCGGCTGCTGCGCGGGCTCGCCGCCGCGGCGCAGCGGCTCGGCCGGCTGCCCGAGGCCGAGCGCTGGCTCGAGAAGGCCGGGCCGTTCGCGGCGGCGGACGCCGTCGTCCGCGCCGACTGGACGCTCGCGCGGCTCGCCAATGCGCTGGCGTCGGGGGCCGCCGTCGCCGAGCGCGAGGCCGAGTCGTCGCGCGCGCTCGACGCGCTCTCGGGCGGCGAACAGGCCGAGCTGCTGCTCCGTCGCGCGGAAGTGCTCGTGAGCTTCGGTCGCGGTGATGCGCTCGCCGCGTTCGAGCGGGCGGCGAAGGCGGCGTCGGCCAGCGGCGACGCGACGTTCGAGGCCGCGGCGGTGCTCGGCGCGGCGCGCATTCACGCGGGCGCCAAGGCCTACGACGCGGCCGAGCGGCTGTTGCGCGACGTGCTCACGCGCGCGGGCCCCGAGCTCGCGGCGGAGCTGTGGCTCACGCTCGGTGACGTGAAGTTCGAGCAGGGAGACTCCGCCGGCGCAGAGACCGCCTACCGGAGTGCTCCGGCGGAGGCCTCGGCGCGCGTCGCGCTGCGGCTCGCGGCGCTGCACGTTCAGGCGGGGAAGCTGGACGAGGCCGAGGCCGACTACCTCGCGGGCCTCACGGCGCTCCCGCAGAAGGACCCCGCCGCGGCGGCGGTGCTCGACGAGCTCGCGTCGCTGTACGGGCGGATGGGCCGCTTCGACGAGGCGCGCGCGGCGCTGCAGAAGGCGGTGTCGTGGGTGCAGGTCGCGCAGCCGGCGGATCTGCTGCTCGAGGCGCACCTGCGCACGCGGCTCGGCGGGCTGCTGCTCTCGCAGCAGCAGGCGGCGGCCGCCGTTCCCGAGCTGCAGCTCGCGGCGGCGCGGCTCGCGGGAGAGGCCGGCGAGCGGCACCCGATGCTCGGCGGCGTGCTGAACACGCTCGCGGTCGCGCAGCTGCAGGCCGGCACGCTGGGCCCCGCGCAGGCGAGCGCGGCGCGCGCGCTGGAGCTCGCCGCCGACGACACGGCCTCCGCGCAGGCGCTCAACACCCTCGGGATGATCGAGGTCGCGAAGGGCTCGGCGGTAGCGGCGCGCGCGCACTTCGAGAAGTCGAAGGTGCTGTTCGAGCAGGCCGGGATGAAGGACGAGGCCGGCGGCGTGCAGAAGAACCTTGCCGCGCTCGGCTGAGCCCGTTCATGGCGAGCTCGCCCTATCGATGAGGCTGGGCGGAGGCACGCGATGCGGGCCACAGACGAGCCCGGGCTCCAAGCCGTCCATCGGCCCGCTTCGACACCGCGCTTCGCGCTCCGCTCAGCGTGAACGGGAGTCGGATGGACCGGACTACCTGGGGAAGAGCTTCTGAAGCGGCTCCGCCCAACTTCCCTTCGGCAGCGCCTTGCGCTGAGCCGCCGCGAGCAGCTCATTCAGCGGCTCCACCGAGGCGGGGCGGATCATCGCGTTCAAGTCATCGACGTACGCGGCGACGGCGTCCGGCTGGAGGCGAGCGGCGGCGACGAGCGCGCCGGCGAACATGAGCAGCGGAGTCACCGCGCCGCCGGCCTGCTGCACGAGCGCGCCGAGCCGCTGGCGCAGCAGCTGCGTGTTGAACACCTCGCCGCGGTCGATGAGCTCGAGGCCCGCGAGCACCTCGATCGCCAGCGCGTCGAGCGCGGCGAGGTAGTCGCGCGAGCGCTGCGCCGGGAGCAGCTCGGCGGGGGCCGGCGCCGCCGTGACCAGCCCGTCCTTCGTCAGCGCCTCGAGCAGGCCCTGCTCGGCCGCGGCGAGCAGCGCCTCGACCGTGTCGCCGCTCACGCGCACGTCGCGCTGCAGCTGCTTCTGCGGAGAGAGGATCGTGAGCTGCGCCTCGAGCGTCTTGCCGAGCGCGAGGACTCCGGTGACGAGCACCGCGTTCTTCGGCAGCCCGCTGAACACGGGCATCAGCTGCTCGGGCGTCTGCGGCTTCGTCCACCGCACCAGGCCCTGCTTGCCCATCAGCGGCAGCAGCGTGAGGGCTTCGGCGTTCGTCTTCGCCCACAGCGCCTCGGTGAGCGCGAGCGGGGCGGCGCGGGAGACGACCCCGTCGAGGCCGGGGCTGTCGAACACGTCGGGCGGCACGGCCCAGGCGAGCGCGGCGATGGGAGCGCCACCCGACGCGGGCCGCTTCTGCTGCAGCCACTCGGGGCGACCGAGCGCGACGCTCCAGATCGGCCCGTTGAGCGGCGCGATGCGGACCTCGGCGGGCACCGCGGCAGGCGACCTGCGCTCTTTGGCGATGGCGTCGCGCAGCTCGGCGGCGAACTTCGGCTCGACCGCGCCCATCATGGCGAGCGCGGCCTCCGCGCGATCGGGATCGTGCCGCGCGAGGAACGAGCGGACGACGTACTGGCCGAGCTGGCTGTCCTTCGCGACGGCGGTCCACTCGTCGCCGAGCACGGAGACGATCTCCGGCACCAGCTCGCGCTCGTAGAGGCTCTGCGCGAGGTACGCGAGCGTCTCGGGGCTCTCTTTGCGGTCGGCGGCGACGCTGCGGTACAGCTCGAGCGCGCGGGCGCCTTCTCCGGAAGACACGAGCAGCTCGGCGAGGGCGATGCGGGCGCGCCAGCCGTCGGGCTCCTTCGCGATCTTCTCGAGCTGCGGCCGCACGAGGCCGGGCGCGTGGCGCGTGTGCAGCGCCTGCCACCAGCGGACGACGCCGTCGTGCGTGGGGGCGAGCTCGAGCGCCCTGGTCGCCTTCTCCATCGCGGGCTTCGACTGCTTGTCGAGCTCGTCGAGCCGCGAGAGGTTGACCCACGAGGTGGCGCTGTTCGGGAACTTCTTCACCACCGCCTCGAACTTCGCGCGCGCGGTCTTGGTGTCGCCCGCCTTCGCCGCGAGCACGGCGTCGAGCTCGGCGGCGCGCATCGACTTCGGCTCGAGCTGGCCGAGCCGCTCGACCGCGGTCTTCACCTCGTCGACGACGCCGGCGTCGAGCGCCGCGGCGATGAGGGCGTGCAGCTGATCCGCCTTGCTCCAGACCGCCTCGAGCTGTTTGGGGAGCTGCTCCTTGGCCCACTTCGCGACAGGGACGGGTTGCACGCGGCTACACCTCTCACAAATTGAGAAAAATGGCTTTCAAAACGCCGCCTTGCCTTTGACCCGGCCCCAGCGGGTTGTCTACGGTGGCGCATGAGTCCACCCCGCTCCCGCACCTGTCAAGGACATGACCTCCCCCACCGCTAGCGCGTCTGCGAAGCGCATGCTCGAAGCCGGGCTTCACGCGTACCTGCAGTACGCGAAGGACGATCGGCCGGAGAGCGCGAGCGAGCTGGAGGGCATCATCTCCGAGATCTCGCGCGTCGATCAGAGCGCGGCGAACATGATCTGGCTGGCGCTGCGCGAGAACAGCGCCGACGACTTCCTCGCAGCAATCAACGCAGCACGCTCCGGAACGTAAACGACATGAAAAGCAATCCGACGGGTCCCCGCTCTGCGGTCCTTCCGACTGGCCTCAAGCAGACCGAAGGCACCACGGGTCCGAACAAGGCGGCGCAGACGACCGAGGTGAAGAAGACCGAGACGGTCACGAAGCCGAACGACGTCTACGGCGTGAAGCCGGCGATGACGGCGGTCGAGACCGCGCAGAGCAAGCCCGTCGCGAAGCCGATTGCGCACCCGGCGGACTTCGTCGACATCGGCCTGGGCCCGACGGGCATGATGCAGATGCTCGAGACGATCGCCGCGGGCCACACCGCGCTCGGCGTCGAGCTGCGCGGAGACCCAATCCTCGGCGTGCACCAGAACATCCGCGTCGACTGGTACCACCAGCTCGGCAAGATCGACGAGATGATGGAGAAGCGGTACGGCGCCGACCGCATCCCCATCTACCCGCCGACGGGAAAGCCCTTCAAGCTGGCCGAGGTCTTCTTCCGCCCCGAGCTGCAGTCGGGCGCGCTCGACTGGCCGGAGATCATCCGCGGCGATCTCGACCCGAAGACGGGCAAAGAGCAGAACATCGGCGGCCGCATTCACAACGTGGCGTTCGAAGACGCGCGCGCGGCGACGCTGGCGACGACCGGCGGGAAGCCGAACGTCGTCGAGCTGCCTCCTCCGGCGGCGCCGGAAAAGGCGGACCCGACGAAGGTGCGCCAGGACATGAAGGAGATCCTCGACGGCCCCTCGACGTTCCAGGCCGCGATCTCGAACTACACCGGCATGCTGCGGAAGTACCTCGAGCTGATGGAGAAGCAGGACCTCGAGCGCGGCCTGCCTCCGCGCGCGCAGATCATCACCAACGCGCGCGTCACGCAGGACGAGAGCGGCAAGGTGAACGGCTTCATCCCGCAGGCCGACGGCAAGCAGCGCATCCTCATCGAGAAGGTGACGACCGAAAACGTGCCCGGTCAGCGCCCGAAGACGGTGCGCCAGCCCGGCACCGACGCCATCGACCTGGGCGTGCCGAAGCTGTTCTCGATCACCACCGGCGCGAGCGTCGGCCCCGAGGCGAAGTCGCTCGGCTACGTGCAGAAAGAGGTCGCGTACACGGACCCGAAGACGGGCCAGTCGCTCGCGGCGCAGCAGAACTGGATCGTCGGTGAGGTCTCGGCGAACGTGGGCGGCCAGCTGATCCGCCGCATCTCGACGGCGACGGACCCGGAGACCGGCGAGCAGCAGACGGTGCGGCAGATCACCGTCGGTCACGAGAGCGCCGACCGCATCGCGTGGACACTGATCCAGGTCCCCGACTTCGTGTCGTTCGACCCGATCAAGGCGGGCAAGGTGCCCGAGGGCACGTCGCCGAAGTCGCCCGAGTTCGCGAAGGCGGCGCAGGACCTCGTGTACCACTACTTCCTGAAGGAAGCGGCCGGGGTGCTGCACATCCCGCCCGAGCAGATCAAAGAGATGCGCATGATCTTCGGGCCGAACGCGTTCACGCTCACCGAGCGGCTCGGCGACGACGCGAAGGTCGCGGCGAACGGCGTCGTGTCGGGTGACCTGATGGGCAACGGCCACTTCCTCACGTCGGGCGGCTCGATGACCGGCATGATCGGCCACGGCCAGCGCGTCGGTCAGTTCTGGCAGAACCTCGACCAGGGCATGGAAGAGGGCGCGGCGATTCGCAAGCTCGCCGACGACGTCCGCACCGACACGCAGGCGTGGCTGCACGTCTCGGCGAAGGAGTTCTTCGACGTGCTCCCGGTGAACTTCGGCGAAGAGCGCGCGAAGGCGCTGCACCTCGCTCCGGACAACACCGAGGTGAAGAAGCCGCGGCAGCCGAACCTCGGGCTCGAGGGCGTGCTCGGGGCGAACAACTGGGCGCAGGCGCTCAAGGACCTCGCCGCGGGCAAGTTCGGTCAGCCCAAGGTCGACTACTACGTGCCGGAGAAGGAGGTCGACGTGAAGAACGACACGCACCTGCCGGATCCGAACGTGCCGTTCTTCGTGCGCACGCGGCCTCCGCCGCCGGCGTACCACGTGGACTGACGCGTGAAGGCTGATCGGGCGCGGTACACGTTCAAGACGGATGCGGCGCTGCAGCAGGCGGCGGCGCAGTTCCAGACGCTCGGCTCCAAGAGCGCGCTGGAGATCGATCTCCAGGCGAAGACGATCACAACCGCCGCGCCCGAGTTCGCCGAGATTGGAGCTCGGTACGCCGCCGACGTCTTCCTGATGAAGGGGGGGAAGACCGTCGGGCGGCCCGAGCTGATCAGCAAGCCGTTCGCGGAAGAGGCGCTGCCGAAGCCCAAGCGCGGCTCGCTGTTCGGTGAGGTCGAGGTCCGGCCGCAGGTGAAGCCGTGGCCGGAGCAGAAGAACATCGTGTCGGCGCCCGGCGTGCTGAAGGCGGGGCCCGTCGCGAACACGACGGTGAAGAGCTTCAGCGAGTACGGCCGCGCCGAGGGGCTCGTCATCGCGTGGGCGGGGCTGGTGCCGGGCGACAAGCCGGTGAAGTCGGTGCTGCTGCCGCTGATCCGCGAGGTCGCGAAAGATGATCTCGCGTACGTCGCGGTGCCTCCGGGTCAGAAGGCCGAGCTCAGTCGTGAGCTCGAGGGCGCCGGCGTTCGCATGGAGAACGTCCGCTTCATCGAGGCCGAGCTCGACACCGTCTGGATGCGCGACTACGGCCCGGTCTTCGTCCACACGATGGACGGCGAGCTGCAGATCGTCGACATGGTCTACAACCGGCCCTGGCCGAAGGACG
This sequence comes from uncultured Myxococcales bacterium, assembly GCA_937980205.1. Taxonomy (GTDB): domain Bacteria; phylum Myxococcota; class Myxococcia; order Myxococcales; family Myxococcaceae; genus Xiheicaenimonas. Next base: position 236,750 of record CALJKW010000078.1, on the reverse strand, counting down.
ACCAGTTCCCGCTGCGCTTCTCCGAGCAGACCGGCATCCCGCTGCGGAAGACCGACTTCATCAACCCGGGCGGCAACTTCATACCCGCGGGCAAGACGCTGTTCATGACCGACGTCGTCATGGACCCGTGGCAGGGCAAGCCGGGCGCGAAGGACTATTACGTGCCCGCGCTCGAGAACTACACGACCGAGAAGGTCGCGCAGTTCGCGAAGGAGACGTTCGGGTTCGAGAAGGTCGAGATCCTGCGCGACATGGTCGACGACGGCACCGGCCACATCGACATGTTCGTGAACAAGATCGACGACCGCACCTTCCTCGTCGGTGAGTACCAGCCGGGCGAAGACGCGGGGAACGGCAACCGCGAGATCCTCGACGAGGCCGCGGCGAAGCTCGCGCAGGCGAAGAACGACAAGGGCGAGCAGTACCGGGTGCTTCGTCTGCCGATGGTGCCGAAGACTCCCGGCGGGCCGACGCCGACGTACACGAACGCGACGACGCTCAACAACAAGGTGCTCGTGCCGGTGTACGGGCTGCCGCAGGACGAGAAGGCGCTCGAGGTCTACCGGAAGGCGATGCCCGACAAGGAGATCGTCCCGCTCGACTCGCGCGACGTCATCGCCGACGACGGCGCCGTGCACTGCATCACGCAGGTGGTGATGCGCGCGCCGGTCGGCGTGGGGCACGTGCCGCCGCCGATCGAGGCGGGCAAGCCCACGCGGCTCAAGTTCGAGTTCGATACCGAGAAGCCGCTCGAGAAGGCGACCGTGTACTGGTCGACGTCTCCGGACGGGCCGTTCCAGTCGGTCGAGCTGTCTCGCGTCGCGGGCAACGAGCGGCAGGGCGACCTGAGCGGCCAGCTGCCGGCGCTCGAGAAGGGCCAGAGCGTCTACTACTTCGCGCACCTCGAGGATGAAGAGGGGCGCAGCCGCACGTGGCCGGACAAGGCGCTGCGGCAGGGTACGGCGTACCGCGGCGACGTGGGCTGAGCTCTTCAGGGGCCGTCGGACCTGGAGCGCTGCTTCACCCGCAGCGCAGCGCGCGGCGGTCTCGCAGCGCTGGGCGTGCGCCGACGAGCGTCGATTCGTCGACGACTTCGATCTGCGGCGTGACCGGCGGCGCGTCGAACGGGACGTTCACGCTGCGGTCGAGCTTCGTGCCGGCGATCGCGCGCTCAGCATGTCGACGAGCGTCACAGTCGCTCCGCTCACCGAGTACTCGCCGGTGCGAAGGATGAGGTTCGTCGAGTCACCGAGTGCTCGAGATCCGTCGCGGCCGAAGGACGTGCGCGGGGGGGCCGGTGCGGGGGTGCACGGCACTACGAGAAAGGGTCGGTACTTCGCGGATCGTAGGTACCGACATTTTCTCGTAGAGGGCCGCACCCCCTCACGCCCGCGGCCGGCGCGGGGGGCGCCGGCGAATCGCGAGCACGGCCAGCAGCAGGCATGGGCCTGCCGCCGTCATGCCGCAGGATGCTGACCGAAACTCACAGATGGCGTCGGGTCCACAGGCTGCGGGTCGTCCCGCGCACCCCTCGTCGACGATCCCGTCGCAGTCGTTGTCGAGTGCATCGCAGCGGGATTCGAGCTCCTCGTACGCGGAGCCGTACTGCGTCGGTCCGCAGCTTTCCCACCCAGACGCGCGACACTGGCTGCGGCTGTGCTGTGAGCCGGCGCAGACGCCGAGCTGCTGTTCGCACGAGGCACGGATCAGGTCGGTGTCCTGATCGTCGCTCTGGCCGTCGCAGTCGTTGTCGGCGCCGTCGCACGACGTCTCCTTCAGCTGCCACGTCGCGGGAAGCTCTGCCTGGCTGCACGCGACCCATTGCGCCTGGCTGCAGACGCGCGAGCGACTTCCGGCGCAGACGCCGAGCTGATTCACGCAGAGCGGCCCGGCGGTCACCTCGTCGACCGTGCCATCGCAGTCGTTGTCCAGCCCGTCGCAGGTGAGCTCGGTGGCTTCGTAGGACGCGCCGTAGCTGGCTGAGGTGCAGCTCCTCCAGGTCCCCGCGACACAGGTCGAGGCCGAATGAAGAGCGCCTGAGCACACGCCCTCATCGAGCTCGCAGGGGACGACGCTCAGACCGACATCCTGCGCATCGGTGAACCCGTCACAGTCATCATCGAGGCCGTTGCAGATCTCGACAGCGTTCGGGTGTCGATTGGCGTTCGCATCATCGCAGTCGCCATCGTTGGCGACGTAGCCGGGCGGAACACCTACCCACTCCCAGCAGTGCTCACTGCCCGCCCGCGCGTCGCCGAAGCCATCGCCGTCCGCATCGCGGTAGTAGACGGCGGTGGCGCAGTCGACGTACCCAAACATGAGATCGGCATCGATGCGCGAGCCGGCGTGGGCGCCAGAGCCGCCCCAGGTCGCTCTGGCGATCGGATCACATGGCCCGCCGACCGGCAGCGTGGTGGTCCACCTCCGCACCGTCAGCGAGCCGCCGACAGGTCGCAAGGTCACGGTGAACGTGTTCGAGCCCGGAGCGAAAGCGGGACCGAAGACTGCACTCCACTTCAACCCCCCCGAGGGAAACGTGGGGACGTTGTCGAAGAGACGCAAAGAGACTGCGGGAAGTGAGGGGCCCGAGAAATCAGCCCACACCTCGGAGGCCGTCACGTCCTTCAGCCAGAACGAGAACGTGCCCAGCGCCGACTTGAAGGGGTTGCTGGTCGGAGAGATCCAGATGGCCGTCTGAGACGTCGTCGCTCCGGCCGCGACGACGACGTCGTCGAAGTCGTCGTAGGGCCAGCCAGAGACACGCGAGCGATCCGCGCCGACGCAGGTCGCTGGCGCGAACGGATCGACGCCATCGAGGATGAAGACGAGCGTCGCCTCCGTGTAGCCCCAGCCGCCGAGAAGGTGTGCCCCTTGGGGGCGAACATCATCGGCCGGCGTCACGTTTCCGCGCTGCGCCGGACCATAGAGCGTGCCCGTGTTGATGAACTCGAGGTCGGCGCCGTTGACCGGGGTCAGGTCGAGCGACATCGCCGCGTCGTGCGGCAGGGGGACTCCGGTGGCGAAGGTCCACGTGTTCCACGCGTGAGGCGTCATCGATTGCGACGCGGAGGTGATCAGCTGCCCTGGTCCCAAACCCTCGGCGAGCTGCAAGCTCCACGTGCCGGCCGCGTGCTCGGCTCCATTTCGCCACATGATCGCGCGAAGCGTCGTCGCCGGCCCCCTGTTCACGAACTGGTAGCGGATGCCGGTTCCCGCGGCCTGCGAGCTGCTTCCGACGCGCCAGACCCGCTTGTCGGGGTCCAACGTGGGGTAGGGCCCGGTGTACTGGCCGGCGCTCGCGACCGAAGATCCGATGAAGGTGACCATTGCCAGGCCAATGACTCGGGAGCGCACCGCAGCGGAAATTACCGTGCGCAAACGCTCGACACCAAACCGCTGGGACGAGACCTTCAGCGTCCGCTTGCCGCGCGCGCGCGGTCCATCTCGACCGCGACGCCGAAGCCGACCTCTTCGAGCCAGCGCCACGCGCCGACGACCTCGACGCCGCGGTAGTCGCGGTAGCCCGACCAGTCGCAGCCGTCGATGCCGGCGGTCGCCGCGGCGGCCATGCGCGTCAGCGGGCGCTGCTCTACCGAGGGGTCGCACAGGCGGACGCGGCCGGCGGCCTGCGCGCCGGGGTCGGGCGGCAGGAGCCCGGCCTGCCGCAGCTGGTCGGGGAAGCGGCTGTTCGAGAGCATCATGCCGTCGCGGTCGAAGGCGTACGTCTCGGCCGACGTCACCGGGCCGGGCTGGCCGAGGATGCGCAGGAAGTTGCGCCTCGAGTCGAACGCCACCGCGAGCACCACGTCGAGGTCCGCCAGGCGCTGCATCGTCGCGGCGACGGTCACGCACTCGACGTCGCCTCGAGGGTCGGTCGGCTCCAGCAGCACCGAGACGGCGCTGCCGCGTTCCTCGACCCGCCGCGCGAAGCGCTCCCAGGCGGCGTCGTGCCTCGCACCGACGCCGAGCTGCACCAGCGGCGCGCCGCCGGCGATCACCTCGAGACCGATCGCGCCCAGCGCGCGCTGGTGCTCGGCGAGCTCGAGCTCCAGCAGCTCGCGCATGCGGGCGGTGAGGCAGCGGTCGGCGCCGTAGCGCTCGGCGCGGTACAGCCCCGCGATGCCGTCGCGCACCGATGACGACGCAGCGATTCCGAGCGCGGCCTCCTCGCGCAGGTGCAGCAGGCTGAGCAGGGCGTCGACGCGCGCGTTGAGCAGCGTGGTGAGCACCTCGGGGCGCAGGGCGGCGCGCTCGCTGCGCGGCCTCGCCGGCGGGGCGGGAGCAGGCGCGGGCCGGAACGTCACGAGCGGGCACGGCACCCGGCCGAGCAGGCGCTCGACGAGGCTTCGCCCGAGCGCGCGCCGCAGCGGGTGGTGAGGGCGCGCCTCCATCACGAGCAGGTCGACCCGCTCGCGCTCGGCGAAGCCGGCGATGCACGCCTCGGGGTCGCCGAGCTCGAGCACGTGGAGGTAGGGAACGCCCGGGTCGTCGGGCACGAGGCCGGCGAGCCTTCGCCCGGGCTCGTCGTGAAACGCCGCCGCGCGGTGCAAGAGCCCCTCGCCCTCGGAAGGGTCGAACGGCACCACGTGCAGCACCACGAGCGTCGCGGCGCGTTCGGCCGCCAGCCGCGTCGCGAGCTCGAGCCCGCGCTTCACGTCGCCGGTGAAGTCGGTCGCGTAGACCACCTTTCGGTCGCGCACCGGGTGAGGCTCACCCGGCTGGCCGTTGGGATGCGGTTCACGTCGCGTCATGACGAGTCGAGCATACGCCTGCCCTCTCTCATCGACACCCAACAGGGCGGCGTCAAGCCGACGCGACGAGCGTCAGCGGCGTGGTCTCGTGCAGCACCTCGTCGCCCCACACGAGCTTCACCGCCTCGTCGAGATCCGACACGTACCGCACGAGGTCCTCGCGCACCGACGCGGGGATCCGCGCGTTGGCCTCGAGCTCACTGCGGTTCGCCTGCGGCAGCAGCAGCTGCTTCAGGTTCCGGTTGTACGCCGCCTTCACCTTGTGCTCGGTGTCACCGACCGAGCGCAGCGACACGACGTCGTGCGCATCCGCCACCACGCAGCCGCTCGCGCACATCGACTGCGGCAGCGGCTTCTGCAGGAACACCGAGAGGAAGGCCAGCGCCGTCGGCAGCCCCGCCGAGAGCCCGTGCGACGGCTCGTCGTCCTTCGTCACCTTGTACGTGTACGTGTAGTCGAGCAGGTCGTGCGTCAGATGCGGGAACTTCGACCGCGCGTACTCGCGCGTGGAGAGGAACGTGCTCTGCACCGCGGCCCGCATCTCGGCCGGCAGGTTCCCGAGGATGCGGCCGTCGGGCAGGGTGCCTCCGGTGCCGGCGGGCGCGACCTCGCGGCTGGCCCAGACCTCGTGCACCAGGCCCTTCGCGCTGCCGACGAAGCGGTAGACCGCAGCGGCGAGCGCGCGACCGATGGGCCGCTCGTCGCGCTTCGCGGTGGCCTCGAGCGTCTCGGCGCGCTCGCGGCAGCGCCGCGCCTCGTTGTGCTCGGCCGACAGCGCGTAGACCGTCGCGAGCTGCCTCCACGTGGCGGCGCGGTTCGGAGCCGTGCGCACCGACTGCAGCAGCAGCTCGCGCGCCTGCGTCGCGAGCTCGGGCTTCTTGAACACGTCGGCGACGGTGTCCGAGCCGTGGCGCGCGTGGTGATCCAGCATCCACGCGATGACGCGCACGTCGGTCATGTCGCGCTCGAGCACGTCGCGGTAGAGCAGGGCGGCCGCTTCGGGCGCACCGGACAGCGCCGAGAGGTCGGCCAGGTACTTCGCGTCGAGCAGCTCGTTCGTGGCGAGGAACGCGGCGGCCGAGTCGCCGAGGTTGCCGCTCAGCGCCAGCGCGAGGCCCTGCTCGCGGCGAGAGGGCTCGGCGTGCAGCTCCTTCTCCACGAACTTCAGCGTCACCAGCTTCGAGAGCGGGACGTACTTCTGGGCGGCGACGGCCACGACCTCGCCGAACGTCGGCCGGTGCATGCGGCTCTTGAACGCGGCGTCGTACTGGACCTCGAGCTCGAGGGCCCTGCCGAAGTTGCCCAGGCGCCGGTGCAGCGCCGCGAGGCGTGACAGCGTCGACAGCCGCTGGTGCTTCTTCTCGAGGAACTGGCAGATGTGCAGCGCCGCCTCGAGCTTGTCGGGAGTGCCGAGCCGCTCGTAGATGCGCTCGAGCGCGACGACGCGGTCGGTGTCGGCCTCGAAGCCGCGCTCGGTGCCGAGCCGCTCGAGGACGTCGCACGCGGCCTCGAGCTCTCCGGCGAGCTCGCAGATCCACGCGTCGGCGAGCACCGCGAGCTTGTACGTGTCGCGATCTTTGCTCTGGTTCTTGCGCGCGACGGCGTCGCAGCGCGCGCGGGCCTCGTCGACCTTGCGCTGCACGAACGCCGAGAACGCGTGCTCGAGCTCGAGGTACGCCGCCGGCTTGCGCACGAGCTGCAGCTGGCCGAGCGCGAGGAACTCTCCAGCGCCGCGCTGCGGGTCGAGCGCGAGCTGCAGAATGCTCGCGAGCTGCTGCTGCGCTGCTTCCGGAGGCGGCGAACGCGTCGCGATGTGCGCCCAGCAGGCGACCGCCTGCGAGAGCTCGCCCTTCATGTGCTTCACCTTCGCGAAGAGCGACATCGCGTCGAGGTCGTCGGGGTGCTCGTCGAGCACCTCGGTGATCGCGAGCTCGGCTTCCGGCAGCTCTCCCAGCTCGACGAGGACGCGGGCGTGGGACAGGTGGTTCAGGAGGAGCTCCGCTCGGCGCGCGTCCGGGCGAGCACCGCGCGGATGCGGATGACGTGCTCCAGCGGAATCCACACGACTTCGCAGGCGCCGGTCGGCAGCCGCAGCGTCACCGCACCGTCGTCAGTCACTTCTTCGACAGAGCCGCCCTTCAGCGCGGCGTTGACGGTTTCGCTCGGGCTCATGGTCGTCTCCTGTCGGGTGCTTCAGAAAAAGGACGGGGGGCGGCCCGCCTGCGCCATGCTCGAGCCGCCGCCCCGGTACTGCACGAAGTTGTCAGGCGCCGTTCGGGCCGCTGGAGCCGCTCGGGCCGCTCGGGCCGTTCGGGCCCCAGCCCCACGGGAACTGCTGGCCGAGCTGCAGCGCCTGTGCGTACGGGAGCGGGCCCGGGCCCCACGGCTGGCCCCAGCGCGGCTGCCACGGCGAGGACTCGTCACCCGGCGTGTGGCTCAGGCCGGGCTGCGGCTGCGTCCAGCCGCTCTGCGGAATCACGGGAGCCGTCGGGCCCGTCGCCTGCGCGCCGGCGGGCGGCGGCTGCGACGAGGAGCCCTGCTGCTGCGACGGCTGCTGCTGCTGGCCCTGCTGCGGGCCGGTCGCCCACGGCTGCTGCGACCACGGCGCCCACGGAGCGCTCCACGCCTGCGGGCCGCCGCTCCACGGCGTCCAGCCCTGCGGGCCGCTCCACGACTGCCACTGCCACGGGCTGCTGCTCAGCCACGACTGCTGCGGGCCCTGCCACTGCTGCTGGGAGCCCCAGCTCCACGGCTGCGACTGCCACTGAGGCTGCGACCAGCCCCACGGCTGCTGCCAGGACTGCGGGCCCTGCCACTGCTGCGAGCCCCAGCTCCACGGCTGCGACTGCCAGGAGGGCTGCTGCGACCAGCCCCACGGCTGCTGCCAGGACTGCGGGCCCTGCCACTGCTGCTGCGAGCCCCAGCTCCACGGCTGCGACTGCCACTGAGGCTGCGACCAGCCCCACGGCTGCTGCCAGGACTGCGGGCCCTGCCACTGCTGCGAGCCCCAGCTCCACGGCTGCGACTGCCAGGAGGGCTGCGACCAGCTCCACGGCTGCGACCACGACCAGGGCTGCGACCAGCTCTGCCAGTTGTTGCCCTGGCCCCAGCTCCAGCCCTGCCAGGAGGGCTGCGACGTAAATCCGTGGGCCGAAGAGCGCACCTGGTTCAGCGCGTCGATGACCTGCGTGATGCGGTCGTTCAACAGTTGCAGCTTGCGAAGATCAACCTTTGCCGTCTCCATGACCTCTCCCTCGTGAGTACTGCGTTGGACTACTGGACCTGAATCGCGCGAGGCGCCTGCTTCTCGGCGCGCGGCACGCGGATCTCGAGCACGCCGTCCTTGAGCGACGCGCTGAGTCCTTCGAGTGCGGCGTCGGGCGGCAGGGCGATCTCGCGGCGGAAGGCTCCGAGCGGAGCCTCACCGCGCTGCAGCCGCGCCTCGGCCTCGCTGAACGGCGACGGCCGGCGGCCGCTGACGGTGATCGCGCCTGCGGTCGCGGTGACGGTGAGGTGATCGCGCGAGACTCCGGGAAGATCGACGCAGACGAGCAGCTCGTTCTTGCGCGCGAAGATGGAGACGGGCGGCGCCCACGCAGGCATCGCCGGGCGCGCGGCCATCGGCGCCAAGGCCTGCGGCACGCGCGAGAGCGTGGCGAGCAGCTTGTCGAGCTGCTCGTCGACGTGCTTCGCGGCATCACGCTCGGGAGGGATCGGCGCGGCGTCGACTCCGTTCGCCTCGCGGCCACTGACCGCGCGGTACAGCCGCTCGACGCTGCGAATCGTCGTGTCGATCTCTTCGAACATGGTGTTTGGGTTCTCCCCGGAAGAACGACTGGTCGCCGCGCGGTAAGCGAGGCACGTGCCACGTGTTGGAAACACAGCGATTCCGCGTGGCTGGATGGTGACGGCGGTTCGAGCAGGCTCGCGAAGTCCTGCGCGCGTAACGCCGATCGACGCGTCGGTTACGAATCGGGATCAGCGCGCTTTGCCAAGCGGCCACGCTCACGTAGAGGAGGTCGCCGTGAAGCCCTGGGTCACGCTCGCACGCGACGGCGCGCTGGTGCTGCAAGAGCGCGATGGTGAGTACGTCATCCGCTCGGGCGGGCACGAGCTCATGTCGAGCCGTCGCCACCAGTCCGAGGTCGCGATGGCGAAGCACGCCGTGGGCTCGCGCCGCGTCCTCATCGGAGGCCTGGGCCTCGGCTACACGCTGCGCGCGGTGCTCGACGGCGTGCCCGAGGCCAACGTGCTGGTCGCCGAGCTCTCGAAGGCGGTCATCGCGTGGAACAAGGGCCCGCTCGCCCACCTGCACGGCGACGCGCTGAGGGACAAGCGCGTCAACATTCACCCCGGTGACGTCGCGACCGCCGACGGTCGTTTCGATTCGGTGCTGCTCGACGTGGACAACGGTCCGAGCGCGTTGTCGGACGCGACGAACTCGAAGCTGTACGGGCCGGCGGGCCTTACGCGCCTGGCGCAGATGCTCAAGGCGCGCGGCACGCTGGTGGTGTGGTCGGCGAGTGTCGACCCGTCGTTCATCAAGCGCATGGGCCGCGCCGGCTTCGACGTCGAGGTCGAGCCGGTCGACCGGTTCGTGTTGTTCGTCGGCAAGAAGCGCCGGTGAGCCTTACGAGCGCAGGTGTTGCTATGCCAAGCTCACCGGCATGAGTCGCGCGTATCGAATCTCCATCGAAGAGTCCCTCTCCCGCCACGTGCAGGTCGACGACGGCGTCGCGTCGAAGCTCGAGCTGCTCCCCATCCTCACCCGCGAGCGCACGGCCGATCTGCTCGCCGCGGAGCTCGAGAAGAAGGGCTTCACGCGCGAGGGCGACAAGGCCGTGCGGAAGGAAGAGGGCGGCATCGTGGTCGAGGTCTCGCTGAAGGACGGCGAGGTGAAGGTCGTCGCGAAGGGCGAGAAGGCGCTCGAGCTCAAGGCGCAGCGCACCGGCATCGCGGTCGACGAGTCGCGCACGATGCGCGAGCAGGAGCTGCGCAAGAACGCGCAGGCCGCGCTCGAGGCCGAGGCTTCTGCCGAAGAGAACAAGCTGCGCGAGCAGATCACCGAGAAGCTCAGCGGCCGGCTGCGCGACTTGAAGGCCGAGCTCGACGGCGTCGTGAACCGCGTGACCGCCGCGTCGCTCAAAGAGCGCGCCGCGCAGCTCGGCACCGTCGAAGAGGTCAACGAGAACGCCGAGACCGGCGAGCTCACCATCAAGGTGCGGGTTTGAGCATCACGGTCCCCGAAGAGCAGCTCCCGGTCGAGCTCACGCCGTTCGCCGCCGTCGAGGCCGCGTACTCGCAGGAGCTCTCCCGCGTCACCGACGGCCTGCGGCGCGGCCTGTCGGTGCTCGTCGAGGCCGACAAAGAGCTGACGCCGTTCGTCTTCAAGTCGGTGCGCGACCGGCTGAAGAAAGAGGGCCGCCAGTTCCTGTACCTCGACGGTCGGCCGATCGCCGATCTCCCGCCGCTGCCGCAGGGCGTGGGGCTCGTCGGCGCGATTCTCTTCCTGTTGCGCGAGGCGGTGCGCGGCGCGGTCGCCGAGCGCATCATCGTGCTGCCGCACCTCGACCTGCTCACCGCCTCGACGGGCGGCCTGAGCGCCGAGGCGCGCGAGGCGATTCCGCTGCTCTACGAGAACCCCGAGCTCGTGTTCCTCGGCTTCCGCGACCACTCGTTCGCGCTGCCGAAGGTCATCGACAACCTCTTCCCGCGGCGCGAGACGCTCAGCGGAGTGCCGCGCGATCGCCTCGGCATGCTCGTCACGCAGCGCGAGTCGAGGAAGCTCTCGGCGCACAAGACGCTGCCGGTCTACCCGCTCTACAAGCAGGTCTCGGGCGTGAACGCGGCGCGGCTGCGGCGGCTGCTCTCGACGCTGCAGGGAGAGGACTACCCCGCCGACACGCGCCCCGCGTTCAGCCAGCTGCGCGCCGGCACGCTCGTCGGCCAGCTGCAGGTGCCCGACGTCGATCTGCAGAAGGACATCGGCGGCTACGCGAAGGTGAAGGAGCGGCTGCAGCGCGACATCCTCGACGTGCTCGCGCACAAGGACGCGCTGAACGACGAGAACCAGGTGAAGCGCATCGAGTCGCTGATCCCGCGCGGCATGATCTTCTGGGGCCCTCCCGGCACCGGCAAGACGCTGTTCGCGAAGGCGATGGCGACGTCGCTCGGCGCGGCGCTCAGCGTCGTGAGCGGCCCCGAGCTCAAGTCGAAGTGGGTCGGCGAGAGCGAAGAGAACCTGCGGCAGGTGTTCATGCGGGCGCGGCAGGCGGCGCCGGCGGTGATCGTGTTCGACGAGCTCGACTCGTTCGCGGTGCGCCGCGGCACGTACCAGGGCAGCGGCGTCGAGCACTCGATGGTGAACCAGCTGCTCACCGAGATGGACGGCTTCCGCAAGGACGAGCTCGTGTTCATCGTCGGCACCACGAACTTCGTCGAGTCGCTGGACCCGGCGCTGCTGCGGCCCGGGCGCTTCGAGTTCCACCTGCAGATCCCCTATCCGGGGTCGGACGACCGCCGCGCGATCCTCTCCATCTACGACCAGAAGATGAGCCTCGCGCTGTCGGCCCGCGCGATGGACTACGCGGTGAAGCGCACCGGCGATCTCGTCGAGGGGCAGAACACGCGGTACTCCGGCGATCACCTCCAGGCGCTGTGCCGCACGCTCGCGCGCATGCGGCTGCGCGAGCGCCGCGACGCCACGCAGCCCACCGAGATCGAGGACGTCGACAAGGCGCTCAGCGAGTTCGTCGAGCGGCCGGCGCTGACGCCGCGCGAAGAGTTCGTGGTCGCGACGCACGAGGCCGGCCACGCGGTGTGCGCGCTGTTCTGCGAGAACACCCCGACCATCGACCGCATCTCGATTCGCGGAGACCTCGCCGGCTCGCTCGGCTTCGTCGCGTACTCCGACCCGGCGCACCGCTACGTCGTCACGCGCGGCCAGCTGCAGGATCAGATCTGCACGCTGATGGGCGGGCGCGAGGCCGAGCTGCTCTTGCTCGAGGACCTCTCCATCGGCAGCGCGGCGGATCTCGATCGCGCGACGAACATCGCCCGCGCGCTGGTCGAAGAGTTCGGCATGGGCGGCGACGGCGTGGGCGTGCGCGTGCTGATGGCTCCGTCGCGCGAGCACCCGCCGCCGTCGCACGCGCTGCGCGAGTCGAGCGAGCGGGCGGTGCGCGAGATCCTCGAGGCGAACCGCAAGCGCGCACACGACATCCTCGCGAAGAACAAGGCGCTGGTGACGACGCTGCGCGACCTGCTCGTCGAGAAGAAGGTGCTCGACCGCGAGGCGCTGTCGGGGATCCTGCCGCTGCAGAGCCAGAAGAAGTAGAAATCCAATCTCTCCTCTGCACCGTAGGGCCCACATGCCATCCGACCCTTCCTCGTTGACGGCTGCTCACCCGCGCGCCCCGGGCGAGGCTTCGCAGCGGTTCTCCCTGGAGCAGCGCTTCTCGGCCTCGCCGGCCGAGGTCTGGGCGTACGTCTCGGACACCGATCGCATCAACCGCGCCGCGGGCATTCCCGAGGCGAAGGGCACGTATGAGCCTGCCGAGGGCGGACGCGTGCTGATCGGCCGCGCGAAGCAGCTCGGCTTCACGCTCGAGTGGGTGGAGCACCCGTTCGAGCACGTCGCCGGTCAGCGCTTCGGTGTGCTGCGCGAGTACCGCGCCGGCCCGCTCTTGTGGATGCGCAGCGTGGTCGAGCTCGAGGCCGACGGGAACGGCACGCGGCTCACGCAGACGTTCGAGGCGCAGCCGCGCTCGATGATGTACGCGCCGGTCGTCGCGGCCGAGCTCGGCGTGCGGCTCAAGCGCGCGTTCCAGCGCGTGTACGAGGAGCTCGAGCAGTACCTCGCGACTCCGGAAGAGCAGCGCAGCCGCCTCGACCCGCTGGCGCCCACGCAGCCGCTCTCGAGCGACGGCGAGCGCGAGCTCGAGCGGCTGCTCAAGGCGGCGCACGCGAACGGCGCGACTCCCCACGCGCTGATGGTGCTCGAGATGATGATCCGCCAGGGCGACCCGCGCGAGCTCGGCCGGCTGCGGCCCATCGAGCTCGCGCACCGCGCGGGCATGCCGGAGGACGCGATGATCGACGCGTGCCTGATCGCCGCCGACGTCGGCCTCTTGCAGCTGCGGTGGGATCTGCTCTGCCCGCACTGCCGCGTCGCCTCGAGCCAGCTCGAGCGCCCGGAAGATCTCGACGCCGCCGGCCGCTGCGAGGCGTGCGACGTCGCGGTGCCGGTCGACCCGATGAGCTCGGTCGAGCTCGTGTTCCGGCCGAGCCCCAGGGTGCGCGAGGTCGAGGTCGGCACGTATTGCCTCGGTGCACCGGCGCACTCTCCGCACGTCGTCGCGCAGCAGGTGCTCGCGCCGGGCGAGCGGCTCGAGCTTCGGCTGCAGCTGCCCGCCGGGGCCTGGGCGGTGACGTCGGGCCACTCGGTCTTCATCGAGCTCGACGTGCTCGAGGAGGCGACCACCTCGGAGGCGACGATCACGCTGTCTGCTCCGCCCGCTCGCGTCGACGTCTCGGCGCGCGGCCAGCGGCTCACCCTCGTCAACGACACGAAGGAGTCGCGGCGCGTGCGCGTGGAAGACGGCCTCTTGCGCGCCACGGTGCTCAGCGCGTCGCGGGCGGCGGCCCGGTCGCTCGAGCTCGAGGGCCGTGGCGCGTCGGCGCCGGCCTGAATCCACTGAGCGTTCACCTCCGTACCCAAGGAACCATGACCACTCCCGTTGGACGTAACCCCGCGCCGCGACCGAGCTTCTTCGAGCGCATGGGCGTGAGGACGCAGTACGAGCCGCGTGAGCTGCTGAACGCGGCCAGCGACGCGACGAAGGTCGTCCCCGACGCGCTGGCCGCGCGCGACTCGTTTCGGACCGGGCCGCAGAGCCTGCGCGACTTCGGCCGGCGGGCGGGTCAGACCCGGCAGAACTGGCGGAACGCGGTAGACAGCGCGGCGGCGGGCTCGAACAACACGTTCCAGCGCGCGGAGGTCGCGGGTCGTACGGTCCGCACCGCGCGCCAGGCGGTGAGCGCGTACAACCTGCCGGGCACCATCTCGAGCGCGGTGCAGAACGTTCGCCAGGCCGCGCGCACCGGCTCGCGCGAGGACGTGACGGCGGCCATCCGGTCGTCGGCAGAGGCGGTGAACGACACCGCGCAGGTCGCGCAGCACACCGCCGAGCTCGTCCGCGACGGGAACCGCTTCGCCACCTCGTACCGGGCGGCGCGCCGCGCGTACACCGCCGCGGCGCCGGGAGCCCCCGGGGCGGCGCGTCGGACCGCCGCGCGCATCGCCGTCGACAGCATGAGCGGGCGCACGCGCCAGGCGATGCAGCAGCGGGCGGTCGCCACGGCACGCCGGGCGGCTCCGCAGGCGGCACGGGCGAACACGGTCGCGGCGATCCGCGCCGCGCGCGCCGGCCGAGCCGCGCAGGCCACGGTCGCTGCGGGGCGGCTCGCGCGCACCGCGGGGCGCTTCGTGCCCGGAGCGAACGTGGCCATCGCCGTCGCCGACACCGCGAACGCCGTCGCGACGCTTCGTGACCCGAACGCGAGCTTCGGTCGTCGAGCTGCCTCGGTCGTGACCGCCATCGGTTCGATCGCCGCGGCGACCAACATCCCGATCGTGAGCCAGGTCGGCGCGGCTGTTTCCACCATCTCTTCCTTCGTGGGATCTTGGTTCCGCTGATGAGTCTCCAAGCCGATCTGATTCTGCGAAAGCTGCAGCAGCTGCCCGTCACCCAGGCGCTCAAGAAGGGTGCGGTGCCGCTGCCGCCGGTGAAGGCCCCCTCGCTCGAGGGCCTGGTGATGACGGTCGAGGCGCCCGAGCCTCCGACGGCCGATGAGCTGTCGGGCCGGTTCGTCGAGCTCTTGCGCGAGCACGGCGTACGGCGCGAGCGGGCGCGCGGCGAGAAGCTCGCGGCGGGCGACGAGGTCGAGGTCGACGTGCTCGGCTACGTCGGCGGGAAGCTGATGCCCGGCGGCGTGCGCTTCGGCTGGTCGTTCGACCTCGTGCCCAACGCCGCGCTCGAGGGCCTCGCCGAGCAGCTCACCGGAGCGCAGGTCGGCGGCTCGGCGCGCGTGAAGGTGAAGCTCGGAGCCGAGCACCCGAACCCTGCGCTGCGCGGCAAGACGGCGGAGCTGATCGTCGACGTGCTGCGCGCGTTCGAGGTCAAGCCGCTGAACGGCGACGACCCGGCGGCGCTGGTGAAGCTCGGCCGCGGCAAGACGCTCGACGAGGTGATGCTGAAGATCGCCGACGAGCTGATCTCCGAGTGGGTCGACGGCGCCTGGGCCGACGCCGAGGCGAAGGTGCTCGAAGAGGTCGCCAACCGCGCCGGCGCCGACGTCGGCGACGCGCTCGTCGACGAAGAGCTGCGCCGCCGCTGGGGCGCCGCCGAGGGCACCCACCTGTCGGCGAAGGGCTTCGACGCCGCCGAGCAGCAGGAGGCGCTCGACCTGTGGCTCGAGGACCCGGTGAAGCGCGAGGAGGTCCGCTCGCGGCTTCGCCTGTCGCTCGCGCTCAAGGCGATCGCCGAGCGCGACGGCGTGAAGCCGGAGCCCGAGCAGCTCGAGGCCATCATGGTTGCCTCCGGCGCGGCGCTGGGGCTCGACGAGGCGGCGCTCAAGTCGCTGGGGAAGGCCGACCCGGCCGCGGCGACGTCGATGGTCGAGGCGGCGTACCAGCAGCAGCTCATCGGCTACGTGCTCGAGCAGGCCGAGGTGCGCGAGGTCGACGCGGCGCGCTGAAGCAGCATAGGGTCAGTGCATGGCGTTGTTGACGATCAGGCTGCAGGTGGACCCCACCACCAAGAAGAACAACCCCAGGGGGCCTACCCCCTGACCCGCCCGGTAGGGCACCGGCCCTGCCGCGCACGAGGCTCTCATGGCGTCACTTACGATCCGCCTTCAAGTCGACCCGACGACGAAGAAGAAGAACGTCATCATCAAGTACGACTCGGACTCCGACGCGCTTCCGCAGGAGCACGAAGAGCAGCACCGCCAGCTCGTCGATGCGCTGATCAAGAACGGCACGCTGAAGGCCGAGGACCTCGGCCACATCCACATCGAGCGCGAGGGGCAGGGCGCGGTGCAGAAGCCGACGACCGAAGCGGCGCCCGAAGGGCAGAAGGTTCCGCAGAAGGGCTGATTCACGCCGCGAGGCGCGGCGCGCCGTCATCAGCCGGCAGCCGCACGGTGAACGTCGTGCCCACGCCGAGCTGCGTCTCGAACGTCAACGAGCCGTGGTGTTTGTTCATCACGACGTTGCGCGCGATGGCGAGGCCCTGGCCGGTGCCGCGGCCGACCTCCTTCGTGGTGAAGAACGGCTCGAAGATGCGCGACCGAACGGCTTCGGGGATGCCGCCGCCGTCGTCGGTCACCGAGATGAACGCGTCGCCGCCGGCGCGCCAGGTCTTGACGGTGATGCGCCCGCGCCGGTTCTGGCCGCGATAGCGATCGGCGATGGCGTGCGCCGCGTTGACGACGAGGTTCAAGATCACCTGGTTGATCTCCCCGCCGATGCACTTCACGCGTCCGACGTCGCCGAGCTGCAGGTCCACGTCGGCGACGAGCTTGTGCTCGCTGGTGGCGATGGTGACGGTGGTCTCGACCGCGCGGTTCAGATCGACGAACTCGGGCTGCTGCGAGTCCGGATGGGCGAAGTCTCGCATCGAGCGGACGATGCGCGCGATGCGCGCGAGGCCTTCTCTCGAGCGCGCCAGCGCCGGCGGTGCCTCTTCGATGACGTAGTCGAGGTCGTGCTCCTCGCGGATCTTCGCGGCGCGCTCGAGCAGAGCGGAGAGCGGCTCTCCCCGCTTCGCGGCGGCCTCGAGCTCGGCGTAGCCCGCCAGCACGGCTCGCAGCTCGCCAAAGGCTTCTTCGATGAAGGCCATGCTGTCGCCGACGAACTGCACCGGCGTGTTGATCTCGTGCGCTACGCCCGCGGCCAGGCGGCCCACCGCCTCGAGCTTCTGGGCCAGCGCGAGCTCTGCTTCGGCGCGCGCGCGCGCGATCTCGCTCGCCTTCACGCGCTCGAGCGCGTGGTTCAGCTCTTCGTACGCGCGCTGGCGAGAGCTGTGGTTGAGCCAGGCGAGGAAGGTGAGGCAGATGAGGCACAGCCCACTGGTGACGGCGGTCGGCACGAGCGGGTCGAGCTCGGGGCTCGACGACGGCAACCGCCAGCCGTTCGCGTGGATGGCGGTGATGACGCCGAGCAGGCCGAGCGCGAGCCCGAGGGCGACGACGGCGGCGCGCTGGCCGCCGAGGAACATTGCGAGCAGGACGATGGTGCCGAGCACCGGGCTCATGAACGACCACTGGCCGTTCTCGTACAGCGCCGCGTGCGCGACGAGCAGCAGCATGCCGAGCCACAGCAGAGTGCCTGCGCCGCGCCGCGTGGCGAAGAAGCGCAGGCGAATGCCGATGAACACGAGCGACGCGAGGATGCCGACCATGGCCACCGTCGCCGACGAGGGCATCTTGTGGCCCATCGCGAGCACGAAGCCGACGAGCTCCAGGAAGTTGATGGCGTTGACTCCGCCGATGAGGCGCAGGATGCGCAGCTCGTCGGTCGACGCGACCATTCGCAGCCGCGGGTCGATCAGCGAATCGACGACGCGGAAGAAGCGCTTCACAGGATGCCCTCGATGGCGCTCCGCAGGGCTTCGGCCTCGCAGGGCTTCGAGAAGTAGCCACGGGCGACGGCCTTCGCGCGCTGCTGCGCTTCGGCGTCGGCGTAGCCCGAGAGGATGAAGCACGCCGTCGCGGGCCAGCGGGCCTGCACCTGCTGCAAGAGCTCGGCGCCGTCGAGGCCGGGCATGCGCATGTCCGACACCAGGACGTCGAAGGGGGCGCGCGCGAGCTCCTCGAGGGCATCGCGACCGGACGAGACGAAGACCATGTCCCACTCGCGGCGGTGCTTCCGGAACATGTTCTTCAGCCCACTGAGCATCATTGGCTCGTCGTCGACGAACAGAACACGTTTCATGTCGGGACTGCTCCTTGCGAGGAGCGATCCACCGCAGGGCTGTCTCGCATCGCGGGGTTGCTGCGACCGCGCAGGGTCACAATCACCCCGGTGGGAGCGGCGTGACTCGGAGTAGAAGTGCGGGCGCATGTTCTCTCCGCTCGCTCTGATGGTGCTGTCTGCTGCTGCATGCCCTGAAGGACAAACTGTCGGCCCGGACACGCAGGGCCACTGCTGTTGGCCACAGCAGGCGTGGTCGAACTCTCGCAGCACGTGCGTGGGAGTCCCGGCGTGTCCGGCTCCCTTGCGTGCGCAGGGCGAGACGTGCGTCGCAGCGGCTGCCGCGGCGCCGGCGGCGTGCCCTGCGGGCATGGCGGTGAGCCCCGACACGCAGGGCAACTGCTGCTGGCCGCGGCAGGTCTGGGCGAGCGCGCAGCAGCGGTGCGTCGGCGTGCCCGAGTGCCCGCCCGGCCTCGCGGCGAAGGGCGAGACGTGCGTCGACGCGAGCACGTGGCCGCCGCCGCCGCCGCCGCCGGCGTCGGTGCAGCCGCCTCCTCCGACCGATGCGCCGCAGGCGCCCGTCGCCGAGGCTCCGGTGAAGACGCACACCGAGCGCCGCGCGCGCAAAGGGCTCGTCATCACCGGCGCCGCGCTGCTCGGAGCCGGCTACGTCCTCGCGCTGCTCGTCAACCTCGGCGCGGCCATCTACGCGGCGGCGGTGCCGGAGAACAACTGCTGGCGGTTCGTCTCCACCGTCGCGTGGATCCCGATCATCGGCCCCGCCATCTCGATCGCCGGCCAGGCGGGGTTGACGCGCGGAACGCGGCAGAACCTCGCGTGCACGGCCGAGCCGCTGTACCCGGTCGGCGCCGCCGTCGCCGTCATCGACACCGCGATGCAGGTCACCGGCCTCGCGCTGCTCATCGTCGGCCTCGTCGCCCGGCAGGAGGTGCAGGTGCCCGACGAGCCCGCGACGACGAGCCGCTCGGGCTTCAGCTTCGAGCCGTACGTCTCGCTGGGAGCGCCGGGCTCGTCGCTGGGCCTCACCGCCGGCGCGCGGTGGTGAGGCGCTGAGTCAGCCGCCGTTGCGAACCGCGGCGTTCTGCCGGCCGGTCGCGAGGTTGTTCTGGTAGTCCGACATCAGCTGGCGGTTCTGCGAGAACACCGGCATGCCGTCCTGCACGAGCTTCGTCATCGCAGCCGACAGGCCGGACGACGGCGTGGCGCCCATCGCGAGGTACTCGGAGAGCTCCATCGCGAGGTTCGCGGCGAACCGCGGGCCGCTCGTCTTCTCGACGCCGTACCCGGTGTCGGAGAGCTCCGCCGCCTTGGCGAGGACGACCGCCTTCTCTTCGGCGCCGAGGCCGCGCGTGACGTTGTCGACCGCGGCCTGGGTCTGCGGAGGCAGCCGGATGTTGCCGGCGAGCGCCTGCTGCACGCGCCCGAGCTCGGAGGCGAGGTCCTGGCGCAGCGCGCGCAGCTCGCGCGTGTTCGCGCCCCAGCCGGCGCCCTTGAGCTGCTGATCGATCTTGCCGATCTGCTGCTCGAGCACCTGCACGTGGCTCTGGCGCTGCTGCGTGGGGCGCGCCTGCCCCGCGCCCTGGGTGTTGCCGACGTTCGACGCCCCACCGATTCCGACGCGGTTCATGGTCGGTACACACCATTCACCCCTCCGATGCGCAAATCAACTGCGCCGGTCGCCGCGCGGCAGGAGCATCAGCACCATGATCGGGCCCCACAAGAGCGCCTGCAGCAGGTGGCGCAGCGTGGCGCCCGCGCCGGTGTCGAAGCGGCCGAGCTGCGTCTTGAAGGTGCCGGCGGCGACGATGAAGTAGCCGGAGACACCGACCCAGATGATCGCGAACGCGACCTCGCGCGGCGGCAGCGCGGTCACCGCCCACACGCCCCAGCCGGTGAGCGCGATGGCGATGGAGAAGACGACCGCCGCGACGACGGAGCGGACGCGACCGCCGACGCGGGCCAGCTCGTCGCGCGCGACCCAGCGGTAGAGCAGCACCCCGGTGACGGCCACCAGCAGGCCGGCGGCGAGCAGCACCCACCACGGCGGCACGAGCTCGAGCGGTTCCATCAGCGCGCCTCGAGCACGTAGCGGATCGCGTCGGCGATGTCGTTCGGAACTTCCTCCTGCAGGAAGTGGCCGGCGTTCGTCGACGTGACGCGCGCGTGAGGCAGCAGGTTCTCGATGCGGCGGCGGAGCCGGCCGAGCACCGGGTCCTTCTCTCCCCAGACGATGGCGGCGGGGCCCTTGAAGGCCTGCACGAAGCCCTCGATGCGGCGCAGCGGCCCGACGCTCGGGTGCTCGAGCGAGTTCGGCACCATGCGGGCGAGCGCGAGCGGCGCGGTGCGCTCGTGGCGGTCGCGCAGCGGCCAGCGGTACGCGCGCGCGACGTCGCCGGAGATGCTGCGCCGATTGCCCTGCGCGAAGCCGAGCACCGACTGCGGGAACTGCGCCCACGAGAAGACGGCCTCGGAGACGAGCGGCATTCGCGCGAAGCGGTGGAACGCCGTCGGCCGGAAGCCGCGCTTCGGCGGGCCGAGCACGGTGTTGAGCACGACGAGCCCTTCGAGCTTCACCTTCGACTTCAGCGCCTCGAGCGCGGCGAGGCCGATGGGGCCGCCCCAGTCCTGTCCGGCGAAGACGACCCGTTCGAGGCCGAGCAGGCCGATGAGCGCCTCGAGCTGCCCGGCGTGGAAGTCGAGCGTGTGAATCGACGGCGGAGGCTTCTCGGAGAGGCCGAGGCCGACGAGGTCGGGCATCACGATGCGGACCGGCGCGCGGCCGAGCGCGAGCGCGACCTTCCGCCACAAGAAGCCCCAGGTCGGGTTGCCGTGCAGCAGCAGCAGGGCGGGCGCGTCTTCGGGGCCCGACTCCATGACGTGCATGACGTTCTCGCGGACGCGCACGCGGTAGCGACGGAAGGGCAGCAGCCGGTCGAGCCAGTCGGGCAGCGGCGGGGCGGGCAGCCGGTCCATTCGCGCGTTGCTTAACAAAGCCGCCGCGCCCGTGACGCGCCTCACGCCGGAATCGCGCGGAGTACGTCGGGCAGCTGCCGCGGCGCGCGCACCGGGTGGTAGTAGACGGTCAGCGCCGCCGCGAAGTCTCGCGCCGAGCGCAGCCGCAGCTTGGGGTCTTTCTCCAGCATCGAGCGGAGCAGCGCCTCGAGCGGGCCGGAGCACTCGGGGCGGCGCTCGCGCAGCGGCGCCGCGCCACGCGTGCGGATGGCGTTCATCAGCGCCTCGGCGGAGTCGGCCGCGAACGGGGGCTCGAGCGTGAGCAGCTCGTAGAGCGTGACCGCGGCCGCCCACAGGTCGACCGACGGAGAGAAGACGCCGCTGAGCGCCTCGGGCGCCAGGTAGGTGAGGCGGCGCTGCTTCCACGAGGCGCTCTCGCCGCCGTGGCTGCTCAAGCCGAAGTCGCCGAGCTTGATGGTCCCGGTCTTCGACACGAACACGTTGTGCGGCGAGACGTCGGCGTGCACGAGCGGGCGCTGCTCCGGCGACGTGTCTTTCACGTCGTGCACGACCGCGAGCGCGTCGAGCAGCACCTTGACGAGGTAGCAGGCGACCTCGATGGGCAGCTGTTGTTTGCGCGCCCGGCACCGGCGGATGAGCTGCGCGAGGTCGTAACCCTCGACGAGCTCGGTGACGAGACAGTGGTGGCCGTCGAAGACGCCCGCGTCCAGCACGCGCACGATGTTGGGGTGCTTGAAGCGCCGGAGCGTGGCGGCCTCGGCCTCGAACGCGCGCACCGCGGCGGGGTCCTGCGCGCGGCGCCGGTCGAGCCGCTTCAGCGCCACGAGCTGGCCGCTCAGCTTGCCCTCGGTGGCGCGGGCGAAGTGCACCTGGCCGGTGGCTCCGGAGCCGAGCAGGCCGAGCAGCTCGAACGGGCCCACGCGCTCGACCGCCGCCGACGTCGCCGTCGTCGCTGCGGGCGCCGCCACGAGCGCGTCGACGGTGAGCTGCGACTGCAGCTTCGGCAGGGGCAGCGCGCGCAGGTGCTGCTTCACCTCGGGGCGCGCCTCGGCGGTGAACTGCAGCGACACGCCCTTGTCGGAGACGTTCACCACCGTGGCGGTGGCCTTCACCTCGCCGCTCGGCAGCTTCGCCTCGAGCTTCACCGCCTGGTTCACGACGGGGGGCGAGGCGCCGGGCTGGAAGAGGGCTCCGCCGGCGGAGAGGTTCTTGAGCTCGCCGGACAGGCGCTGGTCGCCCGCGGTGACGACGGCGGGGGCCTCGACCGGGTGGCGGACGTCGGCGCGGCGCTCGGGCACGCTCGCGAAGAGCTCGTCGAGCACGGCGAGCACCTGATCGGTGGGCAGCGCGAGCCGCTGCAGCCCGCACTCGGCGAAGCGGGTGAGGAAGGAGCCTCGCTCCTGGTACTCGAGCTCGGAGAGCGAGACGACGCGGCCGCCGGCGTGCTCTCCCGCGTTGGTGAGGGCGGTGTGGTGCCCGTCGGTGAAGAGATCGGCGCGCAGACGGAAGATGACGAAGAGCATCGGCCCGGCCTGCTTCAGGCCGAGGTCGGTCTGCGCCAGCGCCTCGTCGATGGCCGAGACGCACATGTCGATGCAGCGCAGGGCAGAGGTCTTGCGGTAGCCGGCGGCCTCTTCGAAGACGATCGCACGCTCGACGGTCTCGGTCCCCGCGCTCACCGAGGGGCCACTCTAGGGAGGAACGAGATGCCGCGCACCCTGAGCGCAGCGCCGCGGGGGCGAAGGGAGCCCGCAGCCGACTCCCGCGGGTCGAAAAGAATACGCGGCGAGTACGTCCTCTCGATAACGCTGAGCGGAGGCGCGCGAAGCGGGCCGCAGTCGAAGCGCGCTCGAAGGCGTCCATGGGCCCGCTTCGACTACGGCCTTCGGCCTCCGCTCAGCGTGAGCGGCGGCGGGCACGCTTGAACGCCGCATCGGCGGCCGTCATGCGATAGTGCGCGCCGATGTCCGACCGTCGCTTCACCACGGCGCAGGCGCGTGCTCGAGAAGACGCGGCGAACTTCACCCCGCGGATCATCCCCGACCGGGCGCCGCGCACACACATCGTCGCCGTCGGAGATCCGCAGGCCTCGCTGGCCCAGTTCCTCCGCATCCTCGACCTGAACGGGCTGCTCGGCGAGGACGGTCGGCTGCGCCGCGAGGTCGGCCTCATCTCGCTGGGAGATCACTTCGACTGGGGCCGGCCCGAAGAGCGCGCGGCGGCCGCGGCCGACGGCACGTGCATTCTCGCGTGGCTCGCGGCGCACCCGCCCGACCAGGTGCAGATCGTCGTCGGCAACCACGACCTCGCGCGCGTGCGCGAGCTCTCGGCCTTCTCGCAGGGGCAGTACGTCGAGGCACAGGCGCGGGCGGACGCCGCGCTCGAGGACGCGAAGCTCACCGCGAGCTTCCAGTCGAAGTACCCGGCGCTCGCGAGCCCCGCGGTCATCTCGCACGACTACTCCTGCTTCGAAGAGCGGCAGCGCACGCTGATGACGCGGCTCCTGCTCGGCAAGCGCGTGCGGCTCGCGGTGGCTCCGTTCCCCGGCATGCTGCTGGTGCACGCCGGCGTCACGGTCGAAGATCTCGAGCTGCTGCGGCCGGCGCCGACGCACGACGCGGTCGCGATCGCCGAGGCGCTCAACGCGTTCCTCGACGCGCGCGTGGCGCGGTGGAAGGGCGAGGGCCCGCTCGACCTCTCTCCGCTCGACGTGCCGGGCTCGGCGGCCCACGGCGAGGCGCGCGGCATTCTCGTGCACCGCCCCGCGAACCCGCAGCTGGGCAGAATCGACCCGAAGGAGCGGCGCCGCTACGACCCGCGCTCTCTCCCCGAGAACATCCTGCAGGTCATCGGGCACATCAGCGACGCGAAGTGCCGCAAGGCGTTCGGGACCTGGGTCGAGCGGCAGCCTCCCCAGCCGGGTGTGCTGCGCGGGCTGCAGGTCTCGCCGCAGGTGAAGTACCACCAGGGCTGCCTCGACGACGACCGCATCGTGTTCATCGACGGCGCCATGAACAAGGTCTCACCGTTCGACTACGAGCTCTTCGACCTCAACCTGCGTCAGCCTGCGACCCCCTACAAGCCGGCGTAGGTCGGCCGCTTTTCCCGCGCTACGCTGTTACGTCCTCTTCGAAGCTCTCCCGAACGGTGGCACTCGTCTTCCCATCCGATGATGCGCTCTGCGCGGCCCTGCGCGCGGGGCTGGTCCCTGCCGCGGTGCAGAAGGCCGCGGTGCGTTTTCGCCGCACCGACGAGGGCGAGCTCGAGCTCGAGCCGACCGAGCCGCTGGCCGCCGGCAAGAAGAAGGGCCTCGAGAACGCCGGCGTCGTCGAGCGCGCCGCGAGCGGCGCCACGCAGGAGGCCCCGTGCTGGGCGGCCGCGCTGAAGCCGCAGTGGCTGGGCGAGCCCGACTCGGTTCCTCCGCTGGTGCTGTTCGTCGTCGAAGATGCCGACCGGCTGCTGCCGCTGTGCGGAGAGCTCCTGCGCCTGGGCTGCGATCGCCAGGAGGTGCGCATGCTCGGCAAGAGCCGCGCGCTGGTGCGCGTGCGCGAGGCGCCGTTCTTCGTGGTCGCGAAGGCGAGCGAGCCCGTCGAGCGGCTGCGCGTCTTCGCGCCGTCGACGACCGAGGGAGTCTGGCTGCAGCTCGGCTGGCATCACCCGCTCACCGAGGCGCTCGACCGGCCGGAGAAGGGCACGCTGCTGATCCACGCGGACGGCACCTTCGAAGAGCTGCCGGATGCCCCGTTCACTCCGCTCGATCAGCTGATCGTGCCGGTGGGGTTGCCGCCGGCGCGCGGCCACGAGTCGGACGAGAAGCCGCCGCGGCTGCAGGTGAAGATGCGGCTGCTCGACTCCTCGAAGTCGGACGAGGTGTCGCTGTGGGTGGTGCGCGACGGCATCGGGCCGGTCGAGTCGCTGGTCCGCAGCGCGCCCGAGGCGACGCTCGAGGGAATTCTGTTCGCGGTGGCCGGCCCGCTGGTGCTCTTGAAGGTGCGCGCGGGCCGCGAGAAGTCGGTGGCCGCGCTGCCGGGCGAGGGCTTCGCGCGCGTGGCCGAGCTGCCCAACCTGTTCGCTCCACGCGGGCTGCTGCTCGAGCCGCCGCTGTCGCGCGAGCGGTTGCGCGAGTGGCTCGCGCCCGACTCCGAGGCGCTGGTGTGGCTCGAGCGCGGGAAGGACGGCGAGGTGGTGCGGCAGTCGATCGCCGAGACCGCGTTCCGCCCGTTGAGCGAGTGGGTCGACTACGTCATCGACACGTCGGCTCCGCAGCTGCTCGCGTGGATGCAGTCGTCGACGTTCGACTTCCAGGCGTGGGAGGGCCCCGCGCCCGCGCCATCGGCCGACGCTCGCGCGCGCAACAAGGACGACGACGAGGACGGGGTGGAGGAAGAGGCTCCGCGACCGCGGCGCAGCCCCTCGGCGCGGCGCTCGAGCAGCAAGCCCGAAGCTCCGAAGGCGCCGGCGGCGAGCGCGCTGACGCTGCAGCAGCCCGAGACGGTCGCGCGGCCGGCGGCGGAGATCGAAGAGCGCCTCGCCGCCGAGGAGGCGGCCTTCCTCTCGCTGGACGCCGCGGCGGATTCGTCCGACCGGATCAACGCGTGGAACCGGCTCGCGGGGCTGTACGCCGCGGTGCAGCGCCACCGCGAGAGCGGCCTCGCGTTCGCGCACGCGCTCTGGGAGGTGAAGGAGCCGGACGCGCTCGTCATCGCGAGGGCGTGGGCGCAGGCCGCGGGTTCGTCGCTGCCGGCGCTGCTCGAGGTGAGCGCTCCGAGCGAGGCGCAGACGCGCGCGGTCGTGGCGCAGCTCATGGTGCACGCGCTGCAGAAAGACGCCTCGGCGCGCGCGCGGCTGCAGCAGGCGCAGGCGTGGCTCGACCGGCACGACGACAACCTCGACGTGCGCTCGCTGTGGCTGGGCCGCGTGGCGCTGTCGCTGCTCGCCGGAGGCGACACGCTGGGGCTCGCCCGCGCGCGCGATCGGGTGCTCGCGCGGCTGCGCCGGGGCCTCTCGCTCGAGCGCGACGTGCCGCGCTTCGTCCGCAGCGTCGGGCCGGGGAGCTCGCGAGACACCGCCCGCGTGACGCGCGTCATCGAGCAGCTGGCGCAGATGCTCAAGGCGTTCGAGGAGACTCCGCGGAAGCGCTCGCTCGTCGAGGCGCCGTGGCCGCTGACGCGCGCGTACGTGCGCATCACGTTCGCGTGGGCGTTCGCGCGCCTGGGGCACATGGCGACGGCGCGCGACCTCGAGCGCGAGGCGATGAACGCGCTCGACCTCAACATCCCGGTCAACAACGCGCTGATCCGCCTGTACCGCGCGCGCATCCAGCAGGCGGCCGAGGGCGTCTCGCACGACACGCCGCTCGTCTCGGAGGTGCAGGCGATCACCTCGGGGCTCAACCGCGACGACCGGTACGCGTTCGACCGCATGCGGCAGCGGTGCGTCATCCTCGAGCCGAGCGAGCACCTCACCCCGTTCTGGCGGTTCGCGGTGCAGACCGGCGTCGCGCACGGCGAAGAGCTCTCGTCGCTGCGCGAGATCACCGACGTGTCGCAGCTCACCCGCGCCATCGAGCAGCGCATCGACGCCACCGAGTCGCCGCAGCTCGACGCGACCGAGCGCGCGCGGCTCGCCGACGGCCTGCTCGACAACCTCTTGATGCTGCCCGAGTCGGTGGCGCTGCCGCTGCTCAACCGCATCATCGCCGCGGCGCAGACGCTGCCGGCCCGCCTGAAGGCCGCGGTGCTCGAGGACGCGCTGAAGGTCGCGGGCCACTTCGGCCGCTCGGAGCTGGTGAAGCAGCTCGTCGCGTCGATCGGCTCGCTGATGTCGGAGCTGGCGACGGCCCCCGCGGCGGGCGGCGACCTCGGAGACTTCGACGCCGCCGGCGCCGCGCAGTTGCTCGCCGCGGGCATGCGCACGCTGCGCCGCGTCGGCCTGCGTGACGAGGCGAACCTCATGCTGTCGAGGGCGTCGCAGGCCTTCAAGGGCGACAACCGCGACCACCTCGCCGCGCGCGTCGCGGTCGCCGGCGGCTTCGCGTACCTCGGCCGGCCGGACCTCGCGGCGCCGGCGATCGAAGAGGCCATCGGGCACCTGTCGAACGAGACGAGCCCGATGTTCCGCCGCAACGCCCCCGACCTCACGCGGCTCGCGCGGGCCGTCGCCCGCTCGCTGGCGATGGGCCCGGCGGACTTCGCGCTCAAGGGGCTGCGCCGCATGGTGGCGCCGCTGCCGTGGCTCACCGACATGAACTCGATGAACACGTACCTGTGCCTGTCGGTCGTCGAGCTCGCCGACATCATCGCGGTCGGCCACGTCGGCGAAGACCTCACGCTCTCCGAGGTGACGCGCACCTTCCTCGAGGAAGACGAGTACCGCGTGCGGCGGCGCATTCATCGCGAGGCCACCGGGTGAGGCTGCTCGTCGCCGGCGCGGCGTTGGTGTTCGTGTCTTGCACCTGCGCGACGCCGATCGCCGAGCAGCGCTTCGCCTGCAGCGATGACGCCGAATGCGCCGACGGCTTCGAGTGTCGGGGGTTCGTGTGCGTGTCGCGCGACGCCGGAGTTGGCGGCGGGGGAGGTGGCGGCCCGGGAGGTGGTGCTGCCGGCGGCGGTGACGCGGGCGGCGGCATCGGCGGTGGTGACGGCGGAGGCGGCGTGGCGGGCGGCACCGCCGGTGGAGCGGCGGGAGGCAGCGCCGGTGGAGCGGCGGGAGGCAGCGCCGGTGGAGCGGCGGGAGGCAGCGCGGGAGGAGCGGCCGGTGGCGCCGGCGGAGGTTCGGCGGCGCCCGATGCGCTCGTCTTCGTCACTCCGGCGCGGACGGCAGTGGCAGGCGCGTGCTCGCAGGAGCTCACCGTGGAGACCCGCCGCGGCACGACGGCGGCGCCCGTGACGTCGAACCTGGTGCTCACGCTGAGCGTGCCGGTGTCGGCGGGGCTGTTCTTCTTCGACAGCGCAGCGTGCTCCGGCGGCGCGGTGACGTCGGTGACGATGTCCGCGGGCACGTCGCGCCGGTCGTTCTATTTCCGGGGCCTGGCCGCAGGCACGTCCACCGTGACGGTCACCTCGACGCTGCCGCAGGCGATGCAGCCGGTGACGGTCGTCCCGGGGGCGCCGGCGCAGCTCGCGTTCACGACGGCCGCGCAGTCGCTGCGCTCGGGCGCGTGCTCGATGGTCACGACGGTGCAAGCGCGCGACGCGCTCGGCAACCCCTCGCCGGCGATGGGAAGTGTCGCCATCACCGCGAGCCCCGACGCCGGCGTGACGGTGCATTCGGACACCACGTGCGCCACGGTCGTCACCTCGGTGCCCTTCTCCGGCTCGAACGCGAGCTTCTACTTCCGCGGAGCGATTCCCCTCGGCGCCGTGCAGCTGCGCGCGACGTCGGGAACGCTCGCGCCCGCGACGCAGGTCGAGCAGATCGACGCGCTGAGCATGCTGGCCGCGGGGGACGTGCG
The DNA here is from genome assembly GCA_937980205.1 of uncultured Myxococcales bacterium. Classification (GTDB taxonomy): domain Bacteria; phylum Myxococcota; class Myxococcia; order Myxococcales; family Myxococcaceae; genus Xiheicaenimonas. The sequence goes on along the minus strand of CALJKW010000078.1, from coordinate 208,576 downwards.
CGTCGTCTACGGGCAGAGCGGCGCCGCGACGCTGCTGCAGCGGTCCTTCAACCCGCTCACGGGCACCAGCGGGCCGGGCGGAGTGCCGGTGACGCAGAACGCGACCGTGCGGTGGATCGTCGACGAGCCGTCTCCGAGCGGTACCGAGGAGATCGTCAGCGTGCTCACCACCGGCTCGGGCGGCGGGCCGCTGCTGACGACCTACCAGTGGGCCAACGGCGCGTGGAGCACCGCGTGGGGCGAGAGCACCATCATGGCCGCGAACTTCGAGAAGCGCGGCTTCGACGTCGAGCACGAGCAGCAGTCGGGGCAGGCGCTCGCGGTGTACGCCGGCGCCACCGGCCTGCAGTACCGCACGCGGGTGGGCGGTACCTGGTCGGGGGCGCTTCCGGTTCCGACGACCAGCACGACGCCGGTGTGGGTCGAGCTCGAGGCGAGGCCGACGGGCAACGAGATCGCGCTCGCGTGGGTCGACACGCTGCACGACCTCTGGGTCGTCGTGTGGGACGGCACGCAGTGGGGCGCGCCGTTCCTCCTCGAGACCGACGTGAAGCAGAACGTGGCCGTGAGCACGGTGGCGAACCGCGCCTTCGACCTCGCGTACGAGCAGACGACGGGCGCGCTGGTGGCCGTGTGGGCCCGGCACGGCGAGTTCGGCTTCTGGTGGTCGCGGCGCGCGGTGGCGGGCGGCGCGTGGACGATCGCGGCCAACGTCGTCGCTCCGGTCGCGGGCATTCCGCACGCGCTCGACCTCGCGGCGGAGCCCGGCACCGCGCGCATCGCAGCCGCGCTGTTCGACCTCGGCGACAACACCGAGCGGCTCGGCCTCGCGACGTGGAACGGCATGGCGTGGGTCGGCGCCGGCGAATACGACAGCCAGATTCTCGACGTGAACGACACCGCGACGGGGGACATGCCGGGCGCGGTGGCGTGGGTCGGCGACTCGGGCGTGGCGGTGGCGGTGTATTCGGACACCGACGCCGGGACACTCGACTGGGCGCGGTGGAACGGCACGACCTGGACGATCGGCGCGCCGGTCGCCGTGGCGATGAAGGGCTTCACCGAGTCCGCTGCAGCCGTGACGATTCCCGGCTACGCAGTGTTCGTGTTCTCGGACTCGAACGGCCGCCTGTACGGGGCGACGTACAACGGCACGAGCTGGCTGCTGAACCCCGGCGGGCCGCTCGAGACAAACCTCTACCCGGCGCTGACCGTGCCGTTCACCCTCGGGACGCGCTGAGTTATGACCTCTGGTGCCGTGACGAAGCTGCCTCCCCGCCCCGATGCCCTCGAGTCCATCAACGAGCTGACGCTGCAACAGCTGCAGGCCGAGTCGCAGGGCCTGCGCGAGCGGCTCAACCGTTTCCGGCTCGCGCTCGGGCGGTACTTCGTCGACAAGCAGCCGCTCATCGACCTGATGACGGTGGCCGCCGCCGCGCAGGAGCCGCTGTTGCTGGTCGGGCCGCCGGGCACGGCGAAGAGCGACCTCGTGGTGAAGTTCAAGGACGCGCTGGGCCTCGCGGGCACCGAGTACTTCGAGTACCTGCTGACGCGCTTCACCGAGCCGTCGGAGATCCTGGGCCCCATCGACATCAACGAGCTTCGCTCCGGCCGCTACCTGCGCCGCGAGCAGGGCAAGCTGCCGACGGCGCGCCTGGTGTTCCTCGACGAGGTGTTCAAGGCGTCGAGCGCGATCTTGAATTCGCTGCTCACCGTCATCAACGAGCGGAAGTTCTACCAGGACGGGGTGCCGGTTCCGGTGCGGCTGAAGATTCTGTTCGCGGCGACGAACGAGGTGCCCGAGCACGCCGAGCTCGGCGCGCTGAAGGACCGGTTCTGTCTCAAGGCCGCGTGCCGCCCGGTGCAGGAGACGCACTTCGTCGAGCTGCTCGACTGCGGCCTCGACGCGCAGGTCGCGAAGGACCTGCAGCAGAAGCCGTGGGTCGAGGGGCTCGCGGGGCTCGAAGACTTCCTGAAGGCGCACCGCTACCTGTCGCTGTTGATGGCGCAGAAAGAGCCGCGCGACCGCGAGCGCTTCTTCCGCGACGAGGTGCTGCGCGAGTTCCGCCGCGTCGTGCGCACGCTGCAGCGCGAGGACGAGGTCTTCGTCTCGGATCGCAAGCTCATCAAGCTGTACCGTCTGCTGCGCACGCGCGCGTGGATCTTCCACGGCGGCGCCGTCGAGCGTGAGGATCTGCGCCTGCTCTCGTATCTCGGCGAGACCCGCGAGGAGATCGACCTGCTCGAAGAGAAGGTGCCGCGGCTGTTGGGACTGCAGTGAGCCCGCGAAGCGCCACCGTTCACGCTGAGCGGAGGCCGCAGGCCGCAGTCGAAGCCGGCCGAGGGACACCCGAAGGGGCGTCGTTCGCATGAGCCTCGATTCCGAGCTGGCCGCGGCCGTCGCGCTCTCACGGCCCCAAGTCGCGACACCGGAGCACTTCGTCCCGTGCGTGCTCGGCCTCTCCGCCGCGCTCGTCGAGCTGCCCGACCTCGACATGCCGACGCTGGCGCTCGATCTCTCGCTCTTGCTGGCGGGCGAGCGGCTCCTTCCCGGCACGCACCAGCACCCGGCGGTCCTCTCGACCGCGCTGCGCGGCTACGAAGATCACCTGCTCGCGCGGCTCGTCTCCGATCGCCGGTGGCTCGCGCTGCAGGAGGCCTGGCTCGCGGCGCCCGTCGCGGCGCGCCCCGCCGCCGCCGGGCTGCTGGTCGAGCGGCTCGCGCACCGGCTCGCCGTGCCGCAGGCCGGCCGCTTCAGCCAGGCGGCGCTGCGCCGGCTGCAGATTCGCCAGCCGCACGAGGTCGTCGACGAGGGCCTGCAGGCGCTCGCGACCGAGGACGAGCTGGTGCCCGCGCTCGCCGCGCGCTTCGAGGCGCTGGCGAAGGCGGCGCGCCGCGAGCGCGCGCTGCTCTCCGACGCCGAGGTCTTCCTGCTGCAGAACGTCGCGACGCTCGAGCGGCTCGGCGCCCGCGTGGCGCTCGCGCAGCTCGCCGACGCGGCGCAGGCGGTCGAGGAGCGGCTGCCCGCACGGATGAAGGTCGCGCCGACGCAGGGTGAGGCTCCGACGGCGCTCGAGCAGGAGTCCGCGCTGCCGGTGGGCGGGTGGTCGTCGCTGTCGAACTCCGGAAGCCCGGAGAGCATGGTGACGAGCGAGCTCATCTACATGGAGGAGCACGAGCGGCCGGATCTCTTCGACGTCCGCTTCGTCGAGGGCGAGCTGCTCTACTACGCGCGCGACGAGTCGGTGGCGCTGCGCAAGAAGCGCACGCTCGCCGTCGTGCTCGACGCGACGCTCGACGCGCAGCGCCTGCTCGACGAGGGCGAGCGGCACCAGCGGCTGTTGTGGGCGCTGGGCTCGGTGACCGCCGCGGTGCGCAAGCTGTCGAGCTGGCTCTCCCACGAGGCGCTCTCGTTCGAGCTCATCTTCGTGAAGGGCAAGAACGCGCACCCGCTCGAGGCCGAGCAGGGCGTCGTCGCGCTGCTGTTGCGCGAGTGGCAGGAGCGCGGCCGGCTGACGCTCTCGACCGCCGACAGCGTGCAGCAGGCCATCGAGCGCGTGAGCGACGAGCACGGGCCGCGGGCCGACGTCGTGGTGCTGTCGGCGACCGACCTCGGCGATCCGTCCGGGCGGTGGCGCAAGGCCGCGGCGGTGACCGTCGGTGCGACTCCGGCGCTGCACTTCGCGTCGCGCGCCGGGACGAGCGTGTTCGACGCCGGCGCGGCGGCGGATCGCTGGGCTGCCGTGACGAGGGGGTTGCTCAGCGGCCTGCTGGCGTGAACCTCGCTACATCGACCAGTCGCGCATTCCGAACAGCCGCTTCTTCGTCGACGCGACGGGAGTCACCGAGCCGGGCGGAGGGCTCTGGCTCACCACGTTGAAGACCTCGAAGTCGACGATGCCGACGCCGTCGCGCCAGCCTTCGCGCTGCGGCGTGCGCAACAGGTAGTCGCGGAAGTTCCGGTAGTGGTGCCCCCAGTTCTGCATGCGGGCGTGCACCTCGCACCAGTGCTGGTCCATGTACCAGGGCCCGTGGAGCCACGGCTCGAAGTCGGGCGGCTTGCCGGTGAGCAGGTCGACGTGCGTGCCGTCGCTCAGCGTCGCGTCGACGACGAGCCGCCAGTCCTCGTGCGGAGGGTCGGGCGCGAACATGCTCCAGCCCTGCGGGATGGTGAGGTACTCGATGATGGCCGTCATCCACGCGGGGCGCGTGCGCAGCTTGATGGCAGGGTGCACGCCCCAGTTCTCCATCAAGAGCTGGCTGATGACGGCGACGAGCACGGCGGCGGGGAGGATGAGCTCGAGCCACTTCCACAGCGACTTCGTGCCCGGGTGCAGGCCGGGGCGCGGTGGGCGCTGATCGGTGCCTTCAGTCCACGCGTGCAGCTTGCGCAGCAGCCACAGCGTCGGCCCGCCGAACACCGCGGGCAGCCACGCGAGCAGCACTCCACCCGGCACGGCGAACAACGCGGCGGTGACGGCCTCGGCCTCGACCCAGGTCTTCCCGCCGGCGACGACCTCGAAGCGCTTGCCGGCCTCGAAGGTGAAGACGTCGAAGAGGTCGAGGCGCGACAGCACGCGCGCGAAGAAGACCTGCCGCGGCACGTCGGGGCGGTATCGCACCACGCGCGGCTTCTTGCGCTGCTGCACCCACGCATTCACCCACTCGAAGTGCTCGCGCTGCAGCAAGAGCAGGCTCGTCACCATCATCGAGTAGCTGAACGGGCCGAGCGTACAGAGCAGCGCGATGCTGCCGTGCAGCGTCCACACCAAGAGCACGGCGGCGGCGCGCGCGTGCTGCCGCCAGTTCGGCACGAGGATGAGCAGCGGCAGCGACCACTCGATGACGAGCGTGCCCCACGTGAGCGCCGGCGAGAGCCAGAACGGCTCGTGCGCGCGAACCCACGCCGCGATCGCCGTCGCCATGCGGTTCTGCCAGAGCACCCAGTGAATGACCGTGCCCTCGCGCCAGTTGGGGCCCATCTTGTGGAGCGCGTTGAAGAAGTAGATCGCCGCGAAGTTGAAGCAGATGCCGAAGTACGCAAGGGCGATGATGTCTTTGCGCGGCCCACCGGGGTCGCTGCGCCAGGCGCGCGCGTTGAGCGAGGCCGGGTCGCCCTCTTTGTGCCGGCGCAGCGACTGGAGCAGCGCGTCGATGGAGAAGCGCTCGCCCAGCGGCAGGAACACCGTCCACACCAGCATCACGTTCACCACGACGTTGCCGCCGTGCTGGATGAGGATGAAGCGGTTGTTCACCGACTCGTACGCGACGAGCGCGAGCACCTGCATCCACCGCGTGTTCCAGCCGAGCGTGTAGAGCAGGAAGACGACCCACACGAACGTGAAGGCGATGCGCACCTCCCACGGAGACGAGAAGCCGAGCAGCAGGCTCCAGAAGCCGGGGGAGGGCGGCAGGTACAGCGCGTAGTGGTTCGGGAGGAAACCCTCGTTCGTGTAGAACGAGATGAAGTTGGTGCCGCCGATGCGGTCGTAGAGGTTGGTGAGCAGCAGCACGCCGCAGGCGATGCGAAAGACGCCGAGCGTGCGCGCGTCGACCGTCATGAAGCGGTCGATGAAGAGCTGCAGCGGCTTCTTGTCCACACCGGCGGGCGCAGTCGCCACGGCGGCTTCATAGCTCAATTGATCGCTCGCCTATGGAACGTCGATCGCGCACGATTCCGGCCATGGCTTTCTCCAGCGTGACGATCAAAGCGAGCCCCTGGAAGGTCGGGGCCCTGGTCGACCTGAAGCGCGACGGCAAGCTGATGCTGCCCGACCTGCAGCGCGGCTTCGTGTGGTCGGCCGAGCGCGTGCGCTCGCTGCTCGACTCGCTGTACCGGCGCTACCCCGTCGGCGCGCTGCTGTTGTGGAAGCCGACGTGGCGCGGGCAGGAGGCCCCCTTCGTCACGCGCGCGTGGGACCTCGCGCTGCCCGACGCGAGCGGAGCGGGGAAGCCCGAGGGCGCGCCGCCCGTGCTGCCGGGCGCGTGCTTCGTGCTCGACGGGCAGCAGCGGCTCACGTCGCTGTTCCGCGTCATCTTCGGCAGCCGGCTGCGCGGCGGCACGGCGCCCGACCCCGACCTGCTCGTCGCGCTGTCTCCGGAGCCGGAGTGGGTGGACGCTCCGTTTCACCTGCGCACGCGGCAGCTCGCCGGGCAGCTGCGGCAGGGCCTGCTGGTGCCGGCCGAGGTGCTGTTCGGCGGAGAGTCGCGGGCGATTCAGAACGCGCTGCGCGACTGGGTCGACCCGACATCGCCGCTGTTCTTCCAGGCGCTCGACCGCGCGAACGCGCTGCGCACCGCGATCCTCTCTGCGGAGATCGTCGCGTACGAGATCGACGCCGACGCAGAGGACGACAACGTCATCGAGATCTTCGCGCGCCTGAACCAGCAGGGCGTGCGGCTGCGCGCCGGAGACCTCGCCGCGGCCCGCCTCACCGGCGTGATGAAGGGCTTCCGCGAGCGCGCGAGAGAGGCGCTGTCGCTGCCCGCGCTCAGCGGCTTCGCGATGCAGGAGGGCGCCGAGGAGTCGCGCGGCGCGTTCGTCGACACCGACCTCATCGTTCGCACCGCGCTCTTCCTGCAGCGCGGAGTGCTCCGCTACGGAGAGGCCGAGCGCCGCGACTGGCAGGGCATCGAGCAGCACTGGCCGCGCGCCGTCGACGCGCTGACGAAGACCGTCGCGATGTACAAGAAGGCCGGCATCCCCGACGGCAGCTGGTTGCCGTACCGCTACCTGCTGCTCGTGCCCGCCGTGTCGTTCGCCGCGGGAGAGAAGATTCCCAGCACGTCGTGGCTCGGCTGGGCGATCGCGGCGTCGCTGTGGAGCCACTACGGCAGCTCGGCCGAGACGCGCGCGCAGGCCGACGCGTCGGCCGCCGAGGCCGGTCAGACGTTCGAGCTGTTCGAGGCGGTGAAGAAGAGCGCGCGGCGGCTCGACACGCTCATCCCCGACACCGAGGACATCACCGGCAACGTGCCGAACGCGGCCGGCGTGCTGCTCGGGCTGCTCGTCTGGCTCGCGCGCACGAAGGCGGTCTCGTTCCCCAGCAAGCGGCCGCTGCTCGGCGGCGGCGAGCCGGTCGAGGTGCACGGCCTGTTTCCGCGCGCGGCGCTCGACGACCTGGGCTGGAGCGATCGCAGCACCGCGCACGACCGCCTCGGCAACCTCACGCTGCTGTTCCGCAGCGACGTCGAGCGCGTCTCCGGGCGCTTGCCGCGCGCGGTGCTGGGCGAGGTGCCGGCCGACGTGCTGGACCAGCACGGCATCCCGAAGGAGCCGCAGACCTGGGAGGTGCCGCGCTACGCCCAGTTCTGCACGACGCGCGAGCGCACGCTGGCGGCCTTTCTCGTCGACCTGTTGAAGTCGTACGCGGTGCCGTGAAGTTTCAACGCGGCGGCATCACCATCGATCGGCAGGTTCGGCTCAGAGGCGCCGGCGGCGTCGCGCTGCGGCAGCGCTTCAGCGGCAATGGAGAGCGCGTCATCGTCACGCACGCCGCCTCGCTCGTCGCCACCGTCACCGTGCTGCAGGGCAGGGTGACCTTCGGTGGTTTCGTCGCGCCCGAGCGCTTCGTGCTCTGTGTCCCGCAGCGGAGCACGGTGCGGGTGTGCTTCGAAGACGCCCTCGTCGACAGCGAAGGCGTCGGGCGGTTCGGTGCGATGGCCGAGGGTCAACCGCAGCTGCGCACCGCCGACGACCGCGCGACGCTGCAGCTGCTGAACGACCCGGGCTCGATCGAGCTCCAGCGCGCCCGGCTGGCTTTGCACGAGCACCTGTCCGAGCTCGCGCCGGTGCGCACGGCCGCGCGCGTCGCGGGCATGAACGCCGAGACGCTCACGCGGGCGTACGAGCGCACCTATGGCCTGACCCCGAAGCGCTACGTCACGAGGGCGCGACTGTTCGACGCAGCCATCGCGCTGTTCACCGGCGCGCCCATCGTCAGCGCGGCGCTGGCCTCCGGCTTCAACGACGTGAGCCGGTTCTACGCGCAGTTCCGCAGCGTGCTGCGCGCGACGCCGGGGGAGTATGTCCGTGCCGCCGAAGCCGGAAACCGCCAAGACGTCAGCTGACGCGCGCGGTAGAGCGGTGCGCGTATGACCCGCGCCGACGCCTTCGTGAACTTCACCTTCGCCGTGAGCCTGCTCGCGCCCGTCGTGGCGTTCTGGAGCTTGCGGCTACCGAAGGACACGCACCGCAAGGTGCAGCTGGGCCTGCTCATCACCGCGTGGGTGGCGGTGCTGGTGCTGGAGACGAAGATTCGCCTGCAGGGAGGCTCGGGCTCGTTCATCGCGGCCGCTCCGGTCGAGGTGCAGCGCCTCGCGCGCGTCGTGCTCGCGGTGCACATCACCGGCGCGGTGCTCAGCTACGCGGTGTGGACCGGGCTCGTCGTCGTGTCCTGGCGGCGGTTCCAGTCGAAGCTGCCGGGCGTCTTCTCGCGCACGCACCGCCGGCTCGGCTGGGTGGTCTTCGGCGGCCTGTGCTTCGACGCGGTCACGGCGACCGCGATGTACGTGCTCGTCTTCGTCGCGTGAGCGTCAGTGGAGCGCGCGACAGGCACGCCGAGGCGGCCACGGCTACCGCCGACGGTTACCGTTGCGCCGCCGACGCAGCACGCCTGCCAGCAGCGCCAGGCCCCAGCTGCCTTCCGCCGCTCCGCACCCGCACCCTCGCTGCTCGGCCATCGGATCCGTCCCTGCGTCCGTCCCGCCCGCGTCCGTCCCGCCCGCATCCGCGACGCCTGCGTCCGCGACGCCCGCATCCGCGACGCCTGCGTCCGCGACGCCTGCGTCCGCGACGCCCGCATCCGCGACGCCCGCGTCCACGACGCCCGCGTCCACGACGCCCGCGTCCACGACGCCCGCGTCCACGACGCCCGCGTCCATCGTGCCCGCGTCCGCGACGCCCGCATCCGTCGTGCCCGCATCCGACGGACACTGCGTCGTGCACAGCTGCGGCATGCCCGCGTCCGGCGGGAGGCCACCGGGGTCGCACTGCTCGCTGGTGTCGATGACGCCGTCTCCGCACCACGCCCGCCGGCAGTTCGTCCGGCACGCGTTCGGCGCCGTGTCGGAGTTGTTCGCGATTCCGTCGTCACACTCTTCGGTCGGACCCACCACGCCGTCGCCGCACCGTACGAGGCAGGGGTCCGACAGCGCGGGGCGCGTGTAGCCCGGCGCGCAGTCGCAGCGGTAAAGCTGGCCCTCCTGGTTCACACACACCTCGTTGCTGCCGCACGTCGCCGTCCCCGCATCGCACTCGTCGATGTCGGAGCACCCCGACCCCGGCGGCTCCCGCCCGTCGCCCTGGTAGCCCATCGGGCACGTGCAGGCGAAGTCTCCGAGCATGAACGTCGGGTCTGCGCACGCCGCCAGCGCCACGCACGTGTCGAGGTTCTGCGCGCACTCGTCGATCGGCGCGCACCTGTTCATCGGGTCGCACGAGAACCCGGCGTCGCAGTCGCCCGAGCTCGAGCACGTCGTCGCGCACGTCGTGCCGCTGCAGAAGTACGGAGCGCACTGCTGCGTCACCGCCGGCGGGCACGTGCTCGACGAGCCGGTGCACGTCGCCTGCTGTGTCGCCACCGCCCCCGTGCAGCTCGCGTTCCGGCACACCGACCCCGCCGGCCGCGGCGCGCACGTGCCGAGCTGCCCGCTCCGGAAGCACGTCTGGCACGCCGACGCGCACGTCGCCGCGTTGCAGCACACGCAGCCCGCCCGCCCTCCGCAGTCGAGCCCGTCGGAGTGCACGCAGGCGTTGCTCGCGCAGTCGTCGTCCTGATCGCAGCTGCCTCCGTTCGCCAGCACCCACGAGACCGTCAGCGTGCCCGGCCGAACCGAGCGGGCGTTGTCGGCCGTGCCCTCCTCCGCGACGGAGAGCCGCCAGCCGTGGTTCGCCGAGCCGTTGACCCACGCCTGCACGTCGGCGATGAGCCCGTCGTCGGCCGTGCCGACGTTCGTGTCGAACGTGACCGTGAAGGGCTCGGTGACCGGCAGCGCCCGCGTGGCGCTCGCGGTGGCGGCGACAGTCGGCATTCCGGCCCAGTCGATGCCGGCCACGTCGGTGCCTCCACCGCACGAGCGCGTGTTCGCGCCGCCGGCGCCCTCGCTCCACGCCGAGGTCACGCGGTGCGCCTCGAGCGTCGCGGTGCGCGGCCCGCCGTTCATCGAGCGCACGTTCTCTTGCGTGAACGAGAGCTGCACGCGCGTCACCGTCGCGCCCGAGGGAATCACCGGCAGCGTGTAGCGCACGAACCCCCGGCGGGTCTGTGTGGTGCCGCCGACGTTTCCGATGCAGAACTCCGTGTACGCGCCGCCGTTGAACGTCGGCGTGTTCTCGTAGACCGTTGCCTCGCCGGTGAGCGTGCCGGCGCCCGAGAGCACCGCGGCCCGGTCGCTGAGCGGCCCGGTCTCGTCGGGCTCGCCCGGCTCGGGCGGAACGCAGGTCAGGAGCACGACCGGAAGAACCCGGAGCAGGTGGCGGCGCATGAGGGCTCGTGTCCTACGCTGCTTCCCCCTCGGGATGCACGAAGACTTCGACCTCTCTCTTCCCCGCCGGGCCCATCAGGCGCAGCGCTGATCCGCGAAGGGCTACGGCATCTCGCAGATTCGCAGCTCGACGCCGCCGGTGGCGCGCGCGACGAGGACTCCGAGCTTGCCCTGGTACCAGGCGATGCCGGCCGTCGAGCCTGACGGCACGCTGCAGAGCACGTCACGGGGGCTGCCGGGCCTCGGGGCCGACCCGACGTCGGTGAGGTGCGCGCGCAGCCGTTCGATGCCTCCGCCGAGGCGGTCGACGTAGATGATCGAGAAGCAGTCGGGGCCGCACGACGCGTTGTTCCACCACTGGACGTTCGCAGCCAGATGAATGCCGACCGCGGCGATGCTCTGGCTCAGGTCTGACCGCACGCTGCGCAGCGTGAGACCGCCGTCGGGCAGCGCTGCGACGATCTGCACGAAGTTACCGTCGTCGGAGATGGCCCCGACGCTGTCGTACAGCTGCTCGGTCAAGAGGTACGTCTTGTAGCCGCCGTCACCCTGGAAGATGTGCACGTCCCCGGTGCCGTTCAACGGGTTCGACCCGCTGCGCGTGTAGACGAACACGCCGTCGCCGGGTCGGAAGCTCGCCGACACGCCGAGCGCGTTGTTCGCCGAATTCCAATACCGGGCGGTGAAGGCAGTCGGGCAGCCCTGGGCGGACTCCGCGACCCCCATCTGCTGGCTGAAGTACTCGGGCGCTGCGATGCCGATGGCTCCGGCGTCGCTGATGGCGACGACGGCCCTGCGGTACCCGGTGTTGCCTCCATCGAGCTCCACTTGCGTCGGCGACATGCTCGACACGCACGACACCGGCGTATCCGCGCCCGTATTCCAGACGAGGGCCCACTGTTTCCCTGCGCCCGACGCCGAGACGCCCTCTGCGATCTCCGACGTCGGGTAGATGACAGAGAGGAAGGTGCCGCCGTCCAGCGCGATGCCTCTGAGCTCCACGCGGCGTTGCGCGCTCGTCTCCGCCCAGGCCGCGAGGAAGCCGTCTTCGTTCGTCGCGAGCCACGATTGCCCGGGCAGGCCGGCGGCCTGCAGCTGCAGCACGCGGCAGGCGAGCGGCGGCACAGACGCGCCGGAGCAGGGCGGACCCGCATCGATCACCGCGCCGCCGCCGGTGCCGTCCATGCCGCCTCCGCTGCCACCCGAACCGCCGCCGACCGCGGAGCCGCCACCCGATCCGCCGGTGCCGCCAGCGCCTCCGGCCGCACCTCCTGCGACGCCACCGCCGGCTGAACCTCCCCCCTCGCCTCCGGCATCGGGCGGGGGAACGTCGGGGCCGACGATGAGCGAGCAGCCCGACACCAGCAGCACGATGACGAGCCGCTTCATTCGCCGCGCCCCTGGACGATGAGCAGCACGACGCCGACGGCGGCCGTCACGAGCGCCGCGGCGTAGAGGCCGTCGGCGACGCCGGCGAGCACGCGCGCGTCCGAGTGCATCGCCTCGCGATCCGGCGACGCCGGGGCCGCGCGGTACGCGTTGTAGTTGCCGAGCGCGACCGCGCCCACGGCGCCGCCGCCGATCGCGAGCGCGCCGCCCGCCCCGAGCAGGACGAAGGGCACCGCCGAGCGCGACTTCTTCGCCGCCGGCAGCGGAGCCCCGAACATCTTCGCGGTCAGCTCGTGCAGCGCATCGGCGAGCTTCGTCTCGTCGTCGACGGTGGCGCTCTCGCGCTGCTCGACCTTCGACGTCTTGCCGTCGATGACGCGCACCGACAGCACGCGCAGGTTGCCGATGGTGCCCACGCTCGCGTCGATGAGCTTGTCCGCTCCGAGCGCCGCGCCGATCTCCTCGAGGCAGCTGTCGTCGCTGCAGTTGCCGAGCTGCCGCTGGCGCTCGACGCCGAGCATCACCGCGAGCTCCTGGCTGCTGTAGACGTCGAAGCGGCCGCTGCGCGCGAGGTCTTCGGTGAGCAGCGTGGCGAGCGTGTTGCCGACGCCCTGCGAGACGCCGGCCTCGGCTCTGACGCCGAGGACCGCAGCCTTCGGCCGGGCTTCCGTCGCGGCGAGGAGCGCGGCCACCGTCAGCATCCACATGCGGCCGCGAAGCCTAGCGCCTCACGTCTTGAGGCCGCGCACGAATTTCACCAGCTCTTCGATGCGCGCGGGCTCGAGCTTCTCCTTGAACGCCTTCATCTTCGTGTCCGGCACGCCGTCGGAGATGGCCGAGCGGATCTGCTCGTCCGTGTGACCCGACTGCCACTTCGCCGTGGTGAGGTCCTGCACCTTCTCCTTCTTGCCCATCTTGGTGTCGCCGCGGCCATCTTCTCCGTGGCAGCTCTTGCACTTCGAGCTCCAGCTCGCGGCGACCGACTCGGCCCACGCGGCCGTGCTGCACGAGAGGATGACGGCGGCCAGCAGGTTCTTCATGTGGTGCTCCTTGTCAGCGGGTGATGGCGCATCGCGGAGCACATGACGTGCCGGCACACCCACCCAATCGGAGTGGGCACTCGCCGCGCGAAGTGTCATCTGGCACTGACACTCCTGCGCCCAAGGGCGTGCGCAGGCGTGAACGCCAGTGCGGATCGGGGGTTGCAGTGCCAGCCGGGCGATGCGGCGACCCCTCCTCAGCCTGCTTCTGCTCGGCGCCTGCTACGGCGGCGCTTCCATCGATGTCGTGACCGGCGACATGCCCCAGGAGCCCGGTGTCGACGCACCGGGCGGCTCCGACATGCCCGGCGACAACGGCCCCGGCCCGTCGATGCCCACTCCGAGTCCCACGGCGCCCGGCGCGCCGAGCGGCCTGCCGTGCGACGTCGCGCAGCTGCTCGCCTCGAAGTGCCAGTCGTGTCACCGGAGCCCACCCTCCGGCGCGCCGATGGCGCTGATGACGCGCGAGCACCTGCTCGCTCCGGCGCCGAGCGACCCGTCGCGCACCGTCGCCGCGGTCTCGGTCGAGCGGATGAAGAGCACGACGCGGCCGATGCCGCCGGGCGCTCCGGCGAGCGCGCAGGAGATCGCCGTGCTCGAGGCGTGGGTGACGGCCGGCACGCCGGCGGGCGAGTGCGGAGGCAGCAGCGGCGCCGATGGCGGCTCGATGCCCGCGACTCCGCCGCAGCCGGCGCCGACGGTCTGCACGAGCGGCGACTTCTGGGAAGCGGACCGCGACGAGTCCGAGCTGATGTTCCCCGGCCGCTCGTGCCAGGGCTGCCACCGCACCGACGACGACGCGCCGCGGTTCACCATCGCGGGCACCGTCTTCCCCACGCTGCACGAGAAGAACGACTGCTACGGCGAGAAGGACGTCGTCGTCGAGATCACCGACGCGCTCGGCGTCATCGTCCGCCTCACCAGCAACAACTACGGAAACTTCCGCTCGAGCGCGCCGATCACGCCGCCCATTCGCGCGAAGCTCATCTTCGACGGTCGCGTGCGCGAGATGGTCACGCCGCAGCAGACCGGCGACTGCAACAGCTGTCACACCGAGCAGGGAGCGAACGGCGCTCCAGGCCGCATTCTCAAACCGTGAAGGAGCACACCATGAAGAAGCTCATCGAAAAACTCGGCGCCAAACGTTTCGCCGCGCTGCTGCTCGGACCTGGAATCTTCGCCGTCGGCATCGACTCGGCCATCGCGCACTTCGCCGGCAAGGGCGTCTCGCACCCGGCGCAGCTCGTGCCGCTCGCGTACGGCGCCGCGGCGCTCGTGCTCGTGGTCGCCGTCGCGCTGCCGAAGCTGCCGGCGAGCTGGTTCCGCCGCGGCCTGCGCGTCGCCGCGCTCGCGAGCGCCGCAGTCGGAGCGGCCGGGACCTTCTTCCACCTCAGGCCGATGCTCGAAGATCTCGCTGACGAGGGCGTGAGCCTGCTCTCGCTCGAGGGCGCGCTCGCGGTGGCGCCGCCGCTGTTCGCCCCGGGAGCGTTCGTCATTCTCGGAGCGCTGCTGTGGGTGATCGCGAGCCCGCGCGTCGAGCTGCGCGTGGTCGACGCGGCGCCCGAAGAGGACGCCGAGCACGCTGCGGTTTCCGCCGCGTCGGTCAGCCGTTGACGGGAGCCTTCGAGCGCTCGAGCGCCTTCTTCTCGAGCGACGCGGTGTACTGCTCCCACTCCTTCTCCTCTTCGGGAGTGGGCTTCCACATCGTGAAGTGGCAGGTCTTCGCGCCGGCGGGGATGGTCGAGTCGAAGCGCACGCTGAAGCCGAAGCGGCCGGCGAGCTCGCGCGCGGCGTCGATCATTCCCTGCACGAAGTAGCGCTGCACGCGGCAGTCGAACGCCTTGTAGTGGTCCTGGTGCGGGCACCAGATGATGTCGAAGGTCGCCTTGCCTTCGTCGTCGATGCGCGGGTCTTCCAGCGACGCGTACGCGATGCGGTTGATCACCGTCGCGTAGAACGACGTGAACTCGGACTCGGTGAGCCCCTCGGGGATCTCGACGCCGTCGAGGATCTGCCGGCCGACGTCGTAGCCGACGCGACGCAGCGACCGGTACACCGCCTTCTGGCCCTCTTCGCCGAAGGTCTTCTCGACCTCCTTCAGCGTCTCGATGAGCGCCATCGCCTGCATGGTGCCCCACTGCCACAGCGTCGCCGGATCGAAGTCGGTCTTGCCGAGCACGTCGCGCTTCAGGCGCTCGAGCCCCTTCGCGTAGGGCTGGTTGTATTTGAACGACTTCCACTTCGGTTCGGGGCGGTGTTCCCAGTGAGCCATGCGCGCTCAATACAACACCTCGCGTGTCGCATGCTGGCGTGAAAGGTCCTTGCCGCGTCGCGCGTTGGCGTGGGACTTCCCGGCGCGATGATCCGCCTCTCGCGCAGAACGCTGCTGGGGGCCGCGGCCGCGACCGCCGCGCTGCGCTGCAGCCACGACGCCGCCGCCGACGCCACGTTCCCCCAGGGCATCGCCTCGGGAGACCCCACACCCGACAGCGTGCTGCTCTGGACGCGCGTCGAGTCGGATCGCGAAGAGACCGTCCGCTGGGAGCTCGCGCGCGACGAGCGCTTCCGCGACGTGGTGGCGAAGGGCGAGGTGGCGACGAGCGCAGATCGCGATCACACCGTGCGCGTCGACGCGACGGGGCTCTCGGCGGGAACGACGTACTGGTACCGCTTCTCTGCTCGCGGCGTGACGTCGCCGGTGGGGCGGACGCGGACGGCGCCTTCTCCGGATGCGGACGTGCCGCTCAAGCTCGCGCTCGCGTCGTGCCAGGACTTCGGAGGCCGCTGGTTCCACGCGTGGCGCAGCCTGCTCTCGCGCGACGACGTCGACTTCGTGCTGTTCATCGGCGACTACATCTACGAGACCATCGGGCACCTCGCGGTCACGCTGCCGCCCGAGCGCGAGCCGGTGCTGCCCGACGGCATGGAGCTCGACGACCCCACGAAGGGGAAGGTGACCGCCGTCACGCTCGCGGACTACCGCGCGCTCTACAAGCAGTACCGGCGCGACCCCGACCTGCGCGCGGTGCACGCGCGGTTCCCGTTCGTCACCATCTGGGACGACCACGAGTTCGCGAACGACGGCTGGGGCCAGCACGCCGCCGACTTCGACGACAAGCGCGGCGACGAGAAGAGCCCCGAGCGGCGCGCCGCCGCGACGCGTGCGTGGTACGAGCACCACCCGATTCGGCGGCCGTACTCCCCGGAAGCGGCGTTCCCGGACGATCTCTCGGTGCAGCGCAACCTCCGCTGGGGGCGCAACGCCGAGGTGGTGCTGCTCGACGAGCGCTACCACCGGGCGGATCACCTCATCCCCGAGGGGCCGGTGGATCGCGACGTCGGTCACTTCATGGCCAACAGCGCGTTCGGCTCGCGCACGTTCGTGGTGAAGAGCGCGTTCGACCCGCGCGAGGAGGCGGCGGCCCCGACGATGCTCGGCGCCGCGCAGCGCGAGTGGGCGATTCAGACGGTCAAGGCGTCGAGCGCGACGTGGAAGCTGCTCGCGAGCCCGCTGGTGATGGCGCAGATGGTGCTCGACCTGTCGGGCTACACGAACCTGCCTTCGATGTTCCGCCAGCGGTTCTATTTCAAGACGGATCAGTGGGACGGGTTCCGCTCCGAGCGGCGCGCGCTGCTCGAGGCGTGCGCGGGCGTCGAGAACCTCGCGGTGCTGTCGGGCGACCTGCACGGCTTCTACGCCGCCGAGCTGCACGCCGACTTCGACGCGCCGCTCGCACAGCCGCTCGCGGTCGAATACGCGGTGTCGGCGGTGAGCGCGCCGACGATCGACGTGCAGCTGAAGGCGGTCGTCCTCTCCGACGACGTGCTCAAGTCGTTGGGCCTCGGCGCGCTGGTGCCGAAGTTCGACGAGAACCTGCTCGCGACGAACCCGTTCATCCGCCACGCCGAGTCGCGCCGGAACGGCATCGCCCTCGTCGAGGCCACCAGCGCAGAGCTGCGCGTCACGTTCCTCGAGAGCGACGACGTCACGAAGACCGACGGAGGCGTCGCGCGCGAAGTGACCTTCCGCACCGTCGCCGGGTCGCGCCGCGTCGAGCGCATGAGCTGACGTGAAGTGTCCGGCGTTCGTCGCGGCACGTCATGGCCGCGCCTCCCGCGCGGGAGTACTCGGCGCGGCGATGCTCTCGTGGGTGGGGTTCACGCTCGGCGGTTTCGTCGGGGCTTATCTTCTCGAGCCGGTCTGGCACCGGTGGATCGCGCACGGCCGGCGCGCTGATCCGAGCCGCACGGGCCACCTCGAGCATCACCGGCGCGCGAACGAGCGCGTCGACGTCTGGGGCGAGCTGCGCGAGCACGGCGTGCGGGTGGGGGGCACGCTGCTGCTCGTGGCGCTCGGCTGCGCGTGGGCGCTCGGGGTCGGCGATGGCCTGGCGCTCACGCTCGGCCTCGCTGGCGGCTTCGTCGCAGTGAACTTCTCGCACGCGAGGATGCACGAGCGCGGGCCGCGCAATCGGGTCGAGGCGTGGATGTGGAGGTTTCACTGGTACCACCACGCCGTGGATGCCCGCGTGAACTTCGGGCTCACGCACCCGCTCCTCGACTTCGCGCTGGGGACCGCCGTGGTGCCGGCCGAGGTGGAGCTGCACCCGAAGCTCGCGCCGCAGTGGCTGAAGGATGCGGGCGGCAGTGCATCCGGCATCTCCACCCGTTCACATTGAGAGGGTCGACCAGAAGGGCCCGCATGGCCGACCGCCGCTCACGCTGAGCGGAGGCCGAAGGCCGTAGTCGAAGCGGGCCCATGGACGGCTTCGAGCGCGCTTCGACTGCGGCCCGCTTCGCGTGCCTCCGCTCAGCGTTATCGAGAGGACGCACTCGCCGCGTATTCTGATCGACCCTCTGAGCGGAGGCCGAAGGCCGGAGTCGAAGTGAGCCGCGCGTCGGCTTCGGGCCCCTTCGACCCTTCGACAGGTTCAGGGCAGGCTCCGCTCAGTCGTCACGAGCCGCGGCTGCCGCGAACATCCAGCCGCTGCGCCGTCGTCATCAGCTGCCCCAGCTCGACCACCTGCGCCTGCGACAGCACCTCACCGGGCAACTGCACGTAGAGCGATCTCAGCTTCGCCCACGCGAACGCAGAGAGATGCGGAGACCGCCGCAGCTTCTCGGCGAACAGCGCCACCACGGTCGCGAGCCGCGCCGCTCCGGTGGCGTCCTCCCACCGCTCTCGCACCACCGCCATCGGCAGCTCCTTCTCGACGAGACCCGACGTGCTCGAGCCGGGCTCCTTGAACCGGGCACGGAAGACGGCGAGCCGGGCGGCGGGCTTCCCGGTGAGCCGCACCTCGTAGACCGCGGTCAGCTCGTGGCCGGCGCCGAGCTCTCCGGCGTCGACCTTGTCGTTCGCGAAGTCCTGCTTCTCGAGCCTGCGATTTTCGTAGCCGACGAGCCGGTACTCGGCGACGGCCTCGCGATCGAACTCGAGCTGAAACTTCGTGTCCTTCGCGATGACCTGCAGGGTGCCGGTGAGCTGCTCGACGAAGACGCGCTTCGCCTGCTCGAAGCGATCGACGTACGCGTAGTTGCCGTCGCCCTTGTCGGCGAGGCGCTCCATGAGGGCGTCGTTGTACGAGCCCATGCCGAAGCCGACGGTGGTGAGCGTGATGCCCTCCTGCGCGAAGCGCTTCACGCGGGCGAAGATGCCGTCCGCATCGGTGATGCCGTTGTTCGCGACGCCGTCGCTGCACAGCACGACGCGGTTGATGCCGCCCGGCTTGTACGCCTTCGCGGCCGTCGCGTACGCGAGCTCGAGGCCCGCCTGCACGTTCGTGCTGCCCTCGGTGCGCAGGTGGTCGATGGCCGCGGTGATGCGCGCGCGCTGCGCCGCGTTCGTCGGAGCGAGCACCACGCGCGCGTTGGTTCCGTACGCGACGATCGCCACGCTGTCCTGCTCTTCGAGCTGCGCGGCCAGCAGCTTCATCGCGCGCTTCGCGAGCTCGAGCCGGGTCTCTCCCTCCATGCTGCCGGAGACGTCGATGGTGAAGACCAGGTTCGCGGGCCTGCGGTCCTTCGTCTCGATGACGCGGCCCTTCACGCCGACGTGCAGCAGGTGCCAGCCAGGCCGGTGCGGAGCGGGGAACGCGTCGACGCTGACTCCGAACGCGTGCTCGTCGGGCGGGCGGTAGCGGTAGTCGAACGCGTTGACGACCTCTTCGACGCGCACCGCGTCGGGCTCGGGCAGCGCGCCGCCCTCGAGGGTCGCGCGGGCGAGGCTCCAGCTCGCGGTGTCGACGTCGGCGGCGAACGTGCTCACCGGCTCGCTCTTCGTCGAGACGATGCCGCTCACGGCGTTCGGCCGCGTGATGAGGCCCACCGCCGGCTCGTGCGCTGCGCCAGAGCCGCGGATGACCTGAATCGTCTGGAAGCGCTTCTGCTGCAGCACGCGCGTGCGCTCTCCCGACAGCAGCGTGTACGCCGACGTGCGGCCGCGCTCCTCGACGACGTCGACGTCGTCCTGGTTGCGCAGCGTCACCGTCAGCGAGCCGGTCTTCGCGGCGTGCGTGATGACCTCGGCCTCTTCAGGCACGACGAGCACGTCGAGGGCGCCGGTCCGCGCGTCGAGCACGATGACGTTCTGCACCAGCGTCACGGTGACGAGCTCGTTGGTCTGCGGGTCGGGAAACGTGCCGAGGATGTCGATGTGGTCGGCCGGCTGCACCGGCGCCGCGTCGACCGCGAGCGTCAGCGCCCGCGCCTTCTTCTGCACCAGCGACGACAGCCGCGGGTGAGGCGCCGGTTCAGCCACCGGAGCAGGCACGGCCACCGGCGTGTCCACACGGCCACACGCCACGAGAACGAGAGTACAGAGCAGGACGCGCATGCAGCCCAGGAACCCCCGGGGTCCGGACCGTTAACCGCCCCGCACCCGGGTGAGCGTAGGATTCCGCGCGCCCGTGCCTCCAACCGGACCGATGAGAGCCACGCTGCAGGCGTTGCCGGCGGAGCGGGCGGACGCGCACGACGTCCCCGACCTGCACGAGCTGCTCTCGCGCACCTCCGGCGAGCTGTACCGGCTCGCGGTGCGGCTGACCGGCAACCTGTCCGCGGCGGACGACGTCATCCAGACCGCCTACCTGCAGGCGTTCGAGGCGCTGCGGGCCGGTCGGTTCCGCGGCGAGTGCCGGCTCGAGACGTGGCTGTACCGCATCGTCGTGCGCGCCGCGTCGACCGAGCGGCGCACCGAAGACCGCCGCGGCGCGCTGCTCGCCCTGAAGGCGCCGCCGGCGCCGGGCCCGACCTCGTCGGAGCTCACCGTCGAGCTGCGCGAGCTGGAAGAGGCGCTCGGCACGCTGCCGCAGGATCAGCGCGTCGCCCTCGTCCTCAAGGAGCTGCAGGGCCTCACCGGCCGCGAGGTCGCGCAGGTGATGGAGAAGACCGAGGGCGCCGTCGAGCAGCTGCTGTACCGCGCGCGCTCGGCGCTGAAAGAGAGGTTCTCGCGATGAGCGGCGTCGACGAACGGCTCGCCCGGTGGCGCGCAGCGACGCAGGGGCTGGGCATGCCGGCGCACGTGCTGCGCGCCCTCGAAGCCGAGGCGCGCCGCGAGCGCGAGGACTCGGACGACGAGCGCGCCGCGCTGCCGAGGTTGCCGGCGCTGCCGCGGCGCAGTCGCGTGCGCTGGTGGCTCGGCGGCGTGGTCGGTCTCGTCGTCGCAGCCGCCGGCAGCTTCATCGCGGCTCGCCTGCGACCCATCGAGCCCGCACCGGCCCCGCTCGCGCAGTCGCCGGCGATCGCGCCGAGCGGAGTCACGACCCTGCAGCCGCAGCCCGAGAAGGTGGTGCTCGACGAGCTCGCCGAGCTGCGCTCGAGGGACCCGGCGCTGGCGGCCGAGGTCGACGTCGCGCTGGCGCGGGCGCGCGGGCTGCAGCGCACGCAGCTCGGCGACGTGGTGGTCGGTCGCATCGCGGTGCCGAACGGCGGCAAGCCCGAGGACGTGATGGCGCAGATGCGCGTCCTGCGCGGCGGCTGGTTCGTGACCGTGCTGCACGACTGGAGCAAGCCGTTGGAGCTGGCCTCTCCGGATCACGGCGTCGTTCACGTCGCCCTCGCCTCGGAGCCGGTGGACGCCGTGTCGTGGCTCGGTGTGCTCACCCTGACGCCGTACCCCTCCGCTGGGCGGCAGCACATCGTCGGGCACGTTGTGGCCGATGGGTACGCGGATCCGCCCATCCGCGGCTACCTCTCGACCGAGGTGACGCTCATCAACTCGCCCACGAACGGCTACGAGCCGCGCGACACGTTCGGGCGGACGATCGGGCTGACCGTTTCGGAGCAGGGCGCCTTCACGACGGACGAGCCGGTGGCTCCGGGCCGGTACTCGGTGACCTTCGACGCCGACGGCCACGTGCCCGCTTCAGCGACCGTGACCGTCAGCGGCGGCGAGGTGGCGGTCGTGCCGCTCGTGACCCTCGAGGAGCAGGAGTGGGTGAAGATCCGGTGGATCGAGGGGCCGGGCCGCGTGCTCAGCAACACCTACGAGGGCCGCGTCCACGGCGGCCAGCTCTTCAGCGGGAAGCGGCCCTGGGTGGTCGGCTTCCAGCTGATCCAGCGCAGGCATGTCCTCATGGTCTCGGCGCTGCACGGGAGCGCCGAGATCGCTCACCTCGGCGTCGGCGACGTCGACGACTTCCGCTCGCTGCCGAAGCCCGAGACGTGGGCGCCGCTGCGCGACTTCACCCCCGTCCGCGGTCACGTGTACCTGCTGCAGCGCGGAGAAGACGTGCTGCTCTTCCGGCTCGAATGACGCGACGCATGACGTCAATTTCGACCCGGGGCCGGTACGCGCGTTTTCGCCGGCCGTTGCTAGACTGAGCCGCGCGTGAGCTGGTTGGAAGTCCTCGCCACACCCCCGAAGGCAGGTCTGCCGGCGGTGGGCGACTGCATCCCCCTCGAGGGGCCGGGCCGCACGGTGCTCGGGCGAATGAACATCGGGCAGATCATCGTCGACGTGGCGGACGTTCGCCGCCGCGACGCCGCGTTCGTGAACAAGGCGGGGCGCGATCTGGTGATGGACCTCGCGTCGAGCAACGGCACGTTCGTGAACGGCACGCCGGTGCTGGGCGAGCGCATCCTCCAGCACCGCGACATCGTCGAGATCTCGCACGGGCTGGTGTTCCGCTACTTCGCGCGTGAGGACGAGCGGCACCGCGCTCCGCGGCTCGAGGCGAGCATCGGAGACGCCCCCGGCGAGGACGGCCGGTGGCGGGTGTACGTCGACTGGCTGCTCGAGCGCGGCGACCCGCTCGGCGCCCGCATGGTGCAGGGCCCGGACGGCGGGGAAGACGACGCGCGCTGGCTCGGCCCGCTCTCCCGGCAGTGGCGCGCCGGCAACCTCGAGCTCACCTGGCGGCACGGCTACATCCACACCGCGACCTTCCGCACGCTCGAGTTCGAGACCAGCCCCGACACGTATTGGTGCCTGAACCGCCTGTTCGAGATCGAGGTCGCCCGCTTCCTCGAGCACCTGCACGTCGATCTCTTCACCACCTACCTGCCGCGCGAGCGGCCTCCGTTCGAGAAGCGCGCGCGGCTCGTGCTCGAGAACCTGCGGCACGCGCCGCGAACCCTCAAGACGCTGAGCCTCGGCCCGGTGCTCGGCCTGCAGTGGACGGCCGACCTCGATCGCGAGCTCACCCGGCTGCGCGAAGAGCGGCCCCGCTTCGAGACCGACCGCGGCTCGTTGGTGAAGCGCTTCTCGCAGCTCGTGCTGCGCGGGCAGGGCGGAGTCGACGACATTCCGGTCACGAAGGAAGAGCGCGTGCACCGCTTCGGCGCCGAGTCGATCAGCGTCACGCTCGGCGACTGGGGCGTCGCGTGGCTCGAGCGCCCGGGTGACCCGCGGCTCTCGCCGGCGTTCATGGTGAACGGCCGGCCGCTGCGGCAGGCGAGGCTGATGCACGGCGACGTCGTCGAGCCCGCCGAGGGCGTTCGCTTCGTGGTGGAGGTCTCGTGAAAGAGACCCCCTACGTCGAGGTCTTCTCTTCGCCCGACGGCACCCTCGAGCGGGGCCGGCGCATTCCGTTCGGGGGCGTCGTCGGTCGCTCGCCGTCGGCCGACGTCAATGTTCCCCTCGGCACCATCGCGAGGCAGCACTGCCGGCTCTTCATCGAGAAGGGCCGCATGTACATCGAAGACTTCCGCTCGACGAACGGCACGTTCTTGAACGGCGTGAGCCGCTTCGAGAAGGCCGAGCTCGCGCCCGGCGATTGGATCGAGCTCCCCTGGGGCATCGTGCTGCGCGTCCCCGGTGGGCCCTCGTACGAGCTCGACGAGGCCGACCCGTTCGTGCGGCAGGTGCTCGACGCTCCGCACGAAGACGGCCGCTGGCGCGTCTGGGCCGACGCGCTGCTCGAGCGCGGGCATCCCCTCGGAGAGCGCATCGCGCATGGCCGCGGCGCCGACGTCGCCGAAGACGCGAAGGCGCTCGGCCCGCTCGCGCGCGAGTTCGTCGACGGCAGCCTCGAGGTCGAGTGGAGGCACGGCTTCATCCGCCGCGCGGTGCTGCGCAATCGCAGCCAGTGGCCTCCGATGATGTGGACGCTCGCGTGGCGCATGCTGCTCGAGCACCCGCTCGCGCGCTTCATCGAGGAGCTCGAGGTCGACGCGCTCTCGTACACGCGCGGCGTCGAGCGCAACGAGGACGTGCTCTCGACCATCGTCGCCTCGCTCGACGAGCTCGCCAAGGCGAAGCCGCTCGCGCTCGTGCACTCGGTTCGCTTCGGCCCGAGCCCCGGCGTCATGTGGAGCCCGCAGCTCGAGGGCGTCTGGCGCCGCTCGACCACCACGCACCCGAAGCTGCGCACCGGGCCCATCTGGGTCGCGCGCGCGGCGTGGCTGCAGCTGCTCGCCACTCCGCCCGGGGTGACCGTCACCGGGCTCGAGCTCGGAGCGCAGCGGAAGCTGATGGAGGACGGCGCGAACCTCGTCGGCCCTACCGACGACTGCGCGTTCGCGCTCGAGGCGCCCGAGGGCAGCCCGTCGTCGCAGGTCGCGCTGCGGCTCGATCGCGAGAACGGCCTCTGGGTCGCCGAAGACATGGCGGCCGATCGCCGGCGCAACGAGCTGCCGCTGTACGTGAACGGCCGGCGCTGCACACATCACCGCATGCGTCCGCAGGATCTGCTCGAGCCGGCGCCCGGCCTCTTGTTCCGCTTCGTCATGGAGTGATGGACTCCAGGCGAACGTGCACTTCCCCGCGCTCCAGCTGATCTGGTCTCCCACCGGCGCGGGCGCCGTCGTGCAGGGCCACTCGCTGCCGGTCGGCGGAGTCGAGCCGGTGCCCGAGATGGGCCTCACCTTCGGGTTCGAGGGAAACGTTCGCCTGCGCTACCCGCCTCCGCACGAGGCACGCGAGATCTGCCGCATCGAGAAGCGCGCCGGCGGGCTGCGGCTCTTGCACTACCACCCGACGAAGCACCACTGCGCCGTGAACGGCCGCGCCGTCGAGGAGCGCGAGCTTCAGCTCGAGCACCGCGACGTCGTCTCGTTCACGAAGGGCCCCATCTTCCGCGTGCTCGAAGCCCAGCTCGTCGAGGCGCGGTCGCCGTCGCTCGAGGCCGCCATTCGAGCGGCTCCGCGGGACGAGGAGCTGCTGCGCGTTTACGCCGACTTCCTGCTGGATCAGGGCGACCCGCTGGGCGAGCGGCTCGCGCGCGCGCGCTCGGGCGCGGACGACGACGACGCCCGCTGGCTCGGCGTGCTCGCGCTGCTCTACGAGGCGGGCCGCCTGAACGTCGAGTGGCGCCACGGCCTCGCCGTGAAGGCGGTGCTGCGCAACCCGCTCGGCGTGTTCGCGTCGCTGGAGCAGGCGCTCACGCACCTCGTCGCGCTGCCAGTGATGCGGTTCCTGCGCGAGCTGACCCTCGACGTCTCGAGCGATCGCCTCTCGATCGCCGACGGGCTGCAGGCGCTCTCGGCGGTGAAGCTGCCGGACACCGTCACGCTCGTGTCGCTGGGCGACGTGCCGGTCGCACAGCGCGAGGCCGTCGAGCTGCTGCTCGCCCGCTCGGAGCGGAAGGCGCACGTCGGCTACTTCAGGGACGCGGTGCTCTCCATCTTGAAGGCCGAGAACCAGGACGTGCTCAAGGCGGGCGACCAGGTCTCGGTCACCTCGCGCCGCGTCGAGCTCGGCCGGACGGAGGCGGTCTCGCAGCTGTTCGGCACCTACGTCATCGGCAGCCACGTCATCGGCGCCGACGGAGCGCGCTTCCTCGTCGCGAGCCTCGGCGACGCGCCGCCGCCGCTCGTCAACGGGCGCCCCGTCGACAAGTACCCGCTGCGCGACGGAGACGTGCTCGAGATCGGTACCGACCTGGTCGCGCGCTTCACGCTGGTGCGATGACGGCAGTCGCTGCGGTCGGGTTGTCGAAGACGTACGCGCGGCTCGGCGCCGAGCCGGTGCGCGCGCTCGACGCGATGACGCTCGAGATTCCCCGCGGCGCCGCGTTCGGGCTCATCGGGCCGAACGGCGCGGGCAAGACGACGTTCATCAAGCTGCTGCTCGGCATCGCGCGACCGTCGAGCGGCGAGGTGCGCGTGCTCGGCCGCCCGCCCGACGACGTCGCCGCGCGCGAGCGGGTGGGGTACCTGCCCGAGCGGCTGCACCTGCCCGGCGCGTGGAAGCCGCCTGCGTACCTGCGCTCGGTGGCCACCCTCAAAGGCCTGCGCGAGGCGCCCATCGACGCGCTGCTCGCGCGCGTCGGGTTGAGCAGGGCCGCCGGGCGGCGCATCGGCGGCTTCTCGAAGGGCATGCGGCAGCGGCTCGGGCTCGCCGCCGCGCTGCTCGGCGCGCCGGACCTGCTCGTGCTCGACGAGCCGACCGACGGCATCGACCCGATGGGCCGCATCGAGGTGCGCGAGCTCCTGCTGCAGGAGAAGGCCCGCGGCGCCACGCTGCTCTTGAACTCGCACCTGCTCGCGGAGACGGAGCGCGTCTGCGACCACGTCGGGATTCTTCACCAGGGGAAGCTCGTGCAGAGCGGGACGCTCGAGGCCCTGAAGGCCGCGGCCCGCGGCTGGGAGCTGACGTTCGCCGGCGCCTTCGATGCCGCCGCGCTCGCGGCGCTGGGGCTCGAGTGCGTCGAGGGCCCGCGGTTTCGGTGCGCGGTGACCGAGCCGGCCGAGCTGAACGCGCTCATCGATCGCGTCCGCGCCACGGGGGCGCTGCTGGTGAAGCTGGAGCCGGCGGCGAGGGACCTGGAGGAGCTGCTGAGGGAATCGGTGCGATGACGCCTCCGTTCACGCTGAGCGGAGGCCGCAGGCCGGAGTCGAAGCGGGCCGCGAGTCGGCGTCGGGCCCCCTTCGACCCTTCGTCAAGCTCAGGGCAGGCTCCGCTCAGGGTGAACGGGGGAAGTCAGAGGCGCTCTTGCTGAAGGCCACCCAGGTCGCCCTCGATCTCCTCCGCGAGGCCGCGTGGCGGAAGTGGTTCCTCGGCCTCTTCCTCACCATCACGGGCGTTCTCGTGCTGCTCGGCTTCTCGCTGCAGCTCGACGTCGTCGACGGAGCCATCGCGGGCAGCAGCCTCTTCGGCGAGGTCCTCTTCTCCGACATCCGCACGGCGTCGTCCGCGCTCGGGCCGCTGTTCATGGGCACGACGGTTGCGGCCGCGATGATCGGCGCGCTGTTCCTCTCGGTCGCGTGCAGCGACTTCGCGCCGAGCCTGCTCTCGCCGGGCCGCATCGAGCACCTGCTCTCGCTGCCGGTGACGCGCGCGCAGCTCTTGCTCGGCACGTGGGCGGGGGGCCTGACGGTCGCCATCATCTCCACCGCGTACGGCGCCGTCGGCCTCATCGTGCTGCTCGGCGCGAAGACGGGCGTCTGGAACTTCAAGATGCTCGCCGGTGCTCTCATCGGCGTGATCGTCTTCGCGACCGTGTACGCCACGATGATGCTCGCGGCGGTGCTGGTGCGCAGCGCGGCGTTCTCCGCGGCGGTGGGGCTCGCCACCGTCACGCTCGGCGTCGTCTCGAGCGCGCGCGCTTCGATCGCGAAGGCCATCGACCCGGGCCTCGGCCGGCTCGTCTTCGAGTGGGCGATGGTGCCCATCCCGCGCCTCGGCTCGCTCGCCGTGCGCGCGGCGTTCGTCTCGGGCGAGCACGCCTTCGAGACCGCCGAGCTCTGGCGCCTGGTCGGCGGAGCCTGCCTGTTCAGCGGTGGCATCCTGCTCGTCGCGCTGTTCATCTTCGAGCGGAAGGACTTCTGAGCCCGTGAAGAAGAGACCCTGGCCGTACCTCGTGGCCGCCCTGGTGATGCTCGCGCTCGGCGCCTGGCTCACGTCCGGCGAGGCGCCGAAGCCCGTGCGCGGCCCCGAGGTGCGCATGCCGCGGGCTCCGGACAAAGAAGACCGCGAGCGGGGCAGGCAGCGCATCGGCCCGAAGGACCCCGAGCCGCAGCAGCCGACCATCGTGGTGGCGCCGGTGCCGGACGCGCCGCCGCCGCGGCCGAAGGACACGGTGCTCGCGGCGCTGCCGCACGAGGTGAAGCAGGTCGCCGTCGTCGTCGAGGCCAACGCCATCCGCAACAGCGATCTCGGAGAGGCGATGATCGCCTGCCTGCTCGCCGACTCGCCCGACGCGCTCGGCCGCGTGCGCGACGCCGGCTTCGATCCGCTCACGCAGCTCGACCGCATCTCGCTGTTCGACGACACGCTGATGGTCACCGGCGACTTCAGCGGCCTGCAGCTGGGCGGCGACGAGCGCTACGGCGACGCGCGCCTCTCGCGGCGTACCAAGCGCAACGGCGAAGAGGAGACCTCGGCGGTGTGGAGGAACCAGACCCTGCTCATCGGCTCGGCCGAAGAGGTGAAGCAGGCGATCGATCGCCTCGAGGGCAGGGTGGCGGCGGATCAGCAGCCGGTGCTGCGCGACTCGGACGCGTACGGAGAGATGTACGGCGTGCTCAAGCCCGAGGGCTTCGCGAAGATGTTCGAGGGCACCGACCCGAAGCTCGCCGACTTCATCCGCACCGCCGCGCAGTCGGTCTCGCTGCACGTCGACGCGATGCACGACGTCGGCATGGTGGCGGACGTGAAGGGCGCCGACCCGAAGCAGGTCGACGAGCTCAGGCGCATGCTCGGTGGCGCGATCGCCGCCGCGCGGGCGCGCGCCATGGCCGAGGGGAAGACGGCGCAGGCCGACGTGCTCGACCTCTCGCGCATCCTGGCGCCCAAGGGCGGCGGCACCTCGTTCACCATGGAGCTCGGGCTGCCGTACGAGATGCTGAAGGGGCAGCTCGACCGGTGCGTGGCCGAAGGGAAGAGGCGGCGAGAAGAGAGCGAGAAGGAGCGCCGTTCACCCTGAGAGGGTCGATCAGAATACGCGGCCCATTCGCAGCTCCGTTCGCCCTGAGCGGTGGAGCCCGAAGGGCTCCGGAGTCTAAGGGGGCCCGAAGCCGACGCGAGGCCCGCTTCGACTGCGGCCCGCTTCGCGTGCCTCCGCTCAGCGTGAACGGAGACACCTTCGCAAAAGCTCGATCAGTGCACCACGACGAGGCCCACGCCCCCGGGCGCGATGGTCGGCAGCACCGTCACCTTCGCCGGCGCCGCGCTGCCACCGCCGGACGCGATGCCCGCCACCAGCATCGCGAGCCCGACGACCTGGCCGGCCGTGCCCGCGATGGAGACCATCAGCGCCTGCGGATCCTGCGCCAGGAACGGATTCGAGAGCTGCGCGAGCAGCGGGCCGGCCACCGGAATCCACGAGAGCTCGGTGTTGCCCGGCACGTTGAACAACATCGCCGCGAGCGGAGGCGCCGCATACCCCGCAGCGAACAGCGCCGCCCCGCCGGCCGCGAGCGCGACCCGCCCCGCGTTGCTCTTCGGCTTCACCGGCGCTGGCGCCGGAGCCACCACGACGTTCTCGACCGGCGGCGCGGGCGCAGGCGCAGGCGGCGCCTCGGCCACGATCGGCGCCGGAGCAGCAGCCTCCTCCGCGGCAGGAGGCGGCGGAGGGTAATCCGAGAAGTCCGCGACCTCGTCACCGGTCGGAGCGCCGAGCGCGCCGCGAAGGTCCGCCGACAGCCGCGCGAGCACCTCGGACACCGTCTTCTCCGTCGGCGTCACCAGCGCATCGGTCGCGGCCGGCTTCTTCAGCCCGTCGAACACCTCGGCGTACGACGCGTCGATCACCGAGTCCCCGTTCTGCTTCGTCACGATGGTGCGCAGGTCGAACCGCAGCTGGTACCCGTTCGGGTGCACGAGCTTCAGCGTCTTCAGGTTCACCACGACGTCGGCGAGCTTCGCCGCCTCGGGCGTCCGCACCACCTCGACGGTCTCGAACGTCTCGCCGAAGACGCCCTTCACCGCCGGCAGCACCGCCTCGCCGGTGTCGACCGCGAACGAGCCGAGCCCATCGAACTTGCCGAGGTCGTCGCTCTTCTTCTCCATCGCCTCGGGGACGACGAGCGCGGCGCGCAGCTTGAGCTTCCCGCCCTTCACCGGCGGCAGCTCGGGCTTCGGCCGCAGGTGGGCCGTGCACCCGCTCGTCACGAGCAGGGCGGCGGCGCCGAACAACATCGAGCGGAGGGCGGACACGTCAGCATGCATGACCCCGCACGGGCTGCAGGAGTGCAGCGTTTTCGATCACCCGCCCCAGCCGGGCCATTCCGTCGCGGATCAGCTCCGGCGTGCGGTTCGAGAAGTTGAGCCGCAGCGTGTTCCTCCGCGGCGCCGACGCGAAGAACGGCGCGCCCGGCACGAACGCCACCTTCTCGTCGACCGCGTGGCGCAACAGCACCTCGGTGTCCACGTCGCCGGGCAGCTCGGCCCACACGAACAGCCCGCCCTCGGGCCGCGTGAAGCGCGTGCCGCGCGGGAACGACGCCTCGAGGGCGGCGAGCATCGCGTCGCACCGCTCGCCGTACACCGAGCGCAGCGTCGCGAGGTGCGCGTCGAAGTCGAACGTCGCGAGCAGCTCGGCGACGGCGCGCTGCGAGAGCGAGCCGCAGTGCAGGTCGCAGGCCTGCTTCGCCACGACGAGGTGCTTGAGCAGCGCGGGCGCGGCGTGCAACCAGCCCAGGCGCAAGCCGGGCGCCAGCGTCTTCGAGAACGTGCCGAGCGAGATGACGAGCCCGCTCTCGTCGAGCGCGGCGAGCGGCGCCAGCGCCTCGCCGCGGAAGCGCAGCGCCCCGTACGGGTCGTCCTCGAGCACCGGCACCTGGTGCGCCTGCACGAGGCTCATCAGCGCGTGGCGGCGCGGCGCCGAGAGCGTCGTGCCGCGCGGGTTCTGGAAGTTCGGCACGAGGTACACGAGCCGGACCGGCTCGCGGGCGAGCACCTTCGCGAGCGCCGCGACGTCGATGCCCTGGTCGTCGGTGGCGACCGGCACGACGCGCGCCTCGGCTCCGGCGAAGACCTGCAGCGCGGCGAGGTAGCTCGGGTTCTCGACGACGACGACCGAGCCGGGGTCGAGCAGCACGCGCGCGACGAGGTCGATGCCCTGCTGCGAGCCGGCGGTCATCATCACGGTGCCGGCGCTCGCGTCGACGCCGCGGCGGCGGAAGTCGGCCGCGATCCACTCGCGCAAGGGGCCGAAGCCTTCGGTGGTGCTGTACTGCAGCGCGAAGGCCCCCTCGCGCGCGAAGACGGTCGCGTGCGCGCGCGCGATGGCGTCGATGGGGAACAGCTCGGGAGCGGGCAGGCCTCCGGCGAACGAGAGGACGTCGGGCCGCTCGGCGACTTTCAAGATCTCGCGCACGGCCGAGGCAGTGATGCCGCGCGTGCGGCGGGCGAGGGTGAGCGTCATGGCCGAACCTCCGTGGTCTCCTTGACCGAAGCGAGGACGATGGTGGTGTGAGTGCGCGTCACCCCGGCGATGGTGCGCAGCTCCTCGACCAGCAACTTGTCGAGGCTGGCGGTATTCCGGGTCTTCACCTTGAGCAGGTAGGAATCGTTCCCCGCCACGCGGTGCGCCTCGAGCACGTCGGGGTGCGCCAGCACCTTCTTCGCGAACGCATCGAAGTACTTCGGGTGCTCGATGCTGACGCCGACGAACGCCGTCACGTCCTTGCCGAGCTTCGCGGCGTCGACGCGCGCGGAGTAGCCGAGGATGACGCCGCGCTCCTCGAGCTTCTTGATGCGCTCGGCCGTCGCCGGCTGCGAGAGGCCGATCTCCTTCGAGAGCTCGAGCTGGGTGGCGCGGCCGTTCTCCTGCAGCAGCGTGACGAGACGTTCATCGGTAGGGTCCATACCCGCACCGAATATTACGAGGCCGAATCCTGACACAACTTATAAAAATAAGGCGCCGGCGGGGCTAGTTGATGGTCACCGGCGTCAGGCAGCCGATCGTCGTCTCGATGCGGAAGTTGGACTCGGTCGTGTGGCGCTCGGCGTGGAAGACGTCGAGCGGGTAGCGCTGCCCGCGGGTGAGGCCGAGCGCGCTCGCCTGGGTATCGAAGTCGATGGTCCCGCTGAGCGCGCTGTGCACGCCGCCGAGATCCAGCGCGAGGCGGCCGTTCACGAAGACCCAGACGTCGTCGTCGCCGCGGAACGTGAACACCTCTCCACCTTCGTAGGTGAACTCACCGTGAATCTCGGTGGTGAAGTGGAAGTTGTGTGCGCGCCCTTCGTTGCCGAACCCCATCCCGTCGAGCGGGAAGAAGCTCGAGTTGTCGTAGACGTAGCTCTTCGGCGGCACGAGGGTGAGCGGCAGCGTCACCGTCACGGCCTGGTTCACGCCGGCGACGTCGCGGTACCACTGATCGAAGTTCGCCTGGCCGGTGGTGACGATGGGCGCCGTCTGCGGCTCGGGCCCGTAGACCGGCTTCTTGTCCGCGCCCAGCGTGCTCTGGACGATGCCCTGCTTCGTGCCGATCGTCGCTTCGAAGTCGGGGTGCGAGTCGCGGAAGTCGCGCAGCTTCGCGACGATCGACGGCGTGCACATGCCGCCGCCGGTCCCTCCGGTGGCTCCGCCGCCGGTGCCGGAGGACACGCCGCCGCCGGTGCCCGACGAGGCGCCGCCGCCCGCGCCGCCCGTGCCCGACGAGCCGCCTGCGCCGCCGGTCGAGCCCCCTGGCACGCAGACTCCGTTGCGGCAGACGTCGGTGAAGCCGCACTCGCTCGAGGTGGCGCACGGGACCGTGCACTGGCACGCGCTGCACACCACCGCGACGGCGAGGAACCGGAGCACCACGACCGGCAGATTAGCGAATCAACGGCTCGAGCGCCCCCCGCAGGGTGTCGAGCAGCGCCTGCTCGCTCTCGGCGACGAACAGCGTGCCCTGGTACGCGGTGGGGTCGAACGGCGTTCGCTTCACCGTCTCGACGTCGAACGGCAGCAGCTTCGCGTGGGTCTCGAAGCGGCCGAGCTCTCCGAACGAGGAGAGCAGCCCTGCGCCCACCGCGCGCACCTCGCCGCCCTCGCGCGCGAGCCCGAACTCGAGGCCGTACCAGTACAGCCGAATGAGCCCTTCGACGATCGCGTCGTCGCTCACCCGCGAGGCGGCGCCGAAGAGCATGTTCACCTCCGCGTGCTCGCGCGTGGCGAGCAGCGGCGCGTGGCCGACGAGCTCGTGAATGACGTCGGGCTCGGGCGTGTACAGCGGCATCGAGTGGTGTCGCATGTACTGGGTGGCGAGGAACCAGCGGTCGGCGAGGCGCTCCATGAAGACGCGCGGAGTGACGAGGCCGGCGACCGGCTGGTACTGGAAGCCGCGCGCGGCGAACAGGCGCGCCCCGACCTCGCTGAGCTGCGGCACGCGGTCGACCGGCAGCCGCACCTCGCCCCAGCCTTCGCGAAACGACGCAGACGCGTAGCGCGCGTGCAGCGGCTCGAGGTGCTCGAGCGCGGTGCGCCAGACGCCGTGCTCCTCGTCGGTGTACTGCACGAACGGGGGCGGCTCGCCGGGCCGGTGCGCCTGCGCGAGCTGCGCGATCGCGTCGCGCCGCCGCCGGTACGAGAGATCGCGGAAGCCCGGGTGTTCGCGATCGAGCTGAACGAGGTGCGCTTCCATCGACTGGCGTGCATATCAGGGCGCGCGTGTTAGTTTTCGACGCGTGAAGCGCCTCGCCCCCGCCGCCGTTCTCTTGCTGCTCGCGTGCGCGAAGAATCACGCCGGCGTCAACGAGGCGACCGTCGAGCAGGTCTCGACGTGGATGAAGGAAGGCTCGGCGACCGTCTTCGACGCGAACAACGACTCGTTCCGCCAGAACAACGGCGTCGTACAGGGCGCGGTGCTGCTGCCCTCGTACAAGGACTACGACGTGAAGCTGCTCGGCGAGGACAAGGACCGGCAGCTCGTCTTCTACTGCTCGAATCGACTTTGAACGGCCTCGCACACGGCCGCCGGTCGGGCGGCTGAAGCAGGGTTCAAGAAGGTGGCCGTGATGGTCGAAGGCTTCAAGGGCTGGAAGTCGGCCGGCCTTCCCATCAGCAAGTAGGTCGGAGCGAGCGCCACGACCGGTTGTCGCAGCATGCGCTCGGCGACGGTGGCAGACCGGCAGCGAAGCGAGCAGCAGCAGCAGGCTGGGCGTCATGGAGCGCGGCGCAACGTGCAACCGCCGGGCTCACCGACCCCCTTCGGCGAAGCCGTTCCTCACGTCACATCTCGTGACGTTCCGGAAAGCGCGCGGCGCACTTCCGCGGCAGCTCGACCACCCTCGGCGAGGCTCTCCCGGCGTCTCCACCCGGCTGCAACCCACCGTTTCCCATGAGGGATGTTCCCCCGGGGTTACAGGTCGGGAACGCCGTTGATCGTGCAAAGCAATCGATCGCGGTTACGAAAACCTTGCCTGCGCGAATGTCGCCCGACGCACATAGGGACCTCACCTCAGAAGCTGCAGCAAGACGTTTCCCCCGGTTCGCCGAAGAGCTGACGGCCGTCGAGCCGAGCGCGCTGGAGGACGTCGTCGCACGCCAGGCCACCGCGCTCACCGGGGCCGCACGCGTCGACGTCTGGCATCGCCGCGGCGACGTCTACGAGCGCAAGGTGAGAGACGGCGAGGTCGCCTCCGCCGGCGAGAACGCGATCGCCTCGCTGTACGGCACGCAGTCGGTGGCGCTCTTCCCGCTGCAGATGGCAGAGCGCCGCGTCGGCTACCTCGCGCTCGCGTTCGACGGCCAGAAGCTGCTCGACGCCGAGCAGCGCTCGATCGCCTCGGGCTACGCCGCGATGGTGTCGTTGGCGCTGTGTCGGGCGACCGAGTCGGACCTCAACGCCGCGCTGCAGGTGCGCGACGAGCTGTTGTCGATCGCCTCGCACGAGCTCAACACCCCGCTGACGGCGCTGCAGCTCAACCTGCAGTCGCTCTTGCGCAAGGTCGCCAAGCAGCCGAACGGCAGGGTCGACACCGCGAGCGTGCAGGCGTCGCTGACGCCGATGGTCGCCCAGCTCGGCCGGCTGTCTCACATGCTCACGCACCTGCTCGACGTCACCCGAATCCAGACCGGTCGCATGTTCCTCGACCTCGAGGCCTTCGACCTGTCCGAGGCCATGAGAGAGGTGGTGGCGCGGTTCGGTGCGCTCGCGGCGGCGCGCGGCTGCACGCTCGTGCTCCAGCCGAGCGAGCCGCTGATCGGCTACTGGGACCGCCTGCGCGTCGAGCAGGTGCTGCAGAACCTGCTGTCGAACGCCGTGAAGTACGGAGAAGGCAAGCCGGTGACCGTCTGGGTCCAGAGGCGCGACGACGATCGCGTCGAGGTCGCGGTGAAGGACGAGGGCATCGGCATCTCGCAGGGCGACCTCGAGCGCATCTTCGACCGCTTCGAGCGCGCGACGCTCAAGCGCCAGTCCGAGAGCTTCGGCCTCGGCCTCTACATCAGCAACCAGATCGCCAAGGCGCACGGCGGCTCGATCGAGGTCGAGAGCACGCCGGGGCGGGGCTCCATCTTCAAGCTGTCGTTACCCACACACCGCGTCTTCGATACCCCGGAGGGGCAACCATCATGAGCAAGACCGTCGGGGGGCTCCAGCGCATCGAGTCTGGAGTCCCGCGCCTCGACTACATCTTGAAGGGCGGCTTCATCGTCGGCGGCACGTACACCATCATCGGCCCGCCCGGCAGCGGCAAGACCGTCTTCGCGAACCAGACGTGCTTCAACCACATCAGGCGAAGCAGGGGCCGCTGCCTGTACTTCACGCTGCTCGCCGAGACGCACGGGAAGATGTTGCGCCACATGTCGACGATGTCGTTCTTCGACGCGGCCGCCATCCCCGCGAACCTCAACTACGTCAGCGGGTACAAGGCGCTCAAAGAGGGCGGGCTGCGCGGCCTGCTCGAGCTGATCCGCAAGCTGCTCAAAGAGCAGCGGCCGACGCTGATGGTGATCGACGGGCTGCACGTCGCGCAGAAGTGCTCGAAGGACACGCACGACTTCGACGAGTTCCTGCACGACCTGCAGTCCTTCGCGAGCATCACCGAGACGACGTCGCTGTTGTTGTCCCCCAGCGGGAAGCAGCCGAGCGGCGACGTCGCCGAGCACGTCGTCGTCGACGGCATCATCGAGCTCAGCTACGAGCTGTTCGGGCCGCGCGCGGTGCGCGAGCTGACCGTCCACAAGTTCCGCGGCACGGACTTTCTGCTCGGCAAGCACGAGGTCGAGATCAACGCCGACGGCGTGCAGATTCACCCGCGCACCGAGATTCAGTTCGACGAGCCACCCGAGGCGGCGACAGAGGCCCGCATCCGCATGCCGTTCGGAGTCGAGCAGCTCGACGCGATGCTCAAGGGCGGGCTCTTGTCGGGCACCACGACGACGCTGCTCGGCTCTCCCGGCACGGGCAAGACGATGCTCGGCCTGTCGTTCCTCGCCGAGGGCGCGCGCGTCGGCCAGAAGGGCGTGTACTTCGGGTTCTACGAGCCGCCGCCGCGCCTCATCGAGAAGGCCGAGCGCGTCGGCATTCCGCTCAAGAAGTACGTGAAGAAGGGCCTCATCGAGCTCATCTGGCAGCCTCCGCTCGAGCACTTCATGGACGCCCTCGCCGAGCAGCTGCTCGAGCGGCTGCGCGAGGACAACCGGTCTCAGAAGCGCCGGCTCTTCATCGACGGCGTCGAAGGGTTCCGCGCCGCGAGCGTCTACGCCGACCGAATGCCGCGGTTCCTCTCGGCGTTCTCGAACCAGCTGCGCATGCTCGACGTCACCACCGTCATCTCGGAGGAGCTCGACCTCTTCAAGCCCGAGGTCGACATGCCGAACCCGGAGATGGCGACGGTGAACGAGGGCGTCATCCTCCTGCGGTACGTGGAGATGGGCTCCGGCATCCATCGGCTCATCTCGATCTTGAAGATGCGCGAGAGCGCGTACGACACGTCGATCTGCGACTTCGAGATCACCGACGAGGGCATCGTCGTGAAGGGGCCCTTCGACGACGAAGGCGTGCTCAGCGGCAAGCCGCAGCTGCTCGCCGGAAAGGCCTCCATCAAGAAAGGAGGCCGGTGATGGCTGCGATTCTCGTCGTCGACGACGAGCGCGACATCTCCGAGGCGGTGCGCGCGATCCTCGAAGACGAAGGTCACGTCGTCACCGTCTGTGGTGACGGCCGCGAGGCCGCCGACTTCCTGTCGCGCGGGCACCAGATCGACCTCGTCATCTCGGACGTGATGATGCCGCGCATGTCGGGGCTCGAGCTGCTCGAGCAGATCCGGAAGGCGAAGAACGGCGCGCCGAACGTCATCTTGATGAGCGGCGTGAACCCGACGCGCACGCGCAGCACGGCGAAGTGGGACGACTTCATCAAGAAGCCGTTCAACCTCGACACCCTGCTGGACACGGTGAACCGTCAGCTGCGGCGGTGAGGCTCAGCCGTTACTGAAGATGGGCATGCGGCGTCCACCTGTCGAGGTGCATACACCGGACGTCGTCTTCTCGCTGAATCACCTGCCGACGTGGTTCGGGCTCGCGTTCTCGGCGGGCGCGGTCAACGCCGCCGCCTTCCTCGCGACGCAGCGGTTCGTGAGCCACGTCACCGGCAGCGTGACGACGACGGGCATGCGCGCCGCGAGCCAGCTCGTCGCCGAGGCGCTCGTCGTCTTCCTCGCCTTCATCGTCGGCGCCGCGGTGTCGGTGGTGCCGCTCGAGGGGCGCCGGCAGAAGGGCCTGCCACCGCGCTTTCA
Organism: uncultured Myxococcales bacterium; assembly: GCA_937980205.1. Classification (GTDB taxonomy): domain Bacteria; phylum Myxococcota; class Myxococcia; order Myxococcales; family Myxococcaceae; genus Xiheicaenimonas. The sequence continues at coordinate 171,607 of CALJKW010000078.1, read as the reverse complement.
CGCGCCGCTGATGATCGAGGTCATGGTGCTCGCCGCAGTCGCGCTGCTGGGCACGCTCGGGCTGTTCGGCCTGTTCGGCGCGACCGAGACCGCCGCGTCGGTCGTCGTGCTCGTGCTGCTCGCGTTCGCGATGGGCCTTCAGAACGCGACCGCGGCCAGCACCACGAAAGGGCTCGTGCGCACCACGCACCTGACCGGCACGGCCACGGACCTCGGCGTGAACGTGGGGACGATCTTCGTCGCCAACGGCGAGGTCCGAACGGGCGCGCTGAAAGGCGCGGCGTTCCGCGCCGGCAAGGTGTTGTCGTTCGCCGTCGGCGCCGCGACGATGGTCCCCCTCTCGTGGTGGTTCGGGTGGTTCGTGTTCGTCGTGCCCGCGATCATCGTGGCGCTCTGCGCGGCCTCGAGCTTCGAGCCGTTCTCCCCGCCGTCGGCGGACGACGTCACGGGGCCGCCGCGTCCTGCTCGGTCGTCCTGACGTAGCGGTGCGCCGTCGCGAGCAGCTGTTCGAGCCCGAACGGCTTGGGCAGCACATCGTCGGCGTCGACCTCCAGCGCGCGCTTGCCCGCATGATCGGCCGCGGTCATGACCACGATCTTCACGGCGTGGCCGTAGCGCTGGCGCAGCAGCCGCGCGCACGTCCAGCCGTCCATCACGGGCATCACCATGTCGAGCAGCACGAGCTGCGGCAGCGCCTGCGCCGCCGCCTCGAGGGCCTGGGCCCCGTTGCTCACGGTGCGCACCGGGTAGCCGGCGTCGCGGAGGATGAGCTCCGTCACCTCGCGAAGGTCCTGGTCGTCTTCGACTACGAGCACGTCCCCCGTCATGGTCAGCTCCTCGCGGGCAGCGCCAGCCAGATGGTCCTGGCCTGCCCCTTCGTCTCTTCGCGGAACGTGCCCCCGTGCGCCTCGACGACCGACTGGGCGATGTGCCGCCGCAGCCCGAGATCGTCGTAGCGGCTCGCGGCCGTGCGCTCGACCTCGGGCCGCGGCTCGTAGGTGATCCCGACCTCGATCTGCCCGTCGTGGGGCTGCACGGCGACCTTCACCGCGTGTCCCTCTTCCGAGCCGCGCAGCGCGTCGTCGAGCACGTCGCGCAGCGCGAGCGAGAGCCGCTCGGGGTCGGCAGACACCTTCGCGGTCGCCGCGGCGAGCTGGGTCTGCACCTCGTGGCCGCTCCATGCCGAAGACATGTCGCGCGAGACGCGCTGCACGAGCGCTCCGAGGTCGAGCTCGACGGGGTAGAGCCGCAGCGTGCCGGCCCGCAGCCGCGCGAGCACGACGAGGTTCTCGGTGAGCCGCTCCAGGCGACTGCACTGACGCTCGATGGCCTCCGCCGACCGCTGCACGCGGGTGTCGTCGCGCAGGCGCAGCAGCAGCTCGGCGTTGGTGCGCAAGATGGTGACCGGCGTCTTCAGCGAGTGGGCCGCGACCTCGACGAGCTCGTTGCGCGAGCGCTCGAGGCGCTCGAGCTCGGTGACGTCGTGGATGATGCCGACGATGAGCTCGGGTTGGCCTTCGGGGTCGTCGAGCACCGCCGACGCCGTGGTGATGACGACGACCTCGTCCGCGCCCTGGGGCCGCAGCACCGCCTTGTGGCGGTACCGACCGCCGGTGAGGGCGGCGCGCCGCATCACGTGCTCCTCGGGAACGAGCGGGGTGCCGTCGGGGCGCGTGGCGCGAAAGCGCCGCCCGAGCTCTGCGAGGTGGACGCCGAGCAGCTCGTCGGCCGAGCCGACCCGCAGCATCTTCAAGGCCGCCTCGTTCGCGTGGGTGACGGTGTGGTCGCGGCCGATGAGCAGGATGCCGTCGCCGAGGCTCTCGATGATGGCGGCGATGGTCCGGCGGGCCCTCGCCAGCTTCGCCGCCGACCGCAGGGTGACGAAGTAGAGGAAGATTCCCGCCAGCGCGATGAACAGCCAGCCCTTCGCGGTCTCGAGGCGGCCGATCAGCACCGCGTCGGTCGTGAGCAGGTAGAGCAGCGAGTCGGTGACCACCACCCAGGCGAAGCCGGCGCCGATGAAGATCAGCGCCACGCTCGCCGCGACCGACCGCTCGGAGCACTTCGCGCCGAGGGACGACGTCGGCTGAATCTGGTGGGGTTCCATCGAGCGCTCGTAAGCTGCTGGCACGTAACGCCCGTGCGCGCGGGGCTCATCGAACCCAGGTACGGGGCTTCGCGGGCGAAGTCAGGCGGAGACGAACGGGGCCTTGCCGATGGTGGCGTCGTCGGCGACGACCTCGAGCACGAAGGCCGCGAGGTCCTCGCGCGGCACGTGCGTGCCGGGGGACTGCTCGAGGCTCGTGCGCCACGTGCCGGTGCCGGGCTTGTCGGTCAGCCGCGGCGGCCTGACCAGCGTCCACCTCACGTCGCTCTTCGCGAGCAGCGCGTGCTCCTTCACCTTGTCGGCGAAGACGGCGGGCGAGAGCGTCTTCACCAGGAACGAGACGGCCCGCGCGACGAAGTTCTTCTGGTCCCCGGGGACGTCGAGACCGGCGCCTGACACGGCGACGTAGCGCTTCGGCCTCGCGGCGATGACGTTCGCCGTCGCCGCGCTGCAGACGTCGGTGCGATCGGTCGCGCCCATCGCCGAGATGACGGCGTCGCAGCCGTCGACGAGCTCGAGCACCGCGGCCGGGTCGGTGGCGTCTCCGGTCACGAGCGTCAGCTGCGGGTGGGTGAGCTTCAGCTTCGCCGGGTCCCGGACCAGCGCGCGCACGGGGTGACCCTTCGCGAGGGCTCGTTCGACGACGTGGCGGCCGGTCTTGCCGGTCGCGCCGAGCACGGCGAGCTTCATGGCCTCTTCCCTTCGTGCAGCTCGGGCACGAGGCCCGTGACGAGCGAGCGCAAGAAGCGGCGGGAGTCAGGCGCGACGAAGCTGGCGCCGCCCAGGTAGGCGTTGAAGCAGCGCGCCTCGATGGCGCCGAGCAGGCCCTCCGCGACGGCGGCGGTGCGGGCGGCGGGCACCCCGGCGCGCTTGAGCCAGCGCACGAGCCGCGCGCGGAGCAAGAGGGTGGGCGGCTCACCGGCCTGCGACCACGCGGCCCGCCCCGTCGACCGCAGCATGACGATGCCGGGCAGAATGCGCTCGTGAAACTCGAGCAGCTCGAGCAGCAGCTGCTCGAGCCTGGCGGCGCGGCCGGTGCGGGGCGGAGGCTGCTCGAGGCTCGCGATGATGCCGGGCACGCCGGGGCGCGCGGCGCGGAGCAACAGCTGCTCCTTCGACCCGACCCGCTGCAGGACGGCCGCGTGCGAGACGCCCAGCTTCTCGGCGATGCGCGAGACGGGCGCCGCCGCGCCGTGCTCGAGGAACGTCGCTCTCGCGGCGTCGTCGATCTGCTCGTCGGTGATGCGGCGCGGTCGGCCCATACATTACTTTCTTACTGGTAAGTAACAATCGGCGCAACCCGCGCCCTCACGGGACGTCGAAGCGCGCGCGCAGCGTACGCATCCACTGCACCTCGGCCTCGTGCCAGGCCGGCTTGCCGGCCGCCTCCGCCACGACGCGCGACCAGTGGAGCATGCGCTCGCGCGCGATCGGCCCGTGCGGAGCACGTGCGAAGAGCTTCGCCAACCCGTCGACCAGCGCGCCGCGCGCCGGCGCCGGGAGCCGCCGCTGCATCAGCACCTCGAGCAGGCGCAACGCCTCGGCGGCGGTGAACACGGTTCGACCGATGGTCTGGTTCAGGCCGCGCGTGAGCTCGAAGCAGTAGGCCTGCAGGGCGAGCTGCTCTTCGGGCTGAATGGCGCCGTCGGCCCACGCCATCTCGACCGCGGGCACCAGCTCGGCGAGGTAGGCGTCGAGCCCCTCGAGCCGCACCGGCAACGAGAGCGCGCGGGCGTCGGGCGCCGTCCCGGCCCTCTTCACTGCTCGGCCTCGAAGGTGCGCAGCATCGTCTGAAGCCAGAACAGCTCGCGCGAGTCCCACACGGGGTGGCCCGCCACCGCCGCCACCGCCTCGGCCCACTCGATCGATCGGCGCAGCATCTCCATGCCGTGCGAGGTCCGGCCGGCCCTGAGCTTGAGCGCGAGCAGCGCGTCCTGCCGCTCGTGCGGCTTGAGGCGGCGCTCGAGCAGCCGGCCGAGGACGGCGCGGGCGCGGCTCCCGGAGAAGACCGGCGCCCCCGCCAGCGCGTTGAGGTGCTCGACGAGGTGATCGCAGTACGCCTCGAGCAGCGCGCGCTCGTGAGGGTGAACCGACCCGTCGGCCCAGGCCATCTCCACCGCGGGAACCAGCTCTGCGAGGTAGACGTCGGGGCCGGTCAGGCCGATGCCCGCGAGCTTCCGCCGCGCTCTTGCCATGTCGTTCTCAGTCAGGTCGCCCATGCCCCAGAGCATGGGCCCGCGGTGACGTTGCGGCATTGACGAAGTTGGGTGCCGCTCATTTCCACATGCCGAAACGTCGCCCAGCCGGGCGGCGCGCGCGGTGGGCGAGAGCAAGGCCCCGGGGGCGCGACTGTTCGGCCGTGCAGTGTCGGCGGCGGCCGTCACCGGCGTGTCGGGATTTGCCGTCAGCCAGGTTTCGATAATCCGAAACGAGTCGACCGAAATTTCGCAAAGGACCCGGGTGCGGCGAATGGCCATCGTGTGGCAGTGCGAAAACAGCACGGCCCACCTTGCGGGAACCCGAAACGTCCGACGGGCTCGCGCGTATGCACTGCCGCAGCGGAGATCGGACGATGACGGGGGAGCTCGAGACCGAGCGGCCCGACGCCTGGGCGCGGGACGCGGCAGCGGCGACGGTGGTCGACGTGGTCGACGCGCTGTGCGGGCGCCTGTCGCTCGAGTCCTCCGTCGGCGACGTTCAGCGCGCTGCGCGGCAGGCGCTCGGCGGCCTCGAGTGGGTCTCCCGCGACGCGGTGCTCGGCGCGGTGGAGTCGACGGCGCGCGTCGCCGGGCTCTCGGCGCAGCGGCTCTCGCTCAGCGCCCGGCAGGCCTTCGAGGGCGCGCAGGTGCCGTTCGTGATCGCGACCGCCAACGACCAGCGCGAGCCGTGCCTGGTCGTGCTCGACCGCGCCGGCGCGCGCGTGCAGGTGATGGGGAAGGGCTGGCTCAAGCAGCCGGCCTTCGAGCGCCTCGCGGGGGAAGGCCCGCTGCAGGCGGTGGGCGTGGCGGCCCAGGCGCCGCTCAGCCCCCTCGCTCAGCAACCCGGGGCGCACGCCCTCGGCGCCCGCGTCGCCGCCCTGATGCGCCTCGAGCGCGACGACCTGTGGGTGGTCGTCGTCTACGCCGTCGCGGTCGGCCTGCTCTCGCTCGCCACGCCCATCGCGGTGCAGGCGGTGGTCAACATCGTCGCGTACGCCGGGCTCTTCCAGCCGCTCGCCGTCCTCTCGCTGCTCTTGTTCGCGGCGCTCGGCTGCGCCGCGGTGCTGCGCGCGCTGCAGGCGCGGGTGGTCGAGTTCATCGAGCGGCGGCTGCTCGTTCGCACCGCCCTGGACTTCGCGTACCGCTTCCCGAGGCTCTCGCCGGCGATGCGCCAGCAGCGGTTCGGGCCCCACGCCGCGAATCGCTTCTTCGAGTTCGTCAACCTGCAGAAGGCCTCGTCCGCGCTGCTGGTCGACGGCGTCGCCGTCACGCTGCAGGCCGGCACCGGCCTCGTCCTGATGGCGTTCTACCACCCGTACCTGCTGGCCTTCGGGCTCACGCTGACCGGGCTCGTCGGGGCGCTGCTGGTGCTGCCGTGGAAGCGGGGGCTCTCGACTGCGTACGAAGAGAGCTCGGCGAAGTACGCCATCGCCGAGTGGCTCGAAGAGCTCTCGCGCGTGCCGCACGCGTTTCAGGGCCGCGGGGCGTCGCGCTGGGCGAGCGAGCAGGCCGAGCTCAGGGTGCGCGCGTGGCTGAAGGCGCGCTCGGCCCACTTCCGCATCTCGTTCGGCCAGATGAGCGGAGCGCTCGCGCTGCACGCGCTCTCGAGCACGCTGCTGCTCGCCGTCGGCGGCGCGCTGGTGATGAAGAACGAGCTGACGCTGGGGCAGCTCGTCGCCGCCGAGCTCGTCGTCACCTCGGTCACCGACGCGCTGGTGAAGCTCGGCCGGCTGTTGGAGAAGGCGTACGACTTCACCGTCTCGGCCGAGAAGGTCGGCGGCGTGGTCGACCTGAAGCTCGAAGACGTGCCCCTCGGCGAGCACCTGCCCGGCGGCCAGAGCGGCAAGCGCGTGGTGGCGGTGGGTGCGCAGGTGGCCGGCTCGCGCGCGTTCACGTTCACCGTGCCGTCTGCCGCGCGCGCCGCGGTGGTCGAGCCGCACGGCGCCACGCGCCACCGGCTCGCGCAGGTGCTCTCCGGGCATGACCTGCCCGACGGCGGCTGCGTCGAGCTCGACGGCATCGACACGCGGCGCGCGGATCTCGACGAGGTGCGCAGCCGGGTCGCGCTGGTGCTGCCGCAGGGCCTGTTCGAAGGCTCGCTCTACGACAACGTCGCCGTCGGCCGCGCGCAGGTGACGCACGAGCAGGCGCGCGCGGCGTTGAGGCGCGTGGGGCTGTCCGAGGCCGTCGCGCAGCTTCCGCTCGGGCTCGAGACGCCGCTGAGCGCCGCGGGCCACCCCTTGAGCCTCGATCAGCAGGCCCAGCTGCTCGTCGCCCGCGCCATCGCCGGCCGGCCCCGCCTCATCGTCGTCGACGACTTCTTCGACGGCCTGTCGCCGGCGGCGCGCGACGCGTGCGTGCACGCGGTCACCGACGGCGGCCAGCACACCCTGATCGCGGTCTGCTCCGATGCCGCCTCCGAGCTCTGCAAGGCGTGCGTCCGCATCGAGGAGTCGCGATGAGCGCGCTCGAGCTGCCCGGTGTCGAGCGCCCCACCGCGCTGCTCGTGCGCACTCCGCGCGCGCTCCGGCTGCTCGCGCGCCTGCTGTCGGGGGGCCTGTTGGCCGCGGCCGCCGCGCTGGTCCTGGTGCCGTGGCAGCAGTCGGTCGAGGGCACCGGCCGCGTCATCGCGTTCGCCGCCATCGAGCGCCGGCAGAACGTCGATGCCCCCATCGAAGGGCGGGTCAACGCCTGGCACGTGAGGGAGGGCAGCGTCATCAAGCGCGGCGACCTCCTGGTCGAGATCTCCGACAACGATCCGCTCATCCTCCAGCGGCTCGAGCAGGAGCGCGTCGCGCTCACCGCGCGCATCTCCGCGGCGCGCGCGCGCGTCGAGAGCATCGGCAGCCGCATGGGCTCGCTCGAGGCTTCGCGCACCGCCGCAGTGAAGGCCGCCGCCTCGCGCGTCACCATGGCCGCCGAGCGCACGAAGGCTGCGCGGCAGGCGCTCGAGGCCGCCCAGGGCGGGTTGAAGACCGCGCAGCTCAACTTCCAGCGGCAGAAGGCGCTGCTCGACGAGGGGCTCACCTCGACGCGCAACTTCGAGCTCGCCGAGCTCGAGCGCGTGCGCACCGCGACCGAGGTCGACCGCGCGCGCGCGAGCCTCACCGCCGCGGAGGCCGAGGCGCTCGCGCTCGAGGCCGACCGCCTGCGCGTCGGCGCCGACCTCGACGCGCTGATCGACGACGCCCGCGCGAGCGAGGCCTCCGCGCGCGTCGAGGAAGCGAACTCGAGCGCCGAGCTCGCCCGTCTCGAGGTGCGCCTCGCGCGGCAGTCGAACCAGGTCTTGCGCGCGCCCATCGACGGCCGCGTCTTCCGGCTGTTCGGCGGCGTCGGCGGCGAGTTCGTGAAGGCCGGCGACCCGCTCATGGTCGTGGTGCCGGACACCGCAGAGCCCGCCGTCGAGGTCTGGCTCGACGGCAACGACGTGCCGCTCGTCACCGAGGGTCGAAAGGTGCGCCTGCAGTTCGAAGGCTGGCCCGCGGTGCAGTTCACCGGCTGGCCCTCGGTCGCGGTCGGCACCTTCGGCGGAGTCGTCTCCCTCGTCGACTCGCACGACGACGGCGGCGGCCGCTTTCGCGTCGTGGTGCAGCCCGACCCGGCCGACGCGCCGTGGCCGTCGGGGCGGTTCCTGCGGCAGGGCATGCGCGTGAACGCCTGGGTGCTGCTCGACCAGGTGAAGCTGGGCTTCGAGCTGTGGCGCCGCTTCTCGGGGTTCCCGCCGTCGCTGCTGCAGGCGCCGGGCGAGGCCCTGCCGGGAGCGAAGAAGTGATCGGGGCGCCGCTGTTCTGCGTGCTGGCCGGAATCGCGGCCGCGCCGCTCGAGCTGTCCGAGGTGCTCGACTCGACGGTGCGCCACCACCCGACCATTCTCGGCGCGCTCGCCGACAGCGACGGGGCCGACGCCGAGGCGCTCGCGGCGCGCGGAGCCTTCGACCCGCAGCTGCGCGCCCGCGCCGCGGCGGTGCCGTACAGCGGCTACCCGAACGGCCGCGTCGACGCGTGGGTCGACGTGCCCACGCCGCTGTGGGGCACGAGCCTGTGGGCGGGCTACCGCCTCGGCGCCGGCAGCTTCCCGCTGTACTACGGCGAGCGCGCCACCGACGCCCACGGCGAGCTGCGCGCGGGGCTGTCGGTGCCGCTGCTGCGCAACGGGCCGACCGACCGGCGCCGCGCCAGCATCGAGCGCGCCGAGCTCGGGCGAAGAGTCGCGGAGCTCGGCGTCGAGCAGCAGCGGCTCGAGCTCAAGCGCCAGGCCGCCTTGCGCTGGGTGCGCTGGGTGGCCGCGGGTGAACGCCGCGCGCTCGCGCGCACGCTGCTCGACCTCGCCCAGGCGCGGCAGCAGCAGCTTCAGGAGCGCGCGCGCACCGGAGACCTGCCCTCCATCGACGCGCTCGACAACCGCCGCGCCATCGTCCAGCGCGAGTCGCTGCTCGTCGCGGCGCAGCGTTCGCTCGAAGAGGCGACGTACGAGCTGTCGCTGTTCCTGCGCGACGCGAACGGCGCGCCCGTCGAGGTGCCCGCCGACCGGCTGCCGGCGGGTCTGGGCGCGCCGAGCGACGCCGACGCTCCGCCCTCGCTCGACGAGGCGCTCGCGCGAAGGCCCGACGTCGCCCGCCTCGAGGCGCAGCGCGAGCAGGCGCGCGTCGAGCTCTCGCTGCAGCGGAACCAGGCGCTGCCGGCGCTCGACGTCTCGGCGCTGGTGAGCAAGGACTTCGGCCCCAGCGACGAGCCGAAGCGCAGCGTGCCCGAGGTCGAGCTGTTCGTGTCGCTCGAGGTGCCGCTCTGGTACCGGCAGATCGTGGGCCGCATCGACGCAGCCAGCGCGGCCGAGCGCAAGGTCGAGCTGCAGCTGCAACTGCAGCGCGAGCGCGTGAGGGTCGAGGTGAAGGACGCGCTGTCGGCGTCGCGCGCCGCGGTCGAGCGGGCGCGGCTGATGCGACAGGAGGTCGAGCTCGCCAGGAGCCTCGAGGCCGGAGAGCGCCGGCGGCTCGAGCTCGGCGACTCGACGCTGTTCCTCTTGAACCTGCGCGAGACGTCGACGTTCGAGTCGGCGCTGCGCGAGGTCGACGCGCGGGCCGACTGGCATCGCGCGGCGGCCGATCTCTCCGCGGCGCTGGCGATGCCGCTCTAAGGGTGACCTTCGATGGAATGGCTCAACTACCACCACCTCTTGTGCTTCTGGCTCGTGGCCCGCAGGGGCGGGCTCGTCGCCGCGGGGAAAGAGCTGCGCGTCTCGCCGTCGACGGTGTGGGCGCAGCTCAAGGCAGTGGAGGACCGCCTCGGCACGCGCCTGCTGGTGAAGCAGGGCCGCAAGCTCAAGCTCACGCCGACCGGCGAGCGCGTGGCGCGCATCGCCGACGACATCTTCTCGCTGGGGCAGGACGTGCTCGCCACCGTTCGAGGCCAGGCGCAGCCGGCAGTGCCGGTCCGCATCGGCGTGGTGGCGTCGCTGCCGCGCCTGGTGACGCGCCGCTTCGTCGAGCCGGCGCTCGACGCGCACCGCACGGTCGTGGTGCACGGGCCGGCCGAGCGGCTCCTGGGGGAGCTCGCCTCGCACGCGCTCGACGTGGTGCTGACCGATGAGCCGCCGACCACCGATGCTCCGGTGCGGGTGTACGCGCACCCGGTGGGCAGCTCGAAGCTGGCGCTGTACTGCACGCCCCAGCTCGCGGCGAAGCTGTCGTCCGGCTACCCGGGCTCGCTCGACGGCGCGCCCTTCCTGCTGCCGCTCGAGAGCAGCCCGCAGCGCCAGGCGCTCAACGCGGCGTTCGCGCGGCTCAAGGTTCACCCGAAGGTGGTCGCCGAGGTCGACGACAGCGCGCTGCTCAAGGCGCTCGCGTCGGAAGGGCGCGGCGTCGTGGCTGCGCCGCTGATGGTGCAGGACGAGCTCGAGCAGCTCTATCGCCTGAAGCTCCTGGGGCCGCTCACGGTGCGCGAGGCGTACTTCGCGCTCACGCTGCACCAGAAGCTCGAGCACCCCGCGCTGGAGCTGCTGCTCGCGCAGAACCTCGACGCGTGAGCGTCAGCGCCCTGCCTCCGCGCGCCGGGCCCGACGGATGACACCGGAAGGACCGCACCAGAAAGACCGCACCGGAAGGGCTGATACCGGGGCCTGATGCGGCGGCGCGGCGGCTCGGAATGTTCGGGCGCATGTCACATTCGAGACGGCGGGGCCTCGAGGAGCCGGACGAGGAGCTGATGCAGCGGTTCGTCGACGGCGACCACGCCGCGTTCGAGCGCCTGTTCGATCGCCACGCGGCCGCCGTCGAGATGTTCGTCGGCGGGCTCGTGCGCGACCCCGAGCTGGCGCGCGACCTGGTGCAGCAGACGTTCCTGTCGATGGTGCGCTCGCGTCTGAGGTACCGCCGCGGCACCGCGGTTCGACCCTGGTTGTTCACCATCGCGGGCAACGCGGCGCGAGATGCGCGGCGACGCGAAGTGCACGCCGCGAGGTTCGCCCGCCAGGAGGGGGCGGCCGAGCGCCGCTCGGCGGTCATGCCCGACCCCGTCCTGCGCGATCGGCTGCTGGCCGCCCTCGCGCAGCTGCCCTCCGCGCAGCGGGACATCGTCCTGTTGCACAAGGTCGAGGGCTGGTCGTTCGCCGAGCTCGGCCATGCCTTCGGGATCACCGAGGCGGCCGCGCGCCTTCGGGCGCACCGCGGCTACGACAGCCTGCGCACCCAGCTGCTCTCGGCCAGGGAGGCGTAACGGGCCCGCCCGAAAGAATCGTTTGGGTCTGAACGAAAGAACGCGGTCGGTTTTCGCAAAGGACGATACGTCTCCGGCCGCGGATAACCATCGCCATGACGGTTCGCGCAGCGGTCGCGGTGTGGGCGCTCGTGGCCGCCGGCTGCTTCCGCGGTGGGTGGTACAGCGTGAAGGCGGACCGGGCGCAGGCGCCGGGGCTGGGGACGCCCGTCGCGCTCGACGGCTCCGCGACGTGCCCGACCCTGTCGGCTGAGGCCACCGGCCCGATCGTCGCGGTGGTGCACGGCATCGGCGGAGACGTGCCGAACGTCAGCGAAGTGCACGCGTCGCTGGCCTCGCTCTCGCCGCGCGCGCTGCTCGCGTTCCGCTGGGCGATGTACGAGAAGACCGATGCGCTCGTGGCGCGCTTCTCCGGTGGGCTCAACCGGCTCGTCACGTGCACCGGCGGCTCCGTGCCCATCGTCGTGCTGGCGCACAGCGCGGGCGGGGTGATCGCGTCGCTCGCGGCGAACCAGCTCGAGCCTCCGAGCGACAGTGAGCGCCCCGTCGTCGTCGTCGTCACCATCGCCTCGCCGCTGGGCGGAGTCGACCGGGCGAGCTCGCGCGCCGAGTGGTTCTCGAAGAAGCCGTTCGCGCTCGAGCTCGGCGGGAAGATCTTCCGCTATCCGGCTCCGCCTCAGGGCGTGCAGTACGTGCACGTACGGACGAGCCCGAAGGCCGACGCGGTGATGCAACCTGCGCCGTCGGGCCATCGCCCGGATGATCCGCGCGCGGTGGTGCCGGGCGCGCGGCAGCACGAGCTGCCCGAGCACGTGGGGCACGACGACGCGCTCCTGTGGGCCGTTCGCGCGCTCACGCAGCGCTCCGAGCCGTTCGGGGTGACGTCGGTCGACTGAGGCGCAGATGCCGTTGAAGCACGGTGTGGGCGGCCGCTATCAGAAGGCCCATGCGGTCCGTGCTCCTCACCGGCGCCACTGGCTTCGTGGGCAGCGCGACCCGGCCCGCGCTGCTCGCGCGCGGTGTGCACGTGCGGTGCGCGTCACGCCGCGAGCACACCGGGAGCGCCAGCCCGAACGAGAGCTGGGTGCAGCTCGACGTGTCGAAGCCCGAACGGCTGCTTCCGGCGCTCGAGGGCATCGACACCGCGCTGTACCTCGTGCACGGGATGGGGCGTCGAGGCGGCGGCGGCGACTATGCCGCCCGCGAGGCCGAGAGCGCCGAGCGCTTCGCAGCCGCGGCGCGCACCGCCGGGGTGCGGCGCATCGTGTACCTGGGCGGAGTGCAGCCGACCGGGGCGGCGTCGAAGCACCTCGCGAGCCGCTCGCGCGTCGGAGAGGTGCTCAGGGCGAGCGGCGTCCCCACCGTCGAGCTCCGCGCGGGGATGATCGTCGGGGCGCGGAGCGAGAGCTTCCGCATCGTGCGCGACCTGAGCCTGCGGCTGCCGGCGATGGTGCTGCCGCGCTGGCTCGAGCATCGCTCTCAGCCGGTCGCGATCGAAGACGTCGTGGCGGCGCTGGTTCACGCGGCGTGCAGCGACGATGTCCCTCCGGGAGTCTTTGCCCTCGACGGCCCCGAGGCGCTCAGCGGGCGCGAGCTGCTCGAGCACGTCGCCGCGCTCGAGGGACTCGAGGCGCGCAAGGTGGCGGTGCCGTTCCTCACGCCGAGGTTGTCGAGCTACTGGATTGGGCTGGTGACGCGGGCGGATCTCTCCATCGCGCGCGAGCTCGTCGAGGGGCTCAGGACCGACCTCTACGCGAGCGACCCGAGCTACTGGCCGCTGATGGGCGGGCATCGCCCGCTGAGCTTCGACGTCGCCGCCCGACACGCCCTCGCAGATGAGGCGAGGCAGCTGCCGCTCGGGGCCGCGGTGCTGGAGTGGGTCATCCAGCGCATCGCACCCTGGAAGCGCAGGACCCACCCCGTCGAGGGCGTGTAGGCGAAACGCTTTTCGCGACCGGACGTTGAGCGTGGCGTGAGACACGCCTTCCTGATCGCCGTAGTTGCGACCGCTTGTGGCGGCCGCCGGCCTCCTCCTCCGCTGCCGGACAAGGTCGTCGGGCACTGCACCTACGTGAACCGCTTCAGCAAGCTCGAGGAGTGCCGCGACTACCTCGGCGAGTGGACCGCCGACGACGCGCGCAAGGACTGCTCAGGGCAGGGCTCCGAGGTGGTCCTGGGCTCGGGCTGCGGCATCACCGAGTACCTGGGCTACTGCGTGCTCGGCAAAGAGCCGGCGTTCACGCGCATCACCTTCCCCGGCTCGGACGCGAACAGCTGCAGCTCGCTGCAGCGCGGCTGCGAGTTCTTCGGCGGCGGCATCTTCGACCCCGCGCCTTCCTGCGGAGGCATCGAGCCCGGCACCGGCGGCACCGGGCTGCCCGTCTTCGAGCAGCCCACGCTCGCCTGCGTCGACCCGAAGCCCGGCGAGCCGGCCGGCAAGGGCCCCGGCGGCAAGGTCTGCACGTGGGAGATGATCTCCGGCGCCACCGAAGAGGGCCGCGCGTTCGAGGACTACGCGAGCTGCTCGAAGGTGCGCACGCAGCGTCCGTATTACCCGGTCGCCCCGGCCGAGCGCGCCGGCCAGCCCGATGCGCGGCTGAACGACCCCGCGTACGTGAAGGAGCTCGACTGGGTGAAGGCGCAGGTCCGCTCGGCGGCGTGCGTGTGCTGCCACTCGACGAAGGCGCCGCAGGGCGCGTCGAACTGGTACCTCGAGGCGGGCCCCAACTTCCTCGACTCGTTCCACGAGCGCGGGCTCGCGATGGGCGCGGGGTGGGTCGACACCGTCGGCTTCGGCGCCTACCCGCCCGAGCAGAACAACGGCTTCTCGCGCGCGACGCCGCAGCACCCCACACACTCCATCTTCCCCACCACCGACAACGCGCGCATGGTCCGCTTCTTCGAGGGCGAGCTTCAGCACCGCGGCATCTCGAAGGACAAGTACGCGATGAAGACGTACGGCGCGGGACCGCTCGACGACCAGCGCTTCTACGTCCCGAAGCCGTGCACGCCAGACGAGGGAATCGACGCGCAGGGCACGCTGCGCTGGCTGCTCGGCGGAGCGCGCTACGTCTACGTGCTCGAGGCGGGCTCCGCGAACCCGACGGTGCCGCCGAACCTCGACCTCCCCGAAGGCACGCTGTGGCGCGTCGACGTCCCCTCGAGCAGCCAGCCGCTCGCGAGCGGCTCGGTGAAGTACGGCGTGACGCCCGGCGGTGCGCGGCAGCGGTTCCCCGAGAGCGGCGCGGCGCCGGCGCTCGTCTCCGGCCGCACGTATTACCTGTACGTGCTCGCCGACATCGCGCAGCCGAACAGCCGGTGCCTGTTCACGGCGCCGTGATCAGCGCTTCGGCTCGACGGCGCGGGTGAAGCCCTCGAGCGCGCGGGCGAGCTCTTCCTGCGCGCGCTCCACCGCGCGGCGCAGGGCCGCCGCCTGCACGCGCGGAGCGAGGCCGCTCATCGCTCCGCCGCCGAAGCCCACCAGGTCCATGTGCAGCGCGAGCGCCTCGAGCAGGTCGGGCAGCTCGGCTCCGTGGCGCGCGACGAGCACGACTTCGCACGGCAGCTGCGAGAGCGCGTCGGCGAGCTCCCGCCAGTCGGTGCGCTCGGTGTCGAGCACGACGACGACGGCGCTGCCGAGCGCTTCGGGATCGGGTGAGGCGGACTCGGCGGCCAGCCCCGCCTCGCGCAGCAGCTGCACGAGCTCGTCGCGACCGACGACCTTCACCGGCACCGCCGCCGCGCGGGCCGGCGCCTGCTCGTACTCCCGCAGCGCGAGCTCGAGCGCTGCCCACACCGGCTCGGAGGCGTCTTCACCGGCAGCGAGCCGCCGCGAGGCCTCGGCGGCGAGACCGCGGGCGGCGACGCGACCCTTCGTGCGCTCGGCGCTGCGATCGAGCGCGGCGCGCACCCTCGCGCGCACGATCGCCAGCTCGTCGAACGGCTTGGTGAGGTAGTCGCTCGCGCCGGCGCCCAGCGCTGCGAGCACCGACTCGGCGCTCGCGTAGCCGGTGATGACGATCGCCTCGAGCGCCGGCTGCCGCTTCCGCGCCTCGGCGATGAGCTCGATGCCGCCCATGCCCGGCAGGTTCTTGTCGGTCACCAGCAGATCGAAGCGGGTGGTGCGCAGCTGCTCGAGCGCGGCTTCGGCGGTCTCCGCCGTGAAGAGGATCAGATCCGTCTCGCGCTCGAGCAGGCGTCGCAGCACGTCGCGCACGACCGGCTCGTCGTCGACGACCAACACGTTCGACGCGAGCATCTGCTCGCCCGAGGTCGGCTCCTCGTCGGTGTCGAAGGGAAGGTCGGACATGAACGGGGCCGCCAGAGCGGAGTCGTTCCGCGCCGGCGCCGCACGAACGGTACCAGCGCCAGCACGAGCAGCAAATCACCGCCCGTCGCGCAGCCGCAGCCACGGGGGGGCTCGGTGGTGCCTCCTCCGGCGCTGCCACCGCTGCCGCCTGCGCTGGCGCCGCCCGCGCTGCCTCCGCCTGCGCTGCCTCCGCCTGCGCTGCCTCCGCCTGCGTCGCCTCCACCTGCGCCGCCTCCACCTGCGTCGCCGCCGCCCGCGCTGCCTCCACCTGCGCTGCCTCCACCTGCGCCGCCTCCACCTGCGCCGCCTCCACCTGCGCTGCCGCCACCTGCGCTGCCGCCGCCCGCGCTGCCGCCGCCTGCGCTGCCGCCGCCGGTGCCACCGCCGGCTCCGCCACCGGCTCCGGTGCCGCCATCTGCCGTGCCGCAGGGAGCGGCGGGGAGGGCGTCGAACTGCTCGGCGCCGAGGGCGCCGGCCGCCTTGCTCGCCTGAAACTCGGCCCCGTCGATCGACGTGCGCGCCGCGAGCTCGCACGAGACGAAGTACTGCAGCCAGGCGACCGCGGCGCGCCGGAAGCGCCGGGCCCGCTGCGTGTCGGTGCCCGGGCAGCCGAACGTGCAGGTGGGGTCGGGCGGATCGGTCGGGTCGCAGTGCAGCGCGCTCGTCACCTTGAAGCGTGCGCGCGGCACCGCCGACAGGTTCGCGTACCAGGCCGCGCTGTTCCCCTGGCTGTTGCACATCGCCGGCTCCGCAAACAGCATCAGCACGGGCGAGCGTGCGCCGGAGAGCTGCGCGGCGGTCAACGCCGGGTTGCCGTCGACGGCGTCGAGCAGGGCCACGGCCTTCAACGAGGGCCGGGTCAGCGCGGCGCGCATCGCCGACAGCCCGCCCGCCGAGTGGCCGCCGACGGCCTGGCGCGAGGCATCGACGCGCGTCGGGTTGGCGGCCGCCACCGCATCGAGCGCCGCGAGCATGGCGTCGGCGTTGCGCGCGTGATTGCCGTCGAGGAACGGAAACTGCGGCACGACGACGAAGCTCCCCCGCGTGGCGAGCGCGCGCGCGAACGCCCGCATGGCGTTCCTCGAGTTCGAGAAGCCGTGGCCCAGCGCGATGATCGGAAACGGGCCCCCGGTCGTCGGCGCGTAGACGTCGTACGGGAACGCCACCTGTTGCACCGTGACGCTGCCGCTGGTCACGGCGATGGTGAGCGGACCTTCGTCGGCGTAGTCCTGCGCCCAGGCAGGCACGGCGAAGAGCAGCAACGTCCACGCGAGGCGCATGCGCGCGTCGTAGCACCAGCGGGCCGCGGTTGACCTCCAACCTCTTAGTCGACGGCCAACGCGCACTACCTGCCCTCGAGGTGTCGGCTCGCGAGCTCCGCGGCGAAGTGCCCCGAGAGCATCACGAGCGGAACGCCTCCGCCCGGGTGGGTGCCGCCGCCGGAGAAGAACAGGCCCGGCGTCTTCGACCGCATCCGCGGGCGCCGGAACGGTCCGAACCGGCCGTGGGGCAGGAAGCCGTAGATGGAGCCGCGCGGAGCCCCGGTGCGCGCGAAGTCGACCGGCGTGCGTTCGCCGAGCACCTGAACGTTGCGCGCGCCGAGATGCTTCACGTGCGCGAGACACTGCTTGCGCAGCCGCGCCGCCAGGGCCTCCCAGTCGGTCTCCTCGCCGAGCGGCGGAGCGTTCACCATCACGAAGAGCCCGCTCTTTCCGGGCGGCGCCATCGTCGCGTCGCTCGCGACGGGGTGACAGACGTAGAACGTGACGTCCGTCGCCACCCGCCCGCGGAAGAGGGCGGCGAACTCCGCCGGGTAGCTCGACGCGAACGTGACGGTGTGGTGCGGCAGGTCGACGCGGTCGCACGAGAGCAACAGCACGTAGCCCGACAACGCCAGCGGCTCGCGCTCTCTGCCGACGGACGCGAGCGGGTCGGCGTTGACGACGACGGCGTCGAACGCCTCTTCGCCTCCTGCGGGGCCGGCGATGAAGCCCTGGCCCTCGGGACGCCAGCACGCCGTCGCGCCGAGCCGAACACCGACGCCGAGCCGCTCGAGCGCACGGCCGAGCGCGGCGGCGAGCGCGCCCATGCCGCCCTCGACGTGGTGGACTCCGAAGGCGCGCTCGATGTGGGGGATGAGCGCGAACGCAGCGCTCGCGAGGTACGGAGACGCTCCGGCGTACGTGGCGAACCGGCCGGCGAACTCGCGCAGGTGCCGCGAGCGGAAGTGCCGGTGGGCGAGCTCGGCCAGCGTGCCGAGGCGAGCGCCCTTCCACACGGCGTCGAGGCCGCGGCGCGCGACGCGCATCATGTACTCGAGCGTGCCGTCGAGCGGGGCTTCGAGGTACGGCTCTCCGGCGGCGCGCCAGATCTCCTCCGCCGCCGCGTAGAACGAGCGCACGCCGTCTGCGTCGCCGAAGCGCTCGGCGGAGGCGGCCGTCGCGTCGACGTCGCGGAACGCCTGGAAGCGCGCGCCGTCGGCCCAGCGGTAGTCGCACTGCACCGGCAGCTCGACGAGGCGCGGCAGCAGGTCTTCGGCGTCGAGCCGGCGAAACCCCTCGCGCACGACGTGCGGCAGCGTGAGCAGCGTCGGGCCGGTGTCGAGCACGACGCCGTCGTGGGAGACCGCCTGCGCCTTGCCGCCGAGCCGGTCGGACCGCTCGAACAGCGTGACGGCGTGGCCTCTGCGCGCGAGCTCTCCCGCGGCGGTCAGCCCGCCGAGACCGCCTCCGATCACCGCGACACGTCTCATGTCGGTGCCTTCCCGGAGACGCGTACGGCCCGGGTGGCGAAGTGTTTCGAACCAGGACTCGGATTTCGCGCGCGGCGATTGACGGCCCGGTGAGCCTCTGCCAGAGCGGCTCGACCATGCTGCGTGTGTTGCTCTGGAGTGCAGTTCTCGCGAGTGGCTGCGGAAGCGCGGCGCCTCGCCCGCCGCCGGCCGACGCAGGCACCGCCGGAACGGGCGGCGGCACCGCAGCCGCGGGCGGAGCGGGCGGCGGCGGCGTTGGCGGTGGCGTGCAGAGCGCCGGCGGCGGAGCGCAGGACCCGGCCGAGCTCGCGCCGCGCCGCTGGCCCGACGTGCCGTCGGTCACGCACGACGTCGACACCGACCTCGCGAAGGTGCTCGAGCGCGCCGCGCTCGAGAACGCGTGCGCGCAGGTGTCCGCCGGAGCGACCGACCCGGCGACGCGCCTCAGGTGCGGAAAGTGGATGTTCTTCAACGAGACGTTCGGCACCGTCGGCGTGCCGACCACGCTGTTGGACTTCAACCAGAAGCACTTCGCGGACACCTTCTTCGGCAGAGGCTTCGAGCGGCTCGGCTTCGTGATGAACCCCGACAGCGCGAAGGGGCACCCCATCGGCCTTTCGCCGACCACCGGGAAGCTCGGCTCCGTCGAGACGACCGCCTTCACCTGCGCGAGCTGCCACTTCGGGCGCCTGCCCGACGGTCGGTTCGCGGTCGGCTACGCGAACACGAAGCTGCAGTACGGGCTGTTCCTGGTGACGCTGGGCGCTCCGCTGTCGCTGTCGTTCAACGCGAACGACCCCGAGGTCGCGCCCGCGGTGCGCATGATGCTCGCGACGCCGGTGGCCACCGCGAAGATGAAGATGGGCTACACCGCCGAAGCCGGCCTCGTCGGGCTGTCGCTGCTCGGCGCCGGCTCGGGCCCCGGACTCTCGGTCGCGGAGCAGGAGAAGTTCCTCGCGCTTCACCCCGGCACGATGGATTTCCTCACCAAGCCGCTGCTCGACGACGGCGTGTGGACGGTGAGCCGCATCATCTCGCTGTGGAATCTGCCGGACGCCGCGCAGCGCGCGAGCGCCGGCATGCCGCACGAGCGGCTCTCGTGGAACGGCGGCGTGCAGTCGCTCGAAGACTTCCTCGGCGGCTTCGTGGCCATCGGCGTCGGCGCCGGCTCGTGGACGCCCGAGCGGCTCGCTCCGCTCGCCGAGTACGTGCGGTCGCTGCGCGCGCCACCGAACCTGAGCCCCGCGAGCGCCGCCGAGGTGCGCGACGGGGCGCGGCTGTTCGTCACGAAGGGCTGCCTCGACTGTCACTCGGGCCCCAGCGGCGAGAGCGCCCGCGTGTTCACGTTCGCGGAGGTCGGCACCGACGCCGTCTACGGCACCATCTACAACCCGGGCGCAGACGGGAAGCCCTGCTGCGGCCTCGGCGGCGACGCGAGCAACGTCACCCGCGGCGTGAAGGCGCCGCGCATGAACGGCCTCTTCAGCCAGAAGCGGCTCCTGCACAACGGCGCGGTCGACGGGCTCGACGCGCTGTTCTGCCGGGTGCCGCGGAAGAACGGCGGCGTCTACGCACAGAGCGACGTTGGCCACACGATGACCTGTGACGGGCTGACCGAGGACGAGAAGGCGAAGCTCATCGCGTACCTCGAGTCGCTCTGAGCTCGAGCAGGGCCGGCGGCTCACAGCGCCAGGCCGAAGGCCCGGTTCGCCGCGTCCAGCGCCGCGCGCAGGTCAGACCATTCCCGCGCGGGCTCGTAGCCGAAGTCGGTCATCGCCAGCAGCGCCTTCCGCACGTCGGCACGACTGAGCAGCGCCTCGACGTCGCGAGCGCCCTGGGCGCGTGCCAGCCCGTCGGAGACGAGCGCCGGCACTCTGCCGCCGTACCAGCGGTGTGGGTCCCCGAGCTTCGCGCGAAGCCCCTCGAGCGTCTGGTCGCGCACCCTGGCCAGCTCGGCCTTCAGCGCCGGCGAGGGCCGCACGATGGACCTGGGGTCGGTGCCGTGCGGCAGTTGGACCAGGTTGCCCGTTCGCACGAGCTGCGCCTGGTAGGCCTCGAGGCGCTCGAGCTCGCGCTGCAGCAGCGCTCGCGCCGGACCTGCGCTCGGAATGACGGCGCGAAGCTGCTCGATCTGCCTGCCGAGCCGGGCCTCGACCTCACCCGGCACCGGAGTCCAGACGCCCTCGTCGGAGCGCAGCGGGGCAGCGAGCGGACGAAGCAGGGCCGATGGAATCGTCATGACTCTCCTGGGGTTGGGTGAGGCGCACCCCCATCTTCGAGCGCCGGAGGCCGTCGATTACCGGCTCGCTCGCAGTGCGGATTTACGAAGGTCGCGTTGGAAGGCGCCCGCGTCACGCCATCGCGGTTACGAATCCCGAGCCCACGCGTAAGCAGGCCGTGCGCGTGGTGAGGGCGTCCCTCTGGTGATGGCTGCCGGGCTCATGGCCTTGGGCGGCGCCCTCATGCTCTACGCCCTGCGCCGTTCGCTCGTGCGCGGCCTCGTCCGCTGGAAGCTCGGCCCCGATCGCGTCGCGGTGAACGCCGTCGACACGCGGGCTCCGCTGCGCCTCGAGACGCCGAAGCGCGTCGCCGTCGTCGGCGCGGGCCTCGCGGGGCTCTCCGCCGCGACCACGCTCGCCGCGCGCGGCTACCGCGTCACGCTGTACGACGCGGCGAGCTACATCGGCGGCAAGGTCGGCTCGTGGCCGGTGCAGCTCGGCCCCGGTGTCACCGAGCACGTCAGCCACGGGTTCCACGCCTTCTTCCGGCACTACTACAACCTGAACCGCTTCCTGGATTCGCTCGGAGTGCGGCAGCGCTTCAAGCCCATCTCCGACTACCGGATCCTGCTGCCCGGCGGCTCGCAGATCTCCTTCGACGATCGCGAGAAGACCCCGGTGCTGAACCTGCTCTCGATGTCGGAGCAGGGCCTCTACTCGCTGAGCGACGCGTTCAAGGCCCCGACGCGCGACGCCCTCGGCGTCTTCCTCGAGTACGACCCCGAGGCGACGCCCCGCCAGCTCGACCACCTGAGCCTCGCCGAGCTCGATCGCCGCGCGCGGCTGCCTCCGCGCCTCAAGATGGCGTTCAACACCTTCGCCCGCGCGTTCTTCGCGAACGAAGACAAGCTGTCGATGGCCGAGCTGGTGAAGGGCTTCCACTCCTATTACCTGGGCCACGCCGGCGGGCTCGTCTACGACCACCCGACCGAGGACTACGAGGCGGCGTTCCTGCGCGCGGTGCGCGAGCGCCTGTCGGAGCAGGGCGTCGTGCTCGAGCTGTCCTCCCCCGTCGCGGGTCTCGACTACGACGGTCAGCGCTTCGTGGTGCGTGCGAAGCCGTACGAGGCCGTCGTCCTCGCCACCGACGTCGTCGGCACGCGGCGGATTCTCGGCGGCAGCGCGGGGCTCGAGGGCCTCGACCCGCGGCTGCTCGAGCTCGAGCCCGGCGAGCGGTACGCGGTGCTGCGGCTGTGGCTCTCCGAGGCGCCGCGCCAGGGGCTGCCGTCGTTCGTCATCACCGAGCGGCACGCGCTGCTCGACGCCATCTCGTTCGTCGATCGCTGCGAGGCCGAGTCCGCGCGCTGGGTGCGCGAGCGCGGCGGCTCGGTGGTCGAGCTGCACTGCTACGCGGTGCCCGACTCGTTCGCCGACGGCGAGGTCGGCCCCGCGCTGCTCGACGAGCTGAAGGCGTTTTTGCCCGAGCTGTCGCGCGCCGAGGTCCGGTACCAGGTGCTGCAGCTGCGCCGCGACTTCCCCGCCTTTCACGTCGGCAAGGCCGCGCGCCGCCCCGGCACCGACACCGGAGTCCCCGGCCTCTACTGCGCCGGCGACTGGGTGAAGCTCCCGTTCCCCGCGATGCTGATGGAGGCGGCCTTCTCGAGCGGCCTCGTCGCGGCGAACCGCATCTTCGCCCGCGACGGCCTGCGCGAGGAGCTCGTCGAGTCGGTGCCGCTGCGCGGCCTGCTCGCCGGCCTGCCGCAGTCGCCGGCGAGAAAGCGGCTGCTCGCGTGAGGAACCTCATCCTCGCCGGCGGCGGACTCGCGAACGGGCTGCTCGCGGCGCGGCTGGTCGAGACCCGGCCCGAGCTCGACTTCGTCGTCCTGGAGGCGGGGGCAGTCCTCGGCGGCAACCACACCTGGAGCTTCCACGAGAGCGACGTGCCCGCCGAAGCGCTGCCGTGGCTGCACCGGCTCGGCGCGCGCAGCTTCTCGGGCGGCCACGACGTCGCCCTGCCGGGCCTCACCCGCACGCTCGACGGCACGTACTGGACGCTGCGCTCGACCGACTTCGCGTCGAGGCTGATGACGCTGCTCGGCGACCGCGTGCGCCTGCACACCCGCGTCGCGGAAGCCGGAGCCACACACGTGCAGCTCGACTCCGGCGAGCGCCTCGACGCGGCGGCCGTCATCGACGCGCGCGCGGTGATGCCGCAGTGGCCCTGCGGCTGGCAGAAGTTCTTGGGCCAGGAGCTGGTGCTCTCGCGCCCGCACGGCCTGCGCCGGCCGGTGCTGATGGACGCCACCGTCGAGCAGCACGACGGCTTCCGCTTCGTCTACGCCCTGCCGTTCGACGAGCGCCGCGTGCTGGTCGAGGACACCGTCTATTCGAACGGCCGCGAGCTCGACCTCTTCGACTCGCGCGCGCGCATCGCGCGCTGGTGCCGGGCCCGCGGCCTCGACGTCGAGCGCGTCGAGCGCGAGGAGCACGCCGCGCTGCCGATTCCGCTCAGCGGCCGCGCGCCGCGCCTCGAGCGGCCGATGCTCGGCGTCGCCGCAGGCTTCTTCCACGCCACCACCGGCTACTCGCTGCCCATCGCGCTGCGGCTCGCGTGGCAGGTGGCGAAGGCGCCGCTCGAGTCGCTCACCGCGATGCTGCAGCGCGAGGCCACGGCGCACTGGCGCTCGCAGGCGTTCTACCGGCTGCTCAACCGCATGCTCTTCCTCGCCGCCGAGCCGGCCGAGCGGGTGCGCGTCTTCGCGTCGTTCTACCGGCACGACGAAGCCGTCATCGAGCGCTTCTACGCCGGCGCGCTGCGGTTCTCGGACGTGCTCGCGGTGCTGCGGCGGGGCTCGTCGACGGTGCCCGTCCTGCGCGCGGCCGCCGCGGCCCTCTGACCCAACAGCGCCTCCGACGCGGCGATGATCGCGCTCACGTCGAGCCCCTCGGTCGGCAGAATGGCGCGCGGCTTCGCGTTGAACATCGCGCCGCTGCGGCCTTGGAGCTCTGCCGCGAACAGCAGCGGCACCACGCGCTCGGCGTACGTCTCCGACGACTTCGCGAGCAGGCCGATGAGCGCCTCGCTCGCCCGGTGCAGCAGGCTGCCCTCGCCGAGGTAGTTGGCGCGGATGTTCGTCTTCACCAGGCCCGGGTTGAGGCCGAACACCTCGAAGAACGGGTAGCGCTGCGCGGCGTCGAGCACGAGCGCTTCGTTGCCGGCGACCGTGTTCATGTGCTGCGCCATCGCCTCGTACTTCCGCTCGGCGTTGAGGTCGCTCGGGTCGCCGACCTGGCCCGAGCCCGGGAAGCCCATCACGAACACGCGCAGCGGTGACGTGCGCTTCTCGGCCTCGACGCGCGGCGCGAGCTCGCGCAGCAGCGCGAGGCGCGAGAGGTAGCTCACCGCCAGGTCGCGCTCGAGACCCTCGGCGGTCACCTCGCGCGTCTTCGCCGCCATGATGCCGGTGGTGAGCACCAGCGCGTCGAGCGACGCGGGCAGCTCGCTGCCGATGCGCCGCGCCTCTTCCATCGACGAGAGGTCGGCGCGCCGGAACTCGAGGTTCGGCGTGCCCTCGTCGCGGAACGTGCGGCCGACGACCAGCACCTTCGCGCCGCGAGAGGCCGCGAGCTTCGCGATGGCCCGGCCGAGCCCGTCGGTGCCGCCGATGACGGCGAGCTGCTTGCCGGAGAGGTCGAGCTTCTCGACCGGGGTGGGGTGGAGCTGCAGGCTGCGATCCGGAACTCCGCTCATGCTGGCCATGACGTCCTCCTTCTCGAACACCCCCAACATGGCCATGCCTTCGCCTTCTGTCCTGCCCGTCTGGCCGAAGCGTGGTTTGCTGTTTTCGGGAGGCTCGTGGACACCGACCGGATCGTCAGCTTCATCGCCGCCGCCGACGCAGGCTCGCTGTCGCGCGCCGCCCGGCGCCTCGGCCTTCCGATCTCGAGCGTGAGCCGCCGCATCGCCGAGCTCGAGCGCGAGCTCGGCTCGAAGCTGCTCGAGCGCACCGGCCGCGGAGTCAGGCTCTCTCCCGCCGGCGACCGCTTCATGGTCCGCGCGCGCGCCGTGCTGCAGCAGCTCGAGCTCGCGCGCGCAGAGGTGCGCAGCGGCGGCGGCTCGACGGCTCCGCTGCGGCTGTCGGTGCCGCCCGACTTCGGCCTCTGCGTCATGCCGCCGGTGCTGGCCGCGCTGGCGGCGCGCTTCCCGCTCGCGGCGATTCACGTGCGCGGCGACGTCCGTCGCGTCTCGCTGGCGGAGGAGTCGTTCGACGCGTCCGTTCGTCTCGGCAAGCTCGCGCTCTCGGAGCTCATCGCGCGCCGCCTCGGCACCGTGAGCCTCGGCGTCTACGCCGCGCCCGGTCGGCCCGTCGGCAGCGTCGACGAGCTCGCCACGCGCGAGTGCGTGCTCGTCGACCTCGCGCCGACCGAGGTGCCGGCGCAGGAGCGCGGCCGCACCGTCAGGCTGCGGCTGAACGGCCGCTTCAAGACCGGCACGTTCCTCGAGGCCGCAGAGCTCGCCGCCGCCAGCGACCGCGTCGCGCTGCTGCCTTCGTTCGTCGCCGCTGCCTACGTCGACACCGGCCGGCTCGAGCGCGTCGGCCCGTGGAAGTTCACGCCGGTGCCGATTCACCTCTTGCGGACCCCGCGCCACCGCGGCTCGCCGGTGCTCGACGCGCTGGCCGGGCTGCTGGAAGAGAAGCTCCGCTGAGGTCGCGACGGCGTCAGCGCTGCCTGCCGGCCCTCACTGGATCTGGAACGTCGTGATCGGAATGGGGCTCGTGCACACGATGTCCGCCGACCCCGACGTCGTCCGCGTCTCCGTGTACGCGGCGCCGTTGCCCACCTGGCCGTAGACGTTTCGGGTCATCGGGTGCCCGCAGTCGTTCGTCGAGCAGAGATTGGCGGTCAGGTAGAAGGTGCCGGTCGGCCCGGCCGTCGTGCCGGCGGGGAGGCTGACGGTCACGGTGCTGCCGGTGACGTTCTCGGCGGTGTTGCCGAGGTTCAAGCTCCCTCCGAACTGGACGATCGAGACGTAGAGGCGCTGCGTGTCCGCGTCGACGGGGATCGTCGCGGTGATCGTCGCGCCCCGCGCGTAGGTCGCCTGGAGGCCCGTCAGCGGCGCGGTGATCTCGGGCACTCCGACGGTCGGGCTGCAGGTGGCTCCGCCAGCTCCGCCACCACCGCCCGCGCTGCCACCGGCGCTGCCACCCGCGCTGCCACCCGCGCTGCCGCCCCCCGCGCCGCCACCTCCACCGCCCGCGCCGCCGCCCGGGCCTCCACCCGGGCCGATCTCGGCGCACGAGCGCAGCTGCGGGTCACAGTTCGACAGCAGGCACTGCTCGGTGTCGCAGCTGTTCTGCGTGGAGCACGTCGCGAGCGCCCGCGCCCGCGTGAGCCCCTCGGGGGTGCCGCGCGCGATGCACTCGTCCTCGCACTCCGAGGTCAGGCAGTCGGCGAGGCAGTCGAAGAGGCCGCGACACCCGAGCGGGCTGGTGTCGGGCTCGATACACGCTGCGAACAGGAGCACTGCGATGCCGCAGAGGCCGAGGATTCGAGGCATCCCTTCACGGTATTCGACCAGCCCCCCCGAAGGACGACGTGGCGCATTTTTGAAACGGGTTGGCGCGGATCGCCCATCTAGAAGATGGCCCCCGCGCACTCACCGCTGACGCGGCCGATCGGCTGCAGCTGGCAGCCCGCGCGCGAGAAGGCCCACGACGTCGAGTTGCTCGACGAGCAGACGGGCAGGGCGTCCAGACAGTCCGCGTACGCCTGCAGCTCCTTCACGTCGTCCGGGCTGCACTTCGACAGGCCCGAGTTGCACCTGTTCGCGTCGGCGACCGCGATGTTCTGGTGCGAGCAGTCGCGGCCCTTGTCGTTCGCGCGGCGCTGGGCGCCGACGGCGCTGTCGCACACGGTTCCACAGGCTGCGGCGCACAGCGACAGGAAGAGGATGAGGTGGCGCATGGGCGGCAGCGTGTCGCAAACCGGGTGCCTCGTCCAAGACCTGCCGCGTCGCCCGGTTGCGAGCCCACATCCTGCGACCGGAGTCGCGTTGCGCGCGACCGAAGTCGCTTTTCCCGCGGCACAGAAGTTCAGCAGGCCTACATCCGGTGTTACCTTCGGCCCGCTCCCATGGCGGAAAGCAGTGAGAAAAAAGCCGAACGGGCCGCAGGGCCCGAGCTGCGCCTCATCGATCGGCGCGCGTTCGTCGGCTTTCCGGAGCTGAAGGTCGCGCCCGGCGTCGTCGTCACCGACTTCGCGCTGCAGATCCCCGACGTCACCTTCCCGTTCAACGTCAGCGGCGGCGCCAGCAAGTACCAGCGCAAGAAGCTCGACTTCGGCTTCCTCGAGCTCTCGGTCGACGCCGAGGTCGTCGCGCGCAAGGTGCACGAGCTGTCCGGCAAGCTCGCCGACCTCGACGACCTGAAGCTGCACTTCCGCCCCGGCTACCTCGAGGCGCAAGGGCGGCTGCGCGGCCCCGAGCGCGCCGCGCTCACCTTCAAGATCGCCTTCGACGGCGACGGCGACTCGCTGGCCGTCTACCTCTACGACGTCCGCTTCTACGCCTACGCGCCGACGCCCGCCTCGCGCATCGCCGCGCTCGTCAGCGACGCGGTGAAGGACCTCGAGGTGCTGCCCGAGGTGCAGCGCCGCGGCGCGAACGGCTTCACCACACGTCTTCTCCCGCAGCTCGTCGAGGCCGCCGCCGTCGCGCGGGGCTTCAAGATGCCGTCGCTCGACAACGCGCGCCTGGTCGAGGCCGCCGTCGCGTCGAAGGGCCTGCGCCTGCGGTTCGCCGCCGGTGGCCTGCCGCCGCCGGCGACCCCCGACGAAGAGCTGCTGCTCACGCTCGAGGGCGCGCGCGCGTTCGCCGACGCCGAAGAAGCGCTCGCCAACGGCCGCCTCAAAGAGGCGCGCGAGCAGTACCTCAAGCTCGGAGACGCGAACGAGGCGCACCCGTTCGCCGCCGAGCGCCTGCTCACGCTGCTCGTCGCCGACCCGACCGCGCACGAGCTCGCGCTCGACGTCGCCGCTTCTCTCCAGTCGCGCCGCGACAAGAGCGCCACCGCGCTGTGGGCCGAGGCCGTCGTCCGCGAGCGCCGCGGCGAGTTCGCCCGCGCCGCCGAGCGCTACCTCGCGCTGTGCAACCTCGCGCGCAAGAACCAGGAAGAGGCCGGCGCCTTCTTCGCCGCCGAGGCCGGCGCCCGCGCGGGCCGCGACCACGCTCCGCAGATGGCCGCGAAGGCGCTGCACGAGCTGCTCGGCATTCGCCCCGACCACCTGCCGTCGCTCAAGGCGCTCGCCCGCGCCAGCGACCAGGCCAAAGACCGCGCCGGAGCGATGCGCGCCTACCGCCGCCTCGCCGCCCTCGCGCGAGACCCGGCCGAGGCCGCCGACGCCCACGTCCAGCTCGCGCGCCTCGCCGCGCAGACCGAAGACGACGTCGCCGGAGCCCGCCTGCACTGCGAGGCCGCGCTGCGCCTCTCGCCCGATCACCCCGACGCGCTCATGCTGCTCGCCGAGCTCTGCTTCCAGAGCGGCGAGCACCTGCGCGCCATCAAGTCGGTCGACCGCCTGCGCGAGGTCGCGATGGCGCGTCACGAGGTCGATCGCATCGGCCGCGCCAACGTGCTCGCCGGCAAGGTCTGGGAGCTCGGCCTCAAGCAGCCCGAGAACGCGCTGTTGCGCTATCGCGAGGCGGCGTCGCTGCTGCCGGGCGAGGCCGAGCCGCTCTACTTCACCGCGCGCGTCGCCGAGTCGCTCGGCAAGCTGCAGGAGTCCGTCAGCGGCTACCAGCAGGCCATCGAGCTCGCCGGCCCCGCGCCGCGCACCGACGGCATCCGCCACGCCGCGCACGCGTCGCACCACGCGCTCGCCCGCCTCTACAAGACCCGGCTGGGAGAGCCCGCCCGCGGCCGTGAGCACCTCGAGAGCGCGCTGCAGCTCGACCCCACCGATCTCACCGCGCTCGACGAGCTGCTCCCGTACTACCGCGCGAGCGGCAAGGCGGCCGAGCTCGCCGATTCGGCAGAGAAGGCGGCCTCGGTGCTGGAAGATCCGCTCCGCCGCGCCGCCCTGTGGGCCGAGGCCGGAGAGCTCTACCGCGGCCGCCTCGCCCAGCCCGAGAAGGCCGAGCGCCTCTTGAGCCAGGCGCTCGAGGCCGACCCGAAGAACCGCGTCGCGCTCGAGGGCATGCTCGCGCTCGCCGAGAGCCGCCGCGACGGCGGCCAGCTCTCGCGGTGCCTCAAGGCCCTCGCCGAGCTCGCCGAAGACGCGAAGGAGCGCGTGCGGTACTTCCGCCGCCTCGCCGTCGCCGCGCGCGACCTCGCGTTCGATCTCGACCTCGCCGCGCACGCCTACACCGAGGTGCTCAAGGTCGATCGCGAAGACCTGCCCGCGCTCGGAGAGCTGTGCGCCCTGCAGCGCCGCCGCTCCGACTGGGCCGGCCTGTCGTGGGCGCTCGAGCAGCGCGCCATCGCCGCCGAGAACGCCGGCGACAAGCGCCTCGCCGCCGCTGCGCTGCGCGAGCTGTCGCAGGTTCAGGAAGCCCGCCTCGGCCGCGCAGGCGAAGCGCTGGTCGCGCTCGAGAAGGCCGCGCGCCTCTTCCCCGAGGCGAACACGCTGCTCGAGCTCGCGAACCTCTCGCTGCGCTGCGAGCGCCCGCTCAACGCCCGCCGCGCCCTCGAAGACGTGCTCGCGCTCTTGCCCAAGCACGCCGCGCCCGAGCGCCTCGCAGAGGTGCGCGCGCGCCTGGGCCGCGCGTGCGACCTGCTCGGCGACAAGGACGGCGCCCGCGAGAACTACGCGATGGCCTTCCCGCTGCGCCGGCTCGACGACGAGCTGAGCCAGCGCCTCGAGCAGCTCTACGAAGAGGGCGGCTTCACCGCCGAGCTCACCGACCTGTGGGCGTCGCGCGCCCAGGCGCTGCTGCATGCCGGCCGCGGCCAGGACGCGGCTCCGCTCTTCTTCCGGTCCGCGCAGGCGCTCCTGCGCGCCGGCGACACCGCGAGCGCGATCTTGCGGCTGTCCGCGGCGCTCGACGCCGCTCCGACCGGAGAGCGCGCCGCCGAGACCCTCGAGGCGATGGCCGAGCTCGAGCTCAACCGCGGCGAGAAGCTCGAGGCCGCGAAGCTGTTCGCCCGCCGCGCCTCGCTCGAGCGCGAGCCGCGCACCGCCGCCCGGCTGTTCTGGCGCGCCGCCTCGCTCGCCGCCGGCAGCGCGCGCGAAGAGGGTTACCTCACCTCGGCGCTGCAGGCCGATCTCTCCTTCATCCCCGCGCGCCTGCGCCGCGCCGAGCTGCAGCTCGACTCTGACCCGCGCTCGGCGCTCGTCGACCTCGAGGCGGTGCTCGACGCCGACCCGAAGGACCCCGACGTCGCGGGCGCCCAGCTCGATCGGCTCGCGCTCTTGCGCAAGGCCGGCTTCGCGGCGCTGCGCTCGGGCCAGCTCGACTCGGGCCGCCGCCTGCTCGCGCTCTACGTCGCGCAGTCGCCGAACGACGTCGAGGCGACCCTCGAGCTCGCCGCGCTGCACCGCAAGAGCGGGGCGCTCGAGTCGCTCGTCGACCTGCTCGCCGAGCTGTGGCCGCGGCTGGAGGGCCCGGCGCGAAGATCGGCGCGCCGCGAGTACGCCGAAGGCTCGCTCACCCTGGGCCGCGCCGACGCCGCCATCGAGGTGCTGCGCAGCATCGTCGCCGACGACCCGCAGGACGCGTGGGCCGCCTCGAAGCTGCTCTCGCTGCTGCCGGCGACCGAAGAGACGACGCGCGAGCGCAGCACCCTCATCTCGCGGCTCATCGACTCGGCGAAGGGCGAAGAGCGCGCGCAGCTGCTCGCCCGCCGCAGCGCGCTGTACGAGCAGCTCGGCGACCTCATCGCGGCGAAGGCGGACCTCGCCGACGCCGCGCAGGCGACCGAAGAGCCCTTCTGGGTCTACAAGCTGCTCGCGACCCTCGCGCAGAAGACGCGCGACGAGGTCGGTGAGATCTCCGCGTGGGTCAGCGTGCTCGACGCCGTCACCGTGGAACACGTGCAGCCGTCCCACGCCTTCGACCGGCTGATGGAGCTCGCGGCCTCGCGCCAGAAGGCCGGAGACCACACCCACGCGCGCTCGGCCTACGCGACCGTCGCGCAGCGTGCGCCGCCTCTGAAGCACGAGCAGCGCCACGAGGCCTGGTACGGCGTCGCGCGCACGGCGCTCGCCGCGGGCGACAAGCCCGGCGCCGAAGCCGCGCTGCTCGAGGCCTCGAAGGTCGGTCCGGCTCCGACGCGGGTCGCCGCGCTGCTCGAGCGCGCGCAGCTGCTCGAGGCGCGCGACGCGAAGCTCGACGCCATCGCGGCGTTCGAGGGCGCCCTCGCGCTCGCGCCGAGGCACCCGCAGGCGACCGAGGGCCTCAAGAAGAACCTGCGCGCCGTGCAGGACTGGGAAGGTCTCGCCGAGGTGCTGGCCGCCGAAGCGGCGAGCGCTCCGAAGGCGAAGGCGGCTCCGCTGTACCGCGAGCTGTTCCACCTCTACGTCGAGCAGCTCGGCGCGAAGGGCCCGGCCGAGGCGGCGCTGCGGCGCGTGGTGGCGCTCGACGAGAGCGATCTCTCCGCGCGCGCGCACCTCGCCTCCATTCTCGCCGAGCGCGGCGAGCTCGAAGAGTCGACCGAGCTGCTCGAGCAGGCCGCCGCGGGCATGCCCGACGCCGACGCCGCGCGGCTTCTGCGCGAGGGCGCGGCGCAGGTCCGCAAGGCCGGCGACAAGGACACGGCGCTGCGGCTGTTGCGCAAGGCGCACGACCGCGAGCCGGCGAAGGGCCCCGCGCTCGTCGAGCTCGCCGAGCTGCTCTACCTGCTCGGCGCGGTGAGCGAGGCGCTGCCGCTGCAGAAGCAGGTTGCCGACGCCGCGCGCTTCGACGACGACCCCGAAGGCGCCGAGGTCGCGCTCATTCGCCTCGCCGATCTCGCCGACCAGGCGAAGGACGCACAGCTCGCCGAGAGCGCGCTGCGGCGCGTGGCGAAAGAGCGGCCGCTCTCGCAGAGCGCGGTCGAGCGGCTCGCCGCGCTGGTGGCTCCGCGCAACCCGCGCGAGGCCCTCGGCATCCTCGCCGAGCACGCGACGCAGCTCGCTGCGTCGCCGCGCACCGAGAAGCTGCTGTTGCAGCTCGCCCGCCGCGCCCGCGACGAGGTCGCCGACGTCGAGCTCGCCGCGAAGCTCTACGCCCGGGCGGCAGAGTCTTCCACCGACGACGCCGTCGCCATCCGCTCCGAGCGCGCCGAGCTGTTGCGCCAGGCAGGTCGCAGCGGCGAGCTGATGCAGGAGCTGCTCGAGATCGCCCAGGCGAAGCTGCAGGCCGGCGACGTCGAGGGCGCCCTCGAAGCCTGGGAAGAAGAGGCCGGCCTCGCCGAGGGCCTCTCGCGCGTCGACGAGGCGCTGCGCACCATTCAGGCGATGGCCGAGGTCTGCGAGGAAGAGGGCCTGCAGGCCCGCGCCTCGAGCCTGATGCGGCGCAAGGCCGAGCTGCTCACCGACTCGAAGCTCGACCTCGACGGAGCTCAAGCAGCGCTCGAGAAAGCGTGGGACCTCGCCGAAGACGTCGCCACCGCGCGCCTCGGCATGGACCTCGCCCGGCGCCGCCACGACCGCGAGGCCGAGATCGACTGGCTCGAGCG
Source organism: uncultured Myxococcales bacterium (assembly GCA_937980205.1). Taxonomy (GTDB): domain Bacteria; phylum Myxococcota; class Myxococcia; order Myxococcales; family Myxococcaceae; genus Xiheicaenimonas. The sequence continues at coordinate 139,655 of CALJKW010000078.1, read as the reverse complement.
CACGATGAAGAGCGTCGAGGCGCCTCCGGAGCGCGCCGCCGCGTTCGTCCAGCTCGCGAAGCTGCACCTCGGAGGCGGCGAGGTCGCCGAGGCGCCGCTGCTCGCTCCCGACCAGGCCGAGGCGGCGCTGAAGGAAGCGCTCAAGGAAGTGCCCGGCCACGCCGACGCCGAAGGCGCGCTCGTCGCCCTCTACGAGCGGCAGGAGCGCTTGGGCGACGTCGCCGCCTACTACGAAGAGACCGCGCTCCGCGCGAAGACGACGGCCGAGAAGGCGCGCCTCTTGCTCAAGGCCGCCGAGCTCTACAAAGACCGCGCGAACAAGCCGCACGAGGCCGCGGCGGCGCTGCTCGCCGCGCGCTCGGCGAGCCCCGACGACATGCAGCTCACCGCGCGCGTCGCCGACCAGCTGCACGCGCTCGGCCGCGTGCAGGACGCGGCGGACTTCGACGCGCTGCTGCTCGAGCAGGACCCGTTCCACCCCGCGTTCGAGCGCCACAAGAAGCACCTCACGGCCACCGAAGACGAGCAGGCGCTGGCCGCGCTGCTCATGCGCCGAGCGCAGGCCGAGGTCGGCGAGAAGGCGGCGGCCATCTGGCTCGAGGCCGCCGAGGCGTTCCGCCGTGCGGGCGCTCCCGAGCGCGCGCGGCTGTGCGAGGACCAGGCGTTCGAGGCGGCTCCGACGAACGACGAGGCGTTCGAGGCGCTGAAGGTTCGCGCCGCGAACCAGCCGCGCCGGCTCGCCGACCTGCTCGCGGCCCGGGCGCGCGCGATGCCGGCCGAGGCCGCGCAGCAGCTGCGCGAGCGCGCCGTGGTGCTGCAGCAGGCGCGCGAGTCGCTCGCCGCGGCCGCCGCGTGGGACGACTACCTCCAGCAGGCGCCCGACGATCTCGAAGCGCTCGAAGAGCGCGGCGAGCTCGCGGCCGAGGCCGGCGGCGCCAAGGCCGCCCAGCCGTTCGACCGCCGCCTCATTCAGCTCGGCGGAGACAAGCTGCCGAAGGCCCTGCGCCACAAGGTGTGGATGCGGCTCGGCACCGCCGCGCTCGAGTCCGAAGCGTGGCGCGACGCCGCCGACGCGTTCGAGCAGGCCTTCCAGCTCGAGTCCGACGGCGAGAAGGGCAAAGAGGCGCTCAGCCTGCTCGCCGAGGCCGCCTCGCGCGCGCGCGACAAGGCGGCGCTGTACCGCACCACGCTGCGGCTCGCCGAGCGCTCGGAGGGCGCCGAGGCCGAGGCGCTCTACCGCCGCGCCGCCGCGCTGTTCGACGACCCGGCCGAGGTCATCGACGCGCTCGCGTGGCTCTCGAAGAACCGCCCCGCCGAGGAAGAGCTCTACGACCGCACCCGGCGCGGCTACCGCTCGCTCGGCCGCCTCGGCGAGCTGCTCGAGCTGCACGAGCGCCACGCCGGCGCCACCGGCGGCTCGCGCGGCGCGCAGGCGCTGCTCGAGGCCGCCGAGCTCGCCGAGACCGAGCTCAACGACGAGGCCAAGGCTTCCGAGCTGCGCGTCGAGGCCAGCCGCCTCGACCCGAACAACGTCGTCGCGCTCGGCGCCGTCGTCGCCCAGCAGCGCAAGGAAGGCGACGAGGCCGGCCTGCTCGTCTCGCTGCCGCGCCTCGCCGATGCGCTCGCCAGCAGCGATCTCGAGACCGCCAACGCCTTGCGGCTCGAGCTCGCCGGGCTGCTCGAGAAGAAGGGCGAGCTCGCCGCCGCGCGCGTCACGCTCGGAGCCATTCGCACCGGTGGCGCTTCGGCCCCCGGCTACGGCGCGGCCCTCGAAGCGCTCGAGCGCATCCTCAAGAAGCAGAACAACACCGCCGGGCTCGCCGACGTGCTCGCCGCGCGCGCCGAGCTCGCCAGCGCCGACCAGCGCTCGCAGCTGCTCTTGCGCGCGGCGTTCGCGGCGAAGGCCGGCGGCGACGTCGCCAAGGCCGTCGAGCTCACCCGGTCGTCGCTCGCCGCGCGCGCGACGGCGCAGGGGCTGCTCCTGCTCGCCGACCTCTCGAAGGGCGCGGGCCAGCTCGGCACCGCGGCGACGGCGCTCGCGCAGGCGGCGATGCTGTCGGACGCGAACGAGCGGCCGAAGCTGCTGCTCGACGCCTCCGAGACCTGGGCACAGGCCGGCGAGCGCGACGAGGCGGTCGGCATTCTGCAGCGCGTGCAGCGCGAGCACCCCGACACGCTCACGCGGGCCCAAGCAGCGAAGCGCTTCTTGGACCTGGGCGCGAAGGCGCTCGCGCTCGAGACCGCGTTCGTGCCCGCGATGCAGTCGCAGGACTTCGACGAGGCGCTCGAGTGGGCCGAGGCGGCTTCCGACGAGGCCCGCATCGAAGAGGCGCTCTGGGGCCTCGTCGGCCGCGAGCCCGAAGGCAAGCACGCGCAGCGGCTCGCCGATCGCCTGCGCGCCGCGAAGGATGCAGGCCGGCTCGCGCGGCTCGCGAAGCTCCAGGGCGCCGCCGGCGGGCCGCTGTGGGTCGAGCTGTTGCTCGCGCACGGCGAGGCCAGCGCGCTCGACGAGCTCGACGCCCTCGGCCGGCTCGAGCTCGCCGCCGGCGCGGTGCTCGGCGCGAAGAACGCGAAGCTGTACGAGGCGCTGCTGCCGAAGGCCGGCAAGCTGCCCGCTCCGCTGAAGGAGCAGCTGTGGCGCCTGGTCGCCGACACGTCGCCAGGGCTGCGGCCGGCGATGCTGGGCGAGCTCACGTCGCTCTACCTCGACGCCGACCGCTGGGCCGACGCTGCGCGCGCGCTCGGCGAGCTGGCCGCGCTGGAAGAGAGCGCCGAAGAGCGTCACGACCTGCAGCTGCGCCGCGGCGCGATCCTGCGGGACCGGCTCAACCGCGCCGACCTCGCGCGCGACGCCTTCGAGCAGGCCCTCGACGACGATCCGAAGAGCGAGCCGGCGCTGACGGCGCTGATCGATCTGTCTGCCGCCGAGGGCGGCGCCGGCTTCACCGCGCTCGCCGAGCGGCTGCAGGAGCTCGCCGGGGACGCTGCCCTCGACCGGCACCGCGAGCAGCTCGCCGCCGCCTACGAGGCGCAGGGCAAGAAGAAGGAAGCGCTCGCCCACCTGGCTCGCCTGCCCGAGTCGCCCGACACGCTCGCTCGCCGCGCCGCGCTCGCCGCGGACCTGGGGCTGAAGGGCGAGTCGCTGCAGCTGCGCGAGAAGATCGCGAAGAGCGACGACGAGCGGCGCGAGGTGCTGCGCGGCTACATCGAGGCCGAGCTCGTGCCGTTCGCGGTGCGCCTGGGCGAGACGATGCTCGACGACGGCTCGCTCGACGCGCCGACGCTGCGCCTGCTCGCCGAGCGGCTGGCTCCGACCGAGCAGGGCGCGAAGCTCGCGACGAAGGCGTGGCCGCGGCTGCTGATGAACAAGCCCGACGACGCCGACGGGTGGACGCTCTACGCCGAGGCGCTGCGCCGCGACGGCCGCGAGAGCGACGCGGGCCTGGCCGACGGCTTCGGCGCGGCGCTGACCGCGAGCGAGGGTGCGTCGTTGGTGATTCGGCCGGAAGAGGTCGACGCGCCGTCGGCGTACCGCTTCCCCGAGCTGCCCGACGGCCTGTTGCCGGTCAGCGAGAAGACGATGCCGCGGCTGTCGCTCGCGCTGTACGACGCGCTCGAGGCGCTCGGCGCGAAGGGTATGACCGTCGCGCTCGATCCGTTCGGAGGAGTCGAGGCGTGGCAGGGGGCTCCGCAGGTGCTCGTGCTCGGAGCCGGCGCGCTCGCGGTGTATGGCCCCAGCGAGCTCACGTACCTCTGCGCGCTGGCCCTCGCGCTCGGCGAAGAGGGCCACCGCCTGCGCGAGCCCGGCGAGGTCGAGGCGCTCGAAGAGGCGGCGACGGCGGCGTTCGAGGCGTACCCCGTCTCGCTCGCCGCCAGCCGCGTGCTCGCGCAGCTCGACCCGCGCGTGCGCGGCGGAGACCCCGCCGCGGTGCGGCTCAACGAGGTGTTGCCCGAGAGCGCGAGCTTCCGGGCCGTCGCGAAGAAGGCGATCGAGATCCTCGAGGGCTGAAGCGCCCGCCTACTTCTTCTTCTTGCCGCCCATCTCCGCGAGGTCGTCGATGTCGACCTCGAGCAGGCCCTGCGCGCCGCCCATCTCGTGCGTCAGGAACATGCACGTCATCCCGGTGACGCCGGTGAGGTTCCCGATGTGCTTGATGGGGTACCACACGTACCGCTTCTGAATGACCTTGGGCTTCGACGACTCGTGCAGGCAGAGCACCTGCTGCACCGGGGCGCCCATGAGGCGCGGGCTGTCGGGCCGAAACACCATGTAATACGTGTGGTCCTCGAGCAGCCCGTCGACGGTGAGGATGTCGCTCGGCTGCGGCACCACGACGTGCTCCTCGGCGTTGAACGTCGCGAACCGCTCGGGGATGTACTTCGAGATGCGAATGGTGAACGTGAGCTTGCCCTTGTTGTCGCTCGCGTCGTCGTCGAACACCCACGCGTAGAGCTTGCTCGTGCCGCGAATCGTCTTCGGCGACGGAGACAGAAACCCGAACCGGTCCTTCGGGTCGATCTTCTCGCCCTCGAGGTAATACATCACCGAGCTCGTCTTCCCGTGCTTCGGGCCCAGGTCGATCGAGCCGTTCGTGCTGAGCTGGTACGCCGTCTCCGGCTCGAGCTCGAGGGTGAACGTCTTGTACTTCGAGAGCGCGAGGGTGTGGTTCTCGGGCCAGATGCTGAACGAACGGATCGGCCAGTGGTACGCGTGTTTCACGTCGGGATCTTCGACCACGATGCCGGCGTCCACGATCGGCGGAGGTGGCGGCGGCACCTCCTCGACCTCGGGCACGAGCTTCCCCTCGACGTGCAGCTGCCGCGTGCCGCTCACCGACATGCGCTTCGTCCACGGGCGATAGCCGTCGAGCTTCATCGCGAACGTGTGCATGCCCTCTTCGAGCAGACCGTCGATGGGCGTCTTGCCGGCGGGAACTCCGTCGACGACGAGCTCGGCGCCCGGCGGCACGCTGGTCGCCCACACCGGAGTCTTCGTGATCAGGTGGTTCTTCTTCGGCCCGCTGAAGATGATCGCCAGCACCGCGATGAGCAGGAACAGCGCGCCCGCGCCGCCGGCCATCAACTTCACCGCCTTCGCGCGCGCGGCCGCCTTCTCCGGAGAGTCGAGCGACAGCTTCGTGTGCTGCTGCGCCCCGGTCATCTTCACGCCCGGAGGCAGCGTCTTCGGCTCTTCATCCAGCTCCGGCGCGTGCTCGGCCGGGTTCGCCGAATCGAAGCGCGTGTCGTCGACCACCGTCGGAGCGGTCGCCGTCTTCGCCGACACCTTGCGCGTGGGGGTCATCGTGCGAGGCGGCGCTTCCGGCATCGCCGGAGTCTTCGTCGCCGTCAGCGCCTTGCGCTTCCCCGTCGCGAGCCTCGTCTGGCCGTTCTTGCCGCCGCCCGCGTCGGTCGCGAGCGAAGCGCGACCCTCCATCAGCTCGCGGAAGCCGGGCCGGATCTCCGCCGGACGGCCCGCGGCCTTGAGGTCCTCCTCGAACATCACCGACATCAGCGACTGCAGATCGCTGCGCTGCACTTCGGGGTAGAGCTGGTGCGCGAGCGCGTTGAGCTGCTGGCCCATCTCGCGCGCGGTGCGGAAGCGAGCGTTGCGGTCGAGCGCGAGCCCTTTGAGGATGAGCTGCTCCAGCTCGGGCGGCACGTCGGGGTTCAGCGACGACGGCAGCGGGTAGTCGCCGGTGAGCAGCGCGCGCATCACCTCGACGAACTCGCCCTCGTAGGGGCGCCGCGCGCACAGCATCTCGTACAGCACCACCGTCGCCGCGTAGATGTCGGTGCGCGCGTCCATCGTGCGGTCCGCGCGCGACTGCTCGGGAGAGAAGTAGGGGTACTTCCCCTTCACCATGCCGGTCGCCGTCTGCTTGCCGGTCATCGTCGACTTCGCGATGCCGAAGTCGACGAGCTTCACCTCGCCCTGCCAGCTGATGAGCACGTTCTCCGGCGAGACGTCCCGGTGCACCAGGTCCATCGGCTTGCCGTTCTCGTCGGTGCGCGTGTGCGCGTAGTAGAGCGCTTCGCACATCTCGACCGCGATCAGCATCGCGATCGGCACCGGCAAGATGGCCTTGCCCTTCTTCTTCGCCCGCTTCAGCACGTGCGACAGCGACTGGCCGTCGACGAGCTCCATCGCGATGAAGTAGCGGCCGTCGACCTCGCCGAAGTCGAAGACCTGCGCGATGTTCGAGTGCGTCAGCGTCGCAGAGAGCTTCGCCTCCTCGATGAACATGTCCACGAACTCGGCCTCTTCGGCCAGGTGTGGGTGGATGAGCTTGAGGACGACGGGCTTCTTGACGCCCATCGCTCCGAGCATGAGCGCCTTGTAGGTCACGGCCATGCCGCCAGACGCGAGCTTGCTGACGAGCTCGTATTTGCCGAACGTGGTCGCGCTCATGGGGAAGCGCGGCGGAGCATAGCTCGCGGGTTACCTGTGGGTAATCTTCCGGATCGTCAATTGCAGCTGCGGATCTCAGGCGTTACCTCGCTACATGCTGAGGGAGGTCGCATGAGCTCGTTGAACGTCCCACCCGCTGACCCAGGCAACGCGATCATCGCGCACACGTTGCACTGGCTGGCGGTGCTGCTGGAGATCGACGAGGGCGACCCCGAGAAGATCGCGGCCTACCGCCAGGCGGCGTATACGGTCCGCACCCTCGAGCAGCAGGTCGCCGCCGTCGTCCGCGCGTCCGGCGCGTCGGGCCTCGAGGGCCTCGGCTTCACGCCGGCCATCGCCGCGATGATCGCCGACTGGATTCGCACCGGCCACCTGCCCGTCATCGAGAAAGAGACGCAGCAGCGCGCCGGCCTCTGGCCCGCACTCACGCGCGCGCTGTGCAAGACGCTCGGCATCGAGCCGGCCGAGCGCCGGACCGAGCGAAAGAACAAGCGCGACGGCTTCGACATGGCCTCCGCGCGTCGCATGCCCCGCGGCGCCATTCACCGGCAGGTCTGGGAGTCATGGAACTGACGCCGGTCATCGCCCGGCCCGCCGCCGCCGGCGTTCGCGTCGTTCGGCCCCGGCCGTCGCGGCCGCGCGGCGTGCGCATCGTGCGCCGCTGAAGTTTGGCGCGATCGGTCCACGCACCGGGCAGCGACTGAACGTAAGGTCGGCGCCGCGTGCGCCCCCTCGCTCTGCTCGCGCTGCTCTCGTGCACCCCGGCCGCCCAGCCGCCGCCGGTCTGGAGCGTGCGCGACGGCTTCATTCGCGATCCCGAGGGCCGAGCCGTCATCTTGCGCGGCGCCAACGTCTCGGGTCGCCACAAAGAGCCGCCGCACTTCGACTTCCACGGCCCCGCCGACTACCGCCGCATGCGCGACGCGTGGGGCATGAACACGGTTCGCTTCCTCGTCTCGTGGGCGGCCATCGAGCCCGAGCGAGACGTGTGGGACGACACGTATCTCTCCGGCGTGCAGCGGCGCGTCGCCGAAGCCGGAGCCGCCGGCCTGCACGTCTTCGTCGACATGCACCAGGACCTGTACGGCCTCGGCTTCAACGGCGGCAACGGCGCGCCGAAGTGGACGTGCGACGACGCGCAGTACGCCGCGTACCGGCCGGTGAGCCCGTGGTTCTTCAACTACCTCTCGCCGCAGGTCATCGCCTGCACCGACGGCTTCTGGTCGAGCCGCGACCTGCAGTCGCACCTCGTCACCGCGTGGAGCAAGCTCGCCGCGAAGCTGAAGGACACGCCGGGCTTCATCGGGTTCGATCCGCTCAACGAGCCGTACTGGGGCTCGATGCCGTACGACGTCTTCGAGAAGAACCGGCTGCACCCGTTCTATCGACAGGTGATCGCCGCGGTGCGCGAGTCGAAGCCCTCGGCGCTCGCGTTCATCGAGCCGGCCTCGAGCCGGAACTTAGGGCTCGCCTCGAAGCTGCCGCCTTTCGAGGAGCCCGACCTCGTCTACGCGCCGCACGCCTACGACCCGGACGCCGAGAGCGAGCGCGGCTTCGACCCCGCGCGCCGCGCGAACATCACCGCGAACGTCGCCGACCTGCGCAGAGAGGCCGACGCGCTCGGCGCCGCGCTCGTCATCGGCGAGTACGGAGGCTTCGCCGCGCACCCGGGGATCTCCGAGTACATGGATGCCGTCTACGACGCCGCAGCCGAGCAGCGCGCGGGCGCCGTGTACTGGGACTTCGGCATGAATGACTCGTACGCGCTGCTCGCCGCCGACGGAGGCATCAAGCCGGCGCTGCACGAAGCCGTCGTCCGTCCGTATCCCGAGGCGACCGCGGGGACTCCGCTGTCGTGGTCGTTCGATGCCGCGACGAAGACGTTCACGTACCGGTGGAAGCCGGACTCGAAGGTGAAGGCGCCGACGCTGGTGAGCGTGCCCAGCGACACGTGGGCGAACGGGTTCAGCGTGAGCTGCTCGGGGTGCACGGCAGAGAAGGCGCCGCCGGGCGTGAAGGTGACGGCGAGCGGCGAGGCCGAGGCCGAGGTCATCCTCCGTTCACCCTGAGCGGAGCGCGAAGCGCGGAGTCGAAGGGCGCACGCGTCGCCTGCACGGGCCCGGTTCGACGACAGCCCGCGACCTCCGCTCAACGTGTACGGAGCTCGCTTCGTGCAGCGTCCATTTCAGCTACGGTGCGCGCGCCATGCGTCGCCTCCTGCTCATCGTCCTCGCCGCAGCAGCCTGTAAGACCGCTCCCGAGCCGGCCCCGGAGCCGAAGGCGGAAGCCGCGCAAAAGCCGCCGCCTCCTCCGCCGGAGCCGAAGCTCGAGGCCCCGAAGCTGCGGCTGCCCGACGGCGCGCGCCCCACCGCGCAGGCCATCGACGTCCGGGTGCTGCCGGGCGAAGAGAGGTTCTCCGGCACCGTCACCATCGACGTCGAGGTCAGCAAGCCCCTCGAGGTCCTCTGGCTCAACGGCACCGGCCTCGAGCCCGGAGCCGCGACGCTCGACGGCAGGGTGAAGGCGCGCGCGAAGGCGGCCGGCGAGCACTTCATCGCCGTCCTGCCTCCGAAGCCGCTCGAGCCGGGCAAGCACGTGCTGAAGCTCGAGTACACCGGCGTCCTCTCGAAGAAGGACACCGGCGGCCTCTTCCAGCTCGTCGAGAACGACGTCCCTTACGCGTACACGCACTTCGAGCCGCTCGACGCGCGCCGCGCCTTCCCCTGCTTCGACGAGCCGGCGTTCAAGATTCCGTGGACGCTCACCATCCGCCACCGCCCCACCGATCTCGCGTTCGCGAACACGCCGTCGGCAGGCGTCGCCGATCAGGGCGGGCTGCGCGTCACCAGCTTCCTCCCGACGAAGCCGCTGCCGAGCTACCTCGTCGCGCTCGCGGTCGGGCCGTTCGACGTCGTCGACGCCGGCACCTGGGGCAAGAACAAGGTCCCGCTGCGCATCATCGCCCCGAAGGGCAAAGCGCCCGACACGAAGTACGCGGTCGAGGTGACCGGCCCCATCCTCGAGCAGCTCGAGGCGTACTTCGGCATCCCCTATCCCTACGAGAAGCTCGACAGCATCTCGCTGCCCGTCAACACCGGCGCGATGGAGAACCCCGGCCTCGTCACCTACGGCCACCAGCTCATCCTCTCGCGCGTCGCCGAGGACACGCCGGGCCGCCAGCGCACCTACGCGGGCGTCTGCGCGCACGAGCTCGCTCACCAGTGGTTCGGAGACCTCGTCACCATGGCGTGGTGGGACGACCTCTGGCTCAACGAGGCCTTCGCGACGTGGATGTCGAACAAGGTCATCGGCACGTGGAAGCCGAAGTGGGACGCCGACGTCTCCGCGGTGCAGCGCCGCAGCGGAGCCCTCGGCAGCGACGGCCTCGCCAACGCCCGCCAGGTGCGCCAGCCCATCACCGCCAACGACGACATCGTCAACGCGTTCGACGGCATCACCTATGGGAAGGGCGCCTCCGTCATCTCGATGTTCGAGGGCTGGGTGACGCCCGAGGCGTTCCAGCGCGGCGTGAAGGCGTACCTCGAGAAGCACGCGCACTCGAACGCGACGGCGGCCGACTTCCTGTCGTCCATCTCCGAAGCGTCCGGCAAGGACGTCGCGGCGCCGTTCGCCACGTTCCTCGATCAGCCCGGCGCGCCGCGCGTCGCGATGACGCTCGAGTGCGCGAAGGGCAAGAAGCCCGTGCTGCACCTGCAGCAGCAGCGCCACCTGCCGATCGGCTCGAAGGCGGACCCGAAGAAGGCCTGGTCGGTGCCGGTCTGCGTCCGCTGGTCCGCGAAGGGCAAGCCCGGCCGCGCGTGCACGCTGCTCACGACACCGGCCGGCGACCTCGAGCTCGCGGACGCGAAGTCCTGCCCCGACTGGCTCTTGCCCAACGACAAGATGCAGGGCCACTACCGCGCGTCGCTGTCCGGCGCTGCCGACCTGCCGTCGCTGCTCACCAAGGCGCGCAAGGACCTCAGCATCCCCGAGCGCATCGGCGTCCTCGGCGACATGCAGGCGCTCATCGGCAGCGGAGATCTCGATCTCTCCGCCGCGCTCGGCACCGTGCCGCTCATCGCCGGCGAAGAGAACCGCCACCTCGTGCAGGCGGCGATGGGCTTCGCGTGGTCGCTCAACGACGTCGTCGTGCCCGATGGCTTACGCGGCAAGGCCGAAGCGTTCATCCGCCACCACTTCGAGGCGCGCGCCAGGAAGCTCGGCTTCCAGGTCGGACCGAACGACGACGAGGACACCCGCCTGCTCCGCCCCGGCCTGCTCACGCTCGTCGGCCGTGACGGCAAGGAGCCGCAGCTGCGCAAGCAGGCGCTCGAGCTCGCCGCGAAGTGGCTCGCCGATCGGAAATCGCTGCACCCCGATCTCATCGACACCGCGCTCGGCATCGCCGTCGACACCGGAGACCCCGCGCTGCACGCCGCGCTGCTCGACGCGGTGAAGACCGAGAAGGACCGCATGGACCGCAACCGCATCCTCGCGGCGCTGTCGTCGGTGCGCGAAGGCCCGCTGGTGAAGCAGCAGCTGCCGCTCGCGCTCGGCTCCGAGCTCGACGCCCGCGAGAGCATGCGCCTCGTCTGGGGCGCCGCCGGAGACTTCCGCACCCGCGACCTCGCCGTCGAGTTCGTCGAGAAGAACTGGGACGCGCTCATCGCCCGGCTGCCGAAGGACTACGGCGCCGGGCTCGTCTTCGTCGCCGGCGGCTACTGCGACGAGAAGCCGCGCGACGAGGCGAAGGCGTTCTTCGACGGCCGCTCGACGAAGTACATGGGCGGCCCGAGGAACTTCGCCATCGCGCTCGAGGGCATCGATCTCTGCATGGCGTACCGCGCCCGCCAGCGCCCGGTCGTCACCGCGTTCCTCGAGAAGTGGAAGCCCTGAGAGTCACGGCTTCGACTGGTTGAGGAGCCACGTATAGATGTCGTGACCCGCGGACAGGTTGTACGTCCGCGTCCACGTGTCGTGTCCCGCATCCGGGTAGATGGTGAACCGCGCGTCCTTGCGCGGCGGCATCGGGCACGCGATCAGCCGGTTCATCGTCTCGCGCGCGTTCGTGATCGGCACGACGGTGTCGGCGGTGCCGTGGAACGCCCAGATCGGCAGCCGGCCGAGGTTCGTGCAGCCGGTGCGGCCCCACGTGCTGTTCGCGTTGTTCGGGTTGCCGGGGTCTCCGCAGATGAGCACCGCGGCGGTGATCTGCGTGTCGGTGTTGTTCCCGATGTAGTTCCAGCTCCCGACCGCGCCGCACGAGAGCGCGGTGAGGTACACGCGCTTCGGGTCGACGTCGTACCGCGCGGTCGCCCACGCGATGAAGTTGCGGATCTCGTTCGAGCTCGGGCACCCCGAGCCGCGGTGCTGCGGAGACAGCACCACGAACGGCAGCGCGTTCGACCACGTGTTCTGGTTGATGAGCCGCGGCGGTCCGTTCACCAGCACCTGGCGCAGGTCCTGAAGGCCGGCGTCGCCGTCGCCGTTCTCTCCGATGCCGTGCCAGAAGACGAGCAGCGGGCGGGGCGTGCCGTCGCCGTAGCCCGGCGGCAGGTACTCGAAGAAGCCGTTGCCGGCGTCGGTCGAGCCGAGCGTGCGTCCGATGTGGCGCGAGCTCGGCGGACCGGCGTCGCGCGAGCCCGCATCCGCCACTCCCGAGTCCGGTCGGCCCGCGTCCGGTCTGCCCGCATCGAAGGCCCCTGCGTCGCGCGGGCCCGCGTCCGTCACGCCCGCGTCGCTCTCGCCGGCGTCGACAGGCTCACCCGCATCGACGGGCTCACCCGCGTCCTCGACGGGCGGCACCCCCGAGTCGGGCTCTTCGTCGAACCCGCCGTCCCAGCGCCACTCGATCTCGGGCTCGACGCCCGAGTCCACGATCTCCAACGGCTCGCCACAGCCCACGCCCGACAGGACTGCCACCACCACCACGAGAGCACGCATCGTGGTTTGCACTGTACACCTCAGGGCAGCTGCCAGTCGACCTGTCCGCGACCGCCGCTCTCGAGCACCTGGTTCACCTTCGTGAAGAGCTTCTCCGCCTTCGCGGTGTTCTCGAACGCCTTCCCGTTCAGCGGAGACGGGTGGGGCGCAGAGATGATGGTGTGCTTCGACGTATCCACCATCGACTCGGCCATCGCCTTCGCCTGAGCGCCGAACGCGAGGAAGACGACGGGGCCGGCCGTCTCGTTCACCTTCTGCAGCATGGCCTCGGTGAGCTCCTCCCAGCCCTTCTTCTTGTGCGAGTTCGGCTCGGCTTCGCGCACGGTCAGCACGGTGTTGAGCAGCAGCACGCCCTGCTTCGCCCACGGCGTGAGGTCTCCCGTCGACGGAGGCGTCGTGCCGACGTCGGCCGCGAGGCCCTTGAAGATGTTCTGCAGCGACGCGGGCACCTTCATCCCCGGAGCCACCGAGAACGCGAGCCCGTTCGCGTTGCCCTTCGTCGGGTACGGGTCCTGGCCGATCACGACCACGCGCACCTTGTTCAGCGGGGTCTGCGAGAGCGCCGCGAAGATCTGCTCGCGCGGCGGAAACACGCTCGCCCCCTTCGTCTGCTCCTCGCCGAGGAACTGCTCCAGCCGGCGGAACGACGGCGTGTCGAGCTCGGCGGCGAGCGCCTCTCGCCAGTCGGCGGGGATGAGCGAGCGCAGTGACGCGCCGTCGTCGATGAGGGCACCGATCTCCACGCGCGCTGCCTCCGTGAGCTGTCCGTTGTCGAAGAGATCCTTCAGCACCGCGCGCTCTCCGCGCGTGACGCCGTTCTTTCGCGCCTCGGCGGCGATGCCGCGCGCCTCCGAGACGTCGACGCTCGCACCCGCTTCGGCGATTCGCTGCTTCACGGACCGTATCGACATGGCGCGCGACCTTACGGCTGCGTCGGCCCACGTGTCACGGTCGGGTAGGGGTGCACTGTCGCCCGCACGCGCACCATTCCGATGAAGACCGTCTGCGCGCTCTGGTTCGTCACGCGCACGTTGAGCGTGCCGAGCGTGACGCCCGCGTCGATCTCGTGCACCACCACGTTCTCGTACCGGTACAGCGTGCGCGGCCCGACGCGGTCGACGCCCCACAGGTGCTGATCCGCCGGCATCACCCGGCGCGGCCCTTCGAGGATGGGCGACTGGTCCTCCGTCCACTCGGGCCAGATCTCCGCGGGAAACGCCACGTTCCGCGCGATCCACAGGTTCCACGGGTGCACGTCGCTGAACGTGTTCGCAGCCTGGAAGCCCATCCACCAGCGGCCGGCGTACGCCGGCTGCCGCGCGCGGAAGTCGACCGCGGTGTTGTCGCCGTAGGGGATCGCCAGGCGCAGCGACTCGTTCGTGCCGAGCTGTGCCTCTCCACCGGCGACCGTCACCGAGGCGACCGGGTTCTGGACCCACGCTGCGTTGATCATCCCGCCCTGGAACGGCTCGTAGAAGTCGAACACCGCGCTCGGGTTCGAGGGCGCTGGGCCCGCGGTGGGGTTGCCCCAGTACACCCAGTACGACGTGTCCGTCGTCGCCACCGACACGACGAGCTTGAGCCACATCCACTGCAGGTTGGGGCCGGGAACGTCGATCACGCGGCTCTGCTCGCTCCAGTCGAGCCCGTTCCAACGCACGATGCGAACCTGATCGCTCGATGCCGCGCCGATCAGCGCGTCGAGCGGAAACGGCCAGCCGACCTGAAAGCCCGCCGGCAGCGCGGTGCTCGCGTTGTTCGTGATCGTCAGCTGCGCCCGCTGCGTCCACGCGGCGTCCCACCACGGTGGACCCGGGATGCCTGCATCCGTCCCCGCGTCGGCCGCGCCGCCCGCCGCGCCGCCCGCCGCGCCGCCCGCGCTTCCTCCGGCTGCACCGCCTGCCGCGCCTCCGCCGGAGCCGCCGGCGATGCCTCCACCAGAGCCGCCGCTACCGCCGCCTGCGCCCCCTCCTCCGGCGCCGCCGGCCAGGCCTCCGCCGAGCCCTCCCGCCGCACCGCCGCCGAAGCCGCCCGCGTCTCCACCGCCGGAGCCACCGGCAGTGCCGCCGCCGAGTCCACCGGCTGCGCCTCCTCCGGCGCCGCTCGAGCCGCCGCCCGTACCGCCGGCTGCGCAGACGCCCGCGAGGCACGCAAGCCCGTCTTCGCAGTCCGCGTCCGTGTCGCAGCGATAGCCGGCACCGCCGATCTGCACGTCGGCGAGGCACGCCGCCAGCACGAGCGACGCCGCGCTGAGCCGCTTCACCACGTGAACACCGCCACGGCTGCAGCGACGACGGCCAGGCCGATCGCTCCGAACATCAGGCCGTAGTTGAGCTTGCGACTCGCATCGAGCGCGACCGCCTCGGACATGTAGTGCTGCGACCGGTTCGCCTCGAGCTGCAGCAGCCGCTGCTGGTTCCCCGCGAACGTCGCGCCGAAGTACGCCGCGAGCCCGGCCGACACGACGGCGAGCGCCGTGAAGTACGGCCCCGGCCGCTGGTACCACGGCCGCGACGTCACCACCGGCGCCACAGCGGCAGCGGGCGCCGTCGACTCGGCCACCTTCGTGCCCTGCACCGGCGCGACGACGAACGGAGCATCCGGCCGGCCCGCGCGCGCGAGCTGGTTGCCGTGCGCGTCGACGGCCGCCGCCCACCAGCGGCACGGCTCGAGGCACGTCCACTTCTTCGAATCGGGCACCGGCACCCAGGTCCCGTTGAACTCGACGTACACCCGCGCCGCCGCGGCGAGCGAGAACGCATCACCGGTCCACACGACGGCCGTCGAGACCGAGCCGTCTGCCGCGCGCGTCGACTTCGCCTCGACGTCGAGGCCCGCGCCGGACACGCGCTTGCGCGCATCGGCGAGCGCGTCGCGAATCCGCGGCGACGCGTTCGGCAGCTCGAGCTTCGGGTTCAGCGTCAGCGCGCGAGAGAACTCGGCCCGGGCGAGCTCACGATCTCCGAGCGCCGCGGCGAGCTCGCCGGTGAACGCATGAATCGCCGCGGTCTCGTCGGGGTTCGCATCGCCCGCCTCGAGCGCCTCACGCACCGCGCGCAGCGCCGTCGGGTACTCGAGCGCCCCGGCCTGGGCTTTCGCCTTGGCGAGCTTGTCGCCCGCAGCCGACGAGCAGATCAACGCCAGCACGAGGGGGGTCAAACGCACCGCAGTCTACGTCGCTTGACGGTCGACTGCCCCTGGTTACCTGCCGGAAACGACAACCACCTTCCGCGACACGCGGTCACTTCATCGCGAACGACCACTCCCTCGAGATGCTGGTGAGCGGCGCCGCGCTCTTCGGGTACGCGATGCCGCGCAGCACCTTCTCGATGCACGCGCGCGTCGTCTCGGGCTTCGCCGGCTCGAACGACACGTCCGCCGACATCACCTGACCCGCGGAGTTGATCTTCACCGTCGCCTTCACGGTCACCGCCCACGCGCCCTGCGGCGCCTCGGCGACCACGCAGTCGGCGATGTGCTGCTGCCCGCCGTCCAGCGCCTGCTTGATCGCCGCGTCCAGCGCGGCGGTGTTCGCCGGCGCCCTCGCGCTCTTCTTCTTGCCGGCCGCCGGGGCCGCGAGCGCCAACGCCAGCATCAGCCACTTCACGCGCGCACCCGCGGAGCCAGCTTCGGCGGTCGAGCCCCGCGCCGCTTCGCGTTCGCGACCGGCCCGTACCGCAGCTCTTCGCCGGCGTCGGCCGCGCGCAGCAGCAGGCCGCCGCGGCTCATGTCTCCGCGGCCGACGAAGTCGAGCGGGAAGACGAGCCGCTCGCTGAACAGGCCCAGCAGCGTCTCGACGTACTTCGTGCTCGCGATGCTGCCGAGCAGCACCACCTCTCCCGGCAGCTTCCGCGCGTCGCGCAGCAGCGGCTTCACGAACGCCGGCTCTCCGCGATCGATGTCGGTCTTCGCGAAGGCAGCGAGGTCGTCGAGCGTCACGCGCGTCGCGGCCGGCAGCAGCCCCCGATTGGTGGTGATGATCTTCACCTGCGCCGGCGACTGAGCGAACCGCTGCGCGTACGTCAGCTTCCCGCGGAAGTAGAGGCCGCTCAGAAAGCTGAACACCGCGCCGAGCTCGGCGCCCTCGTCGCTGCGCAGCGCCTGCGCGAGCGGGAACGTCGCGCCCGCCCGAAACACCAACTGCGCGCGCTGCCCGTCGAGCCGGGCGGGAGACAACAGATACGTCCGAGGCACGGGCCGAACCCATAACAGGCGGGCCCCCCCTCGTGGCCAGTCCCCCGATCGCGGTACAAGCGACGCCGCCGTGAAGAAGCTCGCCGTCCCGCTCCTCGCCGTCGTCGCCGTCACGCTGACCTGCGGGCTGAGCCTCAACTGCGGCCGCAGCGGCGTCTATCGGTACGACGACGACGGCCTCGAGCCCGACAGCGGCTTCGACCTCGACGGCGGCATGGACGCCGGCCCCATTCCCTGCACGCCCGGTCACCTCGTGCTCACCCGCGCGACGCCCGTCGTGCTGCTCGTGCTCGATCGCTCGAGCTCGATGGGCTTCCGCTTCGACGCGACCACGCGCTGGCGCGCCCTCACCGACGGTCTCGCCACCGCGCTGCCGCCCATCGACCGGGAGATTCAGCTCGGCTCCGTCAGCTACCCCCTCGCCGGCGGAGGCCTCGCCTGCGTCGCCTCTGCCGCGCTCGACTTCACGCCGGCCTTCGGCAACGCGGACGCCATCATCCGCAAGATGCGAATGACGAACCCCGCTGGCTCGACGCCGACCGCCGCTGCGCTCGACATCGCCGGGCCCGCGCTGCTCGCCTTCCGTGCCACCGCCGGCGGCCGCGCCCTCATCCTCGCCACCGACGGCGCGCCGAGCTGCAACAGCGCGCTCGACGCCCGCACCTGCATCTGCATCAGCAACCAGGGCACGGGAGGCACCGGCCGCTGCGAGGCCAGCCGTTGCCTCGACGACCTCCGCACCATCGGCCGCATCGCGCACTTCGCCGACGCGGGCCTGCCGACCTACGTCATCGGCATTCAGAGCGAGACGGACATGACGCTCATCCGCGTGCTCAACGACATGGCGCGCGCCGGCGGCCGCCCGCAGCGCGATGCCGGCACCAGCTACTACGCGGTCAGCTCGAAGGCGCAGCTCGACTCCGCGCTCGTCTCCATTCGCAACCAGGTCGGCGCCTGCGCGTTCCTCGCGCGCTCCGTCCCCGAGCGTGACTCGGCGATGACGATCGCCTCGCCCGGCGGCAGGGAGATTCCCTTCGACCCGCTCGGCCAGAACGGCTGGACGTGGACGGGCAAGGCCAACGGCGAGCTCATCATCGGCGGCGCTGCGTGTGACGAGATCGTGGCCGCGATGGCGCGCGAGCTCGACGCCGAAGTCTCCTGCGAGAAAGAAGAAGGGCCTTAAGCCGTCTTCCTCATCGAGGCGGGGTCCATCCGGAACCGCGCCTCGAGCTCGCCGGTGTGGCCGAGCGACGCTCCGGGGCAGACGTGCGCGACCTCGGCGGCGAGCCGCGCGGCGTTCTGCTCGTCTCCCGCGGGCAACATCAGCCGCACGCCGTTCTGCAGCCCGAGGATCGCGCGCCAGTACACGGTGCGCGTGCCGTAGCGCTGGGAGACGACGGTGAGCTTCGACGGGTAGATCCACACGACCCACTCGGGGTGCCGGTCGAGCACCCAGACTGCCCAACTGCCGCGCTGGTGCAGCAGGTGCCCGCCGAGAATCGCGATGACGGCGGCGAGCGCCGAGGCGGCCTTGTTGGCCGCCTCGAAGTACATGCCCGAGGCGAACACCGCGATGACCGCGAACACGGCGAACACGATGCGGCCGCCGATCGCCGAGCCCTCACCGCTGCCGCGCAGCGCCTCGATGCTCGACGGCAGCTTCTGTCCCTCGAGCTTCGGGTTGAGCGCATCGCCGAGCAGGAACAGGCCCCACACCGCGCAGCCCACGGCGCCGACGGTGATGAGCGGCCACACGCTGTGCACCGGGCCGAGCGGCACGAAGCGGCTGACGGGCCCCAGCAGCACCAGGCCGCCGGCGATGAAGAACCGGGTCGCGGCGTCGGCCGAGCGCGGGCGCACGAACAGCTGCGCGACGGCGATCAACGCGAGCCCTGCGAGCGCGGGCAGCAGCGTGTGGAGCAGGTCGATCACAGAAGCTCCTTCTTCGGCGGAGCGCCCTGCACGAGCTGCCAGGCCGCCACCGCGAGCCCGCCCCAGAACGCGGCGGTCAGCACCGGCGCCACGACGTTGAACAGCGGCGTCTCGATGCGGCCCAGGTACAGCGCGAACGGCAGCACGGGCTGCAGCAGCTGCGCGAGCGAGGTGAAGCGCACCGTGCGTGCGGCGGGCCTGGAGATGACGTCGAGGTGCGGTGCGACGACGAACAGCAGCACCGACCACAACACGATGGAGAGGACCGCGTACGGAGAGAGGAAGTTCATGGGCGGGTGTGGGGGCGGGATTGTCCCTGAAACGCTTCTGACGGTCGCGCATCTTGTGGCCATGGCTACCGGGAAGCTGGTGTCGGAAGTGTCGGATGCGGAGTTCCAGAAGAAGGTCCTCGAGTCGCCGCACCCCGTGCTCGTGGACTTCACGGCGACGTGGTGCCCGCCATGCCGCGCCATCAAGCCTGCGCTCGAGGAGCTCGCCGCCGAGTACCAGGGCCGCGCGTCCATCGTCGCGATCGACGTCGACGAGAACCAGCAGACGACACAACAATTTGGAGTGCGCGCCATGCCCACGCTCCTCGTCTTCAAGGGCGGTCGCGTGGTGAATCAGCTGGTTGGAGCGGCGCCGAAGCGGAGGCTCGAAGATTTGCTCCGCGCGGCGCTGTGACCACCGTTACTGATTTTTCATGAGCAGCAACGCGCATCCGAAGACGAGAAAAGATCTGGCTCACAGTCGCGAACGACGGCCGACCCGGCCGCTGCGCGGCGATGACGGAGACATCGAACCCGGACCGAACGACTTCAAGCCGGTCACCGACCAGGGGCTCATCGAGCCGGTGACGAAGGACGATCCGGCGACCTCTCGACAGCCGTCGGTACAGAAGGAACCCCCGCGCGCCCCGGGACCCTGAGGGTGCTGCAGTGAGCTGGTGTTACGCAGATCGCCGCCACGCAGGCCGCGTGCTGGCTGCCTCGTTCCGTCATTACGCGGGCCGCCCGGACGTCGTCGTCCTCGCGCTGCCGCGGGGCGGAGTGCCGGTGGGCTTCGAGATCTCGCGCCAGCTCGGTGCTCCGCTCGACGTGTACGTCGTTCGGAAGATCGGCTCGCCGTTCGACCCCGAGGTCGCGCTCGGGGCCGTCGGCAGCGGCGGAGTGCAGGTGCTGAACCGCGAGCTCATCGACGCGCTGAGGCTGCGCAACGAGGTCGTCTCGGCGACCGCGGCGCGCGAGCGAGCGGCGCTGCTCGAGGACGAGCGGCGCTGGCGCGGAGCTCGCCCCGCGGAGCGCGTGTCGGGCAAGACGGTGCTCCTGGTCGACGACGGCCTCGCGACGGGGGCGAGCATGCGCGCGGCGATCGCCGGGCTGCAGCTGCGCGGGCCGGCGCGCATCATCGGCGCCGTGCCGGTCGCAGCCACCGCTGCGTGCGAAGAGCTGCACGACGAGCTCGACGAGCTGGTCTGCGCCTTCACGCCCGATCGCTTTGAGGCCGTGAGCGACTACTACGACGACTTCGAGCCCGTGAGTGACGACGACGTCCGCGACATGCTCGCGGCCGGCGAGCACCCCGTCATTCCAGTCGAAGGCCCGTAGAAAATGGGGACAGGCTGCGCGGCTAGTCGACGAACGGCTCGAAGCGGTCGCCGGCCTTGAGCTCGAGGCGCTTCGTCGCGTCGAGGCTGGTCGCCGGATACACCACCCGCACCGTGTGCGAGCCCTCGTAGAGCTGCACCGGCCCGGGCACGCGGCCCATCTTGCGCTTGTTCACGTAGATGACGGCGCCGTCGGGAGCCATGACGAACAATCGCGCCTTCTCGAACACGAACGCCTTGCTGTACTCGCGCTCGTGCGGCACGACGAGCGGAACGGACTTGTTGAGCCCCAGCTCGAAGTCCTCGAACCGAAGCTTGTGCGCGCCGTACTTCACCGGCAGGGCGAGCGGGGTGCGGCCGACGTTCTTGCCGTCGAGATAGACGGTCGCCTCGGGAGTCGACTGCAGAACGACGCGAGCACGGCCATCGAGAACGTCCCCCTCTCCCCCCGCAGGGGAGAGGGGCGCGTCGTCCTCGGCGCCGGCGTCAGCAATCACGTCCTCGACCACCACAGCGCCAGCGTCGAAAACCGGCGCCTCAGCGACGGCAGTCGAAGCGTCAGCAGCCTCGACGACCGCCGGCATCACCGGCGCCACGACCGACTCGACGATCACCGCAGGAGGCCGCAACGCGTGCATCACCAAGACGGTGACCGCGGCGCTGACCACCACCGCGCCGAGCATCATCAGCGCGACGGGCAATCGCCGAGCCGGAGCCGGCAGCGGCATCGCCTGGGCGCCGGTGATGGGAATGTCGATCGACCCGGGCACCTGCACCTCGCGGGTGACGGCGCGCCCCTCTGGCACCGCCTCGACCTGGGTGCCCTTCTCCTGCTCGTCGTCGAGCCCGAAGGCGGGCCCCTCGGTCGTGGTCTCCTCCTCGCCGCTCGCAACCGGCGCGGGATCCAACGTCTCGATCACCTGGCGCAGCTGGGCCGGGCCGTAGACCGGTGAGATCTTCGCGAGCTGCCGGTCGATCGCCTCCTGCAGCTCGAGCGCCGACTGAAACCGCTCGGCCGGCCTCTTCGCCGTCGCCTTGCGCACGATGGCATCGAGCGCGGCGGGAGCATCGGGCCGCAGCGCGGACAGCGGCGGCACCTCGTCGTGCACGATCGCGTCCATCACCGCCGCGTCGTTCTCGCGCACGAACGGGCCGACGCCGGTGAGCATCTCGCACAGCACCACGCCGAGGGCGAACACGTCGGCGCGCGCGTCGATGGGCTCGCTGAGCAGCTGCTCCGGAGCGATGTACTGGAACTTCCCCTTCACGTCGCCGGGGCGCGTGTGGTGCAGCTGGGTCGCGGCCTTCGCGATGCCGAAGTCGGCGATCTTCACCGTGCCGTTGCGAGCGAAGAGCAGGTTGTCGGGAGTGATGTCGCGGTGCACGAGCTTCATCGGCTCGCCGGTGCGCTCGTCGCGCTTCTCGTGTGCGTACGCGAGGCCCTCACAGACCTGTGACGCAATCTTCAGGCAGCAGTCGACGGGCAAGAGCAGCCGCCGCTTGTGCGCGAGCTGCATCAGCTTCTTCAGGCTCGGGCCGTCGACGTACTCCATGACGATGAAGCGCTCTCCCGAGACCTCGGAGAAGTCGTAGATGTGCACCAGGTTCGGGTGGTTGAGCTGGCCGGCGAGCACGGCCTCGGTGAAGAACATCGCGTTCATCCCCGAGTCGCGCGCGACGGCGGTGCGCATGCGCTTGATGACGACCTTCTTGGTGAAGCCCTCGAGCCCGGTCATCTCGGCGAGGAAGACCTTCGCCATGCCGCCGGTGGCGAGCTTCGCGATGAGCCGGTACTTGCCGAACCGGGGCTTCACGCTGCCGGAGGCTACTGCGCCTTCGCGCGGTTCAGCCTTTTTCCGCCGAAGAACACGTCGGCGAGCTGCTCGGTCGCGGCGAGGTCCTGCACCGGGTCTCCGTTCACCAGCACGAGGTCGGCGCGCTGACCCGGCGCGACGCGTCCGAACGACCGCTGCGAATCGAGGAAGTCGGCCGGCCCGCTCGTCGCCGCCTTCAGCACGTCTTCGTTCGAGACGCCGACCGCCGCCAGCGCTCGCAGCTCGCGGTGCAGCGACGCGCCGGGGATGACGCCAGGAGAGCCGGCGTCGGTGCCGATGAACACGGGCACTCCGGCGTCGAAGAGCTTCTTGATGTTGGCGGCGAGGTTCGCCTTGTACGTGGCGAGCACGGCGTCGGCGTCGATGCCCTTGGCGACGGCGGGGTACTCGAAGTCCTTTGGCCGGTTCGCGAGCGCGTCGAGCATCTTCGGGGTCACCAGCTCGCGATCGAGCGGGCTGCCGTGGTCGACGGCGAAGTCGCCGGGCGCGGTGAGGAAGCGCTGCGTGGTGAGAAACGGGATCTTCAGCTCCGCGAGGCGCGCGACCTGCTCGTCGGTGAACACGGCGCTCGTCGGAGGGTGCGCGAAGAGCGCGAGGCCGGCCTCGGCGGCGATGAGCACGTCCTCGGGCGCGCCGATGTGCGCGACGGGGCGGATGCCGACCTCCTTCGCGCGCTGAATGGCCGCGGTCATCGCCTCGGCGCTGAGCTTCGGCTCGCCGGGCGGAAACGAGTCGCAGGTGATCTTGAAGAACTCGGGAGCGAAGTCGGCCTTGGCTTCGTCGACGGCGGCGCGCGCCTCGGCGGCGCTCGAGGCGGTGCGAATCTCCTTGGTGACGAAGCTGCTGAACGGCCACGGCAGCAGCGCCTCGTAGACGTTGATGGGGAAGCTGTCGGGGCCGGTGAGCCGGGGGCCCGTGACGTGAAACGCAGGCCCCATCACCTCGCCGGCGCGCACGCGCTGCACGAGCTTCGCGTTCTGCGGGCTGCCCTGCATGACGAGGGCGCGCGTGACGCCGGCCCAGAGGTACGCGTTGACGATGTCGTCGGGCTTCGGAAGCCCGACCGCCCAGATCGGCTCACCGTGAGACTCGAGGTGCGCGTGCATGTCGATGAAGCCGGGGAGCAGGGTGCGGCCCTTGCCGTCGATGACCTCTTCTCCGTCGGACGGCTGCAGCGAGCCTCCTTCAGCGACCGAGTCGATCTTCCCGTCGAAGATGCGCACGTCCTTCACGCCCGCGGCGTGCTCGCCGTCGAAGACGTTCACGTTCTGAATGAGGAACGCCGAGCCCGGCGCCTCGGAGACCCGGCCGACCAACTTCGTGCTGGCGCACCCGGTGGCGATGAACGCGACTACGATCGAGAGCTGTCTCATCGCGCGCAAAGTACACTGTGCGGCGATGCCCATCATCGAAGAGCTCGAATACGAGCGAGCCGGCAGTGGGCGGCCGCTGGTGCTGCTCTCCCCGGCGCCCCCGCTGCAGCTCATCGGAGCGCTGGCGTCGCACTTCGAAGTCTTCGCCTTCAAGCTCGAGCGAGACGAGACGCTGAAGCTCAAGCGCGCGTTCGAGCTCTTGCGCATCGAGCGCCCGCTGCTGGTGAGTCACGGAGGAGCGAGCACGGCGATCGCCGCCAAGCGAATCCCGCGAGGCGTCGTCGTCATCGGCGCGGCGGACGGGGTGTCGAACCCGACGCGAGTTCTCGACGAAGCAGAGCTGGCGTCACCGGGTCGGCTGGCCGATCAGCTGTCAGCGCTCGACCAGACGTTGGCGTAGCCCGCCAACGTCCCCGCGCACGTCCCGGTGAACGAACGCGGGCCCGTCGAGACGTACGCGTCCCCGGCGTTCAACTCCTCAGCCCTTCTGGTTGAGCCACGCCTCGAACGCGGCAAACGAATGGGGCCGCCCCAGAAAATCCTTCACCAGCTTGTCGGCCTCGACGCTGCCACCGGGGTCGAGCACCTTCTTCCGGTACTCCGTGGCCACGTTCGCATCCAGCATCCCCTTCTCACGGAACTTCGTGAGCAGGTCCTTCGCGATGACGGTGCTCCACTGGTACGTGTAATAGATCGCCGAGTACCCATCGAGGTGGCCGAAGCCGAGCTCGAAGTGCGAGCCGGGCACCCACTCGCGGCGGAAGGGCACGAACTTCTCCTGCACCTCTTTGAGCACCTGGTTCGTGTCGAAGCCCGGAGCCCGCTCGTGGAACGCGAGGCTCACCGCCGACAGGAAGAACTGCCGGCGCGTGTCGAGGCCCGCACCAAACTCCTTCGCGCGCTTGAGCTGGGTCAGCAGCGCGTCGGGAATCGGCTCGCCGGTCTTGTGGTGCTTCGCGAAGGTCTTGAGCGCGGTGCTGTCGAGGGGCCACTCCTGCAGCAGCATCGACGGGACCTCGACGAAGTCCCACTCGGTGCGCACGCCGGAGACGCCGGCCCAGCGCTGCCGCCCGGCGAAGATCTCGTGCAGCAGGTGACCGAACTCGTGGAAGAACGTCTCCACCTGCGAGAACTCCATCAGCTCGCCGGGCTTGGGGAAGTTGCAGACGAGCGTGGCCTCGGGCAGCTCCTTGCCGCCGCGGCCGACCGTCAGCCCGAACTGCGCCGCGTGCTTGTACTTGCCGTCGCGCGGGTGCATGTCGAGGTGAATGCGGCCGATGAGCTGCTCACCCTCGAAGATGTCGAACGACTCGACCTCGGGGTGCCAGACCTTCGCGTCTGACGCGGGCGCGTAGCGGACGCCGAAGAGCTTCGACGTGATGCTCATCACGCCCTGCTTCACGTTGCCGTACTCGAAGTACGGGCGCAGCGCCTGCGAGTCGAGGCCGTAGCTCTCGGCGCGGACGCGGTCTTCGTAGAACTGGTGCTCCCACGGCTCGATGCTCGTCGCCTTCGGGTCGTCCTTCTTCTTCCGCGCGAGCAGCTGCTCCATGTCGGCCTTCGCGCGCGCCTCGGTGGCGGTGCGGCCCTGCTCGATGAAGTCGCGCGCCGCTTCCGCGCTCTTCACCATCTTCGTCTCCGTCACGTACGCGGCCCACGTCGGGTAGCCGAGCAGCGTCGCCAGCTCGTGCCGCTTCGTGAGCATCTGGTTCAGCACCTCGACGTTCTTCGGGTGCGCGCGGTCGCGGTACGCCCGCCACAGCTGCTCGCGCAGCTTCACGCCCTTCGCGTACGTCATCACCGGCAGGTAGTCGGGCGTGTTCGTCGTCACCGCGATCTTGCCGTCGTCGCCCTTCGGGTGCGCGGCGAGCCAGTCGGCGGGCAGCCCCTCGAGGTCCTTCGGGTCGGCCTTCACCGTGCGCACGTCGTCGCGGATGTTGCGGCCGAACGCCTGGCCGAGCTTCACGAGCTCTTCGTTCAGCGCCTTCACCTTCGCGCGCGTCTCTTCGTCGCGGTCGACGCCGGCGCGGCGGAACTCGCGCAGCGTCTTGAACAGCCAGAAGCCCGCGACCGGGTCGAGCTTCTTCGCGTCGATCTTCGACAGCGCCTCGTACAGCTCGCGGTCGAGCGAGAGCTCGACGTTGTACGCCTCGAGCTTCTGCTCGCAGGCCTCGCAGGCCTCGCGGAACTTCTGCTCCGGGTGGACCTCCTTCGCGAGGCTCGAGCGCGCGCCCGCGTTGCTCATGACGTCGACGACCTCGTCGTAGAGCTCGAGCGTCTTCGCGTCCTGCCCCTTCGGGGTCTTCTTCACCTTCGCGACCAGCTCCTTCGCCTTGGCGAGCGAGTCGTCGCAGCCCTTGGTGAAGGCTTCCGCAGTGGTGGACAGCAGCGTCGCTGCTTTCGGAGTCGTCTTGAGCATCTTGGTCGAACCCTTCGAAGGAGCAGCGCCCGACACGAGCGCCGCGGCCAGCACTAAGTAATGAGGAGCCATGCGCCGCGCCTACTACAGCGGCTCGCCCGCGCCCAGCATCCACCGCCGCACCATCGGCACCGGAGGCCCGCCGTAAGACAGGAACTGGTCGTGGAACTGCTTCCACGCCGCCCGCCCGCCGCGCGTCGCGCACCAGTCGTCGCGCAGCTTGCGAATCATCCACTTGCCCATCGTGTAGTTCAGGTACGCCGGGTCGAACGTCCCGCGCCGCGCCTGCTGCTTCGCGTTCGCGAGGTCCTGCATGCCCTTCTCCTGGAAGAGCTTCACCGACTGCTCGACCGTCATCGTGCCGGTGTGCAGGCCGATCGCCGAGAGCAGGCGCACGTTGCGCAAGAGCGCCTCTTGAATCTGCCCGATGTGGACCTCGGGCTGACCGTCGGCGAGGCCGGCCTCGATCATCAGCTCCTCGGTGTAGTGCGCCCACCCTTCCGCGAACGCGTACCCGACGAAGAGCCGGCCGATCATCGAGCTCGAGCGCTTCGCGTGCAGGTAGTTCAAGAAGTGCCCCGGCCACACCTCGTGCACGCTGACCGCGAGCAGGTCGGCCTCGCCCATCACGTATTCGTCGCGCTCCTTCTGCGACCAGGCCGGGTCCGGCGGCGCGATGACGTACCAGCTCGGCAGCCCCTTCTCGTACGGCCCGGGGATCTTGATGGCCGCGGCGTTCCACCGCTCGTACGGCGGAGTCTCCTTCACCTTCGCGTCTTCGCCCTCGGGCACCGTCACGAGGTCCTTCTCGATGACGAACTTCTTCAAGGACACGAGCTGCCGCGTCGCGCCCGCGACCGGACCCTCGGCCGGCTTCTTCGCGTGCACCTGCGCCACGCAGTCCATCAGCGACTTCCCGGGAGCCACCTTCGCGCACGCCGTCGTCAGCGCCGCGAGGTTGCGCTCGAGGTCCGCGCGGCCGAGCTCCTCGATGCGCGAGAGCGGCACCGTCACGTGCTCGGTCTCGGCCAGCAGCTGCGACATCGCGTCCGCGCCGATCGCGAACGGAGCGTCCTCGGTCGCGTTCTTGTGCCCCAGCCACAGCGAGAGCTCCTTCAGCGCCGCGCTCGCCTTCGCCGACGCCTCGACGAGGTTGCCCTTGTCCTTCACCGACGCGAAGACCTCGAGGCCGTCCTTCGCGAAGAAGTCGGCGTAGCCGCCGTACACGAGCTTGCCGACCTCGGAGTACGGCTTCGGCATCGGCGCGCCCGAGAGCACGGTCTTCAGCTGCGCCACCGCCGCCGGAGTCGCCTCGAGCAGCGCGACGTAGCCCTTGAGCCGCTGCTCGAGCGGCGCGTACTCGCGCGCGACGTACGCCTCGGGGTCGAAGACGTCGCTGTGCGCGAGCGGGCTCTTCTTCCACCACTTCATGGTGTCCGCCCAGAACAGGCGCTTCTTCAGCACCGCGATGACGTACTCGCGCTCGCGCTGCTCCTCGGGGCTGAGGGCGATCGGATAGCTCTCGACGTAGCGAAGCTCCTTCTTCATCCACTCGATCTCTTCCAGGTGACCCGCCTCGGAGAGATCCGGCACCTTCCCGTCGAACTCGTGGCGCCCGGCCTGCACGGCGTCCTCCGGATGCCGCGCGAAGTAGCCCTGGATGATGTGGTCGACGACGCCCGGCCAGTCGAGCTGCGTCTTCGACGTGTTGGAGCCGGTGGTCGCGCAGGCGCAGACGAGCAGGAGGACGAGCAGCGGAAGGC
Organism: uncultured Myxococcales bacterium; assembly: GCA_937980205.1. Taxonomy (GTDB): domain Bacteria; phylum Myxococcota; class Myxococcia; order Myxococcales; family Myxococcaceae; genus Xiheicaenimonas. The sequence goes on along the minus strand of CALJKW010000078.1, from coordinate 112,181 downwards.
GCATGCGGCGCACCTAGCACCTCGTTCACGCTGAGCGGAGCGCGAAGCGCGGCAGGCCCCGGCGCTCAGTGCTGCAGCGGCGTCAGCTGCCGCGGCCCGCGGTGATTGTCATCCGGCCGCAGCGCGATCCACTTCAGCAGGTCGGCGCGGCGCACGACGCCGACGAGCTCATCGCCGCGCATCACCGGCACCTGGTCGATGTCGTGCTGGGTCATCAGCTCGAGCGCGGCCTCGGCGGTCTCGTCCTCGCGAAGCGCGGCGAGCTTCTCGCGTCCGGTCATGATCACGGACACCGGCGTCACCTCCCAAAGGTTCTGCGGGACGCGGCGCACGTCGTTCCACACCACGAGGCCGCGGAGCTGCCCGTCGGCCTCCACCGGCCACGCGCGCTGGTCGGTCGTCATCAGGTGATCGCGCACGAGCTGGCCCACGCTCAGCTCCGGCGCCACGCGATCGAACCGCGTGCGCATCACCGTCTTCAGCTGCAGGTCGGCCAGCGACTGGCGCGCGATCACCTGGAACCAGCTCTGTCGCGCGGCGCTGCCGAGGAACCAGCCGATGAGCATCAGCCACAGGCCCTGTCCGATGCGGCCGGAGAGCAGGTTGATGATGCCGAAGCCCACGAGCAGCGCCGCGAAGAGCTGGCCGCCGATCGACGCCCAGCGTGTCGCCTTCACGAAGTCGCGCGTCACCGCCCAGAAGATCGACCGCAGCACGCGGCCGCCGTCGAGCGGGAAGCCGGGCAGCAGGTTGAAGACCGCGAGCGCGATGTTCACCGGCCCGAGCCACACCAGCAGCGTCGCGATCGGACCCGACTCGCGCATGATGAGCTCGATGTCGTCGGGGGACGCGCGCCCCGCGCCGATCATCGTGTAGCCGAGCACCGAGGCTCCGACGCCGATCACCAGGCTCACGACCGGCCCGACGATCGAGATGAGGAACTCGGCGCCCGGCGACCGCGGCTCACCGTGCAGGCGCGCCATGCCGCCGAACAGGAAGAGCGTGATGCCGTGCGGAGGGCTGCCGAGCGCGCGGCCCACGAGCGCGTGCGAGAGCTCGTGCACCAGGACCGAGATCAGGAACAGCGTCGCCGCCGCGAGCGCCGTGGCCCAGCTCACGATGCGCGGCCACGTCGGGTGCCAGACGGGGAACAGGCCCGCGCCGAGGTTGAAGACGATGAGCGCGAAGATGAGGAACAGGCTCCAGTCGAGGCGGACCTCGACTCCCAAGATGCGACCGAGGCGAATGCCCGGCGTGCGGCGCTCTTCGGCGGTGTGTGCGGCGTCCATGCGGGTCGACGCTGCAAGGCGCATGCGCCCCGTCGCCGCCGTGTTCCCGCAGGGCTGGAAGTCCGGTGGCCGGACAGAACGCCACAGCGTTACCGGTCGGAACTGCGCTCGAGACTGCATGCTCCTCGCGTGCTCGTCCGGTGCTCCGATCCCGGGTGCAGGCAGTGGAGGCGACAGCGCCGCAGGCGGCTCAGCGACGCCGGCACCGTCATCGTGCCCGGCGCGCCACACCCGACGCCGACGCACGACGGCCTCTTCACGGAGTGCGTGCTCCGGCACTGAGCCAGAATCGGACCTCGGGCTCCGACCCGCTCCCGGCCGCTCACGCAGCGCGCGTCTCGGCGCCGGGGGCCCAACGCGACAGCAGCCGCTCGACGTCGGCCCGCCGCGGCATCGCGGGCATCCCGCCGGGCTTCGTGCTCGCGAACGCAGCCGCGGCGCTGGCGAAGCGCACGGCCTCTTCGAGGGGCTGGCCGCGGGAGAGCTCGACGGCGATCGCCGCGGCCATCGCATCACCCGAGCCGGTCAGGTCGACGGCCTCGACCTCGAGCTCGGGGAACCAGCGCACCGTCTCCGCGCTGACGAGCAGGTTGCCCTCGGGCGCGCCGATGACGGCCGCGCGGACTCCGCGCTCGAGCAGCTTGCGGCCGGCGAGCGTCGCGGTGTCGCGGCACTTCACCTCGACTCCGGTCAGCGCCTTCGCCTCGGCGGCGTTCGGCCGCACCACGTCGATGCCCTCGAGCAGCGCGTCGGGCAGCTCGTGCGGCGGAGCAGGGTCGAGCACGATGCGCGCGTTCGCCGCCTTCGCCAGCCGCACCGCGACCTCGACGGCGACCAGCGGCACCTCGAGCTGCAGCAGCACGACCTTCGCGCGCGCGAGCAGCGCCTCGGCGCCGAGCACGTCGCGCGCGGTCAGCTTCAGGTTCGCTCCCGGCGCCGTCGTGATCTGCTTGTGCCCCGCCGCATCCACCGTGATCAGCGCGACGCCGGTCGGCGCCTCGGTGCACCGCACGACGCGCGACACGTCGACACCCTCGGCCGCCAGCGACGCGACGATGTCGCTGCCCCGCGGATCCGACCCGAGCCGCCCCACGAACGCCGTCTTCGCGCCGAGGCGCGCAGCCGCAGCCGCCTGGTTCGCGCCCTTGCCTCCGGACGCCATGCGGAACTCGTCGCCCATCACCGTCTCACCGGACTTCGGAAGATCCTTCGCCTTCACGACGTAGTCCGTGTTCGCGCCGCCGATCACCAGGATGTCGAGCATGTGGGCCTTACTAAGGGCCGCGATTTTCGATTTCAGCCGGACAAGCGGGTGTCACCGCGGACGGCGCGTTTCGAACACGCCACCTTCCCCTCGTAGGGGAGCGGGCCGGGCTCAGGCCGCGACCGGCTGAGCGTCGGCCGCCGCCGCAGCAGCCACCGGGAACACCTTCGGCAGATCCCGAATGAACCGCAGCTGGTTCGAGTAGCCCTTCTCCTTCCGCCGGACCCACAGCAGCCAGACGCTGCCGTCATCGAGCTGGAAGTGCATGAGCCCGTCGTCGCTCACCACGCACGCGATGCGCGCCCGCGGCACCTCGTCCACGCGCAGCACCTCGGCCTTCTGCACGTGCACGAGCAACAGCCGCTGCGTGGTCAGCACGCCGTGCGCGGTCTTGTCGCCGGGCACGAGGTCTCCGTTCATCATCATCGGCTCGGGGAAGCCGTAGGCCTGCTGCTCGATCTGCTCGTTGCCGGTCAGCATCGGCCGCACGAGCTCGGCGAGCGCGCGGTCCTTCTCCGACTCCAGCACCGGAGGCCCGACGCTGACGGGCGCCTCGGCGTCCTCGCGCAGGCGCTTCTTCTTCCGGGCCGAGGTCCACCACGAGAACGCGACGATGATCGCGAGGAGGAGCCACAGCGAGTACCCGACGCCGTACCTCCACAGCGGCACCGAGTACTCGGGGATGGGGTCCGGCATCAGCCCGGCGGACTGAAGCTCCGTGAGCTCGGCGCCCTCGGGCATCGGGTAGTACCAGTTGTCCGAGACGCCGAGCACGTAGCCGTCGTCCTTCACGTAGACGCCGGCGCCGATGAACAGCGTCGACGTCTTGTACGCGAGGCACAGCTCTTCCCCGTTGCCCCCTTTGACCGCAACGGGCTGGATGCAGGTGATGCTCTCGTCCTTGCCGAAGATCAGCTTTCCCATGTCACCGGCGTGAATGGGGCCGGCGCCGCCGCTTTTTGAAGCGGCTCACTTCTTCGCGATCTTTCCGTCCTTGATGACGATGTTCGCGTCGCCGTCGAAGGTGATGGTCTGGCCGCCGAGCGTGACCTTGCACGGCGTCGAGCCCTGAATGCTCACCGACGAGGTCGTGCTGGCCGAGAACTTCACCGGGTCCTGCTTGCTGCCGCTGCAGATCGCCTCAGCCGCATAGGCCTTCGAGTCCTTGTTCTCGTATCGCAGCGTCATCGACGCGAACGCCGAGGTTGAGGCGAGGACGGCGAGGAAGACGAAGCGCTTCATGGTGTGCTCCTGGGTTGTCACTGCGTGGTTGACAGTGTAAACCCGGCGCCCGCGCCTCGAGTGCAACTCAACTTTTCCGGGTCACCAGCACGGGGCAGGGCGCCTTGCGGACGATCTCCTCCGCCACCGAGCCCAGCAGCACGCGCGCGAGGCCGGTGTGGCCCGCCGTCCCGACGCAGATGAGCCGCGCCGCGGACGACGACGCCAGCGCCGGCAGCGCCTTGCCCGGAGCCTCGTCGTTCACCACCACCTCGACCTCGACGCCCGCGCTCGACGCGATCGCCGAGCACTTCGTCCGCGCCGCGTCGCGCATCGTCTGAATCTCCGCCATCGACCAGGTCGGAAACGCCGGCTGATCGACCGGCGGTCCGGGAGCCGGCACGAGCTTCTCGATCGACAGCCCGTGCACCACCATCAGCTTCGCCTGCGCCCGCCGCGCGTAGTCGACCGCGAGCTCGGTCGCCGCCGTCGCCGGAGGAGAGAAGTCCGTGCCCACCACCACCGGCCCGCCGCCGCCGCCCGCGCGCGCGACCCAGACCGGTGAGTGCGCGTACCGCACCACGCGCTCCGCCACCGCGCCGAGCAGCGCGCGCGCCACGCCCTTCGGACCCTCGCCGCCGACGACGATGAGGTCGGCGCCCGCCTTCTCCGCCGTCTGCACGATCGCCGAGTGCGGCGAGCCGCTGCCGAGCACGACCTCGACGTGCGTGCCGCGGCCGATCACCGTGGCCACCCGCTGGTGCAGCGCCTCGAGCACGCGCCGCTCGAGCGCGACGAACTGCTCGTTCTGCTGCAGCACGGCCTGCGGAAAGAACGGAGAGCTCGCCGTCGGCGACGGCATCGCGTGGAACACCACCAGCTTCGCCGAGTACAGCCCCGCGACCGCCGCCGCCTGCCGCAGCGCCTCGTCGGCGTGCGGAGAGAGGTCGGTCGCGCACAGCACTTTGGAGAAAGGGTGCATGACGCCTTCAAATGTATCCGAGTACGGTCGCGCGCCCGTGAAACGCATCGTGCTTTGTCTGTCGCTCGCCGCCGGCGCCGGCTGCCTGCGCTCTCGGCCCGCCCCCGACGAGAAGATCGAGGCGACGTCCACGCGGGTCGAGCGCGGCGAGTACCTCGCGAACGCGGTGTTCGCGTGCATCCAGTGCCACTCGACGCCCGACGAGACGCTCTTCTCGCGGCCGCCGAAGGAAGAGACCGCTCCCGGCGGCGGAGGCCAGTGCTGGCACTCGAACGTCGGCTTCCCCGGCAGGCTCTGCGCGCCGAACCTCACCGGCGACGACGAGACCGGCCTCGGCCGCTACACCGACGGAGAGCTCATGCGCGCCATCCGCGAGGGCGTCGATCGCGACGGCGCCGGGCTGTTCCCGCTCATGCCGTACCGCGACTACGCGAGCATCTCGGACGAGGACACGCGCGCCATCGTCGCGTACCTGCGCACGCTGCCCGCGGTGAAGAACGAGGTGCCCGAGAAGGACCTCGACTTCCCCGTGGGCCTGTTCATCCGCTTCGCGCCGCGGCCGCTCGAGGGGCCGGTCCCCGAGCCCGACCGCGCCGACCCCGTCGCGTACGGGCGCTACCTCGGCCGCGCCTGCCTGCGCTGCCACACGCCGGCCGACTCGCGCGGCCGCATGCTGCCGGGCCGCGAGCTCGCCGGCGGGCAGGAGTTCAAGCTCCACGGCGGCGGCGTCGTCGTCAGCCCGAACCTCACCCCACACCCGACGGGCCTGGGCGCGTGGTCGAAGGAGCAGTTCATCGCGCGCTTCCACGGCTACCGCGAGGCCGTGAAGGTCGAGCCCTCGCGCAACACGGTGATGCCGTGGCTCGCCTTCGCCGACCTCACCGACGAAGACCTGGGAGCGATCTGGGCGTGGCTTCAGTCGATGCCGGCCATCGACAACAAGGTGATGGCCTGGCCCGCGGTCAATTGACGCGCCAGCGGTAGTTGCGGCCGTAGTCCGAGTCGTACTGCACGCAGCCGGAGCGGTCCGACACCTTGAACCACAGCTCGATCTCCCTCGCTCCGGAGGGGATCCCGATGAGCGCCGGAGCCGCGACGCGCTCGTTCTGATTCACGACCTTCGTGACGGGCGTGTACTGCACCGCGCCGCCGTCGAAGCGCCACCACACGAGCACCTCCCACGTGGGGAGCCCTGCGTACGTCGCGCGGCAGCTCGGCAGGCGCGAGAGGTCGTAGTCGATGAGCAGGCCCGGCGCGCTGCCCGGCATGCCGACGACCGTCTCGTTCCACGCCTTGTCGAACACGATGCGCGGCTGCGGAGCCACCTCGTAGACGAAGTTCCGCCCGAAGTTCGAATCCCACGCGCTGCAGCCCCAGCGGTTCGTCACCTGGAACCAGAACGCCACCCGGCCCGCGGTCGGCAACTGCACCACCGGCTGCGCTGTGCCGCCCGACGGCGAGGAACCGCCCGCCTCGAAGCTCTGAATCGGCCCGTCGTTCACCTGCGCGAAGCCGGTGATCGACCACGCCGGGTTGCCGTTCACCTCGCCGCGGCACTGCGGCAGCCGCGCGGCGTCGTACGTCACGCGCGCCGTGCCGCCTTCGATGAAGAGCCCGTTGCGCGCGATGTTCCAGTCGCCGAGGAACGAGATGCTCGCCTCGGGCGCCGACAGCGGCGCCGCCGCAGCGCCGGTGAGCTCTTCGCTCGCGGAGACCTCCGCTTCGGTGGGACCGCACGCGACGACGAGGAGAATCGTGCTGAGGAGGGGGCGCTTCATGGCGTGTGCGCCTAATGGACACATGGGGCCTCGCGCAAGTGCAGCGGGCGTGGCATATGGCGCGGCCGGTGACTCCTGCGCTCGCTGTGCTGTTCGTGTTGGCTGCCGACGACGCCGAAACGGTGAAGCGGCTCGAAGCGGGCGACGTCGTCATCTCGACGGAGAAGGTGGAAGGCAGCGACCTGCCCCGCAGCATCGCGCTGGGCGTCATCGACGCTCCGCCCGAGAAGGTCTGGGCCCTCGTCACGGACTGCGACAACTTCTACAAGACGATGCCGCGCATCGCGGCCTCGAAGCTGCTCGAGCGTGACGCCGGCACCGCCGTCTGCCGCGTCACGGCGGATCTGCCGTTCCCGGTGCCCGATCTCACGTCCGAGACGCGCGCGGTGATGACGGTCGAGCCCGGCGTGAAGTGGGAGCGACGCTGGAGCCTCATCAAGGGCGACTACCGCGCCAACACCGGCGCCTGGGTGCTGACGCCGTACAAGGGCGACCTGAAGCGCACGCTCGCGCGCTACGAGCTCCACATCGATCCGAAGATCCACGTGCCCGACAGCTTCATCGTCGCCGGCCAGAAGAAGTCGCTGCCCGACCTCTTCACCCGCCTGAGAGAACAGACCGTCGGCAAGCAATGACGAAGGCGTGCACCCTGAGCCGTCGCGGCCGCGCAGCTGCGACGTGCCTAAGCGGTGAGCACGATCTTCGCGATCTCGGGAGGAGACCCCAGCCGCAGCGGCGGCCCCCAATAGCCGGTGCCGCGGGAGACGAACACCTGCCCGCCCTCGTGCCGGTACAGCCCGGCGAGATACGGAAACGCCGCCTTCACGACGAGGTTGAACGGCGCCACCTGCCCGCCGTGCGTGTGCCCGGAGATCTGCAGCTCGACGCCATTCGCGACGGCGGCCTGGAACGCGTCTTTCCGCGGCTGGTGCGCGAGCAGCACGAGCGACCGCTCGGGGTCGCGGCCCTCGAGCGCGGCGGAGAGCTGCCCGCCCGCCATGATGTCGTCGATGCCCGCGAGATCGAACCCGTCGACTTCGACGCGCTCGTCACGCAGCACGCGAATCCCCAGCCGCGTCAGCTCCGCGACCCAGTCGCTGGCGCCCGAGTAGTACTCGTGATTCCCGGTCACGAAGTACGAGCCGTGCCGCGACTGCAGGCGCGAGAGCAGCCCGACGAACGGCCCGAGCTCCTCGACGGATCCATCGACGAGATCTCCGGTGATGGCGACGAGGTCGGGCTTGAGCGCGTTGACCTGCTCGACGACGCGCAGCACCTCGCGCTCGCGAATCGTGGGCCCGACGTGCAGGTCGGTGATCTGCGCGATGGTGAAGCCGGACATGGTCTTCGGCAGCCGCGCGAGCTTCACCGCGGTCTCGGTCACCTCCGCCGGCCCGCGGGCGCTGCGCCACCCGAAGACGCCCGAGCCCGCCGTCGCGGCGACGGCGCCGCCCGCGACGACGCGAGACACGAACACGCGCCGGGACTCGTCGACGCGCCGCGCGCGGAACACGCCGCCGAGCGGTACGCGCACCGCGATCAGCACGGTCACCAGCAACAGCGCGAGCGCGAGCCACGAGAAGACGAACACGGCGAAGAACTGGAACGCCGGGTGCCGCAGCAGCATCAGCGCCGCCATCCCCAGCGGGGCGCACGCGCCGAGCACCACGAACCCCACCGTGCTGATCTGCCTCCACGGGCGCGGCAGGCGCGGCTCGCGCACGAGCCACACCCACAGGCCCCAGTGCATGAGCCCGATGATGGCGAGCCCCAGGGCCACGACGAGCACGCGGCTCATGCGCCCACCTTCGAGAACGTCATCGAGTCATCGACGCGTCCGAACAGCGTCGAGAAGAAGTCGAGCACGTAGTTCTGCCGCAGGTACCACGGCGCCTTCACGCCCTGCTGCGGCAGCTCCGGCGCGGCGCGCACCACGTACCCCGCGGTGAAGTCGAGCAGCGGCCTGCGCGCGGTGCCGGCCGACGCCGCGTCCGGCACGGCCACGTCCCATCCGTGTTTCGTCATGTGGTTCAGCAAGCGGCACACGTAACGCGACGAGAGGTCTGCGCGCAGCGTCCACGACGCGTTCGTGTAGCCGACGCACCAGGCGAGGTTCGGCACGCCGCTCAGCATCATCCCCTTGTAGACGACGAGGTCGCGCGCGTGGACCTGCCGTCCGTCGAGCACGACGCGAATTCCGCCGACAGGAAGAATCTTGAGGCCGGTCGCCGTCACGATGATGTCCGCGTCGACGCGGCCGCCCGAGCTCAGCTGCACGCCGCGCTCGTCGAACGTCGCGATCGTGTCCGTCACGACGTCGGCGCGGCCGTCGGAGATGGCGCGGAAGAGGTCTCCGTCGGGGACGATGCAGAGCCGCTGGTCCCACGGGTCGTAGCGCGGCGTGAAGTGCTTCTCGATGGGGTACCCGCGAGGCAACAGCCGCGCGATGCCGCGCTCGAGCAGGCGGGCTGCGAGCCGCGGCTTCCACCGGCAGAACAGGTAGAAGCCCAAGCTCAGCAGCACGTTCTTCGCGCGAATGAGGCCGTGCGCGAGCTCCGGCGGCAGGACGAAGCGCAACAGGTCCGCGAGCGGGTCCTTCGCGGGCAGCGACGCGATGTACGTCGGAGATCGCTGCAACATCGTCACCTTCCGTGCCCGCTCGGCCATCGCCGGCACGAGCGTCACCGCGGTCGCGCCGCTGCCGATGACCACGACGCACTTGCCGGCCCAGTCGAGATCGGGCGGCCACCACTGCGGGTGGACGATGCGGCCCTCGAACCGCTCCGCGCCTTCGAACTTCGGAGCGTGCGCCGTCTCGTAGTCGTAGTACCCGCAGCACAGGTAGAGGAACCGGGTGCGGTACGTCGCGCCGTGCGCGGTCTCGACCGTCCACACGCCGTCGGCCGACGACCAGCTCGTCGTGACGACGCGGTGCCCGAAGCGGATGTGCTCGTCGAGGCCGAACGTCCGGGCCGTCTCGCGCACGTACTCGAGAATCGACGGCCCGTCGGCGATCGCCTTCGCCGCCTTCCACGGGTGAAACGGGAACCCGAGCGTGAACATGTCCGAGTCCGACCGCACGCCGGGGTAGCGGAACAGGTCCCACGTGCCGCCGATGACGTCGCGCGACTCGAAGACGGCGAAGCGCTTCTGGGGGCACTCGGTCTTGAGCCGGTACGCCGCGTCGATGCCCGACAGGCCCGCGCCGACGACGATGACGTCGAAGTCCGTCTTCACTTCGTCAGCCGCCTGCGCCCGAAGCGCACGATGAGGCCGTGGTACGCGCCCGGCAGCCAGCGCTGCAGCAGGTCGAGCCCGCGGGCGTCGCTGCCGACCAGCACGCGCCGCGCGTCGCGAGCGACGCCGCGCAAGATGATCTCCGCCGCCTCGTCGGCGGTGAGCCTGAACATCTTCTCGAACTCGGCCGTGGCGTCCTCCATGCGGACGCCGAGCTTCACGATCGACGGGTGCAGCCGCGTGGAGCGCGCGATGTTCGTCTTCACTCCGCCGGGGTGCACGCAGGTGGCGCTGACGTTCGAGCCGAGCAGCTCGAGCTCGATGCGCAGCGACTCGGTGAAGCCGCGCACCGCGAACTTCGCCGCGTTGTACGCAGCCTGGCCTGGGAACGCGATGATGCCGAACACGCTGGAGACGTTCACGACGTGGCCGTCTCCGCTCGCCTCGAGGTGCGGCAGGAACGCGCGCGTGCCGTTCACCACGCCCCAGAAGTCGACGTCGATGACGCGGCGGAAGTCGGCCTCGTCGGCGTCGGCGACGGTGGCTCCGTACGAGATGCCGGCGTTGTTGAAGACGAGGTTCACGCGGCCGTGATCGCGCACCACCTCGGCGGCCCACGCACGCACGTCGTCGGTGCTCGAGACGTCGAGCCGGCGCGAGGTCACCTTCACGCCCGCGCTCGACGCCTGGGCCACGGTCTCGGCGAGCCCGCGCTCGTCGACGTCGGACACCGCGACCTCGCAGCCCCGCCGCGCGAGCAGCACGGCGAGCGAGCGGCCCATGCCGGAGGCGGCTCCGGTGATCGCGGCGACCTTGCCTGCATAGGTGCTGCTCTTCATCGGCGCCGATAGTAATCACACGGCGATGAAGGCAGCCTTGTTCGATCTCGACGGCACGCTCGTCGACAACATGAAGCTTCACATCGACGCGTGGGTCGCGGTCGCCACCGAGTACGGGCGGCCCGCAGACCGAGATCACTTCTCGCGCGAGTGGGCGGGCAAGAAGAACGAAGAGCTGATCCCGCTGATGCTCGGCCGGGCCGCGAGCGCCGACGAGATTCAACGCATTGCCCACGACAAAGAGACGCGGTACCGCACCGCCGCCGCCGCGCAGCTCGAGCCGCTGCCGGGCCTGCTCCCGCTGCTCGAGCGCCTGCGCGCCCGCGGAGTGAAGCTCGCCGTCGCGACGGCCGCGCCCGAGGAGAACCGCAAGCTCGCGCTCGACGGCCTCGACCTGCGCCGCCACTTCGACGTCGTCGTCGGCCCGGAAGGCGCGGTGCGCGGCAAGCCGGCGCCGGACATCTTCCTCGCCTGCGCGAAGGCGCTGAGCGTCGACCCGGCCGAGTGCATCGTGTTCGAAGACGCCCTCAACGGAGTGCGTGCCGGCCTCGCGGCGGGCATGAAGGTCGTCGCGGTGACGACGACGGTCGACGCCGAGAGCCTGCGAAAGGCCGGAGCGCACCACGTGATGAGAGACTTCGAGCAGCTCGACTGGGATGGGCTCTTGCGCAGCATCGGGGGCTGAGGCGTCCCAGGCGAGGGCACGGGGAAGGACCGTCAGCCATGACCCTTGGTCCGTCGCCGTCGCCGTGGCCCGAGGAACTTGAACGCGCCTTTGCCCTGGCCCAGCCAACTCACGCCTGGCCTGCGGCCTGGTTCACACGGTCTCGAAAGGCCGGCCGAGCCACGGGTCCGCCGTCGCGGTCATGTGCGCATCGAGCCGAGCGCGCAGGTCGGCGAGCGCAGAAGCCGCCGCGGCCTCACCGGCCAGGTTCACGCGCTCGTGAGCATCCACCGACAGGTCGTACAGTTCCTCCGGCACGCGGCGCTCACCCCAGCGGCACCCTTGCGGCCGCGCCGCGAGCACCTCGAGCACCCACGGCGCGTCGTCGGGCTCGAGCGGCACGGGCACGTCGCTGTAGTTCCGGATGTACCGGTACCGCGCGGTCCGCACGCTGCGCATCGGAAACGGAGTGTCCGTGTGCGTCGTCATCTCCGCGAACACGGCGTCGCGCGGGTCGCCCTCGAGCACGGTGCGACCCTGCAGGCCGGCGGGCAGCTCGGCGCCGGCCGCCTCGAGCAGGGTCGGCAGCAGGTCGACGGACGAGACGAGATCGTCCCGCTGCGCTCCGGCAGGCAACACCGCCGGCCAGTGCAGGAAAAACGGAGTCCCGGTCCCGCGATCGTGCAGCGTCAGCTTGTTGCCGGGAAACGGCATGCCGTTGTCGCTGATGAACGCGATGAGCGTGTCGTCGAGCAGCCGGTGCTCCTCCAACGCAGACACGAGCTCGCCGACGAGGGCGTCCATGCGCTGAATCTGGCTGTAAAAGGCAGCGAGCTCCGCGCGGGCGCCGGGGACGTCGACGAGCTGCGCGTACTCGGGCATCACGAGCGCGGCGGGGTCGACGGGGTGATCCGGGTGTGGCTCGAACTGCCCGCGCCAGTTCCGGTGCGGGTTCATGTAATTGACCTCGAGGAAGAACCGCCGCTCGGCGTTGCGAGCGATGAAGCCTCTGGCCCGGGTGGAGTCGACGATGAGCTGGGTGTCCCAGCTCGTCATCACCTCGTCGTAGCCGTACGGCTCGGGCGTGCGCGGGAAGGCGAGGTGCCACTTGCCCTCGATGCCGGTGCGAAGGCCGGCCGCGCGCAGCCGCGCCGCCAGCGTCGGAGTGCGCGGCGACAGCGACAGCGCCTGATCGCGATGCACCAGCCCGGTGACGCCGTGGGTGTGCGGATACAGCCCGGTGGCCCACGTCGCGCGACTCGACGAGCACGTCGAGGTCACGTCGAACGCGTTGCGGAACGAGACTCCTCCGCGCGCGAGGCGATCGAGCTGCGGCGTGGCCACGTTCGGGTTTCCGCCCGACGCGAGGTCCTTCCACCCGAGGTCGTCGGCGGTGATGAGCACGACGTTGCGCGCCTCGCGCGCGGCGCCGCCCCGGCAGCCGAGCGCGAGCCCCGCGAGCTTGAGCACGTCACGCCGAGACCAATCCATGCCGCCGCCGTAGCGAACGGGCGGCGGCCCGGACAAGGACAGGACGCGTCAGCGGAAGCCGGTGGAGGGCCGCCGTGGCGTGATCGGCGCGGCGCGGTCGGTGGGGACGAGCGACACCAGGAACACGAGCATCGCGACGACGTAGTGGTTCCACATCGCGGCGCCGTGCACGCCGAGCACGAAGTTCGATGCGGCGAGCCAGATGGCGAGCGCGACGTTGAAGTACCTCGCGACGGAGAACCAGACTCCGTTCACCGAGATGACCATGACGGCGGCGCCCACGGCGTAGTCGCTCCAGCGGGCAGTCACGGGCTGTTCGAGCAACCAACCCGAGAACGCCAACCAGACGCCCAAGAGCGCCGTGACGACCGCTGGCATGACGCGCACGTAGCGCTCGTCAGGGTCGTACTGCGGATTCTGAGTGACCATGACGGTCTCCTTCTACCTACCCTTGTAGGTAGCGGGCTCGTGACGCGGCCGCACGCGAGGGTTCCCCCGACCCACAGCGGCGGGCTCCGTTGCGGGCGAGTGGTCAGGCGCGGCCCAAGCGCTCCCGGCCTCGGCCGGCCTGCACCTGCGTCGTCCGTCACGCAGCGAAGAGCGCAGACCGTTACACGAGACTCATGGTGTCCCGTGGTCTGCTGCTGAGGTTGCGAGCGCTTCCGCACAAGGAGCGCGAGGTCGAGGAGTTTCTGCAGGCGGTGCTGCCGCTCGTGCGCCTGGAGCAGAAGACGAACGTGTGGTTCGCGCTCGACTTGGGGGGCGGCGAATACGGCGTCTTCGACGCGTTCCCCGACGACGAGGCGCGCGAGGCGCATCTCGAGGGGCCCGTCGCCACGGCGCTCGCGCTGAACGTCGGCGTGCTGTTCGACGAGCCGAAGATTCAGAAGCTCGACATCCTGGCGGACAAGCTGCCGGACCATTCGCTCGACGAGCACGACCTCACGCGGGCCGTGCTGCTGCAGTTCACCGCGCGCGGAGATCGCGCGTCCGAGGTCGAAGAGTTCCTGCGCAACGCGAAGCCGCTGGTCGAGAACGAGCCGAAGACGATGGCGTGGTTCGCGGTGAAGCTCGGCGAGGGCGAGTACGGCGTGTTCGACGCGTTCCCCGACACGCAGGGCCGCCGCGCGCACCTGCTCGGCCGCGTCCCCCGCGAGCTCGCGAAGCACGCGTTTCAGCTGCTCGGTGGCATTCCCGGAGTCAGGCTGCCGAAGGTGCTCGCTGAGCGCGTCGACGCGGATCACTGACTTCCTCGAGGACCGGGTAGCGAGAACGAAGCGGAGCATCGTGGTCACGAAGCGCGGCAAGCCCGTCGCGCGCGTCGTCCCGCTGGACGAACCGCGAAGTCTCGAGGGGTCCATCTTGGCCGAGGATGACCTCGTTTCGCCCACCGGCGCGCGCTGGTCCACCGAGTGATCGTCCTCGACACCCACATCTTCGTCTGGTCCGCGGCGACCCCGCGGATCAGCTGATCGCTGCTACGGCCATCGAGCTCGACGCAGTCCTCATCACCGCTGATGAGAACCTGCTGCGCTCGAAGGCCGTCAAGACCGTCTGGTAGTCAGCGCGAACGCCGGCGCCGCAGCAGCGCAGCGAGCCCGAGCAGCGCGAACATCTCGCCGCCGCCCGCGCCGCAGCCGCACCCGCCGGTGCTCATCATCACCTCGCCGCCGCCGCCGGTCCCGGAGCCGCCCGACCCGCCGCTTCCACCCGTGCCTCCAGCGCCGCCGCCGGTGCCACCGCTGCCCGCCGAGCCTCCACCCGCGCCGCCGGCCTCGCCGCCGCCGGAGCCGCCTCCCGTGCTGCCGCCCGCGCCACCCGCCGAGCCACCGCCGGCGCCGCCACCCGCACCGCCGCCCGCACCGCCGCCCGCGCCACCGCCCGCGCCACCGCCCGCGCCACCGGCGCTGATGGTCACGTTCGCATTGCCGCTGACCGTCCCGAACGTCGCCGTCACCGCGTTCGGGTACACGCCCGGAGACGCGCCCGCGGTGAACAACCCGCCCGGCGTGATGGAGCCCGCCGCCGCCTGCGCCGTCCACGTATACGTACCGGGCACCGCGTTGTTGAACGCATCACGCGCGGCCGCCGTGAACAGCTGCTGCGCCCCGGCATCGAGCGTCACCGAAGACGGCGTGACGTCGACCGCGATCGCCGGCCCCGGCGTCACCGTCACCGTCGCAAACGCAGACAAACCGCTCGCGTCGACCTTGACCGTGTTCGCGAACGTCCCGGTCATCGTGCCGGCAGTGAAGATGCCCGACGCGTTGATGGTGCCGCCGCCGGCCACCACGCTCCACGTCGGAGTAATGGCAACCATGTTCCCCGCCGCATCGCGGCCGACCGCCGTGAACCCGCGCGTGCCGCCCGCCTCGACGCTCGTCGCCGCCGGCATGATGCTCAACGAAGACAGCGCCCCGGCCTGCACCGTCACCGACGCGGTGCCGGACACTGCGCCGACGGTCGCCGTCACCGCCCCGCTGTACGTGCCCGGCGAAGTCCCGGCGGTGAACACGCCGCCCTGGGTGATCGACCCCGCCGCAGCGGTCGCCGACCAGGTCACCGCCGCTCCGGAGACGACGTTGTTGAACATGTCCCGCGCCGTGGCAGTGAACGTCGCCTGCCCCATCGGCGCCAGCGTCACGCTCATCGGGTTCACCGCGACCTGCGTGACGGGCCCCGGGTTCACGACGACCGTCGCAGTGCCGGTGACGCCGCCGACGGTCGCGCGCACCGTATCGGTGAACGTGCCGGCGACCGTCCCGGCGGTGAACAGCCCGGTGCCCGAGATCGAGCCTCCGCCCGCGCCGACCGCCCACGTCACGGTCATGCCGCTGACCACGTTGCCGCCCGAGTCGCGCGCCGTCGCGGTGAACTGCTGCGTGCCGTTCGGGCTCAGCGTCGCCGACGCCGGAGCCACCGTCACCGACGCGACCTGCCCGCCGGTGCCGCCCTGCACCGTCACGGTCGCGCTCGCCGTCACCGAGCCCGAAGCGCCCGGCGTCGACACCGTCACGCCGTTCGAGAACGTGCCGTTGTTCTGTCCGGCGAGGAACAGGCCGTTCGCGTCGATGGTGGCGCTGGGCACCGACGTCGACCACGTGAACGGCACCGAGCTCACCGTGTTGCCGCAGCCGTCGGCCGCCGAAGCGCCGAACTGCTGCGTCGTCCCGGCCTGCACCGTCACCGTCAGCGGCACGATGGCCACCGCGACGACCGCGCCCGGGCCGACCGTCACGTTCGTCGACCGCGAGAGCGAGCCTGCCGACGCCGTCACGCCGTTCATGAACGTCGCGCGCGTGCATCCGGCGGTGAACAAGCCGCCCGCCGTGATGGAGCCCGCCGTCGGAGTCACCGACCACGTCACCGTCTGCCCGGTGAGCGGGTTGTTGCACGAGTCGACCACGCTCGCCGTGAACTGCCGCGTCGCCTGCGAGCCGACCGTCGGCGAGGAGGGCGAGATGACGATGTTCGCCGGAGCTCCGGGATTGATCGTCACACCGGCGGTCCCCGAGATGCCGTTCGGAGCCGTCGCGGTAATCGAAGACAGGTATGTCCCCGGCGTGCAGCCGGCAGTCAAGACACCGGTCGAGGAGATCATCCCCGCCGCGGGAGCCGCCGACCACATGAACGTCACGTTCGGCACCACGTTGCTCGAGGCGTCGTACGCCGTCGCCGCAAAGCCAATCACTCCGCCGGCGGCAACCGAGCCCATCATCGGCGTCACCACCACCGTCGCGACGGGCCCCACGTTGAAGGGGAAGGCGCCCTGATCGACTCCGCCGACGCCCGCGCCGCGCGGCGGCGACGTCGACGTCAGGTGAAAGTCCCGCATCGCCTCGTCCACGAACAGCGGGTTGGCGGAGATGACGCCGGTGCCGAGCGCCACGTTGGTGTTCGAAGACCCGGGCGTCAGGTTGTTCGCCGTCGCCCCCGGAGGCGGACCGTACGTGTTGCTGTTGCCCCAGACGTCGCTGAACGTCACCGAGAACGTCGGCAGCACCCCGCCGCAGAAGTCGGGCGAGCTCACCGAGCGGCGCTCGAACCCTCTGCCCGCGTTGTGCGTGACGATCGACGACGTCATGGTGAACGACGAGCCCGACGCGGCGCCGCACGAGTAGTACCCGCGAGAGGCGTTGTACGAGATGGTCGAGCGGTCGACGTTGAGCGCGCCGCCCTGCAGCACGAGCGCTCCGCCCTGCGAGCCGTTCGAGTTCGTCACCACCGAGGTCGACAGGTTCGTCGTGCCGTAGCCGCTGTACACGCCGGCCTGCACGCAGCCGGTCAGCGTGCTGCCCGAGACCGTCGCGCTCACCGTCCCCGCCGTGCCGGAGGTGACGACGCAGTAGCTCGAGCCGCGCAGCGTCGAGCCCGACAGGGTGAGCGTCGACGTGCCGGAGAGGCCGCGCACCTCGACGCCGGCGCCCATCTCCTCGAGCACGGCGTTGGCGATGTTGGCCGAGCCGCCGCGCTGAACGCGCACGCCGTTCCACGCCGAGCTGCCGGTGCCGGCGCTGGTGAACGTGATGGGGCTGCCGAGCGTGCCGGTGGAGGCGAGGGTGCCCTCGACGACGAGCTCTCCGCGGGTGGCGTTGTCTCCGCTGCCGACGGCGTCGGTGGCGGCGAAGGTGAGCGTGACGCCGGGCTGCAGCGTGAGCGTGACGCCCGACGCGACGGTGAGGTCGCCCGCGACGTTCGCGGGAGCCGACACCGTGAGGTCTTCCCAGAGCGTGCCCTGCAGATCGCCGGGCGTCGGGTCGTTCACGTAGGGCAGGGCGCCGAGGTCGATGCCTCCGGCGCCGCTCTTGCGCGCGGGCGAGCGCTGGGTGAGGCGCAGGTTGCGCGGCGAGGCGGCGGCGTCGAGGAAGAGCGGGTTCGCCGAGATGTTGCCGGCGCCGAGCGCCGTGTTCGTGTTCGAGGAGCCGGGCGTGAGACTGTTCGCGGTCGAGCCCGGCGGCGGCCCGTACGTGTTGCTGTTGCCCCAGATGTTCGAGCTGGTGACCGAGAACGTCGGCAGCACGCCGCCGCAGAAGTCGGGCGAGCTGACGGAGCGCCGCTCGAAGCCGGTGCCCGCGTTCTGCGAGACGATGGACGACGTCATCGTGAACGACGCGCCGCTCGCCGCGCCGCACGAGTAGTAGCCGCGCGACGAGTTGAACGAGACGGTGGAGCGATCGACGACGAGGTTGCCGCCGGCCAGCACGATGGCTCCGCCCTGCGAGCCGCTGCTGTTCGTGATGATGGACAGCGAGATGCCGGTGTTTCCGAAGCCGTGGTACACGCCCGCCTGAACGCAGCCGTCGAACCGCGTGCCGGTGATGTTCGAGGTGACGGTGCCGCCGGTGCCGGAGGTGAGGAAGCAGTAGTTCGAGCCGCGCACCGTCGAGCCCGACATCGTGAGCGTCGTGGTCGTCCCGGCGGTGCCGCGCACCTCGATGCCCTGCGCGAGCTCTTCGAGCGTCG
Source organism: uncultured Myxococcales bacterium (assembly GCA_937980205.1). Lineage (GTDB taxonomy): Bacteria > Myxococcota > Myxococcia > Myxococcales > Myxococcaceae > Xiheicaenimonas. Next base: position 93,953 of record CALJKW010000078.1, on the reverse strand, counting down.
CGTTCGAGATGGTCGCCGAGCCGTCGCGCTGAACGCGCACGCCGCCCCACGCGGAGGTGCCCGAGGCCGCGCCGGTGAAGGTGATGGGCGTGCCGGAGACTCCCACGGCGATGAGCGTGCCCTCGACGATGAGCTCGGAGCGGGTGGCGTTGTCTCCGCTGCCGACCGCGTCGTTGCCCGAGAAGGTGAGGGTGACGCCGGGCTGCACGTTGACGGTGACACCGGCGGCGACGGTGAGGTCTCCGTCGACGGGCGCGCTCGAGGAGATGGTCAAATCCTCCCAGAGGGTGCCCTGCAGATTTCCGGGCGTCGGGTCACCGGTGTACGGCAGCGCGCCGATGTCGCTGCCCATCGCATCGCGGTTGCGCGCGGGAGAGCGCTGCGTGAGCCGCAGGTTCCGCGTCGCGACGGCGGTGCTCACGAAGAGCGGGTTGGCCGAGATGTTCGAGCTCGAGACGGCGATGTTCGTGTTCGAAGAGCCCGGCGTGAGGCTGTTCGCGGTCGCCGAAGGCGGCGGGCCGAAGGTGTTGCTGTTGCCCCAGATGTCCGAGTTGGAGACGGAGACGGACGGGAGGACGCCGCCGCAGAAGTCGGGCGAGCTGACCGAGCGCCGCTCGATGCCGAGCCCGGCGTTGTGGCTGATGATCGACGACGTCATCGTGAACGAGCCGCCCGCCGCGCCGCACGAGTAGTAGCCGCGCGTCGCGTTGAACGACACGGTCGAGTGGTCGAGCACGAGGTTGCCGCCGCCGAAGACGATCGAGCCGCCCTGCGAGCCGGTCGTGTTCGTGATGACCGTGTTGGAGATGCCGGTGTTGCCGTAGTTGTGGATGACGGCCGCCTGCACGCAGCCGTCGAACGTCGAGCCCGAGACGTTGGTGGTGAGCGTGCCGGTGTTGCCGGTGAGCACGAGGCAGTTGTTCGAGGCGCGCAGGCGGACGCTCGACATCGTGAGCGTGGTGGTGGCCATCGCGGTCGGGCCGCCGCGAATCTCGACGCCGAGCTTCGCCTCCTCGACGGTGGTCTGCGAGAGGGTCGCCTGGCCGCCCTCTTCCACGCGGATGCCGCCCCAGGCGCTGGTGCCCATGCCGGCGCCGGTGAAGGTGACGGTGCCGCCCTGGACTCCGGCGACGTTGAGCGTGCCGCGGATGATCAGCTCGACGCTGGTCGCATCGGCGTTGCCGAGCGCGTCGGTGGTGGCCGCGGTGACGACGGTGCCGGGCTGAACGGTGAGCGTGACGCCGGCGGGCACCGTGACGTCGCCGGCCATCGTGATGGTGCCGGACCACGTGGTGTTGCCGGCGAGGGTGCCCTGGAAGGTCTGGGCGGCGGCAGTCGAAGCGATGAAGAAGAGCGCGAGGGCGAGACGAGCCATGACGCGCTTACACTTCGGAAGCCTTCGCTGCGCAATGTAGGAAAGCCCCGTCGGGCGCTCGACTTCGCCACCGTCAGGCTGTACGCGCGCACCTACATGCCCACCGCGATCCTCGTGGTCGACGACGAGCAGGACTTCCTCGACAGCGTGACGCGCGGGCTGCGCCTCGACGGCTACGAAGACGTCACCGCCGTCGCGCGCTCCTTAGACGTCCCCGCGCTGCTGGAGCAGAAGGCCTTCGACTGCGCGTTCCTCGACCTCAACATGCCGGGCCTCGACGGCCTGCAGCTGCTCGAGCTGATCAAAGAGAAGAGCCCGCGCACCGAGTGCGTGATGGTGACGGCGCAGGACAGCGTGCCGACGGTCGTGCGCGCGATGAAGCTCGGCGCCTACGACTACCTGCTCAAGCCGACGACGCCCGAGAAGCTGGTGCAGACGCTCGACCGCGCGCTCGAGCGGGCGCGGCTGCTCGAGGCGCTGCAGCTGCGCGGCGACGAAGCGGCGCAGACCACGCTCGAGCGCCCCGAGGCGTTCGAGAGCTTCGTCACCGCCGACCCCGCGACGCTGCGCCTGTTGCGCGAGGCCGAGCTGCACGCCGGCTCGCGCATCCCCGTGCTCATCACCGGAGAGACCGGCGTCCAGACGCGCACGAGCGGATCCGGAGCACCCCCGCCGAGGTCCCAGTTGTCGGTGGTACGCACCGAAGCCGAGGCCGGCTGCAGCTTCCATCGAGAAGCAGCGTCGACGGACCAGGCGGGAGAACCACCACACGAGACAGCAACGACGCCGGTCAGCAGTACGAGGACCAGGGCGCGCATGAGCTACTCCTCTTCCCCTTGGAGCGTGCGGAGCTTACCGCCTCGGGTCACGGGCCCGCAGCAGTCTCGGCGCCGGTGCGCTCCGTCGAGCTTCGGCTCCTCACCCCGAGCGCCCTGCCGCGGACGAGCTCGAGCAGCTCCTCGGTGCTCAGCACACCTGCCGCTCCGGTGCCGTCCAGCACGCCCTCGACCAGCGCCCGCTTCTCGGCGTGCAGCGACAGCATCTGCTCCTCGACGGTGCCGGCGGTCACCAGCCGGTAGACGGTCACCGGCTGCGTCTGCCCGATGCGGTGCGCGCGGTCGGTCGCCTGGTCTTCGACCGCAGGGTTCCACCACGGGTCGAGGTGCACCACGTACGTCGCGGCCGTGAGGTTGAGGCCGACTCCTCCCGCCTTGAGCGACAGCAGAAAGACGTCTGCCGAGCCTTCCTGAAAGCGCTTCACCCGCCTCTCGCGCTCCGCCTGCGGAGTTGACCCGTCGAGCTGCAGCACCCGCGCGCCGCGCTCCTCGAGCGCAGGCCGCACCAGCTCGAGCAGCTTCACGAACTGGCTGAACACCAGCACCTTGTGGCCCTCGGCGCGCAGCGCATCGGTGAGTTCGAGCAGGTGCTCGAGCTTCGCCGAGCCATGGCCCCAGTCCGCGTCGACCAGCTTCACGTGGCACGCGAGCTGTCTCAGCCGAGTGAGCGCCGCCAGCACGTGCAGCCGCGCAGACGCGACGTCCGAGAGGTCCACCGTGTCGAGCTTCGCCGTGGCCAGGCGACGCTCCTCTTCGTACCGCGCGCGCTCGCGAGGCGGCGGCTCGACCCGCACCGTCGTCTCGGTGCGCGCAGGGAGCTCCGTCGCGACCTCCCGCTTGAGCCGGCGGAGCACGAACGGTCGGATGATCTCCGCGAGGCTCGCGCGCGCGTCCGCATCGCCAGCGCCCTCGATGGGCCGCACGAACCGCTCGCGAAACCACTCCTCGCTGCCCAGCAGCCCCGGCTGCACGACACGGAACAGGCTCCACAGCTCGCCGAGCCGGTTCTCCAGCGGAGTGCCGGTGAGCGCCACGCGGAACGACGCCTTGAGCCGCCGCGCCGCCTGCGCCCGCGCCGTCGCCGCGTTCTTCAGCGCGTGCGCCTCGTCGAGCACCAGCGTCGCGAAGTCCCGCTCGCACAGCGTGTCGACGTCTCGCGCCAGCACGCCGTAGCTCGTCACCAGCACCTGCCCTGCCCGGAGCTGCTCGAGCGCGCGGTCCCGCGCACCGCCATGGTGCAGCTTCACGTCCAGCTCGGGTGCGAACCGCTTCGCCTCGGAGAGCCAGTTGCCGCACACCGACGTCGGCGCGATGACGAGCGCAGGACCTTGCTGCGCACGGTGCAGCAGCACCGCCAGCGCCTGCAGCGTCTTGCCCAGTCCCATGTCGTCGGCGAGGCAGGCCCCCGCCCCCCACGCGCCCAGGCTCGAGAGCCACTCGAACCCCTTCAGCTGGTAGTCGCGCAGCGAAGCGTTCAACCCCGCAGGCGGCACCTGCCGCTCGGCCCGCGCCTCGACGAGCTTCTTCGCCAGCGCCTTCCACTCGTCCGGCGCCTCGACCGCCCCGAACCCCTCGGTCAGCTGCTCGAACACCGGCAGCGCGCTGGAGGCCAGCTCGTTGGCATCGCCCGACCGGTGCGCGAGCGCCGAGAGCGTCCGAAGCCGCGCGCGCAGCTCCTCGGAGAGCGTGAGGCTGCGATCCGGCGCCACGCGCAGGTGCCGCCGCCCCGCGCGCACGGCGGCCAGCAGCTCGTCGAGCACCACGTCCACGCCGTCCACCGAGACTCGCCCCTCGACCCCGAACCAGTCGCGCCGCTTGCGCAGCACGAGCCGCACGTCCTTCGCTTGCGCCGGCCGCGTCCGCACCAGCGAGCGACCGGCCCACTCGACGTGCGCCGCGTCACCCAGCCCCTCGAGGGCCGTCACCACGTCGACCGCCCGCTCGGCAGGCACGCCGAGCTCGTCGCGCTCGGGCAGCCCGAGCTTCGCGAACAGCTCGACGCGGGCGCGCGCTTCGGCCTCGAAGTCCCGAATCGCGAAGTACCGCTTGTCACCGGCCGTGACGTACACGCGCGCGGGCCCTTGTGCCGCGACGAAGGTCGCGCCCTCGTCGAGGGGGCGTACGCCGACGGAGAGCTCCAGCCCGCCGTCGTCGCGCAGCCGCAGCGTGACGACCGGGCGCGCGTCGGCCTTGCGCTGCTGACCCGCGAGCGAGGCGGGCTTCTCCACCGTGACGCGTCCCTCGAGCGCCTCGAGCCGCTCGGCCAGGGCCGGGCCGGCCTCGGGAGGAAAAATGCCGCCGAACCGCTCGACCGTGCCAGCCCACAGCCCGAGCTCCAGCGGGCGATCGATGAGCAGGCACTTGCCGCCGACGAGCGCCGCGCAGCGCGGCGGGCCGTTGGCGAACAGCGCGTTCGCCCTCTTCAGCGCGTCTCCTTGGAGCCCGGTGTCGCCAGCCTCGATCGCGAGCGTGAAGCCCGAGTCGACCGCGGTGACCCGCAGCGTCGGCTGCACCCGCCGCACCTCGACCGGGTTTCCGGCCCGGTCGACGACGCGCGGGTGGCCCAGCAGCGCTTCGAGCGCGCGGAAGAAGAGGTCGTCGGATTCTTCTGAGCTCGCCCCGCCGTAGCTCCGCTCGAGCCGCCTCGAGAGCTCCCACCACTCGTACGCCTTCTCGTCCTCGCGCGAGAGCGGCAGCTCGCGGCGGAAGGAGTGGGCCGACAGCTTGCGGCCCAGCGGCGACTTCGACTTCGGCCCGCGCGCGTGCAGCACGAAGTCGGTGACCCAGTCGCCGGTCGTCTCGAGCACGAAGACCGCGACGTCGCGCGACCTCGGCTCGGCGCCAGACGTCGGCATGCGGTCGAGGACGCGCTGCCACCCCGGCTGGGTCAAGAGGCGCTCGAAGCGCTCCTGCTTGTCGAAGGGGAACCGGCCGAGCGTCAGCCGCGCCTGCTCGACGGCCAGCGCGCAGTGGGCGCAGGGCACCTTCTGGCAGCGGCTGCAGCGCACGTTGAACCTCTCGCGCCACGCTTCGAGGCCGATGGCGACGTGCGCCTCGCGCGTGTACCCCGACCGGGGCAAGAAGCTCACCCGCAGCTCGACCGCATCGAAGTCGACGTCGACGCGGGCCTCATACGCCTGCTGCGGCTCGGTGCGGTGCGCGAGGAGCTCGGCGCGGGCGACGCCGAGGCGCTCGAACAGCTCGCCCAGGACTCCCTCGGGGCGGGGAGGGCGGCTGTACTCCGCCATCGCCACCTCGGCCGCGGCGGTCTCGCGCACCTTCGCGTGCTGGCCCAGCTGCGACTTCACCTGCTGGAAGAACTGTCGGCGGTACGGGTTCTCCGGCAGCGCGGCCATCGCCTCGAGCCGCTTGCGCAGCGGCTCGCCGTAGCTCAGGCCGGGCACCACCTCGTCGAGCAGATGTGAGACCTGGTGCTTCTCGGCCCAGGCGAGCAGCTCGTCGAGCGGGCCCGCCGGGGTCGCGGTGGCCAGGTGCTTCTCGAGACGGCGCCGGACCTCGGACGCGAGCAGGCGCTGCACGTCGGGAGCGAGCGAGCGGTACTCGCTGCTCGACAGCTTCTCGATGGCCGTCGAGCGGAGCGCCGGCGGCACGCCCGGCGCGTTCTGGACGAGCTCGGACACGTGCTGCGAGAGCAGCTGGGCGGCGCGCGACTCGCGGGCGAGGTCGACGAGCTCGCGAAACGAGTTCGCGGTGCGCGCGCGCACGAGCCCCGCTTCACGAATCGCGGAGGTCTCGACGTGTTCTTTGAGCACCGCCAGCGCGGCGAGGGCGTGGCGGCAGTACGTGCCCCGGCAGTACGAGCACCGCGCGTCGGCCGGCGCGCTGTCGGGCCTGAGCTGCACGAGGACGCGGATGCCGCCGCGCTCGTTGACGGTGACGATCGCGCTGGTGCCGTCGAAGGAATCGCAGCGCGTGCCCACCAGCTCGGCGACCTTCCTCTTGCCGCTGTGGGTCGCCTCCTTTAGGGCGGCGGTGATCGAGGCGATGGCCTGCGCGTGCGTCATTTCAGCGCTGTGTACCTCATGGGGCTGACACTTACCGGCTCCGCACGACCAGGCCTCACCCGAGCTGCGCCACGAGCTCGTCCCATCGTCGCGTCCGGTGGTCGTCTTCTCCGACCACCTCGACGATGGCGGCCCGCACGTACGCCCTGTCGAGCTCGCCTCCCATCAGGCCCAGAAGGCGCTCGACGTCGACGAGATCTTTCCCGCGGTAGAAGAGCATCTTGAAAACAGCGGTGTCCTCTGGCGAAAGGACCCGGACGCGCTCGCCGTGCAGCGTGACTTCTCTCGTTCGATTCGCGGCGCGCTCGTGGACGGGAATGGAGTTGAAGAACAGGTCGACGGGCATTCCCTGGAAGCTGCCGCGGGCATCACCGCGTTCCACCGCCGTCTGCAGTGCTCCTGAGCGATCGATTTGAAGCCCGGCGGAGATCAGCGCATCGACGGCGGGCGCCGCTGCGTCTCCGGAGACGAAGAGGTTGAGATCGACATCGAAAGTGCCGCGCGCCGCGCCGAAGAAACCGTAGGCGATGGCGCCCCCGATCGCGTGAGGCACCGCCGCACGCTTCAGCGCACGCGCGAAGTGGACGGCGGCCTCAGTGGCGTCCATGCGCTCGGAACCGCTTCACGGCGCGCAACCACGTCTCCTCGGACTCCCGGCTTCTCGGATCGCGCGCCTGGACCGCGGTCTCGAAGTCGGGACGTCCACGCAGAATCGCCATCGCATCACGACACACCGACTCGAGAATTTTGCCTCGCTCATCGAGCGTGAGCCCCCGAAGCGGCGCCACGTCCTCTTCGACCTCGTCGCGCAGGCTGCGCGGCCTGAGAAAGCCCGGCTTCACGGGTGGGATGGTAACCGAAGCGATGACGGGCGCGCCGCAAGTTCAGCGCCAGCGCCGCATCGTCCCCGCGGCCTGGCACCGCCGCCTCATCGGGCCTCGAGGCCTACCGCAAGTTCCTCTTCGAGCATGGCGAGACGAAGGCCGCCGAGCGGGTCGGCAAGGCGCCCGCGCTGCTGGGCGAGCCCGCGGCGGCGGCGCGGTAGCGCTGCACCCCGGCGCCGGCTGTGGTGTCTTGCCGTCATGGCCACACATCCACTGCTCGACCTCGTCCGCTCCGGCCACGCACGTCACGCGAAGGCGTTCCCGCACCTCGACGCCGACGCGCTGGCCGAGCTCGAGAACGCCGCGGCTCCGCGGAAGGCCGACGACCGCGACCCGATGCTGCGGTCTCCGCAGCACGACGTCGAGCTGAAGTACGCCGAGCTGCTCGGGCGGAAGCACACGGCGGCCGAGCTCACGAAGCGCGCCGACGCGCTCGCGAAGGGGGAGCTCAAGTTCGTGAAGCGGCGCCGCGAGGTGGTGGCGCGGTGCCTCGGCGCGCTGGCGGAGGCGTGGGCCGCGGCGAAGGACCTCGCCAAGGCCGAAGACACGTTCAGGGAGGCCATCGATCAGCTGGTGGAGTCTTCGGGCAGCTCCGGCAACCCGATGCTCGTCTCCGCCGAGCTGGTGGAGCGCATCGGCCGCACCGGCCTCGACCCGGCCCGCCAGCGCGCGCTCGTCGCCCACGCGCTCGAGCAGTACCCGGGGCCGAAGTCGCGCCTCGAGTACGCCCGCGCGGTGGCCGGGTGGGGCCATGCGCTCGAGTGGGAGCGCGGGCTCGAAGCCGCGAGGGCCCTCGAAGACCCACAGCGCACCGCGGAGTCGCTCGTCACCCTCGCGCGCCTCGCCCAGACGCGCGCGCCGGATCGCGTGCTCTGGGCGCTCGACCAGGCGCAGCCGCTGCTGAACGAAGCGGCCTCCGAGAACGACTACGAGCGCGACGCGTGGGAGCTGCTGAGGCTCCGCGCCGCGTGGCTCCGGGCGGAGGCGGGGCAGCCGAAGCCGGCGCTGCGCGAGCTGGAGCGGGCGCTGCAGCACTTCGCGAAGCCGCGGGCAGACGACGACCTCGGCGAGCGCGAGCGCCTTGCCGCGCTCGGCCGCCTCGCCAACACCGCCGCGACCGGAGCGTGGTCCGTCGACGACCGGCTCTCCGTCCTCGACGCGGCGTGGGCGGCGGTGGGGCAGAAGACGTCTGCGGACATGTACATGTCGGCCGCGATGCCGATCGCCTGGGCGCGCCACGCGCTGGCCCCGACGGCGCCCGCGACGCGCGCCATGGTGCAGCGCCTGGAGGAGCTCACGCGCGACCACGCCGAGGCGCCGGCGTTCTGGTTCCAGGCGTACCTCGAGCTGCTCTCGCTGCTGCGGGAAGAGCAGGCCCGTTGACGGTCACGGCACGCGGAACTATCGCGGGCTGGCGATGACGGAAGCGGAGCTGAAGCGGAAGCTGGCGGCGATCGAAGCGCTGCTGCACGGAGCGACGACCGACGGCGAGCGAGCCGCGGCCAAGAACGTGCTCGAGGCGCTGAAGAAGAAGGGCCACGCAGAGAAGGAAGAGGAGCTGCAGTTCACGATCCCCGATGTCTGGGCGCGGAAGCTCTTCATCGCGATGGTGAAGAAGGCCGGCTTCGAGCCGTACCGTCTGCGCGGCCAGCGCCGCACCACGGTGATGGTCTTCGGCAAGAAGTCGTTCGTGATCGACACGCTGTGGAAGCAGTTCGTGGAAGCCCAGCGCGTGCTCGCCGAGTACCTGCAGGAGGTCACCGACCGGGTGATCCGCGAGACGCTCGGCGAGGCCACCGACGAAGCGAAAGAGCGGCCGGCGCTGAGCGCTGGGACGCGGTAGGGCTGCGCGCGACTACAGCAGGAAGAGCGCCTCGGTGGCGCTCGCCGTGGCCGCGGCCAGCAGCCAGCGATCGAGCTGCCCGAGGTCGGTGGATGACAAGATCCGCTCGCGCTGCTCCGAGCTGACGGCGAGCCCGCGGGCCTTCAGCAGAGCGAGAATGCCCTCCGCCTTACCCTCGGCTTTGCCCTCCGCCTTGCCTTCGGCCTTCCCCTCGGCCTTCGCCCGGCGCAGGCCTTCATCCTGGTACTCGTAGCTGGCGGGGAACATTTCGAACGCCTTCCTTGCCGCGTCGCTGAGCGACGCCTTGATGAGGTCATAATACAGAGCGCTTCTTTCGCCCTTCAACACGCTCAAGACGGCGCCAGCGGCGACTGCCGCGGTCGTTGCGGCGCGCTCGACGTCGGCATCTCGCCCGTGGGCAATCGCAGAGAGGACTGCGAGCTCCGGGCTCGCTCTTGCCTGCTCTCGGTCGAGGACCGCCGGCAGGTCGTCCGGCCCGAAGACAAGGGCGCGTATGGACCCGCTCGTCGGGCCGAGCACCATCGGCTGCCTCGCCCAGGCGGCAACGGAAACGGTCAGCGCCACCACGACCAGCACCACGTCGCAGCGGAACCGCAGCCGTGCCCCGACGAGGTAGGCCGGCCACGTGAACGGTTTGTCCGGGTCCTCGGCGAGCTGCACCTCGAGCACCACCGCGAGCACGGGCTGGCCACCGCGCTCGAAGCGGAAGACGCCGTCACAGCGCAGCTCCCGCGGCAGCGCATCACCCAAGCTCTCCGCGTCCGGAGCCACGGCGTCGTGTCGCGGCAACTCGAGCGCTCTCGACTGCCGCAGGAGCTGAGCGAGCAGCCCGGGAGCATCTCGAAAGAGCTGCACCAGAGCCTCGTGCGGAATCGACGGCATCTTGCCCCGAGTACCACCGGGGTCTGACAGTGCCGTGTCGACCCCGCCCACGGCGCTGGGCATGGCCACGCGCTGTCGCGCCGGCCTCCGAGGTAAAGGGGCTCGTGGCTCGAAAGCGGCGCCAGACCGACAAGGACGAGCCGGGGATTGACCCGGGTGACGACTGGGTCGAGTGCGGTGGAGAGCTGATCTTCGCCGTCGGCTTCACCGAAGGCGGCTTCCCGTACGGCTCGACGCTGCGCCAATACCGTGAGTCGAACGCGGACCAGTCTCCCGGCGCCGGCTGGGCGCGAGCGAAGAGGGCGATCGAGCAGGTCTGTTCAGCGGAGGCCGGCCGCGAGGTCGACGTCGGCTTCGTGAAGTTCGTAGCGAGCGGTCTGTCGAGAGACGCGTTTCGTGCCGAGGTCGATGGGAAGGCGGGCGACGTCTTCGCGCTCGTCCCGAATCGCGGAGCCGCGCCTGACCATGCCCATCAGACGATCGGTGAGCTGCGGCTGCTCCACGCGTTGAGCGCGAGGCAGCTGCCCTTTCGGGTTCCGAAAGCGCTCGGCGCCTGGCGCGACGACGGAGGCATCATCCTCGTCGAGGAGCACTTGCCGGGCCTGCCGCTCGACCTCCGCGCCGGGAGGCAGGGCCAGGTGCAGCCGTGGCTGGAGGTCGGCCGGGTTGCCGCGGCGATTCACGCCGTGCCCGTGCAAGAGCTGCCGCCGGGGCTCTTCACTTCCTCAGACTGTGCAGGGCACGCCGAAGCCCTGGCGAGGTCCGTGGCCGGCGACGAGACGGAGCTTCGGGAGGCGTGCGACTGGATGCTCGAGCACCTGCCTCCCGCCGAGCCCGGAGTGCTGCTTCACGGCGATCTCCTCGGCCAGAACGTGCTCCTGGGCGTCGGCGAACCGGCCGGTGTCATCGACTGGGAGCGCGCCGAGATCGGCGACCCCGCGTACGACCTCGCCATCGTGACGCGCGGGGTGCGTCAGCCGTTTCAGGTCCCGGACGGACTCGCGAGGCTCCTCACCGCCTACGCGGGAGCGGGTGGAAGGGAGCTGGCTCCGTCGAGGGTGTGGTTCTACGAGCTCGGGCTCCTCGCAAGTCAGTACAAGGCCGCGCTGCTCGACCAGCGAGGCGACGTGCTGGGGGCCCGGCAGCGGCTTCGCGCGATGCTGACGCGCCTTCAGAGTTCGCCGCAGAGCTGAGCCGTAGGCTGCTGCGGTTCAGCTCGGGCAGAGTCTCGCGCCAGAGAGACCCGGTAGAGGCCGGCGCCGGGCTGAATGAGCGCATCGACCTCCACCGGTGCGCTGCCAGTCGCCGCGGGCAGCAGCCGCAGCACCTCTGCCTGCAGTCGGAAGAACGCCTCGCACGGCCGAAACGGAGACCTCAGCCGCGTCATCACCACGTGCCACCCGTCGCCGTCGCGCTGCGAGGCATCGAGGACGCCCCAGTACCGCGGCCACTCGCGGAGCGCGGCGTCGAACAGCGTGCGGCTCGACTCGAAGGCGCGCGACGACACGCACGCGAGCACGCAGGCGCCGGCGAGCTGCTCGGCGAGCGCCCGCAGCGCCGAGGGCCGGAGCCCCTCGAGTCGCTCCAGCAGCGCTGCAGCGACAGGCCAGGGCATCGCCTCGCGCGCTGCACGACGCCCGGGCGGAGGCGCGAGCCCGAAGAACAGCGCCGCCTCGTCGAGCCCCTCGCTGCGGCAGACATGAGCCAGCCCCACGGCGAACGAGCCGGGCACGGTGCCAACGGCCGCCGCCCACGGAAGATACGGTATCGATGTGTTCACGGTGCCGGGCAGTGAGCAGGGCGCGTGCCCGCCGTTGGCCCAGCCGAACCGCGCAGTTACGGCCTCACCGCCTCGCGCGGGCAGCAGCCGCGGCTGGTGCCCGGCTGGCGCATCGTCTCATCGCTGAGACAACGTCAATCACTCACCCGCACGCCCTCGAGCACGCCGACGGCGGCATCTTCGCCCTCGGCGGTGACGGCGACGCGCACGTTGAACCGCCCCTTGCGCATGGTGGGCGGCAGCTGCACCTCGAGCCGGCCGTCCCGCACCGGCACCGCGACCGTCAGCGCGCTGGAGCTGCCCGGCTTCCCCGCCGCGCCCGGCACGTCGAACGACACGTACGCGACGCCGTTGCGCAGCGCGGGAGGCACCGCGACGTCGAGCGAGAGGCCCTCACCGCGGTTGACGGAGCGGGGCCCGCCGACGGCGACGCGGGTGGGGCGGCGCAGCTCCATCGCCGGGTCGCCGATGAGGTTGTACATGTAGAGGTGCGCCTTCTCGTCGTCGCCGAGCTTCTTGAAGATGCGGCCGGCGCTCCAGGCGAGGTGGCCGCCGCCGCTGATGGTGCCGGCGATGCCCTTGACGTCGTTCTTCTCGTAGCGGCGCTTGGCGGCGACGAGGAGCTCTCCGACGGTGGCCGTCTTGCCGCTCATCGTCTCTTCCGCGATGGCGGCGCCGAGGCCGGCGTTCGAGTGCGGCAGCGAGATGTCGGAGGAGGCGATGGCGCTGAGCGCGGGGCCGCGGGTGACGAGCTCTTCGGCGAGCGACGAGCCCCAGTCGCCGTAGCCGCCGGCGTACTGGCCGGTGAGGCACGCCATGATCGCCACCAGCGGAGTCGGCCGCGACGGGTCGGCGCCGAGCATCGCCACCGAGGAGGCGCTCAGCCCGTCGATGCCCATGGAGAGCCCGTGGCCGAAGTACTGGAAGAAGAGGCCGCCGTCGCGCAGCGCGTCTGCCTGAACGGCGGGCGCGGTGGGCGCGGAGGGCTGGTGGGGGTTGTGCGAGATGCGGCGGGCGTCGTACGCGGCGTTGGTGCCCGAGCCGATGGCGTGCTCGGCGATCTCGTCGACGGCGCGGTCCTTGAGCTTGCCCCACATCGGCGCGCCGTCGGCGACGTTGACGCGCGCCTGCCAGGCGCCGCCGCTCAGCTCGGCCTCGTAGTCCACGATGCGGGAGACGACGGAGACGAGCTCCTCTGCCGACCGCACCGGCAGCCGGCCGACCGCGACGGTGGGGACGCCCTTCTTGTTCGGCAGCCCGTACGCGTTGTCGCTCGCGAAGACCTCGCGGAACCGGAAGGACGCGTCGGGGTGCTTCGCGAGCTCTTTGTTGATGTTGCGCGCGTTCATGTACGCGTGGCCGTAGTCCCTGGCCTCGAGCTGGTCCGCCGGCACCTCGCCCGAGCGCCCCGAGCCGACGAGCATCACGAACCGGGCGCCCGAGCGCTTCACCAGCGCGGAGAGGTCCGCCGTCGTCGGAGCCAGCTTCCCGTTCACCTCCGCGACGTCCGCGGGGTCGACGAGCGCGACGCTCAAGCCCTTGAGCGAGCGGTGCGCGAGCAGCGGCTGCAGCGCCTCGTGCGAGGAGCGAGGAGCGAAGACGACGTAGTCGGCCTTGAAGCCGGCGGAGAGCTGCTCGCGCGAGACGGCGGCGTGCGTGGGAGCGGCGGAGAGCAGCTCGCTGTAGTCGTCGAGCTTCGTGGTGTCGCCTTCGCGAGAGGCGGCGGCGAGCAGCGGAGCCAACGCGAGCCCGGCGGCCTGCGCCTCGGCTTCGGTGATGACGCCGTCCTTCACCGCCTCGGTGAGGCCGAGCCGCGCGATGAGCGCCGCGAAGCTTCGGCCCTCGAGCCCGGTCGGCGCCGCGACCTCCAGCGACGCGGCGGTCTGGAGCTGCACGAGCGCCGGAGCCGTGGGCTCGACGGCGTCGATCGGCTTCGCCGGCGCGGCCGGCAGCGGTTTCTCGTTTCCTGAGGAGACGGCGCGGGCGAGCAGCAGCGGCTTCGGGCGGAGGGCGATCGTCATCGCGCCGGCGCATGTTCAAGACGCGCGCCGTTTACAGCCGCCGTGACGTCGCGGCCTTGAGGGTCTTGGGCAGTGAGAATGGATAAGACGTGTGCCGCGGTGCCCTCTGCGGGTGGCGGTTCACGCCGCGACACGCCCATGCCGCAGCAGCTCGAGCGGCATCGGGAACTGCAGCCTCCACTCGATGGTGATCGGCCGCTCACCGGCCGCGCTGACGAGCTCGACGGGACCGAGGTACTGAAAGCCCAACGTGACGCCGCGCTCGTCCTTCTCGCGCTCACGCACGAAGAGCAGCGGAACCGAGGCACCCGGCTGCAGCAGGCGACGCGCATCGTCGGAGTCCACGGTGGCTCCGGACCGCGACTGCCAGTGGAACAGCCGCTCGTTGAGGGGGAAGTCGCGGTAGCGCAGGTGCTCCTTGGTCTTCGCGTCCTTCTCCATCGTCACGAGGAGCAGCTCGTAGCGGCCGACGGTGACGGCGCCGCGGAAGAAGTCGCGGAAGTTGCCGGCTTGGGTGCGGACGTCGAAGGCGGCGCAGATCTCGGTGCCCGAGTACCGCCCGTGAAGCACGAGGGGAATCTCGGGCGCGAGCGCGTGCGGCTCCGCGAGGAACGCGTTCCGCTCGAGCAGCACGCGGGCGAGCGCGGCGAGCTCCTCGCGCACGATGGCGTGCCGTTCCCAGAGCGCCCACGCGTCGTCGCGCGGCGCCAGCTCCTTCCCGTACAGCACGACGAACAGCATGCGCATGACGCGCCGCTCGGCTTCCGAACCAGGCCGCTCGAGGCGCGTGAGGCGAAGCCAGGTGTCGAGGCGCACCCCGTCGCCGGTGTGGATGAGCTTGTGCAGCATTCCCAGCGCAGCGCGCTCTTCGTCCGTCAGCGGCCGCGTCTCGAGCCCCGCCGAAGCGCGCAGCAGCGTCCACGAGCGCTCGCGCCGGTCGTCGTAGATCGACTCGAGCGCCACGTCGGTGTGGTGGAGGAACTCCGGCAGCGAGAACGTGTCGTGCGGAGGCGTCCGCAGCAGCTCGCGCAAGCCGCGCAGGTCCTGGGGCACCGCGCGCTCGAGCTGCTCGAGGACCTCTTCCTGGGCGCGCTCGTCGAGGTGGAGATGACACCCCGGCGGCAGCCGCCCGAAGCCGGTGTCCACCAGCTCGCGCAGCTCCCGCGGCGTATGCCCGAGCATCGCCCGCAGGCGGCGGTCCCAGCGGAACTCGAGGTGCTGCCGGCCGGTGAGGTCGAACACGACGACCTCGGCCTTGTTCGGAGCGCGCCGCAACCCGCGGCCGAGTTGCTGCAGGAAGACGGTGGCGCTCTCGGTGGGCCGGAAGAAGAAGAGCGCGTTGACGTTCGGCACGTCGACGCCTTCGTTGTACAGGTCGACGACGCAGAGGATCTGGATCTCTCCGGAGTTCAGCGCGTCGCGCGCCGCCTTGCGCTCAGTCCGTGGGGTGTCCGCCGTCAGCACGCGGGCGCGGTAGTTCGCGGACAGCAGGCGGCAGATCTCGTTCGCGTGGTCGACGTTCGCGCAGAACGCAATGGCTCTCAGTTCGGCCGGGCGGCCGATGCACTCGTTGATGGCGCGCAGGGCGCGGCGCACGAAGATCTCCGCCGAGCCGATGAGCTTGCCGGCGAGCGCCGAGGGCACGTAGCGGCCCGCGGTCCACTGCACGTCGCGCAGGTTCACGCCCTCGACGTCGAGCACGTAGTACCGGAACGGCACCAGCGCGTGGGGGATGCAATTCCAGACACGCAGGTTTCCAATCCACGGGCGGGGGAAGTGGTGCTCGTAGTCGAGGCCGTCGGCGCGCTCCGGGGTGCCGGTGAGGCCGAGCAGTTCCTTCGGTGAGCCGACCCGCTTCATCAGCGTCTCCCACTTGTACGCGGCGGCGTGGTGGGCCTCGTCGAGCACGACCATGTCGAACTTCGAGACGTCGGTGTCGTCGAGCGAGTCGATGGACGCGAACACGTGCCGGCCGACGCGCGGCGTCTCGCCCTGGAACAGCAGCTCGCCGAACGTGCCGACCTGCAGGGCGGAGCGGTACACGTGCAGCGACTGCTCGAGGATCTCGCGGCGGTGCGCGACGAAGAGCAGGGTGTCGACGGCTCCCGCGGCCCGGAGCGCGCGGTAGTCGAGCGCGGCCATGACGGTCTTGCCCGTGCCGGTCGCGGCGACGAGCAGGTTGCGGTGGCGGCCGAGCCGTCGAGCCGCCGCGAGCTCTTCGAGCACCGGCTTCTGGAAGTCCTTCGGCTCGAGGTTGGGCAGGAAGCCCGGCGCTTCGTCGCCGCGCCGCGAGGGAGCGAGCGCCCGCGCGAGTCGATCGCGGTGAGCGGCGTTGCCACCTTCGTAGCGCTCGAAGGTGTCGTGGTCGGCCCAGTACTGGTCGAAGGTCTCGGCCATCTGGGCGACGAGGGCGGGCTGGTCGCTCTCGGTGAGGCGCACGTTCCACTCGAGGCCGTCGGTCTGCGCGGCGTGCGAGAGGTTCGAGGAGCCGACGTACGCCGTCGAGAAGCCGCTCTTGCGGTGGAAGAGCCACGCCTTCGCGTGGAGGCGGGTGTCCTCGTGATCGAAGGAGACCTTCACCTCGACGTTGCGCAGGCGCGCGAGCCGCTCGACGGCCATCAGGTCGGAGGCGCCCATGTACGTCGTGGTCAGCAGCCGCAGGGGCCGGCCGCGCTCGACGCAGTGGCGCTCGATGGCGGCGCGCAGCTTCTCGAAGCCGCTGAGCTTGATGAAGGCGCAGAGCAGGTCGACGCGATCGGCGCTGTCGAACTCGCTGCGCAGGTGGTCGAGCAGCGAGTCTCCCTCGGCGTTCACGAGAAGGCTGGACGTGTGCAGCGAGCCCTTGGGCCGCGACGGGGCCTGCGCAGGCTTCTCGACGATGGAGAGCAGGCGCTCGGGCCTGAGCTCGAGCTCTCCCGCGCGCTGCAGCGCCTTCGGCGCGTGTTCGTGCAGCACGTGCAGCACGGCCTCGCCGAGCTTGACGCTGTCCTGCGGCTCGAGCTCATCGAGCGCGAGAGTCAGCGCGTCGCGCAACAGCGCCGAGAGCGGAGACGCCACGCTCTCGGAGCCCAGCCGGTGCCGCACGGCTTCGAGCGACGGCGCGAGCCGCGAGAGCTCGGCCTCGACCCGCTTCGTGACGACCTCGTCGTAGATGCCGGGCACGAGGCCCGGCCGCCGCAGAGTCCCCATGAACGCCGGCCGCCAGGCTAACGCCTTTCAAATGCCGAACGGAATGGATGAGAGCGAGGGGCATGCGCGTCGCGTCCGCCCTCGGCGTGCTGCTCGGCTCCTCAACCGAGGTTTCGCGGTCTGTGCGACCGACTTCCAGAAAGAAGCGCTCGTGCTCCGCGTGTCAACGCCGCGCGTAGCGCCAGAGCGCGTCGAGGTCGAGCGAGAGGCCGCGGCAGCCGGGGACCTTGAGCGAGCCGCGGCTCGCGGCGACGAAGCGCGCGTAACGCTTCCGGGGCCCGAGCTGCAGGATCTCGACGGTCTGCGCTGCGGGGTCGACGAGCCAGTACCAGCGGACGCCGAAGCGGGCGTACTCGTGAACCTTGTCCACGCGGTCGCGGGCGTGGTCTCTCGGCGTCGCGGTGATCACCTCGATCATGATGTCCGGCGGCACCGTCGTGAGGTTGTCTTTGGCGTCGAGGCGGGGCCGGCCCGGTAGCACCACGCTGAGATCCGGCTTGCGCCCGCGCTTGGGTCCGGTGCCGTACTTGTGATCGGAGGTCAGCACCGAGCCGCCGCGATCCTCGAGGTAGGTCAGCAGGCGCGTACACAGCCACGCGACGGCCAGCTCATGCTCGCGCGTCGGCAGCTCTTCCTCGACGAGGCGGCCATCGACGAGCTCGCCCTCGGTGTCCTCTGGGAGCTCGGCCCACTGCTTCGCCGTGAGCAACCGCGCGTCGTTGAGGCGTCGTGCCGTCATCGCTTTCAAAGCTAATCCACCCCCGTGATCGGTTCATGCCACGCAGGGCCCGTGCCGGCGGCATGCGAGCAGGAGCCCGCGAGAATGCGCGATCGCCTGCGCGACGGCGTCGCCCCGCCCGGACGGGCGCGCGGACGCCAGTTCTCGAGCCGCGAGAGACACCGTGTCGTGCGCTCAGGGCCCGAGCTCAGATAGCGCGCGATCTTCGCGTCGCGGTCGCTCGCCCAATAGCGACGGAGCTCCACCGGCACGTCGCCAGGCGCCTCGGGGGCTTTCACGTTCATGAGAACTCACGAAGCTGCGCCAACAGCCGCTCCTCGGACTCGTCGCCAGGCCACCGACCGAAGATCGCTCCGAATCCTTCGTTGTCGGACGACCGAGTTGCAGGTGCAGGTGCGGACAGCGGCCGCGGAATCGCGGCGAACATCTCGAGGTCAGTATCGGTTGCCGCCGCGACCGTCTCGGCGCGTACGCGAAGCAGTTCTCCCGACGGACCGAAGTCGGCGATCGCCTGAATCACGACTTGCTTCCCGAGGGCTTCGAAGCGCGTCCGCTTGTCAGGCGACAGCAATTTCTGACCCCCTCGCGTCACCAAAAACTGACCCCCGGGGCCGAGGGGATGACGTCCTGGTGGGTCACGAGTGCCTCCTGTGTTTGGGGCTAGAGGCTTCTACACGCCGAGTCTGACGACCGCCTCATTGGGGGCCGGTCGGGACCTTCGGCCGCGGCAGCGCTGCGTGGATCAGAGGGCGGCGTCCTCGGGAAGCGGCAGCCGCGTACGCAGTGATGCGTCTCGAGAACTCGGTGGCGGGACGACGTCGCGGCGATTCGGCCAGATCCTCCCTTGCCTCATGCCGTCGTCCAAATTGCATCGACCTGCGAACAACCTGATGCACTATGGACGGAGGCTCGAAGGAAATCGAACCGAACTGTCCAGGGCCGGAATCGAACCAGCGACACGAGGATTTTCAGCGACGAACGGGCCTTCTGCCGCTGCCACTCTCAGAGGGAAACTCGGCTGTCGGTGGCCGCGTTTGGCAGTGCCAGTTGCCCGTAATTTGCCCATGAGACTCGACACAATTCTCGCGGCCTAATCGCTCGAGTCGAGACGGGCTGTCTAGACCGAGGGGATGCCCGCCGCGCGCAAGGAGTCCTCGACCTCAGTTGGGGAGGGATGCTTAGCCGAGGGCGTCGGGTGCTCCATGTTGACGTAATCGACTGCGGCACCATCGCAAAAGACGAAATGACGCATCCTCTTCATCTCACTGTGCACCTTCGCACCGGAGACAGCGTTCCTGTCCGTGAGCGGCGTTGCCCGTTCATCGATGTTGCCGAAGTGGAGTCTGAAGAAATCCTTCTCACGGTTCCACTTTACGAGGCTCAGAGGCCCGAAGATCCCGATGCCTCCGGTCCGGTACCAATAGATCGGCTCCTTGCGTCCCCAGGCCTCTACGAGTTGCTTGGCTCCAGAGCGATGCGTGAGGAGCAGGAGTGTGTTTCCCCTTACTTCGTTGTTCCAGTAGCCCTCTCGATCCGATGAGCCGTTGATGATCACGATTCGAGACATGGCGGAATCATGCCCGATTCGTAATTTTGCACTCCGGAAATCTTTCAAGTGCTAAGCGCCGAGCGCAGAGGTTGGGGGTTACCACTTGGTCTAGCACCGGCTCCCTTGCCGCGGCGTGCCGTCCCTGTGGCGCCTGACTGGTCGATGGGGCGGCAACCAGCGTGGCCATCGAGGGCACCTGCTCGACCGCAGACTGTGGAACTCGTGGTAACAAAGCGGCATGACACGTCGCACTTTCGTTCACGCCGCCCTCGACTGGGGTCACGGCATCGAGGTCGCAGAGCAGGGCAAGTCCAGCGTGCTGTTCTTCGACAAGGCGGGTGAGAAGAAGTTCGTTGTTGCGAAGGCGCTCGAGACCAACACGCTCAAGACCGTCAGCTTGCCGCCCGAAGAGGTCGAGGCGCTTGCAGCTCGCGCTGCAGGCCGCAAACTGAAAGCCGCACCCTCCGGCGCGAAGAAGAGAGCGACCACGAGGACTCCGAGGGCAGGGGTGTTCAGCAGCCTCGCGGAGCAGGTGAAGCTGTTCGAGACACTCTTTGTGGGCGGTTTCATCGGCGAACGATTCAACAAGGAGGAGCGCGGCATTCCCGGCGCCACCGGAGTGGAAGGCTACAAAGAGGCGGGCATCGCAATGGCGCAAGAACTGCTGTCAGCGAAGGCCTTTGCCTCCGAGACGAACAAGAAACTCTTCGAGAACGCGCAGCGGGTGTTGGCGCAGACCAACATCGCCCACCCGATCTTCGAGGGGAACGTGCCGTTCAAGTCGATTCCCGAAGCCGACCGGCCAGCGGCGGTGGCGGAGCTCAAGGAACTCCTGCACGGTACTGGAGACTACGGCGAACGACTGGGTCGCTTCGCGGCGGCGCTCAACCTGCGTGAAAAGAATGGAGCGCCGAAGAAGGCGACCTGGCCGCTGGTCACGGTGTTCGGCGCCTTGTTCGACCCGGCCAAGCACACGGCCGTGAAAATCACTGCATTTTCGAACCAAGCCCGAACGCTGGGCTTCGAAGTCGGCAGCCAGAAGATCGACGCACCGGGCTACGCGAAGTTTCTCGACGTGGCGGTGAAGACGCGCGAAGCGCTTGTAGCTGCCGGTCACCAACCGAGGGACCTGCTCGACGTGTACACCTTCATCTGGCGCACCCACGCCGAAAAGCCGACGCCGGCTGCTGGTACTTGAACGCGGCGGCCAACGGATAAGAGGCCACCTCAAGTTGAGGATACGGTGCTCGTTGAGGGGCTCGCGCGCAGATCTCCCGAACTTGCGTGCCGACCATCGCTCGTACCGCAATGCTGGTACGCGGTGTAAAGTCGGCCACGCCAACCACTGGGGAGGCCGCACAACGTGCCCAACGTCCACCACGATCGTGCCGCGTTTCCTGACGTGCCTGGGATGCGCGATGCGATCGCATCGCTGCGAATCGACACGCTAGCCCCGCCCGACTGCGAGTCGCTCGAGATACTTCGCCGAGACCGCGGCCTCGACGAGGAAGGACGAACCTACTCGTATCCGTCACTGCTTGTGCACCAGGTTTCTGCGCAGAGAATTACGGTGAAGGCGTTGCTGAAGAAGATCGTCGACGCACTGACAGGCCGAGGGCATGTAGCACCGAGTGATGTCGCGCCAATCGTGTTGGGGATGATTGCCGTTGCGACACGCTTCGATGGGGACGCCTTGGAAAGCGCGAATCGCGTCATCGCCGCTGTCGAAGAGTGGGACGTGACGCAGGTATGGGTCACTGTCTGTCGTGAGGCCCGATACGACCTCAAGATCGGGCCGTTTTCCCTTGGCGCGCTGAATGGAGAACGGCTCCGCCATCGCTGCGAGATGGCTAAGAGTGACTTTTTTAAGCGATACGGAAGTGCTCTCTCAGGGGGATGGGCGATCGAACGTGACATATTCAAAACACCGATCCTTGCGTTTGGGACAATGAATGAACTCAAGCAAATCAGGCAGCAGAAAGAACTCATCTACGCGTTAGTCGATGGGTATTTGCAATTCGTTGCGCGCCGGCTGTTCACGGGCTTTTGGGACATGTTTCGCGATGTAACGAGCCAGACGCTCGCGATCGGTGCGCCGCGGATTGGAGCGGAGATTCTGCGGCAGATACCGGCGCAGTCCATAACTGTCTTTCGACGGAAGGATGGTCCCGGCGGATGGGTCGCCCCCAACACAGATGTTCGGCAGATTACAATCCCAGTCCAGGATTCAGCGGACATGGTGAAGCGAACGCATCAGTCAATTTTTGACGGTGGCCCGCCTCTCGATGGTGAGCTGGATCGGCTTTGGCTCGATTATTGTCGGCTGCTCGATCGCGCCTGGTCGCATCATGATGCGAGCCGCGAGGACGAAGCCTTGCTGCATGCCGTCATTGCCTTTGAACTCCTGTTCTCGGAGCGCTCTAACACTACGAGCGCGGTGACCAAGCGGGTCGCGTGTGCAGCACATGTCCACTTGGGTATGACGTACGCAACGGCTCGAGATCAGGCCGCCGAGATCTATGAAGCGCGTAGCCGTTATGTGCATTCTGGAGCGAGGTCATCCGTAGACTTCCTGGGAATCGCGAGACTGTCGGCCGGTGTGGCTCGAAGCCTTCTGGCCTTCCGGCGTATTTCGAAGAGCGATGCAAAGGTCGCTGATTGGGTAGCGAAATTAGACATGATTGCCGCGACGCTTGAAGCAGGGGAACCCGTTGATTCCGGGCTTGCGGAACGCTCCGGTCTCTCTCCGCTCCCATTGCCAATGCCCACGGAGTCTTGACCGACTGCGACACCGGTAATGTGATCATGACCAACGGGAAGAAGGCGACGATGTAGCGACCACCAGCGTCGTCAGGCGCAGGCCCGGGTATTCGGCATGTCCCGGAATCGGTCTTCGGCCGGAATACCTGTTCGGCATCGCCGGAATACGCAGCAGTACCACTTGTCCGTACTTTGCCTGACAATCTGGTTGAGAACCTGTCGTTCACTGGGTCCCGGGATACGCACATCGGCGCGAACTCTCGCCCGCTGTGGTCGTTAGACCGCAACCACGTGCGATGGTGCCGAACACGGCAGAATGGGCGACTACATGGCACGAATCCCAATCAAGCCGAAGATGGGCCGCAAGCGTCCACTCTGGGGCGTCGATGGTTGTCCCGGGGGGTGGGTCGTTGCGGAACTGGGATTCCACGACGTGGCACCACGACTGATGCTCATCCCAACCTTCGCAGAGATCGTCTCGATGGCCGAGGCAGGGTTCGTCGTTATCGACGTGCCAATCGGTCTTTCCGACGAGGATCGGACCTGCGACCGACTTGCAAGAGAGCGACTTGGAGAGCGACACGTCTGCGTGTTCACGCCTCCCTCGCGCAGCGCGCTCGTGGCCGAGACCCAAGAGGAGGCTTCCCGACTGAACGCGATCGCATGCGGACGAGGTGTCTCAGCGCAAGCATTCGGCATCTTCAAGAAGATCTCGGAGGTCGACGCGGCAATGACGAAAGCCTTGCAGGAGCATGTCTTCGAAGCGCACCCTGAGGTCACTTTCGCGGAACTGGCGAAGACCGATGGCGGGCTCGAAGCCGGCAAGGACACTCCGGAGGGGCAGCATGTCCGCCTCGCCTTGCTTCGGCCGTTCTTCGAACTGCGCGAGACGATCGCGGAAGCGCGTACGAGGCTCGGAGGTCGCGAGCTTGTGAACCCCGACGACGTCGTCGATGCGCTCGGTTGTTTGGCGACTGCCATTCGCCTCGACCGCGGCTCGGCTGCACTTTTTCCGCCTACGCTAGAAGTCGATTCGCGCAACTTGCGAATGCAGATTGTGGCGTGAGTCCCTCGTCTAACCCAGTGGTGTGTGGAGCATAACGCTTGAGAATTCCGGCACGCTTTCGTGGAAGACGCCTACGGTATCGGCAACGAGAGACAGGCCCAAAACGTTCCATGTTCGCGCATCGATGCAAGGTCCAGTCGCGTTGATCCGCTAGAGCAGCTCGGACACGCCACCAGCCTCGAGCGCGTCGAAGCCGGCGTTCCCCTTGCGAAAGACGTACGCAAAAAAGGCAAAGACATGAAAGAACTTTCGTTGCCGCAAAAGGACGTGCAACTGTTTCAAGACCTGTTTCGGGCGCTCCTGGCGGCGGGATGGACCACCGAGGAAATCTTGGTTGGCCCGAGTTTTCCCGGCGAACCACGGCAGCAGCCGGAAATCGCCCTCTGCATCGGTGGATACGTCGTCGCCCTACTTGAGAGCCACCACGCCGGAACGCCCGTCGATGCGGCCATCGAGCAACTCGATACGCTCCGTATTGGTTTTCCGCATGCACTCCGGTATCTCGCTGAAGGGGCGAGGGCGGTCCGCGTCACTGACGAGGGCGAGATCGTAGATCCGATTCCGTGGCCCAGTCCTGAGGAACTGCTGCAACGATTCGAGGGGGATCCCCGTGGCCTGCGCCTCCGCGGGATCGCTCGACGCCCGGCCCAATGCATGGCTCTAACGCGGATTCTAGATCACCTGGCCGATGGACACAGTAGGGCGGTGATTCGAATGCCCGCGGGTGTTGGGGCGGGAATGGTTTTGCGTGACGTCGCACTTCGCTATTTGGGTTCCGGGGCCTCCGGACACGTGCTTTATGTTGTGTATAGCCGGGATGAGGTCGCTCAGACTACGCGGAGGTTTGAGCTAGAGACAGACGAGGCAGTGACCGGCTTCGTGGTTGAGACGAGCGCGCGTTTGATAGCCGAAAAGAAGCGCGAGATTGAGTACGATGCTGCTCCGGATCTCGTGCTGCTGCACGGCCTGCCTCCAAACCAAGTCGACGCAGTACTTGAGATGTATCCACGTGCCAACGCCGTCCAGTTGGTGTGGGCTACAAGTTCAGTGGAGGAGAGCGAGACGGTATTCAGCTACTCTGTGGAAGACGCCATCGCAGACTCACCGGTAGTCGCGCCACCTGGCTTTCGCGCGGTGAAACTGAAGGATGTCGCTGAGAGTTTGAGTTCAACAATGGCCGGCGACTCGGTGGGACAACTCATCCGCGGTGGAAACATTCAGGATGACGGTCGTGTCGCCGTCTCGCCGTCTCAACAGTTGTACGACCAGGCAGCACAATTGCCGGTAGTGCATGCGGGCGACATCCTGGTGCCAACTGTCGTCTCGACCGCAAGACTTCGTTTCGGCCGAGTGGACGCAGCGCTGCACCGCAGGGCGCTCGCGGCGAACTCCGTCCTGCGGATCCGAGTCGATCCCGCCAAGGCGAACCCGGAACATGTGTGGGCCTTTTTTCAATCGGAGGCCGCCGCGTCCGCCCTCATCAGAACAGCTTCTTCGGTGCTTGGCCCTTCGTTGAGGCTGACCGCGCGCAGCATCGAGGAACTCACAGTGTTTCTTCCCGACGTCAAAGTTCCACCACAACCGCTAACCCCAATTGCTCTCGTCCTGACGGGTCTAAGAACAGCCGCACAGGAACTCGAGCAAGAGGGTGGCACAGTGCCGACTGAAGTTGTGGCAAAGAGGCTGGTTCAACTTGCCGAAATCCTCGTCCCGAGGTCACTTAACGACCGCATCGTTACAGACTTTCCGTTGCCACTTGCGCTTCCATGGCGACGCCTTCTGGAGGCGCAAGGAGATCCATTTCAGCAGGTTCTCCGACTGCGCGACGCGTTTGAGGCCGCAGCATCGGTCTGCTTTTTGATCGGAGTAGCTGACGTCACCAAGTGCGGAAACACAAGACCGTTCTCGGAAGTCGCAGCATGTGCACGTCACGCCTGCGCGTCCATGTCAACGTCAGCGCGTATCGAATTTCTCGAAAAAATGATTCGACTGTTGAAGAACGATCCGATCTCGAGTCTGCATTTGCCACACTTGTTCGATGCCACGCTCACGGAGCGCTTTCGCACGTTGCAGAATGACTTCCGAAATAAGCAGGCGCATGGCGCCGCAGGCACTGAGGCAAGCGCGTCACGCCTCGTGCGCAGTTTTACGCCGCTGGTCGAGGACGTGATGCGTGCACTCGAGTTCCTCACTACCCTGAGACTCGTTCAGGTCTCCTCCATTTCGATCCAGTCCGGGCGACCGATCTCTCGCGTCGTGTTGTTCCGCGGCGCTGCGCCCCAACGTCGAGATGAGCCGCTTCCGATCCTCGACTGGGGTGCGCTTCCTGACCGGGATCACCCAACGATCATTGATGACGAAGGGAAGATGCTCTCGCTCTTTCCGTTCATTCAGATCGTCGCGGACGAGAGTACCGAAGGCGAGCCGCACCTATGCATGTTCAAGGGCCGGCGCAAGAGGGAACTCGTTGGCGACAGCGTGACAGGCCAGCGTGAACTAACCTTGTCTGGCAGCGATGAACTTGATCGGCTATTGCGACGGCTCGACTAGCGATGCCGCCGTTCGTAGTTCATTCTGTTGACGTCGCCCGTCTCCTCGACTGAGCCGACAGAGGACGCAAGAGTCTTCCGTGGCCACGCATGCCCTCAGGCCATGCGACCTTTCTGAGTAGCGCTTGGCCGCGCAACGAGCGCTTGACCTGTTCGACGCCATAGTTCCATACGAGAAGGGCATCCAAAAGTTGTTCGAGATTGCCGGTTGTGCCGAGAGGCACCGGCCATTCGACAACGTTGCTGAGTGAGAAGTAGTCGAGCACCTCGGGTGCGAGGTCGCGAAGACCTGAAACCAGTTTGGCCCGGGAGATGGCCTGAGAGAGCGTCACTCTGCCATGATGTGAGATTAAAACGTGGCCCTCGCGGTCTATCTCGAAGGCCTTCGCACCATTAAATTGGATTGAGGCACCATCGCCGTCGCGGACGCTCTCATGCGAGGCGGTTACCTTGCACATCAGATCGTCATTCGTAAAGTTCGGCACGAATCCGAAGCGCATCGTCAGCGCAGATACATTGCACGTGAGAAGCCAGGTCTGGGTTGTCTCATGGTAGGCCCCCGGCGCTCCAAATCGGACTACTTCCGTCCCTACCACCGTGCCAAGGTCCGTTTCCTTGGGTGTGACGGCCAGTTGCTGCTCGAGGACGTTTCGAAAACGAATCGCGGCCGGTGACCCAGGGTTCGGCATGGCGTGGCTCAGTGTGATCCTATGGCTCGTTGGTCTTAGGCGGAAGCGGACTGAACAACGGGGCAGCGCGTCTGAAGTGCGGTCGGGCAAGCGCCGCAGGTCGAAGGTCTATCGCGGGAGCAGTCGACGTCCGCGTGGCGCCGGTTGGTTGCGCTCATGAAGAGGTAAGCTGCTTGCTGAACGATTCGCGGGTTGTAACTCTGGAGGCCTGGCTTGAGGCGTCGGAGATCGATTCTCTCGGCGAGGCTCCAGAGGAACTCTCGTCGCGCCGAATATGTGCCGGCTCCAGAGTAGCCCACAGACTTCAGGTAAAGGTCGGTGTTGCTATCAACCGCAACAAAGTACGAATGGTCCAACTCGCGCCACGGCGGGGTAGATCCAAGATCGGGATTTGAGAGCATTGAAAGAAACATTGCGGCGATCTTTTCGCTGATTCGCCACGAAGTGCGAAGTGCGTTCTCAAGGGCTTCGGATCGCTCTCTTCGCGTTGCCTTCGTCTCGACGATGCGGCGATACAGCGCTCCAAGGTCGGGTGCCCCAACCTCGCGCAACATCAGGGCCGCAGACGTCGGAACTTTGCCGAAATGGCCGTACCGTTTCAGCCAGACCGTGTGTTGTTTCAGATGACAATCCAGGTGTGGCCTTCTTCCACAGGTGCCTTCGCCATTCGCGTCCTTCCCGAGGTCGCAGTCGCCAAGCAGGACGGCTTGATTGCGAAGGAGGTCGCATGGGCTGGTTTCGGCAAGGGTCTGGAGACCTGAAACAGAGCTCAACTCGGCGACTCGGTCCGGTCGCATGTCGCGAAGGATGCGCATCACCTGCTGGTCTTGTCGCCGCTGAAACAGCGTAGTCGCCACAAGGAGCCGAAAGAGAGCACGTGGGTCACCGCGCTTGAACTCGTCGGGGGTCAGCGCGAAGTGACCCACTCGGTCACTCCGCATGAACATGGAAGGTACGCCCATGTCAGCGGCGCTGCCGTGGTAACGAGCCAGATACCAAGCGCACACGTCTGTTGTGACGGCTAGCTGACGGCGACTGGGAGTGGGCACGCTGGCCGCACACTACTTCTTCAGCGGTGTGCCGACTATGCGCTTGTAGTGAGGCAGCGTCTCGACGAGGGTGTACGGGGTGTAGTGCTGATTGCGAAAGAACCCTTCGTGCTTTCGCAGGCGATCGATCTGACGAATGACCTGTTGCGCTCCCGGTCCGGATGAGGCCCCGGAGAGAGTGCGCGCAACGACCTTTCGGTGGTCCGGGTCACTGTTCTGGAGAAGCAGCTGAGTCGCAAGGCTCCCCGCCAGGACGTCGGGTAGATCTCCTGGGAACTGAGTGCCGATTGCGATCCCGACGCCGAAGGCGCGGCCTTCGCGCGCCAGTTCTTCAAGCCGTTCGCTCTGAGCAACCCGCCACGCCTCGTCAAGAACCAGAAGCCGCTTGAGTTCCCGCGGCTGAGCGCCTTTCAACATGTAGGTGTGGATTCGCACGATCAGGAACTCAGCGAGCGCAGCCTTAATCTCGTCATTCGGAAGCGCGTGCAGATCAAGCACCATTCGCTCTTTCAGCAGTTGCTCGAAGGGCAAGTTTCCTGCCTCTGACGACGGGAAAAGGTCGAGGTCAAACAAGGGTGAGAGCCTATTCAGCAGCGCTTCGTTACGCTTGTCCTCCTTCAGCAGATCGAAGACGTCATTGAACGACGGGGCAATTGGCAGCGACGCCACCTTGCTACGGGCCTTGACGTCAATTCCCGCTGCCTCGAATGCGCTCTGCATTCCCTGGCGAAGCCGTGCTTCCTGCTGCTCCCCAAGCCCAAAGATACGTTTCATGATGCCGACGACTTCGTGGATCAGCCGGATCGGTTGAGCAATGCCTTCCCCATCGGGCAGGAGCGCCAGAGGATTGAATGGAAGGCCGCGGGCGTCGACGTTGTGGACACGGAGCGCGAGCGGATCCGCGAAGTCAGACGACGAGTAGTCGTTCTTAAAGTCAAA
This sequence comes from uncultured Myxococcales bacterium, assembly GCA_937980205.1. Lineage (GTDB taxonomy): Bacteria > Myxococcota > Myxococcia > Myxococcales > Myxococcaceae > Xiheicaenimonas. The sequence goes on along the minus strand of CALJKW010000078.1, from coordinate 65,757 downwards.
GATGCAGACAGGAAGGCCTGCATGGACAAGCTCCGCAATGACCGCACGCAGCACTTGGGTTTTTCCGGAACCCGAGTCACCTGTGACCAGGAGCCCGAAGTTGTTTAGCGGATTATCGGGACGACCTGGATGCCATGAGACCGGCGTGCCGTCCGGGGCACTGCCAATCAAGACGCTAGTTGTAGTTGGGGTCGCCTGGGCTGAGGGGGGCGTACGAGGCGCCTCATCGCTCGAACGGATCGCCGCGGCAGCAGCGGAGGGACCGCCAGACGCGCCTGTCGTCGCCTTGTCAGCGCGCGGCGGCCGAGGTTTCGAGGCAGCATCGGCCCGCGACGAGACCGCGGGAGATCGAGGACTCGCCTCCGTCTCCGCAGTCGGTTTCGATGCGACTTTCCCAAGTTCAGTTTCAAACAGTTCAGCGTAGCCGACGTGATAGCCAGCATCGCTCTTGGCGTACTTCGGTGCGCTGGGTGCTTGTTGGGCCGCTCCGGACTGAATTTGAACCTTCACGACCACCCCGGAAAGTTCTGCAGCGCCATCGCGAAACAAGGAGGCAAGTAGGTTCACGAACCGCTCTCGCTTGTCCTTGTCGTACGGCCGCCCTGCCACCGCTCGGTACAGCTGGTCTCGCAGGACCGACTGTCGGGCGATATCGACCATCGAGGATATGTTCGTCGCTGTGATCCGCTTGAGGACGGTCAACGTCTGGTCGATTTGAGTCGCAGCTCGCCCTGAAATGTGTCCCCCCGCGACAGTCACTGCGGCGGCTTCCTCATCGTACGCCTTCACCTCGATTGCTTCGACCACGACCCCTTTCGCCTCGGGTCGAAGGAACAACAAGTCGCCATGTCGGTCGTCGAGACCCGCACCGAGAATCCACCGGCGTGAGTTAGGGTCGTCCAGCGAGACAACCAGTGCGTCAGGGTGCAACTGCAAGTACCAGCGAACGGTCGCCAGAACGCCGAGAAGGCCCTTGGCTACGCGCGGGTCGGCTGCATCGATGCTTACCTTTTGACGGGCGAGCCAAAGCAGTGCTTCCCCGCTGAGGCTCAGCAACTCTCGAGCCGCACGCTTGACGGTCTCATCGTTGGGGCGAAGGCCAACCTGGCGGATCGCGTCCTCAACAAGGTCGTCGAGCACTTCGGTATGCGCGGTAAAAGTGATGAGATCGCGTCCGCCGTCAACACGCGCGTCGATTCGGTTCGAACCTCGGACGCTGAAAGTCGGCTCAAGCCCTTGGTCGACAACTGTGAGCCAGACAGAGTTGTGGGCCAGCGACTCGAGTTGCCGGCTGACACGACTTGCGCCCGAGCGTCGACCCAGAAAGTCTGTCCGGGGAGTGTTCGTGAGGTCGCAGAAGAGGTCTTGGTAGCTCTCGAACGCTGGTGCGTTTCCGGCAACTACGACGTCGAGGCGGTCGTCGAAGGCGTCGTATGAGTAGGAGCGTGGAAGAACTAGGGGACTAAGCAGCGGTGGGGCAGTGACACCGAGCCGAATGTCCTTGCTGTCCCCAGGCTCGAAGACAACACAAAGATGAGCGGGCTCGCTCGTCATCCTGGCTGCCACATCCTGCAGGGACTTCACCGGTGGTGCCACGCGCAGGGTTCCGCGCGCCTCATTCAAGTCGCGCGCTAGAGCCTCAAGGACTTCTTCTTCTTCGTCGGTAGCTTCGCCGATGTTCCGGGTTCGAGCGACGGTGACGTGGAGAGGGACCGGAGTCTCACCGTCGATAGTGCTCCTCAGGTCCAGAAGGAACTCGAGCGCGCCGGCTACGCTTGGGGGATCCACCAAGAGCACCCTAAGACCAAGGGATGCGTGTGGCATTACGCGCAGCAATCGCTCAGCGATGTGTGCCAAACCGCGAGCTCGAAAGCGGACCGCCTGACGAGTTCCCGGCTCGACGAACAAAGGAAGGGCACCAAGATTACCGGCGGCAATAAAAGAGTAGGTCTTTTCGATGGGTTCGTCGACCGCGAACGTGCTGAGCACCAAGTGCGGGGCGACTGCTTGTGGGTCCGTGACGAGCGGCTCGAGAGTCTCAGTCCCGAGTTCTCGCATCTCATCCTTGTTTGACTTGATGACATTGTAGAGCGTTAGCCATCGCCAAATGTGGAACGGATGAGTGGGCGCAAGTACTGCGCATATCTCCTCCTGGAGCCGCACAAAGATCACGTCAGCGGCGACTGCGCGCGCACGGAGGCGCTTGGCGCCCTCCTTCGAAACCGCGTTGAGCTCTTCGGCTGCCTCGTGCACTTTGCGGAGCGCTGCCGAGTACGTCTCGAGCAACTCCGTCGCTAATTCGCGCACAGTATCCGTGCCGGCGAGGGCAAGCAGTGGATGATCCGTGAGCGCCACTGCATGAGGAAGCAACCGCGCTCGCACGGCCGCATATTTGTCCCAAGCGGCGAGCCCGTCTTTGGAGATGTGGCCAGCTTTGGTAGCTCGAGCCAAGAGGTCGCGCACACCGTTTTCAGCGTGAGGGTGAAACGGAGCCTTCTCGACGTCGGCCGCTGCCGCTAAGCGCAACGCCGAAACCACGTCCGGCGCGGACTCCGCGGTGATCAATCCGCCCCAACTCTGCTCATCACATAGACCACCAAGGATGGCTCCGACAGCCTGTCCAGTGCCGTTGCGAATGCGAGGCGTGACGGTTCTGCTGCCAACATTGATGTCCTCGGCATCGATATCGCCCTCGTCGTCAGGGGCGACCTCGCTCGCGAAGCGTTTCGCAGCGACGCCGAGACCTCGCGTCTCTTCAAGGATCATCTCTAGAGCGAGGGCGTCGCCCTCCATCACAGCCTTGCTGCTCTTGGGCGGGGAGTTGTCCTGTCGCTTCTTCTGTGGCCGGAGCGCTTCTTGAACGTCGTCGAACGTAAGGCCTCGGAGATCGTCGAACGCCTTGCTGCGCGAAAACTTGAGGATCCGATTCACAACGTCGTTGGTGCCCTCGGCATCGAGTGCTGCGAGCGTTCGTTTGTCACGGGGGGAAAGGGCCCGCAGCCGATCGACCAACTCCAGGTTCCTTCGCAGCGCCGTTCGAGCCTTCACCGTCGCCCCAGCCGTCATCAGCGCATCGTGCTGAAGCAGCCCGAGCGCGTGAACGCTCTTGGGCTCCAAGTCCATCAGGGCGCTGTCGGACTTCGCGGCTCGTCCAAGCTCAAGAAATGCGAGAATCGCATCGACCGAAATTGCAGGGGCGCGAGCGAGAGCGGACCAGAAGGCACGCCGCTCCGGACTGTCGAGGCGAGAGAGCGCGTTCTCAACGGCGGCGGTACGGAGATCTTCCGGACCAACAAGGTGGAGCGCAGACCTCAACGAGTTGAGCTTTGGGGCAGGCCCCAAGACCAGTACGGCGGTCGGCCTCGTTCTTGCGTCTTTGTTGTTGCGCCACTCATTGGCGATCGAGGGATCCTGCGTGACCTGAACACCCTTGATGTCCCGCGGTTTCGAGGCCAGCCCCAACAGCGCAATTCGCGGGGGCTCCGCCGGATTCGCGAGGCGCTGCAACAGCGCGGTCGGGTCAAGCGCCGGCATGTTCTCAACGAAAACGCCCAGGCCACGGCGGCTGGTGAACCCCCTCGCGACCAGATCTGCCGTGAGTTCCGCGACGAGGGCTTTGGTGTCAACCGGCATGCGCGGCTCCGATGAAGGTCACGTTGTCGGGGTAGCGGCGCGCTAACCCCATTGTCACCAGCTGCGAGACAAGCGCATCAGTGTTCGCGCGTAGGCGGCCGGGATCAACGGCGAGACCGTGCTCGTGAAGATAGGCACCATCGTCCCAGTGGTCGTTGCGACGATCCCCAGCGATGAGTCCAAAGCGGTGCCAGAGACGTTCCAAGAACTCCGTTAGAGGGATCGCCTCGTTTGCAGTGACGCAAGCGCGCACCAGCATGTCGAGGACAGGTGCGCTCGGTTGAAACCGCTTTTCCGTCGAGCGTCCTTGATAATGAGGATAGAGGAGACCAGCTCGTGCACAGAGTCGCGTTAGTGCTTCGCGCGGTCCACCTGACTCGTACTCTCGTAGGTAGCACTCAACGAGCGTGGCACCGAGGCACGCAGCGGGCTCATCCTTGCCGAAGCGCCGTCTCGCCTCATTGAATGCGCTCATTCGGGCGTCCAACACGTCCTCGTCCGGCTCCTCATGCGGCTTCTTCGCGACGCCGATCGTCCGGAGAATCTTTCGGAACTCCCGACCATCAGTGCCACTCGGAACTTCAAGGACCTCGTCGTCCGTGCACGGCTTGCCAGCATTGAGACGGTCAGCAAGCCGTTCTGCGAGCCACTGCCCAAAACGGTCGTGAATTAGCCGGAGCGAGCGTTCGCTTGCGATAGCAAGATCGCTTCCCTTTGCGGCTTCTGCAACCAGCAGGGCCGGCGGCCGGGTATCGAGCTTCCCGTTCGCCGCCACCGCTTGCGCGTGCGCGTGCGTTGCCACGCACACGAAGTGTACGGTTCGCTCAAGGGAGCGCAGGCGATTCCCCTGCGTCTCCTCGTGACTGACGAGGGAACTCGCCGCAGCGCGGAACTCCGCGAGGATCGTTTGGCTGTGCTTTTTCTTGAGCGAGTGGCTAGAGCGCTCCGAGAGCTTCGCCGGCCTTCCGTCGCCAACGAGCAAGGGCCACGCGGCGATGGTGACGGGGTCCGTGGGGCGATCCACGAGCATTCGATCGGCGAGCAACTTTGGGAGCGGCGACTGCCGGTCACCGCCGAGCAGGAAGAAGCCGAACTCACCCAGGCCGCGATCGTTGCCATCGCGTGACGCCATCTGCGCGCACGTCAAGGTAACGGAGCTATGCTCTGGGCTGGGAAACACGGCACCGTCGGCAGCAAGAACGCCATGCAGATACCGACGTGCGCGCTCAAAACCCGGAGCGTCATCGGCGAATGCCTTGATTGCGTCGCCCCAGTCCTTCTCCAAGAGCGCATCGAGGCGCCGTTCTTCAATTGGGCTGCCCCGTCGCCGCCAAGAGATGACTTCGACCAATGGCGTGATGTCGTTGCTTCGCCCAACTATGGCTCGCATGACACCATTGGCAATGTGAACAGGTTTCACGCCACCAGACGCCGGTCGCCAACCGAGTTCATCATCGTAAACGCCGTTGAGAACTTCCCCGATGTTCATGTCAGTACCCTAAGGCAAGATCAGCGCGAAGACTTGCTGTAGCGCTTTGCCGCAATGTCGACGCCCAGAACAAGATTTGCTCCGGAGTTCATGTCGACGAACCTCACCTCTGTTGTCGCGCCGGCAGACTCTTCAATGCTTCGCGCCAAGCGGTCGAAGAACGCAGTCACTCGCGCCTCCGGCTCGCCGCGCCGGAAAGTAGCTGGCAGACCTTGCTCCGCGGCAAGGAGCGCATCGATCAGGGAAATGTCGATCCGTAGCCCGTCGCTGGGTTTCGAATCACGCAGGCACAACATGACGTGGTCGGGTCGGAAATCCTCGAAGGCTGTCGCAACGGAAGACCTGAGCGTAGGAACGCGAACTTCCAACTGCGAGGTCGCAACCTCGCTGGCCGAAGCCGCGTAACGGCTTGGGCGAGCGTCGTACCTGTGCGAGGTCCACAGCCGCAGCAACCCTCCGCTGCTGTCATCTCGATCAAAGAACCGGTTTAACAACCGGACGACCTCTTTCGGCCCCTGTTTGCGATTGACCAAGTCAATCAGCATGCGCTCAGCCTGACTCCCGGTCTGCTCCAGAATGCGCACACCATCCCGATGCTCAAACAGGGCGCGACGCTTTTGACTGACAAAGATCGCGAGGCGTTCGAGCAGCGTGGCCGGCTCCGGCGCATTGCCGCCGCCGCCGATGATCCAGTCGGCGTCGCTGACTGCCGATCGCCAGAGCAGATCATCAAGGAGCGGAAGCGGGTGGTGTTGTGGGTCGAGACGCCGGACAGCGTCAAACAGTGGGCCCTGCCCGCCACCGAACGCATTCTCCCAGTAAGGGATGGGGGGCGATGCGATGTGATTCAGCCCCTCACACGTTGTTCGATCCACCAACAAGTAGGCGAGGAACCCATGCAAGTCACGCATGGTCGCGTGGAAGCCAGTGCGGGCAACAGCATCCAACAAGTGCGAAAGGCGCTGAGCCACCTCGGGTATAGCGACCCTCGCAGTGTTGAATTGGCTCGTGCATTTTTCAGCACCAGGACAACTCGCGCACGGTCCAGTGAAAGAGAGAAGTTTGGCTAGCGCCCTCTCGACGATGGCCTTCGCCAGGTTGTTGCGCTGGTTGAGATCGATGACCTTGAATCGCGTCGTCTCGCCGTTTTGTCGCGCGTCGCTCTTTTGACCAGGGCCTACGTAGCTGAACGGATGCAGCAGTTGCTCCTCGACATCACTCGCCCAGCTGACATTTCGGTTCCTGCGGAGAAGTTCGACCAGGATGCCTTCGTTGATGGCGATGACGCATCCGCGCTTAGCCTTCAGGGCGCGACCGATCATCGAGAGCAGGTGGTCATCATCCACTTCGTTGGCGTCAAGGCAGGCTTCGGCCTTTGCCGCGGCAATGTCGGGTGCAAGACGCTTAAGCAGGTGAGTCTTGCCGTCACCGGGATTTCCAGTGACGAACATGATGTCCCCCGCTTGCGCCCGTTCGCGGATGAAATCGTCGAGTTTGGTCGGGATGTGAAGCGCCTCGACGGTGGCTGCGTCATGGTGGTCTGCGACTGCCCCTGCGTCCCTGTAGAGGTGCTGAACAAGCTCAAGACGTGGTTGCCGCGGCATGAATGGTCTCCGTGCTCCCGAAAGAGCCCCATTCGTAGCCCTAATTTCAGGCTGGGCGAAGAGATCTCGCTGCGCAGTTTGTGGCGGGGCTAGGGACGCCCGCACTGTCTGGGCCCCGGCTTGAGCCACTCGGCTGATAACGTCGCGACTCTCGATCCGGTGAGTCAACCAGCGCATCCTCCAGGCTTCGGCGATCGCCCCGAACGTCGGGGCCTCGGCAGCGGTTGGAAGGTTGAGACGCAAAGCCCTTAATCCGCCGCGTACCGTTTCGAGTCCGTACATCTTGCGAAACTGGCTGTGTCGGAGAATCGAATCGGTGTCGAGGCCCAACTCCTCGAGGCCTTCTCGGACCTGTCGGAGACGCGCACTATTCCCCTCGCCGAAGACGTTATTTACCCAACGCCCACCACGCCGAATTGTCGACAGTTGGCGAAGTGCGGTCACTGCATCTTCGCCTAGGTGGACGGTTCCAAAGCCTTCTGTTTCACCGATTTCGTCCCAACGTAGAGGTACTTCCCCTTCATTCGTTTTTACGTTGACTCGGAGCCGGTTGTACTGGCTCGCAGAGACGGCGTAGAGGCTCGTCGTAGTTACTGCGCAAACGTCAGGGCTGCGAATCACGGCTTTCCCCGCCATCTGCGAAGCAATCTCACTTACTTGGGCACCGTACCGGTCTCGGTACGCCGCGAGCACTTCGGCACTACCGACGGAGAGCGCGACGAGCTTTCCCACGAGCAAGTCGCCGTATGGCGCAACCGCTCCGCAGACATTCAGTTCAAGGAGTCGACTTGCGAGCCCGACCTTGCGAATCTCTCTCAGCCCAATTGCGAGCGCGCGCTGCAACGCTACGTCTTCAGCGCACTGCTTGGCGAACGTCGCCCCGTCTTTCGAAGCACCCTTGAGAAGCCGTTGGGCGAACAGGACGTCCGCGAGCGTCTTCGCTCGTTTGTGCCGAAAGAGCGGGCGCTCGCTTGCCGCAATCCAATCAATCTCGCCGCTCTTTAGTAGCGGCAGGTTTTTCAAGGACTCGACCTCCTCCCCTCGGTCGAGTTGTTCTTGGCGTTCCCGCAGGATCTCCTCGCGTCTGCTCGCCGCTGCGCCTGCAAGTTCTCGGAGCCGTTGCTCCAAAGCCTCCCCGACAAGTTTCCCCCCGCCGCCCTTGAGCAGGTCATCGGCTCTGACGGCCTTCTCTGCCGTGCGGAGCGTTCGGAGGAGCGCTTCGCGTTGCTCCGTCCATGTATCGGTATCGCGCTGAGCCTCGGCGAGGACTCCGTGTGGCGTCCATCCGATCCACTCCTCCCGAACGCGGAGTTGCGGCAAGGCGTTGGCGAGCGACGCGATTCCCATGATCGGTCGGAGTGGACGGGCCGCGTTCCGAATCAGTAGCAGCAGCGTTCGGCCCGGAGTAGGGCGGTACTCAAGTGACCACGTGTGCCGGAAATAGCGCCAGACATCCATCAAGGGGAGGCCGGTCTCAGAACACCGTGTGTCGGCCAGAACCACGTCGATCTCCGGTCGAACGACGCCTCGCAGCGCGTGGTGGCGCTCACTCGGCGGCAGTCGCGCGATGTCGCGCAGCGCCACCGCAAGGTCGTGTCCGTCGTCGATGAGATCGAGAACGGATATCCGACGCCCCTTGACGACCGTGCTGGTCTCAGCGCGTCGGATGAAGTCGCGGACTGCCGCGTCACCCAACTGTGCCGCTCGAGCGGCAAGCAAGGAGGCGCGCTGACGCTCCTTTACGGAGGAGACCGACTCGCCGCCCGCACCGGTTGCGGCCGGCGGCGCGACGAAGACCCCCTTGCGCTCTGAACCCAGTGACCAACCTTGTTGCGCCAGGTCCGCCAAGGTCAAAAGCAACGCCCGTGCGGAGACGGCATCGGCATCGCGACCGCTATGAGCGGTAGCTAGTTGCCGCAACGCGACCTCTTTGCCGTTCGGCGACGTTGCTCGCAGCGCCGCGAAGGTTTCGGTGATTACGGACTTGGGAACTCTCGGGATTAACAGCATCGGCTTCGTCGAGTGCGGCGCGGGAGGCGCGATGTTTACAGGAGATCTTGTCGGTTGCGCCGGGAACTTCAGTGCAACGCCGAGAACGCGCTTGGCGGTAGACCGGCGGCGGCTCATGGCGCGGATGCTCTCAGAGCAGCTGTGCAAATCAAGGGCGTCGTTGGTCGCATGGGCGCCCAGGGAGCACGGCTCGTACCGTTCGAACGCGACGGGACTAGGGGCCGTGATTGCCGCTTGGCGAAGCGGGGTGCAGACCCGCGCGGACGCTCCATTTCTCATTTTCCGTCATCGCAGATGCCCGGGCGCGCACGACTCGGGCAAGATGCGATGAGGGAGGAAGATGGCCTTCAAGCGAGCGTCCGACTTCATGAACCGAACGGGCTGGAACCCATGGTTCACGGCCCCGAAGAAAACGAAGAAGAAGCCCGTACTAGGCCCGCGCAAGGCGAAGAAGAAGACCACTTCGGCCCAGCGGCCTCCACCGAAACAGGTTGTTCCGTGGAAGAAGAGTCTGCTGGCGAAGAAAGCGCGCAACGGCCTTCGGAAATTGGGGCGGAGGAATCCGTCGCGCGTGGATCGCGGGAGCCCGACTGGTCTTCGGAGTGAATCCGTGGTCCCGCCTAACGCGTCTCCGAACTCCGCAATCGGGTCGACGCGGCGAAATGAGACTGAGTACCGGGCGCCGCTCAACGAGGTCCGTGTTCCCGCCACCGTGGCCACATCACCGGCAGCCGTCCCCAAACTCTCTTCAGTACTTCCTCCGTCCGCCGAAGTGTTCGTTGAAGGACGGCGTGTAGAAGTTGAGCGCAGGGTGTCTCTGGTGACCAAACGGCGCAGGAGAAAGTGACGGTGATGGCGCCGACGGTATGAGCCTGCAGTGCCCAGGGCCGGAATCGAACCAGCGACACGGGGATTTTCAGTCCCCTGCTCTACCAACTGAGCTACCTGGGCGGGAAAGCGGGGGTCTTTTGGCGCGCGGGGGTGCCCTTCGTCAACACCGTTCTTACGGGCACGTGCCGGTGACCCCGGCCGCCGTGTACGGGTTCACTCCGCCGTACGGGTCCGCCGCCCGGGCGTCCACCGAGAGCCCGTACGACCTCCCCGTCCCGCAGCGGCGGGGCAGGTCGTAGTACTGCCCGGCCGCATCCAGCCGCAGCACCGTCAGCCCCGGGTACACGAGCGGCTGACCCGCCTGCAGCTGCGTCGCCATCCCGCCCACCACGAAGTATGCGGCTCCCGTGCTCGCGCCTTGGCGGAGCAGGGTGGCCCGCCCCGTCTTGTCGACCACCACCGACGTCTGCTCGTCCACGCCGATGCCGAGGATGCTCGACGCCTGCTGCCTCGCCATGAAGGCGGTGAGACGGCCGAACCGGTCTCGCGGCCGGAAGTGGCTGTCCGTGATCGCCCCTGCCAGGAACGGGAAGCGCAGCGCTCCTCGCGTGAACGAGATCGAAGCCGCGTACGGGTTGGCGAGCGCCTCCGAAGAGGTCGCCGAGCCCGTCCTCGCGTCGTAGACGTACTCGCCGAGCATCGCGAGACCGGCACTGGTCCCCCCGACCACTCCGCCTCGGTCGTAGACGCGCTGCACGGCCGACAGCAGCTCCGTGCCGGCCCAGGCTGCGTAGCGGGACTGGTCTCCGCCGGCGAAGAAGACCGCCTCCGCCTTGTCCACCAGCGAGGCTGCCAGCCGCAGGTCCGCGAGCGTCGACGGCGGAGGCAGCAGCACCGTCTGCACCGAGTTGAACGGCGCCAGGTCGTAGATGTACTGCGTGTAGCCGTCGGCTCCGCTCGCTCGCAGGACGACGACGTCGCCCAGCCGCGTCAATGCGTCCGCCGACAGCTGCTGCCGCATCCAGACGAACGCGGCGTCGACGTCGGTGCCTCCGCCTCCGAGGATGAGGCCGGGGCCTTGGGGCTGCAGCTCGCTGTCCGTTGCCGCGCCGACTCTCGGGAAGACCGTCGCGGTGACCGGCCCTGCGTCGACGACTTCCGTTCCGGCATCCGGGGTGCCCGCGTCTTCCGGTTGCCCTGCGTCTTCCGCGACCCCGGCGTCCGGTTCGACGCCTGCGTCCACTTGGGGCGGAGCGCTGCAGGCGACCGTGAGCAGAACGATGGCGACGCGCGTGTTCATCCGCCGCAGCGGATTACTGCACCTGCGGGTAGGTCTGCAGCTTGTCCAGCGGCACCACGCCCGTCGCCTTCCAGTACTCGAGCTCGCCTTCGGCCCGCTCCAGCACCGCGCCCAGCGACGCGAGCTCTCCCCACGGCACGCTCCACGCCCTGGGCTCTCCGCCTCCGCTCGTGTCGACCACAGCGACCCGGTCCGCCGGCGGCAGCAGGGTGGGGATGCCTCGCTGCCACACCGCGGTCGAGAACACGGTGCTCTCGTCTTGGATGGCGAGCAGCGGCGACACGTCGTACGCGAGCCGCTGGATCTCCAGCCACGCGAGCAGCAGCTCCTTGTGCTGCGTGTAGAGCTTCACCGCCCCGGGCAGCGCCGCGATCTTCAGCGCCAGGTACGCCGGCCTGGAAACGTCCGGCATCCACGGCTCCCACTTGCCGCCGACCCTGGCCATCGCGACGCCCCACAGGCCGAACGGCGCCTGGCTCGCGTCCAGGCCGATCTGCGCCATGCGCGAGAGCGCCTCGTCGTCGCTCTTCGGAGCGAACAGCACCACGTTCTGGTTCGGCACCATCGCGACGACTTCGTCTTTGAACGGCAGCGGATCCAGCACGTCGTCGAACAAGAGCCGCGCCGCGACGTGCCCGCCTCCGCCGGTCAGCGCCCAGAGGTTCGGGCGCACCTCGCGCACCTCCTCCGTCGCGTTGCTCAGCAGGTTCTCGAACGCCAGCTTCAGCAGCTCGTCGAAGCTCCGCCCCCACGCCTGCAGGCGGTCGGAGCCCACGTCCACCGCTTCCTCGGAGAGCTGAAACACCAGCTGCACCGCGAACAGCGAGTTGAAGTCGCGGTGCGCCACCGACAGATCCGCCGCCGGCTCGTTCGACACGTTCTCGAGCACCTTGCGCTTGAGCTCCAGCGACGCCAGCGCCGCCTTCGGACGCAGCCGCGGGTACAGCCGGCGCGCCAGCGTCTGCAGCGTCGGCTTCGTCCACCGCAGCGCGATGAGGTCGCGCTCGAGCACGCGCACGCGCGCCTTCGGCTCTTCGATGGCGTCGTAGCGGGCCTTCAGGCTGCGCAGCGAGACGAAGTGGGTGAGGCCGCGGCCGTCTCCGACCGTGACGCGCGCCTTCGCGGCGTCGTACGCGACCGGACGCGTCTCGCCTTCGGACGCGAGGAAGCGCTTCACCTCTTCTGCGAAGGCGTCGAAGCTCAACCTAAGCTCGCGGCGAGCTGCTTCAGCAACGCCGACTCCTCCTTCTTCACCTTTCCATCCGACAGCACCAGCGCCCGCGCCGCCGTCATCACGTCGTCGACGCGCGTCTTCAGCAGCGCGACGTCGGGCTCCGGCAGCGGGTCTCCCTGCTCGAGCCGCGCCAACAGCTGCTTGAGCTCGGGCTCGGGGACCGCCCAGCTCCGGGCGGCTCCCAGGATGAGGTTCTTCTCGTGCGTGTCGAGCTCCTGGTCCACCCAGGCGATCTTCAACAGGAGCTTGATGAGCTCCAGGTTGAAGCGGTCGTCGTCGGTTGGGGGCTTCGACACGGCCGCGACCTTAGCCGTTTCCGGGCTGGCTTGGAGCCTTCCCTGCTGCGGTCTCGGCGCGCCGGCGAGGGCGGCGGCTCGTGGTCTTTTGGGGGCGCAACGACCGGGTTCGCGTTCGCGTTCGCGTTCGCGTCGACGCCTCGGCCTGCGGCTCGTTACCCTCGCACCACGCTGCGCACCGGCCGGTGGTCGCTCTGCCCGAAGCTGTCGAGCGCGCGGGCGCGGCCCTTCACCTCGAGGTCCTTGCTGCGGAGCACCCAGTCGATCTCCCTGCGGCCGTGGCTCGGCGCCGACTGCTGCTTCGCGACCCGGTGCAGCGGCTTCGCGATGGAGTCGTCCCACTCGCCGTTGAAGTCGCCCATCACCAGCGTGCGCGGGCCCTGCTTCTTCATCCACTCCGCGATGCCGTCGCGCTGCTTGCGCCACAGCTCGGCCGCCGCGCCTCCGAGGTGCTTCGAGGGCACCAGGTGCACGACCGCCACCGTCCACACCTCCTTCGTCTCGCGGTGCCGCAGCTTCGCCCAGATGATCGACTTGCTGCGATGCACCGTCGGGCCCGCCGCCTTCTGCTGAATCCGCGTCGGCCGGTTGAGCAGCGTCGTGCCGGTGTCGAGCAGCTGGAACTTGTCCTTCCGCCAGGCGAGCACCTGGCCGGCGCGCTCGGGGTCTCCGTCGCGGGGCGGGTTGGGGTTGAAGAAGCCCCACTTCTTCTCGCCGTCGGTGATCTTCGGCATCGCCCACCGGAACTCCTGCAGCCCCATCACGTCCGCCTGCGCGGAGAGCCGCTCGAACATCGCTTCGTCGCCCGCCTCGCCTCCCTTGCCGAAGCGCTTGGGCCAGTTGAACGTCACGGCGCGCACGTCGGCGTCGCGCGGACGGCGTTGAGCAGCGACGGCAGCGGAGGTTCGCAGGCGGGTGTCGAGCATGGTGCCCGGTTGTCGAACCCGCCGCCGTGCTCGTATTCGCGCCGCGCTGTGCAGCCCGTTGACGGTGTCCTCTGCCGGGAGACAGCTACTGCACGTAGATCGCGTTGCTGTACACCCACGGCCGCTCGGCCTTCAGCAGGTCCTGCCGCCGCCCCACGTGCGCCTTGAGGTGCTTCGGCACCATCCGCACCTCGACGCGGTACGCCCCCGGAGTGTCCGCGGTGTACGACAGGTCTGCGTTCCCCGCCGCCAGCACGTCCCAGCCGCCGTCGCGCGCGACGTAGAGGTTGAGCTTCAGCGTCGGCAGCTCCGCGGAGGTCTCGACGCCGCCTTGCACGCGCGGCAGCTTCGCTTCGAGCACCGCTCCCACCGGAGCGGTCGAGCCCATCTCGTAGACGGTGCCGCCGTTCGTCTTCGCGACGAACTCGAAGCCTTCGGGGTAGCCGAGGAAGTCGAAGCTGCCGTAGAGGCGGCCGGCCTTCAGCGCCTCTTTGAGGTCGCGGTCGTCGATGGTGCCGTCGGTGCCTCTGGGCGTCACCAGCAGGTGGTTCGAGAACATCGACATCATGCGGCGGTAGCTGTCGACGCGCTCTCCGTCCTGCGCGAGCTGCGGGAGCGTGTTGCGGTGGCAGTCGGTGCCCATCGTCGTCACGCGCTTCACGCCGCGCGAGAGCACCGTGCCCCAGCGCTCGAGGTAGACGGGGTCTTCGAGGTTGTAGCCGATGAGGAAGATGTTCGGGTCGGGGAGGCCGTCGAACATCTTCGCGTCGAGCTTCAGCGCCCAGTCCGCCGCGATGGCCAGGTTCTTCAGGCTGTTCGCGTGGAGGTTGTACATCTCGAAGCCGTCGAGGCCGACGTTGATGAGGTCGTCGAGGTTGGCCGACTCGGTGTGGGCCATGATCGCGAGGCCTCCGGCCTGGTGGATCTTCTCGATGCCCGCGTCGGAGATGTCACCGTACGTGCTGCCGCGGCCGTCCGCGTGCCGCTCGAGGCCGACGGGCATCATCTTCGTCTCGTTGCCGGCGAGGACGAGCGGGGCGGGGGCTCCGTCGGGGCAGGCGAGGCGGTTGGCCGTGGGGCCGGCGCCGTGGTCGATGAGGACGTCTCCTCGGGCCTGCCGATAGAGCAGGGTGTCCGGGTACTCGGTGTCGTCGAAGCTCTCGCGGTGATCCGTGAGGAAGACGAAGTCGTGCTGCGACTTGCAGAGCCCGTCGCGGAAGTCTTCGAAGCACTGCGGGTCGTATTCGCCCGCGTCGTTCTTCGGCTGGTTGTCGCAGGCGTCGTGCGAGTAGACCGAGTGCGCGTGGATGAGGCCGCGACGGTCGAGGTAGCCGCGCGCGTTCGCTTGCCGCTCGGTGCGGTACACCGTGCCTGGCTTCCAGGCCGGAGGGCCGGCGTCGGGTTGGTCCGGCGCTTTCGAGCAGGCGGCGGCGAGGAGGGCGAGAGCGAGGGCGCGGCGCATGGGTGAGGAGGACCACGAAGCGCCGCCCGCGCGCAAGCCTAGGGGCAGTAGAAGGGGGTCAGCGGCATCTGGCTGTTCATCGTGTTGCGCGGGTCGTGGGTGAGCATTGGCCACCGCGCAGTGCCGTCGACGCCTGGTGAGTCCACGACTGATGAACGTAACGTCGTGATGACCGCTCCAGCGACAATCGCAACGGATGAGGTGTACAGGACGCCCGGTACCCCAGAACGTGGGGACCCATCAACGTTGCGCGAACAATCGATGGAGAGCGGTGAATCTCTCAAGCGCACCTCCCAGATGGTGGCCAACGACGATGAGTCGATCGCGCGCAAGAAGTTGTCGACCACCGAGTCCGAAGCAAATGAGTAGAGGATGGGGGCTCCGCCCGGTGGCGCGGCGCCCAGCAGCATGGGGCCTCGAGTCCCTCGCGCCGCACACGTGACGTCCACACTGCCGATTGGTATCCGGCACAACGTGGGCGATGCAATCGGCAGCGGGAAGCCTTGGCCCACGAAAATTGTGTTCGTGCCGAGGAGGACCACGGGTTCCGGGACAGGCAACGGCAACGTAGGGGCTTGCACGCCCGTGACGGACGCCGACATCAGGAATCCGCCGTCTGCCGCCTGGACCCCGAGATACAGAAGATTCGACTGAGCAACGGCAGCAGTGAGCACGCTGCCCGGCAGCGACAGACGGGGGTACTCGAAGGGCCCAAGGCCACCGATGCGCGGCGCCCACATCACGAGATCGGTGGGCGCGTCGTCATTCCACACCGGGAGGAAGATGAAGGTGTTGTCGGTGACGGCTCCGGAGGACTGGTAGCCGGACCGATTGCCTGCGTCGATCTCCGTTGTCGCGCGATCGTCGAACCTCCACCCATAGAGATTGATGTTCGTGTCGCCTGCGCCAAGAAACCACGCCGCCTCTCGGCCACTCTGGCTGATGATTACAGGCGGCGCGGTTTCAAGGATGGACGGCGTTCTCGGAACGACCGGTGAGACGGTCTGCATCACGTCTGCGAACGGAAAGGCAGCCGTCTCTAGCGTGCCCGACGCGCTGTCCGCCGAGGAGAAATACACGTGCTCGTCCGAGTGGGTGCCGACGCTGACCGCTCCGAGCACGCCCGCCGACGGTCGGGCCCATTGATCTCGTCCGCTCGCATGCAGGGCGACCAGCCTCGTGGTCGTGGTGTACGCCGGGAACACGAGCGAACCATTCCGTGTGAGAGCGAGAGTGCCAATCGATCCTTCGATTCCCCGCGACCACTTGAAGCGCGTCACGGTCAGTCGGCCGCCATCGACTGATGTTGCGTTTCCGACGTCATCGCTGACGCGCACGTTCAGCCAAATGACATCTCGGTAGGCTCGCATGGGGTGAGTCCACAGCTCGACGCGCGACTGCAGGCACACGCCGCCATCGAACCGGCTCGTGCAGCCTGCATCGGCGCTCCCCAGTGGCTGCAGTCCTCCTCCATCCGAGACGAGGTCCACGTCTGCACGTCGAAGCGACGGATCGGGTGAATCAACTTTGATCGTGACGACCTCATCTCGTCGATACGCGCCGACCGCTTCGACATCGACCTCGTTGAGTCCACCGTCGTTTGAGGTGGTGCGCGGCGGCGGCGCGGAAAGCTCGACGAGCCCAAGAGGCGGCGTGAGATCGACCAACGTCATCGCCGTAGCGGGCAGACCGCCATCCGGCAGCGACACGTAGAGCTGGTACGGCCCTTCGGACGCCGGGAACGCGGCGAAGCCTCGATACTGGCCCGCGCCAGCAAGCCGAAGCTCGGTGACGGTAGCGCCGGCATCGTCCAGCAGCGTCCCTCCGTCGACCGATACGCGCAGGTACGGCGGGTCTGTGCGAATGGCACCGGGCGCGAGGACCAGATCCGCTGCGATAGCCGCGGGCAGCCGCCCTACGCGCGTCGGAGCGTTGATGGTAATGCGTTCGTACTGCGTCGCACCCACGTTGACGCAGACCTGCGAAGCGTCATCGCAGACTGCGCCATTGAGGCAGCCCTCGCTGCATCGGCGAACGCGCGTCCCACAACTTGCCGTGAGCAAGAGGCAGAACAGTGCTGTCGCCTGATGGGCCCTCCCCATGAGCCCGGCAATATCACCGTCGTGCGAGCCTCAGGCAAGGACGCGCCCAAGCAGGAACAGGAGTCACTGCGGTCGGCACGTGATGGGGCACGTTCCGCAAATGACGGAGTCGAAGTCGCTGCCAGAGCACGTGCCGTTCAGACAGATGGGCGTCGTGCACTGCTGCTCGCGGATGCAGTCCGGAATGCACGAGCTGCAGGTGCCGCAGGTGCGTGTTCCACACGCGATGCCGTCCGTGTTCCGACTGCACGCCTGCGACTGGCTGTACGTCGGGCCAGTGTTGCAGGTTCCGTTGCCACACGTGAAGTCGTTGCACGAGCGCGACTGGGTCGCGCTCTCGTCACACGTCGAGGAGTAGTTGCACGCGCCGTAGGCGCCGCAGACGGTGCCTGCGCCGCAGCGCATGCCGTTCTGATTGCGCGTGCAGCCAGCGGTATCCGTATCGGTGAACGTGTTCGAGCCGCACGTGCCGCCGCCGCAGGTGAAGGCCGTGCACGTGCGGCTGCGTGACCCGGTCGGAGAGCACTCGGTGGGGTACGAGCACGCCGTGTAGTTCCCGCACGTGGTCATGCCGCAAGACGTACCGTCCTGGTTCCGCGCGCAGCCCGCGGTATCGGTCTCGGTCGACGTCGAAGCCACGCACCCGCCGTTGTTGCACGTGAAGTCCGTGCGACCGCGCGTGCGCGAGCCGCCATTCGAGCACCCGTTCGCGTAGTTGCACGCCGTGTACATGCCGAACTGAGGCATCGCGCACGTGATGCCGTTCGTCGCGTTGGCGCCGTCGACGCACACCGGCGCGCCCGTCGCGCACGAGATGACGCCTTGCTTGCACGGAGCTCCCGGGTTCGTGTTGCACGTCGCTCCGGCGGTGCAGGCCACGCAGCTGCCCGCAGCGTTGCAGACCTGGTTCGTCCCGCAGCTCGTGCCCGGCGCCCGGTTCGTCGTGCCGTCGTTGCAGACCGGCGAAGAGCCCATGCAGCTCTGCGCACCCGTGCGGCACGGCGTCGGGTTGCCGGTGCACGGGCCTCCTTCGGTGCACATGCCGCAGATGCCGCCGTTGCACGTCAGGCCGAAGCCGCACATCGTGCCGTTCGTCACGTTCATCGTGCCGTCGACGCACACCGGAGCGCCGGAGCCGCACTCCGTCACACCCTGCTTGCACACGTTCGGATTGCCGGTGCACGCGGCGCCCTGAGTGCAGGGGATGCAGTTGCCCGCCGCGTTGCAGACGAGGTTGTTGCCGCAGCTGGTGCCGGCCGTCCGGTTCGCCATCGTATCGACGCACAGCTCCGAGCCGGTCGCGCACGACGTCACGCCCTGTTTGCACGGCGACGGATTCGTGCTGCACGCCTGCATCGCGGTGCACCCCACGCACGCGCCCGTGGCATCACACACGCGGTTCATTCCGCACGAGGCGCCGAGCGCCTTCGCAGTTCCGTCGGTGCACGCCGCGCCGCCGGTGCACGTCTGAACGCCGTTCCTGCAGGGGTCGGGGTTCGTGCTGCACGAGGACCCGGCCGAGCACGCGATGCACGCGCCTGAGCCGTTGCACACCTGATCTGCGCCGCACATGGTGCCCGCGGGTTTGTCGGCTCCGTCGAGGCACTGCGGGGAGCCGGTGCTGCACTCCGTGCGTCCCTGCTTGCAGACGTTTCCGTTGCCGGTGCACTGCCCGTTCTGCGCGCACGCCACGCACTGTCCCTTCGCGTCGCACACCTGGTCCGTGCCGCACGACGCGCCTGGCAGCTTCGCGACGGTGCCGTCGCTGCAGGTGGCTCCGCTTGCGCCGCACGAGAGCACGCCTTCCACGCACTTGTTCGGGTTCGTCCCGCAGGCGATTCCGGCCATGCATGCGATGCAGTTGCCTTGGGAGCAGATCTCGCCCGTCGCGCCGCAACTGACGCCGTCGGTGGCGTTGTCTCCGTCGATGCACTGTGACGCGCTGCCTGCGCAGGAGGTGCGGCCCTGCTTGCACGCTGAGGGGTTGCCGGTGCACGGCTCGCTGTCGACGCAGCCCGCGCCGCCGCCGGCGCCACCGGTGCCTCCGGCGCCGCCGCTTCCACCGCCGGCGTTGCTGCCGCCACCGCCACCCGTGGAGTGCCCCGTGCAGTCGAGGCGGCAGTAGCCGTCGGGACAGCACGTCATGCCCTGTTCACAGGCGCCGCCCTCACCGCACTTGAAGCCGGTGACGTCGTTGCCCGAGATGCAGTTGCAGCCGCTCAAGGAGATGACTGCCGCGCTGACCGCGAGAAGTCGTTTCATGGATTCAGAGTGCAAAGAGAGCTCCGCCCGCGGCCCCGAGGACGAGCCCCACCAGCGCGGTGGAGAGCGAGATCGTGAAGTACATGTTGCCCGCCGAGCGACGGCGGTTGAACTCCGCCTGCGTTAGCTCGGTGTTCATGCCGTTGATCGATCTCTCGACAGCGCTCTTCTCGCCGTTGCCGAGAAAGATGAAGACGAGCGACGTGACGAGCACCGCTCCTGCGCCGGCGACCAGGATGATCGGGACCAGCTTGCTGCCGCCGCTCGAGCGCGAGGCCGTCACTGCGGGAGCCGGCGCCGGCTGCGGTGGCGGAGTCAGCTGCGTGTCCTCCGGGGCATCCTGCGGCCGCTTGATCTCGTCCGCCTTCGCGACGGGCGCCGCCAGCTTGTCCGTCACCTGCTTCACGAAGGCGCTGATGGGCTCGGTCGCGACGTCCGCCCACGTGTCTGCCGGCGCCGAGAAGTCGGCCACCGCCAGCGGCTCGGTGCCATCCGCGGCCACCGCCTCCAGGTGCACCGCCAGCGTCTTGGCCACCTTGCCGACGTCGACGCCGATCACGACCGCCTTCGGCCCGAGCTGCTGCGCCGCCTTCTGAAGGCACTCGGTCGCGCCCTGGCAGGCCTTCGCCGTCTTGACCGTCTTCGAGGCGGCCGCGTCGTCGAGCGCGCCCGGCGTCGAGGTCACCAGCGTCTGGTGAACCTTCGCGGCGATCTTCGTGGCGAAGGCGTCGGCTCCGGCGCGCTTGCTGGCGATGAGGACTGCGACGGGGGGTTGATCCGCGGCTGCGAGGGCCACGAGCGCCAGGGCGGGGAGCACGGCGCGGATTCTACCCCGCTTACGGCTTCAGTTGCTTGTCGACCTCCGACAGGAAGTTCCAGACTTCCTTACGGTCTTCGTCGGTCTTCGCCGCCCCGGCCTGCGCTTTCGCCTGGTCGAGGAACTGGCGGAGCACGCGGTCCTTCGCGCCCGTCTTCGCTTCCTTCGCCGCCAGCTTCTGGTCCAGCGCCACGATGCGGCTCGCCACGTCTTCGGCGCTGTACACCTTGCCCTTCGGCTTCGGCTTCTCGGCGACCGCGACCTTCTTCTCCTGCGCGGCTTTTTCGGCGGCCGCCTTCTTCTCCGCGGCTGCCTTCTCTGCCGCCGCCTTCTTCTCAGCGGCGGCCTGCTCGGCGGCGGCCTTCTTCTCTGCGGCTGCTTGCTCTGCCGCTGCTTTCTTCTCAGCGGCGGCCTGCTCGGCGGCGGCTTTCTTCTCCGCGGAGGCCTGGTCCGCGGCAGCCTTGTCCGCAGCCTTCTTCTCCGCCGCCGCCTGCTCGGCCGCTGCCTTCTTGTCGGCCTCCGCTTTCGCCTCCGCTTCCTTGTCGGCTTCGGGCTTCTCTGCGGTCGGCTTGTCCGTGTCGGGTTTCTCGTCGCCCCTCACCCCTACGACGGGAGACGGGGTCGGCGGCGGCGGTGCGACGACGATCGGCTGCTGCGCCGAGTCGTTGCGCATCGCGAGGTAGCCACCGGTCCCGCCGATCACCGCGAGCACGATGCCGGCGAACAGCACCACCTTCGGCATCGGCGACTTCGGGATGACGAGCGGCTCTTCCTCCACCGGCGCAGCGGCCTCGGCCACCGGGTCCGTCGTCACCTGCACCCGCGTCGGCGCCGGCTCGTCCGGCGCGTCCGGCTCGTCCGGAACGTGCTTCGGCTCTTCGCGCGTCGCGCCGGCCGGCATGATCCGCGTCGAGTCGGACAGCGGCACCGCCGCGTCGCCGATGATCACCTGGCTCGCCGGCCTCTTTCGCTTCGACGACGTCGGCGGCGGCGGAGTCCCCACGCGCCGGCTGCGCGCGCTGCCCGGCCCCGGCGTCGCGGGGCTGAGCTCCCGCGACGGCGATCGCAGCAGCGGAGTGAACGCCTTCGTCGTGTCGTTCGGCACCAGCGGCTTGATCGCCTCGATGTGCTGCTTCAGCTCTGCGCACGTCGCCGGCCGGTTCGCGGGATCTTTCTCCAGCGTCCACAACAGCAGGTCGTCCAGCTCGGGCGGCAGCTCCGGCACGTGCTCGGAGACCTTCGACGGCTGGTTCTCCACGTGCATGAACATCGTCTGCATCGGGTTCTCGCCCTTGAACAGGCGCTTCCCCGTGAGCAGCTCGAACACCACGCAGCCGAGCGCGTAGATGTCGGTCCCCGGGCTGATGACGCGGCCGCGCGCCTGCTCCGGGCTCATGTAGTCGGGCGTCCCGATGATCACCGACGCCCGCGTCTGCGGAGTCGCGTCGCCCTTCAGCGCCCCCAGCTTCGCGATGCCGAAGTCGAGCAGCTTCACGTACGGCTTCCCGCGCGGCGGGTTCACCAGGAACAGGTTCGACGGCTTGATGTCGCGGTGGATGATCCCCGACGAGTGCGCGGCGTCGAGCGCGTCGAGCACCTCCTCCGTCCAGCACAGCACCTCGTACGCAGACAGCGGCGCCTTGTGCTTGATGATCTTGTCGAAGGGCTCGCCCTCGAGGAGCTCCATCACGAAGTAGTGCGAGCCCGTCGCCGTCTGGCCGAACGAGAAGATGTCGATGATGCCGCGGTGCCGAATCGCGTTCACCGCCCGCGCCTCGGAGAGGAACCGCTCGACCAGCTCCGCGTCCGCCGACAGCTGCGGCAGCAGCACCTTCAGCGCGACGCGCTTGCCGATGATGGGCTGCACGCCCTCGTACACCACGCCCATGCCGCCCGCGCCGATGCGGGACAGGATGTCGTACTCGCCCACCTTCTTTCCGGTGAGGTCTTCGTCTTTCGAGAGGCCCAGGCGCAGGCGAACCTATCACCCCTCCTGCAGCCAGGCCTGCAGCAGGGTCCTCGTGCTCTCGTGCTCGGGGTTCACCAGCACCTTCGACGGCGGGCCGCTCTCGATCACCACGCCGTGGTCGAGCACACACACGAACTCCACCGACTTCGCGAGCTGCAGGTCGTGCGTCACCACCACCTGCGTCACGTGCCGCTCGTCGATGCGCTTCAGCGTCGAGATGACCTCGGCCTTCAGCGACGGGTCCAGCGCCGACGTCGGCTCGTCGTACAGCAGCACCGCCGGGTCCATCGCCAGCGCCCGCGCGATCGCCACGCGCTGCTTCTGCCCGCCGGACAGTTGCTCCGGGTAGTGGTTCACCCGCTCCGCCAGGCCGAGCTGGCCCAGCAGCTCCTTGGCGTGCGCTTCCGCCTGCGACTCGGACAGGCCCTTCACCTGCATCGGCGCCAGCATGCAGTTCTGCAGCGCGGTGAGGTGCGGGAACAGCTCGAAGCTCTGGAACACCAGGCCCAGCTTCGCCCGCGCCGCGCGCAGCGCTTCCGCGCGCTCGACCGGCTTCATCTCTTCCGTGCCTCGCACGGTGACTCCGTCGATCTCCAGGCGGCCCTTCTCGAACGGCTCGAGGCCGATCACGCAGCGGAGCATCGTGGACTTGCCTGCGCCGCTGCGGCCCAGCAGGGCGGTGAGCGTGCCCTTGGGGAGATCGAACGACATGCCCTTCAGCGTCGGGGCCGGGTTGCCGGGGTACTGGCGGGTGAGGCCCTCCACGCGAAGGCTCATGCGTTGCTCCGCTTGAGGTGTCTGCCGAAGTACGCCTCGGCGCGCCGCGCCAGCAGCGCGAACGGCATGCCGATGAGCAGGTAGAACGCCGCGACCACGAGCCCCAGGCCCAGGTGATCTCTCATCGAGCTCGCGAGGTTCGTGTACGTCTTCGTCAGCTCGGTCAGCGTCACGAGCGAGACGAGCGACGAGTCTTTCAGCAGCGCGATGAAGTCGTTCGTCATCGGCGGAATCGACACGCGCACCGCCTGCGGCCCGACGACGAAGCGCAGCGTCTGCCAGCGCGTGAGGCCGAGCACCGTCGACGCCTCGAGCTGCCCCGCCGGAACGCTCTCGAGCCCCGCGCGGTAGTTCTCGGCCTCGGCCGCCGCGTAGTTCAGCGCCAGCGCCAGCGTCCCCGCCACGAACGGAGACAGCTTGAGCCCCAGCTCCGGCAGCCCGAAGTACACCAGCGTCAGCTGCACCAAGAGCGGAGTCCCACGGAACAGCTCGATGTACCCGATGCAGAACCCCCGCACCGGCGCCGGCCCGTAGCGCCGCCCCGTCGCGAGCAGCACGCCGAGCAGGATCGCTCCCAGCATCGCGAGGATGGAGACCGCCAGCGTCATCAGCGCCCCGCGCGCGAACAGCGGCAGCACCTGCGGGTACCGCGTGCGCACGCGCTCGAGCAGCGGCAGCGGCTTGCCGACCGCCGCGCGCCAGCGCTCGAGCTCGACCGGCATCTCCGTCGCGCTCTCGACCAGGCCCCACTTCGCGTAGATCTTCTTCAGCGTGCCTTCCAGCTCGAGCTGGTCGAGCGCCGCGTTCACCTCGCGCAGCAGCACCTCGTCGTCGAGGCGGACCGCGATGGCGTACTGCACCTTCCCGAAGTCGCCGGGGACCGTCTCGAGCTCTTCGTCCTCTCCGTAATAGAGCGCGACCGGCGCATCGAGCAGCACCGCGTCGATGCGCCCGAGCTTCAGGTCCATGTAGATCTCGTCCTGCCCGCCCTCGTACGTCTTCACCACCGCGCCGGCGCCGGTCGCGATGCGCTCGGCGAGCGAGCCGGGCAGGGTGCCGACGAGCCGGCCCTCGAGCTCCTTCTTCGAGCGCGGCGCGCGGGCGTTGCTCTTCTTGATGGTGAGCCGCTCCGGGGCCTCGAAGTACGGCCGCGACAGCAGCGCGACGCGCTTCTTCTCCTCCGCGACCTCGATGCCGTTGAGCGCGACGTCGAAGTCTCCGCGGCCGAGCAGCTCGAGCAGCTTGTCCCACGCGCCGTGCACCGGGCGCGGCTCGCGGCCCAGCTTCTTCGCGAGCGCTCCGGCGAGCTCGACCTCGAAGCCGACGAGGCGGTTCGGGTCCATCGGGTCCTGGAAGACGTACGGAGCTCCGCCCTGCGCGTCCGCGCCCCACTTGAGCTCCGCCGTCGGAGTTGCGGCGAGAACCGCCGCCAGCCACAGCACGGTCGCGATTCTGACCGCATGAGGTGAACGCGCGCGAAAAATCTGCTTAACGTGCCTCCCGTCCTCGATGCGCCACGTCCTGCCCGCCGCCGTCTGCCTCGCGCTGCTCGCCTGCCCGCGCCCTCCCGAAGTGATGGACTCGGGCATGCCGGTCGAGGACTCGGGCTCCCCGACGGTGGACGCCGGCCGCGACGCCGGCCGCCCCGTGCGTGACGCCGGCTTCGACGCCGGCTGGGGCATCGTGCAGATCTCCGACTGGTGCCGCGCCCGCGCCACCGCCCAGTGCTGGCGCGACGTCCGCTGCGGCCGCACCGACGTCTCGCTGCTCGACGGGTGCATCGCCGCGAAGCAGCACGGCTGCGACAGCGCGGCGTACGTCCTCTCCAACTCCGAGGGGCGGCACGCGTACGACGCGATGCAGGCCGGCAAGTGCCTCGACGGCTACGACCACGGCAGCTGCGAGGCGCTGCCCGCGGCGTGCAACGGCGTCTTCACCGGCCGCGTCGGCGGCGACGGCGGGGCGCTCGTCCCCGAAGACTGCGATCCCGACGCGGGCTTCTTCGACCAGTACGACAACCGCTGCCCGCACCGCTGCGCTCCGTGGGCCGAGCTCGGAGAGCGCTGCAGCGACAACGGCGGCGTCTTCTCGCCGAGCTGCCGCCTGGTGCACGGCTGCGAGTACCTCGACGCCGGCTTCGAGCGGTACTGCATCCTCCCGCACCAGGAGGGCGAGACCTGCAACTCGTTCGACTCGTGCGCGTTCGGTCTCATCTGCAGCAGCGGCAAGTGCGTCAAGCAGTACGCCGACGGCGGAGAGCCCTGCGACGTCATGAACGGCTACCCCTTCTGCGGCGGCGAGTTCTTCTGCCGCCAAGACCCGCCCGACATGATGGGCAACCAGCCGCCCGGCGTGTGCCAGCGCAAGGCGGGCCTCGGCGGAGTCTGCGCCGGCTACGGCTCCTGCCAGCCGTCGCTGCGCTGCTCGTCGACCATCGGCACCGGCACCTGCACGCGGCGCCTCGGCGTCGGAGAGCCGTGCAGCAGCAACGTCTCCATCTACCCCGACTGCCAGGACGGCCTGTACTGCCCGAACTCGACCTCGCGCTGCACTCCGCTGCCCGGAGACGGCGGCGACTGCTCGCAGTTCGGCAGCTATTACGACTGTGCGGCCGGATACTACTGCGACGGGTTCCCGACCTACATCTGCCGTCCGCGCGTTGGCGAAGGCCAGCCGTGCAACGGTTATGATGACGCGTGCCTGTCGAACGAATGCCAGTACGGCATGTTCCCGGACGCCGGCTTCGGCTACCGGTGCGTGCGGTGCCTGGCACCTCTGGCCGACGGCGGGCTCTAGAAGCGTGGTGGTCGTGAAGAGACTCGGAGTTCTGGCGCTGCTCGTGTGTGCGTGCGCAGGCGGCGCCCCCATCGGCGGCACCGGCGGCGGCAAGGGCGGCAGCTCCGGCACCGGAGGCGGCAGCGGCGGCTCGAGCGGCACCGGCGGAGGCGGCGGCACCATCGTCGTCGACGGCCTGCCGCTCAAGAGCGCGTGCGCGACGCTGAACGCGCGGCGCTGCGACTACTTCGCGCGCTGCGGCCTCATCGAGGACACCGACGACGGCAAGCGCGACTGTGTCGCCTGGCTGCTGGCCACGTGGTGCGGCCCGACGCTGTGGCCCGCGCGCGTCGAGGTCGGCACGCTGCTCTACGACGCGAAGGTCGCGCAGCAGTGCGCCGACGCGTGGACCGCCGGCAACCCGCCGCGCCGGTGCGACCTCTACGAAGAGCTGCCCAGCGTCTGCACCCGCTTCATCGCGCCGAACGTCGCGCCGCTGCGCGCCTGCTACGACGGCTACTCCGAGTGCACCGAGGGCACCGTCTGCCGCGGCGCCGCGTGCCCGCGCACCTGCCAGGCGCTCGGCGCGGTGGGAGATACGTGTCAGAACGACGGCGACTGCCGGCCGCTCTTGTACTGCAAGCGCACCGTGCAGGTGACCGGCGCCGGCACGTGCACCAGCTACGGCGCGATCAACAACGTCTGCGGCCCCGAGGAGCCGTGCGGCGCCGGCCTCGTCTGCGCGGGGAACAAGTGCGTCGCTCCGCCGACCGCGGGCTCCGCCTGCGCGACCGGAGGCATCTGCGACGACACGTCGTGGTGCCAGTTCGGAGCCGACGGCGGCACGTGCACCACGAAGGAGGGCTCCGGCGCTCCGTGCACGGACGACGTGCAGTGCATGCCGGGCCACCTGTGCCAGCCGGGCTCCGGCGGCGCCGCGTCCGAGTGCACGCCGCGCGTCATCGGCTCGCTGCCGAGCGTGTGCAGCGATCGGCAGACGTGTCCGGCGGGCACCACGTGCGTGGGCGCCACGCCGACGACGCTCGGCTACTGCGAGCAGCCGCTGACTCCCGGGGCCACCTGCATCGCCAGCGACGACTGCCGGAAGGACCTGGCCTGCGCCTCCGCCGACGGAGGCTTCGCGATGACGTGCGGCACGCGCCAGCGCAACGGCGGCTCGTGCGTGCTCGACCGCGACTGCCAGATGCTCTCGCGCTGCATCGGCGGCGTCTGCACGCGGCTGCCCGTCACCGGCCAGTCGTGCTCGCAGGAGGGCGCCTGCCTGTTCGGTCCGTGCTCGACGTTCGCGGATGGTGGAGCCGCGTGCGCCGACCGCTACGGCCCCGGCGCGCGCTGCTCGTTCGACGGAGAGTGCGCGTCGAACCGCTGCCTCGGCGGCATGTGCCTGCCCGCGTGCGCGCCGTGAAGGCTCAGTTGCAGCTCGGCGTCGCGTCTTCGTTCGCCGTCTTGATCTCCACGTCGATCTTCATCCCGCTGGCCTCGGTGACGTGCACGATCGCCTTCTCGGTGAGCGTGCCCTTCGGCTTCACGACGAGGCCGTTCGGCGTGCCCGTCTCGAACAGCCACGTCGTATCCAGCTCGAGGAGGTCGCCGTCCTCGCTCGCGGTCAGCCCGAGCAGGCCGAGCATGGCCTTGTCGTCCTTGTCGGCAGCGGTGACCTCGAACGTCGCGGTCTGATTTCTGCGGAGCAACACGTCGTTGAGGTTGAGCGAGTCGGCGCGCACGCAGGTCTGCGTCCCGTTGCGCACGCTCGTCGTCACGTTCGCCTTCGGAGACAGCCGGATGTGGTCCGCCTTCGCCGACTTCACCGAGAGCGAGTCGAGCACCACGTCCTTCTCCTTCGCGACGAGCTGGTAGTCGCCTTCGGAGTCGAGCTGGATCGCGTACTGCGCGAACCCGAGCGGCAGCACCTTGGCTCCGCCCTTGTGTCCGACGGGCTTCACGTCGAGGGTGAGCTCGGGGAAGCCGGGCTCCTTGGCCTCTCCGGCCGGGAAGGTGCTCGGCTCTTCGAGCTTGATGAGCAGCGAGCTGCCGAGCGCGATCGGCGGCTTGAAGTCGCTGACCTCCTGGGCGTCGAACACCATCGAGAAGCGGACTTTGCCGAACTCGCCGTTCGCCCCGTCGCTCCCACAAGCGCACAACGTCACCACTGCCAGCAGCAAGGTCGTTCGCATGGCCGCCGCGGTGAGCAAGCCGCGGACCGGGCTTCACCCCGGCAGATCCGCGAGATCTGGTCGCCCCTGCGCAGTGGTGCGCAAGAGCGCACCCGGGGGGGCTGACAGGCACGTCGCGTCAGGAATGCAGGGGCGCGAGCGAGTGTGACGCGCCATGTCGCTCGTCGTCGCCATCCTGGCCCTCGCGGCCGTGCTGTCCATCGCGTTCGCCGCGTACGTGTTCGTGCGCGACGTGCAGGGCGATGACGACCTCACGGAGTGGTGAGGTTTTTCACGTGGACGTGGACGTGGACGTGGACGTCTTTGAGCGGCGCTCTCGACTGACGTCCACGTCCACGTCCACGTCCACGTCCACGTCGAGCTCCTACGGCGTCGTCAGGTCCACCGTCTTCGCGGTCACTTCCCCCGCCTTGATGGTCACCACGAACGTCTTCTCGAGCTGCTGCTCCTTGTTCACTGCCCGCAGCGTGTGCTGCCCGGCGGCGAGCTCGAGCTTCGCCAGCGGCGTCATCCCCAGCTCGCGCTCGCCCTCGAACACCACGCTCCACGGGCTCGTCTTCAGCGCCAGGAAGCCCTTGCCCAGCGGCTGCGGCGCGAAGTCGAGCGTCACCGTGTTCCCGCTCGCCAGCCGCGCCGGCTTCGTCTCCGCCGCGTAGCCCTGGCACGCCACCGTCACCTGCGGCTCGGACACCGACTCGAACACCTGCGTCCACGGCGTCGTGCCCGCCGGCTTCCCGTCGATGCTCACCGCGCACCCGCTCGGAGTGCTCTTCACGTTCAGCGTCCCCGGCGCCTGCTTCGTCGGCGGCGGGGTCTTCTTCTTCGGCGGAGCCACGACCACCGCCACGGCGACCGACGCGTCCGGCACCTCCGCCGGCGTCGGCACGACCACGGCTTCCGCTCCCGCGTCGACCTCCACCTGCTGCGGCGGCGGAGTCACCACCACCACCGGCGGCGGCAGCGGAGGCGGCGGCTGCAGGAGCTTCCACGCCACGGCGAAGCCCGCGCCCGCCAGCACCACGAGCGCCGCGGCCAGCAGCCACGGCGCCCGGCCCGGCGGCGGCTGCACCGCCGGCACCTCGACGCTCTTGCGCGTCACCGTGCGCTGATCGAGCGCGAGCGGGCCGAGCGACGGCAGCGAGGGCTGGCTCGCCTCCTGGCGCACCATCTGAAACACCGGCGCCGAGTCGTCGGGCGCGCTCAGGATCTGCTGCCGCAGCGCGATGTCCTCCTTGAACAGCTGGCCCATCAGCCCCGCGACCTGCCGCGAGCCCGACGGCCCGCTCGTCGCGAGCCACTTGTCGAGGTCCACCCGCATCTCGAGGCAGCTCGCGTAGCGGTCCTCGGCGCGGAACGACATCGCGCGGTCGGCGATGTGCAGCAGTTCTTTCGGCGCCCCCTCGAAGCCCATCTCCGACGGCTTCGGGTACTCGCCGAGC
The DNA here is from genome assembly GCA_937980205.1 of uncultured Myxococcales bacterium. Taxonomy (GTDB): domain Bacteria; phylum Myxococcota; class Myxococcia; order Myxococcales; family Myxococcaceae; genus Xiheicaenimonas. The sequence continues at coordinate 36,636 of CALJKW010000078.1, read as the reverse complement.
GACAGCTGGCGGATCAGCGCGAACTCGTTGTCGCTCTTGAACATGCGGCGGCCGCCGATGAGCTCCGTCAGCACGACGCCGAGCGCGAAGATGTCGGCGCGCCGATCGACGTTCTCGCCGCGGCACTGCTCGGGCGCCATGTACGAGACCTTGCCCTTCACCGAGCCGGTCCTCGTCTTCGTCACCGTCGTCGCCGCCTTCGCCACGCCGAAGTCGAGCAGCTTCACGCGGCCCTCGTACGTGACGAACAGGTTCTGCGGCGAGACGTCGCGGTGCACGATGCGCAGCGGCGTGCCGTCGGGATCTTTGAACTCGTGCACGTAGTGCAGCCCGTCGCACGCGTCCGCGATGATCCGCGCCGAGAACTGCGGCGGCACGCTGATGCCCTGCTTCACCGCCTCGCGCGCGAGCGCGGCGACGCTCTGGCCGGCGAGGTACTCCATCGCGAGGTACACCTGACCGTCGGCCTCGCCCAGGTCGTAGACCTGCACCACGTTCGGGTGCTCGAAGCGCGCCGCGAGCCGCGCCTCGTCGAGGAACATCTGGACGAACTCGGGCTCCTTCCCGAGGTGCGGGAGGATGCGCTTGATCACCTGCAGCTTCGCGAAGCCTCCCGGGCCGATCTTCCTCGCGAGGAAGACGGTGGCCATGCCCCCCTCGCCGAGCTCGGCGAGCAGCGTGTAGCCGCCGTAGGTTGCCGGGAACTTCACAGCTGCCAATATACGCACCAGTCCCCGTGATCCTCCCGACCTTCGCGGTGTTTGTGGCGCTGCTGCAGACGCCGGACGCGGCGGCGCCGAAGGCTCCGCCCAAAGATCCGCTGCTGCGCCGCGGCGCCGCGCTGTTCGACACGCTCGACTTCGAGAACGCGCGCGCGATGTACGAGCGGGCGCTGTCGGTGCGGCTCGGCACGCCCGACGAGGTCGTCGAGGCGTACATGGGCCTCGGCCTCTGCGACGCCACGCTCGGCGACGACGACAAGGCGAAGCAGTCGTTCTTGAAGGCCCTCGCGATCAAGCCCGACGCGCGCATCGAGGGCGCCGACATCTCGCCGCGGCAGCGCGCTCCGTTCGATGCGGCGCGCGCCGAGGCCCGCGGGCGGCCCGCGATTCGGGTCGATCACGTTCCGCCCCGCGCGTTTCCCCCCGGCGCGGCGGTGAAGCTGAAGGTCATCGTCGACAACGACTGGCAGCAGCACGTCGCCGGAGTCCGCCTCGAGCTGCGCCGCCCCCAAGAGCCGTGGGAAGAGGTCGCCGCCGGCGGTCAGTCTCCGTTCGAGCTCACCACGCCCGCGCTCGGCGCCGGCCAGGTCGAGTACTACGTGCAGGCCATCGACGCGCGCGGCAGCCCCATCGCGCTGTGGAAGAGCCCCGAGGCTCCGCACCGCGTCGGCATCACCGACGTCGTCGTCGAGGAGACGCCCGTCTACAAGAAGCCCTGGCTCTGGGCCGCCGTCGCAGGGGTCGTCGCCGCCGGCGTCGCAGCGGGCGTCCTCGCCGTCACGCTGCAGGCGCCCGACTATTCCATTCGGACACGTCCGGCTCCTTGAGCGGCACCGCGCGGTGACATTCGCCGCGGGTAACGCACGGCGCTCCGCGGGTTTGCGGCCGTGCACGCGGCTTGCTCCGTCGAGCGCCGCCATGCTCAACAAGACGATTGCCGTGCTCGGCTGTGTCGCCGTTCTGCTCGCCTCGAGTTGCCGCGTGTTCGACTCTGCCGCCGACTGCCGCGACATCTGCAAGCGCTACAAAGACTGCTTCGACCAGAACTACGGAACGCAGTCGTGCGAGGAGCGCTGCCGCGACAACGCGAACAGCGACTCGAACTACTACCGCAAGGTCGACAACTGCGACGCGTGCATCGACAACAACACGTGCACCGCGGCGGTGTTCACGTGCGGGATCGACTGCTCCGGCGTCGTCCCGTAACTACGGCAGCGTGAGGTACCAGACGTCGTTGCGGAACACCGGGTCCGCCGCGCCGCCGGAGAGGAAGATGCGCTGGTTCACCTCGTCGTAGGCGAACCCGGGGAACACCCGCGCGCGCGGCGCGAAGTCCGGCACCTGCTGCCTCACCCACGTCGGCTGCGCGTCGAGCTTCAGCCTCCACACGCCGTCGATGAACGCGTAGGTGCCGCCCTGCCGGCGCACGGTGCCGATGACGTACAGCGACGGCGGGTTCTCCTGCGTCCACGCGCCGGCGGGGAAGTAGATGGTCTCCGGCAGGTCGGTCGCGGCGCCGCGCGCGTCGATCTGCATCCAGCGCTCCTGCCCGGGGACGAGCGACAGCTCCCACGCGTCGACGACGTCCTGCTCGCCGGTGCCCACGCGCGCGGTGCCTCCGAAGACGAGCAGCCGCTGCGCGAAGCGGTCGTACCCGGCGATGGCTCCGTACCGCGGCGGCGGCGGAGTTCCCGTCGGCTCCAGCTTCGTCGTCGACAGCCCGCCGTCGGCCTCGAGCACGAGCGCCAGCACCTCGTTCAGCGGCTGCGTCATGCCCGTCGTCTCGTCGAGCCCGATGCCGCCGAAGAACAGCATGCGGTGGTTCCGCTCGTCCCACGCCGCCGAGTGGCCCCAGCGCGGGTTCACGTCGAACTGGTCGATGAAGGTGAAGCCTCCATCGAGCTTGTAGCGGTACAGCGCCGGAGTCGGCAGCAGGCTCGCGCGGCGACCCCCGTACATCCAGTACTCGTCGAGGTCCGGGTTGTACGTGACGGTCATGTTCGCGAGCGGCAGCGGGGTGAAGCCCGGCACGTTCACGCGCGTCGCGCCGCCGTCGGGCTCGATGCGCCAGATGTCGGTCGGCCACCCGGCCGCGTTCGAGCTCTCGCTCTGACCGCCGAGCATCATCGGCCCGCGGGGCAGCACGTTGCCCGCCACGCGCCGCGCCGGCACGTCGTACTGCGGAGCCACGGTCACCTTCGTCAGCTTCTCGTTGCCCGGCGTCAGGCCGAGCGCCCAGACGTCCTCCGTCGTGTCGAGCTGCGCGGTGCCGTCGAGCACGCGCCCGGTGATGCCGCCGTAGATGAGCAGCCGGCCGCCGTCGGTGTCCTGCGTCGCCGCGGCGCCGACGAGCCCGAGCGGGCCGCCCGGCGCAGGCAGGTGCACGAAGCGGGCAGAGACGCCGCCGTCGACCGGCATCGCGTTGCCGAGCTCGAGCGCGAACACGTCTTCGAAGAGCCAGGTCAGGTTGTTGACGACGCCGAGGCCTCCGTAGGTGATGACGCGGTCGTTCGCGACGTCGTAGCCGGCCACGTGCGCGAAGACGCCGGTCGTGCCCGAGCCGGGGAAGACGTCTCCACCGGGGTTGGTGACGCGCATCCACTGCAGGCGCGAGCCGGGCGGGCACTTCGGCGCCAGCTCCTCGAGGCAGATGATCCACGCGTCGCCGTAGAGCGTCTCGGCCGTGCCGTTCACCGAGCGGCCGCCGATGACGACCAGGCGGCGCGGGTTCTCGGCGAGCGTGAGCGTCGCCTTCGATCGACCGGCCGGCTGCGGTGTCGTGCCGGTCGCCAGGCGATCGACGTTCACGATGCCGGCCGACGGCATCCACACCTCGAGCAGATCGGCCTTCGCCCCCGAGGTGCCGCGGTCTCCACCGAACAGGTACGTCGAGGTCGAGTCAGGCGCAACGGCCACCGCCATTCCGAAATGAAAGGTGGTGCCGTTGTCATTCAGCATCGTCGGGGCGCTGGCGGTCGTCACCGGCGCTGCGGGTCGGAACAGCAGCGACTCGCCGCTGATCTGCGCGCCGTCGAAGCCGCCGAGCACGAAGCCCAGGCGCTCGCCGCCCGGCGCGCGGCCGAGGCGCACGAAGCCCATCGCGTGGCCGAACTTCCCCGAGCTGTTCACGCGCGTGAACCGGCGCGTTTCCCAGTTGGGGACTCCGCCGTCAGCGTTGAAGTCGAGGATGCGGAAGTCGGTGAGCGCGTCGGCCGGCTTCGACGTCGTGTAGAGCGTGCGCGACATCTTCGCGAGCTCGACGCCGAAGTCGCGGCCGCCCGTGACGTACAGCTGGCGCAGTTGACCGTCCCACAGCGCGCTCGAGTCGAAGCGGCCGACCCAGCCGCGGTACGCGCGGTGCCACTCGAGCGGGCGCGGCACGTCTTCGACCGTCACCACCACCTGCTGCGAGAACGCCGCGTTGCCGCCCGGCGGAGGCTCGATGCTGAACTCGTACGTGCCTTGATCCGCCGGCCCGGGAGTCAGCCGCATCACGCGCGCCGCCGCGTCGTAGGTCGCGAACCGCGGAGCGTCGCGCAGCTCGACCACCGCCGGGTTGCCCATCGCGTCGTTCGCGACGACGTCGACGACCACGACCTCGCCCTCGCGCATCGTCACCGGCTTCACCACGCGGTGCAGGCGCAGCACGACGTCTCCGCCGGCGTTCGTCGCGACGCAGCCGCGCAGGAAGACGCGGCCCGAGGCGTCGCGCGCCTGCGCAAAGAAGACCGCCGGCCCCCGCGCGAGCTTGCCGAGGTGCGCGTCATCGGTGAGCGGCAGGCGGAACGTGGTGGTGAGGATCCACCCGAAGATCTGCCCGTTCCTCATCAGCGGCGCGCAGTCGGTGTCGGCGGCGAGCGCGTAGACCGACATCTCCGCCGCCTCGGCCTCGGCCGCCGCGTCGGGGAACTCGAGCACCACGTGCGGCGCGGGCGCGCAGGCTGTGATGCCCAGCAAGGCGAGGAGGACCGGTGCCCGCACCAGCCCGCGAGCTTACTTCGCCGGGGCGACCAACGGCTCGTCGAGGATCGGCCGCGACTTCGCGTCGGGCAGGTCCCAGTGCCACCACTCCATCGCGTTCTTCACGAAACCGGCCGCTTCCATCGCGGCTTTCAGCGTCTCGCGGTTCTTTCGCGATTCTTCGCTGCCGCCGGCGTAGCCGTGGTGCGCCGCCTTGGAGAAGGTGTCGAACGGCGTCGGCATCTCGACGTCCTTGCCGTCGAGCGTGACCATCGTGAGGTCGACGGCGCCGCCGCGGTTGTGGTTGCTGCCCGCCTTCGGCTCGGCGACGTAGCCGGGCTTGGGGAAGATCTTCCACATCTCGAACTGCACCGCGTGCGGGCGGTAGCAGTCCCACACCTTCAGGCGAAAGCCCTGCTCGCGCAGCTGGTCGGCGGCCTTCTGAAGGCGCTTCGCCGACTCTTCGAGCAACAGGCAGCGCGAGCCGTCGGGGTAGACCTGCTTCTTGAGGAAGTTGTCCGGCGTCGCGTAGCGCAGGTCGACGACGAGGTCCTTCACCAGCGTGTTGGCCTCGACGAGCTTCGGGGTTCCCGCGTCGGCGGCGAGGAGAAGAAGGAGCGGGGAGATCATGCCGCGTACCTCGTCGGGTCGGGGACGCCGGCCTCCTGGAAGCCCTTGCGCCGCAGCACGCACGAGTCGCACTCGCCGCACGCCTGGCCGCCTCGAGGGTCGTAGCAGGAGTGCGTGTAGCGGTAGTCGACGCCGTGCTTCAGGCCGAGCTGGATGATCTCGGCCTTCGTCAGCCCGGACAGGGGCGCGTGGACTTTGAGCTTCGCGCCTTCGACGCCCGCCTTCGTGCCCAGGCGCGCGGCCTTCTCGAACGCGCGGATGAACTCGGGCCGGCAGTCCGGGTAGCCGCTGTAGTCGACCGCGTTCACGCCGATGAAGACGTCGGTGGCGCCCACGACTTCACACAGGCCGATCGCGAGCCCGAGGAAGATGGTGTTGCGCGCGGGCACGTAGGTGACGGGGATGCCCTTGCTCAGTTGCTTCGCCTTGCGCTTCTTCGGCACGGCGATGTCGTCGGTGAGCGCCGAGCCGCCGATCGCGCGCAGGTCGAGCTTCACCGTGCGGACGTCGCGGATCTTCATCGAGCGGGCGACGTTCTCCGAGTGCTGCAGCTCGACGCGGTGGCGCTGGCCGTAGTCGACGCAGAGGCAGACGGGGTCGAACGTCTTCTTGGCGATGGCGAGGCACGTCGCCGAGTCGAGCCCGCCCGAGAGCAGCACCACCGCCTTCTTCTTCATCGCCGCTCTCCCTGGATGGTGTACCGGAGCTGGCAGAAGTTGCACTGGGTGAAGCACGGCACCTGCACGTTGGTCGTCACTTCTTCGCCCAGCGTGCCGCAGGCGCGCACGGCGTCGAAGCCGCCCTCGCTGGTGCTGTTCGGCGGCACGATGCCGGCGTCGAGATCGACCGGTGGGTTGTCGACGCAGCCGCCCGCCGCTTCGCTCTGCGAGCGCGAGACGACGGTGGCGGAGAGGGTCTCCCTCATCGTCGTGACGACCGTCGAGCCGCCCGCACAGCCGCACTGGCTGAAGTTGCGCTGCGCGCTGTACGTCGCGCTGATCCGCTGGCCGTCCCAGGTCGCCTCGTGCGCGACGCCGCCGATCGTCACGTAGTAGAGGCCCGCGTCGCGGAAGCGCGAGAACGCCGCTTCGAACGAGAAGCCGCCGTCGGGGATCTCGACGAACGTGCACGCGTCGGGCAGCCCGCCGATCGGCTCCGCCCGGAACGTGTACCGGCCCATCTGCTCGTCTCCCGGCGGCGGCGACTGGCCCGGGCAGGCGAGGAGCACCACGATCAGCGCGCTGCCGATCCGCTTCATGCGGGGCGGCTATAGCAGTGACAAGCAACCTGACAAAGGCGCGTGCGCTCCAAAAGGAGTGTCGATGTCTCGGGCAGTTGCCCAATGTAGGAGGTTTCAATCACGCGTGATGCCGCGCGGTTGGGTGATGGCCTGCGATCTGCACAATGCCGCGGTGCGAGGAGGCCTCATGTTCCGACTTTTGGCAGTGACGATCATCTTCACCGCGAGCGCTGCGTTCGCGGAGAAGCCGCGCATCTCCGTCGTGGACTTCAAGGGGCCGAAGGCTTCGGCGGTGAAGAAGCAGCTCTCCGCGAAGCTCTGCAAGGCGTTCAAGTGCGTGAAGCCCGGAGAAGACGGCGAGGACGTCGCCGTCGCCGCCGTCGTCACCGGCGAGGTCGAGAAGAAGGGCAAGCTCACCGTCGCCGTCTACTTCGACGAGGAGCAGGAGCCGATCACCCGCGAGCTGAAGCTGAAGGCGGGCAAGGTGCCGGCCTCGGCGTTCAAGTCGGTGACCAGCGCCGTGAAGGAAGCCGTCGCCAGCGGGCTCGATCCCGAAGACGCTGCCGGTTCGCAGCTCGCCGGCAGCCCGTAAAGGCCGAGGACGGCTTTGTCGGGTACGCCCGACGTTCGCGTGAACGACTCGACGGGCCCGGGTTCGTTCACGTTTCCGGGCTCGTGAAGACGGGTAGGGCCTGACGGTTACCGGCTGGTGCTCCGCACTGCTGATGCTGCGCGCGCCGGTTATCCAGCTCTCATGAAGAAGATCCTCTGCGCGGTCGACGGTTCACTCGCGTCCATTCACGCAGCGAAGCAGGCGCTCTCGCTCGCCGGGCCCTTCGGAGCCAGCGTCACCCTCATTCACGTCACGCCTCCGACGATTCTCCCGGGCGACGTGCCGATGGCGCCCATCGCCGAGCTGCGCGAGTCCGAGCTCGCGCGCGGCGCTGCCGTGCTCGCCGACGTCGTGAAGGGCCTCGGCGCGCCGAAGGTCGAGACGAAGAACGTGCTCGGGCCGCCGGCCGAGGTCATCTCCGATACCGCCGACGAGGGCGGCTTCGATCTCGTCGTCGTCGGCAACAAGGGCCGCAACGCCGTCTCCCGCGTGCTGCTCGGCAGCATCGCCGACCGGCTCGTGCACATCTGCAAACGGCCGGTGCTGGTGGTGAGGTGACGCTCCTCCCGGAGGGGGATGAGTAAACTCATCGGGCTCTCTGCAAACGGCCGGTGCTGGTGGTGAGGTGACGCTCCTCTCGGAGGGGGGATGAGTAAACTCATCGGGCTCTCTGCAAACGGCCGGTGCTGGTGGTGAGGTGACGCTCCTCTCGGAGGGGGGATGAGTAAACTCATCGGGCTCTCTGCAAGCGACCGGTGCTGGTGGTGAGGTGACGCTCCTCCCAGAGGGGGATGAGTGGGCTCATCGTGCTTTCTGCAAACGGCCGGTGCTGGTCGTCCGCTGAGCTGTTCAGAGCCAGGTGCGGACCTGGTACGCCAGCCAGCTGAAGAAGCGGTCGAGGAACGTGCGCTCGCGCAGTGACTCGCGCGTGATCTCGACGCACTGGAACAGGTCGGCGTGGAACAGCTTCTCCATCGCGGCGCCGAACTTCTCGTCGACGATGACCGCGTTCACCTCGAGGTTCTGACGCAGCGACAGGTTGTCGAGGTTCGCGCTGCCGATGGTGCTCCAGGTGCCGTCGACGACCGCGGTCTTGGCGTGCAGCACGCGCCCCTTCCACTCGAAGACGCGCACGCCGCTGCGGATGAGCTTGGGGTAGAGCCCTCGCGAGCCGAGCAGCACCAGCGGCACGTCGGTCGAGCCGGCGAGGATCAGCGTCACGTCGACGCCGCGGCGCGCGGCCCTCATCAGCGACCGCAGCACCCGCGACGGCGGCATGAAGTACGAGTTCATCACGTGGATGCGCCGCTTCGCCTCGTTGAACGCCTGCACGTACGCGACGCGGATGTCTTTGCGATCGCGCGCGAACTCGTTGCCGATGAAGCGCACCCGCGCGTCGGCCGGCGCCTCGGGGCGCTGGTAGCGCGCCTCGTCGAGCTTCGGGCCGCGGTGCTGTCTCCACGTCGCGAGGAACATCTTCTCGAGCTGCACCGCCGCGGGGCCTTCCACGCGCACGTGCGTGTCGCGCCAGCCGTGGCCGCCGTCCTCGACCGCGGCGTAGTCGCTGGAGAGGTTCAGGCCGCCGGTGAACGCGAGGCGCCCGTCGACGATCATCGCCTTGCGGTGGTTGCGCCGGCGCAGGCGCCCGAGGATTCGTCCGAGCGGCCCGAGCAGCTTCACCGGCTGGAAGTGCAGCACGCGCACTCCGGCGAGCTTCAGCCGCATCACGTACGCGTCGCTGACGTCGGCGCCCCAGCCGTCGTACATCAGGTTCACTTCGACGCCCGCATAGGCGCGCTCGATCAGCACGCTCGCGAGCTGGTTGCCCACCGCGTCGTCGCGGAGGATGTACGTCTCGATGCAGATGGTCGACTTCGCGTCGCGCGCCGCCTGCAGCATCGCGGGGAAAGTCTGGTACCCGTCCTTCAACAGCGCGACGCGGTTCGCTCCGACGTCGACCTCCGCGTACGGCGGACGCAGGAGCGCCGTCGCCGGCGTCACGGAGTCGCCGAGACCGTCAGGCGGGTGGGGCCCGAGGTCGCCGCCTGGAACCCCTCGACGAAGATGAAGTAGTCGCCGGGCGCGAGATGGCCGCCGTCCGTCGAGTAGGTCTCGGTATCCCCCTCGAAGCCGCGGTCGAGGCACCCGATCTCAACACCACTGGTGCAGCTGCCGCTGCGGACGTAGAGGACGGTGTCGCCGCCCGCCGTCGGCGTCGCCGAGACGACGACCCGCCGCGGCGACAGCAGGCGCAAGCGGTACACGTACTCTGGCCCGCCATTTCTGCAGAGGCCGTCGTGGTCGTCATTCGCCGTGCTCGTGTCGACGTCGAGCTCGACGAACGTGCCGCCGTCGGCGAACACGATGTCGAACGGCGCGGCGCACGTGTCGTGCTGCAGCGGCGGCGAGGGCTCTTGAATCTGGGCCGACACGTCGAGCGCGCCGGCGCCCGCCGCCGGGCTCTCGACGATGAGGTAGTAGACGCCGGCGTCGACGCCGCGCGCGCGAAGCGCCGCGACTCCACCGTTGCCGCTGCCGGCGCAGCCCCGCGACGGGCCGCTCGAGCAGTTGCCCTCGCGGACCTGGATGAACGCGCTCACGCCGGCGTCGGCGGCCACGGCCCGCGCGACGATGTCGCCGGGACGGTCGAGCACCAGCCGCCACACGAGCTCCGGCCCGCCCGCCGTGTTGCAGGTGGTGAACTCGTCGTTGTTCGCGATCGAGGTGTCCGCGCGCACCGAGCCGCCGTCGACCGGCAGCGGGTCGGCGGTGAGGCACGTGTCGTTCGACGGCTGCGTCGGCGCCGAGAGCGTGACCGTCACCTCGACCTCGCCGCCGCTCGCCGCGTCGAGCGTGTCGAGGAAGATGGCGTAGTCGCCCGCGGTGCGCGAGCGCAGGTGCACGGTGGTCTGGAACGGGCCGCCGCCGTTCACGCAGGCGAGCTCCTGGCCGGCGCAGGGCATGCGGCGCACGTAGACGATGGGGTGCGCGCCCGAGCCGTTCACCGGCGTCACCGTCACGGTGAGGTCGTACGTCGCCTCGAGCGTGAGCACGTAGACGAGATCGCGGCCGCCGCCCTGCGCCGCGCTGCAGATGCCCTGCTCGTTGTCCATCACGACGCCGAGGTTCGTGCGGAACTGGAAGCTGCGCGGCACCGTGCAGCCCAGGAAGGAGAACGGCTGAGCCGCCGCGCACGATTCCGCCTGCGGAGGCGTCACCACCAGCGGACCGGCATCGGGGTCCATCGCCGGCGTGGTGCAGAAGTTGTTCACGCACCGGAAGGCCGGGCACGAGCAGTCGCGGTCGTCGAGGCACTCGACGCAGCGACCCGAAGACGGGTCGCACTTCGCGCTGCCGGTGCACGCCGGAGTGCAGCCGCCGCTGCCACCGCCGCCGCCGCCCTGGCCGCCGTCATCGGGGGCGCCCGCATCTTCAGTTCCCGAATCGGTGACGTCTCCGCCGTCGATGCGAACGCACAGGCCGCTGCGGCGGTCGCAGGTTTGCCCCACGCCGCAGATGAGGTTGGCACAAACGTCCACGGGCGGAGAGCAGGCCGTGGTCAGCAGAATCAGACAGACAAGCGCGCGCATGTTTCCGGTCGGACACCTTATATGGGGTCCTGCTCGACCCGTCAGGTAACTCGGCACCCGATGGGAGCAGCGCCAAGTCGTCGCGAAGACGGCAAAACGCTCGGGGCACGATCGTTGCGAATGTGGTCGCACATGCTCCACTTCGAACGGCGCGCCGATGCTTTCGTCGTCCACGAGCTTCACGCGGACGCCGTCGGCGAACCGCTGACCGATCAGCAGCTGTGGGACGCGCTGACGGGCACGTTTCAGAGCCAGCGTTACCAGCCGCCGATGTTGCCGCCCGCCGCGCGCGAGGTGCTGGCGTGGTCGAGCTGCGACGGCATCGACGCCGAGCACCTCGTTCGCCTGCTCGAGAAAGACCCCGGCCTCGCGAAGAGCGTGCTCTCGCTCTGCAACTCTCCGCTGTACGGCGCGTCGGGCCCGAGCCCGTCGCTCAGCGACGCCGGCGGCCGCGCCGGAGTTGCGCTGTTGCGCGACGCCGTCGTCGAGGCCGCGCACGCGCGCGTGTTCCGCAACGGCGGCTACAGCGAGGCCGTCGACCGCGTGAGGCTGCACTCGCGCGCGGTCGCGCACCTCTCTCGCGCCATCGCCCGCTTCGTCTCGTTCGAGGCCGACCACGCGTTCCTGTGCGGCCTGCTCCACGACGTGGGGCTGTCGGCCGCGCTGGTCGCGCTCGGTGACGCCGTGCTGGGGCAGAAGCTGCGGCCGGTGGTCGACCTGTGGCCCGCGCTCGCGGGGCTGCACGAGACCGTCGGCGGCTCGGTGGCGACCGTCTGGCGGCTGCCGCCCGACGTGGCGATGGTGATTCGGCTCCACCACACGCTGACGGTCGGCGACGTCGTTCACCCGGTCGCGGCCATCGTGGTGCTCGCCGAGAGCATCGCGGCGGAGCACGGCTTCGGCCTCGTGCCTCCGCCGCGCAACTTCGGCGGACCGCCGCTGCTGTTCGGCCGCCACCGCATCGACGAGCCGTCGTTCACCCAGGCGCTCGTGGCGAAGGCGGCGCTGGGCCTCGACGACCGCGAGCCCGAGCTCGCTGCCGTGTGCAGCGAGGTCATCGCGCAGCTGAAGGTCGCGCAAGGGTGACGCAGCGTGGGGCGGCATGGTCACCCATCCGTGACGTCGCAGCGCGCGCCTGCGGCCCTGATCGCAGGGTTGAGCGCGTGGCACGCCGCTCGCTCTGAAGGAACGGCTGACATGCACGCGGTCCCCGAATACGCCGATCCCTTCCACGAGCGCGCCGAGCAGCAGCCGGTCGCTCCGCTCGTCGTCGTCGCGATGAACGAGCCCGGGCGGCGAGACCGGGTGATCGAGGCCCTCGAGGACGCGGGCTTCGACGTGGTCGTGCTCGACACCGGCGCGCAGCTTCTGCAGTACATCTACAACTCGGTCGCCCACGAGGCCCGGCCCGACGCCGTCGTGTGCGACGCCGAGCTCGACGGCATCGACGGGGCCCAGGTCTGCAGCATCTCCCGCGCGCAGGACACCCTGTTGCCCTTCGTCGTCTTCGCCCGCCCGGGCACGCCGGGAGACTTCGATTTCATGGAATTGAACGACGACGCGTGTGTTGTCCCAGCAGATGTGGAGCCTGCAACGCTGATGGACGAGGTCCGGAGGCTGACCGGGCATTCATGAAGGGCGTGAGTCGCGAAAGCGACTCCGTAGCGGCCGCGGTAAGGCCGCACCGGACACGTAAGTGTCCACTGTGAGCCTGGTGGTGGGTGGGCGCATGCCACCACCAGCGCTCGCAGACTTTTTTCGACGCCACGCGCTGGCTTCGCCGCGCGGGTGCGTCTCGGGCTTGCCGAACTGCGTCAGCTCGCCGGCGCCGGCGCGGTCTCAGGCGCCGGCTTCGCTGATGCGCTCGCCGGTGCTCCGGCTTCCACCTTCCGCGGCAGCACCACCGTGAACGTCGAGCCCTTGCCGAGCTCGCTCTTCACCGACACCTTGCCCTCGTGCAGCGACACCAGCTGCTGGACGATCCACAAGCCCAGGCCGAAGCCGTCGGCGTCCGAGCGGCGGCCGCGGAAGAAGCGGTGGAAGAGCAGCTCCTGGTCTTCAGGCGAGATGCCCGGGCCCTGGTCGCGCACCGTGAGGGTCGCCTGGCCTTCGTCGGCGTTGCACGTCACGACGACCGGCTTGCCGCCGCCGTACTTCACCGCGTTCGTCACCAGGTTGCTGACGATCTGCTCGAGGCGCGCGCGGTCCCACTGGCCGTCCATCTGGCCGCTGCCCTCGAACGTGAGCTGGATGCCGAGCTCGCGGCGCTCGTCGGCGATGCGCTCGACCACGCCCTTCGCCACCTCGCAGACGTCGCACTTCTGCCGCTCGAGCACGATGCGGCCCTCGCGCATGCGCGAGATGTCGAGCAGGTAGTCCGACAGGCGGTTCAGCCGCGCCATGCCCTGCTCGACCTCGACCAGGCGCTGCTGCAGCTCCGACGGCTGCACCGGCTGCGTCGCCCGCGCGGCCCAGCGCTTGAGCGCGTGCAGCTGCAGCCCCATCGACGTCAGCGGAGTTCGCAGCTCGTGCAGCGCCACCGCGAAGAACTCTTCCCGCGTGCGGGCCAGCTCGCGCTCGTGCGCCTTGTTCTGCGCCTCGGTCAGCGCCTTCGCCTGCGCCTCGATCGTCGCCGTCTTGCGCGCGAGGTCGACGAACACCGACACCTTCGAGCGCAGCACCTCGGGCTCGAACGGCTTCACCAGGTAGTCGACCGCGCCCATCGAGTAGGCGCGCAGCCGCGGCAGCCCCGTCTCGGACAGCCCGGTCAGGAAGATGATGGGCGTCTGCGCCGAGCGCTCGCGCTCGCGAATGAGCCGGGCCGTCTCGAAGCCGTCGAGGCCCGGCATGACGATGTCGAGCAGGATGAGCGCGAAGTCCCGGTCGAGCAGCTGGCGCAGCGCTTCGCGGCCCGAGTGCGCGCGGTGCAGCCGCTGGCCGAGCGGCTCGAGCGTGGCCTCGAGAGACAACAGTCCTGCCGGCTGGTCATCGACCAGCAGGATGTCGACCTGCTCCTGGCCGTCGCTCGCGCTCATCTCACCTCGGGACGGGTGGTCTCGTCCGACACTTCAGGGCCTGGCGCCGGATCCGCCATGTCTTCGAACCACACCCGAAGCATGGCGAGCAGCTTCTCCACGTCGACGGGCTTCGCGATGTAGTCGGACGCACCCGACGCGAGGCACTTCTCGCGGTCGCCCTTCATCGCCTTCGCCGTCAACGCCACGATGGGCAGGTCGCGGTACTGCGGCATGGCGCGAATCGCCCGCATCGCCTGGTACCCGTCCATCTCCGGCATCATCACGTCCATCAACACCGCGTCGACGTCGGGCTGGCGCTTCAACATCGCGATGCCCGACTGCGCGCTCTCGGCAAAGTACATCTTCACTCCATGCCGTTCCAGAATCGCGGTGAGGGCGAAGATGTTCCGGACGTCGTCGTCGATGGCGAGCACCGTGCGGCCGACCAGGCGCGGGTTCTTCTCGCGCGCCCGGCTGAGCGCCTGGCGCTGCGGCTCGGACAGCGTCTTCGCCGAGCGCCGGATGGCGATGCACGTCTCTTCGAGCAGCCGCTCCTGCGTGCGCGCGACCTTGAGCACGTGGCCTTCGGCGAGCGACTGCAGCGCGGTCAGCTCCTGCGGCACGAGCGGACCTTCGGCGAAGGCGACGACGGGGCAGGGCGGCAGCGCCAGCGCGGCGCGCTGCTGGTGCATGCGGGCGAGCGCCTGCTCCGAGAGCGCGCCGGCGCGCAGCACCAGGGCCGCGAACGGGTTCTCGCTCAACGCGCGCACCGCCTCGTCGACGTTCGTCGTCTGACGCAGGTCGACGCCGACGCCGCCGAGCAGCTCGCACAGCTGCTCTCGCGTGCGGCCGTCGGGCTCGACGAGCAAGAGCCGCGGCTCGCCGTGCGCCTTCATGCTCTCGAGGGCGTTGAGGACCAGGCCGGCGGCGAGCGTGCCCGACATCGACCAGTGCAGGAACGCACCGCGGTCGAGCGCGCGCAGCCGCTGCTCGGGAGTGCCCAGCGTGATGACCGGTACGTGCATCGTGTCGATGCCGTGCGTGACGCGCTCGAGCATGAGCCAGCCGCTGCGGTCTTTCGCGGCGAGGTCGACGAGGCAGCCGATCGGCGACAGCTCGCGGGCGGCCTTCACCGCCGAGTCGGGGCTCGACGGCGCGAACAGCTTCACGCCGAGCTCCTGCGCCGTCGACGCGAGCAGCTTGCGCCACTCGGGCCGCTCGGTCATCGCCACCAGCACGCGGTCCCCTGCGGCGATGGTCGCGCGCTCGTCTTCGTCGTCCGTCACGATGAACGGCGGCGGCGTCGGAGTCGTCGGCACCGGCGGCGGTAGGCGCTTCGACACCGTCGGAGCGCTCGGCCGCGCCGGAGCCGGGCCCGAGCCGATGGGCCACGCCATGCCCGAGGCCGTCGTGACCGACACGGCGCCCGACGCGTCGCGCTGGGCGCGCGGCTGGGCGACGTACTCGGCCGGGAGATAGAGCGTGAAGATGCTGCCGCGGCCGGGCTCGCTCTCGAGCCGAATCTCTCCGCCGAGCAGCTTCGCGATGTCGCGGCTGATCGACAGACCCAGGCCCGTGCCGCCGTACTTGCGGCTCGTCGTGCCGTCGGCCTGCTGGAACGCCTCGAAGATGATCTCGTGCTTGTCGCGCGGGATGCCGATGCCGGTGTCCGTCACCGCGAAGCCGATGACCTTCGGCGCAGAGCCCAAGATGGGGTGCGTCGACGTGAAGCCGCTCGTCGCGCGGAACATGCGCAGCTCGACGCGGCCGGACTCGGTGAACTTGAACGCGTTCGACAGCAGGTTCCGCAGCACCTGCTGCAGGCGCTTGCCGTCGGTCTCCACCGACTCGGGCAGCGAGACGTCGGCGTCGATGACGAAGTCGAGGCGCTTGCCCGCGGCGACCTGCCGGAACGTGCGCTCGGCGAAGTGCTTGAGCTCGGCGAACCGCACCGGGCCCGCGTTGATCGCCATCGTGCCGGACTCGATCTTCGACAGGTCGAGGATGTCGTTGATGAGCTCCATCAGGTCGGCGCCCGACGCGTGAATCGTGCGCGCGTACTCGACCTGCCGCGGCGTCAGGTTGCCGTCGGTGTTCTCGCTCAGGGACTGCGCGAGCAGCAGCAGCGAGTTCAGCGGCGTGCGCAGCTCGTGCGACATGTTCGCGAGGAACTCGCTCTTGTACTTGGACGTGAGCGCGAGCTGCTCGGCCTTCTCTTCCAGCGCGCGCTTGGCGAGCTCGACCTCTTCGTTCGTGCGCTCGACCTCGTCCTTCTGCTCGGAGAGCAGCTGTGCCTTCTCCTGCAGCTCTTCGTTCGTGGAGCGCAGCACCTCGGCGAGCGTCTGCGACTGCTTGAGCAGCGCCTCGGTGCGCATGTTCGCCTGAATGGTGTTGAGCACGACGCCGATGCTCTCGGTCACCTGCTTGAGGAAGTTGAGGTGCACCTCGCTGAACGGGTACACGCTCGCCATCTCGACGACGGCCTTCACCTCGCCCTCGAAGAGCACCGGCAGCACGACGATGTTCGTCGCCGGCACCTCGCCGAGCGCCGAGCCGATGCGGACGTAGTCGCGCGGCGCTCCGAAGAGGAGAATCGGCTCCTTGTCGAGCGCGCACTGGCCCACGAGGCCCTCGCCCATGCGCACCGTCTCGCTGAAGCCGTCGCGCTGCAGCAGCGCGTAGCCCGCGAGCAGGCGCAGCACGTCGACGCCGTCGTCGCGCGTCTCGGCGACGAAGAACGCGCCGTGCTGGGCGCCGACCAGCGGCGCGAGCTCGGACAAGATGACGCGCGAGACCGTCTGCAGATCGCGCTGGCCCTGGAGCACGCGCGCGATGCGGGTCAGGTTGGTCTTGAGCCAGTCCTGCTCCGTGTTCTTCTGCGTCGTCTCTTTCAGGTTGCGGATCATCTCGTTGATGTTGTCTTTGAGCGCCGCGACCTCGCCCTGCGCGTCGACCGAGATGGACCGGGTGAGATCTCCCTTCGCGACGGCGGTGGCGACCTCGGCGATCGCGCGCACCTGGGTGGTCAGGTTCGCGGCGAGCTGGTTCACGTTGCCGGTGAGGTCTCTCCACACGCCGGCGGTGCCGGGCACGCGGGCCTGGCCGCCGAGCTTGCCTTCGATGCCGACCTCGCGCGCGACCGTCGACACCTGGTCGGCGAAGAGCGCCAGCGTGTCGGTCATGTTGTTGATGGTGTCGGCGAGCAGGGCGATCTCTCCCTGCGCGCTCACCACCAGCTTGCGCTTGAGGTCGCCGTTCGCGACGTGCGTCACGACCTTGGCGATCTCCCGCACCTGGGTGGTGAGGTTGGTCGCCATGTAGTTCACGTTGTCGGTGAGGTCTTTCCAGGTGCCGGCGACTCCGCGCACGACGGCCTGGCCGCCGAGCTTGCCCTCGGTGCCGACCTCGCGGGCGACGCGCGTCACCTCGGAAGCGAACGAGCTGAGCTGATCGACCATCGTGTTGATGGTGTTCTTGAGCTCGAGGATCTCGCCGCGCGCGTCGACGGTGATCTTCTTCGACAGGTCTCCGCGCTGGACGGCGGTGGTGACCTCGGCGATGGCGCGCACCTGCTGCGTCAGGTTCGTCGCCATCAGGTTCACGTTGTCGGTCAGGTCTTTCCAGGTGCCGCCGACGCCCTTCACCACGGCCTGGCCGCCGAGCTTGCCGTCGGTGCCGACCTCGCGGCCGACGCGGGTCACCTCGGCCGCGAACGAGCGCAGCTGGTCGACCATCGTGTTGATGGTGTTCTTGAGCTCGAGGATCTCGCCCTTCGCGTCGACGTCGATCTTCTTGGACAGGTCGCCCTGCGCGACGGCGGTGGTGACCTCGGCGATGTTGCGAACCTGGGCGGTCAGGTTCGACGCCATCGAGTTCACGTTGTCGGTGAGGTTCTTCCAGGTGCCGCCGACCTCGCGCACGTCGGCCTGGCCGCCGAGCTTGCCTTCGGTGCCGACCTCGCGCGCGACGCGCGTCACCTCGGACGCGAACGACGACAGCTGATCGACCATCGTGTTCATCGTGCGCTTGAGCTCGAGGATCTCTCCGCGGGCGTCGACGGTGATCTTCTTCGACAGGTCGCCGGTCGCGACCGCGGTGGTGACCTCGGCGATGTTGCGAACCTGGGTCGTCAGGTTCGTCGCCATCGAGTTCACGTTGTCGGTGAGATCTTTCCACGTGCCGCCCACGCCCTTCACGTGGGCCTGGCCGCCGAGCTTGCCCTCGGTGCCGACCTCGCGGGCGACGCGCGTCACCTCGGACGCGAACGAGCTGAGCTGATCGACCATCGTGTTGATGGTGACCTTGAGCTCGAGCATCTCGCCGCGAACGTCGACGGTGATCTTCTTGGTGAGGTCGCCCTTCGCGACGGCGGTGGTGACCTCGGCGATGTTGCGGACCTGAGAGGTCAGGTTCGACGCCATCGAGTTCACGTTGTCGGTGAGGTCTTTCCACGTGCCGCCGACGCCGCGCACCTGCGCCTGGCCGCCGAGGCGGCCCTCGGTGCCGACCTCGCGCGCGACGCGCGTCACCTCCGACGCGAACGAGCTGAGCTGATCGACCATGCCGTTCACGAGCTGGGTGGTGCGCAGGAACTCGCCCTTCAGGGGGCGGCCGTCGACGTCGATGACGGCGCGCTGCGAGAGATCGCCCGCGGCGACGGCGCGGATGACGCGGGCCATCTCCTGCGTGGGCTGCACGAGGCCGTAGACGAGCGCGTTGATCGACTGAACGCTGCCGGCCCAGGTGCCGGCGGCGCCCGCAACGGCGGCGCGGCGGCCGATGCGGCCTTCCTCTCCGACGGCGACCTGCATCTTCTGCAGCTCGCTCGAGAGGCGATCGTTGAGGTCGATGATGTCGTTGAGGGACTCGCAGATGCGGCCGACGATGCCGGTGCGGTCGGACGGCATCCGCACGGTGAAGTCGCCCTTCTTGACGGCGGAGAGCACGCGCAAGAGCGCCCGCGCGTCGACCGCCGAGATCTCGTCGGAGGCGGCGCGCGCACGCGCCTCACGCGAGGCGGTCGCGCCGTTGCCCGCACGGCTGTTCGTACCCGCACGGCCGTTCGTACCCGCACGGCCGTTCGTACCCGCACGGCCGTTGGCACCGTGACGGACCTTTCCGTCCGTCGCGGTGCGAACCTTCGAACCTGCCAATGGGCACCGCCTTTCGTTTGAGGCCGAGGCGGCCAGACTCTCAGCCTGAAATGGTCAGACCGAGGTCTTGCGCATCTCCTGCGGAGGCAGGAGCTCGGCTTCGGTGAAGCCGTAGCCGCGCAGCTTCTCCCAGAGGTTCTTGCGCGAGATGCCGAGCATCTGCGCCGCTTCGCCGCGCTTGCCGTTCGCCTGCTGAACGACGCGCTTGAGGTACGCGCGCTCGAACTCGCGCATGGCCTCGGGCAGCGGGCGGATGCGCTTCTCGCCGGCGGCGGCGTTCGGCTCGCCGACGATCTCGGGCGGCAGGTGAGCGGTGTCGACTTCACCGCCTTCCGCGAGCACCACCGCGTGCTCGATCGCATGCTCGAGCTCACGGACGTTGCCCGGGAAGGGGTACTCGGCGAGCGCCGCCAGGGCGCGGCCGGAGATGGTGGGCGACTTGTCGCCGACCTTGAACCGCTTGAGGAAGTGGTCGACGAGCAGCAGGAGGTCTTCGCCGCGCTCGCGCAGCGGCGGGATGGTGAGCTCGAGCGCGTTGAGGCGGTAGAAGAGGTCTTCGCGGAACTTGCCCTCGGCGACGAGCGCCTTGAGGTTCCGGTGCGTCGCGGAGATGACGCGCACGTCGGTCGAGATCGTGGTGTTCGTGCCGAGCGGCTCGAACGCGCCTTCCTGCAGCACGCGCAACAGCTTGCTCTGCGACGGCAGCTGCAGCTCGGGCACCTCGTCGAGGAAGAGCGTGCCGCTGTCGGCCGCCTTGAAGCGACCCTCGCGGCGCTTGACCGCGCCGGTGAAGGCGCCGCGCTCGTGGCCGAACAGCTCGGCCTCGATCAGCGTCTCGGGGAACGCGCCGCAGTTGACGGCGACGAACGGGTTCTTCGAGCGGCGGCTCTTCTCGTGGAGGATCCGCGCGACGAGCTCTTTGCCCGTGCCGCTCTCGCCGGTGATCAGCACCGAGGCGTTGGAGTCGGCGAACTTCTCGATGCGCTCGAACAGGCGCATGACCGCGGGCGACTTGCCGATGAACTTCGAGGCGCTGGTGTCGCCCGAGGTGTGAGCGGCCTGCATCTGCTTGGCGAGCTCGCGCTCCTTCGCGATCTGCTGGAGGCGCTCGAGCAGCTTGTTGATGTCGAACGGCTTGGGCAGGTAGTCGAGCGCGCCTTCCTTCATCGCGGTCACGGCGTCGGGCACCGTGGCGTACGCGGTCATCAGGATCACGTGCGTCGAGGGCAGCTCGGTGCGCGCGCGGCGGAAGACCGCGAACCCGTCCATCTTCTGCATGCGGACATCGCAGATGACGACGTCGAAGGCGTGGGCCGTCAGGGCGCTCATCGCGCTCACACCGTCGGACGCGGTGGCGACCTGGTGACCTTCGCTCCTCAGCACGCCGGCGAGCGGGAGGAGGATCGAGGGTTCATCGTCAACCACGAGAATGTCGAGCATTGGGTTTGTTCCTTTTTCGAAAAGTGCGGCGCGAGGCATCTTGTATGTCGCGCCGTTTTCAAGTTTCAACGTGTCGTTCGCTCGTTACGGCCCGGTAACACCGGCCCGATCACCACGCGCGAGTCAGCGAAAACACAGCGCTTCGAAGCGCCGAATCATCGGACGACGACTCGAAGACGTAGGCCGCGCCGGCGCGCTCGGCGGCCATGAAGCTCTTCCAGTCGTCCCGTCTGGTAACGAGGATGAAAGGAGGGGCTTCGCCTTCCCGCTTGAGCTCTTCGACCGCGGCGAGATCGTCGGAGATGACGACGTCGGGCAGCTTCGACTCGGCGGTGCGGAAGGCCTTGCACCACGCGACCAGCTCATTCGCGTCCTGGGCTTCGAGGACTTTGAAGCCGTCGGCGCGAAGGTGACGCGCGAGCGATTGGCCCTTCCGCTGATCAGCTCGGGTGACGATCACAGTTGCGTCGTGGGGGTCCAGGGGAGTGCTCTCGAGGTGGGGGTGGTACTGCATGACGACGGGCTCACTTCTTTCTGCTGCGACTGCGCACTCAAGACAGCGGGACAGCGACTGCGGGTGAAACGGTGAAACGGTGAAACGACTACGACTGCTCGCGCAGGGCCTCTTCGACCGCTGCGCGCAGAGCTCCTCCTTCGGCCTCGCCGTGGACGAGGCGGCACTTCGGCAACCGCGCGGCCGCCGCGGCGGCAGCGGGAGCGCGATGGACGTTGATGAATAAGATGGGCGTTTCGTTTCCGCAGCGCCGAAGGCGCTTCGCGGCCTCGAGACCGTCGCAGCCGTCCATGGCGAGATCGGCCACGATCACGTCGGGGCGCGGCAGCGGCAGCCACGGGCCCTGATCATCGAGGTAGTCGAGCAGCTCGAAGCCGTCTTCGACCTCGACGACGGTGCAGCCCTGCGCGCCGAGCTCCCACGCCAGACCGCCACGGCGAACCTCGTCCGCATGGGCAAGAAGCACCAGCGGCAGCTGCGAAGGAGCCCACTCGTCGTGGTCTGCTTCACCGTTCGGTGACGCGTCATTCTCTAATGTTTCCGATGGGGAACCGAGCAGCTCCTCCCACGTGTCGTGGAGGCGACGTTCGAGCCCCGCATGATCGGGGGTTTGCGAGGTGGGCGCGGAGACGTGTTTCGATTCGGTGAACGGCACGGGCGCTCAGACGATCAAGCGACGTGCCATGCGCGGAGATTCGCGAGACGTTTCACCGGCGTAACGTGGCTCGCGCCCGCCCGAGGGGCGCGGGTCGCCGGCGCCGATATTCCCGCGCGCGCGCCGTTTCTCACTCGGACGCGGCGTCAGCGCGCGTTGCCGATCGGTAGCACGTCGCGCGGAGCACCGCTTCGGATCACGTGACCCGCCTCGATGACGTGGACCTGATCTGCGCTGGCCACCGTCGAGAGCCGGTGCGCGACGAGCAGCACGGTGCGGCCGGCCATCAGCTCGACCAGGCCGCGCTGCACCTCGGCCTGCGAGGCCTCGTCGAGCGACGACGTCGGCTCGTCGAGCAAGAGCAGCGACGGCTCGATGAGGAACGCGCGCGCGATCGCCAGCCGCTGCCGCTGGCCGCCGGAGAGGCGCGAGCCGCGCTCTCCGACCTCTTCGTCCAGCCCGGAGGGCAGCGCGCGCACGAAGCCCGCGGCGTTCGCGCGCTCGAGCGCCCGCCACAGCTGCTCGTCGGTGGCCGCCGGAGCGCCGAGCTTCAGGTTCTCGCGCACGGTGCCCGAGAGCAGCAGCGGCTCCTGGCTGACCCACGCGATGCGCGAGCGCAGCGACGAGAGCGAGAACGACGAGAGCGGCTCACCGTCCCAGAGCACCGCTCCGCGGGTGGGCTTCACCAGGCCGAGCAGCAGCGAGAGCACGCTCGACTTGCCCGAGCCCGAGGGGCCGACGAGCGCCGTCGTCTTGCCGTGCTCGATGACGAGGTCGAGCCCTTTGAGCGCCTCGCGGCCGTCGGGGTAGACGAGGCGCACGTCCCTGAGCTCGACGCTCGCTCGCAGCGGCGCGGCGGTGCGCCCGGTCTCGACGCCCTCGTGCGCGTCGAGGATCTCGAACAGCCGGTCGGCCGACGAGAGCCCGCGCGCGACCTCGCTGAACGTCCCCGAGAGCGACTTGAGCGGCTGGTACATCAGCATGGCCGCGGCGAGAAACGAGAGCAGCGCGCCGGCGAGGTGCGGCTCGGCCGCGACGGCGCGGGCTCCGAAGACGAGGCAGAGCGCGATGGCGGCGATGCCCATCATCTCGAGCGTCGGAGTGAACGCGCCGCGCACGAACAGCGAGCGCTTCATCGCGGCGAGGTACCGGTCCTGCTCGGCGTCGAAGCGCTTCAGCGCCGCGCCCTCCGCGCCGTACGCCTGCACGACGGGCAGGTTGTGCAGCTGCTCGGCGGTGAGCTCGGTGAGCGCCGCCAGAGAGCCCTGCGTCTGCGTGGCGGTGCGCTTCACGCTCTTCGCGAAGCGCGAGACCGGCCACGCCATCGCCGGCATCACGAGGAAGGCGAGCACCGCGAGGCGCCAGTCGCTCGCCGCGCACACCGCGAGCAGCGCGAGCACGGTGAGCGTGTCCTTCACGTAGGACGAGAGGCTCGTCGTCACCGTGTTCTCGACGGCGGCGACGTCCGAGGTGAAGCGCGAGAGCAGCTCTCCGCTGTGACGCTGCTCGTGCCACGAAGGAGGCAGCGCGAGCAGCTTCGCGTAGAGGTCGCGGCGCAGGCCCGTGAGCACGCGCTGGCCGATGGCGCGCATGAGGCCTCCGTGCAGCCACTGCGCGAGGGCCTTCACCACCGCGACGGCGATGATCAGCAGCGGCAGCTTCAGCACGAGCTCTCTCGGGCCGAGGCTCATCCCCGCGACTGACACCGACGCGCCCGTGAGCACGCCTTCGAGCAGCGGGCCGAGCAGACGGGCCCAGAGCGCGGCGGCCGCGGCGGCGACGGCCGAGGCGAGCGTGGCGATGATGAGCCGGCCCGCGTGGGGAGTGGCGCGCTGCAAGAGGCGGGTCGCTGAGCGCGCTGACGCCGTGGGCATGGGCATGGGCATGTTCAAGGCGGCGAGCGAAAGTCGCAAGGCGAAGGTGCAGCAGACGGGGGCACGCCGCCCCGGGGCATGCCTGCTCGCTCGGGCGAACTCCTCGATCTGACGGCACGGGCGCCATGGGGCACACGCGATGCACAACCACCCCCTGCCGAAATTCGTCGGTGTGCAGAACGAAGGAGCAGCAGATGAAGTCGTACGCTTTCATGCTGGGAGCCGCGGTGTGCCTGGTCGGCGCGACCGCCCTCGCTGACGGGAACGAGTACTGGGAGAACCGGGACGTCGATCCCACCATCGACAGCGAGAAGCTGAAGCCCCAGTCGAACCGGTATTGGGAGCGCCGCGACGTGACGCCCGCGGACGAGGACCAGAAGCCGGAGCGCAACTACTTCGCCCAGCGCGACACCAACCCGGGCGACCCCGATGACGCCCGCGAGGCCGAGCAGGCCGCCATGAACGACCCGCGCGGCGCGATGGCGCCGGACAACCGCCGCGCCGGAAGTCCGTTCGACCGCGATCGCGACGACGACCGCATCGGCATCCAGGTCGAGACGGGCGGCGGCGTCGGCGGCTTCATCGACGACGACATCTCGGAGACGACGTCCGCGCAGGGCCAGTGGACGGGCCGCGTGGTCATCGGCACCCGCCGCCACTTCGCCGGTGAGGTCGCGTACCTCGGCACGGCGCAGAACGTGAACACGTTCGGAGTGACGCCGAACTCGAAGCTCTACGGCAACGGCGCGGAAGGCGCGTTTCGCTTCAACCTGCTGACCGGCATGTGGCAGCCGTACGCCTCGGCCGGCCTCGGCTTCATGCACTACAACTTCAACGACAGCGCGACGCTGCTCACCAGCGACGTGCAGCGCAGCGACACCGTGCTCACCGTTCCGGTCGGCGTCGGTATGGCCTGGCGCAGCGACATGGGCCTCGTGCTCGACGGCCGCCTCTCGTTTCACCCGGCGACCTCCGGTCTGATCCGCAACGCCAATCTCTCGACCTGGGATCTGCAGGCCAAGGCCGGCTTCGAGTTCTAGGGAGCCGGGCAGCTGGAGAGCAGCAGTTGATTGTCGGCGGACGTCGGTGTGACCGTGAGATTTCCCGGGTTCATCACCGACGTCCGCTCGTTCTGCTCGACGTGCGGAAGGCCCATCGCGTGACCGAGCTCGTGCGCGACCACCACGGCGATCTGGTGCGGATCCTCGAGGCCGGTGTTCACGTACACGACTCCGGTCTTCGGGTCGTAGAAGCCGTGGAAGAACGGCGCGGCCCTCTCGAACTTGAGCGGCACGGTGCCTTCGCTGCTCAGGGTGAGCCGGGTGAAGCCGAGCCCGTTCCACAGCTCGATGCCCGCTTCGACGGCGCCGCGCTGCATCGGCGAGAGGCCCTCGGCGGGCGCGACGGCGATGGGCGCGCAGGGCGCGAACACCACCGGGGGCGTCTCGGGTTCTGGTTCGGAAGGGCCACCGCAACCCACCGCGGCGGCGAGGAGGACGACGAGGACTGCGTGCTTCAAGGGGCGCGCAACATGACACGGAAGGGATGTAGGCCACTATGCGAGCCGAAGAGATCGACCTGTTGATTCCGCTCGCCGGCGTGAAGTTGCCGGCGACGGTGTGTCTGCCCGACGGGCTCACCGCCGCCGTCGTGTTCGCGCACGGCAGCGGCAGCGATCGCTACGACGTGCGCGATCAGCTGCTCGCCGACGAGCTCGCGGGCGCGGGCATCGGCACCGTGCGCGTCGACCTGCTCACGCCCGACGAGCGGAAGGCCGACGCGGACACGCAGCACCTGCGCTTCGATCTCGAGCTCCTCGCCGAGCGCCTCGACGGCGTCGCCGAGTGGCTGCTCGCGGTGAAGCCGGGCATCGAGCTGGGCTACTGCAGCGCCGGCACCGGAACGGCCGCGGCGCTCACCGCGTGCGCTCGCCACGGCCGCGCCACGGCGATCGTCGCGCGCGCGGGCCGGCCGGACCTCGCCGCTCCCGAGCTGAAACAGGTTCGCGCCGCGACGCTGTTGCTCGTCGGTGCCTTCGACCCCGTGGCGCTCGAAGCGAACCGTGACGCGGTGGGGGCGCTGGGCGGACCCACGCGCCTCGAAGTGGTCCCCAACGCCACGCACCGCTTCGACGAGCCCGGAACTCTGGAGCACGTCGTGCGGCTGACCCGCGCCTGGTTCGTGCATTGGCTCTCCGCGGCGAGGGAAACGCGCAACGAGGTGCACACGCCATGGTGAACGCGCACGAGGCGAAGCTCGAACGGATCACGAGATCGTTGAAGGCGGCTCCGAAGGGAGCGCGGCTGAAGCTGTACAAGGGAACGGTGTCGCACCAGGTGCCGATGCGCACGAAGCCGGCGCACCCCGTCGACGTGAGCGGGCTCGACGAGATCATCGACATCGACGCCGACGCGATGACGTGCACCTGCGAGCCCGGCGTCACGTTCGAGCGCCTGGTGCGGGCGACGCTCGAGCACGAGCTCGTCCCCGTCGTGGTGCCCGAGCTCAAGGGCATCACCGTCGGAGGCGCCGTCGCCGGCTGCTCGATCGAGTCGACGTCGTTTCGCAACGGCGGCTTTCACGACACCTGCCTCGAGTACGAGCTCGTGACCGCGACGGGCGAGCGGCTCGTGTGCCGGCCCGACAACGAGCACGCGCTGCTCTTCCAGATGCAGCACGGCGCGTTCGGCACGCTCGGCGTCCTCACCCAGCTGAAGTTCCGCCTGGTGCCCGCGAGGCCGTACGTGCGCATGACCTACGAGAAGCACGCGTCGCTGCCGCAGTACCTCGCCGCGATGGAAGGTCACGCGAAGGACGACTCGCTCGACTTCATCGACGGCTTCATCCACGGCCCGGGCGAGATGGTCGTCAACCTCGGCCGCTTCGTGAGCGACGCGCCGTACACGAACCGCTACGACCGCCTGCAGGTCTACTTCAAGAGCACGCGCGCGCGCGTCGAGGACTACCTCACCACGTACCAGTACTTCTTCCGCTACGACCGCGGGGTCACGCGCGTGCACCCGCTGCTGTCGTCGAGCCAGGTGCTGTGGCTCGCCGAGAAGCTGCAGCCCATCATCGGCCGCGCGACGCCGAGCGTGACGGTGGACCTCTTCCTGCCCTTCTCGCGCGTCGAGCGGTTCTTCGAGTGGTACGCGCGCGAGCTCGACTTCTTCCCGTTGTGGTGCGTGCCGTATCGCCGCGTGCGCGACTACGAGTGGCTGGCCCCGCGGTTCTTCGAGGGCGTGCCCGACGAGCTGTTCCTCGACCTGGCCATCTACGGGATGAGGCAGCCCGCGGGCCGCAACGCGTACCGGGAGATCGAGACCGCGCTCAACCTCGTCGGCGGGATGAAGACGCTCATCTCGCACAACTTCTACACGGAGGAGGAGTTCTGGCGGATCTGGAACCGGCAGAACCACGAGGCGGCGAAGGCCGTCGTCGACCCGCTCAACGTGCTCGGCGATCTCTACACGAAGACCTGCCTGAGGCATGCGTGATGCACGGCTCGGGGTGTCATGGCCTTCACGCTGCGATCTCCCGACTTTGTGCACGAAGGCGCAATTCCCGCGCGCCACACGTGCGTCGATTCTGATGTGGCGCCCGCGCTGGAGTGGGAAGGCGCTCCTGCGGAAGCGAAGAGCTTCGTGCTGATCGTGCACGATCCGGACGCTCCGGACCCGAAGGCGCCGCTGCGCGATTGGGTGCACTGGCTCGTCTACGACATCCCGGCAGGGACGCGCGCGCTGCCGCGGGGCGGAGAGCCTCCGAAGGGCGCGCGCCTGGGCATCACCGACTTCGGCAGGCCGGGGTACGGCGGCCCGTGCCCGCCCATCGGGAGGCACCGGTACTTCTTCGAGCTGCACGCGCTCGATGCGCCGCTGGGAGACCTGGAGACCCCGACGCGCGCGGCGCTGGAGAAGGCGATGAAGGGCCACGTGCTCGCCACGGCGGTCTTGATGGGCACGTTCCAGAAGCCCAAGAAGGAGAGATGAGATGAACGCGATCCTGCTCGTCGCCCGGCTGATCTTCGGCGGCTACTTCCTCTACAGCGGCGTCAGCCACTTCACCCAGCAGCAGCAGATGGCGGCGTACGCGGCGCAGCACGGCGTACCGGGCATCCTGGTCGCCGTGTCGGGCGCGATGATCATCGTCGGCGGCCTGCACGTGCTGCTCGGCGTGATGCCGCGGCTGGGGCTGTTGCTCATCGTCGCCTTCCTGCTGCCGGTGAGCATCGTGATGCACGCGTTCTGGTCGGTCGCCGACCCGGCGACGCGGATGCAGGAGATGATTCAGTTCTCGAAGAACATCGCGCTCGTCGGCGGCGCGCTCGGGCTGATGGCCGTGCCGGTGCCCTGGCCGTACAGCGTCGACGGCATCATCGCGTCGAAGCGGCGCGGCTCGGGCGTGGGCTACGGCCGCCCGATTCCGCATTGAAAGAGGTGTCGTCGTGCAGCCAGATTCGGCAGAGAAGTTCCAGGAGATCGTCGAGAGCAACCGCTCGCACGTCGAGCGGCCGAAGGCGACCGACCCCGTCTGCGGCATGGAGGTCGTCTCGGGAGACTCGGACGGCGGCAACGCCACCTCCGAGGGCGAGACGTACGACTTCTGCAGCAGCGAGTGCCGGGAGCGCTTTCAAGCGAACCCCAGCGCCTACGTTGCCCGTCACTGAAGGTGGGTTATATGGCGTACGCCACCCATGGCGGGAAAACGCGACTACTACGAAGTGCTCGGCGTCGACCGCAGCGCAGATGAAGCGACGCTGAAGTCCGCGTTCCGGAAGATTGCGTTGCAGTACCACCCGGATCGCAACCCCGGGAACAAAGAGGCCGAGGAGATCTACAAAGAGGCCTCCGAGGCGTACACGGTGCTGTCCGACCCGGACAAGCGGATGAAGTACGACCGCTTCGGCCACGGCCCCGGGTTCGAGGGCTTCGGCGGCGCCGGGTTCCAGGGCGTCAACCTCAACGACATCTTCGGGGAGATCTTCGGAGAGTTCTTCGGCGGGCGCCGCGGCGGCGGCACGGCCCGCGGGCGCGGCGCCGACCTCCGCTACAACCTCGAGCTCAAGTTCGAAGAGGCCGCGTTCGGCTGCGAGGTGCAGGTGAAGCTGCCGCGCCCCAAGCGCTGCGAGACCTGCGACGGCACCGGCTCGAAGTCGAAGCAGTCGCGGCCCTGCCCGACGTGCGGCGGCGCCGGCGAGGTGCGCTTCACGCAGGGCTTCTTCGCGGTCTCGCGGCCGTGCGGCCAGTGCGGCGGCAGCGGGCACGTCGTCTCGGATCCGTGCAAGGACTGCAAGGGCCAGGGGCGCGTCGCCGGCGAGTCGACGCTGACGGTGAAGATTCCGCCGGGCGTCGACACGGGCACGCGCGTGCGCCTCGCCGGAGAGGGCGAGCCCGGCGAGAACGGCGGCCCCCCCGGAGACCTCTACGTCGTCGTCCACGTCCGCGAGCACCCCATCTTCGTTCGCGAGGAGTACGAGGTGCTCGCCGAGGTGCCCATCAGCTTCACGCAGGCCGCGCTCGGGGCGCAGATCGAGGTCCCCACGCTCGACGGCAAGGTGAAGATGAAGATCCCCGCCGGCACGCAGAGCGGGAAGGTCTTCCGCCTGAAGGGGAAGGGCATTCCGCACCTGCACGGCAACGGCCGCGGAGATCAGCACGTGCGCGTGCTGGTGGAGACTCCGACCGAGCTCTCGGCGACGCAGCGCGAGCTGCTCGAGAAGTTCGCGGCCGCGTGCGGAGAAGACGTCTCGCCGCAGACGCGGAACTTCTTTCAGAAGGTGAAAGAGCTGTTCGGCTGAGTCGTCTAACGTTTCAGTGGGTCTCGGCGACGCCGCTGCCCACGAACAGCCGCTGCAGGTCTTTCGGCAGCATCGCCCGGACCTCGTCCATCTCGCCCGGAGACACGAAGTCGTCGAACGCCATGGCCACCTTCGCGACGAGGTCGCGGGCCTGGTCGAGGTCGACGCCGAGCCTCCACGCGACGGCGTCTTCGATCTGCTCGCGGGTCACCTCGCGATCGGGGCCGGCGCGGACGTCGAGCAGCCGCTCGCGAATGTCGAACGGCAGCTGCGCGAGGAAGTCCTTCGCCTCGGCCGGAGTGATCCTCCGCACGATGTGCCGCGCCACGGTCTCGAACAGCTCGACCGCCGCGCGCTGATCGTCGAGGCCGACGAGCTCGGCGAGCCGCTTCGCGAACGTGCGCATCGTCTGCTCGCGCCGCGCGATGCTGCGCTGCTGCGCGCGGTTGTCGTGGCGGTAGAGGCGCGTCGGCCGCACGAACCCGTCCGGCTTCGCCGGCGCCGCGTCGCTCAGCTGGGCCATCACGATCTCCCGCGCGGCGGCGCCGTCGGCGACTCCGCTCATCAGCAGATCGTCGAGCGTGACGATGCCGGCGAGGCGGCCGGCGCTGACGATGACCAGCCGGCGCACGTGCAGCTCGCGCATCAGCTCGAGCGCGGCGAACTCGGGCTCGTCGATGCCGATGGTGAGCGGGTCCGGCGTCATCACGTCGGCGACGGGCGTCTGCGTGGCATCGAGACCGGGGCCGCAGATCTTCAGGGCGAGGTCGCGGTCGGTGACGATGCCGGCGATGGTGCCGCGATCCTGAATGACGACGGCGCCGATGTGATTGCCCTCCATTGCGCGGGCGGCCTCGCGGGCCGTGGCGCGCGGGTTCAGAACGACCAGTCGATCTCTGCAATATCTCTCGAGGGACATGTCCATCTCCTTGGGTGTTGAGGAGACGGCTGCATCGCATGTGCCCTACTTGGTGAGCTTCGACACCGCCGCCTCGAGGGCGCCGGGGTGCTGCAGCAGGGTGTAGGCGGTGACCCCGCTCGTCGCCATCATCGTCACCAGCAGCAGCAGCACGAGCAGCGGCGTGGGCAGCGGGCGGCGCGGGGCGGGCGCCGGCGCGGGCACAGGCAGGCGTCCCGTCGGCGCGGCGGCCGCCTCGGCCTGCGGGACGACACGCAGCGCCGATCGGGCCAGGCGCGTCTCGGCGCCGAGGTCGACCGCGGGAGCCGACAGCCGCGGCTCGGTCGGAATCTGCTCGGCGACCTCGACGGCGATGGGCCGCTGCGCGGGCACGTGAATGCGCGTCGGCGCGGGGTCGACCTCGGGGGCGGCGAGCTTCGTCTCGACCTCGACGCGGCGCCGCGGCATCACCGGCACCGGAGTCGGCGTGCGCCGCGGGAACTGCTGGCGCAGCGCCAGCACGTGGGTGAGCACCTCTTCGGCCGTCTGCGGGCGGTGCTTGGGGTCGCGCTCCATCAGCCACTCGACGAGGCGGACGAGGTCGGCCGGCAGCGCGGGCTCGACCTTCGCGAGCGAGGGCGTCGCGCCGTTCAGCTTCGCGCCGAGCACGTAGGAGATCTGCTTGCCCTGAAACGGCTTCTTGCCGCTGATCAGCTCGAACATCACGCAGCCGAGCGCGTAGAGATCGGTGGCGAACGTGACCGGCCCGCCGATGACCTGCTCCGGCGCCATGTAGTCGGGAGAGCCGATCATCATCGCGCCCTGCGTGCGCTGGCTGCGCCCGTTGCCGATGAGCTTCGCGATGCCGAAGTCGAGCAGCTTCACGTACGGCGTCTGGCGCGGCAGCTCGACGAGGAAGAGGTTCGACGGCTTCAGGTCCCGGTGGATGACGCCGGCCGCGTGCGCCGCGTCGAGCGCCTCGAGGATCTGCGCCGTCCAGTCGAGCACCTTGGGGATCGAGACCTTCCGCTCGTCCGCGAGCAGCTGCTCGAACGAGCGGCCCTCGAGCTGCTCCATCACGAGGTAGTAGCGGCCGTCGTCGAGGCGGCCGAAGCCGAAGATGTCGACGATGCTGCGGTGGCGGATCTCGTTCACCGCGCGCGCCTCGCCGACGAAGCGCTCGACGAGATCGCGGTCCATCGACATCTCGCCGCGCAGCACCTTCACCGCCACCCGCTTGCCGATGTCCGGCTGGCGGCCCGCGTAGACGACGCCCATGCCGCCGGCGCCCAGCGTGCTCAGGATCTCGTAGTCGGCGACGTGCTCGGGAATGGAGTGCGAGTCGAGGGAGGGAGGCATGGGCTTGCCGGTGTGGCTCTACAAGCCGCACGCCAGCCTCCAAGTCCGCGAAACCACGAGGAAGAGTCGGGTGTGTCACAGGACACTGCGCTCGACCGCCCCCTCACCTTCAAGACCGGCGCTACTGGCAGTAGGCGCGCATGAGCTGGGCGTTCTGTTCGGTGCGGTGGAGGAAGAGGACGCCGCCCTCGTCGAGCACGGTGAGCTCGCGGAAGGTCTCGTCGGCGTCGGTGTTCGCGGGCAGCGTGGCGCGGCCGATCGGCCGGCCGTCGAGCGGGTCGAGGCAGAGCACGGTGACGAGGGGCTGCGGGCTCTCGACGACGCCGCCGAGGTAGATGACTCCGGAGCGATCGCTGTCGAGGAGCAGCAGCATCATGACCGGCGCGCCCATCGGGACGGCGCGGGTGAAGCGGTGCTGCCGCGTCCCGCGATCGATGGAGGTGACGGCGACGCTGCCGGCCGCCGGGTCGATGATGTTGGCGCTGATGTACGAGAGGCCGTCGCGCGTCGGGCGGCCGGGGATCTCGGGGCGCTCGGGGTCGGGCTTGCCCTTGCTGTCGCCGAGCTTCACGAGATCTCCGTGCTCGCGCTCGACGTAGACGTCGTCGCCGTCGGTCATGAGGCCGGTGACGGCTCCTTTCTCGGGGATTCCCTTGCCGCCGACCTTGAGCTCGCCGAGCTGCTTGCCGTCGGGGCCGATGAGGGCGACGGCTCCGTCGACGAGGCGGTCGAGGACGGCGGCGGTGCCGTCCTTCGTGAACGCGAGGTCCTGCGGAGTCTGCAGCGGCAGCGGCATCTCGCCGGCGGGCTTGCCGTTCTTGTCGAGCTTCACGAGGCGGCCGTTGACCTGGTCGAGCACCCACGTGTTGCCCTGTGCGTCGCGCGTGAGGCTCATCGGGGCTTCGGGGTTCGCTTCTTCGGGACGGTTGCGGCCGAGCCTGCCGGGTCCGTTGCCCCAGCCGAACTGCGCGACGACGTTCGGGGGCAGCGGCGCGTCCGCGGGGCCGGCGTCGGCCGCACGCGCCGCGGCCCGGGCCCGCATCGCCTGAAGGCGCGCGGTCGGAGCGTCGGGCTGCTCGAGCTCCGCCTCTCCTGCGTCGGGTGAGGCGGCCGCCGCGGGCGTCGTGGGCTCTTCGCGCGCGAGCAGGAACCAGAGCGCCACCGCGAGAGCGACGAGCACCACCCCGGCGAGCGCGAGCTTCTTCACGCGGACGCTTCAAGCACAGTCGGCGACGGCGGAAAATGTCTCGCGCGCCCGAGCCCCCTGATCGGTCTGCCGAGGTGCGGCAACGAAGGGGGTATGAAACTTCAACGTTCGTTGGTCGTGGTCGCCGTCGCGCTGGTCGCGGCGGCGTGTGGTGGGATCGGCGGGTCGGGGACCTCGAAGACGGAGACCCGTGAGGTGGCGGCGTTTCATCGCGTGGAGGTCTCCGGAGCGCTCGAGGTCAACCTGACCGACCGGGACCCCGGCAGCGTGGTCGTGACGTCCGACGACAACCTGCTCGAGCACATCGTGACCTCGGTGGAGGACGGGGTGCTCAAGGTGAAGCCGAAGGACGACACGCGGCTGTTCTTCGTGTCGCCGACGTCGATCGAGGTCTCGTGGAAGACGCTGAACGAGGCCGGCGCGTCGGGCGCGTCGCTCATCCGCTCGTCGGCGGGAATCGTGTGCGAGCGCGTCGCGCTGGCGGTCAGCGGCGCCTCGCGCATCGAGCTCGACACGGTCGTCGGCAACGAGATCGTCATCTGGGCCTCGGGCGCGTCGCACGTGAGCCTGCGCGACGTTCAGGCTCCGAAGGGCGAGCTCCAGATCTCGGGCGCGTCGAAGGTCGACATCAAGGGCGGGACGCTGACGAGCTACTCGGCGGAGCTCTCCGGCGCGTCGCACCTCGAGCTCGGCACCATGGCGGCAGAGACCGCGGCGCTGAACGTCAGCGGCGCTTCGCACGCGAAGGTGACGGCGACGAAGGCCGTGACCGGCACGGTGTCGGGCGCGTCGTTCGTCTCGGTGCGCGGCAACCCGGCGGAGCGCGCGCTCGGCTCGTCCGGCGGCAGCGACGTGAAGTTCGAGTGACCGCGCTCGGCTGAGCACGCCGAAGCAGGGCCTCAGAGGTCCACCTGCAGCCCGACCTCGACGACCTGCTTCGGCGGAATCCCGAACACCGCATCGGCCGCGACCGCGTTCCGGTTCAAGAACGCGAAGATGCTCTCGGACAGCCGGCCCATGCGCCCGGTCTCGTGCGCGAGCACGGCCTCGCGGCCGAGGAAGTAGGTGATGTTCTCGAGCTCGAGCTTCAGCGCGTGCTTCTCGGAAGCAGCCGCGAGCACGCCGGGGACGTCGGGGTCCTCCATGAAGCCGTAGTGCACCACCATGCGCTTGAACCCGGGGCGCAGCTCGCTGAGCTCGTAGCGCTCGGTCTCCGGCACGGTGGGCTTCGGCTCGATCTCCACCGTGACGAGGATCACCAGCTCGTGCAGCGCCCGCGTGCGCTCGACGATGTGCATCAGCACCGGGGGCACGTGCTTCGTCGACGTGGTGAGGAACACCGACGCGCCGGGCACCCGCGCCACGACGTGCTCGCCGAGCCGCTGCAGCCCGCTCTCCAGCGGCTTGCCGCGCTTCGCGAGCTCGAGCCCGAGCAGCCGGCGCCCGCGATTCCAGATCAGCATCGCGACGACGAACCCGAAGCCGATCAGCACCGGCACCCAGCCGCCCTCGAGGATCTTCGCCGTGTTCGCCGCGAAGAACGGCAGATCGACCGACAGGAACAGCGTCAGCACCAGCAGGGCCACCGGCAGCCGCCACTTCCACGCGCGGCGCATGACGACGAAGAACACGATCGACGTGAGGATCATCGTGCCCGTGACGGCGATGCCGTACGCCGCCGCGAGCCGCTCGGACTTCCGGAAGCCGAGCACGAGCAGGAAGCAGCCGACCGCGAGGATCCAGTTGATCTCGGGGATGTAGATCTGCCCCTGCGTCTGCGCGTCGGTGTGCCGCACCGTCACGCGAGGGAAGTAGCCGAGCTGCTGCGCCTGCCGCGTCAGCGAGAACGCCCCGGAGATCAGCGCCTGCGACGCGATGACCGTCGCCAGGCTCGAGAGGATCACGAGCGCGACCGTGGCCGGCCCGCGCGGCACCATCGCGAAGAACGGGTGCGACGCCGTCTCCGGATCCCGCAGCACGAGCGCGCCCTGCCCGAAGTAGCAGAGCAAGAGCGACGGCATCACGAGCGCGAGCCACGCGGCGCGAATCGGCTTGATGCCGAAGTGGCCCATGTCGGCGTACAGCGCTTCACCGCCGGTGACCGCGAGCACCACGGCGCCGAGCACGAGGAACCCGGTCATGTCGTGCGTCATGAAGTACGTCGCGCCGTGCACCGGGTTCACCGCGAGCAGCACCTCGGGCTTCTGCGCGATGTGCCAGATGCCCAGGCCCGCGATGGTCGCGAACCACACCAGCATCACCGGGCCGAAGAAGCGGCCGACGACGCCGGTGCCGCGGCTCTGCACGGCGAACAGCACGATGAGGATGATGATGGTGATCGGCACCACGAAGCGGTCCCACTCGTGGTCGAGCTCGGTGAGACCCTCGATGGCGCTCAACACCGAGATCGCCGGCGTGATGGCGCCGTCGCCGTAGAGCAGGGCGGCTCCGATGACCGTGAGCACCGCGATGCCGGCGAGCCGCTTGCCGGTCTTCTCGTCGCGCGCCACGAGCGCGAGCAGCGCGAAGATGCCGCCCTCGCCGTGGTTGTCGGCGCGCATGATGAACGTGAGGTACTTGATGGTCACGACCAGCGTCAGCGCCCAGAAGATGAGCGACAGCAGGCCGAGGACCTCGTCGTGCGTCGCCGCCCCTTCCTTGTGGCCTTCGACGAGGCACTGGCGCAGCGTGTAGAGCGGGCTCGTGCCGATGTCGCCGAAGACGACGCCGAGGGCTCCGATCGTCAGAGTCGTGAACGAGGCCTTGCCGTGCGGCGCCGACATGTGCGGCGCACGTTAGCGCGGTGGGCGCGCTCAGGTGCCGCCGTCGCACGCCGGCGTCGGCGCCCCGAGCGGGTACACGGCGCAGAAGCCCTCGCGCGTGCCGTCGTCGATCACGCGCTTCGAGATCTCTCCCGGAGGAGCCGACATCGCCATCGTGGAGCCGGGCGCCGTGGTGTGATCGAACCCGAGCAGGTGACCCAGCTCGTGCGTCACCGTGTTCTGCACGTCGGTGGCCACGCAGTCGACCGCCGGCCTCTCCTTCTCGCACGGCGGAGCGTCGACGGTGGTGAAGAGCCAGCTCGCTCCGTTG
Source organism: uncultured Myxococcales bacterium (assembly GCA_937980205.1). Lineage (GTDB taxonomy): Bacteria > Myxococcota > Myxococcia > Myxococcales > Myxococcaceae > Xiheicaenimonas. The sequence goes on along the minus strand of CALJKW010000078.1, from coordinate 871 downwards.
AGCACGACGTCCGCCTTCAGCAGGTGCCCGGTGCCGCGCAGGTAGGTGACGGTCGTGACCGCGAGCGCTTCGGGCGTGTCGTCCCAGCAGCCGAACGTCTCGCCGCAGTCGCCGCGCCCGTGGCAGACGTGGTTCGCCGGCACGACGCCGTCGCACGACGTCTCGCGCCAGACGATGAGGTTCGAGCCCGCGTCGCTCTGCGTGAAGGTGAGGTTCGAGCACGAGTCCGCGACCGCCTGCCACGACGCGATCGACGCCTCGACCGCGGTGCGCTCGGTCTCTGCCGGAGTGCGCGCGCTGAGCTGCGGGTCGAGCTTCCACGTCAGCGAGCGGTTCGGCCAGTACAGGCACGGCTCGGTCGGATCCGCGTCCACGTGGCTGCGCACGTACGGCGGCGGCGACGGCTTCGAGCACGCGCACAGCAGCAGCAGCACGAGGAAACGGCGGAGCACCGCGTGACACGATACCTCGACCCGGCGTGACGGCGCCGTGCGGCAGGTGCTAGGCGCTCGAGGCTCCATGAACCTCCTGCGCCCGCTGGCTCTGGCTTCCGTGCTGCTGCTGACCGCCTGTCCCAACCCCACGACGCCCGGGCCCTGCTCGGCCTCGACGTGCTCCGGCTGCTGCTCGTCGAGCGGCAAGTGCGAGACCGGCGTCGAGAACACGGCGTGCGGCAAGGGCGGAGTCTCGTGCCAGCCCTGCAGCCTCGGCCAGGCGTGCAGCGCGTCGACCGGGCAGTGCACGGCGACGACGGGCACCGGCGGCGGCAGCGGCACCGGCGGCAGCAGCGGCACCGGCGGCAGCAGCGGCACCGGCGGCGGCAGCGGCACCGGCGGCAGCAGCGGCACCGGCGGCAGCAGCGGCACCGGCG
>CALJKW010000077.1 GCA_937980205.1 uncultured Myxococcales bacterium | reverse complement strand
CGGTCGCGCTGCCGCCGCCGGTCGCGCTGCCGCCGCCGGTCGCGCTGCCGCCGCCCGCGGAGCCGCCACCCGTTGCGCTCGCGCCGCCTCCGCCGGTGCCGGTCGCGCTGCCTCCGCCGGTGCCTGCGTCTTCGGTCGAGGCCGGTGCGCCGCACGAGACCACGCCCAGGGTGACGACGTACGTCAAGAGTCCGCGCATCGGACGGTTCCTACCATGGGACAACGGGACGTTCGACGACGCCCCCGTCCACCGCCCGCGGCGTGGCGCGCGATTCCCGGAAATGACGCGGGCTGGTGGCCACCGCTTGACGGGGACGGCGAGACGCGCGCGCCGGCACCAGCGCTCGCTGAGGGCAGTGCCTTTCGGGCGAGCGGGTCAGCGCGTGCGGTTGGTTGAGGTGTTGTTCCTCGTCTCGGCCCTCCTCGTCTCGGGCTTCGACGTGACGCCCGGGCTGAACGAATCGCCGGGCTGGCTTCTCCTCGCGCCGCTCCGGTCAGGAGACTTCTGCGACGGGGCATTGGGCGTCTTCTTCTCGGGCTGCGGGCGAGACGACCGCTGCGCGTTGCCGGTCGAGGGGGAGGGCGACCGGTTGCTGGGGGAAGCGGTGTGCAAGGTAAGTCCCATGAGGGTGCCTCCTGACTGCGGGTTGAGGGAACGACGGAGCCCGGCGCCGGGTGTCGCACTCTGTCTTTGCGGGGCGTCGGGTCGCGGGAGCGCTCCGGTCGCACGTCGGTTCACCCGGTGCTCAGGGGCCGCGTCCCGAAAGCCGGCTCTGCGGCGAGTCAACAGGACTATGCTCGCGAGCCTCGGCGCCGCATTCCCCCGCCCCAGTCGCCCTCGGAGCCCAAACAGCATGTCTCTCCTGCGCCCGCGCACCCTGGTGTTGCTGTGCCTGTCGTCGTCGCTGAGCGTCTTCGCCGCCCCCGGAGACCTCGACACCACGTTCAACGGCATCGGCAAGCGGTACGTGAACTTCGCGACGGTCGACACCTTCGCAGAGGGGCGCGCGGTGGCGGTGCAGCCCGACGGCAAGGTGATCGTCGCCGGCAACTACTACAGCGGAGTGCTGACCCACATCGCGCTCACCCGCTACGACGCCTCGGGCGCCGTCGACGCGACGTTCGGCAGCGGCGGCGTGGTGCAGACCGCCGTCGCCGGGTACGAGTTCATCACCGGCATCGTGCTGCAGCCCGACGGGAAGATCGTGGTGGGCGGCTGGGCCGACACCAACGGCGGCGACTTCCTGGTCGCCCGCTACAACAGCAACGGCACCCTCGACACGACCTTCGGTGTCGGGGGCACCGGCTTCACCCTCACGAATGTGAGCCCGCTGCCGGCGGGGTTCGACCGCGCGGACGCGATCGCCCTGCAGCCCGACGGGAAGATCGTGCTCTCGGGCTACAGCGACTCGGATCCGGCAGGCACCAACAGCGGACGCGACATGTCGTTCGTGCGCTACAACGCGAACGGCACGCTCGACCCGACCTTCGGCGCCGGGGGCAGGCGCCTGGTGTCGATGGCCGCGGGGACCGCGCAAGACCGCGCGCGCGGGTTGCGCCGCCTGAGCGACGGCAGCTTCATCGCCGCGGGGCGGGCGGGCAGCCAGGCGGGCCTGGTCAAGCTCACCTCGGCCGGCGGGGTCGACACCACCTTCGGCACCGGAGGCCGCGTCATCATGGGCTTCGCTCCCGGCGGCAGCCAGGACCAGTTCACTTCGCTCGACATCCAGGCCGACGGGAAGATCGTGGCCGGCGGGACGTCGTTCAACGCGACGTGGCTGGGCGGGTGCAACGGAGCGACCCGAATGCTGGTCGCCCGCTTCAACGCCAACGGCACAGTGGACCCCTCGTTCAACGGCACCGGCACACACGTCTTCTCCATCGTCAACACCGGTCAGTCGGGCGTGCAGAGCGTGAACCTGCAGAGCGACGGCAAGATCCTCATCGGCGGCTACGCCGACTACGACGGCGGCCTCGGCCCCTGCGCCTGCTGCGGGCCCGGGCCCGGCAACATGGCCGACGCGCGCGGCATGGAGTTCGCGGCGGCGCGACTCAACACCGACGGCACGCTCGACGGCACGTACGGCAACGCAGGCAGGGTCATCGTGTCGATGAGCAACAACACGTCGGACAACCAGTCCGGCGCGGCCATCGATGGAGCGCAGCGGCTGATCCTCACCGGCTACGCGTACGCGGGCGGCGTGACGACTGCGGCGAGCATCGCGACGCTGCGGCTGACCATCGGCGGCGCGCCCGATGTCGCGTGGGACGGCGATGGCATTCGCACCACGCAGCTGCAGTCGGGCTCGAACGACGTCGGCCGGCGCATCGCGCTGCAGCCGGACGGGAAGATCGTCCAGACCGGGTCCACCCAGAACAACAGCGCGAGCATGGCGCTCACCCGGTACAACGCGAACGGCACGCTCGACACCTCGTTCAACGGCACCGGCCTGCAGACGTGGAGCACCGGCATCGGCACCGACAGCGAGTCCGGCGAGGGCGTGCTGGTGCAGAGCGACGGGCGAATCGTCGTGGTGGGGCAGATCGTCGCCGACCTCGCGGTGTGGCGGTACACCTCGGCGGGCGCCCTCGACACGACGTTCAACGGCACCGGCCACCAGCGCGTGAACTTCGGAGGCAGCGCCATCGCCGGCGCCTGGGCGCGCGCCGTCAAGCAGCAGAGCGACGGCAAGCTGGTCGTGGTGGGCAGCTACACGAACGGCTCGACCACCGACGCGGTGGTGGTGCGGCTCAACACGAACGGCTCGCTCGACTCGTCGTTCAACGGGACCGGCCGCGTGCAGTTCTCGTGGGGCGCCGCGTTCGACGAGCTCGAAGATCTCGTCATCCAACCGAACGGCGCGATCGTGGTGGTCGGCCGCTACAGCACCGGCTCGTTCTTCAAGATCGGCCTCGCGCGGCTCACGGCCGCGGGCGCGTTCGACACGACCTTCAACGGCACGGGGCGCGTCAGCACGTCGCTGCAGAGCGGCAGCGACGAGCTGTACGCGGTCGATCTGCAGAGCGACGGGAGAATCGTGGCCGCGGGCAAGACGAACACCTCGGGCGGCACGAACGACTTCGTGGTGCTCCGCTACAACCCGAGCGGCACGCTCGACACGTCCTTCAACGGCACCGGCCATCGCATCATCGCGCTGGCGCCCTCGCAGAACGACCATGCGAACGCCGTGAGGGTGCGGTGGGACGGGAAGATCGTCGTCGCCGGCCCGGTCTTCACCGGCACGAACGACGACCTGGGCATGGTGCTCCTCACCAGCGCCGGGGCGCTCGACGCGAGCTTCGGCTCGAACGGCGTGCTGCTCGCGCAGGTGGCGGCGCGCAACGACAGCGTGGCGGCGCTGCTGCTGCAGCCCGACGGCAAGTGGGCCTTCGGCGGCGGCGACGACGGGGCCGCCGACTTCATGGGCTTCCGCATCTTGAACCCGCCCCACGAGCCGCGGAACCTGGTGCTGCCCGCGGCCAGTGACACCGGCAGCTCGAGCAGCGACCGCATCACCCGGCAGAGCCGGCCCACCATCACCGGCGAGTGCTTCGCCGGCGAGACGGTGCAGCTGTACGTCGACGGGGTCGCGGCGGCTCCCACCGGCACGTGCACCGCGGGCGGAACGTTCGCGCTCGCACCCACGAACGCCATCGCCGACGGACCGCACGCCATCACCGCGCGCGCCTCGGTCAACGGCGGCACCAGCACGCCGTCGCCGTCGCTCGGCGTCACCATCGACACCGTCGTGGCGGTCGCGGCCATCACCGCGCCGACGGCCGGCGGGCAGGTCGCGCTCAGCGCCACCCTCTCGGGCAACGGAGGAGAGAGCGGCGCGACCATCACCGTCGACGAGGGCGCTACGCGCCACTGCACCGTGAACGCGACCGGCGCCAACTGGAGCTGCAGCCCCACCCTCGCGCGCGGCTCGCACACCGTCACCACCACGCAGACCGACGTCGCCGGCAACACCGCGACCAGCAGCCCGCTGCAGTTCTTTGCCCGGGCCCCGACCACCACCACGGTCAGCGCGACGCCGAACCCCAGCACCTTCGGGCAGAGCGTGACGTACTCGGCGACCGTGAGCAGCACGTCGGGCGCTCCGACAGGAGACGTGCAGTTCACCCTCGACGGCGCGAACGTCGGCGCACCGCAAGCGCTCGCGGGCGGCGTGGCCACCCTGGCGGGGCAGCTGCCCGCAGGCGGCGCGCACTCGCTCGGCGCGAGCTACGCGGCGACGAGCGAGTGGCAGGCGAGCAGCGCCGCGCCGGTCACCGTGACGGTGAGCTCCGCCGCGCAGACCATCACCTTCAACGGCCCGGCCGACGTGGCGGTGAACGCAGGGCCGATCATGGTGAGCGCGGCAGCATCGTCGGGGCTCGCGGTGAGCTTCACGAGCCAGACGCCGTCGACGTGCACGGTGTCGGGCACCACCGTCACCCTGGTGGCCGCGGGCACGTGCACCATCCGCGCGTCGCAGGCCGGGAACGCGAGCTACAGCGCCGCGCCGGACGTCGACCGCAGCTTCATGATCACCAAGGTCGCGCAGACCATCACCTTCGACGCGCTCGCCGACGTGCCCTTGACCATGGGCACCCTGACGGTCGCCGCGACCGCCTCGTCGGGCCTCGCGGTGAGCTTCACGACGCAGACGATGGCGACGTGCGTGGTCTCGGGCACCACCGTGATGCTGCTCTCGGCGGGCCTGTGCACCTTGCGCGCCTCCCAGCCGGGTGACGCGATCTACAGCGCCGCGCCCGACGTCGACCGCGGCTTCATGATCACCCGCGCCGCGCAGACCATCACCTTCGGCTCACTCGCCGACGTGCCGCTCTCGATGGGCACGGTCCCGGTGAGCGCGACCGCCACGTCCGGCCTCGCGGTCAGCTTCGCGAGCCAGTCGCCGGCCGTGTGCAGCGTCGCGGGCAGCACCGTCACCCTCGCCACCCTCGGGACATGCACCGTACGCGCCTCGCAGGCCGGCAACGCCGCCTTCGATCCCGCGCCCGACGTGGACCAGAGCTTCATGGTCGTCGCGGGCGGCTCCGGTGGGGGCGCCGGCGGCGGCAGCGGCGGCAGCGGCGGCAGCGGCGGCAGCGGCGGCAGCGGCGGCAGTGGCGGCAGCGGCGGCAGCGGCGGCTCTGCGACCGGCGGCGGCTCCGGAACCGGCGGCGGCTCCGGAACCGGCGGCGGCTCTGCGACCGGCGGCGGCTCTGCGACCGGCGGCGGAGACGGCACTGCGGGCGGCTCGGGCGGTTCCGGCGGTGGCGGCGACTCGGTCAAGAGCTGCGGCTGCGCGGCGACCGACGGCGGCGCGCTGGCCCAGACGCTGCTGCTGCTGGGCGTGCTGCTCAGGCGCCGCCGGCGGAAGTGAGTCAGCGCGCCGCTTCGCTCACCGCCACAGCTGGTCGGCGACGTCGGCGTAGCGCTGCCAGTCCCACGCGGTGAGGGCGTGGTCTCCGACGCGGAGGTGGTAGCCGCGCGGGGCCACGTACACGGCGCTGCCGGCGTCGGGCATGCCGGAGGGGCTCACCGGCGGGTGGCCCCACAGCGCGTAGACCTGTGAGGCGTGGGCGAGGCCGAGGAACTCGCCCTCGGGGTCTGCCCAGGTGTCGTTCGAGCCGCTGCCGACGGCGACGCCGCGCGGAGCGATGAGCGCGAGCAGCTCGTGCTGGTCGATCGGCAGCGCGGCCTCGTTCTCGTTGTACCGGTTGAAGCTCTCGGCGAACCAGTGGGGAAAGAAGCCGTTGATGAGCGCGACCGTCTCGCCGACCGGGCGGCGGCTCAGCGCGGCGCCGGCGCACCCCGAGTTGTTCGAGATGGTCAGACTGAAGCGCTCGTCCTGCGCGCCCGCCCAGAGCGCCGCCTTGCCGCCGCGCGAGTGACCGATGACGGCCACGCGCGTCGCATCGACCTGCGGGTCGGTCACCAGGTAGTCCATCGCTCGGCGCGCGCCCCAGCTCCAGGCGGAGATCATCTTCCACGCGTCGTTCTTGCGAGCGGCCGGCAGCGGCTCGCCCTCGAACAGGCGGATGGCTCCGTTCGCGAAGGTGTCGCGGTCGTCGGGCGCGAGCTCGTCCAGCTGAATGGCGGCGGCGCCGTAGCCGCGGGCGATGAGCTCTTCGACGGGCCAGAACTCGCTCACGGTGGCGCGCGTCGGGTCGGTGTGGCTCCGGGGCCGGTGGTTCAGCAGCAGGAACGTGCCGCTCTTCGCGCCGGTGTTGGGCGAGAAGCGAAGGAGCTCGAAGGTGAGCTCGCGGCCCGCCTGGCGCGCGGTGATGGCGACGCGGCGCAGCGTCGCCGCGCCGGACAGCGCGTTCGCGTCTTCCTCGAGCACCGCGAAGGTCAGCTGCTCGGGCGGCCCCGGGTCGCGGCCGTACACGTGCTTGCGGAACAGCTCGAGCAGCTCGGCGCGGCGCGGAGGCCACTCCGACTGCGTGGTGATGCACGTGCCGTCGCTGCGCACGAGCGGGTCCGGGAGCCCGGTCTCGGCTTCGAGGGTGCACCGACTCGAGGCCGACGGCGTGCAGGCCGCGAGCGCTGCGACGACGAGGGCTGTTCGGCGGGCGCGCACGGCTCCCGACGTAGCATGGCGCGTCTGGCAGGCCCTAGCTCAGCACGGCGCGCACCACGGCGAGCGCGCCGAAGCCGGTCCACCCGAGCCCACCGGCGAGCACGCAGGCCAGCGCCACCACGGCGAAGGTCGAGCGCGCGTTGACCCGCCGATAGCAGTACGCGAGCCAGAACCACCCCAGCTGCACGGCGCCGGCGGCTCCCGCGAAGAGGAGCGACAGCAGCAGCAGGTTCCGGCTCTCGGTCACCGCCGTCGCGAGCGCGGCGCCCATGCCCCAGACGGCTCCGAGCACGAGCCCGGCAGGGATGAAGACGAACTTCCTCCACCGGCGCGCCGAGCCCGCGAGCAGCCGCGCGGTGAAGAGCCCGAGCAGCGCGCCGGTCACCGCGCCGCCGGCGCCGGCGGCAGCCGAGTACTCGAGGTCGTGGATCACCACGTACGGAGCGACGAAGCCGGTGACACCGCCGACGAGGGAGAAGTCGCGAACCCAGGGAGCGCTCATGCGCAGAACGATTCCGCATCCGCCGCAGGCGCGAGCGCCAGAGCCGGCGAACGGTCGATTTCCGCGCGCGAATGGTCTGCGAGGATGTCCGCGTTCGGTAACTGCTACCAATCCGTGAGCTACCGATAACGGACCTTAAAACCTGGGTTCGTTACCGACCGGTACCAAAACCCGCGTGGGCCATCCGTAACATCTGGCCGGCCGCTTGCACTGCGCGGGCCACCCCCATGCATTCACCCACTCCTCCCTCGCCTCCGAACGGCAATGGCGCGTCCAAGCGCAAGACCACCAACGGAAGCGGGAAAGCACGTTCTTCGCTGATCCCCCGCGCGACTTCGCCCTCTTCTCCCGACGTGATCAGCGCGAGCTTCGTCACCGAAGCCTCGCTGGTGCCCCTGCTCGAGGCGCTGCGCGCGGCAGAGCGCGGCGACTTCAGCGTGCGCCTGCAGCGCTCCGGCAAGGGAGACATCGTCGACGAGCTCGCGCACGCCTTCAACACGAACGTCGCGCTCAACGACGCGATGACGAAGGAGATGGTCCGCGTCGAGCAGGTCGTCGGCCGCGAGGGCCGCATGGCCGAGCGCGCGACGCTCGGCGACGTGCAGGGCGACTGGGCCACGAGCATCAACTCGCTCAACGCCCTCGTCGGAGACCTCGTGCACCCGACCACCGAGGTCGCGCGCGTCATCAGCGCGGTGGCCGAGGGTGACCTGACCCAGAAGATGGCGCTGCAGATCGAAGGACAGTCCGTCAAAGGCGAGTTCCTGCGCATCGGCACGACCGTGAACTCGATGGTCGATCAGCTCGCCGCGTTCGCGTCGGAAGTGACGCGCGTCGCGAAGGAGGTCGGCACCGACGGCAAGCTGGGCGGCCAGGCGAAGGTGCCCGGCGTCAGCGGCACGTGGAAGGACCTCACCGACAACGTGAACGTCCTCGCCGGCAACCTGACCACGCAGGTGCGAAACATCGCCGAGGTCACGACGGCCGTCGCGAAGGGCGACCTGTCGAGGAAGATCACCGTCGACGCCCGCGGCGAGGTCCTCGAGCTGAAGAACACCATCAACACGATGGTCGATCAGCTCAACTCGTTCTCCGCCGAAGTGAGCCGCGTCGCGAAGGAGGTCGGCACCGACGGCAAGCTCGGCGGCCAGGCCGACGTGAAGGGCGTCAGCGGCGTCTGGAAGGACCTCACCGACAACGTGAACCAGATGGCCTCGAACCTGACGACCCAGGTGCGCGGCATCGTGAAGGTCGTCACCAGCGTCGCCAACGGAGACCTGAGCCAGCGCCTCGTCGGCGTCGAAGCGAAGGGCGAGATCGCCGCGCTGGCCGACACGCTCAACAACATGACGAAGACCCTCGGCGTCTTCGCCGAGCAGGTGACCAACGTCGCGCGCACGGTCGGCGTCGAAGGCCGCCTGGGGGCGCAGGCCGTGGTGCCCGGCGTCGCCGGCACCTGGAAAGACCTCACCGACAACGTGAACCTGCTCGCGAACAACCTCACCGAGCAGGTGCGAAACATCGCCGACGTCTCGACCGCCGTCGCGAACGGCGACCTCTCGCGCAAGATCACCGTCGACGCGAAGGGCGAGGTCCTCGCGCTCAAAGACACCATCAACCAGATGGTCGATCAGCTCCGCGGCTTCGCCTCGGAAGTGACGCGCGTCGCGAAGGAGGTCGGCACCGAAGGCCGCCTCGGTGGACAGGCCGACGTCCGCGGCGTCAGCGGCGTCTGGAAAGAGCTCACCGACAACGTGAACTCGATGGCGTCGAACCTGACCAACCAGGTCCGCAACATCGCGCTCGTCACGACCGCCGTCGCGAACGGAGACCTCACCAAGAAGATCACCGTCGACGTCAAAGGCGAGATCCTCGAGCTGAAGAGCACCATCAACACGATGGTCGATCAGCTCCGCGCCTTCGCCTCCGAAGTGACGCGCGTCGCGAAGGAGGTCGGCACCGAGGGCAAGCTGGGCGGCCAGGCGCAGGTGCCCGGCGTCAGCGGCACGTGGAAGGACCTCACCGACAACGTGAACGTCCTCGCCGGCAACCTGACGGACCAGGTCCGCAACATCGCGAAGGTCACCACCGCCGTCGCGAACGGCGACCTCTCGCAGAAGATCACCGTCGACGTGAAGGGCGAGATCCTCGAGCTCAAGAACACCATCAACACGATGGTCGATCAGCTCCGCGCCTTCGCCTCGGAGGTCACCCGCGTCGCGAAAGAGGTCGGCAGCGAAGGAAAGCTGGGCGGCCAGGCGCAGGTGCCCGGCGTCAGCGGCACGTGGAAAGAGCTCACCGACAACGTGAACTCGATGGCGTCGAACCTGACCAACCAGGTCCGCAACATCGCGCTGGTCACGACGGCGGTCGCCAAGGGCGATCTCTCCAAGAAGATCACCGTCGACGTGAAGGGCGAGATCCTCGAGCTGAAGAACACCATCAACACGATGGTCGATCAGCTGAACTCGTTCGCGAGCGAGGTGGCGCGCGTCGCGAAGGAGGTCGGCACCGAGGGCAAGCTGGGCGGCCAGGCCGAAGTCCAGGGCGTCGACGGCGTCTGGAAGAACCTCACCGACAACGTGAACCACATGGCGCGCAACCTGACGACCCAGGTGCGCGGCATCGTGAAGGTCGTCACCGCGGTCGCGAACGGCGACCTGCGGCAGAAGCTGCAGATCGACGCGAAGGGCGAGGTCGCGGCGCTCGCCGAGACCATCAACAACATGACCGACACGCTGTCGACCTTCGCCGAGCAGGTGAGCACGGTCGCCCGCGAGGTCGGCGTCGAAGGGAAGCTCGGCGGCCAGGCGCGCGTGCCCGGCGTCGCCGGCACGTGGAAGGACCTCACCGACAACGTGAACTTCATGGCCTCGAACCTGACGAACCAGGTGCGCGGCATCGTGAAGGTCGTGACCGCCGTCGCGAACGGCGACCTGACGCAGAAGCTGATCGGCGTCGACGCGAAGGGAGAGATCGCCGCGCTGGCCGACACCATCAACAACATGACGACGACGCTGTCGACCTTCGCCGACCAGGTGAGCACGGTCGCCTCGGAGGTCGGCATCGAGGGCCGCCTCGGCGGACAGGCGAAGGTGCCGGGCGCGATGGGCACGTGGCGGCAGCTGACCGACAACGTGAACCAGCTCGCCGGAAACCTGACCACGCAGGTGCGCGCCATCTCCGAGGTCGCGACCGCCGTGACGAAGGGCGACCTGACGCGGAGCATCGCGGTGACGGCTGCCGGCGAGGTCGCGGGCCTCAAAGACACCATCAACCAGATGATCACCAACCTGCGTGACACCACGCAGAAGAACCAGGAACAGGACTGGCTGAAGACGAACCTGGCGAAGTTCTCCGGGATGATGCAGGGCCAGAAGAGCCTGGACTCGGTGTCGCGGCTCATCATGAGCGAGCTGACTCCGCTGGTGTCGGCGCACCACGGCGCGTTCTTCCTGATGGACACGGAGGGCTCGACGCCGGTGCTCAAGCTCACCGCGAGCTACGCGTACAAAGAGCGCAAGGGCCTCGCGAACCGCTTCCGCCCGGGCGAGGGCATCGTCGGGCAGTGCGCGCTGGAGAAGAAGCCCATCCTCCTCACCCGGGTGCCGTCGGATCACGTGCAGATCGTGACCGGCCTGGGCGAGAGCTCGCCGCTCAACATCATCACCCTGCCGGTGGTGTTCGAGGGCAACGTGAAGGCGGTGATCGAGCTCGCCTCGTTCCACCCGTTCAGCGCGATTCACCAGATCTTCCTGGACCAGCTCATGGAGAGCATCGGCGTCGTGCTCAACATGATCATGGCGAACATGCGCACCGAAGAGCTGCTGCAGCAGTCGCAGGGCTTGACGCAGGAGCTGCAGTCTCAGTCGAAGGAGCTCACCGCGCAGCAGGAGGAGCTCAAGAAGTCGAACACCGAGCTCGAGAAGCAGAAGCTCTTGCTGGAAGAGAAGGCGAAGCTGCTCGAAGAGCAGAACCGCAACGTCGAGGTGAAGAACCGCGAGGTCGAGCTGGCGCGCGCCAGCCTCGAGGAGAAGGCCGAGCAGCTGCAGCTCATCTCCAAGTACAAGAGCGAGTTCCTCGCGAACATGTCACACGAGCTGCGCACGCCGCTGAACTCGCTGCTCATCCTCGCGAAGCTGCTCGCCGACAACAAAGAGGCGAACCTCACGCAGAAGCAAATCGAATACGCGCAGACGATTCACGCCTCGGGCGGCGACCTGCTCACGCTGATCAACGAGATCCTCGATCTCTCCAAGGTCGAGGCCGGCAAGATGCAGGTCGAGCCGCGCCACGTGCAGCTCAAAGAGGTGCAGGCGGCGATGGAGCGGCAGTTCACCGCGGTCGCCGACGAGAAGAAGCTCGACTTCTCGGTGGTGGTCGACCACGGCGCGCCGCAGACGATCTTCACCGACCCGCAGCGGCTGCAGCAGGTCTTGAAGAACCTGCTGTCGAACGCGTTCAAGTTCACCGAGCGCGGCACGGTGAAGCTGCGCATGAAGGTGGTCGACCGCCGCAAGGGCCTCGAGCACGATGCGCTGCACAAGGCGAGGCGCGTGCTGGCGTTCGAGGTCGAGGACACCGGCATCGGCATCGCGAAGAACAAGCAGAAGCTCATCTTCGAGGCGTTCCAGCAGGCCGACGGCAGCACCGCGCGCAAGTACGGCGGCACGGGGCTCGGCCTCTCGATCAGCCGGGAGATCTCGCGCCTGCTCGGCGGCGAGATTCACGTCGAGAGCGCGCCGGGCCGCGGCAGCACGTTCACGCTGTACATGCCCGACGAGTACTCGGGCTCGGGACGGTCGGACGAAGCAGAGGGCCACAACCGGCTCGCGCAGCGGGCGGTCGAGTCGGCCGCGGCGGAGCAGGAGCAGGAGGCCGCCGAGCCGGTGGTGCACCCGGGCGCCAACCTGCTCAGCGGCGCGGTCGAGCCCGAGCCGTACCGCATCTCGACCGAGATCAAGGACGACCGAGAGCACATCCGCGAAGGAGATCGGGTGCTGCTCGTCATCGAAGACGACGTGAAGTTCGCGAAGATCCTCCTCGGCATGGCGCGCGAGAAGGGCTTCAAGGTCGTCGTCGCGACGCGCGGCGACACCGGCCTCGCGCTGGCGAACGAGCTCAAGCCCGACGCCATCACGCTCGACATCCAGCTGCCGGTGATGGACGGCTTCTCGATTCTCGATCGGTTGAAGCGCAACCCGCGCACGCGGCACATCCCCGTGCACGTCATCTCGGTGGTCGACCGCGAGCAGCGCGGCGCGACGCTGAACGCGCTCGCGTACCTCGAGAAGCCCGTGACGAAAGAGGCGCTCGAAGGCGCGCTCAGCCACATCTCGAGCTTCATCGACCGCTCCGTGCGCCTCCTGCTGCTCGTCGAGGACGACGACACCCAGGCCAACGGCATCGCCGAGCTGTTCAAGGACGGCGAGGACGTGAAGGTGACCATCGCGCGCACCGGCCAGGAGGCGCTCGCGGCGCTCGCGACCGACCCGTTCGACTGCATCGTGCTCGACCTGCTCTTGCCCGACATCGACGGCGTCGGCCTGCTCGAGGACATCAAGCGGCAGGACCGGTACCGCGACCTGCCCGTCATCGTGTACACGAGCAAGGAGCTCTCGGCGAAGGAGGAGGCCCGCCTCAAGCGCTACGCCGCTTCCGTCATCGTGAAGCGGGCCCTCAACTCGCCCGACGAGCTCTTGAACGACGCGTCGCTGTTCCTGCACCGCGTGCCCGAGAAGCTGCCCGAGCGCGTGAAGCAGCTCGCCGCGGCGAACCAGAGCGCCGATGCCGACCTCGCCGGCAAGAAGGTGCTCGTCGTCGACGACGACGTGCGCAACATCTTCGCGCTCACCAGCGTGCTCGAGAGCCACGCCATCGGGGTGGAGCACGCGAGCAACGGGAAGAAGGCGCTCGAGGCCCTCGAGACGAACCCGCACTACGACCTCGTGCTGATGGACGTGATGATGCCCGAGATGGACGGGTACGAGACGATGCGGCACATCCGCAAGAACCCGAAGTTCGTCTCGCTGCCGATCATCGCGGTGACCGCGAAGGCGCTCAAAGACGATCGCGACCGGTGCATCAACGCGGGCGCGTCGGACTACCTCCCGAAGCCGGTCGACTCGGAGAAGCTCGTCGAGCTCCTCAAGCTCTGGATGAAGAGGAAGTAGATGCCCGCAGCCGGAGTGGAACAGCCAGGTGAGGCGGCCACTTCGGCCGCTCGAGCGGCGGCCGCGGTCCCCGTCAGCGTGCTGCTGGTGGACGACCGCATGTCGAACCTCACGGCGCTCGAGGCGGTGCTCGAGCCGCTGAAGGTCAACCTGGTGAAGGCGACCTCCGGCGAGGAGGCGCTGTGGAAGCTGCTCGAGCGCGAGTACGCGCTGGTGCTGCTCGACGTGCAGATGCCGGGGCTCGACGGCTTCCGCGTGGCGCAGATCATCCGCGAGCGGCCGTCGATGAAGAGCCTGCCGATCATCTTCCTCACGGCGCTCTCGCGCGAGGCCGAGCACATCTTCCGCGGCTACGAGCAGGGCGCGGTCGACTACCTGGTGAAGCCGTTCGACGCGAACGTGCTGCGCGCGAAGGTGTCGGTCTTCATCGAGCTGTTCCGCAAGACGAAGCTCGTCGAGCTGCAGGGTGAGCAGCTGCGCAAGAAGGAGCGCGAGGCGCTGCAGCGGCAGAACGAGGAGCGCTTCCAGGAGCTCGTCGAGGCGATGCCGGTCTGCGTCTGGGCGATGACCGGCGACGGCCGGTGCCACTACGCGAACCGGCGCGCGCTGGCCTGCGTGCCGCAGTTCGCGCCCGCCGGAGCGACCTTCATCGACGCGCTGCACCCGGAAGATCGCCCGCGCGTCGAGGTGACCTGGGCCGCGGCCCAGAAGAGCGCCGAGCCCTTTCAGCTCGAGTGCCGACTCAAGCACGGCAACGTGTGGCGCTGGTCTTCGCTGCACGGCGTGCCGAAGGACGACCCGACCGCGGGCTGGCTCGTCAGCGCCGCCGACATCGATCGCAGCAAGACGGCCGAGCAGACGCTGCTGGAGAAGGAGAAGCAGCTGCAGCTCGCGAACCAGGCGAAGGACGACTTCCTGGCCGCGGCCTCACACGAGCTGCGCTCGCCGCTGACGGCGGCGAAGCTGGCGCTGCGCAAGGTGACGCCGGAGAAGGCCGAGATCTCGCCGAAGACGCTCGCGCTGCTCGCCCGCCAGGTGAACCGCATGCACCGGCTGGTGGAAGACCTGCTCGACGTGACGCGCCTGCAGAGCGGGCGGCTGGAGCTGGACGTCGAGGAGCTCGACGTCGCGCAGCTGGCGAGCGAGGTGCACGAGCGCGTCGACGGCAGCTCCGAGCGGCACGTCTTCCGCTGCGAGGTGCCGCAGGGCCTCAAGCTGCGCGGAGACCGCGGGCGCCTCGACCAGGTGCTCACGAACCTGCTCTCGAACGCGGTGCGGTACTCGCCCGACGGCGGCGAGGTCGTGCTCGGCGCGAAGCGCGCCGGAGACCGGGTGCACTTCTGGGTCAGCGACCAGGGCGTGGGAGTGCCGAAGGAGAAGCAGCGGCAGATCTTCGAGCGCTTCGGCCAGGCGCACGGCGCGCGCTACGGCGGCCTGGGCCTGGGCCTCACCATCGCCGAGGGCATCGTGCTGCAGCACGGCGGGCGAATCTGGGTGGAGTCGCAAGGGCTGCCCGGGCGCGGGAGCACGTTCCACGTCGAGCTGCCGGGCGTCATCACCCGAGCGAACAACGAACCGGTCACGTCGCCCGCCCGAAGCGATGCGGCACTGGCGTCCCCATGAGGAGCTGCACATGAACCGCGACTCGAAGCTGAAGGCCGTCTTTGGACGTGACACCGACCCGATCAGCGACGTCGAGCAGCGGGCCATTGAGGAGTTCGGGCCCGACGCCATCGTCTGGGAAGGCGACGCCATGACCTTCGCGTTCAGCTTCGTGAGCGCGTCGGCCGAGAAGGTCCTCGGTCACGGCCGCAGCCGCTGGACGAAGGAGCTCACCTTCTGGGCGGACCACGTGGTGGCGCCGGAGGACCGCGAAGAGGCCATCGCGTACTGCGCCCTGGCGACCGCGAAGAAGCGCGACCACGTGTTCGAGTACCGCGCCCGGACGCGCGACGGCCAGACGCGCTGGCTGCGCGACTACGTGAAGGTGATCGTCGGCGCGAAGGGGATTCCGGTGAAGCTGCGGGGCGTGATGATCGACGTCTCCGGCGAGAGGCAGGGCGCCGCGGCGCCGCCGCTGTTCAGCCCGGCGCGTGAAGAGCTGCTGAAGACCGGCTGACGCCGTGCGGTCGTACTTCGAAACCGTTCCCGATCGGTAACATCGTGTTCGAGGTCCGCGCGGGGTCTACCCGTCATGCTAGTGACTTACGTCGTATGTCCTCTGCCAAACCTGATCGCGTCAGCACGGGAGTCGCCGGGCTCGATGACATTCTCACCGGAGGGTTGCCGCGCGAGCGCATCTACCTCGTGCAGGGCGACCCGGGTGTCGGCAAGACGACCCTCGGCCTCCAGTTCCTGCTGGCCGGCGTCGAGAACGACGAGAAGACGCTGTACGTGTCGCTGTCCGAGACGAAGGAGGAGATCAACTCCGTCGCGGCGAGCCACGGCTGGAGCCTCTCGCGCATCAGCCTCTACGAGCTGTCCGCGGTCGAGGCGTCGCTGCAGCTCGGCACCGACAACACCGTCTTCCACCCCGCCGAGGTCGAGCTGCGGGAGATCATGAAGACGCTGCTCGCGGTGGTCGACGACGTGAAGCCGAACCGGGTGGTGTTCGACTCGCTCTCCGAGATTCGCACGCTGTCGCAGAACCAGGCGCAGTACCGGCGGCAGATTCTGCAGCTCAAGCAGTACTTCGTCGGCCGGAAGACGACCGTGATGCTGCTCGACGATCGCACCGGCCCCGACGGCGACACGCAGCTGCAGAGCCTCGCGCACGGCGTCATCCAGCTGGAGCAGTTGCCGCAGAGCTACGGCACCGAGCGGCGCCGCATCCGCATCACGAAGCTGCGCGGCCTCAAGTTCCGCGGCGGCTACCACGACTACAAGATCGAGACGGGCGGGCTCACCGTCTACCCGCGCCTCATCGCCTCGGAGCACCCGCACGAGCTGCGGCGCCAGCCGCTCTCCAGCGGCCTCAAGGAGCTCGACGCCCTGACGGGCGGCGGCCTCGACGCCGGCACCAGCACGCTCGTGCTCGGGCCCGCCGGCGCGGGCAAGTCGACGGTGATGGTGCACTACGCGGTCGCGGCGGCGCGCGAAGGCCGCGGGGCCGCCATCTTCTGCTTCGACGAAGGCCGCGCCACGCTGCTCGCGCGCGCACGGTCGATCGGCCTCGACATCGAGCCCGAGCTCAAGGCAGGCCGGCTCACGCTGCGGCAGATCGACCCGGCCGAGATGTCACCGGACGAGCTCGCGCACGCGGTGCGCGACGAGGTCGAGCGCGGCATCGGCTTCGTGGCGATCGACAGCTTGAATGGCTACCTGAACGCCATGCCCGACGAGAAGTTCCTCGCCATCCAGCTGCACGAGCTGCTCTCGTACCTCGCGCACAAGGGCGTGGTGACGATGATGGTGATGGCGCAGCACGGCCTCGTCGGAAACATGCAGAGCCCGATCGACGTCACCTACGTGGCGGACAGCCTCATCCTGCTGCGGTTCTTCGAGGCGCAGGGCAGTGTCCACAAGGCGATCTCGATGCTGAAGAAGCGGTCCGGCCGCCACGAGTCGAGCATCCGCGAGCTGACGATGGGCACCTCCGGCCTCAAGGTCGGCGAGCCGCTGAAGGAGTTCCACGGCGTGCTCACCGGAGTGCCCTACTTCAAGGTGTCCAACCCCGACGTCCATGAGCCCGGCAAGCGTTGACTCGTACGACATCGCGGTGCTCGCCCCGACGGGGCGGGACTGCGAGCTGATCTGCCGCCTCCTCACGGAGCGCGGCCTGGTCTGTCGTCCGTTCACCGACGGGGCCGAGCTGGCGCGGCACGTCGAGCAGGGCCTCGGCATGGCGATCATCACCGAGGAGGCGCTGACCCCCGCCGTGGTCGAGGTGCTGGCGAAGACGGTGGCGCGGCAGCCGGCCTGGTCGGACTTTCCGTTCGTGGTGATGAGCGGTCACGGCGTCGTCGCGGCGACGCGGCCGCTGCAGAGCCTCGCCGAGCTGGGCAACGTCACGATGCTCGACCGTCCGGTGCAGACGCGCACGATGGTCTCGGCGGTGCGCGCGGCGCTGCGGGCGCGCGAGAAGCAGTACGAGGCCCGGCGAGCCATCGAGATGCGCGACCGGTTCCTCGCCATGCTCGGTCACGAGCTTCGCAACCCGCTCGGCGCGATCTTGTTCGCGAGCGAGAAGCTGTCGCGCGGCGAGTCGCAGAAAGACCGCGAGCGGCACCTCGACATGGTGCACCGGCAGACGCGCCTGCTCGCGCGCCTGGTCGACGACCTGCTCGACGTCTCGCGCGTGACGTCGGGGAAGATTCAGCTCGCGAAGCGCGTCGCCGACCTGCGCGAGGTGGTCGACCGGGCGATCGGCACGCTCGACGAGTGGGTCGCCGCGCGCCGCATGACGGTGAAGCGCGCGTTCATCGACCGGCCCGTGTGGGTCGATGCCGACGTGATGCGCATCGAGCAGGTCGCGACGAACCTGCTGACCAACGCGCTGAAGTACACGCCCGAGGGCGGCACGATCGAGGTGACGGTGCGGGTGACCGACGCCGGCGCCGAGCTCGTCGTGAGGGACACCGGCATCGGCATCGCGCCCGACGAGCTCGAGAAGATCTTCGAGCTCTTCTCGCAGGTGGACACCACCATCGATCGCGCGCAGGGCGGCCTGGGCCTGGGGCTCACGCTGGTGCGTACGCTCGTCGAGCTGCACGGCGGCACGGTGCGCGCGAAGAGCGACGGCCTGGGCAAGGGCACCTCGTTCATCGTGTCGCTGCCGGTCGCGACCGTGGCAGACGTCGCGTCCGCTCCGGAGCCGAGGCCCGCGCCAGCCAGCGCGCTGAACATCGTGGTCATCGAGGACAACCGGGACCTGCGCGAGATGCTCTCCGAGCTGCTCGTCGACGAGGGCCACCAGGTGAAGGCGGCGGCCGAGGGCACGAGCGGCCTCGACCTCATCGTCGACTCGAAGCCCGACCTCGCGCTCGTCGACATCGGGTTGCCGGGGCTCGACGGCTACGGCGTCGCGGAGGCGGTGCGGCGCAAGATGGGCAAGTCGGTGCGGATGATCGCGCTGTCCGGCTACGGACAGCCCGAAGACAAGGCGCGGGCGCTCAGGGCGGGCTTCGACGCGCACCTGACGAAGCCGATCGACCTCGACAGCCTGCAGGCGGTGCTGCAGCAGGCGTGACGAGACGCCCGCGCTCACGCGGAGCGGCCTGCTCAGGCATCGAGCGGCAGCGAGCGGAGCTTCCCGTCGCCGCGCTTCAGCACGCGCTCGGTGACCCCCGCGTAGTCGGCGGCGCCGTACCGCGCGAACAGCTCGGCCACCACGTTCGGCAGCTTCCGGTACGGCGACACGCCCAGCTCGGCGAGCAGGATGTCGAGGTACTGCTGGTACCGCGTGTTGATGGCGCAGGACCGCGAGGGCTCGAACGCGATGTGCTTGCGCTTCCACGCGCGCACGCGCTCGATGCTCTGCTCCATCGCGTCGACCGGCGGCAGCTCGAGGCGGCCGTTCCAGACGCACGCGAGCCACTGCGCGCCGACCTCGGCCGCGGGCACGTGCAGGAAGCCGTGATTGAAGCCGGCGAAGCCGAGCCGGTCGATGCGCGGATGCACGAGGTGACGGTAGAGCTGCACGCCGTCCTCCTCCTTCTCGAGCAGCTCGCGCAGCGGCGCGGGGAAGAACGGGAACCGCGGCCGCTCGGAGCCGACCGACAGCACCACCCGGTCGCACGCGACGCGCTCGCCGTTCTTCAGCACGACGGCGCCCGGCTCGAAGCGCTCGACCTCGGAGCAATGCGGGACGATCTCCGCGCGCGCGACGCGGCCCAGGTACCCGTGCGGCATCAGCGCCGTGGCCGAGCGGAGGTCGGGCAGCAGCGGGTGGCTCGGCAGCACCGCGCGCACGCGAGCCAGGCCTTGCGCGCCGGTGCCCGCCGCCTCTCGCTCGCAGTGCCAGCGCACCAGCCACGCGAGCATCTTCCAGAAGCCGTGCACCACGCCGCCCAGCGGCCCGTGAAGGAACCGCTCGAGCGCCGTCGGGTGCGCCCAGCTCGTCATCATCACCGAGCCGAAGCGGTTGAAGATGAACCAGCTCGAGTGCAGGCCGAGCAGCCGCTGCGGCAGCACCCAGCGCGGCGTGCGGAAGACGTGGTGCACCTGCGCGCCCTGCTCGGAGGCGAGCGTCGCCATGTCGAGCGCGCTCTTACCGAAGCCCACGACGACGACGCGCTGGCCCGCGAACGCTTCGAGCTCGCGCACGTCGCGCTCGGTGCCGATGGGGCCGCCGAAGCGCTCTTCACCCTCGAAGCGCGGGCGGTGCTTGCCTTGGGTGTACTGCCCGACCGCGGTGACGAGCCGGTCGAACGCGTGTTCTTCGGTCTGGGCGCCGCGGCGGGTGACGACGCGCCACCCGTCGGCGGTCGGCTCGGCAGAGACGACCTCGGTCTCGAGGCGCACGTCGAGCTTCAGCCGCTGGGCGACGTGCTCCCAGTACGCGCGGATCTGCTCGCCGCTGGGGTGGAAGTGCGGGCGCTCGGGCCAGGGCACCTCGGAGAGGTGGTACTGGAAGTCGACGTTCTGCAGGCGCACGCCCGGGTATGCCACCGACCAGACGCCGCCGACGCGCGGCCCCTGCTCGAAGACGGTGGTGGAGAAGCCGTTCTTCGCGAGCACGTGGGCGTGGATGAGCCCCGAGATGCCGCCGCCGATGATGCCCACCCGCTTCACGCGGACGCCCTCTTAGTCGAGACGCGGCGGCGTGGCTGGTCGAAGACGCTCAGCGCGCCGCGGCGCGCGGCGGCTCTCGCGGCACGAGCGGAGCGGCGAGCAGCACGATGACCGCGCCGCAGATGGCCACGGCAGGCTGCAGCCACGAGACCCAGCCGATGAGGGCGACCTGCACCGCGATCCACGCCAGCAGCAGCACGCCCGCCGACATCGCCAGGGGCGGAGTGAAGCGCGACTTTCGCAGCACTCCGATGCACGCGGCCAGGCACGCGCCGCCGACCACGACGCCGAGGAACAGGCTGGGGATGAGGTAGCTCGAGAACGGGCTGCCCTCGAGCCACTCACGCGGAACGTTCGGAGCGCCCGACAGCCCGTACCAGGCGCCGCCGAAGGCGTTGAGCGCGAGGAAGCCGAGCAGGGCTCCGAGGATCCACCGGATTGCGCGAGGGGTGCCTTCGGGCGCAGCTTCTGCGCGCGAGGTCGTCTGCGTGTTCATGTGTCACCGGTGCAGGCAACTCTCGCGCCGCGGTTGCGCAGGCGCGCACGCTGAAGTAGCCCGCGCGGTCCATGTTCAAGCGAGTCGTCGCGTTCGTCGCAGTGCTCAGCGCGTGCGGTGTCCCCGAGGTCGGCAGCGAAGACGTGCTCACGCAGTCGCGCGCGCGCCTCGACGACGAGTCCGTGGTGCGCCGCCTCGCCGACGGCGTCTTCCGGAACGAGTCCGGCGTCGAGGTGACGGTGACGCCGAGCGGCCCGTCGCGCCGCTACTACCGCGACTGGGGCTACTGGGTTGACCTCTCGGTGAAGAACCTCGCGTTCGAGAAGCGCGTCGGCATCGTGTGGACGATCGACGGCTGGAAGACGACGAACACCACGTACGCGCAGTACGAGGGCAGGCTCGACGGCACCCACGAGCGCTGGGGCGTCGACCTCACCGGCCGCACGTTCAGCGGCGACGCGCCCACCCTCGAGTACGCCGCGTTCGCCGCGATGAACGGCACGACGTACTGGGGCAAGCAGGACAACTGGAAGAACTACGTCCTGCGGCCCTGAGCCCTCGGCGGCGAATTTCGCCTCGATTGAGACCTCTTTTTTCTGCCGTTGTCGGGGGTCGACTTCGCGAGGTTGGACCCTCTGAAAACCCTCTGAAATCGCTCTGGAAACGGGCTCCGTAGGTCCCCGTACGTCTCCACAATCCACCCCGTCGGGTGGACTCCTCAAGGAGACCCACGGTGAACCGCAAATACCCCTACTGCGCAACCCTCGTCCCGCTGCTGCTGGCGCTCAGCGGCTGCGGCGAAGGCATGATGATCGAACCGCCCCCGATGATGGAGGGCCCCACCGCGCGCGTGCGCGTGCTGCACCTCTCGCCCGACGCTCCCGCCGTCGACGCGTACGTGAACAAGCAGGTGAAGGCGGTGACGAACCTGTCGTTCCCGTCCGGCACCGCGGAGGTGAAGGCGCCCGCGGGCAAGATCGATCTGCAGCTCACCGCGACGGGCACTCCGGTCTCGCAGGCGGTCTTCGAGGCGAAGGGCGTGCAGCTCGACGAGGACCGCGACTACACCGTCTTCGCGTTCGGCAAGGTCGCGGCGCTGCAGCTCAACGCGCTCGAGAACGACCTGCGCGGGCTCGCGACCAGCAACGTCCGCGTGCGCGTGATTCACGCCGCCGACGGCGTCGGCACGGTGAACGTGTTCCAGGTGCCCGCCACGGGCACACCGATCCCCATCGCGGAGAACCTGCGTTACGGCACGGCGGCGGCCGCGGTCGACCTCTCTCCCGAGGCGTTCACCGTCGGCCTCGACGTGAACCTCGACCGCACTCCCGACCTCACGTTTTCGGTGCCGGCGCTGCCGCGGGGGAGCATCGT
This sequence comes from uncultured Myxococcales bacterium, assembly GCA_937980205.1. GTDB lineage: Bacteria > Myxococcota > Myxococcia > Myxococcales > Myxococcaceae > Xiheicaenimonas. The sequence goes on along the minus strand of CALJKW010000077.1, from coordinate 90,761 downwards.
GAACGTGTTCGCGGTGCTCGACGCGGGCGGCAACCCGTTCCTCTTCGCGCAGCTCTTGGGAGCGACGACGGCGCGCATCGACCCGCAGGTCGCGCAGCTGCGCGTGCTGCACCTGTCGCCGAGCGCTCCGGCGGTGAAGGCGTTCATCGACGGGGCTGAAGCCTACGGCGGCGCGCAGGTGTCGTTCACGCAGAGCACTCCGTTCACGTCGATCGGCGCGGGCACGCACAAGCTCGACATCGGCGCGAGCGCGTCGGCGCCGGCGCTGACCGCGGCGGGGCTGCAGCTCAACGGCGGCGGCAAGTACACGGCGGTCGCGATCGGCACCAGCTCGCTCAAGGCGCTGTTCTTCGAGAACGGCGCGACGAACCTCGCGGCCGACAAGATCCGCATCCGTGCGATTCACGCGGCGCCGGCGGTCGGCACGGTCGACCTGTTCACGCTCGGCGCGAACGGCATGGCGCAGCCGCTGCTCGCCGACGTGCCGTACGGCGCGGTGTCCGACCCGCTCGACGTCCCGGCGGGCGCGTACACGGTCGGCGTCGACACCAACAACGACGCGAACCCGGAGCTGTGGTTCGAGCTGCCAGGCCTGAGCGGCGGCACCGTCGCGAACGTCTTCGTCACGCAGGACATGAGCGGCAGCGTCTTCGCGCTCGCGCAGCTCGACGGCGCCACCACGGCGCGCATCGAGAAGGCGACGTCGAAGCTCCGCGTGATTCACCTCTCGCGCAACGCTCCGAACGTCGACGTCTACGCGAACGGCGCGAGGGTGGTGAACAACCTCGCGTACGCGACCAGCACCTCGACGCTGACCGTCGCCAGCGGCACGTACAACCTCGCGGTCACCGCGGCCGGCGCGGCCCCGTCGAGCGCGGTCATCAACGCGAACGGCGTGAAGCTGCTCCCCGGCAAGGCGTACACGGTGGCGGCGTACGCGGACCTCGCGAACATCACCGCGCGCGTGCTCGAGGACGACGCGACCGGCATCAACATGCAGACGGACATCCGGCTGAACGTCATCCACGTCGCTCCGACCGTGACGCGCGGAGACCTCTACGCGGTGAGGTCGACCGGCAACCTGCTCTTGGCTCCGAACATCGGCTTCGGTGAGGCGGCGCGGCTTCCGGACCTGGCGTCGTCGTCGTACCGCGTCGGCTTCGACGCCGAGGCGAACGGCACCATCGACATCGCGTTCAACCTGCCGGTGCTCGCGCCGGGCAGCTTCGCGAACGTCTTCGTCGCCACCGACCCGATGGGCGCCGTCTACCTGCTGGTGCAGACGACCGGCGCGGGGACGCTTCGCGTGAATCCGTCTCCGTAACTTCAAAGCTCGAGGAGCGGTGACTGAAGGCGGGTGCTTCGCTCGAGGGGTCGAGCGAGGCGCCCGCCTGAGGCGTTCCAAGGCTAGCCGTGAATCGCCATGCCCACGATGAACGCGAGGCCCAGCACGAAGCTGCCGATGATGATGCCGAGCGCGGTGTTCTGGTCGTGCTCGATCTCCTTCTTGATGTCCATCGGCAGCAGGAAGCGGAGCACGAAGAAGCCCGCGACGAAGACCGCCATGCCGACGAGCGAGAAGACGACGGAGGTCACCAGCGCCTTGCCCAAGAACTCGAGTCCCATCACTTTCCTCCCATGAATCCGGTGTGCCACATGAGCAGTCCGCCCGGCGCCGCGCGCACGCTGGGCGGCAGCTTGCCGCGGTCGTCGTCGGGGAAGCGGTTGAAGCCGAGCGCGACCGCCGCGGTGTACAAGAGCACCAGCAGCCCGCCGAGGTACTTCATCATGTGCTCGCTCCGTTTCCCTGGCCGCCCGTCTGACGGGGCGACGACGTCGCCCCTGCTCCGCGTCCGGCTGCGCCTTCCGCTTCGCGACGTGCGGCGTTGAATGCGGACGGCTGAAAGACGCTGTCCTCCCAGCGCCGCGTCTCGAGCTGGCTGGCCGCGGCGATGCAGATGATGGGGTAGAGGAACAGCGCGACGAGGAAGAAGAGGAAGCAGCAGGCGCCCGGGCCTCCGCTCGCCGAGACCTCGACGCCGTACTCGGTCAGCGGCTTGTCCCACGTCGGCGTGGCGCGCAGCACGTAGGTGCCGGGGTCGACCTCGTCGGTCTCCTTGCTCGCGGTGATGCCGCCCTCGGACCAGCTGCCGTCGCTGTCGGAGCCGAAGTAGTAGCTCGGCTCGGCGTAGACGCTGATGACCTCGTCGGTCTTCTCGTTCACCAGGTCGATCTGAACGCCGCACCACGAGTTCGACAGGCTCGGGCAGCGCACCTCGACCTCGAGCGGCGTCTGCTTCGGAATCTCGAACGGCTCGCTGAACGCCATCGCCTCGGGTGAGCCGGGCTTCGCGTCGGGCGGCGGCCTGAACGACTTGTTGAAGAGCGTGCCGCTGGTGCCCATCGCGGAGAAGGCGATGAAGACGAGGAGCAGCACGCCGGCCCAGATGCCGCTCCACTTCCACGCCTCGTTCGACCGCTCGGACCACGGGTTCGCCTGCGCCGGCGCGATGCCCTGCGGCCACGGCAGCGGCTTGGTGAGGTTGAACGCCTTCACCACCTGGTCGCGCGTCAGCATCTCGCCGAGCGTGACGGTCGCCTCGTGCTCGGTCTGGTCGACGTTGATGGACTTCGGCGGGTCGATGAACTCCTGCGCGAAGCCCTGCTCGCCGGCCTCGACCTCCCAGTAGCACTCGCCCGAGACCCAGTCGGTCGTGGTCATCACCGACTGGTACTGCTTGTACGAGGTGCCGCCGTGCTTCACGACGCGGATGCCGAACAGGCAGTCGCCGGCGGGGATGGGCGTGAGGAAGGTCCAGTGCCCGTTCGCCATCATCAGCCAGCGGAAGCCGTGCTCCCGGTTCCACAGCAGGTACTCGTCCCACGGGTAGCGCGTGCCCTCGACGCGGCAGCTGCGGATGAGGAAGGCGAGCACCGTCCACTCGACGTCTTTGATGCGCCCCTTCGCGCCGAGCGGGACGCGCGGCTCGTACGGGGGCTTCTCCAGCAGCTGCAGCAGCTGGAGCTTTCCCGCCGCGACGTCGAGCAGCGCGCCGCAGTACGGGCAGGCGACACGCTTCGCGCGGTCGGGAGCTTTCAGCTCGAGCGGGCCGTTGCAGTTCGTGCAGCGCGCCTGCGCGAGCGCCTCTTTGCGCGGCGTGGGCTGCAGGTCGCTCTTCGCGAAGCCGAGCTGCTCGAGCGTGACCGAGTGGCCCACGTACATCACGGGCCGCGCGCCGCCGTAGTCGACGGAGCCGAAGACTCCGCCCGGGCCGGTGGCGTCGACGTACGGGTGGCGCGTGTGGAAGTCGGGGAGCTCGCCCTCGGCGGAGACCGTCGTCGCCTCGCCGACCTCCTCGACGACGAAGCGCTTGTCGCGCACGCTGAACGGCGTGAGCGGCTTGAAGTGCTCGATGGGCCCTAAGCCCGCGTCGCCCGCCTCGAACATGATGTTCCAGGCGCCCTCGGACTCGGAGAGCCACGCGGTGCGGCCGTCGTCGAGCTCGAGGTGCCACTCGTCCCACGCGCCCTTGCCGTGGCTCTTCTGCAGGCGGCCCGCGACGCGGAAGCCGGTGCCGTTGTAGCGGCCGCCGAGGCCGACCTTCAGCGGAGACTCGGTGTCGGCGAGCTCGGCGACCTTGCCGAGCGTCTCGAGGCCCTGCGTGCCGCGCACCACGACGGTGCTGCAGAACGGGCAGACCTTCACGCGCGCCGAGCCCGCCTCGAACTCGACGGGGGCTCCGCAGGAGGGGCACTGCCCGACCTTCACGGGCGCGCCTTTCGGTGCAGCGTTCGAACCTCGACGTGCGACGCCTCGAGGGCTCGCTTCACGAGGCCCTCGAAGTCCGGCGCCGTGCGGTCGCGGCACGAGTAGACGGAGAGCGCCGCGAAGCCGTGCTCGGGGAACGTGTGAATCGCGACGTGCGACTCGGAGAGCAGCGTGAGGCCGGTGATGCCACCTTCGCCGGGGAAGACGTGCCACTGCGGCGCGCCGACGACCGTGAGGCCAAGCGTGGAGATGAGCTCGTCGAACAGCCGCTGCAGCAGCGTCACGTCGCGCAGCGCCTGCGGCCGGCAGCCGCTGCAGTCGACGAGCCACTCCTGGCCGACGGGCGTCGTGGTTCCCTCCACGCGCTGCGTTCTACCTCAGCTACTCGAACTCCAGGCGCAGCATCACGTCGATGATCGGCCGCCCGACGGACGTGTAGACGGTGCCGGCGAGCTGCACGGCCATCTCCGGGACGGTGATGCCCGGCGTGAGCATCAGCGCGATGCGAATGCCCTCGCTGACCTGCGCCGCGGCGACGACGCCGGCCGAGAGCAGCCACGCGATGCGCGCCTCGGTCTGCAGCTCGACGCCGGTGATGCGCCCTTCCCCGCTCGTCCACAGCATCAGCGCGCCGGTGCCCGCCACCAGGCCGAGCGAGACGGTGCTGCCGCGAAGCGGAGGCGGCACGAAGCTCACCAGCGCGCGGATGAGCGCGAGCCCGACGTCGGCGCCGAAGTCGCTCGCCTCGACGCGCGCGGGGAACACCGAGCTGATGCCGTGCGCTTCGAGCGTGACCCAGTCGTTGAACGCGTAGCCCAGGCGCAGCTCGAGCAGCGGCTGCGGCCGCAGGCTCAAGCCCGTGAAGACGACGCCGACCCCGGTGCCGAACGTCCAGTGCGGCACGCGCGGGCGCGGCGCGAACCGGCGCGGCGGCGGAAGGTCGGGCATGTCCTCGGAGGGCTCCATCAGCCGCACCTCGAGGAGGCTCGCGTGCAGCAGCTCGACGGCGCGCAGCGCGAGACGTGCGCGCTCGGCGCCGCTGTTGGGCTGCGTGTACGTGCGCACCACGGCCTTGGAGGTGACCTTGTCGGCGACCCAGGCGTCGACGCTGCCGTCCGGGCGCGGCCGGAACCACAGCGCGGCGATGGCGTCTTCGTCGCGACAGTGCGCGAACAGCTGCGCCGCGACGTCGCCCGAGGCGTCGATGCTCGCCGTTCGCTCGCGGACGTGAAACCCGCCGGCCTGCAGCTCCGCGGCGACGCGCTGCTCGAACGCGGCCCAGCCGTCTTCGGAGGTGTGGATGAGCAGCACGGCATTGCCCGCCTGCGCGAACAGCACGAGCGCGCTGGCGGCGAGCAGCGTCACAGGCTCTCGAGCACCTGCTTCGCGAGCTGAGCGTACGCGCCCTTCGGGTACCGGCCGAGGTAGTCGCTCGCGGCCTGCCCGGCGCGGTCGTCGCTCGCGCGGTGCCACGCGTCGACGCGACGCCCCATCGCCTCGGCGATGAAGGGGCCCCCCGGAGACTCGAGCACGTAGATGTGGAACCAGCCGCCCGCCTCGGCGAAGCGGCCGGCGTCGAACTCGAGGCGGCCGAGGCGGAACGCCGCCTCTGCCGCGTCGGGGCTGCCCTTGAAGCGGTCGCGCAGCGACGTGAGCGCCTTGCGGCCCAGGTCCACGCGACGCGCGAGGCGGGCGGCGTCGGCGAAGAGGAAGACGTCGTCGCCCGAGGCGCCCTCGAGCGCGCCGCCGAGGCCCTGCTCTTCGACGAGCGCCACCGCCTTCGCGTAGCGGCCGGCCTCGGCGTGACGCTTCCACTCCGAGACGAGCGGGCGGAGCTCGGGTTGAGCCTTCGCGGGCACCGACGGTGACGGCGACGCCTGTTGGGGAGAAACCATCGCGACGGGCCGTGGCGGTTCCTCCCCCGGGCCCACCTGCCCCCTCACCCCGGCCCTCTCCCCTGCGGGGGGAGCGGGAGACGCCGGCGTCTTCTTCGGCGCGACCGGCTCGGGCTGCACGACGGGCTCCTCTTCCACCTGCACGACGTCGGCGTGCTCCTCGCGCTTGGGCTTCGTGTACGAGAGCCGCTCGCCGGCGGTCACGAACCGCAGCTGCCCGTCAGCGGTGTGCACCTCGACCTTGCCCTCGCTCACCTGCACGTCGAGCGCGTCGGCGGACGGCCTCCACAACATCGAGAACTTCGTGCCGCGGACGACGACCTCGTTCTCTCCGGCGCGGAAGCGCCAGATGTTCTTCCGGCCGCTGGTGATGCTGACGGTGAGCTCGCCGCGCTCGAGCTCGACGATGGCCTCGCGGCCGGTCGCCTTCACCACGTGCGCCTGCGCGCCGGGCTCGAGGTACACCTGGCTCGCCTCGTTGAAGACGAACGCGTTGCCTTCCTTCTTCGGCGCCTCGAGGCCCGCCGGAGCCCGCTGCTGCCACACGACGTAGACCGCTGCCGAGCCGAGCGCAGCCGCGAGCGCGCCGATGGCGAGTTCCTTGAACCAGCGGCCCTGCCTGCCGCGCGCCTCGGCGATCAGCCGCGCCCGCTGGCGCGTTCGCCGCGCCGGGTCGGGTCCGTCTCCGAGCGCGGCGCGGACGTCTTCTCGCATCGGCGTCATCGCATCATCCCCTTCATCTTCTGCTCGGCCCGCTGCAGCCAGCGCTTGATGGTGGCGAGCGAGACCCCGCACGCCTCGGCCACCTCGGTGAGCTCGAAGCCCTCGACGTGGCGCAGCACCAAGGCGTTCCGCTCGTCGGCCGACAGGTGCTCGAGCGCGCGGTAGAGGTTGCGCGCGTCCTCGCGCTGCTGCTCGTCGGGGACCAGCGCCTCGAAGCGCTCGCCCTCGGGGTCGTCGTCGAGCATGCCGAACAGCCGCAGCCAGCGGCGCTTGCGCAGCGTGAGGCGCACCGCGTTCACCGTGACGGTGCGGACCCAACCTTTGAGCTTCGACAGGTCGTGCACCTGGTGCGCGGCTTTGAGAATCATGCAGAACGCTTCGTGCACGATGTCGTCGTGGTCGCGGTCGGCGCCGAGCAGGCTCCAGACGATGCGGTTCACCTCGTCCTGGAACGTGTCGTAGAGCCACGCCGCTGCCCGCTCGTCGCGTGCCTTCAGCAGCTCGCGCAGCGCTTCCTCTTGCGCATACGCGACCGCGGGCAAGGCGTTCGACATGACCGGGAGCACACCCACAAAGGGCCACGATTCACAAGCCCGGCGCGACGGCTCATGCTTTGTTTTCCGCACGATGAGCGGCGGGAAGCTTCTGTTCGAGATCAAGTAGCCTCTGCGCATGCGCCAGCCTTTCGGGGTCCTCCTCGTTGCCGCTGCATGCAGCTCGGTTCCGACGACTCCCGATGCAGGTGGAACCGGAGGCGGCACGCAGCTCGACGGCGGCACGGCAGGAGGCACTGCCACCGGCGGCGGAGGCACCGCAGGCGGCTCGACGGGAGGCGGCTCCACCGGCGGCTCGGGCGGCAGCGGCGGGACTGGCGGCAGTGGCGGCTCGGGCGGAAGCGGCGGCTCGGGCGGCGGCGCGGCGCCCGGTCGTCCGCACCCGCTCTACCCTTCTCTCGATCTCGACACCCTGCCGGGGCCGGGCGGCGCGGCGGACGCCGGCGTGTACCAGCCCCCGCAGCTGCCGACGACCACGCGGACCGTGACCGCGATGAACCGCAACGAGCTGATGACCGCGTGCCAGACTCCCGGCACTGCGGTGACGGTCCCCGATGGAGCGGGCCGGCTCGGCACCGTCGATCTCGGCAACGTCACCGACTGCGACATCTCGCTCGGCCCCGCGGTCGTCGCCGACTTCATCTACGTCGGCCACCTGCCCGGCCCGGTCGTCGCGCCCGCGCGGCGAGTCAGAGTCCGCGGCGGACAGATGGGCAGCATCATGGTGGACCCGGGCACGACGGACGTCGTCTTCGACGGCGTGGTGCTGAACAACGCGGTCATGCCGCCGGCGCAACGCACCTCGACCGCCATCAACCTCATCGACTCTGCGAGCGGCTACGTCGACCGCTTCGCGTTCATCAACTCGATCATCCGCATGATGCCGACGCAGCCGAACGGCCAGGGCGACACCGACGGCTGCGCGTACCTCGCGGGCAATGCGCGCAACGTCTTCTTCGCGAACGACAACATCGTGACCGCGGGGAATCGCAACTCGTGGGGCTTCCGGATCAGCGGAGGCCAGAACTTCCTCGCGGTCGACCTGTCCGTCCGCGTCTCGTTCCACAAGCTGTTGCGCATGAACGACGCCTACGTGGAGTACGTCTACGTGAAGGGCGGCACGTGGATGCGCGAGGCGACGCTGACGTCCGGCGGACTGTCGATCAACGACTCGTGGCAGCAGCTCGGAGACCTCGGCACGCACCACATCTACATCCACGACCCGACGATCTACCTGCTGTCGACGACCCCGGTCGGCTTCGGCGCGAGCGGTGGTGTCGGGCAGGCCGGAAAGCTCTGGCAGGCGCGACGCATTCGCTGGAACGCCCGATCGGCGAGCGTGGTCAGCGACTCCGTGATGCAGAGCCACCAGAACAACTGCACCGGCAGCGCGCAGTGCGACTATGGCCTGGGCACCCACACGTATTCCTACGATGCGGGGCTCACCTTCCCGGCGAACCCGTGGCGCTCGCTGCCGGCCATCGCGATCGACGATCCGGATCAGCAGCCGGTCGCGCCGTGAGGTTGCACCCGAGCCGCGGCCCGACTCCCGGCGGCGCAACGGCCTCGCTCACCTGGACGTTCTGATTCTGCGCACCAGCTCTTCGAGCGGCAGCGTTCCGTCGACGGCGAAGCCCGGCTCATCGGGCTGCAGCGGCTCGAGCTCGGCGAGCTGGCTCGGCAGCAGCGACGCCGGCATGAAGTGCCCCTCGCGCGCCGCGAGCCGCAGCGCGAGCACGTCGGCGGGCACCGCGAGGTGGACGAAGCGCACGCTGCCTCCGGCGAGCAGGCGCTCGCGGTAGGCGCGCTTGAGCGCCGAGCAGCTCACCACGCCGTCCGGGTGCCGCCGCATCCACGCGGCGATGGCGTCGAGCCAGCCGGCGCGGTCGGCGTCGTTCAGCGGCTCGCCGCGGCGCATCTTCTCCACGTTGTGGGGCGGGTGAAGCGAGTCGCCCTCGAGGAACGGCACGCCGAGCGCGTCGGCGACCGCCTTCGCGACGGTGGACTTGCCGGAGCCGGCGACTCCCATGACGACGAGGTGCACGCGCCCCATGTTATGAGGCCGCGCCCATGTACGTGCGCCGCTTCGGCATCACCGACTTCCGCGGCATCACGAAGCTGGAGTGGAGGCTGGAGCCCAAGCAGCCCGCTCCCGGCTGGCACGTGTTCATCGGCGACAACGGCTCGGGCAAGAGCTCGGTGCTGCGGGCGCTGGCGGTGGCGTTCGTGGGGCCGGCAGAGGCTCCGCGGCTGCAGCAGAACTGAAACGATTGGATCCGCTCAGGGCGAACGGAGCTGCGAACAGGCCGCGGATTCTGATCGACCCTCTGAGCGGAGGCGGGTTCAACCCCTTTGCTACTTCACCGGCTTCAGCACCACGTCCTTCTCCCGCAGCACGACCTCGTACTTGTCGCCCGGCGAGAGCGGGAACGTCTCCGTCCTCCGCTTCACCGACACGCCCGCATCCCGCAGAGTGCCGGCGTGCTTCCACGTGTTGTCGCGCAGCCACGCGTCGGTGGTGTCGAGCTCGATCGGCGAGCGCGTCGCTCCGACCCACGCGAGCGGCAGCACCTTCGACAGGCCCAGGCCGTCGACGAGCTGAAGCTCGAGCCCAATCTCCGGTCCGCCCAGCTGCAGCTTCGCGCCGTCGAGCTCCGCCGTGCCCGCTGACGCGCTCAGGTGCGCCAGCACCCGCTCGGGCGGCGCGCGAACGTTCTGGGCCAGGAAGTAGAACCCCGCGAGCAGCACCAGCGCGCCGCACGCGAAGAAGAGCTCGCGGGCCCTCGCGACCGGCCCGCCTCCGCGCGGTCCGACCGCGCGAGCGAGGAAGTTCCCCGCGCCGGCGAAGGCGATCAGCGCCGCGCCGGAGAACAGCCGCTCCAGCGCGGTCGACGGTGACAGCGTCGACACCAGCGACATCGCGGCCGCGAGGAAGCACATGGTGCCGAGCAGCGCGAGCGCCCAGCCGACCCGCTGCACCGCCGGCCGCGGCGCGATGGGCCGGGCGAACAGCTTCGCGAGCGCCGGCACCTTCAGCGCCGCGCCGCACTTCACGCACTTCTCGTCGACCGGCACGTGGGCGGCGCAGGCGGAGCAGTCGATGAGCCAGGCGGGAGTGAGCCCGGCGCGCCACCTCCACGCCTCGACGGCGATGCGGGCGAACGGCGCCAGCACCTGCAGCGCGACCGCGGCGAGCCCCATGCCCCACAGCAGCGACGCCGTGGAGTCGAGGCTCGGCCCCAGGGTCTTCTCGACCACCTCGAAGATCACCCGGAGCATCGGCTAAGAATGCCCCAATGCCCCGCACCATCAAGAGCTCTCCCGTTCAACCGAAGCGCTTCGAGGTCGACGTCAAAGGGAAGAAGGGAGACGACGGCCGCGACGGGGTCAACGGCTCCAGCGGCTACTCGGGGTCGGACGGCGCCGACGGCACCGACGCGACGCAAGCGACGCGAGGCACAGACGCCGGCGACATCGACCTTCAGCTCGAGGTCCAGAAGCAGGGCGAGGGCGACGCCTACCAGCTCGAAGCGAAGGTGAAGACCGACGGCGCGCTGCAGTCGGCCTCGCAGGCCGGCGAGTTCCTCCCCGCGGGCAGCGACATCTACCTCTACGCGCAGGGCGGCCACGGCGGCGACGGCGCCGACGGCGGCGATGGTGGAGACGGCGGCCGCGGCCGCGACGGCAGCGACGCCACCCGGTACTCGCGCGGAGAAGACGGCCAGCGCGGCGGCGACGGCGGCGACGCCGGCCGCGGCACCTCGGGCGCCGACGGAGGTCGCGGCGGCCGCATCCGCGTGCGCGTCGGTGAAGGCGATACGGACGCGCTCGCCGCGGTGAAGGAGATGAACGTCGAGGGCGGCCGCGGCGGCACCAAGGGCCGGCACGGCACTCCCGGCAGCGGAGGCTCGGGCGGCAGCGGCGGTTCCTCGTACTCGTGGACCGAGGACGACGGGAAAGGCGGCACGCGCTCGGAGAGCAACTCGGGCGGCTCGAGCGGCTTCTCCGGCAGCAGCGGCAGCCACGCGACCGGCCACCTCGAAGACGGCAGCACCGGCGCGCGCGGCAAGGCGACCATCGAGGTGGTCGGGAAAGACGGCGTTCGCGAGTACGGCGATCGCTACCGCGTGCAGACGAGCGGCACGCAGCTCAAAGACGCGAACGCCGACGGCGTCTTCGAGCCCGGCGAAGGCGTGAAGCTCGACGCGCAGTTCCAGAACACCGGCCCGATGGCGACGCCGGAGGGCCCGCTCTCCGCGAAGCTCGCCGGCGACTGGGTGCAGGCGCCTCAGTCCAAGACGCTGCCCACGGGCATCGCGTCGGGCGGCAAGGCGACGGTGAGCGACATCGGCTTCACGCTCGCGAAGGACGACGCGGTCCACGGCGGCGAGGGGCTGAACGCGCAGACGAGCGTGCAGTCGAAGGTCGTGGCCGAACGCGTCGGCGCAACGCTCGACGAGTCGCTGAAGAGCACGGGCTTCACGGTGAAGTACCCGGTGCAGATCTCCGCCATCACCGGCGACCGCACCGCGACACGCGACGAGCCGGCGAAGGTGTCGTGGGAGGTGAAGAACGTCTCGACGAAGGCGCTCGGCGCGGGCACCGAGAGCCAGCGGCTCGTGCAGTCGATGCTGCAGCTGACCGGCGGCGACGTCGCCGCGGAGCACCTCGTCTTCAAGGGCGCCGACGGCAAGCCGCGGCCGCTCGCCGAGGGCATCGGCCAGGCGATCGCGAACCTGCCCGCGGGCAAGTCGGTGAAGATCGAAGGGACGATCGAGTTCGCGCCGTCGGCGCCGTTCTACTCGCAGGTGCAGCTCACGGCGCTGCTCGACGTCGGCGCGCTCGACGCTCCGGCGCAGGCGAAGTCGATTCAGCAACGCGAGTTCTCGGTGCAGCTCGCGCGCAAGTACGCGACCGACCCCGACGCCGGCGTGCTGGTCGTCATCAACAACCGCACCACGAAGGAGGAGATCGCCGCGTGGGAGACGCTCGCCGAGAGCCTCGGCACCAAGGCGAACCTCTGGAACATCTCGCTGTACGGCGGCGCGAGCCTCACGCAGGCGGTCAACGACGTCGAGCTCGGCCCGCAGTTCGCGAAGAAGACGGTCGTCGTGCTCAACAACGAGTACGACCCCGAGAGAGGCGTGAAGTCGCCGATCGGCCACCTCGGTGAGAAAGACCTGCTGCTCGCGGCGGTGAAGGCGCGCACGTCGACCTATGTCGTCGGCGGCAGCATCGACATCCAGCGCCAGCTCTTCCCCGAGGGAGTCGCCGGCGAGGGCAAGACCTTCGCCACGCGCAAAGAGCACAAGGAAGCGGTGAAGCAGCACCAGGCCGGCAGCGACGCCACGCTCGGCGCCGACGAGGTCGCCATCAAGGTGCGCGGCCAGGCGACGCCCGAGAAGCTCGAGCGCGCCGCGCAGAAGGTCGTCAACACGCTGCAGAAGGAGAACCCCGACCGGCGGTACTACGTCCAGACCTCGTTCAAGCCGGAAGCGGACGACTCGATGCTGTCGTGGTTCAAGCAGCACGACGCCGGCTCGGTGACGGTGACGCGCGGCGCGGACGTCAGCGCGAACGTGGTGCTGCACCAGCAGGCCGGTGACGTGCACTCGACGTCGTTCGTGGCCGGCGCGCAGAACACGTACGCGCTGGCGAAGTCGCTCTCGCTGCCGCTCAAGCTGCAGGCGATCGACAAGCTGTCTGCGAAGGGCGGCGATCCGAACCTGCAGGTGGTCCTCCGCGCGGTGCTGTCCGACCTCGCCGAGGAGCAGCAGTCGCTGCGCGACCGCGCGTGGAACGGAGAGGTCAGCCGCGAGGAGATCGCCTCGAAGCTCGGAGACCTGCAGACGGTCGCCGCGCACTTCTCGGGGGTTGACCCCTCGTCCGAGCGCGGCCAGCTCGTGCTCGACCTCATCGCCGAGGTCGCGCACATGACCGAGCAGGCGAAGACCCTCTGGGACAAGGTGCTGCCGATGCGAAGGCGCACCTCGCTCGACAAGGTCAGCGACGACCTGCTCGAGGGCCTCGTGAAGAAGGCGTTCGGCGAGAAGACGCCCGACGGCGTGAAGACGGCGCTGAAGGAGCGGAAGGAAGCGCTGAAGCTGCGCGACGCCGGCTTGAGCGACGACGCGCGCATGCGGATGACGCCGTACCTGCAGCCGCAGGCGCTGTGGTCGCCGGCGATGACGAGCGACTACGACGTCTGGGCGCAGCAGCGCAGCGAATAGCCGCCTCCGTCAGCGTGAGCGGTGCATCTGCGCAACGCAGTAGTGCACCGCTCCACACTGGCGCATCCTCCTCCCCCGTCGCATGTTGGCCTTCATGAATCGCCGCGAGCTCATCGTCGGCGCCGCCGCCGCGGCCACCCTGGGAGCGAAACCCGTGCAAAAGCGCATGCCCGTCATCTTCCTCGCGCACGGCGCACCGCCGCTGCTCGACATGCCGGACTGGATGGGTGAGCTGAACGGCTGGGCGAGAGCGCTCCCGAAGCCGAAGAGCATCCTCATGCTCTCGGCGCACTGGGAGTCGAAGCCCATCTCCGTCGGCGCCACGCGCACCGTCCCGCTCGTCTACGACTTCTACGGCTTCCCCCGCCGCTACTACGAGACGAAGTACCCGGCGCCCGGAGCTCCCGAGCTCGCCGAGCGCGTGCTCGGCCTGCTGTCTCCGAAGCGCGACGTCGCGCAGGAGCCCGATCGCGGCCTCGACCACGGCGCGTACGTGCCGCTGGTCGCGATGTACCCGAACGCCGACGTCCCCGTGCTGCAGCTCTCGCTGCCCTCCCTCGACGCGAAGGACATGTTCGAGCTCGGCAAACAGCTCGCGCCGCTGCGCGACGAGGGCGTGCTCATCATCGGCAGCGGCTTCATCACGCACAACCTGCGCGCCATCTTCATCCCCGAGACTCCGCAGTGGGCGCGCGACTTCGACGGGTGGACCGCCGACGTCGTGCAGACGGGCAACGTCGACGCGCTGCTCGACTACCGCGCGAAGGCGCCCGGCGTGCGCGAGGCGCTGCCGACGCACGAGCACTTCGTGCCGCTGATCGCCGCGGTCGGCGCTGCGCCCGGCGAGAAGGTGCAGTTCCCCATCACCGGCTTCTGGGGCGGCTCCGCCACGCGCCGCTCGGTGCAGCTCGGTTGAGAGCGCTCCGGCACCGAGAGCAGCACCGGCAGGGTCGGACCGGCTGGCTGCGCGCCGCGGTGCTGGGCTCCAACGACGCCATCGTCTCGACGAGCGCGCTGATGATCGGCGTCGCGAGCGCCGACGCGTCGACGAACGCCATCCTCATCGCCGGAGTCGCCGGCCTCGTCGGCGGCGCCATGTCCATGGCCGTCGGAGAATACGTGTCGGTCAGCTCCCAGTCCGACATCGAGGAAGCCGACATCGCCATCGAGAAGGCCGAGCTGGCCGGCGAGCCCGGCGCCGAGCTCGCCGAGCTCACGTCCATCTACATGAAGCGCGGCCTCGACCGGGAGCTCGCCGAGAAGGTCGCCCAGGCGCTCACCGCGAAAGACGCGCTGCAGGCGCACCTCCGAGACGAGCTCGGCATCGAGCCGCACTCGCGCGCACGCCCGCTGCAGGCCGCCGCGGCCAGCGCGCTCAGCTTCGCCGCGTTCGCGCTCGTGCCGCTGCTGGCCGGGCTCGCGGCGCCGGCAGCGTTCCGCCCGCACGCCATCGCCGCCGTCTCGCTCGCGTCGCTCGCCGGCCTCGGAGCCGCCGGCGCGCAGCTCGGCGGAGCTCCCAAGCTGCGGGCCGCGCTGCGCGTGACCGTCGGGGGCGCGCTCGCGATGGGGCTCACCGCGCTCATCGGGAAGCTGTTCGGCGTCAGCGTGTAGCCCTCGTCCCTACGAGGGGAGCGGGAGCGCCATCACGTGCTGCTCGACGGAGAGAAACCCCGGCACCATCGCGCGCGTCTGTTGCATCGCCCTCTCGATGCCCTCGCGGTGCGGAAACGGCGGCCGGCCCGCAACCTCGGCGCCGACCCTCATCTTGTAGAACTCCTTCGCGAAGAGCCGCATGAGCAGCCGCGGCGGGCACGTGTAGCGGTACTTCCGCCCGGGGTGCGCGCGCTCGAGGTACCGCACGACGTCGTCGCCGGACACGAAGTCGCTGACGAGGTCGACGGTGCGGCCGAGCCACTCGCCGGGCGCCGTCAGCGCCACCGCCGCCGCCTCGCCGACGTCGCGCGCCGCCACGAACGGCAGCTTCGCGTCTGCGTCGACGAAGCCGCGCAGCGTGCCGCGCTTCACCGGAAAGAACGGCATGCCGATGTTCTCGATGAACATCGCGGGGCGCAGCAGCGTGAACGGCTGCCCCGACGCGCGCAGGTGCCGCTCGATCTCCTGCTTCGAGTCGATGTGCGGAATGCCGCTCGCCTTGTCCTCGAGCTGCATCGCCGTCGTCAGCACGAGGTGCGCGACGCCGGCAGCGCGGCACGCGTCGACGATGTTGCGGCCCTGCGCGATCTCTCCGGGCGCGTCGACCTTCTTGTAGCCGGGGCTCCACGGCTGCGTGACGCCGAAGACCGCGCCCGCGCCCGCGAACAGCCGCTCGAGCGACGCGCGGTCCGCGAGGTCCCCCGGTCGCACCTCGACGCCCCGCTCGCGCAGCCTCCGCGCCGCGGCGCCGTCGGGCTGCCGTGAGAACGCGACCAGCCGCGCGCTCGCACCTCGACGCAGCAGCGCCTCCACGAGCGCGCCGCCCTGCTGGCCGGTCGCTCCACACACTACGACGGTCGTTGGCTGAGGCACCCCGCGCCGAGTCTCCCTTTCGCACCGCAGCGGTCAAGAAGCCGGCACCGCTACCTCGCCGTGACGTCTGGGGGTCGTAACGTTCCCGCTTCGAAACGAAACCGCCTCGTACCCCCGGGCTGATCCTCAGGCCTTCGGGTTGCAACGTACGCGCGCTTCGATGACGTCCGCGCACGAGCCCCGCAACCGATTTCGAGGAACCCACCCCGTCCGGAGAACGGTCATCGACTCGACCCGCTGGGAGTATTGGGTCGGCGGCAAGGGCAGCCACGGCCTGCTCGTGCTCGGCGGGGCCCTCGCGTTCGGCGACACCTCGCACCGCCTCGTCACGCTGTTCGAGAACACGCGCAAGGTGCTCTCTCCGAGCTACCCACACGTCTCGAGCGCGACCGAGCTCGTCGACGGCCTCGCGCGCCTGCTCGACCACGAAGGCCTGGGCACCGTCGACCTCTTCGGAAGCGGGCTCGGCGCCGGGCTCGCCCACCTCTTCATCCGCCGGCACCCCGACCGCGTCGCGCGCCTCGCGCTCTCCGGCTTCGGGCTCACCACGCCCTTCCGCGCCGCCGCGAGCCGCGCGCTCATCGAGATGTTCGAGCGCCTGCCTTACGGCTCCGTGCGCCAGCACTTCGCAGGCATCTTCCAGCGCCACGCCGAGGCCGCGTCGGACCGCTACCGCGCCCAGGAGCTGCTCGCGCTCGCGACCGACCTCCTCGACCGCCACTCGCACGACTCGGCGCTGCATCACCTCAAGCTCCAGGCGGACCTCTTCCGCCCGACCGACGAGCGCCTGCTCGGGCGGCCCGTCAACACCCGCGCGCTGCTGCTCTTCGCCAACGACGACCCCTGCTTCACCCGCCAGGAGCAGGAGAACCTCGAGCGCACCTACCCCGGCGCCACCGTCGTGCGGCACCTCAACGCCGGGCGGCTGCTCGGCTTTCAGCCGGCGCAGGAGCTCGAGAGGAAGCTCGAGGTGTTCTTCCGGTCGCCCGTCCAGCAGCCGCGCGCACCGCAGCCCCTGCGGGCCATGATGTAGGGCGAGGACACCGCCCTCCTCCAGTGCCCGTCGACGAACTTCGCGAGTCTCGATCCTGAACGCGGCCGAATTGAATCTGTATTTCCTCGGAAATACAGTGACCCGCTGCGTTCGGAGGCCGACCTGAAGCTCCGTGTTCTGCTCATCGAAGACTCGGCTGACGACGAAGCACTGCTGCTGCGCGCACTCAAGTCGGGTGGGCTCGAGATCGAGCACACCCGCATCCAGACGCTCGACGAGCTGAAGACCGCCCTCACGCGAGGCGGGTGGGACGTCATCCTCTCCGACTTCAGCCTCCCCCACTTCGACGCGATGAGCGCGCTGCAGCTGGTGAAGGACTCGCAGCTCGACCTGCCCTTCATCATCGTGTCGGGAACTGTCGGAGAGGACGTCGCCGTCGCCGCGATGCGCAGCGGCGCTCACGACTACGTGATGAAGGCGAACATGCGGCGCCTCCCCGAGACGCTCAGGCGCGAGGTGAAGGAGGCGCAGCTGCGCCGCGAGCGCCGCTCCCTCGAAGAACAGGTGCGGCAGGCGCAGAAGATGGAAGCCGTCGGCCAGCTGGCGAGCGGCGTCGCGCACGACTTCAACAACCTGCTCACCGTCATCATGAGCTTCAGCCAGTTCGTGCACGACGACCTGCCCGCAGACCACCGGGGCCGCGCGGACCTCAAAGAGGTGGTCGAGTGCGCGAGCCGCGCCGCCGGCCTCACGCGCCAGCTGCTCACGTTCAGCCGCCGCTCGGTGTTCGACCCTCAGCCCATCGACGTGAACTCGGTGCTGGCGTCGAGCGAGAAGATGCTCAAGCGGCTCGTCGGCGCGCACATCGACTACCGGACGCTGCCGTGCGCCGAGCAGGCAGGCACCATCGCCGACCGCGGGCTGCTCGAGCAGGTGGTCGTGAACCTCGTCGTGAACGCGCGCGACGCGATGCCCGAGGGCGGCAAGCTCACCGTCGAGACGGCGCTGCTCGAGCGCGACGGGCGGCCGTTCGTGATGATCGCGGTCACCGACACCGGCGTCGGCATGACGCCCGACGTGCAGGCGCGCATCTTCGAGCCGTTCTTCACCACGAAGGGAGAAGGCCGCGGCACGGGCCTGGGCCTCGCGACCGTGCTCGGCATCGTGAAGCAGGCCGGCGGGGACATCGCGGTCTACTCCTCGCCCGGCAAGGGGACGACGTTCAAGGTGTACCTGCCCCACTTCGCTCCGGGGGAGGAGCGCGAGCAGGCCGAGCTGCCGCGGGCGGCTCCGGGGAACGAGACCGTGCTCGTGGTCGAGGACCAGGGGCCGGTGCGTGCGGCGGTGTACCGCACGCTGTCCTCGACGGGCTATCGCGTGCTCGAGGCCTCGCGCGGTCGCGACGCGCTCGAGCTCGTCGAGAGGCGCCGGGAGCCGATCGACCTCGTGCTCACCGATTTGATGCTGCCGGAGATGACCGGACAGGAGATGGTCCAGCGCATGAGAGAGCTCAACCCGCGCGTTCGCGTCCTCTACATGTCGGGGTACGCTGGCGGAGCGCTGGCTCACCAGGGCGTCGTCGAGCCGGGCATGACGTTCTTGCAGAAGCCGTTCACCCCCGATGTGCTGGTTCACAAAGTGCGGGCAGCGTTGGATGCCGCGATGCCGGAAGGGCGTGCATGAGCGACAAGAAGAAGGCAAAGCTGCTGGTGATCGACGACGACCGCCTCGTGCTGCGCGCGGTGAGTGAAGCGCTCAGCCGCGACGGCTACGAGGTGGTCAGCATTCAGGACCCGGTCGAGGCGCTCGCGGTGGTGAAGGACACGTCGTTCGACGTGGTCGTCTCCGACATCAAGATGCCGAACCTGTCCGGCATCGATCTGCTCAAGGCGTTCAAGCAGGCGCAGCCCGACATCGAGCTCGTGATGATGAGCGGGCACGGGACGATCGAGACCGCCGTCGAGTGCATGAAGCTCGGCGCGTACGACTACCTCGCGAAGCCGTTCGAGCGGCTCGACGACTTCTGCCTGCGCGTCGGGCGCGCGGTCGAGCGACGGTCGCTGAAGAAGCGCACCGCGCAGCTCGAGGACGCCCTGGTCGCGGTGAAGGAGTACGAGGGGATGATCGGCCAGTCGTCGCAGATGGCCGCGGTGTTCAAGCTCGTCGAGCAGGTGGCCCCCACGTCCGCGACCGTGCTCATCCGCGGAGAGAGCGGCACCGGCAAGGAGCTCGTCGCCAAGGCCATTCACTTCCGCTCGCCGCGGAAGTCGAAGCCGTTCGTCGCGGTGAACTGTAGCGCGCTGACCGAGACGCTGCTCGAGAGCGAACTGTTCGGCCACGTGAAGGGCTCGTTCACCGGCGCCGTCGGCAACAAGCGCGGCCTGTTCGAGGCGGCAGACGGCGGCACCATCTTCCTCGACGAGATCGGCGACGTCTCGCTGGCGACGCAGGTGCGGCTGTTGCGCGTGCTGCAGGAGGGCGAGATCAAGCGCGTCGGCTCGACCGACTCGGTGAGCGTCGACACGCGCGTCATCGCCGCGACGAACGTGGACCTCGAGAAGGCGCGCGCCGAAGGGCGCTTCCGCGAAGACCTCTACTACCGGTTGAACGTCATCACGCTCTCGCTGCCGCCGCTGCGCGACCGGCCCGGAGACGTGCCGCTGCTCGCCCAGCACTTCCTGCGCAGCGTCGCGGAGAAGATGGGGAAGAAGGTCTCCACCATCACGGCCGAGGCGATGGAGCTGCTCGTGCGCAACCGCTGGGTCGGCAACGTCCGCGAGCTCGAGAACGCCATCGAGCGCGCCGTGGTGCTGACGCAGGGCGACCGCATCGGCCCGGAGGACCTGCCGCCGCACTTCAAGGAGGCCCCCAAGGTGCCGGCCGCGAACGCCGACACCGAGGTGTTCGCGCTGACGCACATGCCGTTCGCTCAGGCGAAGGCGCTCGCCGTCGGCGCGTTCGAGCGGCGGTACCTGACCACGCTGCTCGAGAAGAACGCCGGGAACATCACCGCTGCGGCGCTCGCCGCGGGGATGGACAGGTCGAACTTCCGAAGGCTCTTGAAGGATGCGGGCCTGCGCGGGGCGCAGGGCTCGGCAGACGACTCGCAGGGCTGAGTCCGAACGGCCTCCGCTCGGCGTCAGCGAGAGGCCGGACTGGCCACCGAGTTTCCTCGCCCCATTTCACGGTCTCCCGCCGCGCATCAGCTCCAGCAGCTCGTCCGAGCTCAGCTTCGCCGCCGCCCCCTTCCCCTCGAGCAGCGTCTCGAACAGCGCGCGCTTCTTCGCGTGCAGCGCGAGCACCTTCTCCTCGATGGTGCCGAGCGAGACGAGCCGGTACACGGTCACCGGACGCGTCTGCCCGATGCGGTGCGCGCGGTCCGACGCCTGGTCCTCGACGGCCGGGTTCCACCACGGGTCGAGGTGAATCACGTTCTCCGCCGCGGTGAGGTTCAACCCGACGCCGCCGGCCTTCAGCGAGATGAGGAAGAGCGGGTCACTCCCCTGCTGAAACGCCCGCACCTCCTCCGCCCTGTCGGCCGCCGGCGTCGCGCCGTCGAGGTACCGGTACGTCACGCGCTCCGAGCCCAGCACCTGCCGCACGAGCTCGAGGTGCGAGGTGAACTGGCTGAACACGAGCGCGCGCTGGCCCTCGGCCATGAGCGTGCGGACGAGCTCCAGCAGCCGCTCCATCTTCGAGGAACGCAGCGTCGCGTTCGGCTCGTACAGCTTGGGGTGCGAGGCGAGCAGCCGCAGCCGGGTCAGCGCGGCGAGCACCTGCACCTTGCGCTCCTCCTCCTTCAGCTTCTCGCTCGGAGTCTCCAGGTCCGACAGCACCGCGAGCCGCGCGTCCTCGTACAGCTGCCACTCCTCCGAGCTCAGCGAAACGGGCACCCGCACCTCGGTGCGCGGAGGCAGCTCGCGCGCCACCTGCGCCTTCGTCCTCCGCAGCACGAACGGAGCGAGCACGTTCGACAGCCGCGCCGGCGACGCCGGGTCGATGCCCTTCTCGATGGGAATCGCGAACCGGTCGCGGAACGCGTCCCAGCCGCCGAACAGCTCGGGCAGCACGATGCGGAAGAGGCTCCACAGCTCGCCGAGGTGGTTCTCGAGCGGAGTGCCGGTCAGCGCGACGGTGAAGTCCGCCTCGAGGCCTCGCACCGCGCGCGCCCGCTGCGTCGCCGCGTTCTTGAGCGCCTGCGCCTCGTCGAGCACGAGGGTCGCGAAGCGCAAGCCCTCGAGCCTGCGCGCCGTGCCGTACGTCGCGACGACCAGGTCGCCCTTCCCGAGCGGCCTTTGGGGGAGCTCGCGGTGCAGCTTCAGCGACGGCGCGAACCGCCGCACCTCGTCCTCCCAGTTGAACGCGACGCTGGTCGGGCACAGCACCGCCTGCGGGCCGAGCCTCGCGCGGTGCAGCAGCAGCGCGAGGGCCTGCACCGTCTTGCCGAGGCCCATGTCGTCGGCGAGCACTCCGCCGGCGCCCCAGGCCGACAGCCGCGCGAGCCACTCGAAGCCCTCGCGCTGGTAGTCGCGCAGCCGGCCTTTGAGCGCCTTCGGAACCCGGACGGTGAGGCCGCGCGTCGCGGCGATGCGCTCGGTGAGCGCGCGGAAGTCGTCGTCGACGTCGAGCTTCGCGCCGGCCTCGAGCAGCGCGTTGAGCGCGGTCACCGCCGACGCGCCCACCGCCGGTCCCTTCGCCGACGGCTGCGCGTGCGCGTCGAGCGCCTGCAGCTGCTGCTCGAGCACGCGCGTGAGCTCGACGTAGCCGTGCTCGGTCACGCGCACGAAGCGCCGGCGGCGGCGCGCGGCGTCGAGCGCGACCGCGAGGCTGACGCGCTCGCCGTAGACGTGCAGCTCTCCGAAGAGCCCGAACCACTCGCGGTCGCGGCGGTCGACGCTGACGCGCAGCTCCTTCGGGCCGGCGACGCCGAGCAGGCGCACCGGCTCTCCCACCCACTCGTAGGCCGGCTTCGGCTCGAGCCGCTCGCAGGTCGCGATGAGCTCGAGCGCCTCTGCGGCGGAGGGCAGCTCGAAGACGAAGTCCTCGACGACCTCGGCCTCTTCCAGCGGCAACTGCGCGGTGAGGCGGCTCGCGGCGTCCTTCTCCTCGGAGAACCGGCGCACCGCGTGCAGCGCCTTCGCGCCCCGCCGCACGTGCACGTCGCGCGGGCCCTGCGCCGGAAGATAGGCGTCGCTCTCCGGCAGCGGCCTCACGCGAAGCTCCACGCGCACGGCGCGGGACGGCTGCAGCTCGAGGCGCACGACGAGCTCGGCGGAGGCGTTGACCGATTCGCCGAGCACCGAGCGCGGCATGGTGACCGGGATTCGCGTGGCGGCTTCGGCGAGCTGCTCGAGCAGCGGCTTCTGGGCCTCGGGCGGGAACACGTTGCCGAAGCGCGTGAGCACACCGAACGCCTCGCGCACCTCGCGCGAGAGCTCGAGCTGCTCGAGCCGGCAGCTCGACGGCGTCCAGAGGAACAGCGGCAGGTGGTGCTGCTCGCGGCGAATGCGCTCGAGCAGCGGCCCCGGCAGCGGCGTGCCGTCGACCCCGAGCGTGAGGTGCACCGGGCCGCCGCGCTCTTCGGCGACGAGGCCGACGGCGGTGCGCTCGACGGAGACGGCGCGGTTCGGGTTCGTGGCGAGCACGACGCGCGGGTGGCCCACCAGCGTGGCCAGCATCGCGGCCTCGTCGCGGTTCTCGACGTGCGCGGCGAGCGCGGCGTCGGCTGCGGGCAGCGGCTTCGGCAGCTTCGACAACGGGCGCTGCTTGCCGTCGACGTACGGCGTCAGGCTCAGGCGGAAGTCGTCTTCGTCGACGTCGAGCCGCCACGTCAGGCCTTCAGGCTCGTCCTTCTTCCCGAAGACGTCGGCGAGCGCCTTGACCGCGCGGTCCCACGGCTTCGCGACGAGGCCGTCGAGCAACGCGCCGTCTTCCGCGCGCTTGAGCCAGAGCAGCGCGGTGTCGATCGCCGCGAGCGCGTGGATGCAGCGGGCCGCGCCGCACGTGCACTGCGCGCTGGCGGGGTCGCCGAGCGCGAGCGTGACGACGGGGTCGACGAAGCCGAAGTGGCCGGGGATCTCCCAGCGCAGCGGCTCGGTGAAGACGAAGCCCGGCAGCTCGAGCTTCGGGGTCAGCCGGTCGAGCGCGAGCTGCCGCTCGGCGCGCGGAGGGACGCGGCCGCTGAAGGTGCCGCGCAGCGCGACCAGCCGGCGGTGCAGCTCGAAGGCGCGCGCGTCGTCCGGCGGCTCGAGGCGCTGCTCGAGCTCGGCGCGCGCGTCGGCCAGCGCGCTCTGCTCGGCCTGGAAGAAGTCCCACGCGCGCCGCGGCAGCTCGAGCGGGCCCAGCGGCACCGGCGCGTACGCCTGGCTCGCGACGCCCTCCGCGCTCGCGAGGTCGAGCAGGCGGAAGCGCTCGAGCTTCGGCGCGAGCACGCTCGCCGAGACCTGGAGCAGGTGCTCGAGGTCGTGCTGCTTCAGCCAGCTGAGCGCCTCGGCGCGCGTGTTGAACGGGCCATCGGACATCGTCGGGCCGCCGAGCGTATGACGACCACGCGCGGCGCTGCACCGCTCAGCGCTTGTTGAACCAGGGGCTCAGCAGCACGCGATCGGGCAACGCCCGGTTCGCCGTCGTGTCGATCACCAGCACCGAGTCCGCGTTGTGAGGACACGCATAGACTCGACCGTCCTTCCCCGTCGCTGCGCCTTGCCACCGGGTGGTGCCCGCCTGGCCCGTGGCGAAGCGGCCGACCTGCCCGTCGAAAGGCGAGTAGACGAGAACGTCGTTGGCCTGCTCGGGAACGAGCACGACGCGGCCTTCGGGTGAGAGCGCTCCGCCGTTGTATTGACTGTTCGCCGAATAGACCGAGCTCGCAGTGCCCTGCGGGGCAATGGCCAGGATGTCGGTGTAGCCCTGGGGCACTCCGTACAGCGTGCCGTTGCGCGCGAGCACGGCGCCCCCCTGGCGGGCACCCGAGATGCCGGTGGGAATCGCTCGAGCGCCTCCGTCGAAGGGGTCGATGGCGAGCACGCTCTCCTGAACCTGCGGCACCGCGAAGATGCGGCCGTCGGGCAGCAACGAGCCGGTGCACCACTTGCGCATGCCTCCGTCGACGGGGCTCGGGAGCAGCTGCGAGCCGACGCCCGGCTCGAAGCGCGCGATGGTACTCGACCCATAGGGCGTGAGCCACGCGCGCCCGAACACATCCGAGACGGCGCCGCACCAGCGCGGGTCGGTTCCGATCGACGGGCCCGACGGAAGGGACTCATCCATCGCCGCGCCGGTCGCCGGGTCGATGCGAATGATGAACGCGTTCTGCGACGTCGAGGGGATTCCGTAGATGTTGCCGTCGCGACCGTAGAAGCCGCCGTTGTAGACGAAGGCGTTCGCGAGCGGGGGGCCGAGGCGCATGCCGCCGTCTGGCGAGATGAACAGAACGCGGCGCGCGTTGTACGGCATGCAAGCGACTTCGCCGAGCGGCGTGTACACGGCTCCCGCCCAGCGCTGGCCCGTGACGCTGCTGCCGGCGTCGGGCGCCCTCCACAGCTCTACCGTCGGGTTGAGCGCTCGGTAGCCGGCGTCTTCCGAGCGCGCGAGCTCGGCGTCGACGCACGGCCATGACCACGCGCCGTTCACGATGCAGGTGCCGCCATCGTCTTCGATGACCGCCCCGCCGCCGGCGCCAGCAGCACCGCCTGCACTACCGCCCGCGGAGCCACCTGCCATTCCACCTGCGGCTCCGCCCGCCGAACCGCCACCTGTCGAACCGCCGGCCGAGCCTCCGGCAACACCACCGCCGTTCCCGGCAACACCACCGCCGTTCCCGGCAACTCCGCCGCCGCTCCCGGCGACACCGCCTCCGCTCCCAGCGGGCGGGTCGCAGCGCTGCTCCGCGACGCAGGTGGCGAGGTCCGCTTCGGGGCTCCAGCAGGCAGCGAGCACGACGAGCAGGGCGGCGCGCCTCATGAGCGACCTCCGACGAGCATGAGCACGACTCCGACGGCGAGCGCCACGACGGCGACACCCACCAGCGCCCAGCCGACGACCTGGTATGTGCCCATCTCGCTCGCGAGCCGCTGCCCCTCTGCGTAGGTGAGCCGCGGCGTCATCGCACCTCCGCTGGTCAGCGTGGAGTGGTTCGCCCCGGCGAGCCCGAGCATGACCCCGCCGCCGATCGCGCTGGCGGCACCCAGGCCGATGACGAGCCACGGCACGAGCCGCGGGCCGGGCTGCTTCGACGGCGGCGCCGCCTCTCCGAAAGCGACGCGAACGGCAGGCACCAGGTCTTCGCTCAGCTTCGAAAGCAAGGCGGGCAGCTCTTCGTCGCTTCCGGCCTCGCCGTGCACCACCGCGAGCCGTTCGCCGCTCTTCGCCGAGAAGACGCGAACGTCGAGCTCGAGCTTGCGTCCGAGCTGCTGAATCGAACCCGAGACGAGCGCGTCGGCGCCGAGCGCGTTCGTCAGCTCGGCGAGACACTCGGAGGTCTCGTTCGAGCACCCCATCAACTGCCGCTGGCGCTCGAGGCCGAGCAGCGCGCCGATCTGTTTTTCCGTCACCACGCTGAAGCCCGAGCGGCCCAGCTCGTCGGCCAGCCGCTCGGCGCAGAACGACGCGAGGTCCGGCCGGGCTCCGGTGAACGACGGAACGGCGAGCTTCGGTGCGGCGGCGAGCGCGACGACCACGATCCACGACGTCACGGACCCGAAGTTACCCCGGCACCGTCACGACGGCTCGCCGAAACTCATGAAGTCGACGCTGTCGCTGCGGCGTCGCGCGCAGCGGCAACGCTCGCGGAGAAGCTCTGTCACGGGTGCTCCTCCTATCCTGCGAGCTCAAACGTTCCCTGCACTCGCGGAGCCCACCAAGGGATGGGCACCCGTGCGCCGGAACCCGACCCGGACTGGCGCTGCACACTGATGCGACGGGCACGAAGCAGATGTCCAGGCGCGCGAGAGCGAACGGCCGTCGTTCGCACTACGCGGCTGCAGCTGGCGCCGGCGCCTCGACGACTTCCTGCACCCGCGGCTCGAGCGGCGGCGTGTACGGCCACCCCTCGAGCCCACCGCACAGGTGGTCCGCCGCGATGTTCGCGCTCTCGATGATGGTGAGCAGCCCGCTGCCGGGGTGGGTGCCGCCGCCGACCCAGTAGAGCCCGTCCACGTCCGGAGACTTCACCTTCGGCCGCAGCGGCCCGAGCTGCATCCACGTGTGCGAGAGGTTGAAGACGGCGCCGCGGTGCACGTTGAAGTCGTCGCGCCAGGTCTCGGCGGTGAACGCCTTCGACGCCCGGATGTGCTTCGACACGCCGGTGAAGCCGACGCGCTCGAGCCACTGCGGCACCTTCGCGCGCAGGGTCCGCTCGAGCTCGGCGAAGTCGACGTTCCGCGACGTGTTCGGCGTCGGCACCAGCACGTACAGCGTCGAGTGGCCGGCCGGAGCCCCGCTCGGATCCGTCGGCGTCGGATTGCAGACGTAGAACGGCGGGTCCTCGACGTCGGCCTCGAGGTCTTCGAGCGCCGCCCGGTCGGTGCGGCGCGCCGCGTTCGACAGCGAGATGACGTGATGAGGCAGCTCGTCGTAGCGGCGATCGAGCCCCAGGTAGAGCATGAACGTGCTGCAGCTGTACTTCGCGCGCTCGAGCTTCGCGTCCGACAGCTCGCGCCGCAGCTCGGGGCGCACCAGCTTCGTCGCCGCGTACGGCAGGTCCGCGTTGACGACCACCGCGTCGGCCTCGAGCACCTCACCGCCCTCGAGCCGCACCGCCTTCCCCGAGAGCACCTCGGCGACCGGCGCCGAGTAGCGAATGCGCGCGCCGAGG
Source organism: uncultured Myxococcales bacterium (assembly GCA_937980205.1). GTDB lineage: Bacteria > Myxococcota > Myxococcia > Myxococcales > Myxococcaceae > Xiheicaenimonas. The sequence continues at coordinate 64,256 of CALJKW010000077.1, read as the reverse complement.
TCCTCCGCGCAGCGCGCGAGGCCGCGAGACAGCGCGCGGAAACCGCCCATCACGTGCCAGACGCCGAACTCGAGCTCGAGGAACGGAATCACGCTGAACACGCTCGAGCACGTGGTCGGGTGCAGGCCGAGGTACTTCGAGGGGTACGACAGCGCGTAGGTGACGCGGTCGTCGCGGAAGAAGCCGTCGAGGTGCCGGTAGAGCGTCTGCCACGGCTTGAAGCGCAGCGTCGGCATCAGCCGCCACGGCGCGTAGTAGCCGAGCGAGTCGGCACGGGTGCAGATGAACTTGTCGTACGCGACGAGGTACTTCGCGCGCGACTCCTCGAGCCAGCGATCGAGCGCGCCGGGGTGCTTCGGGTCGAGGCGGCGCAGCCCCTCGCGCATCTTCTGCACGTCGCTCGTCGTGTCGAGGTGCGTGCCGTCCCAGAAGTGGATGCGGGTGTTCGGATCGAGCCGCTTCAGCGTCACGTAGTCGGAGAGGCGCTTACCCGCTCGGGCGACGAGCGCCTCGAGCACCTGCGGCAACTGCATGATGGTGGGGCCGGTGTCGAGCGCGTAGCCGCCCTCGAGCGTGAGGCCGCGCATGCGCCCGCCGGGGATGGGCTCCTTCTCGACGACGGTGACGTCGAAGCCCTGGCCGGCGAGGTTGATGGCGGCGCAGAGTCCTCCGGGGCCAGCGCCGACGACGATGACTCGCTTCATGACGACTCCAGACTCCCTCTCCCCTCGTAGGGGAGAGGGCCGGGGTGAGGGGGCAGTGAAGGCTCCGCGACGGAGCGCCGGCCGCCGAGCTGCCGCTGCAGCGCGAACGGCTCGCGCACTTCAGAGAGCCGGGCGAGCGACGACGCCAGCCGTGCGCGGCAGTCCTCGAGCGAGACGAGCTCGTGCGGCTCGCCGGCAGCGACGAGGATGTCCGGGTACTCGTGCTCGAAGAAGGCGTAGCGCAGCGCGATCGGCACCAGCCGCACCTTCGCCATGCGCGCGAGCACCGCGAGGCCACGCTCGAACGCGAGCGGCTCGGCGGCGGAGACGATGCGCCCCTGAGGAAAGACGAGCAGCGACGCGCGCGGCCGCTTCAGGACGCCGGCGCAGTAGCGCAGCGTCTCGAGCGAAGAGGTGCGATCGCCGCGCCGCACCGAGATGGCGCCGAGGCGCGTGAGGAAGCGGAAGCGCGCGAGGTTCTGCTCCTCCATCACGACGTAGCCGTCGCGCCCAGCCGCCCACACGAGCGAGTGCACGATGAAGCCGTCCCAGAAGTTGGTGTGGTTCGCGTAGAGGATGAGCGGCTCGTCGGTGCGCGGCAGCGCCGGGCCGTCGAGCCACAGCGCGCGAAACGAGCGCGCGAGGCGCCACTTCACGTACCGGTGCACGACCGGAGTCCACAGCCAGTGCCGCGCGTCGCGAATCACTGGAGCCTCCCGTGAGCGCCGACGAGCAGCGTGCGCCCGCGCCAGCGGACGCGGCGGCCGGACAGCAACGCGCGAACCCAGCACACGAGCAGCAGCGCCTCGGCGCCGAGCCACTCGACGTACAGGCCGGGGCGACGCATGAGCACGGCGGCGGCGACGAGGCGGACGGCCAGCAGCGCGAGCCCCGCGCGCGGCGCAGCGACGAGCAGCAGCGGCGTGCACGCGAACAGCAGGGGAATCGTGGGGAACAGCGCGGGCCGGTGCGCCTTCAGCACCTGCATCCAGCGCGTGAAGCGCGCGACGACGTCGCCCTCGGGCTGGGGAATCAGCGCTCGGCCGGCGCGGACGATGCGCAGCCCGGGAACCTGGGCGAGCTCGAGGTCCTCGCCGATGCAGTCGGGCAGCCGCAGCAGCGCCTCGATGCCGCGGGGCCCCAGCGCGAACGCCTTGCCGCACATCGTCGGAGCGCCGAGCGTCATCGCGTCGAGCACCTCGAAGCTGTGCATCGACTGCACGAGCAGGCCGCGGGTGAGGCCGAACGGGACGGGGCGCGGCGCGGCCCACGCGACGTCGGCGTGGTCGAGGGCTCCGAGCAGCGCGTCGGCGAGCTCGCGGTCCACCGCGACGTCGGCGTCCGCGACGAGCACGCGCTCGGGGCGCAGCTCGAGCAGCGCGCGCTTGAGGTGGCCGAGCTTGCGGTTCAGCGCGTGCGGCTCGGCGCCGCTGGCGACGTGCTGCACGAGGCCGTCGACGCGAAGCGAGAGGTTCGCGAGCTCGGCGTCGGTAGGTGCATCGACGGGGCGAAGCAGGACACCCTCTCCCCTCGGAGGAGTGAGCGGGCTTCGAACGCGCAGACGAGCAACGAGGCGCAAGACCGCGACGACGGTGAACGCAGCGGCGATGACGGCCCAGACGAGCATCACGCCGCGCGCTCCATGCGCGTGCGCAGGCGCGCCATCCACCGAATCCACGGCGATCGAAACCGCGCGAAGTCGGCGACCTCGCCGACGACGTGGGCATCACCGGCCCAGCGCGCGTAGAACGGGCTCGACTCGAGCACGCTCGAGCCGCGCGGGACATCGAGCCCCCACGCGGTCCGCGACCGCCGCACCTCGTCCGCCGCGCCGCGCCGCACCGCGACGCCGCGCTCGCCGGCCTCGACGTGCAGGGCCTCGCTGCCCCACGGCTGGTAGACGATCTCGGTGAGAGCGCCGGTGCACCGCCGCTCCCACTCCCAGCCGCGGAGGTCGGTGCCGAGCGGAACGTCTCCGAAGTTGCCGTCGTGGTACGCGACGGCGTCGAGCTCGAGGCCGAGCACCTTCACGCGCGCGCGAGCCCGCGGAGCGATCGGCTGCCACCGATGCGACAGCCCGGCAACGAGCTCGACCGGAGCCATGCCGGGTCCCTCGGCGCCCAGCTCGATGGAGGCCTCGAACGGCGTGCCCCACGGCGCGGTGCGCTCGACGATGCTCAGCCGCGCGCGGTCGCCGTCGTAGCGGAGCTCGGAGCCCCCGATGCGCAGCCCGTCGGCCGAGGCCTCGACGCCGTCGTACTCCGACAGCGCCCACAGCCGGCGGGCGCCGCCTCGATACAGCGCGAAGTTCACCGCAGCGTGAGCGCTGGGCGCCGCGCCGCGCAGGCCCGTCACCGCGTACCGCGGCGAGAACAGCGAGCCGATCATGAAGATGGCGACGACGGTGAAGTCGCCGCACGAGGCGTCCACGTACCACCAGCGATACGCGCCGGGGCGCTGTGGCACCTCGACGCGCGTCACGCGAGCAGGGCTCCGGCAGCGAGGCGCAGCTTCGTCCCGAACGGCACGTGCGCGCGGTGCGAGAAGACGTCGTAGCAGCGCGCCTCGATGTCACCGAGGATGCCCTCGTAGACGGCGGCCATCACCCGCACCATCGGCCCGCAGCCGAAGCCGGAGAGGTAGCGAACGCCCTCGCGTCCGAAGCCGTACAGCGCGCGGGCGCGGCGAATCTGAAAGCCCATGAAGGCCGCGAGCTCGGGGCCGGTGCTGCCGAGCTGAAGCAGCCGCTCGTCGAGCCCGAACGCGCGCAGCTCGTCCTGCGGCAGGTAGCAGCGGCCGCGCTGCAGGTCCTCGCGCACGTCGCGCAGAATGTTCGTCAGCTGCATCGCGCGGCCGAGGGCGCCCGCGTGCTCCAGCCCGGCCGCGTCGCGGCACCCCAGCACCGGCGCCATCAGCAGCCCGACGGTGCCGGCGACGCGGTGGCAGTAGAGGTCGAGCTCGGACCACGTGGCGTAGCGGCGCGGCTCGAGGTCCATCTCCATGCCGTCGATGAGCTCGAGCATCGGGCCGTCGGGGATGCCGAAGCGGTGCACCGAGTCGGACAGCGCCTCGAGCTCGCTGGGCACGAAGGTGTCGTGCGGCCGGAACGAGCGCCCGGCGAAGACGTCGCGGGTGAGCTCGCGCGCGAAGCCGAGGCGCTCGGCGAGGCCCTCCTTGGGCCCGAGGTCGACGAGGTCATCGAGCCGCCGGCAGAACGCGTAGAGCGCGAACGCGGCGCGGCGGCGAGCTCCGAAGAGCGCGAACGACGCGAAGAAGAAGCTCTTCGCGTGGCGGCGCGTGACGGCCTTCGCCGAGGCGTAGCCCTGGCGCACGAGGCTCACGCGGCCTCCCGCTTCTGGCGCTCGAGCACCTTGTCGACCGCGAACCCGGCGCTGAGCATCACCGTCGGCACGCCGGTGCCGGGCTGAATCGAGGCGCCGCACCAGTACAGGTCCGCGACGTCGGGGTCGTTCACCTTCGGCCGGAACGGACCGATCTGGAACAGGTCCTGCGCCAGCCCGAACGCAGAGCCGCGCGCGAGGTTCAAGCTGCTCTCCCAGTCGCGGGGAGCCACCACGCGCTCCGCGACGATGTGCGGCTCGACGTCGCAGCCCTCCTCGGCGAGGCGACGCAGCACCTGGCCGCGCACCAACTCGACGTCCACCGCGGCGTTCCCCGCGGGAGCCGGCACCAGCACGTACAGCGCGTCGTGCCCTTCCGGAGCGAAGCCCGACGCGGTCCGCGCCGGCGCGTTCACGTAGAAGCTCGGGTCCTCGGGCATGCGCCCGCGCTCGAAGATGTCCGCGAAGCTGCCGTCGAAGTCGCGGCCGAGGAACACGTTGTGGTGGAGCAGCGCGTCCACCCGGCGCGAGAGCCCGAAGTAGAACATCAGGCCGGACGAGGTGAAGCGGCGCTTCTCCACCGCGGCCGAGCGGCGCGCGGCGAGCGGCTCGGGCAACAGCCACCGGCTGGCCCACGCGTAGTCGGCGTTGCAGATGACGACGTCGGCGCGGCGCACCGAGCCATCGGCGAGCTCGACACCGGCGGCGCGGCCCTGCTCGACCACCACGCGGCGCACGGACGTCGAGTACGAGAGCCGAACACCTTCCTCGCGGCAGATCTTCTCCAGCGCCAGCGGCACGGCGTGCAGGCCGCCCTCGGGGAACCAGATGCCGTGCTCTGCCTCGGTGTACGGCAAGAGCGAGAACACCGACGGCGCCTGAGACGGAGAGAGCCCCAGGTACATCGTCTGGAAGCTGAACGCCTGGCGCAGGTGGGGCCCCTTGAAGAACCGCGCGACGTGCGGAGCCAGCGTGCCGAGCGCGCCCGCGCGCAGCAGCCTGGGGGTCACCAGCTGCAGCCACGACTCGAAGTGCCGCGTCACGAACCGGTCGAACGCGGCGTCGTGCTTCGTGCGGCCGTCGGCGATGAACCGCGCGTAGGCGTCGAAGGCGCCGGGCTCGAGGCGCTCGAGCTCTTCGCGCATGGCGGCCGCGTCGCGGCGCACCGTGAGCTGCGCGCCGTCGCGGAACGAGATGCGGTAGTGCGGGTCGCACCGGTGCAGCGTGAGGTAGTCCGACAGCTCGCGGCCGAGCGCACGGAAGGTCGCCTCGAGCACGTGCGGCATGAGCAGAATCGTCGGGCCGAGGTCGAAGCGGTACGGCCCGAGCTCGACGCGGCCGCAGCGGCCACCGGGGCCGGGCTGCTTCTCGTAGAGCTCGACCTCGAGCCCCGCGTGCGCGAGGCGGGCTGCAGCGGTGAGGCCGCCGACGCCGGCCCCGATGACGATGGCGCGCTTCACGCGGCTCTCCGCGCGAGGCCCTTCATCAGCGCCGCGAGCGGCGCGACCGCCGGCCCCGCGGCCTCGAGGGCTTTGAGCGCGCTGCGCGTCCGCGCGTCGATGAGCCGCTGCGTCGCATCGAGCCCGCCCCAGCGGCGCACCAGCGCGCGGGCTTCCTCGAGGCGCGAGGCCTGAGGGTTCGCCCACAGCGCCTCGAGCTCGGCGCGGCCGGCGTCGTCGGCGCGGGTCCAGGCGGCGACGACGGGGAAGGTGCGCTTGCCCTCGAGGAAGTCTCCGCCGCCGTCCTTGCCGGCGACGCGGTCGTCTCCGAACAGGCCGATGAGGTCGTCGCGCAGCTGGTACGCGAGACCGGCGTGGCGGCCGGCGCGCTTGAGCAGGTCGAGCAGCGGCTCGGGCGCTCCGGCGAGCATCGCGCCGCAGGCGAGCGGCGCCACGAAGCCGTACCGCGCCGTCTTGAGCTCCGCGACCTTCAGCGTGCGGAAGAGCGTGACGCGGCTGAGCGGGGCGCGCGTGGTGACGAGGTCGAGGTACTGGCCCGCGGCGGTGTGCCGGCAGACCTCGAGCACGTAGCGCAGCGTCTGCGCGGCGGCGGGCGAGTCGACGGTGGCCATGGCTTCGACGGCGCGCGCGTAGAGGTGGTCTCCGAGGACGACGGCCTCGTTCTCTCCGAGCAGGCGGTGCAGCGTGGGGCCGCCGCGACGGGCGGGGGCACGGTCGGCGACGTCGTCGTGCACCAGCATGAACGTGTGGAGCAGCTCGAGCCCGGCGGCGAACTGCACCACCGGCTGCGGAACCGCCGAGGCGAACGGGGCGGCCGCCAGCCAGCCGAGCGCGGTGAGCGTGGGGCGCACGCGCTTGGCCGGCCGCAGCACGTAGTCGCGCGTTACCGCCAGCGCCTCGGACCAGGCGGTGTCGAGCCCGAGCTCGTCGGCGCTGTCGGCGCGAAAGGAGAGCTCCGCCTCCAGCTCGAGCTGGAACCGCGAGAGCGCGTCGAGAGACACGATTCTGGGAGCCGGACGTAGTGGAGCGCTATGCACGTGTCGAACCTCGGCTGGCCGGTGTTGATCGCGTTGGGTGCTTCGGTGTCACAGGGGGACGAGGTGAAGCTCTCGACCACCGCGGAGACGTACGTGCGGCTCGCAGATGCGTTTCGCGGTCGCCCGGCGGTGATGTTCTACGAGGACCGCGCCTCGACCACCCTGAACCAGGAGCTGAAGGACCGGCTGTTCGCCGTCGGCAAGGAGAAGGGCCTGCTCGACGCCGTCAGCATCGTCGCGATCGCGAACGTGTCCGCCTACGACTGGGTGCCGGCGAGACAGTTCGTCATCGCCGCGGTGAAGGACACCGAGAAGAAGATCGGCGTCCCGGTCTACCTGGACTGGACCGGCGTCATGACCCAGCAGCCATGGTCACTGAAAGGGAACAGCTCGACCGTCGTCCTCGTCGACCGCAGCGGCGCCGTGCGTTACGCGAAGCAGGGCGCGCTCAAGTCGGCGGACGTGGAAGAGGTGCTCGGGCTGTTGGGGACGCTGATCGCGGAATAGCCGAACAGCCGGGATCGCGATCGGCAACCCTGGTCGTCGAGAACGAGCCCGATCCCCGATCGCGGTTGTTGACGTCAGGGCGCGTACGACCGCGGCTTGATGCGCCTCGACACCGCCACCGTCGCAGCAATCACGAGCGCCCAAGCGCCGAGGTGCCAGATGGCGACGTGCAGCGCGCTCTGCTCGCAGCCGAGCTCACCGAGCAGCGCACCGGTGCAGCCCGCGGCGATGCCCGCGAGCAGGGCCTTCGTCACGCTCCGCGCTGAGCCGCGCAGCAGCATCACCGCGACGACGACCGGGACCAGGCCTGCACCGAGATGGCTCACCGTGCACATCCACGGGGTGGGGCTCTCCGGCCCGCCCGGCACGCGCAGGAACACCAGGCTCGCGGCGCCGACCGCGCCGGCGGCCATCGCGATCCACCGTCCCGGGGAGTTCGGCCGCAGCGCGGCGATGCCGGCCACCACGGCCACGGCCATCAGCGTCAGCACCTGTGCTCCGTGGCCCGCAATCACCGAGGCCGTCGTCTGGCCGGAGGCGAGCAGCACCCCCGCCGCGCCCACGGCGATGCCACCGACGATGCCGAGCAGCGCGGCGAGCTGCTTCGGCCACGGCGCGACCGGCTTTCCACCGCGCAGCTCGGCGCGCGCCGCGGCGCGCACCGCCTCGAGGTCGTCACGACCCGGGCCGGGCGTGCGCAGCGTGTCTTTGAGCAGGTCGTCGAGCTTCATCGTCAGGTCTCCAGCCCCGGACCCAGCAGGCTGCGCAGCTTTTCGTAGCCGCGGTGCGCTCGGATTCGTGCCGCAGTTTCGGTGATGCCGAAAGCCGCGGCAATCTCGCCGAACGACCACCCCTCGACCTTGTGCAGAACGACGGCCTCGCGCTGATCTTTCGGCAGCGCCTCGAGCGCCTCGAGCATGCGCTTGCGCAGCGCGGGGTCGGGCAGCACGTTCGTGCTCTTCTCGTCCTCCGCGGCGACGGCGCGCGCGTGGTCCTTCACCTGCTTGTCGTGCCGGAGCAGGTCGCGCGCCGCGTTCCCCGCGATGGTGAAGAGCCACGGCCGCACGCTGGTGCCGCGCTGGTAGCGGAAGCGCGAGCGGACGAGCGAGAGGAACGTCTGCTGCAAGAGGTCGCGGGCGAGCTCGGGGTCGCGGACGATGCGCGCGAGGAACGACTGCACCGCCGCCGCGTGCCGGTCGAACAGCAGATCGAAGCACGCTTCTTCACCGTCGACGAAGCGGCCCATCAGCTCTTCGTCCGAGACCTCCGACATGTCGCCGACATGCCTACGGCCCAGTGCGGACTTCGTTTCAGGCGTGTCCCGGCCGGCCACGGGGAGGTTCAACACCCCGGGAAGACTCAAGACAAGGGCTCCGTTCGATATCTGCACAGTCGCAGATACGTACGTCTCGAGGGACCGACACGTTTCCTCAGGCCGCCAGGTGATGGCGCGCGGCCGCGAACGCGAAGGCGAAGAAGGCCGCAGAGAAGAACGCGCCCCAAGGCGACCGGTCCCGCGCCCGCGCGATGAGCCAGCTCACGCTGCCGACGAACACCGGCGCCATCGCCAGGTTCCACAGCTGCAGCGTCTGCGAGTGCAGGAAGTGCCGGTCGAAGACGAGCGTCGACGCCGCACCCAGCGCGACGCCCGCGAACGAGTACAGCAGCACGCGCCCGACGGGGTGTGCGCGAACCCGACGATTGCCGATGAGCTCGAGGAACGCCTCTCCCACCAGGTTGAGGAGCAGCTCGAGGATGAAGTCGAGCACCTCCCGCTCATTGCGACGTGCCCCAACGCACGCAAGCTACAATGCGCCGCCCATGGGACCTGCCATCGCCATCGTCGGACTCGTCGGCTTCGTCGTCGGCATCTACTTCCTCGCGAAGTGGCTCGAGCAGAAGCGCACCGACGCGGTGCACGGGTGGGCCTCGACCAACGGCTTCAACCTCGACCCCGACTGGAACGGGTTCCACGGGTCGTTGCAGCAGTTCAAGCTGTTCAACCAGGGCCACTCGCGGCGCCTGCGCAACCTGTGCCGCACGACGCGCGGCGACGACCAGCTCGCGATCTGCGACTACCAGTACACGACCGGCTCGGGAAAACACCAGCACACGTACCAGCAGACCATCTGCGTGGTGCAGCCGAACAAGCCGAAGGCCATGCCGCACTTCTTCGCGCGCAAGCAGATGGCGTTCTTCGACGCGGTCGGGAAGCTGTTCGGCGGTCAGGACATCAACTTCGACGAGGACCCGGAGTTCTCGAAGGCGTACGTGCTGCAGACCGGCGACTCCGAGGCCGAGCTGCGCCGGCTTTTCGATGAGCGGACGCGGTCGGTGTTCACGCGGCTCGGCTCGAAGGGAGTGCAGGTCGAGGGCCTCAACGGCACCCTGCTCTTCCACTACGGGCGGCGGCTGAAGATCGAGCGCATCAACGAGCTCGTCGACGACGCGCTCGCGGTACAGCAGGCGCTGCGTTAGCTAAGAGGGCCGCATGGCCGGCCCCAACGACCTCGCGACGAATCGGCTCGAGACGATCGAGGGCGTCGCGCGCGCGGCCGAGGCCCGGCACAGCGGCCTGTCGCTGGTGGTGTTTCACGGCGAGCTCTCGCGCGTCGTGCGGCTGTTCGAGGGCGCGGCCATCGTCATCGGCCGCGACCCGTCGGCGGAGCTGTCCATCTCCGACGACAGCATCTCGCGGCGGCACGCGAGCTTCAGCGTCGAGGGCGGCGCCGTCACCGTCGCCGACCTCGACTCGACGAACGGCACGAAGCTGAACGGCGCGCTGGTGAAGAAGGCGGTGATGAGCCCCGGAGACGAGGTGACGCTCGGCGCCGTCACCGTCTCGCTGCACGTGCTCGGGCCCGTCGCCGCCGTCGCGCACGGCATCGCCACGCACGATCAGTTCCTCACCTCGCTCGACGACGAGGTCGAGCGCGCGAAGACGTTCGGCCGCACGTGCGCGGTGCTGATGCTGCGGCACCCGGGCGAGCCGAAGATGTTCGCCGCGGCGCTGCGCGAAGAGCTGCGCTCGATCGACCGCGTCGCGCTCTACGGAGACCGCACCTTCGAGGTGCTGCTCGCCGAAGGCACCGCCGAAGACGCGCAGCGGCTCGTGCAGAAGCTCGCGATGGAGAGGCTGCAGGTCGGCATCGCCACCTACCCGCGCGACGGCACCTCGGCCGAGGCGCTGCTCGAGGCGTCGCGCGACGCGATGCACTCGACGCGCGCGGCTCCGCGCCCGGCGCCGGCCAGCTCGCTCGTCGCCGTGAGCCCCGCGATGAAGGAGATCTTCGCCACCATCGACCGCGTCGCCGGCTCGATGATTCCCGTGCTCATCCGCGGAGAGACCGGCGTCGGCAAAGAGGTGCTGGCGCGCGCGATTCACGAGAAGAGCCCGCGGGCGAAGAACCGGCTGGTCTCCATCAACTGCGGCGCCATCGCCCAGACGCTCGTCGAGAGCGTGCTGTTCGGCCACGAGCGCGGCGCGTTCACCGGCGCGGTGGCTTCGACGCGCGGCGTGTTCGAAGAGGCGGACGGAAGCACGGTGCTGCTCGACGAGGTGGGCGAGCTCTCGCCCGCGGCGCAGGCGGCGCTGTTGCGCGTGCTCGAGACGAAGGAGGTGCGGCGCGTCGGCGGCAGCCGCGACTTCACCGTCGACGTCCGCGTCGTGGCCGCGACGCACCGCGATCTCGACGCGATGGTGAAGGCGGGCACGTTCCGCGAGGACCTGATGTACCGGCTGAACGCGATGACGCTCGAGGTGCCGCCGCTGCGCGAGCGGCCGGAAGAGCTCGGGCCGCTGACCGACCGCTTCGTGGCGCTGGCGAACGCGGCGAACGGGCGCAGCGTGAAGGGCGTCGCGCCCGAGGCGGCGCGGCTGCTCTTGCGCTACCCGTGGCCGGGGAACATCCGCGAGCTGCGCAACGCGATCGAGCACGCCGTCGTGGTCGCGCAGGAGGCGTTCATCCAGCCTGCCGATCTGCCGCGCCGCGTGCGCGAGCTGTCGGCGACGGTGCTGCAGGCGGACGAGGCGACTCCGGCGTCGGACCTGCGCGACAACGTGCAGCGCTACGAGCGGCAGGTGATTCTCGAGGCGCTGCGCGCGGCGAGCGGGAACCGCACCGAGGCAGCGCGGGCGCTGTCGATTCCCGTGCGGACGCTGTCGCACAAGATCAAGCAGCACGGCATCTCGAACAAGGGGTGAACGTGTCCGAGCACCTCGAGCCCGAAGAGGGTGCGTTCGCGTCGGGTTCGATTCACTACCACCTCGCCGTGCGTCGAGCTCTGGCTCCGCCGAAGGAGCCGACGCTCTCGATGGTGGTGCTGCCGTCGTTCGACGTCGAGCGCGGAGTCTTCGTGTGCACCGCCGGTCGCCGCCAGCCAGCCCGAGTCGTGCACTCGGGTCGATTGACGACGCAGCTGTGGGCCGCTGCCTGGGAACGCGACAGCTCGCGCCAGCCGACGAGCGAAGACTTCGAGCGGAGCCGACCGGCAGCTCGCTGGACCTCGGCAGAGTTGGGTGAAGCCGCGTTTCAGGCGGTCCGAGCCGCGTGGGACGCCGCGCTGCTTCGTGCGCGCTGGCAGGAAGCTCAGAGGCTGGGGCTCGACGGCACGAACTTCCATTTCGTAGCCGGCAGTCGTTCGGGCCGGGTCTGGTCGCCCGAGCCCGGCACTCCATGCGGGGAGCTCGTCGCACTCGCAGACGCGCTCGCACAGCTGACCGAGCTGCCTGAGGACGTTCGCCCAGAACACGAGGACTCGCTGGAGAAGCGGGCGCAGCACGTCGCCACGCTCTTCGGGCGCGCCTGAGGACTCGCCCGCCTACGGCACGTATTCATCGGCGCCGATGTCGAAGGCGCCCTCAGCGGGTCGGGGATGGCCGTCGAAGTCGACGAGCGGGGCGCCGGCATCGGTGCCGGCGTTGCGGCAGATGGACGTCGGCGTCAGATGAAAGTCGCCGGCGTCCACGAAGCCGGGATCGCCGGCGATGTTGCCTGACGTGAGGGCGCCGGCATCGGTGACGTCGGTGATGCCGTCGTCCCGATAGAGCACCCACCACGCATTGAGGAGATTGTGCTCGAACGCACGAGGCGTGACCCGAGCGTCTCGTTCGAGGACTGAGTAGTGAGGGAAGCACGTGCCCCAGGCGCGCAGCACGTTGTTGCGGATCGTGTTCGAGGGGCCGGCATCCTCGCCTCCGTCAGCAGCGTCCAACTCGATCGCCGCCCCATAGCAGTCACTGCCGAGGTGGGAATCCGCGACGATGGTATTCGAGTGGACGTCCGCGTCCGAGGCTCGCAGGCGCAAGCCCACGACCTCCCGCGAGCCGCACGCACGGATCGCGTTGTTCTCGAAGCGGACGTTCGATCGATCGCTCACGACGCCGATGCTCGACACTCCCGTGCAGCCACCGGAGATCCCGTTGCGCGCGATGACACCGCTCGCGCCGACAAGGTGAACGCCAACGCTGAGATATGCATTTCCCGTGGCTCCCGTGATCGCGGCGTTGTCGATGAGCGCGATGTGACCGGCCGTCGCTTCGACTCCGATGCAGGTTGCGGGGGGAAGCACGGCGTAGCATCCACGGATGTCGACGTTGTGCGTGACGATGGGTCGACAGTTTGTAGCAGATCGAACGCCGACCCCGCGGGCATGGAAGGTTTCTCCACCGCTCACGAGGAAGTTGTCTACGACGAGCGGCGAGGCGCCTGCGCAGTCTTCGAGATCTACGCCGACCCCCTCCGCCTGCGATCCCGAAACCCCGACGATGCTGTTGCGCCGAATGGCGATGTCGGTCGCATCGCCTCGTATCAGCACGCCGTAGTTGGCCTTGGCAGCGACGATCCCTGAGCTGCCCCGAATGGCGTTCCTCTCGATGACAGAGCGCGGCGAACGCTCCAGCAGAATCGCCGTCAGCTCCCGCGCGGGGTTGAAGGAGAAACTGCCGACAATGCCCTGACCTGGTCCCGTCCCGGTGCAGCGACCACCGTCGTCGACCTCACTGCAGTTGTCGATGATGATCGGACTCGAATCACGGCTCCAGATGGCGATTCCGGCGTCCCTCGCGACCCCAGCGCGAACCATCGATCGCGTGATGGTCGGCGTTCCGCCTTCCGAGATTTCGATGCCGATCGAGATCTGCGGCGTCATCCACCCGGAAATTTCATCATTGCTGAGCACTGCCCCAGTACTGCCGACGATCGAAACAGCGACTTGATACGGATCATGAGTCGGCCCGAAGACTCGAAATCCGTCGAGCGTCGTTGGACGCGTGACCGTGGCCCCAAAGAGAACTCCACCGGCGTCGCTCATGCCCGTGTACCAGGTGAGACACCCCGCATCGCGCGTCCATGTCGTGCTCTCGTGCCTGCCGTACACGGAGATGCCGTCACGCATCACGAGGCGCTCCTCTGCATCGCTGTGCTCGCCGAACCTGGCCGTCGCCGGGCAGCTCGGGCCGGCGGCGACGCAGACGCGATCGACCCCCGCATCCGCGGCGACTTCGATTCCGACCATGATGCGTCGGACGGGCAGGTTCGCCGTCCCAGGATTCGAATCGCTGCCAGCCGGCGACACGTACGCACAACCACACTTGTCGTCGACGATGCCGTTGCAGTCGTCATCGATTCCGTTGCACGCCTCTGCGACGGGACCGAGCTCGCCGAAGCAACCGGCATCCTGAGTGCTCACGCATTGCGTGCCTGCTCGGCATCGCCCGACGCCAGGCATGCCGTGCTCCGACGTGTAACAGGCGACCGGATGCTCGCAGCCGGTGCCGGCGTCGTAGCCAGCGTCCGGTGTTGCCGCGTCGCCACTTCCTGCGTCGTGGCCCGCATCGACACCGCCCGCGTCGGCGCTGATCCCCGCGTCTTCCCCACCGGCGTCGTGCGTTCCCGCATCGCTCGCACCGGCGTCCGCATTCCCTCCACCAGATCCGGAGTCGGCGACCTCGTCACCGCCGTCCGGTGAAGGCACCACCGGCGTGCCGCACGTGCAGCCAGCAACGAAGACGAGAAGTCCAAGGCACCGCTGCACGCGGCCGCGAGCCTACTGGTGTCCCACCTGCCCCGTCATGTGACGAACCGTGTCCCGGTGCGCGAAGTGCTCGATCGCACGGCGGAAACGTCTGGCCCGCCCCGTGCTCATCAGCCCCACATGTCCCGAATCCCTGCCAACGACGTGCTCGTCTTCGGAATGAACAAGTTCACCCACCGCGAAGCGAAGGCCATCGACACCAAGGCCATCGACGTGAAGGTGGTGCACGACACGAAGGTGAACGACCAGATCAAGGTGGGCAGGAACACCTACGACCTCACCACTCCGACGGGCCGCGAGGACTTCGTGAAGACGCTCGGCCTGCCGAAGTCGCAGAGCGACGAGATCGTGAAGATCCTCGCGCGCAGCGGTCCCGACACCCGCGACGAGCTCGCGCAGCTCGCGCAGATCTGGGCCGAGGGCGAGAAGGGCGGCAAGGTGCCCGGCCGCATGGTGCTCTCCGGCCACTCGGTCGGCGACGTGCTCTGGGGCGAAGAAGGCAAGGGCAAGTCGAAGTTCGAGAACGGCTGGCTCTCCCGCGACGACTTCACCGCGCTCGCCAAGGCGATGCCGAAGGCCGCGGCGCAGGTTCAGGACATCGCGATCTCCGCGTGCTTCTGCGGCGGCGAAGACAACCTCAACAAGTGGAAGGAAGGCTTCCCGAACGCGAAGACCGTCACCGCCTACGACGGCTTCTCTCCGAGCGGGAAGAACGCGGGCGGCTCGCAGAAGTCGCTCCAGCGCTGGGAGAAGCTCACGCGCGGCGACGTCGAGGCGCTCAAGCCCGAGCAGTTCAAGGGCACCGCGAAGTGGAAGGACATGGCGACGTGGAGCGTGAAGCACGGCTACCTGCGCGCCGGCGGCCAGGAGAAGCCCGCCATCGTCCAGGCCCGCATCGACGCGTTCAAGAAGGACGAGCGCGCCGACTTCATGAGCGGGAAGAAGACGAGCGCGACCGCGCTGCGCGCCTACTACACCGACCTGCAGAACCTCGCCGCGCGCCCGACGACGTCGGCGGCCGACAAGGCGGCCCTGCAGGAGGAGATCGGCGTCATGCTCCGCCTGCGCCACCACGAGGGCGTCAACACCAAGTTCCAGAAGAACAACAAGGCCGAGCTCACCGCCGGCTACGACGCGCTCGGCCTCAAGGCGCCGAACTTCTCGAAGCTGTCGCGCGCCGAGACCGTGAAGGCCATCGACGAGTTCGCGGCAGCGGTCGCGAAGCTCGGCGCGTCGGCTCCGGCTGAGGCGCAGAAGGCGCTCGCGCTGCTCAACGCGCTGAAGGTCCTCGACCCGAAGACCATCGACGCGGCGTGAAGGCGCGCAGCGCTGCGGAATCGAAGGGGCCCAACGCCGACTCGCGGCCCGCTTCGACTCCGGCCTGCGGCCTCCGCTCAGCGTGAGCGGCGGTCGACCATGCGAAGGCATTCTGGTCGACCCTCTCAGCGTGAACGGCGGCTGCGTCTGCGCTCAGTGGAACAGGATGCTCGCGACGATCATCCACGCGCCGAGACCGACGCCGGCGATGCCGAGCCGGCCCTGGTGCGGCGCCACCTTCGCGAGCGTCTGATCCAGCTTCGCCTGCGCCTGCGGCTGCTTGATGAACGTCTTCATCACGCCGATGCCGAGGATGAGGCCGAGCCCCGCGAGCACCACCGCCACAGCGAGCCACGTCGCCCAGTAGATGGGCGCCGTCGTCAGCAGGCCGAGGTTGAGCACCGCCGAGATGATGCCCCACACGCCCCACACGCACGACACCGCGCCCATCCAGCCCTGATAGGGCGCGAGCTTGCCGAGAACTTTGGCCGCATCGGGCCGCTTCGCGAGCACGAGGCTCGGAACCGCGAGGACGCCCAGCACCGCAAGCCAGATACCGTTGATCATGATGTCTCCGTTATGAGAGGGAACCGCTGGGCGCCCCTTGAGCAGCGGACATGCCATCTAGGTTTGCGAGACGGATCGGGCAGTTGCGGCGTCGGGCTCGGCAGCCTCTTGCCGGCATGGGCAACCCATTGCCGTGACCGACCTGCGCGACACGCTGCCGGCGAGCGGTCACTCCGGGCGGCTCATCGGCAAGTTCCGCCTCGAGCGACGCCTCGGCAGCGGCGCCATGGGAGACGTCTGGCTCGGCATCCACACCACGCTCGGCAACTCCGTGGCGGTGAAGCTGCTCAACGCCGCCGCCACCCGCGAGCCCGGAGGCATCGAGCGCTTCGCCAACGAAGCCCGCGCCGTCGCCGCCATCGGCCACGAGAACATCGCGGGCGTCATCGATCACGATCAGCTGCCCGACGGCACTCCGTACATCGTCATGGAGTACGTCGAGGGCACGACGCTCCGCGAGCTGCTCGTTGAAGCCGGCGCGCTGCCGCTGCGCCGCTGCGCCGAGCTGTGCATCGACGTGCTCGCCGCGCTCTCCGCCGCGCACGTGAAGGGCATCGTGCACCGCGACCTGAAGCCGGAGAACGTGCGCGTGACTCCGAACGGCCGCGCGAAGGTGCTCGACTTCGGCGTCGCCAAGCTGCTCGGCAAGCCCACGCCGTCGCTCACGCAGGGCGCCATCATCGGCACGCCGCACTACATGGCGCCGGAGCAGATCGCCTCGGGCCCCATCGACGGCCGCGCCGATCTCTACGCCGTCGGCGTGATGCTCTTCGAGTGCGTCACCGGCCAGCGCCCGTTCGAGGCCGAGAACATGGTCGCGCTGCTCGAGAAGCAGGTGAACGCCGCGCCGCCGTGGCCGTCGAAGCTGCGCCCCGGGCTGCCGCCTTCCCTCGAGCACGTCATCCTCAAGGCGCTCGAGAAGAAGCCCGAGCGGCGCTTCGCTTCGGCCGACGAGATGAGCGCGGCGCTGCGCGCGCTCGTGCCCGCGCTCGACGGCAGCGGCCCCGCGCTCACCGTCACGCCGGTCTACACGCCGACGCGCAAAGAGGCCGCGACGCCGCAGCCGGTGCCGCCCCCGCCACAGCCGGAGCAGCGACCGTCGAGGCTGAAGTGGCTCGCGTTCGCTGCGAGCCTCTTCGCGATCGGACTCGCGGCCGTCGTCGTCACGCAGCGGCCGACGACTCCGATGCCCGTCGAGGTGGTGCCACCGCCGCCACAACAACCGCCCCCCTCTCCCCTCGTTGGGGAGAAGGCCGAGGTGAGGGGACCGGAGAGCGACCCAGCACCGGCGCCGCCGACCATCAAGCCGAAGCCCGTTCCGAAACCGTCGCCGCCAAAGCCGATCGAGCCTCCGCCCGCGCACTCGACAGCCCCCTCACCCCAACCGCCCGACTACGACCCGAAGCGCTTCGAGGTCCTCGGCTACCTCCCCAAGGCGAAGGCCCGCGCGCTCGAGCTGATGAGCGACGCGGTGCTCATCAACCTCGACGTCGAAGGCGTCGGCGCCGACGGCACCGCCGACCTCACGCTCAGCAGAGAGTTCGAAGCGAACTACTGGTTCCGCTCTCCCGCGCGCAGCAAGGTCGACCCGCGCCTGCCGGACCGCGACCAGGACATCCCGTGCAAGGTCTACGTCGAGGTCACCGCGAAGGGCGTCGAGACGCGCATCGTCGACTCCTTCGACGGCTGCAAAGAGAAGCTCCTGCCGCAGCCGCGCTGCTCGATGGCCGAGGTCATGAAGCGCGGCATCGCCGAAGGCGCGAAGCCCACCAAGGTCGGCAAGGTCACGTTCCTCTCCGACGGCACGTGGATGGTCGATCAAGGCGATGGCGACGGAGAGACCGTCTACTTCTCCTGTCCGTGAGCTAAGAATCGCCGCGTGACTCACCTGCTGCTGCTCGCCGCGCTCGCGGCCTCCCCCGACGAGAACCCCGTCACCACGCGCGCGAAGGCGCTCGGCAAAGAAGTCCTCTCGAAGCAGGGCTCGCTCGAGGCGGTCGCTCCGCTCGTGCGCCTGCACGGCATGCTCGGCGAGGTCGACGACCTGAACCTGCTCGCCGACCCCTACGCGCTGCTGCTCGCGCGCCAGGTCGTGAACAAAGACGTGCGCACCCTCGCCCGCCTCTTCTTCGCCGACGTCGAGCAGGCGCGCGGCCGCACCCAGCGCGGTGGCGACGCGCTCGACCCCCTGGGCTTCGTCAGCGACTTCTACGCCGTCGGCGGCTTCGACAACGAAGGCAAGGGCGGCTGCGACACCGACTTCGGCCCCGAGGGCGCCACCGACCTCAAGGCCACCTACCCCGGCAAGGGCCGCGAGACGCGCTGGCGCCGCGTGCCGTCGAAGACCTCGACCGGCTTCGTCGAGCTCGGGACGCTGCTGCGGCCCAGCACCGGAGTCGTCGCGTACGCGCTCACCTTCCTCCAGGCCGACGCCGAGACGCGCGTGAACATCGGCCTCGGCACGAGCGGCGCGTATCGCCTCTGGGTGAACGGCGTGAAGGCGAGCAGCTCCGACGCGTACCACGTGCCGCAGATGGATCAGGCCCGCGTGCAGGTGCGCCTGCGCAGGGGCATCAACCGCGTGCTGCTCAAGGTCTGTCACGAGAGCGGCCCCCTGGGCTTCTACTTCCGCCAGGAGCGCGCCGAGGGCGCACCGGTCGCCGCGCGCGTCGTGCTGCCCGAGGTGGTGCCGCCGCTCGAGAAGGGCACCGCGCCGATGGCGACGCCGCTGCCGACGGTCACCGACGGCTTCGCCGCGCTCGTGAAGGCCAGGCCGAACGACGCGCTCCTGCGCTCGGACTACGCGACGGTGCTCGGCTACACGCGCGCGTACGACGAGCGCGAGCTCACCGCTTCGCGCGAGGCCGACAAGGCGAGCGACGCGAAGCCCGACGACGTCGAGCTGCACCTGCGCGCCGCCGCGCTCAACAACCACGACTTCAACGAGCGGCGCCGCCACATCGCGAGAGCGGTCGGCCTCGATCCGAAGAACCCGTGGCCGCGCCTCGCGCTGGCCCAGCACGAGCTGCAGCAGGACCACCCCGAGCTCGCGCTGCCGATGTTCGAAGAGCTGATCAAAGACCACCCGAAGCTCGCCGCCGCGTGGCTCGGGCGCGCGCGCTGCCTCGAGGCGCTCGGCCAGAGGCCGCTCGCGCTCAACGTCATCGAGGAAGCGTTCCTGCGCATGCCCCACGTGCCCGCCGTCGCGCGCGAGGCGGCCGCGCAGTCCCGCCGCATGGAGCGGCTCGACGAGGCCGAGGGCCGCATGCGCACGGCGCTCGCGCTGCGCTTCAACGACACCGGCCTGCGCAACGCGCTCGGCGGTCTGCTGGCCGACATGGGCAAGGTCGACGCGGCCACCGAGCAGCTCGAGCGCGCGCTCGTGCTCGACCCGTACGACAACGGCATCCGCCTGCGGCTCGCCGAGCTGTACGCCGCGAACGGGAACCCGACGAAGGCCGACGCCGCGTTCGCCGCGGCGCGCACCTTCGCCCCCGAAGAGCCCGAGGTCTACGAGCGCGAGGGCCGCGCGCTGCTCCAGGGCGGCCGCCGCGACGACGCGCTCGCCGCCTTTCAGGAGTCGCTCAAGCTGCGACCCCAGAACCCCGCGCTCAAAGAGGCGCTGCGCGCGCTGCAGGGCCAGGACGCGGCCGCCGGCGTCACGCACACGTTCGCCATTGCTCCCCTCGCGAAAGAGGTCCCGGACACGACGAAGGAGGACGCGGTCTACCTCGCCGACGTCACCGCGGTGCGCGTGCAGACGAGCGGTCTGTCTTCGCGCTTCCACCAGCTCGCGGTGAAGGTGCTCAACGGCCGCGGCGTCGACGCGTTCCGGCAGTGGCCCATCACCTACTCTCCCGACCGGCAGGAGGTGCGCGTGCTCAAGGCCCGCATCACCAAGCCCGACGGCAGCATCGTCGACAGCTACGGAGACTCCGACCAGCACATGAACGAGCCGTGGACGGGCATGTACTACGACGCCCGCGCGCGCGTGCTCTCGTTCCCCGCGCTCGGCGTCGGCGACACGCTCGAGCTGCAGTGGCGCGTCGAGGACACGGCGCTCGAGAACCTGCTCTCCGACTACTTCGGAGACGTCGACTCGGTGCAGGGCGGCTACCCGAAGAAGCGGTACCGCTACGTCGTCGAGATGCCGAAGGAGCGGCCGCTCTACTGGAACAAGGCCACGCTGCCGACGTTCGTGAAGACGTCTCAGGAGAACGACGGCGCGCGCGTGCTCTGGCGCTTCGAGGCGCAGGACATTCCGAAGATCACGCCCGAGCCGAACATGCCGGGCCTCTCCGAGGTCGCGGCCACGCTGCACGTGTCGACGTACCAGACGTGGGATCAGGTCGGGAAGTACTGGTGGGGGCTGGTGAAAGATCAGCTCACTCCGAACGACGAGCTGATCAAGACGGTCGACACGGTGCTCAAGGGCGTCGACCGCAAGGACACCGCCAAGGTCGTCGCCGCCATCTACGGCTTCGTGGTGACGAACACGCGCTACGTCGCGCTCGAGTTCGGCATCCACGGCTACAAGCCGTACCGCGTCGACCGCGTGCTCGCGCGACGCTTCGGCGACTGCAAGGACAAGGCGTCGCTCATCGTCGCGATGCTGCGCGTCGCGGGCGTCGACTCGCGCCTCGTGCTCTTGCGCATGCGCTCGCTCGGCGCGCTGACCTCGGAGCCGGCGTCCCTCGCCGCGTTCAACCACGCCATCGCGTACGTGCCCGCGCTCGACCTGTTCCTCGACGGCACCGCCGAGTTCCACGGCACGAAAGACCTGCCCTCGGCCGACCGCGTCGCCGACGTGCTCGTCGTCGAGCCCTCGGGCGGCAGCCGTTTCCTCGTCACGCCCGAGGCGAAGCCGGAAGACAACGTCAGCACGCTCGACATGACCGTCACGCTCGGCCCCGACGGCAGCGCCGAGCTCAAGGGCGAGACGGTGGTCTCGGGTCAGGGCGCTCCGGAGTACCGCCGCTCGTACCAGTCGGCCGGCTCACGCAAGGCGACGTTCGAGCAGCAGTGGGCGCAGTCCTTCCCCGGCCTCTCGGTGGCGAAGCTCGACGTGAGCGACACCACGAAGCTCGAGGAGCCGATGAAGCTGTCGTTCCAGATGCGCGCGCCGCGCTACGCCGAGGTGCTGCCCCTGGGCCTGCGCTTCTTCCCGCTCGGCGCCGGCCGCGCCTTCACGCAGGTGCTCGCGCCGCTGTCCGAGCGCAAGACCGACGCCGTGTTCCCCGGAGTCTGGGTGAACAAGTTCACCGTGCGCTACGAGCCTCCGCCGGGGCTCGTCTCCCAGTCGGTGCCGGAGGACTTCGACGAGTCGACCGAGTTCGGCCGTGCGACGCTCAAGGTCCGCGTCGAGGCGGGCAAGCCCATCGTGACGGGAGAGATCGTGATGGCGAAGGCGCGCATTCCCGCGGCCCAGTACCCGAAGTTCCGCGCGTGGCTGCTGCGGGTGGATCAGGCCTTCAGCCGCAAGCTGACGGTGCTGACGACCGGAAACCAGAGCGCCAGCCGTTGAGCGAACCTGCCGCTCGCCTGAGTTGGGCACGGCGTGCACGCGACCCGCGTCTTTCGCCGCAGGGCATGCCTGTCACGACGCGTGCGCGTAGGTGTTCAACTCGGGTGAGCCGCGGAATAAGGTGCTTGGCGAATGAAGGCAGCGCTCGTTTTCGATCGGTCCCAGCGCACCGTTTCAGACCTGAAGAAGTTCTGGGCAGAAGACCCCGTCGGCGCCGCGCAGTGGCTCGGCCGGGTGAAGCAGGCGGCGGCGAAGCCCGTCCCCGAGCTCGACGCCGTCGCGCGCATCCTCTCCGAGCACGGCAGCGACGCGATGGCCGCGGCGACGAAGCTGCGCGAGTACGCGGCGACGACTCCGCAGCTGTTCGAGGTCGTCGCCGACTTCGGCGCCCACCAGGCCGCCCGCTCGTCCACGCTCGGCTGGGAGGCCAGCGGCGCCGACCCCTGGCCCGAGGCGCCGGCGTTCACCGGCACGCTCCGGCTCGTCGACGGCAAGCCGACCCTCGAGACCACGCGCGGCAGCTACACCATCGAGCTCGGCACTCCGAACTGGCGCGACGAGCCCGAGACCGTCTTCCTGGACCGCACCGTCACCATCAAGGGCTTCCCCTCTGCCGACGGGAAGTCGATCTCGATGGAGCAGTTCGCGCCGGGCGCCAGCGCCGACTTCGTCGCCGGCCGCATCCTCGTCGAGGGAGATCGCGTCTTCGTCTCGCCGAACGGAGACGAGCCGCTCTCGCCGGAGATCCTCCAGGCCGCGGGCCTTCCGGTGCCGGAGACTCCGATCGACGCGAAGCCTCCGCCGCGCGCGGAGATCACCGACCCCGCGTTCAAGGCGCTCCTGCTCGGCGACGCCGAGAAGGGCCTCGTCAACTACGCGCCGGCGGGAGTGATTCTCCCCGGCAAGGTCGAGGTGAAGAACGGCGTCGCCGTCTATCCGCACAAGCCCGAGGCCTTCTACCTGCTGGGGCGCTTCCAGGTGCCGAGCGTGAAGCAGCTGCCGCACGGCAAGGTGCTGCACCAGATCGAGACCGGGTACTTCCGCACGACCGACGCCATCGCGTCGAAGCGCCTCGAGGTCCCGGCCGAGCTGCTGCCCGGCGCCCAGAACGTCGGGCCACCGGGAGACCCCACCATCGGCGGCATCATCTCCGCCGAGAAGGGCGAAGGCCGGCGCACGTTCTTCTACGTGAACGTGCTGCCGCCCGACGCGACCGTCGAGGGCGCCACGCTCGAAGGCGAGCGACGCATGGAGGTCACGTGGCTCGGTCGCGCGGCAGACCTCGGCGTCCACCGCGAGCCGACCGACGCGAAGGCGGCGAACCTGCGCGAGGTCGCGATGACCTTGCCCGCCGCGGTGCCGTCGAACGAGGGCTTCGCTCCGGCCGATGCGGTGAAGCTGCCGAAGTAGGCGCCTTCAGCCCGCGAAGCCGTTCACGCGGTGCGAGCCGTCACAGAACGGCTTCGTCTTCGAGCCGCCGCAGCGGCACAGCGCGCACTTCTGCAAGCTGCGCTCTTCGCTGCCCGGGCCCTTCAGCACGATGGAGCCGCTCAGCAGCAGCGGGCCGTTCGGCGTCACCTCGACCGTCGTCGGCAGCACGTTCTCGTCGGTCGTCGCGTCCTCGGTGCTGCTGCCGTCGGAGATGCTCAGCGCGCCCGACGGGCACTCCTTCACCTGCGCGATGATCTGCTCCGTCGTCGAGAGCGAGAGGTCGACCCACGGCCGGCGGCGCGGGTCGAACACCTTGCCCAGCCCGCGGAAGCAGATGCCCGAGTGCATGCACAGGCTCGGCTTCCAGACGACGGTGACTTCTCCATTGCTGTAGCGCTTGGCGACCATCGGGGGGTTCGTACAACGGTTGGGGCCTCAGTTCACGCCGAGCGCGAACGCGATGGCCTCGTCCATCAGCCCCGCATCGACCGACGCCTTCAGCCGATGGTCGTCGTCGACGAGCCACAGCGCGACGTCGCACTCGGACTCCGCGGCGAGCCGCACCGAGTCGGCGCACGGCACCACCTCGTCGCGCCGGCCGTGAATGACGACGACGCGACCGCGCCGCCTGCCCAGTCGCGTGACGCGGAAGAGCTTCTCCGCCGCGGGAGCCATCAGCACGAGCGGCCCGTCCCACGCCTTCAGCGCCGCGGCGATGCCACCGCCGAACGACGAGCCGATGACGAGCTCCGGCTGCGCGCTCGCGACGGCCTCGGCCGCCACGCGCAGCGGGGCCGCGGCGACGTCGTCCGGAAGCGCCGCGTGCTCTCGCGAGAGAAACGCGATCGCCTCGGCGGTCGGCAGCACCGGCGCCGTGACCTCGTGCGACCGCCGCAGCCGCGTGGGCTTGTGGCCGTTCGGCCCGCTCTCGAGCCCGTGCAGGAAGACGACGCGGCTCACCCGGCCTCGGCGGCGCCGAGCGCCAGGGGAAACGACACTGCGACGAAGCGGTGCATCAGTGACCTCCGGACGGCGGAGTGTACAGTGGCCCCGGCATGTCGTTTCTCCTTCTGGCCGTCGCGCTGTCCGCCAAGCCCGTCGCGCGCGAGTACAAGGGCCCGCTCGACGGCATCGACGTCGCGCAGCAGAGCGCCGGAGTCCTCGCCCGCTTCGACGCCGCCGACCGCGTGACCGCCGAGCGCGCGCTCACCGCCGTCTCGAAGGGCATGGCCGTACGCGTCGCCTTCATCCGCACCGACGCGGGCCCGCTGGCGGCGGTGACGATCGACTCCCAGGGACGGCTGCCGTTCCGCCACTTCACCGACCTCGCGCGGCGGCTCTCGGCCGAGCCGGGCGTCGCCGAGACCTGGGCGTTCGTCGCTCCGGGCCCGCGCGACGACTCGCTCGAGCAGGAGGCCACCTTCCGCTTCGAGGCCGGCGAGCCGAAAGAGGAGGCCCGCGTGCAGTACCGCGCCGACCCCGCCTACCTCGAGCTCGTGCGCAGGAAGGTGTCTCCGACGGCGTTCCACGCGGCGCGCTGGCCGTCGTACCCGCTCTCGCAGCTCGCGCTGGCGCTGAAGCTCCCCGGCCGCACGTGCCTCGACGAGACCTGGCAGCTGCACACGCTCGCGACGACGCGCTGGCCCGCAGACGCCGGCGAGAACCTGTCGGTCGCGTGGGTCGATCTCCCCGGCGGCATCGCCACGGAGATTCAGCAGCAGGCGCTCAAGGAGAAGCGCTCACCGTCGGCGCTCGTCGCCGAGGCGCTCGTCGAAGCGCGCAAGGCGAAGCAGCTCGCGAAGCAGCCCGCACACGAGAAGTTCGCGAGCTACGACGAGGGCCAGCCCGACTCCGAGAAGCACGCGCGCCGCCAGCTGACGCTGTTCCTGCCCCAGGCCGAGCTCGACGCCGCCGAGGACAGCGGCGCCGCCGAGGCCATCTCGCTGTCCCGCGTCGTGCAGTACGCCTGGAGACGCGCGCACCCGCACGAGCAGCGGTAGCGCCGAACGTCACTCGGTCGCGGCCACCACACCTCTGCAGTGGGCCTGGAAGTCGGCCTCGGTCATCCGCTCGGTCACTCCCCACGGGTTGGTGAGGTACACGAAGCCGCCCTCACGGCGGTCGACGATCATGAAGTGGCCGATGTCCATGACCGCGATGACCGGGGTGCGGCCGGCCGCCAGCCGGTCGAACGCTTCACCCGACGCGTAGCCGTTCGACAGCGCCGGGTGAAGGAACTGCACCGCCGAGAAGTTCCGGTTGAACAGCATGCCGCCGACCGCGGCGAGACCGCCGGGGTACATGCCGCTGGGGAACCCGACGATGAACCAGTTGCGGTCGTTGGTGTTGTCGTACGCGAACCCGGTGTTGCCGGCCGACATGAGCGCCGGCGCGAGCAGCTTCTGCGTCAGCGACCGCCACGTCCCGTCGTTCGCGCTCGCGCCCGAGTACGCGTTCAGCGTCGAGCCGTTCGCGCACACCACCGAGCCGTTGAGGGCGAGGCCCGCGACCACGCGCGCGTACTCCGACGGGTTCTCGCGGGCGAGCGCGATGGTGAGCGACGTGGGGCCGCACGTGCCGCGGTCTCCCTGGTTGATGCACTCCGGCGCGGCGCACTCGACGGCGAGCTGCGCGACGAAGTCGGTGGTGTCTCCGGTAGTCGCGGGCACGCCGCGCACCGCGAGCGTGTGCAGCGTCTCGAGCAGGTTGCCGCCCGGCCCCTCGCTGCGCCAGGCCGCGGCGCCGGGCAGCCGGCCGTCGAGCAGCATCGTCTGCATCGCGAGCTGCGCGCCGGGGCGGTCGGCGAGCAGCGCCATCGTCTCGAGGTACTGCGTCTGCTGCGGCGGCGTCAGCGCTGCCAGCGCGGCGCGCTCGGCGCCCGCATTCGCGGCGAGCACCGCCTCGGCGTCGGCGGTCTGCGGTGAGCCGCGCCGGTACCCTCCGACCGTGGTGGAGTCCGCCGGGTTCGTCACCGGGTCGCCGTAGGCCGCAAACCCCGGCTCGCTGAACGCCGCCAGCGCGCGCTGCGCCTCCGCGAGGGCCTGCTCACGCGTCCGGGCCGGCTGGCCCTGCTGCTGCAGGACCGGGGTGAACGTCGACTCGAGCTGCGCGCGCGGCGAGCGGAGGGCGAGGGGCTCGGTGGCGATGCGAGGGACGGCGACGGGGGCGCTGCGCTGAATGCGGATCATGTCTCTTGCCTCCTGGTGCGTCGGGGTTCCCGCACCCGACGAGGCGACGCGCCCGCCGTCGCGTGTCACCACCGCGTCTCGAACGGCACCGCGTCACCCGCCGAGAACGACAGGGGAATCGCGCGCTCGCCGCCCGGTGTACGTACGCGGAGCACCAGCGAGCCCGAGTTCTTCGCGCGGTAGACGCCGGACACGCGGCCCGGCTCCACCTCGAGCCGCAAGAGCGGCAGGTCCACGGTGTACCGCCCGCTCGGCGTGATGGAGAGCCCGCCCGCCGACGGCTCCACCCCCGCGGCCCGGACGAGCCCGAACAGCCACATCGCCTCGGGGTTCATGTTGTTCACGGGGAAGTCGGTCATCGGCGTGACCGGGCTCGCCCACGTGCCGCCGGGCGCCTTGGACTCGAAGCCGTCGGGCCCCGCCCAGACGCCGAGCCACTGCTCGGGGAAGACGCGCGCGTGCGTGGCGTACAGCTGCTCGTCGAGCGCGCGCCACGCGTCAGCGCGCCGGTGTCGCGCCCACGCCCACGTCATCAGCTGGCTGATGGCGGGCCAGACCGCGCCGCCCTCGCGCATCGTGGGCCCGATGGCGGACGGCGCGTCGAGCCGGGCGTCGACCTCGTCGAGCACCCGCTCGCGCTGCTCCGCCGACACCACGTCGGCGAGCACGCCCCACGGCTGCGCCTCGAGGTCGATGAAGTTCGCGCGGAAGCCGTCGCTCTGCTGGTCGTTGCCCTTGAGGTAGCTCTGGCCGATGGAGTTCTTCACCCACGCCCGGGCGAACCAGCGGCTGCCGAAGGTCGCCTTCACCGCCGGCGCGAGCTGCTGTGCATACGCGCGCAGCTCGGTGGCGAAGGACGCGTCGACGCCTTCGAGCTGGCCGGCGAGCAACGGCAGCACGACGAGCGCCATCTGGCTGTTGGGCACCGACTCTCCGTCGCGCTCGGTGTTGGCGATCGCGAGCGGCGACAGGTCTTCGTAGACGATGCCGTCCGACCAGTCTCCGTCGCCGAGGCGGATGAGCCCGTGCGCGCCGAGGCCGACGCCGTTCTTCAGGTGGTGAAAGGCCGCGCGCGCGTGGTCGAGCACGCTGTCCGAGCCGACGAACGCCGGGCGCCCGGCGCCGCGCGGGTAGAACGGGACGCGCTCGTCGAGGAACGCGAGGTCTCCGGTCGCCGCGAGGTACTCGGCGAGCCCGAACAGCAGGAAGAGGTCGAGGTCCGACGGCTCGTCGTGCAGCCCCGACGCGCCGTCGACCTGGCCGAAGTTCGTGAACGAGTACGCGATCTCCGCCGTCGTGGCGTCGGCGAGCGACATCACCTGCCGCAGGTTGCCCTTCGCAAGCTGCGGGTCGACGTACGCGAGCGCGGCGGCGAACAGCGCCTGGTCTCGGGGCGCCCCGTCGGCCCCGTGCAGGTAGAGGTACGCCGAGCCCTGCGCCGTGTAGTGCGTGCCGAAGTAGTCGCTCATGCCCGAGTGCGAGAGCAACAGGTGCGTGCGCCACGCCGCCTCGCGATGAAAGAGCGGCCGCCCCGGGATGTCGGCGTAGACGAGCCGCTTCTTCCACCGCGCGAGCGAGTCGGCGAACGCGCCGGCAGGAACCTGGCCGAGCACCCCGTCGAGCGACTTGCCGCGAGGCAGGTAACCGTACGCGAAGCGCAGCGTCTTCGACTCGCCGCCGGCCAGCGTGAGGTCGCTGCGCATCACCAGGCACGCCGGCTGACCTGCGGCGCTCGTCGGCGCCAGCTCGCCGCCCGAGCCGAGCGCCGCGACGGCCGCGGGCCGTTCGGGAGGGCCCGAAGCGAAGAACGCCCGCTGGTCGGCGTGAAACGCGTGCACCTCGGCGTCGAGCGCGGTGAGGAAGACGTCGGGCGGATACCAGTCGAGGCCCGACGGGGTCTCGCGATCGACCGGAGTCTCCGTCGGCTTGGGGCTCATCGACGCCACCAGCGTCTTTTTCGCGGCGTCCCAGCGCACCGCCTGCGTGAAGCGCTCGTTGTGACCGTCGCGGCCGCGGTCGCTCGGCGCCGCCGCGAGCCCGGTGCGCACCCACTCGATCGAGAGCTGGTGCCGGTTCACGTCCCAGTACTCGTAGTGCCGCAGCGTCCGCGCGTGGGCCGCGTGGTTCACCAGCGTCACCTCGTCGACGAGCACCGGCGCGTCGCCCTCGGGCGCGAACACGCGGTGCCGCACGCTCAAGCCGGCGTGTGTGGTGGTGGTCTCGAAGTAGCCGACTCCGAAGACGCGCCGGGACGTCGACCCCGCCGGAGCCCACCGGTGCGCCGACGTCCAGACGGCGCCGTCCTCCGAGACGTACGAGAAGCCGCCGCCGAGGTTCCGCTGCGGCTCGGAGAAGCGGTTGAGCCACGTCGGCCCGCGCTCGCTGCCGAACAGCTCCACCCAGCCTTCGTTCACCGCCTTGAAGTGCACCCGGTCGTTGCCGAGCATCACGAAGTGGTCGCGCCGCTCGCGGCCCTCGCTGTCCGTCCACCGCGCGCGCGCGTCGGAGCGCTCGTCCAGCGTGTACTCGAACGCCGGCAGCCCCTGCTCGTCCACGATCCACCGGCCGAAGACGCCGCCGCCCACCTCGCACTCGGGGAAGGCCCTCAGGTCGCCGCTCGGGGGCGTGCACCCGTCGATGGCCTCGGGCCGCTCCGGCTCTACCGACGCGTCGGGGCGCGCGTTCGGAGTCGCGGACGTACAACAGAGCAGGCACACGAGCGGCAGGAGCGGTCGCATATCGCCCTGACGAGCCCACCCGCTCGCCGTCGCGTCACCGGCGCGGAATCGGCTGCGTCTTCTCGCCTTCCGACAGCGCCTTCGCCGAGCGCACCGCCAGCGCCGCGGTGGCGGCTCTGCCGCCGGCGAGGCCGAGCCCCTCGATGACGTCGGCGAGCTCGGCCATCGACCGGTACCGCGCGTCGGCTTCGCGCGCGGTGCAGCGGCGGTACACCGCCCACACCTCTGCCGGTACGTGCGCCGGGCGGCGCGCGGGCACGTCTGCGACCACCGCGCGGCGGAACAGCGACGACGGGTCTTCGTCGTCGTACGCCCGCTCGGACGTGAGCAGCTCGTACAGCACCAGCCCCAGCGAGAACACGTCGGTCCGCGCGTCGAGCGGAGCGTTGCGCGCCTGCTCCGGAGAGAAGTACCGCGGCTTGCCCTTCACCACCCCCGCCGCCGTGCGCTCGCCCCAGCCCGAGCGCGCGAGGCCGAAGTCGATCACCTTCACCGTGCCGTCGCGCGCCAGCATCAGGTTCTGCGGGCTCACGTCGCGGTGCGCTTCGATGGCCGCGTGCGCCGCGTCGAGGCCCAGCGCCGCCTGCCGCACCACCTCGAGCGAGGCCTCGAGCGGAACGTGGGCGCCGTCGCGGCGGTAGCTCGCGATGACCTGCTGCAGGTCACGGCCCTCGACGTACTCCATCGCGAGGAACAGGCGCCCGCCCGCTACTCCCAGCTCGAGCACGCGCGCCACGTTCGGGTGCTCGACCGCCGCGAGCACCTTCGCCTCGGCCAGGAACATGCTGCGGAACTCGGCGTCGTGCTGGCGCGGCAGCTTCACCACGCAGCGCCGCTCGAAGCCGCCGGGGCCGAGCTGGGTCGCCAGGTAGACCTCGGCCATGCCGCCTTCGCCGAGCTTGCGCTCCAGCCGGTACTTGCCCACCGAGCCCAGCGCCGGAGTCAGCACCGTCGGCTGGAACAGCGACGCCACCTGCTCCGTCGCCGGCTGCGCGGCGCCGGGCCTTCGAGAGCGCGCGAGCGTCGCCAGCACCTCGCGGCAGGTCGGGCAGCCGTCGAGGTGCTTCAGCGCCCGCTCGCGCGACGGCCGGTCCAGCGCGCCCGCGAGGAAGTCGAGCACCTGCTGCTCGTCGAGGCAGCTCACGTCGACGACCTCAACAGCCGGCTCAACGACACGTCGAGGTTCGGCCCGATGGCGCGCAGGTCCGACATCACGCTGCGATCGCTCATGCGGTAGCGGCGGCGCAGAATCTCGCGCACGCCTTCCAGCAGCGCCGCTCTGGCCTTCGCCGCGCGGCGCGCCGCCGTCGCGCGGTGCACCTGGAAGATGGTGGCGAGCTCGTCGACCGTCAGCCCGTCGGCGAGCTGCAGGCGCAGCAGGTTTCGATCTTCGAGCGCGAGCGCATCGAACGCCTCGTGCAGCGCCCGCTTGAAGCGCGCGGCCTGCGTGTGCTGCAACAGCTGCAGCTCGGGGTCGTTCGAGACGAGCTTCGCGCTCGAGCGCACGCTGCCGCCGTGGTCCTCGGAGTACCGCTTGAGCCGCTTGAGCTCGATCGCCGTGCGCGTCGCGGCGGCGCCGAGCCACGCGGCGAGCTCTCCGCGGCCGCCGTAGGACGCGAGCCGCGCCTTGCCCGTGAGCAGCTTCTCGAACAGCTGCTCCTCGACCTCTTCCTGCATCGTGGCCGGCGCGCGCATCGCCGCCAGCACCGCGGCGACGCGCTCGTGCAGCAGCGCACGAAGCGCGCGCACCCCGGCTGCATCCGCCGCGAGGGCGCCGGCGGCGAGGTACAGGTCCTCGGGGTGAAGCGCCGAGAGCGGGCCCTCGAGGCGCTCGGCGACGAACTGCGCGAACGCGGCGGCCGATGGCTTCTTGATGGCTGGATGTGCGGCGCGCGCCCGCTCCCAGAAGGCGGCCGCGTCCCCAGCGGCGACGCCCGGCAGCGTGAACGTGCTCACGGCGCCGGCACCACCGCGAAGTCGTCGAGCTCGACGACATCACCCCCGAACGCAGTCGAGAGGTTGGTGCGGAACGGCACGTGTCGGTCGTCGACCTTCCGCGCGGCGAGCAGCTGCCCGGTGCCCTTGCACGCCGCCACCGCGTCTCGCCGCGCCACCAGCCGGTCGGCGCGCGCCTTCTTCGTGCCGTCCACGTAGACCACCAATGATCGCTCGTGATCGAACGCGATCGAAAAGAAGTGCCACTGCGAGTTGAAGCCGTCGATGTGCCGCGGCGTGACCTGCGCCACCGAGGCGCACGGCCACGTCCGGTCGTAGCCGGCGACCTTCGGCGCACCCGCCACCACGGGCGGCGCGACCTCGACCTCGGCGGGGCTGGGCGCCGGCGCGACGGGCGCGGGCCGGGGCGGCGCCGTCATCACCGGCACCGGCGCGGGCTCGACGGCGCCCACCGGCTCGTCGAAGCTCAGCGCGGCGAAAGTTGCTGCCGCGAGCAGCGCCGCGGCCGCCGCGCCGATCGCAGCCCACGGCGCTCGCGAGCCGGGGGCCGCGTCACCGATCCGGGCGAGCGCGGCGCGGGCCTCGGCAGCGTGGGGCCGGCGGTCCGGCTCCTTGTGCGTCATGCGCCGCAGCAGCTCTTCGACCGCTGACGGCAGCGCGACGCCGCTGAGCGCGGGCAGCGGCGACGACAGGTGGCGATTGAGCACCTCGACCACGGCGCCGCCCTCGAACGGCTCGCGGCCCATCAGCAGCGTCCACGCGACCAGCCCGAGCGAGTACACGTCGGCCTTGGCGGTGATGACCGGCTCGCCGCGCACCTGCTCCGGCGCCATGAAGCCGGGAGTTCCCATCACCATCCCCGGCTTCGTCAGCTTCGCGTCGGCCGTGTCGACGCGGCGCGCGATGCCGAAGTCGATGAGCTTGATGCGCCAGCCGTCGGGGCCGCCGCTGACGAACATGTTCGCCGGCTTCAGGTCGCGATGAACGACGCCGGCGGCGTGCGCAGCCTCGAGCGCCGAGAGCGCCTGCTCGAGCACGACGCGCACCTGCTTCCACGAGAGCCTGCCGCGCGCGGCCAGCTCGTCGGCGAGCGAGCGGCCTTCGAGCAGCTCCATCACCATGTAGGGGCGGCCGTCGGGCAGCGTGCCGAACGAGAAGATGTCGATGATGTTCGGGTGGCGGACCGCGTTCGCCGCGCGCGCCTCGGCCAGCATGCGCTGGTCGGACGTCGGGTCGAACACCGCCGCCTCGGGCAGCAGCACCTTGATGGCCACGGGCCGGCCGATGATGGGCTGCTCGCCGCGGTAGAGCGCCCCCATGCCGCCGTGCGCGAGCGGCTCGAGCACGCGGTAGTCGCCGAGCGTCGCGCCGACGAGCGGGTCCACCACCAGCGGCTGGCCCATCGGCGCGGTCGTCTCGTCGGAGCTGCTCACTGCCGCGGCAGCCTAGCCGCCGCAGCGCCTACGGAAGAATGTCCAACCGCCGCTGCCGCAAGAGCTCCTGCGAAGCCGGGTCCAAAGTCGTGGGCGCCTGCGGCAACGGCAGCTGCGGCCTGAGCTGAAGCTGCGTGCTGGGCAGCGTGCCATCGGTCGTCACGGGCTGCTGCGGCTCATCGGAGGCGCGAATGGTCACGCTCTCGTTGACGCCGTTGCGCACCATGCGGTCGCCCTGGCCGTTGCGAATCACCTGCTGCGGCGCGTTGCGCTCGAACGCGTCGGGGAAGATGAGCTTCGTCCCCGCCTGAATCTTGTTCGGGTCGCGAATGCCGTTCGCCTGGGCGACCTGAGCGACCGTGAGGTTCGTGCCGTTGCGCCGGTTGTACTGCGAGACCAGCTTGCCCAGCGTGTCACCCCTGCGAATCGAGACCATCGACATGTGTAGGCTCCTTGAATTCCGTCGTTCGAGAGGGAGGACGAAAGGAGCCCGAAGAACGTGCGGGACCGGGTTGGCTGGCGGCCAACCTCAGTTGATGCACTGCACGATGGCCGGCCCGGCCTCGTTGTTGTCCTCGCGGCACTCGCTGACGGTCGCCACGCCCGCGCCGTCGTCGTCGACCACCGCCACCACCTGCGTGCGGTCGAACGTGCCGCCGTCCGACATCGACAGCGTCAGCGACAGCACCTCGCTCTGCCCGGGCAGCAGCGTCATCGTGGTGCGCACCACGCCGAGCAACGCGCGCGGAGGCCCGAGCGAGTAGATCGCCACCGGCACTCCCGCGAGCACGCCGAGCGCGCCGGAGTTGAGCACGCGCACCGAGATGCGCAGCGGCGTCTGGCACCCGTCCATCAACGAGAGGTCCAGCGCCTTCAGGTCGGGCGCGTTGAACAGGCCCTCACCCTGCACGTTCTGCCGGAAGTTGTTCAGCGGCACGCCGCCGCCGTCGGGAGTGTTCGTGAACGTCCAGTTCCTCGGCTCGGCCGCCGGCACCCGCCCATACACGTTGCCCGGAGCGCCCCGGCCGCCACACACCATGTCGACGCCGTCGCACACGTTCGTCACGTGGTAGGTGTGCTGGTTCCAGATCGGCCGCGTGTTCACCCAGCGGTCGAGCCCGTCGCGGAACACCTGGATGCCCGGCCCCACCGACGGCGAGCAGCCCAGCCCGCCCGCCGCGTACGTGTTGTCGGGGATGATCAGGTCTGCCCGCCCGTTGCCGTTCACGTCGACGATGAGCGGGTACTCGTACGTCGTGCCGCTGCAGTGCGGCCGCGTGAAGATCTCGACGCCGTCGGGCCCGCGGTACACGTGCGTCGCGATCTCGTCGGCGTAGACGACCTCGGCGACCCCGTCGCCCTCGAAGTCGAACACCGAGCTGCCGGTCACCGACGACGAGTGGTCCTGCACCTTCTTCGTCCACTTGATCGCGAGGCGGAAGCCCCCCGCGCCGTCGCTCTCGACCTCGTACACCGTGTAGCAGTCGAGGTCGGCCACGCCGATCTCCGCGGCGCCGTCGCCGTCGAAGTCGGCGACCGTCGGAGGCCCGCCGTTCCCCGGATTCCCTCCGCCCACCCGGCACGTCATCATCACTTCGTCGAACGAAGGCAGCTCGACGCTGGGCGCCGCCATCGCGCCGGTCTGCCCGTTCACGAGGCCGATGCGCCCGCCGCCGACGACGGCGATCTCCGGCTTGCCGTCGCGACCGACCTGCCCGACGGGGCCCACGAAGTCTCCGATGGCCGGGAAGCCCGCCATGCCGGTGCTCGTCCAGCCGAGCATCGTGCCGTCTCCGCGGAAGGCGGCCGTGCCGTCGGTGACGTCGAGCGCGCCGTCTCCGTCGAGGTCGACCGCGGTGGTGAGCGGGCCGACCGCGCCGGCGCCCAGGCCGCGGTCCCACAAGAGCACGCCGTTGTGATCGAACGCCTTCAGGCCGCACAGCACCTCGGCCTTGTCGTCGCCCATCAGGTTCGCGATCGACGGCCCGCCCCAGTTCGCGGCGCAGTTCACCGTCGTGCCCATCGCGTCGCGGCTGTTCCACAGCTTCATGCCGTTGCGCCCGTCGAACGCGATCAGCGGCCCGCCTGCCGACACCGTCACCACCACCATGCGCCCGGTGCCGTCGAGGTCCGCGACCGCGATGCTCGACGCCGGGAAGATGTGGTCCGTCGTCACGTCGGCCGTCGTCCACAGCACGCGCCCGTCGTCTCCCGACAGCGCGCGCATCACGCCGGGGCTCGAGTAGCCGCCGCCCTGGAAGAAGTTCGCGAGCACGTCGGGGATCTTGTCGGCGTTCACGTCCGCGACGACCGGGGCCATCATCACCTGCACGTACGGCCCGGCGTCGACCGCGTACTTCCACAGCGGCACCGGGTTGAACACGCCGCCGTCCGAGCGGAACTCGCACATGTTGTTCCCCGGAGCGAGCGGCAGGCACTTCATCAGCGCCGTGTCGCAGTACTGCCCGGTCGGGCAGCTCGAGCCCGGCGTGCAGTCGGGGCCCGGCGAAGTGCACGCGTCGAGGTAGCAGACCTGCGCCGTCGTACAGCAGACCTCGGCGAGGCCCGAGCCACAGCGCGAGGCCGCCGCGCACGCCGGAGCGCACTGCCCCGCAGTGCACGTCTGCGACGCCGCGCAGCACAGCGTGCCGCACGCCACCGGACACGCCCCGCCGTCGGGCAGCGTGACCGTGCCGCCGCCGCCGCCCGCTCCGCCGCCGCTTCCACCCGAGCCGCCGCCTCCGTCCCCACACACCATGCCGGGCGGGCAGTAGGTGATGTTGTCCGCGCACTGACAGCCGGCCAACGAAGAGACCCCGAGCACCAGCAGCAACCGGAAGGTGGACTTCATGGCGCCCTTCTATTCGAATGAGCCCGCCGCCGCATGTCAGCGCGCACCCTCACGCAGCTCGCGGTGGCCGTGCTGGGCATCATCGCGCTCGCTCTCGGCGCCATCCTCGTCGTGCGCGACGCCGACACGGGCCGCCCCGCTGGCAGCCCGGACGCCGGCTCGTGCGACGTCGACACGCAGCCCTCGCCGCTCTCTCCCGCGACGAACGACGTGGTGCTGCTGCTCTCGTGGGACGCGCGCGTCAGCCTGAGCCTCGACGGGAAGAAGAACGTCACCAGCCTGCCCGACGACCCGCAGAGCTTCGCCGCAGGGCCGCACGAGCTCGTCGCCGAGTGCGGCGGCGAGCGACACGAGCTCGACATCGACCTCGTCCCCTTCACGCCCGCCGCGGTGCACGCCTCGTGCGACGCCTTCTTCGTCGTCGGGGCCCGCTGCGACGGCTGCCCGGGCGTCGAAGCGCAGCGCAAGGTCGCCGCGAAGGCCGGCCTCGACTCGCCGCTGTTCGTCGCCGCCGCCGCGCAGGAGAAGCTCGAGCTCCAGGAGAAGAAGCGCGCGCACGGCCTGCTCACCGCGCGGTGGAACGCGCTCACCGAGCGCTACAGCCGCGTGCTGCAGGTCGTCGGCCGCGAGGCCCCCGGCGCGGTGGCCAGCGCGAACCAGCGCTTCGAAGAGCTGTCGAAGGGGTTCGCGAGCGCCACCACGTCCGGCGACGTCGTCGGTCAGGACCAGTCCATCCGCACCGCGGAGGAGACCCTCAAGGTGTTCGTCCACGCGGCGCGGCGCGCACGGCCCGGCGACTGCGACTTCCAGAAAAGGCTCACCAACAGCTTCTGACGTCGCTTACGCTGCGCGCCCGCGCGTGAAGAAAGCCCTGCTGCTGATCCGCCTGCGCCTGGCGCGACTCTGGTACGTGATGCTCGGCGTCTCCGCCCTCGGAACTGCGGCCGGGTACGCGTGGTGGCACTTCGACGTGCTCGACATGTCGGGCGACGAGCTCGCCGCGTACGACGACGGCCTCAAGCGCTTCAACAACCAGTGGTGGTTCCCCTGGGGCCAGCGCGACAAGAGCCCCGAGCAGGTGCTGCTCGCCGTCGACGGCGAGACGTTCAAGGACATCGACAGCTTTCCGCCCTGGCAGAACCGCTACGGCAGCTGGCCGTACGACCGCATCATCTGGGCCGACATCATCGACTACCTCTCCGGCACCGGCGCGAAGGTCATCGTCCTCGACCTGCTGCTCACCGAGAACAAGCCCGACCCCACCGGAGACCAGAAGCTCGGCGAGGCCATCGCGCGCTCGAAGGTGCCGGTGGTGATCGGCTTCCACACCGAGGCCGGCGCCGCCAAGCTGCCCAAGGTCGAGCAGCCGGTGAACAAGCTTCACCAGCCCAAGCCTCCGCCCGAGCCCGCGCCCGAGAAGAAGGACGAAGGCGGCGGAGAAGAAGAGTTCGGCGGCGAGTTCCCCTCCGAGCCCACCGAGGAAGAGGCGCGCGCGGCGCGGGCCGAAGAGCAGGCGAAGCTCCGCGAGCGGGCCGCGCCCCAGTTCGCGTTCCCCATCGCCTTCGAAGGCGGCCTCGAGGCCACCCCGTTCGAGCCGCTCAACGCCCCCGGCCTCGCCGACGGCGGCATCGCGACGCTGGAGGACGTGAAGCGCGACGCGGGCATCGTGGGCATCGAGGTGCCGCAGTACCCGGTGCCGGCGATGGCGCAGCTCATCGACAACGCGTCGGGCTTCGGCCTCGTCGACCCCGAGGTGGACGACGACGGCAAGATGCGCGCGACGCGCTTCGCGTACACCGACGGCATCAACAACTACACCACGCTGTCGACGGCGGTGATGGCCGACTACTGGGGCGCCGACAAGATCACCATCTCGCCGGGCAAGCTGCAGATCGGCTCCCACTCCGTCCGCATCAACAAAGACGGCACGGCGCGCATCAACTACGGCGGCACGCTCGAAGACCGCTTCAAGAAGGTCTCGCTCCCCGCGGCGCTGCGCTACCGGGCGGCCGTGGCGAACAACGACGCCAAGGGCATCGCCGAGGGTGAGGAGCTGTTCAAGGACAAGATCGTCTTCATCGCCGTGATCGCCGCTGGCGCCGGCGACGAGAAGCCGACACCGTTCAAAGGCCTCGACCCCGGCGTGGTGAAGCACATGGCGCAGGTCGACAACCTGCTCCACGACACGTTCATCCTCGAGGCGCCCGAGTGGGCGTCGCTGCTGCTCGCGCTGGTGGTGGCGCTCATCTCCGTCGCCCTCGTGATGGTCGCGCAGTCGTTCATCACCGACGTCGGCGCCCCCATCTTCCTCACCTTCGCGTTCTTCGTGATCACCGGCGGCTTCATCACCTTCACGAACATTCACATCCTCTCCGCGATGCCCGGTATGGCCGGCACGCTCGCGGCGCTGTGCGCGACCGCGTACAACCGCTTCCTCGCGAGCAAGGACCGCGAGTTCCTGAAAGAGGCGTTCTCGAGCTACCTCGACCCCGACGTGCTCGACCAGATCGTCGAGGGCCGGAAGCTGCCGCCGCTCGACGGCGACGAGCGCGAGATCACCGCGTTCTTCTCCGACATCCGCGGCTTCTCCACCTTCACCGAGCAGCTCAAGGGCGAGCCGCGCAAGCTGATGAGGCTCTTGCACGACTACCTGTCGGCGGTGACGCCCGTGCTGAAGGACCACGGCGCCTGCATCGACAAGTACATCGGCGACGCCGTCGTCGCGCTGTTCGGCGCTCCGCACCACGACCCGGAACACCCGGTCAACGCGTGCCGCGCCGCGCTCGCCGTGCAGGCCACCGTCGCCGAGCTGCGCAAGGAGTTCGCGAAGGCCGGCCTGCCCGACGTCTACACCCGCGTCGGCCTCAACACCGACGTGATGCTCGTCGGCAACATGGGCAGCCGCTCGCGCCCGCTCAACTACACCGCCATCGGCGACGGCATGAACCTCGCGGCCCGCCTCGAGGGAACCAACAAGGCGTACGAGACGCTGATCCTCATCGGCCCGAAGACGGCCGACGCCGTGAAGGGGAAGATGGTGACGCGCGAGCTCGACTCCATCCGCGTGGCGGGCAAGACCGAGGCGCTCGCCGTGTTCGAGCTCGTCGGCGAAGAGGGCAAGGTCGCCCCGCAGAAGCTGAAGGTGCTCGACCTCTACGCGAAGGCGCTCGAGCTGTACCGCCACAAGCGCTTCGCGGACTCCCTGCGCACCCTCAAAGAGGCCTACGACCTCGACAACACCGACGGGCCAACCAAAGTTCTGGCTGGCAAATGCAACCAATTCATGCAGGCTCCGCCTCCGGCCGACTGGGACGGGGTCACGCAGCTCGAAAAGTGAAGCTCGGCACAAGTGAAGCTCAAGGAGGAGGGACACACGTGAAGCGAAGAATGAAGTGGGCGCTCGTCGCGCTCGGCGTCTTCTGCGCCGCAAGCGCAGCGATGGCCGGAGTCGCGAAGGGCGGAAAGCTCTACATCAAGGGCACCGGCGTCAACATGTGGGACAAGTCGGACGCCAGCGGCAAGAAGACGGCGCTCAAGCAGGGCGACGAGGTCGTCTGGCAGGGTGCAGACGCGACGAACAAGTCGATGCACGCCGTCGAGTTCAAGGGGAAGAAGGGCTTCGTGCAGATGGCGAACCTGACCCCGAACAAGCCGGCCGACGAGGTCGCCTCGAGCGACGGCAAGATGACGAGCGCCGCTGCGTTCGCCAGCTCGGGTGCCGCGACGAAGGCGATGAGCGAGTCCGGCCTGAAGTACGCCGAGGGTGAGGGCCCGAACGCGAAGGAAGTCGCCGCCGGCCTCATTCACCTCGAGGGCAGCAGCGAAGATCAGAAGTCGAAGGTCGCCGATCACGTGAAGAAGCAGGGCCTCGGAGGTGAGAAATGATGCGCGCACTGGTGGTTCTCTGCTCGTCGTTCCTGCTCGTGAACTGCGCCGCGCTGCGCAGCGCTGCGAGCGGCAACGCGGGCGCTGCCGTCGCTGCGGCGCAGGAAGCCGCGGCGAAGCTGAAGAAGGCGACCGATGACGCGGCCCGCGACTGCCGGCCGCTG
Source organism: uncultured Myxococcales bacterium (assembly GCA_937980205.1). Classification (GTDB taxonomy): domain Bacteria; phylum Myxococcota; class Myxococcia; order Myxococcales; family Myxococcaceae; genus Xiheicaenimonas. The sequence continues at coordinate 25,118 of CALJKW010000077.1, read as the reverse complement.
AACGTTCGCGCCGGCAAGCAGTGCGAGAAGGGCGACTGCGCCAACGCAGGCCAGGAGCAGCAGGCGATGGAAGACGCCAAGGCCAAGGGCTTCGGCGTCGCGTGGCCTGAAGAGCGCGCCATCGGCGGCGCGATCGCCATCGGCTTCGGCAAGAGCGGCAAGGGCCTCTACGTCGACATCACCGACAAGGACCCGACCCCGCTCCAGGCGAAGGCGAAGGACAAGCGCACCGCGGTGAAGCTCACCGCGTCGGAGAAGAACGACCTCAACATGTACATCGCGCTGGTGGGCAACCACCTCGCCGCGGGCTCGACGCGCCCGGGCATCGCGTGGACGTTCGGGGTCATCGACAACGACGACACGGTGAACGCGTACTCGACGCCGGGCGGCTACGTGCTGATCACGACGGGCCTGCTCAAGCTGATGGACAACGAGGCGCAGCTCGCCGCCGTGCTCGCACACGAGATCGGCCACGTGACCGCGCGTCACGCGATCAAGTCGTACGCGAGCGCCAAGGCGACCTCGTGCAACGTCGCGGTCACCGGCTACTACCTCGTCGAGGCCGGCGCCTCGAACGTCCCCGGCGGTGAGGACTTCGTGAAGAACGCGAAGTTCGGCAAGACGATGAAGGCGTTCAGCCAGGGCGATGTCGACATGGACAAGAACCCGGACGTCGACGTCGCCTTCATGCAGTGGTTCACGAACCGCATCATCGACTTCCAGAACCTGACCGGCAACGCGAAGGAAGACGAGTACGACGCCGACCGCATCGCGTTCGAGCTGATGGCGGCCGCGGGCTACGACACCAAGGAGCTCGACGCCATCATCGGCAAGCTCCCCAGCTCGTACTCGCTGCTCGCTCACCACCCGAGCAACAGCGACCGCCAGGACGCGCTGAAGAAGATGCGCGAAGAGGGCGCGTTCGGCGGCGAGGGCGGCAAGGCGCCGAAGTTCCCCGCCAACGTGAAGTGGCCGCCGAAGCCGGCGAGCTGAGCCTCAACGCTTCGTGAAGCTCGAACGGCCGTCGCGAGCAGTCGCGGCGGCCGTTCTCTTTTCCGGCGCAGGCATAAGCTCTCGCGGCGTGACCGAGCCGCCGGCCCGCATCTGCGCGAACCATCGCGATTACGTCGCAGAGCTGGCGTGCCCGCGGTGCGGAACGTTCGCGTGCAAGTGGTGCATCCGTGGCGGCCTCTGCGTCGCGTGCGACCAACAGCCGGCCGTGCACGAGGCCCGGGTGAAAACCGCCGCGCGCTGGGTCGCCCTCGTCACCTTCGTCTTCGTCGGCCTGGTCATCGCTGAGGCGATGACGGCCCTCGACGACGACGTGGCCGTCGCCGACATGCTGCTGGGCTCGGCCATGCTCGCGTCCCCGTTCGTCGTGCTCGGCGGCGTGCAGCTCTTCGTGCGCGCGGCGGTGCCGGGCATCCTCGCAGGGGCCTACGCGCTCCTCGGCATCGCGGTGATGATCTTCGGCAGAATCCTCGACCCGCTGACCCTGCTCTGGGCGGTGACCTTCGTCGCGCTCTACAGCACGGTGCGAAGGCTGCGCGAGAAGCGCCGCGCGTGGCACGAGGCCATCGCGGCGCGACGCTTCGGCTGATCAGCTCGCCAGCGCCGGGAAGCGCGTGTTCCAGTACCGGCGGAACTCTCCCGCGGTGATTCGCTGGTCGCGGTTCGTGTCGAAGATGGGGTTCGCGCGCGCCACGACGCCGGCGGTGCCGTTCTGGCTGCCGAGCACCCAGTCGTCGGGGCGCCCCATCGCGGCCGGGTAGAACGTGGCGAGGTACATGTCCGCGCCCGTGCGGATGCGGCCCGCGTACGGCGCGTAGTACCGCTCGACGTAGTCGAGCTGCTGCATCGCGCTCATGTTCCGCAGCGCAGCGGTGGTGGTGCCCAGGCCGCGCGCGGTGGCCGGCATGAACTGGATGAGGCCGGTCGCCCCGCCGTTCGGGTTGACCGCGTCGGGCCGCATGCCCGACTCGTTGTGCATCACCGCGAACATCCACTCGGGGCGCGCGCCGATGCGCTGGGCGATCTGGTGCACGCGGTCGACGAACGCCTGGCCATGACGCTGCAGCGCCATGCGCTCGTACTGCCCCGACGCGCCGTCCGGCGTCGGAGGCGCACGCGGCGCCGGCACCGTCGGCACCGGGTTCTCGGGCGTCACCGGCCCGGTCGGTCGCCGCCGCGCCGGGTCGAAGCTCGACTCGAATGCATCCATCGTCCGCGGGCCGACGATGCCGTCGACGTCCAGGCCGCGCAGCTCCTGGAAGCGGCGCACCGCGGCTTCCGTCTGCGGCCCGAACCGGCCGTCGACGTCGACCTGAATGCCCGCATTCACCAGCATGCGCTGCAGCTTGGCCACCGACTCGCCCGCCATGCCGCGCCGCAGCGAAGCCTGCCCGTACTCGACCGCGTTCAGGTCGGGAGCCGGGACGTTGTACTCGGCGGAGAGATAGCTCGGAGAAGAAGAACGGACGCCGTTGATGGTGGGCATGAGGGACCTCCAAAGAGAGTTATCGACTCGCAAGAAGGCAAGGTTGCCGGACCGAACGCGCCAGATGTAGGTGTTACCGGCAGCGCTCACGCTGAGCGGAGGCCGCAGGCCGGAGTCGAAGCGGGCCGCGAGTCACCCACGGGCCCCTTCGACTGCGAAGCCCTTCGGGCTTCTCCGCTCAGGGCGAACGGAGGTTCTTCTTCAGCGCGCGACGGCCTGCGACAGCGCGCGGTGCACCGCCTGCAGCGCCTTGCGCGCCTCGAGCAGCTCGGCCCGCTCGCGCGTGAGCTCACCGACCTGCCGCGCGAGCGTGTCGCGCTCACCGCGCAGCGCCTCACACGTCTTGCGCAGCGAGTCGGAAGCAGCCGCCGCCTCTTCGAGCTCCGCGGCCAGCCGCTCTTCCTCGGTCAACGACTCGGCGAGCGCCTGGTCGCGCTTCAGAATCTCCGCCTTGAGCTCGTCCTTCTCGCGCTCCTTGGCGTCCAGCGAGGCGCGCGCCTCCTGCAGCGCGAGCAGGCTCTCGTCGCGCTCGCCCTCGAGCGACTGCAGCTCGCGCTCGAGCTCGTCGAGCAGGCGGTTGCGGCCGTCCATCTCCGACGCCAGCCGGCGCGCCTCGTCGACGCGCAGCCGCGCCTCTTCGGTCGCGCGCTCGGCCTGGCGCCGCGCGCCCTCGAGGTCCTGCGACAGCGCGAGGTTCAGCGCGCGAACCTTGGTGAGCTCGGTCTGCAGCGCGCTGATCCGCTCGACCGCGAGCACGCCGGCCTCGGCGACCGTATCGGGCAGCGGCTCGGGCTTCGGGTTCTCACGCACCGCCTTGAGCCGCTCCTTCAGCCGCTCGCGGCGCGTCTCGGGCTGGTCTTCCGACGGCAGGTGCGGAATCGGCGGAGACGGCTGCGTCTGCACCTCGATGACCGGAGCCGGCGCATCCGCGTGCGCGCGGGGCGCTGCGGCAGCGGCAGGCGCGGCAGCGACGGCGGCCGGCGCCGCCGCGATCGCCGCCTGCACCGCCTCGACGGCGGTCGGCCTCGGCTCGAGCGCCGCCTGCGCGCGCTCCTTCACCGCGGCCGCGAGCGAAGGCGCCGGCGCCTCGGCCGCGACCGCAGCGGCGATGGCCTCCACCGAAATCTCCGGAGCCGGCGGCGTCTCCGCGAGCGCGGCCGTCAACCGCACGCGAGGACGAGCACGAGACACGTTGGCGTCGAAGGCGTTCTTCATGAGCCGTTACCCCACCTTTGCGGCCTGCGGAGCCGCCGCGAGTCGTTTGAGCACTTCGTCGATGAGTCCCTGGATGTCGAGCGCGCCTTTGCTGTACCGGTCGGCGAGGAAGATCGGCCGTCCCTCGCTCGAGGCCTGCGCGAACTTCGTGCACTGCCGAATCACCTGCGGCAGCAGGTACTCGGGGTAGTGCTCCTTCAGCGCCGCGAGCGCTTCCTTCGCCAGCTTGTACGTCTGGTTGAACGAGTTCACGACGATGAACACGTTGTCGAGCACGTGGCCGAGGTCCTCCTCGAGCGACTGCACCGTCTCGAACAAGAGCTTGAGGCCGTGGAACGAGAGGAAGTCGGCGAGCACCGGCACGATGAGGTCGTCGGCCGCCATCAGCGCGTTCAGGTTCAAGAGCCCGAACGACGGCGGCGCGTCGAAGATGATGAAGTCGTACTGCGGCTCGACGTCTTTGAGCGCGTTGCGCAGCTTGAACTCGCGGCCGCTCATCGGCATCAGCGCCAGGTCGACCGTGCTCATCGTGAGGTTCGACGGCACGAAGTGCAGGTTCGGCACGTTCGTCTGCTGAATCACGTCCTTCAGCGGGACGCGCTTCACCAGCACCTCGAGCAGCGTCTTCTGGAAGTCCTCTCCCTCGTAGCCCAGGCACTTCGTCGCGTGGCCCTGGCTGTCGAGGTCGATGACCAGCACCCGGTTGCCCATCTCGGCGAGCCGGTACGCGTAGTTCGACGACAGCGACGTCTTGCCCGTGCCGCCTTTGAAGTTGAGGAACAGCTGCTTGCGCGTCATCGCATTCTCCTCTTCACGCCACGAAGTACTTCTGCCCGCGCTGCACGGCCTGGCCGCGCGCGACGAGCAACGAGCACGCGGCGGTCACCGCCGCGGGCGCCTGGTTCAGGTTGCTGCACAGCTCGGCCAGCGTGCGGCCGCGAATCGCTGAGCGCAGCTCGGTCAACACCGGGGCCGACAGGTCGACCTCGACCGTCGCCACCCGCGCCTTCGCCGGAGCCGCCGCCACCGCCGCCGCGACCGCCTTCGGCGCCGGGCTGTACAGCACCGGCCTCGACGGAGCGTTCTGCAGCTTCCGCACCTCCCGCCGCCGGCTCGCCTCGTCGAGCTCGACCATCGGAACGACGTCGCGGCCGAGCAGGCGCGAGAGCGACTGTGCCGCGGCCCTGCGGACCTTCAGGTCCCTGTCGCGCATCGCGGCGAGCAGCATGGGGCGCGCACCTTCCGCCGCCGAGGCTCCGAGCACCAGCGCCGCGAGCGCGCGGACCTCGGCCGCCTCGTCGCAGATGGCCTCGCGCCCGAGCTCGAGCGCCGCGTGCCCGGTGAGCGTCAGCGCGAGCAGCGACGCCCGCCGCCGCACCGCGCGGTCGGGGTCCTTCACCGCCGCGGCGAGGTGCGGCCCGGCCTGGCCCGGGTCGAGGTGCAGGAACGCCTTGAGCGCCGCGATGCGCACGTCCGGCGAGGGCGACGTCAGCAGCGGCGCCACGACCGGCAGCCCTTCGGCCTTCGCGAAGCAGGCGAACGCCTGCAGCAGGGCGACGAGCACGTGCGGGTCGCTCTCGCCGTGCAGCGCCGCGGCGAGCGCGGGGGCCGCAGCCGCCTGCCCGAGCGCCTTGAGCCGCTCCGCCGCGCGAATGCGCGCCGCCGGGTCGGGCGCGTTGAGCTCGCGAACCGAGAAGCCGAAGAGGGTCTCCTCCGAGTGGCCCGCACCGGGAAGCGAGAGCGACGGCACCGCGAAGCGGCCCTCGGCCTTCAGCTCGTGCGCGAGGCGGGTGACCGGAGAAGGCGCCGGCGGCGGAATCACCGCTGCCGGTGCATCGGGCGCCGCCGGTGCAGCCACCGCCGCCCGGCGGTTGATGACCTCGCCGCGCAGCTCGGCGATGAACGACGCGAGGTCGTACGCGTCGGCGTCGAGCTCCTTGCCGGCGCCGTGAATCCGCGACGCCTCGAGCATCTTGCCGATGAGCTCGGCGCGCTCGCGGCGCAGCGCCTCGGCCGCGCGCGCGGCCTCGTCGGCGAGCGCGTGGCTGCGCTGCGAGCGGACCTCGAGCTCGGCGACGACGCGACGGAGCTCGATCTCGCGCTGCGCCGCCGCACCCAGGTCGTTGCGCAGGCGGTCGCTCTCCGCGCGCGCCGCGTTCAGGTCGTTCTGCAACTGCTCGCTGCGCGCTTCGAAATAGACGATTTTCTCGAGCGCGCTCTTGAGCAGGGCGTCGGGACGTTCCTCCACGCACGCCTTCATACAAGCCTGTAGCGATCTGTCTCCTTTTTGACCGCGCCCACCCTTGAACACATGCAAGTGCCGGAACTCGCTGGGGGATTCTGTTAGCGTTTCCCCCATGGAGGCGTCCTCACTGCTCGAGCTCATCGAGCGCTCGAGGCGGTTCAAGCGAGGGCCCCTCCCGGAAGCCCTCACCTCCGCCATCGGCGACGCCCTGCTCGGGTGGCTGACCACCGAGCCGCGCGTCCACCGCGAGGAGTTCGCGAAGCTCGGCTGCATGTCTCCCGAGCAGGCGCGCGGGAAGCGGCTCGACCTGCGGTCCGACGTGTTCTCCGTCGGAGTCATCCTCTTCGAGCTGTCGTGCGGCCGCCCTCCGTTCGACGGCATCAGCGAGCTCGTCGCCGGCGTGCTCGACGCGCCGCGCGCGGTGAACCCGAACCTGTCGGAGCCGCTCGCCGCGCTGCTCGCCCGCGCCCTGTCCGTCGAGCCCGCGCAGCGCTTCGCCGACGCCGCCGAGCTGCGCGCGGAGCTCCGCCGAGCGGTGCCGCCCGCCTCCAGCGAAGCGCTCGCCGCGTGGGCCGACGGCCTGCGCGCTGCTTCCCCTCGCGACGAGCCGGTCGAGGTCACGGCCACCACGTCGAGCGTGACGGCCACCGCCCACCGGCCGTTTCACCGCATCGAGCGCACGGTGTTCACGGTCGCGCTGCTCGCCGTCCCCGCGGTGCTCGGCTTCGGAGCCCTGCGCTGGTGGGAGCACCGCCAGGCCGAGCTCGCCGCGGTTCACGCCGCGCTGCTCAAGCCGACGAAGGTCTTCACCGACCCGCCCGGCGCCGCCGTCATCCTCGACGGCGTGCCGCACGAGCAGAAGACTCCGGCGATCCTCCAGCTCGAAGCGGGCCGCGAGTACTTCCTCGAGCTCCGCTCGCAGCAGGGCGCGTACTCCACGCGCATCCGCGACCAGCGGCTGCTCGTCATCCGGCTCGCCGACGGCAAGGTCCTCACGAACGAGCTGTACGGCGCTCCGCCCGAGCGGCCCGGCGCGACGAAGCAGCCGGCGCAGGTCGAGCAGCAGCAGGCCGTCGACCCCGCGCCCGTCGCGCCGCCGACGCCACCGCCGCCCGGCAAGCCCGCCGTCTACGACCTCGAGGCGGCGCCCGCAGCGTTCGAGCTTCACGAGGCGCACCAGCTCGTCATCCCCGCGGACAACTGCCTGTCGGTGGTCGGCGCCGTGACGACGCTGGTGCAGGCGCCGACGACGAGCATGCTCGTCATGACGCGCGACGACACGATGCCGCCACGCGGCGTTCCCAAGAACTTCAAGCCCTACGCCGGGAGAAACGCGACCGCGGTCAAGCGCTCGCAGTTCGAGCTCGCGCTGTTCGGGCTCTTCACCGACGGAAAATCCCAGCGGCTCGACCGGCTCGAGGACGCGTTCCATCACGAGCGGCCCGGCACGCTCTGCATCTTCATGCTCACCGACCGCTCGCACGACGACGTCGGCCTGGGCGCGCTGCTCGAGCGCGAGGACCTCGAGCAGCACGCCATCGGCCGGCCGCTCTTGTACGTCGAGGGCGACGACCGCCTGCTCGTGCGGTCGCTGCCGCGCGGCGACTGGCGGGTGACGGTGCGCGGCGGCAAGCCCGGCTTCGCGCCCGTCATGATGTACGAGCGAGACGCGAGCATCGGCCGGCACGCGCTCGTCCTCGACGCGCCGATCGTCGTCTCCGACCCGAAGTGGATGTGGTTCACCGTGCCGGTGACGAAGCTGGACCCGACGGTGAAGTTCTCAGTCCGCGTCGAGAAGGTGCGGTAGCGGCGGTCGTGAAAAACTCTTTGGGGCTGCCTGTCTCATGGGCATGACCCCAAAAAGAAGTTGGAAGCGACTCCAGGCGAAGGCAGCAGCGGTTCTCCTCGCAGCAGGCTGTGCGGTGCAGGAGGCACCTCCTCCTTCCGCGCGAGCAGAAGCAGCGGCGCAGCAGCTCAAAGACCTGAGCTACACCGCGCTCGGGCGCGGCTACGACCGGGCGCTCGACATGGAGCGCGCCGACTGCTTTCAGCGCGGCCCGAAGACGGTGACGCCCATCAACGAGTGGGAGGCCTACGGCTACCTGGTGACGTCGGACTGGGAGCTGTCGACGCTCATCTCCGCAGCGCCGAAGATCGGCGTGAAGATTCAAGCCGTCGAGCTCAGCTTCGGCGCCTCGACGAAAGAGGAGATCAAGCGGGGCAGCGAGCGTGGGCACTACGTGATGCTCGCCCGCTACACCTCGCACGCCGAGGTCGCGGGCCAGGTCACCGGCTACGAGCCGGTGTGCAACAACATGCCGAGCAACTCGGCGAACAACGTCGAAGACTTCGTCTCGCTCTGCGGGGACAGCTACCTCAAGGAGAAGATCTACGGCGGCCACGTGCTCATCTCGTGGAAGCGGAACAGCAACAGCACGAGCGTCGATTCGGCGATCGGCCTCAACTTCGGCGCGACCGCGATGGGCGCGAACGTCAACGTCGAGGTCAACCTCGAGAAGCTCGTGAAGGCCAACTACGGCAACGAAGAGGTGTACCTCGAGGTCAGCGGCATGCCGTTCCTGCCGACGCCCGTCCAGCTCCCCTCGGGCAACTTCGGCTTCACCATCGAGTCGACGCTCAAGTACCTGCAGCAGGTCGCGCAGTCCGCGAACGGGTCCACGCCGCAGTTCACGCGCGTCGTCGACTACTCGCTCGAGCGGCAGACCATCGCCGAGATGGACGCCTGCCTGTTCGCCACCGCCCGCACCGCCGGCATGAAGGAGACCGAGTGGGACTGCGTGCACGAGCGCCTCAAAGAGCTCGTCGAAGTTCGCGACGGCACCGGCAGCCACAGTGACCTCGAGAACGACTTCCTTCGTCACAAGCTCGCGGTCGATGAGTACCTTCCCCGCGGCCGCCTGATCTTCAACACCGTGCCGCAGACCCAGTGCGCGAAAGATCACGACGGCGATCCCGACCTCGAGGTCAGCGGCCCGTGCCAGGCCGAAGCGCTGCAGCACTTCGTCGAGTTCTACGCGGCGTGCAAGGAAGCGTCGGAGAAGCAGGTGCAACTGTGCCGTGGCAACGTGCTCGGCAGCGTCAGCCTCTGCGACGACTTCGAGATGCAGTGCGGCGTGCCCATGGCGATGCTGCCGAGCGGTCCGGTCCTGTGCGATGAGGCGGGCCTCACCCAGGCGAAGAACTCGGTCATTCCGTACACGGTGAGCCTGCCGACGGTGACACCTCCTCCGGGCGGCAGGTTCACGGCGCCCCTCGTCGTCACGTTCGCCGAGACTCCGCGCCGCGCCATTCCCAACGTCTCCGCCTCCACGCACCTGTGCGGCATCACCGGCGTCAGCGGCGGGCTGCACGATTCCACGGTGCTCCTCGAGCCGAGCGGGTCCGACTGGGTCATCGAGGTCATCAACGGCAGCCGCGACGCCGACAAGGCCGTCAACGTCGAGGTGACCTGCGTCTCACTGAACAACTTCGTCTTCCTCAATGGCGGCACCGCGAACCCGGCACGTTCGGAGAGCGTCATCGTCCCTGCGCTCAACGGCGCCGCTCCGTTCAAGGCGTACCTGACGAACCCCGGTCAGCCCTCGTTGCTCGGGTGGGTCCGCTACCTCAGTGAGCCGCAGACCTCTCTCTCGGTGACCAATCCGCAGGCGACGGGCTACGGCCTCTACTTCGGGTTCGACCTGTTCCCGTTCACGTCGACGAACGTCAGGGTCGGCACCAGTGACATCCAGGCGAACCCTTCGTCGAGCGGCATCGCCGGAGGCCAGGTCGTCTTTCCGAGCGGCATGCCGACGGTCGGTCTGCTCCACAACAACCGCAGCACCGCGTTGAACGCGTTTCCCCTGGTGAACGACGCCTTCTGCTACCTGACGGGTCTCAAGGGCATGTTCTACAACGCGAACGACGGGGTGCGGATCAGCAAGTCGAACGGCATGACGACGCTGCTCGCCACGACGCCTCTCTCGAGGGACCGCAACCCCGGCGCGAGCGCGCAGTGCATGCTCTTCGATCGCCTCTGACTCTGGTGCCTCGAGGGTGAAAGCCTTCGCCGGCAGTCGCGAGACCGCGGCTGCCGGCGTCGGCGTTCTTCAGGCCTTCAGCGCATCGACCGAGAGCCTGCTCTCGATGAGGCGCATGATGCTCGACAGCTCGTCGTCGCTCACCTTGAGCCGCGACAGCAGCAGCCGGCGCGTCCCCTCGAGCACCTGAGCGCGGGCCGCCGACAGCCGGCGAGAGACCGTCGGCGCCGATGAGCCGAACAGCTGGGCAATCTGCACCACGCCCAACCCGTCCAGGTAATAGAGCCGCAGGTAGGTGCGCTGCTCTTCGGGCAGCTCGGCGACCCCTTCCGCGAACGCCTGCTTGAACTCCTCGCGGTACTTCGCCTTCATGTGCGCGAGCTCGGGGTCGTCGCCGTGCAGCGCGAGCTCGACGAGGCCCTCGTCGTCTCCGATGGAGGTGAAGCGGTCGTCCTTGCGCGCGGCGCGCAGGTTCAACGCGACGCGGGTCGCCACCGCGCGGACCCACTGCATCAGGTCCCCGCGCCCGCTGTACTCGGCGAGCTTCGGCTTGCCGTCAGCGGAGAAGAACAGCCGCTGCCGAAGCTCCTGGCGGACGTCGTCGACGAAGGTGTCGGAGCCGAAGCGGCGCACCGCGGCCGCGACCTGCGGAAAGTACCGCGCCTCGAACGCGGCGATCGCGGCGGCGTCTCCCGCGACGCACGCGCAGGCGAGGTACAGCTCGTCAGAGTGCCGCGGCTCGCGCTGGGCCACCCACGCCGCGAAGACGTCTCGGTTGACCTCTACTCCCGGCCACGCGGCGCGCGCGCGCTGGTAGCGGGCCTCGGGCTCCTCGGTCGACATGTCGCGAAAGTCTACTCAGCGGTGCGCCGCGAGCCACTGCTCGATGTCTGCGCGCAGCGCTCCGAGGCTCGGGTCGCGCGCGGCCACGGCCAGCGCGCGCGCCTTCTCTCTCTGCCCCGCGTCCCACAGCACGGTCGCGAGATCGAACCGCATCCCCGCCAGCGCGACCGGGCTCGCCGGGTCGGCGTCGAGGTACCCGACGAGCACCGCGAGGTTCGACGCAGCCTCGGCCCGCTGGCCGGTCTTCACCAGCAGCCGCGCCAGCGCCGTGCGCACCTGCATCGTCTCGTGGTCACCCTTCGCGCCGAAGCGCTCGTAGCCTTCGACGGCCTTGCGCAGCAGGCGCTCGGCCTCGCCGACGTCGCCCGTCGAGAGCAGGACCATGCCGAGCTGGCCCCTCGCCATCGCGAGGTACGGGTTCGGCTCGGGCAGCGGCTCGGTGATGGCGACCATCTGCGCAAACCACTTCTCGGCCTCCGCGTCTCTGCCGGCGTCGTGCTCGAGGCGGCCGAGGCTCTCGAGCGCGGGCATGATGGTGAACGTGGTCCCCGACTGCCGCGCCTGGTCGAGCGCACGCAACATCCACTCGCGGGCCTCGTCGAACCGGCGCCGGCGCCGCAAGATGTCTCCGAGCGTCGTCACGCAGCGATCGAGCGCGCTCGAGCCCGTGGGGTCGTTCTCGGCGATGCGAATCGCGCTGCGGATGGCCGCCTCGGCCTCGTCGTAGCGCTGCGCGCTGGACAGCGCCTCGGACAGGCGCCGGTACGCGAGCGCGAGCGGCCCGGGCAGCGGCAGCGGCAGGCGCTTCTCGTAGAGGGCGATCGACCGCTGGAAGGCGTCGATCGACGTGCCGAGGTCTCCGGTCAGCTGGTGCAGCTGGCCGTACATGCGCAGGCGGTTCGCCTCGAGCAGCTCGCCGTCCGGAACCGCGCGAATGCTCACCTCGGCCCCGCGGAAGAACCACTCGGCGCCTGCGAACCGGCGCAGCACGAGGCCCTGCGCATCGGCGAGCGCCAGCCAGGCCTGGGCCTCGAGCTTCGCGTCGCGGCCTTCCTTCGCTGCGAACAGCGCACGCCAGGCGGTCGCTTCGAGCTCGAGCGTCTCGCCGAGCAAGCGGATGAGGCTGCAGCGCACCAGCAGCGCCTCCGCGAGCAGCGGAGGGTAGCCGAGCTGCTCGGCCTCTTCGACCACCGCGCGGCTCGCAGCGACGGCGTCATTCGGCCGGTACATGTCGACCAGCGCTCGTACGCGGGCGAGCGACTGGCGGGTCTCGTCGAGCCGCGCCCGCAGGGCCGGGTCGCCCGGCGGAGGCACCGTCTCGAGCAGCCCTCGCGCGTCCGCGCAGTCGGAGATGCGCGGCAGACCGGCCAGCACCACGGCCGAGCGATCGAGGGACGCGCCTTCCGACGCGAGCAGCGCGGCCGTCTGCCCGAGCGCCGCCTTGCGCGCCGAGAGGCAGAGCATGCGCCGGTCGAGCAGCTCCTCCGATTGGCCGCCGTGGACGCGCGTCGCCTCGCAGGCCTGGCGGTGCGCGGCGACCCACTCGGCGCCGTAGGCGTCGAGCGCCGCCTTCACCTCTGCGCCGCGCGCGCCGGTCAGGCCCTGCGCCAGGTCGAGGGGCCAGGCCTGCGCGAGCTCGTCTGCGCCGCCGTCGCAGGCCGCGGCGCTCGCGCGGCGCTGCCACACCACGCTCCCGGCGACCGCGAGCAGGACGGCGAGCACCACCGCCGGCCAGGTTCGCCGCGCCGGAGACCTCACCCGCTCCAGCACCAAGAGCAGCGCGTGCATGTCGGGGTGGCGATCGTTCGGGTCCTCCGCGAGGCCGCGCGCGATCGCGCGCTGCAGCGCCGCCGGCACGGCCGCCACCCTCCTCGCCGGCGGCTCGCCCGGCGGAGCCCCGTACAGCGTCTCGTGCAGCGACACGCAGAACGCGTACTGGTCGGCGCGTGCATCGGCCGGCTTTCCGAGCCGCTGCTCGGGCGGCATGTAGCGCAGCGTGCCCAGCACCGTGCCGGTCTGCGTCAAGGTCGTCGCGGAGCGCGCGAGCTCGCCGCCCGGCGAGGCCACGCTCGTCCCCACCGCGCGCGAAAGCCCGAAGTCGAGCACGCTCACCCGGCCGTCGGGCCGCACCATCATGTTGTCGGGCTTGAAGTCGCGGTGAACGAGCCCCGCGTGGTGTGCCGCCTCGAGGCCGCGTCCCGCCTGCAGGAACACGTCGAGCACCTGCTCGAGCGTGCGCGGCTCACGCTCTGCCCAGCGGCGTACGGTCTCGCCGACGATGAACTCCATCGAGACGAAGAGCGCATCGCCCGACGTCTCGACGCCGTAGATGGCGGCGACGTTCGGGTGGTTGAGCCGCGCCATCGCGCGCGCCTCGCGAATGAGCCGCGCCTGATCGTCCGAGCCGCGGCGCTGCCGCAACAGCTTCAGCGCGACGCGGCGATCGAGCTCGGCGTCGTACGCGGCGTAGACCACGCCCATGCCGCCCGCGCCGACCTGCTCGAGGATGAGGTAGCCGCCGAGCGAGCTGCCGCGCACCAGCGGGCGCGGCGGCTCGGGCTCGCCCGGGCCGGTCTCATCGTGGGTGAGCGCCTTGCCGAGCTCGGCGAGCACCATGCGGCAGTCGGAGCACCCGGCCACGTGCGTGCTCACCGTCGCCGCGTCGTGGGCGTCGAGGGCGCGGTCGCTGAACGCGAGCAGCGCCTCTTCGCTGGGGCACGTCGTCACCGGGCCGCTCCGTCGAGCAGCAGCCGCAGCCCGAGCGCGGCGAGCTGCGCCGGCACGTCCGCGGCGTCTTTGAACACGTGGGCGTGCAGGCCGGCGCGGCGCGCGCCCTCGACGTACGCCTCGACGTCGTCGAAGAACACCGCGCGCTCGGGAGCCGTCGCGGCCGCCTCGATGGCGAGCGCGTAGATCTGAGGCTCGGGCTTCATGTGGCCGACCTCGCAGCTCAAGACGAGCGCGTCGAACTTCTCGAGCACGGGGATGAGCGGCCGCAGGCTCGCGACGTGCAGGTCGTGCGTGTTCGACAGCAGCACGAGCCGAACCTTGCCGGCGAGCCGCTCGACGTGGCGAATCATCGGCGGGTTGAGCGTGAAGTGGCAGCTCCACGCGGCGACGAACTGCGCGGGCGTCGGCGCGGGCCCGCCGAGCCGCTCGGCGAGCGCGAGCCGCAAGCTGTCGCCTTTGAGGTGCCCCTTGTTCGCGCGCTCCCAGATGCCCGAGCCCTCGAGCCGCGCGCGCATGGCGTCGGGCGTAGTGCCCCAGAGCGCGGCGAGCTCGCGGAAGAGCTTCGCGTTGTCGTGAAACGCGAGCACGTTGCCGAGGTCGAAGATGACGGCGTCGATCATCGGCCGCCGAACCTCCGTGAGCGGCCGAGCACGACGTCGCTGCCCCTTCGCTTGGGGCCCTCGCCGATGGGGTCGGGGCACTTCGAGTGCAGCTTGCACGTGCGGCAGGGCTTGCCCTCCCACACGCGGTCGAACAGCGCCGCGACCTGGTCGATGGTCTCGAAGTCTTCGGTGACGACGCCGAGCTCGAAGTTGCGGTTGTCGGCGCCCTTCGCGCCGAGGCCGGCGCCGGTGAGGTTCGCGCTGCCGATGTAGAGCCAGGCGCCGTCGACGAGCACGCACTTGAAGTGGACTCGGGGGCAGACCTTGAGCGTCATGCGCTTCGCGAGCAGCGCGTGCTGGTCGAAGGCGGCGCGGAACGGCCGGCTGGGCAGCTCGGCGTGCAGCACGCGGACCTCGACGCCGCGCTTCGTGAGGTCGGCGAACAGGTCGACGACCGGGCGGAAGCGCCTGCCGCCGGTGTCGATCATCATCGCCTTCACGTTGGCCGTGGCGATCCACACCGACTCGCGCGCGTGGGCCATCTTCTCCTGGACGACGACGCGGTAGAGATCGAGCCCTTCGAGCAACACTGCGGCGATTGTGGCACAAGCGCGTCACCGTGCTCGCCATCGATGCTCACCCGCTGCTCGACGCCATCGCCTTCACCACGACGTTCCCTCGCGAGCTGCAGGCGATGCCGAAGCTGGAGCCGGTGACCGCGGCGCCGCTCGCGAGCGACGACGCCGTGCGCGCAGCGGTGCGCGACCTCTTGCGCCACGGCGGCTACAAGCCGACCGGCCGAGGCAAGCCGGCGAGCGAGTACCTCATCCGCGCGGTCGCCGAGGGCGCGCTGTCGAGCATCAACGCCGCGGTCGACTGCTGCAACCAGGTGTCGCTGCACAGCGGGCTGCCCATCAGCGTGGTCGACCTCGAGCTCGCGAAGCCTCCGTTCCGCCTCGGCCTCGCGCCGGCCGGCACGCAGTACGTGTTCAACGCGTCGGGGCAGACGATCGACGTCGAAGGCCTGCTGTGCCTGTTCGACGCCGACGGCGCGTGCGCGAACGCCGTGAAGGACAGCCAGCGCACGAAGACGCGCCCGCAGACGACGAAGACGCTCACCGTCATCTGGGGCACGAGCGCGCTGCCGGGCCGGACCGCGAAGACGTTCGAGTGGTACCGCGAGCTGCTGGTGAAGCTGGGCGCGCGAGTGGACTCGGTTCACGCTGAGCGGAGCGCGTAGCGCGGAGTCGAAGCGGGCCTGCGGACACCCGGACGCCGCGTTCGACCGCCGCCGTCTTCTCGACGGCTACCGCCGTACGTACCGCAGCAAGAGCTGGGTCATCTCGTCCACGTACTTCGGGTTCTCGAGCAGGTCCTGCCGCGACAGCAGCGCCTCGTGGCACAGCGCCTCGACGGCCTGCACGATGATGAACGCGGCGATGTCCTTGTCCATCGGGCGCATGTCCCTCTTGTGCAGCTCGAGCAGGGCTCCGACGAGCGCGAGGCCCTGATCGCGCAGCTGGTGCGGGTGCTTGCCGAGGCGCGGCGCGACCTCGAGCAGCACCTTGTGCAGCGCAGGGTTCACGCCGTGCGCGCGCAGCATCGCCTCGATGAGCTTCCGCGCCACCTGCTCGAGCGGCAGCGTGAGCAGCGTCGGCTCGGGGTTCAGCGCCGCGAACACCTCGGCCTGGTGCTTCTCGATCAGCGCGGCGACGAGCGCCTCCTTGCCGGGAAAGTACTGGTACAGCGAGCCCACGCTGACGCCGGCGACCTCGGCGACACGGTTCGTGCTCGTCCCCTCGTACCCCTCGGCCACCAGAATGTGAGCCGTAGCTCGCAAAATGGCATCGACGGTCTCCTGGCTCCGGGCCTGCCTCGGCATCTTCCGAGGAGAAACCCGGTGTGCGACACGCCGCGCCTTCGCCTTCCGCAATGCGAGTACCAAATGCGAGCCTCCGCTCACATTATATCGAGCATGAACCCAATCACCAAGCTGGTCGCGTCCTGGAAGATTCTGCGCGCGGGAGTGCTCCTCACGAAGGACCCCTCGAAGCTGAACGAGGTGTTCGACATCGCCGACACCCTCTTTCACAGCCAACGCCCGATGGTCGAAGAGATGGTGCTCGACGTCCGCAAGCACGAGCAGGGTCGCCGCGCGCTGGCCGACATGCCCCGCGTCGGAGACGTCCGCATCGAGCGCCTGCGCGCGCTGCCCGAAGGCTCGCTGGGCCGCGCGTTCGGTGACTTCCTCCGCTCGCGGAACCTCGACCCCGCGGCGCTGCCCGTGCGGCCCGCCCATGACGAGGCCGAGTGGCTCAACGCCCACCTCTACGAGACGCACGACCTGTGGCACGTCGTCACCGGCTTCGAGACCGACGTCGCCGGAGAGCTCGGCCTGCAGGCGTTCTACGCCGCGCAGCTCACCGGCAAGCTGCCGACCGTGCTGCTCACCATCGGGCTGCTCAACACGTTCCTCTACGCGCACGACGACCGCACCCGCCGCTTCGACGCCATCGTGCGCGGCTGGCAGCTCGGCAAGCAGGTGCGCCCGCTCGTCGGCTACCGCTGGGCCGAGGCCATGGAGCGCCCGCTCGCCGACGTCCAGGCCGACCTCGGCTTCCCGTTGCCTGCGCGGCCCGCGCTCGCGGCCTAAGACGCAGGAGGCTGTTGCCACTCTGCGTCGGGGTCCGTCGCCGGCGTCGGCGCGCGTCTCACCGGCTTCACCGGCTGCGGCGCAGGCTCGGGCGCGGCCTCTTCTTCGTCGTCCTCGGGCGGGATGTACTTGGGCTTGCCCTCGTAGCCGAGGCACACGCTGAAGAACGGGATGTGAAAGCTCGCCAGGCCGATCTCGAGCGCGGCGTACACCGGCCCGAACCGGATACGGGCGCCGAAGCCCAGGTTGAACAGCGGCATCACCGCGTTCGCTCCGCCGACCTCGGCGGGCCCGGTGAGGAAGCCCAGCGAGATGCTCGGGTAGAGCGTGAGCGGCCGGACCGTCTGAATGTAGACGCGCAGGTCGGCAGCGCCGCCGAACACGTACGCGGGCTTGGGAATGTTGAGCGCCGGCAGCCCCTGCGGGTTCGTGCTGCCGATCAGGTGCAGCCCGAAGCCGACGCCGCTGCGGTTCGCGATGCCGAGCTCGAGCCCGAACGTCGGCGACGGCCCCTGCCCGCCCGGCGAAAAGCCGACGCCGCTGCGCACGCCCATGAAGAACCGCGCGTTGTTTCTCCACGTGTCGCGCGGGTCGTGCTGCTCGACCTCCGCGGCGGACAACGACATCAGCAACACCAGGGTTGGGCTCATGAGCGCGGCGCTCTTCAACACGCGTGCCGCGCGAGCTCGAGACCCGCCGCTTCTCGCGAACCACCAGCGAGCCCGCGCAGCTGCGAGCGGGCGGGGGAAAATCAGCCTGTCCCCATTTTTCGCTGCTCAGCGCAGCGCGCTGCTCACCGTGTGCAGCTCACGGCACAAACACGAGCCGCCCGACGAAGCCGCCGTCGCGCAGCGCGTAGAGCTGCGCCGGAGCCTCGTGCAGCGGCTTCGTGGTCACCACCGGCTTCAGCTTCTTCGCGAAGTAGCGCTCGAGCACGACGTCGATCGCGCGCCGGCCGCCGAGGTGCGTGCCGATGATGTGGACTCCGCGCGCGGTGAGCGCGTGCAGCGAGAGGTCGAGGCGGCCCGTCGGGTTCGCCGCCGCGAGCACGAGTCGCCCGCCCGGCTTGAGCAGCCCGAACGCCCGCTGAATCGCCTGCGGAGACGGCACGCACACCACCGCCGCATCGAGCGGCCGCTGCGTCGTCTGCGCCGCGGCGAGCGCGAGCCGGCGCGGGTCGGGATCGAACCCGCGCGTGTTGGGGCCGGCGAGCTGCAGCGCGAGGTGCCCCACTCCGCCGAGGCCGAAGATGCCGATGTGCTCCGCGGGGCCGGCAGCCTCGACGGCGGCCAGCGCGGCCTGGCCCGAGCCCATCAGCACGGCGAGCTCGGCGGCGTCTCCCTCTTCGGGCAACGAGATGAGGTGCTGCTCGGCGAAGTTGCCGCGGGCGCAGAGCGCTCCGTCGCGGGAGAAGCCGTGCCAGGTCGCCGCGGCGCACCGGTGCGCGAGCCCGGCGCGACACTGCTCGCACGCACCGCACGAGGTCGACAGCGGGCTGATGCCGACGCGGCGGCCGGTGCTCTCGACGCGACCGACGGCCTCACAGCCGAGCACGAGCGGCACGTGCGGCAGCGCGTCGAGCATCGCGACGTGCCAGTCGTTGAGCCCCAGCGCGCACGCCTCGATCCGCACCGTCACCTCACCCGGCCCCGGCCGCGGGAGCTCGCGCTCGACGAGCTGCAGCGGCTCCTTCGGGCGCGTGAGGACGGGCGTCAGCGACACGCTTTCGACCGTACACTGGCCGGGAGGGGGGCGTTGGGTTATCTCGGACAGCCATGCGCAAGACCGTCTTCGTGGTGCTCGCGGTGCTGGGGCTCCTCTGTGCGTGCGGCTCCGTCTGCGATCAAGCGATCGCGGCCGAGCGCAGCGCGAACCAGAAGGGCGTCAACTGCAGCACGCAGAACATCACCGTGCACGACTCGAACAAGTGCAACACCGGCCTGTCGAAGTGCAACAGCGACGACCTCAACGAGATCGGCAACTACACCAACTGCCTCAACAGCCTGCCGAACTGCAGCACCGGCAACGAAATCCAGTGGAACGGCCAGCGCCAGGGCTGCATCAACCAGGCCTTCTTCAAGATCAGCTTCACCTGCCAGTCCAACATCCTCTAAGGCTCCGGACCTTTTCGAGACCCGATGTCGACCGACAAAGCCGCGTTCATCACCCGCTGGGCAGAGGGCTGGGCCCGCCTCATCGTCAAGAACCCCGGTGGCGTGCTGATCGCGCTGCTGTTGCTGGGGGGCCTCGCCACCTGGGGCACCACCAAGCTCGAGCTCGAGTCTGATCAGCTCAAGCTCATCAGCCAGGAGCTCCCCGAGGTCAAAGAGGTCCAGCGCGTCATCGACATGGTCGGCGGCGCCGGCTACCTGATGATCGGTCTGCGCGGCGACGACCCGGACACGCTCAAGAAGGTGGCCGACGCGATGAACGAGCGCATGACCTCCGAGAAGGAGAACGTCCGCTTCATCACCTACAAGGTCCCGGTCGAGTTCATCCAGGAGAACATGGTGCTCTTCATCGACCCGGCCGATCTCGCCGAGGGTCGCAAGCGCATCAACGCGTACCTCAGAGATCAGATGAAGCGCGCGAGCCCGTTCTACATGGAGATCCGCAAGACCGAGCCCGTCAAGCTCGAGCTCCAGGACCTGATCGACAAGTACAGCGCGATCGGGAAGAAGAGCATCCGCGACGACTACTACATCAGCGACGACCGCAAGATGATCATGATGCTGGTCAAGCCGATGTGGAACTCGACCGAGCTGCAGAAGACGGTCGGGTACCTCGAGCACCTGACCGGCTACCCCGTCGACGACGGCATCGGGAAGCCGGCGAAGGAAGGCTCGCTCTTCGCCGAGATCGCCAGGCAGACCGGCGTCACCCTCGCCGAGGACTACGACAAGGTCGGCGACAAGAAGAGCGTCTATTACGGCTTCACCGGCAGCTACAAGACCGGCGTCGACGACAGCTACGCCATCCGCGAGTCGCTCGACGACGTGCTGTTCTGGGCGCTCGGGCTCATCGTCGCCATCACCGTGCTGTTCTTCCGCAAGTGGGCCCCGACGCTCATCGCCATCACCGGCATGGCGCTGGGCACCGTGCTCGTCATGGGCTTCGCGTTCGTGACGCTCGAGAAGCTCAACATGGTGACGAGCATCATCGCCGCCATCTTGATGGGCTTCGGCATCGACTACGGCATTCACTTCATCTACCGCACGCGCATCGAGCTCGGCACCGGCAAGCGGTACGACGACGCGATCCGCTCGGCGCTGGTGTACGCGGGCCGCCCGGCGCTCATCGCCGCCGTCGTCACCAGCGGCAGCTTCCTGATGCTGTACTTCTCCGAGTTCGAGGGCTTCTCACAGTTCGGCATCCTCGCCGCGGCGGGCACCATGATCACCGGCTTCACCATGTTCGCGTGGAGCCCCGCGATCCTCTCGCTGCTCGGCCGCATCAACGCCGAGTGGCCCGCGAAGCTCATCGGCACGATGACGCCGATCGGCGTCTCGAAGAAGACCGGCCAGGAAGCGCGCATTCCCAAGCCGAAGCTGCTGCTCCTGGTGACGTCGATCATCGTCGGCCTGGTCTGCCTCGCGGCGGTGCCGAAGAGCGACAAGCCGGCGCCGCGCGGCCTCGCGTCGCTGTGGGACCGCTTCATGGGCGGCGTGCACTTCAACTACAACACGCGCGCGCTCGTCGCCGACGACCGCCCGAGCTTCAAGCTGTCGGACGAGATCGCGACGCGGTTCAACATCTCCGCCGACCCGATCGCGATCCCGGTGAAGACGAAGGAAGAGGTGAAGGAGGTCTGGGACGAGCTCACCCTTCACCCCGAGAAGTACCCGACCGTCGACCAGGTCGTCAGCGTGTACAGCTTCATCCCTCCGCGCGAGCGCGCCGAGGCGAACGCGAAGATTCTGGCCGAGTGGGAGAAGGAGCTCGAGGACATCGAGGTCGCCTCGCTCCCGCCCGAGCAGCAGGAGAAGGCGGCGTTGTTCAAGCGCATCCTCGCGAAGCGGCCGTACGACCTCGAGGGCGTGCCCGAGTACTACCAGCAGATGTTCATGCACCTGCCGACCACCAGGCCCGAGAACCACGGCTACCTGCTGTTCGTGTACCCGTCGGTCGACCTGTGGGACGGCACGAAGATGCTGCAGTTCGCGGATCAGGTGCGCACCATCAAGACCGCGTCCGGCCGCGAGTACCACTCGGCCGGCCTCACCATTCTCTACGCGACGCTCGCGCGCATCGTGCTGTGGGACGGGAAGATCACCGTGCTGCTCGCCGCGCTGTGGATTCTGCTCATGCACTACCTCGACTTCCGCAGCGTGCCGCTCGCGGCGGCCTCGGTGATTCCGCTCGGCATCGGCCTGTGGATGATGTTGGGGCTCATGGCGCTGACGCCGGACGCGTTCTTCGGCCGGCTCAACTTCATGAACCTCGTCATCTTGCCCATCCTGCTGGGGTTCGGCGTCTCACACGGTCTGTACCTGTTGCACCGCTTCCTCGAGGGCACCTCGCCGGTCGTCGCGCTGCGCTCGGTCGGCGCCGCCGTCGCCTCGTCGACGCTCACCGCCATCGCCGGCTTCGCGTCGCTCTTCTTCGCCAGCCACAAGGGCCTGCAGAGCATCGGCTACGTGGCGGTGCTCGGCCTCGCGACGACGCTGCTGGTCTCGTTCACCGTGCTCGCGGCCGTGCTGCAGATCATGCACGACCGGCGGAAGGACCACACCATGACGCCGGCTCCGAGCCCGACGAGCGAGACGCCCCCGGGCGAGCCGCAGACGTCGAAGTGAGCCGGGTCAGCCCTTCAGCTCGACCAGGTCCGCGAAGATGATCTCGCTCGTCCGACCGGCGATGCGCTTCATCACGTCGTCGCCCGGCTTCGAGTCGAGCTGAATCTTGCAGCACGCGGCGGCGTGGCCCTCGAACACGGTGTTCTCGAGCTCCTGCGCGTTGATGCCCGCCTCGCGCAGCTCGCCGAGCACGTTCGCGAGCACGCCGACCTTGTCGTGGTGCCGCACGATGAGCTGGAACTTCGCCGGCGTCTTCTTCGCGACGTTCACGCAGTTCGGCACCTCGCCCTTGGTGAGCCAGGTCTCGACGATGCGCACCGCCTCGGTCGCGATCGCGTCCTGCGCCTGCTCGGTCGAGGCGCCGATGTGGTGCGTGCCGATGACGTTCGGCAGGCTGGTGAGCGGCGACGTGAACGCGGCCTCGCCGCCCTTCGGCTCGCCCTCGTAGACGTCGAGCGCGGCGCGCAGGCGCCCCTTCTTCGTCTCCTCGAGCAGGGCCGCGTGGTCGACGACGTCGGCGCGCGAGGTGTTGATGAACAGGGCTCCGTCGGGCAGCGCCGCCAGCACCTGGGCGCTGATGATGTTCTTCGTCGACGACGAGCCGGGCACGTGCACCGTCAGCACGTCGCTCCGCCGCGCCACCTCGAGCACGGACTCGGCCCGCTCGACGCCGAGCTCCTTCGCGCGCGCCGCGGTCAGGTGCGGCGAGTACGCGACCACGTTCATGCCGAAGGCCTTCGCCCGCGACGCCACCGCGCAGCCGATGCTGCCCATGCCCACGATGCCGAGCGTCCGGCCGAAGACGCCGCGCGCCTGGCTGAAGGCCTTCTTGTTCCACTTGCCCTCGCGCAGCGACGCCACGTTGTCGTGGATGCGGCGATCGGCGCTCAGCATCAGGCCGAGCGTCAGCTCCGCCACCGCGATCGCGTTCTGGCCGGGGCAGTTCGCGACGTAGACGCCGTGGCTCGAGGCCGAGGCCACGTCGATGGTGTTCACTCCGGCGCCGGCGCGGATGACGAGCGACAGCCCGTGCGCCGCCTCGAACACCGGCTTCTTCACCTCGGTCGAGCGGACGACCAGGATCGCCACGTCCTTCGCCAGCGCGGGGAGGTCGTCGGCCTTGGCGTCGGGCTTGTACTCGACCGAGAGGCCGAGGCCGCGCAGCGAGTCGAGGTGGCCCTTCGAAAATTCGTCGGCAATGAGGATGCGCATGGAGCGGCTTCTTTAATGCGGAGGCCCGCCGGCGTCGACACCTTGAAAATTGGCAGCTAGGCTCCCAATTTTCAAGGTACGCATTTGCGCCGAATTCGAGCACTCAGAGAGGTTCGCGACCGTTTCCGCACGCACCCCGTGGTGACGTTGGTCGGTCCGCGCCAGTGCGGCAAGACGACGCTGGCGCGTGATCTCGTCTCCGCGGCGCCGTTCAGCCGTGGGGCCGTCACGCGCTTCGACCTCGAGTACCCGCCTGACCTCGCCCGGCTCGACAACGCGACCCTCGCGCTCGAGCCGCTCGACGGCCTGGTCATCATCGATGAGGTGCAGCGCAAGCCCGAGCTGTTCCCGCTGCTGCGAGTGCTCGTCGACCAGAAGAAGAAGAACCGACGGTTTCTCGTGCTGGGCAGCGCGTCAGGCGAGCTGCTCCGCCAGACGAGCGAGTCGCTCGCAGGGCGAGCCGCGTTCCTCGAGCTCACGCCGTTCTCACACTACGAGGTCGTCGGCCTCGATCGGCTGTGGTTCCGTGGCGGCTTCCCGCGCGCCTGGCTCGCCCGAACCGACGCCGACGCGTTCACGTGGCTCGCCGACTACGTCACTTCCTTTCTCGAGCGAGAGGTTCCGTCTTTCGGCGTGCGCATTCCGTCCGTCGCGCTGCGAAGATTCTGGATGATGCTGGCGCACGTCCACGGGCAGCTCTTGAACCTCTCGGAGCTCGGGCGCGCCTTCGGTGCTGACCACAAGACCATCGCGTCCTACGTCGACCTGCTCTCCTCCACCTTCATGGTGCGACTGCTGCAACCGTGGTTCACGAACATCAGCAAGCGCCAGGTGAAGTCGCCCAAGCTCTACTTCCGCGACACGGGCGTGCTCCATTCGCTGCTCGGCATTCGATCGCGCGCGGAGCTCGACGTTCACCCCATCATCGGCGCCTCGTGGGAGGGCTTCGCGCTCGAGTGCATCATCCGCGAGCTCGGCTTGAGGCAGAGCGAGTGCTACTTCTGGGCGACGCACTCCGGCGCCGAGCTCGACCTGTACGCCGCTCCGTTCGGCTTCGAGGTGAAGCGCACCGACTCGCCGAAGCTCACGCCGTCGATGCGCAGCGCGCTCGAGGACCTGAAGCTGCAGCGGCTGTTCGTGGTGGTGCCCGGCACGCAGGTCTACGCGCTGCACGAGCGGGTCACCGTCGTGGGGCTCGGCGTGCTCGAGAAGCGGCTGAAGGGGCTGATGCGATGAGCGGGCACCTCGAGCTGCTGCTCAGGCTCCTCGACGCCGCCCGCCCCGGAGCGCACTTCCCCGACGTCCGCCGGGTCCGCGAGTGGCTGCAGCTGCTCGCGAAGCCGTTCGAGGGGCGTACGGTGCCGAAGCTCGAGCTGCACCCCGTCTCTGGCTTTCCGACGGAGCGGTCGCTCACCCGCCTGCTCGAGCGCCAGCGCATCGCGAAGGAGTTCTTCGCCGCGCACAAGACGCGCCCCCCGCGCAGCTCGGATCAGTTCAACGTGGCGCTGGCCGCCTGCGAGCTGTGGGCGCCCGGCACCCACGCGAGCGTCATGTCCGCCGAGGGCGGCCGCTTCGTGGTGGTGCACGACCGCTTCGATGACGCCGGGCTCGTCCGCTTCACCGTGCAGCTCGAGCAGGAGCGCGCCGCGAAGCACGTCACGTTCCGCAACGAAGCGCAGGTCGGCTGCTCGCCCGCGTTCATCCGCGCCGTCGAGCAGGCGTGCGACGGCGACGCGACCACCGCCGGCGTGAGGCTCGCGAGCCTGGGAGGCCTCACCGTGCACGAGGTGGTGCGCGGAGAGCTGGGGCCGTTCGCGTCGAAGCACGCCGGCGCGTTCACGCCGGTGCACCCCGGCGAGGGCGAGGCGCTGCTCTCGACCGCGCTCGAGCGCGTGGGCAGCGGCGTCGCGAAGGACCACCTCGCCGACGCCTGGCCGCCGGCGGACCCGCACGCCGGGACGCGCTCGAAGCTCGGCTGGCGGCGCGCGCGCGACCGGAAGCTCGCGTGCACCGCCGGGATGACGGGCGAGGTGCAGCAGCTCACGAAGGGCGCGCGGATGATTGTCCGCAGCAGCTAGCACCAGCCACTGGCGAGCCACTGCCCGGCCGCATAGCGTGCACCGATGCGCCTTCGCCTCCTCGCCCTCGCGTTGGCCGTCGCTTGTTCGTGCGGTCCGCCCGCGGCGCTCGACTCCGGAGTGCCCGACTCCGGAGTGCCCGACTCCGGAGCGCCCGACTCCGGAGCGCCCGACTCCGGAGCGCCCGACTCCGGAGCGCCCGACTCC
>CALJKW010000076.1 GCA_937980205.1 uncultured Myxococcales bacterium | reverse complement strand
CATCTCGTTGAGCGGCTGCTCGTCTTCGTCGGCGCGCTCGTCCTCGTCGGCGTTCGGCTCGAGCTTGAGCGCGGTCTTCGCTTCGAGCTTCTTCTCGAAGTCGTCCAGAGCCTTCGCGATGGCCTTGCGTTGAGCGGCGTTCATGTGGGGCCTCAGAGGAGAGCTGCGACTAATACTTCGCGTCGGACTTCGCCCCCGTCACGATCGCCACGCTCGCCGACGCGCCGATGCGGTTCGCGCCCGCGGCGATCATCTTCATCGCGTCTTCGGTCGAGCGGACGCCGCCGCTCGCCTTCACGCCCACGTCGTTGCCGACCACGCGCCGCATCAGCGCCACGTCTTCGGCGGTCGCTCCGCCGCCGGCGAACCCGGTCGACGTCTTCACGAACGCCGCGCCGGCCGCCTTCGACAGCACGCAGCCGATGACCTTCTCTTCCATCGAGAGCTGGCTCGTCTCGAGGATCACCTTCACCGGCACCGGCCGCGCCGCTTCGACGACCATCGCGATGTCTTTGATCACCAGCGCGTAGTCGCGCGCCTTGAGCGCGCCGATGTTGATGACGGTGTCGATCTCTTTCGCGCCGCAGCGAATCGCCTCGCGCGTCTCGAACGCCTTCGCCGACGGCAGCGCCGCGCCGAGCGGGAAGCCGACGACGGCGATCGGCACCACCTTCGAGCCCGACAGCACGCGCGCCGCGGTGCCCACGTTCGAGCTGTTCACGCACACGGTCGCGAACCCGTACTTCTTCGCCTCTTCGCAGAGCTTCACGACCTCGTCGCGGGTGGCGTCGGGCTTGAGCAGCGTGTGATCGATGTACGGCGCGATGTCGGCGCTCGTGCGGATGCGGTCGGGAGCGATGCGCGCCGCCCCGTCTTTCACCGCGGCCACCGTCGCGCACGAGCTCACGTTCGGGCAGGTGAAGCACGACTCGCTGCACTCGGCGCCGCCGTCTTTTCCGGCGGGCGCAGAACGACCGGAAGGCCCCGCAGTGCAGGGCTCTTCGGTGCCGGCACGGAGCGCCTGAAGGCGCCTGCGTACCCGATCGGTAATCTCGTCGACGAGCTGTGCCGTTTCGTCGGCCATGGGGCTTTGGCTTCTACCAAAGCCGTGTTATGCGCGCGCCCGAAAAGTTCCCCTACAGGAAACCACCCAATGAAGATCTCACGCCTGACTTCTGCCTCGCGTTTAACGTCACTGTTCGCGTTGCTCGCCCCCGCGTGGGCGTTCGCATCGGAAGCGAACCTCGTCCTCCCCGATCTGTCGACGCAGAAGTTCCTCGGAGACGCCATCGACGGTCGCACGCTGCTGATCATCGGCATCGTCGTCTCGGCGATCGGCCTGGTCTTCAGCTTCATCCAGTTCAACAGCCTGAAGAACCTGCCCGTGCACAAGTCGATGCGGGAGATCTCCGAGCTCATCTACGAGACCTGCAAGACGTACCTGGTCACGCAGGGCAAGTTCATCCTCTTCCTCGAGGTCTTCATCGGCGCGGTGATCATCGCGTACTTCGGCCTGTTCGCTCACGCCGAGGGCGAGGCCGCGCAGGTGCCCACCGCCATCCGCGTCGGCATCATCGTGCTCTTCTCGCTCATCGGCATCGCCGGCAGCTACGGCGTCGCGTGGTTCGGCATCCGCGTGAACACGTTCGCCAACAGCCGGGCGGCGTTCGGCGCGCTCAAGGGCAAGCCGTACCCGACCTACGACATCCCGCTCAAGGCCGGCATGTCGATCGGCATGATGCTCATCTCCGTCGAGCTCGTGCTGATGCTGGCGATTCTCGTCTTCGTGCCCCGCTACCTCGCCGGCCCGTGCTTCATCGGCTTCGCGATCGGCGAGTCGCTCGGCGCCTCGGCGCTGCGCATCGCCGGCGGCATCTTCACCAAGATCGCCGACATCGGCTCGGACCTGATGAAGATCGTCTTCAAGATCAAGGAAGACGACGCGCGCAACCCGGGCGTCATCGCCGACTGCACGGGCGACAACGCCGGCGACTCGGTCGGCCCGTCGGCCGACGGCTTCGAGACCTACGGCGTCACCGGCGTCGCGCTGATCACCTTCATCCTCCTCGCCGCGCCGAGCGACGCCGTGAAGGTGCTGCTGTTGGTGTGGATCTTCGCGATGCGCGTCGCGATGGTCGTGACGTCGTTCCTCTCCTACGCGATCAACAACGTCATCCAGAAGGGCAAGTACGGCAACGCCGACAAGATGAACTTCGAGCACCCGCTCACGTTCCTCGTCATCCTCACCTCGTTCGTCTCGATCGTCGTGACGTTCGTGATGAGCTACCTGCTGATTCCGCAGGTCGGCGGCGACAGCACGATGTGGTGGAAGCTGTCGCTCATCATCTCGTGCGGCACCGCGGCCGGCGCCATCATCCCCGAGCTGGTCAAGGCGTTCACCTCGACCGAGTCGCGCCACGTGCGCGAGGTCGTCACCTCGTCGAAGGAAGGCGGCCCGTCGCTCAACATCATCTCCGGCCTCGTCGCCGGCAACTTCTCCGCCTACTGGATGGGCATCGTCATCGTCGGCCTGATGGGCGTCGCGTACTGGGTGTCGCTGATCGACGGCGGCTCGCTCGGCCGCGTGATGTTCGGCGTCACCGCCGGCGGCCTCGACCCGGCGCCGGTCTTCGCGTTCGGCCTCGTCGCGTTCGGCTTCCTCGGCATGGGCCCGGTCACCATCGCGGTCGACTCGTACGGCCCGGTCACCGACAACGCCCAGTCGGTCTACGAGCTCTCGCTCATCGAGAACGTCCCGAACGTGAAGGAGGAGATCAAGAAGGACTTCGGGTTCGAGCCCAACTTCGAGAAGGCGAAGATGTACCTCGAAGAGAACGACGGCGCCGGCAACACGTTCAAGGCGACCGCCAAGCCCGTGCTCATCGGCACCGCCGTCGTCGGCGCGACCACGATGATCTTCTCGATCCTCTTCGCGCTCACCAACGGCCTCAAGACCGGCATCGCGAACCTCTCGCTCATCAACGCGCCCTTCCTGCTCGGCATGATCATGGGTGGCGCGATGATCTACTGGTTCACCGGCGCCTCGATGCAGGCGGTCTCGACCGGCGCGTACCGCGCGGTCGAGTTCATCAAGAAGAACATCAAGCTCGAGGGCGTCGAGAAGGCCTCGGTGACCGACTCGAAGAAGGTCGTCGAGATCTGCACCATCTACGCGCAGAAGGGCATGCGGAACATCTTCTTCGCCATCTTCTTCGGCACGCTCGCCTTCGCGTTCGTCGAGCCGGCCTTCTTCATCGGCTACCTCATCTCCATCGCGCTCTTCGGCCTCTTCCAGGCCGTCTTCATGGCGAACGCCGGCGGCGCCTGGGACAACGCCAAGAAGCTCGTCGAGACCGAGCTGCACGCGAAGGGCACCGAGCTGCACGCGGCCTCCGTCGTCGGCGACACCGTCGGCGACCCGTTCAAGGACACCTCGTCGGTCGCGCTCAACCCGGTCATCAAGTTCACCACGCTCTTCGGCCTGCTCGCGGTCGAGCTCGCCGTCGCGCTCGGCGCCACCGAGAACAACTGGTTCAAGGCCACCCCGCTCACCATCGGGCTCTCCGCGTTCTTCTTCATCGTCTCGATGTTCTTCGCGTACCAGTCGTTCTACGGCATGCGCATCGAGGGCGGCGGAATGAAGGGCGAGGGCGAGGCGAAGCCGCTCGAGGGTGCTGGCGCCGCGAAGACCGCGGCGTAACGCCGAAGGGACGACAACTGACGTCCACGTCCACGTCCACGTCCACGTCCACGGCGTCGTCAGCCGTGTGCGCACGGATCGTGAGCGTGGACGTCGTGTTTTTCGCACCTGAAAGCTGATCGCCCATGTCCTCCTCCGGCATGTCGATCATCCGCCTGACGTTCCTGGGAACGTCCGCTGCGGCGCCCACGCTGCACCGCAACGTGTCCGGCCTCGCGGTCAAGGCCGATACCGACCTCTTGCTGTTCGACTGCGGCGAGGGCAGCCAGCGGCAGATGATTCGCTTCGGCACCGGCTTCGCGGTCGACGCCGTCTTCTTCACGCACTTCCACGCCGACCACTACCTGGGAATCATCGGCTTCCTGCGCACGCTCGGCATGGGCGGGCGCACCGAGAAGCTCAAGCTGCACGGCCCGCCGCCCGCCACGCGCCTGCTCGACCAGGCCATCCACCTCGGCGTCGAGCGCCTCTCGTTTCCCATCGAGGTCGTCGAGCTCAAGGGCGGAGAGACCCTCGACCGCGGCAGCTACGCGGTGAGGGCCGTGCGCGTCGACCACCGCGTGAACGCGCTGGGCTACGTCATCGACGAGAAGACGCGCCCCGGCCGCTTCGACCCCGAGAAGGCCCGAGCGTTGGGCGTGCCCCCCGGCCCCGCCTTCGGCCGCCTGCAGCGCGGCGAGACGCTGACCCTCGAAGACGGCACCGTCGTGGCCCCCTCCCAGGTCATGGGGGGCGCCCGCGCCGGCCGCAAGGTCGTCATCTCGGGCGACACCCGCCCCTGCGCCGCGCTCACCGCCGCGGCCGCCGGCGCCGATCTGCTCGTGCACGAGGCCACGTTCAGCGACGACGAGCAGGAGCGCGCGCTCGAGACGCGGCACTCCACCGCGCGCGAGGCCGGCCGCGTCGCCCGCGAGTCGAAGTCGCGCCGGCTCATTCTCACCCACCTCTCGTCGCGGCACGACGTCGACACCGCCCCGCTCTTGCAGCAGGCGCGGGAAGAGTTCAGCGGGCAGTGCGAGGTCGCCTACGACGGCCTCTCGCTCGAGCTGCCCGTCAGGGAATAGTCGGCGGTATCGGGCAGCGTGAAGAAGAACGTCGCGCCCCCGGCCGTCGTGCCGCTCGAGCCGACGCTGAAGTACGCCTACGGTCGCGTCGAGCGCGTCGCGGGCGACAAGCTCGTCATCGGCTCGGTCAGCTTCACCGTCGATGCGCCGGTGCTCCTCGCAAGGACGGCGAGCGCCATGACCCCTCAGAGCTCGGCAGCCAGGCTCCGCCCTCGACCATCGTGTCGCTCTGGTACGTGTTCGAGCCCGCGGGCCCGAGGGTCCCTGACCGACGAGCCGGCAAGCCAGCGGCACGAAACTGAAGGCGTCTGTGACGGGTCGGGCGTGCAGCCTTCGCGAGCCGTCACGGAAGCGCGAGGGCACACACGTGACCGCCGAGCGTGCCCACGTGCATGCGCCTCGAGACCGTGTCGATGCTGGGCGTGCCGGTCGTCCCGTCCGCGAGATCGAGCTGCAGCTGGTCGGCGCCGGTGGCCAGCGACAGCTGGTGGACCTTGCCATCGCTGCTTCCGACGTAGGCGACCTGGGCGACGTAGTCGAGGTTCACCCCTGACGGATCTGCCACCGCCGCCGTCCACATCAGCTCCGTGCTCGCTCCCGACACCGACCAGCGCTGCACCGCACCGGAGGTGAGCGAGACGATGAAGCCATTGCCCGCGGGAAACGGCCAGCTCGCTGGCGGCCCGACCGCGACCTGAAACGCGACGGAGAGGTCGCCGAGCGCGATGCCCCAGACCGCGCCGGATGTGGTGGCGACCAGCGCCTGGTTCAGCGACGTGTTGAGGACCACGCCCGTGTCGATGTCGCCGAGCGAGAAGCCGGTCAGGTACGCGCCGGTGAGGCTGTCGAGCACCCGCAGCGACTGCTGGGTGCCGGCGTTCGAGCGGGACGCGACGAACAAGCGGTTGCCCTCGTAATCGACCAGCATGCCGCCGTTCACGACGTCCAGATCTCCGGGCGCGTACCGCCAGACCTCGACACCGCTGGGTGCGTCGAGGGCGTAGACCGTGTTCGAGACTGCGCTCGCGTTGCGCGTCGCGAAGAAGATCAGATCTCGGTTCGGGTTCGCCGCGGCGAAGGCCGCGTCGGCGTACGCCCGAAGCTGCACGACGGGCTGTGCGACGATCGCATCGCCCAACGAAGCGCCGGCGAGCGCCGTCCACCGCAGCGCGCCGGTCGCGGCGTTCACCGCGTACGCGTGTCCGCTCGAGTCGCCGGTCAAGATGGTCTTCTGCGCTTCCTGGTACAGCGTCACCACCGGAAAGCGCGCCTGCACCGAGCCCGGCAGGCGCAGCGGCCGCCACCGCTCATCCCCGTCGGCGGCGCTCCCCGCGGCGGTGTTGGACGCGTTCACCGTCCCCGCGTTGCCAGCGAAGAAGACGCCGGCTCCGAGATCGGCGACGGGCTGCATCACGGCGGCAGCTCCCACGGCGTAGCACCACTTCGACGTCGTGCCCGTGCCCGACGACGGCGTGGCGTCGACTCCGCTCGAGGTCGGAACGTTTCCGCTGGAATAGCGCGTGAGCGCGTCGAGGTTGTAGATGCGGTACCGGTAGCGGGTGCCGTTCACGAGCGCCGCGTCGTCGAACGTCGCGACGACGCTGTCGGCGTCGGCGTACACCACCACGGCATTCCCGAGGGACTGCCCGACGGAATAGGTGACTCCGTCGGCGGGAGCAGCATCGATCGCTTCGGCGGCCCTGAGAATCAGCACGCCGGAGTGGTCGGCGGGGTTCGTCCATCGCAGGCGCACGGCTTCGTCCCTCGCGATCGCGACGAAGCTCACGACGTCGGGCACCTCTGCCGCGGCAGCCGTGGACCACACCGTCAATACGAGCAGCGGCGCCCTCACCGCTCGAGCTCCAGGGAGGCCGTGGCCGCGGGGCGCCCATCGAGCAGCGCGCGAATCGACCACCGGCCCCAGAGCCCCCGCTGCGCGATGGTGGTGCCCGCGATGGGGAAGCTGAACGAGGCGCGCCCCAACGCCGCGGACAGCGAGCGAACCTCATGCGGGCTGCCGCGTGGCGACGCCAGCTCGACCGACACGACGCTTCCACGGCACTCCAACGCGACGTCGACGTTCAGCACCGAGACGTCCGTCAGGTGCACCGCGCCGACTGGCGCGGGCGTGACCGTCAGCCGCGCGCACGGCTGGTCGCCCGCGCGGCGGCTCACCGGCGCGAGCGGCGCGGCTGCCACCGTCGGATCCGCGACGTTCCCGACGAAGGCCGCGGGTTGCTCGGCGGCGCTACAGGCAGCGAGCAGGCAAGAGCTGGCGAACGCGGCGCGCATGACGTCCGCCGCAGCAACAGGCGCGCCAGCGGCTCAGCTGCGGAAATCGCGGCGCCGGACCCGGGTTGGGGTGGACTTCGGGTCGCAGGCGACCCGCTCGAGCCCACGTTCGCATGGCCGCAACGCACCTGCGCGGACCCGTGACCGTCGCGCGCGAGGTGGCCGACGTACCGCCGCTCGACGCAAGTGTTCCTCAACCTCATCATGAACGCGGTGCATGCCCTGGAGGCGCGGCGGGACGTGCAGCACCAGCTCACCCTGCGCCCGCGAGTCGAAGTCGCGCCGGCTCATTTTCACCCACCTCTCGTCGCGGCGCGACGTCGACACCGCCCGCTCTTGCAGCAGGCGCGGGAAGAGTTCAGCGGGCAGGGCGAGGTCGCCTACGACGGCCTCCCGCTCGAGCTGCCCGTGCGCGAGTCGGTTTCTTGCGAAGCAGCGGGCCACCGCTGAACAATCGCCTTCCGCATGAGCCACCATCGCCTCGCCCTGATCGCCGCCGGTGTGCTCGTCGCGTGTCCGCCGCCGGTCGAGCCCTCGAGCCCCACGCTGACTGCGCGCGCGAACCCCTCGCGCATCGACGACCGGGGGCAAACCTCGACCCTCACCTTCACCGCCAGGACCGCGGAGGGCAACCCCGGCACCGGCACCGTCTCGCTCACCGCCGCGGCCGGCACGCTCTCGAGCACGACCGTCACGCTCGAGATGAACGGCGCCGGCACCGCGACGTTCTCGTGCGACGCGGCCGCGCAGATGGGGTGCAGCGGCAACCTGACCGTCGAGGCGAGCTGGAACGGCGTCACCACGCGCGTCCGCATCTTCGTCGGCGCGCCGCCCGATGGAGGCCTCGACGGCGGCGACGACGACGGTGGCATGACCTCATCGGACGCGGGGCCGCACGACGCAGGCATGAGCGACGCGGGGCCCCCGCTCTTCTTCGACGCCGGCTCGGTGCTGCTGCTCGGCACTTTCGTCGAGGGGCAGCCCGTCTACAGCATCTCGGACATGGCCCCCGACGCCGGCGGCGTCCTCAACACCGACGACCTCGTGATGTTGCCGCCGAAGGCCGACCTGTTCAGCGCCGTCATCCGTCCCAGCGGGACGCTGCTCTATCTCGACATCGGCCCGCCGGCGCGGCTGTTCGAGGCTTCGATGGACCTGATGCGCCAGGGCCAGGACGGCGGCGCGCAGATCTCCGTGCTGCCCGACCTCAGAGCGAATGACCTCGTCGTCCCGACTCCCGCGTGCGAGCCGGGCCAGCGCTTCTGGGTGCGCCCCGACACGGGCTCGGTCGTCTACCTCTGCGACAGCACCTACTACGAGGGCGCAGACCCGGTGCCGGCGTACACCGGGCTCGAGCTGCTGGCGCTCGGCCCGAACGGCCTGGCGCTCGGCCGCTCGGATGCCGGCGATGTGGTGCGCGACGACGGGGGCACCGACACGCCGATCTCCGGCTTCATGGGCCGCAGCCTGACGCCGTACATCAACAACCAGTACATCCGAAACGTGCGCGCCTCGCCGACCGGCTTTCTGCTGGTGCTGGGCCAGGCGGGGTCCGATTTCCCTCCGTGCGAGCTGTGGTCGATCGACGCGAACGGCGCGGCGGCGAACCTCGGCGCCTACGCCACTCTCGCGCCGGACGCGGGCATCACCATGGCCACGCCGTGCGAAGGCAAGCTCGACGACGCGCGCGCGCTGTGGTCGCTCGCTCGCCGCGGAACCACCGACGTCGTGGTGGTTCGCCCCTTCGGCGGAGGGGCTGCGAGCATCGTGTACTCGGACCCCGACGGCGGCCCTTCGCGGTTCGATCAATACCCCGCGAGCCTGTTCACCTTCATCGACCCCAACGTGTCCCGGCTCGTGACGGGTCCTTAGATCGCACGGCGTACATCGCATGTTTTTCCGCGTCCGAGCAGAAAGCTTTGCGGCTTCGTGCCTTTCCGCGAGGGGCCGACGCCGAACTCCGCAAGATGTCTGAAACCTTCGTCGCGCCGCCCGCAGCACGGGAGTTGCAGCCGGGGCGTCAGCGCTTTGTCCGCGGGGAGCACATGAACGCACAATCGGCTTCGAACACTCACGTGTGGCGGTGGACGTCGGCGGTGGTCGCGCTGCTCCTGGCGGCCCCGGGTTGGGCGCAGAGCGGCCCGCCCAAGCCGCGCGTGCAGATCATCTTCGACACCTCGACGTCGATGAAGGTCGCGCCGGTCGACCCGTTCAGCACGCCGATTCAGATGACGGACCCGGGTGGTGACTTCGACACCAACAACCAGGGTCTGCCGTGCACGAGCAAGTTCTGCATCGCGAAGAAGGTCGTCTACAACACCCTGCCGCAGTTCGCCGGTGAGGCGCGCATCGGCCTGGCGTCCTACTACCAGTTCCTCGTCAAGTACGAGACCGACGATACGCGCTACACGCGCTGCTACTACGACAAGATGTTCAAGCCCGGGTACGTCGGGCCTGAGACGCGGTTCACCTCGCCCGTCGACCTGACGGGCTCGGGCACCACGTTCCCCTCGGTCACCGCGACGGAGCTCTTCCCGTCGGGCAGCGGAAGCGGCGCGAAGAACGGCCGCTGCCTCGACACCGCGAACGGCGCGAACCGGTACCTCATCCGCAAGACGAACGCGATCACCACGAACCACAACTGCGCCGTGTACGAGTACCCGAGCGACGCGGTTCCCATGATGTTCGCGAGCCCCGCGCCGTCCGGGACGGGTACGGAGAACGCGTGCAACACCAGCCTGAACTACACCAGCAAGTCGGCGATGCCCGTCGTCGTGAACCAGACCGCGACGCCTTCGGTCGGCGGTATCTACACGGTGAAGTACGTCGCGCCGAGCACCGCGACGTGCCCCACGCAGAACATGCTGTCGGGCTCGACGCCGATGGGCATGTCGCCTGAGACGCTCGCCGCTCCGCCGACCATCGGCACGGCCGTCGGCAACTGGGAGGGGCTCAACGCGAACGAGTGCACCTCCAGCTCGCCGTGCACGATGTTCTCGGCGAGCAGCATGCCGCAGCAGACCACCGCCAACCAGCGCGCCTACAGTCTGAAGGCGAGCGCGTACGTGCCGGCGACGCCGCCGGCGAACCTGGTCAGCGCGACGCACACCTACGGCG
This sequence comes from uncultured Myxococcales bacterium, assembly GCA_937980205.1. Lineage (GTDB taxonomy): Bacteria > Myxococcota > Myxococcia > Myxococcales > Myxococcaceae > Xiheicaenimonas. The sequence goes on along the minus strand of CALJKW010000076.1, from coordinate 414,378 downwards.
GGGTGGTCACCGGCAATCCGGTCACCTTCAACAACACGGCGTCGTGTCCCTACGGGCCGCTCATGAACGTGACGTCGATCAGCGACAGCTCGCGCAACTGGAACTACTTCGGCATCACCACCGGCATGGTCGAGGGCGCCGCGGGCGCAGGTTCGGGCTCGGCGATCAACCCCGGGTGGACCAATCCCGTCTGCAACTCCAACTACCCCTGCGACGTCAGGCTCGTCTCGGAGGCGCTGAACCCGACCACGTTCAGCACGAGCACCGTCAACTACCACTCCCCTGTCGGGACGGGCCAGACGACGACCCCCCTGCCGAACCTCACCAACAGCGGCAACTACTTCCGAAGAATGGGCTCGTGCGGCGGGAACCTGCTGCTCTCCAGTGCGGCGGTCGTCGGTGGCGCCGGCAACTGGGTTCCCGGCCACGTGCCGGCGGGCTGCAACGCGGGCCTGTCGCGGTGCAGCATGATTCCGGTGGGCTCGACCACGATGTCGAACGGCTGCAGCGCGGTGACGAAGTACGACAACTCCGGTACGCCGCCGGCGTGCACGGGCCTCGATGGCACCACCAACAACTACGGCGCGCCCACCGACACGGTCTTCAGCTACACGCTGAACCTGCCGAACGGCAGCAGCTGCCCGACCAACGGCTCGATGCGCACGGGGCCTGAAGGCCCGTCGAACCAGTGCCCCGCGGGCTTCAGCTGCGCGGTGCACAACAACCCGACGGCGTCCGCCGGCCCCGCCGAGACTTCGCCGACGCGCCGCAACCGCACGACGCCGCCGCCGGGTTACTCGGGCGTGCCGACCACCACCACCAACCTCTCGACCATCTCCGCGTGCTCGGGCACCACGGGCACTTCCGGTTGTGCGTTCAGCGCGCCGCCGGCCTCGTGCCAGATGGGCGTGTTCGAGACGAACGACGCCGCCCTGTGCGGCGCCGGCAATGCGCCCTGCACCGTCGAGGGCGTGGGCCTGCAGAACTACGGAGTCCCCGTCGACGAGAACCAGCCCAAGCGCTGCATGTACCTGCGCAAGGAGTTCACCTGGAGCCGGCCGACGGTCAACTGCAACATCCAGGTTCGCCGCCGCGTGTACCCGGTCAACGGCACGATGAACGTCTGCCGGTACGAGATGCAGCAGTTCCAGCTGAACAACCCGAACCCGCCGTCCGTGACGTGCCGGTACTCGGCCCCCACCGCGCGGCACCAGTACAGCGTGGTGAACAACAAGTGGTGCCAGTACTACCGCATGAAGACGGTCTTCACCGCCCAGACGTACAACTACCATTACGAGTACACGACGAAGGGCGGCGAGCTCGTCACGCGGCGCAGCACGTCGGGCGGTACCAACAACAGCAATGCCCCGTGGATCTCGAGCAACGAGTTCTACAGGACCGTCGACGATCAGCAGATCTGCACCGAGAACTACAACGACGCGACCGGGTTCGCCGGTGGCCACTGTCCGCCTGTCATCGACAACTGCAACGGCAATGCGAACCACGTCTGCAAGCTGCGGTGGGGCCGACCGCAGGACAACGCCGCCGGTGGCTCGGGCCGCTACGCGCTCGCGATTTCGCGCAACAGCTCCATGTGTGTCGCGCCCGACTTCGACGCGGCGGCGACCTGGTACACGGCGACGCCTTCGTACAACACGATGATTCTCCCCGCCGCGCGCTTCAGCGGAGGCGGCACGAACTCGCCTTCGATGTCCGGCGCCCTCGCGGCCGCAGGTGATCCGCTCGCGTTCGCGACGGCGTGCCAACAAGACGGCGCTCCGGCGGCCGCGACGTATCGGTTGTTCTCCGATTGGTACCAGCCCGGCGTCAGCAACGGCGCCAGCCCGACCAACGCCACGGTCGGCCCGCTGCTGCCCGGCACCGTGACGCGCTCGTGGAACAACCAGGCCACCAAAGAGAGCGGCTGGAGCGGCATCGGCGGCGATGGCACCCTCTTCCCGGCAGGCATTCCGACCAGCCCGGCGGGCAACTTCGTGCCCATTCCCGACGACACCGACCCGAGCGGGGGTCAGGCGGCGCTCAACGAAGCGCTCGGCCTGTGCGAGCTGCCCAACGCGACCACGGTCGACCCGATGACCTTCGCGTGGAACAAGAAGGGCATGTGCATGGTCTCCGACTACTTCCGCAACGGGCCGCCGGAGATCAAAGACTTCACGCCGCTCAAGGGCTCGCTGCAGAACGCGGCCGACTACCTGATGGGCATGCGCGACCACGACATCGATCGCGAGTGCCGCGACTACTTCGTGGTGCTCGCCACCGACGGTCTCGAGAACTCGCCGGCGGCCTTCACGGACCCGGACCTGGTCTCGACGGTCGCGTCGATGAAGAGCCACGTTCCGACCGGGTACCCGACCAACACCACGGGCATTCGCACCTACGTCATCGGCTTCGGTGACCTGGTCAGCGGCTCGGCCTCGGCGTCGCTCGACGCGATGGCGGCGGCCGGCGGCACCGGCTCGGCCTTCACCGCGTCGGACCAGGCGTCGCTGCAGACGGCGCTGTCGCTGGTGCTCACGCAGATCACGAGCGGCACGTTCTCGCGCTCGAAGCCGTCGCTGTCGACCGACGGCCAGCGCATCTACGCCGGCAACTTCCAGCGCGGCCTGGGCGCCAGCGCGTCGCCCGAGTGGCAGGGCTTCCTGCGCGCATACGCCATCGACCCCACCACCGGGGCGCTCTCGGAGAAGTGGGAATATTCCCAGAAGCTCAACGCCGTCGCCGACAACACGCGCGTGCTGAAGACCGAGGTCGCCGGCACGACGTACAACTTCTCGAGCAGCGTCTCGCAGGTGCGCAACGCCATCGAGGCGGGCATCCCCCTGCCCATGACCGTCGCGCCGATCAGCCTCGACGGCACCGACGTCATCGACTTCGTCCGCAACCCGGGCGTGCCGAGCAACTCGTTCCAGGACTACATCAGCATCCTGAACCCGAAGCCCAAGCGCCTCTCGCGCGCGGGCGCCATCGAGCACTCGTCGGCGGTCGTGGTCGGCCGCTCTGGCTTCGGGCCTGACTGGGGCGGCACCACGGCGACGCAGCGCACCGAGTACCAGCAGTGGCAGGCGCGGACCAAGCCCTGCGCTCCGGGTGACACCCCGGGCACCAACTGCCGCCCGCTGCGCATCCTCGTCGGTGGCAGCGAAGGCATGCTGCACGCCATCGAAGATCGCGCCGACACCACCGCGAACCCCACGTGCGCGACCGACGAGATGGACCCCGCGTGTCCGAACGGTCACGAGAAGTGGGGCTGGGTGCCGAGCAGCCAGCTGCCCGAGCTGTACCGCACGATGATGTCGAACCAGAAGAACGTCGACAACACGATGGCCGTGACCGACGTCTGCGGCACCATCTCGGGCTCGTGGCCGAGCGCCAACAGCGGCGACTCGGCGAGCTGCGACGACGGCGACTGGTTCACCATGGGCATCGGCTCGCTGCGTGAAGGCGGCCGCAGCCTGTTCGCGCTCAAGATCCAGGACGACGGCACGCCGGCGTTCATGTGGAACTTCAACCACTCCGACCTCGGCACGACCTGGAGCATCCCCATCATCGCGCGCATCCGTTACAACGGCGAAGACAAGTTCGCGGCGGTGTTCGGCGGCGGCATGCAGTGCGCGACGTGCGGCTCGGCGGGCGACTCGATGTACGTGCTCGACGCGCTGACCGGCAGCCTCATCCGGCGGTACAACAGCGTCGGCGGCGGCAGCAACAGCCTCCCGGGGCGCCCCGCGATGTTCCGCCGCCCCGCGAACCCGTACCTCGACACCGTCGTCATCGGCGGCAAGACCGGCTCGCTCTACGAGATGCGGTTCGCCAACACGTCGGCAGCGCAGCAGGACAACGACAGCTTCTGGACGCCGTCGCGCTTCTTCGACCCCGAAGACCCCAACGACGCGCCCAGCACGCTCGGCGTCGCCACCCCGATTCAGACCATCGTACGCACTCCGGCGTGGGACGCGCCGCCCGGCATGACGCCGCCGAGCTACACGCTGAGCAACGCGAACGCCGCGTGCGGCACTCCGTCGATCTGCCCGGTGGCAACCGTCACCACGCTGCCGCTGCCGGGCGGTACCGCGCCGCCGATCTACAACCGGCCGAAGGTCGGCACGGTGGTCGACGGCTCCGGCAACCTGGGCGACTACTACGTCGGCACCGGCGACGTGGAGAACCCGGGCACGCCCGCGTGGAACACGAACTACATCTACGCGCTGCACGACAAGAACGAGCAGCTCTCGAGCGGGCAGCACGACGGCGTTCCGCTGTGGGTGGTGCGCCTGCCGCACCGCAACGAGCAGATCGTCTCCGAGCCGGTGCTCGTGTCGGGCGCACTCGTCGTCGCCACGTACATTCCTCCGACGGCCTCGAGCTCGTGCGCGCTCGCGGGCGACACGGTGCTGTACTCGTTCGACCCGAAGGGCGGCACGCTGGTGCCGACGCTCATCACTCCGGCGAACCAGCCCGGCGCAGGCACCAAGACCGCGGTGGTCAAGCTCGACAACTTCGGCATTCCCAGCGATCTCGTCGCGTACAAGGGCAACATCGCCGTCAACGGCAGCCAGGGTGGCATCACCACGCTGGGCTTCCAGCCCCCGACGAAGGGCGGCGACATTCGCTCGTTCCGGAGAATTCGCTGATGAGAAGGCGGGGCTTCACGCTCGTCGAGCTGATGGCGGTGGTCGCGATTCTCGGCGTCCTCACCAGCATCGCCGTGGCGGCCATTCAGAACATGGTGCGGGTCGGCGTCGTCAACGGCGGGGCGAGCTCGTCGTCGCGCCTGCTCTCGAACGCGCGGCTGCGGGCCATGACGATGCGGTGCCCCGTGTTCGTGCAGTTCAACGGCCCCTCGTTCAGCCCTGGGTCGCCGCCTCCGGGCTTCCCGTTCGCCCGGAACGCCATCTTCGTCGTGATGAAGGGTGACTGTAATTCGACGAACATGTTCTTCGAGGGCGACGGCAGCGGGCCGCTGCCCGACGACCGCGTGGTGGCGAACTTCCCGCTCGACCCGCGCCTCGTCGTGAACTTTCCCACTGCGATGGTCATGGGCGGCAAGCTGACCAATCAGAGCGTCACCATCGGCTGGGCGGGCAACCCCGCGCTGCCGAAGGTGTCGACCGTCGACACCGGTGGCGGTCCGAGCACGGTCTCCGTCTCGCTGATCGACATCTCGTTCGCCGCATCAAGTGGCGGCGCCGCGACCCGCCACACCTACGTGCCGGACATCGGTCTGGCCTACACCGATTACTGACGAGCCATGAAACGAAGACCTGTCCCCAACCGCGGAGTCAGCCTGGTCGAGGTGCTCATCGCGAGCGCCGTGCTGATCATCGGCCTGACCGGCATCACTGCGATGCTGATGCGCGGGTCAGTCACCGGGCGAAACGGGCAGCAGACGATGCTGGCGGCCCACTACGCGAACCAGACGATGGACGAGCTCACCAGCATGGGCTTCAACGGCCTGACTCCGATGCCGGGCGCCTCATTCGACGGCGGCGGCGCGGCCGACGGCGGCATCTTCACCGACGGGTCCGAGCGGCGGTACGCGGTGCAGTACATCGTCACGGACACCGGCGCAGCCTGGCCAACGTACCGCATCGACGTCGAGACCACCTGGCGCGACGGCAACGGTCAGGCGAAGCGGTTTCTGCAGAGCACGACGCTCTCGAGGGCTCCCGATGCGGGCTGACAAGCGCAAGCGCGGTCTGTCGCTCATCGAGGTCATGACGAGCCTCGCGGTGGCGTCGCTGCTGATGGTCGCGGCGACGGCCATCTTCACGGTCATCATCCGCCAGCGGCGCGAGGCCGAGCGGCTCATCGACGTCGAGTCGTCGGGAGTGATCACGCTCGCCCAGCTGAAGACCGAGCTGGGCAACGCCGGGTACCGCTGGCCGGCTCCGCTGTTCGCGGTGCGCGTCTTCAATGATCCTCCCACGCTCGACTCGGGCGGGAACCTGATGCAGCAGATCACCACGTCGACGGGCTGTGGCGCCGGCGGTCGCCGGCCGGGCACCGACGTGGTCGAGCTGGTGATCGGCCACGCGGGCTTCGTACCGGGCGACACCCAGGGCATCACTGCGGGCGCAGCGCCGGGCACCGACTACCGCGTCGTGCTGACGCAGTTCGGGTCGGGTCCCACCGCGGCGGTGCCTCCGTTTCTCATGAGCGAGAACGCGACGGGTAACGGAGTCGTCTTGTTCGCGATGGACAACGGCGAGTCGTGCATCGGCCGGGTCACCGGCGGGCCGTCGGGGTCCACCAACATCAACGTCACGATGCTCGACCGGAACTACAACGACGTGATGGACAAGACGACGACGTATCCGAACTGCCTGGTCGGTTCGACGCCGAAGGCCCGCGTCTACCGGCTGGGCTCGCGCATCCGCTACATGATCTGCAACGACGACGTCGCCGGTACGCGATCGTCGCTCTACCGGCAGCAGGCCGACGCCGAGCCGGCGGGCTTCGGTTACGGCACGCCTCCGGTGATGGTGCAGCCCGGTGTGGAAGACCTGCAGATCTCGTCGCGGCTCTACGCGCGAGGCTCGCCGCTGACCGGCACGGGAAACGACTGTGCTCCAGCGCCGACCCCCGGCAGCGAGGCGTTCTGCTTCTGCAATGAGTCGACGTCGTCGGCGTGCGACATCATGGCGGACCCTGCGCCCAACGTGCTCACCCGCAATTCGTGGGGAGCGTGGCTTTCGGGCCTGCGCATCAGCGTCTCCGCCACGGGAGCGCGGCCCATGGCCGACGTGCCCCAGGCGGCGGCCATCGCCTTGAAGGACCACGTGCCTTCACCGACCCCCGACGGTCGCCGGCGCATTCAGATGGACCTGGGCATGGGATTCACGAACCTCGTACAGGTGGTGCCATGAGGCAGACGAAGACGAGACGGCCCCGCGGGTGGATGATGCTTGCGGTCATCTTCGTCCTCCTGGCGCTGAGCCTCGCGGTCACGGCCTTCTACACGCAGGCGGAAGACCATGCGTACCTCGGCACTGCGATGAACGCCCACAGCCTCGCGGCAGTGCGCGCCGAGCAGGGCGCGCAAGACGCGCTCGCCCGAGTCCGCTCTGGCGCGCTCATGGTGGAGACGCTCAATGCCTCGACCGTCACCTGCGGTGGCCCCGATCCGTGGACCACCTGCACCAACATGTTGGGACCCGTCACCGTCGACAACGGCCCCACGCTCGACGTGCGCGAGGGCGGCGGCCTGCAGTACCGCTACATCGTCTACCGGCCGTCCGACGTCGGCGCCCCCGCGAACCTCTACACCATTCGTGCAATCGGCTTCGTCGGCTATTCCCCGACGTCGGCGAGCCTCTACACGTCGGAGGTCGAGCTCACGGTTCAGAAGGGCACGACGTCCGGCACGCTGAGAACCCAGGACGACTACGGCAACGTGGTGTCGAACTGAGCGGATGAGCCGCTCTGCTCGCACACAGTGGGTCATCGGCATCGTGGGCTTCGTCGCGTTCGCCGCCGCGATGGCCTGGATGCTCACGCACCGCAAGGCCGCCCCACCCGCGGCGCCCGGCGCCGGCGGCCCGAAGCTCGCCGCACTGCGGGCGGTGAACGCCGGCAACGTGCGGAACGTCAAGGCGGGAGACACCATCACCACGCTCGAGTCGCTCGACTTCGAGGTCGAGGTGTCGGACCTGTGCTTCGTGTACGTCGTCTCGGCGCACAACGGCGAGACGACGGTGCAGTGGGCACCCGAACCCTCCGAGCCGTGGGACCGCGGCGCCTACGCGCCGGACTGGAGCAAGGAAAACCCCGACGGGCTGCGCTTCCCGTTCGCGGGCGACGTCGAGCTGTTCCTGATCTCATCGCCGTCGCCACTCGCCGACATCGAGCGGTGGCCGCCCGTCGTGCTCTCCGCGCCGCAGCCGAAGTGTCCCCACTGCACCTCGACGTCGGTGAAGCTCAAGGTCATCGACGCCGTGCCCGAGCGGTTCGACGCCGGGTCGATGTAAGCGCCGTGAGACGGGGCCGTGTGCCCTCGCGCCGCCTGGGAGTGTTCCCGAAACCAGGCAGCGATGAATCGGCGGCCCAGCACGGCACGAACCTGCGCGTTGTCGTACTAGTCTTCAGCAGATGCGCCGCCTGCTCGTGATGCTTCCGTGGCTCGCAGTTGCCGTGGCCTGCTCACCGCCGGAAGAGCCACCCGCAGACGGCGGAGGCAGCGGAGGCAGCGGAGGGCGCGGCGGCGGCCGCGCGGGAGGCGCCGGCGGCAATGCGGGCGGCGCCGGGGGAGGCGCAGCGGGAGCGACCGGTGGAGCCGGAGGCAGCGCAGGCGCAGGCGGCGCAGGCGGCGCAGGCGGCGCGGGCGGCGCGGGCGGCGGGAGCGCGTTCGACGCGGGCTTCAGCGACTGCCGCAACGTGCTCGATACACCCGCGCGCGCGTGCTCGTCGCTCGACGCGCCCGGAGGCCTGTGCCGGGCTCAGACCTGCGCGCCGTGCAGTGGCCCGGCAGAGGACCAGGCGTGCGCCTCGGCGTACGGTGGCCTCACCACCGCGGCGTGGCGCTGCGTGCTCGGCGCGTGCGTGCCCGGCGACTGCCGCGTCGCCAACGACTGCACCGGAGCGTCCGCCGGGTTCGTCTGCGAAGTGCCGGCCCACCGGTGCCGGCCCTGCACGTCGGACGCGCACTGCCGCGCGGGGTACGGCGCCGGAAGAATCTGCAACCGCAACACGGGCCAGTGCGTGATGGGCGCGTGTGGCACGGCGAGCACGACCGGCACGACGACGGCGGTGAACACCCCGTGCGCTGCGGCCAACGCGCAGGACGTCTGCTGCACGTCGGGCACGGCGGCGAGCTGCGTGCCGGGCAACTGCTGCACGCAGGCGCAGTGCAGCGGCGGTCAGCAGTGCATCGGCAACGTCTGCACCGACTGCGCGGCGCCGTCGGGCAACACGCTCTGCGTGGATCCTCTGCTCGGCAGCGACGTCAGCGGGACGGGCAACGGCTCTCCGTCGCCCGCGTGCTGCTTCAAGACGATTGGCCGGGCGATTCAGTTCGCGCTGGCAGTCGACGGAGGACTGCGGACGATCTCCCTTCAGGGTGACGTCGATGGTGGTGAGGCGCTGCCGCTGAGACTGCCCCCGAACGTGAGCGTCGCGTCGGACAACGCCTCGGTCCCGCGCACCGTGATTGGCAGCCCGGGCGTCTACGTGTTCGAGATCAACGGCATGAGCTCGTCGCTGCACGACCTGGTGCTCGACGGCCGAGGCGTAGCCGGCGGCGGTGTTCGCGTGCTGCCCGGCACGAGCTTCATCAGCAACCAGCTCACCAACGTCACGGTGAGGAACATGGCCGGAGACGGTGTGCGGGTCGAAGGCGGAAGCGTACTGGTGACGGGCAGCTCGAGCGACAACGCCGGCAGCGGTCTCCACGTCTCCGACGGCACGGCGCGGCTCGTTCCTCCCGCAGGCCAGCGGGCGACGTTTGCGCGCAACGGCCAGCACGGCGTGCTCGTCGACCGGCTGGGCGCGGTGGTCATCCTCGGCGTGCCCGGGCCCGACGCGGGGATGACCGGCGAGGGTACCGTCGCTGCGAACGACAACACGGGCGCCGGGCTCTACCTCACCTACCCGCCTGGGACGGCGGCGATCTTCAACCGCATCGAGGGGCTGGTGGCCGTCGGCAACGGCACCGACGGCGTACGTGCGAGCTCGAACGCCGCGATCAGCGCGTTCCGCGACAACGTGCTGCTCGGCAACGCGCGCGCGGGGTTCTCGGTGCGCGCGTTCTACGGCAACGGCGGTGGTCTGCTGCTCAACGGCGCTGCGGGACCGAATCGGCTGCAATCGTTGGCCGGAGAGAACCCGAACCTGGGTGGTGGGCTGTGCCTCGACACGTTCACGGGGCCCGTGACCGTGGACGCGCGCAACAACCTCTTCGCGGGGAAGAACTGCTCGGTGATGAGCTCGCCTCTGCTTCGCGTCAGCCGCTCGCTCACGTGCACCGGTGCGACCGACGTCGGAGGTGTCTCCGTCGTCGACGGCGGGGCGCCTTTGAACGTGCGCGTTCTGCTGAGCGGCTGCGAAGACATCTGACGCGCTACTTCTTCGCGGCAGTCCACTGGTCGAGCCAGCCGAGCACGGTCTCGTGCCACAGCACGCTGTTGGCCGGCTTGAGCACCCAGTGGTTCTCGTCGGGGAAGTAGAGGAACTTCGACGGGATGTTGCGCCGCTGGAGCACGTTGAAGGTCGACAGGCCCTGCGTGTCGACGACGCGGTAATCGCGGCCGCCGTGCACGACGAGCATCGGCAGCTTCCACTTCGCGACGTGATCGATCGGGTTGTGCTTCGCGTAGCCCTCGGGCTTCTCCCACGGCAGACCGCCGTGGTCCCACTCGGGGAACCAGAGCTCCTCGGTGTCGTAGTACGCGAAGCGCTCGTCGAGGTTGCCGTCGTGGTTCACCAGGCACTTGAACTGGTCGTTCCAGTTGCCGGCGATCCAGTTGATCATGAAGCCGCCGTACGAGGCGCCGAGCGCGCACATGCGGTTCTTGTCGATGAACGGGTACTTCTCCAGCGCCGAGCTCAGGCCCTTCTGCAGATCCTCGAGCGGCTTGCCGCCCCAGTCGAGGCGGATGGAGTCGGTGAACGCCTGGCCGTAGCCGGTCGAGCCGTGGAAGTCGATCATCACCGCCGCGTAGCCGTGGCCCGCGTACACCTGCGGGTTCCAGCGGTAGTGGAAGTGATCTCCGAAGCTGCCCTGCGGGCCGCCGTGAATCAGAAACGCGAGCGGGTACTTCTTCTTCGGGTCGAAGTCGACCGGCTTGACCACGTAGCCGTAGACCTTGTCTCCGCCGGCGCCGGTGAAGCTGAACTGCTCGTAGTCTCCGAGCTTCAGGGCGGCCAGCGCCTCGGCGTTCGACTGGGTCAGCGCCTTGGGCTGCGCGCCTTCTCCGACCACGAAGAGATCGACCGGGTGCTTGAGATCATCGAGGCTCACCACCCACGTCGCGCCGGCCGCGGGCGCGGCGTGCCCCATCGTGCCCTTCAGGTACACCGTGCGCGCTTGCGCGGTCGCGACGTCGAGCAGGAACAGGCCCGACTGCCCGACCTCTTCCGCGACGACGCCGACCGACTTGCTGTCTGCCGACCACGCGAGGGAGTGCGCCGAGTGGTCCCACTTGCCCTCGGTCGAGAGGTTCTTCTCTGCGCCCTTGGGCCACTCGCGGACGATGACCGAGAACTTGTCGGACTCGTAGCCGGGCCGCGAGTGCGCCGCGTACGCGAGCCACTTCCCGTCGGGAGAGAACTCGGGCATCGCGTCCCACGCCTTGTTCGCCGTCGTCAGCTTCTTCGGCGGCGTCTTGCCCGTCGCGTCGGTCTGGAAGAGGTCGAAGTCCGTCGACCACGCCTCTTCGCGGCCCACGTCTCGCGCCGAGAAGACGAGGCTCTTGCCGTCGGGCGCCCAGGTGAAGTCTTCCGCGCCGCCGAACGGCTTCGTCGGGCAGTCGGCGTTCATCTTCTTCATCACGTCGACGGCCTTGTCTCCGCCGGACGAGGGCATGACGAAGAGGTGGTTGCGGCGGCCGTCGGCCCAGGTGTCCCAGTGCCGCACGAACAGCGAGTCGTAGAGCTGCCCCGTCGCCTTGCTCTTCTTCTTCTCGTCGAGCCGCTTCGTCGTGCACTCGAGCTCGGTGCAGTCGGGGAACACCTCGAGCGCGACCGCGAGCTGGCTGCCGTCGCGCGAGAGCTCGAAGGCCGCGACGTCCAGGGGCAGCTTCGTGACCTGCACCGGCTCTCCGCCTTCGAGCAGCGGGAAGCGATGAACCTGGCTCGAGCCCGAGCGCGTGGAGAGGAAGTAGAGGCTCTTGCCGTCGGGGGCCCACTGCGGGTCGGTGTCCGAGGCCGGGTCGGTCGTGAGCTGGCGGTTGTTCGAGCCGTCGGTGTTCACGAGCCACAGGTCGGTGCGGCCCTTGTTGGCCTCGACGTCGGTGGTGCGCAGCACGTACGCGACGCGCGCGCCGTCGGGCGACACCGCGAACGACAGCACCCGGCGCATCGTGACCTGATCTTGAATGGTGTACGGGCGCTGCTTCTGGGCGACGGGGGCAGCAGCCAACAGGAGGACCGCGAGGGTTTCAGCGAGCATGCGCGCGCGCTTAGCGCCGTGCGCGCGGGCAGGTCAAAGCTTCTTCACCCGCAGGCTGCGAATGCGGCGGGGCGACGCCTCGAGCACTTCGAGCGTGACGCCCGCGGTGTCGAAGCGAGCTCCTCGCGCGGGGATGTGGCCCGCGAGCTGAAGGCACAGGCCGGCGACCGTGGTGAAGTCGTCGCTCTCGGGCAGCTCGAGCCCGAGCAGTCGGTTCACGTCGCGCACCGGCGTCGCGCCCGCGACCACCGCAGAGCCGTCGGGCTCGGTGGTGATGAGCCGCGGGCTCGGCGGCGCGTGCTCGCTCAAGATGTCTCCGACCATCTCCTCGAGCAGATCCTCGAGGGTGACGATGCCGAGCAGCGCGCCGCGGTCGTCGATGACGACGGCGAACGGGTTGTGGCGCGCCTGCATCTGCTCGAGCAGCTCGACCGCGGACGTGTTGGGCGTGACGAAGTAGGCGGGCCGCAGCACGTCTTCGAGCACGACGAGCCGCTGCTCCCACGCGAGGACGAGGAGATCTTTCACCGCGACGTAGCCCGCCACGCGGTGCGGCCCGTCGAGCACCGGCATGCGGCTGTGGGTGCGCTCGAGCAGAACGCGGCGCACCTCGTCGGGCGGCGCGCTCCGCTGCAGGGTCACGACCTCGGGGCGTGGCACCATGACGTCGGCCGCGTCGAGGCGCGGCAGCTCGAGCGCGCGCGAGGCGATCTCCCCTGCCTTCGCGTGGACCGTGCCTGCGACGGTCGCCTCGTCGACGAGCTGCTGCAGCTCGTCGGCCGAGTGGCGCGTCTCGGTGAACGTCGTCTGGTCTCCGAAGGGCCGCAGCACGAGGTTCGACGTCGCGGTGAGCAGCCACACGAACGGCCGGGCGAGCCACGACAGCGCGAGCAGCACCCAGCCGACCGCCAGCGCGTACTTCTCGGCGCTGCGCAGCGCGAGCGACTTCGGCACGAGCTCGCCGAGGACGATGGAGAGAAACGACACCGCGACGATGACCAGGCCGAGCGCGACGTCGTCGGCGTGGGTTTCGAGCGCGGGGACGCGGCGCAGCACCGGCTCGAGGCGGACGGCGAGCGACGCGCCGCCGTACGCCGCGGCGGCGGCGCCGACGACGGTGATGCCGATCTGCACGGTGGCGAGGAAGCGCTCGGGCTGCTCCTTCAGACGCGCGACGGCGCGCGCGGCGCCGATGCCCGACTCGACGAGCTCCTGCAGGCGGGTCCTGCGCACGGAGACGACGGCGATCTCCGCTCCGGAGAAGAAGCCGTTGAGCAGGATGAGGACGACGATGATGGCGACTTCGACCATGGCGGGTCCCCCCGTTTGACCTCTAACACCCAAGGGGGCGCGCGCTTCGGTCGATCGCCGGAAGGCATGCCGGACGCGGCCACCGGCGGGGAGAAGAGACTTCCAGCACGTCAACCGACCGTCGCTGGAGTATGGTCGCACCCCTGAAAGGCAAAAGGCGCTGCCGGCCGGTAACCGTCACGCACCTGTAACCGGCATCACGATCAAATTGCCGATTCGATCAACGCCGCTAGCAATTGAGAGTGGGGTCGACGGGGCTGATGGTGAAGCGGCGCGGCAATCGGTTGTGGGTGTGCGTGGGGAAGATCATCGCCACGGGGCAGATCGCCGCGGCGGGCACGGCCCTGGTGGAAGAGATTCGGGCCAACAGGCCTCAGGAGGTCGTCATCGACCTCTGCGACGTGGAGTCGCTGTCGCTCGCTGAAGTCGAGGCGATCATCGACCTGATGACCATCGCGCAGGTGCTGCAGGTGAAGCCGTCGATCGAGAACATCGGCGAGAAGCTCTCGGCCTCGTTGCGGCTGAGCGGCGTCGCCTTCGACCACGCGATGAAGTGAGTCAGTACATCTTCCGCAGCCGCGCGGCGAAGAAGCCGTCCATGCCCTCGGGGCCGGGCAGCGTGCGCAGGTACCCCTGCCACGTGGGAAACGACAGGCCCTGCGGCGCCTCGGCGGTGAAGTCGGGGTGCGAGCGCAGGAACAGCTCGACCTGGTCGGCGCCTTCTTCGGGCTCGGTGGTGCAGACGGCGTAGACGAGCAGGCCGCCGGGCTTCACGCGCTGCTGGCAGCTCTCGAGCAGCGCGCGCTGCAGGCTGGCGAGCCGCGGAATGTCTTCAGGCCTTCGGCGCCAGCGCAGCTCGGGGTGGCGGCGCAGCGTGCCGAGCCCCGAGCAGGGCGCGTCGAGCAGCACCGCGTCGAACTCGCCGAGCGCCTCGGGCAGCTTCGCGGCGTCGGCCTTGTGCACCTCGAGCTTCACGCCCAGCCGCTCGGCTTCCTGGCGGATCTTGGTCAGCTTGTGGGCGTGCACGTCGGTCGAGACGACGCTGCAGGTCTCGGCGAGGTGGCACGACTTGCCGCCGGGCGCAGCGCAGGCGTCGAGCACGCGCGCGCCCTTCGGCACGGAGGCGTAGAGGCCGACGAGCTGCGCGGCCTCGTCCTGCACCTGCCAGAGCCCTTCGGTGAAGCCGTACAGCTCTTCGGGCTGGCCCGAGGGCAGCACGACGCCGACGGGCGAGACGGTCGTGGCCTTCGCGCCGGGCAGCGCGGCGAGCAGCTCGTCGCGGGTGGTGCGCGTCGAGTTGATGCGGGCGACGACGGGCGGGGCCAGGTTGTCGGCCTCGAGCATCGCGGCGGTCTTCTCGGGGCCGAAGTGGCGCGTCCAGCGATCGACCATCCACTGGGGGTGGCCGCTGCCCTTCGGCGGCTCGTCGCCGAGCTTGCGGAGCAGCGCGTTGACGAAGCCCGTGGCGCGGTGCAGGCCGACCTCTTTCACGGCCTCGACGGTGGCGCCGACGGCGGCGTGCACCGGCACGCGCATGAACCAGCGCTGATAGGCGCCGATGCGCAGCGCGGCGAGGACGCGGTCTTCGATCTTCTCGAGCTTGCGGTCGGCGACGGCCGCGATCGCCTCGTCGAGCTGCAGCTGCCTGCGCGTGCTGCCGTAGCAGAGCTCGGTCACCAGCGCGGCGTCGCGGGCGTCGGGGCGGTGCTCGTCGAGCGCGGCGTCGAGCACGACGTTGAGGAAGGCGTCGGTCGCGCGGACGCGAGCGAGGATGTTGATCGCCAGCGCGCGCGGGGACTGGCTTCTTCGAGGCGAAAATGGGGACTGTCCCCTTTGCCGGCCGGGGGGCGCCGAGCTCGGCCCAGGCGGTCTTTCGGAAATGGGGGCTGCCCCCTTTTTCGCCGCCGGCCCCTTCTTGCGAGGCTTCTTCATCACAGCTGCGTCATCAGCTCGATGAGCTGGTGATCATTCGCCTTGGTCGACGCGCCGAGCAGCAGCGTCTGCAGCACGTCTTCGAGCTTCTCGCGCTGGCCGCTCTCGACCGGGGCGCCGCGCTGAATCTGCTGCCACTGGCTGCGCGCCCAGGTCGCGAGGCCGGCGGGCGAGAGCTTGCCGGACAGGCGCTCGGAGATCTTCGCCTTCACCACCGCGCGGCTCAGGCCCACGTCCGCCGCGGCGATCTTCGCGGTGCCGTCGCTGCGGCCCATGGTCTTCTTCGGAGCCGTGCCGCCGCCGCCGCGATCCGACGTGGTCTTGCGGCCGAGCGTCTTCTTCACCGCGTTCTGGTCGATGCGGCCGGTGTTCTCGTCGTCGGTGACGGTCGCGGCGGGCAACATCGTGCCGGTCGGGCGCCCCTGCTGGTTTCGCACCTCGGCGGCGATGGCGTCGAGCGCGGCGGCGTACGCGTCCTTCCCGGTGAGCTGCTTGAGCACCGCGCCCTTCAGCGCCGAGCGCGACTTCGCGGCTGCGTCGAGCACGACCTCGACGGCGGGCCGCTTCACCAGCGCGATGGCCTCGGCCAGCACCTCGGCCGTGGGGGCCAGCCGCGCGGCGTTCACGATGATGCCCGACACGCGCGTGCGCTCGGCGTGGACGGCGTCGACGAGCGCCCCTTCAGAGTTCGCCTGAAACACGTGCAGGTCGACGCCGAGGCGCTCGGCCTGCTCCTCGAGCTCGGCGTCGAGCGAGGGCAGATCGAGCAGCAGGTTCAGGTTGGGGCCGTGCAGGAGCAGAACGCGCGAGGGCACGAACACGACCTTATTCCGCGGCTCACTCGAGTTGAACACCCGCGCGCACGCGACGCGAGCGTCGCGCCCCGCGGCGACAGACGCAGCGCGCGGGCACGCCGTGCTCAACTCATGTGAGCGGCAGACTGGCCGAAGGGCGTCGAACCTCTTTCGATCTTCCGCGACGAGAGGAAGCCGGCCGCGTCCATCGGGCGCTTCCCCTCGGGCTGCAGCTGCGTGACGACCAGGCTGCCCGCCCCACACGCGACCTCGATGCCGTCGTTGCCGGCGGCGAGCACCTCGCCGGGCTTCCCCGCGCCCTGCCCCACCTTCACCGCGAGCAGCTTGAGGCCCTGGCCGCCGAACGACGTGTAGAGGCCCGGCCAGGGCGTGAACGCGCGCAGGCGGCGCTCGAGCTCGACGGCGCTCTTCGCGAAGTCGACCCGCCCGTCCTCTTTCTGAATCATCGGCGCCATGACGACGCCCTCGGCCGGCTGCGGCACGGGCGGCCGCTGGCCGTCGAGGTACGGCAAGAGGTGCTCTTCGAGCAGCGCGGCGCCGAGCCGCTGGAGCTTGTCGTAGAGCGTCGGAGACGTCTCGTCGGGCGCGATGGGCACGGTGCCCGACGCGAAGACGGGGCCGGTGTCCATGCCCTCGTCCATCTTCATCAGGCACACGCCGGTCTTCGCGTCTCCGTTGGCGATGGCCCACTGGATCGGGGCGGCGCCGCGGTAGCGCGGCAACAGCGAGCCGTGGACGTTGACGCAGCCCATGCGCGGAGTGTCGAGCACGTCTTTCGGGAGGATCTTCCCGTACGCGGCGACGACGGCGACGTCGGGCTCGAAGGCCGCGAGCTCGGACGCGAACGGGGTGTTGCGAATCTTCGGCGGCTGCAGCACGGGCAGGCCCTTCTCGAGGGCGAGGGCCTTCACCGCGGAGATCGAGAGCTCCTGGCCGCGACCCTTGGGCTTGTCGGGCTGGGTGACGACGGCGACGACGTCTCCGAGGGAGAGGCAGGCGCGCAGCGAGGCGGCGGCGAACTCGGGAGTGCCCATGAAGACGATGCGCGGCATGCCTTCACTTTACGTTGACGCCTGGGAGGGCACATGGCCTAGTGCGCGCGCGCTATGAGAAATCTCTTTCTCGTTCTGGTGGGGGTGTCGCTCGCGTTCTCGTTCGCCGGGTGCAAAGGCGATCCCAACAAGCCCGAGTACTGGGAGAAGGCGATCAGCGGGGCGAAGAACAAGAAGGACAAGCTTCGCAGGGTCGACGACCTTCGCAGCTTGAAGACGCTCGACAAGTCGTTCGTGCCGATGCTGCACAAGCGGCTCGCGGAAGAGAAGGCTCCCGACGTGAAGGCGAAGCTCGCGCAGATCCTCGGCGAGCTGAAAGACCCGTCTTCGGTCGACCCGCTCACCGACGCCATCGACTGGACCGCGGCCGAGGGCGACTCGAAGGGCATGAACAAGGAGATCGCGGTGGCGCTCGGCAACATCGCCGACCCGAAGGCGGCTCCGGCGCTGCTGAAGATGCTCAACCTCAAGGACAACTACACCGTCATCGCCGCCATCGAGGGCCTGGGCGAGATGAAGGCGAAAGAGGCGACGCAGCCGCTCATCAAGTTCGCGCGTGACGAGAACACCGAGCCGTTCCTCTCGAAGAAGGCGATTCAGGCGCTGGGCGACATCCGCGACCCCGAGGCCACCGATGCGCTCATCGACATGATGTTCAAGGAGCGCCGCGGCGTCTCGTTCTACGTCGAGTCGAGCTACTCGCTGTACCAGATCGGCGAGACCGTCGGCCCGAAGCTGCTCGGCGTGCTCGAGGGCACCGACAAAGAGCGCTTCGCCTGGGCCGAGAAGAACAAGATCCTCGCGCCGGCGCTGACCGCGAAGGCGGCGCAGGTGCTCGGAGACCTGCACGAGCCGAAGGCCGAGAAGGGTCTGCTCAACGCGCTCAAGTTCAACAGCGAGATGCTCGACATCAAGCTGTTCGTCCGCATCCGCGCCGCCGACGCGCTCGGCCGCCTCCGCAGCACCGCGGGCGCGAAGGCGCTGGCCGACATGCTCGACGAGGGCGAAGGCACCGCGCGTGAAGAGTACGTGCGCGCGCTGGTGCGCATCGGCGGCCGCGACGCGATTCCCAACCTCATCAAGACCGGCAGCAAGGGCCCGTGGGACGCGCGCCAGGAGTCGATGGAAGGCGTCGCGATGCTCGGCGATGACCGCGAGCTGCCCGTCTTCAACAAGTGGC
Organism: uncultured Myxococcales bacterium; assembly: GCA_937980205.1. Lineage (GTDB taxonomy): Bacteria > Myxococcota > Myxococcia > Myxococcales > Myxococcaceae > Xiheicaenimonas. Next base: position 395,964 of record CALJKW010000076.1, on the reverse strand, counting down.
TCGAGGACGAGGAGAAGCTCTTCACCGCCGAGTGCAAAGAAGACGACGAGGTGAAGGGCTGCAAGGACCTGCCGAAGGCGATCCAGGAGCACAAGGACAAGATCACCAAGTGGCGGAAAATTCTCGAGGCGGCCAAGGAGTGTAAGGGCGAGGCCCCGTGCTGGGCGAAGAAGCTCACCGACGGGCACGAGGGCGTGCGCGCCCGCGCGGCCTACGAGGTCGGCCGCAGCAAGAACCCGGCGCTCGTCGCGGACCTGATGAAGGTCCTCACCGAGGAGAACCTCGAGACGCGCCTCGCCATCATCCAGGGCATCGACTGGCTCGTGCACGACTCGAAGGAAGCGGCGAAGACCGCGCAGGACCAGATCAGCGGCCTCGACAAGCAGATCGCCGACGAGAAGGGCAAGACCCAGTTCCAGAAGGTGAACGAGGACCTTCGCCGGCTCGCGGTGAAGATCCGCCGGTCGTGAGAATCTTGGGGCTGGCGCTCAACACGCTGGGCGTGCTCGCGCTCTGGTTCGGCGGTGTGCCGTATCGCGAGAAGGAGCAGCTGCTCGGCGTGGTCGAGATCGAGCGCCAGAAGACCGTGTCGATTCCGCAGCCCGTCGGCGCCGGCCTCGTCGCCGGCGGCACCGCGCTGCTGTTCTTCGCGAGCCTCGGCGGCCGCAAGCGGCGCGACTGACTCGCAGGCTGACTGGAGCCTGCTAGAGCCGAGGGCCGGTGAAGGTGCGCGTCCCGGTGCCGGCGTGGTTCACGAACAGCAGCGTGTACGTGAACGTGTAAGAGACCGTCAGCGTCGCGGTCGTCATCGTCGCGGTGTCCATCGAGAGCTTCGCGGACGTCGTCGTGCCGGTGAAGCCGGAGATGTTGCAGCTCTGGCCGTCGGCGATGGTGAGCTCGTTCGGCGCCGACATCGACTGCGTCGCGAGCAGCTTGCACAGGTAGTTCTCGCCGAAGGTGACGAGGTAGCCCATGCGCTCCTTGTTCTGCGTGACGGCGACGGTGCCCATGCCGGCGATGTTCCGCGAGGTGTTCTGCGGAGCGGTCTCGGTCTCGGTGCCGGACACCGTCACGTTGTACGTACCGACGAACGGGTCATTCGGAGCACACGCGCAGAACAGGACGCCGGCGAGGAGCAGTGAGCGCATGGCGCTCATGCATCACAACTCCTCGTGGATTTCCAGCACCACGCCGGCGGGCAGCGGCAGCGTCGGCACTGCCTTTCGATCGATGCCGTAGGCGAGCACCTCGATCGCGGGCTTGCGGTCCTCGCGCATGAGCTCGAAGGGCTGCGCCACCTCGACGAGCGTGACGAGGTCGGACAGGCGCCGGTCGCGGACGAACAGCGCCGCCATGTGCTCGGGCCGCTGCAGGTCGACGCTCACGCGAACGCCGTCGTGCTCGCGGCCCTGCAGCGCGAGCTCGGCGACGGCGGCGACCTCGTCGACGGGGACTCCCGCAGCGGCGGCGCGCTCGCGGTCGACCTTCACGTCGAGAAAGGGCTCGACGGCCGGCGGAGGCACGACGAGCTGCACGCCCTGCGCGAGCTCGAGCGTCTTCGCCAGCCGCGCTGCGACGGGGAAGAGCTGCTCGCGGTCCACGCCCGACAGCACCAGCCGCACGCGCGGCAGCCCGTCGACGTGCCGAACCTGCAGGCCGGGAACGGCCCGCAGCTCGCCGAGCACCTGGCCCCGCTGGGCGGGCCCCAGCGCCGGGCTGAACCACAGCGTCCACGCGGCCGGCGGCTCGAACGTGACCACCTTCGGCGAGACGCCGGTGAGCTTGTCGGGAAGGTTGTCGCTCGCGCGCAGCTCGACGCGCGTCGGGTCGGCGACGCGCTCGGGCCCGGCGCCGAGCTCCTGCTGCAGCGTGCGCACGAACCAGGCGGGACCCGACGGAGTCTTCGCGGTGCACTTCGGCGGCGGCGGCCCCACCTCGACGCGCGCGACGTCAGAGAGCCGCACCTGGTCGGCGATCTCGCGCTTCTCGACCTCTTCGGGTGAGCCGCGGCGCGCGGCGCGATCGACGAGCAGCGCTCCGACCTGCCGCGCCTTGAGCGTCTCGGGGTCGACGTGCACGAGCAGCAGCGGCGCCTCGCGGCCGCAGACCTGGCCGATGACCTCGGGGCGCTCGTCTCCGCGGAACAGCCAGTACGTCTCGAGCTTCGGCTCGTTGCGGCGCGCGCTCGCCCTGGGCCACGGCTTCAGCGCCGCCTCGACGACGGAGCTCTCGGCGCCCCACACCTCGGCGGTGACCGCGGCGGCGGTCGTGCGCACGCGCAGCCGCGTGACGCCGGGCAGCTTCGCGAGCGCTTCCTCGAGCGGAACCGCGACGTCGCGCTCGACCTGCGACGGCGGCCGGCGAAGCCCTTCCTGCGGCACCTCGACGCGCACCGAGGCCGGCGGCGTCGGAGGCGTCTGCTCGACGACGAGCCGCTTCGACGCGAGGTACGCCGCGACGCCCATTCCGGCGAGCGCGACGAGCGCGATGATCGCGGCACGCATCAAGGGGCGTGACACTACCTCGCGCGGCGCTGCCCGGCGACGCCATCTGCGAGCGGCCAGCCGGAGAGCGGCACCGGCAGCCCCGTCAGCGGGTACGCCTCGAGCCCCCACGTGCCGCCGTCGCGGCTCACGTACGCCCAGAGGTACCCACTGCCGATCGCCGCGGCGGCCACCTCGCTGTCGCGCGGCAGCGGGCAGATGAGCTCGCCCTCGGAGCCGATGGCGATCTGCAGGTACGCCGAGGCGATGCCGGCGTCCGAGTGCAGCTGCACCAGCGACACGACGCCGAGCGGGTAGCCGGGCAGATCGATCATCGCGGCCTCGACCACGCGCGCGTCGAAGCGCGGCGGAGACACCGCCGAATCATCGACGACCTGCCCGGTGCGGCTCGCGAAGATGCGCACGCGCAGCTGCTCGTCCTGGGGCGCGCAGCTCATCAGCGGCGACGGACACTGGCGGTAGAAGACGGCGGCGCGGTCGCGGGCCATGAGGGTGATGCGCTCCTGAACGCGCAGCGGCACGCCGGCGTCGTCGAGCCAGCTCGGGCTGGGGATGACGCCCGCATCGGGGGCGGAGGCGACGAACTGCGACGACCCGGCGAGCGCGACGCCGCCGGCGGTGGCGAGCGTGGTGGTGACGGCGGGCGCCACCGCCGTCCACGTCGGCTCGAGCAGGCGGCCGCCGTCTTCGTCGAACGGCACGAAGCCGGCGAGGTCGGAGCTGGCCACCCACGCGTTGCTCGCCTCATCGAGCGCGAGCAGCTGCACCGAGGCGTCGAGCGCGCTGAGGGTCTCGAGCCCGCCGTCGGTCAAGCGCCAGAGCGTGCTGCCGGCGTCGGGCGCCTGAACGAGCAGCCACGGCTCGCGCTGCGCGAACGCGACGCCCTTCGGGTGCACCGGGCCCGGCAGCGGCAGCTGGGTGAGCACGCGGCCGGTGCCGAGCGAGCGCAGCTCGAGGCCCCCGTCGTCGAGCAGGAACGCCCCGCTGTTGGCGACGTGCACGAACGCGCGCTCGCGCTCGTCGGTGAAGGCTTCAGTGAAGCGCTCGAAGCCGTTGTTCGTGTACGAGAAGAGCGCGCAGCCGAGGCCGCCGTCGATGAAGCCGGCGTCGACGAAGCCGCCGTCCTCGAGGCCGCCGTCGAGGCGGATGGGCGGCAGCGCGAGCCCGCACACCTGGCCGAAGAGCTGACCGGCGTACGACAGCAGCATCGGGCGCGCCTCGGGCGGCCGCCCGCCGATGGGCAGCGTGAGCTCGGGGAACATGATGCCGGCGTCGGGGCGCGTGCACACCTGGCTCTGGCAGGTGCCGGGCCCCTGGCACGGCGTGGCCGGCGAGCAGGGAAACCCTTCGGGCGTCGGCACGGTGACGCACTGGCCGGCCGCGCAGACGTTCGCGTTGATGCAGTCGACGGGGCCGCAGGGAGTTCCGTCTTGCGCCTGGGCCTCGCCGCAGCCGGTGCCGGGGTCGCAGGTGGCGACGCGGCACGGCGCGGACGGCGGCGGGCACGTGCGCGGCGCGTTCACGCAGCCGATGCCCTCGGCGCAGCCGTCGATGGTGCAGGTGTTGTTGTCGTCGCAGCTGCGCGCGACGCCCTGGCACTGGCCGGAGAGGCACCGGCCGCGCTCGAGGCACGTCGACGTCGGCGTGCAGTCGGTGTTGTCGGGCAGCACCGTCTCGCTGCAGCTGTGCGTCTCGAGCACGTACGTCGACGTGCGGCACGGGCCGCTGGGCACGCACTCGAGCGGGCGGACTCCGGTGCCCTTGAGCGTGACGCGGACTCCGCCGTCGGGGCCGGTGGGGCCGTTGATGGTGAACGTGCGCTCGACCGCGGTGTTGCCCGCGAGGAAGTTGACGGTGACGGGGACGTTGGCGCCGCCGGGCAGCTCGAGCGTCTCCTGAACTTCGAACGGCGGCTCGGCCAGGAGCGTGAGCGTCAAGTCGCCGGTGCCGGTGCTGACGACGTTGACCTGAGCTTCAGCGCGCGTGTTCTCGAGCACGCGGCCGAAGTCGACCTCGGTCTGTTCGACGCGGAAGCCCGTCTCGGTCATGACGATGGGGCCGTTGCATCGACAGCCCGTCGCCGCAGCAAGGAGCAGCATGGAGGCCAGGCGTCGCACGCGGTGTGAACCCTTCTACTTACCTCTCGGCGTCGATGCCATGGAGGTTGGAAGGAGCAGCCGTTAACTGTCGGCGACCATGGAAAGCAAAGCTTCGGCGCAGTGGACGGGCAGTCTGAAGGAAGGCAACGGCGAGGTATCGACCGCGAGCGGCGCGCTGGCGCAAGCCGGTTACCGCTTCCCCGCGCGCTTCGAGGGCGCGAAGGGACTGAACCCCGAAGAGCTGCTCGGCGCGGCGCACGCGGCCTGCTTCTCGATGGCGGTGTCCGCCGAGCTGGGTAAGGCGGGGATCACACCGAAGGCGGTGAAGACCCACGCGACCGTGACGCTGGACAAGGACGGCGCCGGGTTCGCGGTGACGAAGAGCCACCTGGACGTGGTGGTGGAAGCGCCGGGAGCCGACAAGAAGAAGGTGGAGGCGGCGACCGAGGCGGCGAAGGTGGGGTGCCCGCTCTCGAAGGTGATCAAGGCGCAGATCACGATGTCTGCGCGGTACGAGGTCTAGAGCCGCTCGCTCATGCCGAGCGGAGCCGTTACGGCCCGTAGTAGACGTCTTCCTCGTACGGGTTCTCCCCGAACTTCGCGAGCTCGGGGGCCACGAACCTTCCGAACAGCACCAACACGAGGCCGAGCGCGGTCGCGTAGATGAGCGGCCGCGACGGCCTCGCGCGCCACGCCCAGAGGCGCTCGCGCCGGCGCTGAAATCGCGGCGCGTGCGTGTACTCGGTCCACGCGGCGTCGCGCATCAGCGCAGCGGCACCGTCGTCCTTCAGCCCGTCGAGCGCGCGGGAGAGCAGCACGCGGCCTTCGACGGTGCCCTTCCTCGCCTGGATGAGCGTCTCGAGGGCCTGCTTCGCGCCGGCGAAGTCTCCGCGCTCGAGGCGCCAGCGGCCGAGCGCGAGGTGAATCTCTCCGACGCGGAAGTCCGGCTGCATCTCGAGCGCGTGCGCGAGCAGCTTCTCGCCCTGCGTGGTGTGGCCGGCGCCGAGGCACGCGACGCCCATGTCGAACACCGTGGCGATGTCGTCGTCGCCGGCCTCGAGGTTGGGGCGCAGCACCTCGACCGCCTTCGCGTACTTCTTGCGGGACAGGTAGACCTCCGCGAGGTCGGTGCGCGCCTTGCGGTCGTGGGGCACGTGCGCGAGGTGGTTCTCGAGCCGCCACTGCTTGCGCAGGACGTTGATGAACTTGAACGGGTCCGGCAGCACGCCGAGCGTGTACCGGTCGATCGCCCAGTAGAAGAGGATCACGCCGACCGCGCTGGCGATCGGGCTGCCGGTGGCGCGCGCGATGAGGTACCAGACGAAGAACTTGCTCAAGGCGACGGCACGCTACTGTGCCTGGTCGAATCCCTGAAAGTCCGACGGCTCGAAACCGCCCTTCCGGTGAACGCGGCTCGAGTCGTAGACCGCGAGGCGCGCGCGGTTGATGTGGCCCATCGGCTGGTGCGCCTGAAGGCCGTGCCACGGGCTGTACGAGAGGCTGTCGCAGAAGTCCTGCAGGCCGGGCCTGTCGAGCGACTGCGGCGGCATCTTGATGGTGGCGACGGGCACCGGCGGGCTGAGGTCCTCGTCCCAGACGTAGCTCGCGTGCTCGATCGGCGTCTTCGCCGGGTCGACCTGGAACTGCACGTAGAGCGTGAAGCACAGACCTTCCTTCGCGGCGCTCTCGAGATCCTTCTTCAGGTAGTCGGGGTCGCCGCGGTCGAGCTTCTCGCGCTCCTTCTGGCCGTCGCACGCCTTCGACGTGAACTTCACGGCCTGGTGGGCGCCGAGGTGATAGGCGCCGCCGCTCCAGTACTGCGTGGTGACCATGCTGTTCACGGCTCCGGTCGAGGTGAGCGCGGTGCCGGCGGTGTTGGGGTGCGTGAGGAGGAAGCCCAGGCCCCCGAGCGTGCCCTTCTCGTTCGCGAAGGCGAACTCCATGAACTCCTCCGCGTCGCGGCCGACCGGCGCTCGGGAGTTCGTCATCAGGAAGTCCTGCGTCTGCTTCTCGAGGTCGTTGAGCCGATTGCCCTCGACGCCCATCAGCTTCACCGCCATGCCGCGCGCGTCGAGCTCGTCGTCGGCCTGGACCCAGCCGACGCCGTTCGAGAAGCGGACCCACGCCTTGTACGGCCCCTTCCCTTCCGCCCAGACGCCGAAGCGCGTGCGCGGGTCGCGGTTCGGCAGCGGCTCGACCTCGGCCCTCAAACAGCCGTGCGCCTTCGCGTGGAAGCCGCGCCGCACCGGCTGGTTGCGGTTGCGGGTCTGCAGCTCCTGGAGCTGTTGAATCTTCTTTCCGAACTCCACGAAGCGCGCCTGCTCTTCGGCGCAGCTCCCGCGGCAGTACTCGGTGTTCATCGACTCGGAGCCTGGCTCGACGGGCTCGACCGGCGGCAGCGGCGCGTCGTCGGGAGCCGGCTGCGGGCGCTGGGGAGGATTGACGACGTGGATGCCACTGCACCCTACAGCGAGCACCAACGCAACGAGCTGCATTCTCATGATGGAAGTGTCTCCCATGCGGAGATGAAGCCGATTTGGATTTCTCACATCAGCGCGGCGGCGATCGACGAGTGCAGGTCGAAGCCGCGCTCGGTGAGGCGCACCCGCTCGCCGCGCACGATGAGGCCCTCGCGCTCGAGGCGCTCGAGCTTCGCGGGCGGCGCGTGGTCGAGCTTCACGCCTGCGGTGAGGCGCAGGCCCATCGCCACGCGCTCGGCGGCGAGCGTCTCGTCGTCGAGCTCTTCACGGCTCGCCTCGGGCAGCCGGCCCGCTTCGACGTCGGCGAAGTACTTCTCGGCGCTGCGGTGGTTCTGGTAGCGGACGTGGCCGACGCGGCCGGTGGCTCCGGCGCCGAGCGCGACGTACTCGCCGCCGGTCCAGTACGCGGCGTTGTGTCGCGAGTGGTAGCCGGCCTTTGCGTAGTTGCTGACCTCGTAGCGGATGAGCCCCTTGGCCGCGTACGCCTCGGCGACCGCTCGCTGCATCGCGACGACGACGTCGTCCGGCGGCAGCTGCACCTCGCCGCGCGAGAGCTGCTTCGCGAGCGGCACCTCTTCGGCGAGCGCTTCCTTCTCCAGCGTCAGCGCGTACGCCGAGAGGTGCTCGGGCTCGAGGCTCGCCGCGCGGCGCGCGTCGCTCACGGCCTGCTCGGGCGTCTGGCCGTGCACGCCGTAGATGAAGTCGAGTGAGACGTTGTCGAAGCCGGCCGCGCGCGCCGCTTTGAACGCCGCCTCGGCCATGGCGCCGTCGTGCTCGCGGCCCAACGCCTTCAGCGTCGAGGGCTCGAACGACTGCACTCCGATGCTGAGGCGGTTGATGCCGGCGGCGCGGTAGTCGCGGAAGCGCGCGGCGTCGGCGGCGCCTGGGTTCGCCTCGAGCGTCACCTCGGCTCCGTCGGCGAGGTCGAGTGAGTCGAGCACTTCGCTGACGTGCTGCGCCGGCCACAGCGACGGCGTGCCTCCGCCGAAGTAGACGGCGTCCAACCGGGGGGCCCCTCGCATCTTCAGCTCCGCCAGCAGCGCCCGCGTGTAGCGCTCGTTCGGCGGCTGCTTCGACGCAATCGACGCGAAGTCGCAGTACGGGCACTTCGAGAGGCAGAACGGGAAGTGGATGTACGCGGTGACGCGCGCCGCTTCGATGCCGGTCAGCGGATCAATCGGCGCCACGGGATGCACACCTGCTCGATAGGCGGTTCGCAGACGCGTAGCAACCCACCCCTGCAGAGCGCCCGGGGGGCCTACTTCTTGGCGCCGCCCTTGAGCTGCGCCTCGAGCTTGGCGACCTTCGACTTGAGCAGCACGACCGCTTCCTTCGCGTTCTCGCCTTCCATCGCCTTCTTCTTCATCGCGGCGAGATCTGCCTTCAGCTTCTCGACCTCGGCGCTGCTCGCGCCGCCGCCGCCACCCGTGGCCGCAGCAGCGGGGGCCGCCTTCGCCTTCTTCAGCTCCTCTTCGAGCTGCTTCATGCGCTGGACGGCCTCGCTGGCGCCGGCGGCCTTCGACTGCGCTTCCTTCCACTGCTTCTCGGCGGAGATGAGCTTCTGCTCGAGCGACTTCACCTTCTCCATCTCGGCCTTGAGCTTCGCGTCGCCGCCCTTGAGCACCTGCTGCTGCAGCTCGACGGCCTTCTTCTCGGCCTCCATCACACGAGACTCGGCGGTCGAGACGCGCTCCTCGGCCAGCTTGGCGCGCGACTCGGAGTCGGCGATGCGGTTCTCGGCGTCGGCCAGCTTCGCCTCGACGATGTCCTTGTCCGCCTTGATCTGACGCAGCTGCGCCGACGCGTCCATCGCGCGCTTGTTCGCCTGGTTGAGCTCTTCGCGCAGCTTCTTGGTGGTCGCGGTCTCGACCTCGGTCTTCACCTTCTGGAGATCGACCTCGTGCTGCTTCTCCCGCGCCTTGAAGCCGTCGATCTCGAGCCGCAGGTTGCCGATGGTGGTCTCGTGGCCGGCCATCAGGTCCTGCACGCCGGCGAGCTCTGCCTCGACCGCCTCGCGCGCCTCGTTCGACGCCTCGAGCGAGCCGGTGAGCTCGGCGAGCTTCGCTTCGAGCTCGGCGACCTTGGCGACGTACTGCTGCTTCTCCTGCTCGATCTGGGTGACTCGGCCCTGCGATTGATCGAGCGTCGACTTCGACCACTCGGCTTCGCTCTCGAGCGCCTGGAGCCGCGCGCGCGCCTCTTCGAGCTGCGACTCCAGCGCTCCGGAGCGCTGCGTGTGCGTCTCGTTGTCTCCGCGCAGCGCCTCGACCTCGGCGCGCGCCGCGTCGCGCTCGCTGGTGATGGTGGCGAGCTCTTCGCGCAGGCGCTCGAGCTCGAGCTGCGCCTCTTCGGCCTCGCGCGCGTAGCGCTGGTACTCCTCGGTGGCGGCGTCGAGCTGCCCCTTCACGTCGCTGACCTGGGCGGCGAGCTCGCTGACGCGGTCTTGCGCGAGGTTCAGCGCCTCTTTCGCGCCGACGAGCTCGTCGGCGAGCTGCTGCCGCGACTGGCGCTCGCCCTCGAGCTGCTCGCGCGTCTGCGCGAACGTCGTCTCGATCTCGGCGAGCGCGGCCTGCAGATCTTTGCGCTCGGCGTCGGACTCGGCGAGCCGGGACACCAGCTCGTCCATCTTCCGCTCCGCGCTCTCGGCGCGGATGGTGTCCTTCTCGAGCATCTCCTTGAGCGCCGCGATCTGCTGCGGGTACTCGACGCCCTTCTGGACCTCGATGAGCGCGGTCTCGAGCTGGCTCTTCAGCTGCATCGCGACCTGGCGGAGCGCCTGGGCCTCTTGATCGACGGCGGCGTAGAGGCCGCGGCCGCGTGCGAGCGCCTCGTCCTTCAGTTTCACGATCGTGCGAAACGCACGCAGCTTCTCTTCGGGATCTCCGCCGGGCGGCAGCCGCGGCTCGGGAGCTTCCTGGAACGGATCAGCGCCGGTCGGCCGCGGCACCGGCGAGGGCAACGCCGGCGTCGGAGGCGCCGCGCCCGGCGGTACCGGCGACAGCGTGCCCGCGGGGAACATGCCCGACTGCGGCTTCTTCGGCGCCTGCACCTGCGTGACGTTCGAGACCGGAGCCGGCTTGTACGGAGACTGCAGCCCGCTCGTGGTCTTCGGCCGCGGCGGCAGCGGAGGCGGCGCCATCGGCGGAGGAGCGGCCGGCGCCGCTGCCGGCGACGGCTTCGGCGCGCGTGCGACCGGGGGCGGAGGCGCGGAGGTCCCACCCGCCGTCGGAAACAGCGGTTCGTCTTCATCCACGAGGCTGTCTCTCAGCTCGAGGAGGGGATCTTCATCCGGGCTACCGGCCATGGGAGCGCCCGGAGCCTAACATGCCGTTTTGAGTCCGCCTCCTATGCAACCATCTCGTGCCGTGGCTAAGAGAGGGGGCGAATGAAATTCCAGCTCGGTAACGGCCTCACCGTGGTGGCCCAGGAGCAACACGCCGCAAAGGTCGCGGCGTTCCAGGTCTGGGTGAAGGTCGGCAGCGCGGACGAGTCGCCCGACGAGATCGGCCTCGCCCACCTGCACGAGCACATGCTGTTCAAGGGCACCGCGCGCCGGGGCCTGGGTGAGATCGCCCGCAGCGTCGAGGCCCACGGCGGAGAGATCAACGCGTGGACCTCGTTCGATCAGACCGCCTACCACGTGGTGATGGCGAGCCGATTCGCGCGCGAGGGCCTCGACGTGCTCGCCGACGCGGTGCGCGCCTCTGCCTTCGACGCCGCCGAGCTCGGCCGAGAGATCGAGGTCGTCTGCGAGGAGATCAAGCGCAGCCTCGACATGCCGTCGCGCCGCGCCTCGAAGGACCTGTTCGCCACGCGCTACACGCAGCACCCCTACGGCCGGCCGGTGATCGGCTTCGAGTCGAACGTGCGCGCGCACACGCGCGAGCGCGTCGTCAGCTTCTACGAGAAGCACTACGTGCCTTCGAACATGGTGCTCGCCGCGGCCGGCGACTTCACCGAAGCGCAGCTGCGCCAGTGGGCCGAAGAGCTGTTCGGCGGCGACTGGGGGCGCTCGCGCGGAGCTCCGCATCCCCGCGCGAAGGAGCCCGAGGTCTCCGGCTTCCGCGCGTGCCTGAAGACCGACGACGTGAAGGAGGCGTGGGTCAACCTCGCCTTCGCGCTGCCCGGCGTCGACCACCCCGACACTCCGGCGCTCGACGTGCTGGCGATGCTCGCCGGCCAGGGCGACGGCTCGCGCCTCTCGCTCGACGTGAAGCGCAAGCGGGGCCTGGTGAACGACGTGCACGCCTACGCGTACACGCCGCGCGACGAGGGCCTGTTCGCCGCGGGCTTCACCGCTCCGCACGAGAAGGCGACCGAGGCGTTCGAGGCGATGTCGCGCGTGCTGCGCGGGCTGTGCGCGCGCGAGGTTGAAGCCGCCGAGCTCGACACGGTGAAGGGCCTCATCGAGAGCGAGGCGGTGTACCAGCGCGAGACCGCGCAGGGCATGGCGCGCAAGCTCGGCTACTACCAGGCGTCGCTCGGCGGCATCGAGCGCGAGGCCGCGTACTACGAGGCCGTCGCGCAGGTGACGCCGAAGCAGCTCGTGGACGTGGCGCGCCGCTACCTGCGCTTCGATCGCGCCATCGTCACCGGCCTGTTGCCGAAGGGCTGCTCGTTCGACGAGACCGACGCCCGCGCCGTGCTCGAGCGCGTGGGCAACGGCGACGGCGAGAGCATCGTCTCGCGTAAGACCGCGGTGCCGGCGGGCGGCATGCGCGTGACCGGCAGCTCGCGCAAGACGGCGGGGCTCGTCACCGAGAAGCTGCCGAACGGAGCCACCCTGCTCGTGCGCGAAGAGCGCAGCGTGCCGCTGTTCGCGATGCGCGCGGCGTTCCACGGCGGCCTGCGGACCGAGACCGAAGCCGACAACGGCATCTCGACGCTGCTGTCGCGCGCGTGGCTGCGCGGCACCTCGAAGCGCGACGCGGAGACCATCTCGCAGCAGATCGACGCGATGGCGGGCGGCATGTCCGCCGTCGCGGGCAGAAGCTCGCTGTCGGTTCGCGGCGAGTTCCTCTCGAAGCACTTCGCTCGCGCGTTCGACCTGTTCCAGGAAGTGATGAAGGAGCCGTCGTTCCCGGAGAAAGAGGTCCTCCGCGAGCGCAGCGTGCAGCTGCAGGCGATCGCGTCGCGTGACGACAAGCCGTCGACGGTCGCGTTCGAGCAGCTCGCGCGCGCGATGTACCAGGTGCACCCGTACCGCATGTCGATGCTCGGCGAGCGGCTGACCGTCGAGAAGCTCGGCCCCGCAGAGCTGAAGGCGTTCCACGCCCGCCACGTCGACTTCTCGAAGATGGTGCTCTCGGTCGTCGGCGACGTCGACGCGGACGACGTCATCAAGCGGGCGCGCGACGCGTTCGGGCAGCTGAAGAGCCCGGGCGGCCCGGGTGTGACCGTTCCTGTCGAGCCGCCCTGGAGCGGGCCGCGCGAGGCCAAGCGCACGCTGCAGAAAGCGCAGACGCACCTCGTGCTCGGCTTCCCCGGCGCGCGCGTGACGGATGCGTGGCGGCGCCCGCTCGATGTCGTGTCCACCGTGCTCTCCGGCCAGAGCGGCCGGCTGTTCCTCGAGCTGCGCGACAAGCAGAGCCTCGCGTACAGCGTGTCGAGCATGTCGGTCGAAGGCGTCGACCCCGGCTACTTCGCCGTCTACATGGGCACGAGCCCGGAGAAGGTCGAGACCGCGCTCTTAGGCATGCGTCGCGAGCTGAAGCGCCTGTGCGACGAGCCGGTGAGCGACGCCGAGCTCTCGCGCGCGAAGGAGCACCTCATCGGCGTGCACGAGATCGGCCTGCAGCGCAACGGCGCGCGCGCGGCGACGATGGCGCTCGACGAGCTCTACGGCCTCGGCGCCGAGGCGTACCTGAAGTACGCCGAGGAGATCGCGGCGGTCGACGCGAAGGCGGTGCAGGAGGTCTCTCGCCGCGTGCTCGACTTCGATCGCTGCGCGCTGAGCGTGGTCGGCCCGTGAGGCTGCTCGCGCTGTTCGCACTGTTGTTCGCCGGCTGCGTGTTCCTCACCCGCTTCGACGCGGAAGGGCAGCCGTGCGACAAGTCGGCGCTGCAGCCCGAGAACCAGTGCCTCGAGGGCTTCCACTGCGAGAACGACAAGTGCCGCCGCGGCGCGTACGACGGGGGAATGCCTTGAACCGTCAGCGCTGTGCCACCCGTCGACGGCACGACCGACCCACGCTCAACGCGGCCGCGAACAGGAGGAACGAGCCCGTTGGTGCGGCGCCGCAACCGAGTGCGTGAAACGAGCAGATGCCGTCGCTACCGCACCCCGCAGGTGTTCCGCTGCACGTTTCGTCGATGAGGCCGTCGCAGTCGTTGTCCCAACCGTCGCATCGGGTCTCCTTCAGCTCGTAGAGCTGGCCGTAATCGGACGGCTGACAGATCTCCCATCCCGACACGTCGCACTGACGCGCGGCATGCCGGGAGCCTGCGCAAACCCCGAGCTGAAGCTCGCAGGCCGGGAGAATGAGATCCGCATCGCGAAAGTCGCGTTGCCCGTCACAGTCGTTGTCGAGACCGTCACAAAGGGACTCGATCGGCTGGTATCGCTCCCCGTACTGCCGCCCGTCGCAGGCTTGCCAGCCTGATGCCGTGCAGTAGTCGCGTGGTCGAACGGCCCCCGCACAGACTCCGAGCTGGAGCTCGCAGGCCGGCACAGGAAGCTGGCCGTCGTCAGCATCGGCTGCCCCGTCGCAGTCGTTGTCGAGGCCGTCGCACGACGTCTCGTCGGGTTGCCATGAATCGGGCAAGTCCGATGGACCACAAGCAGTCCACTGAGCTTCGCTGCAGACCTGAGTCCGAGTTCCAGCACAGACACCAAGTTGATTCACGCACAACGGGCCGAGAACCACTTCGTCGACGACCCCGTCGCAGTCGTTGTCGAGCCCGTCGCACGAGAGCTCCGTGGTCTCGAAGGAGGACCCGTACTGGGACGGGCCGCAGCTGGCCCAGCCCCCTGCAACACACAGTGACGCAGGCCGCGTCGAGCCAGCGCAGACGCCGTCGGTGACTTCGCAAGCGGCGGCGGTGAGCCCAGGGTCCTGTGCATCGGTGAAGCCGTCGCAGTCGTCGTCGAGACCGTTGCACAGCTCTGCGGCGCCGGGGTGACGGCTGGCGTCAGTGTCGTCGCAATCGGAGGGCGCGGGCACGAATCCCGCCGGCATGAACCCGTTCCAGCTACAGAACTCGAACGGACGCGAGAGGTTGCCATAGCCATCACCGTCGGCGTCAGCGTAGAAGCGATCGGTTGGGCAGGTCTCATACCCGAACATGAGATCGGCATCGAGGCGTGCCCCTGCATGGGCAGCGGAGCCTCCCCAGGATGCACGCGCGATCGGGTCGCAGAGGCCCCCGACGGGGAGAGCGCTCGTCCAGCGGCGAACGGTCACCGAGCCACCCACCGGCCTGAGCGTGACAGCGAAGGTGATTCCCGTGGAGAAGTACGGCGGGACGAACGCCGGCCCGAAGAGGGCTGTCCATTTCGGATACGGCGGGTTCACGTTGAGCCCCGCGTTGGGCTGCAGACGAAGGGATACCGGCGACAGGCCGGGGCCAGAGAAATCGGCCCATACTTCCGTCGCTGTGACGTCCTCCAGCCAGAACGAGAACGTTCTCAAACCGTCATGTGAGGGGTTTTGGTTGGGATAAAAAAAGAGCGCCGTCTGCGAGAGCGTTGCTCCAGCTGGTACAACGACCTCATCGAAATCATCATAGGGCCAACCGGACACCCAGGTGCGATCGGGTCCGACGCAGTTGGCTGGTGCCAATGGGTCGGTGCCATCCAAGATGAAGACAAGCGTTCCGAAGTCGAGGTATGCCGTGCTTCCAACCACCTCGGCGGTGTCCACCCGCACGTCCTCGAATGGTACGACGAACCCCTGCTGCGCAGTACCGTAGACCTTGCCCGTGTTGATGAACTCCATTTCGGCGCTCCCCACCGCGGTAATGTCGAACAACAAAGCTGTGCCAGTGGGAAGCGGAACTCCACTCGGTATGGTCCAAGTATTCCAGGCGTTCGGAGTCATCGACGTTGTTGTCGCAACAGTCGGCGGCGATGCGTAGCCCGGTTTCAGTTCGAGAGTCCACGTGCCGCTCGTGAATTGGGCCCCGGTTCGCCACATGATCGCACGCAGAGTCGTCGATGGCCCGCGATTTGCGAACAAGTAGCGCAAGGTTGCGCCCGTGGCCAATGCACTGCTCCCCACGCGCCAGACGCGCTTCTGAGGCGCGTAAACTGGGAACGGACCAGCGAACTGGCCTGCGGTGGCTGCGGTAGATGCCAGAAGTCCGGCTATGACGAGCTCGGCACAAATCGCGTTGAATTCGCCCACGTCATCGACTCTCATTATCGGGTGACACCACGCGCGGCGAAGATCCGGTGGCCACGCGGCCGCTCGTTCGGGCCGGCATCAAGACGGATCGATGATCGCGCGCAGTAACGGCAACGAACCCGCTTTCAATACACCGGGTCCTAACGCGACCTCCAACGCCGCCGACCAAGCACGCTCGTTGAGTGGCATGCAGAGGGCGACAGCTGCCTCTACGAGTGCGTCATCCACCATGTTCATCTCCAAGAACGTCTTGGCCATCTCGGCGTGCGCTATTGGGTTCGTGGTGTCGGCGTGTTCGGCGCCGAACCATTGCCGCGTGATGTCTGGTCGTCGGAGGTGTTCCGGAGCTACAAATCCCTTCCCCGGTCTGATGCACCACACCTTTTCTAGCGTCTCCCGTGTGTTTTCGACGATGCCATGGCCGATTTTCTTGGGGCATTCTCGACAGACGCCTCCCAGCTGCGGCAGCGTCAGAAAGCTCTCCCGTCTTATACAGACAATGCACAAACTGCTCGGTTCGACGGGTACCATTCACCACGTCAAGCAACGATTGAAGAAGTCGAGCGCCTTGCTGGCGCATTCGTAGACACTTCCCCCTCGGGCGATACAAAGCCCCGCGCCAATGCTCGCAAGCGTCGCGAGCGTTTCTCGCTCCATTGTGCATGAGGGCCGCCGCCCCCGCCAGGACCCCCAGACCCGCCGCCACCGCAATCACCGGGTCGTGGGCCGCCCCAGCCTGGCGGCGGATTATTCTGAAACGGACCAAGCGCGTTCGTCATTTGCCCGGGCTTCATGGTCCGGCCGTCCGGATCGTAGAACGCGATGGGATTGTTCCCTGCATATGCGTACGCTGGCGTGCTGCGACGTGCTGCGACCGAGTGTACGTGGATAGCGTGTCACGCAGCCTCCCGTAATTTCGATCGCTTGGCGACGGAGCGATGAGAGTCATGAACGGCCTCCGCGAGTCGGATCGATCGGTTGGGCGTCCTGTTGCGCGACACGCTATCCACGTACGACCGAGTTGAGCCTCCCAAGCGAGGAACGATGACGCTCCGAGTCCGAACATGCGGGCAAACTCCGGCGGCGGGTGCGCGTTCACCATCGCGACGCTCTGCGGCAACGCCACAACCGACAACATCGGCTCAATCTGGAGCGACCCGTCATTTTCATTGGGTTTTCGTCATCAGGATCTTGGTCCCTGTCGCAATCTCCGTCTCTTCAATTCCTCGACCCTTGCGCCAACGCTCCGTGTCGATGAGTCTCGGAGCCTCATCAGTGCAACTTAGATGCGTCGTGACTGTTATCCCGACTGAATCCACGGCGGCGATGCGTCGGACGAAGTCGCAGTTCGATGCGGGTCGACGTGGCAGAGTCCATTCGTAGCCCACTTGCAGTCGCACCGGAACCTCCAGATCACCGCCGTCTAACTCGTAGATACCGTCTCGTCGTAGTTCGTAGCCCCTAACGCCATGGCGGCTGCTCTTGCTTTCGTCGCACGGCTCATCCTTAGGCGCACAACAGCCCTCCGACTTGTCGTTCAGCCACACCATCACCGCCACATCGCCGTCGCGGACGACTCGAACCTTGGTGTGCGCGTGACTTGGAGATTGGAGGACGTAAACGCCACTTTCCGGAAGCAGCGTCGCCGGAGCGAGGCTCGCGCAGTTCGCGAGCACGCAGGCGGCGAGCGATTGGAAGGACCTAGGAGCCCTCAGCATCAGTCGCACCCCTGTTGCAGTTTTTTCTTTTTCTCTGGCGGCAACCCTTCCTCTTTTGCTTCGCAGTAGCCCTTGCAGAGAGCCTTGTTTCGCTCCAGCTCGGACCTGCACCAGTCACGCGCGCGGTCGACTTGAGAGGCTGCCTTTCTTCGTCGGGAAGAAGGCAAGCCGACATGAGAATCGCTGCAACGACAAGCACGCGCATCGTTACCCCCGCCGCACGCAAAACCTCGATTAGCAGCGATCTTCTTCTGTCAGGCTTTGGGAGCCGCTTTGTCTCAGAAACTACGAAACAGGTCAAGTTCGACAAACCTTGACGTAACGTAATCGGACGTAACCGCAGGTAAGCGCAGGGCTCAGTTGGGGCAGTGCATGGCGGTACGCGCCGCGCGGACTTCGTCGTCGAAGCGACCCGCGGGGTAGCGCCACAGATGGTCCTTCGCGCGCCGGCAGCCCTTCACCGTGTCCCAGAGGTCGCTCGAGTACACGTCGACGAGCTCCCACGAGAGGCGCTCGCGCGCGGTGGCCGGCAGGTCCTGCTTCATCGCGACCTCGAGCTCTGCGGCCGCCTGCGCGTGCTTGCCGGCCTCGCGCAGCTTCGGAATCCGCTCGAGCAGCATGTGCGCGCGCAGGAGTCGATCGTGCGCGGACCAGTCGCTCTGAGGCTGCTGCGGCAGCGGCTGCAGCGCGTCGGCCTCGGGCTCGGTGAAGCTCTCGTCGGTCTGCTTCGGCTCGGTCGGCGTCGGCTGCTCGCTGCTCGGCGCCACCGGCGGCAGAGGCCACGCGACCGACTGGCCGGGCTTGAGCTCGACGGTGCGTCCATCCGGCGCGCGGAAGACGATGACGCCCTCCCACAACAGCGCCGCGCCTCCCCCGCCCTCGATCTGATCCACCGCAAACCGCGTACCGCGCACCTCGATCTCTCCGTCGCTCACGAGCACGCGCAGCGGCGGCTCGCCCTCGGCGCGCTTCTGCACGTCGAGCTCGACGCGGCCGCTCACCACCCGCATGCCTCGCGCCTCCTTCCGCACGTGCCCTGCGCGGGTGACGCGGACCTGAGCGCCTTCGAGCTTCACCGTCGTCTCGGCCGTGGTGACGAGATCGCCCTCGAGCGCGCGCGGCCCGGCGGGCTTGAGCAGCACGAAGGCGAGCACCACGCCGACGGCGCACGACGCGACGGCCGTGACCGGGTACCTCCACCACAGCCGCTGCCGGTACAGCGAGGCGCCGAGCCGCGTGCGCAGCCGGGCCTCGACGGGAGCCGGCATCCCGCCGAGCGCGGCGTCGGCCTCGAGCAGCTGCGCCTTGAAGTCAGGAGCCTGGGTCACAGCGACCACCCCGCAATCTTCACGCGCTCGCGCGCGCGCTTGAGCAGCTTGCTCACGTGGCTCTCCGACAGCTTCAGCACCTGCGCGATGTCGCGCTGCTTCATGCCGTCGAGCAGCTCCATGCAGAGCACGACGCGCTCGCGCTCGGGCAGCGCGTCGAGCAGCTCGAGCACCCCGCGGGTCGCCACGCGCGCGGCGACGACGTCGTCGACCGGGGCCTGCCCCTGCGGCTTGAAGAACGAGGCCAGTCGCGCGACCCACCCGCGCTCGTTGCGCCGCCGGGTCATCGCGAGCCGCGCGGTCACGGTGTACAGCCAGCCGGCGAGATCGGCCCGCGCCTCGAGCGAGCCGAGGTGCGCGTGCAGCCTCAGGAAGACGTCGTGGGTGAGATCTTCCGCCCAGGCGCGGTCGCCGGCGCCGTAGCGCAGCGCCCAGTGAAACACGTCGTGCCGGTGCTGCTCGAACGCCTCAGCGAGCTCCACCCGCTGGAGCTCGGCCGCCGGCACCACGATCGATGGCGTATCGGACACCACCCGTATTCACTCCTGGGCTCACGGAACTTTCCGCATCCACATCGCGCGCACCAGCGGCGCGGTGCGGTCGCCAACCGTCTGCAATCCCGAGAGGATGCCGACGAGCTCCACCGGCGAGCCGAGCGGGAAGTCCTGCTGGGCCCACGCCGCGTCGGGGGGAAGGAACACGAACACCTCCCGATCCGCATACGCGACCACCCCGATGTTCGGAGACAGCCCTGCCTGCACGCGCCCGCGCACCAGCACGTTCTGCGACGCCATCACGTCCAGCGGCTTCGCGAGGTCCGGGCTGTCTTCGGCGAGCGTGAAGCGCGGGGGATACGCGGAGACCGCCTCTTCGAACGAGGCGAGGCGCTTGGCGCCGGGCATGAAGGTGCCGGCCTCTCCGCCTTCGCGGCGGCGGGCCAGCTCGGCCTCGAGCCGGGTCTGCTCGGACGAGACCGCGTCGCCGCGCACCTGGCGGCACGCACGCGCGGCCTCGAGCCGCTTGAGCAGCGCGCCCGTCGACAGCGCGGCGGGGTCGGCGACCTGCTCGCGCTCGAGCCGCGCGCACCCGTTGAACGCGAAGAGCAGCGAGCGCGAGTTGTCGTCGAGCAGCACCTCGCGCTCGTAGAAGACGAAGCCGTCGACGCCGGACTTCAGCTGCTTCGCCTCGACCGTCAGCGCGCCCGCGCTCGTCGGCGCCGGCCCGAAGACGCGGCCGTCCTCGGTGCGCAGGTGCACCGGCCCGTCGACCGTGCGCACGTTGCAGGTCTCGTCGCGCTGGCTGGAGATCTGCTCCACCTTCGTCGTCTCGACCTCTTCCCCGGTGCGCAGGAGCTGGACGAGGCCGACGACCAGCGCCGGCACTCCGATGGAGACGAGCCCGATGCTCCACCCGCGCGCCTGCAGAAACGGGGGCGCGCCGTAGTTGCCGCCGCCGTCGATGCGGTTCCGGTTCGGCTCGCGGGAGAGCGCGAACGAGACGCCGAACAGCACGGCCGAGGCGACGGTGAAGGCGACGCCCGCGCTGATGGCGGCTCCGGCGCCGCGGCCGCGCGTCTCGCGGATCTTGTCTTCGGTGAACTCCTCGACGCGCTCGGTGCGGCAGGTGTCGAAGCCCTCGAGCTGCAGCTTCATCGTCGGCCATTCGACGAAGAGCTTGCCGCTGACTCCGCCCTCGACGATGCGCGGGCGATCGAACTCGCGCAGCTTGGGGCCGCGCTCGGTGCGCACGGTCTCTTCCATGCCGGCGCAGGCGACGAGGGGAACGAGCATCAACGCGAGGGCCCGCATCACGGCCTCCCCGTCAGGTAGTACTGGAGCAGCTGCGGGCAGCCGCGGAACATGTCGTCGACGTCGGCGCAGTCTGGCCGCTGCTCCACGTCGTCACCCGCGCGAAGGATCGGCAGCCGGCACGAGAGAAACGCCGATCGGTCGATGCCCCGGCCCTCGAAGGAATACGTGTCGTCGGTGCAGCCGGTGCGCTGCTGCAGCACCGCGTCGCAGTTCGCCACGTTCTGCAGCCCCAGCGAGTTGTACGCGGTGCCGCACTCGGAGATGCAGATGCGGTGCGCGACGTCGCGGCAGAGCGCCCCGTCAGACGCCGGCGGTCCGGAACAGGCCAGCAGCACGGCCAGGAGCGGTACTGCGCGCATGCGTCACAATCCCTTCGGAGCGGCCCGGGCCTTCACGCTCTGCACCTTCAACAACACGTCTTTTATCTCGACTTCGCCCTCGCCCTGGAACGTGACCGGGTTCTTCGCGTGTGCGGCAAATCCCACCAGCTGCCCCTTCGCGTCGAGCGCGATGGCGCAGAGGTTCGCCACCGTGCCCTGGGGGAAGAACATCTCGGTGAACATCTTGCCGGGGCTCATGTCCTGCTGCTCGAGCACCTCGAGCTCCTCGCTGGTGGCCTCGCACGGGCCCTTCGTCACGAGGAAGACGACGCGCGCGGGCTTGAGCTTGCCGACGTCGATCTCTCCGGAGAACTCGACCTCGGCGGGAGCCTCAGGCTGCGGCTCGGGCACGACGTTCTTGGTGATGACGACGCCCGCGTCCTCCACGGCCGGAGCGGTACCGGCGTCGACCACCGCCGCCGGCACCGGCGCGGCGCCGTGGACCTCGGGCTTCTTCTCCTTCTCGGGACACGCCGACAACAGCAGCACTGCGACGAGCGCGCGCCTCATGAGACGAACGCCGTCCCCGCGGAGCCGGGCTCCTGCGCTTCCCTCGAGATCGAATCCGCGGGGTCGAGCCCCACGATGTGAATCGCGTCGATGCCCTCTTCCAGCATGGCGAGGCTCTCCTCCACTTTGGGAATCATGCCGCCTTGAATCACGCCCGAGGCGATCTGCGCACGCGCCTCGGCCGGCGTCAGCTTCGCGATGCGCGTCTTCGGGTCGGTCTTGTCTTTGAGCACGCCCGGCACGTTGCTGACGAGGAACAGCCGCGCCGCGCTCAGCTTCGCCGCCACGCGCGTCGCGACGGTGTCGGCGTTCACGTTGTAGACGCGGCCGTCGGCCGAGCCCGCGAGCGAGCCGAGCACCGGCACCACGCCCGCGCTCGCCAGCTTCTCGAACAGCGTCACGTTCACCGTGGTGACGTCGCCGACGAGGCCGAAGTCGACCGGCTCGGGAGGCCCGCCGCTCACCACCGCGGGCGGCCGCTTCACCGCGTCGACGAGGCCGGCGCTGACGCCGGTCGTGCAGATGGCCTGCACCCCTGCGAGGCGAAAGGCCGAGGCGACGTCGACCGACACCTGGCCGGCGAGCGACATCTTCATCACCTCGAGCGTGGCCTGGTCGGTGATGCGCCGCCCGCCGACCTGGCGAACCTCGATGCCGAGCTTCTTCTGCAGCTCGGTCGCCTGCGGGCCGCCGCCGTGCACGACGGCGACCTTCACGCCCGCAGCGAGGAACGCCGACACTGCTCGACCCACGGTCGCGGCGAGCTTCGGCGGATCAGCAGCGAGCTCTCCGCCGATCTTCACCACGAACCACTTGCCCGCCGCGCTCGACAGGCTCACGGCCACAGCCCCGGCTCGGCGAGCGTCGTGCCCTCGTCGAAGCCCATCATGCAGTTGAAGGCCTGAATCGACTGGCCCGCCCCGCCCTTCACCAGGTTGTCGAGCGCCGAGAAGCAGACGACGCGCCGCGTGTCGCCGGTGACCGGGCCGAGCGTGAAGCCGACCTCGACGTAGTTGCCGCCGCTGACCGCGACGACCTCGGGCTGCCGCTCGCCGCGCACGATGCGGATGAAGCGCTCGCCCTCGAACGTCTTCGAGTACGCGGCCTCGAGCTGCTCCTTCGTCGTCGAGGCCGGAACGTTCACGAAGCTCGTCGCGAAGATGCCGCGCGGCAGCGGAGCCGACACCGGCACGAACTCGAGCGACACGCCGTCGGGAGCGCCGGCCGCGCGCAGCGTCTGGATGATCTCGGGGATGTGCTGGTGATCGAGCGGCTTGTACGTGCGGATGTTCGACGCCCGCAGCGGGTGGTGCGTGCCGATGACCGGGTTCGCGCCCGAGCCCGACGAGCCCGTCGCGGCGACGGTGTGCACGGGGCCGTTCAAGAGCCCGCTCTTCGCGAGCGGCGCGAGGCCGAGCGCGATGGTGGTCGCGAAGCACCCGGGCGACGCGATCCACTTCGCCTGTTTGATGGCCGCGCGGTTGAGCTCGGGCAGGCCGTAGGCGAACTGGCCGTCGGTCAGCATCGACGGCTTCGGGTGCTGCACGCCGTAGTACTTCTCGTACGACGCGACGTCGCGCAGGCGGAAGTCGCCGGACATGTCGACGATGCGGCCCTGGTAGCCGGCCTCGAGCATCTCGACGACGACCTTCGCGGTCGTCTTGTGCGGCAGCGCGAGGAAGACGACGTCGGCGCCCTTGGCGGCCTCGCCGGCGGGCACCTGCTCGAACGTGAGGTTCGTGACACCGCCCAGGTTGAAGTGAACGTCGCCGACCTTCTTGCCGATGTTGTCGGCGGCCGTGACGCGCACCACCTCGACGTTCGGGTGAAAGAGCAGCCGGCGCAGCAGCTCGGCGCCGCCGTAACCCGTGCCACCGATGAGGACGACCTTCAGTTTCATTTGAGCTTCCCCTCCACCTTGCCGGCGTATCCCGGCGCGGTGTCTTTGAGCCGCTGCCAGAGCTGCTTCGCGCCGTCCTTGTCGCCCTTCTTCTGCAGCGTGTCGCCCAGCGCGTCGAGCGACTCGGGGCTCTGCAGCGCGACGTTCCACACGTTCTGCGCCATCGGCTTGTTGAGGCGCACGAGGCTCCACGCCATGCCGGCGCGGGCGCGCGCGTTGTCCGGGTTGAACGGCACGACGCGCTTGTAGTTGTCGAGCGCGTCCTGGAACTTGCCGGTCGCGAGGTACCCTTCCGCCTCGTCGATCAGCTGGTCGAAGCCCTGCTCGAGCTCGGGCGTGCGCTCGACGTTCTTCACCGCGTCGATCATCTCCTGCGTCAGCGCCGGCCCGCTCGGGCCGCTGCCCGGCGGCGGAGCGTGCGGATCGGGCTTCGGCTCGGGCGCCTTGTTCGGCCCCTTCGCGATCAGCTTCGACATGCCGCCGGCCGCGATCGCCGCGTCGGTGCGCTCGAGCAGCGCCTTCGCCTGCTTCGCGCGGGGGCTGGTCGGGTAGTCGGCGAGGAAGCGCACGAAGTCGCCCTTCGCCTGCTCCAGCGCCTTCGCGTCGTCGCCGCGGCTGTCGAGCAGCACGGCCGCGCGGCCGTAGCGCGCCTCGGGGTTCGACTCGAAGAGCGCGAGCGCGCTCTCGTACGCGGCGAGGGCCCCCGCCGCGTCGCGGGTGAGGAAGCGCGCGTTGCCGAGCTGCGTCTCGATCTCGATGAGCGGGTGCAGCGCGGCGCGCAGGCACGAGGCCGCCGCCGCCGCGTCGGTCTTCGCCTTCGCCTTCGCGGCGTCGACGAGCTTCTCGAGCGGCTCGTCGCCCTGCGGCGTGCAGCCCACCGCTCCGGGCGCGGGCATGGCCTTGCTGCCCATGGCCTTGCGCTGCTGCGCGTAGAGCTCGCGCGCGGGCTTCGCTTTTTCGACCGCCTGCGTGAGGTAGACGACGGCCTCCGCGTAGCGGCCGTGCGCGTAGTAGAGGCGGCCGAGCGACGCGGCGACCTCGAACGACTTGTCCTTGTCGGCGAGCCCCTTCATGCCGTCGAGCCGGTTCATCAGCTCGTCCATGCTCGGCGCGGGCACGTTCCCGGTCGGCGGATGATTCGGCGGCAGCTGCTGCGACGGCGGCGCGTCGCCGGGCATCGGCGGGTGATTCGGCGGGAGCTGCTGCCCCATCGGAGGATGGTTCGGCGGCAGCTGCTGCTGCCCCATCGGTGGATGGTTCGGCGGCAGATCATTCTGGCCGGGCTGCAGCGGCTGCTGCGCCAGGAGGAGGAGGACGACGGGGAGCATTTCGCGGCACTTCTCTAGCCCAGAGCCGCGTGGGCCGCACCCGTCCTTCTGCGGCGGAGCGCCAGCAGGACGATCACGAAACCCGCTGGCGCCGACGAGCAGGCGCAACCGGCCGCGAGCTCGCGCCTGGGCAACGGCTCTGCCCGCAGCACCACGCTCGCCTCACCGGGCAGAAAGTCCGGGTTGCTCATCGACAGGCGCAAGGTGCCCGCGTCCGCGCCGAGCAGCCAGACGCTCGCCGACGTTTGCTGCTTCGCGAGCCGCACCGTGGAGACCGGTGCGTCGCTGCAGTCCGCGACGCGGTGGACCGGCGGCTCGACGCGCACGTCGACGTCGTACGGCGCGGTGGCATCGACGCGCGCAAGCGTCGAGTAGAGGTGCAGCGTCGCCGGGATGCAGGCTCCTGGCGGCGCGGTCGGCGGCAGGTCCGCGCGCAGCGTGTCGCCGAGCGGCTCCGTCGACATGCGCACGTCGTCCCAGTGGATCTCGCCGCTGAACGTCTTCGGTGCGCCCCAGGTGTTGCCGAGGAAGGCGGAGCGGAGCGCGAAGCCGGAGAGCTCGACGGGGACCTCGAGCGGCTCGAAGCCGCTGACGAAGACGGCCCGCGTGCCGGCATCGGTCCCCAGGCCGGCCACCCGCGCGTTCACCAGGTACCAGCGGTCGTCCTCGATGATCGCGGTGCTCGCGTCGTAGGAGTAGCCGGCAGAGCTGTTGCCGCTCACGCCGAGGAGCCCGCTGGAGTCGACCTCGAGCGCCAGGAACGGACCCGCGGGTCCGTGAAGGGTGAGCACGTGCGTCGGACCCGCGACGGTGCTGCGCCGCCGAAGCCAGCCACGAAAGTGGATGGGAGCCGTGACGTCGGAGCCGAAGAAGCCGACGTAGGCGCTCCCGCCGGTCATCGTGGGGTCGCTCTCGCCGTCGATCTGCCGCAGGCCGGCGTCACCGGCGTGCGCAGCCTCGCGCGCGAAGACGAGCGGGTTGCCCGGAGTGATTTGAATCCACGGCCACTCGCCGGGCGGGTCGTCTCCCATGAGCACGCTGCCCTCGAAGCCGTCGGCCACGAGCGTCGAGTCGACGGTGATGGTGCCGACCGCCGGCGAGAGGCCCGTGGCGCTCGCCGTCAGCACGTGAGCACCCTGCTGCCGGTCGCGGTAGCTGAAGCGCGCCTGCGTTGCTCCGGTGCCGATGAAGAGGGTGTAGACGCCGCCGTCCTGCCAGCCGCTGGCGAACCACGGCGCCGAGTGGAACTCGGCTGAAGCGCTGCTGCTCGAGACCCGCACGGGCAGCGTCGGCCCGGCGAGCGGCACGCCGGCATCGTCGAAGCGCTCGACCACGACGAAGTGGCTCGCGACGCCCTGCCCGGTCGTACGGTCGGCCGTGACGGTGAGGTGGTCCGCGAACGCGATCGCCGGAAGGAGCAGCAACGCGAGCGCGCGCCTCACGGGTCGAAGACTAGTACGAGGGTTCCGAACTTCGCGCCGTTCACGCTGGGCGGTGCTCTTTCGTGCGATCGAGCAGCTCCCGGACGCTGGCCTTCAGCACCGGGTGCACGACCTCGGGCGCCAGCTCGGCGAGCGGCTCGAGCACGAACCGCCGCTCGTGCATGCGCGGGTGCGGCACCTTCAGCTCCGGCTCGTCGATGACGCGGTCGCCGAACAGCAGCACGTCGAGGTCCAGCGTCCGCGCCGCCCAGCGGGCCCGCTCCTCCGGCCGCCCTTCCGCGCGCTCGAGCTCCCTCAGCCGCTGCAGAAACGCGCGCGGCTCGAGCTCCGTCGCCACCTCGGCCACCGCGTTCAGGTACGCCGGCTGAGGGGTCGTGTCGCCCGGCGCCAGCAGCGCCGGCGTCTCGTAGTACTTCGACACGCGAGCTGCCGGCAGCCCGCGAACCGCGGCATCCAGGTGCGCGCGCCGGTCTCCTAAGTTGGAGCCCAGCGCGACGTAGACGACCGTCACAACCTCTTCACCGGGTTCTCGAGCACGCCGACGCCTTCGACCTCGACCTGCACCACGTCGCCGTCGCGAATCGGCCCCACGCCCGACGGAGTCCCCGTCGTCACCACGTCTCCCGGCAGCAGCGTCATCACCTTCGAGATGAAGGAGACCAGCACGGGCACCGGGAAGATCATGTCCGAGCTGTTGCCGTCCTGCTTCGTCACGCCGTTCACGCGGCACTGCACGCGCAACGCGCCGACGTCGAGGCCCGTCACCATCCACGGCCCCACGCACGCGAACGTGTCGTAGCCCTTGCCGCGGGTGTGCTGTGTCTCGCGCTTCTGGATGTCGCGCGCCGTGACGTCGTTGAAGCACGTCACCGCGAACAGCGCGGCCTTCGCCTCTTCCTCGGTGGCGCGCGACAGGCGCTTGCCGATGACGACCGCCACCTCGGCCTCGTGGTGAACCTCGGCGCTCTCCGGAGGCAGCACGATCGGCGACCCATGCCCGTTCAGCGCCGTCGACGGCTTCAGGAAGATGAGCGGCTCGGGAGGAATCGGCTTGCCCATCTCGGCCGCGTGCTTCTTGTAGTTCTGCGCCACCGCGACGACCTTCGACGCGTCCGACGGGGGCAACAGCGACGACGCGTCGAGCGGAATCGACTCGCCCGTACGCTTCGCGCCGTCCCACGGAGCCCCGTCGAGCAGCAGCGCCTCGTCTGAGCGCAGCTCGGCGTAGCGCGGCCCGCCCGACGTCTTCACGCGCGCGTACTTCACGCGAACCCCAGCACGTGCCGCATGTCGTAGAGCCCCGGGCCTTTGCCCTGCAGCCACGCGGCGGCGCGAATGGCTCCGCGGGCGAACTGCTCGCGGCTCGTCGCGCGGTGGCTGAGCTCGACGCGCTCGCCGTCTCCGAAGAAGTAGATGGTGTGCTCGCCGACGACGTCTCCGCCGCGCAGCGCCTGGACGCCGATCTCCCGCGCCGGCCGCTCGCCGATGACGCCCTCGCGCGCGAGGCGGAAGTCGCTGCGCGTGCGCTTTGTGGCCGCGGCGATCTCCTCCGCCAGCTTCAGCGCGGTGCCCGACGGGCTGTCCTTCTTCTTCTTGTGGTGCGTCTCGAGGATCTCGACGTCGAAGTCGTCTCCGAGGCGGCGCGCCAGCTCGGCCGCCATGCCGATGACCACGTTCACGCCCACCGACATGTTCGGAGCCACCAGCACCGGCGACGTCCCGCCGAGCCTCTCGAGCTCGGCCTTCTGCACGGTGGAGAAGCCGGTCGTGCCGATGACGATCGGCACCTTCGCCGCGGCGCAGATGCGCGCGTGCTCGAGCGACGCCTCGGGCGCCGTGAACTCGATGACCGCGTCGGCGCCGGCGGGCGCGAGCTTGTCGTTCACCTCGACGCTGGCGACGACGGTGTGCCCCAGCGCGCGCGACGCAGAGAGCAACGCCTGCCCCATGCGCCCGGCGGCTCCGCAGATGATGAGCTTCATACGAGCTTCAGCCGCCTCAGCTCTTCCTTCAGCTTCGCGGCGTTCGCCTCCGTCATCGGAGTCAGCGGCAGCCGCAGCTCTGGCCCGAACTTGCCCATCAGGTGCAGCGCCCACTTCACCGGAATCGGGTTCGACTCGATGAAGAGCAGGCGGTGCAGCGGCGCCAGCTCGAGCTGCAGCTTGCGCGCGCCGGCGAAGTCCCCCTTGCGCGCCGCCGCCACGAGGTCGCTCATCAGCTTCGGCGCCACGTTCGACGACACCGAGATGACGCCCTTGCCGCCGCACGCGATGAACGGCTGCACGGTGAAGTCGTCGCCCGACAGCAGCGTCATCTTGTCGCCGCACTTCTCGACGATGTCGAGCGCGCGCAGCGCGAGGCCGGTCGCCTCTTTGAGCGCGACGACCTCGGGAATGTCGCAGAGCCGCGCGACGGTCTCGGGCAAGAGGTCGACGCCGGTGCGGCCCGGCACGTTGTACGCGACGAGCGGGAAGCCGGGGTGCGCCTTGGCGATCGCGCGGTAGTGCTCGACGAGGCCGGCCTGCGTCGGCTTGTTGTAGTACGGCGTCACCACGAGCGCGCCGTCGGCGCCGAGCTCGCGCACCGCCTTCACGCCCACGATGCACTCGGCCGTCGAGTTCGAGCCCGCGCCGGCGATCACCTTCGCCCGGCCCTTGTTCGCCTTCACGCAGACCTGAACCGCACGCGCCCGCTCGGCGGCCGACATCGTCACCGCCTCGCCGGTCGTGCCCATCGGCACGAGGCCGCTGATGCCGTTGGAGAGCTGGTACTCGATCAGCTGCTCGTACGCGGGCTCGTCGAGCTTCCCGTCCTTGAACGGGGTCGCGAGCGCGGTCATTGCTCCTTCGAAGGTCGCCATGCTCCGCGCCCGTAGCACGAGTCAGGCCGCGCGGTGCAGGGCCTTCTCGACCTTGATCAGCTCTTTCAGGTTCGACATCGGCACGACGCCAACCAGGCGGTCTTTCTCGAGGACCATCAGCACCATGTCGTGCTCGTCGTCGTGTTCGTTCAGCCGCGCGAGGGCGTCTTCGATCTTCGCGTCGACCTCGATGGCCTCGGGGTCTCTCCGCATCGCCTCGCTGACCGTGGCCTGCTCGCCATGCTTCTCGAGGCCCTCGAGCAGCTCGGGGAACCCGAGCACGCCGGCGATGGAGTCCCCCTGCATGACGGGGAACACCGACTGGAACGTGCTGACGAACTTCTCCGCCGCGTGCTCGAGCGTGTCGTCCGTCTTCAGCGTGAGCGGCCGCGCCACCATGACGTCGCGAAGCGAGAACGGCCGCACCGCGTGGCGCTCGCGGACGTCCTGCAGCTCCTTGCGCGCGCTCATCCAGATCCACACCGCGGTCAGCACGAAGACGAGGTTGAACTTGCCGGGCACGATCGCCAGCACCACCGAGCCGAACTGCGCGACGCGCGTCGCGACGCGGGTGGCCTCGGGGAAGGTGCGGCGCCGGGCGAGCACCGAGCGCAGCGCGCGGCCTCCGTCCATCGGGAAGATGGGCAGCAGGTTGTAGAGGCCGAGCACGAGGTTGACCCACATCAGCGAGGTGTACGGGTTCGTGTCGGGGTGAAAGAGCCCCTCGTCCATGTCGAGCGGCCGGCCGGTGGCGCTGACGAAGACGTAGAGCACCAGCGCGATGGCGAGGCTCGTCGCGGGCCCCGCGAGCGCGATGTACAGCTCGTGCATCGGCGTCTCGGGCACCTTCTCGAGGTTCGACATGCCGCCCATCGGCGTGAGCTGGATGTCGAGCGTCCGGATGCCGAGCCGCCGCGCGGTCAACGCGTGCGCGAGCTCGTGCAGGAAGATGGTGAAGAAGAGCGCGACGGCGAGCAGCAGCGCGCGCAGCACGGCGCCCCAGCCGCCGCCCTCGCGCACCGTGACGATCGCCACCCAGCCCAGCAGCACGGCGAACGTGACGTGGACCTCGAGCTGAATGCCGGCCACCCGGCCGAGCGCGAGCGACCACGCATTGTTCGTAGGCATGACGATGCTTCTAGCGCTCTTTTTCAGTTCGTCGGCACCGGCGGGCCTTCGCTGACCCGCTGCTGCGCGGCGGCTTCGGCCTCGGCGACGTGCTTGAGCGTCTGCAGGCCGACGATCAGCTTGCCGCGAAGGTGCCCCTCGAGGATGCCCAGGCCCATCAAGAGCCGGTTCAGCAGGCTCGCCTGCCCGTCGACCTGCCACGTCACCTCGGTGATGCCGGGCCGCGGCGTCGCCAGCGAGAAGGTGGCGATCGACGCCGAGCGGATCGGCCGATCGACCAGCATGAGCGCGAGCACCACCTTGCCCGGCGTGACGCGCGTCAGCACCACGTGGCCCGCACCGACGCGGTGATCGCCGCGCCAGGCGAGGCTCGCGCCCGCCCCCGAGTCGGGCCCTCCGAACGTGCGCTCCATGTCGTGGTCGAACCGGTCGTACGGAGACCAGCTCACCCAGCGGTGGAGATCGACGAGCTGCCGCTCGACGACCTCGACCGGCGCGCTCACCTCGACCTTCCACTCGTAGTGGAAGCTGGCCGGCCGCGCGGCCGTGAGCGTCACCAGCCCGCACCCGACGACCGCGAAGGCGATGAACAGCGGCCTCATGAAGAGGCAGTAACGGTGGCGCCTACAGCTCGCCGCGCCAGAGGTCTTCCGGCCGCTCGCGCTCGCGGATGACACGATACGAGGACGTGTCGACCAGCACCTCGGCCGGCCTCGGCCGGGCGTTGTAGTTGCTGCTCATCGACATGCCGTACGCGCCGGCGCTCATCACCGCGAGCAGGTCTCCCTGCTCGAGCGGAGGCAGCTTGCGCCCGCGCCCGAGCACGTCGCTCGACTCGCAGATGGGGCCGACGAGGTCGACCGCCTTCTTCGCGCCGCGGCGCGGCTTCACCGGCACCACCTCGTGCCAGGCGTCGTAGAGCGCCGGGCGGATGAGGTCGTTCATGCCGGCGTCGACGATGACGAACTGCTTCTTCCGGTACAGCACGCGCGTGAGCAGCACGGCCGCGTTGCCGACGATGACGCGCCCCGGCTCGAGCACCAGCGTCGCGTCGAGGCCTTTGAGCGGCTCCTGCACGGCCTTCGCCCACTGGGTGAGCGTCGGCGTCGCCTCGTCTCGGTAGCGGATGCCGATGCCTCCGCCGACGTCGAGGTGCGTGAGCCCGAAGCCGTTCGACTGCAGCTCGCGGAAGAGCTTCGCGACCTTGCCGATCGCCTGCTTCACGGGGCCGAGCTTCGTGAGCTGCGAGCCGATGTGGAAGTCGAGGCCGACCGCCTTCACGCCGCGCCACGCGCGCGCCTCGGCGTACAGCGCCAGCGCTTCCTTGAACGGCACGCCGAACTTCGACGCCTTCGAGGTCGAGATGTGCCGGTGCGTCTTCGCGTCGACGTCGGGGTTCACGCGCAGCGCGAACGGCGCGCGGACTCCGAGCCGGGTGCCGACCTCGTCGAGCGCCTTCAGCTCTTCCGCGCTCTCGACGTTGAACATGAGGATGCCGGCCGCGAGCGCGGCAGCCATCTCGTCCTTCGTCTTGCCGACTCCGGCGAAGACGATCTTCGACGGGTGGCCGCCGGCCTTGAGCACGCGCTTGAGCTCTCCGCCGGAGACGATGTCGAAGCCCGAGCCGTTCTTCGCGAAGCGCTCGAGCAGCGAGAGGTTGCTGCAGGCCTTCACCGAGTAGCAGATGAGCCTTCGCTCGGCGCCGAAGGCCTCGCGCAGCACACGCAGGTGCCGATCGAGCGTGGCCGCCGCGTAGACGTACGTCGGCGTGCCGACCTGCTGCGCGATGCGCTCGAGGGGCACGTCTTCGACCCACAGCTCTCCGTCGCGGAGCTCGAAGTGGTTCACCGGCAGCACCCCGCGTCGGGAGTCACCAGCGGTGCCGGCTCACCGAGCGGCGGGCGCGGGGGACCTTTGATGCCGCACGCGCCGAGCAGGAGCAGCACGCTAAAAACGAATGCCGATCGAGCCACGCAACGCCTGGGCAGATTCGAGGGCGATCGGCGTGACCATGTCGATCTGATTCATGCCCGCGGCGTTGTTGTTCCGCATGCCGTCGAGCGGGAACAGGATTCCCCAGCGCAGCTCGCCGAAGAAGCCGTCCTCGGTCTCGTACCGCGCGCCGGCGTTGATCTCGATGCCGAGGTTGTTGTCGCGGCCCGACGGCGACGACTCGGCGAAGATGGTGCGCGAGTAGATCAGCGCCGCGAAGACGTTGAAGCCGTCGGTGACGCGGTAGCTCGCCTGCGGCTTCACGTAGATGGCGTCGGTGATTCCACCGAGCAGCTCGCGGAAGAGGATCATGTCGACGCGGTAGGCGCGGTTGAACCGGAAGTTGCGGATCTGATCATCGGGACAGTCGGAGACGTCGCACCGGTACTGCCGGCCGTCGATGTCGCCGCGCTGCGTGTTCCCGCTCGGAAGGCCGGTGCGCCGGCGGGGGCGATTGCCCAACCCGTAGGCTTGATCTCCCGACGCAAAGCCCAGCTCGACGCCGATGCGCAGCGCCTGATCGAGCAGCCGGTACTCGGCCTGGAGCACGCCACCGAACTGCAAGATGCCCAGCGCCTGCCGGTTCTCGGGCAGGTGGCTCGTCGCTCCGACGGTCGCGCGGTTGGTGACGTCGCCGAAGATCGACGCGAACTCGAGCTCGACGCGGAACTCCTTGCGCTCGACCTTGGCCCACAGGTTGGGGATGAACAGCTTCGCGAAGCGCTGGACGTAGCCCGAGTAGCCGCCGCGGCCGTACTCGGGGCCGTCTTCGTTCAAGAACGGGTTGCCGTAGTAGTCGTTCGGGTCGTTCTTCTGCCAGCGGTGCTCGAAGCGGACGCCGAAGTTGAACACCGTCTGCCCCGCTTCGATCTTCGCCTTGGCCTGCGTGTCGGTGTCGCGCCGCGCGGCCGCGATGATCAGCGAGTGCGCGTCGTCGGAGTTCGAGAGATCGATCGGCGCCCCCGTGTCGCGGGTCGTCTGCGGACCCTCGACGTTGAAGTCGATCATCGGCGTCACGTACCAGCCGCTCACCGGCTCGGCGACGAACATGATGCGGTCGACGTTGTCGCCGAGGTCGTCATCGAGGCGGTTGCCGTCGTTGTGCAGCATGCCGAGGCCCCAGTGGCTGCCCATGCGGCCGAACCGCAGAATGCCGACGGGCGTGCTCACCTCGCCCCAGAGCCGCTTCACGCGAATCGAGTCGGTCAGCGCGTTGATGCCGCTCGACTGCGGCACCTGCGACTGCGAGAAGATGCCGAACTCGTCGCGGTCCCACGCGTAGCCGGTGGCGAGGCCGCGCGAGAAGCCGTAGTCCGGCGTCGAGCCGAACATCGTGTTGTCGAGCATGTCGATCTGCGTGCGGATGCGGACCTCTTCCGACACGTTGAACGTCGGCTCGAAGCGGAAGCGCATGTTGACGCCGGCGATGGTGCGGTCGCGCGCGGACGCCGGCGAGCGGGGGAACAGCTCGTAGCCGCTCGGGTCCTGACCGCGGCCCAGGTCCATGTGGTACAGCAGCTCGGGGCGGATGCGCAGGTAGCCGTCGGGGACGAACGTCTCGAGCTTCCGCTTCTCGGGCACCCAGTCGTCCTGCCAGCCCTGGGCGACCGACTGGTTCGCGAGCTGTGCGCGCATCTCTTCGCGCAGGTCCTTCATCTCCTTGCGGGCGGCCTCGAGGTCGCGCTTGAGCGTGTCGACGTCGGTCGTCGCGGTCTCGGCCGAGGGGATCAGCGTGCCGCCGTCCACCTGCGCAGACGCGAGCGACGACACGAAAAACGACGCGGCAAGCAGTGTCCGGAGCATGAAGGCGCGCGAGCTAAACCACCGCTCCCTTTCGTTTGAAAGCGAAAAAGACGAGCGATGACGCGGTCGATTGCGTCGTTTGGGCGCGAAAAATGCCCGGTCACGGACTTGTGCCCGCGCCGCGCCCGGTCTCCAATTGGATCCGCGTGTTCGGCTTCAAGCTCGGTGGAGACAAGTCCGTCGTCGGCAGGCTCGCGGCCGGCAAGTTCAAAGAAGAAGAAAAGCAGCAGCTGCTGCTGCAGCTGACGCAGTCGGCGCC
This sequence comes from uncultured Myxococcales bacterium, assembly GCA_937980205.1. GTDB lineage: Bacteria > Myxococcota > Myxococcia > Myxococcales > Myxococcaceae > Xiheicaenimonas. Next base: position 362,078 of record CALJKW010000076.1, on the reverse strand, counting down.
GGCGCCGCAGGAGCTGATCCCCCTGCTGACGTCGGAGGACGCCGCGATCAACTCCCGCGCCGCTCAGCTGTTTCTGGCGCGGCCTGATCCCGCCGCGACGTCCGACCTGCTCGAAGACCTGCTCGAGCGCACACAGGGCGTGAGCACCGGCATCAAGGTGCTGCAGAAGTGCAAGGACGAGCTCGTCGTGAAAGCCGTCGATGCGCAGCTCGCGCGCCCGCGCCCCGACACGGTACGCAGGCTGTGGGAGCTGATCCTCGAGCTGCAGCCGGCGGTCTCCGACGCGTACCTCGAGCGCGCCTTGAACGACGCGCCGGCGCCGCAGCGCATCGCCGCGCTGCGGCGGCTGGTGAAGTCGCGCGGCGCCGAGTCGATGCGGCCGGTGCTGATCGAGGCCTCGAGCAACCGCGAGGCGATGGTCCGCAAAGAAGCGGTGGGCCTGCTCGCGAACATGCCGGGCGAAGACGTGTTCGGCGTGATGCTCGATCGTCTCAGCACCGACGACTCGAAGGAGATTCGCGACTTCGCCGGCAAGTACCTGCAGCAGTACATCTCGAAGGCGCCGCCCGAGGTGAAGCCGCGCGTGCTCGGCCGCCTGCTGCTGGTCGGAGAGCCCGAGCAGCGCAAGCAGCTCGTGCAGAGCATGTTCTCGTCGGGCAACCCCGGCGAGCTGCTGCTCGGCGTCCTCACCTTCTGCAAGACGCTCACCGGCCATCAGCACAAGACGGTGATGGAGGCGCTCAAGGCCGTCGGCGACGCGCTGCTGCAGTCGGCGGTCGCGCTGTGCAAGAGCGCCGACAGCGACATCCGCATCCAGGCCGTCTACCTGCTCGAGGCCTACGCGGACCCGCGCACGGTGGGCCAGCTCGTCGGCATGCTGCGCGACCCGGACTGGTGGGTGCGCATCGTCGTGTGCGAGGCCGTCGGCCGCCTGCGCGAGCCGAAGACGATTCCGGCGCTGAAGGACATGCTGAACGACTCGGACGCGAAGTGGGCGGCGATCGACGCGCTGTCCGGCATCGGCGCGCCCGCCGCCTCGACGCTCGTCGGCCTGCTCAGCGACCCGTCGGCCGAGGTGCGCAGCGCGGTGGTCGGCGCGCTGCAGCCGATCAAGGACCCCAGCGTCGACGCCGCGCTCGCCGCGGTCGCGCAGAAAGACCCCTCGGTCGACGTGCGGCTCAAGGCGGTCGAGATCGGCCGCGCGCGCTCGGGCGACCAGCGCGCCACGAACGGCATGGTCGTCTCGTCGAAGGACCTCACCAAGCCCATCGAGAAGATGCTCGCGTACGTGCGCGAGCGCGGCGGCAGCGACCTGCACATCACGCCCGGCGAGCCGCCCATCCTTCGCCTCAACGGCACGCTCGAGCGCATCGGGCAGAACAAGATGGAGCCCGAGCAGTCGAAGGCGGTGCTGTTCGAGACGCTCGACCCGGTGCGCGCCCCCATCCTCGAGAAGCAGGGCGCCGTCGACTTCTGCTACTCCATCCCCGGAGTCGGCCGGTACCGCGCGAACGTCTTCAAGATGAAGCGCGGCTACGCGGGCGTCTTCCGCAGCATCCCCAACCGCGCGCCCACGCTGGCCGAGCTCGGCCTGCCGAAGCACCTGGGGAACATCGGCACGTATCACCAGGGCATCGTGCTCGTGACGGGGCCGGCGGGCTCCGGCAAGACGACGACGCTGACCGCGCTCGTGAACACGATCAACGACACCAAAGCGGCGCACGTGCTCACGTTCGAGGACCCGGTCGAGTTCCTGCACACGTCGAAGAAGGCGCTGATCAACCAGCGCGAGATCGGGAAGGACTCGATGACCTACGCGTCGGCGATGCGCGCGGCGCTGCGCGAAGATCCCGACATCATCGTCGTCGGCGACATGCGCGACCCCGAGACGATTCGCCTCGCGCTGCTCGCGTCGGAGACCGGCCACCTCGTCGTCGCGACGATGCAGACCATCGGAGCGGCGCCGACCATCGACAAGCTCGTCGAGGCCTTCCCGCCCGACGAGCAGCAGCAGGTGCGCGGCGGTCTCGCCGAGAGCTTGAAGCTCATCGTCTCGCAGGTGCTGGTGCCGCGCGCCGACGGCCAGGGCCGCATCGCGGCGTACGAGGTGATGATGAGCAGCTCGTCGGTGCGCTCGCTGATCCGCGACGGCAAGACGTTCCAGCTCGCGAGCACGATGACCATCGGCCGCTCGATCGGCATGCAGACGCTCGACGGCTCGCTCGAAGAGCGCGTGCGCGCCGGCCTCATCGCGCCCGACGTCGCGCTCCAGTTCGCGCAGAGCCGGGAGAACCTCGCGAAGGCGCTCGCCGCTCCGGCGCCGCGCGCGTCTGCTCCACCGGCGCAGCCGGGCGCGCCGGCCGCTGCCGCCGGTGCCCGTCCGGGCATGCCGGCCCGACCCGCCGCGCCCGGGGCCGCCGCTCCGCAGCGCCCTCCCCTCGCTCAACAGAAGAAGGTCTGAACGAACCGTGCCTGCTCCGGTCCAAGCTCCACGCCCGAACGATCGCATCGGCCGCTTCCTGCGCATGATGAAGGACTGGGGTGCCAGCGATCTGCACCTCTCCGTCGGCCGCGCGCCGATGTTCCGCATCGACGGCATCATCAACGAGATCCGCTACCGCCAGCTGTCGGACGGCGACTTCCGCACGCTCATCGAGCCGATCACTCCGCCACACCTGTGGACGCAGTACATGAACAGCGGCGACGTCGACTTCGCGTACGACCTGCCCGGCGTCTCGCGCTACCGCGTGAACCTGTTCCGCCAGCAGCGCGGCATGGCGGCGGTGATGCGCAACCTGAGCTCGGCGCTGGTCAGCCTGCAGAAGCTGAACCTGCCCGACACGCTCAACCGCATCACCGAGCTCCGCGCGGGCCTGGTGCTCGTGACCGGCCCGACGGGCTCGGGCAAGTCGACGACGCTGGCCGCGATCATCAACGAGATGAACGCGAAGCAGGCGATGCACTTCATCACCATCGAAGATCCCGTCGAGTTCGTGCACGAGAACAAGAAGGCGATCTTGAGCCAGCGCGAGGTCGGCACGCACGTCGAGGGCTTCGCTCCGGCGCTGCGCTCGGCGATGCGCGAGAACCCCGACTGCATCCTCGTCGGCGAGATGCGCGACCTCGAGACGATCTCCGCGGCGCTCGCCGCCGCCGAGACGGGCGTGCTCGTGTTCGGCACGCTGCACACGAACTCGGCGGCGAAGACGATCGACCGCCTGATCAGCGCGTTCCCCGTCGACCGTCAGAGCGGCGTCCGCAACAGCCTCGCTGGCGTCTTGCGCGCGGTGGTCGCCCAGCAGCTGTTGCGCAAGAAGCTCGGCGGCCGCATCGCCGCGGTCGAGGTGATGTTCAGCAACTTCGCCATCAGCTCGATGATCCGCGAAGGCAAGTCGTTTCAGATCACCAACGCCATCATGCAGGGCCGCAAGGAGGGCATGGTCTCGATGGACGAGACGCTCAAGAAGTTCGTCGAGGACGAGCTCGTCGAGCCGGGCGACGCGCTGGACAAGGCCGTCGACAAGGACAACTTCCGCGAGTTCCTGCGCGAGCGCGGCCTGACGCCGCCGGGTGAAGGCGACGAGGCCCCCGCCGCGGCGCAGAAGGTCCCGGGGCGATGAGCGACTTTCACATCCAGAAGAAGCGCGTCGACGTCGAGGTGTGGACGCTCGACGGAGACGAGAAGGGCACGCTGCTGGTCGCTCCGTTCGCGAGGTCTCACAGCGGGCACGAGACGGTGCTCGACCTGATGAACGGCCCCGAGGCGTTCCTGCCCGTGCTCGCCGAGGGCCGCGTCGACCTCTTCTCGAAGGCGTGCATCCACGCGCTGTTCTACGAAGAGCCGCTGAACAGCCCGCCCGGCATCACGTTCGTCGAGCACCGCGTGCTGGTGCAGATCAAGGGCCGGCCGCCGTTCGAGGCGCTCATGCGCGACGAGCGCCCGCCGGGGAAAGAGCGCGTCAGCGACTTCTTGAACGAGCCGTCGCCGTACATCGTCATGCTGCGCGACGGCCTCAACGTGCTCATCGTGAAGCAGCACCTCGTGCGCGTGATGCCGGCGGTGAACGGAGCGCTGCCGAAGCTGGGCGGCGCGAAGAAGAAGCCGGCGAAGCGCAAGAAGCGCTGACGCGTGAAGTCACTTCTTCGGCGGGCCCTGCCTCAGCTCGGTCAGCACGCCCTTCAAGCCCTTCGGGTGCACGAAGGCGATCTTCGCGCCTCCCGCGCCGATCTTCGGCTTCTCGTCGATCATCGGAGCGCCCTTCGCCTTGAGCGCCGCGATCGCGCCCTCGATGTCGTCGACCTCGATGCAGATGTGGTGCAGGCCCTCGCCGCGCTTCTCGAGGAACTTCGCGACGCCGCTGTCCGTCGTGGTCGGGCAGATGAGCTCGACGCGGCCCATGCCGTGGCCGAAGATCGCGGTGCGCACCTGCTGCTCGGGGACCTCTTCGATCTCGGCGAGCTCGAGGCCGAGCGCGTCGCGGTACAGCGCGATCGCCGCGTCGAGATCTTTCACCGCGATGGCAACGTGATCGAGACCTTTGGCTTTCATGGCTTCCTCTTCTTCGACTGGCACGTGGGGCAGAAGTGGGTGGTGCGCCCGGCCTGCGTATAGCTCTTCACCTTCGTCTTGCACTTCTTGCACGGCTCTCCGGCGCGCCCGTAGATGAGGAACGGGTTCGGAGCGCCCGGCTCTTCGACGTACTGGATCTCGTCGTCGGCCTCGCCCTCCTGCTCCTCGAGACCGAACGCGAGCGTCTTGTGGATCGCCTTCGTCAGCGCCTTCCACTCGTTGTCGGAGAGCGTCTTCGGCTTGCGGCCAGGGTGCAGGCCGGCGCGGTAGAGCGCCTCGGCCGCGTGGATGTTGCCGAGCCCGGCGAGGCGGGTCTGGTCCATCAGCGCGACCTTCAAGTCCAGCTTCGTCGAGCCGATGGCCTCTTTGAGCTGCTTCCAGTCGAGGCCGTCGACGAGCGGGTCGCGCCCGAGCTTCGCGACGCCGGGCAGCTCGCGGAGCTTCGACGACGGCGCGGGGAACATCTCTCCGAACAGCCGCGGGTCCTTGAAGTGGATGACGTCGCCCGAGTCGAGCACGAAGCGCGCGCGGCTGTGGGGCTCGGAGGTGCCGGCGGGGCGCTTCACGAACTTCCCGGTCATGCCGAGGTGGGCCATGAGCCCCGCGTCTCCGAACTCGAGCATGAGGTACTTGCCGCGGCGATCGGCCCTGGTCAGCGGGCCGTGCAGCTTCGCGAAGTCGGCGGGCTTGCCGCTGCGGAACGTGCGCGTCTTCTCGGCCTCGGTGCGGACGAGCGAGTGGCCGTGAAACCACCTCACCAGGGTGCGGCGTGCGATCTCGACTTCGGGGAGCTCAGGCATCGCCCAAGCCTCCTAATACGGACCAGCAGGCTGATGAAGAACGGCTCCACGGCCCGATCTCTTCGTTGCCGGCTCCGGTCCGTGCTCACGTACCAGACGACGTACGCTCCGCGCGGTCCTCGCCGGCGCCTCGACCTCGTGCCGTTCGCTCGTTTCTCATCAGCCTGCTAGCGCGAAGCGACCACGTCGCTGAACACGACGTCGAGCTTCGGATCGGCCGCGAGGGTGCCGGGGGGCACGACCTCCTGCGAGAGCGGCACGCCTTCCTTCGCCGCGAACGCCCTCTCGAAGAAGTTGAGGTGCAGCTGGTCGAGCCGCACGCGCTCTCCGTAGGTGACGTGCGCGGCGCGCTCGAAGGCCTTCACCACCAGCTCCGAGCAGTAGAGCTTCTCGTCGTCCCACGCGTAGCGGCTGTCGTACGGCTTACCGAGCTCGTGCTTCGCGCTCTCGATGGCGGCCTTCAGCAGCTTCGGCGCCAGCCGCGGCCGCATCACGGTGAGCTGGCCGTCGATGCCGCGGCGCCTCCACTTCTCGAAGGGCGTGCGGGAGACGGGAGAGATGGCCTCGACGACGAACACGCCGTCTTTCGCGACCTCGACGATACCCACGTGAGAATACGGAGACTTCGTGACCTTCCGGATGGTTTCGGCGCGCTCGGAGCGCGACGCCTGCAGCACGATGTCGCCGGTCTTCAGTGGCGGAACAGCCTCAGTCGCGGCCGCGTTGACCCACAGTACGAGTGATAGAGCGATCATGATTAGATTCCGAGCAATCCCCGTGCGCGCGCTCGTATTCCACTGTGTGATTTTTGCGCCGTTGCTCGCGTTCGCGCAGGTCGACGACGCGACGAAGTGCAACGACGACTACAGCGACTGCCACGACAGCTGCGCCCTGAAGCACGGCATGGTCGCGCGCGACAGCGAGCGCCTCAAGCTCGCGAAGTGCATCGACAAGTGCAAGCGGGTCGCGAACGAGTGCAAAGAGCGCTACTTCGAGACGAAGAACAACGCGCTCGACGACGGCGCGCTGCAGAAGAAGCCGGAGCGCGACGACGACCTGCGCGAGGACAATCGCAAGACGGCCATCGTCCCCGACGACAAGCCCGCGAAATCGCGGTCTCGCGAAGAAGAGCAGCCCAAGCGCACGGCGACGCGTGCGGACGAGCTCAACGACTCGAAGAAGAAGAAGGAGCCCGAGAAGGCCTCGGACGACCCGCGGTACGACATGAAGTTCGAGGAAGAGAAGAAGCCGGAGCCGAAGAAGCAGAAGGAAGAGACGGCGCGAGCAGAACCGGCGCCCGCGGCGGAAGAGAAGCCGGCGCCGCCGCCGGAGAAGAAGAAGTCGACCTCGTCCGAGCCGGAGAAGCCGAAGAAGAAAGAGCGCGCGCTCGACGAGTGGGACCCCGAAGCGCTCTGAGCGTGCGCGTTCCGGTCCCCCTGCCAGTGAACGTTCCCGTGAACGCACCCGGGCCCGTCGAGTCGTTCCCATCCCCGAAGAGACCGTCCCCGAAGAGACCGTCCCCGTAGAAACCGTCCCCGGCTCCTCGGCCTCCGGCTTCCCAGAGCGGGACGTGGTGTTAAAGGGACCCCTCCCCGTGCTCCGTCTCGACAACATCGCAGCCCAGTTCGGCAAGCAGATCCTCTTCATCGGCGCCTCCGCCGCCATTCACCGCGGTGAAAAGTGCGGCCTCGTCGGCCCCAACGGCGCCGGCAAGTCGACGCTCTTCCGCTACCTGATGAAGGAAGAGCAGCCCGACGAGGGGCAGGTCAGCATCGACCGGGGGGTGAGCGTCGGCTACTTCCGCCAGGACGTCGGCGAGATGAAGGGTCGCCCGGTGCTGGCCGAGGTGATGGACGGTGCGGGCCCGGTCTCCGAGGTCGCGACCGAGCTCAAGCAGCTCGAGCACGACCTCGCCGACCCCGACAAGGCCGACCAGATGGAGAAGCTCGTCGAGCGCTTCGGCGAGGTGCAGGCGCGCTTCGACCAGCTCGGCGGCTACGCGCTCGAGGGCCGCGCCCGCGAGATCCTCGCCGGCCTCGGCTTCTCCGAGTCGATGATCGACGGCGACGTCGGAGCCTTGAGCGGCGGCTGGAAGATGCGCGTCGCGCTCGCGCGCATCCTCTTGATGAAGCCCGACGCGATGCTGCTCGACGAGCCCTCGAACCACCTCGACCTCGAGTCGCTCATCTGGCTCGAGAACTTCTTGAAGAACTACGACGGCGCGCTGCTGATGACCTCGCACGACCGCGAGTTCATGAACCGCGTCTGCAACCGCATCATCGAGATCGACGCCGGCGAGCTCATCTCCTACTCGGGCAACTACGACTTCTACGCCCAGCAGAAGGAGATGATGATGAAGCAGCAGCAGGCCGCGTTCGAGCGCCAGCAGGCGATGCTCGCGAAGGAGCTCGCCTTCATCGAGCGCTTCAAGGCCCGCGCCTCGCACGCCGCGCAGGTGCAGTCGCGCGTGAAGAAGCTCGACAAGATCGAGAAGCTCGAGCCGCCCCGCCGCGCGCAGAAGGTCGACTTCGAGTTCAAGCCTGCCCCGCGCAGCGGTGAAGACGTCGTGAAGCTCACCAAGGTCCGCAAGGCCTACGGAGACAAGGTCGTCTACGACGGCTTCGACTTCCTCGTGCGGCGCAAAGAGCGCTGGTGCGTCCTCGGAGTGAACGGCGCCGGCAAGTCCACCCTGCTCAAGCTCGCCGCCGGCGCCTCGCAGCCCGACCAGGGAGAGGTCGTCATCGGCGGCAGCGTGAAGCTCGGCTACTTCGCCCAGCACGCGATGGACGTGCTCGACGGCACCAGGTCGGTGCAGGACACCCTGGTCGAGGCGTTTCCGCGCAGCTCGCTCGGCTCGCTGCGCACGCTCGCCGGCTGCTTCGGCTTCATCGGCGACGAGGTCGAGAAGTCGGTGCGCGTGCTCTCCGGCGGAGAGAAGGCGCGGCTCGTGCTCGCGCTCATGCTCTACGACCCGCCGAACTTCCTCGTGCTCGACGAGCCGACCAACCACCTCGACATGGCGACGCGCGAGCTGCTCATCGGCGCGCTGAAGGACTTCGAGGGCACGATGCTCTTCGTCTCGCACGACCGGCACTTCCTCGCCGCGCTGTCGAACCGCGTGCTCGAGCTCACCCCGAAGGGCCCCGTGCCCTACGGGGGGGGCTACACCGAATACGTCGCCCGCACCGGCCGCGAGGCGCCGGGCCTGCACCCGAACACGAAGTGACGGCGCGTCAGGCTGCCGCGGCGCCCGCGTCTCGCAGCGCGGGCCGCCCGGCAGTTGAGGCCCTACACGCCCAATCATTGTCCTCTGCAAGGACGAGGTCGCTGGTTCGAATCCAGCCGGGTCCACTCTCACGGGCCCGTAGCTCAGTGGTAGAGCGCGATTCGTGGCTTCAACACTCGGGCGGCCCGTCTCTCTTCTCCTGCTGTGCTGCTGCGCGCCCGCGGTGCTGCCCGGCACGGCCGACCAGCGGCTGCACGACCTCGTGCGCGCGAAGACGCAGGCGCCCGCCGAGCTCGCGCCGCTGCTCGCCGACGACGCCGAGGTGGTTCGCGCCGGCCAGGCCGTGCGCGGCCGCGACGAGGGCGCGAAGCTGCTCTCGACGCTCGAGCCGAAAGGAGAGCTCGAGCTCTACCGCCACCACGACGTGAGCCTGCTCAAGCTCGGCGACGGCACGAGCGTGCTCCTGCAGCGCCGCGCCGACGACCGCATCGCCCGCGCCATCGAGCTCCCGGTGCCGGTGCAGGGAGACCCGATGCCGTGGCAGGGCGTCTACTACTCGAAGGCCTGGAACCTCGACGACGACGCCGCGCGGCTCGCGCTGCTCAGAGCGGTGTGGGCCGAGCAGGGCCGCTACGTGGACGGCACCAACGACTGGACCGGCCCCGACGGCGTGAGCCAGATGATCGGCCGCTTCCGCAACCTCGTCTTCGGCACGCAGGTGAACGCGACGACCGGCATGGCCGACGCCGGCGGCGGGTGGATGACGTGGGACTGGGTCATCCTCTCGCGCCAGGGCGGCCGCACGCTGTTCTACGGCGTCGACGTGATGCACCTCGACGCCGAGGGGAAGATCGACTTCCTCGCCGGGTTCGTGAACGGGAAGCGATGAGCCTCCGTTCACCCTGAGCGAAGTGGCGCGCAGCGTGGACGGTGCTGGCCCCGAACCCTCTGCTTACCCGCCGTCGCGCCTCCCGCACTTCCCCAGCACGTAGCCGGCCGCACACTCGCACGCGCAGTCTTCCCCGCCGGTCTCGCACGACAGCACCACCGGCAGCGTCGCCGTCGCGGCACGCCCGTCGCGCTGCTTCGCCTCGACGGCGAGGTTCCACTGGGGCCCGGCGATGTCGCGCGTGCCGAAGTTCGGGCACGCCGGCACGTTCGCGAAGTTCGCGGTGTCCGCAGGGTCGGACATGAAGCCGGGGCCGAGGTCGACGCGCCGCCGCTCCTCCGTCTCGAGCCGATTCGTCATCGGGTCGACGAGCGCCGCCGAGAGCTCGAGCCCGCACGCCTCCAGGTTCTGCACGCGGACGCCGACGAAGACGACGTGCCCGCCTTGCGCCGGCACCTGCAGGTACAGCGTGCCGCGCACGTCCTCGGCGCCGCCGTCGGGCAGGCGCTGCGTCACCGTGAGCGACGGCGGCTGCGCGAGGTCTCCTGCGATGGGACACGGCGCCGGCTGCGCGCACGCGGCCATCACCAGCAGCGAGGCGCACGGCGGCCTCACGCCTGCCCCACCGCCTCGACGCGAGGCCGCGCCACCTGCGAGGCGAGGCGGACGCCACCGAGGACGAGGGCTCCTCCGGCGACCATCACCCAGGTCAGCGGCTCGCCGCGAATCGCCCAGGCGGCGACCGCGGTGCCGACCGGCTGCAGGTTCGCGAACACCGCGACGGCCGACGCATCGGCCCGCGACAGCGCGAAGTTCCACAGCAGGTACGAGGCGACCGACGACAGCAGCACGAGGTACCCGACGCCGGCGAGCGTGAGCGGCTCGGCGGCGCCGAGCGCGCGCGCGTCGAGCAGGAACGGCGCCGCGAACGCGACCCAGACGCCGGCGAAGACCAGCATCCACGCCGAGGCCTTGAGCGGGCCGATCTCCGCCGCGAGCTGCTTGCCCTCCATGGTGACGACGATCCACGCGACGACGGCGGCCAGCACCCACGCGTCGCCCTCCAGCGTGCCGCGCGCCTCGGCGAGGCCCTTGCCGAAGAGCAGCACGAGGACTCCGGCGAACGCGAGCGCGATGCCGAGCACGCGCCGGTTCTCGCGGCGCTCGCGGGCCAGCAGCAGGCCGCCGAGGTACACGCCCGCCGGAGTCAGCGCGTACAACAGCGAGGCGTGCGCCGGGTGCGTCTTCGAGAGCCCGTAGAGGAACGCGCCCTGGTTGATGGGCCCGGCGAGGAAGCCGAACAGCACGAGCTTCGGGATGAGCTGGCGCGGCGGCAGGAAGGGCCGGCCCATCGCGAGGATGACGCCCCCGAGGAAGACGGCCGACAGCAGCGAGCGCGTGCAGATGACGGTGATGGCGTCGAGGCGCTGGGTGACCTCTTTGCCGATGAGGTACGTGCCGACGGCCAGCAGCGTCTGCGTGAGCAGCGCGAGCGTGACGACCGGCGAGGTCTTCCGCTCGCGATCCCGATCCCGGCCGTTCACGGTCGAACTCACGCGAGGCGCTTCAGCGCCCACGCCGCTGCCTCTCTCACCGCCGGGTGCTCGTCCCGGACGAGGCGCTCGAGCACGGGCCGCGCGGCCTGCTCGCGCGCCGCGCCGAGCGCGTACGCCGCGTTCCTTCGCAGCCCGTCGTACTGCGCGCGCGCCATGGCGGTGCCGGGAATCCACTGCGCGTACTGCTCGCGCGTCATGCCGGCGAGCTGCAGCGCCGAGAGCGCGGCGACGGGCCGGGGCGCGAACCGCTCACCGGCGAGCACCGGCGAGTCGTTGAGCGGGCACACGTCCTGGCAGATGTCGCAGCCGAACGTCATGCCCGCGTGCGCCTCGCGCAGGTGCTCCGGCACCTCGCACGCGTTCTCGATGGTCTGGTACGAGATGCAGCGGCCGGCGTCGACGCGCGCGCCCGGCTCGATGGCGCCGGTCGGACACGAGGTGATGCACAGCGTGCAGCGGCCGCAGCGATCCGCCGCCGGGCCGTCTCCGTACGCGTCGACCTCGGCGTCGAGAATCAGCGCCGAGAGCACGACCCACGACCCGAACTGAGGCGTGATGAAGCAGCCGTTCTTGCCGACGTAGCCGATGCCGGCGCGCGCCGCCCAGACCTTCTCCATCACCGGCGCTGCGTCGACCGAGCCGTAGTCCTTCACCTGCGGCCACCGCTCGCGCAGGCGCCGGCGAAAGCCGCGCAGCCGCTGCCGCATCGTCGCGTGGTAGTCGCGGCCTCTCGCGTAGCGCGCGATGGTCGAGGGCTCGTCGCCGCGGTGGTAGTTGCACGCGAGCGCGACGACGGTGCGCGCGCCGGGCAAGAGCCGCGTCACGTCGAGCCGCTCTTCGACGCGCGAGCGCATCCAGTCGAGGTCCGCGGCGAACCCCGCCTCGAGCCAGCCGACCAGCGCGTCGGGAGGAATCGGCTCGGCGCGGGCGAACCCGGCGAGCTCGAAGCCTGCCTCCAGCGCGAGCCCACGAAGCGCCGCTGCGCTCAGGATTTCGGAGGCTGCACCCAGGGCACGTCTTTCACGCCCGCGCGGTGGTTCGCGACACGGGCCATGGTGAAGAGCAGATCCGACAGGCGGTTCAGATACGTGATCGTCTCGGTCCCGACCTTGCCGGCGCGCAGCAGCGGCACGACGCGCCGCTCCGTGCGGCGGCAGACGGTGCGCGCGTGGTGCAGCGCCGCCGCCGCCTTCGTCCCGGCCGGGAGAATGAAGTTCGCGAGCGGAGGAATTTCGGTGTCGAACTTGTCGATGGCGCGCTCCATCGCCGTCGTCCACTCGGGGTTCAGCTTGGGGATGGCCGCCGCCGCCTTGCTGCTCGCCGGGGTCGCGAGCACCGCGCCCACGGTGAACAGCTGGTTCTGCAGGTCGCCGGCGAGCGCGTCCATCTCGCCCAGGCCTTCAGCGCGCGCGACGCCGATCGCCGAGTTGAGCTCGTCGACCTGGCCGTAGGCCTCGACGCGCTCGTCTTCCTTGCCGACGCGGCCTCCGCCGAAGAGCGAGGTGTCTCCGGTGTCTCCGGTCTTCGTGTAGATGGCGGTCACGCCGACTTCTTAGCGCCAGTCGAACGCTTCCGCGCCTGGATCGAGAACTCACACACCGCGTCGCCCTTCGCCTGGCAGCACTCGAGCGTGACCTTCCGCCCCGTCACCCGCTCGAACAGCTCGGCCTCGCGCTCGCAGATGACGGGGAACCGCACCGCCACCGCGGCGATGGGGCAGTTGCGCTCGAGCAGCAGGTCCTCGCCCTTGCCGGTCTTCACCGACGCCATGAACCCGAAGGCCGACTGGTGCTTCGCGAGGGCATCGAGCTGCTCGTCGGGGTCGTCCGGCAGCCGCGCCTTCAGGTACGGCTCGAGCCGGTCGAGCCAGTTGTCGAGCACCGCCTTCAGCGCCTTCTCGCCGAGCTGCTCGGCGACGGCGTCGGCCAGCGCGACCGCGAACCGCTCGTACTGCTTCGGAAAGGTCGAGTCGGCCGCGGCGGTCAGCTGAAAGCGCCGCACCGGGCGGCCCACCTCCTGGCGCTCTTCCTCGTGGGAGACCAGCCCCGCCGCGAGCAGGTTCCTCAGGTGCACGCGCATCGCGACGGCCCCGCCCCCCAGCTCCCGCGCGAGCTCTTCGGCCGTGGCTCCGCCGCGGCGCCGGAGCGCTTCGAGGACGCGGGCCTGGGGACCTCCCAGCTTCATCAGCCGGGCACCTTACGACACATACGCTTTTCGTAAACCCCGGTCTGTTGCACTTTTGCAACGCAGTGAGTGTGAAACGCCAATTGTTGCCGCGCGTCTTGGAGTGGCTGTCTCCACCCATTTCAAGGAACCCCCCATGACCGTCATCGCAGCAGTCGCCGCCGTCGCCCTCTCCAGCACCTGGGAGCTCGACCCCTCGCACACGTCCGCCCGGTTCACCGTGAAGCACATGATGGTGAGCGACGTCAGCGGCACCCTCGGCCGCACCACCGGCACCGTCGAGCTCGACGAGAAAGACCTCACCCGCTCGAAGGTCGATCTCGCCATCGAGGTGAAGCCCCAGACCCAGGAGGCCAAGCGCGACGCTCACCTCGAGAGCCCCGACTTCTTCGACGTCGCGAAGTTCCCCAAGGCCACCTTCAAGTCGAAGAAGATCGAGAAGGCCGGCGAGAACCGGCTCAAGGTCACCGGCGACCTCACGCTCCGCGACGTGACGAAGGAAGCGACGCTCGACGTCACGCTGCTGCCCGAGGTCACCAACCCCTTCACCAAGGCCCCCGTCCGCGGCGCCATCGCCACCGGCACCATCAACCGCCTCGACTGGAACCTGAAGTGGAACATGCCGATGGCCAACAACCAGCTCGTCGTCGGCAACGACGTGAAGATCGACTTCGTCACCGAGCTTGCGCCCAAGGCGCCCGGTCAGGCCGCGGCGAAGAAGTAGTCCAAAAAGCGCAGCGCACGAGTGGCGGGCGTCGTTGGCCCGCCCTCGGTCGCTTCAGATCAGCCGCTGGAACTGCTCGAGCTCCATCTTCCACACCGGGACGCCGCAGAACCGCGGCCCCTCGGGGCAGAACGGAGTGATGCCAGCCTCCTTGCGAAGCGTGCAGGGAGGCTGGATGTGTCTTGCGAGCCGCGGGTGCACGGCCTTCACCTGCGAGACCTCTTCCACCGACGCGCGCCAGATCTCCTCCTGCGCGGTGTAGCAGAGGCGGTGCACCCACTTGTGGTGCAGGTGCAACAGGTCGCCGGACTCGAGGAACCGCACCGGAAACGCGTTCGGCAGCAGGTACAGCGCCATCTCCTCGCTGACGCCGCCGTGCAGGAGCTGCTCGATGGCCCCCCAGGTCGCCGCGTTCGTCTCTTCGTACAGCGCGCGCGCCGCCGGAACCTGCGCGATGAGGTCGGGCAGCACCGCGTCGACCTGCCCCGGCAGGAAGTGCGCGTGCAGCACCGGCCGCGACGCCGGAGTCATCCGGTGACGCTGATCTTGGCTGTCCGCCGTGTGCGAGAGCTTCTTCTGGAACGTGTAGTGCGCGTGGGAGAGCGCGCGCGTCAGCTTCGACATCGTGGTCAGCACCAGCGACTCGCCGAAGTACGGGTTCTCGCGGGGCGAGAGCACCTTCTCGAGCGCCGCCGCGTCGGGCAGCTCGGCCTTCGTGGCGCCCAGCACGTCGCGCACGCCCTGCGCCACGCTTCCTTCAGCGTTCACCTTGTAGTCGACGAGGCGCGACAGGCGCGGGCCCAGCTCGGCGTCGAACTCGCGCAGGTACTCGCGCGGGCCGCTGCCGGCCTTCAGCCGCCCGAGCTGCGACAGCGCCCGGTACTCGAGCGTCTGGTCCTGCGGCAGCGGGTCTTCGATGTTGCGGAAGAAGAGCGGGTCGACGCGATTCACCTCGTCGACCATCGCCTTCACCATCAGCGCGGTCTCCGTCGGCACGTCCATCTGCTGGCAGAGCCGGTGGTAGCGGTGCAGCGTGAGCCCGGAGACCGTGTGGTACAGGTGCGCGAACGTGCCGATCGGCAGCACGTAGCGCGCGACCTCCTGCGCCTTCTTCTTGAGGCCGAGCTGCCACTTCTCCGGGGCCCGCTTGCGCGCCGGGAAGATGCGGAAGAACTCGTCGGCGACGCGCGGCAGCAGCAGCTGAATGAGCTGCTGGTACGCGCCCATCGCCCGCTCGACGGCGCCCGTGTAGACGACGTCGAGCGCAGCCGGCAGCCGCGGCCGCACCACGTTGCCCGGCCGCACCTCGACGTAGCGCTGGCTGACCTGCTCGGAGTTGTAGAACGGGTGGCTGTGCAGGAACGACCAGATCGCCTGCCGGCTCACGTTCTCGAGCGTGAACTGGAAGGTCGCGTGCTGGATGGTGGTGTGGTGCCCGGCCTCGTACGTCTCCTTCGCGATGCGGTCGCGCAGCGCGATGGCCTTCTCGTCTTTCACCACGTCGGCGGCGGTGATGACGCGGCTGTTGTAGCAGGTGCGCGCCGTCGCCACGGCGTTGTCGAAGGTGTCGTTGCCGAAGCCCTTCACGAGCGTGACCTTCGGCAGCGGAGAGGTGAACGGAGCGTCCATCTTGGAGACCTGAACGATTGTGTCGTCCGAGATCGGCAGATTCAACTGCTTTACGGACACTGATTCGCTTCGACCAGCGGCGACATTCCCGCGCCCCAGAACACGACCGACCGCGTCGCCAGCAGGGTGCCCGCGCCCGTCGCCGGGTCGATCTGCAGAATCTGCCCCGCCGTCGTGAACCCGATGACCTTCGCGTTCACGTACGCGAGGCCCCAGACGTCTCCGAAGCCGATGGGCCCCACCACGCTCGCCACGCCGGTGTTCTGATCCACGCGGATCAACACGTTGTCCGTCGACGCGCTGCTGCCGCCGGCCGTCGTCGAGGACACGCCGTACATCGTGCCGTTCGCGACCGCGACCAGGTCTCCCGCGCTCGACAGGTTCGACCCGAAGTTCCCGCGCTGCATCACGTTGCCGTTCGACGGGTTGATCACCTTCACGTCGCCCGCGGTGTCCGCCGCCAGCAGGTCGCCGCGCGCGATGAACGTCATGCCGTTGTTCGCGCCGCCGTTCAGCATCGCCACCTGCGTCGCGCGCCCCGTCGTCTTGTTGATGCTGTACAGCGTGTCGTACGAGATGCCGTACAGGTTCCCGTTCGGCGTCACCGCGATGTCCGTGATCTGATCTCCGTTCTGGAACGCGCCGACGCGCGTGACGCTCCAGCCGTTCGGGTTCACCACGTACAGGTCCGTCGCCGAGTGCGCGTAGATCGTGCCGTCGACCGGGCCCCCGTCGGGCACCGTGCAGCACGCCGCCGCCGTCCCGCACGCCGGGTCCGCGCAGTCCCTCGAGCCGTTGCAGTCGTTGTCGACGTTGTCGCTGCAGCGCCCCGCCTCGGGAATCGGCAGCACCTGCCCCATGCACGTGCCCCAGCTGCGCCCGTCGGCGGCGCACGTCTGCGTGCCGCCCATGCACGCCGCCACGCCCTGCGTGCCCGGCGGCCCGTCGTAGCAGGCGCGCGTCGTGTTCGCGGTGCACAGCATCGGCGCGCAGCTCGGGTTGAACAGACAGTCCACGTCCTGACAGTCGGTGCGGCCGTCGCAGTCGTCGTCGACGTTGTTCGTGCACAGCGCCGACTCGCCCACCGGCGTCACCTGCCCCGTGCACGCCGCCTCCCACCGGTTCGACATGTTGCAGGCCTGCGCCCCCGCGCGGCAGGCCCCGACGCCCGACGTGTTCGCCGGGCCCGAGTAGCAGGGCCGCGTCTGCCCCGGCGCGCACTCGAGGATGCACCGCGAGTCCGTGGAGCAGCCGACGTCCGAGCAGCCGCTCGCTCCGTTGCAGTCGTGGTCGAGCGTGTCGGTGCAGATCTCCGCCGGCGTAGGCACGACGTCGCCCGAGCAGGTGCTCCACGATGCGCCCAGCTCTCCGCTCGTCGACGCGGTGCAGGTCTGCGTGCCGTCGACGCACGTGCCGGTGTTGCGCGTGATGGTCGGCCCCCGGTAGCACGGCCGCGTCTCGCCGACGGTCGCGCACGCGCAGCCGGCCCGGTCTTCCGGAGTGCCGCACTCGCCGCCGCCGCCGCCCGCGCCCCCCGCGCCGCCGCCGCCGGTGCCTCCGCTCGCGCAGCGCGCGACGTTGCGGCAGTCGGGGTCCTTGCAGTCGACGAGCGTGTCGCCGTCGTTGTCGACGTTGTCGGAGCAGTCCGCCACCGACGTCTCCGACGTCAGCAGCTCACCACCGCCGCACGTGCAGGCGACCGGGAGAAGAAAGAGAACCAGGAGGGCGGAGCTGCGACGCATGAATGACCTTCACGTCCCCTTTGCGTCGGAGTGTCACGTACGACGAGACGGCGCCCGTTCGCAACTTCAGCGGAACCCGTCGGTCGCCGTCACCAGCCGATGCACGTTCTCCACCTCGAACGCCGAGTGCCCCGCCGCCGGGCTGATGTCGAGCCGCGCCTCGGGCCACGCGCGGTGCAGCGCCCACGCGCTCTCCATCGGGCACACCACGTCGTAGCGCCCCTGCACGATGACCGCGGGGATGTGGCGGATGCGGTGCACGTTGCTCAGCAGGCTGCGCTCACCGTCGAGCCAGCCCAGGTGCATGAAGTAGTGGCACTCGATGCGCGCGAACGCGTTCGCGAAGTCTTCCTGGTCGTGCTTCGCGATCATCGCCGCGCTCTGCTGCAGGTAGCTGGTGCGGCCTTCCCAGACGCTCCAGGCGCGCGCCGCCGGCAGGCGCACCGCCGGGTCGGGGCTCACCAGCCGCTGGTAGTACGCGCGCACCAGATCGCCCCGCTCGCCCTCGGGAATCGGCTGAAGGAAGTCCTCCCAGGCGTCGGGGAACAGCGCGCTGCAGCCGCCCTGGTAGAACCAGTCGATCTCCGACTTGCGCACCAGGAAGATGCCGCGCAGCACGAGCTCGGTGACTCGGTCGGGGTGCTCTTCCGCGTACGCCAGAGCGAGCGTCGAGCCCCACGAGCCGCCGAACACCTGCCACTTCTCGATGCCGAGCTCCTGGCGCAGCTTCTCCAGGTCGGCGACGAGGTGCCACGTGGTGTTGTTCTCGAGCGACGCGAACGGCGTCGACTTGCCCGCGCCGCGCTGGTCGAACAGCACGATGCGGTAGTGCGCGGGGTCGAAGAACCGGCGCTGCCGCGGCTCGGTCCCGCTGCCGGGGCCGCCGTGCAGGAAGACGACCGGCTTGCCCTTCGGGTTGCCCGACTCTTCGAAGTACAGCGAGTGGCCGTCGCCGACGTCGAGCCGGCCGGTGCGGTACGGCTCGATGGGCGGGTAGAAGGTGCGCAGGGCGTCGGTCATGGGCCGCGCACCTCTACCATCAGCTCGCGCGCTCCATGCGGCGGAGCAGCACGAGCCCCGCGAGCCCGAGCGCGATGACCGGCCCCCACGCCGCGGCGATCGGCGGCAGCCGCTCGGACAGCGCCAGCGCCCGCCCGACCACGAGCACGCCCCACATCGCCGCCGACACCGCGAGGCCCTCGACGAGCGCGACGGTGAGCACGGCGTTGCGGTTGCGCCGCAGCGCGAGGCCCGCCGCGAGCAGCGCTCCGACGGCGCCGAGCAGCGGGTAGCTGTACCGCCCGTGGCGCGCGAGCCTCAAGCGAATCGTCGGCAGGCCGGCTGCCGCGCGCAGCCGCTCCTGCTCGAACAGCTCGGCGGTGGACATCTGCTCGGGGCGCCCGGGGCGAATCGCGAAGGCGTCGGCGTCGGTCTGGTTGAAGCGCGTGCCCTCGCGCTCCTGCACGACGAGGTGCGGCTCGTGCGCGTAGTCGCGGATGCGCGCGTTCTTCAGCTCGAAGCCGCCGCCCGCGCGCGGCTGCATGGTGTCGGCGTCGACGCGCTCGGAGAGCGCGAAGCCTTCGCCGAGCCGGAACACGGTGACGCCCTCGAGGACCTTTCCCGCGACGCGCGAGACGCGGAAGATCGACGGGCCGTGCCGCAGCCACGCCTGCGTGCCGTAGTAGTAGCGGTAGTCGCCCCAGATGCCGAAGCGCTCGAGCATCAGGCGGTCGACGCGCGCGCCGGCCGGCCCCGCAACGAGCTCGTCGAAGGCGACCAGGCCGCCCGCGAGCAGCACCGCGCACGCCGCCATCGGCGCCACGAGCGCAGCCGGCGAGATTCCGATGCTGCGCATCGCATCGAGCTCGCCGCGCCGCTTCAGCGTCGTCAGCGCGATGCCGGCC
This sequence comes from uncultured Myxococcales bacterium, assembly GCA_937980205.1. Taxonomy (GTDB): domain Bacteria; phylum Myxococcota; class Myxococcia; order Myxococcales; family Myxococcaceae; genus Xiheicaenimonas. Next base: position 342,854 of record CALJKW010000076.1, on the reverse strand, counting down.
GCCAGCAGCATCGCCGCCGGCATCAACTGCCCGAGCGTGACGGCCAGCTTGCACACGTAGAGCTCGGCCACCTCGGCGAAAGAGTGCCCCACGTACAGCTTCAGGCGATCTCCGAAGTCGATGACCAGGAACACGAGCAGCACCGAGGCGGCGACCAGCGCCACCGCCCCCAGGTACAGCCGCATCACGTAGCGGGTGAGAATCGGGCTCATCGCGCCAGCCCCCGGCGATCCATCACCCACAGCGCCACCAGCCCCAGCGCCACGAACAGCAGGTTGGGCGCTTGCCCCGCGAGGAACGGAGCGAGCCGGCCCTTGTCGCCCAGCGACGTGCTCACCTGCGCGACCACGTAGAACGCCGCGTAGCCACCGAGCGTCAGAATGGCTCCGCGCGCGCGCCCCGAGGTGCGGCGCCGCAGGCCGAGCGGCACGCCGAGCAGCGCGAACGACAGCGGCATCAGCACCTGCCCGAGCTTCCAGTGCGCGGCGACCGCCATCGGCCGCGCCACCGACTGGTCCTCCGAGCCGGCGGCAGCGAGCAGCTCGAACGGCGTCAGCTCGTCGCGCACCGCGCGAAACCGGTTCTTCTGCCAGACGGCCTCCTCGACTCCGAGCGAGAGCGTGGCCGTCTCGAACTGCACCCGCGCGTCGGCGTCGCCGTGCGAGCGGTAGAGCGCCCCGTCCTTCAGCTCGAGCGTCAGCGGCGCGCCCTCGGGCCCCTCGACGACATGGCCCCCGGCGGCCATCAGCAGCACCGGAGCGTCGGGCACGCGCTCGTCGTAGACCATCACGTTGCCCCACCGGCCCGGCGCCTCGACGTGCTCGACGTAGAGCGTCACCGCGTTGAGCTGGTTGTGAAACACGCCGGGCTTCACGTCGCCGACGAGGTTGCGCTTGATGATCTCTCCGGCGAGCCGCTGCGCCGCCTGCAGCCCGAGCGGCTGCGGGCCGAACGCGAGCACCGCGAGCACCACGCTGACGCCCAGCGCGAGCAGCATCGGCCCCGCCCACAAGCGCCGCGGCGCGACGCCGAACGACTGCATCGCGACCAGCTCCTTGTCCTCGGACAGCCGCCCCAGGCCGATGAGCAGCCCCAGCAGGAACGCGATCGGCGCCGCCTGCGCCACGAAGTGCGGCATCAAGAACGCCGACACCCGCGCGAAGTCCCACGCCGTCACCTCGGAGCCCAAGAGCACCTCGGTGCCCTTCAGCACCGCCATCACCCACATCAGCGTGACGAGCAGCCCGAGCCAGGCCAGCACCGGCAGCGCGATCTCCTTGAGCACGTACCGCTGGAGCATCAGCGCCGCGCCTCGCCCAATTTGATTCTGAATATCATTATCAACTAAGGAGATCCGCGTGCTGCATGTGCTGACGACTCTTACCCTGCTCGCGGTCTCGCCCTGGGCGCGCCTCGCCGGCCTCTTGCAGTACCTCGAGGGTGATTACCCCGCCGCGGTCGCCTCGAACAACGAAGCCGAGCTCGAAGAGCAGGCGGGCTTCGCCGACGAAGCCATCCAGGCGGCGAAGGAGCTCGGCCCCGAGGCCGCTCCGCTCGTCCCGCGCCTCGAGGCGATCGCCGCGCGCGTGAAGGCGAAGGACGACCCGCAGGCGGTCGCGCGCGACTGCGGCGCGCTCGCGAAAGAGGTCTTCGCGATGGGCCACGTCGTCCAGGCGCCGCGGCGGCCACCCGACCTCGAGAGCGGCGAGGCCCTCTGGAACAAGACGTGCGCCGTCTGCCACGGCGCCGATGGCCGAGCACAGACCGACGTCGCGAAGACGCTCAAGCCGCCGCCCGCCGACTTCCACGACGCCGAGCGCATGGAGACGCTCACGCCGTTCAAGGCCCTCAACACCACCACGTTCGGCCTCAAGGGCACCGCGATGACGGCCTTCCCGCAGCTCTCGGACGACGAGCGGTGGGCGGTCGCGTTCTTCCTGTTCACGTTCCGCCAGCCTCCGTGCAAGGGCGAGCCGCCGCGCGCCACGCTCGAGCAGCTCGCGACGATGACCGACGGCGAGCTGGGCAAGACGTTCGGCGCCGACGCCGTCGCGTGCCTGCGCCGCAAGCCTCCGCCGCTCGACAAGGCCGCGCAGCTGTGGACCGCGCGTGACGGCGTGGAGAAGGCGATCGCGCTGCACCACGACGGGAAGGTCGACGCCGCCCGCCAGGCCATCGTCGACGCGTACCTCGAGGGCCTCGAGCCCATCGAGCCGATGCTGCGCGCGCGTGATGCCGTGCGCGTCGCGCAGCTCGAGCGGGCGTTCACGCGCACGCGGCTCGCGGCCGGCACCGGCGAGTTCGGCTCCGAGGCCGGCGCGCTGCTCGAGCTGCTCGACAAGACCGCCGGCAGCTCCGCCGCCTCGGGGTTCTGGAGCGTCTTCATCGCGGCGATGCTCATCCTGCTGCGCGAGGGCTTCGAGGCGCTCGTCGTGGTCGGCGCGCTGCTCGCGGTGCTGAAGAAGATGGACGCCCGCTCGCACGCGCGCATCGTGCACGCCGGGTGGATCTCGGCGCTCGTCGCCGGCATCGCCGCCTTCGTGCTCGGGCACGAGGCGCTCGCCGCCGCGGACCGCGAGTGGGTCGAGACGCTGGTCGGCTTCTTCGCCGTCGCGATGCTGCTCTACGCCGCGCTGTGGCTGAACGCGCGCGCCAACATGAGCAAGTTCATGGGAGAGCTGCGCGAGAAGATGACCGGCGCGCTCGGCGGCGGCTCGGCGATGGGCCTGTTCGTGATCGCCTTCACTGCCGTCGGCCGCGAGAGCTTCGAGACCGCGCTGTTCATCGAGGGCCTCGCCGGAGACTCACCCCAAGGCGCCATGTACGGCGCCGCCGTAGGCCTCGTCCTCGTCGGCGGCCTCGTCGTCTTCGTCACGAAGGTCGGCTTCAAGCTGCCGATGAAGACGCTCTTCAACGCGTCGACCGTGATGCTGGTGGCGACCGCCGTCGTGCTGCTCGGCAAGGCCATGCACGGCCTGCAGGAGCTCGGTGTGCTGCCGCTCTTGCCCGTGCCGTTCGTCGAGCTGCCCGCGCTCGGGCTGCACCCCGACGGCTTCACGCTGGTGCCGCAGGTGCTCGTCGCGCTGGCGCCGTTGCTCTGGCTCAAGGCGCGCGCGAACGCGTAGTCGTTTGCTCCCCGTTGGGTCGCCCCCCGCGGCGCTGGAGCTGATGGGCGAGGGCCCGCTAGAGCTCGCGATTCTGCGATGAAACTGCCTCCGGCCGTGATGAGTTGCGCCCATGCGCTCGACGAGGTGGTGGCCTGCCGCGGTGATGCTGCTGTGGATGTGCGGCTGCAACTGTGGAAACCCAGACTCGCCCGACGGCGGCACCGGCGGCGGTAGCGCGACCGGCGGCGGCAGCGCGACCGGCGGCGGCAGCGCCACCGGCGGAGGGAGCGCCACCGGCGGCGGCAGCGCGACCGGCGGCGGCAGCGCCACCGGCGGAGGGAGCTCGACGGGCGACTGCGCGTGGAGCGCGAGCCTCGGCGTGGGCATCTCCACGCAGCTCAACGACGTGCTCGCCCTCGCCGACGGCACGGTCATCGTCGTCGGCATCTCCACCGGGACCCTTCCCGACGGCGGAGGCACCGGCGCCTACGTGACGCGGCTCGACGGCAGCGGCCGCATCATGTGGCAGCGTGGCTACGGCACCGGCGCGCAGCTCACGCGTGCCGTCCGCTCGCTCGACGGTGAGCTGCTCGTCGCCGGGTACGCGAACGCGGGCGGCAACGCGTGTTCGAACCACCACGGCGCGCGCGACGTGCTCCTCCTCAAGGTCCGGCTGCAGAACGGTGACCCGCTGCTGCAGACGTGCATCGGCGGCGACGACGACGACGAGCCCACCGACCTGCGCGAGCTCGTGCACCCCACGCTGGGCACGGTCATTCACCTCACGGGCTCGACCGACTCGCACTCGAGCTTCGACGTCGGCCCCAAGCACGGCGGGGGCGGCTTCGACTCGCCCGACCTGATGAACGCGGTGGTGAGCTCCGAGGCCGACGGCGGCCTGCGCGTCCGCGTCGCCTGCATCGGCAGCAACGGCCCCGAGACCGGCGCCGGCTTCCTCGACGACGGCTCGCCGTTCGGTTCGACCTTCGGCGACAACAGCGGCGACCTCGCCGGCAACCCCGACCCGCAGTTCAGCGACCTGATGCACGTCGAGTTCGTCGACGGCGGGCTCTGCACCGAGCTGAGCTGCACCGTCCGCGCCCGGCGCATCGGCGGAGCGGCCAACGACGGCGTCACCCGCGTCGCCCCGGGCAACCGCATCATCGGCCAGACGCGCTCGAATGACGCCGGCACCAACCCGGCGGGCTTCGCGTGCCCCGGCGCTTCGCAGACCTCTCCGGTGCCGTACCTCGCGCGCGTGAGCGGGGCAGCGCTGACCGACTTGAGGTGCCTCACCGGCACGACCGGTCCGCAGACCAACGGCGTCGACCTCGACGCCACCGACGGCGGTCTCTGGGTGACGGTCAGCTCGCCGCCTTCAGACGGCGACTTCGCGAACCCGGACATCACGTACGACGCCGGCGCCGGCAACACCGACACGGCGCTGCTCCAGGTCGACGCGACGCTGCAGACGAAGCTGCGCTCGCTGCGCCTTCGGGGCGTGCGCGTCGTCGCGCTCGCGGTACGCCCCGACGGCTGCCTCGTCGCCGTGGGCCCGGGCAGCAACGGCCGCGCGCCGGTGTTCGCGATTCAACCGTAGCGGGTACGCAGTCCGAGACCTCGCCGAGTCGAGTCCATCGCGGCTGCAACGCACCGTGGCCGTGCTCAGCCCGGCAGCTTCGTGAGCGGCCAGCGCTTCGGCGACTTCAGGTACTCGGCGATGCGCGGACGGGCGGCCACGCGCTCGAAGAGCCCGTTCAGCTTCGGAGTGTCCGACAGCGCCGAGCCGAACCCGTTGTCGCGCGCGATCTCGATGAGGTACCAGAGCGCGAGGTCGGCCACGCTCAGCTTTCCGGCGACGAGGTATTCGTTCGAGCCGAGCAGCCGCTCGAGCATGCCGAACCAGTGCGGCAGCACCTTGTCGTTGAGCTCCTTGCGGAGCTCCGGCCGCTTCGCCGGCTCGGCGGTCATCAGCTTCCGCAGCTCGTTGCGGACGTCTTCGACCGCGCCCAGCGCCTCATCGACGAGCGCCTCGTCGCGCGCCGTCGCACCGCGCAGGCCCGCCGGCCGCGCCAGGTGATTCGCGATCGCCGCGCTCTGCGCCAGCGTGAACCCGCCCTCTTCCCAGATCGGCACCGCCTGAAAGGGCAGCCGCCCGCTCTGCTTCAGCGCTGCGAACTGGTCGGGCTTGAAGTTCTCTTCCTCGTACGCGACGCCCGCCTCCGCAGCGACGAGGCGAATGACTTCGGCGCGACCGCGCGACGCGAAATAGACGAGCTTGGGGAGAGCCATGGGGCGCTCCCTATCACCGCTCTCCGGCGAGACCACGGATACCGGCGTCGCAAGAGGCTGTTTCGCCGTTCCCCGGAGCGAACACCCTCGCCAAGGTCGCACAATCTCGTGCGCGACACCCACGAGACACGGATGCGGCTGCGCTCACGCGGGCCTCCTCAGGCGCAAGACCAGCCCCACCACCATCGCGACGGTGCCCCACCCCAGGCCGACGACGACGCCGGCGTCGATGACGCCACGCCACGGCTGCGAGAGCTGCTTCACCGCGAGCACGAGCAGGCTGATGCCGACCACCATGATCCACGCGCGGATCATCACCTTCCGCTCGGTGCGGAAGATGCCGAGCACCTTCAGCGGAGCCAGCACCACCTCGACCACCGACGACGTGTCGATCGAGAACGCGCGGTCGAGCGCCTGCGGCACGAACCGCTTCTGAAACCCGCGGTACCCCTCCGCATACGCGTTGACGAGGCACCAGACGACCGCGACCGCGAACGGCAGCGGAGCGAACTGCACGACCACGCCCTCCCACGCGAGCTTCGTCAGGCGCGCGAGCGCCTCGAAGAGCATCGCCACGACGCCGAGCACGCCCCACGCTGCGCACAGCTTCTTCATGCCAGCGCGTAGCGGTCGCCGTCGCGGCGCGCCTTCCCTTCGGCGATCAGCTTCTCGAGGATCGCGATGGTGTTCCGCTCGGCGAGGGGCAGCACGAAGCTCTGCACGTCGTCGTACGCCTTCGGCACCAGCTCGCTCAGCGGCTGCAGCGCCGGCGTCAGCGCCCCGACCACCTTCCCCTCGCGCCAGGCGCGGTGCGCAAGGTACTCGTCGAGCTTCGCGGGCCCGTCCGGAATCGGAGGCCCGTGCGCGGGATAGATGGTCCGCACCCCGAGCTCCTTCATCCGCTGCAGCTGGCGCAGGTACTCGGCCATGTCGCCTTCCGGCGGGTCGATGACGATCGTCCCGACGCCGGCGACCATGTCGCCCACGATCATCGCGTGCGACACCTTGTGCTCGAGCACGATGTGCCCGCGGGCGTGCCCCGGCGTGTGGTGGACGATGAGATCCATGCCGCCGTGCACGATGAGCTCGTTGTCCCCCAGCAGCCGCTCGGCCTTCACCCCCATGCGCTCGGCGGTGAGCGGGTGGCACCAGAGCGGAATCGACAGCGAAGACATCACGCCCGCGGCGCCGCCGGTGTGGTCTCCGTGGTGGTGCGTGAGCACCACGGCGCGCGGCTTGTAGCCCTCGCCCATCAGCTCGCGGAGGAACGCGATGAGCCGATCGGTCTCGGCCTCGTCGGGCGCGCCGGGGTCGACGATGAGCAGCTCGCTGTTGCCGACCACGTAGCAGTTCGTGTGCGCCGCCGGCGGCAGCGTCGGCGTCCGCAGGGGGAAGATGCGAATCCCCATCTGGAACTCGATGCGCCGCGCGATGAAGTCGGTCACGTACGTCGGCGCGCGCAGCGCCTTCATCACCGGCTCGACGTTGCCGCGGTACGCCGCGAGCGACTGCAGCGCGTGCACGTTCGGCGGGTGCAAGAGCGCGCTGCCGTCGGCCCACCGCGACAGCGCGCGGTTCGGCGAGATCCACTCGCCCTCGGTCAGCTCGCCCGGCCACACCTCGGCCTTCGAGCCTTCCGGCGCCTCGACCAGGTAGAACCGCGCGTCGAACCGCACCGGCAGGTGCGGCGGAGTCACCCACCGCCCGCACTCGGGGAAGTCGGCCGCGCGCAGCTTCAACCCGAAGCGCTCGAGCACGGCAGCGAACGTCACCTTCTTCTCGAGCAGCTCGCGCCGCGCGGCATCGAGGTCCGCCTGCGCCGGCAGCGTCCCGGCGGCGGCCAGCACGCCGGTCTCCTCGAACAGCTCGCGCGCAGCCGAGACGCGCAGCGTCGCGTCGATGCCCGAGGCGCCCTCGACCGGCACGCCCGCGTCGGCCTTGTCCACCTTGCCGCCGGGGAAGGCGTAGAAGCCGCCGGCGAACTGGAGCTTCGCCTCGCGCTTGAGCCAGAACACCTCCGCCGTCGGAGGAGGCGCCGTGCGGCGAGGCTCCGCGGGGCGCTGCACCTTGCGAAACAGCACGACGGCGGCCGCGTCACGCGGAGCCGCGACGACGGGCTCCAGAGGCTGCATGCCGGCGAGGAGCTCGCTCACGCGTGTGCTCCAGTCAACCTGCCGACCACGTGTCGCGCCGTCTCCGCCTGGTCGGGCCGCGCGTAGAGGCGCGACAGCCGCACCGCTCCGGCGTAGCGCTGGTACAGCGGGGTGTAGCTCTGCACCTCGGTCAGGCGTCCCGACGACACGTCGACGATGTACAGCGGAGGCCGCGCGCCTGCCTCGAAATACCGCGACAGCACGCCGCGCGACTCGACCGCGAAGTGCTCGACGCCGGCGGAGTCGAGCGCCGCCTCGAGCGCCTTCAGGTCGTAGGCCGTGTCGCGCTCGGTGAACTCGGCGACGCGCTTGAAGCCGCGCCGCTGAACGAGCCGCTCGGCCCAGCGGTTCGAGCTCTTCCGCAGGGCGTGCCACAAGGCGACGTCGTCGCAGAGCACGAACGCCTCGGGGTCGGCGGGGATCTCGAACTCGCCGCGGGCCTCGCCGTACCAGGCCTTGAGCATGTGATCGAAGCTCACCGCGGTGTGGTGGTAGTAGACCGAGAGAAACATGTGGTACCGGCTGAGCAGGAAGTCCTCGAACGCGAACGCCGCAGCCTTCGACAGCGCGAGGAAGACCTTCCCGTCCTTCGACGCCGGATTCAGGTTCTGCACGATCCAGTCGAAGTCGTAGCGGCCGTAGTTCACGCCGGTGAAGAACGAGTCGCGCAAGAGGTAGTCCATGCGGTCGGCGTCGAGCTCTCCGCTGACGAGCGCGCGCAACAGCGGCGACCAGTCGTGACCACCGTCCACGAACGGAGAGCCGCCGGGCGGGTCGCACCCGGTGATGAGCGACGCCACGTGCTCGGGCGTCACGTCGAGCGGGGCGTAGCGCGCGCGCAAGACCGGCGTCAGCGCCGAGTCGAGCAGGATCCGCACGGTGAAGTCCTCGTGCGCCGCCTGCTCGCGCTCGCCGTCGTCGAGCCACCCCGGCAGGCGCAGCTTCGACCGCGCCGGAGCGATGCTCTCGCTCGCGTGCGAGAGCGGCATGTGGCCCAGGTCGTGGCAGAGCACGGCGAGGCGCACCGCGGCGCGGAAGCGATCTCTCGCGCGCACAGACAGTGACAGCGAGCCGCGCTCGGCCACCGCGTCGAACAGGCGCGACGAGACGTGCATCGCCCCGAGCGAGTGCGCGTGGCGCGTGTGCGTGGCGCCGGGGAAGGCGAGCTCACCGAAGCCGAGCTGCCGCACGTGGCGCAGCCGCTGGTAGAAGCGGCTGTCGACGACGGCCTTCTCCTCGTCGCTGACGGAGATGGTGCCGTGAATCGGATCGCGGATGCGCACTGGCAAAAACGTGTCAGGCCGGCGCGACGCCGAGGAACGCCTCGAGGAAGCCGGTGAGCGTGGGGCGATCCATCACCTGGCAGACGACCCCGGCAGGCTCGGGAGGAGCGTCGCCCGCGAGGCCTTTGAGCTCTTCGCCCGAGACGGTCACCATCGTCACGCGATCTTTCGGCGGGCCGACGAAGCGCAGCTGCGTCGTCGACGGCGTCGAGCTGCCCTGCTCGTCGTGCAGCACGCAGAGCAGCTCGCCGATCTGCCCGGTGCCCATGCGCGTGAGCCAGAACGCCGTGTTGTCGGACATCGCGTAGGCGCCGCCCGGCTTCGCGACGACGGTCTTGCTCGCGACCAGCTCGTCGAGGATCTGCTTCTGCTCGGCCGCGGGAATGCCCACCTTCTCGAAGCGCGCCTTCAGCGCGGCGCCGGTGGCCTCGGGCTCGACGGCCCCGCTGTCGGCGCTGAACAGCCCGGTCAGCACGCGCAGCTGCGACGGCCAGAACGCGCGCTGCTCGGCGAACATCAGCGTGTTCTCGAAGTGCCGCGCGAGCGACTTCACGAATTCGGGGTAGCTCATCGGCGGTGAGAGCTGCAGGCCGGCGGTGTCGACGTCGGCGAGCACCACGCGCTCGAGCCCCATCACCAGCTTCAGCGTCATCGGCGGAGTGCCCGCCGCGATCTCGGACAGGAACACCGTCTGCTCCGGAGCCGCGAGCGTCTCGAGCGCCTGCCGGTACGCCTTGCCCTTCGCCGAGGGCGAAGCTCCTCCGCCGCGCTTCGCGTGCGGGATGCCCAGCTCGTCGAGCTCGGCGGGGCTCGGCTCGGCCTGAAGCTGAAGCAGCGCCGTCAGCGGAGACGCCTTCGACGGCTTCAGCTCTGCGGCGAGGTGGTGAACGGCGGCCGGCGACAGCCGAATCGGCGGCAGCGTCGTCGGATCGAAGAGTCGCGACTTCGAGATCTCGTCCACGCGCCGCGGTCTAGCACCGCCAGCCGGAAAAAGGGGACAGGCTGCTCATTACCACGAGGTCAGCGCGCGCCAGCCCGACGAGAACGCCGAGCTCACGGCGTTGCGCGCCGAAGTCGCCGCGTTCGTCATCGCGTTGGCGACGTTGGTCGCGGCCTGGCGCGGGTTCGCGATCGCGTTGCCGACGGCGCGGCGCGCGGTGCCGACGCCGCTGATCACCGCCTCGGCGACATGGCCGGTGGCGTTCGCGATGGTCTTGTTGTTCGCGGCGGCCTTGATGAGCCAGCCCATGTCTCCGTTGCGGGCCTGCTCGCCCCACGAGTTGAGCGCGTCGCGATCGCCGGTGAGCGCCGCGTCGCCGAGCGCGACGAGGCCCTTCACGCCGCCGGTGACGCCGCCGCCGGTGACGACGTCGGCGATGACGATGCCGGTGCCGACGCCGGGGATGAACGTCGCCGCGCCGACGGCGAGCGCCGCGCCGGCCTGCGCCGTGCGGCTGCCGAAGTCGGCCTTGGTGTCCGTGAAGCTGCGAACCGCGTCGTAGCCGATGGCCGCGATGCCCGCGCCGTGCAGCGCCGCGCCCGCGACGTTCTGCGCGCCCCGCAGCACGCCGGGGTTCAGGCCCATGCGCTGCGCGCCGCTCAGCAGCGCGTTGCCCGCCGCTTCGAACGAGCCGGGACGCAGGCGCTCGACGATCGCGCCGCTGACCGCGCCGACGAGCCGGGTGCCCGCACGCGTGCGCGCCGCGCGCGCTGCAGCCGCGGCGGCCGTGTCGAACTGGTCGACCTTCTCGGCGACGTACGTGGCCGCGTCACCGATGGTCTGCACGGGCTGGCTGTTGGCGACGGTCTCGACGGCGTTGGTCACGGACTCGCGCACGTTCGGCAGGCGAGGACCAATGGAGGTAGGCATGGAAAAAGAGCTCCGTTTTGAGGGAAACGGCGGATCAGTGAAGCCTGGTATGCGACAGTATCAGGTTATCGAAGAGTGAGACTTCGCGGTTTCCATGAGATAATTGTCCACACTGTCCCACATGCGCATCGCCATTCTGCACAATCGGGATCACCATTTACTCGACGATGATCCGGGGCGTGAGGCGCGCGAAGACGTCGTGCGCGTGGCGGCGGCGCTGGAGAAAGCGCTCTCCGGCCCGAAGCACACGGTGACGCTCATCGGCGTCGACCGCGACATCTGGGCGATCGGCAAAGCGCTCGAGGCGGCGCGGCCGGACGTGGTGGTGAACCTCTGCGAGTCGCTGGCGGCGGACAGCCGCGGCGAGATGGTCGTGCCCGCGCTGCTCGAGATGGTGGGCCTGCCGTACACGGGCAACAGCGCGCTCGCGCTCGGCCTGTCGCTGCACAAGGACAAGGCGAAAGAGCTGCTCAGCGCTCGCAGCGTCCCGACGCCGCAGTTTCAGCTCGTGCGCTCGGTGGCCGAGCTCATCTCGTTCACGCTGCCCTTCCCGCTCATCGTGAAGCCGGCGCGCGAAGACGCGAGCGTCGGCATCGACTTCGACGCCGTCGTGCACGATCGCGCGGGGCTGGGTAAAGCAGTGTCCCGCGTGCTGCGAACGTTCCGCCAACCCGCGCTCGTCGAGCGCTACATCGACGGGCGGGAGATCTACGTGCCGCTGCTCGGCAACAACCCGCGCCGCGCGCTGCCGCTCACCGAGATTCACTACGGCAAGGCGTTCGAGAACCGCCCCCGCGTGCTCACGTACAAGGCGAAGTGGGACGAGGCGTCGGCCGAGTGCCAGGACAGCGCAGCGAAGCCCGCGCAGCTCAGCCCCGCGCTCGAGCGCCGCTGCATCGAGACGGCGATGGCCGCGTGGGAGGCCCTCGAGTGCCGGGATTATGGCCGTGTAGACCTGCGCGTCGACCGCGACGGGCAGCCGTTCGTCATCGACATCAACCCCAACTGCGACCTCCATCCGTCGTCCGGCTTCGCGAAAGCAGCGGCGGCGGCCGGCATCGGTTACCCTGATTTAGCCTGGCATCTCATCGAGCTCGCACAGGAACGAAGCCATGGAAATTCGGCCCCTGAAGCCAACCGATCGACCGCAGCTCGCCGAGCTGTTGGCCCACATCGAGACGTTCACCCCCTCCGAGGTGGAATGCGCGCTCGAGCTCATCGACCTCGCGGCCACGGGAACGAACCGTGACTACCAGGTCCTCGTCGCGGTGAGAGACGACCAGGTCGTCGGCTACGTCTGCTACGGGCCGACGCCGATGACCGACGGCACCTTCGACCTCTACTGGATCGCGTCGGCTCCCGCCGTTCGCGGCCAGGGCGTCGGCGCCGCGCTCGTCTCCGCGATGGAAGGGGACATTCGCCGGCGCAAGGGGCGCCTCATCCGCGTCGAGACCTCGGCGATGGAGGCGTACGGCCCGACCCGCGGCTTCTACGCCGGCATGCAGTACCGCGAGGAATCCCGATTCAGGGATTTCTACAAGGTCGGCGAAGACCTGATTATCCTCGCGAAGCGGATCTGATCCGCGCACAGCCCGAGGGGAGTCTTACCGCCGATGAAACCATTCGTCCCGCCCGACGCCGCGGGCATGAAGGACTATTTCGAGGTCTACGTTCGCCGCGAGCCCGAGCTGCACGCGCACCTGATGGAGGTGGTGCGCACCATCCCCGGGCTCTCGGCGGTGCTGCAGCGCATGCCGCCCGAGCAGCTCGAGGCGCAGCGCAAGCAGGGCCTCGAGCTGTTGAAGACGGCGGTCGAGGGCAACTGGCAGCCCTTGCTCGAGAACCAGCGCCAGCAGGGGCAGATGTACGCGACGATGAACCTGCCCTTCAGCGAGTGGTTCGACCTCATCTCGGCCTTCCAGCGCGTGATGATTCCGCACCTCGTGTCTGCGCTGGCCAAAGAGCCGCAGCGGCTCACGCGCGCGCTGACGGCGCAGAGCGAGTACCTCGATCAGTCGATGAGCGTCGTCGGCGAGGAGTACCTGAAGGCCAAGGAGCGCATCATCTCGCAGCAGGCCGAGTCGATTCAGGAGCTGTCGACGCCGGTGCTGCAGGTGCGCGAGCGGCTCCTGCTGATTCCCATCGTCGGCATCATCGACACGAACCGGGCGCGCCACCTCACCGAGTCGCTGCTCCGGGCGGTGCGCGAGCACCGCGCGAAGGTCGTCGTCATCGACATCACCGGCGTGGCGGCGGTCGACTCGAAGGTCGCGAACCACCTCTTTCAGACCGTCGCCGCGGCGCGGCTGATGGGCGCTCACGCGATCATCACGGGCCTGTCGGCCGACGTCGCGCAGGCGCTCGTGGTGCTCGGCATCGACGCCTCGCGGCTCAACGCCGTCGGAGATCTGCAGGGCGGCCTCGAAGAAGCGAACCGCATTCTGGAGACCGCCCATGCCGGTGCCCATTCTCAAGCTCCGTGACACGCTGATCGTGAGCATCCAGGCCGAGCTCGACGACGCCGAGCTCGACCAGCTGCGCGCGGACCTGGCGCGGCGCGTGGGCGAAAAAGGGGTGCGAGGGCTCGTCATCGACGTCAGCGCGCTCGACGTGCTCGACTCGTATGCGTCGCGGCTGCTCGTCGGCATCGTGAAGGTCTCGACGCTGCGCGCAGCGAACGCCGTCATCGTCGGCATTCAGCCCGAGGTGGCGTTCGCGATGGTGCAGCTCGGGCTCACGCTCGAGGGCATCGACACGGCGCTCGACCTCGACGAGGGCCTGGCGCTGCTCGAGCGCCGGAAGAAGGAGCCGCGCGGTGGCGGCTGAGACGTGCGTCCCCATTCGCCACGAATCGGACATCGTGGCTGCGCGGCGCGAAGGCCGCGCGCTGGGCGCGCAGCTGGGCTTCTCGAGCTCGGAGCTGACGGTCATCGCGACGGCCATCTCCGAGGTGGCGCGGAACATCGTCGTCTACGCGAAGACCGGGGAGATTCAGCTGGCCATCGTCGAGGGCGCGGACGGGCGCAGGTGCCTGAAGGTGATCGCGAAGGACCAGGGCCCGGGCATCGCGAACGTGGAGCGCGCGATGACCGACGGTTATTCCACCGCTGGCGGGCTGGGCCTCGGGCTGCCCGGCGCGAAGCGGATGATGGACGAGTTCGAGATTCAATCGGAAGTCGGCAAGGGCACCATGGTGACGATGAAAAAATGGGCCCGGCGTTGAACCTCGAGTGGGCCGTCGCAGTGCGGCCGCTCGAAGGAGAGCAGCACTGCGGCGACGCTCACGCGGTGAAGCCGTTCGCCGGAGGCACGCTCGTCGCGGCCATCGACGGCCTGGGGCACGGCGCCCCGGCCGCCGAGGCCGCGCAGCGCGCGGTGCAGGTGCTCGAAGAGCGCCCCGACGCCGCGGTCGACGACCAGCTGCGGCGGTGCCACGAGCGGCTCAAGGGCACGCGGGGCGTGGTGATGAGCCTCGCGCGCTTCGACTCGGCCCGCTCGGAGCTGAGCTGGGCCGGCATCGGCAACGTCGAGGGCATGCTCTTGCGCGCCGACCCGCTGGCGAACCCGCGGCGGCAGTCGCTGCTCGTCGTCGGAGGAGTCGTGGGCGGCCAGCTCGCCGGCATTCGCACCACCTCGCTGCCGGTGCATCGCGGCGACGTGCTCTTGTTCGCGACCGACGGCGTGCGGCCCGACTTTCGGGAAGAGCTCGAGCTCTTCGGTGAGCCGAAGGCCATCGCGCAGAAGTCGCTCTTGCGCTGGAGCAAGGGAAGCGACGACGCGCTCGTGCTCGTCGCGCGGTGGCTCGGAGGCGCGGCTTAAGTGAGCCCCGAGCTGCTCGAGCGATACTCCTCGGCGCTCGGCCAGCACCTGGGCGCCCCTTGCGAGGAGACGCTGTCGGCGGCGTACGAGCTGGGCCGCGCCCTGATGTCCGAGGGCCACGGCCTGATGGACCTCTCGGCGCTGCACCACCACGCGCTCGGCCAGCTCCTGGCGCGCGGGCAGCTCGACCCGTCGAAGGTCGAGGCGGCGCAGGCGTTCTTCTCCGAGGTGTCGAGCGTGTTCGAGATGGCGCACCGCGGGTACCGCGAGGCGAACGAGAGCTTGAAGGCCCGCAACGCGGAGCTCGAGCAGGCGAAAGAGGCAGTCGAGGCGACGAGCCGCGAGCTCGAGGCGTTCAGCTACTCGGTGTCGCACGACCTTCGGGCTCCGCTGCGGAGCATCGACGGCTTCAGCCAGGCGCTCGAGGAGGACAACGGCCCGCAGCTCGACGACATCGGCAAGGGTCACTTGAAGCGCGTGCGCGACGCGGCCCGGCGCATGACGATGCTGATCGACGACCTCTTGCGGCTCGCGCGCATCTCGCGCGGAGAGCTGACGAAGGAGATCGTCGACCTCGCGCCGATCGTGAAGACGGTCGTCGAGCGCCTCAGGCGCGGCGACCCGTCGCGGCAGGTCGAGCTCGTGGTGCCGCACAGCCTCATGGCGCGCGGAGACCCGCGGCTGCTCGGCGTCGCCCTCGAGAACCTGTTGTCGAACGCGTGGAAGTTCACGTCGAAGCAGCCGAGGGCGCGCATCGAGGTGGGCATGCTGCCGGCCGGCCACGTGTACTTCGTGCGCGACGACGGTGCCGGCTTCGACATGAAGTTCGTCGACCGGTTGTTCTCGGCGTTTCAGCGGCTGCACACCCAGTCGGAGTTCGAGGGAACGGGAGTGGGCCTCGCGACCGTCCAACGCATCGTGCGGCGCCACGGCGGCCGCATCTGGGCGGAAGGGGCCGTGGGCAGAGGCGCGACGTTCTATTTCACGCTAGGGGAGTAAATGCGGCCACCCCTTGGTACGTTGACGGGCTTGATGCTCCGCACACTTCTACTCGTTGCGCTCGTCGGCTCGACGGCGTCGTTCGCCGCCGAACCGCCGAAATCCGACGTCATCGATCTGCCCCGCCCGGCCGAGGGCGAGTACCTCGGCCTGTACCTGAACGGGAAGAAGATCGGCTACACCTTCCTCAAGCTCGGCCCCGTCGCCGGCAAGCCGGACCAGTTCGAGTCGGTGAACGAGTTCGTGATGAAGGCGATGGTGGGGAACAACAAGTCCGAGCGGTACCTGAAGGACAGCCGCATCTACGAGGCGAAGCCCAAGGGGAAGCTGCTCTCGTACGTCATCGAGCAGAAGGGCGACGGCGGGAACCAGACGCTCGAGGCGACGTCGACGGCGCAGGGCATGCGCGTGCTGCGGAAGCGGCCGAACCAGCCGAACGAGATTCTGACGCTGCCGGCCGCGAAGGAGCTCGTCGAGGACTCGGACCAGTACCGCCTCGCGCTCAAGCGCGGCGTGAAGCTCGAGGGCACGGTCGTCGACTCGCAGGATCTCGATCAGTACAAGCTGACGACGACGCCGGCTGCCGGGCCGTGGGCCGAGCGCACCATCGGCGGGGTGACGGTGAAGGTGAAGAAGGTCACCACCATCTCCGAGAAGGAGAAGGTCGCGACCGACGTGTACATCGACGAGAAGGGCCGCATCCTCGAGATGGACTTCGCGGGGACGATGAAGGCGATCGCCGAGCCGAAGGACATCGCGCAGAAGCTCGACGTGGTCGAGGTGTTCAGCCACACGCGCATC
Organism: uncultured Myxococcales bacterium; assembly: GCA_937980205.1. GTDB lineage: Bacteria > Myxococcota > Myxococcia > Myxococcales > Myxococcaceae > Xiheicaenimonas. Next base: position 326,530 of record CALJKW010000076.1, on the reverse strand, counting down.
AAGCTGCCGAAGGAGCCGGGGCCGATCGCGCGGGAGATTCCGGGCGAGCTGGTGCTGGTCGCGACGGGCGTGCCGGAGAAGTTCCGCAAGGACACGTACCGGCAGAAGTTCAAGGCGCTCGACAAGGACCAGGTCGAGATCACCATCCAGGCGATTCCGCCGAAGGTGCAGAACAAGGTGCGGCCGCTGACGGACCCGAACGGCGGCGCGAACCTCAAGTCGACGCTCGCGGTCGAGGCGTCGCACCCGAAGATCGTGGAGCTCGCGAAGAAGGTCGCGGGCGACGAGAAGAACGCCTACGCGGCGGCGAAGAAGGTCGTGCAGTGGGTCGCCGCGAACATGGTGAAGGACTACGGCGCGTCGTCCGACCGCGCGAGCGACATCCTGCAGACGATGAAGGGCGACTGCACCGAGCACGCGCTCTTGTCGGTCGCGATGCTGCGGGCGCTGGGAATTCCGGCGCGGCGCGTGGACGGCGTGGTGTACCTGATGAACGACGACAAGGTGCCGGCGCTGTACTGGCACGAGTGGGTCGAGGCGTACGTCGGCGAGTGGACCCAGCTGGACCCGACGTTCAACCAGGTGGTCGCTGATGCCACGCACTTCGCGGTCGGCGAAGAGTCGAACGCGGAGATCACTCCGTTGATCGGCAGCGTGAACGTGCTGCAGGTTCGGTGAAGTACCTCCTGCAGGAACGCATCGGCGTCGGAGGCATGGGTGAGGTCTTCCGCACCGCGGACGGCTTCGCGGTGAAGCGGCTGTTGCCTCACCTCGCCTCCGATGCGCGGTTCCTGGACCTGTTCCTCGCCGAGGTCCGCGTCTGCGCGCAGCTGCAGCACCCGAACATCGTGCGCATCATCGACTTCGGCGAGGTCGGCGGCTCGTGGGCGCTGGTGATGGAGCTCGTCGACGGCGTCGACCTGCGCGAGGTGCCGAAGCTGCCGCCGGGCTGCGTCGCCCAGCTCGGCGCGAGCGCGGCCTCGGCGCTGCACCACGCGCACACCGCGCGCGATCGGCACGGGCGCGCGCTGAAGGTGCTGCACCGCGACGTCTCGCCGCACAACGTGCTGGTGTCGCGGCACGGAGAGGTGAAGCTCATCGACTTCGGCATCGCCCGCGCGACCGAGGGGCTTCCCGGGAAGTGGGCCTACCTTTCTCCGGAGGTGGCCGAGGGCGGAGAGGCGACTCCGAGGTCGGATCAGTTTTCGCTCGGCGTGCTGCTCTGGGAGCGGCTCACCGGGAAGCGGCTGTTCAAGGGCGTGTCCGATGCCGTCACGTTGCAGAAGGTCGTCGCGTGCGAGGTGCCGCTGCCGAAGGTCGCCAAGGGGCTCGATGACGTGGTGATGCGGGCGCTCGCGAAGGCCCCCGATGAGCGGTGGCCCGACTGTGGGGCGTTCTGTCGGGCGCTGGATGACGCGCGCATGGAGTTCACCGGCGGGGGTGGCGCCGATGAGCTCGTGGCCGCGGTGTTCGTTTAGTCAGCAGGGACAGACTTCACAGCTGCTTCTCGAGCTCCTGAGGCGTCCGCGCCGGCAGCCCGCACGTCATGTTCCGACACACGTAGGCCGAAGGCGACGGCCCCGACAGCCGCGGCGTGACCTGCTCCTTCAAGATCTCCGGAACCGTCGTGCCGACCTGGCGGCACACCGCGAACGTCGGCGCGTACTTCTTCGCCAGCACCGCGACGAGCTCGGGCGCCTCACCGACGATGGTCACCTCCGGCGCGCCATCGACGAACGCATCGGCCGCGAGCCAGAGGTGCCCGAACCCGAACGGGTTGCCGAGCATCTCGTCCGACAGCCGCTCGAGGTACTTCCCTGCCCGCTCGAGGTGCCGCTCGTGAGCGGTGAGCGCGCCGAGCGCCACCTGCGCCTCGCACAGCGACGACGCGCCGGAGGGGAAGGCGTTGTCGTGCAGCGCCCAGGTGGCGATGACGAGATCTCTGGTGCCGCGCGGCGCAGCGAGGTACGCGCGCTGCGACTCGTCCCAGAAGTGGTCCCAGGCGTAGTCGGCGAGCTGCTCGGCGGCCTCGAGCCAGCGCACGTTGAACGTGGCCTGGTAGAGGGCGGTGAGGCCGGCGCAGACGTCTCCGTAGTCCTCGAGCATGCCGGCGAGGCGGCCGCCGTCCTGCCACGAGCGGAAGAGCGAGCCGTCGTCCGCGCGCATCTTGAGCAAGAGGAAGTCGGCGGCGCGCTCGGCCATCGCGGCCCACTCGGGCCGGTTGAACACGCGCGAGGCGAGCGAGAGCCCGCGAATGGTGAGCCCGTTCCACCCGGCGAGGACCTTGTCGTCGCGGCCGGGGGGCACGCGCTTCGACCTCGCCTCGAGCAGCGTGCGGCGCGCGTCTTCGAGGCCGTCGATGGGCCTCACCGCCTCGAGCACGCTGGTGTGGTGCTCGAAGTTGCCGACGTCGGTGACCGCAAACGCCTCTTTGAACCGCTGGGCGACGTCGGGCTTCAGCAGCGCGTCGATCTCCTTCGGAGTCCAGACGAAGAACTTCCCCTCTTCGCCTTCGCTGTCGGCGTCCTGCGCGGCGAAGAAGCCGCCGTGCACCGAGGTCATCTCGCGCTGCAGGTACGCGACGGTCTCGTGCACGACCTTCTCCCACAGAGGTCGCGGCTCGACCTGCTGCGCCTCGGAGTAGAGGTGCAACAGCTGCGCGTTGTCGTAGAGCATCTTCTCGAAGTGAGGGATGAGCCACCGCTCGTCGACGGAGTAGCGGTGGAAGCCTCCTCCGAGCTGGTCGTAGATGCCGCCGAGCGCCATCTTCTCGAGGGTGAGCAGCGCGGCGGACTTGAGCTCGGGGCGACCGCTGCGCCGCCAGCCGCGCAGCAAGAGCTGCACGTTCATCGGGTTGGGGAACTTGGGGCCGCTTCGCCCGAAGCCTCCGTGCCGGCGGTCGACCTTCGACTCGAGCAGCGCGGCGGCCTTCACGACGTCGTCGCCCGTGAGCTTGCCGCCGCTCGCGTCGAGCCCGACGGAGACGTAGTGCTGCAGGCCCTCTTTGAACTGCGCGGCCTGCTCCATGATCTTGGGGCGCTCGTTCTTCCACGCGTCGGAGAGCGCGGTGAGCAGCTTCGGGAACCCCGGCATCCCGTACTTGTCGTGGCTGGGGAAGTACGTGCCGCCGAAGAACGGGATGAGGTCGGGAGTCAGGAACACCGTCAGCGGCCAGCCGCCGCCGCGCCCCATGAGCTGCACGACGCCCTGGTAGAGCTGATCGAGATCGGGCCGCTCTTCGCGATCGATCTTCACGTTCACGAACGACTCGTTCATCTGGCGAGCGATCGCGTCGTCCTCGAACGACTCGTGCGCCATCACGTGGCACCAGTGGCACGCGGAGTAGCCGACCGAGAGCAGGATCGGCTTGTCCTCCTTCCTGGCGCGCTCGAGCGCCTCGGGCCCCCACGGGTACCAGTCGACCGGGTTGTCGGCGTGCTGCCTCAAGTACGGCGACGGCTCGGAAGCGAGGCGGTTAGGCATGGTGGCCGAACGTAACGTGTAAGGTCAGGGCGTGCCGCGAGAAGTCGAACACTTCGAGAAGCTCAAGGGCCTGCTCGAGCTCGAGCGGGCCGAGGAGCGCGCGCGGCTTCAGCTCGACCGCAAGGAGCTTCCCCTCTCGGAGCTCGTCGCGCGCGGCCGTGTGCTGCTCGACGTCGAGGCGCGCGAGCAGTCGGCGGGGCTCGGCGGCCGGTCGCTCGTCACCTTCGAGCTGGAGCACGGCGCGCGGCTGCCGCTGCGGCTCGGGCCGGGAGAGATCGTCTCCGTCTCTCCGCGCAAGGCCGAGGTCGAGGCCCCGCCGTCGGGGATCGTCACGCGGTCTACCTCGAAGAGCGTGCAGGTGGCGTTCGAACGGCCGCCGCCGGACTTCGTGAACGAAGGGCGGCTGCGCATCGACGTGCTCGCGAACGACGCGACGTTCGATCGCGCGCGCAAGGCGCTCAGCGAGATCGCCGCGATGGACAAGGGCGTGGCGCGGCGGCGCAGGGAGGTGCTGCTCGGCAACGAGGCTCCGCTGTTCGAGCGGCCGGCGTCGTTCGAGCCGTCGCGCCCGCTGAACCCCGAGCAGCGCGACGCGGTGTCCCGCGCGCTCGCGGCGCACGACTTCTTCCTCGTCCACGGCCCGCCGGGCACCGGCAAGAGCCACGTGCTCGCCGAGGTCGCGGTGCAGTGCGCGCGCGAGGGCAAGCGGGTGCTCTGCACGGCGGCGAGCAACGCCGCGGTCGATCACCTGCTCGAGCTGTGCCTCGAAGCCGGCCTCGAGGCGGTGCGCGCCGGGCACCCTGCCCGCGTGCTGCCGCACCTGCAGGCGCACACGCTCGACCTGCTCGTGGAAGAGAACGAGTCGCGCAAGATCGCGCGCGAGATGTTCGAAGACGCGTTCGACCTGCTCGGCTACGCGCGCAAGCAGCGCGGCCAGGGCCGCAGCCGCGAGCGCTTCGCGAACGCGCGAGAGGCTCAAGGAGAGGCGCGCAAGCTGATGGACGAAGCGCGCGTGCTCGAGAAGAAGGCGGTCGCGGCGGTGCTCGGGCGCGCGCAGGTGGTGTGCTCGACGCTCGCGAACCTCGAGGGCAACGTGATGTTCGCCGAGCGGTTCCACACCGCGCTGCTCGACGAGGCCACGCAGGCCACCGAGCCGCTCGCGCTGATGGCGTTCCTCAAGGCCGAGCGGGTGATCCTCGCGGGAGACCCGAAGCAGCTCGCTCCGACGGTGCTGTCGCGACAGGCGAAGGCGCTCGAGCTGTCGCTGTTCGAGCGGCTGCTCGCCGATCACGGCGAGGGCGTGAAGCAGATGCTCAGAGAGCAGCACCGCTTCCCCACCGCGCTGATGGAGTTCCCCTCGCGCGAGAGCTACGGCGGCGAGCTGCGCGCGCACCCCTCGGTCGCCGAGGCGCGGCTCGAGGGCCACCCGCCGTTCCTCTTCATCGACACCGCGGGCAAGGGCTTCGACGAGAAGGCCGGCGAGGGCACCGAGAGCCTCACGAACGAGGGCGAGGCCCAGCTCGTCGCCGAGCACGTCGCGCGGCTGGGGCTGCCGGCGAACGAGGTCGGCGTCATCTCGCCGTACCGCGCGCAGGCCGAAGGCTTGCGCGAGCGCCTCGGCGCGGACGAGCTCGAGGTCGACACGGTCGACGCGTTTCAGGGGCGCGAGAAGACCGCCATCCTGCTGTCGCTGGTCCGCAGCAACACCGAGGGCACCCTGGGCTTCCTCGAGGACCTGCGCCGCATCAACGTCGCCATCACGCGCGCGAAGCGGCACCTGTTCGTGGTCGGAGACTCCGCCACGCTGGGCCGGCACCCGTACTTCGCGCGGCTGATCGAGCACGCGCAGACTACAGGCGCCTACAGGTCGGCGTGGGAGTGGCCCTGAAAAGTCTGCGGCCCTAATCCGTGCACCGTGCAGAGCGTGGGCGCGCTCAAGGGTGTGGATTCGTTCGCGGGCGGGCCGGGCATGGGCGGTGCTTCCGCTGCGGGGTCAGTCATGTCCCTCGCCAAGCCCGTCGTGACCCAGGAGAACGATGTCTGGGTGATTCGCCTCGAGAACACCACCGGCAAGATTCAGGAGTACCGGTGCGCTACGGAGGCGCAGGCTCGACAGCTTGCTCTGGTGCTGACTCCGAAGGAGAAGAAGTAGCGGCTTCGGCGCGGGGCCTGGCGAAGACGAACACGCGCAGCAGCACCAGCTGGAGAACGCCGAAGATGAGCACGTCGCTGCCCATCTTGGCCAAGGGGTAAGGGACTCCCCACCAGTCGCGCAGGACGTGAACGAGCTGGCCGTGCACGAGCGACTGCGCGGCGGTCATCAGCGCCCACCGGAGCGCGGGCGTGGCGACCTTCTTCTCGTTGAAGGCGTACCGGCGCTGGCCGAGGAAGTTGACGGTGGTGCCGATGGCGAGCGCGAGCATCGCGGAGATCGCGGTCGGCAACTGCACGACGTAGACGAGGAAGCTGCCGATGGAGACGTCGATGACGGTCGCCACGGCGCCGACGGCGAGGCTCTTGGTGGCCCACGAGGCGATGAGCTTCTTGAAGGACTTCAGCATGGCGCGCGCGGTGACATAGCAGGAAGCCGTACGGCCGCGTGTCACGGGAGTTTCAGCGCCGGAAATGGGGACAGGCTGCTTTTCCCGCCGCCTGGGCCCGACGAGCGTTTCAGCGCTGACGCGGAAACGATGCCGGTCCCCTCTTTCGGCGCAGCAGCACGGCGGCCACCGCCAGCAGCAAGACGCCTGCGCCGGAGCTGCAGCCGCACTGACCGTCGATGCGGCCGGTGCCTCCACCTGCGCCGCCGCCGCCGGTGGAGACCGACCCACCGCCGGCGCCTCCGCCGGCGCCGCCGCCAGAGCCGGCGTCAGGCACCACGACGCGGACGGGAATCTTCCGCTCGACGCGCGCCATCTCGAACGGCGCGGCCTCTGAGGTGGCCTTCCAGATGTCGAAGAGGTTGCGGCCGGCGTCGGTGGTGCGGTTCTCGTTGAGGAGGAAGCCGACGTAGTGCGGCGTCGTCGCCTGGAAGAGCAGGCGCACGACGACGTCGAAGGTCTGGCCGTCCTGCATGGTGGTGGGGACCTCGACGTCCCAGACGAACTCGTCGTGGTCGGCGAACGTGCCGTCGCCGTTGTCGTAGAGCGCGCCGGGCACGGGGCGCGTCGCGGCGCCCGGCGGCGGACGGAAGCCGCTCGGCGGCAGGCGCGTGTCCTTCACGATGATGTCGTGCCTGGCGAGGTGCTCTTCGACGCCGACGCCGAGCTTGCCGTGCTGCGCCTCGTAGACCTTGAGCCAGGCGTCGTCGAGCAGCTCGCCTCCGTCGAAGCCGCCGGTGTGGACGCGGCCGTTGAGCGTCATCTGCACCACCATGCGGCGGCCGTCGGCGTAGCCGGTCGGCAGCTTGTGGCCGGAGTTGTTCTTCACGCGCACGCGCACGAGCACCGTGGCGCCGGGGCTCGTCGCCGACGGCGTGGTGACGGTGAGCTCGGCGGCGGACTCGAGCAGCTCCTCGGTGAGGCGCTTCGTCTCGGCGAACTGGTCGGCGTACGGGGCGGTGTTCGCCGGGTCGTTGCGCTGCACGGCCTCGAGGCCCCAGAGGTTGGCGCCGGCGAAGACGTGTCGCCGCGGCGTCGGCCGCAGCTCGCCGAACTTCGCGATGTAGAACTCGTTCGAGCCGCCGTCGGTCGATTCGATGCGCGGCATGTGGCAGTCCTGGCAGCTCTTCGCGGTGGAGCCGCTGCTGTACTGCGACTGCTTCCACTCGTCGTAGGTCGTGTCGAGCGGGAACTGGGGGCCGAGCACGCCGCCGTCTTCGGGGTTCAGCCAGGCGACGAGCGGGTTCGAGACCTGGTGACAGTGGCCGCAGACCTCGCTCGTCGAGACGACGCCGCCGTCACTGCCGCCGTGCGCGGGGCTGGAGATGGTCGAGTACGGCCCGTACTTCACGTTGCCGGGCTCGAAGTAGATCTGCGCGTTGCCGATCACCGCCGAGCCGCCGTCGTCGGGGCGGACGGACCGGTGGCAGACGTCACAGGTGACGCCCTGCGTGTCGATGTCGTCGAACGCTCCGCCGTCGGGCGGCTCGGTGTGGCCGCGCACGTACGCCTGCGGCGCGTGGCAGCGCAGGCACCACGAGCCGAGGCCCGGCACGTCCTGGTTCGCGACGGACAGCGCCGCCTGGAAGAGCGGATCTCGAACCGAGTTCGCCATCATCGACGAGACCCAGCCGTCGAACGGCATGTACATCTGGGGATCCTCCGGCTGGAGGATCGAGCGGTCGTGGCAACTGGCGCAGCGCTGCTTCGCGTCGCCGATGGGCTCGGCCGAGTCGAGATCGCCGGGCTGGGAGCCCAGACCCGGCGGGACGACCTGGCTGAGGAGCAGGAGGAGTGTAGGTGACAGCACTAGCGGCGCATCATGCCACGGCGGCGCCGCCGGACGACGAGGGCCGCCGCTGCGAGCAGCACGAAGCCGCCGAAGCCGGTGGTGCAGCCGCAGCCGCCCTGCTGGTCTCCGCCGCCGCCGGTGCCCGAGCCCGCGGCTCCTCCGGTGCCGGAGCCGCCCGTCCCGCTGCCGCCGGAGCCGCCGGTGCCCGAGCCGCCGCCTGCGCCGCCGCCGGTCGCGAGGCCTCCGCCGGTGCCGGCGCCGCCGGTGCCGCCGCCCGTCCCTGCGCCTCCGCCGGCGCCACTGCCGCCGCCCGCACCGCCGCCGGTGCCGAAGCCGCCGTCGTAGCCGGCCGGCACGACGCGCGTGAGGCGGCCGCCGGCGCCCATGATGTTGATGCAGGCGAAGTACGGCAGGCCGTCGGGGCCACGCTGCACGGCGACGGGGAAGTAGTTGTTCGGCGTGTTGAAGTGGCCAATCACCTCGGCGGCCGGGCCGGCGTCAGCGACGCCGTCGCGGGCGGCGTTGAGGTGCATCAGCCAGATGGCGCCGCCGGCGGCGTTGTCCCCGAACCAGTAGCCCCGCCGCTCGGGGGGAAACAGCGTGCTGTCGATGAAGGTGCCGCCGGTGATGCTGGCGCAGTTGGCGCCGTGCTGGCAGTCCCACACCGGCATCGCGCACGGGCCTGAGCCCGGCGTCACGGTGTTGCACTGGGCCGAGGTGTAGGTGCCGTCGCCCATGAAGCCCTCGTACCAGGGGTAGCCGTAGTGCTTGCCGGCCTCGACGATGGAGACCTCTTCGCGGGCCTGCTCTCCCACGTCACCCACCCACAGCTTGCCGGTGACCGGGTCGAAGGCGATGCGCCACGGATTGCGGAAACCCCAGGCCCAGATGTCGGTGCGCGGAGCGGCTTGCGTGGCGGCGCTCACGGCAGAGGTGCACGTCGCGCCGCACGCGGTCACCATCGCGGTGTTGAAGAGCGGGTTGTCGTTGGGAATGGTGCCGTCGAGGTTGACGCGCAGGATCTTGCCGTTGCCGTTGGAGAGGCAGGTCGGGAACATGTTCGAAGCGGGGCAGCAGGCGGCGTTGCAGCCCGTGTCGCCGACGCCGATGTAGAGCTTGCCGTCGGGCCCGATGGCGAGGGCGCCGCCGTCGTGGTTGGCGGGGCCGCGCAGGTTCTGGACGAGGACGCGCTCGGTGCTCGGGTCGAGCGTGCCGTTCGGCAACAGGTCGATGGACACGACGCGGTGGCGGTTGAGGTCGGTGCCGCCGTCCTGGTTGCAGTTCGAGTAGTAGAAGAAGAGGCGGCGATTCGTCGTGCCGTTGAAGGCCGGGTCGACCTCGACGCCGAGCAGGCCCTTCTCGCTGCCCTGATCGACGCAGAAGCGGTAGGCCGTAGTGACGGTGCCGTCGGTGGCGCGCAGCTTCACGAAGCCGGCCTTCTCGATGAAGACCATGCGTCCGTCGGGGAGGAAGCGCAGGTCCAGCGTCGACCCGAGCGTGTGATTGCCGCCGTCGGGGTTCCGCAGCGGGACGTTCTGAATCTGGAGGCCGGGGACGATGTCGTCCGCGAACGCAGGAACGGCGAGGAGCACCGCGATGCCGAGCGTGAGAGCGCGCATGCGACGAATTGGCACATCCCTTCGACGAAAAGTCGAGCGCGAAGCTCAGGTCGTTCGGCAAGTGCGCGAGACGCGCGGCGCGTCGGCTGGCGCTGCCGATGCAATGGGCCCCAGGCCATGATCGAGACCCTCGTCACCATCGAGCGCGGCGGAGATCTGCCGGCCGCGCTGTTCGGAATCATGTGCGGCGTCATCCTCGCGAGGTTCGGGCTCGTAGGGCTCGTCTTCACCGGGCCGACGCTCGCGCTCATCGGCATCGCGTGTGTGATGTCGCTCAGTCAGCGCGTGGTGCTGACCGCGGAGATGGTTTTTGCGGTGGCGGGGGCGCTCGCGTTCTTCGCGGTGCTGCGATGACGGTGACGCTGCTGCGGTTCGAGCTGGGCGGTGAGTACCGCTGGGGCTTCGCCGGTCTGGTCACTGCGGCGTTGTTCAGCGTGACTCCCGGCGGCCTGATCTGCCTCTGGTTCGGCGTCGCGCTGGGAGCATTCTGGGCGTGCTTTCGGCCCGTCCTTCGGACCGCGTACCTGGCGTTCCTCGCGTGCTTCGCGGCAGTGATAGCGGCCGCCGTGCTCGCGCCCACCAAGGCCGGCGACCAACGCATCGACGTCAGCGCGACCGTGCTGCCCCTATCGCAGCTCGCCGAAGAGCTGCGGCTCGGCGACATCCCCTACGACGCGGTGGTCGTCCTTCCCTCTAGGAAGCCGAGCTGGGACGAGATCGACAGGGCCATCGCGTCGCAGACCCGGCTGAGGCTTCGAGCCAGCTACTGCTCCTTCGGCGCCAGCCTGCTGTCCGGCGCCTACGCGTATGGCCGGCACCTCGAAGCGCAGTGACGTGCTATCCATTCGGCCACCGCCGCGATGGATCTTCAGACCTTCGGCCGCTACCAGCTCATCAAGAAGATCGCCGTGGGCGGCATGGGCGAAGTCTTCCTCGCGCGGCAGAAGGGGCCGGTCGGCTTCCAGAAGCTCGTGGTGGTGAAACGTCTCCTGCCGCACCTCTCCGAGGACCAGGAGTTCGTGAACATGTTCTTCGACGAGGCGCGCATCGCGGCGCTCCTCAACCACCCGAACATCGCCCAGATCTACGACCTCGGTGAGGCCGAGGGCGGCTACTACATCGCGATGGAGTACGTGCACGGCGAGAACCTGCGCGTCGTCGCGCAAGAGGCCCTCGACCGCAAAGGCGGCATGCCGCTCGCGCTCAAGTGCCGCGTGCTCGCCGACGCCGCCAACGCCCTCGACTTCGCCCACAAGGCGAAGAGCCCGTCCGGCCAGCCGCTCAACCTCATTCACCGCGACGTGTCTCCGCAGAACGTCATCGTCGGGTTCTCCGGCGGCGTGAAGCTCATCGACTTCGGCGTCGCGAAGGCCGCGAACAAGATCACCCGCACCGCGACCGGCATCATCAAGGGCAAGTACGCGTACATGTCGCCCGAGCAGGCGCGCGGCGAAGAGCTCGACCACCGCTCGGACATCTTCGGCCTCGGCATCGTCTTCTACGAGGTGCTCACCAGCCAGCGCCTGTTCAAGCGCGAGAACGACACCGCGACGCTGCGCGCCGTCGTCGGCCTGAAGGTGCCGCCGCCGAGCACGGTCGTGAAGGGCGTGCCGAAGGCCGTCGACGCCATCGTGATGAAGGCGCTCGAGAAGAAGCGCGACGATCGCTACGCGAACGCGGCGGAGATGCAGCTCGCCATCGAAGAGTTCCTCGTGCGCCAGCGGCTGCCGGCGACGCCGGCGCACGTCGCGGCGTTCATGACCGACCTCTTCCCCACCGAGTCGGCGCAGGAGGCCATCTCCGAAGAGCCGACGTGGAGCCGCAGCGACTCGGACTCGCTGAGCCCGGTCGACGAAGAGCACAGCCCGATGTCCGCCGAGGTGCACCGCGAGCCGGTCGGCGGCAACCCGTCGAAGCCGCCGGTGCCGACCGGCAAGCGCAAGGCGATGGCCGAGGCCGCGCTGCGCGCGACCGGCAAGCAGTACGGCCCGGTGCTCGACAAGAACGAGCTCGAGCTGCGCATCAGCGGCACGACGCCGCAGGACACGCTGCGCGGCCTGTTCTTCGCGGCCGTCGAGTCGGTGGTGCTGCGCACCGTCGGCCCGATGGGCGAGCCGGCGATGAAAGAGGCGCTCGAGAACCCGAAGGTGTGGGTCGACTCGCTCACCTACCCGACCGCCGAGTTCCTGCGGCTGTTGTGGCGGGCGGTCGAGCTCATCGCTCCGCACACCGGCGGCGTCGAAGAGACGTTCACGCTGCTGGGCGTGTCGTGCATGCAGGCGCTGGTGCGGTCTCCGCTCGGGCGGCCGCTCGAGCAGCTCTCCGGCGACGGCGGGGCGGCGACGCTGGCGGCTCCGCTGATGGCGACGCTGCAGACGATGATCAGCCCCGGCGAGCGCAAGGTGATCGGCAACCACCCGGGCTCGACCCTGATCGTGTTCAAGGAAGAGGTGCTGCCGATTCAGTTCTACACGGGCATGCTGAGCGCGGCGTTCGAGAAGCTGCGCGGCGTTCACATCGCGTGCAAGTGGGAGAAGACCGCCGCCTCGCGCATCGAGATGACGGTGTCGTGGTGACGCGGTCGTGGTAGCGGAAGAGCAGCCCTTCTTCGACGCCATCCTCGCCGCGCCCGACGATGATGCCCCGCGCCTCGTCTTCGCCGACTGGCTGCAGCAGCGCGGCGACGTGCGCGGAGAGCTCATCACCGTGCAGTGCGCCCTCGAGCGCGAGCTGCCCTGGCCCGAGCGCGACAAGCTCGAGGTCCGCGAGCGCGCGCTGGTGCGGCCGGCGGCCGACCCGCTGCGCGCGATTCGCGACGGGCACTACACGTTCCGCCGCGGCTTCGCGGACAGCGCGCGGCTGAGCGGCCATCAGCCGCTGCGGCTCGGCGAGCTGCACGAGCTCGCGCCGCTCTTGCGGTCGTTCACCGTCGTGGCCGCGCGCTACGACGAGCTCGCGCTGGCCGACTGGGTCGAGGGCGTGGAGCTCGAGCACGGCCTGTTCGACCCCGACGAGCTGGTGAACCGCCTGCCGTTTCCGAAGCTGCGGCGGCTCAAGCTGCCGTGGGCGGCGTGGTCTCCCCAGGGCGTCGAGCGGGTCGCGTCGCTCGACCGGCCGCTCGACTACCTGAGCCTCGACTTCGACGTGCGGACGACGCCCGAGCACCTCGAGGCGCTCGAGCGCGGGCTCGCGGCGCGTCGGTCTCTGCGGGCGCTGCGGCTGGAAGGCGCGCGCGGGGCCGGCGTCATCCGCGCGGCGGGGCTCGAGCACCTCGAGCTCGTGCGCTGCGACGTGAAGCGCGAGGACGTGCTGGAGATGTCGCGCGACCTGGTGAAGCTCGAGCTGACGGAGAGCGTGCCGCGGCACCAGGGCCCGCGCGTCGACGTCGCCGAGCTGCTCGCGGCGGCTGGGCGCCTCACCGACCTGCGGCTCGAGGGGGCCGGCATCGACGACGACGAGGTGATTCGGCTGTCGCGCTCGCCGCACGCGCGCCGCTTGAAGCGGCTCAACCTCATGCGCAACCGCATCACCGACTACGGCGCGCTCGAGCTCATGGGCAGCGGCGCGCTCGAGGGGCTCGTGTACCTGAACCTCGACGTGAACGAGCTGAGCCGGAAGACCGCGTCGGCGCTGCGCAAGCACTACGCGAACGCGCTGGTGCAGGTGCGCTGATCAGTCGGCGACCGGTCGGGTCACGTGCTCGTGAAGCACCAGGCCCGGCTCGTCGCCGTCGCCCGCGGGGCGCACCCGCATCGTCGCGCGGGAGAACTTGAGCGCGCAGTCTCCGCTCAGCTTGAACGCGCTCGAGCGCGCCTCGGCGGCCTGCAGCGCCGCCTTGCCCGCGGCGTTGCGGTACGTGAGCCGGAGCACGGCCGATTCACCGCATTGCATCGCGAAGGGCGGAAGCTCCGCGAGGATGGTGCCGCCGCCGTTGGCCACGACGTCGACGCCGAGCGCGACGCTGGCCGCCGCACCGACCGCATGTACCTCGAGGTCGAGATCCATCGCGGCGTCGGCGGGCACGACGACGTACTGCCCTGCGAACAACAGCTGGCCGTCGGGCGCGACGATGGGCACGAGGCGATCGTCGGCGAGCCGAAGCTCGCGAAACGGAGAGAGGGAGGCGCCGTCGGCGCGGACCTGCGCGGCGCGAAGCAGGGCGACCTCGGCGGGCGCAGCCGCCGCGCGCTCGCGCGGCGTGCCGACGAAAGACGGCGCCGCGCCCGATGGCACGAAGGGCCGCAGGTGGTCGCACCGCCGGAAGCCCTCGTCACACGACCACACGTCGCGCTGTCGCGAGTCGAGCATGCCGACGGTGCGGTGGTTCTGGTTGGCGACGAACACCCGGCGGGGCGCGGCATAAGTACGAAAGAGGCTGCGCCCGAGAAACGGCGTCTCTTGCCTCGCGAGGTCGAGCAGGTCGAGCACGCTCAGCGCGGTGTCCGATTGGGTGAACACGTCGTCGACCCACAGCTGCGGGCGGCCGGGCAGCACGGCGATGAAGAACGACAGGTGCTGGCTCAGCAGCGTGGTGAGGTCGTCGCCGGTGGCGTCGAGCCCGTGCGACTCGTCGGCGCCGATGAGCACGACGGTATCCGCGAGCGCGCCGTCCGCTTCCAGGCCGCGCACCAGCTCGGCGACGGCCAGATCCGCATACCGCGCCGCGCGCCCGAAGGTGCCGACGGGCTCCGGCGCTTCGAAGTCCGTCGGAACGGCGAAGGGGTGGTGCGTGCCGACGGTCAAGACCGTCATCATCCACGGCGCGGCCTGCGCGCGAAGCTCACGAACGACGCCGCGCGCATGCTCGAACAGGGTCCGGTCGTCGACCCCCCAGTTCGAGCGGGCGTGGCCGGTCGAGAACTGCTCGGCCCCCAGCGTTCGCGAGAAGCCGATCTTGGGCAGGAAGGCGTCCTTCAGCATGAAGGCGAGCGGAGCTGCCTGCAGGAAGACCGTCTCGTAGCCCTCACGACGCAGCAGCGCGGGCAGACACTCGGCCCCGTGGGGCTGCGCTGCGATCGCCGTCGTCTTCGCGGTGGTGCTCGACAGCTTCGGCAGGTCGCCACACAGCGAGGCGTAGAGGCCGCGGTTGGTGCCGCGCTGGTGGGTGACGAAAGAGGTGAAGTACACGTTGCGGCGGCCCAGCGCATCGAGCTCGGGCATCGTCGCCACCGAGGGAAGACGGTGGCGCTCGGCGACGCTCGCGAGCTCGCCACCCCCTACCCCCTCCAGCAGCACGAGCAGGACGTTGGCCGGCTTCTGGACCGGAGACACGACGCGCTCGCCCGAGAGGTCCGCGCGGAACAGGGCGTCGAGCTCTGCCTGCTGCCCGGGGGCGAGCGGCGGCACGCGCGGGGCAGAGAACGAACGTGCGAAGTCGATCGCGTTGGCGACCACCACGTTGCTCTGCCGCCACGTGAGCGCGTCAGGGCTCTCGGGCCAGGCGAGGGCCGCGATCGCCAGCGCCGCGACGGGCACGCTCGACAGGGCGAGCGCGCCGCGGCGGGCCTGCGGCGGCCTCGACCTGAGCCCGAGCACCAGCAGCGCCGGCATCGCGACCGAGAGCAGCAGCAAGAGCGGTCTCGACGAGGCCAGCACCGAGCCCCGCACGAAGGTGCCGTCGCCGAGATAGCCGACGGACTGCCACGGCGGCAGCGCGTTCATCGCCTTGATGAACTCGTAGCTCGCGCAACAGACCAGGCCCCACGGGACGAGAACGGCGAGGCTCCAGCGAGAGCCCCGAAGCGCGACGCGAGCGGCTGCCGCGAGCACGAACGCGACGAGCAGGTCGGCGACGAAGCCGCGAACGTCGGCGGAAGAGAGTCGGATCCCCTTCTCGACCAGCAGCGCCGACCGCTGCACCAGCGGCGGGAAGGCGAACGCCAGCGGCAGCACCCAGCCCCCCGCGGACGGACGCGCCCTCACGGCGTCGGCTGGAGACCTGGCTCGGAGGTGAAACATCTCGCGGGTGAAGGGGCGGTCGTCGAGCAACCGCCGTGCCGACTTCGCTGGGCGTGAGCGGCTCGCGCGCTCTGGCACTTTGCAACGGTTCGACGTGGCAGCACGCCACGGTCGCGGTTTCCTGGGGCGGCAGCGCGAGCGGGCTGGTACACACGGCCGCGGGAGCCTGCCGATGGGAGAAGACGGCCTTCTCGTTCACCTCGTGACGGCCCTCGGCGCGGCGCTGGTCGGGGCAGCGGTCGTGCTGCGCCTGAAGCAACCGCTGATCATCGGGTACGTGCTCGCCGGCGTCGCGATCGGCCCGTTCACGCCCGGCGTCATGGGCAATCCCGAAGCCATCGCCCAGCTCGCCGAGGTGGGCATCATCTTCCTGATGTTCGTGATCGGCCTGCAGCTGTCGTTGAAAGAGCTGATCCGCGCGAGCCGGGTCGCCGTGCTCGGGGGCCTCGTGCAGGTCGCGGTGCTGATCGGCGCCGGCTATCTGGTCGGCCGGGCGCTGGGCTGGAGCCACCTCGCCGCGTACGCGTTCGGGGCGGTGATCTCGAACTCCTCGAGCACGGTGCTGGGGAAGATTCTCTCCGATCGCGGCGAGCTCGACACCCAGCACGCGCAGCTCTCGCTGGCCTGGTCGTCGGTGCAGGACATCTCGACGGTCGTCCTCGTGGCGGTGTTCGCGTTCGCGGCCCCCGACCAGCAGGCGCTGGCCCCGCTGCTGGCGAAGGCAGCGGTGTTCTTCCTGGTGCTGATGCCGGCCGCGTTCTGGGCGCTGCCGTGGCTGTTGCGGCAGGCGAGCGCGGTGCGCAACCGCGAGTTCTTCGCCCTGGCCGTCGTCACCATCGCGCTCGCCATGGCGGTGGGCGCTTCGCTGCTCGGCGTCTCGCTGGCGCTGGGCGCGTTCCTCACCGGAGTCGTCATCGGCGAGTCCGATCTCGCCCACCGCGTGCTCGGCGACGCGCGGCCGCTGCGCGACGTCTTCTCGGGCGTCTTCTTCGTGTCGATCGGCATGCTGCTCGACCCCGGCTTCCTCGTGGCGTCGTGGCCGCTGGTGTTGCTCACGGTCGCGCTGATCGTGGTCGCCAAGGGCGCCGTCACCGCCGCGGTGGCGCGCTGGCTCGGGGCGCCCTTTCGCGTCGCGGTGCTGATGGGCGCCGCGCTGGCGCAGTCGGCGGAGTTCTCGTTCCTCCTGGCGCGCATCGGGCTCGAGCAGGGCGCGCTCACCAAGCCGATCTTCAACCTGCTGCTGAGCGCGACCATCGTCACCATCCTCATCGCACCGGGCGTCAACAGCCTGGCGCCGCGCCTGTTGCGGTGGTTGCGCCGCACGCGGCCCGAGCTCGATCGAGAGCCCGCGGCGTCCGCCGTCCCCGCGCTCGAAGGCCACGCGATCGTCTGCGGCTACGGCCGGGTGGGCAGCATCGTGTGCGGGCTGCTCGAGCAGCACGGCAAGCCCTTCATCGTCGTCGAAGAGGACCTGCGCCTGGCGGACCAGCTCAGGGCGCGCGGCGTGCCGGTGCTGTTCGGCGACGCCGGAGTGCCCGAGGTGCTCGACCGCGCGCGCCTGGGGTCGGCGCGCCTGTTGATCCTGTGCATGCCCGAACAGCTGGCGGTGCGCAGCGCG
Source organism: uncultured Myxococcales bacterium (assembly GCA_937980205.1). Lineage (GTDB taxonomy): Bacteria > Myxococcota > Myxococcia > Myxococcales > Myxococcaceae > Xiheicaenimonas. The sequence continues at coordinate 309,460 of CALJKW010000076.1, read as the reverse complement.
CTCGAGCACGCCCGCGAGCTCGGGAAGGACGCCACCGTGCTGGCGCGGACGCACAGCTACGAAGACCGCCACTTTCTCGAGCGGCAGGGCGCGCACGAGGCCGTCGTCGGTGAGCTGGAGCTCGCGCTCGAGCTCGGCCGCCGCGCCCTCGAGCGGTTCGGCATCAGCCACGCCGACGTCGAGCGCTCGCTCACCCACGCGCGCAGCACGGTGGCCTAGCAGGCTGGTGTTTCCACCGGCTGCGTGCGGCCCGCCGATCAGCCACCGGCCCGCGGCGCGGACGGCGGCACGACCAGCACGTCGCAGCTCGCCGCGCGCAGCACGTCACCCGCCACGGTGCCGAGCAGCGCGCGCCCGAGCAGCGACGAGCCGCGGGTGCCGAGCACCAGCAGGTCGACCCGCTCGCGCTGGGCGGCACCGAGGATGACCGTGCGCGGCGAGCCGTAGCCGAGCAGCTCGCGCCACGCCGGCGCCTCGGATGCAGGCACCTTCCGGCGCTCGAGCACCCCCGCGAGCAGCGCCGCGACGCGCCTTCCCGCCCGCTGCCGCTCGCGCTCGACGTACGCCGAGGCCTGGATGCCGTCGAGCCGCGGGTACATCAGGCCCTGGTACGGGGCGTCATGCGCGTGGATGACGAGCACCTCGCCGCGCGGCGCCGACACCACGTCGAGCAGGGCCGACGCCGCGCGCACTGCCGCGCCGTCGAGCTCGATGGCGAGCGCCGGCCGGCGATACGGTCCGCGCGCGGCGAGCCGCACCACCAGCACCGGCAGCGCGCTCTGGCGCGTCACCCGCTCTGCGGTCGAGCCGAGAAAGACGTCCGAGAGCGCGCCCGCCCCACGGCCCATGACGACGAGCTGCGCGCCGACGCTGGCGGCGACGTCGCAGATCTTCGCCGCCGGCGAGCCGATCGCCACGCGCCAGGTGACGCGCGTGCCGGGCGGCAGCTGCTCCTCGAGGCTGCGGACCTCGGCCCGCAGGGCCGCGCGGGCGTCGATCTTCGCGAGCGTGCGGTCTTTCGCGGCCAGCCCTGAGGGCACGACGTGCAGCAGCACGACCCTGGCCCCTTTCGCGAGCGGCAGCCGCGCCGCGCGGCCGATGAGGCGGTCGCTCACCGCGGAGAGATCGACCGCCACGAGGACGGTCGAGAGCCCGTGCCGATCGCTCATCGAGCCCCTCGCGGCGCCGCCGCGGCGGCTGGCCCGGCCAGCAGCTTCTTCGCCTCGGCAACGAGAAACACGGTGACCCCGACGCCGGTGAGCAGCGCCCACCAGCCGGGCGCGAGCGGCTCGGTGTGCAGCGCCCGGTTCATGAACGGCAGGTAGGTGAAGCCCACCTGGGTGAGGAGCATCGCCGCCGAGCCGAGCCAGACCCACTTGTTCGTCATCAAGCCGATGCGCCATAGAGGCAGCACGAGGCTGCGGCAAGCAAACAGGTAGCCGACCTCGGCGACCACGATGGTGTTGACGGCGAGCGTGCGGCACTGCGCGGTGCTGAGCCCCTTGGCCTGCGCCCACTCGAAGATGCCGAACGCGAGGCCGCCGATGAGCAGTGACACCAGCAGCGTGCGCACGCCGACCGTCGCGTCGAGGATGGGGGTGTCGCGGCGGCGCGGCGGGCGCTCCATCAGGCCCGGCTCCTTCGGCTCGAAGACGAGCGCGATGCCCAGCAGCACGGCGGTCACCATGTTGATCCACAAGAGCTGCACCGGCAGCACGGGCAGCTCGGTGCCGAGCAGCATCGCGGCCAGCAGCACCGCCGCCTCGCCGCCGTTGGTGGGCAGCGTCCACGCGATGAACTTCTTCAGGTTGTCGTAGACGCCCCGGCCCTCTTCGACCGCGGCCTCGATGGTGGCGAAGTTGTCGTCGGTGAGGATCATCGCCGCGGCCGCGCGCGCGACGTCGGTGCCGCCCTTGCCCATGGCGATGCCGATGTCCGCCTGCTTGAGCGCGGGCGCGTCGTTGACGCCGTCGCCCGTCATGGCGACGACGTGCCCTCGGCCCTGCAGCGCGCGCACGAGCTTGAGCTTCTGCTCCGGCGCGACCCGGGCGAAGACGGCGACGCTCTCGGCGACCGCGGCGAGCTCGGCCTCGGGGGTCTGATCGAGCTCGACGCCGGTGACCGCGCGCAGCCGGCCGGCACCGTCGCGGGCTCCCTCGAGGCCGAGCTCTTCCGCGATCGCGGCGGCGGTGACGCGATGGTCGCCGGTGATCATCTTCACGTGGATACCGGCTTCCCGGCAGGCGGCCACGGCGCGGCGCGCCTCGGGGCGAGGCGGGTCGATCATCCCCACCAGGCCGAGGAAGGTGAGGTCCTCGACGTCCGCGTGGCGCAGCGCGTCGGTGTCGAGTTCCCGCCGCGCCAGCACCAGCACGCGAAGGCCGCGCGTCGCCAGCTCGTCGACCTTCGCCGAGACCGACACATCGAACGGCTGGCGACCGGCCGCCGTCAGCTGGTGCGAGCAGCGCGCGAGCAGCACGTCGCTCGAGCCCTTCACGTACGCGACGCGGCCGCTCGGGCCGTCGTGCAGCGTGGCCATGTACATGTGCTGCGACTCGAACGGCACCACGTCGCGGCGGGGCCAGCCGGCGAGCGCGGCGTCGTCGAGCCCGGCCTTGCGGCCGGCGATGATGAGCGCCGCCTCGGTCGGGTCGCCCTCGACCTGCAGCGCGCCGGCGTGCCCCACCAGGCGCGTGTCGTTGCACAGGGCCCCGGCGCGCAGGCACTCGAGCAGCGGCTCGAAGTCTTTCGGCTGCACGCGCCCGCCCTCGTCTTCGAAGTGGCCCGCCGGGTCGAACCCGGTGCCGGTGACGCGAAACTCGCGGCCGGGGCACACGATGGCGGTCACCGTCATCTGGTTCTCGGTGAGCGTGCCGGTCTTGTCGGAGCAGATGACCGTCGTGCTGCCGAGCGTCTCGACCGCGGGCAGGCGGCGTATGACCGCGCGCCGCTTCGCCATCGCCGAGACGCCGACCGCGAGGAGAATGGTGACGGCGGCCGGCAGCCCCTCGGGAATGGCGCCGACGGCGAGCGCGACCGCGCCGTTGAACGTGTCGGCGAGGTCGCGGCCGCGCGCGACCTCGATGCCGAAGAGGGCTGCGGCGATGCCGAGGATGATCCACACCAGCAGCTTCGAGAGCTGGGCGATGCGCCGGGTGAGCGGCGTCTCCAGCGCCTGCGTGCGCTGCATGAGCTGGGCGATGCGGCCGGCCTCGGTGGCGTTGCCGGTCGCGACGACGACGCCGCGCCCCTGCCCGTAGGTGACCGCCGAGCCGGCGAAGGCGAGGTTGCCGCGGTCACCCAGCGGCGTCTTCTCGGGCAGCTCGCCCAAGGCCTTCTCCGACGGCACCGACTCACCGGTGAGCGCGGCCTCCTCGATGCGCAGGTCCTTCACCGCGAACAGCCGCACGTCGGCCGGCACCGTGTCTCCCGACTGAAGGGACACGACGTCGCCGGGGACGAGCTGCTCGCTGGGCAGGCGCCGCAGCCGCCCGTCCCTCAGCACGGTGGCCTCGGTGACGATGGTCTTGCCCAGCGCCGCGATGGCCTGCTCGGCGCGGTGCTCCTGCACGAAGCCGATGACCCCGTTGAGCACGACGACGCCGAAGATGACCGCCGCGTCGACGTAGTCGCCCAGCACGATCGACAGTGCGCCCGCGGCGATGAGCACCACGACCAGCGGCTGGAGAAACTGAGCGAGCAGCTTGCGCAGGGCCGAGGGGCCCTTCTTCCAGGTGAGCGTATTGGGCCCGTCACGCTCGAGGCGGGCCTGCGCTTCCGGTTGGGTGAGGCCCTGCTCCGTCGCCGTCGAGAGCGTCGCGGTCACGCGCTCGACCGGCTCGGCGTGCCACGCGGTCATGGGGCGGGTGTTCGGCATGTCAGTCTCCATGGTGCGCGGCGAGGGGCGGCGCACGAGAAGCGGCGCGGCGTCGCGCGGCGCGGGGCCCGCGTACGGCAGCAACCGACGTGCCGGACGCGGCGGGCTCGGGGCCCGTCTGCCTCGGCGACACCGGCTGGGGCGCATCGGGGCGCGTTGCATTTTGCCACGGTGATCCCGCCCCAAAGCACTTGACCGTCAGCGCCATCGGGTTACTGACGCACGCGTTGCGCCCCCCGATCACCATCGTGAAGCGCGGGCTCGATCTGCCCTTGAGCGGCGAGCCCGAGCAGCGCGTCGAGAACGCGCCCTCCGTCTCGCGCGTCGGCGTGGTGACGCGCGACCACGTCGGCCTCAAGCCTCGCCTCTCGGTCGAAGAGGGAGCGACCGTCCGCCTGGGCGAGCCGCTGTTCACCGACCGGCGCTGGCCCCAGGTCCAGTGGGTCGCTCCGGGCGGCGGGGTCGTCGAGGCCGTTCACCGCGGAGCCAAGCGGCACGTGCTCTCGGTCGTGGTGAGGCTCGACCCCTCGGCGAAAGAGCCCGTCGCGTTCGCGGCCTTCTCTCCCGCCGCGAAGGACTCGGGCGAGGCCGCGCGCGCGCTGCTGCTCGAGTCCGGCCTGTGGACGGCGCTGCGCACGCGCCCGTTCAGCCAGGTACCCGACCCGGCGGCGAAGCCGCAGGCCATCTTCGTCACCGCGGTCGACAGCAACCCGCACGCGCCGCGCCTCGACGTGGTGCTCGCCGGGCGCGAGGCCGACCTGGAGCTCGGCCTGCGCGTGCTCACCCGCCTCACCGACGGCCCGGTGTGGCTCTGCCGCGCCTCAGGCTCGGGGTTGTCCCCCGGCGGTAGCGGCGCGCGCGTCGCCGAGTTCGGTGGCCCCCACCCGTCCGGCACCGCGGGCTTCCACATCCACACGCTGCGGCCGGTGACGCGCGGCAAAGAGGTGTGGCACCTCGGCGCGCAGGACGCGGCGCGCATCGGCAGGCTGTTCTCGACCGGCACGCTCGACGTCGAGCAGATCGTCTCGCTGGCCGGCCCGCGGGTGAAGCGGCCGCGGCTCTTGCGCACGCGGCTGCACGCCGAGGTCGCGCCGCTCGTCGACAACGAGCTGCACGAGGGCGAGGCGCGCGTCGTCAGCGGCTCGGTGCTGCACGGCGACCGCTGCGAGCCGGGGCCCGAAGGCTTCCTCGGCCGCTTCCACCAGCAGCTCTCGGTGCTGGGCGAGGGCCGGCGGCGCGAGCTGTTGGGCTGGCTCGCGCCCGGCGCGAAGACGTTCTCGGTGCTGCCCACCTTCCTCTCGTCGCTGCTGCCCAGGCGCCCCTTCGAGCTCGACACCAACCTGCACGGAGGCCGGCGCGCGATGGTGCCCATCGGCATGTACGAGCGCGTGATGCCGATGGACCTGATGGCCACGCACCTGCTTCGGGCGCTGCAGGTCGGCGACGTCGAGTGGGCCGAGCAGCTCGGCGCGCTCGAGCTGGACGAAGAAGACCTCGCCCTGTGCTCGTTCGTGTGCCCCGGCAAGGGCGACTACGGCCCCGCGCTCAGGCGGGTGCTCGACACCATCCAGGCGGAGGGCTGACCTTGAGCGTGCTCCGAAGGCTGCTCGACCGCGTCGAGCCGCAGTTCAAGAAGGGCGGGAAGCTCGAGAAGCTCTACCCGCTGTACGAGGCGCTCGACACGTTCCTCTACACGCCCGCGAGCACCACCGAGCGCGGGCCGCACGTGCGCGACGCGCTCGACCAGAAGCGCATGATGATGCTCGTCGTCATCGCGCTGGTGCCGTGCATCGCGATGGCGATGTACAACACCGGCTACCAGGCGCACCTGTGGGTCGAGCAGGGCGGCAGGCTGCTCGACGCCTGGCAGAGCCGCGCCTACGTCTGGCTCGGCCTGCCGGTCTCGAGCGCGTCGGTGCTCGGCTGCGTCGTGCACGGCGCGCTGTGGTTCCTGCCGGTCACGCTCGTCACGTACGCGGTCGGCGGCGCGCTCGAGGTGGTGTTCGCGGTCGTGCGCAAGCACGAGGTGAACGAGGGCTTTCTGGTCACGGGCATCTTGATTCCGCTGACGCTGCCCGCGACCGTGCCGCTGTGGCAGGTGGCGCTCGGCACGGCGTTCGGCGTGGTCATCGGCAAGGAGATCTTCGGCGGCACGGGCATGAACTTCCTGAACCCGGCCCTCGTCGCGCGCGCCTTCCTCTTCTTCGCCTACCCGGCGCAGCTGTCGGGCGACGTCTGGGTCGCGGCGGTTCCGCCCGACGGGCGCTCGGGCGCCACGTGGCTCGCCTCGCTCGCCGAGGGCTCGGGGCACCTGCCCGGCCTCGACTGGTGGGACGCCTTCTGGGGCCGCATCCCCGGCTCGATGGGCGAGACGTCGGTCGCGGCCGCGGCGCTGGGCGCGGTGCTGCTGCTGCTCACGCGCGTGGGCGCGTGGCAGACGATGCTCGGCGTGGTGCTCGGCACGGCGGCGACGGCGTACGGCCTCAACGCGCTGGCGAGCGACACGAACCCGATGCTCGCGCTGCCGTTTCATTGGCACGCCGTGCTCGGCGGCTGGGCGTTCGGCCTGGTGTTCATGGCGACCGACCCGGTCTCGTCGGCCTTCACCGCCACCGGCAAACACGTCTACGGCTTCCTCATCGGAGTGCTCTGCGTGCTCATCCGCGCCGTCAACCCGGCCTACCCGGAGGGCATGATGCTGGCCATTCTCTTCATGAACATGTTCGCGCCGCTGATCGATCACGCGGTCGTCGCGGCGAACACCCGGCGGAGGCAGGCGCGCTATGCCCGAACCGAAGCGTGACTCCGTCGCCTACACCGTGGGCTTCACCGCCCTGGTGTGCCTGCTGTGCGCGGTGCCGATCGCGAGCGCCGCGGTGCTGCTCAAGCCCCGGCAGACCGTCAACCAGCGCGTCGACCGGCTGACGAAGGTGCTCACGGTCGCGGGGCTCATGCGGCCGGGCGAGCGCCTCTCGGCCGACGAGGTCGAGCAGCGCTTCGCCTCGAACGTCGTGCCGGTCGCGGTCGCCCTCGAGTCGGGGCAGGCGGCGCCGGAGATCGAGGCCGCGACGTTCGACCCCCGCAAGGCGGCGAAAGACCCCCAGGCCAGCGCACGCGCGCCGGCGAACGCGGCGCGGGTGCTGCGCGTGCCGAAGCACAGCCTGGTCTACGAGGTGCGCCGCGAAGGGAAGCTCGACGCCGTCGTGCTGCCCATTCAGGGCTACGGGCTGTGGTCGACGATGTACGGCTACCTCGCGCTCGAGGCCGATGGGCGCACGGTGGCGGGCATCACGTTCTACGAGCACGGCGAGACGCCGGGCCTCGGCGGAGAGATCGAGAACACCGCGTGGCAGGCGAAGTGGAAGGGGCGCAAGGCGTTCGGCGACGACGGCGAGGTGAAGCTGCACGTGGTGAAGGGCGCCGCCGGCGCACCCGCCGACGACCCCTACCGCGTCGACGGGCTGTCGGGCGCCACCATCACCTCACGCGGCGTCACCCACACGCTGGAGTTCTGGCTCGGGCCGAACGGGTTCGGGCCCTACCTCGAGAGGCTCGCGGCCGGCCGCGGGCAGGAGGCGAAGTAGATGGACAAGAAGGCGAAGGCCGCGCTGATCGACCCGCTGCTCGAGAACAACCCCATCGGCAAGCAGGTGCTGGGCATCTGCTCGGCGCTCGCGGTGACGACGCTGCTCACCACCTCGGTGGTGATGTGCCTCGCCGTCACCGGCGTGCTGATCGCCAGCAACGTCGCCATCAGCCTGTTGCGAAACCGCATCCCCGCGAGCGTGCGCATCATCGTCCAGCTCACGGTCATCTCGTCGCTGGTCATCGTCTGCGATCAGCTGCTCAAGGCCTTCGCCTACGACATCTCGAAGCAGCTCTCGGTGTTCGTCGGCCTCATCATCACCAACTGCATCATCATGGGGCGCGCCGAGGCGTTCGCGATGCAGAACCGGCCGCTGCCCAGCGTGCTCGACGGCGCGGGCAACGCCGCCGGCTACAGCGTCGTGCTGGTGTTCGTGGCCACGGTGCGCGAGCTGTTCGGCTCGGGCACGCTGCTCGGGCAGCGCGTGCTGCCGCTCGTCACCGAAGGCGGCTGGTACACCCCGAACGGCCTGATGGTGCTGTCGCCCGCCGCGTTCTTCCTCATCGGCGGGCTGATCTGGGCCTTGCGCACCTTCAAGCCGAAGCAGATCGAGGAGGAGCTCGTGGTGCACGTCGAGCCGCCGCACGCGGCCGAGCCGGCGAGGGCCCGGCCGTGATCAGCCACTACCTGAGCCTGTTGGTGAAGAGCATCTTCGTCGAGAACATGGCGCTCGCCTTCTTCCTGGGCATGTGCTCGTTCCTCGCCGTCTCGAAGCGGGTGAGCACGGCCATCGGCCTGGGGCTCGCCGTGACGTTCGTGATGGCGGTCACGGTGCCGCTGAACAACCTGCTGTTGAAGGGCGTGCTGCGCGAGGGCGCGCTCGGGTGGCTGCACCCCTCGCTCGCCGAGGTCGACCTCTCGTTCCTGGTCTTCCTGAGCTTCATCGGCACGATCGCGGCGCTGGTGCAGATCGTCGAGATGGCCGTCGAGCGCTTCACCCCGGCGCTCTACGGCGCGCTCGGCGTGTTCCTGCCGCTCATCGCGGTGAACTGCGCCATCTTGGGCGGCTCGCTGTTCATGGATCAGCGCGACTACGACTTCGGTGAGAGCGTGGTCTTCGGCGTCGGCTCGGGCCTCGGTTGGCTGCTCGCCATCGTCGCGCTCGCCTCGGTGCGCGAGCGGCTGCGCTACTCGAACCCACCGCCCGCGCTGCGGGGCCTGGGGCTGACGTTCATGGTGACCGGCCTGCTCGCCATCTGCTTCATGGCCTTCGCGGGGATTCAGCTGTGACCACCATCGCCGTCGGTGTCGCGGTGTTCGTGCTGCTGGTGCTGCTGCTGGTGGCCGTGCTCATGCTCGCGAGGCAGCGGCTGGTCGCGACCGGAGACATCGACATCCTCATCAACGACGACCCCTCGCGCCGCATCACCGCGAAGGGTGGGGGCACGCTGCTCGGCACGCTCGCCGAGCACAAGCTGTTCGTGCCGTCGGCCTGCGGCGGCAAGGGCACGTGCGGCGTCTGCACGGTGGAGATCGAAGAGGGAGGAGGGCCGGTGCTGCCCACCGAGCTGGGGCACCTGAACCGCGGAGAGCTGCGCCGCGGCGTCCGCCTCTCGTGCCAGGTGAAGCTGAAGCAGGACCTCAAGATTCACCTCGAGCCGGCGGTCTTCGGCGTCAAGCAGTGGCGCTGCCGCGTGCGCTCGAACGAGAACGTCGCCACCTTCATCAAGGAGCTCGTGCTCGAGCTGCCGCCCGGAGAAGAGGTGCCCTTCCGCGCCGGCGGCTACATTCAGATTCAGTGCCCGCCGCACACCGTGCGCTACCGCGACTTCGACGTGGCCGAGCGGTTCCGGGCCGAGTGGGAGCAGTACAAGCTGTTCGACCTCGTCTCCACCACGAGCGAGGGCGTGACGCGCGCGTACTCGATGGCGAACTACCCGCTCGAGACCGGCATCATCATGCTCAACGTGCGCGTGGCGACGCCGCCGCCGAAGGTGCCGGGGACTCCGCCGGGCATCATGTCGTCGTACATCTTCGGGCTGAAGCCCGGCGACGAGGTGACCATCAGCGGCCCGTTCGGCGAGTTCTTCGCGAAAGAGACCCAGGCCGAGATGTGCTTCATCGGCGGCGGCGCCGGCATGGCGCCGCTGCGCTCGCACATCTTCGACCAGTTCCGCCGCCTGAAGACGAAGCGCAAGGTGACGTTCTGGTACGGCGCCCGCTCGCTCAAAGAGCTCTTCTACCAGCAGGACTTCGACACGCTGGCGCGCGAGCACGAGAACTTCACCTGGCACGTCGCGCTCTCCGAGCCGCTGCCCGAAGACGGGTGGAAGGGGCCGAAAGGCTTCATTCACCAGGTGCTGCTCGAGCAGTACCTCTCGAAGCACCCGGCCCCCGAGGACGTCGAGTACTACCTGTGCGGGCCGCCGCCGATGCTCAAGGCGTGCATGAAGATGCTCGATGAGCTCGGCGTCGAGCGCGAGAACATCGCGTTCGACGACTTCGGGTGAAGAAGCCTTTCTCGCTGCGGCAGGCCTCGGCCCGGTGGTGGGTGCTGCTGTTCGCGCTCGCCGCCTTCGCCGCGGCGCGGTACCTCGCCCGGCGCGACGCCGCCCCGCCCGCCCGGCTCGAGGGCCGCACCATGGGCACCACCTGGAGCGTGGTGCTGGGCGGCCCGCGCGACGAGCAGCGGCTCGCGCGGCTGCGCGGCGAGATCGAGCGCCTGCTCGCCGAGGTGAACGCGAGCATGTCGACGTACGACCCCCAATCTGAGCTGTCGCGCTTCAACGCCCACGAGACGACGGCGCCGTTCGAGGTCTCGGCGCCGCTGGCCTCGGTCGTCAGGGACGCGCTCGACGTGCACCGCGCGTCGGGCGGCGCCTTCGACGTGACGGTCGGGCCGCTGATCGAGGCGTGGGGCTTCGGAGCGAAGGTCCAGCGCGGGCGCGTGCCCGACGCGGGCGAGCTGGCCGAGCTGCTCGAGGCGGTCGGCAGCGAGAAGCTGAGCCTCGACGGCGGGGCGCTGCAGAAGGCGCACCCGCGCCTGCGGGTCGACCTGTCGGCCATCGCCAAGGGCGACGCGGTCGACCGCGTGTCCGCGCTGCTGCTCGGGCTGAACGAGCCGAACCACCTCGTCGAGATCGGCGGCGAGGTCGTCGCGCGCGGCGTGAGCGCCCGCGGCGAGCCGTTTCGGGTGGGCGTCGAAGAGCCCGACGCGTCGCGGCGCGCCGTGCGCCTCGCGGTCTCGCTGAGCGACCGGGCCATCGCGTCGTCGGGCAACTTCCGCAACTTCTTCGAGGTCGACGGGGTGCGCTACGCGCACACGCTCGACCCGCGCACCGGCCAACCGGTGCGGCACCGCCTCGCCGCGGTCTCGGTGCTGCACGAGCGCTGCGGGCTCGCCGACGCGTGGGCGACGGCGCTGATGGCCTCCGGGCCGGAGCGCGCGTGGGAGCTGGCGAACGCGCAAGGCCTCGACGTGCTCTTGCTGGTGGACGCACCCGACGGCGGCTTCGAAGAGCGGATGACTGCGGGGTTCCGGCGGGTTCTGATCACAGCGCAGCCATGATCGCCGTCCTGCTCATCACCGTGGTCGTCGTCGCCCTCGCGATGCTGGCGATGGCGGTGGGCGTCATCGTGCGCGGGCGCCGCCTGCGCGGCTCGTGCGGCGGTGCGGGGGCCGACTGCCACTGTGAGGCGGCGGGCATTCCCGTCGAGCGGCGCGCGTGCGAGCGCTTCCGCGGCGCTTGAGCGCTTGGAAAGCGACGCGCAGAGAGCGGGCCCGCTGGGCGAGGGCCTACATCTTCAGCGCCCGCATCACCTCGCGCAGCCGCTTGATGATGCGCGGCGGCGACGCGTCGGCGCCCTTGTTCAGGTAGTGCGCCGGCTTGCACAGCTTCATCAGCCGCCGCAGGTCGTCGGTGAGCGGGTGGCCGGTGAAGAAGATGATGACGGGAGACCTCGCGGCGCAGCCGCGCTCCATGCCGCGCATCGCGACGGCGGTCGGCGCCCCACCGAGCACCGGCATCTCGAGATCGAGGATGACCAGCTCGACGGGGCGGTCGCGGAAGAGGTGGTCGGAGTACAGCTCGATGAACGCCTGCCCGTCTTCGGCGCCGTAGACGTGGGTCGCGAGGCCCTCGGCCACGAGGCCGTCCTTCAACAGCTCGCGCATGAGCTTGCTGTCTTCGCCGACGAGGACGGTGTTGAAGAGGTCGGGCGCGCTGGCGGGCTCCTGAACGAGGACGAGGCCGCACTTGGGACACGAGGCGCGGCCGCTCGGCTCGGGCACCGGAGCAATGTCCTCCGCGCACGCGGGGCAGTACGCAGCCATCGCGCCCATCGTAGTGCAGTAAGACGAGCGGGTGGACCGCCGTCGCGTCGCGCTCTGGGTCGGCATCTTCGCCGCGGTACTGCTCGGGCTGTGCGGCGTCGGAGTGGCGGCGCTGGCCTTCGTCGCGCGCGGCCTCGGCGGCGACGGCCAGTGGACCGTGCTGCACCAGGCGCCCGCGCAGTTCCACCTGAAGACGAAGGCGACCGACTTCCACTACCGCGAGCAGGGCTTTCAAGACCCGTACTTCGAGCTCATCTTCGAGGTGAGCGACGTCGACGGCTTCCTCGCGGGCCACGGGCTGACGAAGGCCGGCCCCGCGCACGCGCCGAACGATGCTCCGGTGAAGCCGGAGAGCGCGGTCGAGCTCGACGGCTTCGTCGACGACCACCTGCACCGCAGCGGGCAGCTGTGGAAGGTCGGCCCGAAGACGTTCGTCTACCTGGTGGCCTTCGGGACCTGAGCTGGCTACAGCGACGCCAGCGCCACGCGGTACAGCGCGCGGTAGCCCATGCGCTGGGCGACCTCGAACTTCTCGGCGTGGAACGTCTCTTTGAGAATCTCGGCCCCGGCGGCGCCCTCGTGCAGCCCGAGCAGCAGCTTCTCGAGGTCCAGCACCAGCTGGGGCGGCACGCTCATCGAGACCGCGACGCCGTCGTTCGGAGATTCCTCGGTGAAGGCGATGACGTGCAGCTCTCTCTCTCGGCCGGGCAACAGCTCGGAGATGCCGGTCGTGTCGCCGCCGGCCTTGCTGGCGGAGGCGAAGACGCTGGTGAGGTCTCCGCTCTCGGAGAGCACGGCCTCGAGGGCGGCCTTGTACGAGCCCGCGAAGTCCTGCTTCGCGAAGATCTTGTTCGGGTCCATGCCGCGGCCGCGCAGCATCGCCATCGGCAGCAGGTAGCCGCCGACGGAGTCGCGGTCCGTCCACACGGCGGTGCGGCCGTTCAGCGTCTCGAGCGTCAGCGGAGCCTTCGCGCGGCACACCAGCGCGGCCCGGTACGACGACGCCCCGCCGCGAACGCCGCGCACGAGCACGCGCACGCCCATCGCCTCGATGCGCGCGCACACGAACGGCGGAGCCCACGCGGCGTCGACCTTGCCCGACAGCAGGTCCTTCGCGAGCGCCTCGTAGGAGGCCGCGATGACGACCTCGGTGCGCTTGTTGAGGCCCGCCTGGAAATACGTCTCGAGCTTCCCGGCGCGCGCGCGCAGCTCGCTCTCGCCGAGCGACGGCGGCAGAGCGAAGCGCACGTAGTCGCGGACGGGGCGGGCCATCAGACGTCCTGTTTGATGCGGTTGACCTCGTCGTCGGCGAGGCCGAACGTCGCCTGCAAGAGGTCGAGCACGTGCAGCTCGGCGGGCCGGTTGCCGCCGGCCTTCGCCACCTTCGCGGCGAGCGCGTACGCCTTCAGGCGCTGCGCGTGCGTGGTGAGGCTGTGCGCCATGACCACGAGCCGCTTCGCCATGCCGTCGTCGGACAGCGCCTGCATCGCGTCGCGGACGAACAGCTGCGCGCGATCCATCGAGAGGTCGCGGAAGACGGGGTCGCCGGCCAGCGCTTCGACGATGGCGCTCGCCTCTTTCGCGCTCACCTTCCCGTCGACGACCGAGACGAGGACCATGACCTCGGCGTAGAGGCGCTCTTTCGGCTCGCCGAGAATCTCGTTGAGCGGCTGGCCCGACTCGATGGCGGTGAAGATGTCCTGCACCTCCTGCTCGGAGATGCCGAGGGCCATCTGGAAGGTCTTGAGCAGGCCGAGCTCTTCGCGGCTGGCGCGGCGGTCGGCGAGCGCGACGGCGGCGGCGAGGCCGAACGCGAGCAGGCGGTTGCGGTGATCCGGCAGCCGCTCGCGCAGCGACTTGAGCACGTCTTCGAGGTTCTTCGCCTGCGACAGCTTCTTCGCCGAGCCCTCGATGAGCGCGTTGAGCTCTTCGGCCTTGGTGCCCTCGAACTCGGGGCGCTCGACGACGCGGCGAATGAGCGCCTCCATCTCGCGCTGGGCGATGGAGCCGTCCGCGACCGCGGCCATCACCATCGCCTCGACCAGCGCGGCGTTGCGGTTCTTGCGGGCGGCAATGGCGACATCACGCGGCATGGTGAATTCCCTCTTTCGCCTCTTCCCAGAAGCGGGTGTCGAGCAGGTGGCTGGTGTGCAGGTTGCCCATCGCCTTCATGAGGCTCGCGCGAACGAACGGGTGCTCTTTCTCGAGCTCGTCGACGAGCTTCTTCACGCGCTTGCGCTGGAGGTTCTCCTGCGAGCCACAGAGATCGCAGGGGATGATGGGGAACTTCATCTCGGCGGCGAACTTCTCGATGAGCGACTCGGGCGCGTACGCGAGGGGGCGGATGACCGTGTTGCGTCCGTCGTTCGAGCGCAGCTTCGGGGGCATCGTCGCCGTGGTGCCCGCGAAGAGCTGGTTGAGCAGGAGCGTGTGAATGAGATCGTCGCGGTGGTGGCCGAGCGCGATCTTGTTGCAGCCCAGGCTCACGGCCGCGTTGTAGAGGACTCCACGGCGCAGGCGGCTGCAGAGGCTGCACTGCGTGACGCCCGGCTCGAGCTTCTCGAGGACGATGGAGTACGTGTCCTCTTTGAGCATCTTGTGCTCGTAGCCGTTCTCTTCCAGCCACGAGCGCAGGCGCTCGCCCGGGTAGTTGGGGTGCCCCTGGTCGAGGTTGACGGCGATCAGCGAGAACTCGATGGGCGCCCGGCGCTGCAGCTGCCGGAGCACGTGGAGCATCGTGTAGGAGTCTTTGCCGCCGGAGACGGCGACCATGATGCGGTCTCCGTCGTCGATGAGGCCGAAGTCGGCGACGGCGCGGCCGGCATGGCCGAGCAGGTCTTTCTCGAATCGCGCGACGTCGCTCATCGAAGCGCAAGTGACACGAGCGAGGGGCTCTTGGCAAGGGTTCGGCTGTTATGTTCCGACTTCAGTGATCACGGATGCCGAAGGAGTACGGAGGGTGGCCGCGGCCCTCGCGCCACTGAGCGAGGTCGCCGTCGACGTCGAAGCCGATGCCATGCACGCGTTTCGTGCGCGGCTGTGTTTCGTGCAGCTGGGCACGGAGAAAGACGTGTGGCTGCTCGACACGCTGCAGCCGGGCGTCGCGGTGGCCGAGCTGGCCGGCTTCTTCGCAGATGCGGCGAAGACGAAGTACTTCCACGCCGCGGGCGGAGACCTGCAGTACCTCGCCAGCGCGGGAGTGCGCGTGAAGGGCCTGTTCGACACCCACCGCGCGGCGACGCTGCTCGGCTGGCCGAAGGTCGGGCTCGCGGATCTGGTGCTCGAGCGGCTCGGCGTGAAGCTGCTCAAAGAGCACCAGCAGTCGGACTTCTCGATTCGCCCGCTGCCCGACTCGATGCGCGCGTACATCACGGACGACGTGAAGTACCTGGTGGAGATCGGCCGGCAGGTGAAGGCCGCGTGCGCGACGGCGGACATTCTCGAGGAGGTCGAGCTCGACTGCGCGCGCATGGCGGACGAGGCGGCCGAGCGGCCCGACATGGGCCACGAGAGCCGGCCGAAGGTGCCGAAGGGCGGCTTGTCGCACGCGCAGATTCAGCTCGCCGAGGCGATCGCCGACGCGCTGCACCAGAAGCGCCTGGTGTGGGCCGAGCAGGCGAACGTGCCGATGGGCCGCATGCTGTCGAACATGGCGGTCGGCGCGATCGCGTCGCGGCCTCCGAAGGACCTCAAGGAGCTCGCGCGGCGCGAGGGCGTTCGCGGCCCGTGGGCGCGCGAGCACGGCGAAGAGGTGCTCGAGCTCATCGCCGAGCTGCAGGAGAAGCAGGCGCGCGGCGAGCTGCCGAAGAGCGCCGAGTCCGCGAAGAAGGATCCGCAGGCGCGCAAGCGCGTCGACGTGCTCAAGAGCTGGCGGGCGGAGAAGGCGGCGCAGCGGAAGGTGACTCCGAGCGTGGTGCTGTCGAACCTGCTCGTCGATGACGTCGCCGGTATGGGGCCGGTGACGCTCGAGGGGCTCGAGGCGCTGCCGTGGTTCGGGGCGAAGCGGGCGAAGCTGTACGGAGCCGAGCTGGTGGCGCTGCTGAGCGGGAAGTAGCGCTGCTGCGGTCAGCCGCCGCCCCCACGGCTCGTCAGGCCGCGCGTCATGCCGGTCTGATGCACAGGTCTTCGAGGCTCGCCCCATGCACCGGGGTGCCCGGCCGCTCCGGCCCAACACGCACACCGAAACAACGGTCCTAAGGTAGCGACCGCCGGGCGACCGGCGCTTAGCGATGGCCCGAGGCGTCTCTCTCTCTCGAGGGAGAGGTCGCGTGCGTTCCGCGCCGTCTCTTGGCGTGGAGACCGTAAGCAAAGGACAAGGCCCCAGCACTCGGGCGCCCCGGTGGATGGGGCGCGAGCCCGTTATTGAACTGTTCATGGACGTCATCGTCGTCGGCGCCGGCGCTGCGGGCCTCACGGCCGCCCGGGAGCTGCAGCGGGCGGGGTTGCGGGTGCTCGTGCTCGAAGCCCGCAATCGCCTCGGCGGTCGCATTCACACGCTGCGGTACGCGGGGCATCCACCGCTCGAGCTCGGCGCCGAGTTCCTGCACGGCATGCACCCGCTCATCGCGCGCGAGCGGCTGCGGTTCGCCGACTGCGACGGCAAGCACCTCGTTCACTGGCGCGGCCGCCTCGTCGACGGCACCCAGGTGACGGAGTCGGCGATGGAGCTGATGGCCGAGCCGTCAGCGCCCGACCAGCCGATCGCGCGGTTCCTGCGGCGCCGCGTGCACGGCAAGCCGCTCTTGCGCGAGGTCGCGCGGAGCTACGCACAGGGCTTCTTCGCGTGCGACCCCGAGCGCGCGAGCGCGGTGGCGATCGGTGACATGAGCCGCCTGTCGGCGGAGCTCGGCGACGAGCTGTACCGTGTGCTGCCCGGCTACGACTCGCTCGTCGAGAAGCTGGCGCGCGGGCTCGACGTGCGCATGTCGACTCCGGTGCGGCAGATTCGCTGGCGGCCCGGCGCGGTGCACGTGGACGGTGAGCGCGCCGCAGCGGTCGTGGTGACCGTGCCGCTGCCGCTGTATGCGCGGCTCCAGTTCGTGCCCGCGATTCCTCCGCGGTGGCGCAAGCTCGAGCAGGGCAACGTGGTGAAGGTGCTGCTGCGCTTCCGCGGCGACGCGCCGTGGGCGAAGCGCGACTTCACGTTCGTGCACACGCCTCACCTGCCCTTCACCGCGATGTGGAGGATGAAGCCGTTCGACGTGCAGACGCTGGTGTGCTGGACCGCGACGCCCGTCGTGGGGGACCCGGTCGAGGCAGCGCTTCGAACGGTGTCGCGTGGGTTGAAGGTCCCGCGGCCCGAGCGCTGGCTCGACGGCGCCGATGCCGTCGACTGGTCGAAGGACGAGTGGGCGCGCGGGGCCTACTGCGTCGTGCCGGTCGGACAGACAGACACCTTTGCGCATCTCGGCGACCCCCTCGAGCACACGCTGTACTTCGCCGGCGAGGCGACCGACCCCTACGCGGGCACCGTGCACGGCGCCATGCACAGCGGGGCGCGGGCGGCCGAGCAGCTGCTCGCCGAGCGGGCGGCCGGACGGCGTCGCGCCGCGTAGGTTGGCGAAGAGGTGTGGAAACCCGCCCCCACGGGTGAGGGTGAACTTCCCCAGGGGGCCGTCGAGTGCCCGGTTCGTCCTTTTTTCGCCGCCCCGGCATACGGCCTCGGCATGAACCGCTTCCTCCCGTTGGTTGCGCTCGCAGCTTGTGGTGGTCCCCTCGAGGCCGACTCGCGCCGCAGCACGCGCAGCGTCGAGGCCGAAGCGGTCGCGCACGTCGAGACGCACAGCCCGCTGTCCGCAACGCTGCGCCTGGAGACGCGCGACGGGGACAGCGCCCTCGGCTACTCCTTCGCGACGCGCGGGCTCGTCGAGCGCGAGAAGGCGGATGTGTGGCTGAGCGCCTGGGACTGCGGCGCGCGCGGGCGCTGGGTCGACCTCGTGATGCGCGACGGCTCGCGCGTGAGCGCCGGCGGAACCGAGGAGGCGTTCATCGGTGAGGTCGAGGTCCGCAGCGGCGACGTGGTGCTCGGCAGGCTGAGCATCACGAAGCACTCGCCGACGCCGACGGATTGGTACGAGGCGCAGCCGATTCCGCCGTACGAGGTCACGCTCGCCGTCGACTGAGCCCGCCGCCGGCCGCGCCACCCCCACCGTGTTCGCGGCGGCGGTGTCACCTGACCGATGCCCCGTCGAGACGAGAACCTCATCTCGCCGCGCGGCGCGCGAAGCCGTCCGCGGCGCTCACTCGGCCGTCGCCGAACGCGCTCAATGCTGACGCGCCTGGCGAGGTTGTGCGTCGGACACTCGCGCAGGCCGATCCGACTCAGCGCCCCTCGAGGAAGAACAGCAGCACCGCGACGACGGCGGCCGCGCCAGCGACTCCCCACGAGATGTTCGCGACGAGCGCGTAGGTCGACGCCTGCGAGGACAACAGATCGGCCTGCATGCGCGTGCGCGTGTCGTCGACCATGCCGAATTGGCGCGCGGTGTTCGACGTCAGGTACCCGAACGTGGCGCCCGAGCCGACGCCGACGACGGCGAGCCCGGCTGCGATCCACGTGAACACGCGCCCTCGCCGCGGCTGCGGCTGCGCGGTGACGGTCTCCACCGGCTTCGTCTCGACCGCCGCGGCAGGAGCCGAAGCCGTCGCGACGGGCTCCTCCTTCTTCTCCGTCACCGGCCTCAGCGTGATGGTCATCTCGGTCGCGCGCTGCGTCGACATCACGAACGCCCGCTCGACGGGCTCGAAGCCGTCCTTCCTCACGGTCAGCATGTGGTTGCCGGCGGTGAGCTCGACCGAAGCCGGAGAGCTGCCGAGCGCCTTGCCGTCCACCTCGATCTTCGCGTCGGCCGGCTCGGCGAACACCATCAACTGCTGAACGCCCTTCTCCTTCAGCCGCCGCTCGAGGTTCGCGATCGCGTCGGAGACGGTGTCCTTGTCGGTCGCGTCGGGCAAGAGCCGCAGGTAGTCGCGATACGAGCGCAGCGCCTTGGCGGTCTCGCCGAGCTGCTCCCAGCACTTGCCGACGTTGAACAAGATGACCGGGTGCGGCTTGAGCACGTACGCCTCCTCGAACGCGGCGATCGCGTCCGAGTAGCGCGCCTGGCCGTACAGCGTCTGCCCGCGCGTGAAGAGCTGCCTGGCCTTGGTGGTCGGGTCAGTCGCGGCGGCAGGCGCCGGCTCGGGCTTCGGCTTCGGCTTCGACTTCGCGGGCGCGGCGGTCAGCGAGAGGGCAATGAGCAGGGCGATCATCGTTCTTCCTCAGCGGCAGCGGTCGACGACCGCGCTGGTGGTGGTGGTTCCGCAGCTGCAGACGCGTTCGCCGGTGCCGCAGGTGATGTCGAAGGTGCCGCAGGTGCGCAGCGTGCCGGTGACCCCGCAGCCGGGGTACGCGCCCGACCAGCCGCGCGACGTGCCGCCGCAGTTCAGGAAGTCGGTGTTGAGGCAGTTGCTGGGCGACGCGCCACACGAGTAGCCGGTGCACGCGTTCGCCGGGTACTCGTGCTGAATCGACGGATTCCCGATGAACGTCGAGCAGTCGTAGTTGAAGCCGAGGCTGCTGCACGCGCCGGGGATCGGAGTGCTGAAGTACTGCGTCTGATTCGGGCGGACGTTGACGTTCGAGTCGCAGCAGTCGCCGGCGTTCGCGACGTACCGAATCGGCGTCGTCGGCAGCATCGTGCAGAAGCGCGCCTGAGCTCCGGCGCCGTAGTTGTCGGCGTCGAGGTCCTGGTACCCGGTGAGGCACACGCCGCTGATGCAGTCACCCGGGTTCATGCACGGCTGCCCGTCGGCGATCTTCGGCACGCACGAGCTGCCCTGGCAGTAGTGGCTCGACAGGCAGTCGGTGTTCGCCGTGCAGGTGCTGAGGCACCCGTCACCGGTCGAGTTGCACTGGAAGCCGCCGCACGAGGTCTGCGAGAACATCTGGCACGTGTTCGAGCTGCCCACGCAGCGCGGCGCCGGCGTCAGCATGCCGTTCGCGCAGAACGCGAGGC
The DNA here is from genome assembly GCA_937980205.1 of uncultured Myxococcales bacterium. GTDB lineage: Bacteria > Myxococcota > Myxococcia > Myxococcales > Myxococcaceae > Xiheicaenimonas. The sequence continues at coordinate 289,667 of CALJKW010000076.1, read as the reverse complement.
CGCAGGGCGTGTTCGCCGGAGCGAACGCGTTGCCCGGGCACATCGGCGACGTGCCGTCGCACAGCTCGGCGGGGTCGCACGAGCCTCCCGAGGTGCGGCACTCGGTGCCCATCGCCTGCACGCGGTCCATCGGACACGCCGCGTTGGTGCCGTCGCAGACCTCCTGGACGTCGCACGTGGCGCCTCCCGCGACCGGGCGGCACACCGTCGACGGCCCGTGACGGACGTCGCCGGGGCAGTCGACCGCGGTGCCGTTGCAGACCTCGGCCGGGTCGCAGGCGCCGAGGCTCGGGCGGCACGTCGTGTTCGCCGTCACGCGCAGGTCCGGCGGGCACGTCCCGTCGTTGCCGCTGCAGGTCTCGCGCACGTCGCACACGCCGGCGTCGGGCCGGCAGACGGTGGTCGGCGGGTCGAAGGTGCAGACGCCGCTCGCGTTGCAGCTCTCGCAGTCGCCGCCGCACGCGCGGTCGCAGCAGCGGCCGTCGAAGCAGTTGCCGTTCGCGCACTCGACGCCCGAGCTGCACGTCTGGCCTTGCGTCTTCTTCGCCTGGCAGCCGGTCGGTGAGCACCACTGCTGGCCGGCGCAGCTCGACACGTCGGCGGGGCAGTCGGCTCCGCCCATGCACGACTCGGGCATGTCGCACGCCCCCGCCGAGGGCCGGCACACGCCGCCGCTCGCGAACACGTTCGCCGGGCACGCCGCGCTCGAGCCCGAGCAGACCTCGGCGAGATCGCACGCACCGGCGTCGGGGCGGCACACGGTGCCTGCGTCGCGGAACGCGTCGACCGGGCACACCGGCGAGGTTCCGCTGCACCGCTCCTCGACGTCGCACGTCCCCGCCGCCATCCGGCACGGGGTCCCCAGGCCGGCGAAGCCGTCGGCCGGGCACGACGTGCCGCCGTTGCAGCGCTCCTCGACGTCGCAGCCGGCGTCGCTCGCGGCGCGGCAGACGACCGTGCTGTCGGAGCGAACGTCCATCGGGCACACGACGTCTCCGGTGCAGTGCTCGGCGGGGTCGCAGTCACCCGCCGACGGGCGGCACACCTCGGTGGTCTGCCTTCGCGCGTCGGCACCGCACGACGTCGCCACGCCGTCACACACCTCGGCGACGTCGCAGTCGCCCGCGATCGGCCGGCAGACGACGCCGGCGTCGACGCGGCGATCGTCGGGGCACGTCGGCAGCGTTCCGTCGCAGACCTCGGGCGCGTCGCAATCGCCGGCGGCAGCGCGGCAGGTGGTGCCCATCGCCGCGACGACGTCGGTCCCGCACTCGTCGCTGGTCCCGTCACACATGTCGTCGGTGTCGCAGCCGCCGTCGACCGCGGGACGGCAGACGACGCCGGCGCCGGCCTTCTCGTCGGTCGCGGGGCACGCGCCGTCGGTGCAGCGCTCTTCGAGGTCGCAGGCGCCCTTCGCCGCGCGGCACACCTGGTTCGCGCAGTCGGGGTCCCCGCAGTCCTTCTGGCCATCCGAGTCGTTGTCGATGCCGTCGAAGCACGTACCCCCGGGCCCCTCGACGTTGCTCGGCATCATGCCGCCGTCGTCGCCGCCGCCGTCGGGTGGCATCGAGGGCGTGGTGCTGACGCGGCATCTGCCTTCGAAGCAGGACTGTCCCGTGGGGCAGTTGTCATCGACGGCGCAGGCGCCTTCGTAGGTCAACGGGCACGCGGCGAGCGCGGGCACGAGCAGGAAGAGGAGTGTGCGAGGGGAGCGCATGGGTGGGCTCGAGAGCGCAATGCAGCGGCGATGCCCACCCCGAACGCCAGTAATGACGCCGAGATCGCGGCCCGGCTCAGGCGCATGTCCCGAGACAGTCGCGGTCAGAGGGGGTCGTCGTAGAAGTCGGTGCGAAGTTGCGTCACCTGGCCGAACGTCGAGCTGAAGCGGTCGGCGCTGAACTCGGAGCCGGCCTCGTCACCGAGAATCCACCCGACGTCGAGGCGGATGACGACGGTGTTGAGCTGCGGAATCAGCACGCGCAGCCCCATGCCCACCGTGTGGGTCAGCACGGGCCGCGTGTTGTAGGCGGTGCCGACGTCGTAGAAGAGGACGAACCCGGCGAGCAGCGTGGTGATGGGGAACGGCCGCGTGCGGTACTCGAAGTTGCCGAGGATCATGTTCCGGCCGACGTACGAGCCCGACGGGGTGCCGCGCAGGCCGCCGCCGGCTCCCAGAATGAACTGGTTGTTGTTGAGGTCGTTCGACCGGAACTCGCCGAGCACGCGCGTCACGAAGCGGCCGCCCTCGAAGCGCGGAGACCAGTTCGCGACCTCGAACGCGTAGTGCTTGTTGACCCAGTGGCCGCTCATGAAGCGCGCGGCGGCAGCGCCCCAGATGGTGAGGATGTCGTCGCCGAGAAAGAACCTCCACCTCAGCGAGGCGCCGAGCTCGAGGAAGTGGTTCGCCGAGAACACCGGCAGCGCGTACTTCACCGCGAGGATGAGGCGCGGGCCCGACTGGTAGTCCTCGGTGAGGCCGAACGTCTCGAGGTCGTGCCGCTTCTCGTACCGCGCGCGGAAGAACTGCGCGCGCGCGTAGAGGTACGTCGCGTCCTCGCTGCGCGGCAGGCGCGTGCGGATGAACTCTTCGCGCACGGGCTCGGACAGCGGCTCGTCCGGAGGCGGCTGGAACTGGCGCATGTAGCCGCCGACGCCCGCGGTGACGTCGGTCTTCCATTCGATCTGCGTCCCGAACCGCCGGGTCAGCAGCGCCGCGACGTCGACCACGCGGCGGTCGTAGATGTACGGCACCGTCTTCGGCGTGCCGTCGGGCTCGCGGAAGTCGAGCTCCCAGACGTTGCGGCCGCGGAAGATGCGCACGCGCCGCACGTCCCACGTCGCGAAGACGTTGAAGCCCCACGGCTGGTCGAGCGTGATGAGCGGCAGCGCGACCTGCGCGTCGCCGTACGTGCCCTCGAGGTTGCGGTTCACCCGGTTGATGACGAGGCCGAGCGTCTCGCGCACGAGCACGCGCGAGTTCGCGATGCGTCTCCAGATGAGCTGCTGGCCGAGCAGGAACGTGTCGCGCCGCAGCTCGGGGTCGACCGTCACCTCGATCGCCTGCCCGAGCAGGTTCACCTCGGTGATGGGCACGTGCAGGTACTCGAGCACCGTGCCGACGAGCACGTAGTCCCAGTTCGCGCGGAACGACCAGCGGTCCTTGGTGACGACGAGGGCGACGACTCCGCCGCGCGGGCTCTTCACCGGCACGACCTTGGCGACCGCGAGGATGATGAGGGAGCGCAGGTTGCGCTCGGTCTCGGCCGCCTTCGCCTGCGACCAGGGCTGCCCCACCTTGAGCAGCACCTCGCGGAGCACCACGTTCTCTCGCGTGCGGCCGTGGAAGATGCGCGGCCAGGTGATCGGGTCGCTCTCGGAGAAGACGTCTTCGCGCGCGGTGATGATCGCGTCGACGATCTTCCCCTCGGGCTCGGCCTCGACGACCGCCTGGTGCTGCTTCAGGCCCCAGTCGATGAGCGTCTTCTCGTACTCGCTGTCGGCGTCGGCAGCAGAGAGGAGCGTGGCGAGGAGGAGTGAGATCACGCCTGGCCCCTGCACCGCTCACACTGAGCGGAGGCCGCAGGCCGAAGTCGAAGTGGGCCGCGAGTCGGCCTTGGGCGCCCTTCGACTCCGCAGCCCTTCGGGCTGCTCCGCTCAGGGTGAACGGAGAGCTTCATGGGGCCGCCCGCGCCACCGCGCGCAAGACGGCATCGACCACCGCCTGCGTGTGCGTCGACATGAGCTGGTGACCGCCGTCGTCGACGTCGACGCGGTGCGCCCCTTTGAGGTGCTTCGCCAGGTAGTCCGCGTGCGCCGGGCCGACGATGCGGTCCTGCGACGCGGACAGAATCTCGACCGGCACCGAGAGCTCTGCGTACCGCGCCGCCAGCTTCGGCAGCTCGGTCTCGAGCACGTGCCAGTCGCGCGCCGACGCCAGCAGCGTCGGAGGCCGGCTGAAGTGATGCCGCCCCCGCTCGACGACGTCGGGGTCGGCGGGCTTCGGGTGAAACGCGTCGACGTACCCCGACGCCACCGCATCGGGCGCCACGAGCGGGCCCAAGCCCCACGCGATCACCGGCCCGAGCGGAGCCGTCAGCCGCGCCTGCGCCTCGCTCATCACGTGCTTCTCTTCGGGGCTGCCGACGGCGGCGATGAGCACGAGCGCCGAGACCTCGGAGGGGTACTCGAGCGCGTACGCGAGCGCGACGGCTCCACCGAACGAGAAGCCCGCCACCACCGGCCGCTCGAGGCCCAGGTGCTTCACCGCCTCGTGAATGAAGCGCGCCTGCTCGGTGGGGGTCATCTGAGGCGCCGGCCGCTCGCTCCAGCCGTAGCCGGGGCGATCGAACGAGAACGACCTCACCTTCGGAGACAGCTTCTCCATCACCGGCTGAAAGTCGAGGCAGGTGCCCGGGTTGCCGTGGAGAAAGACGACGGCGGGCTCGGCGCCCAACGCGTCGGTCGCGTGCGCGCGCGGCGCTTCAGGCTTGCCGTAGAGCTTGCCGGGCGGCGGGTGGTCTCCGTTGAAGCCGCGCTCGCGCCACCACGAGTACGCGAACAGGCCGGTCACGGCGGCGAGCGGCAGGCCGATGAGCCAGGCGAGCACGCGCAGCATGGGGCTTACGTCCCCTCCATGAGCTTCAGCTCGGTGAGCTCGCGCACGAGGAACTTGTACGGCACGTCCTTCGCGCTCTTCCACGGCACCGAGCCTTTGAGCCGCTCGTCCGACGGCACCGACTCGTCGCGGCCGTCGTGCGGCAGCGCGCGGACGAGGGCGTCGAGCTCGCCCGAACCGTCGAACAGCGCCGGGTCCTGCGTGAGCGGCCACAGCGTCGTCTTGCTGCCGAGCGCCTGCTCGACCACCGCAGGCGCCAGCGTGCAGACGCCGAGCTCGAAGTACCCGTCGAGCGGCACCCTCTTCGCGTACACCTTCGCCTCGAGCTCGCGGCGCATCAGCAGCATGAGCTCGAGCGCGCGCACGGCCTGCTCCTTCACGTAGGTGTGCGCGAGCCACCCGCCGGTCCACGCCTGGTCGGCCGTGACGTCGGCGCGGAAGCGGGCGCCGCCCGAGCCGTCTCCCACCAGATCGAGGCTCGGGTAGAAGGAGACGAAGGCGTTCACCTTCGGGCCCGTGACGCGCAGCACGAGCTGCGCGTGCGGCACGGGCAGCATCAGGGGCTGCCCCTTCACGCGCTTGCCGGTGATGACCCACAGCGGCGTGGCGACGGGCTTGCCGCGGCGCTCGAGGTCTCCGAAGTTGGCGGCGAGGCGCTGGTCGACGATCTCGATGCGGTGCCCCTGCGCGGTCAGCGTCTCGACGAACGAGGCCGCGAAGCGCGACATGTCGAACCCCTCGACCGAGAGCCAGCCGAGCGCGACGCCCTCGAGCACGTCGGCGAGCCGCTGCGAGTCGGCGGCGCGCGCGGCCTTCTTGGGGTCGAGCCGATCGCCCCACTTGAAGTCGTCGCCGAGGTCCTTCACGTACGGCTGGCCGGTGAGCCCGGGCTTTCCGGTCGGCAGTCCGAGGGCTTCGGTGCGGGGCTCGGGCGACTGCGGCGCAGAGTCCGGCACGGGCCGCTTCGACGCGAGCAGCTTCAGCGCCTGCGAGAGCATCTGCAGCGTGAGCTGCGGCTGCTGGTCGAGCACGTCGTACTCGCCGCGGGAGAACGCCGCGCGCAGGAAGCTCTTGTGCTCTTCGGTGATGACGCCGAACGCACCGGAGACTCCGCCGAGCGCGTTCACCACGAGGTCGTAGGACTGCTTCTCCTGCGCGAGCTCGCGCGCGAGGCTGCCGAGCGTGTACCAGCGCGGGTCGATGCCGAGCTCGGGCACGCGCGCGAGGCGGAGGAGGAGGCCGGCGACGAGGACGCCCGCGAGCAGCGCGAAGGCGGCGTACCGGCGCACGGCGTCAGGTGGCCTTCTTCCGCGCCAGGAAGACGTAGCCGACGACGGCGAAGTAGCCGCACATCACGAGCGTCATGCAACCCGCGCTGAAGGCCGAGATGCCGGCCATCGCGCCGCCCATCATCCGCTGCGCGCTCTCGGCCTGCTCGGCCGACTTCGACGGAATGGCGGCCATGATGCTGCTGGTCATGCCGCGCATGAGCTCGTTGGTCATGAGGAAGGTGACGACTCCGACGGCGACGCGGACGGCGCTGGCGCCGAGCGCGAGCTGCCCGAGCTGCTTTCGCGCGGTGCCCCGAGTCAGCGCCAGGATGGCGCAGACGATCGCGCCGATGACCGCGATGACGTACGTACCCTCGGCGCCGAGCAGCGCGGGCGCCCACTTGCGCTGCACCGCCGCCTGCGCCTCGAGCTGCTGGTCCATCACCTCTTCCATGCGCGGGTCGCGCGGGCCGAGCTTGGTGAAGCTCTTCGAGACGTCCCCGCCGAAGACCTTGCCGGTCGCGAGCGTGTACGCCGAGCTGGCGACGGTCGTGATGCTGAACAGCACGACGAGCCCGCCGACGACGAGCACGGAGATGGCGAGCGCGCGCTCGTTGCTGCTCAGCGGTGTGGGGGCGTCCACGCGCGGCACCGTAGCAAAACCACCGTTGATTTCCTGCGCACCGCGACGCGACAGTGGGTCCTGTCCTGTCGATGGTCTTCCCCGCCCTGCTCCTGCTCGCCTCAGCGGCCGGCCCCGCGAAGCCCTCGGTCTCGGTGCTCTACTTCGAGAACCGCACGAGCGACCCCGAGCTGCAGGTGCTGGGCAAGGGCCTCGCGGACATGATCATCACCGACCTCGTCGCGTGGGACGGCGTCACGGTGGTCGAGCGCCAGCGCCTCGACGACGTGCTGAAGGAGCTGCAGCTCCAGCGCACGAAGGCGTTCGACCCGAGCACCGCCGCCCGGGTCGGCAAGCTCGTCGGAGCCCAGTACGCCATCACCGGCTCGCTGCACCTGCAGAAGGACCAGCTGCGCATCGACGCCGCGGTCGTCCGCATCGAGACCTCGGAGACGATCGCCAGCGCCAGCGTCACCGACTCGAAGGACCGCGTCTTCGACCTCGAGCAGCAGCTCGTCGAGAAGCTGGTGACCGCCATCGACGTGAAGCTCAACGGCTCGAGCGCGAGGCAGAAGGCGAAGGTGCCCGACTTCGACGCGCTGGTCGCGTACTCGAAGGCGATCGACCTCTCCGACCAGGGCAAGCACGACGAGGCGTCGAAGGCGATGACCGCGCTCGTGTCGAAGTCGCCGACGTTCCTGATGGCCCGCGAGCGCAAGCAAGAGCTGCTCGACAAGCTGAAGGAGTTCGAGGCGAGGAAGAAGGACCTCGTCAGCTCCGCCGTGCTCGAGGTCGGCAAGCGCGCCGACGCGGAGCTGAAGAAGAAGGGCCCGTCGCCGATGTGGCGCGTGCTGAAGGGCCGCTACCTGATGCGCCTGATGAAGCAATCGTTGAGCTTCCGCGACGGCCACCTCCGCGTCGCGAAGCCGGGTGAGGAGCCGAAGGTGCTCTCGCTGCAGCGGCAGTGGGTCGAGAACCAGCGCGCGCTCATCGAGGAGAACGACTCGGGCTCGGATCCCGATCTCGAGCGGTCGACCGTCTACGAGCTCATCCGCGACTCGGGGCTGCACCCCGACCGCACCGTGCGCACCGGGGCACAGGCGGCGCGCCGCGAGCTCATCGAGTTCGTTCTGCGCGGCCGCGCGACCGACGGTGAGACGTTCCAGGTCGCGCCGGCCCTCGGGGTGATGGACTCCAGCGAGTCCGAGCGAATACTCGCGGAGAACGCGCGTGCGGCCGAGCGGCTCGAGCAGGCGTGGTCTCGCGGCGGCGGCGACCGCCGACAGGTGGAGCGCGAGCTGATGGAGACCTTGTCGCTGCGCGGAGATCTTCTCGAGCACCTGCGGCGAGACGACGAAGCCGCGCAGGTCTACCAGAAGATGCTCGACCTGTTCCCCACCCAGGCGACCTCCGCCGAGCGGAGGATTCAGAAGATCATCGGCGCGGTGCACGACAACGACCAGAAAGAGCGCGACGCCTATGAGCGGCTCGTCCGCGGCGCGTGCAGCGAGCTGGGAAGCGAGCGCGAGGCCTGGAAGCGCCTCAGGCGCAAGGGCCTCGCCGGCCTCGACGAGGTCGTGCAGGAGGTCGAGGCCGCCTGCCTCGGCCGCTTCGGCATGCGCGGGCGCTGGGAGAGCTTCTACTCGTCGGTCGCGCGCACCGCGGCGCAGCACGAGGACTGCGCGCGCGCCGAGCGGTACCACCGCAGGGCCTTCCTCTTCGGGAGCGCCAGCGTGCGCGGCTTCGAGAGCCTGCCGAGGCTTCAAGGCTGGTGCACGTATCGGCTCGGCGGCGACGCGCTGCCGCCGAAGTTCAAGTTCCGCGCGACGGGGAATCGCGAGGTCTCCGAGGCGCTGACGGACCTGTTGGGCAACGAGCTGCTCGCCCGCGGCGTCGTCGCGGTCATCGGCGAGGACAACAGCGGCGGAGAGCTGGAGTTCGCCCACGCCGAGGTGCAGCCCGACCGCTCGGTGTCGTTCGTGATCATGCGCCGCATTCGCGAGGGGAACATCGAGCGCGGCAGCTACGAGACGATGGTGACGGTGCCGGCGAAAGACGGCGCCCTCGACGTCGACGCGCTGCTCAAGCCGCTGCTCGCCGAGGTGACGCCGATGCCCGAGCCGCTGCCGTGGAAGCCGTCACCGTCGCTGTCGTGGAAGACGATCGAGGCCTACGCCGCGGCGCTGAAGGCGTTCGACAAGCGCCAGTGGGCCGAGGCGAAGGCCGCGTTCGAGGCGATCGCCGCCGCCGAGCCGTCGCTGCACGCCGCGAAGTCGCGCGCGGGCATGGCGGCGGAGAAGCTCGGCAAAGAGAAGAGGTAGGTCTTTCGCTCAGCGCGACGCGTACTGCACTTCACCGCACGCGATGCCGAAGCCCGGCGTGTAGCAGGGCATCGTCGCAGGAGCCGAGTCGCCGGAGTCGGCCGACCAATCGACGGACATCATCTCGAGCGACATCGGCACCGGCTCGGAGCGAGCGCGGTCGGACCCGCGACCCGCGGCGCCGACGAAGCGCACGCCGACGATCGCGACGAGCAGCGAGGCGGCGAGCGCAAGCATCGTGCGCGTCAGCCCGCGACCGCGCTTCGCGTTCGCGCGGGCGTCGACCGCGTCCCACAGGCGACTGACCTCTTCGCGCGCGGTGCGCTGCGCGAACAGCGTCGACTCGGCGCGCAGCCAGTTGAGCTCGTGACGACAACGGGCGCAGCCGGAAGCGTGCGCGTCGAGCTCGGCGACACGTCCGTCGGGGACTTCGCCGAGCACGGCCGCCTCGAGCTGCACCTTGGATGGGCAGTTCTTCATGACCGGCCTCCGAGGTGCGGCAGCAGTGCCTCGCGCAGCTTGAGCCGCGCGCGGTGGATCTCGTTCTTCACGGTGGGCAGCGTCCAGCCCATCAGCGCCGCGATCTCCTCGTAGGCGAGGCCGTGATCGAGGCGCAGCACGAGCGCGGCGCGGCGGTGCGCCGACAGCCGGCCGAGCGCTTCGTCGAAGTGCTTCTCGAGCTCGCGATCGAGCAGCAGGCGCTCGGGATCAGGAGACGGAATCACCGCCTCGATCGGCGCCTCGCCGTCTTCCAGCTCGACCTCGTCGCGGCGGGCCCGGCGGTGCTCGAACGCGACGTTGCGCGCGATGCCCAGCAGCCACGCCTTCACGCGCGCGCGCTGCTCGAGCCTGGAGAGCAGCGAGTGGGCGCGCACGAACGTCTCCTGCGTCGCCTCGTCGGCGGCGGCCGGATCGCGCAGCACGTCGCGCAGGAAGCGGCGCACGGCGGAGACGTGCCGCTCGAACAGCATCTTGAAGGCGTCGCCCTCACCACCGCGGGCACGATCGACCAGGGCCTCTTCGGGCAACGAAGGGTCAATCGGCGGCTTGCGGGCGAGCAATCTCAACATGCTTCGAGTCCGTAAGGTGTTCCAGGAGGGCTCTCGGTTTCAACCCGTCGTGTACTTGCTCGTAATCCTGCAAGGTTGCTAAAGGATTCGCCCATGAAGGAATACGTGCGCCACCAGCGAAGCCGCATGTTCGAGAGCGACTTCTTCGAGTTCTTTTCGAAGGTGCACCCTTCGACGCCCTTCATCCTCTACATCCCGGCGGGGCTCTTCATCCTCGGCTACTCGCTGGCGATGGGCCTGACGACGCCGCTGTGGTCGGTGGCGATGCTGCCGGTCGGCTGGTTCGCGTGGCAGATCATGGAGTGGTCGCTCCACAAGAGCCTCTTCCACTGGGAGGGCAACAGCCCCTTCACCCGGCGGATGCACCAGATTCTCCACGGCTACCACCACGACTACCCCGACGATGATCAGCGCCTGGTGATGCCCATCGGCGCGTCGCTGCCGGTGATTCTGCTGATCGCCGCGATCCTCTACGTCTTCCACGCGCCGCAGCTCACCGTCCCGTTCTTCGTCGGCATGCTGTTCGGCTACCTCTGGTACGACTTCACGCACTGGTCGACGCACTTCCGCAAGCCGCTCACCGAGTGGGGCAAGCGCATGCGCAGCCATCACATGGCGCACCACTTCGCGTGCCCCGACAAGAACTTCGGCATCAGCCACATGTGGCTCGACCGGCTGATGAAGACGCTGCGGGTTCGCGAGAGCACGGCGAAGGATTAGTCGAGCAGCTCGAAGCCTGCTTCGCTCACGCTGAGCGGAGCGCCGCGGGCGCGGAGTCGAAGCGGGCCGCGCGTCGGCTTCGGGCCCACTTCGACTGCGCAGCCCTTCGGGCTGCTCCGCTCAGGGCGAACGGAGGCCTGCCGAGCTTCGTGCTGGCGCCTCAGCCCTTGCCTTTGCGCGGGCGCGGAATCGCGTACGCGTCGAGGCGATTGAGCATGGTGCGGCGCGAGATGCCGAGCTGCTTCGCGGCCAGGGTCTGGTTGCCGCCGTTCTGCTCGAGCGCGGCCATGATGCGCTGACGCTCGGCCTCGAACTCGGGAGTCCCGGTGCCCGCCATCGCGGCCGGCTGCATGCCCGACACGCGCTCGCGCTCGAGGGCCGGGGCCGAGAACTTCTCGCCCGGCAGGTCGTCGGCGCCGATGATGTTGCCGTTGCAGAGCAGCGTCGCGCGCTCGAGCACGTTGCGCATCTCGCGCAGGTTGCCGGGCCACGCGTACGAGCGCAGCATCTGCAGCGCCTCGGCCGTCAGCGTCGGCTCGGGCGAGCGGTGGAACTGCCGCGCCGCGCGGCCGATGAAGTGCCGGGCCATGCTCTCGATCTCGGCCACGCGCTCGCGCAGCGGCGGGATGACGAGCGTGACTCCGTTCAAGCGGAAGTAGAGGTCCTTGCGGAAGGTGCCCTTCTCGATGCTCGCCTCGAGATCGCGGTGCGTCGCGGCGACGAAGCGCACGTCGATGGGCCGCGCCTTCACGTCGCCGACGCGAATCACTTCCTTCGCCTCGAGGACGCGCAAGAGCTTCGCCTGCGTCGCGACCGGCATCTCGCCGATCTCGTCCAGCAGCACGGTGCCGCCCTGCGCGCTCTCGAGCAGACCGATCTTCGTCTTCACCGCGCCGGTGAACGCGCCCTTCTCGTGGCCGAACAGCTCGCTCTCGAGCAGGGTCTCGGTCAGCGCCGCGCAGTTGAGCCGCAGGAACGCGGCCCGCTTGCGCGGCGAGTTGTTGTGCACGCCTTCCGCGAAGACCTCTTTGCCGACGCCGGTCTCTCCGAGCAGCAGCACGGGGATGTCGCTCTGCGCGACGCGCTTCACCAGCGCGTGAAGGGCCTCCATCTGGGGGTCCTTCACGACGATGCCGGGCGTGGCGTTCTGCGTGATCTCCTGATCGCCGGGGACGGCGCCGCCGGTCGACGTCACCTTGAGCTCGATGCGGCCGCAGGCCTCGCCGAAGAGCTGGTCCGGGTCGCGGCCGTCGGGGCCGAAGACGGCGTGGCCGACGCGCACCGGGGCTCCGCGCGCGGAGCACGTGTCGGCGAGCTTCTTCGCGACGTCCTTGCCCTTCGACTCGCCGAAGACGATCGCCTCGTACTCACCGGGGCCGTACGCCGCGATGACGTCGGTCGGCGCGAGCGTGGAGCCCAGGACCTGCTGCACCACCGCCGGAGACGCCGTGCCCTCGAGCTGAACGCGCAGCACGGTGAACGCGACGCCCGACTGCTCGGCGCGCGAGCACTCTTCTTCGAGGCGACCTTCGAAGTAGGTGTGGCTCCACAGCCGGCGGGGGCGCGCGGCGGCGGTGGCGCGCTTCGACACGCGCTGCACGATGAGCGTCACGGCGCCGAGATCGATCGAGTCGCCCGGAGACACCGGCGCGTGCTCGCTGCCCTCGAGCTTGCGCCCGCGCACCCGCGTGCCGTTGATCGAGCCGAGGTCTTCGACGGTGAGCGGGGGCCCCATGCGCAACAGCGCGTGGCGGCGCGAGAGCGCGGGGACGTCGATCCACACGTCGCACTCTTCGCTGCGACCGATGACGATCTCTCCCTGCGGCGGCAGCGTCTTGTAGGTCACGCTGTCGCCGGAAAAGATGAGCAGGCGCAGCGAGCCGGGGGGCTGCGGCGCGAGCTCGTCGAACATCGACTCCTGCAACGTCGCTGACGGCTCGAGGCTCACGGACACGCCTTTCTCACGGAGCAGATGCCACGCACGCAGTCGTGGTCTGACGGACAGGTGAATACGGTACTCGTGTCGCAGGTGTCCTTGCACTGGTACTCGCAGGTCTTGTTGGAGTTGCAGACCCACTCGCCGGGGCACCTCAGCGGCGCCGTCGTCGCCGTGCAGTCACAGGGCTGCTGGCAGGGACCGCCGAGTGTCGAGGCGCCGCAGGAGAACGCGAACAGGCTCAACAGCAACGACGACCACGCGAGGCGCATTGGGGGCCCGTCTAGCACGCCGCCGCTGTGAACTGCAGTGGGCAACCGCTCCACTCCACCCATGACGTGATGCGCCGCAGGGGTGCGGATCCACGCGCGGAGCGAGTCGGCGCGGGCGTTGCAGAGCATCGCCGTCTGATCATGCGAAAGCTCTTCGCCCTCGCCTCGTTTCTCACGCTCGCGGCCTGCACCTGTGGCCCCGCCGGAGCCCCCTGCAAGGCCACCACCGAGTGCGGCGAAGGCGGCGTGTGCCTTCCCATCGGCTCGTGCGCGGTCGCCTGCACCGCCGCGAACAACACCTGCCTGCCGGGTGAGAAGTGCAGCCAGGGCGGAGGCTGCGTGCCGGTCAGCGGCTGCGGCGCCGACACCGACTGCGCGGGTTCCGAGCTCTGCCAGGTCGGCGCGTGCGGCAAGCCGTGCACCGCGAACAGCTGCGGCGCCGGCCAGCGGTGCGAGGCCGACGGCCACTGCAAGCTCGTCCCGAACGGGGGCGCCGGCGGCGGCGGCGAGCCGATGAGCTGCGGCGGAGAGCTCTTCCAGTCGGCGCACGTGCAGGCGAACTTCCTCATCGTCCTCGACGCCTCGGGCAGCATGATGGAGACGGTCGGGTCGACGCCGAAGTGGGATCTCGCGACGGCCGCGGTGCGGCAGGTGACTTCGCAGTACCAGTCGCAGATCCGCTTCGGGCTCTCGATGTTCTCCGCGGCCACGAGGTGCAGTGCGGGCATGAACAACGTGCCGGTGGGCGACAACACCGCGATGGCGATCTCCTCGGCGCTGCCGATGACCGTGAGCGGCAACGGCACGCCGATCGGCGGCGCGCTGAGGGTCGCGGCGCAGCACCCCGGCCTGATGGATCCCGCGCGCGCGAACTTCGTGATGCTCGTCACCGACGGCAAGGAGAACTGCAACGGGCGCCCCGTCGACGAGGTGCGCGCGCTCGCGGCGGCGAACGTCAAGACCTTCGTGGTCGGCTTCGGGTCGGACGTCGACGCGACGATGCTGAACAACATGGCGGTCGCCGGCGGCACCGCGCGCAACTCGACGCCGCGCTACTACCAGGCCGACGATCAGACGACGCTGAACGCGGCGTTCAACTCGATCGCGATGGGCGCCATCGGCTGCGACTTCAAGCTCGCGAAGGCGCCGCCCGACCCGAGCAAGATCTTCGTGTACGTCGGCGGCCAGCAGATTCCCCGCGACACCACGCGCAAGGTGGGCTGGGACTACAACAGCGCCGCGAACGATCGCATCACGCTGTACGGGACCGTCTGCGACGCCGTCGCGAACAACCCCGGCACGAAGGTGCAGATCATCTACGGCTGCCCGGATCCGACGCTCGTCGAGGGCAGCGACGGCGGCACGCCGATCATCCAGCTCGACGCCGGCATCGAGATCGGCTGACGCGAAGAGAGAGGCTGAAGCGGCAGGTTGCTCGCGACGCCGCGCAACTGCGTTAGAGTGCCCGGGCGCTGCTGCTGCTGCGCCCCCAAGCATGAACGCCCTCCTGCTGTTCACGCTGCTGACCGCTGCGCCTCCGCCAGCGCCGCCACCGCTGCCGCCTCCCCCGCCGCCGCCGTCGAACGACTGCTACCCCACGTGCCGCGCCGGCTACTTCTGCAGCGCCGGTCAGTGCGTCTCGGTCTGCAACCCGCCGTGCGCGGCGGGAGAGACCTGCACGCCGACCGGAGAGTGCGTCGCGGGGACCGGCGCTCCCCGCGCCGCCGCGCCGCTCGAGCCGGCCGGCCCCGTTGTCAACAGCGAGGGCGAGCACGCTCCGTACGGCAAGCACTGGGAGCTCAAGCGCACGCGCAGCCTCATCACCGCGGGCGCGGTGACCGCGGGCGTCGCGTACATCATCTCGGTCATCTCCGGAGTGGTCGCCTACGACTTCGCGAACATCTTCAACGCGAGCGCGCGCGACGAGCCGCTGTACCTCATGTACCTGATTCCCATCGTGGGGCCGGTCGCCGGCCGCGCGATGCTCGCCGCGACGTACGGCCGCAACCTCAGCCAGGCCATCGACTGGCTGTGGGCTGCGGTCCTCAGCGCGTGCCAGGTGGGCGGGCTCACCATGTTCGTGCTGGGCATGCGCGAGACCGAGCAGCTCGTGTCCGACGACCCGCGCGTGGCGCGAGCGTCGAGCGAGGTGCCGGTTCGGTGGTCGCTCGGGCCCGGCGCGGCCGGCTCGCCGGTCGGGCTCACGTTCACGCTCAGGCACTGAGGCCGATGGCGAGGTCCGCGCGCGGCGGACTCAGGCATCCCGGTCTCTGCGCACCATCGCCTTGCGCCCGCGAATCGTGGCGGCGCGCATCGCCTTGATGACGTCGTCCGCGCGGTCCTCCGGCACGGCGACGAGCGAGAAGCGGTGCTGGATGTCGATGGGGCCGATGTCCCTCGACTGAAGGCCGGCCTCGTTGGCGATGGCGCCGACGAGATCTCCGGGGCGGATGCCCGCCTCCTTGCCGACGCTGATGAACAGCGTCGCCTTGCCGCCCGGCGACGCGCGCGGCCGGTCGTGCTGCGGCTTCCTGGGCGCCGACGCGCGCGGCGCCGGAATCTCGGCCCCGTCGACCTCGCCGCGGCCGAACTTCTCGCGGTGCAAGAGCATGATCGCCGCGGCGCCGAGCTCGGCGACGTCGAGGCCGGTCTGGGTCATCCAGTCTTTGAGCTCGGCGCCGACGCTGTCGCCGACGGCCTCGAGCACGCACTTCTTCGTCTTCTCGAGCCGCATCGCCTCGAGGTCGGCGGCGCTCGGCACGCTCTCGATGACGATGCCCTTGTCGAGCGACTTGAGGCGGCGCTGCTCGGGCGGCTCGGCGATGGTGATCGCCATGCCCTCTCGCCCGGCGCGACCGGTGCGGCCGATGCGGTGAACGTAGGTCTCCTGGTTGTTCGGCACCTCGAAGTTCACCACGAGCTGCAGGTGCTCGATGTCGAGGCCGCGCGCGGCGACGTCGGTGGCGACGAGCAGGCGGACGGCGCCCGACTTGAAGCGCTTCATCACGCGATCGCGCTGCGACTGATCGAGGCCGCCGTGCAGCGCCTCGGACGACAGCCCCTTCTCGGGCAGCAGCGCCGCGAGCTCGTCGACCTCGTCGCGCGTGCGGCAGAAGATGATCGCGCTCTTCACGTCTTCGGCCTGCAGCACGCGCACCAGCGCCGCGACCTTGTGCTGCCGCGGGACGACGTAGGCGATCTGCTTCACCTTCGGCGCCTCGCCGGCGGCCGCCTTCGGCTTCGCGATGGTCAGCCGCACCGGGTTCGTCAGGTGCCTCTCGGCGATCTTCTGAATCCGCGCCGGCAGCGTGGCGGAGAACAGCGCCGTCTGCTTCGACCCGGGGAGCTTCGAGAGGATCGCCTCGAGGTCCTCGGCGAAGCCCATGTCGAGCATCTCGTCGGCCTCGTCGAGCACGACCGTCTTCACGTGCTCGAGCTTCAGGCTCTCGCGGTTCAGGTGATCGAGCGCGCGGCCGGGAGTGGCGATGACGGCGTCGACTCCGCGCTTGAGGGCCTTGAACTGGTTGCCGATGGGCTCGCCGCCGTAGATGGCGACGGCGTGAACGTGCAGGCCGGCGCCATAGCGGCGAATCGACTCGGTCACCTGCAGCGCGAGCTCGCGCGTCGGCACGAGCACGAGCGCGCTGGGCTCGAACGGCTTGCGCTTGCGGTCGGGGTCCAGCCGCGCGAGCAGCGGCAGCGCGAACGCGGCGGTCTTGCCGGTGCCGGTCGCGGCCTGCGCCAGCACGTCGCGCCCCTCGAGCAGCGGAGGGATGGCGGCGGCCTGCACCGGCGTCGGCGTGGGGTACGTGAGCGTCGCGAGGATCGCCTCGGGAAGCCCGAGGGCTGAGAAGGATTCGGCGGGCAAGGCCCCTCTCTATAATCAAAGCCCTCGAACCGCGCGGTGAACGACACGGGGCCCCATGGAGCGGCGACCGACGCGCAGGGTCTTCAGCGCGGCCTGAAGCGCCTTGACGTCACCGTCTCGGTCCCCGGTCATGTCGTGCACGCGCCCCTGGCTGACGGCGATTCCGCTGAGCGCCCTCTTCCCCCGGACGAAGAACACGCCGTCGTCGAGCGAAGACCACAACCACGCGTCGAACCGAGGCAGAAACCGTGCGTAGACGAGCTCGCGCTGCGCTGCCTCTCGGAACACCGCCTCGAGCCCCGGCTTACCGCACAGCTCTCGGCTCGCGGCAGCGAGCTGCGCACGCTCGAGCGCGGGCAACCGCTTCGCGCCGGCGAGCGACTCGACCGTTCGAACGTGCACGACCTCGAGCGAAGCGACGCGGGGCTCCGCAGCACGAATCTCTCGCAGCGCCCTGCCGAGGTGCGGCGGCACCTTTCGGCCGAAGGCCGACATCGGCTTGCCGTCGCGCACGTACGCCAGCAAAGCCCCCTCGGTCGTGTACACGACCCCCCTACGGTGCTTGGGGTCGAGCCAACCGATCGCCTGTTTGCCGAAGTGCACCTCGTCGAACCCGTCCTTGGCGAGGTAGGTCGCGAACGGCGCACCCGAGATGGCCGTGGCGACGGTCTGCAACTTGGGTCCGAGGGCACGCGTCACCACCCGCGGCGAAACGCGCCGGAACATCCTCACGACAACAGCGGCACCGGTCGACATGAGCCTTTGTCTAGCACCACGGCCCTTTCGCACCGAGCGGGGCCGTCAGAGCTCTTCGAACCGCGCGGTGAAGTGCCGCAAAGCCTTCGGCTGCTCGACGATGCGCAGGCCCTTGAGCTCCTTCGCCCTCGCCTTCTGGGCGACCCGCTCGACGACCTCGATGACGAAGTCGATGTGGCTCTGCGTGTACGTGCGGCGAGGGATGGCGAGGCGCACCAGCTCCATCGCGGCCGGCCGCTCGTTGCCCTCGGGCGTCATGCCGAACATGACCGAGCCGATCTCGCAGCTGCGCACCCCGCCCTCGCGGTACAGCGCGACCGCGAGCGCCTGGCCCGGGTACTCGAGCGCAGGCACGTAGGGCAAGAGCGCCTTCGCGTCGAGGTAGACGGCGTGGCCGCCGGCGGGCACGACGATGGGGACGCCGCGCTGCTCGAGCGCTTCCCCCAAGTACTCCACCGAGCGCGTGCGGTAGCGCAGGTAGTCGTGCTGCACGACCTCGGTGAGGCCCGTCGCGATCGCGTCGAGGTCGCGGCCCGCGAGACCGCCGTAGGTCGGAAAGCCCTCGGTCAGGATGAGCAGGTTGCGGCACGCCTGCGCCCAGGCGTCGTCGTTGAGCGCGAGCCAGCCGCCGATGTTCGCGAGCCCGTCCTTCTTCGCCGACATCGTCATGCCGTCGGCGAGCGTGGCCATGTCGTGGACGATCTCCTTCACCGTGCGCTGGTGCTGGCCGGGCTCGCGCTGGCGGATGAACCACGCGTTCTCGGCGAAGCGGCAGGCGTCGAGGAAGAGGGGGATGCGGTGGCGCCGGCAGACCGCGCTGACCGCGCGCAGGTTCTCGAGGCTCACCGGCTGCCCGCCGCCCGAGTTGTTGGTGACGGTGACGAGCACGAGCGGGACCTTGTCGCGGCCGACCTCCGAGATGAGCCGCTCGAGCGCGCGCACGTCGAGGTTGCCCTTGAACGGGTGCCGCTGCGACGGAGCGCGGCCTTCGGCGCAGAGCAGATCGACTCCGGTCGCGCCGCTGTACTCGACGTTCGCGCGCGTGGTGTCGAAGAGCGTGTTGCTGGGCACGAACTTCCCCGCGCCGCCGGCGACCGAGAACAGAATCTTCTCGGCGGCGCGGCCCTGGTGCGTGGGGATGACGTGCTTGAAGGGGAACAGGTCCTTCACCGCGCGCTCGAAGCGGAAGTACGAGGGAGAGCCCGCGTACGACTCGTCTCCCCGCTGCAGCGACGCCCACTGCTCGGACGACATCGCGCCGGTGCCCGAGTCGGTGAGCAGGTCGACGAGCACGTCCTCCGAGCGCAGGCGGAAGAGGTTGAAGCCCGCTGCGGCGAGGTGGTCCTCGCGCTCCTCCAGCGTGGTGAGCCGCAGCGGCTCGACGGACTTGATGCGGAAGGGTTCGATGATGGTTCGGAAGCCGTGCACGGCGCCGGCAGGTGCAACGGGCGAGCCTTCGACGTTCGGCGCCCCGAGCGCGCGCGACTTGCGCGTTCGGGCTCGGCACACACCCCTCACGCGCAGCTTTTGCGCCGCGACGAGGTCCAACTCATGTGAATGCGCCTTGCATGCCGCAGCGGCCTCATGGCCATCGACTACGCCTCGAAGATCCCGAACAACGTCGACCTCGCGTCGAACAAGGCGCTGCAGCGAGCGCTCGAGCAGTGGCAGCCGCGGTACCTCGACTGGTGGAGAGACGTCGGCCCCGAGGGCAGCGCGCTGCGCGACGTCTACCTGCGCACCGCGGTGAGCGTCGACGCGAAGGGCTGGGCGCACTTCGACTACGTGAAGATGCCGGACTACCGGTGGGGCATCTTCCTCGCTCCGCCGGAAGCGAACCGGAAGATCGCGTTCGGCACGCACCAGGGACAGCCGGTGTGGAACGAGGTGCCCGGCGAGTACCGCAGCACGCTGCGGCGGATCATCGTCACCCAGGGCGACACCGAGCCGGCGAGCGTCGAGCAGCAGCGCCACCTCGGCCGCACGTGCCCGTCGCTCTACGACCTCCGCAACCTGTACCAGGTGAACGTCGAGGAGGGCCGCCACCTCTGGGCCATGGTGTACCTGCTGCACGCGTACTTCGGGCGCGACGGCCGCGAGGAAGGAGAGGCGCTGCTCGAGCGGCGCTCGGGAGACCCCGACAAGCCGCGCATCCTCGGCGCGTTCAACGAGCAGACGCCCGACTGGCTCTCGTTCTTCATGTTCACCTTCCTCACCGACCGCGACGGCAAGTACCAGCTCGCCGCGCTCGCCGAGAGCGGCTTCGACCCGCTCGCGCGCAGCACCCGCTTCATGCTCACCGAAGAGGCGCACCACCTCTTCGTCGGAGAGAGCGGCATCGCCCGCGTCATTCAGCGCACGCTCGAGGTGATGAAGGAGCTGAACACCGACGAGCCCGCCAGGGTCCGCGGGGCCGGCGCCATCGACCTGCCGACGCTGCAGCGGTACCTGAACTTCCACTTCAGCGTGACGCTCGACCTCTACGGCTCCGAGGTGTCGACGAACGCGGCGGCGTTCTACAGCGCGGGGCTCAAGGGGCGCTTCGAGGAGGAGAAGATCTCCGACGACCACCTGCTCGCCGACTCGACCTACGACGTGCCGGTGGTGGAAGGAGCGCGCATCGCGACGCGCGCCGAGAAGGCGCAGCTCGCGCTCAACGAGCGGCTGCGCGACGACTACATCGCCGACTGCCAGGCGGGCGTCGATCGCTGGAACAAGCTCATCGAGCGCGCCGGCATCGGCCAGCGCCTGACGCTGCCGCACAAGGGCTTCCACCGGCGCATCGGCACGTTCGCCGACGCGCTGGTCAGCCCCACCGGAGCGGTGCTCGACACCACGGCCTGGCGGGCCGGCGAGCGCGACTGGCTGCCCAGCGGAGATGACCGCGGCTTCGTGCAGGGGCTGATGAAGCCGGTGACGAAGCCGGGGCAGTTCGCCGGGTGGATCGCTCCGCCCCGCGTGGGCATCAACGGGCAGCCGGTGGGCTTCGAGTACGTGCGCTTCGACTGAAATGGGCTCGCTCCTCCGGCAGCACCTGATCGACCCCGAGGTCTGCATTCGCTGCAACACGTGCGAGGAGACCTGCCCGAACGGGGCGATCTCGCACGACCGCCGCAACTACGTCGTCGACGCGGAGAAGTGCCTCGGCTCGGGCGACTGCATCGCGCGGTGCCCGACCGGGGCCATCGACTCGTGGCGGCAGGTCGCGAAGCCCTACTCCGTCGCCGAGCAGCTCGGGTGGGACGCGCTGCCGGTCGAGGCCGAGCCGCCCCCGGTGCCGGCCGACGAGCCGCTCGACGTCCGCGCGCTGACGGCGCAGGCGACGGCGGCGGCGGGGCGCGTGCTGCCTCCGTGGTCCGCCGCGCACCCGTACGTCGGGCTCTACACGACCGAGCGGCCGGCGCTCGCCACCGTCGCGGGCAACCTGAAGCTCACCACCGACGACGCCTCGAGCGACATCCGCCACCTGGTGCTCGACCTCGGCGCGACCGCGTTTCCGTACCTCGAGGGCCAGACGATCGGCGTGCTGCCGCCGGGCGTCGACGGAAGCGGCCGGCCTCACCACGTGCGGCTGTACTCCATCGCGAGCCCGCGCGACGGCGAGCGGCCGCGCAAGAACAACCTCGCGCTGACGGTGAAGCGCGTGCAGGTCGATCGCGAGGGGCGGCCGGCGCGCGGCGTCGCGTCGAACTGGCTGTGCGACCTGAAGAAGGGCGACCGGGTGGCGGTGACGGGGCCGTGGGGCTCGAGCTTCCTGATGCCGAACCACCCCGGCGCGAAGCTGCTCATGATCTGCACCGGCACCGGCTCGGCGCCGATGCGCGCGATGACCGAGCGGCGGCGCCGGCGGCTCGGCCTCGGAGAAGGCGGCTCGATTCTGCTCTTCTTCGGCGCGCGGCGGCCGGAAGAGCTGCCCTACTTCGGCCCGCTGATGAAGCTGCCGCGCGAGCTCATCGACGTCGAGCTCGCGTTCTCGCGCGTGCCCGGCAAGCCGAAGACGTACGTGCAAGACCGCATGCGCGCGCGCGCCGCCGACGTGGCGCGCCTCGTCGAGGACGACGACTCGTTCATCTACGTGTGCGGGCACAAGGACATGGAGCGCGACGTGCTCGCGACGTTCGCCGCGCTCGTGCCCGACTTCGCCCGGCACCGCGCCGAGCTCGAGGCGCAGGGCCGTTTTCACCTCGAGACGTACTGAAGGAGCAGCCATGGAAGCAGTGAGCACCGAAGCGTTGATCATCGGAGCCGGCCCCGCCGGCAGCGTGGCGGGCGCGATCCTGCGGCAGCGGGGTCACGAGGTGCTGTGCCTCGAGGCGGGCACGTTCCCGCGCTTCGTCATCGGCGAGTCGCTGCTGCCGCGGTGCAACGACATCCTCGACGAGGCCGGGCTGCTCGACGCGGTGCAGGCGAGAGGGTTCATGCCGAAGCCCGCGGCGATGTTCTTGAAGGCCGGCGAGACCGACCGCTTCAGCTTCGCGGACATGTTCCCCGGGCAGCGGCCCGCGGCGCTGCAGGTGCCGCGCGCGGACTTCGACCAGGCGCTCGCCACGGCCGCGCGCGCCAAGGGCGTCGACGTCCGCTTCCAGCAGCGCGTGGACGCGATCGACCCCGGCGCGGCCGGCTCGACGCTGCAGGTGACGGACACCGAGCGCGGCGAGCGCTACGAGGTGCGCGCGAAGTTCGTGCTCGACTGCTCGGGGTACGGCCGCGTGCTGCCGCGACTGCTGAAGCTCGAGAAACCTCCGGCGCTGTCTCCGAAGGTGGCGGTGTTCAGCCACTACGAGGGTGACGTGCGGCCCGCGGGCGACCGCGAGGGAGACATCTGGGTCTGCATCCACCCGCGCGGCGCGTGGATCTGGATCATCCCCTTCTCGAACGGGCGGACGTCGGTGGGCGTCGTCGCCGAGCGCGAGCTCATCGACTCGGCGGGCGCGACCGACCGCGAGCGGCTCGAGGCGCTGCTGCGCGAAGACGCGAACGCGTGGAAGCGGCTGCAGCACGCGACGCCGGTGATGAAGACGACGCGGCTCGAGAGCTGGTCGGCGTCGGTGACGTCGTTTCACGGCCCCGGCTGGGCGCTGACCGGCAACGCGAGCGAGTTCCTCGACCCGGTCTTCTCGTCCGGAGTGACGCTCGCGCTCGAGTCGTCGCACCGCGCGGCGAAGCTCGCCTCGCGCCAGCTCATGGGCGAGCGCGTGGACTGGAACGAGTACTCCGCGCAGATGGCGCAGGCGGTCGGCGTGTTCCGCGTCTTCGTGATGGCCTGGTACGACGGGCGCCTGCAGCGGCTGTTGCTCAACCGCGGCAAGAGCGAGCAGATCAAGCGGGCGATCACCGCCGTGCTCGGAGGGTATGTGCTCGACGAACGCAACCCCTTCGTGCGCGACACGGAAGGAACGCTGAACGCGGCGCTGAAGTTGATGGCCGCATGACGGTAGATTCCCGGCCGCTTGGGCTCCCTCGCGGTCGCGGTCGCAGTCCGCGTGGTCGACGAGCTGAAGGCGCGCGGGTTCTGAGGCGGATGCGCCGGGGCCGCCCGGTCGCTACAGTCAGCCACGATGATCTGGCTCGACACGCCCCCCATCACGTCGTTCCAGGTGGTCTCGCAGAACAAGCACCACCTGCGGCTCGAAGGGCCCACCGCCGGGGCCCGCGTCGTCGCCGGTGTGCACAGCGCCTTCGGCGGCACGTTCGCGGCGATGGGCGCGCGGCTGCTGCGCACTCCGCTGCCGATGCCGTACAAGCTCATCCCCATCGCGATGACGGCGGTGGGCGCCGGCCTCGCGGCCCGCGGTGCGGGCGGCGTCATCTACAAGGCGAGCGTCGACGCGAAGAAGACCGGCCTCACGTTCGAGTGGTCGGTGGGCCCGATGTTCAAGCGCGCCATCGACATTCCGTGGAAGGAGCTCGAGGACCTCGAGATCGTCTCGAAGGAGGTCGGCTCGCGCGACGAGCTCTCCACGCTGGTCTACGTGCTCAACGTCGTGCGCAAAGACGGCAGCGCCTTCGAGATGGAGAGCTTCGGGACGAGGGCGCAGGCCAACCTCCGGAAGAAGGCGATGGAGGCTGTCGCACGCCGGTGACGCCGTGACGCGGCGCGCCTGTCGGTGACTTGCACGCGCGTGCAACACCTCTCGGGCATGAACCGCCTCTTCGCGACGTCGCTGCTCGTGCTCGCCGCCTGCGGCCCCGGCGTCGAGCCGCCGCACCTGCTGTACAGCTCGGACGCGCAGAGCCTCGAGAACCCGTTCCCCGACGCGCGCGCGGTGGCCCGGCCGAACTTCTGGAGGCCGTTCATCCCCGCGAAGGCGGCGACGCGCACGATGCGCGAGCTGCTCGACGGCTACGGGCCGGTGCTCGAGCAGGTCGAGGGCATCGGCAACTTCGGCCCGACGCTGCTGCCGGCGAGCGAGCGGCTCGACCGCGCGTCGCTGCAGGGCCGCTTCGCGCGGCTGGTCGAGGGCGCCAGCGGCGCGTGGTCGGTGCTCGAGGCCGACGTGCCGGCCGAGTCTTCGCGCGACGGGCTGATCGCCGAAGGCAAAGCGGTGCCCGACGACTTCCCCGAGTTCGTGCTCGCGCGGCCGACGCGCGCGCTGCCGGAGGGCGCGAACGGCATGCTGGTGGTGAAGAAGGGCCTGAAGACGGAAGGCGGCGTCGAGCTGGGCCGCGGGTTCGGCGTCGACGCGGCGATGAGAGAGCGGCTGGGCGTCGCGGCGAAGGCGCTCGGCGTGAACGAGAGCGAGCTGCTGCTCGCGCTGCCGGTGACGGGCGCTCCGGTGTCGAAGCGGTTCGAGAAGATCGTGGCGGGCCTCGAGGCCCTGCCGGCGCCGCAGCTTTTGGTGGCCGCGCACGGGATGCTGCAGCGGGACGACGGCCTGTACTTCGACGGCCGGTGGACTCCGCAGGACACCGACTGGTCGGAGCTTCAGCAGTGGACCGAGAAGTGGCGCTGGGCTCGGCCCGCCGACGCCATCGCGCAGATCATCTACGGCACGTTCCCCGCGAGAGACCTGCGCGCCGACGGCGTGTGGAAGGAAGAGTGGGTGAACGACGTGGCGCAGGCGCCGGCGGTGCCGCTGCGCTTCGTCGTGACGGTGCCGAAGGGGCCGAAGCCGGCGGGCGGCTGGCCGTTCGCGATCGTGGGCCACGGCATGAACAGCCGCAACGCGACGATGAAGGGCTCGGCGGACTCGGTGTGCCTCGAGCTCGCGCAGCTGCTCGCGACGTCGGGCATCGCGTGCGCGGCGATCGACGCTCCGAGCCACGCCAGCCGCGGCAACTCGTTCGACTTCTTCGCGATCGACAACCTGGCGCGCGCCCGCGAGAACTTCCGCCAGATGGTGGTCGATCAGATGCAGCTCGTGCGCGCGATGCCGGGCTTCGACGTCGACGGCGACGGCGCGGGCGACTTCACCACCGACGCCGCGTACCTCGGCAACTCGCTCGGCAGCATCATGGGCGCGAACGTCGCGGCGGTGGACCCGCGCATCAAGACCGCGGTGCTGAACGTGCCCGGCGGGGGTCTGTCGAACATCCTCACCGGCCACGAGATCCGCGACCGCATCGGGCTGCTCATCGTCGCGAAGACGTCGATCACCTTCCAGTCGCCCGAGTACTTCGCGCTCTTCCCGTTCTTCCGCGCGGTCGCGCAGGTCGTCATCGACCCCGGAGACCCGGTGAACGTCGGCCGCATGCTCGGCCCCGACAAGTCGCTGCTCGCGCAAGAGGGCGTCGGCGACATCACCATCCCGAACTTCACGACCGAAGAGCTCTCGGCCTCGATGGGCCTTCAGCCGGTCGACCAGCCGCGCACCGGCGCCGCGCAGCAGCTGCTCTTCCGCGCCGACCCGAAGCGGTACCTGAGCCCGGCGAAGGCCGAGGGCTACAACGGCCACGGGCTCATCTGGGAGAGCGAGGCCGGCGCGCTGCGCGCCCAGGCCGCGAGGTTCCTGCTCACGAAGGGACGCGAGTTCCACCCCGACGGGCTGCCGGCCCAGTGACCGCTACGAGGGGAGCGGGCGCGCCTTCTTCGGCGGGAACAACAGCGACGCCGCGATCGAGCCGCCGATGAGCAGCGCGATCACCGCGAGCGACAGCGCGACGGGCACGTGCAGGATGCCGGAGATGAGCATCTTCACGCCGACGAAGCCGAGCACGAGCGCGAGGCCCGCCTTGATGTAGTGGAAGCGGCCCATCATTCCGGCGAGCGCGAAGTACAGCGACCGCAAGCCGAGGATCGCGAAGATGTTCGACGTGTAGACGATGAACGGGTCCTTCGTGACCGCGAAGATGGCGGGGATGGAGTCGACGGCGAAGACGATGTCGGTCGCTTCGATCACCACGAGCACCACGGCGAGCTTCGGCAGGTTCGGAGCCACCTTGCGCACCAGCCGCAGCGCCAGGTTCTTCTCGGGGTCCGGCTCTTCCTCGCGCTGAATGAGCAGGCGGATGCCGGTGATGACGAGGAAGGCTCCGAAGACGTACGGCACCCAGCTGAACCGGGCCATCAGCGCCGCGCCGCCGGCGACGAAGACGCCGCGCATCACGAGCGCTCCCAGGATTCCCCAGAACAGCACCCGGTGCTGCTGCTTGGGCGGCACCGCGAAGTGCGAGAAGACGACCATGAAGACGAACAGGTTGTCGACGCTGAGCGCCTTCTCGATGAGGTAGCCGGTGACGTACTCGAGGGCGGGCTGCGGGCCGAAGCGCCACCAGACGAAGCCGGCGAACGCGAACGCGAGCGAGATCCACAGCGCCGAGAAGCCGAGCGCCTCGCGCACCTTCACCTGGTGCGGCTTCCGGTGAAACACGAACAGATCGAGCGCCAGCAGGACGAGGATGAGGACCGTGAAGCCCCCCCACAAGAGGGGAGAGCCGACGCTGTGCACCATTGCTCATCACTAACGGCGACGGCGCTTTGCGGGGATTCGGAAAATCCGAAGACGATCTTCGCGAAAGCTTGTTACCTCACCGCCCCATGGAACATCGCGTGCTGGGAGGTTCGGGCCTGAAAGTGCCCGTGTTGAGCTTCGGTACCGGAACGTTCGGCGGCAAAGGGCAGTTCTTCGAGCGGTGGGGGAAGACGGACGTCGCGGAAGCGAAGCGCCTCGTCGACGTCTGCCTCGAGTCGGGCGTGAGCTTCTTCGACACGGCCGACATCTACTCGCGCGGAGCCTCAGAGGAGATCCTCGGCGCCGCGCTCGAGGGCCGCCGCAACGACGCGCTGATCGCGACGAAGGCGACGTTCACGATGGGCAACGGCCCCAACGACAAGGGCTCGTCGCGCTGGCACCTCATCCGCGCGTGCGAGGCGAGCTTGAGGCGGCTGCGCACCGATCACATCGACGTGTACTTCATGCACGGCTTCGACGCGCTCACTCCGGTCGAAGAGACGCTGGCGGCGCTCGACGATCTCGTGCGCGCCGGCAAGGTCCGCTACATCGGCTGCTCGAACTTCTCCGGGTGGCACGTGATGAAGTCGCTGGCCACGAGCGAGCGCCACGGGCTGGCGCGGTACGTGGTGTACCAGGGCTACTACTCGCTCATCGGCCGCGACTACGAGCACGAGCTGATGCCGCTCGGAGTCGATCAGCGGGTCGGCCTCATGGTCTGGAGCCCGCTCGGCTGGGGCCGCCTCACCGGCAAGCTGCGCCGCGGCGCGAAGCCGTCGGACGGCCGCATCGCGAGCGGCGGTCACGTCGGCGGCCCCGAGGTCGAAGACGAGTACCTCTACCGCGTGGTCGACGCGCTCGACGCCGTCGCGGCGGAGACCGGCGCGTCGGTGCCGCAAGTGGCGATCGCGTGGCTGCTGAAGCGACCGACGGTGTGCAACGTGGTGCTCGGCGCGCGCGACGAGGCGCAGCTGAGGGCGAACCTCGGGGCGCTGAACGTGAAGCTCACCGACGCGCACCTGGAGCGGCTGGATGCGGCGAGCGCGAAGACTCCGGCGTACCCGTACTGGCACCAGCTGGACTTCGACGAGCGGAACCCGAAGCCGGTGAAGTGGAAGTAGCGGCTACTGCTGGGCGCCGGCGGCGGCGACCTTCGTGCCCTTCTTCTTCGACATCGGAGCGGGCAGCGGAGCGAGCTCGTCTTCGTCGGCGACCGGCTCACGGCGCGTCGGCGGCTGCTCGAGGAGATCGTCGGTCGGCTCGGCGTCGGGCACGTTCGGGCCCCTGACCACCGGCTTGGCCTCCGGAGCGAAGAGCGGGTCGCCGGTGACGTGGTGCATCGCAGCACAGCTGCTGAACGAGAGGGCCACGATCAGGGCAACGAGGGTCTTCGTCATGCGCGGGTGACCCCTTACCGCACCTGCGCGTGCAATTTCATCTCGGGGCCCGGCGGAAAATGGGGACAGGCTGCTTTTTCGGGCGGCCCTGACGCCACGGGCGCTTACGAGCGCCGGTAACCGGAGGCGGGTCGCTGCGTACGGCTCCGCATGAAGCGGAACTGGCTGCTCGCCCTCGCCCTCCCCGCCCTGCTCTTCCTCCTCGTCACCGAGCCCTGGACGGCGTTCATCGTGACCGAGGCGTTCGAGCCCGCGCCTGCCGGCGCCAGCGCGGTGAGTCGCGGGTCGCTGGTCTCGCTCGAGCACGAGAGCTCGGGCACGGCGCAGATCGTGGAGGCCGACGGCAAGCGCTGGCTTCGGCTCGACCCGTTCGAGACCTCGAACGGCCCCGACGTCGTGGTGATGCTCTCGCCGAAGAAGCCGGACGGCTGGCTGGGCTACGACGCCGCGGGGCACGTCGTCCTCGGCGCGCTGAAGGGCTCGCGCGGCGCGCAGAACTACGAGCTGCCTGCTGGCCTCGACCTGTCGAAGTACGCGAGCGCGGTCGTCTGGTGCCAGCGCTTCAAGGTCGGGTTCGCGGCCGCGGCGCTCGGGCCGATTTGAGGGCGCAGTCGGGACACTGTGCACGGCCAAAGTTTTTCATGCGCGCATCCCCTAAACCTTTGGGGGATCCGCGCTCGAAAAACTCTCCCCGCAAACACGCGACCGGCTCGGGGGGGGCGTCGTGACGAGCCCGGGAAAGAACCGCGGATCCTTCGTCAGCCGCTCCACCCAGCCCACGAGCACCCGCAGCGTTTCACGCCGCGAGGCTGAGCCACTCTTCTTCCCTGAGTGCCGCGAGCTGGGGCGAGGCCCGCACAGACGAAGCGCCGACCAGGTGGGGGGACCTGACCGGCGCTCCTCTACCGCCCTACGCTCCGCGCTACGAGCTCACTGACCGACGACGAGGATGTCGTCGACGAAGAAGCCCTTCCGGCCCGCCGGCGCGTTGCCGCAGCTGCCGGTGAGGCCGGCCGAGTGGCCCTTGATGACGAGCTGCCACTTCACCCGCACCGTCTTGTTCACGTACGGCGTGAGGTTGCCCGAGCCCTTGCCGTCGCGGGTGTACGGGTTCGCCGCGTTCTGACCGGTGTACCGCTTCACGATGTGGTCGGTGCCGTCGTTGACGATGAGGCGCGCCTCGTCGAGCGCGCCCGTGCGCTGGATGTCGTCCATCACCTGGAAGCGGACCTCGGCCGACGACAGCCCGGTGAGATCCACCTGCTTCTCGAGCGTGATGACGCGATCCTGCGCCGCGCCCTGCAGGCCCGACGTGCACTCGCGCGCGTAGTTCTGGCCGTCGTTCGTCGCACCGCCGCGCCAGACGATCGAGCTGCGCTGATCGTCTCCCGAGTTGATGCGCTGCCACAGGTTGCCGGTGGCGCCCGCCAGCGTGTAGCCCGTCGTCGACGTGTCGTTGACGCCGTCCTGGAACAGCACGCGCTGCGTGGTGAACGTGCACGCGTACTGCGACGCCATCGGGGCGTTGTTGTTCGCCGCGAGCACCAGCGTCGTCGCGACGACCGTGTACGTCTCACCGGGCAGCAGCGCCGACGATGGCGTCAGCACCGCCGTGTCGGTGTCCGCGGTGTGCATCACGCTCACCGCCTGGTCGGTGCCCATGCGCTGCAGCTTCACCGCGGTGCCGTCGAGCGCGGCGCCGCCCGAGCGGCGCACCGGCCGATCGAAGCGGATCGTCACCTGCTGCGAGCCGAAGTCGTCGGCGTCGACCTGCGAGCCGCACGGAGTCGCCATCGACACCGACGGGCCCGCGCTGCTCACGGTGAACGTGAACGAGTAGATCATCCCCGAGCTCGGCGTCAGCGCGTTGCCGGCGAGGTCCCTCACGTTCGCCGCCTGCAGCGTCACCGTGTGCGTGCCATCGGCGAGCGGCCGCGACGGCTGGAACACCGCCGTGCGCGACGCCGCGTCGTACGAGACGGCGCCGACCAGCGGCATGCTCATGAACGAGACCCCGAACGTCGAGGGAGAGATCGTCGACGGGTCGAGCGCCTCGCTGAACACCACGCTGACCTGCACTCCGCTGCCGACCGCGCTCGACGCGACCGGGCTCGTGGTCGAGACCGTCGGCCGCGTGCTCTCGACGGTGAACGACGTCGTCACCTGGGCGAGCGCGTTGCCGGCGAGGTCGCGCAGGTCGCTCGACAGCACCAGGTCGTACGTCACGCCGCCCTTCAGCGGATCCAGCGGGGTCAGCGAGAGCTGGTCACCCGACGCGCTGAACTGCGCGCGGTGCAGCACGTTCGGGCCGTTGCGCTCGCGCAGCGTGTAGCCGCCGAGCACCGAGGCCGGGCGCATCGCCTCGCTGAACGTCACCGTCACCACCTGCAGCGGGCCGACGTTCATCGCGCCGTTGAGCGGGATCGCGGCGCTCACCGTCGGCGCCGTCACGTCCTGCGACGCGTTCGCCACGGTCGTGAACTCGAACGTCAGCGGCGCCGTCGTGGCCTTGCCCTCGAGGTCGGCGAGGCCCTGCGCGACGGTGATGGTCACCATCTGGCCGCCGGTGAAGTTCGCCGCCGGCACGAACACCGCCGTCCACGAGGCCGGGTCGTACGAGAACTGCCCCGCCCCCGCCGACGACGTGATGTTCAGCGTCCGCTCGTCGATCGCCTCGCTGAACGCGATGCGGACCGCCGAGTTGATGTTCACGTTCGTCGCTCCGTTCGCGGGAGCCGTCGACGCGATCGCCGGCTCGGCGTTGTCCGCCGTGGTGAAGCCGATGCTGTTCGTCGCCGCCTTCGCGTTGCCCGACAGGTCGGTCACCGCGCCGACCTCGAACGTCAGCGCGCGCGCCGCCGGCAGCAGCGACGCCGGAGTGAACGACACCCGCCGCGTCGCCGCGTCGTACCCCACCGTGCCGGCGACCTGCTGCGCGCCGTCGAGCACGCGCACCGTCGACGAGCCGACGGACGAAGCGTTGATGGGCTCCGAGAGCTCGGCCCAGATGGTGGCCGAGCGGCTGATGCCGGTCGCTCCGTTGCCGGGGTCGCTGGCCACGAGCGTGGGGGCGGTGGTGTCGTTGGCCGAGCCGGTCACGAACGAGAAGACCAGGCTGCCCGGCACCGCGTTGCCGTTCGCGTCGGTGAGCTTCGAGCCGTCGATGCTGACGGTGTAGCGGGTGTTCGCCGCCCAGGGGATGTCGGAGCCCGCCGACTGCGGGCGAATCACCGCCGTCGCGGTCGCGGCGCTGTACTGCACCGCGCCGTCGATCTTCGTGCCCGCCGCGTTCGTGATGGTGACCGCCTCGGTCATCGTCTGCGCGACGCCGGTGACGCGGATCATGCTGGTGATGTCTTCGCTGAGCTTGAGCACGATGCGCGCGCCGAGCGCGACGCCGGTCGCGCCGTTGGCGGGCTGCACCGAGACGATGCGCGGCAGGGCCTCGGTCGAGAAGCTGAAGCGGAACGGCGCGGCGAGCGCGTTGCCCGCGGCGTCCTTCACGCCGCTGGTGACCGTCGCGCTGAACGTATGCCGCTCGCGCAGCGGGTTGGTCGGAGTGAACACCAGCGTGCGCGCGCCGCTCGCCGACACCGCCCCGGCGACGTCATTGGCTCCGTCGCTCAGCGTGAAGTTCGCGGCGGAGAAGCTCGAGGTGTCCATGTCCTCGTCGAACAGCACCGACACCGTCGAGGAGACGGAGACGTTCGTCGCGTTGTTGGCGGGCGTCACCGTCACCACCTGCGGCGGGATGCCCGAGGTGGTGAACGAGAAGCGGTATTCGGCGGCGAACGCGACGTTCGTGAGCGAGCGCACCGCCGTCGAGACGACGACCGTGTACACGCGCGACTCTGCGAACATCTGCGACGGCGCGATGGTGAGGCTGGTCGGGCCCGGCGTGTACGCACCTGCGAGCTTCGTGCCCATCGCGTCCTCGACCCACACGTTCGCGTTCGTCAGCGTCGACTGATCCATCGCGGTGCTGAACGTCAGCGACACCGAGGCGCCGAGCGGCACGCCCACGTCGTTCGGCGAGGGGGTCGACGCCGTCACCGCCGGAGCGTTGGAGACGGTGAACGACGAGACCACCTCCTGCGCGATGGCGATGCCCGACGGATCTCTGACGCCCGTGGTGAGGCGCACGGTGATGGTGGCGCCACCGGGAAAGGCGCCCGTCGGCTGGAACGTCATGGTGCGCGACGGCGCGTCCCACACGCGCGTGCCGGGGATCGCCGCCATGCCGTCGAGCACCTGGAAGTTCGTCGCGTTCAGCGTCGCCGGGTCCATCGCCTCGCTGAACGTCACGCGCACCGGCGCGTTGCCGGAGACGCCCATCGCGTTGTTCGCGGGGACGAGCTGCGTGATGGCGGGGACGGTCGCGAGCGTGCCGAAGCTCCACGTCTTCGCCGCCGCGAGCGGGTTGCCGAAGTCGTCCATCACGCTCGTGGTGAGCGTGACCGTGTACATGCGCCCCTCGAGCAGCGGCATCGCCGGCGCGAGCGTGGCGACCGTGCGCGACGCGTTCAGCATCGGCGTCGCGGCGAGCATGTTCGTGCCCTCGCGGAGGAAGAAGGTCGCGCCCGTCAGCGTGTTCGAGTCGATCGCTTCCGAGAACGTCGCCGACAGCGGCGTGTCGAGCGCGACGCTCATCGCCATGTCGGCGGGCGTCGTCGACACCACGACCGGCGCGTCGTTGACGACGGTGAACGTGATGACGCGGTCGGCCGGCAGCGCGAGGCCGTTCATGCCGCGGATGCCCGCCTTCGCGGTCGCGACGTAGGTGCGGCCCTCGCTCAGCCCGCCGACCGGCGACAGCGTCGCCGTGAAGCGCGACTCGTCCCAGCCCTGCGTCGCCGCGACCGGCATCGCCATCGAGTCGACGAGCGTGAGGTTGTTCATCAGCGACGCCGGGTCGATCGCCTTGTCGAACTGGAAGCGGATCTGGATGTCGCGCGCCACGTTCATCGCGCCGTCGGCCGGCGTGGTCGACGTCACCATCGGGTTGTTGCCGAGCGTCGTGAACTTCCACGAGTGCGGCGACGCGAGGCCGTTGCCCGCGAGGTCCTTCGCCGCGGTGGTGACCGTCGCGGTGTACTCCGTGTTCTCGAGCAGCGGCGTGCTCGGCGCGAGCTCGGCCTTCTTCTCACCTTCGTTGTAGCTGACGGTGCCGCTCACCGAGACGGTGCCAGCCATCAGCTGAATCGAGTCGCCGGTGATGCTCGCGGGGTCCATCGCCTCGCTGAACTCGATGCTCAGCTTCACGTTGGTGGCGATGCCCGGCGCGTCGCGGTCGGGAACGGTGCGCACCACGGTCGGGGGCGTCGTGTCGGCAGGTGTAGACGGACATCCCAGCAGCGCAAGCGTCGCCAGCGCCGTCAAACGAGTGATTTGAGAGGGGGTCATGGCCCCGTGTGACGCGCCAGTAACAAGCTTTGGATCGCGCCTTTTCAGCGAGTAGAAAGTTGGCGAGTGCGCGATCCACGTCAGAGCCCGCCGGTGTCTCCATTCAGTGGGCCGACCTTCCGCTGGGTTCCCGGAAAAGCGGGGTGAGCGATGAGCCTGCTCACTGAAGATCGGCAGTTGTTGTCACGGTTCCGGGCCGGCGAGAGGCAGAGCATGGAGATCGTCTTCCGGCACTACGCACCCCAGCTGTCCGCGCTGGTGGCGAGGGGTCTGTCGACGCGCGGCGGGCGCATTCGCCCCGCTTCTCCATTCGAGGTCGGCGCCGTGGTGCAGGAAGCGTTCGCGCGGGCGTTCACCGAGAAGGCGCGCGGCTCGTACGACGGCGCCTCCGACTATCTGCAGTACCTCGCGGCCATCGCGCGCAACGAGCTGTTGAACCAGCAGCGCGGCCGCGAAGACGTCGCCGAAGGTGCGGCGCTCGAGGCGCAGCTCGGCACCGCCGCGAACGCGTCGGCGGCGGTCAGCGCGGGGCCTCCGTCGCCGGACCAGGTCGCAGAGGAGCGCGAGCTGCAGGGGCTGGTGGCCACGTTCCTCGCCCACCGCGACGAGAAGGACCGGCAGGTCTACCAGGCGCGCTTCGAGCAGAACCTCACGCAGGAAGACGCGGCGACGGTGCTCGGCCTCACGCGAATTCAGGTTCGCCGCGTCGAGGCGAAGCTGCGGCGCGACCTGTTCGCGCACCTGCGCGCGAGCGGCTACCTCGACCGCGCCCGGCCGGTCGAGAGCTCGCTCGTCTCCGGCACGCCCGAGCCCGTGGGGGCGAAGTGACCCACGACGACGCGCGGGCCCAGGTGGCCGACCTGTTCGAGGGCAACGAAGACGCGGTGAGCCGCGACGCCCTGCGCGAGCACCTGAAAGGCTGCGACGCCTGCCGTGCCCACTACGACCAGCTCGCGCAGGCGATGCGGCGCATGCTCGGCCGCCCCGACGAGATGACCCCGGAAGAGCTGTTCCTCTTCCAGCCGCCGCAGCTCGCCGCGGTGGCTCCGGCCGCGCCCGCGAAGGTCATCCCCCTCTTCCGCCCGCTGCCCGTCGTGGCGCTGGCGCTGGCGGCGACGCTCGCGGGCATCGTCGTCTGGTACGGCTCGGCGAAGACCGTCGACGACTTCGGCGTCCGCGGCGGCCCGCACGACACCACGACGCAGGCGGGCGTGCGCGCGGTGTGCCTGCGCGGCGAGACGCCGCAGCCGTCGTGCTCCGAGGGAGACACGGTGCTGTTCGCGGTGACGCCGAACGGCTCGACGCACGTGAAGCTCCTCGACGCAGAGACCGTGCTCGGCGAGGGCGACGTGGCCGACGCGCCCGACACTCCGCTTCCGTGGACGGTGCCGTGGAGGCCGGGCTTGAAGGTGCAGGCGGTGTTCTCGAGGTGCGCGACGTGCGCGCCCGGGCCGACGGTGACGGTCGCCCCATGATCGCTCTG
This sequence comes from uncultured Myxococcales bacterium, assembly GCA_937980205.1. GTDB lineage: Bacteria > Myxococcota > Myxococcia > Myxococcales > Myxococcaceae > Xiheicaenimonas. The sequence goes on along the minus strand of CALJKW010000076.1, from coordinate 255,042 downwards.
CTGCTCGCGCCGCTGCTGTGCGCGGCGGCTCAGAATCAGACGACCCAGCCGCGACTCTTGTCGCTCGTGGTCGGCCTGAACACGAGCCGCGACCCCGGCGTCGCCCCGCTGCGCTACGCGGACGACGACGCCGCGCGGTACTACGAGCTGTTCGAGGCGCTCGGCGCCGAGCCGCGGCTGCTCGCCGTGCTCGACGCGGACACGCAGCGACGGCACCCGCAGCTCGCGGCGGTCGCGAGGCCGCCCACCCGGACGGAGCTCGAGCGCGCGGTCAAAGAGCTCGCCGCCGAGGCGCGCCGCGCCGCCGAGGCCGGGCAGCAGGTCGAGCTGCTGTTCGCCTACGCGGGCCACGGCAACCTGACGCCCGAGCGCGAGGGCTACGTGAACCTGCTCGACAGCACGCTCTTGCGGCGCGACCTGTTCCGCGTCGTGCTCGAGCCGATCCCCGCCACCTACAAGCACGTCATCATCGACGCCTGCAACGCGTACTTCCTGGTCGCGAAGCGCGGCGCGGCGACGGACGGCCAGCTCGCCGCGGTGAAGGCCTTCCTCGATCGCGAGGCGCTCGACGCGCACCCCGAGGTCGGCGTGCTCGTGTCCGGCACCAAGGAGATCGAGACGCACGAGTGGGCCGCGCTCGAGTCCGGCGTCTTCTCGCACGAGATCCGCTCGGCCCTGCTCGGCGCCGCCGACGCCGATGGTGACGGCTACATCCGCTACGCCGAGATCGCCGCGTTCGTCGCCGCCGCGAACGACGGCCTCACCGACCCGCGCGCCCGCGTCGACGTGTTCGCGAAGCCGCCGGCGATCGACCTCTCGCGGCCGGTGCTCGACTTGAGGCGCGGCAACGCGCGCTACCTCGAGGTGCCCGCGCAGCTCAAAGGCCGGTGGCGCATCGAAGACTCGCGCGGCGCCCGCTACGCCGACTTCAACGCCTCGGGCGAGTCGTCGGTGTTCGTCAAGCTCGTCGGCGAGGGCGAGTACTTCGCGTTCTTCGAGGACGACCGCGAGGCGAAGGTGCGCGCGTCGAAGGGCGGCGTCGCGCAGCTCGCCATGTCGTCGCTGCGCCCGAAGCGCTCGGCCACCCGCGGCGCGGTCGAGGACGACCTGCGCAAGGGACTGTTCACGATTCCGTACGGCGCCGGCTTCCTGCGCGGCTTCGTGTCGAGCAACCCGAGCGCCGGCGTGGTGCCGCCGCGCAGCGCGTACGCCTCGACGTTCCCCGACGTCGGCCTCGACCGCACCGAGGTCGCGGCGCCGACCATGCCGCTGCCGCGCAAGCTCGGCTGGGCGTCGCTCGGCCTGTCGGTCGCGTTCGGAGCGGCCTCGGCGGTCTCCGCGGTGCAGGCGCGCTCGGGCTACGACACGTTCGTCGGCCGCGTCGCCGAGCAGGGCACGTGGGACCCGTACCAGGTGCGCGCCATCGAGAACTGGCGGCTGGCCACGAACCTCGCGCTCATCGGCGCGGTCGCGTGCGCCGCCGTGGGCGTGCTGCTCCTCTTCCTCTCGGACGGGACTCCGCAATGAAGCGCGCGCTCTCGCTGCTCTTGCTCGTGGCCTCGTGCACGCTCGACCCGGTCGGCGGCGTGCTGAACCGGGCGGCGCTCTACGTTCGCGCGTTCAACCTCCCGTCTGGCGGCAAGCTGCACCTCAACGCCGTCGACTCGCAGAACCAGTCGCGCGACAAGCGCACGAACGTCTCGAAAGAGACGATGGACATCCTCTTCGAGGAGGGCACCCTCGCCGAGGGCATCGTCGTCATCACCGCCGAGCTGTTCGACGCGAACGACATCCTCATCGGCTGCGGCACGGCGCGCGGCACCGTCGGCTCCGACGAGTACGTCATCCTCGGTTTCGCCTCGCCCCAGACGAGCGCGGTGAACTGCGGCTCCTGCGGAAACCGCTGCGAGACGGACGTCGCGTTCGGGGTCTGCATCGCCGGCCAGTGCGCGAACTGGGAGTGCCCTCCGGATCTGGTTCCGCAGGCGGACGGCGGCTGTGAGGAGCCCGTCATCGTGATTCCAGATGCGGGCCCCGAGCCGGACGCCGGTGTGCCCGACGGCGGAACGCCGGACGCAGGGCCGATGGACGGCGGCACGTGCACCCCCTCGGCGGAGAGCTCCGAAGCCGCCTGCGCCGACGGCACCGACAACAACTGCGACCTGCGCATCGACTGTGCGGACCCCGGCTGCAACGGCCTCACCCGGCCGTGTTCGCTCGGCGCGTGCGGCCGCATGGGCGTGCAGCGCTGGAACTGCCTCACGCGCGTGTGGGGCGCCTGCGTCGGAGACGTCTCTCCCGAGAACACCACCACGCGGTGCAAGGACGGAATCGACAACGACTGCGACGGCATCGCCGACTGCGGCGACTCCGACTGCAACGGCATCAAGCTCGCTTGTAACGGCGGCGTCGACATCTGCGCCGGAGGCGTGAAGCTGTGGAACTGCAACAGCGGGCTCCTCGACATCTTGTGCCTGCCGTACATCCCACTCGACATCGAGAACACCAACCTCACCTGCTCGAACGGTCTCGACGAAGACTGCGACGGCAAGACCGACTGCGCCGACAACTCGTGCCGCGGCAAGAGCTGCGGGTCCCAGGGCCGGGTGTGCTGCGCCGACGGCGGCTGCTCGGCGAGCTGTAACTAGCCGTTCGGGCATTGCGGCGCGGCGCGCGACGCACCACATTCGGTCCCATGCGCATCGGAATCATCGGCTCGGGGAGCATGGGCAGCACGCTCGGCAAGCTGTGGTCGCAGTCGGGGCACGACATCCTGTACAGCTCGCGGCACCCCGAAGAGCTGGCGGACCTCGTGACCGAGACGCCTCGCGCGAAGGCGGTGGCCATCGGCGTCGCGGCGCGCGACGGCGAGGCGCTGTTCCTCGGCGTGCCTTACGCCGCGATGCCCGAGCTGTCGAAGACGCTGGTCCCGCTCGTGAAGGGCAAGCTCGTGCTCGACGCCGGCAACGTGATGGCGTCACGCGACGGCGCGCTCGCCGGCGAGGTGAAGCAGGCCGGCAGGGGCTCGGGCGGCTGGACCCAGTCGATTCTGCCGGGCGCGCGGGTGGTGAAGGCGTTCAACACGGTGCACTTCCGGAACCTCGAGAAGGAAGCGCACCGGAAGGGTGACCGCATCGCGGTGCCGCTCGCCTCAGACGACGCCGCCGCGCTCGAGCAGGCCGCGGCGCTCGTCCGCGACGCCGGACAGGAGCCCGTCATTCTCCCCGGCGGCATGGCCGCGTCCGCGCGCATCGACTTCGGCAGCCCGGTCTGGAACACGAACATGACCGCGAGCCAGCTGCGGGCAGCGCTGGGACTCTAACACTGGCTGAGCGCTGCCACTGAGAGCCCCTCTCCCGCTGAGAGGCTCGGAGGAATGACGGCGAGCTGAACGAAGGAGTCGGCGGCGATGATCAGAGCGCCGGCCGCGCCCAGCCAGAGACCGAGTTGGCTGAAGATCCGAAAGCGCGCCGGCCACAGCCGATCGACACAGACGAACAGCGCGACGACGGCCACCGTCAGCGGAATGGCCGGGAACAGAGGCGTCGCGACCGCGATGCCCGGCGTCACCGCCGTCAGCGCACCGGTCGTGATGGCCACCAACATTCCCGTGCGCGCGGCGCGCTCGACCAGCGCGGGCGACGGGCGGACGAGCGGAAAGGGCGCGACCAGCGTGCTCATGGCGATCTCTGGCACGTGCATCGCATGTGCCCCCACCGTTCGCCCCGACGTTCGCCAAGGCGCGGCGCGCTGCGCGCGCAGTCGCTGCGCGTGCGGGTTCGCCTCGGCGAAAATACTGCTGTCACGCGGCGCGAGGCTGCGCGTAGATCGCCGGCCTATGAAATTCGGCGTCCTCGGAACGGGAATGGTCGGGCAGACGATCGCTGCTCGGCTCGTGCAGCTGGGCCACGAGGTGTGCATGGGGGCGCGCAGCTCGGACAACGAGAAGGCGGGCGGCTTCGCGAAGCAGCACGGGCCGAAGGGCACGTCGGGCACGTTCAGCGACGCGGCGAAGTTCGGAGAGCTGCTCCTGAACTGCACGAGCGGCGGCGGCTCGCTCGAAGCCCTGACCGCGGCCGGCGCCGACAACCTCGCCGGGAAGGTGCTCATCGACATCGCGAACCCGCTCGACTTCAGCAAGGGCATGCCGCCGTCGCTCTTGACCCCGAGCACGGACTCGCTGGCCGAGCAGCTTCAGCGCGCGTTCCCGAAGACGCACGTCGTGAAGGCGCTGAACACGGTGAACGCGAAGCTGATGGTCGAGCCGCAGTCGCTCGCGTCCGGCAACCACGACACGTTCATCGCCGGCAACGACGCCGCCGCGAAGGGCCGTGTGAAAGAGCTGCTGCAGTCGTTCGGCTGGAAGCACATCGTCGACGTCGGCGACCTCACCGGCGCCCGCGGCCTCGAGATGTACCTGCCGCTGTGGGTCCGCCTCTACGGCACGTTCCAGACCGCGAGCTTCAACCTCAAGCTCGTGCGCTGAGCAGAATGGGGACAGGCTGCTTTTTTTCGCAGGTCATCCCCGCGAGATCACTGCACGCCGCTTGCGCAAAAAAGCAGCCTGTCCCCATTTCTGCGCAGCGACCAGCAGCACCAGCCACGGAAGGCCGCCCGTCGCGTCGCAGCCGCACGGCTTCGGCTGCTCGGAGCCGCCGCCCGACGAGCCGCCCGTTCCGCTGACGCCACCGCCCGTCCCCGCGACACCACCGGCGGTGCCGGACACGCCGCCGCCCGCACCGGAGCTGCCGCCCCCCGCGCCTCCGCCCATGCCCGCGTCGTCGTCGTTCGGCCGGACACCGGCATCGGACTGCAGAATCACCGCGTTCGCCCACAGCCGCGCCGACAGGTACAGGTCGCTCGAGGTCAGCGACGTGTTGTGAACCTCGATGGCGAGGTAGTTGTCTCCGGGCACGAGCTGCTGCTCGGCGCCGGGCAGCGGAATCACGACCGGCACGCCGGACTCGTGGCCGCTCGCGAGCGTGGTGTGATCGTGCCCCGCCGCGACGCCGCGCCGGGCCACCTCGGTGCCGTTCAGGTACGCGACGAAGCCGTCGTCGTAGTCGATCTCCAGCGTGAGCCCGCGCACGTCGGCGGGCGGCACGAAGAGATCGAACTCGAAGCGCGTGAACAGCGTCGCGGCCTGGCCCATGTTCACCGCCGTCGAAAGGCCGCTCTCTCCGTAGCCGATGGGCTGCCGGCCGCCGTCCCACTGCGAGTCGTCGAACGCGAGGTTCTTCCACGCCGCCGGCGGAGCCGTCGCGCCGATGTGGAACTTGAGCGGCGTCACCGCCTCGACGAACAACAGCCCCGCGTCCGAGGGCTCCGCCGTGCCCGCATCGAACGGCACGCCCGCATCGACGAAGCCGCCGTCGCGCACCACGTACTGCCGTGACGAACCGGCGGCGACGAGGTTCGGGCTCGCCGCGCGATCCGCCACGCCGGTGACGGACACCGTGTACGTGCCTGGCGGGTGCGCGCCGGTGGTGAGCACGACGGTGCGCTGATCCGACAGCAGCTGCGCGGCGCTCACGGAGATCGCGGGCGAGATGCTCCACGCGGCGACGCGCTCGGCGCCCTGCGCGCCGGCGCCGGCGGCGACGGGCTCGTTGAACGCGACCTCGACGCGCGTCGGAGCCGTCGCGCGGGCGCCGATGAGCTGCGGCGGCTGCGTGTCCGAGCCCTTGGTCAGGCGGAACACGTCGACCGCGCTGCCGTCGTCCTTCAGGAAGTAGCCGTGCGCGGTGTTGCCGGAGAAGTCGACCACCGTGTTGCCGAGCACGTTGCCGAGCTGGAACGCCATCATCGGGTGGTTGGGGTTCGACAGGCCTCCGCTCTGACCGGCCGTGCCGCTGACGATGTACAGCGTGCCCGTCGTCGGCAGCGGCTTGTCGTACGAGCTCGGCGCGTTCTGCACGATGCCGTTCGACTTCAGCAGGTACGTCCGCTCGTAGACGTGGCTGTGGCCCGCGAACACCAGGTCGACGCCCGCGGCCTCGAGCACCGGCACGATGTTCGCCTTCACCGACGAGCTGTCGCTGTGGGTGCCTCCGGTGTACGGCGGCACGTGAAACGCGACGAGCTTCCACGTGGCGTTGCTGGCGGCGAGGTCCGCCGCGGCCCACTGCAGCTGCGCCGAGCCGGACGAGTAGCTCGCCACGTGCGTGTCGAGCACCACGATGTGCGCGTTGGCGTAGTCGAACGAGTAATACGTCTCGCTCGCCGCCGGGTTGTTCGCGGGCGTGTGGTACGCGGCCTTCCACGGCCCGCCGGTGGGGTCGAGGTTGACGTCGTGGTTGCCGACGATCGGCCACACCACCATGCGCTGCAGCAGCGGCGCGTACGGCCGGAAGAAGTACGGGTCGTAGTTCTGCGGCTCGCCGTTCGGATAGATGATGTCGCCGAGGATGAGCGAAAACGTGGCGTCGCCGAGCTCGTTCGCCATGCGCGCCGCGACGCGCAGCTGACCGCTCGAGCCGTTGCCGGAGTCTCCCCACGCGAAGATGCGAAAGGCCTCGATGGTGCCGGGCGTCGGGTGCGTGCGGAACCTGTAGTCCTCTCCGCCGGCGACCTGCGTGCCGTTCAAGTCGACCGCGTACCAGTACCGCGTGGCGGGAGTGAGGCCGGTGAGATCGATGACGTGCTCGGTGCCGCTGGCCGCCTCGGTGATCGAGTTGCTCAGGCTCGTCGGCGACGTGCCGTAGCGGATGCGGCCCAGCGCCGCCGCGCTGGTGCGGAACACCACGCGGATGCTCGTCGGCGAGCCGAGCTGCAGATACGGAGCGCGCGTGAACGTCTGCGCAGACGCGGTCTCGGCGAGGAGCACCGCGCACAGCAGGGCGATGGGGCGCATGGCGGGAACCCTACCGGTTTGGCGCGCCCGCTGCCTGATTGCCGCGCGCCGGAGGTACCTGCGGGTTTCGAGGCGAACGAGCGCCTCCGCGCAGTGAAACGTGTAAGGTCCGCCGCGCTTCTCGCCGCCCCCGAGGATGCTCATGCGCCAGGTCGTTTCGAAGTGCTTCGCCGTCGTCGCGACGTCGCTGTTCGCCTGCAGCCCGCCGGTCGTCCCCGGCGGCCTCTGCAAGGACGTGAAGTGCGCCACCGGAGAGGTCTGCGACGTCAACACCGGCATGTGCGTCAGCTCGAGCTCCGGCGGAGGCAGCGGCACCGGCGGCAGCTCCGCCGGCGGAGGCCTCGCGACCGGCGGCGGCGGTGACGCCGGCGGCACCGGAGGCGGCGACGCCGTCGGTGGCGGCAGCGGCACGGGAGGCACGGGAGGCACGGGGGGCACGGGAGGCACCGGCGGCGCGGGCGGAGCCGGAGGCACCGGCGGCACCGGCGGCGCAGGTGGAAGCGGCGGCGCCGGCGGCGGCGCGATGATCCCCACCAACGACACCTGCGCCACCGCGCAGACGCTCAACATCACGGGCACGATGCTGACGTTCCAGGTCGACCCGTCGCTGGTCGCCGACGACACCGACGGCACCTGCAACCTGGCGGCGCGCGGCCGCGAGGTCGTGTACCGCATCCCGCTCGCCTCGCCGCAGAACGTGCGGGTGCAGGCGGCGCGCGCGATGGGCGGCACGGCGAACCCGGTCATCTATGCGCGGAGCGCTCCCTGCGTGGGGGGCACCGAGCTCGGCTGCTCCGACAACGCGGGCTCCGCGGCGGCGACCGAGAGCCTGTACCTCGTGAACCGCATGGGCGACGTCTTCCTCTTCGTCGAGACGTACGGCGCCAGCACCGGGCCCATCGACGTCACCATCACGCTCGAGACGCCGAGCACGGTGCCGTCGAACGACGAGTGCGCGACCGCGACGGCGCTGATGTTCACCGCGAGCGCAGACGGCGGCACGGCGATGACCGCCACCGTGCAGGGCGACACCACGCTCGCGACGAACAGCGGCGTCGGCACGGACCAGACGCCCTCGTGCTCGACGAGCGCGCGGCAGACCGGGCGCGACGTCGTGTACTCGTACACGCTGGCGTCGCCGCAGAACGTGAACATCACGCTTCGGCCGCAGATGTTCAGCACGCTCGCGCCGGCGCTCTCGGTGCGGCGGACGATGTGCGGCAGCGCGACCCTGATGAACGAGGTCGACTGCGACGCGAACACCACGGCCGGCGGCACGGCGACGCTGAACCTCGCGAACCAACCGGCCGGCACCTATTGGATCTGGGTCGACGGCATCACCGGCTCCTCCGGGCGCTTCGACCTGACCGTCACGCTCACGCCGCCGCCCGCCAACGACACGTGCATGGGCGCCCAGGCGCTCCCGCTCGACGGCGGCACCACGACGGTCACCGGCGACAACACCTTCGCGGTGAACGACAACCTCGCGGCCGACCCGACGCCGTCGTGCTCGCAGGGAGCGCGGCAGAACGGGCGCGACGTCGTCTATTCGTACACGCTGCCGGCGGCCTCCGACGTCGACCTGTCGGTCACGCCCCGAATGGGCAGCCAGCTCGCGCCGGTCATGTACGTGCGCCGCAACATGTGCGGCTCGACCGCGCTGGCGGACCAGGTGAGCTGCGTGGTGCCAGGCGCGGTCGCTCCGGCGACGACGACGCTGCTGAATCAGCCCGCGGGCACGTATTACCTGTGGGTCGACTCCTCGTTCGGCAGCGCGGGCGCGTTCGATCTCGCGGTGCGCGCGAGCCCGACGCCGCCGATTCCGCTCAACGACGAGTGCGCGAACGCGCAGCTGCTCACCTTCGACATGATGGGCGTCGCCACCGCGATGGGCTCGACCGCGGGCGCGTCGAACAGCAACGGCGGCATGGACCAGTCGCCGACGTGCTCCGCCGGAGCGCGCACCGCCGGCCTCGACGTCGCGTACGCGTTCACGACGACCGCGATGCAGGACGTGACGGTGCGGGTGACTCCGAGCTCGACGGGGGCGAGCGCGATCACCCCGGTCATCTACATCCGCCCGCAGACGCAGTGCACGAGCGGCACGGCGGCGAACGAGCTCTCGTGCGCGGCCGCGGCGACCGCGGTGCCGGTGCAGTCGGTGCTGCGCCGCCTGCCCGCCGGCACGTACGTGGTCTGGGTCGACAGCCCCACCCTCGCGGGGCGCGGGGCGTTCGACCTCCAGGTGTCGCTGGCCCCGGCGACTCCGCTGCCGACGAACGACACGTGCATGACCGCGCAGGCCATCACCGGCTGGGACCCGGCGAACCCCACGTTCACGCTCAACGGCTCGACCGAGTTCGCGACGAACGACAACATGGCCGGCCCGAACCCCACGTGCTCGATGGGCGCCCGCGCGCAGGGGCGTGACCTCTTCTACACGTACACGCTCGACGCCGGCTCGGCCGACGGCGGCGCGGTGCCGGTGACGCTCACCGTGACGCCGCTGACGCCGCACAGCCCGGTCGTGTACCTCGAGAACACGTGCTCGAGCATGACGCAGCTCGCGTGCAACTCGGCGGGCGGCTCGAACACCGCCGTCGCGGGAGTCACCGTGCTGCAGACGCCCGGCACCTACTCGCTCGGCCTCGACACGGTCGCCGGCGGCGGAGCCTTCCGCCTCGACGGCCGCATCGGCGCCCCGCCGAACGACACCTGCGCGACCGCGCGCACGATTCAGCTGAGCACCGCGATGGTCGACAACTCCATCGTCGACACGACGCGGCTGTCGACGAACGACTACTCGGTGACCTCGATGCCGGCGTACACGACGGCGTGCACGATGGGCACGACGCTGAACTCGCAGGGCCCGGACCTCGTCTTCGCGTACACGCACACGGGCGCGGCGCAGCAGGTGACGGCGCGCGTGACGCCGGACTCGAGCTTCGACGTGGCGCTGGCGCGGCTCGAGGGCACGTGCGCTCCGACGTCGTGCGTGGCGATGGACGACAGCGCGCAGCAGGGCATCGCCGAGGAGCTCACGTGGATGGCGATGCCGAACACGACCTACTGGCTGGTGGTCGACGGCTGGGTGCCGATGAACATGTCGCTGCCGGGCGCCGGCTCGTTCCGCTTGCGCATCGAGTGAGGTTCAGCGGTCGGCGTCGGCCGGGAAGAACGCGAGCAGCGCGAGGAGCGCGGCCACCACGAGCGCGTTCCCCAGCGCGGGGCCGCGCACGCCGAGCGCGACCGACGAGACGGCGAGGAAGACGGCGACCGCGGCCTGCAGCGCCTTGAGCCGCGCGAACCAGAAGCCGTGGATGCCGAGGTAGATGGCGGTGAACGCGACCGCCGAGCCGGTGTACCGGGAGAGCTCGGGCTGCTCGAAGCTCCACGTCGTGTACGCGAGCTGCAGGCCGCACAGCGCGGTGAGGACGCGCGGCGTGATGCGGGACAACGGACTGCGATCGGCAGGCCGGGGAACGAAGCGTGTGGCCATGCCTCAAACGCTAACGCCCACCCCAAATGGGGACAGGCCCCATTTCAGTGTCAGCCCCCCACTGTAGGGTGGGCGAAAGTGACGATCGCCGTCCTCGCCGAGAAGCCGTCCGTCGCGCGCGACATCGCGCAGGTGCTCGGGGCGCGCACGCGGCGGGCGGCCTCCATCGAAGGCAACGGCTACGTCGTCACCTGGGCCATCGGCCACCTCGTCGGCCTGTGCGAGCCGGAAGCCATGTCGAGCTCCTGGCGCGGCTGGCGGCTCGAGACCCTGCCGATGCTGCCGCGCGAGTGGCCGCTCAGCGTTCACCGGAAGACCGCCGCTCACTTCGAGTCCGTCCGCCGCGTCCTCAACCGCGACGACGTCGAGAAGGTCGTCTGCGCCACCGACGCCGGCCGCGAGGGAGAGCTCATCTTCCGCTACATCTACCGTCACGCCGGCTGCTCGAAGCCCGTCGAGCGCCTCTGGCTCAGCTCGCTCACGCCCGCCGCCATCCGCGCCGGCTTCGAGCGGCTGCGCCCCTCGAGAGACCTGGACCCCCTCGCCGACGCCGCCGAGGGCCGCGCCCGCGCCGACTGGCTCGTCGGCATGAACCTCTCGCGCGCGTACACCGTGCGCTTCGGGCCCGACCTCAACTCCATCGGCCGCGTGCAGACGCCGACGCTCGCGATGGTCGTCGAGCGCGACCGCGCCATCGCCTCGTTCGTGCCGGAGAAGTACTGCGAGGTGAAGGCGCGCTTCGCCACCGACTACTCCGGCACCTGGTTCGACCCGGCCAAAAAAGAGCGCGCCACCTGGCTCGACGCCGAACGCGCGAGACTGGTCGCCGACCGCTGCCGCGACGGCATCGGCGAGGTCGCCTCGGTCAAAGGCAAAGACGAGCGCCAGCCGCCTCCCCTGCTCTACGACCTCACCGAGCTGCAGCGGCACTGCAACCGCCTCTTCGGCTTCACCGCGAAGAAGACGCTCGAGCTCGCCCAGGCGCTGTACGAGCGGCACAAGCTGCTCTCGTACCCGCGCACCGACTCGCGGCACCTCTCGAAGGCCGTCGCGCCCGAGGCGACGCGCGTGGCCGCCGAGCTCGGCGCCGACACCTCGCGCGGCCTCTCGCGCCGCTTCGTCGACGACGCGCGCGTCACCGACCACCACGCCATCATCCCCACCGGGACGAATACGGCCGGCCTCTCCCGCGACGAGGGCCGCGTGTTCGACCTCGTCTCGCGCCGCCTGCGCATGGCCTTCTGCGACGACCACGTGACCCGCGTCACCCGCGTCGTCACGAAGGTCGAAGACGACGCCTTCGAGTCCACCGGCACGCAGGTGCTCGTCGAGGGCTGGAAGGCGCTCGACCTCTCGAAGCGTGACGTCGCCGGCCTGCCCTCCACGCTGGCCGCAGGCCAGCAGCGCCCCGTCACGAAGACCGAGGTCGTGAACAAGCAGACCGAGCCGCCGAAGCCGTTCACCGACGCGACGCTGCTCTCCGCGATGGAGACCGCCGGCCGCACGCTGGACTCGAAAGAGCTCGAGGCCGCGATGCGCGAGCGGGGCCTGGGCACTCCGGCCACGCGCGCCGCCATCATCGAGACGCTGCTCTCCCGCGGCTACATCGTCCGCGAAGGCAAGGCGCTGCGCTCGACGCCGCAAGGGGCCGCGCTCGTCGACCGCGTGCACGACTCGGTCAAGAGCCCCGCCCTCACCGGCGAATGGGAGCTTGCCCTCGGCCACATCGAACGGGGTAAGGAGTCGCTGTCGTGCTTCATGGAGCGCATCGAGAAGTTGGTGTCGAGCGTGGTGGCCCACGTGGCTGACGCGCCGGCGTCGAGCCCGGCGCACCCGCAGGCCCAGCTCGCGCTCCCGCGCGCGGAGCAGCGCCAGGGAAGCGACGTGCCGGCGCGCAAGCCCGTCGAGGGCTCGCTGCAGGACGTGCTGAAGGCGCGCTTCGGTCACGCCGCCTTCCGCCCGTACCAGGAAGAGGTCTGCCGCACCGTCGCCGAGGGCGCCGACGCGCTGCTCGTCATGCCGACCGGCAGCGGCAAGTCGCTCTGCTACCAGCTGCCCGGCCTCGCCCGCGGAGGCACCACCCTCGTCATCAGCCCCCTCATCGCGCTGATGGAGGACCAGACGGCGCGCCTGCAGCAGCTCGGCTTCGCCGCCGAGCGCATTCACTCGGGCCGCACGCGCGAGCAGTCGCGCGCCGTGTGCCGCGCGTACCTCGACGGCCAGCTCGACTTCCTCACCATCGCCCCCGAGCGGCTGAGCGTGCCCGGCTTCCCCGAGCTGCTCGCGAAGCGGAAGCCCACGCTCGTCGCGGTCGACGAGGCGCACTGCATCTCGCACTGGGGGCACGACTTCCGACCCGACTACCGGCTGCTCGGCCAGCGGCTGCCGATGCTGCGGCCGGCTCCGGTGCTGGCGCTGACCGCGACCGCGACGCGCCGCGTGCAGGACGACATCCTCGCGCAGCTCGGGGCTCCGAAGGCGCACCGCTTCATCCACGGGTTCCGCCGCGACAACCTCGCGCTCGAGGCGAGCGAGTGCCCGCAGGGTGACCGGCTCGCCGCCGCCATCGAGGTGCTCGCCGACCCCGAGCGCCTGCCCGCGCTCGTCTACGTGCCGAGCCGCAAGCTCGCCGAAGAGGTCGCCGAGTCGCTGGCCCGCGAGGGGCACAAGAGCGCCGCGTACCACGCCGGCATGAACGCCGACGCCCGCTCGCGCACGCAGACGCGGTTCTTGAGCTCGGAGCTCGACGTCGTCGTCGCGACCATCGCGTTCGGCATGGGCATCGACAAGCCGAACATCCGCACCGTCATTCACCTCGGCCTGCCCGGCTCGCTCGAGGGCTACTACCAGGAGATCGGCCGCGCCGGCCGCGACGGCAAGCCGTCACGCGCGCTGTTGCTCTACGGCTGGGGCGACCGCAAGGTGCACGAGACCTTCCTCGAGCGCGACTACCCCGAGGTGCGCGAGCTCGAGAAGCTCGTGCGCGCGGTGCCCGCGGGCGGCCTTCCCCGCGGCGAGCTCTTCGAGCGCTGCGGTCTGCCCATCGAGGTCGCCGAGCCCGCGCTCGACAAGCTGTGGATTCACGGCGGCCTCGTCATCGGTCGCGACGACGTCATTTTGCCCGGCCACGGCCGGTGGCGCCCCAGCTACGAGGCCATCCGCACGCACCGGCTCGAGCAGCTCGACGAGGTGCTCGACTTCGCCCAGTCCTCCGACTGCCGCATGACGCGCCTCGTCCGCCACTTCGGAGACGTCCGCGACGCCCGCGCCTGTGGCCAGTGCGACGCGTGCCAGCCGAAGGACAGCGTCGGCCGCGAGTTCCGCGCCGCGACCCCCGCCGAGCGCGCGTACGCCGCGCGCATCGTGCAAGAGCTGTTGCGCTGGGACGGTCAGTCCACCGGCACGCTGTACCGGAACCTCCACCCCTCGCAGGACGTCGAGCGCCGGAAGTTCGAAGAGCTCATCGGCAGCATGGTGCGCGCGAAGGCGCTGCGCTTGAGCTCCGACGAGTTCGAGAAGGACGGCAAGGTCATCAAGTTCCAGCGCGCGCACCTGGTGCCCGGCGCCGCCACCGCCATCCAGGGCGGCGGCTTCGTCATCGAGGTGGGCCGGGCGAAGAAGCCGTCCTCGTCGGCGAAGGAGAAGAAGCGCCGCGCCGCGGTCGCCGAGGCCGCCGCCGACCCGGGCCTCGTCGACAAGCTGCGCGCGTGGCGCCGCCGGCTCGCGCAGGGCCAGGCCGTGCCTGCGTTCCGCATCATGACCGACCGCGTGATGCTCGCCATCGCCGCGCGGCGGCCGCAGACGCCGGTGGAGCTGCTCGACGTCTCCGGTGTCGGGCCGAAGCTCGTCGAGAAGCACGGGCGCGCGCTGCTCGCGCTGCTGCGCCGCGACGGCGGCGACGACTGAGCCGTCAGTTGTTGACGGCGCCCTGATCGATCCAGGTGCGGATGGTCTGGATCTGCGCGGCCGAGACGCACGCGTTGCCGGTGCAGCCGCTCATGCCGACGATGGGCATGCGCACGCCGCAGTTGTGCGTGCCCGAGATCTTCTGCACCACCAGGCTGTTCGCCGAGTCGCCCACCACCAGCCGCGGGCGGCTCGCGCACGCGGTGCCCGCCTGCGTCATGCCGCGGAGGCGGTTGTAGATGGTGTTCACGTTCTGCGAGCCGTAGTCGCCGTTGTGGCACGACGTGCCGCAGCGCATGCGGAAGATCGGCGCCACCTGCGTCGCGAAGCTCACCGTCGCCGCTCCGCCGCCGGCGCCACCGGCCCCACCCGCTCCGCCGCCGGTGCCGGCCGTGCCGCCGCCAGCTCCCGCGGTGCCGCCGCCCGTGCCGGCGGTGCCTCCGCCGGTGCCCGTCGTACCGCCGCCGGTGCCGGACACGCCACCGCCGCTGCCGCCCATGCCGCCGGCGTCGCCTCCGCCGGCGCCGCCGCCCGCCATCGAGGAGTCGCCGCCGCCCGCGCCGCCCTCGCCGCCGCCGCCGGTACCGCCGCCGGTACCGCCGCCGGGGTCCATTCCACCGCACGCCATGATCAGCACTGCAAGCAGAGCGCGTTTCATGGCGCCGACCCCTATCAGAAATGGAGTCCGATGCCCGCCTTCGCGTCGATCGTCGTCACCGGCCGGCTTCCATAGCTGAAGAACGTCGGCCCCCCGCGGCCCCGCACCCAGATGGAGACGACCGGCGACAGCCGCGTCTCCACCCCGAAGCCGAGCAGGAACGGCACGATCAGCCCGCCGCCGGCGCCGAAGCGCACCCAGATCGGCAGCTCGGCACAGAACGAGAGCGTGACCCCGCGGTCGATGTCGACGCCGAGCGTCGCGAGCACCGGCAGCGTGAGGCCCGTCACGGTGCCGCCGCGCGGGAAGTACACGAGCGCGCCCGGAGCCATCGTGAGGCCCAGCGACACCCGCTCGCCCTGCGCGAGCAGGAAGCGGAGCACCGCCTGAAACCGGAAGCCGTCGAGCCGCGTCAGCAGCGCCTCGTAGCCGTAGTTGTACGAGACGCGCGCGCCGAGATCGAAGCGGTCGGAGAGGCCGCGCTCGTAGCCGACCTCGACGCCGGGCCAGCCGACACCGGCGACGACGAGGTTCGAGCCCTTGCCGGCGGTCTGCGGGCTGATGGCGCTCCACTGCGCAGTGGACCCGGCGACCGCCGCGAGGACGACCGCCGAGAGCAGGCTCACTTCACGTCGAGGTCGATCACCGCGACGTCGGTGCCGAGGGCCCCGAGGCGCTGCGCGTGAATCGCCTTCTCCGCCACCGAGTACACGGCGTCATCCATGAACACGCTGCGTTTCACATGGCTGTTCGCGTTCGTCCACCAGTTGAAGCAGCGGCTCCGGTAGTACGGCTGCGAGGTGTACTGCTCGACCGTCTCGACGGGGCCGTGCGCGATGCCGCCGAGCTTCTCGAACCCGGTCTCGAGCGACGCCTTGAACACGAGCAGGCCCTCGAAGGTCATGCGCCCGTACGAGCTGCCGCCGGTGCTGTTCTCGCAGATGGCCATCGGCAGCGCGAGCAGCTCGCGCGAGGCGAGGTAGTTGAACGCGAGGTGATCGGTCGCCGCCGCGGACGACGAGCCGCGCGTGCCGATGACGGTCTTGTGCTTGAGCAGCGGCTGCGCCGGGTCGCGCACGTCGAAGATCTGCAGCTGCAGCCCCTGGAAGTACGCGAACGACCCGTGGTCCTCCGCCTCGAAGCCGATGGCGAGCAGGTGGTCCTTGCCGACCGGGTGCATGTACGTCGAGTAGCCGGGGATCTTGAGCTCGCCGGTCACGCGCGGAGCCGACGGCTGCGAGAGATCGAGCGTGAACAGCGGGTCGGTCTTCTTGAACGTGACGAGGTAGCCGCGGTCGCCGACGAACCGCACCGAGCGAATGTCCTCGGTCGGGGCGATGCCCTTGACCTGCCCCACCTGCACCAGCCCCTCGCCCGTCGCGTCGAGCACCGTCACCGCGCTGTTCACGTCCGGGTCGGGCACGCGGCCGATCGACGTCGCCACGCGCAGGTGCCCCTCGTGCTCGTCCATCGAGAACTGGTTGAGGATGTGGCCGGGGATGCGCGCGCTGCCGGCGTAGCCGACGGTCGCTCCGTCGATGGAGAAGCGGTGCACCGCCGACTCCTCGGGCTTGCCCGTGGTCACGCGCGAGGTCACGTACAGCGAGCGGTGGTTCGCGTAGACGGCGCCCGGGCGGCCGACGACGACCGCGGTGCCGACCTCGCTCTGGCCCGTCACGTCGAACGAGAACACCGACGTGAGCTGCGTGCCGTCGTCGCCGGGCGCCGCGAACATGCCTCGGCACGCGCTCCACAGGCTGGTGCCGGCGGCCACGTCGATCGCCGAGGGGATGAGGCCGTCGAGGCCGCTCTTCTCGATCAGCGCGGCGTTGTCGGCCTTCAGCTGCTCGTACGCGGCGTAGATCTGCGGCAGGTTCGTCTCGTCGGCGCACGTCGGAGCGTTCTTCGCGTACGTCGAGTACTGCGGCGGCCGCACGGAGCCGAAGCTCACGGAGGCGAAGACCTGCTTGCCGATGCGCCGCGCTCCGAGCAGCCCGCCGTTGAGCTGCAGCGTGCGCGTCACCTTCGGCGCGCGCAGGTCGGTCAGCTCGACGAACGTGATGGTGGTGGGCCCCCGATCGCCGGTCAGCGCGCAGTCGTAGCCGTACGTGCACGAGCGGGACTGCGCGCCGCGCGAGAAGACGACCGCGCGCCCGCTCTCGACGAACAGCTTCGAGGGGATGCCGCTGATGGGCAGCCGCGCGAGCACCGTCGCGTTCTCGGGCGGGAACGCGTCGAGGATCTGCAGGTGCCCGTCGGCGACGAGGTAGAAGTAGCGCGCGTCGTTCTTGAGGAAGTCTGCCTCGTCGACGCCGACGACCTGGTTGTTGGTGGTCGAGTACTCCTTCGCGCCGGTGTTCGGCTCGCCGGCGGGCTGCTCGGGCGCGCTGTTCGTGGTCTCGCCCGTCGCCGGCGCCGGAGCGCCCGCCGCCTGCGAGTCGAAGGCGCCGCTGCTGTAGAAGCGCGTGCCGGTGTCGAAGTTGAGCTCGCGGCAGTGCCGCTGCAGCGCCTGATCGCGCGCCCGATCGACCTCGGCGCTCATCGCCGCGATCATGCGCTGGCGGACGAGCTGCTCGAGGTCCTCGCAGCTCGACAGCGGCTGCAGCTGCACGCTCTTCGGCCCGCCTCCGCCCTGCCCACATGCCGCCAGAACCACAGCCAGCCCCACACCCAAGCGCTTCATCGGAAGGACCTCCGGAAGAGGGAAACAGCGCGCCTTCAGCACGCGGCGTTCCAGGTGGCAGGCCCCGTGCTCTCGCGCGGTTGGCTGCGCCGGCGCCGCCTGAAAGTCGTCGCCGCCCTCGGAAAACTCACACCTGGTAGTCGAGGCGGTACCGCTCTTTCACGTCGCCCCGCTCGTCGAGCAGCCACGCCGGAGCCGCCCGCCGCGGCACGACCAGGGTCGACCCTCCCGGCGCGTGCGTGCCGAAGAGCAGGTCGAACACCGGCGACGTCACGCCGTGGTTGAGCCGCGGGGTCCGGTAGTGGTGCAGGAGGTGGTTGCGGCGCAGCCAGCGACCGTAGGGGCCGAGCGGCGCCGAGGTGTGGATGCGCCGGTGCAGCACCTCGTAGAGCACGTAGACCGCGCCGTAGCCCACGGCGAACGGCAGCCCGCGCTGCGCGCCTCCGAGCAGCGAGGCCAGCGCCCCGATGAGCGGGAGCGCCACGGCCGCGGCCAGCGCCTTGCGCCACCACGGCGCGAAGTACCGGGGGTCGGCGTGGTGCGCGAGGTGCTCGTGGTTGAACTGCGCCGCGAGCCCGCTCGGCAGCAGGTTGCGCCACCAGGTGGGGCTCGGGTGGCGGCGCGGCCCGTGCCCCACGAACCGGTGAATGAGGTACTCGCTGAACGCCCACCCCACGCCGCCGAGCAGGAACCACGTCATCGCACTGCCTCCTTCCTCGCCTTCGCGAGCAGCTTCGGGTCTGCGCCCCACCCACGCAGCAGCGCGGTGACGGCGTCGAGCGCGACGGTGCGGCTGTCGGCGAGCTGCGGCACCCAGAGGCGGATCTTCACCAGGGCGGCCGCGCCGTGCACCGTGGCCCAGAAGGCGAGCAGCCGCTCGGCGAGGTCTCCCCGCGCCAGAGCCCGCGACGCGACCGCGCGCTCGAGAATCTGTCGCAGGTCCATCACCAGCGCCGCGAGCAGCGGCGCGGTGCGGGCCGCCTGCTCTGCCGACAGCAGCGGCTTCGGCTCGGCCAGCATCAGGCTCACCAGGTGCCACGCCTGCGGAGCCTCGGCCGGCAGCGCCGCGTACGCCTCGGCCATCACCAACAGCCGCGTGAGGCACGACAAGCCCTCGGAGCTGAAGGTGCGCGCGCGGCCCAGCGCCCGCTGAATGACGTCGCCGATGCGGAGGACGGCGCGCCGCTGCAGGCCGGCGAGCAGCGCGTCCTTCGAGTCGTAGTAGCGGTACAGCGCGGCGGGGACGAGGTCCAGCTCGGCCGCGACCCGCGCCACGGTGAGGCCGTCGAGCCCCTCTCTCACCAGCACGCCGTTCGCGGCGTCGAGGATCGCCTCGGACTTCAGCTCGCGCTTTCGGGCGATCCGCGGTGTCGCTTCGTGAGCCATCACCATTTAGTGAACATGATTCACTAAACGGCGTCAAGTCACGTCACGGGCATGGCAGCGTGTCGAAGGCCGGGTCGACGAGATCGCCCGACGGCTTGCCCGCGCCGCCGAAGTCGCTCGGGCCCCACGGGTTGAAGTTGAAGACCTCCGACCGTGTCCACCCCGCATCCGCCGTGATGAACCCGGCGGCGGTGAGGTCTTCGACGAGGCGCGCGTTGGGCTCGCCGACGTTCACCAGCGGCACCCCGGTCTGCTCACCGGCCGCGCAGTCGTCGGGGCACACGGAGATGAGCGTGCACACGCTCTTCTGCACGTAGCCGCCGTGCTTGTTGCGGCTGGCGTAGCGGCGCGGCCGGCCTTGCGCGTTGACGTCGCAGGCGGCGAGCCCTCCGCAGGTGCCGCACGCGGTGACCTTCTGGCAGAGCGTGCTCTGGTGCGCGATCGCCTTCATCGCGGTGATGCCCGCAGGCGCCGGCTTCGACGGGTTCACGGTGATGGCGAACGTCTCGTTGTCGCCGGTGTGAGAGCCGATGCCGCAGTCGCGCTCGTAGAGGTGGTCGTAGAGGATGAACACGAGCGACGGGTCGGCGGGGTGCGGGCGCAGCCGGTAGATGATGAGCCCCAGCGGGCAGTCGTCGTTCGGGTGCAGCGAGAGGCTCGGCAGGTACTCGGCCGCGAGGCGCGCCTCGAAGGCGTCGTCGAGGCCGTCGAGGTCGCGGTCGGTGATGCCGGCGTCGTGCGTAACGGCTCCTGCGTCGGCCCCCGCGTCGGCCCCCGCGTCGCCCGCGTCGACGCCCGCGTCGTCGGTAATGCTCGCGTCCGGCTCGTCCGTCGCCACGCCCGAGTCGAACGCCCCGGGCCTCGTGCCACACGCCAGCAGGACGAGCCCGAAAACTGACACGCGAATCAACACGCGGCAGGTTTAACCGCGGCCGGTGCTCTGCGCGCAAGTCGGCGCTGTTGGCCGCCGCTCAACGGCCCCTCACCCCGGCCGGCTACTTCGTCACGGTCGCGAGCTCGATGCGCACCAGCGACACCTGGTTCGCGGTGACGAGCGCGGTCTTCTGCTGCGGCTTGTAGCCCTGCCGCTCGACGCGGACGTCGTGCTTGCCGGCGGGGACCTGCAGGGACATCGGCGTGGTGCCCTGCTTGCGGCCGTCGATGAACAGCGTGGCGGTGGTGGTGAGCCCTTTGAGCGTGGTGATGACGCGCAGCTCGCCGCTCTCGGTCACGGTCGCTCCGGCGTCGGCCTCGGCGGAGGCGCCCGGGTCGGTGTGACCGCTGCTCTTCTCTTCCTCGTCGTTGGTGTCGCTCGCGCGGTCGGCGCTGGTCTCGTCCGGAGCCGCGTGCTCTCCCGAGATCTCGGCGTGCGTCTCGTCCGGGTTCAGCGGAGCCGCCGCCGCGGCCTTCTGCGCCGCCGCGATGCGGGCCTGCGCCTCGCGGTCGACCGCCACCGGCCCGGTCGGGTGCCCGCTCAACAGGTGCACGTCCTGCGAGCGCGCCATCGGCACCTCGCCGGACGTCGACGTCCGCTGCGCCTGCAGGCTGGTGAGCGTGTTCGGCCGCGCCAGCGGAGTCGGCGGCTCCTTCTGCGCCTTGAGCAGCGGCACCGTCGCGGCGCGTGTCGACTTGCTCGGCTTCGCGCGCGCCTTCCGCTCTTCCTCTGCCGCGAGGTCGTCGAGGAAGGCGAACGCCACGGCGGGGTCGACGCGCTCCTGCAGGCCGAAGAAGGCCTCGAGGTCGGCGGCGAACTCGGTCGCCGAGAGCGGCCGGTCTTCGCGCTTCTTCGACATCGCGTTCGCCAGCGCCTTCGCGACCTGCTTGTTCACCGCCTTGTTGAGCTCGCTCGCGTCGGGCACGTCGAGGTAGCGGTGCGCGTGCAGCACCTCGAAGTTCGTCTGCCCGAGGAACGGAGGCCGCCCGCACAACAGCTCGAACGTCATCGCGGCGAGCGCGTAGACGTCGGTGCGCTTGTCGATCTCGTCGGTGCCCTGAATCTGCTCCGGCGACATGTAATAGGGCGTGCCCACCATCGCGCCCGCCTTGGTCAGGCCGGGGTTCGACTTGTCCCGCACGACGCCGAGGTCGAGGATCGTCACGCGCCCGCCCGGCGACACGATGATGTTCTGCGGCTTGATGTCGCGGTGAACCAGGCCGTGGTGGTGGATGAACGAGAGCCCCGAGGCGATCTGCTTCACCACCGCGAGCGTCTCGCCGGGGGTCAGCTTGCCGCCCTTGCGCTTGAGCACGTCGGCGAGCGTCATGCCCTCGAGGAACTGCATGACGATGTAGGGCAGCGCGCCGCGGCGGCCGACTCCGAAGAGCTGGATGATGTTGGGGTGCCGAAGCGTCTGCATCAGCTTCGCTTCGCGCTCGAACCGCGCGAGCACCTTCGGCTTGCGGCAGTGCTCGGGCGACAGAATCTTGATCGCGACCTTGCGGTCGAGCTTCGAGTCCTTGCCGCGGAACACACTGCCCATCGCGCCCTGCCCGATGCGCGCTTCGATCAGCCACCGGTCGTCCAGGATGTCACCCGGCGCGACGAGGAACACGACCGTGTGTTCGCTGTGGCTGTTGTAATCCTCCGGCAAGCCCGTGCGACTCTAGACGACGCCGTCACCGACCGGTACGCCGTCGAGTGGACGTTTGCTGCCACTGCGTGACATCGGGCCGCAGATCTGCTCGCACCGAGCGCGCCAACGGCGGGCACGGCGCTTGAATCGTGGCCCCGGCAACATGCAGCCGGCAGCGCTGATCCCCGTCCCCTTCTCGTCGCTCTCCCGTCTGATCGCCACGGCGTCCCGCTTCTGCGGGAAGAACTCCTCGGTGCTCAAGCCGAAGAAGCTCGGCCGCGACGTGAGGCTGGGCGAGGTCATGCGCCTCGCGCTGCTCGCGCCCGAGCTCAGGGTGCCCGTCGACGTGAAGGCGACGGTCGTCGCGCGGACGCTGCGGCCGGTCGCGTTCGAGGTCCGCTACGAGCTCGCCGACCTCGCCCAGATGGAGCACGCGCTGGCGCGGCTCTACACGCTCGCCCCCACGACGCTGCCGGTGGCGCTCGACGTGGCCACGTTCCGCGCGCGGCCGTGCCGGCTGTCGGCCCTCTCTCCCGAGGGCGCGACGTTCGAGGTGCAGGGAGAGCTGTCTCCGGCGCGCTGCGTACCGGACACCGAGGTGCGCCTGTCGCTGCCTCACCAGGACGGGCGGCTCGATCTGCCCGGCCACGTCGCCTGGGTGACTCCGCGGCCGAACCGCTCGCGGCTGCACATGAGCTTCGGCTTCCTCGCCGAGAAGAGCCGCCAGATGCTCGACGACATCGTCTTCCGCTTCCGGCTGGGCTCGGCGCCGTGGCAGCCGAAGCTGATGGCGCCGGGGCTCTAGACAGGCTGCTAGGCGAACTTGGGGCGGAACTGCCGGTAGTGCAGCAGGCTCAGGCACAGGCTCACCGCGGCGAGGCAGTGCCAGATGGCGTGGCCCTGGAAGAGGTGGTCCGCCGGGTCGCACCAGCGGCGTGAGGCGTCGGACGCCGAGAACGTGGCGGCGACGAAGATGAACGCGAGCGACGCGTAGAACCACCCGTGCCCGCACGGCTCTTTGCGCGTCGCGAGGAACTCGGTCACGAGCACGCAGCCGAGCAGGAAGACGATGATGCCCTGCACGGGCAGCGCGACCTTCGCGACGATCACGGTGATGCCGGTGAAGAACGCGATCGCCGGCCACAGCACGACGAAGAGGCGGTCCTTCTCGAGCTTGCCGAGCCGCACCAGGTTCAGCAGCACGAGCAGCACGAAGTAGAAGTACATGCCGAAGAAGTCGAAGACCTGCGTCACGAACGCGACGGTCGCGTGGTACACGAGCGACGTCAGCCCGACCCAGATCGCCGCCGTCGTCCAGAACCGCAGCGTCTTCGAGGTCTCGGCGCGGTTCACCTTCCAGAGGAAGACGGCGCCGACGAAGAACGCGAGGTTCGACCACGTGTTCGCCGGCTCCGCGACGACCGCGCAGAGCGTCTGCTCGCACCACTTCACGTTCGGCAGCCCGCCCCACTCGCGCAACGGCACCCACGGGCAGGAAGGGTCGAGCAATGCGGGGTAGGCAGAGGTGTCCATGGCGCTCGATGGGTATACACTGCAAACCCGGTGCAGGTGCAACTCGGGGCTCGGTTTCAGCAGATACGACTGCGTCTGGTGAGGCGAGCGCCCACGTCGCCGGGCGAGGTCAGCTGACGAAGCGCTCGGCGTTCTGCCAGGTGACGGCCTTCACCACCGCGTTCGAGAGCCCCGCCTTCTCGAGCAGGTGCTCGGCGCGCGCGAGGCCGAGGAGATCGGACGAGCCGACGCCCGCGGCGGTGTCGAGCACGAGGCGCTCGGGGCCGAGCTTGCGCACCAGCGCGGTCGCGGCCTCGGGGGTGATGCAGTCGGGGTGCAGCGTGAGGCCGGCGAAGTGCCCGCACTCGCGAATGAGGCGCACGGTCTTCGAGTCCGCGCCGTCGACGAGCACGCGCGCCGGGGCCACGTTCGCCTCGCGCAAGACGTTCAGCGTCTGGCGTGTGATCGGCTCGCGGTCGGTGGCGGGCGTGGTGACGATGACGTTGAGCTCGAGGCGGCGCGCGAGCTGGAGCTGCTGCTCGAAGGCCTCGAGCTCCGGCGGAGTGCCGCGCTTGAGCCCGATGGCGCCGACGGCGACGGCGCGGCGATCGGAGAGGTACTCCGGCAGGCGCTGCAAGAGCTGAGGCAGCCCGCGGCGCGGCAGCGCGAGCGGGTGGATGCCGAAGGCCGCCAGCGCGCGGATGCCGGCCTTCTCGAGGCGCGGCAGCTGGCGGTTCAAGACGTCGTCGAACTCGGCGAGCACGGCGTCGACGTTCGGCTGCGCGACCCGCCCGGCGGGCACCAGCGCCTGCTCGACGCCGAAGAAGCGCAGGGTCTCGAGGTCGGTGTCCGAGAGGCCGGCGGGGTGAAGGTTGAGATCGAACACGGAGGCTCGAAGAATAGCCGTTCACGCTGCAGCGGAGGCCGCAGGCCAAAGTCGAAGCGGCTCGTGCAGGCGAGGCGGGCCCCCTTCGACTGCGCCTGCGCTTCGCTCAGGGTGACCGGGAGACGACTACGGCTGGCCGGCGCCGGAGCCCTCTCCGCGCGGATCCGACGCCGCCGTCCGCACGCCCGTCACCGGGTCCACCAGCACGGCCTCGCAGTCGCCCCACTTCTCGACGTCGCGGAACTTGTGCCCGAGCGCCTCGAGGCCGGCGCGCGTCTGCGGCTCGAGCGCGAGCGGCTCGACGTCGACGGCGTCGGGCAACCACTGGTGATGCACGCGCGGCCGCGCCAGCGCGCGGGAGATCGACAGCCTGCCGTCGATCACGTTCGAGATGGCCTGAATCACCGACGTCGGAATCGTCGGGCCGCCGGCCGCGCCCACCACCATCATCACCTCGTCCGGCCGGTCTTTCTGGAACACGATGGTCGGAGACATCGACGACAGCGGCACCTTCCCCGCAGCGATCGCGTTCGCCTCGCCGGTCACCAGGCCGTACACGTTCTTCTCTCCCGGCTGCTGCGCGAAGTCGTCCATGCAGTCGTTGAGGATCATCCCCGCCGCGACCACACACGAGCCGAAGTAGTAGTTGACCGTCGTCGTCAGCGCGACCGCGTTGCCGTCCTTGTCCACCACGCTGATGTGCGTCGTGTGCTTCTTCGGCAGCCCCTTCCACAGCTCGTCGACGTACTCGGGGCTCGAGAGCTTCGAGAGGGGAATGTCCACCACCGCCGGGTCGCCCATGTACTTCGCGCGATCCTCGTACGCCTTGCGCAGCGCCTCGACGTACGTGTGCACGGCGCTGACGCTGCGCAGGGCGATGCCGTCGGTGCCGGCGCGCTCCATCACGCCGAGGGTCTGCAGCACGGCGAGGCCGCCCGCGCTCGGCGGAGGCATCGTGAGCACGCGATGCCCGCGGTACGCGCCGGCCAGCGGCTCGCGCGTCCGGGTGGTGAACTTCTTCAGGTCCTCGAGCGTGACGCGCGACTTCGCGGCGATCGCCTTCGCGACGGGGCCCTCGTAGAAGCCCTTCGCTCCTTCCTTCGAGATGCGCTCGAGCGTCGCGGCGAGCTCGGGCTGCTTGAGCACCGAGCCGAGCTTCGCCTCGAGGAACAGGCGCGTCGCCTCGGGGTCCGTGCGCAGGCAGTCGGCTCTCCCGTCGGCGAGCAGGCGGAACTTCGGCGTCACGACGAAGCCCTCGCGCGCGAACTTGAGGGCCGGCGCCAGCACGACCTGCCGCTTCAGCTTCCCCTTCTTCTCGAGCAGCTCGAGGTAGCCCTTCACCGCGCCGGGCACCGCCACCGAGTCGGCGCCGTCGGTCGACTTGAGGGGGATGATCTTCCCGCCCTCGACGAACATGTCGCGCGTCGCGCTCGCCGGGGCCACCTCGCGGAAGTCGAGCACGCTCGCCGCCTTCGTCTTCGCGTCGTACGTCAGCGCGAAGCCCCCGCCGCCGATGCCCGAGTGGTACGGCCCGACCACCGCCAGCGCGAACGCGGCGGCCACCGCGGCGTCGACGGCGTTGCCCCCCTTGTCGAGCATCTGCTTCGCGGCCTCGCTCGCGAGCGGGTGGGCGGTGGCGACGGCTCCGCCGCGGTAGGTGGGGTCGGCCCAGGCGACCGACGCCAGCAAGCAAAGGAGCAATGCACGTCCCTTCCCCATCAGGTGTCCCTCAATGTGGCAGCCATGGCGTGGTTGGCAGGGTGTTGAGCACAGGCAAGTACGTACAAGCGACCGAAAAGTCGAGAAAACCCGAGTGGCACTGACCTTGCTGTCACGGAGCCCCGATATGAGACACGAGAACCGCGAGTTTCATCGAGCGCCCCTGACCGGCCCCGTGAAGTTCTTCGAGTGGGACCGGGCCAGCGCGGCGGACGCGGTCGAGATCTCGGGCTCGGGCATCTTCCTGAAGACGCGGCAGCTGCTCGCCGAGGGCTCGATGCTGACGCTCCGCCTCACGCTGCCGGGCCTCAAGCACGCGTTCACGGTGCTCGGCAAAGTGGTGCGCACGGTGAAGGGCGGGCTGCTCGCTCCGGCGGGCATGGGCATCCGCTTCCTCGACCTCCGCCCGGCCGATCGCGAAGCCATCCTCGCGTACGTCTCGCAGCGCGCCCTGGAGGCCGCATGAACCCCGTGACCGTCACCTTCTGGAAGCCGTCGCTGCTCATCAGCGCCGAGCCCAGCGGTCTGTTCGTCGCGGTGAAGGCCAGCGCGCCGAGCGCGGCCACGAAGCCGGTCGAGAAGCAGTCGCCGTCGCGCCCGAACTGATTCGAAGCGACCCGGACCTCAGTCCGAGTACGTCAGCTTCAGATAGGTCGAGAGGCTGAAGGCGTCGGGCCCGAGCGTCTGCACACGGCCGTTGGGCCAGCGCACCTCGAGCGTCGCGCGGTTGAAGCCCTCGACGCAGGCGCCGGTGTCTCCGCCCAGACCGAACAGCAGCGCCGAGCCGTCGATGCTGTCGTAGGTGCCGCGGCTCGACTTCTTCTCGCGCACGATGACGCGCTCGCCGATGCGCACGGTGACGCGCGCGCCGAACGCGTCGCGCGGGACCTTCACGCCGTCGCCCTGCAGCTGCACCGCGAGCCAGGGCCCCCCCGCGGCGCGGTTCTCGAACAGGAAGTTCGGTCGCCCGCTGCCCTGGTCGCGGCCGCCGACGAGCAGGTCGGCGTCTCCGTCGTGGTCGAGGTCGCCGAACGCGAGGTTCTGCGTCGCCTTCAGCTTGATGTCGCCGCGCGACTCGAACGTGCCGTCGGGCTTCTGGCGGAACAGCCCGAACCAGCCCTTCTGCGCCTCGTCGGTGTAGCGGCCCTCGTACTTGTCGGTGCGCGTGACGGCGAGGTCGAGGCGGCCGTCGTTGTCGAAGTCGACCATCGCGGCGTCGATGTCGCCCTCGTTGTACGGGAGCCCGCGCTCGAGGAACGCGTTCTTGAAGACGCCGTGGTCGTTGATGAAGAGCGCGCTGGGGTCGCTCCACAGGCGGTTGTGATCCGCTCCGTCGGAGTGGCTGATCTGCGCGAGCCAGACGTCGAGGTCGCCGTCGCCGTCGACGTCGCCGCAGTCGAGGCCGAAGCCGTTGCCGCCGACGCGGGTGTCTCCGGGCTCGAGCGCGCGGCCCCAGTCGGTGTTCGGGTTGAAGTAGTTGCCGGTGGCCAGCGCGTGGAAGCCCTTCGCCTCGGCGACGTTGGTGAAGTGGCCGTCGCCGGAGTTCTCCCAGAGCTGGTCCCACCCGCTCGCGACCGAGACGCCGTAGGTCGAGACGAAGACGTCCTGGTCTCCGTCCGAGTCGTAGTCGCACGCGACGAGGCCGTTCGTCGGCTGCTGCGGCACCGGTGAGCGCAGCGCGCTGGTGGTGACGTCGGTGAACGTGCCGTCGCCGTTGCCTCTGAGCAGCGCGTTGCTCGCGAGGTACGAGGTCTGCCCGTTGCCGGCGAAGAGGTCCAGGTTGCCGTCTTCGTCGAAGTCGGCGAGCACCGCGTTCGCGCAGGCCGCGAGGTGCTCGACGCCGGCGTTCGCCTTCTTCACGAAGTGGCCGCTGCCGTCGTTGAGGAGCACCGCGCTCGTCTGCCCGGCGAGCGGGATGTCGAGGCCTGCGAAGACGTCGGTGTCTCCGTCGTCGTCGAAGTCTCCGAAGGCGAAGAAGCCGGCCTGCACGTCTTTGAGGCCCGACTCGGCGCTGATGTCCTCGAAGGTGCCGTCGCGCTTGTTGCGGAAGACGAGGTGCTCGAAGGGGACTCCGGCCTGCGCGTTGGGGAAGAGCGAGTGCATCACCGCGTCGTCCCAGCCGTCGCCGTCGACGTCGACCAGCGCGAGCCGGCTGTGGTCGTTGATGGGGATTCGCATCGGCGGGTTCGCCACGAAGTTGTTCTGCTGGATGCCGGAGGCGGCCGAGACGTCGACGAAGGTGCCCTCGGCCGGCCGCGAGGAGCACCTCGTGGCCTCGGGCGCGGCGACGGCCAGCGGCTGAAGCTCGAGGTCCTCGGCCGTCGGGGAGCACGCCGACAGGCAACCCAGCAGCAGCAGCGCGTTCTTCATGCGCCCAGGCCCATACCGCACTCGCCGTTTGCAGTGCAAACCGGCGGGCGGTCGCGGGGCCGGGCGCCACGATCGGGTAACGTTCCGGCATGCGGCATTGTGAGGGGCCGGGTGCTAAGCCTTCTCGACGATGAGCGCTCCTCCTCTCGCAGCCGTGGTGCTGTGCGCCGGCAAGGGCACGCGCATGAAGTCCGACACCGCGAAGGTCCTGCAGCCGCTGCTGGGCCGACCGATGGCGTGGTACCCGATTCGCCTCGCGTTCGAGCTCGAGGCACGGAACGTGGTGGCCGTCGTCGGGCACCAGGCCGAGACGGTGAAGGGCACGCTCTCGAAGCTGTTCGACGGCATGCAGCTCTCCTTCGCGCTGCAGGCGCAGCAGCGCGGCACGGGAGACGCGGTGAACGCGGCGCGCGAGGCGCTGCACGGCTTCCGCGGCGCGGTGATGATCCTCTACGGTGACGTGCCGCTCCTGCACACCTCGACGATGAAGGCGCTCGTCGACGCGTATGCGCACTCGAAGTCGAAGCTCGCGATGATCAGCTGCCGGCCGCCAGACCCGAAGGGCTACGGCCGCGTCCTGCGCGACGCGAGCGGCAAGGTGACCGGCATCGTCGAGGACAAGGACGCGACGCCCGAGCAGAAGGCGATCGGAGAGATCAACGCCGGCATCTACGTCGCCGACTCCGAGTTCCTGTGGGACGCGCTCTCGAAGCTCGAGCCGAAGAACGCGCAGGGAGAGCTGTACCTCACCGACATCGTGACCGCCGCGGCGAAGCTCTCGCCGGTGACGGTCATCGAGACCGACGCCGCCGAGGTCGAGGGCGTGAACGACAAGTCCGAGCTCGCGGCGCGCGCGCGCGTGCTGCAGCACCGCGTGAACCGGCGCCACATGCTGGCCGGCGTCACGCTGCTGCACCCCGAGAGCACGTTCATCGACGACACGGTCGAGATCGGCCCCGACACGACCATCGGCCCGTTCGTCACGCTGGGCGCCGGCTGCGAGATCGGCGCCGGCGTCACCATCGGCCAGGGCTGCGTCATCAACAACACGACCATCGGAGACGGCACCGAGGTGAAGCCCTACTCCGTGCTCGACGACGCGCAGGTCGACCCGAAGTGCGTCATCGGCCCGTTCGCGCGCTGCCGGCCGGGCACGCACCTCGAAGAGGGCGTCCACGTCGGCAACTTCGTCGAGACGAAGAAGGCGCACCTCGGCAAGGGCACGAAGGCGAACCACCTCGCATACCTCGGCGACGCCGAAGTCGGCGCCGGCTGCAACATCGGCGCGGGCACCATCACGTGCAACTACGACGGCGTGAACAAGTTCACGACCACGCTCGGCAACGGGGTGTTCATCGGCTCCGACACGCAGCTCGTCGCGCCGGTGAAGGTCGGAGACGGCGCGTTCGTCGCCGCCGGCAGCACGATTACGGAAGACGTGCCGAAAGACGCGCTCGCGCTCTCTCGCACGAAGCAGGTGAACAAGGACGGTTGGGCGGAGTCGCGACGGAAGATCCTCGGCGCGACGAAGAAGTAAGGAGCATCCAAAACATGTGCGGCATCGTCGGTTACGTCGGTAATGAGCAGTCGGCCCCCATCCTGGTCGCGGGGCTCAAGCGCCTCGAGTACCGGGGCTACGACTCGGCAGGCCTCGCGGTCGTCGACAAGGGCAAGCTGAACGTCGTTCGCGCGACGGGGAAGCTGAAGAACCTCGAGGCGCGGCTGCAGACGACGCCGCTGCTCGGCTCGACCGGCATCGGCCACACGCGCTGGGCGACGCACGGTCCGCCGAGCGACGAGAACGCGCACCCGCACTCGTACGAGGGCGTCGCGGTCGTCCACAACGGCATCATCGAGAACCACCTCGAGCTCAAGGCCGAGCTGAAGTCGAAGGGGCACGTCTTCAACTCGGAGACGGACTCCGAGGTCTTCGCGCACCTCATCGCCGCCGAGCTGCGCACCGGCAAGTCGCTCGAGCACGCGGTGCGCGCGTCGATTCAGCGGGTGCGCGGCACCTACGGCCTCGTCGTCGTCTGCGAGAAGGACCCGACGCGGATCGTGGCGACGAAGGAGTCGTCGCCGATGGTGGTGGGCGTCGCCGAGGGCCAGAACCTCGTCGCGTCAGACGTGCCCGCGCTGCTCGAGCACACGCGCGACGTCATCTTCCTCGAAGAGGGAGACCTCGCCGTGCTGACCGCCGGCGCCGTCGAGCTGTTCGATCGCGAGGGCAACAAAGTGAAGCGGCCGGTCAAGCGCATCGACTGGACCGCGACGATGGCCGAGAAGGGCGGCCACAAGCACTTCATGCACAAGGAGATCCACGAGCAGCCTCGCGCGCTCGCGGACACCCTGCGCGGCCGCGTGCTGCGCACCGAAGGCGCGGTGCACTTCGAGGGCTTCTCGCTCTCGGCCGACGTCGCGAAGTCGCTCACCCGCCTCACCGTGCTCGCGTGCGGCACGAGCTGGCACTCGGGCCTCGCGGCGAAGTGGATGATCGAGAAGCTCGCGAAGCTGCCCGTCGACGTCGAGCTCGCCTCCGAGTTCCGCTACCGCGAGCCGCTCGTCGAGAAGACGCACCTCGCGGTGGCCATCTCGCAGTCGGGTGAGACGCTCGACACGCTGGCGGCGCTCAAAGAGGCGAAGGCGCGCGGCGCCATCACGCTCACGCTGTGCAACGTCGTCGGCAGCGCGATGACGCGCGAGGCGCAGCACACGATCCTGACCAACGCCGGCCCGGAGATCGGCGTCGCGTCGACGAAGGCGTTCACGACGCAGCTCATCGCGCTCTACCTGCTCGGCATTCACCTCGGGCGGCTGCGCGGCACGCTCAGCGTCGCCGAGGCGCAGGAGCACCTCACGCACCTCGCGGAGGTCCCCAAGCTCGTCGAGGAGGTCTTGAAGACCGAGCCGCAGGTGAAGCAGATCGCGAAGAAGTATCTCAACTCGCAGGACTTCCTCTTCCTCGGCCGCGCGACGATGCACGCGGTCGCGCTCGAGGGCGCGCTGAAGCTGAAGGAGATCTCGTACATCCACGCGGAAGGGTACGCCGGCGGCGAGATGAAGCACGGCCCCATCGCGCTGATCGACGAGAAGATGCCCGTCGTCATCGTGGCGCCGAGCGAGCCGAAGATCGCCTACGAGAAGATGATCGGCAACGTGCAGGAGGCCAAGGCCCGCGCCGCGCGGATCATCGCCGTCGTCGACACCAAGGACGAGCACATCAAGACGCTCGCCGATGACGTCATCGTCATTCCGCACGCGCCGACGATGATCGCCCCGATGGTCGCCACCGTGCCGCTGCAGATGCTCGCGTACCACGTGGCCGACCTGCGCGGCTCCGACGTGGATCAGCCGAGGAACCTGGCGAAGTCCGTCACGGTGGAGTGAGTCACGCTGACGTCCGCGAGGGCGGCTCGCCGTTCGAGCTGCCCTCGACGGACGGTGAGGCCAGCTCTCCCGCAGCGGAGCAGGTGGAGTCGCGCATGATCCCCGCGAGCACGTCGGAGTAGAGCTTCACCATCTCGCGCAGCGCCTGGGCGGTCTTCGCTCAGCCGTGGACGTCGGGTCACCGCAGCCCTGCCGCGCCCTCGTGCTCCATTTCGCAGCTCCCGAGAGCTGGCCGCCGCCCCGACGGGCCCGACTTCCGCGGGGGTGAAAAAGAGAAGAAGCGCGAATCGCCGTTCGCGCTTTTCGCTGCTGTAAGTGCCCGACTTCGTGATCCGCGAACGGCGAATCGCGATTCGCGCTTCTTCTCTTTTTCACCTCCGTGCAGGGTGACGGCCGGGGCGGGCTCCGTCGCCGGCTTGGCGGGCGAATGGCTGCCGTCCGCCGGGCGCTGGGCGCCCCGCGACCGGTGCTGCCGACTCGGGGCTGCAGGTGAAGCCTTCAGTTGACGCGTGAACCGCGGTGGGCGCGACGGCGCGCGAAGTTCCGGGCGATTGCGCGGGCCGCGGGGTTGCTCCTCACGCGGCCACCATGTCCAACACCCGCATCGCATCCCCGAAGCCGATTCCCCGCTGCCCGCCCATGTTCCCGATCGGCGGCGGCCCCCTCGCCAACTACAAGCGGAAGGTCGACCGCATGTCGAAGCCCGAGCTGCGCCAGGAGTACGAGAAGCAGCAGCAGGCGCTCTGGGCCGCGACGCACGGCATCCGCTACGACCCGCGCGCCGCGCGCCTCGCGCAGGCGAAGCTCGACGTCGTCACGCGCGAGATGGCCCAGCGGGGCATCTCGATTCCCCGGCCGATGCCGCTGCCGTGGGGTCCGCAGGACACGTTCTCGGCGTGAGCCGTCGGCGGGCACTCGGACTACAGTCGAGCCGTCATCGACGACTTCACCCGAGGCGCCCCCGAGCTGCGTTTTCTCCTGCCTGACCGCTCGGCGACGGTACTGCACGCGTACACGTCGCTGGGCGACGACGCCGGCTTCTCGCTCTACGAAGAGGGAGAAGAGATCGGCTTCCTCATGTTCGCCTGGCTCAAGCGCATCGTCGCGCGGCGGCACGACAAGCTCGAGCTCTTCACCGTGCGCCGCCGCACCGACTTCACCAGCCGCGCGCGCGTGGGCGCAGAGTCCATTCGCCGCGTCGGCCGCGCCTACGTCTCCGCGGCCACGACGATGACGCCGGCGGCCACGGGGGTCCTCACGGGCTCGCACGGCGAGCTCATCGTCCGCGCCGAGCCGGTCGATCGCGAGCTGATGCGCTGCACGTTCGCTCCGACCGCGGCGCCGGAGACGAAGGCCGTCATGATCGGCATCGCCCTGCTCTACCTGCACGACCTCACGCGGTGACGCCTCAGCTGCGCGAGGGGGCGGGGGTCGCGGGCGCTGCTGGCTCGGCGGGGGCCGGCTCGACCGGGGCGCCTGCGGGCGGAGCAGCCATCGAGCTGACCGCCACGACCGGGGTGGTCACGGCGACCACCACCGGCGGCGACGGCGTCAGCGGCTCTTCGCGCTCGCGCACGAGCTCGTCGGCGTAGCGAATGAGCGCGACCACGAGCGTGAGGATCAGCGGGCCGATGAACATGCCCACGCTGCCGAACGCGGCGAGGCCTCCGAGGACGCCGGCGAACACGAGCAGCGTCGGCACGCCCGACTTCCCGGAGATGAGCAGCGGCCGCAAGATGTTGTCGACCATCGACACCACCAGCACGCCCCACACGAGCATGAAGATGGCCCAGCCGGGGCGGCCCTGAGCGAACAGCGCCGCGGCGCCCGGCAGCCAGACGAGGGCGGTGCCCACCATCGGAATCGGCGAGCAGATCATCGCGAGCACGCCGAAGACGATCGCGCTCGGCAGCCCGGCCATCGCGAACCCGATGCCGACGAGCATGCCCTGCACCGCCGCGGTGAGCAGCGTGCCGAGCACCACCGCCTGCGCCGTCGTCGAGAGCGTCTCGAACAGCTCGCGCCGGCGCGCGGGCGGCATCGGAATGAGGTGCCCGACGGTGACGATCGCCTTCGCGCCGTCGCGCAGGAAGAAGAAGAGGAAGAAGACGACGAAGAGGAAGTTGCCGATGGCGCCGAGCGCTCCGAAGAAGACGTTGCCGCTCGCCTGCAGCAGGAACTGAATGCCCTTCTCGGCGCCGGTGGTCGCCCACTCGATGAACTGCTCGGGCTGCACGCCGGACAGCTCTTGCAGCTTCTCGAGCACGCCCTTCACCGCCGGCAGCGCGAGCACGTCGGAGAGCCCCTCGATGTGCCGCTGGTTCGCGGCCGTCTGGATGCGGCCGAGCAACTGGCCCGCCTGGCGCGTGAAGATGGTCGCCAGCAGCGAGACGGGGATGATGATCAGCAGCGAACCGCCGAACGAGATGAGCGCCGACGACGCGGTCGGCCGGTCTTTGAGCCGCGCGGTGAGCCGGCGGTGCAGCGGGTGCAGAATTGCGGCGAGCAGCCCGGCCCAGAGCAGCTGCATCAGGAACGGCTGCAGCACGCGGTACAGCAGGTAGGTGACCGCCGCCGCCGTCACCAGCGCGAAGGTGCGCGCGTAAAACCGCGAATGGACGATGTGGTGGGGCCCGTCGCTCTCCGCCATCAGGACACCATCCTACACGAGGGAGATCGAAACCCGCCCCGGTGCGTTGAAGGCCCCATGTTCACCGCACTGATTGTGACCGCGATGCTGGGGTGCAAGCCGTACCGTCCGCCGCCGCCTCCTCCGCCGGTGACGGTGGTGCGCTGCGAGGGCGCCGACTCGGTGCGGCGCGATGCTGACGGCGTCGAGGTCGATCGCTGGTCGAGGGCTCCACAGTGCATGACTACGCGCTGCGAGGGCGCCGATTTCGTCCGCCGCGACTCGCGGGGCGCCGAGCTCGAGCGCTGGAGCGCGGCCCCGTCGTGCCGCGTGCGGCTGACGAAGGATCAGCCGATTCGCTTCGGGTTGAGCTCCCGCGGCTGACGCCGGCGGGCCAGCGCGAGCATCAGCACCGCCGCGACCGCCGCCGGCACCGCCGAGCCGCTCGCGCTGCAGCCCACCGGCGAAGCCAGCTCGGTCAGCGGGTACAGCGCGTCGAGGCCGGCGATCTCGTCGCTCGACAGCGCCCGCTTGTTCACCTCGCCGTGGTAGGCCATCGGGTACATCACCGCCTCCTCGAGGACGGTGTCGTGCTGCAGGCCGATCGCGTGGCCGAGCTCGTGGGTGACGGTGTTCTGCACGTCGGCGAAGGCGCCGCCCCGCGTGCTGTCGGCGGGCAGCACCTTGAAGTGGTGCTGGGCTCCGTTGAACACGATGTCCGCCTCGACGATGCGGTCGTTCGCGTAGTCGACCTTCAAGATGGTGACGGCCATCACGCCGTCGTCGTACGGCCAGTCTCTCTCGATGACCGTGATGGTGCTGTAGGCCTGCTCAATGTCGCCGACGGCCGCCGAGAGCTCCACGTTCGGCATCGCGCTCGACCAGGTCGAGATCGCCGCCTTCACCGCCTCCGTGGCACCGGGCGCGCCCAGCTTCTCGTCCAGCTTGGGGTCGATGACGAAGGTGACTCCGCCGGACCAGCGCACCACGTCGCCATCGCGATCTCTCTTCAGCTCGTAGGCCGAAGCCGTTGCCGCCGCCAGCATCAACCCGAGGAGCAGTGCGTTCCGCATGCCCTCGCTGCAGAGCAGCGGTCGTGCCCGCCGCAACCTCGCGTCCCCCGGCGCCGGGGGCCGGGTCGGCGGAGCTACTGGGTGAGAACCGACTCGCCGCGGCTCGCGTACCGGCCGACCTTCGGCGCGACGCTGGCCGTGAGCGGGCTCACCTGCGGCAGGCGGATCTCGAGGGTCGTGCCCTTCCCCTGCGTCGACGCGATCGTCACGCGGCCGCCCGCCTGCTGCACGATGCCCCACGTCGCGGTGAGGCCGAGGCCGGTGCCCTTGCCGACGCTGCGCGTGGTGAAGAACGGCTCGAACACGTGCGGCAGCACGTCGTCGGGGATTCCCACACCTTCGTCGTGCACCCTCACGACGACGTCGCCGCCGTCGTCGCGGCTCGTGATGGTGATCGCCGCCTCGTCTTCGACGGCCTGGCGCGCGTTGCGCACCACGTGCTCGAACGCCTGCTGCAGGCGCGAGGGCGTCGTCTCGAGCGTCAGCTGCGACTGCAGGTCGAGCTTCACGCGGCTCTTGGGCCCGACGACGGCGCTGACCGCGCGGTGGATGATGTCGTTCACCAGCGCGCGCTCGCGCGCCACGACGCCGGGGCTCGCGAGCACCTGCAGGTGGCGGACGATGTCGGCGATGCGGCGGGCTCCGGCGAGGGTGTCGTCGAGCATCTCGACCCACTCGTCGGCGTCCTCCGGGCTCTTCGCCTTCGCGATGGCGTCGCGCGTGTCCGCGACCTCGTCACGCAGGGTGACGACGTTCGACATCAGGAACGCGAGCGGGTTGTTGATCTCGTGCGCCGCGCCGCTGGCGAGCTGGCCGATGCTGACCAGGCGCTCGGTCTCCTTGAGGCGCTCTTCGAGGGCGCGCTGCTCGGTGACGTCGCGGTAGCTCAAGACCGCGCTCCAGCCCTTCTCCTCGAACGACATCGGGAAGGCGCTGGCCTGCAGGCGCTGGCCCTGGGCCATGATGTCGGTCGCCTTCATCGAGCTCGACTGCAGCGGGCAGCCGACGCACGGGTCCTTCCGGCCCGCCAGCACCTCGTGGCACCGCTTGCCGATGATCTGCTGAATCGGCATGCCGGCGCGCCGCGCGTACTCGAGGTTCGCGCGGCGGATGACGAAGCCTTCCTGCAGCGCGATGGGGTCGCGAATGGCGTCGAAGGTGCGCTCCCACTCCTGCTTCGCGCGGGCGATCATCGACGTGCGCTCGGCGACGCGACGCTCGAGCTCGGCGTTG
Source organism: uncultured Myxococcales bacterium (assembly GCA_937980205.1). Classification (GTDB taxonomy): domain Bacteria; phylum Myxococcota; class Myxococcia; order Myxococcales; family Myxococcaceae; genus Xiheicaenimonas. The sequence continues at coordinate 218,675 of CALJKW010000076.1, read as the reverse complement.
CTGCGCTTCTGCGTGGCGTGGAGGCGGGCGTGCTGCACGGCCGCTCCGACGAACGGGGCGAGCTGCTCGAGCGCGTGCAGGTCGGTCTGGGTGAACACGGGGCGCTGCACGCCGCGCACGGCCTCGACCACCCCGACGAGCTCGTCCGCGACGACGAGGGCCACCGCGACGAGCGAGTGGGTCTGAAAGCCCGTGCGCGCGTCGAACGAACGATCGATGAGCGGGCAGTCTTTCGCGTTCGCCCGCAGCACGCTCTGGCGCGTCGCGGCGACGTGGCCGGCGATGCCCTCACCCTCGGCGAGCTCGGCTTCTTGAAGCACCTCGCGCGCGGCGCCGCTGACGGCGTCGAACACGAGCTTCTTGCGCGCGGCGTCGTAGACGAAGACCGTCGCGCCGTCGGCTTCGAGCAGCGCGCTGAGGCCCTCGGCCGCCGCGCGCTTCACTCCGGGCAGGCCCATCTCCGCGGCGAGCGAAGCCGCGAACTGCAGGCGTTGATCCGCTGAGGCAACCATCGGGAGTGTGCCTCTTTTCAAACGTCGAGCAGGATCGCGCCGGTCTCGTCGCGAGGTACGGTGCTGATGCCGGGGTTGTCGCGCTCGAGCTTGTCGATGAGGCTCTGCTGTTGGCGAACCAGGGTGAGCAGCCGGCGGTTCTCGCGCATCAGGTCGAGCTGCTCGAACGCCGACCACAACGTCACCTTCAGCTCGAGGTCGTCCCACGGCTTGGTGATGAAGCGGTACACCTCGCCCTCGTTGATGGCCTTGATGACCATCTGCGTGTCGGGCTGGCCGGTCAACATCAGCCGCATCATGTCGGGGTAGCGATCGCGGCAGATCTTCACCAGCTCGGTGCCGGTCATGCCGGGCATCAGGTGATCGGAGATCAACATGTCGTACGTCTCGGTCTTGAGCCGCACGAGCGCTTCCTTCGGATCATTGCAGGTCGCGATCTCGTAGCCGTCGCGGCGAAGCGACCGGCGGAGCGCCGACGTCACGCCTTCTTCGTCATCGACGACGAGTATGCGGCGGCCGTTGGAGGTCGGTCGGGACTTGTCGGTGGTCATGTTCGCTTTCGCCTTTCACTTCGCTTCGGGGAGGTCGGGAGAGAGGTTCTTCGCGACCGCCTGCAGCTCGGGCGCGAGGCGGCTCTTGGGGCGCGCCTTGAGGTACTTGTCGTAGTGCGCGAGGGCCGAGCCGACGTCGTGGTCGACCTGCGCCATCGTGCCGCGCAGCACGTGCGCGAGCGGGTGCTTCGGGTTCAGCTTGAGCGCCTTCTTCACCGCGGCGCGCGCCGCCTTGTCGCGGCGCAGGTCGTACAGCGCGAACGCCTGGGCGACGAGCGCGTCGACGTGGTTCGGCTCGGCCGCGAGCACCGCCTCGGTCTCGAGCAGCGCCATCTTCGGGCGGCTGCTCCACAGCGCGCTGAACGCGCGGCGCACCGCGAGGTCGATCTCGCTCACCGGCTGGACGGGCTCCTCGGTCTTCTTCACCTGGGGCGCGGCCGCGGGCTTCACCTGCGCTGCAGTGGCCGCCGCCGGCGGCGAGACGACGACCGCGACCGGCGCGGGCTGAATCACGATCGCCGGCGGCGGAGCGCCCGGCATGAACGCGTAGAACAGGAGCGCGATGGCGGTGACGGTGATCAGCGAGCTGACCGCGGCGCCGTAGAGCGCCCAGCTCTTCACGTCGCGCCGCACCCGCCCGACCTGCTGCAGGTCATCGGCGATTCCGGACAGCGTCTTCTCGAGCCCGGCCTGCGGTGCGTCGAGCTCGATGGTGTCGGTGACCAGCCTCAGCTTTTTCGCTCCCATGACGGCTTCCTTGAGCAAGCGGTCTGCCGTCTTCAGGTCTGCGATTTCGCGATCAGCGGCCGGGGTCACGGGCAGCCCCAGGGTCAAAATCACCTCAGGCGACGTCGAGCGCATCGTCCTCGACTCCGACGTCGACGTGCGCTGCAGGGAGAGCCTCGACCACATTGCCCGGACGCCGCGGCTGCACCGAGAACTGCTTCAGCAGGCGGCGGAAGTTCGACCGGTCGAGGCCGGCCAGGTTCGCCGCGGCGGTGACGTTGCCGTTCGACTTGGCGAGCAGGCCCTTGAGGTAGCTGCGATTGAACGCGCCGAGCGCGAGCTTCTTCGCCTGCACGTACGGCATGCCCGAGAGCGTCATGGCATCGCTCTCGGCGCCGCCGACTGCGCTCTGCACGTGCGCGGGGAGATCTTCCACGCAGATCTCGTTGCCCTGGGCGAGCACGACCGCGCGCTCGATGGTGTTCTCGAGCTCGCGCACGTTGCCCGGCCAGCGGCACGAGATGAGCGCCGTCATGGCGCGGCTCTCGATGCGGTCGACGCGCTTGCTGGCGCGCGCGGCCGAGGCGCGGAGGAAGTGGTACGCGAGCGGCGGGATGTCGGACGGCCGGTCGCGCAGCGGCGGCACCACCAGGTTGATGACGTTGAGGCGGTAGAAGAGGTCTTCGCGGAAGCGGCCCTGCGTGATGGCCTGGCGCAGGTCGACGTTCGTCGCCGCGACGACGCGCACGTCGACCTTGATGGTCTCGGTGGAGCCGACGGGGCGAATCTCTCCGACCTGCAGCGCGCGCAAGAGGTGAACCTGCGTGGACATCGGCATGTCGCCGATCTCGTCGAGGAACAGCGTGCCGCCGTTCGCCGCCTCGAACAGGCCGCGCTTGCCGTTCTGCGCGCCGGTGAAGGCGCCCTTCACGTGGCCGAACAGCTCGCTCTCGAGCAGCGTCTCGGTCATCGCGGCGCAGTTGACGGCGACGAACGTCTTGCCGCGGCGCTCGCTGCAGTTGTGAATGGCGCGGGCGACGAGCTCTTTGCCGGTGCCGCTCTCGCCCTGCACGAGCACGGTGGACTTCGAGGGGCCGACGCGCTGCACGAGCGCGGCGATCTCGCGCATGCGCGGGCTGTCGCCGATGAAGCCGACCTCGGGGCCGCGGCCCTGCACGAGCTGCTCGAGCTGGCGGTTGCGGTCGATGACCTGCTTGTGGTCGAGCGCCTTGCGGACGACGTTGACGACGCCGTTCACGTCGTCGAACGGCTTGAGGAGATAGTCGTAGGCGCCGTTGCGGATGGCGGCGAGCGCGCTCTGGACGTCGGCGTCGCCGGTCATCATCACCACCTGGATGTCGGGGGCGCGCGTCTTGATGTCCTTGAGCACCTCGATGCCGGAGACGTTGGGCATGCGCAGGTCGAGCAGCACGACGTCGGGCTGGCGCTGCTGCGCGGCGAGCACGCCCTCGAGCGGCTCGCTCTCGACGATGACGTCGTAGCCACGGCGGGTGAAGACGCGAGCGAGCGACTGGCCGAGCGCGACCTCGTCGTCGATCACGAGCAGGCGCGGCTTCGGAGCAACCGGGACTTCGTTCGTAGGACTGGTCGTGTTCATGGGGGGGCGCCCAGTGCAAGGGGGGCTCCACTGACCCAGCGGGCAGATCTCGCGGGGTTGCACGCCCGGGGTCGAGGGTCACTCTTGACCCTCGCGCGGTGCGCTCCGACCCGGCCGAAATGGGGACAGGCTGCTTTTCCCGAGGCGGTGCGTTGGAGCAGCGCTGCCACGGGCGGGAAAAGATGCCCGTCCCCATTTCGGCTAGGGTCGCCGCCGTGCCCGTCGACATCGAGACGAGAGAGAGCGTGGCGGTGGTCCGGGTCCGCGGCGGCCGGGCGAACGCGATGTCCGCGGCGCTGCTCAAGGACCTCGAGGCGGCGTTCGCCGACGTGGGCGCCCGTAAAGATGTGCGTGCGGTGGTGGTGACCGGCGACGGGAATGCGTTCAGCGCCGGCCTCGCCCTACCCGACCTCATCTCGCTCGACCGGCCGGCGATGCGCGACTTCATCGCGAGCTTCGAGCGGGCGATGCAGCGCGTGCTGACCCACCCCCGCGCGGTGGTGGCGTGCATCAACGGGCATGCGATCGCCGGTGGGTGCGTTCTGGCGCTGATGTGTGACGTGCGGATCGCGGCGCTGGGCACCGCCCGGCTGGGCCTCAACGAGGTGCAGCTCGGCATCGGCCTGCCGTCGCTGGTCATCGAGCCGCTGCGCCAGCGGCTGCCGGCGTCGTCGCTGCTGCCGGTCGCCTACGAGGGCCGGCTGTTCGGCGTGGAAGAGGCGAAGCAGCTCGGGCTCGTCGACGCGGTGGTGCCGGCGGCGGAGCTCGAGGCGGTGTGCCTCGCGCGGGCGCAGCAGCTCGGCCGGGCGCCGGTCGCGTACGGGCAGATCAAGCAGGGGCTCTTGAGGCCCGTGCTCGAGGCCATCACGCGCAACGCGGTGAACGAGCGCGAGGCGTGGCTCGACTCGTGGTTCAGCCCCGACGCGCGCGTGCTGCTCGAGGCCACGGTCGAGAGGCTTCAGAAGAAATGAAGGTGTTGCTCGTCGGCGCCGGCCAGGACGAGGCGACCTGCGGCATCCTGTACCTCGCCGGGTTCCTCCGCCGGCACGGCGTCGAGGCGTACGTGCGCCTGTGGGACGACGACGAGACGGAAGGGGACGTGCGCCGCTCGCTCAAGGCGCTGCTCGCGCACCTCAAGCCGTCGGTCGTCGGCATCTCGCTCAAGTGGTTCAACCACCTCTCGCGCGGGCTGATGATGGCGCGCGTGGTTCGCCGCATCGACCCGTCGGTGCGCATCGTGGCGGGCGGCAACAGCGCGTCGTGGTTCTGGCGCGAGCTGTCTCAGACGGGCGTCTTCGACGACATCGTGCTCGGAGACGGAGAGGTGCCGCTGCTCGGCCTGTGCCGCGGCGACGCCGACGTGCCGAACCTGGTGCGCGGGAAGCGGCGCGCGCCGCTGCGCTACGTGCAGAGCGTGTCGAGCAGCGAGGTCTTCTACTCGCACTTCGACGACGTGTTCCTGAGCGGGCTCGACGCGAGCTCGTTCTCCGGCTGGGTGCAGCCGGGCAAGGGCTGCAGCGAGAACTGCGTGTACTGCGGCGGCACGCGCGGGCTCGAGCAGGCGTCGTTCGGCCGGCCGACGTCGTTCCTCCGGCCGGTCGAGGCCGTCGCGCGCGACCACCAGGAGATCACCGGGCGCAGCTGGCAGCTCCGCTACGACTTCGCCGGCGGCACCGCCGAGTTCCTCGGCCGTGCGTGGGCCGGGTTCGATCTCAAGCGGCACGCGACGACGTACTTCCTGTGGGGCGTGCCGCCGCGCTCGCTCATCGAGGCGCTCGCGTCGACGTTCGGGCGGGTGTACCTCGTGCTCGACGTCGGCTGCTTCAGTGAGAGCCAGCGGCTGGAGCTCATCGAGCGCGGGCTGCTCAAGCCCTGCCCGACGGACGCCGAGCTGATGGAGGCGGTCGACGCCTGCCGCGCCTTTCCGAACCTGACGCTCGAGGTCTGCGGCATCGCCGGGCTGCCGCACACGTCCGAGCGCGCGCTGAGCGAAGAGCTGCCGCTCGTGGAGAAGCTGCTCGAGAGGGGCTGCGACGTCGGCTGCCAGCGCCTCGAGTCTCAGCCCGGAGCGCTGGTGACGCAGCACGCCTCGCGCTTCGGCATGGTGAGCGACGCGAGCTCGTTCGAGTCGTTCGTGCGGTTCTTCGAGCAGCGCGGGCACCTGAGCTCCGGCGAGTTCCCGATGATTCGGTTCCGCGACGTGCGCGTGGAGGCGTCGGTGCAGCGCACGTTCGAGAGGGTCTGGGAGCGGATCCGGAAGCCGCAGGCCGTGCTCGGCCCGCGGACGAAGCTGGCGAGCGCCGTGGCCTCGCGAGCCGAGACGACGCTCGGCGCGTGGCTCGGCGACTGGCGGGTGCCGGTGAAGCTGCGCGGCGAGGAGCTCACGGTGCTGCGCTCGCGCGACGGAGCGGGGCTCGCGTGTGCTCCCGGGCTGAAGGGGTTCGAGGATCCGAACGTTCAGGTCGGAGCCGAGGCGAGCGCCCTGCTCGCGGCGCTCGACGTGTTCGCGAAGCCGACGACGGTGGATGCGGGGCGCGCGAAGCTCAAAGGGCCGAAGGCCGAGGCGATCGAAGCGCTGTGGTCCGCCGGTTTCCTGAAGACGTGACGACGCCGGATGGTCAGGGGCCGACGGTGCCGCTGCAGACGCAGCCGCCGTCCGCATCGCTGCAGCTCGTGCACGTCACGTCCCAGCCGGTTCCGGCATCGTTCGCGTCGAGCGTGCAGCTGACCGACGTGCCGGCATCCGAGTCGACCTGCGAGAGGTAGACGTTCTGCTGCCGCAGCGGCGTCATGTCGCGGCCCACCATGCCGCTGGCCGGCAGACCCGAGCCCGCGGGAGTCACCGTCACCCTGCAGCTCGTATCGACGGAGACGGTCACGAGCGTGTCGGGGCCGCACGTGGTGCGCGAGGTCACGGAGACCGTCTCGGCGGACGAGCGACACGGGGCCTGCGACGTGGCGATGAGGAAATAGGCGGTGACGGCGATCACGACGGCTGAGGCGAGCTGGCGCATGGATTCTCCTGGAGACGATGACGAGACAGCCCGTACGCGACGGCCAGCGCGACGAGCGGAAGAGCGATGAGATCGGTCGGGTCCGCCGCGATGCGCAGGTGCGTGTACCCGAGGGGGGCGGCGAGCACGGACAGCCAGCGGCACACCGCGTCGGCGGCGGCGCGAGACACGCTGGTCGAGACGAAGAGCACGGTGGTGACGGCGGCTCCCGCGTACAGCCGCGCGCGCAGCGGCAGGCGCGGCACCAGCGAGAGCAGCGCCGAGACGTAGAGCGGCAGGAAGAAGCAGCCGGCGAAGTCCGAGAGCTTCCCGGTGACGGTGTTGTGGAACGCCGCCTTGAGCACGTGGTCGTTCACCGCGAGCAGGGCGACGGCCAGCAGCGGCAGCGGGGCGATGAACTCGCGCATCTTCGGTGACGGCGCAATGCAGCACGCGATCCAACCCCGCGCGACGGCAAATCGCGGCCTTGCGAGCACCCTGCCGCGCCTCGGCTGTCAGAGACGGTGGAGCACGGATGCTCCGTAAAGAGCGTGAATGCCTGGCGCGCGGGCGGTGTTGACCCCGCATGCGGTGCTCGCCATGTCGTCCGAGCTGTCGAAGAAGTTGAGCACCGTGCGCGCGGCCATCGCGCGCGCGGGCCTGGGTGGCGTGCGCCTGCGCGGCACCGACTGGTTCTCGTGGGCGACGTGCGGCGGCTCGAACGTCGTGCTGCTCACGACGGACACCGGCGTCGCGGAGGTCTGGGTGACTTCGGAGGCGGCGTGGGTGCTGACCGACGAGATCGAAGCCGCGCGCCTGCAGCAGGAAGAGGTGCCGCGGGGACTCGAGGTCTGGGCCGGGCCGTGGGCCGACCCGGCGGCGCGCGAGCGGTGGGTGGCGCAGACGCGGAGCGCCGGCCCGGTCGCGAGCGATCGCCCGAGCGCGAACGAGGTCCCGCTGCCGCCCGAGCTCGTCGCCACGCGCAGCTCGCTCTTGCCCGAAGAGCTCGAGCGCTACCGCGCGCTGGGTCGCGACGCGGCGGAGGCGATGACGCAGGTGCTGAAGGCCGCGCGCCCCGACTGGACCGGCTTCGAGCTCGCCGGCGCGGGCGCAGAGGCGATGTGGAGCCGCGGCATTCACCCTGCCCTCACGCTGGTCGGAGACGAGCGGCGGCTGCCGGTGCACCGGCACACGACGGCCTCGGCCGACGCGCTCGGAGCCCGCGCGATGCTGGTGTTCTGCGCGCGCCGGCACGGCCTGTTCGCGAACTTCACGCGCTTCGTCTACTTCCGCTCGCCGACGTCGGCAGAGCGCCGGCTCATCGACGACGTCGCGTTCGTGGAGAGCGCGGCGCTCGCGGCGACGAAGCCCGGCGTGACGCTCGGCGCGGTCTACGCGGCGATCGTCGAGGCGTATGCGGCGCGCGGACACGCGGGCGCCGAGCGGCTGCACCACCAGGGCGGCAGCTGCGGGTACCTCTCGCGTGACGTGGTCGCGCGGCCGGGCACCGCGACCGTGCTGCAGACGAACGACGCCGTGGCGTGGAACCCCTCGCTGCCCGGCGCGAAGATCGAAGACACGTTCGTGGTCGGCGACGGCGGGCTCGAGGCGGTGACGGTGGACCCGTCGTGGCCGACGGTCGAGAAGGACGGGCGGCGGCGCCCCGACGTGCTCGTCCGCTGAGCGCGCCGCAGCCCGAGGACACGGCCCGGAGCCTGCACTGCAGCGCTCTCGATGCGCTTGCTCAAGCTGGTTCCGTGGCTGTTCATGATCGCCGCCGTGGCGGTGGCCGCGACGTTGCTGCGGGTGGAGCGCCTCGCGGCCTCCGAGCCACCGGCCGTGGTCGATCGGATCCGCGACGTGCAGCGCCTCGAAGTGCTGCAGGTGACTGTGCACCAGAAGCTCACCTTCGCTCCGGACCCGAAGCCTGAGCCGACGCTGCTGGCGGGGGTGCTCGCGTACGCGCGCGAGACGGTGGCGCCGCGCCGCGGCCGCGCGATCGTCTTCGCCGAGGCGCGCTTCTTCGTCGACCTGCGGCGCCTGAGGTCCGACCAGGTCGTGGTCGACGGCGACGAGGTCACGCTCACGCTGCCCGAGCCCGAGGTCGAGACGTCGCTGCTGCCGGCCGAGACGGAGGTCATCGCCTCGAACCTCGACTCTGCCGAGACCGCGCAGCTGCTCGACGACGCGCAGCGGCGGCTTCAGGGCACGGTGGCCTCCGACGCGAAGCTGCGCCAGCGGGCGCGCGAGGCCGCGGCGCGGACGATGACGGCCCTGCTGAAGGGGTTCGGCTTCCGGAAGGTGACGTTCGCTCAGTCGACGAGCTGAGGCATCCGGCTCGGCTGCAGCGTTCCCGAGCCGAGCCGCTGCTCCCACACCACCTCGAGCGCCGCGACGCGCAGCTTCAGCGCCTCGAGCTCTGCCGCGTCGGCGCGAACCCGCTGCGGAGGCGGCTGCGCCTCGCGGGCCTTCAGCCACGCCTCCATCACGGGCTTGAGCGCGATGCGAATGCTCAGCGCGAACATCGGGACACCGACCACCATGCCGACCACCAGAACCGGGACGATTGCCTCGAGCGCATCCATGGCCTGACAGACGCCCGGCGTCGCCCGCGATTGCATCGACTGCAGCTGCGAGCAGTACGACGTGTGAACGGCCAGTTCACGAGTAGCGCCGGGGTTCACGCTTTCGGGCCGTAAGTGCGCGTACCCCCGTAGGGACCGCGGCTTGCTATGGAGGGGGCCATGCGCTCACTCTTCTCGCTCTTCGCAGTCGTGGTCCTCGCCGGCTGTCCTGGCGGCGGCATGCTGCCCGACGGGGGAGACGTCCCCGACGGCGGCGACGAGCAGACCGTCGACGCCGGCATCCTTCCCCGCAGCCACAACGCGACCGGCTACGCGCTCACCGTGCAGAGCGGGAAGATCGTCGCGGTCGGCAGCGGCGGCGACGGCTCAGAGCGGTTCCCGGACGTCTTCCTGGCGCGCGTGAACGCGGACCTGACGCTCGACACGACGTTCGCCTCGCGCGGCTTCACGCACGTCGACTTCGACGGCGGCACGATGGACCTTCAGTCGTTCACGACCGACGGCCTGCTCGCGGTGATGTCCGACGGCGACAAGATCGTCGCCACCGGCTTCGCGCGCGGCATCGCCACCATCCCCGCCGGCTCGCCGATCATCGCGCGCTTCAACGCGGACGGCTCGCTCGACACCACGTTCAACACGCGCGGGTACGCGCTGTTCGACTTCAACCCGATGTCGAACTCCGAGAACTCGGCCGCCGGCTATGCCATCGGAAAGCGCGCCGACGGCAAGTACGTGTTCGCAGGCGGGCTGGACAACGGGCCGACGCGCAACCGGGACATGTTCGCCTACCGCATCAACGCCGACGGCACGGTGGACGGCACGTTCGCCCCGCGGGCGCTCGACTTCGGCGGCTCGGAGTACGCGAACGACCTCGTGGTGCAGGGCAACAACCTGGTGCTGGGCGGCGGAGACGGCTTCACCATCTGCCGCCTCGGCGACGACGGCATGCTGGACACGTCGTTCGGCACGATGGGCTCGGTGAAGAGCATGGGCGGCACGATGTACAAGCTGCTCGAGCGCAGCGACCGCACCCTGCTCGCGGTGGGCATGCGCGCCGCCGGGTCGAACGACACGCGGCTCAAGATGTTTCGAGTCAGCGCGGACGGCGTGCCCGATGCCAGCTTCGGCGCGATGGGCGTGAAGGAGATCCCGGACATCTCGGGCGACATCCGCGGGGCGGCGCTGCTCGGCGACGATTCGCTCATCGTGTACATGAACACGCTCGCCGGCTCGCGCCTGTACAAGATCACCGCGGCTGGCGACCTGGACACGACGTGGGGCATGGGCGGCCACAAGCCGACGGGGCTGCGCATCAACCTGCTGAACCTGCTCGCGGTGCCGCGCGGCTCGAACGCGCTGCTCATCTCGGGCGGCGAGGCCATCGTCACGGGCTTCACGCTCATCGAGCTGTCTCTGGGCAACCCGACCGCGCGCTTTGCGATCGCGAAGATCGCCCTGTAGTCAGTGGTCCATTGCGATAGCCCATAATGGTCTACTTGGAATAGACCGTCTCCAGGGCTTGGCCCTTGGCGCTGCAGCTCGGCCGACGCATCATCACGGCCCATGCAGACCAATAGGGTCCAATCGCTGGGCATCCGGCTGTCGGCCTCGTCGCGGGTCCCGATGTACCGCCAGCTCTTCGACGCGGTCGTCTCGCGCATCCACGACGGCACGTTCCCGAAGGGCTTCCGCCTGCCGCCGACGCGGGCGCTGGCCGACGAGCTGAACACGCACCGGAACACGGTGGTGCGCGCCTACGAAGACCTGCACGCGGCGGGCTTCGTCGAGTCGACGGTGGGCCGCGGCACGTTCGTCGCGGAAGCGGCGCCTCCGCGGGCGGTGAAGCCGGGAGCCCCGCCGCAGCGCGCGCCGATGCCGTGGCCGTCGCTGATGACCCCCGCGGTGACGAACGACGCGTTCGCGCGCGCCGAGCGGTTCGCGCACCCGGTCGCCTCCGCCGACGCGGTGCACCTGAACCGCATGCAGCCGATGAACGACCTGCTGCCGCACGAGCTGCTTCGCCGCTGCATCGACCGGGCGCTGCACGACCACGGGCCGAACGCGCTCGGCTACGCGCCGACGGCCGGCCTGCCCCAACTGCGCGAGCTCGTCGCGAAGGACCTCGAGCGCCAGGGCGTGCCCGCGACGGCCGACGACATCCTCATCACGTCGGGCAGCCAGCAGGCGCTCGACCTGCTCGCCCGCGCGCTCATCTCGCGCGGAGACACCTTCCTCGTCGACGAGGCCACCTACCACGGCGCGCTGAGGCTGCTGGCCTCGGCCGGGGCGCGCCTGGTGCCGATTCCGTGCGACGAAGACGGGCCGGACCTCGCGGCGCTCGAGCGGCTCGGCCGCGGCGCGAAGGGCTTCTACCTGATGCCGAACTGCCAGAACCCGACGGGCCGCCGCATCTCGCTCGCGCGGCGCGAGGCGCTGGTCGAGTGGTCGCACCGCAGCGGAGTGCCGCTGATCGAAGACGACTACGCCTCCGACCTGCACCTCGACGGTAAGCCTCCGCTCGCGGCGCTGCGGACGCTCGACGGCGAGGTGCTGTACCTCGGCACGTACAGCAAGAAGCTCATCCCCGCGCTGCGCATCGGGTACCTGCTCGCGCCGCGCGCGCTGCGCGGCCGGCTCGAGCTCTTGAAGCACGCGATGGACCTCGGCACCTCGGCGCTCCTGCAGCTCGCGCTGTGCGAGTTCCTCGACCGCGGGTACCTCGAGGCGCACCTCTCCAGGTCGCTGCCGCGGTACCGGGCGCGGCGTGACGCGCTCGACGCGGCGCTGCGCAAGGCGCTGCCGTCGCGCGTCACGTGGACGAAGCCGGAGACGGGCCTCGCGCTGTGGATTCCGCTGCCGGACGGGCCGGATCCCGAGAGCGTGTGGCTCGAGGGGCAGAAGCACGGCGTGCTCGTGGGGCCCGGCACGCTCAACGGCATCACCGAGGCGGGACAGAAGGGGCTGCGCGTGACGTACTGCGCGGAGCCTTTGGGCCGGTTGGTCGAGGGCGCGAAGCGGCTCGGTCGCGCCTTCGCCGCGGTGGACCGCCGCGGCGCGCCCGTGGCGCGCGCGGTGATGGAAGTCGTCTGAAGCGAGGCGAGCGCGGCGGCGGTCTTCGCCGGCGACGGGAGACGTGTGTCTTTCAACGGAGGTCGTATGAACAACGGCAGCAACGGCAACGGAACGACGACGAAGCGCGGCCTCGCAGAGATGTTGCGCGGCGGAGTCATCATGGACGTGGTCAACGCCGAGCAGGCGCGCATCGCGGAAGACGCGGGCGCGTGCGCGGTCATGGCGCTCGAGCGAGTGCCTGCGCAGATCCGCGCCCAGGGCGGAGTCGCCCGCGCGAGCGACCCGGAGATGATCCGCTCCATCCAGGACGCGGTCTCCATCCCGGTGATGGCCAAGTGCCGCATCGGCCACTTCATGGAGGCGCGCATCCTCGAGGCGCTCGAGGTCGACTTCATCGACGAGAGCGAGGTGCTCACTCCGGCGGACGACGCCTTCCACATCGAGAAGCACGCGTTCACGGTGCCGTTCGTCTGCGGCTGCACGAACCTCGGCGAGGCGCTGCGGCGCATCGGTGAGGGCGCCGCGCTGCTGCGCACCAAGGGAGAGGCCGGCACCGGTAACGTCGTCGAAGCGGTCAAGCACCTGCGCTCGCTGCGGACGGAGCTCAAGCGGCTCACGCAGCTCGCTCCGGAAGAGCGGATGACCGAGGCGAAGCGGCTCGGCGCTCCGTACGAGCTGCTCGAGCAGGTCGCCAAGGCGGGGCGCCTGCCGGTGCCGAACTTCGCCGCCGGCGGCATCGCGACGCCCGCCGACGCCGCGCTGTGCATGGCGCTCGGCGCCGAGGCGGTCTTCGTCGGCAGCGGCATCTTCCTCTCCGAGGAGCCCGCCCGCCGCGCGCGCGCCATCGTCGAGGCGACGACGTGGTGGAAGGAGCCGGCGAAGCTCGCGGCGGCATCGACCGGACTGAAAGCCGCCATGCGCGGCCTCGAGCTGTCGAAGCTCGAGCGCACGGAGAAGTTCGCGGAGCGCGGATGGTGACCGGCGTTCTCGCGCTGCAGGGCGGCTTCGGCGCGCACCTGCGCACGCTCGGCTCGGCGGGCATCGAGGTCCGCACGCCGCGAGACCTCGAGCAGGTCGAGGCGCTCGTCCTGCCCGGCGGAGAGAGCACCACGCAGACCAGGCTCATCGAGCTCGGCGGGCTGTTCGCGCCGCTCGAGACGTTCGTGCGCAGCGGCAAGCCGGTCTTCGCGACGTGCGCCGGCCTCATCCTCTGCGCGCGCTACGGCTGGCTCGACGTGACGGTGCGCCGCAACGCATACGGGCGACAGGTCGACAGCTTCGAGGCGCTGGATGACTCGGGCACGCGCCGCCTCGTGTTCATCCGCGCGCCGCGCATCGAGCGCGTCGGGGCTTCGGTCGAGGTGCTCGCGACGCTCAGGGGCGAGCCCGTCCTCGTCCGGCAGGGGAACGTGACGGGCGCGTGTTATCACCCGGAGCTGTGCGACCTCCCGTCTTCGCCGGTCTCTCCCTCGACGACGCCCGAGCGAAGGCTCAGGGCCGCTTCCTGATCATCGACTTCACCGCGACCTGGTGCGGGCCGTGCAAGCAGATGGACGCGAACACCTGGGTCGACCCCGGCGTCGTCGGCTGGCTGAACGAGAAGGCCGTCGCGCTCCAGCTCGACGTCGACACCGACGCGGTCGCGAAGGAGTTCGACATCCGCGCGATGCCGACCGTCGTCGCGATCAAGAACGACCGCGAGCTCGACCGCATCGTGGGGTACCGCGCCCCGCAGCAGCTGCTCGCGTGGCTCGACGGCCTCGAGCAGGGCAAGACCGAGCTCGACGCGCAGCGGGCGAGCGCGAAGGGCAACGACCTCTCCGCGCGCTTCCAGCTCGCGCAGACGCTGCTCATGCGCGGGGCGATCGACGAGGCCGCCGCCGAGATGCTGTGGCTGTGGAACAACGCGCTCGCCATCGACCCGGCCTGGGCCGGCGTGCGCGCCTCTTTCCTGCTCGGGCTGCTCGAAGAGGCCGCCGGCGCGGCGCCGAACGCACGCGCGGTCATCGCCGCGCAGCGCGACGCCTCGGAGCGCGGCGGCGACGACTGGATCTGCCTCAACAAGGCCCTCGGCGACGAGCAGGCCACGCTCGCGTGGTTCGACGAGGCGCGCGCCAAGGGCCCCCTGAAGGGTGTCAACCTGTACCTCGAGGCGCTGCTCATGGAGCAGGGGCGCTGGAAGGACCTGGGCGAAGTGATCACCAACCCCCTGCAGCGGCTGCAGAGGAATTACGACGTGATTTCCCAGGTGCCGCCGGAGCTCGCCGAGGAGGCGCGTAACGGCGTTCGGGCCGAGGCCGAAGCCCTGGAAAAAGCGCTGCGCGCAGCGGGCCGAAGTGCCGAAGCGGACGAGCTCGTAGCAGAGGCGCGCCGACGCGACCCTTCCAGGTAACGCAACGAGCAAACACTGCGTGGCCCGCGCACGTGGATTAGTCGTTTCCACGAAGCGAGGGCCTGAAGTGCGCGTAGAGATCATTCGTCAGCTGTCGCGGTTACCGAAACTGGACACTCCCACCACCGAAGGGCTGGCCGCGTTCTTCGGCCACGACGAGCCGTACGTCGTCGCTGCGTTCGACGGCGAGAAGCTCATCGGCTGGCTGCCGCTGAAGCGGACCATCGAGCAGACCCTGGGGCTCACCGGCGTGAAGCTCACGCGGGCCTCCGAGCTCCACGGCCACGTGGACGACGCGTCCGCGAAGCACCTGCTCGAGTTCCTGCTCCGCAACGAGCCGTTCAGCCTGCTGGAGCTCGGCGGAGAGAGCGAGAACGGGCCGCTGCAGCGGGCGGCTCCGTCGCTGAAGAGCTTCAAGTTCGGCGTGCAGTGCGTGCCCGGCCCGGTGCGGGCGACCGTGCCGCTGGCGCGCGACCTCGACGCGTGGTTCCACACGCTCGACGGCTGGGCGGCTCCGCTCGCGCGGCGCACCCGGTCGCTGATGGCGGCGGGCGAGGTCGAGCTCGTCTCGTCCGACGACCCGCGGGCCGGCAAGGAGCTGCTCTCGATGTACATGGAGCTCGAGGCGCGCAGCTACAAGCTGGACTCCGCCACCGGAGTCGGCGGCGACTCGCGCAAGGCCGCGCGCCACGCCGCGCTCGCCGAGTGCGGCGCCACGCTGTTCCACTTCCTGCTGCTCGACGGCCTGCCGATCGCCGCCTCGCTCTCGCTTCGCGTGAAGGACCGCCTCGTTCAGCTCGAGAACGTCTGCGACATGAGCTTCGAGGACACGGCGCCCGAAGAGGTGCTGCTCATGCTCGAGCTGCGCGACGCGCTCAACCGCGGCTGTGCTGCGCTCGAGCTGTGCCCGGACCTGGTCCCGCGCCACACGCGCCTCGGCGCGACCGCGGTCGAGACCAACGTGCTGCAGGTCTTCCGCCGCTTCGGGGCCCACCACCTCGACGCCATTCGCCGCCACTTCATGGGCGAAGAGAGCGCCCTGCCGATGCACGCTGGCCCGATGCGTTCGGACCTGGCGCGGCAGCTGCGCGCGCGCACGCACGCGACCGAGATCCTCGACCGCCTCGACACCGCCGGCGCGAGCGTCGAGCGGCTCTGGGGTGATCAGCTCCGCGCGTGCCTGCCGTTCGAGGTGCAGCCCGCCGAGCTCGACCGCGTGCGCCGCGCCGTCTGAGCTCTCACGGGAACAGGTCCGCCGGATCGTGGCGGTACCGCAGGAGCTTCGTCTTCGTCAGCACCTGCAGCTCGTCGCCCCAGCCGCTGATGGCGCGACCGGCCTCGGGCAGCGGCAGGTACACGGTGCGGTTGCCGCCGAAGCGGACGAGGAAATACGTCGGCAGCGACGAGCCGGGGTTCTTCGTGAGCAGGCCGTAGGCGTGCCCATCGCCGACGGGCCGCAGCTTCGTGACCACACCGTCGGCGACGTGGCGCGTCCAGCTCGCGCCGTTCCACCGGTACGTCCCGAAGGTGCCGGTGACCCACAGGTCATCGGGGCGCGTGCCCTCGACGGTGCGCACCGCGTAGCCGGCGTCGGTCAGCGCCTCGGGCAGGAAGTCGTCGAAGCGGGCTCCGTCCCACCTCTTCGCGTAGTGCTGGCCGACGACGTAGACGCCGCCGTCGCGGTCTCCCCAGACGCCGGTGAGATCGAACCGCGCGCCGCCGTCGACGCGCGACCAGGCCGCGCCGTCGAAGCGCGCGAGCAGACCGTCTTCTCCGGCAGCCCAGGCCTCGCTCGGCCCGCCGACCCAGACCGCCTCGAAGCGCACCTCGCCGAGCCCGGCGTCGAACGGCGTCCACGTCGTGCCGTTCCAGGCGGCGCCGCCAACCCGGGCGCCGACCGCGAGGGCGGTGCCGCTGGCGGGGTCGCCGTCGACGGCGAGGTACATGCGCGGCGGGTTCTTCACCTCGAGCGCGCTCCACGCGCCGTTCGTGCGCCGCAGCGTCACGCTCTCGAGCCGCCCGCTGATCTCGTCCTTCCAGCCGACGTAGTGCACGTCGTCCGCGCTCGCGGGCCACGCATCGAGCAGGTTGATGGTGACGTGCTGCGCGGCCGTGGGCAGCTCCGCCACCTGCTCGACGCCGCGGTACACCTCGAGCTGCACCACCGCCGGCGTGAGCGTCGAGCCGGGCAGCGCGAGCGACACGCGACAGGTGCCGGGCATGAGCGCGTCGAGCTCGATCGGGTACTGGGAGTTCTGGAAGTACGCCTGCCCTTCGCGCTGCCTGCACACGGTCGGCGTCTCGACGGTGAGCTGCGTCGGGAAGCCGTCGACGCACGGCGCGTTTCCCTGAATGGTCGCGCGCCGGCGCAGCGAGACGATTCCGCCCACGAACACGGCGTCGTTGCCGAAGCGCTCGAGCGCGATGCCGTCGTAGTCGGTCGCGTCATACGCGGTGAGCTGCAGCATGAACGCCGGGTCCACGTCGGACGTGACGGTGAACGGCCCCCGCTCGGCGGTGAAGGTCGCACGGGTGCCGTCCTCGCTCAGCATCATGCGCGGCTGCGGGTTCAGGCCGAGGAAGCCGTAGCCGCGCAGCGCGGTCGTGCCGCGAAAGAGCTGGTGCGTGAACGACACCGATTTCCCCGCGGGGACCCAGCCGTGCATCACCTGAACGCCCGCGGGTGGCAGCTGGCACCGCGGAGCGAACTCGAGGCGGTCGGCCTTCCACGCGCGGAACGTCGAGCTCACCTCGTGGGTGTCGTCTCCGACCTGCACCTGCGCGCGGAAGGTGGCCTCGCCCTCGCGGCGCGTGTGCAGCTTGTACACCTTGTCGTTCTGGGTCGGCTCGAGCTCGAACGCGTCGCCCTCGAGCACGGCGCCGCTCACCGCGTACTGCGTGTCCTTGCACTTCGGGTTCGAGATGACGGCGCCCGGCAGATAGAAGACGGCGTCGACGCGCCCGACCGCGACGAACAGCGCGGTGGCCCCGACGCCGAGCACCAGGTCGGTGATGGTGAGCTTCTGCGAGCAGCCGACGACGACCAGGTCGTGCGAAGCGCCGAGCGCGACGTCGGCGGTCTCGGGCGCCGACGCAGCGCTCGTCTTCGGATCGGGCAGAAGGTTACAGGAGCAACCCGGACCCAGGACGAGCAGCAGGGTCGCGATGACGGGGCGCATGGTCATCGTGTTGCCGCAGCGTAACAGAGCGATCGCTGCGCTACGGACACAGCTCGGTCGGCGCGGAGAACGAGCCTCCGGCGCCGACGCTGCTGCCGCCGTCCTCGAGGGTCATCATGACGTCGAACGTACCCACGGCCCGCTCCGCGTCGATCGCGCTGAGGGTCACGAGGCCGCTGACCGCGATGTGAAGATCTCGCGCGGTCGGAGTGCCCGCGTCGTTCGGAGTCGTGCCGTAGGTGACGCGCGCGAGGGTTCCGGGGAGGTTCTCGCTCGTCGCGGGGTACGTGCCGGGCACGAGCGCGCCGCCGTCGCCGCTGATCACCGTGAGGATGAACAGCCGCGTCGGCGTCGGCGGCGTCGTGCACGAGGTCGCCAACGGCTGATCGCCGAGGCCCACCTGCACGAAGAGCGGGTTCGCTCCTCCGTCAGAGAGCCGCTCGCGGTACGCGATGGCGCTCTGAACCGGATAGCTCAAGGGGCCGATGAGCGTGCCGCCTCCGTCGAAGCGGCTGCCGCCCGATCCACCACTTCCTCCACTGCCTCCGCTCCCTCCACCGCCGCCCGCGGAACCGCCGGCTGCTCCTCCGGCGAAACCTCCAGCGCCGCCTCCCGCCGCTGTGCCTCCCCCACCTGTTCCTCCGTCCATGGGGTCGACGCCGCTGGGGCACGCCATCAACAACGTCGCGAGGCCACACACCGCAGAGCGGTAGGTCATCTGTACGCTTCTACCCCATGCGCCGACTCGCCACGCGCGCGCACATTCGAATGACAATTCCTACAGACAGAACGGCGTTCGGAACATGAACGGCGTTGGTTACGATGCGCGTCCCCCATGATGAGTCCCCGGCTGTTGGCGGTCGTCGTGTTCGGTGTCGTTGCGGTGAACTGCGGTGACCCCTCGAGCCCCGACGGCGGAATGACCGGCGGCGGCGACGGCGGAGGAGCGACCGCCGGCGGCTCAGGAGGAACGGGCGGCGCGGGCGGCTCCGGTGGCGGCGCCACCGCTGGCGGAAACGGAGGCGGTGACGCAGGCGGCGCGGGCGGCGACGCCGGTGGCAGCGCTGGCGGCTCGGCGGGCGGCTCCGCGGGCGGCGGCACGGCAGGCGGCTCCGCGGGCGGCTCCGCGGGTGGCGGCACGGCAGGCGGCTCCGCGGGCGGCGGCTCCGCGGGCGGCTCCGCGGGCGGCGGCACGGCGGGCGGCTCCGCGGGCGGCGGCACGGCGGGCGGCTCCGCGGGTGGCGGCACGGCGGGCGGCTCCGCGGGCGGCGGCACGGCAGGCGGCTCCGCGGGTGGCGGCACGGCCGGTGGCTCCGCGGGCGGCGGCACGGCCGGTGGCTCCGCGGGTGGCGGCGCGGCAGGCGGCTCCGCGGGTGGCGGCACGGCAGGCGGCTCCGCGGGCGGCGCCGGAGGCGGCACGAACACCTTCGCGCTCACGGTGCTCCAGTCCGGCACTGGGGCGGGCACCATCGGCTCGACTCCTTCGGGCATCAACTGTCCCGGCACCTGCACCAGCGACTTCGCGGCGGGCACGATGGTCACGCTCACCGCGACGGCCGCGACCGGCTCCAGCTTCGTGGGCTGGAGCGGCGGCTGCAGCGGCACCGGCACCTGTGTCGTCACTGTGAACGCGGCGACGACGGTCACCGCGACGTTCTCCCTTCAGCCGTACATCCTCACCGTGCAGAAGACCGGCAACGGCGACGGCACCGTGAGCTCGACGCCGGCGGGCATCAGCTGCGGCGCCACGTGCTCGTCGATGTTCGACTTCGGCACGATGGTGACGCTCACCGCGAGCGCCGCGACCGGCTCGACCTTCACCGGCTGGAGCGGCGGCGGCTGCAGCGGCACCGGCGCCTGCACCACGACGATCATGGGCGCGACCAGCGTCTCGGCGCAGTTCACGCTCGACACCCACCCCGTCACCGTCACGAGGACCGGCACCGGCGCCGGCACCGTGACCTCTTCGCCGGCGGGCATCAACTGCGGCGCGACCTGCTCCGCGAGCTTCGACTACGGCACCCTGGTCACGCTCACCGCCGCGGCGAGCATGGGCTCCACCTTCACCGGGTGGACCGGAGGCGGCTGCAGCGGCACCGGAACCTGCGTCGTCACCGCGAACGCCGCGGTGACGGTCTCGGCCGCCTTCACGCTGAACCAGCTGCAGCTCACGGTCACCCGCGCGGGCACCGGCACCGGCACCGTCACCTCCTCTCCCGCGGGCATCAGCTGTGGCGCGACCTGCTCAGCCACCTACGGCTACGGCACGATGGTGACGCTGACCGCAACAGCTGGCGCGAACTCCACCTTCGCGGGTTGGAGCGGAGGCGGCTGCAGCGGCACCGGCGCCTGCACCACGACGCTCACCCAGGCGACGACGGTGACGGCGACCTTCGGCCTCGTGCAGCGCACCCTCACCGTCGCGACCGCGGGGAACAGCACGGGCCTGGTCACCTCGAGCCCGGCAGGCATCGACTGCGGCGCGGACTGCACCGAAAACTACGACCACGGCACGTCGGTAACGCTCACCGCGACGCCCGGCGCCAACACGACCTTCGCCGGCTGGACGGGCGCCTGCACCGGAACGGGCGCCTGCACGGTGTCGATGACCGCGGCGCGCAGCGTGACCGCGACGTTCAACCTCAACCGCTACACCCTCACGACGGTGCGGGCCGGCACCGGCACCGGCACCGTGACGTCGAGCCCCGCGGGCATCAACTGCGGCGCCGACTGCAGCGAGCTGTACAACCACGGCACGACGGTCACGCTCACCGCGGCGGCAGCCGCCAGCTCGACGTTCGCCGGCTGGAGCGGCGGCGGCTGCAGCGGCACCGGCATGTGCGTCGTCACGCTCACGGCCGCAACCACCGTCACCGCCACCTTCACGCTGAACAGCTACACGCTCACCACGTCGGTCGGCGGCGCCGGCTCCGGCACCGTCAGCTCGTCGCCGCTGGGCATCAACTGCCCCGGGGACTGCTCTGAAAACTTGAACCACGGCACGACGATGACGCTGACCGCCACCCCTGCGCCGGGCTCGACGTTCGTCGGCTGGGCGGGTGACTGCACCGGCACGGGGCAGTGCACCGTCACGATGACAGCGGCGAGGAACGTGAGCGCCGTGTTCGGGCTCGTCGTGCGCACGCTCAACGTCGCCACCCAGGGGGCCGGCACCGGCACCGTCACCTCGGCGCCCGCCGGCATCAACTGCGGCGCCGACTGCGTCGAGGGCTTCGACAATGGAACCGTGGTGACGCTCACCGCGGCCGCTGGGCCGAACTCCGTCTTCTCCGGCTGGAGCGGGGGCGGCTGCTCGGGCACCGGCACCTGCGACGTGAACATGACCGCCGACGCGGTGGTGGTCGCGACCTTCAGCCTCGCGCCCCGCAACCTCTCGGTGGTGAAGGCCGGCACCGGCTTCGGCACCGTCAGCTCGAACCCCATCGGCATCAACTGCGGCGCGGACTGCAACGAGACCTATACGCACGGCACGATGGTGACGCTCTTCGCGAACGCGAACGTGGGCTCGACGTTCGTCGGCTGGAGCGGCGGCGGCTGCACCGGCACCGGCAGCTGCGTCGTCACGCTCACCGCCGCGACGACCGTCACCGCGACCTTCGACGTCATCACGCACCCGCTCACCGTCACGCGCGCCGGCGTCGGCACCGGGACCGTGACGTCCAACCCCGCCGGAATCACGTGCGGCGCCGACTGCACCGAGAGCTACGCCGTCAACACCATGGTCGCGCTCACCGCCACGCCGAGCGCCAACTCGACCTTCGCCGGTTGGACCGGGGACTGCAGCGGCACCGGTCCGTGCAGCGTCTCGATGACGCAGGCGCGCAACGTCACCGCGACGTTCAACACCATCACGCTGCAGGTGATGCTCTCGGGCGTCGGCGTCGGCACGGTCACCTCGATGCCGGCGGGCATCAACTGCGGCGGCGACTGCATCGAGGTCGTCAACGCCGGCACCATGGTGACGCTCACCGCCAACCCCGTCGCGCCAGACGTCTTCGCCGGCTGGAGCGGCGGCGGCTGCAGCGGAGTCGCTCCCTGCACCGTGACCGTCAACGCGTCGACCACCGTCACCGCCACCTTCATGCAGGCGCCGAACTACATGTTCGTCACCGCCGCGCAGGGCGGCGGCAACTTCGGCGGCCTCACCGGCGCGGACAACATCTGCCAGATGACCGCGATGGCGGCGAACCTGCCCGGCACCTACCGCGCCTGGCTCTCGTCGCCGGGCAACAACGCCAGCATCCGCCTCAACGCGGCGTCGGGGTGGATCCGCCCCGACGGCCAGCCGGTGTTCGCGAGCCAGGCCGACCTCCTGGCCGGGCGGGTGCTCTGGCTGCCCGACCGCGACGTGTTCGGCAACGACATCGGCGACGCCAACCCCTTCACCGGCACCAACGGCAACGGCACCGAGGCCTCGGGCCTCACCTGCAGCGGGTGGACGTCGAACAGCGGAAACGTCGCGGTCGGCAGCACGCGGCTGAGCAACAGCCAGTGGACCCAGGCGAGCACGTTCAACTGCATGTCGCCGGCGCGCATCTATTGCCTCGGCGTCAATCGCCAGGGCGCCGCGGTTCCTCCGCCGCTGGCGAACGTGCGGCGCGCATTCGTCAGCTCGGGCAACTTCAACCCCAGCACCGGCCTCACGGCAGCCGACAACCTCTGTCAGACCGAAGCGACCGCGGCGGGCCTCGCCGGCACCTTCAGGGCGCTGCTCGCGACCAACGGAGCGACCGCGGCCTCGCGCTTCAACGTCAACGGCGCCACCTGGGCCCGCGTCGACGACGTGCCGCTCGCGGCCACCGCGATGGGCGTCCTCGGCAGCGCCCAGTGGAACACCGGCCTGAACCGCACCGCCCAGGGCACCATGATGATCGCGAACACGCTGGTGTGGACGGGCGCCGCGAACCCGCAGACCGCCGGCACTGCGACGAGCACGTGCAGCAACTGGAGCAGCGGTGCCGGCGCCACGGGCTCGGCGGGCCTCGCCGAAGCGGCGATCGTCTCCCGGGCCTTCGCGCAGAGCCCGACCTTCAGCTGTAGCCAGACGGACCTGAAGGTCTACTGCCTGCAGCAGTAGCGCCCGAGGCGGGGAACAGCGCGTTACAGCCACACCCCGGACCGGCGGCCAGTAGCGCCGTTGCGGTGACGCGACGATGTCATCGCGTTGCCGCAACGTAGCAAACCGATCCTTGCCACGGCGCCACCCGGGCCGCAGATTGCATCCCTCGATGTCTCCTACCTCCCCGCGGCTCGCCTTCATCACGCCGAGCTACTTCAAAGACTTCGAGCGCTGCAGGCTGCTGGTCGAGAGCATGGAGCGCTACGTGCCGCGCCACTACCACCACTACGTGCTCGTCGCCCGCCGGGACGAGAAGCTGTTTCAGCCGTTGAACAGCTCGCGCACCCACGTCGTCCTGCAGGAAGACGTGCTGCCACCCTGGATGCGCCAGCTGAAGCAGGCCCCGAAGTGGTGGCTCTCACTGCGCTCGCTGCCGGTGCGCGGGTGGATCGTGCAGCAGCTCGTGAAGCTCAACGCCTGCGCCGCCATCGACGCCGACGCGTTCGCGTGCATCGACTCGGGCTGCTTCTTCGTGCAGCCGTTCGACCCGCTCGCCTCGCACTTCCGCGACGGGAAGCTCCTGCTGTTCCGCGAGACCGGGCCGCAGTTCATCACCAAAGACAACGCCGCCTGGCACCGCGCCGCCGAGAAGCTGCTCGGCACTCCGCACCGCGACTCGCCCGATCGCTCGTACGTGAGCCTCGTCGTCTACTTCTGGCGGCACGTGCTGCGCGCGATGCAGAACCACATCGAAGGCCTGCACGGCACCGACTGGCGCGTGCCCATCACGCGCCTGCGCACGTTCTCCGAGTACCTGCTGCACGGCGCGTTCTGCGACGACCTGCTCAAAGACGCGTGCGACATGTACCGCGACGATCGGCTCTTCGCGCACTGCCACTGGGGCACCGTGCCGCTCGGCGCCGACGGCCTGCGCAAGATGCGCGAGGACATGCCGCCCGAGCGGCTGCTGGTGATGATCAACGAGAAGTCGGGGACTCCCCTTCAGCTCATTCGCGAGGTGTTCTTCGGGTCATGAGAACCGCAACGATTACCGCAGCAATGATCGCGCTGTGCTCGCGCGCTGCCGAGCAGCCGAAGGACGGAGGCGCCGCCGGCGCCGGCCGCTCCGCGCCTGCTCCCGCCGCCGCCGAGGTCGTCTACCGCCAGGGCATGCAGAAGGGCTGGATGGACTTCGGCTGGTCGGCGCGGAAGAAGAACCCGGGCGGAGGCGCCGAGCTTCACGATCTCTCCGGCTACGGCGGGTGGATCATCACCCGCGAGCACGAGATGAGCGCCGCGCAGGCGGGCGGGCTCGCGTTCACGGTGAAGGCTCCGCCGGGCCTGGGCGACTTCCTCGAGCTCAAGCTCGACAAGCCCGGCACCTCGGGCCGCGACTGGGAGAAGATCCGCGTCGGCCCCGAGCACCGCCGCGCGCTCGAAGACGGCGCCTACGAAGTCTTCCTGCCGATGAGCGCGCTCAACCCGAAGCGCATGGCGTTCGATCGCATCGTCTTCTTCGCGTTCAAAGATCTGCCCAAGGGCACCTGGGTCACGATCGACGACGTGACCATGACGGTGCCTGGCGCGGAGACCGGCGGAGCTGCCGCGCAGCCGCGCGTCGCCGGGAAGCCGCTGAAGGTCTCCATCGACTGCAAGAAGAAGGACCACCAGATCAGCCCGCTGATCTACGGCATCGCGTTCTACCCGCTGTGGGAATACAAGTCCGACCACCACTGGGACCTGAAGCCGCCCGCGCGGCGCTGGGGCGGCAACCACTCGACCCGGTACAACTTCCAGCTCGGCGAAGCGTGGAACGCCGGCATGGACTGGTACTTCCGCAACCTCACCTACACGAACAAGCCCAACTGGACGTGGGAGACCTTCCTCGAGGTCAACGCCGAGCACGGCGCGGGCAGCGTCATCTCGCTGCCGATGATGGGCTGGGTCGCGAAGGACACGAAGTCGATGGGCTTCCCGGTGAAGGACTTCCCCGAGCAGCAGGACAAGGAAGACTCGACCGGCGCCGGCAACGGCCGCGACAAGAACGGCAAGTGGCTGAAGCCGGGGCCGCCGACGCTCACCAGCATCGAGGCCTCGCCCGACTTCGTCGCGAAGTGGGTGACGCTCATCAAGGCGAAGTCGGCGCAGCTCAAGACGCCGGTCACGTACATCCTCGACAACGAGCCGGGCCTCTGGGACTCGACCCACCACGACATCCACCCCGACCCCGTCGGCTACGACGAGCTGTGGGAGCGCACGAAGCTCTACGCCAGCGCGGTGAAGAAGGCCGACCCGACGGCGATCATCGCGGGGCCCGCCGAGTGGGGCTGGTCGAACTACTTCTACTCGCAGAAGGACCTGAAGGGCGGTGGCCCCACGCTGCGCCCCGATCGCCGCATGCACGGCGACGTGCCGATCATCCCCTGGTACCTCAAGAAGATCGCCGAGCACGAGAAGCAGACGAAGGTGCGGCTCGTCGACATCCTCGACCTGCACTTCTACCCGCAGGCCGAGGGCGTCGGCATCGCCGAGCGCGGCGACACGTCGATCGAAGCCTCGCTGCGCCGCATCCGCTCGACGCGCGCGCTGTGGGACCCGACGTACCACGACGAGTCGTGGATCGATGACAAGGTGCAGCTCATTCCGCGCATGAAGAAGTGGATCTCCGAGAACGCGCCCGGCCTCGGCACCAGCATCGGCGAGTGGAACTTCGGCGCTGAAGGCCACATCAGCGGAGGCCTCGCCGTCGCCGAAGCCCTCGGCCGCTTCGGCCAGTTCGATCTCACCAGCGCCTATTACTGGAGCTATCCGCCCGCGAACTCGCCCGCGTACTGGGGCTTCCGCGCGTACCGCGACTACGACGGCGCCGGCGGGCGGTTCCAGGACTGGTCGCTGAACACGCAGGCCCCCGCGGGAGCGTCGGCGTTCGCGTCGATCTCCGCCGACGGCACGAAGCTCGTCGCCGTCGTGCTCAACCTCGACCCGAAGACTCCGCTGCTCGCGGACGTCGCGCTCGACGGCTGCAGCGAGGTGCAGGGCCGCCGCTTCTTCGCCTACGCCGGAGGGCCGAAGGGCCTCGAGCCGCAAAAGGTCGACACGAAGGTTGCGCTGCCGCTGGAACCGTTCAGCATCAACGTCGTGGAGTGGAGCCTCAAGAAGTGAAACGGCGTGCCCCGCCCCTGTTCGACTGGACACTGTTCTGGGACTGGGCGGGCTTCACCTGGCGGGCGCTGCGCCGGCACCCGATGGTGGGGGCCGCCGCGTTCGTGCTCACGCTCGCGCTCGCCGTCGCGGCGGCCGCGTTTCTGCCGAGGAAATACGTGTCGAGCACGAAGCTGCTCGCTCGGCCGACGAGCTACATGGCGTCGATCGCGAACCCGAACGCGCCCTGGTCCGACGAGGCGCCGATGCGCGCGGCCCGCGAGCGCGTGCTGGCGCGCGACTCGCTCACGAAGATCGCCCAGGACACGAACCTCGTCGCCGAGTGGCAGAAGGGCCGCAGCCCGATCTTGCGGATGAAGGACCAGCTGCAGCAGCTCATCGGTGGCGGGTGGACGGGCGAGACCTGGTCCGAGATCGTCGTCGGCACGCTCGAGAAGCGGCTGCAGGTCTCGGCCGACTACGAGACGGTGGAGATCGCCGTCGAGTGGCCCGACGCCGCGATGGCGCGACGAATCGTCGAGGCCGCGTCGCGGAACTTCGTCGAGTCGCGCCACGTCACCGAGGTCGAGGCGATGACCGAGGCCATCGGCATCCTCGAGGTCCACGCCGCGCAGACCGACTTGCTGATTCAAGAGGCGGTCGGCAACCTGCGCCGCGTCGTCGCCGAGCGCAGCCGCGGAGATTCGCGCGTGCTGGCGCGCGCCGCAGCCAACGCGCCTTCGCGGCCCCGGGCGGTCACCTCGCAGGAGCTCGCGCAGCTCAAGTTCATGCTCCGCTCGAAGCAGAACGCGCTCGAGTCGCTTCAGGAGCAGCGCGCCCGCGAGCTCACCCGCGCGCGCGCGACGCTCGAGCAGCAGCAGGTGGTGTTCAACCGCTCACACCCCGCCATCACCGAGCTCGAGCGGCAGGTGAAGGCGCTCGAGCGGCCGTCTCCGCAGATGGTCCAGCTCAAGCGCGACGTGATCGACCTCGAGCGCGACCTCGAGGAACGCGGCGGCAAGGTCGACCGCTCGGCGCGGCGGTCGAATGCGCCGGCGCAGACGACCGGGCTCGTCTCCGAGGCGTCGCTCGCGAACCTGCCGCCGGAGCTCGAGCGGGATCCGGCGATCTCCGTCGCGCAGGAGCAGGTGCGCGTGGCCCTCGGTCGGCACCAGGAGCTGCTCATGCGCATCGGGTCGGCGCGCATGGCGCTCGACACGGCGCGCGCCGCGTTCAAGTACCGGTTCCACGCCGTGAAGCCCGCGCAGACGCCGAAGGTCGCGCTGGCGCCGAACGTGCCGGCGATCCTGGCGGCCGGGCTGTTCGTCGGCATCGTGCTCGCGTTCTTCGCGGCGGCGGCGGTCGACCTGTGGAAGCGCACCCTCGCCGAGGCGTGGCAGGTGCGAAGGATGCTCAAGGTGCCGCTGCTGGTGGAGCTGAAGGGGCCGATAAAATGACTCCGGCCGCAGCGCTGCCCCGCGTGAAGCCGCGCCGGGTCCCCTTCTGGCTCTTCGGTGCCTTTGTTGCCACCGGCCTCGGCACGGTGCTCGGGCTCACGCTCGATCAGCCGCTCATGGCCGTGGCCGTGCCGCTCATCGCGGCTGGCGCGTGGGCGCTCTTCCAGGCGCCGCTGAAGGTCACCGCGTCGGGCCTGTTCCTGCTCACCTTCCTGTTCGAGGGCCTGCAGTCTCCGCTCGATCACGGGTGGGAGGCGCCGCTGATGCCGGTCGCGCGCCTGTTCCTCACGAACCTCAACGCGACCATCGGCGTCGGCTTCCTGCGGCTGCCGCTGGTCGACCTGCTCACCATCCTCCTCGTCGGCGCGGCCATCGTCCGGCGGCGAGACGCCACGTACGTCTCTCACGCGCCCACGGTGCGGCCGCTGAACTACGCGCTCTTCATCAGCGCCGGAGCCGTCGTCGGCCTCGACGTGCTCGGCACGCTGCAGGGCGGCAACTTCAACGAGTCGCTGTGGCAGCTGCGGCAGACGCTGATGTTCCCGCTGCGCACGGTGCTGCTGCTGCGCGCGTTCGACGGCACCGACCGCGAGCTCAAGAACATCGCGCGCGCCATCATCGTGGTCGCGGTCTTCAAGGCGCTCATCGGCATCTACTACGTGCACTCGTTCATTCGGCCGAACGGCTACGAGATCGAGTTCACGACGTCGCACACCGACACGCTGCTGTTCATTCCGCTGCTCGCGCTGTACTTCAACCTGCTCGTCGAGCGCGTGCGGTGGAAGCTGATCCTCGACGGGCTCGTCTGGCTGCCGATCGTCATCTACGGGCTGGTGCTCAACGACCGGCGCCTGGCGTACGTGTGCCTGGGCATCGCGGTCATCGCGACGATGGCGTTGTCTCCGCCGACGATGTTCAAGCGGCTGCTGCTGCGCGCGGCGGTGATCGCGGCGCCGTTCCTTCCCCCGTACGTGCTGCTCGGGTGGAGCTCGACCGGCGGCTCGCTGTTCTGGGGCGCGCGGCTGGTCCGGTCCCTCATCGTCGGAGACCCGAACCAGGGCGCGCAGCCCGACTACCGCGACATCGAGAACGTGAACGTGCTCTTCGCGTGGGCGAACAACGCGCTCATCCCCTACGGCTTCGGCCACAAGATGGGGAAGCTGTTCGAGCTGCCCGACATCTCGAGCGCGATGCCGACGTGGGAGTACCACCCGCACAACCAGTACCTCTGGTTCATGGCGATCGGCGGCCCCATCGGCTTCACGCTGATGATGCTGCCGCACGTGGTGGCCATCTACCTGTGCGCGCGCACGTACGCGGTCGCGAAGGAAGACGACCTCTGGGTGCGCGTCTGGTGCCTCACCGGCATCGGCATCGTCGCGTCGTTCTTCTGCCAGATGTACGGCGACATGGGGACGCTGTCGTGGACGCCGTCGTGGATGGCGGCGCTGGCTGCCGCGCTCGCGAGCAAGCTGGCGGTCAGGACGGGGGCGTGGCCCGGACCTAGCCAACCGGCGGGAGCACCGCCAACACGGTGAAAGTCGTCGTCGTCTCATCGATCTCGTAGAGCAGTCGCCAGCCCGCGACGCGAACGACCCGCAGCTCATCGAGGATGATTTCGCTCTCCGGCGGCCGAGGCTCGTCCTTCAACGCGTAGATCTTCTGGTTGAGCTGGCGCCTGAAGGGGAATGGTACGGCCCGGAAGTCCCGCTCGGCTTCCGGTTGGATGATGACGTTAAATTTCGCCATCGCGTCGGAGCTCTTTGAGGAACTCCTCGTAGTCACGGCCTCGCTGTCTCCGACGCTGCCGCGCCAACCGAAGGAGCCCCTCGTCTTCCCGCAGAACACGAGCGAGGCCCTCGTTCGCCAGGTCCGAGAGGCTCTTGCCGGTGATGGCAGCCTTGATGCGGGCAGCTTTGGCGAGCTTGGGATCGAGGTAGATCGTGGTCGGACTTCGCGTCGTGTGCGCCATGGTGACATTGTAACGTCACCCCCACGGTGACGTCATCCGCGATGCGAATGACGGTTGCAGCACGGCGAGGTAGAACCCCGTCCACATGGAACGGGTCCTCTGGGTGGGGCCGAGGGCTCCCCCGAAGCAGCTCGGGGAGCTGCTTGGACAGCAAGAAACGCTGCTTCAGCACTACGTCGACGCGCAGACCGCGCTCGGCGCGGTGCACGGCCAGGACGTCGCCGTCGCCATCGTCACCGGCGACCAGCCCGACGCGCCGACCGTCGTCGAGAAGCTGACGACCATCCGGCCCGACATCCAGGTCCTGATCGCGACGGACGCCGGCATCGACCGGCGACTCGTGCTCTCGCTGTGGAGCGGCGCCTCGGGCGTCCTCGAGTTCAAGACCCAGAGCCGCAACGAGATCGTCCTCGAGATCCAGGAGTGGATCGGCCGGCACCGCCAGGTCATGCGCGAGCGCGATCTGCTCCTTCGCCTGCACGCGCTGAACGAAGAGTTCCTCAAGACGATCGTCGCCGCCGAGAAGCGCGCCATCGAGCTCGAGGAGAAGCTCGAGGCGTCGAAGAAGCCCGCCGAGGCGCCGGAGGAGGGCCCGACGCAGCTCTTGCTCGTCGATGACGAGCCCGTCGTGCACGACATCCTGAAGCGCATCCTCTCCAAGCACGAGTGCACGTCGGTGATGGACGGCGAGAGCGCGGTGAAGGCGATCTGGGAGAAGGGCTTTCACGTCGTCATCACCGACAAGAACCTGCCCGGCATCGGCGGCCTCGAGGTGATGCAGCGGATCAAAGAGCTCTCGCCCGAGACCGACGTGGTGATGATCACCGGCTACTCGTCGAAGGAGGCGGCGATGCGCGCGCTCGAGCTCGGCGCGAGCGCGTACATCGAGAAGCCGTTCGACGACATCAAGCTGGTGCGCGAGCGCATCGACAAGGTGATCGAGCACCGGCGCCGGCAGCAGAAGGGCCAGAAGTACCTGAACCTGATCAAAGACCGGAACAAGGACTTCCTGACCCGGTACCGGGTGCTGCGAGCGGATCTCGAGGCGTGGATGGCGCAGCATCATCCCGGCCGGAAGATCTGACCCGCGTGCCCCTCAGGTGACTGACCAACCCGGCTACTGCGGATTGAGCCTGCTCGCCGGGATCGTCTGCTTCGCGATGCCCGGCCCCTGCCAGCTGAGCGCGATGACGGCGTCGACGGTGAGCTGCTGGTAGTCGAGGCGCACGAACACGCGCTGCCCGGCGGTCAGCGAGATCGTCCCGCTGTTCTCGGTCGCGGAGTGCGAGGTCCAGTTGTTCACCAACTGCGTGCCGTTGACCCACAGCCGCACGCCGTCGTCGCTCAGCGTGTAGAACGTGTACGAGCCGGTCGCCGGCGCCACGAGCGAGCCCGTCCACCGCACCGAGTAGTACGTGGTGTACGGGAACGTGCCGCTCACGCCGAGGAAGCCGCTGCCCGGGCCGGTGCCCGTCCAGTTGAACGAGATCGGCCCGTCGTCGCGGCTGGCGATGAAGTCGCCGAGGCTCTGATCGATGAAGTAGTCGCCCGAGAGCGCGCCCGGCGTGTACACCGGCAGCGAGAGCCGCGTGGCCGGCACCACCTGCTTCGGCTGGCTCGCGCTCGACCACGACAGCCGCGCGCTCGCGGAGCCCGTGGCCTCGAAGTACTCGAGCCGCACGTCCACCCTCTGCCCCGCCGTCAGCGCGATCGTCCCGCTGGTCTCGCCGCTGCCTGTCGCCCACCGCTCGATCACGCTGACGCCCGCGATCCACAGCTGAAAGCCGTCGTCCGCGTTCACGTAGAACGTGTACGTCTCCGTGAACTGCGGCGTGACCTGCCCCGTCCACCGCACCGAGAAGTTGTCCGCCGGAATCCCCGCCATCGGAGACGCCGTGCCCCACGTGAAGTCCACGTTCGGGTCCACCCGCACCAGCGGCTGGCTCGCCAGCACCGCGGTGTTCACGAAGTACTGGCCCAGCAGCCCGCCGCCCGGCATTCCGCCGCCCGCGCCACCGCCTGCTCCACCTCCGGCCGCTCCTCCAGCCGCGCCGCCGCCTGCGGCCCCGCCGCCCGCGGTGCCTCCACCTGCTGCGCCCCCTGCGGTGCCGCCGCCAGCCGCGCCGCCGCCGGAGCCGCTCATGCCTCCGCCGCTGCCGGACACTCCACCGCCGCTCCCGCCCACTCCACCGCCGGTGCCGCTGACGCCGCCGCCGCTGCCGCTCATGCCGCCGCCGCTGCCGCTGACTCCGCCGCCGGTGCCGCCGAAGCCGCCGCCCGTGCCGGAGTCGCCGCCGCCCACGCCCTCTTCACCGCCGCCGGACCCCATGTACACGATGCACTGCTGCTCCGCGGTGCAGGTGCCGGCCGAGCCGCAGTCCTGGCACATGCTGCCGCCCTTGCCGCACGCGCGCACGGTGTTGCCGCGCATGCACATGCCGTCTTCCGTGCAGCAGCCGGCGCAGTTCGACGCGAGACAGCGCGCCGCCTGGCCGCACGAAGACAGACTCAGTCCCACTGCGAAACCGACTGCGGAGATCAGGGCGAGCCAACGAGTCGACATCGGAGTCGCGCTCACTCCTGACACAGCTTCGGCCTTCAAAACAACTCTCAGGGACTGAGAGTCCGGGTGTGCATCACTGTGGGCTGAGCGAGAGCGGCAACATCACGGTGACCGGCCCTTCAGGCTTCGGAAACTGCATGCCTTTCACGCGGCCCACGAGGCACGCGTCGAGGGCGGCGTCTGCGTGGGTCGACGCCGTCGCCTCGGCCTTCTCGACGTTCCCCTCGGCGTTGATCACCCACTGCAGCACGACCTTCCCCTGCAGCGCCGGGTTCTGGTTCCTCCGCGTGTCGTAGCAGTAGCGCAGCTGCGGCAGCCGCTGCCGCACCACGCGCCGCACGATCTCCGGCTCCAGCTTCCCGCCGCTCACCGAGATCGTCCCCAGCTTCACTGGCTGCGCCGGAAGAGGAGGAGGCGGCGGCGGCCGCTGCGCCATCGGCACGTACGTGATGTGCCCGGCATCGGGCGAGAGCGGCACCGCCTTCACGTCGAGCTCCGGCAGATCCGCCACGATGAGCTGCTCGAACGGGTCGACCAGCTTCTCCGCCGAGCCGGCGAGCGGCTTGTTGAGCGGAGAGCCGCCGCTGAAGAAGCCCAGCCCTCCGAACCCGCCGAGCCCTCCGCCGCCGCAGCCCTGAATCCACATCACGTACCGGCCTTGAAACCGGTTGTGCTTCGCCGGCCCCGGAGCCTTCGCCTCGGGCACGCCGCCGGAGATCGGCTCCACCGCCTTGAAGACGAGATCGTCGGGCGGGTTCTCCTTCGTCCACCGCAGGTGCAGCCGCGTCACCGTCGCCGCCCGCGCGAACGCCGCGATGCTCTCGTCGCTCTTCACCTTCGGCAGCTGGTTCACGCCGAGGTACTTCGCCAGCGGGTTGTCGACGGGGTGCGGCGGCGGACACGGGTCGCACGTGACGCCGTAGATGCCGCCACCCTGCATTTCGGTCGGCGGCGGCAGCGCGCCCTCCCACGCGAACTCGGTCACCGCGGCGCCGGGGTGCTTCTTGAACGTCCGCGCCAGCAGCTCGGCGTAGAAGCCGCCCCACTGCGGCTGCGTCCGCGTGCGCACGTCGAAGTTGGTGGGAATCAACACATTCTTCGCGTTCGCCAGCTCGTACCGGCTCTTCGCGATCACGTGCACGATGAGGTCCTGCGTGCCCGCGCTGTTCACCAGCCCGAGCCGCACCGGCAGCGTGAAGCTCTCCGAGTCGTAGTGGAACCGCAGCGGCGAGAGCACCAGCCCGCCCTGCTCAGGCGGCCGGTTGGCGAGTCCGGCGTCCGAGGCCTCTGTTCCGGGCTGCGCCCGGAACCGCTCGCCAACGGCCGCCCCGTGCTTCACCTTCTTCGGGTTCACCTTCGCCACGAAGAACTTCGAGCCCGCCTGCACGTACGGCTTGAGCAGCGCGGCGGCTCCGTCGGGGATCTTGTACTTCTCCTCCTTCAGCCAGATCTCGAGGCCGAGCGAGTCTTGCGCGGAGAGAATCACCACCTCGTACTCCTCGACGTCGAACTTCGCCTCGACGCGCACGCCCAGATCGCGTGGCAGGCCGCCGGCGCCGGCGAGGTCGGCCATGCCGCTGCCGAAGCCCCGCCCCATCGCGCCGATGCCGCCCAGGCACTGATCCGTCGACATCTCCACCAGCCGCGGCGCGGTGAGCTCGTCCAGCCGCGTGAACGCCTCGCGCGGCAGCGTCGTCACGTTCCCCTTCTGCAGGACGACTGGCACCGGTACGACCAGCGCGAAGTCTTCGATCGGGCCGCGGTAGTTGTTCTGCATCGACAACACCGTCCGCGTGCCGTCGCGCACCAGCACCACCATCGACGCGTCGTTGAACAGCTTCCCGCCGGCCCCCGAGACGTAGAAGCCGCAGAACGCTTCGGCACTTGCAGCGACGAACAGCACCACCGCCGCGAGAGAAAGGGGGCGCATGAACCGCACGGTAACACCCCGAAACGTTACCGAGACCGGTCGTGCGCGCTCGGGTGCCGCCCCTTAGACCTTCTGCACGGAGGAGGTCACCCAACAATGAGCAAGCTGCTGATGATGGCATCGATGTGGGTGATGATCTTGCTGCCCCTGCGCGCGTCGAAGTCGAAGAACGCGCTGGAGGGCTTCAAAGGCGCCGTGTTCGGCAGCCTCGCGTTCAACCTGGTGTGGGCCGTCGTGCTGCTCGCCATCTTCATGAGCGGCCTCGACGACCCGCAATCGCTGTTACCCCCAAAAGACGAGCCTTGAGACCATGACTGCACCCGTCAAGACCCCAAGCCTCACCGCCGAAGAGACCTCGGCGGTGCTGTTCGACTACCGATTGGTCCGCGATTGGATGACCTACATCGCGGGCTCGGTGGGCCGGCACCCGATCCTCGCGATCTTCTGCCTGCTCGTGATCGGCGGAGCCAGCATCGGCGCCGCCATCGAGCTGCCCCGGCACTACGAGGCGAAGACCCGCCTCCTGTCGAACCAGAACCTGCTGTCGGCGCCCAACCCCTACGGCGGCCCGACCGACGATCTGCCGGCGATCGCCGCGCGCGAGAAGATCATGTCGCGCGAGAGCCTCGAGAAGATCGTCGAGCAGCTCGGCCTCGTCGAGAGCTGGAAGAAGACGCGCACCCCGCTCTTCCGCATGAAGGACGACTTTCAGCAGAAGCTCACCGGCACGTGGTCCGACGACGACCGCGTCGACATGATGGTCGGCACCCTCGAGAAGCGCATGAAGGTGAAGGCCGAGAAGGGCACGATCGAGATCTCGGTCACCTGGCCCGACCCGTTCGCCGCGCGCCAGATCGTCGAGACCGCCCAGCAGAACTTCCTCGAGACCCGCCACGTGACCGAGGTCGCGACCAAGAGCGAGGCCATCGGCGTGCTCGAGGGCTTCCGCAAGCAGCAGGACCTGGAGATCGAGCAGGCGTTCGGCAACTTCAAGCGCACGCTCGACGAGCGCACCAAGGCGCTCAAGAGCACGATCGCCGGAAACCGCCCCAAGCAGCCCGAGCTGCCCGAGAAGCCCTCGGCCGACGAGCTCGCGAAGCACGAGGCCCGCGAGACCGAGCTCGCCCAGCTGAAGTTCCAGCTCCGCTCGCGCCAGCGCTCGATTCAGGACCTCGAAGACTGGCGCACCCGCTCGCTCGGCGATCTGCGCGCGCAGCTCGAGCAGCAGCGGCTCATCTACCAGCCGTCGCACCCGGTGATTCAGCAGCTCCAGCAGCGCATCTCCTCGGTCGAGCGTGACTCGCCGCAGCTCATGGCGCTGCGCCGCGAGGAGCAGCAGCTCAGCAAGCAGATCGAGACCAAGGGCGGCGGCTCGCAGCCGCAGACGATGGACTTCATCATGATGGACGCGCGCCGCTACCCGATCGCGTGGCCGCCTGCCGAGC
This sequence comes from uncultured Myxococcales bacterium, assembly GCA_937980205.1. Lineage (GTDB taxonomy): Bacteria > Myxococcota > Myxococcia > Myxococcales > Myxococcaceae > Xiheicaenimonas. The sequence continues at coordinate 183,459 of CALJKW010000076.1, read as the reverse complement.
TGCGCGAGGGTGACGCGCTCGAGCGCGAGCTCGCCCGCGACCCGGCGATCATGATGGCGCAGGACGCGCTTCGCCAGGCGCTCGCGCGCTCGCAGGAGCTGCGCGCCCGCATCGACGCCGCGAAGATCGAGCTCGACTCGAACCGCGCCGCCTACAAGTACTCGTTCAGCGTCGTGAGCCCGGCGCAGACGCCGCGCAAGCCGCTGTGGCCGAACGTCCCGCTGCTCATCGTGTGCGGCATGCTCGCGGGCCTGCTCTTCGCGGTCCTCGCCTGCACCGCTCTCGATCTCGCGCGTGGCCGCGTCGTGGAGGCCTGGCAGATCCACCGGTCGCTGCGCATCCCGGTGCTCTCCAGCGTTCGCCTGTGACCGCGCTCGCCGCTGCTGCACAACCGCGCGGCCGGCTCACCGGGCTGGTCGCGCTGATGGCGGTGGGCGTCTCGCTCCTCGCCATCCTCCTCGGGCTGACGCTGCAGACCCCCGAGGTCGCCATCCTCGTGCCGCTCGCGATGGCGCTGTGCTTCGCGCTCTACGCCCTGCCGCTGCGCACCGGAGCCCTGAGCATCTTCTTCGTCGTCCTCGCGCTCGAAGGCCTGCAGTACCGCATCGGCTCGGGCGGCGCGTGGGCGGTGCCGGGGCTCCACGAGCTCGGCCAGCTCCTGTTCTTGAACGTCAGCACCCAGATGGGCGGCGGCCCGATTCGCGCCCCGCTCATCGACATCGCGACCATCGCGTTGTTCGTCATCTCCCTGACGCGCAACCCGAAGGACGCGTGGGGCGCGACGCAGCCCACCGTGCGCGCCGTGCACATGGTGCTGTGGACCTCGGCCGCAGTCGCCGTCTTCCTCATGCTCGTCGGCGTCCTTCAGGGCGGAGTGTTCGACGAGTCGCTCTGGCAGGTGCGGCACACGCTGCTGTTCCCCGTGCGCGCCGTGCTGCTCATGCGCGCGCTCGACTGCACCAACGACGAGCTCAGGCTCATCGGCAGGCTCATCGTGTGGGCCGCGGTGATCAAGGCCGCGATCGGCCTCTACTTCCTGTACTTCATCGCGCCCGGCCTCGGGTACGTGACGCAGTACACGACGTCGCACACCGACACCCTGCTCTTCGTGCCCGCGCTCGCGATGTACATCGCGCAGGCCCTCGAGAGCCGGAAGCCGAGGCTCATCGTCGCCGGCTTCCTCTGGGTGCCGATCGTGTTCTGGGGCCTGGTCGCCAACGATCGCCGCCTCGCCTACGTGAGCCTCTGCGTCGGAGCGATCGTGATGCTGGTGCTCGCTCCGCCGACGCCGGTGAAGAAGTTCTGGGCGCGCGTGGTGACGTTCGCGACGCCGCTCATTCCGTTCTACATCATCGCCGGCTGGCGCTCGGACGGCACCGGGGTGTTCTTCCCCGTCGGCATCTTGAAGTCGCTCGTCGTCGGCGAGAAGCGGTTCGAAGAGGCCGTCGACTACCGCGACCTCGAGAACCTCGACATCCTCGGGACCTGGAGCAACCACAAGCTCATCCCCCTGGGGTTCGGCCACAAGTTCGAGCAGCTGTTCAAGCTGCCCAACATCGGCGCGTGGTTCGGCCAGTGGGAGTACCACCCGCACAACTCGTATCTCTGGTTCATGACGATCGGCGGCCCCATCGGCGCGACGCTGATGCTGCTGCCGCACATCGTGACGCTCTACCTCGCGGGCCGCGCGTACCGCGAGTCGAGGGACTTCGTGCAGCGGGTGGCGCTGCTCACGGCCATCGCGACCGTCATCGCGTTCTTCAACCAGATCTGGGGCGACATGGGCACGCTCGCGTGGACCCCATCGTGGGCCGCCGCGCTCGCGTGTGCCGTCGCCGCCAAGCTCGCGATGAAGACCGGCGCGTGGCCCGCGGTGCTGCGCGTCAAACGGGAGGGGGACTACTGATGCTTACGAACTGTCTTTCAGGAGGGACTTCGATGATTCGCTCGATCACGCTCGCGCTGGTGGTGCTCGCCGGCTGCGCTCACAACCCCGGCACCTACGTCTGGGTCGACAACTTCCAGGAACCGCCGGCCCAGCAGAACGAGTACGTCATCTCGCCCGACGACGTCGTCAACGTCCGCGTCTTCGGGCAGGACAACATGTCGGCGCGCGCCAAGGTCCGCGAGGACGGCATGATCTCGCTGCCGTTCCTGCACGACGTCAGCGCCGCCGGCGTCACGCCCGTCGTGCTCTCGAGCCAGCTGCAGCAGAAGCTCAAGAACTACATCGTGAACCCGGTCGTCACCGTCTCGCTCGAGGAGCAGCGCCAGGTCGGCGTCTCGGTGCTCGGTGAGGTGCTGCGGCCCGGCGTCTATCGGCTCGAGCCCACCGCCGGTGTGCTGCAGGCCATCGCCTCGTCGGGCGGCTTCACCAACTTCGCCAACAAGGACCTGTTCGTGATTCGGCAGATCGACGGCCAGCCCACGCGCATCCGCTTCGACTACGGCGCGCTCGCCGAGGGCCGCGGCCAGGGCATCGGCTTCCGCCTCAAGAGCGGCGACGTCGTGCTCGTCGAGTAGCGGTTGGTATAGGCTCTCGAGCCTTCAGCGGCCGGCGAACTCGTGGAGCTGTTCCATGATGAAACGTCTGGCCGCAGGGCTTGCCGCAGTCGCGGGCCTCTCGTGCGGCCCCCAGGTGGTGTGTGTCGCTGCCGGCTCGCGCGTGAGCACTCCGCGCGGGCTGCGCCGCATCGAAGAGCTCGAGGTCGGTGACGAGGTCATCGCCGTCGACCCGCTCACCGGGCGGCAGGAGGTCACCCGCATCACGTTCGTGAAGACCGCGGAGCGCGAGTGCGGCGCCCTCGACGGCCTGCTGCTCACCTCGGATCATCCCGTCTTCGACCCCGACGACGGCGCCTTTCACCCCGCCGGAGACTGGTTCACCGGCGCCCGCAAGCAGGTGCTCGCGTTCGACGGCGCCGGCATCCGGCCCTGGCCCGTCGGCGCCGTGCGCTCGTTCGTGAAGGTGAGCCGCGTCTACGACATCACCGTCGAGTCGCAGCTGCACACCTTCGTCGCCGAGGGCGTCGTGGTGCACAACAAGTCGCCCGTCACCTGCGACACTCCGGACGCCGGCCAGGTCCCCATCGGCCAGAACACCACGCAGAATCCGCCGTGCGCGTGCGGCGACGGCGGGACCGGGCGCTGGGTCTGTGAAAGCGTCGGCAATCTCGTCTGCAAGTTCTGCGGCGGCACGTGAGGCTTCGAGGCGGGTTCTGGTAGACCGCGCCGCATGCGCTCTGCCCTGCTCGTGGTGCTGCTCGCAGTCCCTGCCTTCGCCGAGGAGTTCGAGGTCTTCGTCGATCGCGGCGACACCTACGTGAGGGCCGGCAGCGATCAGGGCCTGCAGCGCGGCGTTGCGGTCACCGTCGTCGCCAAGGGCGGCAAGAAGCTCGGCTCCGCCACCGTGATGGAGACCTGGCCCGCCCTCGCGCGCATCTCGCTCGACGAGGCCGCCCGCTCGGACAAGTCGGCGTCCAAGTACGTGTCGCTCGCCGCCGCTGCCGCGAAGGCCGCCGAGCCGGTCGCGCCGCCGCCGCCTCCTCCTCCGCCCGCGGCGGGTGGCGCCTTGAAGGGCTTCGCGAAGTACGGCGGCGCCGGCCCGTGGACCGCGCTTCAGGTGTTCAACGAGAACGGCTTCGACTGGAACGGCTGCACCATCACGATGCTGCCGGTGAACGCGAGCTACCAGCTCAAGTACCTGCAGGCCGGAGACCACGAGCTCATCGGCCGCTCGAACTTCACCAACCGCGACTTCGAGGGAGACCCGACCTCGGTTCGCGTGAAGTGCAAAGAGGGCGAAGGCACGCTGCCGATTCGCTGATCAGCGGTCGCGCACGGGCGGCTCGCGGCGCGGCCCCGGAGTCCACTCGCTCAGGCGATCGGTGCGCGTCTCGAGGAACCGCGCGAGCTGGTGGAAGTCGGAGCCGCGCTGGATGAGGCGCACCTCGGTCTTCATGTTCTCGGGGTTCACGAGCTGGTTGAACGGGACGTACATCAGGTCGAGCTGGCCGGTGACGCTGACCATGTGCCCGTCGAGGCCGCGCTCGACGAGCGCGCGGTAGGCGCCGATGCCGAGCTGCGAGCCGAGCATGACGTCGAACGCGTGCGGCGGGGCGCAGCGCGACTCGTAGCCGAGCTGCACGCCCGCGACCTTCTTCTTGAGGCCGGTGACCTCTTCGTAGCGCTCGGAGACGAGCTTCGCGATGAGCTTGCCCAGGTCGATGCGGCCCAGCGAGATGTGGCCGTGCTCGTCGCGGGGCAGCTTCTCGAGGAACGAGTTCGGCATCAGCTCGGCGAGGCCCTCGGCGAGCACGATGGTGCCGTAGTGCTTGTTGTGGCGCTTCTCGCGGTGCTGAATGAGCTCGACGATGCGGTCGACGAGCTTCTTGACGTCGAGCTTCTGCTCTCCGTTTTCGGTCATCGACAGCGACTCGTCGACGTCTTCGACGCCGAGGACGAGGTTGGCTTCGCCGGCGATGGCGACTCCGTAGCTGAGCCAGCCGGCCTTGCGGCCCATGGTCTCGACGATGAAGTACGAGCTGGTGGCGATGGCGTCGGCGCGCAGGTTCTGGACCTCTTTGGCCATGACGTCGACGGCGGTGAAGAAGCCGAAGGTGAAGTCGATGCCGCGGTAGTCGTTGTCGATGGTCTTGGGCAGGTGCACGACGCGGACGCGGCGCGCGGCGGGCGGCATGCGCTTCTGGACTTCGTAGAGGAAGTTGGCGGTCTTCAGCGTGTCGTCGCCGCCGATGCTGATGAGCGCGTCGATCTCGAGATCGACGAGCGCCGAGTACACGTTGCGAAGGCGCTGCGTCTTGGTCGCGTCGTCGAGGTCGGCGGGCTTGTTGATGCCCTTGCCCGGGTTCGTGCGCGCGGTGCCGATGATGATGCCGCGGCTGTTGCGCAGCCCGCGCGTGTCCTTCTCGGTGAAGACCCGGTAGTGCTGGTCCGGAAGCAGGCGCTGCGTGATCGGGTGGTAGTCCTGCAGGTTCGAGTAGCCGTGGAAGAACCCCACGACCTCGCGCCCGTCTTCCAGGAACGACGTCGCCGCCGAGGAGATCACCGCGTTCGCCGCCGGGGCAGGCCCGCCGGAGAAGATGATGCCGACTCGCTTGATGTCTTGCGCCTTGCTCATGCAGGGCGCTGTGTAACCAAGTGCCGACCCGAAAGGCTCTTTTTCAGCGCACGAAGTCGACCAGCGCCTGTGCGACCCGCTCCATGCGGTCGAAGTCCGGCTCCGGCTGGTTCCTCTTCGCTGCGCCGTCGGTGACGAGCACCGCCGGCCAGCCTTCCTTCCAGAACGACCAGTGCGCCGACGAGCGGCGGCCGGGCAGGAAGCCGAGCGACGACCTCTTCACCGGGCCCGCGACGCTCACCGCCTTCGCGACCTGCTTCGCGAGTCGGCGCGACCTCAGGTTCCCGATGACCTTCAGCGGCCGGGTGCCGTCGCCGATCAGCTCGAGGCTGATCATGCCCGCGATGGTCTCGCCGCGACCGGCGCAGCGCCGCGCATAGATGCGGCTGCCCATCTCGTCGGTGCGCGTGAACCGGCCCTCTTCGCTCGCGAACGCCACCAGCCGCAGCGTCTTCGACGGAGTCACTCCGCCTCGCGACAGCCGCGTCGCCAGCTCGGCGAGCACCCCGACGCCCGCGCCCGGCTGCCCGCTCACGCTGTCGTAGTGCGTCCCGATCACGAACAGCTCGCTCGACGCCCCCGGAATCTCGACTTCGATGTTCCGCGCGACATAGCCCCCGACCAGGTACGGATCAGACATCGGCTGCAGGCCGCCCGCGCGAAACGCCCGCTCGATGTGCTTCGCGGCCTGCTCCAGCGCCGCCCGTTCACCTGGCTCCGCCGCAAATCGCGGCGACGACAGATTCGATACCAACACCCTCATGCTCCTACTGACTAACGGCGTCAGACCCCTCGCGTAGGGTGTGGCCATGTGGACGGACATCGGTAACGAACACGCTCTTCGCTTCGGCCTCGAGCCCGGCTCTCGCGAGTGGCGCGCCGCCCGCGCCGCCCTGCGCCGCGCGTCCGGAGATCGTGACACCCGCGGCTGGGAGTACCTGCAGAGCTTCCGTGACCGCGGCCGCTGGACCCACGAGTTCCGCCACCGTCACCACCCGGTAAAGCAGCGCGCCTGGTACCTGCGCGTGCTCGCCTCCGACGGGTGGACCCCGGCCGCCGAGCACGGCACCGTGCACTAGCCTTCGGTGAACGTCCGCTTCACCCTCGCGCTGAAGAGGAAGTACGCGATCCACACCCCGGACCAGGCGGCCCATGTGAAGCCCACGGCGCCTCCGGCGAGCAGCATCATCGCGGCGTCGGCGACGTAGAGCGCGACCATCAGCCGCGGCACCCATCTTCGGCGCACCAGGAAGCCGGCGAAGGCGGGCACCGTCGCCGCGATCGAGATCGCCAGCACCGCGACTACGGGCCAGTCCGGCACGCTGGCCACGAGCGCCGCGACGAAGATGAGCGCCTTCAGCACCAGGCCGAGCAGCGGGAGCACCAGGGGTCCTCCGAACGGGCTCGGCTTCAGCGCGTACTGCTCTTGCTCTCGGGCGAGGCAGTCGTTGCAGGTGAGCACCCCGCTCGCGGCGCCCGGAGCGCAGCGAATGCACACGAAGCTGCCGCAGCGCGGACACGCGCCGGCGAGCGGAAGCGCCGGGTGCTTGGAGCACGGGTCGGCATGAGCGAGCGGCGGCTCCGAAGCAGGTGCAACCTTCGACGGGGCGGTGTTCTGCTCATGGCCGCAGGTGAGGCAGACGAGGGCACCGGGGTCCAGACGCGCGCCGCAGTGCTGGCACATCACAAAGAAGGATTGTGTCCGGTAGCCGGACCAATTCCTACTCTGAGATGGGTCGTCCCTGGGCAAGAGCGGCACGAACCTCGGCGATGAACAGGTCGCACTCCTTCGTGACGCGGCGCCAGGTCACGGGCAGCGCGCACCAGCCTCGCGACTGGAGCGCGGAAGACTGGCTGCGGTCCTTCTCGAACATGTGTTTGCCGCCGTGGAACTTCCAGCTGTCGCAGCAGATGACGACGCCCTTCTCGGGCCAGGCGAAGTCGAATCGGCCGATGACTTCGCCGCTGCGGTCGCAGATCTGCAGCTGCGGCATGGGCAACGGAATCTTCGCGCGCCGCAACGCGATGCGGACCTCGTCTTCGAGTCGGCTGTCGGTGACTCCAAGCTCGTCGAGGTCGATGATGTTGGCGAGGGCTGGCCAGCCCGGCCTGGGGCCGAGGCGTTTGAGCGTCTCGATGATGGCGTCGCGGTTCTCGATGCGCTTTCGAACTGCCGAGTTGAAGGCGAGCTCGAGCTCCTTGGCGGGGAGCACGGACGCCAGGTCGACGACGGTGCGGGCAATACTGGTGCAGGGAAAGCCGAACAGTTTCCCGACGTCGATTCCCTTCTCGAGGATGGTGGCCCGGCGAATCCGAAGATTCGCGACGGACCGGACGAGACGACGTTTGGGGACGGTGACGTCGATCTCGTGCGGGGGCGAGTGACCGAGACCGTCGAGCTTCCAGAGCCACGCCGCGGTGAGATGTGACAGCACCGCGTCTTCACCGGCCCAGAGCAGGCCGATCCAGAGGCGGACCTCGCGGGTCACCGGCGCGCTCGACACGCGATAGACGCCGCGAAGTTGCTTGAGCAGCAGGCCGCTCGCAAGAGCGCGCTTGATGGCGGTGGAGCGGAGGCCGAGGTGGAGCAGCTGCTCGCGGGAGACGACGCCGGACTGCTTCGCGGCGAGCTTCGAGACGAGATGAAAGCGGCGCATGAGGGGGTGCGTCGCAAAGGAGCGGCCAACGGAAGGGCGCGGAGGCCAAGTGATTCTCGACCGTCGAGAAGCCCCGACTGCCCCCTCGAAAGCCAGCAGCGAGCGGACAGCGGAGAGGCCGCACGACGAGGGCCAGCCCGAACCGGCGGGGGCCGCAACCGAGCGCAGGCGCGGCGGCGGCGGAGCCGAACGGCGCCCACCTAATGCTGCGTCGAGTACCTCTCGCCGGCGGGAATCTCGAGGGCGAGGTGGTTCTCCTTCGGCGGCAGCGGGCAGGTGGCGAACTTGGTGAACGCGCAGGGCGGCGAGTAAGCGCGGTTGAAGTCGAGGTCGACGAAGCCGTCGGCGTCCGGCGGGGGCGTGTTGATGAACCGCCCGGAGGGGTACGTCGACGTGCCGGCGGTCTGGTCCTTGAACAGAACGAAGAAGCCAGGCTCGTCCTCTTTCAGGGCGGCGAGGCGGTGCTCGCGGCCGTCGACGGTGAACACGAGGTGGCCGGGAGACGCCTGCGGCTCGGTCTGGTTGAGCACGTTCAGAATCGGGATCGTGGCGCCGGGCGGCGAAGGCTCGAGCTTCGCGCGGACGCGCCAGGCGGCGTCGGGCGGGAACCAGTCGAGGCCCTTGAACGCGGCGCGGGCGGGGTGCTCGCGATCCTTCACGCGGAGCATGAACGCGTTGCCGCGGCGGATGACGTGCAGCCGCAGCGAGCCGGCCTCGAGCACGGTGGGCTTGCCCTTCGAGTCGTCGGCGAGGGTCATGGTGGTGACGGGCTGGCCGGCGAGGCGCACGTCGGCGCCGGACGCGGTGGTGAAGTAGAGCGTGCCGGCCTCGAGGTTGATGGTGCCGAGCAGTGGAGGCGATCGATCCGCCGGCAGCACGGCGAGGCACTTCGGGTCCGCGCCGATGGTGTTGGCCCCGTTCTTGAGCTGAAAGCGGCCGACGAGCGAGATCCACCCCTCGGGGCCGCCGATCGACTTCTCGCGGCCGGCGCGGAACTTCGCCACCCCCTCAGCCCACACGGGGTCCGGTGGCGGCGACGGCTTCGTGCACGCGGCAACGACGAGGAGCAGGGAGAGTCTGCGCACGAGGGCGAGCATAATCCGCGGCACGCGAAGGCTCGTGGGCCACCCCGAGCGGGCCCTTCGAGCCGCTGCCGCGCAGGCGGCGACGGCGAGCTTCGTGCCGGGGTACAAGCGTCGTCCATGCGCCTGCTCTTCCTGCTCGCAGTGTCCGCAGCGACCCTGACCGTACCCAGCGCGGCCCACGCGTTCTGCGGCTTCTACGTGTCGGGGGCCGACCAGCAGCTGTTCAACAACGCGACGCAGGTGGTGCTGATGCGCGAGGGCCTGCGGACGGTGCTCTCGATGCAGAACAACTACCAGGGCCCGGCGAAGGACTTCGCGATGGTGGTGCCGGTGCCGGTGATTCTGCAGAAGGAGAACGTGAAGACGCTGACGAAGGACGTCTTCGCGAAGATCGACAAGCTCGCGGCGCCGCGGCTGGTCGAGTACTGGGAGCAGGACCCGTGCTGGCAGCCGCACCCGATGCGGGCGAAGAAGAGCAGCGCACCGTCGAAGGCGGCGGGGGCCCGCCTCGAGCTCGACGACCGCGAGGTGCAGAGGGACTACGGCGTCACCATCGAGGCGAAGTTCACCGTCGGCGAGTACGACATCGTCATCCTCTCGGCGAACGACGCGCTCGGGCTCGACCGCTTCCTGCGCGACAACAAGTACAAGATTCCCGCCGGCGCCGAGCCGCTGTTCAAGCCGTACATCCAGCAGGGGTGGAAGTTCTTCGTCGCGAAGGTCGACGTCTCGAAGGTGGAGCTCAAAGACGGGCAGGCGCAGCTGTCTCCGCTGCGGTTCCACTACGACAGCGAGCAGTTCACGCTGCCGATCCGCCTCGGCCTCATCAACGCGGGCGCGAAGCAGGACCTCATCGTGCACATCCTGGCGAAGGGCACGCGCTACGAGGTGGCGAACTACCCGAACGTCACCATCCCCACGAACATCGACCTGCACGAGAGCGCGAAGTCGGAGTTCGGGCCGTTCTACGCGAGCCTCTTCGACCGGACGCTGCAGAAGAACCCGAAGGCGGTGGTCACCGAGTACGCCTGGTCGAGCGCGTCGTGCGACCCGTGCCCGCTGCCGCCGCTGAACGAGACCGAGCTCGACGTGCTCGGGCGCGACGTGCTGCTCGGCGACAACGAGCTGCCGGAGATCGAGGTGAAGAACGCCGACAAGCTCAAGCCCGAGGACAAGCAGTACGTCGACCAGATGATCGCGAACGTGAAGCGGCAGCTCATGCAGCGGCGTGGGCTCGCGGCGTACGGCTTCGTGCTCACGCGGCTGCACGCGCGCTACGACAAGTCGTCGCTCGGCGAAGACCTCGTGTTCAAAGCGGCGCCGGCGATCGCGGGCGGCCGCGAGCACCTGAGCGACGGCGTGAAGCTCGAGCAGGGCGCGGTGCCGTACGTGCAGAACAACTTCCAGGGGCGCTACGCCATCCGCCACGCGTGGAAGGGGCCGATCGCGTGCACGAACCCGGTGCGCGGGCGGTGGGGCGGGCCGTGGCCGGGCGTGCAGAAGGACGCGCCGATGGCGGCGACGGGCACCGCGTTCGTGCCGCGCAAGGCCGAGCTGGCCGAGAGGCTCGCGGAGAGCCCGATCGCCGAGCTCGACATCAAGGGCAAAAAAGAGCGGGCCGGCGTGCCGCTGCCGTAACCGCCAGTCTTCGGTTAACGGGGGCGTCGATCAGGGCAGGAGCGTCGTACCCGCGCCTACCCGCTCACGTGATTTCGCGTCCTTCCGTGCTGGCGATGCGTTTGCTCAAGGCCGGCAGCCATGTCGATCCGACGACTCGTTGTGGTGGCCGTGCTCGCAGCAGCGTGTGGACGAACCCCGGTGCCGGAGCTGCAGACGCCGGTGGCTCCGGTGGCGCCGGTGTCGCCGGCGGGCGCGGTGAAGACGTCGGCGGTGACGGCGGCGGTGAAGTTCACGACGAACCCCGACGGCTTTCACCCGCTCTCCTTGAATCGCGCGGTGCGCGCGGAGACGAAGGCGGGGGAGAAGGCGGTGGTGTCGCTCGGCGTGCCTGCATCGGCGCAGGCCGCGGTGGTGTCGGTGCGCGCGAAGGGGGCGGCGAAGGTGACGAGCGGCGGCGTGTCGCTCGCCGTGTCCGCCGACGGCCAGAGCGCCGTGGCGCTGCTGCCGCTGACCGAAGGCAAGCTCGAGCTCGTCACCGACGCCGACGTCGAGCTCTCGGTGCGCGCGAGCGGCTGGCTCGACCAGTCGGGCGCGGGGCTGTCGGTGCGCGCGGAGCCGGCTACCGAGGTGCAGCTCGCGGCGGGGTCGACGAAGCTTCAGCTCGCTCCGGCGTCGGCGAGCGCGCCGGACGACACGTGGGGCCGGTGGCTGCGCATCCGGGCGGCGGCGGGCGCGAACGACGCCCGCTTCGAGCTGCGCAGCTGCGGCAACGAAGACGCGCTCGAGGTGGTGAACGTGCCGAAGGGCGAGGCGCGCACGACGGTGCTGCTCGCTCCGCGCGGAGAGTTCTGCGCGTACGCCAGCGAGCCGCTCTCGCTGCAGGTGCAGGTGCTGGCGCGGCACCGCCGCTTCGACGCCTCGAGCACGCGCGCGGTCGAGCCGGTGACGGTGCTCGACACGGCGGCCGGCATCGCGTTCAGCGGAGCCGCGCTCGCGGGTCAGCGGCTCGAGGTCGAGCTCTCGAAGCTGCAGGGCCTGAGCGGCGCGACGGCGGCGGTGCTGCGCGTCGACGGCGCGCTCGCGGGCCCGTGCGACGGCGAGCCCGCCGAAGGCGCCCTCGTGCTGCACGACCTGTCGAAGGCGCTGTGCCTCGAGAGCCCGGCGGGCGGAGACGTGCGCGCGACGCTGCTCGCGCTGGCGCTGCCGTCGGACCCGGTGCCGCTGAGCTGCCCGGCACTGCCGGCGGAGCCGCAGTGCGCGGCGGCGGATCTGCTCGGCAGGCTCAACTGCATTCCCGGGGTGCGGGCGGTGCGCGGGTCGCAGCCCGAGACGTACGTCGTCGACGTGACGCAGCCGGTGGACCACGCGCGGCCCGACGGCGAGACGTTCGAGCAGCGGCTGCTGGTGACGTACGCGGGCGCGGCGGCGCCGGTGGTGCTGCACACGACGGGCTACACGCTGTTCTCGTACAAGTCGGACCTGGGAAGGCACCTGAACGCGACCGAGGTCGAGGTCGAGCACCGCTTCTTCGGCACGTCGACGCCGGCGTCGCGCGATTTCTCGAAGCTCGACATCGTGCAGTCGGCGCTCGACTCGCACCGCATCGTGGAGCTGCTCAAGCCGGTGCTGAAGGGCAAGTGGCTGAGCACGGGCCACTCGAAGGGCGGCATGACCGCGGTGTTCCACCGCCGCTTCTTCCCCTGCGACACCGACGGCAGCGTGCCGTACGTGACGCCGATCTCGTACTCGATGGCCGACCCGCGGTACGGCACGTTCCTGCAGAACGTCGGCGGGGCGCGCTACGCGGCGTGCCGCGAGGTGTTCCGGCAGATCGACCGCGGCATCATCGCGAACCGCGCGGCGTTCGCGCCGCAGCTGCGCGGGACGTACCAGAAGATGGGCGGCGCGGAGAACGCGCTGTGGGAGGTCACCGGCATGATGAGCTGGGGCCTGTTCCAGTACGGAGAGCTCGACGACCCCGACCAGGGCTGCCCGGCGTACGAGGCCATCGCGGCGTCTCCGGCGGACATGCAGCAGCTCGTCGCGTACTACGCGATGGCGGGCGAGGGTTACTCGGACCAGTCGCTGTCGGGCCACGAGAGCGACGAGCTGTTCGGCTACGTGTACCAGACGACGAACGAGCTCGGCTCGCAGGGGGCGTCGCGCGAGCACCTGGTCGACCTCGGGCCGGTGCCGGCGCTGCCGGCGACGTCTCCGTTGAGCCTGGGCTCGGTGAAGGTGCCCGAGTACGAGGCGCGGGCGATGCGCGACGTGCAGGACTGGGTCGCAAGGCACGGCTCGAAGTTCCTCTTCATCTACGGCGAGCTCGACCCGTGGACGGGAGGGCAGCTCGAGGTGGGCGACGCGCGCGAGACGATGAAGGTGATGGCGCCGGGGGCGAACCACGGCGCGCGCTTCGACGACCTCACGCCGGCCGACCGGCTCGCCGCCGAGGCGCTGATTCAGCGCTGGGTCGGGGCGAACGGCCCGCGCCTGGGCCTCGGCCGGTCGCCGGGGCGTGACTGGCAGCCCGAGTTCCGGGACGTGATGGCCCGCTTCAAGCTGTAGCCCCGGCGCGAGGGCGGTTCCCTGCCTGAGGCGATTCCTGTAGTGTGAATCGCGTCTGGAGGGTGACAGTTGGCCACCAAGCTCACTCGCGTCGTACCGAGCGCGCTCAAAGACAAACGAATCGACTACCCCGACGCGGCGAAGCTCACCGCCGCGGTCACCTGGGATGCGCCCAACGGCCGGCTGACGAAGGCCGACGCGGCGGTGCTGAAGAAGGTCGCGTCGCTGCCCGACAGCATCTTCGTCGACAAGAAACAGCCGTCGTACGTGAAGGCGCAGCGCGACGAGCTGCGCGAGTACGCCGAGAGCATCAAGGCGCTGCAGCGGGTGCGCCTCGACGTGCAGTCGAAGGTGCCGGGCATCACGGTGCAGCTGAAGAACGACCTGGCGGTGGTGGACCTCGACGACCGCGGGTACCAGCACGAGCTGATCCTCGAGGTGAAGATGCCGGCGAAGAAGGCCGAGGCCGACGGGACGCTGGCGTTCCAGTACGGCAACTTCACCGTCGCGATCGACGTGAAGAAGGGCCAGAGCCGCGAGAGCATCATGGGCCGCATCGAGGCGCGGCTCGAGCGCCAGCAAGAGAACCTGCGGCCCGGCGCCTCGACCGAAGACTCGCGCGAGTTCCTGCTGCACCGCTTCCGCCCGCTGACGGCCGAGGAGAAGAAGGCGCGCGACGAGCGCATCGCCCGGCAAGACGCGATGCTGTGGGGCGCTCCCGAGGAGTGACCGTCACCGCGCGGGAACGGCGCGTGTGACGTGCTTCGCGGCGTGCGGGCGGTTACCTCCTCCGCGCACGGGGAGGAATCACCACACATGAGCAATGCCATCTTTCACCAGCCGGCGCTGAAGCAGGCGACCGAGTCGCTGCAGGGGTCGTGGACGAAGGCCAACGAGGTCGTCAAGCAGCTCGGCCCGAAGGGAGCCGCGACGCACCTCGCGCGGCGCGCGATGGGGCTGTTGCGCGGCCCCGACTCGTTCCGCATGATCCTGATCGTGCTGTCGCAGCCGAGGCCGGCGCCCGAGTCGGCGGCGGCGGCGGCGGCGAACCACACGTTCCGCTTCGCCTCGGCCGAGGAGCTCGCGCAGTACCAGCAGCGCAAGGAGCCCGGCTTCAACCCGTGGGACGTCGAGGCGACGCTCGAGCACGACTGCCGCTGCCTCCTGCAGCTCGATGGGCAGAAGCTCGTCGGCTACACGTGGGTGTGCACGTCGCCGCTGATCGAGCTGCGCTGGGGCCTGCACTTCAACATGCCGGACGACATGGTCTACAACTACAACGGCTACACCACGCGCGAGTACCGCGGCACGGCGTACCAGGGGCTGCGGCACCTGAAGCTGCTCGAGCTGATGAAGGCCGAGGGCAAGAAGCGGCTGATGGGGTTCGTCGATGACACGAACTACCGGTCGCTGCGCGGCGTCGAGAAGAGCGGGTACCAGCGGGTGGGGACTTTGAGCGGCGTCCACCGCGGAGGGAGGAAGAGCTTCTCGCTCACGGTCGAGGATGCCGCCTGGTCGGAGCTGGTGCGCATGGGGACGAGGCAGAGGAATGCTGCCAAGGCCGCCGGCGCGAAGCTGAGCTCCTGAAGAGCCGGGGACGGTTTTTCGGGCGACGGGGACGTGAACGATTCGACGGGCCCGGGTTCGTTCACGTGACCGGGCGCGGGGACAGGAACAGGTACGCGTGCAAGTCCGCGTTCCAGTACCCGTTCCCCCAAGACGTCCCCTTGAACGCACCCGGGCCCGTCGAGTCGTACCCCCTACCCGACGAGCCCGTGCGCGTGACCACCGTCCCCGGCTTTCCCCTCAGGGCACCCGGAAGATGCTGCAGTACCTCCGCACCCGCTCCGTCGCGAACGGCGAGTACGGCTCGGAGCCGTAGTAGTAGTCCCACCAGTTCTCGGGCACGTGCCGCCGCGCGTCGGAGTAGATCTCCCTCACCTTGTAGTCGAGCGGCTCGAGCCCGTGCTTCGCCGTCAGCTCGACGCGCAGGTCGAGATCCATTCCCTCGATCAGCAGAAAGCCGCCGCGCTTCACCGTCTTCAGCGCGTTCGAGAACGCCGCCTCGGCCATCTGCGGCGGCAGGTGGAACAGCACGTTCTGCGCGAGCACGAGGTCGGCTCCGCCGTACTTCTCGGCGAGCGACGGGCTCAGCAGATCTTCCTGCTCGAACTTCACCTTCGCGCGGATGTTCATCTTCACGACGTACTTGTCCGCGTCGCGCGCGAACGTGCGCTTCATGAAGTCTTCCGGCACCTCGGCGCCCTGGGTGATCTCCTCGAGCGTGTACGCGCCCGAGCGCCCCTGCGCGACCGTCTCGGGGTGCAGGTCCGACGCGCGCATCGTGAAGTCCAGCGACGGCCGGCGGTGCATCAGCTCGGACGCGATGGTGTACGCCTCTGCCCCCGTCGACGCCGCGAACACGTTGATCACCGCGTGCTTCACGCCCTTCGCCTCGAGCGCGTCCGCCACCGGGCCGCAGATCGCATCGAGCTGCGGCGGCGAGCGGTAGAAACACGTGTACGTGTGGTGATCGCTGCGCCGCGCCTGCTGCAAGAGCTGCCGGTGCTTCGCCCGCGCCAGCGGCAGGTGGAGCAACCCCAGGTACGGGTGCTTGCGCATCGCGCGGTACAGCGCCTTCGCCGACGAATACAAACCAGACTCAGTGTCCATGATGTGGTGCGTCCCCTCCGTTCAAAGAAGCTCGAGCTCTGCAGTGCCTTCGGCGAGCAGCTGATCCTGCGAGTCCACGACGCGCAGCGCGCAGACGTAGAGCCGCTGGCCGTCGCGCTCGATGATCGACGTCATCTCGCCGCGGCAGCGCAGCTCGTCGCCCGGCCGCGCGCTCTTCACGACCTTCCACGACAGGCCGCGGATCTCGCCCTTCCCCGCCAGCCACTTCGTCAGCATGCGCGCGAGGAAGTTGCCGATCAGCCCGCGCTGCACGACGACGCCGGTGTGGCCTTCCGCCTTCGCGGCCTCGTCGCTGTAGTGAATGTGATGCCGGTTCCACGTGACCGCGCTGAACATGAACACCTGCGCGTGCGTCGGCTTGAACGACAGCTCGGGCAGCGGCGCCGGCAGCGTGCGCAGCCCGGCCTCGACGGTCTGAATCGGAGCTTCGATGGTGGTCATGGTCGTCAGGGCCTCTTCACGTAGGTGGCGGTCTCGGTGGAGACGGGCTTGCCCTGCGCGTCCGTGACGCGCGTCTCGATCACGAGCAGGTAGAGGACTCCGCTCTTGCCCTTCTTGACCTGAACGTCCTTCAGCTCGGTCTCGACGGACAGCAGCTCGCCGGCGCGGACCCGGCGGTGCAGCTTGAAGTCGCTGGCGCCGCCGACGAGGCGCTTCGCCGGCACCGGCACGTCGAGCTCGGCCGGCGAGCCGTCGGCCGGCAGCATCTCGACGGGCAGCTCGTCGTACGAGAGCGTCTGGCAGAACAGCGGAGAAGCGATCAGCCCCGCGTCGTCTTCGTCCGCCGGCGGCGGCAGCTGCTCGCCGATCGCCTGCGCGAAGCGGCGAATGTCGCGCGCCGTGACCAGGCACTTGCGCTTCTTCTTCGTGCCGATCGCCGCCGCCACGTTCTCCGGCAGCGCGGTCTGAGCGGGCTTCACCACGGGCTTGGCGAGCGGCCGCTCCGCTACCGCCAAATCCCCTCCGTCCTCGAACATGTAACCTCCCAGTGAACTTCTCCGGGCCAAAATGCCCGGCGCCGCCAGCAGATGCGCCGGCGACGCCGTGGGAGGTTGCACGGCAGATGCCGTTTCCGACCCGTTACTGAACGAAGTAGGGAGAGATGCTCACGTCGATACGGCGGGTGAGGTCGTCGCACAGCGCCTGGCCGGTCGCGTTGTACGTCGCCCGCTCGGCGGCGATCGGCGCCTTCGCCTCGATCAGCGCCTGAAGCGCGTCGTACGTCTGCATGCGCTTCAGCACGTCGACCGCGGTGCGCCGCGCCTCGAACGAGCGCTGCCGGTCGGAGTTCGTGAGAATGCCCTTCGCCACCGCGATCACCCGCGCCCGGAACGTCGCGTCCACGAGCGAGGGATTCACCTGCAGCTCGTCGCGGTACTCGGCGCCGTCGAGGAACAGGTTCGACAGCACGATCTGCGCGACGGCGTCGGCCCAGGCCGCCGCGTTCGGCGACAGCCCGGTGATCGCCGGCTGCAGCGGAGGAGCCACGTCGCCGATCAACGCGTTGAACGCCTCGAGCCGCTGCGCCTCGTCCTGCGGCCCGCGCACGTAGCGGGTGATGCGGTGAATGTCGCCGAACGTGAGGCTGCGCGTCTGCGCCAGCTGCGCGCGGACCTGCGACTGCCAGCGCGGAGCCACGTCGGTCGCCAGCGGGTTCGCGCCGCGATCGTAGATGTCGCACGTCGCCAGCGCCGAGCGCGACTCGTCGGTGCAGAACGGCTGCGAGGGCGGCGTCGCGTCGAGCCCGTAGAGGAAGCGCACCGCCGCGATGTCGTACGCCTTGGGCTTCGGGTTCGACGCCGCGTCGTCGGCGGCGACGTAGTCCATCACCGACGAGTCGGTGAGCGAGCCGTGGAAGTTGTGGCGCAGGCCGAGCGTGTGGCCGATCTCGTGCGCGATGGTGTGCTCGATGTAGCGCTCGATGAACTCGCGGCGCGTCATGCCGGCCGGCAGCTTCACCGGGGCGCGGTCGCCGATGGCGCACGTCGCGCCGAGCGGCATCGCCTGCCACGAGATCGCGTGGCCGGTCGGGTTCGACGACGGGCTGCCCAGGCCGAACGGGTCCAACACCGTCGTCATCGGCGGAGCCGCCGCCGTGCACGTGCACGCCTGCGCCGCAGAGCCCGAGTTCTTCGGCGCCGGGGCCTGCGCCTGGAAGTCCGTCGCGTTCGAGTCCGTGTCGACGCAGGCATCACGCCGCACCACCGCCTGCGTCGTCGACGCGCCGGAGATGGGCGTCGCCTCCGAGCAGCTCGCCGCGCCGTAGCCGACGAAGTCGACCGCCGCGCCCGCCGCGGGGCACGCGCCCGAAAGCGCGGTCGTCGACGCGACGAGCGCGAGCTTGCCAGCCGAGGCGCTGATGTTGATCAGCGAGCTGAAGTCCGGCGTCACCGGCAGCGCCGTGCCGCCCGTCGCCGCGGCGAACCCGACGAGGAAGAACCCGCTCGGAGGAATCGAGCCCGACAGCGGCACCACCTGCCACGACGTGCCGTTCGCCGACGCGTACTGCAGCGACCAGCCCGACAGCGACACCGCCTGGCCCGTGCGGTTGTGCAGCTCGACGAAGTCCTGGTTCGCCACGCCCGTCGACGAGTTGCCGCCGAAGACCTGGCTCACCACCACCGGCGGAGCGCACGGCGCCGGCGCAGTCCCCGCGTCGGGCACCACGAGGCCCGCGTCGATCGGAGCGAGCTCGCCCGCGTCCGCGGTGTGCTCGAGCGCGCCGGCCACGAACGTCGCGGAGAAGTAGACGGACGCGCCGCGGATCTCTCCGGTGTTCGGGTTCTCGCGCCAGTTCGCGAACGCGTAGGGGTTGCCGGGGTTGCGGTCGACGACGATGAAGCTCTTGTCGTCGTCGCCGGGCGACTCGTTCGCGCCGGCGAGCGACACGGTGAACACCGGGAAGCCGAACGCGTCGTTCCAGCTCTCGACGCCGCGGCTGATCGCGCCCTGCAGATCGATGCCCTGGTACCGGGGGTCCGCCTGCATCTGCAGCAGCTCGCGCGAGATGCGCCACGGGATCGGCGTCATGCCCGGCTTGATGTTCCACTTCGCGGTGTAGCGCTTGTACTGGGCCTCGTTCTTCACGAGCTGAAAGTTCGAGCTCGGGAAGTAGTACTGCTGCTGCTGCCCGAACTCGGTGGGCTGGAAGCCTTGCGACTCGGAGTAGCGGCGCAGCGTGACGCTGAGCGTGCCCGAGCCGCGAAACGGCTGCTCGTACGCGAGGATGCCGGGGCCGGCGAGCTCGGTGTGGCCGGTGAAGACCTGCTCCCAGCTCGCGCCGCCCTCGAGGCTCTTGAACTTCTGCAGGAACGAGAGGTCGACCTCGAAGCGCGCGAACCACATCTGCGCGAAGTCGTCGCTGACGATGTCGAAGCGGTTCTGGCCGGCGCTCGGGTCGAACAGCACGTACGAGCCGGCGTTCGGCAGCGCGTTGAACGGCGCGTAGTCGGTGACGATGGGGTACGCCTCGACCACGACGGTGGGGTCGAGCACGTCGCTCCACGCCTTGCCGTCGGTCGCGTCGAACACGTACAGCTTGCCGTTCTGCACCGCGAACGTGACGACGCGCGTGCCGAGCGAGCGCATCGGCGTGTGCGGAGACTCGGTCGGGTACCACTGCGTCAGATACCCGGACATGAACCACTTCTTGCCGAGCTCGCTCTTCGCGATGGCGAGGTAGAAGTGCTCCTTGTCGCCCGCATGATCCGCTCCGGCGTCGCTGGTCGCGGTCAGCGCGCCGCGCGAGACCGCGAAGAACGGGTCGCCCTCTTTCGCTGACGAGGTGGACAGCTCGGCAACTCCGCAGCCCGCGGTCAAAGACAACACGACGGCCGCTGCGCAGACGCGCATCTGGGGAAACATGGGGTGCATCTCCTGGTTGGGTGGGGCGTCGAGGGTCAGCCCCGTTGTGGGAGAGGAGACCCTCGCCGGGGGCCTGGTGTGCAACGGCTCCAACCGGGCGCGAAGGTCGTTTACAGTCGCGCGCCATGCGCGGCCTTCCACTCCTCTTTCTCTGCGTCGTCGCCTGTGCGTCTCAGAACAAGTTCACCCGGCCCGAAGAGCTCGAGGAGATCGCGAAGAGCCCCGTCCCCGAGACGGCGAGCCGCAAGATCGCGAGCGTGGCCGAGTGGGAGCTCGCCGGTGCGCTGCCCGAGCGCGTCGAGCACGCGCCGCTCGCCGACGCCTCGGCGCCGTTCACGCAGCTGGTGCTCGCGAACGCCGGCGGCCGCTTCCAGCTCTCGGAGGACCTGACGTGCATCTCGGCGCAGCGCGCGCGCTTCACGCTCGCCCACGACGGCGCCTCGCCCGGGGTGCTCTTGCGCACGTTCATCCAGGCGCGCTGCGGCAGCCCGAGCGTTCACGTGCAGACGTGGGACCTCTACGGCGACGTGCCCGACGACGTGAGCGACGCCGAGCTCGCCAAGCAGTGGGGCAAGAGCGTCGTCGACGCGCTGCCGTCCGTCCCCGCCGGGGCGCACGCCGGCGTCGCGGTGCACCGCGAGAAGGGCAAGGCGCGCTTCGTGCTCTCGTGGGCGATCGACGACGTGCGGCTCGAGCCGATCTCCATCTACCCCGACGGCGACGTGGTGCGCGTGCGCGGGCAGATGATGAAGCCGACCGAGACCGTCTGGGCGCGCATCAACCAGGGCGAGGGCGACTCGGTCGAGTGCGTGAAGAACCCGACCGTGAAGCTGCCGTACTTCGAGCTCGCCTGCCCGGTGCGCGCCGGCAGCCACCACGACTGGGTCGGCATCTGGGCGCGCGAGCCCGGCCGCTTCCTCGGGTACCCGGTGCTGACGACGCTGGTGTGGTCGAGCCGCGCTCCGGACAAGAAGTTCGTCCGCCCCAGCGTCGGAGTCGCCCGCGACGGCAGCGTCGAGGCCTTCCTCGAGGCGCTCAACCAGCAGCGCGCGCGGCTGGGGCTGCAGCCGATGATGCTCTCGGCGGCGCAGACCGAGCAGGCGCGCTCGCTCGTCGCGCCGTACGTCGCGGCGCAGTTCACGCACGACGCCGAGCGGCTCGACCGCATCGCGATGGGCCTCATCGCCGGGTGGCGCGTCGAGGGCGCCGTCACGCAGGGGCACTTCACCTCGGCAGAGGTCGCCACCGAAGGTGCAGCCGAGCTGCTCGCCGCGCTGCTCGAGCTGCCCGGCGGCCGGCAGGACCTGTTGTCGAAGGACGCGCGCGTGCTCGCGCTGGGGCAGGTGGACCGCGGCGGGCTCGTCGACGCGCTCATCTGCACGTATTCGCTGCTCGACGAGCCGTCGCCGTCGGTGGCGCGGCAGCAGCAGCTGTTCGACAAGCTGAACGCCGAGCGGGCGCGGCGGGGCCTGGCTCCGGCGCAGTGGGTGCAGCTGCCGACCAAGACGTCGGAGCTGGTCGCCGCCGAGGTGCGCGACACGAAGCTCAGCCCGACCGAGGGCGTCGAGCGCCTGATGGCCGACGCGGTGCAGATCATCCGCAAGCCGGTGCGCGGGTGGCAGTTCTATTCGTCGTCGCTCGACGACGTGGAGTGGCCCGAAGAGCTGCTGCAGCGCCCGAACCTGCAGGTGATGCTGACCATCGCGCCGTACAAGCGCCAGGACACGCCGTGGACGCAGTACGTCTTCATGGTGGTGCTGTTCGAGGGCGCGTCGACGGCGAGCACGACGCAGGCGTGACGGCTCACCCCTGCCGCACGAACTTGACGCTGTCCTCGCCGAAGGCGGCGATCGCGCGCTGCAGCGCCTCGAAGGACATGCACTGCCATTTCAACGCGCCGTCGTAGCGGATGATCATCTTCACCTTGGCGTCGTGGGCCTGGTTGATGAACTGCACCAGCGCCGAGATGGTCGAAGAGTTGAAGTGCTCGAGCTTCACGAAGTCGAGCTCGATGAGGTGGCCGGCCTGCTGCGCCACCGAGAGCACCTGAGTCCACATCGGGCCCATGATCAGCGCGGGGTGGCGGCTGTTGCTCTTCCCGGCGAAGAAGAGCTGCTCTTTGGCGCCATCCTGTGACCAGGTGACGGCCAGATCCTGAAATTGAAAACGCTCCAAGGTGCGCGGGCGAGGATAGCCGGTCGGATTGCACTTTCCAGCGCTCTGGGGGGTCTACCGCCGAACCTTTCCTCGCTCGCCTGCGCTACCCCCCAAGCTGCAACCCAAATCCATGTCGAATCAAGCCGTTGTCGCCCTGCTCACGGTATTCGTGTCTGCGTCGGCCTATGCCGCGCCGACGACCACCACGTCGGCCGCCTCGCTGGTCGGCCCCACCAGCGCCCAGCTCAACGGCGCGGTGAACCCGAACGGCGTCTCCACCACCGCCTGGTTCCGGCACAGCACCACGCTGGTGACGACCTGTGACGACACGTTCGGCACCCGGGTCCCCTTCCTCGGAGGCACCGGCGTCGGCAACGGCACCGCCAACGTCCCGTACTCGGTCAGCACGACCGGCCTGTTGCCCGGCACGCAGTACTGGTTCTGCGCCATCGCCGAGGATACGGCGGGCGCGAAGACGTTCGGCGCGGTGCTGACGTTCACCACGCCCGCTCAGCCGCCGACGGTCGACACCATCTCGGCCACCAACGTCACCAGCAGCGGAGCCACCCTCGAGGGCGAGGTCACCGCGAACGGCGCCGCGACGACAGCCTTCTTCCGCTACCACACCGTGAACCCCGGCTCGTGCAACGCGACGTTCGGCACCCGCGCTCCGGCGATGGGCGGCGCGATGGTGAGCGGCAACACGCTGACGCCCTACTCGCAGGTCATCACCGGCCTGGCGGCCGGCATCACGTACCACTACTGCGCGATCGCCACGAACTCGCAGGGCACGACGTTCGGCCCGGTGCTGTCGTTCACCACGCTCGTCGCGGTGCCCGCCGTCATCACCGACCTGCCGCAGAGCATCACCGGCACCACCGCGAGCCTGCGCGGCCAGGCGAACCCGAACGGCTCTCCCAGCACCGGCTGGTTCCGCATCGCCCCGAGCGACCCGGGCACCTGTAACGACGCGTTCGGCACCCGCGTGAACGCGACGAGCCCGACGAGCGGCAACCTCGGCAGCGGCAGCACGTACGTCTCGTTCAGCGCGACGGCGACGGCCCTGATGCCGGGCACCACGTACTGGTACTGCGCGATCGCGCAGAACGGCGTCGGCACGTCGTTCGGAACCCTTCGCACCTTCACCACGCCGTCGCCGCCGACCGTGACGACGCAAGCGGCGACCTCCATCACCGCCCTCAACGCGACGCTGAACGGCACGGTGAACCCGAACGGCTCGGGCACCGCGGTGTGGTACCGCTTCAGCCCGACCAACCCGGGCACGTGCAACGACTCGTTCGGCGCCGCCACGTCGCAGACGTCGCTCGGCGCCACGAACACGCCGACGCCGGTGGCGATCAACACGAACACCGCGCAGTCGCTGCTGCCCGGCACGCTGTACTACTTCTGCGTCATCGCCTCGAACGGCGTCGGCACCTCGTTCGGCACGGTGCTGACGTTCACGACGCCGCCGATCGTGCCCACGCTGACCACGAGCGCGGCGACGCTGGTCACCGGCACCACGGCGCAGCTCAACGGCAGCGTGAACCCGGGCGGCGCCCCGACGACGGCGTGGTTCCGCTACGCGACGACGAGCCCTGGCACCTGCAACGACACGTTCGGTACGCGCGTGCCGGCGGCGGGCGGCACCGCCGTCGCCGCAGGGAACAACAGCGTCACCTACTTCGAGGGCGTCTCGGGCCTCACGCCGGGCACGACATACTTCTACTGCGCCATCGCCTCGAACTCGGCCGGCACCGGAGTGGCCACGGGCACGAACTCGGTGCGCAGCTTCACCACCGCGAACCAGCCGCTGGTGACGACCGGCGGCGTCTCGTCGCTCACCGGCATCTCGGCGACGCTGACCGGCACCGTCGACGCCCGCATCGGCTCGTCCACCACCGCCAACGCGTCCGCCTACTTCCGCTACAGCACCACCAACCCGGGCACGTGCAACGACGCGTTCGGCACGCGCGCTCCGGCGATGGGCGGCACCAACATCCCCTCGGCCAGCTCGTACAGCCAGGGCATCACCGGCCTCACGCCGGGCACGACGTATTACTACTGCGCGCTCGCGACCAACAGCGTCGGCACCGGCCTGGGCGCCGTGCTGCAGTTCACGACGCCGGCGCTGCCCGCGATGACGACGCTGATGCCGACGAACGTGAACCCGACGAACGTCACGCTCAACGGCTCGGTGAACCCGAACGGCGCGACGACGAACGTGTACTTCCGCTACGGCACCACGGCGGCCGCGTGCAACATGCTGCCGGACTCGACCTCGTCCGCCGGGTACTCGGGCACCACGACGCAGAGCTACGCGTTCACCATCGGCACCACGCCGGGCACCACGTATTACTACTGCGCGGTCGGCGGCAACGTCGTCGGCACCAGTGAGGGCACCGTCGTCCAGTTCACGACGCCGGCGCAGCTTCCGGCCGTGACCACGAACCTGGTCTCCGCCGTCACCGGCACGACCGCGACGTTCAACGGCACCGCGAGCTCGCGCGGCGCGGCGTCGGTCGCGTACTTCCGCTACGCGACGATGAACCCGGGCACCTGCAACGACACGTTCGGCGTGCGCGCTCCGGCGGCGGGCGGCACGATGCTCGCCGCGCAGGCGTCGGGCCAGGCGTTCAGCGAGATGATCACCGGCCTCACCCCCGGCACGACGTACTTCGTGTGCGCGCTCGCACAGAACAGCGTCGGCGTCGGCGTCGGCGGCGTCACCAGCTTCACGACCCCGAACGTCCCGACCGTCACCACGAACGTGGCGAACGTGTTCACGAACGGCACGCAGGCGCAGGTCAACGGGCACCTCGTCGCGAACGGCTCCGCCGCGACGGGGTACTTCCGCTACAGCACGATGGACCCCGGCGCGTGCAACGACACGTTCGGCACGCGCGCGCCGGCCGGTACGGGCGGCACGGTCATTTCCAGCTCGAACACGTTCTTCCAGTCGCTGAGCGGGCTGACGCCGGGCACGACGTATTACGTCTGCGCGATCGGCACGAACATCGTCGGCACGGGCTTCGGCGCGGTGCTGCAGTTCACGACGCCCGCGATTCCGACCGTCACCACGCTGCCGGCGACCACCATCACGGCGACGGGGGCCTCGCTCAACGGCAGCGCGATTCCGAACGGCGCGGGCGTGACGAGCGCGGTGGGCTACTTCCGGTACAGCACCACGAACCCGGTCACCTGCAACGACACGTTCGGCACCCGCGCGCCGCTGGGGCTCGGCACCGGCACGAACCTGTTCAACGGCTCGACGTCGGTGCCGTTCTCGTTGAACCCGGCGACGCTGCTGCCGGGCAACACGTACTACTACTGCGCGATCGCCTCGAACGGCGTCGGCACCGGCTTCGGCGAGGTGCTGTCGTTCACGACGCCGGCGGTGGCTCCGACGGTGGTGACGTCGACGGTGACCGGCATCTCGAGCTCGGGCGCCACGCTGCAGGGCACGGTGAACCCGAACGGCGCCGCGTCCACCGCGTGGTTCCGCTACAGCACCACGAACCCGGGCACCTGCAACGACACGTTCGGCACCCGCATGCCCTCGGGCACCGGCGGCGCGAGCATTCCGACCGGCAACTCGAACGTGGCGTTCAACGAGGTGCTGACGGGCCTGTCGCTCGCGACCACGTACTACTACTGCGCGATCGCGCAGAACTCGGTGGGCCTCTCGTTCGGTTCGGTCGTGTCGTTCACGACGTCTCCGACGGCCCCGAGCGTGACGACGCTGGCGGCGACGGGCATCACGACGAACACCGCGACGCTGAACGCGACCGCGGTGCCGAACGGAGCGAGCTCGACGGGCTGGTTCCGCGTGTGGACCACGATGCCGACCTCGTGCACCGACGTCGGCGGGACGCGGCTGCCCGCGATGGGCGGCACTGCGCTCGGCAACGGCCTCTCGTCGGTGCCGTTCTCGGTGATGGACTCGAACTTCCAGTCGGGCGTCACGTACTACTACTGCGCGATCGCCCAGAACTCGGCCGGCACGAGCTTCGGCGCGGTGCTGACGTTCAAGGCGGCGTCGATGGCGCCCACGTTGAACACGCTCGCGGCGAGCCTGGTCGGCGGCACCAGCGCGACGCTCAACGGAAGCGCGAACCCGAACGGCGACGCCACGACCGCGTGGTACCGCTACTCGACCACGAACCCGGTCTCGTGCAACGACACCTTCGGCACGCGCGTGCCGGCCGCCGGCATCTCGCTCGGCAGCGGCACGACCCCGACGCCCTTCCCCCAGACGCTGGCGGGCCTCACGCCGGGCACCACGTACTACTTCTGCGCCATCGCGCAGAACTCGGTGGGCACGACGCTGGGCCTCGTGCTGTCGTTCTCGACGCCGAACGCGCCGGCGGTGACGACGAACGCGGCGACTCCGGTGACGGCGACGACGGCGACCATCAACGGCAGCGCGGTGCCGAACGGCGCGACCGCGACGGGCTGGTTCCGCTTCAGCGCCACCGACCCCGGCAGCTGCGACGACACGTTCGGCACGCGCTACCCGACCATGGGCGGCACCACGCTGTCGGGCTCGATGCCGGTCGGCTTCCAGCAGGCCATCGGAGGCCTCACGCCCGGCACGCAGTACTTCTACTGCGCCATCGCCTCGAACTCGGTGGGCGTGTCGTTCGGCGGGGTGCTCTCGTTCTTCACCCCGCCCGACCGGCCGGCGGTGACGACGGTGACGCCTCCGACGATGGTGACCGCGACCGGCGCGACGCTCGGCGGCACGGCGAACCCGAACGGCGCGGGCACCACGGGCTGGGTGCGCTACTCGACGATGAACCCCGGCACGTGCAACGACACGTTCGGCACGCGTGCGCCGAGCGGCACGGGCGGCTCGATGCTCGGCGGCGGCACGACGACGGTGCCGTTCACCCAGGCCGTCACGGGCCTGATGTCGGGCGTCACGTACTACTACTGCGCCATCGCGCAGAACGCGGTCGGCACGACGTTCGGCGGCATCCAGTCGTTCACCACGCCCGGAGCCCCGATCGTCACCACCAGCACGACGTCGCCGATCGGCACCACCACCGCGACGCTCAACGGCTCGGCGAACCCGAACCGTGACGCGGCGACCGGCTGGTTCCGCTACGACACGACGAACCCCGGCACCTGCAACGACACGTTCGGCACGCGCGCGCCCGCGATGGCAGGCACCGCACTGGGCAGCGGCTCGAGCGGCGTCTCCTTCAGCGAGGCCATCACGGGCCTCAGCCCCGGCACGACGTACTGGGTGTGCGCCATCGCCTCGAACGGCATCGGAACCTCGTTCGGTCTTCCGGTCTCGTTCACGACGCGCATCACCCCGACGGTGGTGACGCTCGCTCCGTCGGTGCTCGGCAGCACCAGCGCGACGCTCTCGGCGACGGCGAACCCGAACGGCGCGACGAGCACGGGCTGGTTCCGCTGGTACACCACGAACCCGGGCACCACCTGCGTCGACTCGGGCGGCACGCGCGCGCCGTCGGCCGGCGGCACCGCGCTGGGCCTCGGCACGATGCCGGTGCCGTACTCGCAGCCCATCAGCGGCCTGTTCGCCGCGACGAGCTACTGGGTCTGCGCGTTCGCGTCGAACTCGAGCGGCACCGGCGCCGGAGCTCCCGTGCAGTTCACCACCACCGCGGCGCCGCTGGTCGCGGCGCTGCCGGCGACGATGCTCACCACGACGGGCGCGACGCTGAACGCCGAAGCGAACCCGCGCGGCGCGGCGACCACCGGCTGGTTCCGCTACTCGACCGTGGCGCCGACGTCGTGCAACGACACGTTCGGCATCCGCGCTCCGGGCGCGAGCGGCACGATGCTCGGCTCGGGCTCGATGCCGGCCCCGTACTCGCAGGCCATCTCGGGCCTGACCCAGGGCACCACGTACTACTGGTGCGCCATCGCCCAGAACGCGGTGGGCCTGGGCTACGGCACCGTGCAGTCGTTCGTGACGCCGTCCACGCCGGTGGTGACGACGAGCGCCGCGACGCTGGTGACCTCGACGGGCGCGCAGCTCAACGGCTCGGCGAACCCGCGCGCCGACGCGACGACCGCCTGGTTCCGCTACGACACGGTGAGCCCCGGCACGTGCAACGACACCTTCGGCACGCGCACGCCGCCGACCGGCGGCTCGATGCTCGGCATGGGCAACGCGGCGGTCACGTACAACCAGGCCGTCACCGGCCTGATGCCGGGGACGCAGTACTTCTTCTGCGCCATCGCGGAGAACAGCATCGGCACCGCGTACGGCACGGTGCTCTCGTTCACCACGCCGACGGCGCCGACGGTGACGACGAACCTGCCGGGCACCGTCACCGCGAGCACCGCGGTCTTGAACGGCACGGGCGTCGCGAACAACGCGACGGCGACCGGCTGGTTCCGCATCTCGACGACCGACCCGGGCACCTGCAACGACACGTTCGGTACCCGGTTCCCCGCCGGCACCGGCGGCTCGTCGCTCGGCTCGGGCACGGCGAGCGTCAACTTCAGCCAGACGGCGACGTCGCTGTTGGGCAACACGACGTACTACTTCTGCGCCATCGCGCAGAACGTGGCGGGCACCTCGTTCGGCGCGGTGCGCTCGTTCACGACGCCGGCGGCCCCGACGGTGGTGGCAAACCCGGTCACGACGTTCACCGGCACGACGGCGACCCTCAGCGCGACGGCCAACCCGAACGGCAGCACCACGACCGGCTGGTTCCGCTACTACACGACGATGCCGGCGACGTGCAGCGACACCGGCGGCACGCGCAGCCCGGCGACCGGCATCGCGCTCGGCGCGGGCACGACGCCGCAGCCGTACCAGACGAGCCTCACCGGCCTCGTCTCCGGCACCACGTACTGGTTCTGCGCCATCGCGCAGAACTCGGTCGGGACCTCGTTCAGCGTGCCGACCTCGTTCACCACCGCCGGCCCGCCGCTCGTCAGCACCGTGGCGGCGACCGGCGTCTCGTCGAGCGGCGCGCAGCTCAACGGCTCGGGCACTCCGCGCGGAGCGGACACGACGGGCTACTTCCGCTACGGCACGACGCTCATCAGCACCTGCACGAGCACCTACGGCACGCGCTTCCCCGCGACCGGCGGCACGATGCTCGGCAACGGCGCCTCGGCGGTGACGTTCAACGAGCAGCTCACCGGCCTGGCGCCGGCGACGACGTACTACTACTGCGCCGTCGCGCAGAGCTCGCTCGGCACGACGCTCGGCGCGGTGATGTCGTTCACCACCACGGCGGGCCCGGCGGTCACCACCACGGCGGCGACGGGCGTCACCAGCACGACGGCGACGCTGAACGGCTCGGCGAACCCCCGCTCGTCGGCGACGACCGGCTGGTTCCGCTACTCGACCTCGAGCCCCGGCAGCTGCAACGACACGTTCGGCACGCGCGCCCCGATGGCGGGCGGCACGAGCCTGGGCTCGGGGAGCGTCGCGGTCACGTACAGCGAGCCGCTCACCGGCCTCACGCCGGGCACGACGTACTACTACTGCGCCGTCGCCCAGAACGGCGTCGGCACGTCGTTCGGCGCGGTGCTGACGTTCTTCACGCCGGGGGCCCCGGCGGTGACGACGAACGCGGCGACGGGAGTGACGTCGAGCGCGGCGTCGCTGAACGGCTCGGTGACTCCGAACGGCGCGACCACCACCGCGTGGCTGCGCTACGGCACCACGAACCCCGGCGCGTGTAACGACACCTTCGGCACGCGGCTGCCTTCATCGGGCGGCACGAACCTCGGCGCGGGCACGACGCCGCAGACGCTGCAGCTCACCGCGACCGGCCTCGCGCAGGGCACGACCTACTTCTTCTGCGCGATCGCCTCGAACTCCATCGGCACCTCGTTCGGCACGGTGCTGTCGTTCACCACGCCGTCGGCACCGACGGTGACGTCGTCTGTGGCGACGTCGGTGACCTCGAGCGGCGCGACGCTCAACGGTTCGGCGAACCCGAACGGCCTCACCACGAACGCGTGGTTCCGCTACAGCGCGACGAACCCGGTGACGTGCAACGACACGTTCGGCACGCGCGCTCCGGCGGGCACGGGCGTCGTCGCGCTCGGTGCGGGCAGCGCGCCGGCGACGTTCTCGCAGGCGGTGACCGGCCTGTTGCCCGGCACCACGTACTACTTCTGCGCCATCGCGCAGAACTCGGTGGGCGTGGCGTTCGGCCTGGTGCTCTCGTTCACGGCGCCGGCGGCGGCTCCGACGGTGACGACGAACCTGGCGTCGGGGGTGAACGGCGGCGGCGCGACGCTGAACGGCTCGGCGAACCCGGGCGGCGACGCGACGACGGGCTGGTTCCGCTACGCGACGACGCAGCCGGCCTCGTGCGACGACTCGTTCGGCACGCGCGCTCCGGCGAGCGGCGGCACGACGCTGGGCGCGGGCACGACGGCGCAGCCGTTCACGCAGGTGCTGACCGGCCTCACCGCGGGCACCACGTACTGGTTCTGCGCCATCGCGCAGAACTCGGTGGGCACGTCGTTCGGCGGGGTGCAGTCGTTCACGGTTCCGCGCCCGCCGACGGTCGTCACGCAGGCGCCGAGCGCGGTCACCTCGACGGCGGCGACGCTCAACGGCTCGGTGAACCCGAACTTCGCGGCGACGACGGCGTGGTTCCGCTTCTCGACCACGCAGCCGGCCATGTGCAACGACACGTTCGGAATTCGCACGCCGCCGACGGGAGGCACGATGGTCGCGGCGGGCGGGGCGCCGTCGATGTACTCGCAGCAGGTGACGGGCCTGCAGGCGGGCACCACGTACTGGGTGTGCGCCATCGCCTCGAACGCGGCGGGCACGGCGTTCGGCGCGCTGCAGCAGTTCCGCACTCCAGGCCGGCCGACGGTCACGACGTCGTCGGCGACGAACGTGATGGCGGGCATGGCGCGGCTCAACGGCTCGGTGAACCCGAACGGCGCGCAGACGACCGGCTGGTTCCGCTACGCGACGACGACGCCGGGCACGTGCAACGACTCGTTCGGCACGCGGGCCCCGGCGGCGAGCGGCATGGCGCTGGGCTCGGGGACGACCGACGTCGGCTGGTCGCAGGACATCAGCGGCCTCACGCCGGGCCAGACGTACTTCTTCTGCGCCATCGCGCAGAACAGCGTGGGCTTCGGGTTCGGGGCGGTGCAGAGCTTCATGGTCGAGGCCCCCGCGCCGGTGGTGACGACGGAAGCCGCGACCGACCTCGTCGCGCGCGGCGCGACCTTCAACGGCCGGGCGAGCCCGATGGGCACGCAGACCATCGGCTGGTTCCGCTACGACACGACGGATCCCGGCGCGTGCAGCGACACGTTCGGCACGCGCGTGCCGTCGACCGGCGGCGTCACCATCGGGTCGGGCGTGGCCGTGCTGCCGTTCGACCTCGCGGTCACGGACCTCAAGCCCAACACGCAGTACTTCTACTGCGCGCTGGCGTCGAACGTCGGCGGAGCGGCGATGGGCAGCGTCCAGTCGTTCAGGACGCCGGCGGCGACTCCGGTGGTGCAGACGGTGTCGGCGATGCCCGAGGCGGACGGCAGCGTGACGGTCAACGGCCTGGGCAACCCGAGCGGGTCGGCGACGCAGGCGTGGTTCCAGTTCGGCCCCGAGAACCCGGGCACGTGCAGCGAGACGTTCGGGCAGAAGACCACCGGCGACAACGTCGACCTCGGCAGCGGGACGGACAGCGTCACGTTCAGCAAGAACATCTCCGGCGTGCCGGAAGGGACGTATTACTTCTGCGCCGTCGCCGCGAACGACGCCGGCACCGTCTACGGCGACGTGCTGCAGTTCACCATCGTCGGAGGCAGCGGCGGCGGCTGCGGCTGCGGAGCGGGCGCGCCGTTCCCCGCGCTGCTGCTGATGCTCGCGTGGGTGGCGCGCCGGCGTCGGAAGAGCTGAGAGACCGGGTTCGGGTTCGCGTTCGCGTGCGGACCCGAACTTTCAGCGGTGCATCTCTTTCTTGAGCTCGCTCATCGTGCGGTGCGTCTGCTCCTGCTGCGGCAACAGCTGCATCGTCACGAGCTCGCGCGCTTCTGGGCCGAGCTTGGTGAGGTCGCTGCGGTAGTCGCGCAGGCCGTGGTCCTCGCCCGCCTCGAGCGCGTCGACGGCGGTGACGTCGCCGAGCGCGGTGGCGCTGCGCTCGATGGCCTTCGTCATCGCGCCCCAGGGGCCCGAGCCGTCCGCGGGCTTGCCGCCGAGCGCCAGAATCTTCGCGCGCAGCGCGGCGACGCGCTCGGCGTGCGACTGGCGGCACGCGTCGAGGCGGCCACGCGCGGGGCTGTCGATCGCCAGCTTGTCGAGCGCGATGCGGTAGGTCTCGACCGCGGACATCTCGCCGCGGAGGAAGCTGTTCAGCTGATCGATGTTGCTGTTGTCGTTCTTGTATGCGGTTCCCATCTTCTTCTTGCTCCTTCTGTCGTTCAGGTGAAGCCGCCGTCGGGGACGGGGAAGTTCATCGGTCCGCCGCCGCCGCCGCCCATGCCACCACCGGCGCCTGGGGCGCCCGCGGCGCCACCCGTACCGCCCATGCCGCCCATGCCGCCCATGCCGGCCGCGCCGCCCATGCCGCCGCCCGCTCCCGTCGGAACGCTGGGCATCGTCGGCGTTCCCACGCCTCCGCCGAAGCCCGCCGGGACGCCGGGACTACCGGCCTCACCATAGGGCGCCGTCTGCGACGGCATCCCTGCCGGCAGGCCGTACGGGTTCGTCGGCGTGATGGGGCTGACGGTCCCCGGTGAGCCGGGGGTTCCGGGCGTGGGCACGCCGGGCACCGGCACCGACGTCGGCGGTTGAATCGTCATCGGCTGCTGCGGCGTCGTGTACGTCGAGCCGGGCACCTGGCCTGCGGTCGAGCCGGGCGCCGCGCCGGGCGAGGTCGGGCTGCCGGTCGGCGACCACGTCGTCCCACTCGTGCTGCCGGGCTGGCCGGGCGCAGGCCCGGCGCCGGTCTGGGCGAACACTCCCAGGGCGATGAACGTCATTGCAGCCGCAACGATGAGCAGTCCGGAAGAACGCATGGTGCCGGTGTGAGACTGCATCGCGCGCGCCCGCACGACTGTTCGCGGGGTTGCCTCGGCGCTCGGCGCACGAACGCCACACCGCGGGCGCAAGCGCCCCCGGCGTTCGCCCTCACTGGTAGGTGCGGGCGACCTTCAGCACGGCCTGCGCGAGCTCGACTCCGGTGGCGCGCGCGGTGGTGATGTTCACCACGACCTGCGGCCTGCCGGCGCTGCTGGTCACCCCGAGCAGCGCGCCGTGCTTCACGACGTGCTGCTCGTCGAGCGAGAGCGAGTACCACTTCGCGCGAGCGCTCGCGGCGAGCACGTCGCGCGCGACGTCGTCGGCCATGCCGGCGTGCAGCAGCACCGCCGACAGCTTCATGCCGCCGAGGTCTGCGACCGCGACCGGCACGAACTCGAGCGGCCGGTCGTTGATCGACTTCAGGTCCATGCGCCTCGCGCTCGCGACCGCGTCGGCAGCACGCGACTCGTCACCCTTGGCGTACGGCACCGCGACGACGAACGGGCTCGACGCGTGCGCCGCGAAGTTCGCGTCGTAGGTGAGCACCTTCAGCATCACCATCAGCTGCAGGTTCACCGGCACCGCCGCGCTCTCGGCCGAGAGCGCGACGGCGAGCGTCAGCGCGGCGAGCTTCACGGGCCGCCTCGCAGCGCGTACGAGAGGCGCACGTAGAAGGTGCGCGCTCCACCCGGCAGCGGCGCGTGGCCGCCGTCGTACGGCTGCAGGTACGCCACCGGAGCGTTGAAGAGGTTGTCGACGCCGACGGACACGTCGAGCCCGGAGAGGAACAGCCCCTGGTAACCGAGCCACACGTTCGCGGCGAGCGTCTGCGGCTGCTGGCCGAGGCGGCCGACGGGGTTGCCCTCGGAGTCCGGCGGGCCCGGCGTCAAGAAGCCGTACCGCTCGGAGAAGTACACCGCGCTGCCGCCGAGCTGCAGCCCGCGCCACACGCGCCACAGGCCCATCAGCGTGACCTTGTGCGCCGCGAAGCCGAGCAGCGCGTCGTAGCGGCCGGGCACGCGGTACGTGTCGACCGCGTTCTCGGCGGGCAGCACGAGCGAGTAGGTGGCGCGCGCGAAGCCGTACTTCCCGCGCAGCTGCAGCTCGAGCTCGTAGCCGGCGGTCGCGACGGGGCCGGCGTTGATGTAGCTCTCGTCGCTGGTGAGCGGGTCGACCCCGTAGACGATGGGGTTCTCGAGGCGCATGTAGAACGCGTTCATGCTGCCGTAGAGGAAGTCGGTGAACTGCAGGCCCGCTTCGGCCTCGAGCACCTGGCTGCGCTCGGCGGTGATGCCCGGGTTCAGGTTGATGTTCTCGATGCCGGGCGACCGGAACGCGCCGGAGTAGAGCGCCTTGAGGTGCAGCCGCTCGATGCGCTTTCCGAGCGCGATGCGCGGCGCGAAGTTCGAGCCGACCTGGCTGTTCCACTCGTAGCGACCGCCGGCGGAGACGTTGACGTACGGGTTGTCCCACTGCGCCTGCGCGTAGGCGGCGACGTTCGCGTAGCTCACGCTCGAGCGGCCGCCGAAGTCCGTCTGCGTGCCGACGATGACGTCGGAGTCGAGCCACGCGAAGTCGCCCCACCCTTCGACGCCGGCGGTGAGCTCGAGGCCGTCGAGCGGCGTCGCCTCGACCATCGCGCCCGCTTTCACGCGCGTCGCGGACTTGCGGTAGTGCAGCTCGCTCGCCTCGTCGGTGACCTCCCACGGAGTCGTCAGCCGCCACTGCGCGTAGGCGGTCGGCTTGACGCGGTCCCACAGCGAGAAGCGGTAGCGCAGGTCGGCGCCGAGGGTGCGAAAGCGCACCGTGGCGGGAGTGGCAATGACCGGCCCGTAGCCGTCCTGCGAGCCGATGCGGTAGTCGTCGTAGAGGAAGCGGAGCTGCAGGCCCTTCCACTTCAGGTCGAGGTTGATGACGGCGGGGTCGAGCGCGGCGATGTCCCCCATCTCGAAGCTCTGACCCGAGAAGTCTTCGTAGCGGCCGTGGCCGCGGCGGCCGTGCCCGAGCGCGATGTTCGCTGCGACGTCGAGGCCGATCGACTCGAACGAGTAGCCGCCCGACACCGCGATCGAGCGGTCCGACAGGCCGCGAATGCTCTGCGCGTAGCGGCCGCCGATCTCGAAGCCTCTGAGCTCCTTCGCGCCGCGGGTGATGACGTTGATGACCGCGAGCCCTGCGTTGCCGCCGTAGATCGCCGAGCCCGGACCGCGAATGACCTCGACGCGCTCGATGATCTGCACCGGGAAGCGATTGCCGAACGGCACCGTCGAGTAGAGCAGCTCGTTCATCTCGATGCCGTCGACGATGAGCAGCACCTTGCCTTCGTGGCCCCACAGCCCGCGGAAGCCGGCGCCGACGACGCCCTCGACGTCGGTGTGGAACGAGAAGCCGGCGATGAGCTGCAGCACCTCGAGCAGGTCTCTCGCGCCGCTGGCGACGATCTCTTCGCGCGTCATCGCCGTGACCACGCCCGGAGACTCGCGCGTGCTGCGCGCCGCGGTCGGCGAGGCGACCGCAATGGGGGTCTCGAGCAGGTCCTCGAGGGACAGCTCCTTCACGTCTTTCTTCGCGGGTTCCTCGGCGGCAGCGCTGAACGCGACCACCGCGACCACGACCAACATGCGCATGTGTTACCGATTGGTATCACGGGGCGCGGACGACATCGCCTTTCCGCACCTTCTTGAGGAAGGCGTGAAACGCCGCCGTGTCGGTCTTCGGCGGAGCACCGGCCTTGAGCGCCGCATGGAAGGCGGAATGCTGGCCGCGCGACTCCTGGAAGAGGAGGAAGTCGCGTGCGAGCCCGTGCCAGAGCATCGCGCGCTCGCCGTAGACCTCGTTGGCCGAGGCGCGGCGCAGATCGTCGACGTCGGGCAGCGTGAGGGCGAGGGCGAGCACGGTGAGGGTCGTGACGAACCGGCGTGGAGCTGCGTTCCACCTTAGGATGCGTGGCCCGATGTACCTCGCTGCGGCGACGCGCGCGCTCAAAGCCCTCGAAGGCACCACGGCGAAGCCCGCTGCGTTCGCGGCCGAGCTCGAGCGGCGCTTCGGCAAGGCGAGCCTGGAGGACGTCAACCTGCCCGACCTCGCGCTGGCGTGGGCCGCCGTTGAAGGAGACGCCGCGGCGCTGCGCGAGCTCGACCGGCGGCTGCGCGCATGCTCGCGCGGCGTCGAAGAAGACGTGCTGCAGCAGGCGCGGCAGCGACTGCTCGTCGGGCCATCGGCGAAGCTGCGCGCGTACGGGGGCTCCGGCGCGCTGGTGAAGTGGCTGCGGACGGTGGTGCTGTCGCTGGCCGTCGACGCGCGGCGCAGAGAGAAGCCCGACGCCCACGTCGGAGACGACGAGCTCGTCGTGCGCGCCTCGGGCGAGGTCGGCGCCGACGTGCGGCTGATGAAGGCGAGGCAGCGGCAGGAGTTCACCCGGGCGTTCAAGGCCGCCATCGCCACGCTCGACCCGAAGGAGCGCACGGTCTTGCGCATGCGGTACGTGGATCAATTGCCGCTCGAGGACATCGGCCGCGCGCTCGGCACGCACCGGACGACCGCGATGCGGTGGATGGAGGCCGCGTTTCAGAAGGTGCTGCAGGGGACGAGGGCTCGGCTCGCCGCTCAGCTCGCGCTCGAAGGTGAGGAGCTCGACAGCCTGTGGCGCCTGCTCGAGCCGTCGCTGGCGGAGCGGTTGTCCCGGCTGTTGCCGCCGGGCTGAGAGCGGCCGGGCTCGGGATCCCGGTGTGTGACGTCACAGCACCAGCTTCCACGCCACGAGCCCACCCAAGCCCAGCAGCGCGACGACGACTCCGAGCACGATGGGCCACACGCGCCGCTTCGCCGGCGTCACCGGCTCGGCCACCGCGGGCAGCTCCTTCACCGTCACCTGAGCGGTCCCCGGCGGAGTCCGCCTCACCCGCACCACCGTGGCCGGCACGCTCAGGTCCTTGCGCACGCGGGCGAGGCGGCGGCGCACCTCGGGCGCGTTCGGCCGCTGCGCCGGGTCCTTCGCGAGCATCGCGTCGACGACCTCGGCGAGGCCGCGGTGCACGCTGGTGACCGTGGCGAGCGGCGGCACCGGGTCCTCGCAGTGCATGCGCATCACGTCGATGTCGGCGACCGCGGAGAACACCTCGCGCCCGGTGATGAGCAGCCACGCCACACAGCCGAGCGCGTAGACGTCGGTCGCGGGGCCGACCTCTCTCCCCATCACCTGCTCCGGAGACATGAAGCCCGGCGTACCGAGCAGCGCGCCCGGCAGCGTCACCGCGTTGCCGAGCGGCTTCTGCACGCCCTTCGCGACTCCGAAGTCGAGCAGCGTGACGTGCAGCCCGTCGGGGATCGGCGTGACGAAGACGTTCGAGGGCTTGATGTCGCGGTGCACGACTCCGGCGGCGTGGGCGGCGGTGAGCGCGTTGGTCGCCTGCTCGAGCACGTTGACGACCTTGTCCAGCTCCAGGCCGCCCGAGCGCACGATGCTGGCGAGGTTCTGGCCGCTGAGCAGCTCCATCACGAAGTACTGGCGGCCGTCCGGCAGCTTCCCGAACGCGAAGACGTCGACGATGTTCGGGTGCCGAATCGCGCTCACCGCGCGCGCCTCGGCGAGCAGGCGGTGCTCGTTGTCGGCGTCTTTGGCGACCTCGGGCTGCAGCACCTTGATGGCCACCGGCTTGCCGAGCACCGGGTGGACGCCGCGGTAGACGACCCCCATGCCGCCCTCGGAGAGCTTCTCGAGCACCTCGTACTCTCCGACGCGGCTGCCGACGAGGCCCCCGTCGACCGCCTCGACCTCGACCGTCTTCGGCGCGCCCGGCTCGTGGCGCACCGTCGCGTCTTGCGCCAGCTCGGCCACGACCTTGCGGCACCGCTCGCAGCCTTGAAGGTGCGCCAGCACCTCGTCGCGCAGCGCCGGCGTCAGCATCCCGTCCGCGAGCGACGTCAGCCACTGCGGCTCGACGTGACCGCCCTCGTCGAACGTGACCCGCGCCGTCGCGAGCTGCGTGGCGTTCGGATCTCCCAGCGGTTGCTTCTGACGGGGCATCGACGGGTCGCCTTTGACACCATAATCGACGCGCCCGGCACTCGGATTCGTTGGCCGCCGACTAATGGGCGGGATGATCAGTTCTTTCAGGCCGGGGCTTGCACTTAGTTAGTGAATAGTTACTAACTAACCCGCGCCATGCCCAGACCCCGCCTCGTTTCCGACGACGAGATACGCCATGCCGTGCGCAAAGGTGTGCTCGAGCAGGGGCCGCAGGTCTCGCTCGAGCTCATCGCCGAGCGGCTCGGCGTGACGACTCCGGCGCTCTTCAAGCGCTTCGGCAGTCGCAACGCCCTCTTGCTCTCGGCGCTCGCGCTGCCCGAGCGCCCCCGCTTCATCGAGCTGCTCGAGCAGGGCCCCGACGCCGAGCGGCCCTTCGAAACACAACTTCACGAAATCATCGAAGCCCACATGCAATTTCTCCAGGAATGTTGGCCCTGCATGGCCGCGCTCCGGGAGAGCGGCATCCCCCAGGAGCAGCTCAAGAAGATGATGGGGAAGGCACCGCTGATCCGCGCCGTTCAGCTGTTCGCGTCGTGGCTCGACCGGGCGAAGAAGCTCGGGCTCGCCGAAATTCCGAATTCAGAACACGTCGCGATGACCGTCTTCGGGGCCGGCCACATGCCGATCATGATGCAGCACATGTCGAAGCTGATGGGCGGCGCCCCGCCCCGCCTCGACGGCTACACCCGATACCTCGCTCGACTGATCTCCAAAGGCCTCGCACCCTCGAAGAAGAGACTCGCATGAGAACGACCCTCACCGCCGCCGTGATGCTGCTCGCCGTCGCCGCCTGCAAGAAGCCGGAAGGGGGCGAGGCCAACGGGCCGTCGAAGCCGAAGACCGAGGCGCTGCCCGCCGTCACGGTCGCGACCGCCGACGTGGTGCACCAGAAGATGCCCCGCTACCTCACGCTGACCGGCTCGGTGACCGCCGACCGTCAGAGCGAGGTGGCCGCGAACGTCGCGGGGCGCGTGGCGACGACGTACGTCGAGCGTGGCATGCCGGTGAAGGCGGGCCAGGTGCTCGCGATCGTCGACAGCAAGGCCGCCGGCTTCCAGGCCGCCGCGGCGAGCGCGCAGTCTCAGGCGGCCGAGACGCAGGTCGCCGCCGCCAAGCAGGACTGCGACCGCGCCGACACGCTCTTCAAGCAGGGCGCGATGGCGAAGGCCGAGTACGACCGGCAGAAGGCGCAGTGCACGGCGCAGCTGTTCCAGGCGAACGCCGCGCGCGCGAACGCCGACCTGGCCGGCAAGCTGGCGGGCGACACCATCATCCGCGCGCCGATCGACGGCATCGTGGGCGAGCGGTACGTGAACGTCGGCGAGTACGTGCAGCCGGCCTCGAAGGTCGCGAGCATCTTCAGCATCGACCCGGTGCGCGTCTCGATCAGCGTGCCCGAGCGCGCGGTGGCGCAGGTGCAGCCGGGGCAGACGCTGCAGCTCGACGTCTCGGCGTACCCGGACCGCAAGTTCCCCGCGACGGTGAAGTTCGTGTCGCCCGCGCTGCGCGCCGGCACGCGAGACCTCATCATCGAGGCGCAGGCCGAGAACAAGGACCTCTCGCTCAAGCCGGGCATGTTCGCGACGGTGCTGCTCGCGACGGGAGAAGAGGACCAGCCGACGGTCCCGCTCGAGGCCATCAAGACCGAAGGGCCGGTGAAGCGCATGTTCCTCGCGCGCGAAGGCCAGGCGTACGAGATGGTCGTGCGCACCGGCGTCGAGAAGGACGGCCGCGTCGCGGTGCTCGAGCCGCTTCAGGCCGGCCAGAAGGTCATCGTCAAACCGCCGCCGGGCCTGCGCGACGGCTCCTCCATCCAGTAGCGACAACTTCAAGGACCCACCACCATGCAATGGCTCGCTGAGCTGTGTGTCAGGCGCCCCGTCTTCGCGGCGGTGCTGACGCTGGTCACGATGGTCGTCGGCGGCGTGTTCGTCACGCAGCTCGGCGTCGACCAGTTCCCGAAGATCGACTTCCCGGTCGTGGTCGTGACGACCGTGCTGCCGGGCGCGTCGCCGGAAGACATCGAGACGAGCATCTCCGACAAGATCGAAGGTGCGGTGAACACCATCAACGGCGTCGACGAGCTGCGCTCGAACTCGAGCGAAGGCTTCAGCCAGGTGCTGGTGCAGTTCGTGCTCGAGAAGAACGTCGACGTCGCGGCGCAAGAGGTGCAGCAGAAGGTCAACACGGTGCTCGCCGAGCTGCCGAAGGGCATCGACCCGCCCATCGTGCAGAAGTTCGACCCTGACGCGATTCCGATTCTGTTCATCGCGCTGAACGGGAAGGACAAGGACGTGCGCGAGATCACCGACCTCGCCGACCGCGTCGTGCGGCGCCGGCTCGAGTCGATCAGCGGCGTCGGCCAGGTCGTGCTCATCGGCGGCCGCAAGCGGCAGATCGACGTGCAGGTCGACCCGGTGAAGCTGAAGGCGCTCGGCATTCCGCCCACCGAAGTCGCCGCGGTCATCGGCGCGCAGAACATGACGCTGCCGGGTGGCCGCGTCGACACGAGCCGCGACTTCCTCACCGTGAAGGTGAAGGGCCGCGTCGCGTCGGTCGACGAGCTCAGGAGCATCGTCATTCGCGAGCAGAACGGCCGCGCCGTGCGCCTCGACGAGCTCGCGGACGTGAGGGACACGGTGGCGGACGTCGAGACGAGCGCGCAGTGGAACGGCGCTCCGACGGTGCTGCTGGCGCTGCGCAAGCAGTCGGGCACGAACACGGTCGCGGTCGTCGACGCGGTGCGCGCGCGCCTCTCGGAGCTGCAGCAAGAGCTGCCGCCGGGCTACTCGCTCGACGTGCAGCGCGACGGCTCGGCGGTGGTGCGCACCGGCACCAAGGCGGTCGTCGAGCACCTCGTGGTCGGCGCGCTGCTCGCCGCGCTCATCGTCCTCGTCTTCCTCGGCAACGTGCGCTCGACGGTGATCGCGGCCATCGCGATTCCGACGTCGATC
This sequence comes from uncultured Myxococcales bacterium, assembly GCA_937980205.1. Lineage (GTDB taxonomy): Bacteria > Myxococcota > Myxococcia > Myxococcales > Myxococcaceae > Xiheicaenimonas. The sequence goes on along the minus strand of CALJKW010000076.1, from coordinate 142,692 downwards.
ATCGGCACGTTCGCGCTGATGAAGATGATGGGCTACACGCTCAACAGCATCACGCTGCTGGCGCTGGCCCTGGCGGTAGGCATCGTGATCGACGACGCCATCGTCGTGCTCGAGATCATCTTCAAGCACGTCGAAGAGAAGGGGGTCGACCCACAGACCGCCGCGATCGAAGGCACGAAAGAGATCGGCACCGCGGTGCTCGCGACGACGCTGTCGCTCATCGCGGTGTTCCTGCCCATCGCCTTCGTGGCCGGCATCCCCGGCCGCTTCCTCTCGAGCTTCGGCATCACGATGTCGTTCTCCATCGCGGTGTCGCTGTTCGTGTCGTTCACGCTGACCCCGATGCTGGCCTCGAAGTGGCTCAAGCAGAAGGCCGCCGGAGACCACTCGCGGTCGCTGCTCGAGCGCATCGTCGACGTCGGCTACCGGCCGGTCGAGAACCTCTACGGCCGCGTGCTCGCGTTCATCATGCGCCACCGGTGGATCGTGGTGATCGCCTCGATCCTCGCGATCGTGTCGATGGTCCCGATGGCGGGCAAGGCGCGCAAGGGCTTCCTGCCCGTCGACGACCGCGCGCAGTTCGAGGTCGTGGTGCGCCTGCCGGAAGGGCGCAGCGTCGCGTCGAGCGAGCTCATCGGGGCCCGCGTCGCGCGCATCATCCGCGAGGTGCCCGAGGTCACCGCGACGATGCTCACCGTCGGAGACGACGCCGCGAAGACTCCGAACCAGGCGCGCATCTACGTGAAGCTCGTCGACCCGGACAAGCGCAAGCGCACGCAGAGCGAGATCAAAGACTACGTGCGCACGCAGGTGCTGCCGGCGCTGCCGAAGGACCTGCGCGTCACCATCGCCGACGTGAACGAGTTCGGAAACGGCCAGGCGACCCAGCGCATCCAGTACATCCTCGCGGGCCCGGACCTCGAGCTGCTCGAGAAGGCGACGAACGAGATCATCCCCAAGGTGAAGGCGCTGCCCGGAGCGGTCGACGTCGACTCGTCGCTCGTCACCGGCAAGCCGGAGATCACGGTGAACATCGACCGCGCGCGCGCCGCCGACCTCGGAGTGCAGGTCAGCGACATCGCCCAGGCGCTGCAGCTGCTCATCGCCGGCCAGAAGGTCTCGGCCTACGAGGAGAACGGCGAGCAGTACGACATCCGCATGCGGGCCGCGCAGGACTACCGCACCGATGAAGACATGCTGCAGCTCATCAACGTGCCTTCTCGGAAGCTGGGCATGGTGAGCCTCGCCGACGTGGTGAAGGTGGGCCGCGACGAGAGCCTGTCGACGATCTCCCGCTATCAGCGTGAGCGTCAGCTCGTGATCATGGCCAACGCCGGCCCGGGGGCGAGCGAAGGCGAGATCGGTGAGCAGATCCTCAAGATCATGCAGGACCAGAAGCTGCCGCCGGGCTTCAGCATCAAGCCGCAGGGTCAGACGAAGCTGATGAAGGAGACCGGCATCTCGTTCATCCTCGGCCTGCTCGCGTCGATGCTGTTCATGTACCTGATCCTCGCGGCGCAGTTCGAGTCGTGGCTGCACCCCATCACGATCCTCGTCTCGCTGCCGCTGACGCTGCCGTTCGCGATCGCCTCGGTGATCATCTTCGGGCAGGCGCTCGACCTCTACTCGTTCCTCGGCATCTTCGTGCTCTTCGGAGTCGTGAAGAAGAACGGCATCCTCCAGGTCGCGCACACGGATCAGCTGCGCGACGAGTGGCAGCCGAAGCTCGCCGCCGCGTACGCGAAGGTCGACCGAACCCTGCCGGAGGCCGAGCTCAGGCGCGCGCTCAAGGAAGAGCTCGCCGGCCTGCTCACCGCCGACGCGGTCGATCGCGCGGTCGCGAAGAGCAAGAAGGGCCAGCCGATCTGGTACACGATCCTCACGTACCTCGGCATGCTGTTCATGACCCTGCCGCTCGTGGCGCAGTGGGTGATTCCGCCGAACCGCCGCGACCCGGGAAACCTGCACGACCCGCTGTGGCGTGCGCTCGACGACGAGCTGCGCCTCAAGGCGATTCTGCAGGGCAACAAAGACCGCCTGCGCCCGATTCTGATGACGACGTTCGCGTTCGTCGCCGGCATGATCCCGCTCGTCACCGCGCAGGGCATCGGCGCCGGCTTCAACCGGGCCACCGCCGGCGTCGTGGTCGGCGGCCAGGTGCTCTCGCTGCTGCTCACGCTGCTCGCGGTGCCGGTCGCGTACTCGTGGCTCGACCACCTCTCCATCACGTTCCGGCGCAGGTTCCAGCAGCGCGGCGAGCGGCGGGCGCCGGTGATGGTGGCCGCGCACGCGACGCCGCCGACTGCACCGGCCGGCAGCGCGGCGGAGGTGGGCAAGTGAAGACCGCACTGCTGCTGTTCGTGGCGTCGACGGCTCAAGGGGCCACGCTGAAGGAGCTGCTCGACGCGGCCGATCAGAACAACCTCGACCGGCGCATCTCGGCCGAGGCGCGGGAGCGCGCCGCCGCCGAGTACCGGCAGGCGTGGACGGCCCTCCTGCCGTCGCTGACCACGCAGGCCGCGTGGACCAACAACCAGTACCCGGCCGAGTTCGACCAGCCCGTGTTCGACGAGAACAGCATGCCGGTGATCGGCCCCGACGGTAAGGCGGTGACGCGCAGGCTGGTCATCATTCCGAAGAACCAGCTCGACGCGACGTTCCGCTTCGACCTGCCGCTCATCGACACCGGCCGCTGGTTCCGGGCGATGGCGGGCGCGGCGGGCTCTGACGCGGCGGTGCGGCGCGAGGAGTACACGCGCGATCTCGTCCGCCGCCAGGTCATCTCGGCCTGGTACGGCTATGCGGCGGCGCTCGCGGTGCGCGAGTCGGCGAAGCGCTCGACGAAGGTCGCCGACGCGCAGGCCGAGCTGCAGGAGATTCGCGCGAAGGCCGGCGCCGCCACCGAGCTCGAGATGCTGCGCGCGCGCGCCGAGGCGCAGCGCAACCGCCAGGTGGTCGCCGACACCGAGTCGCTCGTCGCCACGTCGCGGCGCACGCTGCGCACGCTGAGCGGCCTGGACCCCGGCGACACCGCAGCGCTGCCGTCCGACGACGTCCACCAGGAGGCTCCGTTCGAGGAGCTCGAGAAGAACGTCGACGCGCTGCCGCAGGTCCAGGCGGCCGATCGCGACGCCGAGGCCGCGGGCAAGCTCGCGACGGCGCAGCGGCTCGCGGTGCTGCCGACGGTCGGCGCGCAGTTCACCGAGCGCGTGACGAACGCGACGGGCTTCCAGGGCCAGCCGAACGTCTACAACGCCGGCATCGTGCTGCAGTGGAGGCTCGATGCGCCGACGTTCATGGGCATGGGCGTCGCGGCCGCGAACGAGAGCACCGCGGCGATCGGCGCCGAGCGCGCGCGCATCGTGGCGCGAGATCAGATTCACTCCGACTGGCAGCGGTGGAACGCCGCGCTGCACAAGCTCGACGCCGCGAAGGCCCAGCTCGAGGCGGCCCAGCGCGCGGCGCAGGTGGCCCGCGACCGTTATGCCGCCGGCGCCGCGACGCAGATCGACGTCATTCAGGCCGAGCGCGATCTGTTCAGCTCCGAGGTGGCCCAGATTCAGGCGCGCACCGAGCTGGCGTCGGCGCGGCTGTCGTTGAGGATCAGCTCGGGTCAGCCGCTGCAGGTCGAGTGAGGTCTGTTGTCCTGGCGCCGCCTCGCCGGCTTCAGTTGGCCTCGAAGCAGTAGAACGAGCCGCGCCCACCGCCGGCGGTGATGTTCGGGGTGCCGGTCTGCGCGCAGCTCTGGTTGTCGTGAGCGGAGTTCCACGACGTCGGCGCTGCTCCGCCGCCGTCGCGGTTCGAGTGCCCGACGCGCGCCTGGAACGCGGCGCTGTTCGCCGTCCAGTCGTTGCACGTGTCGTCATCTGCCATGCCGCCGGCGGTCGTGCCGGTGAGGATGTCGTGCACGTTGCCGGGGTTCACGAACCGGACGATGTTGCCGGTCTCGTCGAGGTTCGTGCTCCCGCTGAGCAGGTTGTTGCCGGCGCCGTCGTGCAGGTGCGTGACGTCGTTCGCGATGATGACGTCCTTCGCGTTGCGCCACGGCCCGTTGCCGATGCGGTCGCGCGCGTTCACCGTCGAGGTGCTCAGGTACGCGCGCCAGGTGCGACCGGCGAAGACGGGGTCGACCGCGGCCGCGAGCTGGGCGCAGAACCGATCGGCGCCGCCGAGGCCCGTGCCGGCGTCGCCGCGCAGGTCTCCGCCCTGCCCCATTCCGCGGCTGGTGGTGAAGAAGCTCATGCGGCTCGAGATGCCGCCGTCGGCGCCGACCCACGTCATGGTCGCCGTGCCACCGCCGGTGCCGCCCGCTCCGCCCGTGCCGCCGCCGGTCCCCGCCGTGCCGCCGCCGGTGCCGCTCGTGCCGCCGCCGGTGCCGGCCGTTCCGCCGCCCGTGGCGTCGCCGCCGCCGGTGCCGCTCGTGCCGCCGCCGGTGCCGGACGAGCCTCCCGTCCCCGAGCCGCCGCCGGTGCTGCCCGAGCCGCCTCCGGTTCCACCGTTGCCCGGAGTCCCGCACGCCGTGAGCACTGCGATCACCGCCGCCAAGCAGAGCTTTCGCATGGGGCGAAACGTACTCGATCAGCGGCCGTGCAGCGCTTCGTGCATGCGCCCGACCACGCACATCGGCTCGACGGTGGTGTCGATCACCTTCTTCGCCGAGGCCTCGGGCGGCAGCAGCTGCGCGAGGTTCCACGCCTGCATCGCGCGCGAGCGCGCGAGCTGGTGGTTGCTCTGCACGATGCGACCGACGACGAGCGAGGCGATGCCGATGGTGCCGAGGAACCCGAACAGCAGCACCCACGTCGTGTGCTTCGCCGAAAACGCGAGGCCGACGGGCACGAGCACGAGGCTGTCTCCCACGTAGCGGAAGCTCTCGGGCAGCACGCCGGAGGCCGAGAGCAGGATCGGCAGCGCCACCGTCGCGAGGCCGAGCCCGACGACGAGCCTGCGCCAGCGCACGCCGAGGGCGATGCGGAACGAGAGGGTGTTCACCGCCGCGAACGCCGGGAGAATCGTGAACGGCCCGTCGAGGAAGAACAGGCTCGCGATGGCCACGTTGCTGATCACCAGCGCGGGCACCGCGGTCAGGCTGCTCGGCCTTCGCACCATGAAGCCGTTGCGGAACGCCGCCATCGCCGCGAGCAGGAACAGCGCGCAGCTCGCGACGACGTACCCGTTCGGGTGCATCGACATCAGCGCGGCGAGGCCGATGGCCACGGTGAGGAAGGCGCCGAACGAGCTGCGCGACGCCGAGCGAACCGCCGCCGACTCGATCTCCTCGAGCTCGGTCTTCGTCTCCGGCGGAGTCGTCTTCGGGGGCGAGGCCATCAGCTCGACGAGCAGGTCCATCGCGGGGCGGTACGTCGGGTCGAGCGCGAGCGACAGGCCGACCTCGCGCAGCGCGGTCTTGCGGTGCTCGAGCTCGTTCGACGGGTCGCTGGCCGCCAGCTCGCGCGCCTTCTTCGCCGCCTCGGCGTGCTCCTTCGCGAGGCTGGCGCGCAGCTCGAGGTCGCGCTCGCCGGCGAGCACGCGGTCGACGGCGTCGTGCAGCTCGCGGACGTTCGAGAAGCGGGCCGACGGGTCTCTCGACGTCGCCTTCAAGCAGATGGCCTCGAGCTCCGGCGGCACGTCGGCGCTCGGGGCCCGCATGCGCGCGCGGGCATCGCAGCCGTCGCGCGTGTTGAGCAACAGCTCCATCGTGGTGCTGCCCTTCGCGAGCATCTGCTGCGTGAGCACCTCGAACAGGATCGCGCCGAGCGCGTAGACGTCGCTGCGCTTGTCGGCCGGCTGGCCGAGCACCTGCTCGGGGCTCATGTAGCCCGGCGTGCCCATCAGCGAGCCCGGCGTGGTGAGGCCGATGGGCTGCAGCGCGAGCGTGCCGCCGGCGGTCTCTTCGTCCTTCGCGTCGACGCGGCGGGCGAGCCCCCAGTCGAGGACGTACACCTCGCCGAAGTCGCCGATCATGATGTTCGCGGGCTTGAGGTCGCGGTGGATCCACCCGTTCACGTGCGCGTAGTCGACGGCCTGGCAGACCGACTGAAACGCCTGCAGCAGCTTGCGGCGCGGGTAGCGCGCCTTCGCGTCGGGGTCGCCGCTGGCCAGGCGCGTGAGCACGTCGAACAGCGAGTCGCCGCGGACGCGCTTCATCGCGAAGTACGGCGCTCCGTCGGCGCCGACGCCGAGCTCGTACACCGGCACGATGCTCGGGTGCTCGAGCTGGCCCTGCACCTGCGCCTCGCGCACGAACCGCTCGAGCTCCAGCTTGTTGCGCGTCGTCGCGGTCTTCAGCGCGATGTGCCGGTTCAAGCGGACGTCGTGACAGTCGCGGACCTCTCCCATGCCGCCTTTGCCGATCAGCGGGCCGGCGGTGTAGCGGTCGAGGCGGACGAGGTCTTCGAGCTGAGGGCCGGGGAGCTCGGAGGCGGGCGCCCGCAGCGTCGCGGGCCCCGACTGGAGCGTCGGAGCATTTCCTGGGTCCATGGTCCGAAACGGTAACAGGCTCGATGCGCCGCGACAGGAAGCCAATGTCTGGCGATGTGGGAGATCGCGATCTACCGTTCCGCACGTGGCCTGGTTCTCACTGACCGCGGACGTGAAGCACGAACAGCTCGAGCACGCCGAGAGCGTGCTCCACGACGCCGGAGCGAGCGGCCTCGAGGTCCGCGATGGCCCCGGAGGAATGCCCGGAGTCCGCGCGCCCGCGTCCGGCCAGGCGATCATCGTCGCGTACTTCGACGGCAAGGTCGCCGCGACGAAGGCGCAGAAGGAGCTCGAGAAGGCCGTCGCCGGCTCGCGCACCGCCATCGACAAGGTCGAGGAGAAGGACTGGTCGACCGAGTGGCGCACGCGCATCAAGAGCGTGCAGGTCGGCCGCCTCTGGGTCGGCCCGCCGTGGGACGTCGAGAAGGCGCCCCCGCACCTGCAGCGCATCGTCATCGAGCCGAAGATGGCGTTCGGCACCGGAGATCACCCGACGACCTCGCTCTGCCTCTCCGCCGTCGACATGTTCATGGCCGCCCACGCCGGCGCCAGCGTGCTCGACGTCGGCACCGGCACCGGAGTGCTCGCCTTCGCCGCGAAGAAGCTCGGCGCCTCGCGCGTGGTCGCCATCGACAACGACGCCACCAGCGTGCAGCTCGCGAAGGAAGCAGCGGAGGAGAACGACCTCCAGGGCATCGAGATCTCGACGAAGAGCCTGAACAAGATCTCCGGCACCTTCGATCTCGTGGTCGCGAACATCCTCGCGAACACGCTCACCGAGCTGGCGCACCTCATCGTCCCGAAGGTCGGCAAGCGCCTCGTGCTCGCCGGCGTCCTCACGCACCAGGCCGAAGGCGTCACCCAGGCGTACGTGAAGCGCGGCCTCACTCCGCTCGAGCCCGTGGTGCAGGGCGAGTGGGCGCGCCTCGACTTCGAGCGGCGATGATCCGGCTGCTGCAGCGCGACGCCAAAGAGGGCACGCTGACGTTGCCCGACGCCGCGCGCCACTACCTCTTCCACGTGCACCGCCTCGCGGTCGGCGACGCCCTCGAGGTGTTCGACGGCCGGGGCCGTTCGTACGCCGCGCGCGTGAAGTCGGAAGCAGAGCTCGAGCTCTCGGCGTCCACGTCGGCGCCGCGCGTGCGCGAGGTGCACGTGCTGCAGGGCATGCCGAAGGCCGACAAGCTCGAGCTCGTGGTGCAGAAGGCCTCGGAGCTGTGGGCCACCTCCGTCGCCCCCGTCTTCTGCGAGCGGTCGGTGGTGAAGAGCTCGGACGGCGACGCGAAGAAGCAGGCGCGCTGGCAGAAGATCGCCGACGAGGCGGCGCGCCAGTGCGGGCGCAGCGACGTGATGCAGGTGCGCGCGCCGGTGAAGCTCGCCGCCGCGCTCGAGCTCCAGGCGCGCCTGCTCGTCCTCGACGAGGAAGAGCAGGCGCTGATGCTCTCCGCCGCGGTCCGCGCGCTCGGGCCCGACGCGCCGATCGCGCTGGTGGTGGGACCCGAGGGCGGGTTGTCCGACACCGAGCGGGCGCTGCTGGACTCCCGGGGCGCGCAGCGCGTGTCGCTGGGCCGCCTGGTGCTGCGCACGGAGACCGCCGCGCTGGCGGCCTTGAGTGTAATCCGGCACCTGGACGGTCTGCTCGGGTGAGGTAGCCTGCGTGCCTCCCCTCGTGGCCGAAGACCCGAAACAACCCAAGACGGAGCCACGTGTGCCGTCGTTCGACGAGCTGCGCGGACCGAAGCGTCCGGCGGCGGCTGCGCCTCCGAGCGCCGAGCTCGGAGAAGAGGAGAAGACCGCGCAGATCAACACCGAGGTGCTGCAGCGGGCGCTGCGCCAGTCGCAGCAGGGGGCGCCGATCGAGGCGCCGCCGAAGCCCGATCCGCTCGCCATCACCGACGCCGGGAAGCTGCCGCTCGCGGTGCCGCAGCGCGTGCCGCCGCCTCCGCCGGGCCGCCGGCCGCCGTCGCCCGCGGACGTCACCACCGACCCCGAGACGAGCCCGGTCGCCCGCGCGCTGCCGCAGGCGCCGCCACCCGGCCGGCCGACGGTCGTCGACTCGCCGCTCGCCGGAGCGCCGACCGGCCCGATGCCGCAGATCAAACCGCAGACGGTGGTGCGCACGTCGATCCCCGGGCGCGCGCCGCCGCCTCCGCCGGGCGCGCGGCCTGCGCCTCCGCCACCGTCCGTCCAGCACGTGACGGAGAAGATGGATCCGGTGACTCCGGACATGATCAACGCGCGCCGCGCCGAGGCAGCGCGCGCGGCGGCTCCGGTGCAGACGTCGGCGCCGGCGACGCCGCGGCCTGATCCGTCGCTGCACCAGACCCAGATCTCCTCGCAGCACCGGGGCACGACGCTGCCCGAACCCTCGCCTGCCGCTCCCGGAGGGACGCGGTCTCCCGGGGTCACGCAGCCGAGCGCGCCGAACCCGTTCCTCTCCAAGCGCGCCACCGAGCCGCCCTCGGGCGACAAGCCGATGGCGCCGTCGCTCGACGATGAGCCGCCGACGAAGAACGAGCGTCCCTCGCGCCCGAACGCCGCCGCGCTCGACATCGAGGCGGACATCGTCAGCGAGGTGAAGAAGCTGAAGACCGGCGCCGAGCTGTCGGCGGTCACGCAGCCCGGCGTGCCGGACGAGCCGAAGCACGCGGTGCCTCTGGAGGTCGCGACCCAGCCGGGCCCCGTCGATCTGGTCGAGGTCATCGCCACGCCGGCGCCGGTGGGTCGCCGCCTCGGCGCGCTGCTCGCCGACGCGCTGATGCTCGGCGTCGTCGACGTGGTGATCGCGCTCGGCGTGCTCGCCGCGGGCAAGGCGCCCCCGCTGCCCGAGGACACCGGCTTCCTCGACGCGTTCGCGATGCGTGTCAGCGGCGCTCCGAAGCTGGTGGCGGCCATCGCGATCCTCTCGATCGGCGTCGCCGCCGCGTACGCGACGCTCTTCGCCGTCGCGTGGTCGGGGCGCACCATCGGGCGCCGCCTGTTCGGCCTGAACCTCGTCGACCGCCGCGGCGCTCCGCCGTCGCCGGTGCGGGCGCTCGTGCGCGCGCTGCTCGCGGTGTTCTCGTTCGCGCTCGGAGGCATGGGCTTCTGGTGGTGGCTGTTCGACCGCAGGAGCCAGACGCTGCACGACCGCATCTGCTCGACCTTCGTCGTCCGCCTGAAAGCGGGCCGAAGCTGATATGCGAACCCACTGATGCCGCACCGGCTGGCGCAACATCTCATCTCGAGGGGCCTCCTGCCGGCCAACAAGGTCGACGAGGCGCTCAAGCGTCACGCGTCGGCCGACGGGGTGTGCATCGACACGGTGCTGCTCGAGCAGGGGATCATCTCCGAGGCGGGCGTGCTGCAGGCGATGGCCGACGTCTCGGGCGTGCGGCTCGTGAACCTGTCGGACTTCGAGCCGAACAAGGCGGCGGCGAGCGAGCTGCCGCTGAAGATCGCGCAGCGGCTGAACGTGGTACCGCTCTCGGTCGAGGGCAACACGCTGCACCTCGCGGTCGGCTACCCGGTGCCGCACGCGCAGCTCAAAGAGGTCGGCTTCCTGCTCGGCAAGCCGCTCGAGCTGTGGGTGTCGATCGAGGCGCGCCGCAAAGACTGGATGGCGCAGCTCTACCAGGTGCCGCTGCCGAGCCGCTTCGCCGCGCTGCTCGCCGCGGTCGACCCCTCGCGCCGCAGCGACGCGTCGGCGGCCGCGGCCGCAGTCAGCGCCGACGAAGAGGCGACGGCTGCGAACGAGAGCTTGAGCGAAGAGGTGCTCGAGCGCATCGCGCAGGGCATCGTCGAAGAGCCGGTGCTGCTCTCGAAGAAGAAGGGCGGCAAGCCGGCGGTCGGCACGCAGGAAGAGCCGATCCCCGCGACGGCGCTCGGCAAGCCGAAGAAGAAGCCCGAGGCCGACGGCGACTTCGAGGAGCACACGTCGGTCGTCGACACGACCGCGTACGCGGAGTACGCGAAGAACAGCAAGCACGCCGTCGAGGAGGAGCACGAGGAGACCTCGGTCGTCGACCTGAACAAGTACTCCGAGTTCGCGCGCGCGGCGTCGCGGCCCGGCGGGGCGATGCCTCCGCCGGATCGGCTGAAGACGGATCCGGACATCCGCGCGGTGAAGATTCCTGATGTCGCGCCGGTGTCGCCTGGCGACGTGAAGTTCCCCGGAGGCGTGCTGCCTCCGCCGTCGGGTCCGCGCGCGCAGCGGCCTCCGAAGTCGTCGCCGCCGGGGGTCCCCTCCGAGCCCGAGTGGTTGACCGCTGCGCCCGCGGCGCGGCCGCCGAGAGATCCGGTGAAGCTCGATGCTGCGCCCGTGCCCCCGCAGGCGCCTTCGAACCAGCGCGAGCTGAAGCGGCTGCAGGAGCGCGTGCCCGACACCACGCCGGTGCCCGGCCGCATCTCGCGCGGCGGCGTCGGCACGCAGCCGTTCGGGAAGACGGGCGAGCCGCCGCTCATCACCGCCGAGGTCGATCGCGAGCGGGTCACGGCGAAGATGCGGCCGTCGGAGCCGCCGCCCGCGCCCACCGCGCCGCCCGCGCCCACCGCGCCGGCTCAGCCTGCGACGCAGCCGCAGCACCCGCAGCTCACGCAGCCGGCGACGGCGGCGGTGCCTCCGGGCATGACGACGGAGTGGACGCTCGCGCAGGCGCGGCAGGCGCTCAAAGCCGCGACGCACGATCGCGAGGCGCTGCTCGACGTGGTGCTCACGTTCGGCCGCCGCGTGTTCGATTACGTCGCCGGCTTCGCGGTCGTGCGCGGCTCGGCATACGGCTGGGACGCGCGCGGCGAGGGCGATGCCGCGGCGATTCGGCAGATCGCGATCCCGCTCGACGCCGCGAGCGTGTTCCGCACCGTGTCGCTGACGCGCGGCTCGTACGTGGGGCCGCTGCCGCCCGACGCGCTGTCGCAGCACTACCTCGCGCTGCTCGGCCGCGCGCCGCGCACCGTGTTCCTCTGGCCGGTCGAGGTGAAGTCGCGCCTCGTCGCCGTCTTCTACGGAGACTGCGCGCACCGCCCGATGTCGCAGCGGAAGCTCTCCGACTTCATCCTGTTCTGTCAGGACCTGCCGGGGGCGTTCAGCGAGCTCATCCTGCACCGCAAGCAGCACGGGACCGTGCCGGCGTTTCAGCCCGAGGGCGCGCAGACCGAGGTGCCCGAGGCGCCGCCGCTCGACGGCTCGAGCCCGCAGGCGAACGACGCCGACTGGTTCCGCGGCCTGCTCGATCTGCTCACCGGACCCGATCCGCAGGAGCGCCTCACCGCGATGGCCGAGTTCCTCCGCACGCCCGACGCCTCGGCGCGCGCGCTCGTGCAGGCGTTCCCCGGCCCCACCGGGTGGAGCCGCCTGCCCGTCGTCGAGCGACCCGAGGCCGACGAGCTCGGCCCGATTCCCGGCGCGCTGGCGCGGCTCGGTCAGGCGGGCGCGGCCGCGCTGGCGCCGCTGCTGGACTCGGACGACTCGGACACGCGGTACCTCGCCCTGCTGACGGCGGGCTCATTGCCGTACGCCGAGGTCGTCGACGGCGTGCTGCGCGGGCTGTTCGATCTCGAGCCCGACATCTCTTCGGCGGCGCGCGCGGCGGCGACGGCGCTGAAGAACGAGCCGACGTTCCAGGCGTCGATGAAGGGCTTGAGGCAGGAGCTCACGTCGAGAGATCCGCTGCGCCGCTCGCTCGCGGCGCGCGCGCTGGGCCTGCTGCACGATCGCGACGCGGTGGAGGGGCTCATCAACCTGGCCGGCTCGGACGACGCGCTGTGCGCGACGTCGGCGGCCGAGGCGCTGAAGGAGATCACGCGCGCGTCGTTCGGCACGCAGCAGCGCCAGTGGACGAGCTGGTGGGCCCAGGCGCGCGAGAAGCGCCGCATCGAGTGGCTCGTCGACGCGCTCGAGTCGCCCGACTTCGATGCGCGCCTGTCGTCGATCGACGAGCTCACGCGCACGCTCGGGGACAACCTGGGCTTCCTCGCCGACGCGCCCGAGCAGGAACGCTCGGGCGCCGTGCACCGCTGGCGCGAGTACCTCGCCGAGCAGCCCACGCTCGACGTGTAGTGACGCGCAAGCGCCGGCGCGGGGCCTTCGGCTCCTACCCCGCGAGACGCTCCATCAGCTCGCGCTCGCCGACCGGCTTCGGCAGCACGTCGGCGCCGCTCGCGCGCAGCCGCTCGACGACGGCCTTCTGCCCGGTCATCACCGTCACCGGCACCGCTCGAACCGCGGGCCGTGCCGCGCGCCGCTCGAGGAACTGCCAGCCATCCATCCCCGGCATCGCGAGGTCCAACAAGACGCGGACCGGAGCAGGCTCGCGCTCGAGGTAGGCCAGCGCCGCTGCGCCGTCGTGCGCGACGGCGGCCCGGTACCCGTGCGTGTTCAAGATGGCGCTCACCGTCGTGCACAACAGCTCATCGTCGTCGACGACGAGCACGGTCGGTGACTGCTGCGGCCGGGCGAGCGGCAGCGTGAACCTGAAGGTCGCCCCGGCGCCCGGCGCGGACTCCGCCCAGATGCGGCCCCCGTGCGCCTGCACCAGGTCCTTCACGATGGCGAGCCCCAGCCCATGGCCCTGGCGGTCGAGGCGCCGCCCCTGGAAGTGGCGATCGAACACGTACGGCAGCTCGCCCGCCGGGATGCCCGCCCCGTCGTCGACGACCGCGACCTGCACCTCACCGCCGTCGGTCCACGCGCGGACGTCGATGCGTGCTCCGTCGCCCGCGTACTTCACCGCGTTGCCCAGCAGGTTCGACAGCACCTGCAGCACGCGCTCGCCATCGCACGAGGCCTCGAGCTCCGGCGGCACGTCGACCTCGACACGCTGATCGCGCTCGGCGGCGAGCGGACCGAGCAGCTGAGCTGCCTCGTCGACCAGCGAGAGCACGCGATGCGGCCGACGGACGAGCTTCAGCTCGCCAGCCTCGAGGCTCGCGGCGTCCAGCACGCCCGCCAGGAGCCGGTGCAGCCGCTCGGCGGCCAACCGGAGCTCGTCGAGGTTCTCGCTCACGCGGCGGCGATCCCCGCCCGGTGCGGGCTCACGCAGCAGCCGGTTGAGCTTCATGAAGATGACGCTGAGCGGCTGCCGCATGTCGTGCGCCACCATGGTCAAGAGGTGCTCGCGATGGCGCGCGAGGCGGGCCAGGCGTGCGTGAGCCGTCGCCGCGTCCACCGCGAGCGCGATGCGGCGTCCCAGATACTCGACCAGCTCGACCTGGCCGTCGGCGAGCCAGCCCCCGCCCTCGGCGGTCCCCATCGTGAGCGCTCCAATCACGCGCTCGCCCGACACCAGCGGCAGCGCCAACAGCGCGCGAAGCCCCGCCTCGCCCCACGGGACGTCCGGCCGGAGCGGCTCGATGCGTACCGGCCGCCTCGAGCCGATGGCCTCGGCGATGAGGCCCCGCTCTGCAGGCCCGCCCGCTCCGCTGACGAGCGCGTCGAGGCGCTGCCATTGGCGCGTATCCGCGAAGCGCGTCGCGGCGCGCCGCGACGTCTCCGGATGGTCGCCGAGGTCGATGGCACAGAAGTCCGCGAACGCCGGCACGATGCTCCGAACCGCGGCGTTGATCACGTCTTCGAGCTCGAGGCTCTCCGCCAGCCGCTCGCCGGCCTCGACCACGTGCCGCAGTCCCAGCTCGGCCTGATCGGGTCGCCGCCGATGATCACCACTGCCCCCCACGTCTTCGTTCTTCTCGTGCCGTCTCATGGCTCGGGGAGCTCGCAGTGCAGGGGGCGGACCACCGCGCCGCAGCGCCCCTCGCGCAAGCGTCCCCGCAGAATCTGCGGGCCGCCTCTGACCCTGGTATCAGACCCCTCGGAGCCGCTCGCCCGCTGCGACGCACGGGCTGCGCCGCGCAGACGGAGCTGATCAGGAGCCGGCCAGCGCAGCCGGGCCGGGCAGGCGCAGCGTGAACGTCGCACCTCGACCGGGCCCGCTGTCCACCGCCAGCGAGCCGCCGTGCGCCTCGGCGATGCCCTTCGCGATCGCGAGCCCGAGCCCCGCACCGCCGGCGTGGCCACCGGCGGCCTGCCAGAACCGGTCGAACACGCGCGGGAGATCTTCGCGGCGAATCCCCGGGCCGCTGTCGGCGACCTCGACGACGACCGAGCCCGGTCGCTGTGCGGCCGAGATCGAGATCGTGCCGCCTTCGGGAGTGAACTTGATGGCGTTGCCGAGCAGGTTGCTCAAGAGCTGCACGATCCGGTGCCGGTCCGCGCTCACGGAGCAGTCTCCTGACGGAGCGGCCACGGTGAGCGACTGGTGCTTGTGGGTCGCGAGCGCTCGGTGCAGCTCGGCCGTCTCGTTCAAGAGCGACGCGACAGACTCCTTGCGGCGGTCGAGCGGGAGTGTTCCGCCTTCCAGCTTCGCAGCCAGCAGCAGGTCGTCGATCAGGCGATCCGCCCGCCGCACCGCCTCGGTGATCCCCGCAACCTCGGGGCCCGACACCCGGCGAGCGAGCACCTGCGCCTGGAGGAGGATCGCGTTGAGCGGCCCGCGCAGATCGTGGGACACGGCGCCGAGCACCTCGTCGCGCAGCCGCCGTGCGGCGACCGCGTCGGCGTACTGACGGGCGTTGTCGAGGGCCAGCGCCGCGCGCTCTCCGAGCGCCCCCACGAAGGGCAGGTCGGCGTCGGTGTAGGGCGGAACGCCGCCGTCGGACATCAGCGTCAGCGCGCCGATGGTGCGCCCGTGCGCGCTGAGGGGCGTCGAGATGAACGAGCGGATGGCGAGCGCCCGCGCCTGCTGGAAGTGGGCCTCGTCGTGCGTGACGGTGCGCAGCCACGCATCGGTCACCTGCTGCACGGTCGCCGAGCCCGTGCGCAGCACGAGGTCGACGCCGCCCTGCGCGTCGGCGAGCGGAGTCGTGCGCCGCACGCCCACGAACGCGCCGACCCGGGCGGGGTCACGGTGGCTGATCGCGACCCGCCGCACTTCGCCGTCGACGACGAGGTCGACCACACAGGCGTCCGCGAGGCCCGGGACCACGAGCCTCGTCAGGTTCCCCAGCGTCGTCTCCGGGTCCAGCGAGCCCGCCAGCACCCGGCCGGCGTCGGCGAGGATCTCGAGCGCGCGCCGCGAGCGCTCGCGCTCGGTCACGTCGCTCAGGCTCATGCTGGTGAGCAGCTGGCCGTCGCGTCCCGAGAACACCGCCGACGACACGTCAGCGAAGAACGTGGTGCCGTCCTTGCGGACGAGCGTGAGCACGCCGCGCGCGCGCCCGGTTCGCTGGCGCTCCTCGAGGAAGCGCGTCGCAGCCGCGTCCATCACCGCGACGGCCGAGCGACCGACCTCACGCAGCTCTGCCTCGCCGCGGCCCAGCATCGCGCAGGCGTGCGCGTTCGCGCGGAGGATGCGGCCGTCGGGCGCGGTCAACATCGCTCCCTCGGGCGAGTTTTCGTAGACCGATCGCCAGTGCAGCTCGGAGTCGCCGTCCGCCGTCTCGGCCATGACCTCCAGATGCGACAGCCGCCACGACCGCGCAAGGTCGGTACGCGCGAAAACAGAGCGCGCAATCCTTGCGCGGGCAGCGGCGGCGCGTCAGGGCACCGCGACGATATCCGAGAACGTGTCGGCGTAACCGAACGGATACCCGCCGCGGCGGTTGGGCGCGTTGACGGCGTCTCCGGTCGGCTCGCTCATCGCGCGCACGATGACGGCGTTGCGCGTGCCGGGCGTGAGCACTCCGGGGGGCACGCGGAACTGCGTCGCGTTCGTCATCGCGAACAGGGCGGTGCCGGGGCTCGTACCCTGGTAGCGGTAGATGGTCACCGAGTACGCCGTGGCGCCGACGGGCGCCGTCCAGCTGATCAGCGGCGTCGTCGTGGTCAGGCTGATCTGAGTCAGCGCGCTCTGGCCGGCGATGGTGAGGCCTACCGGCGGCGTCACGAGCGGCTGCTGCGGAGAAGCCGGCGGAGACGACGCCGCGAACACCGCGCCGCGCAGGCTGATGCCCTGCGGGTTACCGACCACCTGGTAGTTGTGGAAGAAGTCCGTCTGCGCCTCGAGGACGATCGGGCTCGAGAGGTAGAGCCGCGCGTACGAGACGGTGGTCACCACGCTCGCGTTGTCGAGCACCGGCGTGAAGACGAGGCCCGTCAGGAAGCCCGAGTTGTCGTCGACGCCGTGGCCCGCGGAGAAGTTGAACGGCAGCTCGCGGAAGTAGATGCCCTCGTCGAACTTCGTGCCGTTGACCTGCGCGGCGAGCGCGTTGAAGGCGCCGCGCCGCCAGTCGAGGGCGAGGCTCGTGCGCGTCGCCGCCACGTGCGAGACGTTCACCGTGTTCGAGAGCGCGTTCTGCCAGTCGGCGTTCGCGGGCGTGCCGACGGTCTCGGGACGCAGCAGGTAGACGTACCCGGCGTCGGTGCCGGGCGCGTTCAGGAGCTCGTAGCGCAGCTGCGCCGTGGCCATGACGTCACCCATCGAGCCCTGCGTCAGCTCGCCGCCCTGCCAGCCGAGCGCGCGCGAGTACGACGTCGCGTTCGTCGCCGGCTGGAAGCCGCCGTCGGAGAGCGGGAAGAGGCCGTACGCCGCGCCGTTGTTCGCGACGTAGAAGTTCACGCTGTCGAAGCCCGGCTGCCACGGAGCGAGCGAGGTGAAGTTGAAGCTGACCTGCGTGTTCGCCGCTGCATAGGTGACGTTCGAGCGGCCCTGCAGATCGATGCCGAGGTCGACGGTGTTGGACGTCGTGTCGACGTAGAAGACTCCGTACGGGTTGATCTGCAGGCGACCCGCCGGGACGTTCGGAATGTGGCCGAGGCCGGCGTCGACCCACTGGCCGGGGTACGCGTTGCGGCCGCCGTCGGCGAGCACCTCGTACGCCGTCGGGATCGGCGGGTTCAGCCCCGAGAACTGGTTGAACGGCACGTTCGTCGTGCCCGTCGCGCTGACGTAGCTGTCCACGATGTTCAGCGTGATGGTGCGGCCGGAAGGCGTGCCGCCGCCGGTACCCATGCCGCCGCCGGTACCCATGCCGCCGCCGGTACCCATGCCGCCGCCGGTGCCCATGCCGCCGCCGGTGCCCATGCCGCCGCCGGTGCCCATGCCGCCGCCGGTGCCCATCATGCCGCCGCCGGTGCCGCTGCCGCCGCCGGTCGCCGAGCCGCCGCCCGTCGCCGAGCCGCCGCCGGTCGCCGAGCCGCCGCCCGTCGCAGAGCCGCCGCCGGTCGCCGACCCGCCGCCCGTCGCCGAGCCGCCGCCGGTCGCCGAACCGCCGCCCGTCGCAGAGCCGCCGCCCGTCGCCGAGCCGCCGCCCGTCGCCGAGCCGCCGCCCGTCGCAGAGCCGCCGCCGGTCGCGGAGCCGCCGCCGGTCGCAGCGCCACCGCCCGTCGCAACACCACCGCCGGTGCCGCTGCCGCCGCCGGTGCCGGTCATGCCGCCGCCGGTGCCGGTCGTACCGCCGCCGGTGCCGCTCGTTCCGCCGCCCGTGCCGCTGCCGCCGACGCAGGTGCCCGTATCGGGGTTGCACGTGCGTCCGCCGGAGCAGACGACGCCCATGCACTTGTTTCCACCACCACCGCAGCCAGCAGCCAGAAGTCCCGTCGCGAAGACGCTGATCAGAAGTCGGTTCACAGGCCAACTACACCGATGCCCCCCCTCATGTGCAACCCAAGTTCAGCCGATGAGGTTCGGAGGAGACACTTCTCCGAACAGGTCTCTGCCCGACCGGAACGGGGAGATGATGCGCAGCAGCATCTGCAGCGGGTTGATCCACGCGATCGCCGCTCCATTCACCGTGTTCGCGAGCACGCGCTCGGCGAGGTAGGGCGCGACCGTGTCCACCGTGTCCGCGAGCTTGTTGTAGATGCGGCGGCTCTTCTCCCACTTCGCGCGCGGCGCTCCGTCGAACTGGTGGATCAGCATGTCCGTCACGACGACGCCGGGCGACAGCGTCCCCACGAGCACCGGCGAGCCCGAGACCTCGCGCGCCACCGAGTGCGTGAAGTACCGCGTCGCCGCCTTCGTCGCGCCGTAGACGGACATGCCCACGCGCTTGATCCGCGGGTTCGAGCCGAAGCCCTCCATGTTGAAGATCTGCCCGCCGCCCTGCCGCTTCATCCCTTCGAGCGCCACGCGCGTCCCGACGACGCAGCCGACGAAGTTCGTGCGCACCACGTCGGCGGCCACCGTCGCCGGCGTCTCGACGAGCGGCACCTGCGCGCCGCCGCTGCCGGCGTTGTTGATCCACACGTCGACGCGCCCGAAGCGCGCGACCGCGGCGTCCCAGAGCGCCTGAACCGAGGCCTCCTGCGTAACGTCTCCGCTGAAGGCGAGCACGCGCTCGGCTGCACCGAGCTTGCGCGCCGCCTCGTCGACGTTCGAGCGGCCGTGCACCACCACGTTACAGCCTCGAGCGACGAATGCCTGCGCGAGACCGAAGCCGAGACCGCGGGTGCTCCCGGTGATGACCACCGAGCGCACTGCCATCTCAGTTCGCCATCACCTGGGGGCCGGTGAAGCCGTTCGCACCGTTCGGCGCGCGGCCGTTGCCGCCCTGGCCGCCCGAGCCGCCCTGCCCGTTCACGCCGAGGTTGCAGACGAGACCGCTCACCATCGGCAGCGTGCCCTGGTACGTCACGCACACCGTCGGTCCACCGCTGCCGCCCGAGCCGCCCCCGCCCTGCCCGCCCGCGCCGCCGCGCGAGCCGTCGGCGCCGCGACCGCCGCAGCGCGTGGTGCAGTCGTTGTGGCACTGGCCCGCGGCGCCGATGCCGGGCCCGCCGCCCAGACCGCCGATGCCGCCGTTGCCGCCGCCTCCGCCGGAGCCGCCGTTGCCGGTCTGCACGCGGACACCGTCAATCACCACGCTCGGAGAAGCGGCCACGAACACGCCGAAGCTGCCGCCTCCGCCGCGGCCACCTCTACCGCCCAGGCCGCCGCAGCCACCACCACCACCGCCGCCGCCGCCGCCGCCCCAGTGGCTCTTGCAGTCGCTGCAGATGAGGTTGTGGCCGTGCGCAGTTCCGCCGCCGCTGCCGCCGCCGCCGCCGCCGCCGCCGGGGAAGGCCGAGCTGCCGTCGCCGCCTGCCGCCGGCGTGTAGAGGCCCGACGTGAACGAGCCGAGCGTAGCGCCGGGCGAGCCGTTGAAGCCGGGGCCACCGGGGCTGCCGTTCTGCGAGACGACCGGGGCCGCTCCGCCGTTGTTCGAGTCGAACGTGCCGCACGCGCCGCGCGCACCGCCGCTTCCTCCGGGAGCCGCAGCGCCGCCGCCGCTCGCCTGCGTGCCGGCGGAGCCCGGGTTGCCGCTGACGTCGTCGTTGATGCCCGCGCCGCCCTGGCCGCCGCTGGCGCCGCAGGTCGAGCCGCCGGCGCCGCCCTGCGTCTGGCCGCTCGCGTTTCCGCCGACGGTGCCCGGTTGACCCGTTCCGCCGGTCGCGCCGTCCGCGCCGGAGAAGCCATTGCCCGAGTTCACCTGCAGCCCGCGCAGCGTCACCTGCGCCGTGCTGTTGCGGATGCTGACTCCGTAGCTGGACAGGCCGTCGCCGCTCGCCGCGCGACCGGTCGCCGCGGCAGAGCTGATGGTGAACAGCTGCACCTCGACGGGCTGCGTGAGGTTGACGGCGCTGACACCGGTCGTCGTGGGGCTCGCGATGGTGGTGACGTTCGCGTTCGAGCGCCTCCACGCCTGCGCGGCGTTGTAGCCGCCGTAGAGCGAGACTCCGCCCACCAGCGAGACCGCCTCGTTGTACGTCCCCATCGAGACGTAGACGGCCTTCTTCGGCACCGCGGCGTTCGCGGCCGAGATGCCGCCGGCGATGGTGCGCTTCGGCATCGCCTGCGTGCCGGGGTTCGCGTCGTTGCCGGTCGCGATGTCGACGAAGATGGCGCGCGTCGGGTCGCCGTCGATGTTGTCGCAGTTGGAGTCGGCGAACGCGAGGTCCGGGATGTCCGGGTTCATGTAGTCGCAGCCGTACTCGCAGCCGTTGCCCGCGTCGCGGTCGACGTCCTGGAAGCCCAGCATGCAGGTGTACGTGCAGCCGCCGTTCACGCACGACGACACCGCGTTGGCTGCGACGCAGTTGCGGCCGCACATGCCGCAGTGCGCGACGGTGTTCGACGTGTTCGTCTCGCAGCCGTCGACGTAGCCGGCGCTGCAGTCGGCGTACGGGAAGTTGCACGAGGCGACCGCGCACGTGCCGCCGTCGACGCAGGCCGCCGTGCCGTTCATCACCGAGCACGAGTTGTCGCAGCTGCCGCAGAACTGCACCGTGTTCTTGTTGAACCCGTCGTCGACGGTGCCGTCGCAGTCGTCGTCGCGGTCGTTGCAGACCTCGGTGCCGCCGACGCCCGGGGTGCACATCTGCTCGCGGCCGTTCACGCAGTTCGCGTACGTGCGGGCGCACTCGCCGACGCCGCAGGTGGTCGAGCCGAGATCTTCGTCGACCTGCATGTCGCAGTCGTCGTCGATGCCGTTGCACACCTCGGTCGTCGGAGTCGCGGCCGAGCACGCCGAGTACATGGTGCCGTCGCAGATGCGGACGCCGATGCACGTGCCGGCATCCGTCGTCTTCTGGCAGGAGAGGCGCTGGCCGACGCCGTCGGGGGTGCACTCGCACGTCATGCTCTTCGGCGTGCACTGCGAGCCCACCTCGTTGCCCACGAAGTCGCGCGCCGGGCCGCAGCGGTACCCTTCGGGGCAGTTCGAGTCGAAGCTGCAGTCCTGACCGCACATCAGCTTGCCCGCAATGAAGATGCAGGAGTCCGCGGGGTACGGGCAGTCGGCGTTCGTCTCGCAGGGCTGGCACAGGCCCGGCAGCTTGGGCACGCAGCCGTAGCGCTGGAAGCCGAGCTGCGTGCAGACCTGCATGTCCTTGTCGCAGCCGCTCGAGCACTTGCGGCCGCACTTGTTGCCCTCACCCTTGAGCGCGAAGCACAGGCCGCTCTCGCAGTCTTCGTCGACCGCGCAGGGCTCTCCTTCGGGGAGCACCGTCTTCATCGGGGGCCGCGAGCCGCACTGGCACGCAGCCGCGAACACGACGACGGCAACCAGGCTTAAGGAGCGCATGAGGGCGCCCCGAAGGCTATCACCCTTGCCACTGGGCGAGCATCGAACGCGCCCTCTGGTACTGCTGGAGCAGCTCGCTGCGCCGCGTCGTGACCAGCACCATGAACCCCACGATGAGCAGCCCCAGGCCCGAGAGCAGCAGGGCCCCGATGCGCGGCTGTTGCAGGCCGTAGCGGGTGAGGCTCGCGACCACCGTGGTGACCAGGAAGCCGGTGCCGAGGAAGACATAGCTGCGAACTCGCAGGGCAATGCCGGCGGCGACGCCCAGCACGCAGATCAGCGCACACAGCCACAGCGTCCACGGCGTCGGCATCGCGAGCGGCTCGAAGGCCGCCGCCGCGTAGATGGCGGTCACCGCCACCGCCCGGGCGCGCTGCAGGGAGAGCGGAGCGAAGTCCCGCTCGAACACCCTGAGCAGCACCAGCGCCGTCAGCCCGACCGGGACGAGCAGGTACTGCGCGTGGTGCAGGCCCGCGGCGAGCCACGCGAAGCCCAGGGCGGCGTTGAACGCGACGCTGGAGAGCAGCGCGAAGCGCCGCTGCGCGCGCCCCAGCATGCCGAAGTGCACGGCGTGCGCGACGAGCAGCGCCGCCACGACCCACGGAGCGTCGAACGGCGCGGCCAGCAGCCCCACCAGCGGCCACAGCCAGGCGCCCGAGCGCGCGACGGCCGCGGTCGTCGCCGGCAGCACGCGCGCGGCGCCTCCGAGCACGGCTCCGAAGACGAGCGCCGCGGTCGCGGTGAAGATGTCCGGCGGCTGGTTGAAGCCGATCCACCGGAACGCGACGAAGCCGACGGCGAGCGCGGCCTGCAGGAGCCACATCGCGACGCCGTCGTCGTCGTCGAGCACGAGACGGCCGAGCGCGAGCACCGCGACGGCCACGGCGACGGCGCCGACGACGGCCTCGCGCCCCCAGGCGCCGTCGAGCAGCAGGGTCGCTCCCGAGAGCTCGGCGAGGCCGAAGGTCAGCGCGGTCAGGCCGAAGCGGTAGCGCTGCAGCGTGTGGCGCAGCTGGAAGGCGAGCGCCGCGAGCACCACGGAGACGAGGCCGCACCACGGGAGGATGAGCGCGTGGGGATCTCCGTGGCCGAGCTTCAGGCCCGCGAAGAAGAGGGCGACGTGCAGCGCGACGGCGGTGCTCGTCCAGGCGAGCCACTCGTGGCGGCGCTGCCGGACGGCGAGCGTCCACAGCGTGCCGGCGCCGAGGGCGAGCGTGGCGACGGTCGCGGGGGACTCCAGGCCCGGGAGGAACGGGACGGCCAGCGCCGCGAGCATCCAGCCGGCGTGGTGCCAGACGCGGCCGACGGCGTGCCGCTTCTCGAGCAGCGCGCCGCCGACGGCGAGCGAGAAGCCCAAGCCCGCGAGCGTGAGGGAGACGTGCGGGACGTGGAGGATGACGGCGAGCGCGGCGAGCGCGATCGCGACGGCCGCCTCCCACGCGACGCCGGTGACGAGCAGCGGCACCGCGGCCCACAGCGGCGCGTGGCCCGTGGCGACGAGCACGGCGTAGGTGACGGCGGCTCCGAGCCAGAGCGGAGTCGACAGCGGGCCGTCGAACGCGCGGCCCACGTGCGCGCAGCGCCGCAGCGTCGCGGCGGAGATCTCCGGCAGCCTCGAGATCGCCGCGAGCGTGCCGGCCGCGAAGACGGTGATGACGGTGCGGAGGTCGTCTTCGAGGCGCAGGTTGGTGGCCGACGAGAGCGGCACCGCGAGCGCCAGCACCGCGAGCGACAGCGTCCACCGCAGGCCGAGGAGCACCGCCGCCGCCGCGAGGCAGCCGCCGAGCAAGAGGCCCGCGCCGAGGCTCGCCGGCTCGAGGAGCACGCCGTACGCGGCGCACGCGATGCTCGCGATCGCCGCGGACGTGACGGTCCACCCGCGCTGCTCGTCGCCGAGGATCCACCGGGCCGCGCGCGGCGAGTGGCGCGCGCCGAGGCCGATGCCGAGGAACACGACCGCCGCGAGCGGGGCGATGCCCGGCACCGCGAGCGCGAACACCGCTGCCGCCGCCACGCGCAGCGCCGCCGGCTGGGCCGCCGCGAGCAGCAGCCCCACCGCGAACGGCAGCAGGTGCGTCGAGCCGGTGAGCCACAGGCCCAGGCCCGAGAGCGCGAGGCCCGCGGAGAGCGAGAGCTGGAAGGCGCGGTCGTCGTCGCGCGCCTGCGAGATGCGGGTGAGGGCCACGACCGCGAGCACCGCGAGCCACAGGTGCAGCACGGGCGCCGACGCGAGCTGCGGCACGAGCAAGAGGCCCGGCAGCGCGACCGCGAAGTACGACCACCGCGTCGCGCGGATCCACACGAGCACGCTCGCGGCGACGATGCAGGCGACGGGGATGAGCAGCTCGTGCGCGGTCCACGCCGTCATGCCGAGCGTCAGCGGGGCGAGCGCCAGCGCCGAGAGGCTCGCCGGCCAGGCGAGCCCTTTGAGCTTCGGCTCGGCGAGCGCGAGCGCCGTGGTCGCGACGCCGACGGCGACCAGGCCGAGCGGGTTGAAGAAGGTGGCGCCGGCGGCGAGCGCGACGGCGAGCGGGACTCCGATGGCCGGCAGCAGCGCGAGCGAGCTGAGCAGCGCGGTGGCGGCGGAGACCCACAGCGCCTGCTGCGAGACGCCGCAGGTGAGCGCCAGGACGATGGCGAGCGAGGCGACCAGCGCCGGGCGCCACGTGCGCTGCTTGCGGGCGACGGCGGAGGCGCCGATCGAGGCGAGCAGCGCGAGGGCCCCCGCGAGGTCGCGCGTCATGAACGGCAGCGGCGCGTGGTGGCCGAGCGGGAGCAGCGCCGCGAAGGTGAAGACGATGCCCAGCGCGTGAGCCGCCCAGGCGCGCGGCCCGACGAACAGCGCCAGCGCACAGATGAGCAGCGTGACGCCGAGGTACGGAGAGCCGAGACAGAGCAGCGGCGCCACCGCAGCGGCCGCCCACGCCGGATACCGGGCGGTCTGCAGGTGCGTGCCGCCTCGCCCGGCGACTGCCAGCACGAGCCCCGAGACCGCCAACGCCGGCGCGACGAACTCCGGCGCGAAGACGAGCGCGACCTTCGGCAGCACGAACAACGGCGCGAAGAACGCGAGCGCCATCAGCTCGCGCGAGCCGAGGTTCCGCGCGACGAGCAGCACGGCGACGCTCGCGAGCGCCACGGCAGCGATGCCGCCGCCGCCGGGCGCCATGAACGCCGCGCCGATGCCGAGCAGCGCGAGCGCTCCGGAGCCCGCCGAATACGCCTCGCGGTGGCCGGCGAGCTGGAACACCGAGACGCCGGCGAGCGCGAGCGCCAGCGTCGCCACCGGTAGCGCACCGGCTCCGGCGAACAGCAGCGCGACCGCGGTGCACAGGCTCAGCGCCGCGCCTGCCCAGCTGAGCAGCCGGCGGCCGAACACCGAGCCCAGCACCAGGCACAGCACCGCGACGATGGGCGCGCTGATCAGCGCAGGCCGCGCGTCGTGCGCCACCGACTCGAGCCCCATCGCGCCGACGATGAGCGACGCCCACGCGGTCGCCGTCAGCACCGCGCGCTGCGCCGCGCCGCGCAGCTTCACCGCCGCGAACACCGCGGCCGCGACGACGAAGACCGCCGCGTACACCGCGTCCCACGCGGCGGGCAGCGCCTGCGACGCCGGGTACCCGAGCGCCTCGCGCAGCTGCGCGAGCAGGACTTTCAGCTGCGACGGCACGAGCTGGCCGCAGGTCTGAAACGCGAGGTAGGCGCCGGCGTAGGCCGGGAAGACGAAGCGCGTGCTCTGCTTCACCAGCGAGCGCGCGGTGAAGAACAGCGCGACGCTGGTGAGGAAGAACGCCGGCGCCGCGCCGAAGATGCTGGCGACCAGCAGCGCGCCCTGCGCGAGCAGCACCGCGATGCCGTGCGAGCTCTTCCGCGGAGCCACCGCGTACAGCGCCGCCGCGGCGATCGGAGCCCACGTCGCGAGCTCGACCGGCGCCGCCACGTGAACGCGAACGCAGAACAGCGCGAACAGGTAGAGCGGAGCGAGCACCGCGTACGCCGTCCGCCGCCGCGCCGAGGCGAGGAACGCCGCGAGCGGCAGCGCCGCGAGCCACGGAGAAGCGACGACCGGCGCGAGGCCCATCATCGCCGTCGTCGCCGCCGAGGCGGAGGCCACGTACACGTCGCGGCGCGAGAGGAAGAACGTGAAGGCGGACCAGGCGGCCAGCGCGACGCCGAACAGCACCGGCGAGCTGTGCGCGATCGGCCCCAGCGCGATGGCGGGCAGCGGCGCCACCGCCGCTGCGATGAGGCCGAGCACGCGCGCCGCGCCCTGCGTCGCCTCGCGGCGGGACAGGAAGCGACCCCACGCCGCGAAGCCGAGCGTCCACGCGGCCGCGAAGCCGAAGACGGTCACCGAGCGAAGCGTGCCGCTCATCGACGACCAGGCGTCGGCGACCCAGTACAGCGTGCCGACGAGGATGAGGAAGCCACCGATGAACCAGCCCACGCTCTCGGAGAGGAACGGTTTGAGGCTCTTGTGCCAGAGCGAGGCCTCTTCGACGACCTGGTCGTCGACGGTCACCGGCTCGTCGTCGTCGACCTCGAACAGCGCCGCGGGAGGCGGAGGCGGAACCACCTCTCGTTCACCCTGAGCGGAAGAGCCCGAAGGGCTCTGGAGTCGAAGGGGGCCCGGAGCCGACTCTGGGCCCGCTTCGACGGAGTCCTGAGCGGAGTCGAAGGACGGCCTCCGCTCAGCGTGAACGGTAGGGACTTCGACCACTTCATCCACTACCAATGGAGCAGGCTCGACCCGCTCCGCGAGCGCGGCGTTGAGGACGCGCTCCTGCTGCCGATACCGCGTGATGATCCACGACCGCGCGACGGGCGGAACGCGGCTGCCGTCCCAGCGCGGCACCTCCTTCAGCACCCACTCCACGTGCGAGAGCTCGGCGCGCAAGACGTCGTCGGGGCGTCGCTCCATTCGGGCGCCGCACACGGCGCACGACTCGGCAAAGCCCAACCGCTCACTCGCACACGGGGCGCAGTACATGGCCCCGACACATTTCACCCGCCGTGCCGGTGAAGACCCGCCGCAGAGGACGTGGCGGGACGCGAACTGCGCAGCCCCCTGCGCAACGCGGCTGCGCAGCCCATTCAATACCTGCTGCCGGCCGTCGCGGCGCGGAGCTGCTGCCGCCGCCGCCTCTCGAGCGCCGCGCGGTGGCCGCCCGCCGTCATCGGCTCGCCGCCGGCCCTACGGCTTTGCCAGACGGTAGACCGCGCCGACGCCGGGTCCTGCGTCTTGCGGAAAGGCGATGACGTAGAGGGCGTTCGGTGACTGGGCCATCTCTGCAGGCTGTGGGACCCGCGCGAGGCTGCGGGCTGTTCCCCCGTCGCGCGGCAGCCACGTCACCTGCCCACCCGCGTCCCCAAGCTCGCTCCAGTACACGCCCTCGTCGTCGAGCACGACGTTGTTCGGCGCGCGCGCCGTCGCGACGGTCGTGGGTGAGCCGCCGTGCGGTGCGAAGCGGATCGCGTTCGTCGGAGGCGGCAGAGACCAATAGACCCCGGCCCGGTCGATCGCGAGATAGCCGGGGTTGTTCTCACCGGTGGCCACGTCCTCCGCAGCGCCTCCGTCACGAGGAACCTTGCGGATGCGGCTCGTGCCCCGGTCCGACCAATAGACGTGCGTGGCGTCGACGGCAGCGATGACCGGTGTCTGCGCCGTCGACAGGCGCACCCAGCCGCCGTCGCCCGCAGCGCGCCCCGCGTTCAGATGGCCGGCGAAGTTCGGGATGAAGACGTCTCCACGGTCAACGACGAAGCCGGTGGGTAGGTCCTGGTCGATGACGACGGCATCGCGGCCGCCGTCGAGCGTGTCTTTCGCCACACGAAGAATCTGGCCGGGAGACGCGCGATTCGCGACGTACGCGTGCGTCGCGTCGAGCTGGACCCCGTAGCGCAGCGGAAGGCCGATGCTCAGCGGCCGAGCCTCTCCGCCGTCGAGCGGCATGTGCCACAGGCCTCCCTTGCCGCCGGTCAGCGGCTGGCCGGCCGCGAGGTAGATGCCCGAGGAGTCCACGGCGATCTGCTCAGGAGACTCCACCCAGCCGAGCAGCAGCGCCTGACACTGGCCGCTCTCGCACGGCGCTCCGAGGCAGCTGTGCCCGCAGCGCCCGCAATGTTCGGCATCGCTCGCCAGCCCGCTGGTCGCGCACCCGCCGGCGGCGCCGCCACCCGTCCCACCGGCGCTGCCGCCGCCAGCGGTGCCACCACCGCTGCCGCCGGCGCCACCACCACCGGCGCCACCTCCACCGCCGGTGCTGGCGATACCGCCGCCAGCGGCGTCGCCACCGCCCGCCGCTCCGCCCGCAGTCCCCGCGTCGCAGCGGCGATGCCGGCAGAGCGCGTCGTCTTCCAGCTGCGACCAGGGCTCGCACGCGCTCAGCCCGACCAGCAGCGCTCCCACCGCGAGACGGGCGCTCATCGCCAACCTCCGACGAGCATGACGGCGCTGATTGCGATGGCGACGACGGCGGCGCCGACGAGCACGTAACCCGCGGTCTCGAGGTTGCGGCCGGCCGACGCGGCGGCGCGAACGGCGTCTTCGCTCTCGAACTGCGCGCTCCTCAGTGCCCCGGCTTGCCCGCGTGACGCGACGAGCAGTCCCACCGACGCGCCACCGAGGACGAGTCCCGCGACGGATGGCAGCCACCACCATGAGATCGACGGCCCGGAGGATTCGGCCGTCAGAGATGCTCGAGCAGCTCCAGTCACAGCGGTCGCCGCCGCCTGCCCGAAGCTCGCGCGCAGGCTGTGGCGAAAGGCCTCCGCCTGGGCGTCCAGCCAGTCCTGGAGCTGATCTTCGCCGCGAAGTCGCTCCGTGGCTGACCACACGACCGACCCGTCGGTGGTCTTCAGCGCCCTGAGCGTGGCGGTGAAGTTCTTCTCGCTGCGAGCCAGCGTGCCCGACAAGATCGCGTCGACGCCGAGCGCACCCGCGAGCTCGACGAGGCACGAGCTGCGGCCGTCAGTGCAGCCGGTGAGCTCCCGCTGCCGCTCGAACCCGACGATGGCTCCGATGTCGCGAGAGCTGATCACCTTGATGTCGCCTTCGGTACCCAGCAGGGTCACGAGGCGCTCGGCCCAGGCATCGACGAGCGCCTGCTCGACTCCGACGGCCTGGAAGTTCGGCACGGCGAGCTTGAGCGGCGTCGCGCCAGCGATGAGGAAAGTGAGAAAGAGCATTGGGTATGAAGAGACCGATCAGAGGGGGAAGATGATCCAGTCGATGCGGGCGAGTGAGCCGTAGCTGGCGTTCTCGAGCACGAACTGCACCTGGTTGGGTCCGCGCCAGTAGACAGCCGCGACGTTGAACGGCTGCGACGGGTAGTCGCCGTTCATCGCCAACGCGACGTAGTTCCCCGGCAGATTCAGGTTGTGGTTGATGATCGCCAGGTTGATGCCGGGGACGCCCGAGACCGTGACGACGCTCGAGCCAGAGTAGTTCGGAGCGCGGATTCCACCCGTCACCCGAAGGCTGCCCGCGACGTCGAGCGTCGCCGCGGGAGTTGCGGTGCCGATGCCGACGCCGCTCGGGTGAAGCCAGATGGGCGTCGAGCCCGCGCGCACCGTGCTGTCGACGTCCATGCCCAGGCCAATGGCCGCGGTCGTCCACTGGTTGCCGTTGGCGACGCGCCGCGCCCGAATGCCGAGCGACGTGGCGTTCGTCGAAGTGAACCCGAAGCTCGCCAGCGCGATGTCGGCGCCCGCTGCGGTGGGCAGCGGCCCGGAGTTCGTGCTCACCGTGGTGCTCACCACGCCGCCGAGCTGGGGCCCTACGCTGAGCATGGACGTCGGCCCGGTCGTGCCGATGCCGAGCGTGCCGCCGACGAGCCCCGTGCCGTTGATGTGGAAGCTCGCGTTCTGCGCGGTGAGCCCGTTCGCGATCACCTGTACGGGGTCGAAGGTCCCGGCGGGCCCCTGCGGCCCCTGCGGCCCTTGAGGGCCGGGCGGCCCCATCGGTCCTGCCGCCCCGGCAGGCCCCGCAGGCCCCTGCGGTCCAGGTGCGCCGTCCGTGCCGGCTGGACCCTGCGGACCTTCGACGCCGGGTGGCCCCTGGATGCCGTCAGCTCCGACGGGGCCGGCGGGCCCAGCAGGCCCGCGCTCGCCGGGCTCTCCTCGAGCGCCTTCCGTCGAGCAAGCGAACAGCGTCACGGACAACGCCAAACACATCCCCACTCCGATGCGCATCGATCCTCCTTCTGTCGAGACGTTCAACGACGAACACTCCAGCGGGCCGCGAGCGCACGACGCCCCGGAGCCCGCGTCTTCTGCAGCAGCGCGGACACCTGCTTGGCGACCGTGCTCAGCGAGCGGCCGCGCAGCTTCGCGATCTGGCGATTGGTGTAGCCGCGGCAGATCAGCTCGCCGACCTCGCGCTCCGCGAGCGTGAGCGGCTCCGCAGCGGGCGCCGGCGCGATCCCTGCGGTCTCCGCCGCCAGCCGGACCACCGCCGTCCGACTCTCGCGGCCCAGCTTCGCCGCCGCGCGGCGCAGGCGGTTCGAGACGGTGGCCTGAGACACGCCCAGGACCATCGCGATGACCTTCGCCGCTTCACCGCGCGCAGCGAGGAACAGGGTGTCGCGCTCCGAATCGGAGAGGAGCGACCGCGAATCGAGCGCGAGCCGAGGCGGCCCCTGCTGCGCCTCCACCTCGTGCGGTGCCCACTCCGCCGACGGCGCCGAGTGCAGGCTCATGCCCAGTCCGCATCCGCCGCCGCCGCGGCGCCGAGGGTGGCCTCGACTCTCCTCGCGACCTTCGGCGCGAGCCGGCCCACGTGAAGCAGCCAGCGGAACGCGTCGCGCAGCACGGCGCGCGCGCTGCGGTACGTCGCGCGGAGCTCGGTGCGAGACCGCGTCGAGTCGTAGACGAGGTGGCCTCCGGCGAGATCGGCGACGAGCTCGCGCGTGATGGGCGCATCGGTGTTCGCGGCGCGCGCCTGCTTCTCCGCGCGAGCCGCCACGAACCGGAGCAGGAACTGCGGCGGACGAAACGTGGACGGCCAGATTCCGGCGAGCTCACCGACCAGCAGCGCCAGCTCACCAGGCCGCACGCGGTCGCCCGTGACGAGGTAGCGCTCGCCGGGCGTGCCGCGCTCGAGCGCCAGCAGGTGTGCGCGCGCGACGTCGCGCACGTCGGTCGGGCAGACGCCGATGAACGACGGGTCCCCGTGAAGCAGGCCCGAAAGCGAGCGCATCGCCGGCGTCAGGCGATAGTCGTGCGGGCCGAACACGCCGCTCGGGTTGACGACCACCACCTCGAGGCCGAGGCGCTCGGCCAGAGCCAGCGCGGCGCGCTCCTGCTCGAGCTTCGCGTTCACGTACGGGCTGTGCGCCTGGGCCAGCCGGTGGCGCTCGTCGAGGGGAGCGTCGACGTCCGCCGCGAATCCGATCGTCGCGGCGGTGCTCGTGACGACGACACGCCGTACACCCGCGCGCGCGGCAGCGGTCAGGACCGCCTCGGTGCCACCCACGGCCGTGCGCACCATCGCGGCGGGGTCGGCGGGCAGGTTGCGGTGCACGGCGCCGACGTGCGCCACCGCGTCGATGCCGCGCATCGCCGCCGCGACGGAGGTCTCGTCGAGCAGATCTCCCTCGCGCACCTCGACGTCCAGACCGGCGAGCGCGCGCCGATCGCTGCCGGGGCGCGCGAACGCGATCGCGGTGTGGCCTGCGGTGAGCGCCGCGCGCACCACGTGGCTGCCGATGTGACCCGTGGCTCCGGTGACCAGAAGCTTCATGGCCGGGGCCCTGAGCAACGGCCGTACCCGGACCACCGCCGCACCTTTCGGGCACCTGCGTGGCCGGGCGCGTGACGAACCTTCGTCGCGACGACGAGGTGTCGTCGCGAAGGCTAGGCCGAGGGGGTGCCCTTGCGGGCGATGCCGAGCGCGTCGAGCTTGCTCGACAGGGTCGTGCGCGCGATGCCGAGCTCGCGCGCCGCGTGGGCGACGACGCCGCCGGCGCGAGAGAGAGCCTGCTCGATGAGCTCCCGCTCTCCGCGGTCCAGCGAGCCGCGTGCCTCCTGCAGGCGGGACCACCGGTCGAGCAGCGGGCCGTCAGGCACCGGAGCCTCGACGGGCGGAGGCGCGATCGGCGCCGCGCGGCCCGAGAAGTGCGCGGCGGTCAAGGCCGTCCCGCGGGGGTCGCGCGCCAGGGCCCGGTCGCGGGCCTGCCCCACCAGCTGCTGCAGCTGCCGCACGTTGCCCGGCCACTCGTGCGCTGCAGAGGTCAGCCAGGCGCGCGCGTCTTCGGAGAGCGAAAGATGCGGGCCGCCGTACCGCTCGAGCGTGGCCTCGGCGAGCTTCGGAATGTCGCCCCGCCGAGCGCTGAGCAGCGGCAGCTCGAGCACGGTGCCGGCGAGCCGATAGTAGAGGTCGCTGCGGAAGCGGCCGTCGCGCATCGCCGTGCCGAGGTCCCCGTTCGTCGCGCAGATGAGACGCACCTTCGAGACCTTCGGCTCCGAGCTGGCCCAGCCCAGGGGGCGATAGGTCCCGAACTGGGTGAAGTCGAGCAGCAGCTGCTGCGCGTGCGGCGGCAGGTTGAGCAGCTCGTCGATGATGAGCGTGCCGCCCCGCGCGAACTCGACGAGGCCGACGCGCCGCGCGGTCGCGCCCGAGAAGGCGCCCCGCTCGTGTCCGAAGA
The DNA here is from genome assembly GCA_937980205.1 of uncultured Myxococcales bacterium. GTDB lineage: Bacteria > Myxococcota > Myxococcia > Myxococcales > Myxococcaceae > Xiheicaenimonas. Next base: position 110,587 of record CALJKW010000076.1, on the reverse strand, counting down.
GCTCGGAGGTGATGGTGTTCAAATCGTCGCTGCCGCCGAGCACCGCGCGCACGATGGGCCGCCGGCCGCTCGCCTCGGCGATCGCCTGAGCGAGCATCGTCTTTCCGGTGCCGGACGCCCCGAGGATCAGCACGGGGCCTTCGCCGCGGATCGCCGCCTGAACGTCGGGCTCGAGCTCGTGCATGCCGGAGTAGCCGAGCAGCTCGTTCAGCGGCGGAGTGCGAACGGACTGCGTGACGTGCGCCTTCGCCGCCGACAGGTCGCCGCGCGCCGCCTGCCCCAGGCTGTGCTGCTCGAGCACCGCGCCGAGCAGCACGACGGCGGCGAGGAAGAACTCGACCTGGGCCTCATCGGCGACACGCCGGTAGTCGCGGAAGTCGACGTAGACGACGCCGCGCGGCACCTGGCCCGCGCGCGCCGGCAGCGGAGCAGCGAACGCGCCCGCGACGCCCAGGGCCATCAGGCTCTGTGACGAGACCTCGGGCGCGGCCAGGTTCCAGATGGCGCAGCGCCCGGTGTCGATGGCCGTCTGCACGAGCGTCTTGCTGATCTGCAGCTGCTCCGCGTCGGTGATCTTGCGTTTGCCGGACCGCGCGTGCACCGCCTCGAACGAGCCCGGGCGCGTGCTCAGCACGATCATCCCGCGGTCCGCCTGCATCGTGTCGACGAGCGCGTCGAGGCACTCGTCGATCAGCGTCTCGCTCTCGAAGTGCTCGGAGACGCGCTCGAGCAGCACGCGCATTCCCTGCCAGAGCTGCTCGGCGTTCATCGCCACGGCGCCGCAGTGCCCGCTGCCGTTGCCGGAGTCAAGTGCGGTCAGCCGTCGCCGCCAGCACCTGCGACGCGCGGGGTGCGCTCGGCCGGAGCGTGGGGTCGGCGGAGAGGCACTCGATGATGAGCGCGCCGACGCCGTCCGGAGCGCTGCTGACGTTCAAGGCCGGAGGCGCCGGCAGCGGCTGGCCGGCCATCGCGAGCAGCACGGCCGGGTTCGCGAACGGGGGCCGCCCCGTCAACAGCTCGTACGCGAGGATGCCGAAGGCGAACACGTCCGCCGGCGTACCGACCGCGCCGTTGGCCGCCTCTGGGGCCATGTACAGAGGTGTCCCGACCCAGGCATCCGTTCGGGTGAGGGGCGAGCCGAAGAGCAGCCCCCCGGCGCTTCCGGGGACGAGCGTCGCGGCACCGTCGAGCACCCCGAGCCGGGCGATGCCGAAGTCCGAGAGCTTCGCTTCACCGGCCTCGGTGAGCAGCACGTTCGCGGGCTTCAGGTCGCGGTGCACGACGCCGGCGGCGTGAAGCACCTCGAGCCCTCTGGCGACGTCGCGGAGAATCGGCAGCGCCCAGCCGACGTCACCGAAGCGCGCGCGCTGCGTCTCGAGCGACCCGCCGCCGACCAGCTCCATCACGAGGTACGGAACGCCGGTCTCGGTCGCGCCGACGTCCACGATCTCGACGAGGTTCGAGCTGTGCAGCCGCGCGCCGATCTCCGCCTCTCGCGCGAGCCGGGCCGCGAGCTCGGGCGACACGACCCCTTTGAGCAGCTTCAGGGCGAGGCGACGCCCGTCGGTCTTGCGAGTGACCTCGTACACGGCGGCCATGCCACCCTGACCCAGGGCCTTCACGACCTCGTACCGACCGAGCTGCCCGGACAAGGGCGGAGCGACGAGCTCGGCGGTGGCGCGCGCCGCGGCTGCTCCGAGCTGGCGTGACCGCTCGGCGACCTGGTGAGCGACCTCGCGCTTGAGCAGCTGCTCGTTGCGCTCGCGCTCGAGCAGGAGCTCGTGCTCGGCGCGGCTGACCTCCGACGTCGCGCGGTGCGCGAAGAAGCTGAGGGCGAGCAGAAAGATGGCGGTGTTCCCGAACGCGATGCCGTCGACGTCGAAGCCGGGCAGCTGAAGCGGCGGCGGGTGACTGCTCAGCCAGAGCGGCAGCGCTACGGCGCACAGCGCCGAGGGGATGACGATGGCCAGTCGCCAGAGCCACCTGCCCGGCGGAAAGAGAAACCACGCGACGCTCGCGTTCAGGATGAAGAAGCCGATGTGCTGGGTCTGCACCGGCTCGAGCCGGGCGATCGCCGCCGACGAGACGAGGAACGCGGCCAACAGCCAGAGGGTCGCGAGCGCGTGCAGGCGCAGCGCGTTCAGCGCGAGGACCGCGGCGAGCGCCGGGACGGAGATGGCGAGCCAGAAGCGCACCTCCGGAAGCAGCGTGTGAGCCATCGGGCCGACGCTCGCCGCGAGCGTGACCAGCGCCAGGAAGAGCGCGTACTGGTTCGTCAGGACGACGTGCTTGTACTCGTGGCGAGGCCGGCTCAGATCTACGCCGAGGTGAGTCACGCGTTGAAGCAGGCCCATGACGGGCTGCGAATGAACTCAGCCGAGCCTGTGGCCGCAAGCACAAAGCCACCACCTGCCGGCAGGTGCCGTGTCGCCGCAGAAGCGGCAGCAGCAGCCGGCCAACGTGGGCCGTGAAGAATTGACCATGGTCGCGCTGCGGCCGATCGCTGACAACTGTCCGCATGAACCTGAGACTCGTCGTTGTCGCTGTCGTCGCGTGCACCTCGTTCCCTGCATGGGCGTTCCCGCTCGTCCACCGCGCCGAAGTGCAGGGGCCGAACCTCATCATCAGCGGTGAGGACTTCGGAGTCGCGGCGGCGCCGACGGTGCAGCTCGGCGCGACCCCGCTGTCGGTCATCGGCTACGCCCCGACGGCCATCGTCGCGGCGCTACCCCCTGGGCTCGCCGCCGGAACACACCTGCTCGTCGTTCAGAGCCGCTCGACGCGGTTCGCTCCGTTCCTCGCGGCGGTGATGGCAGTCACCACGGGTGGGAGCGGCCCGCCGGGTCCACAGGGGCTGCCGGGTCCACAAGGCCCGCAGGGGCCGGAGGGACCGCAGGGGCCCCCGGGCCCGGCAGGGCCGCGGCAGAACGAGCTGGTTCTCTACGGCGTGGCCTGGTCACCCGCCTTCTTCCCATCGGGGATCAGTTCGCCCGTGTCGTTCGGGCTCCCGTGGAACCCTGAAGCGCCGGGCGTGCCGTCGTTCCTCGTCGCGAATCGGTCGTTCTCGGCGACGCTGCGTGTGCAGGGCTACTTTTCCTCCCTTTCGCACACGTGGCCGGTGCCGCCCGCGGTACCCGGAGACGGCGTCGTCGGCCTCCGATGGCGCTGGGGGTGCAGGTACGGCAAGAAGGTGGAGACCGAGCAGCCTGCGCTCGCCACCCTCGCGCTGGGCGCCGAGCCCATCGACGCGACCGTGACGTTCAGCGGCACCGTTCCCGCTGCTCCAGCTCTCGCGTGGGAAGAGGTCCCGGCGTGCCGACTCGAACACGTTCAGCTCGTCGCCGGTCCAGGCTCGACCGCGACGCTCTACTCGGACACCGTCACGGAGCTCGGGCTGGTGCTCCGCGTCTTCATCGAGTGAGTGGAGCTCAGCGCGCTGCGCCGCGCGCGCCGGCCGCAGGCACGAGACCGGTGCGCGCGTCTCAGCGCCAGAGCGCCTACCGGCAGGTGCCGGTGTCGCCGCAGAAGCCGGAGCAACAGGCGGCCACGGGCCGCCCGGAGGGCCCGCAGGCGTTGCCGTTCGCGATGCAACGGGCGATGCAGACGCCTGGCCCGCCAGTGTCGAAGTCGCAGTTGCGCGACTCGCAGTGACGGTCTCGCGTGCACGAGCCGCCGTTCGGCACGCTGCCCTCGGCGGGGCCGCAGCCCGAGAGAGCCACCCAAGCTGCGATCAACCAGCCTGCTGCCTTCGCTGCGTTCATGTGCTGGTCTCCTCTGCTCAGGGGAGCCGCGCTCGCCGTCGTCCGGCTGCACCGCGCGCGCGGCCTTCCAAGGTAACGCATGGTGTGGCCATTTCGGCGGACTCACCACGGCCGGTCCATGGGCCGTTCTTTCGGTCGTCTGTCTTGAAGAAGTGACCATGGAACGGGCAGCGCGTTCGGCGACAACCTCGAACGCATGACCCCTCATCGATTGCAGTTGCTGTTCACGCTCGCCGCGGCGGCGTGCGGAGCCGGTACCGGCTACCCCGGCGACGCCGTCGCGCACGCCGAGGCGCAGTGCCGCAAGCACCAGGCCGAGGAGCGGACGTGCCACGACCCCTGCATCCTCGCGCGGCTGAACGCGACGACGACGAAGCCGAAGATGGAGTGCGTCAAGGCTGCCGAGTTCTGGACGGGCGAGTACGGCGCCGAGCGCGCGCGCTACATCGAGTGCGTCGGTTCGTGCGCGACGGCGATGACGTGCGGCCCGAACGCCGGGAGCCTCGCGAAGGACATCCGCTACCGTGACTGCGCGTGCGAGGCGCAATGCGCGGCGATGCAGTCGCCCGCCTTCCAGGGAGCCTACGCGTGGCTGAGGGACTGCGACACGGGCCTCGCCGAGTGCCAGCGCTGAGGCTGGAAACCCAAACACCAGGACCAGGACCGATGCGCGGCATCTACGGGGGCATGGGGCCTGCGATCAACGAGGCCATCGCGTTCCGCTTCAACGGCGAAGGCAACTGAAGTACGGCTTCGACGTCCGCGTGCTGGGAGTCATCCCCAGCGTGTGGTTCGACACGCGCATGTTCGGAATGATGCTGGCCGTGACGGCGGGGTTCAGCATCGCGCTGCAGTGAGGCGCTCACGCGGAGAGGACGGCGACGATCTCCGCCATCGTTGGACGTGAAGCGACCGCCTCCGCCACGCAGCGGCGCAGGCATTCCGCGACCGCTTCAGGGCAGCGCTCGCGGTCGAGGCTCGGCGGCTCGCCGAGCTGTCGTCCGGCCAGATGTTCCGCGACCGGAACGACCGCGTAGGGGCCGCGCCCCGAGAGGACCTCGTACGCCATCACCCCGAAGCTGAAGACGTCGGAGTGCGGCCCGAGGTGCTCTGCGCCGTTCGCGCCTTCTGGAGCCATGTAGAGCGGTGTACCGATGAGCGCGCCGCGCGCGGTCAACATCCGCACCTGAGGGCTCGGCGGCGATGGGCGGTGCGTGTCCAGGTCGCCAGCAAGGTTGGCGGCGGGCACGTCGATCTGCGCGCCGACGTCAGCCGGTCGCGCGATGCCGAAGTCCGAGACCTTCGCCACGCGCCGGCCGCTCTCCAGGTGCAACAGCACGTTCGCCGGCTTGATGTCTCGGTGAGCGATGCGCTCGCGGTGCAGCGCGGCGAGCCCCTGCGCCGTGTCGAGCAGCAACGACCGCGCATCGGGTAGCGTGCCGAACCGGCCGCGCAGGTCCTCGAGCGAGCCGCCGCGGATCAGATCCATGACCGCGTAGGGTGCGCCTCGCGCGTCGACTCCCACGTCCACGATCGAGACGAGGTTGGGATGTCGCAGCCGGGCGCCGACCTCGGCCTCACGCGCGAGCCGCGCGGCCTCGAGTCCCGACAGCGCGCGGGAGAGCCGCTTGAGCGCGAACCGCGCGGCGTCGTTCGAGCGCTCGACCTCGTACACTGCACCCCAACCGCCGCTGCCGAGTGGTTTGATGACGCGGTACCGGTGGCCGACCACGTCTCCTTCGACCAACGACATGGCCGACACCGGCGCGTGCTGATTGGCGAGCAGCTCGATCAGCTCGCGCGAGCGTGAGTTGACCTGGTAGCGGAGCTCCTCGGCGAGCGCGGCGACCTGCTGCCGTTCGCCTTCGAGCTGTCGCGCGACGACGAGCGCGAGAACGCAGCCCATCAGGCTCGACCCGACGTGCGCAGCGAGGTCGCTGACCGGATAGTACGGAATGAAGCCGAACATGCTCGCGAGCGCGACGCTGCCAGGCGCTCCCTGGACCGAGAAGGCGAGACCGTAGGCGCGCGCGACGCGCTCGTGCCGGCGCAGCGCACCCATGCCGACCCACACGACGACGCCGACGAAGATCACGAACGACGAGAACACCAGACGGTGGAGCGCCGGGACGAGGCTCGCCGAGGCGGCAGCCGCGCCGAGCACCCAGCCGATCGTTCTGACCGCCGCAGCCTGCCGCGGGACAGCCTCGTTCAACCGCACGCCGACGACGCTCATCTGCACGTAGGCGATGATGAAGACCGCGAACGCCAGCGCAGCGCCGCGGATCTCGAGCTCGCCCGGCCAGAACGGCAAGAGCCGCGACAGGTGGCCGTGGGACGCCGCCTCGCCGATGCCCCAGCTGCTCAGCGCTACGCCCGTGAGGAGCTGCAGCCGATCGCGCAGAACGACGAAGAGCAGCAGACTCCAGACCGACAGCGCCAACAGCAGGCCGTAGTACCCGCCGCTGAGCAGCTGCGCGACCGCCTGGCGTTGCTCGAAGACGGCGCGCGGGTAGACCTCGCGGTGGAACGCGATGGAGCCGTGCCCCTCGAGGCGAAGCAGCAACGGGTGTCGGCCGGCCTCCGCCGTGAACGGGAAGGCGATGCTCTCGATCGCCAGCGGCCGCTCGGCGAGGCGGACGCGCGAGCCCGAGACGCCGAGCGGCGTCACCGTGCTGCCGGCGATCGCGTACAGCCGCACGTCGTTCACCCACTCGCGGCAGACGTCGATGACGAGCGGTCGCGCCGTGTCGTCCGTGTTGGTGACGCTGAAGCGGACCCACACGGCGTCGGTGGTCCACCCGAAGTTCGTCCATGGGTCGGGGGTGAAGGCCGACACCGGCAGCGACGCGACCTGCTCGGCGGTCATCGTCCCGGTGCGGTCGCGGAACACCGCCACGTCGTCGACGGTCGCCGAGGCCAACGCGCACATGGTGGCGGCACCCAACATCGTCGCCATCGTCATTGGTGGGTGGGTGGCGCCGTACCGCTACGCGCGGCCGGTTTCCACCCGCCTCCTTTCAAACCGTACTCGCGGATTTCCCGCATACGGCTTACCGGTGTTGTTCTCGTTCAGCAGACACGGCTTCGGGTACTTCACCGTTCCACGAAGTCGGTGCAGTCCATGGGCCTCAAACCAGGGACGCTCCCATTGGCGGACTTCGCCGGGCTTCAGGTGGCGTCCCTTGCGCCGCACCAGGAAGTCCCGCAGGCGATCGACCACGTAGTGGTCTACCTGCAGAAATTTCTGCGCTGCGTTGCCGGTGCGGAAGTAGCCACCCCATCCCCGCAACACGGGGTTGAGGTTCTCGATGAGGACTCGCACGTCCTTCACGCCGTTCCGCCGACCGTCGGTCAGCTCGTGCACCCTCGCCTTCACCCGCTTCATGCTGCGCGGCGACGGCCAGCGCTGGAGGTAGTAGCGGCGTACGCCGTACCTCTCCAGCATCCGGCCGCTGAGCCGCTTGTGCAGGTGACAGCCGAGGAAGTCGAAGCCTTCCTTCCCGTCGGAGAGACAGACCTTCCGCGTCTTCTCGGGATGCAGTGACAGTTTCAGCCGCGCGAAGATGCTGCTGACTCTCCGCTCAGCTTCCTCGACATCTTCGCGGCTTCGGCACAGCACCACGAAGTCATCCGCGTAACGCACGAGCTTGCCGACAGCGGCGTGCTCGCGCCTCCACTCGGTGTCGAGGACGTGCAGGTACACGTTGGACAGCAAGGGCGAGATGACTCCGCCCTGCGGTGTTCCCGAGAGCATCTCGGTGCGCCGCCCGTCCTCCAGGACTCCCGCCCTCAGCCAACGACGAATGAGCTTCATCACTCGTCGATCGCTGACCCGCTTCTCCACCTGCTCCAGCAGCACCTCGTGCGAGAGGCTGCCGAAGTAGTCCTTGATGTCCGCGTCGAAGACGTGGTCGCACCCGCCATTCACCGTCTCGCGGATATCTTCCAGCGCTTCGAGCGTGCCGCGCTTCGGCCGAAAACCGTACGAGGTGGCTTCGAATCCCGCCTCGAAAATCGGCTCCAACACCAGCTTCACCGCGGCCTGCACTACTCTGTCCGCCACCGTTGGAATGCCCAGTGGCCGCTGCTTCCCATCTGGTTTGGGGATGTACCGTCGCAGCACGGGCGGCGGCACGTACGTCCCTGCGCGGAGCTTGTCTTGCAACTCACTCAAGAGTCGCTCGACTCCGTACTGCTCCACTGCTTCGAGCGTCACTCCATCGACGCCCGCAGCACCCTTGTTGCGCTTCACGTTGAACCACGCCACCCACAGGACGTCGGGTCTGTGGATTCTGTCGATCAGCGCGTGGAACCGACGCGACTCGCACCGCTTGGCTGCAACGAACAGCTTCACTTGAAGCCGACGAACTTTCTCTCGGAGCTGTCGCTCCTCAGGGTGGTTGGGCGCATTTCGCGCCATGCCCTCGCCCGCCGTCTTCACTGAAGCACCAACACCGCAAGGCCCCTTCCCTCCGGGCGCGTTATGCGGCGCGCCCATCGTCGGTACTACGAGCCCCTCGGACCCCCGCTCGCCACCGCACGCTTTCGCCATCGGCTTATACGGGCGGCCTTCACCTGACGTTGGACGGCGAGACGGGTCTCTCGTGTTTCGCTCTCTACCTTCGACGCGTGCTGCTCCCCATACCCCGCCGGGACTTCCCACCCATCCGGACTCGCGAGTGGAATGTGTTGCCTTCGCTGCGACGTGCACAGCTCGGCTCCCGGATTGTTTCTCTGTCGAGGCGGCAGGCTTCACTTGATGTTGCGGCCCACGTCTTTGCTCCCCACCCACAGCTTTCGCCGCGGCAGGCTTTCGACACCAGGATTCGCCAGTCGATGTCTCCATCTCAGGCGCTGGTCTGCTTCCGGGCTCTCCGGCGATTACCCGGGCGGGACTCTCACCCGCAGGTTGAGCGCGACATGGTTCGGCTTCAGCCGTCGCTGCCGCGACTGCTTCTGCTGTTCCTTCACGACGCTCCACGCGCAGAGTATAGCCGCGAGCGCGTGGCGGCCGGCGGCCTACTGCGCGCCGAGCAGCAGCGGAATCTCGAGCTCCCCTTCCTCTCTCGACTTCGGCAACGTCATTGCGCGCACCGCGCGGCGCAGGCACTCGTTCACGGCACAAAGGTGAGGAAGAAGAAGTGGCCAAACCTCACGAAGCGGGATGGTACCCGGAGAGAGAGACAAGGGCGCGGTGCAGTAAACGTGAACGGGAGCATCGACGCGCGATCGCTTCGCGGCCAAACGGCGCGAACCTGCCCATCGACGTCGACGCCAGGTGCTGCTGGCCGTGACGGCAGGGTTCAGCGTCTGATGGGCTCGCCCGCGCGTGACGACGATTCGTCGTCGGCGACGTCACCTCGACGCCAACGGCAAAGACAAGTCGCCGACAGTCCTCGGGGCTCGCGTGGCAGCCACATTGCTACGGGCACGCCGAGGAAGAAGGTGGTGATGAACGCACAGCGGCTCGGAAAGCAGCTTGGCTCGAGGGAGTACCTGACTGGCACCGACGACTCGCGCAAGGACCACGATGCCGTGGCGTGGGTGTTGGAGCTCGACGAGCGCGTCCGCGAGGAGTGGCTGGCTGCCCTCCGATGGGTGCGAACGGCGGATCGAATCGTCGAGAGTGCCCCCTTCGGTTCGCCGCTGACGGCCACGCCGTTCTACGAGCTCATCTGCGAATGGAGAGTGGTCCGGAAGGGCGGCGCGTCGACCGGTGCGCACGCGCACCTGGTCGCACCGCTCGTCACGCAGTGGCAGCGCGAACAGGTTCCCGAGTCTGACCTCCGACAATGGGACCTCTATCTCGAGTCTCTGTGGCGGTACCGCGACCCCGCGGGCTTGCTGCGCTCCGAGGACGATTACCTCAGGTACTTGAAGGAACTCTCGGGCGCGATGTTCCGGATGCTGCCCTACCAGCCGGCGGGGTTTTCGAACGAGGTCATCGCGCTCGGGATGCTGGACCAGTTCTTCAACAACCTCCGCGACCTCGCCGAGGACGTGGAGCGCGGGCTCTACTTCTATCCCCGTAGCCTGCTGGCGGAGTTCTCCCTCTCTGAGGAGGACCTGCCGAACGTCATCGAGCGCAGCGACGAGCGCTTCGTGCGCCTGCACGAGCATCTCTTCGCGACGCTCATCTCCAAGCTCACTCTCGCCGCGTCCCCTTTGTTCTTCGCGAAGGGGCTGCACCCTTCGTGGCGTGCGCTCATCGCCAGCGTTCGCGAACGGTACGACCGCATCGAGCACGTCGCGCGTCGGTGTGGCTTCAACGCGCGGGCATTCCAGCGGAGCTACTGGTCCCGCCCGAGAGCTGCTTCAGCACCTCACGTATCGCAGGTCTCGCGCTGGGCGCTTCCGCAAGGCACGCCATGACGAGCTCGGGGTGCGGCCCGTCCATCGGGGCTGCGGCCGGCGTCGATCGACCCACGAGCAGCTCCAGAATCGGTGGCACTGCGAACGGCAACCGCCGGTGAGCAGCTCGTACGCGACGCGCCCGAAGGCGAACATGTCGGCTGCGCAAACCACGGCTTGCCTCCTCCGACGGCCTCGGGCGCCATGTACGACGCGGCGGTGCCCGCCGCAGCGGCAGCGCCAGACATCGCAGCCGAAACCAGTCAACGGAGCGCTCAGGGCACGTCGATCGCTTCGACGAGCGGGAACAGGTCGACCTTCCCATCGGCAGTGATGACGACCAGGCGCAGCAGTCCTCCCGGTCGTTCGCCGTGACGGCGGTGTCGGCGTGGGTTGAGAACCTCATCAGCAAGGCGAGCCGGCCCTTGCGCGCGGGCGCCGCCTCGTCGTCGAGGGGCAGCCGCAGTTGTGCCGACTTCGCCTGGAGCGCCTCGTACTCGTCTTCCGGCCACGCGACGCCGCGAGACTCGACGGGGGGGCAAGAACTGGGCGAGACACCGCTCGAGCACACCCTCGACTTCCTCAGTCGACGGCGAGGGCGGCTCCATGAAGGCGCCGTCGCTCCACACCCCCTCGGCCACCAGCCCGTGGAGGTGCGGTTGAAGTTGGAGCGCCGAGCCGAACAGCTGCGTGAAGCAGACCGCCCCACCCATCCGCTTGCCGGTTCAGTCGGCCTCGACGCGGACCTTCGCGTTCTTCCCGACGAAGCAGACGCCCTGGCCCGCGAACAGCCAGCCGTCGACGAAGGTGAAATCCCCGTCCGGAGTCGCGGTGAGGCCGACGCTGACGCCCTTCTTGCGAGGCATCAGGCGGGCGCGTGCGCCGTCCACGAGCAGCGGCGCTTCCGGAGCGGTCTTGGTCGGCTCCACCGCAACGAAGGGTCGCAGCACGTTCTTCTTCCCGGTGCTCGCCGGCAGCGGCGAGGTCTCGCAGTCGAACCCCTCGTCGATTCCGGCTGCGGGCCCGAGGTCCTGCACGCGGCCGTCCGAGACATTCCACCGCACGAGGTGGCGCGTCGAGCAGTTGAAGAGCGACCACTTCGCGCCGTCGCCGAGCGGCACCGCACCCCTCCTGTCCCAGGCCGAGCTCACGCGTTGACCCGTCGCGCGGTTCACGAGCACGACGCGGCGGACGAAGACGTCGTCAGTGCCGAACTGCACCGAGTAACTGGCGCCCGCCGGCAGCTGCACCGGATCGACATCACTGCTGCGGGGCCCCGACTCGAGCGCTTCGATGACGATCCACTGGCCCCACTCGAAGGCGGCTTTCCGGTGGGGGCGGTCACCCAGCGGTTCCCGAGCCGCAACGTGGCGACTCGCGTCGTGCCGAACTCGCTGCCCATGCCTTCGCTGGTCACGAACAGCGCGCCGCTCGGGGCTCGCGCGACCTGCCACGCGTAGAGAAACGGTGGCGGCTCGGCGCGAAAGACGCGAGCAGGCGGCCAGCCCCAGACGACCTTGGCCGCGGGGCCCGATAAACACCCTCGGTGGCGAACCAGTGCTCTCCGCCGAGGTGCACCTTCGACAGTGCGGTGGCGCCTCCGTCCTAGGCCATCGCGCGGACCTCTCCGCCGTCGGCGTAGTGCGGGCGCTCCGTGTGCTGCTCGAGCTCGGGCGCTTCGAGCTGCTGCAGCGGCGAGCTGGGCGTTGGCGGCGGCGCGCGGCGAGGCGTGAGGCCGCCGTCGGGGTTCAGCTCGAACCACCGCGAGCCGCCGTCGGTCGCGAGCTCGAGTGCCGTGCCCGCCCGGTTGAAGGTGACTCCGTGCCACCGACACGGGCTCGGGGAGGACGCCGAGCGGGGTGTCGGCTCCGGTCTGTGGCGTCCAGCGGGAGACGGTGGCCTGGGTCTCACTGCAGTGGACCAGGAACCAGTGCGCGCCGTCGTCGATCGGCTCGGCGGCCGCGGTGTCCCACGGAGCGTCGATGCGCTGCCCGGTGCGGACGTCGAGCAGCACGACGCGTCTGGCGCGCCATGGCAGCAGCCCGTTGTTGAACGGGGCTCCGGCGTCGGTGCCTTCCGCCGGCACCTGGCTCGCGATGACGACCCATTCGCCCCACGACTAGGCGCGACTAGGCGCTCCCGCCCGGAACCCGGTACCACTTGCCGTTGGCCTCGAGGGAATCGGGATCTCCCGGGCGCGGCGCGTCCGAGTACGAGAGCAGCCAGGCGCCGTTGCGCGCTCGCCACACCGTGTGGGGGTTGCCCGCGACCGGCTCCGGCTGCAGCAGCTGCGGCTCCGCGGCCGCAGAGGGCACGAGGTGGAGAAGGCCGAAGGTCGTCACCATGGGCCCGCAATCAACGGCGTCATCGCGGAAAGATTCGAGAGGTTTCGACCGTGAGGCTCATCCCCGCGGGTCCATCACGATTCAGAACCCTGGGTTCCCCTTTGTGCAGCGCAAACCGTCGCGCTCCGATTCAGCGCGACCAGAGCGCCTCCGAGGCCACTGCCAGTCCCGGTAGGCCCTACTGCGCGCCGAGCAGCACCGGAATCTCGAGCTCCACTTCCTCGCTCGACTTCGGCAGCGTCATCGCGCGCACCGCGCGGCCCAGGCACTCGTTCACCGCGGGCGGCACACCCTCGGCGGCGGTGAACGTCGCGCGCGTCACGCGCCCCTTCGGAGACACCGTCACGTTCATCGTCACCTTGCCGTGCGCCTGCTCGTTCACCTTGAGCCACTTCTCGTGGCACACGCGCAGCTTCGGCAGCTGGGCCTTCACCGCCGCGGCGATCGCCTCGGGGTCGGCTTCCACCACCGGCCCCGTCGGCGCCTGCGGCATCACCGGCACCACCGGCTGCTTCTCGGGCAGCTCGACCACGCCCGGCGTGCCGACGGTCAGGTCCACGTCCGCCTCGCGCCACGCCTCTCCGACGAGCGCGCGCACCTTGTGCCTGCCCGGAGTCGTCAGCATCGACAGCGGCGACGGCCCCACCTTCTGGCCGTCGAGCTCCACGTCGCTCGCGGCGAGCCCGAGCTCGAACCGCGCCCACGGCGAGGGCAGCGGCGCACCGAGGCCGACGTCGAAGGGCGGCTCGAGCGGGCTCACCTTGCCGTCCGCGAAGCGGAACGCGACGGGCGCTCCGAGCACGCGCTGACTGTCGAACGAGGCGCTGTCCGACACGTACACGATGCCGCGATACAGCCTCAGCTGATCCGCCGCGACCTCGTACGAAGCATCGACGCCGCGAATCCAGTGCGTGGCGTTCGCCACGACCCAGGGCCCGCCCTTCCTGCCGTCCACGCCGAGCGTGCCGGCCTCGAGTCGCACCGCCGCGTCGCGCGCGCCGAGCTTGAAGCGCGCTCCGCCCCGCAGCCGCAGCGCCTCGCCGTCGGCGGTGGCGAGCACGACGCGACCGCTCGACGCCTCGACCGTCGCGTCGCGGCCCAGCACGTCGCCGGCCTTCACCGCCACTGGGCCGGACGCGTGCACCACGGTCATCGGCTCGAAGAACGGCACCGGCAGCTCGGGCTTGTTGCCGAGCAGCGGGCGCACGGTGCTGACGGCGAACATCGCGAACACCGCGGCGATGGCGCTCCACGCGAAGATGCGTCCGAACGTCCAGCGCGGGCCGGGCGGGTTCTCGCGCACGTGCTCCATCAGCTTCGCCTCGACGCGCGAGAACGCGACGTCCGAGAGCGTGTAGGGCTTCAAGCCGCCGAGCAGCTTGCGCCGCGCCGCCGCGCGAGCGACCGCCGCCCGGCACTGCTCGCAGTCGCGCAGGTGCGGCGCGTCACCGGGGTTCTCGAGCTGCTCGTCGGTGAGGTGCGCGCTCACGACGCACCTCCGCCGAAGAACTCACCGAGCGCGGGGTCGTTCGCCGCGAGCGCCTCGAGCTCGCGCCGCGCGTAGAACAGCCGCGTGCGCACGGTGAGGATGTTGGTGTCGAGGATTTCGGCGATGCGCTGCGCCTCCATGCCGCGCAGGTCGTGCATCACCAGCACGGCGCGCTTCTTCGGAGACAGCTTCTGCAAGAGCTCTTCGACGCGCGCCTGGCGCTCGGCCGACTGCGCGACGTCGTCGGGAGTGGCGCCCGGGTCGACGGTCTCGGGCAGCTCCTCGACGATGTCGAGGCGCGAGCGGGTGTGCTTGCGGCGCGCCTTCATCGCGACGTGCACCGTCAGCCGGTACAGCCACGTGGTGAAGGCCGAGCGGCCCTCGAAGCGGTGCAGCGAGCGGTAGACCTCGACGAAAACGTCTTGCAGCACGTCTTCGAGGTCCGCGCGGGGAACCAGGAAGGCGAGCTGCGAGGCGACCTGGCGGTGGTGCTGCGCGTACAGCTCTCGGAAGGCCGACGTGTCCCCCGAGCGGGCGCGGGAGAGCAGGTCTGCCCTCGCATCAGTGACGGGCACGTTCGCTCCCATGGGGGCGGGCGGTGTTAGTGCCGCCGTACCGCTGATGTCCACCCGCAGGCGCATGCTGGCCCGTGTGTGCCCCCCCACCGGGGTGGCATTCAGAAGATGCGGCCGGCGCGGTGGCGGGGGTCGTCCTCACGGGCTTCCAACGCTTCGGCCTCGTCTACGTTCCGGTATTTCCGCTCCAATCGGGAGAGCCGCTCCATCAGCATCTCCTGCTGGTGGGCGAGCGAGCGCAAGACGTCCTGAACCGGGTCCGGCAGGGCCGCGTGGTCGAGGGCGTCGATGGGGCCCTTCGTCTTCACGACGCGGCCCGGCACGCCGACGACGGTCGCACCTTCGGGCACGTCGGCGATGACGACGCTGCCCGAGCCGATGCGGGCGCCGTCTCCGACCTTGATGGCGCCGAGCACGCAGGCGTTCGAGCCGACGATGACGTTCTTGCCGAGGTGGGGGTGGCGGACGCGGCGCTCGAGCGAGGTGCCGCCGAGCACGACGCCCTTGTAGAGGATGCAGCCCTCTTCGATGACGGCGGTCTCTCCGACGACGACGCCCATGCCGTGGTCGATGAAGACGCCGTCGGCGATGCGCGCGCCGGGGTGAATCTCGACGCCGGTGAGGAAGCGCGCCTGGTGCGAGACCATGCGCGCGAGCAGCTTGGCGTGCCGGAGCCAGAGGCCGTGCGCCACGCGGTGCAGCATCAGCGCGTGCAGGCCGGGGTACGTGAGCAGCACCTCGGTGCGACCGCGGGCGGCCGGGTCGTTCTTGAGCGCCGCGGCGACGTCGGCGATCAGCGTGGCGATCAACCGATCTCCTCGGCGTACGTCATGACCAGGTACATCACGGCCTCTTCCTTACCGCTGTTCTTGTAGACGTGCGGCTTGTCGGCCTCGAAGACGATGGCGTCGCCGGTGTCGAGCGGGTGGGTCTCTCCGGCGACCTCGATCTCGACGACGCCCTTCGCGACGATGAGGTTCTCGGTGGTGCCGGGCGGGTGCGGGTGGGCCTCTTCGACGCCGCCCTTGCCCAGGCGCAGCTCGTAGAACTCGACGCGGCGCGGGCCGTCGTAGGGGAACAGCGCGCGCGACTGGAAGCGGCCGTCGTGCGAGGTGAGGCGCTTGGCCTCGAGGGCCTTGAGCACGCGAATGCCGCTCGTCGGCTGCGTGCTGATCAGCGCCGAGAACGGCACGCCGAGCGCGCGCGCGATCTTCCACAGCACGTTGATGGTGGGCGCCGACTGGCCGAGCTCGACCTGGCCGAGCATGGCGCGGCTGACTCCGCTGGCCTTGCTCAGCTTCTCGAGCGAGAGCCCCGCCTTGCTGCGCAGGCGCTTCAGGTTGCGGCCGACGATGGGGGCGAGGTCGGACGAGCCTTGCGGGTGCGCGACCTCGTCGGAGACGTCCGCCCGGTTCTTTCGCGTGCTGTTCTCGCGTGCGGTCTTCACGGTATGGGGAGCGCGAATGTCTAGCATGAAGCGCCAGTTCGAGGGCCGCGCGCGTCTCGATGCGCTGCTCGAGCGCGCCGGCTCGCTCGCCGACAGCGAGGCGGTCGCCGAGGCCTTCCTCAAAGCGCAGAACGAGGGAGTCCCCGTCTCGGTGGTCATCTCCGCGCTGTTCGAAGACGAGCCGCGCTTCTCGAACCGCGACGACGCGCCCGCGCTGTACGGCAACCTGTTCGGGCTGTGGGATCTGCTCGAGTCGGGCGAGCGGGTCGACCTCACGGCGCCGCCCGCGCGCCCCGACCGGCCGAAGAAGGCGCCGCCTGAGAAGCCGCCCACGAAGTTCCCGAAAGAGGGGCCTTCGGCCGAGTGGCTCGACGGCGCCTTCGGCTACCTCGAGCGCGCGCCGGAGAAGGAGCGCACGAAGCTCGAGCACGCGTTCGAGAACCGGCTCGACGCGCTGGTGACCTGGCTTGACGAGAGCGCCGCGCCGGATTCAGTGTACGCCGCGGCTCGGCAGATCCTCTTCGAGCTGTTCGCGGTCCTCGAGCTGGGTGCGCCGAACGGTCTGGGGCGGGTCGAGGTGGGTTCGGGTGGAGAGGTGCCTTCGACGCTCGCGGCCTGGGCGCAGGAGGCGGTGTTCCAGGCCGCGACGGACGAAGACGAGCCGTTGAACGAGACCGACGCTAAGGAGCTGCAGCGGCTGGTCGACGGGGGCCTCAAAGCCCTCTGGCAAGGAGTCGAACATGGCGGGCAAAAACCGCGACGATGACGGCGGCGGGTTCTCCGGGAAGCGAAACAAGTCGTGGAGGGAGATCGACGCCCAGCGCGGCAAGTCGAAGTACCACTCCCGGCAGGACGACCCGCAGCAGCAGAAGATTGAGAAGAGCGCCTCTTACGAGAAGTACAAGCAGGCGGCCGACGCGCTGTTCACCGGCGGTGTCCTCCCCGAGGGCCTCGAGCAGCAGTTCGACCCCGAGGGGAAACGGAAGCAGCAGAAGGACGCGATGATGAAGCTGCGGGAGATGCCCGACCGCAAGGCCTGGGTGCAGGGCGTCGTCGAGTACCTGGAGAAGTACCCGGAGCTGCCCGAGGACGCCTACTTCCTCGACTCGCTGCTCGACCACCCGAAGGAGCGCATCGTCGACAAGGCGCTCGCGAAGCTCGAGGTGCTGCAGGAGGAGGGCAAGCTCTCCGGCGCGAAGGTGCCGCGCTCGCTCGAGCAGCGGCTGCGCTCCATCGAGATGACGTCGACGGACCCGGACTCGCAGGCGCGCGCGAAGGCGTTGCGGGAGAAGATCCGCGCGTAGGTGCTAGGGTCGCGCGCCATGTTTTCGCCGCGCGCGCTCGTTCTCGCCTGTCTCGTCACCTTCGCTGGCTGCCGTTGCGGGGAAGACCCCGAAGGCATGGACGGTGGAATGGGCGGTGGCACTGCCGGCGGCAGCGCCGGAGGTTCTGCGGGCGGCGGCTCCGCTGGCGGCATGGCCGGCGGCGGCATGGGCGGAGGGATGGGTGGCGGCATGGGCGGTGGCATGGGCGGTGGCATGAGCACCACCGACGGCGGCAATGACGCCGGACCGCCCGACGCGGGTCCCGCCGATGCCGGAGAGCTGGACGCAGGCATCCCCGACTCCGGCGTTCCCGACGCGGGCGAGCTGGACGCCGGCCTGCCGGATGCCGGAGAGGTCGACTCCGGCACTCCGGACGCTGGCCAGTGCATGACCGCGGCGAGCTGCCCGGGCATGGACACCGCGTGCCGCGTGCGCACGTGCATCGCGACCGCGTGCGGGTTCGCGAACGCAGCTGCCGGCACCGAGCTGGCGGCGCAGACCGCGGGCGACTGCCAGGTCGCGGTGTGCGACGGCGACGGCGGCGTGCTCGCCGCGATCGACGACACCGACCTTCCCGCCGACGACGGCAACGCCTGCACCTCGCAGACGTGCTCGATGGGCGTGCCGCAGCTCGTGGATCTCCCGATCGACACGCCGTGCCCGACAGGCTTCTGCAGCGCGAACGGCACGTGCGTGCAGTGCAACGTGGCGGCGCAGTGTCCGGGCGCCGACGGTGAGTGCGCCGCACGCACGTGCATCGCCGGCGCCTGCGGCACGCTCTACGCCGACGCCGGCACGGTCGTGACCGCTCAGACCGCCGGAGACTGCCGCCGCAACGAGTGCGACGGCGACGGCGGCGTCGTCGCCGCGAGCTTCGACACCGACGTCCCGAACGACCTGCAGCAGTGCACGACCGACACGTGTATGGGCGGAGTACCGACGTTCACGCCGGTGCCCGAGAGCTCTCCGTGCTCGCAGAACGGCGGCTCGGTCTGCGACATGCTCGGCAACTGCGTGGCGTGCAACATCGCCTCGCAGTGCGGAGCGAACACCGACTGCCGCACCTACGCCTGCACGATGAACGTGTGCAGCGTCACGAACGCGATGAGCGGCACGCCGACGGCGATGCAGACCGCGGGCGACTGCAAGTCGAACGTCTGCGACGGCGACGGCGGCACGACCGTGGCGAACGCGGACGGCGACGTTCCGGCCGACGACGGCAACGCGTGCACCAGCGAGACGTGCTCGATGGGCACGCCGCAGCACCCGTTCCGCCCGGAGGACACGCCCTGCCCCACCGGCGTATGCACCGCGATGGGCGTGTGCGTGCAGTGCAACACCGCCGCGCAGTGCGGAGCCAACTCCGAGTGCGCGACCTACGCGTGCAACTCGAACGTTTGCAGCGCTTCGTTCAGCGACGCCGGCACCGTCGTCACCGCGCAGACCGCCGGTGACTGCCGGCAGAATCAGTGCGACGGCGACGGCGGCACCGTGGCCGCGGTGTTCGACTCGGACCTGCCCGCGGACGAGCCGAACCAGTGCACGTTCCAGGTCTGCACCGCAGGCACGCCCAGCCGGCCGCCGGCCGACGCAGGCTTCCCCTGCAACGAGGACGGAGGCACGGCGTGCAACGGCGCCGGACAGTGCGTGCCGCCGCCGATGGTCATCGCGACGAACCCGGCGGACAACGCGACTCCGCTGCCGTCTGCGGCGATCTCCATCACCTTCAGCCAGCCGATGGCGGCGGCGTCGCTGACGATGCAGGCGGCGTACGGCCCGTGCACCGACTCGGTGCAGGTCTCCAACGACAACTTCGCGTCGTGCCTCGGCGGCACCGGGCCGACGATGACGAGCGGCAACACCATCGCCACGTTCCAGACCGTGCCGGGCATGCTGCTGCACCGGACGTACAAGATTCGCGTGACGCAGGGCGCGACCGCGACGAACGGCGTGCCGCTCGCTGCGCAGTTCACGATGGCGAACGGGTTCACGCTGCAGAGCTTCGCGGCGTGCGAGGGCTCGCTCGTGATCAGCCAGGTGTACGGCGGCGGTGGCGGCGGTACCGCGCCGATCCGTTCCGACTACGTCGAGCTTCACAACCGCGGCTTCTCGACCGTTTCACTCGCCGGCTTGTCCGTCCAGTACGCGAGCGCAGGCGGGAGCTTCACGGCCGTTGCTCCACTGCCTGACGCTGGCGTTCCGGCGGGCGGATATTTCCTCGTGGTGATGAGCACCGGCACGACCGGCGCGACGGTCACTGCGGACCACACCCATACGAGCCAGATCGGCATGTCCGCCACCGCCGGAAAAGTCGCGCTGGTCACTGGCACGACGGGCATCGGCGCCAGCTGCGCTGCAGCCAACGTCATCGACCTCGTCTCGTACGGCACGGGCACGAGCTGCGCTGAAGGCGCAGCAGCTCCGGCGACGACTGCCGCCACGGGTGTCTTCCGCGGAAACGGCGGCTGTGACGACTCCAACGACAACTCGCGCGACTTCACGGCTTCAGCGCCGGCGCCGCGCAACAGCGCGACGGCTCCGTACAGCTGCGCCTGCTCGGTGCTGAACGAGACCGACGCGGCGCTGGAAGCGGACTTCTGCAACGTGCAGTTCCCGCCGGTGATCTCCGCGATGGCGGGCACCACGTCACCGCCCGTGTTTGGCCGCCTCTACGAGGCCGGAGTGACCCCGAACGGCGCGAACCCGAACGTGCGCGCTCAGCTCGGCGTCGGCCCGATGACCGCGAACCCGCAGTACCAGTTCGGGTGGTCGTGGACGAACGCGACCTTCAACCTCTCGGCGGGCAACGACGACGAGTACCAGGGCAGCTTCACGCTCCCGGCGCCGGGCTTCTACCAGTACGGCTACCGCTTCAGCCTCGATCAGGGCGCGAGCTGGACGTACTGCGATCTCAGCGGCGCGGGCTCGAACCCGACGCTCACGTTCGAGCTGAACGAGCTGCCGCTGCTGATCTCGCAGTGATCACAACCGTGACCATGTAGTCACAGCTCGCCTGCGCGCGGGATGGCGCACCTGTCAGAAAACCGATGGGCGCCTCCCACTACAGATCCGCAACAACACGGCAATCACCGGCTGGCCCGTGCGTTGCTGAACGAGGTGCGCGCAATGTCGTCCGCTGAGCTTCACAGCCTGTTCCGGAAGATCCTGATGCGGGTCGCGGTTGATACCCCGCCGTCGACTCCACCGACCCTCGAGCCGCTCGAGCTGCCCACGCTCTGCGACGGGCGCCACCCCGCCGGCATCGTCCACGAAGACTTCTCCGCGCTGCACGGCTCGGGCGGCTACCTCGCCCGCATGGCGCACTTCGAGGCCGCCTCGGTCGCGGCGTTCATGCACCTCGCAGCCGAGCTCGACGACCTCGGCGCGCCGCTCAACCTCATCGAGCAGGCGAAGCAGGCGGCGCGGGACGAGGTCGTGCACGCGCACTCGGTCGCGGCACTCGCGAAGGCGCGCGGCGCCAGGCCTCCCGTTCCGCGGCTGACGCCTCCCCCGCTGCGCACGCTCGAAGAGGTCGCGGCCGAGAACGCCGCCGAGGGCTGCGTGCGCGAGGCGTTCGGCGCGCTCGTCGGGCTCTACCAGTCGGTGCACGCGAAGGCCGACGACGTCCGCGCCACCATGCGCACCGTCGCCCAGGACGAGATCGCCCACGCGGCGCTCTCCTTCGAGCTGCACCGGCACTTCCTCTCGCGGCTCGACGGCGAGGCGCGCGCCCGCGTCGAGGCCCGTCGCGAGCAGGCGCTCGCCGAGCTGCTGCACCGCGCGTTCAGCTTCGAAGACGCTCCGTGGCGCGACGAGCTCGGGCTGCCCGCCGCCGACGCGCTGTTCGACCTCGCGCGCGCCTTCCGCGAAGAGCTCGCCGCCGCCTGACGCGAGGCCGCCGAGCTCCAGCGCGGGGCGCAGCACTTCCGCAGCGTCCTTGACGGCGAGCGCGACGGAACCTCCAATGCGCGCGCGCTGTTCGAGGGAGGCCCAATGCTCATCACCATCGTCGCGCTCGCGCTCGCCGAGCTGCCCATCACCGACGTGACCGTGTTCTCCGACCGCGCGCGCGTCACGCGCAGCGGTGCGCTCAACGTCTCGGGCCGGCAGCGGCTCGAGCTCGCGACGCTCACCCAGTCGGTCGACACCGGCAGCATCGTCGTCGACGCCACCGGCGCCGAGCTCGAGAACGTCGAGATCCTCCCGCTCGACGAAGATCAGCTGCCCGTCGACGAAGCGAAGAAGCTGCTGCAGGCGCTCGAGGAGAACGGCGACGCGGATCGCAAGCTCTCGGCCGAGCGCGTCGCCGTGCAGGCGCAGGTGACCCAGCTCCAGTCCCTGCAGCCGAGCGTCCCCACGAACGGCGCGAACCTTCCGCCGCCGCGGCTCTCCTCCGCCGGCTGGAGCGCCGCGCTCGCGTTCACGGAAAGTCAGCTGTCGAAGCTGCAGGCCCGCGAGCGGGAGCTCGCCGTGAAGCTCGAGGCGCTCGCCGACAAGCGTGAAGAGCTGCAGGCGAAGGCCGCGCTGCTCGGCGGCGCGCGGCGCTCGAGCGGCTGGAAGATCGTCGCCACCGCGAAGGGCGGCGGCCAGGCGCGCTTCTCGGTCACCTACGTCGCCGTGCGCGCGCGTTGGATTCCGACGTACGACGTGCAGCTGCAGCCCGACACCGGCAAGGTGCAGGTCTCGTTCGCAGGGCTCGTCTCGCAGGAGACCGGCGAAGACTGGACCGACGCGGCGCTCACGCTCTCGACGGCCATCCCCTCGCAGGCGAACCAGTTCCCCAAGCTGCTGACCTGGAAGATCGGCACGAAGGAGCGCTTCATCCCCACGCCCGCGCCGGTCGTCGAGATGGTGCGGCCTCCGCCGGCCGCGCCGCCGCTGAGGCCCGAGCCGCGCGAGGAAGATCAGCTCCGCAGCCGCCTCGCGCAGGCGGTCGCCATGTCGCCCGAAGGCGACCTCGACGCCCGCGACGCGTACACGAAGGCCGACAAGAAGAAGAGCTTCGTCGGCAACGCCCAGAGGGTCGTCGTGCGCCCCGAGCCGAAGCCGGCGCCGATGCCGCCCCCCGCGCCGCCTGGGCGTGCGTACGGCGGTGCGCCGGCTCCGCAGCGCGCCGCGCCGGCCGACGAGGAGATGGCGTTCAGCGGCCTCGAGGTGAGCGAGAGGGCCGTCGCGACGGTCGACGCCGCCCCGGCCTCCGCGCGCGTCAGCGGGAAGGCCACCGAGCGCCGCACCCCGATGAGCCTGTCGCCTCCGGCCGCGTGGGCGCGCCCGGCCTACTCGCCCGAGCTGCCCGCCGCGGCCGGCGGAGGCTACGACCTCGCCTGGCCCTCGCTGCAGCGCGAGACCGTGCAGAGCGGCAAGGGCGCGCGCCGCGTCGCGCTGTTCACCCAGAGCTGGCCCGTCACCACCGAGCGCAAGCTGTACCCGGCGCTGTTCTCCGAGTCGTTCCTCGTCGCCGAGCTGAAGAACCCCGCCGCCTGGCCGCTGCCCGCCGGCAACGCCAGCCTCTACGTCGGCGCAGACCCCGCCGGCACCGCGCAGCTCAAGCTCGTGTCGCCGGGAGAGAAGTTCACGCTGCCGCTCGGCATCGACCGCGCGCTCAAGCCGATTCGCAACGTGCGCGTCGTCGACGCCGAGAAGGGCGTCTTCAGCAAAGACGACGTCAGCGAGTACACGGTGTCGATTCAGCTCGCGAACCCGTACCGCGCTCCGGTCGCGGTGCGGCTCTACGACCAGGTGCCCGTCACCGACGACAAGGAGGTCGAGATCGCGCTGCTCGAGACGCGCCCGCAGGCCGCGCACGACAAGGTCCGCGGCCACCTCGAGTGGCGACTCAACGTCCCCGCCGGCTCGAAGACCGAGGTCTCGTTCAAGTACACGCTCAAGCGCCCGAAGGGCTGGCGCATGAACCAGTGGGAGGCGCAGCCATGAGCGCGCTCCTCCTCTTGCTCGCCGCAGCGCCCGCCATCGACGCGGTCGTCGTCTACCCCGATCGCGCGCAGGTGCTGCGCGCCACCGACGTCGACTGTGGAGCGCGCAAGGCCGTCACGTTCTCCGGCCTCTCGCCCGCCGCCGCGATGGACTCGTTCCGCGCCGCCGTCGAGGGCGGTACCGTCGACGGCCTCAGGGTCGAGCGGAACGTGCGCGCCGACGCGCTCACTGGGCAGATGAACGATCTGACGGCGAAGTCGCGCGCGCTCGACCGCGAGCAGGAAGCGCTGCACGACGAGCGCGAGCGCGCGGTGGCGAAGGCGACGCTCGGGCAGCGGCTGCAGGACGTGGCCGCCGCGCAGGTCGCGCGCGAGCTCGCCGCCGACAAGCCCGACCCGAAGGCGTGGACCACCGCGTTCGACTCGGCGCTCGCCGCGCGGGCCCAGGGCAACGCCGCCGTCGCCGAGGCCGACGCGAAGCAGCGCGACCTCGACCGGCGGCGCGCCGAGCTGCAGAAGAAGATCGACGCGCTCGGCTGGGCTTCCCAGCGCGAGGAGCTCACCGCCGACGTCGTCGTCACCTGCCCCGCCGGCCGCCGCGCCCGCGTCGAGCTGACCTACCTCGTCGGCGGCGCGAGCTGGACGCCGTCGTACGAGGCGCGCGCCGACGAGGGCAGCGGCACGGTCGAGCTCTCGGTCTTCGCGACGCTGCGGCAGCAGACCGGCGAACCCTGGGAGAACGCGAAGCTCACGCTCTCGACCGCCGTGCCGGCGCAGAACGCGACGCCGCCCGAGCTGAAGCGGCTCAAGGTCTCGGCGACCGAGCGGCCTCCGGAGAAGAAGGTGCTCACCCGCCGCGACGAGGCCGTCGAGGTCGCGGCCGCCTCGGGCTCGACCGCGAGCCAGGACCCGAACCGGCTGAGCGTGCGCGCGCAGGGCCTGAGCGTGCAGCTCGAGGTCCCGCAGCGCTCGAGCGTGCCCGGAGACGGCAGCGAGCAGCGGCTCTTCGTCGCGCGGCACAAGCTCAAAGCGTCGTTCGCGTACCGGACCGCGCCGCGCCTGCAGCCGTACGTGTTCCGCGTCGCGGAGCTGGTGAACACCGCGCCGTTCCCGCTGCTCGAGGGCACGCTCTCCGCGTTCCGCTCGACCGGCCTCATCGCGCGCTACCGCCTCGAGCGCGTGCCCGAAGGCGGCGTGTTCAAGCTCACGTTCGGCGTCGAAGACTCGATGCGGGTGAAGCGCGTGGTGCTCGAAGAGGTGAAACGCGACGCCGGCCTGTTCAACACGCGAAAGCGGTTCTCGTACGCCTACCGCTTCGAGCTGCAGAACTTCGGCAAGGGCCCGGCCGAGGTCGAGCTGTGGGAGGGCCTGCCGGTCAGCGAGGTCGACGACGTCGCGGTCGTCGTCGCGAACGAGAAGACGACCAGCGGCTACAAGCTCGACCCGAACGACGGCATCGCGAAGTGGAAGGTGAAGCTGGCCCAGGCGGAGCAGAAGAACGTCGAGCTCATGTACAAGGTCGAGGTGCCGAACGACTACGACATGGGCGGGTTGTAGCTCCAGCTACGCCGCCAGCTTCGCCGGCGCGCGGTGACGCGACAGCTTGCGCTGCAGCAGCATCAGCACCGCGTGCTCCTCGGGCTTGAGGCCCTGCGAGCGCGACTTGAGGGCCCGCCCCGCCTTCTCGGCGAGCAGCTTCACGAGCTCGCCGTCGAGGTGCGTCTGCATCACGACGGGGTGGATGTAGCAGCTGCGGCAGACCGTCGGCGTATTGCCGAGCCGCGCCGCGACGTCGCGCACCGCGGCGACGAGCGCCTTCTTCGCATGCGCGTTCGAGGTGCAGTCCTCCACCGCGCGCAGCGCCTCGGCCGCGAGCACGGTGCCCGCTCCACACCTGCGTCCACGCCGGCGGAATCACCAGCGACGCGATGCGGTTCAGCGTCGCGGGGTCACGCACCACCGAGCCGTCGTGCCGCCGGTACTCGAACTTCCTCCCACGCTTCACGCGCCCGATGCCGGGGCCTTCGTCATCGACGTATCTCAGCCCCGCGCGGCGCGCAGCGACCGGCGGCGTGAGCACGATGGCCATGCGCGTTGCATAACGGCCTCAGCCCAGAGGTTCAGGCTCAGCGCTTCTCGTGGTGCCGGATGGTGTCACCGGGTGGAACCACGAGCCGCACCGTCTTGAACGTCTGGGTGCCCCAGTGGAACACGAACGACTGCTCTCCGGTGGGCACCGCGGCCTCGATCGGCGTCTCGCCGAAGTCGGTCTCGCCCCACGTGACCGTGGCTGGCGGCGTCGCGTCGAGCCTCACGATGCCGGTGTCGATCTCTTCCGGCGTGGGCGGCGGCGCTGGAATCGGCTCGGCCGCCTTCTGCGGAGACGTGCGCGGCACCACCGGCGCGGGCGCCGGCGCGAGCAGCGTGACGCCGAGCAGCCCGAGCCCCGTCGCCCCCGCGAACGCGAGCGCGAGCCACGCGACGGGCAGCCCTTTCGGCTTCTTCGCCTTCCGGTGCCCCGACAGCTCGGTCGGAATCTCGGGCTCCGACGGAGAGTCTTCCGGCGCGAACCCCTCGGGCCCCATCGGAGACTCGCTCGTCTGCGACTCCGCCGCGTCGGCCACCGCCGGCCGGTGCGCCGGGTTGACGTACGTGGCCACGTCGTCGGGGTCGCGCGCGCCGACCTGCGTCTGCACGCCGCTCTCTCCGGGCGCGGCGTCGGCGCGCGGCACGATGCCCAGCGAGCTCGCCGAGACGACGGGCTTCAGCTCGGGCAGCGTCGGCACCGGCGGGCCCGGCTTCTCGCGCAGCGCCACCGGCGGAGGCGGCAGCGGCGGCCGCGCCGGCTCGTTCGCGCGATCCGTCACCGCGTCTTCGATTTCGTCGCTCGCGCCGGGGAACAGCTGCTGCACCAGGTCCGAGAGCTTCTGCGTGCTGGGGTAGATGCCCATCGCCGTCGAGAAGCTCTCGAGCTCGCGCAGCATCTGGCCCGCGTTCGCGTAGCGGTCGTCGGCCTTGAGCGCCATCGCCTTGAGCACGATGTCGTCGATCGCGCCCGGCAGCGACGGCGCCACCTCGGTCGGCTTCGCGAACCCGCCCTTGAGCGTCGCCTGCATCACCACCACGGGATCGGCGCCGTTCATCAGGTCCTCGAACGGCCGGCGCCCGGTCGTCATCTGGTAGAGCAGCGCGCCCGCCGAGTAGAGGTCGCTGCGCGCGTCGAGGTCTTTGCCGCGGCACTGCTCCGGCGACATGTACCCGGCCTTGCCCTTCACGCGCCCCGCGCGCGTCTTGTGCATCTGGGCCGCGGCCTTCGCGATGCCGAAGTCGAGCAGCTTCACCGAGCCGTCGAACGTCACCATCACGTTCGACGGAGTCACGTCGCGGTGCACGAGGTTCAGGCTCTTGCCGCGCGCGTCCCTCACCGCGTGCGCGTAGCCCAGCGCCTCGAGCAGCTGCATCGTGATGCGCATCGCGCACGCGAGCGGCAGCTGCTCTTTCCGCTCGGCGAGCGCTTCGAAGATGGCGAAGAGCGAGCGGCCGGCGACGTACTCCATCGCCATGAAGTAGCGGCCGCGGTCTTCGCCGAGCTCGAACGTCTGCGCGATGTTCGGGTGCGAGAGCCGCGCGGCGAGGCGGCCTTCGTCGAGGAACATCTCGATGAACTGCGGGTCCTCCGCGAACTGCGGGAGCACCTGCTTCACCACGACGAGCTTGTTGAAGCCGGCCGCGCCTTCGAGCCGCGCGAGGCAGACCTCGGCCATGCCGCCGACCGCGAGGCGGCGCACGACGACGTACTTGCCGAAGGTCTCCCCGGCCATGTCGTCGACGCGCGCCATTCGGGGCGCAGTATCGCTTCAAGGGCTTATTCGCCGCCGTAGGAAACGCCGCTCGAGTACGTCGGGACGTAGGCGGAGCCGCCACCGCCTCCTCCGCTTTCGCCGCCGGACGAGACCGGCACGTACGCGGGCGTGAACGTCGACACCGACGGGCCTTCACCGCCGCTCGACACCGGCCGCCGCGGCGCGATGTACCCGCCCAGCTTCTTCGCCGCCGGCGCGGCCGCCTTCTTCGCCTTGGCCGTCTTCTTCTTCGCGGCAGGGGCCTTCTTCACAGCGGCGGGCTTGCGGGCGGTCGAGATTTTCATAGAGGGTGTAGGATTGTCGGCCCCCAGGTGGGACAGTTGCCTACCGACAGATTACGCCAGCTTTGACGCGGGCTTGGCGAGCGTCCCGGGCCCGACGAGCTGGAGCTGGAGCTTGTGGCGGGTGAACCAGGGCTCGAAGGCGCGGCGGGTCTCGGGGAAGAGGAGCGGATCACAGCGCAGCTCCACGCGCGCGCGGCGCTTCGCCACGTCGAGCTCGAACTTCACCGAGCCGATGTCCGGAGACTTCACCAGGCCGAGCAGGTTGCACGGGTGCGGCTCGCGCGCGACCAGCGGCTGGTCTTCGAGGAAGTCCTGCACGTCCTGCGCGGAGACGACCAGCTTTCCGCGCGCGTCGAACACGCACTGCCTCATGCGGCCGCGGAAGCGGAAGCCGCGATCTCCGACGGCGCGGCAGCGCGGGCCGAGCTCGACGCAGTCGCCCGTCGTGTAGCGGACGAGCGGCATCGCCTGCACGAACGGGAACAGGCCGGTGAGCACCAGCGCGTGATCGACGACCTCGAAGACGAGCGGCGGCTCGAGCCAGTGGAACCAGCCGCACGCCGAGCACTCGACGGCGGGAGTCTTCAGCTCGCTCAGCGAGAAGTTGTCCCAGATGCGCGTGCGCCAGACGCGCTCGACGTGCGCGCGCCACCGCGGGGAGAGGCGAAAGCCGTAGGTGCTGATCTCCTGGAGGCGGAAGTCCTTCGGATCATCTCCGCGCTCGGTGAGCCAGGCGGTGAGCGCCATCAGCGCGCCGGCGCCGATGTTCATCGCCATGGCGCGCGAGCCGTCCGCCTGCGGAGCGGCGAGCAGCTCGCGAATGAGCCGCAGCGCGTTCGCGGTGTACGTCCACGGCACGCGCACGCGGCCCGGCGCGGGCGGCCCTTCCGGCATGCCGTGGTGCATCGCGCGCACCTCGAGCACGAAGCCGGGCAGCGGCCGGTGGGCTCCGGGCGGCCCGGCGTGGCGGCGCCTGAAGTCGTCGAGCGCCCGCGCCTCGTCGGCGGTGTGCAGCACGCGCAGCGGAGGCTTCTCGCCGTGCATCGTCCCGCTGCTGATGGTGCCGCCGTACGCCCGCTGCCTGCCCGCGAGCAGCTCGCGCTGGTGCGCGATGGCCTCGTCCTTCGTGAGCAGCGGCAGCAGGTGGAGGTCGTCGGGGCGCTTCACCCGCTTCCACTTCGAGCCCCAGCGGCGCCGGTAGTACGGCACGTGCGTCGCCGCGTGCTCGAGCGTACCGGGCAGCAGCTCACGGCGGAGACGTTCGATGCCGCTCGTCATGCGCGCCGCCGCACCTTATTCCGCGGCTCACCTGAGTTGAACACCTCCGCGCACGCATCGTGAGAGTCATGCCCTGCGGCGAAAGACGCGGGTCGCGTGCACGCCGTGCTCAACTCAGGCGAGCGGCAGGTTAATAAGAGGCGCATGTCCTTCGTAGACATTCCCGTCACGCACGGAAGGCTCGAGGCGCTGCACTGGGCCGTCGAGTCGCCGCGCGCGGCCACCATCGTCTGCCATCCACACCCGAAGGGCGGCGGCACGATGCACAACCACGTCACGTACCGCATCGCGCAGGCCTGGCGTGACGCCTCGGTGTCGTGCGTGCGCTTCAACTTCCGCGGCGTCGGTCGCTCGACCGGCGAGTACGACCACGGGCAGGGCGAGGTCGACGACGCGGCCGCCGCGCTCGAGTTCATCGCTGCGCAGACGCCGGGCGTGCCGCTCTACGCCAGCGGGTTCTCCTTCGGCTCGCGCACCGCGCTCAAGCTCTCGCTGAAGGAGCCGCGCATCCAGAAGATCCTCGCCGTCGGAGTCGCCGTCGATCTCTTCGACATGGAGTTCATCACGGAGATCGAGAAGCCGATCGCGTTCATCCACTCGGACACCGACGAGTACGGGAAGCTCGAGAACGTGCGCGCTCTCTTGAAACGGCTGAAGGCGAAGCACGAGCTGTTCGTGGTGCCGCAGGCCGATCACCTCTGCACGGGCAGGCTCGACGCGTTCAGTGAGCAGGCGAAGGCGGCGGTGGCATGGCTGATGGACGCGTGAAACATCTCCGTTCACGCTGAGCGGAGCGCGAAGCGCGCAGTCGAAGCGGGCCGATGGACACCCAGACGGACGCCGTTCGACTCCCTACTCTTCCCCAGTCCCCGCCCACGCCTTGCGCGCGGGCACCGAGACGAGCCTGCGCTCGGGCCACCACAGGCCGGTGAGCTTGCGACCGTACACGCAGCCGGTGTCGAGGCCGGTCGCGTGCGGCCACTGCTGCAGGCCGCGGACGGCGTCGTGGCCGAAGAGGGCGTGCAGCGGGCCGGGCCAGCGCGAGGCCCACGGGTCTCCGCCCTCGATGTGCTTGTGCGGCTTCCCGGCGCCGTCGATCGAGCGCATGTTGATGACGACGTCCTTCTCCTGCTTGTCGAGCGGCACGCCGGGCACGAGGCCGCCGTGCGCGATGACGAAGCCCTGCTGCTCGAACGGCAGCACGATGGGCATCGCCTCGAGGTAGCGCCAGTCGGCGTCGGTGAGCGTCTTCGCGACCTCGGTGTGGTGCTTCTTGCCGTCGCCGGTGGCGCGGATCTTCAGCACGTGCGCGTCGTGGTTCCCGAGCACCGACAGCGCGCCCTTCTCGCGGGCGAGCTGCACGACGCCCTGCGAGTCGGGGCCCTTGGCGACGAGGTCTCCGGCGAGGACCAGCGCGTCGGTGGCGGACCAGCCCGCGACGTGGAGCAGCTCTTCGAGCTCGCTCAGACAACCGTGCACGTCTCCGATGATGAGGGTCCTGCTGCTCAAAAGCTCCACCGCGAGAGCCATTTAACGGGCTTGAACTCGGGAATCTCGAGTGGCGTGAGCAGCTCGCCTTTTCCGCGCATCGGCGCGAGCAGCGAGGGGAAGTCGAGCTTCTGGCCGGTGCGGTAGAAGTGCTCGAGGTACTGCCAGTCGGCGGCCCACCAGTCGCTGACCCAGCGGTCGAGGTCCTTCACTCCCGCGTCGTGCATGAGCTTGAGCGAGTAGCGGGTCGCGTTCTTCTCGTAGTCGTAGAAGCGGCGCAGCTCTTCGTCGCTCTTGCCGGTGGAGGCGTCGGTGCCGAGGCGCCGGTACTCCTCGGAGACGTTCCACTGCACGGTGTGCCCGAACAGGTGCACGAGAACGAACAGCGCGCTCTCGAGGTCCTGATCCCAGTCGATCTGGATGCGGGCTCCGTCGAAGTCTCCGGTGTTCGGATCGAGCACGTCGCTGATCGACACGGGGATGCCGTAGCGATCTTCGACGCGACGCTCGACGAGATCGAAGGCGGTCTTGAAGTCGGTCACGGCGGTGTTGGACTCTAGCTGGTGATGCACGGGCCGCGCGTCAAGAGTTGGAGACAGCCGCTGCCCGCCGAGGCGCGCGAGCGCATTCAGGCGGTGGTCCCCGAGACGCCGGTGCGGCACCTCGTCACGCTGTTGCAGCAGGCGCGCAACGCGGAAGGCGCCGACCGCGTCCGCTGGGCGACGCTGGTGAACGACGCGCTCGCCACGCGTGCGGAAGGCTGCGGCGAGACGCTGGTGCGGTTCCTCGACGAGGGCGCGTTCGACGGCCTCGTCGGCGAAGGCGAGGTGCCGTGTCGCCGGCGCGCCGTCGAGTCGGTGCTCTCGCTCGGCTGGCCGTGGGCGATGCACGTGACGCCGGCCGATCTCGACGCGCTGCGTGCCCGGCGCCGTTTACCGTGGCAGCTGACGTGGCTCATCGCCGGCATCAGCGGCCTTTTGGCGCTGTCTGCTTTCCTCCACTGGCTGCCGGATTGACGGCCTTCACCACCTTCACCACCGCCGAGCTGCCGGGAACCCTGTCGCCCTGCATCGGCTCCACGCGCCCGCCGAGCGCCTGCGCGAGGAACGCCTCGACGCGCGCGTAGTAGTCGGTGCGATTCTCCGGCCGCGCGAGCCCGTGCCCCTCGTCGGGGTACAGCACGTACGTCACCGGCAGCCCGGCCTTCTCCATCGCCGCCACGATCTGCTCGCTCTCGGCCTGCTTCACGCGGGGATCATTCGCGCCCTGCGCGATGAGCAGGGGAATCTTGATCCGCTCCGCCGAGAACAGCGGGCTCGCCTTCTTCAGCAGCTCGGCATCGGCGTCGACGTCGCCGACGCGCTTCGAGAACTGGCCCTTCATCGCGGCCCAGTACGGCGGAATCGTGCGCAGCAGCGTCTGCAGGTTCGACGGCCCGACGAGATCGACCGCGCAGCGGAACGTCTCCGGAGTGAACGCCGCGCCCGCGAGCGCCGCGTACCCGCCGTAGCTTCCGCCCATGATGCAGATCTTCTTCGCGTCCACGCCCTGCTTCACCGCCCAGTCGACGGCGTCGAGCAGATCGTCGTGCATCGCGCGGCCCCACTGCTTGTTCCCCGCGTTCAAGAACCGCTTCCCGTAGCCGGTCGAGCCCCGGTAGTTCACCTGCAGCACCGCGTAGCCGCGGTTCGCGAGCAGCTGGACCTCTCCGTTGTAGCGCCAGCCGTCGCGCGCCCACGGCCCGCCGTGGACGAGCAGCACGAGGCCCTTCGCGCCGGCGGGCTGGGTGAAGTAGCCGTTGAGCGTCAGCCCGTCGCGCGCGGGAAACGAGACCGGCTTCAGCTCCACCAGCGGCAGCCCCTCGAGCTTCGGCTGGTGCGAGAAGAGGTACTCGGCGGCCTTCTCCTTGCGCGAGTAGCGGTAGTACTTCACCGGGCCGACGTCCTGCGTGGCGGCGACGATCCACTGCGTGTCGGCGAGGTCGCGGCTCGTCACCTCGAGGTCTCCGGTCACCGTCGCGCGGATCGCCGCGAGGTCCGCCTTGAACGTGCTGTCGAGCGTCGTCCACTCGTTGCGGCCGTTCACGTCGAACGCGACGCCGTGCACCTCGTGCTTCACCGGGTGCAGCACGATGCCGGTCGGGTCGGACGTCTCGCTCTTCGCCAGCTGCCGCTCGCTGCCGGTCTTCAGGTTCTTCTCGACGACGCGCTGCGTGTCCGTGCCGACGCTGGTGCCCATGAACAGGCCGCGGCCGTCGAGCGTGAAGCCGTAGACGGCGAGCGACTCCTCGGGGCCGACCTTGATGAGGCTCTTCCATGGCAGCTTTACCGTGTCGCGGACGCGCACCTCCTGGCCGCCTTCGGGCGTGGCGACCATCGCGGCGCGGACGAGCATGTTCGAGTCGGTGATCCACTGCGTGACGTCGCCGGGGTTCTGGCTGTCGAGCTCGAGCGCCCCGGTCTTGAGCGAGACGCGGTGCACGTCGAAGGTCTTCCGATCGCGCAGGTTCAGCTGAACGAGCACCGTGTCGGGTGCTTTAGGGTGCGTGTCGATGATGCCGGCGCGCACGTTCTGGAACGGCGTCAGGTCGCGCGTGTTCTTCGTGCCCAGGTCGACGGCGAAGACGTGGAAGTTCTCGTCGCCGTCGGAGTCCTGCAGGTACAGCACCGTGCGGCTGTCCTCCGCCCACTGGAAGTTGCGGATGCCGCGCTTCTTGTCGGCGCTGACCATCGCGGTGTCGTCGCCGGCGTCGCCGCCCAGCGACCGCACCCAGACCTGCATCACGTTCTTCTCGTCGGGCTGCAGCCACGCGAGCTTCGTCCCGTCCGGAGAGAGCTGGGGCCTCAGCCGCTCCGGGTTGCCGAGCAGCACGTCGCGGGGAATCAGGGCCGGCTCGGTGGCGGCGAGCGACAACAGCAGGAGCGTGAAGGTCATGGTTTGAAGAGGTTCTTCAGGTAGAGGGGAAACACCGCGCGCTCTTCGGTCGTGAGGCGGTTCTTGATGATCAGCGCCATCGTGCTGAACGACTGCGTGAGCAGCGGCGACGCGGCGTTGTCGAGCGTGCCGAAGAAACGCCGAATCGCCTGCGACTGCATCGTCATGTTGTCGTTGAAGATGGTGGCGATGTTCGCGCTCGCGAGGTCGCCCTTCGCGCGGCAGAGCGCGACGAGGCGGCCGTAGAACGCGTCCTTCGCGTCGAGGTGGGCGAGCAGCTCGGGCTGCAGCTGCTTGAGCCGCGCGGCCAGCGGCACGACCTGCGTCGCGAGCGCCTCGCACGCCGCCAGGTGCTCGTGGATGCGGCGGTGGTCGGCCTTGAACGCCTCGATGACGGCGGGAGAATCCACGCGCGCGGAATCAACCACGCCACTTCCGCGGGCTCAAAGGATCACGGCCGCAGCGAGTCGAGGAAGTCGCAATCGGCGGTGCGCACGCCGTTGAGCACCTGCACCGTCGAGCCGAGCTCCAGCGCGACGTCGCCGTTCGCGGGGAAGCGCGGCCAGCTCGTGTCGAGCACGCCGGTCGACGCGAGCCGCACCCAGTGGTCCTGCATCGTGTCCGAGAGCGCGAGGTCCGCCGCCGAGGGCATGAAGCCCGCCGAGAACGCCGAGAAGGTGCGGAACACGAACGGGATCTCGAGCCCGTGCGTCGCGCCGATCAGGAGCCCGGCGGCGCCCGGCGCGCGCCAGGTGAAGAAGTAGCGGTGAACCGGCGCCGTCTGGCTCGCCGCGAGCGCGCGGGCGATGCGCCGCGCGGGGCACGTCCACGTGGCGTCGGTGGTGAGCGCGATCAGCGCCCGCTGCGGCGTCGCGAACCGCGACGCAGGGTACTGCGCCAGCACGGCATTGCCCGCGGCCATGCCGTACAGCAGCCGCACCGCGGCCTGGTACTCGGCGTCGGTGCTCACGCGCGGCACCATGCGCGAGGTCTCGTCCGCGTTCGTGCCGATGATGACCGGCACCTGGTTGTGCCGGCCCTGCGCGACGAGGTCGAGCGTGTTCGCCGGCAGGTGGTGGCCGTCGATCGCCGGGCGGTAGTGCATGCCGCGGCTGAGCGGGCCTTCTTCGGCCGGCACGCGCGCGAGCTGCTCGGCCGTCTTGCCGCGAAGGCACGCGAGCTCGTCGCTCTGTCCCGAGCAGCCGGTGAAGTCGACCACCGGCCGCAGCCCTGTGAGCGACTCGGCGAGGGTGACGTTGTAGACGCCGCCGCTCTGGACGATCGCCGCCGAGAAGAGCCCCTTCGAGCCCGGCGCGCCGAGGTGCAGGAGCGCGTTCTGCCCGCCGGCCGACTCGCCGAACACCATGACGCGCGACGGGTCGCCGCCGAACGCGCGGATGTTGTCGCGCACCCAGCGCAGCGCGGCCTGCTGATCGAGGATGCCGTAGTTGCCGGAGACCCCCGCGTCGTTCTCCGCGTTGAGCTGCGCGTGCGTGAAGAAGCCGAGGGCTCCGAGGCGGTAGTTCGTCGTGACGACCACGACGTCCTTGCGCGCCGCGAGCTCCTGGCCGTCGTAGTACGCGAACGAGGAGCTGCCGAGGGTGTTGGCGCCGCCGTGAATCCAGAACAGCACTGGCGCGGCGTCGAGGCCGGCCTTCGCGAAGACGTTCAGCGTGAGGCAGTCTTCGTCGCCCGAGTAGCCGCCGTCGAAGTCGACCTGCGGGCACACGGAACCGAAGGCCGCGGCGTCGCGGATGCCCGGCGCGCACGTCGCGGGCTCCGGCGGCCGCCACCGCAGCGCCCCGGTCGGCGGCTTCGCGAACGGAATGCCGAGCCACCGGTGGACGTCGCCCTGCTTCACGCTGCGCTGCGTGCCCGAGCTCGTCGGCACGACGCCCGGGTCGCTGCTCGGCTGTGGGCACGTCGGGCCTGCGTCGGGGACGACGACACCGGCATCGTCGCCGCCGCCGTCGGCCCCAGCGTCGGGGTCGACGCTCGCATCGGGGATGACGCTGGGAACCGGGCCACATGCCACCAGGAGGAGTGCGAGAAGGGAGCGCATGTCGGCTTCAACCCGGGTCGCGCTCACCAGTTGCGGGGCGAGCGCCAAACGCTGGATGCGTCTGAGCCGAGACGTCTCGTATCAGCCTCGCGACACCCGACCCGGCTGATACGAGACGTCTCGGCTCAGCGCTGACGCCCACTTGCGGAGCCGGCGTCATGTGCCGGGCAGTGGCTGAGCAGGTCCGCTGGTCGCGCGCTGAATGAAGTCGTGGAACTCGGGCCACACCGTCTTGAACGCATCGGCGCTGGACTCGCGGAACATGCGAACGGGATCGACGTTGCCCCCGCGCCCGCCGGTCTTGGACGCCACGTATGCGCTGAGCGCCTCCGCGAGCGCGCGCATCGAGCCGCCGAGCTGGTCGAGGATGACCTCGTTGGCCTGCAGCAGCCGCGAGGCTTCGGCAAAGTCGCCGGCGCGACACGCGAGGACGATCTCCGCGAGCTTCGCCGTCGCCGGGCCGGGAGATTGCGCGATCCACTTCTTCGCCGCATCGGCGTTGCCGAGCAGCGCGTGCCCGAGCGCGGCGGATGGAGCAACCAGGCGCTCGCCGCCCGGCACCCCGGTGAGGGAGCCGGTCTTGCGCGCGAAGGTCTCGAGGTTGGCGACCGCGTCGTGGACGCGCCACAAGAGCAGCTGCGTGTACCCGATGTTCATGATCGGCAGCGGGTTCCGCATCTTCGTCTTCGCCATTTCGAACGCAGCGAGCGCCTCCAGCACCCGCCCCTCGGCGAGCTGCGCCAGCGCGTCGTTGTTCACCTTGTAGGCGCTGCGTTGCCGCGAGACGAAGAAGAAGAACAGCCCCATGAAGACCAGCGGGATGAACCCGGTGAAGAACCACGAGGGCATCTCCTGCGCCGCGCCCTGCTGGAACACCGAATACACGACGAGGAAGACGACGATCAGCCCCACCCAGATGCCCACCGTGCGCAGCACCCGGTGAGTATGTGTGTAAACTCACGTCCTCTTGAAGTGCCATCACTGCGGGGCGGCCCTCGACCCCAAAAGCCAGTTCTGCAGCCGATGCGGAAAACCAGCGCTCCGCGAAGGCGACGAGAAGTCGGTGCACACGGTGCGCATCGACGAGACGCTGTCCGCCCGCTACACGCTCAAGGCGCGCATCGGCGAAGGCGGCATGGGCGCGGTGTACGTCGCGCACGACAAGGAGCTCGACCGCGAGGTCGCGGTGAAGCTGCTGGCCGCGCCGCTGGTGCACGACGCCGAGGTCGTCGAGCGCTTCGAGCGCGAGGCCCGGCTCACCGCGAAGCTCGACCACCCCAACATCGTCCCCATCTACGACGTCGGCCGTCACGAGGGCCGGCCGTTCATGGTGATGAAGAAGCTCGAGGGCTCGACGCTCGCGGCGCTGCTGCGCGAGAAGGGCGGGCTCTCGTCTGAAGAGACCCTCAAGCTCCTCCGCCAGCTCGCCGCCGGCATCGACTACATCCACAGCAAGGGCTTCATCCACCGCGACATCAAGGCGGGGAACATCTTCGTCGGGCCCGAGGGCCAGGCCACGCTGCTCGACTTCGGCATCCTTCGGCCGAGCCGCGCGGCCGAGGCGCTGACCAAGACCGGCGTGGTGATGGGCACGCCGCACTACATGGCCCCCGAGCAGGCGATCGGCTCGAAGAACGTCGATCACCGCGTCGACCTCTACGCGCTCGCGGTCGTCGTGTTCGAGTGCCTCACCGGCACGCTGCCGTTCGACGCCGACAGCGAGCTGCGGCTCATCCAGCTGCAGGCGCACGCTCCGCCGCCCGACCTGCTCGAGCGCG
The DNA here is from genome assembly GCA_937980205.1 of uncultured Myxococcales bacterium. Taxonomy (GTDB): domain Bacteria; phylum Myxococcota; class Myxococcia; order Myxococcales; family Myxococcaceae; genus Xiheicaenimonas. Next base: position 73,671 of record CALJKW010000076.1, on the reverse strand, counting down.
CACCGTGGATTCCGAAGCCCATCGCCGACGTGATGAAGCGCGCGCTGGCGAAGCGCCCCGAAGACCGCTTCGCCACCGGCGGCGAGATGCTCAAGGCGCTCGAGGTCGCGTACGCCTCGGCGAAGACGCAGGCCGTCCCCGCCGCCGCGACCGCGCAGCAGGCGCCCGCGGCGTACAAGGGCCCCGCGCAGGCGCCCGGCACCGCCCCGAGCTGGCGGCGCAAGACCGCAGACGACATCCCCGCCGTGCCGGTGCAGCCGATCGCGCAGACGCCGGCGCCGAAGCCAGCGCCGCCGCCGCCGGAACCGGCACCGCCTCCTCCGGCGCGGGGCCGCGCGCCCCTCTTCCTCGGCCTCGTGCTGGTCCTCGCCGGCGTCGCCGCGATGGTGTTGAGGCCGTGGGCTTCGACGACGACCGTCGCGGTCGAGCTTCCCGACGCGGGGGCTCCGATGCTGGCGGCCGACGTTCCCGACGCCGCTGTCGAGCCGATCGCCGAGGTCGAGGTCGAGGTCGAGGTCGACGCCGGCGCCGCCACCGTCGCGGTGAACGCCGTGCTCGACGCCGGCCGCCGCGTGGCGAAGGCGCCCCCGCAGCCTCCCCCGGAGAAGAAGAGCGGCAGCGTGAACGTCATCGCCGTCCACAACGGAGAGATGTTCTGGGGCGAGGTCTTCCTCGACGGCGTCGAGAAGGGCCGCACGCCGCTGACGCTCGACCTCGCGCCCGGGAAGTACCAGCTGCGCGTCGAGCGCCACGGCTTCCGCCCCCAGGAGCGGCAGATAATCGTTGCATCAGGCCGGTCGATCGTGGAGCGATTCGACCTGGCTCCATGACTTGGGTCCTCGCGGTCCTCCTCTTCGCAGCACCGCAGCCCGCGCCCGCGCCAGCGCCAGCAGCCGCACCGACGGGCTCGAAGCTCGAGCAGGGGCAGAAGGCGTTCTCCGAAGGTCAGTTCGCCGACGCCCTCAAGCTGCTCGACGCCGCTGCAGCCGAGGAGCGCGAGCCTTCGGCCCTCGAGAAGATTCACCTGCTGCGCGGCCAGGCGTTCGCGGCGAAGCAGGACTTCGGCCGCGCCGAAGAAGCGTTCGCGCTCGCGCTCGAGGCGAACCCGGAAGCCGCGCTGGACCCCGGCAAGGTCGACCCCTCGGTGGTGAAGCTGCTCGAGTCGATGCGCGCGCGCTCGTCCGGCACGCTCACGTTCCGCTCGTCACCGCCCGGAGCGCACGTGTGGATGGACGGGGTCGACACCGGCCCGACGCCGACGACGGTCACCGCCGCGATCGGCCGGCGCAAGCTCGAGGCGAAGTGGGCCGACGACCGCTACGCGCAGCTCGAGGTCGTGGTCCGCTCGAAGCGCGAGACGTTCGTCGAGTTCGTGCTGACCGAGAAGACCGTCGAGGTCGAGTCGAAGAAGCCGTGTCCGGAGCAGCAGAAGCCGCCGATGCCGCCGACGCTCGCCGAGCAGCACGACGTGCAGCCGTACGCCGCGGTGCGCGCGGGCCTCGACGTGAACGCCGGCCCCGAGGCGCTGCTCGACATCGGCGGCGGCGTCGATCTCTTCCAGCACGTCTCCATCGGCGCCTACGTGCGGCCGTACCGCTACCTGTACCTGGTGCCGCGCGTCGCGGCGATCTGGCCCGCGTTCGAGTTCTTCTCGCTGTTCGCCGAGGCCGAGGTCGACATCCGCTTCGGCAAGCTCGGCGTCGCGCTGGGGCTCAACGTCGGCGCCGAGTACTGGGTCAAGCCGTGGCTCAGCGCCTTCGTCGAGGTCGGCGGCAAGCACTTCTTCGTGAACAATGGCTTCGTCGTCGACACCCGGTTCACGATGCACGCGGGCGCGAGGGCGCGGCTGCCGTGATCAGTAGTGCCGCTCGAGCACGAACCACCCGAACGCGCGCAGCATGATCTTCGGCAGCGAGTCCTCGACGGCCTTGTCGAGCTTCACCCACGCGTCTTCGACGCACGCCTTCGCCTCGGTGACGCACGCGTCCAGCGCGCCGGACTTCTCGATCATCGCGATGCACTTCGCCACGATCGCGGGGTCCGACGGCTTCGACGAGACGAGCGACCACAGCTCGCGCCGCTCTTCCGCCGGCAGCCGGCCGAGCGCCTTCGCGAGCGGCAGCGTCACCTTCGCGTGGCAGATGTCCTCGCCCTTCGACTTCAGGTCGCCCTTGAAGCCGCGCAGGTTGAGCACGTCGTCGATGATCTGAAACGCGAGGCCGACGGCGTCGAAGAACTGCCCGACCGCGGCGATCTGCTTCTCGTCGCCGCCGCCCGCGACCGCGCCCATGCGCGCGAGCGACGCCGCCGGAGCCGCCGTCTTCAGCCGGTGAATCGCCGTCACCCGCTTCTCGAGCATCGCGGCATCGCCGCTCTCGAGCACCGCCGGGACGAACCGGTGCAGGCCGTCGAGATCGATCGCCTGGCCCGCGTGCCCGGCGCGCATCGCCTCGAAGTAGAGGTCGTACAACCGAAGCTTGTCCGAGTCCTTCACCAGCGAGCGCGTCAGCAGCCGCTCGCCCATGAAGTACGACGCCGTGCCCGCGTTGATCGCGATCGCCTCGGGGTAGACCAGGTGCGCGCACGGGCCGCCGCGGCGCACCGTCGAGCGGTCCTCGACGTCGTCGACGATGAGCGAGCCGACGTGGATCAGCTCGGGCATCGCGAGCCACTCGGAGAACTTGCGCGAATCGCCGCCGACGACGTCGCAGCACGCGAGCGCGGCGTACGAGCGCCAGCCCTTGCCGTTGCGATCGGTGATGCAGCGCACCGGCCGCACCATGGTGTCGACGAGCTGCGGCAGGTCGACGCCGTCGAGCAGGTCTTCGGTGCCCTTGCCGGTGACCAGCGTCTCCGCGTGCTGCCGCGTCAGCTCGTACGGCGCCACGTTCGCGACCGACTTGCGCACCTCTTCGCCGACGCGGTTGAAGAAGTCCTCCAGCGTGTCGACGTCGCTGAAGCCGTTGCGCTCGATGTACGCGAGGCCCTGCACCGGCTTGCCGTTCATCGTGCCGGCCCCCTGCGCCCGGCCTTCCCAGAACGCGGGCTTCGACAGCACCGTGACGAGCTCCTGATCCGCGAACGCGGCCTCGAGCGTCATCGACAGCTTCGCCTCGGGGATCTCGAGCTTCCAGTGCGTCGGGTAGTCGTGGAACGTGCGGACGCTGCGCCAGTCGCGCGTCGCCTCGAGCGTGAACTCGCGGAACGCGTAGCGGTGCCCGGCCTTGTCGCTCGTGACCGCCCACTTGCCGGCGCTCGAGCCGTCCTTCGTGTCGACGAGGTCGTAGACGCTGACGTCGGTGCCGTCGTCGAGCTGCAGCGAGACCCAGTTCCACGCGATGGTGCCGTGGTCGGTCTGCATCTTCTTCTCGGGCGCGTTCGGAGGAGGACACCCGAACTCGTGGTCGTACCAGCCCTGCCCCTTCGTGACGGCGAGCGGCTTGCCGCCCAGCGTCACCGAGCCCGTCACCTCGCAGCGCGGGACGAAGACGTAGAACATGTCCTCGCCGTGGACTCCGCGGACGACGCCCTCGTCGCCGTGGCGGATGGGCGGCTTGAGCGGCAGGAACGTGAGAACAGCGCCGTGCTTCGACTCTTTGTCGTGCAGCGTGAGCGTGTACGAGCCGTCGGAGTTCTTCTCGAAGCGCTCTCCCGCGTAGTCGAGGAAGAGGCGGTCGGTCGCGACGCGCACCGGGCCTTCGAACATGCGGTCGGGGCGCGGCACCTTGCCCTTCTCGAGCAGCTCGACCATCGCGCGGTTGAGCCGCGCGTCCTTGCTGCCGTGCCCTTTCTGGATCTTGTCGAGGCCGATCTTCGGCGCCGCCGGGTCGACGCGGCTGCAGGCGAGGTACTGCCCCGTCTTCGTGTCGGAGATGGCCCAGGTCAGCGAGTGCGCGTGCTCGTTTTTCCCCGTGGCGATGCGGAAGAACGCCGCGAACAGCGACAGCTGCCGGCCGTCAGCGGCGACGAGGTGCGAGTTGACGTACCACCACTCGGTCGTCGACGACGCGTGAGGCAGATCATGCAGTGCGAGGTCAATCGCACCAGGGACAGGCCAATCGGCAGGTTGTGGAGACACGAGGGCGCTACCTGTCTCCCCTTTAAAAGCTCGGGTGGCCACAATCGTCTGCCGGCCAGATCGAAGTCAAGCCGGGGGGTTCCGCGGCCCCGCACGTTCGGCGGAGTGGGCACGTCCCCTCGATATGCCCCCCATTCAAGCGGCCCAACGCACCCGAACCACGAGCACCCGATCGACCGGACGCGTCGACACGCAGCTTCCCTCCCGCGGCAGGGGTTACCGCGTCTACGGCCAGCGCGCGCGGCAGTACGGCACCGCGCGCACGATTCAGACGGTGCAGCGCGTCGCGCAGCGCTACCAGGCGCGCACCGGCAAGACGCTCGAGGTCGGCACCATCTCGCAGCGTGGAGGAGGCCGCATCCGCCCGCACTCCTCTCACCGCGCCGGCAGCGACCTCGACCTCCGGCCGCCGTCGCGCACCGGCGGCCCGACCACCTGGCGCAGCTCGAGCTACGACCGCAACGCGACGCGCGCGCTGATCGCCGAGATCCGCCGCGAGAACCCCGGCGCGAAGATTCTCTTCAACGACCCCGTGCTGATCCGCGAAGGCCTCGTGCGGCCGTACAAGGGCCACGACAACCACCTCCACGTCAGGCTGCGCTGATGATGACCAACCACGAGCTGGAGGCCGAGCTGCGCGCCGACCCGTCGACCACCGAGCTCGCCGACGAGCAGGGCCTCACCGTCGACGAGTACATCGCCGCGACGCTGAAGTTCCTCGACGACCCCGAGCAGGGCTTCCTCGGCCATCGCGACGGGCCCGACTGCGAGCACGGCGACGGCGACGACGAAGCGCCCGAGTCGACCTACGAGCCTGCCCGCCGCGCCGCGCTGCCGGCGGAGGCCGCGCCCGGAACAGGGCTCGCCTCGCAGGCGCCCGTCTTCGCGCTGCGCCCGCGCACCCTCAGAGGGTGACGTCCGGTTCTTTGCACACGCCCGGCGGGGTCAGGGTGAGTCTCTTCCTATGAACAGAAGTGGTGCCTGGATCGCCCTTTCGGTCGCTGCCCTCTGCATCAAGCTGCTGGTCCTCGCGGGGAAGAGCCGCCCCAAGTACGACACCTTCGACACCTACAAACCCTACGGCTCGTACGGGTCGACGTATGACCCGCTGAAGTACCAGTACCCGGCGTACCCGACGAAGCAGAAGCTCGAGCTCGAGGCCGCGCTCGCCGAGACCGTCGAACGTCACTGCCAGGCGTCCGCGAAGGTCTACCTCGAGCCGCAGGGCACCCACGAGGCGACGTTCCGCGCCCTGCGCAAGGTCAGCGCGCCGAAGACGGCCACGATTCCCCAGCCGTGGACCGCGCTCGGCCTGCCGGTGCTGCCGGTCGTCCCCCGCGGCGAGGACGTCGCCATCTGCCTCGACGCCGACGACGCGCTCGTGCGCGACCTCGCCGACCGCAGCGATGGCCCCAGCGCCGACGCGCTGAAGCAGGTCGGCCCCGGCGCCTGGACCGTCACGACCTCGACGACCGACCAGGTCCCTGCCGTGAACGCGCTGGTCTCGAAGCGGTTCCTCGCGAAGCTGGCGACGAAGGGCGCGCTGGTGGCGTTCGCCCCGACCGACGGCCAGGTCGCGTTCGCGGACTCGTGGTCCCCCGCGGCGGTGAAGCTCGCGGCGAAGGCGCTGGCGCCGAACATCGACGTGACCGGGACCAGCGGCATCGACTTCGCGCAGCCGCTCATCCTCAAGGCCGGCAAGTGGGAGAAGTGGACGCCGAGCTTCCAGGCTCCGGAGCTGACCGAGGTCATGCGGCGCAGCGCCGAGGCGAACACGGCCGGCGCCATCGAGGTGCTCGACCAGGTGATGGCGTTCGACGAGCTGTCGGAGCACCGCGCGGCCGTCACCGAGGGCTTCGTCACCACGCGCACCTGGGACGAGTCGAAGGGCGCGACCGCCGAGCTCGAGTCGGGCTCGGTCGACCCCCAGTGGGTCGGCCGCGCCGCGCACGTGCGCATCGGCATCACCACCCTCGACTGGAACGGCTTCGTGAAGGCCGCCGGCCCGAGCCTGAAGCCGGTCATGGTCGACGGCGCCGTCGTGCCGGACGTCTACGTGCTGGAAGCGGGCTTCCACGTGCCGGCGCTCGCCAGCTACCGCTGATGGACACATCCGTTCAGGTGTCGAGCGAGGTTCTTTCGCAGCCCCCTCTGATGTGGAAAATTCCGCCGCGTGAAGCAGCTGGTTGCCTCTCTTGCACTGATCATCGTTTCCGCCGCCGCGGCGATCGCGGCGCCCACCGGTGAAGGCTCGCGGTCCGGCGCGACCTATTTCATGGGCCGCGCCGGCAGCAGCTGGAGCTACGCATCCGGCGACAAAGGCAAGGCGCGCGTCACCGTCGACAGCGTCGAGAACTGGGCGGCGCGCTTTCACGTCGAGTGGGGCAAGCGGTCGACCTCGGGCACGTGGCGCGTGCGCGACGGCGCGTGGGTCGAGAAGCTGCCGACGCACGAGCGCGAGTCGCTCGTGCTGCCCGCACAGCTCTCGGTCGGCACGCGGTGGACCGGGCCGTCGTCGCTCGAGCGCGGCGAGAAGGGCACGTCGAAGTTCGAGGTCATCTCGATGGACGCGCAGGTCGAGCTGCCCAACGGCTCCACGCGCGAAGGCTGCGTCGCGGTGCTCGAGACGGGCGACGCCGATCGCGCGTTCACGCACTTCTACGCGCCGAACACCGGCAAGGTCGCGGTGCAGGGGCCCGAGGGCTGGCTCTTGCGGCTCATCGAGTTCCGGCCCGGGCGTGGCGGCGGCGGCGACTGACGCACGCCCCGGCCGGACTAAAACCGCGCGATGCGGGTGTTATACGCACCCGCCATGCTCCACCTCGCACTGTCGCTCGCGCTGGCTGCTGCGCCTCTGAAGGCCGGCCCGCCGAAGCCCTTCACCCAGGTCTCCACCGCAGAGGGCATCACCGAATACGCGCTGCCGAACGGGCTGCGCGTGCTGTTCGCCCCCGACGAGAGCCAGCCGACGGTGACGGTGAACGTCACGTACCTCGTCGGCAGCCGGCACGAGGGCTACGGCGAGAAGGGCATGGCGCACCTGCTCGAGCACCTGCTCTTCAAGGGCACGAAGAAGATCCCCGACTCCAAGAAGGCGCTCTCCGAGCACGGAGCACAGGCGAACGGCACGACGTGGTTCGACCGCACGAACTACTTCGAGATCCTCTCGGCGTCCGACGAGAACCTGAAGTGGGCGCTCGACTTCGAAGCGGACCGGATGGTGAACAGCCGCATCGCGAAGGCGGATCTCGACTCGGAGATGACGGTCGTCCGCAACGAGTTCGAGATGGGCGAGAACAACCCCGAGAGCGTGCTCGGCGACCGCGTGATGGGCGCCGCGTACCTCTGGCACAACTACGGCGACTCGACGATCGGCCCGCGCAGTGACATCGAGCGCGTGCCCATCGAGCGGCTGCAGGACTTCTACCGGCGCTACTACCAGCCGGACAACGCGCTGCTCATCGTCGCGGGCAAGTTCGACGAAGCGAAGGCGTTCAAGTGGATCGCCGATTCGTTCGGGAAGCTCGCGAAGCCGAAGCGCACGCTGGTGCCGACGTACACGGCCGAGCCGGTGCAGGACGGCGAGCGCTCCGTGACGGTGCGGCGCACCGGCGGCACTCCGCTGTACATGGCCGGCTACCACGTGCCGGCGGCGACGGACCCCGACTTCCCCGCGGTGATGGTGCTCTCGATGGTGCTGGGCGACAGCCCCAGCGGCACGCTCTACAAGAACCTCGTCGACACGAAGAAGGCGGCCGAGGTGAGCTGCTTCCCCTTCCAGCTCAAAGACCCGGGCTACCTGCTCTGCGACGCGAAGCTCGGGCCCAAAGACCCGACCGAGCCGGCGCGCGTCGCGCTGCTCGAGACGTTGGAGAAGGGCAAGCCCGCCACCGCCGAGCAGACCGAGCGGGCGAAGACGGCGCTGCTCAAGGACATCGAGCTCACGCTGAACTCGGCCGAGCGGGTGGGCGTGCAGCTCTCCGAGTGGGCGGCGGTCGGCGACTGGCGCATGCTGTTCTTCCAGCGCGACCGGCTGAAGACGGTGACCGCCGAGGACGTGAACCGCGTCGCGGCGAAGTACCTCAAGGCGTCGAACCGCACGCTCGGCGAATACGTGCCGACCGAGGCGCCCGACCGCGCCGAGGTGCCCGACGTTCCGAACGTCGCGAAGCTGCTCGAGGGCTTCACCGGCTCGGCGGCGATCGCGAAGGGCGAGGCGTTCGACCCGAGCCCGAAGAACATCGACGCGCGCACGACGAAGTCCGAGCTGCCGAACGGCATGAAGGTCGGGATGCTGTCGAAGCGCACGCGCGGAGAGACCGTGCAGGTCGCGCTGACGCTGCGCTACGGCACCGAGAAGACGCTCTCCGGCCTGCGCTCGGCGGGAGACTTCACCGCGAAGATGCTCGGGCGCGGCACGAAGAAGCACACGCGCGAGCAGTTCACCGAGGCGCTCGACAAGCTCAACGTCGACCTGCACATCGAGCCGCAGGCGAACCTCATTCTGGTCGCGTTCGAGGCGCGCAAGAGCCAGCTGCCCGAAGCGATGGCGCTGGTGGCCGAGGCGCTCAAAGAGCCGGCGTTCGACGCGAAGGAGCTCGACACGCTCAAGCGCGAGGTGCTCGCCGAGGCCGAGGCGAAGAAGTCCGAGCCGGTGGCGCTCGGCTTCATGGCGCTGCAGCGCACGATGGCGCCGTGGCCGAAGGGTCACCCGTACGCGGTGCCGACGTTCGACGAGATCATCGCCGACGCTCAAGGCATGAAGGTCGAGACGCTGAAGGACTTTCACGCGCGCTTCTACGGCGCGCAGGACGCGCAGCTCGCGATCGTCGGAGACTTCGACCCGGCCGCGGTCACGAAGCAGCTCGGCGAGCTCTTCGGCACCTGGAAGGCGAAGGAGCCGTACGCGCGCATCCCCCGCATCCACCGCGAGGTGAAGCCCGACGTCACCACGCTCGACACGCCCGACAAGGAGAACGCGTTCATGGGCCTGGGCGTGAGCTTCCCGATGAAGGACTCGGACCCGGACTACGCGGCGCTGGTGCTCGCCGACTACATGCTCGGCGGAGGCTTCCTCGCCGGTCGCGTGCCGCAGCGCCTGCGCGAGAAGGAAGGGCTCTCGTACGGGGCGGGCACGATGCTCGAGGCGCCTCCGCTCGACGACGGAGCGTTCATGATGGGCTACGCCATCTACGCGCCGCAGAACGTGGGCAAGGTCGAGCGCGGCTTCAAGGAAGAGGTCGAGAAGGCGGTGAAGAGCGGCTTCACGAAGCAGGAGCTCGAGCTGGCGCGCAGCGGCCTGCTCAAGGACCGCGAGCAGGAGCGCGCGAACGACCAGAAGCTCGCGCGTGAGCTGGTGAAGAACCTGTTCATCGGGCGCACCATGGAGTTCGAGCAGAAGGTGGACGACCGCATCAAGTCACTCGACGTCGCGGCGATCGGCTCGGCGCTGAAGAAGCACCTCGACCCGACGCGGCTGGTGACGATCAAGGCAGGCGACTTCAAGAAGGTGGCGCCGCCGAAGTGAAGCTGAAGAGCGCGACGAACCCGAAGTGGTTGCCGCATGCGCTCGAGCACTTCGACGAGGTGCTGATCGACCACGCGCACTGCGAGAAGAAAGCGGCGGCGAACGCGCTGTCGCTCTTGCAGGTGTACCCGGACGTCCCCGGCCTGCCGGCGCAGATGGCGAGGCTGGCGCGGGAAGAGTCGGCGCACCTCGCGAAGGTGCTGGCGCTGATGGAAGAGCGAGGGCTGACGCTGGGGCGCGACGCCGGAGATCCGTACGCCAAGGGGCTGCAGGAGCTGATGCGCAACGGGTCGAGAGAGCGCCGCCTCGACCGCCTGCTGGTGGCGGGGATCATCGAGTCGCGAAGCCACGAACGTCTTCAGCTGCTGGCAGACGCGCTTCCGAATCCCCAGCTGCGCCGGCTGTACGCAGAGCTGGCCCGCAGCGAAGACGGACACCAGAAGCTGTTCGTGCGGCTGGCGAAGAACGTGGAAGAAGAAGCGGCAGTCGACGCGCGGCTCGACGCGCTGCTGGAAGCAGAAGCGGAGCTGCTCGCCAAGCTGCCGCTGCGCGCGGCCATCCATTGAAGCGGCGTCCCAGTACCCGATCACGTACCCCAGAACGTCCTCGAACCCGGGCCCGTCGAGCCCTCCACGTTCACGTCAAACGCCGACGTGCGCCGTACCCGGCTGCTCTCGAAGCCCCTCAGTGCCCATCGGCAGCAGGCAGCCCCTGCAGCAGCGACACCATGTCCTCGGCATGCTCCTGCTCGGTCGCGAGAATCCCGCGCACGAGGTCGTACGTGACGGGGTCCTTCTCGTGCAGGAAGTCGAGCATCTCGGTGTACGACTGAATCGCGACGCGCTCGGCGACGAGATCCTCGTAGATCATCTCGCGAAGGGAGCTGCCCTCGACGTACTCGGCATGCGAGCGCCCCGCGATGTTGGCGGGGTTGAAGTCCGGCTCGCCGCCGAGCTGGACGATGCGTTCAGCGAGGCGGTCGGCGTGCTCGGTCTCCTGCTTCGCGTGCTCGAGGAACTCCGCCTTCACCGCCTCGGAGGCCAGCCCCGTCGCCATGAAGTAGTGCCTCTTGTACCGAAGCGAGCACAAGAGCTCGGTCGCGAGCGCCTCGTTGAGCATCTCGCACACCACTTCCGGGTCCGCTCCGTAGCTCCGAGTCACCGCGCCCTGGCTCACCTCCTGCCGCGCGCGGGCGCGCAGCTCGTTCTTGTCGGTGAGCGCAGGTTGTTCGTTCGCCTTGGCCTGATCGTCCATGCGCGACAGATAGAGCAGGCGTCGTGCCATGCCCCGCCTCTGCGAGCTTGCGGGATCCACTGAGGCAGTTCGCCACGGGTCAGCGTGGCAGCGTGAACCAGAACGTGCTGCCGCGACCCGGCGCGGTGTCGACGCCGACGTGGCCGCCGTGCGCCTCGACGATCTGCCGCACGATCATGAGCCCCAGGCCCGTGCCGGACTTCGTCGCCGTCTCGGGCGCGCGCGTGAAGCGATCGAACAGGCCGGGCACCGACTTCGCCGGCACGCCAGGCCCGGTGTCGCTCACGCTCGTGCGCAGCCCCTCGCCGTCGTCATGAATGCTCACCGTCACCCGGCCGCCCTGCGGCGTGAACTTCACCGCGTTGCCGACCAGGTTCGCGACCACCTGCCGCAGCCGCGCCCGATCGCCCACGAGCTCGGTGTTGCCCACGGGCCTCTCGAGCTCGAGCGACAGCCCGGCAGACTCGGCGATCGGCCGCAGCTCCTCGACGACGGTCTCGACGACCTCGCGAAGATCCAACGGCGCGCGCTCGAGGCGCGACGGCGAGCCCTCGAGCCGCGCGATGTCGAGGAAGTCGGTGATGATGTCCGCCATCGCCTTCATGCTCTCGTCGAGCCTTCCGAGCTCCTCGCCGACGCGGGGGTCGATGGCGCCGAGGCGCCCGCTCATCACCCGCTTCGTGCGCAGCATCATCGCGGTCAGCGGCGACCGCAGGTCGTGCGCGATGATCGAATAGAAGTCGAGGCGGCGCTCGTCGAGCTGCCGCCGCGTCGTCACGTCCCTCAGCACCAGCGTCGCCTGGCGCGAGCCGCCGAGGGACGGCGAGAAGACGCGGTCGCCGATGCGCACGTCGGGAAGCGGCAGCGTGCTTCCCCCGCCCGGCGGCAACGTGAGCGACGGCAGCAGCGTGCCGAGGCGCCGGCCGACGATGCCCGGCAACGTGAGGTGAAAGACGCGCGCCGCTTCGGCGTTCGCGAACGTCACGTTGCCGCCGTCGTCGAGCGCGAGCACCGCGTCGGGCATCGCCTCGAGCACGTCGGCGAGCGCGTTCTCGGCCGACACCGCGCGCGCGAGCAGCTCGGAGCTGCGCAAGAGCGCGTCCACCCGCGCGCGCAGCTCTTCGCCCGCGAACGGCTTCGGCAGGTAGTCGTTCGCGCCGGCTTCGAGGCCCGCGACGATCTCGTCGCTCGCCCCGCGGACCGTGAGCAGCAGCACCGGCACTTGCGGCATGCGCAGCTTCTCTGACCGCATGAAGCGCACCAGCTCGAGGCCGGTCACGCCGGGCATCACCTGATCCAGCACCATGGCGTCGGGCCGCGAGCCGTTCGACAGCCGCTCGAGCGCCGCCGACCCATCGCTGAACACCTCGACCTGGCAGCGGTCGACCAGCGCCTGACGTGCCCTTTGCGCGTCCAGCGCGCTGTCATCGACAATCCATACGTTCGACATGCGAGGGAGTGCAGTAACTCGCAGCCGAAATCTTCTGGACAGGGTTTTCCGCGCGCTACCGATCGGTAACGACTGATCCGTTGCGTTGACGCCCCGTCTTCGCGCGGTACGTAGTTCATTCCCCCATGGAAGACGTCCTGGTCGTCGACGACAGCAAAGTCATGCGCGACATGATTGTCGCGTGCCTGCGGCCCCACGGCTCGCTCAACTTCACCCAGGCAGCGAGCGGCCTCGAGGCGATCGAGAAGCTCTCGCTCAAGCCCTACCAACTGCTCGTGCTCGACCTGAACATGCCGGACATCGGCGGCATCGAGGTCGTCGAGTTCGTGCGCGGGCAGGACAGCCTCAAAGAGCTGCCGATCATCATCGTGACCACCCGCGGCGACGAGGCGTCGAAGAAGCGCGCGCTCGAGAGGGGTGCGTCGCGGTTCATGACGAAGCCGTTCACTCCCGAAGCGCTCCTCAGCGAGGTCCGCACACTGCTCTTGGAGCGAAGCGGACCTCGCACGTGAGCTCGAGCGGCCTCGACGTTCAGGAGTTCCTCTCCGGCTACCTCGCCGAAGCAGAGGAACACCTGCAGGCGTCGAACGGGCTGCTCGTCGCGATCGAAGCTTCGCAGCGCAAGCGCGAGCCGAACCCCAAAGCGGTGCGCGAGCTGTTCCGAGCGCTGCACACCATGAAGGGGCTCTCGGCCATGGTGGGCGCCGAGCCCATCGTCGATCTCACCCACGAGATGGAGACCCTGCTGCGCGCAGCGGACAAGAGCGGCGGCCGGCTGCCTCCCTCGGCGGTCGATCTGCTGGTCAAGGGCCTCAAGGCGGTCGAGTCGCGCGTGGCGGCGCTGCGCCGCCGCGAGCCGGTGCCGGCCGCTCCGCCCGAGCTCATCGCCGAGCTCAACGCGCTGCGCGTCGACGGGCCGGCGACGGCGGGCAGCGCGGGCGTGGCGCTCGAGCCCGAGCTCGCCGCCAAGCTCTCGCTCGCCGAGCACGAGCAGCTGGCGCTGGGCCTCGCCCACGGCCGCCACGGCCGGCGCGTCGAGTTCGTGCCCTCTCCCGAGCGCGCGGCCCGCGGCGAGACCATCACCTCGGTGCGCGAGCGCATCGCGAAGCTGGGCGACCTGGTGAAGGTCGTGCCCCGCTCCACCGGCGCAGGCGTCGCCTTCGTGCTGCTCGTCCTCACCGACGCGACCGACGACGCGCTCGCCGAGGCCGCGGGCACCACCGCCGATCGCGTTCAGCCCATCACCCTGAACGCCCCGCGCGCCGCGGCGCCGGAAGAGGACTCGGTTCAGGTCGAGAGCCGCAACTACCTGCGCGTCGACGTCCGCCGTCTCGACGACGCGCTCGAGCGCCTGTCCGCGCTCGTCGTCACCCGCGCGAAGCTCGAGCGCGCCGTCGCGCGCCTGCACGACGGCAGCGGCGATCTGCGCGCGCTCTCGGCCATCGTGCAGGAGAACGCCCGCCAGCTGCGCGACCTGCGCGGAGCCATCATGCGCGCGCGCATGCTGCCCGCGAGCGAGCTGCTCGAGCGCGCTCCGCTCATCGTGCGCGGCCTCGCGCGCGCCTCGGGCAAGCCGGTGCACCTCGACGTGCAGGTGACCGACGCCGAGCTCGACAAGACCGTCGCCGACCGCCTCTTCCCCGCGCTCGTGCACCTGCTGCGCAACGCGGTCGACCACGCCATCGAGTCTCCGGCCGAGCGTCGCGAGGCGCAGAAGCCCGAAGAGGGCCGCATCACCATCGGGTGCTCCGCGCGCGCTGCGCGCGAGCTCGAGCTCACCGTCTCGGACGACGGCCGCGGCATCGACAAGGCCCGCGTCGCCGCCCGCGCCGGCGCCCAGGTGCCGCGCGACGACGCCGAGCTGCTCGAGCTGATCTGCCGGCCGGGGCTGTCGACGATGGAGGCTCCGACGCACACCAGCGGGCGCGGCATCGGCATGGACGTCGTGCGGAAGGTCGTGGTGCAGGACCTCGGCGGCGAGCTCGCGCTCTCGTCCACGCCGGGCAAGGGCACGACCTTCACCCTGCGCGTGCCGCTGTCGGTCACCATCGTCGACGCGTTCTCGTTCGCGTGCGGCGCCGAGGTCTTCGCGGTGCCGGTGAGCTCGGTCGACGACCTCGCCGAGCTGTCGCCCGACCGCGTCGTCTCGACCCCCGAGCCGCCCGGCCACCCCGGCACCCACGTGCAGCTGTTCCGCCACCGCGGCGCCGCCATTCCGCTCTACCCGCTCGCGAAGATGCTGGGCGGCGACGCAAAGACGCCCGAGCGCGCCAAGGTCATCATCACCCGCCAGGGCACCGAGGCCATCGGCTTCCAGGTCGACCGCCTCATCGGCAAGCAGGAGATCGCCATCCGCCCGCTCACCGACCCGCTCGCGGTCTCGCCGGGCATCGCCGGCAGCACCGACTTGGGCGACGGCAAGCCGACGCTGGTGCTCGACCTGCCGGCGCTCGCGGCGCGGTGCCACTCTCGAAAGGTCGTCCCGTCATGAGCGCACTGCACGTCGTCTTCAAGGTCGGAGAGGTCGAGTACGTGCTGCCGGCGGCCGACGTGGTCGAGCTCGAGTCGTTCACCGGCGCGACCCGCGTGCCCGGAGCTCCGCCGTACGTCGCCGGCCTCGTGCAGATTCGGGGGAAGGTCATCGCGGTCGTGGATCTGCGCACGCGCTTCGGCCTGCCGCCCATCGACCGCACCCTCGACTCGCGCGTCATCGTCGTCCGCCACGGCGAGCGCCTCGTGGGGCTGCTGGCCGATCAGGCGCGCGACGTCGTGAAGATCTCGCCCGACGAGTTCCGGCGCCCGCCCGAGGTCGTCAGCGAAGAAACAGAAGGTTTCGTGGAGTCCATCGCGCAGCCCCAGAAACGGCTCGTGATGAAGGTCGACTTCGCGAAGGTCATCGGCCGCCAGGAACTGCCTGGTGCGTGAAGAGAGGAACACCATGAAGAAGCAGCGCAAGAACGGCATCGGAACCAACGGCCACCACGAGCTGCAGCGCCCCAAGACCGCGGCGCCTTCTCGCAAGCCGCGCAACGGCGGCGCCCGAGAGGCGGGCGACCAGCTGCGCGGCTCGGCCCAGTCGGTCGCCGCCAGCGTCGACGAGCTCACCGCGAGCGTCGAGAAGAACGCCCGCTCGCAGGCCGTCGTCGCCGGCGCAGTGCACGACGTCATGTCCGGCATGGAAGAGGCCGCGTCCGGCCTGACCGAGCTCACCGCGTCGGTCGGCAGCGTTCGCAAGGACGCCGACCGCCTCGCCACCTCGAGCGAGGCGACGGCCGCGATGCTCGAGCAGCTGTCGCGCTCGGTGAAGGGCATCAGCGCGAACGCCGAGTCGCTCGCCGCGAGCGGCGAAGAGCTGTCGGCCACCGCGACCGAGACCACCGCGAGCGTCGCCGACGCCGCCAAGCGCGGTGAGCAGATGGCCACCACCATCGAAGAGGTCGCCGCCACCGCCGAGGAGATGTCCAAGGGCGTCGTGCGGCTCTCCACCGACGCCCAGCTCATCGGCGAGCGCGTGACCCAGCTCGCCGCGGGAGTGAACGGCGTCTCGCAGGCGCTCGGCGCCGTCGCGACCGACGCGACCGAGATGGCGAGCGCCGTCGAGCAGACGTCGGCTGCGGCCGAGGAGATGGGCCGCACGGTGCGCGGCGTCAGCGAGCAGAGCCGCGGCCTCGAGCAGATCGCCGCGACCAACGCGAGCACGCTGCAGGAGATCGCCGCGTCCGTCGAAGAGGTCGCCGCCACCGCCGAGAAGAACGCCGCGACGGTCGAGTCGAACGCGTCGGCCATCGAGCAGACCGCGCGAACCGCCCAAAGCTTCGCGCAGAACGCCGAGTCGGTGTCGAACCTCGCCGGGACGACCGCGTCCGCCGCGACCCAGCTCGACAACGCCACCCGCCGCATCGTCGGCGTCGTGCAGAGCGCGCAGGAGAGCAGCACGCGCCTCATGGCGACCGCGCGCGAAGGCGGCGCGACGGTGAAGAAGTCGATCGCCGGCCTCACCACCATTCAGCGGTCGATCGACGAGTCGTCGGGCGTGATGCGCGACATGGGCCGCCGCGTCGAGGAGATCGGCGACATCGTCCAGACCATCAACCTCATCGCCGATCGCACGAACCTGCTCTCGCTCAACGCGAGCATCGAGGCCGCCCGCGCCGGCGAGCACGGCCGCGGCTTCGCCGTCGTGGCCGAGGAGATCCGCGCCCTCGCCGACCGCGCCGCCGTGGCGAGCGCCGACGTCGCGAAGATCGTCCGCGGCCTGCAGACGACCGCCCGCGAGGCGGCGAGCGCGGCGCAGCAGAGCGCCCGCGTCGCGGAAGAGAGCGGCCGGCTGGCGGCCGATGCCGACCAGGCGCTCGGCTCGATCTTGACCGGCGTCGAGCAGGTCGCGAACGGCGTGAAGGAGATCGACCGCGCCTCGGTCGAGTCGCAGGCCGGCGTCCGCGCGCTCACCGAGACCACCGCCCGCCTGTCGGAAGAGGGCAAGGCCATCGCCCGCGCCTCGGCCGAGCAGACGCGCACCGCGCAGCTGCTCTCGAAGGGCGCGCAGGAGATGCGGCAGATGGCGCGCCAGACGCGCGACGCCACCCTGGAGCAGGCCCGCGCGCTGCGCGACGTGGTGAAGGCGAACGCCGCGCTCACCACCGCGACCGAAAAGGTCAACCGCGCGATGGAAGAGCAGTCGTCCGCCGCGGCGCAGATGGCCCGGTCGGCGATGCGCATGCGCACGCTCACCCAGCAGACGAGCACCTCGATGGTCGAGCAGAGCCGCGCGCTGCAGAAGGTCAGCGGCTTCGCGACCGAGGTGGCGACCTCGACGCAGCAGACCATCACCGGCCTCGCCGAGCAGTCGCGCGCGGCCGCCGAGACGGCGCGGCTGATGGACGGCGCGCGCAAGGAAGCGCTGCTCACCGCGCGCGCGGTCGCCGAGCAGGCCAAGGCGGCGAAGCAGGTCGAGGTCGTCGCGCGAGACCTCACCCGCACCGCGTCGTCCATCACCACGTCGACCATCGAGCAGTCGAAGACGGCCTCCGAGCTGGCCCGGCAGGGCGACGAGGTGCGCAAGCTCGCTCGGCAGACGGCGAAGGCGGTGGCCGAGCAGGCCGAGGTGCTGCAGAAGCTCACCACCACCACCACGAAGCAGGCCGCTGCGCTGCAGTCGGTCTCCCGCTCGGTCAGCGAGCAGCAGACCTCGAGTCGCCAGCTCGAGCGCGCCGCGGGTGACGTGCGCGACCAGGCAGACGCCATCGGCTCGCTCAGCCAGGTCTTCCACCTCGAGCAGCGCGGAGAAGTGGAGCGGTCATGAACCCCTCGGCAGTGCTCAGCGCAGGCGAGCGCCAGCGCATGCAGCAGGTACAGCAGCTGGTGCTCGACGAGTCTGCGGCGGTGCCGGCGCTCATGCCGATGCTGTCGGACCAGAGCTGGACGGTGCGGCGCGAGGTCGTCGCCGCGCTGGCCCAGTCGGGAGAGCGGGCCGTCAGGGCGCTCTGCGAGTCGCTCGCGAACGACCGCACCGACGAGACGCGCATCGCCGCGGCCGTCGACGCGCTCGCGGCGAGCACCGCCGACGTCTACCCTCTGGTCTTCGAGCTCGCGAGGCACCCCAACCCCGCCGTGGTGGCCGACGCCGCGCAGATTCTGGGCCGGCGCCGCAACGCCAAGGCGGTCGGCGTGCTCACGCAGCTCGCGGAGCACGCGGACGACAACGTCGCGGTCGCCGCCATCGAGGCGCTCGGGCGCATCGGCGGGCGCAGCGGCGTCGACACCCTCATCACCACGGTGAAGGGCCGCAACTTCTTCCGCGTGTTCCCCGCCATCGACGTGCTCGGCCGCAGCGGAGATCCGCGCGCGATCGCCCCGCTCGCCGAGCTGCTCGGCCACAGCACCTACGTGTACGAGGCCGCGCGCGCGCTGGGCCGCACCGGCGAGCTGCAGGCCATCGCTCCGCTCGCCGAGCTGCTCGGCCACAACTCCGAGACGGTGATGCGGGTGGCGGCCGTCGCGCTGTGGGAGCTCAAGGAGCGGTACGTCGAGAAGTACGGCCCCAGCGACGCGCCCGAGGTCACGCTGGCGAAGTCGAGCCCGGGCGAGCCTGCGCTGCGCCGGCTCGTGCACGCGCTCAACAGCTCGGACGCGACCGAGCAGGTCGCGCTCTCGTACCTGCTCGGAGCGCTCGGCGGTGAAGGCGCCGTCGCCGGCCTCAAGTCGCTGCTCGACGGGGCTCCCGGCGTCGCCGAGGCGGCGGCGGCGAGCCTGAAGCGCATGGGGCGGTACTCCGACGAGCAGATCCGCGAGGCGCTGCGCGAAGGCGGCAGCGCGCGGCGGCAGGTGCTCTTGCGCTCGGTCTCGCGCGCGACGGCGTCACCCGCCGTCATCGAGTGCCTCTCGGACCCCGACCCGACCGTCCGCGCGCTGGCGTGCGACGCGCTCGCCCGCATGGGCGCGACCTCGGGCGTACCCACCCTGTTCAAGCTGCTCGGCGACGACAACGCGCGCGTCGTGCAGGCCGCCATCGGCGCGATTCAGTCGCTCGGCACGACCGAGGCGCGGCGGCTCGCGCTGCAGGCCGCGACGAGCGAAGACCGCGCGGTGCGCTGGGCGGCGTTCCGCGTGCTCGCCTACTTCGGCCAGCGCGAGGCGCTGCCGCTGTTCCTCACCGCCATCGAGGGAGACGACCAGCGGCTGCGCGACGCCGCCATCTCGGGGCTCTCGTACCTCGACACGCCGAAGGCGCTCGAGGCGCTGGTCGAGTGCACCCGGAAGCCCGACGCCCGCACGCGCAGCTCGGCGGCGCGCGCGCTGGGTCAGGCGCCGTCGCACGACGCCCGCGTCTTCGAGGCGCTGCTCGGCGGCGTGCACGACGCCGAGCCGTGGGTGCGCTACTACGCCTGCCAGTCGCTGGGGCGCCTGAAGCTCGAGCAGGCGACGTCGCACATCGCCCCGCTCCTGCAGGACGAGGCGGGCCAGGTGCGCGTGTCGGCGGTCGAGGCGCTGGCGAACTTCGCCAACCCGGCTGCGCTCGACACCCTGCGACGCGCGGCCGAGGGCAGCGACGAAGACGTGCAGCGCGCCGCGCTCGTGGGCCTGGGCTCGTGCCGGCGGCCCGAGGCGTTCCCGATTCTCGTGAAGGCCATCTCCGCGACCTCGCCGGCGACGCGCCTCGTCGCCATCTCGGCGGTGGCGGAGAGCGGCTCGCCGCACGCGCTGCCCGCGCTCGCGACGGCGGTGCGCGACCCCGACGCCGACGTGCGCTCGGCCGCGCTCGGCTTCATCGGCTCGGTGCCGACGGCCGAGGCCACGCTGCTGCTCGTCGATCTGTTGCGCGACGGCGCAGACGCCGAGCGCATCGCGGCGAGCCTGGCCACTCCGAACGAAGGCCGCGTCCAGGGCATCGTTCAGGCGCTCGAGACCGCCGACGACGAGCTCGCTCCGGCGCTGGCGTCTGCGCTGGTGCGCCTGCGCACGCCCGAGGCGCGCGACGCCCTGTTCCGCATGATGTCCTCGCGCGCGGTGGCCGCCCGCAAGGCCGTCGCGCCCGCGCTGGCGTCGCTGCGCACTCCGGCGGCGTTCGACGAGCTGCAGCGCGCGGCGCAAGCCGACCCCGACCCCCGCGTCCGGCAGATCTGCCAGGTGCTCATCGCGCAGTGAGGAGCACACGGTGAGCACGATGACTGCGTCACAACGGGTGTTGTTCATCTTGAACGCACTCATCGAGGAGTACGCCGGCCTCCACTACGAGGTGGAGGAGCGCGGCGCGTTCGCCGACCGCGTGTCGGCCCGCGCGCTCGAGGCGGGCTTCGAGTCGTTGCTCGACTACTACTACTTCCTCCGCTACGACCCGAAGGGCCCCGCCGAGCTCAAGCGCCTGGTCGACGACCTCGTCATCGGCGAGACCTACTTCTTCCGCGAGCTCGAGCCGCTGCGCGTCGCCGTCGAGCACTTCATCGCGCCGAAGATCGCAAAGGGGCGTCGGCCCCGCATCTGGTCGGCGGCGTGCGCGACCGGCGAAGAGCCGGCCACGATCGCGATGCTGCTGGCGCAGCAGGGCCTGCTCGACGACGTCGAGATCGTCGCGAGCGACATCAGCGAGAAGGCGCTCGACCGGGCGCGCGCGGGCATCTTCTCCCGGCGCTCGCTGCGCGAGGTTCCGTCTCCCGCGCTGGTCGCGCGGTGGATGCGCGAAGACGGCGAGGGTCGGCCGTCCGTCGCCCCGGAGCTGCACCAGGCCATCAGCTTCCGCCGCATCAACATCGCGAACCCCGACGAGGTCGCGAGCGTGGGCCTGTGCGACGTCATCCTCTGCCGCAACGTGCTCATCTACTTCCGCGACGAGGTCGCGACGCGGGTCGTGGACAACCTGTCGAAGAGCTTGAAGCCCGACGGCGCGCTGTTCGTCGGCGTCTCGGAGTCGCTCTTGCGCCTGGGCTCGGGGCTCGAGTGCGAAGAGGCCGAGGGCGTCTTCTACTACCGCAAGTCGAAGGGCGGCTGACGTGGGCGCCCGCGCGAAGGTGCTGGTGGTCGACGACTCCGCCTTCGCGCGGAAGGTGCTGCGCGAGGTGCTCTCGCAGTCGCCGGAGCTCGAGCTGTGCGGCTTCGCGCGCGACGGCCTCGAGGCCCTCGAGCGGATCCAGGAGGAGCAGCCCGACGTCATCACGCTGGACCTGGTGATGCCGCAGCTCGACGGCGTCGGCCTGCTGCGCGAGCTCAAAGCGCTGCCGAACGCGCCGCGCGTGGTGGTGGTGAGCTTCTCCGACCAGGACAGCGAGGCCGTCGTCGAGGCGCTCGAGCTGGGCGCGTTCGACGTGGTGAAGAAGCCGACGTCGCTGGCGACGGAGCGGATGTACGAGCTCGGCGGAGACCTCACGCGCAAGGTGCGCGCCGCCGCGGCCGCGCGCGTGGTTCGCGTCGAGCCGGTCGCTCCAGCGGCGCCGCTGGTGCCGCTGGTGGCCACGAAGTGCACGCTGGTGGCCGTCGGCACGTCGACCGGGGGCCCGCAGGCGCTCGCCTCGCTGCTGCCGGCGCTGCCTCAGAACCTGCCGGTGCCGATCGTCATCGCGCTGCACATCCCCGAGGACTACACGGCAGCGCTCGCCGCCCGGCTGTCGAGCGCGTCGAAGCTCGAGGTCGTCGAGGCGCGCGACGGCCTGAGGCTTCGACCCGGCGTCGCAGTGCTCGCGCGCGGCGGGCACCACCTGGTCGTGCGCCGCAACGGCGAGCACCTCGAGGTGAAGGTCACGACCCAGCCGTCCGGGACGGTGTACCACCCGTCGGTGGACCTGATGTTCCAGAGCGCCGCCGAGGCGTGCGGCGCAGGCGTGCTGGGGGTCGTGCTCACCGGCATGGGCGATGACGGGAAGATCGGCGCGCGTCACGTGCGCGCTGCCGGCGGCGCGGTGCTCACCGAGGCCGAGAGCACGTGCGTCGTCTACGGCATGCCCCGCGCGGTGCGCGACGCGGGGTTGTCGGACGGCGATGCCCCGCTGCCGAGGATGGCGGCCGAGATTCTCGCGCGGCTGTGAGACGAAGGCGCGCACCCTGAGCCGCGCCGGCCGCGCAGCGGACCGGCGCGTGTCGAATGGGTCCGGGCGCTGATGGCGTCGCGTTCGAGAAGGCGGCGCTGGCTCAGGCCTTCGAGCCGTTGAGCCGCGTGGCCTCGACCTTCACCACGGTCTTGAACTTCGTCGCCTCACCGGGCTTCGTGTTCTGCAGGTCGACGACCTTGGTGGGCAGCTCGCGCATGATCCGCCGCATCAGGTCATCGCGCTGGCGCCAGGCGTCTTCGATCTGCTTGCGCTTCGCGGCCTCGGCGGCGTCGCGCTGCATGTCCTTCACCATGTCCATGAGGAAGCCGATCAGGCTCTTGAGCGCCTCGTACATGAAGGTCAGCTCGAAGTAGCGGGTGACGAGGGCGACCATCGAGCCGTTCGGCGAGCTCGCGCCCTGCGTCGGGTCGATGTGGGCTTCGGTCAGGGCGAGGCGCTCGATCTTGAGGCCGATGGCGTCGACGGCCTCGGTGGCTCCGGCGACGGCCTTCTGCTGCTCCTGGCGCGCCGTCCACAGCTTGTGCGCCAGCGCCTTGCGCTCTTCGGGGCTGCCGTTCTTGCCGGTCTCCTTGTGGGGCCGCAGCTCACGGACTTCCTGCCGCAGCTCGAGCAGGCGCGCCTGCGCGGTCTCGGACGTCTTGATCGCGCTCTCGATCTCGGCGCGCAGCTCGGGCGAGATGTTCGTCGTCTTGCCGAGGTAGTCCTTCAACGCTTCGGTCTTCTTCGCGAGCGCGAGGTACTTCCACTTCTTGTCGAGCTCTTCGGCGCGGCCGGCGATGCGACCGGCGACCTCGGCGCGCTGGCCCTCGACCTCTTTGAGCTTCGCCTGCGCCTGCTGCGGAGAGAGGCTCTTGAGGTTCTGAGCGGCGAGCGGCGGCCGCGAGCCTTCGAGCACCGCCTGGCCCCACAGCTGCGACGTGTTCGCGCTGGTGGAGACGGCCTTGCCCTCACCCGTCCGCACGCTCTCGTGCTTCGGCTTCTCGCCGTAGAGGGTCTTCACCTCCATCGGCTTCGAAGGCTCGACGGGGGCGACCTGCGTGGTGGCCGGAGTGCCTTCGGTCTTGTTCAGCTTGTTGAGCGTGTTGAGCGCAGCGACCGTGCTGTTCGCGATGGGTCCCGTTTTTCCCGTCGTCATTTCGTGTCTCTCCTGATCCGTCAGTCTACCCTGCTGCACGCCCCATGTACCGCTTCGCCATCATTCCTGCGCGCTGGGCGTCTTCTCGATTCCCGGGAAAACCGTTGGCGCTGCTCAACGGCCGACCCATGATCGAGCACGTTTATCGGCGCTGCGACGAGGCGCGTTGCTTCGATTCGATCATCGTCGCGACCGACGACGATCGCATCATCGAGACAGTTCGCGGGTTTGGCGGACAGGTCCAGCGCACGTCACCCGAATGTTCCAGCGGGACCGACCGCGTCGCTGAAGTCGTTCGGACTCTTTCACGTGTCGACGTGGTCGTGAACGTCCAGGGCGACGAGCCGGCGCTGCCGCCTGCGGCGCTCAAGAGCCTCGCGACGGCGTTCGACGACCGCTCGGTCGAGCTGGCCACCCTGGTGCGGCACCTCGACCCCGACGAGCGGTCGAACCCGAACGTGGTGAAGGTGGTGCTCGATCAGTCGGGCCACGCGCTCTACTTCTCGCGCGCCGACATTCCGTACGAGCGCGAGCCGACGGGCGTGCAGCGCTGGGCGCACGTGGGCATCTACGGCTACCGGCGCGACGTGCTGCTCGCGCTGGCCGAGCTGCCGCCGACGACGCTGGAGAAGACCGAGAGCCTCGAGCAGCTGCGCGCGCTCGGAGCGGGCCTGCGCATCCGCTGCCTGCCGACGACCCACCGCGCGCGCGGCGTCGACGTGCCCGCCGACGTGCGGGCCGCGGAAGAAGCGCTGAAGGCGCTGTGACGTTGGGTTAGGTTGGTTTCCTCATGGGCGCCTACCGACCTTCGCTTTTCGCCGCGCATCCGTGGCATGGAGTTCATCCCGGCGAGAACGCCCCGTCGGAGCTCATCGCGTACGTCGAGATGGTCCCCACCGACGTCGTGAAGTACGAGCTCGACAAGGACTCGGGGCTCTTGAAGGCGGATCGCCCGATCAAGTTCTCGAGCGTGCCGCCGTCGCTGTACGGCTTCATTCCGCGAACGCTCTGCGACACGAAGGTCGGAGAGCGCTGCGGCCAGCGGCTGGGCCGCCAGGGCGTCGGCGGAGATCAGGATCCGATG
The DNA here is from genome assembly GCA_937980205.1 of uncultured Myxococcales bacterium. Lineage (GTDB taxonomy): Bacteria > Myxococcota > Myxococcia > Myxococcales > Myxococcaceae > Xiheicaenimonas. The sequence goes on along the minus strand of CALJKW010000076.1, from coordinate 49,604 downwards.
GACATCTGCATCCTCACCGAGCGCCCGTTCGCGCACGGCAACGTGCTCGTGCCGGTGATGCCGGTCGGCGGGCTGCGCATGGTCGACCGCAACGAGGCGGACGACAAGATCATCGCGGTGCTGAAGGGCGACGCGGTGTGGGCCGGCCTCGACGACGTGTCGAAGCTGCCCGACGCCCTCATCGAGCGGCTGCGCCACTACTTCCTCACCTACAAGCTGACGCCGGGCACGACGTCGTCGCAGGTCGAGATCGCCGAGGTGTACGGCCGCGAAGAGGCGTACGCGACCATCGAGGCGAGCTTCGACGACTACCGGAAGAAGTACCTGGTCTGACCCCACAATCGGGGCGAGACGCCGCCGCGCCACACCGGCGTTCGGCAGGTTCGCCACACCGCGAGCGCACTCGCCCGTAACACGGGAATGACGCCCCACGTCCATGACTTGCCGCATCAGAAGGAGATCGAGTCATGGCAAACCCCAACCAGCAGCAGGACGAGCAGCAGCAGCAGCCGCAGCGCAAGAACGTGGCGGCGAACGAAGACGTGGAGCTCAACCCGATCGATTTGCAGGACGAGCCGGTGCCCGTGCTCAAGGCGAACGCCGAGGGCGAAGGTGACGACGCCGCCGCCGGCTTCCAGGGCGACGAGGCCGCGAACCTCGCCGGCGAAGAGAACGAGGGTGAAGGCAACCGCACCGCGGATCAGAACTACCGGCGCGGCGTGAAGCAGACCATCGACAAGGGCAACATCGAGCAGGACGCGAAGAAGGCCGCGGAGGCCCTCGACGACGAAGACGAGCGCCAGGAGCTCGAAGACGCCGAAGAGGCGGGTCGCAAGGGCCGCACCCTGCACTGAGAAGTCACGCACGACTCACTGACGAGTGAGCCGTCGTCCGGGACAGGCTGCATTTCGCGGGTCGCGGTGAGCCAAAAGCCGACGACCGGCGAAATGGGGCCTGTCCCCTTTTTTGCGAACCCGAACCCGCCCCCGGCAGTTGCCGTTCGCCGCCGTTGACGCTCCCCCGCCCCATCTGGCATCACGGGTCATGCGCTCCAAGAAGACCAAGTTCATCTTCGTGACCGGCGGCGTGGTCAGCTCACTCGGTAAGGGCATGGCCTCCGCGTCGATGGGCGCGCTGCTGGAGAACCGCGGCCTCGACGTCACGCTCCTCAAGCTGGACCCGTACATCAACGTCGACCCGGGCACGATGAGCCCGTTCCAGCACGGCGAGGTGTACGTGACCGAGGACGGCGGAGAGACCGACCTCGACCTCGGCCACTACGAGCGCTTCACCAGCGCTCACATGTCGAAGCTCAACAACTTCACCACCGGCCGCGTCTACAACTCCGTCATCCAGAAAGAGCGGCGCGGCGAGTACCTCGGCAAGACGGTGCAGGTGATTCCGCACATCACCGACGAGATCAAATCGAACATCAAGGCCGCCGCCGAAGGCCACGACGTCATCCTCGTCGAGGTCGGCGGCACCGTCGGCGACATCGAGTCGCTGCCCTTCCTCGAGGCCATCCGCCAGATGCGCTACGACGCCGGCGCGGGCAACACCTGCTACGTGCACCTCACCCTGCTGCCGTACATCGCGGCGGCCGGCGAGGTGAAGACGAAGCCCACGCAGCACAGCGTGATGAAGCTGCGCGAGATCGGCATCCAGCCCGACTTCCTCATCTGCCGCACCGATCGCCAGATCAGCCAGGAGATGAAGGACAAGATCGCGATGTTCTGCAACGTCGACCAGGGCAACGTGTTCGCCTCGCCCGACGTCAGCACCATCTACGAGCTGCCCATCGAGCTCTCGCGCCAGGGCCTCGACGAGCGCATCAGCGAGCTGCTCAACATCTGGACGCGCGGCCCGCGCCTCGAGAAGTGGGAGAGCGTCGTCGAGAAGGTGAAGAAGCCCGCCAAGGGCGAGGTGCGCATCGCGATCGTCGGCAAGTACGTCGACCTCAAGGAGTCGTACAAGTCGCTCAACGAGGCGCTGATCCACGGCGGCATCGCCAACGACGCGCGCGTCACGCTCAAGTACGTCGACTCGCAGGAGATCGAAGACAAGGGCGCCGGCACGCTGCTCAAAGACTGCCACGCGGTGCTCGTGCCCGGGGGCTTCGGCGTCCGCGGCACCGAAGGCAAGATTCAGGCGGTCCGCTACGCGCGCGAGAACAAGGTGCCGTTCTTCGGCATCTGCCTCGGCCTGCAGATGGCGGTCATCGAGTACGCGCGCACCGTGCTCGGGCTCACCGGCGCGAACTCGAGCGAGTTCGACGAGAAGACTCCGCACGCGGTCGTGTCGCTGCTCGAGTCGCAGGTCAACGTGAAGGACAAGGGCGGCACGATGCGGCTCGGCTCGTATCCGTGCTCGCTCAAGCCCGGCTCGCTCGCGCACCGCCTCTACGCGCGCGACGTCGTGAACGAGCGCCACCGGCACCGCTACGAGGTCAACAACCAGTACCGCGGCAAGCTGCAGGAGGCCGGGCTCGTGTTCAGCGGCCTCAACAAGGACCTCGACCTCGTCGAGATGATCGAGCTCGAGAACCACCCGCACTTCGTGGGGTGTCAGTTTCACCCCGAGTTCCAGAGCAAGCCTTTCGCACCTCACCCGCTGTTCTCGGGATTTGTGCGTGCAGCGCTCTCCCAGCGCGACGGAAAGGTCTCTTGACGGATCGTTTCTGCCGCGACAGGCACCGAAGCCCCTCTTGAAAATACCTGGCCGTTTTTGGTGAATACGCTCGTCCGCGCCCGTGAACGCCTCAACCGACAGCCTGACCACCGCTGAGAGCCTGCCTGCTCTTCCCGCCGCATGGCCCGACCGGCCCGGCGCCTTCTGGAGAATCTGGAAGAAGCTGCTCGGCTTCGGCCTGTCTCGCGTCGAGCTGCCCGAGGGCCTGAGCCTGCGGGTGCCGCTGCCGAAGTACCTCTTGCAGGAGTTTCACAACCTCCCCAACGGCAACTACTCGCACGCCGTCACCGATGCGTACTGCACCGGCTTCGACCGCTTCATGTTGGGAGAGATGGACAGCGCGCGCGCCGAGCTGGCGAGGGCGCTCGGCCACTGCGACGAGGTCCTCGACGTCGGCTGCGGTGCCGGCGGCTCGACGGCGGCGATCAAGACTGCGGGAGCGAAGGCGGTCGTCGGCCTCGACGCCTCGCCGTACATGTTGGTGCACGCGCGCAGGCGCAACCCCGGGCTCCAGTTCGTGCAGGGCCTGGCCGAGGACACGCGGCTCGAGGCGGGGCGCTTCGACGGCATCGGAGCCTGCTTTCTCTTTCACGAGCTGCCGCCGAAGTTCGCCGACGCCGCGCTGCGCGAGTTCAAGCGCCTGATGAAGCCCGGCGGGCGGCTCGTCATCCTCGAGCCTGCGCGCGAGCAGATGTGTGCGGGCCCGTTCGCGCTGTTCCGCCGCTTCGGCTGGCGGGGCGTCTGGTTCTGGGGCCTCGCGCGCTCGGTGAACGAGCCGTTCATCGCCCTGTGGCACCAGCGCAACGTGCCCGAGTGGCTGCAGTCGCACGGCTTCAAGCTGGTCGAAGATCGACTGCTGTTCCCCTCGCGACTGATCGTCGCCGAGCTGTGATCTCGCTCTGCGGCCACCGCGTCGGTGAGGGGCAGCCGCTCTTCGTCATCGCCGGCCCCGACGTCATCGAGAGCGAGGACATGGTGCTGCGCCACGCCCGGCGCGTTCGCGAGACGTGCGAGCGCGTCGGCGTGCCGTTCGCGTTCAAGTGCAGCTACGACAAGGCGAACCGCACCAGCCTGAAGAGCTTTCGCGGGCCGGGGCTCGAAGACGGCCTGCGCATCCTCGCGCGCGTGAAGAAGGAGTGCGGCGTTCCCATCCTCACCGACGTGCACGAGCTGTCGCACGTCGAGCCCGCCGCCGAGGTCGCCGACGTGCTGCAGGTGCCCGCGTTCCTGTGCCGCCAGACCGATCTCGTCGTCGCGGTCGCGCGCACCGGGCGAGGCGTGAACCTGAAGAAGGGGCAGTTCGTCTCGCCGATGGACATGGTCCACCAGGCGCGGAAGTCGTTCGAGAGCGGGAACATGAACGTGCTCGTCACCGAGCGCGGAGCGTCGTTCGGCTACCGCAACCTCGTCGTCGACATGCGCTCGTTCGCGATCATGCGCGAGGCGGGGCTGAGCGTGTGCTTCGACGCGACGCACTCGGTGCAGCTGCCCTCCGCCGGCGACGGAGAGACCGCCGGCGAGCGGAAGTACGTCTCGCTGCTCGCGCGCGCGGCCGCCGCCTCCGGCATCGACGCGCTGTTCACCGAGGTACACGAGGACCCGGAGAAGGCGCTGTGCGACGGGCCGTGCTCGCTCACCTTCGACGGCTTCGAGCAGACGCTGCGCGACGTGCTCGCGATTCGGAAGGCGCTGCAGCGGTGAAGCGGCTGCTGCTCGCGCTGCTGGCCGTCGCTGCCTGCAAGCCGAGCGCACCGTCGGAGGCCGAGCTCGCCCGGCACAGAGAGCTCTGCGCCCGCCCCGGCCCGCGCGAGCGCTGGCAACAGCTCGCCGCGCTCGCGCGTGGCGTGAAGGACGCCGGCCCCGCGAGGGACGAGCCGCCCGCCGCCGGCCGAACGTTCAAGCTGCGCGAGCTGCACACCGGCGAAGGCACGACGGACGCGTACTTCCTCGCGGACTTCGAGGGCGCCGCGGCGCGCGGAACCATCGGCGGCTGCGTCGCGCGCCAGGAAGCGTGCAGGGCCGAGGACCCGGGCCTCGAGGACGCGCTGAAGGTCTGCGAGAGCATCGACTCGGCCGTCATCGTGCGGACGCTGCGCGAGGAGAAGGCGACGTTCGGCGAGCAGCGCGCGAAGTACACCGGCGGCCGGCTCGAGGGCGAGGCGTTCGTCTTCGCGCTCGGCGCGGATGCCGGGTCGCAGCAGATCGCGGCGTTTCCGTTCGCCGCGAAGCTGTCGGGCGAGGTCGAGGTCTGGCGCGACTCGACGAGCGCGGAGATCGAGAAGGCGCTCGGCGAAGGCATGCGCAGATCCGCGCTGCGGCAGGTCGAGGCGATGCTGGCGCGGTAGCGCCGCCAGCGCCGGAGCCGACTCACCTCACCCTGAACGTGAGCTCGATTCGCGAGGGGCCTGGCTCACTCGACGTGAACCATCACGTCGCCGGTGACGGTGCCGTTCAGCGTCACCCACAGCGTCTGCGTCGCCGGGTCCACGCTCGCGAAGTAGCTCGACGTCGGCTGACCGTCGAGCGTGACGCGCGTCGGCGCGGTGCCGGTGAAGCCGGTGAAGCGGAAGATCGGCTTCTCGACGGGGCCGCCGGCGGCGTTCAGCCGCACGTCGCCCCTGTTGCCGACCATCGCCACGCGCCAGACGCCGAACGACGGGTCGTACGTGCCGCCCGTCACCTGCGCCGCGAGCATGCGCTCGACCTGCGTGACCTGCGCCATCGTCGTCGACTGCGTCTTCGGCCCCATCGTGAGCATCACCGAGTACGAGACCGTCGGGTACCCCGAGAGCGTGCGACCGAACGCGGTGTACGCCGTCTTGCCGAGCGCGCCGTACGTGGAACCCCACGCGAGCCGGTGCGAGCTGTTCGTCGCCGACAGCTCGTACTGGTTGAGCTGGAACGGCCAGAGGAACGTCTCCGGCATCGTCCACCCGCTGCCGTGGCACCCCGAGCCCATCGTCGCGGACGTCTTGCCCCAGCACTCGCCGGCGAGCCGGCCGGTCGAGTAGTCACCGCCCGCGGGCTTTTGATCGAACGACTCGGTCTGCACCGCGCCCATCTCGGCGTCGACGTTCTGCGACCACATGCGCACGAACGGGACCTTGTTCGGCTGCGTGTAGTCCCAGCCCGTCGACGGAGCGACCGGGCTGCCCGTGGTGATGAAGCGGTACTTGTCACCCCACGCCACGCCGCCGATGGGGCCCTTCACGCCTTCGAACGCCATGTCTCCGTACGGAGCGCGCGAGTCGGCGGCGATGCCGTTCGGCCCGGCCGCGGTCATGTCGTAGGTGATGAAGTACGTCGGCGCCGAGCGGCCCGACGCGAAGAACCAGTGCACGGTCGCGTCGAGCGGACCGCCGGGGTTGAGCCGCACCTTGAACTCGTGAATCGCGTGGTGCGCGCCGGAGAACACCGTGCGGTACGTGCCGCTCGACCGCTTGCTGCTCACCGAAGAGCTGCCGTAGTGGTTCACCACGTAGCCCCAGCCGTTGTACGTGTTCGTGTTCGTGCCGCGCGCGACGATGGTCGAGCCGTTGAGCTGCCACGTCATCTCGCGCAGGTAGCCCCCGTACGAGCCGCCCGGGTCCTGCGTGTTGTTGCGCACCAGCGCCGCGCTGCGCGGCTGGCAGCTCGAGTCCTTCCACCCGTAGCGGTCTGAGACGTAGCCGCCGAGGTTGACCCCCGCCTCGAGCGTCATCGCCGTGCAGCCCTGCGGGCCGGGCGTGAACGCCGCTGCCGCGGGCGTGCCGCCGCCGGTGCCTCCGGTCGTCGACCCGCCGCCGGCGCCGGCGACCATGCCGCCGCCCGCTCCGCTCGCGGCGCCGCCGGCCGAACCTCCGGCCGTGCCGCCCGCACCGCCCGAGGCCTCTCCACCACCGGCTCCGGTCTCGTCGCCGCCGCCGTTGCCGATCGGCACGACCTCGTAGCCGCCGCCGGCGCCCTCCGCGCCTCCGCCCGCGCCACCGGTCAGAACGACGCCGTTGCCCGGCTCGTTCGTGCCGCCGACCGAGGGGCCTCCGTTCGCAGGGACCTGGTTGTTCGTTTCTTCAACCGACAGCGCGCCAACTTCACCCGTGCACGCCATCGACACCACAACGGCCGCGAGCGCGACCAGACTTCGTTTGTACATTCGGTCCTCGTGAGAGAGCAGGACCTCGCAGGGGCAGCGTCTTTACCGAATGGTGACCGGACGAGTCACTGCGACATGACGGCACAACGCGGCACAGCGAAGTGATCAGCGCTGCTTGCGGCGCTGCAACCAGAGCGCGAGCACGAGAATGCCCGACACGAACGCACCCATGCACACCACCATGCCGATGATGACTCCGAGCCGCGTCTGCTCGCCGTCGTCGAGCTCGCACAGCTGCGTCTGCTTCGTGACGTTGAGCCCGAGCTTGTCGTGCATGTACTCGACGTCGTCGGACTCGAGCCCTTCCCACAGCACGTCGCGCAGCGTGCACTTCCAGCTGCCCTTCTCGGCGAGGTCGTCGATGGCAGCGTCGGAGAGGTCGCGCGTCTGCAGCGCGATGGGAACGAACGCGTCGTCGGGAGCCCCCGCGGGGAAGATGGGGAACACGAGCTCGCTCGACGTGGTGCGGCCGTTCTCGGTGTGCGTCACGCGCAGCACGCGCTGAGCATCGAGCTCGCCCGACAGCACGAGGTTGCGCGTGGTGAGCTTCACCTTGCCCAGCTCGCCCGCGGTCACCGGCTGACTGCCGTCGTCGAGCGCGTGGATGATCATCGGCGACAGCCCGAACGTGACCAGCACCATCACGACGACCGGCACCACCACCATCGCGATGAGCTGCGTGTCGCGGGCGCCCATCGTCTTGAGGGCCTCGCGCCTCGGCTGGCTGCGCAGGTCGCTGTTCGGCCGCATCGCGGCGAGGTCGTCGACGAACGCCTTGAACTGCGAGTCGCCGGGGTTCGCGTACGACCGCAAGATGCCGCGCGACCCGTTCGGCTTGTCGAACGCGATGATGAGCTCCTGGTACTCGCCGAGCGTCGAGACGTAGACGTAGCGGACGGCCTCGAGCGGCGCGGTCTGAGTGCGCAGGCCCATCTTGATCTCGAGCTGATCTCCGATTCGCGCGGTGACCGGGAACTGCATGTACGAATACGCGTAGGCCTTCGACATGTGCGCGGCACCCTATACCGGGTCCATCGCGACCCCTCAGGGTGAACGAGCCCCCCCGGCGCGCTCGCGTGCACGGCACGTTCCGCCGGCACGAATGCTGGAACACCCGCCGGTATGCAGACGACGCGCTGTGGCCGCACGTGGCTCGACGAGAGCGGAGTCGTGCTCGTGGAGAACCTCGCCGGCGCGGACCAGACCCTCGAGGACGCGATCGAGAACATCCGCGTCACCGCCATTGAGTGTGGCGGTGTCCGGCGACCGACGCTCGTCGACCTGACCGGCCTCAAGGCCATCTCGCGCGACGCGCGCAACTACTACGCGTCGCCCGCGGGCACGCGCCACGCGACGGCGATCGCGCTCGTCGTCGGCTCACCGCTGTCGCGAATGATGGGCAACTTCTTCATCGGCATGAACCGCCTCGCGGTCCCGGTGCGCCTGTTCGGGACCCGGCAGGACGCGATGGCGTGGCTTCTGGCGCAGGCTCCCAGATGAACGAGACCGACGAGCGGCTCGCCGAGCTCGCCGCCGCGTTGTCGGCCCTCGCCGCACTCGACTTCTCACGCGCGCCGAAGGTCGTCGGCGACGGCACGATGATCGACGGCCTCGCCGGGTGTGTCGCGATGCTCGGCGAGGAGCTCGAGGCCCAGTTCGCCGAGCGTGCGCGCATCCAAGAGCTGCTCGAGCGGCGCGTCGCCGAGCGCAGCGCTCAGCTCGCGCAGGCGGCGAAGCTGGTCGGCATCGGCCAGCTCGCTGCGGGAGTCGCGCACGAGCTCAACAACCCCCTCGCCGTGATCCTCGCCTTTGCGCAGGGAGTCGAGCGCCGCCTGCCCGATCGTGCGCCCGAGCTGGTGGCGCCCGTCGCCGCGATCGTGCGCGAGGCGCTGCGCTGCCAGGCGCTGGTCGAAGACCTGCTCAAGTTCGCCCGCATCGGCAAGCAGGGCCGCCACCCCGTCAACCTCGAGGGGCTCGTGCGCAACGCCGCGCCGCTCTTGCAGGCGCGCGCGCGCGCGCAGGCGACACAGCTGCGCTTCGACGTGGGCGCCGAGCTGCCGCCGGTGCTGGGAGATCGCGCGCAGCTCGAGCAGGTGCTCGTTCACCTGGGCGTCAACGCGCTCGAGGCCGTTCGCCAGGGCGGCCACGTCGGCTGCAGCCTCGCGCGCGACGTCGAGCACGTCCTGCTCGCGGTGAGCGACGACGGGCCCGGCATCTCCGACGAGGTTCGGCCGCGCCTCTTCGAGCCGTTCTTCACCACCAAGCAGCACGGCAGGGGCCTCGGCCTCACCTTGAGCTTCGAGATCGTGCAGCAGCACGGCGGCCGCTTCGACGTCGACACGGCGCCAGGCCGCGGCACGACCATGACGGTGCGCCTGCCCGTGCAGTAACCACACGTGACATTTGGGGTGCGTCGCCTCCAGTGATCACAACAGTGGGCAACACGTTCTGCGGCAAGCGGCCGGAAGCAGGCCCGCGCGGCGCGGCGTGGGCATTGCTCCGGTGACCGCTCCACCATGAACACATCCCCTCCCGCTGCGCGCCGGCCGACCCTCGGTGAGAGCGAGCTGACCTTGTCCGGAGTGCTGCAGGTGAGCACGCCCGTCGAAGCCGGACACCTGCCGCTCACCGAAGCGCTGCAGCTCTCGCTGCAGGTCGTTCGCCTCGTCGCGGCGACGCACGACGAGGGGCAGGTCGTCGGAGTCCTCGACGCCGCGCACCTCGTCTGCAGCACGAGCGGGAACCTCGCGATCGGCGGCAAGGGCGGCAACCCCATCGCGCCGGAGCTCAAGCGCGGCGAGATGCCCGACCGGCTCACCGACGTGTACGCGCTGGGCGCGCTGATGTACCGGCTGCTCACCGGCCGCCGCGTCGACCCGACGAAGCTCGTCGAGCCGCCGAGCCACTTCAACCCCGCCGTCGACTCGAGCCTCGATGAGCTGGTGCTCTGCGCGCTCGATGAAGACCCGAGCGAGCGGCCGTACTCGGCTCGCGACCTCGAGCAGCGGCTGCTCGCCGTCTACGAAGAGCTCGGCCTCGAGGACACCCACACCGAGGCGATGAAGCTCATCGCGGCGGCGAAGCCGAAGAAGCCCGCGCCGGCGAAGGCGCAGCCGAAGCCGATCGCGCGGCCTGTCCCCGAGGACACCATCGACTTCGGCGACGACGACGACGACGACGACTTCCAGCCGGTCATCGATCGCAACCCGCTCGAGAAGAAGTGGATGCTCGGCGGCCTCGCGGCGCTCGCGGTGCTGCTGCTCGTCTTCATCGCCTGGCCGTCGGGCAAGAAGGAAGCGCCGCCGCTCGCCGACGACGCGCCGCCGGCGAAGGTGGCCGCGAAGGCGCCGAGCATCTCGCCGGTGCAGGCGAAGCTGGTCGAGCCGGAGCCTGCGAAGACGAAGGTCGCGAGCTCGAAGAAGTCGACGCGCCGCGCGCGCCGGTGAATTAGATACGGCGGCGTGGATCTCCAGGCCCGCGCCGCGCGCGTGAAGCTGCTCGTGTTCGACGTCGACGGTGTGATGACCGACGGCGGGCTGTACTACGGGCCGCAGGGCGAGGCGTTCAAGCGCTTCGACGTGAAGGACGGTCACGCGATCGTGCTCGCCCGGCTCACGGGTCTGCCGGCGGCGATCCTCACTGCGCGCTCTTCGGAGATCGTCGCGGTCCGCGGGCGCGAGCTCGGCCTGGTGAAGGTCCTCCAGGGCAAGAAGGACAAGGGCGAAGGCTTCGACGAGCTGTGCAACGAGCTGCAGCTCGATCACGGAGACTGCGCGTACATGGGCGACGACGTGAACGACCTCGCGCCGATGCAGCGCGCCGGGCTCGCCGCGTGTCCCGCCGACGCCGCGCCCGAGGTCCGCGCGTTCTGCCACTACGTCGCGCCTTCGCGCGGCGGGTTCGGAGCCGTCCGCGAGCTCTGCGAGCTCGTGATGAAGGCCACCGGCCGGTGGGAGCAGGCGCTCGAGCTGCTTGGAGCAGGCGCGCACCACAAACTGTAGGTTCTGGTAGGTCGATGCTCCACATCAGCGGTTGAGAATGCCGTAGTTCCGAGCGGTTGAGCGTCGCACCTACATTGCATTACCCAGCACCGTCATGGACCCCGAGGCGCCGGACTACGACGACGAAGTCGACTACGCGGACGACGCGGAGGTCGATGAAGAGATCGAGCAATGGGAGGAAGAGCTCGCCGAAGAAGAGCTCAAGCCCGAGCCGATGGCGTTCGCCGATGAGTACCAGGCTGCGCCGGCGAAGCCGGTCGAGCTCGTGGTGCCGCGACACGCCGAGGCGTTCTCGGTGATTCGCGACGTGAAGGAGCGCCGCTTCCCCGCCAGGCGCGTGGCCAGGAGCGCAGCCGCGCTCGCCCGCGCGCTCAAGGCCGCCGGGCTGAAGTAGCGGCTCAGCTCTTCTTCTTCTGTGAGCCGCTGCGCCGCGGGTCGATGCGGGGCATCGAGATCTCCGGCGACGAGTGGCGCCGCCGCGGCGAGCCCGCAGGAATGGTCGGCTCGTCGGTGAGCCGAATCTCGCGCATCAGGTTCTCGATCTTCCCCTCGCGCTCGGCGAAGTCCTTGCGCAGGAACTCGGCGCACTGCTGCGCGGTCCACAGGTCGGTGCCGGCGCCGAGGACGAGCGCGTCGCGCATCTTCTCGGCGGTGGCGTAGCGCGCGCCGGGCGCGGGCTGCAGCGCCTTCATCACGACGTCGTCGAGCCAGCCGGGAATCTCGGGGGCGCGCCGGCTCGGCGGGTCGATCTGCGCGCCCAGGATCGCCTCGAGCTCTTCCGAGTCCGTCGCGCGTCCGAACGCGACCTCGCCGGTGATGAGCTCGTGCAGCACCGCGCCCAGCGAGAAGAGGTCACTGCGGTAGTCGAGCGGCTCGGCGCGAATCTGCTCGGGGCTCATGTACGCGGCGGTGCCGCGCACGAAGTCGGTGCGCGTGCGGCGCTGGCTGCCGGTGACGCGCGCGATGCCGAAGTCGAGCAACCGGCACTTGCCCGCGAAGTCCATCATCAGGTTGCCGGGCGTGACGTCGCGGTGCACGACGGGCTTCGGCCGGCCCTTCGCGTCCTGGTGCAGGTGCGCGTGGTGCAGCCCGAGCAGCGCGTCGGAGATCGCCTTGAACGTGAACCCCAGCGGCACCCGCTCGGACTGCCGCTTGCGCGCGCGGCGAATCTCACTGAGCGTGGCGCCGGGGATGAACTCCATCACGAGCACGACGTCGTCCCTGGTGACGGCGATGTCGAAGATGCGCGCGATGTTGGGGTGATTCAGGGTCGCGGTGATCTTCGCTTCGTCGATGAGGTCCTGCAGCGCCTCTTCGTCGTTCTTGGGCGCGAGCATGCGCTTGAGCACGAGCGACAGCCCCACGAACGGGCCGGTGCGCGCGGTGCCGAGAAAGATCTCGGCGCTGCCGCCGACGGCGAGACGGCAGACGACTTCGTAGCGGCCGAAGCGCTTTCCGGTCCACTCGTCGGGAGTGAAGGCCATGCGTAGCGACGGACAGTAGCGCGCGACGAAGTGGATTCAATCTACACTCGCCTTCACATGGCCACCCCGAGGACGACGCAGCGATTCGCCGAGGCGCTCATCAAGGCGCGCCTCATCGACGAGCTGCAGCTCAAGTCCGCCATGGCGCACGCGGAGCAGTGGGGCGTCCGCCTGCCGCGCGCGATCTCCGAGCTCGGGTTCGCGGACGACGACGCGATGCTCGACGCGCTCGCGAAGACGCTGCGCGTGCCGGCGACACACCTGGGCAACGTGCTGAAGGACAACGGCGCCCTTCGCGCGCTGGGCCCCGACTTCTGCGATCGGAACGTGGTCTTTCCCATCTCGCTCAAAGACCGCACGCTGAAGCTGGCGATGGCCGACCCGACCGACCTCGCCGTCGTCGACGAGGCCAGCTCGATGGCGCGCGCCCGGGTGACCGTGGTGATGGCCTCCGAGGCCGAGATCCACACCGCCATCGCGAAGCACTTCCGCGGACAGGAAGTGCCGCAGCGCCGCAAGACGAGCAACGTGCGGCCGGCTCCGCGCCCGCCGGGTGCCGAGCCCGAAGAGAAGCTCGAGTTCGAGCTGCGCGGCCCGCCGCGTCCCGGCGCCCGCGCTGACGCAGGCTTCAGTCCCGAAGAGGTGCAGCGGCTTCAGGCCGTCGCGCAGAACCAGGAGAAGGTCGGCCACATCCTGCGCACCATTCAGCAGCTGCTCGCGGAGAAGGGCTTCGTCCCCCGCTGACTACTGGATGACCGCGAAGTAGCTGTACGCGGCGTCGAACATCGACCCCTGCGCGGGGACGACGCCGAAGAAGAGCACCGTGTTGCCGCCCGGGTCGTAGTCGAAGCCCAGGGTGCGGCTGCGGGCCACCTTCATCGTCGTCTGCACCGCGAGCGAGTTCGAGATGGGCCGCTCCTCGAGGGACGACATGCTCGCGGCGCCCAAGCTACCGACGACGACCTCTTCGACGATCTCCAGCAGGTTCGGGTTGCAGATGGAGCCCGAGCTGCCGCCGGTCGCGGTCGCCGTGTCGATGTACTGCGTGCCGGCGTTCGCGCGGCCGAGGCCCACGCGGCTGCAGCCGATCGGCTTCGGGCCGACGATGGCGAAGATGACCGCCTTCTCGGCGACGAAGTCCGCGGCGTACTGCTGCACGGTCTTGAGCCCCGCGTTCTCCTCGTCGGAGAGGATGACGACGACCACGCCCGCGTCGTCGCGCAGCCGCCGCTCGGGGGGCTGCGCCGGCTGCCGCGCCAGCTTGATGGCCCTCAGCGCGTACTCGAGGCCCATCTCGAACGGGTTGCCGGTGATGCCGACGCGCACGTCGCTCTGGAACTGGTTGAGGTCGCGCGTGAAGCCGGTGCCGCGCAAGACGTCGCTGTCGGTGGTCACCACGCCGAGCCGGAAGTCGAGGCCGGCCGACTGGAACGCCGAGTACAGCGCGGCAGACGCGTTCACGAGCGCGGCCTGCTCCTCGGACATCGAGCCCGAGTTGTCGACGACGAAGATGAAGTCGCTCTTGAGCGCGGGAGCGACGCGGCGCTCGCAGCGGTAGTACAGCTTCGCGTTCGGCTCGCCGAGGTGGCTGCCGTTCGTGAGGTCGAGCACGACCGGCAGGTTCTGCGTGAGCTTCGAGTACGGCGTCACCGCGGCCGAGATGAAGAGGTTGTTCGCGCTGATGCGGAACATCACGTTCACCAGCATGCGGTCCTCCGCCTGGGCGCCGGCGACCTGAGGCAGCGCGCCGAGCACGGAGAGCGGCTTGCCCGACAGCGCCGCGAGCAGCCGGTTGCGGACGGCGAACGCGTTCGTCGCCGTCGCGAAGACGAGGTTCTGGCTCGTGGTGTACGTCGGCCCCGCGAACGCGCGCGTCGTGCGCTCGGTGCGATCGCGCACCAGCGGAGTGCCGGGCAGCGAGTCGAGCGCCACGACCTCGCGCACGGCGATGGTGTCGAGCGCCTGCGCCGGCATGTTCGGGTCGACGTCCATCGGGATGTCGCGGCGGAGCACGAACGCCGCCACGTCCGCGGCGCCGTCGTCGAAGACCACCGCCTCCGCGAGATCCACCTTCGTCTGCGCGAACCGCGGCGCGATGGCGAACGGGTTGGACGTGTTGCTGACGAGGAACGACAGCTGCTCGGTCGGGTAGAGCCCCGGGCACGGCCAGTTGTCGACCGGCGGGATGAAGCCCGCGTCGCTGCCGGCGTCCGCCTCGCCCGCATCGGGGATGGCGGGGAGCGGGTACGTGAGCGAGCTCTGGCAGGCGAAGAAGATGAGGCCGCACAGGACGACAGCACCGTTCACGCTGAGCGGAGCCTGCCCTGAGCTTGTCGAAGGGTCGAAGCGGGCCCAAAGCCGACTGCGGGCCCCCTTCGACTGCGCAGCCCTTCGGGCCGCTCCGCTCAGGGTGAACGATCGGCGGCGACGAGCTGCGAGCAGCAGCAGCGCCCCGATCGCCAGCACGCCTTCTCCACTTCCGCACCCGCACCCGGTGATGACGACCGGCCGCTCCGGCCCGGAGCCGGCATCGACCTCGCCGCTGCCGCCCGAGCCTGCGTCGACGCCACCGTCGGTGCCGCCGTCGAGCTCCACGCCCGCATCGTCGCGGCACACGCGGAAGCCGTTCTCATCCAGGTCGACGCCGACGCTGGCGCCGCAGCCGTTCAGCTTGCCGTCGCAGACCTCGGCGGCGCCGCGGAAGACGGAGGGGTCGGCGTCGTCGCAGTCGCCGTCGCAGTTCGTCTGCCCGTCCATGTCGTTGTCGAAGCACGCGGCGCAGAGGTTCGCGTTGCCGGCGAGCGTGTCGACGAGGCCGTCGCAGTTGTTGTCGACGCGGTCGCAGACCTCGCGGCCGTGCGGGTTGATGCTCTTGTCCGTGTCGTTGCAGTCGCCGCAGAACCCGGTGAAGCCGTCCATGTCGCGGTCCTGCGCGCCCTCGTCGATCTGCCCGTTGCAGTTCTCGTCCTTCGGGGTGCCGCCGGGCGGCGTCGGCACCTCGTAGAGCAGCGGGCTGCGCGTCGGGTCGTTGTCGTCGCAGTCGCCGAAGCACACCGCGACGCCGTCGCCGTCGACGTCGAAGCCCTCGTCGAACTGGCCGTCGCAGTCGTTGTCCTGGCCGTCGCAGATCTCCATCGCGGCCGAGACGCTCATCGACGCGCCGTGCACCGCCGCGTTGTTGTCGTTGCAGTCGCCGGCGCACGTGCTGACGCCGTCGCCGTCCTCGTCGAGGTTCTCGTCGACGAGCCCGTCGCAGTCGTCGTCGCGCATGTTGCCGCAGACCTCGACCTTGAACGGCGAGACGTTCGGGTCGTTGTCGTTGCAGTCGCCGACGCACGTGGTCGCGGTGTCTCCGTCGACGTCGAAGCCCTCGTCGACCTGGCCGTTGCAGTTGTTGTCGAAGCCGTCGCAGCGCTCGGGCGCTCCGGGGTTCACCGCGGCGAACTTGTCGTCGCAGTCACCCATGCCGACGCTGTACATGTCGCCGTCTTCGTCGGTGTCTTCGTCGATCTGACCGTCGCAGTCGTCGTCGATGCCGTTCGCCCAACGCTCGCTGCGCGCGGGGCCGACGAGCGGGTTGTTGTCGTTGCAGTCGCCCTGGCAGTTGGTCGCGCGGTCGAAGTCGAAGTCGTGGCACGGCGCGGCGACGCAGACGTTGCCCTCGTCCACTCCGCCGCCGCAGTTGTTGTCCTGGCAGTCGCAGATCTCGGCCATGCCCGGCTTCACGAACACGCCGCCGTCGGGGTCGTCGTTGCAGTCGCACGGCGAGATGAGCGGGCAGAGGATGCACGAGGGCACGCCGTCGCCGTCGAGGTCGAAGTCTTCGTCGACCTTGCCGTCGCAGTCGTTGTCGATGCGGTCGCAGACGTTGCCCTCGGTGCCGGGCAGCACCTCGCCCATGCAGCTGCCGGGCAGCGGCATGCCGTTCGCGCACACGCCGATGCCGGCGCGGCACTGGCCGACGCCGCCGCCGTCGACGAACACCGTGTTCGGCGGGCCCGAGTAGCAGGGCGTGTTCATGCCGTCGATCTGGCCGTTGCAGTCGTTGTCGATGCCGTCGCAGATGTCGACCAGGCCGGGCCGCTGCCGCGCGCCGCCGTCGGGCTCGTCGTTGCAGTCGCCGGCGCACGACTTCACGCCGTCGCCGTCGCGATCGAAGTTGCCGTCGTCGACGACGCCGTCGCAGTCGTCGTCGATGTTGTTGCACACCTGCTCGTCCTGGTCGGGCGGGTTCGCGGGCGTGACGAGCGCTCCGCCGTCGGCGAGCGCGCACGCGCCGTAGTTGCCGGTCGTGTCACAGAGCTGCACGCCCGCGGTGCACCGCCCCTTGGGGTTGCACATCGGGCCGGGGCACGTGCCGGTGTAGGTGACCGGCGTCACGTTCGGCCCGCTGAAGCAGCGGCGCGCCGGCACGTCGTTCGGCACCCCGTTGCAGTTCTCGTCGACGGTGTTGCACTGCTCCACCTGCGGAGCGCCCGGCGAGCACACGATCTGCGCTCCGCTGCAGTTGAGCGTTCCGAACGCGCACACGCCCTGCGCCATCGCGTTGCACATACCGCCGCCGCCGGGGTTGCCGTCGTCGACGACGCCGTCGCAGTCGTCATCGGCTCCGTTGCACTTCGTCGCCGGCTCGCCCGCGTTCGGCGGCCCCGCATCGGGCAGCACCTGCCCGTTGCACGCCGCGTTGTCGAACATGCCGCCGACGCACGTCTGCACGCTCGGCCGGCAGATGCCGCGCGGCGCGCACGTCGGGCCGGGGCACGTGCCGGCGAACGTGCCCGCCGGGCCGGTGAAGCACGTCTGCGTCAGCGGCTGGCCGTTCGCCGCCTCGTCGGTCATGCCGTCGCAGTCGTCGTCGATGTTGTTGCAGGTCTCGGCGATGGGCGTGTTCGGAATGCACACGACGCCGCCGTCGCGGCACTGGTTGTTGCCGTTCGCGCAGCGGCCGACGCCGCCGGGGTTCACGCACGCGCCGCCGCCGACGCCCTCGTCGACCGTGCCGTCGCAGTCGTTGTCGAGCCCGTCGCACGCCTCGGCGCCGGGGAACGACTGGCCCGGGGTCGTCATCGTGCAGGCGGGGAACGCGCCGGCGCTGCAGGCCTGCGTGACGCCCATGCACACGCCGCGCGGGTTGCAGTTGCCGACGGTGTTCCCCGGCGGCGGGCAGGTGCCGGTGAAGCTGCCGTTCGGGCCGGCGTAGCAGAGCCGCGTGACGCCCTCGTCGACCATGCCGTCGCAGTCGTCGTCGACGTTGTTGCAGGTCTCGGCGACGGGGTTGGGCCCGCGGCACACGGACGCGCCGCCCATGCACTGCAGCGTTCCGTTCGCGCAGGCGCCCATCTGGCCCGGCACGCTGCACATCGCGCCGCCTCCTGGGTTGCCCTCGTCGGCGGTGCCGTCGCAGTCGTCGTCGGCGCCGTTGCACGTCTCCGTCATCGGCAGCACCTGGCCCGGCGTCATCGTGTTGCACGCGGGGAACGCGCCGCCGCTGCAGGCCTGCGTCACGCCCATGCAGACGCCGCGCGGGCTGCAGTTCGTGCCGGGGCAGGTGCCGGTGAACGTGCCCGCGCCGCCCGCGAAGCACACGCGGGTGAGGTTCTCGTCGGTCTGCCCGTCGCAGTCGTTGTCGTTGCCGTCGCAGACCTCGGTGGCCGGCATCGGCCCGCGGCACTGCGGCATGCCGCCGGTGCACTGAATCGTGCCCTGCGCGCACAGGCCCATCTGACCGGGCACCGTGCAGCTCGCCCCGCCGCCGGGGTTGCCCTCGTCGACCTGGCCGTCGCAGTCGTCGTCGAGGCCGTTGCAGATCTCGGTCGCCGGGAACGTCTGCGTGCCGGTGCTCATCGTGCACGCGGGAAAGGCTCCGCCGCTGCACGTCTGCGTCACGCCGGCGCACTGCAGCCGCGGCGCGCAGTTGCCGACGTTGTTGCCGGTCGGCGGGCACGTGCCGGTGTAGCTGCCGGCGGGGCCCGCGTAGCAGACGCGCGTGAGGTTCTCGTCGGTCTGGCCGTCGCAGTCGTTGTCGTTGCCGTCGCAGACCTCGGCGCTCGGGTTCACGTTGCGGTTGCACAGCAACTGGCCGCCGGTGCACGCCGTCGTGCCCGGAGCGCACACGCCCAGCTGCCCCGTCGTGCACGCGACGCCGCCGTCGGGGTTGCCGTTGTCGACGCCACCTGCGCAGTTGTTGTCGAGGCCGTCGCAGCGCTCGGGGAACGCCCCGTTCGGGCAGCCGATGCCGCGCATGAACTGACCGCCGTCGGGCATGTCGTGGCAGTCGCCCTGCCCGACCTTGCAGCCGTCCATGTCGCAGTCGTTCTCGGTGTTGCCGGGGTCGGCGCAGTTGCACGTCGCCGAGGTGACGCACGGCCACGCGACGTTCGCGACGACGAGGGCGGAGAGCAGAATGAGCTTTTTCACAGGTGAACTCCGGCCTCGAGCGCGAAGAACGCGCGGACGTCGGCGGTGACGATGCCGACGTCGTCGGACATCACCGCGCGGAAGAAGCGCGCGCCGCCGCGCACGAAGAGCAGGGACCACGGCTTCGCTTCGAGCCAGGCCTCTCCGGCGAGGCCGACACCCGCCTTCGGAGCGAGCGGCCCGGTCATCAGCACGCGCGGCCCGAACGCGACGTCGAGCGACACCACGTCGCGGAAGATGGGCTGCTTCACGCGAACCTGCAGATCGACGCCGCGGTAGATGGCGCTCACGACGGGGAGGTCGCAGCCGACGAACGCGGCGCGCTCCTGCGCCCAGCCGGCGCCGATGCCCACGCTGGGGAGCATGCCGCCCAGGCGCCAGCGGAAGTTGCCGCGCACCTGAAACTCGTCGTCGGTGACCGAGCACGACTGGCCGTCGAGGCTGCCGCTGCCGCGCGCGCGCACGAAGCTGCGGCGCCAGTTCGCGTCGATGAACACGTCGCTGTAGGGCGCGTCGCGGAAGCGCTCGATGAAGTGCAGCGGGTTCACCTGCACGAACACCGCGATGCCCGGCGCCGAGTCGTTGCGCAGCTCGGCGAGCGAGCCGCGGTTGTCTCCGCCGACGAGCTGGTTGCGGTACGACGCGCCGCCGCCGACGGCGAGCACCGCGCGCGGGCGCGAGAGGTCGACGCTCTCGACGATGCCCTTGTTCTTCTCGCGGTCGCGGGCGATCTCCGACTCGACCTCGCCCGACACCTCTTCCTCTGCCGGCGGCGGAGGCGGCGGCAGCTGCGCTGTCGTCTCCTCCGGCTTCGCCTTCGTCAGCTCGACCAGGTGCGCCGCGAGCTTCTTCTGGAGCTCGTCGGCCTGCGCCGGCTGCAGCCCGCCGACCTGCACGCCCTGAAGCTGCGCCGCCTTGCCGGTCGTCTCGCCGAGCAGCGTGTAGATGGAGGCGGAGAGGACGCCCTTCTCGAAGCCGTAATAGATGACCCACGCGGCGCTCGTCGCCTTCGCGAGCTGCGCCATGCCGCTCGGCGTTCGCAGCGCGGCGATGGAGAGCTTCTCCTTCGCCAGCGCCTGGAGCGTCGCCTCGGTCGAGAGGACCTTGCCCGAGCCGAGCGCCTTCTCGAGCGCGGCGACGAGCCGCTTGTGCGCGACGGTGTCGAGCTTCTCCACCGTCTTCGCGGCGGAGAAGCCCGAGAACGAGCCCTCGGTGCTGGTCACCTTGTAGACCGGCGGGATGAGGACGACTTCCTTCACGCGCGACTCGGCGCTCAGGTCGAGCCCGAGCTCCTGCGCGTGAGCCATGGATGAAATGACGAGGAGCGCGAGGGCAAGGCGGCGCATCACGAAGGCCTCCCGAGCGCGAGACTCTAGTCGTCGCGTCCGGACCCGTCAGCTCTTGTTCCGGCCACGCCCACACCTGCGCTGAAAGACTCACTCGATCGTGTAGGCTGCCGCGCCGTTGCGATCGCTGCTGCTGCTGACGCTGGTCCTCGTCGCGTGCGAGACGAACGCGCCTCCTGCGCCGACTCCTGCACCGCCGCAGGCGCCGGTGGTGGCGGCGCCGACGCCTGCGCCGACGGCGCCCGAGCCGCGCCGCGTGGTCGAGGTGAAGCGGCCCGAAGACGCGGAGAGCGTCGCGCTGCGCGCGCTCGCGGTGAAGCTGCAGGCGCCGGGGTCTGCCATCGAGAACCCGTGCACCGTGACGGCCGGCGCGCAGTGCCTGCGCACGGCGCTCGACTCGTTCTTCGAGGCGCTCGACGTCGCCCAGACGTCGGGCAAGCCGACCGTCGTGCTCGCGCTCGGCAACTCGCTCATCGCGGGCGACGGCGTCGTCGACGTCGTGCGCGCGCGGCTCACGGCGCGGTACGGAGCTGCCGGTCGCGGCTTCCTGCTCGCCGACCGCATGGCGTCGTACGGCAGCCGGTCGCGGTGCGCGGCGAAGGCGTCGGGGTGGACGGCGAGCACCTTCGCTCCGCCGTACAAGCTGCGCTGGAAGTTCGGGCTCGCGGGCGTGCACCACACCGCGCAGGTCGCCGGGGCGTCGTCGACGTTCAAGCTCGAGGGTGAGACGCGCGGCGAGGTGTGGTGGCTCGATCGTCCCGAGGCTGCGGCCGTCGACGTCCTCGTCGACGGTACGCGCGTCGCGTCGCTGGAGCCGCGCGGTGAAGAGGCAGGGCATCGCGAGGTGCTCTCGCTCGGCGCCGGCGCCCGGGAGCTCACGCTCGTCGCGCGCGGCAAGGGCGCGGTGCTGCACGGCGTGGTGCTGGAGAAGGAGACGAGCGGCGTCGTGCTCGACATGCTCGGCGTGCCGTCGGCGGACGCGTCGATCTTCCTGCAGGCGGAGGAGGCGATCTTCGAGGACCAGATGCGGGCGCGGAACCCGGCGCTCGTGATGCTGATGTTCGGCGGCAACGAGACCAAGCGCATCGCCTGGGGCCGCTCGTCGCAGGAGAAGGTGATGCACGACCTGCGGACGCTCATCGGCCGCGTGAAGAAGGCGACCAGCGGAGCCGCCTGCTGGGTCGTCGGCCCGCTCGACGCCGTCGTGAAGCGCGCCGGGAATCCGTACGCGCAGCGACCCGAGCTCGACGAGGTCATCGCGATGGAGAGGAAGATCGCGCTCGAGGAGGGCTGCGCGTGGATGGACCTCTTCGCCGCCATGGGCGGCACCGGGGCGGTGAAGCGCTTCGACAAGGCGGGCTTCATGCACGCCGATCGCGTGCACCCGAAGGGGAAGGGCCTCGATCTGCTCGGCCAGCTCATCGTCGACGCCCTGTTCGACGAGTACGCGAAGGCGAGGCAGCCGCCGATGGAGGCGACGCGGTGAGCTCACCACCGTTCACACTGAGCGGAGGCCGCAGGCCGGAGTCGAAGTGGGCCGCGAGTCGGCTTCGGGCCCCCTTCGACTCCGCAGCCCTTCGGGCTGCTCCGCTCAGGGTGAGCGTCTTTCTTCTGTTGTTGTCGTTTGGCGCCGCCGCAGACCCGCTCCCCCCCGAGCAGGTCTCGGCGATCGACGCCTCGATCCGCACCGCCCTCGCGCAGCGGCCGAGCGCAGGTCTCTCCGTCGCGGTGAGCTGGCGCGGCCTCGAGTGGTCGGCCGGCTACGGCTACGCGCGCCTCTCCCCTCCCCGCCCGGCCACGCCGCAGACCTCTTACCGGCTCGCCTCCGTCACCAAGACGCTGACCGGCGTCGCGATCATGCAGCTCGCGGAGAACGGCAAGCTCGCGCTCGACGCCGAGGTGCAGGCGTACCTGCCGAAGTACCCGCGGAAGGAGTGGCCGATCACCGTGCGCGATCTCCTCACGCACGTGAGCGGCACGTACCACTACCGGGATCAGAAGAAGGAAGCGCACTTCAAGCGCCGCTTCTCCACCGTCGAGGCGCTGAAGATCTTCTCGGAGTGGCCGCTCGCGCACGAGCCGGGCACGAAGTTCACGTACACCTCGTACGGCTACAACGTGCTCGGCGCGATCGTGGAGTCGGTCTCGGGCCGCTCGTACGGCGAGTACCTGCGCGACAACGTCTTCGCCGTGGCGGGCATGAAGCGCTCGCAGGTCGAGGATCCGAAGACGCGCGACGCCGACTGGGCTGCGGGCTACCGCGTGAAGGCGGGCCGCCTCGTGCCGAGCGAAGAGATCGACATCTCCTCCCGGTTCGCCGGCGGCGGCGCGCGCTCGACGGTGGAAGACCTCGTCCGCTACGGCGAGGCGCTGTTCGCCGGCCGCCTGGTGAAGCCCGCGACGTGGGAGCAGATGATCGTCTCCGGCAAGACGAAGGACGGCCGCTGGGTCGACTACGGCCTCGGCTTCGCGGTGTTCCCCAAGCGCGGACACTTCGTCGTCGAGCACCTCGGCGGGCAGCCCGAGACGACCTCGCTGCTCATCCTCCTGCCCGCCGAGCAGCTCGTCATCGCGATGCTGTGCAACGTCGAGGCGCAGGGCCCGCTGCTGAACCGCGTCGGCGACGCGATCATCGAGACGCTGCTGGAAGACGGCATGCGCCGGCGGCCGCTGTACGCCGATGACCCCGTCGACCAGGTGCTGCTCGACGGAATGAACCGCGTCTTCTCGTACGGCCTCGCGCGCCGTGAGGGCTGGGGCGGTCAGCTGCCGGGCGGCTCGGTCGAGGAGAGCTTCGCAACGCTCGCCTCGGCGCTGTCGCGCGACTGGATCGTCGCCGACACCAACGGCGCCCGCGCCACGCTGACGTCCGGCCATCAGCCGATCAAGGGCTCGTGGGTGCCCCGCGTCGGCGCCGCGATGGCGCGCGTGCTCGAGGAGGAGTACGGCACGAACCGCCGCTACGCCGCGCTCGGGCCGATTCGCTTCTTCGCCGACTACGCCGAGGTCTGCGAGCGGCGGAAGTGTCCCGGGCTCTTGTCTCCGAACCTGCGCGAGGAGCTGACGTGGATGCTGCCGCAGAACGAGTACGCGACGGCGAAGCTCGGCCGCTGGGGCCCCGAGCGCGCCCTCGACGCCCGCGAGGTGCGCGACGTGCTCGAGCCGGTGGTGACGCGCATGCAGATCGCCCCCGACTTCGTGCCGGAGCTCGCCACGCTCGCTGCGCACTGGAGAGACCAGGGCCGCGAGGCCGACGCGATGGCGCTCATCGAGCTGGCGGTGAAGCTGTACCCGTCGTCGGTCGAGGCGCACCTGCAGCTCGCCGATGCCGCGCTGCTGTACGGCGACGAGGACCGCGCGGAAGAGCTGTACGAGGGCCAGACGAAAGAAGCGCTCGCGAAGCGGGCAGCGGCGCTCGAGGCGTCGGCCCATCCACGAGCGGCGGCGGCCGCGGCCTGGCTGAAGAAGCTGGCCGGTGTGAAGTCGTCGCCATGAAGCGGTGGCTGCCGACGCTCGTCGTGGTCGCCATCTGCACCGCCGTCACCGCGCGCAGGTCGACGCCAGCGGACGGGCGGATGAAGCACCTTAGCGAGGTGTCGATTCGGTGGTTGCACGAGACGGTGTCCGTGCTCGACGAGGCAACGGACACCGTCGACCCGGCGAACTGCGCCAGCATCAACGAGGTGATTCAACAGCTCAACGAGCAGGCGACAGCACTCGAAGCGCAGCGCGACGAGCTCGTTGCGGCCATGAACGCGGCTGAGATACTCGAACAGGAGGAGGCAGCGGCCGCCGCACAAGAGACGGTCAACGCCGCGATGCGAAAGATCGAGAGGGAAAGCGCACGACGCACCCAGCACCTGCGGGCGTTTCAAGAGGCATGTCCGAAAGAGGGTGAGGTGCTGCGGAGACGCTTCAGTGAGTTTCACGCGAAGTACATCGAGGCCATCAAGGCGTCTCGAAAACACCGCGAGCTCGTCGTCGAGGCCGGTCGCATCGGGTGCATGCATTTCATAGCGCCGCCGGAGCTCGCCGCGCAGCCACTGGACCTCGATGGCGGCATTCGCGGCTGGCGGCTCGTGAGTCCGACGCGGGATCCCGCGTTTCCGGATCAGCGGCAAGAGCTCCAGGTATCGGGTCTGCTTCTGAAGTTGGGCACGACGCTCGAGCAGGTGACCGAAAAGCAGGTGGCGCGCTGGGAGCAACAGCGACTGCGCCGTAACGCGCGTCTCGCCGACGCCGGCCGCCCCGAGGACACGCCCGTCAAGATGAGCCAATTCTTCTTCGACGGCGGAGTAGCGGCTCGTTTGTACGAGGGCTCAATGAGGCACCCCGCCGATGGCCGATGGCGCACGCGCCTTCGCATACTCTTCGCGACGCACCATTCGACTCTCTACATGGTCGACGCCATCTACGCCGGTCCGGCCGATGGCGGGCACCCGTTCGATGCCACGACCGACGCACTGTTCAGCTCCGTGTGGTTCGACTGCGCCGACGTCAAAACTCGATGACGATGCTCACCCGGTCGGGCAGGCCCTCGGCGCCCGGAGCCGCCAGCTTGTAGACGGGCTTCGAGAGAACGGCGGCGACACAGGCTCGCTGCTCCTTGCTCAAGTCGATGCCGACACCGACGGGCTCCATCTCCTGGTCGCCGACGGTGCCCCCTTGCGGATTCACGGAGGCGCTCCAGCGCAGCGCGCCAGGGCGCTCGGTGCCGGTGAAGCACTGCGCGAGCCGCGGGCTGCGCGCGGCGACCTGGATGCGGAACTCGTCGAGCCACGGAGGGCCGCCCGGGCTCTGCGGACCCATCGACGGGCGCGGCTGCGACGCCAGCTTGCCGTCGAGCGGCGGCGGCTTCGGCTTCGGCGGAGGCTTCACCGGCTTCACGACCTTCTCCGGCACGCCGGCGTCGGCGACGGCCGGCTCGGGCAGCGGCGCCTCGCCACAGTCGCAGCGGATGAAGAGGAGGAGGAGAAGCAGGATGGTGGAGATGACGCCCCGCTTGATCCACCGCTTTCGCCGGGCGGCGCGCACGGCAGGAATGGCCGCGACCTGTGCCCGCAGCTCGCGTTTGCGCTGGCGCATCAGCTTCTTGAGCTCCCGAGGCGTCATGAGCTGGCTCCGCCGAACCCGCGCGTGCGATTTCGCGCGCCCTTCGACTCCGCGCTTCGCGCTCCGCTCAGGGTGAACGGGAGACTCATTCGGTCACCCGCCAGCCGAAGACCAGCCGTCCGTCCGCGGCCTTCCACTCCAGCGGTTCCAGCTTCAGCGGAATGAACACGCTCGCCGCCGACGTCCGCGGCGCAGAGAACGGCCACGGCAGCTCATCGGCCGGCGCCAGCCGGATGTTCCCCGCGAACGTCTCGTGCCGCACCGACAGCGCGCGCGCCCTCGCCTGCGCCGAGGCATCGAACTGCTTCAGCCCCTCGAGAATCCCCTGCACTCTGCCGAGCAGCTCCTCCGCGGCCCGCACCTGCGACTTCGAGGGGCCGGCCGCCACGGCGACGGCGTCGAGCACCTTGCCCAGCGCCTTCAGCATCGGGATGTTCGCGATGCGGACGTCGGCGTCCTCCGCCTCGATCTTCTCGAGCAGCAGCCGGACGAAGCGCAGCGTGAGGTGCGGCTCGTCGACGGCGGCATCGCGCAGCTGCGTCGCGAGGCCACCGACGTCGCCGCGCGCCAGCGGCTTCAGCTTCTCCACGCGCGCGTCGATCGAGCCGCCGTGCTGCACCGTCGCGGCGATCATCTCGAACGACTTCTGATCGGCCCGGAGCGCCGCCCGCCAGAGCAGCTCCTCGATGACGGTGTTGTATTCCTGCTTCGGCACCAGCGCGCGCAGCGTCGCGAGCACCTCGGCGTCGGTCTCGTAGCGGGAGAGCAGATACGACAGCCACCGCCGCGACAGCGAGAGCACGACCTGCGACTCGCGCGACTCCTCGGCGTGCGCCATCGCGAAGCCGAAAGACCGCAGCGCATCGAGCTGGGCGCCGGCCTCGAGCGCGGAGACTCCGCGGTGCAGCGCGACGACCGCGCGCTCGCGGAAGCCGGTCGCCGGCTCCAGCGCGAGCAGCTGCTTTCCCCGCTCGCCGCCGGTCACGATGCCGCGCTCTGAAGGCTTCAGCTCGAGGTTGCCGATCCACGCCTCGAGCTCCTGGCCGTCCTTCCGCGCCGCGAGCCGGTCGGCGATGCCGAGCGCCAGCGCCTGCACCGCCTCGGGAGTCGGCGACACCGGCTTCGCCTGCGCGAACAGGAACAACCGCCGCGACGGGTTCAGCGTCATCCACTCGTCCGGGCGCCAGGTGAGCGCCTTCCGCAAGAGCTCGGCCTGAGGAGACCCCGGCGGCCACTTCCGCGCCTGGTCCGCGTTCTCGTCGATTGCGGGAGACGTCAGCCCCACCTTCTTGCCGAGGTACTTCGCCTGCATCGCCTCGCGCCGCGCCTTGCGCTCGGCCATCTGCACCATCGCGAGATCGATGTCGAAGATGCGCGCCTCGATCGCCGCGACGCTCTCGACCTTCTCGCGCTTGAGCGTCTCCAGCGCGAGCACGAGCAACTGCCGCATCACCGGCGCCGTCGCGAGGCGGTCGCCCTCCTGCACCGTGAGCGTCTTGCCCAGCGCCAGCATCGTCGAGTCGGGCAGCACGCACGGCGTGCGGAAGAACGAGACGGTCTTGAGCTCGGCAGGATCGAGCACGTCGTTCAGCGACACCTTCCGCTGCTGCCGCCCCGCCTCGAACGCGTCGGCGGGGTTCTGAATCGACGGCACCGACCCGCGCACGAGACTCGCCACGACCTGGTTGTGCACCGAGACCGGCCAGAGCCCCGCCCCGCCCTCTTCGTCCTTCGAGAAGCCGTCGCCGCACATGCCGAGCGCGCCGAGCGCAGCCCAGGTCGTCGACTTGAGCTCGCCGTCGTACTGCCCGACGTGGCCCTCGTCCTTCGCGATGACGTTCCGCAACAGCCACAGCTTCAGCGTCTCGTTCGGCTTGTTCTCTCGGAGCGCGACGCGCGCGTTGTAGAAGACGACCGTCTGCGGAGACACCGCGAGCAGCGTCAGCGCCGCGACCGCGAACATCAGAACGACCACCCGATCGACATCGTCAGGTCCCACCAGAACGTCATCGTCGACTGCGCGACGGTCGCGAACAGCGGCGGCGCGAACATGATGCGCGGCGCGAGGAACACACCGTTCTGGAAGTACAGCGCCAGCGAGAAGCCCAGCAGCAGCTCGTACCGCGTGCGGTCGATGCCCATGCCGGGCAGGCGCGCGTACTCGAGGTTCTCGACCTCTTTGTCCGTGAGCCGCGCCGAGAAGAACGCGCCGAGGGCCTGGTCGCCAGGCATGTTGTGAAACTGGTGCGGGTAGTAGCGGTAGCGGAAGCCCGCGTTGACGAGGAACACGAGCTCGGTCGCCGGAATGAACCCGAACTTCGGCGTCGTGACGCCCTCGGCCAGCGCGTAGCCCAGCATCAGGTCCGCCTCGAGGCGGCTCGGCCGGCCCGCCTGCCGGTATGGCGTGCGCGAGAGCTGGTCCGTCGCCGCGGAGCCCCACGTGTGCACGTAGGTGATGGCCAGCTCCAGCATCAGGCCCACCACCGGTGCGCGGAGCGAAGCCCCGATGCGCGCGCTGTTGAAGTTGTTCAGCTCGAGCAACTGGCTGCCGGTGACCGCGACCTCGAACGTCGCCTTGCGCCAGTCGTAGCGGACAGCGCGGGACGCGACTCCGATGAACCGCTCGGAGAGCGCCTCGAACGCGGTGCGGTGCGACTTCAGCGTCGTCTCGTCGATCTCGTCGCCGTTGGCGGTGCGCGGCGCCGGAGGCGCCTCGACGGCGGGCTTCGGCGGCTCGACCTCGGGAGCGTCAGAGACGCCCGCGCTCACCGGCGCCCCGCAGAGGAGGAGGACCGCGACGAGCAGCCGCGCGCCCCTCACCCCTGCGGGGAAGAGGGAGCTCAGGTCACAGGTCGACAGGGAAGCCTCCGCTGTCGAGCGCGGGGAACACCGGCGTGTAGCACTCCATCCTGAAGCCGGGGCGGAACGGCTTCATGACGTTGTAGACGCCGAAGGAGTCGAACGTCGGGTTGTCACAGAACCGCGTGCACTGGGTGAGCAGCTTCGAGGTGTCGAACTCGCCCGTCTGCCAGAGCTGCTGCCCGTAGTACTTCATGTCCTGGCCCGAGATGCCGAACGGCACCGTGACCGAAAACGCGGAGGCCGAGCCGGCGAGCGTGACCTGGTACTCGAGCCGCGTGAGGAACGGGAAGTCCCAGCCGAGGCCCAGCTCGTACCGAGGCTGCGGGAACATCTCGTGCACCTCGGGCTGCACCTGCAGGGGCCCCGGCATCTCGGGGGCGATCGGCAGGCGGAACACGACGAGGTTCGTCCACAGCTCTCCGCCGGCGCAGAACGAGAACGCGTCGGTCGGTGCCGCCGAGAAGCTCTCGTTGTTGAAGAACGTCGCGACGCCAAAGTCGCCGACCTGGATGTTCTGCGAGACCGGCGTGCGCTCGGGCGCGCGGAACAGCAGCTTCGTCACGTTGCCCGCCTGCCCCTCGGAGTACTTCGAGACGAACGTCGTGTACTGCGCGCGCGTCGGCAGAATCGGAATCGTCCCGAAGCTGAACGGGCCGAGAATGATGTCCGGGAAGTCCGGCAGCAGCGGGCAGTCGCGCTGCGCCTGCTGGGGGATGAGGTCGAGATCATCCGTCGGCACCATCGGCGGCAGCTTCCCCGGGCACCACAGCACCACGCGCTTGTTCGGCGCGCGCGTCAGCTTGTAGGCGTAGCTGTCGAAGACGAACGCGCCGCTCACCCGCGGAGACGTCTTGTCGCGCTCCGAGGGCAGCACCGCCTCGAGCGCCTCCTCCAGCACCCCGCGCGTCGGCCCGTTCTCGTCGTCGTGGTGCAGCGCGATGACGAGCACCATGTCCTGCCCCTGCATCCGCTCGGTGTCGATGCGGGTGCGGAACCTGCCCGCGAGCTGCGTCGCGAAGCCCGGCGCCGCGATGTCGTCGATGCAGATCTCCGGAGCGCCCGACAGCTGCAGCCGCTGAATCTGCATGTCGAGGTGCTGCCGCGAGATGTCCTTGTTGCAGGGACGCAGCACGAAGCCGATCGAGCGGTTGTCCTTGATGGGGCTGCGCAGCAGCGGAAACGCGGGGCGCGTCTCGGGGTTCTTGCGCGCGATGGCCGGGCGCTCGAACGTGCCCAGCGCGTCGGTGACGATCGACCGCGCACACAGCGCCGGAGCCGTCGAGGCCGACAGCGGCAGCGTCTCGATCGCGAACGTCGCGCGCTCGTTCGTGGTCGCCTCGGTCCACCCCAGCGCCTGCAGGCCCGCCGGGCACGCCGCGTCGAACGCGTAGCCGTACGGGTTGTCCGCCGGCAGCGTCACCTCGCCGGCGGCGGGGTCGAGCACGCGGAACGTGCGGCGCACGCCGAGCTCGGTCACCTGCTCGTTGCGCAGCGTCGGGAAGTTGTGCCGCGTGCGCCACTGCACGCGCGTGTTCGTCTGATCGAAGACGCCGTACACGAGCAGGCTGCGGTTCGTGTGCGACGGGCCGATGCCGACCACGTTGAACACCGGCGCCGGCTGCAGGAACAGGGCTCCTTCACGGTGGTAGCGCAGGCGGAGGTTCACGAAGCGCGGCACCTTGTCGACCTTCACGCTGCCGCTGCCGCACATGCCGGTCGGCCCGCACTCGACCGGCACGTGCGTGTGCACCTGCGGCAGCGTCGACAGCTCGGTCCAGTCCTGAAAGTGGTCGTCGGTCGTCCAGGTGACCTCGATCGACGTGTCCTCTCCGATGCCCTGCTGCGCCTGCGCCCGGTAGAAGAAGAAGAGCGTCTGCTCCTCCTCGAACCAGGTGGCGTCGGCGAGCGAGAAGCTCGCCTGGATGTCGGTGATCGGCACCTTGCACGATGCGGTCACCAGCAGGGCAACGAAGAGGAGGCGTCTCATGCGACCATCGCCGAGAAAGAGATCCGGCCCCGTGCGGACAGCTTCTTCACCGCGCCGACGAGCTCGTCGCGGCCGCGCTGCGCGAGCTGGAGCTGCTCGCCGCGCGACTGGAACGCCTGGCTCGCGCGCAGCGCCGCCTGCATCGACGGCTGCAGACCCGAGAGGAACTGCTCCTGCCACTTCGTCGGCTGCATCGACGCCCACCCCGCGAGCGCCTTGATGTCGACCTCGAGCAGCAGATCCGAGCGCGTCTCCTGCGGCAGCTTCATCAGCATGTCCGGGTAGACGATGCCCTCGTACCAGGACGGGAAGACGCCGCTCGAGCGCTCGAGCGCCGCGGCGAACAGCTCGGCGCGATCGGTCGGCTCGAGGTGCTGCAGCAGCACCGAGAGCGCGCCGGCCGCGTCGATCTCGCGGCCGCGGTCGGTGATCTCGTGCGGCGCCGACAGCGGGGGCTTCGGCAGCGGCTTGCCCGACCGCGCCGCGTCCAGCGTCTCGAAGAGGTACTCGCGGTCCTGCCGGTTGATGCGGTTCGAGGCGAGCAGCTGCTCGGCCACGGTGTTGCGCCGCTCGCGCGAGAGCACCCGCGCCACCTCGATCTGGCAGTCCGCCGGCACGAGCGCGAACAGCAGCGCGCCGTTGCGCGGAGGCAGCTGCTCCACGAGGTTCGCGACGCCCGCGCTGCCGAACTCTTCGCGCAAGCTCCGGTAGATCTCGGCGTCGGCCTGCGCGAGCAGCGACGACGCGATGGCGTGCTGGTTGAGCTTCTTGAAGAACTCGGCGTCGGAGGGCAGCCGCTTCTCGTCGAGGTGCTTGAGGTAGTCGGCGAACTCGACCTTGCGCACGGCGTGCTCGCCGTCGGACGAGAACGCGAGCGAGAGCCGGTCTCCGAAGACGAGGATCGCCTTCGCGAGCAGGTCGTACTCGCGGGCGCCGAGCCACGAGCGCAGGAGCTCGACGACTCCGCCTTCGTCTTTCGCGATGTCGGCCTGCGCGATGCGCTGGGCCCAGACGCGCTGCTGCTCGGCGACGAACGCGCCGTCTTCGGTGCCGGCGGGCAGCTCGGCCTGGACGATCTCGCCCTCCTTCACGGGGGGCTTGTCTTCGCCTGCGCCGAGCGCGGCGGCGCCGTTGCCGGCCAGCAGCTGCGCGGCGAGCGCCTTCTCTTCGATCGTCTCGCGGCCGACCCGGCGCGCGCCCCAGATGACACTCAGCGCGGCGAGGGTCACCATGACGACGGCGATCATCCACGCGAAGTGCGGCAGCAGCGTCACCCACAGCTCGCGCAGCGCCACCTCGGCCTCCCACTTCTGCGGAGGCTGCGGCGCAGGCGGCTCGACCTTCGGCTCCGGCGGCTTCGCCTCGGGCAGCGGCGGCGGCGAGATGGCGAGGCCGGGAGAGACGGGCTCGAGCAGCGAGCGCCCGACCGTCACCTGCAGCCAGCCCTTCGACAGCTGCTGCTCGAGGCGGCGCTGCAGCGCCTGCACGTCTTTCACCGGCACCGACTTCTCGTGCGCGAACTCGCAGTGCGCGCGGGTGAGGTACTCCTGCGGCGGCACCGAGCCGACGCCCTGGTCCGACGGGAGGCCCGGCAGCGAGCCGCCGCGCGGGAGGTCGACGACGGCGTGGTCGCGGTAGACGCAGCCCTTCGAGACGCAGCGCTCGGGGGCGCAGTCGCGCGCGAGGGCGAGATCGAAGCGGTTCTCGACGCCGCGCAGCTCGAGCAGCACCGAGCCGGGGATGTGCTTCTCGGGGACGGGGGCGCCGGTGCCGGTCTGGGCGAGGACGGAGGTGGAGAAGAGGAGTAGCGCCAGTACGAAGCTCCGTTGACCCTGAGCGGAGCAGCCCGAAGGGCTGCGGAGTCGAAGGGGGCCCGAAGCCGACGCGTGGCCCGCTTCGACTCCGCCTTCGGCTCCGCTCAGCGTGAACGGTGATTTTTCCGCACTCATGTCAGTAGATCCTCACCACGACCCGGCGATGCCGAGCCAATCGCTCATCAGGCGACAGCCCGACGAGCTCGTCCTCGGGCAGCGGCTTGGTGTCCGCATACCCCTCGACGCGAATGCGCCCCTTCGCGACGCCGACCTCTTCCAGCCGCTGCCGCACGACGATCGCGCGGGAGCTGGACAGCTCCCAGTTCGTGATGGGCCCCACCATCGGAATCGCGTCGGTGTGGCCCTCGACCGCGAACTGGTACTTCGACGAATACGGCGCGAGCAGCTGCAGCATCGAGGTCACGGTGCCTTCGTGCTCGGGCCGCAGCACCGCCTTCCCGGAGTCGAACACGAGCCCCGAGTTGATCGACATCTGCAGGCCCTCGTCGCCGAGCGAGGTGCGCACGAGGTCCTGCAGCTGCTTCTCCGCGATCTGCTTGTTGATCTCGCGCTGAATCGACTCGAGTGACGCCGGCTGCTCCGCGCCCGAGATGCTCTTCGCGATCTGCTGCATCTTGCTCTTGTTCAGGTTCGCGGCGGTGAGCAGCACCACGAAGAACAAGAGCAGGTTGGTGATGAGGTCGGCGTAGCTCCACAGCCAGCCTTCCTCGTGGCCTTTGGGTCGGCGCTGCACGGCTTCAGACGCCTCCCCGCGCGACGAGCTCGTTGACGCTCTTCTCGCAGCGCTCGTAGAAGCCCAGGCGCTCGTCGAGCAGGTTGTTGAGGAAGTGGCCGATGGGGCCGCACATGCCGGCGCCGAACGCGACGCCGTACAGCGTGGCCAGCAGCGCGAGCGACATCGCGGCGCCGATGTTCAGGTTGTCGGCGCTCATGTTCCGGAACAGCTGAATCATTCCGGTGATGGTGCCGACCATGCCGAACGCGGGGCCGAGCTTCGACAGCATCTCCCAGTTGTGAACGGCGGGCTGCATGCGCGCGATCTCCTCGTGCCGCAGCTCGAGGAAGACCTTCGCGCTCGAGACCTCGGGCGCGCGGTTCAGCACCAGGTCGACCATCTGCTTCACCGCGGAGAAGCGGCTCTTCTCGGCCACCTGCAGCGCGCTCGACTTCTTGCCCTCGCGCCAGAGCTGGTAGATCTGCTCGCGCTCGGCCTCCATCTCCTTCGTGGTGCCGCTGAAGATGCGCAGCCCGGGAACCAGCTCGCGCAGGAACGCGAGCGTCCGCAGCGCGGTCGTGCCGCTCGAGCTGATCAGCACCGCGGACAGGGACCCCACCACCACCATGATGAGCGCGTGCAGGTTGAACGGTGAGACCACCTGCTCCTGGTTCGTCTGCGAGAACCCGAGCCAGATGATGCCGCCCAGCAACACGAAGCCGATGATTTGCACGTTCGGTCCTCTTTCATTTCTGCTGCTTCTGCAGCTCTTCGAGCTTCTTGCGCACCGCCGGGTCGCTCTCGATCGACTCGACCTGCTCGTAGACTTCGATGGCTTTCTCGCGCTCGCCCATCATCAACAAGAGCGAGGCCTTGGCGCGCAGGAACTCGGGGTGTGACTTGTAGCGCTGCAGCACCGTCTCGGCCCACTCGAGCGCGAGCGCGTAGTTGCCGGCCTTCGTCGCCTCCTGCATGAGCGCGCGCGCGCGGGTGATGCTGACCTCGGGCGCCGAGTCGTCGATGCGCAGGCCGCGCTGCCGGTACGCCTCGACGAGCGCGTCGTCGGCCCGTGTCGGAGGCGGAGGCACCAGCCGCGTCTGCGGAATCGTCTTCACGTCTTTGCTGCCGGCGCCGTGCTCCACCACGATGCGCTGGCCGGACGCGAGCATCGGCACGTCCACCTCGGTGATGGTCTTCCCGTCGTTCCACCGCATCTTCATGACGGTGGTCGAGCCGAAGCCGAACGGGCGAATCAGCGTGCCCTCTTCCTTGAGCGCCTGGTGCTTCGGCGCGGGAGGCTCGACCAGGTAGTACGTGTAGTTCCGCGCGGCGCACGCGGGACCGAGCAGCGAGAGCAACAGAATGGGGAGCAGTCGTCTCATGGGAGGATGGGGAGGATGGAGATGTTGAGCAGCGAGATGCCGAGCGTGAAGCGGCCGTTCGTCGAGAGCGTCATCACCGCGCCGAAGTTCGAGCTCGCGATCGGCAGGCGCGCGACGAGCACTCCGGTGAAGAGGTTGTCTCCGAGCAGGTTGTTGCCACCGCTGTTGCCGACCACGCTGATCAGCGCGTTCGGAATGCTCACGGTGAGCTGCAGGCCGACCATCAGGTTCAGCGCCTGGGGGATGACCCGGTAGTACGAGGCGCCGACGCCGAAGATCGGGTCGAACAGCGACAGCGTGAAGCCCGAGAGGTTGCAGTTGTCGTTGCCCCACTGCTCGGTCCAGTCGAGCGAGACGTGCTGGTGGGGGAAGACGCCGAAGTCGATGAAGGTGTGCGTGAGCGCGTCGCCGCGCGCGCGCCGATCGAGCTCGCGCGCCATCGCCACGTTCTTCCGCGTGCGCTTCAGCTCGGTCAGGTTCGCGTCGAAGTTCTCGGCGGCGACGATGCGGCTGTTCTTCAGGTCGACGATCTTGAAGCTGACGCCCTCGGCGTTCTCGTCGAGCCAGATCGCCGACCGCGCCGGGGCCGACTGGCCGCGCGCGATGGCGTCGAGGCGCACGATCTCGGCGGCGCTCAGGTCCCCCGTCGTCTGCTCGAGCGCCCCCTCCGCCGCGTAGACGCGCGGGGCCATGCACGCCTCGCACGAGCGCAGGCCCGCGGTGCCGAACAGCTTGATGAGCGTGACGAGCGCCGCGGTCGGGTACCAGGTCTTCGTCTCCTCGAACGCGGGCTTCACGCTCACCACGATGACCGGCACCAGGTCCTTCATCTGCAGACCGGCGCCGTCCTGCAGGCGCAGCTCGAGCGACTCCTCCATGCGCGTCAGCGCGTCGCGCGTCGTCTCGCGCTGGGCGAGCGCGGCCGCGGGCAGCAGCAGGGTGGCGAGCAGCAGGTGGCGCGGGCTCAGAAGCAGAACTGCACCTCCACGCCGAGCGCGTGAATCTTCACGCCGAGGTCGATGTAGTTCGCGAGCAGCGGCGAGCCGTCGAACGCGGGAGACCACTCGGCATAGAACGCCGCGCCGATGCGGTTCTTGAGGCGCATCAGGATGCCGAGGTGAACGGCTCCGAAGATGGCGTTCGGCGTCGCGTTGGGGTCGCGAATCTCGGCGGGCGTGGGGATCTGATCTTTGAACGCCAGCGCGCCGGTGCCGTACAGCGACATCACCGCCCCGCCCATGAACACGTAGAGATCGGGGTGGGTGAGCGAAACCACGTTGCCGGTGATGAGCCGCGCGACGCGCGCCTGCAGGCTCCAGCCGACGTGCGACTGCGGCGTCCACGTGAAGCCGGCCGAGAACCCCGCGGTCCACGCGCGCGCCTGGCTCAGCGACGCCTCGAGGCCGACCTGCAGCCAGATGGTCGGCGGGGCGCCGAGCGGCACGTTCTCCTTCGCCTTGTACGTGCGCACCGCGAGCGAGATCGGCACCAGGATGATGCCCTTGCCCTCGAGGAGATCGAGGTACTCTTTGCGGGCCTCGGCGGCGCTCTTGAGCTTGTCGGGAGCGCGCAGCAGCGCGGGCGAATGCGACGTGGTGGTGAGCGTGCGCGCCCAGACGATGGGCAGCTTCACCTCGAGCGAGGTCATGCGCGCGCGCAGCACGAGCACCGAGCCCTCGATCTCGAAGTCGAGGAAGAGCGCGCGGCGGCTGCCGGACGCGACGCCCGCCTGCACCAGCGCCTCGGGCGAGTCGACGCCGCGCGCGACGACGGTGCCCTTCGCGCCCGAGTGAACCACCATGCTCGTGCACTGGGGGCAGTGAACGAGCTGCACGTGCGTGCGCGGGTTCTGCGTGAGCAGGCTGACGAGGTGGTTCTCGATGAGCGCCTGCAGGCCGCTGCCGAAGCCGACCGGCACGGTGACGTCGGCGAGGACGACCGGCGTGTCTTCCTTGAACGGGGGAGCCTTCACCCAGCCGAAGACGAGCTCGTCGAGGAGATCGTAGGCCTGCAGCTGCAGCTGGGCGCCGACCTCGGCGCGCGCTTCCTCCATCTGGTCTTCGAAGGCGCTCGGCGTGTCGACGTCGGCCGCGTGGGCGGCGGCGCCGGCGACGAGCAGCGCTGAGGCGAGCCGCTTCACTGCAGCCACCTCCACTCGCCCTGGAGGCAGAGCCCGGCGTGCAGCTGGGACTCGCGCGGGTCGATGATCATGAGGCCGAGCAGCGCCTCTCCGGGCTGGAGAATCTCCTGCGCGAAGTAGCGCTTGCACGCGAGCGCGTACGAGCGCGAGGGCCCCAGGCGAGCGAGGACGGCGATGTCTCCGGCCGCGAGGACGGGGACCTGATCGCTGACCGTCTGGCCGCGCTCGACGAGTGAGGTGCGCGCGGCGATGGAGATCTTCTGCGCGACCTGCGGCTGCGGGTAGAAGGCGTCGACGTACCAGGTGGTGCCCGGCGGCGCGGCGCTGCGGGCGAGCCGCACCAGCTCGTCGACGCTCTCGCGCAGGGACGACAGCACGACCTCGTCGCGGGCGTCGCGCTCGCCCCAGTCGACGATGCGCCGGGTGCAGACCAGCGCGTCCTTCACGCCGTAGCCTCCGCGCGGAGGCGGCTCGGGCACGAGGCCCGGGTACCGCTCGTGGGCTTCCTGCTGCGCGAACCGCTGGCAGTCGTAGTTGCGCGCCTGCTGCTTGGTCTGGAGGAAACCGGCGGCGGGGTCCTTGGTGCAGGCGGCGAAGAAGAGGAACGCGCACGCAAAGCCTGCGTTCACGCTGAGCGGAGCGCGCAGCGCGGAGTCGAAGCGCGCCCGGGCTCCTCTGCTCAGGGTGAACAGGGAAGTCATCGCGACCCCGAAGAAGGAGGAGGAGGCGGCGGCAGCCGCTC
Organism: uncultured Myxococcales bacterium; assembly: GCA_937980205.1. Taxonomy (GTDB): domain Bacteria; phylum Myxococcota; class Myxococcia; order Myxococcales; family Myxococcaceae; genus Xiheicaenimonas. Next base: position 12,761 of record CALJKW010000076.1, on the reverse strand, counting down.
TCCCGAGTCCTGCAGCTTGCCCGGCGGCTGCTTCGCGGGCGGCGCCTGCTTCGCCGGAGGAGCCTCCGGCCTGACCGGGTCCGTCTCGTCCGCGAAGCTCTGCAGAATCCGCTGGCGCATCACCGCGTGAAACGCGAGCTGGCTCATCTGACCGTGGAAGTCTCTCGAGAAGTCGCGGTTGTGGTTGTTGCCGGTGAGCCACTGATCCTTCGGGCGCACGATCAGATCGAGCAGCCCGTTGATGCCCCAGTACGCCAGCCCGAAGTAGCGAATGAACCGCGCCTGCAGCGTCTCGGAGACGAGCAAGAAGCCCTCGGCGTCGCGAATCATCACGTCCTGCGCGAACGTGGCCTCGGTGATGGCGGGCACGAGCGTGAACGTGGCGATGCACAGCGCCCAGAGCACCGGGCTGTTCTCACCGTGAACGCGCCGCGCCTTGAGCTCGACGATGAGGTCGGGCTTCGTCGGGTCCTTCACCTTCGCGGCCTGGCCGGGCTGCGCCCACTCGTCGCCGCCTTCGGCCTCGGTGCGGTTGACGCCGATGCCTTCCTCGTCGGGGACCTCGGTGTCCACCTTGGCGCCCTGGTTCGAGTACAGCTGGCTCATGTTCTGGCACAGCTCGTCGGACTCGCTCTGATCGGCGCCCTCGCTCGGAATGCACCGCACCAGCACCCGCAGGCCGGACAGGTTCGGCGCCGAGGGGTCGACGGTGAAGGGTCGCTGCAGCGCGGTGACCGGCTGGTAGACGGTCACGCACGCCGGCGCCGTCGCGAGCACGAGCACCAGCGGCAGTGACGAGCGAAGCATGTGCGCGTCCGCGGGTTAGCAACTGCTGTGCCCGATGTCTCGAAGCGCGTTGATCAGCTGGAGCGCGCGCGTCTGCGACAGGCATGTCGTGAAGCAGTGAATTGCGGAGTCCTCCGCACACAGACGAACGGGGGTGCAGAAAGAGGCCAACGCGCCTATAAGCAGTCCCCAGCGGCGCCACCGCGCCGCGTCCATGAGCAACTGACTTCGAAGCCGGTCGCAGTTCGCAGTTTTCCCCGAGCTTTGGAGTCTCCATGTCATCTGTTCGCGCCCAGCGCCTGGGCTTTGCCTTCGATTCCACTCCCGTCTTCGAAGACCTGTCGTTCCACCTCACGCCCGGCTGGACCGGGCTCGTCGGCGCCAACGGCCTCGGCAAGACGACGCTCTTGCGCCTCATCCGCGGCGAGCTGAAGCCTTCGTCCGGCTCGCTGAGCGTCGAGGGCCGCGTCGTGTGGTGCCCGCAGCGCGTCGAGGAGAGGGACTGCGACGTCGACGCCTTCGCCTGGGCCGCCGACGGGCTCGCGCGGCGGCTGCACGGGCGGCTCAAGCTCGACTCCGCGCAGCTCGCGCGCTGGCCCACGCTCTCTCCCGGAGAGCGCAAGCGCTGGCAGCTCGGCGCCGCGCTGTGGAGCGAGCCCGACGTGCTGCTGCTCGACGAGCCCGGCAATCACCTCGACACCGAGGGCCTCGCCCTGCTGCGAAACGCGCTGCACGCGTACCGCGGCGTCGGCGTGCTCGTCTCGCACGACCGCGCGCTGCTCGACGACGTGACGGCCGCCACGCTGCGGCTCGTGCCCGGCGGAGCGCGGCTGTGGGCCCACCCGTACTCGCAGGCGCGCGAGCTGTGGCTCGCCGAGGAGGAGTCGATCGCCGGCGAGCGCCGCGAGCTCAAGCGTCGGCTCGAGAAGGAAGAGCGCAAGCTCGACGCGAAGCGCCGCGCGCTCGAGTCGGCCTCGAAGATGCGCAGCACCGGAGCCCGCATGCGGAACAAGTACGACTCCGAGGCGCGCTCGCTGGGCGCCGACTTCCGCGCCGAGCAGGCCGAGAACGCCCACGCGAAGACGCTGCGCCGCGTGGCCCGCCAGGCCGACGGCGTGCGCGCGCAGCTCGACGGCGTGCACGTGCGCGACGAGGCGGGCCAGGACCTGTTCCTGCGCTACGAGCCGTGTCCGAAGCCGACCGTCGTCCAGCACTCGCGCGTCACGCTCGCGCGCGACGGCCGGCGGTGGATTCGCGGCGCGAACGGCTCCGGAAAGACGACGCTGCTGAAGCTCCTGCTCGCCGAAGGCTGCAGCGTGCCGGAGGAGCGCCGCCTGGTGCTGCCGCAGGAGCTCACGCTCGACGAGTCGCGCGAAGATCTCGCGAGCGTCAAAGCGCTGCCGGGCGAAGCGCGCGGCCGCGTGCTGCAGCTGGTTCACGCGCTGGGCGTCGAGCCCGACCGCCTGCTGCGCTCGCAGGCGCCGTCACCGGGCGAGGCGCGGAAGCTGCGCCTCGCGCTGGGCCTGGGCCGGCACGCGTGGCTCGCGGTGCTCGACGAGCCGACCAACCACCTCGACCTGCCGGCCATCGAGCGGCTCTCGGCGGCGCTCGCGGCGTTCCCCGGCGCGTTGCTGCTCGTCACACATGATGAGCAGCTCGGCGCCGCATGTAGGGCACAGACGCTGGACCTGCCCTGAGATCCAGAAAATCCAGGTTCGGCGTCCAGACCTGGAGTGCCCAGCGAAAACCTCTTCGAGGAGCTGCTCGCGTTCTACGAGCAGCACGGACACCACCACGTCCCCAACATCGCCAGGACGCGCGCGCTCTACACCTGGGCGGAGCAGGTGCGCGAAGAGGCGCGGCTCGATGAGCTCCCGGCGCGGCTGAAGCAGAAGCTCGAGGCGCTCGACTTTCCGTTCGACGATGCCGCGCTCACCTGGGAGCGCTCGTTCGCCTCGGTGGCCGCCATGGTGAGGCGCCAGAAGCGGCTGCCCCCGGCGTCGACGCCGGTGGGCGCGTGGATTCGCGGCCAGCTCGCGCTCGCAGACCTGGGAGCCCTCGAGCGCGCGCGCACGGCGCGGCTGCGCGAGCTCACGAAGGGGTGCCGCGAAGGTCCGTAGCCTTCAGTCGCAGTCGGCGGCGAGGGCCCCGAGCTGCCACACCGTCGGGCCGTCGAGCTGCAGCGTCGAGAAGTGCCGCTTCCCCTCGTCGAAGTACCAGCCCTGCACCTTGAGCTCGTACTTCACGCTCTTGCCGCCCTCGGTGAGCGTCACCTGGTTGCCGCTCGCCTTCCACGACTTCGGGTCGAGCGTCAGCGAGCGCGGAACGGCGCCGGGCTCTTCGGTCGAGTGCCAGTCGGGGTTCGCGGCCAGCAGCTTCGCGGCGTCGCCGTCGTAGGTGACCGCAGCGAGCCACGCGCGCACCTCGGGCCGCGCCTGCAGCGCGGCGGTGCCGGGGTCCTCTTCCTTCAGCTTGGCGAGCAGCTTCGGCTTGTCGAGCTCGGCGGCGTGCTCGAGCGCGTCGAGCGCGAGCAGGACCCAGTTCTTCGGGTAGTCGCAGTACTCGTCGGGCTCTTTGCCCTTCGCCAGCAGCGCGAGCGTGCGCGCGCGGTTCAGCCAGGCCCAGACGTTCTTCCGGTCCGCCTTCAGCGCCTTCTCGAACAGCGGAGCGGCCTTCGCGTAGTTGCCCTTCTTGTACTCGGCGAAGCCCTGCGCGTTCGGGTCCGCCGTGAGGAGCGTGACGAAGAGCAGCCCGAGGTGCATGCGGACCGACTACTTCGGCGGCGTCGACTCGGGCAAGCCCGTCGCCGCCGGCGTCCTGCGCGAACGCCTCCCGTAAGGTCACGGCTCCGAGACGAGCGCGTCGACGATGCTGGCGACCCACGCCGCCCCGAACGCCCAGGCGCCAGCGACCCACAGGACGTTCAGCGTTCGCGCCGCAGGCGCGTCGCTCGGAGCGTACAGCCCATCACCGCCCCGCAAGCTCAGGACCCCGGCGAGCGACGCCGCGGCCGTCCCCAGCAGCACGGCGTGCGCCACCGCCCAGAAGACGGCCCGCGGCTTCCCCAGCTGCCGCTGCGCCACGCCGAACGGGACGATGCTCCACGCCGCCGACGGGCTCGCCGCGGGCGCAGGCGCGAGCGCGGCCTCGGGAACGGTCTCGGCCGGCGACTGCGGCTGTTGGACCTTCGGCGGCTCCAGTGGCGGCGGACGGCTTCGGGCGGCGCGCAGCGCGGCGATCCGCGCTTCGTTGCGCGCGGCGACCGGGGCGAAGAACGCGACGAAGTCGGGAGGGTACTCGTCGTTGCCCGGCAGCGGCTCGGCGGCGACGGCGAGCGCGCGGATCGCCTCCTCTTCGGCCCGGCCCGACTCGCCCAGCGCGAAGTACGTCGCCGAGAGCAGCACGTGGGCCTCACGCTCCTCGGCCTCGAGCGCGAGCGGGTACAAGAGCAGCTCGAGCTTCTGGCGCGCGGCCTCGAGCGCGCCGGACTGGTAGTCCGCTCTCGCCGCTTCGAGCGGCCCGGCCGAGACCACCAGCAGCACCAGGAGAGCCGTCATGCTCCGAACCTTCGCATGGCCGGCCCGTTCATCACTCGCGCGCCTCGTAGCCGACCGGCACGCGCACCGTGTCGCCCGCCTGGGCGCGCACCGTGACGCTCACCTTGCGGCCGTCGGGCAGCATCGCGGTGACGGCGTGCTCGCCCGGCTCGACCGGCAGCGTCGTCGCGAGCGGAGCCGTGCCGGCCCGCGCTCCGTCGACGAAGACCTCGGCGCCCGGCGGAGCCAGCACCGACAGGTGCGCCTTCTTCGGCACCAGCGTCACGTCGAGCACGACGGGCGGCCCGTCCGCGTCGAGCTCCACGCGCCGGCTCCACGGCTCGCAGCGCGGGTTCGCGAGGACGACGTCGTGCGAGCCCTCGCGCAGCACCAGCTCCCGCACCTTCGGCGTGTAGCCCTTCGAGACGCCGTCGACGATGACCTCGGCCCAGGGTCGCGCGGCCACCTTCATCACGACCTCCGCTGCCGGCTTCGCCCGGGGCGGACGCCTCGGCTCCTGCGGCGCAGCGGGCACCGGCGTCGGGCTCGGAGCAGGAGCAGGAGCAGGAGCAGGCGCCGGTGGCGGCGAGCCTGGCTTCTCGTCGGCCTCGGGCGCCGAAAGGCTGTCGAGCTTCGGAGCCACGGGCGCCACCGGCCGAGGCATGAGCGCGAGCCACGCGCCGCCGACGAGGCACGCGGCCGCGAGGCCAGCGGCGGCGGGCCAGCGCCGGCCCCCGCCCCGCCGCCGCAACAGCTCGCGCACCTCGGCCGAGGTGGGGTCGAGCTCGAGCGCCGCGTTCAGCAGCTTCGCGGCCGCAGCGCCCTGGCCCCGCTCGAGCAGCTGCCGCGCCTGCGCCAGCAGCCCCTGAAGCTCGCGCTCGACGAGCCGCCGGTTCTCGGTCTTCGGGTCGCGCAGCAGCGCCTGGGTCGCGTCGGCGGCCGAGCCGAGGTGCTCGCGAAGCACCGCGGCGAGCTCTCTGGCGAGCGCGGCGCCGTCTTCAGGCCGCTGCTCGGGCACGCGAGAGAGGCAGCGGGCGACGAGCTCGGACACCGCGGGCGGCACGCGGGGCGCGACCGACGCCAGCGCCGGCGCGTCTTTCGTCATGGCCGCCGCGGCCATGGCGGCGGCGCCCTTCCCTGCGAACGGCGTGTGGCCGGCACACAGCTCGAACAGCACCACGCCGACGGAGTAGACGTCGGCGGCTGCGGCCGAGCTCGCGCCGTCGAGCCGCTCGGGCGCCATGTACGCGAGCGAGCCGGTCACCGCGCCGGTGGTGGTGAGGCGCTCGTGGTCGAACGCGGCGGCGATGCCGAAGTCGGTCAGCTTGAGCTGGCCGCGCTCGGACACCATGACGTTCTCGGGCTTCACGTCGCGGTGCACGATGCCGCGCTCGTGCGCGGCCGCGAGCGCGCCGGCGAGCTCCCAGCACAGCGCGACCGACGTCAGCGTCGCGAGGGGTGCGAGCTCGGCCGCGAAGGCGCGCAGGGTGCGGCCCTCGACGAGCTCCATCACCACGAACGGGCCCTTCGGCCCCTCTTCGTGGAAGTCGTGGATCTCGACGAGGTTGGGGTGCTTGAGCGAGGCGAGCAGCCCGGCTTCGCGCCTGAGGCGCTCGAGCGCCGTGGGCGTCGCGCTGTGCAGCACCTTCACCGCCACCTTGCGCGGCAGGCGCTCGTCGCTCGCCTCGAAGACGGTGGCCATGCCACCGCGCCCGAGCTCGCGCAACAGGACGTACCGACCGGCCAGCCGCTCTGGGCTCACGGCAGCGGGCACACTTTCTTCGGGCTCGACGCCACGCGCCGGCAACCGTCGAGGCCGGCATCGCAGTCCTCGTCGCGCTCGCACGGCTGGTGACACCTCGTGCCCCCGCCGTCCGCCGGCAGGCAGAAGCCGCAGCCGCACTCGACCGATTCCACGCAGGTGGCGCCCAGCCGACTGGCCGCGCGACCTTCGCAGCGCGGAACGCAGCTCGTGTCGTGCGGCGCGCAGACGTAGCCGGCGAAGCAGTCGCCGTCGTCGATGCAGTCGTGCGCGCACACGTTGAGCGAGGTCGAGCAGTACGCGGCCCCGCAGTCGAGCGACCAGCTGCAGCCGTCACCGATCTTCGGCCCGGGCGCGCAGCGGCCGGCGTCGCAGTTCTGCGCCCTGGGACACTGCCAGTCGTACGCGCACGACGGACCCGCGTCTTCGCTGCCACCGCCGCCGCCGGCTCCGAGCGGAGCGCACGCTCCCGACCTGCAGCGCTCGCCGCCTTCGCAGTCGCCGTCGGTCGAGCACCGCACCGTGATCGGCAGCGGGCAGCTGCTCAGCACGAGCACGAGCGCCAGGGACACGTGCCGCGCGGTCGAGGTCACGGCTCTTCGAGGTAGCGGAAAATCGAGCGCAGACCAATCCCCAACGCTTCGGCGGCCTCGCGCTTGTTGCCGCCACACTGCGCGATGGCCTCGCGGACGTGGCGGCGCACGAACGCGCGCGAGGCCTCTTCGAGGGCGACGACGGGCCGCGCCGGCAGCTCGAGGAGCTCCGAGCCGATGCGGTCGGTCTCGCAGCGCAGCGCGGCGCGCCGCACCATCGACACGAGCTCTCGCACGTTGCCGGGAAACGGGTAGCCCTTGAGCGCTTCGAGCGCCTTGGCCGTGAAGCCGGTCGCGCGCGTGTTGACCTGGGCGAGCGCGGCGCGGGCGATGAGCTCGACGTCGCCTCCGCGATCGCGCAGCGGCGGCACGGTGAGGCGCGCCTCTTCGAGCCGGAAGCGCAGGTCCTCGCGGAAGCGCTTCGCTTCGACCTCGGCGGCGAGGTCTTTGTGCGAGGCGGCGATCAACCGCACGTCGAGCTTGCGCGCCCACGTCTCGCCCAGGCGGGTGACCTCGCGCTCTTGCGTCACGCGCAACAGCCGCACCTGAGCGGCCGGCGACAGCTCGGCCACCTCGTCGAGGAACAGCGTGCCGCCGTCGGCCGCCTCGAAGACGCCGGCGCGATCGCTGACGGCGCCCGAGAACGCGCCGCGGGCATGACCGAACAGCTCGCGCTCGACGAGCGTGTCGGGCAGCGCGCCGCAGCTGACGGCGACGAACCTGCCGCGGCGACCGCTCTTCTTGTGTAACGCGCGCGCGACCAGCTCTTTGCCGGTGCCCGTCTCTCCGTGAATGACGATGCTCAGCGGCGTCGGCGCCAGGCGCTCGACGTCGCGGTACAGCGCGCGCATCACCGCGCTCTCCCCGATGATGCCGTCGAACGCGGCAGGCTGCTGCGCGGCGCTCAAGCGCCCGACCTCGTCGTGCAGCGCGTCGAGCTCGCGCGAGGTCGCGAGCAACAACGAGGCGACCGCCGACAGCGCCAGCGCCGCGTCGGCGTCGGCGGGGCCGAACGGCGCGCGACCGAGCCGCCGCCCGAGGTAGAGCGCTGCCGGCTCGGGCTCGAAGCTCAAGGGGACGGCGACGACCGAGACGACGCCCAGCGCCCTCACGCTCGGCGCCGACGCCAGCGCCGCGTCGGCGGCCACCTCGGGCACCACCACCGGAGCCCCCGAGCTGAGCACCCGCTCGACGAGGGTGTCCGCCACCTCCAGCGACGGCGCCTTCCCGCGGCACGACACGAGCCGTCGCGCGCGCTCGGGCCCGGTGGCGATGAAGCCGCAGTCGGCGCCGCAGGCCTCGAGCATCGAGTCGAGCAGCCGGTCGACCAGCTCGCGGGTGGGGCGGCGCACGAGCAGGCGAGCTGCGAACGACGACAGCATCGGCAGCAGCTCGGGCCCACCGCGCGCGGGCGCCGGCCGGGCCGCGTCTTCCTCGAACCAGACGAGGGTCAGCTCGGCGCGGCCCAGCTGCACGGTGTCGCCGACGGCGAGCACGGCTTGGGTCGTGCGCTTGCCGTTGTGCCGAAGCGTGCAGCCCGGGCCCGCCGGCACCACCGTACAGACGCCGCCCTCGAGCAGCGCCAGCAGGTGGCTCGGCTTCGCGTCGCCGGCCGGCAGCACCACGTCGCAGGCGGGGTCCGTGCCGATCGACGAGACGGTCTTTCCCAGCCGCACCCGCCGGCCGTCTCCCAGCGCGAAGCCCAACGAGCGCGACCGCACCGTGGGGACGATAGCGAGAAACCTAGTTGCAGGCGCCCACGAACTGGGGGCCGCCGGGGTTGTCGCAGCTGTTGCTGGTGCAGTCGCTGTCGACGCGGCACTGGGCGCCCGCGGCGCCGCTGCTGCACTGGGCGGGGAAGTTGGGGCTGATGGAGAAGCAGATGCCGCTCTGGCAGTCGCCGTCGGCCAGGCACGGGTCGTTCACCTCACCCGCGCTGCACGAGCCGAGCACGTCGGTCGAGCGTCGCAGGCACTTCCAGTTCGCGGGGCAGTGGCTCTGGTCGCGGCAGGCGCCGGTGAGGCACATGCGGCCCTTGTTGGGGATGTAGCCCTGGTTGCACACGGCGCCGACGAGCCCGGACGGGCAGGTGCCGTCCTGCGCGCAGGGCGGGAAGCCGTAGCAGCTCGCGGTCATGCCGTCGGCCTCGGGGAAGCACAGCGAGTACGTGTCGCAGCCGTCGTTGCCGTCCGGCCGCGGCATGCACATCGGAGGGTTCGGAGGCGGCTTCGCCGCGCACAGCCCGTTCTTGCACTCCTGGTTCGACGCGCAGGGCACCGACGGGCACGTCTGCACCGTCTTGTTCTTGCAGAAGTACGGCGGGCCGAGGTCCATCGTGTCGCAGTACTGATCCGACGCGCAGTCGCCGTTCGATTGGCAGCCGATCGCACAGATGCCGTTGAAGCAGAACTGGCCGGCGGGGCACTTGTTCTGCGCGTCGCACAGCGCGCCCGAGCTGTTTCCACCGCTGCCGCCGCTGCCCCCGCTCCCTCCAGCTCCACCGTTTCCTCCACTTCCTCCACCGGCGCCCGAGGGGCCTCCCGTGGTTCCGCACGACGCCAGCGCCAGGCACAGCACGACGAGACCGCTCCGCATCCGTTGCTCCTTTTGAGTGGGACGACGGCGCGATGACTGAGCAACGCGGGTGCCGGCGGAGCGCGCGGCTTCGAACTTCATCGATGTGGCGGGCTTGCGCGGGCCACCGCGCCAGCTCAGGCAACCGGGTTGCCGCGTTCGTGCCAGACGCGGCACGCCCTGCGGCCCTTCCGTGCGGACGGAGGTGTCGCGGCCGTCGTCAGGCAGCGCGTGCCAGAACTGGCGCGTTTGCGCGGTGCAGGTTCACGCCGCGCGCGCGAGGCGTGGTTCAACTCTGCCCATGCGCAAGACAACCCTCGCTGGTCTCCTCGTCTCGATGTTCCTCGTCTCGTGTGGAGGGGCCGGCTCGACCGTGTACTGCTGCGTCAACAAGCAGTACTACTCGTGCGGCTCGACGTCCGATGCCGAGCAGTGCCAGGACAAGTGCTCGCGAGACTCGAGCAAAGACAGTCAGTGCTGAACGGTGGCCGTGCCGAGCACGTGCTCGGGCTCGCGGACCAAGGCTGCGTCGCCGGCTACTTTGCCGGCGGCGGCGTCGTCTCGGACCAGAGGATGAGGTCGCCCTTGGTCAGGTACTCCGAGTCGGTGAACGCGGCGTAGAAGTCGTCGAGCATGCCGTCGAGATCGGGGTAGCGCTGATCTTTTCGGTCCTGCGTCATCTTGTCGAAGATGGGGTCGAGCTTCGACGGGCAGTCCGAGTTCACCTCGGAGGGCAGCGCCGAGCGGCGGCCGGGGATGGTGCCGGTCATCATCTCGTAGAGGAGGATGCCGAGCGCGTAGACGTCGCTCGAGGCGCCGACGTCCTTCGCGCGGGCGATCAGCTCGGGGCTCATGTAGCCCATGCCGCCGGTGCCGACGAAGACCTGCGGCATGCCCTTCGTCTGGTCGACTTCGATCACGCGCGAGAGGCCGAAGTCGGCGAGCTTCGCGTTGCCCCAGGTGTCGAACAGCACGTTCTCGGGCTTGAGGTTGTGGTGGGTGAGGCCGATCTGGTGCGCGGCGCGCAGCGCGTACGCCATCTGCAGGAAGTAGCGGATGCCGAGCTTCACCGGCACGCCCTTGCCGCCGCCCTGATCGAGCTTCTCGCGCAGCGAGCCCTTGCAGAGCTCCATCACGAAGTACGGGCGCGCGACGTCGGTGTTCTGATCCACCACGCTGACGACGCCGGGGTGCTTCACCTGCGCCTGCGCGCAGAGCTCTTTCTTCAGCCGCTTGATCACCTCGCCGCGCTGCAAGAACGAGAAGTAGCCGAAGATGTCCTTGAGCTCCTTCACGCAGATGTCGAGGCCGAGCGCGTTGTGCTTGCCCTTGAACACCGTGCCGAGCGGGCCCGAGCCGATCGGATCGTACTTCACGTAGCGGAGGTCGATGTCCTGGCCCTTGCCGGCGCCGACACCGGCACCCATGGGAGGACCTCCTTGGACGGCGACGGCGGTCAGCGGAATGGTAGCGGTCATGGGAGGAGGCGGAGGAGGAGCGAAGCCCGCGCCGGCCGGGCGCGTCTCCGGAGCAGTCACGTGCGGAGCGGAGGAGACCTGCGGGACCAGCGGCTCGTCTTGCACCGGAGGCGGCGGCGGACGACCCCGCCCACCGCCGCGGCCCACCGCGGGAGGAGGCGGCGGCGGCGCACCGTCACCGTCGACGAGCAGATCGGTCGCCGGCGGCGGAGGCGGCCGCGTCGAAGAAGCGGTGATGCTCTCGATCACCGTCGCGTTGCCCTCGTCGCTGCCGAGGATCTGATCCGCGAAGAACTCGCCGACCTCTCCGGAGAACTTGTCGCCGTAGTCTCCGTCGACGACGCGCTCGCCCTGATCCGTGAGCTTGAGCTGCGCCTCGCGGTCCATCGCGATGTAGTGGAACTTGCGCAGGAAGAAGAAGTAGCTGTCGAACTCGAGCGACACCGACGGCTCGAGGAAGCTCTTCACGTCGGCGAGCTTGTTCGAGCGACCGAGGCGCTGGTTCTCGCGCAGCGACTTCAGGATGTAGAGGGCCTCGTTGCTGACCTTCTCGCGGGTCATCGTCTGAGACATCGCGCGCGGGACACTAGTCATCGGCTTCCACGGCGCCAACGGAAAAGCTCAGTTTGCTGGGCAAGGGCACGGGCAAGTTGAAGGTCGAAGGGGAAGGCTGACGGGAAAGGTCCTTCCGCCGTCGTCCTGGCCCTCGTCCTTGTCCTTCACCGAGGAACTTGAACGTGCCCTCGCCCTCGCCCGACAAACTTCACTTGATGTTCAGGAGCCTCTTCACCGTCTCCAACACCTCAGCGAAGCGCACCGGCTTCCGCAGGTAGATGTCGACGCCGACGCTCATCGCCTTCTCCTGCGCGTCGCGCCCACCGGCCGAGATCGCCACGATCGGAATCTTCTTCATCCGCTCGTCCTGCCGGACCTTCTCCACCAGCTGAAACCCGTCCATCACCGGCATGTAGAGGTCGGTCATCAGCAGGTTGAACGTCGCGTCCTTCAGCTGGGTCAGGGCGTGATGGCCGTCGGGCGCGAAGTGCACCTCGAGCGGCACGCGGCCCTGGAGATCATTCGCAGCGAGCTTCTTCAGCACGTACGAATACATCTCGATGATGTGGGGGTTGTCCTCGACGATGAGGACGCGGAAGCCCGTGGCCGGGACAGCGCCAACCTGACCTCCTGTGCCTTCCGTCGACATGGCCAACAGTTTCTCCAGTCTGTTCCGGTCGGCGTCGGTCTGCACCGAAATCCCCACGCCGCCCACACCAGTTCCCAACGCTGGCCGCACCCAGGCGACCCGCCCGACAATCTCTATCGGATCCAACAGGCCGGGGAAAGAAAGTGCCAACGGCACCACGTCGCCGACCTGCCAGGGCTGCTCGGTCTGAATGAAGAGGCCCCCGCGCGAGAGGTTCTCCGTGGCGTCGGCGACCTGGCTCTTGTTGGCGTATTCGACCTTGAGCACGAAGGGGAACCGTTCGTCTTGCCGTTTCTCCGCGCTCATGAAGGCCGCACGCGATTGTCCGCGGTCATTCGTTGACTGTCGAGCTTTAGATGTCTACGACGCCGCGCATGGAGATGCACCACGCGGCGATGACGCCTGATGACACCGCCCGACTCGAATCCGGAATCGCGAAGATCCTCCAGCGCTACCCCCCCGATCGGAAGAGCGCCGCCATGCTTCCCGCCCTGCGCCTCTTGCAGGAGATCAAAGGCTGGCTCGTGCCTGACGGCCTCAAGCGCGTCGCCCAGCTGCTCGAGACGACGCCCGAGCGCGCGTACGAAGTCGCGACCTTCTACATCATGTACTTCACCGAGAAGCCCGGCCGGTACGTGATCGACGTCTGCACCAACCTGCCCTGCGCGCTGCGCGGCGCCGAGGGCATGCTCAAGTACATGGAGCAGAAGCTCGGCACGCTCGCCGGCACCAACGGCGACAAGTTCTACCTGCGCGAGACCGAGTGCCTCGCGAGCTGCGGCACCGCGCCGTGCATGCAGATCAACGAAGACCACCACGAGAACCTCA
>CALJKW010000075.1 GCA_937980205.1 uncultured Myxococcales bacterium | reverse complement strand
CGAGGGCGTGGGAGGCCGGGACCGCTCCCCCATTTGGGACATCCGACGTCGGATGACTCAAATACAGGGCGGGTCGCCGCCTCGCGCTTCTCGGGCGGCTCGCGCGCGGCGCTCCGGGGCGGGCGGAGGCCGGGGCCGCTCCCCCATTGCGTCGCGATGCGACGCAGCGTGAGCGGGCGCTCGCACCGCCGCGGAGTCGGGCCCTGGCGTCGAGCTCAGAACCCCCCGCTGCACGCCCGCAGCCACCGCGCCAGCGCCACGAACCGCGGCCAGCGATTCAGGCCCTGGAGCTGAACCACTCCTCCGCCCCAACTCACCCCGGCTGGTTGCGGAGAAAGTCGGCGACCTCGGCGAAGCGCGCATCCAGAAAACTCCGCACCTCGCCGCTGACCTGCCGAGCATCCATCGCCTTCCGCATGCAGCGGATCCACGCGTCCCGCATCGACGTCGACACCGGCACCCGCGCGTGCCGCATGCGCAGCCGCGGGTGCCCGTGCTTCTCCATGTACTCCTGCGGCCCGCCGAGCCAGCCGACGAGGAACAGCCCGAACCGGTCGCGCGAGCGCCGAGACACGCGGCCGGCTTCATCGAGCTCGTGCAGCCGGGCCAGCTCCGGCTCCGTCGCATCCATCGCGTCGTAGAACGCCTCCGCGAGCGCGAGCACCGCCTCCCGCCCGCCGAGGCGCGAGTAGGGCGTATCCGCTTCCGTCGGATTCCAGTCGCCGGTTCGAAGCTGCGTCATTCCACCGACGTCTCTAACGCTTCCGGCTCGCTGGGGGCAGCCACGATCAGCCGCGGCGGCACCACCACCGGCGGAGTCGCCGGGCACTGCGTGCACGGCCCGCGCAGCGGAACGACCAGCGTCCGCCCGATCGACAGCATCGTCCCCGCCAGGCCGCTCGCCTTCTGGATCATCTTCACCGTCGAGCCGTACTTCATCGCGATGTGCCCGAGCGTCTCGCCCGCGCGCACGCGGTGAACCAGCTTGTTCTCGTCCGGCCGCTTCGCGAGCAGCGGCTGCACGCGGCGGCCCAGCTCCTGCGCGCGCGGCGAGAAGAACCGCACGTGGAAGTGGTCCTTGTGCCGGCGCGCGTGCTGGAACTTCGACGCGGCTCCATTGCGAAACAGCGCCTCGAGCAGCGCCTCGTCTTCGCCCTTCGCCTTCGCGAACTCGTACAGCGCCGCCTGCACCTTGCGGTCGAGCAGCACCACCTGCACGTCGGCCTTCGCGGCGAGCGCCTTCACCAGCGCCCAGTTCGCCTCCAGGTCCATCGCGCCGATGCGGCTGCCCTTCAGGTTCCGAATGTCGGTGCCGGCCACGTAATAGAAGCCGATGTCCACGTCGCGGCCCGACTGGTGGCTGAAGTGCGGGCGCAGGTACCCGCCCTCCTTCTTGCCGATGTGATTCACGCGCAGCGGCGCCGCGTCCGGGCACGCCGCCGCGACGTCGTCGGCGACGGTCTGCAGGTAGCCGATGACCTCCTCGGTGCCCCACGCGGCCTCGGGCGCGACGACGTCGACGTGCGCCGACGGCTGCAGCTGCACGCCGTTCATCACGCGGCCGGCTTCGGCGAGGCCCACGGAGACCGAGCCGAGCGACGGCAGGTCCTCGACGAACTTCTTCTCGAGCTCGGCGTCGCTCAAGTCGGTCGTGTACCGCAGCGTCGCATCTGCCGCGGGCGAGTCGGTGACGGTCTCGCGCTCAGCGAGGTCCGGCGTTTCATCGGTATCGGTATCGGTTTCTTCGACGTCTTCCGCGGCGGTCAGCGCGGTCAACGCCACAACGAGGAGCAACATGGGCGCGCGGAGTTTCGCCGCATTTCGCCACGAGCGAAAGTAAGCAAACGTCGCACTCTTCGCTCCCGCGGGCGCCGAAGAAGCGGAGCGGGCCGGCGCAGCGCCCCGCGCTGGCCCGCTCCACAGGGCACGCGCCGGACCTTCAGCTCGCGCTGATGCTCTGCCCCGGGGTCGCGTTGGGGCCGTTTCCGCCCGCGTAGGCGCGCGGCTCGTCGCGGCCGGCGCCCGTCATCACGGGAATGCGGCGCGCGCGCGACCCCTCGCTGCGCGGCACGTGAATCTCGAGCACGCCGTTGCGGAAGTCGGCCGCGATGTTCGACGCGTCGACGCCGCTCGGCAGCGGGATCGACCGCGAGAACGAGCCGTAGCGGCGCTCCTGGTACTGGTAGCCGCGCACGTTGCGCGACTCTTCCTCGCGCCGCTCACCGCTGATGGTCAGCGTGTTGCCGTCCTCCACCCGGAGCTCGATGTCCTTCTCCCGCATGCCCGGGAGATCGACCTTCAGCACGAGCTCGTTGTCGCGCTCGGCGACGTCGACCTCCGGCACGAACAGCTCGCGGGCGTAGCGCTCGCCGCCGCGACGCCGGCCCATCAGCCCGAACGCCTCGAACAACCGCGCCAGGCGCGTCGAGAGCGCCCGCGGCGTCTCGAACTCTCCCAGAATCCGATCCATGTCGCGCCAGATCGCATCCGGCGAGCGCGACAGGTCGAAGACCCGGTCGATCTCCCGCCGGAACGACCGCGGCATCTCGTAGTCCTCGAGGAGGTCCTCCACGTCGCGCTGAAGGCTCAACATCGAGGGACGTCCCCACCCACGGCTCAAGTTCGCCATCACGACTCCACGGTTCGTCGCGGCGCCATTGCCGCGGACCCGGCGAGATAATCGTCGTGTCCTACAGCTGCCCCGGGTTCCACCTGCGACTGCGGGCTGAGCGCCGGCGGTGCGCTTGCGGTAGGAAGCAGCCGCCCGCATGCCGCGCGTCTCACCGCTCTTCGTCGTCGTGCTCATCATCGCGACGTGCGGTCTCATCTACGAGCTCATCGTCGGGACGCTCGCGAGCTACCTGCTCGGCGACAGCATCACGCAGTTCTCCACCGTCATCGGCGTCTACCTCTTCGCGCTCGGCATCGGCGCCTGGGTGAGCCGCTACTTCGAGCGCAACATCGCGGCCCGCTTCGTCGAGGTCGAGCTCGCCGTCGCGCTCGTCGGCGGCATCTCGGCGCCGTTCCTCTTCTTCACCTTCTCCGAGGGCGCGAGCTTCCGCGTCACGCTGTACTCGACCGTGCTCATCACCGGCACGCTCGTCGGCCTCGAGATTCCGCTGTTGATGCGCATCCTGAAGGACTCGCTGCAGTTCAAGGACCTCGTCTCGCGCATCCTCTCGTTCGACTACCTCGGCGCGCTGTTCGCCTCGCTGCTCT
>CALJKW010000074.1 GCA_937980205.1 uncultured Myxococcales bacterium | reverse complement strand
CCGCGCCGCCTGCGCCGCCCGCGCCGCCTGCGCCGCCCGCGCCGCCCGAGCCGCCGGCGCCGCCAGCGCCGCCCGCGCCGCCTGCTCCGCCTGAGCCGCCCGCACCGCCTGCTCCGCCCGCTCCGCCTGAGCCGCCCGCACCGCCCGCACCGCCTGAGCCGCCCGCACCACCTGCGCCACCTGCGCCGCCCGCGCCGCCTCCACCGCCTCCACCGCCCGCGCCACCACCGGCACCGCCGCCCGTCACGGTGACCATGAAGAGCTGCGTGGAATCCGGATTCACGCCGTTGCTCGCGCGGACGATGACGGAGTGGCCACCGGCGACTGCGGGCGTCCACGAGATGACGCCGGTGCCAGCGGCGATGCTCATGCCGGTCGGCGCCGTGTCGAGCGAGAACGTCGGCGCCGGGCTGCCGGTCGCGTTGACGTCGTAGGTGTACCCCGCGCCCACCATGCCCGTGGTCACCGCCATCGAGGTGATGCTCGGGGCCACTCCCTCGTCGTCGTTCACACGCACCTGCACGGTACGCGTCGCGTAGCCTGTGGCGCTCGCGGCGATCGTCGCGGTGTCCGCGTCGAAGTCCGCGTCCTGCGCGGCCGCGATCGTCACCGTCTGCGGCGTCGCGAAGTTCATCGGCGTGAACATCAACATCGCTCCGGCCGTGACGGTGACGTCGGTGTCTCCCGCCTGCCGCGCGACCGTGACCATCACCGTGCCTGCCGGCGCCGCGCTCAGCGCGACGCGCAGGTCGAAGGTGCCGCCCTCGTTCATCGTCACGTTCGACGGCGCGAACAGCAGCCGCGGCGAGTCGTCGATGACGTGCACCGTCGCCTGCTCCGGGCTCAGGCCCGGGGCGCTGAAGCTCACCGTCGCGGTGTCGGGGTCTTCGTCCGTGTCGCTCGCCACGGCCAGCCGCACGTACTGCGGCGTCATCCAGTTCGCCGGCGTGAACGTGAGCGCCGCGCCGGTCATCACCGTCACGTCGCTCGAGCCACTGGCGACGCTGTCCACCACGACGTTCGCCGCCGGCGCTGCGTTGAGCCGCACGGCCAGCACCGTCTGCGAACCCTCGAGCACCCAGCGGTTGAGCGGGCTCACCACGATGCCCTGCGCCGGGTTCAGCGGCGACATCCGAACGATCTGACCGTTGTAGCGCAGGTGGTACAGGTCGCCGTCGGGCCCGAGCTCGGTGTCGATGCCGGTGCTGTGACCGTTCGAGAACAGGTCGACCGCGGTGATGGTGTTCGTCCCGTCGAGCTGCACGCGCGCCACGTTGCCGCTGTTGCAGTCGCCGAAGAAGAAGTTGCCGCGATAGGCCGCGGGCACGCGGCTCGAGTCCCAGAACGCGCCACCCGTCATGCAGCCGCCGATGTTCTGCGTCGTCACCGTGCCGCCGCCCGACCGTGCGTCAGGCCCCGTCTGCGCCGCGTTGAACACGCGCAGGCCCTGAACCCGCGTCACGAACACGGTGCCGTTGAACGACGTGTCCGCCACGCCCGCGATGGTGAGCCGCTGGCCCACGTGGAAGTACTCGTCGCCGGTCGTCGTGATGGTCAGCGTGTTGTTCGTGCGGACGATGCCGTTCGCCGTGATGGTGCCGGACTCCGTCCCGTTCGTGCGGTACCACAGCTTCGGCCGCGTGAACCCGGCCGGCTGGTTGATCTCGTAGGCGTTGTACCCGTAGTGCTCTCCGCCGACGGGGACCATGAGGGTCTCGTACGTCGTGCCGACGTTGTTCACCCAGAGCAGGCCCGTGCTCGGCTGCATCGTCATCGTGAACGGGTTGCGCAGGCCGCGCGCCCAGATGAAGTCGTTGTTCGTGCCCGGGCCGTCCCAGAACGGGTTGTCGATCGCCACCGCGCCGGTGCGCGTCGCTCGGCCGATCTTCGCTGCGAGCGAGGTCAGGTTGGCGTTCACTCCGGTGCCGTTGCCGAGATCTCCGATCGACCAGTACAGCCGGCCGTCCGAGCCGATGAAGACGCCGCCGCCGTCGTGATTCGCTCCGACGGTGGGGAGCATCGTCACGATGTCGGTGCGCATGCCGCCGATGTTGCCCATCGCCGTGTAGCGGACGATGCGCTGCTCCGACGCCGACACGGTGATGAAGAAGTAGACGAACTGGTTGGTCATGAAGCCCGGGTCGAACGCCATGCCGATGAGCCCGCACTCGCTCGTGGTGTAGACGGTCTCGGTCGCGAACGGCGTCGCGACGAGCGTGCCGTTCTGCACGATGCGAACGGCGCCGTTCTTCGCCAGCACGAAGAGCCGGTTCGTGTCGTCGGGCGCCCACGCCATGCCGGTGACGGTGCCCACCGACGAGATCGGCGCCGCCTCCGTGAACGCCGGGTCCAACGGGGCCGCCCAGGCAGGCACGGCAAGAGCGCACAGCAAGAGCAGTCGCTTCATGAGAGACCCTCGTTGTTCAGGAAGGTGGCGCAGGCTTCACTCGCGAGCATACCCCCGGGTTAAGAGGGCGCCATGACCCTTCCATCGCTCGTTCTGGTGGCGGCCCTCGCGGGCAAGCCGGTCATCTCCGTCCTCTACTTCGACAACGCGACGAACAAGGCCGAGCTCGACGTCCTGCGAAAGGGCCTCGCGGACATGCTCGTCACCGACCTCGTCTCCTGGGACGGAGTCACCGTCGTCGAGCGCGCCCGCCTCGAGGAGGTGCTCGGCGAGCTCAAGCTGCAGCAGTCGAAGGCCTTCGACCCCAGCACCGCGGTGAAGGTCGGCCGGCTGATGGGCGCGCAGTACCAGCTCACCGGCTCGATGACGATGAGCGGCCGCACCCTGCGCGTCGACGCGAAGCTGCTCAAGACCTCGGACGCGACCACGCTGCTCGCGACGCGCGCCGAGGCCGACCAGGACAAGGTGTTCGAGCTCGAGCAGGACCTCGCACAGAAGATCATCGGCGCCATCGACGCCAAGCTCGAGCCGAACGCGATGGCGCGGCGCAAGGCGAAGGTGCCCGACCTCGACACGTTGCTCTCCTACTCGAAGGCCATCGACCTCTCCGACCAGGGCAAGCTCGCCGAGGCGCAGGCCGCGATGCAGCAGGTCGTCTCGAAGGCGCCGTCGTTTCTCCTCGCCCGCGAGCGCCGCGAAGAGCTGCTCAAGCGCTTCCAGGAGTACGAGGTGAAGAAGAAGGACCTCGTCAGCGACACCGCGCTCGAGCTCGGGCGCGCCATCGACAAGGTCCTCGCCGACGAGGCGAAGCTCGACTCGATGGACAACAAGGCCGCCGCGCACTTCCTCGCCGTGCGCATGCTCAAGGGGCGCTTCATCGTCCGCTCGATGAAGCAGTTCTTCTCGTCGCGCCGAGACCACATGCGCGTCGCGCTCCGCGGCCAGGAGGGCAAGGCGCTCGTCGCCATGCGCGCCTGGCTCGACAACCAGCGCCGCTTCATCGCCGAGCTGCAGCGCACGCAGAAGCGGCTCCCCGGCCTCAGCCGCGCCGAGCTCGACGCCACCGAGCAGCGGCTCGTGCACGACGCGAAGTTCGGCGACCCGTCCTCGTTCGGCGACCCGGCCTCCGAGCTGCGCAGCTTCGTCCTCTACGGCCGCGCCACCGACGGTGAGTACACGCGCTTCTTGCCCGCGCTCGGCTTCGTCGACCCGAAAGAGCGCACCGCCGTGCTCGCCGAGCTCGACAAGGCCATCGAAGCCGAGTGGGTCTCCGCCAAGACGGACGCGCGGCAGGCGTACCGACTGAGCAACCTCATCAACGAGCGCACGCAGGCCTCCCTGCAGCTGTACGACGTCGACGGCGCCGTGAGCCTCGCGCAGAGGTTCCTCGACGCGTTCCCCACCTCCGACCAGGCGTCGCGGTTCGAGCAGAACATCAAGGACTGGCTCTCTGGCCGGCGCATCGACGGCTTCGATTACGTCGAGCGCTGGAACAAGGGGCTCAAGGGCTGCGACGGCATGGACCTGAACGTCGGCTCGCAGGCCGTCGGCGATCGCATCGAGCAGGCGGGGCCGGCCGGCGTCTTCACCATGGCCGAAGAGATGGAGAAGGCCTGCAAGCGCAACGACCGACTCGACTCGTACTTCGCGACCATCTACTCGCGCTGGGCCTCAGAGCTCGCCGACGCCGAAGACTGCGAGGGCTACCGCAAGCTCACCGCGAAGTACGTCGCCTTCGGCGGCTCGGCGCGCGACATGCTCGCTCGCGAGAAGCGCTCGGGCTGCTCGCTCGGAGACGTGAAGAAGGACGTCGCGTGGTTCCACTCGCGCCGCGATCAGAACTGGGACGCCGAGTTCAACGACGAGCTCGCCTCGACGTTCGACGGCAAGACGCTCACGCTCTCCGGCAAGTCGTGGCTGGGGACTCCGAACGGAAAGCGCCGGCAGGGCCTCGACCTCCGCGCGGTGCGGCGGCCCGACGGCACGTTCGAGTGCGTGAGCGCGAAGAGCCTGCGCTACGACGGCGTGACGACCGAGGGCACGTGCGAGGTCGTCGTGACCAGCCTCGCGAGCGGGCCCGGCCAGTTCGACGAGGGCACCTTCAGCGCGTCGTTCGTCGAGCCGTGGGACGGCTACAAGCGGAAGTCCGAGCTGACCGACGGGCAGTTCAGGCTCAGGCGCCGCTGAGGCGGCCACCCAGCCCTACTTCGCCGCGACCTGCTCGCCGCCGGCCTTGCAGACGTGCTCCGCCGCCGCGCTCGTCTTCTTCCCGAGCAGGAGGCCGGCGCCGAACAGCTTCTCGCCCTTCTTCACGAAGACCTCGCCGCTCTCCGGGTACACGCAGCCGGTGATGACGTCCTTGCGCCACGCGTCGGCCTTCACCTCGCCGTCATCGTCCAGCTCGCCGAAGCCGTGCTTCGCGTCGACGGCGAAGGTGAGGAACTCCGAGCCCTGCGAGTCCTTCTTGGGCTCCGAGTCCAGCATCCGCACGCGGCGCACCTGCGCCGGCAGCCGAGCGCGCGAGAAGCGGCTGTGCTTCTCCTCCTTCGCGCGCAGCGGAGCGATCAGGCTCTTCTGAACCACCGCCTTCGCGTCGTCCTCAGGCGTGGCTGAGGCCAGGCTGGCCGTGAGCATCAACGACAGGGCGAACAACCGCTTCATGGTTCTTCCTCCGGGTGCGACGTGGAATCAGCAATTCGACGGCCAACGCGCTCCCGACGACGGGAGCCCACAGGCTGAACAGGTACGCGCCGTCGGGATCGACGTTGACGGCATCGAGCGCGAAGAGCAGGGCGCGCGACGTGACCGCGACCGACAGCTGCGCGAGCACGTGCCACGCGAAGCGGCGGTGGGCCGCGAAGTCCCGCGCGCGCGCCGTCGTGACGCCCTTCACCATCGCGACGACGACGATGACGCCCGACAGCGCAAAGCCCAGCGTCGCCGGCAGGCCGCCCTTCGCGAACAGCGAGAGGTAGAAGCCCGACGGAGCGAGCGCGACCAGCACGACGCCACCGGTGACCCGGCCCAGCCACCGGTGAACGCGCGGGTAACGAAGCATGACGTTCAGCGACAAGATGATGCACGCCGGCAGCGCGAACGCGGCCGCGACCACATGGGCCTTGAGCGCGAAGAGCCACAGCTCCTCCGCCGGCAGCGGGAGCTTCTCGATCACAAACGGCGGAAGCTCCTCGGCATCGAAGTAGACGAGGCTGCCGTACGCGATGAGCGCAGAGCCGGCCGCGAGGGCGAGCAGACACAGGGCTCGAAAAAGGCGCATGCCTTCTTCAACGTGCGGGCCGCGGGGAGGATCTACCTCGCCTTCAGACGCCTCACCCCGGATGTAGGTGTTCCGCCGACTTCGCCCGCGACGACACGCTGGGGCTGTCGCCTTCGCACGTCGCTCGAGAAATCGCTCACCCGCGCCACTGGCCGGGCGAGCAGCCGGTCTTCTGTTTGAACAGCTTCGAGAAGTGCTGCGGCTGCTCGAAGCCGAGCGCGTACGCGATCTCGCTCACGGTCTGGGTCGACGCGGCCAGGCGCCGCTTCGCGGCCTCGATGAGCGCCCGGTGAATGTGGTCCCGACCGCTCTCTCCCGTCTCTTCGCGCAGGAGGTCGCTCAGGTAGTCCGCCGAGTAACCGAGTGACCGCGCGCACGCGGCGACGGTCGGCAGCCCTTCTTCACGCGGTCGCGGTGACTGCAGGTACTCGTCGAGGTGGCGCTGCAGCCTCGGCAGGACGCCGCCGCGCGCGGACGCCCGCGTCTGGAACTGGCGCGCGTAGAAGCGCCGGCAGTTGCCGAGCAGCACGTCCACGTGGGCGACGAGCACCTCGTTCGAGAACGCGTCGGGCGCCGCCGTCGCCTCGCGCTCGAGCCCGCGGACGAGCTCGGTCAGCTTCTGCTGCTCGTCCTCGTTCAGGTGCAGCGCTTCTTCCGAGGCGTAGCGGAAGAAGTTGTACTCGCCGATTCGCGCGGACAGCTCCGAGCCCCGCAGCAGGTCGGGGTGAAACAGCAGCGTCCATGCCGACTCGCCGACCATCGCAGTGCCCTCCGCCGCCATCGGCGTGAAGGTCTGACCGGGCGCCAGGAACACGATCGTCCCTGCCTGCGCGTCGTGCTCCTGCCGCCCGAAGGAGAGCCGGCACTCGTCTCCGCGCTTCAGGCTGATGCTGTAGAGCTCGGAGTGAATCTTCACGTTCACGAGTGGCACCGTGATGCGCATGGGGGGCTGCCAGGCAGCTCCGACGACGGCGATGTGCGGATGCGGCGGCTGGCCCTGGCCGAGGAACTGGAACACCTGCTCGACCGACGTGATGGTGAGGGCGTCAGGCGCAGCCATGCCCCTCGATCTACCGCACCGGTGCGACCGTCGCACCCGCCCGCGCCGCTGCTCCGGGTCGAATCCCGGAAAGAGATCCAACTTCCCCGGGTACGCGTCTACTCGCGCTCGGCCGCGGTTCGCACAATGTCCGCATGAACCGACACGACATGACCTCCGGCCTCGCGACGCTCTGCGCGATCTGCCTGAGCACCGCTGCAGCAGCGCAGGGCGAAGGCTGGACGACGCGAACGGTCGACGACGGGAAGATCAGCGTCTCGTACAAGGTGTCGACCCGCACCGACGACACGGGCAACGAGGTGCCTTTGATCGAGTACGTCACCACCGCGACCGCGACGGTGTCCCTTCAGGCCGCGATCGCGCTCATGAAGCAGCCGTCCCGGCACCACGAGTTCACGGGCGACGCGACGAGCGCGCGCGTCGCGGTGCTCGCCGAGAACGAGTGGGTCATTCACAGCCACTACGCCTCTCCCTGGCCGTTTCCGGACAACGACCGCGTCACGCGCATGACGATGGTGGAGGACGCGGCCACGAAGACCGCGGTCGTCACGTTCTCGGCCGCGCCTTCGCTGTTCAAGGAGACGGGCGTCAAGCGCGTCACGTACTACCAGCAGGTCTTCACGCTGAAGGACGTCGGAGGCGGCAAGGTCGAGGTGGCGCTCGACATGAAGATGTCTCCGCCGACGAGCGGCCCGGTGTGGATCATCCGTTCCGCCTTTCCGGGCGCAGGCGCCAACACCGTTCGCAAGTTCATCGAGCTCGCCGCTGCGGAGAAGCGCCATGAGTGAGCTCTCCCTGACCTGCGCGCCCACGGTGAAGCTCGCGGCCGAGCTCATGCAGGCCGTGGTCTGCACGGCCTACGGCGCCCCCGAAGTCCTGGCGCTGCAGGAGGTCCCCAAGCCCGTGCCGCTGCCGCACCAGGTGCGCATCAAGGTGCTCGCCACCACCGTGAGCGCGGCGTGCACCACGATGCGGAAGGCGGACTCGCTCATGGCGCGGCTCGTCCTCGGCTTCGGGAAGCCGCGCCGGCGCTACCGCGTGATGGGCGTCGAGCTCGCCGGGGTGATCGACCAGGTCGGAGCGAACGTGACGACCTTCCGGCCCGGCGACCGCGTCTTCGGGTTCACCGGGTTCAGTCCCGGCGCCCACGCGCAGTACTGCTGCCTCTCGGAGAACAGCTCGCTCGCCGTCATCCCCTCGCGGTGGAGCTACGACGAGGCGGCCGCGATCGTCGACGGCGCCACGACGGCGATCTACTTCCTCCGCGAGCGCGCGAAGCTGCGCCCGGCGGAGCGCGTGCTCGTGATCGGAGCCTCCGGCAGCGTCGGCACCGCCGCCGTCCAGGTCGCGCGGCACCTCGGCGCAGAGGTCACCGGCGTCTGCAGCACCGCGAACCTCGAGCTCGTCTCTTCGCTCGGGGCCCATCGCGTCATCGACTACACGCGGAATGACTACACCGAGCACGAACCGGCTGGGCGCTACGACATCGTCTTCGACACGGTCGGCAAGAGCTCCTTCTCGCGGTGCAAGCGGCTGCTGTCGGCGAGAGGTCGCTACCTCACCACCGTCGGCGGCCTGGGCATGTTCGCGCGTGACGCGTGGTCGAGGCTCTTCGGTGCAAAGAAGCTCGTGTTCGGCATGTCGATCGACAAGCGTGAGTCGCTGCCCGAGGTGGTGCGACTGTGCGAGTCGGGCGAGCTTCGGCCGGTCATCGATCGACGGTACCCGCTGAGCGAGATGGTCGAGGCGCACCGCTACGTCGACACCGGCCACAAGAAGGGCAGCGTCGTCATCTCGGTGCCGCACGACTGAGCTCGCTCCGGTCCGGTCTCGCCACCGTCCGCCCGCCTCATCCCGAGCGAGTCTTCGTCACACCGTACGGGTCGAGCGTTCCGCCGACTCCGCCAGCTCTTTCAGCCGGAGGCGAACACCCACCTCGCGGATGCGGCCGTGCGCGAACTGAAACAGCACCGCGCCGGCCTGGGGCGTCTGCAGCCCGGGCCAGCTCACCTCGTAGCGGCCGACGACGGCGTCGGGCACCGGCACGACCGACTTCACCGTGAACTGCGCGCCGGGGAACTTCGAGAACGTCTGCTCGGTGAACCTCCGCAGCTCGCCGCGGCCGGTCACCGTCGCCGCGTACCGCGCGTCGGAGCCGGGCAGGTGGTAGCGCACGTCTTCCGTGCACAGCGCGACGAAGCCGTCCCAGTCGCGCTCGGTGAGCTTCTGGAAGTAGCGGCGCACGAGGTCCTCTTCCTCCGCGGGGACCTTCAGCCCCGCGAGCTGTGCGCCGACGGTCGCGAGGAGGTCTTCGCTGCCGTACGGCTTGTTGATGACGAAGCGCAGCCCGCGCCGTTGGGCGTCTTCCTTCGCCACGCGCCAGGCGGTGACGAGGCCGACGGGGGCGGGAGCAGCGGCCTCGCGAATCTGCTCGAGCGAGCCCCAGGGGTCGTCGACGCGCGAGAGCTGGTACTCGGCGAGCACGACCTGAACGTCGTGGCTCTGCAGCTGGAACAGGGCATCGCCGGTGCTGCGCGCGGTGAGGACCTGAAATCCGGCGTCTTCGAGCAGCTCGCCCAGCACTTCTCGGTTGTCTGTGTCGTCATCCACCAACAACACTCGGACAGGGCCGCGGTGCATGGTGGTTAGTAGCTACTCGAAGCGCTCGGTGCCATCCGGTTCTGGGGCCGCTTTTCGCTCCAGGCCGGACAACCGGTACGCGTGGTTGCGCGCGCGCATCATGTTGCCGATCGGCTTGTGCTCGACGAGCGCGTGCCACGGGTCGAACGAGGCCTTCTCGACGAAGTCCGTCACCTTCTGGCCACGCGGAGAGCTCGGGTCCTGCTGGGGAATCGTGAGCGTGCCGATGGTGAGCCAGGGCGCCTGCCACTCCTTGTCGTGCTCCTCGATCGGCGTGCTCACCGGGTCGGTGTAGTGCTGGATGCGGAAGTCGTACACGACCGGCCCCGCCTGCACGCGCTTCGTGAGCTCTTCGCCGAGGTAGTCGGGGGCGCTGCCCGGCTTCGCTCCGGCGTCGTCCTTCGTGCGCGGGAAGATCGACACCTTCACCGCGTACGGGCCCCACGCGATCGGCGCCGCCGAGAAATACGGAGTCGTCGCCACCGACACGACCTTCACGCCGACGTCCTTCCCGGCCTTCTTCAGGATGCCGAGCGCGCGGCCGAAGCCGACGCCGCCGATGAGGCGCGGCAGCAGCAGCAGCGGGTTCTGCAGCGCGCGCACGAGGTGCAGGAACTCGTCGGCGTTCCGCACCGCGGTGGTCGGGTGGTTGATCAGCAGGAAGTCCTGCGTGCGCGCGCTCTCCATGCCGGGGATGACCTTCTTCCCGTCGACGCCGACCACCTTCAGGGCGAAGCCGCGGATGTCGCCCTTGCGGTCGTGCTGGCGGCCGCCGGCGCCGTTCGAGATGCGCACGTACGCCGAGTAGCGGCCCGGCTTCGCCCCGAGACCGTGGCGCGCGTGCTCGGGCAGCGCCTCGTCGATGACGAGCTCGGCGGCGAGCCCGAGGTTCTGCTTCACGTGCAGGCCGCGCGCGACGTACTTCCGCGCGCGCTGCAGGTCGCGCAGGTACTCCGCGTGCCGGAGGAACCGCGCGTCCTCGTCGGGAGTGACCTCTTCCTTCCAGTCCGTCACAGGAGTGCTCATGGGCCCTTTCTTCAGACGCGCAGGTCGAGCGAGCGCGTGCGCTCGAGCCGCTCTTCGACCATGCCGGCGACGAGCGGCCGCACGCCCGGGTGCGTGAGCACCTTCTCGCGCACGACGTCGAGCGGCAGCCGCAGCGCGACGACCTGGCTCTCGGCTCGAACGTGCGCGGTGACGGGGCGGCCGGTCGCGGCGCTGATCTCTCCGAACGCGTCGCCTTCCTGCAGCGACGGGTACCGCTTGCCCGAGCGATCCATCACGGTCACGTGGCCGCGGATGATGAGGTACAGCCCGTCGCCGGCCTGACCCTGGATCAAGATCACGTGGCCGGGCTCGTAGGTCTTCACCTCGAACTTCCCCGACAGCTCGACCTTCTCGTCCGGCGAGAGCGGGATGAGCAGCGGGCTGCAGCGCATCAGGTTCGCGAGCAGGCGCTCGCGGTAGAACGCGTCGAGCGCGGCGGCGACGCCGGGGTGCTCCTGGAACACCGTCTCCATCGACGGGCGCGGGAACTCGAGCACGACGACGTGGCTCTCGGCCTGCACGGTGGCGAGGCGCTTCGACTTCGAGATGAGCGCCATCTCTCCGAAGAAGTCGCCCTCGTGCATGCCGGCGACCTTGCGGCCGTCGTGCAGCACGGCGACGTTGCCCTGGACGATGGCGAACATGCCGCCGCCGGGCTCTCCCTCGCGGACGATGTCCATGCCGGGAGAGAACGAGTGCACCTCCATGCCGTTCTTGAGCACGGCCATGAACTCGTCGCGCGTGAGCTGCGAGAAGAGCGGGATGACCGGCAGCTCTCCGCCGGACATCGCGGGAGGCGGCGCCGCCGGCTCGGGCTCGACCTCGACCTCGAGCAAGAGCTCCTCTTCCGCCTCGGCGCCGATCTCGGTCGGGTCGATGGTGCGGACGTTCGAGCCGAAGCCCTCGAGCTCGAGCGGCGCCATCTCGACGGGCCCCACCGGCTTCGGCGGCGCGGGCGCCCGCGTCTTCGAGTACAGGTCGGCGAGCTGCTCCTGCGCCTTCGCGTGCGCGCTGTCGATCGCGAGGATGACCTTGCACATCGCGATGGCCTTGAAGAACTGCCCGCCGAGCGCGTAGCGGCGCATCACGTCGTAGTAGGCCGCGATCGCCTCCTGCTTCTTGCCGAGGCGCGCGAGCAGGTCTCCGACCTTCTGCCCTGCCTGCACGTCGCTCGGCGCCGCCTTCCACACGCGCTGCCACTGCTCGAGCGCCGCGGGCAGCTTGCCCTTCGCCATCAGCTCGGTGGCCCGGTCCTTCGCCTGTCGCAGAGAATCCATTCGTGGCGTTGTACAACATCGGCCGATGAGTCTGGCCGACGAGCTGTTGGATCAGTCGTTCGGGCTCGTCGAGCGGCTGGGGCTGCCCCTCGCCGTGCTGGCCTGGGTGACCGTGGCGGGCGCGGTCGCGGCGATGGCCGTCGTCCTGGGCCGTCGCGCGAACGGGGCCGGACGCGAGCGCGAACCTGGCCGTCTGCGGTCGGCGCTCATCGTCGGAGCCCTCGCGCTGGTCGCTCACCTCGCCGACTACTTCGTGACGCTGCACATCACTCCGGACCTGGAGCTGGAGGCGAACCCGCTGTGGCGCATCGCGGTGCGCGCGTTCGGGCTCGGTCCCGCGAAGCTGTACGCGCTCAGCGGCAAGGTGCTGCTCTCGGTGCTGAGCGCGCAGCTGTTCGCGTGGTACCTCACGGTGCCGAAGCCGCAGCGCGCGGAGGGCTTCTGGTCGGCGAGCCGGCCGGACTTCACGAGCGTGGCGCGGTTCTTCGCGTTCGCGTTCGCGCTGTTCGGGCCGTACTTCCTCTACATCACCGCGTACAACTGGCTCGGGTACGTGGAGAGCGCGTGGTACGAGCGCGCGCCGTCTCCGCCGCTCGCGATTCCGCTCTACTTCGTGGGGGTGGCGATCGCGTACTGGCGTCTGAAGTAGGCTCGGCGGTGCTGTGCCGATCCGCACCGACCTGAACTCGGCCTTTCGTCCGTCTCCCGTCGGGGAGAAGCCGGGCGCGCCGTCGGCGCCGGCCGAGCCGGGGGTCACCGTCGATCAGCTGATGCAGAAGGTGGCGGACGGGACCATCACTCCGACCGAGGCGAAGCAGCTCGCGCAGCTGCTCGAGTCGCCGGAGCTCAAAGACGCCTTCACACCGCAGCAGCGCAAAGACCTGCAGAAGTTCGCGGAGGGCAAAGGGCCGCCGCCGCGGGCGCCGAACGAGCTGCACGGGAACCTCGAGCTGGTGAAGAACGCGCGCGAGCTGCCGGCGCGGTTCGCGGCGGACCTGGTGCTGGCGCACGACGCGCTGCTCGAGCACGCGGCGCTCTTGCGCGCGGACAAGGCGACGCGCCTGTTCGCGTTCGCGGTGCCGTACGCGCAGGCGATCGTCGAGACGGCGCAGAACCCGCAGGAGCTGAAGGCCGCGCTGAACGAGCTGTTGAAGCAGGCGGAGAAGGCGGGCTTCAGGTCGCTGGAGCGCCAGCCCGACGGCGCGGACGGCCTCAAGGCGCTGCGCGAGCTGTTCCGCGCGCCGAACGACATGCCTCAGCTCGCGGCGGCGATGAAGTTCGACGCGCCGTCGTGGCCGAGAGATCCGGCGCACGTCGAGACGCAGCAGGCGCTCAAGGTCGAGGCGCAGACGATGCGCCCGCCGAACCCGGTGCTGCAGCCGCCCGTTCCGATTCAGCAGCGTCCCGTCACAGAGGCCGAGCGCTCGAGCGAGCACCTGCACGACGACGGCACGAACAAGAAGCTGAGCTCGCGAATGTTGTGGAACGTGCTGCACCGCTTCCGCGACGCGGGAGAGGACGATCAGGACAGCGCAGCGCAGCGGGACAAGATGAACCAGCTGATGCTGGTGGCAGCCCTGTTCCTGGTCTTCATGGCGATCGTGGTGGGCGTGCTGGTCGCGCTGTAGCGACCCTCGAGCGCCGCAAGGCGCGAGCCCATCGCCATTCCCATTCCCATTCCCATTCCCTGACCCCATTTCCCTTGTCGCGAGGCCCTTGAACATGCCCGTGCCCTCGCCCTGCAAACTCTCAGGCACCTGCCGCGGGGGTCCTCGAAGGTGGTATGTCGCGTCCCGGCCGGCATCCCCCGAAGGCGCCATCCCCACATGAACGCACTCATCGTCCTGTCCCTGTGCGCCGCAGCGAGCGGCGACGCCGACGTGTTCGTCCGCTTCGACACCTGGGCCGCGGAGTACCGCGCGGCGAAGACGGACCTGACCCGCTCCCAAATGCTGCCGTCCGGAGAGGCGCTCGCCCGAGCGCGCCGGGCCGAGCTGCTGGAGCTGATGCGCAAGGACCCCGAGACCGCGCTGAAGAAGACGACCACCCGCGACGGCCTGCCGCCGACGGTCGCCGACCAGCTCGAGCTGCCGATCCGCGGCATCGTCCGCTACGAGGTCCTCGGCGTCCTCGACAAGACGGGCGGCCGCGCGGTCATCCACCGCATCGTCCTCGGAGAGAAGAAGCTCAACGTGACCCCGTGGGGCGTGCTCGGCCAGCTCAAGACCACGGATCAGGTACAGGTGCTCGGCGTGATGCTGGGTGACAGCGACGCGGCCGTCGAAGCGAAGTACGCCGCCGGCGGCACCGCGCAGAGCGCGTGGACGGTCGGCACGAAGCCGATGCGCTACATCCGCGTCGACTTCTCGGACGCTCCGGGCGACCCGCTGCCGCTGGCGCAGGCGCAGATGGTCACGGGCCAGCTCAACAACTACCTGCGCGCCGCGAGCTACAACAAGACGGCGCTGA
Source organism: uncultured Myxococcales bacterium (assembly GCA_937980205.1). Taxonomy (GTDB): domain Bacteria; phylum Myxococcota; class Myxococcia; order Myxococcales; family Myxococcaceae; genus Xiheicaenimonas. Next base: position 14,666 of record CALJKW010000074.1, on the reverse strand, counting down.
ACGTGACCGTCATCCCGATGACGCTGCGCATGCCGCGCACGAAGGCGTCGTACGGCAGCGCGAACGACACCGACGGCCTGATGCGCGACGCGCGCAGCGCCGCCTCGCAGGCCGGCTTCCCCGGCACCTCGAACACGCTCGACGTCGTCGCGTTCACCTCGGTGCCCGGCTGGAGCTGGGCGGGTCTGGGCTACGTCGGCCAGTCGGGCTCGTGGCTCAACGGCTCGCTCGGGCTCGGCACGCTCGCCCACGAGGTCGGCCACAACTACGGCCTGTCGCACGCGAACTTCTGGCAGGCGTCGAACGAGTCCATCATCGGCGCGGGCTCGAGCCTCGAGTACGGCAACCCGTTCGAGATCATGGGCGACGGCGATGGCCACTACAACGCCTGGTACAAAGACGACCTCGACTGGTTCAACGCGAACGAGGTGGCGGTCATCGCAGCGGGCGGCACCAGCACGCACCGCCTCTACGACCTCGAGACGCTCATCGGCAGCGGCACGCACGCGCTGCGTGTCCCCATCGGAGCGACGCGCGACTATTGGGTCGAGTTCCGGCCCAGCGGAGGCGGCACGCTCGCGCGTGGCGCCAGCATCAACTGGGGCTACTCCACGAGCCAGTCGTCGAACCTGCTCGACATGACGCCGTGGACGAGCAGCTCGCAGGACTCGGCGCTCGTCGTCGGCCGCACGTTCTCCGACTTCACCGCCGGCATTCACATCACTCCGACGGCCGTCGAGAACACGACGCCGACGGCGCTCGCCGTCACGGTCAACCGCGGCCTCTTCGCGACGAACCGCCCGCCCACCGTGACGCTCACCTGCACCGCGCAGGGCAACCTCTACGACTGCAGCGCGACCGCGATGGACCCCGACTCGGACCCGCTCGCGTACTACTGGGACTTCGGAGACAACGTCGCGTCGACGAACGCTCCGACGCAGTCGCGCACCATCTCCGGCGCGCGCGATGTGCTCGCGCGCGTGACGGTGAGCGACATGAAGGGCGGCACCGCGACCGCGAGCGTCGCCACGCGCTTCGGCAACCCGACGACGTACCGCATCACCGGTCAGGTGCTCGAGAACGGCAACCCCGTCGAGGGCGTGCGCGTCTTCAGCGGCAACCGCACGACGTGGACGAACAGCGACGGCACGTACACGCTCGTCGGCCTGCCGAGCGGCACGTATTCGGTGTCGGCCCTCAAGACCGGCTACTCGTTCAACCGGCTGTTCACCAACCCGGTGAACGTGAACAACCAGAACCTGATGAACGTGAACTTCACCGCGTCGCGCGTCACGTACACCATCTCGGGCCGCGTCACCTCGGTGGGGCAGGGCTTCGCCGGAGCGACCGTCAGCGCCGGCGTCTACTCGACGTTCACGAACTCGAACGGCGACTACACGCTGACCGGGGTTCCGGCCGGCGCCTACCAGCTCGTCGCCACCGGCCCGAACGGCGAGAACTTCGTGCCGCAGGGCTTCAACAACCCGGTGCAGATCACGAACGCCTCCATCTCGAACCGGAACTTCGTCGAGCTCGTCTTCCCCGTCACCGGCCGCGTCACCGGCCTCGCCGGGCCGCACGCCATCACCGACGGCGTCCGCAACGCGAACACCGCGATGAACGCCGGCGCCTGGACGTGGACCCTGCCGAAGGTTCCGCCCGGCACCTGGAACATCGTCGCCACCGCGCCCGGCCAGGCCATCACGCCCTCGTTCGTGAACCCGGTCACCGTCACCAACACCGGCGTCATCCGCGACGGCTCGAACATGACGCGCAGCTCGCTCGACTTCGTCGCCGCCGCGGGCACCGTGTACACGGTGTCCGGCTTCATCGACGAGGCCGGCGGCCCCTCGCTCGGCAGCGTCGTCGACGCCGGCTCCGCCACGGGCGCCACCGACTCGCGCGGCATCTACGTCATCCCGAACCTGCCCGCCGGCACGTACACGCTCACCCCCGCGAAGCCCGGCTACGTCTTCGGCCCGTCGGCCATCGACGTCACGCTGCCGAACCCCGACGGCGGCAACGACTGGGGCAACGCCGACTTCACCGTCCTCAACGCGAACGTCGCGCCCACCTTCGCGTTCCCGCCGCACGCGACGCCGTCGCCGGTGAGCGGCACGACGACGAGCCTCACCACGCTCGGCTTCGACCCCATCGAGGCGGAGGGCACGCTCAAGTACACGTGGACGGGGGTCTTCGGCCCAGAGGCGGTCACGTTCTCGCTCAACGCCACCAACGCCGCGAAGCAGACGACGGTCACCTTCACCAAGCCCGGCGCGTACTCGTTCGACGTGAAGGTCGAGGACCTCGGCGGGCTCTTCTCGACCGCCAACGTCACGCTGCTGGTGACGCAGACGACGACGACGGTCGAGGTGACTCCTTCGATGGTCAGCGTCGACATCGGGGCCTTCCGCCAGTTCATCGCCGCCGTGAAGGACCAGTTCGGCGAGGCCATCGACTTCGGAGGAGAGGCCGTCTGGTCCGTGTCCCCCGAGTCGTGCGGCACCATCTCCGCGACCGGCCGCTTCACCGGCGTCGCCGCCGGCACGTGCACCGTCACCGCCGAGTTCGACGGCAAGCGCGGCACCGCGATGGTGAACGTCGTCGTCGGCGCGGCTCCCCGCATCACCATGGGCCCGACCGCGACGCCCAGCCCGGTCACCATGGGCACCACCACCGCGCTCTCGGTCACCGCCGACGACAACGAGGGCGAGGCCCAGCTCACGTACACCTGGAAGATGGTGAACGGCCCGGCCGGCGTGGCGTTCTCGCCGAACGGCACGAACGCGGCGAAGCAGTCGACCGCCACGTTCACCGCGGCCGGCCGCTACGACCTGCAGATCGAGGTGAAGGACAGCGACGAGATCTCGACCTCCGCGTTCCTGAGCCTCGACGTCATGGCCGGCGGCCTCGCGCGCGTCACCGTCACCGGCCCCGCCACGGTCGACCAGGGCCAGACGGCCACCTACACCGCGGCCGGCCTCGATCTCGCCGGCGGCAGCATCGCCACCGGCGCCTGCACCTGGTCCACCACCGCCGGCACCATCGACGGCAACGGCGTGCTCACCGCCCAGCAGGACGGAACCGTCACGGCCACCTGCGGCGCGGTCAGCGGCTCGACCAACGTCGACGTCCTCACCCAGGACGAGATGCCGAAGAAGGGCTGCGGCTGCACCACCGGCGAGGGCTTCGCGCTGCTCGCCGCGATGGCGCTCGTCGGTCGTCTGCGCCGCCGCCGCCCGTGACCGACCGGTAGCACCCGCTGCACGCGCCCCCGGCCCGCTTATGAAAGACAGCGGGAGGAAGTCACACGGTGCGCGTCGGGTGGTGGGTGGCGGGGGCGGTGGTGTTGGCAGCGGCGTGCAGAGACAATGGGCCCGAGGTGAGCCCGGTGGTGGAACACGGCTACGGCGGCGGTCTCCCCGACGGCTTCAGGGCGTTCGACACGCAGCACCCCTCGCCGCGGTTCCTGCCCGGACCGATGATGTCGTGCGCCGCGGCCGTCGACGGCACGGTGTGCCCCGGCGCCGGCGACCCACGCCTCGCCGAGCGCTGCCTGAAGGGCGCCTCCGTCGGAACGTACGTCTCGGCGACCGGCAGCGACGCGAACCCCGGCACCCGCGCGCAGCCGAAGGCCACCATCGGCACCGCGCTGAGCCTCGCCACGCAGCTCGCCGCGCTCGACACCGTCGCGAAGCCGGTCCAGGTGCTCGTCGGCGCCGGCACGTTCGCCGAGGACCTCGACGTGCCCGACCTCGTCGACCTGCAGGGCGGCCACGAGGCCGAGACGTGGACGCGCGACTGGCTGGCGCACCCCTCGAAGCTCGCGCCGTCGGACTCGCGCGGCCTCCGCTTCTCGGTCGCGTCGATGACGCGCGACAGCGCGCGCCTCTCCGGCTTCATCGTCCTCGGAGCCGCTTCCGGCGGCGACACCTCCGCCATCACCGTCGAGAACGGCGCGCAGCCTGCGCTCGAGCACCTCGACGTCGTCGCCGGCAACACGCCGGCGCTCAGCGCCGCGGTCTCCGTGCTCGGCGGCGCGCGCCCGTACATCTTCGCCTCGAGCCTCACCGGCGGCAGCGCCGGCGCGAGCTTCGGCCTGCGCGTCGGCGGTGGCGCGAGCGTCGAGCTCGTCGAGTCCTCCGCGACCGGAGGACGCGGCGCTCAGCAGAGCACCGGCGCGGCCTGCGTCGGCGGCTGTTCGACGTCGCGCTTCGAAGACGTCATCGCGAGCGGCGGCGCCGCGCCCGAGTCGCAGGGCCTGTGGCTTCAGGGCGGAGACACCACCGCCGTCTTCGTCGACGGCTCGCGCCTGCGCGGCGGCGGCCTCGGCCCGAACGGCATGAGCACCGGCATCGGCCTCAAGCTCACCGGCCCGTGCAGCGGCATGCCCGCGACGGTGCTGAGCAGCACCATTCACGGCGTGCTCTCCTCGAATCACCGCGGCGTCGGCGTCGAGGTGACCGACTGCGCGCTCGACCTGCGCGACAGCTCGGTCGCCGGAGTCGAGTCGGGGGCCGCGGTCATCGCCGCCGGCGTCACGTGCGACGGAGCCTCGTCGAGCTGCACGCTCTGGAACGACCGCGTGTCCGGCGCGGCGGAGGGCGCCGACATTCGCGACGCCGTGCTCGGGGTGCGACTCGGCGCCGCCGGGCAGCTCGCGCGCAACGTCATCTCCGCCGGCCGGTGCGAGTCGGCCGTCGGTGGTGAAGCGACCGGGCTCGCCATTCCCAACGGGCCGATTCGCGTCGAGAACAACGTCGTGCTCGGCGGGGCGTGCGAGACGTCCGCGGCGCTCGCCATCCGCCAGGCGATGGGCACGCTGTCGGGAGAGCCGGAGGTGGTGAACAACCACTTCGACGGTCGGGGCCGCGTGCCGGGCTTCAGCGCCGGCATCGTGCTCGAGCAGCCGCGCGGCGTGTTCCTCAACAACACCATCCTCGCCGGCCGCGGCCGCGACGGCGCCGCGTTCTACGAGCAGGAGCAGGGCGCCGACCCGAGCGTGCTGCGCAACAACAACCTCTTCGGTGCGGTGCTGTACTGGAACGACGGCATGCCGCTGCGCCGCGCGAGCGACGTGAACGGCCTGAGCGTCGGGCCCACGGCCTCGGCGAACATCAGCGCGGACCCGCACGTCGATCTCGACTTCCGGCTCGGGCCCACGTCGCCCAACCGCGGCGCCGGCGCGATGGCTGCCGGCAGCGTCGCGGCGCCCGCGACCGACCGCCTCGGCAACGCGCGCCCGTACCCCGCAGGTACGACACCCGACATCGGCCCGGACGAGCGCGACTGAGGACACTGTGGTACGCCGCGCGAAATGCGGCGCCCAGCTCTAGTCCTCCTCTGCCTCACCGCCTGTCAGACCCAGCCCGACGCCCACCGCGCCGCGGGTGAGCCGACGAAGAAGGTCGAAGTCGCGAAGTCCGAGCTCGGCGAGCCGGTCGGCTCGTACCCCGATCAGTACGAGCGCATGGTGCACGTGCTGCTCAACCTCGGCCGCCACTCGACGAAGACTCCGAACAACGACGAGTGCTCGATGCAGGCGGGCATGGGCACCATCAAGAAGGTTCCCCTCGTCTACAACCGCGAGGCCAACATCGGCGCGCGCTTCTCCTCGCGCCACATGTCCGAGCTCGGCTGCTACCAGCACGAGAGCTGCTGCGTGCTCGGAGACGCCGGCGTCGGCATCGGCTGCGTCGCCCCCGGCTCGTGCACCGGCATGGGCTGTCAGAAGAACTGCGACGCGGGGACCGACCAGGGCGCAGAGCAGCGCTACGCCCTCTTCGGTCACACCTCGTACTCGGGCCAGTCGATTCAGCAGGGCATCACGTCTCCGTACGACTTCTGGTGCGCGATGATGAACTCCGCCGGCAACTACGGCGGCATCATCGACGACGGCGGCACGCAGGTCGGCATCGGCCGCTTCCAGGGCAGCGGCACGTGCAACAGCACCTACTACACGATCGCCTACGGCAACGCGCAGGTGCAGGTGCCGCGCATCCCCGCGGCGGCGGCCATCTACAACCCGCCGAACCCCATCGCCGTCTCGCAGCTGTCCTTCATGGCGAACTACTTCGACCCGAGCGGCAAGCCCCCGCAGCGCGGCGTCGTGGTCGTCAACGGCCACTGCTTCGATCTCGAGCGCGCGTACGGCTTCGACGACAACGGCACGTACGTCGCCACCTTCAACGACCCCGACGTGCTGCCCGACGGCTGCCACCCGTACTACTTCATCTTCCAGGACGGCGACGGCCAGCGCACCGCGTACCCCACGGTCGGCAGCTTCCTCCTTCCGCTCGGGCCGGATCCGATGGTCTGCGCCACGCTGACGTACGACCCCAGCGCGCAGCTCCCCGCCGACTGCGAGACCGGCGTCCAGCAGTGCCCGATGGGCGCGCAGCAGAGCTGCTTCACCGCCGACCCCAGCGCGCTCGGCAAGGGCGAGTGCCGCCAGGGCTACCAGGTCTGCAAGAACGGCTTCTGGTCCGCCTGCAAGGACATGATCGGCCCGTTCCCCGAGATCTGCGACGGCCTCGACAACGACTGCGACGGCCAGATCGACGAGGGCAACCCCGGCGGCGCGTCGAGCTGCATGGTGCCGGTCGACAAGGGCGGCGTCGGCGCCTGCCAGGCCGGCACCCGCGTCTGCACCAGCGGCCGCTTCGAGTGCATCAGCGTCACCGGCCCCCAGCCCGAGGTCTGCGACGGCCTCGACAACGACTGCGACGGAGCCGCCGATGACGGCTTCAACCTCCAGACCTGCGGCGTCGGCGAGTGCTTCCGCATGGTCGAGAGCTGCATCGGCGGCCAGGCCCAGACCTGCGTCCCCGGCACGCCGTCGGCCGAGCTCGACGACCAGAAGGACAACGACTGCAACGGCTTCGTCGACGACGGCATCGCCTGCACGGTCGGCACCGCGCGCCAGGTCTTCCCGTCGTCGCGCCTGCTCTCCGACGGAGGCACCTTCGTGATTCGCCCGCCCTGCCGTGCCGGCACGCAGCAGTGCCAGATGGACGGCGGCTGGGGCCCGGTCTTCGGCGCCATTCTCCCCAAGCCCGAGGAGTGCAACGGCGTCGATGACGACTGCGACGGGTTGTTCGACAACCAGGCCGAGACGCTCAACCGCATCGGCCGCAGCCGCTGCGGCGTCGGCACGTGCATGCGCTCGGTCTTCGACTGCCGCGCGAACATGCTGCTCGGCTGCGACGCCGGTCCTCCGGGCACCGAGATCTGCGACGGCCTCGACAACAGCTGCGACGGCACCATCGACGAGAACTGCAGCTGCCGCCTCGGAGACGAGCGCCCCTGCTACACCGGCCCGTCGGTGACCCGCGACGCCGGCGTCTGCCACGGCGGCCGCCGCACCTGCGTCGACGGCGGCTACACGCGCTGCACCGGCGAGGTGAAGCCGAGCCCCGAGCTCTGCAACTCGCTCGACGACGACTGCGACGGCACCGTCGACGAGATGTGCCTCACCGAAGACGGCGGCACCGGAGGTTCCGGCGGAGGCTCGGGCGGAGGCTCTGGAACCGGCGGCAGCGGCACCGGCGGCGGCGGCGAGATGCCGAAGGGCTGCGGCTGCACGGTCGCCGGCGGCGAGTGGCTGCTGGCCATGGCGCTCGTCGGAGTGCTGCGGCGCAGGAAAAACCGCCGTTCACACTGAGAGGGTCGATCAGATTACGAGGCTCGTTCGCAGCTCCGTTCGCCCTGAGCGGAGCAGCCCGAAGGGCTGCGGAGTCGAAGGGGGCTCGAGCCGCCTCAGCGGCCGAGCGGGTAGGTGGCTCGGACCGAGTACTGCCCCCTCGCGCTCTCGAACAGCGTGACCTCACGCACCGCGAACGGCTCCGACTCGAACGACGACAGCATCGCGGCGCTCAGCTTCCGCCCGCGCGCGAGCGTCACGTGCGGCGTGTAGCCCTCGTGCTCGTCGACGATCTCCAGCGCGTTCTGCAATTCCGCCTGCAGCGCCGAGAGCGGCTTCAGGTCTCCGGCGACTCCGAGCCAGAGCACGCGGTCGCGAAACGTGCCGCCGCCGCGCAGCCGAAGCTCGAGCGGCGCGTGCCGCTTCACGACCTCGGCGACGAGGGCGTCGTCGGGAATCAGCGAGGCGAGGAACACGAGCGTGAGATGACCCTTCTCGACGCGCTCCCACTTCGCGTGCGGGAAGTGCGGCTTCGTAAGGCCGAGCGCCCGCGCGAACGCAGCGCGCGTCGGCTCATCGAAAGCGATGCCCAGGAAGAAGCTCATGGCTCTAAGCTCACGCGCACTATGGCCTTCGGCGAGATGTTCAAGAAGAGGTTGGGCGACGCCGCGATGCTGGTCGAGAAGCAGTTCGAGAAGCGCGCCCCTCCGCCGGAGGAACCTGAAGAAGAGGCGCCCGAAGCGGAAGAAGAGGAGGGCGTCGAGGCTGCCGCCGCCGGAGCCGACGAAGAAGAAGCCGCCGAAGAGGAAGCTGCGGACGAGGAGGAAGGCGCCGGCGAGGAAGAGGAGTCCGACGAGGATGCCGACTCCGACGACGAAGAGGACTCCGACGGCTCCGACGATGAAGAGGACTCCGACGAGGAGAAGTCCGAGGACGAGCCGCCGCGCAAGTCGAAGTCCGGCAAGGACTACGTCACCGACGAAGGCATGGAGTTCAACGACGACGAGGACGAGCAGGGCCAGTACGTCGACATGGGCAACGGCAAGACGGGCTTCAAGCCGGACTGGGCCGACTGGGACAAAGGCGACCTCGAAGCGTTCTGGGTGAAGTCGTTCGCGCTCGACGAAGCGAAGGGGCAGGGCCGGGCGGCGTACGCGGCGAAGCTGAAGGAGCTCGGCCTCAGAAACGAGAACCACTGGTACCGCGTGCGCGAGACGTTCACGCTGCACTACCAGCGCGAGCCTGCGTGGCAGCAGGCGATGATCGACGCGCGCATGTCCGGCATGAAGCAGATGATGTCGGCGGCCGCGAACGCGAAGGGCGGGCTGTTCGACCCGGTCGAAGGCGTGACGCTCGAGCAGTACGCGACGGTGCAGGCGCGCCGCGCGAAGCTGACCGGCGCCGACGAGTTCCCGAAGCTGCTCGCCGAGTACGGCATGGACGAGGCGAAGTGGGCGCAGGTCGACAAGGTCTTCATGGGCCGCATGAGCGACCCGTCCGACCCGATGGCGACGGCGGCGTTCGCGACCGAGTACGGAAAGTTCTTCTCCGCCGCGTCGAGCGGCCAGTTCGCCGCGGGCGCGAAGGCCGGCGCCGGCGCGATGGGGCTCGACAGCTCGCACAAGAACGTCAAGGGCGCCGCCGAGCCGGTCTTCTTCGAGCGCTACGTCGAGATCATGACGGCGCAGGAGTGCTGGGCGACCTCCGGCAAGGACGTGAACGCGATGTTGAAGAAGGTCTTCAACATGGACGCGATGGACTGGTCGAACCTCGGCGCCTACTGGAGCCAGAAGATGATGGCCGACATCAACATGGCCATGAAGCTGCCCGAGCTGCAGGAGAAGTACCGGCCGCGCTACCAGCAGGCGGGACAGGACGATGACCTCGAAGTCTGAGCTCATCGCGCTCGGCGTGGCGCTCGACAAAGCCGGAGGCGCCGCATTGGACGTAGAGCCAGCGGGAGGCCTTCTGTCACCGTGGAAGTCGGTCCTCGACGAGCTCGGCGTGAAGCCGCTCTCGGAAGACGAGCGCTACGCGACAGCCCAGCGCGAGAAGCAAACCAAAGGCGCGCCGCTCCCCGAGGTGGAGGCCGTGTTCAAGAAGCTCTGTGGCCCAGAGCACGAAGCGCTCGCGGCCGAGGCCACCGCGCGCTACCGCGAGCTCGCCACGGCACGGCCGAAGAAGATGTTCAGCCACGCGATGGCGGCGGCGAAGCAGCACCGCTACGACGACTACGCTCCAGGCGCGTACGTGCTGCGCTGCCCGTCGTGCGGAGCGCCGCGCCTCAAGGCCGTGCTTCACTGCGACTTCTGCGGAGCCGACATCAAGTGACTCCCGTCCTCCTCATGGTCCTCGCCGCCGCCGACGTAGACCCGAAGCTGCTCCAGCGCCTCGCCGAGCACGACGACCGCATGGAGAAGTTCCTCGACGGGCACGAGCTGCAGATCGACGGAGTGGTGCGCGACCTCGACGGCGACGGGAAGCTGCTCAAGACGACCAGCTCGAAGCTCCGCCAGCGCCGCGTGAACGGAAAGCTGCAGACCACGGTGGTGAGCGCCGACGACCTCGACGGCGAGAAGAAGCGCGTCGCGGAGTCCGACGAGAAGAACGAGCGGACCGAGTCTCCCTTCGCGCCGCGCAACCAGGCGAAGTACCGCTTCAAGTCGCTCGGCCCCGTGAAGCCGGGAGCGACCGAGCAGCTCATCGGCTTCGAGCCCAGAGGCGACAAGAGCGACAAGGTGCTCGAGGGCGTCGCGGTGGTGGACCCCGAGGCCGGCGAGGTCGTGAAGCTCGCGATGAAGCCCGCGAAGCTGCCGATGTTCGCGGACTCGATGCGGATGGAGATCGAATACGAGAACCGCACCGAGGCCGGGCGAAACATCTCGAAGTTCGTGCTCGCGGGCGCCGGAGGCATCTTGTTCATCAAGCGGCAGGGCGACCTCACCCTGAAGTTCTCCTTCCCATGAGCGCCGCGAGCGAGCGGTGGAGCGCGTTCCTCACGAAGGTGAAGGCGCGCGTCGACGAGATCCTGGCCGAGGCGGACCCCGGCTTCGACGAGCTCATCGCGACCGAGGTGCTCGACCCGGTCCCGCTCTCGTCCGCGCTCTCCGAGTTCCACGCGCGCATGCTCGGCTTGGAGAAGAAGATCGACGACAGCTGGGAGAAGATCGACGCCGAGCTCTCCGACGACGACGACCGCGACGCCCTCTACGAGCTCGGCCGCCGCGCGCGCAAAGACCTCGCCCGCCGCTCGAGGGTGATGCAGGTGCAGAAGCAGGCGAAGGCCGCGCACGCCCTCTGGGAGAAGGCGCTCGCCGAGATGGAGCGCATGAAGCGCTCGACGAAGTGCTCGCAGTGCGGCGCGCCCATTTCACCCACGGTGTTTCACGAGGCGAGCAACGTCACGTGCACGCACTGCAAGGCGGTCTCGGTGGTGCGCCCCGGCATGGCGACGCTGCTCTTCTTCCAGGGCATCGGTCTGCACGCGCTCGGCGAAGAAGCCGCCCTCGACGAGAGCGCGAGGCTGGAGGACGCGACCGAGCGCTGGCACGCCAAGCGCGAGAAGCGCCGCGCCGACGTCGACGCCTACCTCGCCGCGCACCGCAAGTACTGGCTCACCTACGCGCGCGGCTACGGCGCCAAGGTGCCCGGCTGGACCGAAGAGCAGGCGAAGGCGATGGCCGAGGCGAAGCTCGGCGGCGTGCGCATGGACTTGAAGCACGTCGAGACGGAAGACTGACCGCCCTCACCAGTCGAGCGCGAGCCACCTGAGCCCGGCTCTCTCGAAGCGCGCAAAGTCCCCGATCCACCATTGCGGTGGCGGCGTGGCCGGCATCGGCAACGTGCTTCCCCGTCGTTGGACTTGGGCGACACGAGCTGGCTCAGCGCGTCGTTGACGACGTCGCTGAGCGCCCGACGACTCTCAGCTGCCCGTTTCTTTGCAGCTTCAACGAGCGAATCGGCCAAGCCCAACGTCGTACGCATACGCATACGCATGAGCGTACATATGCGTACGACTCGCCAAAACGCGACCGCCGTCGTCGGCGAGCCGGTAGCGCCGCGGGTCCCTCCAGCTTGCTACTGGATGTTGATCGTCAACGAGTAGTCGCCCGGCGTGCCGCTTGTGTAGCGGTCGATGACCAAGAAGGCGTTGATCGCCGCTGTCGTGCTGTTCGTATACATGATGCTATCGGCCGTCCCGGCTCCGCCGCTATCCGAGCCCGCGAGGCACATCGTGATGGAGGCCGAGCACGTCGTCGAGAGGTAGATGCCTGGGTCGAAGCCGGTGGCTGGAGTCACGGTCGCGCTCAGCGTCATGCCGGCGGGAATCGTGACCGAATAGACCTTGTCGGCACCGGTGTTCGAGAAGCCGCCGCACGAAGTGGGCGATCCAGGAGTTGCGATGTCGTTGTCGTACCCCGTCGTGGTCTCATTCATCAGCGTGCCGGACATCGTAATCGGCACCACGTTCTGGCACACGTCGCCCGCAGGCACCGGGGCGTAGGACACCGTCACGTCGTAGTTGCCTCTGCCGGTCGCCGCAGTGCTGACGCTGTCGACCGACAAGAGAACCGTGGTCAGCGCAGCCGCAGTGTTCTTGAAGGTTACCGTCTCGGCCACTCCGTTCGTGCTGCTGGCGTTCGCGGACGACGCGCAGATGCGGCGACCGATGCAGTCCGCTTGTCCGGCGATCAGGTCGACGGCGACGTTGTACCCGGCGTCGGGCTGGACAACCGCGGTCATTCGCGTGAGCGACGGCACTTCGATCGCGTGCACTCGATCTGGACCAATTCCGCCGACGCAACCGGTCTGGTTGTTCGAGCTCGAGCCGTAGTCGTTGAAGTAGCCGATGGTCGTCCCCGAAACGGTTCCCGCCGTCGTGATCGGAGCTCCGGCATTCGCGCAGACTTCACCCGCCGGAGGCGTGTCGACGAGCGCGGTCAGCTGGACGTGACCCTGCGAGGTCGAAGCGGAATCGACGATCACCAGCGACCGTTCCACGCCCGTCGTGAAGTTGTAGGTCGCGATCTGCTCGACGGTGCTTTGGTCGAAGCCGTTGATGCACTGTCGCGGCACTGCGTTGCAGGCCGCCGCATTCGCGAGCAGCGACAGAGAGACGCTCGCTCCCGCATCCGGCTCGGCGATGAGAATCGTGCGTTGGCCCGCAGGCGTGTCGAGCGCGTACACCTTATCGCCGCCGCTGAACGAACCCGACGCGCAGCCGGGCACCGTGCCCGCGTACTCGTTGCTCGCGTTCGAGAGCGTCTCGGCGTACGTGAAGCCACCGGTCACCGCGGTGCCCGTGGTGCCATCCAGCACGATGGGATTCGTGCACGCCTCGCCCGCTGCAGGCGTCGTGAGGGTTGCACTGATGCTGAAGCTGTTTCCGAAGACAGACGTCGAGTCGACGATGACGAACACCGTCACCGGCTGCGCGCTGCCGTTGAAGTACACCGCGGTATCCGCAGCACCGGCGCCGCCGTTGGTGCCCGTCGCCGCGCAGATGCGGGCCGTGCAGTCGGCAGCGGGGCCAGCGACGATGCTGATCGAGGTGTCGAAGCCGGTCGCCGGGGTCACCGTCGTCGTCAGCCGATCTCCCGACGGTACGACGATCGAATAGACCTTGTCCGGGCCGTTCGATGCGCTCGTGCACCCCGTGCCGGTCCCGGAGTAGTCCGGGTTGTACGGCTCGGTGGTCTCATTCATCAGGGTCATGCCCGCGACGAGCGGAGTCGGCGTGACGCACGTGTCTCCCATCACCGGCGCAGTGTCGACGACCGCGCTGATCGAGTACGTCCCCGAGGAAGTCGAGCCACTATCGACCTTCACGTAGAGGGTCCGCGTCGCGCCCGTCGTGTTCGTGTAGTAGGCGATCTCGGCGACGCTGGTGCCGCCTGTGCCGCCGTTCGCGACGCAGGTCTGCGAGTCGCAGCTCGTGAGGCCGTCGAGAAGGCTCAGCGACGTGTCCAATCCCGACGGAGTTACGGTCACGCGCAAACGCTGACCGGCGGGCACGTCGATGGAATAGAGCCGATCGGCGCCCGACGACGGGCTGCCGCAGTTGGTGCCCGCGCCGTAGTCGTTGAACGACGAGCCGAAGTTCTCACCCGTCAGCGTCATGCCACTGACGAGCGCAATCGCGTTACTGCACAGATCGCCCGCGCTCGGAGGGCTCGTCGTCGTCGTCAGGCGGTAGAGCCCGAAGCCGGTGCTCCAGCCCTTCACCAGGATGAACGTGTCCAACGGAGTCGTCGCCGTGTTCACGTACGTCACTCGCTCTGGATTGCCGTTGTCGGCGCCAGCGAGGCACACGATGCCCTCCGTGCCCCCGTCGGGAGCGCGCGTTCCACAGTTCGCAAGCGGTCCCGGAATGAGGTTGAGGATCGAGTCCCAAGTGCCGCCCGTGGGGCCGCCGTCGGCCGTGTTCAGCTCGACGCTGAGCCGGTTGTTCGACGGGATGGTGACCTGGAAGACGTGATCCGGAGCCCCCAATCCCGACGACGACGACGTGCCCTGGCAGTTGCCGACGTCGCGGAACGCGAAGTCGCTCGCCGCACCCATCGTGTTGCCATCGTAGATGCCGTTCGCCGGAATCGTAATGGCGGTGTCGCACGTCTCACCGGCGACCATCATGCCGCCGCCTGCACCACCAGCGGAGCCGCCGCCCGTGCCACCGGCCGAGCCGCCCGCTGCGCCACCGCCCGAGCCGCCCGCCGCACCACCGGCCGAGCCGCCCGCTGCACCACCGGCCGAGCCGCCCGCTGCACCACCGGCCGAGCCGCCGGCGCTGCCACCCGCCGAGCCGCCACCCGCGCCGCCTGCATCACCACCGCCCGCGCCGCCGCCGCTACCGCCACCCGCGGAGCCGCCGCCGGTCGCCGAGCCGCCTCCGGTCGCCGAGCCGCCCGCGCTGCCGCCACCCGCGCCGCCCGCATCACCACCGCCCGCGCCGCCGCCGCTACCGCCACCCGCCGAGCCGCCGCCGGTCGCCGAGCCGCCGCCGGTCGCCGAGCCGCCGCCGGTC
>CALJKW010000073.1 GCA_937980205.1 uncultured Myxococcales bacterium | reverse complement strand
CGCCGCCGTGACGGCCCATGCCGCCGTAGGTGTCGACGATGATCTTGCGGCCGGTGACGCCGGAGTCGCCCATCGGGCCGCCGATGACGAAGCGGCCGGTCGGGTTGATGAAGTACTTCGTCTTCTTGTCGAGGAGCTTCGAGGGGAGGGCCTTCTTGATGACCTCCTCCATCACGACCTCGTGGATCTTCTTGTTGTTCACGCTGTCGGCGTGCTGCGTCGAGACGACGACCGCGTCGATGCGCGAGGGGGCGCCGTTCTTGTACTCGATCGTGACCTGGCTCTTGCCGTCAGGGCGGATCCAGTCGTGCTTCGCGCGACGGACGTCGGCGAGCTTCTTCGTCAGCGCGTGCGCGTAGTGCAGCGGCGCGGGCATGAGCGAGTCGGTCTCGTTGCACGCGAAGCCGAACATCATTCCCTGATCGCCGGCGCCCTGCTCCTTGTTCTTCTTCTCGTCGACGCCGCGCGCGATGTCCTGGCTCTGGCCTTCGATGGCGACCATGACGCCGCACGTGTGGCCGTCGTAGCCCATCGCGCTGTCGGTGTAGCCGATGTTGCAGATCGTCTTGCGGACGATGGTCGGGATGTCGACCCACGCGTTCGTGGTGACCTCGCCGGCGACGATCGCGAGGCCCGTCTTCACGAGCGTCTCGACGGCGATGCGGGCGTACGGATCTTTCGCGATGAGCGCGTCGACGACGCCGTCGGAGATCTGATCAGCGATCTTGTCCGGGTGGCCTTCGGTGACGGACTCGGAGGTAAAGAGGAAGTCTTTTGGCATGCGCGGCGTATACCGGCCGCCCGCAGGGGCGTCAAACCGAACTGAAGATGGCTGGACACCGGCCGTCTGAGGCTCTTATTGGAGCCCGCCATGACCTCGATCCTCCTGCTGTCGCTCTGTCTCGCCGCCTCTCCGAAGGAAGACGTCAGCAAGCCGCTCAAGACCGTCGTGAACTCGGTGCGCTACGGCAAGGACCTCATCGCCCTGAAGAACTTCGCGGGTGACGAGCAGGGCAAGCTGCTCACCGCCGAGTACTGGGCCAAGGGCTCGGACGCGCAGAAGGCCGAGTTCACCAAGCTCTTCCTCGAGCTCTTCGGGAAGATCGCCTTCCCCAAGATCCGCAAGAACTTCGAGAACCTCGACACCGTGCTCTACGACGACCCCACCATCGAGGGCGACAAGGCCAAGATCGGCTCCACCATCCTCATCAACCACCCGATGAAGAAGCAGGAGCTCAAGGTCACCTACGACCTGGTGAAGGGCAAAGGCGGCTGGCAGGTCGTCGACGTCACCGTGAAGGGCGGCAACTCGATGCTCACCGACATCCGCGACGACCAGGTGCAGCCGCTGCTCAAAGAGGGCGGCTGGGACGGCCTGCTCAAGGCGATGCGCGACAAGGCGGCCGAGCTGAAGGACGTTCAGCTGAAGTAGCCGGCCTCTCAGTCGCGGTTTGCATCGCAAACCGCGATCGGGATACAGGGCGGCGGCATGAAGACCATGGCCGCCACCGCCGCGGTGTCGATGCTGTGCCTCTCAGCCGCCGCGTGGGCGCAGAGCGCGCTGCTGATCAGCTGCGCAGACTGTGAGGCGTACGAGGCGCTCGAGGTCGCGATCGACGGCCAGAGCCTCGCCGCCAACGGCCCGCTGCCGAGCTACCGCGTCGAGGTGACGCCGGGGAAGCACGAGGTGCAGGTCTGGAAGTGGACCAGTCCGTTCCAGCGCGTCGACTACGTGACGCAGGTGCTCGACTTCCCGAGGCGCACCGAGCTGCGGGTGAAGGCGTCGTTCAACAAGCTGAACGTGTACGGCCAGGGGAAGCTCGAGGCGCCTGAGCCTCCGCCGGCGGCCGGGCCGTCGCCCGCCGCCCTGAGCACCGCGGCCGACCAGATCGCAGAGGCGAGCGACTACACGCGCGAGGCCGCCGAGTACAACGACGAGGAAGACAGCCGCTGCCAGTCGAAGGTCGGCGCGAAGCTCGAGCTCATCGGCGACAACCTGCGCGAGCTGCGCGGTGCGATGGACGTCGGGCTGCTGCGGAAGACGGCGACGAAGGCCAGCGACACTCAGGCGCTGGTGCAGAGCGACTGCCCGCGGCGCGTCCGGAAGACCCTGGCGAAGAAGGTGGGGAAGATCGTCGCGCGCCTCGACCGGGCGTCCGCCGCGCTGCGCTGAGCTCGGATGAGCGCGCCGCTCTCCGAGCCTCTAGAAGACGAAGTAGATGAAGTCGAGCCGCGCCGAGCCGTAGCCGAGCAGCCAGACGATCATCGCCGCCGCCAGCACCCGCTCGAAGCGCAGCGGCGCCGCGCGCTTCTCGAGCGGGAAGGCGCGGAACCACGCCGGCTGCAGCAGCAGGAACGCGAACGTCACGACGAGGAACTGCGTCGCCACGCTCGTCTGCCAGGAGTACGGAGGCGCGAAGAGGCGCCTGCCGAAGTCGAGCGCGGCTGACAGCGACGGCGCACGGAACGGGACCCACAGCAGCGCGACGACGTGGAACGTGACGAGGATGCCGGCGGCGCGCGGCAGCTTCGGCAGCCGCTGCTCGAGCCACATCCACGCTCCGTGCAGGAAGCCCCAGAGGATGAAGTTCCACCCTGCCCCGTGCCACAGGCCGCCGAGCGTCATGGTGATGAGCCGGTTCGCCTCGGGGCGGCGCCGGTTTCCGCCGAGCGGGATGTAGAGGTAGTCGCGCAGCCACGTCGACAGCGTGATGTGCCAGCGGCGCCAGAACTCGCGCAGCGACTCGGCGCCGTACGGGTTCGCGAAGTTCGGCGGGAGCGTGAGGCCGAAGAGCAGCCCGAAGCCGACCGCCATCGTCGAGTAGCCGCAGAAGTCCGCCAGCAGCTGCGCCGCGTAGCCGTACATCGCGAACCACGCGGCGTTGGTCGCGAGGCCGCTCGGGTCCGCCCACGCGTGGTCGACGTGCTGCGCGAGCAGGTCGGCGACTCCGACCTTCAGGAAGAGGCCCGCGAGGACGAGCACGAGGCCCGCGTGGAGCTGGCTCCAGTCGAGCGCGCGCTTCTCGCGCAGCTGCGGCAGGAAGTCGCGGCCGCGCACGATCGGGCCCGCGACGAGCTGCGCGAAGAACGACTTGAAGACCGCGAACACGAGCACGTCGCGCTCGGCGGGGATCTCTTTGCGGTACACGTCGACGAGGTACGCGATGACCTGGAACGTGAAGAACGAGATGCCCAGCGGCATCCACGCGGTCGGGTGCGGGAAGTTGCCGTACTTGAAGTAGAGGAGGCTCGAGAGGTTCGCCGCGACTCCGAACGCGAGCAGCGGCTTCGAGGGCCTCTTCTCGAGCAGCCGGCCCCAGGCGTAGTTGAAGGCGATGGAGCCGACGAGCAGCAGCAGCGACGGCGGGTGGCGCCACGCGTAGACGAGGAACGAGCCCGCGAGCAGCAGCCCGAGCCGCGCGCGCTGCCACGGCGAGAGCCAGTGGAGCACCACCAGCACGCCGACGAGCGCGAGCAGCGTGGTGCTATGGAACGGCACGCGCCACCTCCCCGAGCTTCGTGCTGAAGCGGTGCCGGCCGAGCGCTCCGCAGTGCTCGTCGCGATCGGTGAGCCACGCCTCGGGGACCTCGGCGCACGCGAAGTCGAAGAACGGGGCGCCTGCGGCCGCCGCCACGGAGGCCCGGAACGCGCGGCTCGCCGGGTCGCACTCCTCGGCGCGGCGGCGGGCGGCGAGCGGCGGGCCGTAGAGCACCACCTTCACCCCGCGTGAGCGGAAGGCGTCGACGACGCGGCGGTACCCGGCCGAGACGCGCTCCCACTCGGGGCCGGTCTGCTCGGTGGCGGCGTCCTGCGCGGGCACGAGCGCGGCGAGCTCTTCGGGGGCCGCGCTGCCGACCGACACGAACGCCTCGGTGAACCAGCGCGTGTGGAAGAACTCGGAGCCGTCGTAGAGCGAGGGAGCGACGAGCGCGGGCAGGCGGCTCCAGTTCTCGACCGCAAAGGCGCGGCGGCCGCGCAGCAGCGCGGAGTGCCTGGCGAGAAAGGCGCCGACCGGATCCGTCTGCTCGTCGACGCTGATGCCCGGAGACTCGACGTCGGCCGACCCGTCCTGCAGCTGGCGCCGCGACAGCTCGACGAACGCGAGCTTCAACCCCGGCGTGGCCGCGCTCTGCTGCGCGAGGTACTCGAGCGTCGGCAGAGAAGACGACGGAGTGGCGATGCTCGCGCCGTTGGGGCCGATGGGCGAAGGCTCGACGCAGTCGTTGCCGCGCGAGCTGCCGAGGATGACGAAGTCGGCGCCGCCGCGGCGCTCGAGCAGCGCGAGCTTGAAGTTCACGCGGTGCGCGACGGCATGCACCAGGCCGCCGGCGCGGCGCGCGAGCGCCTCGGTGACGGCGAGCATCGCGACGATGACCCCGAGGAGGGCGAAGAAGCGCGCGCGGGCCTGCGTCACGGGGCAGGCTCTTACCGTGAATTACGGGCAGGTAAACGGCTGGCACTTCCCCTGGGTGCAGGAGCTGTACACCCCGCACGAGCCGGCCTGCGTGCAGTTCTCCCCGTCCGCGAGGCGGCGCTTGCAGGTGAGCGACGGCACCTCGCAGTAGGTCGCGTTGTCGCACGAGGCCCCGCTCGCGCAGCTGCCGCCCTCGCCCACCGGCGCGGCGCACGTCATCGCCCCGACGGTGCCGCTGCAGCGCAGGTTGTCCTTGCACGCATCGGAGCTGTTGCAGGTCGCGCCCGACGCCACCCGCAGCGCACACACGCGCGCGCTCGGCTCGCAGTAGAGGTCGATCTGGCACGTGGCCGAGCTGCCGCCGCCGCTGTTCGCGCAGCTCTGCCCGGCGCCGATGTAGCGCACGCACTTGCCGTCCTTGCAGGTGAGCAGGCTCGCGCACGTCTGGGCCGAATCGCACGTCTCACCCTCGGCGCGGTACTTCTGACAGACCTTCGCGCTGCCGCAGAACAGCCCCGGCTCGCAGCTCGCGAAGCCGTCGCACGCCGCCCCGGCCGCCGCGGGCTTCTGGCACTTCCCGTTGATGACGACGAGCCCCGCCATGCACTGCGCGCCGGCCGAAGCGTCCGCTCCCTCGGCGATGCGCTGCGCGCAGACGCCGCTGCACGTCGCGCCGCTCGACCGCGCGCAGTACGCGTCGGGGACGCACTCGAGGACGCTCGTGCACGCCTCTCCGAGCTTCACCTGGCCCTCGTAGTAGGTGCGGCAGCTCTCGTCCGACGCCAGCAGCACGTCGGAGCAGGCCCCCTTGACGATTCCGTCGAGGCAGGCGCGCGCGCGGCTGCCGTCGTACTTGATCTTCCCCGAGCTGATGCCCGCCTCCGCCGGGTTCGGCAACGTGCTGGCGCTGCCGCTGTACGCCGCGGTGCACGCGTCTTCGGAGCTCACCGCTCCGCACTCCGCGTACTTCTTGCACAGCGCCTTGATGAACTCCGCCGAGAGGCTCTCGTACGGAATCCCGCCCCCACCGCACGCGCACAGCGCGACCACCGCGACCAGGCTCTTCCTCATGGGCATCCCCTCTCGTGCTGCTCAATACCCCAACTGCGGCTGCCGCGGCTTGCCGCTCTTGTCCGGCACGAACGCCGGCGCCCCGCGATCTCCGTCGACGGACAGCGACAATGGCGCGCTCGACGCGTCGAGCGCGAGCTTCGTGTTGGCCACGCGGCTCGCCGCCTCGTGCCACACGCTCACCTGGTACTCGCCGGGCGGCACGCCCTTGATGGTGAAGCGGCCCGCTCCGTCGGCCTGCGCGAACCACGGCGTGTCGACGACGTACACGTACGCCTGCATCGACGAGTGGATGTTGCAGAGCACCTGCACCGCGCCCGGCGTGTCGAACGTCTGCGCCCTCGACGTCCCGCCCTTGTAGAGCCCCAGGTCGAAGTCGTTCGGGCGCGAGAGCGAGAACACGTTGTGGAAGAGCGGGTCGTCGTTGCGGAAGTCGACGGTCGTGCCCACCGTCACCGCCAGCACGCGGGGCTCGAAGCGCTTGTCCTTCTGCAGCATCGTGCGCTGCTTGCCCGGCTTCGGGCGCGGCGTCGGCGCGTCGAGGCGCTTCAGAGAGATGACGGCGCCTCCGGGCCCCGCGCTGCCGCCCCCGGTGACGGTGCCGGTGATGGTGAGCGGCTTCTTCGGCGCGACCGTCGCAACCGGCGGCGCTGCCTCTTTCGGCTTCTCGGGCGGCGCTGCCGCGACCACCGGCGTCCCGCCCGCCTTCTTCCTCGCCTCGAGGGCGAACGGGCGCACCGCGGCATCGGTGCTCGCCGAGAGCTCGGGCACCGCGAGCAGCTTCTCGAACTTCTCCGCCGCGACTGCCCAGTCGCCGCGCTCGTAGGCGAGCCGGCCCGAGACCATCAGGTTGAAGATGAGGTACTCGCGCTCGGCCGCGGCCTTGAACTGCAGGTCCTCCGGGCCGCGGACGGTGACCGGCAGCGGCAGCTCGTCGCCGGGCCAGCCGCCGCAGAGCAGCGCCACCACGAGCGCAGTCACCATGTGAACACCGCCGATGAAGTGAAGACGTCGTTCGGCACGTCGGGCGCTCCGGAGAGCTCCTGGTTGAAGAGCCCTTCTGCCTTCACCGAAAGCATCGCGAACAGCTCGATGCGGACACCGACGGTGAAGCGCGCCGTCTGCACGCCCTGGAACCCGGTGAACGCCGCGTTGCGCCGGTCGTAGCGGCCGTAGAGCGACAGGCCGGTCAGCCAGTCGCCGGCCACCGGCACCGCGTACGCGAGCGAGACGTAGCCGCCGCTCACCTGGAAGCCCGTCGCGAGCTCGCCGAGCCCCAGGCCCGTGCGCTTGAGCACGCGATCGGTGCCGCGCGGCGCCTCGTCCTCGAGGTGCAGGAGCTCTCCCGAGAGCGTGAAGCCGAACGCCGAGATGCGCGCGTCGAAGCCGTAGGCCCACTGCTTGAGCGTCGGGTCGCGCGTGTCGTTGCGCGCGCCGTAGAGGCCGCTGGCGCCGAGCTTCACCTGCACCTCTTTCAGGTTGAGCTCGTAGCCCAGGCGGCCGCTGCCGACGGGGACGCCGGTGAGCGAGAGGTCCGGCCCGACGAGCTCTTCGACGCGGGTGCCCGAGTTGGTGCCGGCGACGTTGAGCGAGATGGCGCTCCACACCGCGGGCAGCTGCACCCGGTAGAAGAGCTTCGCGCCGATGCTGTGGCCCGTCGTGTACCGCGCGATGAGCGACGGGGTGATGTTGGTGCGGATGTTCGCCTCGTTCTCGAGGTACTCGATGCCGAACACCGAGTCGAACTTGCCGAGCGAGATGGAGAGCTCGGCGGTCGAGAACGGGTTCACCTTGCCGAACGCCTGCTGCAAGAGCACGCGCGTCGCGTTGCCGTTCGCGAGGAAGCGCGGCATCAGCTGCATGCGCACGAACACCATCACCGGCACCTGCGTCGGGGCGAACCGCGCGTCGACGCTGGCCGTGTTGATCATGAACGTCGGGTTGCCGCCCGAGCCGATGCTGCGCGGCACGAAGCCGTTGAGGAAGCGGCCGTCCGAGTCGACCGAGGCCACCTCGCCGCGCGAGTTCACCGCCGGCGCGAACGGGTCGACGCCGTAGTCCAGGGGCGTGCGGAAGTCGTTCGGGTGGAAGCTGCTGCCGTTGCCCTGCGCGGCCGCGAAGCCGACGTCGACGTAGCCGGTGAAGCGCAGCGCCTGCAGCACCGTCGGCTGCGGAGGCGTGTAGCCGTCGCCGCCGTTCTCCTCCGCGGCTTCGTCGACCTCGGTCGCCGCGGCCGGCGCCGCCTCTGCTGCGAGGGCGATGGCGGCGATCAGGCCGATCACTTTGGCAGCACCGCCGTCGCGGCCAGCGTCACGTCGGTCTCGAGGAGGCGGCTCTCAGCAATCGCGTCGCGCACCGCGGCGGCCGAGTCGAGCCACTCGCAGGCCGCGGGGAAGGTGGCGGCGCTGGCGAAGCAGGCGCCGTGCTTCGCCACGCGCATGAGGTGGGCGTTCGCGACCGACTCGGGGATGGCGGGGTCGGCCGCCGGCACGTTCACCTTCGCGCCGAGCGCGGCGCGCAAGTCCGGCCGCGACGCCGGGACGAAGACGGCCTCGTCGGGCGTGAGCACCACGTCGACGCGGCGGACGTACGTGTGCTCGTGCGCGTCGTGCGGGAGCACCGCGGGGAGGTCGAGCAGCTCGGTCGAGCCGTCGGCGTTCAGCGCCGCGAAGAAGAACATCGGCTCGGGGCGCACGAGATCGCGGTTCTCGCCATGGACCCTCTGCCGGTTCGCGCCGAGGTTCAGGTACGAGACGCGCTCGCCGTTCACGTACGCCTGCGGGTACCGCACCTCCTGCAGCTGCGCGCCGGTGAACGGGTGAAAGCCGCTCGAGACGCCGACGCCCGGAGGGACGATGGGGCACATCACGATGGCGCCCTCGTGCATCGTCATGCCGGTGATGTCGCGCACCGACGTGAACGGGGGCACCGCGTCGCCCTGCTCGGCGAAGTACGCGCGCCAGAACGGGCTGTAGAACGTGCTGTCGGTGCCGACGCCGAAGATGTTGTCCGCCCCGCTGAGCCGCGCGAACGGGTTCGTCGCGTCGTACTCGCGGACGAACAGGTACACCGGCTGAACCCAGAGGTCCGGGTGGCGCTGCCACACCTCGGTCACGAGGTACGCCGAGGGCGCGCCGTCGAGGTAGGCGGGGTGGACCACGAGCGCGTCGATGGACGAGGTCGTGCCGGGCCGCCACGGAATCTCCTCGCCGGCCTTCACCGCGAGGCGCTTCGCGAGGAAGCCGCCGAAGTCGCCGTCGCGGTTCTCGAAGAACGCCGGCGCGGCCCAGGCCTTCGCGCGCTCGGGAGCCGGAGGGACTGCGCAGGACGCGAGCGCGAGCAGCGCGACGGCCAACCTCACCGCGGAGCTCCGACCGCGTGCGAAGAAGAGAACCGCGAGCGCTCTTCGGCGAAGTCCTCTTTGAACAGCGCCTCCATCAGCTGCTGCATCGCGGCGGCCGAGCCTACCTGCGCCGCCGGAATCGCGCGGGCGAATTCTTCGGCCGAGGCGAAGCGGTCTTTCGGGTCGAACTGCAGCGCGCGCTGGAGCAGCTCGGGCAGCGGCGCCGGCAGCTTCTTCACGCGCTCCCACTCGGCGGCCGAGAGCCCCTCGGCCGCGCGGGTGAGCAGGTCGTAGTTCGAGTTGCCGCGGTACAGCGTCTCGCCCGAGCACGCGGTGAACAGCACCAGCCCCAGCGAGAACAGGTCCGACCGCCCGTCGACGGGCAGCCCGCGGGCCTGCTCGGGCGACATGTAGAAGACGTTGCCCTTGATCATCCCCGTCTGCGTGTGGCTCAGCTTGCCTTCCGCCTTCACGATGCCGAAGTCGAGCAGCTTCACCTCGCCGCGCGCCGACACCATCAGGTTGTTCGGAGACACGTCGCGGTGCACGAGCCCCAGGTGCTTGCCCGAGTCGTCGGTCTTGCCGTGCGCGTACGAGAGCGCCTTCAGCGCCTCTTGCGCGAGGTACAGCGTGAGCGACACGTCCATCGTCGCGCGGTGCTTCTCGAACAGCGCGCGGCGGACCGCGTCGACGTCGCGGCCCATGATGTACTCCTGGGCCATGAAGTAGCCCTCGGTGTCGCGGCCGAAGTCGAACACCGGCACGACGTTCGAGTGCACCAGCGACGCGCCGAGGCGGGCCTCGTCGATGAACTGGCGCACCAGCTCGGGGTTCACGGTGAGCTCGGTCTTCAAGCGCTTGACGACGAACGCGCGGCGGAAGCCCTCGGCGCCGTGCGTGACGGCGATGGAGACCCGCGCCATGCCGCCCTCTCCGAGCGGAGCGACCTCGATGTAGCGGCTGCGTCCCCCTTGAGAGGGCGAGGTGGTGTCGAGCGCGTCGTCGAGCGGAATCGGCGCGACCGAAGGCACGCCGGTGGCGCGCGACGACGGAGCGGGCGTGAACGCCTGCGTGCCCGACGACGGGGCGCCCTCGCGCCGGCGGCCGGCGAGCAGGGTCACCGTCACCGTGCCGATCGCGAGCACGAGCCCGAGCGCCCACAGCGCGTGCGGCGGCACGGCCGGCTCGATCGCGGCGCGAACGGGCTGCAGCGACCAGACCCAGAGCGCGCCGGTCTTGCGGACGGCGGCGACTCCGTTCGCGAGCACGACGGTCTTCTCGGACTCGCGGCCGGGCAGCGACGACATCGCGGCGACGTCTCCGTGGCTGGCGAGGCGCTGTTTGCCGTCGGTGACGAGCACGCGGTCGCCGCCGAGCGCGTCGAGCTCGTCCTGACCGACGGGGCGCGAGAGGACGATGGCGGCCTTGCGGCCGTCGGGAGCTCCCACCGCGAGCCGGGCGGCGGCGACCAGGTAGACGCCCTGGCGGGGGACGAAGGCCGAGGCCTCTCCGTCGGCCTGCGCGCGCACCGCGACGCCGCGCAGCGACGCGTCGTCGAGCATCGTGGGGCTCGCGCCGGCCTTGGTCTCGCCGAAGAAGAGCGCCGCGGCGCCGGCGCGGTCGCGGTACGGCGCCGACCACTCCTCGGTGGTGAGCGAGTCGTGGATGGTGGCCTCGTCGACGGTGACGAGCGAGCGGATGGCGGTGTTCGCCGCCGCGCCCTGGGCCTTGAGCTGGAACAGCGCGAGCGTGTGCTCGAGCGCGGCGGCGGCCTCACCGGCGGCGCGGTCGGCCTCGCTGCGGGCGGCGTTCGCGTTCTGGGTCGCCGCGTCGCGCTCGAGCTTCCTGCCGAGCAGGAACGCGCCCGCGAGCAGGGCGATGGCGACGGCGATTCCAGCGGCGCGCACGCCGGAGTTTGTAGCCCCCGCGCCGCCCGGCGTCACGTATGCTTGCGCCCACAGGGCCAACAGCAGAGGGGCTGTCCACGCATGTCACGATTGATCAGCAGTGCGCTGCTTCTCGCGGCGCTGGTGAGCTGCGGCACGCGGGGACCCGAGGGTCCGCAGGGGCCGCAGGGTCCACAAGGTCCCGCCGGGCCCGGCTTCATGACCGGCGCGTCCATCAGCTCGGTGGCCCCCGCGGCCGTCACGCAGGGCAGCGAGTACGACGTGACCATCTCGGGGTTCGCGACGAGCTGGAATGACTCGGCCGTGGTCAGCTTCGGCGAGGGCATCACCGTCACGCGCACGAAGGCCGCGTCGCCGACGTCGCTGCTCGTGCACATTCGCGTCGCCGCGGCCGCGCGCGCCGAGGTGCGCGACGTGCAGGTGACGCAGGGCATGGAGACGCTGCGCTGGCTCGCCGCGTTCACCGTGCTCGATCGCGTGAAGTTCACCCCGCTCGGAACCGCGAGCCAGATGTCGCTGTCGGTGGTGCGCCTCGAGGTGAACGAGCCCTCGTTCGAGTTCGACACGTCGGCCGTGACGGTGAAGGCGACTCCCGACCTGCCGGTCGCGGTGCTGCACGCGGCCTCGAAGGCGGTGGACGTCATCGTGTTCGCCGACGCCGACGCGGGCACCGGCGCGTACGACCTCGAGGTCATCAACCTCGAGGGCAACATCGCCGAGCGCAGGTTCCGCGCTCCGCAGGTGGTGACGGTCACCGGCCTGCAGAAGACCGAGCTCATCGAGGGCGTACCGCAGAACGGCAGCATCGACCGGCCGTACCAGTCGGCGACGTACCGCTTTCAGCCGTCGACGCCGGATGCGGGCACCACGAACCCGCTGCTCTTGCAGATCGAGTCGAGCTCGACCGCGGTGTCTCCTCGCGTGGCCCTGGTGACGAGCGCGGGCATCTGGCCGTCGAACGTGCCGTTCAAGCCGGCGCACGTCGTCAACGTCGCGCCGGGCGACTTCGTCTGGGCGGTGGTGTTCGACGCGTCGGGCGGCAGCGGCTTCTCGTACACGCTCACCGCCACGCGCATGAACCGCTCGCTCGAGGAAGAGCCGAACGACACCTTCGGCCAGGCCCGCGCGGTCACGCTGCCCGCCGTCATCGGGCCGATGCAGCTCGGCTCGCTCACGGACGTCGACTGGGTGAAGGTCGCGGCGTCGCAGGCCGACGTCGGCAAGCGCTTTCACGTCGTGACGGCGCCCGGCGACGACTACGCGGATCCGGTCGTCGAGGTGTTCAGCTCTGACGGCACGACCTCGCTCGGCGGGAAGGCGGATGACGACTACCACGAGGATCATTTCTCGACGGCGATCCCCGCGCCCGGCGACTACTACGTGAAGGTGTCGGTCTCGCCGTTCGTCACCTCGTGGGACCCGGCCGACAGCCACTACGAGCTGCTCATCACCATCGAATGACGCCTCTTCTGTTGCTCGCGCTGGCCGCGGCTCCAGAGTCCGCGCACGGCGACAAGGTCGCGGTGCTCGTCGTGCGCCGCACCTCGGTGACTCCCGAAGAGGGCCGCGCGTTCGCCGACGCTGCCGCCGCGGTGCTGAAGGGCGCCGGCGTCGCGGTCGAAGAGCCGGCCGAGTCGCTGCGGCGGCTCGGCGTCCTCGGCGTCACCGACCCGACCGTCTGCACCGGGCGCAAGGCGTGCGTGCTCGAGCTCGCGCGCCAGCTCGAGGTCGGCGGCATCGTGGCGATCTCCGCCGCCGCGCTGCAGCAGGAGCGCAGCGTGGTGTTCGAGGCCTCGCGCGTGGCGGACGGCTCGAGCCTCGCGAAGGACGCGGCCGTGGTGAAGGCCGGCACGCCCGTGCTCGCGGAGCACCTCGCGGCGGTGTCGCGCGCGCTCGCCGCGGCATTTCCGCGGAAGGCCGATGCGCCCGTGGTCGAGAAGCGGGCCGACCCGGTGGCGCCGGCGCCTCCGCCTCGGCCCGAGAAAGAGAAGGTCGTCGTCGACTCGCAGCCGCCGCTTCCGCCTCCTCAGGCCGAGCACTCGCACACCGCGACGTTCGTGAGCGGCGGCCTCGCCGTCGCTGCGGCGGTCACCGCCGTCGTGCTGGGCGCCGTCGCGATGAACGCGCGCTCGCAGGCGACCGGCACGATGACGGTGAACGGAGAGCAGGTGTCCGCGCTGCCCGCGTCGCGCGCGAAGGAGCTCGCCGGCCAGGCGAACGGGTTCGGCGCCGCGGCGGCGGGCGTCGGTGGCCTGGCGTTGGCGCTCGGTGTCGTCGCGGTGGTGACCTGGTGAGCGCTCGACGGCCTCGTCACCCCGGCGCGCTGCTTGGCGCGCTGCTCGTCTCGTGCGGCTGCGTCGACCTGCAGCCGGGCGTGCTGTACCAGTGCGAGACCGACGGCGGCTGCTTCCAGGCCGACCACGTCTGCGGCAGCGACAACCTCTGTCGCCCCATCGGGGGAAGCGGCGGCGGCGCCGCGGGCGCGCAGGGCGGCGGGTCCGGCGGCGGCGCTGAAGGTGGAGGCTCCGCGGGTGGCACGACGGGCGGTGGCTCCGGTGGCGCGGCCGGTTCCGGCGGAGGCTCCGCCGGCGGAGGCTCCGCTGGCGGCGGCTCGGGCGGCGGCAGCGCGTGCATCCCCCTCGACTGCCCGACACCCGCGAACCTCGCCTGCGGCATCCTCGACGCCGGCTGCGGCGTCATCCGCAACTGCAGCGCGCTGCCCGACGGAGGCACGCGCGGCTGTCCCGGCATCGGCCAGACGTTCTGCGGCGCGGGCGCGAACCCGAACCTGTGCAGCGCGCCGCAGTCGTGCACCGACGGCTGGTGCTGGGAGAACCCGCTGCCGCAGGGCAACACGCTGCGCGCGGTCTGGGCGGCGAGCCCGACGGCGGTGTGGGCCGTCGGAGACCACGGCACCCTGCTCTTCCACAACGGCGTCTACTGGAAGACGCAGCCGTCGCCGACGCGGGTGCGCCTCAACGCCATTCACGGCACGGCGGCGAACGACATCTGGGCCGCGGGCGACGACGGCGTCGTGCTGCACTACGACGGCGCGGCGTGGACGGCCGAGCCCGAAGACCCCATGCGCCTCGACTTCTACGGCATCGCGGCGCTGCCGGGCGGGCTGGTCTACGTCGGCGGTGAAGCGGGCCGGTTCCGCGCGCGCACGGTGAGCGGCAGTTGGAACGACGTCACGCTGGTGAGCTTCACGCGCATCGCGGCGCTTCGCGCGCTCAGCGCCAGCGAGGTCTTCGCCGTCGGCACCGGGGCGCCGAACCACGCCGCGCGGTTCAACGGCTCGTCGTGGACGCCGGTGCTCACGCCGACCACGGGGCCGTTCACCGCGCTGCACGGCAGCTCGACGTCCGCGCTCTACGCCGCGGGCGCCGGCTGCGGGCTGGCCCAGCTGGTCGGCAGCAGCTTCGTCGGCGTCCCCGGCGCGAACGGGTGCACCGCCGACGCGCGCTCGCTCTCGGTCGCGAGCCCGAACGACATCTTCATCGGCGGCGACGAGGTCATGACGTGGTTCGACGGCGGCCGCGCCGACCTCTTCGGCTCACGCCCGAAGGTGCAGTGGCTCGGGGCGATGCCGCTCGACGCAGGCCATGCCCTCTTCGTCGGCAGCAACGGCACCATCGCCCGCGTCACCGTCGGAGTGCCCTTGAGCACCGAGTCGACCGGCACCACGTTCGACGTGAACGGCGTCTTCGCGATCAACCGCAACGCCGTCATCGCCGCGACGTCGGACCCCGGCCGCGTGTACCAGCGAAACGTCACCAACTTCACCGGCAAGTGGCAGCCGCTGATCGGCCAGGCGGGAGTCGAGCCCGTGACCGCGGTCTGGGGCTCGGCCGACGGGGGGAGCATCGACGTCGTGTTCGCGGTCTCGGCCGAGGCGCGCCTGGGCCGCTACACGCGCCAGACGGGAGGCTTCGTCGTGAACGGGGCCCCGGTGCCGCCGCTGTACGCGGTGACCCATCACGCCGGCTTCGCGCACTTCGGAGGCGCCGACGGTGGGCACCTGCGGCTCGCCGACGGCCAGGGCGTTCCGAACGTACAGGGCGTCTCGCTGACCGTGCCGACGGCCACGCACACGCTGCGCGGGCTGTTCAGCAACGGCACGACGCTGCACGGCATCACCTCCGAGGGCGCGATGCTCACCGGCGACGGCACCCAGTGGATGACGACGCTGCCGCTGTTGTGGCCGTGGCCGATGCGCGCGGTTCACGGCACGAGCGCGGATCAGAACGACCCGTTCCTCGTCGTCGTCGGCCACGACGGCGGCATCTTCGTCGGTGAGAGCACGACCGAGCTGAAGCTCTCGGACGCCGGCACGCGCACCAGCTTCTCGTCGGTGTGGGCGGCGGCGTCGCGGCGCGCGTACGTCGCCGGCGAAGGCGGAGCCGTGTACCGCTTCGACGGCACCGCGTGGCAGAGCATCGCGGCGCCGACGGATCACGACCTGCTCGGCATCAGCGGAGTCGCGGACGCCGGAGTCTGGGCGGTCGGCAAGAGCGGCACCGTGCTCTTCCGCCCGCAGTAACAGCCCTGCGCACGGCGGGCGCACGAGGCGTGTGTGGTACCGTCTGAAGGCGCTTCCCGTGAGCGTCGACACTCCCGAGCGGCTGAGCCCCTCAGGGGTGGCCAACGTTCCGCAAACGCCTGACGGTCCGCCCGGGCCCGACGCGTCTGATCCGCTGCCGGGAATGAAGCTCGGCGACTACATCGTCGAGCAGGCCGTCGGCTGGGGCGGCATGGGCATCGTGTACCGCGCCGTGCACCCGCTCATCGGCCGCAAGGTCGCGGTGAAGGTGCTCAGGCCCGAGATCGCCGCGTCGCCCGAGCAGGCCGAGCGCTTCTTGAAAGAGGCCCAGGCGCTCTCGGCGGTGAAGCACCGCGGCATCATCGACATCATCTCGTTCGGCACCATCCCCGACGGGCGGCAGTACATGGTGATGGAGTTCCTCGAGGGCGAGTCGCTCGAGGCCGTGCTGCAGCGCGAAGGCCCGATGTCGCCGGCGCGCGCGCTCGCGCTGTTCGACGAGATCCTCGATGCGCTGTCGGCGGCGCACAAGGTCGGCGTGGTGCACCGCGATCTCAAACCCGCGAACGTGTACATCTCGCTGCAGTCGAACGGCTCGCGCACCGTGAAGCTGGTCGACTTCGGCCTGGCGCGCCGCGCCGAGCTGTCGGACCTGCACCGCTTCACCGGGAAGGCGTCGCTGCTGGCGGGGACTCCGCAGTACGTGTCGCCGGAGCAGGCGAAGAAGCAGCTCGCCACGCCGCGCACCGATCTCTACTCGCTGGGCGTCATGCTCTTCGAGGTGCTCTCCGGCACGCTGCCGTTCGAGGCGCCGACCGTGATCGAGCTGCTGCAGGCGCACCTGACGCGCCCCCCGCCGCGGCTCTCGTCGCGCGTCGACGGAGCTCCGGCGGCGCTCGACGAGCTGGTCGATCAGCTGCTGGCGAAGGCTCCGGAGCAGCGGCCCGCGTCGGCCGAGGTCGTGCGCACGTCGCTGCAGCGCATCGCGCGGGGGCTGCGCGAGCAGGAGACCGTCGTCGCGCACCTGCCCGGGCCGCGGAGCACCGCGAAGGTGCCTGAAGGGCCGGCGACGGACGTCGAGCTCCCCGCGCCGAAGCGCACGCGGCCGGTGATTCCGTTCGCGATCGGCGCGCTCGCCGCGCTGCTCGTCGCGGTGGTGGTGCTGTGGCCGCGCGGCGAACAGACGCAGACCGTCGTGGCGCCTGCGCCGGTGAAGCCGGTGCCCGTCACCGCGTCGCCGCCGGCGCCCCGCCCCGCCGTCGAGCCGCCACCCGCCGCCGACCCGGCCCCCGAGGTGGCGCCGGTGCCGCCGCCGACGACGAGCCCGAAGCGCGCGCCGAAGCCGAAGCCGAAGACTCCCGAGCCGGCGCCGCCGCCGTCGATTCCGATTCCCGAGCTGTGCCGCCTCGACGACTGGAACAAGCGGCTGGTGCGCCAGCTCTCCGACTGGGTGAAGGCCGAGTACGCGGCGGAGAACGCGAAGGCGGCGCGCGCGATCGAGGGCTTGATTCCGGATGCCGCGAAGGCGAAGACTCCGACGGACTGCGCACGCGTGCTGCGCGACGCGAGGAAGCACACGACCCCGAAATGAGCCCTCTCTTCTGCATCGCGGTCGCCGTGACGATGCAGGCAGCGAAGGATCAGCCGCTCGTGGCCGTGCACCCGCTCGAGGTGACCGGCGTGAGCGGGAGCGCGGTCGAAGAGGTGTCGGACGACTTCTTCATCGAGCTGTCGCGGCAGCCGATCGACCTGGTGTCGAAGTACGAGATCGAGCAGGCGCTCGCGTCGAAGCGGTGCACCGGCGGCTTCGTGCCGTGCCTGGGCAAGCTGGCGACCGCGACCGGCGCGAAGCTCGCGCTGTGGACGGCGCTGCACATCGACGCCGAGAGCTACCGCGTGCAGGCGAAGGTCGTCGACCCGAAGGGCGAGCCCGTGCGCGAGGGCGTCGACCTCACGTTCCCCAAAGACCTCACGCAGCCGCGCTCGCCTCAGGTCCGCGCCGCGTTCAAGGCCGTGTTCACCGAGCTCTCGATGAACGCGCCGAAGCCTCTGCCGCCGCCCGTCGTCACCAGGCCCGCGACCGAGCCGCCGCCGGTGGTGGCGAAGCCGGTCGAGCCCGCCCCTGCGGAGGGCTCGGCGCTCAGGCCGCTCGGCGTCGTGGCCGGCGGCCTCGCGCTCGCGACGGGAGCGACCGCGGTCGGCTTCGGCGTGTGGAACGCCGTCACGGCCGCGGGCGTGCGCAGCCGCGCCGACCCACTCGGGCACATCCAGCCGGGCGAAGACGAAGACCGGGTGCGGGCCATCAACCGCAACACGGCCATCGCCGCCGGCCTCGGGGTCGGCGCCGGCGTGCTCGCTGCGCTCTGTGCGGTGCTCTTGCTGAACTCCGGCGGTGACGAGGCCGTCGCGATCAGCGCCGGCCCCGGCGGAGCGCACGTCGTCTTCTCGGGACGGCTGCCGTGAGGTGGGCGGTGCTGCTCAGCGCTGCCGCGCTCACCGCCTGTGAGACCGGAACGCGCTGCACCACGAACGGCGACTGCCCGAACGGCTACTGCGAGCTGAGCCTCGGGGTCTGCGTGCTGCGCGCCGACGGAGGAACCGGCGGAGGCGCTGGCGGTGGCGGTGGCAGCGGCGGAAGCGGCGGCGCGGGCGGCGGCGCGGGCGGCGGCGCGCCGGGAATCATCCCCCCGACCATCACGCTGCCGGCGGCTCCGACGCGCACGATGGCGGGCATGCACACCGAGCTCGACGCGCAGGCGCCGCTGGCGTGGAAGCGCGACGAGTCGGTGAACGTGCGGCTCGACGTGACCGGTCTGGCGCGCGTGGTCCTCGAGCTGGGCACCGACGCCGGGTGGATCGACGCCGGCAACATCACCGGCACCGGCTGCAACTGCGCCGACACGACGTGCCGGTGCCTCGCCGCGTACCTGTGGTTGCCGCCGATGCCGTCCGACCGCGACACGTTCTACGTGCGCGCGAACGTGGAGCTCGTCGACGGAGGCCGCGGCTACTCCAACGTCGAGTCGCTCGACGTCACGCGCTACGCGTTCCGGAACATCATGGTGCCGAACGCGATGACGCCGGCGTTCGCCCCGACGGGCGACCTGATCGCGGCGAACCCTGCCGGCATGGTGGCGCGGTTCTCCCAGTCCGGCGTCCCGGGCTGGACCTTCACGGGCCTGAACATCGCGCAGCCGCCGGTCGTGGCGCCGCACAGCGACGACGCCGGCGTGGTGCACGTCGTCCGCAACGTCAGCGCGATGATGTCTGCCCCGGAGTCGCGCTACGTGCTCGACGGCGGCCTCGTGCCGGGAGGCTGCGCCGCCCAGCCCGGCGTCTCGAACGGCATGCCGACGGTCGCGCTGAGCCACACCGCCGGCCAGGACGCGCCCGTCTTCGTGTTCGGGCGCGGGCAGAACCTCGTCACCGCGCACCGGCCGACCGCGCCGACGGACAAGTGCGAGACGGTGCCCGGCGACGTCATCGCCGAGACCGCTTCGGTCGCGGGCCTCGCGGCGCACGACGACGTGGTCATCGCGCTCGACCGGAACGCCGACGAGCTCCGCATCAACTCGCGCCGCTTCGGCACGACGGGCGCGGAGGCCATCATCCGGTCGCAGCCGCTCACCGACGGGGGCTTCTCTCCGACGCGCTACGGCATCGGCTTCGACGATTATTTCTCGTACGTCGAGCTCACCGACGCGTCGAAGACGGTCCGCGCCACGCAGCAGCGGCCCAATCAGGGGCTCACGCTGAGCGAGCTCGTCCCTCCCGCCGTGAGCAGCTTCGTCACGAGAGATACGCAGAGCACGCTGCTCGAAGTGAACGGCACGACGCTGACGCTCGACAAGAACGGCGGGAACACGGCGCTCGGCCCCGCAGGCATCTACGGCAACCGCGGGTGGGTCATCCTCACCCAGGGGGAGGGCACCGTCGTCGTCACGGACTTCGGTTGGGTCATCCTGCTCGACGGTAACGAGACCATCGTGTCGCGCTGGAAGCTGGATGGCGTCACCTCGGTCACCCTGGGGCCGAACCTCGACTGCAACCGCCGCGGCGCGAGCAAGCCGGGCCGGCCGGGGCTGCTGGTCGTGCCCGCGAGCTCGGCGCTGCTCGGCTACATCATCGACGCGCCCGGGGTGAACACCTTCGCGGAGATGGCGATGGAGTACGCGAACCCGCGCAACACGGTCTCGAACATCTGGCCCGGCAGCTCGTTCGCCTGTCCCTGAGCCGGCGCTTCAGCGCTCGACGTAGCGGTCGATGAACTCGAGCAGCTGCTCGGGCGGAAACGGCTTCGTGAGCCGCCAGTTCGGCACGCGGTCGAGGAAGTCGCGCGCCTCGGGGACGAAGACTCCGCCGGTCATGAACACCATGCGGCCCGCCTGGTCCGGACAGATGCGGTCGAGCTCGGCGTGAAGCTCCATGCCGGACATGACCGGCATCATCAGGTCCGACACGATCGCGTCGTAGCGGCGGCCCGAGGCGACGAGCTCGAGCGCCTCGCGCGCGCTCTCGACATACTCGACGTCGTGATCGGGCGCGACGAGGCGGACCAGTGAGCGCGCCAGCGCCGCGTTGTCGTCGACGATGAGCACGCGGCCGCGCGGCCGGCCCGCAGCGGCGGTCGGCCTCGGCGCCGTCGCAGCCGTGGCCGACGACGGCTTCGAGCGCTGCATCGTCAGCCGGCAGCCGGCCGCCTCGATGCGCAGCTGGCCGCCGAGCGCCTCGGCGAGCCTGCGGCAGACGGCGAGGCCGACGTCGGTCTCGGCGTTCACCACGGGCTCGGTGCCGGACACCTCGACCACGACCTGCTCTGCCTCGAAGCGCGTCGTGAGCTCGACCTCGCGCGGCTGGCGCACCGACGCCGAGGTCACGCGCGCGACGGCGACGATGAGCCCCATCAACAGCTGACCGAGCAACGACCGGCTGCCGAACACGGGCGGCACCGCGGCGTAGCGCTTGTGCAGCTGCACGCGAGGCAACAGCTCGGAGACGGCGAGGTGCGCCGCGGAGTCGAGCACGGCCTCGACGTCGAGCTCTGCCGGCGCGTCTTCGGTGCGGGAGAAGACCTTCAGATCTCGCGCGACGACGCGGACCCGCTCGGCCGCGGCGCGGACGTCGAAGATGCGATCGCGCACGCCATCCTGCTGCAGCTCTCTCAAGACGAGGTCGAGGTTGAGCGTCAGCGTGGCGAGGGAGTTGTTGAGGTCGTCGCTCAAGCCGTCGGCGATCATCCCCACGGCGGCGAGCCGGTCGGTGGCGATGAGCTGGCTCTCGAGCTCCTTGAGGCGCGTGATGTCGCGGATGACGGCGAGGACTCCGGATACCGAGCCGTCGGCTCCTCGCATCGGCGCCATCGACGACTGGTAGTGCCGGCCGGTGGTGACGCCGACGTATTCGTACTGCACGGTCTCGCCGGCGAGGGCGCGGGCGTTGGCGTCCTCGTGAACGCGCGCCGGGTCTTTCGACAGCATCTCGCTGATGCGCTTGCCGAGGAACTGGCTCGGCACGAACTGGGAGGTCGCCGGCCACTGGCCGAAGACCCCGGTGCAGCGCTGGTCCCTGTCGAAGGTGACGACGAGATCCGTCATCGACTGCACGAGCGTGCGGAAGCGCTCTTCGCTCTCGCGCAGCGCGGCCTCGGCGGCGTGGCGGGTGCGGCGGGCCTCGGCCTGGCGCAGCTCGCGCTCGACGGTCGACGGCAGGCGGGCCCAGCGGCCCTTGATGACGATGTCGTGCGCTCCGGCCTTCAGCGCGTCGACGGCGTGCTCCTCGGCGATGGCGCCCGAGAGCATGATGAGCGGCACGTCGAGGTCGAACGAGCGCATCACCGCCAGCACGCGCAGGGGGCCGAGCCCCGGCAGCTCGCAGTCACAGAGCACCACGTCCCAGCTGGCGGCGGCGAGCGCCTCGCGCAGCTCGGACTCGTTCTCGACGCGGCGGTGTGTCACGTCCCACGCCCACGTGAGGTGCTGCAAGAGCAGCTCTGCATCTTGCGCAGAGCTCCCGATGATCAATGCCCTCAGCCCCCGTCGGCTCATCGACGGGCGGCCATAGCACGCTCACATGCCGGTGTTCTTCAGGTACGCGTTGAACGAGTAGTCGCCCGGCGGCTCGCACGGCCCGTCGCGGCGGTAGAGGCAGGTGCTGTCCCAGCACTGCTCGATGACCATCGGCGCGAGCTTCTCGGCGTTGTCGACGTCGGAGATGGCGTAGTTGAAGTGGTTCTTGTACTGCTCGAGCTCTTCGAGCGTGCGCACCTCGTAGAACGGCACGTCCCGGTGCAGGTGGGTGTAGCCGCCGGTCCAGCCCCAGCCGACGGCGATGGCGGCGAAGCCGCAGAGGTTCTCCCGCGTCGAGAGCGCGGCGACGAGGCGAATCTCGCGATTTCGAATCGTCCACATCGGGTACGGCGGCAGGTTCGTGGACTTGAACCGCGGGGTGAGGTCCTTGAGCTCGTAGCGGCGCGCGCCGTCGGCCGAGGCGAGCACGAAGAGCAGGCAGGCGGCGAGGCCGAGCTCGCGCCGCGCCTCGACGAGCCGGGCGAGCTCGAGCGACGCCGCGATGACGAGCACGACGAACAGCGGCGCCATGAAGCGGTACTCCTTGTGCGCGATCGCCGAGTGGACGACGAAGATGAACAGCGCGGTGACGCCGAGCACCGGCCAGCGCTTGAACGAGAACGCAGCGAGGCCGAGCAGCACGACGCCGCCCCAGCTCCACACGATGGCGAAGCAGCGCAGGTACTCCCAGGGAGGCTCGACGCCGAACGTCGCCGCCTTGCCCTCGAAGATGTTCACCCGGAAGTTCTCGATGAACGACTGGAACGGGTACGACCAGGTGATCCAGTCGACGAGGCCGTACGCGAGCACGACGGCAGCGGCCGTGGGCACGAGCTGCTTCCACAGCCGCAGCTCCTTCTCGCAGATGAACGCGATGGCGACCGCCGCCGCCGGAGCGAGGTGCATGCGGAACGAGACGGTGAGGCCCCAGAAGAGGCCCGCCCAGATGGCGGCGCGCGAGGGCGGCGGGTCTTCGCGGGCGGCGACCGAGAAGTAGAGCGCGGGCGCGAGCGTGTACGCAGCCATCACCTCGGTGAGCGCCTTCGAAGAGAAGAAGACGAGCTCGAACCAGACTGCGGTGGCGAGGCCGGCGATCCAGAAGTGATGCAGCTTCGCGCGCCGCGCCCACAGCATCGCGATGACGACGGGCACGATGGAGCACAGCGAGAGGAACAGCCGCACTCCGAGCAGGTAGCCGTAGCTGCCGGGCCCCAGGCCCGCGGTCGCGCGCATCACCAGGCCGAGCAGGCCGGGCAGCACCCACGAGCGCACGCCGTCGCGGAACTCCCACGGGACGACGCCGTAGCCCCACATCCACCGGTGGCCCTGCTCGAGCGTCTGGAACACCTCGTCCGGCCACACGAGCGTGGGGCTCACATGCGCGACGATGAAGTGCAGCAGGAACGCGACCAACGCCGTGAAGACGAAGGCGTTCTGCTCTTTCGATGACACGGGCCGGGGCGTCTATCAGCGGCGCAGCAGCTTCTCCAGCGGCACGACGCTGCGTGCGCCGGCGGCCATCGCCTCGAGCGCGGCCACCGCCATGCGGGCGGCCTCGACGGTGGTGAAGTTCGGCACGTTCGCGGCGCGGGCGGCGCGCCGAATCTCGGCGCAGTCGGCGTAGTCGTGGAAGCCGACGGCGCAGATGACCATGGCGATGCCCTTCTCGCGAATGGCCTCGGCCACGTGCGGAGTGCCCTCGCGGACCTTCCGCTGCAGCGTCGACGACACGCCCTTGCGCTGCAGGTAGTCGCGCGTGCCGCGCGTGCAGGTGAGCGAGAAGCCGAGCGCGGTGAGGCGCTGGGCGAGATCGACCACCGCGGGCTTGTCGTCGTCGGGCACCGAGATGAAGACGGTGCCGCTCGACGGAAGCGCGGTGCCGGCGGCGAGCTGGCTCTTCCCGAACGCGATGGGCAGCGACTCGGCGACCGCCATCACGGCGCCCGTCGAGCGCTGCGTCGGGCCCAGCTGCACGTTCTCGTCGAACACCGACTCGCGCACCGCGCAGTGCTCGAGCACCGGGTCTTCGGTGAGCCCGCACTCTTCGAGCGTGCGGCCGAGCATCAGCTGAGCCCCGATGCCGGCGAGGTCGAGGCCGGTCGCCTTCGCCACGAACGGCAGCGTGCGCGTCGCGCGCGGGTTCGCCTCGAGCACCCACACCGCCTTGCCCTGCAGCGCGAAGTGGACATCGAGCAGGCCCACGATCTCGAGCCGCTCGGCGAGCGCCGTGGCGGCGTCTTTGAGGCGCTCCTGCAGCTCGGGCTTGAGCGAGTGCGGAGGCAGCGTGCACGCCGCGTCGGCGGCGTGGACCCCGGCTTGCTCGACGTGCTCGACGATGCCCGCGAAGACGACCTTGCCGGTGCGGTCGCGCAAGAGCGGCACCACGGCCTGCGTCGCCTCGGCGAGGAACGCCTGCAAGAGGACGCCGGGCTGGAAGGCGGCCTCGAGCTCGGTCGCGTCGGCGGCGTAGGTGAGCGCGGCGCCCGAGCGCGCGAGCAGCGGGTAGCCGATGCGCGCGGCGAGGACCTTCGCCTGCTCGAGCGTCGGCGCGACGGCCTGCGCGGGCTGCTGCAGGCCGGCCGTGGCGACGACCCCGGCGAACTGCTCGCGGTCGAGCGCGCGCTGCAGGCCGGCGGGCTTCGTGCCGAGGACGGTGACCCCCGCGGCCTCGAGCTTCGAAGCGAGCTGCAGCGCGGCGCGGCCGCCGAACTGCACGATGACTCCGCGCGGCTGCTCTTTCTTGCACACGGCGAGCACGGGCTCGAGCTCGCACGGCTCGTAGTAGCGCGTGACGTTGCGCGCGAGCGCCGAGGGGTCGGCGTCGATGACGATGGGCTCGAAGCCCAGCGCGCGGACCGTGTCCTCGACGCCGGCGGCGGCGAGCACCACGACGCTCTTCCCCGGCGCGACCGGCGGCGCCGCGTTCGGCACCGTCATCACTTCGACGCCCTGGACGATGCGGCGCACCGCGGGGCCGTTCGGCTTGGGCTGCTCGTCGGCGGGCAGGCCGAGCGCGAGCCGCACCGCGAGGCGCGGAAGCGAGAGGCCGAGCGCCTTCGACGAGAACGCGCTGGGGGCGCCGACGATCGGGTCGATGCCGAGCAGCTTGCCGCTCTTGAACAGCACGCGCGCGCAGCCGGTGAAGCCGACCTCGGCGAGCGCCTTGGTCGCCGCCGCGTCGAGCGCAGGCTCGTGCTTCGGTGCGGGACACACCCAGGTGTCGCCTTCGACGGCGAGCTGGCCGAGCGGCTTGCCGCCGGCAGTCTCGACGACGACGTCGGCTCCCATCGGAGCGCTCATCGCGAGCTGCGTCGGCGACGGGCCGAGCCACTTCACGCCGCCGAGCGAGGCCTTCAGCTCGAGGGCGAGCTCGGTCGAGGCGCGGCCGATTCCGGCGAGGATGGCGTCGGGCTTCTCGGCGGCGATGACGCGCTGGGCCGCCTCGGCGGTGAGCGGCTCGAGGTACGTGCGGTGCGCCTCGGCGGTGCTCACCGGGCTGGGCTCGAGCAGCACGACTTCGTGGCCGAGCTCGCGCAACGCTCGGGTGGCGTGGGAAGTGACCTGGCCCTCGACGGCGGGGCCCGAGCCAATCAGAAAAATCTTCATTGCAGCATCAACCTCTCGAGCAGTGCCTTCTGCACGTGCATGCGGTTCTCGGCCTCGGCCCATACCACCGACTTCGGCCCTTCGATCACCTCGTCGCTGATCTCCT
The DNA here is from genome assembly GCA_937980205.1 of uncultured Myxococcales bacterium. Classification (GTDB taxonomy): domain Bacteria; phylum Myxococcota; class Myxococcia; order Myxococcales; family Myxococcaceae; genus Xiheicaenimonas. The sequence goes on along the minus strand of CALJKW010000073.1, from coordinate 13,523 downwards.
CGCCGCGGTGTGCCGGCAGGCAGTGCAGGACGATCGCGTGGTCCGGCGCGTTCGCCATCAGCGCGCTGTCCACGATGTAACCGCTGAACGCGGCGAGTCGAGCCGCGCGCTCTTTCTCCTGGCCCATGCTGGTCCACACGTCGGTGGCGACGACGTCGGCGCCCTTCACCGCGTCTTGCGGAGACATCACCTTCGCGCGCCCCTTCGGCACGTAGCCCTTCGGCGAGGCGAAGCGCAGGTCGAGCTTGAAGAGGTCGGCCGCCTCGACCCAGCTCGCGCCCATGTTGGACGAGCCGTCGCCGACGAAGGCCACCTTGAGGCCCTCGAGCTTTCCGAACCGCTCGAGGATGGTGAAGAGATCGGCGAGCAGCTGCACCGGGTGGCCGCCGTCGGTGAGGCCGTTGATGACGGGGACGCTCGCGTGCCTCGCGAACTCGGCGAGCCGCGCGTCCTCGAACGTGCGGAGCATGATGGCGTCGGCGTAGCCGCTGATGACGCGTGCGGTGTCGGCGACGCTCTCTCCGCGGCCGAGCTGGGAGTCGGCGACGGGCAGGTTGATGGCGTGGCCGCCGAGCTGGGACATCGCGGCCTCGAAGGACAGGCGCGTGCGCGTGCTCGACTTCTCGAAGATCATCACCAGCGTGCGCCCGGCGAGCGTGGTCACGAGCCGGCGCTCGGCGCGCGCCTCTTTGAGCACCTTGGTGCGGTGAAACAGCGCCTGCGTCTCTTCGAGCGACAGGTCAGCGAGCTTCAGGAAGTCGCGCTTCTTCATGGATTTTTCTCTCCAGTACGGATGGACCACTCTTTCCGCCTACCGGCGGGGTGGGGGGCAAGCCCCCGAGGTTTTCAGTTTCCCTTCTTCCAGATGGTGCGGAGCGTCTTCGCGACGCGTCCGGGCCGCACGCCCCGGGTCGGTACGAGAAAGATGGTGTCGTCGCCGGCGATGGTGCCGAGCACGCCTTCGGGCCGGCCCTTGTCGATGGCGAGCGCGACGACCGAGGCCGCGCCGGGCAACGTGCGCACCAGGACGAGCGCGTCGGCCTCGTCGATGGTGGTGACGAGGTGGTGCATCTGCGCGAGGTGCTCGGGGCCTTCGGCGACCGGGGCGTCGGGTAGCTCGTAGGCCGAGCCGCCCTCGAGGCGCGGGGCGCGGCGGGCGCCGAGGCGGGCGAGGTCGCGGCTGAGCGTGGCCTGCGTGACCTCGAAGCCTTCCTGCGCGAGCAGCTCGCCGAGCTCTTCCTGCGTCGAGATGACGCGCGAGCGGATGAGGCGACGAATGGTCTCGCGACGCTCGATCGCGGAGCTCCCTCTGCCCTCGTAGGGAAGCGGGCCAGGGTGAGTGGGGCGTTGAGCCTGCTTGTTCTCAGCCACGGGTCACCAGCGTTCCTACGCCCTCATCGGTGAAGAGCTCGGCGATGAGCGAGTGGGGCATGCGGGCGTCGATGACGTGCACGCGCTCGACGCCCTTGGACAGCGCGTGCAGGGCGGCCTTCACCTTCCCCTCGATGTTGGGGGTGAAGACGCCGGTGCCGAGCTTCGACTCGACCTGGGTCGAGGTGACCTGCCTGAGCAGATCGTCGTTCTCGGTGATGCCGGCGCGGCCGGTCAGGTACACGAGCTTGTCGGCGCCGAGGGCGGAGGCGACCTCGGCGGCGACGCGGTCTCCGTCGAGCGGCACCTGCGAGCCGTCCTGCGCCATGCCGACGGGCGCGATGACCGGCACGTAGCCGCGGGTCAGGAACATCTCGAGCAGCTCGGTCTTCACCTCGGTGATCTCTCCGAGCGCGAAGTCGTCGGAGCCGACGTTGTTCGCCTTCGCCTTGAGCAGCGCGCCGTCGTGGCCGCTGATGCCGACGGCGGTCGCTCCGTTGCGGTGAATCAGCGAGACGAGCCCCGCGTTCGTCGAGGCGTTCACGAGCAGCTCGCGCAGCTTCGCGTCCTCCTTGTCGTTCCCCGGCGCTTCGCCGTGGACCACGATGGGCACCATGCCGACGCTCTTGAGCAGCGAGACGTCCTCGCAGAACGCCTGCATCAGCGAGTCCTTGCCGAGCATCTGGCGGCCGACCTTCAGCACGCAGCGCTTGCCCGAGAAGCGGGAGATGTACCCGAGCGCCTGGGTGATCAGGGTCACCTTGAACTTCGGCGAGTAGTTGCTCAGCCGATCGTCCTTCTCGACGCTGCCGTCCGCGGCCGGCTTGATGAGCGAGCTGTAGTCCGCGTTGATCTTCACGTAGTCGTAGCTCAAGTCGCAGCCCCACGCGGTCGACGAGCTCTTCCCCGCGCGCAGGTCGATGTCGATGCGCACCTGCGGCTCGCGCATGCGCGCCTTCAGCCGCTCGGGCTCGGCGAGCGTCGGCTTCTTGTCGAAGACGGTGAGGTCCTGGATGACGACCTTCGCGGCGTGGGGGTCGACGGCCCAGCCCTGCGAGCCGGCGCGGGCGCCGACGGTCGCGAGCACGCGGCCCCAGTTCGGGTCGCAGCCGAAGACCGCCGCCTTCACCAGCGCCGAGCCGGCGACGCTCTTCGCGACGTCGCGCGCGACGGTCTCGTCGGGCGCGTGCTTCACCGTCACCTCGAGCAGCTTCGTCGCGCCCTCGCCGTCGGAGGCGACCTCGCGGGCGAGCTCGGTGCACACCGCGGCGAGCGCGCGGGTGAAGACCGCGTGGTCGGGGCCGGGGTCCGCGATGGTGACGTTCTTCGCGGCGCCGTTCGCGAGCGCGAAGACGGCGTCGTTCGTCGACATGTCGTTGTCGACGGTGAGGTTGTTGAAGCTGTCGCTCATCGCGGCCGACAGCGCCGCCTGCAGCATCGGCGGCGTGATGCTCGCGTCGGTCGTCACGACCGCGATGACGGTGGCGAGCTGCGGGGCGATCATGCCGCTGCCCTTCGCGATCGCCGAGATGGTGACCATCTTCCCGCCCACGCGGGCGGTGCGGGACGCGAGCTTCACGCGCGTGTCGGTGGTGAGAATGGCCTCGGCGGCGAGCTCGGGGGCCGCGATGAGCCCCTGCGTGAGCTTCGGCAGCGCCGCGATGATCTTCTCGCGCGGCAGCTTGTGGCCGATGACGCCGGTCGACGCCATCAGCACGCCGCCCTCGATGCCGAGCGCCTTCGCCGTCGCCTGGGTGACGACGCCGACGTCTTCGACGCCCGCGGCGCCGGTCAGCGCGTTCGCGTTGCCCGAGTTGATCAGCACGGCGTGAATGCCCGACGCGGGCAGGCGCCCCTGCGCGTCGATCACCGGAGCGGCCTTCGCCTTGTTCACGGTGAGGCAGGCCGCGGCCGCGCACGGGGTCGGGCTGTAGACGAGCGCGAGGTCCTTGCGCTGCGGCTTGATGCCGGCGTGCACCCCGGAGAAGAGGAAGCCCTTCGCGACGTTCACTTAGAGCAGCCCTTCCGTCTCGGAGCAGCCGAGCATCAGGTTCAGGTTCTGCACGGCCTGGCTCGCGGCGCCCTTGAGCAGGTTGTCGATGGCGGTGGTGACGACGACGCGCTCGCCGTCGGTCGACGCGCCGACGACGCAGAGCGGGGTCCGCACCGCGTCGGCGATGCGCACGGCGTCGGCGCTCGGCCGCACCCTGATGAGCGGCTCGTTGCCGTAGGCGTCGGCGATGACCGCGCCCGGCGACCTGGTGAGCTTCGCGACCGCGGTGCAGAGAATGCCGCGCTGCACGGGCAAGAGGTGGGGGACGAAGACGAGGCCCTTCACGCCGAGCGTCTGGGCGATCTCCGGCGTGTGCTGGTGCTTGAGGACCTTGTAGGCGCGGAAGTCGTCGGAGACCTCCATGAATGAATACTCTTCGGATGCTTTCCGGCCGGCCCCCGAGACGCCCGACGCCGCCGTGATGACCACGCTGTCGGGGTCGATGGCGCCGGCCTTCAACAGCGGGTGCAGGGCGAGCGCCGCAGCGGTGGCGTAGCAGCCGGGGTTGGCGACCAGGCGGCCGGTGGCGCGGTGGACCTCGGGCAGGCCGTAGACCGCTTCCTGCAGCAGGTCCCGGTGCGGGTGCTCGAAGCCGTAGAACTTCGGGTAGAGGGTCGCGTCCTTCAGGCGGAAAGCGCCGCTGAGGTCGATAATCCGGCTTCCGCGCGCGAGCAGCTGCGGCGCGAGCTTCAGCGAGACCTCGGCCGGCGTGGCCAGCAGCGCGATGTCGAGCTTGCTCTGCGCGCCTTCGTCGGGCGTCACGTACTTCAGCTTCGGCAGACCGCGAACCGGCTCGCCGACCCAGCGGTCGGAGGTGACCGTCACGAGCTGAGCGTGCGGGTGGCGGGCGAGCAGGTTCACGAGCTCGATGCCCGTGAAGCCGGAGCCGCCGAAGACGCCGATTCGGGTATTCATCATGCGTGCATGTATATGCATGCTGTATGCATCGTCAATGCACAAAATGATGTTCGGGCGAAGGCCGCCGGGGGCGCGGGGCTTGGGTTCGTGGGGGCGTCGGTCTTGCGGTCGTCGGTCGTCGGTCGTCGGCCGCGACGCCGCTGTCGCGCTCGATGCTGCGCTCGCGCGCTCCAATGCGTCGGCCGAGAGTGGCGCGCGTCGGTACGTCGCTTGCTCATGCGCCCGCGCATGAGACGCGTGCTCGGGGTCGTGTTGCTCCTGCAGGGCTGCATGTGCAGCGGAGTCGGCGAGACGTGCTCGGCGGCGATGCCGTGCAGGGTCGGCCTCTGCGACACCGGCCTCGACGGCGGCTACTGCTCGCTGCCGTGCACTGCGGCCTTGGCCGGGCAGTGGTGCCCGCTGAGCGGTGATCAGGTCGACGGGGTCTGCGGGCTTTCGCTGTCCGACGGGGGGCTCGGCTGCGGGCAGCCCTGCTTCACCGACGGCGGAGGCGGCGGCCTGACCGGTGTGCGGTTCTGCCGAGCCGACCTTCGCTGTGTGGCCGCGCCCCCCTGCACGATGGACATGACGGGCTTCGGGTGTCCTGGCACGGACGGCATCTGCGCTCCGTGAGGGCGATGCGCCTTCGCGCGGCGGCCGGCCTCCAGGCGTCACGCGCCCCCTCGTTCTGGTGCTCGCCGTGTCGGCGGTCGGCTGCCGCTGCGCCGACCGCGTCACGCAGTTCAACCCGCAGCTGAGCTTCGACTCGCCAAGGAAGGAAGAGCCGGGGCGGGTTCGCGGTCGCGGTCGGGTTCAGCCTACGCCGCACGCGAACCCGGCTGCTCCAGCCGAAGCCCGTAGGCGTCGCAGCCGCCCAGGAACTTCCCACGCACCTGCCCGCCCACGCGGATCGCGGCGAAGCGCCCCACCTGCTCGAAGCCCATGCCGCGGGCGGCCTTCATCGCCGCGAAGTTCGACGACGCCACGTACGAGATGAGGCCCTCACGGCCCTCTGCGGTGAGCGTCTTGAGCGCCATCGCCAGCTGCATCGGATACAGCCGCAGGCCGCGGTGCAGCGGATGCGTGAAGCCGTTGTGCAGGTAGGCCCAGCGTGGGTCGAAGCGCAGGACGACGTCTTCGCCGAGCGTGAGCAGCGGCGTGGGTCGGTGCGCGTACCACGCGTAGCTCGCGAGGCGCCCGGCCCAGAACACGGCGAAGCAGCGATCGCCGCGCGCGGTCGCCTGGTCGAGGAACTCGTGCGTCAGCGTGTTGCCCTTCCCGACAAAAGGTCTCAGCGTCTCGGCTGTCACCTCTTCGACACACGCCTCGTCCAACAGCCTGCGGTCGACGCGATCCATCGTGAGAACGAGGATGTTCCACAGCGCCGCGTCGGTGAGGCGGTTCGCACAGCGGTACAACCCGTAATAGACCGTGCTCGCCAGCCCGTGGCGCGCGAGCGACTCTTCATAAAATTTGAGGTTCATGCACCGGGGTGACCTGCAAGCGCGGCACCTGGAAAAAAGTGCCCCCGGGTCGGCGCGGTACCATCAGCGCGCTCGTGCGGTGTAGCCGGGTGGGAACACTGCACGCAGGCGCTGTGGCGCGGCCCTTCCCCGCGCGAACGCCGTCGGCTCGGGCCGTCAGTGTTGGTAAAGGCGCTGACCGTGCTGCTGGCGATGCTCCTCGTGGCGACGGTCTCGTGCGATCGCGTGCGGCCGCTGCCGAAGCGCGCCGAGTGCGAGCGCAAGGCGGGCCACACGCTCGAGGCCCTCGAGCTCGTCGAAGAGCACCTGCTCAAGAAGCCGCGCGACAAGAAGGCGCTGAAGTTGAGAGACGCGCTGCGGGCCGAGCTCGTCCACGCCGAGCTCTACTCCGAGCCGGAAGGCGCGCTCGTCAGCGTCGACGGAGCGGACCCCGCGGGCTCGACTCCGCTCACGGTGCCGCTCGACGCCGGGCGCCACACGTTCCGCTTCACGCTCGAGGGCCATCAGCCGCTCGAGCGCACGCAAGACTGCGTCGCCGGCACGCGGCCGAACGTCACCGCCGTGCTCGAGCCGCTGCCGCGCCCTCAAGAGCCCGCGCCCGCCGTAGCGGAAGCCGGGCCGGCGCCGGCGGCTCCGGCCGAGGCGATCGCCGTACAGCCGGCCGCGGAGCAGAAGCCGGTACCGGCGCGAGAGCGCCAGTTCTCGAACGTGCCGCTCGTCATCGGCGCGGCCGGGCTGTTCGTCGCGATCGGCGGAGGCGTGCTCATCCTCACCTCTGCGCTCTCGCCGGTGACGGACACCTCGGCCGCGTATCGCCAGTACGCGGGCTACGCGCTCGCGGGGGTCGGCGTCGCCGCGGGCATCGCGGCGATCGTGTGGTTGCTGTTCGAGCGGCGGCCGGGAGCCCCCCTCAGCAACTCCGGGGGCTGACCTCAGAAACGACGATTGGACGTTCGGCGCGCGCGGGCGCACCTTGTCTGCATGAACGACAAGCTCGAGTTCCTCGTGCGCGCGGTGGTGATCGGCGCAGGCGCCACCTTCGTGATGGACGTGTGGGCCGCCCTGCTCCGCCGCCTCGGAGTCCCCTCGCTCAACTTCGCCTTCCTCGGCCGGTGGCTCGGCCACCTTCGCGACGGTCAGCTCATCCACCAGAGCATCGCGAAGGCCGCGCCCGTGCGCGGAGAGCTCGCCCTCGGCTGGGCCGCGCACTACTCCATCGGCATCGGCTTCGCGGCGCTGCTCCTGGCGACGTTCGGCCTGCAGTGGGCGCGCGAACCGTCGCTGTGGCCGGCGCTGCTCATCGGAGTGGTGACGGTCGCGGCGCCGCTGCTCGTGCTGCAGCCCGCGCTCGGGGCTGGAATCGCGTCGACGAAGACTCCGGCGCCGGTGCTCAACAGCCTCAAGAGCCTCGCCACCCACACGGTGTTCGGCTTCGGCCTCTTCCTCTCGGCGTGGGTGACGCGATGAAGACGCTCCTGCTGCTGCTGCTCGCCGCCGTGCCGCTCGTCTTCGGAGCGCTCCGCCTCGTCGAGCTCGCCACCGGCGCGCCGGTGACGCCCGAGAACGCCCGCTTCTTCGCCGCGCCGGCGCCCGTGGTGCTGCACATCGTGAGCGTGACGTTCTACGCGGTGCTCGGACCGCTGCAGCTCGCGAGCGGCTTCCGCCGGCGCTTTCCCCGCTGGCACCGCGGCGCCGGCTGGGTGCTCGCGCCGCTCGGCCTCGTCGCCGCCTCGACGGGGCTGTGGATGCAGGCGACGTATGCGCTGCCGGCGCAAGACGGCGCCGTGCTCGCGGTCATCCGCTACGTCTTCGGGTCCGCGATGCTGGTGTCCCTCGTGCTCGGAGTCGCCGCGGTCTTCCGGCGCGACTTCGTAGCCCACGGAGCGTGGATGCTGCGCGCCTACGCCATCGGGATGGGTGCGGGCACGCAGGTGCTCACGCACCTTCCGTGGATGCTGGCGCTCGGCCAGCCGTCGGTCGGCGCCCGCGCCTTCCTCATGGGAGCGGCCTGGGTCATCAACCTCGCCGTCGCCGAGTGGCTCATTCGCCGGCCGAGCGCCCCACCGCTGCGTGTAGTAGCTGTGTAGGGCGGTGGACCTGTACCAGCTCAAGACGTTCGTGACGGTCGCGCGAGAGCGCAGCATCACGCGGGCCTCCGAGCTGTTGCACCTGAGCCAGCCGTCGGTCAGCGCTCACATCAAGGCGATCGAAGAGGCCGTCGGGCTCACGCTGTTCGAGCGCACGGCCAAGGGAATGAGCCTCACCGCCGACGGCCAGCGCCTGCTCGCCAAGGCCGAGCAGACGCTCGCGGCGCACCAGGACCTCGTCGACGAGGCCTCGCGCATCAAGGGCCGCGTCGCCGGCAAGCTGCGCCTCGGAGCCAGCGCGAACTCGAACAACGAGGCCGTCGGTCGCCTGCTCACCACGCTGGCCCAGCGCTACCCCGACGTCGAGGTCGTGGTGAAGCACGGCACCTCGCTCGAGACGCTCGCGGGCATCCGCAACGGCAGCCTCGACGCCGGCTTCTACAACGAGGGCGGAGACGTCGCCGCCGAGCTCTCGGCCGTCGAGGTCTCGCGCTTCGGCATCTCCGTCGTCGGGCCGCCCGAGCTGGGGCCGCGCGAGCTGAAGTCGCTCGCCGACGTGCCGTGGGTCTACCCGGTCTCGAGCGCGTGCTGCGGGCAGACCGCCGAGCGGCTGTTCGCTCAGCACCACTTCCGCCCGAAGCGCATCGTCAGCGTCGACCGCGAGGAGATCACCCGCACCCTCGTCGCCAGCGGCACCGGCGTGGGGCTCTTGCACGCCGACACGGCGAAGGACGCCGAGGCGCGCGGCGACGTGCGCATCCTCTTCGAGTCGCCCACGGTCGTTCGCGTGCTGTTCGCCCACCTGCAGAGCCGCGCGCAGGACCCCGTCGTCGCCGCCGCGGTGACGATCATGCGCGGCGCGCCGGGCACGAAGCGGTGACATCCCGAAGTCGCAGCCGAAGATTGGGTGGCGGCGCCGCCGCGGCGGCGTGACGAGCAGGGCCCATGTTCGGACATTGCTCGCGCCGCCAGCTCCTCGAGAGCGTGCCGCTGCTCACGCTCGTGGCCTGCCACCGCTCGACCGGCCCCGATGCCGGCCCGCTTCCCCAGGGCACGGTGCCGAAGCGCAAGCTCGGCAGCACCGGCGTCGACGTGTCGATCGTCGGCATCGGCGGCTTTCACCTCGGCATCCCGAAGGCCCCCGCCGTCGCGACGCGCATCGTGCACCGCGCGCTCGATCACGGCGTGACGTTCTTCGACAACTGCTGGGACTACCACGACGGAGAGAGCGAGAAGCGCCTGGGCAACGCGCTGTGGGCGAAGCGCAGCGGCGCGTTCGTGATGACCAAGATCGACGGCCAGACGAAGGCCTCGGCGACGCGCCAGCTCGAGGAGTCGCTCGTCCGCCTCCGCACCGACGTCATCGACCTCGTGCAGTTGCACGAGATGATCCGCCCCGACGACCCCGCGCGGGTCTTCTCGGACGACGGCTCGGTCGCCGCGCTCCTCGAGGCGAAGAAGGCGGGCAAGGTGCGGTTCATCGGCTTCACCGGCCACAAGGACCCGGCGATTCACCTCGCGATGCTCGACGAGGCGAAGAAGCACGGCGTGAAGTTCGACGCGCAGCAATTGCCGCTCAACGTGATGGACCACCACTTCAAGAGCTTCGAGCGCGACGTCCTGCCGCGGTGCAAGGCCGAGGGCATCGGCGTGCTCGGCATGAAGCCGCTCGGCTCCGGAGACATCTTGAAGGCGAGGGTGGCGACCGCCGACGAGTGCCTGCGCTACGCGATGAGCCTGCCCGTCGACACCACCATCACCGGCTGCGACTCCGAAGCCGTGCTCGACCAGGCGCTGCGCATCGCGATGGGCTTTGAAGCCATGCCGGACGCCGAGCGCACCGCGCTGCTCGCGCGCACCCTCGAGGCCGCGCGGCGCGGAGAGTTCGAGGCGTTCAAGACGACCACGCGCTTCGACGGAACCGTGCAGAACCCCGAGTGGCTCGGCTTGAGCGGCTGAGCGCGAGTCACTCGCAGACGTTGAGGTTGTCGAAGTACGCGTGCGTTTCGCTGACGGTCGCGGCGGTGCGCTGCACGTACAGCAGCAGGCGCGACGGCGGCTGCGAGAGCGCCTCGTCGTACTGGTGCAGCTCCTGCCACGCCCCGTTCGGGTCCATCGCGGTCTCGAAGTGCCAGGTCGTGGCGCTGCGGCGGATTCGGAAGTAGCGACCCGCCACCGGAGCGGCCGCGAACGGGCCGCTCGTGCCACCGCCCGGGTTGCTCGTGAAGACCTGACCGTTCTCCACGTAGAGGTTCGTCAGCGAGCCGGACCCCTCGAGACCGAAGCCGGTGCGCGTGGGGCCGGAGGCGGGCGCGACGAGCTGCAGCGTCACCTGGTACGTGGGCTGGTCGATCGTCCCGGTGACGACGACGCCGTTGCGGTTGATGGCCGTCGACACGGGAATGACGAGCGTGCCGGCGTCGACGTAGCCGCTCGGCCCGAGGCCCAGCGGCTCCCAGTTCTGGCTGAGCGTCTCGGTGAACGTGTCGAGCGCGGGGATCGACGGCGTCGCGTGCTTGCACGCGGGCTGGTGCCGCACGATCTCGAACGAGGTGTTCGTCGAGGTGATGAGCTCGTCGGACGGAAGAGCAAAGACGCCGACCGGCGAGTAGAAGCTCTCGAAGAGCGTCTGCCAGCCGAGCATGAGGTCGCGACGCAAGAGCACGCCACCGCCGATGAGGCGATTGATGCTCACCATCGGCACTCCGTTCGCGCCGGACATCTCGTAGGCGTAGTCGCCCGCGCCGCCCAGCTCACCGTCGGGGACCCAGTCTCCCGCCGGCGTACGCCTCCAGAAGCGGGCGATGCCGCCGTCGCCGAAGCCCTCGACGGCCCACGCTCCGCCGTCGCGCTCGACGTAGACGCCGGCGAGCTCACGCGTGGCCGGCGCGTTCGAGGTGAAGCCGCCGTCGTCGAGGTTCGTCGCGATGGAGCCCGCTGCGCCCGCGACCGCGAGGTACGGGAAGGGGCCCACCGCCTGTCCGTGCATGCCGCCGACGGGCTCGCTGTCCAGCGTGCCGCGAAGCTCCCAGCCGGCGTCGCTCCGCCTGCGGAACACGCCGTCGCGCGAGGCGGCCCACACGCCGCCGTCGCCTTCGGACCAGACGCCGTACACGCTCGCGGTACCGAGAGAGATGACTTCCGGCTGCGGCATGCCCGGCTGCCAGTGCAGCAGGTTCCCGGCGTCACCCGCGATCCACACCTCTTCTCCCGCCGCCCACAGCGCCAGGTTGTCGACGAGCGCGTCGGTCGCGACACAGCCCCAGCCGGCGTCTGCGGCCCAGTGGTAGGCGCGCTTCTCCTCGAGGGCGACCCAGAAGTCTCGCGTCGAGCTGCCGCCGATGAGCCGCGGAGCGCCCCAGCCTGGCACCCGAGGAGAGACGGCGATGCAGCCGCGCGTCGTGCACGGGGCGCTCGGAGCCCTGCACAACCGGCCGCACGCGATCGCGCAGCCGCCATCGATGGGGCACGTCTCGGTGCAGGGTTGCTGTCCGCCTCCGCTTCCGCCGCCACCGCCTCCGCCGGTGGAGCCGCCGGCTCCGCCGCCGACCGTCGCGCCGGCGTCGCACGCGCCGCTGCGCAGGCAGTAGCCGTCGAAGGCGCCGCTCCAGTCGCACGCGGCGAGCAGCACCAGCACGAGCGCGCGCTTCACCACGCCCCCCGAAGCGTGACCGCCGCGCCGCCGGTCGCGAGCGGGCCGACGGAGACCTCGGTCGACGCGCGGTTGAGACCGAAGAGCACCGCCGAGGCGATGACGCCGACGGCGCCGATGGCGACGGCTCCGATGCCGATGCCCAGGTGCAGCGGCCCGTCGTTGCGCGCGGCCCGCGCCTCAGCGACGTCGGGATACGGCGGCTGCATGGTGTTGAGCAGCTTCCACTCGCTGTCGGCGACGGAGAGGAAGTAGCCGCCCCACGCGCCAGCGATGAGGCCGACGAGCCCAGGAACCCACCAGGCGCCGAAGCGGCGCGGCGGCGGCCCGTCACCGGCGACGGCGGGCGGCGGCTGCACGTCGGGCTTCGACGTCGCGGGCTCGACCGGCCTGGGAGGCGGCGGAGGCTTCTCTTCAGTGCGCCTGGGGAGGCGCGCGCTCTCTTCGGCGTACAGCGCGACGAGGCCGGGCGGGAAGCGCGCGAGGTCGGGCTTCACGTTCGGGTCGAGCTCGATGGCGAGGGCAAGCTGCGCGCGGGCGAAGTCGGGCTTGTCGAGCTGGAGCCACGACGCGGCGGAGTAGAGGCGAACCGTGGCCCGCTCGGTGGGGCTCAGGCCGGGCTCGTCGACCAGGCGCGCGAAGCGGTCGAGCGCGGCGCTGATGTCCCCCCGCTCGAACGTGTCGATCGCCGCCGCCAGCTTCGGGTTGGACACCGGCTGCTGCGCGAGCGCGACGGCGAGGACGGCGGCGAACATGGGCCGCAGAGGCTAGCCGAAACAGGCAGTTACAAAAATGGGGACAGGCCCCATTTTGCCGATGTTGCATCCATACGCATGGACGCATATATGTCGCGGCACCCATGGCCGTGGCGACCGCGAAAGCCGAGCTGTTCCGACTCTTCGCCGAGGAGGGACGGCTGCAGGTGCTGGCGCTGTGCAACGAGGCCGAGCTGTCGGTGGGCGAGCTGTCGACGCTGCTCAAAGACTCGCAGCCGCAGCTGTCGCGCAAGGTCGCGGCGCTCAAGGCCGCGCACCTGGTCGAGACGCGCAAGGACGGCACCCGCACCTGGGTGCGGCGCGTGAACGGCCACGACGAGCCGCTCGTCGCCGAGGCGCTCGCCGAAGGCCGCCGCCTCTGCCTCAAAGACGGCTCGCTCGCGCGGCTGCCGAAGCTGATCGCGGCGCGCGAGGAGCGCGGGCTCGAGCGCTTCGAGCGCGGCGACGCGGCGCTGCCTGCGGCTTCCTCGTCGACGGATCACCTCGCGCACCTCTCGGCGCTGTCGGGCGTGCTGCCGAAGCGCGCGCTCGCCATCGACGTCGGCACCGGAGACGGCCGCAACCTCGACGTGCTCGCTCCGCTCTACCAGCGCGTCATCGCCGTCGACCGCAGCCGCAGCCAGCTCGCGCGCGTGCTCGAGCGCGTGGCGTCGCGCGGCTTCACGAACGTCTCGGTCTTCGAAGGCACCTACGACGACGCGGCGCTGGTCCAGCGCGCCGACGCCGCCGGAGGCGCCGACCTCGTCTACGCCGCACGCACGCTGCACCACGCCTCGCGCCCCGAAGCGGCGGTGCAGGCGTTCGCGCGGCTCCTCAAACCCCACGGCCAGCTCGTCATCCTCGACTACCTCCCGCATCAGGACGACACGATGCGCGAGCGCGAGGGAGACGTGTGGATGGGGTTCGACCCGAAGTCCGTCGAGGCCTGGCTCGACGCCGCACAGCTGTCATTGACCGCGCAGTATGAAGTTCCACCCGCGTTTCACGCCGAGGGCCCTGACCGGGCGCTCGACTGGCACGCATACGTAGCCACGAAGAGGAGCAACTGAACATGGACCACCGCACCGAATTCCCCGCCTACAAAGTGAAGGACATCAGCCTGGCCGAGTGGGGCCGCAAGGAGATCCGCAACTCCGAGAAGGAGATGCCCGGCCTGATGGCGCTGCGCGCCGAGTACAAGGGCAAGCAGCCGCTCAAGGGCGC
>CALJKW010000072.1 GCA_937980205.1 uncultured Myxococcales bacterium | reverse complement strand
GCGGCGGATCTGCTCCGTGTCCAGGGGGCTTGCCCCCTGCCCCGCCGGAGGCGACCTCTCAGATCAAGCCGCGGGCGCGGCGGATCTGCTCCGTGTCCAGGGGGCTTGCCCCCTGCCCCGCCGGAGGCGACTTCTCAGATCAAGCCGCGGGCGCGGCGGATCTGCTCGATCATCTTGTTGTACTCGACCTCGAAAGCCGTCGTGCCTTCCTGCAGGTGCTTCAGGCGGCTGCGCGCTTCCTGGTCGATCTGATCGTCGACGTCGAGGTGCTTCTTCATGATCTGGAACACCTTGCCCCGGATCACGTTGTCGGCCGAGAACACCTCTTCGACGTTCCGGCTGATGAGCAGGAACTCGATCATCTGATTGATGACGTACTCGATGCCTTCGTCACCCATCTTGAAGCCGCGGACGTCAGCCATCTCGCGCTTCACCTGGTTGAACTTGCTGTGATCGTACCCGCGGCGCTCGAGGGCTTCGCGGGTGGCCTGATTCACCCGCTCCTCATTCGCCAGGTACTCACGCATGATCGCTGCGAGATCCATCTCGGCGTCGGCGATTCGCAGGGCCTCGACCTCGATGTCGTTCTCCTGCATCAGCTTTTGCACGGCTTCGCGCGCGATGATGGGAATGACCTTGGGGTACAGCCGCATATGCACTTCGGTTTACATGGCGCGATTTCTGCGAGCAATGAAAATTGCCCGGAAATCGCACGTTACGACTCGCCGCTCCGCGAGCCGGGCGTGTAGCGCCGGGTGATCGCGAGCGACTGGAGGATCCCGTAGATGCGCAGCCGCTCCTCCCTGCAGAAGTGCACGAGCTCGCCTGCCTCCATCGTCTGTGACGCCATCGCCACGCGCAGGCACCCGGCGACGATGCGCGAGAACGCGGCCTCGGCGTCTTCGCCCTCGAGCTCCAGGGCGCGGACCTGGGCCGTGAGCTGCGCGAGCTCGAACGGGGCCAGGCGCCGCAGCTTCATCAGCACCTCGAGCGCGCGCTCGACCGAAAACGCCGCGTAGCCCGCCTCGGCGTTGAGCCGGGCGACGAGGTCGCGCGCCTCGCGCTCGAGCTGCGCGGCCTCTTCCGGCTGCACCTCGCCGTCGGCCATCGCCACGTCCACGAGCGGAATCAGCGGAGCGAAGTACGCATCGTCAGCCCCGATACCGGCGGCGGCCAGCCGGGCGCGAGCCGCCTTCCACGATTCGTGCATGCCCACCACGTAAGCACCGCACGCCGCCGCGTCAAACTCACGCCTACTCCGCGACCGGAGACCCCGCGTCTTCCAACGACGCCGTCCGCACCTCGTCGGTGCCGTCGGCCTTCCCGTGCAGCCACGCGTGCACGCGCTCGGCGACCGCCGGCCCGACGGCCTCGGCGATCTCCTCGATCGTCGCGTCGCGAATGCGCTTCACGCTGCCGAAGTGCTTGAGCAGCGTCCGCTTGCGGCCCTCGCCCACGCCGGGGATCTGCTCGAGCTCGCTGGCGAGGCCGCGCTTTCGCGCGAGCTTCCGCTGGAACGTGATCGCGAAGCGGTGTGCCTCGTCGCGCAGCCGCGTCAGCATGAACAGCTCGGGCGAAGACTGCGGCAGCACGATCGGGTCCTTACGGTCGAGCAGGAACACGCGCTCGGGGCTCACCTTCGACTCGGCGTCGCGGTCCTCGACCTCGAGGTCGCGGCTCTTCGCGAGCGACACGAGATCGACGCCCTCGACGCCGAGGTCCTTCATCGCCGCCTTCGCCGAGGCGAGCTGGCCCTTGCCGCCGTCGATGACGATCAGATCCGGCAGATCGCCCGCCGACAGCCCGCGCCGGAACCGCCGCGAGAGGATCTCGTGCATCGACGCGAAGTCGTCGTTCGAGTGCACCGTCTTCAGCCGGTAGTGCCGGTAGCCGTTCTTGTCGGCCTCTCCGTCGACGGCGCACACCTGCGACGCCACGATCGACTTGCCCTGGAAGTGCGAGATGTCGAAGCACTCCATGCGCCGGGGCAGGTTGCGCAGGTGCAGCCGCTGCTGCAGGCGCTCGAGCACGACGGTCGTCTCTTCCTTGCTGCGCTTGCGCTCGCTGAACGCGCGCTCGGCGTTCTGCGAGGCGAGCCGCATCAGCTCGGCCTTGTCGCCGCGCTGGGGCACGTGCACCTTCACGCGCTCGCCCTTCTTCTCCGACAGCAGCTCGCTCAGCGCGTCGAGCGGCCCCGGAGCGAACGGCAACAGCACCTGCTTCGGCACGAAGTTGTCGGCGTCGTAATAGAGGTTCACGAACGAGGCGAGCAGCTCGTCGTCGGGGAACTCCTGGCCGCTGAAGAAGAACGGCTGGCCGCCGCTGATGCGCCCGTGCCGCACGTACAGCGCGTAGATGAGGATGCGGTCGGCCTCGCGGTAGAAGCCGAACACGTCCTGGTCGACCATCTCGGTGCCGGCGATCGACTGCCGCTCGAGCGAGCGCTCCAGCGCGATGAGCTGATCGCGCAGCCGCGCGGCCTCTTCGAACGCGAGCTTCGAGGCCGCGTCCTTCATGCGCGTGCGCAGCGAGTCGAGCAGCGGCTCGCTGCGGCCCTCGAGGAACATGATCACCGCGTCGACGTTCTTCCGGTACTCGAGCGGCTCGATCGGCAGCACGCACGGAGCCGGGCAGCGGCCGATCTGGTACAGCAGGCACGGTCGCTTGCGGTTCTCCAGCGCGTAGTCGGTGCACGTGCGCAGCTGGAAGTACTTGTTCACCACCCGCAGCGTCTCGCGGATGGAGGACGCCGAGGCGTACGGCCCGAAGTACCGCGCCCCGTCGCGCGCGATGCGGCGCACCGTCTCGAGCCGCGGGTACCGGTGGCTCGTGTCGAGCCGCAGGCAGAGGAAGTTCTTGTCGTCGCGGAGCTGAACGTTGAAGCGCGGCTTGTGCTTCTTGATCAGCTCGTTCTCGAG
>CALJKW010000071.1 GCA_937980205.1 uncultured Myxococcales bacterium | reverse complement strand
CGACGATGCGGTTGGGTGCGCGAGGAGCGGCCGTCCCCGAGGGCTTGAGGCTGCATCGGCGCCTGCCCGCCCGGCGGTCGCATCGCAGAGCCGCCAGCCCCCCCCGGGCGCGCAGTTCTCGACGGGAGGACAGCTGCCCGACGATGCGGTTGGGTGCGCGAGGAGCGGCCGTCCCCGAGGGCTTGAGGCTGCAATCGTCGTCCCCCCGCCCGCCGAACCGCCGGCTTCGAGGGCGCGCAGCTCCTGTCGAAGGGTCCCTGCCCGAGGATGCGGTTGGGCGAGTGCGAAGCAGGGGGTTGAGGGAGCAGTCGGCGCCCTGCCCGCCGGTTTCAGAGCCCGTCGCATCGCGTAGCCGCCGGCGCCCGAGAGTGCGCAGTTCTCGATGGGACGGCACCTGCCCGACGATGTGGTTGGGCGCAGACGTCCCCGAGAGGATTGAAGCGGCGTCGGCGCCCTGCCCGCCCGCCTGTCGCATCGCAGAGCCGTCGGCTCCCGAGGGGGTGCGGTCTCTCGTCGAGAGGGCAGCTGCCCTCTCGATGCCATAGCGGTCCGCGACCGAGCGCCCGTCACATCGCTCCGCCGCCGGCGTCCCTTCGGGCCGCAAGTCTTCGTCGGGACGCAGCTGTCCGATGATGCGGTTGGGCGCCTGCGAAGCGACCATCCCCCTCGGGGAGGAGGCGATGTCGGGGCCCATCGGCCCGTCTCAATGCCTCGACAACGGGTCGCTCGCGGAGCCTCCGACGCCCACTTCTCGTCGGGGTGGCATCCGCTGATGCAGTCCTCGCCAGGGGGGAGGAGCCGGCTGTGGCGCCCTGCCGGCCCGTTTCAGCATCGCCGAGCCTCCGGCCCCCAGAGCGCGCGCAGTGGCTCGTGGGAATGGTTGCCTGCGGCGCGCGCTGCATCGCTCCAACCCGCGCGGCTTCGTTGGGGGGCTCCGGTGTGGCGCCGCTGTCGCGTCGCGGAGGCTCCGTCGGAGCGCACGGTGGTCGACCTTCCTCGAAGCATACGGTGAAGACTCGACGCCCAGTGCCGAGCGGCGCAGCGCTGTCCGGCACGGGAGACACCTGGTGATGCCTGTGGGGCGCCGGATCGCTCCGCGTTGGCCCGCTCTCCTCGACGGAGAGCGCCGTGCCGGTGCCCGGCCGCGCCTGCCAAGCGACCCCCAAGAGGAAGCCCTTCCCGCACTGTGGCAGCCGGACGCCACGCCGGAGAACGACCGGCCAGCGGCACCAAGCTCCGCGGGACCTGGACGTTGGTTCGATGGAGAGCCGTCAGCGGCCAGCGCGAGGCTGCGCACCCACCGTCGGGAAACGACGTGCTCTCGAGACCATCTGCGGCAGCCGTCAGTGGGCACTTCGTACCCGCCGTCGCGCAACGACGCGCTCTCGAGTCCACTGCCCGTGGGCCGCGGGCTCTCTCCGCGCCGCCGACGACGACCTCCGCATTTCAGGACCTGGCGGCGGGAAGTCGGGCTCGGGAACGAACGTCGCGACGCTCAGCGCGCCCCGCGCGGCCTCAAGGCCGCCGCGCCACGAGGAAGCGGCGTGTCCCGCGAGCGGCGCGGCTGGGCGGCTGAAGGACCTCCACTGAGGCCTCGAGCCGCTTCCAGCCCGGCTCGCGCCCCACGACATGGAGCTGAAGCGAGACGTCGCGGCCGAAGGCATCGCCGGCGGGAACGTGCAGCTCTGGAAGCAGCAGCTCGAGCGCTTCCTCGGAGGCGGCCAGCGCCGCCTCGACCGAGCTGCCGTGCGCCACGATGCGCACGGCGCCCCACCGCAACGAGGCGTCCGCGGCCGCGGGGCCGTCGAGGCGGAGGCGCAGCCCACGTCCCTCCGGCCCGTCGTTGGCCAGGGTGAGCTCGAGCACGCCGCGCTCTCCGCAGTAGAGGAGGCCGGCCTGCGTTCTCCCCTCGCGCGCTTCAGCCTCGAGGCGCGGGACGAGGAGCCGCTCCTCCATCTGCGCCTTGAGGTGGAGCTGCGGCGCCTTCACGGCCCGCGACCGGCTCGAAGGCTTCTTCCGCTGCCCTGCCCGGCCGACCTCGGCGCCTCTGCCGCCGAGCGCGTCGGCTTCGTCGAAGCCCGCACGCGCGTGGGTGGGCTCGAGCCCCAGCGCCGCCGCGATGTCGTCGAGCGCCTCCTCGGCGAACATCTGCGGCTTCGACCAGGCCCGCGAGAGCGCGCGGGCGGGCGCGACGAGGACGGGCTTCCAGCGCGCGGCGTTGCCCTGCGCGGGAGCTCCGTCGTCATCGTCGTAGTCGGGGTTCGTGAGGTGTCGATCGACGAGCGCTCCGTCTTCGAACAGGCCGAGGCGAAGCACGTCGCTGTCGTGAACCTCGACGCTCACCGCCGGACGCTTCACCGCGGCGCTCAGCCGCTTCGCCAGCGCGTCGAGCGCGCCCTGGCTGTCGAACGCGCTGATGAACCGGCCCGTCTCGCGGAGCACGATTCGGCGCGCGGTGGAGCGGCCGACGAGCGCCCGGGCGGCCGCGACCGCGGCCTCGAACGAGGCTTTCCCTGCGGAGAGAACGTGGACACTGCCGAAGCTTCGACCCATGCCCGGCTGATATCCGCAGCCGGCGCGGCTGACGAACGCTCCGCGCGCGAGCTGTCACCGGCCAGCGTCGGAGCCTCCCCAACCCCGGGCCGTCCACGTTAAAAGCCACGTTCCACGTGGAACACTTCGACGTCATCGTCATCGGCCTCGGCCACGCCGGCTGCGAGGCGGCGCTCGCCGCGGCGCGCCTGGGCCTCTCGACGCTGGGCATCACGCTGAAGGCCGACCGCATCGCGGTGATGTCCTGCAACCCGGCCATCGGCGGCACGGCGAAGGGTCACCTGGTGCGCGAGCTCGACGCGCTCGGCGGCGAGATGGCGCGCGCGGCCGACCAGGCCGGCACGCACTTCGTCACCCTCAACGCCAGCAAGGGGCCGGCGGTCCGCGCCACGCGCGTGCTCTGCGACCGCGACGCCTACGCGCGCGTGATGCAGCAGGCGCTCGCGGCCCAGCCGAACCTGCGGGTCCTCGAGGCCGAGGTCTCGGCGCTGCTCGCCCACGCCGGCGTCGTTCACGGCGTCCGCCTCGCCGACGGCCGCGAGCTGGGCGCGAAGGCCGTGGTGGTGACCACCGGCACCTTCCTTCAGGCGCTGATGCACCTGGGCGAGGAGAAGTCGATCGGCGGGCGCCTGGGCGACGCGGCGGCCACCGGGCTCTCCACGTCGCTCCAGGCGCTGGGCTTCCAGCTCGGGCGCTTCAAGACGGGGACTCCGGCGCGGCTGAAGCGCTCGTCCATCGACTGGGACGCTGTCGAGGCCCAGCCGGGGCAGGGGAGCCCGCTGCCGGTGTCGCTGCGCACGCCCCGGAGCCCGTTCCCCGTGCAGCCGCAGCTCACCTGCGGCGTCACCTTCACCAACGAGCACACGCACCGCATCCTCAAGGAGAACCTGCACCGCAGCCCGCTCTACAAGGGCGACATCGTCGGGCGCGGCCCGCGGTACTGCCCGTCGGTCGAGGACAAGGTCGTCCGCTTCGCGCACCGGCCGCGGCACACCGTCTTCCTCGAGCCCGAAGGGCCGACCTCCGAGCTCGTCTACCCGGCGGGCCTGTCGACGAGCATGCCGCCCGAGGTGCAGCTTCAGTTCCTGCGCACGCTGGTGGGCCTCGAGCGCGTCGAGGTCGTGCGCTACGGCTACGCGGTCGAATACGACTTCGCGCCGCCGACGCAGCTGCACCCGACCCTCGAGACGCGCGCGGTGGCGGGCCTGTACTTCGCCGGCCAGCTCAACGGCACCTCCGGCTACGAGGAGGCCGCGTTCCAGGGGCTGCTCGCCGGCATCAACGCCGGCCTGAAGGTGAGGGGAGAAGAGCCCCTCGTCCTCGGCCGCCACGAGGCCCACGGCGCGGTGCTCATCGACGAGCTGGTGACCCGCGGCGTCGACGAGCCGTTCCGCATGTTCACCGCGCGCAGCGAGCACCGCCTGCGGCTGCGCGAGGGCAACGCCGAGCTGCGCCTGCGCGCCCACGGCCACCGGGTCGGCCTCGTCTCGGCGGCCGAGCTCGGCGCCACCGAGGCCCGGAAGGCCCGCATCGCCCAGGAGCTCGAGCGGCTCGAGCGGGCAGGGCAGCTCGCCCTGCTCCGGCGGCCCGAGGTCTCCTACGCCGCGCTGGTCCCCGACAGCCCGCTGCCGCGCGAGGACCAGGACGAGGTCGAGACCGAGGCCAAGTACGCCGGGTACATCGCGCAGGCGGAGGCCGCGTGGTTCCGCACGTCGGAGCTGACGGACGCCTGGCGCATCCCCACCGACTTCGCCTTCGCCGCGGTCCGGGGGCTCTCGGCCGAAGCCCGCGAGCGGCTCGAGAAGGCGCGGCCCGCAACCGTGGGCCACGCGAAGCGCCTCCCGGGCATGACGCCGGCCGCGGTGGGCCTGCTCCTCGTCCACCTGAAGCGGACCGGACTCTACGAGGTACGACCCGCTTCATCCCTGTAGCTGTGGAAAACGTGTGTGAAACCCATTCTTCCGCGGGTGCACCAACCCTTTCGATGGGTTGGGACCCGTAAAAGGCCTCAGACCTGTGGATAAAGCCCTGTCGGAAGGGGTTCGCGGCCTGGGCATTTCGTTACCGCCCGGTGCCGAAGTCGCCCTGTTGGCCTACGCCCGCGAGCTGCTGAAGTGGAACCAGAAGGTGAACCTGACGGCCATCACCGCCCCCGACGAGGTGGTCGACAAGCACCTGCTCGACTCGCTCGCGGTGCTGCCGGAGGTGCAGGGCGCCCGCAGCCTGCTCGACCTGGGCGCCGGCGCCGGCCTGCCGGGCATTCCGCTGGCGCTCGCGCTGCCCCAGCTCGAGGTCACCCTCGTCGACGCGGTGGCGAAGAAGGTGGGCTTCATGAAGCACGCGATCGCCATGCTCGGCCTCGCCGGGCGCGTGAAGGCGGTCCACGTCCGCGCCGAAGGAGCGCCCGACGCCGAAGGCCTGCCCCGCGCCGAGGTCGTCATCTCCCGCGCGTTCATGGAGGTCGAGGGGTGGCGCGCGCTGGCGAAGGCCTACGTCGCGCCCGGAGGCCGCATCGTGGCGATGCTGGGGCAGACCCAGGACCCGACCGCCCGGCGCTACGCGCTGCCGCTGTCGGGTGACCCGCGCGCGGTGGCGGTGTTCCACGTGGAACATTGAGGGGCGCCCGGGGGCGGCCGGCGGCATGTTTCCCGGGGAAACCTCATGCCCCGGCCGCCGTTTTCCTCCGTCAATGTCAGCCCTTCGCGGTACAACCCACCCCACGCCATGGGTCGCATCATCTGCATCAGCAACCAGAAGGGTGGGGTAGGCAAGACGACCACCGCCATCAACCTCGCCGCGAGCCTGGCGGCCGCTGAACGCAAGACGCTGCTCATCGACCTGGACCCGCAGGGCAACGCCGGCAGCGGCCTGGGGCTCAACAAGGCCGAGCTCCACGGCGACATCTACGAGGCGCTCATCCACGAGCGGCCGCTGTCCGAGCTGCTGCACCCCACCGAGCTCAAGTTCCTCGAGGTCGTGCCGGCCACCCCCGACCTCACCGGCGCCGAGCTCGAGCTGGTCGACCTGCCGATGCGCGAGGCCCGCCTGCGCCACGCCCTCAAGGGGGTCGCCTCGAAGTACGACTACGTCCTCATCGACTGCCCGCCGTCGCTGGGCCTGTTGACCCTCAACGCCCTGGCCGCCGCCGACGCCGTGCTCGTGCCGCTGCAGTGCGAGTACTACGCGATGGAGGGCCTCGCCCAGCTGATGAGCACCATCGAGCGGGTGAAGAAGGCCTTCAACCCGAAGCTCGAGTGCGAGGGCATCCTCCTCACCATGTTCGACTCGCGGGCGAACATCGCGCACCAGGTCGCCGAAGAGGTCCGCAAGGTGTTCCCCGACCTCGTCTTCCGCGCCGTGGTCCCGCGCAACGTCCGCCTCGCCGAGAGCCCCAGCTTCGGCAAGCCCATCTTGCTGTACGACATCCGCAGCAAGGGCTGCGAAGCGTACCTGCAGGTCGCGCGCGAGCTGATGCGGCGCGACGCGCGGCGCGCCAAAGGCCACGCACAGCCCACACGCATCGTGGCATAAGGAGCCCCTTTCACCATGCCCCCCACCGTGAAGATGCAGATGCCGATGCCGTCGGCCGCGGGCAAGCGAGCCATCGGGCGCGGGCTCGACGCGCTGCTCGCCGACGCCCGCATCCCGACGGCCGACGGGAAGTCCGGGGTCATGATGTTGCCGGTCGATCAGATTCGCCCCGACCCGCGCCAGCCGCGCCGGGAGATCGACTCCGCCGCCGTCGAAGAGCTCGCCCGGTCGCTCCAGCACCAGGGCGTGCTGCAGCCCGTGCTCGTCCGCAAGGACGGCAGCCGCTACCGGCTGATCGCCGGAGAGCGCCGCTGGCGCGCGGCCCAGAAGGCCGGCCTCAAAGAGCTGCCGGCCCTGCTGCGCGACGCCTCGGACGGCGAGGCCTTCGAGCTGGCCCTGGTCGAGAACCTCCAGCGCGAGGACCTGAAGCCGCTCGAGCTCGCCGAGGGCTACAAGCGCCTCATCGACGAGCGGAAGTGGACGCAGGAGCAGGTGGCCGACCGGGTCGGCAAGGCCCGCGTCTCCGTCGCCAACGCGCTGCGCATCCTCCAGCTTCCCGAAGAGGTGAAGGGTCACCTCAAGTCGGGGGCGCTCGACATGGGGCACGCGAAGGCGCTGCTGGGTCTCCAGAAAGCCGCGGACATGGTGTCGCTCGCCCGCGCCGTCGTGGCCGAGAAGCTGTCGGTGCGCGAGACCGAGGCCCGGGTTCGCGAGGGCCGGACGCAAGGCCCCGCAGCGGCGAAGAAGAAGACGGCGGCGCGCCAGAGCCCGGAGGCTCGCCGCATGGTCGAAGACCTGCAACGCAGGCTCGGGACGAAGGTCCGCATCGTGGAGAAGGGACAAGGCAAAGGAACCCTCGAGATCGAGTTCTTCAGCTACGAGGACCTCGACCGCATCGTGGCTTTGATTCGCAGATAAAGAAGGGGATGGCTGATGGCGCTGTTCAGCGGTGACAAGAAAGACTCGCCGGCGGGGAGCTCCGCACCGGCAAACAAGGAGAGCAACGTGTCGACCCGCGCGGGAGACGTACACACGCTTTTGGGCAAGGGCAGTGAGTTCGAAGGGAAGCTGTCGTTCGAAGGTCAGGTCCGCATCGACGGGAAGTACTCGGGCCAGATCTCGACGAAAGACGTGCTGGTGATCGGCGAAGGCGCCCGCGTCAACGCGGAGATCTCGGCCGGCACGGTCATCATCAACGGCCAGGTCGAGGGCAACATCAAGGCGACCGGCATGGTCGAGCTGCACCCGCCGGCGCGCGTGAAGGGCAGCATCGAGTCGCCCGCGCTGTCGATGGACAAGGGCGTCATCTTCGAAGGCACCACCAAGATGGAGAACCTCGGGAAGGGCGGTCCTCCGTCGCCCGCACCGGCGCCGCCGAAGTGAAACCGCGGCTGGTCGCCGCGGCGCTGCTGTTCGCCGCCGCGGCGTGCCCCGACAACGGGAGCGGCTCGGGCGGCGGCAAGGCGCCGGCAGGCAAGGGCGGCCTCAAGGTGCCGCTGCCCGAAGGGTGGAAGGCCTCGGCCTCCGAGGACGGCGTGCTGCACGTGCGCACCGAGGGGCGCGAGGTGATGACGATGGAGGTGCGCCCCGACGACGCGCTTCCGCTCACCGACGCGCTCGAGGCCTCCATCGCGGCCGGAGGCGGAGAGTCGCTCGGCGCGCTCGCGCTCCCCGACGGGGTGCTGCTGCGGTTCCGGGTCGCCACCGGCGCCGAGGGCGTGCTCGGGGTGCGGCGGGTGGGCGGCCGCCGGCTGTTGTGCTCCTCCGAGCCGATGGCCCAGCAGGGCGAGCTCAAGACCGTCGCCCGGCTGTGCAGCGAGGCCGAGTGGACCGCGCCGTGACGCGTCAGCTGAGGTGGCAGCGCCGCTTCAGCTCGGCGATGAGCTCGTCGAACGCGGCCTGACCCAACATCGACTGCGCGACGTGGTCGACTCCGCCGCGGTGCTCGATGCGCGCGCCGGTCTGGCCGTTCACCGTCCACGAGGCCAGCGCGCGAACGTCCCGCAGCAGAATGCGGCGCGCGCCGCGGAAGGGCCCGGGCGGGAGCTCCAGGGCGTCGTCGGAGAGGACGACGTACCGAGGCGGACCCAGCACGCGTGCGACGCCGTACAGCCCGATGAGCACGAAGCCGGCGCTCGCGGCAGCGAGCAGGCCATAGAAGACGGAGGCCCCCGAGGTCTCGAGGTGGAAGAGGCCGCTGATGACGACTCCGCGGTCGTTCCTGCGCGCGAGCTCGATGAACCACGCGGCGCACGCTCCAAAGAGCACGCTCGCCGCGAGCATGGTGAGCAGCTTCGGCTGGTACCGGTAGCGCAGGGGCTCGGCCATCGGGCGGTGGATAGCTCACCCCTCTTCGAGGCGTCATGGCCCTGGTCGCCGCGCGAGCCGCCTTACGGGCGGCGCCGGCCGTCCCCGGCGCGAGCGACGGGGCCTCGTCGCGTCGTTCACTGCGCCGCCGCCTCGAGGTGCAGCGCCGCGCCGTTCTGGTTTCCCGCGGCGTCGGTGAAGGCCCCGGCCTCGAGGTCGACGACGACGGGCCGGCTCACCGCCCCGAGCTCGGCGACGAGGCCGCGCGTCTCCTCGGACCAGCGCAGCGTCACCGGTGCCCCGTTCACCCGTGCCGTCGCGGTGCCGCCGCGGGCGAGCGCGCCTTCCTCCGCGGTCGAGTCGACGTCGCGCAGCCGGTAGTTGCCGCGCTCGCCGGGAGGGTTCGGCGGGAACCGCAGCCGAACCACGAGCTGCCCCTGCGACGAGACGGTGGCGCTCGCCCGGGCCCCCGCCGCGCGCGACGGCGTCACCTCGAACGGCGTGCCCTCGAGCCGGTACGTCGGCCCGGTCGCGACCAGGCGGTAGCGGCCCAGCGGCGTCGCGGGCAGCGTCTCCCACTCCGCCGTGTAGAGGTGCTCGCGGCTTGCCGCCATCGGCTCGGCGGCGAACGTCGGCAGCGCGTCGTACCAGAGCACCAGCTCGGGGCCGTTGATGACGGGGCGCCTGGCGACCCTCACCGGGACGAACGCGCCCGCCTGCTCGACCTCGAGCGCCACCTGCGGAGTCCCCAGCGCCGGGTCCACGCCCGCGAAGCGGAGCCGCGCGGTGCCCAGCCGCTCGAGCCGCGGCGGGTGTTCCACGACGTGCGGCGCGCCGAGGCTGGCTGAGGGCTGGCGCCGGACGGGCTCCTCGAGCGGCGGGGGGACGAACAGCGGCTGCGGCGCTCCGAGCGAGGTGAGCATCGCCCGCGCCTCGGCGACGACGTGCTCGGCGAACCTCCACCCGAGCGGAGAGACGGTGGGCTCGTAGCCTCCGCGCAGGAAGTCTTCCTGCTCGAGCAGGTAGCCCATGTGGTCCTGCGCGTAGCCGGCGACGAAGACCGACTCGACTCCGGCCACCGTGGCCGCGGCCTCGCGGATGCGGGCGCCGACGGCGGTGGTGGGCTCGCCGGGCAGGAAGACGAGCAGCGCGGGCCCGATGCGCAGGGCGCCGAGCTGCGTCTGCGTGACGCCGGTGCGCGCGAGCGCAAGGCACAGCTGGTCCTTCGGGGCGGTGTATTGGACGCAGGCGTCGCCGCCGAGCAGGCCGCAGCCGACCGCGCCGTTCTCGGGGAACTCGCCCTGCGCGTAGCCGATGCCGGCGCGCGTGATGGAGACGGCCCGGCGCGTGAGCTGCAGCTCCGCGCGCGCGTCGTGGAACGTCGCGCCCTCGAACGCTTCGCGGACGCGCTTCGCGCCGAGCAGCCCGAGGCGCTCGACCGCCTGGAAGCCGCCGTACGCGCCGGCATGCGGGCTCACGTCGCCGGCGGCGCCCTGCAGGAACATCACCGGCACGCCGAGGGCGTCCGAGGCGGCGAGCTCGATGGCTCCACTGACCTCGCTGGACATCAGCGGGTTGCTCGAGCCGAGCACGGTGCCGTGGACGGCGAACGCCGCGACGGCTCCGAGCGGCGCGCCGTCGAGGGTGTCGAAGCGCAGCACGCGCAGGGTGCCGTCCTTGTAGTCGGGGCCGTAGAGGTCGTCGTTCTGGCAGCGGCGGTCGGCGTTCAGCTCCGAGGCGTCGAGCCCGGCGTGCCCGACGCGCACGGCCTGAACGCCGTCGAGCGCGAGGCGCGCCGCGGTCGCGATGGAGACGGCCAGGCGGTCTTCGACCTCGGCGTCGTAGCTGTCCATCGCCTGCGCCGCGACGTCGAAGCCGCCGGCGCCGGCGCTGAACGCCGGCCGGAAGAAGCGCGCGGGCCCGGCGTGCGTGTGCGTCGCGGTCACGACGAGCGAGACGCCGGGGCGTTCGAGGTGCACCGTCGCGCGCTGCTGCAGCGACCAGGTGACGAGCGCCGCGTCGATGCGCACCACCACCACGCGCGTGAGGCCGTCGTCGAGCGCGAGGGCGCGCGCGACCGGCGTCGTGTGCACGCCCCGGCTCGAGGGGAACGACTTCGCGAACGGCGAGCCGGGGTCTCCCTTCTCGAGGCGCCGCGAGTAGCCGCCGAGCGGCACGCCGATCGGCGCATCCAACGGCACCGTCGCGAACGCCGCTCTGAGCGGGCCCGGCTCCGGCTTCGTCGTCGCGCCGCCGCACGCGGCGAGCATGAGCATGGCGAGCCAGGTTTGCAGTGCAAGCCGCATCGCCGTCGCTCATAGCCCAGGACGAGCGCCGGCGTCGAACCGGCCCCCCGGAAAAGCCGACGGGCGGCCGCACCGAAGCGCGAGCCGCCCGCCTGACTTCGACACGAAGCTCTGGTCAGAGCGTCTTGAGGTACTCGACGAGGTCGTCCATCTCCGCGTCGGTGAGCTGCGACACCTTGCCGTGCAGGTCGTTGTGACGGAGCTGGTCGCGCTGCAGGCGCTCCTTGAGGGTGTTCGCGCTGCCGTCGTGCAGGTACGGGGCGCTGCGCGCGATGCCGAGCAGCGACGGCGTGTTGAGGCCGCCGTGCATGAAGCGGCGGAGGTCGTCACGCAGCGGGCCGTCCTTCACGAAGGTGCCGACGTCGACGAACGAGTTGTCGGTGAGCGTCTCGCCCTTGTGGCAGGTGTTGCACTGGGCCTTCGCGAACGCCGCGAGGCCGCGCAGCTGCTGCTCGTTGAGCGTCGCGGTGCGGTGCGGGTTGTCGGGGGTCGGCTGGGCGTCGATGAACGCGGCGATCTGCCGCTCCATCGCCGGCGAGACGCCGACGCCGCCCATGCGGTGGTTCACGGTCGTCGCCATGAACTGCGTCAGGCCTTCGAACTCGCCGTTCCAGTGGAACGGGGCGGTCTTCGACAGCATGCGGCCGGCGAGCGACGGCGTCTGGCGCGGGCCGTCGGTGAAGTTCCACACGTGGCCGTCTTCGCGGCCCTCGAGGTGGCACGAGGCGCAGCTGATGCCGGTGGTCTGGCTCGACATGCGGCTGTCGACGGCCGAGAAGAACAGCTTGCGGCCCTCGACGACCTCGTTCGGCAGCGTCTCCTCGGTGAACCGCGTGGTGCGCACCGCCTGCACGATGCCGTCCTTGCGCTCGAGGCGCGAGATGGTGTGGTCGAACGCGTTCAGCACCCACGCGGTCTTGCCGTCGCGCGAGAGCGCGATGCCGCTCGGGCCGGCGCCGACCGACACGGTCGTGTGCACGCTGCCGCGGCCGAAGAACTGCGAGCTGCCGGGGAACGGGGCGCCGACGTCGACGGGAGCTCCGCCGCCGTTCTGCACCTGGTTGTTCAGGTCGGTCGAGGCGGCGTTGGTGGAGAGGATCGCGACGTTGTTCGACTCCTTGCCGACGACGAAGAGGAACGCGCCGGTCGGGTCGACCACGGTGGCCGCGGGGCCCTGAATCGGCATCGTCGGGTTGCCGCTGGCGAGCACCTGCGCCGGCTGACCTTCCATCGTCTGGCCCTCGCAGCCGCTCACGTCGGTCGCGCGCGACTGGCCTTCGGCATCGAACGTCAGCACGGCCGGCGTCGCCACCGAGCCCGAGCCGCACGTCTGACCGCCGTAGCCGGAGCCGCCGCCGCCCGGGCTGAACTTCGTGGTCGGGTCGGTCGCCGTCGCGGGGAGGACCTGATCAGACGAGAGCAGCGTCGACGCGTAGACCTGCGTGCCGTCCGGCGACACCGTCAGCGCCTCGATGCCGCGCGGCTGCAGCTTCGCCTGGCGGAAGAAGAACTCGGGAGGCACCTCGCTACCGCCGAACCCGCCGCCGGTGCCGCCGAAGCCGCCGTTCTGGGTCGTGCTCGTCAGCGCGTTCTGGTTCAGCTTCGCGTACGTATCGGTCTTCGCGTTCACGACCTGGTGCGTCTTGAGGTCGACCGTCGCGACGTCGCCGTCCTTGTACAGCGAGACCATCGCCCTGTTGCCGGTGACGGCGATCGCGCGGGGCTCGCGGCCGACCGGCGTCTCCCAGAGCAGCTTGAGCGACTTGAGGTCGAAGGCCATCAGGCTGCCCACCGACGCGTCGTTCAGCATGGTGGCGTTCACCACGAGCAGCGTGTCGCCGTCGATGGCGAGGCCCGACGGCTCGACCGCGGTCGGAAGGCGCGTCGTCTCGGCGAACTCGCCGCGCTTGATGACGCTGACGCTGCGGTCGAGCCGGTTGGCCACGTAGATGGTGTCATCGCGACCGACGACGACCTTCTCGGGGTGCTTGCCGACCTTGATGGCGCCCTTCACCTCTTCGGAGCGCGCGTCGAGCACGAACAGCTGGTCGGAGTCGGGGTCGACCGCGTAGAGCACGCTGTCATCGTTGCTGAGCGCCAGGCTCCCGGATGACGCCGTGTAGGAGGGCACCTGCTGATTGCAGCCGGCAAGTAGTGCAGCGACTGCGAGAGCACGGATTTTCATGGCGACTCCTCGAATTCCTGACAGCGATGTCCGGAGAACCCGGGTGATGCGGCTCGGGAATTAACCCCACTGCGAACGATATGCCCGGAAGACGGGCGAAGGCCAAGTGTCCGGCCACCCATGTGGTACCTTTCTACACCTACATGCGCGCTCACGATCTGCCGGCCGTCTTCATGAGCGGTTTTCTCGCCGTGTTCTTCCTGCACGCCGGCCTCGACAAGATTCTCGACCGCAAGGGCAACGTGATGCGGTACCGCGTCAGCTTCGATCAAACGCCGATGCGCAAGCCGACGGGGCTGTGGCTCGTGCTGCTCACCATCGGAGAGATGTTGACCGGTGTCGTCCTCGCGGCCGGCGCGCTCGCGCTGTTCCTGATGCGGCAGCCGGGCATGGCGTTCGCCGGCACCGTGCTGGGAGCGCTGACGCTGCTCGTCTTCTTCGCCGGCCTGCGCCTGGGGCGAGATCAGCAGGGCGCCGCGGCGACCGTCCCGTACTTCGTCACTTGCGTCGTGGCGATGGTGCTGCTGGGGCAGCGGGGCTGACCGCCACCTTCGAGCTGATCAGAAACACGACGCGCTCGTAGCCGCCGGCCTGGCAGGCTCCGACGGCGAGGTGTGTGCCCGGCGCGCGGATCAGCTTGTCCTCTTTGACGAGGTCGGAGGGCAGCAGGCGCGTCACCTCCCACGTCATGGCGAGACCTCCGGAGTAGCCGAGCGCGTTCGCCTGCTGCGACGTCGCCTCGACGGTGACCGGGCTGCCGTCGCAGGCGGCCTTCACGTGCGCCATCGCGAGCGCCGAGAACGCGGGGTCGAGCTGCAGCGGCGCCTGCCCGGCGGCGGCGCGCAGCGCGTTGAGGCCCGTCGCCAGCGCCGCCGCCTCGCTCTCGACGTTCAGCACGCCGACCGGCGCGACGAAGATGGCCGAGCCCGCGACGGTGCGCGCGGCGCCGCGCTCGTTGGCCACCGGCTCGTAGGCGAGGCCGACCGCGGTGACGGACGGGTCCATCAGCGCCTGGCGCAGCGACGGCGAGTACAGCGAGAGCGCGGTCGACTCGTCGAGGAACTCGACGCGGCCGCCGGTCTGCTGGGCGTTGCGCGTGGGCACTCCGGCCTTCGACAGGCGGGGGATGAGGTGCGGGTCGGGCGGTGCGTCTTCGCTGACCGCCAGCGCCTGCGCCGCCTCGCGCGCGACCTTCGAGGCCGCGGCGTCGAGCTTCATCGGCTGCAGGCCGGCGGCCTTGCGGCGGGCGTTGTAGAGCTCGAGCGCGCGGGCGGGCCAGTCGGCCAGCTGCGCCGGGTTCGGAGCGGGCGTGCGGATGACGGCGTCCGGCTCGGCCGGCTCGTCGGCGTCGACGTGCAGCGGGACGAGCAGGAGCGGGTGCATCCACTGCGGGTGCTCGGGCGTCTCTTCGACCTCGAAGGCGCTGACCTCGAGGAAGCGGCGGCCCGGCGTCGCCGGTGCGTCGAGCGTGACCGAGAAGCGGCCGTCGGGCGAAGGCTCGAGCGCGACGTCGCGCACCTTCGTGTCGCTGTCGTCGAGGAACAGCTTCGGCTTCACCGCCTTGACGTGGATGCGGCCGCTCAAGGTGAGCTTCGAGCCCTTCGCGACGCGCTTGGGCAGCGGGTCGAGCTCGAGCGGCACCGAGGTGATGACGGCGATCTGCGCCCACTCCTGCAGCGGCATGTACGTGGCGCGGGCGACGCCGTAGCGCAGCGGAGCGCCGCGCGGGTCGGGCTCGAGCGTGCGCGCGTAGTCGATGAGCGAGCGCTCGAGGACGGCTTCAGCGTCTCCGCTGGCGGTCCAGGCCTGGACGGCGCGCAGGTCTCCGACGATGCCTTCTTTCCACGAGAGCCACTGCGTGAGCGAGCGCGCGGGCAGCTGCGAGGTGAGCACGAGCGTGTCGGCGAGCAGCTGCGCGAGCGCGTCGAGCCGCTCGTCGCGCGTGCACGGCACCTGGAGGCCGGTCTCGAAGCGCTGGCCGAGCTCCTCCTGCGTTGCGGGCCCGAGCGCGTAGTCCTTCGGAGCCTTCTGCAGCGCGGCGCGCGTCTCCTCGCTCAGGGTTCGAATCGGCGCGGTGGCGAGGGGCCGCGGCTTCACGCAGGCGGCGGCGACGATGCAGAGGAGCAGGGCGATGCGCGACGGACTCACGTTCGCGTTCCGGTATACCCTCGCTGCGTGTCGAACAAAGACACCTCGACGCTGGACCTCTCGTCCGGGAAGGCGACCGACGCCTCGCCGGTGCAGGTGAAGGTCAGCGAGGGGCCCGATGTGGGCCGCGTGCACCTGTTCAGCGAGGGGAAGCTGCTCATCGGCTCCGACGGGTCGTGCGGGCTCGAGCTCACCGACGCCGCGGTCTCGCGCAAGCACGTCGAGCTCGAGCTGATTCCCGGCGGGGTCCGAGTCAGAGACCTCGGCTCCCGCAACGGCACCTTTTACCTCGGCGCGAAGGTCGACCAGGTGCTCGTGCCCGCCGGCGGCAGCGTGCGCATCGGCCGCACCACGCTCGACTTCCTGCCCCCGGCCTCGGCGGCGGCGCTCTCGAGCCGCGAAGAGCTCGGCGGGCTGGTCGGCCGCTCGGTCGCGATGCGCGCGCTGTTCGCGATGCTCGAGCGGCTGGGGCCCTCGGGCACCAGCGTGCTCCTGCAGGGAGAGACCGGCACCGGCAAGACCGCCGTCGCGCGCGCGCTGCACACGCTCGGGCCGCGCGCGAAGGAGCCGTTCGTGGTGGTGGACTGCGGCGCGCTGTCTCCGCAGCTGGTGGAGAGCGAGCTGTTCGGTCACGCGAAGGGAGCGTTCACCGGCGCCGACAAGCCGCGCGCCGGCGCCGTCGAAGCGGCAGGGCAGGGGACGCTGTTCCTCGACGAGGTCGCGGAGCTGCCGCTCGACCTGCAGCCGAAGCTGTTGCGCGTGCTCGACGGCGGAGAGTTCCGCCGCCTCGGCGAGAACCTGCCTCGCAAGGCGCGCTGCCTCGTGCACGCGGCGACGCACAAGGACCTCGAGGCCGAGGTGAAGGCGGGGCGCTTCCGCGAGGACCTCTACTACCGGCTCGCGGTGGCGGTGGTGCGCGTGCCTCCGCTGCGCGAGCGTCCCGAGGACATTCCGATGCTGGTGGAGCTGTTCGCGAAGGGGAAGGGCGGCGTGAAGCTGGCGCCGGCGACGGTCGCGGCGTTTCAGTGCGACGCGTGGCCCGGCAACGTGCGCGAGCTGCGCAACGCGGTCGACCGCGCGCTCGCGCTGGGGGATGCGAACGAGACGGCTCCGGCGAAGGGCGAGGCGCCCAGCTTCAAGGAGGCGCGCGACAAGCTGCTCGAGGACTTCGAGCGGGACTACCTGCGCACGCTGCTCGAGCGGAACGGCGAGAACATGTCCGAGGCCGCGCGCGTGGCGGGCATTTCGCGCGCGCAGTTCTACCGGCTCTTGGAGAAGTACGGGCTGCTGGCCGAGCGCTGAGAAGAGCCACCGTTCACGCTGAGAGGGTCGGCCAGAACAACCAGCGCATTGCCGACCTCCGCTCAGCGTTGTCGAGAGGGCGCACTCGCCACGTAGTTCGACCTTCGTGTCTCAGCCGCGAGACAACGGCTCACGCGCGCCGCAGAAAAACGGCCGCGGACAGCGGCGCTCCACTGAGGCAAGCGCCACAAACCACTGCGCCCGAGCCCGGTACGGCTCCTGCTCTACGGGAGGGCCTGGAGTGCCGGCCCGGAGCCGATGCCTTCATGTCGGCAGCGCCGGTAGCAAAGGCCATCGGCCCGCTCTCCGCAAAATCGGGAGAGCGGGCCGTGGTATTGGCGACGAGAAATGAGTCGAGGAGAGCTCGAGCAGACGCTGGTGCCGGCCTCGCAGCCGGGCGACGTGTTCGGCAGCGGAGACACCATCGGCACCGGCGGCCAGGCCATCGTGCGCCGCGTGCACGACAAGAAGCTCGACCGCGTGCTCGCGATGAAGGTGCTCAAGCCGGAGCTCGCGCGGCGCGCCGACGAGGTCGGCCGCTTCGTGGACGAGGCGCGCATCACCGCGGGCCTCGAGCACCCGCACGTGCCGGCGGTGCACGAGCTCGGCGTCGCCGACGACGGCACGCACTTCTTCACCATGAAGCTCGTCGAGGGAGAGACGCTCGCCGAGCTGCTCGCTCCGTCGAAGTTCGACCCGAGCGACGACTTCCACCTCTACCGGGCGCTGCAGGTGCTCATCAAAGTCTGCGAAGCGGTCGCCTTCGCGCACAGCCGCGGCGTCATCCACTGCGACCTGAAGCCCTCGAACGTGATGGTCGGCTCGCACGGCCAGGTCTACGTGATGGACTGGGGCATCTCGCGCCGGCTGAAGACGCCCGCGGCGGGAGACTCGGTGCTCGGCACCATCGGCTACATGAGCCCCGAGCAGGCGCGCGGAGAGAACGATCGCCTCGACGCCCGCACCGACGTCTACGCGCTGGGCGCGCTGCTGTACCGCATCGTCGTCGGCTGGCCGCCGTACCACGCGCAGTCGCGCGACGAGGGCCTGGGCCTCGCGAAGGACGGCACCGTGTTCCCGCCCGAACAGCAGGCGCGCGGCCGCTCGATGTCGCGGCGGCTGCTCGAGATCGCGATGCGCGCGCTGCAGAAGAATCGCGAAGACCGCCACGCGAGCGTCGATCAGCTGCAAGGTGAGCTCGAGTCGTACGTGCGCGGCGCGGCGCGCTTCCCGGAGCTCACGTTCGAGAAGGGCGACGTCATCGTCCGCGAGGGAGAGGTCGCCGACTGCGCGTTCTTGATCCGCGCCGGCAGCTGCGAGGCCAGCCGCAAGGTGAAGGGCAAGAAGAAGGTCCTGCGCACCATGGGCGTCGGCGAGCTCTTCGGAGAGTCCGCCATCCTCGACCGCCAGCGCCGCACCGCCACCGTCCGCGCGCTCGAGCCCACCCGCCTCGCGGTGTTGAGCCAGAGCTCGCTCGCCGAAGAGATGGGCCGCGCCGACGTGCTCTCGCTCGCGCTCACCAGCGTGCTGCAGCGCTTTCACGATCTCGATCGCCGCCGTAGACGGTGAGGGCAGGGCGCCGTGGGGACGTGGGGATAATCTCCCCAGGATTTCGTGCTTCTTCCCGTCCTTGCGGGCGGTTGGGCCATGGCACATGCGGTGCTCAACCCCCCGCCGCAGTCCCAACCCAATACGGAGAAACACCACATGAAGAAGCTGCTCGCTGCCGCCCTCCTCGCGTTCGCCGTCCCCGCGTTTGCCCACGTCGCCGACGAGGCGAAGCCGGCGGACAAGTCGGCGAAGAAGGCCGACACCAAGAAGGAAGGCGAGAAGAAGGAGGAGAAGAAGGCCGAGGAGAAGAAGTAACTCTTCGCCGTCTCTTCTTTACGAACGGGCTCTTCAGCTTCGGCTGGAGGGCCCGTTTTCTTTTGGGCGCCTTGCCTCGCTGCCGGTTTACGGCGTAAACGCGCGCGGCATGAGGGCGCGCCTGGCTCTGCTCGCGCTGTTCGCTGCCTGTGGCGGCGCGCCGGTCGCGCTCGACTCGGGGGTCGTCGACGCCGGCGAGACGCAGAACGTCGACGGGCAGGACGGAGGAGCCGCAGGCGACGGAGGCGGCGATTCGGGTGTGCCGGACGCGGGCATGGAGGACGCTGGCACAGAGGACGCGGGCGTGACGGACGCGGGCGTGGCGGACGCCGGCGTGGCGGACGCCGGCGCACGCGCCGACGGCGGCCACCCTGGCTGGGCGCGGTACACCATCGCGCCCGGCTCACACGCGGCGACGGTGGCGCAGAACGGTGCTCCGCGGCTGCCGCTCGCCGGCTTCACGACGGTGAGCGCGCGGACGTACCAGTTCCGCTTCGACGCGACGGCGATGTACGTCCTCACGAACCCGGTCCAGCCGGATGATCAGCTCGATTGGAACAAGCTGCCCGGCCTGTCGGACTGCGGCCAGTTCGACCTGGCTGCCGACGGGCTGATGTTCGGGTGGCGCTGGCGGCCGGACCTGTCGCCTCCGGTGCTGGAGCTCGCGCACTACGCCAACAACGGCGGCGTGCACCTCTACCCGTCGGTCCCGCTGCTCTCGCTCGACGAGACCGAGCTTCGCGCCGAGGCGCCGCTGACGTACGAGCTCGCCATCACCAGCACCGACTACCGGTTCCACGTCACCGGCAACATCGGAGCGCGCGTCATCGACGTCACCGCGACCTGGCCCCGCCGCTGCACCAGCACCACGACCGGCTTGAAGTGGGCCTCGGGCTTCTACTTCGGAGGCACCAGCACCGCGCCCCAGCGCATCACCGGCTGGATGCTGGAGTGAGCCCTAGATGGGCTCCTGCGCCTCGGTGAACTCGATGACCGACTTCATCGGCGCGGCGCGGCCGCTCGTCGCGGTCGTCCACGGAGAACCCGCGCTCGTGGTCGCCTTCGAGGCCTTCACGTTCTCTCCGTCGAAGCGGCCGAGCACGTACATGCGGTCGTTGACCTCGATGTTGGAGAGCTGATCCGCAGGCAGCTCGGCGCTCGCGCCGGTGCGGCTGGTCGCCGCCTCGAAGTGACCGCTCACCTTGCCGTCGCCGCTCGGCGTGGGCGCCGCGGTGAAGCGGATGAGCATCCAGTACTCCTGCGGCTTGCCGTCGAAGGTGCGCTTCACCGAGCCGTCGGGCTGCGGGTGCTCGGCGGTCGGGCCCTCGAGGATGACGCCGAGGTTGTTGCGGCGCTTGAGCTCGGCCTTGAGCTCGGGGTCGGTGATGACGACGTTGCCGCGGCCGCGGGCGCGAATCGAGACCTCGTCGCCGGAGACGACGACGCGGCCGGTGACGAAGTCGGCGACGCGGCCCGGCGCGAACTCGGTCACGCGCAGCGTCTTGCCCGTCTCGTCGAGGAAGCCGCGCAGCGAGACGTCCTGCCCCGCGAACGACATCACGTCGGTGCCCGGCACGAACATGAAGATGTCGTTGCGCGCGCTGTGGTCGCTCGAGAGCTGCAGCTTGCGCCCGTCGTCCATCGTGAGCGTCAGCTTCATGTCGGGGAAGTGCCGATAGCCCTGCTCCTCGCGCACGATGCGCGTGCCGCGGTCGACGCTGAGCTTGCCGTGGATGACGGGGAGGTCGGCGGCGGGGTTCTCTCCCACGGCGACGACGGCCTTGGTGCCGAAGAGCACGTCGAGCGGCAGCGTGCCGGCCGCCTTCGCGAACGCGTCGGCGCTCGTCGCGGCCGCCTTCTGCAGCGCGGCGAGCTCGGCGGCGGGCAGCAGCCCGTCGCTGTGAGAGGCGACCTCCTTCAACCATGCCTGCGCGCCCGCCGGGTTCGTCTTCAGCAGCGCCTGAAACGCCTGCGCGGAGCTCACGCGAATGGTCATGGTGTCTTCTCCCACCGTAGGGGATACCTTGCGCGCATGGCAATCGCTCGCCTGAAGCTCGTCGCGCTGTTGAGTCTGTCGGCCTGTCTCAACGTGGTGCCCGAGGTGGGGCCCGACTCGGGCAGCGCCGGCGGAGGCGTCGCAGGGGAAGACGGCGGTGGCGGCTCGGGCGGCTCGGGCGGCTCCGGCGGGTTCGGTGGCTCCGGGGGCGGCGTCTCTGGCACGGGCGGCGGCATGGGCACGCTCGCCGACGGAGGCACCTGCTTCTGCACCCAGAACGGTCGGTGCCAGCCGGGCGACTCACCGCTGGCGTGCGGCAACACCGGCGGCGTCTGCAACCGCTGCGCGAACGGCGAGCAGTGCGTGAGCGGCCAGTGCGTCGTCGCGACGTGCGGCCCGGGCACGTGCACCGGGTGCTGCGGCATGGGCTTCTGCGTGACGCCGTCGATGCAGGGGAACTTCGTGTGCGGCTCCAACGGAGCGATGTGCACGCGCTGCATGAACGGCCAGGTGTGCCGCAACGGCGCGTGCGTCACGCCCCTCTGCGACGCCACGACGTGCCCGATGGGCTGCTGTCGCGGAGGCCAGTGTGAGGCCGGCGACTCGCGCTTCGCCTGCGGAAGCGCCGGAAGCGCGTGCGCCATCTGCAGCGCGAACGAGACGTGCAGCGGGGGCGGCTGCATGGTCGCGCCGATGCGGGATGCAGGCACTCCGGCCGCGATCGGCTCGGCGTGCTCGGCGGGCGCCACGTCGTGCGGCCAGGGGCAGTTCTGTCTGCCGGACATGGCCGGGTTCCCCGGCGGCTACTGCAGCGCGCAGTGCGCGGCCGACGGAGGCTGCCCCGGCTCCGCGACGTGCGTGACGACCTCGGTCTTCGGCTTCACGCAGAGCGGCTGCTTCGCGACGTGCGGCACGTGCCGCGCGGGCTACGCGTGCCAGCCGCGCGACGGTGGCTCGTCGTACTGCCGGCCCGACTGCAACGGCGGCGGAGTCGGGCAGTGCCCGACGGGCACGACGTGCAGCGCGGACTCGGGCGTGTGCATTTGACCTTGGGGTAGGCCGCAGAAATGCTCCGCAGTCGTCACGCGGCCGTCACAGCGCGTCTGGATGATCAGCACGTCAGGAGGTCGCACATGGAGCTGCTCGCCGTCGTGCTCGTGTCGGTGGCCGTCGCTTCGGGGCTGGGGTTGCTCGTCGTGTTCGGCGTCCTCGCCGTCCGCTGGTCCCGGCGGAATCGCGCCGCTGCCGCCCAGGCGCTCCTCGATCTCCACGTCCGGAGCCTGCCGTCGCCGGAGGGCGGCCTCGGCACCGGCTGGTGGGACGACTTCACGAGCTGGCTCGGCGACCAGGTCGACTCGGTCGGCGATGGCGCCTCATTCGACGGCGGCGACCACGACGGCGGCGACTGCGGCGACTGAAGCCTACGGGCTCACCTCGTACAGGCTGCCGTTCACCTCGATGGTGTACAGCTTCGAGCCGATGCCGGCGATGTGGCGCGTGCCGCCGAACTCGGGCTTCCCGACCTGCTGCCACCGCCCGTCGGTCAGCGACGAGACGTACAGCGCGCCGTTCGTCTCGACCGTGTACAGCATCCCGTTCAGCACCGTGGCCACGACCTCGGAGCCCTCGAGCGTCCCGCCCCACGCGCCGCCCTTGCCGACCTGCGCCCACGCGCCCGTCGACGGGCTGATGCGGTACAGCGAGCCGTTCCGCTCCAGCGAGTAGAGCTGGCCGTCCGGGCCCGCCCCGAGCCACGCCGTGCGCCCGAACTCCGGCTTGCCGATCGGCTTCCACGCGCCGGTCGCAAGGTCGGTCACGTAGAGGCCGCCCGCACGCTCGGCGCTGTACATCTTCCCGCCGAGCTCGGTGACCGCGACGGTGTCCTTCCACGCGCCGGGCTTGCCGACCTGCTTCCACGCTCCGCTGTCCGGCTCGATGCGGTACAGCGAGCCGTCGGTCTCGATGGTGTACAGCTTGCCGCCCGCGGCCAGCATGAACCGCGTGTCGCCGAACTCGGTGCCGCCGACCTTCTTCCACGCGCCGCTGGTGTCGGTGACGTAGAGCGCTCCGCTCTTCTCGACCGTGTACAGCTTGCCGTTCAGCGCGACCGACTTCACGGTGCCGGCCCAGTCACCGGACCTGCCGAGCTGCTTCCACGAACCACCGCCTGCTGCGAGGAGCACTGCGAGGAGAAGGGCGTTCATGCCGCCGACGGTACCGCGGCTACCGCTTCACGCCGAGAACGTTCGGCAGCGGCCACTGCTCGGCGTTCCCGTCGTTCTCGGTGAAGCCCGTCTCGTAGCTGCCGCACCAGTCCTGCCTCACACCGCCGTGGTGAATCGAAAGGCTCGCCTCGGGCCCGCCCTCGACGTGAAACGCGCGCACCACCTCGAGCGGCGTCGCGAGCAGGAGCTGGTTCCACTCGGCCATCTCCAACGGAGCGCGCGTGAACAGGAACAGAATGCGCCCCGCCTTGTCCTGCGCGACGGCGGCCTCGCTCCACGCCCGGCCGTTCTTCTTCCACACGCTCACGCCGGGCGACTTGATGAGCCGCAGGTTCTGCACCATCGACGAATACGACGCCGCCACCTCGCGCGCGCCCGGCGCGTCGAGGTCGAGCACCTGCGCCTTCGGCAGCCCGTCCTTCAGGGGGCCGAACACGAGCGCCGACTGGTACGCCGACTTCCACCGCGGGTTGTTCTCGTGCTTCCCCGCGACGAGGCGGCCGACGTTCGAGCGGTGGTCCATCTCGAACATGCCCGCGTTGATGGCGACCACGAAGCCGCGCTCTTCGGCCCACTGCGACGCGGTGCGCTTCTCTCCGCCTTCGCGGGACAGCAGGCCGAACTCGAGCTGCGCCTTCTCCGGGTCGACGCGCACCACCCGCATCACCGACTTCCCGAACGGCACCTCGGCGCTCTCGACGCCGGGCTGCAGCGTCTTCCACTCGACCGCGGCGCAGAGCAACAGGCCGAGCAGCATCAGGCGTTCGGCTTCACCGCGTCGGCCTTCGCCGCGAGCTCGGTGTCGCGGAACGTGAGGCCTCCTGCGTCGTGGGTGGTGAGCCGCAGGGTCACCTTCGTCCACCGGATGTCGATGTCGGGGTGGTGATCTGCGGCCTCGGCGAGCTTCGCGACTTCGTTCACGAACATGATTCCGGTGAGAAACGCCGGCCACTCGTAGGTTCGTTCCAACATCCCGTTCGCCACCTTCCACTCGCGGTGCTTCGAGAGGAAGTCGTCGAGCTCGGCTTTCGTCAGCGTCGTCTTGTCGCGGGCCATGCGCCTCTTTAACCCGCGAGGCCGCGCCAGAGCGCCACGATCCGCTTGTACCCGCGCTCGGCGAACCAGCTCAGCTCCTCGCCGAGGATCTCTCCTGCGACGACCGCACGTCCCAGGCCGAGCGCGCGCGTCGACGCGGTGTTCTGCTTCGGCACGCGCCCCTCGCCGCGCCGAATCACCTCGCGGGCCTTGTCGAGCTGCCCCGAGCGGTGCAGCGCATAGCCGAGCAGCGCGTACGTCTCGCCGGGGTCGAGCTCTTCGCTCCACGCGACCGAGTGCTCTTCGAGCGTGTCGGCCGCCGCCATCAGGTGCGTGCGCGCCTTGCCGAGCTCGAGCGGCTCGCGCTCGGCGACGTACCGCTGCAGATGAAGGCGCCCCTGCAGCGCGCGCGCCTGGGCGATGAGCATCACCCAGCCTCCCTGCTCGGCGGCGCGGCGCGCCTGGCTGATCAGCGGCTCGGCGGCGCTCAGCGAGCCGCGCGCGAGCTCGACGGCCGCCAGCAACAGCGGCGCCTCGGCCTGGCCGGCGGTGTTGCCGATCTGCAGCGAGAGCGCCTGGTAGTGCTGCTCGAGCCTCCACGCCTCGTCGAGCTCGAGCTGCTCGAGGGCGACCGTGGCGAGGTTGTGCGTGGTGATGGCCTCGCGACGGCTCCACCGCGTCGCGAGGGCGAGCGCGAGCGCCTTGCCGTAGGCGACCTTCGCGGCGTCGAGCTCGCCTTCTCCGTAGTGGAGGATGGCGCGGGCGTTCCAGGCGAGGCACTCCTCGCGCGGTGCGCCCTGCTGCTGGGCGAGCAGAATCTGCTCCTCGACGAGGCGCTTGCCGCGCTCGAAGTCTCCGGCGCTGGTGCTGGCGATCTCCTCGGCGCGCAGGAGCGCGATGGCGGCGGCGGCGTCGGAGAGCGTGCGCGAGACCTTCGTGCGCACGCGGGCGCAGACGTCGAGCGCGCCGGCGGCGTCGCCGAGAATCTCGCAGAGGAACCAGGTCTGCGCCCGGGCCCACCGGATCCACAGCTGGGCCACGGCGGGCTCTTCGATGCGCTGCAGGCGCCGCTCGACGTCGGCGAAGGCGGCCATCGCCTCGTCGCGGCGGATGAGGTGCGAGAGCGCCTCGGCGCGGGTGAGCTCGACGGCCGCGAGCGCGGCGGCGGAGCTGAGCGTGGACCAGTCGTCCTCCGCGCAGCGGGGCTTCGCGGCGGCGAGCGCGCGGGCGGTCTCGGCAGACTCGAGCATCGGCTGGGACTGCAGCACGCGGCCGAGCGGTTGCAGCGTCACCATCGCGGCGTCGGGCTGACCGGCGAGCAGCTGGGCGTCGGCGAGGCGGCGCAGCAGCGTCGCGCGGCGAATGCCGGTGGCGTACTTGGCGGCGGCCGCGAGCGCGAAGCGGCACTGCTCGGCCTCGTCGGGGTGCGACAGCGCGTCGGCGCGCAGCTCGTGCCAGAGGGAGGCAGCGGCCGGATCTCGGCCCTCGAGCTCTCGCAGCACGTCCGCGCTGGGAAAGGAGTCCACCCGGTTGGTGATGATGCCACCGAAACCCCGCCGACGTGGCGCAATCCGTGCGCTGCGCTAGGTTGTCTTCGAACCTCACGTGAACTTCCGACTCGGCACCATCCCCGTCCGGCTGCGCCCGGAGTTCTTCATCCTCCCGCTCATCGGGTTGATGAGCGTCGGCTTCGAGAAGGGCCTCATCTGGGTCGCCATCGTCTTCTCGTCGGTGCTCGGCCACGAGCTCGGCCACGCGATGGCGATGCGGTTCTTCGGCTTCCCGCCGCGCATCGAGCTGCACGGCCTCGGCGGGTGGACGCTGTGGCCCGACGGCGCGCGGCCCACCGACCGGCAGCGGCTCATCGTCACGCTGTGCGGACCGGGCCTCGAGCTGCTCGCGGCGGTCGCGGTCGCCGTCGGCCTGAGCCGCGTCGCGCTGCCTCCGCTCGGCGTCTGGGCGCGCGACACCTTCGTGTACGTGAACTTCTTCTGGGCGTTCCTGAACCTCCTCCCGATTCTCCCCTGGGACGGAGGCCACGCCCTCGACAGCACCGTCTCCCTCATCACCAAGCGGCCGCGCCCGCGCGGCGTCGGCATGGTCAGCATGCTCTTCGGAGCCGTCGCGATCGCCGCGGCGCTCGTGCTCGCCGACAAGAACGTGATGATCATCTACCTGGGCGCCATCGGCGTCTGGAAGGGCTGGCAGCGCTGGAGCGGCAACGAGCCCGGCGTCGTCCCGCCCGAGGCGGAGACCGCGTGGAACCTGTCTTCGCAGGGCCAGCACGCGCAGGCCGAAGCGCTGCTCACGCAGACCCTCTCCGCGACGAAGGACCCGGCGGTGCGCCTGCACCTGCTCGAGGTGCTGGCGTGGGTGCGCCTGTCCGCGAACGACGTGCTCGGCGCCGAGAAGGCGCTGCGCGAGATGGGCCCCGAGGCGCAGCGGACCTCGCCGGAGCTTCGCGCCCGCCTCGCGGCGCACCGGCAAGAGCCACACCGCGTCGTCGAGCTGCTCGCGCCGCTGGCGACCGTGCTGCGCCTGCGGCCCGAGGCCTGGCCGCTGCTGGTGTCCGCGCTCGACGACGAGCGTCGGCTCGATGAGATCGTCACCCAGGCCGTCTCGCGGCTGAAGCTCTCGCCCCAGGAGCAGGAGATCGCCGCCGCCGCCGCGGAGAGGTTGTTCCAGGGCGGCCACATCGAGGGCGCGCTGCTGTTGTGCAAGCGCGCGTTCGAGGTCAGCGGGGCTCCGCTGTTCGCGTTCAACGCGGCGTGCTGCCTGTGCCGGCTCGGGCGCGTCGACGAGGGGCTCGAGTGGCTCACGCGCGCGGTGAAGGCCGGCTACCGCAGCCCCGTCTCGCTGGAAGAAGACCCCGACCTCGCGCCGCTGCGGACACACCCCGGGTTCGCGGCGCTGCGCGACGAGGCCAAGAGCGCAGCGTCCTGAATGGACCTCGAGCTCAACGGCAAAGCAGCGCTCGTCGTCGGCGCCAGCCGCGGAGTCGGTCGCGCCGTCGCGCTCTCGCTCGCGCGTGAGGGCTGCGACGTGGCGGTGCTCGCGCGCTCGAAGGCGCCGCTCGAAGAGACGGCGGCCGCGATTCGCGCGCTGGGCAGGAAGGCGAGCGCGCAGGCGTGTGACGTGTCCGATGCGCGCGGGCTCGAGGCGGCGCTGGCCGCGGCGCGCGCCGAGCTGAAAGCTGCCCCCGTCGTCGTGGTGCTGTCGGTCGCCTCGCTGTGGGTGCCCAAGAAGCTGCACCTGCACGAGCCGAAAGACGCGCGCGCGCAGCTGGATACCGACCTGTGGAGCGCGGTGGAGATCTGCCGCCAGACGCTGCCCGACATGATGGTCGCGCGCTTCGGCCGCATCGTCGCGCTGTCGAGCCTCGCCGCGCGCACCGGCATCTCCGGAGGAGCGCTGTACGCCGCAGCGAAGGCCGGGCTCGAGGGCCTGATTCGCGGGCTCGCCGTCGACTACTCGCGGCGCGGCATCAGCGCGGTCGCGGTGGCGCTGAGCCTCGCCGAGTCGGAGCGCCTGCAGTCGCGCATCGCCGGTGACGAGGCGCACCGCGAGAGGCTGGTGAACGCGACCGCGACGCGGCGGATTCCGACGGTGGAAGAGGTGGCCGACTTCGTGACGGTGCTGTGCTCTCCGAAGTCGGCGGCCGCGACCGGGGCGGTCATCGACTTCACCGCTGGGGCGCACCTCAACAACCTGTGGTGAGGCGAGAAGGCCGCCTCCGCTCAGCGTGAACGGAGGTTGTACTGACGCAGCATCGCGTCGAGCGAGTACAGCGGCTCTGACGGGTCTCCCGGCAGGTAGAGCGTCTTCCACCCGCGGCGCTTGAGCTCGGCGCGCTCGGCGTCGGCGATGTCCTTGCCGAGGTGCTGCTCGACGGCCTCGAAGAGGAGCGAATCCATGAGCTCCCAGTGTGTGCTCCCGGCCAGGTATCCCCACTCGGCGCGCAGCTCGTCGGTCCACGCCTGGTGCACGCTCCGGTCGCGCTTGAACGAGTCGAGGTCGCGGATGACGAGCTCGTTGTCCGAGGTGAACAGCACGTTCTGCTGGTGGAAGTCGCCGACGAGGCCCTGCCCGAAGACGAGCTCGGCGAAGGCGTTCACCAGCGCGGGGAAGTGAACGTCCGGCTTCAGCTTCAGCGCGAAGCCCGGGGTGAGGTCGTTCATGTCCTCCGCCAGCTCGCGGTAGATGAAGCCGTAGTCCTTCTCCTCGGTGCGGACGGCGACGGGCTCGGCGAGGAAGCGCACGTTGCGCATCGCCTCCGAGACCGCGACCGCGCGCTGCAGCTTCGAGTCGTGGACCAGGCGGTTGATGCCGAGCAGCTCGACGTCGAGCGAGAGCTTCAACCCGAACAGCTCGCCGTCGTCGTTCCACACCACGACCGACCGGGGTGACGCCGTCGGCGTCGCCCAGAACACCTGCGAGCCCTTG
Source organism: uncultured Myxococcales bacterium (assembly GCA_937980205.1). GTDB lineage: Bacteria > Myxococcota > Myxococcia > Myxococcales > Myxococcaceae > Xiheicaenimonas. The sequence continues at coordinate 73,444 of CALJKW010000071.1, read as the reverse complement.
CCGTACTCGAGCACGTCGAGCGCGTACGCCTCGGCCATGTGCGGGTGAAAGAAGACGCGGACGCCGCCCTCGGCGAAGAGCGCGCGCGGCCGGGCGCGGCCGTGGACCTTCACCCGCTCGAGCGGCGCCACGAAGTACGGCAGCCGCCACACCGGCTGGTGCTCGGGGCGGAAGCGGCGCGGCAGAGCGTCGAGCGACACCTTGGCGAACCGCTTCGGGTCTCGGCGCCGCGGGTTCTGCGTCTGCTCGCGCCGCAGCCAGCGGCGAACGCGGGCCGGGACCTTCGGGGGCCTTTGGCGGACGTGGCGCTCGTCGGCGAGCCACTGCGCGAAGGCGTCGGGGTCGCGCGCTGCTCGGCCGGCGTGCTTCTCCAGCTCGCGGAAGAGCTGCTTCCGGTGACGGCGCGCGGGTCCGCCGAGGAAATACGTGTGCAGCGAGGTGCGGGCGCCTTCGAGCTCGTCGTCCTCGAGCCAGACGCTGTCGAGGTCGCGCACCCAGTAGCGCCCGCCTCCGACCAGCAGGTTCTGCGCGTGGACGTCGGCCACCCAGCCGCCGTCGAGCGCCGACGTCATCCACGCGCGCAGGAACGGGGCGAGGTGCGCTTGCGGCCGCTCGAGCGCGAACCACGGCGTGAGCGTCACGCCGCGCGGCAGCTCGCGCACCAGGTAGCCGCCGAGGTCCACGCCGCGGGGCACCACGCCGAGCGTCTCGGGGAGAATGCGCAAGCCTCGCTTCTGTCCGGCGAGCGCGCGCGTGACGGCGACCGCGTCGCGCGCGGACTCGGCGGTCACGACGCGGCGCTCCTGCGCGAAGAGCACCGGCAGCGAGAGCTTCACGCAGAAGGGCGCCGGGAGGTGGTCGCTCCACGCGAAGACGGTGCGCGTCGACGACGTCGGAGTCGCCAGCACCTTCGGCCCCGGAGCGCAGCCCTCGAGCCACGACCGGTAGCCCTTGAGCGCGAGCGGGTGGACGAAGAAGAGCACGCGGTGGCGCTCGACGAGCGGCAGCGCGCAGCGGTGCTCGAACAGGTGGAGGCGCGCGTCGTCGACCCAGAAGCTCGGCAGCTCGAACGTGTTGCCGGCTTCGGGGAGGTAGAACGGGTCGACCCCGTCGACGCTGCCGGGGTCGAGCAGGCGGCGGTCGACGCGCCGGTGAACGCGCCGCTCCGCCGCCATCCAGTGCTGCAGGGACTTCGTTACTCGGTGCGGCCCCACGAGAAGCCGCCGCCACCGCCGGCGCTCTCCTTCAGCGCGGAGGCGAGGTCGACCGCGCGCTTGCCGGTGAGCGACATCTTGTCGATCTCGTCCTTCGACAGGCCGTTGTTGTTGAGGTCGTAGTTCGCGACCATGTGCTTCTTCGCGTACTCGACGGCCTTCTTGATGTCCTTCGCCGTGACCTGCGCGCCCTCGCGGAAGTCGCGGTTGTCGATGAACTTGAAGAAGATGTCGACGAGCGGCGCCTCGCGGCGCGCGACGCGGTCGGTCGCGAGCGCGTTCTTCACGTCGGCGCGGGAGATTCTTCCGTCCTCGCCTCCGATGCGGATGAGCGTCTTCGCTGCGGTGTCGAGGGCGCGGTTCACGTCAGCCTTTGCGATGCGTGCCATGTCGTCTCCGTTCGTTCGTCTTGGGTCGGGTTTGAATGCCGGGCGACCTTAGCCGCGAGAGGCCCGCGAGCCAACGCAGCTCGAGGCGGTACGTGTCGATGGCGTGACGGACGATGGACTCGGCGAGCGGCACGGTGGGGCCGTGGTCGGCGCGAATGCCGTCGAGGGTGAGCGTCTCCTTCTCGACCTGCGCCTCGAGGAAGCGGCGGCGGGCGGCGACGCCGCGCTCGAAGACCGCCTTCGGCGCGTGAATGGAGAGCGCCAGCCACGTGACGAACGGCGGCGGCGGGCGCTGCGTCATCCAGTGCTCGGAGTCGAGCGCGTCGGCCAGCGCCGCGCGCGCGGTCGGCGTCGGCGCGAAGATGGTGCGCTCGGGGCCGGAGGGGCCTTCGTCGTCCCGCGTGGGCCGGATGAGGCGCAGCTTCGCGAGCTTCTTGAGCGAGTAGTAGATCTGCGGCCGCGAGACGCCGGCCCAGTCCGAGACCTCGCGCCGCTCGAGCTCGCGCTGCACCTGGTAGCCGTGCATCGGGTGCTCGCAGAGCAGCGCGAGGACGACCAGGTCCGGCGTCGTCAGGGTTGATCTGCTCGTCTCGATTGTACTAGTCATCTCGTATCATTTAGACCAGAGGTGGACGACATGTTCAAGAAGCTCGCGCCGGTGCTGGTGGTGGAGAAGATCGAGCCGTGCCTGCCGTTCTGGCAGCGGCTGGGGTTCGAGAAGACGGTCGAGGTGCCGCACGAAGGCGCGCTGGGCTTCGTCATCCTCGCCTCCGGCGGAGTCGAGGTGATGTACCAGACCGTCGCGAGCGTGAAGGCCGACGTCCCCGGCGCCGAGAAGCCGTCGGTGTCGAGCCTGTACCTCGAGGTCGACGCGCTCGACCCGGTGCTGGCGAAGCTCGGCGATGCGCCGGTGGTGCACCCGCGGAGAAGGTCGTTCTACGGGGCGGATGAAATCTTCGTCCGCGAGCCCGGCGGCAACATCGTCGGGTTCTCCGCGCACCCGGGTTGAGTACGCTGCCGCACGCGTGGCGCCCCACCGACTGCTGACGCTGGCCCTGCGCAGCTGCGCGCGGCGGCCGCTGCGCTCGCTCATCGCCGCGGGCATGGTCGCGGCAGGGGTCACCGCCGTGCTGCTCGTCTGGGGCGTCATCTCCGGGCAGCGGCGCGCGCTGATGGGCCAGGCGGCGGAGACCCTCTTCGGGGCGCTGCAGGTTCACGCGACCGGCTACGCGAAGGCATCGGACGTGCTGCCGGTGCGCCCCGCGCTCGAGGACGCCGCGGCGTGGCGCGCGAAGGTGCTCGCCGTGCCGGGCGTGCGCGCGGCCTCGGCGCGCGTGAGGTTCGGCGGCGTCATCTCGGCGGACGACGAGTCGACCACCATCTCGGTCACCGCGTTCGACGAGGCCGACGAGCGCGCCGTCGTGCCCGGCCGGTTTCGCCTCGTGGAGCAGGGCGCCTTCGCGGACGGAGCGGTGCTCGGGGCTCCGCTGGCCCGGGCGCTCAAGGCGTCGCTCGCGATGGAGCTCGCGCTGCTCGCACGCGACCACGACGGGCTCCTCAACGGAGTCCCGGCGCGCGTCGGGGGGCTCGCCCTGCCGCTCTTGCCGACGGACCGCGCCGCGGCGTGGATTCGGCTCGCGGAAGCGCAGGAGCTGTTGCGCCTCGGCCAGGCCTGCAACGAGCTCGCGGTCGCGGTGACGGACCTCGATGCGGTCGACGTGGTGCGCGACCGCGTGCAGGCGGCGCTCGGGCCCGGCGTCGAGGTCGAGACGTGGAAGCAGCAGCTGCCCGGCCTCGCCGACATGGTGAACAACATGCGGTTCTCCGGGCTGGTGGTGAGCATCATCATCGCGCTCGTCGCGGCCGTCGGCGTGTTCACCTGCGCGGCGCTCAACGTCCGCGACCGCACGCGGGAGATCGGCACCTGGCTCGCGCTCGGCGTCAGGCGGCGCGCGGTGTGGGCCGCGTTCGTGCTCGAGAGCGTGGTGCTGGGCTTCTTCGGCGCGCTGCTCGGCCTCGGCGTCGGGCTGCTCGGCGCGCTCGTCGTCGCGCGGTGGGGCGTGCCGATGAAGCTGCCGGGGACTCCGCTGCTGGTCGACGTGACGCCGTCGCTGCTGCCCGGCGAGGTGGCGGTGGTGCTCGCGCTCGCGGTGGTGGTCGCGGCGGTCGGTGCCGCGGTGCCCGCGCTGCGGGCGGCGAGGCTGGACCCGGTGAAGGCGTTGGGGGACGCGTGAATCTTCCGCCGTTCACCCTGAGCGCAGGAGCCCGAAGGGCTCCGGAGTCGAAGGGGGCTCGAAGCGGGCGTTCGGCGCGCTTCGACTCCGCGCTGCGCGCTCCGCTCAGCGTGAACGGGGGAGAGTCGTGATGCTCCGGTTCGCCCTGCGCAGCGTCCTCCGCCGGCCCGGCCGCACGGCCGGCACCGCGGCGGTGGTCGCCGTCTGCGTCACCGCGCTCGCCACGCGGCACAGCATCACCGAGGCCATCGAGCGCTTCACCCACGAGGCCGTCGTCGAGACGCGCACCGGCGCCGTCGTCGTGCGGCCACCGGGCGGCTTCGACGAGGTGCCGCTCGGCGCGCCGCCCACGCTGAGCCCGGACCTCGTGGCCGCCGTGACGAAGCAGGCGCCGGCGGTCGCCGCCCGGCTCTACGTCGGCGCGCTGCTCTCGGACGCGAAGACCGAGACCCCCGTCGTCGTGCGCGGCGTCGACCCCACGCTCGAGCCGGTCGTCTGTCCCCGCTTCTCGCGTGAGCTGCGCGCCGGCGGCACCTGGCTCTCGGGCGACGCGCAGGGCGTCGTCGGCTTCGCGCTCGCCGACGCCCTCGGGCTGGGCGTGGGCCAGACCGTCACGCTGTCCTCCACCGGCACCACGCGCGCGAACGCGCTGGAGCTGAAGGTGGTCTCCATCTCCGAGTCCGGCCTCGCCCTCGAGAACCGCCGCGTCATCACCGTGCCGCTTCGGCTCGCGCAGCAGCTGGCCGGCATCGAGGGCGTCTCCGAGCTCGGCATCGCGACCGACGGCGACCCGGCGAAGCTGCGGGACGCGCTCGCGGCGCAGCTCGGCGGGTCGGCCGAGGTGCGGACGTGGCAAGACGTGCACCCGCTCGCGCGCGACACCGTCGAGCGGCAGCACCGCCTCGACCTGTTCGCCACGCTGGTGCTGCTGAGCGTCGTGCTCACCGCGCTGCTCGCGCTCGGGCTGCTCGCCGTCGACGAGCGCGTGCGCGAGGTCGGCACGCTGATGTCCTTCGGCATGCGGCGCTCGCAGATCGCCGCGATGTTCTTCTTCGAGGGCGTGCTGCTCGGCGCCCTCGGCGCCGCCGCCGGCCTCGCCTTGACCGCCGCGGTGACCGGCTGGCTCGGCGCGCGCGGCATTCAGGTGCCGCACATGGGCGCGGCGCACCCCGCGGTGCTGCGGCCGGCGCTGTCGCTCGTCACCGTCGCGTGGGGCTCGGCGCTGGCGCTCGTCGCCTCCGCCTGCACCGGCGCGCTCGTCGCCTGGCGCGTCACCCGGCTGCGGCCGATCGAAGCCGCGCGCAGGTGAGACGAGATTCTGTGCGCACCCCTTCGAGGGGCACCCCCCGAAGACGAGATTCTCATCTCACGCGGGCATCCGTGTTTTGCTCCGAGGCCGAGTGAGCCTCACCGTCGGCCCCTTCCCAGACTTCGGAGTCCTCGGCGCCGGCACCGCCTTCCCCTCGCGAACGCTGTCGAACCTCGAGGTGCTGAAGTCGCTGCCGCCGGAGGCCTGGGGCAACCGCGGGCGGCTGCCCGACGAGGGCGCCATCGCGTTCGCGGCCCAGTCGCTCGAGCAGACGCTCGGCGTTCAGCACCGCGCGTGGGCCGACGCCGGCACCACCACGCTCGACCTCGCGAAGGAGGCCGCCACGAAGGCGCTCCGCGACGCGAAGCTCGACCGCGTCGACCTCTTGCTGGTGGCGAGCTCGACGCCGCACCGGTGGACCTCGACGCTCTCGGCTCCGCTCGGCGCGGCGCTGAAGCTCGGCTGCCCGTGCATGGACGTCCGCACCGGCTGCGCCGCCGCGCTCTTCGGCCTCGCGAACGCGGCGCTCTTCCACCAGGCCGGCGCGCGCCACGTGCTGCTCGTCGGCACCGAGACGTTCTCGAAGGTGATTCCGAAGCACCACAAGATGGCCGCGGTCTCGCTCGGCGACGGCGCCGGAGCCCTCGTGCTCGGCCGCGTCCCCGGCGCCCGGCTCGCCGCCGCCTCGATGGACACCGACGGAGACCTCGCCGGCCTCGTCTTCACCAGCGGCCCGCTGCCTCCGACGCGCGAGGCCATCGACGCCGGCGGTTACGTGCTCTCCGGCGACGCCGAAGGGCTGCGCGCGACGGTGCCGGAGAAGTACGTCGCCGCCATCGACGCGGTGCTGAAGGGCGGGCCCGTCGACCACTACGTCCCGCACCAGACGAGCCGCGACGTCATCTTCGAGGTCTGCCGCCGCCTCGGCATTCCGCCTCAGAAGGCGTTCATCAACCTGCACCGCCACGCGAACATCGGCGCCGCGGGTTGGGTCGTCGCGCTGGCCGAGGCGCGCGCCGAGCGGCTGAAGCCGAACGACCGCGTGCTGCTCGCGGCCGTGGGCGGCGGCATGTCGTGGGCCGCGGCGCTGTGGGAGTGGATGTGAAGCTGTACCGGCCAAAGCACGCCCGGCTGAGCGCCCTGGGCCGCTACCTGCCCGAGCGCGTGGTGACGAACGCGGACCTGGTGAAGGCGGGCGCTCCGCTCGGCGAAGCCGAGATGCTGCAGCTGGCCGGCATCACCGAGCGCCGCTGGGCGGAGGCGAAGGACGCGACGTCGGACCTCGCCGCGCGCGCCTGCCGCGAGGTGCTGCAGGGGCGCACCGACGTCGACCGCCTCATCCTCGCGACGGTGAGCCCCGACCACCCGAGCCCGTCGACGGCGTGCGCGGTGCAGAAGCTGCTCGGCCTGCCGCCGATTCCCTCGTTCGACGTCGTCGCCGCGTGCAGCGGTTTTCTCTTCGCGCTCGACGCGGCGGCGCGCGCCGTCGACACGGGTGACCAGGCGGTGCTCGCGGTGACCGCGGAGATCCGCTCGCGCTTCCTCGACCTGCAGGACCGCGCGACCTGCGCGCTGTTCGGCGACGGAGCAGCCGCCGCGCTCGTGACCCACGGCGAGCCGAACATCCTCGGCATCGGGCTCGTCTCCGACGGCAGCGGGCTCACCTCCGTCTACGTCCCGGCCGGAGGCACCCGCGAGCCCGCGAGCGAGGCCACCGTCGCGCAGCGCCGCCACTTCATCCGCATGCAGGACGGCCCGGCGGTCTACTTCCAGGCGGTCGACGGCATGCGCTCGGTGGCGGAGGAGCTGCTCGCCGGCCTGGGCCTGAAGTTCTCCGACGTCGACCTCGTCGTCCCGCACCAGGCGAACCGCCGGCTCGTCGAGCGCCTCGGCCGCGTGTGCGGCATCGCGCAGGAGAAGGTCGTCTCCAACATCGAGAAGCTCGGGAACACCGCGGGAGCTTCGGTGGCGCTCGCGCTGGAGGAGGCGATGCGCACCGGGCGCGCCAAGCGGGGCGACAAGGTGCTGCTGGTGACCGCTGGCGCCGGCTACACGGCGGGCGCTGCGCTCCTGCAGCTGGCCTGAAGGGGCTCCGCGCTTCGTCTACGAGAACTTCACCGCGATGAAGCTCATCACGATGTACCCGAGCGGCGCGGCGATGCGGAAGATGCGGTCGAGCTTCTTCGACAGCTCCTCGCGCTCGTGCTGCATGAAGTAGAGCGACACGGTCGACTGCGCGACGGTGATGAAGATGAAGCCGAAGGCGATGAGGTGCATGCTGTCGGCGAGCGTGATGACGTTGCTGTCGGGCAGCGAGCTCGAGACGACGTAGAGGCTGGCGATGGCGGCGAACAGCGAGCCGACCCCGAGGCCGAAGCGCGGGTCGACGTCGGTCGGCTTGATGAAGAACACCAGCATCGAGATGGCCACCGTGATCCACAGCCCGAAGAACAGCTTGAAGAAGAACGTGCCGCCCTCGCGCGTGAAGGACACCGCCGTCGTCACCCGCGAGTACATGGTCTGGTTGCCGGTCGGCAGCGAGGTGTCTCCGAAGTTCGACCGGTAGGCCTGCTCGGACTCGAACGTGTTGAGGCGCGCGAACTTCCACCCCGACAGCTTGATCTCCGGCGACGCCGCCGAGTTCACCGCGTCGGCGACGTACTTGAGCAGGAACGTCTCCGAGTCCTCTTCCTCGATGATGATGGTGAGCTGGTGGTTGTCGAGCGGGTAGTCGGTGGTGTCGAAGAACTTCGTAATCTTCGCGACCACGCGCGTGTACGCGTACTTCTCGCCGCTGGGCAGGTCCTTCACCGTCGCCTCGGTCTGCGACTCGATGCGGCCGTCCACCACCGAGAACGTCTTGTACGGAGCCAGCTCCGGGTTCTTCCACCGGAACCAGACGTAGAAGTCGACGGTGAAGCTGTTCTCGTGCAGCGAAAACTCGTGCACCTGGTTCACGTACACGCCGACCACGACCTCGTCGGCGGGGCCCTGGCCTGTCTGCTTCGCGGCAGCCGCCGGGGCCGTGGGCGCAGCAGCCTCGGGCGCGGGCGGCGCGTCGGCGCCCCAGACGACCGACGCGGTACCGAAGACGAACAACGCGCTCGCGACCGCCAGGGCCCAGCGGGCCCTCATCCGTGCTTTCACGGCGGCGCCACCTAGCACGACTTCAGCGGCGATAGATGAGCACTTCGCCGCTCGGGCCGCGCAGCGAGACCCACTGGCTGGTGAGGCTCACCAGCGGCCGGTCGGCGTATTGCTGCAGCACGAACGCGCCCTGCCGGTCGAGCAGCAGCAGCGTCTGCCCGTCGTCGCTGCGGAGCATCGCTCCGGTGTCCCAGAGGCCGCTGCCCGCATCGGCCGGGTGCCAGGTCGTCGGCAGCACCAGCTCGCGCAGCTGCGGCCCGGTGCGCAGCGCAATCACCTGCGCCGCGCCGGTCGAGAACGGGTCGGGAAACCACGCCCACAGGCCGGCGGGCTCGGCGGCGAGGCCCTGCAGCGGCGTGCCGAAGCTGCCGGTGGAGTCGCAGCGCCCGGCGTCGTTGAAGCGGCCGCTGCACAGCTGGGTGTCGAAGAACTGAAAGCCTCCCAGCACGAGGTACTCGTCGCCGCGCTTCCACAGAAACTGCGGCTCGGTCGTCACCGCGTCGAACTGGGTGCGCTGGAGGTACGTGCCGCCGGGGGTGACCTCGACCGACGTGAGCGCTCCGCTCTGCGCGACGAACAGGCCGTGCTCGTCGGCCGCCATGCGCGAGAACGAGGGGACGCTCAGCGGGCCTGCGTCGGGGTCGGCCGCGAAGCCGCTCGCCGTCTCGACGAACCGGCTCAGCGACGAGCCCGCCTGGACCCACAGCACGTTGCCCGCGCGCGCGGCCGCTGCGCCGTCGGAGGACAGCGTCTGCACGACTCCGCCGTCGGCGTCGTACAGCTCGACGCGCGGCGACAGGCACAGCGGCTTGCCGCCCGCGGTCACGTCGACGTGCCGGCACTGCGCCAGCGGCGAGCCGCCGGGAACAGCGAACGCCGCGCCCGCATCGCGCTGGTTCTCGGCGACGATGACGGCCCTCTGCACGATGCCCAGGTTCGGCTCGAAGCGCGCGGTGAAGTGGTACGGCCCGGGAGTGGTCGCCCGCACCTTCACCACCGTCTGCATGCCCTGACCGCCGAGCTGCTCGGCGTCGCGTGTGGCCTCTCCCTCGGCGAGCGGCACCGGCGAGTTGCTCGGGTCGCGCGCCGTCACCGTCACGCGCGGCGTGATGGTGCTCGGGCACGTCATGGCGAGCTGCATCGTCACCGAGACGACGTCCCCCGCGACGGCGAACGCGACGCCGGTCATCGGCGGAAAGCCGCTTGATGGGCTGCACATGCCGGGTGGCGGTGGAGGCGGCGAGCAGCTCGCGACCACCACGCACGCCGCGAGCCAGGCGCGGCTCACGGCAGCGTCGACCACTGGCTGTACTGCACGCGCGTGATGAACGTCGGCGAGCCGCCGGGGTTGGGCTTGAAGACGGCGGCCTCGGCCCACGCGAGCGAGTCGATGATGGGGCACGAGAAGCCAGCGTGGCTGACCATCGCCGTGTTGGTGCCCGGCGTCGGCGGCTCGTTCAACAGGTTGTACGTGTTCGTGCACCGGTTGGCCTCGTCGTAGACGAAGTAGGTGAGCTCTTTGAGCAGCTCGACCGGCGGGCCGAAGTCGAAGCCCGGGTGCATCACGTTGTTCGAGTCTCGCCAGCTCTGCGCCGACTGAATCGCGCGGCACATCTCGGACGAGAGCACGCGGCCGACGACGATGTTCTTCTGCGTGAACTGGTTGCGAATCGTGGTGGCCTCGAGGTCCGCCTGCGGCGGAGTCACCTGCCGCGCCGTCGCCGTCGCGCAGTTCGAGTCACAGCTCTTCCACCAGTTGTTCGCCGGACAGTTCGTGCACACGCCGTTGGTGCAGCTGCAGGCGCCGAGGTTCGTCGCGTCGCCGCAGGTGCTGGCCGAGTTGTGACGCCACCAGATGGTGTAGCCGCCCGCGCGCATCGCCTGGCTCACGGTGAGCTGCAGCGTGCCGCGGGCGCCGTACGTCTCGCAGGCCGCGTTCGCGCAGCCGTACGCGACGTAGAAGTAGGTGCGCGGAGTGCCCGGCGTGTTCGGCAGCAGCTGCGCCACCTTGTCCGTCGTGCTGGTCGAGAGGCCGGTGAACAACGTCGTGGCGTTCGTGTCGTCCGGGCCGCTCGGCAGCGCGTTGAGCTGGCGCAGTACCTTCACCTGCGTGAAGCCCGTCGACGCCGCCGGGTTCGTCCAGCTGATGTTGATGTCGGTGCCGTTCGCCGCGACGACCGCGGTCAGCTGCGTCGGCTTGAGCGGAGAGCCGCCGTCCGGGTCGTCGGGGCCGGCGTCGGGGAAGCCGGCGTCCTCGCGCGCGATGAGCAGCGTCGCGGTGGCGCCGATGGTCGAGCAGGCGCCGCACGTGTTGCACGCGAACGCGCCGTAGAAGATGGTCTGGCCGGCGGGCAGCCCGCTCACCAGCTCGGAGTGCGCGGTGGAGGCGCCCTCGTAGATGAGAGTGCCCTGATCGGCGCTGAGCGGCGGCGTGCCGAGGTTGCGCACGACCCGAGTCGTCTGAGAGCCCGGAGCGGTGCCCCAGCTCAGCGTCACGTTGTCACGCACGCGCATCGCGCTGAACATCCCGGGAGGAACCGCCGGTGCGGCGAAGCCTCCGGGGAGCGTGGCGGCGGTGCTGGCTCCGCCGCTCCAGTGGCCGGCCTTGTCGTGCGACCAGAACTGGTACGTGAAGACGCCGCAGTCTGTAGGCAGCTCGTTGTCGGTGAACGCGGAGCCGTCGCCGACGTAGACGACGATGCCCGAGCCGAACGCGTCGCCCCGCATCGGCACGCCGGTCGCGGGCGGCTTGCCGTCGGGCTTGCCGGAGTAGCGCGCCACGAGCGTGAGGTCCCAGTCTTCGTCGGTCGCCTGTGCCGTGCGCCAGGTGACGCGCGTGCCGCCCGCGATGGGCGTCGCCTTCTGCAGCGTCGGCGGATCCGGCATCAGCGAGTTCACCGGGGGTTGAGGCGCGCTGCAGGTGATGAGGACGAGCACTCCTGCAAAGAGAGAGAGGCGCATCAGCATGGTCGGCATGGGTAGCACAGACATCCGTTGGTCGGGAGCCAAGTCGGCCAGGCTTGACTCTGGAATCGGCCGCGTTGATTGTGCAGTCGAAAATGCGGACGACGCTCGCCATCATGCTCTGTGTCGCGTGTTCTGGCGAGCCCTCGCCCGAGCCGTTCACGCCGGGCGAGGTGGAGCGGACGGCGTGGCTGGCTCCCGCGTCTGCCGAGCGCCTCGCTGCCCCGCAAGCGACGCCCGAGCCGCTGACCATCGAGTTCCTCGGCGTCGGCGGCTTCCTCCTCACGCGCGGCGACGAGCAGGTGATGACGCCCCCGCTGTTCACGCGGCCGTCGCTGCTCGACGTGAACACGGGGAAAGAGGTGCGCTCCGACGTGGTGGCCATCTCCGCGCGCTTTCCGCGCTCGCGCGTCGCCGGGCTCAAAGCGGTGCTGGTGGGGCACGCGCACTACGACCACCTCATCGACGCACCCGCGGCGCAGCTCAACGCGGACCGGGCGGTGCTGTACGGCAACCAGTCGATGAAGAACCTGCTCGCGGCGCTGTCGCCGTCGCGGCCGCCGGGCTGTGCTCCTGCCGGCCCGCGCGCGGTGACGCTGGAGGACGAGCGCGTGGTGGCGCTGGAGCGGTTCGTCGACTACCGCAACTGCCCTTCGCTCAAGCCGGACGGCGTGCCGCTCGAGGGCACGTGGGTGCGCGTGCCGGACAGCAACATCCGCTTCATGGCGATGTGCTCGGACCACCCGGATCAGTTCGGGCCGGTGCACTTCGCTCCCGGCAGCGTCGAGACGCCGCAGTGCGAGCTGCCGTCGCGGGCCGACGGGTGGAGAGAGGGCATGACGCTCTCCTACCTCGTCGACTTTCTCGACCCGGTGACCGGCCTGCCGTCGCTGCGCGTCTACTACCAGGACAGCCCGGGAAAGGACCCGATGGGGCTGGTGCCCCCGGAGCTGCTCGACGAGAAGCGCGTCGACGTCGCGCTGCTCTGCGTCGGCAGCTACCAGAACGTGGCGAACGAGCCGACGGCGACGCTGACGGCGATGGCTCCGCGCTTCGCGCTCGGAGGGCACTGGGAGGACTTCTTCCGCTCGGTCGACCATACGCCCTCGCCGATTCCCTTCACCGACATGCAGCAGTGGGAGTCGCGCGCGAGGGCCGCGCTGCCCGGCGGCGACGGCGCGCCGCTCGAGCGCAACGGCGTCGCGCTCTCGGAGCGGGTGCTGCGGCCGATGCCCGGTGACGTGTTCAGGGTTTCGACCCGCCGGTAAGGCCTAAGCTAGGCTGCGCGAGTTTGATCCGCGCACTCCTCTTTCTCAGCACCGTCCTGCTGCTGCTCGCGTGTCCCGGCGGCAAGCCCTGCGAGCTTCAAAGCGACTGCCCCGAGACCGAGCGGTGCAAGGGCGGGATGTGCACCCTCATCTGCCGCGTCGACCGCGACTGCGAGGGCCTCGGCTCCTGCGTGCAGGGCCAGTGCGTGCTCGTCGTGAACGGCGGCGGCGCGGGCGGCTCGAGCGGCGGCGGAACCGGGACCGCCGGAGGCGCGTCGGGTGGAGGCATGGCGGGCGGCGCAGCCGGTGGCGGTTCAGGAGGCGCTGCCGGTGGTGGCGCTGCCGGCGGAAGCGCCGGAGGTGCCGCGGGAGGCGCCGCCGGTGGCTCGGCGGGAGGCAGCGCCGGCGGGTCCGCTGGAGGTTCGGCCGGAGGCGGAGCCGGCGGCGGCACCGGCACCGGCATGTACGGCGATCTCTGCACTGCGGCCAGCCAGTGTCAGAGCACGCTGTGCCTCGGCCTCACCGGCTCGGCGCAGGGCGTGTGCACCATCCCGTGCAGCAACGAGTCGGCGTGCATGCCGGGGTGGGCGTGCCTCTTCGTCGGCGGTACGAAGCTGTGCGCGCCGTCGGACTCGGGCAGGTCTTGCAGCGGCTCGCCGGCGAACTGCGTCGCGGGCATCTGCGTCGGCGGCAGCAACGGCGTCTGCGCCACGCCGTGCGACTCGACGCGCGCGTGCCCGACCACGGGCAACTTCACCTGCTCTCCGTCGGTCGGAGTGAACGGCCGCATCTGCATTCCGGCGGGCGCCACCTGCAACGCGAGCTCGGGCTGCATCAGCAACTTCTGCGAGCGGAAGTCGGTGTCTCCGTTCGACGGCGTGTGCACGAGCGTGTGCCGCTCGAGCGCCGACTGCCCGACGGGCTGGGCGTGCGGGCTCGACGACGACGGCACCGGGACGATGACGACCATCAGCGTGTGCCAGCCCGTCGGCGGCACGTGCACCATCAACGGCAGCGGCATGAACGACTGCCACTCGCAGACGTGCGCGACGCCGGACACCGGCGGCGTGAACTACTGCACGTCGCTGTGCATGAACACGCAGCTGCAGCCGGAGCCTGCGCGGTGTCCGTCGGGCTGGAGCTGCAGCGCGGTTCCGGTCGGTACGGCCACCTGGTACGCGTGCGAACCCCCGTGAGTCGGCCTTCTTGAATCGTCGCGTGGAAGCTCCCACCCTCATCGCGAATCGCAAGGTGTGCGCCGTCTGCGGAGATCCGCAGCCGCTGGACGGCACGCCCTGCCCCAGGGACGGGAGCACCATCTTCACCAGCGCGTCGATGGCCAGCGAGGTGACGCTGCCGACGCCGATGCGCGACGCGCTCTTGGGCCAGCGCCTCGGCGACTACGAGGTGCAGCAGGTCGTCGGCGAAGGCGGCATGGGCATCGTGTACCGCGGCCTGCAGCCGGTGATTCAGAAGAACGTCGCGATCAAGGTGCTGCGCCGCGAGGTGTCCGGCGACGCGCTGCTGGTGAAGCGCTTCCTCTCCGAGGCACGCGCCGTCACCGCGATCGGCCACCGCAACATCATCGACGTGTTCACGATGGGCGAGCTCGCCGACGGCCGCCCGTACATCGTGATGGAGTTCCTCGACGGGGTTCCCCTCGACAAGTACCTCAAGGAGCGCGCGCCGCTGCCGCCGCTCGAGGCCGTCGACCTGCTGCTCGACATCGCCGCGCCGCTGCAGGCCGCGCACGCCGCGGGAATCATCCACCGCGACCTGAAGCCGTCGAACGTCTTCCTGGTGAAGCAGAGCGACGGCACGCGGTACCTGAAGCTCCTCGACTTCGGCCTCGCGAAGCAGTCGTTCGACGGTCAGTCGGCGCAGACGAGCGCGATGATGGTGACCGGCACGCCCGACTACATGAGCCCGGAGCAGGCGCGCGGCGCCGAGGTCTCCCCGCGGTCGGACCTCTATGCGCTCGGCGTGATGCTGTTCGAGATGGTGACCGGGACGATTCCGTTCAAGGGCGCGACGCCGATGGACGTGCTGATCAAGCACGTGCAGGCCGAGCCTCCGGCGCCGTCGTCGGTGGTGAACGGGATTCCCGAGTCGATCGACCGGCTCGTGCTGTCGCTGATGTCGAAGAAGGCGACCGACCGGCTGGCCCCGACCGAGAAGGTCCGCAGCGAGCTCAAGCGCATTCAGAAGGAGCTGATGAACAGCGCGACGCGCATCGGCGTGCCGCTGCCGAAGGCCGCGGTGGCGCCTCCGCTCGCGACGCCGCGGTCCATCCCCGAGCTCTCTCCGGCGCGCAGCTCGAAGCTGCCGCTGCTCGTCGCCGCGGGAGCTGCCGGCGCGCTCGTGCTGGGCCTCGCAGTGTTCCTCGCCGGTCGCGAGCCGAAGCCGGACCCGGTCGTGGTGGCGCCGCCGCCGAAGGTGCAGCCGCCTCCGGTGGCGCCGCTGCCGGAAGAGCCGCCGCAGGCCCCGGTCGCGGTCGTGCAGCCGCCGCCGGACCCGACCCACGTCGAGCCTCCGCCGCCCGCTCAGCCGGACAAGGTGGCGCCGAAGCCGAAGCCGAAGCCGAAGTCGTCTCCGGCGGAGACGGCGACGCTCGACGCGCTGTCGAATCGCATCGCGAAGCTCGAGACGCGGCTGAAGAAGAGCGCCGAGCCGGGCGAAGAGCCGGACCCGGCGGCGATGGTGCTGCTCAAGAAGATCAAGGTCGGGCTGGTGACGAGCCACACGCCCGAGGAGCGCGTCGAGGTTCAGAAGCAGCTCGACATCTGGGAGAGCACATTCCTCAAACGGTGAAGCACGTCGTCTTCGACGTCGACGACGTGATGGTCGACACGGACGCCGCCGTCGTCGCCGCGCTGCGCGCGCTGGACCCGCGCATCGGCCCGCTGCTGAAGACGCACTACGAGACGCTCATCTCCCACCTGCGCGGCGAGAACCCGCCGGCGTATCCGCCGCTGCGCAAGCGCATCGAGGCGTGGCAGCGCGAGCTCACCGAGGTGAAGCAGTGGTCGCGCGAGACGCTGGTGGCCATCTGCTACGAGGACGTCGGCGTCACGCCGCGCAAGGCCGACATCGAGCGCGAGGCCGCCGCGTACTGGAAGGCCATCACCGACGAGACGGTGGTGTACGAGGACGCCGCCACCATCGCGCGCGCATGTCTCGACCGGGGCATCTCGATTCACTTCGCCACGAACAGCGACGGGTTTTTGGGTTTCGACGAGGCGAAGCGGACGTTCACGTACGACCCACAGGACTCAGCGCAGCGGAAGATTGCCCGGCTGCACCTGCTGCGGCCGCACGGCATGCACGAGGGGAACATCACCGTGGGCGACCCCATCGGGAAGCCGCACCCCGACTTCTACGAGAAGGCGCTGCGCGGCCTCGACCGTGCCGCGACGCTCGTCGTGGGGGACAGTCTCTCGAACGACGTGCTGCCGTTCTTGAAGGCCGGCGCCGCGCACGGCGTGTGGCTGCGGCGCCATGGCGGCGGAGGAGAGCAGGGCGTGCCGGCGGTGAGGACGTTGTTGGAGCTCGATCGATTTCTGTGACCGTTCACGCTGAGCCGAGGCCGCAGGCCGGAGTCGAAGCGTGCCGCGCGTCGGCTTCGGGCCCCCTTCGACTCCGCAGCCCTTCGGGCTGCTTCGCTCAGGGTGAACGGCGGTGGCTCGTACTCATCAGCCTCCTCCTCCTCGCCTGCACGCGCGAGGGCCCCAGGCCGCAGAAGCTCACCGTGTACTGCAGCGTGCAGCTCGAGTGGTGCGAGCTCATCGTGAAGACGTTCGCGGCCGAGACGGGCATCAACGTCTCGATGACGCGCAAGTCCGCCGGCGAGACGCTCGCGCAGGTCACCGCCGAGCGGCACAACCCGCGCGGCGACGTCTGGTTCGGCGGCACCGGTGACGCGCACGTGCAGGCGGCCGAGGCGCTGCTCACCGAGCCGTACCGCTCACCGCGCGTCGACGAGCTGCACGAGTGGGCGAAAGACCCCGCGGGCAACGGCCGCACGACCGGCGTGTACCTCGGCGCGCTCGGCTTCACGTACTCGACCGAGTGGCTGCACAGGCGCGGGCTCGCGAAGCCGACGAAGTGGCAGGACCTGCTGGCGCCGCACCTGCGCGGAGAGGTGCAGGTCGCGAACCCCGTCTCCTCCGGCACCGCGTACACGCTGCTCGCGACCTGGGTGCAGCTGTTCGGGGAAGAGCGCGCGTTCGAGTTCCTCGCGAACCTCGACGCGAACGTGAACCAGTACACGCTCAGCGGGGCCGCTCCCGCCCGCGCCGCCGCCCGCGGAGAGACCGGCATCGGCATCGTCTTCCTCCACGACGCGATGACCGAGAAGCTCGCCGGCTACCCGCTCGAGCTCGTGGCTCCGGAGGAGGGCACCGGCTACGAGACCGGCTGCGTCTCCATCATCCACGGCGCGCGGCACCCCGACGCCGCGAAGCGCTTCGTCGACTGGGTGCTCTCGAAAGAAGGGCAGGAGCTCGCCGAGCGCGCGCACTCGTTTCAGTGGCCCGCGAACCAGAACGCGCGGGCGCCCGCTGCGACGCTGGCGCTCCCTCAGGCGAAGCTCATCGAGTTCGACCTGAAGCGCTGGGGCAAGAAGACCGAGCGCTCGCGCCTGCTCGCGCGCTGGGAGAACGACGTCCGCGGCCTGCATTGACTCGCGTGTCAAAGCCAAGCTAGTGGCGCGCGCATGAGCTCACTCGAAGGCCGCGTCTACGTCGTCACCGGTTCCACGCAAGGCATGGGTGAGGCGTGCGCGCTCAAGCTCGCCGACCTCGGCGCGCAGGGCATCGTCGTCACCGGCCGCAACGAGGAGCGCGGCATCAAGGTGGTGAAGGCGCTCGAAGCGAAGGGCACGCAGGCGGTGTTCGTGCGCGCCACCCTGGAGAAGATCGACGACGTCCGCACCATCGTCCCCGCCGCCGAGCGCAGGTGGGGCCGCCTCGACGGCCTGGTGAACGCCGCGGGCATCTCCACCCGCGGCTCGCTCGAGAACACGACGGTCGAGGTCTTCGACCACCTGTTCGCCGTCAACGTGCGCGCGCCATTCTTCCTGATGCAGGACGGGGTGAAGCTGATGAAGAAGGGCGGCCGCGGCGGCAGCATCGCGAGCATCTCGAGCCAGTCAGCGCACGGCGGGCAGCCCTTCCTGACGCCGTACTCGACGACGAAGGGCGCGCTGAACACGCTGACGCGCAACGCGGCGAACTCGGTGCGCCGCGACCGCATTCGCGTGAACGCCATCAACCTCGGCTGGTCGCACTCGCCCGGCGAAGAGGCGGTCCAGAAGACCGACGGGTCTCCGGCCGACTGGCTGGCCCGAGCGGAGGCGAAGGCGCCGTTCGGCCGCCTCGTGTACCCGAAGGACGTGGCGGCGCTCGTCGCCTACCTGATGAGCGACGAATCGGAGATGATGACCGGCGCCTTGATTGACCTCGATCAGAACGTGGCGGGCACCTACGAATGAAGATGGGCCTCGCCATCCTCTGCGGCGTGCTGGTCGCCGCGGTGCTGCTGGCGGGGTTCGTGCTGCCGAAGCACGTCGTCATCGGCCGGCGCGTCATCATCGACGCTCCCCCGGAGCTCGTCGCTCCGGACCTCGCCGCCGTCGCCGCGTGGCCCGACTGGGGCACGCCCGTCATCGCCGAGAACGACCCGGTGAAGGGGCTCAAGTACAAGCTCGAGCTCGAGGGCGGCAGGTACGTCGTCGACGGCCGCGTGCACTTCACCCGCGACGGCACACGCACCGCCGTCGCCTGGGTCGACACGATGGACCTCGGGCACAGCTACGTCGGCCGGTACATCGGCGCGACGATGGACCTGCGCCTGGGGCCTCGCATCGAGCAGAGCCTGCTCGAGCTGAAGAAGCGCGCAGAGGAGCGCGCCGCGTCGAAGGGCGTCGTCGCCCACTCTGCGCCGCCGGTGCACGACGCCGCGCTGACGCCGCCGCCGGAGGAGAAGCCTGCTCCGCCGCCTGGGGAGGCGCTTCCCGCTCCGACTCCGACGCCCGCGGTGCCGACTCCGGCGCCGGAGCAGCCCGCGCCTGTGGAAGCGCCGCCGCCGGCCCCGGCTGCGGCTCCGGAGAAGCCCGTCGAGAAGCCGGCCGAGCCTGCGCCTGCACCGCCCGCGGAGCCGCCGAAGGCGGAAGAGGCTCCGCCGAAGCCGCCCGAGGAGCCCGCGCCCGGGCCGTGAACCCCGTCGTCGCTGCGCTGCTGTTCCACGCTCCGGGGCTTCGCGTGTTCGCGAAGCGCCGGCTGACTCCGTTCGCGCTGAAGCTGAACGTCGTCGCGTTGCTGGCGACGGCGGTGGCGATGGCGCTCGGCGGCCTGGAGTACGGCTTCATCGGCGTCGCCGTCGCCTGGTTCGTCGGCCACACGCTGTGGAGCATCACGCTCGCGGTGCTGGTGCACCGAGGTGTGGCCACGCGGCATGATGCCTCGCAGTGAGCGACGCCGACCGCGAGCTTCGCGACCGCCTCGAAGCGGCCCAGTCCGAGCTGAAGCGCGCGACCACGCGCCTCGACGCGCTCGAGGGCGTCGCCGCCGACCGCGACGTGCTCAAGCAGCAGCTCGAGCTCGCCCAGGCGGAGCTGAAGGCCGCCAACGAGCGGCTCGACGAGCTCGAGGGCCAGAGCACCGAGGCGCTGCAGGCCGCGCTCGACGAGGTGACGCAGGACCGGGACCTCCTGCGCCAGCGGCTGGAGCAGGCGGACAAGACGCGCGAGCAGTGGGACCACAAGGTCTCCCAGCGCGACGCCGAGCTGCAGGCGCTGCGCGGCGAGCTGCAGCGGCTGCGCACGGTCGCCTCGCAGACCACCGAGGTGCGAACGCCGTCTGGTGCCCCGCGCTGGGTGCTGGCGATGTCCGCCGCGGTCCTCGTCGCCATCACCGCGCTGCTCGTCGGCTCATGCTGAGAGGGTGGACGAGGCCCCGCCTGGCCGACCGCCGCTCACGCTGAGCGGAGGCGCCGCAGGCGCCGCAGTCGAAGCGGGCCGCGCGTCGGCTTCGCGCTCCCTTTGACTCCGCAGCCCTTCGGGTTGCTCCGCTCAGGCGACCGGAGCTGCGAACGCGCCGCATGTTCAAGCCGTGGAGCGCGCCCGCCAGAACCTCAGCTCCGCGTTGCGCTTGAACGGCACCAGCTCGAGCCCGAGCGCGCGCAGCTCTCCCGCCTGGGGCGCCGCCTTCACCACCACCCACCGCCGCGCGACGCGGCGTGCCTCGGCCACCAGCTCTGCGTCGAGCGGCGCGCGCTCGGCGTGGCGCCGCACGACGTCGAAGCCGGCCTCCGCGTTCGCGCGCTTCGTGAACATCGGGTCGAAGAACACGACGTCGAAGGAGCGCGGCGCCATCGAACGCAGCACCTCACGCGCCTCACCGTGCACGCACTCGACGCGCGAGCCGCGCTGCCGCAGGCCCTCGCTCGTCCACGCGAACAGCGGCAGCGACTTCTCGACGGCGACGACGCGGCGCGCGACCCGCTCGAGCACCAGCGCGTCGTGTCCGCGCCCCAGCGTGCAGTCGAGCACCTCGTCCGAGCCGCCGACCTCGCCGGCGAGCAGCACGTGGTCCGGATGCGGGAGGCCGGCGTCGATGCGGTGCAGGCGCAGGTCCGCCATTCCACCGCTCCAGCGCGCCGAGCCGGCCGAGTCCACCAGCACCACGCCGTCGCCGCGCAGCTGCAGCACGCACGCGTACTCGCGCAGCAGCGACGCGACGGGGGTGCCCTTCACGCACGGCACGAACGGCACTCCGAGCCGCTGCGCTGCTGCCTCTGCCGTCACCACCGCGGCGGAGTCGCGCCGCGTCTTGCTGCTGGTGGTGACGGCGAGCGGCAGCACGCGCCCGAGGTGCTACCACGCTCACCGCGTCTTCGCGGCGGGTCGAACGGGCAGCGCGATGGGACGCATCGGCGCACCGCTGGCGCCGCGCAGCTTGAGCGACGCGCCGATGAACGCGAACTCGTACACCTGGTCCTTCGCGAGGGCTTCGAGGTCGACCACCTCCATGATGGCGACGCCCTGCTCGGCCTCGAGGTAGCTGTGCACCGGCACCCAGTTCGACTTCGTCTCGGGCGGCATCACCTCGACGCTCAGGTTGTCGCTGCCGACGAGCATCACGCGCTGCGACTCGACGAGCCAGCGCGCGGCCTCGAGGCCGATGCCCGCCTCGTTGTGCACGTAGCGGTGCTTGTCGCCGATGAGCTTCATCCACCCGGTGCGGATGAAGACGGCGTCACCCGGCTGAAGCTGCAGTCGCTGCCGGGCGAGCGCGCCGCGCAGGTCGTCGGCGGTGATGAGGTAGCTCTCGGGCAGCAGCTCGACGCCCTTGTAGGCGGCGACGTCGACCAGCACGCCGCGCGCGATGATGGGCGGCAGCTTCTCGGCGCCGCCGCGCTTCCAGCCGAGGTCTCCGAGGTGCTCGTCGTGGCGGAACCCGTTCCACGTCTCTCCGTTCAGCCCGAAGTGGGAGAGGCTGTCGAGGTGCGTTCCAGTGTGCGTGTACATCATCACCGCGTCGCCCGAGTACGAGACGTGCTGGTGCATCGCGCGGCCGAGGCTCAGCGGGTCGTCGACGACCGTCCCCTGCGGCGTGTGCGTCATCCAGAACTGGTACGTCGGGTCGCCGAGCAGCGACCAGCTCGGCAGGTCCTTGTGGTACTCGACCGACAGGTCGTAGACGCGCCCGCCCGAGATGCGCGAGAGGATGGCCGCGCGCGACGCCTCGGTCATCAGGTTGAGCGTGCCGATCTCATCCGCCGGGCCCCACGGGCTCCGCGCCGCGCGAGGCAGCCCCTTTGGCGCCGCGGCGTCCGCGGCCACGCTCACGAACACGACCAACCACAGCAGCTTCTTCGCCAACATGATGGTTCTCCTCCTGCTCCGGAAGTGGAGCTGCAGAGAAGGTACACATCCCGGCATTGTTCGATAACGTGGCTCACTGTGAAATCACCGTTCAAGAACGCGAACGATGCCGGCCGGCCGGCCCTGCCGCTCGCCGAGCTCGGGGTCTTCGCCGCCGTCGCCGACGCCCAGGGCTTCAGCGCCGCGGCGCGCCGGCTCGACGTCTCGAAGGCGATGGTGAGCACGGCGATCTCCCGCCTCGAGGCCCGCCTCGGGGTCCGCCTCTTCCAGCGCACCACGCGCAGGCTCTCGCTCACCGAGGCCGGCACCGCGGCGCTGGAGCCCGCCCGACGTGCGCTCGCCGCCGCGCAGGAGGCGGAGGAGGCCGCCACCCGGCAGCGCGCGACGCCGCGAGGCACGCTGCGGCTGAGCGCTCCGATGTCGTTCGGCCTCTTGCACGTGGCGCCGGCGCTCAGCGCCTTCGCGGCGCGCTACCCGGACGTCCGCGTGGACCTCGTGCTCGACGACCGCTTCGCCGACCTGGTGCAGGGCGGGTTCGATCTCGCGGTCCGCATCGGCACGCTGCCCGACTCGACGCTGGTCGCGCAGCGCATCTCTCGCAACCGCAACGTGCTGGTCGCGAGCCGGCGCCACCTCGAGCGTGCGGGAACGCCGCGCACCGCGAAGGACCTCGAGCGCCATGCCGTGCTCGTCTACTCGGTGACGCCGACCGCGAACGCGTGGACCCTGCGCAGCGGCAAGAAGCAGCAGACGGTGCACGTCGCCGGCCCGCTGCAGGCCAACAACAGCCTCGCCCTGAAGGAGGCCGCGCTGCAGGGGCTCGGCATCGCGCGCCTCCCCCTGTTCGTGGCCGCCGCGGAGCTCGCGTCGAAGAAGCTCGTGCGCGTGCTCCCCGACTGGGAGCTGCCCGAGCAGGGCATCTTCTGCGTCACCACGTCGCGCGAGCACCAACCGCGCAAGACGCGCGCCTTCATCGAGTTTCTGCGCGAGCGCCTGGGAGACCCGCCGTACTGGGAGAAGTGACTACCAGCTGCCCGAGCTGCCCCCACCCGACGAGCTGCCGCCGCCGAAGCTCGAGTCCGACGAGGACGACCACGAGGACGAAGACGAGTCGTCGCTGCGCGTCAGCTGCGCCGTGTAGCGCGTGTACGTGTGCACGTGCGGACAGGCCTCGCACCGCTCGGTCACCTCGACCGTGCCCCCGTGGTCGTACGTCGCGTGCACCAGCGTGACCGACGACGAGGTCATCGTCTTGTGGCCGCAGCCGCGGCACCTGCCGTAGCGCGTGAAGATGGCGCCGTAGCGCAGCACCAGCGCGTCGTTGCAGCGCCCGCACCACCACACGTCGTAGTCGACGCTGCCGAGCTGCTCTTCGAGGCGCTGGCCGGGGTTGAGGTGCGGGTCGTCGGTGTCTTCGCTGAGCTTGTGGCGCAGGTTGCCGCAGCCGTCGCAGCGCCGCGGGCGGCGCCTCAGCCACGAGCGCACGCCGACGAGGCCCAAGAGCCCGGTGAAGCCGAAGCCGCCGAGCGCGACGCCCTGGTGCTCCTCGACGACCTCGGAGACCGACTTCGGCGGCGGCCCGTCGGTGATCAGCATCGCCGTCGCGTGCATCGCCTCGCGGGCGACGTCGGCGACGTCGGCGCCGAGCTGCTGCAGGCGCGCGTTGGCGTCGCGCTCGGTGCTCGAGCAGGCGCGGTCGACGTCTTCGAAGATGCGCTTCGCGCCGGGCGCGTCGATGACCACCCCGCCGCCGGCGTTCACGAACACGACCCAGACGTCGTCGCGGTGCAGCTTCTGGCGCAGCCGCCCGGCGAAGCGCGGGGTCGCGAGCGGCGTCCGGTACAGCGCGACGAACAACAGCCCCTTGCCGCTCGCGTAGACGCGGTCGCCCTCGCGGTCGAGCATCGACGTCTGCGCCGGCGTGAGCGCGACGTCGAGGTCCACCGTCCAGCCGCGCGGGCTGCGCTCCACGATGTCGGGCTCGGGCCCGCCGGGCGCCTGCGTGGCCGGCGCCGTCGCGAAGTGCGCCTGCACCGCCGCTGCGAGCGAGCGGGCGGCGCGCGTGACGGCGAGGTCGAGCCGGCCCTGCTTCATGTTCGCGACGACGTCGTCGCGCATGATGGCGTCGGTCGCCGGCGAGAAGCCGGAGAAGCCGTCGCCGTGGACGATCTCCGACTTCCGGTCGTCGAGCGCGAAGAACAGCAGCACGCCGTCGTCGCGGCCCGCGTGGCCGACGCCCCACTGGTTGAAGACGCGCGTCGCGAACTGGCGGGGGTTCTCTCCGTGCGTGCTCGAGACGACGGCGAGGCCGAGCTGGCCGCTGCCGCTCGCGTCGAGCTCCGCGGCGACCTGGTCGAACTCGGAGAGCGCCGCGGCCGACACCTTTCCCGTCTCGTCGACGGACCAGCGGCCCTTCGGCGGCGCGGCCACCGCGAGCACCAGCAACGGGGCGAGGAGCATGACGGCAGTCTATTATGCGCTCCGTGCGCTGGGCCGGGCGCGCCGGTGGAGGGCGTCTCATGAGCGCGGGTCGTTCGTGGTGGGCGGCGGTCGCGTGCGTGGCGCTGTGCGGCTGTCCGACGGGCATGACGCCGGACGGTGGCCCCGGTGGCGGAGGCGGTGGTCCACGCCGTAGTTCGCCTCGCTAGAGCACCACCACGCCGCCCGCCTCCAGCAGGAACGTCACGCTCACCGCGTCGCCCGCCTTCAGCGGCGTGGCCAGCGCGGTCGACACCACGAACAGCGGCCCGAGCGGAGTCTCCACCTCGTACTCGAGGTGGTCTCCGAGGTACGTCGCGCGGCGCACGGTGCCTCCCGTGCCGCCGCGCTCGAGCTTCACCGCGTGGGGCCGCACCGCGACCTGCACCGGCCCGTCGGGGCGCGCGACCTGAAGGCGCAGCGGGCCGAGCTCGAGGACCGAGCCGCTCACGCGCGCCTCGAGCACGTTCGACTCGCCCATGAAGTCCGCGACGAAGCGCGTGCGCGGCGTCTCGTACAGCTCGCGCGGAGTCCCCTCCTGCACCACCACCGCCTTGTCCATCACGATGATGCGGTCGGAGATGCTCAGCGCCTCGTCCTGGTCGTGCGTCACGTACACGGCGGTCAGCTTCAGCCGCTGCTGCAGCTCGCGAATCTCCTCGCGCATGCGGCGCCGCAGCCGCGCGTCGAGGTTCGACAGCGGCTCGTCGAACAGCAGCACCTTCGGCTCGAGGACCAGCGCGCGGGCGAGCGCCACCCGCTGCTGCTGCCCGCCGGAGAGCTCGTTCGGCCAGCGCGTCTCGTACCCCTCGAGGCCGACCGTCTTCAGCGCTGCCCGCGCGCGGTCCGCGGCGTTCGCGGCGCCGATGACGGTGAGCCCGTACGCGACGTTCTCGAGCACGCGCAGGTGCGGGAACAGCGCGTACGACTGAAACACCATCGCCACGTCGCGCTCGTGCGCCGGCAGGTGCGTCACGTCTTTCCCCGCGATGAGGATGGAGCCGCTCGTCGGCAGCTCGAGCCCCGCGAGCATGCGCAGCGTCGTCGTCTTGCCGCAGCCCGACGGGCCCAGCAGCGTGACGAGAAAGCCGTCGGGAATCTCGAACGAGACCTCGCGGACGGCGACGACGTCTCCGTACCGCTTGCTGACCTGGTGGAAGCGGACGGCGGTCACGCGAGCGCGCGCCTGCCGATCTGCCGCTTGCCGAACAGCACCTGCACCGTGACCACCGCGAGCAGCATCGCGACGATGAGCACGCAGGAGTACGCGATGGCGCGGCCGTACTGACCGCTCTCCACCTGGGCGAGGATGTACGTCGTCGACAGGTTGTGCTCCGCGCTCACCAGGAAGATGACGGCGCTCACCGCGGTCATCGCCCGCACGAAGCCGTAGACGAGCGCGATGACGACCGTCGGCTTGAGCAGCGGCAGCACCACGTCGCGCACGGTCCGCGACGTCGAGGCGCCGAGCGTGAGCGACGCCTCGTCGAGCGACTTGTCGAGCTGCGACAGCGCCGCGAGCCCGCTGCGGATGCCGACGGGCATGTTGCGGAACACGAAGCACAGCACCAGCACCGTGCCGGTGCCGATGAGGTCGAACGGCGGCGTGTTGAACGCCAGCAGGTACGAGATGCCGACGACCGTGCCCGGCACCGCGAAGGCGAGCATCGTCGAGAACTCGAAGGCCTTCTTGCCGCGGAAGTCCTGCCGCGCCAGCAGCCACGCGGTCAGCAGCGCGAACGCCGCGGTCAGCGGCGCCGCCACGAGCGACAGCATCACCGTCGTGCCCAGCGAGCTCCACGCGCCGCCGCCCTCGCCGAACAGCGTGACGAAGTGCTCGAGCGTCGGCGTGTTGTCGCGGCCGAGCGCCTTCACGAAGCCGCCGGTGAGCACGAGGCCGTAGACGCCGAAGGTGAACGCGGTCCACAGCGTGGCGACCGAGAGCAGCGACAGCTCGAGGCCCCGCGGCATCGCGAGCGGAACTCCCGCGTCGCCCTTGCCGGTGACGGTGGTGTAGCCGGCCTTCCCGACGAAGCGCTGCTGCGCGACGAACGCCGCGAGCGTCAGCGCGAGCAGCACGAGGCCCATCGAGGCCGCGCGGGGGATGTCGGCCTGCGCGCCGGCGACGGCGAAGTAGGTGTCGGTGGCGAGCACCTCGAGGCTCGAGCCGCCGAGCACGAGCGGGTTGCCGAAGTCGGCGAGGCTCTCGACGAAGCCGACCAGGAACGCGTTCGCGAGCGCTGGCTTGAGCAGCGGCAGCGTCACGGTCCGGAACGTCCGCCACGGAGTCGCCCGCAGCGTCTGCGCCGCCTCTTCCATCGACGGGCTGATGCCCTGCAGCGCATCGACGAGGATGAGGAACGCGACGGGCGTGAACGCGAGCAGCTGCGCCAGCAGCACGCCGGGGAGGCCGTAGATGTACCGGGAGCCCGAGAAGCCCAGCGCGCTCGTCACCGCGCCCGAGCGGCCGAACGCGACGATGAGCGCCATGCCGATGACGAACGGAGGCGTGATGATCGGCAGCACCGACAGGAAGCGGAACGCCTTCGGCCAGGCGCGGCGGGTGCGCGCCACGCAGAGCGCGAGCGTGAGGCCCAGCGCGGTCGAGCCGACCGCCGCGAGCAGGCCGAGCAGCACGGTGTTGCCGGTCACGCGCCACAGCCGCGGGCTCGCGAAGTTGCCGAGCAGCACGTGGGCGGACATTCCACCCGTCTCGGTCTCGAGCGCGCGCAGCGAGATGATGCCCATCGGGTAGACGACGAAGACGGCGACCAGCGCGGCGGTGCTGAGCAGCGCTCCGGCGACGAACGGGTCGGGACGCGAGAACGCCCAGGTCGACAGCCCCTCGGCGGTGACGAGCAGGAAGCTCGCGTGCAGCAGCAGCGCTCCCCAGCCCATGCCGAACTGCCGCGCCCCCTCGTCGAGCGGGCCGATGGCGAAGCCCTGGCCGAGCCCGTAGACGAGGCCCGCGAGGCCGGCGCCGACCAGCACGCGCGAGCGCAGCGCGTCTCCGCGCCGGCGCAAGGCGGCGAGCAGCGCGGCGACCAGCGGAGCGGCCAGCGGCAGCAGCCACACCTTGCCGTGCAGCAGCGCCTGCAGCACCGCCGGCGCTCCCTCGGCGGCGAGCGGAAAGCCGTAGCGCCACTCGAAGGAGAAGAAGCCGTCTTCGTTCGCGTACCAGGGAACCAGCAGGAACGCGGCGGCGCCGCACGCGATCCACACGAACAGCCAGCGGTGTCCCCGTGGTCGCGAGCGGCTCACGCGACGCGGGGGCTTACTTCACCTGCGCAGCTGAAGCACCCTCGCAGGCGAGCGTCGCCTCGGCTCGAAACCTCAGAGCCGCGCTTCGGTCGCATACGCGCTGACGTTCTGGAACCCGAGCGTCGCGTACTGCAGCGGGTTCGCCTTCTTCGGGTCCTGCTCGGCCTCGACGACGATCCACCCGCCGTAGCGTGCCGCCGACAGCGCCGCGAAGAAGCCCTTGTAGTCGACGATGCCGTCGCCGGGGACGGTGAAGACGCCGTCGAGCACCGCGGTGAGGAAGGGCCAGTCGTTCTTCAGCGCGCGCTCGAGCACGTCGCGGCGCACGTCTTTGGTGTGCACGTGCGCGAGCCGCGCGCCGTGCTTCTTCGCCGTCGCGACCGGGTCTCCACCCGCGTACGTGATGTGGCCGGTGTCGAGCAGCAGGCCGACGTCTCTGCCGGTCGACGCCATCAGCCGGTCGATCTCGTCGGCGGTCTGGATCAGCGTGCCCATGTGGTGGTGGTACGCGAGCTTCACGCCGCGCTTCGCGGTGTGCGCGCCGAGCTGGTCGAGCCGCTCGGTGAGCTGCTTCCACTGCGGCTCGGTGAGCTTCGGCCGCTTCGACAGCGGAGCCTGCTTGTCTCCGTGCACCGCCCACGTCGTCTCGCAGAGCACGAGCACGTTGGAGCCGAGCGAGGACAGCAGGTGCAGGTGCGGCTCGAGCGCGTCGACTTCAGCCTCGACGCTGCGCTCGAGCAGGTTGCTCGAGTACCAACCCGAGACGACGTCGAGGCCGTGCTGCTTCATGATCGGCCCGAGCTTCTCGGGAGTGCGCGGGAACTTGTTGCCCAGCTCCATGCCCGCGTAGCCCGCCTGCTTCGCTTCCTTCAGGCACGTGTCGAGCGGGGTGTCGCCGCCGAGCTCCGGCATGTCGTCGTTCGTCCACGTCAGGGGGTTGATGCCGATGCGGATCGCCATGGTTTGTCTCGCGTTACTGCTTGGTTCACTGCGCGCGCAGGCCGGCTCGTCGTAGCCCAGCTGACGGTTGCGTGCTACCCGGTCGGATCGCCGTGTCACTCGTCGAGAGCGTCGAAGGTCTCGAGCGCGAGGTCCTGGACCTCGAGGCGAGGAACGCTTCGCGCGAGGCCGAGGCGCGGGCTCCGGCGGCCGAGGCGCGCGCGCAGCTCGAGCGCGTGAGGGCCACGCTCGCGGACGAGGAGGCGCGGCTCGCGGCCTTCTCCGCCGACCTTCGGCCGGCCCCGGCGCGTGCGGTGTTCACGCTCGGTCGCGCGGTGATCGCCGCCGCGGCCGTCGGCGCGTTCACCTTCGGAGCCGCCGCCGGTGAGCTCGACCTCACGCACGCCTCGGTCGGGCTCTTCGGCGCCGTGTGGCTCGCGTTCCTCGCGGGAGCGCTGCGTGGCAAGTGACGACCGGGCGCTGCGGGACTCGCTCGAGGCGCTGCAGGTGCGCGCGAAGGCGCTGCGCGCGCAGCTCGAGGACGCCGGCCGGCTCGAGCTGGTGCGCGCCGAGGTGCGCGACGAGGTCGCGAAGCTGAAGGCCGAGCACGCCGCCGCGCTCGCCCGCCTCGCCCACGTGCAGGCTGAGGCGGAGGACGCGCGCATGCGCTCGCTGCGGCTCAAGCGCGAGCGCGCGGAGGCGGACGTGCTGGGCGACCTCAGAGCCGCAGCACGGCTCGGGCTCGGAGCCGTGTCGACGCTCGCGGCGGGCTGGGCGGGCCTGTACTGGGGCGGCGCGTTCGAGGGGTTGCACGCCGCCGGTGCGGTGGCGTGCACGGCGGGGGCGTGCGGGCTGGTCGCGTTGGTCTATCGGGTCGCGGTGGATCTGCGGCGGTAGGTGGGCGGAGGAGTGGAGAGTGCCCCCCGGGTGGCTCGTGGCCCGCTTCGACTGCGGCCTTCGGCCGCGCTCAGCGTGAACGGCGGTGAACCTGGCCTGTGCGCCCTTCTTCTACCGCACCAGCTTCTGCGCCTTCCGCGCCTCGACGTACTTCTCCCGCGCCGCGCGCGTCTTCGCGCTGGTCGAGACCTCCGCGACCGGCACGTCCCACCACGTGCCGCCGGCCTGCGTGCTCTTCGTGCGGTCCGTCTCGATGACGACGACGCTCGTCTCCTTCGCGGCGACCGCGCGCTCGAGCGCAGCGGGCAGCGCTGCGAGCGACTCGACCTTCTCGGCCCGGGCGCCGAGCGCGCGCGCGTGCAGCACGAAGTCGACCGACGGCCCGGCGAGCACGTTGTTGTGCTCCTCGCCCACCGTCGCCTGCTGCAGGCGGTGAATGCAGCCGAACCCCCGGTTGTCGAGCAGCACCACGACGAGCTTGCGCCCCATCGAGACGGCGGTGGCCACCTCCGAGTTCATCATCAGGTACGAGCCGTCGCCGACCATCACGAACACCTCGGACTCGGGCCGGGCGAGCTTCACGCCCAGGCCACCGGCGAGCTCGTAGCCCATGCACGAGTACCCGTACTCGACGTGGTACCCGCCGGGCTCGCGCGTGCGCCACAGCTTGTGCAGCTCGCCGGGCAGGCCGCCGGCGGCGCAGACGACGACGTCGCGCGGCTTCGAGATGGCGTTCACCGCTGCGAGCACCTGCGCGTCGCTCGGCACGCCGTCGCCCGCGCGCGTCGCGGCGTCGACGGCGGCGTTCCACTTCGTCACCTCGTCGCGCGCCTTCGACGTCCATGCCGCGGGGGCCGCCCACGACTCCAGCGCCGCCGACAGCTCCTCGAGCCCCACGCGCGCGTCGGACACCAGCGGCATGGCCCCGTGCTTGTGCGCGTCGAACGCCGCGACGTTGAGGCCGATGAGCTTCGCCTTGGGGAACATCGTGCGCGACGCCGAGGTGAAGTCCGACAGGCGCGTGCCGACGCACAGCACCACGTCGGCCTCGGCGGCCAGCGCGTTCGCCGCCGACGAGCCGGTCACGCCGAGCGAGCCGAGCTGCTGCGGGTGGTCCCACGCGAGCGCGCCCTTGCCGGCCTGCGTCTCGGCGACGGGGACCGCGTGCTTGCGCGCGAACGCGTCGAGCGCCTGGGTCGCGAGCCCGTAGAGGACTCCGCCGCCCGCGACGAGGTACGGCCGCGAGGCCTTCTTCAGCACGGCCGCCGCTGCCGCGAGCTCCGCCACGTCGGGGCGCACGCGTCTGACGCGGTGCACGCGCGGGGCGAAGAAGTCGTCGGGGTAATCGAACGCCTCGGCCTGCGTGTCCTGCGGCAGCGCGAGCGTGACGGGCCCGCACTCGGCGGGGTCGGTGAGCACGCGCAGCGCGGCGGGCAGCGAGGTGAGCAGCTGCTCCGGCCGCACGATGCGGTCCCAGTAGCGCGAGACCGGGCGGAAGCAGTCGTTCGCGGTGACGGTGGGCCCCGCGAAGTCCTCCACCTGCTGCAGCACCGGGTCGGGGAAGCGCGAGGCGAACGTGTCTCCGGGCAGGAGCAGCACGGGCAGCCGGTTGGTGTGCGCGGTGGCCGCGGCCGTCACCATGTTCGTGGCGCCGGGGCCGATGGAGGTCGTGCACGCCATCATGCGCCGGCGGTGGTGCGCCTTCGCGTAGGCGATCGCCGCGTGCGCCATGCCCTGCTCGTTGTGGGCGCGGAAGGTGGGCAGCGACTCGCGGTGAGCCTGCAGCGCCTCGCCGAAGCCGGCGACGTTGCCGTGGCCGAAGATGGCCCAGACCCCGCCGAACAGCGGCACCTCGCGCCCGTCGATCTCCGTCCGCTGCGCCGCGAGGTACTTCGCGAGCGCCTGTCCCATGGTGAGTCGCATGGGGGCGCCATATCACCGGCGTCGCGGCATGAGGCGCCCCGCTCTGCGACTGGCGCGCGCCGACCTACTTCTTCTTCTGGGCCGCCAGCCGCTCGATGCGGGCGACGGACTCCTTGATGTCCTCGTCCGTCTCCTTCTTGAACCTGGCGGAGTAGGCTTTGGCGCCCTTGGGATCGCACTCGGCCGCGCCGGTGATGCCCGATGCACGGATGCGCCCTTCGAGCTTCTTGTCTTCGGCGATCTTCTTCGCGATCGCCGCCGCCTTCTTCACCTGCGGGGGCTTCGCCGTGCCCTTGGGGTTGCAGAGCAACCTGAGCGCGTCGCCGAAGAGCGCGTTCGTCACCTTCTTGGCCTTCACGCGGTCCTCGAGGGACTTGATCACCGCGTCGTAGTGCGCGTCGCAGTGCTGGTCGGACCGCAAGATGAACTGCGTCGCGTCGCCGGCGCGGCCGTCGTCTGCGTCTTGGGTGGCTTCCAGGAACGCGTCGCACTTGGCCGGCTTGGTGTGCCACGACATCGCACCGAACGCGGTGCCCTGCACGTTCGAGTCGAAGTCGGGGTTCTTCGCGGACTCGCGCATCAGGTTGAACGCGTCGTCGCTCGCGGGGTTCGTCTTCATCAGCGCGCCGAGGATGCCGACGCGCATGTTCGGAGTCGTTTCCTTCGCGTTGAGCAGCGCCTTGATTCGGGGGAACAGGTCGGTGCCCTCGAGCTGGATCTTCCCGACGCTGTTGCCGAGGGGGTGCTGCTCGCGAGGCGTCTTCGACTTCTCGGCCACGGTCAGCAGGCGCTCGGCCAACGCCTTGTCGTCGAGCACGCCCAGGGTGTCGTAGAGCCTCTTCGCGCCGAGGAAGCGGACCTTCTCGTCGGGGTCCTCGAGCATCGAGATGAAGGTCTCTTCGTCGTAGATGGCCTTGTCCTCGAGCCAGGTCTTGTAGTCGGCGCAGGCCGCGTCGAAGTCGTCCTTCCACGGGCAGGCGAGCGCCTTCTTCGCGACCTCGACGGTCTTCGGGTTGTTCTTGGGAGAGTCGAGGCCGATCTTCGGCTTCTCGGGAGCAGCCGCTGGCCTGTCGCCGGCGGGAGCCGCGGCCTTCGGCTCCTCCTTCTTGTCGCAGGCACCAAACACCACAACGCACGCGGCGAGTACGAGGCGTCGGTTCATGGGCGCACCCATATCGCGCCTCGCGGGCGCTCCGAAGCTGCTTCTTCAGCGCTTGCGCCACGCGTCGGCGAGCCGCGCGAACGCGTCCGCCACGCGCTGCACGAGCCCTTCGTCGTCGAGCTCGCCGCCGAGCCACGCCGCCGCCGGCCCCGCCCACAGCGTGCGTCCCACCGCGAAGCCTTTCACGGCCTCGACGCCCGCGCACATCGAGAAGCTGCGCGCGAGCTCGGCCTCGGGCGCCTCGAGCCCGAGCACCACGATGCCGCGGCAGTCGGGGTCGCGCTGCGCGAGCACCTCGGCGGTCTCCCTCCACAGCGCCGAGCGCGGCATCGCCGGCAGCTTCCACCAGTCGGGCTGAAGCCCCGCCTCGTAGAGCGCGCGCATCACCTGAGGCACCGCGCCGTGCTCGACGGGGCCGTTGCCGCGCTTGGGAATCACCTCGACGAGCAGCTCGTGCTCCGTCTCCCACGCGGCGCGCTGGACCTCGAGCAGCGTGGCCACGCAGTCGGCGACGCGGTCCGGATCCGGAAACGCGAGGCACTTCACCACGTGCTCGCGCGGCCACTTCCTCAGGTCGAGCTGCGCGACCTCGAGCTCCACCGGCGGAGCGTCCGGCCCCTGCCTCGGCTTCTCCACCGGCCGGCCAATCCACAGTCCCGCGCCCGTCACCGCCGCGAGCGCGGCCGAGCCGTAGCGGCCGTCGATGAGCACTCCCGAGGCGCCGGCCTTCCGCGCCGCAGAGGCGAGCAGCAGCTTCAGCGCGGGCAGCCGCTCGACGGGAGCGCCACAGCGCGCGCACAGCTCCTCGAGCTGCGAGCGGTGGTCGAACGCGAGCACGCACAGCTCCGGCCACTCGCGCGTGCGGGCGCCGACCCGGTGCAGCCGCCGCACCTCGGCGGAGTCGTCCGCGCGCCGCACGTCGGCCTCCATGAACGCGCGCAGCTCGGCCTCGCGCGGCATCTCGACCGAGCACAACAGCCGCGTCACCACCATCGCGCCGGCGGCGTTGCCGTAGCGCGCCGCGGCCTCGAGCGGCTCGCCGCGAATCCAGCCCCACAAGAGGCCGCTCATGAACGCGTCGCCCGCGCCGAGGACGTTGAGCACGTCGATGCGGAAGCCCGGCACGTCCTTCGGCGCATGCCCCGCCTCGAGCACGCGGCAGCCGTGGGGGCCGCGCTTCATCACGATGGGCGCCTGCGTGGCCGAGCGAATCACCTTCAGCGCGTCGGCGGTGACCGAGCTGCCGCCGGCGATGTGAATCTCCTCTTCGGTGCCGACGACGAGGTCGCACAGCGGCAGCATCGACTGCAGCACGCGGCTGACGGCCTGGGCGGTGACGAAGCGGTCCTCTCCGCGGCCGTGGCCGGTGAGGCCCCAGAGCACCGGCCGGTAGTCGATGTCGAGCACGACCTTCGTGCCGTGCTTGCGCGCGTACTCGACGGCGGTGCGCGTCGTCTTCTCGACGTCGGCGCGCGACAGGTGCGTGCCGGTGATGAGCAGCGCCTTCGACGACGCGATGAAGTCTTCGTCGAAGTCCGTGGGAGCCACCGCCATGTCCGCGCAGTTCTCCCGGTAGAAGATGAGCGGAAACGTCTCGGCGTCCTTCAACGCCAGCAGCACGAGGCCGGTGAGGCGCGTCGAGTCCGTGCGCACGCGGCTGACGTCGACGCCCTCGGCCTCAAGCTGCGCGCGCACGAAGCGGCCCATGTGCTCGTCGCCGACGCGCGTGAGCATCGCGGTGTTGAGGCCGAGCCGCGCGGTTCCGACCGCGATGTTCGCCGCGCAGCCGCCGACGGCCTTCTTGAACGTCTGCATGTCCTCGAGCGGAGAGCCGAGCTGCTCTCCGTAGAGGTCGACCGCGGCGCGGCCGAGGCAGATGAGGTCGAGGCTCTTCACTGGAGTCTTCTCGAGCGAGACGCCATCAGCGCCCGGACCCGTTCGACGACGCGCGGTCCGCTTCGCGGCCGCGCTGCTCAGGGTGCACGGCTTCGTGCGGCGCTGGTCGAGCGGGCGACCAGGCCCTGGCGCCGGGCTCCATCGTCCACTTGTGCTTGGGCTCGAACTCCGGCGTGTCGTAGCGCGCGCCGGGCAGGTGGCGAATCACCCACGCGTAGTACATCGCGTAGCCGGGGGCCGCGCAGTGCGGGTGGTCGAGCCCGTTCATGATGCGCAGCGTGTCGTACGCCTTCACCTTGAACACCTGCTCGCCGAGCTCCGCGTGGCCGTAGCCGGCCGGCTTGTCGAAGCGGTAGTGGTACAGCTCGGGCTGCGGGTGGTGGTGCGGCGGGTAGCTCGACCAGCGGCCGGGAAAGTTCACCACCTCGCCGAGCACGAGCTGCGCCTCGACCGGAGCGCTCGCGCCGTCGAACACCGTGCGCACCAGGCGGTACGCGGCGTCCTGCACCTTGCCCTGGCCGCGGTGCTCGTCCTTCACCGACGTGTACACCTTCGGCGCGAACGCGACGGCGTTGCGCGCGCGGCACACCAGCAGCTCACAGGGCTCGGAGGGCACGAGCTCGACCTCGGTGCCCGCGCTCACGTGCAGCGCCGAAGGCCCCTCGTCGAACAGCGAGCGCCGCTCGAGCTTCGTCGCCTGCTTCGCGACGCGGACCTCGAGCGTGCCCGAGAGCAGCAGCCACGCGGTCTCGGCGGCGGTCTCTTCGTACACGGCGTCGGCGGCGGCGAGCCTGAGGACTCCGAGCGCGATGCCGCTCTCGTCGTCGAGCGTCGTCACCGCCGTGAAGCCCGGACCGAACCCCGACCGGTGCGAGGAGAGCAGCATGCGCGCGGCTTACCTCAAAACGGTTCGAGGTTCTCGAGCTCGACGTCGAGCCTGCGGGTGTTCTCATCGCACCGCGCGAGCACGCTCCCGTCCTTCGCCACCACCATCGAGCCGCCCTGTCCGCGCACCCGCGGAGCTCCCACGCCCCAGTTCGCGTTCACCACCGCGACCCCGAAGCGCCGCGCCACCTCGGGCAGCAGCGTCGCGCGGGCGTCGTCGCTCTCGTCGACCCACGCGCTGGGAAACAACAGGACGTCGGCGTCGACCTTCTCCAGGAAGTGGATGTCGAAGCAGATGCACACCGTGACGCGCAGGCCGCTCACTTCGATGACCGGCGCTGCAGCTTCACCCGGCGTCGCCCACGTCTCGACGAACCACGGATTCCGCTTCCGGTAGTGGAGCGGCCCGACGACCGCGTTGAACACCCGGTCGCCGTCGCGCTCGATGAGCGGCCCGACGAGGCGCGTGCCGAACCGCCGCGCGAGCTGCTGAAGCCGCAGCTCGGTGGGGCCGCCGCGCGGCTCCGCGAGTGACGCGGGCGCCGGCAGGTAGCCGGTCAGCGCCGCCTCGGGCAGCAGCACCAGGTCTCCCGGAGCGCGGGCCGTCAGCTCCCGCTCCACGAGGGCCAGCTGCTCGTCCACCGCGGCGAACCGCGCGGGCAGCTCGAGCACGGTGACGCGCATCAGCCCTCGGTCCACACGCCGAACGCGGCGGAGAGCACGTCGTACAGCGGCTTGTTGCCGACGAGCACCGCGTTGCCGCGCAAGAGGCCGTCGTCGGCGAGGTAGTCGTTGCAGCGCCCGCCGGCCTCTTTCACCAGCAGCATCCCCGCGAGCGCGTCCCACGGAGACAGCTTGGCCTCGAAGAACCCGTCGAGCTTCCCGCTCGCGACCGCGGCGAGGTTCATCGACGCGCAGCCGATGCGCCGGTACTCGATGCCCTCGGCGAGCAGCTTCGACAGCGCCTCGACGTACGGCTCCCACGGAGTCTTCTTGTTCGAGCCGAAGCCGATCACCGACTCCGACAGCTTCGCCGTTCGGCTCACGGAGATCGCCCGGTCGTTGCAGAACGCCCCGCGGCCGCGGCGCGCGACGTAGCGCTCGCGCAGCACCGGCGCGACGATCACGCCGTGCTCGACGACCTCGTCGGCGCAGAACGCGATGCACACGCCCCACTGCGGCAGGCCGCGCACGAAGTTGGTGGTGCCGTCGATCGGGTCGATGACCCACAGCGCGCGCGAGCTCGATGAGCCGCTCGAGCCCTGCTCCTCGCCGAGCAGCCCGTCCTCGGGGTAGCGCTCGGTGATGCGCCGGCGGATCAGCGCTTCGACCTCGCGGTCGGCCTGCGTGACGTGGTCCTGCAGCCCTTTCAGCTCGACCGTGAGCTCGCTGCGCCGCTCGAAGTGGTGCAGCGCGAGCGTGGCGGCCTCTTCGGCGATCGCCACCGCGGCGGAGAAGCGGGCGTCGAGATCCATGTCCGCGCCGCTTCATAGCGGCGGCTTAGAGCTCTCCGCCATCCCATTCGCTGACGCCGGCATCGACGTACTCGCAGCCGCCGTCGCTGCCGCAGACTCCGCTGCAGCACTGCGAGCTGGTGGTGCACGCCGCGCCGGTGCCACCGCAGCACGCACCCTGACTGCACCACGAGGTCCCGCAGCAATCCGAGTCGTCGGTGCACGCGTTGCCGAGCGCGACGCAGCAGAGGTTCGCCGTGCCGCACGTGAGCCCCGAGCAGCACTGCGCAGGGTTCCGGCACCCCTCGAGCACGCCCTGGCACACGCACTGGTTCGGCTGCGTGCTCGTGCACGTGCCGGCGTCGCAGCTCCCGCCGCAGCTGACGTCGACGCGCAGCGCACCGCAGCTGTCGACGGCGCTCAACGTGCCGCAGTTCGCGCCCTGGCTGGAGCAGAACACGTCGTTCCCCTCCGGCGTGCACACCGGGCTCACGCACCTCGAGCCCTCCTCCGTGGGAGTGCAGCGGAACCCCGGAGTCGTGCAGCCGCCGCAGTCGAGCTCTCGCCGCGTCCCGCACGAGTCGATGACGACGCCGCGCCCGCACTCGAAGTGAGCGTTCTGGCAGAGCTGCGCATCCGAAGGCGGGCGGCAGCAGAGGTTGTCCGTGCACTCGAAGCCGGTGTCGCAGGTCGGCGGGCCACACACGAACGTCTCGAAGACGCCGCAGTTGTTCACCGTGAGCTCGCCGCACATTCCGACGCCTGCATCCGCCTTCGGGCAGACCTGCGAGCCGGCGTCGAACGGAGTGCAGCCGCATCGGTTCGGCACGAGCAGGCCGCACGAGAACGGCAGCTCGCAGCCGCCACAGTCGAGCGGGTTGCCGCAGCCGTCATCGCTCGCGACGACGCCGCACTCGTCGCGCGTGCAGGTGCGCGTGGGGACGCAGCCCGCGTCGACTCCGCCGTCGTCGAGACCGCCGTCGCTGTCGAGACACCAGCCGCCGACGCAGGACAGACCGGGCTCGCACGCTCCGGCCGAGTCGCACGGGTACACGAGCCCCGGAGTCAGCTCTGCACAGCGGCAGCTCGAGACAAAGAGCAACGCCAGCACATGGCGAAGGCGCAAGCGCATGAGAGGGTAACCCGCGACGTCTGTGCGCCGTGAGGTGCGAGCCGCCACGAACGTCACCCACACGTTTCGTGTCGAGGTGTTGCCTCGCTGTGTGGCGGCTGCCTACGTGCTGATCAGCGGTACACCGCGTCGTGAAGCGCCGCGAGGACGGCAGAGCGCGAAGGGTCCGTCGGGCCGAGCCACGACAGCAGCTCGGAGCGAATCTTCAGCACCGCCTCCTCGCGCGAGCCGTAGCGGACGTGGTGCTCGGCCGCGGCCCACCGCGGGACGGGCTCTTTGATCAGCCGCTGGGTCTCCGCGGGCGCGCGACGCAAGAGCTGCAGCAGCCGGCGTCGATCGATGCGCGCGGGCAGCTCGAGGCGGCGCCGCAGACGCGCGAGCTCCTTCGGAGGCAGCAGCGCGACGGCGTGCTTCCACTTCGGCACGCGGATGCCCGTCGCGCGGAAGACCGAGAGCTGGAACTGCAGCCAGGCCCGGCGCGGACCGCGCGAAGCGGCGATGTCGGCTTCGGCGTCGCGCTCGATGGCGCGCAGCAGGGCAGGGCGGTGTCTCGCGTAGCGCCGCTTCACGGCGTCGAAGTCGTCGCCGAACAGGACGACGAGGCGCTCGATGTCCCAGCGGTTGATCCACCGCAGATCTCGCAGCTCGCGCGGCCGCGAGTAGAAGACGGTGACCGGCACGCCGCCGACGAAGCGCTCGTCGCGGCCCGAGCGCTCACCGATCGCCCACAGGTCGACGTCCGAGCCGGGGCCCGCGTCTCCACGCGCGAGCGAACCCGAGACCGCGACGCTGCGGATGCCTTGGCGCTTCAGCCGCGCGGCGACGCGCCGTGCGACGGCCCAGCCGTCAGCTGCCCCAGCCGAGGCCGCCTCCGCCACCGTAGCCACCGCCGTAGCCGCCCGAGCCTCCACCACCGCCGTAGACGGAGCCGCCGCCCGAGCCGCCACCGCCACCGCCGATGCCGTTCAGCTTCCGGCGAATCGCCGCGTTGTCGCTGCCGGTGTTCTGGAACACGAACTCGGAGCCTCCGCCGTTGCCCTTCGGACGCTTCGCTTCCTTCGCGGCTTCCTTGAGCTCGCGCGCCGTGACCTTCGCGAGGTCCTTGTCGGTGCCGGCGGGCAGCTTGAACGGGCCGCGCGCCAGGCCGCTGACGCCCGGCGCCTGCGCCCAGAACTGCTTCGCGCGCGCGTCGACGTACGTGATGTCGAGGCCGGTCTTCGTCGACGTCGGGTCGAGGTAGACGACCTGCAGCGGGTTGCCCGAGGGGCTCACGAAGCCGAGCTTCGCCGTGAACTTGAGCTGCTTCTCTTTGAGGCCGTCGGCGCCGACGATCGCCTTGTCGATCTTCTTGCTCAGCGTCGCGCCGACGGAGATCGACGGCAGGCGCTTCGCAGCAGCGG
Source organism: uncultured Myxococcales bacterium (assembly GCA_937980205.1). Lineage (GTDB taxonomy): Bacteria > Myxococcota > Myxococcia > Myxococcales > Myxococcaceae > Xiheicaenimonas. The sequence goes on along the minus strand of CALJKW010000071.1, from coordinate 34,608 downwards.
CTTTCGAGGAGGACGACGCGGGCTTCGGCTTCGTGGCAGCAGCGACGCGAGCGGGCATGCCGCGCACCCTACACCTACTGGCACCGCGTCATGAAGCGAACTGCGGGACACGCGCTCGAGCCCCCGCACGCGATCAAAATCAGCCCCGAAAACACGGCAAAACCCATCGCCGGCCCGACCCCCGATTCAGGCCTGTAGTGCAATGAATTTTCTCAAGCTTTCTCGCGACTTATGCGGCAAGAAAGCCGAGCAAAAACCCACCAGAGTTGATAGGACAGCCGGGCTTCCCGCATCGATGGAAAACGAGCTCAATCAGACCCCAAAAGCGAAGGCTCCCGCTGATTACGGCGCGGCCTCCATCACCGTCCTCGAAGGCCTCGAGGCCGTTCGTAAGCGCCCCGGCATGTACATCGGCGACACGAACGTCTACGGCCTGCATCACCTCGTGTACGAGGTCGTCGACAACTCGGTCGACGAAGCGCTCGCCGGGTTCTGCACGGACATCGACGTCGTCATTCACGTCGACAACTCCATCAGCGTCACCGACAACGGCCGCGGCATTCCGGTGGGCCCGCACCCCACGGTCGTCGGCATGGACACCGTCGACGTCGTGATGACGAAGCTGCACGCGGGCGGCAAGTTCGAGAACTCGGCGTACAAGGTCTCCGGCGGTCTCCACGGAGTCGGCGTCAGCTGCGTCAACGCGCTCTCCGAGTGGGTGAACGTCGAGATTCAGCGCAACGGCAAGGTGTACCAGCAGAAGTACGCGCGCGGCGTGCCGCAGCAGAAGGTCGCCGAGGTCGGCACCAGCGAGAAGCGCGGCACGAAGGTGCAGTTCAAGCCCGACACGACCATCTTCGAGGTCACCGAGTACAACTTCGACACGCTGTCTCAGCGCCTGCGCGAGCTCGCGTTCCTGAACGCCGGCCTGCACATCACCATCACCGACGAGCGGTCGGGCAAGAGCCACGACTTCAAGTTCGACGGCGGCATCATCAGCTTCATCGAGTTCATCAACAAGTCGAAGCAGCCGCTGAACGAGAAGGTCATCTACTTCAAGACCGAGAAGGACGGCATCACGCTCGAGATCGCCATGCAGTGGAACGATGGCTACGACGAGCGCATCTTCACGTTCGCGAACAACATCAACACCCACGAGGGCGGCTCGCACCTCTCCGGGTTCAAGGCCGCGCTCACGCGCACCATCAACAGCTACGCCGACAAGAACGACCTGTGGAAGGACCTCAAAGAGGTCCCCGCCGGCGAAGACGCGCGCGAAGGCCTCGCCGGCGTCATCTCGGTGAAGCTGCCGAACCCGCAGTTCGAAGGTCAGACGAAGACCAAGCTCGGCAACAGCGAGATCAAGGGCCTCGTCGAGCAGATGGTGAACGAGCAGCTCACCATCTGGCTGGAAGAGAACCCGTCGAACGCGAAGAAGATCATCGGGAAGATCGGCGACGCCACGCGCGCGCGCATCGCGGCCCGCAAGGCGCGCGAGACCGTGCGGCGCAAGGGCATCCTCGACGGCGCTTCGCTGCCGGGAAAGCTCGCCGACTGCCAGTCGCGCGACCCGAGCGAGTCCGAGCTCTACATCGTCGAGGGTGACTCTGCAGGCGGCTCCGCGAAGCAGGGCCGCGACCGCAAGAACCAGGCGATCCTCCCGCTGCGCGGCAAGATCCTGAACGTCGAGAAGGCGCGCTTCGAGAAGATGCTCACGAGCCAAGAGGTCGTGACGCTGATCACCGCGCTCGGCACCGGAATCGGGAAAGAGGAGTACACGCCCGACAAGGTCCGCTACCACCGCATCGTGATCATGACGGACGCCGACGTCGACGGCGCCCACATCCGCACGCTGCTCCTGACGTTCTTCTACCGTCAGATGCCCGAGCTGATTAACCGCGGGTACCTCTACATCGCGCAGCCGCCGCTCTACAAAGCGACGCGGAACAAGAAGGACGTCTACCTCAAGGACGACGACGCGAAGAACGAGTACCTGCTCAACATCGCCGCCGAGCGCACCAGCATCGAGGTCGGCAAGCAGGTCATCACCGGCGACGCGGTGAAGAACCTGCTCGAGAAGGTGATCAAGTACGAGGAGCGCATCGACAAGCTCTCCGGCCGCAAGGACTCGCGGATCATCGACGCGCTCGTGCAGGCCGCCGACCTCTCGCCCGAGACGCTGCTCGACAAGGCGAAGCTCGACGCCGAGACCGAGAAGCTCAACGACTACCTCGAGGAGCGGAACCCCGACCTGCTCGAGCAGGTGCAGAAGATCGAACGGCACGACGACAAAGAGCACTCGTCGAAGAAGCTCGTGTTCACCACGCTGGTGAACGGCACGCCGCGCCAGACGGTCGTCGACACCGCGTTCCTCTCGTCGCCCGAGTACCGCGAGCTGATCACCCTGAAAGAGGTGCTCAAGGAGCTCGGCGCTCCGCCGTACACGGTGAAGATCGGCGACGCGACGCACACCGCGCAGAGCTACCAGCAGGTCTTGAAGCTCGCGCTCGACGATGCGCAGAAGGGCATCAGCATCCAGCGCTACAAAGGTCTGGGCGAGATGAACGCCGAGCAGCTGTGGGAGACCACGATGGACCCCAAGCGGCGCACGCTCCTGCAGGTGAAGGTCGAGGACGCCGTCGAGACCGACACCATCTTCACGCTGCTGATGGGTGAAGAGGTCGAGCCGCGGCGCGAGTTCATCGAGAAGAACGCGCTGTCCGTCACCAACCTCGACATCTGAAAAAGAGCCCGCCTTGCGTCCGATGCGCGGCGCGCTGCTTCGTTGGACCCTTGCGGTGCGTGCTCGCGTACCAACAACGTACGCTCCGCGCGCTCCTCGGGTCCGCCTCGCATCGCTTGCGCCTCGAACGCAATGCGGGCTCTTTTTGGTGCTGACGATGGTCGCGAGCAACGCGATGGCCGCTCCGGGCGCCGAGCTCATCGACACCGACCGCGGCCAGTGCTGGCGGTACGTGCCGGCGACTCCGCCGACGAAGGTCGTCGTGCTCATGCACGGCGCGGTGCCGAACCCGTTCGCCGAGGCGCGCAACATGACCGAGGCCTGGGCCGGCGACGCCGAGAGGGAATCGGCCGTGCTGGTCGCGCCCGTCTTCGACGACGAGCGCTACGGAGCGAAGGGCAAAAGCTGGCTCGGCTACCGGGGGCTGTTCGACGGCGCCGACAAGTTCATCGACACCTGCGTCGCGAAGGCGCTGACCGGCCCGCCGCCCAAGCTGCTGCTGCATGGGCACTCGGCGGGCGCGCAGTCGGCGCTGCGGTACGCGATCCGGTACCCCGACCGCGTCGCCGGAGTCTCCGTCACCAGCTGCGGCAGCTACGCGTTCCCCGACAAGTCGCTCGCCTGGCCGCTCGGCATGAAGGGCGCCAAGGCGGACGGGTGGAAGAAGGCCGCGCGCATTCCGACCGCCGTCATCTTCGGAGAGAAAGACGAGATGCAGCTGCCGCCTCCTCCGGCGGGGAAGCCGACGACGCGCGTCGAGCTCGGCCGCGCGTGGATCGACGCCATGAACGCGCTCGTGCCCGACGGCGTCGAGCGGTCGCTGAAGCTCGTCGTCCTGCCCGGAGAGCCGCATTCGAGCGCCGCGCTGACGCAGCGGGCGGCTGCCGAGCTGTTTGGGCGATAGCCGCTTCGCTTCGCGTGCCACGATCCGTCAGCGGGGGCCGCTGACAGATACTGCCACGTGAACCGACCCTGCGGCCCCAGCAGCAGCGCGGTGAAATCCGGCAGCTGTGGGGACCGATTCAGGGCGAGGCGGTCACGGAGTCGCCTCGGCCCAAGAGAGCCCGCTGAGCCGACTCCCGGGTGAGAACACCCTGTCAGTGGCCGCGGACGGCGCAGAGGTGTGCTGGATGAGCGGGACCAAAGCGCCGTCGGGAGATCGCGTGATGGATTGGTCGTTGCCGGCCTCGGTTCCGTACGTCACCGAGCTGAAGGGCATCGTGGCGGGCGGCTTCCCGAGAGAGACGGTGTCGCTGGTGTTGTTCAGCAGCAGGCCATTCATCGTCGCAAAGGCAGTCGCATCACCGATGCGCGTCGCAGAGACGCCGACGCAGTGGGGCGATGATGGGGCAGCGGCAGGTTGGAAGCGTGCGAAGACGACGACGGGCTCGCGAGGGCCGAGAACGAACTGGGGGAACGTGAACCGGACGGCGGCCGCGTCCGAGAGGGTCACGCCGGTGAGGTCGAGCGGCCCGTTCGTGAGGTTCACGATCTCGACGAACTCGTCGTCGGAGCTGTTCACCACGCTATCGCAGTTGGCATCACCGGAGACGACACCAGGGTCGGCCAGGATTTCGTTGATCAACAGCTGCGGTGCGTTCGGCGCCGGGTCGGGCGTCGGAGCCGTCTGAATGACGTTCACCGTCGCGGTGCCCGGCCCATTGAACATCGCCGTGACGATCGCGGTGGTCGGCGTCGTCGCGTCCGCCCGTACTCGGAACGACGTCGTACGTACCCCCGGGCGGAGCACGACGGACGCCGGAACGACGACGCTCAGCGGTGCGCTGCTGCTCAGCGGAATCGTCGTTCCCCCTGGGGCGCCGTCCGCATCGGTCGTCACGGTGATGATGCCGGTGCCGCCGTTCTGCATGATCTCCATGAGGCTCGGTGTCAGAGTGATGTGCGGGGTCGCCGCGCCGCCGCCCGAGCCGCCAGCGCTGCCACCCGCGGAGCCTCCCGCGCTGCCACCCGCGGAGCCACCCGCGCTGCCACCCGCGGAGCCACCCGCGCTGCCACCTGCGGAGCCTCCCGCACTGCCACCTGCGGAGCCTCCCGCACTGCCACCCGCGGAGCCTCCCGCACTGCCACCCGCGGAGCCTCCCGCGCTGCCACCCGCGGAGCCTCCCGCGCTGCCACCTGCTGAGCCTCCCGCACTGCCACCTGCGGAGCCTCCCGCACTGCCACCCGCGGAGCCTCCCGCACTGCCACCCGCGGAGCCTCCCGCGCTGCCACCCGCGGAGCCTCCCGCGCTGCCACCTGCTGAGCCTCCGGCGCTGCCACCTGCGGAGCCTCCGGCGCTGCCACCTGCGGAGCCCCCGGCGCTGCCGCCGCCGGTCCCGCCGTCTGGCGGTACAGGCGAGCCGCACGCGAGCAGCAGGACCAGCAGACCGCTTGTTCGAATCATGGGCGCGAAACCCTAGCGCTTCTGAGGGTCGGTGCTACTCACTTCAAGAAGCTGGCGTCGCTTTGTTCCGCAGCCCGGCCGCCGGCATACCGCCGTGCATGCGCCTCATCTTCTGCGTGCTCGCGGTCGCCGCCTGCTCGCCTCCCGCCGTCCTTCCCGACGCAGGAAGCGCAGCGACCGTCGAGCTGCCGTTCGAGCCGCTCGACTCCCACGGCATCTACCTCGTCGGCCAACTCGACGCGGGCGTCATCCGCTTCGAGAGCACCGTCACCTACGCGACGGGCCCCGGCTTCCCGCTCAACGTCCGCATCGACGGCACCGCGCTACCGGCGTTCATCGGCAACTGCTTCTCCTTTCCGGAGGGGAGCGTGCGCTGGAGCTCCATCGACCAGGGCAGCGGCGATGGCGTCGCTCACCTGCAGCTCGGCCTCGACGGAGACTTGACCGTCGTGGTCCGCGACTCCGGCTCCACCCGCTACGTGCTCCGCGGCGAGTTCTCGCAGCCCGACGGTGGCCGCTGCGGCGGCTCCATTCCTTTCGTGCACGACCTGACGCTCGAGGTGCGGCCGGCGACCGGCGTGAACTTCTCGTCGAGCTACGACGGCTGCCCGCTGCCGGCCGGCGTCGAGGTTCAGCCGCCCTACCTCCGCCTCGTCGCCCCCGACGGAGGCCTCTTCCAGGCCGCCAACGCCCGCCGCCAGGCCGCCGTCACCATCCAAGGCCCCATCGCGCCGCTCGACGGCGGAGCGCTGCGCCTCGAGGGCCCCGGCGACGTCACCTTCACCTCGGGCGCCACGACCGCGAAGTACACCGTCGTGAGCGCGCCGCAGCTGTCCACCTTCGAGGCCCACTGGGCAAGACACGTCTATTCCAAGGTCAACGAGTGGGTTCCGCTCGACGGCGGCAGCCCGGTGAACGTCTCCGGAGGCAGGAAGGCGCTCGCGCTCGTCTACGACGAGGCCACGGTCGGCGCCGACGCGCTCTGCACGGCGCCGCCGAAGTCCTGGTACCGCTCCACCTCGTCGACGCCGAGCGTCTGCGCCGACGACGGCAGCGTCCTCGACGACGGCCGTTGCCGGCTCGACGTCACTGTGCCCGGCTCGCGCTGGAGCTGGAGCCTGGACGTCGAGGTGAGCAGCGTTCACTGAGCGCGTCGACCGCCGCCCGCCGCGATCCGCCGCCGCCGGGGCGAAATTCTCGTCCCCAAGTCGCCCCCACATCGGCACCGTGACGTAACGCCTCACTGGGCGCACCCAAGCCCGCGTTTCCTTTTCGTGGCACTCACCGTGCTTTACCCCCGGACAGACAGACGGTTTTTTCGTTCTGGGTCGTCCGATGACGTCACTGTTTGGAAAGCGTACACGCCTGGTGTGGCGAGAAGGCACGGCGGATTTTACAGACCCGTGCATGAGCGAACGTCTCGTCATCGTCGAAGATGACCCGATCCAGCAGGACCTCCTCGCCGATCTGCTGAAAGAGCACGGCTACGAGGTCGTCACGTTCTCCGAAGGTGCCCGCGCGCTGTCCGCCCTCGAGGGCGACGCCGCACCCGCCGATCTCGTCATCACCGACGTCGCCATGCCCGGCGGCGTCGACGGCATCGCGCTGTGCAAGGCCCTCAAGGAGTCGCGGCCCGAGCTGCCCGTCGTGGTCGTCACCGGAGAATCCAGCCTTCCCACCGCGGTCAACGCGCTCCGTGCCGGCGCGTACGACTTCCTCACCAAGCCGGTCGACAAAGACCTGCTGATGGCGTGCGTCAAGCGCGCCCTCGAGAAGCGCCGCCTCGTCGACGAGCTCAAGCGTCGCGAGCCGATGCCCGACAACCTGCTCTTCGGCGACAGCGAGGTCATGCGCCAGGTGCGCGACCTCGTCGCCCGCGTGGCGCCGTCGGGCGCCAGCGTGCTCGTCCAGGGCGAGACCGGCTCCGGCAAGGAGCTCGTCGCCAAGGCGCTCCACGCGCTCTCGCCGCGCGCGAAGGCGCCGTTCGTCGCCATCAACTGCGCCGCGCTGCCCGCCTCGCTCGTCGAGTCCGAGCTGTTCGGCTACGCGAAGGGCGCGTTCACCGACGCGCGCGCGGCCCGCCAGGGCCTCTTCGTCGAAGCCGACGGCGGCACGCTCTTCCTCGACGAGGTCGCCGAGCTGTCGATGGACAACCAGGCCAAGCTCTTGCGCACGCTGCAGGAGCGCACGGTTCGCCCCCTGGGCTCCAACGCCGAGATTCCGTTCGACGCGCGCATCCTCTGCGCGACGCACAAGGACCTCGAGGCCGAGGTCGAGGCCGGCCGCTTCCGCCAGGACCTCTTCTTCCGCCTCAACGTCATTCGCATCGACCTGCCGCCGCTGCGCGAGCGCGGCATGGACATCGTGCACCTCGCGTCGCGCTTCCTGGAGACCATCTGCAAGCGCGACGGCCGCCCCGCGCTGAAGCTCTCGCCCGAGGTCGCCCAGAAGATGCTGGGGTACCCGTGGCCGGGCAACGTGCGCGAGCTCGAGAACTGCGTCGAGCGCCTCGCCGCGCTCGCCCGCGGCGCCGACGTCAGCGTCGGAGACCTGCCCGACAAGGTCCGCCTGCACCAGCGCGGCCGCTTCCACGTCGCCGCCGACGCGCCCGAGGAGATCGTCTCGCTCGAGGAGCTCGAGAAGCGCTACGTGCAGCACGTGCTCACCGTGATGAGCGGAAACCGCAGCCGCGCCGCCGAGCTGCTCGGCATCGATCGCCGCACGCTCTACCGCAAGCTCGATGCCTGGGGCCTGTCCGGCAACGGTAACGGCCAGAACGCTGATCATTCGCCTGGGCAGATGGAGCAGCAGGCCGCTACTTGAACGGGCGGTGAGCTCAGCTGTACTGAAGGTCCTCGTCGTCGAGGATGATGCCGTAGATCGTCTGGCGATTCGCCGCGCCATCGGACGGCGCGCAGACAACGGCAACATCGAGATCGACGATGCTCACGACGGGGCCTCGGCGCTGAAGCTCCTCGAGACGCGGCGCTACGACGTCGCGCTGCTCGACTACTTCCTCCCGCCGGACACCGGCCTCGCCATCTTCTCGCGCATGCGCGAGCGGCAGCCCGACCTGCCCGTCATCTTCCTCTCCGGCCACGGCAGCGAAGAGGTCGTCGTCGACGCCATGAAGGCCGGCGCCAGCGACTACATCTCGAAGGCCGCGATCGAAGAGCGGGACCGGCTTTGGCGCACCGTGCTCGGAGCCGTCCAGACGCACGCGCTGCGCCGCGAGGCCGAGCGCACCCGGGCCCGGCTCGCGCTCGCCGTCGAGGCCGCCGGCGCCGGCACCTGGGAGCTCGACCTCTCGTGGGGCCAGTTCCGCGGCGACGCCCGCTTCCGCGAGCTGTTCGGCCTGCAGGATCAGGAGACCTGCACGCGAGATCAGCTGCGCGCGCGGCTCACGCCCGACAGCGCCGCCAAGCTCGACGCCGCGTTCAACGAGAAGACCATCGCCGTCCAGCTCCAGCTCAGTGGAGAGCCCGCCCGCTGGGTCGACCTGCGCGGCAAGCTCGAGCCCGACCCCGGAGGCCACCGCGTCTTCGGCACCGTCGTCGACCTCACCGAGGTGAAGGAAGAAGAGGCGCGCTCCGCCGCGCTGCGCGAGCGCCTGATGGGCATCGCGAGCCACGACCTGAAGAACCCGCTGTCCGCGGTGCTGCAGGCCGCCGCGCTGCTCGGCAACAGCCCGCGTCTCGAGGCCCGCGAGAAGCGCTACGTGAGCCACATCAAGAGCTCGGCCGAGCGCATGACGCACCTCATCGTGCAGCTGCTCGACCTCACGCGCGTGCGCCTGGGCGGCGGGCTGCCGCTCGAGAAGAAGAGAGACACGCGGCTCGACGAGACGGTGCGGCAGGTCGCCGAGGAGCTGAAGATGGCGCACCCCGAGCGGCAGGTGACGCTCGACCTCGCCGAGGTCTCGATGGAGGCCGACGCCGACCGCCTCGGCCAGGTGGCGTCGAACCTGCTCGGCAACGCGCTCAAGCACAGCCCTCCGGAGACGGCGGTGAGCGCGTCGCTCCACCGCGATGGCGACTTCGCGGTGTTGAAGGTCTGCAACCGCGGCAACCCGATTCCCACGAAGGTGCTGCCGCAGATCTTCGAGCCGTTCGTGCAGTACGGGCCGAACGCTCCGCGCGACGGCCTGGGCCTGGGCCTCTACATCTCGCGGGAGATCGTCCGCGCGCACGGCGGCGTGCTCACCGCGACGAGCAACGACACCGAAGGCACCTGCTTCACGGCGCGGCTGCCGCTCTGAGACACCCGGCGCCACGATCGGGTCCTTCGGCGCCACGGCTGACGTGGCGCGAAAAATCCACCCCCGGCCGGCGGACGTAGTCCTTGTCGAGGCGTGAACGGTCGCGTCGCGAGGGCGTCACCTCGGCTACAGTTCGCACATGCTTGCCCTGCTCGTTGCCGCGACGTTGACGATGCCGGCCAGCTGCGAGGCGCGCTGCGCGTCCGACGCCGACCGCTGCTACGCGAACTGCAAGTCGTCGGCGAAGTGCAGCAAGCACTGTGAAGACCGCTCGACGGACTGCAACGCCCGCTGCGCGAAGGACGAGGCGAAGCGCGAAGCGAAGGCCGACGGGCAGGCGCCGGGCATTCCCTGCGGCAGCAAGAAGGGGAGGGACGGCCGCTCGCAGCTCGTCCCCTGCAGCGAGGAGGAGACGAAGGCCTATAAGGACGCCTTCAACTCCCCCGAGGCCCAGAAGGCCTTGAAGTGCCGGGACGAGAAGGGTCAGCCGACGCCGTGCAAGGGGGACCTCGACAAGGCGGAAGAGGTGATCAAGGCGGTGGGTGCCGACGGGGTCTGCGCAGACGCGAACGGCAAACCGGTGCTGTGTCCCGAGGCCCAGCAACGGGTCGAGAAGTCCCTCAAGCGCTGAAGGCCACCCGTCGTATGGCCCCCGCCCACCGCGAGGTTCACGATCTGAAAATGGGCCTCGATCGAGCGCACGCCTCAGCTGGACAGGCGGCAGTCGAAACGGCGCTCACGATGCCGCTCATGCTGTTCCTGGTGCTCGGCACCATCCAGCTGTTCATGCTGCTGCAGGCGAAGGTGCTCGCGCAGTACGCCGTCTACCAGGCGGCGCGCATGGGCAGCGTCAGCAACGGGCGCTGCGACATCATGCTGCACGCGGCGATCTTCTCGTTCACTCCGGCGATTCGCGCGCTCATGGGGCCGACGGTGGCCGGCGCTTCTCCCGGCGAGAAGGCGGCGACCGTCTTCGGCCAGTTCCGCAACAACGACTACAACGGCTTTCGGGGCTGGGCCGGCGACAGCATCGTCTGGCTCGTGCGCGAGAGCCCGCGCTTCCCGGGCACCAGCGTGCTCGCCGCGCGCGACCGCTTCGACAACCCGCTCGCCGCCGGTCGCCAGCCCGTGCGGCTGGAGCTCAGAGCCATCTTCTGGGCGCCGCTGCTCATCCCCTTCGCGGACTGGGTGTTCAGCCGCATGGCGCTCGCGCACCAGGGGCTTCAGCCCTACCAGCGCGTGAACCCGCTCTTGTCGACGCAGACGGCGAACTGGCAGCGCGAGTCGACCGCGCGCTTCAACCTGCAGTCGCCGATCGCCGCGGAGTACGCGCGGCGCGTGTTCGCCGGCCACTACGTGTACCCGATCGAGGTCACCTACACGATGCGCATGATGAGCCCCGTCATGCTCCGCGACTTCGCTCAGGCCAACTGCGCGGGGGCCCCGAGCTCTCTATGAACGCGGCGCACTTCAAACAGATGCTGCAGCGCGGTCAGACGCTGGTGCTGCTGGCGCTCACGGTGCTGATCATCACCCTGATGGTGCTGATGACGCTGTCCATCTCGGCCAAGGTCCGCGACCGCATGGAGCTGCAGACCGTCGCCGACGCCGCCGCGTACAGCGACGCCATCGCGACCGCGCGCACGCTGAACACGATGGCGGTGATGAACCGCGCGATGATCGCCCACACCGTCTCGACCATCGGCACGGTGAGCCTGATCAGCTACGCGACGCTCTATTACAACAACGCGACGACGGCCCGGAACATCTTCGCCGTCCAGCTCGGCATCCTCGCCGCGGGCATCGCCTTCTGGGCCCTGTGCTGCATGACCAGTCCACCCAACCCCGCCTGTTGCGCGCGAATGCGCGCCTGCATCCAGAGCGTGGTGCTGGTCGGCATCTCGCTCGTGCTGATGACGATGCACCGGAACAACCTGCGCAACCGGTTGCAGCGCGACCAGGAGGTCTACGACCAGGAGACGCTGCCGCGCTTCATCGCCTCGAGCGGCCTCTACACCTCGGCCCGCGCGATGTTCGACGCGAACCTGAAGACCAAGCTCAACTCGAACGCCGGCTCGTTCGCCGACAGCTACCTCACCCAGGCGAAGATAGGCTTCTCACAAGCGAACAACGCCGCCGCGCAGGCGCTCAACAACGCCGAGCTCGATCGCGCCACGGTGCCGAACCACGAGCACAGCGGAGACCAGCCCTACCAGGCCGGCGTGCTCGCGATGGGCTCGCGCGGGCACCCCTTCGTGCCGCGACGCAGGGTCGACGACGGCGAGTGGACGTGGGACCTCACGCTGCCCAACTCGCTGCCGAACGGCACCTGGGCGGACAGCAACGCCATCGGCCGCGGCTACGTCAACGCCAACATCACGCAGAACCCCAACTCGATGCCGCAGTACGGTCACCCGGGGCCCGCGCCGAACACCGCCGGCATCTGGGCCCACGACAACGGCAACACGGTGCGCACGATTCTCGTCGGCTCGATTCTCGGCGTCGTCGTCACCGCGAACCGGTCGACCTATTACACCTGCACCATCTTCGGGCCGCTGGCCATCGCCTACGGCCTGATGGGCCGCAGCGCCCCGCGCGCCGAGGTCGGGCCCACCGTGCACAGCGGGGTTCACAGCGGCCTGCACTCGCACCCGCAGCAGACCTTCCCCTCGTTCTACGACTTCAACCAGCAGTCGCTCTTCAACGGGGAAGACCTCTACGGCCAGCCGAGGACGGTGAGCGTCGTGCACAAGACGCCTCCGCCGTTCACCGGCAACTACAACCCGACGAACCCGTGGGACCTGCGCATGCGCGGGTTCATGGGCAGCAGCTTCGACATGCAGGACTCGCCGCAGGCCCTCACCGGAGGCCGCCAGGTCGCGCTCGGCGCCGGCGTCACCTACTACCTGCGTCCCGACCACCACACCGAGCCGCCGAACATGTTCGCGCCGTTCTGGCACGCCACGCTCGGCCGGCTCACCATCGACCGGCCCGCGGCCGGCAGCCCCGGGCGCGCCGGCTACGACGCCGAGGTGCTGAACATGCTGAACGGCACCGGTCAGTCGGAGGCGGCCACCGCCTATCAGCGCCTCACCCAGCAGGGCTTCCTGGTGACCGAATGAGGCGCCCTGCACGCGGACAAGCCGTCGTCGAGCTGGCGCTGGGGCTGCTCGTGCTCGTCACCATCCTGCTCTTCGGAATCCACTTCGGAGAGCTCGGCTACCTGAGCACCAAGGTCCACGAGGCCCAGGCCGCCGCGCTGTGGGACTCGACCGCCTACCGCACCCACGAGGTGATGCAGTGGTACGACTCGAGCCGGAACGCGGTGCCGGCGGGCAACGCGGTGAACACGCGCTACGCCGACTTCGACGGGCGCGCCTCGGTCGTCGCCTCGGCGCCGCAGCTCGCGATGACGCGGGCGGGGCCGATTCAGGTGACCTGCCGGCAGGCGGGCAGCTACGCGCTGCCGGCTCCCAACCCGTACGGCGAGCCGGGCGGCATCTCGTGCGCCGCCGAGGCCGAGCTGTTCGCCGCCAACATCCCGACCCGCTTCGCCGACCGCGGCCCCGGCGGCTTCTTCAATTCGAACCACCTGCTGCGGCCGCTCTACACCATCTGCGGCACCGGCCGGTTCACCGGCGGCAGCTGCGGCAACGTCGAGATGCTGCTCGGCGACCTCGGCCTCCACGACGGCAGCGAGCAGAACCACTGCACGCTCTCGCGCGGCGGCGGGCAGTCGTGCGCCGACAACCCGAACTTCTATGCGGCGGCGTTCTCCGTCTTCAACCAGACGCGGCCGTACACCGGCATCCCCGAGGCGTGGGCGAGGCGGCTCATCCCCGACGTGCCGCGCAACCAGCTCACCGGCTTCTACATGAGCTTCCGCGGCGAAGACTCGCCCTACGGCCCGTTCCGCGAGCAGCTCTCGAACGGCGACGTCTGGGAGACCACGCCGTACCAGGTCCGCGTGACGAGCGGGCAGCCGTACCTGAACGCGTACCAGGCGCGGAACAACTGCCTGGCGGGGGCCGGCGGCTACTGCTGGCTGGGGAAGATCAATTGCAACTGAGCCTCGTCGTGCTGCCGCTGCTCGCCGCCGCGCCCGGCGCACCCAGCGCGCCCCCATCGGCCGGCCCGGCCGTGTCCAGTGAAGAGCTCGAGATCAACGCGCTCATCGACCGCACGCCGAACATCGTCGCGCCCCCGACCGCCCTGTCGAAGACCGCCGTCGGCCAGACGACGATTCCGGTGATGCAGCGCTCGGTCACCTCGGCCGCGCGCAGCGAAGACCTGAAGGCGTTCTTCCGCGCCGAGTTCGTGAGGAAGGGCTTCTACATCGCCCCCGAGCAGGACAAGTTCGTGCCCGAGAACGGCCAGCAGATTACCGGCCTCGATACCGAGAACCTCGTCGCGTACATGGCGCTGTTCCAGCCGTCGGGGAAGTACACGACCGTGGTCATCGCCGCCGCGAACGTCGGCAAGCCGAACAACGCGTCGCAGAGCAACCAGCCGATCGCGCCGCTGTTCCCCGGCGGTCGCAACGTCACCACGTACACGGTGGAGACGATGAAGGGCATGACCTACTCGTGCCCCGGCACCCCGGCGGAGATTAAGAAGTTCTACCGCGAGGAGCTGCCGAAGCTCGGCTACAAAGAGACCGAGGACCTCGTGTTCCAGAAGAAGACCAACCGCATCGCCATCATCATCTCGCCGGGAGTCACCGAGCGCGGCGTCGCGCTCTACCTGCAGACCGCGCCCGAGGGCGGCGACATCCGCGAGGTGCCGCCGGTGAACCCGCCCAAGGTCACAGTGCCGTAAAAAGCGCGCCGTGCCGTACACCCTCACAGCGCTGCTCTCGGACTCAGACGGCCCCGAGTTCGCCTTCGACGGCGGCGAGGCGCGCCTGGGGCGCACCTCCGACAACGACATCGTCGTGAAGGACCCGAACGCCTCGCGCGCGCACTGCCGCGTCTTCGCGAAGGGCGGCCAGCACTGGCTGGAGGACAAGAGCGCGAACGGCACCGTGCTCAACGGCAAGGCTGTTCACGGCGCGGTGGTCGAGCTGAAGCACGGCGACAAGTTCTCCATCGGAGAGGTGACGTTCTCGTTCACCGTGCAGACGACGCCGTCGACCGAGATTCCCAAGCACTACGAGTTCGACGAGAGCTCCACCGTCGTCCGCGGCAGCGACGCTCGCCTGCACGACCGGCGGGCCGCCGTGGTGCAGACGCACATGGCTCCGGCGTATGACCCGACCGCGAAGGAGCGCGAGCGCTCGACCCGGCGCGCTCCCGCCGCTCCGAAGCGCGCGCCCGAGCCGCCGCCGCCACCCCAGACGAAGACGGAGGAGGTCGAGAGTCCGCCCGTCGCACCCAGCAGCGCGCCTGCTCCCGCGGGACCGCCGACGACGCTGATTCCGAAGGCCGACACGTCGGCGCCCACGTCGACGCTCGAAGACCCGCCGCCCGCCGCCGCCATCGAGAAGGCGTCGAGCCCGCCGCCCGTCGCGAAGGCGTCGAGCCCGCTGCCCGTCGCGCAGCCCGCCGAGGCCGACCGCGTTCGCGTGCGCCGCGGGAAGGACAAGGCGCCCGAAGACGACTCCGAGCTCTTCGAGCCGACCGCCGCGCAGAAGGCCCGCGTCCGCCGCGCGGCGAACAAGACGACGCTCGGGCGCATCTCGTACCAGTGGCAGCAGCTCGCCCTGCCGTGGCGCGCGGTGACGGTGCTCGTCGGCCTCGCGTTCGTCGGCGGCATCGCAGCGGTGGTTTGGACCATGCTCGCTCCGCCGCCGAAGCGCGTGCTGCCCTCCGAGCCGACCGAGCTCACGAGCCTGGGGCCCGTCGTCGACTTCACCTTCGGCGCGGGCTTAGGCGTCGACTACGAGCGGCCGGACCTCAAGGCGTTCGACTTCAAGGCGGTGTCTCCGACGCGGCTGGTGGGGCTGCTCCACTACCAGGCGAAGAACGTCGGCAAGGACGAGGTCGCCATCCTGCTCAACGGGCAGGACCTCGGCTTCGTGCCGGCCGACGTGGCGAACACGGCCGAGCGCGAGCTCGAGGTCGTGCTGCCGGCAGACCAGATCAAACGCAACGAAGCGAACCAGCTCGTGTTCGACAACGTGCGCAACCCCCCCGGCAGCGAGACGTGGGCCGTGTGGAACCTGTGGCTGCAGCTCTTGCCGCTGCCCGACCTGAGCGTCGCCGAGACGCCCGCGGCGGTGCAGGAAGACCTCAAGCGCGCGCAGAAGTTCTACGACTTGAGGGAGATCGGCCCCGACGCGCTGTTCAACGCGTGGCGCGCCTACCGCGACGCGTGGCTCAAGCTCGAGTCGATGCCGGGTCGCCCGAGCGACCTCTACGCCATCGCCCGCGGCCAGCAGGCCGAGACGTGGCGCCTGCTCGACCGCCGCTGCCGCCTGATGCAGGTCGACGTGCAGCGCGCGCTCACCAAGACCAAGCCCGACTACGACACGGCGCGCGTCGTGCTCAAAGACATGCTGCGCTACTTCCCGACGCGGGAGCACCCCTGCCACAACCTGGTGAACAACATGCTCGAGCAGCTCGATCGCTAACTGAGAGGTTCGCCCAGCGGAATCGACGTCACCGCCGCTGGCGGAGAGGCTCGCGTTTTCAACGCTGCCGGACGGTGACGCTCGCGAGCAGCTCTCCGAGCGCGTCGACGTCGAGCGGCTTGGTCAGGTGCAGGTTGAAGCCCGCCTCCTTCGCGCTCGCCTTCGTCTCGCTGCCGCCGTAGCCGGTCAGCGCGATGAGGAAGAGGCCCTCGCCGCGCTCGTGCGCCCGCGCCCGCCGGGCGAGCTCGAAGCCGTCGAGCTTCGGCAGCCCCACGTCGATGAGCGCGACGTCGGGCCGAAGCTCGAGCAGGCGCTCGAGCCCTTCGAGGCCGTCCTTCGCGGTGTCGACGCGGTGGCCCATCTCCTCGAGCAGCGCGGTGAGCATCTCGCGCAGGTCCTCCGAGTCCTCCACGAGCAGGATGCGCACCGCAGGCGTCTTGCCGTCCGAGTCGGGCTTCACGGCAGCAGCCTGCACCGGCAGCGGCTGCGTCGCCAGCGGCAGCCGCACGAGGAACTCGCTGCCCTTGCCCTCGCCGTCGCTCAACGCCCCGACCGAGCCGCCGTGCAGCTCGACCAGCCGCTTCACCAGGGTGAGCCCCAGGCCCAGCCCGCCGGTGCTGCGGTCGATGGTCGGAGACACCTGCACGAACGCCTCGAACACCTTGCCCAGCATCTTCCGCGGAATGCCGCGGCCGGTGTCCTTCACCCGCAAGACGCCGTCGTTGCCCTGCCGCTCGAGCGTCACGGTGATGCGGCCGCCCTTGTCGGTGTACTTCGCCGCGTTGGTGAGCAGGTTGGTGATGACCTGCTCGATGCGCGTGGCGTCGGCGTCGATGGGGAAGGCCGCCGGCGCGAGCTCGACGGAGAGCCGGTGCTCGCGCGCCTCGAGGGTGGGGCGCATCGCGGCGACGGCTGCGGTGACGAGCGACGCGAAGTCGCACGGGCCGCGCTTGAGCTCGACCTTGCCGCGGGTGATGCGCGCGACGTCGAGCAGGTCGTCGACGAGCCGGGACAGGTGCCCCATCTGCCGCTGCGCGATGGCGACGTGCCGCGACGTGCGCGCCGGGTCGGCGGGGCCGCGCGCCAGCGCCGACAGCGCGATGCTGATGGCGGCCATCGGGTTGCGCAGCTCGTGCCCCAGCATCGCGAGGAAGTCGTCTTTGCGGCGATCGGCGTCCTGCAGCTCTTGCAGCAGCGTCTCGACCTGCTGCCGCGCGCGGACCTGGCCGGTGACGTCGATGTCGAAGGTCATCACGCCTTCGATGTTCCCCGAGCGGTCGCGGATGGGCAGGTAGCTGTAGTTCCAGTAGCGCGTCTCGACCTCGCCGTCGGCCCTCGGCAGCTGCAGCGGCTGCTCGAAGCCGGAGGCGGGCTGCCCGGTGCGCAGCACCTGCTGCAGCAGCTCGTGGTACCGCTGGTCGCGGTGCTCCGGCAGCGCCTCGAGCAGCGCGCGCCCCTTCAGCCGCCGGCCGGTCGCGCGCTCGGCGTTCGGGTGCGCGAACTCGAACACCAGCTCCGGGCCGCGCAGGAAGTTGATGACCGCGGGCACGCCCTCGAGCAGCGCCTGCAGGCGGGCCCGCTCGTTCTCCGCCTCGCGCCGGGCCGATGCGGCGTTGATGAGGCCGCGCACGCGCGAGAGCAGCTCGCGCGCCGAGAACGGCTTCGCCAGGTACTCGTCGGCCCCGGCGTCGATGCCCTCGGCCGCCGAGACGTCGCCCGCGCGCGCCGACAGCAGGCACACGGGCACCATGCGCGTGCGCGCGTCGGCCTTGAGCGCCTTGATGAGCCCGAAGCCATCGAGCCCCGGCATCATCACGTCCGAGATGACGATGTCCGGCGGAGCGCTGCGCGCCCGCTCGAGCGCCGCGTGACCGTCGGTCGCGGTCTCGACCTGGTAGCCCTGGCCCTCGAGCAGCGAGCGCACGTACTCGCGCATCTCGCGGTTGTCGTCGGCGAGCAGCACCCGCGGCCCCGGCGGCGCATCGGTCGAGGCGGGGACGGCTTCGCCGGGCCCCTGCACCCACTGCGAGGCCTCGGCCAAGAACGCGCCGGCGGCCTGCAGCGAAGGCGCCTCGCTCGACGTGTCGACGTGCTCTTTCGGCAGGTGGGCCGAGCCCAGCGGGAACCAGACGGTGAAGGTGGTGCCCTTGCCGAGCGTGCTCTTCACCTCGACGTCGCCGCCGTGCAGCCGCGCGAGCTCCTGGACGAGGGCGAGGCCGATGCCGGTGCCTTCGTAGCTGCGGCCCTTCGCGCCCTCGACGCGGTGGAAGCGCTTGAACAGGTTCGGCAGCTCGCGCTCGGGAATGCCCGTGCCGGTGTCGCTCACCTCGAGCACCGCGCGGCCCTCTCGAGCGAAGGTCGCCACCTTCACCACGCCCTCGAACGTGAACTTGAACGCGTTCGAGAGGAGGTTGAGGAGAATCTTCTCGAACATCCCGCGGTCGAGGAACACCGGCTCGCCGATGGGCTTGGCGTCGACCTCGTAGGTCAGCTTCGCGCTCGCCAGCAGCGACTCGAACGCGCTCGCCAGCGCGGTCGTCAGGCCCGAGAAGTCGGTCGGCTGGTAGCGCGCCTGCGCGCGGCCCGCCTCGATGCGGCTGAAGTCGAGCAGCGTGTTGACCAGCTTGAGCAGGCGCAGCTGGTTGCGGTGCACTCCGCCGAGCTGCTCCCCCTCGAGGGGCCGCTTCGCGGTGAGCGCGTCGGTGGTCGGGCCCAGCATCAGCGTCAGCGGCGTGCGGAACTCGTGGCTGACGTTGGCGAAGAACTGGGTCTTCGCCCGGTCGAGCGCGGCGAGCGCCTCGGCGCGGCGGGCCTCGGCCTCGAACGCGGTGGCGCTGGTCAGCGCGAGGTTGAGCTGGTCGGCGAGCTGCCTCGCGAAGAGCACGTACTCGTCGTCGAGCGGCCGGCGCGGGCTGATGCCGAGCACGAGCCGGCCCCCGAGCAGCGGCACGACGAGCGCCTTCTTCACCGGCTCGGGCCAGGCCGTGCCGACGACGCCGGGCGGCACGTCGACGGCGCTCAGCGTGTCGCTCGAGGGGAACGTGATGCCCGAGATGGACGGCGAGGCGGCGACGGGCCCCTCGGTCTCGCGATACAGCGCGAAGAACGCGACGTCGCGGTCCGCGGTCTGGAGCAGCGCGGCGGTGCGCGAGAACACCTCTTCCACCGTGCGCACGCCGTGCAGCCGCGTGGTCAGCTCGGTGATCAGCTTCGAGCGCCGCTCGGAGATGACCTGGAAGGTGATCTCGTGCACCGCGTTGAGCACGCCGTCGACGCGGCCGCCTTCGCCGAGCACCGGGCTGAGCTGGTAGTTGAAGTAGCACTCCTCGTTGTAGCCGTGGCGCTGCATCACCAGCAGCGAGCGCGGCACGTGAATGGGTGGCCCGCCGTCGAGCACCGACTGGTACTGCGGGCCGATCTCGGACCAGAGCTCTGGCCACACCTCTCGGCCTGGGGTGCCGAGCCCGGCAGGGTGCCGCGCGCCGAGAATGGGCGCCCACGCGTCGTTGTAGAGGATGACGAAGTGCGGGCCCCAGTAGAGGGCCATCGGGAACTTCGAGCCGAGGCAAAGGCTGAGCGCCGACTTGAGGCTCTGCGGCCACGACGACATCGGCCCCAGGTGGTTGGCAGACCAGTCCTTCGCGCGGATGAGCGCGCCGGAGTCTCCGCCTCCTCGGAATGGATCAACCTGCGTCACGGATGAGCGCCATCTAACAGGCGCTCACGCTTCCTGCTTTGGCCACGTGAAGTGAAAGCTCGACCCCTTGCCGAGAACGGACTCGACCCACGCCCGTCCGCCCTTGCCTTCGACGATCTTCTTCACCACCGACAACCCGATGCCGGTGCCGGCGCCTTCGTCGCGCGACTCGAGCGTCTGAAAAATTCCCCAGATGCGCTGCTGGTGCTCGGGAGGAATTCCGGGCCCGTTGTCGCGCACCTCGAACTCCCAGAAGCGGCCCGCGTCCTTCGCCGACAGCTCGACGACCGGGTCGGACCGCTTGCAGTACTTGAAGGCGTTGCCGACCAGGTTCATCCACACCTGCTGAAACGGCACGCGCTCGGTCCTCAAGACCGGCAGCGGGCTCTTCTTCTCCACGCGCGCCGCCTTCGGTGGTGCGAGCAGCTCGACCGTGTCCTGCACCAGCCGCTCGGCGTCGACCTGCTCGACGCGCTGGCGCTGACGGCCCGCGCGGCTGTACGCGAGGATGCCGTCGATCAGCGCCTCGAGCCGGTCGGCGCGGTCGCGCAAGAGCCGCAGGTGCTCGCGGTCCTGCCCGTCGAGCTTGGGGCCCAGGTCCTGCTCCAGCCACTTCGACAGCGACGAGATGCCGCGCAGGGGGGCTTTGAGGTCGTGGCTCGCGACGTACGCGAACTGGTCGAGCTCGGCGTTGATGCGGCCGAGCCGCGCGATGAGCCGCTCGCGCTCGGTCTCGTTGAGCCGCTGCTCGGTGACGTCGGTGTGCACGCCGACCCACTCGCGGATGGCGCCGTCGGACTCGAGCACGGGCATCGCGCGGACCTTGAAGTGGCGGAACTCTCCGTCGGCGCGGCGGACCCGGTGCTCGAGCGTGAAGCCGCGGCGCTGCGCGATGGCGTTCTCGAACGCGCGCTGCGTGGCGTCGCGGTCGTCGGGGTGCACCGCCGCGAGCCAGCCTTCGGCCTGCAGCGCGTCGGTGCTCTGCCCGGTGAAGCGGGACCAGCTCGGCTGGTCTCCGGTCATGCGGCTGTCCGGAGCGGTGTGCCAGACGACGTCGCAGGTGGCCTCGATGAGGCTCATGTAGCGCGTGCGCTGGCGCTCGGCTTCGGCCTCGGCCGCCGAGCGCGCGAGGAAGTCGCCGCGCACGAGCCACGACGCGACGATGGTGAAGCCGAGCAGCAGCACCGCGCCGATGATGACCGCGAGCGTCGCCTGCTCCGAGGCCGCGCGGTTCTTTCGAAAGAGCGTCGAGAAGCCGCGCTCCTCGTGCAGCCGCGCGTCGGCGAGCGTCTGCGTCACCTGCTCGGTGACGAGGTCGGGGCCGCCGACGGTGCGCGTCCACAGCGAGGTGGCGAGCGCGTTCGTCTTCGAGGCGACGAGGCCCTCGAGCACGAGCACGCGCGCGTGCTGAGTCGGGTCGGGGCGGGTGAGCTCTTCGAGCTGCGCGAGGCGCGGAGTGAGCGAGTGCACCGCCTCTGTGTACCGCTCGCGGTAGGCCGGCTCGTCGGTGAGCAGGTAGCCGCGCTGGTTCGTCTCGGCCTCCTTCACCAACGTGGAGACCTCTTCGAGCGCGAGCAGCACCGACAGCGAGTGCGCGGTGCGGTCGCGCGCGGCCTCGGTGTGCTGCTGCGACCAGAGGCACACGGCGGCGACCGTGACGATCGCCGCCACCATCATTCCCAACGAACGCGCGGTGCGCTGCGGCAAGAGCATGGCTTTTTCGGAGACCTCGCGGGCAGCTGTAATTGCCGCGCGTCCCCGCCGCTCGTCACCGCCGAGTAACGAAGGTCAGCGAACGGCTCTCGGCCTCGACCAGCCGACGGCGAGCAGGAGCACGAAGGCTCCGATGGTCGAGCCGATGATGCCGGCCGGCCTCAGCTCGAGCACGTGACCGCCGCCGCCGAGCAGCGAGCTCAGCATGCCGCCGATGAACGAGCCGAGCAGCCCCAGGCCCATCGTCGAGAGGATGCCCATGGGCTGCGCGCCGGGCATCAAGAAGCGGGCGATGAGACCCGCAATCAGACCCACCAACAGAAACCCGATCAGACTCATGGGGCCGATGTGAGTGCAGCCCCGATGCCGGGCTGAATTGAGCCCGTTCGCGTGTTTGGCTTCTCAGGGCCCGGGGAAAAACGCCTCACGCTCCACCTTCGCCACACGCAAGCAGTACGTCCGGTACCAGCGCTCGCGTCCCGCACGCTGCGCCGTCGCGTGGTCCGCGTGCCGGCGCCAGGCGGCGATGTCTTCGAGCGAGCGCCAGTAGCTCACCGTGATGGAGCCGTCGCCTCCTCCCGCGTGCTCCACGCCGAGGTAGCCGGGCTGCGTGGCCGCGAGCTTCTCCATCTCCGCTGCCGTCTGCGCATAGCCGGAAGCGTCGTCTCCGGTTTGCACTGCTGTGAAGATGACGGCCCAGTAGGGCACCGGCGAAGTAGTCGCGAGCATGTTCTAGTCGTATCCTCTGCGGCTCCCCGTGCCTCGCACGAAACGACAAGGCCCCCTGAATCCGCAGCGAATCGCCGAAGAGGCGCTGCAGATGATCGACAAGCAAGGCCTCGAGACCTTCTCGTCGCGCAAGCTCGGCGCGCGCCTCGGCGTCGAGGGCATGGCCCTCTACAAGCACTACCCGAGCATGGACGCGCTGCTCGACGCCGTCGCCGAGCTGCTCATTCTCGAGGTGCAGGTGCCGGCGCCGCAGCCCGGCGGCTGGCAGGCGCGCGTGCGGCAGTTCGCGCGCGACTACCGCCAGCTCGCGTACCGCCACCCGAAGAGCTACTCGCTGCTCGCCACGCGCCGCTTCACGCGCCCGCGCTCGCTGAAGGTCCTCGACGCCATCATGGCCGCGCTGCTCGAAGAGGGCTTCGAGCCGATGATGGCGGTCGAGCTGTTCCGCGCGCTCAACCACTACTGCAACGGCGCGTGCCTCGACGAGCTCGCGGGCCTCGCCGATCAGCAGCGCAAGAAGTCGCCGAAGTCGCGCGACGACGACGAGCCGCAGACGCCGCTGCCGGGGCTCCAGCAGGTCGCCGGGCTGCTCGGCCCCGCGCACTTCGAGACGGTGTTCGAGGCCGGCCTCGACGCGCTCATCGCGGGGTTCGAGAAGCGCCGCAACGCGTTAGCCACGAACCACCCACACGGTTGACGAACAAAACAGTTTCCTAAATGCGCGGGGCCCTGCGAGACTTCGTGACTGCCCGAAGTTGGGGTGTCGTCTAACGGTAGGACAGTGGCCTTTGGAGCCACTTATCCTGGTTCGAATCCAGGCGCCCCAGAAGGTTCTTCAAGCGGGGATACAAGATGGCTGGCAAAGAGCTGCAGCTCGTAGCCGTCGGTGGAATCACCACCGCCTTCATCCGAGAGCTCGAAGAGCCGATTCGCTCCGTCCTCTCGACGACCGTCGGTTGCGGGAAGACTTCACTCACGAAGCCGCAGTACGCGTTCAACAAAGACCGCAACCAGTTCCACAGCAACGCCATCATGCGCCGGCTGCTCACGGTGCGTGAGCCCGGTGCGCTGATGGTGCTCGGCATCGTCGACGTCGACCTCTTCGTCCCCGACTCGCAGTTCGTCTACGGAGAGGCCGACCGCGAGTCGAAGAGCGGCGTGTTCTCGACGTTCCGCTTGAAGACCGAGAACCAGGAGCTGCTCAAGCGCCGCGCCACCATCGAGGCGGTGCACCAGGCCGGGCACCTGGTGGGCCTGTCGTACTGCGAAGACGTGCGCTGCACGATGTTCTTCGCCACCAGCCTCACCGACTGCGACCGGCGCAACCTGGGCCTCTGCAACAACTGCCGCAACGAGCTGAACAAGCTCCGTCGCTGAGCCGGTGTTCCTCCCCACGCAGCATGAGCTGCTGCTGCAGATCATCGAGCGGCCCGAGGACGACGCCCTGCGGCTCGTGCTCGCCGACCGGCTCAACGACGTCGGTGATCCGCTCGGCGAGCTGATCCACGTGCAGCTCGGCATCGAGCGCATCTTGCGCGGAGACGCGGCCGGCGACTGGCTCGCACTCAAGCGCCGGGAGCTCGAGCTCGTACAGCGCAACGGCTCGACGTGGCAGCAGCAGGCGGCTCCGTTCGCGCGCAACCTGACGATGAAGCGGGGCCTGCCGCACACGCTGCACTGCTCGCTCAACGCGCTGCTCGAAGATGGCGGCCTCACCGTGCTCGCGCCCATCCGCGTGCTCGAGCTCGAGCGCGTCGAGGCCGAAGAGCTGCAGGCGCTGCTCTCATTGCCGCTGATCCGCCGGCTCGAGGCGCTGATCATCTCCGAGCTGCGCGGGCTCTCGCGCATCTACCGCGCGCCGCCGCCGCTGCCCCCGAACATCGTGCGGCTCGGCCTCGCGGTCGACTCGGACGTGGGGGTCGATCGCGTCATCACCTTCGGCTTCGCCGACCACGTGCAGGAGCTCGAGCTGCGCGCGCGCTGGCTGAGCGCCAACGTGCCGCCGCTGATGCACCCACCCGCGCTGCCGGCGCTGAAGAAGCTCACCTTCACCCGCGCCTATGATCGCCGCTTCGACCACGAGTGGGTGCGCCCGCTCGAGGAGCTGCTCATGCAGCGGCCCGGGCTCACCGTCGTCTGGCGCGGTCTCGAGTACGACGCAACGAACATCCGCTCGATGCTGATGCCTCCGGAGAGGCAGTTCATGGAGGACCCGGTCGCGCGCCCGCCCGCCTCGAACAACCGAGAGCGGTTCGTCCCGGTCGGTGCGCTGAGCCCCATCGACACCTCGCCCTCGGACGTGAAGCTCTCGCGGAGCGTCGACGGCACGCTCGTCGCGAGCAGCTTTGGGCAGGCCGACGTTCCCGAAGAGCTGGATCCGTTCGGGCTCGACGCTTCGCTTCACCTGCAGCTGCCGCCGATGTCGGGCGTGCTCGGCGCCCGCAGCTTCGGGCGCCAGGGAAGCGAAATGCTGCTCCGCTACGAGCCGTGGGCGTTCCGTACGCTGCACGAGGTGAAGCTGCCGCTGCCTCCGGCCGTGGCGCTGCGCGTCGTGCACGGCCTCGGCGGTGCGATGGCCGAGCTGCGGCACGCGCTGCGCGTGCTCGGTGTTCCCGGCTGGCCGCGCGCCCTCAGTCGCGACGCCGTGCTCATCGGCGCCGACGGGCGCGTGCGGCTGTTGCCTCCGTTCGCGAACTCGCTGCTGTCGGTCTCGCGGCCGCTCGGCCTGCCGCTCGACGAAGAGCTCGCGGGCAGCGACGAAGGCATGCTGCAGCTGCTCGGCACGGGGCTGATGTACCTGTTGCTCGGCGACAAGGCGGTCAGCAAGCGGCTGCGCCCGTCGGGGCTGAACGCCGAGTGGAAGGCGCTCGACCCGGTCGTGGACGGCTGCCTCTCGGCGCGGCGCGCGGCGCTGCACGCGTCGGTGGACGCGCTGCGCGAAAAGTTGAATGCCTCGGGGCTGATGTCGTCACAAGATGCTGTGGCGCAGCACGCATGGGCCGAGCAAAGTTCCCCTCCATGAAAAGGTTCCTCGCAGTCGCCGTGGTCGCGCTGGTCGCGTCGTTCACGTCGTGTGACTTCATCCCCGGTGGCGGTGGCGGCACCGGCGGCGGCTCGGGCGGCGGCGGCGGCCAGCAGTTCGCCAAGGGCTTCGTCTACGTGCGCCGGGACGACAAGAACCTGTACATCTCCGACGAGCGCGACTTCATGAGCACGACGCGGCTCACCGAGGGCGGCGGCGCGAAGCACCCGTCGATGCAGAAAGACGGCTCGCGGGTGGTGTTCATCCGCACCACGTCGACCGACTCGGAGATCGCGATGGTGCCGACGGCCGGCGGCATGGTGAGCACGGTGCTGGTCGCCTCGACGACGGCGAGCGCGCGCAACTTCCGCACGCCGGTGTTCACGCCCGACGGCACGAAGATCGTCTTCGCGTACGACGAGGGCGCCGGCTCGAGCGTCGGCATCGTGAACACCGACGGCTCGGGTTTTCGGCGCATCGCCGGCGGCAGCGCGCTCTCGTACTCGGCCATCAGCGTGTACCCCGACGGCAGCGGAGTGCTCGCCGCCGCCGGCAACAGCCCCGCGCAGCTCACGCAGCTCGAGAAGCTCTCGCTCGTCGGCGGCACGGCGGTGAACATCACCAACACGCTCGGCACCGAGGCCCTCGGCATCGCGACGCGCGCCGTGGTCTCGCCCGACGGCACGAAGGCCGCGTTCGACGCGCGCATCTCCTCGGGCTCGGTGCGCATCTTCGTCATCGACCTGATGACCAAGGTGGTGACGCAGCTCACCGACTACCCCGGAGAGCCGGGCGCCAACGACAGCGCCCCGTGCTGGGTCGGCAACGACAAGGTCGGCTTCTCGTCCGACACCGGCGGCAACGACCAGGTGTACGCGCTGCCGGCGACGGGCGTGAAGACCAGCGGCGGCCTCCAGCTGGCCGGTGGCACCGAGCCCTGGTACGGCCCGAACTGATGACCACCGCCGACATCGCGCGGGCCTGGTTGAAGGCCTTCAACGCGAAGGACCTCGACGCGCTGCTGAAGCTGTACGCGGACGACTGCCGGCACACCTCGCCGAAGATTCGGACGCTGCACCCGGAGACGGGCGGCCAGCTGGTCGGCAAGGCGGCGCTGCGCACCTGGTGGGCGGACGCGTTTCAGCGCCTGCCGGGCCTGACCTACGAAGAGACGCTGGTCACGGCCTCGGAGCAGAGCGTGTTTCTCGAGTACGTGCGCCGCGTGCCGAACGAGCCGGAGCTGTTCGTCGCCGAGGTCTTCGAGGTCCGCGGCGGCCTCATCGTGGCGTCGCGCGTGTATCATGGCTGACGGATGGCCGGCGCAGTCGACGTGCCCAGCTTCGGGGTGAAGTTCCTCGGTGACGAGGCGGGCTTCCGGCGCTCGGTCGTCACGCCGGTGCTCGTCTGGGAAGCGCCGCCGGAGACCCCCGAAGAGCCGCTGCTGTTCTCGACCCGCGCGGGGCAGAAGTCGAAGCGGCCGCGCCGCGGGGCTCCGATGTTCTTCTTCGTGCAGAAGTCGGTGAAGAACGCGTTCGCCGACGAGGTGACGCTGGGCCGCACCGCGAACAACGACATCTCGGTCGAAGACAACAGCGTGTCGCGGTTTCACGCGTACTTCGCTCCGGCGAAGAAGGGCGCGGCCTGGTCGCTGGTGGACGCGAAGAGCACGGCGGGCACGTTTTTGGGCGGCAAGCAGCTTGAGCCGCGGACGCCCATGCCCATCTCGAGCGGGGTGCGGCTGCGCGTCGGAGACGTCGAGCTGCAGTTCCTCGAGCCCGACGGCTTCTGGCAGTACCTGCAGCGGCTGATCCGCGCGAAGTAG
The DNA here is from genome assembly GCA_937980205.1 of uncultured Myxococcales bacterium. Lineage (GTDB taxonomy): Bacteria > Myxococcota > Myxococcia > Myxococcales > Myxococcaceae > Xiheicaenimonas. The sequence goes on along the minus strand of CALJKW010000071.1, from coordinate 7,649 downwards.
TTTGCACTCGAAGCCGGGGGTGTGGGTCTGGGTGGCGTCATGGCCCTCTTCCGCCCGTTGCTCGCGTCCGCGTGTCTGCTCGTCGTCGGCTGTTCCAGCGCCAACATGGGGCCCGGCCCCTCGGCCGGAGGCGGCGGCGAGAACATGGGCACCGGCGGCGGGAGCAGCGCCACCGGCGGCGGGGGCGGCACCCCGTCGACGGGCGGCGGCAGCGGCACCGGCGGCTCGTCCGGCGGAGAGGTCTGCGACGACGGCGTCGACAACGACGGCGACAACTTCAAGGACTGCGCGGACCAGGACTGCTTCCTCAACTCGAAGTGCTTCGCGACCTGCGTCGACCTCTGCACCGACGGCGCGAGCATCTGCGACACGAACGGCGTGCGCACGTGCATGCTCGACACCACGACGGGCTGCCGCTCGTTCGCCGCGGCGGTGCAGTGCAACAACGGCCTCGTGTGCAGCGGCGGCCAGTGCGTCGCGACGTGCACGAACCAGTGCACCGCGGGCGCGAAGACGTGCTCGAACACGGGCGGCGTCGTCGAGTGCAAGGCGCTGGCGTCGGGCTGCACCGACTGGGTCGGCCCGACGATGTGCGCGAACACCGAGGTGTGCAGCGGCGGCTCGTGCGTGCCGCGCGGCACGTGCACGAACCAGTGCACCGCGAACGCGACCCGCTGCACGGCGGGCGGCCAGCAGCAGACGTGCGTGATGCAGGCGACCGGCTGCACCGACTGGAGCTTCCCGCAGGCGTGCGCTCAGAACATGACGTGCGCGGCGCCGAACACCGCGTGCACGATGGTTCCGAAGTGCACGGCGGGGCAGACGCGGTGCGCGTCGGCGACTCCGGCGGTGGAGACGTGTGACAGCAACGGCAACTGGGTGCAGACGCAGTCGTGCCCGCAGGCCTGCAACGGCGGCGCGTGCACGTCGGCGGCGACGTGCACTCCGGGCGCGGTGCGGTGCAACGCGAACAACGTCGAGATCTGCAACTCGAGCGGCAGCGCGTGGCTCTACAACCAGACGTGCAACGTCGGCTGCACGGGCGGCCTGTGCACCGACCCGTGCACCACCGGCGCGAAGCGCTGCAACGGCAGCACGCCCGAGACGTGCAACGCGGCGGGCAACGGCTGGACGTCGTCGACCTCGTGCGCGAACGGCTGCTACCTCGGCGACTGCATGCAGGCCGACCTCATCGTCGACGGCGTCACCACGACGCTCGAGGGCGACCTCGCGTACAAGAACGACGTCATCATCCGCAACGGCGGCTCGCTCAAGGTCGGCCCGTCGGGCGTGCTGAAGATTCGGGCGCGCAACATCACCATCGACGGCGCGTCGAACGTGAACGCGAACGACGTGGGAGACGAGACGCGCGGAACGGGGGGCACCGGCTCGTGCTGCGCGTACACGTCGTCGGGCGTCTGCCGCTGCCCGAACAGCGGTGCCTTGAGCAACGGCGCGGGCTACGGGTCGGCCGGCAGCGTGAGCGGGAGCATCTCGCAGTTCTGCTCGTGGTACGGCGCCACGCTGAGCTGCAGCGGGTCCGGGCAGTCGCGGACGTACGACCGGTCGGATGACCTCTCCATCAGCGAGGGCAGCGCGGTCGGGGCGGTGAAGGGCGGCGGTCTGCTGAAGCTGGTGGCGCAGCAGGTGTCGGTGGGCGGGCAGATCACGTCGAACGCGACGGGGAGCGGGGCCTCGGGCGGCGGCATCTTCATCGCGGCGGACACCATCACCGGCTCGGGCGCGATTCAGGCGAGCGGCGGCAGCGGCGGCGGGCAGGGGCGCGTGAAGCTCTTGCGCGGGGCGACGAACGCGTTCACCGGCAGCGTGACGGGCGTGAGGTCGGAGTCTCCGATGCCTCCGCTCGACCTGGTGTCGGGCAGCCACCCGAACCCGGCGCGCTGGTACAACGACGGGCTCGGCGACTGGTTCATCGCGTGGAGCAAGCCGTACCCGACGCTGAACGGCTACTACTACAAGGTGTCGACGGACCCGAACACGCTGCCGAGCCAGGCGAACGGCAACGGCACGTTCCACCAGCAGGAGACGCACGTCGTGCGCGCGAGCGAGCTCTCGCAGGGCACGAACTACTTCCACCTGGTGAGCGTGGACTCGGCGTTCAACGTCGGCACGGTGAAGGCGACGCTGTCGATGCAGATGAACACGCAGCCGCCGACGGTGAGCTCGTCGTCGCACCCGGCGCAGCGGACCTGGTACCAGAACAACGCGCTGTACTTCAGCTGGTCGAACCCGCAGTCGGACGACAACTTCACCGGCTACTACTACGTGCTCGACAAGTACGCGGACACGATTCCCGCGCAGTCGATGCAGAGCTTCACCACGAACAAGCAGGTGCTGCTCGCGAACACGCCGGACGGAATCTGGACGTTCCACATCGTGAACCGCGACACGCGCGGGGCCATCACCAAGGCGGCGCGGCACTACACGGTGTACGTCGGCACGGAGCCGGCGAAGGAGAACCTGTCCGGCTCGGTGTTCGATGCGTCGAACATGTCGGCGCCGCTGAGCGGGGTGACCATCAGCATCAACCACGGGCTGTTCTCGACGACGAGCACGGGGGCGGGCACGTACACGTTCGGCGGGAACCTGTACGTGGGGCAGTGGGAAGTGACGGCGTCGAAGGCCGGGTACCTGCCGCAGACGAAGATGATCAATTTGGCGGCGGGGACGCCGCTGAACGAGAACTTCACGCTGATGAGGGCGCCGTAAGACGAAAAACCGGGGACGCGGCTCGTGGACCCGGACGTGAACGACTCGACGGGCCCGGGTTCGTTCACGATGACGTTGGCGTTGACGGGGAGGTGAACGCTCCACGTCCCCGCCAACGTACCTGTGAACGTTCCGGTGAACGCACCCGGGCCCGTCGAGTCGTCCCCGTCCCCGTCGGTGTCAACGTCGGCGTCGGCGTCAACGTCCCCGGCAGCTCTAGCGAACCTTCCGCCCAGACAGGAACAGCAGCAGCTTGGGCAGAAAATCCTTCCCGAGCGGCTTGGGAATGAACCCGTCGGCGCCGACCTCGAGCGCCATGTCCCGCAGCTCGGGCGCGTCATCTCTCGCAATCACGATGACGGGAATGTCCTTCGTGTTCCTGCCGGTCTTCAGCAGCGACAGCGTCTCGAGCGCGTTCTTCTGCTGAATGTCGAGGACGACGAGGTCGGGCTTCTCTTTGCGAGCGCGGTCGACGACCTTGCCCTGCAGCTCGGTGAGCACGGAGACGTCGAGGTTGGCTGCGGCCTTCTTGAGGGAGTCAGCGACCGTTGGCTCGTCGTCGGACACCAGGATCAAGCGCTGCACGGGGCCGAAGCGTACCTCACACCCAGAGCGCGCGTTGCACCTGTCTCCACGATTCGATGCGGTGAGGAGCACAGGCCCGCACCATCGGAAGTTCGTCCTTGCGATTTTCCGCCGCCGCGGCAGGGGGCGGCGCGGCTCCGTCGGGAGCCCACAGGCGCACGCGCTCGAGCCCGCAGCGGTGCGCCTCGGCGCGCGCGACGTCGAGGACGGCCGCGGTGTCGTCGGCCGAGCCGACCTGCAGCCACAGCACGATGAGCTCGTTCGCCTTGAAGTACGCGGCCCAGGTGGCGCGGGCGTCGCCCACCGCAGCGGAGTGCACCGCGGGCGCGCGGCGCGAGAGGAACTTCGCGTAGAGCCGCTCGCGGGCGTGGGCCCAGTCGAGCTGCTCCGTCGTCGGGTCGAGCTGCAGCACCTTCGCCGGCGGCTCGCCGAGCGAAGGCACCCAGGTGTCGCAGGCGGGGACCTCGGCCTCGCGCGGCGCGAGCACCCAGTCGGTGGTCGCGGGGACTGCGACGAAGCCGGCGCGCTCGTAGATGCGAAGGCCGACGTCGGAGAAGAGGACGCACGCCTGCCGCCCCTGCCGCTCGGCTTCGACGCCGAGCAGGTCCATCAAGCGGCTGGCGTAGCCGCGGCCGCGGAACTGCTCCTCGACGTAGACCGAGGCGATGGACCAGCTCGTGCCCGCCGCCGAGCCGACGCGCGAGACGTTGTCGAAGGTCTCGCACGAGCCGAGCACGTCGCCGCCGTCGACGAGCAGCCAGGTGCGCATGCCGCGCGAGAAGGGATGCTCGCGCAGCACCCGCTCGCGCTCGAGGTACTGGTCCAACGTGAGCCGCGTGCCCCACTCGGGAAACGTGACGTGGTCGCGCTGAATCTTCTCGGCGTCCGTCGCGAGTCGAAGGGCAAGAGCCATCGCCATCGACGGCTATCACCAAACCCGGCCGTACGCGCCGTTCCCCTTCACGTTCCGGTGAACGTCCCGGTGAACGCACCCGGGCCCGTCGAGTCGTTCACGTTCACGTTCACGTCGCCGCGTGAACGTGAAGCCGTCCCCGGCGTCTGCCTCCTCAGCGCGCGTGGTTGTCGCGCGCGGAGCTCCCCCACGCCGTCGCCCAGCCACGCTCCGGCAACGCGAACCCAGGCAGCTCGATGGCCCTCACGCCCATTCCTCCATCCGGCGACCTCAGCGCCGCGATCCACCGCCCGCCGGTGAGCAGCCCTTCGCCGAGGTACGCCTCGTTCCCCGGCAACATGCACGAGAACCCCGGCTCGCCCGACGGAGACACCTCGCGCAGCACGTGCGGCGTCCCCGGCCGGTCGCAGTAGTCGATGCTCTGCGAAAAGATGACGCTGTTCGTCGAGGTGAGGACGGTGTTCGTAATCTGCCGTCCGCCGGCGTCGGGAGAGGCGATGTCGAGCATCCACTTCACCTTCGACGTGGCGGGGTCGACGCGCGTGAGCCTCATCACCTCGGGCGGAGCCGCCGGCTGCGGGCACACTCCCGCGTCGGCCGGCAGCGGCATCGTGCCCACGAAGCTGATGGCGCCGAGCGCGAGCCGCGGGTAGCCGCTGGTCTGCAGCGCGGGGTCCTCCTCGTTCACCCAGCCGCCGTCGGCGGTCTCGGAGAGCCAGTGGTCCCAGTGGTACGCGCGCCCGCCGAACACCGCCGCCGGAGACGCCCGCGTCGTCGTGAACTGCCACCGCTGCTGCCCGGTCGGGCTCAGGCTCAGGTAGCGGCGGCGGTTGTCGCGGCTCCACGTGCCGAAATAGAGGTACCCGCCCTCGTCGGCGGGCATCGTCTGGTAGTCGATGGCCTGCTCGGGCAGCTGCGTGCTCCACAGCTGCGCGCCGTTGAAGACGTTGAGCGACGCGACGGTGGTGCCGAAGGTGCCGCCGTCGAAGCGGACGTAGCCGACGTAGACCGAGCCTCCGACGCCGCGGGCGAAGGTGCGTGCCTCGGCCTGCTCTTGAGGGGTGTTGAGCAGGCGCTCCCAGACGAGGGCGCCGTCGGTGAGCTGGCGCGCCTGGTAGCGATCGATGAAGCGCGCGATGAGCATGCCGTTCATCACGGCGAGCTGGCGCAGCTGCACGACCTCTTGCGACCAGCGACGCGCGCCGGTGGGGCTCACCGAGACGATGCGCGAGCGCTCGGAGCCCGGCACGTACTCGCGCCAGTAGATGTTGCCGTCCTCGTCCGCGAGCGAGTCCCAGGCGACGGCTTCGCCCTCGGGCGCCCAGACCGTCCACGCGGTCGCGAGCCCCGTCGGCGGAGGGCGCTGGCAGACGTTCGCGACGCAGCGGCCGCGGGGCTGGCAGGGGCTGGGGTCTCCGCAGAGGGCGCCCTCGGGAACGGGCAGCTCCTTGCACTGGCCGAGGATGCAGACCCGCGCGGTGGAGCAGTCGGACGGGCCGCAGCGCGTGCCGTCGACCGCGTCGACGAACGTGCACCCCTTCACCGGGTCGCACGCAGAGACGTGGCACGGGTCGGGCGGAGCCGCGCACCTCGCCGTCGCCTCGAAGTGCACGCAGCCCTTCTGCGCGTCGCAGAGGTCGGTGGTGCAGGCGTTCTGGTCGTCGCAGCTTCGAACGGTACCGACGCACTGGCCCTGCACGCACTGCGCGGTGAGGTAGCACGCGTTGCTCGACGAGCACTCGATGCCTTCGTTCGCGGCGGTCTCGATGCACGCGCCGGTCGCGAGGTCGAAGCGCGAGCTGCGGCAGGGGCTCGACGGCACGCAGTCGGGCGGAGGCTGCGCGGTCCCGACGAGCAGCGCCTCGTGGATGATGCCGTCGTCGGCTTCGAGCACGAGCAGCTTCTCGAACGTGCCGACCGAGTCGGGCGCGAACGAGAGCTTCAGGGCGACGGTCGAGGCGCCCGGGACGTCGATGCCCTCGTCGTGGGTTTGAAAGGGAAGCGACGTCGCGATGCTCGCCGAGCGCGTGGCCGCTCCGGTGTTCGTGACCTCGAGCTCGAGGGACTTCGTCTGCCCGACGTAGGCGGCGGGGAACTCGACGCGCGTCTGGCCGAGGCGCAAGCCCCCGCCGGAGGGGTTGATGCGGTCGCGGCACCCGGCGAGCACCAGGAGCAGCGTGATGGCGATGGAGCGCGTCACTACAGGACGACTCTAACGTTCTTGAAGCCCGAGAGTAGGAGCGTCCCGTTCGCATCCCCGTGTTGGGACGCTTTGCCCGGGGTGTGGCGAGTTGATCCGAAGCGCCGGGCTGCGCACGCGGCCTGCTCTTCCCGCGTCGCCGCTGCCATCGGGGCAGCGGGTGACAAGGAGAGGAAGTTGGCACCAGGGAAGAGGTACTCGGTGTTCGCGATCCGCAACGTGAAGGGGAATACGTTGTGGATCAAAGCGGGCGTCGCGTTCGTGCAGCCGGACGACTCGATGAGCCTGCAGTTGGATGTGCTGCCCCTCGATGGGCACCTGCACATCCGCGAGATGCCGCCGAGGCAGAAGTACGACAACAACCAGCGGCGGGAAGAGCCGGCGAGCGCGCCGGTCTCCGTCGCTCCGCAGTCGATGGGAGGGCACTGACGATGAAGAAGCTGATGACGACGCTCGCGGTGATGGCCGTGGGCATTTCGATGATGGGCGCGACCGCGGCGTACGCCGGCGGCCGCAAGGCGAGCAGCAAGGTGCTGAGCGGGGTGCTGAACCTCAACACCGCGACCGCCGCGCAGCTCGACCAGATGCCGGGCGTGGGGCCGAAGGCCGCCGAGCGGATCATCGCGTACCGGACGAAGACTCCGTTCACGCGGCCCGAGGACCTCGTGAAGGTGAAGGGGTTCGGGAAGAAGAAGCTCGAGAAGCTCAAAGCTCACCTCACGGTGAGCGGGCCGACGACGCTCAAGGTGACGACCGCCGAAGGCATCGCGACGGAGGAGGGGAAGCCGGCGCAGGGGCGCGCGGCGACGGCTCCGAAGCGGTGAGAGCCTGAGGCACTGACGGCGGCCCTCGGCCCCCTATGGAAAGCTTGCTGGCATCACGGACCAACTGAACCGGCATTCCCGGGGGCCGCCGTCTTCTCGTAAGGTGGAGACACTGCGATGGCGGGGAAAGAAGATCACATCGAGGAGCTGCTCGTCGAAGTGCGAGACAAGCTCCGCGTCGTCGACGATCTCAAGACGAGCGTCGACGGGCTCACTGCCAGCGTCGGCCAGCTGCAGAGCCACGTCGGCGAGCTGAAGAGCGACGTCGGTCAGCTGAAGACCGACTTCGGCGAGCTGAAGACCGACTTCGGCGAGCTGAAGACCGACTTCGGCGGCTTGAAGAGCGACGTCGGCGGCTTGAAGAGCGACGTCGGCGAGCTGAAGAGCGACGTCGGCG
>CALJKW010000070.1 GCA_937980205.1 uncultured Myxococcales bacterium | reverse complement strand
CGAGAACATCACGCTGGCGCGCGCGCTTCATCCCGGCGTCGCTGATCGATCACCGAGCGGCGTCCTCTTTGGTCGCGTCATAGATCCGAACGAGCTCAGCCCCGTTGTGGAGCATCTCGTGGCGCGCGCCCCAGAGTTCGCAGCAAGATGCGTACGATCCCGTGTCCTGCTCAAGAAGCGTGGGGCTGATGCCCAAACAGTTGTCGGTGCCGAGGTAGACCCTCGGGGAGAAGTTTGGCGGATTCACATTCGGAAATGTGCTTCGGAACCGTGCATACGCGGCGACCTCCAACGACGTGCATAGATCCCCTAGAAACCATCGACTGCCAAAAGGGTCGTTCATTGCTGCGTCGGCACGAACGACGAAGTTCTCGCCAGGGCCGAAGTCTCGACTCAATGCCGACAAGAGGGCACTCTCGTCGAGCGGCACGGGTTGCGTCGGAATGTGAGGAGCTGGCGTTGGCTGGTGGCGGCTGATCGGGATCGCAACTTCCGTCCCAGAACAGGTCACAGTTACCGCACTGATCGTGTCGGCAAGGCGCTGGCGGCGAAGTTGGTCGAGAATATTTGGTGCTGCGCCGAACAAGGCCAGACGGGCCCCGATGTCCCAGGCGCAGCCCCATACTTCAGCGTACGGCGCCCAACCCTGGCGCTCACCCACCGTGACGCTCTGCGACTTATGCACGGCGCGCAAGAAGACCACCTCGTCGCTCTCGCTCGCGTTCGCCTCGCGCAAAAACGCAACATCCCTCGTGACAGCTACCGAGAACGTCGTGCGCGATGGCTCGAAGCGGAGGAGCGTCACTTCGATGTCGGATTCCTCTCGCCGGAACTTCGTTGTGAACGGCAGAAGGGAGGCAGTCTCCAACTTCCCGCCTGCAGTGATCAGAACGCCGCCTCGAACGAAGACAGTGACCTTGGCTGCTTGCATAGGTGCCGTTACCGAGTTCCAACGAGTACCTTGCGTGCGTAGGGGCTCCGAAGCCGGGGGGTCGCCAGCGCCGCCCGCAGCCGTTCCGCGAAGTCATCGGGGACCCAACCCTTCGGATGCGAAAAGGTCGCAAAGTCTTCGCCGTCGATGGCGCCGACGTGACCGCACACGATCATGAGTTCGGGCACGCCTGGCGACGCGTGGATCTTATCCAGGAGCCTCACGGCTGTCTCGCCGTCCCCAACGTCGACGATGACGATCCGATGCTCGCCAGCGCCGAGTTGGCGGTGCGCTTTGCGGAGCGAGCGAAGAGCGCGAATGCAGTCTCGCTCCTCGCCCTTGAGGGTGATGTAATCGGCCGCCGCGGAGAACGGCGCGCCTGGGATGACATCGATCCAGCCGTAGCCCTCGACAGCGAAGCTCGCGGCACCACTCTTCGAGCATCTACGAGCGGCGCTGCTGAACGCGCGCGCAATTGCCTCCTCGATGTTCGTCCATTCACGCGGCAACAAACGAAGAACGTCGGGCGACGCACGCGCCGAAAGCCCGACGCCGTCGGTCGTCCCGGACATTAGGGCGAACAAGATCTTCCGGTTCAGTCGGCTCGCGCGGCGGTCGTGGTCGGAATTCTCGAGCAGCTTCACCTCCAGAAAGTAGAGGCCGCGACCCATCCAGATCTTGAAGTCGGCTTTCTGGCCTACGTTATCTGCCGGCTGTCGAATAACCGCGATGCCTGCGCGGCGAATCGCGGCCCATACGCGCAGCTCGAACGCGGCTGCCTCGAACTTCTCCACATCTCGGAGCTGGGCGAGTAGCTCGGTGTCATGCCACGGCTCAACCGTCACGAGATCGAGTCCGACCGCGATGAGCGGAAGGACGCCGAAGATGGAGCCCTGGTGAAACAGCTCCGCCACCAGGAGCGCGTCCCAGGAGCGTCGAAGCTGCTTGCGGCAGAAGTCGGGCGGATACAGACGGGCGAGGGCCCCAACGGCTGCGCGCAACTCGTCGCGCGAAATCCCCCATTGCAGGATCCACGCTGCGCGATCAGTCAGCATCCACGGATCCTGGGTCCAATCTCCGTCGTTGAACTCAGCGACGATCGCATCTTGCTCGTCTTCGTCGAACGGAAGAATGGATTCTGGGCGTTTCATTTCTCGGCGGTTGTCGCTATCACGCGCACCCTCGCGGTCGACAGCGGGCCCAGTATGCGCTGGCGGCTGCGCTTCGATGTCGCGCGGGTCGTCATGCGATGAATCGTCAGCTCTTGAACTTCGAGGCAAAGTCGTCGAGTTCCCTCAGTGCCGCCGACATCTGGGCGCTCGTGGGTGGCGGCTTGTTTAGGGCAGGCGCCTGATCGTGGGTCCAAGCCGACGCGTCGGTCATCCCCTTCTCGATGGCGTCCGTCATCTCTTTCGTGACGGTTACCTTTGCGAGCCTGAGCGTCTGGATCCCGGGCTGGAACCGCTGGACCACGCCATTGAGAAGCTTCTCTTCGACGGATCTCTCCCACGCCTCCCGGAGCAGCTCAAACCAGGTCTTCACCTCGCGGCGGTAAACGTCGACGTCTCCCTTCCGCTCCAATGCGCCGAGGCGCTGCAGTTCGTTCCGCAGATATTTGACTCGCTGTCCGACGTTCTGCGCGACCCATGGAATGTCTTTACTCGCGATGCCCGCAGCATCGCCGACCCGTCTCACCACGCGCAGTTCGCACGGCGCCTTCCTTCGGGTAGCTAAGTCCTGTAGCTCAAGAAGGAAGACAACGTCGTGCGTGAATACAATCGTCTGGCGTTTGAGTGCCTCCTCGACGAGACGTTCAGCCACGTACGAACGTCGCGCGTGATCGAGCGACGAAACGGGATCATCGAGCACGACTCCCCCACCGTGCTCCGCCACGGCAACCTCAGCGAGAAAGAAAGCCAATGCGGCTGCGCGCTGCTCACCCTCGCTGAGCACTTGTCGTACTCCGACCTTGCGGCTTGCCGTCAGCTGAAGCGACACCTGCGTCTTCCCTTTGGCACCTCGTGCACCGATTGCGATGGGCAGATGCGCGACGTGAAGCGCATTGAGTTCCTCCGCGAGACGCGAGCGAAGTTGAGCGGTCACCGCGCTGTCCGTGAACTCGCCGATTTTTCGGCTAAGCCCGGTCGTCGTCAGCGCGCTGGAGGCCGCCCTGAACCGAGCGGCCTTTCTTAGGGCCTCGATGCGGTCGAGGACGAGCTGGAGGCGGTCCGCGAGCCTCAATCGGTTCTCAAGCTCTGCCACCTCGCTTCTGAACTTTGCGAACACCTCCGGCTTGACGAGGGACCTCTGCTCGGCGCCTCGCCGACGCAGGTCGTTCGCCACAGCTTGCATCTGCTGCACAGGACTTGGCGCAAGTGGAGGGGCCTGGATCGTGGCCGCGGTCGCTGAGCTGAAAATGGCCGCTGCGCGATCTGCCGCAGATCGAAGGTAGCCCTCGGCGACGCGACCCGTCGGATCGGCCCCGAATAGGAGCGGCACTTGCTCGATCACCGTAAGGAGGTCGGCGGACCGCGGCAGGGACCGAATTGTCGCGTCCCGGGCCTGCGTTAGCTCACGCGACTCTCGCTCGACCTCGCCACGGAAGAACTCTTCGAGCCGCTGCAGCCTCTCGCGGACTTCAGGCCCGAGTTCTTGGTGGCACAGTGGGCACGTCGCATGAGAAACGCCGGGCTGTGGGGGAAACTGGTCTCCGGTTGCGCCGAGGCGAACGTATTCATGCGCCGCTTGCCACAGCGTCTTCCAACTTGCCGCTCCCACAGCCCTGGGCACACTGGCCGAGAGAGTCGCCGCAAGGTCCGCCGATTGCCTTGCTAGGTCCACGAGCCGACCGTTCATCGAAATCAGCTTACCGACGACCGTTTGATCGAGGGCGCGCTCGACGCTCGCGATCTGCGCCATAAGGCGCTCTATTCCCGCAGCTTTCTGCTCCAGCTCTGCTGCCGTCTTTGTTGGGTCATTCACTGCAGCGGCTGCGAGCTGCTTCCGGATGTCCTCCAATCGAATGCGCTCATCCTCCGTCACGGCTGCGAGAGCGCGCACCGTTTCCGGATTGATGTTCTCGTTCAGGCCCAAGACGAGGGCGCCCGCTCGGGTGGACCGGTCGAAGCCGTCGAGCGGGACTTGTTGCCCTTCGAGCTTGCTGATTGCGTCCTCGATGCGCTTCTTGATCTGGACCTGGAGCGAGACGAGTCGCTCGAAGAGCCGCAGCATCGAAGGCGTGTAGGTGATCTCGCTCTCTCCGTCCGCGTAGACGACAGCGCAGTCGGCGTCGAAGACGCTCACCTGCGCGAGGATCGGCTCGGGGGCGGCGTTCACGTCGCGAGAAATGGCGCTGACCGAACTACCGAGCGAAACCTCGATCTTCGCCGTACCAGCCTTCACCGGGCTCGTAGCCATGGCGGTGAGGACATTGGGGAGGATTTCGATATCGGCGTCACTTGCTCGACAAGCGCGCCGAAGCACGCGTGTGTACGTGGACTTTCCCGAGCCTGTCTCACCGAACACAATCGTCAAGCCGTCAGCAGCAAAATCGAGTCGCTGCCCCCGTTCGACGGAGCCGACGGCCTCAAGCTCGCTGAGCGAGAGGATCTTTGCAGACCCGGGCGTTGAAGGCACAGCGCCGAGCGCCGGTATCGGCACCGGCGCAGCCGCGGGCGGTGATGTCTCAACACCGAACGCGGCGACGACCATTCTCAGTGCGTCCAGAAGTTCCTGTTCGTTGATCTCGTCGAGCGTCGTGAGGCGGCGAAGAAGGTCGCTCTGCCAAGGGGGCAGGCTTTGGACCCAGGCCCATAGATCACCCTGAAGATCCGGCACCGTCATGGCTACATCCTCCCCAACAACCTTCGTAACCAGCGGCCGCTCACGTCCTGCCGCGGAGTCTCGCGCGAGCACTACGTCGCCCGCTGATTCTACCTTGGTTGCAAATCAAGCTGACGATGAACAGCGGCGTGAACTGACTGTTGCTGGCGCGTTCACCCTAGACCGGTTCCATATCCGCGCTCCCAGGGGCAGTGTTCCACATGGTCAGCACCGCGACCGTTCCGTCGACGCCCTCCGGTATGTCGATCTGATCGTCGCGTGGCGCGATGGTCATCGGCTCGGCTGGTCCGAAGTAGCTCTCGAACTGCGCAAAATCGACGCCGCGCATCCACAAATCACGTCGACGATGGCCTGACCGTCTTGCGGTCTCAAGCCACACTCGATTGCCACTATCGGCGGCACCACATCAGGATCGCGGACTGCGACGGCGGGCGCACGCACGGTGTAGGGTCGCACGATGCTGCATCCCCGGCATGAGGAGGCGTCATTGGACAGCTTCACACTGAAGGTGGAGGCGCGATCCCTGTGGCCGATGATCGCGGCCATCGCCTTGATCGTGCCCAGAGGTGGCATGGCCGCCGAGCCCGCGGGTTTGATTGGAACTGCGAGTGCAGTCGACGTGGTCGCGAATGCCACGAACTCTGTGGTTTCGATCAAGGTCAAGTTCGCTCCGCTTGGCAGCTTTGGGCATCGCAATTTCGAGCTTTCGGAGGCCAGTGGGAGTGGCGTCGTCGTCGCGCAAGGAATCGTTGTGACGAGCTGGCACGTTGTTGCGCCTGACACCGGAGACGAGTTCGAAGCGCTTAGAAACGTGATCACGGTGAGGATTGGTGACCAAGAGTTGCTCGCCTACGTTCTCATCTATTCGTCTGACCGGTCCCGTGACATTGCTTTCTTGGATTTGGTGGGAACGCCGCCGAACACGCACCTCGCGAGAATCGGCGCATCTGATGCTCTGCGCGCAGGGGAGCGAGTATTCGCGATCGGATCTCCCCTTGGGCTGGAGCACACGGTGAGCGACGGGATCGTCTCGGGCCGTAGACCAGCGGAAATGATTTTGAATACGGTGCCGTTGGACAAGCGGCGCCTAATACAGACGTCCGCGGCGATCTCCGCTGGCTCCAGCGGTGGGGGCCTTTTCAATGCCGCCGGCGAACTGGTCGGGCTCACCTTCAGTACCGCGAAGGATGGCCAGAATCTGAATTTTGCGATTCCCTCCGAGTGGATTGCATTCCGACTTCAGGGCGCGGTCGACGAAGCGCGCCTCAAAGAGCAGATCAGCCTCACCGAGGACCTGAAGCACATCTTGCGCGTCGCTCCGGAAACCAACAAGCAGCTCTGTCCATCAGAGGCGATCTTCGAGTGGGTGGATGGTTCGCCTTCCCGCCTTCGGATCCTCGACGCTCTCAGCGCAGAAGAACGGTCTGTTCTCGCCCGATGCCGACCCGCCCGACTCGCGCCTGCACGCGAGAGATCAGGGAAGGCCGCCGGACCCCGCTGACGGTGCCGCCGTGTTCCGTCGGTGTTCCCGCCGCCGGGGAACGCGATCCCACCCGGAGGCACCAGACAGCAGAGAGGCCCACTTCGGCCCTCGGAGACGTCGTCGGCGCGGCCCCCGGGTAACCCGTCCGGCCATCGGTGGTTGAAGGCGAGCGCGAGCGCGTCAGGCTGGACCGATGCGCTACCCCACGCCCACTGAGTGGCCAAAGCTGGTCGAAGAGTTCCGCCGCGGCGATCTCGAGCAGAAAGAGTTCACCCCGAAGCACGATGTCTCGCTCGAGACGTTCCGGTACTGGCTCTACAAGAAGGCCAAACGCGTCCAACTCGAATCCAAACCGGAGACGAAGTTTCTGCCCGTCACGGTAGTAGCCTCGGCCGCGCCGAAGGCGCGGCGGCAGCAGCCGACCGAAGAGTGGTCGCGACCTGCGAGGCGAATGGCGTGAACCCGCTCGCGTACATCGAGGACGTGCTCACGCGCGTCGGCGATCACCCGGCCGCGAAGATCGACGATCTGCTGCCGCACCGCTGGGTCGCGCGCACCACTGCAGCCTGACTGCACTCAACCACCGATTGCCGGACGGTTACCGTGTCGCGACCAACTCGACGCCGCTACGATCGTCGGTGACATGGCCCTTCCGCCGAGCAACCGGCTCCACAAGCTCAAGGGGAAGTTGAAGGCCTACTGGAGCGTCAGCATCAACATGAAGTACCGAATCATCTTCAAGTTCGAGAACGGCCAAGCGAACGACGTCGCGATCGTCGACTACCACTGAGGAGCTGTCATGAAGGCGCGAAAGAGGGCACCGACGCACCCGGGGGTCATCCTCCGGAAGATCATCGAGGAGACCGAGGGCCTCACGCAGGACAAGCTCGCCCACGAGATCGGTGTTTCGTTTCAGACCATCAACCTGATTGTGAACGGGAAGCGATCGATCACTGCGGATGTCGCGCTGCGCCTGGCGCGTCGCTTCGACATGACGCCGCAGTTCTGGCTGAACATGCAGAACGCCGTGGACCTCCACATCGCGAGTGCCGCGATGGAGACGCGCACGGGTTGACCTACTCCCAGCGCGCGTTCACCAACTTCTGGGCCTCGTCCTTCGACACCTTGAGCCTGGCCGCTGCTTCTGCGACCTGAGCGTCAGCGAGCGGCCGCAGCAGCTTTTCGATTGCCGCACGTAGCACGGCCACAGCCTCCTCGCCGACCCTGCGAGCCACGTCGAAATTTGTCGCACCTCCGGTTGTGGCACCCGCTCGCGCAACTGTGGCGATGCGAAGCGCCGCCATGAGTGCCTCGTTGATGAGGGTCGCTGCGACTGCCTGTAGCTGCTCGACCGCGGGATCGACCTCGTTTGCGACCTCACGACTGACGGTCCCGAGTCGCTTCTGCAGATCAAATGCGGCTGAGGCCGTGGCATCCAGCTCTGCGACAAATGTGGACCGACGTTGATCGACTGCCTCCGCCTCAACGTTGGGCGCGCCGATACATCATTGAGCACGACGCGTTCCGCGACTTCCCAGCACCGGACCACGTAACCGAGGAGCCCTTCTGCCGCGATGCTGAGGCGGTTGGCGCGCCATTGAGTGCTCATGGGCGTGGAGTACCCTGCCTGGCCGAGCCGAGCCAACAGCGGGTGCCACTCAGGCACGTCCCTGACTCTGATGCACCGGGACCGACGTAGACCGACGCGGATCGACGTTGCCGATCTCGTAGTCGCCACAACCGGCTGAAAGCTCGGGGTGCGATCGGATCTGACACCGACGGCAGTCGCGGCCGGGGATATCGTCCGCGGATCATGGTCGAGCTGGACGCCGCCGAGATCGCGAAGCGCCTCGAGTTTATCGCCAGCGAGCTGGCGCCGGAGCCTCACGCACTCGCCTGCGCGAAGGGGCTTCGCTCGGCGATCGCCGCTCTCAAGTCCGGGAACCCCATTGAGGGGTTCGTGCGCCTGCGAGACTACGCGCTCGCCTTCTCGATGAAGAAGGTGGCGCGAAATGGCTGAGGATCTCGAGATACGTCGAATGACGGCCCCGCGAATTCCGCGGAATGGTGCGTGCCCGTGTGGCGGCGGCGACAAGTACAAGCGCTGTTGCATCGGCGGAATGCGGCGAGCGGTCGTGCGCGTGTCCGAACCGCGTACCGGCTACGGCCACCCCGATTGCTACGCTGCTCCGTTGCTCGATTCTTCGACAACCTCGCACCGCGTAACAATCACCCGCGATCGGTCGCCCCGTTTCGCTTAGGCCTAAGCTCACGCTCCCCCGGAGCACCGATAAGCGAGCCGCTGGTTCGCGCAGAACCCTCACACCGAGGCAGAATCGCGGCGTGATTCCGACGGCGCTGAAGCGGTTGCCGCGCTCAGCCATCGCGCCGGGCCTCGATGTCGATGACGGCGGCAAGCGGGTGCGGCGCGAACGATCGGTCCTGCTCCTGGCCGAGCTGCCTATCTTTCAGCGGGTTCGGATGAAGGAACGAGGCGCTCTGATTACTCGCGTGCAGGACGTGGCTGAGGCCGTTCATGCCCTGGCCGACGGGGACTTCGACGCCGCGATAGTCGACATGAAGGCGCCCGGCGGCGGTACGGGACTGGTGAAGTGTCTCAAGGGAGGAGTCGGCTCGACGGATCCGCTCACCCACCTTGTTGAGAGCGAGATGGCTGCGGTTCGTGCACTGCCGGATACGGGCGAGACTTCAGGTTCGCGGCTCGAGAAGGCGTTTGACGACGCACTTCAGGACGCCGGATCGGCCGTAGGGGACCGCATGGCGGCGACCGCCGCGCTCGAGCACCGAGCGAGGCAGCGCCACCGCATGACACCGTTCTTTCTCGTGATGGAGGGCGAGCAGCAGTACGCGATCGTTGTGGATCCGCCCGAGCACTCGTATCTCGAGGACGGCAGGGGCCTCAGCCTGCCGGACGCAGTCATGTGCCTCGACGTCGGTAAGCTGCTGCTGCGCGGGTCGGCGCTCGCATGAGGCGCATGCTTCTACTGCTCGCGAGCTGCGCGAGCCTTCAGCGCACGCCGGTCCCTCAGGATGCTGCGCCGCTCACCGCGGTGGTGACCAGCTCAGCCTGCCCCGCATACCGGGTTGCAGTGCATGAGGATGGTCTCGTCGAATACTGGGCGGATCGGACGGCGCGCGTCTCGGGGGGCGGTTGGCTGCGAGTACAGCGTGACGTCGTCGAACGGTTGCGCCGGGTTCCACTCCAGCGCGAGTGGAAGTTCGTCGACATCGACGGGGACCCTTGGTGCCGCGTATTCGATGCCCCGGCGATTGGCTTCGCGATTCGTAGTGATGATGGTTGGACCGGCCACTGCGCTGCCGCCAAACTCGATCATGAAGGAGAAATTCTCACGATGCTCGGGGTGGACGGACTGCTGCAGCCCAATCGCGACGGGTTGTGCGGTGGTGGTGCTTAGCTGCGTGCCCTACACCCGCCACCGCCACTGAAGGCCCGCGGGAACGTCGTCGCGCGCGAACTCGATCTGAAGCACGCGGCGGTGGTTCGGCGACGTCGACGACCCCGATGCGTGGAGCAGCAGCGGCTTGAAGGCGAGGACATCGCCGCGCATCGCGAAGCACGTGTGCTCGTACTCCGGTTGATTGCCGATCGCGTCGGCGTCGAGGCGACCGAGCGCGTGCGAGCGCGGCACGACCCGCAGCGGGCCTGCAGAGGGCCCACAGTCGTCGAGGTGAATCCGAAGAGACACCATTCGCTCGAGCACCGCGACCGGAGCTTGCGCGTGAGGGACACCGGTCTTGATCGTCCACGCCGAGAAGCCGGGAACGTCGCGACGTTCAAAGACTGCGACGGACAGATCTTGATGCCATCGCAGGCCCCAGTTCGACTCCGCGGTCTTGTCGAACAGCAAGGCACGAACGGCAAAGGACTGCGGTCCTACGAGCGCGCGCAGGCGCGGGTCCCTTGCAATGCGCAGCACGCGCTCGTCGTCGAGGAGGCAACGTGTCCCGGCGCGCTCGACAGCCGGCAACTCGTTCGCGAGCTGGTCCATCTCCTCGGTGGTGAAGACGCCGGGGTAGATCTGAAAGCCCTCAGTCTCGAGCATCCGCGTCAGCATACGGCTCCGATGACGAAGTGGCCGTAGGACCGCGGTAGAATCACCGGACTCGTGCGCATCAAGTACACGCTCGAAGTCGCCGACATGGTGGCCTTTCATCGGCACTTCATGTCGAAGCCGATGGGTCGCGCCCTTCGTAGGCGAAATTTCTTCGTCGGCAGTGCCGTTGCGCCCCTCGTGTCGCTGTTGTTCCTGGGGATGGGCGTCGAGATCTATGCAATGGCCGTCGTCGTCATGCTCATCGTCTATGCGGCTCTGTTCTTCTTGCTGAGCGGCGTGCTCTCTCGGATGAGTGCTCGCCAGATCGCCAAGGCCGCAGATCAGCCCGGCGTCTACGGGGAGCATGAAATCGAGCTGAGTGACGATGAAGTCGTCGAGACGACATCCGTGAACAAGAACCACTACCGCTGGTCCGGGATTGTCGAGATCGAGCGGACGTCAGAGTTCCTCTTGTTTTGGCTGAACGCCATGACCGCCCACATTGTGCCGCTGCGAGCGTTTGAGTCACCGAAGGCCGCAGAGGACTTCGAACGGAACGCCCGCCAGTTCAAGAGCGGGACGCCGTCTGCCGCAGCGTGACGCCGCCAGGCGCGATGCCGCCGTGTTCCCTCCTTGTTCCCCGCCGCCGCGGCTCGTGATCGCACCAGGTGGTACGAGACGGCAGGGTGACCCACTCTCGGCAGCAGGGACGCCCGTCGGAATGGTTCAGGCCGGCCACGCGCCGGGACCGGCCGGCACGGCCGGCAGTCGGTTCGATTCCCTCCGCCTCCACTGTTGTTCTTTTGACCAAGTCGGCGCGGCAACGACTTGAAGTAGCCTCCCACGACATGTCCCTCGGTCGGGCGGTCGCCGTCGCGGCGCTGGTCTCGGTGGTGGGCTGTAACTGCAACGTCGAGCCGGCCGGGCCGGATGGTGGCTCCGGCGGTGGCGGAGCTGTCGCTGCCGGCGGTGGCTCCGGCGGAGGAGCCGCTGGCGGCGCGGCGGGTGGCGACGGCGGAGGCATGGCAGGTGGTGCAGGTGGCGGCTCCGCGGGTGGTGATGGCGGAGGCGTCGCTGGCGGAGCTGCCGGTGGCAGCGCAGGCGGAACGGCCGGTGGCAGCGCAGGCGGAACGGCCGGCGGCAGCGCAGGTGGAACAGCCGGCGGCAGCGCGGGTGGAACGGCCGGAGGCAGCGCAGGTGGAACGGCCGGCGGCAGCGCAGGCGGAACGGCCGGCGGCAGCGCGGGTGGAACGGCCGGCGGCAGCGCAGGTGGAACAGCCGGGGGCACCGCGGGTGGAAGCGCCGGTGGTTCAGCAGGCGGCAGTGCAGGGGGCACCGGCGGCGGCACCGGCGGCGGCTTCGTCATGAGCTGCCAAGGCGCACCGAACGGCACGCTGTGCAGCAGCGATCCGCTGCAAGCCGAGCGCTGCCTGGGCGGCAGTTGCGTCGGCACCTACGTCTCGAACACGGGCTCCCCGGCGAACCCCGGCACGCGCACGCAACCGAAGTCGACCATCACCGACGCACTGTCGATCGCGATGGCGCTGGCCGCGGTCCCGTCGGTGCCCAGGCCGGTCCCCGTGTTCGTGGGCCGCGGGAACGCGACGAACCCGGTCACGTTCGCCGAAGACGTCGTCCTGCCGGACAACGTCGACCTGCAGGGCGGCTGGGGCCACGACGTCGCCGGCACCTGGTCGCGCAACATCAGCGTCAACGTGACGCGCATCGCTCCGACGACGTCGGCCGGCGTGCGCTTGTCGGTCTCGGGAATGACGCGCTCGAACACCAGAATGTCTGGCTTTACGGTGGTGGGCGCGAGCTCCTTCACCGACACCGCTGCGATCACGGTCAGCAACGGCGCCCAGCCGAGCCTCAGCCAGCTCATCGTCATCGGCGGCAGCGCCGGAGTCTCTTCGGGGCTCTCCGCAGGGATCCTGATCCTCGGCGAGCCCGGCGGCCTGACCCATCCCCTCGTCGCGGACACCACCTCGACCGGTGGCACCGGCGCCCGCACCGCGGGCATCGTGCTGCGCACGTCGAACCCGCGCATCGAGCTCGTCGACTCCACGGCCATCGGTGGTGCCCAGGGCATCAGCTACGGGGTCGCCTGCTTCACCGCATGCGCGGGCTCCGTCTTCCTGCGCTCCTCGTTGAATGGCGGAACCACGAGCAGCGGCACCGGCCTGCTGCTCATCGGCGACAGCTCCGGGACGAGCATCCAGCTGTCCACCCTCAATGGCGGCGAGGGCACCTCGCCGACCACGGGCTCGCACTACGGCCTGCACCTCGCCGGCGTCTCCACGAACGTGAGCTGCGGCGGCACCGGCCCGATCATCACCTCCTCGACGATCATCGGCTCGCGCGGCCCCACGCTCAGCGCCACCGGCATCCGCAGCGAGCACTGCCCGGCCGACGTGCGCTCCTCGACCATCATGGGCGCCGCGCCCCGCGGCGGACCGGCCGCCACCTCCATCAGCGAGGGCGTCGGCATCAACTACAACGGAGCGGGCGCGACGCTCACCCTCATCGACAACCAGATCTGGGGCGCCGGCCAGACGCTGCTCGGCTCCGTCACCACGACGAGCCGCGCGACCGGCGTCTACGGCGGCCTCGGCGGGCCCGGGACGTTCCAGCGCAACGTCATCCGCTCCGGCGACTGCAGCGGCTCTGCCGGCGGCGCCTGGGGCATGCAGCTCTACGGCACCCCGCGCGTCGAGAACAACGTCATCACCGGCGGAGTCGGCCCGAACAGCGTCGGCGTCGTACTCTATCCACCCGGCGGCGGCGCGGACGCCGTGTTCGTGAACAACCACATCGAGGCGGGCGGTTCCCCCGCGGCAGGTTCGGCGAGCCGCGGCCTCATCATCAGCAGCGGCGTCGGCGGAGCCTTCCTCAACAACAACATCCTCGCCGGCACCTCGCCCAACCGCGTCGTCGTGCAGGAGTCGAGCACCTCCGGCGACCCGCGCTACCTCATCAACAACAACCTCTTCGGCGCCGGCACGCTCTACCGCAACGAGGGCAACAGCGACCTCACCACCATCGCGCAAGTGAACGCGCTGACCGTGGGGCCGCTGGCCTCAGGGAACATCAGCGGCGACCCGCTCGTCGTCGGCCCCGGCGACTGGCACCTGACCGCCAGCTCGCCGAACCGAGGCGTCGGCGTCCCCGCCTTCATGGGCCTCGTGGCGCCGCCCACAGACTTCGACACTCCCGCCGACAGCCGCCCCCTGCCGCTCGGCACCAACCCGGACATCGGACCCGACGAGAGGAATTGAGCGCGTCACCCGGGCTCAACCCCGGGCAAGACGCTCGCTCGCTCCCTGAACCGAGCTCACTCGACCGGTTCCGGCTCCGGGAACGGAGCCTTCGCCGGCGGCCCGAAGCGGAACGGGAAGTTGATCGCCGCCGGCCCGTGCTTCGGCTTCGGGAACCGCCACGTCTTCACCGCCGCCACCACGCACGTCTCGAGGCCCTTGTCGTCGAGCGTGGCCTCTTTCACCGCCGCCTCGCTGACCGTGCCTTCGTCGGAGATGACGAAGCGCACGACCACCTTGCCGCCGAGGCTCTTCCGCCCGGCCGCCGACGACTCGTAGCACTTCTTGATCTGCGCGCGGTGTTCGTGGACGACGTCGCGGATCGTCTCCAGCGTCAGCGGCACCGGCTTGTCGCCGGCGGCCAACGCCAGGGCTGCGAGCAGGGAGAGCATGCTCGGGCCTACCGCCGCAGCCAGGGCGGAAGGACGACGTTGCTCTTCTTCTTCTTCTTCTTCGGCGGTCCGCCGTCGGCGGACTCTCCGCCGTCGTGCGACTCGTCGCTGCCGCCGTCGGCGACGCCCGCGTCGGCGTCTTCGGTGCCCGCGTCGTGCTCTCCCGCGTCCACCGCCGGCGAGGTTTCAGGAGGAGGTAGCGCCACGACCGGCGGCGGCGGCGGCGGCGGCTCCGGCGACGGGCGCAGCACCAGCCAGCCGACGATCGCGAGCAGCAGCACTCCGGGCACTGCGGCGAGCGCCAGCACCTTCGGCGGCACGGCAACCGGCTTCTTCCCGGCGATCGACGCCTGGCCCGCCTTCGCCGCGGCCGCAGCCTGCTGCGCCGCTTGTCTCGCCGCCTCTTCCGCCTGCTGCTGCGCGGCGCGCGCCGCCTCTTCGGCCGCGCGCTGGGCCGCGGCTTCTTCGAGCCGCCGCTGCTCCTCGGCGCGCTTCTCCTCCTCGATGCGGGCGATGGCGGCCGCCTCGCGCTGCTTCATCAGCGTCCCGAGCTCGCGGGTGCGGCGCAGGCGCGTGGCGAAGACGCGCTCCATGTACTCGGCGCGCTGCGCGACCTTCCACATGTACGGGCCGATGGCCGACTTGAGCGCGCGGTGGAAGTCGCCGGCGTTGGCGTAGCGCTGCGCCGGGTTGAGGCTGAGCGCGCGCATCACCGCCTCGTCGACGCCCGCGCTGAGCGAGAGGTTGAGCTTCGACGGTGGAACCTGGGCGCCCGCCAGCGTCGCGTCCGCGCGCTCGCGGGGCGTGCGCCCGCCGAAGAGGACCCGGTTGGTCAGCTGCTCGTACACGAGCACGGCCAACGAGAAGACGTCCGAGCGCGGGTCGACCGTCTCGCCGCGAATCGACTCCGGAGCCAGGTACCCGGCGTTCCCCGCGAACCACTCGGCGTCGACGCCCGCGTGGTGCGGGACCTTCAGGTACCTCGGGTTCAACAGCTTCGCCGAGCCGTCGAACGTCGCGACGACGTGCTGCGGGCGGATCAACCCGTGGGCCCGCGGGCGCAGCGGGTCGCGCGCGTTCTGCCGCGTGTGCAGCTGCTGCAGGCCGAGCGCGGCGTCAGCGACCGCGGCCAGCCCGAAGCCCATCGGCAGCGGCATGCCGCCGGCCTTCGCCGCGGCGCGGACCTCTTCGAGCGTCGCTCCGGGCACGTATTCGGTGACCCAGAAGCTGCCGTGCGGGCTGGTCTCGATGCCGAACACCCGCTCGAGGTGCGAGTCCGTCACTGCGGTCGCGTCTTCGGCGTCGGCGATCGCCGCGGGGGGCGGCGTGCTCGCCTCGTCGAACTTGTGGAGGAGGACGGTCTCGGTCGCGCCCGCCCCGGAGACATCGAGCTTGAACGCCAGCAGCGCGCTGGGCTTGCCGGGCAGCAGGCTGCCGACGACTTCGCAGCTGCCGATCATCGTGCCGGCCAGCGGGTCCTGCGACGGCGTCTCTTCGTCCAGCAGGGTCAATGTGGCCGAACCATAGCCTCATCCGACTCCGCGTCGAGCCGCTGAACGTCGTCCGTCGGCTATGCTGCCCGCGACGATGAGGCGCCTCGCATTGCTGGTGGTCATCGTGTGCTCTTGCGTGCGCGCGCCGCCGCCGGTGCTGCACCAGGCGCCGCACCCGAAGCCCAGCGCGGCGTACCGGTGGCTCGACGTCGCGCTCGAGGCCACCGCGCGCGACGTCGAGCGCAAGGGCGCGCGGCCGCCGATCATCTCGCGCGAGGTCAGCCTGTACGTCACGGCGATGTACGACGCGTGGGCCGCGTACGACGCGCGAGCGGTCGGCACGCGGCTCGGCGGCACGCTGCGCCGGCCGGCGGCCGAGCGCACCGACGCCGCGAAGGAGACCGCCATCGCGTACGCGGTCGCCCGCGTGCTGCGCTTCGTCTACCCCGAAGACGCGGCGTGGATCGACGCGCAGCTGCGCGCGGCGGGGCACGACCCCGCCGATGCGAGCGAGGACCTCGCCACGCCCGCCGGCATCGGCAACGCCGCGGCCTCGGCGCTGATCGCGTACCGCACGCACGACGGGTCGAACCAGCTCGGCGACGAGCCGGGCTCGGCGGGTGGACCGTATTCGGACACCACGGCCTACTCGCCGGTGCCGCCCGGCAGCGACGAGGACCGCTGGCAGCCGATCGCGTTCGACGACGGCAAGGGCGGCACCGTGAGCCCCGGCTTCCTCGCGCCGCACTGGTACAGAGTGAAGCCGTTCGCGCTCGAGCGGGCCGACCAGTTCCGGCCCGGGCCCTTCCCGAAGGTCGGCTCTCCCGAGCTCGAGGCGCAGGTGCAGCAGTGCATCGACTTCAACGCGACGCTGACGCCCGAGCAGAAGGCGATCGTCGAGCTGATGCGCGACGGCCCGCGCTCGACGGGCCAGTCGGGGCACTGGCTGCGCTTCGCGCAGGACGTGTCGCGCCGCGACGGCTACGGCATCGACGAGGACGTGAAGCTGTTCTTCGCGGTCGGCAACGTCGCGTTCGACGCGTTCATCGCGTGCTGGGAGGCGAAGCGGCACTACGACAGCGCCCGCCCGTTCGCGCTCGTCCGCGCGTGCCGAAAGGGCCGGAAGTTGAACGGCTGGGCCGGCCCCTGCGGCGGCGTGAAGGACCTCGACCCGGAGAACTGGTACCCGTACTCGCCGCGCACGTTCGTGACGCCGCCGTTTCCCGGCTACCCGTCGGGGCACAGCACGGCGAGCGGTGCGGCCGCCAAGATGCTCGAGCTCTTCACCGGCAGCGATCGCTACGGCGCCGTCGCGGTGCGCGTGCCAGGGGAGCTCACCGAGCCCAAGTGCCTCGAGAAGGAGGTGCGCCTCGAGCTGCCGACGTTCTCCGCCACCGCCGAGCTCGCCGGCATCTCGCGGGTCATGGGCGGGTACCACATTCAGGCGGACAACGAGGCCGGCCTCGCGATGGGCCGCGCCATCGCGGAGTACAGCTGGCCGAAGTACCGCGCCTACTTCGAGGGCACCGCGCCGGCGCCGTGACGCGCGCGCGTCACTTCGCGGCGCGCCACTTCTTCCAGTCCGCGTCGGTGCCGAGCAGGCGGTCCCACAGGGAGAGGAACGCGCCGAAATTGCCGCGGTTGAATTCGTGGTGGTACGCGTGCCGGCTCGCCCACGGCGTGAGCGCGTAGCCCGAGTGCGCGTCGACGGTCTCGAGCATGCGCAGGAAGATCCAGACGATCACGGTGGCGGGGTGCGCCGCGAAGATCACCGGGCCCAGGAACGTGCAGATGAAGTTGCCGAAGTCTTCGGCCGGATGGCTGTACTCGGCGGACAGCGCGCGCACGTAGCGGAACTCGTGGTGCTGGCGGTGCACGCGCGCGAACCACCAGGGCAGGTGCAGCGTCCGGTGCATCCAGTAGAAGGACGTGTCCGTGACGAGCGCGAAGGCGACCACCTGCCAGAGCATCGTCCAGGCGCTCGGCAGCGGCGCGGCGAAGTCGACGCCGCGCAGGCGCAGGGCTCCGTAGACGAGGGCGGCGCCGAGGCCGAAGTTGAGCGTGTTGATCGCGACGCGCACGCGCATGCGGTGGGCGAGCGGGTCGGGAGGCGGCTTTCCGTCGGCGACCAGGAAGCGCTTCAGGGCTCCGCGGCGGTGCATCGCCTGGAAGACCGCGTAGCCGCCCCACAGGCTCACCGCGTGCGCGGTGAAGAGCAGCACGATGAACCAGGCCCACGAGGGGCCCCAGCTGGTGAGATGGTTCCAGACGGCGTCCACGTCGACGGACGCTACACGAGGCTCAGTGCGTCGCGCGCGAGTTCGACATGCTTCCCTGGAACACCTTTTCGTACGCGACCGGCCGCCCGTAGGCGTTCGCCGGCGCCTCGGGTGCGTAGGAGCCGGCCGAGTCGCCGGGCGCCGGCGCCGCCAGCGCGAGCATCGTGTCCGACGTCCAGATCGGATCCCGCTCGAGGCGCAGCGTCGCGACGCCGTTGTCGTACGCGTCGAGGTTGAACAGGGCCACGGCGAACGCGAGGCGCGCGCTGCGCCGCTCGGTGGCGTCTTCGATCGCGGCCACCCACTCGCCGCCCTTCACCAGCACCGCGGCGCCGTCGGCCTCGCCTTGAAGCTGGCTGACCTCCTCGGCGACGCCCATCACGTACTGGCAGCGCTCGGCGAGGCTCGGCAGCGCCTCGAGCTCGCGCTGCGCCTCGCGCGTCGCCGCCTTCGCCGCCTCGGTCCCCATCGCGCGCCGCGCGAGCTGCGACACGCTGACCCAACCCGAGATCCGCGCGTGGCTGCTCAGCTGCGGCCCGACGGTGCGCAGCGTCTTGTCGGCCTCACCCAGCACCGTCAGCGCTTCCTGGGCTCCGAAGCGGGCGAGCACCTGCTCGGCGATGTTCAGCTGCCGCGTCAGCCGCGCGTCGGCGTCGCGAATGTTCGACGCCTCCGAGGCCGCCAGAATCGTGAGCCGGCGGCTGCGGTCCGCCGTCTTCTTCACCGAGCCGCTGACCTTCTTCTCGTTACAGCCCGTCACCACCAGAACGCAGAGCATCGCTGCGAGGACCCGGTTCATGTTCGCTCCCTGGAAAAGGAATTGCCCTGGAACGAACGCCCGACGGTTCGGGTCTAAACAGACCGATCCCTCTCGCGGCGTTTCGGCGTCTACTGCTTCTGGATGAAGCGACTGCGCCCGCTTGTCGTGCTCGTGGTGGTCTCCTCGTGTGTCGTGAGCTGTGGGGACGCTCCCGGAGATCGCACCCTCAACGTGACGTGGAGCTTCCTCAGCGGCGACTGCGCCTCGAACTCCGTGAAGACCGTTCGGGTCACCTGGGGACCCTCGGGCGCCGTCACCCAGACGGCCGACTTCGAGTGCGCGGCGGGGCAGGGAAAGCTCGGCGAGCTCGCGTCCGAGGGAGGCTCCTACGGCATCACGGCTGAAGGCCTCGACTCGGCAGGCCTCGCGCGCTTCACGCACTTCGGCACCACGCTCACCGTCGGCAGCGCCGGCACTTTGGGCCAGCCGGTCGAGCTCACGCTGCGGCCCAAGCCCGCCGACGTCGTCGTCACCTGGCGCATGAGCAACGGCGGCGGCTGTCCGCCCAACGTGCAGCTGCCGTACTACATCGCCATCTATCGGCCTCCGGCGATGGCGGGCGGAGCGCTCACCGACAGGGTGAAAGAGGTGCAGGAGAACTGCGTCTCGCGCACCGCGACGCTCGAAGCCGTCACGCCCGGCGACTACGTCGTCGAGCTCGACACGCGCGCCATCACCCCGAAGGTGCGTGGCACCCAGCAGGTCACCGTCCGCGGTGGCGAGAACGCCATGGTCGACTTCCAGTTCTGACAGCCATGCGCTCTGGGCTAAGGAGTCGCGGGCGAAATCGAACCCCCGACCCCACGTACCTGACCCATGACCGCCGGCCTCGCGATCCGCCGCACCGCCTACGGAAGCGCCGACGCGCTGCGCCTCGAGCAGCTCGACTTCTCCGACCTCGCCGACGATCACGTGCTCGTGCGCGTCCGCGCCGCGTCGATCAACGCAGCCGATCGCTACCTCATGTCCGGCCAGCCGTACCTGATGCGGCCCACCACCGGCTGGTTCGCGCCGAAGTCGAAGGGCCTCGGCCAGGACGTGGCCGGCGAGGTCGTCGCCGTCGGCAAGAACGTCACGCGCCTGAAGCCCGGCGACGCCGTCTTCGGCAGCACCGCCGAAGACTTCAGCCGCGAGGTCGACGGCGCCTTCGCACAGTACGCGCGTGTCCCCGAGCGCCTGCTCGTCGCCAAGCCGCCGAACGTCACGTTCGAAGAGGCCGCCACGGTCCCGCTCGCCGGCATCACCGCGCTGCAGGGCCTGCGCGACGCCGGCCAGGTGAAGGCCGGGCAGCACGTGCTCGTCAACGGCGCCTCCGGCGGAGTCGGCACCTTCGCCGTCCAGCTCGCCAAGGTCCTCGGGGCCGAGGTCACCGCCGTGTGCAGCGCGCGCAACGTCGACCAGGCCCGCCAGCTCGGAGCCGACCACGTCATCGACTACGCCCGCGAAGACGTCTTCACCTCAGCCGCGCGCTTCGACGTCGTCTTCGACAACGCCGCGACGCGGAAGCCTGCCGAGTGCCTCAGGCTGCTGAAGCCGGGTGGCCGCTACGTCTTCGTCGGCACGCCGCAGAGCGGTCGCGTGCTCGGCCCGTTCATTCCCGTGATGCGCGTCGGGCTCGCCTCGATCACCGCGCCGAAGGGCTCGCTCAACGTGCTGACCGAGAAGCCCACGCTGGCCGACCTCGAGGTGCTGCAGAAGCTGCTCGGCAGCGGGCAGCTGCGCCCCGTCGTCGAGCAGGTGTTCCCGCTGAGCGAGACCGCCGCCGCGATGCGCCGCTTCGAGCAGGGTCACCTGCGCGGCAAGCTGGTCGTCACGACTTAGCGGTGATCGCACGCCAGGTGCGGTGCGACGAGATCGACAGGCTGCCGCCGAAGCTCGTCACTCCGGCCGGATTGCCGAGCGAGTCGGGCTTCGAGTGCTCGTCGCAGACCGCGATGTCGATCGTCCACGTCTTGGCGAGCCGGCCCACGCCAGGCACGCCGACGACATCTTTGGTCAGCTCGCGCGGCAGCGACGTCGTCGCGGGCTTTCCGCACGTCGCGCACAGGCCCCGGAAGTTCGGCTGCACGCCAGGCTCGATGTCGATGCGATACGCCGAGCTCTTGGCGACGTGGTCCGGCGGTGTCGGGAACAGCTTCGCGTCGCGGATGATCGCGAAGTTGCCGCAGCACCGGCACGATGCGGCCTCGGTGTCGCGCGGCAGGTCGCGCATCTCCTTGCCGCACGTCGGGCAGTGGCCGACTCCCGCGAATCCGAACGCGGACGCGAGCACGCTGAGCCCGGCGATGCCGAAGATGGCGGCGCCCATGCCCGCCATGAAGCCGTACAGCGTCGCGAGGTAGCCGCAGCCGGCAGCGAGCACGAGCAGCACCGCCGCGCCGATCAGCTTGTTCCGCTTCGCACCTTCGTCGGTGGTGAGGGTTTCGCCGGCTGCAGCGTCCATGGGGCGTCACTTTACACGCGAGGCTTCGGCGTTGTGCAGGCGCGCCTGGGCCTTCGCGCTCTGCTTGAGGTCGATCTTCTGCGACGGCTCCGCGCTCATGCCGGGCGCGTTCTGGCCTTCGCCGACGACGACCAGGCGCGTCTCGATCTCGCCGTCGGAGTACTCGACGTTCACCGACGTGACGCCGCTCTTCTTGCCCTCGAGCGAGACCGCGCCGTCGGTGACGACGACGCCGAGCAGCGACGGGTCGCGCACGACGATCTCGGCGATCGCCTTCTTCGACTTCACGGCCGCGCGCGCTCCGAGCGGCACTTCGAGCGCCGAGGCGAACGCGGTGGAGGTGGTCAGGACCAGCAGGACGGGGATCAGGTAGCGAGTCATGGCGGGGACCCATCTCAAGGTCCGTGCCTTCGAATTGTCTCGTAAAGTCAGGGGCTTGCGGAACGCCCCGGCCGCCTCGGCCCCGCGTTGGCCGGCTGCCGAACGCACCACCTGTCTCACGCGTGAAACAAGGGCCTGGCGCTCAGCGGCCTTCGCCGGGCGCGTACGAGCGCTCGGTGTGCCCGGCGAGCTCGGCTTCGTCGTGCCACGTCGGCTTCAACGTGTGGTCGACGAAGAGCTTCGACTGATCGTTGTAGTGCGGCGAGCTCGGGCGCGCCGACGCGCCGTACGCGTGAATCGACTCCGAGCGCGTGCCGCCGTCGGCAGGGAAGTCGACGACGACGACGAGCGAGTCTCCGCCGGTGCCGACGATGAGGCCGTCGCCGCGCTTGCCGTAGATGGCGTTCATGAGATCGACGCCTCCTCCGACGGGGAGGTCGACCGCGCCGCGCCTGAGCCGCTGCACCTCGCCGAGCGTCGGGTCGATGCGGCCGTGCTTCTTCTTCAGGAAGGCGATGACGTCGCGGAAGGCGGCGCCGAGATCGTCGAGGTGCGGATCTCCCTCGCCCCGGAACGTGCGATCCGCCGAGCGCAGCGTGAGCAGGATCAGCGCCGCCTCGCGCGACGTGACCGGCGCGGTGCCGTCCCACGCGCGCAGCAGCTCCACCGCGCGGGTCTCGTCGGCGTCTCTCGGCTGGAACGTCTTCAGCAGCGGCTCGATCACGCGGGTGTAGACGGCAGACCGCGCGTCGTACCGTTGGTCCCATTTCATCTCGAGCAGCTCGCCGCGCGTGAGCTGCGGCTTCCTCGCCGGGTCGAGCAGGGTGAGCGAGCGCAGCGAGCGGTTCGACTCCTGCGTCTCGACGGCGGCGGTCGCCGAGAACCGGGCGGGCGAAGGGTTGTCGTCACCGAGCGTGGCGGTGAACGGGCTCGAGTTGCACGACTGCACGAAGCCCGCGGCAGGGTCGAGCACCTGCGGCAGCTCGTCGAAGGGCAGGTAGTCGGTGAAGACGACCTCCGAGCGGTCTCCCGGCAGCACGGTGCGGTAGTCGAACCCCTCGCGCCGCACCGGCAAGAGCGCGTTGTACACGTAGAACAGGTGGTTCGCGTCGGCGTAGATGGTGTTGAACATCGGGATGCCGCCGCCCCGCATCGCCGCGCGGAACTCGTCGAGCGACGTCGCCTTGTTCATCCGGAACCACTCGGTGATCGCGTCGACGCGCCGGCCGATCCCCGCGTACCGGAACGCGTACGCGCCCTGCTTCGTGACGAGCACCGGCCCGAGCACGCTCGAGTACGCGTCCTCGTGAAACACCACGTTGAACAGCCAGACATCGAGCTCGAGCCGCGCCTTCGTGATCTCGAAAGGCAACCACTTGCCGTCGTACTGATATTGGCCGGGGTGCTGGTCGTCGGTGACGAGCTTGTACACGTCGATCAGATCCGGCGCGTTCACCGTGTGCGCCCAGCCGAGCGAGCGGTTGTGCCCGTGGAGGATCATCGGCGCGCCGGGGAAGGTGCCGCCGGTGATGTCCCAGCCCTCCTTCGAGGTGACGTGGGCCTCGTACCAGGCGACCGGGCCCTCCCACGGCTGGTGCGAGTTGATGATGAGCCGCGCGACTGCGTCCGTCGAGCGCGAGGCCGCGAGCGCCTGCGCGTTCGAGCCGGCCGACGGCAGCGGCGGGTTCGGGAAGACCGGCGCCCCGAGCTGCGGCGGAGCGTCCGAGCGCAGCGCCATGACGACGTGGTGCACGTTCATCATGATCGGCAGCTTGTGAGCGAACGCCGCGGCGATGTCGCGCCCGCGCCACGGCAAGAGGCGCGTGTCCGCGTCGTCGGGGTGCAGGTACACCCAGTAGTTCAGCCCGCGCGTGTACGCCTCGAGCACGGCGCGCACGTCGGGCGGCAGGCGCTCCCACGTGGCGTCGACCTCCTGCTGCACGCGCACCAGCTCGGTGTAGTAGTCGTTCGCGACCGCGAGCTCGCCGAACGCGATGAAGCCGAGCTGGCCGCGGCCGGCCGCGAGAGAGAGCTGGATCGTGGGGTAGTCGTCCTCCGCGTTCGCGAACGCCAGCGCGAAGGCGGCGTCGGCGTCGCGATCTCCGAACACGTGCGGGACGCCGTACGTGTCGCGCACGATGCGGCTCCTCGCGAGGTGCTCTTTCGTCGCGGCGTCAGGCGCCGCCGGCGAGGGCCGCAGCAGGTAGCGCCGCGCGAGGCCCCAGGCGCCGCAGAGCAGCACGACCACCAGGCCAACCTTCGCCAGCCGCTTCGAGACCCGACCCACGCGGGCTGGCTGCTAACACGCTCAAGGCGCCTGCGTGGGCAACACGAGCGGCTGCCGGCCCGCGCGCGCGCGCAGCGAGTCGATGGCCTCGCGCACCGGCTTGAGGCTCACCAGCCGGCGCTCGGCGGCGTACTTGCCGGGGAAGTCGAGCAGCATCAGCGCGAGCAGGATGACGACGAGGCCGGGGCCTGGCACTCCCGGAATGGCCATCACGATGCCGAGCAGCAGCGCCACGATGCCGAGCAGGTTCTTGCCGAGCACCAGCAGCACGCGCACGACCGGGTGCCGCGTCGGGGGAGGGTGCCGCTCGCGGTGCGCGAAGTAGTCGGCGGGAATTCGCACCACGACCCACGCGGTCACGAGCGCGCCGACGATCGAGAGGACCACCGACGCCGTGCCGAGCAGCGCGAGCACCTCGGGACTGAAGAGCTCCATGTGCGTGCGCAGAATCTAGCGGCGCTGGGCTCGGCGCGCTCGCCGGAGTGTTTCAGAAGCCCCACATACCTGCGCCCGCGGCGCGCGCCGGCGTCCGCCGATAGCAGTGGCCCTTGCAGCTCACACGGGGGTGACACATGTCGAAGGTTCTCGTCGCGGTGGCGTTCGTCTGGTCCGCGGTCGCGGCGGCCCAGGTCCAACAGGTGCAGGAGCCGAAGCCGACCATCGTGCTCGTGCACGGCGCGTTCGCCGACGGCTCGTCGTGGATGGAGGTGATCCCTCTGCTGCAGGCCGAGGGCTACACGGTCGTCGCGGTGCAGAACCCGCTCACGTCGCTGGCCGACGACGTCGCGGCCGCGCGGCGCGTGATCGACGATCAGCCCGGCAAGGTGGTGCTCGTCGGACACTCGTGGGGCGGCTCCGTCATCACGCAGGCAGGGAATCACGACAAGGTGTCCGCGCTCGTCTACGTCGCCGCGTTCGCCCCGCAGATCGGCCAGTCGTCCGCAGAGACGGGCAAGGGCTTTCCCCCGCCGCCCGGCCTCTCACGTCCGGTCGTGGGATCCGGCGGCTACCTGAGGCTCAGCCCCGAGACCGTCTCGAGGGACTTCGCCCCGGACCTGCCCGAGCGGCAGACGCTGGTGATGGCCGCCACGCAGGGGCCGATCAAGGCCCAGTGCTTCGACGAGAAGCTGACCGTCGCCGCCTGGCAGTCGAAGCCGTCGTGGTTCGTCGTCGCCGAGAACGACCGCATGATCGCTCCCGAGGCCCAGCGCGTGATGGCCGCCACCATCAAGGCGACGATGACGTCCGTGCGCTCGGGCCACGTGCCGATGCTGTCGCGCCCCAAGGAGGTCGCCGGCGCCATCCTCGCCGCCGCGAAGCGCACCGGAGTGTCGATCGCTCGGCCGACCGGCGCGCCGAAGACGCCGCCGACCTCCGCCATCGCGAAGTGAGGCAGCGTCTCTTCAGAACTGCGGGCGCTTGAGCTCGTCGCGCGACGGCAGCGCCTCGACCGGCTCGGGCTCAGGCGCCGGCTGCGCGACGACGGGCTCGGGCCAGCTCTCGGCGGCCCACTTCTTCGCCGCACGCACGCGCTTGAGCAGCTTCTGCCGCTCGAGGTCCTTCGCGGCGCCCCTGGGCGCGGTCTCGACCGCCGGCGGCGCGCGCTCGGGCTCGACCTTCGCCGGCAGCACCGCCTCGACGCGCTCCGGCGGAGGCGGCACGACGAGATCCGTCGACGCCGCAGACTGGCGGCCGGCGAGCAGCGTGACGCCGATCGCGCCGCAGAGCACCGCGACGCCGGCCACCGAGGCCACGCGCGCCCACGCGTTGCGTCGGGGAGGCGGGCTGAACGAGGGGAGCGGCGGCGCCGGCCGGGGGCTCGACCTCCGCGGCGCAGCCGAGCGCCACTGCGGCGGCGTCGCCACCGGCACCTCGATCGTCGGCTTGCGCGTCTGCCGAACCGGCGACGGCCGCGGAGGCTCGATCCACCACGGCCCCACCGCGCCGAGCGGCGTCGGCTCTTTGATCGTCGGCTCCGCGCCAGGAGCCAGCCCGTTCGCCGTGCACCTTCCGCTGCGCACGAGCGCTTCGAACGGGTCCTCCTCGACGCGCGCCGTCTCGAGCTCGAACAGCCAGAGCGGCTGCGTGTGATTCGCGGCCGGCGGGACGTCGGCCTCGACCGCCCACGGCACGAGGTCCACACCGACTTCAGGCTCCCGAACAGACGCAGTCTCGCTCTGAGCGAGCTGCAGCTCTTGGGCGACAGGGCTTTCGAGGAGGGGCGATTTCATGTTCCTCCTGCTTCACACCCCGGCTCGCCGGGATGCGCAGAAGGAATGGTCCCGCAGGTTTACAGTGCTTCCACCGCCGCCCGGACGACGTCGCTGGCGTCCTGAATCGCGGCGCGCTCCTTGGACTTCGGCTTCGGGGCGGGGGCGGCGGCCTTCGCCTGCGCGGTGACGTTGGGCTTCACGTCGACGTTCTGCGAGCGCTCCATGCGCGGGCCCTTCTCGTTGGTCGCGTTGCCCACGATGACGAGCAGCCGCTCGAGCTCGCCGTCGGAGTACTTCACCGTGACTCCGGTCGTGCCGTGCTTCTTGCCCTCGAGCGAGACCGCGCCCTCGGTGACGACGACCGTCAGCATCGACGGGTCGCGGACCAGCACCTCGTGCACCGTGCGGCGCCCGGCCGGAAGCGGCGCGCGACCGCCGAGCGGGACTTCGACTTCAGCGGCGACTGCCGCGGTGGAGCAGAGGACGAGGACGGCGACGAGGCGGCTCATGACACGCGCGCCTAAATCAACCTTCGTGCCATGCGCCGAGGCCCCGGGTTGCCCACAGTTGTGTGCACCCGGGGGTAAAAATTGCGCTTCGAGCGCAAGAACGATCGCCCCGTGCGTGCTCCAGTCGCGGGGTTACGGGCTCGAGGCCAACGGCCGCAGGTCCATCTCGAGCTCCCCGCCGAGGATGTCCGCGAAGCGGTCGCTGAACGCGAGGACCTCGTCCCAACCAGGCAGGTCGAGGATCGCGAAGCCGGCGATGAGCTCCTTGGACTCGGCGAACGGGCCGTCGACGATCTGGCGGCGGTCCTTGCGCTTCTGCACGCGCTTGCCCTGGGAGCTCGGCGTCAGCCCGTGCGCCGCGATGAGCACGTTCGCGCGCTTCATCTCCGCGAGCGGAGCTTCGACGCGCGGCAGGAACGGCGCACCGGCTTCGGACTTCGCGTCGGCCTTGGCCAGGGCGAGGAAGCGGGGCGGCGGCTTGTTGGCCGGCGGGGGGCCTCCGAGATCCCACTCTTCGACGATGGGGCCGAGCTCGATCTCGGCGCCTTCGCCGAGCGACTTCGCGAGGCGGCCGGCCCAGCCGATCGCCTCGTCGAGGTTGCTCGAGCGCAGCATGCAGACCCCGGCGATGAGCTCGTTGCGGCCGGAGTAGGGGCCGCGCTCGACGACCGGCTCTCCGCGGGTGAGCGTCAGGCGCGCGCGGGTGGCGCTGCGGTGCAGCCCCTCGCCGCCCAGCAGGATGCCCTTCTGCAGCGTCTCGCCGATGAACGCCCCCATCTTCTCCAACACGTCCTGGCTCGGCAGCGCGCCCCGCTCCATGGCCGCGTCCACCTTGTGCATTGCGATGATCTTCATGTGTTCGTCTCCGGTTCGTGGGAGCCGAGATTGGCTCTACCGCGACGTCGAGGAGGGGGGCGGGAGATCGACTAAGGATTTTTCGCGGCGTAAGTGCGCGAGAGAAGGGCGAGTTGCCGCTGGTCGAGCTCAGACGGCGAGAACCCGTACCGTCGGGAAGTGAGCGCCGATGCGCTGCAGGTCGTCGACGTCGGTCGTGAAGACGGTGCCACCGCCGCAGACCGCGGCGAACGCCATCACCATCACATCGACTGCCAATCCAGGTCGGCGCGGCGCGCTCAACTTACCGAGCACGGTGCCTGCTGCCTCCGCGGCCTTCAGCGGGAACGGGACGATCATCGCGGCCGTCTTCATTCGCTCTCTCAGGTCAGTGCGGCCGCGCCACCACTCCGCGTGAACGACGGTCGGGACGAGCAGCTCCATGCGGCGCTCCATGCAGGCCTGCAGCAGCATGATGCCTCTGGGCTTCTGCCTCTCGATCGCGATCAATGCCCCCGTATCCAGCGTGACCGGAATCACGCCGCACGTCGCCGAGGTGGACGCGTGACCTCCGCGAGAAACGCGTCGTATGCCTTCGGATCGACGGGCGGCGCACGGCGAAGCAGCCACTCGAGCGCGTCTCGGCGGTCCAGCTCTTCGACCAGGGCCTCGATCAGGGCAGACACGTTGCCTCCGTGTGAACGTGCTGCCTGCCGGAGGCGTTTTTTGGTCGCCGGAGACACGGAGATCGAGAACGTCGCCTTCGCTCCTGTGCGCTTGAGTCGCCGGGCCATAATGCTGCGACGATAACATAATCGGGCGTCACGAGACGGTGCTTATAGTCGCCGCCGTCATGCGCCCGCTCCTGCTCACATTGTCGCTCGCGCTCGCGCTCGCTGCCTGCCGCGGCCCCGGCACGATGATGGTCACGTGCACCGAGGGCCGCACCGACTGCGACGGCGTGTGCGTCGATCTCAACAACGACTCCAAGCACTGCGGCGCCTGCAACCGCGCCTGCGCCTCCAACGAGCAGTGCTCGATGGGCACCTGCCAGCCCATCTGCGGCGCCGGCATGCACGCGTGCAACGGCGTCTGCGTCTCGAACAACTCCGTGCAGACGTGCGGCTCGATGTGCACGCCGTGCCCGCAGCCCGCCGGCAGCATCGCCACCTGCGACGGCACGAAGTGCGGCCTCATCTGCGAGCCCACGCTGCGGCCGTGCGGCGGCGCCTGCGCGAGTTGCCCGATGACCAGCGGCGGCGTGAAGTGCAGCGGCACGATGTGCGTCACCTCCGGCTGCCCGAAGGGCCAGCACCTCTGCAACGGCGAGTGCGTCGACGAGAACGGCGGCAGCTGCGGAGAGGCCTGCCTCGCCTGCCCGGCGCCTCCTTCGAACGGCTTCGCCGTGTGCCTCAACGGCGGCTGCGAGTTCCTCTGCCGCCCGGGCAACCGCTCGTGCGCGGCCGGCTGCTGCGCCGCGGACTTCATCGAGGTCGGCGCGTTCCACAGCTGCCGGCTCACTCCGGCGGGCGCCATCACCTGCTGGGGCCGCAACAGCGTCACGCCGATGACCGGAGGTCAGCTCGGCGACGGCACGTACATCGACCGCAGCCAGGCGGTGCCCGTGCAGACGCTCACCACCGGCATCGTCGCGGTGCAGCTCGGCGCCTTCCACTCGTGCGCGCTGAACCAGCTCGGCGCCGTCTTCTGCTGGGGCTCGGCGCAGGGCGGCCGGCTCGGCGACGGCACCATGTCGGACAAGCTCGTGCCCACGCCGGTCAGCGGGCTCGGCCAGGGCGCGGCCATCGCCATCGCCGCGGGAGGCACCGGCGCCTGCGCCCTCTCGCGCAGCGGCGAGCTGCGCTGCTGGGGCGAGAACCTGCACGGCGAGGTCGGCGACGGCACGAAGGCTCCGCGCACGACGCCGGTGCTGCTGACCGAGCTCGGCACCAGCGTCATCGACGTCGCCTTCGGAGGCGATCACGCCTGCGCGCTGCTCCGCGGCGGCACCGTGCGCTGCTGGGGCGACAACACGCACGGCCAGCTCGGCGACGGCACGCGCGACGAGCGCACGCGGCCGACTCCGGTCATGGGCCTCACCGGCGTGACGCGCATCTTCGCGGGCGAGCGGCACACCTGCGCCCTGCGGGGCGCCGGCGAGGTCTGGTGCTGGGGCGACAACATGGAGGGGCAGATCGGCGCACCCGCCACGGACATGTTCCGCAGTGTGCCGGCGCGCGTCGAGGGCACGAGCGACAACGTCACCGAGCTCGCCGCCGGCGGCTCGCACACCTGCGCGCTCGTCAGCGGCGGGCAGGTGCAGTGCTGGGGCTTCAACAGCGACGGCCAGCTCGGCGACGGCACCAACATCGGCCGCCCGCAGCCGGCGCCGGTGATGGGCTTGAGCGACGGCACCTCGATCTCCGCGGGCAGGCTGCACACCTGCGCGCGCACGCAGTCGGGCACGCGGTGCTGGGGCGACAACGCGTTCGGTCAGCTCGGCGACGGCACGCAGATGGATCGCAACACGCCCGTCAACGCGCAGTAGCCGAAGGGGTCGCGCCGGACCCATCGGAAAAGCCCCTGCGGCGGTTTGCACCGCTGCTAGCATCTCAAGCCGCGATGAGCATCCGGTCTGGCCTCGTCCTCGCTTCCGTTCTCCTCCTGCTCCCTGCCGCCGCAAGCGCCGCCGACGCCGCGTCCGCGCTCAAGCGGCTCGACGATGCGCGCTCCAACCTCTCGAAGGCGGTCGAGCGCATCAAGCAGGACCCGCCCAGCAACGCCGATCTCGACGCCGCCCACGCGGCGGTCGAGGCGCTCAAAGAGGCCGTCGACGCCGGCGCCGAGTTCGAGCAGAGCGATCTCGACTACGCGAAGTCGGCGCTCGCCGCCCGCAAGGAGCTGCGCACCCAGCGCGACTACGTCGACCAGCGCCGCGCGAACGTGAAGATCTTCGACGCCCGCCGCGCCATCGACGCCGCGCGGAAGACGCTCGACGAGAGCGCCGCGAAGCTCAAAGAGAAGGAGCCCGCGGCTGCCGTCTTCACCGACGTCCGCAACAACGCCGCGGCGGTGAAGAAGATCGCCGACGAGGCGCGCCCCTTCGCGAAGCAGGATCAGAAGTTCGCCGCGTACCTGAACGAGACCGACGCCAGCGTCGCGAAGCACCTCGCCGCCGCCGACGAAAAGGAGACGCTGATCGCCGTCGACAAGCAGCGCGCCGCGATCGAAGAGGCGCGCACCTCGCTCAAGAACACCGTCGCCGCCATCGGCAAGGAAGCGACCGACGATCAATTCAAGGCGGGCGACAAGGCCGCCGGCGACCTCATGAAGCTGCTCGACCAGGGCAAGCCGCTCGAGCCGAAGAACAAGGCCTACGGCGCCGACGCGGCGAAGTGGCGCGCCGAGCACGCGGCCGCGAAGAAGAAGATGGACGAGCTGTGGACCGCGACCGGCCTGCAGCGCCTCAAGGCCGAGATCGAGCCGCAGTTCAAAGACCTGCAGAACGCCGCGAAGCCGCTGCGCGGGAAGCCCACGCAGGACCAGCTCGCCGAGGCGCGCACCGCCGCGATCGTCGTCCGCAAGCTCGTCGAGAAGTTCCAGCCCGAGGCCGAGCGCAGCCAGGCGTTCGGCCAGTACGTCGACCAGGTCCGCCGCACGCTCGTCGAAGTCGAGACGACGATCGAGCAGCGCGCGCTCACCGCGGCACAGCTCGACGTCGGCATCGCGCAGCGCAACATCGAGAAGAAGACCCCGCAGCCCACCGACGAGCAGTTCCAGGAGCTCGCCACGGCCATCTCCGTGCTCGAGAAGACGCTCGGCACCGTGCACACCAAGGAGCCCGCGATGGCGAAGGCCGTCGGCGAGTCCGAGTGGGTGCTGCGCGAGTCGAAGAAGGTGATGGAGCGGCGCCGCCTCGAGGTCGACGTCGAGCGCCAGATGGCGAAGGTCGAGGAGGCCCGCAAGGTCGCCGGCGAGGCGATGGCGCAGATGTCCGCGCCCACGGGAGGCCGGGACCAGGTCCAGTCCGCCGAGAACGCCGTGAAGCTCATCGG
Organism: uncultured Myxococcales bacterium; assembly: GCA_937980205.1. Taxonomy (GTDB): domain Bacteria; phylum Myxococcota; class Myxococcia; order Myxococcales; family Myxococcaceae; genus Xiheicaenimonas. Next base: position 76,414 of record CALJKW010000070.1, on the reverse strand, counting down.
CACCGTGCTCGAGCAGGGCAACGCGCTGCTGGAGAAGGACAAGAACTACAAGTGGTACGACTCCGAGGTGAAGAAGCGCATCGCCGAGATGAACGACAAGATCGCGGCGAAGAAGATCGTGCTCTCCGCCGGCGACGCGAAGACGGGGCTGCTCGACGCGGTCGCGAGCGCGAAGGCGAAGATCGAGACCGCGAAGGCGCCCGAGGGGAAAGACAGCGATCTCGAGGCGGCCGTCCAGGCGGTCGAGCTCGTCGGGAAGCTGCTCGAGTCCCAGGCCGGCCTCGAGAAGCAGAACCCCGGCTACGCGGCGGCTGCCGACAAGGTGCGCAACGTCGAGTCGTTCAAGCTGATGGACACGCTCGAGTTCACCAAGCTCGCGCGCGAGCTGCGCAAGAAGACCGGCGAGGCGCTCGCGACCGGAGTCGCCGCCGTCGACCAGGCCGCCGCCTCGAAGGATCTGCGCGGCCGCAAGAAGCTCTACGAGAAGGCGCTCAACGAGTTCAAGAACTGCCAGGCCGACGGCGTGCAGCTCACCAAGATGGTGCCGCAGCTCGCCAAGCTGCCGGTGCTCGTCGACGGGAAGCCGATGGTCCCGCGCGAGGTGATGGACCTGTGCGGCCAGCGCGTGACGTCGACGGATCAGCTGATGAAAGACGTCGCGCCGCTCATCAAGTTCGAGGACGGCCCGAAGAAGTCGTACGAGCAGGGCAGGGCGCTGCTCGACAAGTCGAAGAAGCAGGAGGCCCTCGCGCAGTTCAACGAGTGCATCGCCACCGGCATCATCCTCGGCAACGACTACCAGGACATGAAGACGCGGAAGTTCGACGTCGCCGGCGGCCAGCTCACGCTCGACGAGATCGTCCAGTACTGCGTCGGGCAGCGGAAGGCGCTGCTGCCCGCCGGCAAGTAGCTCGCTACGGCACGTCGCAGGAGTAGATCGACGCCTTCGCCGGCTCGGTGACGAGGAAGCGGAGCCGGCCGTCGTGCCACGCGACGGCGACCGTCGTGAGCGGCGGCGCGGCACAAGCCACGTCCCAGCCGGCGTCGGCGGCGCCGCGCGCTTCCATGATCTGCCGATCCGTCGAGAGGAACGCCGAGACGTGCGAGGGCGAGCCCTTCGGAATGAACGCGGTCGCCATGCAGCCATCTCCGCACGGCGCGATGCCGAAGCCCCGCGGCTCGTCGAGGAAGGGCAGGTTCGCTGCCGGTGTCGCGAGGTTCGTCGGCAGCGAGCGCAAACCGAGGTCGTAGTCGACCGGCGACGCCGCGAAGTTTTCGGTGAAGATGTACGCCGTCACCACGTGCGTGCCCTCGGCGTTCACCGCAGCGGCGTGCTGCAGCGGCACCTGGTTGTGGCCGGCTGCGCGGTAGTCGAAGCCGCCGTCCGACAGCGGCGCGACGATCGAGATGCTCCCGTTGCTGGCGTTGATGCCCTCGGCACCCGTGAAGCGGAAGCCCTCGGTGCCGGTGCCGGGCAGGTGCACCGCCGCGACGTGGTCGGTCCCGAACGTGCTGCCGACGAGTGACGTCGGGCACCCGAAGCTGCTGATGCCGCGGCTCAACGTCGGGCCGCCGCGAACCACTGCCACGCCTCCGTCGCGCGTGACGGCGACGGCAGCGCTGGGGGTCGGGCCCGTCGCGCCGGGGCTGACGCCGCCGTCGGCCACGCTCGAGAAGCAGCGCAGCGCCGTGCTCGTGCCGTAGAGCAGCGCCCAGGTCGATTCCTCGGCCGCGAGCGAGAGCGTCTCCACCGCGGCGGGCGCGTTCTCCGTGAGCACCGGCCACACGCCGCCGTCGAACGTGAGGTGCACGAGATCGACGCGCTGGCCGACCGTCCACGCCGCGATGAGGCCGTCGGACATCGGCGCGAGGGCCGGGCGATCGTAGGGGCCTCCGTTCGCGACGACCCACGGCGCGTCGCACTGCAGGCGCGGACGGCGGCTGCTCGCGCACGGAGCGCCACCGTCGTACACCGGCGCGCCTCCGCCCGAGCCGCCCGAGCCGCCGGTGCCTCCGGACCCGCCTCCGCCGCCTTCGCCGCCTTCGCCGCCCGAACCGCCGGTGCCTCCGCCCATCTCTCCACCCGAGCCGCCGCCCATGCCGCCGCCCGCTGAGCTGCCGCCGGAGCCGGCCGTGCCGCCGTCTGTGCACCTTCCCGCGGCCACGCACCTCTCGTACGCGGCGTGGTAGTCGAGGCAGCCGGTGAGGAACGCGCAGCAGACCAGGACCGTCGAACGCCGCATCGGGGGGCGCAAGCTACCACCCCCATCGTGTGCGGGTAGAGTCGGAACCATTCGTGCCGTCTGAAAAGCCGTCACTCCAGCGCTGCATCCATTGCGGGGCCGAGCTGCCTCCCGGCGCCGCAGCGTGCGCCGCGTGCGGCCGGCCGACCGAGGTGGGCGCGGGCCCGGCGACCCCGGCGCCCATCACCGGCACCGTGCTGCAGGGGAAGTGGCAGCTCGATCGCAAGCTCGGCCAGGGCGGCATGGGCGCGGTCTACCTCGCCCACGAGCGCGACCTCGATCGCCAGGTCGCCATCAAGGTCCTCTCCGACGCGCTCTGCGAAGACGCCGAGCTCGTGCAGCGGTTCGAGCGTGAGGCCCGCATGATGGCGCGGCTCGATCACCCGAACCTGGTGCCCGTCTACGCCGTCGGCCGCGAGGGGCGGGTGCCGTTCATCGTGATGAAGGCGCTCTCCGGCGCCACGCTCGCGCACCTGCTCAAAGAGCGCGGCCGGCTGCCGCTGCGCGAGGTCATCTCCATCACGCGGCAGCTCTGCGCCGGCCTGCAGTTCGTTCACGACCACGGCGTCGTCCACCGCGACATCAAGCCCGGCAACGTCTTCATCGCGCCGAACGGGCACGTCACGCTGCTGGACCTCGGCGTCGCGCGCGACGCGGGCAGCGCGCTCACCAAGTCGGGCGTCCTCATCGGCACCCCGCGCTACATGGCCCCCGAGCAGATCACCGCGCAGGAGTGCGATCACCGCTCGGATCTCTACTCGCTCTCCTCCGTCATCTACGAGATGGTCACCGGCACGACCGTCTTCCCGAGCGACAGCGACTATTCGGTGATGCGTGCGCACGTCGATCAGCCGCCGCCCGATCTGTTCTCCGTCGAGGGCGTCCCCGCCGCGCTCGCCACCGCGCTGCTCAAGGGGTTGTCGAAGAGCCCGGCCGATCGCTTCCAGAGCGCGCGAGAGATGTCCGAGGCGTTCGAGAAGGTGGGCCAGTCGCCCGAGGTGCAGGCGCTGCCGGATCCGCCCTCGCGCGCCGCGCCGCTCGTCGTCCCGAGCTGGGTGCCTCCGCAGCTGTCGGCGACCGCCGGCGGCACGCGCGTCGACGCCTCGCTGCCGCCCACGACGAAGAGCCCGCGGCGCGCGCGTCGCCCCGTGCTGTGGGTCGTCGCGTTCATCGGCTTCGCGGCGATCGGCTCCGGCATCGGCGTCGTGTTGTCGAAGCTCGGCCGGCAGGAACCGCCGATCGTGCAGCCGCCTCCCCCGCCGCCCGTCGCCGTGAAGCCCGATCCGGTGAAGCCGCCCGAGCCGCCACCTCCCGAGCCGCCACCGCCGACGCCTCCGCCCGTCGTCGTCGCGCCGGTGGTGACCGAGCCTCAGCCTCCGCCGCACGCCGTCGTGAAGAAGGGCCCCGGAGAGATCCGGTGTGTCACCACCACGTCGGACGGCGAGGCCTCGTGGGCGTACGTCGACGTCGACGGCCTGAGGAAAGGCACGACACCGTTGACCCTCAAGTTGTCGCCCGGCGAGCATGAGCTCGTGTTCCGCCGCCCCGGCTTCGCGACGCAGACGCGCAAGGTGACCGCCGTCGCCGGAGAGGTGAAGCGCGTCACCGTGGAGCTCACCCCGTGATCCAAGCGCTCGCGATCGCGTTGCTGGTCTCCGGTGCGGCGCCGAAGAAGCCCACCAGCGCGGAGTTCAAGAAGGACTTCGCCGCCGGAGAGTTCGAGCGCGTCATCAAGCGCGCCGACGCCGCGCTGAAGGCGGGCGGCCCGCCGCAGGAGATCGCCCAGCTGCAGCTCTGGCGCGGCCAGGCGCTGCTCGGGCTCGGACGCGAAGACGCGGCGAGCCAGGCGTTCACCGCCGCCGTCGAGGCGTGGCCCGACGTCGAGCTGGACACCCAGCGCGCGAGCCCCGACGCGGTGCGCGTCTTCGAGAGGGCGCGACAGGCGGTGCCCGCCACGCTGGCCGTCTCCGTCGCGGGAGGCGATGCGACCGTCCGTGTCGACGACAAGGATCTCGGCCCCGCGCCGCTCGTCACGCAGTTGCCCGCCGGGAAGCACACCGTCTTCGCGCGCGGCAGCGGCGAGCTCTCGGCGGCCGCCGAGGTGGAGCTGAAGCCCGGCAAGAAGCAGGAGCTCGCGCTGGAGCTGAAGGCGCCGCCGCCTCCTCCTCCGGTCGAGACGAAGCCCGAGCCGGTGGTCGAGAAGCCGGCGCCTGCGCCGCCGTCGGAGCCGATCGTCACGCAGCAGCCGCCGCCTCCCGTCGTCGAAGAGCGGCCGAGCCGCGTCGGGCTGGTGCCGCTCATCGCGGGTCTCGCGATCGGGGCCGCAGGTGGTTTGCTGCTGTGGCAGGCCTTCGAGTCGTACCGCGTGCTCGACGACAACAACCTGCCGTCCCTCACGCCGGAGCAGGCAGATGCCGCGCGCCGCAACGGGCCCGTCTTTCAGGCGACCGGCTGGGCCGCCATCGGGGTCGGCGCGCTCGGCACGGTGGCGGGCATCGTGATGCTGGTGCTGGCCCCCTCGGCGCCGGCGCAGGCGGGCGCCTTCATCGTGCCCGGCGGCGCCGGCGTGAGCGTGTCGACCTCGTTGCCCTGAAGCCGAGCCCCTTCCGCTGAAGGATGAACGGTGGCGCTCCTAGAGGTCGTAGAACACGAGTTCCGGCGTGCTCGAGGCCCGTGCCTTCAGCCCCGGCACCTCGAAGTCCACCGCGCACAGCACGCCTCGCCGCAGCCGAGTCAGGACGCGCTCGAGCGCTGGGCCGTTGAACGACGAGTAGATGAAGAACACGGTGCCCTCGGAGACGTCGACCGCCGTCGCATCGCCCTCGATGAACTGCACGCCGCTCGCGCCGAGCCGCTCCGCGCAGGCGCGCGCCTGGGCGACCAGGTGCGGCTGACGCTCCACGCCGATCGCCCGCGCGCCGGTGACCAGGTGCGCCAGCAGCGCCGGGCGACCCAGCCCCGAGCCGAGATCCACGAAGACGTCGTCCGGCCTGACCGGAGCCTCCTTCAGCGCACGGAGAATCGCGTCGACGCCGCACGGCAGGTACGGCACCGCATCCCGCGGCAGCTCCGCCGCATCGTCGGGGACGGCATCCGCCAGGCCGAGGAACCGATCCACCCATGCGTCCCGCTCGTGGAGCGGCACTGACCGCAAGGCCTCGAGCAGGTCGACCGGCATCCGCGCGAACGATTACAGCACGCCGGCCGCCATGCCCACGGCGACGATGCACAGCAGCACCGCGACGGCCCGCTGAATCCCCGTGAGCGTCACCTTCTTCAGCAGCCGGTTGCCGGCGAACGCTCCCGCGAACGCCGCCGCCGACGCCGCCGCGAGCAGCGGGCCGTGCCTCTCGAGCGAGACGGCTCCGAAGCGCGGGAAGTAGACGGCGAGCCGCGTGACGTCGACGCCGACCGAGATGAGCACGCCCGTCGCGATGAACGCCTCCTTCGCCAGCCCCGCGCGCAACAGGAACACGCTGCGCAGCGCCCCCTGGTGACCCGAGAGGCCGCCGAAGAACCCGGTGAGCACGCCGCCGAGCGGCAGCCACTTCGGAGGAACGGACAGCTCCTGGAACCGCTTCGACAGCTCCAGCACCGCGAAGACGATCATCAGGCCCGCGATGACGAGCTTCACCAGCGTGACCTGCTTCGCCGCGCCGAAGAGCGTGTACGTGAAGAGCGGGGCAGGGCGCGCGAGCAGCGTGAGCAGCCAGGCCCCCACGAGCGCCGCGGCGAACGCCGGCAGCCCGAAGCGCAGCGCGACGGCCCGGTTGGCGCTCTTGCCGGTCAGCGCGAGCTTGAACAGGCCGTTGAGCAGGTGCACCACCGCGGTCAGCGCCACCGCGACCTCGGTCTCGAAGAACACGGCCATCGCGGGCAGCAGCAGCGTGCCGAGACCGAAGCCGGTGAAGAACGTGAGCAGCGACGCGGCGAGCGCGATCGAGCACACCAGCGCGTAGACCATTGGCGCGCATGCTAATCACGAGAGCGTGAAGTCCACGTGGTCGAAACTGGTGAACCTGTACCGCACGCGCCGCTCGGTGCGGTGGCCCGTCGACCTCGTCGTCGTCCTCATCGTCATCGCCGCGATCGGCGCGTGGCAGACCCGCTCGCACGTCCGGGGCGTCGCGCTGCCCGACGTGACGCTGACGGCGCTCGACGGCCGCTCGGTGCCCTTGTCCTCGCTCGCCGGCAAGCCGACGCTCGTCGCGTTCTGGGCGCCGTGGTGCGGCGTGTGCCGGGCGACCTCCGACAACGTCGCCCGCGTCGCGAAGCTCGGAGGCTCGCGCGTGCAGGTCGTCTCCATCGCGCTCGCGTACGAGGGCCGCGGGTCGGTCGAGCAGTACGTGAGCCAGAACGGCGTCGACTACCCCGTGCTGCTCGGAGACGACCTGCTCGGGGCCCGCCTCTCCATCACCAGCTTCCCGACCTTCTACGTGCTGGGCGCCGACGGCCGCATCGCCGGCAGCGCCGTCGGCTACACCACCACGCTCGGCCTGCTCTGGCGCCTGCTCACGGCGTGAAAAATGGGGACAGGCTGCTTTTTCGCGCGACGGTTGTTGCGTCCAGCGACACAAACGTCCGCAGAAAAAGCAGCCTGTCCCCATTTCTTTCAGGGCGGCAGCGACCGGATCCACTCGTCGATCACGGCGACGCCGACCGTGTCGACCTTGCGGCGGCCGACCGGCGGCATCATCAGGTCCGGGTCCGTCGAGTTCAGGCGGGCGCGCAAGATCGAGAACATCGGGTCGCCCGGCTTCACCAGCGGCGCGTTCCACAGCCCGAACGACTGCGCCATCGGCATGTTGTTGTGCCGCACGTTGAGGAGCTTCCGGTCCTGCGGAGCCACCCCGGGCAGCGCGTTCCACGTCCCGCCGCCGAGGAAGGCGGAGCCCGGGTTGTGGCAGCCGCTGCAGTTCGCCGCCAGGTACGCGCTCGCGCGGTCTTCGATGCTCGCGCTCGTGTCCGCCGGGTCGGCGAGCGGCGTCCGCGCGTGCTGCATCGTCGATTGGTCGAACGCGCCTGCCAGCGCCATCGCCTGCAGCTGGTTCTGGCCGTTCTGCAGCGCGTAGTTCAGCTGCCGATCCGTGAACGCGATGATGCGGTTCTGCGCGCGGTGGCACGACCAGCACTCACCGAAGCTCGGGTAGTGCCACTCGCGCTTCTCCAGCGGGTTGAGGTCGTCGATCATCTCCGTCTGGCCCTCGGTGACGAGGTCGGCGTCGGTGCCCTCGGGGTTCCACTTGTACGAGAGGCCGTAGATGTCCTTCTCTCCGACGACGAGCACGCGCGTCTCGATGCGCTTGCTGCGCCCGCCCGTCGGCTGCGCCGAGTCGGGAAGATCGAACTGCTTCACCAGCATCGAGCCGGGGGGCAGCACGGTGTCGATCGTTCCCGCATCGGCGTTCTGCACGAGCTTCGCGGTGGCGCCGGGCGGCACGAACACCCAGCGCTTCTTCTTCGCGCCGTCCGACCACAGCGGCGAGCGGATCTCGTACGGCAGCAACGACGACGACGGCTGCAGCGCCGAGAGGTCGCGGAACAGGCGCGTCTCCGACAGCTTCGCCGGCACACCGTGCGGCGCCGACGCTCTCTGGAGCTTGAAGATCTTGGTCCACGCGATGACGTACAGCTCGCCGCTCGGGTCCTGCGCGAAGCCGACGGGCTTCGTCAGGAAGTTGAAGGCCTCGTGCAGCGACGTGCGCTTCTTCGTCATCGGGTCGAGCGACCACACCCGGCCGGTCGGCCAGTCCGAGAAGATGATCTTCCCGACGAGCTCGGGCATCGCGGTGCCGCGGTAGACGTGGCCCATCATCGTGGCCGCCATGTCGCCGAGCTCGTGGTGCGGGTAGTCGTAGACGGGCATCTGCAGCGTGCCGTGCTGGATCGTGCCCGCGTCGAGGCCGGGCACCTCGTTGCGCAGCTTCGTGCCCTCCCAGATGCGCCAGCCGTAGTTGCCGCCCTTCACGACGAGGTCGATCTCCTCGCGCCAGTTGTCGCCGACGTCGCCGACCCACAGCTCGTTGGTCATCGAGTCGAAGGTGATCGAATACGGGTTGCGGAAGCCGAGCGCGTAGTACTCCTCGTTCGCGTTCGGCACGCCGACGAACGGGTTGTCGTTGGGGATGTAGTAGCCCTGCGTGACCGCGTCGGTCGGCTGGCGCGGCGGCGGGTGGCTGATGTTGCCGCCCTGCATGTCGACGTCGATGCGGAAGATGCCGCTGAACAGGCCGTAGTCGAGCCGCTGCGTCGTGACGTCCGAGCGCTGATCGTCGCCGTTCGTGAAGTAGAGGAAGCCGTCGGGGCCGAAGCGCAGCCGCGCGCCGTTGTGCACGTACCCCTCTTCGGTCTGATCGACGAGGACGAGCTCGGACGCGGGGTCGAACTTGTCGTGCACCCGGTCGTAGGTGAACCGCGAGAGGCGCTGGTGCGACTTCCCGCCCGTCTCGTACGGGCGGTGGTTGTACCAGACGTAGACGTACGGCTTCGGATCCGTCGTGTCGTTGAACTTGGGGTGCAGCGCCATGCCCAGCGCGCCGCCCTCGTCGCACGGGCAGGTGCCCTGCATGAAGTCGAGGACGATCGAACGGTTCGCTCCGCCGAAGAGGTGCAGGATGTAGCCGTTGCGCGCGAGCGCGAAGGGGAACTGCGAGCCCTTCTCCCACGCGAGGTCCATGATGCTGAACAGCGGAGCGCCGGGGTACGCGTCGACGAGCTCGTAGCCGAAGAGCAGGGGGACCGTGCTGGGGAACTGCGCCGGAGGCAGGTCGACGGTGCCGCCGCCTCCTCCGTTCGCGCCGCCGCCTCCGCTGCCGCCGCCCGCCGCGACTCCGCCGGCGTTGCCGCCGCCGCCGGTGCCGCCGTCGGGATCTCCGTTGGGACACGCAGACAACACGAGTACCGCCAACACCAGGAGCGTCGGGTTCGAGCGCAGCATCGCGGGGGATTAATGGGGTGCTCCGTCTGCGGCAATCTCTGCCGGTGACGTTTCCAGTCGGTGATATCGGCGGCTCGTGGGTCGGTCAGGCCGACGGCACCCGAGGGGGCGGCGGCGGAGCCTCGAGCACGTTCTTCAGCGCCTTCCGCGCCAGGCGGGTGAGCAGCACCACGCCGATGAACGTTCCTCCGAAGCCGACCCAGTACAACAGCCGCACCGCGGGCCCCAGGCCCTGCACCGACGAGCCGAGCTGGGCCGCGTCCGTGATGAGCGAGCCGAGGTAGCTGAGCACGATCACCGCCGGAATCATCCCCAGCCACGACGCCACGATGAAGTCGCGCAGCCGCACGCGCGTGAGCCCCAGCGCGTAGTTCAGCAGGTTGTACGGAGCGAGCGACAGCCGCAGCAGCAGCACCACCTTGAAGCCGTGCTCCTCGACCGCGGCGTCGATCGCCTGCAGCTTCGGGTAGCGCTCGGCCTTGCGCCGCACCCAATCGCGCGCCACGAAGCGCCCGAGGAAGAACGGGATGATCGCCGCCACCACCGCGATCGTGACGCTGAACAGCGTCCCCACGATCGGCCCGAAGATGAAGCCGCCGCTCACCGACATCATCGAGCCGGGGAGCATGAAGACGGCGACGACGACGTACAGCCCGACGTAGGCGGCGACGCCGATCCACCCCGACGCGCGGATCCACTCCACCACCGTCACCAGCGTCTGCCGCACCGGCAGGAAGGCGATGGCCGCGGCGATGCCGGCGACCAGCAGCAGCGCGAGCGCGACCCGAGGCCAGTTCTTCATCAACGCGGCTTCGCCGGCAGCTTCTCGATGATCGGCTTCGCCTGCTCGATGGGCCTCGTGAGTCCGCACGTCGTCACGCGGAATGTGTCGCCCTCTCTCATCGCCGCAACGAAATACGTCTTCCCCGCCTCGAAGAAGTAGCCGCAGCGCTTGCCCGTCTTCGCGCGCAGCACGACGGCCTGGGCCTCGGTGCCCTTCCACTTGCGCCCGAGCATGGCCGCGACGACCCAGTCGTCCTTGTCTTCCTTCACGCTGACGATGGTGGCCTCGAACAGCGCGTCGGCCCTCTCGACCGACGACTCGGGGGCGCCCGCCTTGCACTCGCACGCCCAGGCGGCCGAAGCAGAGAAGGCGAACGCGAACGCGAACGCGAACCCGGTTGTTGACGGTCGAGGCACCATCACTTGCCGGGGCTCCCGCGCGCCGCCTGCTGCATCCCCGGAGCCTTCCGCGTCGCCGCCCGCTCCAACGCGTTCTCCGCCGCGATCAGCTTCGCCTTGAGCTTCGACACCTCGCCCTCGAGGGCGAGCACGCGGGCCTGCGTCTCGGAGAGCGCCTTGTCCGACAGCGCCTTCGCGTCGCGCTCGCGCTTGAGCTGCGCCTGCGCCTCCATCGCCTTGCGGTTCGCCTGCAACAGCTCGTCTCTCGCCTTGCGCAGCGACGCCGAGTCCGCGGCGTTGGCCTGCGCCTCTTTGCGCGCGGCCTCGGCCTCGTCGAGCATGCGCTTCGCTTCGACCTCCTGCCGGCGCAGCTTCGCCTCGAGGGCCGACACCGTGCCGATCGCCTCGAGCGTGCGCCGCTGCTCTTCTTCCAGCCGATCGTTCGCGGTCTCCCGCTCGGCGCGCTGGGCCTCGCGCTGCTGCTCGATCTCGTTGCGCGCCGTCGTCAGCGCGACCTCGGTGAGCTGCAGCTGCCCGTTCGCCGCGTCGAGCCGCGTCTTGAGCCGGGCCGCCGCGGCCCGCAGCGAGTCGGCCTCGACCGCCAGCGCCGCCATCGCGACCCGCGCCCGTCGCAGCGCCTCGTCGCGGTTCTTCACCAGCGTGCGCAGGTACTCCTCGCGCTCGTCGGGGGCTCCGCCGCGCGGAGGCCGCGGGTCGTGCGTGACGAAGATGCTGTCTTCGGGGCGCGCCGCGGGCGGCGGGAGGTCGTCTCCCCCTTTGCGCGCCGGCAGCGGCGGAGGCTGCGCCGCCATCGCCTCGACCGCTGCGATCAGCTTCTCCATCGAGGCGGCGTGGCCCGGGTCCAGCGACTCGAACGCGATGCCCATGCCGCCTTCGCGGAAGTGCACCACCTGGCCGCGCACGTCGACCGCCTTCGTGCCCTTGAGCTTCAGGTCCAGCGTGACCGTCTCGCCCTTCGGCAGCGGAGGAGTGCCCGTCACGAGCGCTCCGCCGATCGACAGGTTCACGACGGTGTACGAGACCGACTCGCCGTCGACCTCGACGATCGCCGTCACCTCTCGGGTGGCGACGCGCTTGTGCTTGCGTTGCTGCCTCTCGTCGCTCACTGGAACGGCCTCGAACACTATGCTGGAAGCGCTCGGATGAAGAAGGGGCTTGCGATCGTCTTGGCAGCGCTGCTCCTCGCAGGTGTGCTCGTGTGGCCGCGCGCGCGCACCACGTGGGCGCTGTCGAAGGCGCGCGTCGCCGTTCAGGCGAAGGACTGCCCCGGCGTGCTCTCCGCGCTCGACGGCATCAGCGCCGCCGGCGTCGACGGCCAGTTCGTTCACGAGGCGCGCGCGTACTGCCTGCTGCAGTCGAAGCAGTGGCAGCGCGTGCACGACGAGGCCAGCGCCTCGCTCGCCATCGCGCCGGGCAGCGTGCAGGCGCTGAAGCTGCGCTTCACCGCGTCGCGCGAGCTCGGCCGCGACGCCGACGCCGAAGAAGATCTCGGCCGGCTCATCTCCGCCGAGCCGAACAGCCTCACCTGGCGCGAGGCCAGGGCCGAGCTGCGCGCCGAGCGCCACGCCTGGGAGGCCGCCATCGAGGACGCCGACGCCGTGCTCGCCGCCGACCCGAAGCACGTAGGAGCCCTCGACGTCCGCATGCACGCCTGGCACGCGCTCGGCAACTGGGAGAACGCCTACCGCGACGTCGTCGCCCTGCTCGAGGTGAAGCCTTCCGTCGTCCGCTACCGCGACGCCGCCGACCTCGCGATTCCGCTGAGCCGGCTGGACGACGCCGATGGGTACATGGCCGCCGCCCTCGCCGAGGCGCCCGACGATCTCGAGCTCAACATCCTCGCCTGCCGCCTGCGCGTCGCGCACACCGAGGCCCCCGACGCCGGAGCCGCCGAGGCCGACGCCGCCCTGCGCGAGTGCGAGCGCACCGCGAAGCGCGCGCCGGGGCACGCGCCCACGCACCGCCGCTACGGCCGCATGCTGCTCCAGCGCGGAGAGCTTCAGCTCGCGCTCGCCGAGGCCGACGCCGCCGTCGGCATCCGGCCGTCGAGCGCGCTCGCGCACAAGCTCCGCGCCGACGTGCTGCTCGCGCAGAAGAAGCCGGCCGAGGCGCTCGCCGCGGCGCAGGACGGCTTGACCGCCGCCGCCACCGACGACGAGGTCGTCGCGGGCGCTGCTGAGGCCGGCCTTCTGCAGACGCGCGCCGAGGCGCTGCTCGCGCTCAGGCGCGACGACGAGGCCCGCGCGGATCTCGAGAAGGCCCTCACGCTGCTGCCGGAGGACGACACCGACGTCGCTACGGTGAAGCAGAAGCTCAGCGCGCTGGGGCGTTCGAAGCGTTAAGACCTCCGTCCCGATGGCGAAGGCTTCGAGCGAGACGCTCACGCTGGGCGGCCACGAGGTGAAGATCTCGAACCCGGCGAAGCTCTACTTCGAGCAGGCGAAGATCACGAAGCTCGAGCTCGTCCGGTATTACCTGTCGGTGGCTCCCGGCGCGCTGCGCGGCGTGCAGCGCCGGCCCATGGTGCTCAAGCGCTACGTCGACGGCGCGGCGGGCGAGCCGTTCTTCCAGAAGCGCGCGCCCGAGAAGCTGCCGCCGTTCGTCGAGACCGCCACGTTCGAGTACCCGTCGGGCGGCGTCGCGCACGAGGTCGTCGTCAACAACGAGGCCGCGCTCGCCTGGGTGGTCAACCTCGGCTGCATCGAGCTGCACCCGCACGCCGTGCGCGCCTCCGACATGGAGCGCCCCGACGAGCTCCGCATCGATCTCGACCCGGTGCCCGGCGTGCAGTGGCCGCAGATCCTCGAGGTCGCTCGCGTGGCGCGCGACGTGCTGTCGGAGCTCGGCCTCACCGGCTGGCCCAAGACCAGCGGCTCGCGCGGCGCGCACGTCTGGGTCCGCATCGTCCCCGAGTGGGAGTTCTCCGACGTGCGCCGCGCCGCCCAGGCCTTCGCCCGCGAGGTCGCCAACCGCGTGCCCGCGCTCGCCACCGCCGAGTGGGCCAAGGAGCAGCGGCACGGCGTCTTCCTCGACTACAACCAGAACGCCCGCGACCGCACGACGTGCAGCGCCTTCTCGGTGCGCGCCACGCCCGACGCGCGCGTCTCGATGCCGCTCACGTGGGACGCGTTCCTCGGCTGCGACCCGCGCGAGTTCACGCTGCGCACCGTTCCCGCGATGTTCGCCCGCGACGGAGACGCGCACGAGGGCATCGACGCCGCGCCGTGCCGCCTCGACGCGCTGCTCGAGCTCGCCGAGCGGCAGAAGGCGCTGCCCGCGAAGGCGAAGCCGGTGATGCCGGTCATCACCATCGCGCAGGCGAAGCTCAAGCCCGACGCGCTCGCGGGCCTCGAGCGGTGGAAGGCGCGACACCCCGGCGTCGCCGCGCACCTGAAGCCCGAGGACGTGCTCGTCGACGCCAACCGCGGGCGCGCGACGGCGTGGTACCGGGTGCGCGTGAACTTGAAGAACGTGCCGGCCGAGCTCCACCCGCCGCCCGAGCCGCCGGACCCAGACTACGACTTCAAGACCGAGTGGGAAGGGTGGGTGCCATGAAGCTGCTGCTGCTGCTCGCCACGTTGACGGCCGCTCCGGATGCGGGCGTGGACGCCAGCGACGAAGAGTTCACGAGGACGTTCGGCAAGGCGAAGAAGCGCAAGGGCGAGGACGCGCGCACGAAGGCGCCGGCCGCGTACGTGCCTCCTCCGCCCGGTGCGGGCGCGCCGGCTCCGCTCGAGCGGTTGGAGCCGCAGCACGTGAAGGACGTCGTGCTCGCCGCGCGGTCGGATCTGCAGCGCTGCGCCGACGGCCAGCCGAACCTCGCGAAGGGCAAGACGACGCTGACCGTGAAGTGGGTGATCGGCACCGACGGGCGCGTGTCGAGGGTCGAGCTCGTCGGCGACGAGCTCAAGCGCACGCACCTCGCGAGCTGCGTGATGAAGCTGGTGAAGCTGTGGCAGTTCCCGAAGCACCAGGTGCAGGGCGACCCGGTCGTGTTTCCGTTCCGCTTCTAGATGTCTAGCTCCAGCTCACGCGGAACCGCGCCCGGGCGCCGTCGTACGAGAGCAGCTCGACGGCGTGCCCGGCGAGGCCGATGACTTCACCGGAGCCCTGCATCGCGCCGCGCCAGAAGTGGGGCACCGAGCCGACCTCGTTGTGGTCGAGGACGTAGCTCTTCTGATCGATGATCTCGATCTTCACGTCGGCGTAGTTGTTCGACATCTTGTAGTACTCGGGCACGCGCTTGAGGATTCGCATCGGCCCCATGAGGCGGATGAGCGAGAACAGCGCCTTGCCGAGCACGCCGCGGCCGTAGCTGTTGAGCATGGCGCGGCCGACCTCGTAGGTGGCGTCGTCGGGTGTGCGGCCGGGGAAGAGCTCCTGCCCGAGGATCTTCACGACCAGGTCGTGCGCGGGGATCGGGTAGGTGGGCTTGAGCGCTGCGTCGTCGACCCCGGCCTCGGCCTTCATGCGCTCGCGGATGCGCGGCGTCAGGCGCCCCTTGTTGGCGTCGAGAATGTTCGTGATGGCGTCTTTGTAGACGACCTTCTCGTCGGGCACGCCCGAGCAGCGTAGCTCAGTTCCGCAGGTGCTTCGGAACGTGCCCCCGCGCTTCGAGCCCCTCGCGGGTCAGCAGGAAGCGGATGGTGCCCTTGCCGCGATCGGTCTCGACCTCGGCCTCGAACGTCGGGCCGCCGATGCTGCCGAGCAGCGCGTGCTTGCGCAGGTTGCGGACCGTGCCCGAGAGGATGTCTCCGGCGACCTTCGTCGAGGCCTTGTCGTTCGAGTGCAGCTCGAACGCCGCCTCGTACAGCGTCATCGCGAGCGCCGGCGTCAGCGGGAAGCTGCTGAACAGCACCGAGAGGAGCTGCCAGTAGGGCGGGGTGGACGGCGTGTCGGACACTGCGGCCCATCTAACACGACGCGCAGCGCAGGAAGTCCTCCGCCCCTCACCGCGCGCAGAAGTACGGCGTCGTCGTCTCGCCGAACGTGCGCTGGTACCGCTCGGGGTCCGAGGTGCGCAGCCGCTCGAGCGTCTGCTCGTCGAGCACCAGCGCGCGGCACTGCAGCTCGGACGTGCAGCGGCCGCAGGCCACCGAGCAGTAGCCGAGCGCGAGCTCGCCATCGCCCGGAGCCTGCTTGTACGCCGCGTCCCGCACGCAGACGCGCGTGGAGCAGTCCGTGCCACCGAACGAGATGATGTCGAGGTTCGCGCTGAAGGCGATCTCCGGATCGGTCGTGCGAATCGGCACACCGACCATGCCGCCATCGGGGTTCGACCTCACGAGCACGCACGGCTGACCCACGTCCGCGGGCACCGCGCAGCCGGCCGCTGCGAGCACGAAGAAGATCCGCTTCATGGCGACCCCCGATTCAGGACCTCGGCCCGACGGCTCACGATATGTGCAACACCCCATGGCCACGGAAACCCAGCTGCAGGACATCACCCGCACCATCCAGCTCGCGGTCGCCCCGGTCTTCCTGCTCACCGCCATCGGCACGACGCTCTCCGTGCTCGCGGCGCGCCTCGGCCGCGTCATCGACCGGGCACGTCATCTGGAGGCGACGCTGCACGGACTCTCCGGCCCCGACCGCGCCCTCAAGGTCCTCGAGCTCAAGAACCTCGAGCGCCGCGCCCGCTTCATCAGCTGGGCCCTCACCGCCGGAGTCGTCGCCGCCGTCCTCGTCTGCTCCCTGATCGGAGTCGCCTTCCTCGCCTACCTCTTCGCCGTGAACATCGCCGTCGTCGTCGCGGTGCTGTTCATCGCCGCCGTCGCGGTCTTCATGTCCTCGCTCGTGCTCTTCCTGCGCGAGGTCTTCCTCGCCATCGCCGTGATGCGCTTCTCGCTGCCGCCCGAGGTCAGCGGCAAAGCAGGGTGAGCTTCTCGGCGAAGCCGCGCGGGTGCGCCGCGTAGCCGCCGTGGCCTCCGGGGAAGTGCTCGAGCGGCAACCCGAGCCGCACCGCCAGCGCCTCGGCGCAGCCGTGAATCCACAGCCCCTTCGAGCTCACGCCGGCGCCGATCACGATCTTCTCCCGCACCGGCCGCAGCGCCTCGACGTCGAGCCGGAAGCGCCGGGCCGCGGGCACGTCGTGCTCGAGGAAGAACTTCAGGTTGGCCATGCGCGACGGGTTCGCCGGCGGGAAGCCCACGTCCGGCTCGCGATCCATGAAGTCGATGCCGGTGCCGGCGAAGAACTTCCGCATCGCGGGCAGCACGCCCTTCGCCTTGTACAGCGCCTCGATCTCGTCGCGCGCGCGCTCGGTGTCGGCGAACTGCTCGCGCGTGAGCAGCTCCGTCGACGGAGGCTCGTGCGCGACGAGCTTCCGCACCCGCGACGAAAACCGCGCCACCAGGTCGAGCCCCATCAGCGCGCCGATGCTCGTCCCGAACACGAACGCCGGCTCGCCCGTCGCCGCCTCGAGCACGGCCGCGGCGTCGTTCGTGTGCGTCGGCAGGTCGAGCGACACCGGCCCGTCGATCTCGCTGCGCGACAGCCCGCGCCGATCGTAGGTGAGCACGGTGAACGACGAAGCGAGCCGGTCGGCGAGCAGCACCGAGGCGTCGGCGTCGCCGTCTCCGCCCTGCAGCACGAACAGCACCGGGCCGCTGCCGCGGGACTTCCAGTGCAGCCGTGCTCCGGGGACATCGCAGATGGCGTTGGGCATGACGAAGCCGGGTGGAGTTCTAGCGCGGCGCCGCCCTGACGAAGGGGACCTGGTCGCCAAAGGTGTGACCGCACGTGTTCACCGTCGCGCTGCCGCCCGGCCGGGGTTAGCGTCTTCAGGGAGTGGCGCTCGCGGACACCGTCGAGAACGAGATCATCCAGCCGGTCCCCACGGGCCGGAAGCTCGCGACGATCGTGGTGGTGCAGGGCTCCGAGGCCGACCTGGGAGCCCACGCCCGCATCGACCAGCGCGTCATCATCGGGCGCGACCCGTCGAACGCGCTGGCGCTCTCCGACGCGAAGGCGTCGAAGCAGCACGCGGCCATCGAGCCGGTGCAGGGCCTCGTCGGGGTCCGCTACGAGATCCGCGACCTGGGCTCGAGGAACGGCACGCTCGTGAACGGCAAGCCGGTGAAGTCGACGCGGAAGCTCAAGGACGGCGACAAGATCTCGATCGCCAGCACGGTCCTGCGCTTCACGCTGGCCGACGAGGTCGACGCCGCGTACCAGGCGCAGGTCGAGGCGATGCTGTCGACCGACGCGCTGACGGGCCTGCTGGCGCCGCGGCGCTTCGACGCCGCGCTCGACGAGGCGGTGCGCGCGGCGACCGCGAAGAGCGCCACGCTCGCGCTGCTCGTCTTCGACATCGACGACCTGAAGCCCATCAACGACAAGCACGGCCACGCGACGGGCGCGTACACCATCGGAGAGGTCGGCAAGCTGCTCGCCGAGGTCGTCGGCACCCGCGGCACCGCCACCCGCTTCGGAGGAGACGAGTTCGTCGCCTTCCTCCCCGGCTTCGGCCTCGCGGAAGCGACCGCGCTCGCCGAAGAGGTCCGCGCGCGCGTCGAGGCGCACGCCTTCGTCCGCGACAAGGTCCGCGTCAACCCGACCATGAGCTGCGGAGTCGCCGTCTTCCCCGACGCCGGCACCACCACGAAGGCCCTCTTCGACGCCGCCGACCGCGCCCTCTACCGGGCCAAGGCCCGCGGCAAGAACCGCGTCGCGCGCTGAAAATGGGGACAGGCTGCTTTTTCGCGGCCATTTCTCAGCCGGCGAGAACCGGCCGCGCGAAAAAGCAGCCTGTCCCCATTTTCAGCGCGACCGCATCGGTGGTACGCGCGCCGGCCATGTCGCGTCTCACCCCCGCAGTCGTCGTCCTGCTGCTCGCGTGCGGTTCGCCTCAGGGCCAGATGATGCCCGGGGGCGGCGGCGGCTCTTCCAGCGCCGGCGGCCAGGGCGGAGGTGGTGGCGGCACCACGGGCACCGGCGGCGGCACGAGCAGCGCCGGCGGAGGCAGCGGCACCGGCGGCAGCACCGCGACCGGCGGCGGCACCGGCACCGGCGGTGGCACGAGCAGCACGCTCACCACCATCCGCGTCCACTACCCGGCGGGCGCGAAGACGATGTGGCTGCGCGGCGAGGCAGCGCCGCTGTCCTGGTTCGACAACACGGCGATGACGAAGGGCGCGAACGACACGTGGGAAGCCACCGTCGACGTCCCGATGGCGACGTTCGAGTTCAAGCCGATGCTCGACGACGCCTGGTCGAAGGGGCCGAACTACAGGGCGCAGCGCGGCTCGACCGTCGACATCTACCCGCGCTTCAACACCGACAACGGCCGCGTGACGAAGCTCATCAACGCGTTCCACTCCAACAACCTGATGAGGGACCGCGGCGTCTGGGCCTATCTGCCGGCGAGCTACGACGAGAACACGACGGCGCGCTACCCCGTGCTCTACATGCACGACGGCCAGAACCTCTTCGATCCCGCCATCGCGTTCTCCGGCGAGTGGAAGGTCGACGAGACGCTGAACCAGGCGGCGCAGGACGGCAGCATCCGCGAGATCATCGTCATCGGCGTCGAGAACACCTCCGACCGCATCTGGGAGTACACGGGCGGCCCGCCGCCGACCTACGGCGGAGACCTCTACCGCACGCTGCTCATCGACGAGCTCAAGCCCGTCGTCGACTCGATGCTGCGCACGATGCCCGGCCGCGCCACGACCGGCGTCGCGGGCTCGTCGATGGGCGGCCACATCTCGGCGTACCTCACCGCGACGCGCCCCGACGTCTTCGGGCTGACCGGCAACTTCTCCACCACGGTGTTCATCGCCAACAAGCGGCTGCTCACCTACGTGAGCGCGATCACCAACCGCTCGAAGGTCTACATGGACGTCGGCACCGACAACGACGGCAAGTCGGGCAGCGACGAGCTGTACACGACGTACACGAGCGTCGGCTACGTCGACGGCGCCGACCTCAAGTACGTCGTGCAGCAGGGCGCGAACCACAGCGAGTTCTACTGGGCGCAGCGGCTGCCCGGTGCGCTCCAGTGGCTGTTTGGGCCCCGCCAATAGGCGCTCTGCCCGCGCAGCCTCAGTGCGTCGCGGTGATCTGGCCGGTCACCGCCGCCCGATCGCACTTCCGGTAGATCGACTCGAGCCGCTCGTAGCGCACGCGCAGGTGGCGAATCGCCCGCGGAGTCTCCGCGCGCGCCAGATCTTTCAGCATGCGCAGGAGCTGCAGCCGCAGCGCTTCGCGAACGTCGGACAGCTCTTCGTCATCGAGATCCAGGATCATGTTCAGCTCTCCTTCACCAACCGCCACGTCGCCCGGGGGTGCTTGGCGTGAGCCCAGATGGCCGAGATCGCGCCGATGAGCGCCGGCACCCAGTCGTCGCGATCGATCATCGCGTCGGTCAGGTGCCGCTCGTTCGCCCGAATCCACTGCGTCCAGGTGCGCGCCTGGGCGCCGTTGATCTTTCCGGTGAGGCGCCGCAGGTTCAAGAACAGCTCCAGGCTGATCCGATCGCACCACGCGCGCGTCTTCTCGTGGTGCAGCTTCTTCTGGGCCGTCTCGACGACCGTGCGCAGCGCCTTGAGATCGCCGACCGCGTGCAGGTACGCCATCAGCGGCAGGTCCGCGCCGCGGGAGATGTCGAACGCGATCTGCCCGTAGGTCCGCGGGTTGAAGTCGATGAGCAGGAACTTGCCGTTCTCCTCGAGGAACTCGACCTCGAACAGGCCGTGGTACCCGACGTGCCGGCACAGCGCCCGCAGCTTCTGCGCGAGCTCCTCGTTCAGCTTCGCCTGCTGGAAGCACAGGCCGACGCCGAGGATCTGCGGCTTCTGCAGCACCTTGCGCGCCGCGCTCGCGACGAACAGCTCTCCGCTGGCGTCGATGAAGCCGGACAGGCCGTAGATGCCGCGCGACTCGACGAGTGCCTGCAGCATCGGCGTCTTCACGTTCGGGTCGGCGTCCAGCAGCGCGCCGGCGTACGACGTCTCGCTCTTGAACTCCTCGTAGAGCGCCTTCAGCTCCGAGCGGTCGCGCACGACGCGGCCCTTCTGGTGCGGGAACAGCAGCGTCTGCGACTGCGGCTTGATGAGCAGCGGGAAGCGCAGCTCCGCCTGATCGAGGTCCTCGCCGGGCAGCCAGGTGTCGGGCGTGTCGATGCCAACCGCCGTGCAGGCCTCGCGCAGCTTCCACTTGTTGAGCAGCGCGTAGACGGCGTCGACGTGCGGCGCGTCGAGGACGAAGAACTGCTGCAGCTCCGCGCGGTGCCGCGCATACAGCCACGCGATGTCGTCGGTCGTGGGGATGAGCACCATGCCGGGCTCACGCGCGCCGAGCTCGAGCAGCCAGGTGATCGTCTCGCGCGGCTGGCTCGTCGGGTCGGGGCACTTGAGCGACCGCTTCGTGAACTTCGACCAGACCGCGGGCACCATGCGGCGCCAGTCGGCGACCGTCACGTCGACCCCGGCGCGGCCGAGCGACCGAACGCACGCGAGCGTGCCGTGGTAGTCGGCCACGAGCAGCAGCGCCGTCGGGCGCTTCTGCGCGGGGAGGTTGGGAAGGGTTTCCAGCTTCGGAAGAGAGCTCATGCTGCCTCGAGTCGATCCAGCGCGACGAGATCTTCGAACGTCTCTGGGCGCCGGAGCAGAGTCGTCGTGCCGCGATCGAGCATCACGACGCCCGGCCGCGGGTACGAGAACGTCGTGGAGAACGGAATGAAGTACGCGCCCGAGTCCATCACGGCGATCACGTCGCCGGGCTCGAGGCGGGGGAGCATCACGCTCGGCGCGACGATGTCGGCCGCCGTGGAGGTCGGGCCGATCAGCCGGTAGTGGCGCACGTCCGCGCCCGGCCGAGCCGTCGCCGCGAAGATCTGGTGCCGCTCGATGCGCAGCGGGTCGGCGACGTTGAGGCCGCCGTCGAGCATCACCGTGGCGAGGCCCGTCTCGTCGGGCTTGCGCACCTGCACGACCCCGAGCAGCAGCGCCTGCGCGTTGGCCGTCATGCTGCGCCCGGGCTCGAAGAACACGCGGGGCATCGCGACGCCCTCGCGCCTGGAGTGGGCCTCGATCATCGACGTCGCGGTCGCGATGTACTCGTCGATCGCGAGCACGCCTTCGCCCGCGGCGCGCGGCGGCGCCTCGCGTCCCAGCGCCATCTGAACCCGAGCCGCCACAGGGGAGAGCTGCTTGACGGTCGGGCACACCAGATTGCCGCCGAGATCGATCACCTTCAGATCGAGGCGCAGCCGCGCGCGGAGCGTGCTGCAGAAGTCGAGGATCGCGCCGACGAAGGCCTGAAGCTCCGACGCCGTCTCGATCGCTCCGTTGAAGTGGGCGTGAACGCCGACGACGTCGAGCTCGGGCCGCTGCAGCGCCTCGTTGAAGGTCTGCAGGGCGGAGCCGTCGTCGATGCGTTCTCCGAAGTTGCTGGTCTCCGTCATGGGGACGGCGACGCGAATGGCGATGCGTGGGCGCTTGCCGAGCTGTTTCGCGATGCGGACGAGCTCGGGCAGCTCGTGGCGTGAGTTCACGACGATGAGCTGGAGCTCGCGGTCGATCGCGTCGCGCAGCGCCTCTCCGGGCTTGACCGGGCAGTTGAAGACGGTGCGCTCGGCGGGGACTCCGAGCGTGCGGGCGAGCCACAGCTCGAACGCGCTCGAGCACTCGGCGCCGACGCCGGCCGCGTGCAGCGCGGCGAGCACGCCGGGCACGGGGTTCGTCTTGTACGAGTAGAAGATCTGCGTCTGGCCGTGCGCCGAGGGGCAGTGCGTGAAGCGGGCCGCGTTCTCGCGCAGGCGGACGGCGTCGACCACGTGCAGCGGAGAGCCGATGCGCTCGGTGAGCTCCGCGATCACCACGCCGTCGAGCGTCAGGCGGCCCTCTGGGTCGCGCTCGAGTCGCCAGGTCTCGGGTTTCAGCTCCCCCGAAGGCGGCAGCCTCTGCGCCGCCTTTCGAAGCGCACGTCTCGCGACCGCGCGAGCCGCGCGGTGGAACGGCCCTCTCGTTTTCATTGGTCCCTCTCCACTCCTCGAAGGAAGAGTTAACGAGGGGCGTCAAGGCCCGCAGGGCAGCTCAGGGGGCGCCACCATCGGGTGACGAGAGCATTTCGCGCAGTTTTGCCCCGAAGGTGATCACTCCTTGGACATAGGCGTCTTCGTGGTTGTAGTCCCACACCGCCTTCTTCCGATCCTTCGCGAAGCCGTGCTCCGACAGGTAACGCCCGACGGACGCGATGGAGTCGGGCATGGTGAAGAGGTCGATCTTCCCGTCGCCGTCGCCGT
Source organism: uncultured Myxococcales bacterium (assembly GCA_937980205.1). Classification (GTDB taxonomy): domain Bacteria; phylum Myxococcota; class Myxococcia; order Myxococcales; family Myxococcaceae; genus Xiheicaenimonas. The sequence goes on along the minus strand of CALJKW010000070.1, from coordinate 53,784 downwards.
CTTCGGCCCAGCGCAGTGAGGCGGGCATGAACTGGGGGAAGCCGAGGGCGCCGGCCCACGAGCCCTTTACCTCGAGCGGGTCCATGCCCTTGGCCTTGCACTGCCGGACGAGCGCGACGAGGTTCTTGCGAGCGCGCTCGCGGATCGTGTCGACGCGCTTCTGCTGCGCCGCGGGGTCGAGCAGCTTCTTCTCGTCCTTGCGCGACATGGCGACGGCGCTGGCGTCGTCGATGAAGAAGAGCTGCGAGGTGAAGGCGTTGAACGCCCGGTACTCGCCGGTGATGGTGCCGAGCTTCGACTCCCACATGAGAATGCCGATGATCACCTCGCGGTCGACCTTGGTCTTCGCCTCGACGGCCGAGAGGAGCGCCTCGTTCTCGCGAGCGAACTTCGCGCCGGCTGAAAGCCGTTCGGGAGTGAGGAACATCTTCATCAGATCGAGATGGTCCTTCCGCTGCCGCTGGAGCATGGAAGGCGCGACGATCGACACGGTCTTCTCGCCATAGACGAGCTCGGTGCGAGGGTCGTCGAGCAGGGCGACGGCCTCATCCCGAGAGAGCGGCCGCTCGCCCACGCCACCATCGGGAGCAGTGAACGCCTCGATCAGCTTCGCGCGCTCGGGGCTGTCCTTCGGCAACCGCGCCGAGAGGCGCCAGGTCGAAGGATCAGCAGCGTTGAAACCACCATCAGCAACCGCGGCCAGCAGGAGACACAAGATCACGGGAAGGGAGGACGTAGCACACGAGGTGCCATTCCAGTCCCAAAGCCAAGCCCCCAAACCCAACTCCCCAGACCCCCAGCCCCGGCCCCGGCCCCGGCCCCGCAAAACAAAGAGCGCGGCGGACCGGACAGGCCCACCGCGCTCGTGTCTGGGCAGAGCCTACTTACTTCTTTCCCTTCTTCTTCGTCGCCGCCTTCGGAGCCGGCTTCGCAGCCGGAGCCTCCTCCGCCGGAGGAGCCGCGGCGACATCGCCTTCGGCCTTGCCGCCCTCGTCCGCGCCAGCGGGCAGACCGGGGTCAACCGCCGCCGCCGGAGCCGCGCCACCGCTCGCCGAGCGAATCTCGAGCTCGTAGTCGAAGCCGCCCTTCTCGACCATGTAGCCGTCGGACGGGAACACGGTGATCTTGTACTTGCCCGGCTGCACGTCGACGTGCGCCGTCGCGGTCTCGCCGAGGCCAGCCGAGCCCTCGCCGAGGAGCTTGCCGTCCGCCGTCTCGATCTTCACGCCGGGAGCCAGCGCGATCTTCTTCTTCGGAGCGATCGCCGCGACCTCGAACTTGCCGGCCTTGGTCACGGTCCACTCGAAGTCGTCACCCGACTTGGAGCTCACGTTGTCGTGGCAGCGCGCGCGCACGTCGGTCATCGTCGAAGCGCACGAGTAGCTGGTGTTCGGGTCGCTCTTCGGCGCGAAGATCATCGCGGGGATCGACGCGACCGCGGCGACGCCGCCGCCGATGAAGCTGAACTTCTTCTTCTTCGCGACGCTGGCGAGCAGGCCGTCGCGGCCCTTGCTCGACGCCATCATCGAGCGCCAACCCGGCTTGACCAGCTTGCCGCCCTCGATGCGGCCGAGCACGAACAGGTTGCCCTCGACCGGCACGTACTTCTCGGTGGCCTTGAAGCCGATGGTGTAGCCGTCAGACGAGCCGATCGGCGGCACGTCGTACTCGAGCTCGCCGAACTTGATGTTCGACGACCACGAGCGGCCGTTCAGCTCCTTCTTGAAGCCGTCCTTCATCATGTCGAAGTCGCCGCCCTTGCTGAAGTCGACCTCGATCGCGCCGGAGCCGTCGTCGATGCCGAACGTCGCGCCGTTCTTCAGCGTGTCGAGCGTGGTCGAGCCCTTCACGGTCTTGGTGCCGTCCTGGGTGGTCTCGGTCTTCTCCCACAGGCGCTCGATCTTCACCTCGTAGTACAGGCACGGCGTCTTCGAGCAGGGCGAGAGCAGCGGCGTCGCGGGCGCCTGAACCGCGCCTTCGGTCGACATGGCGCCCTTCGGGTCTTCGGAGACCGGGTTCTTGGCGAGGTCGCCCGTCTTCTTGAACGGGGCAGCGAGAATGCGCTTGCCCTTCAGGTGGTTCCAGAATCCGAACCCCAAGACGGCCAGACCGATGACGAGAAGAATGACTCCCATTGCGTGCGTACCTCCGTGAAGCGAGCGTGAACGAGAAACCCCCCGAACGATTTGCGGGTGCAGAACTAAGTTGATCGCGTCGCGCTTTTCAACAGCCGAACCCTGCGTGGAGGTGGGAGTCCTTGACAGGTCCTGCGGGGGTAACGTCGACCCGGATGCGCCGATGACCCGGTCCGGCCGCGAGCGATGACGGCAGCTTTCGGCCGCGCGCACCCCTTGCAGAGGGTCCGTGCCCATGACCCTCCAGATCGAATCGCACGTCGACATCAGCGCCGCCGAAGTGGATCAGGCGCGCCTCGAGGCCTCGCTCGTCTCCGAGCTGAACCGCCTGAAGGATCTGCGGCGTGAGGCGGCCTCGCTGCTCGAGCAGGCCCGCAAGCAGGCCGAGGACCCCGTCCTCCTCTCGACGTTGAACGAGCTGCGCGTGCCGTCGCTCACCGTGAAGGCGCAGCAGGACGAGGCCCGCATGGCGCGGCTCAAGGCGCTCGCCGTGCGCAAGGCCTGCTTCGACAAGGCCAGCGCCGCCGCGGCGAAGCACACGCAGGAGCTCGATCGCCTCCTCGCCACCATCCGCGACGAGGAGCAGGCCGCCAAGGCCCGCGCGCTGCAGAAGCCCGTGCTGCCTCCGCCGGCCCCGCAGGTCGAGGAGGAGGCCGGCGACGCCGACGGCCTCGAGGCCACGATGATCCGCGCGATCACCCAGAACGAGCTCAAGCCGACGCAGCGCCGCGTCCACGAGCGCGTCTCGCTCTGCGCGGAGATCTCGATGGGCTCCGACTCGAACTTCTTCACCGGCTTCACCAACGACATCTCCGAGGGCGGAGTCTTCGTCGCCACCGTCAACCTGCTCCCGATCGGCACGCAGATCGACCTCTCGTTCTCGTTGCCCGGCGGGCCGAAGATCGACGGCAAGGGCGAGGTCCGCTGGCTGCGGGAGTTCGACGAGAAGAACCCCGAAACGTTCCCGGGTATGGGGATCCGCTTCCTCGACATCCCCGCGCCCAGCGTCGAGGCGATTCACGCGTTCGCGCAGCACCGCGAGCCGCTGTTCTTTCCCGAGTCGTAGTCGGGTCGCTCGGGCTGACGGCGGACTGCGTCCGCGCCGAGCTCGGCAATAAAACCGTTGACCCCGTTTTTCACGCGGAGAATATTTCTCCGCGTTCGTGAAGCCGTCACCGAAACAGGTCGCCGCTCGGCTGGACGAGCTCGTCGAGCGCTGCCGCGCCGCGGGGATGAACCTCACTCCGCAGCGAACCGTCATCTACCGCGCGCTGCTCGAGTCCGAAGATCACCCGAGCCCGGAGCTGCTGCGCGACCGCGTGAAGCAACAGCTGCCCGCGGTCAGCCTCGCCACCATCTACAAGACCCTCGACGTCCTCGTTGAGCTCGGCCTCGCGGCCGAAGTTCCGGTGACGGGCAACACCAAGCGCTACGAGGGCAACATGGACGGGCACCACCACCTCGTCTGCACCGGGTGCGGCTCGGTCACGGACACGAACGCCCCGGCCTTGTCGAAGCTCGAGTTGCCGAAAGGGCTTCGCGGCTTCCTGCCAAAGCGTTACTCGGTACACGTCCACGGTCTGTGCAGCACCTGTCGAAGCACCCCACCCAAGAAGGAGAAGAAGTCATGGCCAAAGAACTGAAGGGCACGAAGACCCACCAGAACCTGAAGGATGCGTTCGCCGGCGAGAGCCAGGCGAACCGCCGCTACCTGTATTTCGCGAAGGTCGCCGACGTCGAGGGCTACCCCGAGGTCGCGATGAACTTCCGCGAGACCGCCGAGGGCGAGACGGGCCACGCGCACGGCCACCTCGACTACCTCAAGCGCGTCGGTGATCCGGCGACCGGCCTGCCGATCGGCGACTCGAAGCTGAACCTCAAGGCCTCCGTCGCCGGCGAGACCCACGAGTACACGGACATGTACCCGGGCATGGCGAAGACGGCCCGCGACGAGGGCTTCACCGACATCGCCGACTGGTTCGAGACCCTCGCGAAGGCCGAGAAGAGCCACGCGGGCCGCTTCCAGAAGATGCTCGACGGAATCAGCTGAGCTCGCGGACCCCGGGGCCGGCGGCCAGCCGCCGGCTCAGGTCCAACGGCGCGAACGCACGAGCCCGCACATGAGTAAACGGCCCATCTCTTATTCCCCCACCGATGGGCTGACGTACGATCCCGAAGATCCCAAGTACTGGGAGGACGACGCGCTGGACAAAGAGGTCCAGCGCGTCTTCGAGGTCTGCAACGGCTGTCGCATGTGCTTCAAGTTCTGCGACAGCTTCCCGACGCTCTTCTCGCTGCTCGACGACGCCGCGCACGACGGCGACGTCACGAAGCTCACGCAGCCCGAGAAGCAGAAGGTCATGGACGCGTGCTTTCAGTGCAAGCTGTGCGAGGTCCAGTGCCCGTACACGCCGCGCGACAAGCACGAGTACCAGCTCGACTTCCCCAAGCTCGTGCACCGCTTCCACGCTCAGCACTCGCGCTTCACGGGCGTGAAGCTGCGCGACGAGCTGCTCGGCAACCCCGATCTGCTCGCCGCCGCCGGCCGCGCCTCGTTCGGCCTCGCGAACGCGATGAACAAGGTGACGCCGCACCGCGTGCTGATGGAGAAGGCGCTCGGCATTCACCGCCAGAAGCTGCTGCCCGACTTCGCGCAGCAGACGTTCGAGCGCTGGGCCGAGAAGCAGGGCCTCATGGACGTGCAGCCCGGCGAAGCCGAGGCCGTGCTGTTCCAGACCTGCTTCGTGCAGAACAACTCGCCGGAGATCGGCCGCGACACGCTCGACGTGCTGGCCAAGAACGGCGTGAAGACCGCGTGCGTCTCCGGGTTCAAGTGCTGCGGCATGCCTGCCTGGGAGCACGGAGATCTCGAGCGCGTCCGCTCGTGGGCCAAGACGAACCTTGCGCTGCTCATGCCGTACGTCGACGCCGGGGCGAAGGTGCTCGTCATCAACCCCACCTGCTCGATGATGATGCGCCGCGAGTGGCCCGAGCTGCTCGCGCGCGAAGATCGCGACCGGGCAGGGCGCCTCGCCGCCGCCGTGATGGACCCCGGCGAGTTCCTCTGGAGCATCCGCAAGGAGCCGCGCTTCTCCCGCGACTTCAAGTCCTCACCCGGAGCGAAGGTCAGCTACCACGCGCCGTGTCACCTGCGCGCGCAGGCCGTCGGCTTCAAGGGCCGCGACCTGGTTCGTCTCATCCCCGGGGTCGAGGCGAAGAGCGTGCTCGAGTGCTGCGGCCACGACGGCACGTACGCGATGAAGGTCGAGGGCTTCGAGCCGTCGGCGCGCATCGGCAAGAAGGCGTTCGACGAGATGAAAGACAACGAGGGCGCCGAGGTCTGGGTGACCGAGTGCCCGCTCGCCGCCATGCAGTTCCAGCAGCACGCCGGTAAGAAGCCGATGCACCCGATGACGGTGCTCGCCCGCGCGTACCGGGAAGACGGCTTTCCGACGAAGGTTCAACCCACATGAAGCCGGTGCAGCGTTCCGAGCTCGTCGACTACCAGACGTACCGCGACCACCGCGAGCAGACCCGCCCGGCCGTGCTCGAGGCGAAGGCCGCGCGGCGCATTCACGTCGGCCCGAACCTGACGTTCCTCTTCGAGAACCGCGACACGGTGCGCTACCAGGTGCAGGAGATGATGCTCACCGAGCGCATCGTCCGCGAGGCCGACATCCAGCACGAGCTCGAGACGTACAACGAGCTGCTCGGAGCCGACGGCGAGCTCGGCGCCACGCTGCTCATCGAGATCGAAACCCCCGCCGAGCGCGACGAGAAGCTGCGCCGCTGGCTCGACCTGCCGAAGTGCATCTACGCGAAGCTGGCCGACGGCACGAAGGTGCGGCCCACGTTCGATCCGCGGCAGATCTCCGACGGGCGCCTCTCGTCGGTGCACTACATCAGGTTTCCGCTGAAGGGGCAGACGCCGGTCGCGCTCGGCTGCGATCTGCCGGAGATCTCCGTCGAGACTGCGCTCAGCGAAGCGCAGCGCGCGGCGCTCGAGGCCGACCTGCGCTCGTAGTCAGTGGCAGGCCGCGACGTACCGCACCGTCAGCGGGGCGCCCGTCGCGGGCCGGTACGGCGGAGCCACCGTCACCGCGTTGCGGATCGGGTCACGCGCCCACGCGCTCGCCGGCAGCGTCACGCCGCCGACCTCGAGCGAGAGCGTGCCCGGCGCCGGGTCGCCCGCGAGGTAGTGGTACGGCGAGCGATTGAACGCGGCGGCGCCGAGGCGGGCGAGGGTTCCCGGCCAGTCGGTCGTGCAGATCTCCTCTTCCAGGCCATCGAGCGCGGCCAGCAGCGCGTGGCGGCTCGCGGTGTCGCAGCTGCTGCCGCACGCGTAGCTGCAGCCGGACGGCGACTGCGGCAGAAAGGGCCCCTGAATGTGGAAGGTGACGAGGCCGCGTGGCTTCAAGCCACCGAAGAACGCCGCGTAGAAGTCGGCGGGGGCGGGCTGGTACTCCGCATCCTGGCTGAGCCCGACGATCGCGAGCGCAGCGTCAGGGCGCAGGAAACCGGCGTTCGCGCCAACCGACATCGGAGGGGTCAGCGCCAGGCGCGCGGGCTCTGCGCTGCCTTCGAAGGCGCCGTGGCGGCCGAGCTGGTACAGGCGATCCGCGAGCGACTGCTGCACGTTCGGCGTCGACGACCGCATGATGACGGGGCTCCCGAGCAGCTCCCCGGCCGGCAGTGGCCAGTCGACGACGCCGCGAATGAGCCCGAGCTGCCAATCGACACTGGAGGAGGGTGGCGGCAGGAACGAGGCGACGTTCTTCGCGAACGCATCCTGAACGTCGAACATCTCATCCATCACCAGCAGCACGTCGACCTTGCCGGACCACGTGAACGTCTCGACGTTGGCCCCCGTCGCGTCGGCTCGGCCCTGGAGCGGCACCTCGTAGATCACCGCCTGGCCGTCTTGTTGCGCCGTGATGCGAAGCGCGCCCGTATGTGCGCCGGCGCTGGAAGGGGCGTAGGTGAGGTCGACGCCGTTCGCGCCCGACGCCCCGGCAGTGAAACCACTGCCCGTCACCGCCCAGCCGGTCACCGTCGTGTTGGCGCAGCCGGTGAACCACCGGAACGTCCGCGTCGCTCCGTTGCAGCCGGTCTGGACCACGCCCCAATCCGAAGAGGCGGGCGTCACCGCGACGCACGTCGGCACCACGGAGCCGGTGATGGGCACCTGAAACACCGGAGTCACCGGCGAGGACGCGAAGATCTCCAGCGTGCCGGCAGCCGCTCCGGCGGCAGCGACCGCGCTCGCGCGCACGGTCACGCTCGTGCTCGCGCCGGGAGCCAGCGAGAGCGGCGAGAACGGCGTCGCGAGCGAGTAGATGGCCGCGGTGCCCGGCGCCAGCGCGACGCGATCGATGAGGCAGCGGGCGTCCGGCGCAGTGCCGTCGTTGCGAATCGTGACGAGCTGCTCGCGCGGCTGACCGGGCATCGTGCCGAAGTCGATCGACGAAGGCGTCACCGTGTACTGGCACGGCGGCAAGGCCACCGCGCGCGCCTTCACGTTGACCGTCACCGTCGGCTCGTCCAGGTCGTTGGACGCGAACGCGACGTCCCACTCCAGGTCCTTGCCGGCTGCGTCGGGCAGCACTCGGATCGGGACGGCGAGCCGACCTTCGGGGCCCGCGACGATGCCGAGCCCCGGGGCGTAGGAGGGGCCGAACCCGCCGGTGCATCCCGACACGGCGTCCCAGCGGCCGACGCAGATCGCCGAGAGCGGTGAGCCGGCGTTCTTCGGCGTGACGGTCACTGCGCCGAGCTTGAGGTTCGCGGCGGCATCGAGCACCTGGGGCCGGATGCCGACGTTCGTGATCACGATCTCACGCTGGGCGCCGTACGAGCCGGTGGCGAAGTAGGGCACCTCTCCGAAGTCGACTGCACGCGGAGTCACCTCGATGTCCGGCCCGCCGCCTCCGCCGCGCAAGCGGCAGCTCAACGTGCGCTGCGTGGCGTGCGAAGTGCTCAGCGGCAACATGGCGACCTTGATGCCGAGCGTCGTCGGTTTGAAGGTGACCGGCACCATCGCCTCCGAGTTTCCGGGCACCGTGACCGGCAGCGCGGGCACCGTCCACTCCGAGCCCGCCGAACCGGGCACCAGCGTCACCGGCGTCTGGCCGATGTTCCTGAGCATGAGCGACCGCGTCGCAGCCGCGCCGGGAAAGACGTAGCCGAAGTCGAGCGCGTCGCAGCTCAACACCTCGCGGACACCGGCGCCGGTGAGCAGCACCGTCTGCTCCGGGCACGCACCGCTTCGCCAGGTGAAGCCCGTCGCGTAGTCCTGCAGCGCGGTCGGAGTGAAGCTGAAGTCGATCGTCCGGCCCTCGCCGGGGGCCACCACGATCGTGCCGATCTCGCTCGCGCGGAAGACGTCGCTCTCGATCGCACCGAGGTGCACGCTGCTCGCGTTCGCCGAGCTGTTGCGAATCGTGATGCTCTGCCGCCCCACGTCGCCGATCGCGACGTTGCCGAAGGTGATCCCGCTCGGCGCCGCGCAATCCCCCACGCCGACGCCGACGAGCCGTGTCCGCACCTCGCCGCCGTCGAAGCGCACGACGAACGTCGCTTCGTGTGAGCCGTCGACAGCGCTGAACGTCACGGGGACGGAGACGCGGGCGCCCACCGCCAGCGTGAAGGGTGAGAACTCGGCGGTGAACGCCGCATCGCCCGTCTCGTTCTCGAACGCCGTGACCGCCACGGCCGCGGTTCCGGCGTTTCGCAGGGTGACGGCCATCGTCTTGGGCCCGCTCACGCGCCCGAAGTCGTGGACCGCGTCCACCGCGACGGCCCGCAGGGGCGGCGGCGTGGGAGCCGAGCACGCAGCGACGAGCAGGAGTGCGGCGAGACCGCGCATCGCCGCCACACTACCTCCCACGCCGCCCCGAAAGACACGTCCGCGCCACAACTTGCCGCTTCAAAACGCCCTGTCGAACGCCTTGAGCGGCCCGGTGGGAAACACCGATACTCCGGGCCCTGTTGCGGCGTTTCTTCAAGCTTCATCCGGTCGGAGCCACGATGCTCACGGTGGTCGTACTCGCCGTGGTCCCGTCGTTGATTCCGCCGCTGCCCGCCGCGTTCAAGGCCTTCCCCGAGCTCACCTCCCGCCCCGGCCGGACGATGCTCGGCGCGGTGTGGCCGAAGGCGAACCAGGCCGCTCCGCCGACGGTCGCGGTGCTGCCCGACGACCCCGAGAAGGCGCTCGTCCTGCCCGAGCTCGACTTCTCGGGCGGAGGCGGCACCAAGAGCCGCATCTCCCGCGGCCTCTCGTACGAAGACGAGCGCGAAGGCCAGAAGTGGGAGCAGGTCATCAAGAAGGTCCAGGCCGTGCACGTCGACATCGAGGACCCGTGCGTGCAGGAGGCCGCCGACGGCACCTGTACGCGCACCGCGATGGAGCCGTTCTTCTCCGCGCTGCGCGCCGCCCGCGAGCCGACCGCGCGCAACCCGGTGCGCGTCGTCGTCCTCGGCACCTCGCTCATCGCGTCCGATCACATCACCGACGTCGCGCGCCGCCGGCTGATGGCGCGGCACGGGCCGGGTGGCGCCGGGTACATGTACGTCGATCGCCCGACGCGCAACGCCGGCCGCGACGTCCGCTGCGGCAAGGCGACCAACGGCTGGGACATCGACAAGCTCACCGACCAGGACTGGTCGAAGTCGCTCGGCCTCGCCGGCGTCGCGTTCAGCGCGAAGGCCAACGACTCGCAGTCGGTCTGGTTCAACGTCAGCGGCCAGCGCATCGCCGAGCTGTTCATCGGCACGCAGCCGAACGGCGGCGAGCTCGAGGTGAAGATCGACGGCAACGTCGAGGCCGAGCTCTCCACCGAGGGAGACGCCGTGCGCCCCGCCACGGCGATCATCGAGATCCCCGAGGGCAGCAAGAAGCTCGAGCTCAAGACCCGCGCCGGCCCGGTGCGCGTCGACGGCGTGAGCCTCGAGACCGGGCTCCCCGGCGTCATCTTCGACTCGCTCGGCCTGCCCGGCGGCACCGCGTACGTCTTCCTGCGCGCCAACGAGGACGTCTTCGGCGCGCAGCTGCTCGCCCGCCGCCCCGCGCTCGTCGTGCTGATGATGGGCGGCAACGAGGCGTTCGACCTCTCGCTCAACCGCTACACCCCCGACGAGGCGCGGAAGAACTTCGAGGTCCTCATCGACCGCGTGCGCCGCTGGGCGCCGCAGGCGGCCATCCTCATCGCCTCGCCTCCGGACGCCGGAGTCTGGCGCATGGACAAGAGCATCAACGCGCGCAAGGAGACCGCCATCGTCTCCGGGTTCCTCCACGACGTCGCGCGCGAGAAGCGCGTCGCGATCTGGGACATGCAGGCCGCGATGGGAGGCGAGGGCTCCATCGAGCGCTGGTGGAACGGCGGCCTGATGAACGAAGACCTCGTTCACCCGATCGGCGTGGGCGGCGACGTCTTCGGCTACCTCTTCGACACCGCGCTCGAGCGCGCGCGCCAGAAGAACGAAGCGCGCCTGATGGCGGCCCGCATGCAGAACCGCATCACCGCGCCGGTCGCGCGCCGCTGGCTCGTGCCGCACGTGCTGACCGCCTCGGGCGAAGGCAAGGCGCGCGACGGCGGCACGCGCTCGCGCGACGGGGGCACCGCCCGCTCGCGCGATGGCGGCAGCGAAGGCCGGCTCCGCGACGCAGGCGCGGTGCTCCCGATCGGCGACGCAGGTTCGACGCCCGGCCGCGATGCCGGCGCCGCGCCTCCACCGCTCGCCGCCCGCGACGCCGGCAGGCCCGGCCTCCTGGACGCCGGCGTCGCGAGCCTGGCGCCGTCCGATGCGGGCACCGCGGACGCCGGCCGGCCGCAACCCGCGCGGTACCCGTGGGGCCCGGGCCTCTCGAACCCGCAGGGGCTCGCGCGCTTCTTCGAGAGGCTGAAGCAGCTCGAGACGACGAAGGCGGGGCGGGTCGCGATCCTCCAGATCGGCGCCTCGCACACGGCGGCGCAGCACTTCACCGACACGGCGCGCAGCATCCTCGCCGATCGCTTCGGCTACGCCGGCCGCGGCTACGTGGCGGCGGGCAAGGCGTTCGAGCGCCTGGAGCGCTCGGGAGTCGAGCGCACGCTGGAAGGGCAGTGGAACCTCCTCGACGCGATGAAGCTCAAGACGCCCGGCGAGCGCTGGGGCCTCACCGGCATCCGCGCCGTCGGCAAGCCGGGCTCGGCCGCGCAGTTCACGTTCGACGAGCCGCGCGGCGGAGACGACGACAGCGCGCGCGTGCAGGTCTACGTGCTCGAGGAGCCGGGCATGGGCCCGCTGAAGATCTCCCTCGACGCGAAGCAGGAGAAGAAGGTCAACCCGCCTCCGCCGGAGACGATGACGCGGGTGCGCGTGGTCGAGCTCGGCGCCAGCGGCGCGAAGCACACCATCCGCATCGAGAACCCCGGCCCCGGCGACGCCACCGTCCTCGGCGTCTCGCACGAGCTGATGCGCGCCGGCGTCGTCTACGACGCGCTCGGCCTGCCGGGCAGCACGGCGATCACGTTCTCCAACTACGACTCGGACTCGCTGGTGGCCCAGCTCAAGGCGCGCCAGCCGGATCTCTACGTGCTGTTCTACGGCACCAACGAGGCGGCGCTGCCGATCCCGACGCTCGAGCAGGTGAGGGCGGCGTACCCGAAGATCATCGCGAACCTGCGCATCGCGGCGCCCGACGCCGCCTGCCTCTTCCTCGGCCCGACGGACCGCATGTCGAAGAAGAAGAAGGCGACGACGTGGAGGGAGACCGAGTCGATGGACGAGATCTACGAGATCCTCCGCGAGGTCGCCGCGCGCAACGACTGCGCCTTCTGGGAGACCCGCGAGGCGATGGGCGGCGAGGGCTCGATCGAGAAGTGGCGGCGCACCAAGCCGCCGCTCGCGAACAAAGATCACGTCCACCTCACCCACGAGGGCTACCGCCTGCTCGCGACCGAGATGGTCGACGATCTCCTCGAGGCGTACGACAGCTGGCTCAAGAAGCCGATGGCGCAGGGAGCGCCGGCGCAAGGAGGACAGGCGCCATGATGTTCCACAGCATCCAGTTCATGCTGCTGGTCGGCCTGACGTTCGCGGCCTACTGGGCCGTCCACGAGAAGAAGCTCGCCCGCATGGGCGTGCTCCTGGTCGCCTCGCTCGCGTTCTACGCGGCGTGGAAGCCGGCGCCGCTGGTCCTGTTCATGGGCTACGCGCTGGTGAACTTCCTCGCGGGGCAGGGCCTCGAGCGGTTCAAGCACCCGCTCGCGCGCAAAGCGGTCCTCTACGCGGCGCTGACGTGGCACCTGGGCGGGCTCTTCGTCTTCAAGTACCTCGACCTGGTGCTCGCGAGCGCGGGCACGCTGGCGGCGCGCTTCGATCTCGGCGAGCCGCCGAAGCCGCTCGGCCTGCTGCTGCCGGTCGGCCTCTCGTTCGTCGCGTTCCAGGCGGTCAGCTACGTCGTCGACGTCTACCGCGGCGACGCGAGCGGCCGGAAGACGCTCTTCGATCACCTGGTCTTCAAGCTCTTCTTCCCGCAGGTCGTCGCCGGACCCATCGTCCGCGCGAAGGACCTGATGGATCAGTTCGACAAGAAGCCCTCCATCACCGCCGACGAGGGCGCGTGGGGCCTGTTCCGCATCGCGCAGGGCGTGGCGAAGAAGCTGCTGCTCGCCGACGTGATGGCGGTGGCGCTCATCGACCGCGTCTACGCGAACCCGCAGAACTTCTCCTCGCTCGAGTGCGTGCTCGCGACGACCGCCTACACCTTCTACATCTACTTCGACTTCTCGGCGTACTCGGACATCGCCATCGGCGCCGCGCAGCTCTTCGGCTTCAAGTTCCCCGAGAACTTCAACAAGCCGTACCACGCGCGAAACCTGTTCGAGTTCTGGAACCGCTGGCACATCTCGCTGTCGACGTGGCTGCGCGACTACCTGTACCGCCCGCTCGGCGGAAACCAGGGCACGAAGTACCAGACGCTGCGCAACACGATGCTGGTGATGACCTGGGGCGGTCTGTGGCACGGCGCCGACTGGAAGTTCATGCTCTGGGGCGGCATCCACGGCGTGCTGCTGATGCTCACGCGCATCAAGTGGTGGGTGTGGGGCAAGCCGAAGTACGAGCGCTGGTGGCAGGTCGCGATCGGCTGGTCGTGGATGATGTTCGCCGTCATCTTCGCGCGCGTCTTCTTCCGCGCCGACACGACCGGCAAGGCGATCGAGATGTTCCAGCAGATGTTCAAGTTCAGCGGCGGCCTCGCGAACGTCTCGAGCCTCGCGTGGGGCGGCATGGCCGCGGCGCTCGTCTTCTACTTCATGCCCAAGCCCGTCTTCGTGAAGACGGGAGAGCTCTTCGTGAAGATGCCCGTCCTCGCGCGAGCCGCCGCGCTCGTGGGCCTGGGGCTGGCGATCCGCCAGATCGCCAGCTTCGAGACGCAGCCGTACGTCTACTTCCAGTTCTGACGGGTCAGGTCCGCGGTTCGGGGCCGTGCGCAGCCCCCGCGGCTCCCGCTCACAAGCCCGGAACGCCGGTGTGCCCGCAGAACACGTCGCGATCGAGCTGCCGCGTCAGCGTCGGCAGCCGCGTCGGCAACCCTCTGAGCGCCGGGTAATCGCGCATCAGCTCCGCGAGCTCCCGATGACCCAGCATCACCACCGAAGCCTCTGCCTCCGCGTACACCCTCATGCGCGAAGGCAGCCCAGACATGGCTCCGGTCATGGCGAGGAACTGCCCCTCACCGACCTCGAACTGCCGCGGGCTCGAGCCCGGCCGCGCGCGCTCTTCGATGAGCAGCGAGCCGTGCGTGACGACGAGCACCGCGTTCGCGACCTCGCCGGGCTGAATGAGCGTCTCGCCCTTCGCCAGGTTGCGGTGCAGGAACCGGCCGATGATGCGCGCGCGCGCGATCGAGTCGACGTCGGCGAAGAGGCGGCTCGCTCCGACGAAGCCCTCGAGGATCCGCTCGCGGTAGAAGCGCAGCAGGTTGTTGTGCAGCTCGTCGTCGCGATCGATCAGCGTCTTGAGCTCGGAGCACGGCACCTCGAGCACCACCGCATCACCGATCGCGCGGGCCGAAGCCGCGCGCAGCTGGCCCGAGAACAGCCCGAACAGGCCGATCGCCTCGCCGCGGCCGATGTGGCGCAGCGCCACCTCGCGGCCGTCGCGCTGGCGCAGGATCTCGAGCGTCCCGTCGACCACCACGAAGAACGAGTCCGCGCGGTCGCCCTCGAGGAAGAGGAACTCTCCGGCCGGCACGTCTTCCTGCCAGGAGGCGGTCGCCATCGCCATCAGCGACGGCCGCGGCAGCGTCTGAAACTGCGGCACCTGCGACAGCGCCAGCATCGCCACCTCGGGATCCGCGGGGCCCTGCGTGACGTACGCGATCGACTCGACCGACTCGGCCTCGGCCGAGCTCTTCAGCGGCGCAGCCACGGCCGCCCGCTTCGCGGCCTCGGCGGCCTCGCGCTCGGCGATCGCCAGCTCGCGCTCGTAGTCCTGAATCACGTCGAAGGGGATGAGGCTCGGCTTCAGCACCGGAGGCGCCGCGACCACCGGGACGGCGACCCGCGCACGACTTGCTCGTTCAGGCAACGGCTGGCTCATGAGCTGCTCCCCTGAAGTGCTCAATGCGCGGCGCATAGCACGTCTCGCGACTCTGGAGTCAAATCGCATGTAGGACATGGAACTCTCGCTCGCCATCCTCAACGGTGGAAAAGGCTCCCGCCTCGGCGGCCGCGACAAGGGACAGCTGCGTTACCAGGGGCGGACGCTGCTCGAGCGCCTGCTCGACCTCGGGGCGCTCTGCCGCGAGACGCTCGTCATCACCGAAGACGTCGTGCCCGGCAAAGGCGCCCCCGGCGGAGTCGTCACCGCGCTGCTGAAGGCCTCGACGCCCCACGTCCTGGTCGTCGCCGCCGACATGCCGTTCGTGACGGTCGAGGCGGTGCAGCCGCTCATCGCCACCCGAGGCGCCGCGCTGTTCGGCGACGAGCCGTTCCCCGGCATCTACCTCGCCGAGTGGGGCCCGACCTGGCGCGATCGGCTCGTCACCAACCCGTCCATGCGCGAGCTCGTCGCGTCGTCACCGTTCACGCACGTGAAGCTCGAAGACCCGCGCGTGGTGGAAAGCGTCAACACCCCCGAGCAGGCTCGTCGACTTGGCTTCAATCTCTGATACCTTCAGCCGCGCCTCACGCCATGCCGAAGACCTTCGAAAAAGCCGTCACCGGCTTCAACCACAACATCAAGCACAAGGGGAAGGTCTACCACGTGCAGACCGAGGACTCGGGCATCTCGAATCCTCACATCATCACGCACCTGTTCGTGGGCGGGAACATCCTCGCCTCGAAGAAGACCTCCTACGCCGACATCGTCAAGGCCGAGAACCTCGCCGAGCTCGTCAAAGAGATGATGGAGGAGCAGCACAAAGAGATGCTGCGGAACCTCATCGGCGGCACCTACGACAACATCGAGAACGTCCACTCGCGGCACTACCAGCCCGGTCAGCTCGCCAACGAGAAAGAGGCCGCCGCCGCCCAGGCCGCCGCCAAGGCGATGGGCGTGAACACCGCCGCGACCGCCGGCATCCCCGGCGCGAAGGCTGCTCCGCCCAAGCCGCTGCCGCCCGAGGTGCTCGCGGCGCGCGAGCTCAAAGAGGTTCCCAAGATCAACGAAGTCGGCGTCGAGACGCTCTTCGGTGAAGACCTGATCAGCGAGAAGAGCCTCGACGAAGTCATCCTGAGCTACCTCGCCGGCGAAGGCGAAGCGTAAGAGACGCGATCGCCGCGACGCCGAAGGGTGTCAGCCCGAAGGCGGAGCAGGGGCGCCTGCGGCGTCCCGTGGGGCGATCGCCAGGAAAACGTCGAGGCTGATCTCCGTCGGGCCGCGCGGTACAACCCGCGCCCATGGCCCAGAACGATCTCGACTTCCTCTGCATCAACACGCTGCGCACGCTCGCGATCGATGCGGTGCAGAAAGCCGACTCCGGCCACCCGGGCCTGCCGCTCGGCGCCGCTCCGATGGCGTACGTGCTCTGGCAGCGGCACCTCAAGCACAACCCGAAGAGCCCGAGCTGGGCCGACCGCGATCGCTTCGTGCTCAGCGCCGGCCACGGCTCGATGCTGCTCTACGCGCTCCTGCACGTCACCGGCTACGACGTCTCGATGGAGGACCTGCTCTCCTTCCGCCAGTACGAGTCGAAGACGCCCGGTCACCCCGAGTACGGCTACGCCCCCGGAGTCGAGGCCACCACCGGCCCGCTCGGCCAGGGCCACGCCAACGCCGTCGGCATGGCCCTCGCGGAGCGCGCGCTCGCGAACCGCTTCAACAAGCCCGGCCACACGCTCGTCGATCACTACACCTACGCGCTCATCAGCGACGGCGACGTGATGGAGGGCGTCACCTGCGAGGCCGCCTCGCTCGCCGGCCACCTGAAGCTCGGCAAGCTCATCTGCCTCTACGACGCCAACGACGTCACGCTCGACGGCCCCGCGAACCTCTGCTTCAGCGAGGACGTCGGCAAGCGCTACGAGTCGTACGGCTGGCACGTGCAGCACGTCAAAGACGGCAACCACGATCTGAACGGCCTCGACGCCGCGATCGCCGCCGCGAAGGCCGAGACCGGCAAGCCGTCGCTCATCGTCGTGAAGACGACCATCGGCTATGGCTCGCCGAACAAGCAGGGCAAGTCGTCGTCGCACGGCAGCCCCCTGGGCAACGACGAGATCGCGCTCACCAAGAAGGCGCTCGGCTGGGATCCCGACAAGAAGTTCTTCGTCCCCGAAGAGGCGCTGAAGAACTTCCGCAGCGCGGTCGAGAAGGGCACCGCCGCCGAGAAGGCCTGGCAGCAGAAGCTCGACGCCTACGCGAAGGAGTTCCCCGAGCTCGCCGAAGAGTGGCGCCGCCGCCAGAAGTTCGAGCTCCCGAAGGGCTTCGACTGGGAGGCCATTCTTCCCCAGTTCAAGAACGAGTCCGCCGAGACGCGCACCACCGCCGGCAAGGTCCTCACCGCGCTCGCCGCGAAGCTCCCCGAGCTCATCGGCGGAGACGCCGACCTCGGCGGCTCCACCAAGACCCAGATCAAGGAGTTCGGCTTCTTCGAGGGCCAGAAGGGCAGCGGCCGCAACATCGCCTACGGCATCCGCGAGCACGGCATGGCCGCCATCAGCAACGGCATGGCCTACCACGGCGGAGTCCGCCCCTACGACGCCACCTTCTTCTGCTTCAGCGACTACATGCGGCCGGCCGTCCGCCTCGCCGCGCTCAGCCACCTGCCGGTGATTCACGTGTGGACGCACGACTCGGTCGGCCTGGGTGAAGACGGCCCCACGCACCAGGCCGTCGAGCACCTCGCGTCTTTGCGCGCGATGCCCGGCATCTACACGGTGCGCCCGTGCGACGGCGCCGAGTGCGCCGAGGCCTGGCGCCTCGCGCTCGAGCGCAACCACGGCCCGACCGGCATCATCCTCTCGCGGCAGAAGGTCGGCGGGTTGGATCGCTCGAAGCTCGGCCACGCTCGCGGCCTGCACCAGGGCGCGTACGTGCTCTCCGACGCGGCGAACCCGAAGGCGATCATCCTCTCGAGCGGCTCCGAGGTGCAGTTCGCGCTCGCCGCCCAGGCGCAGCTCGAGAAAGACGGCATCGCCGCGCGCGTCGTCTCGATGCCGTGCTGGGAGGCCTTCCGCGCCCAGCCGCAGTCGTACCGCGACGAGGTGCTGCCGCCGTCGATCACCGCGCGCGTGTCGATCGAGGCGGGCGTCACGTTCGGCTGGCGCGAGTGGTTGGGCGATCGCGGCATCGCGATCGGCGTCGACCGCTACGGCGCCTCGGCGCCGTGGGAGGTCATCTACGAGAAGCTCGGCCTCACGCCCGCCGCGGTGGTCGCGGCCGTGAAGAAGCTGGTCGGCTGAGTCACTGACCGGCGCAGTGGAGGCCTGCCTTGCGCAGCGCCTCCACCGACGACGGGTCGGCTTTCATCACCTCGGCCGGATCCACACGGGGCAGCTTCGTCCCCCAGGCGGCATCCATCGCATCGAGGAAAAGGTTCGCGAGCACCGCGTAGCCCGTATCCGAGAAGTGCATCGAGTCGAGCGAGAACAGCCCGCCGAAGGGCGAGCCCTCGAGGTGGGCTCCCCCGACCTCGACGCCGTGTTGGACCACGTCGTCCACCTTTGCGGCGAGCTCGACGACGTGAACCCACGGCCGCGCCGCGGCCTCCTCGCGCAGCACCGCGTTGTACTCGCCGATGCGCGCGCGCAGCGTGTCGCGCCAGCCGGTCGCGTCGGCGTCGGAGAAGCCCTCTGCCTTGAGCGCGGCGATCTTCGCGTCGTACTGCGGCAGCAGCGTGGCGTCGGGCCCGGTCGCGATGAACAGCTCGGCGCCGAGCGGCTCGAGCCGGTCCAGCACGGCCTTCAGGCTCGCGCGCATGTCCGCCGTCGAGGTCAGCGGCGCAAGGTCGGGGACCCCCGGCGCGTACACGTTCACGTTGTTGAAGTCGTTGCCGAACAGGTCGGTCGTCAGCAGCGTCGTCGGCCTCAGCGCCACGACGCGATCGATCATCGTCTCCTTCGGCGGCTCGACCAGCCCGGCCGAGTCGACCTGCGCGTCCCAGACCAGGTGCTCGAGCACGCGCCCGAAGAACGACTGCGCGCCGCCGATCGTCTCCGAGACGCGGAAGCCGCCGATGGCGACGTTCCGCACCTCGATGGCGG
The DNA here is from genome assembly GCA_937980205.1 of uncultured Myxococcales bacterium. GTDB lineage: Bacteria > Myxococcota > Myxococcia > Myxococcales > Myxococcaceae > Xiheicaenimonas. Next base: position 34,958 of record CALJKW010000070.1, on the reverse strand, counting down.
GATCGAGGCGCGCCTTCGCGATGGCGACGTCCCCGTTCGAGTCCTTCAGCTTCTCGATCAGCTCGGCCTGCACCCGCGAGCCGATCACCTCGAACACGTTCGCGTCGCGCGCGCGGCAGGCGACGGGGTCGATGTCGCGCACCTCGAGGGCGGGCAGGGTACCGGTCTTCACCAGCGGCAGCGGCAGGTACGCGCCCGTCGCCCGCGCGAGCTGCGCGGCCGGCCCCATCAGCTGCGCGCGCTGCGAGATGCTCGCGTCCTGCGAGCCCATGGTGAGGCTCGCGCCGAACGCCACCAGGCGCTCGAGCCGCGCGTCGGCGGGCGCGGAGTAATACAGCGTGCCGATCTTCACCGACCCCGACGCCGTCCTCGCCACGATGTCCGCGTTGCCCGTCTCCGGCGCGCCCTGCACGGTGAAGCGCACGGTCCGCTCGTCGACGCGCTGAACGTCGTACGCCGCGACGCCGCCGACGCTCACCCGCAGCGTGCCGGAGAGCGTGGCCAGCGCGTCGCTCTTCGTCTCGACCGTGAAGTGGCCGAAGCGCGAGTGGGTCGACGAGGGGCCACAGCCGCAGAGCACGACGAGCAGGAGCGCAGCACGCATGCGCTCACACTGCGCAGTCCCGATTCGGCAATCAACGTGGAGGCCGAAGAGGCGTCACGCCGGTGCGACTCCCGCTGCCCGCTCCGCGAACCGCAGCGCCGAGATGTTGATGTCCCCGCAGCTCGAGAGCGGCACCGCAGCCCCGACGGCATCTTCGATGACCCACCCGGAGGGGCCGAGCACGAGCGCGACGGGGTGAATCGTCCGCGTCGCGCCCTTGCGCCCGCGGATGCGGACCTTCCGCTTCTCGCGGATCGCCTTCGCGAGCGGCGCGAGCCGCGGGTCGAGCTCTCCCGCCGGCTCGACCTCGGTCCGAAACCGCGCGCTCGCGGCCGCCGCCCGCTCGCGGACGCCGTCGGGCAGCGACTCGAGCAGCTTGCTGCGCGCCGCCTGGGCCGCGGGCGCGAGCCCGACGGCATCGAGCATCACCGGCCGCGCGCTCAAGATGACGCCGAGCGCCTCCGCTTCGGCCGCCGAGAGCCCGGTCAGCCGCGACCGGTAGTTGAAGCCGAGCTCGACGCCGCCGCGCGCCCCGCGCGTCACCACCACCGGCAACCCCGCCTCGGTGAGCGCGTCGAGATCGCGCAGCACCGTGCGCCGCGCCACCTCGAGCTCGACCGCGAGCTGCGAGCAGGTCAGCCGCCCCCGGTTCTGGAGCAGCAGCAGCATCCGCAGCAACCGTGAAGCCCGCATGAAGACGACGTTTTCATATGTGACATAAGACGTCACCTTTGGAGTCCTATGCCTTCGGGCCATGCCCACTCCCAAGAAGCCGTCGAAGCCGAAGGTCACGTACGGAAACGGCACCCCCGACGATCCCTGGGTGCTCAAGACGCCGTCGCTCTCGTCCGAGTACCAGGCGTGGAAGGACGAGGCGCTCGACCCGCCCGCGCTCGTCGTGCAGGTCGGCACGACGAAGCTCTCGTACCAGCTGCGTTGCCTCGACGATCTCCCCGCCATGCTGGCGAAGCGCGGCGACTGGGTGCCGCTCGGCAACGCCGACGAAGGCAAGCCGACGCCCGAGGGCAGCATCGAAGCCTGGGCGCGCGACCCGAAGAACCCCGTCGGCGGGTACTACGGGCTGCGCAAGGGCTACCGCGGCCGCTTCGCGAACTACGTCACCCCGGTGCTCGAGGTGCTCGGCCGCATAGAGCTCGAGCACGGCCCGAAGAACAACCGCGCGCGGGTGAAGAGATGAAGCGCGCCCTCTTCGTCGCCGCGCTGCTCGCCGGCGCCTGCTCCACCGTCCGCCAGGTGAAAGATCCCGCGACGCTGACCGCCGACGGCAAGGCGATTCGCACGCGCACCGACAACGCGCTCGACTACAGCGTCGCCATCTTCGTCTCCGCCGAGCCGAAGACCGTCTGGAGCGTCCTCACCGACTCGGCCGCCTTCACGAAGTGGAACTCGACCGTCACGAAGCTCGAGGGAACGATCGCCAAGGGCGAGAAGCTCTCGCTCGTCTCGAAGGTCGCGCCCGACCGCACGTTCACGCTCACCGTCAGCGAGTTCGACGCGCCCACCAAGATGGTCTGGGAGGACGGCAACGGCATGTTCCTCGGCGTCCGCCACTTCACGCTGCTCCAGAAAGACGGAGGCACCGTCGTCGCCATGTCCGAGACCTACTCGGGCCTCTTCCTCGGCTCTGCCGAGAAGGAGATGCCCGACTTCACCGCCAACTTCGAGACCTTCGCCGCCGACCTCAAGCGCGAGGCCGAGGCACGGAAGGTCGCCGCTCAGTAGCGTCGGCGCGACGCGCGCGTCATAGCGGCTCCGAGCGGTGGAACCGGAATGAGCGTTCCGCTGTTCTCCGGCAACTGATGAATTTGGGATCCCATCCGTCGGTCGCACACCGGCCCGAATTTTGTTAGTCGTACGGAGCACGTATGAACGCACTCCTCCTCGTTGTGACGCTGGCGGCAGCGGCGGTCACCCCGTCCCCTGCCGCGAAGGCGAACTTCGATCGCGCCGAGAAGGCCCTCGAGGGCCAGCAGTACGACGTCGCCATCGCAGCCTACAAGGAAGCGCTCAACGCCACCCCGAACTGGGCCCCGGCGCTCAACGGCATGGGCAGCGCCCTGTTCAAGCAGGGTAAGCGCGACGAGGCGATCGCCCAGTTCAAGGCGGCCACCGAGGCCGACCCCGCGTTCAAGCTCGCCTGGTTCAACCTGGGCTACAGCTCGCGCAAGACGTCGGACTTCAAGACCGCCGCCGCCGCGTACGAGCAGTACACGAAGCTCGACCCCAACGATCCCGACGGCTTCTACGGCCTCGGCGAGAGCTACCGGCAGCTCGGTGATGCGCCCAAGGCGATCGCCGCCTACGAGGAGTACCTCAAGAAAGAGAAGCGCCCCACCGAGCAGAAGTGGATCGACAAGGCCAAGGAGTTCATCACCACCCTGCGCGCCGCGACCGCCTCGAGCCAGCAGCAGGCGAGCAACACGCCGCCCCCGGCCAACAACAATCCCCCGCCGGCGAACAACAACCCGCCGCCCTCGAACACGCAGCAGCAGCCCGCCTCGGCGCAGCCGATCCCCGCCGCCGCCTCGCGCCGCATCGCCGACGGCGACAAGTTCATGAGCGAGAAGAAGTACCGCGAGGCCTCGTTCGCCTACGCCGACGCCGTCCACGCCGACCCCTCGAACGTCGAGGCCCGCTTCAAGCTCGGCAACACCTACGCGGTGCTCGGCTACTACGGCCAGGCGATCGACCAGTGGAACGTGGTCTCCCAGCTCACCCAGGACGCCAGCGTGAAGAAGAGCGCGCAGGACAACATCGCGCGCGCTCAGGCGAAGATGGCCGCCGGCTCCGGCAGCTCGCCGCAGGCCGCCGGGAAGCCGCCCGGCACCGGCCCCGTCGCCGACTCGACCCGCGTCCAGGCGCGCGGCTACTACGAGCAGGGCGTCAAGCAGATCGCCGGCCGCGACTACGCCAGCGCGCTCTCCTCCTTGAGCGCCGCGCTGCAGCTCGAGCCCGCGCTCACCGTCGGCTACGTCGCCCGCGGCAGCGCCCTCATCGGCCTGCGCCGCTTCCAGGAAGCCGCCGTCGACTACCAGTACGCGCTCAAGCTCGACCCGAACATGGCCTCGCCGCTCTACGGCCTCGCCGAGGCGTACACCGGCATGAACCGCCCGACCGACGCGAAGAGCTACTACGAGAAGTACGTGGCCTCGACCGCGACCGACGTGCGCCCCGAGCTCCAGTCCGACGCGCGCGCGAAGCTCGATCGCCTTCGCTGACCCATGACGCTGCTGGCGCTGGCGCTCACGCTGGCTGCCGCTCCGCTGCCTGCGGACGCACCCACCCAGGCCCAGCTCGAGGCGCTCGACCAGCCGCAGCTGCTCGAGCTGCACGGCCGCGTCGAAGCGCAGCTGCCGCGCCGCTGGCCGGCGGGCCTCGCGCTCGGCGCCGGCATCTTCGGCCACTTCCCCTCGGGCATCGTCCTCCTCGTCGGAGCCGCCAGCCGCGACGTCCCCACCCTCGTCACCGGCGGCGTCATGTTCACCGTCAGCGCCGCGCTCGTGACGCTCGGCATCGTGCTGTTCAAGCACTACGGCCGGCAGCGCGACGCCATCTACGCGACGCTCTCGGCCATCGACGCGCGCCTCGACGAGCTCGAGCACCCCAGGCCGCAGCCCGTGCGTCCCGTGCAGCCCGTGCAGCTCGCCGAGCTCAGCGAGCCGCCGCCTCCTCCTCACGTTGGAGGCCTCGTCATCACCGCCACCGACGGCAGTGCGCCGCTCGCGGGCGTCACCGTCGACGTCGCCGGCCGCAAGGTCCTCACCGACGCCCGCGGAGTCGCCGCCGTCGAAGGCCTCGACCCCGGCCCGCTGCAGCTCACCGCCGCGCGCGAGGGCTACGAGCCCACCGCCGAGTACGCGAGCATCGTGTCCGGCAGCCGCGCGAGCGTGCGCCTCGCGCTGCGGCGCGCGGGAACCGAGGCGCCGGCGAAGCTCACCGGCCTCATCCGCAGCGCCGACGACGGCACACCGCTCGCCGCCCACCTCGCCGTGGCGGACCGGCAGCTCGACGCCGACGCCCGCGGCGTCTTCGCGACCGAGCTCGCCGGCGGCACCTACGACGTGCGCATCACCGCGGCCGGCTATCTCCCGCAGCAGCGGCCCGTGACGCTGAAGGCCGGCGAGCGCGCGATCTTCAACGTCGATCTGCACCGGGCGCCGGAGCCCTGAGGCGGCGATACCCTCGATCGCGATCCCGATCCCCGCGGTTGTCGGCTAAGTACGCCCCAGCATGACCAGCGCCATCGCGACGACCGGCACCGACATCCGCGCCATCACCGAGCAGGTCCAAAGAGAGTCTGCCTTCCTCGAGGGCCTCTTCGCCGAGACCGGCAAGGTGATCGTCGGCCAGCGCTCGATGCTCGAGCGCGTGATGATCGGCCTGCTCTGCAACGGCCACGTCCTGCTCGAGGGCGTCCCCGGCCTCGCGAAGACGCTGACCGTCCGCACCTTCTCCGACGCGATCAACGCGCAGTTCATGCGCATTCAGTTCACCCCCGACCTGCTGCCGGCCGATCTCATCGGCACCGTCATCTACAACCAGCAGACCTCGAGCTTCGCCGTCCGTAAGGGCCCCATCTTCGCGAACGTCATCCTCGCCGACGAGATCAACCGCGCGCCCGCGAAGGTGCAGTCCGCGCTCCTCGAGGCCATGCAGGAGCGCCAGGTCACCATCGGCAACAACACCTTCGAGCTGCCGAAGCCCTTCATCGTCCTCGCGACCCAGAACCCCATCGAGCAGGAGGGCACGTACCCGCTTCCCGAAGCCCAGGTCGACCGCTTCATGCTCAAGGTGAAGGTCGGCTACCCCGGCCGCGAGGAGGAGCGCGAGATCCTCGAGCGCATGAGCGGCGAGGCTCCGCCGAAGGCGCAGAAGCTCGTCTCGCCCGAGCAGATCGCCCAGGCGCGGCAGGTGCTGCACCGCATCTACATCGACGCCAAGGTGAAGGACTACATCCTCGACGTCGTGTTCGCGACGCGCGAGCCCGCCAAGCACGGCCTCAAGGAGCTCGCCGACTTCGTCGAGTACGGCGCCTCGCCCCGCGCCACCATCGCGCTCACCCAGGCCGCCAAGGCCCACGCCTTCTTGCGTCACCGCGGCTTCGTCACGCCCGAAGACGTGAAGGCCATCGGCTTCGACGTGCTCCGCCACCGCCTCTCGCTCACGTACGAAGCCGAGGCCGAAGAGATGACGCCCGAGCGCATCATCCAGCGCATCTTCGACCGCATCGAAGTGCCCTGAACGCTCCCCATGCTGTCCAAGGAGCTCATCAAGCGCATCCGCCGCCTCGAGATCACCACCCGCAAGGTGGTGAGCGCGCTCCTCGCCGGCTCGTACCACTCGGTCTTCAAGGGCCGCGGCATGGCCTTCAGCGAGGTGCGCCAGTACCACCCGGGCGACGAGGTCCGCACCATCGACTGGAACGTCACGGCCCGCATGAACGACCCGTACGTGAAGGTCTTCACCGAGGAGCGCGAGCTCACCGTCATGCTCCTCGTCGACGTCAGCGCCTCCGAGCAGTTCGGCTCGAAGGCGCGCGCCAAGTCCGAGACCGCCGCCGAGGTCGCCGCCCAGATCGCCTTCTCTGCGATCGCCAACAACGACCGCGTCGGCCTCGTGCTGTTCTCCGATCAGGTCGAGAAGGTCGTGCCGCCGCGCAAGGGTCGCAAGCACGTGCTGCGCGTCGTCAGCGACATCCTCTCGTACAAGCCGCAGCGCGAGGGCACGAACCTGTCTTCCGCGCTCACCTGGCTCAGCCACGCTGCGCGCCGCAAGACGGTCACCTTCCTGATCAGCGACTTCCTCGCTCAGGGCTACGAGCAGGCGATGCGCATCGTCTCGCGCAAGCACGACCTCGTCCCCGTCGTCGTCTTCGACCCGTTCGAAGAGGCGTTCCCCTCGCTCGGCCTCGCCGAGCTCGAAGATCCGGAGACCCACGAGCGCTGGCTCATCGACACCTCCGACCCGCGCGTGCGCGGCCGCTTCGCCCAGGAGATGAAGAAGCGCCGCGAAGATCGCAGCCGCTTCTTCAAGAAGCTGCAGCTCGATTCCGTCGAGCTGCGCTCGGGAGAAGACCACTCGCTCGCGCTGCAGCGCTTCTTCCGCGCTCGTGCCCGGCGCATGGCCGCTTGATAGGGTGGGGCGCTCGAAAGTGGCCACGCCTCCCAAGCCCGACGACAAGACGATTCAGGTGCCCGTCGGCGCTGAAGCCCCGGCGCCCTCCGGCAAGCGGCCCGCCGTGAGCAGCGGCCCCAAGCCCGCCGTCCGCCTCGGCTCCGAGCAGGACCACTACGCCGGCTCGCGCACCGACGTGAAGCCGCTCGCGCCCGGCAAGGCCGCCGCCGCCGAGGTCAGCCAGGGCGCCTGGCGCGAGCGCGCGTTCCAGCCGCGCGGCGTGATGTCGGCGGACGAGATCTTGAAGGGGCTCTCCGACGTCCTCGCCCAGGTCCGCACCAAGCAGGGGCCCAAGAGCCTCATGCTCGCGAAGGTCCGCGACGAGTGGCTCCAGTTTCTTCGCCAGGCCGTCGAGCAGGCCGGAGGCGACTGCCTCGACGCCTGGCTCACCGCCGCCTTGAAGCCCGGCACCGGCAAGGCCGGCATCAACCTGATCCTCGTCGAGCTCTACGTCGCGTTCGACAAGATGCGCGCCGCGCAGAGCGTCGAGCTCATGCTCGAGATCGCCGAGACCTGCATCACCGCCGTGAAGACGACGCTCGAGGCCCCCTCGCGCCGGCCGTGCTCCTTCAAGGTCCTCGAGCGCGAGCTCGAGGGCAAGATCGACGTCGACGGCCTGATCCTCTTCCTGCTCTCGTCCGACGACGAGCTCGCCCAGCGCGCCAAGGAGATCGGCCAGACCCTCGAGCGCATCCGCGAGGAGCTCAAGAAGATGCCCGGCGCCAAGCCCGACGGCCTCTACTCGAACTTCGCCCGGCTGAAGGCCGAGGCCCGCGTGATCGACGGCGAGCTCAAGCGCCGAGCCCGCGCGGCGACCTGATCGCTCGAGAACTGGTACCTCCGTAGGTCAACCGCCGTTGGTGCGAAGAGGCTCCAGTTCACACCCTCCCGCAGGAGTCTTTACAATCGCCTGATCGAAGTTTCGGGCGCTTGGAGCGCAGAACCTGCGCTTCGCGGGCTCCCATCAAGCGCAAAGCGCGTAAAAGGGCCGGGCATACCGGTTGCTCATGTCGCCTCCACCCAGCCACCCCAATGGGAAAGGCGACCATGACGAACTTCAAGAACGCAATGCTGGTTGGACTCACGATGGCGGCAAGCCAGGCGTGGGCGCAGGCCGCGCTGACCGCGGATCAAGCTGAGCGCTGCGCGACGCGGCTCTCGATTGCCCTGACCGGGAGAAGCCCCGCGACGGCCCTGATGTCGAACCCGAATCCGCAGGCCGAGACGAACACGCTCGTCAACTCGGCCGACTTCCAGGAGCGGTTCGCGCGCTTCGTCAACGCGTCGTTCAACGACGACCCCGGCGCCACCGCCGTCGAAGACTCGGCGTACTACATGGCCCGCTACGTCCTTCAGAACAACCTGAAGTGGGAGGACATGTTCATCGGCCAGTACAGCGTGACGCAGGGCACCGGCACTCCGACGCCGCCGCCCGCCGTCGTCGCCGACCCGAACGGCCTCGGCTTCTTCCGCTCGCCGGCGTGGCTGCTGCGCTACGCGGGCAACGAGGAGGCGGGCATCAAGATCAACACCGCCTTCCGCCTGATGAACAACACCATCGGGCTGCGCCTGGTGCCCTCGACGAACTCGCCGGGCGCCGACATCAGCGCCACCGGCCGCACCGCCGCCGGCTGCCGCGCCTGCCACTACGACTCGTGGTTCGCCCTCGACAAGGTCGCCAGCATCCTCACCATCAAGCGCACCGACGCCCAGGGCCGCGTCACCTTCGGTCCCAAGCCCGCCGCCAGCGCCGACGTCCTCGGCCAGACCGGCGTCGTCGACGACAAGGACCTCGTCACCCGCCTGGTGAAGAGCGAGGCCTTCGAGTTCCGCGCCTGCCGCCTCGCGTTCGAGTTCCTCTACGGCCGCTCGGAGCTGACCTGCGAAGGCCCGATCTTCGACCGCTGCATGACCGCGTTCAAGGCCGACGGGAAGATCCAGTCTGCAATCGCTGCCGTCGCTCAGGACGCGACGTTCTGCCAGTAACCGCCACTGACCTGGAGACACCGACCATGAAACTTTCGATCTCTTCCCTGATGGCGGCGGCGATGGTGATGACGGGCTGCACGCTCGGCAACACCGATGTGAAGCTGAACATGCAGACTCCGGTCACCCCGATCGACCCCGCGACGGGCCTGCCGATTCCCCCCGAGGAGCCGCTGCCCGAGGAGCCCGCCGAGCCCCCGCCGCCGCCTCCGCGCTGCGACATGGGCAAGCAGTACGTCGGCTTCGCCGGCACCATGCTGGAGGCCGGCCGCGTCGACAACGACCTCGGCCTCGAGCGCTCCCGCGTGAAGCCGTACAGCGCGCTCACCGGCGAGTACCAGCGCGTCCTCGGCAACAACCCCGCGCTCATCGGCCAGTCCGCCACCACCTTCGGTCAGGACCCGGCCCGCTGGCTCAACGAGCCCACCAGCTCCGCCGTCACCGTCTACACGGCCTTCCGCGTCGCCTTCCAGGGCTGCCTCACCGTCACGACCAACACTGCGAACGCGAAGTACCAGACGCTCCCCTCGAACTCGACCGCCGCCGCCGAGTGCACCGCCTGGGCTCGCAAGTTCTGGAGCCGCGACCCGTCGCAGGCTGAAGTCGACGCCTGCGTCCAGGTCGCGATGGTCGACACCACCCGCGAAGGCACGAACATGAACCCCGCCGCGAACCGCCGCTGGGCCTACGCGTGCGCCTCCGTCCTCTCGGCCGCTGGCTTCATGACCTACTGAATCGGCAAGGAGATACACACCATGAAAACCCCCTTCTCTCGTCGTCAGCTGATTCAGGGTGCCGGAGCCGCCGCGGGTATCGCCGCCGCGGGCAAGCTCACCGGCTCGGGTCTGTTCACCAGCACCGCTCAGGCGCAGGTCACCGCCGAGAAGTCCGCCATCTTCGTCATCTTCCTGAACGGCGGCTACAACTCGGTCTTCCCCAGCGCCGACAGCTACCGCGGAGCCGGCACGTTCGGCGTCACCGGTGACAACATCATGCGCTCGCTCGGCAACGGGCTCGTCGTCGACGCGCCGACGTTCGGCACGCTCCCGATGTACGCGCTCACGCATATGGCGACCGTCGGCGTGCGCCACGGCATCACCGCGCACGGCGCCGCGCAGAACGCGAACTTCGGCGACGGCTCGCGCAGCTACGCGCTGCGCCTGGCCGCGGCGATGGGCGGCGACGCGGCGATCAAGGCCGTCCAGGCCGGCAACCGCGCCACGCCCGGACCCCGCACGGCGGAGAGCGGCGTCTCGCTGCAGACCATCACCGACATGCGCGCGACGATCGCGGCCCTCGGCGGCGCGACCGACCCGACCATCCCCGACCGCACCATCGGCGCCAAGGCGATCACCGCCTCCAAGTCGATGTCCGAGCGGCTGCGCACGGTCAGCCCCGGCATGCTCACGCAGCTCGACGAGGGCTACAACGCGGGCATCGCGACGCTGCAGAAGCCGGTGCAGGTGTTCGACTACGCCGCGATGGCCACTGCGTACGGCATGCAGACGACCGCCACGGCCGTGAACAACTTCACCAGCCAGGTCGCCTGCGCCGAGCTCATGATCACCGCCGGAGCGAACGTCGTCATCGCGAACGACGGCGGCTGGGACACGCACGGTGACCGCACCGCCGCGAACGTCCGCAACATGATGAACACGCGCATCCTTCCGCCGCTGCGCACGTTCATCAACCGCATGATGAACCGCCCCGACTACAACGTGAACGTGGTCATCATGGGCGACTTCGCCCGCAGCCTCCCCGGCTCGGACCACGCGTCGTCCATGGCCGCCACGGTCATCGGCAAGTACGTCAGGGTCGGCACCACCGGAAAGATGTCGGCGAACGTGCAGCTGCCCGCCGGCACCCCGTCGTGCATGGGCCTGTGGCAGTACCTCGCGGCCCTCACCAAGGGCCCCGGCGCTGCCGCGCTCGGCAACAACCCCCACACCGGCCTCATCCTGTAACGCCGGTGTTTCAGTGGGCCGCACGTCGTTTGAGTTCGGCCCGCGGTTGAGAGATTTCAGAAGGTGAACGAGGGCGGTCGCAGCGCCACTGCGACCCAAAAGTAGAAAGGGCTCGTGAGCACAACTCGCTCACGGGCCCTTTCCCTTTGGAGCCGTCAGCGGGCGGCCGGGCGGCTGTTTGTGGTAGCGATGCAGCCCCATGCGCCTCTTCCTCGCCGTCGCAGCGGCCGCCCTCATCGCGGCGAGCTGCCGAAATGGCACCCCGCCGAGCCCCGACGCCGGCACCGAGCCGCCCGACGCGGGCAGCCTGCCGGCTGACGCGGGCGCGGAGCAGGACGCGGGTGAGCCGCCCGACGCGGGTGAGCCGCCCGACGCGGGTGAGCAGCCCGACGCGGGCTCGGAGCCCGACGCGGGCAGCGATGCGGGCATGGCGCCCGATGCTTCGACTCCGGCGGTGGTGCGCGAGCTGACCGGGGGCGCGGGACGCGCGAGCGGCGCGCGGTTCTCGGCGGACGTGCAGATCGGCCACGGGGCAGAGCAGGTGCCTGCGGCAGGAGCCACGCGAAGGGCCGAAGGCAACACGGCGGTGAAACCTTGAGACAGCGAGGAGCGCAGAGAATGACGACGGCGCGTTGGGTCGGGTTTTTGGTGGCGCTCGCCGCATCGACGGCGGTCGCGGCGGTACCGAAGACGATGTCGTTCAGCGCGCGGATCTCCGACACCGCGGGGCGGCCCGTGACCGGCGCCGTCACCCTGAAGGTCGAGCTCTACGACGCGCCCACGGGCGGCGTGCTGCTGTGGGAGGAGACGCACCCGGCGCTGCAGGCGCAGCAGGGGCTCGTCTTCGCGAACCTGGGCTCGATCGACCCGGTGAACAACGGCCTCGACGGCCAGGTCTTCGACGGGAGCACGGTCTACGCGCAGCTCACCGTCGACGGCGACCTGCTCTCGCCGCGCATCGCGCTCTCGAGCGTGCCGTACGCCGTTCGCGCCGGAGTCGCCGACGCGCTGCAGGGCTTCAACCCCTCGTCGCTGATCACGTCGGTCACCGGCACGGCCGGCCTCACCGGCGGCGGCACCACCGGAGCCGTCTCGCTCGGCGCCGACTTCGCCCAGGTGCAGCGGCGCGTCACCGGCACCTGCGCGGCGGGCACCTTCGCCACGGCCATCAACGCCGACGGCACCGTCACCTGCAGCGCCGATCAGACGGGCACGGGCGACATCACCGGGGTGGTCGCGGGCACCGGGCTCACGGGCGGCGCGACGAGCGGCAGCGCGACGCTCGCGGTCGACACCGGGGTGATTCAGAGCCGTGTGACCGGCACGTGCGCGGCCGGCACCTTCGCGACGGCCATCAACGCCGACGGAAGCCTGGTGTGCGCGGCGGGTACCGGCGACATCGCCTCGGTCGCCGCGGGGAGCGGCCTCACCGGCGGAGGCACGTCGGGTGACGTCTCGCTGGCAGTCGCGGGCGGTGGCATCACGACCACCCACCTCGCGAGCGGCGCCGTCACGATGTCGCGCGCCAACCTGCCAGCCGGCCAGGCGGTGGCCTTGATGCCGAACGGCGCCTTCTTCGTGTACCCCGCCATCATCACGACCACCGAGACCGCAGGCACGTGCTTCGTGACGGCGTCCGCGCTGTCGCTCGGTTCCGCGACCATCGCTGGTTTTCGGGTCCGGCCGGTGATCCGCAACGCTGCGAGCGCGGTCTTCTCTGGGGTGCACTGGGGCTACTCGTACGCGACCAGCGTCGGCCCGGTGTCCGAGTTTCCGAACGGCATGAACGGCCGCGAGGCAACCTCGACGGGTGTCCTCTCCGTCACGGGAGCAGGCCCGTGGACCGTCGGCTGCGAGATCCAGGGCAACCAGAACGGCATCACGTGCCGGGTCTCGTACACCTGCCACTGACCGGCAGCGCCTTTCGTCCACCTCCAGCGATGTCAACGGGGAAGCGCGTCGGACTCTTCTGCTAAGAGCACGGCATGTCTTTCACTCATCTCCATCTTCACACGCTGTACTCGTTGCTGGATGGCGCGATCAGGATGAAGGACCTGATCAAGACGGTGAAAGAGAAGGGCATGTCGAGCGTCGCCGTGACCGACCACGGCAACATGTTCGGCACCATCGACTTCTACAAGAAGGCGAAGGAAGCGGGCATCAAGCCCATCATCGGCCTCGAGGCGTACGTGGCCGGCCCCAAGGGCCGCGGCGATCGCACCGAGAAGATCGCGAACCACCTCATCCTCCTCGCCAAGAACGACGAGGGCTACGCGAACCTCCGGTACCTCGCGAGCACCGGGTACATGGACGGCTTCTACTACCACCCGCGCATCGACAAGCAGGTGCTGAAAGATCACTCGAAGGGCCTCGTCGGGTTGACGGCGTGCCTCGGCGGCGAAGTCACCTCGGCCTGCTTCCGCGGCGACATGGATCACGCGAAGCGCGCCGCCCTCGAATACAACGGCATCTTCGAGCCCGGCTCCTTCTTCCTCGAGATCCAGTCCAACGGGATGCCCGAGCAGGAGAAGGCCAACGACAACCTGAAGCAGCTGTCGCGCGACACGGGCATCCCGCTCGCCGCCACCGCCGACGCCCACTACATCAAGAAGGACGACGCCCGCGCGCACGAGCTGCTCATGTGCATCGCGTCCGGCAAGACGCTCGCCGACAACAAGCGCATGCGGCACTCGACCGACCGGCTCTACGTCACGAGCCCGGCCGAGATGCTCGAGTACTTCAAAGACGTGCCCGAGGCCGTCGCCAACACGATGCGCATCTCGGACATGTGCAACGTCGAGCTCAAGCTCGGCAAGTCCATGCTCCCCACGTTCAAGGTGCCCGACGGCTACTCGCCCGACACCTACCTCGCCGAGCAGGCCACGCTCGGGCTCCAGAGGCGCTTCGAAGAGCTCAACTACCCCGTCGACCGCGACCAGTACCTCCAGCGCCTCGGCATGGAGATCGCCGTCATCCAGAAGATGGGGTTCTCGGGCTACTTCCTCATCGTCGCCGACTTCATCAACTGGGCGAAGCAGCACGGCATCCCCGTCGGCCCCGGCCGCGGCTCCGGCGCCGGCTCGATCGTCGCCTACGCCCTGCGCATCACCGATCTCGATCCGATTCCGTACAACCTGCTGTTCGAGCGCTTCTTGAACCCCGAGCGCGTCTCGATGCCCGACTTCGACGTCGACTTCTGCCAGGACCGCCGCGACGAGGTCATCAACTACGTCGCCGAGAAGTACGGCGAGCAGAACGTCGGCCAGATCATCACCTTCGGCAGCTTGAAGGCGAAGAGCGTGCTGCGCGACGTCTGCCGCGTCTTCGGCCTCCCGTTCGCCGAGGGCGACAAGTTCGCCAAGCTCGTCCCCGAGGTCCTCAACATCACCTTGAAGCAGGCCATCTACGGCGACCCGGAGAAGGGCATCGCCGGCGAGCCGCGCCTCAAAGAGATGATCGAGAAGCCCACCGTCCTCGCCCAGGTCGAGGGCCGCGACATCACCACCAAAGACGTGCTCGAGATCGCGCTCGCCCTCGAGGGGCTCCACCGCCAGGCCGGCATGCACGCCGCCGGCGTCGTCATCGCCGACCGCCCCCTGTGGGAGTTCGTCCCCGTCTACCAGGCCCCCGGCGAGAAGGCCCTCGTCACCCAGTTCGCCAAGGACGAGGTCGAAGCCGCCGGCCTGGTGAAGTTCGACTTCCTCGGCCTCAAGACGCTCACCGTCATTCAGAACGCGCTCGACCTCGTCAACCGCAACCGGCCCGAGGGCGAGAAGATCACCCGCGAGCAGATCCCCCTCGACGACAAGGCCACCTACGACCTCATCTCCTCCGGCGACACCGCCGGCATCTTCCAGATGGAGTCGAGCGGCTTCACCGAGATGGTGATGGACCTCAAGCCCTCCGTCTTCGAAGACGTCATCGCCGCCGGCGCCCTCTACCGCCCCGGCCCGCTCGACTCGGGCATGGTGAAGAAGTTCATCGATCGCAAGCACGGCCGCGAGCAGGTCACCTACGCGCACCCCAAGCTCGAGCCGGTGCTCAAAGACACCTACGGCACCATCGTCTACCAGGAGCAGGTGATGCAGATCTCGCAGGTCCTGGGCGGCTACTCGCTCGGCCGCGCCGATCTGCTCCGCCGCGCGATGGGCAAGAAGAAGGCCGAGGTCATGGCGAAGGAGCGCCAGGGCTTCCTCGACGGCGCCAAGGCCCAGGGCATCGACCTGAAGATCGCCGGCCAGGTCTTCGACGACATGGAGAAGTTCGCCGAGTACGGCTTCAACAAGTCGCACTCCGCCGCGTACGGCCTCATCACCATCCACACCGCGTGGCTCAAGGCGCACTTCCCGGTCGAGTTCATGGCCGCGCTGCTCACCAGCGAGAAGGACAACACCGACAAGGTGGTGGCCCACATCGCCGAGGCCCGCGAAGCCGGCCACGAGGTGCTGCCGCCCGACGTGAACCTCTCCGACAACGCGTTCGGCGTCGTCGAAGGGAAGATCCGCTTCGGCCTCGGCGGCATCAAGGGCGTCGGAGAGTCCGCCATCGACGCCATCAAAGAGGCCCGCGAGAAGGGCCCGTTCAAAGATCTCTTCGACTTCGCCGAGCGCGTCGACTCGCGGCGCGTGAACAAGAAGGTCGTCGAGGCCCTCGTCAAGGCCGGCGCCTTCGACTTCACCAGGCGGCACCGCCGCCAGCTCTTCGACACCATCGAGCGCGCGATGGACCGCGGCGCTTCCACCCAGCGCGACCTCGCGTCCGGCCAGTCGTCGCTCTTCGGTGCCTTCGAGGCCGTCACCCCGAAGGCGGCCAGCGGCGGCGGCGACTACGTCAACGTCGACGAGTGGACCGAGAAGGAGCGCCTCGCCTTCGAGAAAGAGGCCATCGGCTTCTACGTCTCCGGCCACCCGCTCTATCAGTACGAGAAGGAGCTCAAGCGCTACGCGAGGCCCTGCGCCTCGGTGCAGCGCGCCCGCCGCGACGAGAAGATCACCGTCGCCGGCATCGTCTCGCAGCTGCGTGAGCGGCCTACCAAGACCGGCAAGCGCATGGCGTGGGTGACGCTCGAAGATCTGACCGGCCACGTCGAGCTCGTCTGCTTCCCCGGCAAAGAGGCCGGCCGCTCGTTCATGGGCAAGGACGGCAAGTGGCAGAAAGGCGGCGCCAAGCCCGGCTTCGAGAACTGGGAGCCGCTGCTCAAGACCGACGACCCCATCCTCGTGACCGGCACCGTGCAGATCAACGATCGCGAGATCGAGAACCCCGTCGCCGAGCTCATCGTCGAGGACATCCAGTCGCTCAAAGACGTCCGCGATCGCCGAGTGAAGCGCCTCGAGCTGCGCCTCACCGCTTCGATGGTGAACGACGAGCGGCTGCAGAAGCTCTCCGAGATCGCGAAGAAGTACGCCGGCGCCACGCCCGTCGCCGTCGCCGTCGTCATGCCCGGAGAGGCCGAGGCCCTCGTCGGCAACACCTCGCTGAAGGTGCAGATCTCCGACGAGCTGCTCGACTCGGTGAACCGCCTCTTCGGCGCCCGCGTCGCCGAGCTGGGCTGACGAATAGGCGGGGGCCTGGCCGCGTTCCCAGGGTATGGGTGCGCGCGTCCTCCTCGTGCTGGTCCTGGCCGGTTGCGCCACCGTGGGCCACGACGAGAACCTCGACCGCATCGACGAGGCGATGCGCCCGGAGCAGTACAGCGACGCGACCCCGGGCGCCCAGGGCATCTGGCTCGGCGCCGACGCGCCCCCGCTCTCTGCCGAGCCGCCCGCCGTCTGGGGCCGCAGCAGCGGCGGCTGGGTCGGCGGCGCGCCGTGGCGCACGGGCTTCATCCGCGGCGGCCGCACCTGGAACGCGCCTCCGCCGGTCGACATCAACCAGCCCTTCGGAGGCGGCACCCTCGGCCGCGGCCCGCCCGCCCCCTCCGGCAACTTCCCCGGCGGCACCGTCGGCGGAGGCCCGCGCTGAAAATGGGGCCTGTCCCCATTTCCGCGCAGAAAAGGGGACAGGCCCCATTTCTGCGCAGCGCGGCGGACCTGGGGTAGAACCGCCGCACATGTCGGCACGCCTTCTCTTCGCCGCCGTCCTGACGCTGGCGCTCAGCGCCGGAGCCCAGAGCGCCCAGGACGAGCTCGAGCGGCAGCTCCGCGAGATGGTCGGCAAGCCGCCCACGAAGCTGCTCGTCGAGTACGAGGGCCTCGATCAGCCGAACTACAAGCTCGCCGAGATCTCCTTCGAGCTCGACGGCTCGTCGCTGCCCACCCCCTCGCTCACCAAGCTCGACGGAGAGGGCAAACACCTCATCTTCCACGGCGACATCAAGCCCGGAAAACACACGCTCGTGACGACCGTCGTCCTCACCGACGTCGCCGGCGTCCTCTTCAGCTACGAGGCCGGCTACAAGTGGAAGGTCACGAACACGCGCTCCTTCGAGCAGCAGCCCGGCCTCGAGGTGCAGGTGCTCGTCGTCCCCGAGCTGAACCCCTCCGAGAGGGACCCCAAGAAGAAGTTCGCCCTCAAGAGCACCGCCACGCCGAAGATGCTCGCGAAGCTCGAGGACGGCACGATGCCCGAGGCGCCCAAGCCGAACCTCCAGGTCCAAAAGGAAGAGCCCGACGCCGGCACCGCGGCCGTCGCCGAGCTCAGCCCCGCCGAGAAGGCGAAGATCCTCAAGGAGCAGCAGGCCGAGGAGGCCCGCCTCAAGAAGCAGCAGGCGATGGAAGAGGCGAAGCGGAAGAAGGACGAGGCCGCCGCCGCGAAGGCCGCCGCCATCGAAGAGAAGAAGCGCAAGGCGCAAGAAGCCGCCGAAGCCCGCGCCGCCGCCGCCGAAGAGCGGAAGCGCAAGGCGCAGGAGGCCGCCGAGGCCAAGCAGGCCGCCGCCGAAGACAAGAAGCGCCAGCGCGAAGAAGCGCTCGCCGCGAAGAAGGCCGCCGAAGAAGAGAAGAAGCGCCAGAAGGAAGAGGCCGTCGCCGCCGCGAACGCCGCCAGGCAACCCGCCGAGCCGAAGGAGCCCCAGGTCGCCGCCGCCGACACCGGCTCCAGGACAGGCTCCGGCACCGGAGCCGGCGCCGAGCCCGGGACGAACGTCGCCGCGCAGCCCTCCGAGGCCGCCCTCGCGCAGAACACGCCTGAGCCCGCCGCCGTCGCCGACGCCGGTCCCGCGATCGCCGCCGCCGAGACGCCGAAGCCCGCCGAGCCCGTTCAGCCGACGAAGCCGGCCGAGCCCGAGGGCGGAGGTCTTCCCTGGCCGATCCTCATCGGCGCGGGTGTGGCGCTCTTGGGCATCGTCGTTTTCTTCGCGACGCGGAAGAAGGAACAGCCGCCCTACTGAGATGGCGCCGTTCTCGTTCGAGGCGGACGCGCTCGACCCCTCTCAGCTCGCACAGCGCATCGGCGCCCGCTGGCTGACCCCCAACGTGCTTCAGCGCGACGGCGCGACGGTGTCCCTGTCGGTGTCCCCAGCGGCCAACGGCGTTCGCGTCATGCTGGCTGCGACGTGGCAGTGGCCCTGGCGATGGCGTGCGGCCGGGCGCCTGCACGACGACGTCCTTCGCGCCCTGCGCGACCTCGCCGCGCGTGGACTCGACGATGTCAGCCGCGACGAGCTCGCGCGCGGCGAACGCTGAGCTCAAGGACGCGGCGCGCTGCGAGCCGACCGCCAGGCACCTCCCTCCGGTTTGAACGTCTCGACCGTCACCGCGCGGCCGTCGCTCTTGAACGTGATGGCGCCGTCGAGATCGGTCCGGTAGCAGCGCGCGCCGAGCGCGTCGTACCGCTGCACGACGTCGGCGTGGGGGAAGCCGAAGCGGTTGTTGCGGCCGACGCAGAACACGACGTACTTCGGCTTCGCGCGCGCGAGCAGCTCCGGCGTCGACGAGGTGCGCGAGCCGTGGTGCGGCGCCTTCATCACCGTCACCTCGCCCGGGTCGAGCGCCTCTTCTCCGGCCTGCTCGAGATCTCCCGTGAGCAGGAACGTGACGTCGCCGTGCCGTACCTTCAGCACGACGGAGCGATCGTTCTCGCCCTCGAGCAGGATGCGGTCCTTCGGAGGGCCCAGCACCTCCACCATCGCTTCGCCCAGGCGATGGGCCGGCGCGCCCAGCTCGACCTCGGTCACCTGCGGCTTCGTCTCCAGCAGCGCCTCGACGAGCGGGCCGCGGCCGACGCCGGCGGGCAGCCACAGCCGCTCGACCGGCACGCGCTTCATGACGGTCGCGAGCCCCAGCGCGTGATCGGGGTGCGCGTGCGAGAGGACCGCGAGATCGAGCCGCCGGATCTCCCGCCGCTTGAAGTAGGGGAGCACGAAGCGCGCGCCCGTGTCCGCCCCTCCCGGAGAGCCGCCGCCGTCGATCAGCGCGTGACGCCCGGCCGAGCTGAGCACGATGGCGTCTCCGTGACCGACGGCGAGGAACGTGACCTCGAGGGGCGCGTGCGTCTCGAGCCGCGGAGCGAACCAAAGCACGAGTGTGCCCGCCAGCATGGCCAGCAGCGGCGCCCGCCACCGACCCGCCGTCACGCAGACGCCGAGCAGCGCGACGAGCCACAGCGCCACCACCCACGCGGGCGGAGCCGAGACCGCGATCGTCGACAGCGGCAGCGCGGCGAAGAAGTGAGACGCGTGCAGCAAGAGCTCGCACGACCACGCGCCGACCCACAGCACGGGCGCGGCTGCGGCCGCGGAGACCCAGAACAGCCCGGCTCCGCTCGCGGCCAGCACCGCCGCCGCCGTGCACAGCGGCAGGCACACCACGTTCGACACGAGCCCCATGAGCGACAGGCGCTCGAACGCCGACGCGATGAGCGGAGCGGTCGCCGCGACCACCGCGACGCTCGCGCACAGCGTGCTGATCGCCGCCTCCCGCACCCGCGCGAGCGCCAGGCGCCAGCCCGAGACGCGCGAGGGATCTGGACGCGCGACCGGCAGCGCCTCGCGCACCAGCGGCCCGAGCAGAATCAGCGCCGCCGCCGAGAGCACCGACAGCTGCGCCGAGAGATCGGCGACGGCGGCGGGCTGCGCGCAGAGCAGGAGCACTCCGGCGAGGCACAGCGCGTTGAGCGGGTCAGATCGACGCTTGAGCGCAGCTCCGAGGAAGAGCAGCGTCGTCATGATCGCCGACCGCAGCGCCGGCACCTCGGCGCCGGTGAACAGCGTGTAGCCCCACACCGCCAGCAGCGCGAAGGGCAGGGCGGCGGTGCGCGCCTCGATTCGCCGCAGCCGCCGCCACGGCAAGAGCACCCACAGCCACCGCACCAGCGCCCGCGCAGCGACTCCGAGCGCCGCGACGTGCAGGCCGCTCACCGACAGCACGTGGGCGAGGCCGCTGCGCGCGAACTCGTCTTCCACCGCGTCGCCCAGGTCGGCGCGCAGGCCCGCGGCCAGCGCGACGTACAGGTGCGCGGCGTCGGGGCTCGGCGCCAGCGCGCCGACGCGCCGCGCGAGCTCGTCGCGCTTCCTTCCGATCGTCCCCGCGATCGCAGACGGAGCGCTCGTCACCAACATCCCGCGCGGGTCGAAGCTGCCGCCATAGAGCAGCGCGCGCCGCCGGTGCCGCTCGAACGCGCTGGCCTCGCCCGGGTTCGCGCGCCCCTCGAGCGGCTTGAGCGTGCAGCGCACGCGGAGGCGCTGGCTCGGCAGCAGCGGCGGCAGCGGCCGGGTGGGGTACAGCCGCGCCCGCACGCGCACCGGCGCCCCGTCGATCCGCGTGAGGGCTACGGTGACGCGCGCCCGCCCTTGGCGCACGTCGACCGCCTCGACCTCACCTTCGACCTCTACGGAACTTTTGCGGAGTGCTGGGACGTCCGGTGTCGAATGGAGCGTCGACAATGACACGCCGGTCGCAATCCACCCGAGCCCGAGCAACGGAAGAACGAGCCATCTGCGCGAAAGGGCAAGCGAGGCCGCTGCGAGCACGAACGCTGCAGCCAGGAATATGAAAGGAAACGCCCCCGTTGGGGCACCTATCGCGGCACCGCACGCGAAGGAGAAGAACGGCAGAAGCGCGGGGCGCGAGAACAACCCCAACAAATTCAAACGGTTCATGTGGCCACCAGGGCCGACACCACGAACCGTCAACAGCGTAGCGGGTGTGTGCGCTGGTAGTCAACCTGAAGATGTGGTATAAAGTAGGGCAGGCCCGAGCAGCGCGCAGGACAACTCAGTGAGTAGTACCGCAAGGAGGCAGTAAGTGCAGACGAGCTTCAAGACCGGCGACAAGGCGGTGTACCCGGGGCAGGGCGTGGGCGAAGTGATGGGAATCGAGCACACGGAGGTCGCCGGCCAGCGGCAGTCCTTCTACGTGCTGCGCATTCTCGAGAACGGGATGCGCATCATGATCCCGATCAACAAGGTCGGCTCGGTCGGCCTCCGCGAGATCATCTCGGAGGAAGACGTGAAGCAGGTCTACGCCATCCTCAAGGAGAAGGACATCTCGGTCGACTCCACGACCTGGAACCGCCGGTACCGGGAGTACATGGAGAAGATCAAGACGGGCAGCGTCTTCGAGATCGCCGAAGTGCTGCGCGACCTGTACCTGCTCAAGGGCGACAAAGATCTCTCGTTCGGCGAGCGCAAGATGCTCGACACGGCCCGCTCGCTCCTCATCAAGGAGCTCTCGCTCGCGAAGGAGTGCAGCGAAGAGGACATCGAGGCCGACCTGAAGAAGATCTTCAACTACGCCTGATCACCGCAGCGGTTCACGACACCCAGCGGTGAACGACAAGCCCCGGCGCTCTTCGATGAGCCCCGGGGCTTTTTCGTTGGTAAGAGCGCGCTCGTGACGGATCCGGACGAGGCGGAACGAAACGCGCGCATCGCCGAGCTCGAGGCGCGGCTCTCGAAGCCCGCGCCGCTCGGGGTCACGCCCGGCGCCGCGGCGCTCGGCCTGTGCGTCTGCCTCGTCGCGCTGTGGGCGTTTCGCGACGACGCGCTCTACTTCTTCTCCTCGAAGGACCCCATTCAGCTCGGGGCCGAGGGCGACTACCGGTTCGAGCAGGCGACGGACAACCGCTACGTCGAGCTGCACGGCGTGCCCACCTCGCGCGGAGCCTTCGGCGTCGACAACGGCCAGACCGTCGTCGCCGTCGGCGTGCGCGACACGCCGGTGATGATCTGGCGGAAGGCGCTCAAGGGCGAGGAGTGGAAGCCCGGCACCAAGCCTCCTCCGCCCAACCAGCAGTCGTTCACGATTCGCGGGCGCCTGCGCGAGCGCAGCGTGGCCGGCGAGAAGTACGACGACGCGTTCAAGAAGCTCGACGAGTTCGGCGAGGTCCGCGCGAAGTGGGTGCTCGTCGAGAGCGAGCGCCCCGGTGGGAACTTCACCGTCGCGGTGCTGACGACGCTGCTCGCCGCAGCGGCGGGCTTCCTCGGCTGGTTGCTCGTGCGAGGGCTGCTCGCTGCCAGGAAGCTCAACCCCCCGGCAGCTTGAGTCGCCACGCGTCGGCTTCTTCACGCATACCCAGCGCCTCGAGCCACTTCACGAGCAGGTCGATCGCGTCGGAGTTGGCCGCATCGAGCTCAGCGGCACGCTTGACCGCGGCGACGGCCGCGAACACGCCACGGCCTCCGTCGCGCATCTCGAGCAGCCCGATGCGCAGATAGCAGCGCGACGCCGCGGCGTACTGACCGCTGCGCTCGAGGAGCGTCGCTTCCTTCCGGAGCTCTTCGGCCGAGCCGCTCAGTCGCCGAACGCGTCGTCGATCGCCTGCGACCGGGACTTGGGAGCCGCCTTCTTCGCGGGGGCCTTCTTCGCCGGCTTCTCTTCCTCGTCCTCGTCTTCGCCGAACGCGTCATCCGCGGCGCTCTTCGGGGCCGCCTTCTTCGCCGCCGGCGCAGGCTTCTCGTCGGCCTCGGCGTCCGCGCCGCCCAGGATCTGCAGCTGCGCCTTGGCCTCGGCGTTGGTGCCGTCGAACTTCACCGCGGCGGTGAACGCCGTCTTCGCGTCGGCGTCGTTCCCGTTCTTCACGTGGATGAGGCCGACCATCGTGTACAGCTTCGAGAGCTGCTTCCGAATCTCCGCGCCCTTCTTGCTCCAGCCGCCGGAGAGCTGCTCGTCGAGCTTCAGCGCCACCTCGTAGTTCTTGATGGCGGGAGCACCCTGACCGGCGACGTACGCCTCCTGCGCGGCCTCGTAGGCCTTGATGAAGCGCGACAGCTTGTCGGTCAGATCTTTGTCGCCGGCCGCCTTCGCGAGATCGAGCGCCGCGTCCGGGTCGCCCTTCTCGTACGGCGCCAGAATCTCGGCCCGCTTCGAGCCCGCCGGAGCGGTGCTCTTCGGAGCCGGCGCCGCGGCGGGAGCCTGGCCCGCCGACGCCACCTTCTGCGGCTGCGCGGGAGCCGCCGCAGCAGCGCCCGGCACCGGCGCGTCGACCTTCGAGTCGGAGACCGCCGACTCGTCGACCGCCGAGCTCTTCGACTCGGCCATCTTCTTCTTGATCGCCTCGTCGATGACGCGCGTCTTCACCTCGTCGACCGCGACGACGACGTCGTCGACCTTCTCGGCCGCGACGCTCTTCACCGAAGTGCCTGCGCCGGTCTTCGTCGGCGTCGAGGGGAGCTTGAGCAGCGCGATGGCGAGCACCGCAGCGAGGCCGAAGCCGACCGCGCCGGCGAAGATCGCGACCTTCACCGCGCTCGAGGTCTTGGGCCGCTGAACGACCGCGGTCTTCATCGGCGTCTTGTTCTTCGCCGCCTTCGGAGCCGGCTTCGCAGGCGCGGGAACGCCTTCGCCCTTCTGCAGCGGGCCGCGCAGCTTCAGCACCGCGTTGCCCATCGCGATCGTGTCGCCGGGGAAGATCTCGATCTCCGTGGCGATGCGCTGCTTGTTCACGAACGTGCCGTTCTGCGAGCCGAGGTCCTTCACGTAGAACTGCTCGGCGACGCGCGTGACCATCGCGTGGCGCCGCGAGATCGACGGGTGCTGCAGGCGAAGCTCGCTGACCGACGCGCGGCCGATGACGAGCTGGCCCTGGCGGACCTGCACGAGCTGCCCCTGGCCGGGGCCGCGCTCGACGTAGAGGAAGACCGGCTTGTAGCCGAGCTCGGCGTCGGTGCCGTACGAAGCGCGGAGCTCTTCGTCGTGCTTCTCCGTGTCGAACACCGAGGTGGGGATCGCTTCTTCGGCAGACTTTCTCGGGGAGCGTTTCACGGGATATTGGGTCACGCGCTGTGGGCGCGGATCATCCGCCCGGAGAATGTCTTCATCGCGAAACGCTGGTTCATCGGGTCGACGCTGCGGGCGCTTGGTTGGGGGCATAAGGCAACGTCTCCGAGGACACAGCTACGTCTCTCACTGACTGTCTCTCACTGCGCACTGCCACCTGATTATCCCGGTTAACAGTCGAAAGTTGCCCTGTTCCGCGGGGTTACCATTTCGTCTTCTTACATCTCGGGAAACCATGCCCGAAATCGTCCGTCAGAAGCAAATCCGTGGCAGTGTCCGCGCCCCCGATGGCCATCAACGTCTTCAATACGATGACGGGCCGCAAGCAGCCGCTGACCCCGATCACGCCGGGCGAGATCGGAATCTACGTCTGCGGGCCCACCGTCTACTCGTTCGTCCACATCGGAAACGCACGCACCTTCACGTCGTTCGACGTGGTGGTCCGCTACCTGCGCTACCGCGGCTTCCAGGTGAAGTACGTCCGCAACTACACGGACGTCGACGACAAGATCATCAACGCCGCGAAGGAGACCGGAGAAGATCCGATCGCGCTCGCCGCCCGCTTCGTCCGCGAGTTCGAGCAGGACGCGAAGGCGCTGCACCTCATCGCGCCCGACGTCTCGCCGAAGGTCTCGGAGACGATCCCCGAGATCATCGCGATCATCGAGAAGCTCGTCGAGAGGGGCGTCGCGTACCCGTCACAGGGCGACGTCTACTTCTCGGTCGGCAAGTACCCGCAGTACGCGAAGCTCTCGAAGCGGAAGCTCGACGACCTCAAGGCCGGCGCCCGCGTCGAGCCCGGCGAGGCCAAGCGCGAGCCGCTCGACTTCGCGCTCTGGAAGGGCGCCAAGCCCGGCGAGCCGAGCTGGGACTCTCCGTGGGGCAAGGGCCGGCCGGGCTGGCACATCGAGTGCTCGGCGATGAGCAACAAGTACCTCGGCGAGACCTTCGACCTGCACGGCGGCGGGCTCGACCTGATCTTCCCCCACCACGAGAACGAGATCGCCCAGAGCGAGGCCGCCAGCGGCAAGGAGCTGTGCAACTGCTGGATGCACGGCCAGTTCCTCGATCTCGAGGGCGCGAAGATGTCGAAGAGCCTCGGCAACGTCGTGCGGCTGCGCGACGCGCTGCAGAAGGTCGACGCCGAGGCGCTGCGCTACTTCTTCCTCTCCACGCACTACCGCCAGCCGCTCGCGTTCAGCGACAAGTCGCTCGCCGACGCCGACGCGCGCATGGAGTACTTCTACGAGACGCTCCGCCGGGCGAACGAGCGCCCCGAGGCGGGCGGCGCTGCCGACACGAAGTTCCTGCCGCTCATCGAGCAGGAGATGGACGAGGACTTCAACTTCGCCGGCGCGCTCGGGCACCTGTCCGGCCTCTTCGCGGAGATGAACACGCACCTCGACTCGAAGGACAAGGCGAAGGCGAACGCCGCGCTGACGGCCCTGAAGGCGAGCGTGAAGAAGATCGCGTCGGTGCTCGGCCTGTTCGAGGACGACCCCGCGCAGTGGCTGCTCCGCCGGCGAGACCGCGCGGTGAAGCAGCGGGGCATCGACGTCGCCAAGGTCGACGAGCTGATCGCGGCGCGCAACGACGCGCGCAAGGCGAAGGACTTCAAGAAGGCCGACGAGGTCCGCGGCCAGCTCAAGGGCATGGGCGTGGAGATCATGGACACCCCCGCCGGCACGACGTGGAAGGTCGCCGCCGAGTGAGGTAATCCCCGGCGCATGCGTTGCGCTTTCGTTGCATTGGTGATCGCCCTCCCGGCGTTCGCCCAGAGGTCGGCTTCATCGAACAGCGGGATCACTCCCGAGGGCATTCGCGGCCACATCCGCTTCCTCGCCTCCGACGCCCTCGAGGGCCGCGGGCCCGCGAGCCGGGGCGACGTGCTGGCGCAGCAGTACATCGCGTCGCAGTTCGAGGGCGCGGGCCTCAAGCCGGCCGGCACCGGCGGCTCGTGGTTTCAGCCGTTCGACATCGTCGGCGTCGACGGCCACCCCACCGAGATGAAGTTCACCGGCGCGAAGGGCACGCAGCCGATCACGCTCAAGTTCTGGGACGACCTCATCGCGGTCGCGGGCGAGCACCAGGAGGTCTCCAGGCTCGACAGCAGCGAGCTCGTCTTCGTCGGCTTCGGCATCCAGGCGAGCGAGTACCAGTGGGACGACTTCAAGGGCATGGACCTGCGCGGCAAGACGCTGGTCGTCATGAACAACGACCCGGAGGACGACCCGAAGCTCTTCGCCGGCAAGACGCGGCTCTGGTACGGCCGCTGGGATTACAAGTACGACACCGCGCAGAAGCTCGGCGCGGCGGGCTGTCTCATCATCCACACGACGCCGTCGGCGGGGTACCCCTGGCAGGTCGTGCAGTCGTCGTGGACGGGCGAGCAGTTCGATCTGCCGTACACCGACCCGCAGCGGCTGAAGGTGAAGGGCTGGCTGACGGAAGAGGCCGCGCGCCGGCTCGCGAAGGCGGGCGGGCACGACCTCGACGCGCTGCGGAAGGCGGCGCAGTCGCGCGACTTCAAGCCGGTGTCGCTCGGGCTTCAGGTGAGCACGTCGTTCAAGAACGTGGTGCAGAAGAAGCAGACCGCGAACGTGGTGGGCCTGCTGCCGGGCTCGGATCCGAAGCTCTCGAAGGAGCTCGTCGTCTACACGGCGCACCACGATCACCTCGGCAAGAAGTCCGACGTGAAGGGCACCGAAGACGTCATCTACAACGGCGCCGTCGACAACGCGTCGGGCGTGGCGGCGATGCTGGCGGTGATGAAGGCGATGACCGGGCTGCCGAAGGCTCCGAAGCGCAGCGTGCTGTTCGCGGCGGTCGCGGCGGAAGAGCAGGGGCTGTTGGGGTCGCAGTACCTCGTCGAGCACCCGCCGGCGCCGATGGGGCTGATGGCGGTGGACATCAACATCGACGGGGCGAACATCTGGGGCCGCACGAAGGACGTGTCGGTGATCGGCCTGGGCAAGTCGAACGTCGACGACATCATCGTGCGGCTGGCGAAGGCACAGGGCCGCAGCGTGAAGCCCGACGAGCTGTCGGACCGCGGGTTCTTCTACCGGTCGGATCAGTTCAACTTCGCGCGCTGGGGCGTGCCCGCGGCGTACTTCTCGAGCGGCCACGACTTCGTCGGCAAGCCCGACGGCTGGGGCAAGAAGATGCGCGAGGAGTGGGAAGAGAAGCACTACCACCAGCCCAGCGACGAGCTCACCGACAGCTGGGATCTGTCGGGAGCCGTCGAGGACGCTCACCTGTACCTGGACCTGGGGCTCGAGATCGCCAACGCGGCGAAGATGCCCGCGTGGAACAAGGGCGACGAGTTCGAGATCGCCCGGCTGAAGGCGCTGCAGGCGGCCGGCGCGGCGAAGTAGGTCAGCCGGGCTGGCCTGCGGCGAAGCGGGTCGCGCTGCCCTGGTACAGGACTCGCTTGTTCTCGAGCGTCTTGCGCTCGTAGCCGGCGCCGATTCCGACTTCGACGCCCTTGAGCTCCGCCTTCAGGTCGACGCCGACGTGCTTCAGCTCGTAGTGCTTCTCCTCGAGCTTCACGCTGACGCCTTCGCCGAGACCCGCCACGACGCGCTCCCAGTCCGGCGAGGCGGCGACCTGCAGCGCCACCCGCTGGAGGTCCTTCGGAGACGTCGTGACCTCGAGGGTCTGCTCGCTGCCGTGGTGAAGCGCCTCTTTCTCCGCCTTCATCTTCACCTTGGCGTCGGCGTTCGCGAGCAGCTGCGTCGCATTCCGCTGGAGATAGTCGACCGGCGCCTTCAGGAACGCGTCAGGGTCCTTCAGCGGGCAGGTCACCTCCATCGAGAGGTTGACGCTTCCGTGGGCGTCGACTCCCCGCGGCGAAGCGTTCAACGCCTTGGTACCGAGCTTGGCGCCGGCCTTCAGCGTGCCCTCGACCTCGGCCGTCACCGTGAGGGTCGGCTTCTCGCCGAGCTCCACACGGCAGGTGAGCTTGGCTTCCTCCTTGCCCTTGAGCGCGGCGAGCTTTGCGCCGCCGATTCCGAGCGACGACGCTGCCTCGAATGCGGCCGTACCCTCGAGCTCGACCGCCGCCGGCCGACCGTATTTGGCCAGGGCTTCGGCGGGCGAGGTCGCGAACAACTCGGCCGCAGCCTTCGCTTCGGCGGCCGTCTTGAACCGGTATTCGACGCGGCTGCCGGCTCCGAGCACGGGATCGGTTTTCACGGCGCCGAGATCGATGTGAGCGCCGGCGTCGCTGGCGAGCTTCGCCCCGATCGTGAACTCGCCGTTCGCGTCGCGCTTCACGTCGACCTTTGCTTCGCCGCCGGCGGTGAGGCCCGCGACGGCGACTCCGCCTTTGAGGTCGAGCGCGAGGCTGTCGCCGGGCTGGAGCGTTCCGATCTCATCGATGAACTTGCGCTTCGCGACGTCGTGGAAGTCCTCGCGGTACGACGACCAGTTGTACGCGAGCGGCTCCGTCGGCTTCTGGCGGCCCTGCAGCACGTTGAGGTCGTCGACCATCTTCTGGAACGACGCAGGCATCTCGAACTTCGCCTCGAGCTTGCTGTCGGGCGTCTTGCGCTGCAGCAGGTTTCCCTTGATCGCCTGGTTGACGAGCCGCTGGCGATCATCCGGCGTCATGTCGTTGAGGATGCTCTCGAGCTTCCCGTCCGCGTCGAGGCGGTTGAGCGTCTTGAGCAGCGCGAAGCCGTCGAGCTTGGACAGGTCCGCGTTGACGGCCTCCATGTCCGGGTTGATGCCCCAGCCGTAGGCCGACTCGATGTTCTCGGTGGCGGCGTCCGCCGCCGGGCTCGACCATGCGTCGAGCTGGTTGGCTTCGCGCGCCGGGGCCTTCGGTGCCGGAGGCGGCGGCGCCGCGGGCGCGTCGTCGTGGGAGGGGACGATGACGGAGGCGGAAGAGGCGGCGGCGATGGGTTTGGTCATTCCATGGCGTTTTGCGCGGCACGCGCCGGCGCAAGACCGGGGAATTTCTCAGGTCTCGCTCTCGCGGCGTCCGCGAGATGAGACATCGACCTTCCGGAGTCCTGGGAGTTTGCCGTCTTGCATGGGTCGGTCGCGTGCAAGCGATGCGCGGCATGCGCACCCCATTTGCCGCCGTCGTCCTCGTGTCTGTTGCCGCAACGTCCGCCGCCGCATCTGGTTTACGGGAATCGTGGCTCCAAACGCAGATGGACATTCAGGAAAGACGGCGGAGCTACGCGGAGTTCCAGGGATACGCCGAGGCGGCGAGGAAGAAGAAGAGTCGTCGCAAGTTGGAGGCGACTGCGGCCTGTGGACATTTGAACCTGGCGGCGGCCGCCGCGCGGACTCGTCCGGAGGCCACCGATTTTCGGTTGAACGCCGATCGGTCAGTCACCGGGAGGTTCGCGGTCGACGTTTCGGGCGGCACCCTCGTTCTCGTCTCCGCGTTCCAGCGCGGCACCGTCGTCAGTCGAAGCCTTGATGCCCAGAGGTTGGCGACCTGTCGCAACTGCCTCGTGCTCGCGACCACTTCGAAGGCGAAGCGCTTCACCTCGTACCTCGCGGTCGCCGGGACCGTGACGCACTCATCGATCACAGGCACGGGTCATCGCGGCACGATGGAAATATCGTTCGAAGGAGTCGTGCTCGTCGAGTGGGACATCGCAGCCGATGCGCCCGTCTCCGGTGGCGAGTGCTTGCAGGCTGACCTGCTGAAACTGTCCAGCAGCTGGGACCGCTGAACCGCCCGCTGCGCAGACTTCCGCGCAGCGCTTCGATCGCGGAACACGTCGGCCTCGGTGGCGGTTGAACCCGCCAACATTGAAGGAGGCCGACCGTTGGACGCCGACCCGCTCGCTGTACCTGCCACCCCGCAGCGCCTTCGAGCTCTTCGCGATGCCGGTGTTCTCCCCGAGGCCGCGTACGCGCGCGCCGCCGGCATCGCCGCGGAGCCGCCCGATGCAGCGACGCAGTCCTCCTTCGCGGCCCGCGGAGCGCTGATCCTCGCCGGGCTGCTCTCGCTCGCGTCGGTCGTCTTCTTCGTCGCGCACAACTGGGCCGGCATGAGCCGCTGGTCGAAGTTCGGTGTCCTCGAGCTCGGGCTGCTCGCGTTCGCGGCCGCCGCCTGGCGCGCGAAGGGGCAGCTCACGCGGCAGCTCTCGCTCACGCTCTGCGCGGCGATGCTGGGGCCGCTGCTCGCCGTCTACGGTCAGACGTACCAGACCGGCGCCGACCCCTATGAGCTGTTCCTGACCTGGGCGCTGCTCGCCGCTCCCATCGCTGCGCTGTCGCGCTTCGTGCCGCTGTGGACGGGCGTGTGGGGCCTGCTCAACCTGAGCCTCGTGCTCGCGTTCGAGCAGCTGCGGCCGTTCGGCTACGAAGCGGCGAGCGCCGCCGTCGTCTTCACCGCCGCCCTCAACGTCGCCGGCATCGCGGCGTATGTCCTCGTGACCCGCCGCACGAAGTGGCTCGGCGAGCCGTTGAAGTGGCCGGTGCGCACGCTCGCGGTGGCCGCCGCCATCCCACCGCTGCCGCTGGCGTGCTGGTTCGTCTGGCAGCGGCACTGGGACTTCCAGTATCCGTGGCGCCTCGCCGCCGTCGCCACGGTCGTCGCGCTCAGCGTCGCGCTGCCGCTCGTCTTCCGCAGCGATCGCTTCATCCGCTCGACCGCGGCGTTCGCCGCGTGCGGCCTCGGCACCGCGCTGGCGATGCGCCAGCTGAACGTGTGGGTGGACTCGCGCCTCGAGTGGGCGATCCTCGGCGTGCTCGTCGTCGCGCAGACGTCGCTCGCCGTCTGGTGGATCCGCGGCAAGGAGGTGACGCGATGAAGCGCTCGGTCGGCGAAGTGCTCGCGCAGCTCGAGCGCGAAGACGTGGTGCCCGTCGGCTCGCGCGAGCGCGCTGGCGAGGCGCTCCGCGCGGAGAAGCCCTCGCTGCCCTGGTACGCGCGCGGCCTCACCGGCGTGTACGGGTGGATCGCCGCCTTCTGCTTCGCGGCCTTCGCGTACACCTCGCGCACCGACGCGACGGTGCACGTCTTCGGCGGCCTGCTGGCAGTCGGCGCCGCCATCGCCCTTCGCCACTTCAAGCAGCGCGGGTTCATCGCCCAGCTGTCGCTCTCGCTCGCGCTGGCCGGTGAGCTCGTGGCCATCTGGGGCGTCTCGGATCTCGCCGGCTACCTGAGCATCTGGACACCGCTCTTCATGCTGGGCGTGGAGCTCGTGCTGCTCTTCACGTACCCCGACTCGCTGATGCGGCTGTTGTGCACGCTGGGCGCGTGCTCCGCCGCGTTCCGGCTCTGGGAGCGCACCACCGGGAATCGCTCGGTCGATCTGCTGCTCATCGCCGCGCTCGGCGGAGCGCTGCTGCTGTGGCAGGTGCGGCGCCGCTTCGATCGCATCGCGCTCCCCGCGGCGTACGGGCTCGCCATCGCCGCCTGCGCGTGGATGCTCGGCGCGCTCGAGAAGTGGGAGCGGCTCTCGCTCGGCTGGCCGGGGCGCGTGGGCGTGGCGCTGCTCCTGCTCGCGCAGTTGGGGATGATGCTGAAGAGCCGAAGGCGCCTCGCGCTCGCGGCCGTCTTCGTGGGCGCGCTGGCGGGCTCGAGCTTCGGGTCTCCCGGCGTGCTCGCGGGCGTGGCGCTGCTGGCCGCCGCGCTCCACCACCGCGAGGAGAAGCTCGTCGCGCTCGCGGTGGTGTTCCTCGGCTGCTTCTACTTCCAGCTCTACGCGTCGATGAACCAGACGCTGCTGCTCAAGTCCGGCCTGCTGCTCGGCAACGGGCTCACGTTCGCGCTGCTGTGGCGGCTGCTCGGGGCGCAGACGGTGCAGCAGCCTCCGGTGGCGTTCGACCGCCGCGTCATCGTGATGGCGCTCGCCGGCGCGCTGCTCGTGATCAACGGGCTCATCATTCAGAAGGAGCGGGTGCTCGACGCGGGCGCTCCGATGCTGGTGGAGCTGCGGCCGGTCGACCCGCGCTCGCTGATGCAGGGCGACTACATGACGCTGCGCTACCGGATCGCGGATCGATGGGACCCGCACCCGCGCGACGGCCGCATGGTGGTCAGGGTCGACGACGCCAACGTGGCCGAGTTCGTCCGCTGGGACGACGGCACTCCGCTGAAGGCCGACGAGCGGCTGCTGAGGTACCGCGAGCGCTCGGGGGCAGTGCGGCTGGGCGCCGAGGCCTTCTTCTTCGAGGAGGGGAAGGGCGACCTGTACGCGAGCGCGAAGTACGGCGAGCTGCGCGTCACGCGTCGCGGAGACGCCGTGCTGGTCGGCCTGCGCGACGCCGAGCGGAAGCGGCTGGGGTACGGCCTGCGCTGACAGTCTCCTGACAGAATCTGACAGCAGGCTTTGTTAGAAGCGAAGCTCGTGTCGTCCTCCTTCCGGATCGTCAGCGAGTACAAGCCCCAGGGCGATCAGCCGCGCGCCATCGGCGAGCTGACGAACGGCATCTTGCGGGGCGACGAGGCGCAGGTGCTGCTCGGCGTCACGGGCTCGGGCAAGACGTTCACCATGGCGAACGTGATCGCCAACGTGAACCGGCCGTCGCTGGTGATCGCGCACAACAAGACGCTCGCGGCGCAGCTCTACGGCGAGTTCAAGGAGCTCTTGCCGGACAACGCCGTCGAGTACTTCGTCAGCTACTACGACTACTACCAGCCCGAGGCGTACGTGCCGTCCTCGGACACGTACATCGAGAAAGATTCGAGCATCAACGAAGAGATCGAGCGCATGCGCCACTCGGCGACCCACTCGCTGCGCACGCGCAACGACGTGGTCATCGTCGCGTCGGTCTCGTGCATCTACGGCCTCGGCACCGCGCGCGTGTACGTCGAGATGGCGATCCGCCTCGACAAGGGCCAGGACTACCCCCGCGAGAAGCTGCTGAAGCAGCTCGTCGAGTGCCAGTACACGCGCAACGATCAGGACTTCCACCGCGGCACCTTCCGCGTGCGCGGCGACACCGTCGAGATCTTCCCGGTGTACGAGGAAGACCGGGCGCTGCGCGTCGAGCTGTTCGGGGACACCGTCGAGAAGATCTCCGAGTTCGACCCGCTGCGCGGCGTCACGCTCGGTGAGCTCGAGAAGGCCACCATCTTCCCCGGCTCGCACTACGTGACCGAGGAGGGGCAGCGGCGCAACGCGATCCTCTCCATCCGCGACGAGCTGCAGCTGCGGCTCGCCGAGCTGAAGGCGCAGAACAAGCTCGTCGAGGCGCAGCGGCTCGAGCAGCGCACGATGTTCGACCTCGAGATGATGGAGCAGCTCGGGTTCTGCAACGGCATCGAGAACTACTCGCGGCACCTGTCGGGGCGCGGAGAGGGCGAGCCGCCTCCATGCCTGCTCGACTACTTCCCGAAGAACATGCTCGTCTTCATCGACGAGTCGCACCAGACGATCCCCCAGATCGGCGCGATGTACCGCGGCGACCGGAACCGGAAGGAGACGCTCGTCGAGTTCGGCTTCCGGCTGCCTTCCGCGATGGACAACCGGCCGCTGAAGTTCCCCGAGTTCGAGCAGTTCGTGAAGCAGGGCGTGTACGTGTCGGCGACTCCGGCGGAGTGGGAGATCGCGAAGGCGCGCGGCGTCGTGGTGGAACAGGTGATCCGCCCCACCGGCCTCGTCGACCCCGAGGTCGAGGTGCGGCCGGTCGGCAACCAGGTCGACGATCTGCTCGAGGAGGTCCGCAAGCGGGCGAAGGCCGGCGAGCGCGTGCTGGTCACCACGCTCACCAAGCGCATGGCGGAGGATCTCACCGAGTACTACGCCGACGTCGGCGTGCGCGTGCGCTACCTGCACTCGGACATCGACGCGATCGAGCGCACGGCGATCATCCGCGACCTGCGGCGCGGCGAGTTCGACGTGCTCGTCGGCATCAACCTGCTGCGCGAGGGTCTCGACATCCCCGAGGTGTCGCTCGTCGGGATCCTCGACGCGGACAAGGAAGGCTTCCTGCGCTCGCACGTGTCGCTGATTCAGACCATCGGCCGCGCGGCGCGAAACCTGAACGGCCGCGTGATCATGTACAGCGATCAGATCACCGCCTCGATGAAGCTGGCGATCGACGAGACGAACCGGCGCCGCACGCTGCAGCAGAAGTACAACGAGGACCACGGCATCACGCCGAAGGCGGTGAAGAAGAACATCCTCGACCTGTCGCAGTTCCTCTACGACGGCGACGCGCTCACGCTGCCCAAGGCCGCCGAGGGCGACGACCTGCTGTCGAAGGAGCAGATCCAGCAGCTCATCAAGGAGACGACGGCGCGCATGGTTCAGCTCGCCGACGAGATGGAGTTCGAGAAGGCCGCGGTCGAGCGCGACCGGCTCACGCTGCTCAAGGACATGGACATCGGGCTGAAGCCGCCGCTGCGCTCGACGCTCGTCGGCGCCAAGCCGAAACAGGAGCAGCGGATGATGGGCAAGCGCGCGCAGCCGAGGAAGTACCGGCGGAAGCGGTGAGTCCTGTGGGGGATCCCATCGCGCTGCGGACGGTGGCGGTCCTCCGGCTGCCCAGCCGTGACTGGCACGCGCTCGAGCCCGTGCTGGACGCGCTCACCGAGCGCGGCTTCCCGTTCATGGGTCCCGTGGAGCACGCCGGCGCCTGGCGCTGCGAGTGCGGGCCGCTGGCGCTCTCCTTCGGCGAAGAGGCAGGGCGGTGGACGGTGTCGCTGCCGGTCGCCGACGACAACGTCGTCACGCGCGCGCTGCTCAAGACGCTCGACGAGGCGCTGCGGGCGCTGCCGGGCGCCCAACAGGTGGAGTGGTACAAGAGGGAAGACCGTGGCGGCGCTCCTGCGTCGTCGCCGATTCAGTCGTGAACGCTGCCCTCGAGAAGAAGCTCGCCGAGCTGCCGACGTCTCCGGGCGTGTACCTGATGAAGGGACACGACGCGGAGGTCATCTACGTCGGCAAGGCGACGAACCTGCGCAGCCGCGTGCGCTCGTACTTCTCGGGGCAGGACACGCGCGCGTTCGTCGGCTTCCTCGATCGCTTCCTGGCGGACGTCGAGACGGTCACCGTCAAGAACGAGAAGGAGGCGCTGCTGCTCGAGAACGAGCTGATCAAGAAGCACAAGCCGCGCTTCAACGTTCAGCTCCGCG
>CALJKW010000069.1 GCA_937980205.1 uncultured Myxococcales bacterium | reverse complement strand
GCGACGGCGACGGGCAGCGACGGCGACGGGCAGCGACGGCGACGGGCAGCCACGGCGACGGGCAGCGACGGCGACGGGCAGCGACGGCGACGGGCAGCGACGGCGACGGGCAGCCACGGCGACGGGCAGCGACGGCGACGGGCAGCGACGGCGACGGGCAGCGACGGCGACGGGCAGCCACGGACGCGAGACCGCGGCTCGCTCGCTGCTGCTTCGAGCCTCCGCCTCGCGCTCGGCCGCGCCGCGAGGGTGCTCGCAAAGGCCGTCGACGTCGCGCCCGCGCAGCTCGGAGACCATGCCGGCGTCATGGGGCACCCGGCGGTGGCGCCGAGCCGTCTCTCAGGCCGGTCTGGGGAAATTCAGCCTCGCTAATGAGGGCAAGTTTCCCCAGCCTCGCCGCGACAGCGCTGACCGCGTAGCCAATGCGCGCACTGTCCGCAGTTTGATGAGGTGCAACCGATCCCCGCGGCGACGCGAGCTCGTGGCGCATCACACTCGATGCGCCACGAAGGGGCTCCGGGCCTAGACCCGCTCGATGATGGTCGCGATGCCCTGACCGCCGCCGATGCAGAGCGTGATGAGCGCGGTCTGCTTGCCGCTGCGCTCGAGCTCGTCGACGGCGGTGCCGAGCAGCATCGCGCCGGTGGCGCCGAGCGGGTGGCCGAGCGCGATCGCGCCGCCGTTCACGTTCACGCGCTCGGGGTCGATGCCGAGCTTCTTGATCGTCTGCAGCACGACGGCGGCGAAGGCCTCGTTGATCTCCCAGAGGTCGATGTCGGAAGGCTTCATGCCGGCGATCTTCAGCGCCTTGAGGCTCACCGGCGCCGGAGCCGTCAGCATGATCACCGGCTCGTCGCCGAGGGTGGCCATGGCGCGGATCTTCGCGCGGGGCTTGAGGCCGTAGTCCTTCACCGCCTTCTGCGAGGCCAGCGCGACCGCGGCGGCGCCGTCGACGATGCCGCTCGAGTTGCCGGCGGTGTGCAGGTGCTGAATCGCTTTCACCTGCGGGTAGCCCTTCAGCGCGAGCTGGTCGAACGTCTCGCCGTTCGGGCCGACCTGCGCCTCACCCATCGCGGTGAACGCGGGCTTGAGCGACGCGAGGCCCTCGAGCGTCGTGTCGGCGCGCGGGTTCTCGTCGCGCTCGAGCGCGACCTTGCCGGTGGACGGGTCTTTCACCGCGAAGAGCGCCTTGCCGAAGCGGCCCTGCTCCATCGCGGCCGCCGCGCGCTGCTGGGAGCGCAGCGCCCACTTGTCGAGCTCGTCGCGGCTGAAGCCTTCCATCGTCGCGATGAGGTCGGCGCTGATGCCCTGCGGCACCTGGAACAGCCGCTTGCGCAACAGCTCGTTGTTGCCGTCGATGCCGCCGTTGTCCGAGCCCATCGGCACGCGCGACATGCTCTCGACGCCGCCGGCGACGGCGAGGTCCATCGCGCCCGACGCGACGCCCATCGCGCCGAAGTTCACCGCCTGCAGGCCCGAGCCGCAGAACCGGTTCAGCGTGACGCCCGAGACCTGGTCCGGCCACTGCGCGGCGAGCAGCGAGTTCTTGGTGATGTTCGCGCCCTGCTCTCCCGCCTGCGAGACCACGCCCATGATCACGTCATCGACGCGAGCCGGATCGAAGCCCGCCTTCTTCTGCAGCGCGTGAAGCGTCTGCGCGAGCAGCTCCTGCGGGTGGATGTTCGAGAGGGCGCCCTTGCCGGCCTTGCCACGGCCGCGGGGAGTACGGACGGCATCGACGATGTAAGCGGGAGCGTTCATGGCCGCTGCATAACAGGATCGACGCGGTAGGCGCCCGTCTTGGGGTCGACCTTCACGCGCGGCGGCCTTCGCGTCTGCTCGAACGCGGCGAGGCCCGGCTGCAGCATCTTCGACCAGTCGCTCTCGTCGCAGGTGCGGCTCGGAAAGATGTCGAAGTGAATCGGCCGCACCTTCGCGTCGGCGGCGAGCAGGTACACCTCTTCGATCGCCGAGTCGGTGATCGCGATGCAGCCGATCGAGGCGCAGCCGCCGTGCAGGTAGATGAGCCCTCCCGGCCGCTGCTTGTCCGAGAGCACGCGGTCGGAGGCGTTCGGGTAGCTGACCTTCATGGACAGGTGCCAGTCGCTCCACGGGTTGAAGCTCGAGATCTCGTAGAAGCCCTCGGGCACCTGCAGATCGCCCTCGCGCCGCTTGGGGCCGAGCTCTCCGCTCGCGGCGCAGAACGGGTACGTCTTGATGAGCTTCATCGGCTTCCCCGGCGCGCTGCCCCAGAGCTCGAGCTGCCGCTCCTTCTTGAAGGCGCGCAGGTAGATCTCCGCCGGCGGCTTCGAGAGCTCCGCCGCCTTCCACAGCTGTTGGACGTCGTCGGAGCGCTGGGTGCGTGCGAGTGCGACCCGGTCGGCGGCGAGGATGGTCAGCAGCGCGAGGAGCATCGTTCCCAAGACGGACGTTCACACCCCGTGCCGTGTTCCAGCAACCGCGCGGCGGGCTCGAGCAGTGCCCGTTTCCGGGCAAAACGTCACTCGGGCAGCGCGCGGGCCGGGTTCTTCACGCCCATGAGCTGGGCGGTGATGAACTCGTCGAGGTCTCCGTCCATGACCTTGTCGACGTTGCCGGTCTCGATGCCGGTGCGCAGGTCTTTGACCATGCGGTACGGCTGCATCACGTACGAGCGGATCTGCGAGCCGAACGCGATGTCCATCTTCTGGGCCTCGGCGGCGTCGCGCTGCTCCTGCCGCTTCTTCATCTCGAGGTCGAACAGGCGGCCGCGCAGAATCTTGAACGCCATGTCGCGGTTCGCCGACTGCGAGCGCTCGGTCTGGCAGGTGATGATGATGCCCGTCGGCAGGTGGCGCAGCTGCGCGGTCGACGAGGTCTTGTTCACCTTCTGACCGCCGGCGCCGCCGCCGCGGATGAACTTGAGCTCGTAGTCCGTCTCGGGGATGTCGATCTTCACGTCGTCTTCGATCTCGGGGTGCACGTCGACGGCGACGAAGCTCGTCTGGCGCCGCGCGTTCGCGTCGAACGGAGAGATGCGCACCAGGCGGTGCACGCCGACCTCGGCCTTGAGGTGCCCGTACGCGTATTCGCCCTGAATGTGCAGCGAGACGTTCTTGAAGCCCGCCTCTTCGCCGGGGACCTCGTCGATGATCTCGACCTTCCACCCGCGGTTCTGCGCGTACCGCGTGTACATGCGCACGAGCATCGCGGCCCAGTCCATCGACTCGGTGCCGCCGGCGCCGGCGTTGATGTCCATGAAGCAGTTCGCGCGGTCGTTCGGCCCGCTGAGCATCTTCTTGAGCTCGAGCGTCTTCACGTCGGCCTCGACCTGCGTCAGCGACGCGATGGCCTCGCCCTTCGAGGCTTCGTCGTTCGCCTCGGCGGCGAGCTCGAGCAGCGTCTTGGCGTCGTCGAGGCCCCGCTGCGCCTTGTCGAAGGAGGCCACCGTGGCCTCGAGCGCCGCCTTCTCCTTGAGCAGGCCCTGCGCCTTCGTGTTGTCGTCCCAGAAGTTCGGCTGGCCCGAGTCGCGCTCGATCAGCGCGATGCGGCTCTTCTTACGGTCGACGTCAAAGACTCCCCCGAAGGCTGTTCAGCCGAGCGGTGAGGTCGCTGATCGTCTCGTTCACGTCGATGGCCATGAGTGCGAACTCCCTAAACCGCATGACGAACGCGTGCAAGACCGTTAAGAACGCCGCCACCTGACGCCCACAAGGAGATCACCACCATGAAGTTCGAGCTCGAGCCGCTGCCGTACGCGAAAGACGCACTGGCCCCGCACATGAGCGCGGAGACCATGTCCTTCCACTACGAGAAGCACCACCAGACGTACATGAACAACCTGAAGAACCTCCTTCAGGGGAAGCCCGAGGCCGAGAAGTCGCTCGAGGAGATCGTGAAGAGCTCGAGCGGCGGCGTGTTCAACAACGCCGCGCAGGTCTGGAACCACGACTTCTACTGGAAGTCGATGAAGCCCAAAGGCGGCGGTGAGCCCACCGGCGCGCTCGCCGATGCGATCAAGCGCGACTTCGGCTCGTTCAACGACTTCAAGACGCAGTTCCAGACCGCGGCCGTCGGCCAGTTCGGCTCCGGCTGGGCGTGGCTCGTTCACGACGCCGGCAAGCTGAAGATCGTCACGACCGGCAACGCCGACACGCCGATGGCGAAGGGCACCCAGTGCCTCGTCACCTGCGACGTCTGGGAGCACGCGTACTACATCGACTACCGCAACCTGCGCGCGAAGTTCGTCGAGACCTGGCTCGCGAACCTCGTGAACTGGGACTTCGCGGCCGCGAACCTCAAGTAAGACCGAGTCACTCGACGGACGAAGGGCGCGGCACCGCGGGTGCTGCGCCCTTTTTCTTTCCGTGCTGCGCAGGCGGCAGCGGCGCTCCGGCAACGGCGGGCAGCTTCCAGAACGCGGCCGCCGTCGCCAACGAGAGCGGCAGCACCAGGCAGATCAGGTTCCAGTTCTGCTGGTCGAACATCGGCAGCACCTTCACCACGACGCCGAGCAGCGCAGTCCCCGCGAGCACCGCGCTCACCCACTTCAGCGCCGGCAGCGCGCGCGGGCTGCCCTTCATCAGCATCGGCCCGAGGAACAAGAGCGCGAACGTCACCGGGTTGATGAGGAACAGGTTCTCGTTCCGGTGCGCGACCTGGTGGTTCGTCCAGATGCCGACGACGAAGAGGAAGACGCCCAACGAGCCCCAGACGAGCCCCTCGAAGGTGAGGAAGGCGCCCAGCGCGAGGCGCGCGCCGCGCTGGTCGAGCCGGCGGCTCAGGAAGAACACGAACGCACCGGCCGCGACCGAGATCAGCGCGAGCCACACGTTCCAGTACGGCGGCGCTTCAGGCACCGGCGGCCGCGACTTCGACGTCCAGTACATGACCTTCTGCTTCACGACGGGGTGCCCGTCGACGCTGAGCTGATCGAGCTGGCGCTCGAGCTCGTCGGGCAGGAACGCCTCTTCCTGCATGGTGATGGGCCGGTCGAGCTCGTCGTTCTGCAGGTAGTCGAGCACGAGCGACATCGGCGGGAACACCTGCGAGTAGCGGCGCGTGTGCTCGCGCAGGCTCATGCGCGACTTGCCCGAGGTCGCTTGCTTGAGCGCTCCGCCGACGGCGAGGTCGATGATGTCGCGCGGCCGCGTCGAGCAGTTGTCGTTGTAGTGGTGGTACAGGTACTCGCGGTTCTCGGGCATCACGTTCGTCGCGAGCGCGCGTGCGGCAAGTAGCGCCTGCTCGGGCGTGAGGTCGAGGATCTGAACGCGCACGTCGCGATCGAGCTCTTTGTAGAACTCGTAGGTGCCGCGCACCGAGGCCTCGCCCACCCAGAACTCGAGCCGCCCCTGCACGAACTTGTGCACGAAGCCGGTCGAGAAATCGAACATGCCGTAGTTGTAGAGGCGGCCGTGCTGCAGGGCGCGGTCCTCCACGACGAGGGCGGTGTGGCCCCACCACGAGGGCAGATCACTGCCCGGGCCGAACGTCACCACCGAGATGATCAGGTCCTCGGGGCGCGACGGACCGCCAGGGGCCCAGGGCGCGGGAGGAACGGAGTGCAGCGCTACCAGGAGCGCCGCGAGCGGGAGCGTCAAAAGCCGATCAGGAGTTGAACCACCGCCGCTCGGTGGCCTCCTCCTCCTTCGTCTTCTTGTTGGTGAGCTCGACCGGAGCGTCGGACGTCAGCGCAGGCTCGACCACGACGGAAGGAAGGCGCTCGACGCCGGCGGCGCGCAGCGCTCCGGGGCCGGCGATCGGCGGCGCGGGAGCCGCGGGCGCCGACGGCGCGGGGGTCGGAATCGGCGCGCCGCGAATGGTCTCGTCCGGCGGGCGCTGCTGTGGCTGTGACGGGGTCGGCGCGGGAATCGCCAGCTGCACCGGTTGATCCGTCCGCGCCGGGCCGAAGTCCGCGCTCGGCAGGCCGAGCTGCTGCGAGAGCGTGTCGCGGATGAACGCGCCCACCGACTTGCCGGCGCGCGCCGCGCCCGCGTTCAGGGCCTCGATCATGTCCGGAGTCGCCCGGAACGCGAGCGTGCGGACCGAAGAGATGACCGCCGTCAGCTGCTCGAGCGCCGCGCTGGGTCGGGTGATCGCGAAGTCGCCCTGGTCGAGCATCGCCTTGATCCGCCGCGCCATGTCATCGCGGGTGTACCAGTGGCCGTCGAAGTAGATGGCCTCGGCATCGATGTCGATGGGGAGCTGGCTCATGACCACGAGCGTGCGCCTTGGCATGGAAGGGAGTCAAGCTGACGTTTGTTTCGTGGCGTCATGCGCAGAGCCAGACCTTGCGTCCTGCGCTT
Organism: uncultured Myxococcales bacterium; assembly: GCA_937980205.1. GTDB lineage: Bacteria > Myxococcota > Myxococcia > Myxococcales > Myxococcaceae > Xiheicaenimonas. The sequence continues at coordinate 291,823 of CALJKW010000069.1, read as the reverse complement.
TTCCCGGCAAGTTACGGCGAGCTTGCCGCGCTCGCTGCTCGTCTACGCTGTGCTCGCCTTCCTCATTCCCGCCGCCGCCCTCGGCGCGGGCGAGCCCCTGCCGCCGCTGAAGGTGAACACGCGCGCAGTGCCCACCAAGGTCAGGCTCGGAGAGCCCTTCACCGTCGAGGTCGTCGTCACCCACGTGAAGGAGCAGCGGTACGACCTCAAGCCCCTCGAGGCGAACGAGACCTTCGACGTCGCCGACAGCAGCCGCAGCCGCGTCGACGGCGCCGACAGCGCGACCACCACCTTCCAGCTCCAGCTGGCCGCCTTCCAGCTCGGCGCCCAGAAGACGCCGCAGCTGACGTTCGAGGTGTGGACCGAGCAGGGCCAGGGCACCTTCAACGTGCCGGGCGTCGAGGTCGAGATTGTGTCCACGCTGCCGCCGGACGCCGAGCAGACCGGCGCGGGCCTGTTCGACATCGCGCCGCCGGTCGACGTCGCGGTCCGCACGTGGAGGCTCTTGTACGCGCTCGCCGTCGCGCTGGCCGTCGCGCTCGGCGTCTACGCCTTCCTGCGCTGGCGGCGGCGGCCGAGGCCGGTGGTGCTCGAGCCCCCCAAGCCGCTCGAGCCGCTCGAGGTGCGGGTGCGCAAGGCGCTCGATGCGTTGAGAGAAGAAGACCTGCCCGGCAAGGGCCGCGTGCGCGAGTACTACTTCCGCCTCTCGGAGATCGTCCGCGGCTACCTCGGCGAGCGCTACGGGTTCGACGCTCTCGAGAGCACCACGCCCGAGCTGCTCGAGAGCCTCCGCCGCCTGCACACTCCCGGGCTGCCGATGAAAGAGCTGCAGGAGTTCGTGAACGAGTCCGACTTCGTCCGCTACGCGAAGGCCTCGCCCGACCCCACGGCGTGCAAGAGCGCCATCGAGCTCGCGTATGCCATCGTGCAGGCCACGACACCGTCGGCTGCACCGCCCGCCCATGCCCATAAGCTTCGAGTTTCATAGCCGCTGGGTGCTGTGGCTGATGGCCGCGGCGCCGGCGCTGCTCGTCTGGGCGTACGTCGAGCGCCGCACGCGCGCGGTCTTCCGGTTTCCCGCGGCCGGTATCCTCGTGAAGCAGGGGCGCGGCCTGCGGCCGTACCTGCTGCCGCTGCTGCCCGTGCTGCGCGTGCTGGCGATCTGCTGCGCGCTCATCGCGCTCGCGAGGCCGCAGGAGCGCGACGCGAAGGTCCGCGACACCTCGGTCGAGGGCATCGACATCATGATCGCGCTCGATCTCTCCAACTCGATGGAGGCGGTCGACTGGCGCCCGCAGAACCCGAACAACCGCCTGCGCACGGCGAAAGAGGTCCTCACCGACTTCCTGAAAAACCGGACCAACGACCGCATCGGGCTCGTGGTCTTCTCGGGCGCGGCGTACACGCAGGCGCCGCTCACGCTCGACTACGGCGTGCTGAAGGACGTGATCTCGCAGCTGCGCACGCGCGTGCTCGAAGACGGCACGGCGATCGGCGACGCGCTGGCGACCTCGCTCAACCGCCTGCGGGACAGCGATGCGAAGTCGCGCGTGGTCGTGCTCATCACCGACGGCGACAACAACGCCGGGCAGATCAGCCCGCTCGACGCCGCGCAGATGGGCGCGGCGCTGAAGATCCCGGTCTACACGATCCTCGTCGGCAAGGGCGGCAAGGTCGACTTCCCCGTCGGCGTCGACTTCTTCGGCAACACGCAGTGGCGGCAGGTCGAGATCGCGACGAACCCCGAGCTGCTCAAGCAGATCTCGAGCGCGACCGGCGGCGAGTTCTACCGCGCGACCGATCCGCAGCAGCTCAGAGAGGGCCTGCAGAAGGTCCTCGACTCGCTCGAGCGCTCGAAGCTGCTCGAGGGCGGCGCGATGTCGACCTACCGCGAGGAGTTCCACGACTGGCTCCTCGTCGCCTTCATCCTCGCCGCGGTCGAGCTGTTGCTCCGCGCGACGCTGCTCAAGGTGTTCCCGTGATGCAGGCGTGGCGCTTCACCGTGCTCGGGTACCAGGCCGGCCTCGCGAAGCCGCTGTTCCTGCTGCTCGTGCCGGTCGCGCTCGCCTTGGGGGGCATCGCGCTGTGGCGTGCCCTCACCCGCCGCTCGAAGGTGGCCCGCGCCGTCCCCGAGCGGCTCGCCGACCTCATCGCGCCGGGCGTCTCGACCGCGCTGCCGGTCACGCAGGCCTCGCTCTACGGCCTGGGCCTCGCGCTGATGGCGTTCGCGCTCGCGCAGCCGCAGTGCGGCAGCCACGCCGAGCTCACGAAGCGCCGCGGCATCGACGTCGTCGTCGCGCTCGACGCCTCGCGGTCGATGCTCGCGCGCGACGTCGTGCCCTCGCGCCTCGATCGCGCGCGGCTCGAGCTCAACACGCTGCTCGACGAGCTGAAGGGAGATCGCGTCGCCATCGTCGCGTTCGCCGGCGACGCCTTCATCCAGTGCCCGCTCACCTCCGACTACTCGGCCGCGAAGCTCTTCCTGCGCGCCATCGACCCCGAGCAGGTTCCCCAGGGCGGCAGCAACATCGGCGCCGCGCTGCGCGTCTCCAAGGAGGTGCTGACGAACGCGGACCACGGCGCGAAGGACAAGGTCGTCGTGCTCATCTCCGACGGAGAGGATCTCGAGGGCGACGTGAGCGCCGGCGTCGACGCGCTCAAGGAGATCGACGCGCGCGTCTACGCCGTCGGCATCGGCTCCGAGGCCGGAGAGCCGATCCCCATCTTGAACCGGGACGGCCAGGTCACCGGCTACAAGAAGGACAAGAACGGCAACACGGTGCTCACCCGCCTCGACCGCGCCGGCCTCACGCGCATCGCGCAGGAGACCCAGGGCGAGTTCTTCTACCAGCCGTCGGGCGTCGCGATGGGCGAGGTCGTGAAGATCATCGACAAGCTGCAGAAGAGCGAGCTCGAGAGCCGCGTCACCGTGCGCTACGCCGAGGTCTTCCAGCCCTACCTCGCCGTAGGCCTCGTCTTCCTCGCGCTCGGCATGCTCGTGCTGCCCTCGTGGAACCGGAAGGCGCGCACATGAGGTGGAGCCCGCTCGTGCTCGGCCTCCTCGCGATGGGGCCGTTCGAGAAGAACCACCCGCTCGTCGACGACGGCGAGGCGGCGTTCGAGCGCGGCGACTACGAGAGCGCGCTCGAGAAGTTCGACGCGGCCGACAAAGAGCTCCCGAACAACGCGCAAGTAGCCTTCGACCGCGGCACGGCGCTGCACAAGCTCGGGCGCCACGACGAGGCGCGCGCGGCCTTCCTGAAGGCCGCCGAGCTCAACCAGGGCAAGCAGCCGCTCGACTCGAAGATTCACTACAACCTCGGCAACTCGTGGGCGGCGACGAGCAACAAGAAAGAGGCCGTCGCCGAGTACCGCAAGGCGCTGCGCAGAGATCCGAACGACGAGCTCGCGCGCCACAACCTCGAGGTCGTCTTGAAGGACCTGCCTCCGCCGCAGAGCAGCGGCGCGGACGGCGGGTCAGCGCCCGACGGCGGTGGCCGCGGTGACGGCGGCCACCACGACGGCGGCACCGACGGTGGGAAGCCCGCCGACGGCGGAAGACCGGTGGACGGAGGTCAGGGCGACTCGGGCGTCGGAGACGGCGGCAGCGACGGCGGCGCCGACGGAGGCCAGGGCCCGGGCGACGGCGGCGCAGGCGACGGCGGTCAGAAGGGCGACGGCGGCCAGGGCCAGGGCGAGACCGGCCAGGACGGCGGAGGCCAGGGCGGCGAGCGCGGCGACGGCGGCTCGGACGGCGGCAGCGAGGGCGCCGACGGCGGCACCGGCGAAGGCGAGGCGGCGGAGGTGGGCGACGGCGGCGAGCAGATGTCGAAGAAGGAAGCAGAACGCATGCTCGACGCGTTGAAGAACACCGAGCGCAACATGCAACTGTGGCGCTTCAGGCCCGATGCGAAGGATAAGAGGAAGCGACCCAATGAGAAGGATTGGTAGGGCAACTGCGTTCGCCGTGGTGCTGCTCGCGGCGGCCGCGCACGCCGAGGTCGAGTTCTACCAGACGGTCGATCGCAACAAGGTCGGCACCGAAGACACCTTCCGCCTCACCATCGTCGTCGGCGACGCCCCCGACGGCGCGACCGTGCAGTTCCCCGCCCCGAACGACTTCGAGGTGCTCTCGCGCTCGCAGAGCACGCAGATGAGCTACTCGCTCGGCGGCGGCGGCACCGGCGTCATCAAGCGCGTGCAGAAGTACACCCTCGTCATGCGCGCGAACCGCGCCGGCAAGCTCACGATTCCCCCCGCCGCGCTCTCGACCGCGCAGAAGACGTTCAAGACCGACGCGATTCAGATGGAGGTCGTCAAGGGCCGGACGCAGGCCGACCCGCCTCCGCAGCAGCCGCCCCGCGGCTTCGGCCCGCCCGGCTTCCCCGACCCGTTCGGCGGCTTCTTCGGAGACGACGATCCGTTCGCGGGCGCTCCGCAGTTCCCCGACGTCGACATTCCGCGCTCGAACTCCGACCTCTTCCTCAAGGCCAGCATCGACAAGGAGACGGTCTACGTCGGCGAGCAGGTCAACTACACGCTGACCATCTACTCGCGCGTCGATCTCTCGTCGGTCGACGGCGTCTCGATGCCGAAGCTCGAGGGCTTCTTGAGCGAAGACCTCGACAGCCCGACGCAGCTCGCGCCCGAGCAGCGCAACATCGGCGGAGTCCCCTACCGCGCCTACCTCCTGCGCCGCCGCGCGCTGTTCGCGCTCAAGCCCGGCACGCTGACCATCGAGCCCGCCGAGGCCGACATGACCGCCGGCTCGCTGTTCGCGAACCGCCGCGAGCACCGCAAGGGCAACCCGCTCACCATCAAGGTGAAGGCGCTGCCCAAAGAGGCGACGGGCTTGAACGTCGGCCGCTGGCGCCTGTCGACCGAGGCGTCGCAGACGACCGTGCAGGTCGGCACGCCGCTGCAGGTGCGCGTCGCGCTCGAGGGGCGCGGCAACCTGAAGAGCGCCGTCATGCCGCAGCTCACCGGCCCCGCCGCGCTGCGCATCTACGAGCCGACGACCACCGACAAGACCGCGGTGAACCGCGGCACGTTCGGCGGCCGCCGCGTGCAGGAGTACGTCGTGCTGCCGCAGCAGACCGGCACGTTCGTGCTGCCCGGGCTCAGCATGAAGTACTTCAACCCCGAGACGGCGCAGGTCGAGGAGTCGAAGACCGACGCCATCACGCTCAACGTGACGCCCGGCCCCAACGGCAACAACGTGGCCATGGTGCCGGCCCCGGGTGGAGCGACGGACACCGGCGGCGGTCCCAAAAACCTCCTGCAGGCCGGCGGGCTCAAGCAGCTGCGGCACACCGCGCAGTTCGGCAGCATCTCGCGCCCGCTCTGGCAGCGGCCGTGGTTTCTGCCGTTCGCCGCGGGGCCGTTCGCGCTGACGCTGGCCCTCGGCCTGTTCGGCCTCGTCCGCCGCGCCACGTCCGGCACCGATCCGGTGAGCGAGAAGAAGAAGAAGGCCCGCGCCGCCCGCGCCCGCCTCGCCGCCGCCGAGAAGCTGCGCGCGACCGGCAAGACCGCCGACTTCTACAGCGAGGTCGAGAAGGCGCTGTTCAGCTTCCTCGAAGCGCGGCTCTCGGAGCCCGTGGCCGGCCTCACCCGCGAGCAGCTCGACGCGAAGATGGCGACCGCCGGAGCGAGCGACGCCGTCCGCGCCCGCGTGAAGTCGTCGCTCGACACCTGCGACATGGGCCGCTTCGCGCCGGGCATGGGCGACGACGCCGCCCGCGGCCGCGCGCTCGACGAAGCCGCCGCCGCCATGGAGGCGTGGGACACGAAATGACGCTGACGCTCGTGCTCGGGCTCTTGCTGTCGCAGAGCTACTACACGCCCGAGGAGGCCCAGGCCCTGTTCCGCGAAGGCAACGACGCCTTCTACAAAGATCCGCCCGACTACGCGGCGGCGAAGGCCGCCTACCTCAAGCTGCTCGAGCACGGCCACGAAGGCCCCGACGTGCTGTTCAACTTGGGGACAACGTGCCTCGCCGCCGGCGAGCTCGGGCCCGCGGTGCTGTACCTCGAGCGCGCGCGGCGCCTGAAGCGCTCCGACGACATCGAGGCGAACCTCGCCATCGCGCGGCAGCGGCAGGGCGATCAGCTCGTCGGCGCAGCGGCGCAGTCCGAGCCGTTCCTCGAGCGGCTCGCCGACGCGACCGACGACTACGTCACGCCCGTCATCTCGCTGGTCACGCTGTGGCTCTCGCTCGGCCTGTTGCTGCTCTTCCGGCGCATGACTCCGGGGCGGCGCGGCGCGATCACATTCCTGCTCGTGATGAGCATCATCACCGCCGCTGTCAGCACCACGCTCGTCGGCATCGACGCGTGGGTGGGAAGCAACTACGTCGAGGCGGTGGTGATGCCCGAGACCGCCCGCGTCCGCGACTTCCCCACCGACGGCGCGCGCGTCGCCTTCGAGGTGCACGCGGGTTTGAAGGTGCGCATCACCGAGGAGTCGGGCAAGTTCGTGCGCATTCGGCTCTCGAACAACCTCGAGGGGTGGACCGAACGCGAAGGAGTCGTACCGCTGTGATCTCGGTTCAGAACGCCGTCCGCATCTACAAGCGCGGCAAGACCGAGGTGAAGGCGCTCGACCTCGCCTCGCTCGTCGTGCCGACGGGCCAGTTCCTCTCGGTCATGGGCGCCTCCGGCTCGGGCAAGAGCACGCTGCTCAACCTGCTCGGCGCGCTCGACGTCCCGACGAGCGGCACCATCACCATCGAAGGCCGCGAGATCTCCCGCCTGCCCGACGACGAGCTCTCGCGCTTCCGCCGCGATCGGCTGGGCTTCATCTTCCAGTTCTTCAACCTGCTGCCGACGATGACGGCGGTCGAGAACGTCATCCTCCCTGCCCTGCTCTCGGGCCGCTCGCGCAAGGAGATGGAGCCCAAGGCCCACGCGCTGCTCGAGCAGGTGGGCCTCAAGGGCCGCGACACGCACCGGCCCGACGAGCTCTCCGGCGGAGAGATGCAGCGCGTCGCCGTCGCGCGCGCGCTGCTGACGGAGCCCGCCCTGCTGCTCGCCGACGAGCCCACCGGCAACCTCGACTCGCGCACGGGCGCCGAGGTCTTGAAGCTCATCCGCGAGGCGACGCGCGCGCGGAACCTGACCGTCGTCATGGTGACGCACGACCCGAAGGCCGCCGAGGTCGGCGACCGCATCGTGCGGCTCGCGGACGGGAAGATCGTCGGCGACGAGCTCACGCGGTCGGCGGCGGCATAACGCCATGCTCCAGCTGCTGAGGCTCGTCTCGATTCGGCACCTCGGCCTCTCGCCGCTGCGCAGCGTGCTGACCATCTTCGGTGTCGCCGTCGGCGTCGCGACGCTCATCGGCATCGCGGCCATCAACCGCGCGGTGCTCGGCGCCTTCCGCTCGACCATCGACACCATCGCCGGCAAGGCCGACCTGTCGATCTCCGCGGGCCAGGCCGGCTTCGACGAAGAGGTGCTCGAGCGCGTCTCGAAGCTGCCGTTCGTCACGCACGCCGCCGGGAGCATCACGCACACGCTGCCGGTGAAGGGCACTCCGGGCGAGCGGCTGTTGGTGATGGGCGTCGACCTGCTCGACGACGGGTACTTCCGCAACTACGAGGGCGCCGACCGCGACGTCGGCAACATGAGCGACGACCTCGAGTTCCTGAACTCGACCGACCGCATGCTCGTGTCCGAGCGCTTCGCCGCGTCTCACGGCTGGAAGACCGGCGACACCTTCTCGCTCGTCACGCCCAACGGCACGCAGGAGTTCGTCATCCACGGGCTGCTCAAGGAGACCGGCCCCATCAAGGCCTTCGGCGGCCTCGTCGGCGTCATGTACATCGGCAGCGCCCAGGTCGCCTTCGGCCGCGAGCGCCGCCTCGATCGCATCGACGTCGCCATCGATCCGAAGACCGGCGTCGACGCTGCGAAGGAGCTGCTGCGAGCCGAGCTCGGCGTTCAGTACGAGGTCGCCCGCCCCGATCGCCGCGGTCAGAGCGTCGAGACGATGGTGCGCAGCTTCCAGCTCGGCCTCAACCTCGGCTCGAGCGTCGCGCTGCTGGTCGGCATCTTCCTCGTCTACAACACGGTCGCGATCGGCGTGGTGCAGCGCCGCCGCGAGATCGGCGTGCTGCGCGCGCTGGGAGCCACCCGCCGCCGCATCCGCGCGCTGTTCGCGCTCGAGGCGATCGTGCTGGGCGCGCTCGGCTCGCTGCTCGGCATTCCCTTGGGCACGCTGCTCGCGAAGGGCACGGTGTCGGCGGTCAGCGACTCAATCAGCTCCATCTACGTGCAGGTCAACGCGCGCGAGGTGACGTTCACGCCGGTCGAGGTGCTCATCGGGGTCGCGCTGGGCATCGGCGGCAGCCTCTTCGCCGCGCTGCGTCCCGCGTTCGTGGCGTCGCAGGTGCAACCTGTCGAAGCCTTGCGCCGCGACATGGCCGCGGGCGCGGCGAAGCTGAACTCGTTCCCCACGATCGTCGGCGTGCTGATGCTGCTCGGCGTCTACCCGGCGACGAAGATTCCCGCGCCCATCGAGAACTTCCCCGTCGGCGGCTACCTCGCGATGTTCTTCATCCTGATGGGCACGACGCTGCTGTCACCGCTCGTGCTCCGCGTGCTCCAGCGGGTGTACCAGCGCCCCGGAGAGCTCACGCTCGGCGTCCCCGGCCGCCTGGCCGCCGACAACTTCGCCCGCGCGCCGGCGCGCACCGCGGTGCCCGTCTCGGCGCTCGCGATCGGCGTCGCGATGACCGTCTGCATCGCCGGGTTCGTCGGCTCGTTCCAGAAGAGCTCGGAGAAGTGGATCGACCAGAGCGTGCCGGCCGACCTCTTCATCACCTCGTCCTCGAAGGTCGCCGGCGTCCAGAACGTGCCGCTCAAGCCCGAGTTCGCGGACCCCATCGAGAAGTGGGACGAGGTCGCCGCCGTCGATCGCCTGCGCATCTTCCAGCACGACCTGATGGGCCTGCGCATCTTCATCGTCTCGCTCGACCCCGACATCTACAACGTGCGCGGCAAGCCCGAGGTCCGCGAGGGCAAGCTGCCGACGCACGAGCAGCGGCGGGCGGGCTACGTCACCATCTCCGAGAACCTGGCGCGCCGGCGCAACCTGCATCCCGAGTCGACGTTCGAGATGGACACGCCGACGGGCCGGCGCACGTACAAGGTGGCGGCCGTCATCACCGACTACACCTCGGACCAGGGCACCGTGTTCATGGCGCGCGAGATCTTCGTGAGCCAGTTCAACGACAACCTCGTCGACAACTTCGAGGTGTACCTGAAGAACCCGGCCGACATGGAGAAGGTGCGCGAGCGCATCACCAAGAACTGGGGCGAGCAGTACGACCTCTACGTGCTCTCGAACCAGGACCTGCGCAAAGAAGCGTACGCGCTCGTCGACAACGCGTTCTCCGTCACCTACGCGATGGAGTTCCTCGCCGTCGTCCTCGCCCTGCTCGGCGTCATCAACACGCTGCTCGCCGCGGTGCTCGACCGCACGCGCGAGATCGGCCTGCTCCGGGCCATCGGCGCCGCGCGCACGCACATCATCAAGCTCTTCGCCGGCGAGGCGGCGCTCATCGGCCTCACCGGCGGCCTCATCGGCAGCTTCGCCGGCTACGTCCTCGGCTACATCGTGACGAAGGTGGTCGGAGTCGAGGCCACCGGCTGGGACTTCGCGTACATCTTCCCGATGAAGCTCGCGGTGCAGATGCTGCTGGCCGCCACGGCGTGCGCGATCATCGCGGGGCTCTACCCGGCCCGCCGGGCCGCCCGGTTGGATGTGGTTGAAGCGCTCGCCTACGAATGACGCCTATACTCTCGAGCTTCCATGCCCGAGGGGCGTCCCTTCAAAGTGCTGCTCGTCGAGGACGAGCCGGTCATCCGAGAGCTCGTGCGCAGCATGCTCGGCGACGGCACCGTCGAGGTCGACTGCGCCGCGAACGGCGCCGAGGGCCTCAAGCTCGCCAAGAGCGCAGAGTACGACCTCATCCTCCTGGACGTCGTGCTGCCGCAGATGGACGGGATCACGATCTGCCGGCTGCTCAAGGCGGACGCGAAGACCGCCAAGACGCCGCTCTACATGCTCACCGCCAAGGCGAAGAAGGCCGACGTCGAGACGGCCACCAAGGCGGGAGCAGACGGCTACATCCACAAGCCCTTCCGCGCGACCGAACTGATGGACCTCATCGCGCGGCTGCGGGCCTGATCACGTGGGGCTTGCCCCACCCCCCGCCCGAGAAAATCTAAGGCAACCGCGGGTTGAGGTAGCGGGCGAGCGCGAACATGTCGTCCCAGTCGAGCTCGTCGAACTCGAGCCCGATGAGGCCCGGCTGACGGCGCTTCACGCGCGCCTTGGTGGTGATCTCGCGATCGTTCGGCAGCGGCAGCGTGACGGTCAGCTCGTCGGTGATCGCCGGCACGCCGAGCAGGCACAGGCCCGCCATCGAGAGGTCCTTCGCCTTGGCGACGAGGTTCCGCCCGTTGACGAGCAGCTTCACCATGAAGGTGGCCTCGACCCGGGGGTGGTACCGCTCGACGACCGGCTTTGCGCTCAGCTCCAGCATCACGTTGCTCCTGTTGAGAGGGGGCTACAGACGCGAAGCAGTGTTGATCAGCGTGTAGCTCCCGCAAGTTTTGTGCGACAAGGTGCGCGTGGAAACAAAACCGCGCATCGCGCTCGTCTGTTCGGGGGGCGGAGCGCGCGGTGCATACGAAGCCGGCGTCATCCGCTACCTGCGCGAGGAGCTGAAGGAGAACGTCCGCTTCGACATCCTCTGCGGCACCTCCGTCGGCGCGATGACGGCGTGCTTCCTCGCGACGACGATGGATCGGCCGCAGGAGCAGGGCCGCGATCTGTCGAACCTGTGGACGAGCCTCTCGCTCGAGCGCGTGTTCAAGGTGGAAGGCGAAGACCTCTTCACCATCACGCGCAAGATGTGGAAGGCGGCGCGCGACACCGAGCGGCCGGAGCCGTGGCGCATCTACGACGTGCTGCACCCGGAGGCGCTCGAAGAGATGGTGCGCACGCAGACGGCGTGGCCGCGCATCTCGGCGAACCTGGCGAAGGGGCTCTTCTCGGCCCTGTCGGTGACGGCGACGCGCATCAACGACGGCCGCACGATCGTCTTCGTGCAGCGCAAGGAAGGCGGCGTGCCCGCCTGGAGCCGCGACCCGCGCACCGAGGCGCGCGAGACGATCATCGGGCCCGAGCACGCGCTCGCCTCCGGAGCGATTCCCCTGCTCTTCCGCTCGGTGCGCATCGGCGAAGAGTTCTTCTGTGACGGCAGCGTGCGGCAGAACACTCCGCTGTCGCCGGCGCTGCGGCTCGGAGCCGACCGCGTGCTGGTGCTGACGCTGCGGCACAAGCCGGCGGCGCCCCCGCCGATGATCCCGATGCGGTCGGCGCCGAGCACTCCGCTGCTGGTCGGCAAGGTGCTCAACGCGCTGATGCAGGACCCCACCGAGTACGACCTCGATCGCCTGCGCCGCTTCAACGGCATGATCGAAGCCGGCGAGAGGGCGTTCGGGCCCGAGTTCCTGCCGCGCATCAACGAAGCCATCCGCGAGCTGCGCGGCCAACCGTACCGTCCCGTGCGCGAGCTCGTGATCCGCCCGTCGCGTGACCTCTCCGAGGTGGCGGCGGATCTGCTGAGGCAGCGGCGCGTCGACATCGAAGACGAGTCTCCGCTGCCGGCGCGCTGGCTGCGCCGGTTCACGCAGAGCCAGCTGTTCACGCAGGCCGACCTCGCCAGCTACCTCTTGTTCGACGGCGGCTATGCGAGCCGGCTCATCCAGATGGGGATGGATGACGCGCACGCGCGACGGGAGCATCTCCGCGCGTTCTTCGAGCCGGACCCCCGTTCCTAATTATCGGAGTACGCCTGTCGTCCCCGGCTGCTTATGTGTAACCACCGCATTTCATGTGCGGGGGCCCCTTCGGCGTGAACTCGCTTGGCCTTCTGTTGACCGCGCACGCTTGGACCTAGACCGCTGAGACGCGGTCCCTGGATTGGCCCCCATCCCGCTGGAGAGTCGTACCTAAGGCAGTACGCCGATGAAAGCTGTCGTAGCTTGACATCGCGGTGCAACCTGGAAAACCATCTCGCTGCCGGCGCATCACGGGAGCCAACCTTCCATACAGGGGGCCTAATGTCACAAGTCACAAGCCGAAGTGTCTCGCTTCGCTACCTCGTTGGATTCGCCTTATCATTCGCGGCGAGCGCTACCGCCCAGCCGAGCGAAGTTTCCATCGACATCGGGGGAACGAGAATCAACGTGCCGGAAATGTCTAACATGGCGCCAGACGCAAAATTGGGCGACGACGCTGACTACGTTCCGGTGTCAAACGGCCGCCGGTATCACAAATCGTGCATTTACGAAGTTCCATCTGGTACGATTGTTGTTGGACGAAGGATTTACTCGACGACGGGGCAGTTGTTAAAGGTTCTTCCGCCGTGTCGCTACCTTCCTCGCAACCCGCCCCCCACCGTAAACGGCTGGGTCCTCGGATCGTTTCAGAACGCGACGGGAACGCTGGGCTGGTTCACGAAAATCAGCTCAGATTGGCAAGTACCAATTTCGCCGGCAGTCTGTGGATTCAGCGTGCGGTACATTTTCAATGGACTGCAGAGCACGCAATCTTCAAATAACGCGATCGTTCAGCCTGTCCTGCAATACAACGCCAGTCCGACGTGCGGATGGCGGATGGCAAATTGGGTCGTCTATAGCGACGGGACGGCCTAACACGATGCGAACCACTTCCCGGCGCACGGGAATATGATTCGCGGCCACGTCGTAAAGGCTGGCGGCTGCGCTGACATTGGATTCGCTTGCCTTTGGAACATTGGCTTCACCAACCTCGCTACCGGATACTCGCAATCCACGACTTTTGCCGCAGGGCCAAGGATGAATCAGGCCGTCGGATCCGCCTTGGAAGGGTATAATTTGAATTTCTGCAATGAGTGGCCGAATTCCCACCCAGTGCAAATAACAACGACCCGTGTTGAGGAGGCGACGCCGGGGGGTGGATCAGTCAACGTTACACCGAACATGTTCGGGAGCAACTTTGGCGGGTCTCCGATGTGCAATTACGACATATCCGTTCAGAACGGACCAGGTAACCAGTCCATCTCCACATTGTCGTATTCCCATTGGTGACTTGGCCATGCGACGATTCCTATTGATCGCAATCCCGGTGTTGACGGCGACGAGTTCTTGCGTCCCAGGTCCATCGTGCGCCGAACAGGGCGGATCGTGCACGGTTGCGTCCGTGTGTGTCGGTCGTGTCGACAACGGCAACGCGGACTGCAATCCGAAACGTAATCCGGGAGGGGTCGTGTGTTGCGTCCCGTGTCAGGGTGACGCCGGGACCTGTCAATAACTTACAGGATAGGAATACTACCCTTCGGTGGCTGAGCACTGCTTCGCGTGATTGGCTAATGCTTCTCGTCTGCAACAGCTTGGCTACGGCTAGCCGCGCCCTGTGGGAGGGATGGCCGCACGTCTTCCTCGCGAGCACGATGGATCCGCCGGGTGCGACCTGTTCACAATTGCCGGGAAGATGTGGAAGGCGGCCCGGGACAGCGAGCGGCCCGAGCCATGGCGCATCCACGACGTGCTGCACCCCGAGGCCCTCGAAGAGATGGTGCGGAGGCAGACCGTCTGGCCGCGCACGCGAACCTGGCGAAGGGCCTGTTCTCGGCGCTGTCGGTGCGCGCGACCCGCATCAACGACGGGCGAACGATCGTCTTCGTGCAGCGAAAGGAAGGCGGCGTCCTGGCGTGGAGCCATGACCCGCGAACCGAGGCGCGCGAGACCATCATCGGGCCCGAGCACGCGCTGGCGTCGGGGGCGATTCCCCTGCTCTTCCGCTCGGTGCGCATCGGGGAGGAGTTCTTCTGCGACGGAAGTGTCGTGCGCACCAATTGTTGAGCGTTTGAGCTGAGCTGAATCCCGCTAGCACCTGAGCCTCGTCCGTCGCGACGCAGACGACGACGAGGAGCGACAGGTGAGTCGGAAAGAGAAGGCAGGCGAGCGCAACGGCAACGAGTGGTGCTCGCCGGGAGTGCGACAGCGAGCGGTGCGTGAAGTCGTCGAGCGCGGCGCGTGCGTGAAAGACGTCGCGAAGCTGTTCGGCGTCAGCGAAGCCGCTGTGACGAAGTGGGTCGCGAAGTTCCGACGCGGCGGTGTCGAGGCGCTGACGACGACGAAGCAGACGTCGAAGTCGGTCGCACGGGTCCTGACGCGAGGCGGGAGGGGGTGGTGGCGGTGAAGCGGCAGGACCCCGCACTTGGGGTTCGCCGCATTGCTGACATCCTGGCCCGCTTTGAGGGGATTGGCGTGTCGGCGACGACGGTGCGGAGGATTCTTCACGAGGAAGGTCTGCTCGAGGAGAAGCCGCCGAAGGTCGAGAACGCGCCGAAGCCGGAGACGCGCTTCGAACGCGCCGCGCCGAACCAGCTCTGGCAGTCCGACATCTTCACGTTCCTGCTGCGCAAGCACGAGCGGCTCTACGTGACGGTGTTCATGGACGACTACAGCCGGTTCATCGTTTGCTAACGCCATCGCGCACCACATGAAGTCCGCGCTGGTGATGGAGGCCTTCGAGCAGGGTGTGGCCGCGTTCGGCGTCCCGCAGGAGGCGCTCACCGACAACGGCCGCGCCAGTACACCGCATGGCGAGGCGAGACCGAATTCGAGGCGGAGCTGAAGCGGCAGGGCATCAAGCATATCAAGAGTCGCGCGCACCACCCTCAGACGCTCGGCAAAGTAGAGCGCTTCTGGAAGACGCTCTGGGACGAACTCCTCTCCGGACGGTGTTCGCCGACTACGCAGACCTGCTCCGGCGCTTCGAGCTCTCCGTCCACGGCTACAACTTTCAGCGGCATCACCAAGGCATTGAGGGCTCGGTGCCGGCCGACCGCTTCTTCAGCGCGGCGCCGCAGGTGAAGGCAGCCATTCAGGCGAACACCGAAGCGAACGCGCTGCGCATGTCTCTGCAGCAGCCGGTGCGCAAGCCCTTCTACCTGGTGGGGCAGCTGGGAGATCAGAACCTGTCCCTCGCCGCGTCAGGCGGCGAGCTGCGAGTGCAGATGGGAAACGAAGCGCCGCGCACGATTCCGATGCCCAGAGAGAAAGATCGAGTTTCGCTCCTTTGCAACCAGTCGCTGCGCCGACCCGAGCTTGCGGACATCGCATCGCTGTGCACTTCGTCACGGAGCCTCCTTGTGCCAGTCGCTGGCCCCGTTTTGCTGGCGAACACCATCGTCTTCGTGAAGCGCAAGGAAGGCGGCGTGGCCCGCGTGGAGTCGCGCCCCCCCCGCACCGAGGCGCGCGACACGATCATCGGGCCCGAGCACGCGCTCGCCTCCGGAGCGATTCCCCTGCTCTTCCGCTCGGTGCGCATCGGAGAGGAGTTCTTCTGCGACGGCAGCGTCCGCCAGAACACTCCGCTCTCTCCTGCCCTGCGGCTCGGGGCCGACCGCGTGCTCGTGCTGACGCTGCGCCACAAGCCGGCCGCGCCGCCGCCGATGATTCCGATGCGGTCTGCGCCGAGCACGCCGCTGCTCGTCGGCAAGGTGCTCAACGCGCTGATGCAGGACCCGACCGAGTACGACCTCGATCGCCTGCGCCGCTTCAACGGCATGATCGAAGCCGGAGAGAAGGCGTTCGGGCCCGAGTTCCTGCCGCGCATCAACGAAGCCATCCGCGAGCTGCGCGGCCAACCGTACCGTCCCGTGCGCGAGCTCGTGATCCGCCCGTCGCGTGACCTCTCCGAGGTGGCGGCGGATCTGCTGAGGCAGCGGCGCGTCGACATCGAAGACGAGTCTCCGCTGCCGGCGCGCTGGCTGCGCCGGTTCACGCAGAGCCAGCTGTTCACGCAGGCCGACCTCGCCAGCTACCTCTTGTTCGACGGCGGCTACGCGAGCCAGCTCATCCAGATGGGGATGGATGACGCGCACGCGCGACGCGACCAGCTCGAGTCGTTCTTCGCGCCGGCCCCCGCGTCCTAGCGCTTTCGCCCAGTTGCGGTGGCATTCCTCGTGAATGGCAGGCCCGTGTCGTCACTCACACGGAGACCGCCATGGACCAGCCGAACCGCCTCAATTCGCTTTCCCTCACCGTGACCGGTCGGCGCCAGACGCCGAAGAACGAGTTCGGTCAGATCCTCGCCAACACGCTGAGCACCGCGGTGAAGACCGGCGCCGGCATCGTCGGGTCGATTCCCGGCGTACCGATCGTCAGCGCGGCGGTGAACGCCGTCACCGGCATCGTGTCGGCCGGCGGCTCGGGCCCGGCCGTCGCCGCAGCCTCTGCGCAGGGCATCACCGCCGGCACCACGGTGCCCGTGCTCGGCGGCGGCACCCAGTACGGCGGCCACATCGGCGCGCCGGCGGACAAGCCCGTCTACGAGAACGCGCAGGTCCGCGAGATGGCCGCGATGAGCGACTACTACATGCGGATGCAGAACGAGATGCAGCGCGAGAGCCGCGAGTTCAACGCCATCTCGAACATCATCAAGGTCCGCCACGACTCGGCGAAGGCCGCCATCAACAACATCCGCTGAAGAGAGGGGGCGACCATGGCCGTGCTCGGAGTGGGCTCGATCGGAGTGTCGAACATCGCGGGCGCGGGCAACGCGAAGCCCGCGACGCAGAAGTTCACGGAGGTCATGAAGTCGGCGAAGCCGCCGGCGCATCAGAAGCCGCTCGCGGTGGTGAAGGCGCAGGCGCAGCCGCAGCAGAAGCTCGACGCGAAGCCGCCGGTCGAGGCTCAGCGACCGGCGGCGCGAGCGATCGACCAGGTCAGCGCGGCGCAGACGCGAATGGAGAAGGTGCTCGAGCTCGCGCAGTCGGGGAAGACGTTCTCGCCGGCCGAGCTGCTCGCGCTGCAGACACAGATGTACCGCGCGAGCCAGGAGCTCGATCTCGCCGGGAAGGTCGTCGAGAAGGCCACGGGTGGTGTGAAGCAGGTGCTGCAGACGCAGGTCTGAAAGGAGCCGTGTCTTGAACCGCCGTCTCGTTCTCGTCGTCGCACTCATCCTCGCGGGCTGCCGCTCACAGATTCAGCACGGTCTCGACGAGCGCGACGCCAACGAGATCGTGAGCGTTCTCGTGGGCAGGGGCTTCGATGCGCGGAAGGTGGCCGAGAAGGGCAAGAAGCCGACGTGGGCGATCGAGGTCGACGACGAGCGCGCGACGGATGCGCTGCGTGTCCTCACCGAGCTCAAGCTGCCGCGGCCGCAGCGGACGACGACGCGCGACGTCGCGCAGAGCGCGGGCCTCATCGACACGCCCGGGGCCGAGAAGCTGAGGCAGGTCGAGGCGCTCGAAGGCGACATCGAGCAGACGATCGAGACGATGGACGGCGTCGTCTCGGCTGGCGTCGAGCTGGTCGTGCCCGTCGCCGCGCGGCCGGGCGTCACGCCGAGCCCGTCGAAGGCCTCTGCCCTGCTGCGGGTGCACCCGCGCAGCTTCGAGCGGATCCAGCAGCAGCGGGAGCAGCTCAAGGGCCTCATCGCCGGCTCGGTCGAAGGTCTGAAGCCCGACGACGTCGCGCTCGTGGTGGACCCGGTCGAGACGCACGTGGCGCTGCCCGTCCCCGAAGTCACCGACGTCGTGCGGCTCAAGGGGTTCGTCGTCGCCCTCGCCGTCCTGCTCACGCTCGTCTCGGGAGTCCTGGTCGCGATGACCGTGCAGCTTCGTCGGCTGACGAAGAAGCCCAGCGCCGCGAGCGTGCAGAACGCGACTCCCGCGGCACAGCCGATGCCCAAGGCGACGACGCCGGTGCAGACGCCGGCCGCTCCGAAGCCGGTGATCGCGACGGCTGCGCGCAAGGTGGCGTGACCGTGGCTGACCCTCAGACCACCACGCGCGTCGTGAACCCCGGCGCGTTCGGCGAGACCGAGCTCGCCGAGCGCATCGCGCTCTTCGCGGTGGTGAACCGTCATCCGCGCGCGTCGAAGGTGCTGGACGGGCTGGTCGCTCCGGCATCCGCGGCGGCCCGAAAGCTCGTCGCCCAGGCGCTGGTCTGGCCGTCGAGCAAACGGCAGGCGCGCGCGACGCTCGAGTTCGGCCCGCGTGCCGACCAACACGACCGCCTCGCCCGCCTCATGGGCGAAGCGGCCCCGGTGCTGCGGCTCGCGATGTACGCGCAGATGACACCTCAGCAGCAGGTGCGCTTCGCCAACCTCGCGAACCAGGAGTTCCGCCAGCTGCCCGGCCGGAACGCGTTCGCCGCCCGTCTCGTGCGCGAAGCCACCCGCTGACGCTGCCCCAGTGAATCCGACCGGTTGCCCTGGTTCGAAGGGTGAACTGCTCCGGCGGCATGTACGACACCGAGGCGGCCTGCACGGTCACGACGATGCCCCCGAAAGGCCGGCCGCAGACCACCGTCCGCATCCGCCCCTTCCGGTGGAAGCCGCCGTTTCGCGCGAGCCGCGCGCACGTCATGGTCGGCCGCCGTCCGACGCTCGCGGCCGCTGCCAACCAGTTCCTGGAGGAGTGCGCGAAGTCGGTGTCGGAGCAGCTCGGCGCGCCGCTCATGCTGCAAGGTGAGCTGACCCCGACGTGGATGAACCCGTTCGAGGGGCTCTCCCGGTTCTCGGCGTTCGCGATGTTCGATCTCACGGCGGTGGGCACCGTCGCCTGCCTCGAGGTCGACGCCCTGACGCTCGGCGGCATGCTCTCGCGGCTCGCCGGTTCGCCGGCTCGGCTGGCGCTGCCGCTCGACCTCACCCGCCTCGAAGAGGCCGCGTTCGGTTGGCTGCTGCTGCTCGCGGTCGAGGCGATGCGGAACAACCCGCTGCTCGAGCAGCTGTTCGCGCCGCGGCTGATGACGATTCACACCGACCGCGCGACCGCGCTCGGGAAGCTCGATTGCCGGAAGCGGCACCTGTCGTTTCACGTGCGGCCCGAGCTCGACGGCACGCGCGGCATCATGCGGCTCATCGTGCCGTCGCTCGCGATCGAGCGGGCGTGCCACGCGGTCGAGGAGTCGTTCACCGGTTCGCTCGACGCGAGCGTGGCTGCCGCGCGCGTTCCGGCGCGGCTGATGGTGGGCACCGCGAAGCTCTCGTACGCGGACCTGGGCTCGCTCAACGCCGGCGACGTCGTCGTCTTCGACGGCTTGAAGCTCGAGGGCGGCGTCATCGCCGGCACCGCGCGGCTCGAGTCGCGGACCTTCGAGCTGAGCGGCGCGATCGCGGACGGCCGCTTCACCTTCAACCAGGCGCGCACGCGCGCCATCACCGAGGAGTCGAACATGGCGAAAGACGTCGCGGACCCTGCGCTGCCCGTCGAGGTCGAGATCGAGCTCACGCGGCTGCTGCTGCCCGTCGCGGAGCTGACGACGCTGAAGCCCGGCGCCGTGGTGCCGCTGCACATCAACGCGTCGCAGCCGGTGACCCTGCGCATCGGCGACCGCGCCGTCGCTCGCGCCGAGATCGTCGAGGTCGACGGCGAGCTCGGGGCGCGAATCCTCTCCATGCAGAAGTGAGTCGAAGAGAGCTCCCCATGAACCCCAAGACCAAGATCCTCGTCGCCTCAGCAGTCATCCTCGCGCTCGGCGCTGCAGCCAGCCTCGGTGGGCTGAACGCCGCGCTCCTCGCCCGCGTCGCCGTTGCCGCGATCGCCATCGCCGGGTTCGCCTGGTGGTACCTGAAGGCCCGCCACGCGCGCGCCGGTGACGGCGAGAAGCCGCGGCTGTCGGTCATCGCACGCACCGGGCTCTCGCAGCGCACGGGCCTGGCGCTGATCGAGGTCGATGGGAAGGCGCTGCTCGTCGTCCACGGAGACGGCTTCGCCGAGGTGCACCAGCCGGGGGCCGCGCGCCGCCGCACGGCCCGGAAGCAGACCTTCAAGCAGGCGCTGAGGAGCGTGTCATGAACCCGGCGGTCGAGATGAACCAGTCGTTCGCGAGCTCCCCGCTGCCGATGATGGGGCTCTTGGCGCTGATGGCGCTGGTGCCGTTCGCGGTCGTGATGCTGACGAGCTTCTCGAAGATGGCGGTCGTGCTGTCGCTCGTGCGTTCGGCGCTCGGCACGCAGCAGGCGCCGCCGACGATCGTGCTGACCGGCCTCGCCGCGGTGCTGTCGGCGCACGTGATGGCCCCGGTCTTCGAGCAGATCTACGTGTCGGCGAAGGCGACCTACGACCGGCACCCGACCGGCGACGAGATCGTCGACGCCGCCGGCCCGACGCTGCAGCCGCTGAAGGACTTTCTCGAGAAGCACGGCGGCGCGGAGGAGCGCGCGCGGTTCCTCGACATGGCGCGCGAGCTGCGCCCGGCGGACCAGGCCGAGCTCGTCACCGAGCACGATCTCACCGTCATCGTGCCGGCGTTCGTCATCACCGAGCTGAAGGAGGCGTTCACCATCGGCTTCCTCATCTTCCTGCCCTTCCTCGTGCTCGACATGCTGATCGCGAACGTCCTGCTCGCGCTCGGCATGCAGACGCTGTCGCCGAGCCAGGTCAGCCTGCCGTTCAAGGTGCTGCTGTTCGTCGCGGTCGACGGGTGGGCGCTGCTCGCCCGCGGCCTCATCCTGGGGTACCGCTGATGAGCCAGGACATGCTCTTGAGCCTCGCCCGCGAGGCCCTGCTGCTGATGATCCTCGCGTCGCTGCCGCCGATCGCCGCGAGCCTCGTGGTCGGGTTCTTCATGAGCCTCTTGCAGGCCACGACGCAGATTCAGGAGGCCACGCTCTCGGTGGTGCCGAAGCTCTGCGCGGCGGTGCTCGCGCTGGTGATCGCCGCGCCGTGGATCGGAGGGCAGCTCACCCGCTTCACCACGCAGCTGCTGCTCGCCCTTCCCGGAGTGAGCTCGTGACCTCGGTCGAGCTTCAGCTGCAGATCGCCGCGATGACGCCGCACGTGATCGCGGTGGCGCTGTGCGCGGCGAGGCTCTTGCCGGTCGTCTTCCTGTGCCCCGTCCTCGGCGGCGAGGCGGCTCCGACGACGGTGAAGCTGGGCGTGGTGCTGGCGCTGTCGATGTGCGTGCACTTCGCAGGTGGCGTGGCCCCCCTCGAAGCCGTGTCGGATGCGCTCACGCTCGCGTCGCTCGTGGTTCGCGAGTTCTCGTTCGGCGTCGCGCTCGGCCTCGTGGCCTCGCTGCCGTTCGACGCGGCGCGCATGGGCGGCAAGCTCGTCGACCTGTTCCGCGGCTCGTCCGCCGAGGCCGCGCTGCCGCACGCCGGGACGCGCGAGTCGGCCGCGGGCGACGGCCTGTACCAACTGATGGTGGCGATGGTCGCTACCGGCGCCGTCATGCCGCTGATGCTCAAGGGGCTCTTCCACTCGTATGCGGTGGTGAAGCTCGGCGCGTTCGCGCACACGGAGTCGGCGGCGATGCACGTCGTGACGTTGGCGGGGGTTGCGCTGGGCACGGGCCTTGCCATCGGTGCTCCCGTGGCCGCCGCCGCGCTCGCCGTCGACTGTGTGATGGGGCTCGCGTCCCGCGCGGCGCCGCAGATGAACCTGCAGGACGTGGGCGCGCCGCTGAAGATCCTCGCCGGCGGAGCGGTGCTCTTCCTCACCATCGGCGTGATCGCGCAAGCCATGCTCGCCGAGGCCGCTGGCGCCGGTGGCGCGATGCAGGCGCTGATGGAGCTCGGCCGGTGAGCGGAGAGAAGACCGAGAAGCCGTCGGAGCAGAAGCTCCGCGAGGCCCGGAAGAAGGGCCAGATCGCCCGCAGCCGGCTGCTGAGCGCCTCGGCAGTGACGTTCGGCGGTGTCGTGGGCTTCGGCCTCTCGGATGCGCCGCAGACGTTGAAGGC
Organism: uncultured Myxococcales bacterium; assembly: GCA_937980205.1. Classification (GTDB taxonomy): domain Bacteria; phylum Myxococcota; class Myxococcia; order Myxococcales; family Myxococcaceae; genus Xiheicaenimonas. The sequence goes on along the minus strand of CALJKW010000069.1, from coordinate 270,068 downwards.
GTGGACGGCCCATGTCCTGTCGACGCCGGACCTCACGCCGACGAAAGCGCTGTCACAGGCGGTGCTCGTCCTCGCCACGCTCACGGGCCCTCCGGTGCTCGCCGCGATGCTCGCGTCCTTCGCCGTCTCGGTCGCGACCGCCGGGTTCCAGGTGAACGCGGACCACGTCGCCCCGCAGCTCGAGCGGGTCGACCCGTTCAAGGGCATCAAGAAGCTCTTCAGCGCGCAGCAGGTGATGGAGGTCGCCAAGGGGCTGGTCGTCGCGGCGGTGGTGGCGTGGGTCGTCTGGAGCGACGCGAGGGACGCGGCCTCTGCGGTGTTCTCGAGCGTGGGTCGCAGCGGCGAGCTCGCCATGCTCACCGGGCTGACGGCGCTCTCCCCCGTGCTGACGAAGGGCGTCGTGGTGCTGCTCCTGCTCGGCGCGGGCGACTACGCCCTCGCTCGGCGCAAGCACCTCAAGGACCTCATGATGTCCCGCGAGGACCTGAAGCAGGAGCACAAGAGCAACGAAGGAGATCCGCACCACAAGGCGAAGCGGAAGCAGCTCCACCAGCAAATCTCGGCAGGTGGACCGGCACGTGGGGTGCAGAAAGCCACCGCCGTCGTGGTCAACCCCACCCACATCGCAGTGGCCCTTCGGTACGACGAAGCGGAGTGTGACGCTCCCTACATCGTCGCCAAGGGTCGCGAGGAGGACGCCTTGAAGATCCGCAAGCAGGCCGGCGAGCTCGAAATCCCCATCGTCAAAGACGTGCCGCTGGCGCGCACGCTCGTGAATTACGACGTCGGCGAAGAGGTGCCTGAGGAGCTCTACCAGGCGGCCGCGGCGGTGCTGAAGGTCGCGATGGAGCGGAAGGCCGAAGCCGAGGCCGCGAAGCAGGAGCAGAAGTGATGGGCCCGCTCGTCACCGTCGTTCAGCGCGTGCTCGCGCGCGCGAAGTCTTCATCGGACATCGTCCTCGCGATCGTGATGGCGTCGATCGTCGGCGCGATGATCGTGCCGCTGCCCGGCTGGATGCTGGACATCGGCATCGCGCTCAACCTCGCCGCCGCGTTGGCGCTGCTGGTCGCGGCGCTCTACGCGAAGGACGCGCTGAAGGTGGCGTCGTTCCCCACCCTGCTGCTCATCACCACGTTGTTTCGCCTCGCGATGAACGTGTCGTCGACGCGGCTGGCGCTCAGCGAAGGGCACGCGGGCGACATCATTCAGGCCTTCGGCGAGTTCGTGGTGCGCGGCGACTACGTGGTCGGCGCCGTCATCTTCGCGATCCTCACGCTGGTGCAGTTTCTCGTCGTCGCGAAGGGCGCCGAGCGCGTCGCCGAGGTTTCCGCCCGCTTCACGCTCGACGCGATGCCGGGCAAGCAGATGTCGATCGACGCAGACCTGCGCGCCGGCGCGATCAACCAGGCGCAAGCGCGCGCCCGGCGCCGCGAGCTCGAGCGCGAGTCGCAGCTGTTCGGCTCGATGGACGGCGCGATGAAGTTCGTCAAAGGCGACGTCATCGCCGGCCTCGTCATCGTCCTCATCAACCTCGTCGGCGGCACCGCCATCGGAGTGCTCCAGAACGGCATGACAGCCGCCGAGGCCGCCAGCACGTACGCGCTCATCTCGATCGGCGACGGCCTCGTCTCGCAGATCCCGTCGCTGTGCATCGCGGTGGCCGCCGGCCTCGTGGTCACGCGCGTCTCGTCGGAGACCGAAGAAGCGTCGCTCGGCGCGGACATCGGCGCGCAGTTCTTCGGCCAGTGGAAGGCGCTGTTCATCGTGGCGGGCCTCTGCCTCGCGCTGGCCGCGATGCCCGGCATGCCGCACCTCACGTTCATCGTCATCGCGGCCCTCGCGGCGGCCGCCGGTCTGGGCCTCAAGCACGTGGCGCAGCGGCCGGCGACTCCAGCGAAGGCCGACGGCCAGGCTGCGGCGGGCGGCGCCGAAGCTCAGAAGCCGGCGGAGCCGGAGATCGGCGTCGCGCCCATCGTGCTCGACCTCGCTGGCGACCTGTCCGAGCTCACCTCGCAGGACAGCGGCAGGTTCGTGAGCCACGACCTGACCGTCGTGCGCGATCGCATCTTCCACGAGCTCGGCGTTCGTGTTCCGGGCGTCCGCGTTCGCACCGGCGCGCCGCTGCCGCCCGGCGGCTACGTCGTACAGATCGACGAGGTGCCCTGCGCGCGCGGCGTCGTGACGCCGGGCCACCTCATCGCCGCGGTCCCCGTCAACGAGCTGTCGTTCCTCAACATCGCCGCCGAGCCCGTGCTCGACCCGGTCACGGGGGCCAAGGCGTCGCGCGTCGCCGAGGAGAGCCGCGCGCAGCTCGAAGCCGCTGACATCCGCGTGATGACGCCGGCGCAGACGATCTGCGCCCACGTTCACGCGGCGCTGCGGCGGCGCGCTGCCCACTTCCTCGGCGTGCAGGAGGTGCAGCTTTCGCTCGAGCAGCTCGAGAAGCGCTACCCGGCGCTGGTGAAAGAGGCGCTCGCCAAGGTGCCCATCGCGCTGCTCACCGACGTGCTCAAGCGACTGCTGCACGAGGAGGTGAGCATCCGGAACCTGAAGGCGGTTCTCGAGGCGCTGGTGTCTCCGTCGACGGAGGGTGACGCCGCGGCGCTCGCCGAGCGGTCGCGCCAGGCGCTCGCGCGCCAGCTCACGCACAAGTACGCGCCGAACGGCCCGCTGTTCGCGTTCCTCGTGGACCCGGGAATCGAAGAGGCGGTTCGCGCGGGTGGGCCGCAGGGCGCCGTGGAGCCGCAGCTCGTCGGCGGCATCATCGAGGGCGTACGCCGGCTCGCGACCAACGGCAAAGCCGTGCTGCTCGCCTCGCCGGACATCCGACGTGGCCTGCGCCGGCTCATCGAAGGTCCGTTTCCGGAAGTGGCGGTGCTGACGTTCGCCGAGCTCGACCCGGATCTGCAGGTGCGGCCGGTGGGGCGGCTCGTCCCGGCGCAGCGCTAGATACCTAAGCAGGCTGCGGAAAAACGAGCGAACGGCACGAGGTCGAGGCGCCGGCGAGGACCGCGCGGAGCGTACGTCGTCTGGTACGTGAGCACGGACCGGAGCCGGCAACGAAGAGATCGGGCCGTGCAGCCGTTCAGCAGCCTGCTAAGGCGTCGTGGAGCCGATCGGCGCGCCGCTGGGCGGTGCGCCGCCGTCGGCGCCGCGGTTCACGCGATCGCGCAGCTCTTTGCCGGTGCGGAACAACAGGCCGCGCTTGGGCTTCACCGGGATGACCTCGCCCGTCTTCGGGTTGCGCCCCTGGTAGCCCTCGTAGTGCTTCACGTGGAAGGCGCCTAAGCCGCGGATCTCGATGTTCTCGCCGCGCACGAGCGCGTCTTTCATCGACTCGAAGATCGTTTCGATCGTCGCTTCAGCCTGCTTCTGCGTCACTCCGCGTTTCGCGACGAGTACGTTGACCAGGTCGGACTTGAGCATTGGGCCCTCCCCCGTATGCGGGAATGCGTAGGTCTTACCGCGACTTGCGGAACCCAGCAAGAAACCTAAGGTTTTTCTTCATCCCCTCGGAGCCCCGGCAGCGAGGCTGCTCCAGGAAATCTGGCTGAGTTTCTCGATGCTTGCGTTGTCGACCTGACGGAAGAGCTGCTCGAACTCAGCGAAGTCCGCGGCCCGTCCGCGGTCTGGGTTTTCGCCCGCGGTGACGACACCGCCGACCGCAGTCGACAGGTCCGCGAGGGTCAACAGCGACGGGTCACGTGCGGGACGAATCTCACCTTTCCTGTCGACCTTCACGAGGCCGGCGAGCTCGAGGCGATGAACGACCTCGCCGACGGTCTGTGCAGGTACCGAGAGCTGTTCGGCAATTTGCCGGCTGTTCGGCGCCGGCTGTGAGCTCAAGAACGCGCGCGCGGCGATCTGTGCGACGCGCGCGGCGATGAGCTCGCGCGCGCGCGGGTGCGCGAGGATGTCCATGAAGCTGCCGCGGAAGCCGGCGTGCTCGACGGCGTAGGCGAGGCGAGCGCCGAAGAGCACGATCGACCAGGACACGTAGATCCACATCAAGAACAACGGGGCGATGCCGAGCGAGCCGTAGACGGGGTTCGCCGAGAACGCGAGCGTCGCGATGCCGGCGTACGAGTGTCGCGCGACGTCCCACGCGATGCCGGCGATGATCCCGCCGCCGAGCGCGGAGCGCCAGCGGACCGGCGCGTGCGGCGCGAGCTTGTAGACGAGCGTCAGCGCCGCGACCGCGGAAATGGTTCCGCCGAGCACGAGCACCTGCGCCGAGAAGGGGAGCTCGAGGTGCTCGATGATCGACCGGATGCCGCGGGTGCCGGCGAGCGTGGCCGCGATGACGAGCGGGCCGAGCAACAGCAGGCCGGCGTAGAGGCCGATGCTCACGAGCAGCGGCCGCCGCCGAGTCACCGCCCACACCTCGTTGAGCGAAGCGTCGAGGTGCCGCAGCAGCAGCCCGGCAGAGAAGAGGAGGATGGCGAACGAGAGCCCCCCGGTGATGCGCGAGCCCGCCGAGCTCACGAACGTGCTCACGAGCTGGTCGGAGGTCTCGCGAACTCCGGGCTGCAGGAGGTCGCGCACGAACCCTTTCAGCAACGCCTCGAGCTCGCGCTGCTTGAAGAACTGGAGCAGCGCGAGGCCGACGCCGACCAGCGGGATCAGCGAGGTGATGGTGATGAAGGTGAGGTTGCCGGCGCGAAGCGCGATCGACTCGCCGCGGAAGCTGTGAATCAGGCCGCGGGTGGCACGCGTGGTGTCGGCGACGAAGCGCCCGAGCCGCGTGTCCCGCCACCCCACGTCAGCGCCGCACCAGGATCTTCTCGACGAGCTGCCGAGACACGTTGGTCAGCTCGATGAAGACGACGCCCATGCCCGGTGTCGGGCCCTCGCCCGGGTGCACGGCGCGGACGACCTCGCCGATGCCCTCGATGGTCTCGAGCTCGTCCATGATGACGGTGAACTTCAGGTTCACCCGGGTGCCGACCGGCAGCGGCTCGTCGGACTTGATGAAGACGCCGCTGCGCGAGAGGTTCGTGACGTACTCGGCGATGAACTCGTCGACCGAGGCGAACTCCCGGTTCACCGACTTGCGGGCTTCGGAGCGGCGCTCGGGCTTCACCATCGGTCACTTGCCTCCGGCGACGGGCTCAGTGTTCGGCGGCGCGGCCTCGGCGGCAGCCGGCTTGCCCTCTCCCTGCGGAGCTGAAGGACGGGGGCGATCTTGATGGTTGCGGTTGCGGTCGCGATCGCGATCTTTGCGGCGGTCGCGATCGCGGTCGCGCCGGCCGCCACCACCGCCACCACCGCCGCCTCCGCCTCCGCCACCCCGGTCGCGGTCGCGGCCCTCGCTGCGCTGCTCGCCGCCCTGGCGCTTCGGCGCGCCGTAGTCCATCGGCTCGAACGTCTCGCTGGAGCTGGCGACCTTGTGCTCGTTGCCGGCCGCTCCGCGGGCGAAGATGTCGTACTGCTCGCGGTGGAAGTTCTTCTGCGGCTTGACCTGGATCGACTTGTTGAAGCGATCCATGAGGTGGCGCAGCTCCTGGCGCTCTTCGCCGTTGAGCATCTGCGCGACCTCTTCGTTGCAGTGGATGATGAGCGTCGGATCCCGATAGGCGCCGGCGGAGCGGCGCAGCTCGCGGAAGATCTCGTACGAGACGGTGGTGGTCGTCTTCACCAGGCCGGTGCCGTCGCAATAGATGCAGTCGGCGTGCATCATGCGGCCGATCGACTCGCGCACGCGCTTGCGGGTCATCTCGACGAGCCCGAGCTCCGAGATGCGCAGGACGTTGGTCTTCGCCTTGTCGCGGCCGAGCGCCTCTTGCAGCGACTTGAAGACCTTGTCGCGGTTCTGCGACTTCTCCATGTCGATGAAGTCGCAGATGATGATGCCGCCGATGTTGCGCAGGCGGAGCTGGTAGACGATCTCCTTCGCGGCCTCGGTGTTGATCTTGGTGATCGTCTCTTCGAGGCTCTTCTTGCCGACGTAGCGGCCGGAGTTGACGTCGATGGCGGTCAGCGCTTCGGCCTGGTCGATGATCAGGTAGCCGCCGCTCTTGAGCCAGACCTTGCGCTGCAGGGCGCGCTTGATCTCCTCCTCGATGCCGTAGGCGTCGAAGATGGGCTCGTCGGTGTCGTGCAGCACGACGCGCTCTTTGAGCGCCGCGTCCTGCGCGGCCACGAACATGGCGACGCGCTCGTACTCGTCGCGGTCGTCGATGACGAGGCGTTCGACGTCCTGCGCGAAGAGATCGCGCGTCGCGCGCAAGATGAGATCGAGGTCGGGGTGCATCAGGCCCGGACCGTGGCGCTTCTCGTTCTTCCTCAGCGTCTCGTTCCAGACCTCGATGAGGAAGCGGATGTCCGCCTCGAGCTTCTCCTGGGGGACGTTCTCGGCGACGGTGCGGACGATGAAGCCGGTGCCGGGCGGGCGCAGGCGGTCGACGATCTCGCGCAGGCGGCGGCGCTCTTTCTCGTTGCCGATGCGGCGGCTGATGCCGACGTGGTCGACGGTCGGCATGAACACCAGGTGCCGGCCGGGGATGGAGATGTGCGAGGTGAGGCGAGCGCCCTTCGTGCCGATCGGATCTTTCGAGATCTGGACGAGCACCTCCTGGCCGACCTTGAGCAGGTCCTCGATGCGCGCGGGCTTCTTCTCGCGGCGCTTCTCTTCGTGCCGGTGACGGTCGCGGTCACGCTCGCGGTCACGCCGGCCGTCGCGGTGCTTCTCGTCGCGCGGCGCGCGGATCTCGCCCTGCGTGGGCGCGGCGGCGGCAGCGGCGGCGATCGCAGCCGCCACGACCTCGGCGCCGGTCGGCGAAGACGGAGGCGCCGCCTCGGCGATCGCGGCGGCGACGACCTCGGCGCCGCTGGGCAGGTTCGCGTCGGTCGGGGCCGGCGCCTCGATGGCCGGCGCCGGCGGCGGGGCGCTCGGGCTGGGAGCCGGAGGCGGAGGCGCGGCTTCGACGGGAGGCGTCGGCTGCGGCGCCGAGGGCTCCGGCGGGGGCAGCTCGCTCGAGGCGGTGACCGCAGCCGCCTCGGGCGGGTGCGCGGCGGCGTCTTCACCCTCGCCCGGCTCTTCGGGGACGTCGGGCGTCTCTTCGTGCTCGCCCTCGGTGAGCTCGAACTGGGTGCGCGAGAACTCGGGGTCGTAGAAGACGTCGCTGACGTAGAGGAAGGCGGCCTTGTCGAGGCCGATGTCCACGAAGGCGGCCTGCATGCCCGGCAAAACGCGGGTCACGCGCCCCTTGTAGATGTTTCCGACGACCCCTTTGTCCTTCTTACGCTCGAGATAAAACTCGGCGATGTGACCGTTCTCGACCAGCGCGACGCGGGTCTCGCGACCTGCGGCGTTGATGACCAGAATGCTGCTCATCGAAGAATCCAATGCGCGCGCCAACTGCTGCGAGGCCCGAGGGACGGGACACATCGAGCGATCGCGCGAGGCGCGCTGAAAAGAGAGAAACCATGTGGGACAGCTGTGGCGTAGTCACGCGCACCACCCGTCAAAACCCAGGAACGGCGCAGAGTTTCACGGATCCGTGACGGAAGTAAAGCTTGCTACGCCGTAATTTGTGGCTTGTCGAGCCGGGGGGTTCGGGGCTTCCAGGCGAGCCGAAGGGCCGTCCACCCCACATCGACGACGACCTTCTTGTCGTCGGAGAGCCCGACCTCGAGCGCCGCCATGCGCACGAAGTCTTCGGTGGGGACCTGCGAGCTCTCGGTCGCGGCGGGAAAGCAGACCCAGATGTGGCCGGTGACGGCCATGCCGCGGGCGAGGCCGGGGAGCTTCTCGACGAGCTCGGTCTTCTTGGTGGTGAAGAGGATGGTGAGGTCGAGGCCGGTCTTCGAGTTCTCGATGAGCGCGACGCCGGCGGGCAGCGGCTCGAGCCGGGCGAGAAAACCTTCGGGCGGGTGAATGACGGAGACCCGCATGCCGGTGCGGATGCCGAGCAAGGCCGAGAGCGAGAGGGTGCTCATCGCGTCACCGCGAAGGTCGTGAACTCGCCCGTCGCCGGCGCGGGCTTCTCGTCGACCGACTCCACCTGCGCCTCTTCGGGACCGCGCTGGCACCAGGCCACGAACTGCTGGACCCGCGAGGGGTCTCCTTCGGCCACGGCTTCGACGTCGCCGTTCGGCAGGTTGCGCACCCAGCCGGTCAGCCCGAGGCGGAGGGCTTCGGAGCGCGCGCTCGCGCGGTACGAAACTCCTTGAACCAGCCCTCGAATGACTAGATGAGTGCGACTGCGATCGGCCCCGGCCACACCATGCGCCTTACGTCACAGACGTTGGACGAACAAGCCCTGGCCCGGAGGCTGAACCCGGACGACCGCAAGCGCCTCGGCGCCTACTTCACGCCGGTCGAGCTGGTGGATCAGGTGCTCGACGCGGTCGGCCGGCACCTGCCGCCGGGCAGGCTCGCGTTCATCGATCCCGCGTGTGGGGCCGGCGCTTTCCTCGCGCGCATCGCCGAGCGCTTTCCGTCGGCGCAGCTCTACGGCATGGAGCTCGAGCTCGACTCGCTCACCACGGCGAGGCAGCGGGTGCCGCGCGCCACCATCGTCCGCGGAGACGCCCTGGTCCCCGGCGCCGTCGAGGCGCTGCTCGAAGGCGCGCAGGCCGACTGTGAGGTCTGGGTCGGGAACCCGCCGTACAACGGCACCTCGCCGAAGCTCAAAGAGCCCCAGACATGGGCGCGCCTGGTCGCCGGGGTGCCGCAGCTGCGCGGCCAGAGCCTGCGTGAGGACTACGCGTTCTTCATGCTGCGCGCGCTCGAGCGCCTGCGCACCCGCAGCGGAGTGCTCGCGTTCATCACCAGCGCCACGCTGCTCGACAGCTGGGCCCACGCGCCGATCCGCAAGCTGCTCTCGGAGGAGCTGGCGCTGCGCGAGGTCCACCCGCTCGGGCGCGGGCTGTTTCGCGACACCCGCGTGGCCACGTGCTTCACGGTGTTCACGACGCGCGACCTGGGCGACGGCCACGCGCCGCAGCCGCCCGAGTTTCTGTTCCGAGAGGTCGACCCGCGGGCGCAAGCTGTCGACGCGGCGGGCATCCGCCTCTCCGAGCTGGTGCCCATCTCGTTCCCGGGCCTCAAGACGCGCTTCGACGAGCTGCTCGTCGACGACGACCGCGAGCGGCTGGTCGAGCGGATGCAGCGGTTCTGCGCCGGCAAGCGCGTCGACGTGCCGCCGGAGTGCCGCCCGAAGCTGCGCGCCCTGCCCCGCGTGCCGTTCGACGAGAGCGCGGTGCGGCGGTTCCTGCACCCGACCGGGCGGCGGGCGTGGTGCTACGTCGATCGCCGGCTGATTCCGCGCGGAGATCACCGCTTCCAGGGCGAGTGGGACCCTCACGCGTGCGACGTGAAGCTGGTGTTCAACCACCGCGAGCTGCCGCTGCACGCGCAGGTGCTCGACGAGCCGGGCTGCGTGACGGCGTACCGGCACACGCGGTTCGCTCCGCTGATGGTGCCCGAGCGCGTGCTGCGCGAGGGCGTCGACGTCGCGCGCCGCGAGAAGGACCTGGGGCCCCCCGTGCCGAACCTGAGCGTCGCGGTGCCCGACGCGCGGGCGGCGTTCGAGGCGATCGAGCGCCACATCAACAGCGACGCGATTCAGAAGATCTGGGCGCCGGTGTTCGGCACGAGCCGGGACCTTCCGGTTCTCTGGGCGAATCAGATGTAGCCGAAGCGGCGGCGCAGGCCCCACTCGAGGCCGATGATGCTGACCATCGCGACGAGCCAGTACCAGCGGTCCCAGATGGGCTGATCTTTCGCGCGGCCGACCTCGACGAGGGGCGGCTCGAGCAGCGGCACCTCGCTCAAGGCCGGAGTCGTCTGCCCGAAGGCCTTGCCGCCGCTCGCCTTCGCGAGGTCCTTCAGCAGCTCGGTGCCGACGTGGGCGTCGGCGAGCTCGGTGCCGACGGCGCGGACGGCGACGGCGTCCTGGCCTTCGCCGAGCGAGCGGTCTCCCTTCGAGGCGCGGCCGACGAGGCGGTAGGGGCCCGGCGCGGGCGGGGGGAACTCGATGCGGACGACTCCGTCGGCGTTGGTGGTGCCTTGGCGAGTGCCGACGACGTGACCGTCATCGGCGGAGACGAGATCGACCTTCACCTGGGCGTCGGCCGCAGGCTGGTAGTCGGGCAGCCGGGCGGTGATGACGACGGCGACGGGCTTGCCGGGCTCGACGCTGGGCGGATCGGCGACGACCTGCAGCGTGGTGAGATCGGGGTCGCGCACGAGCCAGCGCAGCGCGTTCGACCAGAAGCGCTCGTAGTAGCGCGACGGCGCTCCGCTCGCGTGAGCGGTGAAGGCCCAGAACCAGCTGCCGTCGGTCATCAGCGCGAGCGAGCGGCCGCGGCCGTAGTCCCACAGCGCGAGCAGCGGCGCGGCGCGGCCGTCGACGGTGGCGAACGGGTGCTCGAGCAGCACGGTGGCCCCCTGCCGCGGGCGGGTGAGGTTGATGCCGGGGATGGCCGGCAGTGAAGACCAGGCGGCCTCGCTCGACTGGCTGGCGCCGCCGAGCGCGGTGACCGGGTGGCGATGGCCTTCGGGCGTCAGCCGCGCCTTGAACGGCGAGACGTCGGCGGGCAGCGCGGCCTCGACGGGCAGCGCGTCGGCGAGCATGCCGAAGCGGCCGGGGGCTTCGGAGAACGAGCGGTCTCCGCCGATGAGCAAGAGCGCTCCGCCGTTCTTCACGTAGTTCGCAAGGCCGCTCTCGTAGGAGGAGATCGAGAGCCCGGGCTCGGAGTAGCCGAAGTTCTGGAAGATGACGACGTCGAACGTGTCGAGCTTCTCGAGGAAGATCTCGCGCATCGGGAAGGGGATGAGCGAGAGCTCGCGCTCGTCGTTGACGGCGCCGGTCTGATCGGCCTGGTTCCTCAAGATGTAGAAGCTGATGAGCTCGACGTTCGGATCCTGGCGGAGCAGCCCGCGCAGAAACCGCTCGTCCCAGCTCGGGCGGCCGGCGACGAGCAGCACGCGCACGCGGTCGCGAATCACCTTCAGCGCGAACGAGCGGGTGTTGTTGTCGGAGACGGCCTCTTCGGGGAACACCGGCACCGCGAGCGTGTAGACGAAGCGGCCGGTCTGATCGGGCGTGAACGTGAACGACACGGTCTGCACGTCGTCGTCGCCGTCGAAGCGGAGGTCGCGCGTGGCGACGGTGGCGCCCTCGCGGCGAAGCACGACCTTCGTCGACTGGCCCTTGAAGCCGCGGCCGCGCACCTCGACCTCGGCGGTGATGGAGTTTCGAACGAACGCGAACTCGTCGACCTTCACCGCCTCGATGGCGAGATCTTTGAGGCCGCTCTTGCCCATCGCGAACGTGGAGACGGGGACGCCGAGCTCCTCGATCGCCGCCTTGGTCCGCGCCGAGAGGCCGGTGGCGAGCTCGGCGTTGTCGGCGCCGTCGCTGAGCAGGAGGATGCCGGAGAGCTTGCGCGAGGTCGTGCCGCCCTGCCCGGTCGCGGCGGCGCGAAGCGCGGCGAGCAGATCGGTGCGGCCGCCGCGCGCGGGCTGCGTGCGCAGCGTGCCGGTGGAGACCGGGGAGAGCTCGGGGTCGAAGCCGTACAGCTCGAAGGAGTAGCGATCTCGCAGGCCCTCCATCTCGGGCGCGAGCGCGTCGAGCAGATCGGCGGCCTGGTGCGAGCGCGTCTGCCCCTTCGACTCGGTGGGGAAGCCCATCGACGCCGAGCGATCGACGAGCACGGCCACGCGGCTCTTCACGCGGGCGACCTGCAGCTTTCGCAGGCCCGGCTCGAAGAGGAAGAAGAGCGCGGTGACGCCCGCGAGGATGCGCAGCATCCACAGCGTCCAGCGCCGGCGCGTCGACAGCTCGCGACGAACCGAGAGGATGGCGAGCACGACGCCGCCGGCGGTGGCGATGCCGAGCAGGACGAGCGCCCAGACGGGCAGCGGCGAGAGGCTGACGATCTTCCAGGTGTCGATCGCCCGTTCCATCGCTTCAGCGCCGCCGCTTCATGATCGCGGGGAGGTGGACGGCGTCGTCCTTGTAGTCGAGGCAGAGCGCGTACATCACCGCGTTGACCATGAGGCGCGTGGCGACCTCGCGCTGCGCTTCGCCACCGGGCATCACCTCGAACTCGTAGCCGCCGCCTTCGTCGCGCGCGAGGGCCCCCAAGACGTCGTTCTGCGAGTAGAGGACGGCGCCGCGCTTGCCGAGCGAGCAGGCCTCGAGCTGGGGCTTCTTGAGCAGGCGTCCGGGCGAGGCGTCGAGCAGGAAGAACGACTTGTAGACGACGTGCGCGAGCGGGACGGGCTCGAGCGGGTTCTGCGGGAGGACGCGGGCGATCTCTTTGCGGAACGAGGCGTCGAAGCCGCTGCCGTCGGAGCCGTCGTTGGCGTCGGCGAAGAGGAACCCGCCCCAGGTGAGGTAGCGGCGCAGGTTCTCGACCTCTTCGGTGCGCAGCGCGGGGAACTCGCCCTCGCCGCCGAAGTAGAGGAACGGATGCTCGAAGATCTTGGCGCTCGCCAGCGGCATGGGCCGCACCTCGAGCGAGACCTCGATGGAGGTGCGCCGCTGCAGCTCCCAGGAGAGGCGGCGCAGCGCGTTGGTGCGGCCGTCCCACCTGCCGGCGTGCTGGGCGATGGCGGGCACGAAGAGCGAGGCGTCTCCGAAGGCGAACGCGCGCCTGGCGGTAAGCGACGATGCGGCGGCGAGAGACGACGCGGCGGCGAGCAGGTGTCGGCGGCTGAGGAGCAAGGAACCCTTAGGACCGGTTATACCGTCGAAGCCCCGACAGATTCCCGCTATACGGCACGACGACGATGGCCAAATCCACCAAGGACAGGTCTGACGGGAAGTCTGCGCTCGAGGCGGCGTACCGCGCCTACGAGTCGGGCGACGTCGTCACGGCGCGGCGCACCGCGAAGCACGTCATCGCCGGCGCGACGGCCGACGACCAGGCGGCAGCGAAGCGGGTCGCGAAGCTCCTGCACGGAGAAGACGACAGAGGCGAGGCGCAGGCCGAGCTGCTCGCCGGTGAGATCGTGAAGCGCACGAGCCCGATCTTGCGGCCGTACCTGTGGGCGCTCGGGGGAGCGGCTGCGTATGCACTCCTCGTGACGCTCGCGCTGGTTCGGTACGGATGACGGCTCCGTTGTTGAAGGCGCTCGAGGCGTACCAGCGCTTCGATCCTCCGGGCTGGGTCGACGTCCATCGGAGCTTCCCGTTCTGGGCCGGCCTCATCGGCATCGTCGCCGGCGCGCTGATGCTGCTGTTCGGCAACGGGCGGCTGTTTCGGCTCGTCGCGGGGCCGCTGGGAGCGCTCGTCGCGGTGCTGTGGGCACCGCTGCTCGCGATGAAGCTGGGGGTCGCAGCGAACGCACGCGAGGTGACGATCGTCGCGGCGGTGGCGCTCGCGGGGCTCGGCTTCCTGTTCCCACCCGGAGCGCTGTTCTTCATCTGCGGCGTCCCCGGAGGTCTCATCGCGGGCGAGCTGGTCGGCGGTTCCGACTGGGCGCTGGGCTTCTTCCCGGGGCTCCTGGTGTCCGGAGCGCTGGGCGCTGCGGCACACCGCTTCCTCGGCGCGATCGCGTCGTCGGTGGCGGGAGCGTGGCTCATCGTGCTCGGCCTGCTGGCGGCGCTGAGCCCGCTCGGCTCGCTGTCCTCGAGCCTCGCGGCGCAGCCGTGGGGCTGCATCATCGCGGCGGCGCTGTTCGCGATCGCCGGGGCGGTGTACCAGCTGTTCGTCCGGCTGAGCCCCGAGGAGCGCGCGCGGCTCGCGGACGAAAAGCGCCGCGCGAAGAAGCGCCGCGAAGAGCAGAAAGCCGTGGAGCAGCGCTGGGCCAACTATTCGAAGAACAAGGGTCTCGATACGTGACGGCGCCGGTACCTTCGTGGTACTGCCGCGCGCGATCATGGCGCAGGCCAAGCGGAAAGAACGCGAAGAGGGGGAGCCCGAGGTGAAGCCCGACGCCAAGGCGGAGAGCGCGGCGACCCCGAGCGAGGGCATGGTCCCCTTCGTGTGGCCGGGCCCCCTGTCGCGCAACGTGAAGATCGGCATCGCCGTCGTCGCGCTGCTCATCAACTTTCCGATCATTCACTACTACGTGCTGCGCTCGGCTCCGGAGGCGAACGTCGGGCTGCCGTACAACGACGACTTCGCGGACCCGTCGACGGTGCAGAAGCGGTACTGGTCGAGCGGCGGTCTGTGGCGCGTGGTGGACGGGCAGCTGCTGTGCCCCGGCGTGAAGCAGAACCCGCTGTGGCTGAAGGCGAAGCTGCCGCAGAACGCGGTCGTCGAGTTCGATGTGCGCTCGCAGTCGCCCGAGGGCGACATCAAGGTCGAGCTCTTCGGCGACGGCTCGGACCACGCGTCCGGCTACGTGTTCATCCACGGTGGATGGAACAACTCGCTGTCGATCATCGCGAGGCGCGACGAGCACGGGAAGTCGCTGCAGCAGCTTCAGGCCGAGGCCCAGCGCGTGGCGGCGGAGAAGAAGCTGCCGTCGGCCGGGCTCGTCGAGACGAACGTGTTCAACGAGAACACGCGCATGCGCGTCGAGGCGAACCCGTTCCCGGTGCAGATCGGGCGGATGTACCACTGGCGCATCGAGCGCCGCGGCTCGAAGCTGAGCTGGTCGATCGACGGGCAGCCGTTCATGGAGTTCGACGATCCCATTCCGCTCGTCGGCGAGAAGCACAACCGGTTCGGCTTCTCGTGCTGGGAAGCGCAGCTGTACTTCGACAACCTGCACATCGAAGCGCTCTGAGCTTTTAGAGCGCGTCGACGCACTCGGGTGCCGGATACGAGGTGGCGGCGTCGCAGTATGTGGCGCTGAACGAGCCTTTGACGGCGTCGGTGTCTCCGAAGGTCAGGTCGAAGGTGCCGTCGATCGACTTGCTGGCGTCGTAGCGGTCGACCGTGAGCTTGCCGGTCTTGCCGAACGAGCCCTGGAACTGGACGGTGTTGCCGCACTCACCGTTGAGCTTCAAGAAGCTCGCGGTCGCGGTGCGGTCGGTGCCGGTGGACAGCGAGGGCTGAACCGTGAACTCGCCGGTGCCGATCGGGCGGATGGCGAGCTTCACGATGGTGCCGAGCTTGGGGAGCTGGTTCTTCTGGAGCTTGGGGCACAGCTCCTTCGCGTCGCTGAGCCAGACCTCGCTGTTCGCGACGAGGAGGGCCGATTGGACGGTGAGCTTGTGGTTCTGGACGGAGCCGTTGAAGGAGCCGGGGCCGCCGCCGCAGGCGGTGAGGCTGAGGAGGAGCAGCGACGCACCAAGTCTCATGGGCCGAGAGTAGCCGGACGGTCGGGATGTCGCACATCGCGGGTTTTCGGGGGGTTGAGGTGGCGGGCCGGCTGCTCTGTGTGCGCGTCATGCTCAACCCCAAACTGACCTGTCTCTCTGTCCTCGTCGTCGTCGGCTCTGCCTGCGGTCCCTACGAGCCTGCGAAGAACCCCTACCCGCCGGGCTACGACGAGAACGGCAACCCCATCACGTCGTTCGTCGCTGGCCAGGCCTGTAGCTCCCACTCCCAGTGCGGCGATGGGTACTGCACGAACTGGGGCACGTGCGCCAAGGACTGCGCGGACAGCAGCGACTGCGGCAATGGCGGCGTGTGCGTCACGTTCTCGACCGGCGTCAAGCAGTGCCACCAGCTCTGCTCGCCGTCGAACGACCGGTGCAGCAGTGGTTTCCAGTGCGAAGCGTTCACGTCGAGCACGACTCGCGGGTACTGCCGGCCCCAGGAAGAGGACAAGGAGCCCGTCGGTGCTGCCTGCTCGCTGAACTCGGAGTGCGCCACGAACCTCTGCGCGGCCTGGCCGGGCGGCTACTGCTCGAAGGGCTGCAACTCGGGCAGCGATTGCAGCAGCGGCAGCATCTGTGTCGCCGAAGCGATCAACGGCGTGAACGCGTGCCTCGAGACGTGCAGCGGTGTCGGCACGCGCTCGAGCTGCCGCGCGGGCTACGTGTGCGTCGGCCTGCAGGGCAAGAGCTTCGGCGTCTGCGCGCCGGATGAAGACACGGGCAGCGGCGGTGCGGGCGGTGGCGGCGGTGGAACCGGCGGCAGCGGTGGGAGCGGTGGTGGCTCGCCTCCGCCGATGCGCTGCCGCACCTTCGCGACGTCGTACACGGAGGTCTTCATGACGTCGATGGGCACGCAGAGCGTGACGCACACCGTCTCGTTCGACCGAAATGCGCTCAAGCTGACCGATAGCATGCCGGGGCTCACCCGGGTGGAGACCTACGGGTCGCTCGCCGACTTCATCGACATGGCCGACGCCGTGACGCTGACCGGCCGGGGAGGACCGAAGACCGTGGTGACCACTACCGCGAGCGCCAGCCTGACGACGACGCACGCGTACGACTCGCAGCGCCGGCTCCTGAACAGCAGCACGATGGCGACGGTCAGCGGCCAGACGTGGGAGTACGAGCGCATCGTCATCAACACGTGGGACCCGCGTGGTCGTGCAACCGGCGGAACCATCAACCTCAACGGCGCGGTGGTGACGGAGAAGTGCGAGGCCGCGGCGCTCATCCGCGAGTACGACGACGTCACTCGCAGATACATCGATCGGCGCAGCAGCGGCCGCAGCAGCTCGGCGAGCGGCAAGAACAACTGCCCGTTCACGAAGACCACGGTGAACTACAACGGCAACTTCATCGTCCGCGACCACCACTTCGAGGACACCAACAAGCCGGAGAACACCTACCGGTCCAGCTGGACGGTGCACACCACGGCGACCGTGTGCATGTGAGCTGATTCAGAAAGAACCGGGGCGCCGAGATCGAGACGGTCTCGGCGCCCTCGCCTTTTTCGCGCTCGGACGGGCCAGCCAATCGGCGCCAGCGTTTTTCCGGACTTAGGCCGGCCTCGCCGCTGCACACCAACCGGCATCCCCCATCGAAAGGACAGGTACCGTCGTGCGACTCGCCCTGCTGTCGTTGATGACCATCGCCATTGGTTGTGGAACCGAACCTGAAGGGTGCCAGCAGGATTCGGACTGCCTGGTCGGCACCTGCAATGTCGCAGCGGGCGCCTGCGAGATGCCCGCTCAACCAGATTGTGTCGCGACTGAATGCGTGCCGGAGCCACCGTCGCCGCCGCCGGCAGCACCCCCTCCTGCAGCAGCACCCCCTCCTGCAGCAGCACCCCCTCCTGCAGCAGAGCCACCGCCTGCGTCTCCGCCTCCGGCGATGGAGCCCAAGATGGCCAACGAGCTCTGGGCGATGAAGAAGCTCGTTGAGTCAATCGGCAAGTCGTTGGCGATCGGCGACGACGAAGGGTACGGCGCGGCGACTCTCGGTTGGGTTCGCGCTGCTTCGTCGCTGGCAGGCCTGGGCCGGCCGGTGACGTATGGAACCGTGACCGAGGGCGCAACGAACTTCACCTGGACGAACTCACCGACCGACAGACTCGTCGTGAAGCGCCGCGACGGCACGACCTTCACGATCACCGTTTTGAACTACTCGGGCGATGTGCTGTCGACGAGCTTCCCGCAGTACAGCGGAGATGTAATTCGTTTCTCGTTCTCGTGGGCCTGGTGCGAGCTGTCCGCCACGTACGGTCGAAGCGTCAACGACTGGAGCGGTTGGTTCGTGAACGCCGATGGGGTCCGCGTCGAAGTAGACGTCAGGGGATCGTTCTTCACCGATTTCACCGCGTCAGGTTGGGCCTTCCACCAGGACGTCGAGCAGGGAGTCGTGCGCGCAAACGGCTACGAGGTTTCGATGAAGTCGGACTTCTCGCGGCTCCGCTGTAGCGGAACGGGCTGCATCACCCCAGGCGACGCGCGGGACACCGTGATGACACTGAAGAAAAACGGAATCTCGTGGAGCGTCTCGGCAAAGGACGAGTCGTTGATGGACTCCAACTCGCGCCTGGTTGGGTTCACTTTCACAGGCGATGTCACGAAGAACGGCGCGCGCGTTGGTGGGCTCAGCAGCCAATTGGTCACGCAGTCGTCGAGCGGCAAGCTCTACTCACTGAAGTTCTCGGTCGGCGATGACACGATCCTCGTCGGCCAGAGAATCGTTCAATAGCTGCTCACCACGAATGAGGGCGCCGAGATCGATCGATCTCGGCGCCCTCGTTCGTTGCGGGAGCCTTTGTCGAAGCTACGGCAGCTCGGTGTGCCCCTGGCGCCGCAGGAACGTCGGGATGTCGAACTCGTCCTCATCGAGCGCGAGGCTCTCGCGCGTGGGAGGCGGCGGGCGCGGAGCCGGCGTCCGCGGGTGCTCGGCCGAGAGCGTGCGCGCGCCGGCCTTCGAAGGAACCAGCGTCGCGACCTCTTCGCGCGGCACCACCGTCGGCTGGGCCGCGGTGACGACCGGGGTCGGCATCGACGGCGCCGCAGAGACCTCGCGCGGAATCGGCATCGCGGGGCGCGGAATCAGCGGCACCTGCACGGCGACCGGCGGGCGCACCTGCTTCACCTCGCGGTGAACGAAGCCCGTCGCGATGATGGTGATCTTCACCTCGTCGTGCGCGTTCTCGTCGATGAGCGAGCCGAAGATGATGTTCGCCTCGGGGTCCGCCGCGTCGTGCGCCAGCGAGACCGCCTCGTTCACTTCCTGCAGCGTGATGTCGCGGCCGCCGGTGATGTTGATGAGCATGCCGCGCGCGCCGTCGATGCTGACGTCCTCGAGCAGCGGCGAGCTGATCGCCTGCTCCATCGCGCGCAGCGCCCGCTTCTCGCCGCTCGCCTTGCCGGTGCCCATCAGCGCGAGGCCCTGCTCGCTCATGATCGTCTTCACGTCGGCGAAGTCGACGTTGATGTAGCCGTGGTACTGGATGAGATCCGAGATGCCCTGCACCGCGTGCAGCAGCACCTCGTCGGCGCGGCGGAACGTCTCGAGCAGCGGCATCGGCTCGGCCGAGATGGTCAGCAGCCGCTGGTTCGGAATCGTGATGAGCGTGTCGACCGCGGCCTTGAGCTCCTGCAGGCCCTGCTCGGCCGCCTTGCGACGGCGGTTGCCCTCGAACTGGAACGGCTTCGTCACCACGCCGACGGTGAGCGCGCCGAGCGACTTCGCGATGTCCGCGATGACGGGCGCCGCGCCGGTGCCGGTGCCGCCGCCCATGCCGGCCGTGACGAACACCATGTCGGCGCCCTCGAGCGCCTTCGCGATGTCGTCCTTCGACTCGGTCGCTGCCTGGCGACCCATCTCGGGGTTCGCGCCCGCACCGAGGCCGCGTGTCAGCGCCGCGCCGATCTGGATGCGCGCGGCGGCCTTGCTGTTCTGCAGGGCCTGGATGTCGGTGTTGCACGCGATGAAGTCGACGCGATCCAGCGCGTTCGCGATCATCGTGTTGACCGCGTTGCAGCCGGCTCCGCCGACGCCGACCACCCGAATTTTTGCCGCCTGCTTGCTCTGCTCGAAGGAGTCCATGGAGGTTCTCGCAATCTTGGGCTGCTACAGCGATGTGGCAATTTTTTGGCTGCTGCTCAGAACACTTCCTCGAGCCACTCGCGCATCCGCCCCTTCACCTTCTTGAAGACGTTCTCTTCGCGGATGCGGAACATGCGGCGGTCCTGGTGCTTCGCGCCGTAGACGACGAGGCCGACGCCCGTCGCGTAGATCGGGCTCTTCACCACGTCGACGAGGCCGCCGATGCCGCGCGGAGTTCCGCGGCGAACCGGCACGCCCATCACTTCCTCCGCGAGCTCGGTCATGCCGGGCAGCAGCGTCGAGCCGCCGGTGATGACGACTCCGCTGGTGAGCAGCTCGGCGAAGCCGTTGCGCTCGATCTCGCGGTGGACGAGCTGGAAGATCTCCTCGACGCGCGGCTCGAGGATCTCGCAGAGGATCTGGCGGCCCATCACGCGCGGCTCGCGGCCGCCGACGCTCGGGACCTCGATCATGTCCTGCTTGTCGACGAGCGACGCCATCGAGCAGCCGAACTTCTGCTTGATGCGCTCGGCCTCGTGCACCGGCGTGCGCAGGCCGACCGCGATGTCGTTCGTGAGGTTGTTGCCGCCGAGCGCGATGACGGCGGTGTGGACGATCGAGCCGCCGGAGAAGATCGCGATGTCGGTGGTGCCTCCGCCGATGTCGACGAGGCAGACGCCGAGCTCTTTCTCTTCGTCGGTGAGCACGGCCTCGCTGGAGGCGAGCGGCTGCAGCACGATGTCGGCGACGTTGAGGCCCGTCTTGTTCGCGCACTTCACGATGTTCTGCGCGCTGGCGACGGCGCCGGTCACGATGTGGACCTTGGCCTCGAGGCGGTAGCCGGCCATGCCGAGCGGCTCCTTGATGCCGCCCTGGTCGTCGACGATGAACTCCTGCGGGAGGACGTGAATCACCTCGCGGTCGACGGGGATGTTGACCGTCTTCGCCTGCTCGATGACGCGCGCGATGTCGGCCTCGCGCACTTCCTTGTCCTTGAGCGCGACGACGCCGCGCGAGCCGAAGCCCTTGATGTGGCCACCGGCGATGCCCGTGTAGACGTGGCTGATCTCGGTGCCGGCCATCGCCTCGGCCTCTTCGATCGCGCGGCGAATGGAGCCGACCGTGCTCTCGATGTTCACGACGACGCCCTTGCGCAAGCCCTTGCTGGGGTGCGTGCCGATGCCGATGATGTCGATGCCCTCATCGGAGATCTCACCGACGATTGCGCAGATCTTCGTCGTGCCGATGTCGAGGCCGACGACGATCTCTCCGCCCTTCTGCTTTGCCATTGTCCCTCCGGTTATTTCGTTTTCGAGATGGTGGAAGTCGGTGAAGTCGAGAGCTGAACGGTGACCCAGTCGGGCCGCGTGCGGTTGTCGAGGCGGATGACCTCGGCGGTGAGCTTGCGGCTCTGAAGCTCTTTGCGAATGCGCGCGAGGCGCTCGAGCTTCGCGGGGAGATCTCCTTCGCCGAGACGAATCTCGACGCCGTCGGCCTGGACGACGGTGACGCCGTGAACGGACGTGCGAACTTCGGCGGGCGCGGGCTTCCACGCCTTGAGCACGTCGAGCGCGGCCACGATGCGGTCGTGCGCCTCGAGCGGGCGCTCGGTGTAGCCCTCGCGATCGAGGCCGGTGATGAGCGGCAGATCGAGACGGTCCTGCGGCTGAAGACGCTTGAACGGCAGCCCCTCGGGGTTCACGAGGTAGAGCTCGCCGAGCGAGACGACCGCGGCGGGCTCGTGCTCGCCGACGTGAATGCTCAGGCGCGACGGGAAGTGCCGCGTGACCTTCACGGTTCTCACCCAGGGATGCGAACCGATGGAGCGCTCCAGCGCGGCGACGTCGAGCTGGAAGAGGTTCTGCGATTCGCTCAGGCCGGCGAGCCGCGTGAGCTCCGCGTCGGTCGCGCGCGAGTTGCCGGTGATGTCGACGGACTCGAGCGCGAAGTGCGGAGAGACCTGCGCCCACGCCCACGCGAGCTGCGCGCCGAAGCCGACGGCGACGATGAGCATCGCCGCGCCGATGGCCTTGAGCGCGAACGGCGCGTGCGCCTTCGCGACAGCCTTCACGTCGACCTTGCGTCGGTTTTTCTTGGGTTTGAGCAACATGGGTGTGGCGGGATGACGCAATCGTCAAGCCATCGAGATCCGGGGGCAATTTTTTGGTCAGGACTTCAGCGAAGCGCCCAGGAGCAGGCGCTCGCAGAGCTGGGTGAAAGAGAGGCCTTTTCCGGCGGCGATCTTGGGCAAGAGGCTCGTCGCGGTCATGCCGGGGAGCGTGTTCACCTCGAGGAGGTAGATCTCTCCGCTCTCGGTGACGATCGCGTCGCTGCGCGTGGCGCCGCTGCAACCGAGCGCCTGGTGCGCGGAGAGGCAGATCTGGTTCACGCGGTCGTAGACCTCGGGGTCGAGCCGCGCGGGGAAGATGTACTGCGTGCCGGAGTTCGGGCCGTACTTGGCCTGGTAGTCGTAGAACTCGCGCGCGGGGACGATCTCGATGACGCCGAGCGCTTCGTCGTCGAGGACGGCGCCCTGCACTTCGCGACCCTTGATGAACTGCTCGACCATGATGAGGCCGGGGTACTTCCCCGCTTCCTTCACGGCGTCGCGGTACTGGATGTCGTCCTTCGCGATCGCGACGCCGACGGAGCTGCCCTCGCGGCTCGGCTTCACCACGACCGGATAGGGGAACGGCAGGTCGTGCTCGAGCGCGTCGTCGGGGGTGAAGAAGATCTTGTGCTTCGGCGTCGGGATGCCGCGCGCGACGAAGACCTGCTTGGTGAAGACCTTCTCCATGCCGACGGAGGAGGCGAGGACTCCGCTGCCGGTGTACGGGATGAACATCGACTCGAGGAGGCCCTGGATGCAGCCGTCCTCTCCGTAGCGGCCGTGGAGCGCGATGAAGGCGACGTCGATCTTCTCTGCGACGAGGCGCTGCGCGACGTCCTTCTGAACGTCGATCTCGACGACGGTGTACGCGGCTTCACGCAGGGCCTTCGCGACGGCGGCGCCGCTGCGGAGGCTGACGTCGCGCTCGGAGGAGAGCCCGCCCATCAGCACGCCGATGCGCTGGGTCTTGAGTTTCGCGATGGTGTTCATGTGAAGACTCCGATGCGTTTGACTTCAGGCGTGAGGGTGACGCCGGTCGCGTCGCGGACGCGCGCCTGCGCGAGGTCCATGAGGGCGACGACGTCTCTGGCGGTGGCTCCGCCGAGGTTCACGATCCAGTTGGCGTGCAGCGTGGAGATCTGCGCGTTGCCAATGCGGTGGCCCTTGAGCTGGACGCTCTCGATGAGGCGGCCGGCGTGGTCTGAAGGCGGGTTGGTGAAGACGGAGCCGAAGTTGGGCTTGTCGAGCGGCTGCGTGCGCTTGCGGTAGCCGAGGTCTGCGTCCATCTTCTTCTGGCTCTCTTCGAGGTCGCCCTGTTGGAGCTGGAAGCGCACGCGCGTCACGACGGCGCCTTCGGGGATGGCGGTGTGGCGGTAGACGAAGGGCAGGCTCTTCACCCAGCCGAGGCCGTCGGCGGTGGCGAGCTCGATGCCGGTGACGATGCGCATGCACTCGCCGTTCTTGGTTCCCGCGTTCATGGCCGTCGCGCCGCCGATGGTGCCGGGGATGCCCGCGAGGAACTCGGCGCCGACGAGGCGCTGCTGCTTCATCAGCGTGATGAGGCGCGTGATGGCGGCGCCGGCGGGGAGCGTGAGCTCGTTCTCGTTCAGCTCTTCCGGGCCGCGCTCGAGCTTGAGGGTGATGCCGGGGACGCCGGCGTCGCCGACGAGCGTGTTCGCTCCCCCGCCGAGGATGGAGACGGGCAGGCCTTCCGCCTTCGCGATCTTCAGCGTCTGGACGAGGACGTCGGGGTGCGTGGGGCGGACGAGCGCTTCGGCGCTGCCGCCGACGCGGACGGAGGTCCACTTGGCCAGCGGGACGTCGAAGGTGACGTCGCGCGTCAGCGGGTGTGCCCGGGCCGGCATCACTGCGCGCCGCCGAGCTGGGCGAGGAGATCGGGGCCGACCTGGGTGATGTCGCCGGCGCCGAGGGTGATGACGATGTCGCCTTCCTTCACGCGCGCGGCGAGCGCGGCCGGCAGATCGGCGCGCTTCTCGACGAACGTCACGTCGCGGTGGCCGTGGGCGACGACGGCGTCGGCGAGCGAGCGGCCGGTGACTCCGGGGATGGGGTCTTCGCCGGCGGCGTAGATGTTGGTGAGGAAGACGACGTCGGCGTCGTTGAACGCGCTGACGAACTCGCTCATCAGATCGTGCGTGCGCGTGTACCGGTGGGGCTGGAACGCGACGACGATTCTTCGTCCGAAGGCGCGGCGCGCTCCGGCGAGCGTGGCCTTCACCTCGGTCGGGTGGTGACCGTAGTCGTCGACGACGGTGACGCCCTTCACCTCGCCCTTGATGGTGAAGCGGCGCTGGACTCCGCCGAACTCGGCGAGCGCCTTTCTGACGGTGTCGAGCGGGACGTCGAGCTCCTCTGCGACGGCGATGACGGCGAGCGCGTTCATCGCGTTGTGGGCGCCGACCATCTTCACGGTGAAGGGCCCGAGGTCGGTGTCGTGGCGGAAGGCGCGGAACTTCGTCGAGTAGCCGTCGAGCTCGATGCTCTCGACGCGGTAGTCGGCGGTGTGCACGGTGCCGTAGGTGACGAAGCGCTTGTCGATGTGCGGCAGCAGCGCCTGCACGTTCGGGTGATCGAGGCAGAGGACGTTGAGGCCGTAGAAGGGGACGCGGTTGCAGAACTCGGCGAACGCGGCCTTCAGGGCGTCGAGCGTCTTGTAGTGATCCATGTGCTCGGGGTCGATGTTCGTGACCACGGCGATGGACGGGTGCAGCTTCAAGAACGAGCCGTCGCTCTCGTCGGCCTCGACGACCATGAGCTCGCTCTTGCCGACGCGCGCGTTGGAGCCGATGACGTTGACCTTGCCTCCGACGACGGCGGTGGGATCTTTCCCCGCGGCGTGGAGCACGCTCGCGACCATCGAGGTCGTCGAGGTCTTGCCGTGCGAGCCGGCGATCGCGACCGAGTACTTCAGCCGCATCAGCTCGGCGAGCATCTCGGCGCGGGGGATGACGGGGATCTTCCGCTGGCGCGCGGCGACGACCTCGGCGTTGTCCTTGCGGACGGCGCTGGAGATGACGACGACGTCGCTGTCGAGCAGGTTCTCGGCGCGGTGACCGTAGAGGCAGCGGGCGCCGAGCTGGGTGAGCCGGCGGGTGACGTCGGACTCCTTCAGGTCGCTGCCGGAGACCTGGTAGCCGAGGTTCAAGAGCACCTCGGCGATGCCGCTCATGCCGATGCCGCCGATGCCGACGAAGTGAACGTGCGCGGTGTGGCGCGTGTGGAAGCGCGAGGTGAAGGGTCGCGGCGCCGACGGGCGCTCGAGCTCGGTCATGACGCCTTCTCCTTCGCTTTGCTGCTCTGCTCTTTGGCTTTGGCGTGGCCGTGGCGGCCCTTCTCGCCCCACTTCTTCCACATCATCTCCATGCAGACGTCGGCGATCTCCCGGGCGGCCTCGGGGCGGCCGAGCATGCCGGCGGCCTTCTCCATCTTCTTGCGGCGCTCGCCGTCGGCCTTCAGCGCCCGGATCTCGGCGGCGAGCTTCGCGCCGTCGAGCTCGGCTTCGCGGAACATGACGGCGGCTCCGGCGTTGACGAGCGCGCCGGCGTTGATGGCCTGATGGTCGTCGGTGGCGAACGGGAACGGGACGAGGATCGCGGCCTTCTTGCAGACGGTGAGCTCGGCGAGCGTGGTGGCTCCGGCGCGGCAGATGACGAGCTCGCTCTTCGCGTAGGCGGAGGACATGTCGTCGATGAACTCGACGACGTCGGCGTCGTAGCTCTTCTCGGCGTAGCCCGCGCGGACGGTGTCGAGGTCGGCCTTGCCGGTCTGGTGGATGAACTTGAGCTCGGGCTTGAGATCTTCGAGGTGCTTGAGCGCGTCGAGGACGCGGGAGTTGAGGCCCTTCGCTCCGAGCGAGCCGCCGAAGACGAGGATGGTGAACTTGTCGTGCGCGATGCTGGAGCGCAGGTAGTTGTCGAGCAGCTTGCGGCGAATGGGGTTGCCGATGACGTGAATCTTCTTCTCGGGGAAGAAGCGGCGCGCTTCGTCGAAGGCGAGGAAGACGGCCTTCACGAACTTGCCGAGCACCTTGTTGGTGGCGCCGGGGAGCGCGTTCTGCTCCTGCACGGCGGTGGGGATGCCGAGCATCCACGCGGCCATGACGACCGGCCCGGACGAGTAGCCGCCGACGCCGACCACGACGTCCGGCTTGTACTTGAGGAGGAAGTAGAGCGACTCGATGAAGCTGAGTGGGAGCGCGAGGAGACCCAGGAGCAGATTGACGGGTGACATCCCCTTCAGGCCTCTCGAGGTGATCGTCTCGAGCTTGAAGCCGGCAGCGGGGACGACGCGCGCTTCTAGGCCGCGGCGGGTGCCGACGAAGACGACGTCGTTCTGCGGATGGCGGGTGGTGACCTCTTCGGCCAGGGCGATGCCCGGGAAGAGGTGGCCGCCTGTGCCGCCGCCGGCGATGAGGACTCTCACGTGGCGGCAACTCCTGCGCCGATGGGCGTCTCGCGCGTGGCGGTGCGCGACTTCTGGGCGGCGACGCGGCGACGCGCGCCTTCGGACGTCGAGCTGACGCTGAGCAACAGGCCCGCCGCGCCCATGAGGACGATCAGCGAGCAGCCGCCGTACGAGACGAACGGCAGCGTGAGGCCCTTCGTGGGGACGAGGCCCATCGCGACGGCCATGTTGGTGATGGCCTGGAAGGCGATGAGGCTCGTGATGCCGAGGCCCAGGTACGAGCCGAACGCTTCGCTCGCGTTGAGCGAGGCGCGGATGCCGCGCCAGATGAGGACGCCGTAGAGGGCGACGAGGACGGCGACTCCGATGAGGCCGAGCTCTTCACCGATGATGGAGAAGATGAAGTCGGTGTGCGCCTCGGGGAGGAAGAAGAGCTTCTGGCGGCCGTCGCCCAGGCCCAGGCCCGTGATGCCGCCGGAGCCGATGGACATCAGCGACTCGGCGACCTGGTAGCCGGAGCCCTGGCGGTTCGCCCACGGGTCGAGGAACGCGGTGATGCGCTTGAGCCGGTACGGCGAGCTCGCGATCGCGTGGTACGCGAACGGCAGCGCCATCAGCATCGAGCCGACGAGGTAGCTGAGCTTGGTGCCCGCGGCGAACAGCAGCACGAACATCAGGAAGAGCAGCGCGACCGACGAGCCGAAGTCGGGCTCGGCCATGCAGAGCAGGACGAGGACTCCGCCGAGGGCGAGGTGCGGCAGGAAGCCGATCGAGAAGTGCGTGACCTTGTCCTGCTTCTTCGCGAGCGAATACGCGAGGTAGATCGCCCAGCAGACCTTCGCGATCTCGGCGGGCTGGATGCTGACGCCGGGGAAGCGGATCCACCTTCGCGCGCCGTTCACGACCGTGCCGATGCCGGGGATGAGGACGGCGATGAGCAGGAG
The DNA here is from genome assembly GCA_937980205.1 of uncultured Myxococcales bacterium. Taxonomy (GTDB): domain Bacteria; phylum Myxococcota; class Myxococcia; order Myxococcales; family Myxococcaceae; genus Xiheicaenimonas. The sequence goes on along the minus strand of CALJKW010000069.1, from coordinate 243,273 downwards.
GATCGCCAGCAGCAGCAGCGGCCACGCGAGGCGCGCCATGCGGCGGTAGCCGAGCTTCATGGCCGTCGCCATCGCGAGCAGGCCGAGGCAGGCCGCGATGCTCTGGCGCTCGAGGTAGTGGAAGCTGTTGCCGAGCTTCTCTTGAGCGGCGACGGCGCTCGCGCTGTAGACCATGACGAGGCCGAGGCCGACGAGCGAGAGGACGCACGCCAGGATCCACGGGTCGTAGGTCAGCGGCAGGGTTTTGCGCGTGTCGGTGGTCATGGGCCCCCTTCGACTGCGCGCTTCGCGCTCCGCTCAGGGCGAACGGAGGCGGTTTCTTGGCCGGCTGCTTTCACAGTTTGTTCACCAGGTCTTTGAAGGTGTTGCCGCGGTGCTCGAAGTTGTCGAACTGGTCGTACGAGGCGCATGCCGGCGAGAGCAGAACCGTGTCGCCGGGCTTCGCCAACTTTCTCGCCTGCTGGATCGCGTTCGCGATCGTCTCGCAGGGGTGAATGGTGAAGATGCCGCCGAAGGCCTTGGAGATGGTCGGCGCGTCGTCGCCGACGGTGAGGACTCCGGCGACCTTGCCGCGCGCGGCGGTGACGAGCGGCTCGTACGGAGCGCCCTTCCCCTTCCCTCCGGCGATGAGCCAGATGGGCCCTTTCAGAGCGGCGAGCGCCACCAGGCTCGAGTCGACGTTGGTGGCCTTGCTGTCGTTGATCCACTCGACGCCGTCGAGGTCGCGCACGAACTCGAGGCGGTGAGGCAGGCCGGGGAAGGTGTCGAGGGCCTGCTGAATCCGCTCGTTCGAGACCCCGTAGAGCTGCGCGCACTTCGCGGCGGCCATCGCGTTCTGCAGGTTGTGGTCGCCGCGCAGCGCGCGGTTTTTGAGCGTGAACTCGAACTTCTTCGAGAGAGAGAACTGGTGCACGGGCACCTTCGCCGGCTTCGCGAGCTCGACGACCGCGGGGTCGTCTGCGTTGATGACGACCCAGCCGTTCTTCGGCGCGTTCATGAAGATGCGCGCCTTGGCGGCACCGTACTCCTTCTGCGACGGATACCGGTCGAGGTGATCCGGCTGCAGGTTCATGATGATGGAGCCGAGCACCGGGGTGTCCACGATGCTCTCGAGCTGGAAGCTGGAGAGCTCGACGACGTGCACCGGGTACGGCTTCTCGCAGGCCTCGCTGAACGGGCGGCCGAGGTTTCCGCCGACGAAGGCGCCGTCGATCATGTGGCCGAGCAGCGCCGTGGTGGTGCTCTTCCCGTTCGTGCCGGTGATGCCGAGGATCGGGCCCGCGCCCTTCGGCAGCATGCGCCAGGCGAGCTCGATCTCTCCGATGACCGGAACCGTGGTGTTGATCTTCGAGCGCGGGACGCCGGGCGACAGGATGACGGTATCCACGCCGGTGATCGGGCTCGGCAGCGGGCCGTCCTTCTCGTCGTAGGTGACGAAGTCGATGCCGCGCGCGCGCAACAGAGCTGTAGCCGCACGGCCGCTCTTACCCATTCCGATCACGGCGACTTTTTTCATCGAAGTTTCAGGCCGAGGATTGCAATGCCGCCGCAGAGGACCGAGGCGATCCAGAAGCGGACGATGATCTTCGGCTCGGGGTAGCCCACGAGCTCGAAGTGGTGGTGCAGCGGAGCCATCTTGAAGATGCGCTTGCCGCGCGCCTTGAACGACGCGACCTGCAGCATCACCGAGACGATCTCGGTGAGGAACACGCCGTGGATGATGGCGGAGGCGATCTCGTTCTTCGACAGCACCGCGAGCGTGCCGAGCGCGCCGCCCAGCGCGAGCGAGCCGACGTCGCCCATGAAGACGGTCGCGGGGTACGAGTTGAAAAAGAGGAACGCGATGCCCGCGCCGACGATCGCCGCGCAGAAGATCGCGAGCTCGGCGCCGCCCTCGACGCGCGCGATGCCGAGGTACTGGTGCAGCGGCACGCCGGTGAGCTGACCGTTGACGACGTCGGCGATCGCGACGCCGGTGCCGGCCACGTAGCAGAGCACCGCGAACGTCGAGGCGCTGACGATGGTGGGCCCGATGGTGAGGCCGTCGAGCCCGTCGGTGATGTTCACCGCGTTCGAGGTGCCGACGATGACGACCCACCCGAAGACGACGTACGCCCAGCCGAGATCCGGGTGCAGGCGGTGCGTCGGCACGAAGGGAATCGTGAGCGCGGTGTCGATCATCAGCTTCGGCGTGCCGCCGCTCCAGTCGGTGAGCAGGCCGAAGATGCCGATCAGGTAGAAGCCCGTCTGGAGGATGAGCTTGTAGCGGCCCGGCAGGCCCTTCGAGTTCCGCTTCGACAGCTTGAGCCAGTCGTCGAGGAACCCGGTGAAGCCGAAGCCGCCCGTCATCAGCAGCGCGACGAGCACCACGCGGCTGCGCAGGTCGGCGAAGAGCAGCGTGCCGGCGAAGATGCCGAGCAGGATGAGCGTGCCGCCCAGCGTCGGAGTGCCCTTCTTCTTCTGGTGCGTGTCCGGCGTGTCTTCGCGGACGTTGCTGATGCCGTGCTGGCGGAAGCGCAGCCAGGCGATGAGCCTGGGGCCGATGGCGATGCCGATGACGAGCGAGGCGGCTCCGGCGGCGACGATGCGGAACGTCGGGTAGCGGAGGAAGTTGATGAAGCGGCCGGCGTCCGAGTCCTTGAGGTACTCGTAGAGGAGGTAGAGCACGGGTCAGTGCCCTCCCGCCGCGGACTGCTTGCCCGTCAGCGCGTCCACGACTCTTTCGAGCTTCATCCCTCTGCTGCCCTTCACGAGCACCACGTCGCCCTTCTCGAGGTCGTTCTTGAGCCAGTCGACGAGCAGCTCGACCTTGTCGAAGTGCGCGGTGTTCCGCTGCAGCTTCTTCTGCGCGACGTTGTAGGCGGCCTTCATCCGCGTGCCGAAGAAGGCGACGCGCTTGCAGAGATCTGAGGCGTGCACGCCCATCTGCTCGTGCGCCTTCATCTCGTCTTTCCCCAGCTCCAACATGTCGCCGAGGACTGCAATCGGCCTGCCCTCGACGGCCAGGCCCCCGAGCGCCTCGAGGGCGGCCTTCATCGACGCGGGGTTGGCGTTGTAGCAGTCGTCGACGACGGTGATGCCGCCGGGCGCATCGAGGACCTGCAGCCGCCGTGCGTGCGACTGTGCGGCTTCCAGGCCACGCACGCACTCCTCGGGCTTGTAGCCGAGGGCGATGCACAGGGCGAAGGCGCCGCAGGCGTTCATCGCGTTGTGATCGCCGATGAGGCGCAGCGCGACCGGGTAGTCGGCCCCTTTGTAACGGACGGTGATGGAGAGCCCTTCCCGCCCGTGCGGCTCGACCTTCACCAGCCGCACCTGGGCGAGCGGCGCGCGGCCCCACGTCAGCGTCTTCGCGCCGCTGAGCTTCGCCTGCTCGACGATGCGGTGGTCGTCGAGGTTCACGACGGCGAGCGACGTGGCCTTGAGCCCCTTGAACAGCTCGCCCTTCGCGTTCGCGACGCCCTCGATCGAGCCGACGCCCTCGAGGTGCGCGGGCTGAACGATGGTGATGATGCCGGCGTCGGGCTGCGCGATGGACGTGAGCCGGCCGATCTCGCCGGGGTGGTTCATGCCCATCTCGATGATGCCGGCGACGTGGCGGTCTTCGAGGTTGAAGACGGTGATCGGCACGCCGATCTCGTTGTTGAGGTTCCCTTCCGTCTTCAGCACGGGGCCGCGCGTGGAGAGGATCGCGGCGATGAGCTCCTTCGTGGTCGTCTTGCCGTTGCTGCCGGTGACGGCGCCGATGGGGATCTTGAACTTGCGGCGGTGAGCGCGGGCGAGCGCGCCGAGCGCGCCGAGCGTGTCGTCGACCTCGAAGATGGTGATGCCTTCGTCGGGGTCGGGCCGCTCCTGCCCGCGCTTGACGATGACGGCGGCGGCGCCCTGCTTGCCGACGAGCTGCAGGAAGTCGTGACCGTCGAAGCGCTCGCCCTTCAGCGCGACGAAGATGCAGTCCTTCTCGAGGTGGCGGGAGTCGGTGCAGACGGCCGTGTAGGTCGCACGCGCGCCCTTCCGTGCGCGGGTGGCGCCGGTGGCTCGCATGACCTGGTCGTCGGTGAACCTGACTCCCACTTGGCGCTAGCCTCCGAGGGCCTTCGTCGCTTCCTCGATGTCGTCGAAGTGCTTCTTCTCGCCGCCGACCTCCTGGTACGGCTCGTGGCCCTTGCCGGCGATGAGGATGGTGTCGCCTTCCTTCGCGAGCGAGGCGGCGAGCGCGATGGCCGCGGCGCGATCGGCCTCGACGAGGTAGCCCTTCTCACCGGACTTGGCCTTCTGCGCGCCCATGCGGCGCAGGCCGTGCTTCTCGAGGCCGGGGATGATCTCCGAGATGATGTCGTCGGGATCTTCGGAGCGCGGGTTGTCGGAGGTGATGACCGGAATGTCGGCGAGCTCGCCGGCGGCCTCGCCCATCAACGGGCGCTTGCCGCCGTCGCGCTCTCCGCCGCAGCCGAACACGACGATGAGCCGGCCGCGGGTGACCGAGCGGGCGGACTCGAGCGCCTTCCGCAGCGCGTCGTCGGTGTGGGCGTAGTCGACGAGCGCGACGACTCCGGGGAGGCGGCCGACGACGCGCTCCATGCGGCCCGGCACGCGCATGACGCGCTCGATGCCGTCCTGCACGTCGCGGCGCGAGTAGCCGGCGGACAGCGCGACGCCGGCGGCGGTGAGGATGTTCTCGAGGTTGTGGCCGCCGATGAGGGAGCTCTTGATGGCGATGTCCCCGGCGGGCGTCTTGAGCGTCGCCTTGATGCCGGAGTTGGTGAGCTCGACGCCTGCGGCCGAGATCTCGCCGTTGCCGCTGCGCGAGAACTTCCACGCCATGCGCTTGAGGCCGCGGAGCTCCGAGTAGATGCGCACCGCGTAGGTGTCGTCGCCGTTCACGACCGCGACGCCGCCCTGCGAGAGGTTGTCGGTGAAGAGCCGGCGCTTGGCCTGGAAGTAGCTCTCCATGTCCTTGTGGAAGTCGAGGTGATCTCTCGTGAGGTTGGTGAACGCCGCGGCGCGGAACGTGAGGCCGTGCACGCGGTCCTGGCTGAGTGCGTGGCTCGAGACCTCCATCACCACGGTGTCGACGCCGGCGTCGACCATCTCGCGGAAGGTCTTGTGCAGCTGCACCGGGTCGGGCGTCGTGTGCGTCGGCGGCAGCTTGTTGCCGGCGAAGCGGTTCTCGATGGTGCCGAGCAGGCCGGTCTGCGCGCCGCCGGCGGCGGCGATCGACTCGAGCAGCCACGCGGTGGTGGTCTTGCCGTTGGTGCCGGTGACGCCGAGCAGGGTGAGCTCGTCGGCGGGCTTCTTGTAGAAGTTGGCCGCGATGAGCGCGAGCGCCTTGCGAGCGCTGGTGACCTTGAAGACGGGGACCTTGACCTCGGGGACGTCTTTCTCGGCGACGACGGCGATGCAGCCCTTGCCGACGGCCTCGGCAGCGAAGTTGATGCCGTCGACCTTGGTGCCGGGGACGGCGACGTAGATGTCGCCAGCCTTGGCCGCGCGGGAGTCGGAGCACACGCCCGTGACGTCGCCCTTGTGCTTGGGGCCTGCGGGCGGTTCGGTGCCGACTCCGGCGAGCAGCTCGTTGAGTTTCATGGTGCGTTGCCTGCCAGGTGAAGAGTGACCCGGGTTCCTCTGTCCACCAGGGAGCCCGGCGCGGGGGTTTGCGAAGTTACCCTGCCAGAGCCAGATAGCCGGGGTTCCAGGGACGCGTCGAGCAGCATCGCAACGGCCTGGCGACTGATTTTTCCCTTGAGATCCGGCACCCGGACGGCACCGGCGGCGATGGGTTGATCGCTGATCTCGGGGATTGACTCGAGGGCCTCGATGGCTGCGACTACGGGGTTCTTCTTCGGCGGCTCGGGGACCCTCGCCGCGGCCCTCTCCGCGACGGGAGCGAGGGAGGCGACGGCTCGGGACGGCGGAGCGCCGAGGTACGGCATCGCGGCGGTGGCGATCTCCTTGAAGGCGGGAGCGGCGACGAGGCCGCCGTAGACGTCGGTCTTGGGCTCGTCGACGATGACGGCGATGACGGCGCGCGGGTTCTCGGCGGGGACCATGCCGATGAACGAGGCGATGCGCTTGTCGGAGTAGCCCCTGGCGACGGTGTCGACCTTCTGGGCGGTGCCGGTCTTGCCGGCGACGCGGTACTCGTCCATGCGGGCCTTGGGCGCGGTGCCTTCTTTTTCGACGACTCCCTCGAGCATCGCCACCACCGCCTTCGCTGCTTTCTCCGAGACCACTCGCCGCTCTGCGGTGGGACGGTTTTCGAGCAACACGACGCCGTCGGGGTCCACCACCTTCGAAACCAGGAACGGCTTCATGTACGTCCCGCCGTTCGCGAGTGCGGCATAACCGGCAGCCAGCTGAATCGCACTGGCAGTGAGCCCCTGGCCGAAAGATTGCGTGGCGAGGGCCACCTCGGCCCTCGGAGTCGGGATGACACCTTTGGCTTCACCGGGGAGCCCCAGGCCGGGCCGCTCGCCGAAGCCGAAGCGGTTGAACGACTCGACGAGCTTCTGGCGGCCGAGCAGCGCGCCGATCTTGGCGGCGCAGATGTTCGAGGAGACCTGCAAGACCCTGGCGGGCGTGAGCGTGCCGTACGAGTGCGTGTCGTGGATGACGTGCTTGCCGATGGTCCACGCGCCGTTCTCGCAGTCGAAAGTCGAGGACTCGGTGATGAGCTTCTGGTCGAGCGCTGCGGCGACGACGAAGGCCTTGAACGTGGAGCCGGGCTCGAACGCGTCGGTGACGCTGCGGTTGCGTAAGCTACCGGGCGCGGACTTCTCGGGCGCGTTCGGGTTGAAGCGCGGCATGTTGGCGAGCGCGAGGATCTCGCCGGTCTTCGGGTCCATCACGACGGCCATGCCGGCGGTGGCCTTCGAGGTCTCGACGGCGGTCTCGAGCGCGCGCTCGGTGACGTACTGGAGGTGGCGATCGAGCGTGAGCTGCACGTTGGCGCCCTGGCGCGCGCCGTCGTCGACGCCGCCGGTGAGCAGCTTGCGGCCGCGGGCGTCGCGGAAGCCGAGGCGCGTGATGGGGTCTCCCGAGAGCTCGTCTTCGAACGCGAGCTCGAGGCCGTCGAGGCCGTGGCCGTCGGTGCCGACGAGGCCGATGACGTGCGCGGCGAGCTCGCGCTGCGGGTAGAAGCGGCGCGGCTCGCGGGTGATGCCGAGGCTCGGCCAGGCGAGCGCCTTCACCGCGAGCACGTCTTCGGGGCGGGCCTGGCGCTTCACCCAGGCGAAGCGCTTGGCCTTGGTGAGGCGCTCGAAGAGCTCGATTCGGTCGACGTCGAGCTTCTTCGCGAGCTCGAACGAGGCGAGCTTCAGGTCGGGCAGCTGCGAGGGGTCGACCCAGATGGAGTCGACGTCGACGCTCTGCGCGAGGGGGACTCCGCGGCGGTCGAAGATGTCTCCGCGGCGGGCGGGGATCTCGACCTCGCGGACGTACTGGTCCTGCGCCATGCCGCGCAGGCGCTCGCGCTCGCGGACCTGGAGCTGCACGGCGCGGGCGAAGACCCCGGCGAGCAGGCCGAGGAAGACGACGCCGACGATCGAGAGGCGCAGGCGCATCCACCGGGACGGGTCGTCCGGCTCTGCTGCGGCCTTGCGCTTGAGATCGCGCATCAGCGCTTCGCCTTCCCGACGTGGATGATCGAGGACGGCGAGGGAGGCGCCATGCCGAGCTGCGTGCGCGCGACGTTCTCGAGCTTGGCCGGGCTGCGCAGCGTCGCGAGCTCGAGCTTCAGGCGATCGTTGTCGCGCGTGAGCGCGGTCGCCTCGGCGTCGAGCTTCGAGAGCTCGTAGCCGACCTTGACCACGAGGACGCGGCTGGTGACGTGCACGACGCCGACGGCGGCGAGCAGCGCGATGGCGAGCGCGGCGGGCAGCAGCTCGAGGAAGATGACGGAGAACGGCAGCGCGCCGCGGGCGCGGAGCTCGACGGTGCCGGAGTTCATGAAGGCCTCGGGAAGCGGGGGTAGGCGTCGGCCGGCTTGGGGTGCAGCGGGCGACGGGCGGCACGGAGCTTGGCGCTGCGAGAGCGGGGATTCTCGCGCTCCTCGACCTCTCCCGCGGTGATGGGCTTCTTGGTGATGGGCTCGAGGGTCTCGCGAAAGGCCTGCTTCACGAGGCGGTCTTCGAGCGAGTGGAAGGAGATGATCGCAGCGATGCCGCCGGGGTTGAGCAGCGTCGGCAGCTTCTCGAGCACGGCCTTGAGCTGGCCGAGCTCGTCGTTCACCGCGATGCGCAGCGCCTGGAAGGTGCGGGTGGCGACGTGGATGTTGCCCCACTTGCCCGGGACGGCGCGCTTGATGGCGTCGACGGCGGCGAGCGTGGTCTGCGGCCGCGCGGCCTTGAGCTGCTTCGCGATGCGGCGGGAGTGGCGCTCTTCGCCGAGCTCGTAGATGAGGTTCGCGAGATCGTTCTCGCTCGTCGTCTCGATCAGCTCGGCGGCGGTGATGCCGCCCTCGCCCATGCGCATGTCGAGGGGGCCGTCGCTCTGGAACGAGAAGCCGCGCGAGGCATCGTCGAGCTGGGGGCTCGAGACACCGAGGTCCAAGAGCACTCCGTCGGCGGGGCCTTCCATCGAGGCGTAGTCGCCCTGGCGGGCCTCGAAGCGGTCGCCGAAGCGCGCGAGGCGCTCGCGCGCGGCGGCGAGCGCACGCGGATCGCGGTCGTAGCCGATGACCTTGGCGCCGGCGTCGAGCAGCGCTTCGGTGTGGCCTCCGCCTCCGAGTGTTCCGTCGATGATCAACTTGCCTGCTTTCGGTTCCAACAGCTGCACCGTCTCGGCGAGGAGAACAGTGCGATGCGAGAAATCAGCCACCCTTGAAGGCCGAGACCGCGTCGTTCTTCTGCGGGTAGACGTCGAACGCGCCCGCGCCGCCTGCGCTGCGGAAGATCGCGTGCAGGTAGGGAGAGAGGCCGGAGAGCTTGATGTCTCCGCCGGCCTTGCGGAAGACCTCGGCGCGCTGGACGAGCGGCTTCACGCCGCGGAAGTCGAAGTGGGTGACGCCTTCGAAGTCGATGACGATGCGGGTGACTCCGCGGTGGGCGACGCGGAAGAGCATCTCGGCGATCTGGGGAAGATCGTCTTTGCCGATCTCTCCCTCGAGGACCATGGTGGTCGGCTTCTCGACCTTCTTCGTCATCGGTACGACTTCGACTGCGGCCAGCTGGCTCAAGAGGGTTCCTTTCAGGTCTGACGGAGTTCGGAGAGGACGCGGAGGACGTCGGCGCTCTGGGCCTCGGTGCGGGCGTCGGCCTGGGCCTTCTCCCAGCCGGGCTTCGACCAGAGCTCGATCACCTTCACCATGCCGGCCCAGATGACGTCCTTGTCGAGCTGGGCGTGGGCGCGGAGCTGCGGAGGAATGAGGATGCGGCCGAGCTTGTCGAGCGGGCACTCCTGGGCCGGCGCGACGTAGAGGCGCATGACCGTCTTGACGCCGGGCTCCATCGGGTTGCGCTTGGCGAGGGCGGTCTCGAGCGCTTCCCACTCGCGGACCGGGTACGCGTGGAGGCAGGTGTCGAGCGCGCTCGTGATGATGAGGCGCTCGTCATAGGCGCCGACGAGCGTGTCCCGCAGCTTCGCCGGGAAGCTCGTTCGACCTTTCGAGTCGATCTGATGCTCGAAGACGCCTCTGAACACGGAACGGCCCTCTTATGCCACGGATCAGGTCCTGATCAGCACTCTGATCCGAATTTTTCCACTCCTTGCCACCGGGCCTGAAAATAGGGCTGGAATTTCAGGGGGTCAAGAAAGGCAGATCGGCGGCTGTTGCCCCGGCCACGAAGGGGTACAGTCCGGCCGCTTTCTCGAAGGGGACTGATGGGAGAGAACGCGATGAACCACACGATCAAGATGTGTCTGATGGGTGCTGCCCTCACGCTGGTCGCCTGCGGCCCTGGCGCGAAGATCGGCGGCGGGAAACAGGGTGCGGCAGAGGCGCTGTTTGCGGCGTCGGGCCCGACGAGCGGCGCGTCGGACCGGAATCAGCAGGGCATCGTCATCGACGTGAAGCTGCAGGACCTGGCCGTCGCCTGCCGGCACGGCGGAGAAGCCGTGATGAAGGACTTCACGCTGAAGGTCGACACGTCGACGCCGCTCTCCGCCAACGTCGGCCAGAACTACGACATGGCGTACAACAACTGCGGCGCGGTGAAGACCGAGGTCGGCGTGGCGAACCTGAACGGGTCGTTCAAGCTGGTGCAGACGGTCGCGACGACGAGCGGTTCCGCGAGCGTGTCGCAGTCGTTCAAGGGCCGCATCACCTTCGACGGGGCGTTCAACGACTTCCTGGACGCGGACATCGTGCAGACCGTGAACGCGTCGGCGCTGGCCACCGGCACGGGCTCGGTGTCGGTGGTGCTGAAGGGCACCCTGACGGACTCGAGCGGCACGTACACGTACGACGAGGCCGTCAACGTGACCGCAGGAAGTCTGTCCGTCGACCTGTCGAAGAACTAAAAGAGAGGGCCTTGAGCCCTTCGTCTCCAGCCAGGCCTCCGGTGCGTTTGAAGGTTGCCTACAAGACGCCGGAGGCCTTGTTGTCCGAGTTCACCCGCAGCGTCGGCCGCGGGGGCGTCACGATCGAGAGCAAGAAGCAGCTGCCCGTCGGGACGCGGTTCGTGTTCGAGCTTCACGCGCAGGGCGTCGCCGAGTCGGTGGAGATCTTCGGCGAGGTGCTGAAGGTGACGTCGACCGACCAGAAGCGGTACCTGCTCGACATCCGCTACGACGCCCCGCAGGACCGCAAGGGCCTCGACGTGCTGATTCAGCGCATCTTCGACGCGCACAAATACGAGAAGGTTCGGAAGTTCCCGCGCATCCCGCTGCGGCTGAGGGCGACGGATACGGGGCTCGGAGAGGCGCTGCAGTACGTGGTCCGCGACATCTCTCGCGGCGGTCTCGGTATCGAGATGGAGCTCCCGGCGATCCCGAAGTCCATCAAGATGGGCACGCCGTTCTTGATGACGCTGTCGCTGTCGATCGGCCCGCTCGCGCTGCACGGCGAGGTCGTGTGGCTGTATCAGCCTCCGCGCGAGCGGCGGCTCTTGAACCCCGCGCTCGGCGTGTCGTTCGGGAAGCTGCGCCCGGACACGGTCGAGCGGCTCGAGCGGATCTTGAAGCTGCGCGGGTTGCCTCCCCCACCCTGGAAGGCCCAGGTCTCGTTTGGGCTCGATGCTGTCTCACGGATGCCATGAAGATCTTTCTGGTGTTGATGCTCGCTGTCGGTGCGGCGAAGAAGAAGGCGCCGCCTCCCCCTCCTCCTCCGCTGACGGAGCCGTCGGCGAAGGTGACTGAAGCCGTCGGCGAGAAGACCGCCGCGATGCTGCAGGCGTCTTCGAAGGTGATGCTGTACCGCGTGCACGGGCAGCCCGGCGTGCGGCCGAACCCGTCGCTCGCCGTGGGCGTCGACTTCGAGCGGCAGGGCGAGGGGCGGGAGCTCTCCGACGAGGAGATGAAGAAGCTGAAAGGCCTGCTCTACGACGCCAAGTCGTTCAAGCTCGAGAAGCCGCCGGCGTGCGGAGACTTCAAGCCCGACGTCGCGTTCCTCGGCACCAGCGAAGACGACACCGGCGCGCTCGAGATGCTCGTCTCGTTCAAGTGCAGCGGGGTGATGTTCTTCACCGCAAAGACCGCCGGGCGGTCGCTGCCGGGCGCGCAGCTCGACTTCAAGCCGGCGCGCAAGCCGCTGCTGGCGATGGTGAAGGAGCTGCTCGCGGGCGAGCCTGCGGTTCAGGCGCTGAAGTAGCGCAGGGCTCAAATGCGGGAAGAAGGCGGCATATGTCCGACGCGGCCGCCCCCGCATGTCGCGAAGGGCGGGTGGGTTTCGACCCGGCGCAGCCGCCGACCTGCCCCGGCCGCCCGCAACCGGCCGCGGCGCCGGAGTGCCACTGCGGCCCCGCGCTTGCTCTCCTTTGGGGAGTGGTCCCTGCACTCCTTACCCTCGCGCTCGCCGCCGTCCGTTCGGGAGTCGCGAGCCCGGAGGACGACCCGATCGACCTCTTCAAGGTGCGAGTCGAGGCGGGCGCAGCGCTGCCCGACGGCATCGCGCTGGGTCTGAGCGTCGCGCCCCTGCCGCACCTGCGCGTGGGCGTCGATGGCCTCACGAACCTCGCCGGCTTCGGGCTGCGCGGCAGCCTCCACGTCGTCCCGTTCGCCTCGTGGACGCTGCACCCGATCGCCGGCATCTCCGCCGGCCGCTACTTCAACGGCGACGCGCGCTGGCTCTCGGCCAGCGCCCCCTCGACGATCACCTACGACTTCCTGGACGTGAAGGCCGGGCTCGAGCTGCAGGTGCGGGCCTTCTCGCTCTTCGTCGCCGCCGGCGGGGCGCGCGTGTGGGCGCGAGGCGATCTCTCCGTCGGGCGAGTCACCTTCGACGGAGTCATCCCATCGCTCGAGCTGGGGCTCGCCGTGAGGGTGAACTGATGCGCTCCGCCGCTCTCGCCCTCGTGCTGTCCTCCTGCGGCTTCATCGAGCTCCGCTCCATCTGCGCGACGGCACCCGCGCAGCAGTTTCCCGGCATCACCGTGCCGATCCGCGCCGAGCTCGCGGTGGCCATGCCCGAGGGCATCGACGGCGAGCTCACCGTGACCGGCCTCCGGTTCCTACGACTCGAGGGCGCCCCCGACTTCAGCTTCGTGAAGACCGTGAAGGTGCGCATCGCGGAGGCCGGCCACCTCGAGGCCGAAGGCTCCGCGAGCTCGGAGCTTCAGCTCACGGGGTCGCTCCAGCCTGTCAGCGTGGCGTCCGCCATCGAGCTGGCCATCGAGCTCGACGCCACCATGCCGCCGGACGGAATCACCGCTGACGTCGAGCTCTGCGCGCAAGGGCAGCTGACCTTCGGCAGGTGAACCGTGCGCCCACGCGATGGCGTGCGCTCGACTGGCGCGTGGTGAGCGCGCAGCCGAGCGAGGTGAGTGAGCGCGGCGACCCGAGCGTTGCATCACTCCGTGAAGAAGACGGCGTACTTCATGCCCCGTTTCATCCACATCGACGCGAGCTTGGCGCCCCCGACGCTCGAGTCGGCAATCACCACGACGCCGCCACGGTTCACGACGTTGAAGGCGTGGCCGACCCGGTTACCTTCCTTCCAGACGAGGACGATCGCCTGACGTCCTGAGCCCGCCGCGGCCATCATTGCCTTCACCCGCTTGATTCCGGTCACGATTGCTGCGGGCTCACCCAGGCGCTGGACGGCATCCCGCCACTTCGCTCCCGGCCGAAAGAGCGCAGACGCCGGGTGGCCTCTCAAGTTCGCGTCGTAGGTGCACGCCGCTGAGAAGCAATTGTTTATCCTCAGCGCATTACCGCCTCCCTGCGGAGCGATCGCACGCACCTCCTTCGTCACTGCTCGGACGTGCATCCACTGCTTCACCACGTCCTTGCCGCCCAGGACGAGATCGACGACGACGCCGGTGATGACTCCGGCGCCGCGAGCCGTCGAGTTGGTGCTCGCGCTCTCGATGCCGGCGAAATCACGCGTTCGGCCACCGAGGTCGACGCTCGGGGCAACCCCGACCGCGACCGAGAGAGTCGACGTGAGACTGTCGAGCAGCGTGTCGCCCATCCCGCCGCCAAACGAGCCGACCGCGTCCTCGAACGCCGTGCCCTCACCCTCGTACTGCCTGAACGCGTTGAGCAGCACGTCGCGCGCCTCGCCGACGCTGCGAACGCCGCTCATCGCCGAGTCGTAGTCGAAGTCGTCACCGAGACGTTTGCCCATGGCCGTGACCGCGTTCTTCGCCATTCGCCCGTACAGGGTCCGCGGCGCTTTCGGACGGTTCTGGTAGCTCTCGCCGATTCGCACCTGACCGCCGACGGTCGCATCGCCGATGTCCTGGCCCCCGCCTCCAGTCGACTGCCCGCCCCGGAAGCTCTCGTACCAGCTGGGGCTCATGCCGCTCGGGTCGGCGAAGTTCACCGGGTCGTTGAACGCGAACGCGTACGGGTTCGTGCGGCCGGCGCCGCCCGCCAGCACCAGCGGGTCGCGGCTCAAGAACCGGCCGATGATCGGGTCGTAGAGCCGGGCGCCGAGGTGTGAGAGCCCCACCGACGCGAGGTAGTCGCGCCCGTTCCATTGCAGGCGCGAGTGCTGCGCGGCCCCCGGCGCGGCGCCGCTCGACATCGGCTCGCCGTACGGCTGGTAGTCGACCTCCTGCACCACCTTGCCGGTCTCGCCGACCACGAAGCGGCCCCCGCGGCCGTCGGCGATCGCGAACGTCCAGCTCATCGTCGGCCCCAGCCGCGTCGCGAGAACGTCGCCCATCGCGTAGCTCCGCGTCACCAGCGTGGCGGACGACCCGCCCGACGTCACCGTGCGCCGCTCGATCATCCCGTAGCGGCGGTCGGCGCGGTTCTCCGTCGGCGAGCTGGTGACGTCGAGCTCCTCGACCTCACCGAACGGGTCGTAGCGAAAGGCGACCCTCGTGCCGTCGGGCTGCGCGATGCGCTCGACCTGCCCCGAAGCCAGGTAGCGGAACGTGCGCGACCCGCCGCTGCGCACCGGCTGCGTCGTGATGTTCCCCGCCCCGTCGTACTGCACGTTGCAGGTGGCGGGCGCCGCTCCGCCGTAGCCGATGCTGCACAGCTGATCGAGGTTCGCGCTCGCGCCCGTCGGGTACGTCAGCGCGACGTGCTGGCCTGCGGCCACGTCGAGGTGCGCGATGATGTTGCCCAGCGCGTCGTACGCGAACGCCTTGTCTCCAGGCGTCGGGCCCGTTCGCCGCGTGCGCTTGAGGCGGCCCAGCGCGTCGTACGTGTTCACGCTGCTCGACGACACGGTCCCGCCGGTCTCGGTGCGCGACCGCTCGCGCCCCGCCGGGTCGTAGCCGTCGACCTTCACCACCAGCTTCTGGCCGACGGTCGGCGTCAAGGTGAAGTCCTTGAAGAGGCGGCGGCCGGTGTCCGCGTAGCTCTGGGTCAGCAGCGCCTGCCCCACCTTCGCCTCGCGCACGCGCCCGAGCGCGTCGATGCGGGCAGCCTGGTAGTGCCACTGGGGCCAGCCGCTGCCGCTCTCGTCGAAGAAGCTCGCGACCCGCAGCCGCCGCGCCGAGTCGTACGTGTACTGCACGCGCTCGGTCTTCTGCGTCACCGCGGGCTCTGCCTGCGTATCCGGCAGCATCATGCCCCGCTCGATCACCGCCCCGTCGGCGTCGTACGCCGCCGTCTCCACGTACGTCGTGGTTCCCGCGCGGTGCAGCGACCTCGAGGGGCGCCCGAGCCCGTCGTAGCTGAAGAACCGCCGGCTCGTCGGCGAGAACGCCGCCGACAGCCTGCCCAGGACGTTCTCCGAGCGGAGCTGGGTGAACGGGCTCACGTCGACGTCGTAGAAATAGCCGTACTCCGTGTCGGGCTGCGTCGTGCCGTTACGGCGCTGATCCTGGCGGACGACTCGGCCGTAGGCGTCGTACACGGAGTGCGTGCTGATGGTGACGAGGCCGCCGACCACCGACGCCCGCTTCCGCTCGAGCAGCTCGCCCCACTGGCTGTAGACGAAGTCGACCTGGCTCGTGTTCGGCTCCTGGTGGCGCAGCAGCCGGCCGAGCGAGTCGTAGCCGAAGCTCCACTTCACGGGCTCCGACGGAGCGATCGTCGCGCTGCCCGGCAGGCGGTACCGGGTCATCGAGATGCGGTTGCCGAGGAGGTCGTACGCGTGCTCGACGTGCTCGAGCCGGCTCGACGAGCTCCACGTCTCGGAGCTCTGCAGGCGGCCGATGGCCGTCAGCCGCGAGAGCCGGAAGACGCCGTACTGCGCAGACCCCGTCAGCAGGGCGTCGGCTTCGTAGACCGTCTCGACCCGGCGGCCATCGACCCAGTCGTGCTTGAAGAACGTCGGGTAGCGCTCTGCCGCCTCATCGGTCGAGCCGAACATCGCGCCCGGCATCGCCTGCTTGCCGTGCCCACGAATCGCGGCTTCGAGCGTTCCGTCTGCGTTGTAGAAGTACGTCGTGCCGTACGCGGTCGCCGGGTTCTGGGTGCTGCCGTACGGCTCGGCCTCGAACTCGACGTGACCGAACGCGTCGTACCTCGTGTCGCCGAAGACGAGGTCCTCACCGCCGTAGTCGGCTCCGAGCCGCGCGACGGTGAGCTTCGTCCGGCCGAGCTCGTCGAGCCAGGTCGTGCCGACGTGACCCGGAGCCGTCGCGGCCGCGCTCGGAGCGACCGGGTTGTCGAACGTCTTCACCTCGACGCGCCGCCCGAGCGGGTCGGCGGCGAGCCCTCCGAAGCCGAGGTAGGTGGTGACCGACATCGCGCCGCTCGTCGCGGCGCCGGCCGGCTTCACGAGCGACATCACCTCGCGGTCGAAGCCGTCGTACTCGGTCGAGGCCTCGGCGCCGTTCGGCTCGCGCACCGTGCGGGGCAGCAGCGTGAACGCGTCGTGCTGCGTCGTCTGCGTGAGCGCGGGGAGCCCGGCGGCGCTGACGGTCATCGACGTCTCGACGAGCCCGAACGGGTCGTAGGTGCGCGTCACGGTGCGCGTGCGGCCGTCACCGCTGTCGGTGACGAGCGTGAGCGGGTTGCCGAACGCGTCGTGCTGAACGGTGAAGCGCAGCACGGGCCCGACGTCGAGCAGCACGCCGGTCTGCGACTCGCGCCGCTCCGCCCACTGCTTCGTCAGGAACCCGTTCGCGAGCAGGCCGATGGGCATGCCGTCGTACTCCTGCGTGTACGACTTGAGCACCGCGCCCGTGCAGACGCCGTCGACGTTCGCGACGGTCACCGTCGCGCGTGCGGGCGCGACGCGAATCCGCCCGTCCCACCCGCCGGGCACCGGCACAGGCTTCGGGTCGGCGTACGTGATGTTCACGCAGACGTTGTCGTCGCCGCGCCGCGCGTCATTGCCGTAGAACGTCTGCAGCGGCCGGCCGTAGTCGTCGACCTGCAGCACGCGCGTGTGCGTCTGCACGTTCGCGAGCGTCGGCGGCGCCGTCCTCCCGCGCCACGCCGTCACCTCGCGCTCGAACATGAAGCCGTAGGTCTCGCACGTGTTCACCGCCGACCACTGGCCCGGCAGCAGCGGGTCGGGGAAGTCGAAGCAGGGGAACGTCGTCGGCGCCGAGCCCAGGAACGTGCGGGTCTCGTACTGGTAGTCGGTGCCCGAGATGCGGCGCGTGTCGCTCGTCACGTCGACGGTCAAGAGCTTCCACGGGTCGCCGTCGTACACGCTCAGCACGTTGACGCTCTTCGGTCTGCCCGCGATGAGGTGCCGGCCGAACACCGCGTTCAGGTCGTTCATGTTGGTGACCGGCGCCAGCGGGTAGCGGTCGCTGACGGTCGCGAGCCCGCGCGCCGGGTCGCCGGCCTTGAGGCCGGGCGCCGTCTCGGTGAGCTCGATCGTGCGGCGGTAGCCGTACGAGCGGAAGCGACCCTCGACCGAGTCGAACTCGCTGCGCACGTCGCCGTAGGCGTAGCGGGTCTGCGACGCCAACCCGGTCGAGCGCTGAACCGTCTTCATCGTGTCGACCACGATCTCGGGCGCTGCCACCTGGTGCGGCGTCGTGAAGTCGTCCTTCGCCGAGCGGTAGGTGAGCTCGGTTCTCGCGCCGTGGCCGTTCTCGACCGCGGTGATGAGCCCCGCCGAGTGCGCGCGCCACGACGGCACGCCGTTGCTCCTGCCGACGAGCTGCAGCACGACGAGGGAGGTGCCGTTCGACAGCACCACCTCGGGGCGCCCGTCACCGTCGAGGTCGGCCATGCCTTCGATGGTCGTCGAGCGTGAGCCGTCGCACGCCGTCTCGGTCACCTGCAGCGCGCCACGGCGCTGTGGATCCGCGCCCGGGACGACCAACCGCATGCGACGCGAGTATCCGGTGCCCGTGCCGATGAGGACGGAGCCGCCAGAGAAGGCTTCGGGAATGCCGTCTCCATTGAGGTCGCGGAAGCCGGTCAGGTCGGCGTCGACGGCGACGGTGCCGTCGCACGGCAGCACCCGGTCGTAGCTGCTCCGGTGAGGCAGCGGGACGTACGCGGGGCCGAACCGGGTGCCGGTGCCGAGGAAGGCCACCGGTGTCGATGACGGCCCATTGCTCTCCACCGAGTCGAGCAGGCCGTCACCGTTCACGTCGTGGAGCCCGCAGATCTCGGTGCGGTTCGACCAGCGGCCCGGGCCGCAGCCGCCGATCAGCGTCGGCTGCGACGCGGGCAGCAGCGTCTGGATGCCGGCGTTGAAGATGACCTCGAGCTGACCCTCGCGGGAGAGCTTGAAGGTTCGACCCCTGGCGATCTCGTCGACGGACTCCGGGGGCACCGTGCACTCGGGGCGCCCGGGCTGTGGCGTGCTGCCGCCCTCGTAGCAGGGGAAGCTGGCCTCCGAGTGAGGCGCGACCGAGCTGAGCAGGAGGTCTGCCGCGCCGTCGTCGTTGAAGTCCTGCAGGCGCCACCCGATGCCCGTCTCGGTTCCGGCGTACTCCAGGGTGGGCCAGTCGCCGTGGTGGCCTTCGCAGCCGTACGAGTCGGTCGGCACCCAGACGTGGGCCGAGTAGTCGTACTCCCAGCAGTTCCGCGTGTGGATGATGCGCGCCGTGTACTGCCGCATCAACGGCACGTGCGCCGTGGGAATCGGGTTGCCGCGATTCTCGAGCACCGCGCGCAGGTGGGTCACGTCGACGACTCGGCGCACCCAGCTGATCAACGACGGGTTGGCGGCGGGCCGGTTGAAGTAGACGACCCAGGCGTTCGCGACCTCCCGGCCGTCGACGAAGTCGGTGCGGCCGTCTCCGTCGATGTCGATCAGCTGCGTCCAGGTGTCGGTGATGCTGTCGTGGTCCACCGCCGGGAACGCGCTCGGAAACGGATCGAACCGGCGCGAGACCGTGACGTCGAGCGTCGTCTTCGTCATGGGCCCGCCGTTGAAGCCGCCGAGCTGCGAGAGATCGTTCAGAACCGGCTCACCTGCGCTGCCCGGCCTGCCTCGTGCCAGCGTCAGCTGGCCATTCCACGGGTAGACGAGGTCGGCTCGACCGTCGCCGTTCACGTCGGTCAGCTGCTGGAGCACGCTGTGCGTCTCGACGTACTGCAGGCCGCTCCCCGCGGGAGTCACTGCGGTGCGCTCGCTGTGCGAGAACGCAGCTCGCGAGGGCCCCGACGGCAACGCCACCGGCTGCGGCAGCGGCTGGTACCGCAGCTCGGCGTCGGTCCCTCCGTCCGGCAGGGCGAACGGCGTCGTCGCGGTGCCGTACTCGTACGTGGCGACCGGCAGCTCGACGTTCGCCTCGGCGGTGTTGAGCCGCCCCGCGCGCGTCACCGACGTCACGCGCGGCAGGTTCGTGTCGGGGTCCGTGCCGTAGTTGAACGTGTACCGCGACAGGCGCGTCAGCGGGCCGGCGAGGTCGGCGCGGCTGTTGACGTTCACGTAGCGGAGCAGCTGCGTCTGAAGCAGAAACGCCTCGCCGAGCACGGTCACCGACCACGGCTGCGCCTCTTCGGCGTAGTACACGAGCTGCACTTCGTGCTTCGGCGAGCCGCCGGCGAAGTTGTAGCGAACGGCCGTCAACGTGAGCGCCGTGCCGTCGTAGCCCGGCAGGGGCAGCGGCGGGGCGCCGACCCCGGGCGCGGGCGGCGGCGTCACGTGCCGAACCCACGTGGTGTACTCGAGCTGCACCTTCGCGCCCCCGGGGCCCTCGATGCGGTCGAGCGGGAAGAGGCCCTTCGGCCCGACGCGGTTGCTGCGGTCGTCGAACGTGTACGTGAGCCCGTCGCCGGTGTAGGCGCGCCAGATGGTGCCGACGTGCTTCACCGTCATCGCGGGGTGCCCGCGCTGCGCCACCCACACCTCCTCGTCGCGCCCCCCGGCGAGGGGCTTGAGCACGAGCTCGATGCTCTCGCCGAGCAGCTGCAGCGTCACCCGCCGCCGCGGGTTGGCCGGGCCGATCGAGTTCGCCGTCGGCAGCTGGTGCGCGAACGTGGTGAGGTCGGTGAGGTACGAGAGCTGAACCTGCCCGCCGCGGCCGAGCGCGCCCATGCGCACTCCGCCCAACGTCAGCGTGACGGGCACCGGCACGCCGCCGCGCGACGCGGGCAGGTCGATCGGCACGGTCGAGACGTAGCCGCTGCCGCCGCCGGTGTCCCGCCCGAGGCCGGCGACGTGGGAGGCGTTCGGCACGTCTTCCTGCGCCGAAGCGGCGAAGGGAAGCGCGATGCACAGCACCGCGGCGGTGAGTGGGGTTCGCATGCGCGCCCCCTGAGCAAGGGCTGTACCCGCCGAAGTCGACGGCGCTCCCCTCGGGGCGATCGGCGCGCACGGCGCGCTGTCATGCGACGGCGCGGGCCCCGTCCCATGCTGTCTCGGGTCAACCCGCTACTTCCGGTACTTCTCGAGCACCTCCGGCATCTGCTCGAACCACCGGTACAGCTGGCGCGGGTAGGTCTGCAGCCGCTTGGCGGCCTGCGAAACGTTGCCGCCCGTCTCGTCGAGCACCTTCATCAGCTCTTCCGCCGTCGGCGGCTTCGCCCGCGGCTTCACCTCGAGCTGCGTGTCGCCTTCGGGAGAGGCGGACGCCGGCGCGCCCGCCACCGGCCGCGCCAGCTCGGGGAAGTGCGGCACGTCGAGCTGGAGCTTGCCGCCCTCGGAGTCCGCGCGCGCCAGCAGCGCCGCGCTCCGCAGCGACGCGCGCAGCTGCCGCACGTTGCCCGGGAACGGGTGGTTGAACAGCACCCGCGCCGCCGGTGCGCTGATGCTCGCGCTCGTCACGCCCAGCTCCTCGAGGAACCGCGCCGTCAGCAGCCCGAGATCTTCGCGCCGCTTCCGCAGGGGCGGCAGCCGCGCCACGAAGCCCGCAAGCCGGTGCACCAGGTCGCTGCGAAAGGCCTGGTCGTCGAACAGCTGCGCGTTGGTCGCCGCCACCCACCGCACGTCGACCGGCTGCGGCCCGCGCCCGCCCAGCCGCGACACCTGCGACACCTCGAGCACCCGCAGGAGCTTCGCCTGCGACGGCACCGCCAGGTTGCCGACCTCGTCGAGAAACAGCGTGCCCTTGTTCGCCCGCAGGACCTCGCCCTCCCGCGACTCCGTCGCCCCCGTGTACGCGCCCTTCTCGTGACCGAAGAACGTCGACTCGAACAGACTCTCCGGCACCGCGCCGCAGTCGACCGCGACCAGCTCGCCCTTGCGGCCCGACAGCCGATGCACCGTGTTGGCGATGAGCTCCTTGCCCGAGCCCGTCTCGGCGATGACGAGCACCGGTTCCTTGCTCGGCGCGATGAGCGCGAGCAGCCGATGCAGCTCGGCCACCTCGGGGCAGTACGAACGGTCGACGCCCGCCGGCGGCGCGTCGAGGCCGCGCAGCATCGTCTTCGGAACCTCGCGGTAGCTCCACAGCGCGTGCCCCACCTGCACCAGGTCGCCGTCGGTGAGCACCCTCTCACCCGAGAGCAGCTCACCGTTGATGAACGTGCCGTTGCTGCTGCCGCCGTCGATGGCGATGGTGGCATGGCCGCGGCGCTCGAGGGTCAGGTGGTTGCGCGACGTATGCGGGTCGGCCTGCATCAGCTCCCCGCTCGAGTGCAGCCACGCCGGCACCTCGCGACCGTCGCCGCGCTTCACGACCACGCGCGAGGCCTCGAGGCGAAAGGTGATGGTGCGCGACGTCGTCAGCTCGTCGAAGTGGAGCACGTAGGTGAAGAGGCGCACCGTCTCGGCGTCGACGGCGCGGCTCTTCTCTTTCAGCGTGTCGTTCATGCGCGCGCGCGACGATACAACGCCTCACCGGAGTCGCTGCAGCGCCGCCCGCGCGAGCTTCACCTCGGGCACCTGCGCCTCGGCCACGCCCCAGCCCTTCACGAAGGCCTCGTACTGTGCCCGCGCCTCGGCGGAGCGGCCCTGCGCCTCGAGCACCCCGCCCAGCTCGTACCGCGACAGCATGCGGTACACCGGCGAGTACCGCACCTGGCCGTTGACGACGTGTGACGCGAGGCTGACCGCCCGCCCGAAAGCCTCTTCTGCCACCGAGAGTCGTCGCTCCATCACCGCACAGCGGCCGAGGTCGTACAGCGCGCGGCTGCTGCGCTCGGAGTGAGAGAACCCCGCTCGCAGCACCTTCTCGCAGTCGCCGCACCCTCTCGCCGCCTGTGCCCGGCGAATCGCGGTGAGCGCCTCGTTGCGTGCCGCCTCGTCCGACACCGCGGAGAGGAAGGAGGCGGGGTCGGGACAGCGACCCGCATCGAGCTCGAGCTCGTACGCCACCGTCGCCGCGAGCTCGGGCTCGCGAAACTCGCGGTACGCGTCGGTGAGCTTCACGCCCGCCGCCCGCGCGCCGTCGGCGTCCCCGACGAGGCGCTGAACGGTCATGAGGCCGTCGAGCGACGGAATGGCGGCGCCCGCGCCGCCGCCCGCGTACGCCTCGGCTGCAGAGGCGAACGTCTTCTGCCCCGCGAGGAAGCGGCCCTCGTAGAGGGCGAGCACGCCGTCGCGGTGCAGGCCGGCGGCATGTGCCGAGCGCTCGACTTCGGCGACGAGCCGGTCGGCCAGCACGTGGGCCTCGTCGAGCAGCCCGAGGTGTGTCAGCGCATCACAGAGCGCGGCCCAGCGCCGCGGAGCGTTGCCGTGCACGAGCAGGTAGTCGGCGCCGAGCCTGCGCACGCGTGCGACGTCACCCCTCTCGACCGCCAGGGCGAGGGCGAGCAGCACCGCCTGCTCGTTCGCGGGCGTCCGCAGCAGCCAGCTTTCGCCGAGCTCCGCGAGCTCGACACGCCGCCCCGCCTCGAACAGCTGCGCCGCGAGGTCGGCGCCGAACTGCAGCTCCGGCAGCGACTCGTTCAGGCGCCGAACGGTCGCCAGAGCCTCCGCGGTCGCCCGTTGGATGTACAGCGTCTTGAAGAGCAGGTAGCCGAAGACCGCGTCGTTCGAGTGCGCCTGAAAGAGCGGCCGCAGCCGGGCGAGCGCGTCGGAGATCCGGTCGTCTCGAATCGCTTCGATGGCGTCGAGCATCGCCGACCCCGCCGGGTCGCGCTCGCGGTCGGTCACCGCCGCCCGAGCCGCCGCCAGCGTCTCGTCGGCCCGCGGGCCGTTCGCCTTCAAGGTGATGAGCTCGGCCGCCCAGGCGTGCGCCCAGCCGGGGTCCAGCTCTTGGAGCTCGTCTTCCAGCGCGAGCACCGCCTCGCGGTCTTCGTAGATCACGCCCATCGCCAGGTCGACGAGGCGCCGGTACTTTCGCCAGGCGTCGATCGACTCGGTGCCGTGGCTGCGCGCCGCGGCGCGCTCGGCCTCCGACGCGGGCAACGGCGAGCGGCCCTCTCCGACGTACGCGCGCACCGCCGGCGCGAGCGCGGTGACGGCCTCGGCGGCCGACGCCGCCGCCACCTGCCCGAACCTGGCAGACAGCCGCACCTGCTCGCCCACCGCAGTCACCGTGAGCTCGAGGGGCACGTTCGCGCCCCCCGGCTCACACCGGTACGGCTGAGGCGCTTCACACCACCGCTTTCGCGCGAGCGCACACGTCGCCTCGGCCACGAACACCGACGTCCCAGCCCCGGGAATGCAGGCGACCGAGACGTTGCGCTCGCCCGCCGGCAGCCCGCGCGGCACGAACACCCACGCCGTGGCGACCGCGGCGACCGACACTCCAGCGAGCGAGGCCAGGGCCGGCAGCCGCGAGCGTCGCGGCCGAGCCGGGGGAGCCTCGTCGATGCCCTGGAGGGCCCGCAGCGCCTCCTTCATCGACGCGAAGCGGCCGCCCGGCTCGGGGTGCAGCATCCGCCGCAAGACCTCGTGGACCCTCGGCGGCACGTCGGTGCCGGCCGGTGTCGGCCCGAGCTTCGCCGCGACGATCTTCGCGCCGACTGCGACGGGGTCGGTCTCCGCGTCGCTGGCCAGAAACGGGTGGCGCCCGTACAGCGCTTCGTACAGCGCGACGCCGAACGAGAACTGATCGGTCTGCTCGCTCACCGGCTCGAGCGCGAACTGCTCGGGCGCCATGTAGCGCGGCGTGCCGATGAGGCTGCTCGCGCCGGTGAGCTCGCCCTGCCGGCCCCCCGCACCGGGCGCCGCCGGCTCGGCGCCTGCCTGCACGAGGTCGCGCGCGATGCCGAAGTCGGTGACGACGGCCCGGCCGTCGGCGGCGACGAGCACGTTCTCGGGCTTGAAGTCGCGGTGCACGATCGACTCCGCGTGGGCTGCGACGAGCCCCTGGCCCGCCTCCACGAACTTCGCGACCACCTCTCGCCACGGCCGCGGGGCATCGGTGAGCCAGCGGCGCAGCGACGTGCCCACGATGAGCTCCATCACGATGAACGGCGAGCCCTCGTGGAACCCGAAGTCGTGTACCGCGACGACGTTGCGCTGCGACAGCCGCGCCATCGCGCGCGCCTCGCGCTCGAACCGCAGCCGCGCGGTCTCGTTCAGCCCGTCGCTCCCGGCGAGGACCTTCACGGCGACCCTGCGGTGCAGCGACGCGTCTTCGGCGACGTAGACGACGCCCATTCCTCCGCGGCCCACTTCGTCGAGCAGCCGGTAGCGGCCCAGGGTCTGCCCCGGCTCGAAGCGTGGCTTCGGCCTCGAACGTACAGTCGGGTGTTCCCCGGTCGGCGTCTCCTTCATGCAGCGCGGCGCAGACTACCATCCGCGGCGGGCATGCCGCGGCGGCCGCAGCGGGCAGGACATGCGGTTCGCCGCTCTCGCAGGCTGCTGAAAAACGAGCGAACGGCACGAGGTCGAGGCGCCGGCGAGGACCGCGCGGAGCGTACGTCGTCTGGTACGTGAGCACGGACCGGAGCCGGCAACGAAGAGATCGAGCCGTGCAGCCGTTTTTTCGGCAGCCTGTCTAGGTCGAGGGCGGGCAGGCGAGCACGTAGTTCCACAGGGTCGAAGGGAGCGCCGTCGAGGGGTTGCAGTTCGGCGTCACCGTGACCTTGAGGCGCGAGCTGCCGGACCAGGTGACGGGAATGGTTCTCGCCGGGTCGCCGGTCGCGGCGCAGCCGGTGTCGGCGATGACGGCGTTGGTGCTCGAGTTCGCGACGACGATGCGGTCGTGGACGTCGAAGGTGACGAACTTCAGGGTGGTCGTGCCCGAGGTGCGCCCCATCTCGATGAGCCGCGTGTCCGCGACGTTGCCGCCTGCGACCTGCGTCGTGCTGCAGGGCGGCACGACCCACCACGACACCTCGCTCGACAGCGAGACGTTCTCCTGACCGTCGCGGCAGCGCGCCCGGATCTTGCGCAGGCCCGGCGCGAGCGAGGAGGTCCTCACCAGGACCTCGTCGAGCACGTTGGCCACGGGCGTGCGTTGCAGGCCGCCCCGGTCGACCCCGTCGACCAGCACCCCGATGTAGGAGGTGCCCGAGTCGCGATCGAGCGAGCGCACGGTCACGTCCAGCTTCGACCAGTCTGACGTCGCCGCCACCGAGAGGTTGCAGCCCACGAAGCCGGTGCGCTCCCGCAAGTAAGTCAGCTGCTGCGTGGTTCTCTTGCCGGAGGCGTCTTTCACCACGAGCTCGAGCACGTGCAGACCATCGGCCAGGTTGAGGTGCTGGACGTCGAAGGGTGGCTGGGTCACCGTCTTGGCGGAGTACGCCCACTGCTTGATCTCGACGCCGTCGACCAACAGACGCGCCGACACCACGCGCCATGCATCAGTCGCTGTGAACGTGTACCGGCGGTTGTAGTGGTACGGGAAGTAGCTCACGTCCGAGAACGTGACCGAGGGGGGGCTGGTGTCGACATCGAACAGAAACTCCTTCTGGGTCTCGTTGCCGACGAGGTCAGTGGCGGTCACGAACGCGACGTGCCGGCCATCGCCGAGCTGCGCGGGGTCGACCGTGAACACGCAGTGGCCAGAGGAGCAGGGTTGGGCGATGACCTCGCCGCCGACGACGCTCGAGCGCAGCGAGATGAGCGTGCCATCGGCGAGGCCGTTCGGGTCCATCAGGTCGACGGTGACCTCGAGGGCGGTCGGGCTGATGAGGCGCGTCGAGAGCGTGATGGTCGGCCCGTCGCGGTCGGACTCGACGCCGATGTTCACGGCGGCGAACGCGTCTTGCACCGCCTTGTACTGCAGCGTGTGCGGCCGCCGCTCGAACAGCGTCATCGTCGCGTTGAGCGCGGCCTCGCGCGCGCCCGCGAGGTTCGTCGTCTGAGCGAAGTAGGCGCCGCTGAGCGCGTGGTACCAGATGCGCGCCGCGGTCTCGGTGCCCAGGCCCTGCAGCTTCCGGTTCAGGTAGTAGCTGCGGCGCTGCGGCAGCATCACGGGGTCGACCGGAGTCCCCTTGGGGAGGTCGAGGCCGAGCGGAGGGTCGAACGCGCCGTCGGGCGCGGTGACGCCGTTGCTCAAGAAGTAGAACGCCCGCGACAGCGGCCCGCCGGCGAAGTGGCGCGGCGCGTTGGCGAGCCCCGGAGTCCACGCAACGACCGACGGGTCCATCAACGATCGGGTACCGCCGACGAGGTCTCCGAGGGTCCAGTTGCCGATGGGCAGCAGCCGCGTCCCCGGTCGGTCGGCGTGAAAGCCGACGAGCACGCCGAAGATGTCGGCCGAGGCCTCGTCGATGCCCCCCAGCTCGCCGACCGCGGGTGTCTGGGTGAGGTTCGTATCTGCAGCGAAGATGCCGTGGCCGTACTCGTGGCCCACGATCTCGACATCGGCCGACGGTACGCCAGCGGGGGTCTCGCCGAACGCGATGGAGCCGTTCTGCCACGCCGCGTTGTCGAAGCCGGCGTGCACGTAGATCGTGACCGAACCGCCCTCCCCGTCCCACCCGCTGCGGTGAAAGAAGTGGTCGAACATGCGCGACGCGGCCGTGACACCGACGTGAGCTTCGGCGGCGGCGGTCTGGCCGTTGCGCGAGCGGGGGTTCTGAAAGAGGTACGGCTGCCCGTCGCCCCACGGTGACGGGTACAGCTGCGAATAGGTGAAGACGGCGCGAGTGGGGCCCGAGTCGTCGATGCCCATCACGAAGTCGCCGTACGCGTTCGACAGCGTGCACTGGCGCCCGGTGCTGGCGCAGCTGACGAGCTCGGCGCGAGCTCCGCGCGAGAACGTGTTCAGGGTACCGGTGACGGCCAACGGCTTCGGACCGTCGAGCTCGACGAGCTCCGTCTCGCCGTCGCGGACGAAGAGCTCGCTGGCCTGGAAGACGCCGGGCACGCGTTCGACGCTGACGTGGGTGCCCAGGTCGAAGCCCGCGACGACGGTCTCGTAGTCGTCGCCGTTCGAGCCGCTCCCGCCCGCCTTCACCCGGGTGATGTACCGCGGCCGAAGCATGCGCTCGGCGTCGCGAGCCGTAAGGCCCGTGGCGTCGGCCACCGCCCGCGGGTCGGGCGGCGTCGAGACGTCGACCCGCGAGAAGTCGTCGGGCTTGCCGAACACCTGGGTGGTGCCGTCGGCTCGCGTGAGCACGGCGAGGTCGCGGCCGTCGACGGGGACCCCGCGCCAGACCTGCTGCAGCCAGGTGTGCGTGTTGCCGTACGGGTCGATCTTCTGCTTTCGCACGCGGAAGGTGAGGTCGCCCCGAGCTTCGGTGAAGTCGGCGACCGTGGCTGGCGCGACCGGAGCGGGAAGCTCGGGCCCACACGCGGCGAGCACGAGTGACGAGAGCAGCAGTGGGCGCAACATCCCCAGCACCGCAACCGGGATGACTGCCGTGTCCCCGAGCTGTCGGGGCGGTCGCGAGACGGGACGCGCGGTGGGAGCGCGCGCGTCGGCTGCCGCGCTCAGACCGTGGGGCTCAGTACGCATAGAAACCGTGCTGGAGGAAGCCGCTCTGGCCGGCCGTGAACTGGGAGGGCCGGCGCGTCCACCCTCCGATCGAGAGCACGCTGTCGCGGGCGGCCGTCGCGAAGCGGCCGGTGAAGACGTAGGGCGGCAGGTACGCGAAGGGGCTCGTGGCCGAGTTGCGCTCGTGGACGCTCACGGCGAACGTCGTGAACGTGCCGCGGCCGTTGGAGGAGATCTCGATGCGCGTGATGCCGGGGTTGCCGTAGGAGTCGTACGGACCTTCGCGCGTGATGCGCACCAGGTCGTCGCCCGGCAGGCCGTCGAGGTTCGCGACGAACACACCCGACAGGCTCGTGTAGTTGGCGTTCAGCGGCGTCGGGTTCCACGGGCCGGTGCCGCTCTTCGACCACCGCCACACGCCGCCCCAGGAGCCGACGATGTCGGTGATGCCATCGGCGTCGAAGTCGCCGAAGCGCAGGTCGGAAAGCGGCAGGGCCGAGCTGTTGAGCGCGGTCGGGGCGCCGGTCGTCGCCGGGTTGTAGTACGCCCACCACTGGCCGTCGGGCGCCCGGCGGAAGACGTCGGTGAAGCCGTCGCCGCTGAAGTCGGCGAACGCGAGCTCGCTGAAGGGGAAGTAGTTCGCGCCGGGCATCGTGGTCCACGCGCTGCGGCCGCCCCGCGAGATCTGCCAGCCTGCTGAGGGCGATGAGCGGAAGACGTCGCACTTTCCGTCGTGGTCGAAGTCGCCGAGGCCGAGCTGCCCGAGGCGGTCGTCCTTGCTGCTCAGGAAGGTCCAGTGCATGCGGCCTGCGCTCGCGAACCACCAGCTGCGGCCGGTGGCGAGGAACAGGTCTTCGAGCCCGTCGCCGTCGAAGTCGCACACACCGTATTCGCCGAACGTGTCGATGTTGGCGACGTTGCCGCTCTTGATCGGGGCGACCTCGGCCCAGGAGACCGCGTCGCCCTCGGACGCGTGCGCGAAGACGTTGTCGTAGACGTACCAGCCGTAGCGCGGTGTGCCGCGAACGCGGATCGCCTCGTCGCGCTCGTACTGAAACGCGTTGCGGCCGAACTCGAAGTAGGCGCCGGCGGGCCCGCACGCGTCGTCGGCGCCGCCCACGGGGACCTCGACGCCATTG
This sequence comes from uncultured Myxococcales bacterium, assembly GCA_937980205.1. Lineage (GTDB taxonomy): Bacteria > Myxococcota > Myxococcia > Myxococcales > Myxococcaceae > Xiheicaenimonas. The sequence goes on along the minus strand of CALJKW010000069.1, from coordinate 214,490 downwards.
ATGCAGTCTTTGGTGCCGTGCACGTCGAACGCGTGCGTCTCCCAGCTCACGGAAATTGACCAGGGCACCCCGGGCAGCTCAACAACTGCCTCGTGGTAACCACCGCCCTTGAGGACGAGGTTCTCGTACGCGACGTACTGAGAGCCCGGCATGCCGTCTGACGCGATCGCGTGCCGGTTGTAGTCGAACACGTTGTGCTCGATGAACGCGTGGGCCCCGTCGCCGACGCTCACGCCGTAGCCGAGGCCGCCCGGGGCGTGCTGATTGTGGTGCAAGAAGCAGTCGTGGATGTAGACGTCCGAGATGTCGGGCGAGCCCGGGCACAGGTCCGCCTCTCGGGACACCGCAATACCGTCGGAACCCCAACCCGAGACTTCGAGGTTGTCGAGCTCGATGCCCTTCGCGCAGCGCACGAAGATGCCCACGCCGGTGTTCGGGCTGGGGTCGGGGTTGGGCCCCTGAATGCGCAGTCCGCGAATCGTGACGTTGTCACTGTTGAGCAGCAGGAGCTCGTCGGCCACATGGCTGGTGCTGAAGATGCGGGGCCCCAGGTGATTCGAGTCGCGCGCGATCGGCCCGATGCCCGGTGCCGGCTGCAGCGGGTTCGTGCCGGGCAGGCGCCGCTCGCTCGCGATGGTGACGCCCGCCGCGACGTAGATCGTCGGGCGGTTGCTCAGGTCGAGATCGACGCCGTCTTGAATCAGCACCGTCGTGTTCGGGACGCTCGTGGCGTGGACGAACAGGTCCCGCTCGTCGACGGTGTTCGCGGTGATGCGCACCGGCGACGCCAACGTGAGCGTGAGCGGCACCGAGGCCAGCGCGCGCGAACCGAGCATCAACGTGTAGAGGCCTTTCTTCGCCTTGAGGGTGAGCGACCCGTTGCGCGGCACGACCTGCCCGTCGAGCGTCAGCGCCGTGCTGCACGAGTGCGAAGACGTCGTCCACGTGAACGTCACCAGGGCGTTGAAGCGTGGGCTCGTTGTCGAGGCGGTCAACGTTCCGGTCACCAGCTGGCACGCGCCGAAGGTCGGCACCGGGTCACCGCCGCAGAGGATGTTGGTGCAGACCGGGCTGCGCGCCTGCGCGGCCTCTGGAAGTTCACCCGGTTCGACGCCGCACGAGGCCAGTAGAACGGCGAGAGACAGGTTGAGCAGTCGCATGGCGCGCCCCCAGTGCAACGGGGCTGCCAGAGGCCATCACCCGGGAGTCAGGGGTGACTCCGTCCAGAGGACGCCATGCTGTCTCGAGACAGCATGGGCGGCACCGTGCGCTGACCGCGCGCCGCCCGGGCGGTGCGGCTGCGGTTCCGCCGCAGCAGCAGCAGCGCGAGCGCGACGAGCAGAGACTCGCCTCCCGAGGTGCAGCCGCAGCCGGCGGGCTCCATGACTCCACCACCGGTGCCGCCGCTCATTCCACCGACGCCACCTGTCGAGCCGCCACCTGCCGAGCCACCGCCGGCTCCGCCCGAGCCACCACCTGCTCCGCCCGAGCCACCACCGGCTCCGCCCGAGCCACCACCGGAAGCGCCGGCGTCGGTCATCATCGTGCCGCCGTCGTCGCTCGTGCCGGCATCGCCGCTGGAGCCTCCGTCAGCGGCGCTGCCTGCGTCACTGGCCGTGCCCCCATCATCGACCGCGCCCGCGTCGGCCGTGCTACCGCCGTCGGCCGGCGCCCCGCCGTCCATCGCGGGCGTGCCCCCGTCGATCATCGACATGCAGGCGCTGAGCTCCTGGCCCGGGTTGAAGACTCCGGCGCAGTTGTCGCAGGCGTTGCCGACGCCGTCCAGGTCGGCGTCCAGCTGTGCCGAGTTCGCCACGCTGGGGCAGTTGTCCTCGAGGTTCCTCAAGCCGTCGTTGTCGCTGTCCGGGCTCTGAGCGAGGGCGCGGTCGAAGGTGAGCTCATCGTCCGCTGCGGGCCGGCCGGGCCAGGTGCCGTCACCGAAGAAGGCCGCCTCGCGGAAGTTGAGCTTGAGGTTCGACCAGTCATCGAAGCCGGGAAGCAGCTGGAGACCTGTGCTGCACCCGAGCGTGATGTCCGCGCTCAAGCCGGTGCTGTTCGCATTGCCGTCGTCGTTCCAGTCGATGGGCGCGTCCCCGGCAGAGGTGTACATGTCGATGCCGGTGATCATCGGATCGTACCAGGCGGTCACGCTGCCGCTCGGGCCGCCGATGCCGGCGGGCTCGCTCAAGTTGTTTTCATCGAGCGAAGGGAGCGCGGCGCGCGAGAAGTCCAGCGGGCGGCCGACGACCGGGCTGCCGTCGAACTGGAACGAGTAGTTCATCACGCTCAGGTAGTTCGGCTTGCAGGAGATGTTGTCGCTGCCGCCGTGCCGCAGGTTCAGCGTGTGCCCGAGCTCGTGCATCAGCGTGCCCGCCTGCTCGTCGACGGTGCCCTGGTTGTGGCCTTGGATTGGTGGGCCGAACCAGCCGAGCGTGACCATCAAGTCGTTGCCGGGCAGATCGGCGATGCCGCTCCACTTGCCGCCGCTCTGCGCGTGCGCGAACAGCGCGTAGCGGTAGACGAGGCGGCGGGCGCCGAGCTTCGCGAGCGCGGTGGCCGACGCGCGCTCGGCGGCGGTGCCGAAGTAGGCCTGCTTGATCGACTGAAAGGTGCCATCGAGGTCGAGCTCCTGGCGGTGCTCGACGGCCTGCTCGGAGAGCTCGAGGTGAGCCGTAATGCCGGTGGTGCCGTCGGGGTTCATCACCGGAGCGGCGGCGAACGCCGCGGTCACCCGCTGCAGCGCGGCGTCGAGCGGTCTGTGGTGCTCCATCCAGTCGATCTCGACGTACAGGTCTTTACGGCGGGGGTTCGCTCCGGGCAGCACCAGGTCGATGCTGCCGTTGAGATCGAAGTCGATGCCCGTCGTTTCCCAGCTGTCGCAGAGGCCGTCGTCGTCGTCGTCGAGGTTGCCGTCGCCGTTGGTGTCGCGGCACGACTGCGTGTCGATGATCAGGGCGTAGTAACGCCCGATGGGGATCTCCCCGGGCCGCGACGCCCCGACCATGATCTGACCTGAGTTGTTGATTCCGTACCCGAGGGTCCCGCCCCCTTCGCTGATCACGAAGCCGGAGTCGGGGTTGACGAACGACGCGACGGGAATCGTGTTGTTGTTGCTGAAGAGCGCCAAGATGGTGGGCCCCGTCGGAGACACCGCGCGTCCAGAGACGAGCACTTGGTCCGAGTCGTTCATCCCGTAGTTTCCGGTGAGGTACGAGAAGCCGATGGGCAGAACCGCGATGCCCGCATCGCCGCCGCGCCAGATGGCGTAGCGGGTCTCGTTGGTCATGGTGGTGACGCTGAGCAAGACGTGACCGCGGTTGGTGATCGTGTTGCAGCTGGCGAAGCTGTAGCCGGGAGTGGGGATGAGGGTCTCGGTTCCGTTGCTCCAGACGCCGACCTGCGCCTGGCCGATGTTGAAGCAGAGGTCGCCTCGATCGTTCGTGTCTCCGATCGCTCGACCGGCCCAGAACGTAGAGCCGCCATCGACGTCAACGTAGGTGAGCGTCAAGTTGTTGGCCGCAATGCCACGAACCGCGTACGCGCCGTTCGACGACATCGCGATGACGTTCGTGCCGTCTCCCCCGACTTCGGTGGGAGCGAGGCTCCGGTCCCAGATGGTGGCCCGGACCGTGGAGCCAGGCCCGCCGTCAGCGTTCGTCGTAGCGACCCTTCGGGCGCCCGCGAAGTGACCTCGGTTGTCGAAGTCGTGAACGATGGGCAGGTCCCACGTGCCGCCGTCGAGCATCGAGTACGCGAGCAGAATCTGGCCGTCGCGCCAGAGAAACATCGAGTTCCCGCCGCCCGTGTGCTGAACGAAGCCGTTGGCCTCGCCCCGATCGTTGAGGAACTGCGGATTCATCGAGTACACGCCCATGGGGATGGGCAGCACGCGCGGCTGGGTGTAGCGGGCCTGCGCCTGCGCGAGCAGCGGCACCAGCATCACTGCGACGAGGGGGAGAGGGCGCAACTCTTCGTCCTTTCGCGCTGCGGCGGAGAGCGGCTTCCGCGTCTTCGGCGCCTCACGGCGCGCCGAGACCGCACCCTACCCCAGCGCGCACCACTCGACGCGACCTGCGCTGCGAACCCGCCTCTAGAGAATCGAGAAGCTCGCCTCTCCGGTCACGTCGTCGATCGTCGCCTTCTCGCGGCGCGGGCCGAACAGCGCGCGGTGCCGCGTGAAGTCGATGCTCCACACCGGGTGATCCTTCCGACCGTCCGCGTAGTGGAAGACGATGTGGTGGAAGTGGCGCGACGGGCGGCCGCGGTTCTTCAGCGTCTGGATCAGCCGCTCGATGGTGAGGCACAGGCCCGTGTCGATCGCGAAGAACGGTCCGCCCGGCGGCACCATCACGCGCGTCGTCGTGCAGCCCTCGCGGAAGCCGAGCTTCTGCGACCAGCCGAGGCTCACGTCGATGCGGTCGTAGCCTTGGCCCTCGATCGGCTTGAGCAGAATGCCTTCGACGCCGACGTGCGTGTTGTCGAGCGCCTCGCCGTCGGGCCCGACGTTCTCGAGCTCGATGCGGGACAGGCGAACGCGGTTGCCGTTGCGGGTCAGGAACTCGTCGAGCAGCGCGCGCAGCGCCGAGTCGGCGAGCACGTACTTGTTCTCGGGGATCGCCTTCGGCGCCGGCGGCGTGAGGCGGATGCGAGCCTGCGGCGGGCTCGAGAGCGGGCCAGCGAAGTTGGCGGCGTGAGCGGGCGTGGGCATGCGGGAGTTTTCCCCACAGTCACGCGCGCGTTTCGGCTTCGAGGTGTCCGGTTCGTTGACGATTCGCCGGTATTTTTCGGCGAATTTTCGGACCTGAAGGGACCTAGGCGATCGCGAACGGGTAGCCGTTCTTGGCGTCCACCGCGGCGGCGACGGTCTCCACCAGCTCGCCGTAGTTGTGGTCGCTGACGACCTGCAGCGCGCGCAGCTTCTCGATCGCGGCGCCCTTCCCTGCCGTCGTCATCACGCGGCGCGCGGACTCGAAGCAGCGCGCGTGGGCCGTCGCGGTGAACAGGCGGATCATCGCGACGCGCACCGGGTCGAGCGCCCCGCCCGTCGCCGACTGGCGCGTGCGGCTGATCATCGAGTCGAGCGCGTACGCGTCCATCATGATGTCCGAGATGGCCGACAGCACGACCTGCTGCTTCTCGAGCTCGAGGCCGAACGTCTCGGCCGCGACCTTGAGCGAGTACAGCGCCATGCGCTTGAGGTACTCCGCGGCGACCGTCTCGTTGGCGAGCGCGTCGTTGCCCTTCGACTTCGGCAGCGCCTTCGTCTCGAGCTCTTCGGCCACGGTGCCGGCGAGGTCGAACGTCGGCAGCTCGCCCTTCATGGTCCGCTTGAGCAGCATGCCGGTGATCAGCATGCGGTTGATCTCGTTCGTGCCCTCGAAGATGCGGTTGATGCGCGCGTCGCGGTAGGCGCGCTCGACCGGGTACTCCTCGATGTAGCCGTAGCCGCCGTGGATCTGCACGGCGTCGTCGGTGACGAGGGCCAGGGCTTCGCTTCCGAATACCTTGAGAATCGACGACTCGATCGCGAACTCCTCGATCGCCTTCTGCGTCTTGGCGTCGAAGTCGTGCGCCGTCTTGTCCTCTTTCTCCAGCCTCGCGTCGATGAGCCCGCTGGTGCGGTACGCCATCGACTCGGTCGCGTAGATCGCGACGGCCATGCGCGCGAGCTTCTCGCGGATGAGGCCGAACTGGATGATCGGCGTCGCGAACTGCTTCCGGTCCTTCGCGTAGGCGGCGACGTTCTGCATCTGCAGCTTCATGCCGCCGAGCACGCCGACGCCGAGCTTCAGGCGCCCGTGGTTGAGCACGTTGAAGGCGATCTTGTGGCCTTTGCCGATCTCTCCGAGGACGTTCTCGACCGGGACCTTCGCGTCCTCGAACACGAGCGGACAGGTCGACGAGCCGCGCAGGCCCATCTTGTGCTCCTCGGGGCCGACGGTGAGGCCGGGCGTGTTCCGCTCGACGATGAAGCAGGTGAACTTCTCGCCGTCGACCTTGGCGAAGACCATGAACAGGTCGGCGAAGCCGGCGTTGGTGATGAACTGCTTCGACCCGTTCAGGATCCAGTGCTTGCCGTCGGCGCTCTTCACGGCCTTCGTCTTCGCGCCGAGCGCGTCGGAGCCGCTGACCGACTCGGTGAGCGCGTACGCGCAGACCCACTCGCCGGTGGCGACCTTGGGCAGGTACTTCGCCTTCTGCTCGGGCGTGCCGTACCACACCATCGGGAGCGAGCCGATGCCGGTGTGGCCTCCGAAGGTGACGCTCCAGCTGCCGTGCAGCGTCTTGGCCTCGGCGACCATGCAGGAGGTGGTGACGCCGAGAGCGAGGCCTCCGTGCTCCTCGGGGATCTCGATGCCGAGCAGGCCGATCTCACCGGCCTTCTTCAAGAGGTCGCGGAGCAGCTTGAAGTCCTTGCCTTCGATCTGCGCGCTCTTCGGCAGCACCTCGTTGCGCGAGAACGCGAAGGCCGTCTCGTAATAGGCCTTCTGCTCTGCAGTGAAGTGCTCGGGCGCCATGATGCGGCTGTGGCCCACTTCGCGAAGGAGAAACTCACCACCAGTTGGATTCGTGTCAGCCATGGACAAGGCGAGGCCCGTACCATAGGGAGGCAGCACCGTGAAGGTGCGAGGCCTGCTGCTGTCACTGGTGCTGGTGGGATGCGGACTGCTTCTTGGCGCCTGCGGCCCCACGATCGGAGATCCGTGCACGACTCCGTCGGACTGTCTCGGCCGCTCGTGCCTCAACGGCAACGGCTGGCCCGGCGGCTACTGCTCGACGACGTGCACCCTCGGTGACCCGAACTCCTGTCCGACGGGCTCGGTCTGCATCCGCGAGGGCATCAACAACGACACGCACGGCTGCTACCGGCAGTGCAACAGCACGCGCGACTGCCGCAGCGGGTACCGGTGCGAGAACGTTCGCGGCTCGGACTCGACGGTCTGCGTGGGGCCGTGAAGGCTGCGTAGAAGATGAAGACCGTTCGCGGCGAGGGCTTCGAGGTGCAGGTGCCGCCCGACTGGGCGCGCATCGAGCAGCCCGGTGACGCGTTCACGCTCGCGGACTCGGTGGGTGGAGTCGGCGCCGTGCAGATCTCGATCGCTCCGAACGCCACGTGGGAGAAGCCGAGCGTCACCGACCTGCGCGACATCATCCAGACGATGGCCGAGGCGAACCAGCTCGGCGCTCCGACCGAGGCGAGCTACTTCGACACCGAGGCGCTGCGCGGCGCCGTCTGCACGTACGTGCACGGTGAAGACTTCATCCGCGTGTGGAGCGTCTCCGACGGCACGAGCTTCGCGCTCGCGACGTACGTGTGCCGCAAGGGCAGCGAGAACCTGGAGACGGAGACCGTCGAGCTGATCGTCCGCTCGCTGCGGTTCTCACTTCCCGGCGTCGCGTGACGCCCGCGTGCCGGGGCGCGGGTAGACGAGGCACAGCTGACCGAAGATCGGCTCGTCTGCCGTCGGGTAGTTCGCGGCGAGCGCGCTCGCGATGTCGCTCACGCTGAGGCCCATCGATGGGGCGAAGCACACGTCGGGCGCGTCCTTGAAGCGGGTCTTCACGCGCTCGAAGCCCTTGCGCAGGGTCGGCAGATCCATGCGGCCGCCGCGCACGGGAACCGACGGCCCGTTCGGATCGGTGCCGGGCAGCTTGCCCATGTTCGTCTGCAGCTCGAAGCCGTCGGCGCGGTGGATGACGCGCAGCTTTCCGGGCACCGGCTCGTCGATCCAGTCCTGCCAGGCCTTCTCGTCGCGCAGCTCGACCTTGTACGCGAGGTTCAGGTCGGGGTGCTTGAGCCACACCTCGGAGCCCGCGTCGTCGAGCGCCGCGAGCAGCGGAGTCACCTGCGCGAGGTAGGTGTCTCCCAGCGGGACGAGCAGCACGCGCGGCGCGGTCTCCGGCGCGGTGTCTCCGTTGAGCTCGATGCGCTTCACGTCGTCGGGGACAGCGGGCCCGAGCGGGGTGAACGGAGCGATCTTGAACGTGTCGTCGGCCTCGTTCGTGAGCGGCTTGAATTGCTCCACGGGCTTCGGCTTGTCGGCCGGCGCGGGCGCAGTCGTGGCCTTTTCATTCTTGCAGGCGACGAGCAGCAGCAGCGCCGCGAGCGCGTGTCTTACGGGAGCCATTTGGCGAGGTACCCATTCGTGTAGAGCCACCAACCGAGACCTCCGAGGACGGCGAGACCGAGCACCCAGGGCCAGATGCGCGGCCGCGGCGCGAACGGATCGTGCAGCGAGCGGCTGGAGTTCGGCGGCAGCTTGGGCAGCTGCGTGAGCGTCGCTCCGAACGGGATGCTGATGTGGACGCGCGAGTTGATGGCCCAGCCACAGGCATCGAGCAGGGGCGCCAGGTTCCTCAGGCGCAGCTTCATGCCGGCGAGCAGCATCGAAGGCGTCGAGATGACGACGAGCGCGGCGGCGAGCGCCAGCGGGATCTGCCACCAGGGCAGCCCGAAGAGGCCGGCCGCGGCGGCGCTCAGCGCAGTGCCGATCGAGCCGACCGCGAGGCCGATCGCCGCGAAGATGCCGGCGAACTTCGCGACGTCGAACGGCGTCTTGGGCTTCGGCTCGGCGGCGCCGGCGACGCCGGTGGTGAGGGCGGCGTCGGCCTCCTTGTCCTTCGAGGCGGCGAACTTTTCGATCTGCTCGGTGATGAAGCGGGCGAGGCGCTTGTACGGCGCGAAGAACGCCTGGCGGACGGAGATGGGCGCTTCGACGAGCTTCACGACGTGGGCGTCCCAGTCCTTGCCGTGGCGATCGAAGAAGACGCCGTTGCGGCCGACGGTGAGGAAGTCGGCGTCGCCCCCGGTGAAGGCGGCCACGATGTTCATCTTCTCGCCGCCGCTTCGCTTGCACTCGCAGTACGCGAGGAAGGCGTACGACTGGGCGGCGAGCGCGGCGTGCTTCGCGATGTCCTCGACCTCGAGGCACAGATCCATGCTCCGGCTGTCGAGGTACAGCGTGCCGGCCTGGAACGTGGCCTTGCGCGTGCGCGAGTAGAAGTCGCGGAAGGAGACGAAGTTCTCGAGCAGCGTCTTCAGGTCGCGGACGTAGTGGGCGAGGCGGTCGACCGAGGTGATGGCCTTCACCTCGGGCTCGATGGCCTTCTCTTTCGCGAGCAGGCCCTGCAGCGTGGCGAACGCGGGACCTTCGACGAGCTCTTTGAGGCGCGGCAGGCCGAGCTTGTCGACGGCGGTCTTGGGCCGGGTCGCGAGCCAGTCGCCGTGCGCGCCCAGGCGCTCTTTGAGCTCTTGCCACGCCGCGAAGGTGAGCTCTTTCCCGTTGCCGCCGAGGGGCGCGACGCAGGCCGCGCTGAACTTGCTGATGCGCGCCGACCAGGCCGGGTTGACCTCGTTCTGCAGCGACAGCGCGGCGCCCGGCTTCACCAGCGCGAGCGGGAGGCTGGCGAGGCGCTCGTGCGTGCCCGAGAGCTGCTCGCGCGCGAGGGCCACCCACTCGGCCTCGGGCGGGTTGAGCGCGTGGCTGAGCTTCGGCTCGACCATGGCGGCGAGGGCGCAGCGGGCGAAGAAGTCGTCGATCTTGCCGCGCACGGCCTCGAGGGCTTCCCAGGCGGGGAGCGTGGCGTCTCCGAGCGGGAGGACCTTCGCGTCGCCCTGCGAGCGCTTCCACCAGTCGACGAGGCTCGCGGCCTCGGCGAAGAACTTGTCGATGGACTTGGCGTCGGCGCCTTCGAGGCCGCTCAGGTCCTTCGCGGAGCCGAAGACGGCCATGACCTCTTTGATGGCGGCGGCCGCGGTGGCGTCGTCGCCGGCGGACTCGGGCGGGAGCACGCCGTCGCCGTTGAGCCGGGTGCGGGCGATGATCTTCACCGTGTCGGCGGTGTCCGCCGGCGAGAGCTCCTTGTCGTCGGGGTGGCCGAGGTCGGAGAGGATCTTCTTCGCGGAGGCGAGCACGCTGGGGTCGGCGATCGCGTCGAGCGGGAGCTTCGCCGGCGCCTTCACCAGCAGCTCGGGGTCTTTCAGCATCGACACCGTCCACTTCACCGCCGCGAGCACTTCGGGCAGGCGGACGCGGCCGTCCTTGTCGGTGTCGAGCAGCTCGAGCGTGCGCGGCGCGAGCTCGATGCCCGTCGTCGGACAGCTCAGCGCGACCCAGAGCTTCGGGTCGAGCTCGGAGAGCGCCGCGAAGTCCGCGCCGGTGTCGAAGCGGACCTGATCGAAACCACCTGCGCGGAAGAAGGTCCAACGATGCGCCATGTGCCCTGCCCTCCCAGTTACTGGAAGGCGGCCTCATAGCACCCCTGCGTCAACAAGCCCTGCTTCGCGAGCTCGGGCATCACCTCGCGCGGGTGCTTGAAGACGAGCATGTCCTTCACCCGCGCCTTGTCTTCGAGCCGCCCGACGTCGTGGATGGCGATCGCCTTCACGCGGTCGGGGAACTCTTTGCGGATCTGCGCGTAGATCTCGGGGTCGCGCTCGCCGGAGTCTCCGACCAGGACGACCGGCTGGGTCACCGCCTTCAGCAGCGAGCGGATGATCGGCTGCTTGTAGTCGGACAGCGTGCTCGGGCCGATCTCCCGCAGGTAGAGCCCGAACGGGGGGAAGTCGTGCTTGAAGAGAAACCGCGCCGTGCGCGGCACGAACTGCACCGGCGAGCCGCTGACGAGCGCGAAGACGGGGCGCTCCTTCTTCCCCTCGCGCAGGCAGCGCATCAACTGCGGCATGCCCTCGACGAGCGGCTGCGTGTCGCCGTCTTCGGTGAACGCGTGCTTGATCAGATCTCTGCGCCGCGTCACCTGCGTCACCGCGAGCGTGTCGTCGAAGTCGCTGATCACGAAGAACGGCGCGTCGGGCGAGATGATGTCGACGCCGGCGATGCCGGTCGAGCAGCCGCGCACCGCCGCTTCCACCTGGCCGAGGCCGACGGCGAACGGCTGGTCCTTCGGCGCGACGAACGTCACCTCGAAGAGACCGTCGCGGCCGCTGATGAGCTCGGCGCTCTGGCCCGCGTAGCGGACCACGACAGTCGCGCCCTCAAAGCTCGGCGCGAGCAGTGAGCGCAGGTTTCGCGACATCACGTTCGAGCCCGAGTTGAGCGGCGACGTGAAGACCCGGCCCGACACCGTCACCTGCTGCGGAGTGCCGATGGCAGGAAAGAGCAGCACCTGCCCTTCGGCGAATGCGCACGGCGCGATGAGGCTGACGGCGAGGAGGACTGCGCGCATTGGAGGGGGCAACAGCGGGCGGGCTTGGAAAATCCCGTCACATGCTACCTTGCCCGCCGTGGCGCAGCAGAACCAGTTCGGGAAGTACGAGCTGCAGGCCCGACTGGCCGCCGGCGGCATGGCGGAGATCTTCAAGGCCCGCTACCCCGTCGCGGCGGGCATCTCGAAGTCCGTCGTGATCAAGCGGATCCTGCCCGCGTACGCCGCCAACAAGCAGTTCATCCAGATGTTCACGAACGAGGCCCGCATCGTCATGGGCCTCAGCCACGGCAACATCGCGCAGGTCTTCGACTTCGGAGAGATCGACGGCGACTGGTTCATCGCCATGGAGTACGTCGACGGCCAGCCGCTCTCGAAGCTCATCAAGCGCGCGCGCACCGTCGGCATCCAGTCGATCCCGACCTCGTTCGCGGTGCTGATCGCGATCGAGATGCTCAAGGGGCTGCACTACGCGCACACGCGGCTCGACGAGACAGGCAAGCCGCTGAAGATCGTGCACCGCGACGTGTCTCCGCAGAACGTGCTCATCAGCTTCGAAGGGCAGGTGAAGCTGGTCGACTTCGGCATCGCGAAGGCGAAGACCGCGGGCCGCGAAGAGACCGAGTCGGGCGCGGTGAAGGGCAAGTACTCGTACTTCTCTCCGGAGCAGGCGCGCGGCAAAGAGCTGGACGCGCGCACCGACGTCTTCGCTGCGGGCATCGTGCTGTACGAGATGCTCTGCGGTCAGCTGCCCTTCCAGGGCAAGATGATCGACACGATGTCGCGCATCGTGCGCGGGCAGTTCACGCCGCCGCGGGTGATGAACCCCGACATCACGCCGGCGCTCGAGCAGATCATCCTGACCGCGATGGCGCTCGACAAAGAGAAGCGGTACCAGACCGCCGAGGCGTTCCAGAGCGCGCTGTCGAGCTACCTGTACCAGAACGCGCCGAGCTTCCAGACGAGCTCGCTCGGGCTGTTCCTGCAGTTCCTGTTCGAGCCGGATCTCGTCGCCGACGGGCGCCCGACGCAGCTGCCGCGCGAGTTCCTCGACCAGGTGAGCTTGTGGAAGAAGCCGCTGCCGCAGGCGCCGATCGAGCCGTCGGCGACGGAGACGGCCTGGGGCAAAGACCCGTCGAAGTCCGCCGGCCGCAAGTCGTCGGCGGGCGAAGACGACGGCGCGCTCACCAGCGAGACGATGACGCCGCGGCAGCTCTCGCGCGGAGTGAAGCTCGGCCTCGCCGCCGCCGCGATCATCGCGGGCGTCGTGCTCGTCGTCGCCGGCTACTCGGTGTGGACGAGCACGGGCACGTTCTCGCTCGAGCTCTCGTCGACTCCGCCGGGCGCGTCGATCTACGTCGACGGCTCGCCGTGGGAGAAGAAGACGCCGACCGTGCTCGAGCTCGACGCGGCCTCGGCGCACACGCTCGAGCTGACGTCCGCGGGCATGCGCGACTGGACGCGGAAGGTCGCGAAGAAGCGCGGCGAGAAGGTGAGCATGCACGCCGAGCTCGAGCCCATCGAGCTGCCGGTCATCGAGAAGCCCCAGGTCGCCGAAGAGCTCATCGAGCCGAAGAAGCTCGTGACCGGGCCGACGATGCAGGTCGCGTATCCCGAGCTCGTGTTCAAGATCGACGCGGCCGTGCACGCGGTGAAGATCCCCGAGACGAAGGCCGCGCGGCTCAGGCTCAACCCGGCGAAGACGTACAAGCTCTCGACCGAGGGCAAGGCCTCGCTCGGCGGCATGGCGAGCCCGATCTGGGTGAACGAGGTCGGCTACTTCGTGCAGGGCCCCGGCATCTCCGCGAAGGACTCGTTCGGCCGCATCGGCCCCAAAGGCGGAGTCACGCTGAAGGGCGCTTCGATGCTCTACGCGTTCGTGATGGACCACGCGCTCGACGACAACTCGGGCGTCGTGCGCGTGAAGGTGAAGGACGTCAAAGGCCCGACGCACGCGCTCGACGTGAACGTCGCGCAGCACGTCGTCATCCTCGAGCCGAGCCAGCGGCTCGCCTACGTCGGCATGAACGCGCTGACGACGTACAACGTGCGGCTGCTCGAGAAGGGGCCCGCGCCGCGCACCCGCGGCGAGAAGGGCGGCACGGTGTCGAAGGTGCTCGTCACGCAGCAGTCCGGCTTCAGCGTCTTCGAGGGCAAGCCGCTCGACGAAGACGCGGTGCGCGTCTTCGAGGCGGGCAAGATGTACAAGGTCCGCGGCACCGCGTTCTTCTGGATGTCGTTCCCCGACGACGACCTCGCCGACAACTCGGGCACGCTCGAGATCGAGGTCATCCCCACCGCGAACGCGCTCGGAGGCTTCAAGCTCCCGCTCGCTCCGGGGAAGTGATCAGGGAGAGCTCCGTCCGAAAAATTGCGGCGCTTCATCCCCGTGCCACCATGTAGCCAAACGTAGCCACATGGAGGCAGCACACATGATGAAGAAGCTGATGGGGATCGCGGTGCTCGGCGCAGTGCTCGGCGGCGTGATGGCTTTCGCAGCGACGAAGGCGCAGCAGCCGGCAGACGACGCGCAGGTCGAGGCGGTCATCGACGCGCGGCTGCACCAGCTGCTGGTCGAGCTGAACTCCTCCAAGCGTTGATTTTTTAATGCCCCACCGAGGTGGGGATGCTACGACCCGCGAGCCTTTTTCGAGGGGCTCATGGCGGAAAACTCAGGTCCACAGACCGGTACTCAGGCTGCACCGAAGCCGCCTGCGCCGGTCGTCAAGCTGGCCGTCGGTGATCGCGTCGTCTACCCGAACCAGGGCCTGTGCAAGGTCACGGCGATCGAGACGAAGGAGGTCGCCGGTCAGAAGCTGACCATGGTGAACCTGCTCCGCGAGGAAGACGGAGCGAAGGTGATGGTGCCGGAGTCGAAGGTCGGCTCCATCGGCGTCCGCAAGGTCTCGTCGGCCGATGAGGTCGAGAAGGTCCTCTCGTTCATCAGGTCCGACTCCGACAAGGCGTCGCTCGACTGGAAGGCGCGCGCGCGCACCAACGTCGAGCGCATGGCGACCGGCGGGCTGATGGGCCTGGCCGAGGTCGTCAAAGGCCTGCAGGTGCTCTCCGAGCTGCGGCCGCTGCCGACGAAGGAGCGCGAGCTCTACAACGACGCGCGCCACCTGCTCGTCGCCGAGATGTCTGCGTCGCTCAACATCCTCGAGTGCGATGCCGAGGACACCGTCGACGCCCTGCTCTTCCCCGTCGGCAAGGAGCGCCCCAAGCGCACCGCCGAAGAGTTCCGCGCGCTGGCCGGCGGAGACGACGACGATCTCGGGCTTGGCGACGATCTGATGGGCGGTGGCGGCCTCGAAGACGAGGGCGCCGAAGAAGAGCCGCAGGAAGCAGAAGCCTCCGAGGGCGAAGGCGAAGAGGGCGAGGAGAAGCCCGCCGCCGCGAAGAAGAAGCCGGGCAAAGCAGCAGCCCGCGAGGCCTCGACGCAGCCGATGGAGCCGCTCAAGAAGAGCGTCATCTCCGATTCGGACGTGACGATGCCGCAGGGGTCTCCGCTGGCGGCCGAGCCGGTGAAGCGCAAGCGCGGCCGTCCGCCGAAGCCGAAGCCGGAAGGGCCGCCGCCGGAGCCGAAGAAGCGCGGGCGCCCGCCGAAGCCGAAGCCGGAAGGGCCGCCGCCTGAGCCCAAGAAGCGCGGCCGTCCGCCGAAGGCGGCGACCGCGGCTGCTGCGGAGGCGAAGAAGAAATGATCCGCGTCGCGACTTTCGACGAGCTGGACCCGAAGCTGGTGAAGGATCTCTGCAAGATCCTCTACCAGGCGTTCGCGGTGGGCGCCGAGCACTCGGGCGTCGTGACGCCTCCGTCGGGCATGAACGAGCCGTGGGACGCGCACCGGCTGTTGCGCGAGGCCCCGAAGGTGTCGGCGTTCCAGGACGACAAGATCCTCTACGTGACGTCGCGCAAGCTGCTGCCGCGCAAGCTGCTCACCGGCGAGGTCCCGACGTTCGGCGTGTCGCAGTACAACGGGCAGCGCGCGGTCGTCTCGTTCGCGCACATCAAGAACCCGAACGAGAACGTGAAGCAGCTCGCGCGCTACGCGCTGCAGGAGCTGGGTCACGCGTGGGGGCTTCACCACTGCCTCGACCCGCGCTGCGCGATGTACCCGCATTGGACTCCGTCGTATCCGGGCGGAGAGGCCTCCTTCTGCGTGTTCTGCCGCGAGACGAGCGAGCAGAAGATTCGCCTTGCCAAGTCCTGAGGAGCGGCGGCGCGCGCCGCTGATCGAAGGCGGGCTCATCGTTCTGGTGGCGTTGTTGTGCCTGGGCTTCCAGCTGCGGCTGCCGACGCTGCTCCCTTCCGAGGCCGACTACGCCGAGGTGCAGAAGGTGCTCGAGGCCGAGGCGCAGCCCGGCGACGCGCTTTTGGTCTTCCCGTGGTGGGCCGAGCGCGCGCGGCTGTTCGCTCCCGAGCGGGTGCGCGTGGTCGGCTACCAGGGCAGCGACGGCGACTCACTCGAGCTGCACCCGCGGGTGTGGGTGCTGGCGCAGCCGAAGCTGCCGAAGTCGGACCAGGGCGCGTTCTGGTCGGTGTTCTCGCCGGGCCGCACCGCGATCGGCGCGACGCGCTCGTTCGGCCCGCTCGAGCTGTCGCTGTACCAGAACGGCCGCTCGAAGCCGGTGCGGTTCTCGTTCGTCGAGCAGCTCGGCCAGGCGAGCGTGTACCTCGAGGGTGGCGACGGCTCGCGGCAGCAGTGCAGCTGGGACGGGCGCGCGCACCGGTGCCCCAACGGCGGCTACGTCGCGGCCGAGTGGCACGAGGTGCGGTTTCAGCCGCGGCGGTGCTTGAGGCTCTTTCCTCCCGGTGGAGCCACGAAGCTCGTCGTCGAGCTCAACGGCGTGCCCGCGGCGGACCAGCTCGTGCTGCAAGGCGGCTTCGGCTGGGACAAGGGCTACTACCGTGACCCGCAGCTGACGCCGGTGCTGCTCGCCGCCGACGTGAACGGCACGCGGGCGGTGTCGCTGGACTTCCCGAAGGGCAAGTACGGCCTGTTCCGCGGCGACGCGCCGGGCGTTCCGGCAGGCGCGAGCGTGCGCATCTGGAGCCAGTCGCAGAACCCCGAGCACCGGGAGATGTGCGTCGAGGCGTGGGGGTTCGGCTCATGAGCGCGGAGGCGAAGCCCGCGGCGGCGAGCACGGAGGTGTCTGCCGAGCAGAAGCTCGAGTCGCGCATCGCGTGGCTGCTGTTCGGCGGCGGCTTCTTCGCCCTGCTCTTCACCGAGAAGCCGGCGGGCTTCGTGCGCGACGAGAGCGTGTACTTCGCCGCGGCCGAATCGCACGCGCGGTGGTTCCAGCTCTTGTTCAAGAGCCCGACGGTGGCGTTCGGCGACGACGCGATTCAGCGCGCGTTCTCGTTCAACAACGAGCACCCGGCGCTGATGAAGAACCTGTTCGGCATCTCGTACCTGTTCTTCCACGAGGCGCTGGGCATCCTCCGGCCGGCGGCGGCCTTCCGCGTGCCGGCGTTCGCGTTCGCGGCGCTCATCCTCCCGCTCGTGTACCTGATGGCGCGGCCGCTGATGGGGCGGGTCGCGGCGATCTTCGCGGCGGTGAGCTTCCTGCTCGTGCCGCGGCAGTTCTTCGAGGCGCACCTGTCGTGCTTCGACGTGCCGGTCACGGCGATGTGGCTGCTCGTCGTCTTCTGCTTCTGGCAGGCGCTCGAGAAGCCCAGGTGGTGGATCTGGACGGGCCTGGCCTTCGGCGCCGCGCTCGGCACGAA
Source organism: uncultured Myxococcales bacterium (assembly GCA_937980205.1). GTDB lineage: Bacteria > Myxococcota > Myxococcia > Myxococcales > Myxococcaceae > Xiheicaenimonas. The sequence goes on along the minus strand of CALJKW010000069.1, from coordinate 197,597 downwards.
GCACAACGCGTTCTTCATCCCCGTCATCCTGATTCCGTTCTCGCTGTGGCGCGGGTGGCACCAGTCGAAGGAGTCGCCCGAGGCGCGCGCGCTGATGCTGCAGATCAACGGCGTCTACGTGGCGGGCGTCGTCGCGTACGGGGTGATGGCCCTCGCGATGGGGCCGCAGAAGCTCATGCAGTCGTTCATCCTGCTGAGCCCGCACGTGCTGGTGTTCGTGGCGGCCTCAGCGGCGGCGGCGCTGCTCACCTGGCGCCTGTTCAAGGTGCACGTCGGCACGTTCCGCGCGGTGGCGCCGCTCGTGTCGATGGCGATCGCCGGCCCGGTCATCTTCTACCTGCACTGGCCGTTTCTCTGGCACCACCCGGTCGATCGCGCGGCCTGGTACTTCCAGTTCCACCTGCAGCACAACCACTACGTCTGGTACTACATGGGGGAGCTGCTGCGAGAGCCGCCCTTCCCGCTCGACTACGTGGTGGTGGTGACGGCGCTCACGGTGCCGACCGCGTTCTTCGCGCCGATGGTGCTGGGCCTGGGCGGCGTCGCGGTGCGCGCCTGGCAGCGAAAGTCGACGCTGCTCGAGGCGCTGATCGTCGCGAACGCGCTCGCCTCGATCGCGATCATCTCGCAGCCAGACGTGCCGCACTTCGGCGGCGTGAAGCACTGGTTCCCGTCGATGCCGTTCCTCGCGATCCTCGCGGGCGTCTCGCTCGAGCGCGGCGCGCGCGGCCTCTCGGGCTGGCTGGACGAGCGGGCGAAGGCGCGCGCCACTGCCGGTGCCCCGCGACAGCCGTGGCTCGCGCGTCACGCGATCGCGCTGCTCGCGGTGCTGTGCTGCACCTCCGCGTTCATCGCCACGGTGCGCGTGTACCCGTACGGCACCTCGTTCTACTCGGAGCTCTCGGGCGGCCTGCCGGGCGGCGCCACGCTCGGCATGCAGCGGCAGTTCTGGGCGAACAACGTCACCGGCGTGCTGCCGTGGATCAACCAGAACGCGCGTCCCGGCGAGCGCGTGTACCTGCACGAGTGCCACGGCGGGCAGATTCGCGACTACCAGAAGAACGGCATGCTGCGGACGGACCTGCAGTTCGTCGGAGATCCGTTCAGCGCCGACCTCGTCGCGTACCAGTACCACCAGGAGTTCCGCGAGCACGAGTTCAACACCTGGCAGGCGCTCGGCACCACGAAGCCGGTCACCGGGCTGTACGTTGACGAGACGCCGCAGGTGGTGGTGTACCGGAGGCGATGAGGCTCCTCGCCCCGGTCGTCGTGCTCGCGCTCACCGCGTGCCCGAGCAAGATCGTGACGAAGGGCTGCCGGCAGGACTCCGACTGCGGAGATCCCGCCAGCGCGTTCATGTGCCAGACGCAGACCGGCGAGTGCTACTGCCGCACCGACGAGGCGTGTCCGTCGGGCCAGTTCTGCAACCCGGCAGGCTTCTGCCAGGACCGTTCGGGCTGCGAGAAGAACGCCGACTGCATGGACCCTTCGCTGTTCTGCGACACGGGCAGCGGGACGTGCCTCTCGCGCGGGCGCTGCACCTCGGACCTGCACTGCCCGCAGGGCAGCGTCTGCGACCTGTCGCGCAGCACCTGCGTCGAGGGCTGCCGCAGCAACGGCGACTGCCCGGGCACCTCGTGCCGCTGCGGCGACGTGCCGTGCGCGTGCACGGGGCGGACGCCGGCCGAGCTGCAGGCCTGCACCATCGGAGTCTGCGACCCGTACTTCTGCGCCGACAACACGTTCTGCAAGTTCGGAGAGCTCTGCGGCATTCCGCCCGACGCCGGCGTGACGCGCAACCAGTGCTACAGCGACTACGACGACGACACGCGGCCGTACTGCGCGCGCTGTTTGTCGGGCGGCGGCATCGACACGTGCGGCAGCGGCGCGAACTACTGCATCATCGACACGCGCACCTCGTCGACGTACTGCGGCGCCGACTGCAGCGAAGGCCAGGTGTGTCCGCGCGGCTACGGGTGCCGCGACATCCGGGTCGTCTTCACGCGGTGGATGTGCGGGCCCGGCATGCCGTGCCCGGGGGACCCCAACCTGCCCTGCATGGAGGACGCCGACTGCAAGCGCGGCGGCACGTGCCTCAAGCAGCCGGGCCTCGCGACCGGCACGTGCGCGGGCCAGTGTCGCCTGCGCGAGGGCTCGAACTTCGGCTACTGCTCGTGCCAGGTCGACTCGGACTGCGCGCAGCAGTCGTGCAGCGGCGGCGAGTGCACCATCTCGAGGAAGAAGTGCGTGACCGAGCAGGACTGCCGGCCGATTCGGTGCGTCGACTTCGACGGCGTCGGCGGGTGCCTGATCGGCCAGAACTGCACGCCGGAAGCCGGGCTCACCTGCATCGAGCTCGGGCGCTGAGGCCGCGCCGCGACGCGAGCCCACCGCGGTCAGACGCCCCCCGCCGCGCCGCCTCAGCAGGCTCAGGCCGCGGAGGTCGCGGCGGGCGGCTTCTCGCCCTCGGGAGGCGGCGGAATCGGCACCGGGGCCTTGTTGCCAAGCTGGGTGCCGAGGTCGAGCGAGGTCGACGTCTCTCGACGCACGACGATGCGCTGGAAGAAGACGGTGTTGGGCACGTTGACGAAGCCACCGTCAGGCGTCCTCAGGGTGGTGAAGAAGAACGACAGGTCGACCACCTGTCCGCTCACCTCATCGGGGGGAAAGCTCAGCACGTCGCCGATGCGGAAGGGGCGCGTGACGAGAATCACGATGGTGCAGAGGATGTTCGAGAGCGTGCTCCACAGGGCGACGAACCCGGTGGCGATGAGCGCGAGGGCTCCGGCGAGCAGCGTGAAGAGGTCGACCTCGGTGAAGTGGCTCAGCAGCGTGCTGGCTGCGCCGAGCACGATGACCACTCTGACGCCGGCCCGCAGCGGCCGCAGCGCCTCGACGGGCGCGGAGAGCAGCTGCGCGAGGCGGCGCATCACCGGGCCACCGGCGACCCACCACAGCAGGCTCGAGACCACGAGCACCATGGCCAGCACCGTGAGGGTGGCCAGCAGCGGCCCGAGCGGCCCGGAGCCGGAGATCCACTCCAGCAGCCGGTGAATCAGCCCTTCGTTGACGTGTGTCACCTGCATGGAAGAGGCCCCTTAGCAGCTCCTGGCTTCCTCGAAGGCGCCGACGACGCACCGACACGGAGCACTGCGAGGATGGCCGCGACCCGCTGTGGCGACGTTCACTTCGCGATCTTGCCGACGGCCTTCTCGATGCGCTTGACCCACGCGTCGTCGAGCTTCTGCGCGACCTCGACGGCGGCGAGGTTCTCTTTCAGCTGCGAGGCCTTGCTGGCGCCCAGGATGACCGTCGAGACGTGCGGCTTCTTGAGGCACCACGCGATGGCGAGCTGAGCCATCGAGCAGCCGAGCTCTTTGGCGAGCGGCGCGAGGCGATCGGCGGCCTCGATCTTCTCCGGCGTGGCGACGATCTCTTTCAGCCAGGCGGTGCTCTCCATCGCGAGGCGGCTGCCCTTGGGCGTCTTGCCGCCGGCGTACTTGCCGGTGAGGACGCCGGAGGCGAGCGGACTCCAGATGGTGGTGCCGTAGCCGAGCTTCTCGTAGAGCGGCGCGTACTCCTTCTCGAAGCGCTCGCGCACGAGCAGGTTGTACTGCGGCTGCTCCATCGCCGGCGGAGTGAAGCCGCCCTTCACGGCGATCTCGTGCGCCTTGAGCACGTCGTCGGCGCTCCACTCGCTGGTGCCCCAGTAGAAGACCTTGCCCTGCCGCACGAGGATGTCGAAGGCGCGGACGGTCTCTTCGATCGGCGTGTCGGGGTCGGGCCGGTGGCAGAACGCGAGATCGAGGTAGTCCTGCTGCCAGCGTTTCAGCGCCGCGTTGACGCCCTCGATGATGTGCTTGTGCGAGAGGCCGGTGTCGTTCGGGCCCTTGCCGCCCCAGAAGATCTTCGTCGACAGGACGAGCCCCTCGCGGCGCCACTTCGTCTTCTTGAGCACGTTGCCCATGACGATCTCGGCTTCCCCGTGCGCGTAGGCCTCGGCGCCGTCGAAGAAGTTGATGCCCGCGTCGTAGGCGACGGTCATGCACTCGCGCGCGATGTCTTCGCCGACCTGGCCGCCGTAGGTGACCCACGAGCCGAGCGAGAGCTCCGAGAGCTTGAGGCCGTGCTTGCCCATCTTGCGGTAGTTCATGCGGCGCAATCTGGCAGAGTGACTGCGTGCCGACCATCACTCCGAAGAACGCCGCCGAGTGGCGCCAGTGGCTCGAGAAGAACCACGCGAAGGAGACCGAGGTCTGGGTCGTCTACGTGAAGTCCGCGCACGGGCGCTCGATGACGTGGAGCCACGCGGTCGACGAGGCGCTGTGCTTCGGGTGGATCGACACGACCGCCGCGGCGATCGACGAGAAGCACTACAAGCAGCGCTTCACGCGGCGGCGCGCGGGCAGCAAGTGGTCGGCGATCAACAAGGCGAAGGCGCTGAAGCTCATCGAAGACGGAAAGATGAGGGCGGCGGGGCTCGCGGAGATCGCGAAGGCCAAGGCCTCGGGCGAGTGGGCGAAGGCGGTGTCGTGGAGGCGCAAGGCCCAGATGCCGTCGGAGCTCGAGGCGGCCCTGAAGGCAAAGTCGCGCGCGTTCTTCGACGCCTTGGCGCCGGGCTACCAGAACCTCTACAAGCGGTACGTCGGCGAGGCGAAGAAGGAAGAGACCCGCCTCAAGCGCGCGAAGCTGGCCGCGAAGTTCCTCGCGCAGGGCCACAAGAACCCGTTCGGGCTCCCACAGCGCCCTACCTGACGGGTTCGCTCCATGTCGGCCCCAGCCGCTATCGTCTGTAGGGCGTGAACCCGCTGGTGCTCCAATACCGGAAGCTGAAGCGGAAGCTGTCCTATCTGCGCGGCTACCTCGACTTCGATCGGCACGGGAACAACATCGTGCGCCGCACGGACTTCACGTCGTGCCCGCGGCCGGTGCTCTTGCTGTACGGGTTCATGTCGACGCGGCGGACGTTCGAGGTGCTCGAGCACCGCTTGAGGCGCGACCACTACTGCGTGTGGAGCATCAACCTGGGCGGCCTGTTCGACGCGTTCAACTCGCTCGGCATCGACGTGCTCGCGGAGAAGGTGCGAGAGAAGGTCGAGCGGCTGTACTCGCGCTTCCCGAACATGGGGCCGATGTCGATCGTCGGCCACTCGATGGGCGGGCTGATCGGCCGCTACTACATCAAGCGGCTGGGCGGAGACCGGCGGGTGAAGAACCTGATCACGCTGGGCACTCCGCACAACGGGTCGCCGACCGCGTACCTCGGCATCCTCACGCACGGGCTCATCTCGCGCAGCGTGTGGCAGATGACGCCGATGTCTCCGTTCATCCGGCGGCTGAAGATGGGGGCGTTCCCGCGCAGCGTGCGCTTCACGTCGATCTACTCGAAGAGCGATCGGGTGAACCCGTTCCCCTCGTGCATCCTCGAGGGCGACGGCGCCGCGGGGAACCTGCACAACGTCGAGATCGCCGGCCTCTCGCACCGCGACTTCGTCACGCGCCGCGTCGCGTACCAGGTCATTCGCCGCGAGCTCGCCATCGGCTACGGAGATCCGCTGCCCGCCGAGGAGCGCGGCCGCGTGGTGCCGCTCGAGTAGTTCCGTTGTTACATTCCCCATCGTCATGCGTTCGCGATGGGAAGCCGTGCTCGACTCGAAACCGGTGCCGCTGTCCGAGCACCTGCTGGTCGAGTGCTCGAAGCTCTTCGCGAAGGATCTGTCGACGTGGCCGCCTCCAATCGAGGAGCTCACCGGCCCCGACGCGCGCCTGCTGGCGACCGAGCCCCCGGCGCCCGGCCCCGGCCTGATGCGCGAGGCGTTCAAGCTGGCGCGGTGGGACCTGGAGCGCGAGCTCGACGCGTACGACGAGTACATGCGCAACCAGCGCTGGCTCGAGACGGGCCTGGCGACCGGCGACAAGCCGATGCTCTTGTTCATGAGCCGGTTCATCCAGGAGCAGCTGCTCGGGCTGTCCGAGGCGACGCAAGGCCGCGTGAACCGGAGAGCCCTGTTGCGGGTGCTGGACCTCACCGAGCGAGCCGTGCTGAAAGCAGGTGAAGCATGACGTCCCCTTCGATGCAGACCGCCTCTTCTCCGCGGCGCCCGCCGCCGTCCCTGCCGCGCCCGAACGAGGCGTGCTGGTGCGGCAGCGGCGACAAGTACAAGCGCTGCCACAAAGAGGCCGACTACCTGTTCCTGCGCGACGAGCAGAAGCGGCTCGAGGCGACGAAGATCCGCCCCGGCGTCATCAGCCCGCGCCGCCCGGTGCCTCCGGAGATCCAACGGCCCGAGTACGCGGAGTCCGGCGAGGCGAACCGCGGCAGCGGCCGGCTCATTCGCACGTCCGAAGAGATCGTCCGCATGCGCCGCGCGGGCAAGGCGGCCGCGCAGGTGCTGCGCACCGTCGGTGAGGCGATCAAGCCCGGCATCACGACCGACGCGCTCGACGCGCTGGCGCACGAGACCACCATCAAGCTCGGCGGGTACCCGTCACCGCTGAACTACGGGAAGACGGAAGACCGGCCTCCGTTCCCGAAGTCGATCTGCACGTCGGTGAACGAGATCATCTGCCACGGCATCCCCGACAGCCGCGCGCTGCAGAGCGGCGACATCGTGAACGTCGACGTCACGGTGTTCCTCGACGGAGTGCACGGCGACACGAACGCGACCTTCCTGGTCGGCGAGGTCGACGAAGAATCGCAGCGGCTGGTGCGCGTCACCCGCGAGTGCATGCTGAAAGGCATCGAGGCGGTGAAGGCCGGCCGGCCCATCAGCGACATCGGCCGCGCCATCGAGCAGCACGCCGACGCGCACGGGTACTCGGTGGTGCGCAGCTACTGCGGCCACGGCATCTGCGAGGTCTTCCACAACGACCTGCAGATCCCGCACTACTTCGACCCGAAGGCGAACACGCGCATGGAGGTCGGCATGACCTTCACCGTCGAGCCGATGATCAACGCGGGCGGCTGGCAGGACCGGCTGTGGGAAGACCGCTGGACGGTCGTGACCGCCGACTTGAAGCGGTCAGCCCAGTTCGAGCACACCATTCTCGTGACCGAGAGCGGCGCCGAGATCCTCACTCAGTGACGAAGTCGCGGGCCGTCATCAGCGCGACGACCTGAAGCGAGCCCGCGTCCTTCGACTGAATCGCCTTGGCGGCGTCCTTCCAGAACGGGGCGATGCCGCTGCCGACCTTGTCGAGGTTCGCCTTGGCGTGCTCCTTCACGGCGGCCGCGTCGAGCGGCTTCTCGCGCGTCTGGCGCAGCAGCTGGCTCAGCTCCTTCGGGTCTCGCACCGCGAAGCGGCAGGTGGTCGTCGCGGTCTTCACCACCCACTGGCCGGCGAAGCCGACGATCACCGGCTCGTCGAACACGACGCTCGGGTGAAAGATGCTCAAGCTGCCGCGCGTCGAGTTCAGGCGATTCGAGGCGAAGTAGATGCGGTACGTCGTGACGTGGACCTTGCCGCCGATGGAGCGCGCCTTGGAGTGCGCGGCGAGCTCGGGCTGCTTGGTCTCGTCGAAGCTGAAGGTCAGGTTGGCCGGCCGGGTGGCGAGAACCTTCTCGCCGGGAAGCAACGCTTCGTTCATGGGTTTGGCGAACGTACCGTGAGAAGCGCACGTTCCTCAGTGAAGTCTTCCATCGCGTACCGGACACCCTCGCGGCCCAGTCCGGATCCCTTGACTCCGCCGTAGGGCATGTTGTCGCTGCGCAAGCTCGGGCCGTCGTTGACGATGACGCCGCCGACCTCGAGCTCGTGGAAGGCGCGGCGGACCCTGCGCAGGTCGTACGTGAAGAGGCCGGCCTGCAGGCCGTACTGCGAGTCGTTGGCGATCTTCAGGGCGTCGTCGAAGTCCTTCGCCTTCACGAGGCAGACGACGGGGCCGAAGATCTCCTCGCGCCAGGCCTTCGAGGTGCGTGGGGGCTCGGTGAGCACCAGGGGCTGCAAGAGGCGCCCGTTGCGCTCGAGCTTCCAGCCGGCCTCCGCCGCCCACTGCTCGATGCGGGCGGCGCTCGCGTCGTCGATGACGGGGCCGACGACGGTGTCGTCCTTCGCGGGATCTCCGACTTTGAGCGCGCGGACGGCGTCGTGCAGCTTCTCGCTGAAGGCGTCGAACACCGGCGCCTCGACGACGATGCGCTGGACCTTGATGCAGACCTGGCCGGCGTAGCCGAAGGCAGACGCGGCGAGGCGCTTCGCGGCGCGGGAGAGGTCGGCGTCGGCGCAGACGATGGCGGCCGCGTTGCCGCCGAGCTCGAGCACGGCCTTGCCCGCGGCCTTCGACTTCAGGTGCCAGCCGACCTTCGCGCTGCCGGTGAAGCTCAGGACGCGGACGCGCGCGTCGGTGGCGAGCAGCTCGGCGACGGTGTTGTCGCAGGGCAGGACCTGCAGCGCCGCGGGGTCCATGCCCGCCTCGAGCGCGAGCTCTCCGACGATGAGCTGGGCGGTGGGCGCCTGGGGCGGCGGCTTGACGATGATGGGGGCTCCGACCGCGAGCGCCGGGGCGACCTTGTGGGCGCCGAGGTTGAGCGGAAAGTTGAAGGGCACGATGCCGGTGACGACTCCGGCGGGGAAGCGGCGGGTCTCGCACTCGACGCCCTGGGTGGCGGCGATGGTGTCGACGGGCAGCGTGCGGCCGCCGAAGCTCGCGAGCTCGTTCGCGGCGAGGGTGAACGTCTCGATCGCGCGGGTGACCTCGAAGCGGGCGGCGGTGATGGGCTTGCCGGCCTCGTTGCAGATGCTCGAGGCGATCGCCTCGGCGCGCGCGCGCAAGGAGGCGACGATGCGCTCGAGCACCTCGCGGCGCTTCGCGGTGCTCTGCGCCTGCAGGCGCGGGCGGGCGGCGAACGCGACGGCGAGCGCCTCTTCGGCCTGGTCCTTCGAGGCCTGCGCGACCTGCGCGACGACGCGCCCGTCCCACGGCGCCTTGATGTCGGCGTTGCGCTGGCCGTCGACCCACCGGCCATTGAGCAGCAGCTTGCGGTGCATGCGAGCTGTTTACTGCTCGCGCTGCGGGACTTCAGCCAGATCCGCGTCGACGAAGTTGCCCTCTTTGTCGATGGAGCCGCCGAGCTGCTTCGCCTGCCGCTGCTCTTCGCGCTTCCGCGCGGCGTCGAGGTCGGCCTGGAACTTCCGCGCTTCGGCTTCGATGGCCTCGCGCCGCTTCTCGTAGTTCGCGGTGACCGCCTCGTCCCAGGCCTCGTTGCCCCGCTGCAGGCGCTCGCGCTCCTTCTTCTCGCGCTCGCAGCGCTCGGGGTCGCGCTTGCACAGCTCACGGCGGGCGGCGACCTCGGCGGCGAGCTCCTCCACCTGGGCATCGACCTTGTCTCGCTCGGGCAGCTCGATGACCTTCGAGCGGCCGCGCGCCTTCGAGCCCTTCTTGCCGACCTCGATGACCTTGTACTTCTTGAGCGCGGCCTCGGGCAGCGGCGCCTCGTCGCGCGCCTTCTGCAGCACGCGCTGCTGCTCGAGCACCTGCTCGTCGAGCATCTCGCGGCGCTCGCGCTGCCAGACGCGGACGGCGCGATCGAAGTCGTCGAAGGCCTCGCGCAGCTGCGAGGCGCGGGGCTTCACGACGCCGACGGCGCTGGCGCGAGCGGCGCCGAGCGGCTCATCCCACGGAGAGTCAGCGCACAAGACGAGGGCAACGACTGCGGACCACATCGGCCCCGAGCATAACCCCGGTGGCTCGGCTCACGGGCGGCGCGGCTGCCCGAGAGACGGCTCAGGGCGCCGGCAGCGGGATCCGCAGGGTGCGGCAGCCGGGCGCCACGCCGCCGTCGCCGCTGCACTCCTGGGCGAGGGTCACCGGGGCGACCTCGTTGCCGCTCTCGACGCAGCCGACGCTCTGGCGCGCGCCGGTGGGCAGACGCGTCGAAGAGTCGATGCCGCCCGACCAGGCCTCGGTGAAGATGAGGTAGTCGGAGCCCTCGCCGGTGTACGCGAAGGGGATGGTGACGGGGTTGGGGATGCCGCCGGCCGTCGAGACGCGGGTGACGTCGATGCCGAGCAGCTGGAACTTGCCCGACTGCTCGAGCTGCAGCGGCATGTTCGTGGCGGGCGCGGCGTTGCGCACCGTCATGCAGGTGACGGCCGAGCCATCGAGCGCGGTCTTCTTGATCCACCGCGTGGTGATGACGCCGAGGAAGGTGGGCATGATGCCGCCCCAGCTCGCGGTGTTGTACTCGATGCGCAGCGAGACGGCCTTGTGGAACAGCTGACACTTGCCGGCCGTGCACTGAGCGAGCGGGCGGTCGTCGAGCAGGTTGTTGCCGAAGCAGGTCTGCTGCGAGGCGCACGACTGGCCGCACTTGCCGCAGGTGCCGTAGTACCCGGCGTCGGGGTCCTTGCACGCAGCCTCGTTCGCGCAGACCGGGTCGGCGCAGTCGATGAGGCCGTTCATGTCGTCGTCGAACGCGTTGCCGCAGATCTCCTTCGAGGCTGACGAGCAGGCGGCGGCGGCGAGCAACACGGCGAGGCAGCGGAGCTTCACGGGCACTTCCCTCCACAGGTGCGGCTCGAAGGCACGCAGACGGACTGTCCGGTGCCGCCGGTGAGCCCGAGGCAGACGAAGCCCTGCGGGCACTCGGAGCCGGTGACGCAGTAGCGCAGGCACCAGCGGGCGCCGTCGTCGAGCTGCACGCAGGTGCCGCCGCCACACTCGGAGGGACTCGAGCACATCAGGCAGTGCGGGAACGCGGTCTTCGCGGAGGCGCACTCGTACCGCATCGGGTCGCAGACCTCGCAGGTGCGGCACGCGGACGTGCTCTGGCAGATGCGCGCGTTGCCGACCATCGGGCCTTCGCAGCGCTTCGTGGTCGCGTTGCAGCGCTGATCGAGGGGGCAGTTCTGGTTGGTGGCGCAGCCCTCGGCGCACTTGTAGCGGCCGTCGATCATCTGGCAGGTGTTGCCGATGGGGCAGTCGAAGTCGCCGGCGCAGAAGTTCGCGCACGTGCCCTTGGTCTCGCCCGCGCGCAGGTTGCAGATCTTGTTGGCCGGGCAGTCGGTGTCGACCATGCACTCGCCGATCGGCTCGCAGACGCGGTTGACGCAGCGCAGGTTCGTGTCGCCGCAGTCGGCGTCGACGGCGCAGTCGGCCGTGCAGATCTTGTTGCGGGGATCGCAGGTGGTGCCGAACGGGCAGACCTGCTCGATGGCGATGCAGCGGCCCTGGGCGGGGTCGCAGCGCTGGCTCATGTCGCCACACTCCGCGTCGGTGTTGCAGGTGCGCAGGGAGTCGGGCGTGCAGCCCTTGAAGTTCCTGCAGCTGGGCTGCTGGCCGGGCAGCGGGCTCTCGGAGGGCCAGCACTGCTTGCTGCCGTTCTTGTCGACGCAGGCGGCCCCGCGCGGGCAGTCGCCGTTGACCATGCAGGCCTTGCCGCAGAACTTCTGCATGAGGTTGGGGTCGTCGATGCAGTTGTCTCCGGCGCCGCCGCACTCGTTGTCGGCGAGGCAGGTCTCGCAGAAGGACTTGAGCGGGCGGCAGGCGCGAATGGAGGGGTCGCAGTACTGCGTCGTGCCGCACTCCGAGTCCTTCTTGCAGCCGGCGATCTCGTCGACGCAGAGGCCCGTGTAGTTGTTGCAGTAGCGCGGCGCGGCCATCGGGTCGGCCGGCGTGCAGCTCGAGTCGGAGAGGCAGATGCACTGCCGGCGAACCTTGTCGCAGCGCAAGGAGCCGCACTCTGCGTCGACGTTGCAGGCGCGGCCCACGAACTCGACGGGGCCGGCGTCCGGATCAGGAGGAGGTCGCATCGGCCGCGGACAGGCCGCGAGCGCGAGCAAGGCACCGATGGCGCATGTGAATCGGAGCAAGGCCGCAAGGCTCTTAGCCGAGGCCTCAGGCTTGGGCAATCCGGGGCTTTCAGCACTGCGGCGAGATCGCGGCGACGCACCGCCCGTCGCGGCACAGCGGGATCCCGCAGCCGCACATGATGCTGTTGCTCGGGCAGCCGCTCGAGCACTGGACGCCGCCACAGCTCGGCGCTTCGTCGATGTGGACGACGGCGTCACCTTCTCCGCAGCAGCCGTTCGGCGCGCAGTCGGAGTCTTCGTAGCAGGTCGCGTCGCTGGCTCCCGGCGGCATGTACGACGGGAAGTCGGTGATGCCGCACCCGGCAGTAAGCAACGCAGCGGTAACAGCCAGGATTGCCAGCAGAGCCCCTCGCCTCATGGGCTCTTGTCTAACGGTCGCCGGCCAGCGGTTCATGCCGCCGAGGAACGTCAACGGCCGGGATCGGGATCGGGATCGCGATCGGGATCGAACCGGAGACGGTTCATGCCGCCGAGGAACCCAATCACGATGGGTTCACCCATCCCCCGCCCGGGAGGGCGTACCCGATCAGCGGTTCATGCCGCCGAGGAACTCAATCACGATGGGTTCACCCATCCCCCGCCCGGGAGGGCGTCCCCGATCAGCGGTTCATGCCGCCGAGGAACTCGGCGTTGCTCTTGCTCGAGCGGATGTGCTTGAGCACGAACTCCATCGCGTCGATGGGCGTGAACGGGTGCAGCACCTGGCGCAGCGCGGTGATGCGCACGAGGTCGGCGGGAGTGAGCAGCAGCTCCTCTTTGCGCGTGCCGGACTTGTTGATGTCGAGGCAGGGGAAGATGCGCTTCTCGAAGAGCTTTCGGTCGAGGACGATCTCGCTGTTACCGGTGCCCTTGAACTCTTCGAAGATGACCTCGTCCATGCGGCTGCCGGTGTCGATGAGCGCGGTGCCGATGATGGTGAGCGAGCCGCCCTCTTCGATGTTGCGGGCGGCGCCGAAGAAGCGCTTGGGCCGGTGCAGCGCGTTGGCGTCGACGCCGCCGGAGAGGATCTTGCCGCTCGGCGGGACGACGGTGTTGTAGGCGCGCGCGAGGCGCGTGATCGAGTCGAGCAGGATGCAGACGTGGTGCTTCTGCTCGGCGAGGCGCTTGGCCTTGTCGATCACCATCTCGGCGACCTGCACGTGGCGCGTGGCGGGCTCGTCGAACGTCGAGGACACGACCTCGCCGCGCACCGAGCGCTGCATGTCGGTCACTTCCTCGGGGCGCTCGTCGACGAGCAGCACGATGAGGAAGATCTCGGGGTGGTTGTGGCTGATCGCGTGCGCGATGTTCTGCAGCAGCACCGTCTTGCCCGCCTTCGGCGGCGCGACGATGAGGCAGCGCTGGCCGAGGCCGATGGGGCAGAACATGTCGATGATGCGCGTGGTCATCTCCGACGAGTCGTGCTCGAGCTTGAGCTTCTTCGTCGGGTAGAGCGCGGTGAGGTTGTCGAAGAGGATGCGCTCGCGGACGTCCGCGGACTGCGGGTCGACGAGGTTGATCTGCTCGACCTTCTGCAGCGCGAAGAACTTCTCGCCCTCGCGCGGCTGGCGAATCGGGCCGGTGACCGTGTCGCCCGGGCGCAGGTTGAAGCGGCGCACCTGCGACGGCGAGACGTAGATGTCGTCGGCGCTCGGCTGGTAGTCGGAGTCGGGGCTGCGCAGGAAGCCGTAGCCGTCGGAGAGCAGCTCCATCACGCCCTCGGCGGTGACCTCGTACCGCTTCTCGGCGACGTTGCTGAGGATGGCGAAGAGCAGCTCCTGCTTCTTGAGGCCCTGGCTGTCTTCGACCCCCAAGTTGTGGGCCATCTTCGACAGCTCGGTGATCTTCATCCGCTTCAGGTCGGTGAGCTTGAGCTTCTGCAGCGGCTCGCCTTCGCGGACCTCGCGGATCTCGGGCGCCTCGGGAGCAGCCGGCGGAGGCGGCAGCTCGGCAGCGGGGCCCTCGCCGCTGGCAGCGGCGTCTTGAATGTCGTCGTCGCGCACCGGGCGCGGCACGGCCGTCAGCACCGGGCGCGGCGCCGAGGCCTTGGTGACCTCTTCGGCTTCGCCGGCCTCGGCGGCCTCTGCGTCAGCGCCGTTCGACTCCTCGCCATTTTCCTCGCGCTTGGAGCCCTTGCGCGGGCGACGCTTCTTGGGCTCGGTGTCTTCGGATCGGGTCTTGGGCATGTGGTGTTCGCGAGCGTGAGTGGCCGGACGGATTTGGGAGTCGCTCTGCCGCGCCAGCTAAGTAGCGGCGGCGGAACTGCTGAGCACCCTATTGACTCATCCGGGCCCCGTCAACTGTGGCATTACCCGTTACCGAATGAGCGCGGCTGATCGAATCAAGCAACTCCGCGACGAGATCGCGCACCACAACCATCGGTACTACACGCTCGACCAGCCCGAGATCAGCGACGCGTCGTACGACAAGCTGATGCGCGAGCTCGTCGAGCTCGAGACCGCAAATCCTTCGCTGGTGACGCCCGACTCGCCGACGCAGCGCGTGGGCGGCGCTCCGCTCGAGAAGTTCGCGAAGGTGACGCACCGGCAGCAGATGCTGTCGCTGTCGAACGTCTTCGATGACGGGGAGATCTCCGAGTTCCACCAGCGCATCGTGGAGAAGATCGGCGTCGCCGACGTCGAGTACCTCTGCGAGCCGAAGATGGACGGCCTGGCCATCGAGCTCGTCTACGAGCACGGCCGCTTCGTGCAGGGCAGCACCCGCGGAGACGGCACCATCGGCGAGGACGTCACCGCGAACCTGCGCACGCTGAGGAACCTGCCGCTCGAGCTGAAGGTGCAGCCCGCTCCGGCGCTGCTCGAGGTCCGCGGCGAGGTGTTCATCCGCAAGGCCGACTTCGTGAAGATGAACCAGCAGCGCGAGGCCGCCGGAGAGCCCACGTTCGTGAACCCGCGCAACTGCGCGGCCGGCTCGCTGCGGCAGCTCGACCCGAAGCTCACGGCCCAGCGGCCGCTGTCGGTCTACCTGTACGAGGTCGGCGTCGTCGAAGGCGTCTCGTTCGTAAGTCACGTCGAGAAGCTCGACTGGTTCGAGAAGGCCGGGCTGCCGGTGAACCCGCGGCGCTACCTCGCGAAGGGCCTCGACGGCATTCGCGACGCGTACGTGAAGCTGCTCGCCGACCGCCACGCCCTGCCCTACGAGATCGACGGCCTCGTGGTGAAGGTGGCGTCGGAGGACTTTCGCCGCCGCATGGGCCAGGTGTCGAAGAGCCCGCGCTGGGCCGTGGCCTACAAGTTCCCGCCGGAAGAGGTCGAGACGCGCGTCGAGAAGATCGACGTGCAGGTCGGGCGCACCGGCGCGCTGACGCCGGTCGCGTTCCTGACGCCGGTGTTCGTCGGCGGCGTGACGGTCTCTCGCGCGACGCTGCACAACGAGGACGAGATCGCGCGCAAGGACGTGCGCGAGGGCGACTGGGTGTTCCTGCGCCGCGCCGGCGACGTGATCCCGGAGATCGTCAAGGTCATCGAGACCCGGCGCACCGGCGACGAGAAGAAGTTCGAGATGCCGCGCACGTGCCCGGTGTGCCAGGCGCCGGTGGCTCGCGAGGAAGGCGGCGCCATCGCGCGGTGCACGGGCGACTCGTGTCCCGCGCAGCTCGCGGGCGGCATCCGGCACGCGGCGACGCGCGTGGCGCTCGACATCGACGGCCTGGGCGACAAGCTCGTCGAGCAGCTGATCCTGCATGGGCTGGTGAAGCGCATCGCCGACCTGTACGCGCTGACCGTCGAGAAGCTCGTCGAGCTCGAGCGGCTCGGAGAGAAGAGCGCGCAGAACCTCGTCGAGGCGATCTCGCGCTCGAAGAAGACGACGCTGCGGCGGTTCATCTACGCATTGGGGATTCCGCAGGTCGGCGAGGCGACGGCGAAGGCGCTCGCGGAGCACTTCATGGCGGTCGAGCCGCTGATGAACGGGTCGCAGGAGCAGCTCCAGGCGGTGAAGGACGTCGGCCCCGAGGTCGCGCGCGAGATTCACGAGTTCTTCGCCGACGCGAAGAACCGCGACGACGTGCAGGCGCTGCTGGCCGCGGGCGTCGAGCCCGCTCCGCCCGAGCGCAACAGCGGCGGGCCCTTCACCGGGAAGACCATCGTGATCACCGGCACGCTCTCGAAGATGTCGCGCGAGGAAGCGAAGGAGCAGATCGAGCGCCGCGGCGGGAAGGTCAGCGGCAGCGTGTCGAAGAAGACCGACTTCCTGGTGGCGGGCGAGGACGCCGGCTCGAAGCTCACGAAGGCGAAGGAGCTCGGCGTGAAGATCCTCGATGAGCAGGCGTTCGCGGCGATGCTGTAGGTTGCGCCGCGATGAGCGAACCGACGATCGACGTACGCGGCATGCCGAAGCCGCAGGCCTATGCCGAGGTCGAGAAGCTCGCGCGCGCGACGCTCGAGGGCGTGACCGACGAGATCGCCATGATGGCGACGGTGAGCTGCCTGTTGCACCAGGGCTTCGGCCACCTGTGGACGGGCTTCTACCGTGTCGTGGGCCCCGAGCTGCTGCGCGTGGGCCCGTACCAGGGCTCGCTCGGGTGCCTGGAGATCCGCTTCGGTCGCGGCGTCTGCGGCACCGCGGCGGCCGAGCGGCGCACGGTGGTCGTGCCCGACGTGCACGCGTTCCCCGGCCACATCGCGTGCGATGCGCGGTCGCGCTCGGAGATCGTGGTGCCGGTGACGAGGACGTCGGGCGAGCTGCTCGCGGTGCTCGACATCGACTCCGATCGGCTGCGCGCGTTCGACGAGGTCGACGCGCGGGCGCTCGAGTCGCTCGTGTCCATCTTTCGCTAGGAACGCGGCCGCTACGGCAATGACACGTCGTTGGACGTGAACCTGCCCGTCACCGCGTCCACGCCGTCGAGCCCGCGCGCCTCGAACACGACCTTCACCTTCGTCTTCGCTGCCACGCCGCCGTACTCGAACGGGCCCCACTGCAGCGCGCCGCCCTTGAGCTTCGCGTCGCTGACGATGCGCTCCTCGCCGCCGGCGAGCGTGGTGAAGCTCTCCGGCCGCACGGTGGCGTCGTACTTCTGCACCGCGCGCGAGTCCTCGACCGACTTCGCCGCGGGCGACAGCTCGAGCCGAGACGCCCCGAGCCGCGCGTCGTGCAGCACCTTCACCGGCGTGTCGCCGCAGTTCTTCAGCCCCAGCCGCAGCTCGGAGCCCTTCACGTAGAGCCTCAGCTCGATGGGCTGCTTCGAGGCGCAGGGCGACGAGTCGACGACGCGCGCGTCGTAGACGTACGCCTCGCCCTTCTTCTCCGCCGCCGTCTGCGGCCACGCCGCGAGCAGCAGCGCGAGCAGGCTCACCGCTTCTTGATCTCGACGCGGCGGTTGGTCGCCCAGGCGTCTTCGCCCGAGCCCTGTACGGCCGGCCGGTTCTCTCCGAAGCCGACGGTCTCGATGTCGCTGTCCTTGATGCCGAGATCCATCAGGTACCGCTTCACCGAAGCGGCGCGGCGGTTCGACAGCTGCAGGTTGAACTCCTCGGTGCCGCGCTCGTCGGCGTGGCCCTCGAGGATGATCTTCGCGTTCTGCGCCTTGATGCAGTCGGAGAGCGTCTGCAGCCCGGTGCGCGCGAGCTCCGACAGCTTGTGCTCGTTGAAGTCGAAGCGAATCGGCGCCCAGGGGCTCGACGGATCCGTCGGCGGCGTGCTGCACGAAGCGCCCCCGCCCTTCGGGGTGCACTTGCCGGCCTTGCACTCTTCACCGCCGGGGCAGTCGTCGTTCACCTTGCAGGTGCCGGGCTCCTTCGACGCCGTGTCCTCGACGCACTTGCCGCTGTGGCACTTCTTGTTCGCGCCGCACTGACCGTCGTCCTTGCACTCGGGCTTCGGCACGCACTTGTTGGCGTCGCAGACGAAGCCGGCCTTGCAGTTGTTGTCGGTCGCGCACTCCTTACACTCACCCTGGACGCAGACCTCGCCGTGCTCCTTGCAGTCTTCGTCGGTCTTGCACTTGGGGTACGTGGGCGGGCAGCCCGCCAACGCCGCGGTCAAACCGGCACACAACGTGACGCGAAGAAGTGCTGCGCGTGTGAGGAAGAGGCGGCCCATGTACCCTCCGAACGCCCGGGAACCTCGCGCGCGTACCAGCCATTCCCCAAGGGGGCAAGGTGTTTGCACAGGCCTCCCCCATCGCCAAGGAGGCGCGGCAGAATGGACACACTGACCCCCGGAGCCCACATGCCCTCGCAGACCGTTCTCATCGTCGATGACGAGAAGAACATTCTCCTCACCCTGAACCAGGCGCTGCAGCTCGAGGGCTACAAGACCGAGCTCGCCGCGGGAGGTCAGCTCGCCATCGACGTGCTCGGCGCACGGCCGGTCGACGCCGTGGTGATGGACGTGAAGATGCCCGACCTCGACGGCATCACGGTGCTCGAGAAGATCCGCGCGATGCGCCCGGACCTGCCGGTCATCATGATGAGCGGCCACGGCACCATCGACACCGCGGTCAGAGCGACGCAGCTCGGCGCCCGCGACTTCCTGGAGAAGCCCATCTCGCGCGACCGCCTGCTCGTCGCGCTGCGCAACGCGCTCGAGCACCAGGCCGTCGTGCAGGAGCTGACCAGCTTGAAGCAGGAGGTCGGCAAGTACGAGATGGTCGGCAGCTCGAAGGCGATGGAGAAGATCTTCGCCCTCATCCGCCGCGCCGCGCCGAGCGAGGGCCGCGTGCTCATCACCGGCGAGAACGGCTCCGGCAAAGAGCTCATCGCGCGCGCCATTCACCAGCACAGCAAGCGCCACGACGGGCCGTTCGTGAAGCTCAACTGCGCCGCGGTGCCGCACGAGCTCATCGAGAGCGAGCTGTTCGGCCACGAGAAGGGCGCGTTCACCGGCGCCGTCGCCGCGCGCAAGGGCAAGTTCGAGCTCGCGCACCAGGGCACGCTGTTCCTCGACGAGGTCGGCGACATGCCGGCGCAGATGCAGGCGAAGCTCCTGCGCGTGCTGCAGGAAGGAGAGCTCGAGCGCGTCGGCGGCGCCGAGACGCTCAAGGTCGACGTCCGCGTCATCGCGGCGACGAACAAGGATCTCGAGAAGGAGATCGCCGCCGGCCGCTTCCGCGAAGACCTCTACTTCCGGCTCAACGTCGTGCAGATCCACTCGCCGCCGCTGCGCGAGCGCAAGGAAGACCTGCCCGCCCTCATCGACGCGTTCCTGTTGGAGGCGTGCCGCGCGAACGGCCGCAAGCCGCTGAAGCTCTCGTACGAGGCGATGCAGCTGCTCTGCGCGTACGACTACCCCGGCAACGTGCGCGAGCTGCGGAACCTGGTCGAGCGGCTCGCGATCCTGTGCGAGGGGCCGACGGTCTCCGGCGCCGATGCGGAAGGCATGCTGCCTCGCCGCCGCGGCGCTGCGGCTCCTGCGACGACCGATGGAGCGTCGGCGACGTTCGTGCCGCCGCCGCCTCCTCCGGCGCCGCCGCCGTCGCGGTTCCGGCCGGACAAGCCGTTCCGGGATCAGGTGGAAGAGGCCGAGCGGGAGATCATCCTCGCGGCGCTGCAGCACACGCGCGACAACGCGACCGAGGCGGCGCGCATGCTCGACCTCGAGCGCGGGCACTTCTACAAGAAGATGAAGTCGCTGGGCCTCAAGCGCGCGGGCGGCGAGACGATGGCGGCCGCGGCGAACGAGGGCGACGGCGCGCCTCCGCCGACGCCGGCCTAACAGGCTGATGAAAAACGGCTGCACGGCCCGATCTCTTCGTTGCCGGCTCCGGTCCGTGCTCACGTACCAGACGACGTACGCTCCGCGCGGTCCTCGCCGGCGCCTCGACCTCGTGCCGTTCGCTCGTTTTTCATCAGCCTGCTAATCGCCCTGCGGCGGGTCGAGGAACCGCGCGTAGACGTCGCTCTTGGCTCCCGCGTCGAGCAGCCGCTTCTTCTCGACGCGCAGCGACTTCTCGAGCGCGCGCATCGACTTCTGATCGGGCACGTCTCCGTCGTGGAGCAGGTTCTCGACGGCGTCGAGCATCGCCTCGACGACGGCGAGCTTGTCGGGCTCGGTGCCGAGCAGCGACGGCCCGAGCTCGAGCACCTGTGCGTATTGGTTGTCCTGCAGCAACGTGTACAGCTCTTCGAGCCCGGCCTGCTTCCGCTTCATGACGCCCCCGATTCTTGAGGCCGCCATCATAGGCCGTATTTCGCGGCTCACCTGAGTCGAGCACCTGCGCGCACGCGTCGTGAGAGTCACGGCGGTCGGCGAAAGGCGCCGTCGCGTGCACGCCGTGCTCAACTCAGGCGAGCGGCGGGTCCAGGTGCTACGGTTCGGCGCGCATGAGAACCGCGCTGCTGGTCTTTCTGCTCTGCTGCGCCTGCGCAGGACCCAAGGCCGCCGAGAAGAACGACGCGCCCGACAGCCAGAGCGGCGCCGGCGGCACCGCGGGGAAGACGCTGTTCGAGCGCCTCGGCGGCAAGCCCGCCATCGAAGCCGTCGTCGACGACTTCCTCGGCCGCGTCAGCCAGGACGAGCGCATCAACGCGTCGTTCGCGGGTGCGCACCTGCCGCGGCTGCGCCAGCGCCTCGTCGAGCAGGTCTGCCAGGCGAGCGGAGGCCCCTGCACCTACTCCGGCCGCGACATGAAGACGGTGCACGCCGGCATGGGCATCACCGGCGCGCAGTTCGACGCGCTCGTCGGCCACCTCGTCGCCACCCTCGACAAGTTCAAGGTGCCCGAGAAGGAGAAGGGCGAGCTGTTGTCCGTGCTCGGCCCCATGCGCGGAGACATCGTGGAGGAACCGTGAGCTCGCTCTCGCCGCAAGAGCCCACCGTCCCCGAGATCACTCCCCTCGAGAAGTACCTGAACCACTTCCGGCTCGACCGCGAGCTCGCGTCGGGCGGCATGGGCGCGGTGTACCTGGGCTTCGACGAGTCGCTGCAGCGCCCGGTCGCGATCAAGGTGATTCGGCCCGAGCTCGCGAAGCAGCAGTCGTTCCTCGACCGCTTCGTGCGCGAGGCGCGCGCGCAGGCGCAGGTGACGCACTCGAACGTCGTGCAGGTCTTCTTCGTCGGCCAGGAGCGCGACGTCGTCTTCATGGCGATGGAGCTCGTCGACGGCGGCTCGCTCGGCGGCAAGAAGATCACCTGGCAGGAGGCGCTCGTGCACATGCGCGGCCTGGCCGAGGGGCTGCGCGAGGCGGCGCGCCTCAACATCATCCACCGCGACATCAAGCCGGCGAACATCCTCCTCGACCGGTTCGGGCTCGCGCACCTCGCCGACTTCGGGCTCGCGGCGCCGGTGTTCTCGCGCGACACCGGCGAGCCGATGAGCAAGTCGCCGACGTCGAGCGCGTCGCTGCCGCAGCTGACGCAGGTCGGCAGCGTGATGGGCAGCCCGCCGTACATGAGCCCCGAGCAGGCGCGCGGAGATCAGCTCGACGTCCGCACCGACATCTACGGCCTGGGCGCGACGTTCTACGAGCTGCTGACCGGCAAGGCGCCGACGCAGGCGGTGACGCTCCTGGAGCTGGAGAAGTTCATGAGCGGGCCGCCTCCTCCGACGCTGCAGTCGATGAAGCTCGAGCTGCCCAGGCGGGTGGCGGCGCTGATCGACAAGTGCATGGAGCGCGATCTGTCGAAGCGCTTCCAGAGCTACGACGAGCTGATCGCGGCGATCGACGCGGCGGCGCCGCGGCCGATCATTCCGGCGCCGACGGTGCCGCGGATCCTCTCGTGGCTCGTCGACGTCGCGGTGTTCGCGGCGGCGACGCGCTTCACGCTGCAGGTGTGGCCGCTGCTCGGCTTCCTCGCCCTGCTGGGCTGGGTGGTGATGGGCACGCTCGTCGTCGGCTCGACGCCGGGCCAGTGGATGATGCGCCTCAAGCTGCGGAGGCCGCCGGACCTGCGCGTGCCGTTCGGCCGGGCGATCTTGCGGTTCGCGCTGCAGCACGGCTGGCTCGCGTTCGCGTCGCTGACGGTGGCGTCGATCTACTCGAGCTCCGGAGCCCAGCTGTTCGTCTGGGCCGGGCTCGGCGCCTTGCTGTTTCTCATCGGCGTCGCGGGGAGCGTCGCCGCGCCGTTCTCGAAAGATCGCCGCACGCTGGTCGACCGCCTGAGCGGCACCCGCGTGCTCGTCGACGTGAGGGGAGGAACCTGATGCTCAAGAAGCTGCTCGCCGCGAGTGTCCTCGTGGCGACCGCCGCGGCCGCCGAGACGTACACGATCGCCGGCAAGCCGCACGGCGCGGTGCGATTCAAGGTCGAGGGGCCCATCGACGACGTCAACGGCGAGACGAAGCAGCTCTCCGGCAGCCTCGAGCTCGACCCGGCGAACCTCGCCGCGACCCGCGGAGTCGTGGCCGTCGACCTGTCGCTCCTGCGCACCGGCATCGACGAGCGCGACCGCGACATGCGCGTCGAGTTTCTGCAGACGAACCGCTTTCCCTTCGCGCTGTTGTCGCTCGAGAAGATCGACCGGCCGACGGCTGCCGCGCTGGAGCCGGACAAGACCGTCGAGGGAGAGGCGGTCGGCTCGTTCGAAGTGCACGGCGTGCGGCGCCAGCTCAAGTTCAACGTGAAGCTCGCGATGACGGCCGACCGGCGCGTGCGCGCGAGCGGCGCGTTCGAGGTGCCGTTCGCCGACTACAACATCACGCGGCCGCAGCGGCTGTTCCTCAAGCTCGGCGAGGTCGCCGACGTGACGTTCGAGGCGGTGTTCGAGCCGAAGGCGACGGCGGCTGCGCCGGTGGCGGAAGGGGCGAAGCCGCCGGACGCTCCGACGGTGGCGTCGGTGCAGCCGGCGTCGGTGAAGGCGAAGGCGCGGCCCGCGCGGAAGCCGAAGCCGCAGCTGGCCATCACGTACCTCTTCACGGGCGACGAGCCGAAGGCGAAGGGCGAGCGGCTCTTCCACCAGGCGGACATCGGCGGGCCGGGCAACAAGGTGACGTGCGGCCACTGCCACGCGAAGGCCGACGAGCGCGCGGGCTTGAAGCAGGCCGACGGCTACGCGCGCGCAGCGCACACGCTCTACAACGCCGCCCAGCGCGCGAAGTGGTGGAACGGCTTCGCGCCGAACGTCGGCAAGGCGTCGAGCATCTGCCAGAAGATGTTCATGAAGGGCCAGGGGCTGACGCCCGAGCAGGAGCAAGCGCTGCAGGCGTTCGTCGAGGCCATCAGCCCCGACTCGACCTTCGAGCTCGACTACCGCGTGGCGTGGCGCACGTACGAGTCGGCGATTCGCGACCCGACCGGCGGAGACCCCATTCGCGGCAAGGCGCTCGCCGACGTGTACTGCATGACTTGCCACCTCGACGGGCGCGTCGGGCCCTCGTGGGCGCCGGGCCTGTACGAGCCCGACTGGGTCGTGCGCCGCGTGCGGCACCTCGAGGGTCACGCGAACCGGCAGATGCCGGCGTTCACGATCGATCGCCTGCCGGACAGCGACCTGCGCGACATCGTGACGTACCTGACGTCGCCGAAGGTGGCGCCTCCGGTGTTCAACCGGAAGAGGGTGCCGGCTGCCGCGGCGGGCTCGCGCTGAGAAGATCGCGGCGCACCTGTCGCAGCTCGCCTCCGTCTGCGCGCGTGCTTCCGAAGTGTTGAGGGCCGGCACGCGCGGTGCTGTGGCCGCGCCCTCGAATGCTCCTGCCGCTGCTGCTCGCAGCCGTCGACCCGCTGGTCGCTGCGTGCCACGACGACGACGCCGGCGCCTGCCACGCGCTGGGCGTGACGGCCCTGGACACCGCGGGTGCCGCCGGCCGCGCCGAGGCGCTGCAACACTTCCGGCACGCGTGCGCGCTCGGCAACGGGCCGTCGTGCGCCGAGGCAGCGACGCTGCTCGACGAGCGCGAGCCGGCTCTGGCCGCCGAGCTGCGCGAGCGCGCCAGTCGCCTGCCGGACCTGACCCTGGGCCCGCCGGCGGAGGCACCGAGGGTGGCCCCCGAGCCACCGCCGGAGCGGATCATCGCGGTGCGCGACGACCTGCGCGACGACGAGGCGCCGACCACGGGCTCGCGCTGGGGCGCGATCGGCTTCGTCGCCGGCAAGGTGAACCCGCAGGGCGCCGGGCTCGCCGGGGGCCTGGGCGTCCGCTACGGGCTTCGCGAGCGTACGACGGAGCCGATGATGTTCATGCCGGCGCTGGGGCTCGTCGCCGGCTTCACGTGGGATCGGACGGGGTTACAGCCGTCGGCGGAGGTGCGGCTCGAGCTCATGGGGGCGCGTCCTGGCGGCGCGTTGATGACTGCGTTCGGCGGTTGGGTCTCCACCGGCGTCGAGCTGCGCCCGTCGCTCTTCGGCCGGCTTCCGATGCAGCCGCCGCTTCAGGGCCATCAGCCCGGCCCGAGCCCGGTGCGGCCCTACCTGGGCTTCGGCAGCGGGTGGAACTGGATGCCGCGCGGGGCGCCTTCGCCGACCGGCAAGACGCTGGTGGTGTGGCTGTTCCTGTTGCCGGTGATCATCGCGGGCCGCGTGGAGCTGCGCGTGTCCCCGCCCATGACGAGCGCGGACAGCACGGAGCTGACGCTCATGGTCGGATGCGGGTTGTGATCAGGCGCGGCCGGCGACGCGGAAATCCACCCGCAAGCCATCACCCTTGACGGTCGCGCGCGCCCTTCCGATGTGGTGACACGACGGGCAGTAGCTCATCGCACCGTCACCAATCATGCGGACATGAAGGTCTCCACCGCAGATCACGCACCCCTCGGGGAGCTCGACCTCGGAGACGCCGTCGGAGACCTTGTGGACGTTGACCACCATGCGTCTGGACTAACGCACGCTCCGCGCCACGCAACGGCCCGTCTGAATCCAGCCGATTGAGGGGGGCGCGAAACCGCCCACACGACCATTCCGCCATGTGGGCCTGCAAAGCCGCCCCGCGACTTCGGCGCCCTACTTCAACCGTGCAGGTACGGCCTGCGCCGCGAGCAGCGGAGCGAGCAGCTCGCCCTTGTTTCCGGGCGGCAACAGGGTCACGCGCGCGTCGGAGGCGAGCAGGCGCTGGTACTCGAGCAGCGAGTACATGGCCTCCATCACCTCGCTGTCGTTCGAGATCTTCTCGAGCGCCCGGCCGACGATCAGGGGCCGCTGGGCCGCGGCGCGCGCGAACTCGATCGCGGCCTGCCGCTCGGCGGTCGACTTGATGATGTTCACCTGGTTGTTGCCGTCCTGCTTGATCGCGGAGGTGACCTGCCGCAGCCGGTTCACGACCTTCTCCTCGATCTGGTGGATCATCTGCTGATCGCGGAAGTGGACCTTGCGGATGTAGACGGATCCGAGCTGGTAACCCCACTCGGTCGACTTGGGCGAGACCTCGGTGCGGACGGCCTGGGACATCGCGTGCCGCGTCTCGAGCATGTCGGCGAGCCGCATGTTCGAGAGACAACGCACCGCGGCGTTGCTCACGTTCGCGCGCAAGCTGCCCTTCGGGTCGGCGTTCTTGAACAGGAACGCGATCGGATCCGAGACGAACATCTCGTACCAGATGCCGATGCCCATCGGAGCGCCTTCCTCCGAGTTGACCGGCTGCGAGCGCAGGTACTCCTGGTCGAGGCGCAGGTCGATCTCGTGGCACTTGCCGAACCAGTTGATGATGGCGGCGGACGGGCCGAACTTGAGCCACAGCCAGTGCAGGCCGGGCTCGTCGATGACGCCCTTCACCTTGCCGAAGAGCATGTAGACCTTGGCGCGGCGCTCATCGACGGTCGTGTAGATGCCGAAGAAGCGGGCGAGGCCGAGGACCACGGGGACGCCGATGAAGCAGCCGACGAAGGTCGCGACCGCGGTGATGAGGAAGCTCACTTTTCCACCTCCAGCATCGCCTGGTTGGCCTTGCCGAACAGCGCGAGGCGGACGTTGCGCAGGTACGCCTTCAGCACGCCGCCGCCCATCTTCTTGAGCGAGGTGAGCTGATCCGACAGCTGCAGCAGCGGCTCGACCTCGGCCTGGGCGTTGAGCGTCTCGATCTCGACGGCGCGCTTCGACTGCACGAGCTTCTGATCGGCGGAGGCCTGCGCGAGCGAGATGTCGGCGGCGACCTGGTTGTGCGCGGTGTTGATCGCGGCGAGCGCGCTCTCGACCTCGGGAGGCGGGTCGATGCCGGTGATCAGCGACGCGTCGAGCACGATGCCGTAGCGCGCGGCGCTGGAGAGGCAGTCCTTGTCCATCGCTTCGTTGAGCTGGCGCAGGTTCTTGCGGAGCTCGTTGATCGAGACGCCGGCGAACGCGAACGCGCTCTCGTCTCCGGCGACGCGCTCGGCCTGCGGTGGAGTGAAGCTCGCGATGCGCTGGCGCAGCACCGAGATGAAGTAGCCCATGATGTGAACGATGGGCCGCTTCACGCCGAACATGTGCGCGTAGAGGTTCTGCTCGCTGATGCGGAAGCGCAGCTGACCGACGAGGCCAGTGTTGAGCTGATCTTTCGTGACGGCCTCGAGCTGCGTGCCGCCGCGATTGGCGTTCCGGTCCTCGGGGTCGAACGCCATGTTCACCGTCTCGACGGCGATCGAGCGCTTGTGGACCTTCTGCCAGGGCCACTTGAAATAGAAGCCCGGCTGCAGCACGCGGACCTGGGGGTACTTGTACCGGTCGCGCTCGTCGGGCCGCAGGTGCTCGGCCATCGGGTTGTCGAGCGTGGTGCCGTGCAGGCGCTGGGCGCGGCCGAAGCTGGTCAGCACGGCGCGCTCGTTCTGGTTCACGGTGAAGAACCCGCTGAGCACGTAGCGGAGCGTGAACCACGCG
Organism: uncultured Myxococcales bacterium; assembly: GCA_937980205.1. Taxonomy (GTDB): domain Bacteria; phylum Myxococcota; class Myxococcia; order Myxococcales; family Myxococcaceae; genus Xiheicaenimonas. Next base: position 171,124 of record CALJKW010000069.1, on the reverse strand, counting down.
CCGCCGCCGATGATGAAGCCGGCGACTGAGAAAGAGATGTCGTCCAAGAAGCCTCCCTTACGACTCCAGAGTGGTGACAACGTTGCAGCGCGTCAAGGGTTACCGGGGATTTGACCTGCGCGAGACAGTCACGAGACAGCGCGGCGCGCGCGCGTGCTCTGGCGCGAGGTTGCGACGTTTTCGGCTCATGCGCGGCGTACGTTTCACGGCGCGTGCCGCTACCCGCCGGCCGATGAATAGCGGCGCAGCGAGAGCAGCCAGATGGTGCGGGCGGCGGTCGCGAAGGCGAGGCTCGCTCCGAGCGCGTAGACGAGCGTCATCGGCTGGAGGCGACCGAGCAGCGCCTCGGCGGGGTACGTGGTCATCAGCGCGAGCGGGATGACGAAGGTGAAGACGAAGCGCAGCGCGCCGCGAAACACGGTCGCGGGCCAGCGCGCGGCGTCGAAGATCGAGCTGAACATGTACGTGAGGTTGTCGACCTTCACGACGTAGAAGGCGGTGCTCACGATGAGGATCCACATCGAGTAGAGCGTGAGCGTCGCGACGCAGAGCAAGAGCGCCGACTGCGCGAGGCCGACCGCGCTGGGCAGGCGGCCCATGCGGTCGAACGCGATGACGAAGACGGCGAGCGCGGTGATGACGCTCGTCACGCGCCAGAGCTGGAAGCGCGAGGTCGAGACGAGGAACTGCGCGTCGGCCGGCTTGAGCAGGACGAAGTCGAGCGTGCCCTTGCGGATGTGATCGACGACGGCCTGCAGCCCCGGGTTGATGGCGCCTTCGAGGATCGCCTGCAGGAAGATGAACCACCCGGTGACGACGAGCGCCTCGTCCATCGACCAGCCGGGGATCGCGCGGTCGGTCTTGCCGGCGTAGACGATCAGCAGCGGAGCGATCGCGGTGCCCGCCCACACGAGCGAGATGAGGCCGTCGATGATGAAGTCCCAGCGGTACTGCGCCGCAAGCAGCGCGCTCGTCCGGAGCTGAAGCTTCAGGAGCTGGAGGTAGCGGCCCATGCCTTCTGTCTCAGCCGCCGAACGCCTGGAAGCGCTTCACGCCCGCGCGCCAGGCGGTGAACGCGATGACGACGAGCGCACCGGCCCACGCCCACTGGATGGCGATGAGCTTGAGCGCCTCGTCGAACGTGTACCGGCCGGTCATGAGCTCGACGGGCAGGCCGATCTGGTAGCGGAACGGGAGCAGCTCGACGACCGCGCGCAGCACCGGAGGAAAGAGGTCGAGCGGGATGAGGTAGCCCGAGAAGACCATCAGGCAGGCGAGCCAGACCTCCATCACCTTGAGGCTGCTCTCCATGAAGAAGCAGAGCGTGCCGACCATGATGTTGGAGAAGAAGGCGACGAACCAGGCGCCCACGAGGCACGGAATCCACAGCGCCCAGATGCGCGGATCTCTCGGCAGCTCGGCGGACGCGGCGCTGAAGACCAGCGCGATGGAGACGGGGATGGAGACGAAGACGCGCAGCGGCAGCGCCGCGATGTGGCTCATCGCGTACGAGATGACGGGGTGAACGGGCCGCAGGAGCCGCATCGAGAGCGTCCCCTGGCGGACCTCGAAGTTCATCTCCCAGCTCGCCCAGCTCGAGACGAGCTGGCGGACGATGAAGGCGGAGAGGAAGTAGGCGCTGAACGAGGTGGCGGAGTACTGCTTGCCGCTGGTGCCGATGATGGGCGCCGCCTCGGCGACCGCCGAGAGCATCACCCACATCACGAACGGCATCGTGGTGGAGAGCACCCAGACGAGCATCTCGGCCCGGTACGCGATGGCCTCGGCGAGACCGATGCGCAGCATCGTCGGCAGGGCGCGAAGCGTCCGCGTCACGCCGCCTTCCCCTCCGCGGCGCGGCTGCGCGAGAACAGCTCGCTCATCACCTCTTCGAGCGGCGGGTTCTCGACGGTGAGATCTTTCACCGGCAGCGAAGCGAGGGCCTTGCCGACGACGGTGTTCACCGAGTCCATCGGCACCTGCAGCACGGCCTCGCCGGCCTCGTTCTTGATCACCTTGCCGAGCGCCTCGAGCTGCGGCAGCGGGACGGGCGCCGAGAGGCGGAACGCGACGCGCTTCTCGGGCCGCACGCGGGTGACGAGCTCCGAGAGGCCGCCGTCGTACGACAGCCGGCCCTTGTCGATGACGATGACGCGCGGGCAGAGCGCGGCGACGTCGTCCATGTAGTGGCTCGTCAGGATCAGCGTCGCGCCGAACTGCTCGTTGTACGTGCGGATGAAGTCGCGCATCACGACCTGCATCGAGACGTCGAGGCCGATGGTCGGCTCGTCGAGGAAGAGCACCTTCGGGCCGTGCACGAGCGCGGCGGCGAGCTCGCACTTCATGCGCTCTCCGAGCGAGAGCTGGCGGGTGGGCTTCTGGATGACGTCGCCGATGCCGAGCAGCTCGACCAGGTTGTCGACGCGCTTCTTCATCTCGGCGCGGTCGACGTCGTAGATGGCGCGGTTGAGCTCGAAGGTGTCGGCGGGGGGCAGGTCCCAGAGCAGCTGCTGCTTCTGGCCCATCACCAGCATGATCTTCTTGAGGAAGGCGACCTCGCGGCGCTGGGGGACGTGGCCGTCGACGCGGACCTCTCCCTCGCTGGGGTAGAGCAGGCCGGAGAGCACCTTGAGCGTCGTCGTCTTCCCGGCCCCGTTCGGGCCCAGGAATCCGACGCGCTCGCCGGGCTTTATCTCGAAGTCGATGCCGTCGACGGCCGGGACCGTCGTGTACTCGCGCCTGAACAAAGACTTGAACGCGGCCTTGAGACCGGGCGGGCGCTTGTGTACCCGGTAGTGTTTCTTCAGCCCGCGAACCGAAATCACGATGTCGTCCGACTACCACAAGGATCTCGATCGATGGATCCCCCGACTGGAGAGGGTCGCGGGGCGCTTCGATCCCAAAGCCGTCGCGCAGGCGGTGCGCACGCTCTCGCTCGGCCTCACCCGCGAGCGCGAGCTCGCCGGCGCGCGGTACATGGACGACGCGAAGCTGCTCGCTGCGTACCTGCTCTTCTACTGGCCCGTCTCCTACGCGCAGGCGCGCGAGGTGCTCGGAGAGATCGGCTCGCGGCCGCGATCCGTCCTCGACCTCGGCTCGGGCCCGGGCCCGATGGCGTTCGCGGCGCTCGACGCCGGGGCCGCCGAAGTCACCGCGGCCGACCGCAGCACGAAGGCGCTCGACCTCGCGAAGAAGCTCGCGACCGAGGCCGAAGAGGGCCTCGCCACCCGCGAGTGGAGCCCCGAGAAGCCGCTGCCCGAAGGCCAGTTCGATCTCATCTCGATGGGGCACGTGCTCAACGAGCTGCCGGCGCCGAAGCGCGAGCCGCTCGTCGAGGCGGCGCTGTCACGGCTCCGTCCCCGCGGCAGCGTCGTCATCATCGAGCCGGCGCTGCGCGAGACCTCGCGCGGGCTGCTCCAGCTTCGCGACGCGCTGGTGGCGAAGGGCTACGCGGTGCGCGCGCCGTGCATGTTCCGTGGGCCATGCCCTGCGCTGCTCCGCGAGGGAGACTGGTGCCACGCCGAGCGCTCGTGGCGCATGCCGAAGCTCGTCGAGAACCTCGCGCGGCTGGCGCAGCTGCACAAAGAGGCGCTGAAGATGTCGTACCTGGTGCTGGCTCCGAAGGGCGAGGCGTGGCGAGAGCCGCCACCCGGCCGCGTGTTCCGCATCGTCAGCGAGCAGCTCGAGGGCAAGGGCCGGCAGCGCTACATGGGCTGCGGTCCGGAAGGGCGCGTGGGGCTCGCGCTGCAGCACAAGCACGTGCGGCCCGGAAACGAGGCCTTCATGCACCTGCAGCGCGGGGACGTGATCGAGATCTCCGGCACCGAGGAGAAGGGCGACGGGTTCGCGCTCGGTGAGGCGAGCGAGGTGAAGGTGGTGGCGAAGGCCGGCAAGCCGACGCCGTAGCCCGAGCTCCCGTTCGCGCTGAGAGGGTCGGCCAGAACGACCAGCGCATCGCCGACCTCCGTTCACGCTGAGCGCAGGCGCCGCAGTCGAAGCGGGCCCGAAGCCGACGCGTGGCCCGCTTCGACTCCGCCTTCGGCTCCGCTCAGAGTAAACGGCGCGGTAACCGGGCGACGTATTCTGATCGACCCTCTGAGCGGAGGCGGCACGAGCTTCAGTTCCCGCCCATGACCTCGCGCGCCTCGTCCATGAACGCGCCGTTGGGGTAGTCGCGCACGTAGCGGCGGTACTCGTTCTCCGCTTCCTTCGTCTTCATCAGCGACATGAAGCAGCGGGCGCGCATGATGCGGGCCTTCTCGGCGCGGGGGCCGCGGGACGGGTCCATCGCGAGCTCTTCGAGCCCGATGAGGAAGCCGGCGCACTTGCCCTGGGCGAAGCCGTCGTCGGCGCGCGTCAGGAAGATCGCCTCGTGGTCCTTCGGGATCCCGTCGTCGCTCAGCTTCGCCGCCTTCGACGGCGTCACCGGCTTCTCCGACGGCCACTCGTTGAACGCAGGCGGCGGAGGCTTCACCGCCTCGACCGGCATCGAGAGCAGCGGAATCCCGCTCACCTCCATGTTCGTCGCCACCAGCGCCGGGGGCGGGGCCACAGCCGCGGCAGGAGCCTGAACCGGAGCCGGCGCCGGCGCCGGAGCGACGGCCACGGGCTCGGGCGCCTTCGGCAGCTCCGGCAGCTCGTCGACGCGCCCACCCGCGGAGGGAACCACAGCGGCCTCGGCGCGCGGGCGGACGATCGGCTCGGGCGGCGGCATCGGAGGAGGAGGCGGCGGCGCCGGCTCGGTCAGCCCGGCGAGCTCCTTCTTCTCCGCCTTCGTCAGCGACGACTTCGTCGAGCGCCACCTGGCGTCGTAGCGGACCTTCTGGCCGGCGTTCACGAACATCGGAAGGCCGACGGGGGGATCCACCGACACGCGCCCTTCGCCGACCGCGATCTCGACGCCGTCGCGGCCGGAAGTGACGGCGAAGGTCGTCCCCACCACGGTGACCATGAGGCCGTTCGAGTGCACCACGAACCCCTTCCGCTTCGCGTGCGAGGCCGCGACGGCGACGCGGCCGCGATCCAGCGACAGCGTCACGTCGTCGACCTGCGTGCGCGTCAGCGACAGCTGCGAGCTCGAGGCCAGCTTGAGCCGCGTGCCCTCGGGCAGCTTCAGCATCGCCTCGCCCTTCGCGTCGGTGCGCAGCACGTCACCGCTCGCGAGCTGGGCGCCGCCCACCAGCGCGCGCGTCTGCGCGCCGATGACCATCAGACCGCTGGCCTTCTCCACCGACGGAGTCACCGGCACCGGAACAGCCGGCGCCACCTCGGCGACCACCGGCACGGGCTCGGCCATCACCGGGCCCTTCGACCAGACCCCGTACGCCACCAGCGCGAGCCCCGCGGCGACGAGGCCGCCCGACAGCGCGAGCACCCAGGGACGGCTGAGCGTGGGCCGCGCCGAACCCTTCTCCACCAGCTTCGCGATGGTCTCGTCGGCCTTCGCGTAGCTGAACGAGAAGTCCATGCCCTTCGCCGCAGCGAGCGCGCCGCGTGCGGTGCGGACGTCGGTGAGCTTCTCCTGGCAGTCGGGGCACTCGGTGAGGTGGTGCTGAACGAGCCGCGCGTCCTCGGACGGCAGCTCGCGCGCGGCGTACTCCCACAGCAGCGCTTCGTCGTGGCGCATCATGGCGTCGCCTCCGCCCCGGTCAGTCCCCGCATCGCGGCGGTGAATTCCATGCGCGCGTGGTGCAGGCGGGAGCGCACCGTGTTGTAGGGGGTGTCGGTCGCCTCGGCGATCTCCTCGGGGCCCATGTCGCAGAGCTCGTGGTAGACGAAGACGATTCGCTTCTTCGCCGACATGCGCGAGAGCGCCTTCTGCACCAGGCGCGACGCCTCGGCGGCCTGCGCGACGGCCTCGGGATCGCGGCCCTCCGAGATGCACTCGGGCAGCTCGCCCGTCGTGTCTTCGCGGCGGCGGCGCCACCAGCGCAGGTGCATGAGCGCCACGTTCGCCGTGACGCCGTAGAGGAACGTGCGGAAGCGCGAGTTGCCCTTGTAGCGCGGCACCGCCTTGAGGAGCTTGAGGTACGTCTCCTGGATCAAGTCCTCCATGTCGGAGCGCTTGCCGACCAGGTGGTAGAGCGTGCGCGCGACCTCGTCGCGGGTGAGCCGGTACAGCTCTTCGAACGCCGCGAGGTCCTGCTTCTGAACCCGCTCCACCAGCCGCATCAGCTTCAGCTCGGCCTGGGTCGGAGGAGGCGGCGTCGGGATGACTCGAGACAGCGATAGGGCACCGGCTGACATGCCGGGGTTGGTTGCCGGACCCCCGAAAAACGATCTGGGAGCCGCAAAAGGCAGATCGCGTGATCGGTTTTTTCAGGGGTGGCAACGAATCCGTTCCGAATGCGGTCGCTTCCGCATCTGAAACGAAAGAGCCCACACCCATGAAGAATTTCAGAGCCCTGTTGGTCGTGCCTGTCCTGGCGCTGTCCGGATGCTTCGTCGAAAACTGGGAGGCCGAAGGCCCCTGGGGAGACTGTAAGGAGGGGTGTCCGGGCTCCGCCTGCACCCAGACGTCCGACTGTCACAAGTCGTGCGGCTGCAAGGCCGGCACGTGCCAGCCGCTGCCGACGTGCAGCACCTCGAATGACTGCAGCGCCGGAAGGGCCTGCGTGAACGGCACCTGCGCGGAGAGCTGCACCGCGAACTCCGACTGCCACTCCGGCGAGTACTGCCGCTCGGGCAGCTGCCAGGTGATTCCGCCGAACGCGAAGCCCTGCTCCACGAGCTCGCAGTGCGGCATGGACACCTGCATCAACGGCTACTGCAACCGTCCCTGCGCGCGTGACGTCGACTGCGCGGCGGGCGACTCGTGCCAGAGCGGCTACTGCGCTCCGAAGCCGGGCGGCACGGGCGGCGGCAACGGCGCTGACGGCGGCACCGGCGGCAGCAGCGGCACGGGCGGCAGCGGCGGCAGCAGCGGCACGGGCGGCAGCAGCGGCACCGGCGGCAGCTCCGGCACGGGCGGCGGCAGCGGCACCACGAGCTGCACGTTCAACGCGGACTGCGGCGCGGGCGCCTGGTGCATCAACAACGTGTGCGTGAAGGGCTGCAGCGCGGACATCGACTGCTCGGGCAACAACACCTGCCAGGGCGGCCTCTGCAAGCCGCGGCCTGCCGGCACCTGCACCCAGTCGGCGCACTGCATGAGCGGTCAGGACTGCGTCGACGGCCAGTGCCGCACCCAGTGCACGGCTTCGACCACCTGCGCGACCGGCACCACCTGCCGCATCGGCTACTGCCTGCCGCCGACGGCGACGGTCTGCACGACGAACTGCGACTGCCCGACCGGCGAGCGGTGCCTCAACGGCAGCTGCGCTCCGTAACGGGTCGATAGGTCCTAAGACAGCGCCGCCGACCGTGAACGGCGGCGCGACTCGAGGCGGGTGGAGGCCATGCGCTTCCGCCCGCTTCGTTTTTGCGGGGACCGCGTCACCTGGCGCTGATGGTGCTCGCCAGCTCTTCGTAGAGGTGAATCGCGCTCTTGATCGCCTTGTCGAAGTCGCCCAGGTGCAGGCTCTCGTTCTCGGAGTGCGCGTTCGTGTACGGATCTTCGACGCCGATGAGCAGCGCGGGGACGCCGCCGAGCTCCTTGGCGAACGGCTCGACGAAGGGGATCGAGCCGCCGCAGCCCATGGCGACGGCGTCGACTCCGTAGCCCTTCTTCAGCGCGCGGAACGCCGCCTGGAACGCCGGGCCCGACGGGTCCGTGTACCACCACTTCGCGGCCTGCTCTTCCTTCACCGTGACCTGCAGCCCCCACGGCGCCGAGTTGCGCAGGGCATCGGCGAGCTGCTTGCGCACCTCGAGGGGGTCGAGGTCGGGCACCAGGCGGATGCCGACGCGCGCCCACGCCGACTCGCAGATGATGTTGCGCGCGTCTTTGCGGGTGCTCGCCTGGAACGCGTTCACGGAGATCGACGGCTGCCGCCAGTTCGTCTCCCAGGGCGGCCGGCCGCCGAGCAGCTGGACTCCGTCGAGCATTCCGGCCTGGCGGCGGAACGTGGCGTCATCCGTCGGCAGCGACGCGATGCTCTTCTTCTCCTCCGGCGTCAGCGGGCGGATCTTCTCCTTGATGCCGGGGAGGTTGATGGTCCCGTCGGGGTTCGAGAGCTGCGCGAGCATGCGGCACAGGCCCATCGCCGGGTCCGGAATCGGGCCGCCCCACATGCCCGAGTGCACCGACTGCTTGAGCGCCTTCACCTCGACGTCGACGGTGACCAGGCCGCGCAGCGCGGTGGTGATCGACGGCAGGCCCGTCTCGAAGTTGCCGGTGTCGGTGAGCACGATGGCGTCGGCCTTCACCAGCGCCTTGTGCTTGTTCAGGAACGCCGAGAGGTGCTCCGAGCCGATCTCCTCTTCGCCCTCGATGATCACCTTCACGTTCAGCGGCAGGGCGCCGGCGCCCTTGAGCCACGCGTCGACGGCGCTGGTGTGCACCACGATGCCCGCCTTGTCGTCGGCGGCGCCGCGGCCGTACAGGCGGCCGTCGCGCTCGGTCGGCTCGAACGGGGGGCTCTTCCACGCCTCGGCGTCGCCCGCCGGCTGCACGTCGTGGTGCGCGTAGAGCAGCAGCGTCGGCTTGCCCGGCGCCTTCAGGATCTCGCCGTACGCGTACGGGTGGGCGCCCTCGACCTCGAGCAGCTGCACGTTGTCGAAGCCGCGCTTCTTCAGCAGCGCCGCCGTCGCCTCGGCGCTCGCGCGCACGTTCTTCGGGTCGAACCCCTCGAACGACACCGAGGGAATGCGGACCAGCGACTTCAGGTCTTCGAGGTATTCGGTCTTCTTCTGAGAGTAGTGCGAGAGCGCCTTGTCTGATGACATGGCGCGCGTCTCTAGCAGGCTGCTGAGAAACGAGCGAACGGCACGAGGTCGAGGCGCCGGCGAGGACCGCGCGGAGCGTACGTCGTCTGGTACGTGAGCACGGACCGGAGCCGGCAACGAAGAGATCGGGCCGTGCAGCCGTTTCTCAGCGGCCTGCTAGCAGACTCCGACGTAGAGGCGGCAACGCAGGCCGCCGTTGCTCAGCTCGTGCTCCTCGGCGGCCTTCAGCACGTGCAGGCGGCCCTGCATGAGAAACGCGAAGCGCCAGCCGCGGAAGTGCTCCGCGAAGTTCTGCAGCACGGCGTCGAGGTCGCCCTTCTCGACCCGCTTCCCGTACGGGAAGTTGCTGACGAGCAGCCCGGGTGGCCCGCCGGGCGGCCGGATCTTCGCGGCGTCGGCGCGCTCGAGCTCGAGCGTGACGCCGGCGCGGCGGGCGTTGCGGCGGGTGACTCCGAGGGCGCCGGCGTTCAGGTCGGTGCCCTTCAGCATCGCCGCAGCCTTGCGCGTCGGCCCGGCCTTCAAGTCCCCTGGCGCGATGCCGTGGGCGATCAGCGCGGCCTCGATGAGCAGCGTGCCGGCGCCGCACATCGGGTCCCACACCGGCTCGTCGCCGCGGTAGCGGGCGAGGCGCAGCACGCCCGCGGCGAGCGTCTCGCGCATCGGCGCCCGGCCGATCTCCTCGCGGTAGCCGCGCTTGTACAGATCCGACGCGAGCTCGCGGCCGCCCTGCTTCACCGCGCTCGCGATGCGCGAGTGGTGAGCGATGCGCTTGAAGTCGCCGTTCGTCTCGAAGCCGCCGGTCACCTCGCGGCCCCTGAAGCCCAGCTCGCGCAGCTCCTCGGCGAGCGCCGCTTCCAATCCCGGAGTGCAGGTCACGAACAGCACGTCGCCTTCTTAGACCTCTCGCCACGGCAGCTTCACCAGCAGCATCGCAGCACGGCGCGCGAGCTCTGGCGACAGGCGGCGGTCGAACGCGGCCGCGAGCGCGTCGGCGAGCTCGTCGCCTGTGGCGAAGCGGTCGACGGGCGCCTTCGCGAGCGCGATGGCGAGCACGAGATCGATCTCCCGCGGCACCCGCGCGATCGCGCTCGGCCGCACCGGCAGGCGGCTGAGCACCGCGGTGAGGACCTCGGTGAAGTCGCCCTGCTTGAACGGCGGGTTCCCGGTGATGGCGCGGTACGCGATGGCGCCGAGCGCATACAGGTCCGTCCGCGCGCTGACGGGCTCGTGCCGCACCTGCTCGGGGGCCATGTACTGCGGAGTGCCGATCACCGCGTCGCCCAGGGTGAGGCCGCTCGTCTGCTGCTCGAGCGTCGCGATGCCGAAGTCGAGGATCTTCCAGACCGGCGGCTCGCCCTCCTTCTCCGGCTGGTGGCGGAAGACGTTCTGCGGCTTCAAGTCGCGGTGGATGACGCCGGCGGCGGCCGCGGCGGCGAGACCTCGGCCGACCTGGCGCACGAGCTCGACGGCGGCGGCGGGCTGCAGCCGGGTCTCCTTGCGGAGCACCTGGGCGAGGTCCTCGCCGCGCAGGCGCTCCATCGCGAGGTACGGCAGCGGGGCCGTCTCGCCGCCGACCTCGAAGACCCGCACGACGTGCGGCGAGTCGAACGACGCGGCGATGCTGACCTCGCGCAGGAAGCGGCGGACGAGCTCGGGGCGGCCCAGCACCTCGGGCAAGAGCAGCTTCACGGCCGCGGGCGCCTGGGTCTGCACGTGCACGGCCTCGTAGACCTCGCCCATGCCCCCGCGGCCGATGACGGCGCCGAGGCGGTACGAGCCCAGCGTCTGCTCGGTGAAGCGGCCGAGCCCGCCGGCCTGCAGCGCGCGCTCGAGATCCTGCCGGGCCTCGAGGAACAGGGCTTCGCGGTGTGAGGCGCGCCGCACGGCTTCGTCGCGCTCGCGCAGCGAGGCGAGCATCATTTCGCGCGCCGCACGGGCCTGCAGGTAGACCAGCACCAGGAACGCCGCGAACGCGCCGACGTGAATCGAGCGGGCCCAGAGCGGAATGCCACGCGCCGCGGTGATGATGCCGGGATCTCCGATGATGCCGGTGGACATCAACAGGCCGAGCACGGCGACCGGCGCGATGCCGCCCACGAGCGTCACGCGCGCGACGGCGCGGCCGTAGCCGAGGCACGCGGTGTAGACGTTGAGCACCAGCATCACCAGCACCGGGCCGAACACCCCCAGGTAGTAGATGATGCCGGTGTTCAGCACCGGCGCGACGGCGAAGTACGCCATCAGCCGCCCCTGGCTGTAGCGGCGCTCGCTGGTGGAGATGAACAGCAGCCACAGGTTGTTGAGCTCGGCGAGGGCGAGCCCCACCATGCAGAGCGTCTGCGCCCAGTAGTCGCCGCCGACGAACGGCACCACGAGCAGGCCGAGCGTGTTGAAGATGAGCCCCGCGACGGCCGTGCGGCGCGACTGCAACATCTCGGCGCGCAGCAGCACGGTCTCCGGCGAGGGCAGCGGAAGCTCGCGTGAGATTCCGGTGAGCGACGGCGAGCGATCGACGGAGATCGGCTCTGGCGCCGGCCGCTCGGAGACCGTCACGGTGTTGGCGTCCTTCCCGTCCCCCATTGCCGGGGAAGGAGATTAGCTGCGCTCGAGCGCGCGCACGATCTTCGGCTTCGCGCCGGTCTGCTGCAGCAGGTGCTCGAGCTTCGCCTTCGCCTCGCGGCTCTCGCCGCGGATCTTCCGGCCGAGGATGAGCTCGTTCTTCAAGCTGTGCTCCCAGCCGGTGAGCTCGGTCACCGTCACCTGGTAGCCGTGCGCCTCGAGCACCAGCGCGCGGATGACGTTGGTGAGGTGCGAGCCGAACTCGCGCCGGTGCATCGGGTGCTCGAACAGCACGTGCAGCGGAGACTCCTTCGAGGCCTTGAGCTGCTGCGCCACCTCGGCCTGGCAGCACGGCACGAGCGCGATGTGATCGGCGTTGTGCTTCAACGCCACGGCGATCGCGTCGTCGGTGGCGGTGTCGCACGCGTGCAGCGCGGTGAGCAGGTGAAGGCGCTCGGGGTACGCGGCCGTCGCGATGGCGGCGGTCTCGAACTTCATCCGGTCGAAGCCCAGGCTCTTCGCGCGCTGCGTCGCCTTCTGCGTGAGCTCGGCGCGCGACTCGACCGAGAGCAGCTCGCCCTTCTCCTTCATGAACAGCTCGTAGAGGACGAAGCCGAGGTACGCGTTGCCCGAGCCGACGTCGACGATGACCGGAGCGCCGAACCGCTGGAGGACGTCGTCGAGCGCGGGCGTGAGCAGGCCCACCAGGTGGTTCACCTGCTTGAGCTTGCGCAGCGAGTCGGCGTTGAGGCGCCCGTCGCGGGTGAGCAGGTGCAGCTCTTTGAGCAGCTCGGGAGACTGCTCGGGCAACAGCTCGCGCCGCACGCGAGATGCCGCGACCTGGCGGCGGGCGTTCACGGCTCTTTCAGACCGCGACGACTTCCGTGACCTCGGGGATCGACTCCTTGAGGCGGGACTCGATGCCCATCTTCAGCGTCGCCGTCGACGACGGGCAGCCGGAGCAGGACCCCTGCATGTGCAGGTAGACGACGCCGTTCTCGAACTTGTCGAGCGTGATGTCTCCGCCGTCCTGCGCGACGGCGGGGCGAATCTCGGCCTCGAGGATCTCCTTGATGCGCTCTTCGATGGCTCCGCCGTTGGCGGCCATGGCGCGGGCGCGCTCTTCGAGGACCTCGGGCTTCACGGCGACGCCGCCCTCGCCGAGGTGCTTGTCGAGCGCCATCATCACGCCGTCGTTGAGCTCGTCCCACTCGCCCTCGTCGCCCTTGGTGACGGTGACGAAGTTGGTGCCGATCATCACGCCGACGACGCCCTTGATGCCGAAGAGCTTCTCGGCGAGCGGCGACTTGTCGGTCGCCAGCTCCGGCTTCGTGAAGTTCATCGCCCCGCTGGGCAAGAGCTTCATGTCGACGACGTACTTCAGCGTCGACGGGTTGGGAGTCCACTCGAGCTGGATGTTCACGGACATGGAGGTCACCTAAGGGTAACCCCCAAGAAAATCAACCCAGGATCCCCGCTTCGGGCTCGAGCTTGATGTCGTCGAGGTCGAAGTCGATCTCCATGGCGGCCGGGTCGATCTCGTCGAACCTCTTCGCCGGCTGGGGCGGGGCCACTGCTTTCTGCTGCGGGGCCTTGCCGGGCAGCGACAGCATCGCGTTCGCCTGCCGCAGGTGGAAGACGAGCTGGCGGGCGGCGAGGTCGACGATCTGAAACGCGAAGCGGTGGTGCGAGGCGAACAGTCCGTCGAAGTCCTTCTCGGCGAGCTTGAGCAGCCGGGCCGGGCCGGTGGTGACGCAGCTCGCCGAGCGCGTGCCCTGATCGATGGCGGACACGAGCCCGAACATCGAGCCCGGCGTGAGGTTCGCGAGCGTCTTGCCGTTGCGGCCGACGCTGACCTCTCCGTCGACGAGGAACCAGGCGCCGTCGCTGGGCTCGCCCTCGGCGAACAGCGGGGTCACCTCGTTCACCTCGATGAGCTGCAGCTTCTGGCCGAGCGCGAGCTTCACCGTCGCGGGCAGCGCCTTGAACGGGGGGAACTCGTCCATCACCTTCGGAGGAGGCCGCTTCGTCGACGTCACCGACGGCGTCTGCACCGAGGTGTGGCTCGACGGCACGATGCGCTCGTTCGTCGCGCGCAGGCGCGAGCAGAGGTCGACGCAGACGCGCCGCAGCACCTTGAACGCCGCCGGGTTGAACGTGCTGCGCAGGGCGTGGAACTCGTTGGCGTCGATCTCGTGCGCGTGGCCGCCCTGCACCACCACCGCGGTGCCCGAGCGCGGGCCGTCGTCGACGAGCGCCATCTCTCCGAGGACCTCACCTTCGCGCGCGTAGGCGACGACGACCGGCCGCTTCTGGCCCGCCGGCGTCGCGCTGACGGTCACCTCGACGCCCTTCCCCATCACCCACATCGCCTTGCCGGGCTCACCCTCGCGGAAGAGCACCTTGCCGGCCTCCAGCTCGACCGGACGCAGCAGGCGCAAGATGTCCATCATCTCCGGCGGGTCGACCAGCGAGAACAGCGGGATGCTCCGGATGAACTGTTCGAGCGCTGGATTCGAACTTGCGTGGGTCACGGGTTCGAAGTTTCTTAGCACACCATGACCAACTGGCCCGGGGCGGCCCTACGGGTATCCGCCGCCTCCCGGCGGGGGCAGGGGCAAAAGCCCCTGGGGATCATCCTCGGCGCGGCCCTGCTGCTCGCGCCTTCAGCGTTTGCCGAGAAGCTCTCCATCGCGCCGTTCAAGGGCCCCGGAGCCAGCACCGTCCGCGATCAGATCGCCGACAACCTCTGCTCTTCGAACGCGTGCGTGGACCCGAAGAAGGTCACGAAGGGCGGCAAGCCCGACTTCGCAAAGGGCAAGAAGGAGAAGGTCGACTTCTTCGTCACCGGCACCGTGAAGGCGAAGGGCGCGAAGAAGACGCTCGACCTGCAGGTCGTCACCAGGCCCGGCGCGCCGAAGCTGAAGAAGAGCTTCACGTACACGGGCAACTCGCTGCCGGACAAGACGCTGGAGCAGGCGCTCGGCGCGCTGACGAAGGCGATGAGCCTCGAGGAGAAGAAGGAGGAAGAGGCGCCTCCCCCTCCGAAGAAGGAAGAGCCCAAGGAAGAGCCGAAGAAGGAAGACGAAGAGAAGAAGGAGGAAGAGGCGCCGCCGCCGGAGGAGCCCCCGAAGCGCGGCAAGCGCGTGAAGGACCCTGAAGCGCCGCCTCCGCCGCCGAAGGAAGAGGAGCGCAAGCCGGAGACGCCGCCCGACGAGGACGCTCCAGCTCCGCGGAAGCCGGTGAAAGATCCGTTCGTCGCGATCGAGGTGGGCGTCGACCTGTTCTCGCGGAACTTCTCGTACAACGCGCCGGAGACGAACAACCTGCGCAGCTACAGCGCGGGCCTCATCGTGGCGCCGACGATTCGCGCCGAGTTCTACCCGCTCGCGCTGTTCATGAAGGGCTTCCTCACCGGCATTGGCGTCGACGGCTCGTTCGCGTACGCGGTGGGGCTCAAGTCGCGGCGCAGCGGCACCGACGTCACGTGGCCGACGACGCTGCAGCACTTCGACTTCTCGCTGCGCTTCCGCATTCGGCCGATCGAGTCGCTCGACGCGGCGATCATCCCGTTCGTCGGCTACGCGAACCGCAGCTTCTCGGTCGGCACCGGCACCGACGGCTCGACGCTCGACGGTCTGCCGAACGTCTCGTACACGTCGATTCGGCCGGGCATCGCAGGCGAGCTGCCGTTCTCGGACTCGGGCTTCCTCATCTTCGCGAAGTTCGCCGTGCACATCGTGCTGTCGTCGGGGCAGATCATCTCGCCGGCCGCCGACGGCTTCTTCAAGCGCGGCTCGAACTTCGGCATCGAGGGCCAGCTCGGCGCCGGCTATCGGATCTTCGGGC
The DNA here is from genome assembly GCA_937980205.1 of uncultured Myxococcales bacterium. Taxonomy (GTDB): domain Bacteria; phylum Myxococcota; class Myxococcia; order Myxococcales; family Myxococcaceae; genus Xiheicaenimonas. The sequence continues at coordinate 155,890 of CALJKW010000069.1, read as the reverse complement.
CGCTCTCGATTCGGCTCGCGTTCGACTTCATTCGCTACGGCCTGGGGTTCTCGCCCGAGCCGACCGACACGTACCGCGCGGGCGGCGCCGTCGACACGTACCTCGGCGGCAACCTCGGCGTGCGGCTCACGTTCTGATCGCTGGCCGCTGGAGGCCGGGATCGCGATCGCGATCGCGATCGGGATCGATAGATCCGGATGCTCCGCTTAGGTATCCATCTAGCGCGCTCGGTCGCTGGTCACCGCTCCCCCGGCGCGACTCAGTTCGCGCCTGATGCTCAGCGCGCTGGAGCCGGCGACTGTCGCTGCAACGATGATCGCGACTGCGATCGCCCAGACGCCGAGGAAGCTTGCCGACAACACAGAGGGCACCGCGACGATGAACCCCCACACCACCCAGGTTCCGACATCGACTCGGCCCCCGCGCTTCAACGCGAGTTCGACCACCGCCGACTGAAGTGCCCCGAGAACGAATCCGGCAAACGCGGCGGCGAGAATCGCCACGCTGTTCAGCCGACGACTCTGTTTCGGCCGGCCTTCTTGGCCTTGTACAGGTTCGCGTCCGCGCCCTTGATGAACTGCATCGGCTCGGTCATGTCGCCGGTCATGTCGGCGACGCCGATCGAGACCGTGACGGGGATGTCCTTCCCCTCGAACGCGAAGTGGTGATCTTCGACGAGCTTGCGGATCTTCTCGGAGAACCGCCGGGCGTTCTCGGGGCCGGCTTCCGGCATCACGACCGCGAACTCTTCGCCGCCGTACCGCGCGAAGCACTCTTCCTTGCGGATGCGCTGGCGCACGAGACCGGCGAGCTCGCGCAGCACGTAGTCGCCGGCGAGGTGGCCGTTGGTGTCGTTGATCTTCTTGAAGTGATCGATGTCGAACATGATGAGCGACAGCGCCCGGTTGTACCGATGGCACCGGCCCATCTCGCGCTCGAGGAACTCGAGGAAGTACCTCTTGTTGTTCACCTGCGTGAGGCCGTCGACGATCGTGAGCTGGTAGATCTCCTCGTGGTACAGCGTCTCGATGTTCCCGCCCTGCAGGAACTTGAAGATGCTGCCGCCGACCTTCACGAAGTCGCCCGAGCGCAAGGGCTGCTCCTGCAGCACCTCTTCGTCGTTCAGATAGGTGCCGTTGGTCGAGCCGAGATCCGAGACGAAGTGCTTGCCGGCGCGCGTGGAGATCTTCGCGTGACGCCGCGACACGTTGTCGAGATCGACCACGATGTTGTTCTTCACATCGCGACCGATCGTGAACTCTTCTTCGTCGAGGACGTACTTCTTCCCAAGCTCGGGGCCGTGGATTTCTACGAGACAGCTCTCCGTGCTGACGGGGATTCTGTCCTGCAGCTTTGAGATCTTGGTGACCCGAGTTTCCTGGCCGCCCATGCCCCCCGATAATTAGCACAGCCGTGTTACGGTCTTGCACTCTCATGCGATTGCGAATGTGGGTCGTGGCGCTGGCTGTCGTGGGATGTGCGCACAAGAAGGCAGCGCCGAAATCTCCCGCGTCCTCCATCGATCTCGCCGGCAAGCACGCCGAGTATCGCGACTGGCGCGGGCAGGACGCGTGCGCCGTCGACGCGATGACGCACTGGTCTCAGCTCGAGGCGTGGAACGCGCTGCTCACCGAGTTCCTCGCGCAGACGAACAAGCCGGCCGATGATCCGTCGTGGACGCCCGAGCAGGTGAAGGCGCTCGAAGACGCACAGGCGAACCTGGGTCCCGCGCTCGACGGCCTCGACTCGCAGGTGAGCGGCACTGCGAAGTGCCCCTATCCGAAGACCAGCGGAGTCCAGGACAGCGGGAAGACCGCCGACGAGCTCTCGCAGCAGGCCCGCAAGCGGCTCGCCGACGCGCCCGCGATGATCGCCACGCTCAAAGAGAAGCTCGAGCTCAACAGGTGGAAGGCCGCGCAGGCCGACGCGATGAAAGAGGCGCGCGAGTCGTGGTGCTCCGGCAAGCCCGGCGCCGTCGAGATCTTCTACGCGGCCGAAGACGAGACCGGGAAGACCGAGTGGCACTTCTGCGACGACGTGAAGGTGATCACCGCGCAGGGCGGCAAGCCCGAGGTGCACGTCGACGAGGGCAAGAAGAAGCCGAAGAACGCGAAGGCGTACCTCGATGCCGCCGTGAAGTGGCCGGCGAGCGAGGTTCAGCACCCGCCGAAGCCGGGCGAGAAGGCCGCGTCCGGCGAGAACACGGACACGCAGGGAACCTGACGGACCTCGCGAAGTGACGACCGAGATCGTCGCGGTCTTCGTCGTCGTGTACTTCGGCATGTTCCTCGGGGAGCTGCCGAAGCTGCAGCTCGACCGCACCGGCATCGCCCTGCTCGGCGCGCTCGTGCTCATCGGCACCGGCGCCGTCACGCTCGAGGCCGCGCAGGCCTCGCTCGACGTCCGCACGCTCGCGCTGCTGTTCGGCCTGATGGTGCTCTCGGCGCAGCTGCGGCTCGGAGGCTTCTACTCTGCCGTCACGACGAAGCTCGCCGGGCTCGACGCCACGCCGCCGCGCTTTCTGCTGCTGCTCGTGCTCGCCGTCGGCGCGCTGTCTGCGGTGTTCACGAACGACGTCGTCTGCCTCGCGGTGACTCCGGTCATCATCCTCGCGTGCCGGCGGCGCGGGCTGGACCCGGTGCCGTTCGCGATCGGAGTCGCCTGCGCCGCGAACATCGGCTCCGCCGCCACGCTGATCGGCAATCCGCAGAACATGCTCATCGGCCAGGCGCTGAAGCTGTCGTTCCCGCGCTACCTCGCGCAGGCCGCGGTGCCCTCCGCCATCAGCCTCGTGGCCACCTGGGCGATCATCGTCGTGCTCGTGCGCGGGCGCTGGACGCCGAGCGCGCCGATCGTCGCGCTCGGCGCCGACGAGCCTGCGGACACCGGCCACGCCGCCCGCATCGAGATCCTCGCGCCGCGGCCGTTCAACGCCTGGCAGACGTTCAAGGGCCTCGGCATCGCCACGGCCCTCATGGTGGCGTTCTGCGTCTCGCCGTGGCCCCGCGAGGTGCTCGCGCTCGGAGCGGCCGGCCTGATGCTGATGAGCCGCAAGCTCCAGTCGCGCGACATGCTCGGCCTCGTCGACTGGTCGCTGCTCGTCCTCTTCGCCGGCCTGTTCGTCGTGAACGGAGCGCTGGAGCACACCGGGCTCGTCGCCAAGACCATCGAGGCGATGCCGTCGCTGTACGAGCCGTCGGTGCTGTTCGGGGCGAGCGTCGTGCTGAGCAACGTGGTCTCCAACGTGCCGGCGGTGATGCTGCTGCTGCCGGCGGCGACGCACCCGCTCGCGGGCCCGGCGCTCGCGCTCGCGAGCACGCTGGCCGGCAACCTCATCATCGTGGGCTCGGTCGCGAACATCATCGTCGTCGAGTCGGCGAAGGCGCACGGCGTGGTCATCGATTGGAAGTCCCACGCCAGGCTCGGCGTGCCCGTCACCCTCGCGACGCTGGCCATCGCGGCCGCGTGGCTGGTGCTCATCGCCTGACGGTGCACTCGAGCCGGGCGGCCGGTGTGTTGGGGGCATGAAAGAACCTCGTTGCATCCACCCGCGCGAGCCGTTGCTCGAGCTCTTGCGCAGCGCCGCGCAGGAGCTTGCACACCAGGCCCCGCTGCCGTGTGAAGGAGCCCAGCGGCGCCTGTTGGCCCGCGGCGACTGCCGGAGCTCTGCCCGCCGGGCTCCGGCTCGCGTGCCCGTTTTCACCTCGCGAGCCCGCCGCTGGTAGCCGCAAAGGGGCGGGGGCCTCGCGGTGGTGAAAAAGAGAAGAACGGTGAATCGCGATTCGCCGTTCGCGCAATGTGAAATCGCGAGGTTGGGGTCGTCAAAAGCGCGAACCGCGATTCACGCTTCTTCTCTTTTTCACGGCCGTGTGAGTCGCGGACCTCGGGCCCTTCGGGGCCCCTCATCGGCCGGGAAATGGAGCGGGGGCACACCACCCGCTGGGACCCGCTGCCCAGCGGCCGCGGAACCGCTTCGCAGCGTGTGCAGCCGACCGTGTGCTCGGGTCGCGGGCCGCTGAGCGGTGCGGCTTTCCGCAGTCCGTGGCCTGCCGCCTCCGTCAGCGCCGTCGGCGGAAGCTGCGATCGTTGCCCAGCTCGTTCGCGCGGTCTTCCCACTCGTCCAGGTCGTGCTCTTCGTTGTACGAACCGGGACGGGCCCACGCGACGCGCTCTGCCTCACCGCGCGCGCGAGCCGAGCCGAAGTCGTCGCCGTCGTTCTCCCCGCCAAGGTCGTCGTACCGGGCGCCGACGGCGTCGGGGTCCGACCCGTACGAGGGGCCGCCGAAGCGCTGCGACTGCGGGTACGCCTCGGCGTCGAAGCCGAGCTCGCCTTCACGGCGCGTCCCCACGCCGGGCTCCGCGGCGGCCGCTTCGTCGCTGCGCGGACCGCGTTGAGAATCTTCGGTCCGAAGGTTCGAGTCCGCGCCGGCGCGGCGGCGCTCCTTCGACTTGCCGAGCTCGAGGTGGCGCAGGTCTCCACGGCCCTGCCCTGCATGGCCGGGTCCGCGCGAGCGATGCGCGCGCTCGGGCGTGAACCGGGTCGCCCCACCCTGCGGCGATTCGCTACGTGCCCTTCCTGCCGGCTTGCGACGGCCTGCGCTGCGTTTGCCCCGTCTTACCTGTCGTGCCATGGCGATCTCCTTGCGACCCATAGAGGTTGCAAGGCGCACGCCTCAGCGCCGTTCGACGCGCACGTACTTCGGCCGCCCTTCGGATTGGGGATCGACGACCAGCGTGTCATCCCCGATGACCGCGAGCAGCCGCGTGTCGGCCGCGTCGAGCACCGGCCACGCCTCGAGGGTGTCGAGGTCGAGCACCACGCGGCGATCGCTGTCGAGCAGCACGCCTCCGGCGAACCAGCGCGGCGCAGCCTGCCGCAGCGCGCGAACGCAGCGGCGATCCGCCTCGACGATCGGGCACCACACGCGCTGGCCGACGCGCAGGTTGCCGTCCTCGTCGGCCTCGAGCTCGCGGCCCTCGTGGCGATGAACGCGCGGCGGCGCAGGAGCCGCCGGCCCGCGGCTGACGAGACCTCCGCCGGAGTACACGCGGACCTCGCCCTCCCAGGTCACGGCGACGCGCTCGGCGGTCACCTCGAGCCCGGCGTTCAGGAACGGAAAGTCGTCGTTGCTGTCGACCACCGTCTCGAGCTTTCCCGTCGCGAGCTCGACGAGGACGACGCGCCAGGTGCCGGTCGCTCCGTGGGCGGCGCCGCACGCGGCGAGGCGGCCGGCTCCGACGGCGAGCGTGGTGACGGTGAGCTCCAGGTTCGCGAGCCGGTGCGGCTTCTTCTCGAGATCGTCCCACCGGAACAGGCCGCCCTTCGCATCGAGTCCGAGCAGCCGGTCTCCGCCGGGGACGAGCTTGAGCGACTCTGCCCCGCGCACGAGCTCGGGGGCGCTGACGGTGACGCCCGGCGGCCGCGGAGCGCGCGGGCCGACGCCCTCGCCCCACGCGATGCGCGCGACCGTGGCGAACGCGTCGTGGCCCTCGCGCACGACGATGTCCCCCTCGCGGTCGGCGATGGTGAGCGCGGCCACGGCGCCGGGCAGCTCGAGCGTGTACTCGCGCCACGAGGCGCTGCCGTCGGAGAGCACGGCCGGGCACGAGAAGCGCTGCCGCTCTCCGGTGCGCCCCTCGGCAGCGACGCCCAGCGCCGCGAGCAGGCCGTAGCCCTTGGCGTGATCTCGGGACGAGAGCGTCGCCTGGCCTCGGGCCTCGACGCGCGCGCCGTCGACGTGGCGGATGATCTGCAGCACGCCCTCTCCGCCGTTGGGAGCGCGCAGCACGAAGGTCTCGATGTGCCGCCGGCGCTCGGTCGAGCGCGTCGCTTCGACCTGCAGCCGCATCAGACCGCCGCGGCGACGTGCTGCGACGCCCAGCGCGCGAGGCCGAAGATGGTGAGCTGCGGGTTGACGCCCAGAGACGTCGGGAACACGGAGCCGTCGACGACGAACAGGTTGTCGAGCCCGTGGAAGCGGAAGTGCGGATCGACGACCGACCGGCTCGGGTCCTTGCCGGCCGCGCAGCCGCCCATCAGGTGGGCGGAGACGACGCGCATCTTCAGCTTCTCGAACGGCGCCGCGTCGAGCAGCGCGAGATCTTTCTCGCTCTGCATCACGACGGGGTCGAGGTGCAGCGAGTGCACCATCTTGGCGCCGGCGGCGAACTGCAGGCGCGCCATCTCGCGGCAGGCGGTGCGGGCGGCCTCCCAGAACTCGGGCGGCAGCTCGTAGTTGAACGAGTGCCGGCCGTAGCCCGAGTCGCGCAGGCGCACGGTGCCGCCCTTCTCGTTCGGCAGCAGGCCGTCGACGTTGATCGCGATCATCGCGTTGATGTGCGGCAGCTTCGCCATGAACTGCTGGAACTGACCGCCGACGCCCGTCGCGACGACCGCTCCGAGCATGGGGTGCACCGGAGGCACCTCGAGGAAGAAGCCCATCTTCCCCTCTCCGCGCTCGATGAAGTGGTGCGAGTAGACGGACTGCGGGGCGCCGGAGAAGGCGTTCACCGGCTCCTCGAACATCGACAGCATGACGACGACGGGGTGCAGCCACGTGCGCTGGCCGACGCGGCCGGCGGCGTCGAGGCCCGAGCGCAGCAGCAACGCCGGGGAGTTCACCGCGCCGCCGCAGACGGCGGTCGCCTTCGCCTGCACGGTGAACGTGCGGCCGCTGCGGCGATCGGTCTTCGGGTCGAGCACGTCGGCGACGACGCGGGTGACCTTGCGGCCGGAGCTCTCGAGGCGCCGCACCGAGACGTTCGCGAAGAGCCTCAAGCCCTTCTCGACCGCGTCGGGCAGCACGGTCACCAGCATCGACTGCTTCGCGTCGATGGGGCAGCCCAGGCCGCAGTAGCCGAGGTTCGCGCAGCCGTTCACGTTGCGGCGGATGAGGCCGCGCTCGTAGCCGAGCTTGCCCAGGCCGTCCCACAAGATGCGGTTGTTCCGGTTGATGAGGCCTTCCGGCCACTCGGCGATGTGCAGGCGCTTCTCGGCGGCTTCCCAGTGGGGGGTCAGCGCCTCGGGGGTGAGCTCCTCGAGGCCGTGCCGCTCGCGCCAGACCTCGAGGATGCGGTCGGGCGTGCGGAAGGAGCTGCACCAGTTGACGGTGGTGGAGCCTCCGACGCTGCGGCCCTGCAGCATCGTGATGGAGAGATCGTCCGTCGTCCGGTTGCCGAGCTCCTGGTAGAGCTTCGGGTACATGTTCGCCTCGGTGAGGTCGAACTCGCGGCGCGTGTGGTAGCCGCCCTCTTCGAGCATCACGACGTCGAGGCCCTTCGCGCAGAGCTCGTGCGCGAGCCAGGCGCCTCCGCTGCCGGAGCCGATGATGCAGACGTCGCAGGATAGAGACGTGTCCTTCTCCAGCAGCTCGTCGCCGGTGGTGATGCGGCCGTGCCGCGAGCCACCGGGGGCGCCCTGGTCGGCGGCACGCAGCGCCTGCCCCGGCACGAAGGGCGCGGGGCCGCTCACGTGGGCTCCACCCAGACGCCGTTGCCGGGCGGGCGCGGCTCGCCGCCGCCCTTCCACACCGGCGCGTTCGGGTCGTGAAAGGCCTTCGGGGGGCCGCTGTAGCCGACGGCCGCCCACGAGTGCGGGTTGCCGTAGTACGCGGAGGTAACGAGCGCGCGCAGCGCGACGTACCCCGTTCGGCGCAGCTCGAGGCGGCTGTCGCGCCACTCGGCGAGCACGGCGTCCTGCTCTTGGGGCGGCAGCTTCGTGAACGGCGTCACGCGCCGGCCGAGCAGGAAGCCGGCGAGCGCGTTGTCGAACAGCTCGAGCAGCTGTCGGACCTCGACCTGGCTGGTCTCGTCGGCGAGCGCGAGCACGCGGTCGCAGGTGAACGCGACGCGCAGCTCGTCGGTCGTCGGCCAGCCCGGCTGCGGGGTGATGAAGCGGCGGGCGACCGCCTCGAGCACGGCGTACTCGCGGCGCCCGAGCACGAGCAGGCCCTCGGCGGGAGCGGCGCCGTCAGCGCCGCGGCGGAGCAGCAGGCCGGTGGCGCCGCCGCCGAGGGCGAGGAGCGCTCCGCCGAAGATTCCGCGTTTGATGAGCAAGCGCCGACTCTGCATCCCGGTTACACCCTAGCCCGATCTAGGCTTCCCCCAAGCGCCCATGTCCCGATCACTCGCAATGATTCTGGCTGGCGGAGCCGGTACCCGCCTCGAGCCGTTGACCCGAGAACGAGCGAAGCCCGCCGTGCCGTTCGGCGGCCGCTACCGCATCATCGACTTCTGCCTCAGCAACTTCGTCAACAGCGGCGTCTACAAGATCAAGGTGCTGACGCAGTACAAGTCGGACTCGCTCAACAACCACCTGAGCCGGTCGTGGCGAATGACCGCTTTCCTCGGTCACTACTGCGAGTCGGTGCCGGCGCAGATGCGCATGGGCACGGACTGGTACCGCGGCAGCGCCGACGCCATCTGGCAGAACCTGAACCTCATCACCGACGAGGCGCCCGAGCGCGTGTTCGTGTTCGGCGCCGATCACGTCTACCAGATGGACGTTCGGCAGATGGAGGCCTTCCACCTCGAGAAGAAGGCGCAGTGCACGGTGGCGGCGATTCCGGTGCCCATCGAAGAGGGCTCGCAGTTCGGCATCATCGCCGTCGACGAGACCGGCCGCGTGACGAGCTTCCTCGAGAAGCCGAAGAACCCGCCGCCGATGCCGGGCAACCCGAAGATGTGCCTCGCCTCGATGGGCAACTACCTGTTCGAGACGGACACGCTGGTGAGCGAGGTCACCGCCGACGCGAAGATCGAGTCGTCGTCGCACGACTTCGGCAAGAGCATCCTCGCGAACCTGCACTCGAAGGTCCCGGTGTACGCGTACGACTTCGCGCGCAACGTGGTGCCGGGCCAGGGCCAGCGCGAGCGCGGCTACTGGAGAGACGTCGGGACGCTCGACGCCTACTACCAGTGCAACATGGACCTCGTCGGCGTCGAGCCGATCTTCAACTTCTACAACCAGCAGTGGCCGGTGTTCACCGGCAACCCGAACCTGCCGCCGGCGAAGTTCGTGTTCGCGGACCACGAGCACAACCGCGTCGGCTACGCGACGGACTCGCTGGTGAGCGAGGGCTGCATCATCTCGGGCGGTCACGTGAACCGGTCGGTGCTGTCGCCGCGCGTGCGCGTGAACTCGTACTCGCAGGTGCACGAGTCGGTGCTGCTCGAGAACGTGGAGATCGGCCGGCACGCGATCGTCCGCCGCGCGATCATCGACAAGAACGTGGTGATCCCGCCGGGCACGCGAATCGGCGTGGATCCGGAGGCCGACAAGAAGCGGTTCCCCGTGACGGAATCGGGCATCGTGGTCATCCCGAAGGGCGCGCGCGTCGAGTGAGCGCCCCCTCTCCCCTCGTGGGGAGAGGGGGGCGTGACGGCGCCCTCGCTCGTGTGGTCTAAGACGCACGTCTCGTTCACCGAGGTGTCGTATGCGTCTGGGCTCTCTCGTGCTGACTCTCGTCGTCGCGGCGTGCTCGCCGCCTGCCATTCCGGGGAACACCGGCGGCGGCTCCGGCACCGGAACCGGCGGTGGCTCGTCCGGCACGGGCGGCTCGTCGGGGACCGGCGGCTCGAGCGGTACGGGCGGCACGGGCGGCTCTTCCGGCACCGGCGGCGGCTCGGCGATGGGGGGCCAGCTGCCCTGCGACGTCGAGAGCGTCTTGAAGACGTCGTGCGCCGAGTGTCACTCGAACCCGCCGTTGTTCGGCGCGCCGATGCCGCTGGTGACGTGGGCAGACACGCAGGCCGACAGCGCGGCGTTCCCCGGCCAGAAGGTCCACCAGCGCATGGCGGCGCGCGTGGGGGCGGCGGTGCGGCCGATGCCACAGCCTCCGCGGATGCTGACGGCGCAGCAGATCGCGACGATCCAGCAGTGGTCGATGGCGGGGGCTCCGCAGGGCAGCGTCTCGTGCGGCGGCACCGGCGGCGGAAGCGGCGGCACGGGCGGCAGCGCCGGCGGCGGCACCGAGGCTCCGGGGTGTCCGCAGGGCTCGACGAAGATCGACATCGTCGCACCGAGCTTCACGATTCCGCAGACGGCGGACTTCTACCAGTGCTTCGCGCGGACGATCTCGCTGCCGGCGAAGCGGCACGCGATCAAGATCGACAAGGTGATCGACGACGCGCGCGTGCTGCACCACGTCGTGCTCTTCCGCGACATCCAGAAGAACGCGCAGCCGGCAGAGGCGAACTGCGGCGTCGAGGCCGACTGGCAGGCGCTGTACGCGTGGGGCCCCGGCGCGGGTCCGATGATTCCTCCGCAGGACGTCGGCATCCCCATCAACAACGGCGACCAGCTGGTGATCCAGATTCACTACAACAACGCGGCCAACGTGCAGGGGCAGGACTCGAGCGGCGCGTACATCTGCGTGACGGATCAGCTGAAGCAGAACGAGGCCGGCGTGCTCGCGATCGGCCCGACGAGCTTCAGCCTGCCGCCGAACTGCCCCGCGGTCTGGGGCCAGGGCGATTGCCAGAACCCGACGCTGCTCAACACCACGTTCAACGTGTTCACGGTGTGGCCGCACATGCACGTGCGCGGGCGCGCGCTGAAGTCGACGCTGATCCGCAGCGGCATGCCGGACACCGTCGTGACCGACCGGCCGAACTACGACTTCGGGTCGCAGTACCTCGAACCCGCGAACTTCCAGTTCCGCCCCGGCGACCGGATCATGACCCGCTGCACGTGGGACACCGTCGGTGCGACCGGCGTCACCGAGTGGGGCGAAGAGACGTCGCGGGAGATGTGCTTCAACTTCCTCTACGTGTATCCGCCGCCGCCGGTGCCGTTCTGCCCCGCGTCGAACGAGAGCGTCGGCGGGTGCCCGTAGCGCCTGTGCCGCGTCGAACTGGCCGCCGTTCACGCTGAGCGCACGCCGAAGGCCTGCAGTCGACGCGGGCCACGCGTCGGCTTCGGGCGCCCTTCGACTCCGCAGCCCTTCGGGCTGCTCCGCTCACGGTGAACGGAGGCGCTACCTACGCCGGCTTCTTCACCGGCGTCAGCTTCCGCTGCCAGTTCTGCAGCGTGGTCGCGATCTCCGCGTTCACGGCCTTGAGCATGTCCTGCTTCTCGCGGAACGGCAGGAACGCGCTCTTGAAGCCGGAGACGATCACCGTGGTCAGATCCTCCAGCGACAGCTTCAGCTCCTTGTGCGCGATCCAGTACTCCTTCGTCACGGTGGTGTCGGTGATCAGCCGGTTGTCGGTGTTGATGCACACCCGCAGCCCGTAATCGAAATAGAACTTCAGCGGGTGCGCCTTGATGTGCGGCACGGCGCCGGTCTGCACGTTCGACGACGGGCACACCTCGAGGGGAATGCGGTGATCATTGATGTAGTTCAGCAGGTCGCCGTTCTCGCGCAGGCGGACGCCGTGGCCGATGCGGTGGGCTCCGAGGAAGTGAATCGCCTGGGCGATCGACTCGGGCCCGTAGGCCTCGCCGGCGTGCGCGGTGCAGTTGACGTTGTTCTTCAAGATCAGCTGGAACGCGTCGCGGTGATCCTTCGCGGGGAAGTTGAGCTCGGCGCCCGCGAGATCGAAACCGATGACGCCGCGGTTCTTGTACGCGACGCACAGCTCGGCGAGCCGCAGTGACGTCTCGGGGCTCATGTGGCGGATGCCGCAGACGATCACTCCGCACTTGATGCCGGTCTCGCGCTTCGCGGCGCGCAGGCCCTCGAGCACCGAGTCGACGATCGTCGTCATCTTCAGGCCGCGCTGCTCGTGCAGCACCGGCGCGTAGCGGACCTCGAGGTAGCGGACGTTCTCCGAGGCCGCGTCGATCGCCAGCTCGTACGCGGCGCGGTACAGCGCCTCTTCCGTCTGCAGCACCGACAGCGTCACGTCGAAGGCGACGAGGTAGTCGTCGAGGCTCTTGCAGATCTCGCCCATGTGAATCGCCTTCGCGAGGCCGTCGGCGTTGTCCGCGGGCAGCTTCACCTTCTGCTTCTCGGCGAGCTCGAGGATCGTGTTGAGCCGCATCGAGCCGTCGAGGTGGCAGTGCAGGTCCGTCTTCGGCAGCGCCTTGAGCAGCTCCGGCGTCACCTCGATGCGGGGGATGTCGATGGTGGGCGGGGCCGACGGAGGCCGGGCGGTAGACGGAATGCCCGTGGCTTCCGGAGTTTCATCGTCGCGGATGGAAGACATACGCGTCATCATTGCGACGTGACGCGCGTCGGCGCAAACCTATCGCTCGCGGCCTTGTTGCTGGCTGTAGCGTGCCGAGGCAGCGCCGAGCGGGTCTTCGAGCGCGCCGCGGCCGCCCCGTCGTTCGTCGGGCTCACCGAGACGCCCCTGTGCGCCGTCGCCATCACCGACACCGGCGCCGCCGCCTGCTTCGCGACCGACGGTGAGCTCACCTGGAAGGCCGAGGTCTGCCGGCCGGTTCGCCACCGCCCCGCCGTCATCGGCGGCACCTTGTGGGTCGCCTGCGACAACGGAGAGTGGAGCGCCGTCGACGTCAAGACCGGCAAGCCCCGGTGGAAGCTGCCCGGCCGGCGCGTCCCCGGCGCCGCGCTCGTCAGCGACGGCCTTCACGGCTTCATCGCCTCGCCCGACGGCACGGTCGAGGCGGTGGACGAGACGGGGACCCACCTGTGGACCCGCGCCGACGCTGGCACGCGCCTCGCCGCCGCGGGCGAGGCGGTCATCGTCTCCGGCGACCGGGGCATCGCCGCCTTTCAAGCCGGCACCGGAGACCGCCTGTGGGCCGACGAGAAGCCGGCGGTCGGCCTCGCCGGCAGCGACGAGCTCGTCGTCGCCGCGCGCGCCGCCGGCGATCTGGCCGCCTTCGATCTGCAATCGGGAGCGCTGCGCTGGGGCGTCACGCTCGGCGCCTTCGCCCCCGACACGCTCGCCATCGCCGGCGACCGCGTGAGCGTCGGGCTGCAGCGCGGCGACGTCGTCGAGCTCGCCACCGTCGACGGCACGGAGAAGCAGCGGTTCACCCTGCCCGCTCCGCTGGCGGCTCCGGTGCGAGGCGGAGTTGCCGTCCTGCAGGGGCGCGAGGGCTGCGCGGCCGTGCTCGGCACCCCGCAGACGATCTGCGTGGATCACCAACTGCGCGGCGGCGCGGTGGTGAAGGACGGCGTGGTGATGCTGGCTCCGCGCGACGGCCGCGTGCTCGGCTACAAGCTCAAGACCGCCGCGCCTTGAGCCGCGCGTACATCGTCTCGAGCGTGTAGTACGTGAGCGTCACCTGCGCCGCCTGAATGCGCGCGCCGGCGCTGAGGCGCACGGGGTCTTTCGTCAGCTTCCGCCCGTCGATGAGCGAGCCGTTGCGCGAGCCGACGTCGTAGACCCACCAGTGGTGGTCGTCGAAGTTGAACGAGAGGTGATGCGACGACAGCGTGCGGTCGTCGATCACGAGGTCGCAGCCCGAGCGGCCGAGCGTGACGTCCTTCTTGTCGCGGCGCGGCTCGAGGGCGATGACGAGCGACTCGCCCTCTTTCGGCTCGGCGGCGATGCTGCCGGCGGTCATCTGCGGCAGGCCCATCATCGTCTCGATGTTCGCGCGCGACGGGCGCCACTGGCCGGGCTCCCAGACGAGCCAGTCGAACGGGCAGAGGCGCTTGAGCGCTTCTTCGCCGCCCTGCTGGGTCTTGAGCGCCAACGCCGAGATGAGCCAGCTGCGCATGTACGTCTGCGTTTATAGCTGAGTGAGGTAGCGCGCGACGATCGTCTTGCGCTCGCCGCTGTCGAACCTCACGGTGACGACGGCGTTCGGGCCCTGCCCCCGGGTGGACTCGATCACGCCGCGGCCCCAGCTCGAGTGCATCACGCGCATGCCGACGGGATCTCCGCCGAACTCGGTCGACTGATCGTAGGTGCGGTCGACGCGCGGGCCGTCCTCCGAGCTGTAGCCCCACTTGCGCGGCTTCGGCGGCGGCGGCGCCACCGGCATGTCCTGCGGGAAGTCGAACAGCTCGCGCGGCACCTCGGACAAGAACCGCGACGGAGCGTTGCGCTTGAGCTCGCCGTACAGCGTGCGCTGCTGCGCCAGCGAGATGTACAGCCGGCGGCGCGCGCGCGTGAAGCCGACGTAGCAGAGGCGTCGCTCCTCGGCCATGTCCTCTTCCGACGCGTCGACGCCGGTCGCGCGGCGGTTCGGGAAGATCTCCTCTTCCATGCCGGTGATGAAGACGGCGTCGAACTCGAGGCCCTTCGCGGCGTGCAGCGTCATCAGCGAGACGCGGCCCTCCTCGACCTCCTGATCCGCCTCGCCGACGAGCGAGATCTGCTCGAGGAACGCCTGCAGCGGCGGAGCGACGCCGGCGAGGGCCTCTCCCTCGGGAGGAGCAGCCGGCGGGGCGGGCTCTTCCGCGCGCTGGCGATCGAACTCGCGCGTCGCGGTCAAGAGCTCGAGCAGGTTCTCGGCGCGGGTCATCGCCTCTTCCGTGCCCTCGGCCTTCAGCGCGGCGATGAGGCCGCTCTGCTCGAGCATGAACTTCGCCGCGTCGGTCGCCGTCGCCGCCGTCTTGCCGAACGTCACCAGCTTGTCGACGAGCTCGCGGAAGGCGATGAGCCGCTTCACCGCCCCGGAGTTGAGCCCGGCGACGCGCTCGGGCCACTCGATCACCTCGTACAGCGAGCGGCCGATCGCCGTGGCGTGCTCGATGAGCTTGTCGACGGTGGTGTCCCCGATGCCGCGCGCCGGGGTGTTGATGACGCGCGTCAGATCGGCGTCGGACTTCGGGTTCACCATCAGCCGCAGGTACGCGGACGCGTCGCGGATCTCGGAGCGGTCGTAGAAGCTCCGTCCCGACACGAGCGTGTACGGCACGCGCGAGAGGCGCAGCGCCTCTTCGAGCACGCGGCTCTGCGCGTTCGTCCGGTAGAAGACGGCCATGTTGCCGTAGTCGCAGATGCCGTCGTTGCGCAGCTTGTTGAGGCGGCGCGCGACCTCCTGCGCCTCGGCGCGCTCGTCGCGGTGGATGAGCAGCTGCAGCGCCTCGCCCTTCGGCCGCGAGCTCCACAGCTTCTTGTCGAGGCGGCGGCGGTTCTTCGAGATGACCGCGTACGCGGCCTCGAGGATGTTCTGGTCCGAGCGGTAGTTCTGCTCGAGCTTGACGACCTTCGCGCCCTCGTAGTCCTTCGGGAAGCCGAGGATGTTGTCGACCTCGGCGCCGCGCCACCGGTAGATGCTCTGGTCGTCGTCACCGACCACCACGAGGTTCGAGCCCGGCGGAGCGAGCAGCCGCAAGAGCTGGTACTGCACCGGGTTCGTGTCCTGAAACTCGTCGACCAGCACGTGCGTGAAGCGGCGCTGGTACTTGACCCGAATCTCCGGGTTCTTCCGCAAGAGGTCGACGAGCAGCAGCAACAGGTCGCCGAAGTCGACGGCGTCGGACGTGCGCAGCCCGTGCTGGTAGTCGGAGTACACGCGCTTGACGATCTCGGCGCGCGGGTCGTTGCCGGTGACCATCTGCTCGGGCAGGCGCCCGGCGTTCTTCTCCGCGTCGATGCGGCCGAGGATGTCGCGCGCGTTCATCTCGACGCCGAGCTTGTTCGCGATGCGCTTCACCAGCTTGAGCTGATCGTCGTCGTCGTAGATGACGAAGCTCTTCGACATGCCCGCGTTCTCGGCCTCGCGCCGCAGCAGAATCGCGCTCGCCGAGTGGAAGGTGGAGATCGTGCACTGCCGCGCGGCGTCTCCGAGCAGCTGGGTCAGGCGCTCCTTCATCTCGCGCGCGGCCTTGTTCGTGAACGTCACGGCGAGCACGCGCCACGGCTCGAGCTTCCGCTCGAGGATGAGGTGCGCGATGCGGCGCGTGATGACGCGCGTCTTGCCCGACCCGGCGCCCGAGAGCACGAGCATCGGCCCTTCGCCGTGAAGCACGGCGTCGCGCTGGGGCTCGTTCAGGTCTGAGAGGAGATCGACTGCCACGAAAGCGTGGCATGTATCGCGAAGCGCCCGCCTTCCGCTACGGGGCCGGGCAGCCGTTCGTCGCGCCGTTGCCGCTCGCGTTCGGGCTGAAGACGCTCATGTTGCTGATGGTGCAGCCGGTGCTCGCGTTGAGGCGGATGCGACCCGAGGCGCCGCCGCCGCCGCCACCTCCGCCGTTGCCGCTCTGGCCGTTCGACGCGGTGCCGGGCGCGGCCTGCGTCCCGCCGGTGGCGCCGTCGCCGCCCGAGCCGGTGTTGCTGTCGCCGCCCGCAGCCGCGGTCGTCGTGGTGGGGCTGCCGTTGGAGCCGTTCTCGCCCGTGCCGTTGCCGCTCGCGCCGCCCTCGCCGCCTCCGCCGCCGTTCGCGGTGATGCGCGCCGTGCCCAGCAGCGTCAGGGCGTCGGCCTCGAGGAGAATGCCGCCGCCGCTGCCGCCGCCGCCGCCGCCCGAGCGCGTCTGGCCGCCGCGCCCGCCGCCCCCCGCCACGTGGATCACCCCGCCGATGCTCAACGTGCCGGCCGCGGAGAGCTGCACCGCGCCGCCGCCCGACCCGCCGAGGCCTCCGTTCGTCGAGGTCGCGTTGCCTCCGGCGCCGCCGCGGCAGCCGCCGGAGAGCGGGACGAGGTCGGCGCCCTCGGAGGTCGCCGAGCCTGGCCCGCCGGGTGTGCCGCCGGCGAGGCCGTCTCCACCGGCGGTGCCAGCGGTGCGGTGGCCGGCTCCGCCCGCGCCCGCGCCGTTGTCGTTGCTGCCCGTGCCGTCGCGGCCGTTGCTGCCGGTGTTCGGCATGCCGCACACCGTGACGTCGTTGCCGCCCGGCCCGGCGACCTCGAGCGCGGCCGAGGCATCGATGGTGCCGTCGACGGTGGCGTCGCCGTACACCGCGAGGATGACGCCGCGGTCTCCGGTGATGACGAGCGTGTGACCGGTGGCGAGCGTCAGCCCCGCCATCGGCAGCACGACGACGTCGGGCCCGCCGGGCTGGCTCTGCACGTGCGCGGCGGGCTGCGGCTGACCGCACCAGCCGGTGAACGTGTGCGTCGCCGAGTTGTAGGTG
Source organism: uncultured Myxococcales bacterium (assembly GCA_937980205.1). Classification (GTDB taxonomy): domain Bacteria; phylum Myxococcota; class Myxococcia; order Myxococcales; family Myxococcaceae; genus Xiheicaenimonas. The sequence continues at coordinate 138,949 of CALJKW010000069.1, read as the reverse complement.
TGGACGAGCACGGCCGTGCACGTGGTCAGGTTGAAGACGATGGGAGCGGTCGGAGCGCCGACCCCGGTGGGCGAGAAGTTGCTCGGGGTGTACGGGAAGATGTCGGTGCACGTGCCGCCCTGGCACTCGCGGCCGTTGCCGCACGACGTGCCGTCGGGATCGTTGGCGTACGTGCACGCGTTGCTCGCGTTGCAGCTCGTCGGGTTGCGCTTGCAGGTGGGCGGGGGCGGGCAGTCCGGCTGCACGCAGCACTGGGCAGCGGTGATGCAGTTGTTGGTCGCGCCGCACGCGCGCTCGCCCGGCGGGCAGGCGCAGGTGCCGGCGTCGCAGAACTGGCCGCTCACCGCCATGCACTCGGACGAGAGGCAGCACGACGCCGTCGAGATGCACGCCGTGCCGCACAGCTTCGTGCCGGCGCCGCAGCCGCAGACGCCTCCGTCGCAGAGCGAGCTGCTCGGCGTCGTGCAGTCGGCGTTCACGCAGCACGCGGTATTCGAGATGCACGCGTCGCCGCAGACCTTCTCGCCGCTCGGGCAGGTGCAGGCGCCGCCGTCGCAGAACGAGCCGCTCAGCGCCGAGCACTCGGGCGTGGTGCAGCACGCGGCGTTCGGGATGCAGGTCGAGCCGCACTGCTTCTCTCCCGGCGGGCAGGCGCAGGTGCCCGCGTCGCAGAACTGGCCGCTGACGCCCATGCAGTCGGCCGCGTTGCAGCACGACGCGCTGGGGATGCAGGTCGAGCCACACTGCTTCTCTCCCGGCGGGCACTGGCAGGCGCCGGCGTCGCAGAACTGGCCCATCACGGTGGCCGAGCACTCCGAGCTCATGCAGCACGCCGCGTTCGGGATGCACGTCGAGCCGCACTGCTTCTCGCCCGGCGGGCACTGGCAGGCGCCGGCGTCGCAGAACTGGCCCATCACGGTGGCCGAGCACTCCGAGCTCATGCAGCACGCGGCGTTCGGGATGCACGTCGAGCCGCACGGCTTCTCGCCGGCCGGGCACTGGCACGAGCCCAGGTTGCAGATCTGCCCGCTCACCGCGGTGCACTCGGCCGACGTGCAGCACGCCAGGTTCGACAGGCACGCGCCGTTGCAGACGCGGCTGCCCGCGGTGCACTCGCACGTGCCGGCGTCGCAGAACTGGCCGGTGACGGCGAGGCACTCGCTGCTCGCGCAGCAGGCCGCGTTCGAGATGCAGCGGTTGCCGCACGGCTTCTCGCCCGCCGGGCAGACGCACGCGCCGGCCTGGCACGTCTGGCCCATCACGGTGCAGTCGCCGCCGGTGCAGCACTCGGTCGGGAGGATGCACGCGTTGCCGCACACGCGCGTGCCGCCCGGGCAGGTGCAGACGTTGTTCTGGCAGGTCTGCGCCGCGCCGCAGTCGTTCGCCGCGCAGCAGCCGCTGTCGGGGATGCAGCGGCCGCTGCAGAGCTTGAAGCCCGCGCCGCACGAGCAGGCGCCGTTGGTGCACGTGCCGCCCGCGCCGCAGTCCGGATCCATGCAACAGCCCCCGGGCGCGCACGCGCCGTTGCAGGCGCTCTGGCCCGCAGGGCACATGCAGGTGCCGTTCGTGCACTGCTGGCCGGTGGGCGTGGTGCAGTCGGCCGCGGTGCAGCACGTCGTCGACGCGATGCAGCTCGTGCCGCAGACCTTCTGGCCCGCCGGACACGCGCAGCTGCCGCCGTCGCACTGCTGGCCCGCGACGCCGCCGCAGTCGCCCGAGGTGCAGCACGCGCTGTTCGAGATGCACTGGCCCGCGCAGAGCTTCTGCCCGGCGGGGCACGCGCACGCCCCGGCCTGGCACGTCTGGCCGCCGGCGCAGTCGGTGTCCGCGCAGCAGCCCGAAGCGCACGCGCACGTGGCGCCCTGGCAGGTGCGGCCGGCGCCGCACGACGCGCCCGCGCAGCTCGGGTCGGCGCAGTCGGTCATGCCGTCGCAGTCGTTGTCGGCGCCGTCGCCGCACATCTCGGTGGCGCCGGCGCAGCCGAGCGTGAAGGTGAGCTCCTGCACGCGGCCGGACTGGAACATCACCTGCTGCTCGGCCGCGTCGACGACGGGGGCGAGCGGCTCGGCGCAGCCCGAAGGGCCGTTCATCGCGCGCGCGCGGACACCGACGCTCGCGGGCAACGAGCCCTGCGAGACGCCGAACGCGTAGCGGGTGCGCGTGCTGCGCGCAGAGCTCGTCTTCGCGAGCACGGCGCCGCTCGAGTCGCGGACCTCGACGACGACGCACGACGCTCCGAGGTTGGCGTCGACGTCGACGTGGACCACGAAGCCGCCGGAGCCGGTCTTCGTGCTGCACGCGGCGGCGAGAACTCCCGCCACCGCCAGGCGAACCCCTTTCACGCGCGTGAGGCTATCACCGCATCAGCGTGATGACGCCCGGGTCGGGCAGGAACGTGCCCATCGCCGGAGTGCTCTCGCGGTAGGTCAGTGTGTTCCCCGTGATGCAGAAGTTGTAGGTGCGCGTACGGGCGACCGTGTTGATGGTCAGGACGCCGCCGTCGACGGTGTACGGATCGTTGCCCGTCTGGCCCAGCTCGAGCCGCAGGTTGTCGCAGTCACACGCGGTGCCGTTCGGCGCGCAGCTGCCGGTGAGGCCGAACTGCGGCAGCGCGAAGTTGATGCCGGCGCAGGCCTGCGGGTTGCAGTTCGGGGTCGACGTGTCGAACTGCACGAAGCCCTGCGCAGCGCGCGCGGCCTGCGTCGCGGTGAAGCCCACGGAGCCCTGAATGCGGCCGACCTTGTTCGTGACCGTGGTGCCGGTCGACTGGCACACGGTGTCGAGCTGCGAGGTGACGATGCCGAACGCCGCGTCGTCGATGCAGCCGGTGGTGATGTTCCACGTCGTCGGGTTGTTCGGGTTCACGTCGCCGCCGCACGCGGTGAACGCCGGGCACGTCGCCGGGAACGTCAGCGCCACGCCGCCGTCCGCCGGGAAGCCCATGCCGCCGCCCGCGCCGCCCGCGCCGCCCGCGCCGCCCGTGCCGCCGCCGGTCCCGCTGGAGCCGCCGCCGGTGCCGGTCGTGCCGCCGCCGGTGCCCGTGGTGCCGCCGCCCGTTCCGGTCGTGCCACCGCCGGTGCCGGTGGTGCCACCGCCCGTGCCGGTCGTACCGCCGCCGGTGCCGCTGCCACCGCCCGTGCCGCTGCCGCCGCCGGTGCCCGTGCTGACGCAGGTGCCGTTCGTGCACGTCTGGCCGCTCGAGCAGGCGCGGCAGGTGCTGCCGTTCGAGCCGCACTGGCTCACGCTCGGAGTGCCGACGCACTCACCGGTCGCGGTACAGCAACCGGAGGCACACGTCGTCGAGTCACAGGTCGCGGGCTTGGGCCCGCCGCACGACGGAGCGAGCGAGACCACGAAACCAAAGGCGAGGCCGACCACCAGGGCGCGGAGTTGAGGGCTCATGGGGGCGTGCGTTTTCCACAACGCGCCGTCAGAAGCCAGCCCCCAGGCGAAACACGACGGCCGTCACCTCGCGGGGGGCCGCCGCGTACTCGAACAGGACCTCGGCGTGGTTCACGATCGCGAGCGGAAACAGCACGAGCGCGGTGAGCACGCGCGCGGCTTCTCCGGCGAAGCCCTCGGCGTCGACGAAGGGGAAGTTGTCGAGGAGCATCCGCACGCCCCAGAGCGCCGTCAGGCCGATGCCGGCGCGCACGCCGAAGAACGTGACCGAGCTCGTCGTCGTCATGCCCATCGGGTTGGTGAAGCGGGTCGCGTAGCCGGCGCCGAACGGCGTCACACGCGCGTAGACCATGAGGTCGGGGATCGCGACGGTGTTGAAGCCGCGCTGCTTCGCCCAGGCGATGCCGGCGCGGAGCTGGGCGCCCAGCGAGATGCGGTAGGGGTCTTCGCTCGCCGCGTAGCCGAGCTCGGCGCCTCCGCCGAAGAAGAAGCAGGGGCTCTCGCTGTCGGTCCAGCCTGCGGCGCCGCCGACGTAGAGGTACCCGCCCAGCAGGTTGCGGCGATCGCCGACGCCGAGGCTCGCGCTCAGGTCTCCCTGAATCGGAGTGATCGGGTGCTCGACGGCGAGCAGCAGGAGCGGGAGCGCGGCGAGCACGGGCCCCCAGAACGTATCAGCGTCACTCGCGCGTGACGTGCGCGACGGCTGCGCTTTGTCGCCTCGCGCGCGGCGCGGTACTCGCCTTCGGCAGGACCGAGGCCTCGTCAAAAGGGGGCGGGGTCTCGGTCCTCGGTGTCTTCACGTCCAGCTCTGCGACACCTTGCGCTGAATCTTCCACTCGCCGCTGAGCGTCTCGGCCTGGCTCTGGATGCGTGAGAGCAGCAGCGACCTCTTCGCGTGAAGCTCGGTGGACAGCGGGTCCAAGGTGAGCGCGAGCTCGCAGTCGGCCAGCGCCTCGATGAGCTCGCCCTTCTCTTCCCGCGCCGCCGCCGAAGCCGCGTGGCTCGCCGCCGCCTTCACCGCCGCGGGCTGCGCCTCGACGTAGCGGCGCCGGCAGACCGCGACGATCTCGGGATCCACTCCGGCGTCCAGACACGCAGCGATGCCGCGGAAGTTGCCGCGCCCGGCGTCGTACTCCACGCGCCGCGCCGGATCCGAGAGCACCCGCCAGGCCTCTTCGAGCCGCAGCAGCGTCCGCTGGAGCCGTGCCTTCAGCTCGTCATCCGAAGCACCGAGCAGCGCGTCTTCGACCTTCGCGCGGCACTCGCGCGCGCGCCGGCGCACCGCGGCCGCATCGGCGCCGACCGGCAGACCGAGCAGCGCGTAGAGATCTTCCGCTCCGTTGTCCCGCCGCTGCGGCGTGTTCAGCCGCTGCACCTCGGCGTCGAGCTGCGCGCGCGGCAGCGGATCTCCGCGCAGCACGCGCTCGATCAGCGCCTGCCCCTGCGGCTCGAGGTGGGTGAACTTCGCCGCGAACCCTCGCGGAGTCCCCCACGCGGTCGCCTGCGCCGGGCTCACGCCCATCGTGACCTCGCACCGGCCCTCGACGAGAATTCCCTCGAGCTTCAGCGCCACCTGCACGCTCGCGCCGACGTCCGGCAGGCGCCCGTCGGTCGCGACGAACAGCCCGCCGGTCAGCAGCTGCGTGCAGCGCGCGGGACGCGGCGAGGCCCCCGCCTCGAGCCGCACGAACGCCGGCAGATCGACCGCGTAGCCTTCGCGCGTGCGGACGCGCAGCAGCGCCTCGGCGAGCTCGGCCGCGGTGGCGAAGCGATCTTCCGGGCGCTTCTCGAGCGCGCGCATGATGGCGTCGGACAGCTCGCGCGGAACGCTGGGCTCCACCTGGTGCGGCGGCACCGGCCGCTCGGAGCGCTGTCGCACCATCACCTCGATGAGGTTCCGCCCGTCGAACGGAACGTGGCCGGTGACGAGCTCGTACGCGATGAGGCCCAGCGCGTAGAGGTCGGTGCGGCGGTCGACGACGCCTCCCGAGCACTGCTCGGGCGCCATGTACTGCGGCGTCCCACAGATCTGCCCCGACAGCGTGCGCGGAGAGCCCGGCTTCTGCTTCAGCAGCACCTTCGCGAGGCCGAAGTCGAGGACCTTCACCCACTCGGGCTGCCCGGCCCGAATCACGAGGTACACGTTCTCGGGCTTGAGGTCGCGGTGGACGACGCCGTGCTGATGCGCGGCCTGCATCGCCGAGCACAGCTGCCTCATCAGGTGCACGGCCATCGCCGCGCCGACCGGACGGCCGACGCGCTCGGACAGCGGCTCGCCGTCGAGCCACTCCATGGTGAGGTACGGAGCGCCGTCGAGCCAGCCGACCTCGAGCACGCGCATGATGTGCTCGCTCTCGATCGCCTGCGTGACGCGCGCCTGCTCCTGCAGCCGCTCGACGACCACCGCGTCGCCGGCCAGCTTCGGGTGCACGAGCTTCAGCGCGACGGTGCGATCGCGCTCGGTGTCGCGCGCGAGGTAGACGACGCCCGTCGAGCCGGCGCCGAGGCGCTTCTTGACGATGAACCTGCCGAGGCGGCAGCCGACCGCGTCGGTGACGGCGAGGCGGGGCCCCCTCCCCAGCTCGGGCGTCATGATCAGGCACCTCGTTTGGTGCCGCTCACCAGCTTGAGCGCCGCGCGCCGGCCCTGGCGGCCGTCGCCGCTCGCCTGCTGCACGTGGCCCTGGCCTTCGGCCTTGGCCTGGTACAGCGCGCGATCCGCGGCGGCGAAGAGCGCTTCAGCCCTGAGCAGGCCCGGGTTGTGGACATCGGCCGCCGCGACGCCCACCGACACGGAGAGCGTCGGGCTCTGCACCGGCTGGCCCAGCTCGACGACCGGGCGGCGGTCTGCCGAGCGCAGGTGCACCGTCGACACGATGCGCTCGGCCAGGCCGCGCGCCTGGTCTTCGGTGATGCCGGGCGCCACGACGGCGAACTCGTCGCCTCCCCATCTCGCGACGAGATCCGCCGGGCGGCAGCCATGCCTCAGCGCTTCGGCAACCAGGCCGAGCGCCCGATCGCCCGCGGCGTGGCCGAGGCGATCGTTGAGTCCTTTCAAATCATCCAGGTCGACGACGAGCACCGCGACGGGCAGCCCCTCGCGGTGCGCCTTCGCGCACTCGGCCTTCAGCGTCTCGTCGAACTTGCGCCGGTTGAACAGCCCGGTCAGCGCATCGACGTACGACAGCGCGCGCAGGCCGTCTTCGCGCGCGCCGGCCACGAAGCCCACGAGGCCCGCAGCCAGGGCGACGAGCGTGATGAAGGCGGGGCTCCAGCTGGCCTCGCCCATCAGCCGCGGAGTCAGCAGCGCTGCGACGCAAGCGGCGGCCGTCATCAGGGGGTACTTCCAACGCGAGGAGCCGAGGTGCATGGCGGCGGCAACCAATGAAAGCCCTGTGCCAGCGGATCAAGCTCACCCCCTTCGAGTGAAGCGAGGTGCGTCGCCGTTACCGATCCGTCACCTCGGCGCTGGCGCGCGTCACCGTTGGAGGTAAGGTCCTGCGCGTCATGCTGACCGCGTTGACCTCGGCTCTGGTCCTGAGCGCAGCACCGACGGGCCCGGCCACGAAGCTCGTGGCCATCTGGTTGGATCACGGCTCTCCGTACATGGAGCTGCGCCCCGACGGCTCGGGGCGCATCGGAATCAACGAGAACAACTGGACCGTGGAGAAAGATCAGATCCACATCGTCACGCGCGAGACGCAGGACACGTTCGACCTGCCGTTCACGCTGATCGACGGCGGCAAGAAGCTGCAGCTCGTCGTTCAGGGCACGACGGTGGAGCTCGAGCGCAGCAAGCAGAAGCCTGCCGCGAAGGCGCCGCCGCCGCCGAAGCCTCCGTCGCAGCTCGACGCGCCGCCCGACGCCGGGACGCCGGCGAAGAAGAAGAAGGGGAAGAAGTAGTGCAGAAGGAAGAGGCGGTCGCCGACTGATGCGCGTCGCTGCGCTCGGCGGCCTGGGCGAGATCGGCCTCAACGCGATGGTCTTCGAGCACGAAGGCCGCCGGCTGCTGGTCGATTGTGGCCTGATGTTCCCGCGCGGCGACGTGCCCGGCGTCGAGGTCGTCTACCCCGACTTCTCGTACCTGTTCTCCGAGCCCGAGACGCTCGACGGCGTCGTGCTCACGCACGCGCACGAAGATCACGTCGGCGCGCTCACCGCCCTGCTCCGCCGCGCTCCGGCCCCGGTCTACGCGACGCGCTTCACGCTCGGCGTCGCGAAGCACCGCGTCGACGAAGGCGGCATCTCGGCCGACCTGCGCGAGCTCGGCGTGCGCGAGCCGACCCGCATCGGCCCGTTCACCGTCGAGGCCCTGCGCGTCACGCACTCGATCCCCGACGCCGTCGGCCTCGCCATCTCCGCCGGCGGCGTCACCTGCGTGCACACCGGAGACTTCAAGCTCGACCTCGAGCCCATCGACGGGCAGCTCACCGATCTCGCGCGGCTCGGAGAGCTCGGCGAGCGCGGCGTCGATCTGCTGCTCTCCGACTCCACGAACTCGGAGCTCCAGGGCACCTCGCAGGGCGAGCGCGTCGTCGCCGACACGTTCGCGCGGCTGTTCCCCAAGGCGCCCGGCCGCATCATCGTCTCGCTCTTCGGCTCGCACCTGCACCGCGTGCAGCACACGCTGACGCTCGCCGCCTCGCTCGGCAAGAAGGTGCTCTTGTGGGGCCGCAGCCTCGAGCGCAACGTGCGCATCGCCCGCGACCTCGGCTTCCTCGAGGTCCCTGACGGGCTGCTCGTCGACCTCGAGACGTTCCTCGCGCTGCCGCCCACCAGCGCGCTGCTCATCTGCACCGGCGCCCAGGCCGAGCCGAGATCCGCGCTCGTCGGCATGCTGTCGAACGAGCCGCGCGACCTGCGCGTGCAGCCCGGCGACACCGTCGTGCTGTCGTCGCGCACCATCCCCGGCAACGAGCCGTACGTGACCGATCTCATCGATCGCGGCCTCGCGCGCGGCGCGCGGATGATCTGGCCCGGCATCGAGCCCGGCGTTCACGTCAGCGGTCACGCCGCCCGCGCGGAGCAGCGCAAGGTCATCGAGACCGTGCGGCCGAAGACGTTCGTGCCGGTGCACGGAGAGCTGCACCACCTGCACCACCACCTCTCCGTCGCAGAAGAAGCAGGCCTCGAGCCGTCGCGCATCCGGTTGGCGACCGACGGGGACCTCTTGCAGCTCGACGGCAGCGGCCTCACCACGCTCGGCCGCATTCCGGTCGGTCGCAACTTCGGGCGTCGCGAGTCGGAGGCGTACGTGTCCGAGGCCGCGCTGAGCGAGCGCCGCCGGCTCGAAGAGGGCGTCGTCTTCGCCGCGATCGCGCTCGCCGCCGGCAGCGGGCGGATCATGGCCGGCCCCCACCTCGTCGGGCGCGGGCTGCCGGCAGACGAAGAGGCGATGCTCTCGATCGCGGCGGACGCGGCGCGGGCGAGCCTGCTCGAGATCTCCGAGGTATTGCGCGGGGATGACGCGCTCGTCACGGACCAGGTGCTCTCGGGCATACGGCGGGTCTTCAAGCAGTTGTCGGGCCGGCGTCCCAACGTCGTGGTGCAGGTGCTTCGGGTTTGAGGGCGGCTTTGATATGGGCGTAACCGTTCGTGATTGCCCCCCTTCTCGTCATTCTCGCAGCGCCCAGCTCGCCTCCTGAAAAGCCCATCCGGCCCCTGCCGGTGCTGGCGAAGGAGCCGAAGCTCGACGGCGTCCTGAAAGATCTCGCCGGCGCGCAGGACTTCAAGCTGCCCGCCACCGCCTCGAGCCAGGGCGGCGCGCTCACCCTCAAGGCCGGCTTCCGCAAGGACACGCTGTGGGTCGGCGTCCAGGTCACCGACGACAAGGTGACCGAGGCCGACGAGCTCACCGTCACGCTGTTCTTCCCCGGCGCCGGAGTCACCGCGCGCGGGCACTCGTTCAAGTTCGGCTCCGACGGCGCGCGCGCTCCCGCCGCCGAGGCGCAGGTGCCGCCGTACGCGACCGAGGCGGTGAAGGCCGCGGTGAAGCCCGACGCGAAGGGCTTCACGCTCGAGGCCGCGTTCCCGGCGAAGTCGCTGCCGCGCTTCCAGGCGCGCACGCAGCTCGCGATGACCATCTGCCTCGAGTACTCGGACAACGACGAAGACAAGACGACGCAGCTCACCTCGTGCCAGGGCGGCGACATGATCGGCGGCCCGACGCGCCTGCCCGACGAGCTGCGGCGCGTGGTGAAGGTGCAGCCTCCGCCGGACGTCGAGGGCCTCGAGGTGCGCGGCAACGGCGTCGTCGGCTTCGCCGAGCTGCACTACCCGACGTGGGGCTACACCGACGGCCAGATGACCGCCGACGGCCTGCGCGTGCTCATCGCGGGTGCGGACTCGATCGATCCCCAGAAGGCCAAGCTGCCCATCTCGGACAACCTCGTGCTGCCGGACAACCGCCCGCTCTACACCGTGCTCACCGGCACGAACCCGTACAGCGGAGACAAGTGCGACGCCGAGCAGGAGGTCCGCCTCGCCATGTACGGAGTGAAGGGAAACGTCGCCAGCCGCGTGCTCGAGTGGCCGGCGATCACCTGCGGCCTCGGCCGCGCGCTGTCGATTCAGCTCTCCCCCGAGGGCCATCTGCAGATCGGCTACAGCAACGGCTCGGTCGCGAACTTCGCGTACTCGGGAGATCACTTCGAGCGCAGCGAGTTGGGAGCGAAGTAGCCGTGGCCGCAATCCTGGGGGGCTTGCCCCCCGCCCCCTCGGCAGGGCGAAAACCAGCGTGTCGAGCTTGGAGTTGATGGTGCCGCACAAGAGTCTGTACATGATGACGCTCGGGTGCCCGAAGAACCGGGTCGACTCCGAGGTGATGCTCGGCCAGCTGTCGAAGGCCGGGTACAAGCTCGTGCCCGAGGCCGACGCCGCCGAGGTCATCGTCGTCAACACCTGCGCGTTCATCGGCCCGGCCAAGCAGGAGTCGGTGGACTCGGTGCTCGAGATGGCCGAGATGAAGAAGACGGGCGCGTGCAAGACGCTCGTCGTCACCGGCTGCCTCTCGCAGCGCTACGGCCCCGAGCTCGCCAAGGAGATGCCCGAGGTCGATCACTTCCTCGGCACTTCGGCGTACGCCGGCATCGCCGATCTGCTCGCGGCCGAGGCGTCGCCGCGCCAGGTGATCCCGGACCCCGACTACATCCACTCGGCGTCGACTCCGAAGGTGAGCTCGATGCCGGGCTACACCGCGTACCTGAAGATCTCCGAGGGCTGCGACAACAAGTGCGCCTTCTGCATCATCCCCAAGCTGCGCGGCGCGCAGCGGTCGCGGACGATCGACGACATCGTGGCCGAGGCCGCTCGCCTCGCCGACGGCGGCGTGCAGGAGCTCAACCTCGTCGCGCAGGATCTCACCGCCTACGGGCACGATCTGCCCGGCAAGCCCAAGCTGCACGAGCTGCTCAAGGAGCTGGTCAAGGTCGACGTCCGGTGGATCCGGCTTCACTACGCGTACCCGCGCGTGTTCCCCGACGAGCTCATCGACGTGATGGCGAACGAGCCGCGCATCGCGAAGTACCTCGACATGCCGCTGCAGCACGCGTCCGACAAGCTGCTGCGCTCGATGAAGCGCGGCCGCGACTCCGTGTTCCTCGTCGGGCTCTTGAAGAAGATCCGCGAGCGCGTGCCGGGGCTCACGTTCCGCACCTCGCTCATCGTCGGGCTTCCGGGGGAAACGGAAGAGGACTTCAAGCTGCTCGAAGACTTCGTGAAGGAGCAGCGGTTCGAGCGCATGGGCTGCTTCCAGTACAGCGACGAAGAAGACACCGCCGCGTTCGACATGCCCGACAAGGTGCCGCAGAAGCTCATCGAGCGCCGCTGGCGGTCGATCATGGCGATTCAGAAGCGCATCAACCGCGAGCACAACAAGGCCATGATCGGCCGGCGCGTCGAAGTTCTCGTCGAGGGCGCCTCGCCCGAGAGCGAGCACCTGCTCGTCGGCCGCTGGGAAGGCCAGGCTCCGGAGATCGACGGGCAGGTCTACATCAACGACGGCCTCGCCTACCCCGGCGAGCTCGTCACCGTCGAGGTCACTGAGGCGCACGACTACGACGTCGTCGGTCGCGTCGTCGAGCGGCCCGACCCGAAGAAGCGCAAGCTCACCGCCCGGCCGCTGCCGGTGTGGACGGCGCCGCGGTAAGCGAAAGCTGGCAGTTACGGGCCGCGAGGCCGGAACGTCCTCGCCGCAGCGCGCGGCGCTCAGGCGCTTGCTTCGTCGTCGCGGCCGGCGCGGTCAGCACCGGCTGGCGGCGGAGCTTGCGGTCGCGTGCGCCCATCCCTCTCGCCCGTTGGGGCGAGAGGGATGCGCCCTTAAGGAAAGTGTCGATCGTTCGTTAGATGCCTCCTTTCTTCCACGTTCGGCCGTGGAGCACCGCGTCTCGTCTTGGGCCCACTCGAGCGACGATCACGCCGCCCGCAGGGCCTTGAGCCGCGTGTAGATCTGCAGCGTCGTCGCCACCTTCTCCCGCAGCCCGTCGAGCTTCACGAACGGCTTGGCGAGGTAGCCCTGGATCGCGAGGTCGCGCTCCGGCAGATCCGGGTGCGCGGTCATCAGGATCGCCGGAATCGCCGGATCGCGTTGGCGCAGCTTCCGAATCAGCTCGATGCCGTTCGTGCCGGGCATCATCTTGTCCGTGATGACGAGATCGAACGGCCGGCTGTCGTAGGCGTCCAGCGCCTGCGCCGCGCTCGCCGCCACCCGGACCTCGTGGCCGTCTCGGACGAGGATTCCACGAACGAGGAGCGCGATGCTGAGGTCGTCGTCGACAGCGAGGATGCGTGCCATGGAGCCGACCCATCGCATCGAACGGGCCAGCGCCAACCCAGCAACCTCACAGCCAGACGCCCAGGGTCAGATCCGACCACGGGGGCCAAACCGACCGAACCCGAACCCGCACGCGCACCCGAACCCGGCAGTTGTCGGCCCCAAAAAAGCGTCGAGGCCCACATCCGTCGTCACGGAGGGGCCTCGTCACCTACTGCGATCTCTTCAAGCCTCAGGTCAGGTCGTCTTCGCCGACTTCCCAGCCCTCGAACTCACCCTTCGGGCGAGGCTCGCTCTCGACGATGCCCGGGTGAGGGGCGGTCGCCGTCTCAGCGTGGCCCTTCGACGAGCCCAGCGGCAATGCAGCATTCAGCGAAGTCGCGCGAAGCATGTTCAAGTCTCCTCGACCTTTCAGAACTGGTGAGCTTCGGTGGAGTCTTCGAGCGCCTTGGTGGCCGTCTTGCCGGACGAGATCACCTCGGCGACCGCGTCGAAGTACCCGGTGCCGACCTCGCGCTGGTGGCGCGTGGCGGTGTAGCCGGCCGCCTCGTTGCCGAACTCGGCCTGCTGCAGCTGCGAGTACGCGGCCATGCCCGACTCGCGGTAGCCCTGCGCCAGCTCGAACATCGAGTGGTTCAGCGCGTGGAAGCCGGCCAGCGTGACGAACTGGAACTTGTAGCCCATCGCGCCGAGCTCACGCTGGAACTTCTCGATCGTCGCGGAGTCGAGCTTCTTCTTCCAGTTGAACGACGGCGAGCAGTTGTACGCCAGCATCTTATTGGGGAACTCCTTGTGGACCTCTTCGGCGAAGCGCTTGGCCTCGGCGAGATCCGGAGTCGACGTCTCGCACCACAAGAGGTCCGCGTACGGCGCGTACGCCTTCGCGCGGGCGATCGCGAACGAGAGGCCGTCATCCTTCAGGCGGAAGAAGCCCTCGCTGGTGCGCTCCTTCGAGGCGATGAACGGCAGGTCGCGCTCGTCGATGTCGGTCGTGAGCAGCTTCGCGCTCTGCGCGTCGGTGCGCGCGATCACCACGGTCGGCACGTCCATCACGTCGGCCGCGAGCCGCGCCGCCGTCAGCGTGCGGATGAACTGCGACGTCGGCACGAGCACCTTGCCGCCCATGTGGCCGCACTTCTTCTCGCTCGCCAGCTGGTCCTCGAAGTGAACGCCCGAGGCGCCCGCCTCGATCATCGCCTTCATCAGCTCGAACGCGTTGAGCGGGCCGCCGAAGCCGGCCTCGGCGTCGGCGATCATCGGCGCCATCCAGTAGCGCTCCTTCTTGCCTTCCGCGTGATCGATCTGATCCGCGCGGCGCAGCGCAGAGTTGATCTTGCGGACCAGGTTCGGCACCGAGTCGACCGGGTACAGCGACTGGTCGGGGTACATCTGGCCCGACGTGTTCGCGTCGGCGGCGACCTGCCAGCCGGAGATGTAGATGGCTTCGAGGCCAGCTCGAACCATCTGCACCGCCTGGCCGCCGGTCAACGCGCCGAGCGCGGGGACGAAGGCGCGGGTGTTGAGCAGCTCCCACAGCCGCATCGCGCCCATGCGCGCGAGCGTGTACTCGACCTTCACGGTGCCGCGCAGACGCTCGACGTCCTTCTCCGTGTACGGCCGGGTGACGCCCTCGAAGCGTCGGTTGTGAAGATCAGGCGACGAGGACGGGGTGATGCGGGGAACTGCAGTCATGGTGATGCTCCTTCAGTGTGGGACGTTGGAAAGCAACTGCCGGTACGCGGGAATCGTGAGGAAGTCGTCGAGCTCGTCCGACAGCGACAGCGCGCGGAACAGCGTGCGCGCCTCGGAGAAGCGGCCGTTCGAGTACTCCGCGAGCTCTTCGCGCATGACGCGGTCGAGCGTCTCGGGTGAGACGAGCCCCGCGTGCACCTGCTGCCAGACCTGCGCGCGAGAGATCTCGGCGGTCGCCGCGTCCTCCATCAGGTTGTACAGCGGCACGCAGCCCAGGCCGCGGAGCCACGACTCCATGTAGCGGACGCCGACGCGCACGTTGTGGCGCAGGCCCTCTTCGGTGCGGGTGCCGTCGGGCACGCGCAAGAGGTCGGCGGCCGTGACGTTGACGTCCTCACGCAGGCGGCCGAGCTGGTTGGGGCCCTTCATGTGCTCGTCGAAGATCGCCTTCGCGATCGGCACGAGCGCGGGGTGGGCGACCCAGGTTCCGTCGTGGCCGTCGGTGACCTCGCGCAGCTTGTCTGCGCGCACCTTCGCCATCGCCACTTCGTTCGCCTCTGGGTCGTCCTTGATCGGGATCTGCGCCGCCATGCCGCCCATCGCGTGGGCGCCTCGGCGGTGGCAGGTCTGGATCAGCAGCTGCGCGTAGGCGCGCAGGAAGCCGCGATCCATCGTGAGCTGGCCGCGATCGGGCAGCAGCACGTCCGGCTGTTTCTTGAGGAAGCTGAACATGTAGTCCCAGCGGCCGCAGTTGAGGCCCGCCGAGTGCTCACGCAGCTCGTACAGAATCTCGTGCATCTCGAACGCCGCAGGCAGCGTCTCGATCAGCACCGTCGCCTTCGTGGTGCCGTGCTTGATGCCCACGGCCTGCTCCGCGAAGGTGATGACGTCGTTCCAGAGGCGAGCCTCGAGGTGGCTCTCCATCTTCGGCAGGTAGAAGAACGGGCCGGTGCCGCGCTGGGCCTGCTCGCGCGCGTTGTGGACGAAGAAGAGGCCGAAGTCGAAGAGCGAGGCCGACATCGGCCGGCCGTCGACGAGCACGTGCGCCTCTTCGAGGTGCCAGCCGCGCGGGCGCACGAAGAGCGTCGCGATCTTCTCGTTGAGCTTGTACTGCTTCTTCGTGTCCGGCGCGGTGAAGGTCAGCGTGCGGCGCACGGCGCCCTGCAGCGCGAGCTGGCCCTGCACCAGGTTGTCCCAGGTCGGAGCGAGCGAGTCCTCGAAGTCCGCCATGAAGACGTTCGCGCCGCTGTTGAGCGCGTTGATGATCATCTTCGGCTCGGCGGGCCCGGTGATCTCGACCCGGCGATCGGCCAGCACGTCCGGCACCGGTGACACCTTCCAGTCCCCCGTGCGGATCGACCCGGTCTCCTTTAGGAAGTCGAACGGAGCCTTGTGACGCTTCGCGAGGAGCTCACGGCGCCGGGCTCCGAAGTTCTTCTCCAGCGCCTCGAGGAATCCCAACGCCTCGGGCGAGAACAAACCGACCGGAGCGGCTCCCTTCAGTTCAAGGGTCGAGCTGCTCATGGCACCAGGCCCTCCTGAAAATCCGTCAATCTGTTCGTTGCCGTCCCACATATCGAAGTAAGCGCCATAATAAAAATGCCTTTCTGAGATGACAACATGCGTCATGTTAGCCGCTGCAGTTAACTGTTAACGCTCGAAAAACTGCTTTGGCTACGCGGTGTAAATGCCCCTTTCGAGCGTGTTACCGGGTCGGATTGACCGCACGGTAAATCGGGCTGCGGGCTAAAAGCGCGAAGAAATGATCACGCGGAGGACGACTCTGCAGTGGGCGCTGGGCGCGGCGAGCGGATCGGTTTCGCGAGTGTTCGTGCTCGTTCACGGGAGCTGGCACGGCGGCTGGTGCTGGCGGGAGGTCGAGCGGCGGCTGCGTGCCGAGGGGCACACGGTGTTCGCGCCGACGCTGACGGGCCTGGCCGAGCGGGCTCATTTACTGGCGCCGGCGGTCAATCTGTCGACGCACGTCACCGACGTCGCCCGGCTGATCGAGGTGGAGGAGCTCGAGAAGGTGACGCTGGTCGGCCACTCGTATGGAGGGCTCGTCATCTCGCACGTGGCAGCGCGGGTGGCGCCTCGATTGGCGGAGCGGGTGTACCTCGATGCGTTCGTGCCTTCGTCGGGGCAGACGGGCTTCGAGCAGCTGCAGGCGAAGTACGCCGAGAGCTGGCGGAAGAAGACGGTGGACTCGCGGATACCGCCGATGCTGAGCGCGGCGGCGATGGGGGTGACGGAGCCGGCTCGAGCAGCGTGGGTGGATCGGAAGCTGACGCCGCATCCGCTGGGCACGTACGAGGAGCGGCTGGAGTTCGATGAAGCGGTGGTGGCGAAGGTGCCGGCGAGGTTCATTCGGTGCGCCCGGTATGCAGGGTTCGGCTCGGTCGCTGAGCGCGTGCGCAAGCTCGGGTGGCGGGTGCAGGAGATTGATTGTGGCCATGACGCGATGCTCGCGGCGCCGGAGGAGCTGACGCGGGCTCTGCTGGGCTGAGCGGTTATGGGCCCTCTGCCGGAGTGTTGCAGCCCCTCGTGATGGCAATGAGGGGACGGCGGGGCTTTGCGGTCGTGGTGGCGTGGTTCTTGGGCGCATCGCACGTGCGGACGCCGCCGGTGGGTGGCTGTTCGCCTGCTGGCGCCGTTCTTCCCCACCGTGCGTGGAAAACCGCAGCCAGCAGCGCTGATGAGCGTCCAATTCGAGGTCGGGCCCGCCGAAGCTCGACCGAGTGAACGAGGGGCTACGCGAAATCGCGCCGCCGCAACACGCGGGCGAGCTCCACGTGTCGGCGATGGAAGAAACGCAGCGCCCGATGTCGTCCCCCAGGCAACAGTTGGCCCGCCGCCCCCCGTTGCTGTCAGACCCACGTGCGAACCTCCCACGCATGAAAAAAGAGGGGGCAGCAGATCAAAGAAGCGTCGACGCACGCCTGGCTGAGACGGCACGAGATCAGTACGGGCTGATCTCGCGCACGCAGGCGCTGGCGATGGGCATGCACAGCAACAGCATCGACCACCGCATTCGCCGCGGGCTGTGGCTGCGCGCGCGTCCGGGCGTCTACCGGTTCGCGGCGTGCCGCACGAGCTGGCACCAGTCGGTCATGGCTGCATGCCTGCAGATCCCAGGAGCCGTCGCCTACGGACGCACGGCCGGCTGGTTGTACGGTCTCGATGGACTCGGCCGCTCACCTCCGGTACCGCTGGAGCTTGCGGTCGAGCGCACGCGCAATCCGCGCTGCGCAGACCTCCACGTCTACCGAATCCGCAGGCTCACCGGAGAATGGACGCGCCGAGACGGCATCCCGGTCACGCACCTGCCTCGCACGCTCATCGACCTCGCCGGCCTGTTGAAGTTCAACGACGCGGAGCTGGCACTGGACTCTGCGATGCGGA
The DNA here is from genome assembly GCA_937980205.1 of uncultured Myxococcales bacterium. Classification (GTDB taxonomy): domain Bacteria; phylum Myxococcota; class Myxococcia; order Myxococcales; family Myxococcaceae; genus Xiheicaenimonas. The sequence continues at coordinate 121,684 of CALJKW010000069.1, read as the reverse complement.
GCCGTCCCGGCCTCAAGAGCTGGCTCCGCCGGGTGCTGGCGACGTACCCGCCGCACGATCGCGGAGCTCCACACGTCATGCGCAAGCTGCTCGAGGTGCGCACCTCGCCCTCGGACAGCGGCCTCGAGGTGAAGTTCGAGCAGCTGCTGCGCGACTCGGGGCTTCCGGAACCCACGTACCGAACCCCCGTCTGCGACGAAGACGGCCGCATCGGCAGCGTCGACTACATCTGGCCGGACTACCGCATCGTCCTGCAGACGCACGGCTGGCAGTGGCACGGCTACAAGCAGCGCTGGAACACCGATATCCGTCAGCGCCGACGACTCCAGGCCGACAACTGGAGGGTGCTCGAAGTCACCCGAGAGGATCTCGAAGAGCCCAACGGCCCGGAGAACATCCTCGCCCTGCTCCGCCGCACCTTCAGCAACAGCGCTGCACTTTTGGCACTCGCCGCGGAGCAAACGTTGCCAGGATGGCTCTAGATGCCCGCATCACTCGCCGCGATGCTTCCGAAAGACCGTTCGCCCGACGCGATCCTCGATCGCTTCGTCGAGTGGGTGTCGCAGAGCGGCCTGCACCTCTACCCGCACCAGGAAGAGGCCATTCTCGAGCTGCTCGGCGGCAAGCACGTCGTGCTGTCGACGCCGACCGGCAGCGGCAAGTCGCTCGTCGCGTTCGCGCTGCACTTCAACGCCATGGCCCGCGGAGAGACCTCCTTCTACACGTGCCCCATCAAGGCGCTCGTGAACGAGAAGTTCTTCGCGCTCTGCGAAGCCTTCGGGCCCGAGAACGTCGCGCTGATGACCGGCGACGCCGCGGTGAACCGCAACGCGCCGATCGTCTGCTGCACCGCCGAGATCCTCATGAACCTGTCGCTGCGCGAAGGCCGGCGCTTCGCCGACTGGATCGTGATGGACGAGTTCCACTACTACGGCGACCGCGAGCGCGGCGTCGCGTGGCAGGTGCCGCTGCTCACGCTGCCCGAGTCGACGTTCCTGCTGATGTCCGCGACGCTCGGCGACGTCCGCGCCATCACCGACCCGCTCAAAGAGCTCACCGGCAAAGAGGTCGCCGAGGTCCGCAGCGCGCAGCGCCCGGTGCCGCTCGAGTACTCGTACGCAGAGACTCCGCTGCACGAGACGGTGCAGACGCTGCTCGAGGCGGGGCGCTCGCCGGTGTACCTGGTGAACTTCTCGCAGCGCGCCGCGGCCGAGCAGGCGCAGAACCTGCTCAGCATCGACTTCCTCACCAGGCAGCAGAAGGAGCGCCTGAAGGAAGCGACCGCCGGCACCCGCTTCGACACGCCGTTCGGAAAAGATCTGAAGCGCCTCCTGCTGCACGGGGTCGGCCTGCACCACGCGGGGCTCCTGCCGAAGTACCGGCGCCTCGTCGAGCGCCTGAGCCAGGACGGCCTGCTCCAGGTGATCTCCGGCACCGACACGCTCGGCGTCGGAGTGAACATCCCCATCCGCACGGTGCTGCTGACGCAGCTGTGCAAGTTCGACGGAGAGAAGACGGCGCAGCTCACCGTGCGCGACTTCCTGCAGATCTCGGGGCGCGCGGGGCGCAAGGGCTTCGACGACAAGGGCTACGTGGTGGCGCAGGCGCCGGCGCACGTCATCGAGAACCTGAAGCTTCAAGCGAAGAAGGACGGCGGGAAGAAGGTGGTGCTGCAGAAGCCTCCGACGAAGGGCTACGTGCACTGGGACAAGAGCACGTTCGAGAAGCTGCAGACGAAGCCGCCCGAGGCGCTCGAGTCGCGCTTCACGCTGAGCCACGGCCTGATCGTGAACCTGGTGCAGGCGAACGCGGACTCGGCGGTCGGCGGCTACCGGCGCCTGGTCGAGCTGATCGGCAAGCACCACGGGCACCTGCAGGCGAAGCACCGGCTGCTCAAGCAGGCGCGCGTGCTCTTGCGCAGCCTGCTCTCCGCGGGGCTGGTCACGCACGAGAAGCGGACTCCGACGATGGCCGCGCACCTCGAGCTGCAGCCGGGCCTGCAGGCGAACTTCTCGCTGCACCACACGCTGTCGCTGTTCATGCTCGAGACGCTGACGAAGCTCGACAAGGTGCAAGAGGGCTACGCGCTGCACGTGCTGTCGCTGGTCGAGTCGATTCTCGAGAGCCCGGACGCGGTGCTCTACGCGCAGCTCGACAAGCTCAAAGGCGAGAAGGTCGCCGAGCTGAAGGCGCAGGGCGTCGAGTACGAGCAGCGCATGGAAGAGCTCGAGAAGCTCACCTGGCCGAAGCCCGACGCCGACTTCATCTACGGCCACTTCAACGACTTCGCGGCGAAGCACCCGTGGGTCGGCCAGGAAGACGTGCGCCCGAAGTCGATCGCGCGCGAGCTGTTCGAGACGTGCGCGACGTTCAACGACTACGTGCGCGACTACGGGCTGCAGCGCACCGAGGGCGTGCTCTTGCGCTACCTCTCCGACGCCTACAAGACGCTGGCCACGAACGTCCCGGAACAAGCGCGTGACGAGGGCGTCGAAGACGTGCTCGCGTTCCTGCTGACGACGCTGAAGCAGGTCGACTCGAGCCTGCTCGAAGAGTGGCAGGGCATGCGCGAGGAGCCGGGCCCGAAGCGGCAGCAGGTCGAGGTGCAGCGCAAGCCGCCGGACCTCGGCGCCGACCCGAAGAAGCTCGCCGCCCGCGTGCGCGCCGAGGTGCACCGGCTCGTCGTCGCGCTCGCGCGCAAGCGCTACGAAGACGCGGCAGAGATGGTGCCCAGCTCGTCGGGGTGGACGGCCGAGCGCTTCGAGCAGGAGCTGCAGCCGTACTGGGCGAAGTACCCCAGCATCGACACCACGCCGCGCGCGCGCGCCGCGCACCTGACGCAGGTGGAGCCCGGCGACGAGCCGCGGCTGTGGCGCGTGCGGCACTCGCTCTTGTCTCCCGACGGCGAGGCCGACTTCATGCTCGAGGGACAGGTCGACCTGCGCGGGCGCGAGGACTCGGACGAGCCGCTGTTCGACCTGCGGCGGATCGCGGAGTGAGCCCGCCGCCGGTGCCGTTCAGCCCGGCGCGTTCGATTGCTGCTGTCCATTGCGCACGGGCTGCTGCTCTTCGTGGCCGGTGGAATCACGGCGCTGTACCTCCTCCTCAGCGGCTCTCACTTCCACTGATGAGCGCGAGCAGCTCGTCGAGGTCGACGGGCTTGGCGAAGTGGGCGCGGAAGCCGCGGCCGAGCGCACGCTCGCGCTCGGACCTCTGCCCGTACCCGGTGACGGCGATGAGGTCGAGCGGACGCCCGGCGGCGAGGGCGCGCAGCTTGTCGGCGAGCTCGTACCCGTCCATCACGGGCAGACCGATGTCGAGCACGGCGACGTCGGGCCACTGCTCCTGCACGAGCTTCAGCGCCGACGGCCCGTCGAAGGCGGTGCGCGCCGAGTGACCGAGCGAGCCGATCGCTTCGCCGAGCAGCGCGGCCGCGTCCCGGTTGTCGTCGACGACGAGCACGTTGCGCGCGCGGTGCGCGGTGCGCAGCGCCTTCGCAGGAGCCTCGGGCAGGTGATCGAGCACGTCGGCGATCGGCAGCAGCACGGTGGCGCGCGTGCCCTTGCCCGGGCCGTCGCTGTGCAGCGACACCGAGCCCTCGTGCAGCTCGACGAGGTTCTTCACGATGGTGAGGCCGAGGCCGAGACCGCCCATGGTGCGGGCGCGGCTCTGGGGGGCCTGCACGAAGCTGTCGAACACGCGCGGCAGCGTGAACGGATCGATGCCCAGGCCGTCGTCGGTGACCGTGACGGCGATGCGGTGGCCCTCACGGCGGCCGTCGACGCGCACGTGCCCGCGCTCGGGCGTGTACTTGGCGGCGTTCGTGAGCAGGTTGCCGAACACCTGCGCGAGCCGCGTCGCGTCGGCGAAGACGACGATCTCCTCGGGCACGTCGACGACCAGCGCGTGCCGGCGTTCTTCGAACAGGGGGCTGGTCTGCTCGACCGCCTTCGCGATGACGGCGGCCAGGTGCAGCGGCTCGCGCCGCAGCTCGACCTTTCCGCGCGTGATGCGCGAGACGTCGAGCAGGTCGTCGACGAGGCGCGAGAGGTGCTTCACCTGGCGCTCGATGACGCCGCGCTCGCGGACGAGCTGATCCCTGCCGCGCGAGCGCATCAGGTCGAGGGCGGTGACCATGGGCGCCAGCGGGTTGCGAAGCTCGTGGCCGAGCATGGCGAGGAACTCGTCCTTCGCGCGGCTGGCGGCCTCGGCCTCGGCGCGCGCCTTCTGCGCATCCGCGTACAGGCGGGCGTTCTCGATCGCCGACGCGACGTGGCTGGCGAGCTCGGTGGCGATGGCGAGATCGGTGTGATCGAGGTTGCGGGTGCGTGAGGCGAGGGAGAGCGCGCCGAGCACACAATCTCCCAGGCGCAGCGGAACGGCGAGCGACGAGCGGAGGTCGAGCTCGCGCATCGCCGCGAGGTGCCGCTCGTCGCGGGCGAGCATCCGGAGCGTGGCCTCGTCCATGTCGTGGATGACGACCGGGCGGTTCGTCGCGATGGCCTGGCTGATGCCGCCCCGCGCCGGGTCGTGAGGGAGGAGCTCGGGCATCGTCGCCAAGGCGGCGTCGCCGGAGCCGCGGGCGACGCGCTTGAGCATCCCTTCGGGACGCAGCAGATCGACGCAGCACCAGTCGGCGAGCTCGGTGAGCGCGAGCTTCACGACGTCGACGAGCGTCGAGTCGATGTCGAGCGAGCGCGACAGCAGCGCGACGGCGTCGGCGACCAGCCGCCGCCCCACCTCGAGGCGCTGCCGCTGCGCGACGTCGACGAACATGCCGATGAACCGCTTGCGGCCGTCGCTGAGCTGGATCATCGACGCGTAGAGCTCGGCGTCGAACAGCTCGCCGCCCTTGCGCACGCGTCGCACGGGAAGCCCGGCGACGGCTTCGCCGTCGGTCATCCGCTCGACGAGCTTCCTGAACTCGTCGTCGCGACCCCGCGTGTGCGGGCCTGGCTTGCCGAGGACCTCGTCGGCTGCCCAGCCGAACACGCGCTCGGCGGCGGGGTTCCACAGGACGATGTTGCCGGCTTCGTCGGACACGCCGATGGGCACAGGCGATGAATTGACGAGCGCCTCGCGCAGCTCGCCCGCGTCCTTGAGATCGACCAGCAGCCGCGCCCGGCGCATCGCCTCGGCGCCGTGAGAGGCGAGCACCTCGAACAGGTGGCGGTCGCCCTCTCGCATCTGGGGGCCGTTGAACGCGTAGCCGTAGCAGCCGACCAGCCGCTCATCGATGAAGATCGGCCAGACGCCGAAGGCGACGGGGCGTTTCGCGTCGGCGCTGTGGCGCGACCTGAAGTCCGGGAACCGCTGGCTGTATTCGTCGCGCGAGTCGACCCACACCGGCTGCCGCGTGCGGACACACTCGCCGATGGGCCCTCCGCTCGAGACGGGAACGCGCGCGAGCTGCACCTGCTGCTCGGGCGTGAGGCCACGCTGGGCCAGCAGCTCGAGCTCGGTGCCGTCTGCAGACACCGCGTACACGGTGCTCACGTGCACCGAGAAGATCGACACGGCCTCGTCGACGAGGACCTCGGCCACGGCCTTCGCCTCGTTGGTGCGGGCCAGTCTGCCGGCGGCGGAGACCAGCGCCTCGAGCCGCCGCGAGGAAGAGCGCTCTGTCTCGTGCTGCTCGCGCTCGAGCGTCGCGACGCGCAGCTGCGCGCTGACGTCGAGGACGAGCACGGCGACGCCCACGACGTCTCCGTCGGCCCCGCGCACCGGGGTGTAGAGCGCGTCGGCCGAGCGCACGCCGGCGCTCGGGTAGTTCAAGTGGGTGCGGAACTGCACGGCTTCGCCGGCGAGCGCGCGCCCCAGGTGCGGCCCGACGGTCTGCCAGGCCTCGGCGTCGGGCATGACCTCGCGAACGGTGCGGCCGATGAACTCGGCCGCCGGACGACCGAACCACTTCTCGTAGCCGGCGTTGACGTAGCGGTAGCGCTGCTCGAGATCGACGAAGGCGACGAGCGCAGGCAGCGCGTCGGCGAGGCTCGCGAGGCGGTGCTCGAGCTGAACGGCGGCGGCGCGACGGTCGGCGTAGCCGAGGTACAGCCCGAGCTGCGGGCCGACGTCGGCGACGAGCCCGACGTCTTCTTCGTTCAGCGGCTCGGCGTCGCCTCGGCGCGTGACGACGAGCACGCCGCGGGTGCTGTCGCCGACGACGAGCGGCGCGGCCAGGAACGAGGTGGGCCCGTACTTCGTGTACGCCTCGCGCAGCGCGGGGTCGGCGACCCGAGACGCGAGGGCCCCGAGCTCGTCGGCAGGGGCGAGCACGGGCTGCCCGGAGCGCAGCGCCTGGTCGACGTAGTGCTCTCCGCGCCGGGGCGGAATCTGGAGAATGAGCCGAACGACCTCGGGATCAGCCGAGGCGGCGCCAAAGACGCGAAGCGTGACTCCGTCGGGCTCGACGATGCCGATGCAGCAGTCGGCGGCGAGCTGCTGGTGAATGACGGCCGCGACGCGCTGCATGGTCAACCGGAAGTCGAGGCGGTCGTCGGTGATGACGGCGCTGATGTCGGCGAGCAGCGCAGCGCGGCGGCGCTGGCGAACCTCGTCGGTGACGTCGCGGGCGACGACGTGCACGTGATCGCCGACGCGCGTGAGCTCGGACGAGAGCCACTGGCGAAACGGCGGGTGATAGCGCTCGAGCGTGCGCGGGCCGCGGCCGGCGGCGACCTCGAGGAAGGCGCGGTGGCTGGCGTCGCCCTGCGCGTCGACGAAGAGATCTTCGTAGACCTTGAGCCCGCGAACGTCGGCGAGCGTGCGGCCGATGACGCGCTCGGCGGCGGGGTTCAGGTACACGATGCGGCCTTCGAGGTCGTAGACGGAGACGCCGAACGGCAGATGCTCGGCCGCAAAGCGGGCGCCGTCGAAGTCCCGCGCTGCGCGGGCGCGGGCATGGGCCGACTCGCTGGGCTGTTTGAGACCGCTCTCGCTCACACCGCTCCGGGAAGAGCGATGGTTATAGGCAGGAGTCTGAAGGCCGGAGCGGAGCCGATGCGCTGGTTACGAAGCGGTAACGCGCCTCAATAGACCGGGTTCGCGTAGATCTCGGAGATGCTGCGCTGCGCCTCGAGCAGCTGGATGTAGTTCTTCAGCACCGTCACGCTGTACGGGTCGTTCGGCATCATCAGGCCCCTCAGCTCTTCGGCGCGGGCGATCATGCGGGCGGCGACTCCGTTCTCGATGACGCCGGTGCGGTAGCTGACGGCGGTGAACACCTTGCCGCTGAACGGGTCGGTGAAGCTGACGGTGGGCAGGGCCGGCGTGATGGCGGCGCCGTTGCCCGAGACCCACAGGCGCGACGAGTCGGCGTAGGTGTTGTCGAACGTGGCGGGCAAGAGCGCGGCGCCGAGCGACGCCATCCACAGCTGCACGGTGAAGCCGACCTGCGGGTCGACGGCGTAGGTGCCCATCGGCGGCACGGTGATCGGCTTGCTGATGGGGCGCTTCACGTACTTCGTGCCGTCGAACACGGGGCCGAAGCGGTCGTAGCGGTTGGTGAGCGCGCCGGCCCAGAAGTCGGTGACCTGCTTCGGGTAGAGGCGGGCGAAGTTGATCGCGTACTGGCGCAGGTCGCTCGACTCGTCTTTGCCGATGAACCAGGTCGAGGGGTCGGTGATCTCGGCGATGGCGGCGACCTTGTCGACGAAGCTGCCGACGTGGTGCAGGCGCTCGTACCAGAAGTAGCCGGAGTCGTACTCCCACTCGGTGGCGAAGTAGCGGCCCTCGCCGAGCGGCAGCGTGAAGTCGGGCGGGAACTGGGGATCGAAGAACGAGTCCTGCAGGTAGAGCTCGCGGCCGTCGTCTCCGGTGTAGAGGACGTAGGGGCCGGGCGTGGGCGTGGTGACGATCTCGCCGAGCAGGTCGAACCCGTCGCTCACCGCGACGGTGAACGGGCCCCAGCCGTTCGGGTCCTGCCAGAACATGACGCTCTGGGCGTTGCTCTCGTCGTAGAGGTCGGCGCGGTAGAGCACGTAGAACTGCATCGCGTTGCGAATCGTCTCGAGGTACCGCGTGTAGAGCCTGTCGAGGTGCGCCTCGGGGTCGAAGTCGAGGCGCTGCCGGCGGAAGTCGTCGAAGATGTAGTAGCCCTTGTAGCGGTCGATGACGTCGCGGACGACCTCGTAGACGTCGGCGCCGCGGTCGTAGGCCATGCAGCCGACCGACGAACCCTCGAACTCGTCGCTGCAGAACGCGTACGGCACGACGATGCGGCCGTTCGCGTCGGTGTCGACCTCGTCGGCCGCCGGGCACTGCGGAGCGACCTTGCGCTTCTGCAGTGACGAGAACGGCACGTCGGCGCGCGCCTCGAGGTTCACCAGGGTCGGCAGCTTCGTGTAGTGCGACGACGTGTAGTTGGTGCCCTGGCAGTCGACGAGCAGCGGGGCCGGCTCGCCGTACGTGGCACCGATCTGCAGCCCGCCGACGACGAACGGATCTTTCACGTCGGTGAAGACCTCGACGAGCTGGCCGTAGCCGAACTTGAGCGCGGCGCGGTCGTACTTGCCGAGGCCGTCGATGTCCGAGTTGAAGTTCGCGCCGTAGTCCATGATCGAGCTCTGCTGGAACTCGGAGATGCCCGCGCGCAGGCCGTTCGGCTTCTGGATGCCCTCGAGCTCGGCCTGCGTGACCGGGTCGAGGTAGCGCGGAGCGGGCGCGCCGCCGGCGCTGCGCAGGTCCCAGTACGACTTCGGGTAGTTCATCGGGTCGAACGAGCCGGAGAAGTTGTGCCGCAGACCGAGCGTGTGACCGACCTCGTGCAGCGCGGTCGAGAGGAACATCTGCTCGCGGATGCGGCGCCAGACGTCGGCCGAGTCTTTGCCCTTCTGCGCGAGCGCGAAGCCGTAGACGGTGTCGTCCATCGAGGCGGCGAGATCGACGCCCTTCGCGGCGAGGCGCTTCTTCATCTCGCGGATCTGGCGGGCGTGGGCGGGCGACATGATCCACGCGGGGCGGACCTTGGTGGGGTCGACGCCGGTGAGCGCGGTGCGCGGGTCGAGGCCGCGGCGGACCAGCACGTCGGGGCTCAAGAGCTGCTTCTCGATGTTGGTGCCGTCGAGCTGGCGCAGGCGCCTGGCGGCGAGCCCGGGGTCGGTGCCGAGCAGCGAGCCCTTGCGGAGCTCGGCGAGGCGCGCGTGCGAAGAGGCGTGCAGCGCCTTCACGTTGGCCTTGCTGAGCCGCGGAGTCTTGGGCAGCGCGCTCATCCACCCGGTGTCCATCTGGGCGAGCATGCCGGCGACCTCGGCCTGATCGAGGGTGCGCGAGCGCGGGCCGAAGAGCTGGCCGTCGAGCCAGGCCTTCACGTTCTCTCCGTCGATGAACTCGTCGGGCTTGATCTCTCCGTTGACGAGCTTCACGACGTCGCGCGCGTAGGCGGAGTAGGTGTCGATCGAGCCGCCGTAGACGCTGGCGGTCGACGAGATGACCTCGCCGGTCTCGGGGTCGTTGGAGTTCGGGCCGTAGCCGAGCAGGCCGGCCTGCGTGGGCTCGGCGACCCAGTTGAGCAGGTTGTAGCGGATGTCTCCGAGGCGGGCGTGGACGCCCTCGTTGCCGCACTCGGCGGGGTCTCCGGCCCGGACGGGGTTGTTCAAGCAGACGAAGAACATCTGCCCCGGCGCGTCCTGGCCGAGCAGCGAGCGGTAGATGCCGCGGAAGGCCTCGTCGTACTGGCGCTCGAGCTCCTTCGCCATGGGCTTCAGGTCTTCGGGGAAGCCGTCGTTGACGTAGTAGACGATGGGGCGCGGGCCCTCGCTGCCGTTGCGCTCGGCGTACGGGAGCGAGCAGACGCCGGTGATGGTGCCGTCGGGGTTGATGACGGCCTCGGGGACCTCGGTGACGCAGCGGCGGCCCGGGCTCAAGTCGCCACAGTCCGCGTTGGTCTTGCAGGTCGCTTCCGTCAGCGAGCGGCGCCAGATGTTGTGGCGGTTGATGAGGCGCTTCTTGCCCTGCTCGGTGAGGCCGTACTGGCGGTTGTAGGTGAGGCGGTCGACGGTGAAGTAGCCGAAGCGCTCCATCATCTTGTCGTCGTAGACGAGCGGCTCGTAGTCGCGCTTCGTGGCGCGCAGGAAGCTGTTGCGGACGCGGATGGTCTGCGACGAGCAGTCCTGCGCGTTGTACTCGAGCCAGCAGATGGGGAACGTGGTGCCGTCTTCGAAGGTGTAGAGCTGGGGCGTGACGATGAGCTTCTGCGTGACCTCGAGGTAGCTGGCGGGCTGGCCGGCGCCGGAGCGCTCGATGCGCATGCGATCGGGATCGTTCGGGTTCGTGACGGCGTAGGGCGCGGGGTCTTGGCGGAAGTTCTGGAACTGGGGAGAGCTCCAGTCGGCGAGGAAGTTGAAGTTGGTGACGAGGTTCGTGCTCCAGTCGACGCGGATGAAGCGGCGCTCGTGCCACTTGCGCTCTTCGCTCTCGATGATCTTGTCGAACTCTTCGCCGGTGGCCGGGTTGTAGTCGCGGATGACGTCGAAGTGCTTCTCGATCTTGAACGCGGCGACGGGGGCGCCGAGGTACTCGCCGTCCTTCGTCTTCTCGGTGTTGGTCGAGGTCGCTTCGGAGCCGCGGACCCACTCGTAGGCGCGGCGGGCGACGAGCTGGTTCTCCTGAATGTCCCAGCGGATCTTCTCCATCTCGTTCTCGCCCTGCTCACCGACGAAGGTGAAGCCGGCGGAGAACGGGACGCCGACGACGGTCTGGCGGAAGTACCAGACGCCGGTGAGGTCGTCCTTGGAGATGGCGCCCTCCTGGACGGTGTTGCGTGGCTCGCTGGGGACGGCGCAGGCGGCGAGGAGGAGGAGGGCTGCGAGGCGCTTCGTCATTGCTTGTTACCCCCGACTGCGAAGCCAGCGAGGCCTTCCGCGCTGGCGGAGAACGACAGGTAGATGGACGTGAAGTTGTTGCCGCTGGAGTCGAAGAACGGCTGGCTGGGCTTTCCACCGTCGTTGAGCATCGGGCGGTAGGTGGAGAGCCCGAGCGAGAGGCTCCAGAAAGAGCGGTGGTAGTCGAGGCTGGCGAGGAACCAGTGATCGTTGCGCCACTGGCCCTGGATGTTGCCGAGCGCCGCGCCGTCGGCGCAGAGATCGACGCCGTAGATGCCGGTGGGGTTGCAGCCGCCGTTGTTGGCGAACGGCTTGGTGTTGAAGGTGAAGTAGTTGACGGAGACACCGAAGCCGCCGGCGATGTCGAGCGCGGCCCAGACGCCGTTCAGGATCATGAAGTCGGCGTTGGCGACGGGTGTGCTGGTGGGGCGCCAGTCGGTGCTGGTGGAGTCGAACGCGCGAATGCCGCCGTGGGTGCGCGAGAAGAAGAACTTGGTGGGGCGGACCATGTAGCCGAGCGAGAGGCGGTCGAAGAAGCGGCGCTCGAAGATGAGGCCGGGCCCGATGCTGGTGATGAAGCCCTGCGTCTGGCTGAGCGTGCTGGTCGGCAGCCCGAAGCGGATCGAGCTCATCACGTCGATGCCCAGCCCCGGGATGGTGAAGAGGTGCGTGTGCGCGAGCTGCACGAAGATGTCGCGGAGCAGGAAGCGGTTCGCGGTCGGGCCGCCGGGCCGCACCGAGGCGACGTCGGGGTTGTAGACGGGGCTCGAGTCGTTCTGTTGGGGCGCGTAGGTGGTGCCGCCGTATTCGGACGAGGCGTCGCCGAGGCGGACCTCCATCGGGATGCGGAGGTTGACGGAGAGGTGCTCGAACCAGGTGCCCTTGAGGAAGCGGCGGCCGAACGCGTACGACGGCTCGAACCAGAACGTGATCGAGTTCTGGTAGCTGCCCTCGCGGAAGTAGACGCCGCTCGAGTTGAAGACGGTGAGCGAGAGGTCGAAGCCTTTGAGCTTCGCGTCCTCGGTTTCGGTGGCGACACCTGCGGCGCCCGCTGTGGGTGACTGCGTGAGGATCAGCGAGAGCAGGAGGGCGCAGGACATCGGACCGAGCGCGCCAATACGGTCACGGAGCGCGACGAGTCAAACCGGCGAGTCTCAGCGGATGAGAAAGCTCGCGCGTGCTAGAGCGCCGAGGCGGTGGAGGCCTATCGCTGGCGCCAGCTTCGTGAAGCCGCCGACGTGATCGCGAGAGTCCCACGCGCGGCGGTGGAGCTGTGGCGGCCGCAGGCGGTGTTCAACCACGCGCTGCTGGATCTGCTCGAGCGGTGGCCGGCCGTCGGAGCGGACCTCGCCGGCGAGTGTGACCGCCTCGAAGCACTGGCAGTCGCGAGCGCTGCGCCGCCGCGTTCGCACCGCTCAGGCCTCGGTGGTCGCCTCGTCACGCTCGGCAAACGCGCGTTCGTGCCGGCGCTCGAGCTCGGGCTCGCCCCGTGGGTGCGGCGGCAGCGCGAGCAGAACCTCGAGCGGGTGCGAGCGCTGCGCCGCCGCGAGCCGTCGACCGCGCGCGTGCACTACCAGCGCTTCGACATTCTGCTCGACCGGGCGCTGCCCGAGATCCTCCGCATCGACAGCTACGCGGCCGCGTATCGGGAGTGGATCTCGCGGGTGGAACCGACGCGCCACGTGCCGCCGGCCCCGCAGTTCAAGGTGACGATCGTCTGCGAGGGCAGCCCGTCGGCCGAGTGGCTCTCCGCGTTGCTCAAACAGAAGGGCCAGTGGGAGTGCATCTTCACCGAAGGCCCGGTGCCGCGTGACGCGCGCTTTCGCGTCGGGCGCGCGGACTCCGCGACGACGGAATGGGTGCTCTGGGTCTCGGCGAACTCCGAGCTCTCGCCGCATGCCTTGTCGACGTTCTCGGCGTGCACGGACGTCGACCTCGCGTACGCCGACGAAGATCGCGCCGGCCGCGTCGACCCGTTCTTCAAGCCGTCTTTCTGCAGCGAGCTCGCGCGCGAGCGCGACCTGCTCGGCGGCGCGGTTTGGGTCCGTCGCTCGGCGATGAAGGGCGCAACGCCGCTGGAGTGGGCGCTGCAGCTGCCGCGCGAGCGCATTTGCCGGGTGCCGGCCGTGCTGTCGCACCGGACGACTCCGTATGTCTTCGGCGAACGCGTGACGCGCGAAGTGCCGACCGGCGCGCGCGTGTCGATCATCGTCCCCTTCCGCGACAAGCCCGAGCTGCTCGCGCAGCTGCTCGACTCCGCCGAGCGCTTCCCGCCCGGCGTGGACCACGAGTGGGTGTTCGTGGACAACGCGTCGCGCCGGACTCCCGCCCTGCCCGGCCGCGTCCTGCGCGACGACGGCCCGTTCAACTGGTCGCGGCTGAACAACCTCGGGGCCCGCCACGCGAGCGGCACGCACCTGCTCTTCCTCAACAACGACGTGGAGGCTGCGAGCCGCGACTGGCTCCGCGTGCTCATGGAGTATGCCTCGCTCGAGGACGTCGGCGCCGTCGGAGCCAACCTCTGGTACCCCGACGGGACGGTGCAGCACTCCGGCGTCGCGCTCGGCGTGAAGGGGCTCGCGGGGCACGTGTTCTCCCGCTGGCGCGAGGGGCACACGCCGTTCGGAACTCCGCTGCAGACGCGCACCGTCAGCGCCGTGACGGGCGCGTGCCTGCTGACGCCGCGCGCGCTCTTCGAACGCCTCGGCGGCTTCGACGAGCAGCTGCCGATCAGCGGCGGTGACGTTGACTACTGTCTGCGAACCGGGCTGCGCGTGCTCAACGTTCCGCACGTGAGGCTCATCCACCACGAATCGCTCTCGCGCAGCGGGCTCGCGCTCACGAAAGCGAACATCGACCGCGAGCGCGCCGCGTACTGGCCGTTCCTGCCGGATCGGTTCTACAACCCGAACCTGACGACGCTGTTCACGCACTGCGGGGTGGACGTCTCGTGATTCGCGCGCTGCTGCTGTTGCTGCTCGTCGCGTGCTCGTCGCCTGCATCTCCCGGCGATGCGGGTGCGGCGGGGGGTGGCTCGGCGGGTGGTGGCTCGAACGGCGGCGGCCCGGCGGGCGGCGCTGGAGGCTCGGTCGGCGGTGGGGCCGGCATCGGCTTCACGCGGCGCGTGCTGACGACCGAGTTCCGCGCCGAGGGCGTGGCGCTCGCGGATCTCGACGGCAACGGCAGCCGCGACGTGATCCTCGGAGACACGGCGTGGCTGGCTCCGGCGTTCACGCGGCGGACGCTCGTCGACCGCGCGCCGCTGGATCCCGCGACGACGTTCAGCGACTCGTTCGCGGTGTTCGCGCACGACGTGAACCAGGACAGGCGGATTGACGTGATCGCCGTCGGCTTCCCGCTGTCGGGCGCGGTGTGGCGCGAGCAGCCCGCGGACGGAGGCCGGTTCACCGAGCACCCGCTGACGGGGACGGCGGGATCCGAGAGCCCGCTGTTCGTGAACGGCCGGCTCGTCTACGCGCGCGGCGCCGACCTCATGGCGCTGGATCCGCGCGACGCCGGAGAGTCGCGCCTCGGAACAGCCACCGCCCCGCTGCCGGGGCACGGCCTCGGCTACTCGGATGTGACGGGCGACGGCCTCGCGGACTACCTGACGCCGCTGGGCGTGTTCGTCGCGCCGACGTTCGGGTTCGTGCCGGCGGACCTCGGTCCCGACTGCGCGCAGATGTACGCGTTCGACTTGAACGGCGACGGGCTCAACGACGTGGTCTCGAGCTCGGCCCACGGCAAGGGCGTCTGGTGGCACGAGCAGCGCGCGGCGATGACGTTCGTGCGGCACACCATCGACGACGAGTTCTCGCAGTCGCATGCCCTGGCCGTCGCTGACCTCGACGGCGACGGCCGCCCCGAGCTCATCACCGGCAAGCGGCGCTGGGCGCACGGCCCCGCGGGAGACGTCGACCCGAACGCGCCGGCGGTGCTGCACTGGTACTCCTCGCGGGTGCTGTCGGATGCCGGCGTCGAGTGGACGCGGCACGTGGTCGACACCGAGGCAGACTCGGGCGTCGGCACGCAATTCGAGGTGGCCGACGTCACCGGTGACGGGCTGCTCGACGTCGTGGTGGCGAACAAGGTGGGCGTGCACGTCTTCGAGCAGACGCGCCCTTGACCGCTCGGCGGCGCGTCCAGTACCAGTGGCCCGCGCCATGCGAGTCGTCATCACCGGGGGAGCGGGGTTCGTGGGTTCGAGTCTCGCGCTTGCCTACCGCGACGACGGCCACGAGGTCTGGACCTTCGACAACCTGAAGCGCCGAGGCTCGGAGCTCAACCTCGAGCGGTTCAAGAAGCGCGGCATCCAGTTCGTGCACGGAGACGTCCGCGAGCCGAGCGATCTCGCGTCGCTGCCGCTGACGTTCGACCTGCTCGTCGACGCCTCCGCTGAGCCGAGCGTGCTCGCGGGCCTCGACGGCTCGCCGTCGTACCTGCTGGATACGAATCTCGGCGGTACCCTCAACTGCCTCGAGCTCGCACGCCAGCGCACGAAGACGCTCATCTTCCTGTCGACGTCGCGCGTCTACTCCATCGCCCCGCTGCGCGAGCTGTGCCTCGAGGAGGGCCCGACGCGGCTCACGCTGACCGACAATCAGCAGAGCCCGGGCGTCACGCGCGCCGGCATCTCGGAGACCTTTCCGACCCACCTGCCCCGCTCGCTCTATGGCGCGTCGAAGCTGGCCAGCGAGCTGGTCGCGCAGGAGTACGCGGCAACCTACGGTCTGAAGGTCGTCATCGATCGCTGCGGCGTCATCGCCGGCGCCGGCCAGTTCGGCAAGGTCGACCAGGGCGTCTTCACGCTCTGGGTCGCGAACCACGTCTTCGACAAGCCGCTCAAGTACACGGGCTTCGGCGGCAAGGGGAAGCAGGTGCGCGATCTGCTGCACCCGAGCGACCTCAAGCGCGCGCTGGACCTGCAGCTCGGCGCCATCGAGAAGGTGTCGGGCGAGACGTTCAACCTGGGCGGCGGGCAGAGCTGCTCGACGTCGCTGCTGGAGCTCACGGGTATGTGCCAGAAGGTCAGCGGCCGAAGCGTGCCGATCGCCAGCGAGCCGGCGAGCGCCAGTGTGGACATCCCCCTGTACGTCTCTGATACAGGCAAGGCCGAACGGGTCTTCGGTTGGAGGCCCCAGAAGAACGCGGCGGACATCGTCGCAGACATACACGGATGGCTCGAGCGCGACCGGGCGCTGCTGCAGCCGATCTTCGGAGCATGAAATGAGTGTCGCAATCGTCACGGGCAGCGCCGGTTTGATCGGCAGCGAGACGTGCAAGTTTCTCCACGAGAAGGGCATGGACGTCGTCGGCATCGACAACGACATGCGCGCGTACTTCTTCGGCCAGGACGGCTCGACCGACTGGATGCGCAAGCAGCTCGAGTCGAGCTTGAAGCGGTACCGGCACGTCAGCGCCGACATCCGCGAGCAGGCGACCATCGAGCGGATCTTCAGGGAGATCGGCAAGGACGTTGCGCTGGTCGTTCACACCGCCGCGCAGCCGAGCCACGACTGGGCGGCGCGAGAGCCGCACACCGACTTCACGGTGAACGCGAACGGCACGCTGGTGATGCTCGAGGCGACGCGCAAGTTCGCGCCCGAGGCGGTCTTCATCTTCACGTCCACGAACAAGGTGTACGGCGACGCGCCGAACGAGCTGCCGCTCATCGAGCAGGCGACGCGCTGGGAGGTCGACCCGAAACACGCGTACGCGAAGCACGGCATCGACGAGTCGATGACGATCGACCAGTCGAAGCACTCGCTGTTCGGCGCTTCGAAGGTCGCGGCCGACGTGCTCGCGCAGGAATACGGGCGGTACTTCAACATGAAGACGGCGACGTTCCGCGGGGGCTGCCTCACGGGGCCGGCGCACAGCGGCGCCGAGCTGCACGGCTTCCTCGCGTACCTCGCGAAGTGCGTGGTGACGGGCCGGCCGTACACGATCTACGGCTACAAGGGTAAGCAGGTCCGCGACAACATCCACAGCTACGACCTGGTGAACGCGTTCTGGCACGTGTTCCAGAAGCCGAAGGCGGGCGCCGTGTACAACATGGGCGGCTCGCGGCACGCGAACATCTCGATGCTCGAGGCGATCGCGATGTGCGAAGAGTTCTCGGGCAAGAAGCTGACGTACACGCTGTCGGACCAGGCCCGCGCCGGCGATCACATCTGGTACGTGAGCGACGTGCGCCGGTTCCAGAACGACTACCCGGGCTGGTCGTACCGCTACGACATGCGCACGACGCTCAAAGAGATCGTCGACGCCACCATCGAGAGGAACGCGCGATGAAGCTCTCGCTCGTCATCCCGGCGCACAACGAAGAAGGTGAGATCGAGGGGACGGTCACCGCGCTCTACGAGGCGATGACGAAGGCGAAGATCCCCAACGAGATCCTCGTCGTGAACGACAACTCGTCCGATCGCACCGAGGAGATCCTGCTCGAGATGGAGCAGCGGATCCCGACGCTTCGCCACGTGAACAACCTTCCCCCGCACGGCTTCGGGTTCGCGGTGCGCAAGGGGCTCGAGGAGTTCACCGGAGACGTCGTCGCGATCGTGATGGCCGACGCGTCCGACCGGCCGCAAGACGTCGTCGCGTTCTACAAGGTGCTGCACGAGCGCCGCGTCGACTGCGTCTTCGGCACGCGCTGGAGCGACGGAGGCTTCGCGCAGGACTACCCGAGGTTCAAGCTGGTCGCGAACCGGCTCGCGAACACGTTCATTCAGACGCTGTTCTTGAGCGGGTACAACGACATCACGAACGCGTTCAAGATGTACCGCCGCGACGTGATCGAGGGGCTCAAGCCGTTCCTCTCCCACCACTTCAACCTGACGGTCGAGCTGCCGCTGAAGGCCATGGTCCGCGGCTACACGTACGTGGTGATCCCCAACGGGTGGATCAACCGGAAGACCGGCGAGTCGAAGCTGAAGATCAAGGAGATGGGCTCGCGGTACCTCTTCATCGTTCTGTACTGCCTGATGGAGAAGTGGCTCTCGCGCGGCGACTATCACCAGACGCGGCGGCCGCCGGTGAATGCTTCAGCGCACGCTGAAGGAACTCGGCTGCGCGCCTTGTGACGAAGCACCGAGCACAGCGGCTCGCCGTCTGGGTGTTGTTGGCGCTCCCTGCGTTTCTGGCCTTCAACTTCGTCTATCGCTTCGGCGTGAACGTCCTCTCCGGCGACGACTGGGAGCTCGTCCCGCTCATCGACAAGTGGTTCGCCGGCGGCGTTTCTTTCGACGAGCTCTTTGCTCAGCACAACGAGCACCGCTTCTTTTTCCCGCGGCTCGTGATGCTGCTGAGCGCAAGCGCCCTGGACTTCAACAGCCACGCGCTCATGTTCATGAGCTGGCTGCTGATGCTCCTGGTGGCAGCGCTCCTGTTCGCAGAGCACCGCTCCACGTTCGGAAAGTCGTCAGCGTCGATGCTGCAGTGGGTACCGATCGCGTGGCTTCTGTTCAGCGCGCGACAGTACGAGAACTGGCTGTGGGGCTGGCAGATCGGCTTCTTCATGTGCGTGGTCAGCTTCGTGGCCGCGGCGATGCTTCTTCAGACAAGTGACCGAGGCGCCTGGCGATTCCCATTGGCCGTCGGTTGCGCCGTCGTGTCCACCTACACCGTGGGAGGCGGCCTGGGAGTCTGGCCAGCGGGAGTTGCACAGCTGATCGTTCTTCATTTCCTGCGCCGCAAAGCGCTCGGCAACAAGCACCTCATCCATCTCGGCCTGTGGTGCGCCGTCGCTGCGCTGGCAGCGGGTCTCTACGTCCGCGGGCTTCGCTCGAACCCTGCCCACCCGGACCCCGCGTACGTAGCTCATCATCCCCTCGAAGGCCTTCGCTTCTTCGTCGCTGCGCTCGGCGGCCCGTTCTCGCACTTCGTCGACGGAGCGCTCGCCGCAGGAACGGTGCTCTGCGTCGTCGGCATCGCCGTCCTGGTTGTCTGGCGCAAAGGCGATCTGGATCTGAATCGCGCCTCGTTCGCGGTTCCGTTCTGCGTCTTCGGCGCCACGTTCGTCGCCCTCATCACGATCGGCCGGGGCGGTTGGGGACCCGCCTCAGGCCTCTCGTCGCGCTACACGACCTTGATCGCGCTCTTCGCGGTGGGGGTGCACAGAGCGGCCTCGTCGGTCCGGACGGAGCGGCTCCGCGCGGCGCTCGGCGGCGTGCTCGTTTGCATGACCGTGTCGTGCCTCGCAGCGTTCTTCCAAGAGAGCTACGCGCTCGGCTTTCAGTCGAAGGACTACCACCGCACCAACGCGGAGCTGCTACGAGATTGGCGCAACCGCTCCGACGAAGAGCTGCGCCGCCTCTACCCGGCGCCGGCGGTCGTCCGAGAGCGCGCACCGATCATGGAGCGTCATCGGATCAACGTGTTCGCGAAGTGACCTAGGTCCTTCGTCCGACCACGAAGAACTGCTTGCCGAAGACGGCGAACGCAGGCGTACCCACCCGAAGGTAGAGCTTCACGAGCCACGACCACGTCGGAAGCCGGCTCTTCACGGTGTAGGGCATGAACCGGGGCAGTGACTCCGTGACGACGAAACCACTCAAGTGGAGGAGCTCTCCGACGCTCTTCTCCGTCAGGGCGATGTGATGATCGTAGTAGTCCCAGTACGAGCCCGGGAGGTACTTCACGTTCGGCCCCATGATGAGCAGGAGCCCGCCCGGCTTGAGCACGCGGTGAACCTCGCGCACGAGCGCCGACAACGCCTGCTTATCAGGCAGGTGCTCGAAGAAATTCGAGGTGAACGCGACGTCCACCACGCCGTCGGCAAGAAAGGAGAGTTGCTCGGCCCGCCCGCAGTGCGCTTCCACACCGTGAGCTGCGAACTGGGGCAGTTCCGGGTTCGCGTCGACCGCGATTCGGCGCGCAGCGGCGATGTGGTTGATGAATTCGCAGTAGCCGGCTCCAACGTCGAGCACGGTGTCCGTCGGCTTCACGTACCTGCCGAAATAGTCGCGGCACAGCACCTTCCACACCGCCTGCTTCGCCGCGCGGTCGGAGTCGTCGAAGCGGTGCCGATACAGAGAATCGACAGCAACGAACTCGCCGGGCATCGTTTCGGCGCTATACGCGCACGCTGTTGAGAGGGTCAACCGCGGCGGCTACCGGTGCTTCCCTTTCCAAGCCGACATTCGATAAGAGCGTCGCCTGACCTGTGGCCGCAGGCAGCCTGGGGAACATGCACGATGACGCGACGCGCACCTCTTCAACCTCCACGGAGCACCCGGATTGAGCTCTGAGTCCCGCGACCGGGCGCCGACGAGCACATCACGCAAGGCCGTCACCGTCGTCATCCCAGTGAAGAACGGGGGCAGCCGTCTGCGTGAGTGCCTCGCCGCAGTGTTCGCGCAGCGCGCGCCCTTCCCATTCAATGTCCTCTGCATCGACAGCGGGTCGACGGATGGCTCGGTCGATGCCATCTGTGCGACCCCGGCAAATCTGATTCAGATACCACCGTCGGACTTCGGGCACGGCCGCACCCGGAACCTGGCGATCTCCAACACTCCGTCGCCGTTCATTGCGATGTTGACGCAAGACGCGGTTCCGGCGAACGAGCGCTGGCTCGCGGAGCTGATCGCGCCGTTCGAGGACGAGACGGTGGCCGGCGTCTTCGGCCCGCACGCCCCCCATGAGGGGTGCGCGCCTGCCGAAGCGCGCATGTTGGCGACGCACTTCGCGAACTTTGGTCACGAGACGACGGTGTATGCGATTCCGCCGACGGAAGAAGGATGGAACGACTACGTCGCGCGAAAGCCGTTCCATCGTTTCTTCTCCGACAACAACGCGGCGCTGCGGCGATCCGTCTGGGCATCGATTCCGTACCCGGACGTCGAGTTCATGGAGGATCAGCTCTGGTGTTCGGCGATCCTCGAAGCCGGCTGGGCGAAGGCCTATGCCCCCAAGGCGGTGGTTCGGCACAGCCACAATTACCGACCCCTCGAGAAGCTGCAGCGTGGGTTCGACGAGGCACGCTACTTCCGTGAGTACTTCGACGACCCGCGGCTCGAGTCGGCCGGCCAGCGCGTGAAGCATGCAGTCTCCGCGGGCCTCGCAGATGCCGCGAACGTGCTCCGTGACTCGCAGCTGAACCGACCCGCGCGCGTAATGTGGGCAGCGCGCTCGCTCATCGACCGATTCGCCGACTCAGCCGGGCGGTATCTGGGAGACCGAAGCCAGCTGTTGCCTCACGCCGTCGAGCGGCGCATTTCGCAGCACCACGTGCTCAAGGGTGACGTCGACGCCGCGCGACAGACGCCGACGACGGCGTCCCTGCTGCTGCAGCGCGTACGGCAAGAGGTTCGCGAGCGCAGCAAGCTCGATCTGGCGACCGAAGCGGTGCGGAAGACCCTCTTCACGGCACGCGGCATTCGCAAGGACGGCGTGACCCGCACCGTGGGGAGTCTGCGCCGAATGGCCATCGAAGCGCGGCGGTCGCGTGAGTGGTGGGAAGGCGGTGTCTTTCCTTACGTCAGCGGTGAACGGCAGGCGGTCGGGGTGCCGGCGCCGAAGCACCCCATCGACCCCAAGCGCCTCGTGCTGAATTGGGTCATCCCCCCGTTCGGCCCGGGCGGCGGCGGCCACCTCAACATCTTCAGGATGATTCATCAGCTCGAGCGGCTCGGTCACCGCTCGCGCGTCTACGTCATGGACGGCAAAGGCGCGAACCCCGTCTCGGGCGTGAAGATGCGAGCAGAGATCTCCAAGCTCTTCGTTCCCATCAACGCCTCCGTGCACCACCTCGAGGCCGAGATGCTCCCCGCGGACGTCGTGCTGGCGACCGCGTGGCAGACCGCTTACCCCGTCCGCGCCAGCAGCTGTGCGCCCCACCGCGCCTACTTCATTCAAGACTACGAGCCCCTATTCTTCCCGATGAGCTCGAGCTTCCAGCTCGCAGAAGACACCTATCGCTGGGGTTTCTTCGGGATCACGGCGGGCCCGTGGCTCGAGAAGATCGTGACCGAGAAGTACGGCATGCGCGCCAAGAGCTTCCCTCTGGCCGTGGAGCATCGCGACTACTGGCCGGTCAATTTGCCGCGCAACGGTCGGCGGAGGCTCTTTGCGTACGTACGGCCGTCGACCGAACGTCGTGGCTTCGAGCTCGTGTCGCTGGCTCTGCAACGCATTCACCGCGCGTTCCCTGAGGTCGAGATTCATCTCGCGGGTTCCGCATTGCCGGTCAATGCCATGCCGCTCCCGTTCGTTTGCCACGGAATCTTGAACGCGACGCAGCTGAGGAATCTGTACTCCAGTTGCGACGTGGCGATCTGCGTCTCGCTCACGAACTACAGCCTGCTGCCGCAGGAGATCATCGCTTGTGGATGCCCGGTGGTCGACGTCGACGGCGAGAACACGCGCATGGCGTACCCCGAGGGCTCGGTCGTCCTCGTGCCACCGTCCGTGGAGGGCCTCACCAATGGCGTCACGCGCCTCCTGGCCAACGAGGATCTTCGCCGGGCGCAGATTGCGGCTGGCTTGGAGTACACCTCGAAGCTGAGCTGGGAGAGCGCGGCCAGGATCGTCGAACAAGCTCTGCTGGAGGCAGTCGATCTGGGCACGCAGTCGCCTGGAGCGCCTAGACCACTGCAGCTCGCCCGATGAAGGCCCTCGTCGTCGGCGCCGGCGGGTTTCTCGGCGAGGCCATCTGCCGCCGTCTCACCAATCTGGGCGATGAGGTTTCCCGCGTCACGGGAAGCGGCACGACGCACGGCACCACCTGGGTCTACCGCGAAGGCCTGTACGAACAGCTGGAACCACTGCTCCACGACTGCTCGCTCGTCGTCTATGCGGCCGGCAGCGTGCTGCCGAGAATGCACACGCCGGTGAACGTGGCCTTCGAGCGCGACTGCAAACCGTTCAATGAGCTCCTGGCTTCGCTCGGTCAAGCGAAGTCGAACGCGACCTTGCTGCTCCTGTCTACCGGCGGAGCCGTTTACGGCCCGCGCAATACGTCGGCTCCGTGCGTCGAGAGCGACGAAACGAAGCCAGTCTCGGCCTACGGCCTGACACGCGTGTACATGGAGCAGAGCCTGCAGTTCCACGCAGCCACTTTCGGGTTCCGGCCCGTCATCTTTCGACTGTCGAACGTGTACGGACCTGGACAGCGGCCCGAGGGCGGATCAGCGCTGGTCATGCGCGCTCTGTCCGCCGTGGCCGGACACGGCCCATTGACGCTCTGGGGCAACGGTGAGCAGCGCAAGGACTTCCTTTACGTGGACGACGTCCTGGCCGCGATCGAAGGTGTGCGCCGCCATCCCCGATCCGTTCACTTTGCGGATCCGCGCTTCAACATTGCGACTGGCACGAGCCACAGCGTGCTCGACGTGCTGCGCATCATCGAGAGAGTGACCGGGCATCCCGTTCCGGTCGAGCGGACGGAAGCACCGGCGACCGACGTTCCGGTCGTGAACCTCTCGCCCGCAAAGGCGGAGGCCGAGCTGGGCTGGCGGCCACAGTTCGCGCTCGCCGAAGGTATCGACCGCTTCTGGAGGGCCCTGCATGGGAACCCGGCTTGAGCGCGTCACGGGGCAACTGCACCGGGTAAACCTCCTCGATCGGGCGGCCGCTGCCTACGCCGCGCTGGGCGAGGCGGTCGGCGCGAAGCAGCGGAAAACAGGAGAGCTGATGTTCGGCAGCATGATCGCCGCCATCCGCCGCGAGTTCCCGATCGGAGATCCGACCTTCCTCGACATCGCGAAGGAGGTGCGGTCGAACATCGACGTCATTCACGCCCGCCGCCGTGGCGGGCCGATGGAAGCCATTCGCATCGAAGTCCTCCGCCCGCTCGATGCCTTCAACCGCAGACTCGTCCCCGCGATCGAGCACTGGCAGACCCTCACGTTCGAGCGAGAACTGCTTGCCAGTCTCGTTCCCCTCGCCCGGAGTCACCCCGCGATTGCGCTCGGACACCGCGGAGGGATGGCCGCCCGCGCAGTTCGAATGGCCAAAAGTGGCTTGTTGAGATCCGTCCTGCCACGCGTCTCCGAGCAGCTCAGCCAGCAGCAGGAGTTCAACGCTGGCGTCATCGACGCCCTCGAGCGCTGGGCAAACGGCGAAGAGATTCCCGAATTGAACAGGCTGAGCCGGCTGGGCGCGCTAGAGGTGGTCACCCCCTCTGCGCTCGATCGTTGGTTCGACCTGCAGCGGCTCTTCAACCGGAAGGTCGTCGACGCCGTGAGCATCCTCAGGGACGGCCGCCAGGACCTCGAGCGCTCGTACCGCCATTGGCAGCAGCGCTTCGAAACTGCTCATGTCGCAGAGGTCATCTCCCGCTTCGAGGGCACGAGTACGCTGCCACGCCTGCGCGTCGTGATCGAAGGAGATGACCCCCGGGCAGTCGCCGCGACGAAGCAGAGCCTCGCCGTCCAGCCCGGTCGGTGGAGCTACGACGATGCCTCTGCGGAGTGGGTCGTATTCATTGCCGCTGGCGATCGGCTCGCCCCGCATGCGTTCGCAGAGTTGTCACTGCACCTGGCGCAGCACCCGACGCAGCACCTGGTGTACTGCGACTCCGATGAACTGAACGCCGAGGGCCGTCGTAGCAAACCGTTCTGCAAGCCCGATTGGTCTCCTGAGTTGGCCCTCGAGGTGGACTTCGTCGCCGGGCTCGTCGCAGTGCACCGGGAGGACGCGGTCGGGAAAGCGGCCCCGATCGAGCTGGCATTGAGGCTCCACGAACGCGCCCTGCCCATCGGCCACCTGCCCAGCATCCTCGTGCACCGTCGCTGCGGGGCCACGGCTGCTCGGACACCCCCTCACGTCGTCGAGGAGCACCTCGCCCGTAACAACGAGTCGGGACGCGTGGTCGAGACCACCACCGGTCAGCGGGTGGTCCGGCCAGTGGTTGGATCTCCGCTCGTGTCGATCATCGTTCCTTTCAAGGACCGGCCCGAGCTCCTCGAGCAGCTCGTTACCTCGATTGCGGCTCATGAGCCTTCCGTTCCTTATGAGCTCGTACTGGTCTCGAACAACTCGACGAGTCCGGCGACCCACCGGTTCCTCGAGACCTTGAAGGGCTCGAAGTACGTCCACACCGAGCTGAACGTCCCATTCAACTACTCGGCAGTGAACAACCATGGTGTGCGACTCGCAAAGGGAGAGCTGCTGCTCTTCCTCAACAACGACATCCAGGTTGGCGGCAGCGGGTGGCTCGAGGAGCTCGTCGCCCACGCGCAACGACCGGCCATCGGCGCCGTAGGCGCGAACCTCACGTTTCCGGGCGGGCGTCTTCAGCATGCCGGCGTCGTGGTCGGCATGGCAGGCTTCGCGGCTCACCCGTTCTGGCGGGCCAACCCCGGCGAAGCCTGGACCGCGTGGGGCATGTCGACGTGGACTCGCAATGTCTCGGCCGTGACGGGCGCGTGCTTGATGATGCGTCGGGAAGTGTTCGAGGCGATCGGTGGCTTCGACGAGTCGATCATCGTTTCTGGCAGCGACGTCGAGCTCTGTCTCCGCGTGCGCTCGAAGGGACTCAGAATCGTCAACACCCCGCATGTGGCGCTGACGCATCACGAGTCGGCGACGCGGCGAGCCACGACGATTCCGGACATGGATGCCTGGTTGTCGTACGTCAGGTTCCGCGACCTGATCATCAAGGGCGACCCTTACTGGAACCCGAACCTCTCGCTAACGATGCCGGACGGCAGTCTCAGGACGGACGCCCGGACGGCGGCTGAGCTCGCAGCGCAGCTTCTTGGGTGGGGCCTGCCGAGCAGCAAGGATGCCCTCGAGCAGTTCGTAAAACCGCCGCCCTCTGCGGCGGCGTGACGCTCGAGATCGACCCCGAGCGGACTCGCTGAGCTACCGACCTGTGTCGAAGCCCACCGACGGCCGCCACGTCACGCGCACCTCGGGCCCGTACAGCCGCGCGGCATCGCCCGAGAGCCGAAACCTCTTCACGCGCGAGATCGCCTGCCCGCGCAGCAGCGTGTTCAGCTGAGCCAGGTCGCGCGGCAGGTGGCTGACGGCCACCCCGTTCGAGAGCGTATCCATCAGCGGAGTGCAGCTGGCCCAGGTGCCGTCTTCGTACTCCCACTCGAGCAACACCTTCGGCAGGCGCAGCCCCGCGCGCAGCAGCCGTCCCTCCAGGCGCAGCGGGGCCTCGATGACCGCCTCGAGCACGCCGTCCGACGGCGGCACCGCGATCCACTCGCCCATCGCCGCGAGCTGCTGCCAGCTCGAGCCCTCGAGCGTGCGCCGCGGTGTCGCGCGGCGCTGCAGCAGCGTGCGCTGGCCGGCCGCCCGAACCTCGTATTGCCGCAGCAGCACCCGCCACGTCGCCGGCGTGTCTACGAACACGTTGCGCGCCTCGAGACCGCGGAAGTCGATGAGCAGGAACCTCGGGGCGCGCGCCGACGCGAAGTGGTCCGCGTCGAGCTGATCGAGCCGGGCCGTATACGCCGCGTAGGTCTGCAACACCGGGTTCGGCCGAAGCGTCAGCCCGTTCGCCGGCGCGATGGCCAGGTCGAACGACAGCACGCCGATCACGCCGTCGCCCTCGCGGCGGATGAGCTCGACCCACTCCTGCGGCAGCACGTCGGCGACGAACGTGCCGGGCAGCTGCGGTCGAGGCGGGAGCCAGCCGAGCAGCGTGCTCGCTCCGCGCGCGCCGGAGAGGCCCGACAGCACCGAGCGTGGCGTCAGCAGACGATCCCGCGTCTGGAACACCGCCGCAGACGCGAGCGTCGCGACCGCCGCGACCGCGCCGAGCGCCCACGTTCGCCGCGGCTGCGCCTGCGCGAGGAGCAGCGCGAGCAGCGCTCCGAGCGAGCTGAAGAACGACACCGAGTGCCCCTGCCGCACGAAGCCGCGCTTGAAGACGACGAACACAGCGAGCGCCAGCGCGACCCCGAGCAGCACGAAGCGCCGCTCGCCGCGCGCCCGCAGCGCGAAATAGGCGACGGACAGGACCATCAGCGCGACCGCGGCGATGAGGTCTGCCTGCGGCCCCGGCTGTGCCATCGCGTCGGTGTAGCCGGCGACGAACTCGAGCGCGATGCCGAGCCAGGTGACGAAGGCCGACGCCGAGCCGAAGCAGCTCGCGACGAGCCCAGCGAGAACGAAGACGAAGCTCGCCGTCGCGAGCATCACCGGAGCGACCGCGGCGCGCGGCCGCTGCAGCACCCACAGCGCGAGCACCGGCCCCAGCAGGATCACCGCCATCGAGCCGTACGTCGTCTTCATCAGCACCAGCACGGGCACCAGCGCGGCGACGGCGGCCCCGAGCGCGGGATGCCGCGAGCGGTCGAGGGCCAGCGCCGCGGCCGCGAGCACGACGAAGACGTGCGCGTCGAAGTCCGGGTACAGGGCGAGACCGCTCAGCATCAGCACGGCGACCGCGACGGCGGCACGCTGCCACGGCGCCTCTCGCAGCAGCACCAGCAGCGAAACGGCGAACAGGGCCTGCAGCGCCACGCGAAACGCGAGCGCCAACCAGACGTTCGCGCCGACGTCCTGGGGGACGACGAGAAAGCCGAGCGGCCCGTACGTGAACGTGGTGTCGCGGCCGAACACCACGCCCTGGTGCGGCAGCACGTTGAGCGCCCACTGCCACGAGGGGTCGAGGCCTGACGATGGCAGCAGGATCTCTCCGGGGAAGAACGCAACGGTCAGAAAGAGAACGACCGCGCGCCGGGCCCAGCTCGGCTTTGCGTTCGGCTCCATCGAGGGGGCGGTCTATAGCAGGCGCCATGCCGACGAGGCCGTCACACCTCATCGCGGTTGCGGCGGGCTGCGTCGTGCTGATCGCCCTCGGCGCCGCGCTGCCGTTCCGCAGCGGGCACACGGTGAGCGCCGCCGACCTTCCCGACGAGCCGCTCGCGCGCGGCCTCTCGCACTGGGACGGCAGCTGGTACGCCGGCATCGCGAGCGACGGCTACTGGCTCAAGCCCGGCCAGCAGAGCCCCGTCGCGTTCTTCCCCGCGTACCCGCTCGCCATCCGCGCGGTCGCCGCGGTCGGCGTGAACCGCTGGGTCGCCGGCGCGCTCGTCACGCTGCTCTGCGGCCTCGGCGCCCTGCTGCTGTTCTTCCGCTGGGCCAGGCTCGTCGCGCCCGAGGCCGCGCCGCTCGCGGTGTGGCTGCTCGCGCTCTACCCCTTCGCGTTCTACCTGTACGGAGTCCTCTACTCCGACGCGCTCTTCCTCCTCTTTGCCGTCGCGGCGTTCTTCTCCCTCGAGCGGGGACGCCCGGGGCTCGCCGCAGTCCTCGGAGCCGTCGCGACGCTCGCGCGCCCGGCGGCTCCGGCCATCGTCATCGGCCTGCTCGTGCGCAGCATCGAGCTGCGACGCAAGCGCGGCGAGCCGCTGCGCGTCGTCGACTTCGTGCCCGCGCTCGCCGGCTGCGGGCTGCTCGCGTACATGATCTTCCTGGGCCTGCGCTTCGACGACCCGCTGGCGTTCGCGCACGTGCAGGCGGCTCCGGGTTGGGACAACGCGCCGGGCTGGCACACGTGGCTGAAGGTGGCGTGGTTCGAGACCCTGTTCCCGCGCGTGGCGCCGATCGTCGCGGTGCGGCTGGGCGGGCACGCGCTCGTCACGCTCGCGGCGCTCGCGCTCGTGGTGCCCACCTGGCGCAGGCTCGGGGCCGGCTACGGAGCCTACGTGCTCGTCGCGGTCGGCCTGCCTGCGCTCTCGAGCCACGACTTCCAGGGCCTGGGCCGGTACGTCATCGCCGCTTTCCCGTTGTTCCTGACGCTCGCGCTGCTGCTCCAGCCGCGGCCCCGATTGAGGCGGGCCTGGCTGATGGCGAGCGGCGCGCTGCTGGCCGCCCTCGCGGCAGGCTTTGGCGCCGGGGGCTACATCGCGTAAAGGACCGGCTCATGAACGTTCTCGTCACCGGGGGCTGCGGCTTCATCGGCTCCAATCTGGTCAAGTACCTGCGCAAGCAGCGCCCGCAGTGGAAGCTCGTCAACGTCGACAAGCTCACCTACGCCGGCAATCTCGAGAACCTCACCGACCTCGAGGGCGACAAGCAGCACGTGTTCGTGAAGGCGGACGTCAACAACCGCGATCACATGGAGCACATCATGCGGCAGCACGGCATCGAGGCCGTGATGCACCTCGCCGCAGAGAGCCACGTCGACCGCAGCATCCTGGGCCCCGAGGCGTTCACCATCACCAACGTGCTCGGCACCCAGGTGCTGCTCGACGCCTCGCGCGCCATCGGCATCAAGCGCTTCCTCATGGTCTCGACCGACGAGGTCTACGGCTCGCTCGGGCCGACGGGCGCGTTCACCGAGGAGTCTCCGCTGCAGCCGTCGAGCCCGTACTCGGCCTCGAAGACCGCCGCCGACCTCTTCGCGCTCGCCTACGCGCACACGTTCGGCATGGACGTCGTCGTCACCCGCTGCTCGAACAACTACG
Source organism: uncultured Myxococcales bacterium (assembly GCA_937980205.1). Taxonomy (GTDB): domain Bacteria; phylum Myxococcota; class Myxococcia; order Myxococcales; family Myxococcaceae; genus Xiheicaenimonas. The sequence goes on along the minus strand of CALJKW010000069.1, from coordinate 92,499 downwards.
GCCGCTACCAGTTCCCCGAGAAGCTGATCCCGCTCATGGTCGTGAACTGCATTCACGACAAGCCGCTGCCGGTCTACGGCGACGGTGCGCAGATCCGCGACTGGCTGCACGTCGAGGATCACTGCTCGGCGCTCTTGCTCGCCCTCGAGCGCGGCAAGAAGGGCAACGTCTACAACATCGGCGGAGGCGCCGAGCGCAAGAACATCGACATCGTGAAGGGCATCTTGAAGCGCACCGGCAAGCCCGAGTCGCTCATCAAGTACGTGCAGGACCGCCCCGGTCACGACCGCCGCTACGCGATCGACCCCACCAAGACCAAGCGCGAGCTCGGCTGGGCTCCCGCGCACACGTTCGAGCAGGGCCTCGACGACACCGTGAAGTGGTACCTCGAGAACCGCACCTGGTGGGAGCGCGTCACGTCCGGCGCCTACCGGCAGTACTTCGACACCCAGTACAAGCAGCGGCTCTCGAACGCTGCCTAGGCGCTCGGCGGCTCGAGCGTCCAACTCGGAGGCGTCGTCTTCACTTCCGCCACCGCGGGCGCAAACTCGAGCGCGGTGCGCAGCTCCTGCATCGGCTGAGGGGCCGGCAGCAGCGCCTGGGCCACCACGCTGTACTTCCCGGCCGCGAAGCCCGGGTGATCGATCGCCAGCTTCGCGCGGGCCTTGCCGACCGCCTGCACGCTCGCGGGCAGCGTCGAGGCGAACCGAACGCGTCCCGCCGAGTCGGTCACCTGCACCACGAGCTCGAACGACGCCGGTGCCGTCACCTCGAACCCCACGCGCACGTCGATGCGCGAGGCCGCCTGCTGCACGTCGAGCTCGGTCAGCTTGACCGCCGGCTCCGCGGGCTGCGTCGGCGCCGGCAGCTCGATGCCCGGAGCCCGCAGCGCCGTCGTCTCAGCAGACATCGTCTCGGCCGCGGCCACCGCGCGCCGGTAGCTGTCGATGATCGCCCCCGGCTCGCCCTGCTCGCGCACGCGGCCGCCGTCGATCCACACGGCGTCGTCGCACCAGGTCTGCACGGTGGTCAGATCGTGCGTCACGAGCACGATCGTCTTCCCAGCGCGCTTGAACTCGTCCATGCGCTTCTTCGACTTGCGGCCGAAGTGCTCGTCTCCGACGGCGAGGATCTCGTCGATGATGAGGATCTCCGGGTCGACGTGCGTGGCGACGGCGAACGCGAGGCGCATGAACATGCCGCTCGAGTAGGTGCGCACCGGCTCCTCGATGAAGTCGCCGATCTCGGCGAAGTCAATGATCTCCTGCATGCGCGCCTTCACCTCGCTGCGCGACATGCCGAGGATGATGCCGTTGATGAGGATGTTCTCGCGCCCGGTGAAGTCGGGGTGGAAGCCCGCTCCGAGGTCGAGCAGCGCCGAGATGCGGCCGTTCACCTTCACGGTGCCGAGCGTCGGCGAGTAGATGCCGGTGATGAGCTTGAGCAGCGTGCTCTTGCCGCTGCCGTTCCTGCCGATGATGCCGACGGTGCGGCCGCGCGGGATGACGAGGTCGACCTGCTTCAGCGCCTCGATGTACTCGTCGCCGCCCGCCTCCGCCCTCTTCTTCTTCCCCGTGATGAACCGCACGAGCTCGGTCTTCAGCGTCGTGTGCTCGCGCCGCCGCGTCTTCTTGAAGTGCTTCGCGACTCCGGCGAGCACGATGGCAGCGTCACTGGTGGACATCAGGCGTTCGCTTTGCTCTATCCCGCTGTCTTCCGCGCCATGCAAGTCGTCGTCACCGGTGCCAACGGACTCGTCGGTTCTCGCCTCTGTGCCCTGCTCCAGCGCCAGGGCCATCACGTCACGGGCCTCGGTCGCGGTGCGTCCCGAATCCCGCAGCCGTTCGTCTCCGTCGACCTCACCGACGCCGGCGCCGTGAAGCGCGCGCTGGACGAGCTGAAGCCCGAAGTCGTCATCAACCCCGCCTCGATGACCGAGGTCGACGCCTGCGAGAAAGACCCAGGCGCCGCGTACGCCGCGAACTGCGCCGCGGTCGCCACGCTGGCGCTCGAGACGAAGCGGCTGAACGCGCACCTGCTGCACGTCTCCACCGACTACGTCTTCGACGGAGAGGCCGGCCCCTACTCCGAAGACGATCTCCCCAACCCGCGCGGCGTCTACGCCATCACCAAGCACATGGGAGAACAGGCCGTCCGCGCCCTCGCCGGCTCCTGGGCGATCGCGCGCGTGGCCGTCGTCTACGGCTGGCCGCAGGCGGCCCGCCCCAACTTCGGCGCCTGGCTCGTCGGCGCGCTGCAGAACCAGACGCCCATCAAGCTCTTCACGGATCAATACGTGTCGCCGACGCTCGCGCTGAGCGCCGCCGAGATGCTGGCCGAGCTCGCCGAGCGCCGCCTCACCGGCCTGTGGCACACCAGCGGCAGCACCGTGCTCAACCGCGCCGAGTTCGCCGAAGCCCTCGCGCGCCGGTTCGGCTTCTCGACCAAAAACGTCACCCCGTCCCTGCTCGCGGATCTCAAGCTCGCGAGCCCCCGTCCCAAGAAGAGCGGGCTGAAGGTCGCCAAGGCCATGGCCGAGCTGAAAGCGAAGCCGCTCGCGCTCGACGAATCGCTCGAGCGATTTCACCAGGAGTGGAGATCATGAAAGGCATCGTCCTCGCCGGCGGCAGCGGCACGCGGCTGTACCCGCTCACGCGCGTCGTCTCGAAGCAGCTCTTGCCCATCTACGACAAGCCGATGATCTACTACCCGGTCACGACGCTGATGCTCGGCGGCATCCGGGACATCCTCATCATCTCGACGCCGACCGACCTGCCGCGCTTCGAAGAGCTGCTCGGCAGCGGCGCGCAGTGGGGCGTGAACTTCTCGTACGCGGTGCAGCCGAAGCCCGAAGGGCTCGCGCAGGCGTTCATCATCGGCCGCAACTTCGTCGGCAAGGACCCGGCGGCGCTGGTCCTCGGCGACAACATCTTCTACGGCCACGGCTTCTCCGAGATGGTGCAGCGCGCCGCGAAGGTGAAAGAAGGCGCCGTCGTCTTCGGCTACTACGTGAAGGACCCCGAGCGGTACGGCGTCGTCGAGCTCGACGCGCAGCACAACGCGCTCAGCATCGAAGAGAAGCCGAAGGTCCCGAAGTCGAACTACGCGGTGACCGGCCTCTACTTCTACGACAACCAGGTGCTCGACATCGCCCGCGACCTGAAGCCGTCGCCACGCGGCGAGCTCGAGATCACCGACGTCAACAAGGTCTACCTGCAGCAGAAGCAGCTGCGCGTCGAGCTGATGGGCCGCGGCTTCGCCTGGCTCGACACCGGCACGCACGCCTCGCTCATGGAGGCCTCGCAGTACATCCAGATCATCGAGCAGCGGCAGGGCCTCAAAGTCGCCTGCCCCGAGGAGATCGCCTGGCGCATGGGCTTCATCGACGCCGAGGCCGTCGCGCGCGCCGCCGAGCCGATGAAGAAGAACGAGTACGGCCAGTACCTGCTGTCGCTCATCGCCGGAAAAGGGGCCGTGAAGTGAACGTCGTCAAGACGCACCTCGAGGGCGTCGTGGTCCTCGAGCCGAAGGTGTTCAAGGACGACCGCGGCCACTTCGCCGAGACGTTCCACCACGAGCGCTACCGCGCCGCCGGCATCACCCTGCCCTTCGTGCAGGACAACTGGAGCCGCTCCCGCCGCGGCACCCTGCGCGGCCTGCACTTCCAGAACCCGCGCGCACAAGGAAAGCTCGTGATGGTCACGCGCGGCGCGGTGTTCGACGTCGCGGTCGACATCCGGCGGAGCTCGCCGACGTTCGGCAAGTGGTTCGGCTGCGAGCTGTCGGAAGAGAACGCAAAGCAGCTGTGGATTCCGCCGGGCTTCGCGCACGGCTTCGTGGCCCTTCGCGACGACACCGACTTCCTCTACAAGTGCACCGACGTCTACGCGCCGGAGGCCGACGCCGGAGTGCTGTGGAACGACCCGGACATCGGCATCGAGTGGCCGATTCGCGAGCCGCTCTTGTCGAAGAAGGACGCGGCGGCCCCGAGGCTTCGCGACTCGACCCGCCTGCCGGGCTGAGCGCGGTCGCGCCCGGGCGGCCGGGCGGTTACTCTCTACGCCGCATGCGCATCCGGATCTTGTGGGTTGCCCTGTTCAGCAGCTGCACGTGTCTCGACCCGGTGTGGGAAGGCTACGACGGCGGTGACGAGCCGGATGCCGGTGGCGATGCCGGCGTACGCGACGCCGGCGCGCGCGATGCGGGCCCCGACGGTGGAGCTCTCGACGGCGGGGGCGACGCCGGCCCCCTCGACGCGGGCGCGCCCGATGCCGGCCCGACCGACGGGGGCGATTGGGATGGCGGCGTGTTCGACGGCGGCCCGGGCGATGCCGGCATCGTCCGGGCCATCGAGATCGTCTCGGCCATCTACGGCAGCAACTGCGGCCTCACGATGAGCAACGACATGCGCGTCGTCGCGCTGTGCTCCGGCGAGACCACCTGCGAATACCGCATCGACATCGGCCTGCTCGGAGACCCCGCCCCCGGCTGCACCAAGGCTCACACCGTGCAGTACCGCTGCGAGCCCGGAGGTCCCATTCACACGGCGCGGCAGAGCGCCGAGTCGACCGGCAAGCTGCTCTTCCTCGACTGCGCGTCCCCCGACGGCGATGCCGGCACCATCCGCGTCGAGGGCGCGACGTACGGCGCGAGCTGCCCGCAGGCGCCCATCGGCAACGCCTGGCACGCCCTGGCGCAGAGCTGCAACGCCAGGCCGACGTGCAGCTACACCGTGCTGCAGACCGTGCTCGGTGAACCCGCCTTCGGCTGCGCGAAGTCGTTCTCGGTCGAGTGGTCGTGCATCGGCACGTCGGGCACTCAGGTGTTCAACATCCCGGCCGAGGCGAATGGGCAAACGGCTTCGTTGACCTGCCCCTGAGCGCACGCTACGCCGCGTTGCGAAACGATGGCGGCTCCGAGGAAGAAGCTCTGCATCTTCGTCATCGCCTACCAGGCGGAAGACACGCTCGTGCGCGTCCTCGAGCGCATTCCTCGAGTCATCTTCGAGCAGTACGCCTGCGAGATCCTCGTCGTCGACGACGCCAGCACCGACCGCACCTGGGCCATCGGCCGCGAGTACAAGCGCGCGCACCCGCACATCAAGATGACGGTGCTGCGCAACGAGCTCAACCAGGGCTACGGCGGCAATCAGAAGGTCGGCTACCGCTACGCGCTGCTCAACGGCTTCGACTGGGTCGCGATGGTCCACGGCGACGGCCAGTACGCCCCCGAAGAGCTGCCCCGGCTCGTCGAGCCGCTCGCGAGCGGCGCCGCGGACGCCGTCTTCGGCAGCCGGATGATGAAGCGCTCCGACGCGCTCGCCGGCGGCATGCCGCTCTACAAGTGGCTCGGCAACCAGATGCTCACGACGGCGCAGAACGCGCTGCTGCGTACCCGCTTCAGCGAGTTCCACTCCGGCTATCGCATCTACTCGACCGCGGCGCTGCGCAGGACGCGCTTCGAGCTCAACTCGAACGACTTCCACTTCGACACCGAGATCATCATTCAGCTGCTCAACGCGAGGGCGCGCATCGTCGAGCTGCCGATCCCCACCTACTACGGCACCGAGATCAGCCGCGTGAACGGCATCGCCTACGCGAAGAACGTGATGGTGGCGACGCTGAAGAACCTCTTCCACCGGTCGGGAGTCCTCTGGCAGCGGCGCTTCGAGCCCGTACCGGACGAAGGCACTCCGAGCAACGCGCACTACGATCTCAAGCTCGGCTACAGCTCGAGCCACCAGTGGGCGCTCGACGCGGTTCCTTCCGGCGCCGCCGTCGTCGACATCGGCTGCGGGCCCGGCGGTCTCGCGCAGCAGCTCGTCGCCAAGGGGTGCCAGGTCGCCGTCGTCGATCGAGAGCCACCCGCCACGCCGCCCGCCGGCATCGAGGTGCACGTCGCCGACCTCGACGCGAAGCCGAAGGTCGACGTGAAGAAGTACGACTACCTGCTGCTGCTCGACGTCATCGAGCACCTGCGCGCGCCGGAAGAGTTCATCGAGAACCTGCGGCGCGAGTTCGACTTCAAGCCGCGGACGCTGGTGCTGACGACGCCGAACATCGCCTTCGCGGTGCAGCGCGTGCTGCTCGCGCTCGGCCAGTTCAACTACGGCAAAGCCGGGATCCTCGACTCGACGCACCGGCGGCTGTTCACGTTCCGCTCCATTCAGGGGCTGCTGCGCGACTCGGGCTTCAAGATTCGCGAAGTGCGGGGAGTACCGGCGCCCTTCCCGAAGGTATTCGGCGCTGGCGCGCTCGGCCTGGGTCTGCTGAAAGCGAACGAGCTCGCCATCAAGCTGTCGCGCACCATGTTCTCGTACCAAATCTTCATCGTCGCCGAGACGACGCCCGACGTGGACTTCGTGCTGCAGAACACGCTCTCGAAGAGCAAAGCGCGTGAGCCGCGGAAGACGGCAGAGCCTCGGCGTGACGCTCCGACGCGGGCGCGGCGCCGCCCCACTGCGGACTGACCTTCACATGCTCAACGGCCTCAAGATCTGCGTCGTCATGCCCGGCTACAACGCCGAATCCACCGTCACGAAGACGTTCAACGAGATCCCCAGGGACATCGTCGACGACGTCCTGCTCGTCGACGACGGGTCGACCGACCGCACCGCAGAGATCGCGCGCTCGCTCGGCGTTCACACGATCGTCCACCCGAAGAACCGCGGCTACGGCGGAAACCAGAAGACCTGCTACCGCGAGGCCGTGCGCCGCGGCGCCGACATCGTGGTGATGCTGCACCCCGACTACCAGTACACGCCGAAGCTCATCCCCGCGCTCGCGTCGTGCATCGCCAGCGGCCTCTACGACGTCGCGCTGGGGTCGCGCATCCTCGGCGGCACCGCTCGCGCCGGCGGCATGCCGCTCTACAAGTACGTCGCGAACCGCTTCCTCACCGCTTTCGAGAACATCCTCATCGACCAGCGGCTGTCCGAGTACCACACCGGCTATCGCGCCTTCTCGCGCCGCGTGCTCACCACGCTGCCGCTCGAAGAGAACGACGACGACTTCATCTTCGACAACCAGATGCTCGTGCAGGCCGTCTACTTCGGCTTCAACATCGCCGAGGTCTCGTGCCCCACGCGCTATGAGGCCGAGTCTTCGTCGATCAACTTCCAGCGCAGCGTGAAGTACGGCTTCGGAGTCCTCCGCGCCGCCATGGAGCTCAGGCTGACGCGCGCAGGCGTCACGAAGCCGCGCTACCTGTCGCTCGACGGCCGGCGGCTCGAGTTCTGAGCCCCCACCACGAGGGTACCGCCCTTGCGCGCGATGGTCGCCGCAGGCACCAGCGGAGCTGCAGCCGCCGTCAGCGCTGAGCCCAGCGCGAAGCTGGCCGCCACCTGACCAGCGCCCGCCGGCGTCACTCGACCGGTCAGCCGGTAGAAGAAGACGTTCGGGTCGGGCAGCACCACGTTGAGCGCGCTCTGCACCCAGCCGAACAGGTCGAGCTCGAGCTCCTGGTGCCACACGTGCTTCACGTCGAAGCCGGTGCGCCCGAGCAAGGCGCGCAGCGACCGCTCGCCGAAGTGGAACAGGTGGCGCGGAACGTCGAGGTGAAACCACTTCGCGCCGAACAGCGACGCCTGCAGCCCTTCGGCGTCGGGCACCGCGATGAACAGCCAGCCTCCGGGGCTGAGCAACTGCGAGAGGCGCTCGATGGTGGCGCGTGGATCGCGAAGGTGCTCGAGGCTGTGCCACATCGTGACGACGTCGAAGGGCCCCTTCACATCGTCGAGCGACTCGAACACCTCGAGCCCGGCCTCGCGCGCGAGCGTCGGGTTGAGCTCGGTGCCGGTGACGGTGAAGCCGTGGTCGCGAGCGGTGAGCAGCCAGCTGCCGTCTCCACAGCCGACGTCGAGCAGCCGCTTGCCCGTCGGGTCCTCGACGCGCGGGAACACGAAGCGCTCGCGCCGCCAGAGGCAGTAGCGCGCGGTGAAGCCGTGGCGACCGCCGTGGTACGCGGGCCCGTAGTAGCGGCCGAGATCGTTCGGCTGCGGCAACGTATGCCCCAGGCCGCACTCGGCGCACTCGGAGATCTCGAACGTCTCGCGCGTCTGCGGGTCGAGGACCCGCTCGAAGCGGCTGCGAAGAGGGCCCGTGCAGATGTTGCACCGTGTTTCCATGCTCGGTATGGCGCGTGGCGTACACGGTGACCGCGCGAATGACAACACGGTGAATGCGCGCGCTCAGACGGCCGTGGGCCTCGCAGTCGTCGTGGGCACCGCCCTGCTCTCGCGCCTGCCCCCGTTCTTGAACGCCGGCGCGGTGAACTCGGACGCTGCCGTCGTGGGCCTGCAGGCGATCGCGCTGCTCGAGCGCGGCGAGCACGCCGTCCACCTCTGGGGCACCAACTACCAGACGATCGTCGACGTGGTGGTGGCGGCGGGCCTGTTCAAGGTGCTCGGCCCTTCGCCGTGGGCGCTCTTCGCGATGCCGTGGTTGGGCGCTGCCGCCGTCTGCGCGCTCGTGTACCTGATGCTGCACCGCTCGATGGGCGCGACGAACGCGGTCATCGCGGCGCTCACGGTCTCTTTCGGCTCCCAGGCCATCACCTCGCCGATGACGTACGTGCTGCGGCAGATGATGTTCCTCATCATCGTGCTCGGGCTGTGGCTCGTGCACCGCGCCAGCAAGGGCGGGCTGGGCCCCCTGCAGCTGTTCCTCGGCGCCGTCTGCTTCGGCCTGGGCATCTTCACCGACGTGTTCGCGACCATCATGTGGCCCGCGTGCGCCCTGTTCGCGCTCGCGGCCTGCGTCGATGCGCCGTTCTCGTGGAAGGTCTTCGGGCTGCGCGCGGGCGCGACGGTCGCGGGCCTGGGTCTGGGCCTGGTGCCCGCGAAGCTCGTGGGGCACATCGGCGGCGGCGCGACTCCGGGGCTGACGCTCGATCGCTGGAAGGCGAACTGGCCGCTCTTCTCGGAGCAGTGCTTCCCGTACGCGATCTCGACGAAGGTGTGGATCCCCGGGACCAACCTCTACCCGGATCTGTGGCAGCCGCCCGCGCCGTTCCATTGGCTGCAGCTCGCCGGCGCCGCGCTGCTGGGGCTGCTGTGGCTCTCGGCGCTGGCCCTCGCGTTCGTGAAGCGCATCGACTGGCCCGCGCGGCGCCTCGGCCTGTTCGGCGTCGCCGCCGGCAGCGCGAACCTCATCGGCTTCCTGCTCTCGACGGCTCCGGCGGACATGTGGTCGGTGCGCTACCTCGCTCCGCTGATGTGGACGGTGCCGTTCGCGCTGGCGCCGCTGGCCGCGCTGCTGCGGGCTCAGGGGCTGGCGGTGCTGCTCGCTCCGTACCTGGTGTCGGCGGCGGTCTCTGGCTGGCTGTCGTGGGGCACCTTCGTGAAGGGCCCGCTGCCGGTGCAGACGGCGCGGGGCGCCGCGAACGAGGAAGCGCAGGTCATCACGGAGCTGCAGCGCCGCGGCGTCGAAGCGGCGGCGGCGCAGTACTGGCTCGCCTATCGCTTCACCCTGCTCTCCGCGGAGAAGCTCGTCACCGTGCCGATCGACGGAGGAGACCGCTACCCGGCGTACCGCGCGAAGTTCGACGGCGCGCGCAAGGTCGCGCTCATCTTCCATCCGTCCGAGCCGCGCGCGCAGCCGCAGCCGTACGAGGCCAACCTTCAGACTCAACGACTGGCCTACGAGACGGTGCGCATCGCGGACTTCACGGTGTTCGTGATCGATCGAGCTCAGCGTCCGGGTCCATGACCGCGAGCGCGGCGCACAGCATGCCGACGATCATGAAGTAGTAGTTGCAGAAGGCCTGCTTCGCGAACGCGAAGAAGAGCAGAAAGGTGAGCGCCGACGCCGCGGCGAACGCGGCCGGAGTCTTCGGCGCCCGCACACAGCCCAGCACGATGCCCGGCACCGCGGCAGGGAACGAGAGCCACAGCGGCATCACCGGCTGGCCGTTCACCGCGGTCGCGGCGACGTACGACAGCGCTTCGACGCGGAACGGCTGGCGCCCCTGGAACTCGACGACGCTGCGCCAGAACGCGCCGGGGTCCCAGAGAAAGAACGGCACCGTGAGCACGGCGGTCACGGCGGCGGCCTTGAGCAGCAGCTTCAGCCAGGCCTTGCGATCGAAGGGCCCCGGCATGAGCAGAAACGTCAGCGGCGCGAGCAGCACGAAGTACTGCTTCACCGCGAACATGAGCCCCAGCGCGTACGGCACGGCGCGGGGCCAGCGGCACGCGGCGAAAATGGTGAAGCAGAACATGAGCAGCGCGAGCGGCTCGGTCCACCCCTGCTCGATGACGAAGAGCGAGCGCGGCGTGAGGAAGAGAATGACCGCGGCCGCTCCGGCGAGGCGGCTCGGCTTCGCGAACGCGAGCAGCGCGCCAGACAGCGCGTAGGCGGCGACGTGCGCATACCGGTAGTCGGCCTCGAGCACGTGCCCGATGCCGCCGAGCAGCAGAAGCAGCGGCGGGTACGGGTAGCCGACCTTCACCTGCTGCGCGTCCGCGAGGCCCGGCGCGTACCAGATCGTGTGGCCGTAGATGTTGGGCATGAAGATGGCCCACGGGTTCGTGCCCGCCTTCAGCGCGTCGTACGACACCTTGTGCCAGGTGAAGACGTCGATGATGGGCGACGGAGAGGCCTTCAGCATCCACACGCCCAGCACGAAGAACGTGGCGCACAACACCAACACCGCGACCGTGCGGAACAGGCCGCGCTCGAGCGCGAGCACGAGGCCGCCGAGCACCGCGATGATCGCGATGTAGAGGTGATGCTCGACGAAGCCCTCGTGGGCGATGCGCATGTAGATGCCGGGCACCGTCGTCAGGTGCACGTAGACCTCGCGCACCAGCCCGGCGCCCAGCACCACGAGCGCGATGCCGGTGATGCCACCGCCGATCCAGTCGCCGGCCGGCACGGTCAGCGTCGCGATGAACGCGAGACCGAGCGCCACGGTGACCCAGAACAGCGCATCGGGGTGGTACGCGCCGTTCGCGAGCTGCAGCGCGTGGCCGAGCCCCACCGCCGCGACCGCAAGCGCGAGCGCCGACAGCGGGCTGTCCCTTCGCGCGCGCAGTCTCACGGTTTTCTGGAGACGGCGAGGATGCTCAGCCCGAACGGGAACGACACGCCGCGCAGCGCGAGCCGCTCGGCGTCGAACAACTTCGTGAACAGCGCGTTCAGCGGCCCCATCGGCACCGACAGGTTGCTCTCGCTCTGCGCCGGCGCCGGAGCCAGCCGCTGCGCGAGCCGCACCGCCGCGCTCGGCGGGAACAGCACGGTGTTGAAGTACGTGAGCTTCCGGACCTCGAAGCCGGCGGAGGACAAGAGCCGGCCGAACACCGAGCGCCGGTAGCGGCGGTGGTGCTGCAGCGCGACGTCATGCGGCCCGAACAGCGCCTGGTACGCGGGCACCGTGGTCACGAGGCGGCCGCCGGGCCGCAGGATGCGGAAGAGCTCCGAGGCGACGGCGGCGTCGTCACGGCAGTGCTCGATCACGTCGAGCGCGAACGCGAGGTCGAAGCTGCCGGACTTGAGCGGCACGGCTTCTCCCGAGGCGCGCGCGAGCGCTGCGTGGCCGCGGCTCTTCGAGAAGACGAGCGCGTCGTGCGAGAAGTCGACGCCGATGACCGACCAGGCGGACGGCATCTGGCTCATCGTGCCGCCGGTGCCGCAGCCGACGTCGGCGACGTTGAGCGGCTGCGCGAGCAGATCGCGGACCTGGTCGAACACGACCGCACGCGTGCCGCGGAACCAGAAGTGCCGCTGCTCGTGCTCGTACATCGTCTGGTACTCGGCGAGGTTCACGAGCCGGCCTCCCGGTCGAGCCTCAGGCGCAGCGCGGCCAGATCTCTCGCCATGCGCACCGCGTCGACGCCGAAGCGGACCTTCGAGACGCCGGTGTCGGCCCAGTCGATCGGCTCCTCGCGGATGCGGCCGCCGGCGCGGGCGATCAGCGCGAGGACCTCGACGTCGAGCAGCCACGTCTTCTCTTTGAGGCGCCCCAGCACCGGCCGCAAGAGCTCGGCGCGGAAGAGCTTGTAGCCACACTGCGGATCGTAAAGGCCGAGGTGCAGCGCGAGCTCGGTGAGCGTCGCGAAGACGCGGCCCTGCCAGTGGCGGAACTCGGAGCGCACGATCGTGTGACCGGCCATGCGGATGCGCGACGACGCGAGCGCATCGAAGTCCGCGTCGGCCAGCAGGTCGACCAGTCGCGCCACCTCGTGCGCCGGCACCGCTCCGTCGGCGTCGAGGAACCCCAGCCAGCTCGAGTCGGCGCGCGCGCGGCTCCAGCCGAGGCGAATGGCCGCGGCCTTGCCCTGATTGCGCGGGGCTTCGACGAACACGGCCGAGTGCGGGCCGCGCTTCCACGCGTCGGCCAGCGCTTCGGTCGCGGAGCGGTGGGCGTCGCGCTCTTCGGGCCTGCTGCCGTCGTCGACCACGAGCAGCTCGACCGAGCCGACGCAGTCTTCGAGCGAGGCCTCCAGCTGGCGGAGAAACGGGGGCAGCCGCGGCGCCTCGTTGTAGGCCGGAATGGCGATCGACACGCGCGGCGGCGGCATGGACGGTGAGCCTCGTAGCACGTCAACGGCCCGCGGAGGCCCGCAAGCTGCGCGCGAAGTCGTCGTCCGCCGCGGGGCGAACGCAGGCGATGACGCCGTCGAGGAACCCGCAGCTCGCGCCGTGCTGGAGCAGCGCCTGCGCCTGGTCGGGCCAGACGAGGTAGATGGTCGTCGGGTCGAGCTCGCCGCGCAGCACCCTGGCCTCTTCCTGCTGGCAGACGGTGGGCTGCTCCACCGAGGCGCGCGCGACGTAGCCGCTGTTGAACGTGAGGCCGTGCAGGTACGCGTGGTAGGCGCCGCCGATGACGAGCGTGTGGCGGTAGCCGGCGCGGCCGCCGCAGACGCTCCAGATCTCGGCGGGCACGAGCTTCAGGTGCGCGTACTTGCCGTCGACCGCCTTCCACGCCGGGCTGGTGAAGCGGTGCAGCGCGGCCGGCTTGAACCGCGCGGTGACGGGCGCCGTCGTGACGTCGCCGAGCTGCAGGCCGATGCAGATGGCGAGCAGCACCGCCGGCACCGCGGGGATGTGCCGCCACAGCCGTACGAGGGTGACGACGCCGAACGCGACGAGCGCGTACATCAGCGGCCAGATGAAACGGCCCGACGAGCGAAACGGGCCGATGAGCCCCGCCGGCAGCCTGGCGTAGAGCGCTCCGAGGTCGAGCACCGTCTGGCCGAAGAGCGTCCACGGCGTCGCGAGCGAGAAGATGGCGGTGGCGAGCACGCCGGGCACGAAGAACGCGAGGCGGCGGTACGGCAGCGCGCGCGCGTCGCGGAAGCGGATGAAGAGCGAGACGACGGCGAGCCCGAGCGCCGTGAACACGCCGACGCCGAGGTACGCGAAGCCCTCGTACTGCAGGCCGCCCTGCGGCTTCGGGCTCAGCCAGCGCGAGAAGTCGAGCGGGTTCACGAAGGTGCCGAGATCTGCAGAGAAACCTCCGAAGCCGTGGCCGCCGCGCTCGACGCCTCCGAGGAAGTAACCGAAGAAGGCGAAGACGAGCACCATCGACAGCGGCATCACCACGAGGACGCCGAGCGCCCATCGCCAGGAGAGCTGCTTGTCGACGAGCCAGAGCTTGAGCGGCACCGCGGCGGCGACGGCGAGCATCATCGCCGCGAGGTACGGGTGCAGACCGGCGGCGATCACGCAGACGGCGAGCGCGGCAGACGCCATGCGCCTGGCCTGCCGCGGGTCGTCGGCCTTGCGCAGCGCGAGCCCGAACGGAATGAGCAGCAGTCCCTGCGCGCAGAGGCTCGGGTGACCGACGCGCTGGAGCAGCTCCGGAACGAGCGCGAACAGGATGCCGCCGAGCGCCTGGTGAAGCGGGCGCGGAGAGACGGCGCGCACCACCCACGCACCGGCGACCCCGTTGAGGACGAAGCACGCGAGGATGAACAGGCCGATGTACTGGAAGTCGGCGGGCAGCGCCCAGCTCAAGGGGCGAAAGACGGCCGCCATCCACGGAATCGAGTCGGTGTAGCCGACGGTGGTGCCGACCGGGTGCAACAGGCCGTCGATACGACCGAACGGCAGGTGAAACGGCTCGTGGCGGAAGAAGAGCCAGCCGAGCAGGTGCGTCGACCAGTCGTCGATGAGCAGCGTCTCGACGTCGAACGGGTTCACGAGCCGCGCGCCGCAGCCGAGGAACCAGAGGGCTCCGAAGGCTCCGGCAGCGACGATGCCCCAGCTCTCGCGCAGCCAGCGGACGACGCGAACGCCTCGCCGGTCGGCCGGTGGGGTCTCGAGCACGGGCCCGCGCAGTAGCACAGGCGCCCATGAAGTAAACTCGCGGCCCATGCGGAACCCGCCCGTCCGCCTCACCGCCGTGGTGCTGCTGTTTCTGACGTCGTGCAGCGAGAACATTCCGCCGGGAGGAGGAACGAAGCCCGGAGGCGGGCTCGGCGACGCCTGCACCGACTTCGAGCGCTGCCGCGCGGGGCTCAGCTGCGACGCGACGAGCAAGACCTGCGTAGGAGGCATGAGCATCGAGAACGGCTCGCCCTGCACCATCGGAGCCGAGTGCCAGAGCGGGCACTGCGCTCCGAACGGGCCGAAGGGCGTGTGCGCCGCCGCCGGCACGCTGCCGAAGGGCAGCGCGTGCCAGGGTGACGGGCAGTGCGCCGCGGGCCTCAAGTGCAGCTTCGACGGCCAGTCGCTCTTCCCGCGCTGCGTCGACGGCGGCCAGCGCGACGTCGGCCGCGACTGCACCGCTGCGCGCGAGTGTGCGCAGGGGTTGTTCTGCCAGGCCGGCAAGTGCGCGTTCGTGCCGGTGACGGCGACGATGGCGCCGAACGGCTACCCGCCGTTCATCCCCTCTCCGACGCTGCAGTGGCAGGGCGCGTCGTGCCCGGCTCCGAAGACCACCGGAGTCACCGCGCTGTTCTCGATTCCGCGCGCCGGCGACGCCGAGGCGGTGAAGCAGGACTTCTTCCGCCTGCCGTTCCCGAACGACGCCGCGCGGGCGGCGGACGGCTCGCTCGACTTCTCGCGCTTCCCGCGCGACCCGAACCCGCCGTTCGGCTTCGACGCGCTCGGGAGGTACCTCGACGTGCTGAAGACGGAGCCGTTCGGCAACTACCCGACGGTCGTCTTCCGCTTCGACGGCTCGGTGAAGTTCTCCGGTTTCAACGCGGGCGGCGCGAACCCGCAGACGCGCATCGTCGACCTCACCGCGGGCCCGCGCTTCGGCCAGCGGCGGGGGCTGTTCTACCAGCTCAGCGGCGGCCGCAACCGGTACGTGTGTCCCAACTGGTTCGCGGTGCGGCCGTTCACCGGTGACGCGCTGCTCCCCGGCACCTACGCGGTGGTGCTGCTCAGGGGCATCAAGGCCTCCGACGACACCGACGTGCAGTCCTCCGGCGACTTTCAGGCGCTCATCGGGCCGAGCGTGCCCGCCGACCCGCAGCTCGCCGCGGCGTACCCCGCGTACGCGCCGCTGCGGACGTACCTGGCGATGCAGTCGATTGCTCCGTCCGATGTACTGGTCGCGTCCGTGTTCACCGTCGGTGACGGGCAGCGGCTGATGGCTTCGCTCGATCTCGCCGTCGCCGCTGCGGGCGCGCCGCCGGCAGAGCCGTGGGTGAAGTGCGGCAGCGGCGCGGTGTCTCCGTGCGCGACGGCGTGCTCTGCGCCGGCGGCGTTCGACGAGTGGCACACGCGGCTCGAGCTGCCCATCTTCCAGGAGGGCACGGCCCCGTACCTGACTCCCGCCGAGGGCGGAAACATCAGCGCGGACGCCGGCGTGGTGCGGCGGGAGCAGGTCTGCGCGGCGCTGACGACTCCGAAGGGCGCGGCGCCGGCGGGCGGGTGGCCGCTGGTGCTCTACGCGCACGGCACGGGCGGCTCGTACCGCGCGCACGCCGGTGATGGAGCCGGCGAGGCGCTGGCCTCGGTCTCGATCGACGGCGGGTTGGCCGACGGCGGCGCGCTGCCCGGCGGCTACGCGGTGCTCGGGTTCGATCAGGTCGGTCATGGGACGCGGCGCGGCGCGCGCACGGACGTGTCTCCCGACGACATCGTGTTCAACTTCGCGAACCCGGCGAGCGCGCGCGGCACGATGGCGCAGGGCGCGGCCGACCTGCTCGGCGTCGCGCGGTTCGCGAAGGGGCTCGAGGTCGCAGGCGATGCCGGGCTGCCGCCGCTCGACACGTCGCGGCTCGTCTTCTGGGGCCACAGCCAGGGAGCGACCGAGGGCGCGATGTTCCTCGCCTTCGATGGCACGGTGGACGGAGCGCTGCTGAGCGGCGCTTCGGCCTCGCTGACCGACGCGCTCTTGTCGAAGCGGGCGCCGGTGAACATCGCCGACTCGATGTGGATCGCGCTGGGCGAGCAGGCCCCCACCGACGTCGAGCTCTTTCACCCGGTGCTGTCGCTGCTGCAGACGTGGACGGACCCGGTCGACCCGGTGAACTTCGCACGCAACGTCGTCGTGGGCAGAAACCGGTCTCGCCACGTGCTGCAGATCTGGGGCAAGGCAGACACCTTCACCGCGGCGCCCGTTCAGAACGTGTTCGCGATTGGAGCGGGCCTCACGTTCGTAGGGCCGGCGGTGGACGCGACGGACCTGATGCCGGTGATGAGCGCGGCGGGCAACGTCGGCGGCAAGACGGCGGCGATGCGGCAGTACGACCCGGACGGTGGGTATGACGGGCACTTCGTCGTGTTCCAGCACCCGGCCGCGCGGGACGACGCGGTGAGGTTCCTGGTGCGGTCGCAGGCAGGAGTCACGCCTCGCGTACCGGAGCCGTAGCTGGTAGTTGCAGCGCGTGGACGTCGCCACAGCCCAGACCACCGCGCGACGTCTGCCGTGGGCGCTGATCGTGGGCAGCGTCGTCGTGACCGGCTTCATCGCCGTGATGAAGCTGAAGTTCTTTCCGTATCCGATCATCGACGGGGACACGACGCTGCTCGTGAGCGGGGCTCATCAGCTGACGACGTGTCTATGGAGAGGCGCCGAGAGCTGCCCGAACATCTGGCACTTTCCCCTGCTGCAGTACCTCATCGCGATACCGCTCTATCGGCAGTCGATGACGCCGCCGGAAGTGATGAAGTTCTACAGCCTCGTCTCGGCGATCTCGTTCGTCGCGACGCTGCTGCTCGGAGCGGGCTTTCTGTGGTGGCGCGGGCGCCGCGGCGCCGCGGTGTTCTTTCTGCTCGCGGTGATCTCGAGCTTCGCGATCTGGCACTTCAACGCGACGTACGGCGAGTCGGCCGGCGGGCTCCTGATCGCCGCTTTCGTAGTGGCGGCGCTGTGGCGACGGTCGGCGGTGTTGATCGGGCTGCTGGCGGTGGCCGCGGCGGTCACGAAAGAGACGACGGCGCCGTTCCTGCTCGCCGTCGGCGTCGTGCCGCTGCTCCGCGAGACCGGCCCCTGGGGAGCGCGGCTCAAGAACGACGCGAAGCACCTGGCCGCGATGTTCGTGGGCGCCGGGCTCGGCGTGGCGGCGAACACGGCGTTCAACCAGTACCGGTTCGGCGCGTGGACGAACACGTTCCTCTTGGATCCGGGGCTGCAGGTGCCGAGCCTGCCGCAGCACCTGTTTCACCTGGCGGGCATCTGGTTCTCGCCGAACGGAGGGCTGCTGCCGTACGCACCGCTGCTGACGGTGGCGCTCGTGGGTCTGGGCATCGCAGGCTGGAAGGCCAAGGGAACGCAGCGCCTGGCGGCGGTGGCTCCGCTGGCGCTGCTCGTCGTGCTGACGATCGGCTTCGCGCGGTGGTTCTCGCCGTTCGGATGGTGGACGTGGGGCCCGCGGCTGTGTCTGCCGTGGCTGCCGGCGCTGCTCATCGTCGCGCTGGATCTCGAGGGTGAGCGGCTCGAGCGCGCCGCGGCGCGGGTGCTGAGGCCGCTCGCGCTCGGTGTCGGGTTGGCGGCGCTGCTGGTCGCCGCGTCACTGCCGCACGTGCAGATGCTGCGCGACCCGGGTGCGTTCTACGGGTTCTTCAGCCCCGGCCGTGACTGTCCGCAGCTGGTCGACGTCCGCGGGCCGACGCAGGCGCAGTTCTATGTCTGCCACAACGCGCTCATCTTCCCACGGTACACGTTCATGGCCGCGACCGCGTACGGGCACCTGAACCAGCCCGAGTCGCAGGCGCCGTTGCTGCTCTACATGGCGCTGCTGCTCGGGCTGTGGTGCTGGCTGAGGGTCGAAGTGCTGCGGGTGCCGGTAGTGGCGGCGACCTGACCTCGGCGAAGCTCTCTTCGTGCCGGCACCTCCCGAAGCAGGTGCAGCGACCACGCGAAGACGCTGGATGCTCGTCGTAGCGTGCGTCGCCGCCGGCCTCACCGTCGGCGTGCTCTGGTGCGCGCAGGGCTTCTTCGGCGTCGTGCACCGCCTGTTCGCGATCATGTCGGTGTAGCGCGCGCCGCGAGCTCGCGCTCCGCCAGCGCGCGCAGCCTCGCCACGAGCGCATCGCGGTCGGCGTACGTCAGGCCCTTCGTCGACACCGGCGGGTACACCACGCAGTGCACGTGTCCGGGCCGCACGCGCCATTCGCCCCGCGGCCACAGCGCCCACTCGCCGAAGCTCATGAACGGGATGATGTCGACCTGCGCCTCGATGGCGAGCACGGCGGCGCCCTTCTTGTACGGCGACAGCCCTCCGTCACGGGACCGCTGCCCCTCGATCGACATCCCGAAGATCTCGCCGGCGCGCAGCCGCGCGACCACCGACGCCATCGCCGCCTTCGCCTGCTCGGGGTGCTGCCGCACGATCGGCACCGAGCCGAGCGACAGCATCAGCCACCCGACCAGCGGCAGCGCCGCGTACTCGACGTTCACGATGAGCGACGCCGGGTACGGGCACACCGTCGGGTAGATGAGCGTCGACAGCAGCGTCTGCTGGTGCAGGTCGACGAGCAGCACGCCACGCCGGCCGTCGTAGCCGCTGCGATCGTCGACGCTCACCGTGATGCCGAGCTGTGAGAGCTGCAGCCGCGCCCACCGCCGCAGCAGCCGAAGCGAGGTCATCGGTGACACCTGCCCGAGCGCCGTCGCCGGCCCCAGGAAGGCCGCCGCGGACGCCCCGGCAAAGGCCCACTGCCCGAGCGCTCTCCACGGTGGGGGTGCCAGTGACATGTCCTCGGCCTCCTGCTAGTCGCAGCGTCAGCATGTTGACGCTCGGAATCGACGGTTTCAGCTTCGAAGATCTCTACGCCCCCGCCGGTCTGGAGAGGCTCCACAACACCTTCCTCGCCCAGGTCGAGAAGGACGACCCCGCGCTCGCGAAGGACTTCGCCGCCTATCGCGCGAACCCCACCAGCCTGCCGGCCCCCAAGCAGTCGGACCTGCTCGTCCGCATGGCCGAGCACGTGTCGCGCTTCGTCGGCCGCCTCTTCCAGATCGACGCCGAGAAGAAGGCGCTGGCGAGCAAGCTCACCGGCGAGCTCTCGCTCTTCGAGTTCAAGCGCGAGTTCATCACCCGCCGCGTGTTCAAGAAGGGCGCCGCCGATCGCCCGACCGCCGCCGAGCTCCCCGAGCTCGACCGCCGCATGCAGGGCGTCTTCGCCCTCGCCTTCCCCAACGACGGCGCCGATCCCGAGAAGGCCCTCGCCGAGAGCGTCCTCACGCTGATGCACCTCGAGAAGGCCTACGCCTCGCCCGAGGGGCCGACGCAGGAGCAGCGCGACCGCTGGACGAAGATCTCCACCGCGCTGAAGACGAAAGCAGACGTCTACGGCTCCACGCTCGCCGGCTCCGAGCTCGACGGCATCCGCGGCCTGCTCGCGCTCGCCGATCGCTGGACCTACGCGCGCGCGAAGTTCACCCACGCCTTCCACGGCTGGAGCACCATCGAGCAGCCCAAGCCGCTCGACTTCGAGCACCTCGTGCAGCTCAAAGCCGCCGACCCGACCATCCCCGAGGCCTGGGAGGGCCCCGACGAGCACCTGCGCAAGCGCGACGGCTTCAAGCTCACCGACCGCCGCGGCTCGACCCGCTTCGTGATGGGTCACACCGAGTACTGCGTCATCTGCCACGAGCGCGAGAAAGACTCGTGCAGCAAGGGCTTCAAGGAGAAGGACGCGAAGACCGCCGGCCACACCTACAAGAAGAACGCGCTCGGCATCCCGCTCACCGGCTGCCCCCTCGAAGAGCACATCTCCGAGATGCACCTGCTCAAGTCACGCGGCGACTCGCTCGGCGCGCTGGCGATGATCATCCTCGACAACCCGATGTGCGCCGGGACCGGTCACCGCATCTGCAACGACTGCATGAAGGCCTGCATCTACCAGAAGCAGGAGCCGGTCGACATTCCGCAGATCGAGACGTCGGTGCTCACCGACGTGCTGAATCTCCCGTACGGCTTCGAGATCTACGGCCTCTTCACCCGCTGGAACCCGCTCAACATCCGCCGGCCGTTCGCCGCTCCGTACAACGGCAAGAACGTGATGGTCGTCGGCATGGGCCCGGCCGGCTACACGCTCGCGCACTACCTGCTCAACGAGGGCTTCGCGGTCGCGGGCGTCGACGGCCTCAAGATCGAGCACTTCTCCGACGAGCTGCTCGGCCGCAACGGCCAGCCGATGCGCCCGCTGCGCGACTGGAAGCAGCTCGCCACCGAGCTCGACGAGCGCGTGCTCGCCGGCTTCGGCGGCGTCTCCGAGTACGGCATCACCG
Source organism: uncultured Myxococcales bacterium (assembly GCA_937980205.1). Taxonomy (GTDB): domain Bacteria; phylum Myxococcota; class Myxococcia; order Myxococcales; family Myxococcaceae; genus Xiheicaenimonas. Next base: position 71,862 of record CALJKW010000069.1, on the reverse strand, counting down.
TTCGCTGGGACAAGACGTTCCTCACGCTCATTCACCTCACGCTCGCCCGCCGCGAGAACCTGCGCGTCTACAGCGGCATCCGCTTCGGCGGCACCATCGACGTGAACGACGCCTGGAAGCTCGGCTTCGATCACATCGCCATCGCCGCCGGCGCCGGCAAGCCGACCATCGTCAACATGAAGAACAACCTGATCCGCGGCATCCGCGCGGCGTCGGACTTCCTCATGGCGCTGCAGCTCACCGGAGCCTTCAAGCGCGACTCGCTCGCCAACCTGCAGGTCCAGCTGCCCGCCATCGTCATCGGCGGCGGCCTCACCGGCGTCGACACCGCCACCGAGCTGATGGCCTACTACCCGGTGCAGGTCGAGAAGGTGCTCGCGCGTCACGAGGCCCTCGTCGCCATGCACGGCGAGGCGAAGCTGCTGGCGAAGATGGAAGGCGACGAGCGCGGCATCTACGAGACCTTCCTCGAGCACGGCAAAGCCGTCCGCGCCGAGCGCAACCGCGCCGCGATGTTCGGAGAAGAGCCCGACTTCGTGAAGCTCGTCCGCAAGTGGGGCGGCGTCTCGCTCTGCTACCGGCGCTCGCTGAAAGAGTCTCCGGCGTACCGGTTGAACCACGAGGAGGTCGCGAAGGCGCTCGAAGAGGGCATCCGCTTCATCGAGCACGTGTCTCCGGTCGAGGCGGTTGCCGACGAGCACGGCGCGGTGAAGGCGCTCAAGCTCGAGCGCATGAAGATCGTCGACGGCAAGCTGCGCGGCAGCGGCGAGTTCTACGAGCTGCCCGCGAAGACCGTGTGCGTCGCCGCCGGCACCTCGCCGAACGTCACCTACGAGCGCGAGATGCCCGGCACCTTCGAGCTCGACGCCGACGGCTCGTACTTCAAGGGCTACAAGCTGGTGGAGACCGGCAACGGCGGCTTCGAGCTGCAGCTCGCCGAGGAGCACGAGGACATCGGCCGCGACTCCGGCTTCTTCACCTCGTACAACAAGGACGGCCGCTTCGTCTCGTTCTACGGCGACAACCACCCCGTGTACGCGGGCAACGTCGTGAAGGCGATGGCGTCGGCGAAGGACGGCTACCCCGAGGTGTCGCGGCTGTTCGCTCGCGAGATCGCGGCGCAGAAGCGCGAGGACCAGCCCAAGCGCGACGCGCAGCGCGACGAGCTGTTCACGCGGCTCGATTCCGCGTTCCTCGCCACGGTCGAGGCGGTCAACCGCCTCACGCCGACGATCGTCGAGGTGATCGTGAAGGCGCCGTACGCGGCGCGGAACTTCAACCCCGGCCAGTTCTACCGCCTGCAGAACTACGAGCGCCGCGCGAAGCTCGTCGAGGGCACGAAGCTCACGATGGAGGGCCTCGCGCTGACCGGCGCGTGGGTCGACAAGGAGAAGGGCCTGATGAGCACGATCGTGCTCGAGATGGGCGGCTCCTCGCGGCTCTGCGCGTTCCTCGAGAAGGGCGAGCCGATCGTGCTGATGGGCCCCACGGGGACTCCGACGGAGATCCCGAAGGGAGAGACCGTGCTGCTCGCGGGCGGCGGCCTCGGCAACGCGGTGCTGTTCTCGATCGGCCAGGCGCTGAAGGCGGCCGGCTGCCGCGTGCTGTACTTCGCCGGGTACCGGAAGAAGAGCGACAGCTACAAGATGGACGAGGTCGAGGCCGGCACGGATCAGGTGATCTGGTCGGTCGACTCGGGCGAGCCGATCAAGGCGCGGCGCCCGCAGGACCTGTCGTTCACCGGCAACATCGTGCAGGCGATGGTGGCGTACGCGAAGGGCGAGCTGGGCAGCGCGAAGATCCAGATGAACGAGGTCGACCGCATCATCGCGATCGGCTCGGACCGCATGATGAAGGCGGTGAAGGAGGCGCGGCACGGCGTGCTGAAGCCGTTCCTGAAGGCCGAGCACTGCGCCATCGGCAGCATCAACTCGCCGATGCAGTGCATGATGAAGGAGATCTGCGCGCAGTGCCTGCAGCGCCACGTCGACCCGAAGACGGGCGCCGAGACCTTCATCTTCTCGTGCTTCAACCAGGACCAGCCGCTCGACTGGGTCGACTTCACGCACCTCAACTCGCGCCTGCGCGCGAACAGCGTGCTCGAGAAGCTCTCCGACCTCTGGCTCGAGCGCCTGCTCGACCAGGGCAAGCAGCCCCGGACCTAAAAGGGGCCTGTCCCCTTTTCCGGCCTGCTCTCGGCGCTCGAGAAGTGGACCATGCGAACCGCTCGAGAATCCACGGCATGCGCGCGGAGGCTCCACTTCTCGTAAAAAATGGGGACAGTCCCCATTTGGGGGGCTGAAACCGCCACGTGTCGGTGACGCGCAGTCGGGGCTGTTCTTCTTCCCGGGGATTGGCCTACCTTGCGCGCGCATGCGCTCCCTTCGACTCACGTCGAGCATCGGTTTGCTCTGTGCGTGTATGGGGAGCTCGAAGATCGACATCGGTACGCCTTGGACTCCCCCCGCCGACCCCGTGCCGGAGCTGCCGCGCATCTGTGAGCTGCCCGCCGCGAAGCCGGTCACGTCCGTCCTGAGGCTCTCCAACTACGAGTACCGGCAGCTCACCTCGGACCTCCTCGGCAGCCCGGTCCCCGACTCCACCTTCGCCCGGTGGATCCCCGTGCCTGCCGTCTTCGGCTTCGACACGATGAGCGAGGCCGTCATCGACTCGCAGACGCTCACCGAGCAGCTGCGCACCGCGGAAGCCCTCACCGAGCGGCTGCTGCAGTCGCCCGCCGTGATGAGCCGCTGCCCTGCCCCCAACGCGCGGCCGCCGGCCGCCTGCACCGAGAAGAGCGGCTACGAGCCCATCGCCGACTTCTCCGCGACGCAGGGCCAGGCCTGCTGGTCGTACCTCGACTCCGCCGGCCGCCCGATGAGCTTCGACGCCGCCGCGAGCCGCTGGCAGTCGCCAGAGCCCGGCACCTTCGTCTGGAGCACCGGCATGCACCCCGGCGTCAACGCCGACGCCGTGCGCCGGTGGACCTCGCCGCACGACGGCCGCATCGCGCTCACCGGAGAGTTCCGCGACGCCGACCCCGGCGGCGGCAACGGCGTCACCGCCATCATTCGCAAGAACGGCGCCGAGGTCTGGCGCGCCGTCATCGCGAACGCCTCGGCCGACACCTTCGAGCTCGAGCTCACCGTGAAGCTCGGCGACACCCTCGACTTCGTGGTGAACGCCACGGCTTCAGACCCGGCCTACGACTCTACCGGCTTCAGCGCGAACATCGCCTTCGCCGCCGCGCGCAACACCGCCGGGTGGACGTGGGACAACTGCGCGAAGCCGATCGTCGAGCACGTCGCGGGCCGCATGCTGCGCCGGCCGCTGCGCACCGAAGAGCTCGCCGACTACCAGCAGGTCTTCTCCACCGTGCTCACCGAGGGCGCGCTGGCGGAGGACCCGAACCTCTACTGGTCCGCGCTGCAGACCGTGGTGCAGGCCGCGCTCGTCACGCCCAGCGTCCTCTACAAGACCGAGGTCGCGGGCGTGCTGCCGCCCGAGCAGCGCGGCTTCGAGCTCGCCTCGCGCCTCTCGCTCTTCTTCTGCAGCGCCGGCCCCGACGACGCCCTGCAGGCGCTCGCCGCCAGCGGCGCGCTGAACGACCCGAAGGTGGTCGAAGCCGAAGCGCGCCGCCTGCTCGACCTCTGCCTCCCCCGCTTCGCCTCGAACTTCGCCGGCCAGTGGCTCGCCTACCGCGCCCGCCTCGACTCGCCCGACATGGACCCGCTCACGCCCGCCATGCGGCGCGAGTCTGCCGAGGTCTTCGCCGCGCTGGTCTCGTCGGGAGCGAAGCCCACCGACCTGCTCGCGCCCGGCTTCACGTTCGTCGATGAGCCGCTCGCGCAGCTCTACGGCCTCGACTTCGGCGCCCCCGACGGCCAGCCGGTGCACCGCATCAGCACGACGAAGCGCGGCGGTCTGTTCTCGCAGGGGCACTTCCTCACCTCGACGGCGAAGGGCTCGGACTTCAAGCGCGTCATCGACCGCGGCATCTGGACGCTGAACCGGGTGCTGTGCCGGCAGCTGCCTCCGCTGAACGCGGCGACGCGCGAGGAGATCGCCCAGTCGATGGGCACCATCGACCCGAACCTGCCGCTGCCCGAGCGGATGAAGCAGCACCGCGACAAGCAGTCCGCCTGCTACACGTGCCACAGCCAGATGGACCCCATCGGCCTCGCGCTCGAGAAGTACGACGCGCAGGCGCAGTGGCGCGAGACGTACCCGAACGGCGCTCCGATTCAGAACGACTTCAAGCTCGACGGCATCGAGGTGCGCGACCCGAACGAGCTGTCGGCGGCGGTCTCGCAGTCGCGCGACTTCGGCGAGTGCGTCGTCACGCAGCTGCTCACCTACGGCCTCAACCGCCCGCTCACCGACGAAGAGCGCGAGTGCACCGCCGAGCAGATGGCCTACCCCCTCGACAAGAGCCAGCCGACCTTGAAGGACCTGGTGGTGAAGTCGTTCCTCACCTCCTTGAGGCTCACCGGAGGCCTGCCATGAGCTTCACCCGCCGCGACGTGCTCACGTGGATGGGCATCCAGCTCGCGCTGCCGCTGGCGCTGCGCAGCGCTCCAGCCTCCGCCCAGGCCTCGACGCCCCGCAAGCGCTTCATCGGGGTCTTCTTCCCCAACGGCGCGTACATGCCCGGCGCCGCGAACGGGAACTGGAACTTCGGCGAGGCGCTCAAGCCGATCGCCGACGCGGGCTTCCAGGCCAACACCATCGTCATCCGCGGCATGCAGATGAGCTTCCCGGGGGTCGACCCGCACTGGCAGAACTGCGCCGGCTTCCTCTCGGCCAAGCCGATCCTGCTCGGCGTCCCCGGAGTCGTTCGCTGCGGGAAGACGGTCGATCAGTACGTGGCCGACCGGACGCCGACGCCCATCCGCTCGCTGGAGATCGGCGCGCCCTACTACCACGTGCACCCGCTCACCGATCACCCCGGGTACTCGGACGACTACCTCAACCGCATCTCGTGGCAGACCGACGACAAGGCGCGCGCGCCCATCCCCGACCCGAAGGCGATGTTCGAGAAGCTCTTCGCGCGCGGCCAGTCCGGAGCCGCGGCGCTGCGCTACCAGCACGCGAAGAAGAAGAGCATCCTCGATCACCTGGCGAAGGACGCGCAGCGCGTGAACGCGCGGCTGCCCGCCGAGAAGCGCCCCGTCCTCGACGCCTACCTGGAGTCCGTCCGCGACGTCGAGCGCGAGCTCACCACCACCACGCCGACCTCGTGCACGCCGCCGTTCGGCGCGCCGACCGAAGACTTCTCGAACCGCGAGTCGAACTACGTGCGCCGCTACGAGCTGATGCACCAGATGGTGGTGCTCGCGATGCAGTGCGGCCTCACCAACGCGGCGACGTTCATGTACGGCCCGAGCTCGTCGTTCATCAGGTTCACGCAGTCGCTCGGCAACGGCCCCGATCACCACGGCGCCGCGCACAACAAGGGCGAGGCCGCGCTCATCCAGCGCGTGCGGCAGATCAGCGCGCTCCAGATGTCGCTGTTCACCGACCTGCTCCGCAAGCTCTCTACCGCGGGCCTGCTCAACGACACCCTCGTGCTCTGCGGCTCCGACATGTCCGACGGAGACGCCCACAACACCACGAACCTCCCGCTGCTGCTCTGCGGCGGCGGCGCGGATCTCAAGTTCGGCCAGGAGATTCAGACCAACGGCCAGACGCTCGCGAACCTGCACCTCGAGCTGTTGCCGCTGCTCGGCATCGGCGGAGTCACCTCGTTCGGCGCGGGCGCCGGCGCGAGCACGGGGACGCCGACCGGCATCAAGGTCTGAGTCGGGGTTCGGGCGCTCGACCGCGGCCCTACGTCTTCTTCCCGACCACGACACAGTTCGTCGCCGGCCACGGCAGCGGCTCGCCGGCGTCGTCTGTGAGCTCGACCTTGCCCTCGTAGCGGTTCTTCACGATCCACCCGTTCGCGTACGCGTGCAGCCGCAGCGGCTCGAGGCCGAGCTTCTGCAGCAGGGCGCGCCAGCCGTCGAGGGTGAGGGCTCCGTATTCCTCGTCGACCTCGATGTGCCAGTTCTTGAGGTAGTCCTTCTTGCAGAGGAACTCGTTGGCGTCGTGCGCCGAGAGGCGGACCTCTCCGCCGGCGAGGCGCTCGTGCGGCACGCCCTGCCCCTTCTTGAACTCCCTGGCGAAGCGCTCGAACGTGTCGCGCGTCTGCGAGTCGAGGAAGCGCATGCGCCAGGTGCCGTCGCCGGGGCTGACTCCGTCGCGCATGAGCAGGCGGCCGCCGCGCTTGAGCTCCCACGCCGCGTTCGCCATCGCGCGCTCGAGCTCGGGCAGCGAGTAGCCGCTGTACGAGTAGATCTCGTGCGTGACGGACGAGAAGATCACGCTCGTCGCCGAGCCTTCCGGCACGTTCTTCTCGATGATGTTCCCGTAGACGAGCGCGACGTCTTGGCTCGCGTACGTGTTCTCGTCACACAGGCGCAGGAACTCGCGCGAGAGCTCGACGCCCACGAACGCCGACGTCGGGTACACCTTCGACAGCTCGACGAGCAGCTTCCCGGTGCCGCAGCCCTTGTCGACGATCGAGCCCGGCTCGACCCACGCGAGCAGGTCGTCGAGCTTCTGGCGCAGCGACGCGTCCATCTGCGAGCCGTACGTCTGAAAGTCGCGCTGGTGGCCGAGCTCTCCGTCGTCGTTGAGGAGCTTCTGGTGGAAGATCTTCCGCAGGAACGAGGGATCCGCGTACGCCTCGCGCGTCGCCTGCGAGGCCTCGTGCTGCCACTCGCGCCCGTCGGCGATGAGCTGCACCAGCTCGTGCGGAGTGAGGCCCTTCACCTCGTCGGACACGATCGTGAAGCCGTGCGCGCGGAACAGCGCCGCGACGTCGTGGTTCGACGTGTACACCTTCGTGTCCGCGGGCGTCGGCCGGCCCAGGCCCGCGCGGTCGACCGACGCGAGCACGTGCTCGACCCACGCCTGCGTGTTCGGAATGTCGTCGACGGCGACCAGGTCGAGCGGAGCGCCGCGCAGCGCCTCGCGCATCAGCCTCTTCCGCGTCTCGACGTCCAGCGGGTTGCGCCGCGTGCCGGAGTGGTTCGCGCTCGTCAGCACGCACGTGATGCGGTCGGCCTTCAGCGACTGCAGCCAGGCCTCCTGCGTTTTCGTCACGGCGTGAAAACGTCCGACGAGCAGCGCCTTCAAGACGCCCTCTTGAAGCGGTACACGGTCGCGGGCTTCGAGACGGTGATGCGTTTGCCCGGGGCCTTCTCGAGCACGCCGTTGTCGATCATCCGGTTGAAGCGGCGGCGGAAGTTGCCGGGGTCCATCTCCTTGCCGGTGACGATGGAATAGACGTGTCGCAGCTCGGGGATGGTGAAGGTCACCGGCACCAGCTCGAACGCGATGTCGCTGTAGTCGAGCTTCCCGCGCACGCGATCGATCGCCAGGTTGATGATGTCGCGGTGATCGAACGCGAGCTCCATCTTCTTCAGGATGCTGACCTCGAACCACTCGGCGTCCGAGACGTCTCCGCCGGCGCGCACGAGCGGCGCGAGATCGGGCCGCACCAGCGCGTAGTACGCGACGGTGATGACGCGCATGCGCGGGTCGCGCCCCGCCTTGCCGAACGTGTAGAGCTGCTCGAGGAAGACGCGGTCGGGCCCCAGGCCCGTCTCCTCCTCCAGCTCGCGGCGCGCGGCGGCGTCGAGGTCTTCGCCCTGATCGTCCGGCGCCTCACCGACGCGCACGAAGCCGCCGGGTAGCGCCCACGAGCCCTTGAAGGGGAACACCTTCCGCTTCACCAGCAGCACGCGCAGCTGCGCATCGACGATGGTGAGGACGACGAGATCGACGGAGACGGAGGGACGCGGGTAGTCGCGCGCGCTCACGCCCGCTTCCCTTTACCCTTCGCTGGGGGCGCCTTCTTCGCCGCGGCCTTCTTCGCCGGCTTGGGGGCCGGCGCGGCCTTCTTCGAAGCGGGCTTCTCGGCCTTGGCAGCAGGCGCTTTCTTCTCCGGCCCGTTCTTCGGCGAGCCGTTCTTCTCGGCCTTCTTCGCCGCCTTGGCTGCGTCCTTGGCCGCCTTCTTCGCCGCGTCCTTCGCGGCCTTCTTCGCGGCGCGCTTGCCCATGCGGGCCATGCCTTCCGGCGACGCCAGGTACTCGCGCCGCGCGGCGAGCAGCTCCTGCGCGCGCTCGGGAGAGATGTCCTGCGGCTCGTCTCCGCGCCGCAGCGTCGCGTTGGTCTCGCCGTCGGTGACGTAGAGGCCGAAGCGGCCCTCCTTGAGCACGATCGGCTTGCCGCTGACCGGGTCAGGGCCGAACTCCTTGAGCGGCGGCTTCGGCTGGCCGCGGCCGCGGAACTGGCGCGGCTTGGCGAGCTCGGCGAGCGCCTCTTCGAGCGTGAGCGTCAGCAGCTTCGGCTCGTTCTCGACCCCTAGGTTCCGCGTCTCGTCGCCCCACTTCACGTAGGGGCCGTAGCGGCCGTTGTGGGCAGTGACGGGCTTGCCGTCTTTCTCGCCGAGCGTGCGCGGCAGCGAGAGCAGCTGCAGCGCGACGTCGAGCTTCACGTCCTCGACCTTCATCGACTTGAAGAGCGAGGCCGTCTTCGGCTTCTCCGCCTTCTCGTCGTCGCTCATCTCGCCGAGCTGCACGTACGGGCCGAAGCGGCCCTGCTTCACGTAGACGTTGAGGCCGGTGACGGGATCCTGGCCGATCGGCACGTCGCCCTTCGGCGCCGACAACAGCTCGAGCGCCTTCTCGACGGTCATCTCGTCGGGCGCCAGCGTCTCGGGCACCGAGACGGTGTCTTCGCCGCGCTTCAGGTACGGCCCGTAGCGGCCGGGCTTCACCACGATCTCGACGCCGTTCGGGTCGACGCCGATGGGGATCGAGTTGATCTCCGCCGCGTCGATCTTCGACAGGTTCTTGTTCACCTGCTCGTGCAGGCCGCCCTTCTTCTTCGGGCCCCAGTAGAACTCGTTGAGGAAGGGGACCTTCTGCTGCTGGCCCCCGGCGATCTCGTCGAGGTCCTCTTCCATCTTCCGCGTGAACTCGTAGTCGACGAGCCGATCGAAGTGCTTCTCCATCAGCGCGACGACGGCGAACGCCGTCCAGCTGGGGATGAGCGCGGTGCCCTTCTTCCAGACGTACTTTGCCTGGAGCGTGCCCATGATCGACGCGTACGTGGAGGGCCGCCCGATGCCGAGCTCCTCGAGCTTCTTCACCAGCGACGCTTCGGTGTACCGCGCCGGCGGAGAGGTGGTGTGGCCCTTGGGCTCGAGCTTCTCGACCGGCACCGTGTCGCCGACCGCGAGCTTCGGCAGCGCGGCCTCGGTGTCCTCGCGCTCCTCGCCGGCCTCGTCGGAGCTCTCGACGTACGCGCGCAGGTAGCCCTTGTGCGTCAGCGTGCGGCCGCTGGCGCTGAACTCGACGTCGTCGACGGTGAGCTTCACGCTGACCGAGAAGCCGACCGCGTTCACCATCTGGCAGGCGAGCGTGCGCTTCCAGATGAGATCGTAGAGCTTGAGCTCGGTGGCGTTGAGCTCGCTGCTGAGCTCCTCCGGCGTGCGGAACGCCTCGCCCGCGGGACGAATCGCCTCGTGCGCTTCCTGAGCGTTGCGCACCTTCTTCACGTACGTGCGCGGCTCGGGCGGCAGGTACTCGTCGCCGAAGAGCTCTTTGATCTGCGCCCGCGCGGCGGTGATCGCCGTCTCCGACAGGTTCGTCGAGTCGGTGCGCATGTACGTGATGTAGCCGCGCTCGTAGAGGCCCTGCGCGACGCGCATCACCTGCTGCGCGCTCATGTTCAGCTTCCGTCCCGCTTCCTGCTGCAGCGTGGACGTCATGAACGGCGGCTTCGGGCTCGAGGTCGCCGGCTTCTCGTCGACGCTCTTCACCGTGAACGACTTGCCGGTGATGCGCTGAGCGATGCCGCGGGCGTCGGCCTCGGTCAGCGCGACGACCTCGTCGGCCTTCTTGAGCTGGCCCTTCTCGTCGAAGTCCTTGCCGACGGCGACGCGCTTCTGAGCCACCCCGGTGAGCGTCGACTCGAACGCGGGCTGCGTCGGGTGACCGGCGATGACGTCCCAGTAAGTGGCCGAGCGGAACGCCATGCGCTCGCGCTCGCGCTCGACGATGAGCCGAATCGACGGGCTCTGCACGCGGCCGGCGGAGAGGCCGGTCTTCACCTTGCGCCACAGCACCGGCGAGACCTCGTAGCCGTAGAGGCGGTCGAGCGTGCGCCGCGCTTCCTGCGCGTCGACGAGGCCCTCGTTGATGTCGCGCGAGTTCTGCACCGCTTCCTGGATCGCGCGCTTGGTGATCTCGTGGAACACCATGCGCTTCACCGGCACCTTGGGCTTGAGCTGCTGCTTCAGGTGCCAGGCGATGGCCTCTCCCTCGCGGTCTTCGTCGGTGGCGAGGTAGAGCTCGGAGGACTTCTGCAGCGCCGCCTTGAGGTCGCGGACGACGTCTTTCTTCGTGACCTCGTAGGTGAGCTCGAAGTCCTTGTCGACGTCGACGCACAGGCCGCTCGACGGAAGATCCACGACGTGGCCGATGCTGGCCATCACGGTGAAGTCTTTGCCGAGGAATTGACCGATGGTCTTCGCCTTCGCGGGAGACTCGACGATCACGAGCGGCCGGGACATGAAGCGCCCTCAGATATGAGGCGGCTGGATGGTTCGTCAAGGTTGAAACCGTGACGTCACCGTTCGGCGAGTCGCTTTGCGGCGATCGAGCCGATGCGATTTCCGTCGAGATTGAAGCGCTTTACGCCCTTCAGGAACGGAGAATCGAGCAGCTGCCGCGCGCCGAACGGACCGATGTGATTTCCGTACAGGCCGAGGAATTCCAGTCCCTGGAGGCGCGGAGAGCCCGCGATCACGTGCGCGCCCTCGTCCCCGAGCAGGTTGGTTCCCAGGTCGAGCGACCTCATCTTGAGCGGAGAGACGGTGTTCGCCACCAGCGCCGCGCCCCCCATGCCGAGGTGATTCCTCGACAGATCCAGCGTGGTGAGGCGGGTGAACCAGTGGTGCTCGACGAGCACCCCGACGCCGACCGGAGTCAGCGCATCGCGCGAGATGACGAGCTGCTCGAGCCGCGGCACGGCCGCGGTCACGTTGTGCGCGAACATCATGAGCCCGGTGTCGTCGAGCGCGTGGCCGGTGAAGTCGAGGCGCGTGAGCTTGCGCAGCTTGTCGGTGTCGAGCAGGCGCACGACGTCGTCGCCGTTCAGCGAGCGGCGGCGGTCGCGCGGGTTCAGGTGGTGCAGCTCGAGCGCGGTCAGCCGCGACAGCCACGGCGCGAGCAGCAAGCGGGGCACGTCGTCAGGAGACAGATCGATGAGCCGCAGCTCGCGCACCGGCTCGGACTCGAGCAGCGCCACGCCGTTCGCGTCACTCAGCGCCGAGGCGTTCAGCACCGCGCGCTCGACGAAGCCGCCGCGGTACTCGAGGTGGATGACGTGGTCCTGCAGCCGGTCGCGCCACGCCTGCTCGAGGGGCGCGCGGAGCAGCACCTCACGCTCCTTCAGCGCCGTGCGGCGGCCGTCATCCTCGTCGAGGCGCTCGAGCATCTGCTGCACGGAGATGAGCTCGCCGCGCGGGTCGCCGCGCTCCTGCAGCAGATCGGCGTAGACGCTGCGGCGCTCCGCCGAGTCGGGCTGCGCGAGCACCGAGGCCAGCAGCGCCTCGTCGGAGCTCGCGGGCTGATGGGGGCCGTGCTCTCCGAGCGGAACCTCGAGGCACTTGTCGCGCAGGCGCCGCGCCCACGAATGTGCGCGCGCCAGGCACCGCGGGCTGCCGTCGGGGATCCACCGGTCGAGCACCGGCCACAGCTGGCCCGGCTCGGGGGACGAGCCGCGCGCGGCTCCGATGCCGATGGTCACGCCGCGCTCGGTGCGCACCACGAGCACCAGCGTCGTCTGCGCGCGGGCGTCGTCCACGCTGCCTGCGGTGCGCAGCGCGAACCCGTTGCGCAGCGCCTCTTCGACCGTGTTCAGCACGTCGAGGCGGCGCATGACGCGGGCCGTGCGCCGCCCGTTCGCCGCGGCGAGCAGCCGGTCGATCGCTTCTTCATGGCTGGCGTCGAGGAGCAGCATCTTCCCTGGAGACGAGTGTAACTGCGCGGGTGCGGCGGTTGTTTCGACCGCTCCTATTCGAGCAGCGACCCCAGCAGGGCCACCAGCACCAGCGAGAGAAAGACCCCGGCGTACCCCGCCACTTCCACGGCCAGCGGGCCGCGCTTCTTCCTGACGAATGGCCGGGCCACGCCGCCGAGGACCGTCAGCCCGATGAAGCCCCAGACGACGAGGCCCGGGGAGACCTGCCAGACCGCCCGAAGAACCCAGATGCCCACGCCGGCGATCGGCACCGTGGCGAGGCCCAGGAGAAAGGCCGAGAGCACGGCGCTCTGCTCCGGGTCTCCGCCGGTCACCACGGGGCCGGAGCTCGACTCCGTGCGCCCCGCGCGGCAGCGCTCGCAGAGGCGGTCGCTCAGGTCGGCCCGGATGTCGAAGCTCGCGTTGCACCCGTAGCAGCGCCGGGTCTCGAGCGGCGCCGCCGGCACCAGCATCGGCGCCATGCAGTATTCGCAGAACTCGCCACGAGCGAGCCCGGACTCCGGCTTGCCGCACGACGAGCAGACCGCAGCGGACACGCGCGCAGTCTATCGCAGGAGCTCGAGCTGCCCATCGCGCGGGTCGTACGGTAGAGGACCTGTGATGAAGCCACTCCAGGGAAAGGTCGCCGTCGTCGCCGGAGCCACCCGAGGGGCCGGCCGCGGAATCGCCCTGGCGCTCGGCGAGGCCGGAGCCACCGTCGTCTGCACCGGCCGCTCGTCGCGAACGCGGCGCATGAAGTCCGACTACGAGGGCCGGCCGGAGACGATTGAAGAGACCGCCGAGCTGTGCGGCGGCGTCGCGAAGGTGGTCGATCACCTCGACGTCGCGCAGGTGCGAAGGCTCGCCGACGAGCTGCGCGCCGAGCATGGCCGCATCGACGTGCTGGTGAACGACATCTGGGGCGCCGAGGTCTTGAAGGGCATGCCGCCGGATTGGAACAAGCCCATCTGGGAGGTGGATCTCGAGAAGGGCCTGCGCACGCTGCGGCTCGCGATCGACACGCACCTCATCACCGCGCACGCGCTGCTGCCGCTGCTCGTGGCGCGCGAGGGAGGCCTGCTCGTCGAGGTGACCGACGGGACCGCCGCGTACAACGCCGGGCACTACCGCATCTCCGCGTTCTACGACCTCGCGAAGGTCGCGGTGAATCGGCTCGCGTGGTCGCTCGGGCACGAGCTCGGCTCCCGCGGGGCGACTGCCGTCGCGGTGACGCCGGGCTGGATGCGCAGCGAGCTCATGCTCGAGGCGTTCGGCGCGACCGAGGAGAAGTGGAGAGAGGCGCCGCGGGCGCCGCCGGACTTCGCGCTCTCGGAGTCGCCCCGCTACGTCGGCCGCGCCATCGCCGCGATCGCCGCCGACCCGAAGCGCGCGCGGTGGAACCAGCAGTCGGTGACCAGCGGCCAGCTCGCGAAGGAGTACGGCTTCACCGACGTCGACGGCTCGCGGCCGGACGTGTGGCGGTTCATGGAGGACCAGGAGAAGGGTCGCGCCGGGCCGTACGCCGAGTACCGCTGAGCTAGGCTGCCGAGCATGGCCAAGCAGCTCGGACTGTTGGAGGGCGGTCCTCCGCCTCCGCCCGAAGTGGCGACGCCGCGGGAAGCGAAGCCGGCTCCTGCGAAGCCGGTCCTCGAGGTCCTTCCCACGCTCAAGCCGTGGCAGGACATCTGCGCCGGCGCCGTGCTCGGAGCCGCCATCGGTGACGCGATGGGACACCCCACCGAGTTCGTGCAGTCGGTGGCGCAGATCCGCTCGAAGTACGGCCCCGAGGGCGTCACGAAGTTCGAGCTCTACTGGGATCGCGAGGGCAAGCACTTCGCGCCGTACACCGACGACACGCAGATGGCCGAGTGCGTGCTGCGCGCGCTGCTCGAGGCCGGCACGTCGGATCTCGACGGTGCCATGCAGCTCATGGCGAAGAAGTTCGTCGACTGGGCGGTGGAGCCGCAGGGTGGGCATCGCGCGCCCGGGAATGCGTGCCTCGCGGGGTGCGAGGCGCTCAGCCGCGGAGAGCACTGGTCGAGCGCGGGGAAGCCCGACGCCGGCGGCTGCGGCTCGGTCATGCGCGCGTATCCGTTCGGGCTCGTCTTCGCGCAGGACGTCAGGCGCGCCGAAGAGTGGGCCGTGCACCACTCGAAGCTCACGCATCGGGATCCGATCGCGCTCGCGGCCTGTGCCGCGATGGCCGTGGGCGTCGCGTTGCTCGCGCGCGGAGAGCCGGTGCGGCGCGCCACCGGCGAGATGGTCGGCGCCGCCTGCCGCTACAGCGCGAAGACCGCGTGCATGATGGCGGCGGCCATCGACGACGCGCGCACCGACGTGGGTCCCGAGGTCACGCTCGATCGCCTGCGGGCCTGGGCTGCGCACGAGGCCATCTCGGCCGCCGTGTACATCCTCGAGCGGCACCCCGACGACGCGCGGGCCGCGATCCTCGAAGGCGCCAACACGCCGGGAGACAGCGACAGCATCGCCACGCTCGCCGGCGCGCTCGTGGGCGCCCGCGTGGGAGCGAGAGCGTTGCCGGTGGACTGGGTCCGCGACGTCGAGCGCGCGGATGAGTTGATGGCGTTGGCGCTGGAGCTTTGAGTGATTCGAGTGTGCGTCGCCGACTGGATCGTGGAGCTGAGTCTCACAGCGGAGCCGCGCCTCGAGCTTGCCGTGCGCAGGGTCAGCGACGGACGGAAGCTGATCGGCTGCAGCGAGGCGGTCGACCCGGGACCATCGGCCGGCTTCATGCCCGGCATTGCCATCGTGCCGGAGACACAAACGCTCTTCCTCGGCGTGGGCAAGCTCATCCGCGCGTACTCGCTCTCGACGGGAGACGAATGGTGGTCAGACACAGCCGACGCTGGGTTCTGGGCTTGGGAGCGCCACGGCGACGTCGTGCTGATGCTCGCCGAGCTTCAGTTCGCTGCCTACGACCTGAGCGCGAAACGGCTCTGGTCGACCTTCGTCGAGCCGCCCTGGAGTCATGAGATCCGCGGTGAGCTCGTCGAGCTCGACGTCATGGGCCAGAAGTGCCGCTTCCGACTGCATACCGGTCCCTGAACGCCACGAGGCGCCTCGAGCTCACGGCGTGAAGAACCCTGCCTTCGCTCCCGGAGCGATGCGCCCCTGGCTCGCCCGAATCGCAGAGCGGCTCACCATCGCGAAGGCCGCGCGCAGCGCGCTCGGAGTCGCGTCCTGTTGCACCAGCACGCAGCCGTCCGGCACGCCCATCGCCTTCGCGACCGCGTGGAAGTCGACGTCTTTCCCGACTCCGACGAACGCGAGCGTGAACTGCTCGGTGGCCAGCAGCTGCGACGACACCTGCGCGCAGTCTCCGGCCGTCCGCTTCGAGCCGACGTCCTCGCCGTCGGTGACGACGACCACGACGCTCCGGCACGGGATGCCGCCGTCGCGCAGCCGCTGCGCGTAGGTCGCGTTCGCCGCGAGCGCGTCGCACCACGTGTCGTAGAGGCGCGTGGAGCCGCCGGGCCGGTAGTTCGAGCCGTCGAGCTTCACCGCGTCGTCGACCGAGACGTAGCCGTGCAGCACCTGCGCGTCGGTGCCGAACGTCCACAGCGCCATCAGCACCGAATCCCGCTCGCGCGCGCCGGCGAAGGCGTCGACGAGCGCGTTCTGCCCCTCGCGCACGGCCTGCGTCAGTCGCCGATCGCCGATCGAGCTCGACCGGTCGACGAGCAGCGTGATGAGCGTCACGTCCGACGCGTTGATCTCCTCGAGCGCCTTGCCGGCCGCGCCCGCCACCACGATCGATCCGAGGTTCCCGGTGATCACAGCCGCACCTCGTCGCTCGTCTTCACCACGTTCATCCCCGCCGCGCGCCACTGCTCGATCGCCTTGTTCGCGATCAGCGGGAAGTTCAGCGCGTCCGGGAGCGGGTCCAGCGGCGGCGGAGTCACCGGGCTCATCGCGTCTTCCAGGATCCAGATCTTCCCCGCCAGCTTCGGGTCGAGGTGCGCCTGGATGTCGTTCAGCGTCGAGAGCACGCAGTGGCTCTTCGCCTGGCCGAACACGTACACGCGGTCGTACTCGAGCAGCATCTTGAAGAACGGAGCGTTGAACGCGCCGACCACCTGCCCGTTCACCTCCGTCACCTCGGGCGACAGCACCGAGTAGTTCTCCGTCATCGCGTGCGTGCCCTTGGTCTCGAAGTGCGTCTGGTGCTTGCGCGCGTGCGCGTGGAAGAGCGCGGCCTCCATCACCGCCGGCACCAGCGCGTGCGACAGCCCGCCGAGCAGCGTGTGGTACGGCCAGATCGTCAGCACGTACTTCCCCGCCGCCTCGAGGCGCTTGCAGTACTCGAGGCTCTCCTTCGGGTGGCTGACCGCGGTCCACTTCCCGGCCCGCACCTCCTCGTGAAAGATCGGAGTGAACGGCGCCGGGTGATTCCCCTTCGCGTCCACCCACCACGCCGGGTGGAAGATCTGGAACACGCGGTGCGTGTCCATCGAGAAGAAGAGCCCGGTGAGCTTGTCGAGGTTCCGGTAGAGCCACTCGACCGTGCGCTGCGTGTCCTCGACGGCACCGGGCACGAACAGCGACGCCCCCGGAGTGCAGAAGCCGACCTGCACGTCGATGCCGAACGCCGCGATGCGCAGCTTGTCCTGCCCCGCCGGCTTGATGCCGTGCTTCTTCGCGTAGGCCTCGGCGGCGTCGGCGATGAGGCCGCCGCGCTCGAGGTACAGCTGGGAGATCTGCTTCGGGTCGTAGTGGTCGGGCAGCGGCAACGGCATGGCGTTTCTCCTTCAGGGGGACAGCGACAGCTGGACGATCTCCTGGTGACCGACGACGACCAGCGAGCCGTCGGGCTGGGCGAGCAGCTCGTCGCCCGCGCCGACGAACGGCTCCGTGTCGGTGAATAACGTGCCCTGAACGAGGACTCCGCCGTCGTTCTTGAGCGAGAGCAGACCCTGGTCGGTGGCGCAGACGACACGCCCACCGAGGAGGGCGCGACCGCGCCCGTGTCCTTCTCCGCTGCCGAGCAGCTGGCCCGCCGCGTTGAACAGCCAGAGCTCGCTCGTCTCGCGGCCGTCCTGCTCCCACGTGGCCGAGAGCAGCGCGTGGCCGTCGTCGAAGACGCACGACGCTTCGACGAGCCGGCCGCGCTCGAGCAGGAAGACATGCGTGAAGTCCCCGACGCGGTAGAGGCCCAGCCCCAGCCGGTCGCCGCTCCACAGCCACGTCTGACCCTCGAGCACCTGGCCGATCCGCGCGCCGGTCGCGTGCTCGACGATCCACTCCTGCTCGAGGCGGTACGTGCCGGTCATCACCGGCACCGTGCCGCGAACGCCCGTGCTCGCGCGCTCGGCGACGCGGCCGTTCTGCACGCGCGTGACTCGGCCCAGGCGGTCGGCCACCCACGTCGACGCGCCGGCGATCGCGAAGCGGGCGCCCACCGGCGCCGGCCCGTCGAGCACCACCGAGCCGTCTTCGCGGCGGACGACGCCGCCCTCCTCGTAGACGTAGCGCAGGCCGCCCTGCAGCGCGGCCTCGAGGATTCGGCCCGGCGTGGAGAACATCGTGCGCGCGCTGCACCGCCCGTTGCTGCGGATCGCCTGCCGCGCCGCCGCCGGCCCGCGCCGCTGGCAGTCGGGACACGCCGAGCGCGCGTGCTCGAGGCCGCACTGGCACTTCGTCCACTGCATGCTGAAGCCCGGCATCGAGCGCTCGCCGTCGCGGCCGAAGACGCGGGCGAAGTGGTGCAGCGCCTCGTCCGGCAGCACGCGGTAGTGCACCGCGCACTTCGGGAACGTGACGTCGGGCTCGAGGATGCTGTGCCGCGCCTCCGCTCGCCGCAGCAGCGTCGGCAGCTTCGGGTGCACGCCGCCGTACGGGTGCACGTAGAGCAGGCTCGAGAACAGCAGCACGTTCCACGCGTAGGCATCGGTGGCCGCCGTGAAGGCGGGCGCGCGGGTGAGATCGACGCCGTACAGCTCCGGCGCCAGCGTGCGCTCGTGGCCGACGATGCAGGGCAGCCCGGCGTACTGCATCGAGTCGGCGTCGATCAGCGCGAGGCCGCGATCGAACAGGACGTTGCCGTCGTTGAGATCTCCGACGACGACTTGCGCCGCGTGCAGGCGCTCGAGCAGCGAGCGCAGCGCGTCGAACAGCTCCAGCACGCGCGCGTTGCTGACGGCTCCCTCGCGCCAGCGGCGGCTCGACAGGCGCGCGAGCTCTTCGTGGCCGAGCACTGCCGGCATCGCGTAGCCGATGACCGTGCCGCGCGCGTCGTGCACCGTCGTGCGCGGAGCGATGACCTCTCGCGGCAGGCCTCGCGGGAAGCGGGCCAGCTTCTCGGCCTTGAGCGCGCTCGGCGCGTGGAAGAGCTTCACCGCCTGATCGCCGGCGCGGTAGACGCGCGCCTCTCCGCCTTCGCCGAGGACGTCGCTGTCGTTCAGGCGCACGCGCGCGTTGGCGATGAAGACGTCCACGTCAGGCCAGCTCCAGCAGCGCGAGGGTGCAGTCGTCGTGCAGACCCGCGGTGAGGTTCAGGCGCCGCTGCAGCGCGTGCTCGTTCGTCCAGCCGAAGCAGCTCTCGAGCTCCAGGCCCTGCGCGCCGTCCGTCCCGATCGCCACGCGCTTCGCCGGGCCGCGGTGGTGCACGACCAGCGGAGCCTCCATGTCGAGCAGCCGGTACGCGACGTACGGCGGCGCGTTGTCCGGCCCCGCCTCGAGGACGCGCAGCGCGCCGTCGACGAAGACGACTCCGTCGCCGATGCCGAACACCGTCACCTCGGAGTCGCGCGCCACGGCGCACAGGAAGGTGGAGAGCAGCTGCTCCTGCACGAACTGAGGGCCCAGGCTGAAGCAGCGCAGCCAGGCGACGAGCGCGTCGACGGTCTCTTCCGGAGACGCGGAGCACGCGCGCTGGGACACGAACCGCGCGATCAGGCGGGAGCCGACTTCGCTGAAAGCTCCTTCGCTGCAGCCGTCCGCGACCACGACCGCGGTGGCTCCGTTCTCGGTGCAGCCGGCCACGGCGTCCTGGTTGTTCTTGCCGAGCCGCGCGTGCTCGCGGCCGCGGACCGTGGCGACGCAGACCTTCATGAGCCGAAGGCCTCCTTCTTCAGCGCGGCGACGAGCGCCTGCGTCTGCGGAGAGTGCTCGAGGCGCTGGTCGGCCTCGGCGACGCCGCGAGCGGCCGCCACCGAGAACGACGACTCGGCGGCGAGCGCGTAGCCCGCAGGCGGCGCCTCGCCTTCCTGTCCGACGATGCCGACGGGACCCTGCCCGTTGACCCGCCGGAACAGGATGGGCCGCCCCGGGATGCTCTGCTTCCCTGCTCCGGTCTCGTTGCCGAACTTCATCGTCGGCCGCTTGCCGGACTGCGTGAGCTTGTAGACGGCCTGCACGCGGTCGCGCGTCAGCACGGAGCCAGACGTCGTCGCGACCAGGTACCCGCCGTAGCCGTAGACCTGCTCGTGCGGAGCCCACCCCACCTCCGCGCGCAGCGCCTCGAACTTCCGCGTCAGCTCGGCGTCGAAGCCGTCCTCCAGGATCTGCACCGGACGAACGCCGAGCCGCTTCGACTCCGCCGCCGCGAACCGGTACTGCGCCACCTTGTCGCCCGAGTCGTAGCGGATCGAGTCGCCCTCTCCTCTGCGCTCGGCGATCAGCGCCAGCGCGGCCGGAATCCCCGACTTCACCGTGTCGTAGGTGTCCAGCAGGTAGCTCGACCGGTTCGGCCGCCGCTCCGCCATGGCGCGGAACGCCGCGTCGTCGGAGCCGTACCGCTGCACGTGCTCGTGGCCCATCGTGCCGACCGGCACCATCCCCAACGCCCGCGCGCCGTAGACGTTCGAGGTGCGCGTGACGCCCGCCGACTTCAGCGCCTCGAGGGCGAGCAGGTGCTGCTCGATGCACGAGGCCGAGCGCAGGCCGACCTCGAAGATGCGCGAGGCGTCTTCGACGATCTGCACGAGCTCGAGCGCCTTCGCGCGCACGCGCTCGCGGTACCCGTCGGGATCCACCGTGATGCGCGGCGCGGCGACGCCGACCGCCTCGAGCGCCCGCAGGGCCAGCTCCTTCTGCCGCTCGCAGGTGACCGTGCCGACCGAGGCAGCGAGCTGGTCCGGCGCGAACGCCGCGACGCTCGCCACCTGCACCCGCCAGTTCCACGTCAGCACCAGCGGCTCGAGCCACGACACCAGCGCCGACGGCCCGCTCACCGAGAGAATCGGCTCGCGCGGGAAGAACACCGCGCCCTTCGGCAGCGCACTGATGCGGACCGAGGCGTGCCGCTCCATCGCCGCCTTGAAGCCGCCTCCGCACTCGTAGCCGTTCGCGGCGAGCCACTCGAGCTCCTCGCGCGTGGCGTGCGGCAAGAGCGCGGCGACCTCGGCCGCCGCGTCGAACGGCAGCACCTGCGGCCCGCCACGACGGTGCGACCAGTAGAACGTCTCGGGGCGCAGCGGCCACCCGGCCTCGGCCATCGAGAACTTGTAGCCGTCCGTCATCAACAACGACGCCGCCATGACCACCTCGCTTGATTGGGTTGTATGTACCGATGAAAGAGTCGTCAAGACCCTATTGACTGTTGAGCTGTCGCAAAAATGTGACCGACAGGTCACCACACCCTGGAGTCAGGAGCGGCGAGCGGTTACGAGCGGCCGCCATGTCGCGAAGCCTCGTCTTCCTCATACCTGCGCTCCTGTGTGCCTGCGGCGAGCTGCCGAACGAGACCCGCCCCGCGGTCATCACCGCCGTCTACGACCCGGCCGCTTCGAACCTCCCGACGCCGAACGATCTCGCGATGGCCAACGGCAAGGTGGAGATCGCGAACAACCCGCTGCTCACCGACGCCGAGAACCTGCTCAAGACCGGCCTCAACGGCAAGAACGGGTTCTCGTCGGCGTCGACGGCGCGCGTGCAGTTCAGCGGTCCGCTCTCCGCCGCGAGCGTCACGGCCGAGACCGCGGTCGCGTTCGACCTGAGCGCGGGCAACGCGCGCGTGAACGTCACGCGCACGTACGCGGACTGCGACCGCTCGCTCACGCTCGCCAGCGAGACGGGCTTCACCCCGGGGCACACGTACCTCTTCGCAGTCACCACGAAGCTCAGAGGCGCGCAGGGCGAAGAGGTCGTCCCCTCCCCCGCCTTCTATTTCCTGCGCGCGGGCAAAGATCTGACCCAGCACCCCGACGCGCTGCCCGGCGCCACGCGCAGCGAGAAGGCCGCCGCCGCCGAGCGCCTCGAGGCGGTGCGCAAGCAGCTCGAGCCGCACATCCAGGTGCTCGAGGCCAACGGCATCCCCCGTCGCGAGCTCGCCGCGCTGTGGACGTTCACCGTGCACACCGAGCCCGAGGCGTACTTCGACCCGACGAGCCGGCGCATCCCCTTCCCGAACGATCTGCTGCTCGACGCGAAGACCGGCCTCGTCTCGCTGCCGGTCAGCGCCGACGACACGCCGGAGCAGCAGAAGCTGAAAGCGACGCTGAACCAGCTCGACGGCTTCTCCACCACCGCCGCGCTGAGCATCAGCACGACGAGCGCGATCGACCGCGCGACCGTCAACGCCTCGACGGTGAAGCTGTTCCAGGCCGACGGCGCCGAGGTGACCGACGTCGAGCGCAGCGTCGGCCGCGACGGCAAGAAGCTCGTGCTGCAGCCGCGCGCTCCGCTGCTGCCCGCCACGCAGTACGTCGTCACCATGTCGGGCGTGAGGGACACGGCCGGCCGCACGTTCGCGCCGATGCCGCTCGCGCAGGTGCTGTCGCTGAAGGCGCCCATCGCGGAGCCCGGCGGCCGCTCGCGCCTCTCCAACCTCTGCGACGAGACCGCCGGCCGGCTCGAGCCGCTGCGCGCCGTCATCTCGAAGCTGGCCGAGGCGCCGCAGGCGGCGTGGGCCTTCACGACGCTCGACATCGCGAAGCACGTCGGCGCGCTGTGGCGCACGCCGTACACCGCCGCGCTGCCGCTGCAGGTGTTCGACGCGAAGGTCGAGAGCGGCCCGCTCACCATGCCCAGCGTGGGGAAGATCGTCACCGGGAAGCTGGTGACGCTCGACCGCCTGGACCCGACCACGCGCGCGTTCGGCGCCGGCCCCGGCACGCAGCGGAAGATCGACTTCGTGCTCACGCTGCCGCGCACCGCGGCGCCCAAGGTGAAGGTCGTCGTCTTCGGCCACGGCCTCTACACCGCGCGCACGCTCGGCATCATGCTCGCCGACCGCCTCGCGCGCGCCGGCTTCGCGGTGCTCAGCATCGACTTCCCGCTGCACGGCGAGCGCACCGCCTGCCTGCAGAACAGCCACTGCGCCCTCGGAGCCACCTGCAACGCCGACGGCACGTGCACCGGCGCCGGCCTCGCGCGGCTCCCGCCCATTCCCGGAGCGCCCGGCCCCGGCGTCCCCGTCGCCACCGGCCAGGCCTGGGTCGACGTCGAGAACCTCGGAGGCACCCGCGACCACTTCCGCCAGGCCATCATCGATCTCTCCGCGACCATGCGGCTCGTGCGCGAGCTCGACTGGGCCCCCGTCACCGGAGGCACCGGCCTCGACCGCGACCAGGTCCACTACGCCGGCATCTCGCTGGGCGGAATCATCGGCGCCATGGAGTCGGGCGTCGACCCGAACTACCGCTCGCTGCTGCTCAACGTCGCCGGAGCGGGGCTCGTCGATCTGCTGCGCGACTCGGCGACCTTCGGGCCGCAGCTCGAGGCCGGCCTCGCGCAGAAGGGCATCACGAGAGACAGCGACGCGTACGACGCGTTCGTGAACGCCGCCCGCTGGGTCCTCGACGAGGTCGACCCGATCAACGTCGCCCAGTTCGCGAGGAAGCGGCCGCTCAACGGCGCCGCGCCGAAGAAGCTGCGGCTGCAGATGGCGATCGGGGATGCGGTGGTCCCGAACTCGTCGACGCAGCGGCTCGTGAGCGCCGCCGGCATCGACGAGGCGAAGGAGCTGCGCAGCTTCATCGGCACCCACGCCTTCCTCGCCGACCCGGCGGAGCCTGCCTGCTACGTCGGGCAGGAGGATCTCGTGAAGTTTTTGGAGGAGAACTGATGCGCCCCGCAGCCACCACCGTTCACACTGAGCGGAGCTGCCCGAAGGGCAGCGCAGTCGAAGTGGGCCGGAAGTCACCTCGTGCGCCGTTCGACTCCGCGCTGCGCGCTCTGCTCAGGGTGGGCGGCGGCGTGTTGCTCGCTCTTCTCTCCTCCATCGCCCACGCGGGCGGCTTCGCCATCACCGAGCAGGACGCGTCCGCCTCCGGCCGCGCCGGCACCGCGCTCGCCGCGCAGGGCACCGCGAGCTCCATCCACTACAACCCCGCGGGGCTCGGCTTCCTGCGCGGCCCGGCGGCACAAGCGGGCGTCACCGGCATCCTCCCGCAGGTGACCGCGGTCGATCGCAACGCGAACGACACGCACGCGCAGTCGGGCCTCAGCGTCCCGCCGCACGTCTACGCCGCGTGGGGCTTCGAGAAGTTCGCGCTCGGCGTCGGCTTCAACACGCCCTTCGGCGGCGGAGTGAAGTGGCCGGACGACTGGTACGGCCGCACCGAGCTCACCGAGATGTCCCTGCGCGTCTACGCCGGTCACGCCGGCGGCGCGTATCGCATCCTCGACAACCTCAGCGTCGGAGCCAGCGTCCAGGTCTACGGCGTCACCGTCGCGCTCACGCGCCGCCTCGACTTCGTCGATACCGAAGGCACCGCCCGCCTCGCCGGCAGCGGCGTCGCCGTCGGCGCGCAGCTCGGCGTCGACTGGGCTCCGCACGAGCGCGTGCAGCTCGGGCTGATGGGCCGCATCCCCGCGACCGCCTCGCTCTCCGGCCGCGCGCACTTCGAGGCCGTGCCTTCGTCGTTTCACGCGACGCTGCCGGACCAGGCCATCCGCTCGTCCGTCACGCTGCCCGCGAAGGTCGCGCTCGGCGGCCGGGTCGATCTCTCCGTCTTCCAGCTCTACGCCGACGTCGAGGTCACCTTCTGGCAGTCGTTCCAGCGGTTCGAGATCGACTTCGAGAACGAGGCGACTCCCGACGTCAGCCAGCCGCGCAACTGGGCGCCGGGCCCGACGTTCCGTCTCGGCGCCGAGCGGGCGCTGGGCAACGCGGTGCTGCGCGCCGGCGGAGTCGTCGACCTCGCCGTATCGCCGTCTGACACGCTGAGCCCTTCGCAGCCGGATTCCGACCGCTTCGGCGTTGCACTCGGTGCCGGGTACCGGGTTGGACAATTTCGAGGTGATTTCGCCTACCAGTTCGTGATCTTCCGCGGTCGCGCCGCAACCGGAGAAGCCTTTCCTGCCGGGTACTTGGCTCACGCCCACCTGTTGGCGCTCACCCTCGGCTATACCCAGAATTAGCCAAGCTGATACTCTCAGTAGTTGAGAGAAGTGTGCATCATGGCGTGGGCACTGCCGATTTCGGCGAGCGTCAACGTTTCTTACCCGATGGGAGCACCCATGCTCCGGTCACCCCGACAACTGGGCATCTGAAGCACTTCCGCTGCTCACGCTGCTCTCGTCTGGGACGTCACAAATGAAAAAGGGAAAAGGAAAGATCGAAGAGCTGTACGCAAAGCTGGGCCCCGCCATCTACGCCCGTTGCCGCCGTATCCTGAAGGACCGCGCCGCCGCCGAGGACGCGACGCAGGAGATCTTCATCAAGATCCTCAAGTCGGCCGATGGAATCCCGACCGACGACGCCGTGATGCCGTGGGTGCACCGGGTCACGACGAACCACTGCCTCAACATGATCCGCGATGCCCGCCGCCGCGCCGAGCCCATGCCGGCCGAGTCGATGCCCGAGCCGCGCGATGACGACTTCGAAGACAGCGTCGTGACGAAGGACTTCGCCGAGCAGCTGATGGCTCGCCAGCCCGAGGAGATCAAGGCGCCCGTCATGCTGTACCACGTGAAGGGAATGGAGCAGGCGAAGGTCGCCGGCTGGCTCGGCATCTCGCGCCGCACCGTGCTGTACCGCCTCGCCGAGTTCGCCGAGCGCGCGCGCAAGTTCGAGGCGCTCGCTGACGCCGGGCTCGCGTAGTCAGCGCTTCGGCTTCTCGAGGCGCGCGGCGTCCGCCAGATCTTTCGGACGGCCGGCCGCGCGCTTGTTCTTCAGGAACGCATCCCGACCGATGATCGGGATGGTGCGTCCATCGAGCTCTGCCTCGGTGCGCGACGCCCATGCCTCGTCGAAAGTCACGCCCGAGATCTGGGTCAGCACGTCGATGCGACGAGGCGGAAGACCGATCTGGTAGACGGTGCCAGCTCGCGCGAAGTCGGTCGCGCTGACGCCATGAGCCGCGAGCGGTGCACCGAAACCGTCGAGCGCGGCCACCACGCGCGCAGCGTTGTCGGGGGATGCCCGGACGAACAGGTCGATGTCGCCGCTCGCCCGCGGAGCCCCATGAATGCTCAACGCATACGCGCCGACGATCAGAAACTCGACCTTCGCGTCCGCGAACAACAGCACGACGTCGCGAAAGTCTTCGTTCAGCCCCTCAAGCTTCATCATCGTCGGGCCGAGGCTCACCGGGGCGGAACACGCGGCCTGGCATCTGGTCCCTGCGATAGTCCGGCAGCGACCGCCCCGCGAGCCGCCATGCCTCGACTGCCAGAGGCCACATCATTGCCACGCGCTCAGAAGCCGTCGTGCTGTCCGACAGATCGTCTCCAGGCTCGTGCCCGAGCTCGTAGCGCCGGACGGGCCAACTCTTGGGGTCGCGCTTCACACCGAAACAATAGCAGAGGCGCTAAGAAGCCTCTTCGATGAGGCTCGCTGCAGTCCTGCTGCTGATCGCCGCCGCGTGCACACGCCCGCCGGCGGCTCAGCGCGCCGAGCAGGGCGTCAACCTGCACGACGTGAAGGTGACCACCTGGGCGGGCCCGGAGCTTCGAGCCCGCGGCACCGCCGAGCGCGCGACGCTGACGCCCGAGAGCTTCGTCGCCGAAGGCGTCGCGCTCACCACCGCCGAGGGCACCCAGCTGCGCGCGCCTCGCGTCGAGGGCAACGTCGACCTGACGCGCGCCGCCGCTCCGAACGGCCTGGACGCGAAGACCGCAGAGGGCTGCGAGGGCTCCACGCGCGAGCGCGTCGAGTGGAATGACGGCATCGCGACGACGGCCGGCGCCGTCACCGCGAAGGGCTGCGGCGTCGAGCTGTCCGGCTCGCGGCTGACGTACAACCTGGCGGAGGGTCGCGCCGAGATCTTCGGCCCGGTGCGCACGCGCATCGAGGCGACTCCGTGATTCGCCTCCTGCTCCTGGGCGCCGCGCTCCTCTCGCGGCCCGTCGAGATCAGCGCCGACAAGCTCGAGGTCCTCGACCGCGAGCACAAGGCCGTCTACCGCGGCCACGCCAAGGCGGTGCGCGACACCACCACGCTCACCTGCGACACGCTCACCGTCTTCTACTCGCCCAGCCGCGAGGTCGTGCGCATCGAGGCCGACGGCAACGTCGAGGCCGTCGACGGAGACCGCCACGCCTGGGGCCAGCACGCCGACTTCGACAACGCGACCGGCGTGCTCAAGGTGACCGGCTCTCCGCGCGCGCAGTCCGGCGAGCGCAAGGTGACCGGCGAGGAGATCACGTTCACCACCGGCACCGACAAGGTCGAGGTGCTCAAGCCGCGCACGATGGATCAGCAGATCGTGATCGACGCCGATCGGCTCGTGCTGGATCAGGATCGCCGCGTCGCCACGTGGGAGGGCCACGTGAAGGCGAAGAAGGCCACGACGACGCTCGTGGCCCCGACGCTGCTCGCCCGGTACGACGACAAGGGCGCCATCACGCGGGTCGAGGCGCGCGGCGGCGTCGAGGTCCGCGACAAAGACCGCTGGGCCCGCGGCGCCCGCGCCGACTACGACGCGGCGGCCGGCCGGCTCGTCGTCACCGGCAAGCCCGAGGCGCGGCAGGGCAACAATCACATCACCGGCAGGAGCGTCAC
Organism: uncultured Myxococcales bacterium; assembly: GCA_937980205.1. GTDB lineage: Bacteria > Myxococcota > Myxococcia > Myxococcales > Myxococcaceae > Xiheicaenimonas. Next base: position 44,876 of record CALJKW010000069.1, on the reverse strand, counting down.
GTTCGTGTCCGGCTCCGACGTGCTCGAGGTCGAGGACGCGAAGTCGATCATCGACGTGAAGGAGAAGCCGACGAAGTGACTCCCGCCACGCTGCCCATCGACGTGAAGGACCGGCCTCTGGCGACGCTCAAGCTGTCTCGCGGGGAGCTCACCCGCCGCTTCGGAAACGGCGTCGTTCCCGACGTCGAGATGTTCACGTTTCCCGGGTCGATCCACGTGTGGCCGCTGCGCCTCGACGATGGCCAGCGCGTCTTGCTGATGCATCACATCGAGAAGGACCTCACCGAGCTCTACGCAAACCCCGAAGACGTCGATCGCGCGCTGCGCGGAATCGGTGTGGCGAGCACTCTCGTCACGTGGCGGCGGGAAGTCCTCGGATGAGTGCCCTCTCCGCCCGCGGCCTCATCAAGTCCTATCGCGGCCGCCGCGTGGTGAACGGCGTCGACCTGCACGTGGGCCCGAACGAGATCGTCGGCCTGCTCGGCCCGAACGGCGCCGGAAAGACGACCACCTTCAACCTCGTCGTCGGCCTCGTCACGCCGGAAGCCGGCGAGGTCACCCTCGACGGCGCCGCCCTCACCAAGCTGCCGATGCACGAGCGGGCGCGCAAAGGCCTGGGCTACCTCCCGCAGGACAGCTCCATCTTCAAGAAGCTCACCGTGCGCCAGAACATGCTGGCGGTCCTCGAGCTCGACAAGCGCCTCACCGCGGCCGAGCGCGACCAGCGGGCCATCGACACCCTGGCCGAGTTCGGCCTCACCACGGTCGCCGACTCCCTCGGAGAGACCCTCTCCGGCGGCGAGCGGCGGCGCGCCGAGATCGCCCGCAGCCTCCTGCCCGGCCCCCGCTACATGCTCTTCGACGAGCCCTTCGCCGGGGTCGACCCCATCAACGTCCAGGAGCTCCAGAAGGAGATCGCCCGGCTGAAGACGAAGGGACTCGGCGTGCTGCTCACCGATCACAACGTCCGCGACACCCTCAAAATCTGCGACCGGGCGTACATCCTCGCCGACGGCCGCATCCTCGAAGAGGGGACCCCCGCGCAGATCGCCGCCTCCGAGAAGGCCCGATCGGTCTACCTCGGCGCCGGCTTCACGCTCTGAAATGAAGCCAGGATCATGCCTCCGTCCAAAGACGTAACCGTTTCGCCCCATTACAAGACAGGGTGGTCATCCCCGATCGGGCCTGCTACTTTTGGCACGCTCTTTGTCTGAGTCGGAGGTCGGGACGCCATGGGAATGGAGCTGAAGCAAAGCCTGAAGATGTCGCAGCAGCTGGTGATGACGCCCCAGCTGCAGCAGGCCATCAAGCTGCTGCAACTCTCGCGCATGGAGCTGCTCGAGCAGGTCCGCGAGGAGATGGAGCAGAACCCGCTGCTGGAGCAGCCGGACGAGACCGTCGAAGGCGACATGTCCGACAAGGCCCCCGGCGAGGCGTCGCTCGAGGCGGCCAACGCCGAGGCTCCTCCGAACATGGAGGAGAAGGCGCCTGACACGGCCGTCGAGGTCAAGGTCGACGAGGCCGGCCCTGGCGAGATCGACTGGGACGCGTACCTCAACAGCTACCAGTTCAACGAGCCGACCACGCCGTCGAACAAGGGCAACATCGACACCGACGACCTGCCCAGCTTCGAGGCCAACCTCGTCCGCAAGGAAGACCTCTTCGAGCACCTGACGTCGCAGCTCGGCTTCATCAAGATGAACGACGCCGAGCGCCGCATCGCGATGCTGATCCTCGGCAACCTCGACGACGACGGGTACCTGAAGCTGCCCGACGTCGAGGGCGACCCGCTCATCCGCCTCGCCACCGAGGCCGACGTCTCGGTCACCTGCGCCGAGAAGACGCTCAAGCGCATTCAGCAGCTCGACCCCAAGGGCTGCGGCGCCCGCGACCTGCAGGAGTGCCTGCTCATCCAGGCCCAGGCGCTCAAAGAGGACAACGCCGCGCTGCTCGGCACGCTGCTCAAGAAGCACATGAAGTTCCTCGAGTCGAAGAACTACCCCGCGATCGCGCGAGACCTGAAGATCTCGCTCGAAGAGGTGGTTCGCGCCGCGAGGCTGCTCGCGAAGCTCGACCCGAAGCCGGGCCGCAACTTCACGGGCGACGACGCGCAGTACATCACCCCCGACGTCTACATCTACAAGATGGGTGAGGACTACACGGTCGTGCTGAACGACGACGGCCTCTCGAAGCTGCGCATCTCGAACGCCTACCGCGGCGCGCTCAAGAACGGCGCGATCCCCACGGGGAAGACGAAGGAGTTCGTGCAGGACAAGCTGCGCTCGGCGATGTGGCTCATCCGCTCGATTCACCAGCGGCAGCGCACGATCTTCAAGGTCACCGAGTCGATCGTGAAGTTCCAGCGCGACTTCCTCGACAAGGGCATCGCGCACCTCAAGCCGCTCATCCTGCGCGACGTCGCCGAGGACATCGGCATGCACGAGTCGACGGTCTCGCGCGTGACGTCGAACAAGTACGTCCACACGCCGCAGGGCATCTTCGAGCTGAAGTACTTCTTCAACTCGTCGATCGCGCGCACCAGCGGTGACGACATCGCCAGCGAGGCGGTGAAGAACCACATCAAGCAGCTCGTGTCGCAGGAAGACGCGAAGAACCCGTACTCGGATCAGAAGATCGTCGAGCTGCTCAAGGCGCAGGGCATCGAGATCGCCCGCCGCACCGTCGCGAAGTACCGCGAGGTGCTCGGCGTGCTGCCCTCGTCGAAGCGGAAGAAGTACTATTGAGCGTCATGAGCGCCGAGCCCGTCGTCCTCATCGTCGAAGACAACCAGCTCACGCGCACGATGTTGAAGGACGCGCTCAAGGACGTGAAGTGCGAGGTCCGCGAGGTGCTCGACGGCGAAGCCGCCGCCTTGGAGATCGCCGAGCACCCGCCCGCGGTCATGCTGCTCGACCTCGTGCTGCCGAAGCGCTCGGGCTCCGAGGTGCTGAAGCTCGTCAAAGAGAAGCGCCTGCCCACGCGCGTGCTGATCATCACCGCGATGGACACTCCGAAGATGGCGGATCAGGCGATCGACGACGGCGCCCACGGCTTCATCGGCAAGCCGTTCCACCCGCTCGAAGTACGCAACGCCGTCGAGGGCGCGCTCGCTGCGGCGGCAGCAGCCGGAGCTGGAGCTTGAGCTCGGGCGACTACTGGCTCGCCGACGCAGACGCCCGGGTGCTCGGGCCCATCACCCTCGAAGTGCTCAAAGACCTCGCCGCCGCCGGCAAGCTCGCCGAGGTCCGCGCCGTCTCGCGCGACGGCCGCAGCTTCTCTCCGGTCGCGAAGTTCCCCGAGGTCGTCGCGGCGCTGGGGCCGCGCCTGCCCGAGGCGGTCATCGCCGAGCAGCAGGCGGCGATTCAGCGCCTGCGGCAGTGGCTCGGCGAGATCAAGCACCAGCCCGCGCACGACGTCTTCCGCGTGCCCGAGGCGTCGTCGCCCGACACCTACCGCGCGGCCTTCTTCGCGCTGGTGAAGCGCTTCTACCCCGACCGCCTCACGCCCGAGGCCACCGTCGAGCTGCGCCGCGCGTGTGAAGACGTCTTCCTCGCGCTGACCCAGAAGATGCTCGACGTCGAGCGGCGGCGCGCGCCGTCGGGGCCTCCGCCGAGCGGCAAGAGCGAGGTGAGCTCGCTGCACTGGCGCGGCGGCAGCATCGACGTGCGGCTGCGCGTGAAGGCGCACGACGTGCGCTTCTTCACCTGGCACCCCGAGGCGAACTTCCGCTTCGACTCGCTCTACGTAGAGACGAACGAGTTCGCCGTGCCGGGTACTCCCGTGAACATCAGCATCGACTTCGAGGGGACGACCGAGACGATGTCGGCGTGGGGCCGGGTGCTCCGCACCGAGCCGGGTCAGGCGACCAATCTGCCCAAAGGGCTCGCGATCAAGCTGCTCGACCTGCCCGAGTCCGACCGGTCGTTCATCCGCACGTGGATTGCACGGGCTTCGGCGCGGACCTGAGCCCCTCGAAATCGAAGGATGATCGTTTCCAGTGCCGTGGTTGCCTTCCCGTTACATTAGATCCCAAGATGCGTATCGCAGCGCATCTTCGTCCCTTCGTTGGAGGCGTATCGCATGCAGATGAACATCACGTTCCGTCACTTCGAGCCCATCGATTCCCTGAAAAACTACGCGCAAGACAAGGTCGAGAGAGCGAACAAGTACCTCGACCGAGCTGGAGAGGCCCACGTCGTCCTCTCGCTCGAGCGGCACCTCCACCACGCTGACATCACCATCACCTCCGGCGCCTTCGTGCTGCGCGGCCGCGAGAAGAGCGAGGACATGTACGCCTCGATCGACCTCGCGATGGACAAGATCGAGCGGCAGCTCCGCCGCTACAAGGAGCGCCTCAAGCACCACCACGGCCGCGAGCGCGTCCACCACCGCCAGGACCTGATGGCGCAGCTGAAAGTGCGCCACGACGTCATCTCGGTGCCTGATCCGGAGAAGGTGCCTGATCCCGTCGAGGCGGCTCCCCGGGTGATCAAGACGAACGACTTCCTCGTTCGGCCGATGAGCACCGAGGCCGCCATCATGCAGATGGACCTGATGAACAACGACTTCTACGTGTTCACCAACTCGACCACGAACGAGATGAACGTCGTGTACCGCCGCAAGGACGGGCACTACGGCCTCATCGAGGCTTCGGCGGCGTCCGGGAAGAAGTAGTACTGCCGGGTTCGGGTTCGATCTCTTACCGGTGCTTGGCGGTCTTCTCGCCCACCGGATCCAGACCGAACCCGAACGGGTAGCGAGGCAGCGCCACCGGGAGCTTGCCCGGCGTGCCTGCCTCGCCGAAGACCGCGGCCGCGGCGGCCTCCGTCGCGCTCTCGCGGAACGAGTAGACCTCGAGCACCGCCTTCGCCTCGGGCACCTGGGCGCCGAGGTACGGCAGACCCATCACCACCACGACGACGGGCTTGCCGGCCAGGTGCGCCATCGTCACGAGCTCGAGCTGGCGCGTGTTGACGATGCCGACGATGACGATGTCGGCTCCTTGAGCGAGCTGGTACGTGAGGCGCTTGAGCTCCTCGCGCTTGGTGCCGCTCTGCACGAACGCCGGCACCACCAGCGCCGGAGCCTGCGGCACCCGCGACTGCACCGCCGTCACCAGCGACGGCTCGGCGGTCACCACCGCGACGCGCTTCTCCTTCGAGACGGGGAACACGCCCGGAGTCGTCCGCAGCAGCGTCACCGCGCCGCGCGCGATCTCGTCGGCGAGCGAGCGCCGCTTGCCGAGCTCCTTCAGCCGCTCGGCGAGCGGAGGCACGTCGCCGAACAGCCCGCGCTTCACCTTCAGCGCGAGGATGCGGCGCACCGCTTCGTCGACGCGCGCCATCGAGAGCTCGCCGTTGCGCGCCGCCTCGAGCAGCGCGACGTGCACCTCTTCCTTCTTCTCCACGCGCCAGGGGATGAGGACCATGTCCGCGCCCGCCTTCACCGCCATCACCGCCGCGCGGCCGACGCCGTAGCGATCGGCGATGGCCTGCATCTCGAGCTCGTCGGTCAGCACCAGGCCGTCGAACTTCATCCGCCGCCGCAGGATGTCGTTCAAGATGTGCGAGCTCATCGTCGCCGGCACGTCATTGCCGGTCACCTTCGGCGCCGCGACGTGGGCCGTCATCATTCCGTCGAGGCCGACCTTCATCGCCGCCTCGAACGGCCGCAGCACCTTCAAGAGCTGCTGCTCGTTCTCCGTCAGCACCGGCAGCATCTTGTGCGAGTCCGAGTCGACCGAGCCGTGACCGGGGAAGTGCTTCGCGATGGTGGCGACGTTCGCGTCCTGCTGGCCGCGGACGAAGTCGACGCCGAAGTCGGCGACGAGCTCGGGGGAGTCTCCGAACGCGCGGATGCCGATGACCGGGTTGCGCGGGTTCACGTTCACGTCGAGCACCGGCGCGAGGTTCATGTTGAAGCCGAGCCTCGACAGGTCTTCGGCCTGCGCCTTGCCGGCCTCGTAGGCGAGGCTGCGCGAGCGGGTGGCGCCGAGCGCCATGTTCCCCGGCAGCACGAGCATGCCTTCCGAGATGCGGATGACGTTGCCGCCCTCCTGATCCACCGCGATGAACGGGGGAATCGAGTCGGCCAACAGCCCGCGCACCGCGTCGTTGAGCCGGCCGACCTGCTCGGCGTCGGCGATGTTCCGCTTGAACATGCACACGCCGCCGACCTGCTTGCCGCGGACGAGCGCCTCGATGCTCGCGTCGACGACCGTGCCGCCGAAGCCGACCATCATCATCTGGCCGACCTTCGCCTCGAGGCTCATGTTGGCGAGCAGCGCGGCGGTGTCGACGGGACCTTTGGGTTTCTCTTCGGTGACGGCAGTGGCCACAGCGCCCGCCCCGGGGTCTACGACTTCCGGCTGAGCCGGCTCGGGAGGCGCCGGCTGCGGCTCGACGTCCGCGATCGGTGGTGTCGGCTGGACGGGCGCCGGCGGCGGCGCCTCGGGCGGTGCGTGCACGCACGCGAGCAGCAGCAGCGGGACGAGTGAACGGGGGCTCATGACGCGAGCACGGCCAAAGATAGCCTCAACCGTCACCTTGCGCTGTTTCGAGTCGTCCGCTACATGCCGCGCCAGATGCGGATTGCCGAGTTCCTCAAGCCCGACGCGATCGTCGAAGAGCTGAAGTCGACGAGCAAGACGGACATCTTGAGAGAGCTGTCGGCGGCGCTGGCCCGCTCGAATCCGAACGTCAGCCCGCAGCGGCTCGCCCAGGTGCTCGAAGAGCGCGAGCGCGTGAACTCGACGGGGGTCGGAGAAGGTGTGGCGATTCCCCACGGCAAGCTCGGCGAGCTCTCGACGCTCACGGCGAGCTTCGGCGTCTCGCACGCCGGCATCGACTTCGACGCCCACGACAAGAAGCCGACGTTCCTCTTCTTCGCGCTGGTCGCGCCGGAGAACTCGGCCGGCCTGCACCTCAAGGCCCTGGCCCGCATCTCGCGGCTGTTCCGCAACGCGTCGTTCCGAGAGTCGATCCTCGCCGCCAAGGGCGCGCAGGAGATCTACTCGCTGATCCTTCAAGAAGACGCGAAGGCCTGAGCCTTCCCAGTTAAGCTTCGCGGCGCATGGAAGTCGTCTTGCGGCCGGTCAACGACGCGTTCCTCAAGCAGGTCGTCTTCCCCGCCCTCGAGCTCGGCGTCGTCGACGCAGCGCCCGCCATCGAGCACCTGCTCAAGTTCCTCAACGACGAGCACACGCGCATTCAGCTCGAGCTGCTGCTCGACCGCGGCGTCGAGGGCAGCTTCTTCGGCCTCGAGGACGAGAAGTGGAGCGACGCCATCTACCGCCTGCTCTTCCACGAGTGGTCGCACGACGGCAGCGGCGGCTGGCACCTGGTCTCCGACGTCGTCGCCTACGCCGGCGACTGGGAGTCGACGCTGCACCTCGCGCTCATGCTCGAGGATCAGCACTACCCCTACTGGGACGCGCTCAAGGCCGAGCAGTACCGGCACAACTTCATGCAGAGCCCGTTCGCCGAGCAGGGCCTCGCGTCGCTCGCGTGCGGCATCTGGAACCCGGTGCCGACGTTTCCGCCCGACCAGGTGCTCACGGTGCAGGGCCACGGCGACTACCGCCCCGGTGACGGCGTCGCGCGCGCCGACTGGAGCTGGCGCCCCCTGCACGTCGTCAACGGCTGGGCCGCGCAGCTCCCGAACGCGCTGTCGCGCCTGCTCGAGAAGGAAGCGAAACGGCTCAGGCCCATCGAGGCGCCCGAGAAGCACGAGGTGCTGCAGTACTGGCTCGGCCGCATCGAGCTGCCGCCGGTGCTCGCCGTGACGTTCTCGGGTCTGGGCGAGCGCTCGAACGAGTGGATTCGCGAGATCGGCCACCTCGCGCGCGTGATCCGCCAGGCGGCGGCGTCACAGCACGGCCTGTCGGCGATCATCAGCAGCCGCGGCCAGGCCGACTACCTGCAGCGCTAGAAGTACAGGCCCCACGCCGCGATGCCGAGGAACACGGCGATGTCGACGATCAGCGGCACGTCGCTCAAGAGGATCTTCTCGGGCGCTCCGCCGAGGCCGCGCTTGTGCACGAGGAACAGGTAGCGGAAGACGCCGAAGATCACGCACGGCACGGTGAGCTTGAGGTGATCGCTGCCGACGCGCGCGATGGTGTCGGGCGAGACCGTGTACAGGCCGTACGCGAGGATCGTGCAGGCCGCGCTGATCGACATCATCTGATCGAGCATCGTCTGCGTGTATTCGCCGAGCGAGGCGCGGTGGGCCGAGGCGCCCTGCTCGAGCGACGAGAGCTCGGCGCGGCGCTTGGCGAAGCCGAGGAAGACGGCGCCGAGCAGCGTGCAGAGGAAGAGCCAGTTGGAGACGACGACGTCGATGGCGACGGCTCCGGCGACGACCCGCACGATGAAGCCGAGCGCGAGCGCCATGACGTCGAGCACGACGAGGTGCTTGAGCACGGTCGTGTACGCGATCTGCAGCGCGACGTAGCCCAGGCACACGTAGGCGAACGACGCGCTGATGGAGAGCGCGAGCGCGGCAGCGCCTCCCCAGCACGCGAGCAGCAGCGCGACGACGGCGCCAGGGCCCAGCTGCCCCGCGGCGATGGGGCGGTGGCGCTTCTCGGGGTGCAGCCGGTCCTTCTCGCGGTCGAACCAGTCGTTGACGAGGTAGACGCCGCTGGCGAGCAGGCAGAACGACGCGACGGCGAGCGCGGCGCGAACGAGCTGGCCGTGGACGAAGATGCTCTTCGCGAAGAGCAGCGGCACCAGCAGCACGCCGTTCTTCGTCCACTGCTTCGGACGCAACGCCTTGATCGCCGCGATCGGCAGAGCGATGCGAACGGTAGGAGCGTGCGTCTCGGGCGTCAATTCAGACCCGGCCGACGCCGTAATACGTGAACCCGGCCTCGCGCATGCGCGACGGGTCGAGCACGTTGCGTCCGTCGAAGATCACCGGCGTCTTCATCAGCGACTTGATGCGCTCGAAGTCGGCGTTGCGGAAGTCGTTCCACTCGGTGACGAGGAACAGCGCGTCGATGTTCTTGAGCGCGTCGTACGGAGTCTCTGCGTAGGTGATGCGATCCTGGAAGAGGCGCTTGGCGACGTGCGTCGCGACCGGGTCGTGCGCGGCGACCTTCGCGCCCTTGCCGAGCAGCGCCTCGATGAGGACGATCGACGGCGCCTCGCGCATGTCGTCGGTCTTCGGCTTGAACGCGAGGCCCCAGACGCCGAACGACTTGCCGGCGAGATCTCCGCCGAAGTGCTTCTTGGCCTTCTCGATGAGCGACTTCTTCTGGCGCTCGTTCGTGCGCTCGACGGCGCGCAGCAGGTCGAACTCGATGCCGTTGTCGCGCGCGGTGGCCATCAGCGCCTTCACGTCTTTGGGGAAGCACGAGCCGCCGTAGCCGACGCCGGGGAAGAGGAACGGGTAGCCGATGCGCTTGTCGGAGCCCATGCCCTTGCGGACCATGTCGACGTCGGCGCCGACCTTCTCGCAGATGGCGGCGATGTCGTTCATGAACGAGATGCGCGTCGCGAGCATCGCGTTGGCCGCGTACTTGGTGAGCTCGGCCGAGCGCGTGTCCATGTAGATGATGGGGTTCTCGGTGCGCACGAACGGCGCGTAGAGATCGCCCATGATCTTGCGCGCGCGCTCGGAGTTGCAGCCGATGACGACCCGGTCGGGCTTCAAGAAGTCGTCGAGGGCGGCGCCTTCCTTCAAGAACTCGGGGTTCGAGACGACGTCGAACTCGTGCTTGGTGTTCGCGGCGATGGCGGAGCGGACCTGGTCGGCGGTGCCGACGGGCACGGTGCTCTTGTCGACGATGACGGTGTACTGCTTGAGCGACTTGCCGATCTCCTTCGCGGCGGCGAGCACGTACTGGAGGTCGGCGTCGCCGGACTCTCCTTCGGGGGTGCCGACGGCGATGAAGACGACGTGCGCGCTGCCGACGGCGTCGGGGAGGCTGGTGGTGAAGGTGAGGCGCTTCTCCTTCACGTTCTTGAGCACGAGCTCTTCGAGGCCCGGCTCGTAGATGGGGATCTCACCGTTGCGGAGCGCCTTGATCTTCCGCTCGTCGATGTCGACGCAGACCACGTCGTTACCGGAGTCCGCGAAGCACGTGCCGGCCACGAGGCCGACGTAACCAGAGCCGATGACAGCGACGCGCATGGAGAAAAACCTACCTCTCTTGGTGGGGTGACGCGAGAAGCCGTGACTAATCGGCCTTGGGCGCGGCTACAACGCTTGCGTGAGGGCAGCGCGCAGGGCCTCTGCCGGGCGGGCGGTGGTGCGCTTTCCCACCACCGCGACCTGGTCGACGACGCCCACGTCGAGCAGCTTCCGCACCGGCAGCGACAGGTCCGGCGTCAGCTTCCCCGCCGCCTCGGCGGCATCGGGGAACAGCCGCGCGATCGTCTGCATCGCGGCGTACAGCGCCCGCTCGAGCTTCCAGGCGTGCGCCCGCTCGAGCACCTGCTTCGGGTCGGCGACCGAAAACGCGAGCTCGCGAACGTCGATCCACTGAATGAACGGGACGTCGAAGCCCGCGCGCGCGAGGAACAGCAGCTCGACCGGCAGCGCGTCTTCGTAGGCGAGCCGGTACATCGACGGCCCGTAGACCTTCGCCGGCTTCGCGCGCTCGAGCAGCGCCTTGTCCTCCGCCGCGTCCTGGGTGAGCTGGCCGTGCAGCAGGATCACCGTGCGCGTGTCGGAGACGACGAGCTCGGGCTTGAGGCCCTCCTCCGCCGGCGTCTCGATCGGCTTGAACTCGGCGGTCTTGAGGAACCCCGCCATCGGCTGCACGTCGAACGGCGGCATGAAGAGCCGAATCTCCGAGACCGGCCGGAACGCGACGTGGGGGTACAGCCCTTCGGCGAACGTGGCGGCGCCGAGGACGACGACGCGCCGGCCCTCGAGCGCGTCGACGCTGCGCTTGAAGTTGACCAGCTTCATCACGTTGTCGTTGAGCAGGCCCTGGTACAGGCCGAGCAGGCGGTCGCGCGCCCACTCGGGGGCTCCGCCGCCGGCGAACTTGTACTCGAGGTTGTACGCCATGATCGGCGCGAGCCCCTGCGGCACGGCCCAGTCGACGAGCTCTTCCCAGGGCGCCTTCGCGAGGTTCTGCGGTTGGGCAGTTCTCGCGCGCGGCGTGAACGACGTCAGCGCCCGGAACAGCTCGAGGAGGGAGAGCACGACCGCTCGAATAACGTGGTACAGCCGCGCCGTGAAGCCCGACTTGTCCGTGGTCATTCCGTACGACGCGTCGTCGCGCGCCGCCGCCGCTGCGTTCGCGCGCGAGCTCATGTTTCGCCCCAACGTGCAGCTCGTCCTCGCCGGCGACGGAGACGTCGGCGTCGAGCGCAAGAAGAACGTCGTCGTCCTCGACGATCGCCCCTCGCGCGGCGAGGCGCTGAAGGCCGCCATCGAGAAGGTCGACGCCGACGTCACCGTGATGCAGGACGCCGACCGCGCGTACACGCTCGACGCGCTCACCGGGCTCACCGCTCCGATTCACGCCGGCCGCGCCGACGTGGTCATCGGCCGCCGCGAGTACCGCGGCATGCCCGAGGCCGCGCTCGGCAGGCTCGCCGCCTGGGTCAGCGACGCACACCTGTCGGACCCGTTCAGCGGCCAGCGCGCGTTTCGCACCACCGTCTTGAAAGACGTGTCGCTGAAGTCGACCGGCGCCGAGGTCGACGCCGAGCTGCTCGTGAAGCTCGCCGCGCAGCTCTACCGCTTCGTCGAGGTGCCGGTGCCCGGAGGGGCCGCGCGGCCCGCGCCCACGCTGCTCGGCCAGGCGAGGAAGCTGCTCGAGTACGCGACGACGCAGAACGACGCCGACAACGCGCACGAGGGCTACAACACGCTCGCCCGCATGGAGAGCGGCGCGCCGAACTACAACACGTGGCTCGGGCGCAGGTTCTCCGAGCACGCCGGCAAGCGCGTGCTCGAGGTCGGAGCCGGCATCGGCACCATCACCGCCCTGCTCGCCCCTGGGCGCGAGAAGGTCGTCGCGCTCGAGGTCGACGACTTCTACGTGAAGCGGCTGCAGAACCGGTTCCGCGATCAGAAGAACGTCGTGCCGTACAAGTCGGACGTCGCGCTCGCCGACTGGGAGCGGCTGGCGAAGGAGAAGTTCGACACCATCGTCCTGTCCAACGTGCTCGAGCACATCGAGGACGACGGCGGCGCCGTCCGCCGCTTCGCGCAGATCCTCGCGCCGGGCGGGAAGCTGCTGATCCTCGTGCCCGCCCTGCCGCTGTTGTTCGGAGCGATGGACGAGGCCGTCGGCCACTACCGCCGGTACACGATGCCGGCGCTGCGCGCGGTGCTCGAGAACAACGGGTTCACCGTCCAGCTGCTCGAGTGGATGAACCTGGTCGGCATTCCCGGCTGGCTGGTGAACTCGCGGCTGCTCAGGCGGCGCGCGATGCCTCCGCTGCAGCTGCGGCTGTACGACCAGGTGGCGCCGCTGCTGGCGGCGGCGGAGTCGCACGTGAAGCTGCCGGTGGGCATGTCGCTGTTCTGCGTCGCGCAGGGCCGCTGAGCGTCAGCTCGCTGAGGGGTCGCGCGTCATGCGCCGCCGTGATCTACGGCGACGACAAGGTGCGCGAGATGGCGCGGTCGATCCTGCCCTCGACGTCGAGGCATGCGACGCGCACGCGCCCGATGATTCACCGCGCCGAGCGCCAGCGCTCGAAGGCCGCGGTGCGCGCCATGCTGAGAGATCCCGAGCTGTGGGACGGCGGGCTCGACGAGCCGGACCGTCGGCAGCGCGAGATCAGCGTCATGGTTCGCGATCGGCGCAGCCGCGACAAGCTGAACCACTTCGAGAAGTGGGCGGTCGAGCGGACCCGCGAGATGCCGGTCAAGCTCAGGCTCGGCCACCTCGCGGGCCTGCTCCCGCCCGGCGTGATCGGCGAGCACGCGCTGAGCCACCTCGAGAACCGGCGCGAGCTGGTGAGCGAGGAGCAGTACCGGTTGAGGTACGCCGCGAGCCGCTACCGACCGAAGCGGGCGTTCCTCGATCGCGGCGAGGCGGCGCAACGGCTGCGGACGCTGCTCGAGCTGCCGGACGGGCAGAAGTCGCTGAACCGCGCCCTCAAGGACTTCGTCGAGTACGAGCGCTCGCAGCGCCGCGAGGTGCCCCTGCGCGTGCTGCTCGGCGCGCACGACGTGCTGCCGTTCCTGCGCGCGGTTGCCCGGTGTCCGCACGGGCTGCACCTGCGCCGGCTGGTCGACGCGTACTTGCGCCGCGTGAAGCGGTAGCACTGACCGTCAGCGCGCCGGCCGCTTCAGACCGAGCCGCGACATCCGGTACACGACGGTGCGCCGGGGGATGCCCAGGCGGCCCGCCGCAGCGGTCACGTTCCACCGGGTACGCGCCAGCGCCTCGAGCAACAGCTCGCGCTCGGCGGCCTTCAGCGCCCCGCGGAGGTTCTCCTCGGGAGCCTCGGTCGCGAGCCGGCTCGGCAGGGCGTCGCGACCGAGCTCGTCACGCACGGCAGAGCGTGCCGCGCGCGCCATCACGTTGCGCAGCTCGCGCACGTTGCCCGGCCAGCGGTAGCGCGACAGCACGTTGCGCGCGTCGGCGCCGAGGGCGAGCCGGGGACGATTGAGCAGCCGCCGCTCGGAGGCGAGGAACGACTCGGCCAGCGGCAGCACCTCGCTGGGCCGGTCGCTCAGCGCCGGCACCTTGAGCACGTGCTTGAGCGGCTGCATCACCTGCGTGGTCAGCGCCACCCACGAGCGGTGCTCCTTCGCGCGATCGATGAGCTCGGTCACCCGCACCGGGTCGAGCACGTCGGCGTCGCGCACCAGCAGCACCGAGCCGGGCCCCGCCTCGAGCAGCGCGCCGAGCGACGAGGGCCACCCACCCTGCGCCTCGATCACCGGGGCCGACGCGGCGGTCGCCAGCGCCCGCGCCAGAAAGCCGCGCCCCGAGCCGGGCGGCCCGACGAGCGCGACCGCCACCGGCCTGCGCGCCAGCCGCTCGACGGCCTCGCGCAGGCGGACCATGACGGGGTCCACGACGACCGGCTCGACCTCGACGACCGCGTGCAGGCGCTCGAGCGCGCGCTCCCAGAGCGCCTCGGCAGCAAGGCCGTCGACGCGCGACACCACGGTCGCGACGCGGGCGCGCGCGCCAGCGAGGCTGCCCAGCTTCGACAGCACCGCCTCGGCGGGCCCCTCGACCTCGGGGACGAGCACCGCGAGCACGTCGGCCGAGAACTCGCCCCAGCAGGCGACGGCGCCGAGCTTCGCGGTGCCGTCGACGAGGCGGCGGACCAGCGCCTGCCGCGCCGAGGCGTTGAGCGGCGGCAGGCCCACGAGGCCCAGCCCCACCTGCTTGCCGCTGCGGCCGGCGCGAGCGAGCTCGTCCTCGAGCCGGGCGACGAGCTCGTCGTGCGAGGCGAGGCGCGGCCGGCTCACCAGCGGGGCGTCGTTCTCGATGGCCACGACGATGCGCGCGTCTCCGATGCGGATCTCGTCGCCCGAGCGCGCGAGCGCCTGCCCGGAGACCTGCACGTCGTTGAGCTGCGTGCCCGTGGCTCCGCGCAGCTCTTCGACGACGACGCCGTCGGGCCGCGCGGTGAGCGTGAGGTGTCGTACCGCGGCGCGAGGGTCGTCGAGCTGCAGGCCGACGCCGGGGCCGCGACCGACGAGCAGCGGCCGGCCGGCGGTGAGCTCCACCGCGGTCGACCCCGCATCGCTCAGCGCCAGCACGAAAATTCGCGCCATGGTTTCGTTCCGCCACCTCTATACTCCGCGCCCGCATGGCTGACGCACCTCCGAAAGCCGAGCGCCGCGGCTTCTTGAAGCTCCTCGCGGGGGGGCTGGCCGCCCTCGCGGGCGCCCTGGCGACGGTGCCGGTGCTCGGCACGGTGGTCACTCCGCTGCTCAAGCCGAAGGCCGACGACGGCGGCATGCTGCGCGCGGTGTCGCTCAACGAGCTGCAGGAAGGCGTGCCCAAGCGCGTCGAGCTCATCGCCACGGTCGTCGACGGGTGGACGCGCGCGGTCGGCGTCGTCGGCGCCGTGTGGCTGCTCAAGAAGCCCGACGGCACGGTGACGGCGATGTCGAGCGTGTGCCCGCACTCGGGCTGCAGCATCAACCAGAAGACCAAGAGCACCTACGGCTGCCCGTGCCACGACTCGACGTTCCAGCTCGACGGCACCGCGACGGAAGGGCCCTCGCCGCGCCCGATGGACGCGCTCGAGGTTCAGCTCAAAGAGAAGGACGTCTTCGTCCGCTACAAGCGGTTCAAGATTGGAGTGAAGGAGAAAGCGGAGATCTGATGCTCGCCCGCGTCCTCTCCTGGCTGGACGAGCGGTCGGGGCTGGGCGCCTGGCTCAAGGCGTCGGCAGAGTCTCCGCTCCCGGGCGGCGCGCGCTGGGCGCGGTCGTTCGGCGTCGTCACGCTGGTGCTCCTCGTCCTCGAGGCGATCACCGGCATCGGGCTCTCGGCCTGGTACTCGCCGTCGGCGACCGACGCGTGGGCCTCGGTCCACTACATCCAGTTCCACGTCTTCATGGGCGACGTGGTGCGCGGCCTGCACCACTTCGGCGGCACGATGCTCATCATCATGGCGATCGTGCACCTGGTGCAGGCGCTCATCTGGGGCGCCTACCGGGCGCCGCGCGAGCTCACGTGGATCACCGGCGTGCTCGCGCTGCAGGTGCTCATCGTCGCCTCGCACACCGGCTACCTGTTGCCGAATGACCTGCGCGCCTACTGGGCGACGCAGGTGCTGCTCGGCATCGCCGGAAACCAGCCCGTGGTCGGCGCCACCGCGCAAGAGGTCATCCAGGGCGGCCCCGCGTTCGGCAACATCACGCTCACGCACCTCTACGCGCTGCACGTGCTGCTGATGCCGCTCGCCGGCGTGCTGGTCATCGGCGCGCACCTCGCGGTGCGCAAGCGCCACGACCCGTCGCTGCCGCCCGGGCTCACCGACAGCGACGCGACGCTCGAGCGCGAGCAGTACTGGCCGCGGCAGGCGGTGCGCGACCTGGGGCTGTCGGTGCTCGTGCTCGTGGGCCTCTTCGTCGCCGTGCAGGTGACCGGAGGCGTCGAGCTCGGCGCTCCCGCGGATCCCGCCATCGAGTACGTCGCGCGGCCCGAGTGGTACTTCCTGCCGATCTTCCGCTTGCGGCACTGGTTCACCGGCTCGACCGAGTTCATCGCCACGAGCGTGCTGCCGGGCATCGCGACCGTCGGGCTGTGCCTGTTGCCGTTCGTGTACCCGCGCCTCTTGAAGCTGACGTCGAAGGCGCACACGCTCGTCGTCGTCGGCGTCCTCGGCGGCCTGTTCGGGGCCGTGGCCCTCGGCGGCATGACCGCGTGGGAAGACGCGCACGACGAGAAGGCGACCGCCACGAACGCGAAGGCCGACAAGATCGCGAAAGAGGCGCACCGCCTCGCGATGATCGGCGTCCCCATCAGCGGCCCCATCGAGCTGTACAAGAACGACCCGCAGGTCTGGGGCGCGCGCGTGTTCATGCGCGAGTGCGCGAGCTGCCACTCCGACTGCGCCGAGAAGGACTTCAAGGGCGTCATGTGCATGGAGGGCTACGCGGGCCGCGCGTGGCTCGCCGCGTTCCTGCGCGATCCGCGCGCGCCGCACTTCTTCGGCAACACCAAGATCGACGAGATGGACGCGTTCGCCGGCGACCAGGAGACCCTCGATGCGCTCGTCGAGTTCCTCTACGCCGAGGGCGCCCGCGCCGACGTGAACACCGCGCTCGCCGCCAAGGGCCGCACCGCGTACGAGGCCGAGGGCTGCGACTCGTGCCACGCGCTCGAAGACGAGCCGACCGGCACCGCGCCGTCGCTCAAAGGGTACGCGACCGAGAAGTGGCTCGAGGCGTTCATCCGCGCTCCCGACGGCGAGGCGTTCTACGGGAAGAACAACGAGATGGACTCTTTCCCCTACGAGAAGCTGGACAAGAACGAGCTGGCGGCGGTCATCTCGTACCTGCGCGCACAGGCATCACAACCCCTGAATTTCGAAGCGAAGAAGCCGTAGCAACCCCAAGTGGCAAGAACTCCAAGGAGACCATCGTGAAGACCCTTCGAATTGCACTGCTGAGCCTCGCTTTCGCCGCGTCGGCGTTCGCCGCCGACGACACCGCGAAGCTCTGGAAGGCCAAGTGCGCCAGCTGCCACGGCGAAGATGGCAAGGCTCAGACGAAGCAGGGCAAGGCGGAGAAGGTCGAGGACATGACGACTGCCGAGTGGCAGGGCGAATGGACCGACGAGAAGATGAAGACGATCATCCTCGAGGGCTCGAAGGACAATAAGAAGATGAAGCCCTTCAAGGGGAAGCTGACGGATCAGCAGATCGACGACATCATCAAGCACATCCGCGGCTTCAAGAGCTGACGCATGAGGAAGTTGCTGCTCATCGCCGCACTGGTCGGAGCCTCGCTGTTCATCGGCGTGGCTCCCGCCACTGCGCGCCCGCTGTCGAGCGACGACGATCAGTCGGAGCAGGCCGGGAAGAAGAAGCGCGACGGCGGAACGCGCGACGAAGAGAAGGAAGAAGACTGAGAATCCGTTGACGTCGACGTCAACGCTAGTTCGTGCTCTTCGCCTTGAAGAGATCCGCCTTCAGCACGACCTCGCCCCCTGCGGGCACCTTGATCGACACCTGCTTCGTGACGCCGAGCTGCTTGTTGCGCAGCGTGAACGTCGCCGTGCCGGCGGGCACCACGATGGGCGCGACCGGCGTCACGCCGTAGTTGCGGCCCTGGTAGATGACCTCGGCCCATGGGTTCACGCGCACCGTGACGCGGCCGGGCCGCGGGGCCACCGGGCTGCGCTTGCGCGGCGGATCTTTCTGCACGACGACCGGGGCGGCTCCGGCGTCGGGCGTGGCCTCGGCGACGCCCGGCTGCGGCGGTGGTTCGACGTCGGGCTTCCGCTCCTCCGGAGTGGGGCGCGGCGCCGGCCGGATCTTCGGAGTGACCTTCACGACCGGCGGCGGCAGCGGCGGCTGCACCACCACGACCGGCGAGCGCAGGCCCCACGTCACGCCGATGCCGATGAGCACGAGCCCCGCGGCGACGGCGATCGGCCACCGCGAGGCGCGCGGCCGCTTCAGCACCGGCGCGTGCGGCAGCGGAGTCATGTGCGCCGGCGGGTTGCTGGTGTTCGCCGCCCCGCGCGGGCGCCGCTCGATCATCGTGGGCGCAGCGGCGTGCAGGTCGGCGTCGGGGACTCCGCCGATTCCGGCGGGGATCACGAAGGGGGCCGAGAGCACGTCGGTGCCCTGCCCGAGCGGGACCTGGCGCGGCGCGACGCCGACGTTCTGGTTCGCCGCCTCGGAGCCGAACGTCTTCTCGAGCCACGCGGCCACGTGCGCCGAGGTCAGCGCGTCGCCGGTGTCCGCGACGTAGCCCTCGAGCGCGACCGCCATCTCGGCGGCGGTGGCGAAGCGCTGCGACGCGTCGGGGTACAGCGCCTTCTCGAGGATGTCGTTGAGCCGCGCGTCGAGATCGTGGCGGCGCGAGAACCCGACGCGCGGCTTGCGCGCCTCGTCGAACGTGTCGGGCACGCAGTCGGGCCGGCGCCCCACGAGCAGTTCGTGGAACGTGACGCCCATCGCGTAGACGTCGGTGCGCGCGTCGAGCACGGCATCGGCGACGAACTGCTCGGGCGCCATGTACCCGAACTTGCCCTTCACGGTGCCGGCGCGCGTGGACGACGAGGCGTTCATCGCCTTGGCGATGCCGAAGTCCACGAGCTTCACTCCGCCGGCGAAGCTGACGAGCACGTTGTCGGGCGTGACGTCGCGGTGCAGCAGCCCCAGCGGCTTGCCCTTCTCGTCTTTGAGCTGGTGCGCGAAGTGCAGGCCCTGCAGCGCCATCGCGCAGATGCGGGCGGCGACGCGCGGGTCGGCGCGGGTGCCGAGCTTCTCGAGCTGCTCGACGCAGCCGTGCAGCGAGCGGCCGTGCACGTACTCCATCGCGATGAACCAGTCTTCGCCCTCGTGGCCGAGCTCGAAGATCTGCACGATGTTCGGGTGCTGCAGCTGGCCGGCGAGCCGCGCCTCGTTCACGAACATGTCGACGAAGCTCTGGTCCGTCGCGAGGTGCCGCAAGATGCGCTTGATGACGACCGTCTTCGAGAAGCCCGCCGGGCCGTCCTGCCGGGCGAGGAAGACCTCTCCCATGCCGCCCGTCGCGAGCAGCTGAAGGAGACGGTACTTGCCGAGCTTTTCCTGGGCGGCCATCGCTTCGCTACGAAGTCGGTCAGTCTAGGTCAATTCGCGCAGCCGCTTCTCGCAGGGTTACGCAGTCGGAACGGTCTTTCATCGCCTGGAACAGCTTCGACAAGCGAGAGAGCTTTTCGGTTGCCGGAACCTCGAGGTCCCGCTGCTGGCGGGCCAGCTCCCTCGGAGCGCCGTCGGACACGTCGAGCACGTCGATGGCGTGCAGCTCGAAGTTGAACAGCTGCACCTTCTTGAAGGTGGCGAACGTGGCGCGCACGAGGGCCCAGGGCGCCATCACCGCGAAGGTGCCGATGAACGGCACGCGCGTCACCGGGGCGACCGCGATGGGCAGCTCTTTGAGCGGCGCGTCGCCCCGCGCGTACGGATCGTCGAGCGAGGGCCGATAGGGGAACGTGGGCGCCAGCAGCACGCGCGGCGTGTCGAGGATCGCGCGAGACGGACGCCCGGCGAGCGCGAGCGCGGCCATCACGCCGGCCTTGGCCGCCCAGTACGGAGCGGCCGGATAGGTCGACGAGTCGTACGCGTAGCCCTTGGCGGCCACGGCCTGCAGCAGCGCCGGCGACAGCGTGTAGCCCGGAGCGCGAAAGCCGACCGGCGGTGCGCCGCACGCCTCGGTGATGGCGACGTGCGCCTGGTCGAGATCTTCGGTGATGCGCGGCAGGTCCCACCGCGACATCGCGTAGTCGTGCGCGAACCCGTGGCTGGCGATCTCGACGCCGGCCTCACGCGCGAGGGCGAGCGAGCGATCGGCCTCGGCGCCGATGGCGAAGAACGTGGCCGGAACCCCCGCCCTGGCGAAGAGCTCGAGGTACCGCGGCACGGCGACCGAGTAGACGAGCGAGCGCGCGCGATCGTCGAGCAGCGAGTCGGGCAGGCCCTGAATGCGGCAGTAGTGCGGCAGCGAATCGAGATCGACGGAGATCGCCGAAAGCCCCACTACTCGCCCTTCACACGGATCACGTAGACGAGCCGGCCGACCTGCTTGAGCACGTTCGGCACGCGCTTGAAGAGGTGAATCGAGGGCCGCCGCTTCTCGTGCAGCTGAATCGGAATCTCCTCGACGCGGACGCTCTGCCACGCGCGGATGACGAACTCGCTGGCGAACACGTCCATGTCGGCGCCGCACTTCTCGAGCACGGGCAAGAGCGCCTGGCGGCGGAACGCCTTCAGGCCGTGCGTGTCGGTGCCCATGAAGCCCAGCGTGACGCGCAGGGTCTTGTTGAGGCTCCACGTGGCGAGGCGGCGCACGAAGGGCCGCTCGTCGGAGGCGCCGCGCGCGGCCTTCGAGCCGACCACCATGTCGACGTGCTCGAGGCGCGGCAGCGCGGCGTCGTAGAAGGTGAGGTCGCACAGGTCGATCTCGTCGCAGATGACGATCTGGCCCCTGGCCTCGAGGATGCCGCGCTTGAGCGCGCTGCCGTAGTTCGGCGTCTCGTTGTGGAACCAGCGCAGGCGCGGGTTGGTGGCGACGAGCTCTTCGAGGATCTGCGGGGTGCGATCTCTCGAGCCGTTTTCGGCGAAGATGACCTCGTAATCGAGCTTGCGCGTGTCGAGGCCCGCGATGAGGTCGGCGGCGGCGGAGGCGATGATCGCCTCCTCGTTGTAGACCGGAATGACGATGGAAATACGAGGCGCCAAAAGGAGTTGGGCGCGTAGCACGGAGAGTGACCCCTCGTCAGCATCGCGGTAACGTCCGCCCCGTTCCCCCATCACAGGTCCACTTTGAGACCGGAGCCTGAATGAAGGCGACCTGCCCTTCCTGCAACGCCCACCTCAACATCGACGACAAGAAGATTCCGGCGGGCGGCGCGCGCATCAAGTGCCCCACCTGCCAGAACATCTTTCCGGTGAAGCCGGGCGCCGCCGCCGGAGCGGTGCCGCTCCCCGGAGCCACGCAGACCTCTTCCGTCGCGCCGCCGTCGTCGTCCTCGGGCGCCGTTCCGCTGCCGGGCGCCACCTCGGCGCCGCCGCCCCGGAGCTCCGCGTCTTCGGGGGCCGTGCCGCTGCCGGGCATCACGGCGGCACCGCCGTCGTCGAGCGACTCCGAGTGGGAAGACGCGCCGACGCGAATGCAGCCGGCGTTCATCCCGCCCGAGGCGGTTCCGGGCGCGACGACGAAGCAGGCTCCGCCGTCGAACGTGAAGGTTCCTGCCCCGCCGGCGGCGTCGTTCAAGCCGCCGTCGGTGAGCGCGAGCGGCGCGGTGCCGCTGCCGGGAATCACGGCGGCGCCGGCCGCCTCCGAGGGTGCGTCGTGGGACGAAGAGTCGACGCGGGTCGCTCCGATTCCGATTCCGAGCGAGGCGTACAAGCCGGCGCCGGCGGCGATCGCGCCTCCGCCGCCTCCGTCGTCGCACGTCGACTTCAGCTCGTTCGAGCCGACGGCGTCGAACGCCGTACCGCTGCCGGGCGGCACGAACGGCGGCGTGCAGGTCTCGCCGCCGACGCAGAAGCCGCCCGTGGCGAAGTCCGGCGCGGTGCCGCTGCCGGGCAGCTCGGCGGGCTCGTACGAGCCGACCTCGGAGAACAGCTTCGGCAGCTACGAGCCGACGATCGCCGGTCGGCCCGGCGCGGTTCCCCTGCCCGGCTCGGCGCAGGCGACGCAGATGGTGCAGGCGCCCTCGTTCGACGGAGCCGCCACTCACGTCGGAGTGCCCGCCTCGCGCGCCGTTCCGCTCCCCGGCGGCTCGGACTTCTCGACCCAGGCGACGCACGTCGGCCGGCCCGCCTCCGGCGCAGTTCCACTTCCCGGCGGCGCGGACTTCTCGACGCAGGCGACGCACGTCGGTCGGCCGGCCTCGGGCGCGGTGCCGCTGCCAGGCGCTTCCGACCCGAACGCGACGCAGGTCGCGCGGCCCGGCGCGCGCGGCGGAGTTCCGCTGCCCGGCGCCACCAGCAGCGCGGCGGCGACCCAGGTGAACCGCGGCGGAGTTCCACTGCCCGGCGCCGTCGACTTCGGCAGCAGCGACAACGACGCGTTCGGCAGCACCGACTTCGGCGGCGGCCCGCAGGACGACGGCGCGGTGCCGCTGCCTGGCGGCGGCTACGACCAGCCGACGACGCAGCAGCCGGCCTACTCGGGCTTCGAGTCGGGGCCGTCGTACGACGACGGCCGCGTGCCGCTGCCGGGCGACGTGAACCCGCACACCGCCTCGACGGCGCAGAACGCGGCGTACCAGCCGGCGGCGGCGTTCAACTTCGACAGCGAGCCGACGTCGGCGGCCGAGAGCCCGCTGGGCGACGTGCCCGAAGCGTCGGGCAGCGACTTCGCCGAGATTCCGTCGGAGCCGGCCCCGTCGTACGTGGCGCCGCCGCCTTCGGACTTCGATCTGCCGCCTCCGCCCGCCGCGCCTGCGGCGCCGACTGGCGGCGGGTTCGACTTCTCCGATCTGCCGGCGCCGGCCGGCGCGTCGTCCTACGAGGCCCCTCCGCCGGGGACGGTGGACACCGGGTTCGAGCTCGACACGTCGAAGCCCCCGGAGGCGGATCTCCCCTCGCCGGCCGGCTCGTACGGCGGCGGCATGTCGAGCCCGGGCGCGTTCGACTTCGCGCCGATGCCGGCAGAGGCGCCGCTGCCGACGCCTGCGGCTCCTGCGGCTCCGGTGAACCCGTCGACGTCGTTCGGCGAGGTGGACTTCGGCGGCGGCGGCGACTCGCTCGAGTTCGACCCGACGTCGAAGCCGAAAGACGATCTCGAAGCAGACCTGTCGGCGCCGCTGCCTCCGCCGAAGCCGGCGGCTCCGGCCGACGGGCTCGAGATGCTGTCCTTCATCGACGACACCGCGAAGGAAGCGGGCGTGAAGGACTCGCCGTCGGTGCGGCGGTACCACATCAAGCGCCGCAGCGGAAAAGTGTTCGGGCCGTTCGAAGAAGCGGTCGTGGTGAAGATGCTCGAAGACGGGCAGCTGCTCGGCAACGAAGAGGTGTCGCTCGACAGCGAGAGCTGGGGGCCGATCGGCGGCGAGCCGGCGTTCCAGGGGGCGATCGCGAAGCTGATGGAGCAGCCGTCGCGCGCGACGCAGAGCGCGGCGCCTCCTCCGGTCGGGTCGGCGCCGAGCTCCACGGGCGGCGCTCCGGGCGTCAGCGTGCCGAACAATCGGCCGCCGCCGCCGAGCATGGAGCGGCTGAAGCAGCTCTACGAGGGTCGCATGGCGGCGGTCGCCGTCGTGCAGGGCAAAGACCCCGTCCCGTTCAAGAAGCGCATCCCGTTCATCATTCTCGGGGTGCTGCTGCTCGGGGTGGCCGGCGCGGGCGCGTGGTCTTCGACGACGCGCTACGGCCTGTTCGGCCTGAAGGTGCTGTTCCCTGCGCGCGTGGCGCCGGGCACGCCGGAGTTCACGACGCTCAGCGAAGCGAAGAAGGCGCTCTTGAGCGACACCTTCAAGGGCTACAAGAGCGCGAAGACCTCGAGCGAGAAGCTCTTGCAGATCAAGCCGTACCCCGAGGTGCGGGCGGTGTGGATGCAGGCGGTCTACTACCTGAACCGCCGCTACTCGGCGGCGACGCCGTCGGAGCTGAGCACCGCGGAAGCGGAGCAGGAGAACATCCTGTTGCTCGGAGAGAAGCACGTCGAGGTGGTGAAGGCGCTCGCGAACGCGGCGCTCAACGCGAAGGACGTCGAGAAGGCGCTGTCGCTCGTGGCGTCGGCGCGGGCGCGGGCGGACAACGAGGGCGACCTCGAGCTCCTCTTCCTCAAGGCCGAGGCGCTGGCGCAAAAAGGTCAGGTTCCGCAGGCGATGACCGACCTCAAAGAAGTGCTGACGAAGGACAAGACCTCGGCGAAGGCGATGCACCAGCTCGGCCTGTTGCACCTCAAGCAGAAAGAGGTCGACCTGGCGGCGGGCCGCTTCGACGAGGCGCTCAAGGCGAGCCCGGAGCACGCGTCGTCGGCGGTCGAGCTCGCGGCGATCGAGATCATCGAGCGGAAGAACTCGCAGAAGGGCCTGGAGCTCGTCGACCAGGCGCTGACTGAAGAGAACAAGGTGAACCTCGCGCCGGCAGAGCTGGGGCGCGCGCTGGCGATGAAGGCGCAGCTGCTCGCCGAAGGAAAGAAGCTCGACGAGGCGGTCGAGACGTTCGAGGCGGCGCTGAAGGCGGACCCGGGCAACGTCTGGGCGAAGGGCGCGTACGGCGCGCTGCTGGTCGAGCGGCACGACTACGCCAAGGCGGCGCCGATGTTGAAGGACGCGGTCGACAAGGCGCCGCAGAACCTCGGCTACATCGAGACGTACCTCAACGCGCTCATCGGCGTCGGGAAGATGGACGAGGCGACGAAGGTGATGACGTCGGCGTCGGGCCGGTTCCCCGGCAACGCGCGCATCGCGTTCCTGTCGGGCCGGGTGGAAGACGGCATGGACCGCACGAAGCAGGCGGAGGAGAGCTACAAGCGCGCGATCAGCGCGGACGCCAGCATGGTCGAGGCGAACATCGCGCTCGCGAGCCTGTACCTGCGGCTGCGTCGGTTCCAGGAGGCGAAGCCGCAGCTCCAGGAGGCGGTCACCAAGGCGCCCGACAACGCCCTCGTGCACGTCGGCCTCGGCGAGCTCGCGCTGGCGGAGAACGACATCGAGACGGCGCAGACCGAGCTCAACAAGGCGGTGGAGCTGAACCCGAACCTGCCCGGCGCGTTCCTCGGTCTGTCGAAGGTCGCGCTGGCGAAGGGCAAGCCGGACATCGCCGAGCAGCAGGCGCTCAAGGCCCTCAAGCTCGACCCGAAGATTCACGACGGCCGGCTGCAGTACGGGCAGGCCCTGTGGAAGCTCGGGCGGCTCGACGAGGCGATCACGGAGCTGACACAGGCGAAAGAGGACGAGCCGCGCTCGGTGAGCATTCCCATCACGCTCGGCGCGGTGCAGCTCGAGAAGGGCGACCTGGACTCGGCGACGAAGAACCTGCTCGGCGTGCTGCAGAAGGAGTCGGGCAATGCGGACGCGAACTTCTACCTGGCGAAGGTGAAGCGGAAGCGCGCCGAGTACACGCAGGCGATCGAGTCGATGAAGAAAGCGATCGACCACTCGCCGCGGCGCGCCGAGTTCCACTACGAGCTGGGCAACATCTACATGGACGCCCGCAAGGGCAACGAGGCGATCGACTCGTGGAAGGCGGCGCTCGCGCTCGACCCGAAGTACGCCGACGCGCTCGAGGCGCTGGGCGTCGCGTCCGCCGGTCGCAACCGGCACAAGGACGCGATCGACTACTTCGAGAAGGCGCTCGATTCGGACCCGACGCGCACGCGCCTTCACGCGTTCATCGGTGACTCGCTGTCGTCGCAGAACCAGTGGCCGAAGGCGATCGACGCGTACCTGCGGGCGCTCGCCGGCGAGCCGGGCATGAGAGAGGTCTACCCGAAGCTCGCGAACGCCTATGTCGAGAAGAAGAAGTGGCCCGAGGCGATTCAGTGGTACCGCAAGTCGGTGCAGGCGAACCCCGAGGACGCCGACTCGTGGTACCAGCTGGGCTACGCGCTCAAAGACAAGGGCGAGAAGAAAGAGGCGATCGCCGCCTTCGAACAGTTCTTGAAGCTCAACCCCGAACCGAAGTTGAAGAAGCAGGTCGACACGGAGATCTACGACCTGAAGCAGGAGGACTAGTGCTGGACCTGAAGGACCTCGCCGCGAACTTCGACGCGAGGGTGGCGAGGCTGAGTGACCGCGGGGTGAAGGCCGAGGTGTTCGCGCCGTTTCGCGAGCTGATGAACGAGCGCAAGCAGCTGTTCACGGACAGCGAGGCGCTGGCGGCGAAGCGGAACAAGGCGAACGAGGAGATGAAGAAGCTCGCGGCGGAGAAGTCTCCGCTGATGAAAGAGCGCTCGGCCGAGCTGAAGGTGCTCGGCGCCTCGATCAAGGAGAAGGAAGGCCGGCTCAAGGAGCTCGAGGAGCAGCTCGAGAAGCTGCTCTACGACCTGCCGAACGTTCCGCACGAGTCGGTGCCGAAGGGCGAGTCGGCCGAACAGAACGTGGTCGTGCGCACGTGGGGCGAGAAGCCCAACTTCCTCTTCGAGCCGAAGCAGCACTTCGACGTCGGCGAGAAGCTCGGCATGCTCGACCTCGAGCGCGCGGCGAAGGTGTCGGGCAGCCGGTTCTGGTTCTTGAAGGGCAACCTGGCGCGGCTCGAGCGGGCGCTGGCGGCGTTCATGATCGACGAGCACACCCGGCGCGGGTACCTCGAGATCCTGCCGCCGTACCTGGTCAACCGGCAGTCGATGACGGGCACCGGGCAGCTGCCGAAGTTCGAGGCGGACGCGTTCAAGACTGCGGGTGAGCAGGAGCTGTTCCTGATCCCGACAGCCGAAGTGCCGGTGACGAACTACCACTACGACGAGATCCTCGACGGGGCGCAGCTGCCGCTGAAGTACTGCGCGTTCTCTCCGTGCTTTCGGGCCGAGGCGGGCGCGGCGGGCAAGGACACGCGCGGGCTCATTCGCGTGCACCAGTTCCACAAGGTCGAGCTGGTGAAGTTCGCGAAGCCGTCGAACAGCCTGGACGAGCTCGAGGCGCTGACCGCGGACGCGGCGGCGATCCTCGAGAAGCTGGGGCTGCACCACCGCGTCGTGCTGCTGTGCACGGGCGACATGGGCTTCGCGTCGCAGAAGACCTACGACATCGAGGTGTGGCTGCCCGGTCAGAAGGCGTACCGGGAGATCAGCTCGTGCTCGAACTTCTCCGACTTCCAGGCGCGGCGGGCGAAGATCCGCTTCCGCCACGAGAAGGGCGACAAGCCGCAGCTCTTGCACACGCTCAACGGCTCGGGCCTGGCGATCGGCCGCACCGTCGTGGCGCTGCTCGAGAACTACCAGCGCGAGGACGGGACCGTGGCCCTGCCGGCGGTGCTCCACCCGTACATGGGCGGCGTCACCGAGCTGAAGCCGATCGCCTGACGTCCGCTTTGAAGTTGTGGTGGCGTCAGCGACCGTGCTAGTCGCACGCGCGAAAGAAAGTTGGAGCAGTGGCCGAGCGGTTGAAGGCAGCGGTCTTGAAAGTAGACACTTCGATCGCTGGCGAGCAGCGCTGAGCATCCCGGAGCATGATCTCGCGGAGTTGGCAGCGCGACGGTGCTTTGGAGCGCTCGGGAATGGCCACGGGCGCCCAGTCATAAGTGACACTCAAGTTACACTTCCTACGCACCAGCGCGCTCAGCTGCCGTCACCGTCCCTACCCCTCAGGCTCATCATCGTCACCGGCGGCTCGAGTCCCACCAGCTGATAGGCGGTCGCAATCACCTGGCGCATCTTCTCGATCGTCTTCGCCATCCGTTCGGCGTCGGCCCGCATCGGCGGCAGCGCCGAGGCGAGAGGCGCCTGCCCGTGCGTATCGACGGACACGGTCGGCACGACCACCCGCGCCCCTTGCGCGCTGACGCCGACGGAGAAGTTCGCGATCGCCGCGACGTTGAAGTCGTTGTACGCGAGGTCGGCCTCTCGGGGAATCCCAACGAGGGCTACACGCGGATTCAACGGGAGCGCGCTGCACCAGGCTGCGCCGATCTTCTGATCGATGATCGGGAACGGGTACCAGCCGGTCTCCGGCAGGAACAAGGTCACGTTCTTCGGCACTGTGAACGTGGCGATGCGGTGGTTCTCCCAGAAGCGATTCGCGAACCAGCCCAGGTGACCGTCGGACATTGCCAGCCACCTGGAGACGGAATCGCTGGTCACCCCGAGCCCATCGAGCCCGCGCGCACCCTGGATGAGGAAAACCAGCGCCACGGCACGCATCACGTCTGGGTCAGAGATCTTCTCAGTGTCGACTGCCGGGCTCGAGGTTCGCCGGCGCATGTCATCGTGGGCGAACCGGGCGAGCGGGCTCTCAATCAGGCGGCCGAGGCGCGCCTCGACATCGGGCGTATTGAGTCCCTCGCGAGCGAACAGGTTCCGCGTCGACCGCTTCTTCAACCGCTTCGCCCTGAAGTCGAAGAACCACACCTCGTTGTCCCAGCTGTCGGTCGCCGCCGAGTAGCGGGACCAGAACTTCATGAGCGCGCGCTGGACGTAGTGATCGTTCGCCACCGTGGGCCGACGCTCGCACCACCATCACCTGACCGCAACCCGCTCTGCGGCCGCGCCGATCGCGGCCTTCACTTTGGCGTGCACGGCCTCGCCCTCGGCGAGCTTGCCCACGCGCCGCGAGATGATTTGCAGGTGGACCCTACCGAGGTCGACCAGCGGCTGATTCAAGTGCGTCTCCATGCGACGCAGTCGCTTCGACCAGGTGTTGAGCCGCCGCTCCACGTCGTCGGTGGGAGCCTCGAAGCCGGCGAGGACGGCGAAGGCCGTGGCTTCCGTTGCGGAGAACCTCGAGCTGAAGCCGGCCCTGGTCGCGATCAACAGCACGAGTGCGACCAAATCGATCGGAGGCATTCGCGACAAGGCGAGCAACTTCTTTGGGCCCTCGCCTCCCCGCCCGAACATCGTGGTCTTCGGAAGCAGCTCGCGTGCGCGGCGCACGCTTTCGGCGAGCTGCAACCCTGCATTGATCTGAGCGAGCATCGCCCGACCGCCGGGCATGTCCGTCAGTCCGGATGCGTCGTCGCTGCTGACTGCGCCGAGAGCCAACGCCGTTCGGACGGGCTCGGGCGGATCGTCGATGTGGGTCAGCCGTGCGCGGACGTCGCCGACCCACTGGATGCCCACGAGCAGCTGCCTCAGGAAACCGGGCACGCGGTGTAGGAGCTCAGCTGTGACGAGCAGGGCCGACAGTTCGGCCTCGCCGTGTCCGTCGAGCAGGCAGGCACGAGCCGCCTCGCGGCTCTCGGTGGGCACGATCTTGGTACGGGGCATATCCTCCTCCAAGGTGAGCGGTCGGACGAGAGCTTGTGGAGGGCCCTCCCGCGCTGCCGCAGCGTGAACGCCCCGGTTTGGACCCGGAACGCTGGTGATCACGTCGCGACATGACGGCCGACACGCACGCATCAATACGCCCACGGCGACCTCTGTTCACGGGACGGCAACCGAAAGTCATGCTCGACGGTCCCGTGCTGCGCGACGTGGTGGCTTCGTGCCCCTGCCCCGTCGAGTATCATCTTGGTGCCGACGAGCTCCTGGGACCAGTTCAACTGCTACGCCGTCCTCGGCGTCGAGCCCACGGCGTCGCCTCAGGAGATCAGACGTGCGTGGAGAGAGGCCTGCTTTCGGCACCACCCCGATCGCGGCGGCTCGCACGAGCTGATGATCAAGGTGAACGCCGCCTACGCGGTGCTCAGCGATGCGGTCCAACGGGTCTCGCATGATCTCAGATGGCGAGTTGGCGGTGCCGCGCGGCCACGTCAGCCCGAAGCCACGACAGGCCGGGCGGCATCGCGACCTCCACCCCGTGCGGTGCAAGACCGCCGGGAGGATCCGCTCTCAGCGTTCAAAGCCCGCATTCAGCAGCGAATCGCCGAAGAGAGTCAGAGAATTCGTCGGGCCTATCAGCAGTACGCTGAGAATTTCGTCGTGTCGTTTCGCGACCAGATGAGGCGGGCGCGCAGGGACTTGATGCTCTCGTTCGCGTGCGTAGCGGCGTGCAGTCTGGCCGGCCTCTACCTGAAGCCCGCATTCGTCGGCTCGGTGCTCTTCGGTTTCTGGCTCGTGGACAGCGTCCGCGGCCCGGTGATCAACTCGACGCGCCGCTTTGCGCTGAACCCGGGCTCACAATGGGTCACGAAGGAGGCCGAACACTCCGCGACCCAGCGGTGCGAGCACGAGACCGCGGGTCTTCAGCGTTACTACTCCGACCTCGCGAGCATCATGGAGCTCGTGCTCCGGCGCTCGAGCTTCGACGACAGTGAGTCGCAGATCGCCCGTCGGATCACGACCACCTTCTTCCTTCTCGGGTTCGCGCCGATCGCCTACGCGCCACCAGATAGAACGCTTCGGTTCTCAGACGGCGAAGACGAGCTCCTCGTCCGTTTCCGCCACCGCGGTGGAGCCGCCGTCAACGTGAGCTATGTCGAGAAGCTGATCGGGGCGATGCGCGCCGCGCGCATCGAGCGCGGGTACCTCTTCTGCTCACCTGGACTGTCGGGCAACGCGGCCGCGCTGGCTGAAGAGAACGGCATTCGGGCCTACACCCTCGAGTCGATGGAGACCTGGGTCGAGCAGGTTCTCGATGGGGACTACACCGGGCCCGCCGGCGATACGCTCGCGCACCTCGACTCGCTCAAGACCTTCCTCGGAAGGCTCTCGAACGCCTTGCCGGGACAGACTTCATCCCGATCGCATGGGCGGCGGAGGCGACGGTATTGGTGAGTTCAGCTCTCTTCGGCGCCCGACCACGCCTGCGCGTCTTGTGTTCTCGCTCTGGTGCCACTCGAGCGCCTCGGGCACCTCCACGAAGGTGAGGAGGTCGCCGCGAAGCTCGAGCAGCGCGGCCTTGACCTCCGTCGGGGTGACGAAGAAGAACTCCCGGTGGGCGTTGACGATGTTCAGCCGGCGGTCGGCAAATCGCTGGTGCAATGCAGTCTCAAGCCCGACCGCGTCGTCGCTGAAGATCAGCGCGTGCACGTCGAATCGGAACGGCACGGACGCGTCACCGAGCTCGCGAACGCGCTCCAGCGGCTCGAGCCTCCGGGTCAGGCCGATCTTCACGACGGTCTCACCGAAGGACCCGATGTTGGAAATCACGTACACGTAGCCGGCCCGGATGTTCGCCGCGCGTCGGACGACACCGTCGATGGCCTGCTCAAGCTCAGCGACGTGCGCCTGCGCCTCGGCGGCGGCGACGGCATCGCCCTTCGCGAGCAATGCGACAGCGGCCGCCGTGTAGTGCGCCTTCTCCTTCTCGAGCTTCGCCTGCTCGCGCTCGAACTCGCGCTTCGCCGCTTCCTCTTCCTTCAGGCGCAGACGCTCCTCACGCTCGCGCTCCTTCTCCTCAGCCACTTTCGCCAGGTAGTCCGCGGTCAACTGCAGCTCCTTCACCCTTAGAGCGTTGTACTCGTCGGTGATCGCCAGCTTCATGCTCGCGCCAAGTTTGGCTACGGTGACGCGCAACTTCTCGAGGCGCTCCACAGCCGCATCGAGGGAATAAGGTTTCAGGGTCCGCAGGACGTTGTCCGCCTCGTTGTTGAACGCGCGGAGGATCAGCTTGCTGAAGTCGGACACCATCTTGGCGCCCTCCTTCTCCGACCCGTTGATCACCCACTTCTTCGTGCTCGTCACCGCCCCGCCACGCTTCACGCAGGCCTTGATCGCCTCGTTCAGCTGGGCGAGCGCATCCTTGTAGGCGGCGGATGAGTCGAGCGGGTGAGCGTACTGATAGATGCCCACCTCCTGCAGGATCATGGCGTCGCTCGTCTCGACGATCAGTTTCCGTAGCGTCTCGTACTCGGCGCGCATCGCTGCGACGCTCTTCGCGAGCGCTTGCTCGTCGCCGGGTGCGGCGCTCGTAGGCGGTGGCATCGCCGGTGGAGTCGCGGGCCGTACCTGATCGGACCAGACCGCCCCGTCCCACCATCTCGAATACACCGGGTTCTGTGGATCCGGGTACCAGCCTGGCCCCGCGCTCATGTCGTCACCCACTGCTCGTCCGCGGTGATCGGCTCCACTGGCTCGAACCCCGAGCTCTTCTTGAACTTCATCCGGTGATGAAAGTTCTTCAGTGAGTCGGAGGGATCGATCGTCTCCATGTTGATGCGCTGGAGCTCGGGACGAGCGAAGTTGATCGCGAGTAGCGTGACGACTCCGAGGTGGCCGGTGCTGGTGTCCATGCGGGTACCCTGCACGTTCACGATCACCCGGCTGACCGGCAGCGCGGCAAACGACTCGCGAGCCGCGCGGAGGGCACACGAGCACACGTAGTCCTGGTGGAGAGCCCAGTACTTGCCGGCCGCCATCTGCTTCTCGGAGACCTTCCCGCCGGCGGTGAGCTTGAGCTCTTCTTTCGGAACGAGGTCTTCGTCCTCGAGGTAGCAGTTCAGCGCCAGAACGTCCGGCTCGAACGTCATCACTTCGACGCGGGTCTTGAACTCGCCGAGCTCCGAGAAGGGATCAATGTGCTCCAGCGCCTTGCGGTAGGCTGCCACGTTCCGCTGGAGGACGGCCCCAGCAAGCTTGCGACGAAAGTCCCAGAGCTCGGTCGCCTTCTTGTGGGCTGCCAGAGCGCGCTGGTGCTCAGCGCGATCGTCGGCAATGGCGCGTTGGACATCGTCCTCCAGCTCCGCGCGCCTCTTCTTCGCTCCGCCGAACAGCCGGGCAAAGAAGCCGGGCTTGTAGTCGTCCAGCCGCTGCCGGGTTGCGGTCTCGCCGGTGTTCGTTGGCACAGGCGCGGGAGGCGCCGGTGCGATCGACACCGACTGCCAGTTCCACTGCTCGCCGCAGTCCTTGTGCACCGAAACCAACACGTCGAGGTAGTTCTCGAAGACCGCGACCTCGTTGGCGGCGTTCTCCCTCGCGCGTTCGCGCTGGTCGCGCTGCGCTTGCCTGACCAGCTCTCGATGCCGTCGCAGCGCGGCGCGTTCTTCTCGTCGCTGCGCCGCTTCCACTGTCCGAAGAAACTGTTTGTAGCCCAAGTCGTGACCGACCTTCCCGGGAATCAGGCAAATCCCGACTCCCGAGCAAACGCCAACCGGCGGACGATTTCATCTGTCTTCGACGCTGTGTTCCTCAGGACAACGCGTACATGTCGTCGCGCGAGAGCCTCGTCTTGTCGAGGAGCGCCTCGACGACGCGAGGTCTGGTTGCGTCGCCTCGCCGCGCGCGTGCCCGACACGTCGCTCGATATGCCCGGCGCGACGTCGGCGCGGTCGTTCGGATCGGTGTCCCCTCCCCGTCGACCGCTTGGCTCCAGAAGCAGCGGCAGCTGACGGCGCTGGGCCGGTTGGCGCGCGAGACGTACGAGCGCCTGGCCAACGGGTTCCCTTGGGCGCCGCGCTAGCACATCTTCTACGCGGGGCCTGCGCCCGGACCGGTTGTCATCGGCCAGCAGCTCAACCCGACGATGACGCCGCCGGTGCAGCTCTACGAGTTCCAACGAGGAAGGGACCCGGAGTACCTGCCGAGCATTGTCCTCAGCGGAGGGCGCCTCGCTGTCGGCGCCGCCAACCGCGCAGCAGACTGAGCGGCGACTCCATTCGGTTTGCGCGGCGGGCAGCTTGTTGTAGGTGCTGGTCCTTCCCACAGACCAGGAGAGCTGATGTCCGTCGACGAGGCGATTCGGAGCATGGTTCGACACGAGGTCGAAGCGGCGATCGCCCCGCTGGCGCGTGCGGTCAATCAACTCCAGGGTCACGGAGCCGTGCTTGCGCAGCTGTCGGCGGCGCTCGGAGGAACGAGTCGGCCTTCGCCGAGATCGGTCTCGAGGGGGCGCAGGGCTCACAACGACCGCCTCTGCGCCTTGATCGGCTGCAGACGGCACGCCCGCAGCAAGGGCTACTGCCCCGCGCACTACCAGAAGTTCCGCAACCTCGAGCGCACGGGGCGACTGCCATCAGCCTGGCAGGCCTTTGCACCGCCGAACTCGGTCCGCGACGTGGTCCTTCCGCGCGGCCGCGCAGGCGCCAAGGCGCTGGCTCAGCTGCGCGGCAAGCGCTGACCGAAGCACTGCGCTTGATGGCGTTTGACTGCGTTTGCTCCTCCGCGGGCATGCACGTCAGACCCGTCTGTTAGGCCCGTCATCGACCGATAGCCTGGAGCTCGTGTGAGGGTTCATCGTCCTCGTCGCTCTCGGAGGACGCGGGCGCGTCGCCGCCGTACTTCTTCAACCGGTACATCAGACCAAGGCGCCCTCGGCCTTGAGCTTGTCGACAAGCCACTTCGTCTGGCCAATCGTCTGGACCCTTCGACCGCTCAGCTTCTTCTTCGCCGCGGGCCCGTCGAAGCCCGAGTCGAGCGTAAGGAAGATCGCCTGGTCCGACCCGGGAAGGTTCGCCGCGTCATCTAGAACCGCGACAAGCACGAGGGCGTCCGCAGGGCCGCGCACAGTCGTCTCCTCGACGCGCGCCACCGCGAAGTGATCGACGGTGATCGGGAGAACCGAGGCCGAGCCGACCAGCTCCGCTATGCAGTTCGCAACGGCTTCACGCTCGTCGTCGATCGTCTTGCCATGCTTGGAGGCCAGTTCAATGAGCGCCGCGGCGGCCGCGGTGTTCGCGGCCTTGATGTCGTTGTGCGCCGGCGACATCGCGGTCGACATCGACCCCTGGAGTTCACTGGCGAGGTTCCGGAGGTCCCGCTCCTTCGCCTGCAACTTCTTCTGCTGACCTCGCCAACGATACAGCGCCTCGAACAGAGACAGCATCGGCACCGCCAGCCGGATCTGCTTCTTCCTGGCACCGTCGATGAGCGCTTGCGTGCTCGCCAGGTCCTCGTGGTGCGCGTGGGCCATCACGAAAGAGGTCTCAGCGTAGACCGTGATCACGTTGTCGCAGTGCCGCGCAGGAGCTGGAGGAATCCCATCTGGTCGAGGCGCTCCTCTCCTGGGGCGGGGTCCCGTAGGCTCTTCCACCGAGAAGTGAGATCCGCCAACCACGTCTGCACCAGGCTCGCGAGGTAGTTCTCGCGCGCCATGGCGACCTGGGTCGGGTGGTCGGCATATGGCCCAAGGATCTCCGGCGTGTTCGCCTTGAAGAACGGTGCGTGCGGGAGATCAACGCTCAGGCGCCACCCCTGAATGAGATCTGAAGCGACGAGAAAGAAGAACCGCTCGTGCGTTGCCTGGGCGAGGTACTCGAAGTTCTGCACTTGCTCGTCGGGAGAGGCCGCAACCGCCAACATCGGGAAGATCGCGAACTGCGCGAGCGGCTGACCGGCCGGGTCTCGGACTTCGATCGTGAGCATCCCGACGTTCTCTACCTCGGACCGCCGCGATAGCCGACGAGAAGCTGTTGCTTGCGCTGGTCGCACTGCTGGGCCTTACCAGGGCGTAGCTGACTCGCCGCGAGCGCTGCGGCATTCTCTAAGCATGGACGGTTCGGAGGTGGGCTGGTCCGAGGCTCCAACCGACGACCCCCAGGGGGTCGACCACCTCGGAATGCGCGTGGCCGGCGAGGGCGCGTATTCCCGGCTCTTCGACTTCACGACATCGGTTTCGTGGCGGCCGCGATACTTCTCATTCCTTTGTTGGGCGCTGAGCGAAGCGTTCCGTGTCGCCGGCGGAGTCGAAGGCGCCTCGGAGCACAAGCTCAACGTCGCGCGGTGGAGAGAGCATCTCAAGCGCCTCGACTACCTCATGGCGGCCGTGTCGCTATGCGTCGACCCCAAAGCAGTGAACGTCGCCGGCGAACGGAAGGTCCGCCGAGCACTCGAGAAGGCCGGCGGTGGAGCGATCACCCTCGGGACGGACCATCTCCGAGCTTCGACCGGGAGCCTGGCCATCTATGCGGGCCCGATGCGCCAGCTCGGCCTCATCGAGTCCGCGGGCGATGTCAGCCGACCAACGCGCCGCGGCCGCGTGCTCGCACAAGCATTCGAGCGGTGTCTCACCGAAGCTGGCCTGCTCACCATCGCTCGCAACGTCTCGAGCAGCACCGCGCCCGTTGCGGCGCTTCAGCACGGCGGCCTCGCTGCCCTCACCACCTTGCCGATGTGGGCAGATGCGAACGAGTCGGCGCGCAGCGAGCGCGCCGTGTTGCGCGACGCGATCCTCGACTGGTCCGCTTCGCGCCGCATCTCGAGCATCGGCATCGTGCTTGCCCTTCACAGACTTCTGAACGACCGCGACTCCCCCTCCACAGCTGATTTCCGCGAGGCAACGCTCCTTGGTGGAGTTCAAATCGTTCCGGACGACGCTGCGCCAGCCGAGGTCCGATGGCTCGGGCTTCCGAAGCACTACGAGTCGACACTCAAGGCCTGGCGCATCTACCAGGCGCATGCCTACGCGACGCTCGCCTCCGAATACCTGCTTGCGATCGCTCTCAAGTTCGCTGCGCGCCCGGAGCTGAGTTTGGGCGGCGAAGGGACCGCGCTCAACCGGCTCGTGGAGGCGATGGTCGATTCCGCGACGTCGGAGGGCCTGCTGCAGCTGCACGCGCGGGACCTCAATGAACAAATGGTCACGTCGTGCACGCAGCAGCGTGAAGCAAGGTTGACTGAAGTCGAGCTCGCGGGGCGACTCGACCTCTCCGATGCCGACACCTGCCTCGCTGACTCGGCCCTACTGCTCGTCTTCTCACTCGCACGATGCGCGCACCTCGAGAACACCGACGGAGCGGCCGCATGGCTTGGGGAAAACGAGCCAAGCCGGCTCTCGCCCCGTTTCCTCGCCGCAAAGTGGCGCGAGGCAGTCACTGGTGACGAGCCGATCCCATTGTTCTTGGCGCGCTGGATTCGTGAGTACGTCATCAACCAGCACCGCTCGAACGCGCTTCGCAAGCTTGCGGCAGACCCGAACCGCTACACGGCGAAGTTCTGCATCGAGGGCGAGTACTTGATCCCGCTCGCTCCCATGGAGCCCGGCACTTCGAGCCCGCGCTTCGACAACGTGGCGCGGTTCATGCGCGACCTCGGCTACCTGGATGCTGAGTTTCGACCGACATCCAGCGCCGACGACCTCCTCGACCGCATCGCAGCGGAGAGTGCGGCATGAAGGTCTACGACGAGCTCCGGCGGGCTGAAGGCTTCGAGACGCTGATCGCTCTCACCTTCAATGCCAGCCTGAGCTGGTTCGAGCGGAGCATTCTGGCGCCGCTCCAGCAGCGCGGCGTACGACGGTGCCTGGTGCTTGCCGATGCCGCGTGCCTTTCCGTGACGCTGAAGAGCGAGATCGGTGTACTGGCTGGCGCTGGCCGGGCGTATGTCGCGGAGGGCGTTCGAGTCGACGGCCGCTTTCACCCGAAGGTCTTCCTGCTCACGGGTGAAGAGCGTGCACTGCTCTTTGTCGGCAGCGGGAACCTGAGCGTCGGCGGCTTGTACCGCAACGCGGAGGTGTTCGAGCGCTGGGAAGCGACCCACAAGGCGGCGACAATGCCGCCGGCGTTCGACGCGGTTCGTCAATACATCGATCGGGTGCTCAGCGTCGGCCTGAGTCCGGTGCCGACCCACGTCGTCGACGTGCTCGATGCCGCGTTCGGCGCGAGTCCTCTGCAGAAGCCCGCTGCGGCTGACGAAAGCACGGCGATCCTTGGCTCACCCGGTGCGCTCCTCGCCCAGCTCCCTCCGCCCCCGGGTGCGGCCGAGCACCTCCGCATGCTTGCCCCGTTCTTCGACGATGGAGGCGAGGCCGCCGTTGCCCTCGCCAAGCAATTCCGCGCGAAGCAGTTCGACGTCGTCGTGGATCCGGCGATGAGCAATCTGACTGCAGCCGCCCGCAACCGGATCGAGAGGGCCGGCGGGCGTTTCCTTCGGGCGTCTGCGAGCGGCCGCGCCGTGCACGCGAAGGCGATCCACGCACGCGGCGAGACGTGGCAGGCCAGTGTCCACGGAAGCGCCAACCTGTCGATCGCTGCCTGGCGGGGAGCGAACGCGGAGCTCGTCGTGTCGAAGACCGCCGAGGGCGCGGCCAAAGTCGCGGAACTGATCGATGAAGTCACCGGTGAGGAGCTCACCGACGCCGACTGGAAGTTGCTCGAACAGCGCGAAGAGGCCCGCGCCACCAGCCCAGACGACGAGGAAGCGCAGCCGCTCGGGCCCCTCCCGGTCAGCGCGTGCTGGCTCGATGCGGAGCGAGTGCTGTTCACCCTGCGAGCCGCGTCCTCGGGAATCGTCGCCGCGGAACTGATGGTTCGGGATCGCACTTGGCGAACGACACGGCTGACGAGCACCGGCACAGAGCTTCGCGCGCACTTCGATACACAGCCTGGAGCGGGATCGACGGTGGGAAGGCTGGTCTCTGCCGAAGGGGACGGCCCGTGGATCGTGGTGCACGACCGCGTCGAGCTGCGCGATCGCGGCCGCGCGCTGGAGCGCGCCGACGTTCAGCTCCGCAACCACCTCTCGTGGGATTCAGGGACGGCTCGCGACGCGACCGATTTCCTCGAGTTCCTGGGCAGGCTGTTCGAGGAGCGGAAGCGCCTTGACAGCGAGCAGCCCAAGTCCCCGGCAGCGGCTTCGGAGCCGTCCTCCGCGCCGAAGCCGGAGTGGCGCTTCGTCAAGGAAGAGGACTTCCGCGCGCCGGAGTCCTCAAGCGAGGGCGCAGGCGTGAACTCATCCGAGGGGCACACCGCGCTCGACCCCACGCGGTTGATGCTCAGGTTGTTGTTCGGCGATCTCGATCTTGAAGACGCCGACGCATCCGAGGGCGAGAGCGGTCTCACTGAAGCAGCGGTTGACGGGCCGGCCCCACAGGCACCGAAGTCGGGACGGGCCAAGCGGGATGCCGAGGTGGTTCTCCGCTCCGCCGCGATGCGGGCCCGCACCGCGTACCTGGACACGTTGCGCCGAGCCGGAGGTCAGGGGCGTTCGCCGGGACGGATGCTCGAGGATCTCGAGGTGCTTTCAGTGGCGCTGTACCGCGGTCTGCGGTCCGGCGGTCTGTCAGCTCCTGCGTTCTTGGCCGAGTACGCTCCCGTGCTGCGCGCGTTCTTCGGAGCGGCAAATACGCCCTTCTGTCTCGCGCTCAGTGCAGTTCCGGAAGAGGAGCGCCCCGCGTTCTGGGCGCGGACGCCGGTTCTGGCCGCGAGTTGTCTGCTGGTGTTCAACGCGTGCCTCGCCGACCTGGAGGTCGGCCAGTACGAGGAAGAGCCGTCGCCAGACTTCGTGCACGTCGCCCCGGTGTTGTGGCTGCGGCATGTCCTGCGCCACGCGCCGACCGACCAACCACTGGCAACGCTCGAGAAACAGCTGCCGCGAATCCGAAAGCAGGGCCAGCTGTGGCTTGCATCGCATTGGCCTCACCTCGAGGCGAGCTGCGACTTCGCGCTATTCGCCGCCCGGCAGATCGAGATGGCGCGGGCACTCGATCGGCTACAGGCGGCACTCCGACCGAAACGGGTTTCAGAGGCGGGCCGCTTGGACGGTGACACTGATTGTGTTCTGGGCTTCGGTCGTGATGGGAGCTTGGCCGCCGGCTTCGTCGACCCACCCGAGAAGCTCGTCTCGATAGCGTGGTTGCATGACGGCGCATTTCAGAATCCTGAGCCGAGCGAGAATGGCCGTCACGATCGCCTGCACAAGACGACGTCCCGGCAGGTGCTGCCGTTTCGGGTCGCATATGAGGTGGTGAAGCGCGACGCGCAGCTGCTCGCTGCCGTGGAGTTGCTCAAGCGCATCGCGAGTGGGTAGCTGATGAGCTGAGCGCCCTATAGTGGGTCGTCGAAGCGAAGACCCCGATCACCACCACTGCCAGTTCACTGGAACGGTGAAGAGGGCGGCCGACGAGCAGCAGCCCCCGAGGACGATCACGCAGTTGTGCGGCCTCGGATGGTGCGGGCGCAGACATTGCGCGGCCCCGATTGAAGTCGCGGCGACGGCGGCCTACAGATCGTCCCGATCTCGCGCCATGGCTCCACCCGGTCGCCTCCGCATCTTCAGTTACGTCATTGCCGACAAGGCTGAGCTGTACCGAGCGGTCATGGCCACCTTCATGGCGGCACGGGAGAGTTTTCGACTGCACCTCCGACCGGCGGACGTCTTCGCCGCGCTGCGGGCTTCACCTGCGGTCGCGGGGGCCGACGTCACTGAAATCGAAGCTGCCCTCGCGCAGCTCAAGGACTGGGGAAACATCCACGCCCATCCCGACACCGCCGAAGTGGCGACGGCCGAGGAGTTCTATCGCCCGCGCTTCTTGTACCAGCTCAGTCAGGAGGGCGAGGCCGCGCAACGCGCGATCGAGTATTACGAGGACAGCATCGGGCGCCCTGGTGAGCTCCAGGCGACTGCTCTCACCGACATTCGTGGCCATCTCAGCGAGCTGGCGGAGTTGGTCGCACGGGAGGCGCCGGAACCCGAGCGTTGCCACATCGTCATGCGTGCGCTCTGGGATCGGTTCGATGACCTGACCTCGCGAGCACAACGGTTCATGGCGAGCCTGCAACGAGGGATTGACCTGCACGGACTCGAGCTCGCTGCCTTCCTTCAGTACAAGGAGAGGCTGCTGGAATACCTCGAGCGCTTCATCTTCGAACTCGTCCTCGCCACGGCGGAGATCTCTGACCTTCTTTCGCGAATCGAGGGTCAACGCTTCGACCTGCTGTTGCGGCTGGCCGCTGAACGTGAGCTGTCCGACCGCCTGCATCGATCGGATCAGCATCTCGCCGACGAGGAGGCCCGGTGGAGGACCCGGTGGGCGGGGTTGAGAGGCTGGTTCGTAGGCTCTGGCGGCGCGGCCTCTCAAGCCGAGGTGTTGCGCGCACGGGCACGTGCGGCGATCCCGGCACTCCTCTCGACGATCGCCGCGATTCACGAGCGCCGCGTGACCCGCACCGATCGAGCACTCGACTTCCGCGTCCTCGCACGCTGGTTCGCCCAGGCGCCCACCGACGCCGACGCCCATCGCCTCTATCGCGTCGCGTTCGGCCTTTCCCCTTCCCGCCACCTCTCCATCGACGCCGAATCTCTCGAGGCTCGCGACCAGGACCCAGTAAATCCGCAGACCAGCTGGCTCGACGCACCGCCGCTGCTGATTTCGCCGCGCCTGCGCGCGACCGGCCGGCACCAACGCCGTGGCCGCATCAATGCGATCTCCGATCGAAGTCGCGAACGTGAGGCCCTCGCCAAGCTCGAGGCGCTCGAAGCTGAAGAATGGGCCAAGGCCCAAGCTCGACTCGCGACCGGCGCGCGCATTCGGCTTTCCGAACTCGGCCGGCTTGAGTCATCGGAACTGACGCTGCTCCTCGATCTTCTCGGCGAGGCGCTGACCATGAAGGTTCTGCCGGGCGACACTGCCGATACCGTGTCAACCGACGGCACACTGCGCATCGTTCTCGAACCCGTCCATGACGGGACAGAGGCCACCTTGCACACGTCACAGGGGGACCTCCGGGGCCCCGACCACTACGTGACGATCCGCGCCACGGCCGATGACATCGCCGAGCCAAGCCCGACGCTCGACCCATGACGGCCGCGACGACACCGCCAACGCTCGCCGACGAGCGACGTGACGCGATACGCGCCCTGCTGCAATCACCACTGCTCTGTGCGGGAGGGACCACGGCGCGCGAGTTCGGACTGGTGCGCCGACACGCGGCCTGGATCCGTGACTGGCTCGCGAAGAATACGGGGTGGTCATTTCACCTTGACGGAGAAGTGGCCCGACTCCGAAAGGTCCCCACCGAGCTCAGCGACTCGACACGTCCCGCACGCGATCCGCTCAGCGGCCTCGCGTTCTCGCGTCGACGCTACGTTCTGCTCTGCCTCGCCCTCGCCGTGCTCGAACGGGCCGAGCGGCAGATCACGCTCGGTCGGCTCCGCGAGAAGATCGAGGAACTGTGGGTGGCGGAGCCGACGCTCACTGCAGCAGACCTTTCGTTCAGGATGGAGTCCTTCGATGATCGTCGAGACCTGGTCCACGTCGTAAGACTCCTCATCGAGCACCGCGTGCTCGTCCGAGTCCATGGCGACGAGCAGCAGTTCGTGCTCCAGCAGGGCGACGTCCTGTACAACGTGCAGCGGTCGACCCTCTCCAGCCTGCTTGCGGTGCGGCGTGCCCCGTCGAGCGTTACCGTCGTCGACTTCGAGATGCGTTTGGCAAGCCTGGTCGAAGAAGTCTTCGCTGATACCGAAGAGGGCAAGAACCGCAGGCTTCGATGGCGGCTCACGCGGCGGTTTCTCGAGAACCCGGTCGTCTACCTCGACGAGCTGCCTGCGGACGAAGCCACCTATTTGACCAGTCAACGCGCCTTCATCGCGCGGCAAGTCCAGGAGACCACCGGGCTGCACCAGGAGGTGCGCCGCGAAGGAATCGCATTCGTCGACGAAGGAGGTGCCCTCACTGACTTTGGGCTGCCAGAGGAGGGAACGGAAGGACACCTCACCCTGCTGCTCGCGGAGTTTCTCGCTGCACGTGGGCGCGAAGCGCTCGGGCACGCGGTGCCTCGGGCCGAAGTCCATCGGAAGGTGGCAGAGCTGATCGAAGCGCACCGGAGCCTGTGGCGTAAGGACATCACTGCTGCCGGCGCCGACGTGCGGCTCGCGGAAGAGACACTGGAGCGATTGGAGGCGCTCGGTCTCGTACGCCGAACCGAGGCGGGAGTCATCCCGCAGCCTGCGATCGGGCGCTATGCCCTCAGCTCCATGTACCCGTTCGTCGAGCACCGTCGGTTGGGTGCGATCGTGGCGTGATACGAGGCGACAGCCGACCGTCGGGGCTTGAGGCGCGGGCGGCTACCGGCCGTCAGACGGCGTCAGCTTACCGAGGGCGACCTGCCGGAAGACGTTGGCCTCGAGGCGCTGCTGCACCTCAGTCCGCTCGAGCGTCGCTCGCCAGTTGACTGGAGCGAGCTCAAGCACGCTGTTGATGGGCCACGACGGCAGCAGGCAGAGCAGGTCGCGCAGGTACGCGTAGGGCTCGAGCCCGTGCATCTCGCAGCTGGCGAGCAATGTCACCATCGTCGCGTTCACCTTCCCGCCCTCGTCGGTCGCGATGAACATCCAGTTTTTGCGGCCGATGGCTTCGCGCCTGAGGTTTCTCTCCGAGATGTTGTTCGTCAGGGGCAGTTGCCCGTCTTCGAGAAAGCGGCAGAAGGCGTCGCGGTGGTTGCGCGAGTACGCGATGGCCTTCGAGATGGGCGTCTCGTCCAGCACCTTCAGCGCCTCGGCGTCGCACCAGGCGAAGTACGCCTCGACGATGGGTTTCGAGTGCTGTTGGCGCAGCCGTTTCTTCTCGTCCGGCAGCAGGCCGGCCCACTCGCGCTCGAGCTCGAACAGCTTCTGAATGAGGCTGAGCGCGTGTCGCGCCCGCGGGCCGTCGGACTCGAGCGCCTTGCATTGATAGCGCCGGAGGTGACTCCAGCATCCGACTTCGACGATGTCGCCGTTCTCGTACAGGTGCAGGTACACCGCGTGCGCGTCGGCCACCAGGTACCCCTTGAAGCCGGCCAGCAGCCGGTCGACGGCCGCGCCGTCGTGCTTCCTGCTGTAGCCGAACAGCACGTGCTTGCCCGGCGCCACCACCACGAAGAAGTGCGCCAGCCGGCACTTCTCGAGCGCCTGCACCAGCACGCCGGTGGCGTCGATGCAGAGGTACGTCGCGGTGGCCAGCGCGTCGCTCCACATCGCCACCACCAGCGGGGCCACCAGCGCCGCCACCATCTCGTGCCACCCGCACAGCGTGCTGCGCGCGAGCGGCAGCCCGTCGCGCCCGTAGATGCGCTCGATGCGGTGCAGCGGCAGATGGTCCGTCCACTTCTTCACGATGCTGTCGGCCAGCACCCCGGGGCCGGCCAGCGCACGCGGCAGCGGCTGCTCGAGCACCTCGCCCTGCAGCACCTTCGCCTCTTCGGCCGGCTTCTCGCCCTTGCGCACGTACTTGCCCCTCACCGTGCGCACCACCACCATCGACGACGGCCGCCGCTCGACGACTTCGGACGTCGTCTCGCCGATGCGCTCGAAGGCGTCGAGCCCCTCCTTCTTTACCTCGGGCGGCAAGACCTCGACGTCGATGCGCGGCAGGTTGGCGGGCAGCGGCTTTCTGCCGGTCGGCTTCGCCCGCGTGTGCGCGGGCACCTCGGTGGTGACCGCCTCGGGCGGGGGCGCGACCGGCACTACCATTGCCAGCAATGCGGCCAGAGTCAGCTGCTCCTCGGCGCCGCCTGTGAAGCGCTCGCGGCTCTGGCCCCTGAAGCCGGCCTCGAGCTTCCGGTACGCCTCGAGCAGCAGCACGTACTGTTGCTGGTACTCGTCGCGCTCCGCCGAGAGTTTCTCGACTTGGGCGGTGAGCTCGTTCTTCTCCGCCGCGAGCTGGCTGTTCATCGTCGCCAGCGCGAGCAGGCGCATCGACAACTCGTCGTCGTGC
Source organism: uncultured Myxococcales bacterium (assembly GCA_937980205.1). Classification (GTDB taxonomy): domain Bacteria; phylum Myxococcota; class Myxococcia; order Myxococcales; family Myxococcaceae; genus Xiheicaenimonas. The sequence continues at coordinate 878 of CALJKW010000069.1, read as the reverse complement.
GTCCCCTCGTCGTGCGCGGCGGTGTCGGGCACGGCCCCCATGTAACCACTCGCCGCGCCCGCACAAGAGTCAGTGCAGTCGCGCCTGTCGTTTTTCTTCTCGCGCCACGCCCGACAGCAGTTGGTGCAGCGCCGCGCCGTCGATGTTCACCGCGGCCGTGCCGTTCGCCGCCGTCGGCCTCGCGAACAACGCCCGATGCAATCGCTTGTACAGCAGGCAGTACCCGTTCCGGTCCCACCACAAGACTTTGCATCTCGTCGGCCGCTTCCCGACGAAGACGTAGAGCGCGCCGCTCTGTGGCTCTTCGTGCAGGAAGTCGCGCACCACCGCCGCGAGTGTGTCGAAGCTCGCCCGCATGTCCTGCGGCGCCGTGCACACCAGAATGCGTACCGAAGCCGGCAACACGTCAGCGGCCCTCCACCGCCGCCAGCAAGTCGCGCAGCGCCCGCACCTCGAAGCGCGCCGGGACCCGTACCTCGAAGCCGTTCGGGCACGTCACCTCGAAGGCCGCCGCTGACGTCACCACCGCCGAGCCCACTTTCGGCGGTCGCCCCCGCTTTTTCGGCGTCACCTCGACGAAGCTCGCACCGCTTCTCTGCGCTCTTCGCTCGTTCTGGTGCCAGCGCTGCAGCGTCCACCCGTTCAGCCCCAGCTCGGTCGCGATGGCCCCCACCGAGCCCCCCGTCGCCACCTGCTGCGCTCTCGAGTACTCCACCGCATCCCGCTGCAGCTCCGGCGAGTACATCGCCCTTCCGTTGCTGTTGACCGGCGTCGCCTCAATCCGCTGCTTCAGCTCTTCCTTCGTGCACGCCATCGCGCCCTCTGGAGTTGACCCGGTTTCGTGGAGTCCCTCTCGCTGTGGGAGAAGGAGTGCACGA
>CALJKW010000068.1 GCA_937980205.1 uncultured Myxococcales bacterium | reverse complement strand
GGGCCGGACCCGTCCGGGCTGTCGCCCGCTAAGCGCCTGACGGCGCCCGGGGTCCGCCCTCGCTCAGTTTTCCCCGCTCGGGCCGGACCCGTCCGGGCTGTCGCCCGCCAAGCGCCTGGGCGCCCGGGGTCCGTCCTCGCTCAGTTCAGCTTGATGTCCTTGAGCTTCAGCAGCCCGGGGTGGCCGATCTTCTGGCTGTGGCCGCAGTCCTTCTCGTTGAGGTCCTGGCCGCACACCGTGCACAGGCCCTTGCAGTCGTCCTTGCACAGCACCGAGACGGGCAGCGCGAGCAACAGCTGCTCGCGCACGATGTGATCGAGCTCGATCGTCTTGCCGTCGAACGGCTCGGAGTCGCTGTCTTCGAGGCGGAAGCTGCCGGCGCGCGCGGCCTTGCCGTCGTCGTCGCCCTCGCCGTCCTCGTCGCCGCCCTCTTCGCGCTCGGTGGCCACGAGGGTCAGCTCGAACTTCACCGGGACGTCGAGCGTCACGTCCTTCACGCACCGCTTACAGGGACAGACCACCTTCGCCTGGAAGTCGCCGTTCAAGAGCACCCGCCCGGCGAGCCTCTTGAACTTCGCGTGGAGCGACGACTCGCCCTTGCGCTTGAAGTCGCCGCTCTTCTCGAGCGCTTCGTCGATGAGCGACGCGGGGATCTTCTCGTTGAGCTCCAGGCCCTTGTCCTGGATCTCCTCAATCTTCACCTGCATGGGTCTTCTCTACTAGAAGCAAACCGCTTGCGCATGCTGACGCTCGTGGTGGCGTTGGGGCAGATGTCTCCTTCAATCGCGGAGATCGATGCCGCCCAGGCGCAGCTCGACGCCGGCGACTACGAAGACGTGCTCGCGACCACCGCCCGCGGCCTCGCGCGCGCCGAGCTCACCGACGACCAGCTCGCCGAGCTCTACCGCCTCGAGGGCCTCTCTCACCTCTATCTCGGCAACGAGGACAAGGCGCGCCTCGCCTTCGAGAAGCTCCTGCAGGCGCGCCCCGACTACGAGATCCCCAAGACGGCCCCACCCAAGGTCCGGGCCCTGTACGCCCGCATCAAGGAGGACATCAAGAAGCGCCGGGTGCGGCCGGTGACGCTGAGCCTCGAGCCGGTCGGCGCGGTGGAGCCCGACGCGCCGCTGGTGGTGCACGCGCGCATCGACGATCTCGCGCTCGGCTCGAAGGCGAAGCTGTTCTTCCGGCGCGCGGGGGCCCAGGCGTACAGCTCGGTCGACTTTCGCCGGCGCGGCGACGCGTTCGAGGCGACCGTGCCGGCGTTCGAGCTCGAGGGCTCGGCGCTCGAGTACTACGTCGAGGTCGCCGACGCCGCCCAACGCCGCCTCGCCGGCCGCGGAGACGCCTACAACCCGCTCGTCGTCAGCGTGGCCTCCCGCCCCGCGGAGGCCACGGTGCAGCAGCAGGAGCGGCGCTGGTACGAGATCCCCTGGGTCTGGGTGGGCGTCGGCGTCGGCGTCGCCGCGATCACCACCACCGCGGTGGTGCTCGCCACCCAGAAGCAGACGGCGACGGTTCAGGTCGACGTGATGGTGAAGGTGCAGTGAGGCGCTGGCTCCTGCTGCTGGTGGCGTGTGGCGGCGACGCGCGCCTCGAGATGCGCTTCGACGCGCTGACCGACGTCTCCGAGCTGCAGCTCTCGGTGCTCACCGAGCGCGACACCGTCGACTGCGGCGCGGTCACGCAGTCGTGCGTGAAGGATCAGTTCCCGCAGGGCCGCTTCGCGGATCTGACCGACCGCTCGGGGAAGACGGCGAAGGCGGTGCGCTTCTCGCGCGACGCGGGAGTCGAGGTGACGCTCGCGCCGGGCAAGGACTTCGCGTTCGTCATCGAAGCGCTGTCGGGCTCGCAGCTCGCCGGCAGCTCGTGCACGTACGTCGAAGAGCTGCGGGCCGGGTCGAACCGCGTGAGCGCGAACGCCATCACGCTGCGCGCCGACGCCGGGGCGCTCGCGGCCTGCGACCCGCGCTTCTGAGCAGCCTACTTCTTCGGCTTCACCGACCGGTGCGCGTCGCCCGTCTTCACCTTGGGCCGCGCCTGCGCCTGCACCTTGGAGATGAGCATCTCGATGCGGGCGCGATCTCCGGACTTGAGGTCGACGAAGCTGACGCCCATGCCGAGATCTTTCGCGGTGACGATCTCGCCCTTGCAGCGGATCTCGACGGGGTCTCCGGGGATCTCGAACTTGAGGTCGACCCGGGTGCCGAGCGGCAGCGGAATCGTCTGGGCGAAGAAGGCGCCGCCGACGGACAGGTTACTGGCGCGCTGGAAGTACAGCTCACCGTTGAGCTCGGCCTCGATCCACAGGTCGATCGGAACACGCTCCTGGCGACGCTTGTCGGCGGAAGACATGAGCTGCTCGTGCTTATGCCACGAGAAGACTTGAAGTAGGAAGCCTCTCGAGCGCACCGCCGTGGCACGAATCCTCGTCATCGAAGACGAGCAGGATCTGGCCGATCTGCTCGAGTACAACCTGAAGGCCGAGGGCCACGAGCCCGACGTCGCGCGCACCGGCGCGTCCGGCGTCGCGCGCGTGAAGGCGTTCAAGCCCGAGCTCGTGCTGCTCGACCTGATGCTGCCCGACATCTCCGGCAGCGAGGTGTGCCGCATGATCCGCGAGCTGCCCGAGGGCAAGCGGCTGCCGATCGTGATGGTCACCGCGCGCGGCGAAGAGACCGACCGCGTGCGCGGCTTCGAGCAGGGCGCCGACGACTACGTGGTGAAGCCGTTCTCGGTGAAGGAGCTGCTCTTGCGCGTGAAGGCCGTGCTGCGCCGCGGCAGTGAAGAGGGCGGCGCGAGCGCAGCCACCGAGGGCGTGCGACAGGCCGGAGACATCAAGCTCGACCCCGTCCGCCACGAGGTGACCGTGAAGGGCGCGCCGGTCGTGCTCACCGCGCTCGAGTTCCGGTTGCTCAAGACGTTCCTCGAGCGGCCGGGCCGGGTGCAGACGCGCGAGACGCTCTTGAGCGACGTGTGGGGCATCGAGGCCGACATCACCACCCGCACCGTCGACACGCACGTGAAGCGGCTGCGCGAGAAGCTGGGGCCCGCGGGAGACGTCATCGAGACCATCCGCGGCGTCGGCTACAAGCTGGGGAGCTGAAGCGATGGAAGGCGACCAGGCCACCCGGCTTCAGCTCGAGATGCTGCGCGCGGTCGTCGACGGCATGAGCGAAGGGCTGTGGATCACCGACCCCGACGGGCGGGTCATCCAGCACAACAACGCGCTCAAGGAGATGCTCTACGCGGGCACCGAGCTGGTCGGGAAGACGCCGCTGCAGTTGCTGCGCAGCCAGGAGCTCGCGAGCGCGGTGCTGCGGGCGTGCCGCGAGGGTCAGACGACGCGCCTCGAGGTGACGACCGAGGGCGTGCGGCCGCGAACGCTGAGCGTGCAGGTGTCTCCGCTGGGCAGAGATCTGCAGGGGTCGGCGGCGGTGTTCCAGGACGTGACGGAGCTGCAGCGCCTCGAGAAGGTGCGCAAAGACTTCGTCGCGAACGTGAGCCACGAGCTTCGTACGCCGATCACCGCGATCCGCGGGTACGCCGAGACGCTGAAGGCGGGCGCGCTGGCCGACGCCAGCAACGCGCCGAAGATGGTCGACATCATCCACCGGCAGTCCGAGCGGCTGTCGGAGCTCGTGGAGGACCTGCTCGAGCTCAGCCGCATCGACGCGAAGCAGATTCAGCTCGCGCAGGTGCCGATCGATCTCGCGCAGGCGGCGCAGCGCGCGAGCGAGGCGATTCGGCCCAAGGCGCAGGCGAAGGAGATCACCGTCGAGATCGCGGTGCCCGCGGGGCTCGTCGCGATCGCCGACCTTCGCGCGCTCGAGCAGGTGCTGCTCAACCTGCTCGACAACGCGGTGAAGTACACGGGCCAGGGCGGCCGCGTGAAGGTCACCGGCAAGCGCCGCGGCAACGACGTCGAGGTGGCGGTGAAGGACAGCGGCGCCGGCATCGAGGCCAAGCACCTCACGCGCATCTTCGAGCGCTTCTACCGCGTCGACAAAGGCCGCAGCCGCGAGCTCGGCGGCACGGGCCTGGGCCTCTCGATCGTGAAGAACCTCGTGAACCTCATGCAGGGAGAGGTCTGGGTCGACAGCAAGCCCGGCGAGGGGTCGACGTTCTTCGTCGAGCTGCCCGGAGCGCCGGCGAAGTGATCCTCCCGCTGCTGCTGCTCGCGGCGGCGCCGGACGACGCCTACCGGTCGCTGCTGCTCTCCCGCGGGCCGCTGCCGCAAGACGCGAAGCCGCAGGTCCGCGAGGTGAAGCAGCCGTACTTCAAGAGGCTCGAGTTCTTCCGTGGCAGCGGCTGGTCGGCCGGCGGTCACCGCGAGCTCGAGGCGGCCACCCTCGTGGCCGAGGGCGCGGGCATCTCGGTCGTCATCGCCGAGGCCGAGAACCTCGACGAAGACGGCTACCACCAGTGCCTGAAGGGCCTGTGGCTGTGCCCGATCGAGCACGAGCGGCTCATCCGCTCGACGCTCGACCTCGCGAAGCTGTCTTCGCTCGTCGCGGCGCGCGCCACGAAGTGCACGTCGCTGATCCCGCTCGTCGAGGAGCGCTTCACCAAGGCGCTCGCCGAGAAGCAGCCGGTCGCCTGGCTCGACGGCTACGCGGGCTTCGTGGCGGCGCTCTTCACCGGCCACGCGACGCTGACGCCGCTGCGCAAGCCCGACGCACAGAAGAACCGCTTCGCCCTCGACGGCGGTGCCCCGCCCGCCTTCGCGCCGTGGGTGACGCTCACCGAGGGCGCGCGCTTCGCCGGCATGGGCATGGCCGCGGGCACGGCGCCCGAGACCCTCGAGCTGCTCGAGGTCCGCTTCGAGCCCCGCTACACCCGCGAGCGCGCCCTGGATGGAGGCACCGAGCCACCCTCGGCGCAGAATCGCCTCAGTGTGACGCGAAAGACGGTGGCCTTTACGCGGCGCTACATCGAGTAAGCTCACGCTCGCTCCATGCGCGTCGCCATCCTGGCCGACATTCACGGGAATCTGCCCGCGTGCGAGGCCGTGCTGGAGGACATCAAGCGCCAGGCGCCCGACCTCACCGTCGCCGCCGGAGACCTCGCCCTCCGCGGCGCCCACCCGCGCGAGGTGGTCGACCTGCTGTTCGACCGGTGCCAGCACCTGCTCATCGGCAACACCGACAGCTACATCGCCGGCAACTACCTCGGCGGCGCCTACCGCGAGCGCGAGCACTGGAAGACCGACCTGCTCGAGTGGACGCGCGACCAGCTCGGGGCCGAGCGCATCAAGAAGCTCGCCGACATGCCGTTCTCGGTGCGCTTCTCACCGCGCAAGGGACAGGACCTCTACGTCTGCCACGCGAACCCGCGGAACCTCGAAGAGTCGCTCGAGCCCACGCTCGACGAGCTCACCGTGCGCAGGTTTCTGCAGCACCTCGACGCCGCGGCCGTCGCGTTCGGGCACCTGCACTTCCCGTATCGCCGGCGCGTGGGCCGCATCCTCATCGCGGACGTGGCGTCGGCCGGCATCCCCCGCGACGGAGATCTGCGGCCGGCGTGGGGGCTGTTCACGTTCACGCCCAAGGGCTGGCGCGTGCAGATCCGCCGGGTCCGCTACCCGGTCCGCAAGGCGACGCTGTCGCTGACCGAGCGGAAGGTGCCGGGGGCTCCGCTGCTGGTGCACAAGATGATCGAGGCGCGGTACCGCCACCACGCGCAGCTCTCCGAGGCGGCGCGGCGGCACTCGGGGCTGCCCCCGATGCCGGTGCTGCGGCCGCCGCCGGGCGCGCGCGACATCGACCCCGCCGTCGAGGCGCTGTCGGGCGAGCACTCGCTGGTGCACCCGGACTCCGAGCTCACCTCCGCTCCCGCGATTCTGCCGCCGCCGCAGCTCGTCGCCCAGCCGCACGAGGGCGTCGTGCCGATGGAGCACCCCGACGCCGACCTCGACGCTCACCCCATCGACGAGCACGCCGAGGTCGACGACGTCGAGGGCCCGGTGCCGTCTCCGCTCGCCGCGTCGGACGAGTAGCGCATCAAGAGCCGGCCGACGCTCGTCGAAGCTCGGCACCCTGCGCGGGACGAGCCGCGCGAGGTCGGATCCGCGAGCAGCGAGCCGTCGTCGTGACGTAAACGTCACGCAGCGTTTTCGTGACTGCGATCTGCGCGTCCCGCGGCCGTCGCTTTCGGCCCGTAGCGTGCCTGCACGATGCACTCGCTCGCGCACCTCTCGGATCTGCACCTCGGCTCGCGCGGCTCGCGCCGGGCGGCGGCGGCGCTCGTGTCGCAGCTGCACGACGTCGGCACGGTGCTCGTCACGGGAGACGTCACCGACGCGGGGAAGCTCGACCAGTGGCGCTTGTACCGCGAGCTGTTCGCGCCGCTGCAGGACCGGCTCATCACCCTCCCCGGCAACCACGACCGGTGCGGCGACGACGTCGCGGCGCTGATGGTCGACCGCCGCGTGTGGACGATCGAGCGCCCGGGCCTTCACCTCGTCTGCGTCGACTCGACGGCGCCGCACAACAGGGCTCCGTTCCGCTCGCACGGGGAGCTGTGCGCGCAGGTGCTCGACGAGATCGACGCCGCGGTCCGCTCGGGGCCCACCGACGCGCTGCGTGTCGTGGCGATGCACCACCACCCCGTTCCCCTGCCGGTCGAGGACGTGTGGGAGTGGTTCTCCGACGCGTTCGGCTGGCCCAACGCCGCGGAGCTGGGCCTGGGGCAGACGCTCTTGCGCCGCATCCTCGGCGAGTGCGACGTCGTGCTGCACGGGCACCGTCACGTGCCGCGCGAGCTGGTCGCCGACGCGCACAACGGCCGCCCGCTGCGCGTGCTCAACGCCGGCGCGACGCTGCAGCTCGGCGCCTGGCGGGTGCTCGACGTGGCCCCGGGCGCCTACGCGCACCGGTGGCGGCACTTCGAGCCGTCGAGGCGGCGCGTCGAGGTGCCCGTCGGCGAGCTCGCGCTCGACACGGCGGCCTGACATCAGCGCGGCGCGCGGCGGCCCTGCGACGGCGCGGCCCTGCCCGCCGACGGAGCCTCGTCGCCGTCGATGCCCGCGCGCTGCAGCTGTGCGGCCAGCCAGCCGTCGCCCGCGATCGGCTCGAAGCCGAACTTCGTCCGGTCGAGCTTCAGCGCGAGCGAGAGCAGATCGAACTTTCCGTGGGCGGCGCCGTTCCACCCGGTCTCGTCCTGGACGACTGCGCCGGTCAGGCTCGCGGCGCCGCACTGCGCCTTCTCGAGCGTGATGACGGTGCGCTTGCCGCTCACCTTCGCCTTCGCTTCGACGGTGAGCGGCCCCTCGCCCAGCACCGCCGGCGCGATGACCGGCACGTACTTGCCCGCGAGCTTCACCAGCGGGCGGACGTCGTCGGCGCGGGCCTCCTCGAGGCTCGCGCGCGCGCCGCCGAACCGGGGCGGCGCCGTGAGGTCGGCCGAGGTGAGCCACGCCTGTGCCTTCGCGTTCTTCACCTCGAGCGCGATCGTCTCGCCGCCGATGGCCGGCGGAGAGAAGCGGCCGTTCGTCGCGAGCTTCGCGATGAGCCTGCCGGCCTCGGAGACGCCGACGTCGACCGTAGCCCCGCCGTCGAACTTCATGCCCAGCGCGCGGCCGTGCAGCCGGTCGAGCGTCAGCCGCGCCGCGCTCACCGGGCGGATCTTCCCGTCGACGATCTCGACGTCGAGCTCCATCGGTCCGCCGCCCTCGAGCTTCACGCCGTCGACGTAGAGGCCGATGGCGCCGAGGCTCTCGAGCCGCGTGCGCGTGTGCACCGAGGCGGTGAGCTTCGGGAGGATGCGTTCTGGCGGGCCCGAGACGTCGGCCTTGGCGATCGTGGTGCGCACCTTCGCCTCGAAGCTCGGGAAGATGACGTGCTCGCCGGCGGTCAGCGTGCCGCCTTCGAAGCTCGCGCTCGCCGGGCCGACCGAGAGCTCCTTCATCGGAGCGAACTGGAACGAGCCCTTCACCTGCGCGTCGCCGACGTACCGGTACTCGTCGATCCACACCTCGCGGACGTGGCTCTCGACGCGGGCGAGGTCGATGCGCCAGAGCCGGTCGATCTCCTCCTTCGTGGCGGGCGGCGGCAGCTTCTTCGGCCTGAGCGGCGGGAAGTCGAAGCCCGGCACCTTCGGGAACGCGGCGATGCGCTCGGGGAAGCGCTTCGCCTCTTCCTCGCTCACCTTCGTCGTCATCCGGTACGAGACGCCCGTGGCGTGGCTGTCGTCGAGCCTGAACGTGCGCCGCGTCAGCGCGAGCAGCGACAGGTCGACGGTCGAGTCGTCGACGTTCAGATCCAGCTGCACCATGTTGCCGTCGTCGAACTGCATGCTGAAGCCCTTCACCATCGCGTGACCGGGCCACAGCGTGATCGCCCGCTGCCACGCGACGCGGACCTGGGGGGTGGCGCCGTTCACCCAGCGCGGGACGGCGCCGCTGTTCAGCAGCACGTTGGCGGAGAGCAGGTACAGCGCTTCGAGCCCCAGCAGCACGACGCCCACCCGGACCAGCCATCGCCTCACCCTGAGGTACGTAGCCGGCACGCTGCGGCGCGGCACGAAGCGTACGCTTCGGTAACGCGCCGCTCGCCTGAGGAGCAGGGCGACGACGGTCGCCCGTCGGCCGTGCGGCCAGCAGACGGCTCAGCGCTGGTGGTTGATCTGCAGCGTCTTCCCGAACACGTCGCGGAAGATGCCGAGCTCGTGCCCCACGTTCCACAGCTCGAGATCGATCGGGGTGCGCGTCTTGAGCGCCAGCACGACCTTGCGGCCGGAGACGGAGGCGCGCATGCGCACCACGGGCTGGTTGTGGCTCGCGTCGAGCGAGTCCGCGATGCGCAAGAGCGTCGACGCCTTGCGCACGATGCGGATCTCGGTGGCCGACAGCCCCTCGAGCGCCTCGTGCTTGGGCTGCGGAGGGCTGCGCCGGTGAAACCGCGCGATGCACGCGACGAGGCGCCGCTCGCGATCGGACAGGCCGGGCAGATCGGCGTTCAGGATCAGGTAGTGCGTGTGCTTGTGGTGCCGCTGGTGGTTCAGTGCGTGCCCGATGTCGTGCAGCAGCGCCGCCGCCTCGAGCCACGGGCGCGACGCCGCCGGCAGCTGGTGCATCGGCGCGAGGTCGTCGAACAGCTGCAGCGCCAGCCGCGAGACGTCGCGCGCGTGGGCGTCTCCGAAGCCGAAGCGCTGCCCGAGGGCGAGCGCGGCCTGCGCCAGCGAGGTGTCGGCGGTGCCCGGGCGCGTGCGGCGCACCAGGTCCTGCAGCACGCCTTCCCGCAGCCCGCGGTCGACGGCGGTGATGGCGTCGAGCTCGAGGTGCTTCATCAGCGCCTCGAGGATCACGGCGCCGGCGACGACGATGTCCGCGCGCCGCGGGTCGAAGCGCTTGCGCCGCTTCTCCGAGTCCATCTCGGCGAGCTCTTCGACGGCCTTCTCGAGCTGCTTGAACGTCGCGTGCCCGGTGCCCTCGGCGCGCGCGAAGCCGACGACGGCCTGAATGGTGCCGCTGCTGCCCAGCGCGGTGCCCGGCTGGCCGGCGATGCGCTTCGGCAGCCCCTCGGCGGTCGCGTCGCGGGCGTACCGGCGCAGCAGCTTGAGCTGCTTCTTGGGCACCTCGCCCGAGGCCTTGAACATCTCGGTGAGGCGCACCGCGCCGAGGTCGAGGCTCCACAGCTCTTTCGCGTGCTCGCCGATGGCGAAGGCGACCTCGGTCGACCCGCCGCCGATGTCGAGCAGCAGCGAGCGCTTCAGCGCGGGCGCCCCCTTGAGCACGCCCATGCAGATGAGGCGCGCCTCTTCTTTGCCGGAGACGACCTCGAGGTTGAGCTGGGCCTCGCGCCGCGCGCGCCGCACGATCTCGTCGCGGTTCCGGGCCTCACGCACGGCGCTCGTGGCGATCGCGCGCACCTTCGCGCGGTAGCGGCGGCACAGCGCGGAGTACCGCCGCAGCGTCGCGAGCAGGCGGTCGGCGACCTCGCGCTTCATTACTCCGGAGGTGAAGAGCCCTTCGCCGGGCCGCACCGGGTCCCGCTCGGTGTGCAGCGTCTCGAGCGAGCCGTCGGGCAGCATGCGCGCCAGCTCGAGGCGCACCGCGTTCGTGCCGACGTCGATGGCCGCCAGGACGTCTTCGTACGCTGCGGCGTCGCGTCGCGGCATGGCTACTCGAGCTCGACGATGATGCCGCGGTTCACGGTGTCGGGCCGGAACTTCGCGAGGTACCTCGCCGGAGGCAGGCACTTCGCCTTGGCGCCGTTGCTCAGCTCGCGCAGCCGGTTCGCCTGCCACTGCAGCGCGTCGCGCGGCTCGTCTTTCACCGGGGCGTACTCGACGACGTCCTCGAGGTAGCCGGCGACCTCGTGGGGCTCGGTGACGGCGCCGAGCTGATCGAACTGGCCCTTGATGCAGGGGATGAACTGCTCGGTGACGTGCTTGCGCGCGTCGCTGCCCAGGCCGTTCACGCGCACCGAGAGCTTCAGCGTGCGCTTGCCCTGCCCGGCGGCCTCCGCGAGCTGGGCCGACAGATCTTCCATCGCCTGCTCGATGCCGCGCTTGAGCGCGATCTCGAGCGCGCGGGCGCGGTCTTTCGGCTTCGGCAGCGCCTGAGGCTTCACGCGCGTCAGGCCGTACACCGACGGCGGCCGGTGCAGCGAGAGCGCGCGCACGATGAGCTCTCCGCCGTCGCCGGCAGGCTCGAGCTCGATCGAGAACGCGACGTCTCCGCGCAGCACCTTGGTGTCGAGCTTCTGCGGCGGCGCCTTCGGCTCGCCTTCGACGAGCTTCACGCGGCCGAGCGCGACGCGGGCCGCGGCGACGAGCTCGGGAGGGCCCCGCAGCTTCGCGGTGCAGCCCTCCGGCGACGCACAGGGCCCGAGCGCGGCGAGCAGCAACGCGGCGATCATCGGGGGGCCTCCTTCGACCCGGTCGACGGCCGCGCCTGCGGCTTCCCGGTCACCTGCAGATCGTCGAACGTGCAGACGAGGTTGCGGCAGCCGAGCGCGACCTTGCCGACGGTGCCCGACAGGCCGGGCAGCACCTTACGCACGATGGTGCTGCCGTTGATGCGGGCCTCGACCTTCACCGCGCCGTTCTTCCCCTTCGACAGCCACAGCTTCACGCGGAAGCGCCCCGCGGGGACGCGGACCTCGTCGGCGGTGAGCGCCTCGACGTCGGCGCCGCTCGAGCCGACCTGCTCGCTTCCGTCGGCCGCCATGTAGCGCCAGTTGAGCTTGAGGCCCTCGTCGGGCAGCGCGAACAGGCTGACCTGCACGTCTTTGATGCGGAACGCGACCTCGGCGTAGCGCTGCGTGCGGGGCGCGAGGCGCGGGAAGTCTTCGGGCAGATCTTTCACCTCGACGCCGACCTCGATGGTGACGTCGTCTGCCGAGAAGTAGCGGTGCGCGACGTACGTGCGCGGCACGAGCTTCGGGTGACCGTCGTGCGTCGGAGCCCCGTACTGCGTCGCGACGAGCTTCCCGTCCTCGAGCTTCCACATGCCCGCGTGCGCGTAGAGGGCCTCGGAGCCGTTCTCGCCGAAGTTGATCACCATCGTGCCGGCGTCGAGCTTCACCGTCGACATCAGGTCCTCCTCGGTGTCGGCGTACCACTCGGGGCCCTTCGCGATGCGAGGGTCCTCTTCGCCGCCGTCGGCGGGCCACAGCTTCAGCCCCGCCCCGAGCAGCGCCATGCCCGCGAGCAGCGCGACGGGGATCACCCAGACCGGCAGCCGGCTGCCCCGGAAGTACGACGGCGGCTGCGACGGCACGGCCTCTTTCGAGCGGCTCGGCACCGTCGAATGCCCGGGCGGCGGCGCGTCGAGGAAGGCCTGGCTCGACGAGCTCAGCAGCGGCTCGAGCGCCGCGGCGATCTCGCGGGCGCCCGAGGGGCGCGCGTCGGCGTCGCTCTCCAACATCCTCGCGACCACGTCGTCGACGCGCGGATCGAGGCCGCGGATGCGCTCGGAGGGCAGCTTGAAGCGCCCGATCGGCAGCTCTCCGGTGAGCAGCTCGTAGAGCATGACGCCCAGCGAGTAGATGTCGGCGCGGTGGTCGACGTTCTTCGCGTCGCGGCGCTGCTCGGGCGCCATGTAGTTCACCGTGCCCATGGCGACCGCGGTGGCGGTCAGCTCGAGGTTCTTCTTGGCGCCGCGCATGCCCGCGAGGCCGAAGTCGGCGACCTTCACGTGGCCGTGCGCGTCGACGAGGATGTTCTCGGGCTTCAGGTCGCGGTGGATGATCTGCTGGCCGTGCGCGTGCTCCATGGCGCGGCAGATCTGCACGGCGAGCTTCAGCGCCTCGGCCGGAGTCGGCCGACCGGTCGAGATGATGTCGCGCAGGGACTTGCCCGTCACGAGCTCCATCACGAAGTAGTAGTGATCTCCGGAAGAGCCGCGGTCGATGATCTGAATGATGTTCGGGTGGCTCAGGGCGGCGAGCGCCGTCGCCTCTTTCTCGAAGCGCGCCACGAACTCGGGATCTTTCGCGAGGCGCGGAGGCAGCACCTTCACGGCCACGAGCCGCTGCAGCGAGAGCTGCTTCGCGCGCCAGACCTCGCCCATGCCGCCCTTGCCGAGGATCTCGACCAGCTCGTAGCCGGGGATGGCCGGGGGGGCCTCGACCGCGGGCGCGCCTTCGGCACGCGTGGGCACACCTTGCCCACGCGACGCGGGAGTCAGCGTCGGTTCCTGGCCATCAGGCACTGGCGCCCCTTTAGATGAATCAGCCATCGAAACTGATCCCCGTCCAACGCTGGAGGGAACCACGTCGTTTCGTTGCACCTCGAAGTGAATGCCGCAACTGCAGAGAAGACGTTGCCCCGAGACGTACACGGACACGTCGTGTACGCGGTTGCAGTTCGGGCAGGTCTGGGTGACGGGGCGGCCCACGGAACGGGCCAAGTCCTATCAGGACGCCAGACCTACGACGCGGAACGTGTTGACGCCCTTCTCTTTGCCCTTCACCTGCAGCACCGAGACGGGCTCGATGAGGAAGCCGGGGCCGGCGCGGCGGACGGTGTTCTCGGAGGCCAGAATCTCCTGGCCCTTGGAGAGGCCGCACAGGCGCGAGGCGGTGTTGACGCTGTCGCCGATGGCCGTGAACTCGTGGCGGTCGGACGAGCCCATGTAGCCGACGACCGCGGTGCCGGTGTTGACGCCGATGCCGACGGAGATGGGCTTGAGGCCCTCTTCCTCGCGCGCCTGGTTCATCGCGGCGATCTCGGCCTGCATCTCGAGCGCGGCCTTCAAGGCGCGGGCGGCGTCGTCGGGGTGCTGCGACGGCGGGCCCCAGGTCGCCATGACGCAGTCGCCGATGAACTTGTCGAGGTTTCCCTCGTGCCGGAAGATCACCTGCGCCATGCGCGTGAAGAACGCGTTGAGCATGGCGACCGTCTCCTGCGGAGACTCGCTCTCGGACATCGAGGTGAAGCCGCGGATGTCGGCGAAGATCACGCTGACCTCGGCCATGCGGCCGACGCGCAGCAGCTCGACCTTGCCCTGCACCACCATCTCGGCGACGGCGGGCGAGAGGAAGCGCGAGAGCTCGGCGCGGGTGACGACCTCGGCCTCGATCTTCTTCGCCAGATCGGCGTTCTCGAGCGCGATGGCGGCCTGCGAGGCGATGCCGGAGAGGACCTTCAGATCTTTCTCGGAGAACGCGTTGGTGCGCTCGCGGGTGTCGCAGAACAGCACGCCCTTGAGCACGCCCTTCGACAGCAGCGGCACCGCCATCGCAGAGCGAATGCCCTGCGCGACGATCGACTCGGACGACGAGAAGCGCGAGTCGAGGATCGCGTCGGCGGTCAGCACGGCCGAGCGCGTCTGCGCCACGCGCTGCAGCACGGTGTCGGAGACGACGACCGGCTGGTCCATCTCCTTCTCTTTGCGCTTCTTGACGGCGGCGTCGTGCAGCTTGCCGGACTCGTCGGGGAGGAAGATGACGGCGTTGTCCGCCGCGAGCAGCTGGAACGCGACGGTGAGAATCTTGTCGAGCAGCGACTTCAGCTCGCGCTCGGCGCCGACGAAGCGGTGGAACTCGTTCGCGATGCGCAGCTTCTCGTAGTCCTGCTTGAGCGAGTTGATGTCGCTGATCTGATCGGCCGGGCGGAACTCGGCCTCTTCCTTCTGCTCGACCTGCGCGAGGAAGGCGGGCATCGAGTGCGCCGAAGCGACGACGGTGACGCCGGGCGACGTCGAGGGCGTGCCGCCGCCGGGGCCGACCTCGCCCGAGTGGAAGACCAGGCGGCTGTTGCCGAGCGCGATCTCGTCTCCGTCGCGCAGGCGCAGCTCGCGCACCTTTCGGCCGTTCACGAACGTGCCGTTCGACGAGTTGAGATCTCTGAGCAGAAACGTGTTGCCGACGCGCTCGATGCTGGCGTGCTCTTTCGAGACCTCGCGGTCGACGAGCCGCAGCGTGTTGTTCGGGTGGCGGCCCAGCGACGTCTTGTTGCCCAGCGGAAACTCGCCCTGCTTGCCGTCAGCGAACCGCCCCGACAGCCTCGGCCCCTTGATCTGACCGGGGGCGTAGACCTGCCCCAGTTTCGGGGGCCCTCCAGTCTGGACCTCGTCGGTGAGGGGGATCGGCGGTGACTGAGCCAAGACGGCCGGACACTAGCAGAGGGCCTTCAACCTTCGAAGAGCCTTGAGACGGTCGTCACGGGGTCGGCGGCGGGGGGCAGAAGGCGGCGTCTCCCTGGCAGAAGCTCATCTGAAGCGTGACGACCTCGGTGGCGCCGGTGCCGGGGACTCCTTCGAGCCGCGCCGTCATGGTTCCCCGAGCTTTGTAGGTGATGACGTTTCCGTCCTGCGGGTTGGCCTCGACGGCGGCGAGGGTGAGGCCGCAGGTGCCGGACGCCGGCAGCCCCGCGCCCTTGCGGGCGAGCCACTGGGGAGTGCCCTTCCGGACGGTGATCTTGCACTCGACGTTCGGCAGGTCCTGCGTGTAGTCGCGGGCGTCGGGCTCTCCGCGCAGCTGCCACTCGGCGTTGAGCACGAACGAGGTCGGCAGCTCGGTGAAGGCGGCGGTCAGCGAGAACTCGTTGAGGTTCTGCAGGTACCGCTGGTCGAGCTCGTTGCAGACGCTGAAGGTGCCGGTGACCTTGCCTTGGACCTCGCCGCTGCACTGGGTGACTCCGGTTCCGGGGCCGCAGGCAGCGAGGACCGCGACCCCCGGGACGGCGGCGAGCAGCAGCAGGCGCAGGTGCATGGCCCTGACGAGCCTGACGCGCCTGCGCTCAGAAGGTCAACGCAATTCCCGTCGACGGGTAGAAGGTGAGGCCGCCCATCTCGACGTCCTGGTCGAGCAGCCGGGTCTTCGCGTTGGTGTGGCCGACGGTGATCTCGAGCATCCACGAGAAGCGGGCGCTGCCGACGCGCATGCCGGCGGTGGCTCCGTAGAAGTGGGCCTGCATGCGGGTGGGCGTGGTGACCACGTAGGTGCTCTCGCTGCAGCCGCAGTCGTTCGGGTTCTTGTAGCGGACGTGCTGGTCGAAGCTGGCGGTGGTGTAGCGATAGCGGCCGGCGCCGTAGACGCCGAAGTACCGGCTGACGTCGATGCTGACGTAGAGCGGGACCTCGAAGTCCCAGCGGCTGAAGTTGTCGAGGCGGATCATGCCCATCATGTCGCCGACCGCCGGCTGGAAGAGCTGCTTGCTGACGATGAAGCCGATGGCGATGTCCTTGCTCCTGCGGGGCAGGCCGTCTTCGGGGTCATTCACGCCGTCGTGGAAGAAGTTGAACTTCGCGTCGGCGCGGACGGCGTCGATGCTGTAGCGCATGCCGACGTCGAGGCGCGGCAGCACGCCCAGGCGGGCCTCGACGTGTACGTTGGGGTACGGGTTCATCGCGGCGAGCGAGACGGAGTGAATCGCGATGCGGCGCTTCTGCTGCTCGGAGAGCTCGAACTCCTCGTTGTTGACGGCGGACTCGATGCCCTGCTTGGCGACCTGGACGCCGTCGCCGGCGAGGGCTCCGATCTGGCCGGCGGGGACGTACCAGCCGACGCCGCCGCTCATGCGGAGCTGGCCGGGCTCGAGGGCGCGCGCGGTCTGCATCTGCGCGAGATTGCTGGCGCAGCCCGTGCCCAACAGGGCCAGAATCACCAGGGGGCCTACCCCCTGTCCCTGCCGGACAGGCTTAATTCTGAATTTCATGCCGGTTTGGTTGCCGGCGTGATCGGTGACGATCCGTGCCCTGTCATCCGGCCAAACGGGCGGCTGTCGCTGCGCGGATGATTGCCGGGTCACTAAGCGGCCCGCGGGTGCTAGAGGGGCTGCATGCGTCTGAAGCAGCGACCCGAAGACTTCTCCGTCAAGGAGTCGTTCCGCTTCGACGAGGTCCCCTCGGGTGAGCACCGCGTCTACCTGATGGACAAGCAGAAGCTGTCGACGTTCGACGCCATCGCGCGCATCCGCGACCGGTTCGGCCTGCGGCCGGGCTCGATCAGCTACTGCGGCCTGAAGGACAAGCAGGGCCGCACCGAGCAGCTCATCGCGGTCGACGGCTTCGACGTCGACATGCAGGACGAGGATCTGCGGCTCAAGTTCCTCGGCCGCACGGACCAGCCGCTGTCGGCCGCGAACATCACGTCGAACCGGTTCTCGGTGACGGTGCGCGCGGTCCGCGAGCAGGAGCTGCCGCAGGTGAACCTGGCCGCCGCGGAGGTGAACCGGCTGGGCGTGGTGAACTACTTCGACGATCAGCGCTTCGGGTCGCTCAAGCACGGCCAGGGCTTCATCGCGAAAGACCTGCTGCGCGGAGATCACGAGGCCGCGCTCAAGAACTTCATGGCGGTGCCGAGCCCGCTCGACCGCACCGACGACGCGAAGGTGAAGAAGTTCTGGTCGGAGCACTGGGGCGACTGGAGCGCGCGCTGCCCCTTCCCCGCGAATCGGAAGTACTTCCGGATCCTCTCGGCGCTGCGCGAGAAGCCGCGCGACTTCCTGAACGCGTTCCTGCAGGTGGACTCCGACTACCGCGCCCTGCAGCTGTTCACGTTCCAGTCCTGGCTGTGGAACGAGGGCGTCCGCCGGCTGCTGCAGCTGATGTTCCCGCGCGAGCACCTGTTCCCGATGCCGTACCAGGCGGGCACGCTGCTCTTTCACCGGGACGCCGCCCCCGAGGTGCTGGAGAAGCTGCGCGGGCTGAGGTTCCCGCTGCTGTCTCCGGAGACGAAGTTCGAGGACGACCAGGTGCGCGAGGCGGCGCTGTGGGCGCTCGGCAAGGACAAGCTCACGCTCGAGCAGCTGCGCGTGAAGGGCGCCGAGAAGCTGCTCTGGTTCAAGCACGAGCTGCGGCCCGTGCTCGTGTATCCGCACAAGCTCGTGCTCGGGAAGGCGACGTTCGACGAGCTCAACCGCGATCAGTACAAGCTGAACGTCGCGTTCACGCTGCCCCCGGGCTCGTACGCCACGCTCGTGGTGAAGCGGCTGTTTCACTTCTCCGCGACCACCGATCGGCACGTGCCCGCGGGAGAGGAGCAGGAGCGCGACGACCGCGGCGGGTTCCGAGACGATCGCGGCGAACGCCCCGAGCGGCGCGGCTTCCGCGGCGGGCGCGACGGCGAGAAGCGCGGCGACCTCCGCAGCGACCGCGGCGAACGCACCGGCCGCGGCGGCTTCCGCAACGATCGCAACGAGCGCTCCGAGCGCGGCGGCGGCTTCCGCAACGACCGCGGCGCGCGCGCCGAGCGCGGCGGCTTCCGCAACGACCCCGGCGAGCGCGCCGAGCGCGGCGGCTTCCGTAACGACCGCGGCGAACGCTCCGAGCGCGGCGGCGGGCTGGGCAACGATCGCGGCGAGCGCTCCGAGCGCGGCGGCGGCTTCCGCAGCGAGCGCGGCGAGCGCTCCGAGCGTGGCGGCGGCTTCCGTAATGATCGCGGCGAGCGCTCCGAGCGTGGCGGCGGCTTCCGCAGCGAGCGCGGCGAGCGCTCCGAGCGTGGCGGCGGCTTCCGTAATGATCGCGGCGAGCGCTCCGAACGTGGCGGCGGCTTCCGCGGCGAGCGCTCCGACCGCGGCCGCGAGTCTCGCGAGCAGCGCGGCGGCTCCCGCGACTCGAGGTCCGACGGGCCGCCCTCCTTCACCACTGCCCCCCGCCGAGGCAGCAGCGGCTTCTACCCGGCCAACCCCGACGCCGAGGCCCCCGAGCGCGGCAACCGCCCCCAGCGCGGCGGCTACCGGGGCAGCGCTCCGAAGCGGCCTGGCGCACCTCGCGGAAAGGGCGGTAACCGCCCGAACTTTCGCAGGAAATAATCACCGCAATGCCCGAGGGGGGAGTCCGTATGTCGAGGCGTGAACCCTGCTCTTTCGTTGTCGCTGGCTGACCCCTTAAGCCTGTCGATCATGGCGGCGGAGCCAGCGGTCCCCTTCCTCGAAGAGGTCCGGCGCGCGAGACGCGGAGACTCGAACGCGTTCGCCCAGCTCGTCCGCTCGGTACAGCGCCCCGTCTACGGCCTGTGCCTGCGCCTGCTGCGGTCGGACGCGGAGGCCTCCGAGGTCGCGCAGGAGGCGTTCCTGCGCGCGTACCAGAACCTGCAGCGGTACGACGAGTCGCGGCCGTTCGATCTGTGGGTGCTCGCGATCGCGCGCAACCTCTGCCTCGACATCCTGCGCCGCCGCTCGCGCATGACGACCGAAGACGTCGAGGACCACGCGAACGCGCTGCCGACCGGCGACGCCTCGCTCGAGCAGACCGCCATCGACAAGCAGGAGAAGAAGTCGCTCGAGGACGCGATGTCCACCTTGAGCGCCGACGATCGCGAGGTGCTCGCGCTGTATTACGTGCAGCGCCGCACCACGAAAGAGATCGCCGAAGTGATGGACGTCGCGCCGGGGACCATCATGGCCCGGCTCTTCCGCGCGCGTGAGAAGCTGCGCAAGGTGATGCAGGCGAAGACGACATGAGCACCGAGAAAGAACCCCAGACCGACGCCGAGCTCGAGCAGCTGCTCGACGGCCTGACGCCCGAAGAGCGCGACGCGCTGCTCGAAGAGCACCGCCAGCTCGAGAAAGATCTGCTGCGGCTCGCCGACCCGCTGCCGCCGGCCGACTTCGTCCACCAGGTGATGCAGAAGGTGGCCGCGGCGCCGGCGCCGGCGATGGCCCCGCGCGACATCGCGCTCGCGGTGTTCATCACCGTCGGCGCGTTCGCCGCCGGCATCATCGCGTTCATGTCGCACGGCACCACCGTGCACGGCCTCGGCCTCTCGTTCGCCGGCGCCTTCGTGACCATGCGCGAGGCGTTCATCGGAGTCGCCAGCGCGTTCGAGGTGCTCTGGCGGACCGCCGCGGTACCGGTCGCGATGGGGCTCGCCGCGATGCTCGTGAGCAGCGTCATCGCACTGAAGAAGCTCGGCTCCGAAGGGAAGGTGGCGTGATGGTTGCGGCGATTGTGCTGTTGGCGCTGACGGCGGGTCCCATCGAGGTCGACTATCGCGGCACGCTCGGCGAGGCCTTGAACGCCATCGCGACGAAGGGCGAGGTGAACCTCATCGCGACGGGCGAGCTCAACGTGCCCGCCGAGGTGCACCTCAAAGACGTCACCGCGGAGGAGGCGATCGAGGCGCTGGTGAAGGTGCACGGCCTCGAGCTGCACCGCGAGGGGAAGATGCTGATCGTGAAGCCGGCGAGCCCGGCGGCGGTCGCCGAGGTGCCGCCTCCTCCTCCTCCGGCGCCCGTGGCCGTTCCGGCGGTGCCCCCTGCTCCGCCGGTGCCGCCTCAGGCCGAAGCGGTGAAGGCGAAGGCGCTCAAGCCGCACAACGGCAAGACGCAGTCGACCGGCCCCGTGGAGATCGAGGACGGCGAGGTCGTCGACGACGTCGTCTCGTTCGGCGGCTCGGTGACGCTCGGCGACGGCGTCGTCGCGAAGGGCGACGTCGTGGCCTTCGGCGGAGACGTCATCCTCGGTGACGGCACCATCGTCGACGGCGACGCCGTCTCGTTCGGCGGCACCGTCAAGAAGGGCGACGGCGCCATCGTGAAGGGCGAAGAGGTCTCGTTCACCTCCGGCGGCCTCAAGCCGATGGTCGGCGCGCTTCCCGCGGTGAAGAACGTCGAGAAGAGCAACGAGAAGAGCGGTGTCGCCGCGTTCCTCATCAACTTCGCGACGTTCTTCGGGCTGGGGTTCCTGCTGATGATGTTCGCTCCGAACCGGATGCGGAACATCGAGGCGGAGATCAAGGCAGAGCCGGTGAAGAGCGGCCTCGCCGGGCTGCTCGCGCTCATCGGCGCGGTCCCGCTCACCGTGCTGCTGGTGCTCACGGTCATCGGCATTCCGGTGATGGTGCTGATGTGGCTGCTCGGCGGCCTCGCGATGGTGATGGGCATGCTGGCCCTGGCCAACACGCTCGGCTCGCGGTTTCCGATCGCCCGCCTGCGCCGCACGCAGGCTGCCGTGCTCGCGAGCGGGCTGCTGGTGATGATGTTGCTCGGCGTCGTGCCGGTGCTCGGCCCGCTGCTCATCTCGGCGGCGCTGTGCGTCTCCTTCGGCGCGATCATCCGCACGCGGGTGGGTCAGCGCTCGCTCGGCCTGCCGGTGCCGGAGAGCACGATCCGCGAAGTCGCCTAAAGGCCTAAAGGGGGACAGGCATCTTCTTCGGTCCGGATGCGTGTCAGACCGCCCGGTAAAAGGCCTCGCGGCAAGTTTGGCCGCGCCTCTGAACAGCGCGAGCGCGGGCTGTTCTCGCGAGTCAACGCAGAGAACACGACGGGCAAGCCCTTGCCCGAAGTTCGGTCCACGGCGCGATTCAGCGCGCACACGGCGACACGACCAGCCACGCCCGTTGCGGCGGGAGCGCCGCCGCACTTCCGCTACCCGCGGGGGTCTGCGAGTTGTGAGACGGCCGTTACGCAGTTCAGAAAAATTCCAAACTGCGTCATGGATTCCTCACAAGTCGCAGCCCCCCCAAGGCCCCCCGGGCGCCCGCCGTTCCCGGTGCAGCCCCTTCGCGAAGTACTCCGCATTCGCCGTGTGTCAGCTCGCGAGGTGCTCACCGCGGGACGATCGTGCAGCGCTCCAGCGCGCCCATGGCGGCACGACTGCTCGGCCCGCTGCGCCGCGAGCGCACGGAATTTGTCCGCTCGCTCGTGTCCGCTTCGCGTGAACGGCCAGCGGGACCTGGAGAAAGCCCGCTCACCCATCGCAGCCGAGAAAAGATGCCGGTCCCCAATTGTCGCGTCCACGTGAGAGGCCGATGGGCCGGTGGATGCGAGCCTCTCCGGCGAGACCACGGATCTTTCTCCGCCAAGTCCTCGAATCGTCGTCGCGGCCCCTCGATGCTGTGCTGCAAGCGCCCGAACTCTGGACCTGAGTCGATCCAGGTCCCGCAAAGATCCGTGGTCTCGTTGGAGTGGCCCGCCCCCACGGCCGCAACTGCGTAGCGTGCATTCGGTACCGAGAGTCATGGTGCCCGCCCGCTTCGGAAGTGTCCGGTTCGACTTCGGGAAGTCGCTGTGGCTGTGGGGGATGTTGTTGCCGGGCGTGGCGATCGGCCTGCCGGCACTGACGCCGCAGCTGACCCTCATCTCCCTCGCGCTCGCGTTCGTGACGCTGTGCCTGGGGCACTCCGTCGGGCTGCACCGGGGCGTCATCCACCGCACGTACGAGGCGGGTCCGATCGTGCGCGGCATCCTCGCGGAGCTGTTCGTGCTCACCGGCCTCGGGGGGCCGCTCTCGTGGGCGCGGCTGCACTCGGTGCGCGATCACTTCCAGAACGAGCCCGACTGCCCGGCTTACTTCGCGTACCGGCACTCGATGGCGCAGGACTTCTGGTGGAACCTGCACCTGTCGTTCGCGCCGCCGAACCCGCGCTTCTTCGAGGCGCGGCTGCCCGAAGACGTCTTCCGGGATCGGTGGCTGCAGTTCCTCGAGCGCACGTGGCCGTTGCACGTGCTCGCGCTGGCGCTCGTCGTCGGCGTCACCCTGGGACCGGAAGCGGTCGCGGCGTGCATCTGTCTCCGCACCGCCATCGGCATCCTCGGGCACTGGGCCGTCGGCTACGCGTCGCACGCGTGGGGCGAGCGCCGCTACGAGATCGACGGCGCCGCCGAGATGGGCACCAACAACTGGCTGCTCGGCGTCCTCTCGTTCGGAGAGGGCTTCCACAACAACCACCACGCCCTGCCCCACTCTGCGCGCATGGGCCTGCGCTGGTACGAGCTCGACCTCGGCTGGCTGGCGCTGCGAACGCTCGAGCGGCTCGGGCTCGTCAGGGCGCTGCGGGGCGCGGAGGCTGGCGGTGCTTCAGCAGCGCGGTGACCGCCCGGCCTACACGCGACCGGACCAGGCAGCGGTGACAGCAGCGGGGTTCTCGTACGTCGCGAGCTGCTCGCCGTGCAGCCGCGTCGCCTTGGACACGCTCAAGAGCTTTTCGATGAACGTGCGCCACGCCTGCGGCACCGGCGTGCCCGCGGGGAAGAGGCCCGGCACTGCGCGGTCGTCGGAGGTCAGCCGCAGCGCCAGCGGCGGCTGCGTTCGCACCACGAGATCGACGAGCAGCACGCGCCGGCCCTCGACGGCGGCGACGCCGGCGTGCACCGCGACGATGCGCTCGAACGGCACCGTCCGCTCGTCGGCTCCGTTCACCAGCGTGAGCCCCTGCGCGGAGAGGCGGACGAACTGCACCTCGTTCACCACCGGCTCACTCGCCGGCGGCGAGGCCGAGGTGACGTCGGCGAGCGGGCCCGAGAGCCGGGCGCGAAGAGCGTCGGCCTCGGCAGCAAGCCGGCCACCGGCGGTCGCGGCATGCTCGAGCAGCGGAGCGATCATCGGCTCGTGCTTGGCGTGCTTCAGCGCCAGCAGCTCCTTCGCGAGCTGCAGCGCGAAGCCGGTCGAGAGCATCGACGGCTGCAGCGCGTCGGCGACGCGAGAGAGCGTGGCGCTCAGCGCGCCGCTCTGACGCTGCGACACGAGCCGCCGCAAGCACTTCTCCAGGCGCGCGGCTCCCCTGCCCGTCTTGACATCGAGCTCGGCGAGCAGCAGCTCGGCGTCCTCGCGGCCGGGGACGAGCTTGAGCAGCTCGACGAGGTTCTCCCGCGCGACGTCGTATTCACCGCGCGCGGCGGCGATCGAGGCCTGCTGCATGAGGTCAGCCTTGTGTGCCGTGTCGAGCTCGGCCTCTTCGGCAGTGCGCAGCTCCTTGTCGTAGCCGAGCCCCTTCAGGCCGAGCGCGAGGACGGCGCCGAGCACGAAGCCGCCGACGTGAGCACCGGTCGCGACACCGCGGGCGCCGCCATGGCGAAGGTCGAGCAGCTCGAGGGCGAACCAGGCGGCGCCACAGGCCCACGCCGGCACCATCTTGGTCCCCACCCACGGGCGCAGCAGCCAGATGAAATAGGCCATGCGCACGTGCTGAGCGGCGAAGCGGATCGCGAACGCGCCCATGCAGGCAGCGATCGCTCCCGAGGCGCCGGCGATCGCGACATTCGACTTCGTGTCGAGCGCGTACTGCGCGAGGTTCGCGACGAGTCCCCCTGCCAGATAGAAGAGGAGGAAGCGCGCGCGCCCCCACGCATCTTCGAGCAGTGGCGCGACGATGTAGAGGAACAGCAGGTTCCCGAGCAGGTGCATCCACCCAAAGTGCAGGAAGATGCTGGTGAGCCAACCGGGTTGCGCGAGGCCGCGGGCGGGCACGAGCGCGAAGCGACGCATCGAGCCGCCGGCGGAATCGATGACACGGCGAACGAGGCGGTCGAGCTCGGCCTGCTCCTGGGCGAGGACGTCGCTGTCCGGCGCGGCGAGCTCGGCCGGCGGCTCGTCGAGGTCCTCGATGAGCGCCTCGGGTGCAGCGAGGTACGGGTGCTCGACCCAGTAGCGCCTCGCGGCGTCCAAGGCGGCGAGGTCGGGCTGCCGGGAGCCGAACACCCACGTGGCGAAGAACGCGACGACACAGATCAGCGCGACGCTCGCGCCGACGACGGGCATGCGGACCCGGCCGGTGCCGGCAGCGATGGGGATGAAGAGAAAGATTCGCCGAATCTACGTCAGGGCGCTACGGGGCGCGGAGGCTGCCGGTGCTTCAGAAGCAACGTGACCGTGAAGTGAATGAGCGCGGAGACCGCGCAGCCGAACAGGGCTCCGGCGGCGACGTCGCTGGGCCAGTGGACTCCGACGAAGACGCGGCTGACGGCGATCAGCGCAGCGAGCGGAAACACCACGCGCGCGGAGTACGGCCACACGAGCGTCACCGCCATCGCCACCGCGAACGCATTGGCCGCGTGCAGCGAGGGCAGCGAGCCTGCGTTCCCCGCCTCGGCGAGCTGCCGGAAGGTGCCCTTCGGCAGCGCGTAGCAGGGGCGGATGCGCCCGATGAGCGGCTTGATGACCGCGTGTCCGACGCGATCGGTGATCAGCACCGCGAGGCCGGCCTGCGCGACCGCGCGGATCGCCGCCTTCCGCAGGCTGCCGAGCACCCACAGCCCCGCGAACAGCGCCATCGCGAGCCCGAACTCGCGGCTGGTGGCGAACACCATGACCGCGTCGAGCCACGGCAGCTTCAGCCCGTTGAGCGCGTGAAAGATCGCCTCGTCGCCGGGAAGGCGGAAATCCCTCACGCCGGCCGCACTTCGACGGTGAGGTGCTCCACCGGCACGGCGGCGTAGACGGCCTTCTTGTACTCCTCGAGCGGGCGCGGGCTCTTCGCCTGCACGGCGACGACGCACACGATGCGGCCGGGGCCGACGCGCCACAGGTGCAGATCGCACACGCGGGTGTCGCCCATGCCTTCGAGGGCGGCGCGCACGGCGTCGCGGCTCTTCGTCGAGGGATCGAGATCGACGAGCTGGCGCGCGCTCTCGGAGCAGAGCTTGAGGCCCCACCTGATGATGATGACCGAGCCGAGGATCGCGACGGCGGGATCGACCCAGCCCCAACCCCAGAAGTGGGACGCGGCGATGGCGACGATCGCGAGCACCGAGGTGAGCGCGTCGGCGACGACGTGGAGGTAGGCAGCGCGCAGGTTGTGGTCGTGGTGGTGATCGTGATCGTGATCGTGCGCGTGATCGTGGTGGTCGTGGCTGTGCCCGCCGGCGAGCAGCCAGGCGCTGACGAGGTTCACGAGCAGGCCGATGACGGCGACCGGCATGGCCTCGGCGAACTTGAGCGTCTCGGGCGTGATGAGGCGCATCACCGCGCTGTACGCCATCAGCACGGCGACGATGAGCAGCAGCACGGCGCTCGAGAAGCCGGCGAGCGCGTAGACCTTGCCGGTGCCGAACGCGAAGCTGGGCTCGTGCGCGCGAGTGCGGGCGTACCAGTAGGCGACGGCCGAGAGCCCGAGCGCGCCGACGTGCGTCATCATGTGCCAGCCGTCGGCGGTCAGCGCGAGCGAGCGCGACAGGTAGCCGAAGACGAGCTCGGCCACCATCATCGCGGCCGTCAGGTAGACGACCCAGCGCATGCGCGACTCGGCCTTGTCGGGCAGGACCGGCGCGTGGACGTTGCAGGCGTCGGGATGAACCTCAGGCGCAGTCGTCACACAAGCCTCGTAACTGAACTTCGACCTGCCGGCGCACGATCGACTTGGGAGCCCGCTGGCCGCGCGCGACCTGCACGGTCACCTCGGGCAGGCACTCGACGGTGCCGCAGTCGGTGCACGTGAAGTGCGGGTGCTCGGGCTCGCGCTCGGCGTCGCCGCGCTTGAGCTCGAAGCGCCAGACATGGTCTCCGAGATCGCTGCGGCGCACGAGCCCGGCGTCGGTGAGATCGAGCAGGTTGCGATAGACGGTGGTGCGGTCCATGCCCTGCTGCTCGAGCTCTTCGACGAGCTCTCCGTGGGAGATGGGCGTGCTGGCGCGGCCGAGCTGCTCGAGCACACGAAGGCGCGGGCGCGTGGTGCGCAGGCCTGCTTCGCGCAGGAGCTCCCGGGCGCTGAACTTCGTGTCGCTCACGGACGGCAGTGTAACCGCAACCCGGCCGGCCGGCTCACTCCGCCCCCATGAAGGGGTAGCCCACGACCGTCGGCGGAGCGAACGTCTCCTTGATGGTCCGCGGGCTGGTCCAGCGCACGAGGTTCAGCATCGAGCCGGCCTTGTCGTTGGTGCCCGAGGCGCGGCTGCCGCCGAAGGGCTGCTGGCCGACGACGGCGCCGGTCGGCTTGTCGTTGACGTAGAAGTTGCCGGCGGCGTGACGCAGCTCGTCTCTCGCGGTGGCGATCGCCGCGCGGTCGCGCGCGAAGATGCTGCCGGTGAGCGCGTAAGCAGCCGCCTGGTCGCACTCGCGCAGCGTCTCGACGTACTTGTCGTCGGGGTACACGTAGAGGCCGACGAGCGGCGCGAAGATCTCCTCGGTCATCACCTTGTGGCGCGGGTTGGTCGTCTTCACGAGCGTGGGCCGAACGAACCAGCCCTCTTTGCGATCGGTCTCGCCGCCGGCGAGCACCTTGGCGTCGGTGCTCGACCTGGACAGCTCGATGTACTTCGAGACGTTCGCGAACGACTTCTCGTCGATCACGGCGCCCATGAAGTTCCGGAAGTCGGCGACGTCGCCCATCTTCAGCTCGTTGATCATCGGCACGAGGCGCGACTCGAGCTTCGGCCAGAGCGACTCGGGCACGTAGACGCGGGAGCAGGCGCTGCACTTCTGGCCCTGGTACTCGAAGCCGCCGCGGGTGATGGCGACGGCGACGGCGTCGAGGTCTCCCTCGGCGCTGGGGTGGATGAAGATGAAGTCCTTGCCGCCGGTCTCGCCGACGAGCCGCGGGTACTGCTTGTAGCGGTCGATGTTGCTGCCGACCGTCTTCCACATGCCGTTGAAGACGCCGGTGGAGCCGGTGAAGTGGACTCCGCCGAGATCGGGGCTCTGCAGCACGGCGTTGCCGACGAGGCTGCCGGGGCCGGGGAGGAAGTTGATGACGCCCTCGGGCAGGCCCGCCTCACGGAGCAACTCCATGATGCGCCAGCCGGAAACGATGGCGGTGCTCGCGGGCTTCAAGACGACCGTGTTCCCCATCAGCGCGGGAGCGGTGCAGAGGTTGAGCGCGATGGCGGTGAAGTTGAACGGCGCGACCGCGAGCACGAAGCCGTCGAGCGGGCGGTAGTCCGACTGGTTCCACATGCCGGGGCCGCTGACGGGCTGCTGCGCGTAGAGCTCGGAGGCGAAGTGGACGTTCCAGCGCAGGAAGTCGATGGACTCGCACGCGGAGTCGATCTCGGCCTGGTAGGCGGTCTTCGACTGCCCGAGCATCGTGGCCGCGTTCAAGATCGAGCGGTACTTGCCAGCGAGCAGCTCGGCGGCGCGGAGGAAGACGGCGGCGCGATCGGCGAAGGGCATCGCGGCCCACGCGGGCTTGGCGGCCATCGCGGCGGAGATCGCCTTCTCGACGTCTCCGGCGCCGGCCTCGTGGATCTGCGCGATGACCTGGCTGTGGCGGTGCGGAGCGCGCGCGTCGAGCAGCTTGCCGGTGCGCACTTCTTTGCCGCCGATGAGCAGCGGGATCTCGACCTTCTCGGCGCTCTGCTTCGCGAGAGCGCTCTTGAGCTCCGCGCGCTCGGGCGAGCCCGGGGCGTAGGTCTTCACCGTCTCGTTGAACGGGGCCGGAACTTTCACGTGCGCTTGGATCATGACGGGCGCTTATAACCGCGCGCCGTGCGAATGGCGTACCTCAGCGTGATCTTCGCGGCGGCCTGCGCCCACGAGCGCGGACCGGTCGCGAGGGCCCTCGGCTGTACCGAGGAGAAGCTGGTGCTGGTGGCCGAGGCTCCCTCGCGCGAGTACCAGAAGCCGCGATCGACCGAGGCGACGCAGGCGGCGCTGTCGGGCGCGAAGGCCGCGGTGTCGGCGCTGGCGTCGCTGGCGGGGGGCCAGGGCGGGTCGACTCCGTATTACCTGCCGGCGGGCAGCGTGCAGCTGTCGGCGCCGGGCTGGAGGCACTGGGAAGGCTGCGGCGCCGCGCTGGTCTGCTTCGACGGAGGCTTCTGCCTCAAAGACTCGAGCGAGCTGGCCGTCGCCAGGACGGTGCCTCAGCTGATGCTGCGCTCTGAGCGCGAGCTCGGCGGGCAGCTCGAGCCGGAGACCGAGTGCATGGAGCCGAAGCCCTACGCCGATCGCCGCGGAGTGCTGGCGTGGACGCTGTCGCGGTGCAGCTCGACCTTCAGCTGCCGGGCCGAGGGCGGCGCCTACGCGTGCACGGACTCGAAGGGCCGAGGGGTGCAACCGCAGTAGGCGTGCCCTCTCAGGTCCGCCAACGCGCCAACGTCCCCGCCAACGTCCCCGCCAACGTCCCGGTCAACGAACCCGGGCCCGTCGAGTCGTCCACGTCCCCGGCTTTTCCGTCCTCAGCGCGAGGCCGTCTTCGGCGGCGGCCCGACCTCGCCCTGCAGCCTGCAGCTGGGCCCTTCCCCGCTCGTCGGCACGCAGGTGGCGGTGTACTTCTCGTTCGCCCCGCTCTTGCGGCGCTGAACCAGCAGGTCGTACAGCTGCAGCCGCACCGGAGGCGC
The DNA here is from genome assembly GCA_937980205.1 of uncultured Myxococcales bacterium. Lineage (GTDB taxonomy): Bacteria > Myxococcota > Myxococcia > Myxococcales > Myxococcaceae > Xiheicaenimonas. The sequence goes on along the minus strand of CALJKW010000068.1, from coordinate 5,731 downwards.
GGCGCCGTCGGGATAAGCGCACGGCCCCGGCCACTCGCCCGGAGGCGTCGGCTTCGCGTGCGCGCACTGATCGATCCCGAACTGCAACCGGTACTCCGTGGTTACCGCGTCCTTCTCGACCAGCGTCGTCCTCAGCGAGAGCTTCGGCTTGATGAGCCTGAACGTCTCGCCGTTCTTCGTGAGCATCCCTTTCGGGTACTGCTGATCCAACGTCACTTCGAGCGTCCAGCTACCGCCAGAGAGCTCGACCGGCACCGCCGAAGCGCTGCACACCCCCAACATCACCACTTGCAGAGCAACCATACAGCTCACATCGTAAGAGCCGCCCCCACCGCCCGCAGTCGCGTCACCGAGCCGAAGCTTCGATTCGCGCGCAGCGCGGCAGGTCATCGCGGAACGCTCGAAGATCTCTAACGTGGCGCTGTTCGCTGTGCGTGACCGTCACCGCTGGGCCACCTCCGCGCGTTGCCGCGCCGTGCTTGCCGAGCGTGCCGCCGCCGCCTAAGCGAAGGCCTCCGTGCCGCGTCTGGATCCGAAAGCCCACGACATCTCCATCGACCTCGACGGACAGACCCTCCCCGCCCGCGCGGGAGAGCCCGTCGCCTGCTCGCTCGTCGCCGCCGGCGAGCCGCTGTTCGCGCGCAGCGTGAAGTACCACCGGCCGCGCGGGCCCTACTGCTTCGCCGCGGCGTGCTCGCAGTGCCTGATGCGCGTCGATGGCGTGCCGAACGTCTTCACCTGCCGCGTGCCGGCGACGAACGGCATGCGGCTCGAGCGGCAGAACGCGTTCCCCTCCGCGAAGCTCGACCTGTTCGCCGCCACCGACTGGATGTTCCCGCACGGCCTCAACCACCACGAGATGCTCGCGGGCGTGCCGATCGCGCAAGACGTGATGGCGGTCGTCGCGCGGCAACTGGCGGGCCTGGGGAAGCTGCCCGACCGCGAGGCGCCGCCGCGGGCGCCGGCCGAGATCGTGAAGGTGCCCATCGCGATCGTCGGGGCCGGCACGAGCGGCCTGGCGGCGTCGCAGGCGCTGCTCGAGCGCGGCGTCGAGCACCTCGTCCTCGAGCGCGAGAGCTTCGCCGGCGGGCGCTCGGCCTACGGCGTTCCCGAAGGCGAGGGAGTCGAGCTGCCGTTCGCGTCTCCGCGCGTGCGCCTGCAGCACAACGTGATGGGCCTGTTCGAAGACGACGGCGGCCGCTTCCTCGCGGTCATCGCGAACGAGCGGCTCTACAAGGTCTACGCGAAGAAGCTGCTCATCGCCGTCGGAGCGCACCCGTCGCTGCCGGCGTTCGGCAACAACGATCTGCCCGGCATCTACGCGGCGCGCGCGGTGAGCCGCATGATCCGCCGGCACCGCGTGCTGCCCGGCGACCGCATCGCGATCGTCGGGGACGCCGCCGAGGCCGAACGGCTCGCGCGCCTCGTGCACGACTGCGGCGCCGAGTCGCTCGCGGTGGGCGCGGAGATCGTGGCGGCGCACGGCTTCAACTCCGTCACCAGCGTGACGGTGAAGCGCGGCGGCGTCGAAGAGAAGGTCTCGTGCGACGCGGTCGCGGTGTGCGCGGCGGGCTCTCCCGCGTTCGAGCTCGCGCGCCAGGGTGGCGCCCGCGTCGTCTTCGACGGCACCCGCTTCATCGTCGAGGCGGATGCGGACGGCCGCACCGCGCACCCCGACGTCGTCGTCGCCGGAGAGCAGCTCGGGCCGTGCAGCGCCGCCGAGTCGGTCGAGCGCGGCCGCCGCGCGGCGGGGGTGCTCGCATGAAGACGATGGTCTGCTCGTGCGAGGACGTGACCGCCGACGAGATCCGCGAGGCGATCGCGAAGGGCTACGCCGACATCGAGTCGGTGAAGCGGTACACCGGCTTCGGCACCGGCATGTGCCAGGGCAAGCAGTGCCACGCGACGGTCGCGTCGCTGCTCGCGCGCGAGGCGAAGGCGAAGCCCGAGCACGTGCTGCCGTTCACGCCGCGGCCTCCGCTGAACCCGACGGAGCTGTCGTACTGGGCGAGCGCGCCGAACGTGGAGGAGCAGCCCACGCTCGGCGGAGTGCCGGCGGCCCTCGGCGTGACGCCCGGCGTGCACCCGCTCAAGCCCGACGCCCCGGTGCCGGAGCGCGCGCAGATCGTGATCATCGGCGCGGGCATCATGGGGCTCGCGCTCGCGTACAACCTGATGCGGCGCGGCGTCACCGACGTCGTGCTGCTCGAGAAGGGCTACCTCTGCCACGGAGCGAGCGGCCGCAACGGCGGCGGCGTCCGCATGCAGTGGGGCACGGCGACGAACGTCGGCCTCGCGCGCCGGTCGATCGAGCTGATGAAGTCGTTCGCCCGCGACCTCGGCATCAACGTGTGGCTGCGCCAGGGCGGGTACCTGTTCCTCGCGAAGAGCACGAAGGTCGCCGAGAAGCTCGAGCGGTCGGCCGAGCTGCACAACCGGCACGGCGTGAACACGCGCCTGCTCTCGATCGAGGGCGCGCGCGATCTCGTGCCCGGGCTGAGCATGAAGGGCGTGCAGCTCGCCGCCTTCAACGCCGAAGACGGAGTCATCTTTCCGTGGGCGTTCCTCTGGGGCTACGCGAAGGCGCTGAAGGCCAAGGGCGTGCGCATCGAGACGTTCACGCGCGTCACCGGCTTCGAGACCGGCGAGGGTCGGGTGAAGAAGGTGATCACCGACCGCGGCGCCATCGCGTGCGAGGTGGCGGTGCTCGCCGCCGGAGCCTGGAGCCCGTCGATCGCCGCGCTCGCCGGCGTGAAGCTGCCGAACGAGCCGCACCGCCACGAGATCTGCTCGAGCGAGCCGCTCAAGCCGTTCCTGGGGCCGCTGGTGAGCGTGCTCGACTCGGGGCTGTACTTCTCGCAGTCGATGCGCGGAGAGATCGTCGGCGGCATGGGCGACCCGCACGAGCCGCCCGGCATGGAGCTCGGGTCGACGATGCGGTTCCTGACGCGCTACGCGCAAGGGCTGATCGAGCAGATGCCGCAGCTGGGGCACGTGAAGATCTTGCGGCAGTGGTCGGGGCCGTACGACGTCACGCCCGACAACTCACCGATCCTCGGGCGCACGCCCTCGCTGCCGAACCTGCTGCAGATGAGCGGCTTCGTCGGGCACGGTTTCATGATGGCGCCCGCCGTCGCCGAGCGGATGGCCGAGTGGATGTGCACGGGGCACTCCGACGAGCTGTTCACCCGCTTCAACCTCGATCGCTTCGCCGCCGGCCGGCTCGAGCGCGAGGACATGATCATCGGGTGACGCGCACGACGACTCGCACGTCGCGGCGCCTCCGTTCACCCTAGCGGAGGCACGCGAAGCGGGCCGGAGTCGAAGGGCGCCGTTCGGGTGTCCCTCGGCCCGCTTCGACTTCGGCCTACGGCCTCCGCCCAGCGTGAACGGTGGTGCGCTTGGGAAGGTGAGTCAGCCGCCGTCGGGCGTACCGCCGTCGGCCGCCCCCTCGAGGGTGCGGCATGAGCCGGCGATGCACGCGGCGCTCACCGGGTTGCAGCCCTCGTTCACCATGCACGCGCTGCCGCCGCAGATGGTGTCCTCGAGGCCGGCGAGCTCGCCCTCGACGGCGGTGCGGCGCGCCGCGGAGATCGCGGTCGGGCAGCCGGTGTAGCAGGTGAGCATCGCGCGCACGGTGATGCAGTCTGCGTTCGTCGAGCAGCCGCTCTGATTGCGAGCGAAGACCCCGGTCGAGAAGGTCCTGCCCTCGCTCTGCTTGGTGAGGCACTCCTCCGTGGAGGGCCCCGTGCACGCCACCAGGAGGACCACCACCATCACTCTGCGCATCGCGGGCTCCCGTCTCCGAGTCTCAGAAGGACCTCCTGTCCTGGCCAGCCGTGAGAGTCGGCGATGTAACCGGCTCCGCCGTCGGGAGCACAGACGTAGAGCTCCGTCATCGGCAGCGGAGCTTCGCCGAGGCAGCACCACTCCCACTCCCGGAGCGCCGGGAACGAGAAGCCGCCGTCGGCGTCGGTGAGGCTCGACGCGGAGCGCGGGCAGTCGACCTTCGGCCGGTTCCACCGGCTGTAGCTGCAGGTGCGGACCTCTGCGCCGGCGACCGGGGCGCCTGCCTCGTCGACGACGCGGCCGGAGACGTCGGGGCGATACAGCTCTCGGTAGGGAAAGCACCCGGTCAACATGATGAGCGCCACGGCCCGCCGCACGTTTTTGAGGCATACCGCATCTTGAGGGCTGCGGTAGCTTGCCGCGCCGTGCGGATGTCGAGGTGTGCGGCGGTGCTGATGGCGGCGTGCGCGAGCATTCCCGTACCCACGGATGCGCCGGCCGCGATTCCCGAGGTCGCCGAGCTCGACGTCTGCGTGCTCTGGGGCGAGCGCCACGAGCGCCGCATGTACGAGGGCGTCGCGGAGCTGTCGCTCGAGCCCTGGCACCAGGCGATCGCCTCGGTGGTGCTCAAGCACCCGGGCGGGCTGGTGGTGCTGGACCCCGCGTTCGGCGTGGAGCTCGAAGACGATCTGCGCCGCGTGCCGCCGTGGTTCCGCATCATCTCCGGCACCGCCAAGGGGAAGACGCCGACCCTCGACGGCCTCGAGGCGGCCGGGCTCGATCCGCGCGCGGTGAAGACGGTGCTCATCACGCACGCGCACTGGGATCACACCGGGGCGCTGCGCGATCTGCCGAAGGCGAAGGTGCTTATGGCGCAGGCCGACTACGACCTCGTGCAGTCGCTGGAGACGTACCTCTACCGGGGCATCATGCGGCACCACTTCACCCGCGCCTGGCCGCGCGTGACGCCGTTCGAGTTCGACGGGCCGGCGGTGCTGCGGTTCGACGCGTCGAAGGACGTGCTCGGCGACGGCTCGGTGATCGCCGTGCCGCTGCCCGGGCACACGCCGGGGTCGACCGGGTACCTGGTCCGCGGCCGCGGCGGCAAGCAGTGGCTGTTCATCGGCGACACCACGTGGACCGCGCGCGGCGTCGAGAAGCCGGCGCACAAGATGGTGCCGGTGATCGATCTGGACCGCGGCCGCACGGCCGAGTCGATCGGCCGCGTGCACGCCGTGATGAAGGAGCACCCGGAGATCACGATCGTCCCCGCGCACGACGCTGCTGCGCTGGAGACGATCCCCACGTGCGAGAAGTAGACGTTCACCCTGAGCGGAGGAGCCCGAAGGGCTCCGAAGTCGAAGGGGACCTGAGCCGTCTCGCGGCCCGCGGAGTCCTGAGCCTGACTATGAAGGACGGCCTTCGGCCTCCGCTCAGCGTGAACGGTGGCGGCGCCGCCGCCGGCTCAGCATGACCAGCGCCAGCAGCAGCGGCCCGCCCGCGCCGACCGAACACGCCTGACCCACGACCTGCTGCGCGCCTCCCGTCTCGGGCGCCGGGGTCGACGCGGGCAGCTCTGCGGGGGCCGGCATCGGCAGGTCGTTCTGCGGGTCGCCCTCGGGCTCGTACGGCTCCATCATGCGCGGCACGCCGGCGTCGGAGACCGGCGGCTCGAACGGAACGCCCGCGTCCTCGACGACGACGGTCGCGCCGCTCGCGGCGACGCACTTGCCCATCGAGCAGGTCGCGCCGAAGTTCTGGCAGTCGAGCGTCTGCTTCGCGGTGCAGCCGGTGCCGGGGCAGAAGCCGCCGCTGCACTTCTGATCGACGCAGCCGCAGCCGAACGCAGCGCAGTCGCTGGTCTGCTTCCCGGTGCAGCCCGTGCCAGGGCAGAAGCCTCCGCTGCACTTGCCGTCGACGGAGTTGCAGCCGAAGTTGCCGC
>CALJKW010000067.1 GCA_937980205.1 uncultured Myxococcales bacterium | reverse complement strand
TGAGCATGAGCGCGCTTCTTGATGGTGCACCGGTCACGGTAGTTGAGGGCCGTTCCCGTTCCCGTTCCCGCTCGCTCTAAGGGGTGTCGGGAACGGGAACTGGGGATCACCGCCGCGACAGCGCGTAGCCTGCGGCGGTCTTCGTGATCCGACCGGCGGCGCTGAGCACGGCAAGGGTGGTGACGACCGTCGCGTTCCGGGTGCGGCAGAGCTCACGCAGTTGGGAGAGTGACAGTGGCGTGGTGGCCGTCGCGAGGTGCTGCTCGATCTTCTGGGCCACCGTGGTCGTCTCGGGCGCCGGCGAGACCGGCCGACGTTCGGCGATAGTGAGCGCGATCGCGTCGTCGGTGTCGGTGAGCTGCAATGAGATGTTCGGGATGGACGGCGCCGCACGGTGTTCGACCGAGAGCGTCAGCTGCTCACCATGCCGGCGCAGGTAGAGGTTCGAGTCACCCCAGGCGTGGAATTCGCTCGAGCCGCGCAGGGCCTGACCCGCCCGCATCTTCGCGCCGCCCTTGCGCGCGTGGTGCACGAGCAGCACGGCGAGGTGATGTCGCCGCTGAAGCTCGCGCAGGAAGGCGAGCAGCGGCGCCACCTCGCCCGAGACGTTCTCGTCGATGCGATGCAACCGTACGAAGGGGTCGAGCACGAGCAGCCTCGGCTGCAGTTCGACGATGGTGTCGGCGAGAGCCTTGCGGTCGCTCTCGAGGTCGAGCCGCACCGACGGCGCGGTGATGACCTGCACGTCGACGTTGGCCAGCGCGGCGCCCGCTGCGCGGCAGATGCCCTCAAGCCGGTGCCGTACGACATGAAGGGCGTCCTCGGCGGCGAAGAGCAGGACGCGGCCGGGCTTCGACACCGGGAAATGGCGCAGGCAGGGGCGGCCGGTGGCGACCGCGACGGCCATGTCGAGCGCGAGAAACGACTTACAGCACTTCGGCTCCCCGCCGACGATGCCGACCGCCTCGTCGGCCCACAGCCCCTCGACGAGCCAGCGCTGCTCTTCAGCACGGGCCGCGAGGCGGTGGGCCGGCAGGAAGGGCAGCACGTCACCGCCGCCGGCCGGACGCGACGGCCTTGAGCGGCTCGGCCGCCGGCGACGGCACCGCGAACAGCTCGAGGTACAGCTTCTCGTCGATGGCCTTCAGCTCTCGCTGCGCGGCCGCGGCGAGAAGTTCGCCGCCCATCGTCATCAGCGCGCGGTAGTTGCCGGCGGCGTGCTCGCACATCGTCGTCACCAGCTCGGCCGTCATCAGCTTCGGCGCGCCGGCCTTCGCCAGCGCGTGGCGCAGGCATTCTTCGAGCTCGGCCGGCGTGCTGCGCTCGAGCGACATCCGGACGCGCACGCGGCTCTCGAGGGGGAGCAGTTCGTCGCTCTTGAGCTTGTCGAGCAGCCGCCGGTCACCGGCGAGCACCGCGGTCAGCAGCAGGTGCGAGTCGAGCCGGGTGCTGCACAAGAGCCGCAGCTCGTTCATCACGCCGGGCGCCATCTCTTGTGCCTCGTCGATGATGAGGACCGGGCGAAACAGCGCGGCGTCGATGTGGCCCTGCCACTTGCCGCGCAACATCTTCGAGCCGCCCCAGCGGTTGTGCGGCGACAGCTCGACGCCGAAGAGGTCCCCCATCTCACGGTAGAAGTCGGCGAGTTGGGCCTGTGGCCGAGACAGCACTCCCACGCGCACGTCGCGGACTGCGGCCAGGCGTTCGCAAAGAATCCGCAGCGCGACCGACTTGCCGATGCCGGGGTCGCCCACGACGAGGGCGAAACCGCCCTCGCGGGCGAGGGTCTCGACGCGCCAGCAGAAGCTCTCGACCTTGGGCGTGACGAGCAGCGCGTCGGCCGGCACGTCGGGCGCGAAGGGGTTCCACTTCAGGCCGTACAGCGACAGCATCTTCTTGTTCATCGCTTCTTCCTTTCGTCTTTGGGCAGGTACGCGGGCGGCAGGCCCGTGGCTGCGAGCTCGTCGAGCAGCTTCGCGAGCAGCGGCGGCACCGCCGCTGCCGGCGGCACCGACGAGTCCGTGCTCGCGGAGCTCTCAATCGGCTCGACCGCGCGGCGCAGACCGTCGGCGTTGGCGGTCTTGTCGAGCGGGAAGAGCCGATCGAGGACCGTGCCGGTGCGGTCATCGACGAGATGCACGCGACTCAAGTCCCAGCTCGCGTAGCGGACGACAACACGCTCGAGGTGCCGGAAGCGCGAGGGCACCTCGAAGCGCTGGCCATTGAGGGTGAAGGTGCCGTCGCTCTGGCGCTGCGTCCGTACCACCTCGTCACAGAATGCGAGGCGCAAGGTCTCGCTCGAGGGGCAGGGGCGACCGACGCTCTTGCCGCTCAGGTAGCGCTGCAGCGGCGTCTCGCCTGTCTCGGAATGGACCTTGCGGTTGTACTCGAGCTCGACCCACGCCTGGGTCGCCTCGTTGAGCGCGGCGAGCGTCAGGTCGGGCACGTTCTCGAGCATCGCCATCAGTCGTCCCTCGAGCTGCGCCCAGAAGTTCTCCTGCTTGCCGTTCTGGTACGGGCTCTTGGGCAGCGTCATCTGGTGGGTGATGCCGAGGCGAGCGAGGCCCTGTCGGAATTCGGCGGCCTTCATGCCGGCGCCGCCGTCGCTCATCAGGCTGCGGGGCAGCCCGCGCTTCTGACACGCCTGGCTGAGGCCGTGGACCAGGTCTTCCGCGCTCTCGCCGTCGGCGAGGTACCACTGCAGGTGGCAGCACAGCCTCGAGAAGTCGTCGAGGACGCCCATCGCGAGCGGCAGTTCGTACGCGCCAGCGCTGGTGAGCACGCCCTGCTTGCCGTGGTGGAAGTCGAGGTGCCACAGCCCGTTGACGTACGGGTTCTCGTAGCTGCGCACCTCGCGCGCCTCGAGCCGCGCCTGCGCGGCCCGCTCGCCCGGTGTCGCAAGGCCCGCGAGCTTGCGGCTGCGCATGAGGCCCGCAGACTTCATCCACCGCCGCACCGTCGAGTACGACGGCAGCTTGCCCAGCGCGGGGTTCGCCGCGAGGTGGGCGCGCAGGTTGTCGTAGTGCAGCTGGTAGCTCCAGCTCTTGTGCGCCGCGTGCTGCGCGCGCAGCATGTCCTTCACCGGATCGACGATGTTCAGCCGCCCGATGTCTTTGCGCACCTTGCGGCGCAGCTCGGCAACCGGGTCCAGCCGTGCCTTCCGCGCCTGGTAGTACCAGCGCTCGATGCTCGACAGGCCGAAGCGGGTCGGCTCGCCCGTCAGCGGGTGCAGCCAACTCTTTGCCGCGAGCCGCTCGAGCTCGGCCTGCAGCTCGCCGTGCTTCGGTGGCGCCGCGAGCAGCGGCCCCACCACCGAGAAGCGCAGGTGCGCCCACCGCTCGTGCGTCGACGGCTTCTTCTTCTCGCTGTTCATCGCGGGCGCGGCGAGTACCGTCCCGCGTTCGCGTCGTCATTCACCCTCTTCTGCGGGTTGATGACGCTCTCTCAGAAACGTTGGTCGGGGACGTAGCCCTCCGGCGTCGACAGCTCTCGAATGAAGCGCAACAGCGCGACGAGCCGCGTCTCTTCGTCGCCGCCAAAGCGGGCCAGCAGGGAAAGGGGGAAGCTGCCCTCGTCCGCCGGAGGCGAGAAGGCGGCTCTGGCCGCCCTCCAGAAAATGCTCTCGACGAAGGCGCTCAGCCACCACGTGCGCCACCGCGCGAGCGTCTGGTAGCTCACACCGAGCAACTCGCGCAGCCGCTTCGCCCGCACCGGCGTCACGCCCTGCTGCATCGCGGTCGCGAGCACCACCACGGCGCCGAGGTACACGCGGCGACCTAGGAAGCGGACCGAGGGCGGTGTGTGGCGGCGACGACAGCCTTCTCGCGAGCAGCAGAAGCTCAGCCGCGTCTCGGGCTCGCCTGCGCCCGGTGCGCCCCGCGGCTTGCGTGGGTAGTCGGCGCTGTGCAGCGCCGACCCGCAGTCGCCGCACCCCTCGGCCCGCGTCGCGGCCGCCAAGTCTTCGTCGATTTTCAGCAGCAGCACGGGCACTCTTGGGTTCGCCAGCGGATGCAGATGTCCTCCTGGTGCTTCGAGATCCTCGTCATGAAGACCAAGCGGAATGATCCCTGCCCCTGCGGCAGCGGGAAAAAATACAAGCAGTGCTGTCTCGACAAGGACGCCGCGGCCTCAGCTGCGGCAGTTGTCGCCCGCCACCCCACGGCCGCTGCGACGGACTCCTCACTCGTGCGACTTCCCGACGTCCCCGCCGACATCGCCGACGAGCTCGATGCTGCATCCAATCTCGTTGTGGACCTGATCCAAGCGCGCAAGCTCGACGAGGCCGAGCAGGCCGCTCGCGATCTCCTGGCCCGCTTCCCCGATGTGCACGACGGCTATGACCGCCTCGGCATGGTCGCTGAGGCCCGAGGCGACGCGAAACAGGCGGCCGCCTACTACCGCAAGGTCGTCGACTTCGTTCGCCTTCATCCCGAGGGCTACGACCCTGGGTTTGCCGACCTCTTCACTCGGCAGGCTGATCGTCTCGACCCGCCGTCTGCCGGCTGACGCCGGTCGCACGTGTCCGGTTCTGGTATCTACGGCGCATGCCTCTGCCAAAACGCCCGTACATCGCGTCCGCCGAACAGGTTCGCATTACTCGCAACGGCGATGACGCCATCATCGAGTACGCCGATGAATCGGTCGCGACCACGCACCTGAAGATGGGTGCCGACAAGCTCGCCTCGATGACCGACGAACAACTGCTCGAGTACTGGAACGACGGCATCGCGGCCCGCGAGGCGCATCGCCAGAGCGTCAACTACACCGCGACCGAAATCCCGGAAGGGAAACCACAGGTCGAGTTCTACGAGCTCGGGAACCAGTGGACCCCTCGCGGTCACGTCGTCCGTTGCGAGATTCTCTCCGACGCGGCCATCGAGCCCGCCCTCGATGAGCCGTTCGTTTCAATCGACGGTCGCGACTTCACGCTCGCCGAGTTCATGACCATGGTCGGCACCTTCGGCGGCTGGGGAATGCGCATCGAGTTCGTGCCCGACGACGAGCTTCACAAGCGTCCCAGGCTGAAGGTCCGCGAGCCCAAGACGAAGGGTTCGTGCTTCACGACACGACGCTCGTAGTTTCGGCCCCTCGCCCTGCCGTTGAACGAGGCCTCGCGCACTCGCGCTTTTTGATGGCGACGCCGGCTGTCCCTCGCCGATCTTGACCACTGCTGGCGCGATCCGCCTCAAAGAGCGTGATCGCGCTCA
>CALJKW010000066.1 GCA_937980205.1 uncultured Myxococcales bacterium | reverse complement strand
AAGTGCCCTCCCGGGCGGGGGTGCGGCGAGCCGCACGGGCATCGGTTCTCATCCCAGTTCCCCAGCATCAGAAGTGCCCTCCCGGGCGGGGGTGCGGCGAGCCGCACGGGCATCGGTTCTCATCCCCAGTTCCGCAGCATTCCTTCACGCGGGCGTCGAGGGCGACTTCGGCGCCCGTTTCGTTTCGGCTCTTCGCACCTGAGCGCCAGCGGGCTTGCGCACGCGCCCCTGCTTCGGCGATTCGAGCCACATGCCACGATCTGCACCCCCGCCTCTCGAAGGAGACGCTGAGAAGATCGAGATGTTGATCGCAGCGGAGAGGCAGCTCGGGATCACCTTCCCCGCGTCGTATCGACACTTCATCGCCAACCGCTCGCACTACGTCATCGGAGTCAAGCGGGTGAAGTTCTTTCCGATTGAGAGGTGCCATTGGTTGAGCCACGCAGACGAAGAGACTGCCATCGCCGTCGGCGAGAGCTACGGCGACGGATTGGACACGCTGTGCTTCCGCGCGAAGCGCGGCCGAAAGCTCTCGAGCGACGCGCTGCATGCGTGGAACGGCAGCCGGTTCACGCGCTGCCCTGACTTCTCGAACTTCGTCGAGTACCGGCCTCCGCCTCCAACGAAGAGCGCCGACCCGCGTGTGGCCCTCGCCGAGCGTCTCGCCGGAGCTCGTCGGGCATGTCCACGCGACGGGCGCGAGCTGCTCATCGGAGAGACGTGCACCTGTGGGCACATCGGCGCAAATACCGACGCCAGGTACCAGCTGTCCGAGGCCGAGCTGCAGACCGGCAAACGGGACCATCCGCTCATTTGGCGGGCGTGGTCGGTGTTGAGTGAGCTCAAGCGAGCGGGCCACGCGATACCGACCGGCTCGGTGCAGGTGCTGGCCATCGCCACCTTGATGGCCGAGCACGACGAGAGCACAGCCGTGGCGCGCGAGATGCTCTCCAGATGGAAGGCGAAGGGCATGAAGGTCGTGCTCGATGAGCCGACGTTCACGCAGATCATTGACCGGCACCGTCGAGAGGTCAGCTGAGGCGGTCTACGGTCTGTGCGGGCGTGGTCATGCCGCGCCCTCAGCAGCCCCCGCAGCCGAAGCTCGGCTGCACGCACGCGTTCAACCCGTTGCGCGGACACTTGCAGCACGTGCCCGTCGACGAGCAGCCGCCCTGCTGGCAGCAGCCGTCGCCGCGGTTCTGACAGCACAGGTGCTTGTTGCCGGGGTGGTTGCCGCAGACGACGCCGGTCTGGCCGCAGACGAACACGAGGTTCACCTGGTCCACGCAGCACGGGGTGCCGATGCCGTTGCCGCACGGCACGCAGCGGCCCAGGTCCGGGTCGCAGACCTCCTTCGGGTCCGTGCAGTCGAAGTACGACGCGCACGACTGGCCTGAGCCGGTGCCGCCGCCCGTCGCGGAGCCGCCCCCGCTGCCGCCCGCGGAGCCGCCTCCGGCCGAGCCTCCTGCGCTGCCGCCGCCGCTTCCGCCGGCTGAGCCGCCGCCAGCTCCGCCGCCCGCCGCTCCACCGCCAGCGGAGCCACCTCCTCCGCCTCCGCTGCCGCCGCCCATCGATCCCGCATCGGGCGTGCACGAGACATTGCCCGGCATGCACCGCCCGCCGCCGGCGCAGGCGCGCGGCAGGCTCCACTCCTTGCAGCCCGCCGGTCCCGTGATGCAGCGCTCCTCGAGGCCAGCGAGCGTGCAGCGGGTTCCGCCGAGCACGCACGCGTCGACGCACGTCCCCGCGTCGATGCACGCGCCGGCGTTGCACAGCGTCTCGTGCGGGCACCCGCTCAACCGAAGGAAGTCGGTGCAGCCGTTCGCGCCGCGAACGCACCTGGCGGGGAAGCCCTCGTCGCTGCACCGATCTCCCTCGGCCACAGCGCAGAGGTCCACGCAGTCGCTCGTGCACGCCTGAAAGCACTCGTCGTCGGCGCAGTCCTCGAACATGTCGCCGTCGTCGTCGCGGTGGTTGCCGCAGACCTCTCCGGGCAGCATCGCGTCGAGCGTCGAGCAGACGCACCCGGACACCAGCAACACGACGAGGACCGGCCTCACGTCGGCATGACCCCGGTGTGCGGAAGCGTGCGCAGACTTTCACGCCGCCGCAGACCGGGGACCCGCCCCAGAAAAACGACATCAGACGTCGGATGTCCCGTTCATGGAGCGGCCCGCCGGTCTACCGGATGGCGGTCAGCACGTCCCAGGCGAGCTCCCACGCCCGCGGGCTCACGCGCTCCAGCGCCTCGAGGTACAGCTTCCCCTGCTCGCCCAGCTTGAGCTGCCAGTGCGTCTTCACCTCGGCGGCGAACTCCGCCAGCGGAGCCGCGAAGCGCTCGTGCCCCGGCACCTCCTCCGGAGCGCACGGCGCCGGCGCAGCGCCCGTCCACTTCGTCGCCCCCTGCGGAGTCAGCATGAACGACGGCTCCCGCTCGTACGGCGAGAAGGTCAGCCGGAAGTGGAACAGCCGCCCGCCGCTGCGCGGGTGAACGATCGTGCCCTGCCCCATCGTCACGCCCGGCCCCTCGACCAGGAACTCGTCCCCGCCGCGCGTCACCGAGAGGCCACGCGCCGCCGCGAACTCCCGAAGGGCTGTATCTGAACGCATTTTCAGTTACCCTCTCTCGCCATGAAGCCGCAGGCGATCGCGAACCCGCCCAACCCGTGGGCCAGCACCGAAGTCGAGTACCTCGAAGAGATCCCCACCGCGAAGCACGAAGTCTGGGCCGACGCCTCGCGGGAGATCATCGCCAAGAACGACAGCCCGGACCTCAGCTTCACGTACAGCATCAACCCCTACCGCGGCTGCGGCCACGCCTGCGCCTACTGCTATGCGCGGCCCACGCACGAGTACCTCTCCTTCGGCGCCGGCACCGACTTCGACACGAAGATCGTCGCGAAGCTGCGCGCCCCCGAGCTCTTGCGAGCCGCCTTCGACAAGCCCTCGTGGAAGGGCAACGGGCTCATGTTCAGCGGCGTCACCGACTGCTACCAGCCGCTCGAGGCGTCGCTGAAGCTCACGCGCGGCTGCCTCGAGGTCTGCGCCGAATACAAGAACCCGGCGTGGATCATCACGAAGGCGCCGCTCATCGAGCGCGACCTCGACGTGCTGCAGCAGCTGAGCCGCGACACCTTCGTCAGCGTCGCGATCAGCGTACCCATCTGGGACCAGGACCTGGCGCGCGCCATCGAGCCGGGCGTCGCGACTCCGCGGCGGAGAATCCAGGCGATCGAGAAGCTCGCCAAGGCCGGCATCCCCGTCGGCGTCATGGTCGCGCCCATCATCCCCGCCGTCAGCGACGAGGGCGTCGCCGAGGTGCTCGAGGCCGCGCACGCCGCGGGAGCGAGCTACGCCGGCTACGTCCTGCTGCGCCTGCCCGGCTCGGTGAAAGAGGTCTTCGAGGCCCGCGTCCGCGCCGCGCTGCCGCTGCGGGCGGAGAAGATCCTCCACCGCGTCCGCGAGACGCGCGGCGGCAAGCTCTACGACTCGCGCTGGGGCGTGCGCGGCCGCGGCACGGGGAAGTACGCCGAGGCCGTCGAGGCCGTGTTCGACGCGACGGTGAAGAGGCTCGGCTTCAACGAGGCTCCCCGAAACCAGGAGCCGCAGACCTTCCAGCGTCCTCCGAAGGCCACCGCCCAGCTGTCGCTCTTCTGACTACCGCCTGCCTTGCTTGCCTTCAGAGGCGATCGTCACAATCAACCCACCATGGGCATTCTCAGCTGGGTGGTGCTCGGAGGTCTCGCGGGTTGGGTCGCCAGCCGCTTCACCGGCACGAGCGGGAAGATGAGCATCCCGGCGAACGTGTTCGTCGGAATCCTCGGCGCCGTCGTCGGCGGGTGGATCTTCAACTTCTTCGGCCACGCCGGCGTCTACGGCTTCAACCTCTACTCGTTCCTCGTCGCGTTCGTCGGCGCCAGCGTGCTGCTGTTCATCTTCAGGCGCGTGCTCAAGTAGCAGCTTCAGAACGCGACGCGAACGCCGGCGCCTGTCCAGCCTCCGCCGCCGAACACGATCGGCGTGACGGCGAAGAGCCCCACGATCGGGAGCAGAACGCCGACGGCGCCGACGGCTCCGTGCAGCGCGGCGAGCGGCAATCGCAGCGGCTCCTTCTCGTCGGAGATCGCCGCCGCGTAGAGCCCCGCGGCGACGACGTTGACGAGGCCGAGCGCCACCGACGCGACCAGCCACCTCCGGCTGAGCGACCCCTCCGCGAGCGCGAACGCGCTGCCGGTCGCGAACGCGACGACGCCAGCGACGGCGAGCGCGCCCATCGTGAACCGCGCCTCGCGCGACGGAGTGAGATCGATGCCTCCACCCCACCCGCCGGTGCAGAGCGAGCACGCGCTCGCCTCGGCGCCCACCAGCATCAGCACCACGAAGAAGATCGTCTTCATGGGCCGCGAAGTACCGCTGCCCATGCCCTCGCCTCATGTGCCGGAAGTCACATCACGTGCGGTCTTCGAGCAGATCCTGCGCGGTCAGCTCCGGCGCGGCGCGGCCGTGCTCGTAGCCGAGCAGCCCGAGCTCCTCGTACTTGGGGCGAATGCGATCGGTCAGCAGCCCGATGCGCTTCAGGTTCGGGATCACGCGCTTGAACATGACGCTGCGGAACGTCTCCATCATCTCGGACCTGGAGATGAGCGCGTCCCACTCCTTGCGCGTCATCGCGTGCGCGTAGAACTCGTCGTAGAGCTCGTGCGCCAGGAAGCGGTTGCGCAGGAACAGCGAGACCTCGAACGTCCAGTCCTCGCGCTCGCGGCGCTCTCGCTCCGAGAGCTCGCGCATGAACTCCTGCAGCGCGAGGACCCCGAAGTGCACGTGCCTCGCCTCGTCGGTGATGACGTACTTCAGCAGCTGCTTGAGCAGCGGCTCGCGCGTCTTCTGCTGCATCATCCCGAAGGCGCCGAGCGCGAGGCCCTCGATCATGATCTGCATGCCGAGGAACTTGAAGTCCCAGCGCGAGTCGCTCATCAGCGCGTCGACGACGACGTAGAGGTTGTCGTTGATGTCGTACTTCTTCTCGAGCTTCTTCGTGAGGTAGCCGTGGAAGACCTCGACGTGGCGGCCCTCGTCCATCACCTGCGTCGAGCCGTAGAGCTTGCCGTCCATCCACGGCACGGCCTCGGTGACCTGGCAGGCGGCGAAGAGCGCGCCCTGCTCTCCGTGCAGGAACTGCGAGAGCACCCACGACGTGAACGAGCGCCGCTGCTCGGCCTTGTCCTTCTCGGTCATGCCGGCGGTGCACGGGTGGCCGAAGACGGGGAAGAACGTCTCGGGCAGCAGCAGATCCTTCTGCTCGCAGTCGACGCTGGTGCTCCACGGCAGGTCGACCGTCGCGTTCCACTGGCTCGTCTTCGCGGCCTCGTACAGCCGCGCGAGCGCCGGACGATCGCGCAGGTAGTGCCAGTCGAAGCAGGCCCGGTAGTCGAGCGGCATCTCGGTGGTGCCCTCCGCCTTGCCGCGCTGCTGGATCAGCCCCCGCCACGCCGGGCCGAGCAGCGACTTCAGCACCGTCATGTTCCCGCTCGCGCTCGCGTCCTTCAGCAGCGGAGCGGACTTCATCAGCCGACCGAACGTCTGCGTCAGTTCCATGGCTTCTCCTTGGCTGCAGGCTGCGGGGGAGCTTTGGGGCCGAACCGCTCGAACTGCGCGTTCAGATCGGGCGGGCGGAACTTCTCGTCCATCAGCCCGTATGCCAGGAAGGTCCAGAACGCGTCGGCGATCTCGCGCGGGCTGCGACCGCCGTCCTTCTTGTACCAGGTGGCCACCCAGTTCGCGGCGCCGAAGCCGAAGTGGCGCAAGAGCTCGATGTCGACGACCGGGCGCGACTTGCCCGTCGCGTACGCCTCGACCAGCAGGCCGTCCCAGTACTGCTCGTAGCGCTTGCGGGCCCGGTCGAGGCCGCGCTTCGCGCCGATGGGCAGCGAGCGCCAGTCGAAGAGCATGACGAAGAGCGCGTCGTCCCCCTCGAGCAGCATCTCGAGGTACTTGCCGATGCCGACGCGCAGCCGCTCGATGGGGTCTTCGACCTTCCGGATCTCGGCGTTGACCTCGGCGATCGCCTTGTCGACCGCGCGCTCCATCAGCGCGATGAGCACGTCGTCCTTCGACGGGTAGCGGTAGTGCAGCGAGCCGGGGAGCATGTCGGCCGCCGCCGCGATCTCCCGCACCGTGGTGGCCGCGTAGCCCTGGAGACGAAACAGCCGCGCCGCTTCGCGCAGGACCCTGTCGTTCGATTCAGCCTTGGTCATGTGGCCAAGGTATTTGGGCGAACGACCAAATGTCAAGCCAGGGTCGGACAGCCCCCCTCACCCCACCCCTCTCCCCTACGAGGGGAGAAGGAGCACGCTCACCAGACTTCGCAGCGCGCCGCGCCGGTGCGCATCATCGGCGCGTTGTCGCGGCACTGGAACGCGCGCTTGAAGGCGTCGAGGTTGCCCAGGGGGCCGTTGACGCGCCAGTACGGAGGCGAGTGCGGATCGGTGGCGGCGCGCAGCCGCGCCGTCTCGGGCCGCATCTTCGTGCACCACGACTGCGCGAAGCCGAGGAAGAACTGCTGGCTGGGGTCGTAGCGGTACTTCGCCGAGAGCGGCTTGGCCTTCAGCCACTCCTCCATCGCGGAGTGCGCGAGCTTGAGGCCGCCGAGGTCGGCGACGTTCTCGCCGAGCGTGAGGTCTCCCTTCACGTGAATGTCCTCGATGGCGATGTACGCGTCGTACTGGCGCTTCACGCACTCGGCGCGCTCGACGAACGCCTTGCCGGAGGCCTCGCTCCACCAGTCGCGCAGGTTGCCGTCGACGTCGAACTGGCGGCCCTCGTCATCGAAGCCGTGCGTGATCTCGTGGCCGACGACCATGCCCATCGAGCCGAAGTTCACCGCGTCGGTCGCGTCGTTGTTGAAGAACGGCGGCTGGAGAATTCCGGCCGGGAACACGATCTCGTTGAGCTGCGGCTCGTTGTAGGCGTTCACCGTCGCGGGCGTCATCACCCACTCGTTGCGATCGATCGGCTTGCCGATGCGCGCGAGGCGGCGCTTCGTCTCGTGCACGCGCGCGGCGACGCGGTTCTGCAGGTACGACGTGCGCGTCGTCTGCAGCGCCGAGTAGTCGCGCCAGACGTCGGGGAAGCCGATCTTGTTGTTCCCCGCCATGCGCGCGACCTTCTCGCGGGCCGCCTTCTTGGTCGCGTCGTCCATCCACGCGAGCGTGTCGAAGTCTTTCTCGATCTCCGTCTGCACGGCCTTCACGATCGCCTGCGTCGTCTTCTTCCCCTCTTCGCCGAAGTGCCGGCGCACGAACTCGCGGCCCATGACCTCGGCCAGATCCGAGTCCGTGAGCTGCACGCACTTCTTCCACCGCGGGCGGTCGACCTTCGCGCCGGTCAGCGCGGCCGACTCGTAGCGGAAGCGCTCGTCCTGGTACGCCTTCGGCAGGCCGAGCACGGAGGAGCGGATCGCGACCCACTGCAGGTACTGCTGCATCACCGCGGGCTTGGTCTCCTTGAAGACCGCGTTGAGCTCCTTGAAGTACGTGTCCGACGTCACGTTGATGGCCTGCAGCTGCGGCATGCCGAGGCCCGAGACGTAGACGTCCCACGGCAGGTTGGGGACGAGCTTCTTGAGGCCCGGGCGATCGACGCGGTGGTACAGGTTCGACGGCGTGCGGCGCTCGACCTGCGTCTGCTGCGACTTCGCGAGGCGCGTCTCGAGGTCCATGATGTTCTTCGCCGCGTCGGCCGGCAGCCCCCACAGCTTCAACATGTTGCCGACGTGCTCGAGGTACATCGCGCGCACGGCCTTCGTCTTCTCGTCGTCGCGCGTGTAGTAGTCGCGATCGGGCAGCCCGAGGCCGTTCTGATCCAGCCCGGCGATCATCTCGGTGCTCTTCTTGAAATCCTGCAGCGAGTCGACGTCGAAGAACGCGTTCCACCGGCGCAGGTGGAAGGTCGCGAGCGTGTTGGCGAGATCCTTCGCGGTGCCGACCTTCACGTTGTCGACGAGGGCGTGGAGCTCCTTCGCTCCGTCTTCGAGCTTCTGCTCGTCCATGCAGCTCGCCCAGTAGTCGCCGAGCTGCTTCGCGAACGGAGTGCCCTCGGGCAGCTTGCCCGCCGCCGCGTCCTCGCCGATGGCTTTGAGCTTGAGCTCGTTCTGCTCGGCGATCGACACGAAGCCGCGCGAGTACAGCGGGCGGTCGTCGGGGATCTGCGTGGTCGTCATCCAGCCGCCGCAGGCGAACTGGTAGAAGTCCGTGCAGGGGTCGGTCGACGTGTCCATCGCCGCCTCGTCGAGGCCCGGAGGCATCGGCAGCGGCTTTTCGGCGACAGCGCCCGCGTCGGGCGGCGCCGTCTCAGTCTTCTTGTCGGATTCGGGCGCCGGCTGTGGAGCGGTGGCGCAGGACAGCAGGAACGTCAGCAGGGCGATCGAAAGGGTGCGCATGCGAGCCGCGCACCCTAGCCGCTCATTTACCGCCGAGCATGCCCTTCTTCAGATCGTCGTCGACCGGGTTCTTGCCCAGCCACACGAGCAGAATGGCATCGGCGAAGTCCTTGCCCTCGACGGTCATCTCGTTGCCGCCCGCGCCCTTCACGCTGGTGCCCTTCCCCGGCACGTAGGTGATCGAGAGCGTCTGGCCTTCTTTCAGGTCGGGCACGGCGCCGGCGAACTTGTCGAGGCGCTCCTTCAGCGAGGCCATCTTGTCCTTCGAGTTCTTCTCGATGCCCTCGTTGATGGCCGAGACGATCTTGTCCTTCCCGAGGTCGCGCATCATCGTCATGTCGACGCGGCGGACGGTGTCGCTCGCGATGATCTTGTCGGGCTCGCTCGACGGCGCCTCGAGGTACAGGCCGGCGACGTAGACCTTGAACATCGCCTTGGTGCGCAGGCCCATGCCCTGCAGCTTGAGATCCTTCCCGGCGACGTTCACCGAGTCGGGCATCTTCACGCCCTTCAGCTCGCCCGCACTCGCAGCAACCGACAGCAAAGACAACGTCAGCGCAGCAATCCTCATCGTCATCACCCGTTGGCCTTCGAGAAGTTCTCCATGAACGACACGAGCGTCTTGATGTCCTCGACCGAGACGGCGTTGTAGGCGGAGACGCGAATGCCGCCCGCGCTGCGGTGCCCTTTGAGGCCCACCATGCCTGCCTTCTTCGCCTCCGCCACGAACTTGTCCTCGAGGGCCTCGGACGGAAGCCGGAAGACGATGTTCATCACCGAGCGCGAGCCCTTCTCGACCGGCGCCTTGTAGAAGCCGCTCAGGCGGTCGATGGCGCCGTAGAGGACCTCGGCCTTCTCCTTGTTCCGCTTCTCGAGCGCGGGCAGGCCGCCCAGCGACTTCATCCACTGCAGCACGTTGCGGCAGAGGTAGATGCCCCACGTGTTCGGCGTGTTGTAGAGCGAGTTGTTCTCGGCGTGCGTCTGGTACTGGAAGATCTTCGGAATGTCGGTGCGCCGCTTCGCCATGAAGTCCTTGTCGGCGATGACGACGACGACGCCCGAGGGGCCGATGTTCTTCTGCGCGCCCGCGTAGATGAAGGCGAACTTCGAGACGTCGGTCGGCCTCCACATGAAGTCCGAGCTCATGTCGCAGATGTGCGGCACGCTGCCGGTCTCGGGCAGCGTGTGGAACTGCGTGCCGTAGATGGTGTTGTTCGACGTCGTGTGCACGTACGCCGCGTTCGGGTCGAGCTTGAGCTCGTCTTGCCGCGGCACGCGCACGAACTTGCCGCCCTCGGGCTGCCACGCGGCGCGCACCTCTCCGAAGTACTTGCCTTCCGAGATGGCCTTCTCGCTCCACACGCCGGTGACGACGTAGTCGGCGCTCTTGCCCTTGGGCAGGAAGTTGGCCGGGATGAGCGCGAACTGCATCGAGGCGCCACCCTGAACGAAGAGCACCTGATGCGTCTTGGGGATGCCGAGCAGCTCGGTGAAGAGCGCGATCGCCTCGTCGTGCACGGCCTCGTAGGTCGCGCCGCGGTGGCTGTGCTCCATCACCGACATGCCGGTCTTCTGGAAGTCGATGAGCTCTTCGCGCGCCTGCTCGAGCGCGGGGAGCGGAAGTCCTGCGGGGCCGGCGTTGAAGTTGATGATGCGCATGGGGGGGCCGAACTTAACGGGGTTGGAACAGGTGGACTACCAAACCGGAGCGGAGCTTCGGCTCGAACCAGGTCGACTTCGGCGGCATGATCTCGTTCGCGTCGGCGATGGCCATCATCTGCTCGACGCGCGTCGGGTACATGCTGAACGCGATGCGCGCCTGGTCGGCGTCGACGCGCCGCTCGAGCTCGCGCGTGCCGCGGATGCCGCCGACGAACTCGATGCGCGAGTCTTTCCTCGGATCATGGATGCCGAGCAGCGGCTTCAAGCAGTTGTCCTGCAGGATCGAGACGTCGAGCTGCCCGGTCGGAGTCTCGGGGAACGAGCCGGGCTTCGCCTCGAGCGTGAACCAGTGCTCGTCGAGGTACATGCCGAACTGGTGCACCTTCTCGGGCAGCGCCTTGCCGTTGCGTTCGATCACGAACTTGTCCGCGAGCTTCTCGAGCAGATCTGCGGGGCTGCGGCCGTTCAGATCCTTCACCAGCCGGTTGTACGAGAGGATGCGCAGCTGATCGTGCGGGAACACGACGGCGAGGAAGAAGTCGTGGTTGCCCGGCTTGCCGGCGCGCAGCTTCGCGACGCGTGAGGCCGCCGCGCTGCGGTGGTGGCCGTCGGCGATGTAGAGCACCTTCACCTGCGCGAACGCCTCGGAGATGGCGGCCGAGGCCGCGGGCTCTGCCACCCAGAACGTGTGGCCGATGTTGTCGTCGGTGACGAAGTCGTACTCCGGCGGCTGCGCGGTGATCTTCGAGATGAGCGCGTCGATGTCGGGCCGCGCGCGGTACGTCAGGAAGACCGGCTCGTCGTTGCCCCCGAGCACGTCGACGTGGCGCGTGCGGTCGTCCTCTTTGTCGGCGCGGGTGAGCTCGTGCTTCTTGATGAGCCCCTTGTCGTACTCCTCGACGCTGGCCGCGGCGACGAGGCCGACCTGCAGGTGGTCTCCCATGCGCTGCCGGTAGACGTAGAAGCGCGGCTCGGGGTCGACGGTGAGCTTGCCGTCTTTGAGGAACGCCTCGAGGTTCTCTTTGCCCTTCTCGTAGACGGCGTCCGCGTGCTCGTCGACGTCGGCGGGCAGGTCGACCTCGGGCCGCGAGATGCGGAAGAAGCTGTCGGGCTTGCCGGCCGCGTAGGCGCGGGCCTCGGCGCTGCTCACGACGTCGTACGGCGGAGCGGCGACCTCCGCGACCTTCGATTTGTTCGGGCGTGCGCCCCTGAACGGCTTAAGAAGTGCCATCGCCCCATGGCTTTACCCGATCTCCTCAGCCGAAAGTTGGTGATCGTCACCGGCAAGGGCGGAGTCGGGAAGACGACGGTGACCGCCGCCATCGCGCGCGCCGCGGCCTCGAAGGGCAAGCGCGTGCTGTGCGCCGAGATCGTGCCGCACCCGGAGACTCCGTCGCAGCTGAACGAGGCGCTCGGCGGAGCGGCGCCCACCGAGGAGCCCACCCGCGCGGACGAGAACATCGACGTCGTGCTGCTGACGCCGACGATGGGGCACCGCCGCTTCCTGCAGGACACGCTGCCGCTCAAGGTCCTCGCCGACGCGGCGATGAAGTCGCAGGGCCTCAAGAAGTTCCTGATGGCCGCGCCCGGCTTCTCGGAGATGGGCGTGATGTACCGCGCGGTCGATCTGATGCGGCGGGGCAAGTGGGACCTGATGCTGCTCGATGCTCCGGCGACGGGTCATTCGCTGGCGCTGGCGCAGATCCCCGCGTTCCTGCTGAAGGTGATCCCCAAGGGGCCGATCGGCCGCATCGCGAAGCAGGGCCTCGAGGTGCTCACCGATCCGAAGGTGACGTCGTCGATCGTGGTGACGCTGCCCGAGACGCTGCCGGTCACCGAGGCGCTCGAGCTGGCGACGGGGCTGGAGCGCCACAAGGTGCCCGTCGGCGTCGTGGTGGTGAACCGCGTGCCGGCCGACCCGTTCTCCGCCGACGAGCGCGCCGCGGTGAAGAAGCTGGTGACGACCGGCCACGGCGTCTTCGGAGGCCGCGAGCTCGCGCGCATCGAGCGCAGCGACGCCGCGCTGCAACTGCTCAAGCAGCACGCCCACCGCAAGGTCATCGAGGTCTCGGAGCTCGAGCTCAAAGGCCCTGCCCTTGCGCGGGAGCTCGCGACCCGGCTTGCCCGGTGAAAAGCAAAGTTTGCAGGGCGGTGCCGCTGGCCGCGAGCCTGCCTGCCGCGCTTCACGCCGCCTTCGAGGTGCCCGGCAGGCCGGTGAGCTTCTCGCTCACCTCCCACAGCCGCCGCGCGGCCTCGTCGTCCTCGGCGAACGAGCGCGGGCGCTTCTCTTTGCACTTGTAGAAGTACTTGCCGGTGACGCCTTCGACCTCGGGCGACGAGGCGAGGTACACGCTGCACCTCGCGCCCTGCTCTTCGTCGACCGCGAAGAGGTACGCGATCGGCTTGATGACCTTCCAGATGCCGCCCTTCGAGAGGAACTCGCTCGCGACGAAGCCGGGGTGCAGGCAGTTCACCGTGATGCCGTCGGCCTGAACGCGCCGGGCGAGCTCCCGGGTGAAGAGAATGTTGGCGAGCTTGCTGCGGCCGTACTGCGGGAAGCCGCGGAAGTTCTTCTCGGCCATCAGGTCGTCGAAGTTCATCCGCCCATACCGATGCGCATCGGACGACACGTTCACGATGCGTGGCTTTACGCCCTTCTTGAGCTCGGGCAGGAGCAGGTTCGCGAGCAGGAAGTACGCGAGGTGGTTCGTGGCGAACGTGCGCTCGTAGCCGTCGACGGTGACCTCACGCCTCACCTGCAGCGCGCCGGCGTTGTTGAGCAGGACGTCGAGCTTGCCGAACCGCTGCTTCACCTCGGCGGCGAGCCCGCGCACCGCCTGCATCGACGACAGGTCGGCGACGAGGAAGTCGACCTTCGCGTTGGGGTGAGCGGCCTTCAGCTCGCCCGCGACGCGCTCGGCCTTCGCGGCGTCGCGGCCCTGGATGATGACGTGCGCGCCCATGCGCGCGAGCTCGAAGGCGGCGCGCTTGCCGATGCCCGCCGTCGACCCCGTGATGAGCACCAACCGCCCGTTCATGTCGGTCGCCATGGCGTTCGCTTATCGCAACCTCGCGGCGCGACCGCTACACTTCCACGCCGTGCCGTTAAGCGTCGGGCGCGAGCTCGGAAGCCTCATCAAAGATCGCAAGGTCATCGTGTGCTGCGGGGCGGGCGGCGTCGGCAAGACCACCACGTCCGCCGCGCTCGGGCTGGCCGCGGCGCGCATGGGCCGTCGCGTGCTGGTGCTCACCATCGATCCCGCGCGGCGGCTGGCGCAGGCGATGGGGGTCACCGAGAACTCGCGTCAGCCGGTGGCGCTGCCGCCCGAGCGGCTCGCCGAGGCCGGCATCACCGAGGGCTCGCTCGACGCGTGGATGCTGAACCCCGACGTCGTCTTCGAGGGCCTCGTGCGCCGCATGGCGACCTCGGAAGAGCAGGCCCGCCGCATCCTCGAGTCGCGCCTGTTCAAGTCGCTCTCCGAGCTGGTCGCCGGCATGCAGGAGTACACCGCGGCCGAGGCGCTCTACGAGTTCTCGACGAGCGGCAAGTACGATCTCGTGGTGCTCGACACGCCTCCGGCGCGCAACGCGCTCGACTTCCTCGAGGCCCCCGGAAAGCTGGCGCGGTTCCTCGACGAGAAGATCCTCGGGCTGTTCCTGCCCTCGAAGGAGAAGAAGGGCGGCTTCGGGTTCTTCAAGAAGGCGACCGAGCTCGTCGGCACCGTCTTCACCAAGGTGTTCGGCGCCGAGTTCTTCGCCGAGATCCAGGAGTTCCTCGGGGCCTTCAGCGGCATGTTCGGCCCGATGCGCAAGCACGCCGAGGGCGTCCGCGCGCTGCTGTCGAGCCAGCAGGCCGCGTTTCTGCTCGTGACCAGCCCCGACCAGGCGGCGCTCAAAGAGGCGCGCTACTTCCGCGATCGCATCCTCGAGATGGGGCTGCCGTTCGCGGGCTTCGTGCTCAACCGGAGCTGGGCGCGCACCGACGGCCTCGTGCCCCCCGAGACGCTCGAGCTCGACACCGCCTCGCACGCGGCGCGCACCGGCCTCGAGAAGCTCAAGAAGCTCGCGAAGGTCGAGCTGGAGCGCGTCAGCCGCGACCGCGCCCTGCTCGAGAAGCTCGCCGCCGAGCTGCCGGGCTCGTCGATCGCCGTCGCCGCTCCGTACCTCGGAGAGGCCATCGAGGACGTGAAGGGCCTCGCGGCGCTCGCGCGCGGAATCGCAGAAGCGCCGGCGTGATCGTCAGGTTTCGGGGCCGCTGAACGACGGGGGCGCCCAATGCCCGAATGGTACGAGTCGTTCTTCACGCGCCTGGCGGTCGACTTCTGGCGTGCGGCGGTTCCTCCCGGCGCCACGCTCAGCGACGCCGAGCTCGTCATGAAAGAGCTGCGCGTCGCCCCACCCGCGCGGCTGCTCGATCTTCCGTGCGGCAGCGGGCGTCACGTCGCCGAGCTGCGCGCGCGCGGCTTCGACGTCACGGGGTTCGATCTGTCGCCGGCCGCGGTCGAGGGCGTCCCCCACTGCCACGTCGGAGACATGCGCGATCGCGTGCCCGGCGGCCCCTACGACGGCGCGTACTGCCTGGGCAACAGCTTCGGCTACCTCGGCGCCGACGACACGCGCCGCTTCATGCGGAACGTGCGCGAAGCGGTGAAGGCTGGCGGCCGGTGGCTCATCGACGCGAGCGCGGTCGCCGAGGCGGTGCTGCCGTACGCCCCGATGGAGCGCACGCTCGAGGCCGGCGGAGTCCGCTTCTTCGTGCGCGCGCGGTACGAAGAGCCGACACGCGAGATCGTGCAGGACGCGACGCTCACCCGGGGCGAGCAGCACGAGCAGTCGCAGATCCGCTACCGCGTGTTCACGCTCGCCGAGCTTCGCGCGTGGCTTCAGGAGTGCGGCTTTAGACCGCTGCCCGTCGACGTGAAGGGTCGAGTGTTGCTGCTTGCCGAAGCGGCGTGAGTTACGGTCCCTGGCCATGCCCCTCCAGATCGACGACATCAAGGTCGGCACCGGCCCCGAAGCGACGGCCGGCCAGAAGGTCACCGTGCACTACGTGGGTACGCTCACCGACGGCTCGAAGTTCGACAGCTCGCGCGACCGCGGCCAGGGCTTCGACTTCAAGCTCGGCGCCGGCCAGGTCATCAAGGGCTGGGACCAGGGTGTCGCCGGCATGAAGGTCGGCGGCGTGCGGAAGCTGACGATCCCTCCCGAGCTCGGCTACGGAGCCGGTGGGTACCCGCCGGTGATCCCGCCGAACTCGACGCTGGTGTTCGAGGTCGAGCTCTTGAAGGTCGGCTGAGCGGCTACTCGATGAGGCCGGCGCGCCTGGCGACGTCGAGGCGCTTCTGCGCGACGGCGACGGTGGCCTCGTCGACCATCTCTCCGTCGAGCTCGATGGCTCCGCGGCCGGCGGCCTCGTAGGCCTGGACGACGCGCGCCGCGGCGAGGATCTCGTCGGGCGTCGGCGTGAACGCGGTGTGAATGGGCTCGAGCTGTGACGGGTGAATGGCCCACTTGCCGTCGTAGCCCATGCGCGCCGAGCGCTGCGCGTCGCGCAAGGTGAGCGCCGGGTCCTGGTACTGCACCGTGACGCTGTCGATGGCGTGGACTCCGGCGGCGCGGGCGGCGACGAGGATCTGCGCGCGGGCGTAGCCGAAGTCCTCTTCCTTGAAGTCGCGGGCGCCGAGGTCGGCGGCGAAGTCGGCGACTCCGAAGATGAGCGACGAGACGCCGGGCACCTGGGCGATCTCGTACGCCTTGAGCAGACCGGGAGCGTTCTCGATGAGCACCTCGAGGCCGACGCCTTCGGGCAGCAGATCGAGCACGGCGCGCACCTCGTCGGCGCTCTTCACCTTCGGCACGACGACGACCTGGGCGTGGGCGGCGATGGTGAGGTCCTCTTTCCACCACGGAGTGCCGACGGCGTTGATGCGGTAGGCCTTCACCTTCTCGCCGGTGAACTCGAGCGTCTGCAGCGCCTGGGCGACGAGGCCGCGCGCCTCGACCTTCTTCGCCGGAGGGCACGCGTCTTCGAGATCGAAGATGACCTCGTCGGCGGCGGAAGCGGCGGCCTTCGTCATCATCTTCATGGAGTGCCCGGGACACACGAGCTCGCTGCGACGGACAGGGGCAGTCATGGCGCGGGCGGTGTTATACGACTGACCGTCTTCCGATGAACGAGAACGCGCTCAACGCCAACATCGGCGCCCGGCTGAGGGCGCTGCGCCTGCAGCGGAACGTGAAGCAGGCCGACGCCGCGCGCGAGCTCGGGGTGAGCCCCGCCTACCTGAACCTCATCGAGAAGGGGAAGCGCGTGACGCCCTTCCCGCTCTTGTGGAAGGCGCTGCGCTACTTCCAGGTCGACCCCGAGAACTTCATGACGCAGCTGTCCGAGGGACGCGTCGACGAGACCCTCGCGCAGCTGCTGCAGGACCCGCTGCTCAAGACGCTCGACCTGGATCCCGAGTCGCTGCAGTCGCTGTCCGCAGAGCCGCGCCTCGCCGGCACCGTCGCGGCGCTGTTCAACCTGTACAAGAACACGCGCACGCAGCTGGAGAACGTGATGGCGCAGCTCAACACGTCGGACCGCGCGCGCGCCGCGGCCGAGCCGGGGCCGCGCCTCGACTACTCGCCGTTCGACGAGGTGTCCGACTTCCTCGAGCGGAACAAGAACTACTTCCCCGAGCTCGAGGCCGAGGCCGAGGCGCTGCGGCAGGACTTCAAGCTCGGGCGCGTCGTGCTGTCGGAGCAGCTGACGGCGATCTTGAAGGACCGGTTCGGGTTCGCGACGGTGAGCGAAGAGTCTCCGAGCGGGAGCTCGGTGGTTCGGCGGTTGGATCAGGAGAACAAGCAGTTGGTGGTGTCTCCGACGCTGACGGAGCAGCCGCTGAAGTTCCAGCTCGCCTCGTCGCTGGGGCTGTTGGCGATCGACAAGACGCGGCTCATCGAGCGGATCGTCGAGGGGCGGACGCGGCACGCCGAGACGCCGCGGCTCATCAAGGTGAACCTGGCGAACTACTTCGCCGGCGCGCTGATGCTGCCGTACGGGTCGTTCTTCGACGCCGTGCAGCGCACGCGCTACGACATCGAGCTGCTGACGCACGAGTTCGGCGTGACGTACGAGACGGTCGCGCACCGCGTGTGCAATCTGTCGGACCCGAAGCGGGCCGGGCTGCCGTTTCACTTCCTGCGCACGGACATCGCGGGGAACATCTCGAAGCGGTACTCGGGGACGGGCTTCAAGTTCGCGAGCGGCGGCGGGAGCTGCGGGAAGTGGGCCGTGCACCTCGCCTTCCTGAACCCGTCGCAGATCACGCGGCAGTATTCGCAGATGCCCGACGGGACGACGTACTTCGACTTCGCGCGGGTTCAGCTGCAGGCGCTCGAGGGGTCGATTGTCCGTGGGACGGCGTATTCGATCGGGCTGGGGACTCACGCGGAGAACGCGAAGTACCTGGCGTACGGGCTGCCGATGACCGATCTGCGGCGCGATGCCGTGCCGATCGGCGTCAGCTGCCGGTTCTGCGAGCGCACCGACTGCAACCAGCGCGCGGCGGCGAGCTACCGGTTCGCGTTTTCGTTCGACGAGTACACGAAGAAGGATTGCTTCTTCTCGCCGCTGCTGACGCACGAAGCGCAGGCGACCAAGCGGAAGGGCTGAGCTGCCCCACCGCCGGGATCGGGGTCGGGCTCGCAATCGTCGATCCCGATCGCGCCCCCGATCCCGATCCCGGCCGTGCGCGCCGCGGTTTGACTCCGGCATCGGCTGGGGGCTTGATGCGCCCGCCATGCGCGCCCTCCCCCTCGTGGTGCTCCTCGTCGCCTGCGGCGGCGGACCCTTGCCGCTGCAGTACACCCCGAAGGCGACGCTGGCCCCGCCGGTCTCGAAGGTGAGCCCGCCTCCCGGCCCGTTCAACGGCGACATCAAGCTCATCTTCACCACCGATCGCCCGGCGACGATCTTCCTCTCGACCGACGGCAGCGACCCGCGCGAGACCAGCACCGGCCGCATCGAGGGCCCGGCCCCGCTCGAGCTCATCTTGAGGGCCACGACCACCGTGAAGTGGTTCGCGAGCGACGACGGGAAGGACGAGGCGCTGCACACCGAGACCTGGACCCGCGCCGGAGGCCCGAAGGGCACCATCTCGGGCGTCGTCGTCGTCGGCAGCTTCGCCGTCGGCAAGACGATCGGCGTCGCACGGAACTTCGATCTCAAGGAGCTGCCCAAGGCCGACATGCCCAAGGAGATCCCCTTCCTCTTCGAGGGCGTCGCCAGCGGCACCCACCAGCTCACCGCCCTGATGGATCGCAACGACGACGGGAACCTCATTCCCCTCATCGACTTCCAGTCTCCGCAGGTGCAGGTGCAGATCGATCTCGCCGACCCGTTCAAGGCGTCAGCCGAGAACGTGAAGCTGTACCTCGGCGCCTCGGCCTCGGACCTCTGCACCGTGCGCGGGACGATCAGGCTCCCCGAGCCGATGCTCGGAGCGAACCTGCGCATCTCGGCGCTGTCGCCGGACTCGTTCCTCGGCGGCTTCGATCCTCAGACGCTGCTGGCCCAGCTGCAGAACGGCTACCAGGTGTTCACGAACAACACCGACACCGAATACGCGTACGTCATCACGGATCTGAAGCCCGGCCGCTACGTGATGTCGCCCGCGCTCCTCGGCTTCGGCGCCGGCGGCCTGGCGATGAACTTCCTCGCGAACCCGCTCAAGACGGTGAACTGCGCCGCCGGCAAGGAAGAGGTGCAGGACTTCGCCTTCGGGCCGGTGTCGCTCTCCGGAACCGTGCGGCACATACCGATGACTCCACCGCCGGGCTTCGTCTACGGAGTCGTCGCCGCGCGGCACAGCTCGCTGACCGACGGCATCCAGGCCGTGCTGATGCCCGCGGTCTTCGCGCAGGACGGCATGACCGGCGCCTGGGAGGGCAACTACGCCGGCCAGGCCCTGCGCGCGAACGTGACCTTCTCGGTGCGTACGTTCATGAGCACCGGCGGCGGCGTGAACCCGCTCACCGACGCGCTCGCGTGGGTCATCAACCCGTTCGCCTCGCAGCCGCCGCACGTGATGGTGCCGGTCGGCAACATGAACATCGTGCAGGACATCACGGCGCCCTGAGCTCGGGCCGCGAGAAGACCTGGCGCGCGTGAGTGCCTCGGATTGGCGCGCTGCTTCGACGTTGACGATGTCCTGACGCTGGCCTGAGACGAGAATCTCGTCTCCGGGGGGACCCTCTCGCAGGGGTGCGACGAGAATCTCGTCTCAACCAGTCCGAATGGCCGAAACCAAGCGCCAGCGGTTCGCTACTGCCAAGGAAACGCCTTCGCGGCAGGTGGCAACCACCGCTGAGACGAGATTCTTGTCGCACCCCTTCGGGCACCACCTCCCGGAGACGAGATTCTCGTCTCGCACCGAACCCTGCAGCCAGCACCGCGGACGCAGCGGCGCAGCGGTGGATCGGACCGAGGATGACCCCGTCCGTCGCCCGCGGCCCGCAGGCTGCGGCATCGCCAACCCCGCGATTGACACGAGACGGCCCGTCTCAGCGGAGCGCGACCTCGAACGGCTGAGACGACGCGTCTCGTCTCAATGGGAACGCGCATCTCGGACGCGGTCGCCAATGCGCCGGCCCGCGCCGACATCTCAGGCGTCGACCGGACCCGGAGTCTCGTCCTTCTCCGCGTTCTCGAGCTCCATCGCCCTGCGGCGGGTGAGCTCGACCAGCGTCCGGACGCCGACGCCGGTGGCGCCGCGCGAGTGGTAGCCGCGCTCTTTCGGGCTCTGCGACGGGCCGGCGATGTCGAGGTGCACCCAGGGGGTGCCACCGACGAACTCCTTGAGGAAGAGCGCCGCGTTGATGGCGCCGCCCCAGCGCTCTCCGGCGTTCTTCATGTCCGCCACGTCGCTCTTGAGCGCGTCGCGCTGCAGGTCGGTGACCGGCATGCGCCACAGCTCTTCGCCCGCGCTGCGAGCCGCCTCCATCACCGACCACACGGCCTGGTCGTCGTCGCCGAACGCGCCGGCGATGTAGTGCCCGAGGGCGATCATGCAGGCGCCGGTCAGCGTCGCGAGGTCGACGATCATCGCCGGCTTGAGCTCGTTCGCGTAGGCGAGCACGTCGCCGAGCACGAGGCGGCCCTCGGCGTCGGTGTTCGTGATCTCCACCGTCTTGCCGAGGCGCGACACCAGAATGTCTCCGGGCCGGTACGCCGTCCCCGACGGCATGTTCTCGCAGGCGCCCATGAAGGCGTGCACCGGGAACGGCGGCTTGATCGCGCCGATCACCCGCATCGCCCCGAGCACGGCGGCCGAGCCGGCCATGTCGGTCTTCATGTCCACCATGCCCTCGGCGGTCTTCAGCGACAGGCCGCCGGAGTCGAACGTGATCGCCTTGCCTACGAGCGCGAGCGCGGGCCGCTTCGCGAGCTTTCCGTCCTCGGGCACCCACGAGAGGTGAATCAGCTTCGGCTCCTCGACCGAGCCCTGGGTCACGCCGAGGAACATGCCCATCTTGAGCTTCTCGATGTCCTTGCGGCCGAGCACCTCGACCTTCAGGCCGATCTCGCCGGCCATCTTCTTCGCGGCCTCCGCCAGCGCCGTCGGCGTCAGCGCGCCGGCGGGCTCGTTCACCAGATCCCGCGCCCAGTTCGTCGCCTCGGCGACCCTGCGGCCGAGCGTCACCGCGGCCTCGAGCGTCCGATCTTTCTTCACGCCCTCGGGCAGCACGAGCTGCACCTTCTCGACGCGCGGAGCCGACTGCTCTTCCTTGTTCGTCGTGCGCCACCGGTCGAACCGGTACCCGCCCAGCTCGAAGCCCTCGACGATGGCGCGCACGCCGGCCTCGAGCTCGCGCAGCACGGGGACCGCGATGACCGCCGTCCGCGCGCGCAGGCGGTTCGACGCCTTCACCGCCCGCCCCATCGCCAGGCGCAGCACCTCGGCGCTGAACTTCGCGCGAGCCCCCAGGCCGATGAGCAGCACCCGCTGGGCGCCGATCTTCCCGTGGGTGTGGAACGCGAGCGTCTGCTCGCCTTTGCCCTTGAACCCCTCTTGCGCCGCGGTCTTGAGCAGCAGTCCTTTCAGCTTCTTGTCCGCCGAGGCGAGCGCCTGGGCCTGCTTCTTCTTGTCGTTGAGCTCGCTGTCGAAGACGGGGATGACGAGCACGTCGGCTTTCGCGCGCGCCGCGTCGCCCCCAGCAAAGGTGAAGTTCATGAGGCCGGACCTTACAAGAAAGGTAAGGTCCGTCTACCGCCGTCTCGTGCCCGCTCTTCTCTCGTCACTCACCGCCGTCGAGCGCCTGGCCGCGCACGCGAGCGCGTTACCGCCCGAGTTCGCGCGCGCCCTCGGCGAAGACCTCGAGTACGCACGGTTCGGTGGCGCGCTGCCCGAGCTGCCGTGGTTCGGCGGCTGGTCGCACGGCCTCGAGGCGTGGCTGGGGCGCGGTGACGCTCCCCGGTTCGCGAGGCTGTTTCGGGAACGTGCCCCGGTCTCATTCGGGCTGAAGATCGCCGAGCTCGTCGCCAACGGAGCCCTCGTCGGCACCGACGCCGGCCTCGCCTTTCTCGCCGGCTACTTCACCCAGCTCGCCGTCGTCCGCGCCCTCGAGCCCGCGGTGCAGCGGCTCGCGCTGAAGACCCGCGGCCCCAAGGAGACCGTCGTCGCCGCGCGCGGGCGCGTCGAGTGGGTTCAGTCGTTGTTCCTGATGCAGGAGCTGCACGGCTCTCCGCTGGTCGGCACGTCCGCCGTGCGCACGAAGCTGCAGATTCGGAAAGCGACCGGCCCGAAGGGCATCGGCCGCGGGTTCTACGAGCTCATCCGCGTGGCGTCGAACGACGCGGTCGGAGAGGCGCCGACGAAGCTCGAGGTCGACGGGTGGATGCGCGGGCTGTACCTGTTCTCGCTGGCGCTGGGGTCTCCGCTCGGGCGGCTGAAGGGCGTGAAGAACGGCACCGTCTCCGGCAGCCGCGAGCTGTACCGCGGCCCCGACGTCGACGTGTGGACGTCGGTGGAGAGCGCGCTCGACACCACCCGCCGCGCGCTGACCGTGCTGGGCGGGCTGATTCGGCGCAGCAGCTTCACGCCGAGATCGCGCGCGAAGGTGCTCGACGTGTTCCCCGAGGGCCCCCCCGACGTGGCCCCGCCGAGGCCGAGCGCGCCCGAGGCCGCGGCGCCGCCGGCGGTCGACGAGCTGCACTGAGACGGTGGCTTCAGCACCGGCCCGAGTCTCCCAACCGCCGGTCAGGCGGCGAGCGCAGCCGCGAGCAGCACTCCGACGGTCAGCCCGACGCTCACCGTCGTGCGGAACACGCGCACCGCGGCGTCGCCCTGCATGGCGCGGAAGATGAAGTCGGCGCCGGCGGAGCCGAGCACCACCGTCATCACCCCGGCCATCGCCGCGACGGCAAACTGCCCGGCGGCGACGTTGAGCATGCAGACGAACAGCGCGAGCAGGCCGCCGAGCGCGAGCGCCGCGCCTGCGAAGAGCCCGGCCAACCCTTTTCCGAAGTGCGTGAGCAGCATGGGGACGGTGCGTATACCCCGCCCGCCCCGAACGAGTGCAACGAACCTCTACCGCCTTCTACGGTCGTGCCCCGTACGGTCGTCGAACTCTGCGCGCCGCGCGCGCTCCTGGTCATCGGCGCTGAGCGCCTCGAGCACCTGCTGCAGTGTGAGCCGAGTCGCGTTCTCGGGCGCTTCGCCCTCGTCGTACACGCGCGCATCGACGCTGAGCCTGGCCTCGAGAAGCGCGTTCACGACGCCCCGAAGCACCTCACGCCGTGCCAGGTGGTCGTTTCCGAGCACGTAAGCCGAGACCAAGGGTGCCGCGCCAGTCAGCGCCCGGTGCACCGCACCGACGGAGTCACCGGTAACGTGGCTGATGCGCCGGACGAGCTCGGCCGGCGGCCGCTCGCACTTCACAGCGATGACGTAGGTCGTCACTGCCCCGAAGCCGCGACCGGCACCACGTGCCCGGCCGAGTACGCGGTGAACTCCGGCGCGTACATCGACTGCATCACCGCGGGCCCGACGCGGAACGTGCCCGCGACCGACGCCCGCACCCGGTACTTGAACGTGAACTCGCCCACCGGCACCGACTCGAAGAAGAAGTTCGTCGACGAGTCGCGGTACTCCTCGTACCAGCCCAGCCCGAGGTTCCACTTGTACCTGGACACGGCGCCTTCGGGCTCGAAGCCGGCGCCGCGCGGGTCCTTCACGTGCACGTATTCGGCGGGCGCCCGCGAGCGAATCGAGAGCTGCACCTCGAGCTCGTCGCCGACCTCGACGCGGGCTCCGTCCGCGAGCGGCTTGAGCGACACGTCCTTCGGGCCCTTCTCGCGCTTGAAGTAGGTGCGCGACACCGAGAACAGGTCGCCCTTCCCCTCGGCCGGCAGCTTGTCGGTCGAGAAGTGCCACGTGGCGGACGCGAACTGGAACCCCTTCGTCGACTTCGACACCTTCACCGTCGACATCGCCGGCGTCACCTCGGGCCCGGGGATGACGAGCTGGTTCTTCTTCCCCGTGTACTCGTCGGGAGCGAACACCCAGGTCTTCCGAATGGGCCCGACCTCGACGATCGACTCCTCGCGGACGCCGAGCGACTTGTCGGCCTCCATGTGCTTCACCAGCGCGTAGATGACCTCGGCCGTCGCGCGCGTCGACTTCCACTGGTTCAGCTTCTTGTTCACGAGCAGCCACTGCACCAGGCCGTCACGGCGCGGGTCCTTCGGCTGAAGCTCCGTCAGCGTGCGCAGCGCGAACGCGTGCGTCTCGATGGTGTCGTTGTACCAGAGCCACGAGCGGTCCTCCGGCGCCCAGAAGGTGCCCTCGTCTTTCGTCGTCTTCGCCGAGTCCATCACGCTGTCGAACACGAGCTTCGCGTCCGCGTCCCGCTTCGCCCGCTTCAGCGTCAGGGCGAGGTACCCCTTCAGGTACGGCGAGTGCTTCTTCCAGTGCTTGAAGCTGAACTCGAGCATCTGCTGGCGCTCGGCCGCCGACAGCGCGCCGCCGAGCCACGACTCGTCGGGGAACGCCGAGGCCACGTAGTTCAGGAACGTCACCCACTCCCAGCAGCCGTCCTGCGCCATGCACCGGCGCGTGTCGCCGCGGAACTCGTTGCCCACGTACGTCCACGCGCGCTGCACCACGTCGCGCGGCACGTCGACCTTGAACTCGGTCGCCTTGGCGAAGCCGTGCAAGAGGTACAGCGTCATGTACGGCGACGGCGGCCCACCGGGGAACCACGGCCACGCGCCGTTCGAGAGCTGCGCCTTCTTCAGCTTCGCCAGCGCGGACGCCCGCTCGGCCGCCGCCACCTTCGGGTCGAGCACGTCGATGTACGACTCGTCGGGGCTCTTCCCGCCCTTGGCGGCCTGCAGCCAGGGCGCCTCCTCGAGCGCGATCTTCCGATTCGGGTCCATCGAGTCGAAGGTCTCGAGGGGCGTGTCGCGCTTGCTGAACTTCGCGGCCATCTTCGCCACCGCCGGGTGATCGCGGAACACCGACGTCACGATGCCGGTCGAGACGAAGCGGTTCAGCGTCTGCTCGGTGCACTCGTACGGGTACCGGACCAGGTACGGCAGCGCCTGCAGCACGGTGAAGAACAGCTGCGCGTCGATGGTGACGACGAGCTGCTCGTTGATGCGCGTGGGATCGTCGGACTTCGCCAGGTCCTCGAACGTCAGCGTCCGCGAGTCCTTGTCGCGCAGCGTGGCGAACTTCGACTGCACGAGGTGCATGCGCGAGGGCAGCAGCGGCAGCACGCGCAGCTCGCCGTCCGAGAAGTCTTGAGTCTTCGCGACGACGCGGAACGCCGCCTGGCCCACCCGCTTCGGGGCCGTCATCGAGAACGACAGGTTCGAGCTCTGCCCGCCCTTCACCGTGAAGCCTTGAGGAGCCGCCGCGGTCACCCCGAACTCCTTGAGCAGCGACGCGTTCGTGTCGGGGTCGAAGATCTCGAGCCGAAGCTCGCCCGTCAGATCTTTCTGCGACGCGTTGTTCACCACCACCTTGAGCAGCGCCTGGTCGCCCTCGCGCAGGAAGCGCGGCAGGTATGGCCGCACCATCAGGTCCTTCACCGAGCGCGTCGTCGCCTTCACCGAGCCGCCGCGCAGATCTTTCGTCACCGCGTGCGCCCACACGTTCCACGCCGTCACCGAGTCGGGCACCTGGAACTCGAAGCTCACCGAGCCGTTGCCGTCGGTGATGAGGTTCGGCTTGAAGAACGCCGTCTCGGAGAAGTTCGCGCGCACCTGCACCGGAGCCGCCTCGGCCTGCGCCCCGCCGGTGTCACGGCTCAGCAGGCCCCCCTGCACCGGCTGTGCGAGCGGCGGCGGAGGCGGCGCTGCAGGCACCTTCTTCGCGAGCTCCGCCCGGCCCTCTTCCTTCGCCTCGGGCTCGGGGGCGGCCTCCGCGAGCGCGCCGTTCATCTCTCCGGCGCTGCGCTCGCGCATCGCCTTGCGCATCATCGGCCCACCGCGGAAGCGGCCTCCGGGGCCGCCGATGCCGTACTCGTCGTAGAACTTGAGCTGGTCGTCGCGAAGGTGCGGGTACTCCGGCAGCGTGTACCACTCGTTCCGCGACAGCCAGTCGGCCGACGCCTGGCCCACGCTCGACATGCTGTACGGCACGCCGGTGCGCCCCGGGTACAGCGACAGCGCCGACGGCGGAGCGTGTGGCCCGAACAGATCCAGCGACTGGTCGTACATGTACGCGAGCACCTCGGCCGCGCCCGCCTCGAGCTTGTTCGCGACGCCCTTCACCGTGACCTTGAACGTCTCCTTCGCGCCCGGCTTGAGCGTGTCGCGCATCGTCGAGAACTCGACCTTCAGCTCCTTGTCGTCGCGCGGGACGTAGACGTGCTCGGTGAACTGCATCACCTGGTAGTCGCGGACGATCTGCACCGAGACCGAGTAGCCGCCGCGATCTTCCGCCGTCACCGGCAGCTCGAGCACCGCCGCGTCGCGCCCCGAGTGCAGCACGCGCCGCTCGACGCGCTTCCCGTCCTTGAACAGCTCGAACACCATCGCCTGGCCGTCGACGCCGCCGAGCAGGAAGCGCGCGGTGCCACCGGCCGAGACCGAGCTCGACTGCAGCTTGAGGTACGCCGGCACTTTCAGCGGGAAGCCGCGGCCGGCGACCACGAAGTCCATCACCGTATCGAACTTCGAGCCGAACTCGTCTTTCGTCTCGTAGCGCAGCCGGTAGGCCCCGGCGGGCAGCTTCGGCAGCGTGAGCTTGCCGTCGCCCTTCGCGTCGTGGGTGAGCTCTCCGCGCCACTGCTCGGGGCCGTCGGGCCAGCTGCGCACCGTCTGCGCCGGCGCCCAGCCGGTCGCCCACCGCTGCCGAAGCTTGTCGCCCTCGGTCTCCACCGCCGCAGGCTTCGTGCCTGGCGGCTTCGGCATGGGCTCGTCTGCCGGGAGCCGCGCCTTCTCGGGCTGCGCGATGGTCAGGAGCCGGTAGGTGCCCTTCCCTGCGCGGCCGTTGCCGTCGAGATCGGTTCGCCGCACGTCGACCAGCGCCTCGGTGCCCTCGACGACGAAGCCCTTGTCGAGTGAAGCGCGCGCCTCGATCGCCACGTTGCCCAGGCGCACGCTCTTCTTCGCCGAGCGCGTCTCACCGCCCTCGTCCGTCACGTCCGCGTCGGCCTCGTAGCGGTACGTCACGTCGGGGCCGAGCTTCGGGTCGGCCTCCGGCTTGAACGTGAGCTCGAACGAGCCGTCGGCCTTCAGCGCCGACGTGCCCGCGGCGACGACCTGGCTGCGCGCGGGTGGCGGCGACCAGCCCCACTCCCACCACCACCAGGGGAACTGCGGAGTGCGCGTCACCCGCCACCGCACCTGCCCGCTCGTCACGGGCAGGCCGAAGTAGTAGCGCGCCTCGCCTCTCAGCGTCGCCGGAGTGTTGAGCTTCATCGCTCCGCCGGCGTCCTTGAACGAGACCTCGAACGTGGGCCGCTTGTACTCCTCGACGCGGATGTACGCGCTCGAGCCGCGCACCGCGATGCTCCAGCTGCCGAGGAGGCGGCCGGTGGGGATGACGAACTCTCCGGCGACCGAGCCGAACGCGTTCGTCTTGAGCGTGCGCGTCTCGACCGCCTGGTAGTTCGCGTCCATCAGGCTCACCGTGACCTCGGTGTTGGGCACGGTGTTGAACGCCGAGCGGTCGGGGTTCGCGTGGTACGCGATGGCCTTCCAGAACACCTTCTGCTGCGGCCGGTAGACCGAGCGGTCGGTGTAGATCATCGCCGCGTTCACCTCGTGGCGGCTCTGGCCCGAGAAGTAGATGTTCTGCCGCTCGAGGGCCCACTCGCTGCCGCTGTGCGCGATGACGAAGTGGTTGCGGCCCTGGCGGCCCTTCGGGGCGAACTTCGCTCCGCCCGTCGCGTCGGTGCGCTGCGTCTCGACGCGCGTGCGCGGGCGGCCGTACTCCCAGCTCCACAGCTCGACGTCGACGCCCGAGACCGGCTCGCCGCTGTTGCCGTCGACGACGAGCACCTCGAGCGAGCCGTCGGCGTACTGCTGCCGCGTCGTCATCACCAGCTTGGTGATGAGCAGCGCCTGCGCGACGAGCCGGTTCTGCCTGTCGACGAAGTCTTCACGCGCCGACGCGACGACCATGTACAGGCCGGCGTCGCGCAGCGGGGGCACCACCACCGTGCGGTGGCTCTTGAAGTCGGGCGTCGGCGGCAGCGCCACGGCCCACTTCGCCACCGGAGCCTTCCCCGCCATCAGCCTCCGCGTCTCTTCGTCGTGCGGCAACAGCGAGTAGTCGGAGCGCTGCAGCATCGCCTCGACGTCGACCCGGTACGCGCGGAAGTACACCTTGTCGAGGTTCCGCGCCGACACCTCGAGCGAGCGGCGCTCGACGCCGTCGGCCGTCATGCCGGACAGCACGTAGTCCGGCGCTTCGATCGCCTTGACGACGTGGTTGCAGCGGCGCCCGCCGAAGCTGTTGGGGAAGGCCTTCGCCCCCTCGAGCGCGATCGCGCGCGCGCGCACGTTGTCGCCCGCCTCGCGCAGCCACTCGGCCAGCAGCCCCCGCGCAGCGGCGGACCAGGGGAGCTCTTTCACCCCGGGCAGCCGGGCCTCGAGCTCGGCGGCGATCGCCGCGCGCTCGTCTTCGGACGTGAAGTGCTGGCGCAGGGCCTCGAGGCGCTCCATGCGCGCGTTGAGGGCGGCCTCTCTGCGACCCGCCTTCGCAACCCACGCCTCGAGGTCGTCGTACATCGCCGCGACGCGCACGAGCGGGTGCACGGCCGGGTCGACCAGGCTCACCTTCGAAGAGGTCGCCGGGTCGCCCTTGATGAGCCCTTTCAGGTCGAGCCGGTAGAGCTCGTTCTGCTGCTCGGGGCTCCAGCCCTGCGTGTTGTTGAGCGCGTCGGCGCGCAGGTACGTGACCGCGTCGCGCAGCGTGTCGCGTACGCCCTTCGGGTAGTCGTTCGGGTTGAGGTACTCGCCCAGAGCGCCCAGGTCCTTCGCGCCGAGCTCCTCGCGGTTCTTCCAGACCTCCTCGAACGCCTTGTTCGCCTCGAGCCAGAGCTGGTCCGCCGTCCAGGCCTTGAGATCGATCTCGCCCTTGGTGTCCAGCCGCTCGCGCTGGCGGATCTCGTACGAGTACGCGTTCACGTACCGGATGAGCGCGTGGGCGTAATAGAGCTGCACCGCCGAGCGCGGCAGCAGCGACTTCGGCCACGGCTCGGCCTTCAGCTCCTTCACCGCGGTCTCGTAGCCCCCCAGGCCGATGCGCAGCTGCGTGCGCTTGAGCAGCGCGCGGGCGAGCTCGGCGTCGTCGGAGCCCTTCTTCGCCGCCGAGAGCCGGCCCTCGACGGCCGTCGCGGCCGCCTCGAGCTTCTGCTCGTTCACCAGCTTGTCGATGTCGGCCCAGCTCTGCGGGGCCTGGGTCAAGACCACCAGGAGAATGGGGAGCATGGGCGCCTTACGAGCATAGACACGCACCACACCCACCGAGGTTTCATTTCTGAGTCACACTTTTCGGCGCAGCCCCACCAGGTACACCTCGACGCTCGCGCCGCGGGTGGCTTCGGGCCGCACGACCTTCACGTCCTCGAACGTCGCGCGCACCTCGTTGCGGAACTGCTCGAAGTCGCCGCCCATGAACAGCTTCGCCACGAAGCTCGAGCCGGGCTTGCCGCGGGCGCGTGAGACGTCGAGCGCCTTGCCGGCCAGGCGAATCGAGCGGGCCTCGTCGGTCGAGCGGATGCCGCTCGTCTTCGGCGCGAGGTCGGACACCACCGAGTCGAACGTGCCCGCGTACAGCTCGAGGAGCTTCGCATCGAAGTCGTCGGCCAGCACGTCGAGCACGGCGGTCTTCACGTTGGGCCGGCCGAGCGGCTTGATGGCGGCGACGTCGACTCCGATGACGGAGCCGGACGGCCCGACCTCGTTCGCGATGATCTGCAGGAAGCCGCCGGGCGCGGCGCCCAGGTCGAGCACCGCGTGCCCCTTGCGGAAGAGCGAGAAGCGCTTCGCGATCTCCTCGATCTTGAACGCAGACCGCGCGCGCAGGCCCTGGTCGTGGGCCTTCTTGAAGAAGTGATCCTTCGGCTTGTACGGCTTGTGG
Source organism: uncultured Myxococcales bacterium (assembly GCA_937980205.1). Lineage (GTDB taxonomy): Bacteria > Myxococcota > Myxococcia > Myxococcales > Myxococcaceae > Xiheicaenimonas. Next base: position 112,804 of record CALJKW010000066.1, on the reverse strand, counting down.
CTCACCCGCCGGACGCCGTCGGCGTGCCCTGCTCGGCCGAGAGATCGTCTCCGTTCGCGACGCTCTTCAGCTTCTCGAACAGGCGGATGTAGCGCGTCTGGGCGAAGTCCTCCGCCTTCTCGGCGTTGATCTTCGCGGCCGCGCTCGACGAGATGAGCGCCTGGAACACGCGCACCTTCGGAGCGGCCTTGTCCTGCGCCCAGACCTGAATCGTCGACAAGATCGGGCACGCGGCGTTGGTCTGCGCCGCGACCAGCGACGCCTCGTACGCGAGCTTCTCGGGCGCTTCGTTCAGCCACTGCACGTACGCGACGGCGTGCGGCTCGGTGACGTCGACCTCGACCTTGCCGATGAGGCCCTTGAGCTTGCCCTGGTCGACGGCTTCCTTGATGTTGCCCTCGCACTTCGCCTTGAAGTCGCCGGCGCTCTCGGCGCGCGCGATCGCCTTCTCCATGTCCTTCAGCTTGAACTTCGCGTCCTTCGCGATGGCGCCGTTGCGCGCCTCGGGCTTCATCTTCTGGACGCGCGGGTCTTCGATCGCGTTCTTGTAGTGCCGGTACATCTTGAACTCGTCTTGGCTGAGCTCGACGGGTTCGGCAGCGAGGAGAGCGGGCAGGAGGAGGAGGTGCGTCATGGGGCGGGTGTTATACCCGGCACATGCCGGGGTGTGGAAAGTGCGGCAAGCGGGTCGAGGTCATCGCGAACCAGGTCGGTCGCCGCGACCTCTGCCCCCATTGCGGGGCCGAATTGCACGCCTGCATTCATTGCCGGCACTACGACGAGACCGTCGCGAAAGAATGCAAAGAGCCGTTCGCCGAGGTGCCCAGCGACAAGGAAGGCGCCAACTTCTGCGAGCTGTACCAGATCGGCGACGGCGCCGAGCGCGCCTCAGGCCCGACGAAGGACTCGCTCTTGTCGGCGGCGGAGGCGCTGTTCAAGAAGAAGTAGCCCCAGCGCTCCGAAGAGCACGCCCGGCGAGCCCGAGCAGCCGCACCCGCCGGCGCTCGACGCTCCAGGGTGCTCGCAGGTGATGGGGAAACACCCCTCGCCTTCCGCGCACAGCGTGTCGGCGCACTGACCGCTGCTCGGCGCTTCGAGCGTGGCGACGATGTTCCCGTCGTCGCGCACCTGGATCTCGGAGATCGAGATGCCCGACGGCTGCCCCGAGTACCAGTTCGTCGAGGCCACCTGGTGGGCCTCCGACAGCGGCATGCCGCTCTTGTCCTCTCCCAGCGAGTCGCCGTCGCGGAACAGGTCGTCCTCGTAGTTGACCTTGGCCGTGTCGTCTTTCTGCAGCTCGAACTTCCCGTCCCCTTGAAGGTTCAAGATGAACGGGCGCCACTTGTCGCAGTTCACGCAGTTGAGCAGGCGGTCCTGGAAGCGGCCCTCCTCGCCGCGCAGGCCGGATCGGTCGACGTGGTACACGGCGAGACCGCGCGTGGTGAACGACCTGTCGAACTGCCCGGGGCCGCGGTTCTCGACGAGGAAGTACTCGTTCCCGATGCCGAGCCGCCACACCTCGCCGCTCGTCTCGGCCGGGCGAATGACGACGCGCTGGCGCCCCTGCACCTGGTGCCAGTTGGCCCAGCGCAGCCGGAAGCGCGTCTCCGCGTCGTGCAGCGGCATGTTGCTGTCGTAGAGCCACGAGCCCATCACCGAGAACTGCAGGCCGGGGTACGAGTTGTTCTCGGCGTACAGATCGGTGAGCCCCTGCAGGTGCCCGAACTCGTGCACCATCGTGTAGACGTCGTCGTAGCCGGCGATCGCGACGTGGCCGATCTTCACGCCGTCGACGATCAGCGGCCCGCCCGTACCGCCCGAGAGGTTGTCGCCGCGGTTGTAGTAGCCGAAGGGGAACGCGATGCCGCCGAACGCCACGTTCGTGATGAGCATCACGCCGTCGGCCCAGCCGTCGGCGGTGCCGCGGCGGCCGTTCACGTCGAGCTTCGAGAAGTCGAAGCCGTCTCCCTCGGTGTTCATGCGCCGCACCGCCTCGCGGATCATGTCGATGCCGGCGGCGAAGGCGGCGATGTCTCCGCGCGCGACGCGGCAGTTGGGGAACTGCGGCAGCGGGCACGTCGGGTAGCGCACCGTCGGGCCGATGGTGACGTGCGGCTTGTAGCGGCCGAGCGACACCGTCTGCATGTAGCTCACGAAGCCGTCGGGGCCGGTGCCGGTGAAGAAGTCGTACAGCCGCGCGACGTCGACGGGCTTCTGATCCTCGACCTCGAGGACGATGACGAGCAGCTCGGCGTTCCCCAAATACGGCGCCTTGTGGATGCCGACGTCGTCGCGGACGACGAAGTGATCCATGTAGTCCGCGCGCGCGGGCAGCGCGGCGGCGCAGAGGGCGACGGCGAGGGCGAGGGTTGAGCGGCTCAAGGCGCCGCGGAGTCTAGTCCGCCCTGCCTCTTAGAAGCCCACGAGCTTGGAGATGATCTCCTTCATGATCTCGCTCGTGCCGCCGCCGATGGTGATGAGGCGGATGTCGCGCCAGGCGCGGGCGATGTCGGTCTCCTCGATGTAGCCCATGCCGCCGTGGAACTGCTGGCAGTCGTAGGCGACCTTCTGGGCGAGATCGCCGGCGACGAGCTTCGCCATGGAGATCTCCTTCACGGGGTTCTCCTTGCGATCGAAGAGATCCACCGCGTGGTACGTGAGCCGCTTGGCGGCCTCGATGTTCGACAGGTGCTCGACGAACTTGTGCTTCCAGACCTGGAACTTGATGAGGGGCTTTCCGAAGGCCTCGCGCTCGTGGCCGTAGCGGACGGCGTCGGCGACCATGCGCTCCATGCCGGCGACGGCGCAGATGGCGGCGGTGAGCCGCTCGCCCTGGAAGTTGGTCATGATGTGGTAGAAGCCCTCGTTCTCTTCGCCGAGCACGTAGCGGGCGGGGATGCGGCAATCCTCGAAGAAGAGGATCGCGGTGTCCGAGGAGAGGTTGCCGATCTTGTCGAGCTTCTTCGAGACCGAGAAGCCCTTCACGTCGGTGGGGAACGTGACGAGCGAGATGCCGCCGTAGCCCGGGTCGCCGGTGCGGACGCCGAGCGTGATGAAGTCGGCGCGCGTGCCGTTGGTGATCCACATCTTCGAGCCGTTGATGACGTAGTCGTCACCGACGCGGCGGGCGGTGGTCTTCAGGTTGGCGACGTCCGAGCCGGCGCCGGGCTCCGAGACGCCGAGCGCGGCGATCTTCTCGCCCGCGAGCGCCGGAGCGAGGAACTCGCGCTTCTGCTCGTCGGTGCCGATCTCGTTGATGATCGGCGTCGCCATCTGCGACTGCACCAGCAGCGCCATGTTGACGCCGGCGTTGCGCGAGCCGAGCAGCTCTTCGGTGAACGCCGTCACGTACCAGTAGTCGAGGCCGCTGCCGCCGTACTTCGGGTCGTGGTTGATGCCGAGGAAGCCGAGCTCGCCGGCCTTCTTGAAGACCTCTTTGGGGAAGATGCCCGCGCGGTCCCACTCGAGCGAGTGCGGCGCGAGCTCCTTCTCGACCCACGCCTTCACGGTCTTGCGGAACGCGTCGTGCTCGGGAGTGAACGGGTTCGAAATCGACATGGTGACCTCGTGGGGTTTGATTACGGAGTCAAATACCAGCGGCAGAGGACCTGTCAACGGGTGCCGGTGCCCGCTGCGGAACGGCGAGGTGACAGCGCCTTACGTGGACGTGGACGTGGACGTGGACGGCAGTTGCGAGCGCCGCGAAAGGACGTCCACGTCCACGTCCACGTCCACGTCCACGTCCACGTAATTTCGTTCTACTGCGGCTGGCAGTAGCCGTAGTTGCTTCCCGCCGGGGCCGCCGCGATCTGCTGGCAGATCTGCGCGCGGGGCACCTGGAGGCAACCGGCCATTCCGTTGGCGACGTCGCAGTACGGCTTGCAGATGCCGGTCTGGCCGAGCGCCAGGCCGTTGCAGTGCATGGCGCGCGGCGGAGTGCCGCTGAAGCACGCGGTGGGCGACTGGCAGGCCGAGTCTTCGACCTGGGTGCCCGTCGGCGTCGCGCAGTACGCGACCGGCGTGGCAGCCGAAGAGTCGAAGAAGCAGTACGTGCCGGTCGGGCAATCCGGAGCGCGGATGTCGCAGGGGCGGCGGCACGACTGCTGGAGCGCGCTCGACACGCACACCTCGGCCGGCATGCCGGCGTCAGCGGTGCCGCACACGGTGCCGCCGCGGCCGCCGCACTTGCAGCGCCCGTCCTCGGGGTCGCACGAGGTGCCGCCGGCGCAGACCTTCATGCCGCCGTCGGGGTTCACGCACTGCGCGCCGCCCTGGCACTGCGCCGGGGGGCCGAGCGAGCAGATCTGGTTCGAGGCGCAGACCGGGCCGCCGGGGCCCCCGCACTTGCACTGGCCGTCGACCGGGTCGCACGTCGCGCCGTTCACGCAGGTCACGCCCGTGCACGCGCTGCCCGAGCGGCACACGCGCTGGGTGTCGCTGCACGTGCCGCCGTCGGAGCCGGGCGGGCAGCCGCAGACCTCGCCGCTCTGGCAGATCACGCCGTTGCACTTGCAGTAGCCGTCGTTCGGGTCGCAGACGTTCGCGCCGGCGCAGTGCACGCCATTGCACAGCGCCGGGACGCACGACTTCATCTCACCGGGCGAGCAGAACTGGTTGTCGGCGCACATCTGCGTGCCGCACTGGCACTGGCCCGTCTGCAGGTTGCAGGTCTGGTTGCGCGAGCAGGCGCGCTCGCTGCAGCTCACCGTCGGGTTGCACCGCTTCGCCGCCGGGTCGCAGCTCTCGGTCGCCCCGCAGACCGTGCCGCCGGTGCCGCCGCACTTGCACATGCCGTCGAACACGTCGCAGCTCGTACCCGCCTTCGACGAGCAGTCGATGCCGGCACAGCGCGTCGACTGGCAGGTGTTCGTCGCCGAGTCGCAGATGAACATCGCCGGGCAGACGACGCCGCCGTGGCCGCCGCACTTGCACAGGCCGTCATCCGGGTCGCAGATGAGCGGGTTGTCGCAGCGGATGTTCTTCGAGGTGCACAGGTTCCTGTTGCCGCCCCCACAGGAGAGGGCGAGCAGCATCAGGGGAAGGGCGCAGTAAAGCGATCGATTCACGGGGTGGCTCTCTTACGTCGAATTCCGGCCAACACAAACAGCGACAGCAGCAATGAAGGCGCAGCGAAACCTGCGCCGGAACAGCCCGACGCCTCGATCGGCGCGGGCCTGAGGCGAATGGAGAGGCTGCGCACGTCGCGCCGCCCCTCCGGGTCCGTCACCGCGACGAGGAACGAGTAGGCGCCCTCGTCCGCGAAGTGAGGCTGGCCGATGATGGTGCCGTCTTCGCGCAGTTCGAGGCCGGCCGGCAGGCGCTGCTTGGGGCCCATCTCCTGGCACGTGAACTCCCCGGTCGCCGACGGCACCTGCACGCACGGCATCGAGTAGACGGCGTTGCCGGTCTCGACCTGGCGGTTGTGCGAGAGCTTCGCGACGTAGTCCGAGGCGACGAACGCGTCGGGCAGCACCAGCGTGACGATGGCGATGGGGTCGGCGTAGCTGACCTTGAGCAAGAGCTTCGTCGTGTCCTCGCCGCTGTTCGAGTCGGTCACCCGCAGCGTCACGGCATACATGCCGGCGCGCCTGGGGACGCCGCGCAGCGACGCGCCGTCGATGGCGAGGCCGAACCCTTCGGGGAACGTCTCAAGCACCGCGCCGGGCACCTCGGTCGCGTCCTGCGGCAGCGACTGGAAGGACGTCACCGTCCACGTGTACGGCGCCTTGCCGCCCACCGCGGTCAGCGGCTGCGCGTAGTCGCGCTGCAGAAACGCGGTCTCGAGCTGGGGAATGGCGACGTGCAGGCCCGTCGGCGTCGTGACGCGCAGCGAGAGCGGCCGCGTCGCCACCGCCATGTTCCCGTCGGTCACCTGCACCCCGAACGTGAACGAGCCGGCGCGCGTCGGGCGGCCGGTGAGCGCTCCGTCGAACGAGATGCCCAGGCCCGGCGGCAGGACCGTGTCCGGCGCGCGGGACCAGACGTACGGCGGCTTGCCGCCCGCGGCGACCAGGCGCGCCTCGTAGAACCGACCGAACTCGGCCGACGGCAGATCCTGATCGACCACCGCGAGCGCCATGCTGCCGGGCGCCACCGTCCCGGAGAGCGTCGCCGTCGCCGTCGACGTGCCCGACGTCACCTTCACGGTGAACGAGAACGGCCCGGCGATGGTCGGGCTGCCCGAGATGTCGCCCATGGCCGTCATGCGCAGGCCCGGCGGCAGCGTCGAGCCGGGCTCGAGCGACCACTGGTACGAGCCGTTTCCGCCCTGCGCCTCGAGCCGCAGCCCGAACGGCGCGTACTGCGTAGTCGGGGGCAACATCGAAGGCGTCAAGATCGTCACCGGCCCCGCGGTGATGATGACCGGGTTCGGATCCTGCGCGCAGTTGTTCGAGTACGTCGGCTCGGTGACGACGAAGCGGCTGCCGTTCGAGTCGAAGTTCACGCAGACGCCGATCCAGTGCTGGCCGGCGGTGAGCCCCATCGGCAGCGTGACCGGGTCGTTCACCGCCAACGACTGCATCGCCTGCAGATCCATCGACGTCAGCTTCGTCTCGATCGGCAGGTCCGAGATGGTCACCGCGCGGTCGGACGAGATGAAGTACGTGTAGCGCAGCTCGCCGCCCACCGGCGTGGTGCCGGCGTTGCGCAGCGTGGCGGCGATGTTGACCTGCGCGCCTGGCGCCCCCGTCGCAGGGCCGACCACCATCGAAGCGGTCAGATCGGCCTGCGCCGCCGCCGGCAGCGCGAGGCCCACCACGACGAGGAGCGCGGCCCTCACTTGCGCACCCGCCTCTTGGCGACGGCGAGCAGCGCGAGCGCGAGCAGCGGGACTCCGCCGGCGACGGCGCAGCCCCCTCCTCCGCCCGACGTGGTGATGGCCGGGCGCACCCGAATCGAGAGGCTGCGCACGTCCTGGCGGCCCGCGTCGTCGACCACCTTCACGAGGAACGAGTACACCTTGTCGGCGCCCGCGGTGCTCGAGGGCAGCCCGGAGATCGAACCGTCATCCTTCAGCTCGAGGCCCGGCGGCAGCTTCTGCGACTCGTCCATCGGAGCGCACATGAACGACATCGCCGACACCGCCTGCTGCACGCACGGCAGCGAGAAGACGATGCCGCTCGATTCCTTGCCGCGGTTGTGGCTCAGCTTCGCCGCGTAGTCGTTGCCGATGAACGCGTCGGGCAGCGCCGTCGTGGTGATGGCGATGGGCTCGTTGTAGCTGACCAGCAGCGGCAGCGTGGTCACGTCTTCCGCGCTCGCCTGGTCGACCACCTTGAACGTCACCGCGTACAGGCCGGCCATCTTCGGCTCACCGCGCAGGTAGTCGAGGTTGCCGTCTTCGATGTGGATGCCGAAGTTGTCCGGGAAGGCGGTGAGCGGCTCACCCGGCTTCTCGGTCGCGTTCTGCGGCAGGGCCTGGAACTTGAGCAGCGTCCACGTGTACGGCGGCCGGCCGCCGACCGCCTGCAGCTGCTGCACGTAGTCCTGCTTCAAGAGCGCGGTGCGCAGCTTCGTCGTCGCGATGTGCATCGTCGACGGGTTCACCACGCGGATGCGCAGGTCCTTCGCCGCCTTGGTCATCGCCGAGTCCTCGACCTCGACGCCGAAGCTCACCTCGCCCGCCTCGTTCGCGCGGCCCTCGATGCCGCCCTCGGGCGAGATCGCGAGGCCGTTCGGCAGGCGCGAGTCCATCTTGAGCTTCCACACGTACGGCGGCTTGCCGCCGACGGCCACGAGGCCCGCCGAGTACGCGCGGCCGAACTCCGCCGCCGGCAGGTCCTGGTCGACGATCGCCAAGGGGATGTTGCCCGGCGCGATCATCAGCGAGAACGACTGGGTCACGTCGGTGCCGCCGCTCGACACCGTCACGCTGAACGTCGCGCTGGTGGCGACCGCCGGAGTGCCCTGCACGTCACCCTGCGCGGTGAACGTGAGGCCCGGAGGCATCGACGAGCCCGACGCGAGCGCCCACGCGTACTGCCCGTTGCCGCCGGTCGCCTTCAGGCGAATGCCGTACGGCGAGTACTGCGTCGCCGCGGGCAGCTGCATCGGCGTGATGATCGCGAGCTGACCCGACGACACCACCGTCGGCATCGGCGCCTGGTTGCAGTTGTTCACCTGGCTGATCTCGGTGAGGCCGAACTGCGGAGACCCTTGCGGGTCGTAGTTCACGCACGCACCGATCCAGTACTGGCCGGCGGGCAGGTTCGCCGGGAGCATCAGGCTGTCGGTCTGCGTGTTGCCCATCATCGGCATCAGATCCGACACCTGCATCGCGCTGCCCAGCGGCGTGTCGGAGATGCTGACCACCGAGTTCGACGAGAGGAACCACGTGTACTTGAACGCGCCTGCGGCCGCGTTGCCCACGTTCGCGAACGTGCGGCCGACCATGACGCTCGCGCCCGGAGCCGCCATCGCCGGCGCCGAGACCGACTGCGTGACGAGGTCCGGCGTCGGCGGCCCGATCTGAATCGCCTGCGGCGTGCCGAAGTTGTTCATCTCGTTCGACTCGACCGGCGCCGAGTTGTCGGGGTCGACCTGCGAGAGGACGTAGTAGTTGCCCGGCATCGTGCCCATGGGGATGGGGTTCGCGTTGTGGGTGACGAGGGTCTGCGAGTTCGCCGGGAAGTTCATGAGCGGCGCCGAGTCACCGATGAGCACGTCGGTCGCCTCGTAGGTCGCGTTCTGCGACAGCCAGTAGCGGACCTTGTTCTGGGTCACGTCCTGCCCGCCGAGGTTCGAGACCGTCGACGTCGCGCGGAACGTGACGCCCGCGTAGCCGACCTGGTCCATCGACTGCGCCGAGATGGTGAGATCCGGCGGCAGCTGGAAGCGGATCATCGTGCTCGCCTGGTAGTTCGCCGGGCCGCAGTTGCCCGACGAGGTCGTGGTGCAGGTGAGGCCGGCGATGCCGGAGCCCAGATCGCGCTGAATGCCGACGGTCGCCGAGCCCGTGCCCGGCGCGCCGCTGTACGCGAAGCGGATCTCGTTCGTGCCTTCGTAGAGGATGACCTGGAAGCTGAAGCGGTTCGCCGCGGTCGTGGTGCTCGCCGCGAAGTTGAACCACTCGAACACCATGTAGCGGTTCGGCGCCGAGCCGAACACCTGCCAGCGCTGCTGCTGGCCGGGGCACGACGTGGTGCTCGTGCAGAGCAGGTCCCACCACGGGGCGATGAAGTTCGGAGGAATCGACGTGCTGGAGTGCGGAATGCTCGGGTTCGCGCTGTACGTGTCGTTCGCCGAGGTCGTGAGGTAGCCGTACTGCGAGAACTCCAGCGACGTGGTGAGCTGCCCGTAGAAGTAGAACGGGAACGGGATGCTGACCGTCGCGCCCGCCGAGACGTTCGTCGGCGCGTTCGGCGACGTGTAGGTGATCGGGAGCGGCCCGAGCACCTGGTACGTCACCTGGGCCTGGGCCGCGAGCGGCGCCAGCGCCAGCAGCGCGACGGCGACGTGGGCGGCCGCACGCTTCCTCCGAAACAGCAGCGCCGGAGCCAGCAGCGCGAGCAGCCAGGCGCCGAACGTGCCGCCGGTGGTGCTGCAGCCCTGGCGCGGCGGATCTCTCTTCACCAGCACGCTGAAGGCGCCGAGGCCCGAAGCGCCGGTGGCGTCCTTCGCCTCGACCACGAAGTTGTACGTCCCTTCACTGTTCTCGCTTGCGATCATCCCTTGGACCTTCCCGTCAGACGTGAGCGTGGCGCCCGGCGGCAGAGTGCCGGAGAACAGCGCGAACGTCACTCCCGTCGCGCCCGTCACCACGAAGTTGAAGTTGATTTCGTCGCCCGGCCGATACTGGTTGGCGAGGTCGTTCACCCCGACCCTGAGCCGCGCCGGGTAGATGCGCAGCAGGAAATCGGCCGAGTCGCTGCGACCCTTGTTGTCCTCGACCTCGAGGGTGAAGGGGAACGTGCCCGCGACCGCGGCCTTGCCCTGCAGCAGCGCGACGTTGCCCTCTTCGGTCAGCGTCAGCCCCTCGGGCAGCACGCCGGCGACGAGGCGGTACTTCAGCGGCGTCGCGAGCGGCGAGCCGTCGAAGTTCCGCACGCCGATGTCGGAGAGGTAGTCGACGCCCACGAGGCCGTCGGGCAGCGCGAGGTTCGTGAAGACGATCGCCCCCGCCGAGATGACGCGCAGGGTGAACTGCCGCTGCGACGTGGTGCCGAGCGAGTCGCGGACCTCGAAGGTGACCGTGTGCGAGCGCTCCATCAGGCCGGCGCGCGGGTTGCCCGCGAGCCTGCCGGTCGCCGGGTCGAGCGCGAGGCCGAGCGTCGTGAGCGAGGTGTCTCCGGCGAGCGGCACGGTGCGCCACACGTACGGCTTCGCGCCGCCCGCAGCGCCCAGGAACGTCTCGTACGGCAGCGTGGTCTGGTTGACGAGCGACGGCAGCGACGGCGTGGTGATCTCGACCTGGGTGGTGGTCGGCAGCACGCGCAGCGCGAGGCGGCCCTGCGCCGTGCGGCCCGCGTTCGTCGCGAGGAACGTGAGGCCCACGACCGCCTCGACCGTCGGAGTGCCCGAGATGAGACCGGTCGCCGACAGCGACAGGCCGGCGGGCAGCGCGCCCTGCGCCGTGTCGACGGCCCACGTCGTGGGCATGCCCGGCGCGTCACCGCAGACCGTGAGCTGGAAGCTGTACGGCCGGCCGACGACCGCGTCGGGCAGCGACGGCGTGCACACCCGCAGCGACGAGGCCGCCACCTGCAGCGCCATGGACCCCAGGCCGTTGTTGGCCTCGTCGAGCTCGGCCGCCACGTTGTCGGTGTCGATCACCGCGCCGAGGTAGTACGTGCCCGGCGTGATGTTCGCGGGCAGCTGCACGAGCTCGGTGCCGGCGATCGTCTGGCCGGCGGTCAGCGTGACCAGACCGTGCTGCATCATCGTGCCGCCGTTGACGATGGAGACCGGCGTGTCGTCGGTCGTCACCTGCGGGTTCGCCGACAGGTAGTAGCGGTACTTCACCTCGGGCGAGTCGACGTTGCCGATGTTCTTGAACACCCGGTAGATGGGCGCGATCTCGCCGACGCCCACCGCCGACGGGGCGTCGAAGGTGAGCACGGTCAGATCCGGCGCCGGCGAGGCCACCAGCACCGCCTGCGCGACCGCCGGGCCGCCGACGACGAGGTTGTTGTTGAACTCGTTGAGCTCGGTCACCTGCCCGCTCGAGTCGAGCAGCCCGTAGAAGAAGTAGTTGCCGGTCGCGAACGGCCGCATCGCGCGATCGTTCACCGGCAGCGTGAACGTGATGTCGATGGTCTGCGTCGCGCCCTGCGGGAGCAGCGCCACGTCGTGCTCGACGACGATCGTGTCCTGCAGCAGCGACAGGTTGGTGTCGGCCGAGATGACCACGCCGACCTTGAAGTTCGTGGCGTTCGCCCCACCCTCGTTCGCCGCCGTCACGAGCACGCGGCCCGTCGTGCCGAAGAGCGCCTTGCGCAGCGGCATGCCGGTCGCCACGTCGACGAAGTCGACGCTCTTGATGACCAGGTCGGCCTGGCGCATCGTGACCTTGCCGGTCGAGGCGATGGTGTTGTTCGTCTCCGAGCCCTCGGTGATGAGGCCTTGCGGGTCGAGCCGCAGGATGTAGTGGTAGTCGCCGCCCGGCACGTTCGACGGGACGGTGAGCGTGATCATGTCGGTCACCGTCTGCCCGCCGGCGACCATGCGCGTCGCGTCGCCCATCGCCGGGTAGAGCTGGAAGTCGGTGGTCGACCACACCGTGTCCGCCGACAGGTAGATGCGGTAGCCCACGTTACCGGCCGACGTGGAGCCCTGGTTGAAGTACGAGAGGTTCAGCGTGATCGAGTTGCCGGGGCCGCTCATCGCGGGGCCGGAGATGCTCGTCGCGACCAGATCGACGCCCTGCGAGAAGTAGTTCGTCGTCGCGCCGTAGTTGTTCGACTCGCCGAACGTGCCCTCCATCACCGCGTTCGTGTGATCCACCTCGACGATCACGTAGTAGTTGCCCGTCGGGGGCGCGGGGATCGTCGCCATGCCCGTGTCGCTCACCGTGCCGCCGCCCGCCACGTTCAGCGGAGTCGTCGACGTGTAGAAGAGCGTGTCGGTCATCTGGAAGAAGCGATCGGTCGACAGGTACGCGCGCCAGAGGAAGCCGTTGCCCGCGTTCTGGCCGAAGTTGCGGAACGTGGGGCTCACCGAGAGCGACAGGTTGCCGCCGCTCGCCGACACCGAGTTGATCGCGACCGACTCGACGATCAGGTCGGGCTGAACCGGCTGGCCGATCGTGAACAGCATGTTGCTGGGGAAGTTGCTGTTGGTGCACGACGCGCCGCAGGTGAGCCACGAAGCGCCCATCGAGCCCGTCGAGTTCTCGAAACCTGCGCTCGCGAGGTGGCCCGACCCTGCGGCGATGGTGCCGTAGTGGACCTGGAACACGCCGCTCGGGGTGAGCGTGAGCTTGAACGTCACGGGCTCAGGGGGGTCGAAGAAGGTGTACTGCGGCACGTTGCGCCACTCGATCTCCACCTGGCCGGCGCTGGCCGAGTAGACGACCTCGGCGGGGGGCAGGACGTCCATGTCCGACCACCACGGCGCGATCAGGTTGTGCATCGTGGTGCTCGTGCTGGGAATGGCGCGGTTCGCGTAGCAGGAGCCGGTGCCGCACGGGCCGCCGAACAGCACGAAGCCGTTCGTCTCGATGTACACCGTGGTGTAGGTGTTGCCGTAGTACGGGAACGAGAACGGCAGCGTCAGCGCGAAGTAGCCCTCGTCGGTCGCGTCGAACGAGGCGTGCGCCGTGAACGTGATCGGCGTGCCGCCGGTGATGCCCACGTAGGGCAGGCTCTGCGACTGGACGACGTAATTCTGAGCCCAGCCAGTCGCCGAGGCGAGCACCAGGGCGGCTGCGCAAAGCCACGCGTTCGTCTTCATACGGTCTCCCACGAGAGTCACGGTCCTTATCAGTTGCACGCCACGAAGTACTCGACGGTCAGCGTGTTGCCCGGCTCCGGCACGTACAGCGGGGCGAAGTTCACGGAGTTGGAGACGGCGTCGTACGTCCACACGGTCGCGCCGAGCGTGTCGGTGCTCGCGATCGTATTGCCGTTGATCTTCACCGTGATGGTGTTGCCGTTGGTCAGGTCGGGCTCGGCGGTCAGGAAGAAGTTCGTGCGGTAGCCGAACGCGGTCTTGCCGATGTCCTCGAGCGTCGTGCCCCAGTTGTTGGTGCAGATCTCGGCCTTCACGCCGTTGAGCCGCTGGATGAGGTACAGGTTCTTCGAGACGTCGGTGAAGTCGTCGTAGCTGCAGCCCGTGGCGGGCGCCGCCGCGAACGGGCCGATCTGGTTGTACGAGAACAGGTTCGGCCGCTGCGCGCCCTTCACGTTGCGCAGCTGGTTCTCGTAGACGGTCGCGGCGAGCGGCGACTGGTCGCCGGCGTCGCTGATGATGACGACCGCGAGCACCGCGTCCTGCCGCAGGAAGCCGGCGTTCTGGTTCGTGATGAGCGGCGCCGTCAGCGCCTTCACCGCGGGCTCGGCCATGCCCTCGAGGCCGCCCATGATGCCGACCTTCACGCGGGACGTGAACTCGGCCTCGACCATCGGCGTCGAGGGCTTCAAGATCTTCGGGCTCGTGCCCGCCGCGCTGCCGATGAGCTCGCCCAGCGTGTTCGAGCCCAGGTCCGTGGTGATGACGCCGATCTGGTAGTCGACGTTCACGCGCGTCGCGTAGGCGATGAACGACGCGAAGTTCTGCGACAGCGCCGTCTGCTTGTCGGCCATCGAGCACGAGTTGTCGATCACGAGCAGGATGTCGGCCTTCGGGCGCGCGTCCTGCCGGAAGGTGTCGATGTTCTTGCCGACGGTGTCTCCCACGCCGCGCAGCGTGACGACGTAGTCGACGACCTGGCCGACCTGCGTCACCTTGAGCAGGAACGCGCCGGTGTCCGGCCCGAAGTCGAGCGGGTGGTACTTGAGGGTGAACGTCGCGGGCATCGCGGCGCCGGGCTGAAGCTGCGTGCCCATGCTGAAGCTCGGCGAGCCGTCGATGAGGAACTCGGGGCAGATCGTCGAGGGCGCCCCGGGGCACGCGGGGGTCGAGCCGCCCGGGACTCCGGCGGGCGCCACCATCGTCCACGAGTTGACGGTCACCGGCGTCGAGCACGTGTTGTAGATGCTGAACGTGCGGCGGGCCGAGCTGCAGTCCTTCTCGACGGTGCCGAAGTCGAGATCGTCCGGCGCGATGGTGAGGCACGACGTCGCGACCGACGTGGTGAGGTCGACGTCGTTCTGCGGCTTGAGCGGAGAGCTGATGCCGAACTGCACCGCTCCCAGCGCGGTCTGCACCACCGAGCCCACCGAGCCCGTCGGCGCCGCGCGCACCAGCACGTTCATCGTCTGCCCCGGCATCATCGTGACCTGGTACTGCGGCCCGTTCGGCAGCGAGTACAGCGGGTCCGAGCCGGGGCGGATGTCGAGGTGCGTGAGCAGGCAGACGTCGGCGCCGATGTTCTTGATGGCGAACGAGAGGTCCCGGTACGCGGGCGGCGTCACGATGCCGAAGTTGAGCGTCGTCGGGCTGACCTGGAAGTCGCACGGCGGCAGCACGACCGACTCGCCCTTCACCGTGACGGTGACCTCGGGCTCGTCGGGGTCGTTCGAGTAGAACGTGACGTCCCACTCGAGCAGCTTGTTCGGCGCCGCCGGCGTGATGCGGATGGGGATGTCGAGCAGCGACGTGCCCGTCGAGGCGACGATGCCGACCTGGGGATCGTAGCGGCCGGCGCCCGAGAGCGGCAGGTTGTCGCGGCACGGCTGGGCGGTGACGGCCTCGTCGTACTCTCCGACGCAGATCTCGGACTCGAGCGTCTGCGAGTTCTTCGGGGTGACCTTCCAGTACGGGCGCATCGACGTGCCGCCCGGCATGCGCGCGCCGAGGTGCAGGTTCGCGCGCGGGTCGGGCGGGTTCGGCAGCGTGCCGACGTTCTGCAGCGTGACCTTGCGCGTGACGAAGAACGGCTTCGGCGCGGTGGCGAAGAACGGGATCTTGCCGACGTTGAGCGAGTTGCCGGGCCTCACGTCGATGTCGGGGCCGCCTCCGGCGCCTTTGAGCGGGCAGGCGAGCTCGGGCTGCTTCTCGAGCGTGGTGAGCCCGAACAGGTTGCCGGCGCGCGGGCCGAGCAGCGTCGGCTTGAACGTGAGCTGCACCTTCGCGGTGCCGGCGACGAGCGACTTCGAGCCGTCGGGCTGCGTCACGCGCATGGCCGCAGGCAGCGTGACCGTGTCGGCGCCGAGCAGCTTGAAGTCGGGGCTCGCCGCGGAGCCGGCGCGCGCCTGCATGCCGGTGAGGGTGACGGGCAACAGGCTCGAGTTCGAGAGCGTGAGCTCGGCCTGCGTGGTGAGGCCCGGCGTCACGTAGCCGAAGTCGAGCGGGTTCGGAGTGCAGTTGACGACCTGGGCGACCCCGGCGCCGACGAGCTTCACCGAGACGTCGGGGCACTGCTCGGCCGCGCGCACCTTGATGAACGCGACGTAGTCCTTCGCCTCGGTCGGAGTGAACGCGAGCACCACGTCCTTCTTGAGGCCCATGTCGATGAAGACGTCGCCCTTCGCGCTCTCGGCGGCGAGGGTGAAGGCGCGATCGTCTCCGGAGCTCGAGGTGATGACGCCGACGTTCGCGGTCGCCGGCAGCGGCGAGTTGTTCTCGATGGTGAAGCCGCGCTTGAACGTGTCCTGGATCGCGACCGCGCCGAAGTCGACGGTGTCGGGGACGTTGCACTGGCCGGAGACGGCCGTACCGCGCAGGGTGAGCTCCGCGGTCTCGGCCGAGGCGTTGTCGACGCGGACGAGCAGGCGCACCGAGTAGTCCCTCGTGCGGACCATGGGGTCGGCCTCGATGGGGGCGTCGAACACGCCGTCGAGCTCGAGCGTGCCGCCGACGCCGAGGCGCTGCGGAGCGAAGGGCACCGTGAACACGGGAGCGGCCTCACCGGGCGCCTCGCCGAGCTTCACCGCCGCGCCTTCGATCTTCTCGATGCTCACCAGCTCGAGCGCGCCGTCGCCGCGGTTCTGCAGCACGATCTTGAGGGGCTTCTTCACCCCCATCGCGACCTTGCCGAAGTCGAACTCGCCCGAAGGAGCGGTGACCGTCACCCCGCCCTGCTCGAACACGAAGTTGAGCTCGCCGAGCCGGTTCTCGACGGTGCCGCCCTCGCAGCGGCAGCCCGACACCGCGAAGATCATCAGCGCCACCGCGAGCCGCGACACGGCTCCGAGCCCGGGAACCGGCAATGCCGGCCCACGAGCTGGCCTACCGCCTGGCGTGGCGGCCAGCTTCAGAAACAGCGTGAGCATGTCTGTTCCTTCCATGAGGCGGGTTCGGCCCCCCGCCTTATGTCACGCCCTGCTGTATCTCAACTCAGAGACACGCGACGTAGTAGGTGATGGTCATCACCTGGCCCGGCGCGGGCACGAAGAGCGGCTGGAAGACGACCGAGTTGCTGACCGAGTCGTAGCTCCAGACCGGGGCGCCGCGCGGGTCGACGGGGTCGACGACCGTGAGCGGGCCGCCCATGCCGTCGTCCATCTTGACGGTGATGGTCTTGCCGCCGGTGAGATCCGGCTCTGCGGTGAGGAAGAAGTTCGTGCGGAAGCCGAAGGCGATCTTGCCGAGGTTCTCGAGCGTGGTGGCCCAGTTCGGCGTGCAGATCTCGTCCTTCACGCCGTTGAAGGCATTGACCAGGTAGTTGTGCTTCGAGACGTCGCACGAAGAGCCGCAGTCGTAGCTGCAGCCCGAGGGCGAGCTCGGCAGGAACGGGCCGATGACGTTGTACGAGAAGAGGTTCGCGTTCTGCGCGCCCTTGATGTTGCGCAGCTGGTTCTCGTAGACGGTCGCGGCCGCCGGGCACTGCTCATCGGCGTCGGTGACCGCGACGACCGCGAGGATCGCGTCGGGCCGCAGGAAGCCGCCGTTGATCTGCGGGTCGGTGATGAACGGCGCGGTGAGCGCCTGCACCGCCATGCAGGCCATGCCTTCGTAGCCGCCGCTCGTGCCGACGCAGGTCACCTGCCGGAACAGGTTCTCGACGTTCGCGGTCTGCGGCGTCAGCACCTTCGGGCCGGTGTAGCCGGGGCAGCCGCCGTTCGCGGGGCCGTTGTTGTTCGGAGCGCCGATGAAGCGGCCGGCGCGCGCGGCGTTGATCTCGGTGCCGATGACGGAGATGTGGTAGTCGACCGCGGCCGACTGCGCGTAGCGGATGAACGAGCCGAAGTTCGTGCCCATGCTCACCTGCTTGTCGAACATCGAGCAGGAGTCGTCGATCACCAGGAGGATGTCGGCCTTGGGCTTGCTGTCCTGGCGGAACGTGTCGGTGTTGAGGCCCATGTTGTCGCCGACGCCGCGGAGCGTGACGACGTAGTCGACCGTCTGGCCGTTCTGCACGACCTTGAGCAGGAACGCGCCGGTGTCCGGACCGTCATCGAGCGGCTTGTAGCGGATGGCGAACGTGTGCGGCATCGAGCCGGACGTGATGCTGGTGCCGGCGCCGAAGCTCGGCGTGCCGTCGATGAGGAACTCGGGGCACGGCATCGGGCCCGGGCAGTACATCGTGCCGGGCTGCACGCCGGCGGCGGCGAGCATGCCGTAGCTCTGCACCGTCACCGCGGTGGGGCACGTGTTGTAGATGCTGAACGTGCGGCGCGGCGAGTTGCAGTTCTTCTGCACGGTGCCGAAGTCGAGGTCGTTCGGGGTGATGGTGAGGCAGGCCGTCGCGATCGACGCGGTGAGCGAGATGTCCCGCGTCGGTGCGGTCGGCGAGCTGATGCCGAACGTCACGTTGCCCATCACCTGGTTGACCGTCGCGCTCGCGTTGCCCATCGGCCACGCGCGGACGGTGACGTTCTGCACCTGGCCCGGCTGCAGCTCGACCTGGTCGAGCTCACCGGCGGGCAGCGTGAAGATCGCGTTCGAGCCGGCCTTCATCTCGAGGTGCGTGATGAGGCACGTCTCGTTCATGTTCATGCCGAGGTTGCGGATCTGGAACGAGAGGTCGCGGTACTGCGGCGGCGTGACGAGGCCGAAGTTGAGCGACGTCGGAGTGACCGAGTAGTTGCACGGCGGCAGGTCGACCGACTGCGCCTTGACGTTCACGACGATCGCGGGCTCGTCGGGGTCGTTCGAGTTGAACGTGACGTCCCACTCGAGGTTCTTGTTCGCCGCGTTCGGCGTGATGCGGATCGGCACGTCGAGGAACGAGGTGGCGATCGCCTCGAGGCCCACGGCCGGGTCGTACCCAGCGGGGAAGCCAGGCTCGCACATGTTGGTCGTCGTGTTGAAGACGCCGACGCAGATGAGGTTCGGGTCCATCGAGTCCGCGTTCTTCGGAGTGATCGTCCACGGGTTCGTGCCGCTGCCCATGGTGCCGAGCTTCAGGTTCGCGTTCGGGTCGGCCGGCATCGGGCGCGTGCCGAGGTTGCGGATGGTGACCTTGCGGCTGACGTGGAACGGCGTCGGCGCGCTGGCGAAGAACGGGACCTTGCCGAAGTTCATCGCCGCCGGCTTGATGTCGATGTCAGGGCCGCCGCCGGTGCCGCGCAGCGGGCAGTCGAGCGACGGCTGCGGAGCGAGCGTCGTAGTCATGTTGAACCGGCCGTTGCGCAGGCCGAGGTTGGCCGGCGTGAACGTCAGCTGCAGCTTGGTCTGGCCCGGCGTCAACGTGCCGTTGGTGCGGGTCGCGCCAGGGACGGTGAACGCGTTCGCCCCGAGCAGCTTGAACTCGCTCGAAGGCGTCATGCCGATCAGCGTGCGGGCGTTCGTGATGTCGATCGGCGCGAGGCCCTGGTTCGTGAGCGTGAGCTCCTTCTGCACGGTGAGGCCGGGGGTGAGGTAGCCGAAGTCGAGCGGCGTGGGGTCGCAGGTGAGCACCGAGTTCACGCCCGAGCCGACGAGCTTGATCGTCACCTCGGGGCACTCGGCGGCGGCGCGCGCCTTCACGAGAGCGAGGTAGTCCTGCGTGTTGGTGGGCTTGAAGGTGAGCGCGATGTCGCGCGAGCTGCCGGCGGGGATGCTCGCCTCGCCGGTGATCGACTCGGCCGCGAAGCCGAACGCGTTGTGGTCACCCGAGTTCGACGTGATGGCGCCGACGCTCGCGGTCACCTGCAGCGGCGAGGTGTTGTTCACCTTGACCGTCTGCTTCACCGTGTCCTGCAGCATGACGGCGCCGAAGTCGATCGTCGTCGGGAGCACGCAGTTGCCGGCGATCGCGGTGCCGGTGAAGGTGATGGTGGCGGTCTCGGAGCCCGGCTCGACGTTGCCGATGCGCAGCGTGATCTTCGCCAGCCAGTCGCGCGTGAGGACGGTCGTGTCAGTCTCGACCGGCGAGTTGAAGACGATCTCGAAGTCGACCGACTCGCTGGCGGCGAGCGTCGTGGGCGTGAACGCCACCTCGAACACGGCCGGCGTCTCGTTCAGCGTTTCGCCGAGCTTGAGGTTGGCGCCCTCGAGCTTCGTGACCTCCTGCAGATCGAGCGCCGCGCGGCCGCGGTTCTGGATCGTGAGCTTCATCTTCTTCGCCGTGCCCATCGGCACCTTGTCGAAGTCGTAGGTGGCCTCGGTGGGGTGCGTGATGACGACGCCGTCTTGCTCGAAGACGATGCCGACCTGGCCATAGTTGTCGATGGGCGGCTTGCGGGGCCCACAGTCGCAGCCGGAGACTACGAACAGGGACATCACAGTGGCTGCCAGGAAGCGGTTCATCGTCATGTTGGGGTCCTCGCGCGGCGCAATGTGCCTTTTTCGGCCTTGCGGGTCAAACCGGCGAATCCGCTGGAATTCCGCTGAAGGCACATTGGGGGTGCGGCGATCTATCTCTCTTGCTTTGAAAATGCGACGGGGTCCTCGACGCGTCTGTAGTGCGGTGTAGGTATCGCGAGAAAGCTGCCGAGGGTTGCCTGCCGTTCAAACGAGCGAATCCGCAAGCTCTCTGGCAAAAGCACCGAAATGGAGGAGACGTATCGTCAACGGACGAAACAGTTTCTGGACCGCGTCGGGGCGCTCGACCGGCGCTCAGCGGCGCTGGCGAACGGCAGGCTCCTCTTCTTCCTCGCGGCGGCGGGCCTCGCGGTCGCGGTGACGTTCAACCGCCTGCCCTCGTGGGCCTGGGCGATCGCCGGGGCGTGCTTCGTCGTCTTCCTCGTGCTGGCCACCTGGCACTCGCGCGTCATCGAAGCCGAGCGCCGCGCGAAGGCGAGCGCCGAGCTGAACCAGCGGGGGCTCGATCGCCTGCAGGGAAAGTGGCACGCCTTCACCGCCCGCGGAGACGAGTACCTCCAAGGCGATCACCTCTACACGCCGGACCTCGACGTCTTCGGCCAGGGGTCGCTGTTCCAGCGGCTCAACGAGACGGCCACCAAGGCAGGAGAGAAGCTGCTCGCGTCGTGGCTGCTCGCTCCGGCCGAGAGCGCGGAAGAGATCGTGTCGCGGCAGGCCGCGGCGAAGGAGCTCTCCACGCTGACCGACTTCCGCCAGGCGCTGCTGACCGAGGCGCGCGTTGCGTCGGAGAAGCGCGCCGACCCGTCGCGGTTCATCGCGTGGGTCGAAGGGCCGGCGATGCTCTCGGGCATCCGCTGGGCGCGCCCGCTCGCGTACGTGCTGCCGGTGCTGACGCTGACCCTGGGGCTGCTCGCCCAGTACGCGGATCTGCCTCCGCTCTACGCGGGGCTGTCGTTCTTCGCGCAGCTCGGAGTCGCCGCCATCACCTGGGCCGCGTGCTCGAAGTTCTACTCGACGCTCACCGACGGCGAGGGCGGCTTCGTGCGCTACGAGCAGACGTTCGCCGCGGTGCACGCCCAGAAGTTCTCCGACGCGCGCCTGTCGCGGCTGCGCGAGAAGGCCGGGGCCTCACAGAAGCTCGCCCGCTTCGGCCGGCTGTTCTCGTTCGCCGAGCTGCGCTCGTCGGGCCAGTACCACGCGGTCATCAACGTGCTCCTGCTGTGGGATCTGCACTGGCTGTTCCGCCTCGAGGACTGGCGCGTGCGCGAGGGCCGCGACGTGCGCGCGTGGTTCGAGGCGCTCGCCGAGCTCGAGGCGCTGGCGGCGATCGGCACCTGGGCGGCCGAGCGGCCGGCCGACGCGTTCCCCGTCATCGCCGCCGAGGACGCCGTCTTCGACGCGAAGGGCCTGGGCCACCCGCTGCTCGAGAAGCCGGTGGTGAACGACGTGTCGCTGTCGCGGCAGCTCTGGGTCATCACCGGCTCGAACATGTCGGGCAAGACGACGCTGCTGCGCGCCGTGGGGCTCAACACGGTGATGGCGCTCGCCGGCATGCCGGTGTGCGCCGCCGAGCTGAAGCTCTCGCAGCTTCGGCCGCTCACGCTGATGCGCGTGAAAGACTCGCTCGAGCGCGGTGTCTCGTACTTCTACGCCGAGGTGCAGCGCGTGAAGGCGGTGCTCGACGCCGCCCGGGCAGCCCGCGGGCGCGCCCTGGTCCTGCTCGACGAGCTGCTGATGGGCACGAACACGAAAGAGCGGCAGATCGCCTCCAAGCGCCTGCTCGAGCTGTTGCGCGACGCCGGCGCCATCGGCGGAGTCACCACGCACGACCTGATGCTCACCGAGACGCAGGGCGTGCGGAACGTGCACTTCCGCGACGACGTCCGCGATGGGCAGATGGTCTTCGATTACCGGCTGCGCGAGGGCGTCGTCGAGACGACCAACGCGCTGAGGCTGCTCGAGGCCGCCGGCGTGCCGCTGGGCTGAAATGGGGACAGCTGAAATGGGGACAGGCTGCTTTTCCGCCCGAGCGCTGCCCTCGGAGAAAAGCAGCCTGTCCCCATTTCGTGCCGCTCAGTTGATCGGCGGCAGCTCGTCGCGCTGCACGCAGGCGGAGAGATCGAACAGCATGAACGCGAGCGCCTTCTCCTGCGCGCTGAGCTCCTCGGTCTTGCACGAGGCCGGGAACGTCGGCATCCCCGAGAGCGCGGCGGCCGAGACGTGGAAGTCCGAGAACACGACGCGGCCGCACTGATCCGGAGAGCCGCCGTCGGGCAACAGCGACGCCACCGGGGTGTTGAACGTGTAGTGGCCGACGTTGCTCTGGGCCATCGAGTAGAACCAGCGCTGCGCCACGGCGTTGTTCACCGACACCACGTTGCGGCGCGGCTCGAAGATCGGCAGCTCGCCGCGCGTCGTCGTCGCGTTCACGTTCTGCAGCCAGTCGGCGAACGTGCTGCCCTTCGGGAAGCTGGTGTCGAGCGTGTACACCGTGCCGTCAGGCGCGTTCGAGTTGCCGCGCCACGTGGCGGTGGTGGGGAACGGCGCCTGGGCGTACTCGATCCACACGTACGAGAAGTGGGTCGCGAACACGCGGCCGCCGGCCGTCGTGTAGTCGATGATGTTCTGCGTGTGGGCGGCGGGCTTGAGCATGTGGCTGCCCTCGCACGGCAGCATCACGACGTCGTAGCGCATGAGGTTGCTCGCGCTGCCGACGAGCTCGCTGCCGGCGGGGGCGGACGGGCTCATGTCCCTGCCGTTGTAGCGGTGGAAGTGCACGCGCCCGGTGCCGCTGGGCAGCGTGAACTCGGAGTCGTCGATGCCGATCTTCCGCAACAGGCACTCGAACGGGTCCGCGTTGCCGGTCGCGATGGCCATGAGCGGAATGTCGCCTTCAGCTTTGGTGCGCGGCAGGCGCGTCACCTGCGCGTCGGAGATCGCGTTGTTCATGCACGCGGTGACGGTGGGGATGCGCACGACGCGGCGCCACCGCCCCATCTGGATGACGAGCGGGATGTTGGTGCCTGCGGGCACGTCCTCGAGCCGGAAGTTGCCCGCCGCATCGCTCGTGGTCTGCACGATCGGGTTGCCCGACAGCCCTGCCCCGCACTTGTCGCAGCTGACCCCCGGTGTGAACGGCGCGACGTCGGTGTTCGGCACGTAGACGACCGCGTTGTAGAGCGGCAGCGTGCCGTTGGGCGCGTAGACCTTGCCGCTGATGGTGGTCTTGGCTCCGCCAGCGCAGGTCATCTGCTGGCACTGCAGGCCGGTGCAGCCGCCGGCGCCGCCGGCTCCGCCGGTGCCGCTGCTGCCGCCCGTGCCGCTGTTGCCGCCGCTGCCGCTCGGCCCCTGACAGCTTCCGCCGATGCACGTCTGCCCCGCGGGGCACTCGCGGCTGTCGGCGCAGGGCACCGGCAGGTTGCACTGACACGCCGACACGAGCACTGCGGCGGCGAACGTCATCGCGGACGCGATTGCGATCGAGCGCATGTGGGACCGTCCTTCCTTCTTCGGCCTTCGGGCCCCGAAGTGTAGCTCAGCCGCCCTTCGGCAGCGGCATCGCGGGCGGGCTGGGCGCCGGGACGGGAGCGGTCTTCGGCTCGATGCGCACCGTCTGCACGCGCGGCCCCTCGGTCTTCACGACGACGATGCGGTACTCGTCGAACGTCCACAGGTCTCCGGCGACGGGCACGCGACCGAGCTTGGCCATCAGGTAGCCGCCGAGCGTGGTGACCTCGGAGTGATCGACGTCGAACTCGACCTCGAGCGTGTGCTCGAGATCGTCGAGCTGCGCCGAGCCGGGCAGCTCGATGCGGCCGCCGGGCAGCGCGCGCACGGGCTCGAGCTTGCGGCCGAGCTTGGCGACGTTGCCGACGAGCTCGGCGACGACGTCGGCGAGGGTGACGAGGCCGCTGGTGCCTCCGTGCTCGTCGACGACGACGGCCATCTGGCGGTTGCGGCGGCGGAACTCTCCGAGCAGCTGCTCGAGGGTGACGCTCTCGGGCACGAACAGCACCGGCTTCTGCGCCTGGGAGATCGCCTTGAGCTCGCCGCGCGAGAGCAGGAAGTAGAGCTCCTTCACGTTGGCGATGCCCTCGACGCGGTCGAGCGTGCCGCGCACGACGGGCATCCACGTGTGGCCGGCGAGGCGGGCCTCTTCGAGGTTCTTCTCCAGCGGCAGGTCGAGATCGAGGTACTTCATCTGCGAGCGCGGCACGAGCACCTGGCGCGCGGTCTTCTCCATCATGGAGAGCGCGCGCTCGAGCAGCTCGGCGCGGGAGTTGGCGATGGCTCCGGCCTGGGCGCTGGAGGTGAAGACGAGGCGCAGCTCTTCTTCGGAGAGCGCCTCGGCGCCCTCCCCGCTCTTCTGCTCGAGGCCGAACATCTTGAGGACGACGCGCGTGCCCTGGTTCAAGAGCCAGATGACGGGAAAGAAGACGAGGTAGAAGATGCGCATCGGAAACGCGAGCAGCAGCGCGGTGCGCTCGGGCTTCTGAATGGCCATCGTCTTGGGCACCTGCTCTCCGACGACGATGTGCAGGAACGTGATGATGCCGAAGGCGAAGACGATGCCGACGGTGTGGGCGATGGCGCGGGCGGCGGTGTTCTCGGGCGCGACCTTCACCACGAGCGGCTCGATGAGGTGCTCGAAGGCGGGCTCTCCGACCCAGCCGAGCGCGAGCGAGGCGAGCGTGATGCCGACCTGGCTGGCCGAGAGCCAGGTGTCGAGGCTCTTGCGCATGCTGAGGGCGGTGCTCGCGCCGGCCTTGCCCTGCGTGGCGAGCGCCTCGAGCTGCGTGCCGCGGACCTTGACGAGGGCGAACTCGACCGCGACGAAGAAGCCGTTCGCGAGGACGAGCAGCAGTGCTGCGCCGAGCGCGACCCACTCGGTCACTAGAGCAGCGCCTCGAACTCGGGGTCGCCCTTGAGCGAGTCGAACATCGGGTCGGTGGCGAGCCAGCCGGCGACCTTGTTGCGGTCGATGGCGATGGCGCGCTCGAGGTGCTGGAGCGCGTCTTTGCGGCGGTCCCACAGGGCGTACAGCGCGCCGAGGTTGTACGTGAGGAGCAGGTCTTCGGGGTTGAGCTGCTTCGCGCGCTCGTAGGCGCGCTCGGCCTCGGCGTAGAAGCCCTTCTGCGCGTAGCAGATGCCTAAGTCGAGGTGCGCCTCGAAGTTGTCGGGCTCGAGGCGGACGACCTCTTTGAGCTGGGAGATGGCCGAGCGGTAGTCGCCCTCGTCCATCTGCAGCGCGGCGAGCTCGTGGCGCGGGAAGGCGTCGGTGGGGTCGAGCTCGATGGCGGTGTTGAGCTCTTTCATCGCCTCTTCGGTGTGGCCGAGGTCGGCGTGGGTGAGGCCGAGGTTCAGGTGCGCGTCGGGGTACTCGGGGTCGAGCTCGATGGCTTCCTTGTACTGGGTGACGGCCATGTCGGGGCCGTGCGTGGAGAGGAAGCAGGCGAGGTTGTAGTGCGCGGTCGCGGAGTCGGGCTCGAGGCGCAGCGCGGTGAGGTACTCGGCGAGCGCGTCGCGGTACTGCTTCTTCTCGGCGTAGACGGTGGCGAGGTTGTCGTGCGCGTGTGCGGAGCTGGGGTCGAGCTCGATGGCCTTCTTGAACTCCTTGATGGCCTCGTCGAGCCAGCCGCGGTCGGCAAGCTCGATGCCGCGAGCGTTGTGCTCGTCGGACTGCGAAAGAGTGTCTTTTTCCTTCGCCACTGGGGTAGTGGAACTAACAGATTGGACGCGGGCATCGCCACTGCTGTCGTCACCCTGTTGTTCTCGGGCGACGTGACCTTGGGCTTTCACTACGAGGAATACGTCGAGGAGCAGATCGCGAAGGGCAAGCCGCGCGACGCGATGCTCGGCTGGGGCTTCGATCGCGTGCGCGGGCTGACGACGAAGGCCGACGTGTTCGTGGTGAACCTGGAGTGCCCGTTCACGTCGCGGGGCGAGAAGGTTCCGAAGAACTTCAACTTCCGGGCGTCTCCGGCGCTGGTCGCCGCGCTCGAGTCGGGCGGCGTCGACGTCGTGTCGCTCGCGAACAACCACCTCATGGACTACGGAGAGGTCGGCCTCGCCGACACGTTGTCCACGCTCGACGCGGCGAAGATCGTGCACTTCGGTGCGGGTCGCTCGCTGGCCGCCGCGCGCGAGCCGGCGGTGATCACGGTGAAGGGCACGCGGTTCGCGTTCCTCGGGTACTTCTTCCTCGGCGATCGGAACATCGAGCCGCCGGCGGTGATCGCGACGGAGAAGACTCCGGGGGTGGCCGGGCATCACAACGACCTCGAGCTGATGAAGAAGTGGCTGGTGGAGGACATCGGCGCCGCGCGGGCGCGGGCCGACGTGGTGATCCCGTTCTTCCACTGGGGCCGCGAGGGGAAGACGCAGCCTGAAGCCTACCAGGTCGAGCTCGCGCACCTGGCGATCGACTCGGGGGCTGCGGCGGTGATCGGGTCGCACCCGCACGTGCTCCAGGGGATGGAGACGTACAAGGGCGCGCCGATCGCGTACTCGCTGGGGAACTTCGTGTTCGGCGGGAACTGGAACCCGGGCGACAAGCGCACGGCGCTGCTCGAGCTTCGGTTTCGCGGTGCTTCGTTCGCGGGGCAGAAGATCTATCCCGCGTTCAGTGATCGGTACCCCGAGGTGCCGGTGCAGCCGTACTTCGCCGAGGGCGATGCGGGTGTCGCGGTGCTCGAGCACATCGAGAAGATCTCGAAGCCGCTGCGCACGGGCGCTGCCGCGAAGTAGCTCGCCCCGGTGGGCCTGCGTCGCGCGCGTGGGCGCCGTGGCTTCGGTGGGAACGGAGGCTTCTCACGGCTGGCGAGCAGGCCACTTCCCGCTTCAGCGGGCTCGTGCGCCGCGTGACAGGCGAGGTCGGAATCAGGCTCGGCGCCCGCGCGCGGAGACGTACCTCGCTCCAGCTCGAGGCGTGGAGGGAGGAGGAGTGACTCAGCCCCTGGGCCTGGGTTCCTGGGCGCGGATCGATGCGCTGGCGTGCGGCTGGCGAGGGAACGGCGGTTCCTCCCCTGGGCGTGTCACTGCCCCTGCGGGGGCTGGGGGTGTGCGGGGAAAGTTTTTTGAGCGCGTATCCCCCAAAGTTTTAGGGGATGCGCGCGCGAAAAACTTTGGGGTTGAACACCTCCACGGCCTCTCCCGCCTCGGCGCAGCCATGCAGGAAACCGCCGTTCCCACCGATGCCCCAAAGACACCGTCCGGACCGAGGCCACGAAGCAGGCCCTGGAGCTGCCCCACTCTTCCTCCCTCGGACTCCCGATCCCGTCGAGGTCGGAATCACTCTCGGCCGCGCGAGCCGCGGTGTAAGGCAGCCCCATGAAAGTCGGAATCATCGGGACGGGCTGGGGTCGCATGCACATCGGCGCTTTCCGAGCAGCGGGGGCCGACGTCGCAGTGCTCTGCGGCAAGAACCTCGAGAAGACGCGAGGCATCGCGCAGCGCGAGAACATCGCGACCGCCACCGACGACGTGCGCAAGCTGTGTGAGCTCGTCGACATCGTCGTCGTCGCGAGCCCCGACGGCCTGCACCGCGATCACGTCCGCGCCGCGCTCGCCGCCAAGAAGCACGTGCTCTGCGAGAAGCCGCTCGCGATGACCCTGGCCGAGGCCCGCGAGCTCGTCGCCGCCGCCGCCGCCAGCGGAGTCCGCTGCGCCGTCAGCTTCCCCTACCGCCAGCTGCCGCCGCTCATCGGCCTGCGCGCCTGGCTCATGACGAAGAGCGCCGTCCGCGAGCTCGACGTCACGCTGCGCTCGAGCTTCGTCACCACGCTCGAAGGCACCGGCGACTTCGGAGGCACCTCGCACATCATCGACGCCGCGCTCTGGCTCACGCGCGGAGAGCCCGAGTCCGTCTTCGCCTCGATCGGCGACGGAGCCATCGCGCTGCACGTGGGCCTGCGCAGCGGCGGGCGCCTCAACCTGATCCACCGCCCCACCGCCGAGCCCGGCATCCACGGCTCGTGGTCGATCGCCGGCGAAGGTTGGGAAGCCGGCTTCTTCGGCGGCTACCAGCCGTCGGTGGGCGGCTGGCGGGTGAGCGCGCCGCGAGCCTTCATCGACGGCGGCTGGCGCGACGTCGCGCACGGCCTCGACCCGCGCCCCCACCACCGCGAGCCGTGGGCCGAGGCGCACGTCACCGCAGCCCGCCACTTCGTCGAGGGAGATCTCGCCCGCCTCGCGAGCTTCAAAGACGGCGCGCGCGTCCAGGCCGTGCTCGACGCCGCCGCGCGATCTCAGGCCAGCGGCCGCCGCGAGGCGATCACCCCCTGAAGAAATGGAGCGTCGGTGCTCCGACCTACCGGACGCACTGCTCGAAGCACTGACCGCTGCAGCCGGAGCAGACGCCGGCGGTGCACGTCTCTCCGAGCGGGCACGTCACCTGCGGCCGCTGCGTGCCCTGCCGCAGCCACGCCTCGTTGAACCGCACCCAGCCGATCGTCTTCCGGTTGTGCGTGTACGAGACCCAGATCGTGCCGTCGCGCAGGCTCTGCATCACGGCGGGGTACGAGCACTCGTCGGCGGCGCACTCGTCGACGACCAGATCGCGGATCGCCACGATCGTCTCTCCTTCGTCGTCGCTGACCGCCGCCGAGAGCGGCTGCCGGCCGTCGGGGCTGTTGTTGAAGATGATGACCACGTGCCCGTCGGCGAGCCGCACCTGCGCCACCGCGGCCCCGGGGTTCGGCAGCACCATCGCCTTCGTCGGCGAGAACGCCGACGCGCGCGCATCGGTCGACACCATGAGCCCGACGCGGTTCTTCATCGTCCCGTCTCGGGTGACGATCGAGACGCGCCCGTCGCCCCGCACGAGCGCCCACGGCTGAATCTGGCCGACGTGATCGAGGAACCAGGTGCCCTGCTGCCAGTTCTTCTCGACCGTCCACGTGGCGAAGTCGTCCCTCGACCTCACGAACGTCGGCACGGCGAGGCACTCGGCGTAGGTCGGCAGCAAGAGCTCTCCGCCGTTGAGCCGCACCGGCGGCGCGCGGATCATGAAGCAGTCTTCGTTCAGCAGCGTGACCGGCTCGCTGAACGTCTTGCCCTCGTCGGTGGAGCGGCGCAGCCGCATGCGGGCCTCTCCCCAGCCGGAGCCCTCGATGTTGACGAAGAAGTGGAAGAGCGTGCCGGTCTCGCTGCGCCAGAGCGCCACGTTGCCCTCGGATCGGACGGGATCGTCGTAGAGCAGCTCGGGGGCCGAGAACGTGCCGCCCGGCGCCTTCCGAGACCACACCTGTCGCGTGTCGAGCGACTTCTCGGCGATGCCGTGGAACCAGGCGATCGCGATGGTGCCGTCACCGAGCTCGGCGATCGTCGAGCCGTGGTGGTTGCACTCGTTCTGCGGCGGCCCGCCGTCGTGCGGAGTGCACGGCAGCGACCAGTCGGGGACGACCAGGCCCCGCTCGAACAGCGGAGTCTGCGCGTCGGGCAGAAAGAGGTCGGGCCCCGCGTCAGCGGCAGCGCCGCTGGAGCAGCCGGACGACGCGCAGGCCGCGGCGAGCACGGCCAGCGCGGCGGCGACCGGCGACTTCAGTACTTGCCCTTCGCCTTGCGGGCGCGAATGCGACGGCGCTTGAGGACTCCGCGCTTGTTCTTCGAACGGTTCTTCAGCTTCTTCTTCGTCCGGTTCGAACGCTGCTTGGCCATGGTTGTTCCTTGCGTTGAGGTGCGAGCGTCTCTTAGACGTGCGTCGCGGTGATCGACAAGCTCGAAGAAGTGGAGCAGCGGTTCGAGCGGCTGACGGCGGATCTTTCCAGCCCGGCCGTGCTCGCGGACTCTGCAAAGCTGCAGAAGGTCGCGAGGGAGCGCTCGTCCATCGAGAAGCTCGTCGAGCGCTTCCGCGAGTACAAGAAGGTCGTGAAGGAGATCGGCGAGAACGAGGAGATGCTCGGCTCGGAGCTCGGCGAGATCGCCAAGGCCGAGCTGCCGGCCTTGAAGGCGCGGCGCGACGAGCTCGAGAGCGAGCTGAAGATCCTCCTGCTGCCGAAGGACCCCGCCGACGAGAAGAACGTGATCGTCGAGATCCGCGCGGCCGCCGGCGGCGAAGAGGCGTCGCTCTTCGCGGAAGAGGTGCTGCAGATGTACCTGCGGTACGCGTCGAAGAAGGGCTGGTCGGCCGAGCTGCTCGACCAGGGCGCCGTGATGCTCTCGGGCCAGGCCGTCTATTCGCAGATGAAGTACGAGTCCGGCGTGCACCGCGTGCAGCGCGTGCCGGTGACCGAGGCGCAGGGCCGCATTCACACCTCGACGATCACCGTGAGCGTGATGCCCGAGGCCGACGAGGTCGACATCGAGCTCAAGCCCACCGACTACGAGATGCAGGTGATGCGCTCGACGGGCAGCGGCGGCCAGAGCGTGAACACGACCGACTCGGCGGTGCGCCTCATCCACAAGGCCACCGGCATCGTCGTGAAGTGCCAGCAGGAGAAGAGCCAGACGAAGAACCGCGCGATGGCCGAGAAGATGCTGCGCTCGCGGCTGTACGAGCTCGAGCAGGAGAAGCTGCGCGCGCAGCGGGACTCGATGCGCAAGGGCCAGGTCGGCACCGGCGATCGCAGCGAGAAGATCCGCACCTACAACTTCCCGCAGGACCGGCTGACGGATCACCGCATCGGCTACACGCGCCACAACCTGCCCGCGGTGATGGCGGGCGACATCGAGGACGTCATCACCGCGTGCCGCACGTACTTCCAGTCCGAGGCGCTGAAGCAGAATGAGTGACGAGACCTGGACGGTCCGCAAAGTCCTCGGGTGGACGTCGCAGCACTTCGAGAAGTCGAGCGTGGACGCTCCGCGGCTGACGGCGGAGCTGCTGCTCGCGCACAGCCTGAAGCTCGATCGCATCAAGCTGTACACCGACCTCGATCGCCCGCTGACGAAGGACGAGCTCGCCGGCTACCGCGGCCTCATTCAGCGCCGCATCGCCGGAGAGCCCACGCAGTACCTGACCGGCCTGAAAGACTTCTACGGCCGCAAGTTCCAGGTCGACGCGCGCGTCCTCATCCCCCGCCCCGAGACCGAGCTGCTCGTCGAGGCGATCGTGCGGCTGAAGCCTGCGCGCGTGCTGGATCTGTGCACGGGCTCGGGCTGCATCGCGGTGACGATCGCGCTCGAGCTGCCCGAGGCCTCGGTGTGGGCGACGGACGTCTCGGGCGGCGCGTGCGCGGTCGCGAAGGCGAACGCTGAGAGTCTCGGCGCCGGCAGCCGCGTCACGGTGCTCGAGGGCGATCTGTTCCAGGCAGTGCCCGAGGGGCCGAAGTTCGACGTCATCGTCTCGAACCCGCCGTACGTGAAGGCGGGCGAGCTGGCCACGCTGCAGCGCGAGGTGCAGCGCGAGCCGAAGCTGGCGCTCGACGGCGGCGCCGACGGCCTCGACTTCGTGCGGCGCATCGCCGACGGGGCGAAGGCCTACCTGAAGGTTGGCGGCTCACTTGCACTGGAGATCGGCGACGGACAAGGAGATGCCGTGAAAGACATTCTCACGCGGGCCGGCTACCACGAGGTGCGCATCGAGAAGGACCTCGCGCGGCTCGACAGACTCGCCTTCGCACGGAGCTGAATCCACATGGACGCGATCGTCATCAAGGGCAACGGGCCGATGCAGGGCGAGACGCACGCGAGCGGCGCGAAGAACGCCGCGCTGCCGATCCTCGCGTCGGCGCTGCTGGCCGAGGGAGAGCACACGTTCCGCAACGTGCCCGACCTCGCCGACGTGTCGACGATGCTGAAGGTGCTGCGCACGATGGGCTGCGAGTGCGACTGGTCGGCGCCCAAGCACGAGGTGAAGATCCGCGTGCCGCGCAGCGTGACGCCGGAAGCTCCGTACGAGCTGGTGAAGACGATGCGCGCGTCGGTGCTCGTGCTCGGGCCGCTCGCGGCGCGTCACGGCCGGGCGCGGGTGTCGATGCCCGGCGGCTGCGCGATCGGCGCCCGGCCGATCGACCAGCACCTCAAAGGCCTCAAGGCGCTGGGCGCGCAGATCGAGCTGACCGAGGGCTACGTCGAGGCGCGGGCCGAGCGGCTCACGGGCGCGCGCCTGGGGTTCGATCTCATCACCGTCACCGGCACCGAGAACGTGATGATGGCGGCGGTGCTCGCGAAGGGCCGCACGCTCATCGAGAACGCGGCGCGCGAGCCCGAGGTCGAAGAGCTGGCGCGCGTGCTCAACAAGATGGGCGCGAAGGTGAGCGGCGCGGGAACGGACCTCATCTCCATCGAGGGCGTGGACACGCTGAAGCCGGTCGATCACGCGATCATCCCCGACCGGATCGAGGCGGGGACGCTCTTGGTGGCGGCGGCGATCACCGGCGGCGACGTGCTGGTGAAGGAGGCCGTGCCCGAGCACCTCGAGGCGCTGATCCTGAAGCTCCGCGAGACCGGCTGCACGGTGACGCACGAGGGCGGCGGCATCCGCTGCAAGGGCCCTGAGCGCGTGCGCGCGGTCGACATCAAGACGCAGGAGCACCCCGGGTTTCCCACCGACATGCAGGCGCAGGTGATGGCGCTGATGACGTGCGCGGAAGGCACGAGCGTCATCACGGAGAACATCTTCGAGAACCGGTACATGCACGTGGCCGAGCTGCGCCGCATGGGAGCGGACATCACCGTCGACGGCGCGGTGGCGGTGGTGCGCGGGCAGCAGCGCTTGAGCGGGGCGCCGGTGATGGCGACGGACCTTCGGGCGTCGGCGTCGCTGGTGCTGGCGGGGCTTCGCGCCGAGGGCAAGACGACGGTCAGCCGCGTGTACCACCTCGACCGCGGCTACGAGCACCTCGAGCGGAAGCTGCAGTCCCTTGGCGCGGACATCAAGAGAGTCAAGGGCTCATGAGCAACTGATCGGTAACAACCCCACATCTCGGGTTGCATGAAGCGATCGGCGCGCCTTACCATTCCGAAATCACCCTCACAGGAGTCGTTCTTCTTTTATGGATTGCCCCAGTTGCGGCGTCGAAATGGCCTCTCTCGACGGAGAGGACATGGCGCTTCGCAAGTGCGGTCAGTGCGGCGGGCTTTGGGTTGACGTCAGCGACCTGAATCGCCTGCTGCTTCACAACAACCTCCCTGGGCTCGAGTCGCTGGGCGGGAAGATGGATCCCGACGCGATGGCCGGACAGTGCCCGGACTGCCAGGTCGATCTGGTCACGATCGTGGGAGGTGAGCGCAATCACCCGCTGCAGTACGACTCCTGCGAATCGTGCGGCGGGATGTTCCTCGAGTCCGAGTTCAAGGACGCGACGGACGCCAAGCAGGCCGTCTCCGAGATCGTCGCCTTCTTCAAGGCGTGGTCGTCGCTGAAGACGAAGAAGAAGGCCGGCGCGGCGTAAGCGGAAAAGGGGACTGGCTCCTTTTCCGGAGCAGTGCCCTTCGAGCTGGCGAGAGCTCCGTTCGGAAAAGGTGCCTGTCCCCTTTTCCGCGGCACTGCGCCCGCTAGGGCACCGACCTGAACTGCTGCTTCAGGTCGTCGGGCAGGTCTCCCTCGAACACGAGCACCATGCCGCCCTTCTTGCCCTTGGTGTTGGGGTCGAGGTTCATCTTGGCGCTCTTCTTCGCCTTGCCGATCTGAAACGTCATGCGGCCGGGCGAGACGTCGTATTCGCCGGTGACGTCTTTGGGCTGGTACTTCTGCGTGTCGTACGGCTCGTACGAGTAGCGGAAGGTGCCGTCGAAGAAGAACTCGAGGAAGCGATCGGGCTTGTCGTCGTAGCCGGCGAACCAGGTGCCCATCACCTGCGCGGTCTGCTTGTCGTACTTGAGCTTCGTGCCGAGGTAGGTGCCGCTCGCCGGCTTCCCGCTGGCCACGAAGATGACGTCGGTGAGACACACCGGGCTGTCGGGATCTTCGGCGAGGTGCGAGTCGAGGACCTCGAGCGTGAAGCGCGTGGCCTCGATCGGCGGGTCGAAGGTGATGCTCTGCATGCCGCGCTTGTCTTCGAGCTCGATCGTCTTGCTGCCCTTCACCCACCTCAGCTCGATCTTCTTCGCGCGCCCGAACTGCGCCCAGGTGTCGGCGGAGAAGTTGTTGCCGGTGCTGATGCGCACCTCTTCGATGCGCTCGAGGCCCTTGAAGCCGAAGGTGAGGTGATCGTTGAGCGTGTCGGCGGTGGGCGAGCACCACGCGGTGTTGTCGCGACCGTCGAGCAGGTTGAGCGGCTGGTAGAGCGTCGGCCGCGAGTCCTTCTTGAAGTAGCCGGTGGCTTGCGCGTAGCCGATGGGGCCAGCCACTGCGGGGAGCGCTGCGAAGACTGCGATCACCGCGAGTGCGCTGGCGCGAATCATGCTCGCTAAAGGTTGCCACAGCATGGCATGTACGCAAGCGATGACACGTACTCCTCGCAGCTCGCTCACGGGGCGCGTCTCGCGCCCCTGCTCCGCCGTCGGCAAACAGCGCCTCGGGCTCCGCGCGAGCTGGGGCCTGGCCCTGGTGGTTGCCGTCGTCGCGGGCTGTGACTGCGACAAGGCGACGGTGGTGGATGCAGGCGTCGTCGACGCGGGGCCGGCGCTCTTCGAGGAGAAGGAGCCGAACAACGGCCCCGAGTCGTCGATGCTCATCAAGGGCCCGTCGATCGTCTCGGCGAACCTCGGCGCAGATCCGGCGAAGCCCGACGAAGACTGGTACCGCTTCGAGTCGGGGATGCCGAAGACGGCGGACATCTCCGTGTCGGCACCTCCGGGGGCGGACATCGCGGTCGAGGTGATGGACGAGGCGCGCTCGACGCTGGCGACGGTGAACTCGGCCGGAGCCGGCTCGGCCGAGCGCGTCGGCAACCTCGACGTGAGCGGCAAGGTCTTCATCCGCGTGCTGGGCCTCAAGAAGGGCGCGGGCGGCGCGTACACGGTGACGGTCTCGATGAGAGACCGCGTGCCGGGCTTCGAGCTGGAGCCGAACGATCGCAAGGTCGACGCGACCTCGGTGCCGATCAGCCAGGCGGTGAGCGGGTTCGTCGGGCACATGGGCGACGAGGACTGGTACCGCTACGAGCTGCCGAACGCTGAGCCGCTGCCGCCTCCCGGTCCGAGCGAGGAAGACGCCGGGGACGCCGTCGCGGATGCGGGCGTCGCCGCGGACGCGGGCGCGAAGGAGCCGGAGAAGCTCGCGCTGCGCGTCGACGTGAGCGGCGTCGAGGGCGTTCGCCACGAGCTGTCGGTGCTGACCGAGGCCGAGGCGACGCTGTTCACCGCGAGGTCGAACGCGGGCGCCGGGCTCTCGCTGCGCAACGTCGGCGTTCGCGTGAGCGACCGCGTCATCTACGTCGTCATCAAGTCGGGCCTCATCGGCACCGGCAAAGACGCCAAGAAGGGCTTCAACGCCGACACGTATTACACGCTGACGGTGGCGCCCGAAGAGGCGGGCTCGAGCGCCGAGTTCGAGCCGAACGACGACGCCTCGAAGGCGACCGAGCTGCCGCGCGACGGGTACCGCGAGGGCTTCCTCGCTCCGCGCGGAGACGTCGACTACTTCCGCCTGTCGACGGGTGGCCCGTCGCTGGCGAAGGTGCAGGTGAGCGGCGTCGAGAAGGTCGACCTGCAGCTGTCGGTGGTGAAGCCGGGCGAGAAGGAAGAGGTGCTGCTCAAGGCGAACGACGGCGCGGTGAAGGAGCCCGAGATGCTGAACAACGTCTCGTGCAACCCCGACTGCGTGTTCCGCGTCGAGGCCGCCGCGCGCAAGGTCGACGGCAAGTGGGTGAAAGAGGACGAGAACGGCGAGATGCCGTACCGGATCACGGCGACCGTGGTGCCCGACGACGGCGGCGAGGAGCGCGAGCCGAACAACACCGTCGAGACGGCGACGCTGCTCGAGCTCGGCCGCCCGGTGCGCGGGACGATCTTCCCGAAGAAGGACCTCGACTACCTGAAGCTCGATCTGTCGCAGAAGCCGGTGAAGACGCCGGTGAAGGCGACGCTGCTCGGCATCTTGAAGGTCGACGTCGCGCTGTTCCTGCACCGCGTCGACGAGGGCGGCAAGCTCGAGCTCGTCGGCACGTCGGATCGCGGCAAGGCCGATGCGACCGAGACGATTCGCACGTCGCTCGAGCCCGGCGTGTACGTGTTCGAGG
The DNA here is from genome assembly GCA_937980205.1 of uncultured Myxococcales bacterium. Classification (GTDB taxonomy): domain Bacteria; phylum Myxococcota; class Myxococcia; order Myxococcales; family Myxococcaceae; genus Xiheicaenimonas. The sequence continues at coordinate 77,012 of CALJKW010000066.1, read as the reverse complement.
TGCGGGACCTGAAGAACCGCGAGGCGAACTTCCAGGACAGCTGGCAGCTGACGGTGGAAGAGGCCGAAGACTAGAACGCCCAGCCGACGCGCAGTCCGACGTCGGCGACGAGCATCGGCGCGGAGACAGCGCGAAGGCTGCCGACTCCGACGCGTCCGCCCAGGAAGAGTGAGGGGCCGAGCGCGACGTCGGCACCTGCGTGCGCCTCACCGAGCCAGCCGATGAAGGTGTTGACCTCGCCTCTCGCGTCCGGGCGCCCTCCAGGCCCGAGCAGGATGACCGCGAACCCGAACGAGCCGCCCAGGTAGACGGAGAAGCGCTCGCCGGGAAGAACGAGCTCGGCTCCCGCGGCGAAGCGGGCCCAACCGTGAATGTCCGAGAAGTCGTCGTATGGGCGGAACGCACCGGCGATGACCACGATTGGGCGCAGCCAGGTCAGCGGCGCGAAGCTCAGGCCGAGCTCGGCGCCCCCGCTGGCCTCCAGCACAGGCGGCCGCCTCGAGAACGGAACGCCCTCGAACCACGTGTACCCGACGTTTGCGCCCACCGTGGCACGCCAGCGGCGAGGCACGTCCTCTTCGGCGCCGAGCAGCAGCGCGACCAGCGCCAGCGCGGCGCTCACTTCTTCTTCGCGGCCACCACGATCGGCGTCAGCAGAATCTCGATGCGCCGGTTGGCCGCCCTGCCCTTCGGGTTCGCGTTGGCGGCGACCGGGTGGTACTGGCCGTAGCCGGCGGCGAGCACGTTCTTCGGCTTCACGCCGCCGGTCTCGGTCAGGTACCGCACGACGTTGACGGCGCGGGCGACCGAGAGCTCCCAGTTCGTGGGGAACTGCTTCTTCAGGTCTTCCTTCGTGATCGGGCTGTCGTCGGTGTGGCCGCTGACCTGGATCTGCCGGTCCTCGATCGTCTTGAGCACCTGCGCGACGCGGCCGAGCACCTCTTCGCCGCGCTTCGACAGCGCCGCCTCGCCGGAGTCGAACAAGACCTTGTCGACCAGGTCGACCTGAATGCGGTCGCCCGACTGCGAGAGCTTGATGTCGCCCTGCTTGATCTCGGCCTTCAGCTTCTCCTGTAGCGAATCGGCGGTGGCCTTCAACTTGGCGAGCTCGGCCTCGGTCTGCTCGAGGCTCTGCTCGAGCGACTTCTGCCTCGTGAGCGCCTCGTCGCGGGCGGCGATCGCCTCGGCGAGCTTCTTCTCGAGGTCGGCCTTGTCCTTCGCAGCGGCCTCTGAGCCGCGCTGCAGGTCATCGCGCGTCTGAATGGCGCGGTCGGCGGTCTCCTGCGCCTTCTGCAAGAGCTGCCAGCCGTACCAGGCGAGCGCTCCGAAGGCGATGAGGACCAGGACCAGCAGCGCCCAGGCGCCGCGGGCAGGTTTCACGTAGACGACGGGTTCGTTCGTTCCGGTGTTCATGCGCAGGCCCGGCGGTTATCTTGCGCGCGTGGACCACGAAGCAGCAATCCTCGAATTGAAGAAGAAGCTGAACGCCGTGATCCTCGCCCACTACTACCAGGAGAGCGAGATCCAGGACGTCGCAGACTTCGTCGGGGACAGCCTCGCCCTCGCGCAGCAGGCGGCGAAGACGACGGCCGACGTGATCGTGTTCTGCGGCGTTCACTTCATGGCCGAGACCGCGAAGATCCTGAACCCGAACAAGCTCGTGCTGCTGCCCGACTTGAAGGCCGGCTGCTCGCTGTCGGACCGCTGCCCGCCGGATCAGTTCAAGGCGTTCGTGCAGAAGCACCCCGGCGCGTTCGTGGTCAGCTACGTGAACTCGTCGGCCGCGGTGAAGGCGATGAGCGACGTCATCTGCACGAGCTCGAACGCTGTGAAGATCGTCGACCAGGTCCCGAAGGACCGCCAGATCATCTTCGGCCCCGACCAGCACCTCGGCCGCTGGGTGATGAAGAAGACCGGCCGCGACATGGTGCTGTGGCCGGGCAGCTGCATGGTCCACGAGATCTTCTCCGAGCGCGAGATCCTGCGGCTCAAGGCCGAGAACCCCGACGCCGAGGTCATCGCGCACCCCGAGTGCGAGATGAGCGTGCTGCGGCACGCCGACTTCATCGGCTCGACGAAGGCGCTGCTCGACTACGCAGTGAAGTCTGCGAAGAGCACGTTCATCGTCGTGACCGAGGTCGGCATCATTCACCAGATGGAGAAGCAGGCGCCGCAGAAGAAGTTCATCCCTGCTCCGCCAGACAACGGCTGCGCCTGCAACGAGTGCCCGCACATGAAGCTCAACACCATGGAGAAGCTGTACCTCTGCATGCGCGACAAGAGCCCCTCGCTCGAGCTGAACCCCCTCCTGCAGCAGGCGGCGCTCAAGCCCCTGCAGCGCATGCTGGAGTGGAGCTGATGTACCGCTTTCACGCAGTGCCCCGCTGGGTGCTCGAACGCAACCCGAAGGACAAGCGCGCGCCGGTGCCACAGGCCGCCGATCGACTCGACCCCGACGTGCCGGACACGCCAGACGCCGTCGACAAGGCGCTGTCGCGCGCCGAGTACCGCGGGGCGTTCGCGCTCGAGCACGCCGCCGGGCTGTTGCAGAGCGGCAAGGGGCCGGTCGTGTTCGCGTCTCCGCCGAACGATCTGCCCGCGCTGTTGCGCACGGCCGATCAGCTCGAGACGCTGGCGCGGCAGGACGCCGGAGAGAAGGCGCGGGTCTGGCGCTGTGACTGCGGCACGCACTACGCCGTGCCGGTCGCGCTGATTCGGCCCGTGTCGATTCGCTGCGAGCGCTGCGGGCGCACCGTCGACTTCGAGATCGGCAAGAGCATCGGCGAGCAGAACATCGCCGAGATGCACCAGAGCCACGTGAACGCGTATCGACGCGGGCTCGCCGGGTTCTTCCGCGAGGCCATGGCGCGCGGTTGGGCCGTCCTCGTCTCCAACGAATGAAGCGCGCGACACTGGAGATCCTCCGGTGCGTGAAGTGCCGCGCCGGCCATCTCGAGCCGGAGGCCGACGTCGCGGGCACGAAGATGACCTTCGGCCCGGTGCACTGCGATGCGTGCGGGGCGCGCTACCCCGTCGGAGAGGGCCTGCTCGACTTCGTCGGCGCCGAGCGCCCGGTGCCGAAGGGGCTGCAGGGCCGCCTCGAGGCCGCCTGGTTCGCGCGCACCTACGAGAAGTACGTGCGGCCCTCGCTCGAGCTCGTGCTCACCCGCGGAGGCTTCGACCGCGACAGCGAGTACCTCGTCTACCGGTCGCTCATCGGCCGGCCGAACGGCCCGATCCTCGACCTGGGCTGCGGCACCGGCATCTTCTCGCGGCGGCTCACGAACGAGGGCCTCGGGCAGCCCATCATCGGCATGGACGTGAGCAAGCCGATGATCGAGGAGGCCATCGCCCAGGCGCGCGAGGCCTCGACGGACATCGACTTCATCCGCGCGGAGGCTCCGTCGCTGCCGTTTCAGGACGCGTCGCTCGGCGCCGTGCTGCAGGTCGGCTCGTTCCACATGATCGAGGATCTCGAAGGGACACTGCGCGAGGTGCTGCGGTGTCTCAAGCCACGCGCGCCGTACATCGGCAGCGGCTTCGTGCTGCCGGCGTATACGAAGGCCGCGTACTCGGCGGCGGGGTTCCACGCGCGCAGCGAGGTCGAGCTCAAGCGGGCGTGCGAAGCGGCAGGGCTGCAGCGCTTCGAGCGCGTGCGGACTCCCCCGATGCTGATCTTCAGAGCCGAACGGCCGTAACCGACCGCGGCGAGCTAGAGGCTCAGATGAAGACGCCAGCGGTCGCGTCGTGACGGGCGTTCTTCGGCAGCTGGTTGTTCGGCAGCCCGGACTTCTGCGTCTCGTTGGAGTGCAGCGTCTCGATGACCTTCTTGCTGGTGGCCTTCTTCTCGGTCTTCTTGGCCGGGCCATCGTTCAGGGTCAGCCGCTCTTCCACGCGCGATGAAGCGTATGCAGTCGATGAAGCAGCCGTCGCGGAGGCGACGAGGACTGCACCGACAATCACGTTCTTGAGCGCCATGTGGACTCTCCCCTGCTAAGTGCGACTGCCCCTTACACCCACCCTTGGGGCATTTCAAGCAAGCATGACCCCTGACGTCCGCATCGAGCGCAGCCTGTGGGCAGTGGCCCTGCTGGCGGCCATCGCGCCGCTCTGGGTGACGACCGAGCTGCCGCTGGTCGACCTGCCGCAGCACCTGCACCTCATCTCGGTGCTGCACCGGCTCGACGACCCGACGACGCTGTACCCGGAGCTCTTCGCGCGCCGGCCCGAGCTCACGCCGTACCTCGGCTACTACTACGTGGTCTCCGGGCTGAACTGGCTCCTGCCGCTGGAGCTCGCGAACAAGGTCTTCCTCTCGGCGTACGTGGCGGGGCTGCCGCTGGCGCTCGCGTTCCTCTTGCGCAGCCTGAAGCGGCCGGCGTGGCCCGCCGTGCTCGCGGTGCCGTTCGCGTACGGCGACAGCTTCGCGTGGGGCTTCATCAACTACATCTCGGCGCTGCCGCTCACGCTGCTGACGTGCGGGCTCTTCGTGCGGGCGATCAGCGACGCTCCGCGACGGAAGCAGTGGGCCGTCGGGCTCGCCGCGTCGCTCGTCGCAGTGCTGCTCTTCCACGTGCAGGCGTTCGCGTACCTGGGCGTGGCGCTGCCGTTCCTGCTGCTGACGACGAAGGCGCCGACGCTCAAAGACCGCGTGCCGGCGCTGCTCGGCGTCGTGCCGGGCGTGCTGACGTTCATCCTCTGGGTGGGGATGCGGCTCGGTCAGCCCGCGGAGATCGCTCCGGGGCAGCCGTGGAAGTCGTGGGGCCCGATGCTCTCGAAGGAGAACCTCGCCTGGAAGACGTACGAGCAGAACAAGCAGGAGCTCGTGCCGGTGCTGGCGAACATGCTGCCCGACGGCTCGGACCTCAACGGCGTCTACGGCGTCGCGCTCGTCGCGGCGCTCGGCGTCGTGCTGCGCCTGCTCGCGAAGAAAGAGGACAAGCCGGTCGTCGAAGAAGGGCCCGTCGAGCGCTGGCGCATCGTGGGGCTCGCGGGCCTGGCGGTGCTGCTCTACTTCGCCCTGCCCTTCGATATCCGCGGGTACATGTATTACCTGAACACGCGCTACGCCCACCTTGCGGCGCCGCTCGTGCTCGCGTGCGTGCCGGTGCTGCCGAAGAGCCTGCACCGCACGCTGCTCGCGCTGGCGGTGATGGCGGCCACGTACGCGGGCATCACGCTCGCGCGCGGGTTCTCGCGGTTCGATGACGACGCGAAGCAGCTGACCGCGCTCGCGGACTACACGGCGCAGAAGCCCCGCGTGATGGGGCTCGTGTTCGCGACGGGCTCGCGGGCGGTCACGCACCCGGTGTTCCTGCACGCGTCGACGGTGCTGGCGCGGCTGCGCGGCGGCGTGACGAACTTCAGCTTCGCGCTGACGCCGCACTCGCCGCTGATGTACCGGGGCAGCCCTCCGCCGACGTTCCCGAGCGAGTGGCGGCCGGACCAGATGAGCTGGGAGCAGCACGGCCAGTGGTACGACCATTTCGTGGTGCGCGGCGCACACCCGCGGCAGATATTCGGGCCGCGGCTCGACAGCGAGCTGCAGATCGCGGCGCAGTCCGGCGACTTCTGGTTGGTGAGGAAACGATGAGTCCACAGGAAGCAGAGGGCTTGAGCGAGGCGAAGCTCGCCGAGGTGCTGGCGGAGGCCGTGAGGTCGAAGCAGGCCGCCCTGCCCGAGGCGCTCGCGAAGTCGAAGAACAAGGCCGTCGCGCGCGCGGCGAAGAAGGCGCTGTACCAGCTCAAGTCGAGCGGAGTGGCGGTCGCCGCGCCCGAGGCGCCCAAGGGCGAGCAGCCGAAGGTGAGCGTGCAGGGGGAAGAGCTGCCCGCGCTCATGTCCGCCATCGCCGGCACCGGCGAGCGCGCGCTGTTCCTCGCGAAGGTGCGGCCGACCGGAGGCGTCGACACGTACCAGGCCATCGTTCACGACGAGGCCGGCATCCTCGAGCTCACGCGCGGAGAGACCTCGCGCGGCAAGTACAAGAAGCACCTCGAGCAGCTGCGCGGCGAGAAGGCGGCCGTGATCGAGACGACGACGGCGCGGGCGCTCGAGGAGCTCGGCGTCGCGTGGGCGGCGAGCGCGCGGGCCAAGAACCCGCTGCCGCCCGAGGCCGACACGCACCTGCGGCGGCTCGGCGTCGCGGCCGCCGAGGCCTGGCCCGACCTGCCGAAGCCGGAAGACGGCGACGCCGCGCTCGTCACGCGCGCGGGCTCGCTGCACGACGAGCGCGAGCTGCAGTCGTGGCTGCCGGGCGACAAGGCGATTCAGCTCCTGTCGGCGCGGCTCGACGAGGTCGACAACTCTCCGCTGCAGCTCAGCGAGCCGCAGAAGCACGAGCAGCGGCTGGCGAAGGTGGCGATCACCGCGGGCGAGACTTCGGCACAGGAGCGCCGCATCTGGGCCCACCGGCTGTGGAGACAGGCCGAGCTGCTCGAGGCCACCGGCCGCGAGGAGAAGGCGCGAGTCGCTCGCGCCGAGGCGCGGCTGCTGTTTCACGACCCGAAGGCGAGATCGGCGTTCATCGAGAAGATGTACGAGAAGGTCGTGCTGCTGGCCGAGCGGGCGCGCGCCGAGCAGCTCGCGGCCGCGGGTGGGCAGCCGATGCCGCCGCCGGAGCCGCCGAAGTCGGGGCTGATCATCCCGTAGGGTGCGCGGTTTCTAGTTCGCCCAGCTCGCCGCGAAGCCGTCGTCTTCCTTGATCGGCTTCCGGCCCGCGTAACCTGCTTCGAGCCGGTGCCAGTGCGAGATGGCCTGCTCCGGAAATTTCCAGCACAGGTAGACCACCTCACCGCCCCGTAACGATCGGAAGTCGACGAGGCCGTCGGCAGCCTTCACCTCGATGCCGAGCTGCTCGATCGCCATGACCTCGCGACGGATTTCGTCTTCGTCGTCGAGCTCGCGCACGCGCGCGAAGGTCTCCAGCAGGAGCGGAACGTAACCATTCGCCTCACTGAGGCCGAAGAGCCGCATGCACCCTCTCCTATCAGCGATTACATCCCGATCAGGAGTATTCGCATGTCGCAGGTCGATGACGCCCTCGCCCCGCTGCCGACGGGAATGGTGGCTCCGCAGTTCACTCTCCGTGTGACGCCCGAGCGGTCGACGTCGCTGGCCGACTGGCTGGGCTCGCCGATCGTGCTCATCTTCTACCCCTCCGACTTCAACCCCGTGTGCATCGACGAGCTCGCGATCTTCAACGAGCTCATGCCGATCTTCTCCCGGCGCAGCGCGAAGCTGTTCGGCATCTCGGTCGACAACGTGTGGAGCCACATGGCGCTCGCGCGCGAGCTCAAGCTGCGCTTCCCGCTGCTGGCCGACTTCCACCCGAAGGGCGCGGTCACCCGCGCGTACAACGCCTGGCGCGAGCAGGACGGCACCAGCGAGCGCGCGCTGTACGTCATCGATCAGCAGGGCCTCATCTCGTGGAGCCACCTCTCTCCGATCGGCGTCAACCCCGGGGCCGACGGAGTCCTCGAAGCGCTCGACCGGCTCGGCGGACCGCTGTACGCCGGGAGCACGATGTGAGGAACCTCGTGGTCGAAGTCTCCGACGACGACCACTTCTCGGGTCGCGGCGACGAAGACATCATCATCGTCGAGTACGGGGACTTCGAAGATCCCGTCTCGGGCGAGCTGTACTGGGAGCTCAAGCGCCACCAGTACAACGGCGCGGGCCGCGTCGCGGTCGTGTTCCGCCACTTCCCGATCGCCACGCTGCACCCGAACGCACAGGCCGCCGCCGAGGCCGCCGAGGCCGCGTCGGCGCAGGGCGCGTTCTGGGACATGCACGACGTGCTGTTCGAGAACCAGGACGATCTCGAGCCCGCCGCGCTGTTCGCCTACGCCGACCAGCTCGAGCTCGACCTCGTGCGCTTCACCAACGAGATCGACGATCACCGCTACCTGCCCCGCATCGAGCGCGATCTGCTCGGCGGAGCCAGGAGCGGCATCGTGAAGACGCCGGCGCTGTTCGTGAACGGCGCGCCCGTCGCGCGGCACTCGCTCGAGCAGACGCTGAGGGCCCTGCTCAGCGAAGATCGGCTGACGGTCGGCTGAGCGCTCGACGGGCCCCTCACCCCTTGGCGTTCTCGAATTGCGGGTGCTCGAGGACCGCGCGCTCGATCTGTGCGGTCAGCTCGACGCCGTGCGGAGCCTTCGACGTCGACCGTTGCCACCGCTCGAGCCAGCGCGCGCCGAGCGGCTGCTCGAGCAGCTCGAGCTTCGTGGCGGCCACCGTCGTCTCTCCGCGCGTGCCGGTCGAGGGGCCCGAGCCGACGAACCAGCCGCCGAGCAGCATCGCCACGCGCGTGGCGGTCGCGGCGCTGTAGGTCGCGAGCACGGCGTGCTGCGCCGCGCGCTGCCGCAGCAGCCGAAACCACTCGACCGTCCACAGCTCGGCGTTGTTCGCCGGCGAATACGGGTCGTGGAAGATGACGTCGAACGGCCCGGGCGGAACGTTCTCGCGGGCGTCGCCACGGAGCAGGGTCCAGCGGCCCTCCCACGAGCCGTCGCGCAGCACCGCGTCGGCGACGGCCCTCCACGTGTCGAGGTACGGGAAGCCGTCGCGCAGCGCGAGCTCGAGCGCGCTGGTGTCGTGCTCGAGGCTGACGATCGACGCGGCGCCCTTCTCGAGCGCGGCGATCGCGTTCGCCGCGGCGCCCAGGCCCACGTCGAGCACGTGGTCCCCCGGCTTCACCAGCGCGCCGTAGAGCCGCGTCGCCTCTTCCCAGGGGCCGACGGGGTGCATCACCTCGCCGTGCCCGCGGTGGCGGATCGCTCTCTCGCCCGTCTTGAGCTTCACCACCTCGACGTCGCCGAGCCGCGCGGCGCCGACGGGCACCGGGTGCTTCGTCTTCGGCGCCACCGCCTCGCGCAGCGCGCGCGCCTCTTCGTCGAAGCGCCCGGCGAGGATCGCGTCGCGCAGCCGCTTCATCAGCAGCTGGTAGTGCCGCAGGTTGTGCACGCCGAGCAGGCGGACGCCGAGGGCGTGGCCTCCGCTGACCTGGTGCTGCACGTAGGCGCGCGTGTAGTGCGTGCATGTCGAGCAGTCGCACGTTGCGTCGAGCGGGACGTCGGCGAAGCGGTACTCGGTCTTCGACAGCCGCAGCTGGCCCTCGAACGTGTACGCGTAGCCCTGCTGCGACATCTTCGTCGGCAGGATGCAGTCGAACATGTCGACGCCGCGCGCGACGCACTCGATGAGATCGATCGGAGTCCCCACGCCCATCAGGTACCGCGGCTTGTCCGCCGGGAGCTGCTTCGCGGTGTGCGCGGTCATGGCGTAGAGGACCTCGCGGGGCTCTCCGACGGCGAGGCCGCCGATCGCGAAGCCGTCGAACGGGTGCTGGGTGAGGAACGCGACGCTCTCGTCGCGCAGGCCCTCGAACGAGCCGCCCTGCACGATGGCGAACAGCGCCTGGCCCGAGTCGGGCTTGAGGCGGTGCGCGTTGAGCGAGCGCAGGGCCCAGCGGTGGGTGCGCTCCATCGCGTCGCGCGTCGCCTCGAAGGCGCTGGTGCTGTCGATGCAGACGTCGAGCACCATCATGATGTCGCTGCCGATCGCCTGCTGCGTCGAGATGCTGACCTCGGGCGAGAGGACGTGCCGGTGGTTGTCGTGAGGGTTCTTGAACATCGCGCCCTGCTCGGTGATGGCGCGGTCCTGCGAGAGCGAGAAGATCTGGTACCCGCCCGAGTCGGTCAGCACTCCGCCCTGCCAGTGCATGAAGCGGTGAATGCCGCCGAGCTTGTCGAAGACGTCGGGCCCGGGCCGCAGCAGCAGGTGGTACGTGTTCGAGAGGAGGATCTTCGCGCCGACCGCGCGCAGCTCGTCCATCGTGTGGTGGCGGAAGCCGGCGTGCGTCGCGACCGGCATGAAGACCGGCGTCTCGATGATGCCGCGGCGGGTGTGCAGCAGGCCGGCGCGGGCGCCCGAAGGCGCGATGGCGAGCTGCTCGTAGCGAAGCGTCAAAGCGGGCTTCGTTTACCCTTTTTTCGGCTTGATGGCCGGCACCGACGGATCCGTGCCCTCGGTCGTGATCGGCTCGGTGACCGTGGACTCGTCGCCCCACTCCGCGCCGAGCGGCGTCGACGGCTGTCCCGCCCGGATGCGCTTCAGGTCGTACGGCATCGTGGGCTGGCGCGAGGCATCGGCGGGCTGCGGCATCGGGCGCACCGCGGTCGCGGCGGTGGCCGGGCTGCCCGGCTCGGTGATGACCTTCTGCCGCAGGGTGGGCAGGCCACCCTCCAGCTCGGACTTCGCGAGCTTCTCTTTGAGCGCCTTCACCTCGGCCTTGAGCGGCTCGAGCTGCTGGTGAAGCGTGCGCGCGATGTTGCGCGCCTCGTCGCGCTCGGCGAGCAGCTTCGCGGAGCTCGTCTGGACCTGGCGCGCGACGGCCCGGGCCTCGTCGCGCTCCTGGGTGAGCGTCTCGATGCGGGCGTTCGCCTCGGCGGCGGCGGTGGCGTCGTTCTGCAGCTCGGCCGCGCGGCCCGAGGCGGCGCGCAGATCCGACTCGAGCTCGGCGAGGCGCGACTGCGCGGTCGACAGCTCGGTCTCGAGGTCCGAGGCCTTGATGACGGCCTCGGCGTGCTTCACGTCGAGATCCATCAGGCGGGTGTCGCGCTCGGCGATCGCCGCTTCGAGCTCGGCCAGGCGCCCCGACGAGTCGGAAGACGCCGAGCTGAGCTGCACGTCGCGCTCGGCCAGCGCGGCCTCGAGCTCGGCGACCCTGGTGTCGCGAGCGCCGACGTCCGCCTCCAGCGCCGAGACCTTCGTGTCGCGTTCGCCGAGGCTCGCCTCGAGCTCCGAGACCTTCGCGTCGCGCTCGCTCACCGTCACCTCGAGGCCGGTGATCTTCGCGTCGCGCTCGGCGATCGCGGCGTCACGCTCGATGAGCGTGGTCTCGAGCTCGGAGATCTTCCCGTCGCGCAGCTGCACCTTCGCCTCGAGCTCGGTGACCTGGCCGGCGCTGTCGCCCATCAGGGCGAGCCGCGACTCGAGCTCGGCGACCTTGTCTTCGAGCGCCTGCGCGCGTTGCTCCGCCGCGGTGGCGCGCCCGTCGGCGGCGAGCACCTTCTCGTCGGCTTCCCGGGCGCGCGCCTCGGCATCCGAGGCGCGCCCCTCGGCCTCGGCGAGCCTCGCCTCGGCGGCGACGGTGCGCTCCTCGGCGTCGTCGGCCTTGAGGCGCGCGGCGGCGAGATCGAGCTCGAGGCTCTGGACGCGCGCCTCGAGGTCGGCGTGGCTGGCCTCGGCGCGGGCTTGAGCTTCGGCGAGCCGGGCCTCGGCAGCCGCGAGCTTGGCCTCGAGGGCGTCGAGCTTCTCCTGCAGCTCGAGGCGCGCGCGCTCGCGATCGGCCAGGGCGTCGAGCCGCTCCTGCTTCTCGACGGCGAGCGCGGCGCGCGCATCGGCGAGGGCACGCTCGAGCTCACCGGCGGACTCGCGGGTCTCGCTGCGCAGGGCCTTGAGCTGCTCGGCGAGGGCCGCGGCGCGGTCGCGCGCCTCGTCGCGGGCGGTGGCGGCCTCGGCGAGCGCGTCGGCCGAGTGGAGCTCGAGGCGAACGAGCGCGAGCTGGGCACGGGCGAGCTCGGCCTCGAGCTCGAGCCGCTCGATGTCCGAGGCCAGCGCCCCCGACTCGGTCTTGCCGGCGTGGACGCGCTCGAGGGCGGTGACGCGCGGAGTGCCTCCCTCGAGATCGACCGCGACCTTCAGCGTGCCGACCTTCGGAGCATGAACGGTGAGGCCGAGGTGCTCGTCTTCGAGCGCGAGCCCGACATCCACGTCGTCCGAGCTGGTGACACCCATGGGCTACGGATGTTGCCCGGGTTCATCCCCCGCGGCAAAGAACCCGCGGCTGCCTGGGTGCGGATATGGTGCGCGCCCGATGGAAACCCTGCTGATCGCGATGCTGCTGTCCGCCGACCCGCCCCCGAAGGACTGGGGCGCGTACGAAGAGGCCTACCAGTTCGACTGCAACGCGCCGTGGGTGCTCGTCGACCCGCAGAGCGTGAAATACGAGGGCTGGGTCTACGAGTACGGCGGTGCGTCGATCAAGGTGCGACGCGCGAACGCCGCCGCGCCGAAGCCGGGCGCCCCGGTGAAGCTCGGCCTGCTCGCGGGGATCAAGGACCTCGAGAAAGAGACGCAGGAGACGCTCAAGCGCTTCCTCGACGCCTTCGAGGCGGCCGACGTCGAGCTCATCGTCGTCGGCGGTGACACCGCCGAGCAGACCGAGGTGCTCGACGCCGTCTACGACTGGCTGCCGAAGCAGACGAAGCGGCCGATCGTCTCCATCACCGGCAACACCGAGCGCGCGGGCGCGCACAACTACGCGATCGGCAAGGTGCGCAAGGCCGGCAGCCTGAACCTCCTGAACATGGGCCTCATCCGCCGCTACGACGGGCCGGGCTTCGACGTGGTGGCGATCTCCGGGTACCACGACAAGACGTACCTGCACCTGTCGGGCGGCTGCATCTACAACGACCAGGCGCTGACCGACGCCGAGGCGGCGATCGGCGCGGCGGATGATCCGGTCGTGCTGCTCGTGCACGGGCCGCCGCGGCAGGCCGGCAAGGCGGCGCTCGACTTCGTGCCCGGCGCGGGCAACGTCGGCGACCAGAAGCTGACCGACCTCATCAAGAAGATGAAGGTGCCGTTCGGCGTGTTCGGGCACATCCTCGAGGCGGGCGGGCATGGGACGGATCTGTCGGGGAAGCCGATTCCGCCGAAGAAGAAGGTCTCGGCGCTGTACGTCGACCAGGGCTCGGCGAACCCGCTGCCGTGGAAGATGAACGACGGCACGACGGCGTACGGGCTCGCGGCGATCCTCACCCTCACCGGGAAGCAGGCCCAATACGAGGTGCTGAAGGCGCCCAAGCCCCCGCCGGTCCCGGTCGAGTGAAACACGCGGCGCTCATGCTCCTGGTGGCGTGCGCCGGCATGCCGGTGATCCCGACGGACGCGGGGACGCCGGACTCGGGCGCTCCGCGGGCCGACGCCGGCGAGTCGGAGCTCGTGGCGGCGCACAACGCGGTGCGCGCCCGCGCGATGCCGGCGCCTTCGCCCGCGCTGCCGGCGATGACGTGGCACGAGGGCGCGGCGTCGACGGCGGCGGCGTGGGTCGAGCGCTGCGAGTTCAAGCACAACACGGCGATCACCGGCACGTACGGCGAGAACATCTTCGCGATGTACGGCTCGCGGCCGACGCCGACCCAGGTCGTCGAAGACTGGGCGTCCGAGGCGCCGAACTACGACTACGCGAACAACCGCTGCAGCGGCGGAGAGTGCGGCCACTACACGCAGGTCGTCTGGCGCGCGAGCACCGGCGTCGGCTGCGCGTCGAAGCTGTGCACCGAGAGCTCGCCGTTCGGAGCGGGCAACACGCCGTGGATCTTCTGGGTGTGCGATTACGCACCTCCCGGCAACGTGATCGGGCAGCGGCCCTATTAACGCGGCCGGCAGATCGCCTACCATTTCGGACGCGATGCGCCTCTTCGCGGCCCTGTACGGCAACGCTGCACTGCTGATGATCCTGGTGCGCACCGGAAGCTGGGATCCGATTCCCTGGGCCGCGGTCTGCATCAGCGCTGCGCTGCTGGCTGGCGCGGCGGTCGCACGCAAGCACCTCGTCATGCTGTGTGCTGCTCACGCGGGCCTCACCGCGACGTGGGCAGGAACTCTCGCGGCCGGCATCGCCAAGAAGGGGTACGCCTCGACCATGGACGCTTCGACGCTCGGAATGCTGCTGGGGCTGTGCGCGGGAATGGCAGCGCTCATCGCCGGCGGGCTGAAGGCCCAGCCGGCGCCGGTGAAGGTCAAGTCCTCGCGGCCCTGAGCAGCGCGAACGTGCCGGCGGCGATGAGGCCGACGGCGACGAGCATCTCGGGCCCGATGTGCTCCTTGCCGAGCGCGGCGCCGATGAGCACCGCGATCGGCGGGTTCACGTACGAGTAGCTCATCGCCAGCGCCGGCCGCGTGTGCTTGAGCAGGTACGCGTACGCGCTGAAGCCCGCCAGCGAGCCCGCGACGATCAGGTAGACGAGCGCGACGACGCCGCGCGCGGTGACGGTGGCCGGCAGGTGCTCGCCGCGCGCGAAGCCGGCGACGACGAGCAGCACTCCGCCGCAGATCATCTGCGTCGCCGGCGTCAGCATGCCCTCGGCCGAGGGGAGCTTCCGCGACAGCATCGAGCCGAGCGCCCAGCCGACGGGCGCCACGAACAACAAGAGCGCCGAGCCCCAGTGCGCCTGCAGCTCGCCGTTGAGCGACAGGACGATGACGCCGAACAGGCCGAGCGTCATGCCGAGCCACTCTCCGCCGCGCGACTTCTCCTTGAACAGCGGAGCCATCGCGGCGGCGAACATCGGCATCGTCGCGACGACGACGGCGGCGACCGCGGACGACAGCTTCACCTCGGCGAGCGCGACGAAGCCGTTGCCGACGAGGAAGAGCAGGCCTCCGGGGATGAAGGCGAAGGCCCACTGCCGGCGCGTCGGAGTGCGGGCGCCGCGCGACCGCGCGAACCCGAAGAGGATGAGGCCGGCGATGAGGTAGCGGACGCCGCCCATGAGCAGGGCGGGCAGCTCCTCGACCGCGACGCGGAGCGCGTAATACGTCGAGCTCCACACCAGGTAGACGACGAGGAGCGCGATGAGGACCGGGCGCGTCAGACTACCCATGCGCGGGAGCGCCGGCGGGCTCTTCTCCTTCGACGTAGTCGAGCTCGCGGCCGAACGTCTCGCGCAGGCTCAAGATCGAGATCATCGCGAGCGCGACGCAGATGCCGCCGACGATCAGGCCCGCGGTGACGGCGCCCTGCGTGGGCTCGAGCGCCTTGTAGCCGAGCGTGATGGGGATCACCGCGCCGCGCACGAAGTTCGGCACCGTCGTCGTGACCGTCGCGCGAATGTTGGTGCCGAACTGCTCGGCGGCGATGGTGACGAACAGCGCCCAGTAGCCGGTGGCGGCGCCGAGCAAGAGGCACAGCACGTAGAAGGCGCCGAGGCTCAAGCCCTGCACGAAGACGTACGCGACGGTCAGCGCCGCGCAGCCGATGAGGTACGCGACGACGACCTTGCGGCGCGACGCCGTCCACTGGCTCGCGGCGCCCGACAACAGGTCGCCGACCGAGAGCCCGATGTACGCGTACATGATGGCGTCGCCGGCCGAGGCGGCGCCGTCGACGCCGGTCGCCTTCGCGAACACCGGCGCGAACTTGATGAGGATGCCGATGACGAACCACACCGGCAGGCCCACCATGATGCACGCGAGGTAGCGCAGCGCGCGCTCGCGCGACTTGAACAGCGAGAGGAAGTCGCCCTTCCTCACCGCGCTGTCCCTCACCTTCGCGAACATCGTCGACTCGAACGTGCCGACGCGCAGCGCGAGCAGCGCGAGGCCTAAGCCCCCGCCGATGTAATAGGAGATGCGCCAGTCCATGCCCTTGGCGATGAGGTTCGCGGCGACGGCGCCGAGGGCCCCGACGGTGACGATCACCATCGTGCCCCAGCCGCGCGACTGCTTGTCCATCACCTCGGAGACGAGGGTGATGGCGGCGCCCAGCTCTCCGGCGAGCCCTAAGCCCGCGAGGAAGCGCACGGCCTCGTACTGGGTGAGGTCGGTGACGAAGCCGTTCAAGATGTTCGCGACCGAGTAGAGGAGGATCGAGCCGAAGAGGATCGACTTGCGGCCCTTCTTGTCGCCGAGGATGCCCCAGAGCAGGCCGCCGGCGAGCATGCCGCCCATCTGCCAGAGGAAGAGCTTGTACCCGTACTCGGCCAGCAGCTTCGGGTCGGTGATGCCGATGCCGACGAGGCTCTTCTCGGCGACCAGGTTGAACAGCTGCAGGTCGTAGATGTCGACGAAGTAGCCGAGCGCGGCCACGAACACCGTGAGCGAGAAGACGCTGCTGTTCTTCACGGGCGGCCTCTTAGCACCGGGCTCACTCGATTTGGATGCACGCGCAGCGCGCGTCGTGAGCGTCCGCCCCGCATCCAATCGAGTGAGCGCGGGAGTAGCCCTGTAGCTTCAGAAGCGGAACGTGCCCGACGCGAACGCCCCGCCGGGCAGCGGGGCCACGTCGAACGACGCCACCGGGGTCGCCGCGTGCACCGACTTCGACGAGCCGCTCGAGAGGTACATGAGGAACAGGCCGACCGCGAGCGGCACGATGCCCGGAGCGGCCAGCACCCAGCCCGTCGTGGTGAGGCCCTTGTCCTGATGGCACTGCTGGCCTTCGCGGCACACGTAGAGAATGGCGAAGCCGGCGCCGCCGAGCGCGAGCCCGGCGCCGACGAGGCCGAGGCCCCAGAGGAACATGTTGCCGCGCAGGCTCGAGCCCGGCGTGGCGCCCTGCGCGTCCGGCAGCAGCGCTCGCCTCGGCATCGACGTGACGTCGGCGAACGAAGGCACGGCGACCGCGAGCACGGCAGCCACGACGAAGGGGCGCATTGAGCGCGGATTGTACCTCCGGGTTATGAGGGGGCGAATGCGGCGCGCGCTCCTGCTCGTGGTGCTGGCCGGCTGCGGCGCGAGCCCGGACGACCTGTTCATCTTGAGCGGGCGCACGGTCGGCGCCGACGGAGCGCCGCTCGACGGCGTCGACGTCACCGCCGCGCGCATTCGCTTCTGGCCGATGCAGGAAACGCTGCGCACCGTGCAGAGCGCCGACGGGGGCCAGTTCTCTTTCGAGCTCGTCCGCGCCGAGATCGAGTCGCTGTCGCGCGAGAACCTGTGGTTCACGCGCGTCGAGGCGTCGTTCCCGAGCGGAGCGCAGACGTGGACCGACCTCGCGCTCTACCCACCCCAGCTGAAGATCCCCACCCTCTACGACTGGCCGCCGGGCTTCACCGTCGTCGACGGCGGCGTCGTCGCGTTCACGCCGATCGCGCCGGTCGGCCGCGACTGCACCGGCCTGCCCGAGACCGGCTACCTCGCGCACGCCGTCGTCGTCACCGACGAGCACGGCCAGCGGTGGCAGCAGTCGGACCTGCTCGCCCGCCACCCCGGCCCGGATGCCGGGCTCGCGTTCGCCACGTTCGAGGCCAGGCCGATCGTGCTGCACCCCGACGTGCTCGAAGACGGCCCCCTCTCGCTCTCGATGGAGGCAAAGCGCTTCGGCTGCTTCGTCATCGCCGGGGGTGGCGTCGGCGGCGCAGAGGCGCACATCATCGAGACGCACTGGAGAAACCCCACCGTTCGCTTCATCGCCGGCACGCGCAGGCCCGCAAGCCGCGGAGCTGCATGTCCCGAGGTGCGCGCGGGGATCTGCCCGGTGACCGACGCGTCGTCAGCGCCGTTCCTGCTGCCGCGCCCCATGCTCCGGTTCAGGCTGACCTTGCGCGACGCCGCAGCGATCCAGAGCGTCGTGCTGCGGAACGTGATCACGCCTTACGACCTGCCGCACATCGCCCGCCTGGAGCTCCGCGCCGGCGGCGACGAGCAGATCGTGCACGTGCCCAACGAGCAGGTCACGCTGACCGAGGCCATCGCACTCGACGACGACACGATCGGCCGCGTCGATTGGAAGCACATCGTCCTGCCTCGACCGCTCGCGAAGGCGCAGGAGATCGAGCTCGAGCTCGACACGCCCGTTCTCCAGCTCGGAGAGATCTCACTCTTCGAGTGAGCTCACGGGCAGGTGCCGGCGTCTTCGCCGACGCAGACTCCTGCGCGGCACACGTCGTTCGTCGTCGTCGCGCGGCCGAAGTTGCCGATGCACTTGAGGTACGTCGGCCCGCTGCGGAAGTCGCACGTCATGCCCTGCGGGCAGCACCGGCCGAACATGATCCGGCCGCCGTTGCCGTCGAACGCCGAGCCGCGGCCGGTGCACGACGGAATGCTTCGCGGGCACGCGCCGGCCGTCGGGAACGCCGCGGTGTAGTCGACGTCGCAGTTCTCCGAGTCGGGGCCACCGTCGATTCCGGCGCAGTCGATGAGCGCGGGCGGAGGCTCTGCCGAGGTGCACGCGCGCCCGTCGTCGCAGGGCGTGCCGTCAGCGGGGGCCGACCCGGCGAGCCACGTCACGCAGCTGCCGCCGGTGGGCCCGGGGCAGCGCACACTCGAGAGGCAGCTGTCGTCGGCGCAGCACGGAGGCACCGGCGAGCACCGCCGCGGCGTCGCGCAGTACCCGGCGTCGGGCGCGTCGAAGCAGCTGTCCGAGCGGTAGTTGCAGCAGCGCAGGGGATCTCCCAGGGCGCCGGTGCCGCAGATGCCGGCGTCTCCGCACGAGCAGCCGGCGGCCGGCGGGCCCGCGTCACGACCGGCGTCGCCGCCACCTCCGCCGGGGCCGGCGTCGCGGCCAGCGTCGCGGCCGGCGTCTTCGACGCCCGAGTCCACGGGCATCATCGGGCTGGAGCAGGCACAGAGGAGAAGGGCCGCGAAAAAGGTGAACCGCATCGCGAAAGGCACCCTACACTACCGGCCGCGCCCCATGAGCACCTCGTCGCGAAGGTTGGGCAAGTACCAGATCCTCTCGCGGCTCTCGGTGGGCGGCATGGCCGAGATCTTCCTCGCGGCCTTCGTCGACTCCGAGGGCGCGACGCGGCTGGTGACGCTCAAGCGCATTCTCCCCGACCTGCGCGAGCGCGACGAGTTCGTGAACATGTTCGTCAACGAGGCGCGCATCACCGCTTCGCTGCAGCACCCGAACATCGCCCAGGTGCACGAGCTCGGGCAGGAGCGCGACGATCTCTTCATCGCGATGGAGTTCATCGCCGGCCAGAGCCTCGCCTCGATCTTGCGGCGCTGCCACCGCATGAACCGCCCGGTGCCGATGGGCTTCACCGCGATGGTGGGCCGCGACCTGTGCAAGGCGCTCGACGCCGCGCACAACCACCAGCTGCTCACCGGCGAGCGCGCGCCGATCATCCACCGCGACGTCTCGCCCGGAAACGTGATGGTCACCTACGACGGCGTCGTGAAGGTGATCGACTTCGGCGTGGCGAAGGCGGCGAACACGCTGTCGCGCACGATGACCGGCAACATCAAGGGCAGCCACGGGTACATGAGCCCGGAGCAGGCGCGCGGCGCTCCGCTGGACGCGCGGTCGGATCTGTTCTCGGCCGCCGCCGTGCTGCACGAGCTGATGACGGGCCGGCCGCTGTTCCTGCGCGACAGCGAGCTGGTGACGTTCCGCGGCATCTTGCGCGACGAGATCCCCACGCCGATCTCGATGAACCCGGGCGTGCCGAAGGCGCTGTCGGACGCGGTGATGACCGCGCTGCAGCGCAACCCCGACGCGCGGTACCCGAGCGCGATCAAGATGGCGCGTTCGCTTCAGGGCGCGATCCCCTCGCTCATCTTCACGCAGGAGGAAGCGAGCGCGCTGATGGGCGAGCTGTTCGGCGACGCCCGCGCGCTGACGAAGTCGCTCTTCCAGCTCGCCGAGACGAAGGCGCCGGCGGCGAAGCTCGAGGCCGCGGCGATCAAGCTGCAGGAGCCGGTGCCCGCGACGCCGAACGAGCCGCTGCGCGCGATCGGCGAGGTGCACCACACCGGCACCGACGCGTTCGGCCGGCTGCCGACGGGCGTGATGCAGCTCAAAGACGTGCCGCGCGACGAGAGCCCGTTCGATCTGGCCGCGAACGAGCCCAGCGTCGAGGGCGCCGTCGTGCTCTCGGTCGACGACTCGGAGATCAGCCGCGACTTCATCGAGGCGCACCTCGAGACGCACGGCTTCCCCGTGCTGCACTGCGGCTCGGCCGAAGAGGCGCTCGCGCTGTGCCAGCAGCGCCTGCCCGACCTCATCCTGCTCGACGTGGTGATGCCGGGCATGAACGGCTTCCAGCTGTGCCGGAAGCTGCGCGAGCGCAGCACGCACCGGCCCTTCCTGCCGATCCTCTTCCTCACCTCGGCGACGACGTTCGAAGAGCGCCTCGCGGGGCTCGAGGCCGGCGGCGACGACTTCATCCGCAAGCCGTTTCAGCCCGAGGAGCTGGTCGCCCTGGTGCGCGCGCACCTCAAGCGCGCCCAGTTCCTCGAGCTGCAGCACACGAAGGCGCGCAGCGCGCGCAAGCTTCCGGCCCGGTAACGCGCGCGGAGCTGGCGCGTGCCTTGCTGCCCTGCCCCGCCGATGGGGACGGTGGTGGGGTTGGTGTTGTCGGTGGCGCTGGCGGCGAATGAGCCGCCAGCGTCACCGCTGGAGAAGCTCGAGCGTCGCGTCGGCATCTTGAGCGGCGTCGGCTGTGCGTTCGCGGTCGCCGGAGCGGTGACGATCGGGCTGGGCGCCGGTGCAGGTGAGCCGAGGTACACCTATGGCGGATCTGCGCTGATCGGGGTGGGCTTGCACGCCATCGCGCTCGCCATCGTGGCGTGGATCTGGCCCGACGATCGGTGGTTGGGGCTGGTGACGGACCAGACGCGGCCGGCGGCCGCGCGCACGTGGTGGTAGCGCGTCAGACGCTCAGCTCGGTCGTGTGGAACTCGCGGCCGGTGCCGTCGACCCAGCTCGCGCGGATGATCCCGGTGGCGGGGTCGAGCTCGAGCTGCGTGAAGTTGTTGATGCCCGACGCCCAGTCGAACTGCGGGCCGCTCGGGTAGCTGGGGCTGATGTTCGAGAGCTGCCCGCCCGGGCCGACCAGCACCTCGCGCGCGTTCTTCCCCGGGCCGTCCAGCGAGACGCGGGCCGAGCAGGCGAGGTGAAAGTCGCCGGCGACCCACAGCACGCCGGGGATCTGACGATCGTCGATGTGCGAGAGGATCTCGGCGCGAGAGGCCGGGTAGCCCTCCCAGCGGTCGTCGGCGAACGGCGAGAAGAACGTGACGTCGAACTTCGAGATCGGCACCGAGCTCATCAGCAGCTTGAAGCGCGCGGTGCTGGCCTCGAGCGCCGACTTGAGCCACGTCATCTGCTCGGTGCTGAGGTAGCGACCGGCCGCGCGGTCGCGCTCGCCGCGCGAGTCGAGGACGAAGACCTCGACCGTGTCTCCGAAGCGCACCGAACGCCACAGCCGGTCGGTGCGGCGCGCGGGCATGTGCTCGAAGAAGACCTGCTTGCCGGCGGCGGTGCGCTCGGCGCCGAGGTTTCCACCCGCCCAGTTGTTGCCGATCTCGTGGTCGTCCCACGTTGCGAGCAGCGCCGTCGACGCGCGCAGGGCCTGGTAGTTGCCGTTGGAGAACGCGCTCGCCCACACGTCGCGGTAGTCGTTCACCGTCAGCGAGCCGTCTGCGTAGACCGTGTCTCCGAGGTGGAGGAACGCATCGAGCTCGCGCTCCGCGGCGCGGGCGAGCGGGCTCATCGAGTGGCCCTGCTTCGTGCACGACGTCGCGCCGAGCCGCACGATGGGCCGCGTGCCCGCCGCGGGCGCGGTGCGGAAGCGGCCCTCGGGCGAGCGCCGGGTGCCGGCGACGAACGCGTAGCGGTACGTCGTGCCGGGCTCGAGGCCGCTGACCTCGACCCGCGCGTATTCGCCCGACGCCGCGAGCTCGAGGGCCGTGCTCGCCTGCGCGTCGGCGCGCCAGACGAGCGCGTCGAGCGGCTCGCTGCCGACGTAGCGCGTCCACAGCAGCACTCCGTCCGAGGTCGGATCCGCCGAGGCCACCCCGAGCGGGAACTCGGCCGGCGCGGGGTTGACGATGCGCTCGCCACAGCGCACCAGCGCGGCGGCGACGAGACCGATGCTGACTTCACGGCGGCTGAGGCTCATCGGCGGTACCCCTGGCTGGAGCCTACGATCGAGAGGATGTCGAACAGGCCGTGCGACACGGTCAGCGCGATCGCGCCGGCGATCATCACGTTCTGCCCGCGGCCGAAGTTGTCGTACTCGAGGCCGGCCCCGAGCAGCAGCAAGAGGATGCTCACGCCCGCCGCGATGGCCGGCCAGCGGACGAGCTTCCACATCTGCTGGCGCGTCGCCTCGATGTCCGGCGTGCCTCCGCCGGCCCGGTAGAGCTCGGGCAAGAGGAAGTAGGTCGCGGCCACCTTGAACGCGCCGGCGAAGATCATGGCCGTGATGGGCACCAGCGGCTCGGGGCGGCCGGTGCGGTTGTAGTGCAGCGCGCCCGGGCCATAGACGATCACCGTCGCGAGCATGCTCGAGACGACGACGCCGCCGGCGAAGGCGAGGTGCGCGCCGGTCTGGGCCAGCGCCGAAGGCCGCTGCACGGGCGGAGCGACCGCGGCCGGAGGGACGAGCTCCGCAGGCGGCACCCGCTCGGCCGGCGCGAGCTCGGCGGGCGGCGCGACGTCGACCTGAGGCTCCGCCTCGGCGGCGGGCTCAGCGGCGAGAATGAGAAAAAGCCAAAGCAATCGCCCGGAAATAGCAACGAATCCGCGGCGGCGCGCGCCTTGCGCACCCGGGGTGCCGCGTTACCGGTAAGAGCATGTGGAACCAGCTCAAGACCGTCATCCTCTTAGGGTCGCTGTCAGCCCTGCTGGTAGCGATCGGCGGGGCGCTCGGTGAGGGGTATCTCTACGCGTTCACCGGCCTCGCGCTGCTCATCAACTTCGTCTCGTACTTCTTCTCCGACAAGATCGTGCTCGCGATGCAGCGCGCGAAGCCGCTGAGCGAGCTCGAGGCGCCGTACCTGCACCGCATGGTGGAGGACATCGCCGCCCGCGCCGGGCTTCCGAAGCCGCGCGTGTACCTGGTGCCGGAGCATCAGCCGAACGCGTTCGCGACCGGTCGCAACCCTCAGCACGCCGTCGTCGCGGTGACGAGCGGCCTGCTCGAGCTGCTCGACGACCGCGAGCTGCGCGGCGTGCTGGCGCACGAGATCGGCCACATCAAGAACCGCGACATGCTCGTCGCCACCGTCGCGGCGGGCATCGCCGGAGCCATCACGTACCTCGCGCACGCCCTGCAGTGGGGCGCGATGTTCGGCGGTGTCTCGTCCAGCGACGATGACGATCGCGGCTCGGCGGTCGGCGCGCTGTTGATGGCGATGATCGCTCCGTTCGCGGCGATGCTCATCCAGCTCGGCATCTCGCGCTCGCGCGAGTACGGGGCCGACGAGCGCGCCGCGCAGCTGACCGGCGACCCCGAGGGCCTGGCCCGCGCGCTCGAGAAGCTCCACGTCGGAGCCGCCCGGATCCCCGCGCACGTCGAGCCCGCCACGGCGAGCCTCTTCATCGTGAACCCGCTGTCCGGGCGCGGCGGCCTCATGCAGCTGTTCTCGACGCACCCGGCGCCCGAGGAGCGGGTTCGCCGCCTGCGCGCGATGGCGTACGGCGGGTCGTCGATGCTGCGACATGCCTGAAGCACCGGCAGGTGATCTGCCTACATCGCTTCGGGCAACATCGCGGTCGTGGTGCTGCTGATCCACGACGACGCGGACGCCATCGCACAGGTGCGGCGCCTGCTCCCGCGCGAGGTCCGCGTGGCCTCGACCGTGGCGGACGCCGTCGCGGCGCTGTGGGGCTCGAAGCCGTCGATCATCCTGCTCGCCCCGGGGCTCGAGTCGGGCCGCGGCCACGTGGTGCTCGAGGAGCGCGTCGGCATCTCGGCCCTGCGCAGCGTGCCCGTGCTGCTGCTCGGCGAAGGAGTGCCGGGGTTCGATCACCCGGTCGTCGCGATCGGCGACGAGCTCGTGGCGAAGGTCGACGCGCTCGCGCCGCCCCGCTCGGCGGCGCTGCTGTCGGGCGCCGAGCGGGCCCTGGCGAAGGCGCGCGACGAGGCCGTCGAGCGGCGCAGCGCAGACCGCGAGACGGCAGGCGCGCTCGAAGCAGCCGAGGCCCGCCTCGAGGCCGAGCGTGCGGCGACGGCGCGCGTTCGCGAAGACCTCGAGGCCGCGCGCCGCCAGCTCGACGAGCTTCAGAAGGAGCACGCCCAGACGCAGGACGCGCTCGCGGCGCTGTCGCGCGAGCACGCCGAGGCGGTCTCGCGGCGCGACGCCCTCAAGGAGAAGCTCGACGCCGCGGTCGAGCGGGCGCAGCAGAGGTCCGAGGCCGCGCTCGCCGCCGAGTCGCGGGTGAAGGCGCTCGAGGCCGAGCTCGCACAGACGCGCTCGCAGGTCGACGCGGGAGGCGCCGAGCTCCGCGCCGAGCTGTCGGCCGCTGCCGCGAAGCTCGAGGAGCAGCTCGGCCGATCGCGCCGCCAGCTCGAGACCGCGCGCGAGGCCCACCGCATCGAGCTGGAGCAGCTGAAGGCCCAGCTCGCGGGCACCCAGACGCAGCTCGCCCAGGTGCAGGCCGAGCTCGACCTCACCAAGGCCGACCTCGCCTCGAAGCTCGACGAGGTCCAGGCCGCGGCCGGCTCGTCCCGCGTCGAGCTGGAGGCGAAGGTCGCCGAGCTGCAGGTTCAGCTCGACGGGGCACGCGCCGCCCTCGCGCTCGCGCAGGAGGATCACGCGGCGCTCCTCGCCGAGGCCCGCAGCGAGGCTGCCGCCGAGCTCGCCGCGGCGAAGGCCGACGGTGCGGCCCGGCTGGCCGAGGCCGAGGCCCGGGCGGCTTCCTCGCTCGCTGCGGCGCAGCGCGAGCACGCCTCCACGCTCGAGGCAGCGCGAGCGGAGCACGCGGCCTCCGCCGCCGCCGCGAGGACCGAGCACGACGCCGCCCTCGAGGCAGCGAACCGCCAGCTCGAGGCGGCGCGCGCCGAGCACGATGCGGCGCTCGAGGCTGCCCGGGCCGAGCACGTGGCCGCGCTCGCGGCCGCGCGGACGGAACACGAGGCCGCGGCCGCTGCGCTGGCGGCTTCGCGCGCCGCGCACGAGGCCACGGCGGCCTCGCTGGCGAGCGTCGAGACCCAGCTCGCCTCCGAGCGGGCGGCGCGGAGCGCGAACGAGACCGAGCTCGCGGCGGCACGCGAGGAGCTCACGGCCGCCCGCGCGACCGCGCAGCGTGCCCAGGCCGACGCCGGCGCCGCGCGCGCGGAGCTCACCTCCACGCGGGAAGAGCTCACCGAGGCCCAAGAGCGCATCCATGCGCTCGAGAGCCGCACGCACCTCATCACCGAGGTCGTGGAGGCCGCGCAGCCGCTCGCGATTCCGCGCACCGGCACCGTGGCGATGGGCGAGCTGGCGCGCCTGATGGTGCAGCTGTGGGCGGCGCGCGCGGACGTGCGGGTCGACCTTTCGCTCGCGAACGCGACGCGGCGGCTGTGGCTGCGCCGGGGACGCCTCGTCGCGGCCTGGTCGTCCCTGGGCGCCGAGTCGATCTCGGCCCGCGCCCGCCGCGACGGGCTCATCGATGCGCGCAACGAAGCAGAGCTGCGCGAGGTGCGTGATGCCTCTCCCGCGTCGCTGCTCGAAGAGCTGCGCCAGCGCGGCCTCATCCGCCGCTCCGAGGTCGACGGGCTCGTACAGCGCTTCGTGGAGGAGATCGCGCTGGAGGCGTTCTCCGAGGCGGTCTGCACGTACCGGCTGCACGATGAAGCTCCGGGCGTCGAGGTGCCGGTCTGCGAGCCGGCGCGCGCGCTGCCGGCGATCGCCGCGCAGGCGCTGCGCCGCTCGCTGCCGTGGGAAGCGCAGCTCGAGCTGCTCGGCGGCTCGCAGGCAGTCCCCCTCCGCGTCCCCGCGCGGGTGGACGCCGAGACGCTCGGCTTCTCGGAGCGCGAGCGCGAGCTGCTCGACGCGGCCGACGGCTCGACCTCGATCGAGTCGCTCATCGTCGCGTCGGGCCTGAAGAACGAGCGTGGCTACCAGGCGCTCGCGGTCGCCAAGGTGGCAGGCCTCATCACGGTCGGGCCGCCGCAGGAGGGCGCGCGCAGCGCGGCGCAGCCCGCCGACGCCGACTCGCTCGACGCGATGTACGAGCAGGTGCAGCACGCGGACTACTTCGGGATCCTCGGCCTGCCTCGGACGGCGGGCGCCGCGGACGTGCGCGAGGCCCGCGAGCGGCTGGCGCAGCGCTTCGACCCGCTCAGGTGGTCGGCCCACCCCGACCCCGCCCTGCTCCGCCGCGCGCAGGCGGTGTTCGCCTCGATCGAAGAGGCGGCAAAGACGCTGCAAGACGATCGGCTGCGCGCCGAGTACGCGCGGCACCTCGACTGAAGGAGGCCACATGAGCGCTTACGAGACGGGCGTGCACTCGGAGACCGAGGCCGGGGCCATCGACGTCGGCCTGTTCGCCGACGACGAGGGGCTCGGCGTCGCCATCGACGCGCCGGTCATCGGCCGGCTGCGCGCGGCGTTCGACGTGCTCGAAGACGGCTCGACGAAGCTGACGTCGCTCTCCCGCGAAGGTGTGCCCGTGCTCGGGCTCACCGACCACGCGCGCCTCGCAGAGCTGGAAGCGCAGCTCGAGCGCTCGAGCGTGGCGCTCGCCTCCGCGCAGGCGCGCATCACCGAGCTCGAGGCCACGATCGCCGAGCACGACGCCGAGGCCGAGCGGCGCCTCGCGCAGGCCCAGGCGGCGCTCGGGGCCACGCAGGCCTCGCTGGACGCCACCGACGCGCAGGCACACCAGGCGCACGGGGAGCTCGAGCTGACGAAGAAGGCGCTCGCCGAGACCGAGGCCCGCCTGCGGCGCGCGCAGACGGATCTGACGGCGAGCAAGCTCTCGTTCACCGAGGCGGATCTGAAGCTGCGCACCGCGCAGGCCGAGGCCGCCGCGGCCAAGAAGCAGGCGGACGAAGCGCAGGCAAAAGGGGCGCAGACGCAGGCCGAGCTCTCGGCGAGCCGGAAGGCGCTCGGCGACGCCGAGGGGCGGCTGCGCCGGCTGCAGACCCAGGCAGACCTCAACAAAGAGGAATACGAGGCCCGGACCGGCGCGACGAGCGCGGAGCTCGCCGATGTCACCGCGCGGCTCGCCCAGGCCGACGAGCTGCGCGCGACGCAGGAGGCGCTGCTCGAGCAGTCGCGCGCCGAGCTCGCCCGCACGCTCGAAGAGAAGGAAGCCGAGACGAAGCGCGCGAACGCGAACGAGGTCGAGCGCGACGAGGCGCTGCGCAAGCTGCAGCTGTCGGAGGACACCCACCGCGCCGACCTCGAGCGCCTCGGCGCCGAGCTGGCGGAGGTGCGGACGGCGCACGCCGAGGCCAGCGCGGCCGACGAGGCGCGGACGCAGCACGAGATCGAGCTCATCGCCGAGCAGCTCGACTCCGAGAAGGCGCGCTCGGTCGGGCTCGAGGTGGAGCTCGTCGACCTGAAGAAGACGGTCGAGCGGCAGAAGGCGGACCTGGACGAAGAGCGCAACCGCCGTGACGAGATGGTGCGCGATCTCGCGTTCATTCAGACGCAGGTGTCCGATCTGGCCTCGTCGAAGGGCGCGCTGGTCGACCGCATCCGAAAGATGAGCGACCGCGAGCAGCGCCGGCAGCGGACGACGAGCGAGATGACGGACGTGCTGCGCACCGCCGAAGTCGTCGCCGCGGACACGAAGGCATCTGCGCGGCGCTTCGAGGCCAAGGCGGCGAAGCTCGAGGACCAGGTCCGCGGCATGACGCAGGAGATCGTCGACCTGCGTGGCCGCGCCGAGGTCGCCGAGAACAGCGTCCGCATGCTGGGCGAGCAGCTCGCCAAGACGACGCGCGAGCGCGACGCGCTGAAGATCGACGTCGCGTTCTTCCAGAAGCAGATCGGCGCGCTGCAGCGCGAGAAGCAGGCGCAGACGAAGCCCAAGAAGTAGTCCCGCGCTCACTCGATCGGATGCGGGGCGGCGCGCGCATCCAGATCAAGTGAACCCGGTGTTGGCGGAAGGTCGTGTAGGCTCGGCCGTCCGATGACGGGCCTGCGCTGCGCCGACTGCGGAGGGGATCACGCGACCGGCCTCTGTGCCACGCAGATGACCAAGCCCCCTCCTCCGGTCGCGCTGGAGGACTTCGGCGCGAAGAAGTTCACGCAGCCGGGGCTCGCGGTCGGCCAGCGCATCGGCACGTGGAAGCTGCAGCGTCTGCTCGGGCGCGGCTCGTCGAGCGACGTGTTCCTCGCCGAGAACGAGGTGTCGCAAGCGATCGCCGCGCTCAAGGTGCTGCGCGCCGAGATGCACGACGACCCCGAGATGGTGCGCCGCTTCGAGGGCGAGGCGCGCACCACGAACCTCGTGCGGCACGAGCACATCGTCGAGGTCTTCGACATCGGCATTCACGCCGGGTGGCAGCACTACATCCTGCTCGAGTACCTCGAGGGCATGACGCTCGCGAAGCTGCTCGAGCAGCCGGTCGAGCACGCGCTGGCGACGCGGCTCGTGCTGCAGCTCTGCGCGGGCCTCGGCGCCGCGCACGCGAAGGGCGTCGTTCACCGCGACTTGAAGCCGGCGAACATCTTCGTGGTGCAGCGCGCCGGGCAGCCGCACGCGAAGCTGGTCGACTTCGGCATGGCGCACCGCTCGCAACTGCAGGGCAACGAGGTGCGCACGCGCGTCGGCGCGATCCTCGGCACCGCGCTGTACATGTCTCCGGAGCAGACGCTCGGCCAGCAGGTCGACGGCCGCGCCGACATCTACTCGCTCGGCGTCGTGATGTACGAGCTCGCCACGGGCACGCTGCCGTTCGACGGCGACGGGCCGATCGCGGTGATGCGCGCGCACCTGAAGGACCCGCCGAAGCCGCCGCGCCAGGTGAACCCGTCGATCTCCGCGGCCTACGAAGAGGTGATCCTCCGGTGCCTCGCGAAGGAGGCGAAGGACCGCTGGCCGTCGATGGCGGACCTGGGCCGCGCGATCGTGGCATCGCTGGATGGCAAGACTCCGCCCGCGGTGCCCGCCGCTCCGCAGCTGACGGTGGAGGTGAGGCCGCTCGGCCCGCAGATCACCGCGCAGTTTCAGAGCCCGCGCGTGACGCCCGTGGCGACGGTGCAGGCGGGGCCGAAGACGCTCGCGGGCCTGGGCGGAGTGCGGCGTCAGGCGCGCATTCCGACCTCGTTCGGAGTGCAGATCTTCGCCGAGCACGGAGAGCTGCTCGGAGACGCGCTCATCACCGACGTGTCGCTCGGCGGCGCCTTCGTGCGGACGTCGCTGATGCTGCCGCTGTTCAGCCGCGTGCGGCTCGTCGGCACCAGCTCGGCCGGCCCGTTCGACGCCGTCGGAGAGATCGTCCGCCTCGAGCTCGGCGAGACGACGCGCGGCTTCGGCGTGCGGTTCGACACGATCACCAGCGAGCAGCAGCGCGTGCTGGATACGCTGACGCAGCGCGGGCTCGCGCCTCCCTCGGGGAAGATCGGCGACCCTCAAGGAGAGGCGCTGCTCGAGCAGTTCGAGTCGCGGGCCGCTGGCGGGCACTATGCGCTGCTCGGCCTGCCGAAGGACTCGACGACGCGCCGCATTCGCGACGTCTGCGAGCGCCTCGCCGAAGAGATGAACCCCAGGCGGTTCCCGAAGCTGACGCCCGAGCAGCTCACGCGGCTCGAGGGCCTGCGGCTGAGGCTCACCGAGGCCGAAGAAGAGCTCATCGACCCCATGCGCCGCGCGCTGTACGACGCGGTGAACGGGAACGTGCTCGGAGTGCTGCGCTGCATCACCGAGGGCCTCGAGCTCGAGAAGCTCGACGCGCTGCGCGCGAAGTTTTTGAAGGTCGTGCCCAACGCCGACATCCGCACGCGCGAGCCGCTGCTCTTGTCGGCCAAGGCCGAGCGCGAGGGCAACATGGGCGCCGCGCTGCAGGCGATCGCGGACGCGCTGTGCTTCGACCCGCTCAACGTGAAGCTGCACCGTCGAGCAGGCGAGCTTCGAGCGGCCGCGCGGGCCCGGTGATACGGCACCAGCCTCGTGTCGCCCTCCCGTTGGCGCTGAGCAAAGGCACGCGAAGCGGGCCGGAGTCGAAGCGGGCCACGTGTCGGCTTCGCGCCCCCTTCGTCTCCGCAGCCCTTCGGGCGGCTCCGCTCAGGGCGAACAGAGCTGCGAACGAGCCTCGTCTCTTGATTGACCCTCCCAGGACCGGCGTCCGTCAACGGCGCCCGGCGAGCTGCTCCAGCGCCCACCCGGCGCGCGGGCCATCTGCGCAGGCCGGATCGTCGCGCATCCGCTCGAGGTGAGGCGCCGCCTGCAGCCCCAGCTGCTGCAGCGCCCGCAGCGCCTGCGCGGCGACGCCTTCATCGCGATCCTCCAGCGCGCGAACGAGCGCGGGCGTCACCTCTCCTCCGCACCGCACGAGCCGCATGAGCCGGGCGCTGCGCGCCTGCGGCAGCCCCTCCTCCTTCACCACACTCTCGCTGAGCACGTCGCGAACGGCGGCGGGCAGCGGGTCGTCGGCGGTCTCCAGCGCGGCGAGCGCGACCTCGCGCGCGGCCGGCTCCAGGCCGTCGAGGGAGAACGGCATCACCTCGATCCGTCCCAGGCCGATGCGGCGCAGCGCATCGAGCGCGGACGTCTCCGCGCCCGGGCGCACGCGCCGAGCCAGCGCCGGCACCGCAGCGCGCGCGGCCGCGCCGATGGAGCCGAGCGCGTAGATGACCGACGAGCACCTCGGCAGCTCGAGGCACTCGATGAGCCTCGGCACGGCGCGCGCCGCGCCGGGGCCCACCCACCCCAGCACCCGCGCGAAGTCGTCGGAGTCGTCGCCGCCGAGCAGCGGCAGCACGACGTCGACCACCTCGTCGGGGTGCGAGCCCGCGAGCCCGCCGAGGACATCTTGCGCGGCCCAGCGGACCTCGCGCTTCGCAGCCTTCACCGCCTGCCGCGCGAGCTCGAGCCGCGTCTGGGCCGGCACGCTGCGGCGCAAGGCGCGAAGCGCCGCCTCGCGCACGTCGTTCGAGGTGTCGGCGGCGGCGGCGACGATCGGCGCGTCGAGCACCGCGCCCAGGCCCTCGGGAAGCCGCGCCGCCGCCTGCAGGGCATCGACGCGGTGTGGCCCGGCCTCGATGAGCCGAGCGAGCTCGGCGACGCCCTGCTCCGCGAGCCCGGGAAACGAGGTGCGCGCGAGCGCCGCCCGCGCCGGGCGAGTCCGCGCGAGCTCGTCGAGGAGCCCGGCGGCCTCGGCCTCCGGCATGCGCGCGATGACGTCGACGGCGTCGTTGAGCTGGTACGGAGCGCCGTCGGCGAAGATCTCGCGCACGACCGCCTTCACCCGGGCATCGCGGGGATGGTGCCGCCCGACGCCGCGCAGCAGGTGCCGGCGAACGGCGGGCGCCGGATCCTCGAGCCCGCGCCACAGCACCTCGAGCTGCTCAGGCGTGGGGCGCGCGTCGACCGTCATCGCGCTCGCCGCGTAGTAGGCGGCCGAGCCGCGCACGGTCTCGCTCTCGTCGGCGAGGCAGCGCACCGCGTCGTCGAAGAACGTGCCGAACGAGCACAGGTTGACGAGGCCTTCGCGGCGCGCGATCGGATCGGGCTCGAGCAGCGCTTCGCGGAGCGTCTCGATGACGCCCGGCATCGCTCCGCCGAGGCGGCCGCTGGTGAGCGGGTCGCGGGCGGCGAGACGGACGGCGGCGTCCGATTCCTGCGTGGCCTTCACCAGCGCGGGAACGATGAGGTGCTTGTCGAGCGGCAGGCGCTCACCGAGCTTCTTCGCCGCGGCCACGCGGGCTGCAGCGGAGCGCGAGGTGAGCAAGAGCTCCGTCAGCTCGGCCGTGGACGCCGGCAGCTCCGGCGGGGCCGCGACCCGAGCCGGCCTCGCCGCGGCGGGCGCAGCGCGTGGCTGCGACGGGCCGGCTGGCGGGCCGAACAAGCGATGTATCCATGAGCCCAGGCGCGCGCACTCTGACACAGGGTCAGAGGCGGGCGGCGTTAGAGGCTCACTGCTGGGTGTACCAGCTGGTCTGCCCGTAGTTGGGCGCGGGCTTCTGACCGGGCTTGGCGCGATAACCGCCGCCCGGAGGCGCGCAGCGGCACTTGCACTCGGCGTCGAACTCCGCAAAGTCGCGCGCGTAGCTGGAGCACATCGCGCGACAACGGACGACGCCGGACTCGTGCTGCTCTTCCGTCATGGCGACGGGGCAGGACTCCGACTCTTCGTACGCGTACCGAGCTGACGACGCGCACGAGACCAACAGCGACAACGAGGACAACACCATCACGACGAACTTGGACCGCACGACCGACCTCCAAACTCCAAGACCCTTTCTTGCGTAAGAGCGGGGAATTTCCCGCGCTGCGATGTCACGGTCGGGCTACAGGCCCACACGGACGCTGACCGCTCAAGGCGCGAAATGACGAAGACCGGCTTTCTCGAGGCAGTCGGAGCGCGGCTGCCGATCATCCAGGCGCCGATGGCGGGCGGCCCCGATACGCCCGCGCTCGCCGCCGCCGTCAGCGACGCCGGTGGGCTCGGGTCGCTGGGCTGCGCCTACCTGTCACCCGAGAAGATCGAAGAGGCCGCCGCCGCTGTCCGCGCGAGGACGCAACGGCCCTTCGGGATGAACCTGTTTCTGCGAAAGGACCCGCCCGACGACGCAGCGGAGCTCGCGCGTGTCGCCGCCCAGCTCGAACCCTTTCGACGCGAGCTCGGGCTGTCGGGCGGCCCTGCTCCGCTGAAGCCGCTGCCGGGTGTCGACGCGCAGCTCGAAGCCGTGCTCCGCGTCCGGCCGCGCGTGTTCAGCTTCACGTTCGGAGTTCCCAGCGCGGAGCAGCTCGCGGCGCTGCGGGGCGCCGGGGTGCTGATCGTCGGCACGGCGACCTCGCTCGACGAGGGTGAGGCGCTGCAGGCGCTCGGCGTCGACGCGATCTGCGCGCAGGGCAGCGAGGCCGGCGGGCATCGCGGGTTCTTTCTCGCGGACGGCCTCGTCGGGACGCTGGCCCTGACGCGGCAGCTCGTGGCGCGGCTGCGTGTACCGATCATCGCGGCGGGCGGGATCATGGATGATGCCGGCGTGCGGGCGGTGCTCGAGCTCGGCGCGGCGGCAGCGCAGCTCGGCACGGCGTTCATGCTCTGCCCCGAGGCCGGCACGCACCCGGAGCACCGCGCGGCGCTGAAGTCGGCGGCGGCGCGGCAGACGGTGATCACCCGCGCGTTCAGCGGCCGGGCGGCGCGCGGCATTCGGAACCGGTTCACCGAGACAGGGCCGGCGCCGACGACGTTTCCCCAGCACCAGGCGCTGACGGCCGAGCTGCGCGCGGCGGCGGCGGCGCAGGGGCGCACGGAGCTGATGCAGCTGTGGGCCGGGCAGAACGCCGCGCTCATCCGCGAGCTGCCTGCGGCGGAGCTGGTCGCGTCGCTGTTTTCGGAGTAGCTGGCGGCCGCATGAGCTCACTCCGAGTCGTGTTCGCGTTGGCCCTCGCGGTTGCTGCCTGCAACAAGAAGACTGAAGAGAAGCCCGCCGGCGGCGGGAGCCTCACGGATCCTTCGAAGCTCACCGAGACGGCGCCCGCGACGTACAAGGCGAAGTTCACGACGACGCAGGGCGACTTCGTGGTCGAGGTGCAGCGCGAGCTGGCTCCGAACGGCGCCGATCGGTTCTACAACCTGGTGAAGAACGGCTACTACGACGACACCGCGTTCTTCCGCGTCGTCGAGGGGTTCATGGTGCAGTTCGGCATCAGCGGGAAGCCCGAGCTGAACAGCGTCTGGCGCGCGGCGCGGATCCCGGATGATCCGGTGAAGAGCCAGAACACCCGCGGGACGATCACCTTCGCGACGTCGGGCCCGAACTCGCGCACGACGCAGGTGTTCATCAACTTCGTCGACAACCTGAACCTGGATCAGATGGGCTTCGCGCCGTTCGGCAAGGTCGTGTCGGGCATGGACGTCGTCGACAAGCTCTTCAAGGGCTACGGCGAGGGCGCGCCGCGCGGCATGGGGCCGAACCAGATGGAGATCCAGACGCGCGGGAACGAGTACCTGAAGAGCGACTTCCCGAAGCTCGACTACACGACGAAGGCCGTCATCGAGCCCTGAGGCGCCTCACCGGTGAAACTCCGCGATCACGTCGATCCGCCCGTCGATGTGATCGTTGAACGCCTCGAGCTCCTCCGCGGGGATCCAGTACTCGGCGTAGTCGCGACCACCGGCGTGCTGAACCTCGAAGCGCCGCAGATAGGACGCCTCGACGTTGAACCTCGTCACGTAGCCCGCGCCGCTTTCAGGCACGTTCCAGTCGCGGGCGATCTTCGCCGCGTACTCTTCCTGCACGACCGGGTAGAAAATGGGTTGCCCAGGCAGCCGCGGCGGAAAACGACGCCAGTCGGACGCACGGATGAGCTCCAGCTCCACGGGTCCTACCGGGCGGAACAGTGTGACGGTCAGGTGCATGGGTCGCTCCGCTGCCCCTGACGCTGTCGAAGCCGGAACCTGATGAAGTCGGGAGGGCGCCCCCTGCGCCCTCCTGGCACCTCGAAACGACGAAGCCCGGCTCCGCATCTCTGCGAAACCGGGCTCCGATGTACTGAGCGGGAAAAGGGATTTGAACCCTCGACCCCCGCCTTGGCAAGGCGATGCTCTACCGCTGAGCTATTCCCGCGAACAGCGCGGGCGTAACTAGTGGCCTTCGGTCCGGACGTCAAGCATCACGAGCGGCGAGCTCGCGCAGCCACGCCTCGGTAGCGTCGTCAGCCGGGAAGTACGTCTCGATCGACAGCTCCTGGGCCGTCACATCGAGGGGCGTCCCGAGCGTCGTCACGGTGGTGAAGAGCCGAGCCTCGACGTCCCCCAGGCGAAGGTGCACCAGCGACACCGGCCAGCCGCTGCTCGCCGACTCGGGCAGCCGCACCGCCTCGACGCCCGGGTACTTTCGCACCTCGTCGCGCAACGCCAGCCGCTCGGCATCGTGCGGGTACATCGCGCACTCGTGATCGATGCGCTCGAGCGTAAACACCGCCACCTCGACCCAATTCACCATCGCCGGCCGCAGGCCCTTCGGGTGCAGCGCCGCGCGCACGATGTTGCCGGCGACCTTGGGGTCCTCCGGCATCACCGGCATGAAGGCCTGCATCAGCCGCCGCGCCCCGTCGTTCAGCTGCAGCACGTTCCACAGCCGGTCGACCACCACGCCGCCGTAGGGCTCCTGCTGCTTGAGCATCAGGTCGATCGCCCGCCGCACCGGCGCCATCGACAGGCTCTCGAGCCCGTTCGACGGGTACAGCGGCGCGAACCCCGCGCTGCCGAGCATCACGTTCCGCTCCCTCAAATCGAGCTCCAGCGCGCTCGACAGCACGAGCACCATGTCGCGGCTCGGCTTCGCCTTCCCGTTCTCGAGACAGCTCAGGTGGCGCGTCGAGATCTCCGCGTCGAACGCGAGCTGCTCCTGGGACAACCGCCGCGTCTGTCTCCAGCGCTTGAGCAACGGGCCAAACGAATCAGGCACATCGCCACTCTACCGGGCCCGCACCGCCGGAACATGACCTCCCAGGTCATGGTGGCCATGACCGCGCGAGCGCATCTTGGCCACCATGAGACTCCTCCTCCTGCTGGCTGTGTTCGTGGTCTTCACCGGTTGGTCCACCTCCGTCGCCGTCGCGCACGGCCCCTTGGGCTTCCTCACGCTCTCGCTGGAGCACCCCTGGGCGCTGCAGATGCTCCTGGACCTCTTCATCGCGCTCTTCGTCGCCTGGGCGTGGCTGCGGCACGACGCGAAGCAGCGCGGCATCCCCGCGCTGCCCTACCAGGTCGCGACGTTCTTCCTCGGCAGCCCGGCGGTGCTCGCGTACCTCATTCACCGCGAGATCCGCGCGAAGCGCTCGACCAGCTCGGCGCCCCAGCGCGACGCGAACGCGCCGAGCGCCGTCGACAGCGCCCTGTCTCCGTCGACCAGCAGGTAGAACCGCGACGAGTACGGGCGCAGCCGCACCGCCTCGACGTGCTGCGCTCCCGCCTCGAACAGCCAGTCCGAGAACCGGCGGAACTCCTCGGGGGCCCCGCCGGCCCGCCGCGTCTGGTGGTGGTACAAAAGCAGCGATCGGCCGCGGCGCCGCAGCGCCCTCACCTCCTCGCGCCCGATGCACTTCGGAGACAGCGCGCTCCACTCGAACCCGTTGTCCATGTCCGCGAAGACGAGATCGCACCCGTCCATCGCCGCGAGCACGGACGCGAACCACTCTTCCCGCAGCGCGCGCGAGCGCGGCACCTCGTCGCGGTGGTACCGCGCGCCGGGCAAGAGCTCCGCGGCCTCGAGCGCCGCCAGCGAGCGCTCTCCCGCGACGACGCGCGCCATCGCGTCGAACGCCACCGGGTCCAACGAGCGAAAACGCTCCGGCCGCTTCAAGTAGTCCACGTGGCGGCCGTCGTTGTTGTTCTCGCCGGCGCCGCTGCAGCGGTACCAGCACACGCCGAGCCGCCGTCCCCGGCTCACCTCGCGCAGGAGCGCTAACTTGCCGAAGTCTCCGACGTCTCCTGCGTAGCGGTCCTGCACGTGCGCCTCCTCGGCGGCGACATTACCTCTGAGAGGATGCGTGAGCTTCCTCTCCCGATCGAGGACTACGCACTGATCGGTAACACCCGCTCTGCTGCGCTGGTCGCCAAGGACGGGTCCATCGACTGGCTGTGCGTTCCGCGCTTCGACAGCGCCGCGTGCTTCGCCGCGCTGCTGGGCACCGATCGCAACGGCCGCTTCGCGCTCACCCCGAAGGACCCCATCACCGCCACGCGCCGCCGCTATCGGCCGGACACGCTCGTCCTCGAGACCGAGCTCACCACCGCGACCGGCACGGTCCGCATCGTCGACTGCATGCCCGTCGACACGCACGCGCCCGCCGTCGTCCGCATCGTCGAGGGCGTCACCGGCGAAGTCCCGATGCACCTGCAGCTCGTCGTCCGCTTCGATTACGGCTGGGTCGTGCCGTGGGTGCGCACCGTGCGCGGCCACCTGCACGCCGTCGCAGGCCCCGACGCCTTGAGCCTGCGCACGCCCGTCATCACGCACGGAGAGAACCTCACCACCGTCGCCGACTTCACCGTGCACGCCGGCGAGCGGGTGCCGTTCGTGCTGCAGTGGCACGCGTCATCCGACCATCCCCCCAAGGAGCTCGACCCGTTCGAGGCCGTCGACGGCTGCGAGCGCTGGTGGCACCGGTGGACCTCGCACTGCGTCTACCGCGGGCAATGGCGCGACGCCGTCGTGCGCTCGCTCATCACGCTCAAGGCCCTCACCTACTCGCCCACCGGCGGCATGGTCGCCGCCGCGACCACGTCTCTGCCCGCGCCGATCGGCGGCGTCCGCAACTGGGACTACCGGATCACCTGGCTGCGCGACGCGACGTTCACGCTCTATTCGTTCCTGCTCAGCGGCTACAAGCAGGAGGCCGCCGCCTGGCGCGACTGGCTCCTGCGCGCCGTCGCAGGCGCTCCGGAGCAGCTGCAGATCATGTACGGCCTGCGCGGAGAGCGCCGCATGCCCGAGCTCGAGCTCGACTGGCTGCCCGGGTACCACGGCAGCGCGCCGGTGCGCATCGGCAACGCCGCGGTGAAGCAACTGCAGCTCGACGTCTACGGCGAGGTGATGGACGCGCTGCACATCGCGCGAAAGATCGGCCTGCCGCCCGAGCAGAACTCGTGGCACGTGCAGAAGCTGCTGCTCGACTTCCTCGAGAGCGGCTGGCGCCAGGCCGACGAGGGCATCTGGGAGATCCGCGGGCCGCGGCAGCACTTCACGCACTCCAAGGTGATGGCGTGGGTCGCGTTCGATCGCGCCGTGAAGGCGGTCGAGCAGTTCGGCCGCGACGGACAGGTCGACCGCTGGCGCGCCGCGCGGGCGGCCATTCACGCCGAGGTGTGCGACCGCGGCTTCGACGCCGAGCGCGGCGCGTTCGTGCAGGCCTACGGCAGCAAGCAGCTCGACGCCTCGCTGCTGATGATCCCGCTCGTGGGCTTTCTGCCGGCGAAGGACCCGCGCGTGCTCGGCACCACACACGCGATCGAGACCGACCTGCGGGTCGACGGCCTCGTGCAGCGGTACCACACGTCGAAGACCGACGACGGCCTGCCTCCCGGCGAGGGGGCCTTCCTGCTCTGCAGCTTCTGGCTCGCCGACAACTGGGCGCTGCAGGGCCGCCTGGACGACGCGACGCGGCTGTTCGAGCACCTGCTCTCGCTGTGCAACGACGTGGGGCTGCTCTCGGAGCAGTACGACGTCGCCGGGCAGCGCCAGCTCGGCAACTTCCCGCAGGCGTTCTCGCACGTCGGCCTGGTGAACACGGCCTTCACGCTGAACCCCGCGATGCCCACGCCCGTCCGCGAGCAGTGCGACGATCAGGGGTAGTTCGCCACCGGAGGCTCGGGGTCGCCGGGGAGCGGAATCCACCCGGGCTCTCCGTCGATCGCGCCGAACCGCTGAGCGCGCCAGTCGGACTTCGCCTGCTCGATGCGATCCTTCGAGGAGGAGACGAAGTTCCAGTAGATGTGTCGGGCGCTCTCGAGGGGCTCGCCGCCGAAGAGCAGCACGCGCGAGGCGTCGCCGGTGCGCAGCAGCACCTCGCGGCCCCGCGCGAGCACGGCGAGCTCACCGGGCTTCAGCGTTCCTCCGCCGAGCTCGACCGAGCCGTCGACGACGTAGACGGCGCGCTCTTCGTGCGAGGGCTTCACCTGCAGCACCGTGCCGGCGTCGGTCTCGGCCACCGCATAGAACAGCTCGGAGTGCGTCTTCACCGGCGAGCGCGCGCCCCCGTACGCGCCGGCGACGACGCGGATGCGGGCGCCTGCGTCGTCGAGCTGCGGCAGCGACTCGGCGGGATGGTGGACGAAGGTGGGCACGGTCTCCTCGTGCTCTTTGGGCAGCGCGACCCAGATCTGAATCCCGTACATGCGCCCTTCGAAGCCCGCCGGAGTGCGCTCGGAGTGCGCGATGCCGCCGCCGGCCGTCATCCAGTTCACGGCGCCGGGCGTGATGCGCTGGACGGTGCCCAGGCTGTCGCGGTGAACGACCTCGCCCTCGAACAGGTACGTGACGGTCGAGAGCCCGATGTGGGGGTGACGGCCGACGCCGATGGCGGGACCTGGCCCCATCTGATCGAGGAAGACGAACGGGCCCACCATGCGGCGGCGGGCCTGGGGAAGTGCGCGCAGCACGTGCAGGCCGCCCGGGAGATCGGCGCTTCGAGCCGCGAGTACGAGGTCCACGTCATCCATGCCGGTAACGTAAGCACGAACGCTTCAAAATGATGCTGCGGACGACCCACTCACCGGCTGTGAGGCGCTCAGCGAGCCTGGCGGTCGTGTTGCTGAGCGCGAGCTGCATCTACGGCGCACCGAAGCCGGACAGCCTCGCCGCCGATGGAGAGTGCCGCCGGATCTGCTCCGACACGCACGACAGCTGCGTACGCGGGGGCATCGCCCGGCAGTTCGGTCTGCCCGGCGTGACGTACGACCTCTGCCGGAGGGAGCAGGACCGCTGCACGGCCAACTGTCGCAATGAGAGCCGCCCCCTCACCGGCGCGCCGGCTTCGACGAGCGGGGCCCCTGCGCCGACCGGAGTCGTCTGGGACGAGGCCGCCGGGAAGCTGCGCTGCCCCACGCAGGCATCGTCGCTGCACCTGCCCGACGCGTGGCGCGGTTCCGTGCAGATCGCGAGCGCCGCCGAGGTCCAGCTGCACGCGCCCGACGCCGTCGCCGCCATGCAAGCGGCCCAGGGAGAGCCGCCCTCCGTGCTGGAGGCGTGGATGACGCTGCACGGCCGCCTGAGCCCGCTGGGCAGCTCACCGGCGCTGTCGGTCACCGGCAGCTTCGACTCCGCCGGCAGCTTGGCGCTCGACTACGAGGTCACCGACGGCGGCGTCGCCGGAAAGTTCCGTGCTGCAGAGCGTACGGTGCGCCGCGCCGGGGGCTACTGCCGCGTCATCGCCGTCGAGCGCGTGTCCGCGGCGGCCGAAGACCGCGTCACCCCGCTGCTGACTGCATTTCACTGAGAGCGGGAAAAGGGATTTGAACCCTCGACCCCTGCCTTGGCAAGGCAGTGCTCTACCGCTGAGCTATTCCCGCAAAGTTCAGGTCACGACGCAGGCGAGTCGCCGGGCCTGACGGCGTTGCCGCGGTGCGAGAGCATGGCGAGAAACGCGCGGAAGTAGTTGGCAGCGCTCCACACGCTGAACGCGGTGGACAGGTACACGAGGATCTTCCCGGTCAGGTTGAAGTCGAGATCGACCACCCAGCCGGCGATGTTGACGGGGTGCACGTAGTGCACGCACAGCGAGATGATCCCGACGAGCTGCAGCGAGGTCTTCCACTTCCCCTCCTGCCCGGCGGCGATGACCATGCCCTCGCTCGCGGCGATCTGACGCAGCCCCGAGACCACGAACTCGCGCGACAGGAGCACGATCACGATCCACGCCGGGATCCGGCCGAGGCGCGTCATCATCACCATCGCGGCGAGCACGATGAGCTTGTCGGCGAGTGGGTCGAGCAGCTTCCCGACGGTGGTGATCATGTTCCACCGCCGCGCCAGGAACCCGTCGATCACGTCGGTGATCGCAGCGACCGTGAACACCGCCGCCGCCAGAAACGAGTAC
The DNA here is from genome assembly GCA_937980205.1 of uncultured Myxococcales bacterium. Taxonomy (GTDB): domain Bacteria; phylum Myxococcota; class Myxococcia; order Myxococcales; family Myxococcaceae; genus Xiheicaenimonas. The sequence continues at coordinate 36,841 of CALJKW010000066.1, read as the reverse complement.
ATCGGGTCCGCGTCGTAGGTGAGCCACACGAACAGCGGGATGAGCGCGATGCGGCCCATCGTCAGCATGTTCGGCAGGTTCCAGAACTCCTTCAGCAGCGGGCTGGGGCCGCGGGCGAGCTTCTTGGCGCGCTTCTCCTCGCGCTTGCGGAGCTTGTCCTCCTTCCGCTTCAGCTTCGCCTCGGCCTTCAGCCTCCGCTTCGTTTCCTTGTCCATCGAAGCCTCACGCGGCGAGCAGGACGTAGCCGTCGCCGGTGAGCTCGACCGCGCCCTGGCCGACGAAGCCCATCACCCGCACCGACACGTAGCCGTACCAGCCGACGAGCCGCGCGAGCGGAACCTTCAGCGGTGTGCCGGGCGGAATCGCCATCGCCTTCAGCGCGCCGTCGAGCCTGAGCAGCACCTTCCCCTGCCCTTTGAGGTGCACGACGTCGACGCCGATGTTGCCCTGGCCGGTGAGCCGCGCGTTCTCGAACGCCACCGCTTCCTCGAACGCGAACACGCGCTCCTCGCGCACGTACGCGCCTTCGTCGGCGAGGTCGATCGCCTGGTACGTGAACTTGCCGGGCTCGAGGTGCACCACTCCGGCTCCTCGTACCCGCTGCAGCTGCTGCTCGCCCTGCCCGAACGGCTGGTCCGTCGTGCGCCCGCGGCTGCGCTTGAGCTCCGGCGTCGCGTCGACCGAGCCGACGACCGCGAGCAGCCCCGGCATGCGCGTCAAGAGCTCGCCGTTCACCGACAGCGCGAGGCCCTCGGGCGTCAGGTTGAACGGGCCGCTCAGCTCGCCGGGCGTGAAGTTCAGCGCCGCCGACGGCCCGAGCTCTTCCAGCCGCGGAGTCGCCATCGGCGTCAGCCCCTGCGACGTCGTCGGCGCCGGCATCGCGAGATCGGTCGCGCTGGTCGGCACCTCGCCGGTGAGGGGCACCTGCTCGTTCGAGCCGCCCAGCTCACCGGTCGCGTACGCCGGCTGCTCGGCCGACAGCTCACCGGTGGCGAACTGCTGCTGCTCCTCGCCCTGCGACGTGTACTGCTCGTCGGTCGAGCCGACCGACTCCGTCGCGTAGCCCTGCTGCGCGCCCGCGTCCTGCCCCGCCTGCGTGAGCCACTCGGGGTTCTCGCCCGGCGGAGGCAGCTCATCGGACGCCGCGCCGCCCTCTTCCGGCCACGCCTCCTGCGTCGCGTACGCGTCGCTCTCGGCCCCGGGGAACATCTCGACCGGCGCGGCAACCTCGCCCTCGGCGGCAGGCGCAGCAGACAGCTCGGCGCCGTCGCCCATCGGCACGTCGACCGTCGGAGGAACCCCGGTGTAGTTGAGGCCCGGCGGCAGCTCGGGAGCCTCGCCGACGGGCTGCTCGCCCATCGACTGCTCGGGAGGCATCACGTCGGCCATCGACGTCTCGTCGGCGACCGCGTCCCCCGCGGCCATCGCGTCGCCGGCGGGGATGACGTCGGCCGGCGACACCTCCTCGGGCGGCGAAGACGACATGTCTTCGCCCTGCTGCGCGGCATCGGAGAGCGCGACGTCGGAGGCCCGCGCGGCGGCGGCGGCGGACATCGGCGTATCGACCTCGACCATCATCTCTTCCGCGGTGGCCTCGACGACGGGCATCGTGTCCCACGTCTCGGTGCTGCGGCCGCCGCCCTCGACGACCTCCATCGGCACCTGCGCGCCGGTGGCGACCGCGGCCTCGCTCGTCGCGACGGCCTGCTCGGGCATCGGCATCCCCGCGGGGCCTTCGTCCTCCGCGAACCGCATGTCGTCGCCCTGCGGAGCCGGCGGCTCGTCCATGCCGAACTGCGCGCCCCAGTCGTTGCGCATCGCGCGCCCGACCGGAGACGACGGCGACGGCGCCGGCGGCACCTCTTCGTACCCGGCGGCCGGCAGCGGAGGCTTCGCGGCTCCGCCGAGCGACCGCGCCGCCTCGGCGAGCTTCGAGCCCGCGCCCGGCGGCGACGTCTTCGGCTTCAGCAGCGCCTCGGCGGGGATGATCTCCGCGTCCGGCGGCACGTCGTCGTCCGCCGTGACCTCGAGCACCTCGGTGGCCGGAGTCTCCGGCATCACCAGCACGTCGAACGACGGCACCGGAGGCTTCGCGCCCGGCTCCGGCGACGGCTGCGGCACCATGTGCTTCTCGACCACGTCCTCCGGCGGAGGCGCAGGCGGCGGCTGCGGCGCCGACGGCGGCGGCTTCACCTCGACGGCGACCGGCGCCTTGGCTCCGGCGGCGATCGCTCGCGCCATCTTGTCTGCCATCGCGTCGGAGCCGGCGATGACGAAGTGCTCGCGCGCCCGCGCGTACTCGCCCGACTGGGCCAGCGCGAGCCCGAGGTAGTTGTGCGCCTTCTTGTGCGTGGGCTCGAGGTCGGTCGACGTCTCGAACTCCTTCACCGCGAGCGGCAGGTTGTTGGTCTTGAGGTACACCAGCCCGAGGTTCACGCGCAGCGTCGGGTCGGCGGGGTTCTCGCGGACCAGCAGCTCGTAGATCTCGGCCGCGCGATCGAACAGGCCGAGCTTGAAGTACGTGAGGCCGAGCAGGTTCTGCGCCTTCTCGTTCTTGGGATGGAGCTTGAAGGCCCGCTCGAGGTGGTCTTTCGCCTCGACCACCTTCCCCGCCGCCAGCAGCTCACCGCCCTTGTACAACTGGGAGAGGAACTCCTCGTCCTGCGAGGGGTCCTTCCCGGTCTGGGTCGCCATATCGGGTCAGCGCTCTCTTCAGCGCTCCGCCTCCTCCTGCTGCTTGTACTGGAAATACAGCGCGACGACCTTCTTCACGTAGGCCTGGGTCTCGGCGTACGGCGGCACGCCTCCGTACTTCTTCACCGCCTCGGGGCCCGCGTTGTACGCCGCCACCATCTTCACCATGTCGCCGTCGAACTCGTTGGCGAGCACACGCAGGTAGCGCACGCCGCCCTCGATGTTCTCCTTCACGTCGAAGATGTCCTTCACGTACATCTCGCGCGCGGTCGCGGGCATCAGCTGCATCAGGCCCGAGGCGCCGACGACGCTCACCGCGGTCGGGTCGAACGCCGACTCGGCGTGCATCACCGCGCGCACGAGGTTCGGCGGCATCTTGTAGCGAATGGCGGCGGCCGTGATGATCTCGTCGAACTCGGCCGCGGCCTTCTTGCTGCGCTCGGTGACCCTCGCCGCCGCGCTCGGCGCCGGCGCCGGCCGGAAGTCGCCGTCGATGCGCCGCGCCTGTGCCACGCGCTTGCTCGGAGGCACGTTCGTGTACACGACCGTCCCGTCCTTCTCGACGTACTTATAGATGCCTCCAGCCAGGGCATTTCCGGCGAGGAGACAGGCACACAGAACCGCGCGCATCGCCTGGAAGGTTAACGTAGAACCCCCCCATGCCCCAATCCTTCGACTACCTGGTTCTGGGGGGTGGAATTGCGGGGTTGTCCTTCGCGTTGGAGGCTTCGCGCTACGGGTCCGTCGCGGTGCTGACCAAGCGCTCGCGCGCCGAGGGCAACACCAACTACGCGCAGGGCGGCATCGCCGCGGTCCTGGCGAAAGACGACTCGTTCGAGCAGCACATCGAGGACACCCTCACCGCCGGGGCCGGCCTGTGCCGCCGCGAAGCGGTCGACGTCACCGTCCGCGAGGGTCCGGCGCGCCTCAAAGAGCTCATCTCGTGGGGCGCCGAGTTCGACCGCCGGAACTCCGGCGAGTTCGACCTCACGCGCGAGGGCGGCCACACCCGCCGCCGCGTCGTACACGCGGGGGACGTCACCGGCGCAGAGGTGCAGCGCGCGATGATCGCCGCCTGCGACGAGCGCGGCTCGATCGCGGCGTTCCCCGACGCCTCGGCCATCGACCTGATCCTCGACCGCAACGCCCCGCGCGGGAAGCAGCGGTGTCTCGGCGCCTACGTGCTCTTGCCGAACGGGAAGATCGAGACCTTCCTGGGGCGCGTCACCGTGCTCGCCACCGGCGGCGCCGGCAAGGTCTACCTCTACACCTCGAACCCCGACGTCGCGACCGGCGACGGCGTCGCGATGGCGTACCGCGCGGGGGCGCACATCGCGAACATGGAGTTCTACCAGTTCCACCCCACCTGCCTCTTTCACCCCGAGGCGAAGAACTTCCTCATCTCCGAGGCGCTGCGCGGAGAGGGCGGGCGCCTCAAGCTCCGCAACGGGCAGCCGTTCATGGAGCGCTACCACCCGATGGGCGCGCTCGCCCCGCGCGACATCGTGGCGCGCGCCATCGACACCGAGATGAAGCGCACCGGCGACGAACACGTGCTGCTCGACATGACGCACCTGGGCAAGGCGTTCGTCATGGAGCGCTTCCCGAACATCTACACGACGTGCAAACAGTTCGGCATCGACATGGCGGTGCAGCCCATTCCCGTCGTGCCCGCGGCGCACTACCAGTGCGGCGGCGTGCAGACGGATCTGCAAGGGCGCACGTCGGTGCCCGGCCTGTACGCCGTCGGCGAGGTGGCCTGCACCGGCCTGCACGGCGCGAACCGGCTGGCGTCGAACTCGCTGCTCGAGGGGCTCGTCTTCGGTCACCGCGCGGCCGCGGCCGCGAAGGACGAGGTGAAGGCGGGCGTCAGCGTGCCTCCGGCGCCGGCCGATTGGGATCCCGGCGCCGCCGTCGAGTCCGACGAGAGCGTGCTCGTGACCCACAACTGGGAAGAGATCCGCCGGCTGATGTGGAACTACGTCGGCATCGTCCGCAGCGGGAAGCGCTTGATGCGCGCGCGGCGGCGGCTCGACCTGCTGCGCGAGGAGATCCGCGAGTACTACTGGCGGTTCAAGGTGACGCGCGACGTGATCGAGCTGCGCAACATCGCCGACGTCGCGCACCTCATCGTCGAGTGCGCCACGCGCCGCAAGGAGAGCCGCGGCCTGCACTACACGCTCGACTACCCTCAAGCCGACGATCACAACTGGCAGCACGACACGGTCGTGTCGAGAGAGCCATGACGATCAAAGCAGTGGCGTGCTTCTGCGGCGCCAGAGACGGAGCGCGGCCGATCTTCCGCGAAGCTGCCCGTCAGCTCGGCCGCGGGCTCGCCGAGCGCGGCTTCACGCTCGTCTACGGAGGCGGCTCGCTCGGCATGATGGGCGCGCTCGCCGACGCGGTGCTCGAGGCCGGCGGCCAGGTCTTCGGCGTCATCCCCCACGGGCTCGCCCGCGCCGAGTTCGCCCACGCCCGCGTCACCGCGCTGCACCGGGTCGAGACGATGCACGAGCGCAAGGCGATGATGGAGAAGCTGTCGGACGCGTTCATCGCCCTGCCCGGCGGCTTCGGCACGCTCGACGAGCTGTTCGAGATCGCGACGTGGTCGCAGATCGGCCTGCACCAGAAGCCGATCGGCCTGCTCGACACCGACGGCTACTGGGACGGGATTCAAGCCCAGATCCAGCGCAGCATCGCCGAGGGCTTCATCGCCGAGCACCTGCGTGAGCTCATCGTCATCGAGCGCGAGCCGCAGAAGCTGCTCGAGCGGCTCATCGCGCACTCACCGCCGGAGCCGGTGGTGAAGTGGATCAAGCAGTGAAGTGAAGTGACCTCCGCTCAGTGTGAACGGAGTCCCCGCGCCGCCAGGCCTCACTCCTGCGCCCGCAGCTCCCCCGTCGTGCTCCGCCGCGTGCCCAGCTCGGCGACCAGGCTCTTGAGCTGCCGCGACAGCACGCGGAACACGCCGGTGAGCAGCTCGGGCCGGTCGGCGAGCAGATCCAGGAAGTCGCGGCGATCGATGACGAGGGTGCGGGTGTCGGTCTTCGCGACGACCTCGGTGACGCGCGGGGCCCCGTCGAACAGCGACACCTCGCCGAAGGCCTCGCGCGCGCGGGTCGTCATCACGATCTCCCCGTTGCGCCGCGCCTCCGTCTCTCCCTCGATGACGACGTAGAGCGCATCGCCGGGGTCACCCTCGCGGTAGACGCGATCTCCGGCCTTGAACGCCTGCTCGCGCGCGACGGCGGCGATGGCCGCGAGATCGTCGACGTCGCACTCGGCGAAGACCTCGACGCCCTCGAGCGCCAGCAGCTTCTTGACCGTCACTTCGCTCATGTCGTCCTCCCTGTACTCCATCGGCCACAAGCCGCGCTTCCGCGCGACCGCGCGCGCCGTGACGCGCACCACGAAGTCCTTCGAGGCGGCGAGGTTCGCGAGGCACTCGGGCACGCGCGCGGCGTCGCCCGGCGGCAGGCTGCGGTGGTGCTGCTCCATCAGCGGGCGCATGATCGCCGCCTGCTCCGCGTTCAGCAGGTTGTCGAGCAGCTCGCGCGCCCACGCCCGGCCCTTCGCATCCGTGCCGCGCAGCTGCGCGTGCGCGCGGCGCATCGTGCGCTCGCCGTAAGAGAGCCCGAGCACCAGGAACGCGAGCTCGAACGCCTGGTCGAGCCGGTCGCCGATCGCGCGGGCCACGAGCGCTCCGGGGCCCACGGCTGCCTGCAGGTCACGCCACGGCTCGACGAGCGAGTGATACGTCTCGAGCCGCCGCGCCAGCGCCTCGTGCGCCCGCTGGGCGTCCACCTTCAGGTCCGTGCGCTCGCCCTTCAGCCGCGCGATCGCGACGCCCACGCGGTAGTGCAGGAACGCGTCGTCTTCCGCGTTCGAGAACAGCAGCGCGTCGAACGCCGACTGCGTGCCGATCTGCCGCAGCACGCGAGGCAGCTGGTAGCGCAGCGAGGCCGAGCGGCTGCGGTCATCGAGCGCCTGGGCGATGAGCGGCACCACCGCCTCGCCCATCGCCTCGAGCGCCTCGCGCGCCGACCGGCGCTCGTCGCGCCACGTCAGGAACCGCAGCAGCTTCGGAGCGAGCGGCAGGTACCGCCCCTTCCCCACCGCTTCGATGGCCAGGCGGCGCACCGTCCCATCGGAGTCGTCCAGCATGCGCGACAGCGCCTGCTCGAGGCGCCCCGCGGCGCGCGCCGGCGGCAGCTCGAGCCGCCCGACGGCCTGCACCGGCTCCTCGGGCGTGGTGACGATGGCCCGGTGCGGTGGCGAGGGGCTGGGGTCCTCCGGCCAGGGGAGCACCGCAGGAGCCGCGGGCCCCTCGCGACGCGCCACCGCGAGGCGCGGCTCCGCCGGAGTCGTCACGATCAGCATCGGCTGGCCACGCGGTGGCAGCGCCTCGTCGATCTTCTGGCGCGTCTGTTCGCCGATGCGGCCGAGCAGCCGGGCGACCTCGCGCCGCTCCGGCGCCGGAGCCGCGGGCCCGCGCCCCAGCAGCGCATCGAGCCGCAGCCGCGCGATCTCGGACGAGGGGTCGAGGCGCAGCCACGCGCCGATCGCCGCCGTCTTGAGCCCGATGTCCTCAGCGTCGGTGAGCGAAGGAAGCAGCAGGCGCCCCAGCTCGGGCGCGAGCGTCGGCAGCGCCCACACCGCGGCATCGCGCGGCCGCCGGCTGCTGCCCGTCACCAGCGCCTCGAGCTCTTTGAGCACGCCGGTGGCGTTCGTCTCGAGCGCGACCTGCACGCCCTTCTCGCGCACCCGCTCGTCGGGGTGGCTCAGCAGCGTCTTCACGTGCGGGCCCAGCGGCGCCCTGCTCGCCTCGAGCAGATCGATGGCCCGCAGCGCGCGCGCCCCGTCTGGAGCCGACAGCGCCTGCACCAGCAGCGCGTCGTCGAGCCCGGTGAGGTTCGCCTCGCTCGCGCCGGCGACCTTCGCGTGCAGCATCGCGAGGTACCGCGGCCGCATGCCGAGCAGCGCCCAGCCGAGCAGCACGCACAGCCCCATGACGATGCCGGCGAGCACGGGCCCGGAAGCGAACGGCGCCGCGAACAGCAGCAGCGCCGCGCCGACCGCGTAGCCGCCCTTGCGGAGGAAGCCGTCGATCGCGCTGCGGGCCCCGTCGCGGACGTCGTCGGGCAGCGGCGCATAGAGGAGCTGGAAGCCGACGGGCACCATCGACAGCGTCGCGCCGGACTCGACCAGCTTGAGCGCCCACGCGGCCCACATCTCGGGGACGAAGGCGCTCAACAGCGCGAGCGCGCCGACCGTGATGGGGATGATCGCGAGATAGCGAATGACGCCCAGCCGCTTGAGCAGCAGCTCGGCCGCGAGCAGCTGAAACGCGGCGCTGAAGACGCCGTTCCACAGCTGCAGCGAGCCGAACGTCGAGGCCATGTCGGCCTCGCCGAGGTGCTCGGCGGCGCGCGCGCGGAAGAGGAAGTCGGAGAAGACGCTCAAGATCGCGAAGCCGGCGACGGCGAGCCCGAGCGTGCGCGTGTAGGGAGTCGCCGCCACGTAGCCCCACGCGCTGCGCGGCGAGCGCCGCGGCGCGCTCGTGGGCTCGAGCTGGGGTTGATAGCGCCAGGCCACCATCGCGCCGGCGAGCAGCGCCGCGGCGGCGATGAACAGCGGCGGCGCGCCGAGCTTCGCCGCCATCAGCTGTGCGGCGAGCCCGCCGCCGACGGCGCCCACCATGCCGACGCCGTTCAAGAAGGTGAACGCCTTGCGCGACTCGCGGGCGTCGAACGCGTCGGCGAGCGCGCTCCAGAGCGCGATGACCGTCGACGTGGTGAAGACCTCCGCGAAGACGTACGCGGCGAGCGCGATCAGCGGCGCCTGCAGCTCGAGCGCGAGCGCGAAGACGAGGCACGTGGCCGACCCGAGGATCGCGTAGCGCGACGGGGCCATGCGCCGGCCGGGCGTCGCCGCGTTCCACGCCGCGAGCACGGCGGTGAGCAGCGCCGCGCCGAGGTACAGCCAGGGCAGCGAGCCGGCGCCGTAGCGCGCGATCGCCACGGCGTTCGCGGCGGGCTTGTACAGCGCCACTGCGCCGAGGAAGCACGCCTGGAAGAGCGCCGCGGGGAGGAGCTTGGAGCTCAACCGCAGCTCCGTTCACGCTGAGCGGAGCGCGAAGCGCGCAGTCGAAGCGGGCCTCGCGTCGGCAACGCGCCCCCTTCGACTGCGCAGCCCTTCGGGCTGCTCCGCTCAGGGTGAACGGTGCCGCGAACTGCCCTCAAGCCGGGAAGTCCCGCCGCGTGAACAGCGAGTGCACCTTCACGCCGGTGGCCTCCACCGCCTCGCGCCCGCCCTCGTCGCGATCGACCAGCGCGAACGCACCGACCGGCACGAGCCCCTCGGAGCGCGCCCGCTCGATCGCCTTGATCGTCGAGGCGCCGGTGGTGACGACGTCCTCCACGATCGCGACCTTCGCGCCCGCGGTGAACGAGGTCAGCCCCTCGATCCACTGCCCCGTGCCGTGCCCCTTCGGCTCCTTGCGCACGTAGAACGCGTGCAGCGGGAAGCCCTGCAGGAACGAGGTCAGCGCGACCGCCGAGGCGATCGGGTCGGCGCCCATCGTCAGCCCGCCGACGCCGACGGCCTCCGGCGTGACCGCGCGAATCAGCGCGAACAGCTCGCGGCCGACGAGCACGTGGCCCTCGGCGGTGAGCACCGTCTTCTTGCAGTCGATGTAGAAGTCCGACTCGCGCCCGGAAGAGAGCACCACCTTCTTCTTGGCGAACGACTTCTCCGTCAGCAGCGCGAGCAGGCGGGCGCGGTCACTCATCACCGCCACCTTCGCCGCCACCCTCGAGGAACGCCACCAGCTGTGACGAGTACCTCAGCTGCTCGAGCAGCACGTCGCGGCGCTCTTCATCGAGGTCGGCGAACACGTCGGCGAGCAGCGACAGGTCCTGGTTGATCTGCCCCAGGCGCGTCGCGACGTCGGCCGCGAGCTCGTCGGCGTCGACCTCTTCTTCCTGAGGCGCCTCTTCCGGGGCCAGCTCGCTGTTCTCGGACAGCGCCTTGTCCAACATGTCGCGCGCCGCCGCCGACAGCCGGCCGCGGGACTCGAAGCGATCGCGCGCCGCCTGAAGCTCGTCGCGCGAGACCGGCTCCGAGTGAATCGCTTCCGCGAGCGCGATCAGCGCCGCGTCGTCGTCGGAGAGGTCGACGTGCAGCCGCGCCAGCACCTTCTCCCGCTGCAGGAAGCGCAGCGCCGCGACGCGGCGGAAGCCGGTGATGACCTGGAACCGATCGGGCGGCTTGAGCCGCAGGTCGATCGGGAAGATCTGCCCGAGGCGCGCGATGTCCATCGCGAGCGCGGCGACGTCGCCTTCGTCGCGCACGCGGAACGTCGTGTCCTCGTCGACGCGATCGAGCGCGATGTGCGCCGGCGCCGGGTGAATGCGCTTGAGCTCGTGCGGCTCGACCTCGGGAGGCGGCTCAGCAGCCTCGGGCGGCGGCGGAGCGATCGGCTCTGCCGCATGAAGCAGCTCTGCCTGCTGACGCGGCTCCGCCGCTTCAGCAGGAGGCGGTGACGGTGAACCCGCCTCGTCGTTCACGACCGGGTTCTGTTCGGTGGTGTCGTCGGGCACGGCCCCACCTTCTAACCGTTACTTCTTCTTCTTCACCAGAACCTTCTTCTTGCCACCCTCGCCGACCAGCACCGGCGCGGGAGGAGGCGGCGGAGGAGGCGCCTTGCCCTCGCCCTTCGGGGGCGGCGGAGGCTGCGGCTTCGCGCTGCCACCCTTCGCCACCACGGTCGGCCGCGCAGGGGCGGCCGCGGGCCGAACCGTCGCCGGCCGCGTCGTCGCCGGGCGCGCCGGCCGCGACTCGAGGTGCCGGCCGGGCTCGACCTCGCCCATGTCGATGCGGCCGCGGAACGACGCACCGTCGACGAGGATCACGCGCGGCGCGCGGATGTCGCCCACCATGCGGCCCTCGCGGGTCAGCTCGACGCTCTCGGTCGCGGCGATGTTGCCGACGACGACTCCCGAGACGATCGCGTTCTTCACCGCGACGTTCGCCTTCACGATGCCCGACGGCTCGACGATCAGCGTGTGCGAGAGCGACAGCTCACCCTCGACGCGCCCGCGAATCGTCAGATCCTCGTCACCCGTCAACTTGCCCGAGATGAGGATGGACTCCCCGATCACGGTGTTGGCGTTGAAGCCCCCCGTCGACTCTTTCGTGGTCGCCATATGGGTTCGCTCAGCGTTCCTTCACGTCCATGTCGACGTTGCCTTTGAAGCTGGCGCCGTCGGCGATGAGAATGCGCGGGGCCTTGATGTCGCCGACGACGCGGCAGTCGGTCTTCAGCTCGACCTTGTCACTCGCCGCGATGTTGCCGGTGACGCGCCCCGCGATCTCGACGTTCTGCGTGTCGATGTCCGCCTCGACGACGCCGGAGCCCTCGACGAACAGGCTCTCTTTGAGAGTGATCTTGCCCTTCACCGTGCCCTGAATGACCAGGTCCTCGTCGCCGGAGATCTCTCCGTCGATCACGATGCTCGAACCGATGATGGTGTTGGCCATGTGAGTTTCCCTTTCAGATGTCGTCCGGCAGCTTCACGTCCATCTCGATGGAGCCGTTGAAGACCGCCCCGTCTTCGATCACCACGCGCGGCGCCTTCACGTCGCCGTTCACCTTCGCGCTCGAGTTGATCGCCACCCGCGACGACGCGTCGATGTTGCCCGACGCCTCGCCGTTGATCGTCAGCTCGTCGGCGCGGATGTCCGCCTGGACCTTGCCCGAGCCCTCGATGGTGAGGTGGTTCTTGAGCGCGATCTGACCCTCGACGCGCCCTTCGATCACCAGATCGCCGCCGCCCGAGAGGCTGCCGCGAATCGTGATCCCCTTACCGATGATGTTGCTCTGTTCTCCCTGCGCCATGTTGAGCGCTCCCTCCTCGAGACCGAGGATTTAGGTCAGCGGTGCTGAGATATCCAACGCGAAATGTCGGCCCACACCTCTTCCTTCCCCGTCTCACACATCACCTCGTGCAACATGCCGGGGTACTCCTTGTAGGTCTTGTCGGCTGACGCGATCGTGTCGAAGAAGCCCTTCGCCGCCGGAGTCGACGCCACGCCGTCGTTCTGCCCCGTCAGCATCAGCACCGGCTGGGTGATCTGCTGCCCCATGCCGGCCAGCGCTTCCTGCGCCTTGATCGACGTCGTGAACCAGCGCGGCGTCGCGTTGCGCCCGTAGAGCGGATCGTCGTCGGTCTCCTTCTGCCACTCGACGTCGCGCGACAGCATGTTCGAGGCGAGGCCGGTCGGCACCTTCGCCGCCGGCATCACGAGCCCCACGAGCTTCGCGCCGAAGACCTTCAGCGCCGGCGGCTGCATCGCGAGCCGGTAATAGGGAGCGGTGAGCACCATGCCGCGCAGCCCTTCGGGCTTTCGCGTCGCGAAGTGCGTGGTGATGAGCGCGCCGTGGCTGTGCGCGAGCACGAAGGTCGGCTTCCCCGACGCGAGCTGCCGCACGCGCGCCCAGAAGACCTCCATGTCGTCGAGGAACTCGTTCCAGTCGGCGCAGAAGCCGCGCTTGCCGTCGGCCTTGCCGTGGCCGCGGTAGTCGAACGCGAGCACCGCGTGGCCTTGCGCGACCAGGTGCTGCATCACGCGCCGGTACCGGCCCGAGTGATCTCCGTAGCCGTGCACCAGGCCGATGACGTCCTCGAAGTCTCCGTCGGGGAGCACCGACTGCCAGTAGAGCCGCGTGTTGTCTCTCGCGGAGAAGAAGCCTTCGTCTCGACGGGCCATCAGTAGCGGCGCACCTTAACGAAAAAGCGAAAAGTTCGGGCGCATGAACCGCATCGTCCCTCGACGGCCTCGACATCCGACCGCTCGCCCCGAGCGACACCTGCTATCGTGAGCGCAATGCCCCTTCTGCCGGCGCTGCTGCTCGCTGCGGCACCGCTCATCGCAGCTCCTGGCCTCAATGGGGTCGGCTTCGAACAGGCGAAGACCGACTTCTTCGGCGAACACCTGGCGCAAGAGCTTCGCAGCGCCGGCGTGAAGATCGTCACCAACAAAGAGATCGCCGCCCTGCTCGGCATGGAGCGCCAGCGCCAGCTCTTGGGCTGCGCCGAAGGCAGCTCGTGCATGGTCGAGCTCGCGAACGCGCTGGGCGCGGAAGGCGTGCTGCTCGGAGACCTCGCCCGGCTCGACGACGGCTCGATTCAGGTCAACCTCAAGATCATCGGCACGAACGCCGGCGTCATCGGCGCACGCTCGGGGCGGGTCGCCACCGAAGCTCAGCTCACCGACGCGCTCACCGCGGCCGCGTACGAGCTCGCGCGGGCGTGCTTCACCATGCTCCGGGCGAGCGAGCCCGCACCCGCGACAGTCGAGCGCGATCTGCGCCGCGCTCCGTTGCGGGCGTGGTCGTGGGTGCCGTCGGTCGTCGCCGTGGCAGGCGGCGCCGTCGGTGCCGTGATGCTCCTGCAGGCGAGCGACGCGCACACCCAGCTGACCCAGAACCCCCAGGTCACGCTGAGCAACGCGCGCGCCCAGGAGATCGCGCAATCGGGCCGAACCAGCCAGCTCATCGGCGGCATCGCGGTGGGCGTCGGCGTCGCCGGGCTCGCCGCGGCGGCGGCGATGTTCTTCTACAAGGAGCAGCCGGTGACCCTTCAGGCGGCCGTGAGCCCCTCGGGAGGAGCAATCGTGCTCTCGGGGGCCCTGCCGTGAAGCTCCGGCCTGCGCTGGTCGTCGCGCTCTCGCTCACCGCCTGCTTCAACTTCGACGCCGACCTCGAGAAGTGCCGCGAGATCGGCAAGTGCGTCGACGACGGCGTCGGCGGAGGCGCCGCGGCCGGCGGCGGTACCGCCCAGGGAGGCGGCGACGGCGGCGGAGGCTCAGCCACCTTCAATCTGGTCGGCGCCAGCGCGGCCACCGTTGCCTTCGGCGACGTCGCGCGCGCAGACGCGGTGACGAGCGCGCCGCTCTCGGTCTTTGTCGACGCGGGCGTGGCCGACTTCTCGTTCTTCCTCGACAACGCGGCGATCAACGCCGGGTTCTCGGTGACGCCGACCTGCCCCTCGCCCGCCGCGAGCTGCCCGTTCACCGTCGCGTTCACGTCGAGCGCGGCGCCGGGCGCGGTCGTCGGCGCCCTGTTCATCGACGCCGGCGTCGCGGGCACCGCCGTGCTCCCGCTGTCGGCGAACCTCGTGCAGCGCTTCTCGTTGGAGCCGAGCACTCCCCGGCCGATCGACTTCGGAGCGGTCAACCTCGGCCAGCAGGCGCCGAGCCGCTCGGTGCGGCTGCTGCACGCCGCCCGCACGCCCACCTCGATGATGTTCTCGGCGCCGCCGTCGTTCTCGGCGAGCACCCAGTGCGCCGCGCTCGACGGCTCGAGCTGCGACTTCGACATCACGTTCACCCCCACCGACGCGGGGCGCGTGACCGGGGTCATGACCGTGACCGACCCGCTCGGCTACGCAGAGAGCATCGACCTGACCGGTGAAGCGTTTCCCCCCTCCGACGTGCGCTTCACGCCCAGCCCGCTGGCCTTCGGAGTGGTCGACGCAGGCACCGCGGTCACCCTGCCGTTCTCCGCGCGGAACGTCGGCGCGCTGCCGGTCGCCTTCAGCATCAGCGCGGCGGGCGCCGCGTTTTCGATCGACGCCGGCACCTGCGCGTCGGGCATGCTCGCGTCCGATGCCGGCTGCTCGGGCACGGTCAGGTTCCTACCGGCCGCGCCCGGCGTCGCGAGCGGGACGATGACGTTCTCGGGGCTCACCACGGCGGTGCTGCCGCTGTCCGGAACCGGCCGGGCGAGCTGGCTGCTGACCGTGCGCCCCGACGGGGGCATCATCTCTTCGGCGAACCCGAGCTTCTCGTGCCCGAGCGCCTGCACGCAGAGCTTCGAAGAGACCGTCGCAGCGCCGCAGGTGACCCTCACCGCGGCGCCTGCGTCGGTCTTCTACGGCATGGGGACCTGGTCGGGCAGCTGCAGCGGCCCGGCCGCCACGCCGTGCGGCGTCACGATGAACACCAACCACCTGATTGGCGCCGACTTCCCTCGCGTGGCCGAGCCGGTCACGCTGAGCGTGACCCCGGCGGACGCAGGGACCATCACCGGGGTGACGGGGGCGAGCTGCGGACCCGGCTGCTTCGCGGTCCCCTCGGGGACGACCGTGACGCTGACCGCCACGGCGCGGCGCGGGTTCCTCTTCACCGGCTGGTCGGGCGGCGCGGCCGGCTGCGGAACCCAGCCGCAGTGCATGCTCACGGTGCCCAACGGGGGCGTGGCCGTGAGCGCGTCCTTCGCCGCCTTCAACTACGCGTTCGTGACCTCGCGCCAGTTCAGCGCCAACGAGGTGGCGCGCGCCGACGTGCACTGCGCGAACACCGCGCGCGACGCCGGGCTGCCGGGCAACTTCCTCGCCTTCGTGATGACGGCCGACGGAGGCACCTTCAACCGCTTCGCCGGCTCGCGCGGGTGGATGCGCACCGACGACCGGCCCTTCCTCGACACGCTCGACGGCGGCCTGAGCAGAACCTCGCCGGTGGTGTACTACCCGCTGTCGCTCGACGAGCGCGGCACGCCGCTGGGGCCGCTGCAGCAGACCTGGGTCGGTCTCGACACGAACGGGGCATTGGCCAACTGCGGAGCCTGGACGGATACGAACTTTGCGACGACGGCTCCTGGCTGGGTGTGGTCGACGTCTCAGGGCTGGTACGCACGCGCCAACGAGGACTGCTCGGGGCAGCGGCACCTCTACTGCCTGGCGACGGGAGCGAGCCTTCAACTGCGACCGGCTCCGGTGCCGGCGAACGCGATCGTGGTGTTCGTGACGAGCACGACGACCGGCGCGGGAAACGACGGCGGTCAGTGCGCGATCGACGCCGCGGCCGCCGGCCTGCTGCTCGACGGAGGCCGCACCGCCCACGTCTTCCGCGCGACGTCGACCGCCAGCGCGACCGCCGTGAGCGGCATCAGCGCCCCGCCCAGCCGGCCCATCTATCGGCCCGACGGCGTCTTGCTGTACGCCTCGAACGCCCAGGACGGTGGCTACGGAGTGCCGCCTCCCGCCGGGCTCAACGCCCTCGCGAACGGGGCCCTGCTGCCGTGGTCCACCACCTCGGCGGTCTGGTTCGGGCGAAACAACCTGCTCACCCCCGGCCTCGCGACGTGCTCCGACTGGGGCAGCAGCACGGTGGTGCCGGGCTCCCCGCCTGCGCTCGAGAGCGACCTGGGCGGCGCGTTCGAGCTCGCCGGGTTCTCCTGCGCGGGCCCTCAGCGCACCCTGTGCGTCGCGCGCTGAAAGAGCCGCGAATCCCCGGCGACGCCGCGGCCCGATGGTAGGGTGCGCCGGCGATGATCGCCGCCGTCCTCGTTCTGCTCGCCGCCGCTCCGCCGAAGGAGCTCAAGATCGCCGCACCAGGCCTCGCGATGACCGGCGTCGACGCCGCGCTCTCGGCGCCGCTGACCGATCAGCTCCTGCAGCCGTTCGCCCCCATCGGCGTCATCACTCCGCGCGACGTCGCCGCCATCGTCGGCCTCGATCGCCAGAAAGAGCTGCTCGGCTGCACCGGCGCCGGCCAGTGCCTCGTCGAGCTCGGCAACGCGCTCGGCGTCCAGGGCGTGCTGCTCGGCGACGTGGTGAAGCTCGGCGGCACCTACCAGGTGAACGCCCGCATCATCGAGCCGCTGCAGGGCAGGCTCGTCGCGCAGGCCTCGCAGCGCGTGATGCACGAGGACGAGCTGTTCGATGCGCTCACGCGCGTCGGGCTCGACCTGCGCGAGCAGTTCTACCGGGCGAACGGCGTGACGAATCCACCGGCGCCGACGATCGCGCTCACGGCGTCGAGCCCGCCTCCCTCGACGGGGGGCCCTTCGCGGCGGCTCTCGCTCATCCCCATCGCGCTCGGCGGTGTCTCGGCGATCGCCGGCGGCGTGCTCCTCGCCGTCTCCGAGAGCTCGTACCAGCGCGTCGCTGCTGCAGCCCCCGGGACCGTCAGCGTCGGCGACGCGCGCCTCATCGCGCAGAGCGGAGAGGCGATGCAGACGGCCGGCTGGGTGCTGCTCGGCGTCGGAGCCGCCCTGCTCGTCGCCGGCGTCATCTGGTTCATCCTCGGGAGGTCGAGCTGATGCGCCGCGCACTCATCTTCTTCCTCGCGCTGGCGGCCTGCCGCGACTTCGACGGCCTGGTCGACCGCTGCATCGACGCCGGCGTGTGCGTCGAAGGCGACGGCGGCAGCGGCGGCGGCGTCGCCTCGACGGGCGGAGGCGAAGGCGGAGGAACCGCCGCGACCGGTGGCGGCACCACGAGCGGCACGGGCGGCGGCACGACCGGCACCGGCGGCGGCACCACCGG
This sequence comes from uncultured Myxococcales bacterium, assembly GCA_937980205.1. Taxonomy (GTDB): domain Bacteria; phylum Myxococcota; class Myxococcia; order Myxococcales; family Myxococcaceae; genus Xiheicaenimonas. Next base: position 19,814 of record CALJKW010000066.1, on the reverse strand, counting down.
CACCGGCGGCGGCACCACCGGCACCGGCGGCGGCACGACCGGCGCCGGCGGCGGCACCACCGGCGCCGGCGGCGGCACGACCGGCGCCGGCGGCGGCGCGACCGGCGGCGGCCCCTCGGGCTTCACCGCGAACGTGAACACCGCGGTGCTCTCGATGGCGCCGGGCACGTGGGCGTTCGCGAGCGTTCAGATCATCCGCGATGATCCGTTCAACGACGACACGCTGCACTTCGATCTCGTGCAGGCGGACGGCGGCGCGTCGCCGTTCACGCCCGGCTTCGAGCCGCAAGACACGATGTTCGACGACACGGAGCTGTGGGTGATTTCTCCGCTGCAGCACCCGCTCGGCAGCTACCCGCACGAGCTGCGCGTCACCCTCTTCGGCCTGGGCACCCTGCTCGCGACGGTGCCGCTCACCGTCGAGGTGCGCGCGCGCCGCCCGGTGCTGGTGGTCGACGACGACACGATCGGCGCGAACCAGGGCGGCGGCTGGCCCTCGGACGAAGACACGCCGTGGGATGTGGCGCTCACCTCGCGCGGCGTCACCTACGACCGGCTCGTCGTCCCGTACGACGCCGCGAGGAGCACGGTGCCCTTCGAGGTGCTGCGCGATTACGGCTCCGTCGTCTGGTACAACGGCGGCTCCTGGCCGCCGGCCATCACGTTCCCCGCGCAGAACGAGATGGTCGTGACGCAGTGGCTCGCGCAGGGCTCGCGAAAGCTGCTGCTCTCGAGCCCCGGCCTCATGTCGCGCTACGGCAGCTCGTGGAATACCGCCAACGACTTCGTCAGGGATCAGCTCGGCGGCATCGGCACCCGCTACGTCTCGGACACGGCGCCGAACGTGTTCTCGAACGGCACGGTCATCGTGCCCTACGGGACGAGCATCAACATCGTCGGCTACCTGAACCCCGGCACGGCCACCGTGCTGTTCACCGAGACGACGCCCGACTCCGGCTACCCGGTCGCCACGCGCAACGCCACCGACGCGGGCTCCACCGTGGTGTACGCCGGCTTCAACATGGACCACGTGCTCTCCGCCAGCGCGCGGCAGCCGGCGTTGAACGCGCTGCTCGACGCCGCCGGAATTCCGTAGCGCCTACCGCTTCTTCCACGCCTGATCGATCGCCTCGGCGACGTCGGTCATCAGCGCCTGGCACCCACCGAGCGGCCGCGACAGCACGAGCAGCGTGCGACCGCTGGCGGTCTCCTCGATGCGCGCCGTCGTCCCCTGCGTGCGAATGTCGTCGCAGCGGTCGAAGTACAGCGTCAGCTCCGCGGCCTGCGTGTCCCGCCCCTTCACCACCGTCACGCCGTAGCCCAGGAGCACCTTCTCGACGGCGCCGTACTCCTCGTACGCCTGCAGCGCGAGCCGGCGCGGCACGCCCTTGGGCCACTTGAACTCCCGCGGCGGGGGCTCGGGCGGCGGCGGAGGCGGCTTCGCGCAGGCCGCCACGACGAGCAGCAGCGCGACGAGTCGCAGGCTCACTTCTCGAGCGCCCTCAGCTTCTTCTCGATCGCCGCGCGCTGGCCCTTGCTCTCCGCGAGCTCGGGCGCCTCGCGCAACACCTCGAGCGCCCGCTTGTACCGCTTGATGGCCTCGTCTTTGCGCGCCGCCTTCGCGTACGCGTCGCCGAGGTGCTCTTCGATCGTCGGCTCGCCCGGAGACACCTCGGTCGCCCGCTCGAGCGTCTCGACCGCCTTCGACATCTCGCCGCGGCGGAAGAACATCCACCCCAGGCTGTCGAGGTACGCCGCGGTGTCGGGCTTCAGCTCGAGCGCGCGCGTCAGCAGCTTCTCGGCCTCGTCGTAGTCCATGCCGCGATCCGCGAGCGTGTAGCCGATGAAGTTCATCGCGTTCGCATTATCGGGATTCACGTCGAGCACCGCACGCATCTTCTCGAGCGACTTCTGCACCTCGCCCTTGCGCTCGTACACCGTGCCGAGCGCGTACAACAAAAGCTCGTCGCGCGGCCGCTTCCGCAGCGCGTCGGTCAGCAGCGAGATCGCATCGGCCAGCCGCCCCTGCCGCTCGTACAGCCCGGCGAGCGCCTCGAAGCTCTCGGGCGTCGGCTTGTCCGCGAGCGCACGGGCCAGCACCAGCTCCGCTTCCTTCGGCTGGTTCGCCCGCTCGAGGCCCCGCGCGTAGGCCGGGATCAGCGCCGCGTAGTCGGGCCGGTCTTCGAGCCCCTTGCGGTACAGCTCGAGCGCCCGGTCGTGCTTGCCCATCGACGACAGGCAGTTCGCGCGGTGCAGCCGCGCCTCGTGGAAGAGATCTCCCGCCTCGGGCTGCACGGCCCCGTACGCGTCCGCCGCCTTCGCCCACGCGTGCATGCGCTCGTGCACGAGCCCCGCGTAGAAGTGCAGTCGGGGCTCGCCCGCCGTCGCACGCGCCTGGTCGAGCACCTCGACCGCCGCGCCCATCTGCCGCATCGCGAGGTACGAGAACGCCACCTTCACCGCGAGCTCGGGGTCCTTCGAGAACGAGAGCAGCTGCTCGAAGTACGCCCGCGCCCGCTGCGGAGCGTCTTGCCGCAGCGCCAGCCGCCCCGCCGCCAGCAGCACCTCGCGGTTCTCCGGATCGCGCTCCAGCGCCCGGCTGTACGCGTCCTCGCCCTTCTGCAGCCGACCCGTCACCTCGTAGATCTGCCCCAGCGTGATCCACGCCTCGGCGTCGCCCGGGTCCCGCTCGACGGCCTTGAGCAGCAGCTTCTCGGCGCGCGCGTTGTCGCTGCGCTCGGCGAGCGCCATGCCGAGCCGCTTGTAGCCGACGGGCTCTCCCGGCAACGCGGCCGACAGCTCCTCGACCACCTTCACCGCCTCGTCGGGCTTGCCCTGATCGAGCCAGAGCTGCGTGAGGACCAGGTACGCGTCGGGATCTCTCGGCTTCAGCTTGATCGCCGACCGCAGCGCCGAGCGCGCGCGGACGATCTTCTGACCCTCGAACAGCACGCGCCCCATCAGCAGCTGCGCCGCCGCGTGGTTCGGGTGCCGGTCGAGCACCTTGTTGAGCTGCACCTCGGCGCGGTCGAGCTCTCCCAGCCGCGCGTGCTCTTCCGCGAGCTCGGTCATCAGGAACGGGTTCTGATCATCGGACGCGAGCGCCAGCCGCAGCTCGTCGAGCGCGCCGCGGTGATCGCCGTCGTGATGCAACAGCCGCGCTTTGAGGTAGTGCGCGTACGAGGCCGCAGAGCTGAAGCGCTCGGAGGGCTCCTGGTTCGGCGACATCGCCTCACGCATCGCCTGGTAATCGACGTGAGGCCGTTTGGTGGGAGCTGCACCAGCAACGAAAGCCAACAGGACGGTCAACACCACGAGACGAAGTCTAACGCGGCTTCCGAGGCCCGTTCGCGTGTCGCAGAACCGTGCCGATGATCGCCTTTACCGGTTGGTGGCACACATATGTGGGGGACTGTAGAGTGCGCCCCGCTCCAACGGCCGTCCTCTTCAAAAGGTCCGAAATGAAAGGCTCGCTGCTCCTCGCCGCCGTCCTGGTGTCCGCTACCGCGCTCGCCCAGACGGACGAGTGGACGACGTTTCCCGCGAATCCTCCGCCGCCCGTAGACGCCGGCACGCCTGCGCCGAGGAGAGCGACCGAGACGCCCCCCGCTCCGCGGCCCGCGCCCGCACCGGCGCCTACACCGCGCCCGTCCGACGCCCCCCGGCGCGATGAGCCACCCCCGCCGCACCAGGACCCGAACGCCAAGTCGCGCGTCGAAGAGCGCCTGCGCGCCGCCGAGCAGGGCAAGCCGATTCCCAGGAACAGCCCCAGCGCCACCACCCCCGCCGGAGTGCCCCCCGCCACCGACGCCGACGCGAAGGACACGAAGGTCGTCGCCCAGAAAGAGCGCGTCGAGGCCGGCACCGAGCACCACAGCCCCTCGACCGTCAAGCGCAGCAACGGAGAGTGGGGCCGCAGCCTCACCGACGACAACCACCGCAGCACCGTCGCCAGCGTCGGCATCGGCGTGCTGCGCATGCAGAGCGCCAAGCTCGGCCCCGCGGGCGTCCTGCGCTTCTCGCTGCTCGGCGAGTACATGAGCCAGGGCGACTTCCCCGTCCGCAACGCGAGCAACATCCGCTCGGCCGCGACGTTCGCCGTCTCGTTCGTGCCCGTCCGCTTCCTCGAGCTGTACGTCGGCTACGGCGCGGTCGCGAACACCAACAACCGCACCTCGCCGAACCTCATCCAGGCGCTCGGAGATCTCACCCTCGGCGCCAAGGGCGCCATCCGCGCGAGCAGCAAAGAAGACTCCGCGCTGCGCGGCCTCTACCTCGGCCTCGACCTGCGCCTGCTCACGTTCAGCGGCGTCGGCAACCAGAGCATCGACCGCTTCGCCGTCGGCTTCCGGCCTTCGCTCATCGGCACCTACGACTTCCGCGCGGCGACGCCGAAGTTCCCCGTGCTGCTCAACGTGAACTTCGGCTTCACGTTCGACAGCACCGCCGGCCTCGTCACCAACCAGACCCTCAACGCGAGCGAAGAGTTCGCGCTCGCGGTCAACCGCTTCCACCGCGTCGACTTCGGCTTCGGCATCGAGCTGCCCTTCCCCGCCGTCACGCCGTTCGTCGAGTACGCGCTCTCCGGGCCGATCGGCGCGCCGAACAACGAGCTCACCGGCCCCGACGGAGTGAAGGTCGCCGTCACCGCCGCCATGCCGCAGCGCCTCACGCTCGGCCTCAAGGTGACCGCCATCAAAGATCTCACCATCATGCCGGCGTTCGACATCGGCCTCGCGCGCAGCGTGGGCTTAGGGGTCGCCGCGACCGCGCCGTGGAACTTCCTGCTCAACCTCTCGTTCAACATCGACCCGTTCCAGCGCGGCGAGACGAAGATCGTGGAAACGATCCGCGAGCGCACGCTCGAGAAGAAGGTCGCCGAGGCCCCCAAGACCGGCAAGGTCGAGGGCATCGTCGTCGACGCGAAGACGAACCAGCCGATCCCCGGCGTGCTCGTCGCGATGGTCGGCATGGGCCTGCCGCCCGTCGCCAGCGACGCCGAGACCGGCCGATTCCTCTCGTACGATCTCCCCGTCGGCCCGGTGAAGCTGAAGGCCAGCCGCGACGGCTACAAGGACATCGAGCAGGAGCTCAAGGTCGAGACCGGCAAGTCGCAGAAGGTCCAGCTCGCGCTCGAGCCTGTCGAGAAGATGGCCGTCTTCGCGGTCACCGTCACCGGCAACAAGAAGCCCATCGCCGCCAACATCACCTTCGCCGGCGCCGAGCAGAAGGCCGCGCAGACCTCGAAGGACGTGAAGGACCCGGTCAAGGTCGAGGCCCCCGCCGGCCCCTACACCGTCAGCGTCATCGCCGAGGGCTGGCTCGCCCAGGAGCGCGACGTGCAGATCACCCCGGGCGCCGAGATGGCGATCAACTTCGAGCTCCAGCCCGCGCCCAAGAAGATGCTCGCCATCATCAAGGACGACAAGATCGAGATCTCGCAGCAGGTGCACTTCCTCACCGGCAAGGCGACGATCCTCGCGGACTCGTTCTCGCTCTTGCAGCAGGTCGTCGACGTGATGGTGAAGAACAACATCAAGCGCGTGCGCGTCGAAGGTCACACCGACAACAAGGGCGGCAAGGAAGCCAACCAGAAGCTCTCGGAAGATCGCGCCAAAGCCGTCGCCGACTTCCTCGTCGGCCAGGGCATTGACCGCAGCCGCATCGAGTCGGCAGGCTATGGGGACACGAAACCGGTCGCACCCAACCTGACCGCGCGGGGCCGTGAGCTGAATCGCCGCGTCGAGTTCCTGATTCTGGAGAAGTGACGATGCGCCACAGCCTGCGGTTCGTCCTGCTCGCGGCGCTGGCGGCAGCGTGCGGGGGGCCTCAGAACCCTCCGCTGCCGCCCCCGCCCCCGTCGGTGTTCCTCCTCGCGCCGGAGACGAACGTCGTCGGCACGTCGTTCAAGCTGCGCGTCAACGTGACCGGCTGCGAGCGCGTCGAGCAGCTGCAGCTCGAGCAGAGCGGCCAGATCGTGCTGACCGCCAACTACAAGGGCGCCAACACCGAGATCGACGTCCCCGGCGCGCAGCTCACCAGCTTCTACGGCAAGCTCGGCATGGCGGCCGACCTCACGCTGCGCATGCGAGCCATCTGCGGCGAACGTGAGGGCATCTCGCAGCCGGTCGGCCTCAAGTTCTTCTGGGTCGCGAGCGTCGTGCCGCCCAGCGAGAACGCCATCGCCATGCCCGACGCGTTCGTCGCCGAGGGCGGCGTCGCCTCGGCCCCGGCCACCTTCCTCGGCTGCGCCGCCACGTCGATGGGCAACACCGTCGTGCGCATGAACCAGGCGGGCCAGGTGACGGGCTTGAACCCCGCGCCGCCCTTCCCCTGCAACTACTACGCGACGATCTCCGAGAAGGTCGCCGGCGGCCTGCGCTGGCTCTACCAGCCCGGCCAGGGCGCCTACGCGTTCGACACCACCTCGTTCAACATCACGAACGGCATCGCCGGAGACTCGTTCGGCATGTTCGCCGCCGCGCCCGACGGCGACGCCCTCATCTGGGACTCGCTCGCTGGCACCGGCCCCGCGCTCTTCAAGCTGCCGCGCAACGCCGCCACCTTCGGCGCCGTCTCGTGGATGTCGCAGGTGAACGGGATCGTCAACGGCCAGCCCTCCTTCGACATGTCCACCGGCCTCGTGCTGGTGCCGACCTGGCGCGTGCCCTTCGGCGGCATGACCGGCACCCAGTCGATTCAGTACGTGAACTACGCCACCGGCGCCGTCACCGGAGAGCTCACCCTCGTCACCCAGCGCTTCGAGTTCCTGCAGCCGCAGGACGCGCCGCAGGTCGCCTTCAGCCCCGATGGCCGCACCATCTACATCGCGGTTCCAGTTCAGGGTCAGGGCAACGCCTCGGCCGTCATCGCGTGCGGCACCCAGGGCGGCGGCGGAGGCTGCACCCCGCGCTGGCGCAGCCCCAACCTCGACGCCATCGTGCGCTACCTCATCCCCTTCGCGGGCGGCACCAAGGTCGCGGCCATCGCCACCGACCGCATCTGGTTCCTCGAGGAGTCCACCACCGCCCAGCGCGGCGCCGTGCTCAACCCCGGCGGCCTGCCCACCACCGTCAGCGGCAACCTGTTCGTCTGCGGCGCCCAGCCCGGCTTCGGCAGCGACTTCTACCTGTTCGCCTGCCCCGACCGCGGCATGAACCCCACCTTCGCGACCGAGATCATCGCCTTCGACAACGCCTCGAACGGCGAGGTCTACCGCTACTCGCTCGAGGGCGGAGACACCGCCCAGAACGCGCTCACCATGGCCGTCGATGAGGGCGGCACCGTCTGGCTGCGCATCGGCTTGAACCAGGTGAAGCCGCTCACGCTGTCGGAGTACCGGTCCATCCGCGGCGCCACCGGCCCCTGAGGGCGGGCTCAGCGCGTCCGCGCCGCGAGCAGCGCCTCGACGTTTCCGGCGGGCCCCGCGATCGGCGAGTCGATGACGCCGAGCACGTCGAGGCCTCGCTCCTGCACCCACGCGCGCACGCCTTCGATCGTCTGCGCGCGCACCTGGGGATCCCTCACCACCCCGCCCTTCTCCACGCCCTCGCGGCCGGCCTCGAACTGCGGCTTCACCAGCGCCACGAGCCAGCCGTCCAGCTTCGGCAGCACCGACGGCAGCACGAGCTTGAGCGAGATGAAGCTCACGTCGATGACGACCGCCCCGACGCGCTCGGGCAGATCTTCGTCGGTCAGGCGCCGCGCGTTGACGCCCTCGCGCGAGATGACGCGCGGGTCGGCGCGCAGCTTCTGGTGCAGCTGCGCCTTGCCGACGTCGATGGCGTGCACGCGCGCGGCCCCCCGCTGCAGCAGGCAGTCGGTGAAGCCGCCGGTGCTCGCGCCGATGTCCGCGCACACGAGCCCCTTCGGGTCGAGCTTAAAGTGATCGAGCGCCGCCTCGAGCTTCAGGCCTCCGCGCGAGACGTACTTGAGCACCTCGCCCTTGAGCCGAATCTCGGCGTCCCGCGCGACGCGCGTGCCCGGCTTGTCGACGCGCGCCTCGCCGACGACCACCTGCCCGGCGAGGATCAGCGCCTGCGCCTTCGTGCGCGACTCGGCGAGCCCGCGCTCGACCAGCAACTGATCGAGCCTTTCAGTTCGTGAGGCGCTCATGGACTGAAAGATCCCGCGCGCCCTGAGCGGGTACCGCCGAAGGCGGACCCGGTCGAAGGGTCAGTTCTTCCGCTCAACGGAGTACCGCGCCAGCGCCGCCAGCGGCCCGGCCTCTTGCTCGAGCTTCGCGATCGCGGCGATCGCCCGCTGCACCTGCTCCTGCGCCAGCGCGCGCGAGCGGTCGAGACCGACGACCGCCGGGAACGTGTGCCGCCCGGCGGCAGCATCGGCGCCGGTCGGCTTGCCCATGTCCTGCGCCGACGCCGTGACGTCGAGGATGTCGTCGGCGATCTGGAAGCCCAGGCCGACCGCGTCGCCGTAGGTCTCGGCCGCCGCCAGGTCGGCCTCGGTGCCGCCGCCGGCGATGACGCCCATGCGGCACGCGCACTTGATGAGCGCCCCGGTCTTCGCGCGGTGCAGCTTGAGCAGGTACGCCTCTTCGGCCGGCCGGTCTTCGGCGATGTCGAGCACCTGTCCGCCGACCATGCCCGCTGAGCCCGCCGCCAGCGCCAGCTCGGTCGGCAGCCGCCCCTCGAGGCCCACGAACGCGTCGGTGAGCAGCGCGTCGCCCGCGAGGATCGCCATCGCCTCGCCGTACACCTTGTGGTTCGTCGGCCGGCCGCGCCGCAGGTCGTCGTCGTCCATCGCCGGCAGGTCGTCGTGGATGAGCGAGTACGTATGGATCATCTCGACCGCCGTCGCCGCGCGATCGGCCGCCGTGCACGTCGAGCGCGAGACCGCGTCCGCGAACGCGTAGCAGAGCACCGGCCGCAGCCGCTTGCCGCCGGCCATGAGCGAGTACTCCATCGCCTCGGCGAGGCGCTTGGGCGCCTTCGCGGCGATCTCCTTCATCCTCGAGCCCAGCGCCTGCTCGACCCGCGCCTGCTGAACCTTGAGCCAACCGTCGAGATCAAAATGGGACATCGTCTTCCTCGGGGGGAGGCCCGGGCCTCCGCGCTGATGGAGCCTGTTGCTGTGCAGGAGCCTTCTTCTGAGCCGGCTCGGAGGCGCCCGTCTCCTTGAGCTCCAGCGGCACCACCTTGTTGCCGCTGTCGTCGCTCAAGAGCTGCTCGATGCGCTTCTCGGCTTCGGACAGCAGCTTCTCGCCCTTGCGCACGAGCTGAATGCCTTCGGCGAACTTCTCGAGCGAGTCTTCGAGCGACAGACCGCCGCCCTCGAGCTGCTCGACGAGCGCCTGCAGCCGCTGCACGACGTCGCTGTACTGCTCTCCGTTTTTCTTGTCGTCCCGAGCGGCCACCAGAGGGCTCTTACTGCTTTTTCCTGCCGCCCAAAACCTCGGCGTCGAGCTCCTGCTCGCCCTCGAGCAGCACGCGGATCTTCGTGCCCGGCGGAGCCTCGTCGACCGACCTCACCACGTGCCCGTTCTCGAGCCGCGTGATCGAGTAGCCGCGCGCGAGCACCTTGAGCGGAGACAGCGCCTCGAGCCGCCGCTCGAGCGCGTGCAGCCGGTCGTGCTGGCGCGCGAACTTCGACTGGAACAGCTTCGACAGCCGCGTCACCGTGCCTTCGAGCCTCGAGCGCTCGGCGGCGATGCGCGGCTTCGGAGCATGGTGCGACAGCTGGACCTTCAGCTCGTGCAGGTGCGCCCGCTCGCGGCGCACGAGCGCGTGCCCCGCCCGCTGCAGCCGCGACGACGCGGCGTTCAGCCGCTCGCGAACGCCTTGAAGCCGCGCCTGCGGCCGCGCGCGAGAGATGCGGCGCTCGAGCTCTTTGAGGCCCTGCGACTTCGCGCGGTGCGACTTGCGCCAGGCGCCCACCATGCGCTCGGCGAGCTCGGAGAGGCGGATCTTGTGCTGCGAGAGCCCCCGGCGCGGATCGCCGAGGCGCCGGCCGTAGCGATCCATCACCGCGCGGTTGCCCACCACCACCCGCTCGATGGCCTTGTGCAGCCGCTGCCGCTGCCGCGCGAGGTGCAGCTCGAGATCGGCGAGCACCGGCGCCAGCGCCTCGGCCGCGTGGCTCGGAGTCGCCGCGCGGTGATCCGCCACGAAGTCTGCGAGCGTCACGTCGACCTCGTGGCCGACGGCCGAGATCACCGGCACCGGCGAGTCGTAGATCGCCCGGGCCACACGCTCTTCGTTGAACGCCCAGAGGTCTTCCGCCGAGCCGCCGCCGCGCGTCACGACGATGACGTCCACGTCGGTGCGGTACAGGCGCCTCAAGCCCCCCTCGATGTCGATCGCCGCGCCGTCGCCCTGCACGCGCGCGTTCGCCACCAGGATCGAGAGCCGCGGGTGCCGCCGGTACAGCACCTTCACGAAGTCGCGCAGCGCCGCGCCCGTCACCGACGTCACGACGCCGATGCGGCGCGGCAGCGCCGGCAGCTTCATCTTCGGCTTCTTGCGCTTCTCGCCGAACAGGCCTTCCTGAAGCAGCTTCGCCTTGAGCTGCTCGAACGCCAGCGCCTGCGCGCCCACCCCGGCCGGCTCGAGCTTCTGCACGATCAGCGCGTAGCGCCCCGACGGCGGGTACAGGTCGAGGTTGCCTTCCGCGATGACCTCGAGCCCGTCGCGCAGGCCGAACTTCAGCTTCGCCGCCGTCGTCGCCCACACGCGCGCGTCGATCTGCGCCCAGGCGTCTTTGAGGCCGAAGTACAGGTGCCCGCGCGTGTTCGCGCCCTTGAAGCCCGAGATCTCTCCGCGCACGAGCACGCGGCTGAACGAGGGCTCGAGCGTGTCCTTGATCTGCTTCGTCAGCTCGCTGACCGAGAGGATGCGCGGAACGGCCTTCACCTTCGGCGCCGCGGCGGGTGCGCGCTGCGCCGGTGGGGCCTGCGGCGGCGGCGGCACAGGAGCAGGCGCGGCAGGAGCAGGCGGCGGCGCAGGCTGCGAAGGGGCAGCCGCCGGCTTCGGCGTCGGCCGCGGCGGCGGCGGTTTCCCCCCGAACAGATCTCCCTGCTTCACGGCTTCGGCTGCTTCCACTGCTCGAGCAGCTGGGCCGCCCGGTTGAAGTCGACGCTCTTGAGGCCCGACAGCCGCACCAGGATCGCCTTCGCCCGAGCGGGCTGCTTGGGAAGCTCGGCCGTGGCGCGCTGCACCTCGAGGTCGAACCAGTCCTCGAGGTCATCGCGGATGGTCGAGTCCTCGAAGTCGACCTGGAGGTCGTCGGCGAGCGCGAGCTGACGGTCGACGCAGGCCCAGTCCCCCGCGGTGCGGCACCGGCGAGCCACCGCCTCGTAGCGGGAGATGAGCTCGTCCTCGAGCTTCACCGTCGCCTCGCCCTCGGACAGCTCCAAAGACGACCGGTACAGCTCGAGCAGCTTCGGGGTGCTCAGCTTCGACAGCTTGGGCAGCTGCGCCTGTACCGCCGCGAAGACCTTGGCCATGCGCGCGCACTCTTCGTGCTCCTTCGCGCACCGCTTCGCGCGCGCGAGCGCATCGGCGACGTCACCCTCGTCGTAGCGCTCGAGGGCCTTCGCCCACGGCGTGTCGATCTCCTCGAGTGCCGAACGAGCCTCAGCACGGAGAGCCTTGCCGTATTCAGGCGTGAGCTCCTCGAGCCGCGCGCCGAGCTCCTCGAGCCGCACCATCTGTTCACGGTCGCCGCGATCCGACCTCAGACGCTCGGCGTCGGCCCCCAGCCGGGCGATGGCTTCATCGAGCCTCTCCCTAAGCCGAGCGCGGCCAGCGTACTGCGTGGTGTATGGAGGTATCGCGTCGAGCTCGCGTTTCGCCTCGCTCCAGTCCTCGACGTCGAGCAAGAAGCTCGCGCGTCGAAGGCGCTCGGTGGCTTCGCCTTCGTCGATCGCACGCTCGAGAGACAGCGCCCGCGCGTAGCCCGGGTGCTCGCGTTTGAGCTGCGCGAGCTTCAGCCGCGCCCCGCGCCAGTTCTTCTGCTCGACGCCCAGCGTGCCCTCGATGAACAGCTGGGAGGCAGCGGCTTCACCCAGCGATGGCGACGGCAGCAGGCAGCCCCTTCGTGCAGGCCGATACGACTCCGCGGCGTAGAAGACACCGGCACCGACGAACGCAAACGCGACGACTCCGATGAGCCGCCGCGACTGCACGACTAGTTGTCGCCCTTCTTGAGCTGGTTGAGCGCCTTCTGGTGGTACTCGTCGTCGGCCGAGGTCATGTCGACGACCTGCTTGAAGATGCGCATCGCCTCGTCGGGATCCTGGCCCTTGAGCGAGTAGCCCTTCATGTAGAGGTCCTTCGCCTTGCCCTTGGCCTCGCGAAGAATGTCCGACGCCTCGACGTTGTTCGGGTCACCCTCGAGCACGATCTTCGCGTTCTCGGCCGCGCACGACCACTCGCCCTTCGCTTTGCACGACGACGCCTTGCGCAGGAAGTTGGCCGTGATGCGCACGCCGATCTGCTTCGCCAGCGTCGACGGGCCGCCGCCGATCTTCCGGTCGAGCGCGAGCAGCGCGCGCAGCTCCTGCGGAGAGAGCGACTCGAGCTTCTTGAACTTCTCCATGAAGTCCTTGATCTGGCCCTCGAGCATCTTGCACTGCGCGGCCTTGCCGGCGCACTGCTGCGCCATCGCGAACGCGCCCGACTGATCGCCGCTCTTGAAGCGCTCCTGCACCGCCGTCCACGGAGTCGGCGGCGGGCAGCACTTGCCGCCGCACGTGCCGTACTGACACACGGTGGGGTGATCGATGCGGTCGATCGCGTCGTCCGCGGTCTTCTTGAACTCGGTGCCCTCGCGGTGCTCGGACTTCACCGCGAGCAGGTCTTCCGCCATCTCCTTCAGCTGCACCATCTTCGCGCGGTCGCTCGTCGAGCCGAGCAGCACCTGCGCGTCTTTCACCTTCTGATCGACCTTGCCGTCGAGCATCACGAGCAGCTTGTCGCGCCGCTCGTACTGCTGCGTGTCGGAGGGGATCTTGTCGAGCTCCCTCTTCGCGACGCCGAGCTTGCTCGCGTTGAGCGCCGCCTCGGCGGCGTCGAGCGCCTGCTGCGCGGGGATCTCCTTGTTCGCGCGATCGATGTACTGCTGGATCGTGCCGTTGCCGAAGTCGGGGTAGATGCCGAGCACCTCTTCGAACTTCGCCTTGGCCTCGACCCACTTGCCCTCGCGCACGAGGTTCTTGCCCTCCTGCGCGATCTGCCGGCACTGGTCCATCACCTTCGCCGACTGCTGCTCGCCCGCCTTCCGCTTCGCGTCGTCCTTCGCCGCCTTGATCTGCCAGCCGACCGCCAGCAGAGCGACCATCACCACGCCCGCGCCGATGCGGATGAGGAGCTTCTTCTTCTTCGCCTTCGCCTCGGGGTCGACCGCCGGCATGCGGCCGCGGCTCGAGCGCACCGGGGCCCGCCCGCGCACCGGAATGTCGCGGTTGCGACGCGCGAGCGGCGCCGAGTCGCCGGTGTCCGCCGCGCCCCCGCCGCCCTCCATCACGAACTTCAGCTCGGTGTCGCCGAGCGTGATGACGTCTCCGTCGTTCAGCGGAGTCTCTTCGGCGATCGCGTTCGAGTTGATCAGCGTGCCGTTGCCGCTGCCCATGTCGCTCGCCGCCCAGCCGCTGCCGGTGTTCCGCAGGAGCACGTGCTTGCGCGAGACCGAGGTGTCGGGAATCGAGACGGCGTTGTCGGCCGCGCGGCCGATCACCATCTCGTCGCCGTCGAGCACGTACTCGCTGCCGGCTTGTGGACCCGCGAGACAGACGAGCTTCGCCTGTGCGGCCGCGGCTGGAGCCCTCACCGCGGGCGCCGCTGCCGTCGACGGTCTGCGCGCCCTGACGGCGGGCGCCTGACCGGTTCCGGCGCTGGTGGGACGGCGGCGCGGTGCGCCGCTGGGAGGAGGAGCCATGGGTGTGTGACCTCGGCCTACAGGCAATACGACGACCGGACGCGATTGTAGCGAGTGCGTCCAAACGCTTCAAAGGCCCTCAGAGATCGTACTCGCGGAGCTTTTCCTCGGCGAGCGCCGGGCACGGGTGATCCCTCGTGGGGAACCAGCGCCAGACGCCCTCGAGCATCTCCTTGGCGCCTTCGGGGTTCTTGAGCTCGATCTGCTTCTTGGCCTCGAGCATCAGCGTGCCGCACTGCACGTCGAGCTCGACGCGCGCGGCATCGGCGCGGCGCTTGAGCTCGGCGAACAGCCAGCCGCGCTGCTCTTCCTTCAGCGCGAGCATCGCGATCCACCCCTGGCGGTACGTGCGCCAGAGCTTGAACAGCGTGTCGTCGCCGGCGGCGCGCTGCTTCTCGAGCAGCTCGGCCCTCGCGTGCGCCTCCTTCGCCGCCGCCATCGCCTGCTCGGGCGTGACGTCGGGCACGGGGATGAGCTCCATCCACAGGTTCGAGATGCGCCAGGGCTCTTTGCCGGGCGGGTTCTTCACGTTGTCGAAGACGAGGACGTTCGGGCCGTCGCGCACGAGCGAGAACTGGCTGAGCAGCGTCTCCAGATCTCGGTCCGGCATGCCCAGGTCGGCGGGCGCGAAGCCGGCCTCGCGGCCGTTCACCGAGATGCTCACCTCTTCGTGGCCGACGTCCTGCGCGCGGTAGTGCACCATCACCGCGGCGGTGGTCGCCGCCTTCACCTCGAAGCGCAGCTCCTTGAAGTCGACGTGCTCGTAGTCGACGCCGTCGCCGTAGCCGAAGCTGTACTCGATGGGCCGCGACGAGAGCACCGCGGGCTCGTCGGGCAGCGCGCGGCCCGGCGGCGGGCGGTACACCGTCCACACTCCGAAGCCGGTGCCGAACGCGACGGCGATGACGAGCACGCCGATGACGATTCGGGCGCGGGGCGTGAGCTCGCTCCAGTACCAGGCGAGCTGCCCTCCGAGCGTGCTCGAGGCGTGGCGCCGCTTGCGCGCGCGATCGGCGGCCGACTCGCCAACGGGCCGCGCGGGCTCGTTGGCGGGGACGACGGCCGACGGGGCGATGCGCGTCTCGACGTTCGCCGGGTCGGGCGCCTGCTTGAGCACCGCCGCAGCAGAGACCAGCACCGCGCCGGGGTTCGCCGGCCGATCGGACCGCGTCGGCTCTCCGGCGGGCGGCTCGACCACCGACGCGTCGAGCGCGGTCATCGGCTCGGCCGCCGCCGGCAGCGGAGGCACCACCATCGTCGCCTTTTCCCGCGGGTCGATCGCCGTCTGCGCGAGCGCGTCGTCGGGCGCGGCGGGCGCCGGCTGCCGCGGCTCGAGCGGCACGAGCACGACCGGCCTGCCGTGCGGCTCGGTCGTCTCGACGGGCTTCGGCTCGGCGGGCGCAGGCTTCGTCTCCCGCTCGCCCTCGCTCGGCCACGGGAAGAGCGCCTTCGCCTGCTGCGTCGGCATCGCGTTCGGGTGGCTGAGCGTCGCGGGCGGAGGCGGCAGCGGCGGCGGCGGCAGCTCGAGGCCCTCGAGCGGCCTGCCCATCGGAGCCGTCTTCTCGGTGTCCGACTCGCGCAGAGGCCTCCCCACCGGAACGGTCGGGCCGTCGCCGTCGGCGCGCACGGGAGCGCGCTCACCGGTCTGCTGTTTCGACACCGAGACGCCCTGCGGCACGAGCTTCTTGCGGATGCTCAGATCGGGCGCGTCGAGGATCGACAGCTGCACCACCGCAGCGCCGATGCCCAGGGCGTCGCCGTCGGAGAGCTCCTGTTGCGCCGGCAGCGGAGCGCCGTTGAGGAGCGTGCCGTTCGCGCTGGTCAGATCTTCCGCGAAGTAGCGGCCCTCGCGCTCGACGATGCGGACGTGCCGGCCGGAGACGCCGGTGTCGGAGAGCACGACGTCGCAGCCCGGATCCCGGCCGATGAAGACCGTGCTCTGAACGGCGATGAAGCTCTGCCCCTGCGCGTTTCCCCGGGCGATGAACAGCCTTAGCGGCATCGCTCCAAAACAGGGCCGGATTGCGTTCGAGACGCGAGTGATGCGAGGCGACCGCGAGGAGCTCGCGGAGTGTACGGCGGCATGTACATGAGCAGGTCCCGCAGCGGCCAACGAAGCAGCGCGAAGCGGATCGGACGCAAGCCGGCCCTGTTTTTACCCACCCACGTTGCCGAACATAAAGGCGAAGACGATCGGCCCGAACAGCACCATGAAGACCGTGGGGAAGATGCAGGCGATCAGCGGGAAGAGCATCTTCACCGGCGCTTCGTTGGCGAGCTTCTCGGCGCGCTGGGTGCGATCGATGCGCATCTGGGTCGACTGAATGCGCAGCACCTTGCCGAGCGAGGTGCCCATCTTGTCGGCCTGGATCAGCGCGGTGACGAACGTCGACAGCGCGGGGAGGTCGACGCGGGCGATCATCGCCTTGAGCGCCTCTTCACGCGTCTTGCCCATCTTGAGCTGCTTCAAGACGATCTGCAGCTCGTCCTTCAGCGGGCCCGGCTTGCCCTTCTCGACCACCTTCGCGAGCGCGGCGGTGAAGTCGAGACCGGCCTCGACCGAGAGCGTGAGCAGGTCGAGATTGAAAGGAAGCGCTCGGCTGATGAGCAGGTGACGCCGCTTCACCTGGTCGTTCAACCAGATGAGCGGATAGAACATGCCGAGCAGCGCGACGACCAGCGACGCCGCGAGGTTCACCCCCACAGAGTTCATCAGCACCAGGCCGAAGAGCAGACCGACGACGAAGCCGATCTCCTGCAGCGCCATGATGTCTTCGGGCTTGTAGCCCTTCGGCTCGCCCGACTTGATGAGCGCCCGACGGCGCTTGTCTTCGTAGCCCGGCCACATGAAGCGCCGGTTCGCAGTGCCGAGCTTGCGGATGACGACCGAGCCGGCGCCGGAGACGCCGCCCGCGGACTCTTCCTTCACCTCGGTGAGGAAGCGCTCGAAGACGTTGGTGTAGAGCCCGACGGCCAGGAAGCCGATCGCAGCGGCGCAGAACACCGCCGCGCCGACCATCAGGATGTTCGTCAATACCTCATGCATTCCGGCACCCCGCGGTCATGGTGGCTGGAGCTTGCGTTCGAGACCCGAGCGAGACGGGGCCGCCCCGAGGAGCGCGCGGAGCGGACGTGGTTTGTCCGTGAGCACGCACCGCAAGGGGCCAACGAAGTATCGCGAAGGGTATCGGACGCAAGCGGCTTCCGTTCAGATGTCGATGTTGACGATTCGTCTGATGATGAAGATGCCCATGATCTCCATGATGCCGATGGCGCCGACGAGGATGTACCCGAAGATGTGATCGAGCATCGGCTGCATGAGGTCCGGTCTCATGTAGTTGAGGACCATTCCAAGGATGAGCGGCATCGAGGCGACGACCCAGCCCTGCAGCTTGCCCTGGCTGGTGAGCGCGTCGATCTTGCCCTCGAGGCGGAAGCGCTCGCGGATGGTGCCGGAGAGCGTCTCGAACATCTCGGCCATGTTGCCGCCGAGCTGACGGGAGATGTTGGTCGCGGTCACGACGAGCTCGAGATCGTCCGAGCCGACGCGCTTGCCCATGTTCACCAGCGCCTCTTCGATCGGGACGCCGAGCTTGGCCTCTTTCACGAACAGGCCGAACTCCTGGCTGAGCGGAGGCATCGCCTCTCTTGCGACGTGCTCGATCGCCTGCTGGAACGTGAGACCGGCCTTGAACGCGTTCGCCATCGCCTGCAGGGCGTCGACGAGCTGCGTGTTGAACTTCTTGATGCGCCGCAGGCGGTAGTGCTTCACCATGATCATCGGCAGGAAGAAGCCGAAGATGGTGGCGCCGACGGCGACGAGCGGGTTGAAGACGACGTAGCTGAACAGGCCCAGCAAGCACATCGAGGCCACGTTCAGAATCAGCATCTGACGCGGGTCGATGAAGAGGAACATGTCGCTCAAGTCGTTCATCGACTTGACGACGTACCGCTCCTGGTACTGCTCGTAGGCCTTCGACAACACCCCGGCGATCACCAGGCTGAAGAAGAAGACCGAGCCGGTGACCAGCAGTAAGACGATGCCTGCGAGAATGCCGGCCATGGGGTCGTGACCTCGTGGCCCTTACGGGCCGGTAGGCGCCTTCTGCTCGCCCGCGCCGCGGATGACCTGAATGGTGTTGAACCGCTTCTGCTGGAGAACGCGGGTGCGCTCACCCGAGAGCAGCGTGTTGATGGTGGCGCGGCCGCGCTCTTCGATGACGTCGACGTCGTCTTCGTTGCGCAGCGACATCGTCAGGCCGCCGAGCTCGGAGGCCAGCACGAGGATCTCGGCCTCTTCCGGGATGACGAGCAGCGAGACGTTCGAGTACTCGCGCTGCGACTCGGGGATGAGGTTCACGTTCGTGGTGCCGGTGATCTTGCCGGTGGCGAGCACGATGACGTTCTGCAGCAGCGTCACGGCGACCGACTCGTTGGTCTGCGGATCCTTGAAGGTGCCGATCACGTCGACGTGGTCGTTCGGGCGAACCCAGCCGCCGACGGCCGTCGTCTTGCCGGCCTCGATGGTGATCGCGCGGGCCTTCTTCTGGACCTTGGTGGACAGGCGCTCTGCGGCCTTCGTGGTCTCGAACTGCGACCAGAGCAGCGGGTCACCGGCCTGCACCGGCACGAGCACCTTCTGGTTCACGACGTAGCTCGCCGAGTCGGGCTTGACGACCGAGCTCGTGATGAACTGCTCGGGCACCGAGCGCTGCGAGATCATGTCGAAGGTGACGACCGTACCTTCGGAGATGTCGACGGCGGCGACGACGACCGGAACCAGGTTCCAGCCGCGGCGGACGTCCGCTTCCTTCTTCTTGATCGCGGAGTACGCGACGATGCCTGCGAAGAGGCCCAACACCAGCGCCACGATGAGTGGAGTCTTGCCCTTGAGCATGTCCGACGTTCTCCGGTCCTATAGGAATGAAGAGAAGATGAGTGGCGATGGTACTTGCCGCAAAAGCAGCGTGTCAAAAGGAGAAAAGGCCGGTCACCTCGCCGCGTCAGGGTTGTAGGCCCCGCGGTACTCGATGGGATTTCCCTCTTGACGAAGCAGTGAAGGCTCGCCCTCGCTGTCGATGCCGACGCAGGTGATGACGTAGCTCGCCAGATCTGCCGACGGCTGCACCAGCAGCCAGCCCGGCTCGGCGCCGTCGGGCAGCGCGTCCGTGCGGTTCACCTTCTCGACGTGCCACGGCAGCGCGTTGAGCGCTCGCTTGTGAAAGGGGCTCGCGCCCTCGAGCGTGTACACCTCGGGGCTCGACGAGAGCCGGCCGGTCTTCTGCAGCCCCTCGTTGAGCTTGAGGTGAAGCTCTTTGCCCTTCTCGAGCACCGTCACGTTGGCGCCGGGCACGGTGCGCTGCTTCGGGTCGGCGGTGAGCACCGTGAGGCTGCCGAGGAACGCGAGCAACAGCAGCGCCGAGCCCCACAGCGGCACGGTCTTGCCCAGGCCGACGCGCGCGATGAGGAACAGCGCGCCGAGCGCGGCGACGATGCCCGACGCGCAAGCGATCGGCAGCGGCGGAGTCCCGGCGTTGTACGGCTGCGTGACGACGCGCCAGAGCTGCAAGAGCTCCTGGTGCGTGCCCGCCATCGCCGCCGACGCGAAGCCCAGGAAGACGATCGCGTGAACGAGGCGCAGCACCGGCGGCGCCGCGGCCTTCGTCGCGCCCGCTGAGCCCTGGCTCACGCGTGGATCTCCGCCCCGCCGGAGGCGTTCTCCCTCACAGGAAAATCCCCGGGGAGCCTGCTCCCCGCCCCGCCGGAGGCGCTCTCCCTCACGGAAAAGGCAGGTTCAGCACAATCCCCGGGGAGCCTGCTCCCCGCCCCGCCGGAGGCGCTCTCCCTCACGGGAATGGGAGATTCAGCACAATCCCCGGGGAGCCTGCTCCCCGCCCCGCCGGAGGCGCTCTCCCTCACGG
>CALJKW010000065.1 GCA_937980205.1 uncultured Myxococcales bacterium | reverse complement strand
CCGCCACCCGCGCCCCCTGCGACGCCCCCGCCGGCACCGCCCGCGACGCCCCCGCCGGCACCGCCCGCGACGCCACCGCCGGCGCCCCCCGCGACGCCGCCGCCGGCGCCGCCCGCGACGCCGCCGCCGCTCCCACCATCGGGATCGGACATCGAGCCCGAGCAGCCTGCGAGCCCGGCCACGGCGACGGTGAGCACGACGAGGCCATTGCGGTTCATGCGGTCCCCTCCGCTGCTTTGAGTGCGCGGAAGCTACGCGCGCACGGGGAACCGCCACCATCCCCCGAATGGGGGATGGGCCCGCCGGCTCGTCACCAGCGCGACGACGGCGAGCGGCTCAGAGGTTGTCCCAGACGTACTTCTCGGCCTCGAGCGCGTGATCTGCGAGCGCCTTGATCTGCTCGTCGTCGTTGTCGTCGATCTTCGAGAAGTTCCCGTTCACGCGGCGGCGCACCTGGCCCGAGAGCACGTCGAGGATCTGCAGCTCCTTCTCGACGGCGGCCATGCCCTTCGACTCGAGCGCGGTCGAGACGCGCGACAGCGTGCACGCGAACACGAACAGATCGATCATCGCGTCGGCGAGGCGCTTCGAGGCGAATTGCTTGCCGATGATCTCCTTGCCGTGCTTGCGCAAGATGCGGTCGACGGCGCCGGCGAGCTTGCGCGTCAGGTCCTCGAACAGCTCGGCCTTCGGCTTCAGCACGGCGGGCAGCTTGGTGAACGTCGTCTTCTCGAGCGCGGGCAGGCCGGTCGCGAGCGAGGCGCGGCGGCGGGCGTACTCCGAGAGCACTCCGAAGCCCTTGATCGGCGAGTCGAAGATGCCTTTGAGCGAGTGGGCCAGCTCCTTGAGCGAGGCGCCGACCTCGTTCATCGCGGTGAGCGCGATGAACAGCCGCAAGATGTCGTTCGTGCCCTCGAAGATGCGGTTGATGCGCGCGTCCCGCATCATCCGCTCGTAGGGGAACTCGCACATGTAGCCGTTGCCGCCGGCGATCTGCAGCGCCTCGTCGGCGGTGCGCCACAGCGCCTCGCTGCCGAACACCTTCGCGATGGCTCCCTCGACGGCGTAGTCCTTGATCCCGCTGTCGACGAAGTGGTTCACCATGTTGACCGTCGACTCGGTCGCGTAGCACTCGACGACCATGTGACCGATCTTCTGCTTGATGAGGCCGAACTCGGAGATGGGGCGGCCGAACTGCACGCGCTCTTTCGCCTGGCGGGTCGAGCGCTCGATGAGCACCTTCATGCCGCCGACGGTGCCGCCGCCCAGGCCGCTGCGGCCCGAGTTCAGGATGTTCATCGCGACCTTGAAGCCCTTGCCGACCTCTCCGAGGACGTTGTTCGCGGGGACGCGGACGTTGTCGAAGTGCACCGTCGTCGTCGACGAGGCGCGCAGGCCCATCTTGTCCTCGTGCGGGCCGACGCTGACGCCGGCCATGTCGCGCGTGACGATGAACGCCGTCATGTTGCCGCGCTCGGTCTTGTCGCCGGTCTTCGCGAAGACGGTGAAGAACTGCGCGATGCCGCCGTTCGTGATCCACAGCTTGTTGCCGTTGAGGACCCAGTCGTCGCCGTCGCGCACGGCGTTCGTCTTGATCGACGCCGCGTCCGAGCCGCTGCCGGGCTCGGTGAGGCAGAACGCGGCGATCATCTCGCCCGTCGCGAGCTTCGGCATGTAGCGCGCCTTCTGCTCGTCGGTGCCGAACAACAAGAGGCCGCGCATGCCGATCGACGAGTGCGCGCCGATGGTGACCGCGGTGCTGCCGTCGTACTTGCTGATCTCCTGCAGCGTGCGGCTGTACGCCGTCGCGTTCATGCCCATGCCGCCGTGCGCCTCGGGCACGACCAGCGAGAACAGGCCGAACTGCTTGAGCTCCTCGATGAACGCCGGCGGCAGCTCGCCCTCACGGTCCCACTTGCGGAAGTCCTTCTCGTGCGGCTTGAGCAGCTGCTCGATGGAAGCGATGACGTTCTTGAGCAGCTCGACGTCCTTCGGCTGCGTCTTGGGGTACGGGAGGATGAGGTCCTCCTCGATGCGCCCGAAGCACAGGGCGGTCATGAACGGGGTGAACTTCTCTTCGGGCGCAGGTCTCATGGCTGCCGTTTAACCTAACGCCCTGCGTCAAGCGCATCCAGAGAAGCAAGGCACTCGGCGCGCTCGGCGGTGAGTCCGGCGTCGGTATGAAACGCACACAGCCGCTGGAACCGGGCGGTCACGTCGAAGTGGAAGGCGTGCTGCAGCTTCTTGAGGCAGATGGGGCACGGCTCCATCGGCGCGCGGTCGCCCTCCTGCAGCGAGTTCGCGCCGTTCATCACGCAGAGCGCCTCGGCGCAGTGGGCGAGCCCGAACGCGTGGCCGGCTTCGTGGACCGCCGTCTTGCCCGTGCGGCGCAGGACGAGCTCCGGCTCGGTGACCGGGTCGCCCAGGCGCGCGAGCGACCAGACGCCGGTGTGCTCGAGCGGCTGCGCCTCTCCGAAGACGAAGTTCCAGTCCGGGTCGGGGAAGAGATCGTCCGCGGTGAAGGCGAGCAGCGCGAGCGCGTCGGGGGGCTGCAGCGGCGGCAGCAGCTCGTCCAGCACCCACCGCGTGTGGAGCTGCACGTCGTCCGTCACCGGGTGCTGCCGGTACGCACGGTCGGGGATCTTCGCGCGCGGCACGTCGGGCAGCCGCTTCACCTTCAACGAGAAGTACACGCTCAAGAGCTGCGTCGTCTGCTCGATGATGCGCGCGTGCGCCGCGGGCACGTCGCCGAGCACGACGACGTAGAGCGTGCTGCGGCCGCGCTGGGCTCCCCACGCCACGTCGCGGTACTGCGCGAAGCTCTGCGGAGGCTCCTCGAACCGCGCCCTCCAGTCGTCGGGGCCGGGCTTCGGCAGCCGCGGGTGCAGCCTCTGCAGGCGCGCGTAGGGGTCGAAGACGCCCGCATCGGGAGCCGCCTTGCTGCTGCGGCAGGCGACGGCGAGCAAAAGCGCGGCGGCGGCGAGTCGAAGCATGGGTGGCACCGACAACGCGCGATGGTAGACGTTCCCAAGCACCGTGACGTTGCTCCGCGCCGCTGATGTGTCGCTCTCCTTCGGGAGCCGCACGCTCTTCTCCCACCTCGACTTCGTGATCGAAGAGGGCGAGCGCGTCGGCCTCGTCGGCGTCAACGGCTCGGGCAAGTCGACGCTGATGAAGGTGCTCGCGGGAGAGGTGAAGGCCGACTCGGGGCTCTTGCAGCTCCAGCGCGGCGCGCGGCTCACCTACCTGCCGCAGGAGCCGTCGTTTCCTCCCGGCGCCACCGTCGCGTCCGAGCTCGAGGTCGCCCAGCGGCCGCTCAAAGAGGCGCTCGAGGAGCACGCGCGGCTCTCCGGCGACCTGAAAGACGAGAAGGCGCTGTCGCGGCTCTCGCAGCTCGCCGAGCGCATCGAGGCGCTCGGAGGCTGGGACACCGCCCACGAGGCCCGCACGCTGCTCGACCGCCTCGGAGTGAAGGACTGGGACCGCCCCGTCTCCGAGCTCAGCGGGGGCCTCAAGAAGCGCGTCGCCGTCGCGCGCGCGCTGCTCTCGCGGCCCGAGCTGCTCATGCTCGACGAGCCGACGAACCACCTCGACGCCGAGACCGTCGAGTGGCTCGAGGACGAGCTGGATCGTTTCTCGGGCGCGCTGCTGCTCGTCACGCACGACCGCTACTTCCTCGACGGCCTCGTCGATCGCATCGTCGAGCTCACCGGCCTCGGCTGCACGAGCTACCCCGGCAACTACGAGCTGTACCTCGAGCAGAAGCTGAAGGCGTCGGAGGACGCCGCCGTCGCCCAGCACAAGCGCGAGCGGTGGATCGCGCAGGAGGTCGCGTGGCTGCGCAAGGGCGTCGAGGCCCGGCGCACGAAGAGCCGCGCGCGCATCGAGCGGGCGCGCAAGCTGATGCAGGAGAAGGGGTACGTGCAGCCGAAGGTGCCGCAGCTGCAACTGGCTCCGGCGCCGCGCATGTCGCAGACCGTCATCGAGGCGAAGGGCGTGTCGAAGTCGTACGGCGCGCGGCGCATCTTCGACGGCGTCAGCCTCATCGTGCAGCCCGGCGAGCGCATCGGCATCGTCGGCCCGAACGGAGCGGGGAAGACGACGCTCCTGCGCACGCTGATCGGCGAGCTCGCGCCGGATCACGGCTCCGTCACGCTCGGGCCGAAGACGAAGGTCGCCTACTACGACCAGCAGCGGCTCAAGCTCGACGAGGACGACACCGTGCTCGAGGCCGCGCACCACGACGAGTGGGTGCTGCTCGGAGATCGGAAGGTCCGCACCAGCGACTACCTCGACGACCTCGGCTTCCCGGTGCCCGCACAGCGCATGAAGGTGCGCGCGCTGAGCGGCGGCGAGCGCAATCGGTTGCTGCTCGCGAAGCTGTTCCTCGAGGGGGCGAACGTGCTCGTGCTCGACGAGCCGACGAACGATCTCGACCTCGTCACGCTCACCGTGCTCGAGCGCCTGCTCGTCGAGTTCCAGGGCGCGGTGCTGCTCGTCACCCACGACCGCTGGTTCCTCGACAAGGTCGCGACGTCGATCCTCGCGGTCGAGGGCGACGGCAAGGTCACCCGCTACGAGGGCAACTGGGAGATGTACCGGCGCCTGCGCGTCGACGCGCCGAAGGCGGCTGAGGCGGCGAAGCCGGTCGCTGCGGCTCCGCCGGCGCCCGCGAAGAAGGCCGGCGGCAAGCTCTCGTACAAAGATCAGCGCGAGCTCGACGGCATGGAGGCGGCCATCGAGAAGGCCGAGGCCCGCAAGGCGGAGCTCGAGGCGCAGCTCGCCGCCGCCGCGACGAACGCGACCGAGCTGGTGCGGCTGAGCGGCGAGCTCGACGCGGCGACGAAGGAAGTCGATCGGCTCTACGCGCGCTGGCAGGAGCTGCAGGGCTGAAAAGGGGACAGTCCCCATTTCGGCGGGCGCAGTCGTTCCGCGCGCTTGCGAAAAAGGGGACAGTCCCCATTTCCGCTACAGCGCGCGGATGGCGTCGTCGGCCCAGCCCTGGCCGCGCACGAACTCGCGGCAGAGCTTCTCGAGCGGCCGCAGATCGACCGGTCGTCCGGCGGCGGCGAGCGCCTCGGAGAAGAGCAGCTTCTCTTTGCGCGCGAGCTGGCCGTCGACGATGCAGGCGATGGCGAGCGTCTGAATGGCGAGCCGCTTGCCCTCGGGCGACAGCGAGGCGAGCGACCGCAGGAACTCGCCCGGGTCGTCGACCTCTTCGTTGCCCTGGTAGCCGGCCTTCGCCGCGACCTGGTCGAACAGCGAGAGCAGGTTGGGGTGCAGGTCCTGCGTGCGGACGATGGCGGCGGCGACGGCGCGCAGCGCGGCGAGCCGCGACGCTTCGTCGAGGTCGCCCCGGTCCGCGAAGATGACGTCGACGAGCTCGCGCGTGGCCGACGGGCCCATGGCGCGCAGCCGCGCCTCGCGCATCACGCGCCAGCAGACGTAGCCGTTCCAGAGCGCCGTCACCGGCACCGCGACGAAGGCGAGCACGTTGGCGAGCGCCTGGCGCAACAGCACGCGGCCGAGCATCCGGCGAATGAGCGCCTTGAACAGGAAGTTCGTGATGCCGACCTTCGCCTTGTAGAGCAGCGACGAGGCCAGCAGCGCCCACTTGTTGGACTCGCGGCGCGGGTTGATGCCCCAGCGGTTGTCGACGGGGTTCGGCAGCTCGAGCGCGGCGCGGGCGAGCACGGTCGCCACCATCACGTGGTCGTCCTTCTTGCCGTGGAACAGGCCGAGGCCGGCCTGCCGCGACAGCTCGTGAACGCTGCGCAGCGTGTCCCAGTAGAGGAAGGCGATCTCGGCGATCGACGCCACGACGGTGACGCCGAGCACGAGCACCCACCAGGCGATGAGGTTCGGCGTCGCCGAGTGCTCGCCGGCGGTGTCGTTGGCGATGACCTCGGCGAGGCCCGCGGCGATCGAGCTGAGCGCGCCGGCCATCGCAGCGCGCGCGATGGCGCCCTGGGTGACGCGCTCGAGCGCCTTCTTCTCCTCGGGGTTGAGGATGTGGACGGCGTCGCCAGACTCGATGCGCTCGGTGCGGGCGCTGCGGCGCTCGAAGTAGCTGATGCCGACCCGCTCGAGCAGCGGCTTCTTGGGGACCTTTTCCGCCTTGGTCACGCCGCGACCGCCGACTGCGCCGGGGTCGCGGGGGTGCGCGAGGCCCTGCGGCCCATCACGAAGCGCACGACGAGGGCGCCGATGCCGCCCGGGGCGGCGAGCAGGCCGGCGACGGTCATGCCCATCTGCGCGCGCGGATCCTGCGAGAGCTCTTTGGCGGTGCCGGCCCAGTACTCGGCGTAGGTGCCGAAGTGGTTATAGGCGTGGCCCTGCAGCGCCATGATGAGCAGGTTGGTGAGGCCGATGCCCGCGGCGATCGCGATGGCCCAGCCGAGCTTCTTGTGCATGACGAGGGCGCCGACTCCGGCGGCGGCGACGGCGCCGTGAATGACGAGGACTGCGACGAAGATCGCGAAGGTGAGGGGCACCGAGAGGTTCCGCGAGTCGACGAGGTACGCGAGCATCCAGTCGGTGTAGTTGAAGTACATCCACGCGACGGTGAGGCCGTAATAGAGGCCCCACACGGCGCCGAGCGCGATGGTGCGCTTGAGCTCGACCTCGGGGCTCTTCCAGATCAGCTTCGCGGAGAACAGCGCGAGCGCAGCGCCACCGACCATCGCGGTCGTGGGGTCGAGAATCACGGTCGACAGCACGGGAGTCATGGCCGCCCCTTCTACCAGGGAGCCCGTCGCCCGCGCGACGTGCCCCGCCACCCGGGGAGGCAATTCGCGCCAGGAAAAGGGGACTGGCCCCTTTTTAGGGCGCGACGAGCTCGCGGGTGGTGGCGAGCTTGCGGAAGTAGGGCACGGCCGGCGTCGGGGTCCGCTCGAGGGTCTCGAAGTCGACGCGGTAGAGCCCGAAGCGGGGCCCCCAGGCCTCGAGCCACTCGAAGTTGTCGAGCAGCGACCAGTGCAGGTACGCGCGCACGTCGACGCCTTCGGCGCGCGCGTCGAGCAGCGCCTTGAGGTGCCGGTGAATGAACGAGGGCCGCCGGTCGCCGCGGCGATCGTCGATGCCGTTCTCCGTCACCCACACCGGCAGCCGGTACTGCTTCATGTCCTTCAGCACCTGCAGAAACCCCTCGGGGTAGTCCTCCCAGCCGATGTCGGTCAGCCCGCGCCCGTGCACGTCGCGGAAGCCGAACTGCGCGAACGGCGGGCGCGGCACGAACTTGAGGTGCGAGCGCGTGTAGTAGTTGACCCCCAGGAACTCCATCGAGTCCCGCGCGCCGTCGATGCGCCGCTTCAGCGAGATGACCGCCGGCATCCGCAGCGCCAGCTCTCCGGTCGTCAGCGCGCGCAGCAGCGCGTGGTTGAAGTTCTCCTGCGCGATGCGCGTGAGCGCCTGGTCGAACGGGTTCCACTTCCGCTCCGGCGCGAACACCATCACGTGCTGCGAGATGCCGCACGTGACCGCCTTCGATCGCGCGATGAGCTCCTCGCGCGCGATGACGTGCGCGCGCGCCACGTTCTCGATCGCCGCCGCCGCGAGCCGCGCGTCGGTCAGCCCGGGGGGCATCACGCCCTGCAGCCACCCGCCGAGCACGAACACCATCGGCTCGTTGAAGGTGATCACCGCCGCGCCCAGCCCGTCGAGCAGCTCGGCGCACAGCTTCGCGTAGCGGCGCCAGGGCCCGAGCACCTCGTGCGAGTGCCACGGCGTCCGCTCGTGCAGCCACGGCGGGTTCGTGAAGTGGTGCAGCGTCACGATCGGCCGAATGCCGCGCGCCCGCATCGCCTCCAGGCGGTGCCGGTAGCCGTCGACGGCCGCGCGGTCGAGCTCTCCGAAGCGCGGCTCGATGCGCGCCCACTCGAGCGAGAGGCGATACGCGGACACCCCGAGCTCCTGCACGAGGTCGAGGTCGGACTCGAAACGCTGCCAGTGCTCGACGCCGCGGCCGCAGCGCGCGTGCGGCTCCTTCAGCTTGCCGAGCCGCTCCCACTGCGACCAGTCGTTCTCGATGCCTCCCTCGACCTGGTAGGCCGAGGTGGCGACGCCGAAGGTGAAATCGTCGGGGAAGTGCGCACCCACCGGTAACGCTTTAACCGAAACGCAGGCGCCGGGGGCGGTGACTCGCCTGCTCGCGCAAGTTACCGCGGGGTGCCCGGCGGCGGTCGCGCACCGCTGTGCGGTGCCGCTGGCACGGCGCGTGATCTCCGCCCCCGGCCCCATGCCGATCGCCTCGCCCCCGCTGACGCTGCTCGGCCCGACGCGCGCCGTCGGCAACGCCTCCTTCTTCGAGGGTGTCGGGCACCTCGCGGCCGACTGGCAGCGCTCGGGCGTCGGGGCGTCGTGCGGCGGCGCGCACCTCTGCACGGTGATCTTCCCTGTCGCAGAGGTCGCCGTCTGTGGCATCGCAAGGCGGCCATGATGAGCGTGCTCGGTCTGCTCTACGTCGCAGCCGTCCCCGACGGCGGAGCCCCCGCCGACGCGCCGACCGGCTCGACCGTCGTCACCGCGACGCGCGCACCGGCGGCGCTGCGCGACGTCGTCGCGACCGTCACCCTCGTTCCCCGCGAGGAGATCATCGTGAGTCCCACGCTCACGCAGGACCTGCTCGTGCGCTCGGCGCCGTCGGCGGCGACGTTCCGCCGCAGCTCGAGCCTCGTCGCAGATCCGACGTCGCAGGGCGTGAACCTGCGCGGGCTGGGGCCCTCGGCCGTCTCGCGCGCGCTCGTGCTCGCCGACGGAGTCCCGCTCAACGACGCGTTCGGCGGCTGGGTGTACTGGCGCGCGGCTCCGCGCCTGGGGCTCGAGCGCATCGAGATCGTCCCGAGCGGCGCCTCGGCGCTGTGGGGCAGCGGCGCGCTCGGCGGAGTCGTGCAGCTCGTCTCGCGGCCCATCACCGGCACGCAGCTCGACGCCGAGGCCTCGTACGGCGCGTTCCACACGTTCAACGTGGCGGCCCGCGCCGCGCGCCGCTTCGGAGACGTCGGCGCCGCGGTCAACGTCGAGCTGCTCGGCTCGAACGGCTACACCCTCGTCGCGCCGTGGGACCGCGGGGCGATCGACGCGACGACTCCAAGCCTGAGCGGGCTCGTCGACGCGCGTGTCGAGTACCGGCCGGCGAGCGGCGCGAGGCTGCAGGCGCACGTCGCCGCCTTCCGCGAGAGCCAGAACGGCGGCACGCGCTTCACCAGCTCGACGGTCGACGTCGCGCAGGTCGACGTCTCGGGCCGCTTCGACGTGGCGAGCGAAGGCCACCTCGACGTGTCGCTGCTCGCGCGCCACTCGCGCTTCGGGCAGCAGCGCGCGCGCGTCGGCATGGGCCGCGACACCGAGACGCTCGCGGCGGTGCAAGACGTGCCGTCGAACGAGCAGGGCCTGTCCGCGGTCTTCACGAGTCGCACGTTCTCGCTGCTCGGGCCGCACCGCGTCGTGGCGGGCCTCGACGCGCGGCGCGCGCACGGCGTCTCGCGCGAGACCCGCTTCCCCGCCGGCACGACGCGCGTCACGGGCGGAGAGCAGCAGTTCGGCGGGCTGTTCCTGCAGAGCCAGTACGACATCTTCCCGTGGCTGCAGCTGACGGCCGGCCTGAGGTGGGACGGCTGGCGAGACACCGGCGGCCTCGCCGACGAGCTGCGCTACCCCGATCGCTTCAGCTGGGCGCTGAGCCCGCGCCTCGGCTTCCGCGTGCGCGCGCTCGAGTGGCTCACGGTTCGCGGCTCGGGCTACCGCAGCTTTCGCGCGCCGACGCTCAACGAGCTGTACCGCCCGTTTCAGGTCGGCACGGTGCTCACGCAGGCGAACCCGGCGCTCGAGCCCGAGACGCTGTGGGGCGCCGAGGCGGGCGTCGCGGTCGAGCCTTCGCCCCGCTTGAGCGTCAGCGCCACCGCGTTCGTCAGCGACTGGCGCTCGCCGATCGTCAACGTCACGGTGCCCAGCGGCGGGCGGCAGCGGCAGAACCTCGGCAGCGCGCGCGTGCGCGGCGTCGAGCTCGACGCGCGCTTCAGGCCGGTGCACTGGCTCTGGGCGCGCGCCGGCTACACGTACGTCGAGTCGGCGGTGACGTCGGCGCCGAACGCGCCCGAGCTCGCCGGCAAGCAGCTGCCGCAGGACCCGCAGCACCGCGCGTTCGCGGCCGTCACGTACGACGACCCGCGGCTGCTCACCGCGACCGTGCAGCTGCGCTGGGTCGGGCCGCAGTTCGAGGACGACCTCAACACGCTGCCGATGGCCGGCTACGTCGTCGTCGACGCGCTGCTCAGCCGCCGCGTGTTCTGGAAGCTCGACGCCTTCCTCGCGGTCGAGAACCTGTTCGACCGCGAGTACCTCGTCGGCCGCGCGGGCGTCGACACCCTCGGGGCTCCGTTCTCGATTCGCGGGGGCCTGAAGCTCCGCTGGGAGGCAGAGTGAAGAAGCCGAAGCCCCGAGCCTGCGACGCCGTGCCGTGCGCGCTGCGTGCCCGCCTCACCGTGCCGGTGAGCCCACGAGCGCTCACGCCGCCGTGCGAGCAGCAGCGCGAGCCGCGCGCCGCGAACGTCTCGGCACCTCGCAACCCGCGCGTGAAGGGCGACGCCAGCCGGTGAGCGCGCTCGGTGATCGCATCGCACGCGCACGACGACTGCGCCACCGCCGCCGGCGCACGCTCGGAGTCGAGCTGGCGACCGCGCTGCTGATCGGCGCGAGCTTCTTCGCCGTCCCGGCGTGCGAGGGCGACGAGCGCGAGCTCGAGCCGCAGGCCACCCAACGCGCTCCGGCCCGCCCCGGGGCAGAGGAACGCTCGGCCCGCGCGCTCACGGATACGAGCGCAGCCGCGGCACGTGAACGTTCCGCTGCACCGTCAGCAGCGCCGCGATGATGCCGAGCACGGGCCCGCTCGCGAGGAAGGCGACGTCCCACGCGAGCTGCCCTGCGCCGGGGTGCACGTGGTGCAGCCCGAACACCTGGTGGTCGAACAGCCCCTCGACGAAGTTGAACAGGCCCCAGCCCCCGAGCAGCCCGGCGACGAGCGGCCGCCCTTCGAGGTCGCCGTGCCGCGCGCTGCGGTAGAGCAGGGCGAGGCCCGCGACGGTGGCGAGCCAGGTGACGAGGTGGAACACGCCGTCGAAGACCATGTTGTACTTCATGGACACGAGGTCATCGGGCGGCACCCGGCTCGAGAGCATGCTGTGCCACTGCAGCACCTGGTGCAGCACGATGCCGTCGAGGAAGCCGCCGAGGCCCACGCCGAGCAGCATGGCCGCGCCGAGCAGCGGGCGCTTGAGCCCCACGACCACCATCACTGCGCCCATCACCGCGAGCGGCAGCAGGAGCATGCCGAGCACCGGCAGCAGATCTGAGGCGGCCCACGACCGCGCGGCGACGTTCGTGGGGCAGTTCGGACAACCCAACACAATCAGCTCGTTCATCTCGTTCTCCCCTCGGAAGAGGGTGGCGGCTCGCGGCTCCACTGACACCGTCGCATGTGCCGTGCCGCCCCGAGGAGCGTGGGATCGCGCGCCCGCGCTGACCCAGCCGCGGCGGATGTGGGGCGCTTTGGCCTCGCGGCCGCGGAGTTCACTGAGGAAACGCGCGGCACCGAACGGTAACGTGCTGCGGCGTGAGATCGATCCGCCGCCGTGACCACGCCGCGCCCCCGCTTGACGCTCGGAACTTCGAGGTGGATACGCCAGCCACGGTGACCCCGTGAGCGTGGAGGAAGAACACACCGCACTCGACCCAGACTCCTCGTCGAAGCTCTTCGTCGTCGGCATCGGCGCCTCGGCGGGCGGCTTCGAGGCGACGCGCGCGCTGCTCCAGGAGCTCGACGTCTCGACGCTCGCGGTGGTCGTCGTGCAGTACCTCTCTCCGCAGAACGAGAGCCTGCTGCCGGATCTCCTCGCGAAGGCCACGAAGGCGGTCGTCGTCGAGGCGAAGGACGGCCTCTCGCTCGCGCCGAACCACGTCTACGTCATCCCTCCCGCGGCCGATCTCGCGGTGCTGAAGGGCACGCTGCACCTGATGACGCCGGCGGTGGGCGCCGGCCGCCTGCCGATCGACTACTTCTTCCGCTCGCTCGCCGCCGATGCGGGCCCGCGCGCCGCCGGCGTCGTCCTCTCGGGCACCGGCAGCGACGGCACCTTCGGCCTCAAGGCCATCAAGGAAGCCGGCGGCATCACGTTCGCGCAGGATCCCGCCACCGCGAAGTACGAAGACATGCCGCGCAGCGCGAGCGAGAGCGGCTGGGCCGACTTCACGCTGCCGGTCTCGGGCATCGCCGAAGAGCTCGGCGCGCTCGCCCGCCGGCCCTACCCGCTGCGCGACCGGGCAAACGGCACGCTGCCCCACGAGCACGTCAGCAAGCTCATCCTGCTGATGCGCACCGCGTTCGGCAACGACCTCACGTATTACAAGCCCAACACCATCGAGCGCCGCATCGAGCGCCGCATGGCGCTGCACAAGCTCGATCGGCTCGACGACTACGTCAGGTTCGTCAGCGGCAACCCGGAAGAGCTGCGGCTGCTCTACAAGGACATGCTGATCAGCGTCACCGCGTTCTTCCGTGACGCCGAGCCCTTCGAGCACCTCAAGGAGCGCATCTTCGCGCGCATCCTCGAGCACAAGGACGTCGGGTCGCAGATCCGCATCTGGGTGCCCGCGTGCTCGACCGGCGAAGAGGCGTACTCGTACGCGATGTGCCTGCTCGAGTACCTCGACGAGCGCGCCTCGGACTTCCGCATTCAGATCTTCGGCACCGACGTCGACGAGACCTCCATCGCCTACGCGCGCCGCGGCGCGTACCCGCTCAACATCGCGCTCGACGTCAGCCCCGAGCGCCTGCACCGCTTCTTCGTCAAGAAGGACAACGAGTACCAGGTCGCCCGCCGCATCCGCGACATGGTCGTGTTCTCGGTGCAGAACGTCACCAAGGACCCGCCGTTCTCGCGCCTCGATCTCGCGAGCTGCCGCAACCTGCTCATCTACCTGCAGCCCCAGATGCAGAAGCGGGTGCTGCGCGTGCTGCACTACGCGCTCAGCCCCACCGGCTTCCTCGTGCTCGGCACGTCCGAGACGGTCGGCGAGGCGTCCGAGCTGTTCTCGCTCGCCGACCGGAAGAGCAAGATCTACTCGAAGAAGCACGTCGTCACGCACACGACCCTCGACATGGGCTTCGGGGTTCACGCGGCCGAGCCTCCGCGGCCGGCCCCGTCGGGCGCGAACCACCGCAGCGCGGCCAACATCAGCACGCTCGCGGAGCGGAAGATCCTCGAGCTGTTCGGGCCGCCCGGAGTCGTCATCAACGACGAGCTCGAGGTCATTCACATCCGCGGCCGGACGGGCCGTACCTCGAGCCGATGCCGGGCGCTCCGAGCTTCAACATCTTGAAGCTCGCGCGGCCCGAGATTCACGTCGACCTGCGCCGCGCCATTCACGAGGCGCAGTCGAGCGGCGCGCGCGCCTCGGTCGACTCGCGCATGAACGAGGGCGGCAGCGCGAGGCAGTTGCGCATCGAGGTCGTGCCGATCATCGACCCCGAGACGAAGGCGCGCTGCATGATGGTGCTGTTCCACGAGCCGCTCGCCGACCCGTCGCTGAAGACGGCGACCGCAGCCGAGACCACGACGCCGGAAGCCCAGCGCGTGCAGGAGCTCGAGCGCGAGCTGATGATCACCAAGGAATACCTGCAGAGCACCATCGAAGAGCTCGAGAGCGGCAGCGAAGAGCTCAAGTCGTCGAACGAAGAGCTGCAGTCGTCGAACGAGGAGCTGCAGAGCACCAACGAAGAGCTCGAGACCTCGAAAGAAGAGCTGCAGTCGGCGAACGAAGAGCTCACCACCGTCAACGACGAGCTGCAGAACCGCATGGCCGAGCTGCAGCAGAGCAACGACGACCTCTACAACGTGCTCTCCGGAGTCGGGAACGCGGTCGTCATCATCGGCATGGATCTGCGCATTCGCCGCTACACGCACACCGCCGAGAAGATGCTGAACCTCATGCCCGGCGACGTCGGCCGCTCGGTGAGCCAGCTCAACGCGTTCATCCAGGGCCAGCGCATCGAAGAGCTGGCCGCCGACGTCATCGCCCGCCTCGTGCCGGCCACCAAAGAGGTCACCGGTAACGACGGGCGCTGGTACGAGCTCAACGTCACGCCGTACCGCACGCTCGATCACGCCATCAAAGGCGCCGTCATCGTGCTCATCGACATCGACGGCCGGAAGCGGTCGTTCGAGCTGTTGCACGGCGTGTCGGCCTACGCCGACGGGCTCTACCGGGTGATCCCCCATGCGCTCGCGATCATCGATCGCAAGCGAGAGGTCGTCTGGGCGAACGAGCACTTCGCCCGCCGCTACCGGCTGTCGCGCGAGCAGGCCGTCGGGACGACACTGTCTCGCTACGTCAGCGACCCCTGGCTCGATACCTTGCTGGAACGTGCGTTCGCCGACGGCTCCGAGTTCACGAACTTCACCGTGAAAGACGTGAGGCTGAGCGGTAGTCGTATCCCGCCGATCGGCGGCGACCCGTTGTTGGTGTTGTTGTCATTCGAGCATTCGGGGGCGGAGACATGAATCGACTGGAAGACCTTTCGAAGGAAGAGCTCGTCGAGGCGCTGAGGGACGCGCAGGCCGATCTCGAACGGGCGAGGTCTGCGATCGAGACCGAGCGGGTCGTTCACGATCTGCAGGTCCACCAGATCGAGCTCGAGATGCAGAACCGCGAGCTGCGCGAGTCGCAGGCCGCGCTCGAAGAGTCACGCGCGCGCTATGCCGATCTCTACGACTTCGCTCCCGTCGCGTACTGCACGCTCGAGAAGGACGGCCGCATTCACGAGGCGAACCTCTCGGCGACCGCCTGGTTCGGCCTCGACCGCTCGGCGCTGCTCGGCAAGCCCCTCTCTTCGCTCGTCGTGCTCGAAGACCGGCCGGCGCTGCGCAACCACCTGCGCCGCTGCCTGCAGGACAAGTCCCGCGTGACCACCGAGCTCCGCATGCTCGTTCCGGGGCTCGGGCCCACGAGCTTCCAGCTCGTCAGCACGCCGATGCTCACCGCCGCCGGCGTCGTCACCGGGTGCAAGACCGCCATCACCGACATCTCGCAGCTCAAGCGTTCGGAAGAGCGGCTGCAGCTGCTCGCCGACGCCAGCCTCGCGCTGACGCGCTCGTTCGACGTGGCCGAGAACCTGGGCCTGGTCGTGCGCAGCCTCGTGCCGGCGATGGCCGACCTCTGCTTCGCCGATCTCTTCGACGACGAGCAGTCGCCCTCGGGAGCGCGCCGCGTCGCGGTCGTCGCCGCAGACCCTTCGAAGCAGGCGGTCGCCGAGGCGCTGCGGCGGCCGCCGACGCCGCGCTCGACCCTCACCGAGCCGGTGCTGCTCACCGACGGCGCTGACGGGGCGCTGTCGCACGTCGTCGGCGACGAGGGCCAGCGCCAGGCCGTCGTCGACGCGTGCGCTCCGAAGGCGGTGATGATGGTGCCGATGACGTCGCGCGGCCGCCCGGTCGGCCTGCTCGGCTTCGTCATGGCCGACGCGTCCCGCACCTACGGCAACGCGGACATGGCGTTCGCGAAAGACCTCGCGGCACGCGCCGCGATGGCCGTCGACAACGCGCAGCTCTACTCCGCCGCCGAGCGGGCCCGGCAGATCCGCCAGGACATCCTCGCCATCGTCTCGCACGAGCTGAGGAACCCGCTCACCGGCATCTCGCTGTCCGCCGAGGTGCTGCTGCAGGCGGCGCCCTCGGACGACCGCCGCCAGGGCCGCGTCCAGGTCGACCGCATCAAGCGCGGCGTCAGGCACATGCAGAACCTGATCGACGACCTGCTCGACTTCAACGCGCTCGAGACCGGTCGCCTCTCGGTCGACCCGCGCCCGACGGCCGTCGCCTCGATCCTCGACGAGGCCGTCGAGCTGCTCGCCCCGGTGGCGAGCGAGAAGAAGCTGAGGCTCGAGCAGGGGCCCGCGCGCGACCTCGCGGCGCTCTGCGACAAGAACCGCTGCGTGCAGGTGCTCTCCAACCTCATCGGCAACGCGCTGAAGTTCACGCCCGAGGGCGGCAAGATCACCGTCTCGGCCGACGCGCTCGCTCGCGAGCGGCAGGTCCGCTTCGCCGTTCACGACACCGGCCCCGGCCTGCCGAAGCAGGTCATGCTGAACCTGTTCCAGCGCTACTGGCAGGCGAAGGAGACCGCCAGCAAGGGGCGCGGCCTCGGGCTCTTCATCGCGAAGGGCATCGTCGAGGCCCAGGGCGGCGCCATCTGGGTCGAGAGCAGCCAGAAGGAAGGGACGACGTTCTATTTCACGGTGCCGCTGGCGCGGCTCGACGAGGTGTCGACGCGGGCCGAGGCGCCCGCCGGCTCGCCGCTGGTCATGGTCGTCGACGACGACGCGAACACCCGCGACATCGTCACCGACATCCTCGCGGAGAAGTCGTACACCGTCGTGCAGGCCGCGAACGGCGAAGAGGCCATGAAGTACTTGAAGTCCGGCAAGCCGCAGCCGCGCGTGATGCTGCTCGATCTGTTGATGCCCGTGATGGACGGGCGGGAGCTGATGGGCGCGCTCAAAAAAGACTCGCTGCTGTCGAACATCCCCGTGGTGCTCGTCTCGAGCGTGCCGAACATCAAGGCCGAGGTGCAGACCCTCGGCGCCCTCGACGCGCTGCCCAAGCCCATCGACGTCGATCGCCTCTTGAACATCGTGTCGAAGCAGTCGCTCACCAGGCCCGAGGCGAAGGGGTGAGCCCTCCAGCGGGCGAACGCAGAGCTGATCCGCAGCATCATCTTGGGCGGTAAGAAGCGCTGATGCTCGAGCGCCTTCTCGGCGAGACCTCCACTGAAGCCTTCTTCGAACGCCACTTCGCGCTCGAGCCGCTGCTCGCGCGCGGCGCCGCGCCGTGGGCCCTGGAGCTCGCGACCGTCGAGACCTGCGAGCGGCTGCTCTCGGCGCCGCGCGTCGACTTCATGCTCGCGCGCGCTGGCGAGCCCTACCGCGGTGAGCGGCCCTCGCTCGACGACGCCCGGCGGCTCTTCGACGAGGGCTACACCTGGGTCTTGCGCGACGTCGACAAGGGCGACGGAGCGCTCGCCGAGCTCGGCCGCGGCCTCGCGTCCGACGTGCACGGCACGCTGCACCTGCAGCTCTACCGCACGCCGGCGTCGAGCTTCGGCTTCGGCTGGCACTTCGATCCCGAAGAGGTCTTCTACGTCCAGACCGTGGGCAAGAAGCGCCTGCGGCTCAGGCAGAACAGCCAGCACCCGTGGCCGCTGCAGGCCGCGATGCCGGTGCGACTGAAAGCGGACAACGAGACGACGCCGGTGCTCGAGCACGTGCTCGAGCCCGGCGATGTCCTCTACATCCCGTCCGGCTGGTGGCACGCGGCCGACGCGCTCGAGGCGACGGTGTCGATCTCCGCCGGAGTCCTGGCCCCGACGGCGATCGACGCCCTCGCGCTCGCGCTCTCGGAGCTCGCCGCCGATCCCTCCTGGCGGAGGCGGCTGCCCCCGATGGGGCGCCTGAGCCCCGCTTCGGAGGACGAGCGCCGCGCCGCCTGGAGCGCCCGCCTGCTCGAGCTGGACGCAGCGGTCCACGCGAAGCTGTCGGCTCCAGAGCTGCCGACGCGCCTCTTCGCCGCGACCGGCTGGTGGAAGCAGCGCTGACGAAGCAGGAGCGCAGGCGCCCGGCGATTACCGGCAGACGGCGTCGCGCACGCCCACCGAGAAGCCGGTCGACTGCTGCGGGTCGCACGCGGCGTCGCAGCGGTCGTCGCCCGGCAGCGCCGGGGTCAGCGCCCCCGCGATGCCGCCGCCGGTGCGCGCCTGCAGCTGCGTCGCGAGCTGCGACGAGGCTTCGAGGCCCTCGCGCACCTTCGGGCGAACCTGCGCGAACACGAAGTCGCGGAACGTCTCGCTCGTCGTGCCCGGAATCAGCGCGCAGTCGAGCAGCAGCAGCGCCTGCTGGTGCAGCGCGACCTGGCTGTTGACGTAGACGACCTCCGCGTCGACTGCGCCGGCCTGCTGCACCGCCTGGTTCAGCAGCGCGAAGTCCTCGTCGAGCGCGATCGACACCGCGCTCGGCTGCTCGGCCACCCCGGTCGCGAGCAGCATGCCGTCGGCGCGCGTGTGCTCGTCGATCATCCTGTCGGCGAAGCCGATCACGTCGTCGTGCGCCGCCAGCGGGCGAAACACCTGCGCCGCTTCGACCTGCCCCGCGTTGAGCCGCGAGATCAGCGCCGCGCCCTCCGCGTCGGAGAGCACCATCACCGTCGGGTTACGGACCGTGGCGGCAGTGCTCGAGTTGTCGCAACCCGCGCCGCCGATCGCGACCGCACCCAGTGTGAACAACACCTTGAAACCCGTCTTCATCGTTCCTCCCTCATTGAAGGGACGACAGTGCAGGGCGCGTTCCTGCTTCGGCGCGTGGCGCCCGCGCACGCGCTCGTGCGGCACGGCGCCGTGATTCCGCTCGGGTCGCACCGGGGCACACACGATGCAGCCGTGCTCCGGCATGCTTGCAACGAATTACCGCGGGCCTTCGCGCATCCGCGTCTGTGAGAAACCCGAGCCCGTCATCGAGCACCCCAACGACGCGATCGTCCGCGTGACGCGCTCGTGCATCTGCGGGAGCGACCTTCACCTGTACCACGGCCTCGTGCCCGACACGCGCGTGGGCATGACCTTCGGCCACGAGTTCACCGGCGTCATCGAGCAGGTCGGCTCGGGCGTGCAGAACGTGAAGGCCGGCGACCACGTGCTCGTGCCGTTCAACATCTTCTGCGGCACGTGCTTCTTCTGCCAGAAGGAGCTGTTCGGGAACTGCCACGACACGAACCCGAGCGCGACGGCGTCGGGCGGCTTCTACGGCTACTCGGGCACCACCGGCTCGTACGCGGGCGGCCAGGCCGAGTACGTGCGCGTGCCGTGCGCCGACGTCGGGGCGGTCAAGATCCCGTCGGGCATGCACCTCGAAGACGCGGTGCTGCTCACCGACGCGCTGCCGACCGGCTACCAGGCCGCCGAGATGGCGAGCATCAAGCAGGGCGACACCGTCGCCGTCTTCGGAGCGGGCCCCATCGGCCTCTTCGCCGCGAAGTGCGCCTGGCTGATGGGCGCCGGCCGCGTGATCGTCATCGACAACGTCGAGTACCGGCTCGAGTTCGCGAAGCGGTGGGCGAACGCCGAGGTCATCAACTTCGACGAGATCGACGACATGACGCTGCACCTCAAGAAGATCACCGACTGGCTCGGCCCGGACTCGTGCATCGACGCGGTCGGCGCCGAAGCGGGCGGCAGCTGGTTCCACCGCGTCACCGGCGTCTTCATGAAGATCCAGGCCGGCGCGCCGACCGCGCTGCAGTGGGCGATCAACTCGGTGCGCAAGGGCGGCAACATCTCGGTCGTCGGCGTCTACGGCCCGACGCTGAACATGGTTCCGATCGGCAACGTGGTGAACAAGGGCCTCACCATTCGCGCGAACCAGACGAGCGTGCTGCGCCACGTGCCGAAGCTGCTCGAGCACATCCAGGCGGGCCGGCTCTCGCCGAAGGACATCATCACCCACCGCATTCCCCTCGAGGAGATCGCCGAGGGCTACCACATCTTCTCCAACAAGCTCGACGGCTGCATCAAGACCGTCGTGATCCCTCCGAGTGCCGTGCACTGAAAGGAAACGTCGCCGTGAACCACCACCCCGAAATTTTAGGCTGGGGCGCCGACAGCGACCCCCAGTCGCGGCCCGCAGTGCCGAAAGAGCGCACGCCGCCGCGCTTCATCAACCCGCCGTACTCGCGGCTCGAGCAGCAGCCCCAGCACATCCCCGTGCTCGTCTCGAACGAGCGGCCGGGCATCACGCCGGTGTTCGGCACCGACGCTCCGCCCGCCGGCGTCAGCGGGCTCATGCGCAAGCTCGCGTTCCGCTACAGCGAGGGTGACCTCAAGCACTGGCTCATCCTCATCGCCGCCGATCGCGTCAACGTCGTCGAGGGCCTCGTCGACGACCTCGTGCACCTGCGGCCGCCGAACCTCTTCAAGGAGATGGGCTTCAAGGCCGAGCTGCGTCACCGCCCGGTGCGCGGCGCGCTCAAGCTCGGCGTTACTGCCGGGCTCCTCGGGCTCGCGATCTTCAAGCTGCTCGCGCCGAAGCCGAAGCCGTCGTTCTTCCAGCGCATCTTCGGCCGCTGACGTTACGCGCGCGGAAGATCGCGCGCTGTTCGCGTTACCGCGGCTCAACAAAACCGCGGTGTGAGCAGGTGCTGTCTCCTCTGAAGAGGGCAGTGGCTCGCCGCGTGCTCAGTGGCGCGCCGCACTCCAACCCCGGGGGACCGTACATGGCCATCGACTTGTTGAAAGATCGCGGAACGCCGCTCGACCGCCAGAAGTTCACCTGGCGCGAGCTCGTTCAGCCGCCGTACCGGAAGCTGAACGACGACGCGTTCACGCGCGTCCGCGTCATCTTGATGAACGGTCTCGAGAGCGAGCTGAACCGCTTCTCTCACGCGGCCTGCCGCATGACGTCGAACCAGACGCTCAAGCTCATGATGGGCAGGACGCGCCGGGTCGAGCAGCACCAGCAGACGATGGTGAACTGGCTGAACCCCGCGGATCAGAACCCGCTCGAGACGACCATCGGCTTCGAGCAGGTCGCGATCGAGGTGACCGCCGCCGTCGCGCAGAACGAGCCCGACCCGTACCTCGCCAGCGTCTACCGCTACGGCCTGCTCGAGGACTTCGATCACATGTACCGGTTCGCCGCGCTCTACGACCGCCTCGAGGGCAAAGACGCGAACACGCTGCTGCAGAGCTACACCGACATCCTCCCGGGCCGGCCGACCGCCGTCGAGCACCGCGCCGTCGAGGACGAGCTGCGGCTCAACTACGACCGCAAGAAGGCCGCGCCGCTCACCAAGATTCACGCGAACCTCATCACGGCCGCCGAGAACCAGACGCACGACTACTACATGACGATCGGCCCGATGTTCGCCGACCCCGTCGCGCGCCAGCTCTACGCCGAGATCGCGTCGATCGAAGAGCAGCACACGACCCAGTACGAGTCGCTCTGCGATCCCGACGAGTCGATCATCGAGAAGTGGATCATGCACGAGGTGATGGAGATCTACGCGTACGCCTCGTGCGCGAAGAGCGAGTCGAACCCGCGCATCCGCGCCATCTGGGAGCGCTTCCTCGACTACGAGCTGGGCCACCTCGCCGTCGCGCGCGAGATGCTGGAGGAGATCGAGGGCCGCGACCTCGCCGAGCTCGTGCCGCCGCGGCTGCCCGAGCTCGTGCCGTTCGAGTCGCAGCGCGCGTTCGTGCGCAAGACGCTCGCGAACGAGGTCGACCTGCGCGCCCACGGCACGCAGTTCGTCGACAAGACCGAGCTGCCCCGCTCGAGCCCGAGCCACGCGTACCGCGAGCAGCTCAACTCCGAAGGCTCGCCCAGCGAGAAGGTCTCGGCCGGCTACGTTTGGATGCCCGGCACCGAGCTGATGGCGTTCGACCGCGGACAGTTCACCACCACCAACGGCAACGGGATGAGGAGGAAGTCATGAAGAACACGACCGAGATGGGTCTGAACCGCAGCGGGCTGGCCACCGCGCCCCGCCTGGCCTCGCAGGTGCTGCAGGTGCCCAAGCTCACCCCGAAGAGCACCGGCGACGCGATGGTCATCGCCAACGAGCGCGTCATGTACGCGAAGGAGGCCGAGCCGATGGCGACGATGCCTCCGCCCGGCTCGCTCAAGGAGCTCGCCAGCAACGCGGTGAAGCTGCTCAAGGGGCAGAAGGCCATCGTCCTGGTCGACAAGGTCGCCGAGCGCATGGCGTTCGAGCGCGGCGGCGTGCGGCTCTACGACGCCCTGCTGTCGAAGTTCGACGCGTACGGCAGCTGGGAAGGCGGCCCCTCGCGCGCCGATCTCGAGAGCATTCGCCGCGACGAGCTGATGCACTTCCACTTCCTCGCCGAGGTGCTCGGCATGCTCGGCGCCGACGCCACGGCGGTCTCGCCGTCGGCCGAGGTTCACGACGTCATGTCGTCCGGCATGCGGCTCGTGCTCACCGACCCGCGCACCGACCTCAAGCAGTGCCTCGAGACGATGATGACGGTCGAGCTCGCCGACAATGAGTGCTGGACCACGCTGGTCAAGCTGGCGCACGGCTACCAGGAGCAGCGGCTCGCCGAGCGCTTCCAGCGCTGCCTCGACGAAGAGCGCGTGCACGTCTCGCGGGTTCGCGCGTG
This sequence comes from uncultured Myxococcales bacterium, assembly GCA_937980205.1. Lineage (GTDB taxonomy): Bacteria > Myxococcota > Myxococcia > Myxococcales > Myxococcaceae > Xiheicaenimonas. The sequence continues at coordinate 25,422 of CALJKW010000065.1, read as the reverse complement.
GCTCACCGCCGGCATCGGGGGCGAGGCCTTCGGAGATCCCAAGGCGCTGCACGTCGCCGAGCCGTGGGTCGACCGCGGCGCGGGCAACGTCCGCGCGGCGATGGCGAAGAAGGTCTCCGCGGGCCGCGCGCCTCCGGGCGCAGGTGGAGGCATTCGCCGCGGCGGCCGCAACGTCCAGCCGAAGGCCAAGGCGCGCCGCACCATGGGTGGCCGCCGGTGATCACCGACGCCGCGAGCAGCAGGTCGCCCGCGGCGATCGCGGCCACCGAGGCCGTCGTCGACCGCCTCACGCCGCAGACCCGCCCGCATGAGCGGGTCGTCGGCTACCAGAGGTGGCAGTCGACGCTCTTGCTTCACTGGGCGCTTCCGCCGCACGTGCTGAGGCGCCACCTCCCCAAGCGCCTGTCCCTCGACACCTTCGGCGGAGAGGCCTTCGTGTCGTTCGTGCTGTTCACGGTGGTCGGAGCCCGGCTGAAGCCGTTGCCTCCGCTTCCGGGGCTCAACACCTTCCACGAGGTGAACGTGCGCACGTACGTCCACCTCGGTGGAAGGCAGCCGGGCCTCTGGTTCCTGAGCCTCGACGCCACGAACGCGATCGCGTGCGCGCTGGCCCGCGCCTCGCTGCGGCTGCCGTACTTCTTCGCGCGCATGAAGCGCGAGCGGGACCGCGACGAGCATCGCTTCACCTCGCACCGCATCGGGGCGCGCAGACGCCCCGCGGACCTGCAGGTCTCCTGGCGATCGACCGGCCCGCTGCTCGAGGCGCCGGCCGGCTCGCTCGAGCACTTCCTCGCGCAGCGCTTCTTCCTCTACTCGCCGGGCGCGGGCTCGAAGCTGATTCGCCAGCAGGTGCACTACGCGCCGTGGCCGCTCTTCTCTGCCGAGCTGCAGGACTTCAGGCAGTCTCTCGACGAAGCGCAGGACCTGCCGTTCCTCTCGAAGCGCCCGCTCGCGCACGCCTCACCCGGCGTTTCCGTCGAGTTCTTCCCGCCTCACCTCGTCTGAGGAAGGCGCAGCTGCGCCCCACCTGAAGGTGCAGAAGTGCGCGACGCGGCGCGTTCGACGCGCCGTGGCACATGCGCTGCAGCACGTAGCGCTGGAGGCCACATGAAAAATCCAGCTCAGAAACTCCTCATCAAGCTCGCCCGCGAGCTCTACCAGACCGAGTCGGCCGCGGTGAGTCACGCGCGTCGCGAAGCGGCGCGCAACGCGGATTCGCCGCCCGCGACGGCGATGCTCGACGTCGCGAGCCACGCCGACCGCGTGCTCAAGACGCTGCCCCAGCTGTTCGAGGGCCGCGGCGTCGGCAGCATGAGCTTCCTCGGCACGGTGGGCACCGTCGTGTTCAGCGCCGTCCGCCGGCTCGGCGTCGACTACCTCATGGGCCAGGAGCGCTCGTACCGCATGACCCTGCTCGGCATGCGCCACGGCATCGATCTCGTCTACGAGCTCGAGCAGCTCGCCAAAGAGCTCAAGGACGAGCCGCTGACCGAGTGGTGCCGCGTCTGGCTCGAGCGGCGCGTCCCGCTGGTGACCTCGGTCGAGCGGCAGCTGCAGTGGTTCGTCACCCACCCCGAGAAGGCCATTCAAGGCGCCTGAAGAAGCTCGTGCGCCGCGGCGACCGCAAGCGCTGATTGGGCGCAAGCCGAGGGCGCTCACGAAGCCCGAACGCGAACCCGGCAGTTCGCGTGCCTGTTCAGTCGTCCAAGACCTCGGCCCGGTTCGCGTCGGACGGAATGGTGCGGTTGCTCAACCCCAGCAGCACGGCGCCGGTGACCGTCAACGCCACGCCGAAGATCGGCCAGGCGATGACGTTCGCGGCGAAACAGCCGCCGCTGTTGGGCCCGAAGCCGCACGCGAAGCCGATGGCCCACAGCGAAGCGCCGATGAGCAGGCCGAGCGGCACCATGACGGCGCCGGCGGGCGTGTACCAGCGCGGCGCTCCGGCAGCGATGCGCACCTGCGACGGCTTGTGCGGGACCACGAACTGCCCGTGCAGCTCGCCGTTGCCGACCGCGTCGACGCGCTTCGGGCCGGGCTCGAGCACCAGCGTGCACGGCGTCTCGCACGACTTCGCGTCCACCGTCACGCGGTAGTCGTCATCGCCGTAGTACGAGAGGAAGTGCACGTCGACGCCGTCCGCGAGCGGCGCCGGCGCCGGTACTCCGAGCGGCGGTGGGCTCGGCTGCTCGGACGACGCCGGCGGCACCACGAGCAGCAGGGCGACGAGCAGGCTCATGACGAGCCTCCGGTCTTCTTCGAAGCAAAGCGCTTCATGACCCTCTCCACGTAGACCCGCGTCTGCCCGATGTCGGGGACGCGGCCATGCACGTTGCCCGGCCCTGCGTTGTACGCGGCGACGGCGAGCTCCACCTTGCCGGTACGCTCCAGCATCTTCTTGAGGTACCTCGCTCCGGCGTCGATCGACTCCTCCGGATCGAACGGGTCCTTCACGCCCAGCTCTTGCGCCGTGTCCGGCATCAGCTGCGCGGGCCCCATCGCGCCGGCGTACGAGATGCGGTGCGGGGCGTTCTCCGACTCGACCGAGACGATGGCCTGCATCAGCCCGGCGGGCAGCTTCGACCGCTTCTCCGCGGCGCGCGCGATCTCCACCACGTCCGGGTGGCCGTGCAGCAGGCAGAACGGGCGGTGGCGGAAGTACTTGCCGAGCGCGGTCGCCTTCTCCTCGAGGAAGAACGGGGACAGCGGGTTCACCACGCTCTGCCCGAAGAACGCGACGGCGAGGTTCAGCAGCAACAGCGGAGTGAGGCAGACGAGCAGCGCCTGCTGCCACCACTTCAGCTTGCCGAACATCTTCGCGGCGAGGCGCACCAGCCACACGGTACGCCTTCAACGCGCCAGATTGAAGAAACGATCCCACCCTGCCGCTGCGAAACGCGTGCGCGCAGGTGCTGAACTCGGCGAGGCGTGAAGAGAGCGCCTGTAAGCGCCTGTAGCGACGCCGCGCCTACTTCGCCGCGGCCGCCCCGCCTTCGATGAAGTTCTTCACCGCCGTCGTCGCGGCGATCGCCGAGCTCACGTTCACGCCGACCGTCATCGTCTGCCGCTCGTCCTCGAGGCTCGTCAGCACGCTCGAGAAGTTCTTCACCTTGAGCTCGTGGAACAACAGCGTCTTGCCCTCCGGCCCCGGCTCGACGCGCCACTCCCACTTCGAGTCCTTCAGGTCGCCCTTCGCCCACGTGCCCTTGAGCGTCCGCTTGGCGTCGTCGCGCACGTACTTGATCGTGTAGTCCGTGTCGGGGCCGGGCACGTCGATGACGAAGCGCACCTCGAAGCTCTTCGCGTTGCTCTTCTCGACCTCGCTCGTGAGCACCTTCGGCACGTACTCCTTGAACTTGCCGTGATCGAGCAGCGTCTCGTACACGCGCTCGGGCGCCGCGTTCACCAGCACGATCGCCGTCGCCGCCTGGAACTTCCCGTCTTTCGCCTGCTCCACCAGCGCCAGCGGGCCGCGGTTGAGCAGCGGGGTCAGCAGGTCCGACGACTGCGAGAGGAGAATCGCCAGCGTGACAGTCAGCATGGCCCGCGAGTACCACGGGTTTGACTCGGCAGTCAGCCCCGCGCTAGGGAATGCCGATTCTGGAATCAACACCGAAAGGCTCACCACCGCATGCTCTCCCTGGGTTTGTCCGAAGAGCTGACCGCCGTGCAGACGACGGTCCGCGAGTTCACCAAGACGCACGTGCGCCCGAAGCTGCGCGCCATCGAGAAGAGTGGCGCGGCCGCTGACCTGAAGGCGCGCTTCGCCGAGCTCGGCCTCTTCGGCGTCGACTGGCCCGCCAGCGCCGGAGGCTCGGCCCTGGGCGTCACCATGCGCTCGGTCATCGAGGAAGAGCTCGCCTTCGGAGACGTCGGCGCCGCCTTCGCCCTCGATCGCGGAGGCGCCGCCGCCGCGCTGCTGCTCGCGCTGAAGACGCCGGCCGCCGACGCCGTGCTGAAGACGCTCGTCGACGGCGACGGCCACGCCGCGCTCGCCGCCGCCGAAGAGGGCAAGGCGCAGGACGACTTCCGCACCACCGCGGTGAAGCAGGGCAGCGACTGGCTGCTCAACGGCAAGAAGGCCTGGGTCATCGGCGGCGGAGACGCGGCCGTGCACCTCGTGCTCGCGCAGGTCGAGACCGGCAAGGGCCTGTCGGGCGCCGGCGTCTTCCTCGTGCAGGGCCAGAGCGCGGGGCTGCGCGCGAGCCGCCAGCAGACGACGCTCGGCCTGCAGGCCGTCCCGGTGCGCGAGGTCATCGTCGAGGGCTTGAAGCTGCCCGCGAGCGCGCGCCTCGACACGCCCGGCACGCTGCACAAGACGCTGCGCGCGGCCTACGACCGCCTCTCGCTCGTCACCGCCTCGCGCGGAGTGGGCCTCGCGAACGCCGCGTACGAGTACGCGCGCGCGTACGCGGAAGAGCGCACCGCCTTCGGCAAGCCCATCGGCCACTTCCAGGCGATCGCGTTCCTCCTCTCGGACATGGCCATCGCGGTCGACGCCGCGCGGCTGATGGTCTGGAAGGCGGCGTGGACGTTCGACAAGGGCGAGCCCGCGACGATGGAGATCGCGGCCGCGCAGGCGCAGGCGCTCGAGGCGAGCTTCTTCTGCGCGAACTCCGCGGTGCAGGTGCTCGGCGGCGCCGGCTACGTGCAGGACCACCCGGTCGAGAAGTGGATGCGCGACGCGAAGACGTTGAGCCTCTACGGCCAGCACGCGCAGGCCGCGAACGCGACGCTCGCCGCGGCTGCGACGGGGCGCGCGCTCGACAGCACCGACCTCTTCCCGCTTCCTTCTCTCCACGCATCCCTGAGCTGAGCAAACACCATGATCGACTTCACCCTCTCCGAGATGCAGGACACGGTTCGCCAGATGGTGCACTGGCTCGCCGAGAACGAGATTCGGCCCATCGCGCTCGAGGCCGACCGCACGCACCGCATTCCCGACGCGTTCCTTCGCAAGGCGAAGGAGCTCGGCATCTCGAGCGGCGCCATCTCGAAGCGCGCCGGGCTCGACGGCGACGGCGTCGGCGCCACGCCCGACAAGAAGGGCGTCAAGCAGACCAACCGCGTCGCCGTCATCGGCGCCGAAGAGATGGCGTGGGGCGACCCCGCCGTCATCCTCACGCTGCCCGGCCCCGGCCTCGGCGGCCCGCCCGTCGAGTTCATGGGCACGCCCGAGCAGAAGGAGAAGTACCTCGGCATCTTCAAGTCCGACGAGCCGCTGTGGGGCGCCTACGGCCTCACCGAGCCGGTCGCCGGCAGCGACGTCGCCGGCATCAAGACGACCGCGCGCAAAGACGGCAACCACTACGTCCTCAACGGCCGCAAGTGCTTCATCACGAACGGCGCGCGCGCCTCGTGGGTCGTCATCTTCGCCACCGTCGACGCCTCGAAGGGCAGGGCGGGGCACCGCGCCTTCGTCGTCGAGAAGGGCACGCCCGGGTTCAGCGTCGGGAAGATCGAAGAGAAGATGGGCCTGCGCGCGTCGGAGACCGCCGAGCTCGTCCTCGAAGACTGCCGCGTCCACCAGGACTGCCTGCTCGGCGGAGAGAAGTACTACGAGGGCAAAGAGGGCTTCATGGGCGCCATGAAGACCTTCGACACCACGCGCCCGATGGTCGCCGCGATGGCGGTCGGCATCGCGCGCGCGGCGTACGAGAAGGCGCTCGAGTTCACCAAGGAGCACTTCGATCTCGCCCGCCCCATCGCCCGCTACCACGCCGTCGAGGACCTGCTGGCGAAGTCGCACCGCCGCATCGAGGCGTCGCGGCTGCTCACCTGGCGCGCGGCGTACATGGCCGACAGCTCCTTGCCGAACGCGAAGGAGGCCTCGATGGCGAAGGCCTACGCCGCGCGCGCTGCCGTCGACACGCTCTCGGACCTCGTGCAGGTCATGGGCGCCGCCGGCGTGATGAACGATCACTTCGTCGAGAAGTGGTTCCGCGACATCAAGGTCTACGACATCTTCGAAGGAACCGGAGAGATCCAGCGCATCGTCATCAGCAAGCGCATCTTGAAGGACCTGAAGACGTTCTGACCAACCTCCGGTCACGCTGAGCGAAGCGCGAAGCGCGCAGTCGAAGCGGGCCGAAGGACACCCATGCGGTGTTCCTTCGACCCAGCCCGCTTCGCGTCCGCCAGCTCACCGCAGCCACGAAGCAGAAGCGGCGCGATCGGCCGTCTGCAGCAGCACGCGCGACGTGCCCTTCACGAGATCGACGGCGGTCAGCGCGCCGTCGGTGCCCCACACCGCCACGCACCGGCCGTCGTGCGACAGCGCCTCTGCGGCGAGATCTCCCCCGGCGGGCGACGGAAGCTCGACGGTGCGGCCCATCGACGGCACCAGCGCAGTCGCCTTCGCCGAGCTCCACCCCAGCGCGCCGGCGGTCGACATCACCCACGAGCCCTGGCGCCCGATGAACTCGACCCACGTGGCGCCCTCGACGCCCGCGCCCAGCGGAGCCCACGCGACTCCATCGAGCGACCGGAACAGCCCGGCGGCGCCGTCCTTCCGGAACGCCGCGACGAGCGAGCCGTCATCGGCGAGCCGCGCCGACGCGCGCCCGGCGAACAGCATGCCTTCGGGCTGCTTCACCTCGAGCGGGGTGAGCTCGCCGGTCTCGAGGTCGAGCCGCGAGCGCGTCTGCACCCACGAGCCGGTCACCAGCACCGCGAAGTCGTCGGTCACCTGCTCGACCTCGAGGCCGGCGTTGAGCGCGCTGGCGACGATCGGGGTCGTCCGCTCGACGTCGCCCTCCAGCCGGACGAGCTGCAGCATGCCGCCCGCTTCACCGAGGTACACCAGCATGTCGCCGGCCCACACCGGCGAAGACCACCCGGCCACGGGGATGCGCAGCTCCTTCACCGCGTGCGTCGAGACGTCGAGCAGCGCGAGCTGGCGCGACTCGCCCTTCCACACCGGCAGCAGGCCGCCCGGGCCGAAGTCGGCCGCGGGCGTGAGCTCGGGCTCGACGCGCGCCGTGCCGTCTCTCGACAGCAGCAGCAGGCCACCCTCTTGCGCCCAGCTCGCGACGACGCCGAGCTCCGACACCGAGCCTCCGCTGCCCGGGGCCGACGCGAGGCGCTTGCCGCCGGTGTCGAACAGCCCGAGCTCGCTCACGTAGCGGCCGCCCGCGATCGACGTCGTCCCGACGGCCACGAACCCGCCGCGGGCAACGGGAGTCGAGATCCACGTCTGCTCGCCTTGCGCCTTCACCAGCGTCACCTTCGAGCCGTCGGAGTGGATCACGAAGGCCTCGCCCGCGGTCGACCCCGTCAGCACCGGCCGCACGGGTCCGCTGAAGTCGCAGGGCGAGGTGAGCGGCGACCCCGAGCCGCCGTACGTCTTCGGTGGAGAAGTCTCCGGTCCCTTCGTATTCACGGCGTCCAGACCGCCGCCACAAGCGCACAGCGTCACCAGCAAGAGGGTCGTTCGCATGCCCGTCACGATGCGCGCGGAGCGAACGAAAGAAAATCGATATGTCCTTGCCGTAGGCGTAAACGAAAGGTTTACGCTGGGCGAGGGCGCCGGCGTCGCGCCGGTCGGAGCGGCTGTCGCTGCAGCCCCGAGAACGGCACCCCGCTCACGATGAGACGGACGCCGGGTCTCCGTGCCGGCCGTCGGCGAGCGCTGACCGGCGGCTCATCTGCCTGGCCTCGGTGGCGCTGGTATTCGCGGTGCGGCTGCCGATGCGCAAAAGCGGCGCCGGTGGTCATGAGGCGTTCCCGCCAGCGTGTCCGGCCACGTCCCGGTGAACGAACCAAAGGCCCGTCGAGACCTCCACGTTCACGTCGGCGTCAACGTCCCCGGCTTCTCGGGGCTCCTAGATCGGCGCGTTCGCGAGCGCCTCGTTCACGCCCGGCGCCACGACGAAGCCCGACTTCCAGAAGTCGTAGATGGCCTGAATCTGCCCGGCCACCGTCTCCTCGCCGGCCTTGTGCGCCCGCTCGATCTTCTCGGGGACCTTCTTCATCTCGTCGATGGCGCTGAGCAGATCCTCCTGCGACAGGAACGAGTTGGGCGAGTTGTGCGGAGGCGGCTGCAGCAGCGACGCCTGCAGCTCCGCCTGCGGCGCGGTGAACGCCACCGCGGCGTGCTCGTTGAACACGGCCATGATGCCGAACGCCGAGAGCGTCGCCTTGGCCGCCGCGTCGAGCACCGCCTTGTCGGCCTCCGACGGAGAGCTACCCAGCGAGTCGCGCAGGCTTCGGAACTGGTCCATCGCCTTCTTCGCGACGGCGTCGACCTCGCCCTTCGTGTCGATGCGCTCGACGGTGAGCCGATCGCGCAGGCCCTTGAGCTCGGCGAACAGCGCCTTGCCGCCGTCCGCCACGCGAGCCGAGGCCCCCGCCCCAGGCGCCGAGAGCACCGCGCCGGCCTGGTCGAAGCCCTGCTTCGCGGCGCGCGTCTGCAGCTGCAGCTGCCGGTACGAGCCCTCGAGCTTCGGCGTGAGCGGGAACTCGCCCGTCGACTGCCGCGGCCGCGCGAGCTGCCACGGCTGCACGTAGCCGCGCTTGGCGAGCTCCTTCCACACCGGGAACGCGTCGCGGATGATCGCCTTGCCGATCTCCGAAGTCTTGATCGCGGGGTCGTGCTCCATCGCGTACTCGAGCGACTTCTGCAGCAGCCCGAACATCTTCTCCTCGGAGAGGTTCTCGGGCTTGAGCTCGTCGGCCGAGATGATGCCCTCGTCGACGAGGCGCGTGAACATGCCGGCCTCCTCGTGGCGCACGCCGAAGTCCTCGAGCGGCACGTGGTGGATCATGAAGTTCATCGCCTTCTCGACCCAGTACACCTCCTCGTGCGTGTTGCCCGAGTGGTGGCACGAGAGCCGGTGCAGGTTCATGATGTCGTTCGCACCGAGCGCCGCGAAGCCCCACGTGTAGCCGGCCGCCGCGTAGTTCGGGTTCAGGAACGAGGCGTTGATCACGATCTCGTCTTCCGTGAGCCCCGCCGCGAGACCCTTGCGCTTCTCCTCGGCGATGTAGTTCGCGAACCAGGGCTCGGTGTAGCGGTCTTTCATCTGCCACTCGACGTCCTTGAGCGGCACGAGCTCGGTGAGGTCGTGCAGCGCGGTGCCCTCGCTCGCGTACCCCATCGCCTTCATCCAGATGCGCAGGTCGTGCGCGTGCATGTACGAGTCGAGCAGGAAGTCGAACCACGCCTCCTTGTCCGCCGGAGGCTGCGCCGCGCGGCCGGCCTTGTACTCGACCTCGGCCTGCTCCATCACGGCGCGGATCTGCTTCACCGTGTCTTCGCCGCCGGGGATCGTGCCGGCGATGTCGCGCAGCTTCTTCTTGAAGTCGTCCGGGCTCACCAGCCCGTCTTTGCCCGCGACGTCGCGCAGCGCGCCGTACGAGGCGACCTCGGGCTCGCGCGCCTTCGGGCCGATCATGTTGTCGAACCAGCCGCCCGGCCCTTCGACCTTCTTCGGGTCGATGCGGCGCGCGATGTAGACGGGCCTCTGCTGCGTCTCTTTCGACACCGCGTCGCGCGGGCCGTGGCCCAGCTCGCGGCCGTCGATCGGCGGCGAGCCGTCGGGGTTCACGAAGAACCCGTTCGGCGGAGGAGCCGCCTCTCCGTTGATGATGTCGTCCTTCGCGAGGCGCACCACGCTGGTGAGCTCGTAGCCCGACTCCGGCGCCTTCTTCATCGTCGCGCCGTAGAGGCGATCGCCCTTGCGATCGAGGAACCACATCTGGCCCTGCGCGATGCCGAGCTGCTCGGTCTCGACCCACTTGTTGCCGTGGCGGACGCGCGGCGCGTCGTCCGAGTTGAACATCGCCGCGGCGCCGGGGCCCTTCGTGCCGAACTGCACGTTCGCCTTCTCTTCGGCCGTCGGCGGCCGCGGCACGTGGAAGCCGGAGAAGCCGTGGAAGTCGCCGAGGAAGTTGTTGCCGCCGCCCGACTTGCCGACCCACACCACCATGCGGTTCGGGTTCGTGGGAATCGGCTCCTTCGCGAACACGAGCTGCGCGTCGGGGTGCTTGTACCCGGGCGGCGTGTTGATGGTCGGGTTCTTGATGACCGGGTTCTCGATCTTCAGCGTCTCGAGCGGCTGGTTCGTCTCGGGGTCGTGGAACTGCTTGTCCTCGCGGAACAGGGGCTCCTTGCGATCTTTGCCCTGCACCGAGATGCCGCCGATGCCCACCACGAAGCCCGGCGGTTTGCCCCGACCGTCGCCGCCGAACGCGTACGTGCCGAGCTGCCCGAACACCGTCAGCTTGCGATCTTCGGGGAGCTTCTTGCCGACCTGGCACGACGTCGCCACCGAGCACGAGCCGCAGTTGTTGCCGCGCGTGCCGCACGAGCTCTGCGTCACCTGGTCGAGCGAGATGAAGATCTCGCGCACCTCGAACTTCTTGCCGTTCTCGTCGGTGAGCAGCACCGGTTGATCGAGCTTCAGGTACGCGCCGCCCGGCGGGCCGTCGTTGTTGATCTTGTTCGGGTCCTTGTTGATGACCCGGCCCGACAGCGTCGTGAAGTCGCCCGGCTTCACCTGCTGGAAGTCCTGAATGCCCTTGATGCTGGTGACCGGGATGGGCTGGTGCACTCGCTGCGCCTCGATCATCTTCGGCGTCAGGTTGAAGATGTCGCTCGCCTCGACCTTCTTGGTCGTGGTCGCGCCGGCAGAGGTCACCGGCGGCGGCTGCAGCGCCACCGGAGTCTTCGCCTGCTGTGCCTGTGACGGCGTGAGGACCACACCACCACCACCACCTTGAATGCGCTTGCTCATTCTTTGCCCCTTCGGAAGTCCCACGCGGTCAACGTGCCGTCGTGGTCGGAAGAACGGAACCGCTCGTCGAAGTCTGAGTTCATGTGCACGAGGTCGATCGCGATCGGCACCGAGCTCTTCGCCGACGCGTGGTCGAGCTCGCCCGAGCTGCCGCCGAACTGCGCGCTGTACCGCTCGGACTCGGGCAGCTGCAGCGACAGGAGATCGAGCGCGCCGTCCTTCACCTCGGCTTGAACCGCCGGCTCGTCGGTGTACGCGTTGCGGTCGCCGAACACGCCGAGGTGCTTGTATGGGTTCTTCGGCGCGTTCTGTTTCGCCCACGCGTTGATGACGTCGGCCTGCGCGACCTGGCGAGCGTTCGCCTCTTCCGGCGTGCGGCCGCGCTTGCTGGTGTTGTGCACCGACTGCAGCGTGATGACTTCAGTCTCGTTGCCGTGCTTGAACTCGAACGACGCGACGAGCGGCACGCGCGAGCCCTCGAACGCCGGATCATCGAGCCGGCGCACCGACTCTTCTTTGAGCTTCACGCGCGTCGGGTCGTAGAGGAACCCGCTGCGGATGTTGCCGCCCGGCTGGCCGCCTTCGGCGTTGTTCACCGGCGGACGGTCGACCCACTCGTACCGGGGCCCGCCGAGCTCGACGATCTTGTCGATGATCGCCTGCCACGTCACCGAAGCGTCCGTGACGTCCGACAGCTCGGCGCCGTCGTTGTCCTGAATCTCCTGCATCGCGACGATGTCGGGCGAGGTGAGGTTGTTGACGATCTGCTCCGCCATGCGCGTGAGCTTCCCGTCCGCGACGTCGTCGTCGATGTTGCGAATGTCGCCGTCCTTCACCTTCGCGCGATCTTCGACCTTCACGTCTTTGTTCTCGCCGTTGAGCGAGCCGATGAAGAGCACGTGCTCCTTGTTGGGGAAGCGCTGCCGCAGCTGGCTCACCTCGGCCTTGATGGGGGAGGGCACCATCGCGTTCGGGCCGCCCGCGTCCCACACCGTGACCTGGTGGTGCCCCGCGCGCTCGATGACGTTGCCGACGAGGCCTTGAGGGAACCGCGCGCCGATGTTGATCGCCGGCATGCCCTCGGTCGGCATGCGCATCGGCACCACGTACGGGCTGCCGTACGCGTCGCGCACGATGCCGCCCGCCTGCGTCCGCGTCCCCGCGCCTTCGCCGCCGTCCGGCACGACCGCCATGTCCGCGAAGCGCGGAATGTCGTTCGGCGCGCCCGTCACCACCGCGTCGTTGATGCGCACGCGCGCGCCCTCGAGGCGCTCCCAGACCTCGGCGTTCGAGGACGTGTGCGAGAGCTGAATGCCGCCCTTGCCGATGACGAGCTCGGGAATCGGGTTGCCGCTCGAGCGCACCTGAATGCCGCCGCGCTCCGCGAACAGCTGCGTCGTCGACGAGTTGGGGTTCCGCTCCCTGTCGTTCGGCCGCACGAACTCGACGACCTTGCCGCCGACCGTCACCTCGTCGCCCGGCTTCACCGGCGAGTTGCCGCCCGTGAACACGTAGATGCCCGGGCTGCCCTTCTCGATGCCGACGTTCGGCTCCTGAATGTAGAAGCCCTTGTCGTCGACCTGCGTGACGATGCCCTGCGTCTGCACCGCCTGGCCTTCCATCGGCGACTTGAGGCCCGTGCCCTGGATGTCGTGAATCGCCGCGTTGCGGCCCGCCCAGTGCGTGCCGCCGGTGCCGCCCTGCAGGCGGTCGCGGTCGTTCGTCCGGCCCGCCTTCGCCATGCCGTCAGAGCGCAGCTCGCGGTGCAGGTTCTTGATCGCCTGCCGCTGCTCGTCGCTGAACGCAGCCCAGTCGGCGTCGGGAACGCGCGCCGTCGGGTTCGCCTCGATCTTCTTCCACTGCTCTGCGGTGAACAGGCTGCGCGCAGGGTTGTTCTGCAGTCTTCCCGGCATGTGACGAGGCTCCCCTTGAAGAAAGATGTGTCAGCTGTGGCGGCGTGAGCTGCCCGCTGCGGCCTTCGACTGCGCGTACGCGTTCGCCTCGGTCGGGTGCTTCTCGAGGAACCCCGGCTCCAGCGTGTTGGCCCGCTCGAACAGGCGCACGGCCTCGGCGTGCTTGCCCGCGCGCTGCAGGTAGACGGCGAGGTCGGCCACGCGCTCGGGGCTGCCGGGCGTCAGGTCGACGAGCTCGCGGCGCGCCTCGAGCGCGACCTCGGTCTTGCCGGTGCGGTCGGCGAGCTTCGCCACGTGCTCGCGCGCGTCCTTCGAGCTCGGGTCGGCCTTCGCGACCTCCTGCCAGGCGCTCAGCGCCTGCGGCAGGTCGTTCGCCGCCTCGAGCGCCGTCGCCAGCAGCACCATCGCCGGGCGGTTGTTCGCCTCGGCGCGCAGCGCGTCGCGGAACGACTCGGCCGCCAGCGCGTGCTTGCCGAGCTTGAGGCGCGTCGCCCCGAGCAACAGGTGGCTCTCGACGTCGGTCGGGTTCTTCTTCACCGCCTCGAGCAGCTTCTGTTCGGCGAGCGCCGGGTTGTTCTGGAACAGATCGTCGGCTTCGGAGTGCTGGGTCATCATGCGGTCACCTGGAGCTTCTGGCCCTTCTCGAGCAGCGCCGTCGCGGCCGCCGCGTTGCGCGGGTCATTGAGCGCGCTGGCGATGAGCGCCTTGAAGGCCTCTTCGAACGTCTTCTTCGCCGCCGTGTCCGCCGCCTTGCGCTGGGTCTCGTCGGGGATGAGCTTCGCCTGCGCGACCGCCGCGTCGCGCGTCGCCTTGAGCTGATCGAGCTGCACGTCGATCTGCCGCGCGACGCCCTTCACGAAGGCGAACGTCTCGGCCTTCAGCTGCTTCTGCTCGGGCGTGATGGTGCCGTCCGACACCTTCTCTGCGAGCATGCGCAGCATCGTCGAGGCGCGGCCCACCGGGGCCTTCTCCGCCGCGTTGCGGTAGTCGACCTCCGAGAGCACCTTCTCGGGCGTCATGCGGCCGGCGATGCCCGGCGTCTCGGGCTTCGGCGCTTCGTGAATCGAGAAGCCGACGCCGACGCCGTCGAGGCCGGTGAGCTGCAGCAGCGGGAAGTGGTAGTCGCGCATGCCGCCCGAGCCGTAGGTCTCGAGGCCCTTCTCGTGCGCGTGGTCGGCCCACGTGAGCAGGTTCTCGGCGCTGAAGTACTCGATGAGCGGGTAGCTCGGCGGCGTCATGCTCGCCGAGTCGACGGTCACCTTCTTGAACCCCGCCTCGTGCGCGACGTCGACCGACTGCAGCGCGCCCTTCAGCATCAGCGCCCGCTGCTCGGCCGTCGGAGCCCCCGAGATCTGCGGAGTGCCCGGGGGCACCAGCTCGAAGTCCCTGAGCACCGCGTTCAGGTTGAACGCGGCCGAGATGTACTCGCCTTCCTGCAGGTTCGCCTGCGCGTGCACCGCCTTGCCGAGGATCTTCACCTCGTCCGGCGAGAGGCCGTCCATCCCGAACTTCGCCTCGCTGTAGCCGAGGTTCAGCGCCGAGCGCGCCGCGTTGGCCATCCAGTTCGCGGCGGTCGGCAGGTTGAACTTGATCCCTGCGCTCGCCGTGTCGTAGCCCGCGACCGTGTCCTGCAGCGTCGAGGCGATGTAGTTCGGCCGGCCGAAGAACGCGGTCGACGGAGCGTCGCTGCCCAGCAGCATGCGCATCGTCGCGAGGCTCTTGTAGCCGGGGTTCGCGTACGGAGCCATGTGCTCGGTCTCGCGGTCGATGATCTCCATGTGCACGAAGTTGCCGTCGAGCATCTTCGGGTCGGCGAGCGTCATCGCGAGGTGGTCGATGCCCGGGTCGGTGATCGCCATCTGCGTGCGGAACGTCTCGTCGTACTTGCTCGAGTGCCCGCCGATCGGCTCGCGGAACTCCATCGGCGGCTTGCCGCCCTGCGCGATGGCGTCGAGGCCCGCGCGCACCGCCGCCTGCTCGGGCGCGGTGAGCTGCAGGCGGTTCATCAGCAGCGTGATGGCCTCGTCTTCGGTCTGCGGCAGGTTCGCGCGGTCGAGCGGCGTCAGCGTGACCTGGCCCGACAGCACGCGGGCGCGCGCGTCGGCCATCACCTGCGTGGCGAAGACGATCGCGGCCTCTTTCGGCAGCGTCTTCTCGAGCCACAGGCGCACCATCGGAGGCATCGTCGCCGCCACCTGCGCGAGGGTGGAGGTCAGCTGCGCGGGGCCCTTTTCACCGTCCACGATGCCGGGGCCGGCGGGCTTTACGAAAAGATCGGAAGGGAACTCTCCGGTCTTCGTCAGCGTGCGAATGCCCTTCTGCGACGCGACGATCACCTCGGTCGCCATGCCGAGGAACAGGCCGTGCGCCTTCACGCCGGTCGTGCCGTCGAGCGTGCGCGCGAGCTGCTGCGGGTTGTCGATGCCGCTCTTCCACTTCACGTCGACGATGTAGTTGCCGTTGTCGGTGACGTACGGCTTGCCCGACGCCTTGTCGGTGCGCAGCACGGCCTCACCACCCATGCCGGTCAGCTTCTTCGCCACCGACTCCCACGCCTTCGGGGCGACCTCGACGGGCAGCGGGCTCTTGGTGCCGAGCTTCTGCACCAGCTTCGAGTCGTCGACGACGACCACGAAGTTCTTCGCCTTCGCCGCGACGTCTTTCTCGCGCAGCAGCGCGCCGCCCATGCCCTTGATGAGGAAGAACTGGTTGCCGGCCTTCGCGACCTCGTCGGCGCCGTCGATGGCGAGATCGAGCTTCGGCGTCTTCTTCAGATCGGACAGCGGGATCCCGAGCTCGGTCGCCTGCTTCGTCGTGCGCTCGGAGGTCGAGACGCCGACGATGTTCTTCAGGCTCTTGTCGGCGAGCTTCGCGCCGACGAGATCGATCGCGAACTTCATCGTCGAGCCCGTGCCGAGGCCCAGCTTCATGCCGCTCTTCACGTGGTTGTTCACCGCGGCTTCGGCGGCCATCTTCTTGAACGGCGCCATCGGGTCGGCCGGCGCGGCAGCAGCGGCGGCGGTCGTTGCACCCGTCTTCTTCGTCGCGACTTGAGTGGTCGTGGACATGGTCTTTCTTTCAGGCGGCGGCAGAGGCGTTGTTCAGCACCGCCAGCGCTTCCTGGGTCGTCTTCACGGTGGTGAACAGCTCGAGGTCTTCGGGGTTGATGTAGCGGCGGCCGTTCGTGAGCATCAGCTCGTGCAGCATCTTCTTCAGGTCGGCGAACTTGCCGTCGGGGTCGATGACGACGACCGGCAGCTTCGGCATCTCACCGGTCTGCATGTCGGTGAGCGCGGTGAACAAGAGGCCGAGCTGCTTCGCGCCTTCGGGGGCGACCACGATGCCCTTGAGGTTCGTGTTCATCAGCTCGCGCAGCACGAGCACGTCCTGCACCTTCGTGTACTCCATCGACTTCGTGCTCTCGACCGGCGCGTCGTTCATCGCGAACGCCTGAACCTCGGCGTCGGGGTTCGCGCGCTTCGCGGCGCCGAGCACCGCCTGGTCGAGGATCGGTGAGCCGCCCACGCGCAGGGTGTTGCCCTGCCGCGCCATCGCCTCGGCGATCTCGGTCACGACGCCCGCGCTCGCCTTCGTGCGCTCGCCGGCGCCGCCGAAGAACGCGATCGCGTGCGGCTGGCCGTCGAGCTTCTGCAGGCCGCGGAGGAGATCGCTCTCCATGCGCTTCTTCATCGCCGAGATGTCTTCCTCGGGGACGGTGTTCTTCGCCTCGGCGACGAACTTCGCGAGCGCCGCGGGGTCGGTGAAGACGTTCTGGTGGTCCTCGGCTTCCTTCGGGTTCAAGAAGGGCTCGAACGCGGCGTTGTGCTTCACGAAGAAGTCGTCGTGCGAGCCGAACGCGATCGGGGTGCCGATGGCGCCGTGGCTCTTCATCGCCATGAACGTGAAGTTCTCCGCGACGGTGCCGAAGCCGCCCGGCGACGTGATGACGTCGGACGTGCGGCGGATGAGGTGCTCCATGCGGAAGAGGAACTTCTCGTAGCTGGCGAGGTGCTGTTGGGGGATGAAGGGGTTCGCGCCCTGCTCGTTGGGCAGGATGATGTTCGCGCCCTGGCGCGTCGGCTCGCCGGCCTCCCAGCCGATGGTCTTGCTCGGGTTCGACTTGCGGGCCTCCATGTCCATCACGGCGTCCTGGCGCGCGTGGCCGCGGAGCGGTGCTTCCATCGCGCCGGGACCGCCGCCGGTGCCGACCGAGAGGCCGACCTTGCGCAGCTCTTCGCCGAGCCGCTCGGCCCACGCGTAGTCCGCGAAGCCGTTCTCGCCGGGCACCGGCTTGCTGCGCGCGGTGCCGATGATGAGCACCTTGTCGTCCTGCTTCGGCAGCACGCGCTCGATCGTCGCGGCGTCGCCCTGCAGCTGGCGGAAGCTCTCGGCGAGCACCGGGTCCGTCAGCTTCGCGGCGCCCTTGAACGGATCTTCGAGGCCGACCGTCGCGTTCGTGATCGGAGTCTTCGGTGCGGTGACTTCGTTCTGCTTCGAAGTACCCGTGTTGCTCAGGACGGAGCTGCTCGGCGGAGTTCCGGTGACCTTAGGCATCAGTGCCCTCGTTGGAGGTGAATCAATGAGTCAGAACGACTCTTCGGTGATGGGGAGACCCGTTGCGTAATACACCCAAGTTCCCAACCGAGGGCAATGCCACGTCCGGCGATTTTCACTTCGTGTGACAGTGAAGTGTAAGGTCCCGCAAATGGCCTCGAGAATTTCTTCTCAGCTTCTTGGAAAAGCACAGCGATTGCTGTCCCGAGAAGTCCTCGCGGCCGTCGAAGCGAGGCCTTCCGAGCTGCTGCCCGACGCGATGTGGAAGGGGCTCTCGCCCGAGCAGCGCGCGATGGTGCAGCAGCTGCGGAGAAATCTGCGTGACGGCTTCGAGCCGGAAGCGCCGGTGGTCGAGCGCTCGCGCGCGACGGGAGAGCGGCGCGAGGCCACTCCGTTCGCGGGCACCGATCCGATCGCGTCGGTGAGCGCCGCGCCGCAGCCGAACCCGACGACGGGGCTCGACCCCGTCGCGATGCACGAGCTCTTCGGCGCGACCGTCGACACCGCGGGGCTCGACGCGTTCGAGGGGCAGGAATTGCTCGACGAGCTTCGCCGCCGCTTCTTCGCGAGGCACGTCACGCTCGACTACCGCCAGGCGCGGCACGTGATGTTCACCGTCATCGACAACGAAGGCGGCAACGTTCGAGACGTCTACGCCGGCCGCACGATCCGCAACGTGAGCGGCATTCCGAACCCCGAAGGGCCCGACGGCTTCAACACCGAGCACACCTGGCCGCAGAGCGAGCTGAAGGAAGCGGGCAAGAACGCCGCGATCTCCGACCTGCACCACCTCTTCCCCGTCGAGGCGTTCGCGAACACCAAACGCGGCCACGTGCCGTTCGGCTGGGTGACGCAGGTCGAGTGGCAGACCCCCGACGGCAAGTCGAAGCTCGGCTACGACGCGAAGGGCCAGCTGGTGTTCCAGGCCCCCGAGGGGCACCGCGGCAACATCGCCCGCGCGCTGTTCTGGGTCTCCACCGCGTACCAGCTGAAGATCGATGCCGATGAAGAGGCCGTGCTGCGCGAGTGGGACAAGGCTGACCCCGTCGACGACAAAGAGCGCGCGCGCAATGAAGCCATTCAGAAGGTGCAGGGCGATCTCAACCCGTTCGTGCTGATGCCTGGACTTGCGGATCGCGTGAAGGACTTCTGAGGAGAGCCGGAAAAAGCCGGCGACGGCTTTTCCGGGTACGACTTTCGGGAACGTGAACGATTCGACGGGCCCGGGTTCGTTCACCGGAACGTTCACCGGAATGGGGATGTGAACGTCGAACGCGAGAGTCGTTCTGACTCTTTTGTCAGGGCGTTTTCAGGCTTTCGAGCGCTTCTTCCAGTGAGCCTTTCAGCGGCTTCACCTTCGACGCCCAGCGCGACCACGACGTCAGCACCTTCTGGTGATGTCCTTTTTCGGTGTGCTCCGAGACGACGAGCGCGAGCTGTGACTCTTCCAGCGCTTTGATCGCCTTCGCCTCGGCGCCGCGCACCTGGCCTTCTTTCTCCACCCGCTCGAAGAGCTTCTTCGCTGCCGCGTTGAGCTTCGCCACGCGCGGCCTGCGCCAGGACTCATCCAGCACCACGCGCGCGAGCGCCGGCCACGCGCTCGCGTGCACGAACGTCGCTTTGCCTTCGACGAGCTTGCACAGCAGGACCTCGTCGCTGTCTTCGAGCGCGCTGGCGAGCTCGAAGATGAGCTTGCCCTTCGCGTGGCCCCACCAGCTGCCCTTGAACGGGCCGCCGATGACCTCGTGCGCGAGCGACGGCACGCCCTCGACCTTCGCGGCCAGCAGCACGATGCGGTGCCGCTTCACCCACGCGACCGCCTCGGCGACCGTCTTCATCGCTGGCTCACGGTCAGCGTGAACGCTCCCGACGTCTGGTTCTGGCCGTCGACGATGACGTACTGGTTCCCGCTGCGCGCCGGCGACCAGTCGACCAGCTCCGCGGCCTTTCCTTTTCCCGTCGCCGAGTCGCACTGCTCGTCCTGCGCGATGCAGCCGCGATCGAACCCGCGCACCTTCACGATCGGCTGGAAGTCGGCCGAGCCCGTCACCGTGACGCTCACCAGCCCGCCGCCCACCGCGGGCAGCTCGAACACGACGTCGCCGGCGCCTCCGCCGCCGCACGGAGAGCGGTCAGGCCCCTCGTCGTCTTTGAACCCCGCCGTCGTCCCGCTGAAGCTGAGCGCCCGGTCGATGAAGCGGAACGGCTTCAGGCACGACTCGCCTTCGCCGTCCGGCATCGGCGCCGGCGCCGGGCCGCCGCAGCCGCACAGCACCACCAGAAACCCGAGCTTGCGCACGGTGACCGCTCATACCAGAAGCGCTCGCGTGCTCCCGTTCGCTCCGCCGCTGGATCCGATGCTCGCGAAGGCCGAGGACGCCATCCCGACCGGCGAGGGCTGGTGCTACGAGCCGAAGTGGGACGGCTTTCGCACGCTCGTGTTCCGCGACGGGCAGGGCGTGGCGCTGAGCAGCCGCAACGGCATGCCGATGCAGCGCTACTTCCCCGAGGTCGTCGCGCTCGTGCAGCGCGAGCTCAAAGACGAGCTCGTGCTCGACGGCGAGCTCATCATCGCCGGCCCGAACGGCCTCGACTTCGACGCGCTGCAGATGCGCATCCACCCGGCCGCCTCGCGCGTCGAGAAGCTCTCGAAGGAGATCCCCGCCGGCTTCGTCGCCTTCGACCTGCTCGCCGTCGGCGCGGAGGACCTGCGCGAGCGCCCCTTCAGCGAGCGCCGCCGCCGGCTGATCGAGCTCATGCCGGTGAAGCACGACCTCTTCCCCACGCCGCAGACGAAGGACCCCGTGGTCGCCAAGAGCTGGTTCGACGACTTCGAGGGCGCCGGCCTCGACGGAGTCATCGCCCGCCGCGAAGAGCTTCCCTATCGGCCCGGCGAGCGCGTCATGGTGAAGGTGAAGCACGGCCGCACCGCCGACTGCGTCGTCGGCGGCTACCGCGACGGCAAGACGCCCGGCACCGTCGGAGCCCTGCTGCTCGGCATGTACGACGAGGCCGGCGTGCTCCACCACGTCGGCCACACCTCTTCTTTCACCGCCAGGCAGAAGAAGGAGCTCAAAGAGCTCGTGAAGCCCTACGAGGGCGGCACGAGCTTCGGCGCAGGGCGCACCCCCGGCGCCCCGAGCCGCTGGAGCGGCGGCAAAGACACCGCCTGGACCCCGCTCGACCCCAAGCTCGTCGTCGAGGTGAAGTTCGACTACCTGCAGGGCGGCCGCTTCCGCCACGGCGCCACCTTCGTGCGCTGGAGAACCGACAAGCCGCCCCAGCAGTGCACGTACGACCAGCTCGCGCCGCCCAACCCGTTCTCGCTGGAGAAGGTCGTCGCGCTGGTGTGACGCTTTTTACGTGGACGTGGACGTGGACGTGGACGTGGACGTCTTTGTGGAGCGCTCTCAACTGACGTCCACGTCCACGTCCACGTCCACGTCCACGCCACGCCACGTCCACGCCACGCCACGCCACGCCAACAGACCGGCCGACCGCCGGTCAGCACCTCATCAACACAAACAGACGATGCCGCCGTCGGCCGTGTACTCGTACCCACCGTCGTTGCGGTCCTTCGCCGGCGGGCAGGCCCAGCTGAAGCACCTGGGGCCTCCCTCCTCGAAGCAGTGGAAGATCTCCGGCACCCAGACGCACTGACACGCCTGGTCCGCGAGGAACGAAGGCCCCGCGTCGAACGGAAAGTCCGACGGCAGCACGCAGCCCGCATCGCCCCACGGAGTCCCCTTGCCGCCGTCAGGCTTCTGCCCGGCATCCATCGGCGTCGCAGTCCCCGAGTCGCCCGCGCCCGCGTCGTACCCCGCGTCGCTTCCCGCATCCGCCACCGTCATGGGAGCCGAGCAGCCCGACAGCGTCACTGCCGCCAATGTCCGAGGAATCCGTTTCATCACGCTGACGTAGTATCAGCGCGAGCCGTGCTGATGAAACCCGGCGAGCTCCCCGCGGTGGTGCGCGAGCTCGACGAGGGCCTGCACGGCGCCGTGGTGCAGAAGGTCTACAACCCCGCGCCGAACGAGCTCTGGCTCGAGCTGCGCCAGCCCGGCCGCTCGACGCTGCTCGGAGTCTGCTCGCGCGCCGGCTCCGAGCGCCTCTGCGTCGCCGACTCGCGCCCCCCGTCGCCGCCGACCGCCTCCGGGCTGCAGCAGCGCCTGCGCAAGCACCTCTCCGGCAAGAAGCTCCTCGAGCTCGCGCTCGCCGGCAACACGGCCACACTCTATTTCTCTACCGCGACGCTCGAGGTCGACTTCGCCGCCCACAAGCTCGAGGTGAAGCCGCCGGAGCCGAGGCCCGAGCGCCCGCCCGCTCCGGCGACCGGCACGCTCGAGCTCTCGCGCGCGCTCGGCGCCCGCCAGACCCACGACCCCGACAAAGAGAAGCGCCTCGAGCGGCACAAGAAGAAGCTCATGCGCACCCGCGAGAAGATCGCCGAAGAGGCCTCGCGCGGCCCGCTGGCCGAGCAGCACAAGCGAGACGGCGAGCTGCTCTCGCGCAACCTGCACGCGGTCGAGCGCGGCGCGAAGCGCGTGACGCTCACCGAGTACGCCGAGCAGGGCCCGAAGGAGCGCACCCTCACGCTCGATCCCAAGCGCACGCCGAAGCAGCAGGCCGAGTGGTTCTTTCACCAGTACAAGCGCCTCACCCGCGGCGTCGAGATCGCCACAGAACGCCTGAAGAAGATCGACGCCGAGCTCGCCGCCGCCGAGGCGCCCGAGCGGCAGCCCTTCGCCGAGCCGCGCGCCCCGGACGCTCCGTCACTGCCTTACCGCGAGTACGTCACCGCGAAGGGCCAGCGCATCTGGGTCGGCCGCAGCGCGAAGCACAACGACACGCTCACGTTCAAGGTGGCCAGGCCGCACCACGTCTGGTTCCACGCGCGCGGCCTCACCGGCGCGCACGTCGTCGTCCCGCTCGAGAAGAAGCAGACGCTCGATCAAGAAACCCTCATCGACGCTGCACATCTGGCACACCACTACAGTTCTGCCCGCGACGAGCCGACCGGAGAGGTCAGCTACACGCACGTTCGATATTTGAGAAAGGGTGACGCGCCCGGTCAGGTCACGTACACCCGCGAGACCACGTTCTGGTTGCGGGTCGAGCGCGCGCGGCTGCAGCGACTTCTCGGCGGCTGAGAGAGCACCTTTCGGCTGTCGCCGTTCGCCACGTTGATCCGCGATCGAATGCTGTGCTACGTCGCCGCACCTTTTTCGATCGGTCCAGGTCCTTTGGTGCGCAGTTCGATTCGCAGTTCGGTTCGTTGTTCTACGCAGCTTCAGTTCCAGATGCAGTTCCGGGGTGACGGTTTGCTGGCAATCAACGCGGTTTCAGTGCCCGCTTACTTAACGGCTGACGCCAGCGACGCCACCCCTCGTCCGATCGAGAAGATTCAACTCGCCGACCAGATTGGGGAAAGCGTTGTCCCACATCTGGCCTGCGGCTTGCTGAGCGGCCCCGACGCACTCGTTCGTGCGCGGGTTTTTCGGAGGTCCACGTGAAACGACTCTTGTCCGCAGCCCTGCTCGTCCTGACGCCGGTGACGGCCTCGGCCGAGTACGGCAATGAACTCACGCGGTGGAACACTACTTCCCCGCGCGAAGAAGCTGCTCAGTCTCCCGCGCCCGCCAAGCCCGCCGACGCTCCGGTCGCGGCGCCCACCGGCCCGGCCGTCGTCGAGAAGGCGGACGAGAAGAAGGACGAGAAGGTCTCCGCCGGCTCCGCCGTCCTCACCCCCGAGCAGCTGGCCAAGCTGCAGGGCTTCTTCTTCAGCGCCTCGATCGACCAGTACGTCGGCCTCGGCACCTTCATCGACCCGAACCTCTACGCGAGCGTCGGCACCTGGGTGAACGCGTTCGTCTCGTACCGCAAGGTCGTCGGCGGCCGGAACTTCTCGCTCGGCGTGCAGCCGTTCGGCGCCCAGGGCGTCACGTACGAGTACACGATGCCGGACAACCTCACCGGCCGCCGCGTCATCAACGACGACGCCCGCGTCGCGCTGTCGATGCCCGCCCTCTACAAAGAGAAGGTCACCGGCATCGTCTTCACGCCGAACTTCAACGTCATCATCCCCACCACGCCGGAGAGCTGGCACGCGGGCCTCATCACCCGCATCGGTCTCGGCGGCGCGGCCAACCGCGTCTTCGGCCTGCCGCAGGGCAGCCTGATGGTGTCCGTCAGCGGCTTCGCCACCTACGGTATCTACACCTCGACCGCGAACGTCACGAAGGCGCCGAACGGCCCGACCCGCGCGAGCGACACGGCGACCGCGCTCTGCCGCAGCGGCGAGAACATCTGCAACATCGCCGGCAACAACCCCGCGATCGCCCTCCGCGGCGGCATCGGCGCCACCTGGCTCGCCACCGACTTCTTCTTCGTCAGCATGAGCTACGGCGTCATCGCCAACTGGAACTACGCCGCGACCAACGACCCCAACGACCCGCTCAACCCGAAGGGCACCGACGTCAACGGCAACCCGGTCGCGCGCACCGGCATGGTCGGCAACGAGCTGCAGTTCGGCTCGATCTCCGTCGCCATCAACATCACCGACGTCCTCTCGGCCAGCCTCTACCTCTACAACCTGGCGCCCATTCTCAACTCGCGTCGCAACGCCTGGGCGTTCCCCTTCCTCGACGTGACGGAGCGCGAGACCGTCGACGGCAAGGGCCTCACCGGCCTTCAGAAGAACTACACCATCCTCGGCCTGTCGCTGGCCGCCACCTTCTAAAGCTTCACGGAACTGCAGCACAAAGGAGAAGACATGAGAGTCGTCAAACTTCAGACCTGGATCGCCGCAGCCGCCGTGCTGTCGATCGCTGCGGGCTGCACGCGCGGCGACATCAACCGCGTTCAGCCGAACGTCACCCGCAAGTCGGACCTGATCGGCACGCCGGAGAACCCGAAGCTCTGGTACTTCCGCAACACCGTCACCTGGACCCCGGCGAACACCGGCTTCACGTTCGAGGGCGACACCGGCCTGATGGAGAAGATCATCTTCGAGATCCAGGAAGGGTCTCTGGTCGGGTATCGCGCGTACCCGTACATCCTCGGCACCGACCCGAACATCGACTCGACGTCGAAGGTCTCGGGCACCACCGCCAAGTACTGCAACGCCAAGGGCGAGTGCCTCGGCGGCCAGCCGTACTACGGCGCCCCGGTCATCGCCTTCCCCATCGAGAAGCACTTCGACATTCAGCGCCAGTACAACCCGTCGACGGGTGAAAACACGAACGTCATCCAGGAGAACTCCTCCGACCGCCCGTGGAACGAGCGCGAGTTCATCCGCGTGAACTGGGCCGTCAACCAGCTCAACCAGCGGGCCGGCATCTCGTACGGCATGATCTCGAACCCCGCCGTCGGCGTGAACAACTCGTCGTGGATCCAGCCGAACGAGGCCGTCGACGACCCGGCCGACCTCCCGACGTTCGAGGCCGACGAGCAGGGCGACCTCAAGTACTTCGACTTCACCGGCCGCTACATGGCGAACCCGGGCCTCTACTACTTCGAAGACTACGGCTACTTCCCGGCCTGCTTCCTCTCGATGGTCTACGACTGCTCGTCGAGCGAGATCCGCATGCGCATCTCCTTCGCGCGCGTCGACAAGCAGAAGAGCCGCCAGTACGAGCCGCTCGTCTACCCGACCGAGCTGCAGACCAAGTTCGCGTACTACGGCGTCGACCGCCTCAACTACGACAAGCGCTTCGGCATCACCGAGTCGGCCATCGTCCGCCTCGCCGGCCGCTTCCGCCTCTGGGAAGAGGCGTACCAGAAGGACTCGAGCGGCGAGCCGATTCTCACCCAGCCGATCGCGATGAAGGACCGCACCGCCAAGCCGGTCGTCTATTACATGTCGGCCCCGTACCGCATGGGCGGTCAGGCCAACTACGACCTGTACCTCGAGCCCGCCAAGCGCCTCGAGAAGAACTGGGACAAGGCCTTCCGCCGCGCCGCCGCTGCCGCGCAGGAGAAGCAGGCCGACGGTTACCGCCAGATGTTCTACGTCTGCGAGAACCCGGTTCCGAACTACGCCGAGCAGGGTCTGCCGGCTGACGTCGCCGCCGCCCGCCAGGCCGCCTGCGGCGAGCCCGGCTTCTCGCCGAAGTTCGGCGACCTCCGCTACTCGTTCGTGAACACCATCGCCGAGCCCGTGCCGAACGGCCTGCTCGGCTACGGCCCGAACTCGGTCGACCCCGAGACCGCCGAGATCG
>CALJKW010000064.1 GCA_937980205.1 uncultured Myxococcales bacterium | reverse complement strand
CCGGATCGTCCGGGGGCCTTGGCCCCCGCCCCGCCGGAGGCGTCTTCTCAGCCCCAGTAGTGGTGGACAGCCAGGACCGGATCATCCGGGGGCCTTGGCCCCCGCCCCGCCGGAGGCGTCTTCTCAGCCCCGGTAGTGGTGGACCGCCAGCACCGGATAATTGAAGTGCGAGTACGAGATCCGCTGCGTGCCGTCCGGGTTGATGTTGTTCGACCCGATGTACAGCGGCCGCCCGTTCTGCATGCCGGCGTAGATGACCGTGTGGTGCCCGCCCGGCGTCTTGAACGTCACGACGTCGCCCGGCTTCGCGTTCGCGAGCGAGACGCGCTGGAACCGCGGATTCCGATCCAGGTTCGCCATCAGCGTGGTGCACCGCGCCGAGTAGTCCGAGTGGTTGATCTGCCCGGCCGCCTCGAGGCACGCGGAGACGAAGCTCGCGCAGTTGACGTTGTTCGGGACCCAGTCCTCCATCGCGCGGCCGACCGGCGAGCCCTCGAGCTTCAGCGTGCCGGCGTTCTTGCCGAGGTTCGCGCGCGCGATGTCGAGCGCGCGGCTGCTGCCGCCCGGGCCCGGCGTGAAGCCGTCATCCGGACGCGGGCCCGGAGTCGGCCGCGGACCGAACTCGTCCCGGCCGCCCGGCACGCGCAGGTTCGCGCCCGCGTAGATGAGGTTGACGTTCTGAATTCCATTCGCCTGCGCGAGCGCCTGAACCGAGGTGCCGAACCGCCGAGCCAAGGCCGAGAGGGTGTCGCCGCGCTGGATGGTGTAATTCATGGAGAAGTTCTCGCCCGCGCCGAAGTCCCCGAAATTGGCCTCCCCGGAAAGCGGCTTGACGATCTGCGGCATTTTCCGGCCGATTTTTCGTAAAGCAGGACCCGTGAAGAAGCGGTTGCCGCCATGGATCTTCGGGTTGCTGATCATCCTGGCGCCGACGCTCGTCTTCCTCGGCCTGGCGATCGGCGGGGCCAAGATGTCGCGTGAGAACAACTTCATGAACGTCACGGCGCTCGACCGGGCGT
This sequence comes from uncultured Myxococcales bacterium, assembly GCA_937980205.1. Classification (GTDB taxonomy): domain Bacteria; phylum Myxococcota; class Myxococcia; order Myxococcales; family Myxococcaceae; genus Xiheicaenimonas. The sequence goes on along the minus strand of CALJKW010000064.1, from coordinate 246,793 downwards.
ACCTCGTCACCGTGTCGGACCTCGGCGTCGAGGCCGACGCGGCGAGAGAGATCCTGATGAAGACACAGGAGGAGAACGGCTCGCTGCGCCTGACGTACCGGTACCCGTTCGAGCTGATGCCGGGGGATCCGGTGTCGGTCGAGTGCCTGGTGGTGCGTGCGGCCGACTCCGCCGGCGCCAGGAAGCTGCTGGATCAAGTCGAGCAGGAGGTGCGGCGCTCGTTCGATCGCAAAGACGTGCTGCCGTGGGGCGACGAGTCGCGGGCGGGGCTGATGCTCAAGGACGGCCGCCCGGTCGGGACCGTGTTCATGACGCGCAAAGACCGCTTCGTGTTCGTGCTGCGCATCACCGGCCTGCAGCTCGAGCCGGCGAAGCTGGAAGAGGTGATGCGACCCAAGCTGGAGCAGCTGACCCGCTTCGGTGAGGGGTCCTGAAGGGGAACCGCGGGCTTGGCGTCCGGCCCGCGGGGTGCAGTGCCCGCGCCCATGATCATCGAACGCGGAGGAGTTCCCCTGCTCAAGCTCGCCGTCGGCGGAGCGGCAATCGTCGCGGCAGCGCTCATCATCACGCGCTCCCTCTCCCCTCGTAGGGGAGCGGGCCGGGGTGAGGGGGCCGTCGACCGAAAGAGGCGACGCGCCGTCCATGCGGACCTCCGCGCCGCAAACGAAGACGTCGAGGTCCCCTGGGGCGTGGAGGTCTGATACACGCGCGGCGTGCCCGAGCGCCTTCCCCTCTTCGCGACCGCGTCGCGCGGCACCGAGGAGCTGCTCGCCGAAGAGCTCGGCCGCCTCGGCGCCGTGAAGGTCCGCCAGGACCGCGGCGGAGTCCGCTTCCACGCGAACCTCGACGAGGCCCTGCGCATCGTCCTGTGGACGCGCATCGCCATGCGCATCCTCTACCCGCTCGGCGAGTGGGACGCGCCCGGCGCCGAGGGCCTGTACGAAGCCGCCGGCAAGGTCCGCTGGGACGAGCACCTCACGCCCACCACCACCTTCGCCGTCGACGCCACCCTCAAGGAGAGCGAGCACACCCACTCGGGCTTCGTGGCGCTGAAGGTGAAGGACGCCATCGCCGACCAGCTGCGCGCCTCGAAGGGCCAGCGCCCCGACGTCGACACCAAGGACCCCGACGTCCGCGTCGTCGCGCACCTGAAGAAGCAGCGCCTCTCGCTCTCCCTCGACCTCGCCGGAGAGCCCCTCAACCGCCGCGGCTACCGCGAGCGCATGACCGAGGCCCCGCTCAAAGAGACGCTCGCCGCCGCGATGCTCGCCGCAGCCAACTACGACGGGACCGAGGCCTTCGCCGACCCGATGTGCGGCTCCGGCACGCTCGCGATCGAAGCCGCGCTCATCGCCATCAACCGGCCTCCCGGCCTGGCGCGGAGGTTCGCCGTCGAGCGCTGGCCCTCGCTGGGCGCCCACGCGCGCTCGCTGCTCGCGGACCTCAAGCGCGAAGCCAAGGCCGCCGAGCGCCCGGCCCCGAACACCTTCCTCGCGCGCGACCACGACGAAGACGCGCTCGCCGCGGCGCGGTCGAACATCCGCTCCGCCGGGCTCTCCGACCTCATCCGCCTCGAGCAGGCGGACGCGACGTCGGCCGAGCCGCCGGACACCGACTCCGGAGGCCTGCTCGCCACGAACCCGCCCTACGGCGAGCGCATCGGCGGCGGCCGCGGCGGCCAGAAGGGCATCAAGGCCTTCTACTTCAAGCTCGGCGACGCCCTCGCGCGGTGGAAGGGCTGGCGCCAGGCCATCCTCGCCGGCAACCCCGGCTTCGAGAGCGCCTTCCACGCGCGGCCCCGCCAGCGGCTGGGCCTGTGGAACGGGCCCATCGAGTGCCAGCTGCTGCTCTACCCGCCCCGGTAGTCAGCGACGCAACCCCGCGACTCGCTTGAGACGGGACATACCGTCTCAGCCTCTCGCCCCCCCCCCGCCGCCGATACGAGACGTCTCGTCTCAACGCGACCGCGCACTTCGCCGCCGGTTGCTCGACCCCGCCCAACACCGCGACGCGCCCGAGACGAGACGTCTCATCTCACCCTCTCGAGCTTCCGCCGCTGAGACGAGACGTCTCGTCTCAACGCGACCAGGGACTTGCTCGGGCCACAGCGGACGCACCGAACGACGTGCTCGTCGCCCCGTTTTGCGGTCGGCTCACCAGTCGAGGTAGGAGCCCACCGCCATGTCCTCCACCCGTCTCTGCTGTCTCGTCGTGCTCGCTGCCGGCGCTGCCTCAGCGCAGACGGAGCTCACCGCTGAAGCCGCCGCGCGCTACCGCGACGCCGTCTCCAGGGTCACCGCCGGAGACCACGCGGCCGCCACCGTCCAGCTCAACGCGCTCGCCGCCGAGTTCCCCCGCGTCGCGGAGATCTTCGCCACCAGATGTTCCGCCCAGCTCGGCCTCAAGGCGATGCAGACCGCCGAAGCCGACTGCCGATACGCGTACACGCTGAAGCCGTCGCTCACCTCCGCGCTCTACGGTCTCGCGATGGCGGAAGAGGGCCTCGGCCGCAACGACGCCGCCCTGCAGCACTACAAGCAGTACCTCGCCGGAACCGATGCTCCCTTCCGCGCGCAGGCGCAGCAGCGGATCAACGCGCTGAGCGCTCCGCTGCCGGTGGCGGCGCCTCCGGTGCCGGTGATCCCGCAGCCGACGCCGAGCACGCTCATCGTCTACCGGAACCACTACTTCAACGGCAGCAACAACCAGGTCACCCTGCTCGTCGACGACAAGGAGATCGGCGACATCGGTCACGATCAGTACGTCGAGGTGCAGCTCGCTCCCGGCGAGCACATCGTCGAGGCGTGCATCGGCGGCATCCGCTACGCGCGCGCGCCCGGCGCCCTGCTCGAGATCAACACCGGCAACAACGGAGAGTTCCGCGGCGTCACGCTCGGCGGCGGCAAGAGCCAGCGCCTGCGCGGAATGACGATCCCCGTCGAGGTGCCCTCCAGCGGCAAAGCGTACGTGAACTTCGACACCGTCGCGGGCCGCCTCTCCCTCGTCAACGTGCCGCCGCAGCGCGCCACCGCTGAGATCGCGAGCGACTGCACGCGGGCCTACAGCCGTAGGATGTGACGGTCTGTGGCCGGAACCGACGACAGCGACGAAGAGCACGTCACGGGGGTGGTGACCCACCCCGGCGTGGACACCCTCATCGGCGAGGTCCTCGACGGCCGCTTCAAGATCGTCGAGCCCATCGGCTCGGGCGGCATGGGCCGCGTCTACAAGGCCGTGCAGGCGCCGCTGAACCGCGCCGTCGCGCTCAAGATCCTCGACTACAACTACGGCCCCGGCCGCGACCCGACGTTCCGGCAGCGCTTCCTCGTCGAGGCCGCGCTCACCGCGAAGCTCAACCACCCGAACACCATCACCGTCATCGACTACGGCTGCACCGCCGAAGGCATCTTCTACATCGCGATGGAGTACCTCGAGGGCGAGACCCTCGAGCACCACCTCGGCACCGGCGGGCCGCTGCCGTGGCGGCGGGTCCTCACCATCACGCAGCAGGTCGCGCGGTCGCTGCGAGAGGCGCACAACCTCGGCGTCGTTCACCGCGACCTGAAGCCCGCGAACATCATGCTGCTCAACGCGGACGACGACGCCGACGTCGTGAAGGTGCTCGACTTCGGCCTGGTGAAGAGCTTCGTCGAGGGACACGAGCTCGAGGGCCGCGCCGTCACGCAGCAGGGCATGCTGATGGGGTCGCCGCCGTACATGGCCCCCGAGCAGGGCGAGAACAACGTCGCCGACCCGCGCAGCGACGTCTACTCGCTCGGCATCATCATGTACGAGTGCCTCACCGGCTCGCCGCCCTTCAAGGGCAACAACGCGATGACGGTGATCCTCGATCACGTGAACAAGCCGGTGCCGCCGCTGAAGGTGCCCGCCGGCATGGAGCCTCCGCCGCCGCACTTCGTGAAGCTGGTGATGAAGTGCCTCGCGAAGTCGGCGATGGATCGCTTCCAGTCGATGGAAGAGGTGCTGGCCTCGATGCAGGAGCTGGCGTCTCCGGAGAAGTTCGTGACGCCGGGGAACGGGACGCAGGCGCCGCTGCCGCAGCGCGCGTCGGCTTCGCACGCGTCTCCGAACCGCTCGCCCGTGCTGACGATCGTCCTGTTCGTCGTCGCGACGACGCTCGGCAGCGTAGCGACCGTGGCGCTGCTCAAGCAGCGGCCTGCTGCGCCTCCTCCTCCGCCGCCACCCGTCGTCGTGGTCGCGCCGCCCGCGCCGCCGCCCGAGCCGGTGAAGCCTGCCCCGCCGGAGGAGATCACCTTCCACATCGACAGCGAGCCGCAGGGCGCCGAGGTGCTCGAGGGCGGCGAGGTGCTCGGCGTCACTCCGCTCGAGCTCAAGCGCCCGCCCGGCCCCGACGGTCGCACGAGCGCCGAGGTCACGCTGCGCCTGAACGGCTACGTGGAGATGAGCGTGACCGCGCGCGGCAGCGGGCCGGTGATCGAGGTGCTGCAGAAGCTGACGCCCGAGAAGGCGGCGGTGATCATCACGCCGCCCGCGCCTGCGCCGGTGCCGGTGAAGCCCGCGCCGCCGCCCCCCGCGAAGAAGAAGACCGCGGCGGTGAAGCCCGGCGCGGCGCAGAAGCTCGAGGAGCAGGACGACGCTCCGCCGGTGCCGACGCACGCGCCGCCGAAGAAGGGCGACACGCTCAAGAAGCCGAAGTGACGGCGGTCGGCGTCCGCATATGCTAAGACATATGCGTGGCTTCACATTCCGAGCGTCATGTCCGCCTTTTCCGCAACGGTGCCAACCAGGCCGTACGGATTCCCCGTGGGCTCGAGCTGCCGGGCGATGAGGCGCTGATGTGGAAAGAGGGACATCGCCTCGTCATCGAGCCCCTGGCGGCGCGCTCATTGGCAGCCGTGCTCGAGAGCCTCGAGCCTCTCGACGACGAATTTCCTGACCTCGACGACCCGCCGCCCGAAGCGGTCGAGCTGTGACGGCCAGGCGGTTTCTCCTCGATACGAACATCATCTCCCGGCTCGCTGTCGACCCGCATGGCGAGCTCGCCGCGCGCTGTCTGGCTGCCGGCGACGCGCGGCTTTGTACGAGCATCATCGTCGCTTGCGAGCTGCGATTCGGTGCCGCCAAGAAGGGCTCGCCGCGTCTCACCTCGCAGATCGACGCGTTGCTCTCGAGCCTCGACGTCCAGCCGTTCGATCGCGACGCCGACGCGCACTACGCCCGTGTCCGGCTGCACCTCGAGCGGAAAGGCAAGCTCATCGGCCAGAACGATCTCCTCGTGGCGTCGCACGCCCTGAGCCTCGGCGCGGTGTTGGTGACCGACAACGAGCGGGAGTTCCGGCGTGTGCCGGAGCTGCCCGTCGAAAACTGGGTCAAGCGGCGCTGAGCCTCTCTAGACCTTGTTCTCGCGCCGGCTGAGCAGCCTCGAGATGTTCCCCCGGTGCGTGAAGATCATCAGCGCGAGCAGCACCGCGCCGAGGATCGGGTACTGCACCGGCTTGGCCAAGAACCACGAGACGGCCAGCGCGGTGATGCCGCCCGCGAGCGAGCCGATGCTGGCGACGCGGAAGATCGCGACGAGGATCGCGAAGACCGCGAACCCCGCCGCGGCCGCGAGCGGCAGCAGCACCGCGAGCACGCCCGCCGCCGTCGCCACGCCCTTCCCGCCCTTGAACTTGAGCCAGACGGGAAAGACGTGCCCCAGGAACGCGGCCAGCGCGACCGCGAAGTGCACCCAGTACTCGGCCGGCTGCAGCCGCATCGCGAGCAGGACCGGCAGCGCGCCCTTCCCCGCGTCGAGCAGCAACACCGCGGCGCCTACCTTCTTGCCCGCCACGCGCGTGACGTTGGTGGCCCCGATGTTCCCGCTGCCTCCGGCGCGCACGTCTTTGCCGGCGAACCAGCGCGTGAGCAGCACGCCGAAGGGGATGCTGCCGGCCAGATACCCCAGCGCGACGAGGGCGGCGCTCAGCCCCACAGCAGCCCCGGGAACCGGTGCTGCACGATCACGAAGGCGTAGTTGACGACGAAGGCCGCGACCGCGACGTACCGCAGCACGCGCCACTCGCGGTCGCTCAGCGTGATGTCGGGGAACGGCACCTTGAACGCGAGGTGCAGCAGCGTCCACACCGCGAGCACCGCGAAGACCGCCGCGCCGAGCGTGCCGAGCGGGTTCGCTTTCAGCGCCGTCAGCCAGTGCAGGTGCGCGAAGTGGTCGGCCGCGCGGGTGAGCCCGCAGCCCGGGCACGGAATGCCGGTGATGCGGCGGAACATGCAGCCCCAGAACGGGATGATCTTCGCCACCGGGATGAAGCGGGCGACGAAGAGGCCGCCCATGCCCACGAGCCCCAGCACGTCGAACGGTCCGAACGTGCGGTTGGGTTTCGGCCAGGAGACCTGCATCAGTTGCCCCTCATACCCCAAGTGAGCTACCAGACTCCCGATGCTCCTCACCGCCCTGCTCATCCTTTCCGCCGCCCACGACCAGTGTGACCCTGCTTCGATGAAGGAGGGCAAAGAGAAGGACAAGGGAGCGGCCGAGTGCCACCACCCCGCGTCCGACCCCGCCGCGGCGAAGACCAGCAACGAGGCGGTCATCTTTAAGGGCGAAAAGCTGCAGGGCCTGCCGAAGGCCGAGCTGACGTCGCTGCTCAAGACGCCGGCCGAGTTCGACGGCAAGTCGGTCGCCGTCGAGGCCACGGTGCGCAAGGCCTGCCAGAAGAAGGGCTGCTGGATGGAGCTCGCGCCCACGGCCGCGACGAAGGGCCCGGGCGTGCGCGTGACGTTCAAGGACTACGGCTTCTTCGTCCCGCTCGACTCGGCCGGCCGCAAGGCGAAGGTCGAGGGCGTGGTGAAGGTCGCCGAGCTGTCGGAAGAGCTCGCGAAGCACTACGAGGCCGAGGGCGCCCAGGTTCCCCGCGGCAAGGACGGCAAGCCGCGCGAGGTGCAGCTGGTCGCGTCCGGCGTCGAGCTGCGCAAGTAGACGCTCCGCACACGGACCCCGGTGCGCCGCCAGGCGCTCATCGCCCGGTAGGGTCCGGGGGCGGAGCAGGAGCTGACCAGGCGCGTGCGCGCGTATTCGATGAGGGGTGTGCAGGGCGCGGCCGATCGTGCGGTCATGCTCGCGCACGACTGGCTGCAGGCGCAGTCGCCGGGCTCCCGCGTCCACGACGTGCAGGAGGACCCGCGCTTCCAGCACCGCGGCGTCGACCTGCTCTGGGACCGGCCGGGGCAGCCCGTGCTCGGCGTCGAGGTGAAGGGCGACCGCCAGGCGCGGCGCGGCAACTACTTCCTCGAGCTGGTGAGCAACCTCGAGCGCGACACGCCCGGCTGCTTCCTCTACTCGACGGCGGATCTGCTGCTCTACGTGTTCCTGGCTCCGCGCGAGGTGCACTGCCTGCCGCTGAAGGCCACGCGCGACTGGTTCATCCCCCGCGCGAAGGAGTACCCGCTCAAGTCCACCCGCACCCGCACCGGCGCCGTGCTCTACACGACCGTCGGCGCCATCGTGCCCGTGAAGCAGGTGCTCGCCGAGGTGCCCGGCGCGACCCGCACGCGCCTCTGAAAATGGGGACCAGTCCCCATTTTCTCGCGCTCGGAGCCTTTGCGGTGCGCCTGGCCTGGTTGCTCCGCAGCCCCGAGCCTTCGGGCTGGGACGGCTACTACTACGTCGCCCAGGCGATGCACCTCGCCCAAGACGGGCACTTCCACGTCTCGGATCCGAGCTGGGTGCTGTACCTCTTGTCGCTGCCGCACCTGCTCGGCCTGCCCGCCGCGGTCGGAGTGAAGCTCGTCGCCGCGCTGCTCGCCGCGGCCTGCGTGCCCGCCGCGTTCCTGCTCGGCCGCCGCGTCGACGAGCGCGCGGCGTGGTGGCTCGCGCTGTGGGCGGCCGGCTCTCCCGCGCTCACGCACCTGGCCGGCGACTTCCCGAAGAACCTCGGCGCCGCGCCCGCCCTGCTCTTCGGCCTCGCCCTCGCCGAGCGCCCCGCCGTCGCGCTCGCGCTCGGCGCGGTGAGCGGCTGGGCCCACCGGCTCGGCGCCGTGCTCGCGCTCGCCGCCGCCCCCGGCGTCTCGAAGCGCTGGTGGGCCGCGCTCGTGCTCGTCGCGGGCGTCGCCGCCATCGTGCTGTGGCCCACCAACGCCCCCCGCGTGCGCGAGGCGTTCGGGGCCGCGTGGCCTCCGCCGCCGTGGGCCTACTTCGCGCTCCGGACGACCTCGTGGGCGGAGGCCGTCGAGCTCTCGCTCGCGTGGCCCGCACTCATCGCCGGAGCGTGGACGTTCTGGCGCAAGAGACACCGGGGCCTGATCGCCTCGCTGTGGCTGCCGCTCTTCGTGTGCGCGCTGCCGCTGTGGCGCACCGACACGCTCGACCTCGGCTACCGCCTCGCGCTGATGGCGCCGGTCTTCGCCGTCCCCCTCCTCGTGGTCTCGCTGCCGCGCCTGCCGCGCCCGGCCTTCGCGCTGCCGCTCGCGCTGCTGGCGGTCACCGGCTTCGATCCGCACGCCACCCCCGACTACCCGCGGTACCGCGCGCTCATCGCGAAGATCCCCCGCCCGCTGCCCGAGCTGCTCATCGCGCACCAGGGCATCAACTTCCTCTACGACGTCGAGACGGGGGAGGAGGCCATGGCGTGGGCTCCGGAGAGGTCGCTCGACCGCGCGAAGGTCTACCGGCTCGCGTGGGGCATCACCGACGGAGAGTGGCTCGCGTACGCGCCGGGCGAAGAGGCCCAGCGCCTCGACTCCGACTACCTGTACGTCCGCGAGGACGCGTGGGAGCGCTTCGTAGCGGGGGCGGCCGGCGACGACTCGGTGCGCGAGCGGCTCGGCGACCACCGCAACCCGCACAGAGTACGTCCAGGCCGCTGAGTTCGCGTGACGCTCGCGTGCGCCGTGCTTACGAAGTGACCGATGACCTCGCATGCGATCGCGCCCATGTCGAAGAGCTTCCTGGTCATGACCGGGATGCTCCTGCTCCTTCCGTTCGTGATGCTGGCCACGGTCGGTCGCGTGCCCGAGCCTGCCGCCTACGTGATGTACGCAGCCATCGCCTTCATCGTGTTTCTGTACGCGCTGGTGTGGTTGTGGTGGCGCCCGTCGCGCTTCGAGCTGGGGCAGGACGCGCTCGTCATTCACTGGCCGCTGCGCCAGCGCGCGTTTCCATACCGAGAGCTCTCGTACGCCGAGCTGACCGACTTCGAGCGGATTCACCAGCAGCACGGCCAGGGCCTGCGCGTCGGTGCCGGCGGCCTGTTCGGCGCGTTCGGACGCTACGTCACCAAGAAGACGACCCTGCTGATGTACGTGTCGCGCATGGACCGGCTCGTGCTCGTCGCCGGCCGCGGGCAGCCGCTGATCATCTCTCCGGCGGACCCGGAGGACTTCGTCGTACGGCTGTTGCAGCGGTTGCGGTGAAAGAGCCCACCTGGACTCATCGCGCTCTCGTTCGCGCTGAGCGGAGGCACGCGAAGCGGGCCGCAGTCGAAGCGGTTGCGAAGCCCGTCCATCGGCCCGCTTCGACTCCGGCGCCTGCGGCACCTCCGACTCAGCGTGAACGGCGGTCGGCCATGCGCGGCATTCTGGTGGACCCTCTCAGCCCCAAACGGAGGGTTTCCGCTTCAGGGCACGAGCCTGACGCGCACCTCGGCCGACGGCGACGCATCGAGCGGCACCACCACGAACCCATTCGCCATCGTGAACGCCTTCATCGCGCCGCCCACCTCGACGCGAGAAGGCGCGGTCGCGGTCAGCACCCGCAGCACCACCGGCCGCACCGCGCGCGAGAGCGTGAGCTCGTTGCCGTTCGCCGACAGCGTCGTCGCCGAGTCGTCGAGCTCGCGCAGCGGGAACGTCGACGCCCCGGTCCCGGGGGCCCACAGCACGGTGAGCTTCCCCTTCGACGAGGCGTCTCCGAGCCCCGTCGAGTCGTCCTCCACGTCCATGGGCACGATCGCGCCCTGCTTCACGAACAGCGGGATCCGCTCGAGCGGGGTCGAGTCGTAGGACATGAGCGTCGTCCCGCCGGCGTGCACGGTGTGCGACCACCAGTCGATCCACGACGCCCCTCCGGGCAGCTCGACGTCCCGACGGCCGCTGTCGTCGAGGATCGGCGCGACGAGGAAGGCGTCTCCGAGCTGGTACTGGTAGCCGCGCCACTTGTCGGCCAGCGAGCCCATCGGCCGCATGATCACCGGCCCGCCCGCGTACGCGGCCTCGGCCAGCGAGTACCAGAACGGCACCAGCTGCGTGTGCAGCTTCGACCAGTACCGGTACAGCGCGACGATCTCGTTCTGCATCGTCGGCACCGTCCACGGCGCGAAGTTGCCGCGGCCGTGCAGCTGCATGAACGGAGTCATCGCGCCCATCGCCGTCCACCGCGCGAAGTTCACCTCGCTGAACGGAATCTTCGGGCTCGCGAGGTTCTTGTCGTCGATGTCGAGGTAGCCGCCGATGTCCGAGCCGATCACGACGTAGCCCGCTTCGGCGCTGCGCATCAGGTGATCGAGCGCGTCTTCGAGGCCGATCCAGTCGCGCCGGTTGTCGCCGACCCAGCCGACGGGGCAGTGCTCCTTGCGCGCGAAGAAGTGGCCCGCGAACGTGTACGACTCGTCGTACGGGCGCGACATGGTGGTGAACTCTTCGCGGCCGCGGCGGGCGACTCCGTAGGCGAGGAAGTCGCGGTAGTACTCCTCGCGGTACTCCTGCCGCGTCTTGCGGCCGGCGGCGGTGTCGAAGCCGTCGCCTTCCTTGTACTCGTCGCCGAAGTCGAGCTTCCACCCGCTGATGCCGCCCTCGAGCAGCGCGTCCTGCTGGCGGTGCCACCACGCGACGGCCGCGGGGTTGAAGAAGTCGATCGTCGCGCCCTGCCCCTTCCACCAGAGGAAGGTCGCGCCGTTGTCGGTGAAGTAGCCGCCGCGGCGCCCGGGCCCGAAGTTGGGAGACGCGCCCATGTACGTGTCTCCGCCCGGCTCGGCGTCGAAGCCGTTCTCGTTCACGAGGCTGGTGATCCACAGCACGGTGCGAACGCCCTTCGCGTTCAGCTCCTTCACCATGTCGAAGAAGCCGGGGTACCGCGAAGGGTTGGGGACGAAGGTGTTGTAGTGGGTCTCCCAGGGCGAATCGAGCACGCCGACCCCGATGGGGATGTCGCGATCGATGAAGCCCTGCACGAAGGCGCGATGGTCGTCGCCGCTCGAGATGTCCTTCGAGATCCACGGCAGGAAGGCCCAGCGCGGCGTGTGCCGCGGCGGCTCCGGAGACTCGACGATGGGGTTGACGCCCGCGTCGAGCTGCGGCTGCGGCGCGGTGCAGGAGAGGGCGAGGATGACGAGAGCGAGGCGGCGCATCGAGCGCAATCTCGCCGATCGGCCAGCCCTGGGGCACTCGGATTTGTTGGTCAGTGGCCGTCGAACCAGTCGGGGATGCGCGTGACGGCGACCGGCAGCCACTCGTGGCCGCGCTCGGCGTCGACCAGGGCCTCGACGGTGAGGCCCTGCTCCTTCAGCTTCGTCTCGTAGGCGCGCATGGTGGAGATGGGGACGATCGAGTCCTTCTCGCCGTGCACGAGCAGCGTCGGGGGGTGATCGGCCGGCAGCTCGGGCACCGAGCACGTGACGCTGCACTTCGCGTACGACGCCGAGTGAATCGCCAGCGCCCGGAACTTCCCGTTGTACGAGATGGCCATGCGGCTGGTCATGAAGCCCCCGCTCGAGATGCCGGTCGCGTAGAGGCGGGTCGTGTCGACGCGGCCCAGCTTCCCTTCGGAGATCGCGTCGAGCAGCTGCGGCATCATCTCGGAGTCCGCGCCGAGGCTCCAGTTGTCCGCGAAGCCGACGACGTTGGTGTTCCAGTACCACTTGCCGCCGTGAATCGACTCGGGCGTGATGACGACGTAGCCGCGCTCGAGCAGCGCCATCGTCGTCTGCGCCGCGCGGTAGGCGCCCCAGTCGTCGCCCTCCTTCGCGTCCCAGAACGGCTTGGTGCCCATGAACGAGCCGTGGAAGACGACGACGGCGGGCCAGCCCGCGGCCGGAGGCTCTCCGCGCGGCGTCTGCCACTGCACGTTGCGCGTCGGCAGCGCGAGCTGCTGCCTCACGCAGCTCACGTGCGCCTCGACGTCGGTGCAGCGCACGGCGTCGCTCGCCAGAGGCTCGGTGGGGAGACCTGGACCACAGGCGGCGAACAGCACCACCGCGCTGGCCAGCGCCGTCTTCACCTCACCGTCACCAGCCCGGTCAGCGCCACGCCCTCGAGCACCACCGCGTCGCCAGCCGCGTCGAACGAAGCGCCCGCACAGCCGACGTGCCGCTTCGCGGGGCCCTTCTTCCACTTCTCCAGCAGCTTCGCGTACGCGTCCTTGCCGAGGTCCTTCACGCGCGTCACGTTCACCGGGCCACCCGTGATCTGCACCGTCTCGCGCGTGCCCGAGCCGTACGGCCGGTCGTCGACGGAGATCTTCTGCCGCCGCCCGAACAGCTCGATCGCCTTGTCCGACTTCACGATCCACGCGCCGTCGACGACCTCGTTGATCGACACCGAGCCGCGCGTCGTGTCTTCGTAGAACGCGAACGTGTGGTTCGAGCGCAGCTTCACGGTGAGCTGACCCTCGGGGCACACCGACGTCATGCGCGCGCCGACGAGCGCCTCGAGCGGCTTGCCGCTGACCTCGGTCTTGAGGGCTGCGGCGCGCTCCTTGACGTCGTCGGTGTCGATCTCGAGCGGGCCCTGCTCGTCGTGGAAGCGCACCTCGGAGATGACCATGTCGGTGTACTTCGACCCCTTCACGACCTCGTCGATGGTGAGCTTGAACGCCGAGCCCTTCACGGCCTTCGGCAGCGGCAGCTTCTGCGGCCCGTCGCGGTCGGCGAGCTCGAGCGCGATGCCCTCGCCGCCGTCGATCGAGAGCGTCACCTTCTTGGGCCGGCAGTTCTTCTGGAAGTGGTCGGGTGAGCGCTGGTAGCCGTTCCAGATCTCGAGCGCGCTCACCGTCGCCGGCGCGTCGAGCGTGATGGTCAGCCACTCTCCCTCGCCGGTGCCCTTGCTGCCCTCGACCCAGCCGAAGTCGAGCCGGCCGTCGAACATGTACCCGGGGTGATACGCATCTGCCGGAGTCAGCACGCTCGACACGCTCACCTTGCCGTGCACCGTGCGCGGCGGCTTTACGTTCCCGGCCAGGCCGGTGAAATTCACCTCGGCGATGCAGCCGCTGCCGCTCTCCACTTTCAGGAACAGCGTGCGCCACTTGAACGACGGCGACGTCTTGCCCTTGCCGTCTTTGAGCGTCACCTCGCGGCGGAAGCCGTCGAACACGAGGTCGAGCTCGGCGGTCTCGCTGCCGGCGCAGCCCTGCACCTCGACCGACTTCACGTCGACGGGCTCTTCGAAGCGAAACGTGATGCCCTCGCCGATCGGCGTGCCTTCGGGTTTCCAACCGGTATCGATCTTCCCGTCCAGCACCGCGTCGATACCGGCTCCGGACGTGGGGACGAGCGACTGCAGGTAGATGTCTCCGAGGGAAAGCGCGGCAGCCATCGCGAGCAGGGTCATGGGCGCGTCATCTCACAAGCAGACTGCGGGGGTCGCGGTTAATCACTTCGCACGCTGCCATCCGTTGCCGAGTGCAGCCTGCCTGATCGGGCGGGGCCCCACTACTGGCGTGCGCGTTTCTCCGAGTTAGATACACTCATGGCGGTTTCGCGCACATGGCAACTCGGAAGAACCCCAGCGAGGAGTCTGGTGACACGGGCGTCGTCACCGAGACCAAGAACAAAGAGAAGCTCGCCAAACCGCCGCTCTACAAGGTCCTCTTTCACAACGACAACTACACGACCATGGAGTTCGTCGTGGCCGTCTTGAGAGAGGTCTTTCACAAGAGCGAGTCGGATGCGGTGCAGATCATGTTGAACGTGCACCGAAACGGCTTAGGGGTCGCGGGCGTCTACACGTACGAAGTCGCGGAGACGAAGATCAACAAGACGCACGCGCTCGCGAAAGAGCACGAGTTTCCGCTCAAACTGACGATGGAACCCGAGGAGCTTTGAACAGTGGCATCGCCGATCATCGCTAAAGAACTGCAGGCCTCGATTCGCTTCGCGCTGAGCGAGGCCCGGCGCATGCGCCACGAATACCTCACGCTCGAGCACCTCCTGCTCGGCCTGTTGCGCGACCCGCGCTGCGTCGAGGTCATCAAGGCCTGCGCCGGCAAGCCCGACCGCATTCGCGAGAAGGTGCTGCGCTTCCTCGAGGAGACCGTCGAGCGCCTGCCCGAAGGCGTCGAAGCCGAGCCGCAGCAGACCATCGGCGTCGAGCGCGTGCTGCAGCGCGCCGCGTTCCACGCCCTGTCGAGCGAGCAGAAGGTGATGGACAGCGCCGACGTGCTCGTCGCGCTGTTCCGCGAAGACTCGAGCCAGGCCCTCTTCTTCCTCAAGGAAGAGAAGATCGGCCGCCTCGACGTGCTCAACTTCATCTCCCACGGCATCCGCAAGGAATCGGCCGAGGGTGAAGAGGGGGCGAGCGAGGGCACCGGCGGAGCGCCCGGCGTCGACGGCGAAGACGAGCCGGAAGGTCCGGCGAAGAACCCGCTCGAGGCGTACACCACGAACCTCAACCAGCAGGCGGCCGACGGCAACATCGACCCGCTGATCGGCCGCGCCTCGGAGCTCGAGCGCACGATTCAGGTGCTCTGCCGCCGCCGCAAGAACAACCCGCTCTACGTCGGAGAGACCGGCGTCGGTAAGACCGCCATCGCCGAAGGCCTCGCGCTCGCGATCCACGACGGCAAGGTCCCGGCGGCGCTCAAGGGCGCGACGATCTTCTCGCTCGACCTGGGCGCGCTGCTCGCGGGCACCAAGTTCCGCGGCCAGTTCGAAGAGCGGCTCAAGGCCGTCTTGAAGGCGCTGCAGACCCACGAAGACGCCGTGCTCTTCATCGACGAGATCCACACCATCGTCGGCGCGGGGGCGACCAGCGGCGGCTCGATGGACGCGTCGAACCTGCTCAAGCCCGCGCTCGCCAGCGGCAAGCTGCGCTGCATCGGCTCGACGACCTACCAGGAGTTCAAGGCCAGCTTCGAGCGCGACCGCGCGCTCTCGCGCCGCTTCCAGAAGATCGACGTCGGCGAGCCGAGCATCTCCGAGACGTACGAGATCTTGAAGGGCCTCGCCCCGAAGTACGAGGAGCACCACAAGGTGAAGTACGACGACGACGCGCTGCGCGCCGCCGCCGAGCTCTCCGCGAAGCACATCAACGAGAAGTTCCTGCCCGACAAGGCGATCGACGTCGTCGACGAGACCGGCGCGATCGACCGCCTGCGCGAGAAGCCGACCGGCAAGGTGACCATCGCCGACGTCGAGGCCATGGTCTCGAAGATCGCGCGCGTGCCCGCCCGCAGCGTCGCGCAGAACGAGAAGAAGGCGCTGATGAACCTCGAGGGCGAGCTGAAGGGCGTGATCTACGGGCAGGACCCGGCGATCGCCGAGCTCGCGTCGACCATCAAGCTGGCGCGCTCGGGCCTGCGCTCGCCCGAGAAGCCGATCGGCTCGTTCCTGTTCTCTGGCCCCACCGGCGTCGGCAAGACGGAGCTCGCCAAGCAGCTCGCGAAGGTGCTCGGCATCGAGTTCCTGCGCTTCGACATGTCCGAGTACTCGGAGAAGCACACGGTCAGCCGGCTCATCGGCGCGCCTCCGGGGTACGTCGGCTTCGATCAGGGCGGCCTGCTCACCGACGCGATCCGCAAGAACCCGCACTGCGTGCTGGTGCTCGACGAGATCGAGAAGGCCCACCCGGACCTCTTCAACATCCTGCTCCAGGTGATGGACCACGCGACGCTGACGGACAACAACGGTCGCAAGGCCGATTTCCGCAACGTCATCATCATCCTCACCACGAACGCGGGGGCGCGCGAGATGAAGACCAAGACGCTCGGCTTCGGCGGCAACGAGGGCGTCGACGTCAGCAAGGCCAAGGGCGCCATCGAGCGCACCTTCTCGCCGGAGTTCCGCAACCGCCTCGACGGCTGGGTCGTCTTCAGCGGCCTCGACCGCGCGACGATCCTCAAGGTCGTCGACAAGGAAGTGGGCCTGCTCCAGAAGCTGCTCGACGAGAAGAAGGTGAAGCTCGAGCTGACGCCGGCCGCGAAGGACTGGCTGTCGAAGAAGGGCTATGACCCCGAGTTCGGCGCCCGCCCGATGGCGCGCCTCGTCGACCAGAGCTTGAAGAAGCCGCTCGCCGAAGCGCTGCTCTTCGGCTCGCTCAAGGACGGCGGAGTCGCCAAGGCCGACGTGAAGCCCGACGGCGAGGGACTGGTGCTCACGTTCTCGACGCCGGAGCCTCCGCAAGCGCAGGCGCCGAAGCGCCAGGTCCCCGAGCCGGTGGCGTAAGACCCAAAAACCGGGTTCGCGTTCGCGTCCGCGTTCGGAAGTGCCTCGCACCCGAACGCGAACGCGCACGCGAACCCGGTCTTTTTCGTTCGGAGCTCCTCACTTCGCAGGGTTCCGCACGGGGCTCGAGGCACGCGCGATGCAATTGCTCTCCGCGCCATGCCTGCAGCCCTGAGCCCGTCCTGCGCGCTGCGTCGCGGTGCCCGACCGCTGACAGGCTCGCCTGCGGACTACGACGGCCTGCTCGAGCTCGCGCAAAACTCGCGCATCGTGTGCATCGGCGAGGCGAGCCACGGCACCCACGACTTCTACCGGGTGCGCGGCGAGCTCACGAAGCGGCTCATCACCGAGGCCGGCTTCAACGCCATCGCCGCCGAGGCCGACTGGCCCGACGCCTACCGGCTGCACCGCTGGGTGCACGGGCGCGGCGACGACTCGGACGCCGAAGAGGCGCTGCGCGACTTCCTTCGCTTCCCCCAGTGGATGTGGCGCAACGCCGACGTGCTCGACTTCGCCGGCTGGCTGCGCCACCACAACGAGGCGGTGCCCGAAGAGCGCCGGGTCGGCTTCTACGGCCTCGATCTCTACAGCCTGCACGCGTCGATCGACGCCGTGCTCGGCTGCCTGCAGCAGGCCGACCCCGCCGCCGCTGCGCGCGCGCGCGATCGGTACGCCTGCTTCGACGTCACCTCCGAGCCCGAGCGGTACGGCTACCTCGCGTCGCTGGGCCTGTCCCGAAGCTGCGAGTCCGAGGCCGTCGCCCAGCTCGTCGAGCTGCAGCGCCGAACGGCAGCCACCTTCGAGGGCGGCGCGCTGCTCGAGGTCGACGAGGCCTTCTTCGCCGAGCAGAACGCCCGCGTCGTGATGAACGCCGAGGAGTACTACCGCTCGAGCCTCGGCGACTCCGTCACCTCGTGGAACCTGCGCGATCTGCACATGGCCGACACGCTGGACGCGCTGCTCGAGCACCTCGCCCGGCGCGTCGAGAGCCCCAGGCTCGTCGTGTGGGCGCACAACTCGCACCTCGGCGACGCGCGCGCGACCGAGATGGGAGAGCGCGGCGAGCACAACCTCGGCCAGCTCGTGCGCCAGCGGCACGCGGGCGAGACCTGCCTCATCGGCTTCAGCACGAGCCTGGGCACCGTCACCGCCGCGTCGCGGTGGGGCGGCCCCGCGGAGCGCAAGCTGCTCAAGCCGGCCCTGCCCGGCAGCTGGGAAGCGACGCTGGCGCGCGTGGCGCTGCCCAAGTTCGTCGTCCGGATGGATCGGCTCGGCGACGAGGCGCGCGAGGCCTTGCGCGAGCCGCGGTTGCAGCGCGCCGTCGGCGTCTTATACCTCCCGCACACCGAGCGCATGAGCCACTACTTCCACGCGCGCCTCACGGAGCAGTTCGACGCCGTCATCCACCTCGACCGCACGCGGGCGCTCGAGCCGCTCGACCGCGTCGCCTCGTGGGACACCGGCGAGCAGCCGGAGACGTACCCGACGGGGCTGTGAGGCGTGCTGCCCCGCGCATTCGACGTCGTCGTCGAAGACGTGCGGCTCGAGTCGCCGGACACCGCGACGCTGCTGCTCGCGGCCCCCGACCGCCCGGAGTACCTCGCCGGCCAGCACCTCAGCCTCGACCCCCACCAGTTTCCGCAGCTCGCGGCGCTCACCGCGCAGCTCGAGGCGCAGAAGGGAAAGAAAGAGCTGCCGCGCAAGTACTCGTTGAGCTCCGCGCCGCACGAGCCGCTGCTCGCCATCACCGTGAAGGAGGAAGAGCCCAGCGGGAAGTACCCGCCGCTGCTCTCGGGCCTGTTGGTGCGGGGGCTGCCGCGCGGCACCCGCTTCGGCGCCTTCGGCTTCATGGGCCCGTTCGTGCTGCGCGAGGGCGAGCCGGGCCTCGTCGTTCACGTCGTGGCCGGCAGCGGCGCGGCCCCCGGCTTCGGCATCGTGAAGGACGCCCTGCACCGCCGGCTGCCGCACCGTCACGTGTGGCTCGCGTCGAACAAGCGCCGCGCCGACGTGCTCTTCCACGACGCCCTGCTCGAGCTGCAGCGCGCGCACCCGGACAAGCTGCACGTCGAGAACACGCTCACGCGCGAGAACGTCGAGGGCTTCGGCTGCGGCCGCATCACGCGCGAGCTGCTCGAGCGGCTCATCCCTTCGGAAGAGCGCCCCACCTGCCAGGTCTTCGCCTGCGGGCCGGCCATTCTCCCGTGGGACCGCAAGGCCGCGCTCGAGGCCGGCACCGACGCCACGCCCCGCTTCATGGAGAGCGTGATGGGGTTCTTGAACGGCATGGGCATTCCCCCGAAGCGAATTCACCGCGAGACGTGGGGCTGATAGTCACGCCTTGAAATGACCTGCCTCGCGCTGCTGATCGCGCTCACCGCCTCGGCCGAATCGAAGCCCGTCGTCTCGGTGCTGTACTTCGAGAACCGCGGCGGAGGCCCCGAGGTCGACGTCCTGCGCAAGGGCTTCGCCGAGATGATCATCACCGATCTCGTCGCGTGGGACGGCGTCACCGTCGTCGAGCGCGGCCGCCTCGAGGACGTGCTGAAAGAGCAGAAGCTGCAGAGCACGAAGGCCTTCGACAAGAGCACCGCGGTGAAGGTCGGCAAGCTCGTCGGCGCGCAGTACGCCATCACCGGCACGCTCGTCGTCTCGGGCGGGCAGCTGCGGGTCGACGCGAACGTGACCTCGGTCGACAAGGGCGACGTCGTGGCGAGCGCCACCGCGAAAGACGCACAGGACAAGGTCTTCGACATCGAGCAGCAGCTGATGGACTCGCTGACGCAGGCCATCGACTGGAAGCTGAAGAACAAGGACGCGCGCAAGAAGGCGAAGGTGCCGAGCTTCGACGCCCTGGTCGCGTACTCGAAGGCGATCGACCTCTCGGATCAAGGCAAGGTCGACGAAGCGCAGAAGGCGATGGCCGCCGTCGTCTCGAAGTCGCCCACCTTCCTCATGGCGCGCGAGCGGAAGCAGGAACTGCTCGAGAAGCTCAAAGAGTTCGAGGCCCGCAAGAAGGACATCGTCACCGGCGCCGCGCTCGAGGTCGGCAAGCGCGCCGACCAGGAGCTCGAGAAGTCGTTCGACGCGCTGCCCATCGACGGCAAGAAGCAGTTCCTCTTCTGGCGGGCGGCGAAGGGCCGCTTCCTCGCGCGCGTGCTGAAGCAGCACCTCTCCTCGCGCGCCGAGACGCTGCGGGTCATCCGCGTCGGGCAGGAAGGCAAGGCGCTCGAGGTCATGAAGGGCTGGGCCGAGAACCAGCGCCGCTTCATCGACGAGGCGACGACGCTGTCGAAGCTCGACCGGGGCAGCTCGTTCGACGCTCAGCGCACCGCGTTCTGGGAGCTCATCCGCGACAGCGGGCTGTTCGCCGACGGCGCGAGCCCCGGCTTCGAGGTCGAGCGGCTCGTCGACACCCTGGGCGACTTCATCATCCAGGGCCGCGTCACGGACGGTGTCGGCTACAGCGTCGCTCCGCCGCTGGGCGTGCTCGTGCCCGAGGAAGAGAAGCGGGCCCTCGAGGCGCTCGCCCAGGAGATCGCCCGCGCCGAGGCCGCCTACAACCGCGCGAGCGACAAGCGCGCCGCCGAATACGCGCTCGGGCGCGCGTGCATGAACCACGGCGAGGCGCTCGAGTGGCTGCGCCGCGACGACGACGCTGCGGCCGCGTACCAGAAGCTGCTCGACGTCCTGCCGACCTCCGACCAGGCCAGGCGCGCCGAGGAGAAGATCCAGGTCATCATCGGCGCGAAGCACGACAGCACCCGCAGCGATCGCGAGAAGTACGAGAAGGCGATCCGCGACTGCGAGGACTTCTACGTCAACCCGGAGATCGGCTGGCGCCTCCGCCGCAAGGGGCTGGCCGGCCTCGACGAGATCGCCGCCGACATGGAGAAGGCCTGCTTCGGCCGCCCCGACCTCACCTACCAGTGGGACCGCTTCTACACCGCGCTCGCGAGCGACGCCGCGCGCCACGAAGACTGCGATCGCGCCAGGCGCTACTACGTGAAGGCGTACGTCTACGGGAACATGGGCCCGTCGAGCCTCGAGCCGCTGACCAAGGACGAGCCGTGGTGCCGCTACGCGTTCGAGCTGCCCACCAAGGTGCGCGTCGACAAGGCGAGCTTCGGCACGCGCGGGAACCCGATCGCCGAGGGGCTCTCCGAGGGCATCGCCGAGCTCGTCGCCGAAGAGCTCGCGGCGCGCGGCGTGCCCGTGCAGACCGGCGGCAGCTACATCGGCGGAGTCGCCGGCATGTACGTCGCCCTCGAGCCCAAGGCCGAGAAGGGCGACGACGTGAAGCTGCAGGCCCGGCTCAACACCGACGGGAACGACAAGCAGGTCGAGCTCTCGGTGCCGACGAAGGGCTCCATCGACTTCGACGCGTTCTTCGCGCCGGCGCTGAAAGTGCTGCAGGGCCGCGTCGACCCGGGGCCGAGGAAGCCGACTTCGAAGATGCCGCTCGAGCAGGCGATGGCGTTCGGCAAGGCGATGGCCCTCTACGACGGTCGCAAGTTCAAGGAGGCCACCGAGGCCTTCGAGGCGCTGAAGAAGAAGTACCCGAACATGCGGCTCGCCGCGGTGCGCGCGCAGATGGCCGCGGCGAAGGCGAAGAAAGACGACTGAGGGAAAAGGGGCTACTGGCCGAGCTTCTCGAAGTGCGAGGTCTCGGCGCCCTCTTTCACGAGCAGCTTCACCGTCTTCTTCACGTTGACGGCGGGGTTCTCGAGCTCGATCGCGTACTCGCCGGCGGGCAGCGAGACGCGCAGCGGCGTCACGCCGAGCTCTTTCCCCCTCAGCAGCACCTTCGCCCAGGGGTACGCGTTGATGATCAGCACTCCCGTCGCCGCGGCCTTCGGAGCCGGAGCCGGCGCCGGCTCCTTCTTCTCGGCGCGCCTCGGCTTCTTCGGCGGCGCCGAAGCGGACCTGGCTGGCGCGGGCTCGTCGGCCGCGAGGGCGGGAGGCTCGGGCTCGGCCGCAGGCTCCACGACCGGGGCCGGCTCCTCGGCCTGCACCGCCACCGGAGCAGGCTCGGGCACGGGCGCCGGCGTCGGCGTCGGCGTCGGCGTCGGCGTCGGCGTCGGGGGAACCTTCAGCGCCTGCGGCTGCTCGACGACCGCGGGCGGCCGCGCGATCGGCTCCGCGGGCGGAGGCCCGCCTCCGCCCTTCCCCGCGCTCACCGCGATGACGACGCCCAGCAACAGGAGCGCGGCGCCCGCGGCGGCGACGACGATCGGCTTCACCGACACCGCACCTGGCCGCGCCGCGGCGGCCGCGGGAGCGCTCGGCGCCGTGCCGGGATCATCGAGCCCCGCCACGGTCTGCGCTGCGGCATCGTTCACGATCGCCGGCCTCAAGCCCGTCGACGGCTTGTGCCGCCGCAGCGGGCTCGACGCAGAGGGCCGCTCGCCGGTGCCCGGCTCGTCGGTCGACGAGGGGTCGACCGTCGCGAGCTTGTCCTCCCGCGGCGGCCCGGGCGTGGCGCGGCTCGAGCTCGGCTCGCGCGACGCCTCGAGGGCGTCGTCGGTCTGCGGCGGAAACAGCTTGCGCACGAACTCACCGAGCTCGCGCGGAGAAGGGAAGACGCCGATCTTCGCCGCGAAGCGCTCGAGGTCCTCGAGGAAGTCTCCGGCGCTCGCGTACCGCTCGTCCGGCTTGAGGGCCATCGACTTCAAGATGATCCGCTCGAGCTCGGGGTGAAGGTCCTTCTTCACCTGGCTGGGCTTGAGGAAGTTGCCCTCCATGGTCGCGTTCATCTGCGCCATGAGGTCCGTGCCCGCCGGCAGGTGCTCGAACGGCTTCATGCCGGTCGCCATCAGGTACAGCACCGCGCCCGCACCGTAGACGTCGGCGCGGTGATCCACCTTGCTCGAGCGGCACTGCTCGGGCGCCATGTAGCCGCCCTTCCCCTTCACGCGGCCCGCCTCGGTGCGGTGCACCTGCGTCGCCGCGCGCGCGATGCCGAAGTCGAGCAGCTTGATCGCGCCCTGGTGCGTGACCATCACGTTCGACGGCGTGACGTCGCGGTGGACGAGGTGCAGCGGCGCCCCTCCCTCGTCGTGCAGCCCGTGCGCGTACTCGAGCGCCTCGAGCAGCTGCATCTGCACGCGCAGCATGCACCCGGTCGGCAGCATCAGGCCCTTCTCGCGGCAGCGCTTGAGCAGCGCGTACAGCGACTCGCCGGGCACGTACTCCATCGCGATGTAGTGGCGGCCGGCCTCTTCGCCGAGCTCGAACGTCTGCGCGATGTTCGGGTGCGAGAGCTTCGCCGCGAGCCGCCCCTCGTCGAGGAACATCTCGACGAACTGCTGGCTCTCCGCGAACGCGGGCAGCACCTGCTTGATCACGACCAGCTTGTTGAAGCCCGCCGTGCCCTGCAGCCGCGCCAGGCACACCTCTGCCATGCCTCCCATGGCGATGCGCTTGACCAGCACGTACTTGCCGAAGGGCTCACCGGCGAGGACGTCGGTGCGCTTCGGCGCGGGGTTCGACTGAGGCATGTGGGCGTCTGGGGCGCGAGGGAGTCTAATCCTTTCCCATAGCGCGCAGTATGCTCTGCAGCGCTCGCATGCCCTTGATCTGGCTCGTCTCGGTGACGCTCGGCTTCGGCGTGCAGACGTCCTGCCCGTCCGCTGCCGCCTCCGCCGCGAAGGAGCGGTACGGCAAGGGAGACTTCGCTGGCGCCGCCGCCGCGCTCGCCGACGTCGAGATCTGCACCGACGGGTCCGAGGTCGAGCTCGCCGAAGCCTTCCGCTGGCGCGCGCAGGCCAAGGCCGCCGTCGGCGACACGCAGGGCTCCATCGAGGCCTGGGCGCTGTGCTGGACGGTGCTGCCCACCTACGCGCTCGACCCGCTCGAGAGCCCCAAGTTCCACGAGCTCTACGCCGAGGGCCGCAAGCGCGCCGCGACCGGGCAGCTGGTGTTCGCGCGCCTCACCCACTCGATCGCCGGCTACGTCGTCGTGCAGCCGTTCGACCCGCACGCGCGCGTGCGCCGCGTCAACGTCGCCTTCGACGCGATGGAGATGCCCGCCAAGCGCCACCCCGACGGCACCTGGCACGCGCTCGTCCCCGAGGGCGCGCTCTCCGCGAGCGCCATCGTCGAGTCCGGAGACGCCGTCGTCTTCCGCACGCTCAAGGTGATGATCAGCGAGCTGCCGGTGCCGGTGCACGAGCGCATGGCGCCGCGCGAGGACTCGAAGATGAAGTGGGTGGCCGTCGGCGCCGCCGCGGGCGTCGTCGTCGTCGCCGCCGCCGTCATCACCGGCATCGCGGTCGCCAGCGGAGCGAAGATCGACGGCTCGCTCGGGAGGATCGAGCTCCCGTGAGACGCGCCCTGCTCGCCGTGCTGTTCGCGACCGCCTGCGGAGAGGTCGGCGTCACCGTCGACGTCTCCGCCGCGGCAGACGTGCCGCCGCTCGATCGCATCCGCGTCGAGGCGGTGCAGGGCTCGACGCTGGTCGAGCAGACCTTCCTGCTCGGCGACAAAGCGCTGCCGCAGTCGGTCGCGGTCGTCTCGAAAGGCCTCACCCGCGGCAAGGTCGACCTCACCGTGCAGGGCCTCTCGGGCGCGCGCGTCGAGGCGGTCGTGCGCGTCACCGCGGAGCTCAAGCCCGCCAGCCAGGCGCAGCGCGTGAAGGCAGAGCTCGTGCGGCTGTGTCCTCCGGGCGGGGCGGGCTGCGGGTGCACGCCCTCCGAGTGCCCGAGCGCCTCGAGCCCCAGGGTCTGCGGCCTGCGCGACGACGGCTGCGGAGGCAAGCGCGACTGCGGCGGGTGCCCGGCTTCCGAGTCGTGCGAGTCCGGCGTCTGCCGCGGCACCGCGTGCGTCCCGAAGACGTGCGCCGAGCTCCAGGCGACCTGCGGCCTCGCGCTCGACGGCTGCGGCCGCACCATCGACTGCGGCCGCTGCGACGCCGGCCTCAACTGCGGCGGAGGCGGCGGCCCCAACACCTGCGGCCCCGGCAACTGCACGCCGCGCACGAGCTGCGACGCCGGAATGGAGTGCGGCAGCAGCTCCGACGGCTGTGGCGGCGTCATCTCGTGTGGCGCCTGCCCGCAGGGCGCCGCGTGCGGCACCGACAACCGGTGCCCCTGCGTGCCGGCGACGACCTGCCCGCCGGGCAAGCGGTGCGGCGCGTGGCCGAACGGCTGCGGCACGGGGATGCTCGACTGCGGCAGCTGCACGCTGCCCGAGACCTGCATGGGCGGCGGCGTGCCCAACCAGTGCGGCTGCACGCCGCTGCGGACGTGCCCGCCGAACCTGTGCGGCACGCACCCCGACGGGTGCGGAGGGCTCGTCGACTGCGGTACGGCGTGCGCCGTCGGGCGGGCGTGTACGTCGACCGACGCCGGCGCCTGCGCGTGCACCGCGGGCTTGACCGACTGCGACGGCGGCTGCGTCGACGCGCTCACCGACCGGCAGAACTGCGGCAGCTGCGGGCGCGCCTGCCCCGGCGGTCAGAGCTGCTGGAACGGCACCTGCCCGTGCGTCGACGCCGGCTCGAACGTCGACGGGCACTGCTGCCCGCCGGGTTGGTTCCTCTCCGGGTACCTGGAGAACCCGAACAACATGCGCTGCTTCAAGGGGCCGTTCGACGCGGGCACGCAGCTGGCCGGCATCGCGCAGTGCCGCCTCGAGACGGACGCCGGGTTCGGCCGCGCAGTCTCGGCGCTGGGCAGCAGCAGCAGCAACTCGGCGAGCCAGACGGCGGCGCCGTTCGCTGCGTGCGGCAGCTTTCTCCACGGCGCGAACTTCCAGGTGATCGACGCGGAGAACGGCAACCTCACCGACACCGAGGTCTGCCAGCCGGGCTGCACGGCGGCGTCCTGCACGTGCACGACGTGCAACTGCTCGGGGCTCAGCCGCAGCTGCTCGCAACGGTACTACTGCGTGATGGATCCGCTCGCGCCGCGCGTCGAAGGGCCGTGCACGCAGTCGGGCCAGTGCCCGCCCGGAATGTTGTGTCAGCTCGGCAGCTGCGTCGACGCCGGTTCTCCCATCTGCGCGATCGACTCCGACTGCGATGACGTGCCCGGCGGCGGGAGGAACTGCAACAACCGCGGCGGCGGCTCGCAGACCGGCATCTGCCAGTAGCGCCTCAGCTCTGCGTGGCCGGCGCGGCAGGTTCTTCGGCGACCGGCTCGGCGCCGATCGCGTGGTAGCCGCCGTCGACGCGGATGAGCTCACCCGTGGTGAACGGCATCCAGTCGGACAACATCGCGCACGCGGTCTTCGCGACGCCGTCGATGCACGCCTCGTCCTTCGCGTTCCAGCCGAGCGGCGCCTGGCGGCCCCACTTGTTCTCGAGGTGCTTGAAGCCCGGAATGCCCTTCGCCGCGATGGTGGCGATGGGCCCCGCGGCGAGCGCGTTCACGCGGATCTTCTTCGGCCCGAGATCTCTCGCGAGGTACCGCACGCAGGACTCGAGCGCCGACTTGCACACGCCCATCCAGTCGTAGAGGGGCCACGCGGTGGTCGAGTTGTCGAAGTCGAGCGTCACGATGCTGCCGCCGTCCGTCATCAGCGGAGCGACCGCCGCCGCCAGCTCTTTGAGCGAGAACGCCGAGATCCGGAAGGCCTGCATCGCGCTGTCCCACGGCGTGGTGAGGAAGCGGCCGCCGAGCGCGTCTTCGGGGGCGAAGGCGATGGCGTGGAGCACTCCGTCGACGCGGCCCCACCGCTTCTTCAGCTCGTCGTGCAGCGCGGTGAAGTGCGCGGGATTCGTGACGTCGAGCTCGAGCACGTCGGGCACGGGTTGCAGCTTCTTCGCCGTGCGCTGAGTGAGCGACATCGGCCTACCGAAACTGGTGAGCAGCACCTCGGCGCCCGCCTTCTGCGCCTGCTCCGCGACGGAGAACGCGATGGACTGGGGTGTCAGCACGCCCGTGATGAGGAGCTTCTTCTTGTCGAGCAGCATGCCAACGCGGTTAGCCCACCTCGGCGGTCGATTCCATGGGAGAATGCCCCTGCCGCAAGCCGCTCCTTCACCTCATGCCCATCGACTCCCCCGCCGGGTTCCTCTACACGCTCGAGGAGATGGTCGCGTCCGCCAGGGCCGAGCGGGACCGCCTCGAGCGCCGCTTCACGCAGCCGGTGCTGCTCGTGGTCGCGCCTGCGGAAGAGTGGGCCGAGACCACCGCGGTGCGCACGACGGCCGACGCGAGCGACCCCATCTCGGTGACGATGATGCCGACGCTCGTGCTGCCGGTCGCCAAGCGGCACCCCGGCTCGGCCGACGTCACGTTCGGCCGCTCGACCGTCTGCGACGTCGTGCTGCCGTTCGCCGCGATCTCGAAGGCCCACGGCTTCTTCCGCAACGAGGCCGAGGGCCGCTGGCTCGTCGGAGACCTCGGCTCGAAGAACGGCACGTACGTCGACGGTCACAAGGTGACGGCCTCGACCGCGCACAACATGCGCGACGGCGCCACGCTGCGCTTCGGCGACGTGACCGCGAAGTTCCTCTCGCCGGTCAGCTTCGTCGCCGACCTCAAGCGCCGGCTGAACTGAGGACGACAGCCGGGCTCGCGGCTCACGCCCGGAGCTTCAGTCGCAGCGCTGCAACCGAACCGGCGCGACGCCCTTCTGCGTGATGCCGAGCTCGCGCGCCGCGCCCTCGGACAGGTCGATGACCCGGCCGGCGACGAAGGGGCCGCGGTCGTTGATCCGCACCTCGACGGTCTTGCCGGTGTCGACGGCGGTGACGCGCACGCAGGTGTTGAACGGCAGCGTCTTGTGCGCCGCGGTGAACGCGCGGCGGTCGAAGCGCTCACCGTTCGCGGTCAGCTTGCCGTCGAAGCCCTCGCCGTAGAACGAGGCGAGGCCGCTCTGCAGCTCGGCCTTCGGCGCAGGCCTGGGCACGGCCTTCGGCGCGCACGCCAGCGCCAGGAGGAGGAGGATCAGTCCCCGATGCGCAGGACGATGGCGAGGCCGGTGTGCCACCACGTGCCTCCGGGGCGGCGCGGGTCGATGTTCGCCGACGAGCCGGGGCCGGGCGGGTTGCGGTGGGCGCTGTCCCAGTCGAAGTAGAACTTGTTCATCTCCAGGAAGTTGCATTTGGCGAAGAACTCGACCCCGAAGTACTTCGTGAAGAAGTAATCGACGGTCAGGCCCCATTGCACGACCAGACCGTCCATGCCGAGGGCGACCGGGTCGGAGACCCCGATGATCCCGTAGCCGACGCCGACGTGCGTGCTGAAGTCGAGGCCGAAGGGCCGCTCTTCCTTGTTGATGAAGACGAACTGCAGCGGGTGGATGGCGAGCATGCCCACCGCGAAGCCCGCGCCGCCGCGGCGGCTGTCGAAGATGCTCCAGCCGGTCGCCGTGACGTCGGCCCCCAGGCTCACGAAGCCCAGGATGTTGTAGGACAGCCGCAGCCCCACCGCGTACGGGGCGCTCTGGAAGCTCGACTGGAACGCGCCGCTGATCAGCGGGCTCACGTGCGCGTCGAGGTTCTGGCCGTCGAAGTGCTCCGGCGCCGTGCCCAACAGCTGCAGCCCGATGTTGAACCCGCCGCTCTTGAACCTGGGCACTTCGAGGGCGTTCGCCGTAAGCGGCGCTACAGCGACCATTAGAGGGAGGAAAAACGCGCGCATGTCGTTTCGGGTCGGTAGCGCTTGGTATTAGAAAGCGATGGCCATGTCGAATGCCTCCGACACGTATCTCACCGGGTCCAACATCGATTTTCTGGAGGCGCAGTACGCGCGCTACCTCGAGAACCCCCAGTCCGTCGATGGGACCTGGCAGGAATTGTTCAAGACCTTCGGCCGCTCGGGGCGGCCGATCGTCACCGAAGGGCTGACCTTCCCGAAGCGGAGCGGGAACGGCGGCGCCATCGCCACCGGCAACGCGCTCGCGAACGCCGGCGTGATGGCCGAGGCCTTCGCGCTGCAGGGCAAGGTCGACCAGGCGGTCTTCTCGTTCCGGCTGCGCGGTCACCTGCTCGCGCAGCTCGACCCGCTCGGCATGCCGCGGCCGCCGCTCGATCACGTCGCCGACATCGGCATGGTGTCGAAGGCGCACTTCTCCGAGGGCGAGCTGCAGGCGCCCGTCGAGACGCAGAACGCGTTCGACGAGCCCCGCGTGCCGCTCAAGCGCCTGCTCGAGCGCATGCGCAAGACGTACTGCGAGCACATCGGGGTCGAGTACATCCACATGTACGACTCCGAGCGGCGCCGCTGGCTCATGCGCCGCATGGAGCACACCGAGAACCGCACCGAGTTCTCCGTCGAGGACCAGAAGCGCATCTTCCTCGCGCTGGCGAAGGCCGAGGCGTTCGAGCAGACGATTCACACCAAGTTCCAGGGCCAGAAGCGCTTCTCGATCGAGGGCGGCAAGTCGCTCTTGCCGATGATGGAAGAGCTGCTCGAGACCGGCGGCGGGCTGGGCGTGCGCGAGGTCGTGATCGGCATGGCCCACCGCGGCCGCCTCGCCGTGCTCGCGAACATCTGCGGCAAGCCGGCCGAGGAGATCTTCTCGGAGATCGCCGGCCCGACGGACCCGAAGCAGTACTTGAACCGCGGCGACGTGAAGTACCACATGGGGTACTCGAGCGACTGGACGACGCGCACGGGGCAGAAGGTGCACCTGTCGATGGCGTTCAACCCGTCGCACCTCGGCGTGGTGCACCCGGTGGTCGAGGGCCGCGCGCGCGCGAAGCAGGACCGCGTCGGCGGAGACGCCGGCCGTCACGCCATCGTCCCGGTCGTGATTCACGGCGACGCGGCGTTCGCGGGCCAGGGCCTCGTCGCCGAGACCCTGAACCTGTCCGAGCTCGACGGCTACAAGACCGGCGGCACCATCCACATCGTGGTGAACAACCAGGTCGGCTACACCACCGAGGCGGATCAGGGCCGCAGCTCGCTCTACTGCACGGGCATGGCGCAGATGCTCGACATCCCCGTGTTCCACGTGAACGGCGATGATCCCGAGGCGTGCGTCCACGTGATGCGCATCGCGACCGAATACCGGCAGCGCTTCCACACCGACGTCGTCATCGACCTGGTGTGCTTCCGCCGCTACGGCCACAACGAGGGCGACGTGCCCGAGTTCACGCAGCCGAAGATGTACGAGATCATCCGCGCCAAGAAGAGCGTGCGCATCACGTACGGCGACGAGCTGGCGAAGAAGGGCCGCGTGCCGGCCGAAGAGACCGCCGCGATGTTCGCGCAGGTGCAGCAGGGCTTCGTCGACGCCTTCAACCGCGCGAAGAGCGCGCCCTCGGTAAAGGACCCGAGCCACCTGCAGGGCGTGTGGGCGAAGTACAAGGGCGGCACGGACGCCGACGTCCCGCAGGTCGAGACGGGCGTCGCGCGCGCGAAGCTCGAGCCCCTGCTCAAGGTGCTGTCCACGGTGCCGCCCGGCTTCAAGCTGCACCCGAACGTCGCGAAGGCGATCATCGACCGCCGCCACCAGATGCTCACCGGCGAAGCGCAGCTCGACTGGGGCACCGCCGAGATGCTCGCGTACGCGACGCTCGTCACCGAGGGCTACCGCGTGCGCGTCACCGGGCAGGACACCGAGCGCGGCACGTTCGCGCACCGCCACGCCGTGCTCCACGACATGCTGACGGGCAAGACGGCGTTCCCGCTCGGCGAGCTCGGGCCGGGCAAGGCCGACGTCATCAACAGCCCGCTCTCCGAGATGGCGTGCATGGGCTTCGAGTTCGGCTACTCGCTCGACTACCCCGACGCGCTCGTCGCCTGGGAGGCCCAGTTCGGCGACTTCGCCAACAACGGCCAGGTGATGATCGACCAGTTCATCGCCGCGGCCGAGGACAAGTGGAAGCGCCTGTCCGGGGTGACGCTGCTCTTGCCGCACGGCTACGAAGGCGCCGGCCCCGAGCACAGCTCCGCGCGCCTCGAGCGGTTCCTCGAGCTCGCCGCCGAAGACAACATCCAGGTCTGCTACCCGACGACGGCCGCGCAGATCTTCCACCTGCTGCGGCGCCAGGCGGTGCGGCTCATCCGCAAGCCGCTGGTCGTCATGACGCCGAAGAGCCTCTTGCGCCTGCCCGAGGCCTCGTCGCCCTGGGAGGCGCTCGCCACCGGCACGTACAAGCGCGTCATCTCCGAAGCCCCCAGCGCGAAGGTCACGCGCCTGTTGCTCTGCAGCGGCAAGGTCTTCTTCGACCTCCACGCGAACCGGAAGAGCGAGGGCGTCGCCATCGCGCGCGTCGAGCAGCTCTACCCGCTGCCGACCCAGGAGCTCGTCGAGACGCTCAAGGCGTACCCCAAGCTCACCGAGGTGTACTGGGTGCAGGAAGAGCCGAAGAACTCGGGCGCGTGGCGTTACATGCTCGAGCCGCTGATGGCGCTGCTCGCGCAGCATGCTCCGAAGGCGAAACTCACGTATGTGGGGCGTCCAGAGAGCGCGAGCCCGGCCACCGGGTTCTTGAAGACGCACCAGTTCGAGCAGACGACCTTGATCGAAGAAGCGTTGGCGAAGGGAAACTGAACAGACATGGACGTGACGGTTCCGCAGTTGGGTGAGTCGATCGTCGAGGCGGTCGTCGGGAAGTGGAACAAGAACGAGGGCGACGCCGTCGCCGTCGACGAGCCCGTGGTCGTGCTCGAGACGGACAAGGTGACGATCGACGTGCAGGCCCCCGCGGCCGGCGCGATCACGAAGATCCTGCACCCGTCGGGCTCGAAGGTGAAGATCGGCGACGTCCTCGCGACGATCGCCGAAGGCGCCGCCGGCAAGGCGGCTCCGAAGGCCGAGGCGAAGCCCGCCGCGGCCGCTGCGCCAGCGCCCACGCAGCCGGCGGTGAGCGACCGCCCTGCCCCCACGCCGGTCGCGCGCGCCGTCGCCGCCGACAAGGGCATCGACCCCTCCAGCGTCACGGGCTCGGGCTCGAACGGCCGCGTGATGAAGGACGACGTGCTCAAGGCCTCGACGCCCGCGCAGGCGCAGCAGGCGCCGTCGCAGGCGCCCGCCCCCCAGATGAAGGCGCCCACCGGCCCGCGCGGCGAAGAGCGCGTGCCGATGACGACGCTGCGCAAGCGCGTCGCCGAGCGGCTGCTGCAGGCGCAGAACAACGCCGCCATCCTCACCACGTTCAACGAAGTCGACATGGGCGCGGTGATGGCGCTGCGCAAGCAGTACAACGAGCGCTTCGAGAAGAAGCACGGCATCAAGCTCGGCTTCATGTCGTTCTTCGTGAAGGCCGCGATCGAGGCGCTGAAGGCGTTCCCCGCCGTCAACGCGTTCATCGACGGCGACGACGTCGTCTTCCACCACTACTACGACATCGGCGTGGCGGTCTCCGGCAGCCGCGGCCTCGTGGTGCCCATCGTCCGCAACGCGGATCAGCTCTCGATGGCGGAGCTCGAGAAGGTCATCGCCGAGCTCGGCACGAAGGCGCGCAACGACAAGCTGCAGCTCTCGGACCTGCAGGGCGGCACGTTCACCATCTCGAACGGCGGCATCTTCGGCTCGATGCTCTCGACGCCCATCTTGAACCCGCCGCAGACCGGCATCCTCGGCATGCACAACATCGTCGAGCGCCCGGTCGCGAGGGACGGCCAGGTCGTGATCCGCCCGATCATGTACGTGGCGCTCTCCTACGATCACCGGCTCATCGACGGCCGCGAGGCAGTGCAGTTCCTCGTCCGGATCAAGGAGTGCATCGAGACGCCCGAGCGCATGCTGCTCGAGGTGTGAGCCCGTCCGCGCCGCGGCCGTTCACCGCCATCACGGCCATCGCCGGCGTCGTCATCTTCGCCTGCGCGTTCTCCTTCGCGGCGTTGCCGTTCACCGTCGCGCCGCGCTTCGCGCAGATGTTCGCCGACCTCGGCGGCACCGACGCGCTGCCGTTCATCTCGAAGCTCGCGGTCAAGCCCGTCACGTCGACCGCCGCACTGCTTTTCCTCGCGGGAGGCACCCTCGGCGGCATCGTCCGACCGCGCGAGCGCCCGCTGATCCTCTCGCTCACCGCCGGCGGCGGCATCGCGTTGTTGCTGTTGACGATGGCTGCTTTGTACCTGCCGATCATCGTTCTGGCAGGGCAGATCAAATGACCGTGGTGATTGGACTTTGGGAAACCGTTTTGGCTAGAAGCGCAACCCGTCGTCCGGCTGCGAGCGCGGGGGACCCGGCGGGCTTTTCCGCCGGCGAAAGGTAAGGACAGTCGAAACAATGGCAACTGGTACTGTGAAGTGGTTCAACGATGCGAAGGGGTTCGGGTTCATCGTGCAGGACGGCGGCGGCGAAGACGTTTTCTGCCACCACACTGCGATTCAGATGGACGGCTTCCGGACCCTGGCCGAAGGCCAGAAGGTCAGCTTCGACGTGACGCGCGGCCCGAAGGGCCTCCAGGCGCAGAACGTTCGCGCGGCCTGATTCGAACCACGTCTTCAAGCGGGGGTTCACAAAAAAGTTGGGGCTCGGTCGAAAGACCGGGCCCTTCTTTTTTTGCGGTGACTGTTTTGCCGCATGCGTGAATGTGGGTCTGAGGCGGAATGCGACGCGCCTGCGACCGAAGTACGCGTCGCGCCGTGCGGCATCGACATTGCCTCACCTCGCGGGCCATGAACCCGCTTCGCGTCTTCTTCCTCGTCGTCGCGTTCGTGCTCGCGGCCCCGGTGCTGGCGGCCAACGACGCCCCGCCCGATGGCTGGCTCACGACGAAGGCCAAGCTCGCACTGCTCACCCAGGGAGAGCTCAAGAGCAGCCAGGTGCACGTCGACACCAACAACGGCGTGGTGACCCTCTACGGGAAGGTGCGGGACGCGGCGCAGAAGCAGGCCGCCGAGCGCGCCGTCCGCGAGGTCGCCGGAGTGCGCGGCATTCACAACGTGCTCCAGGTCGTGCCGAACGCGCAGGAGAAGATCGTCGCGCGGTCGGACTCGGACATCCGCGACCAGGCCGTGAAGATGCTGAAAGAAGACCCGGCGCTGAAGGACAGCCGCATCGAGGTGAAGTCGGTGGACAAGGGCGTCGTGCTGCTCGCCGGGCGGGCGGCCTCGGCCAGTGATCAGCTGCGCGCGGTCGCGGACGTCGATCAGATCGCCGGCGTCCGACGCGTCATCTCGCAGATCCAGGGCCCCGAGCGCGCCAGCCGCGCCGAGCGCGAGCTCACCTTCGATCGCGAGCCGCGCGTCGAGCCCCGCAACAGCCTCACCGACACCCGCATCACCGCGCAGGTGAAGCTCAAGCTGCTCGGGGTGCCCAACGTGCCGACGCGCGACATCAACGTCGACTCGAACGACGGCGTCGTCACCCTGTTCGGCTCGGTGCCCGACGAGGCCGCGAAGGACCGCGCCGAGACCGAGGCCCACAAGGTGGCCGGCGTCGTGCGCGTGCGCAACCAGCTCGAGGTGGTGCCGTCGAGCAAGCGCGCCACGATCACGGCGAACGACGCGGAGATCGAGCGAGACCTCGCCGACCGCTTCGGCCGCTCCGAGTACTCGAACCTCCGCTACGAGGTGAAGGCGGGCAACGTCCGCGTCACCGGCCGCGTCGCCTCGGCCTGGGAGAAGCTCGACGTCATGCGCCTCGCCCGCTCGGTCGACGGCGTCCGCACCGTGCACGAAGAGCTGGAGATCGTCCCGCGCGAGAAGCCGGAAGTGCGGCGGTTCTAGAGGGGACTGGCTGAAGCGCTACGTCCCCGCATCGGCTTCGACGGCGCCGCCACCCATCATCTGCTCGAACAGCGACGAGTCCTCGTCCTCTTCGCTGCCCGCATCCTTCGCGTAGCGCGCCTTGTCCTCGTCGCTGCACGGCTGCGGCGAGAGCGAGTCGGCCTGCACGCACTCCATGATCCACGCCTCGCGCGGGGGCTCGCCGAGCTTCTCGGCACGGGCTCGCGCGGCGTCGATGTCCGACTGCACCAGCATCGACGACAGCTTCGGAAACGCCATCACGATGCCGAGCGACAGCGCGAGCAGGCCTACGAACGGCAGCGCGCTTCGGTACAGCGACGACAGCGGTTTCTGAAACCGGAACGCCGCGATGAACAGGTTCAACCCCAGCGGCGGCATGCAGAACGCCAGCTCGAGGTTCAAGATGAACATCATCGCGAGGTGAAACGGGTGCAGCCCGAAGCGCGCCGCGAACGGCAGCACGAGCGGCACCGCGACGAGGATCGCCGAGAACCCGTCCATCACCATGCCCACCACGAGCAGGAACACGTTCAGCGCGACGAGGAACTGCCAGCGCTCGGTCAGCCCGAGCGACGTCAGCGCCTCGAGCACGTGCATCGGCACCTGGCGATCGATCACCCAGTTCATGAGCGCGTTCGCCATGAGCAGGATCAGGATCACCGCGCCCGACAGCGCCATCGACTTGTGCAACAGCCGCGGCAGATCGGCCCGGGGCTTCAGGTCGCGGTGCACGCCGAGCTCGTAGAAGCCGGCGTACGCGCACGCGAGCCCGGCGCTCTCGTCGAGCCCCGCGAGCCCCGAGCCCATCGTCGCGAGGATGATCAGCGGCACGCCGAGCTCCCACTTCAGCGACCAGATCGCCGCGCCGAGCGCCGAGAGCTTCAGCGGCTCTCTCGCCACCTTCTCGCGCACGCCGACGATCACCGAGTAGACGATGAGGATGCCGAGCACGAGCAGCCCGGGAATGATTCCGGCCTTGAACGTCAGCGTGAAGTCGAGCCCGGACACCAGCGCGTAGACGAGGATCGCGAGCGACGGCGGGAACAGCAGGCCCAGCGAGCCGCCCGTCGTCACCAGGCCCATCGAGAACTTCTCGGGGTACCGCTGGCCGAGCAGCGTCGGCAGCAACAGGCCGCCGATGGCGACGATGGTGACGCCGCTGCCGCCGGTGAGCGTGGTGAAGAACGCGCTGGCGACGAGGCAGACGACCGCGAGGCCGCCGGGCATCCACCCGAGGAACGCGCGCGCCGCGCCGACGATGCGCTCGGGCGCCTTGCTCTCGGCGAGCACGTAGCCGAGCAGCGTGAAGAGCGGAATCGTCACCAGCACCGGAGAGCCCGCGAACTGCTCGTCGAGCACCTTCGGAGCCATGTGCCTCAGCGGCGAGCCGGCCGACAGCCACGCGAGCTCGGCGGCCCCGCCCATCACCGCGAACAGCGGCGCTCCGAGGAACGCGGCGAACAGCACCAGCGCGACGATGGGGCCGAACAGCGCCAGCGCGATCGCCGGTATCGCGGCGAGCACGGCGACGGGCACCCACGGCCGCTTCGGCTCGTGCGCGGGCCCGTGCTCGGACTCGGTGGGCCCGCCGCGCAGCGCCCAGAGCAGGAAGCGCAGCGCGATCCAGAACAGCCCCAGCGGTACGAGCAGGTTCAGGCTGCGGGCGAGCAGCCCGCGCGGCGCCTCCTTCGGCGTGACGATCAGCGGGGCGCGCTTCGCGCCGGGCTCCTCGCGCAGCGAGTCGACGACGTCCTTCTCGAACCAGTCGCCCCAGGCGCCGGAGTCGAGCCACGCGTTCCACTCGTCGCCGGAGAGGGTCTCGTCCCACTTCTCACCGGCGAGCACGCGCGGCGCGACGCGAAGGTCCATCGCGACCTGGCGGCGGAAGAAGAAGAAGTGGCGGCGCACTCCGGTGGCGACGTGGCCGTCGAAGGTGTCGACGCCGATGAAGTCGACGAAGCCGTACGCGCTGGTGAAGCAGACGAGCGCGGCGGCGAGGCCTCCGAGCAGCGTGGCCGGCTTGCGCAGCCGCCCCGGCAGCGAGCGCGACAGCAGATCGATGGTGACGTGGCGGCCGGCAGCGGTGGCGAGCGCTCCGCCGAGCAGGGCGAGCGCGAGCGTCAGCCGGGTGCCCAGGCCGCGCAGGCCGCCGAGCAGCGTGAGCGTGCTGCCGTCCTGCAGCCAGTTGAGCAGGTTCGCGCCCCAGCCGGTGCCGACGTCCTTCCACAGCGGAGCCGCCACCGCGCCGCCCAGCGTGAGCAGCACGGTGATGACGCGGCGCTTGGGCCGCTCGAGCTTCTTCGTCGCGAGCCAGGCGAGCCCGCCGAGCGCGAAGGCGCCGAAGATGGCGCGGAACACGACGCCCGCGGCGTTCTCGTTCGTCGTGATGCTGGCGAGGCCTTTGAGGCCCACCCAGAGGGTCAGCGAGCCGACGAGCCAGACCGCCGTGACGAGGCACAGCAGCGTCTCGAGCTTCGTGAGCCGATCGTCGAGGCGATCGAGCGCGCTCTTCGGCTTCGTCGCTGGCGCAGGCGGCGGCGCGGGGTCCGTCACGGGGAAGCCGGCATCCTACCGGCGCCCCCTCACTTCGCCATCAGGTCTTCGACCTTCTTGATGAGCTCGGGCTTGAACGTGCCCTTCGCGAGCTTCTCGCGGGTCGCCTTGAAGACCTTCGCCCACTCGGCCTTCTCGGCGTCCGTGGGCTCGACCACGGCCATGCGCTTCTTCACGCGCTCGGTCGCCTGCGCGTCTTCGCCGCGGATGCGGTCCGACAGCGCCTTGCACGCGAGCTTGCCCGTCTCGAGCACGACGGCCTTGTGCTCGGGCTTGAGCTTGCCGAGCGCGGCAGAGGAGATCACGACCCCGCCGACGTTCGGCGACACCACGAGCAGGTTCACGTTGTCGAGGCGGCTCGACCACTGCAGCTGCTCGGCGGCGAGCGCGCTGGTCACCATCGTGTTCGCGTTGCCGGTGGTCAGCTCGGGCAGCGCCTCGGGCACGCCCGTCGGCACCAGCACCACGCCGCTCGCAGCCGACTGGTAGAACGGAGGAATCACCGGGTCCTCGCGCCAGACCCACGGCTTCTTGCCCTTCAGGTCCTCCGGCTTGTGGACGGCGAAGCCCTTCGTGAAGAGGCGGTTCAGGCCGACGTCGCCCCAGCCCACGATCTCGATGCCCGCCTTGCGGAAGCTCTGGTCGAAGTGGTCTTTGAGGCCGTCGCGCACCTTGTCGAGCGTGGCCCAGTCGGTGATGAGCCCGGGGATCTGCAGCACGTTCACGTCGTTGTCGATCGCGCCGAGGCCGACCGCCGTGACGACCGCGCCGTCGAGCTGACCGGACTTCACCTTGCCCATCTGCGCGGCCTCGTCGCCCTGCGTCGCGTTCCAGTAGAAGTCGAGCGCGACCTGCCCGCCCGTCTTCTCCTTCACCGCCTTCGCCCAGACGCGCAGCACCTGGCCCCAGGGTGACTCACGCGGCGCGAGCGAGCCGAGCTTCAACGTCTGCGGCTCGGCCGAGAGTGCGGTCATCACTACGAGTGCGCTGATCATCTTTTTCCGTCTCCTTCTTAGAAGCCGCACCGCTTGAGCCGCGGAGGCTGCAGGTACCGCTGCGCGCGCCGCTTCGCGACCGTGTTCTCCAGCCGCTGCTCGGGGAAGTCGGGCGCGCTCACCACCTCTTCGAGCAGCGCCCGGTACTCTTTCTCGTCGTGCGACACGCAGGCGAGGTTCTGCGCGCGCAGCACCAGCGGCGTGAGCGCCTTGCGGCCGCTCTTCGCGAACGAGCGGTCGAAGAGCTCTTTCGCCTGGGCGAGCTCGGCGTCGGGAGAGCGCGCGTGGTAGGCGCCGAGCGCCGCGAGCCCCAGGCCGTACGCCATCGAGTCGTCGAGCTCGTTCGCGCGCTCGAGCAGCGCCTCGCCGACGAACAGCTCGGCGACGATCTCGGGCCGCTCGGCCGCGACGCCGCCGCGGCTCATCCACGCGATGCCGAGCCAGAGGATCGTCTCCTTGTCCTCGGGGCCGAGGTCTTTCAAGTACGCGCGGATCGTGTCGCGGTTCTTCTGGGCCGCGACGAAGCCCGGCTTCGACATCTCGATGAGCTCGGTGCCGTAGCCGATCGCGCGGTCGTAGTTCAGCTTCGCGCGCGCCGCGGCCGCGACCTCGGCGTCGTCGTCGCCGCGGTCGACCGCCTGCTCCCACTCGTCTTCCACGAACGCCGAGGCGAACCCCGCGTAGCCCTGCAGCAGCAGGAACAACGCATCTTTCTGGTCCGGCGCGAGCACGTGCATGCCTTCGAGCTGTACCAACGAAGAACCCGCGCCGATCTTCGCGACCTCGAGATCTGCGAGCGTGTCGAACGACTTCGACGCCTTGCGCGTCGCGGCCAGCTGGCCGTCGAGCAGCGTTCGTTCGAGGGAACAGCCGGTACCGAGGAGCGCCAATGCCACCAGGGAGAGCCGAAGCATGTGGGGCGCTTCTAGACGGCTTGTCCGGAAGAGGCGATCGAGATCTTCAGAACCGCTCGCCCGGCGGCACGTGCACCACCGTCTTCGCCGCCGCCGTCGCCTGGTCGACCGCGGCGGTTGCCCGGTCGAGCGCCCGCTGTACGCCCGCCAGCTCGTTGCGGATCAGCGTCAGCGCCGCACCGGAGACGTTGCCCGCGTCGATGATCTTCTTCTGCAGCTGCTCGAGGCGCGTCTCGAGGTTCGTGAGCGTGACCAGCAACACGGTGGCCTCGTCGGCCGCGCGCGTCTTGGGCTCTTCGTCCACGGTGGGACGAGCATACTCACTCGCGCGCGGCGATGGACATCTGCAGGGCGTGATCGAACGCCACCGCGTCGGTGTACACGCGCATCAGCTCGAGGTTCGCGAAGCGCTTCACGAAGTCCGCGCTCATCTGGATGAAGCGCGAGCCGGTGAGCATCGAGACGTGCTCGAACGACTGCTTGTTCCGCGACAGCCACTTCGCCCACTCGGCGCTGACGTCGATGGAGGCGCCGGTGGCCTTGCGCGCGTCGATGTAGAGCTCGGTGCCCGGCTCCAGCTTCTCGCCGAGCTTCTGCAGCGGCGCGTCGCCGAACTCGTTCGCGTCCTTGCCGGAGAACGTCACCAGCACGACCTTGGGCACCGGCCACTCGAGGGTGATGATGCAGTGCGCGCCTTCGAAGCTCGTCTTCACGTACGGGGTAATACCGCGGCGACCGCCTCGCGCAACACCCGCGGGATGACCGAGCCGCTCGTCACGATGGCCATGTGGCTCAGGTCCGTCGTCTCGCAGTGCACCTGCGTGTGCCGGTCGCAGAAGGGCGCCGAGCGCTTCGCGGTGTGGCGGGCGACGATGCGCAGGTCTCCGGCGAAGCGCTCCCACGGCTGCGCGGAGCCGTAGAAGGCGTCGAGCAGGACGACGCTCTTCACGCGGTCGTCCGAGGTCCAGCCCTCGAGCGTGCGGTACGCGCCGCTGTGGCCGATCGCGATGACCGTCTCGGGCAGCTTCACGCCGGTGCGGGCCTCGACCTCTTTGAGCAGCGCGTCGAGGTGCGGCCAGCGGACCTGCTGGCCCGGGCCCGACGGGGCCTCCGGGGCGATGACGACGGCCTCGACTCCGCCGAGCTGCTCGCCGAGGCGGTGCTGGACCCAGGCGTCGTCGACGTTCGTCCAGAAGCCGTGCACGTAGACGACGGTCACCTGCGGTGCCCCCGCGCGCGGCGCGGAGCCACAGGCGCCGTCTGCCTGTGGCGGAGCAGCGCGAGTCCCTCGCGCGTCGGCCGAGCGCCCGGAGCATGGCGGGATCGCCACGTGCACAGGACCGTGCTCCGTGACCAGGCGCGAGTGCATCGGAGCGGCAGCGAGCAGGAGCAGGAGGACCATGGGCCACGGGCAGTTGCAGCCCCGGGGCTTGGGGGTCGGCCACGGCGGGCCGGGCGGTTGGCGGGGGCCCCCCGTAACGGGACGTTGCGCGGCGTCACGCGCCGTTACGGAGGGCATGTAGGATGAGCTCCGTGCCCCGGCTCGTCGCGTTGTTCGGCCCCAAGCGCGGAGTCACCCGCGAGTTCGACGGCGTCCTGCGCATCGGGCGCGGCAACGACGCCGACCTGCAGCTCATCGACGAGCGCGTCTCGCGCGATCACTGCACGCTCGAGGTCGCGCCCGACGGCGTGCGCCTGCGCGACCTCGGCTCGCGCAACGGCACCTGGCTCAAAGGGAAGCGCCTCGAGTCGGCGCCGGTGCTGCTGCAGCCCGGAGATCAGTTCGCCGTCGGAGAGAGCCTGCTCGCCTTCGAGCCCGACCTCGAGGCGCTGCGCTCGAAGGACGCCGAGATCACCGTCGTGCTCACGCGCGCCGCGACGGCAGCCGCGCGCCGCGCCGGGCCCTCGACGTCCGCCTACGACAAGCTCGCCGCCGCGAAGGACGAGGCCAGCGCGGCCCAGGCGCTCGCCGCCCTCGCGCTCGAGACGTTCTCGGCCCGCTCGGTCGCGGTGCTGCGCCAGGGCGCCGGCGAGACGCTGCGCGTGATCGCCGGCGCTCCGTCGGGCTCGCAGCTCACCGTGCCGGGAGATCTCGTCGCGCTCGCCTTCTCGGAGAAGCGCGCCGTCTGCCACGCCGTGCAGCAGAGCGACGCCGAGACCGACGACGCCACCACCCGCGTCCGCAGCACCGGCGCGTACGTCGTCTGCGCGCCCGTCGTGCGCCTCGGCCGCGTGCGCGGGGCGCTCTGCGTCGCCCGCGCGAAGGACTTCTCGCCCGAAGAGCTCGACCAGGCGCAGGCCATGGCCGCCGCGGGCGGAGCAGCGTTCGCCGACGCCGCGCCCGACTCCGCGCCGCCGAAGCCGCTCGCCGCCAGCGCCGCGATGGAGAGCGTGCTCGCGCTCGCCGAGGCCGCCGCCCGCGCGCCCTCGACCGTGCTGCTCAACGGAGAGTCCGGCGCCGGCAAGGAAGAGGTCGCCCGCTACGTGCACGCCTGCTCGCCGCGCCGCGCCGGCCCGTTCGTCGCTTTGAACTGCGGCGCCATTCCGCCCGAGCTCGCCGAGAGCGAGCTGTTCGGCCACGAGAAGGGCTCGTTCACCGGCGCCGCCCAGGCCCACGCCGGCGTCTTCGAGCGCGCCGACGGAGGCACGCTGCTGCTCGACGAGGTCGGCGACCTGCCGCTGCCGATGCAGGTGAAGCTCTTGCGCGTGCTGCAAGATCGCCTCGTCACCCGCATCGGCGCACGCGCGGCCTTCCCCGTCGACGTCCGCGTCGTCGCGGCCACGCACAAAGATCTGCAGGCGCTGGTGAAGGCCGGCACGTTCCGCGAGGACCTCTACTGGCGCCTCAACGTCGTCACCATCAAGGTGCCGAGCTTGCGCGAGCGGCCCGACGACGTGCTGCCGCTCGCCGAGCACTTCCTGTCGAAGCTGTGCCGCCAGCTCGGCGTGGTCGCCGACGGCTTCTCCGACGAGGCCAAGGCGGCGCTCACGAAGTGTCACTGGCCCGGCAACGTGCGCCAGCTCGCGAACGCGATCGAGCGCGCGGTGGTGCTCAAGCGCGGGCCCGGCCCGGTGGGCGTGCTGGACCTGCCGCCCGAGGTCTCCGCGCCAGGGCCGCTGAGCGCGTCGGACGGTGGCGCCCCGCGGCCGCTCGCCGAGCTCATCGCCGCGCTCGAGCGCGAGCAGATCACGCTGGCGCTGCACCGCGCGCGCGGCGTGAAGGCGAACGCCGCCGAGGCGCTCGGCATCTCGCGACCGACGCTGGATCGGAAGATCGCCGAGCTCGGCATCGACCTGTTCGCGGAGAAGAAGTGAACTTCCTCTGCCCTGCCTGCAAGACGCCGCTGCCGGTCGCCACGCCGGTCGTCGTCGCGTGCTCGCAGTGCGGCGTCGAGGTCGACTTGACGCGCGTCGACACCGCGCCCGGGCAGGCGAAGCTCTGGCCCGAGGTCGACCTCGCGGGCGAGACGCTGGGCAGCTTCAAGCTCGTCAGCCGCGCCGGCAGCGGCGGCATGGGCACCGTCTACGTCGCCGAGGGCCTCACCGGCCGCGCGGCGGTGAAGGTGCTGTCGGCGCAGCTCGCCGCCGACCCGTCGCTGCGTGAGCGGTTCCGCCGCGAAGCCCAGGCCCTGCGCGCGGTGCAGCACCCCGGCGTCGTCCACATCCTCGATGAGGGGACGCAGAACGGCTTCTGCTGGTACGCGATGGAGCACGTCGAGGGCAAAGACCTGCGCGCGCGCATCGCGGAAGGGTCTCTGCCGCCCGCCGAGGTCGAAGCGCTGGCCCGCCAGCTGCTCGACGCCCTCGCCGCGGTGCACGACGCGGGGCTCGTCCATCGCGACCTCAAGCCCGGCAACATCCTGCTCGCCGCGAACGGCGCGCGGCTCTGCGACTTCGGCATCGCGCGCTTCGACGGAGCGACCACCCTCACCGAGTCTGCCGCCCTGCTCGGCTCGCTGCGCTACATGGCGCCCGAGCAGCGCGCCGGCATCACCACGCCCAAGAGCGACCTCTACTCGCTCGGCCTCGTGCTGCACGAAGCCGCCACCGGCGGGCTGCCCGGCGAGAAGGACGCGCCGGGCGGCCGGCTGGGCAAGCTCATC
The DNA here is from genome assembly GCA_937980205.1 of uncultured Myxococcales bacterium. Lineage (GTDB taxonomy): Bacteria > Myxococcota > Myxococcia > Myxococcales > Myxococcaceae > Xiheicaenimonas. The sequence goes on along the minus strand of CALJKW010000064.1, from coordinate 204,276 downwards.
GAGGCGCTGCTGCAGGCGTCTCCGAACCGGCGGCCCGCCGACGCCCGCGCCGCGGCGAAGCTGATCGCTCCGCGGTCGATGAAGCGCGTGGGCACCGCTGCGCTCGTCGCATCGTCGGTCGCGGGCGTCGCGGCCTTCGCGGCCTGGGCGGTGTTCGCCGGCGGCCTGTTCAGCACCGGCACGACGGCGAGGGAGCTCGCGAAGATTGCGCCTCCTCCGCCGGTGGCCAAGGCAGCGGACCCCGAGCCGCCGCCCCCGAAGCCGGTCGAGCCGCGCGTCCCGCGGGTGGTCGCGGCAGCCCCGACGGCGGTGGGCTTCGACGAGGCCACCATCGCCGCCGTCATGAACGAGCACCGGCGCGAGATCGAGGTCTGCTACGAGAACGCGCTGGGCGACGCGCCCGAGCTGACGGGCAAGCTCGCGCTCCGCGCAGACTTCGTCGCGCTGGCGGTGAAGGGCCGCTCGCTGCCGCCGCTGCGTCCCGTGCTGCTCGGAGGGCTGTCGAAGCCCGCGCCGCCCGCCCTCGACGAGACGGAGCCCGTCACCAAGAAGCCGTCGAAGAAGAAGCCGCCGAGCAAGCTGCTCGAGCCCGAGCCGCCGGCGAACGTACGGCCCCTTCAGGTCGACGTCGCCGAGTCGACCGTCGCGAACGCGGAGCTCGAGAAGTGCATCGTCGCCGCGGTCAGCCGGTGGAGCTTCCCCCGGCCGTTCAGCACGAAGGCGACCGCGACCCTCGCCTGGTCGTTCGACCAGGTCACGCTCGACGAGGTCCGCGCGGCCGCCGACGCGCGCGCCGATGCGGGCGTGCTCGACCCGCGTGAGCCGCTGCCCGCGCTCTCGACGAAGCCGCCACCGAAGGGCAAGCCGGTCAAGGCGGTGCGCGGCAAGAGCCTGGATACCAGCGCCGAGAAGTAGCTACTCGCCGACGCGCGTCCACATCGCCGTCTGATCGCCCTCGTAGACGAGCTTGTCGCCCTGCGTGAACTCGAACGAGTAGCGCGCGAGGATGTTCTTCGAGCCGCGGCGCATCTGCGTCGTCCACCCCTTCAGGACGACGGGCTCTCCCATGCCCGCGAGGGCGTGAAAGCGCGCGTGGTGAATGCGGACGCCGTAGCCGATCCACCCGTCGCGGTGGCGCAGGTCGAGCACGTAGTACGCGTGAACGAAGCCGACCATGCCGGTCATGTGCACCATCAGCCCGCCGGAGACGTGCTGCGGGTGCCGCACCGGGTGCGTCTTCTGCGAGCGCGTCAGCGGCAGGTCGGCGTGCGCCGGCATCTTCACGCGCACCATCGACTGCTCTCGATCGATCTCCACGATCTCGTCGATGAGCAGCGCCTCGGGCGCGTAGGGACAATCGTCGATGAACTGCTGCTCGAGCTTCAGAGGGTCTCCTTGAAGTACTGCGCGATGCGCTCGTAGAGGCGCTCCATCACGACCGGGTCCGGCACCATGTGCGTGAAGTTCGACAGCGGCAGCACCTGGTGGGGCTTGCCGGCCTTGAACATCGCGTCGGACAGCTTCAGCGTGTGGAGGAAGTAGACGTTGTCGTCGGCGGTGCCGTGAATGAGCAGCAGCGGCCGCTTCGCCTTCGGCACGTACGTGAGCAGGCTCGAGACCTCGTACGCCTTCTCGGCTTCCGGCGGCACGCCGAGGTACCGCTCGGTGTAGTGCGTGTCGTAGTCGTGCCAGTCGACGACGGGAGCGCCGGCGACGCCGGCCTTGATGTCGTCGCCGTAGCCCAAGGTGAGCAGGCCGGAGAGGTAGCCGCCGAAGCTCCAGCCGTAGACGCCGACGCGCTTCAAGTCCATCTCCGGCACCGTCTTCGCGATCGCTTTCAGCGCCGCGAGCTGATCCGCCGCGATCTGCGTGGCGAAGTCGCCCTTGATGGCGCGCTCCCAATCGCGGCCGCGCCGCTGCGTGCCGCGCCCGTCGGCCTTCACCACGATGAAGCCCTGGTTCGCGAGCCACTGGTCGATGAGGTGCTCGCGGTGCGAGTGCGTGACCACGTTGTGGTGCGGGCCGCCGTAGACCGAGAGGATGACCGGCAGCTTCGTGCCGGCCTTCATGCCCTCGGGCTTGAACACCATCGTCCAGAAGTCGCCGACCTTCTTCACCTCGGTGTTGAGCTTCAGGCTCGGCTCGACCGCCACGCTCGGCAGGTCGGCGATCTTCTTGCCGCCGCTCTCGAACACCGCGGTGCGCGGCATCGAGCCCACCGAGGTCGAGCCCGCGAGCAGGTACTTGCCGTCGGCGGACACCTTCACCCAGTGCATGCCCGGCTCGGGGAAGCCGAGGTCCACCCTCTGCGGAGCGGCCGCGTCCGTCACCTTCCACAACAGGATCGCCGCCGGCTCGGTGCTGCCGGAGAAGTACAGCGTGCGCGTCGCGTCGTCGTAGGCGACGACGTCGGTCATCTTCGACCAGCCCGCCTCGCGCTTCACCCACGTCGCCTTGTACGCGCCGTCGGCGCCGCGCAGCTCTACTTCAGGGCCGCCGTTCCTCTCGGTCATCCAGAAGAAGCCCGAGCCGTCGGGCAGCCACGCGGGGAACTCCTGCGAGAGGTTGAGCCACGCCGAGTCCTGCTCTTCGAGCAGCAGGCGCGTCTTGCCGGTCTTCTCGTCGACGGCGAGCAGCTGCTCCTTCGTCTGCGCGCGGTTCTGCACCAGCACGGTGAGCGCGCCCTTGGCCGGCCAGCGTACGGTCGCGACGTAGGGGAGCTCTTTGTCGTCCCACTGCACCCACGTGACCGCGCCGCCCGAGGCGGACGTGAGGCCGAGCCTCACCGCCGCGTTCTTCTTGCCCGCGCGCGGGTAATAGAAGCGGTCGGCCTCGGCCTCGGGCTTCATCGGGTCCGGCACCGAGAGCTGCTCGACGCCGGTGTGGTCGGTCGCCTGGAACACGATGCGCTTGCTGTCGGGGCTGAACCAGAAGCCGGAGAAGCGGCTCATCTCTTCCTGCGCGACGAACTCGGCGAGGCCGTTCGGCTTGAGCGCGCTGCCGCCCTTCGTCACGGCCTTCTCGACGTTGGTCTTCAGGTCGACGAGGCGCACGTCGTTCGCGCGCACGTACGCGACCGCGTTGCCGTCGGGCGCGAACTTCGGATCGATCGCGGCGCCCTCTCCCGTCTTGAGCTGCGTCACCTTCCCGTTCGCGCGCTCGACGACGTACAGCTTGCCGGAGAGCACCACGAGCACCTTCGTGCCGTCCTTGCTGAGCTGGTAGCTCGTGAAGCCGCGCGCCATGACGCGCATGCGCTCGAGCCGCGCCTTCTCTTCCGTGCTCAGCGTCTCGGCGGCGCCCTGCAGGAGCGACTCGGGCGTGAGCAGCTCCTTCGTCTGGCCGCTGTTCAGGTCGAGCTCGTAGAGCAATTGGCGCGGGTCCTTCGCGCCGGCGCGCAGGAACAGCACCGACTTCGAGTCGGGGGTGAGCTGCGCGTTCGTCGGGCGCCCGGCGAGGTAGCGGCGCGTCTCCGCGAACTCGCGCAAGAAGCCGTCGTTGGTGGTCGCTGCGAGCAGGGTCATGGCGAGCACTTTCATTTTCGGGGCGCCCCTCTTACTCCCGATTGCAGAATCAAGAAGCCCTGCCGTAGTGTTGGTCCATGGCCAAGATCGGCGACCGCCCCACGATTCGGATCCCGACGTTCGAGGTGCCGCGCCCTTCGGAGCGGGTCACCGACAAGTACGGCGCCTACCGGCCGGCGACGAACAGCACGTTCAATCCTTCGCTGCCTGGCGGGCCGATGGTGATGCCGGAGCTGCCGGTGAACCCCGCGGCGATCCCCGGCTACGGCACGCCGGACGCGCTCAAGGACGTGATGGCCCAGCTCGAGCAGCTGCCGGGCCTGCAGGCCGGGGCCACCCGCGAGGCGCGCGAGGCCGCCATCGCGCAGGCCCGCGACACGCTCATCGCCGTCGGCCGCGAGCGCGGCCTCGACCTGATGCTGAACCAGAAGGCGAACGGCCAGCTGTCGCTCGACGCCTTCGCGTGGCGGCAGCCCGACGGCACGGTGAAGATCATCGACTTCGCGCTGGCGTCGAAGGACCTGGGCCGCGCCACGAAGATGCAGTGGCTCGACGTGACGAACGGCGGCGGCGCCTCGGGCGCCGGCGACTCGGCGTTCGGCATGCCCGACTTCATCGCCGGCATCTTCGACGACATCGTGAGGGCCTGGTCGAGCGACCCGGGCTTCCGGGCCGGCGCGTCCGAGGGCGACCGCAAGAAGCTGCTCGGCAAGCTGCGCGACGCGTTGATCAAGGCCGGCCGCGCCGCGGGCCTCGACCTCGCGCTCAACACGAAGGCGAACGGCGAGGTCTCGCTCGACGCCATCGTGTGGAGAAAGCCCGACGGCTCGCAGGCCGTGATCGACTTCGCCCGCGCGTCGAAAGATCTGAACCAGCCGATTCAGCTGCAGTGGCTGCCCGTCGGCGGGCCCGCCAACTACACGCCGCTGCGCGAGTGACGCACCCCGCTGCCGCACATGCCTGCTCCAGCTGCGGTGGGCACCGTCATGCACTCCGTTGCATGAACTTGGCCCCGCCTCGGCCATTTAGTGCACAATAGGACACTAACTATCGGCACCAGGCGCCTCTTGATGTACCATAGTGCATCATGGCGCTCTTGACGCTCCAAGCCAATGTCGATGGGCACTGGCGAGACATGGCCGAGCTCGAGTGTCCGCATCCGGAGCTGGGAGCGGACGGCGCTTTGAACTTCTCCTACACGGATGAACACCTCGCGCGATGGCTGGCGGAGAGTGCGCCGACTGCAGCAGCGAGCGTGAACCTACCGCTGCAGTGGGGGCCGACCTGCCTGCGTGCGTGGCCTGCTCTTCTCGACGACATTCGGCCGCTCGGCAGCGCGCGCAGCTGGTGGCAACGAAAGCTGTTCAGCGGCCGCCCCATCGACGACTTCGAGCTGCTCGGCCGGGGCGCGATCGCTCCCATCGGTCACCTGCGAATCAAAGAAGCGGTGCCCCCCAAGACGAACCCGCCCCTGCGCTTCCCGCAACGCGCCGTGGTCGATCGGGAGACCGCCTTTCTCGATTACGCGGCGGAGCACGGTGTGCAAGTCGGCGGAGCGACCGGAGCGGGTGGTGATTCGCCGAAGCTCCTGCTGCGCCTCGACGCCGACCAGCAAGTGTGGGTCGACACGTGGCAGGACGAACCCGATTGCCGCGACGCGCACTACCTCGTCAAGTTCGCGCGAGGCCAACGCACGCCGCGTGACAAGACCATCCTTCGCTCGGAGTACGTCTACTACCGGGCCCTCGCCGCCCTGGGCATCGACACGATCTCGACGCAGGGCATGCAGCTCATCGAGGGGGAGCACGGTCCGAGCCTGTGGCTGCCGAGGTTCGACGTCGTGCGAGGAGCGACGGGCGAGGTGCGACTCGGGGTCGAGTCGATCTACTCCGTCGTCGGGGCGCGCCCGGGCGCATGGCTCAAGCATGAGCGCGTGCTCGATGCGCTGCGCCGGGTGTTCCCAGCACCGCGGTTCCGCAACGTCTTGCTGGAATACCTGCGGCGAGACCTGCTGAACCAGGTCTTCGGAAACACGGACAACCACGGCCGCAACACGTCGCTGCTGAAGTCGAGCACGCAAGTGACGCTCGCGCCGATCTACGACTTCGCCCCGATGGCGATGGACCCCGAAGGGATCACCCGCACGACGAAGTGGGAGAACCACGAGCGAGGTGGAGTCGACTGGCCAGCGCTGCTCGCCAGCTTTGGACCTGACGAAGTCTTCTTGAGAGAGGGGCTGAACGCACTCGCACAGAAGCTTCGCCCGCTGCCGCAGCTTCTCGCCGAAGAAGGTCTTCCATCGGAGACCCTGACTTCTCCCGGCATCGGCCTCGAACACACGGAGAGGAAGCTGCGCGAATGGACGCTGCTGTAAGACCGCTCACCCGTGAAGACGTCGCGCGGCTGCGCCCGCAGGAGCGCAAGGCCCTCTTGGAACAGGTCGGAGCCATGATCGCGACGGGCGAGCTCAGCCTCGCAGACGCCGCGCGGCTGCTTCGCAGCACGTTCCTGAGAATGTCCCGAACGAGGTTCGCGAAGGTCGTGAAGGTGTCGCCACGTGCGATCGCAGAGCTCGAGGACGACCGCGAAGCCAACCCGAGGCTGCAGACCCTCGCACGCGTGTTCGCGCCGTTCGGCGGAAAGGTGGCGCTGACCTTCCCGGCTCTCGCCCCCGAACCCGCACCTGACGAGGCAACCGAGCGCGTTCGAGCGGCGTTGCGTGCCTCGCTGGCCGCCAGCAAGCGGGCACGTCGCAGCCGGTGAACGGACGAACCAAAGGACACGACCGAATCACGACGGGACGAAGCGCGCGCCCTCTTCGCTCTTCTGCGGAGCGATCTCCGGGCGCCAGCGGAACTTGTCGAGCTCGGGGTTCGCGACGCCGAGCGCCGCGTCCGCGATCCACCCGCCCAGCAGCGGGGCGAACTTGAACGCGTGCCCCGAGCCGCCCGCCGCCACGGTGAGCCCCTCGCGCGAAGGGTCCCTCGCGATCCACAGGTGCCCGTCGCGCGTGTCGCAGTAGATGCACGTGCGCGTCGCGACGATCGGCGCCGAGTGGAGCTCGGGGAACGCGAGCTTCAGGAAGTCGCGCAGCGAGGTCTCCTGTGACGGCAGCACCGCGCGGTTCGTCTCGTCGGGATCGACGACTCGACCGGGCCCGTGGTTCGCGATCTTCAGCACGCCGCTGGGGTGCATGGGGAAGCCGTACCAGCCGGTCGTGGCGATGTCGGCGCCGTACGTGGGGAAGACGGCGGCCTCGAAGCGTGAGGGCTGCGCCGGCTTCAGGTGGAACACCGGCTGACCGGACGCGGTGAAGCAGCCCGCCAGCGACGGCACGAGCTTCGTCGTCCACGCGCCGGAGCAGAGCACCACGTGCTCGGCGTCGAGGTCTCCGACGCCGACGATCTCGTCGCCCCGCAGGCGCAGGGCTTCGCAGCGCGCGTTCTCGACGACGCGGACGCCTCGGGCTTTGGCCTCGGCGGCGAGCGCAGCCACGACCCGCCCGCTCTCGGCCCAGCCGCCTTCGGGGTTGAAGTAGCCGTCGACGAACAGCTCGGGGTTCCACGCGGGGAAGCGGGCGCGCAGCTCTTGGGGCGTGATGCGCTGAAGCGCGTGGCCGCGGCGCGTGAGCACCTGGAAGCTGTCGTGCTCGAAGCCGCCCGGCGCCATCGGCGCGCGGGACAGGTACATGACGCCGGTCTCGTGGAAGAACGGCGACTCGCGCCACTTCACGAGCGCGCGCTCCATGCGGGCGGTGTAGTCCTCGTCGGCGCCGTAGTCGGCGCGCACCGCCTTCGAGAGGTCCGTCGACTCGGCGAGCGGATTGGGAATCGGCCCGCCGTCGACGAGCGTGACGTCGAGGCCGCGGGCGCGCAGCTCGAGCGCCGCGGTGACTCCGAAGATGCCGGCTCCGACGACGACGACGTTCATAGCGCCCGCTCGTACAGCCACATCAGCCCGTAGCCCGCGATCACCAAAGAGCCTGCGCGCGCGAGCCAGGGATACACGCGCAGCCGCGACAGAGCGAAGCACACCGGCACCACCACGGCGACGAACATGAGCTGCCCCACCTCGACGCCGAGGTTGAAGCCGAACAGCTCGGCGACCAGCGAGGTGCCGCGCAGCCCCGAGTCCTTGAGGACCGACGAAAACCCGAAGCCGTGCACGAGGCCGAGCGCGAACGCGGGGCCCCAGCGATCTGAGCCGGTGAGCGGCCAGAGGTTCGCGAGCGCCGCGAGCACCACGGTGGCGGCGATGGCGCTCTCGACGAGCCGGCTCGGCAGATCGACGACGTCGAGCGCGGCGAGCCCGAGCGTCAGCGAGTGCGCCACGGTGAACGACGTCACGAGCTTCAGCACCTCGACCAGCGCAGGCTTCAGCGTCGGCCTCGGCGCCCACTCGGTCATGCCGAAGCGGGCCCGCCCTCTGCGCTCGACCACCGAGGTCAGCAGCAGCGCGCTCAAGAACAACAGGTGGTCGGCTCCGATCAAGATGTGATGCACGCCCTCGACCAGGAACTGGCCGAGCGAGGCACCCGCCGCCGGCTTCGCCTCGTACGCGAGCTCGCGCCGATCGGGAGACGCGATCAGCGTCTGCTCCGTCGAGCCGACCAGCAGCCTCGCGAGCGCGCGGTGCTGCGGATCGCGCTCGAAGAACAGCGAGTACGTCAGCACCACGGCGGCGTCCGCCTCGCAGCGAAGCGGGCCCTCGAGCACGAGGTAGGCGCCGTCGCTGTGCGGAGTGACGCCGTGCTCGCGCACCTCCCACGCGCAGCCGCGCACGCCCACGTGCCGCGTCACCTCGGCGTCGACGGCAGGCAGCTTCGCCTGCACCTCGCTCCAGCGGATGGAGCCGTCGCCATCGGCATCGAGCCCGAGCGCGTCGTCGAGATCGCGCAGCGCGAGATCGATTCGCAGCGAGGGCGCGCCGCGGAAGTCGATCGTCACGTAGGCGTCGCTCGGCTTGTGCGCCGAGGCGGCGGACGCCACCAGCGTCAGGAGCAGGAGCCAGCGCACGTCGAGAGCCGTGCCTGCCCGGCCGAAGAGGCCCCACACGCGAACGGTATCGATCTCATACATCGACGAGGTTCAACTCCTCCCTTTAGCCAGGATTGGCTAGCCCAATCGCGGCTTCTTCACTCGGGCAGGCGTTTCTTCCCCTTCCCGTCCGTGGCGCCCCGGTAACCGTCACCGGGCTCAACTGGCCTGAATGCGTGGCGGGCCGCGCACGCACGTCGCTTGCACGGCGTGTCGCCATGCTGGAGCACATCTTGATCGCAGTGGACGGCTCGGTGCCCTCGCGCAAGGCGGCGCGCTTCGGGCTCGCGCTCGCGGAGCAGTGCGGTGCGCGCGCCTCGCTGCTCACGGTGCTGCAGCGCCCGGAGATCATCCCCGTCGGGCCGCTCGGCACGAGCATCGTCGCGCCGTCGCACACCGACGCGGACCTCGCGAACCTGCGGGCTCAGCTCGACAGCATCGCCGGCGAGCATCCGGGCGTGAAGATCGAGCGCTCGGTCGAGCTCGGCCCGGTCGCCGAGACCATCATCGACTTCGCCGCGCACAAGTCCGTCGACCTCATCGTCCTCGGAGCCCGCGGCTTGGGCCCCGCCAAGCGCCTGCTCCTCGGCTCCGTCTCCGACCGCGTCGTCCACGGCGCCCACTGCCCCGTCACGGTCTGGCGCTGAAAAGGGGACAGTCCCCTTCTTAGAGGACCGACGAGCTCCAGGGCATGCGGCCGATGGCGAAGATGCCGGCGGCGATGAGGACGAGCGCGCCGCCGACGCCGATGAGCGGGCGCACCCAGTTCGGCGTCGCGTGCCGGCGGTTCTTCGAGAGCATCACCTGCGCGAGCGCGGCGGCCGCCACCATCATCACGATGTGACCGATGTTGCGCGGCACCCACGGCCACACCATCACCAGCGCCAGCCCGACGAGCACCTGGGTGTGCAACAGCCCCGCGAACACCGAGCCCATGATGCGGCCCGGCTTCGTGAACGGCTGCGCCTGCATCAGCCCCGCGAAGCACATCGCCACCATCGTCAGGCCGGAGAGCAGCACCGCGAACCGCAAGATCGAATGAACCTGGTAGAGGACGCTCACGTCCCGGAGCCAATAGCACGGGCAGCCCGCCCGCGTTTGACCGCTTTCACCGACCGCCACCACGGGTCGAGGCCCTCGTAGCGCACCGGCTCCGTCGGTGACCCCATCACCGGCATCATCACGTTCGCGCCCGCCTTCGGCGCCAGCTCGAACAGCTGCTCCGCCGGCTCGTCCCACGCGTGCATCGCGAGGTTGTACGTGCCCCAGTGCACCGGCAAGAGCAGCCCGCCGCCGAGCAGCTTCAGCGCCTCCAGCGCGTTCTTCGGGCCCAAGTGAATCTGCCCCCAGCTCTCGTGCCAGGCGCCGATCTCGAGCAGCACGGCGTCGAAGCGACCGAAGCGTCGGCCGATCTCGGAGTACTCCTCGGTGAGGCCGGTGTCGCCGCTGAAGAAGACCTGGTGCTTCGGCCCCTTCACGATGAACGCGGACCACAGCGTCGTGTTGCGATCGCGCAGGCCGCGCCCGCTGAAGTGCTGCGACGGAGCCGCGCTGATGACGACGTCGCTCTTGGGGACCTTCGCCGTCTCCCACCAGTCGAGCTCGGTGATGCGCTGCGGGTCGACTCCGTACTTCTCCAGGTGCGCGCCGACACCGAGCGACGTGAAGAACGGCACGTCACGCTTGCTGAGCTTCTCGATCGAGGGCTTGTCGAGGTGATCGTAGTGATCGTGCGAGACGATGACGGCGTCGAGCTCGGGCAGCTGCTCGAGCTCCACCGGCGCCGGCTGAAAGCGCCGCGGCCCCGCGAAGCGCACCGGAGAGATGCGCTGGCCCCACACCGGATCCGTGATGACGCGCACGCCGTCGAGCTCGATGAGCACCGTCGAGTGACCGAGCCACGTCAGGCGCAGCCCCGAGTCGGGCGAGCGCGTCCACCCGCCGAGCGGGCTCACCCACGGCAGCGGCCCCGGAGGGATGCGCACCTGCCCGCCGGCCACGTACTCGCCGATGGTGGACCACGCGTTTCCCTTGAGATCCGGCGTCGCCCCGGAAGTGTTGCGGAACAGCCCGTCACGGAACTGCTTCGAGGCCCGCACGCGCTCGAGGCGCAGTCCCTGCGACTTCGTGATCGCTCTCATGTGCGAAGCGCAGCGTAGTCCACCCCGTCCCGAATTCGGGACGCTCCGACCCGGGGATGACACCGGCGTTCTTCATTGCCTGCGAACACCGCGCATCGTTACCTCACGCGACCTCAACCGCACACAAGGAGCACACACGATGATCGTTCTCACCGGAGCAACGGGTACCATCGGCAGCGCCCTCTCGGAGCAGCTCGCGAAGTCGGGCACGAAGTTCCGCGTCATCGCGCGCAACCCCGACAAGGCGCAGAAGCAGGCGAACGTCGAGGTCGTGAAGGCCACCTACGACGACAAGGCCGCGCTCGACGCCGCCTTCAAGGGTGGCTCCACCGCGTTCCTGCTCACCAACTCGGTCCCCGAGTCGGTGCAGTGGCACAAGAACATGATCGACTCCGCGCGGAAGAACGGCGTGAAGCACGTCGTGCGCCTGTCCGTGATGGGCGCCGACAAGCAGTCGCCGGTGAAGCTCGCGACGTGGCACGCCGAGTGCGACGAGTACCTCAAAGGCTCCGGCCTGCAGTGGACCATTCTTCAGCCGACGTACTTCATGCAGAACTTCCTGGGCTCGGCCGGCACCATCAAGAAGGACGGCGCGTTCTACGGCGCCGCGAAGGACGGGAAGATCGCCGCCATCGACGCCCGCGACATCGCCGCCGTCGCGGCGAAGATGCTCACCGAGCAGGGGCACGCCGGCAAGACGTACCAGCTCACCGGCCAGGAGCCCATCAGCCACGCCGAGTTCGCCGAGCGCATCGGCAAGCGCATCGGCAAGCAGGTGAAGTACGTCGACCTGCCTCCCGACCAGTTCAAGGCCGGCCTCAAGTCGGCGGGCCTCGAAGACTGGTACGCCCAGGACTTCGTGACGATGCACCAGTTCATCGCGAGCGGCGGCATGGCGACGCCCGTGCCGCACACGAAGGAGCTGCTCGGCAAGGTGCGCGGCTGGGACGACTTCTTCGCGACGTTCGCCGGCGCCTTCAAGTGAGCTGCTGATCCGTCACCGGTTCACTGCTACATACGAGGCATGAGCTACACGGTCCTCGCCAGGAAGTACCGGCCCCAGGCCTTCGAAGAGATGACGGGGCAGGAGCACGTGGTGAAGACCGTCGAGAACGCGCTCAAGCTCGATCGCGTCGCTCATGCCTACCTGTTCTGCGGCCCGCGCGGCGTCGGCAAGACCACCGCCGCGCGGCTGCTCGCTCGCGCGCTCAACTGCGAGAAGGGCCCCACCCCGCAGCCCTGCGGCGTCTGCAAGGCCTGCACGGAGATCCGCGACGGCACCTCGCCCGACGTCTCCGAGATCGACGGAGCCTCGAACAACGGCGTCGAGAACGTCCGCGAGATCCGCGAGAACGCGAAGTACCTGCCCGCCGGCTCGCGTCACAAGATCTACATCATCGACGAGGTGCACATGCTCTCGGGGGCGGCGTTCAACGCGCTGCTCAAGACCCTCGAAGAGCCGCCCGGTCACGTGAAGTTCATCTTCGCGACGACCGAGCCGCACAAGCTGCCCGACACGATCATCTCGCGCTGCCAGCGCCACAACTTCCGCCGCATCTCCTCGGCCGCGATGCTCAAGCGCCTGAAGGAGATCTGCGCGCTCGAGAAGGTGAACGTCTCCGACCGCTCGCTCGCGCTCATCGTCCGCCAGAGCGAGGGCGGCATGCGCGACGCGCTCTCGCTGCTCGACCAGGTGCTCTCGGCCTGCGGCACCTCGCCCTCCGACGCCGAGGTCGCCGAGACGCTCGGCGCCATCGACCGCACGCTCGTGCACGCGTTCGCCGAAGGCCTCGTGCGCAGGGACAGCAAGCTGCTGCTCGAGAAGACCGAAGAGGTGTGGAACGTCGGCATCGACATGCGCCGCCTCGCCGACGAGCTCGCGTTCCACCTGCGGCACGTGTTCGTGGCCAAGGCCACCGGCGCCGCGCCGGAAGAGCTGGCGGAATCCGAGCGCGAGGCCGTGGTTGCGCTCTCGCGCGAGGCCGACGCGGCCACGCTCGCCCGCCTGTTCGACGTCGTTCACTCCGCGAGCTGGGAGATCGCCCGCGCCCCGCAGCCGCGCCTCGCCCTCGAGGTCACGCTGCTCAAGGCCGTGCAGCTCGCGCCGGCCTCGTCGCTGCCGGATCTGATCGCGCGGGTGGAGAAGCTCGCGGGAGGCTCTGCTCCCGCCGGTGGCGTGAAGCTGCAGCAGCCCGGAGCGCCGGGAGGTCGCTCCGGCTCGCCGAACTTTCGCGCCTGAGAGACCCGCCGCTCCTGCGGCAGCTCCACCGCCTCCAGCCGCAGCGCCCGCGCCACCGCGGCCTGCTGCTCCTGCGGCAGCTCCACCTGCACCGCCGCCTCCCGCTCCGGCGCCTGTACGGCCGCCGCCGGTGGCCGCGCCTGCGCCGGTGCCGGTCCCCGTCGCCACCTCCGCCGAGGGCTGCGCGAGCGGCGACTGTGTGCCCGACGTGGTCGAAGAAGCCGAAGCGGCCGCGACGCACGCGCTGCCCGCGACCGAGCGCTGGAAGCAGGCGGTCGACGCCATCCGCCTCGCGAACCCGCGCCTGGGCAAGTCGCTCTCCTACGGCCGCCTCATCGCGCTGACCAACGGCGAGGCGCAGCTCGCGTTCCCGCCGGACGCCGGCTTCCACCGCGCGACCGTGTTCGGCCACGCGCGCGCCGAGCTCGAGAAGCTCGCGAGTCAGAGCCTCGGAGCGCCCACGAAGCTCGTCGAGGTGAAGTCGGACGCGGCGTTCCAGCAGGCCAACCGCTCGGTGGCGGAGCAGGAAGCCGACGACAAGGCCACGCGCGAGCGGGCCATCGAGGCGAAGGTGCGCTCGAACCCCGCGGTGCTGTCGGTCCTCAAGATCCTGGGAGGCACGCTCGAGCACGTGCAGGTGCTCGAGCCCGCGCCCCGCGAGGAATCGGTTCCCACGGCACCCGACGACGACGCCTGATATAGACGCCGCACCATGCCCGGCGTCGACCTCAACTTCCTCATGCGACAGGCCAAGGAGATCACCTCCAAGGTCGAAAAACGTAAGACCGAGCTCGCGAACGAGACGGTGGAGGGCAAGGCCGGCGACGGCCTCGTCGTCGCCACCGCGAACGGCGTTCAGGAGATCAAGAGCCTCAAGATCGACAAGAAGGCGATCGACCCGAACGACACCGCCATGCTCGAGGACCTCATCATCGCGGCCGTCAACGCGGCGCTGACCCAGAGCAAGGAGCACATGCAGAAGGAGCTCGGGAAGATCTCCGGAGGCATCAAGCTCCCCGGTCTGATGTGACGCCCGACGCGCTCAACCGCCTCGTCGCGCAGCTCTCGAAGCTCCCCGGCATCGGTGAGAAGACGGCCCAGCGGCTCGCCTTCCACGTGCTGCGCTCTCCGCCCGAGTTCGCGCGCTCGCTCGCCGGCGCGCTGAACGAGGTCGTCGAGCGCGTGCGCCTGTGTCCGCGGTGCTTCAGCCTCACCGACGGGCCGCCCGACTCGCCGTGCACGTTCTGCACGGACCCCCGCCGCGAGGACAAGGTGCTGTGCGTCGTCGAGGGCATCGCCGACGAGCTCGCCATCGAGAGGACGCGCGAGTTCAAGGGGCGGTACCACGTGCTGCACGGCGTGCTGTCTCCGCTCGAGGGCGTCGGGCCGGATCAGCTGCGCATCCGCGAGCTGCTCGTGCGCCTCGAGAGCGGCAACGTCGACGAGGTCATCGTCGCCACGAACCCCGACGTCGAGGGTGAGGCCACCGCGCTGTACCTGGTGCGGCTGTTGAGGCCGATGGGCATCAAGGTCACGCGGCTCGCGCAGGGAATTCCGATGGGCGGAGATCTCGAGTACGCCGACCAGGCGACGCTCGCGAGAGCGCTGGCGGCGAGACGCGACCTCTGAAGCCGCCTCCGTTCACGCGGAGCGGAGGCGACTAATCCGCGACCAACGACTCCACCTTCAACAGGTGCGTCGACGTCGGGAACGCCTTCTTGAACTTCTCCGCGCGCGCCTTCGCCTCCGCCGCGCGGCCGAGCTTCACCAGCGCCTCGATGGCGATGACCTCCCGCTCCTGAACCAGGAGCCCGTTCGCGCCGAGCTCGCGCTGGTGCCGCTCGCACAGCTTGAGCGCCTTCGCGGCATCGCCGGCCTGCAGCGCCGACATCGCCTGCTCGAGCATCGCGGCCTCGGCCTCGGGCCTCGGGGGCGTCGCTGCACGAACCGCCGGCTTCGGCGCCTCGGGCGCGGCGGGCTCCGGCTCCACGACCGGAGCAGGGTCCGGCACCGGCGCAGGAGCCGGCACCAGCACCGGCTTCTCCACCACGATCACCTTCTTCGCCGGAGCCACCTTCTCCTCGTACACGCGCCCGGCCTGAAACGCGCCGCCGACGGCCGCCACGGTGCCCACCGTCACGAGCACCTTCACCGCGAGCCCGGTCTTCGTCGCGACCGCGCCGGCCTGCGCCACGGAAGCCGAAGCCGAAGCCGCCGCCGCAGAGCTCGGCGCCGCGACGACCGCGGCCGCGGCCGGCACCACCAGCAACGGCCCGAGCCGCGCCGCGACGGACGCGAGCTGCTCCTTCGTCGGCTCATCCGCGCGAGCGCTCTCGAGCAGCGAACGCAGCTCCGGCGAGGCGCCCTCCTCCAGCCACGGCCGAGGGTCAGACATGGGCGGCCTCCTTCCTGGCCTTCATCGCTTCCTCGACGGCGCGGCGCGCCGCGTAGAGCCGCGCGTACGCGGTCTGCAGCGGAACTCCCGTCATCGAAGCGACCTCAGCCATCGGCACCTGCTCCAGCTCGAACAACACGAACGTCGCACGCTTCTCGTCGTCGAGCGCGTCCAGAATCCGATCCAGCACCGCGCGCGCCTGGCGCCGGGCGACGAGCTCGGGCGCGGCGGGCTCCTGCGCGCTGTCGGGCACCTGCTCCACGATGTCCTCGCGCTGCACGTGCGCGCGCCGCCGGTAGTCGGACGACGTCTTCAGACAGATGCCGAACAGCCACGTCTTCACCGACGAGCGCCCGTCGAACTCGGGCAGCTTGCGGTGCACGACCACGAAGACCTCCTGCGTCACGTCCTCGAGGTCCGCGTCGCGCACGCCCAGGCGCCGCAGCGAGCGCCAGACGAACGCGGCGTGCTGCTCGTACACCTGCGCGAACGCGAAGGGCGTGGGCATGCTGACGGGCACTGCCCATACCGGAACCAAGAACGAGGACGCCAGCGCCTGCACGAAGAGGTGAGTGGAACCTCGCGCCCGATATTTTTATCGGGTGACGCTCCACTGCACCGGCAGGTTCGCGGTGGCGTCCCCGCCGTTGTAACAGGCGACTTTCACTGTCTTCAGGCGGTCTTCCACACACGCAGCCACCTTGGTGCCGGGCATGTCGGTCTCCGCGCCGAGAATGCGCCCGTTCGGCGCGATGTGGAACTTCACCATCAGCTTGCCCTCGTTCGCCGGCAGCTCTTTCTTGTGCTTCTCGAAGCAGGCGGTGAGGTCGCTGTAGCGGTCCTTGATCGCCCGCATCACGAGCTGCGTCGGCTTGAGGCCCGGCGGACACTTCGGCCCCGTCGGCGGCGGCTTCTCGACCACCGCCGCGCCGGCGTCCACCGCGGCCGCGACCGGCGCGGCCCCGGCGTCGACCACGGCCACCTCTGCCGGGCCTGCATCGACGGCTGCGACCACCGGGGGGGGATCCGGCGGGATGAGCACGTCGTTGCGCTGCTGCTTCTGCATCGCCCAGACGCCGATCGCGGCGCCGGCGCCCGCCAGCACCACCGCGCCCGCGAGCAGCGCGCCGATCGCCGCCGCGCCGAGCGGCCGCCTCGTCCGCGTGACCTCCGACGGCGGAGCGATCGCCTTCGTCGGCCCCTCCGAGCTGTTCACCGGTCGCGGAGGCGACAGCGCCGGATGAAACGGATCGGTCTTCGGCGACGCCGGGTTCGCGTAGCCGGGCACGTCCCAGCCCTTCGACGCGAGATCCGGCAGCGAGTCGATGCGCGTCTTCTGCGACACCCGCTCTTTGCCGAAGAACGAGTGCATGAACTCGGACAGCGCGGTGTGCCCGCTGCCCGACGTCGTCGCCGAGAGGAACCTCTCGAGATCCGCCGCGAGCTCCGCCGCGCTCTGGTAGCGCAGCCCGGGATCCAGCATCAGCGCCTTCTGCACCACCTGCTCGAGCTCGACCGGCAGATCGGGTCGCAGCTCGCGCGGCGGCTTGTAGTCGCACTGCAGCACCGCGTTGAGGATCGCGAGATCGTTGTCGCGCGCGAACGGCCGCACGTTCGTCACCGCCTCGTACAGCGACACGCCCAGCGAGAACACGTCGGCCCGGCGATCGACCTGCCCCGAGCGCGCCTGCTCGGGCGCCATGTACATGTACTTCCCCTTCACCACGCCCGCGGTCGTGTTCGTCACGCGCGACTCGGCCTTCGCGATGCCGAAGTCGAGCACCTTCACCTGCCCCGTGTACGTGACGAAGATGTTCGACGGCGAGATGTCGCGGTGAACGACGTTGAGCGGCTTGCCCTGCGCGTCGGTGAAGTTGTGCGCGAAGTCCAGGCCCCGCGCGGCTTCGGCCAGCACGCGCAGCGAGATGCTCAGCGGCACGTACTCACGCCGCCGCGCGCTCGTGCGCAGCATCGTCGAGAAGTCCTCGCCCGCGAGGTACTCCATGCAGATGTAGTAGCAGCCGTCGGCGTGACCCAGGTCGGCGATGGTCACGATGTTCGGGTGGCTCAGGCGGGCGGCGAGCCGCGCCTCGTCGAGGAACATCGACACGAAGTCCGGCACGCTCGACAGGTGCTGCAGCATTCGCTTGATGACGACGTTCTTCTCGAAGCCTTCGACGCCGACCTGCTTGGCGAGGAAGATCTCCGCCATGCCGCCCTCGGCGAGCTTGCGCACGAGGAAGTACTTCCCGAATGGCCGAACGGCCATCGGCCCGATGGGATCACGCGGCGGCGAACCATCGCCACCCTTGCCCGCATCGGTCTGCTTGCTCACTTGCTCTTCCGCACCTTGCGCACGGTGTAGACCTCGCTGGCCCCATTCACCATGCGGAACACCAGGAGGCCGCCCCCCATTGGAGCCACTTCCATGTCGAAACGCGACTTTTCATCGAGCGGAACCGGCCGGCCGTTCACCGTCACCTTCGCGCCGACCGGGGCGATGCCCTGGCAGCGCACCTTCGCTCCGCCCGGGTCGCCGTTCTTCGGCGCCTTGATGGTGAGGTTCGGCACCGCGTTGTCGTAGGTGATCACGAGCTTGTTCATCTTGCCCGTGCCGCCGATCTCGTTGCCGAGCTTGTCGAGGTACTTGAGGCTCCACATGTACGAGCCCTCGCCGAGCGCGCCTTCCGGCAGCATCACCTTGTCCTCGGGCACGACCTTCTCGGCGACCGCCGACTGCAGGTTCTCCTTCCGGTAGACCTGCACCTTGTACTTCTGCACCGCCGCCTCGGTCGCCGGCTGCCACGCGAACGTGACCGCGGGCGGCTTGTCCTGGAAGTAGATGGTCGTCTGATCCGCGCCGTCGTGCACGATGTTGCGGTTGTGCGCGAGATCGATCGCCGCGGCCTCGGGCGCGAACGACGCGCTGCCCTTCGCGATCTCCTTGTCCTTCTCGTCGAACACGCGCCAGTACAGCGAGCCGCGCGTCGGCGGAGTCACGTTCACGTGCCGCTGCCGCACCACGCCCGAGATCAGCTTCTGCTTGTACGCCGGGTCCGTCGCCACCTCGACGCGGTACGGCTTGTCGGGCTCGCCGTCCCACGTGATCGCGAGCCGCTGCGCGCTGCCCTGCAGCACCTTGATCGCCGACCGCGACGGCAGCACGACCGGCTCGCGCGGCTGCTCTTCGGTCTTCACCTGCCCTTTGAGCGGAATCGTCGCGGTGCGGCCGCCGTAGACCGTCGCCGGCTCGGCGCCCTCGCGCTCGATCTTCACGTCGCCCGCGATCGACTGAAGCTCGTAGCCGTCTTTCGTGCGGCGCAGCGTGTACTGGCTCGCCTTGTCCGCCGTGATCGTCACGCCGCCGCCGAGGTTGAGCCGCGTCCTCGTGGGAGACTGCGCCTGCAGCTCGCCCTTCTTGAAGTCGAAGCCGGCCTCTTCGCCGCCCGCGCCCTTCGCCGCCTTGTCCATCGTGACTTCCGACCCTTTGGAGAACGCGAGCGTCCCCTGCCCGCCGGGCGCCTGCATGATCACGCGCCCGTCCTTCACGCGGAACGAGTCACCCTCGCCGAGCGCCATCGCCTTCTTCGGCAGCGGCGTCCACTTCGTGTCTTCCTTGCGCTTGAGATCCGCGCGGCCCGAGACGGCCGAGATCGTCACCTGGATCGGCTCGAGATCCATCACCGTGCCGCCGAGCGCGCCCTTTTGACCCGCGCCGATCTTCGTCACCGTGCCGTCGGTCGCGACGAGGTCGACGGTGCCCAGCTTCACGTCGACGCGCGCCTCTTTGTCGGTGACCTTCAGCTCGAGGTTCGTGTCGTCGCCGCCGAGCTTCGTGAAGCCGAACGGCGTGAGGATGGTGAGCTCGACGTGCTCTTTGCCCAACGGCTGGGCGGGCGCCGACGCGACGTTGCGCGTGAGCACGAGGCCCTGCGCCACCGAGAGCACGAGGCCGGTCTCGCCCTCCTTGAGCTCGAAGCGGCCCTCTTCGCCGAGCTCGACGACGCGCCCGCCGGAGAAGCGGATCGTGGCCGAGCCGTCTTCGCCCGTCTCCAGCGCGTCGCCGACGTAGAGGTAGCCGAGCTGGGCCGGGCTCTTCTTGCCGTCGCGCTCGAGCGTGACCTTGCCCTTCACCTGCTCGAGCAGCGCCGACGCCGCCTTCGCCGGTGCAGCGGCTCCGGCGTCGACCGGCGTCTTCGGAGGAACGACGGTGGTCGTATCGCCGTCAGGACAGGCGGCGAGCGCGACGACCAGCAGGCAGATCAGAGCCGATCGCGATCGCGATCCCGAGCCTGATCCCGGTCGTTGGGCAGCGCTTCTCACCGCGGGTAGAGGTCGACGTTGAAGATCGCCCGGTCACCGTCCTTCACGGTGACGTCCTTGGTCTGCGTGATGTAGCCCGGCGCGGAGATCTTCACGGTGTACGTGCCTCCGTCGACGGTGAAGGTGAACGCGCCCTTCGCGTCGGCCTTCGTCTTCATCTTCAGCTGCGGGATCTCGAGATCCGCCGCGACCGGCGTGCCGCCCTTCGTGCTGCGCACGATGCCGTTGATCGTCGCCGGCAGCTTCTTCTTCTCCGGCACGAGCGTCACGTTCACCGCGGTCGTCTTGCCGCCGACCACCGACGCGGCCTCTTCGCCCTTCTGGTAGCCCTCGAGCGCCATCGCGATCGCGACGGGACCCGGCTTCAGGCCCTCGAACGAGGCGACGCCCTTGTCGTCCGTCTTCGCGGTGGAGGCGCCGACGGTGACGGTGACTCCGGGCAGCGGCTTGCCCGTCTCGACCTCTTTCACCGAAATCGACAGGCCGCCCACCTTCGGCGGTTCCTTCTGCAGCCTCACCTCGATCGGCGTGTCGACGCCCGCCGTCACGCTGCCGGCCGACTCGAGCGGCAGGTAGCCGTCGGCCGAGGCGCGCACCGAGAACGGGCCCCCGGGCAGCTCTCGCATCGCGAGCGCTCCGGTCGCGTCGGGGCTCATCGGCCGCTCTTCACCGGCGACGGTGATGGTGACGTCGGCGCCGGGCAGCGACTCACCGCTCTGCAGATCGAGCACGCGCACCACGACGCCGCCGGTCGTGGCGCCGCCGACGGCGACGGGGTCTCTCCACTGCACGTCGAGCGCCAGGCCCGCACGCACCACGCGCTGCTGCGACGCCACCACGTCGTTGCCCGCTGCGTCCTTGCCCGCGAGGTTGTCGGAGACGAACTGGCCGTCGAGCAGCGCTCCGAAGTGCAGCTTGCCGGCGTTCGCGATCTGCACGCGAATCGCTCCGCCCGCAGCGAAGCCGTTCGTCACGGTGTTCACCGCGCCGGGGGTCGAGGCCGCGAGCCTCACCGGCAGCTCGCCGCGCAGCTCGATGCCGATGCGCCCGAGCTCGAACAGCAGCCGCAGCGCGACGAGCAGCGAGTGCCGCGTCACCGCGCCCCACGCCGGCGCCACCGAAGAGCCGTCGCCCATCGGCCCGCGGAACGCCGGCAGCTCGTGCAGCGCGTAGCCGGCGTACGGCTCGATGCGCAGCGGCCCGAGCGGCAGGCGGCCGGCGAGCTGCGCGGCGAAGCGCACCAGGCCTCCGCCCGTGACCCGGCCCATGCCGTCGTTGAGCGAGAACGCCTCGCGCTGGGCCTGGACGTGCAGGCCGGCGTACCCGAGCCAGCCCCAGCCCGCGAGCGCGAGATCATTGAACGTCGTGCCCGAATACGTGAGCCCGGGGCCGACGTCCTGCTGGCCTCCGCTGCGGTACGCGAGGCCGTAGCGCAGCCGCAGCGCCCACGCCTCTCCGATCGGCTTGGAACCAGAAGCCGTCGCCTCGGGCGGACTGCCGGCGACTTCTGATTGCGCGAACGACGCGGAGCTTGCGATCAACAACGCGCCGGCCAGCGCGCGCGCGAGGGGACCTGGGGTCGAGCGCAAAGTGCGACGGATTATAGGGAGCCCGCGGCGCCGGAAGGAAAAGTTTCCTCTCTGACCTCGCCTACATGCACGCGCAGGTGATCTGCAAAATGGTGCGACCCTCTGTGGGGTCTGCTAGACCGCGGGTTCATGGCCAGTCAGCTGGTGATGTACGAAGAGGAGTTCCACAAGATCAACGCTGTGTGCGACCGGCTGACCAAGGACGCCAACGCGAAGGTCGTGTTCCTCGTCGACAAAAACGGCCAGCTGATCTCCGCGGCCGGCCAGACCCAGCACATCGACACCACCTCGCTCGCCTCGCTCACCGCCGGAAACGTCGCCGCCATGGGCGGACTCGCCAAGCTGATCGGAGAAAACGAGTTTCCCAACCAGTTCCACGAAGGCGCCAAAGACTCGCTGTACATGACCATCGTGGGGTCGCGCGTCGTCCTCGTCGTGATCTTCGACAACCGCACGTCGCTCGGCCTCGTGCGGTTGCGCATCAAGAAGGCGTCGGACGAGCTGACGAAGATCTTCGAAGCACTCTCGCGGCGGGCCGAATCGCCGGGCGCCGGGTCTCCGTTTGCGGAGATCAGCGACGCGGATATCGACAACCTCTTCTCCGAATAACTAACCCGCCATGTCCTTCATCAACTACTCGAGCCGCGAGATCAACTGCAAGATCGTCTATTACGGCCCCGGACTCTGCGGGAAGACGACGAATCTTCAGTACATCTACAACAAGACGAACCCCGAGACGAAGGGCAAGCTGATCTCGCTCTCGACCGAGACCGATCGCACGCTCTTCTTCGACTTCCTCCCGCTGTCGCTCGGCGAGATCCGCGGCTTCAAGACGCGCTTCCACCTCTACACGGTGCCCGGCCAGGTCTTCTACGACGCGTCCCGCAAGCTCATCTTGAAGGGCGTCGACGGCGTCGTCTTCGTCGCCGACAGCCAGGTCGAGCGCATGGAGGCGAACATCGAGTCGATGGAGAACCTGCGCGTGAACCTCGCCGAGCAGGGCTACGACTTGAACAAGGTCCCGTTCTGCATTCAGTACAACAAGCGCGACCTCCCGAACGCCGTCAGCGTCGAAGAGCTGCGCAAGGTGCTGAACCCGCGCAACGTGCCCGACTTCCAGGCCGTGGCTCCGACCGGCGTCGGCGTGTTCGACACGCTCAAGGCCGTCGCGAAGCTCGTGCTCACCGAGCTGCGCAAAGGCGGACAAGGATGATCGGCGCCCTCGTCGTCCTGATGCTCGCGGCTGATCCGGCTCCAGAAGCCGCGCCGCCGCCTGCCGCGAAGCCGGCGCAGACCGCCGACGAAGCGTTCCAGACGCGCGTCAAGACGCTCGAGGAGCAGGTCGTCGATCTCAAAGAGAAGATCTACCGCACCAAGGCCCGCCTGCTGCTGCTGCAGGAGACCGTGCTCGGCGGCGACATCACGAACGGCGCCCGCGCCGTCATCTTCCACCGCAACGAGATGGGCTCGCAGTTCATCCTCGAGTCGGTGGCGTACGCGCTCGACGGCGCGCCGATCTTCACCAAGGTCGACGCGAACGGCGACCTCGACAAGCGCGAGGAGTTCGAGATCTTCAACGGCCGCATCGTGCCGGGCAATCACCAGATCGCCGTGCGCATGGTCTACCGCGGTCACGGCTACGGCATCTTCAGCTACCTCGAGGGCTACAAGTTCAAGCTGCAGTCGAACCAGACGTTCAACGCCGAGGCCGGGAAGGTCACGACCGTGAAGGTCGTTGGCTTCGAGAAGGGCGGCATCACCGCCGACATCAAGGACAAGCCCGGCATCCGCTACGACATCAGCACTGCGAAAGACAGCTCGCTCAAGGCCGGCGGAGCGACGCAGGCGCCGCCCCCGGCCGAGGCGACGCCACCCGCTTCCCAGTAACCCGGACCTCTCATGCGCGCGTGTGTCGTCATCACGCTTGTCCTGCTGAGCGCACGCGCGTTCGCCGACCCCTCCGTGCAGGAGCTCGCCGTCAAGGTCGAGCAGGTGAAGGACCAGGTCGTCAACGCGCGCAACAACATCGAGATCGTCGAGAAGCAGTACTCGGCGCGCGAAGAGCCGAGCGACGAGATGGCGCGTGAGGCGCGCTTCTCCGACGGCGAGATCAAGTACCTGCTCGGCGACTACGAGAACGCCGCCGTCCTCTTCTACGACCTCGTCGCGAACAAGGACTTCCAGAAGAGCAAGCGCTACGCGGACGCGCTCTTCTACCTGGCCGACTCGCTGTACCAGCAGAAGAACTACCTGGGCGCGCGCCTCTACCTGAAGATGCTGCTCGCCCTGCGCGCCGGGCACTACCGCGAGGCGCTCGCGCGGTACCTCGAGATCGCCGGCCGCCTCAACGAGTTCCAGGGCATCGACGAGCACATCAACCAGGCGCGCGGCCTGTCCGGCGGCGAGCTGCCCGCCGAGCTCAACTACGTCTACGCGAAGTGGCTCTTCCGCCGCGAAGACATGGCGCCCGAAGAGCGCATCACGCGCGCGGTGAACATCTTCCAGGGCATGGCCTCGGTGCCGAACGGCGCGCTCTACCTGCAGGCCGCCTACTTCGTCGGCGTCGGGCAGGTGAAGCTCAAGAAGTACGACGACGCGATCGCGACGTTCCGCAAGATCTCCACCGCGAACCCGCGCGACGAGCGCGAGCGCTCGGTGAAGGAGCTCGCCCAGCTCTCGCTCGGCCGCGTGCTGTTCGAGGTCGGCAAGTACGACGAGGCGATCGCCGTGTACCAGGAGATCCCCCGCGAGTCCGACTCGTTCCCCGACTCGCTCTACGAGATGGCGTGGGCGTACATCCGCAAGCAGGACTTCGTCCGCGCGCGGAACATGACCGAGATTCTCGAGCTCGTGGCGCAGGGCACCACGCTCGAGCCCGACGTCGACATCTTGAGCGGCACGCTGCTGCTCAAGCTCAAGAAGTACGAAGACGCGAACGAGCAGTTCAACAAGGTGATCAACAAGTACGCCCCGGTGCGCGACGAGATCGACGCGCTGCTCACCGTGAACAAGGACCCGGCGAAGTACTTCGACGAGCTCATCGCGCGCAACGAGCGCACGCTCGACGTGTCGTCGCTGCTGCCCCCCGAGGCGCTCAAGTTCGCGACCACCCAGCGCGAGATCAACGACGCCGTCGCGATCGTCAACGGCCTCGAGGCCGGCCGCAACGGCGTGCAGGAATCTCAGGCCATCGCCGCGCGCATCTTGAAGGGGCTCGACGAGCGCGGCCTCGAGGTCTTCCCCATCATCCAGGAAGGCTACATGCGCGCCGACGCGGTCGACACCGCGCTCACCCGCGCCGAAGAGCAGCTCACCGCCATCGAGGGCGAGCTGCTCGCGAAGTACCTCTCGCCCGGGCAGAACAACGACCTCGAGGCCTTGCGAAAGGAAGCGCGCGAGCTGCAGGCGCGCATCCAGACGCTGCCGACCACCGAGGCCGAGGTGCAGGCGCGCAAAGACCGCATCCGCGCGAAGATCGACGAGGTCGATCGCAAGGCGTACCAGACGCAGATCGAGATCCAGAGCCAGTACGCGCAGCTCGCCGCGATTCAGAAGTACGTCGACGACACCCGCAAGCAGCGCAAGAACACCCCCGAGGAAGAGAAGGAGTTCCTCGAGAAGGTGAACCTCGAGCGCCGGGGCCTCGAGGCCGTCGAGGCCGACCTCGCGAAGGTGCGCGCCGACCTGCAGGACGAGAAGAACAACGCCGACGCCGCCATCGGCGGTGAAGAGACGCTGCGCCGCGAGTACGAGGCCGCGCTCGCGAAGCAGCGCGACATCCTCAAAGGGTCGCGCGGCTCGATCCCCAACGAGGCCACGCAGATCCTCCTGCGCATCGACGTCGTGCGCACCGACGCCGAAGAGCAGCGCAAGCGCGTCAGCACCGCGAAGGCCACGCTGCGCGACCGCGTCGCGCGCCGCGCCGCGAAGCTGCGCGAGATGGTGGTGGCCGAGCAGGAGCTGCTCAACGGCTACGGCAACGAGGTCGCCGCGACCTCGTCGCAGGCGAAGGGCCTCGTCGGCCGCATCGCGTTCGACTCCTTCCGCCGCGTGCGCGCGTCGTTCTACGACCTCGTGCTCAAGGCCGACGTCGGCGTCGTCGACGTCGCGTTCACGCGCAAGCAGGACAAGACGATCGAGATCCAGAAGCTCGCCAACCAGAAAGACCGCGAGCTCAAGCAGCTCGACGACGAGTTCAAGGAAGTGCTGAAGGACGTCGACTGAGCGGGTTGGTCGCAGCATTAGAGCGCGCACTCCACTTCGCCCGACTCGGCCAGCGCGCATCGATGGTCGAGGCCCTGCTCGACGCGTGGCGCGAGCACCCGTCGAAGGACCTCGGGACGCTGATGCTGCGCGAGCCGCCGGCACCCGACTTCGCCGAGCTCATGGAAGACATCGAGGCGCACGGCTCGATCATCGGGCTGCAGCCGATCTTCATGGTGATGCGGCGGCACCTGAGAGATCCGCGGCTGACTCCGCTGATCCTCCAGCTCGCGAAGCTGCCGCTCGACGCGGCGCCGGTCACCCGCGAGGAGCTCTGCGAGCTGTGGCGCAAGAACCGCGACCCGTCGGGCTCGCAGGAGATGGCGCTGCTCGGCGCCGAGCCGCTGCCCGAAGTGCCGCTGCCGGCCGACGCGCTCGAGCTCGTCGAGCAGCTGAAGCGGCCCGTGCCGGTGCTGCCCGAGCTCGCGAGCGTCTACGCCGAGCCGCAAGCCGACGCCCCGCGCCACGTGCTCGCCGACGCGCTGCTCGAGCACGGCGACGATTGGGGCGAGCTCATCGCGCTGCAGCTCGGCACGCGCGCGGGTGCCGAGGAGACGCAGCTGCGCGCGAACCTCGACGGCAGGCTCGGCGAGCTGCTCGGCCCGGGAGTCACCGTCCTCGAGCTCGACCGCGGCTTCCCGGTGAAGGTGCGCGCGCAGCCGAGCAGGCTGACGGCTCCGACGCCGGCGTGGCGCCTCGTGAAGGAGCTCAAGCTCTCGGCCGAGCCCGGCTCGGGCTACGTCGGCGCGCTGCTGCCGGCGTTCCTGCACGCGCCCGAGCTCGCCGGCCTGGAGACCCTCTGGGACCTGCGGGCCACGCTGCAGCACCTCGAGCCTGGCCGCTGCCGCATCTCGACGTTCGGGTTCACCGACGGCGGGCTGCCGCTGGAGCTGGGCGAGCTGCTCGGCCGCTTGCCGAGCGCGCGAAAGCTGGTCGTCAACGGCGCGAGCTACGCGACGGCCCTGCAGGTCTGCGCCGACCCCGAGCTCGAGCGCTTCGAGCTCGTGCTGCGCGGCGACGGCTGGCGCCTGCACTGGGCGGGCGAGCACGTCGATCTCGAGTGCGGGGCGCGGCTCGCCGGCGAGTGGTACGACGTCTTCCGCGCCGCGGCGCAGCGGGCGCAGCGCTGCCGGCTGCGCGTCGTGTCGAAGGCCGACCGCCCTTCGCTGCTCGCGCTCGGCCGGACCTTTGCGCTCGTCAGCGTGGAGCAGCCCTAGTCCCGGGTACTAGGTGAAGGTCATGAGGGTATGGAACGGCCCGATCTTGCGCTCCTCGTCCAGCACGAGGCCCGCCTCCTTCGCGCACCGCAGCAGGTCGGACGAGTGGTACATGCGCGACGTGCCGTTCGCGATGCACGCGAAGTACAGCGACGTCGCCTGCACGCAGTAGCGCGCGACGTCGTTGGGCTGCCGGTCCCACAGCGGCTCGACGACCCAGACCTTGCCCTTCGGCGACAGCGCCCCGCGGGCGCGCTCGAGCAGCTTCGTCACGTCGGCTTCGGCGAAGCAGTCGAGGAGCTGGCACATCCACACCGCGTCGAAGTCGGTGGGGAACGGCGCCGAGTGGTCGAGCAGGTCGATGGGCTGCGTCTGCAGCCGCACCTCGTTGCGAATGGCGTTGCGGCGCGTGAGCCCGAGCTGCGCGGGATGGTCGAGCACCGTGACCTCGTGGTTCTTCGCGGCCAGCACCGCGAAGCGCCCGGTGTTGCCGCCGACGTCGAGGATGGTCTTCACCTCGGCGCGCTCCATCGCGTGCAGAGCGTTCGCGAACAGTGGGTCCGAGTAGAAGTGATCGAACGCGAACCAGCTGCGCTGCGCGTTGTCGGGAAGCCGCGTGAGCGCCTCGTACACGGTCGGCCAGTCGCCGCCGAGCGTGCGCAGGCCGATGGGGCGGCCGTGAGTCAGCGACTCGCGCAGGTGGAACGCGCCGCGGTAGCAGACGTCGTGCACGAAGTCGGTGTCGACCCGCACGCGATCGTCGGAGAGGTACAGCTCTCCGGCGGTGGTGAGGCTGTAGCGCTCGCCGTCGAAGCGCACGAGCTCGGCCGCGGAGCACGCCTCGAGGAGAATGCGCGCCGCGTAGAGCGTGAGCCGCGTGCGCTCGTGCGCCTGCTCGGGAGTGAGCGCGCCGTGCGTCCGCAGCGTCGCGAGCAGCCCCAGGTCGCGCGCGCACAGCGCCGCCTCGCTCATGAGCGGACCCCACGCGAGGCGTGAGACGGTCCGGTAATCGTCCATCGTTGGTGATGACATGTGAAACCCGTCGGGATGTGTGAGTGGAGCGAACGACTGCCTTCGGCTTCAGCTCACGCCGGCGGCGGCCGGCTCTCACGGTCGAGGTGCACCGGGGCGGGCGCACGCTGCTCGACCTCCCAGCGGGTGCAGGGGTGCTCGATGGGGGTCGTCACGTCGACGGCCTCCACGAGCGTCTCGTCGTCGAGACCTTCTTCTTCGAACAGCTGCGCGACGCCGCCGGAGGCGGGGCCCGAGCTCGACGCGACGCACACGGACAGCTGCACCAACGCGATGAGCGCGATGACGACGAGCTGCAGCGCGAGGCGGGACATCCGGTTGACGAGTCTTCGCAACCGCGCCGGGTGACGTCAAGGCGTCCCGGGAACGGGACGGGTCGGCGGCGTTCGCGCGGCCTGTCGACACCGGCCGCGCCGACGCACTGTCGATGCCTCACCCGCAGTCCAAAGAGGCACACCATGAAACGCACGATCCTGTTTCTCGCACTCGTCGCTTGCGGCACTCCGCAGCCGCCGAAGGAAGAGCTCGTCGCCGTCGCCGAGAAGTTTTACGGAGCGTTCAACGCCGGCAACAAGCAGCAGTTCCTCGACCTCACCGCCGAGGGCTTCACCGACCACATGACGTCGCCCCGCCCCGACGACGGAGGCAAAGGCGGCATCGCGTACGCCGTCGAGGCCTTCAAGCAGGGATATCCGGACTTGAAGATCACCATCGATCGCACGTGGCAGGACGACTCGACGCTCACCGTCTTCACGCGCGTGACCGGCACGAACACCGGGCCGCTCTTCGGTCAGATGCCGACGGGGAAGTCGGTGAGCTTCTCGACCATCGACGTGCTCGGCATCGAGGGCGGGAAGCTGAAGGACCTCTGGCACATCGAGCAGCAGCAGCAGATGTGGGACCAGCTGAAGCAGTGAGCCGCCGCGCCCGGGGTCTTTCGCCTCCGGCGGGGCGGGGGGCCATGGCCCCCGGGACGGGACCCACTGAAGCGGTGATTCAAGGCCCGATGCCGAGGCACGTCGCCACGAAGGCTTTGACCTTCTCCTGCGGCTTGAGTCGGTACACGAGATGAACCGGCGCCTCGAGCCAGGCCTGCTCGAGGACGCGGACGAGGCGGCCTTCGCGAACGGCGGAGGCCGCCATCGTCGCGGGAAGGCGAACGATACCGGCGCCACGCTCGGCCAGGGTCTGCAGGAGCTCGAGGCTGTCGGCGTGCACGCGCGCGGTGACGCGCCGGGTCTCACCGCCGACGAGCCA
Source organism: uncultured Myxococcales bacterium (assembly GCA_937980205.1). Classification (GTDB taxonomy): domain Bacteria; phylum Myxococcota; class Myxococcia; order Myxococcales; family Myxococcaceae; genus Xiheicaenimonas. The sequence continues at coordinate 175,260 of CALJKW010000064.1, read as the reverse complement.
GGTTCCGCCGGAGCGCTGCGTGAGCAGCAGGTCCTTCAGGCCATCGATGTTCTCGACCGGGCCGTTCTTCTTGAGCCACTTCGGGCTGGCGAAGAGGCCGAGCGTCACGGTGCCCCAGCGGCGCGCGGTGAACCGGTCGCTGTCCGGCGGAGGCCCGGCGCGCAGCGCGACGTCGACGCGCGTGACCTCGAGATCGAGCTTCTCGGACGAGGGAAGCAGCTCGACGCGCGCGAGCGGGTACTTGTCGACGAACGCGGCGACGGCCTTCGTGAGCAGGTCGCTGACGATCGGCGTGCTCGTCACGCGCAGGAGGCCGCGGACCTCGCGGCCCGAGGCGCCGAGCTCGTCGAGCAGGCCGCGGGCCTCGTCGACGGCGGCGGCCAGGCGCTCGAAGCTCTCTTCGCCCGCCTCGGTGAGCCGCATGCGGCCGGTCGTCCGCGCGACCAGCGTGACGCCGAGCTGCTTCTCGAGCCGCGACAGCGCTCGGCTGACCGTCGAGCGAGGGACGCCGCGCTGGCGCGCGAGCGCGCGGACTCCGCCGGCGCGGACTGCGTCGATGAACAGGGAGGCGTCGTCGAGCAACGAGCGGACGATAAGCTATGCGGCTGCCATGCGAATGCTCCAAGTGGACATCGACGAGCTGGCCGATGCGTTCGTCGTCAACGAGAGCGAGGGTCAGAAGGCCTTCCTCAACGTGAAAGACGGAACGGTCTTCATCCGCTTTCCGATGGTGGACGACGACCTCGAGTCCGAAGACCTCGATGACCCGGAAACCTGGGTACACGTGCCCGCGCTGGAGGCGCGAGAGCAGTTCCGCATCATGGAGGACTTCGCGCGCGAGGCTGCGGCTCCCGACTACCGGCAGGAGCTCCTCGAAGCGCTCGACGGAAAGGGAGCGTTCTCGCGCTTCCGCCGCGCGGTGAGCGTGCGCCGCGATCTCGAGCAGGCCTGGTACGACTTTCGTGGTCGCCGGGTCGAGGAGGAGGCTCGCCGGTGGCTCGCGTCCATCGGCCTCGAGGCCCCGCCCTCGAAGCGGCGTTCCGCAGCTCCCATCGCGCAGCCGCAGAAGCAACCGGAGCTGACGCTCGTCGACCTGCTCCTGTTCGGAGTCGACGGAGGCGTGACCGACGGCGTCGCGGTGCGGACGCTGGAGCTCCCGCAACGCGACCGCGCCCGCCGGTGCTTCCACCAGCTCGCGCGGTCGATCTGCGAGTACACCGGGGAACCGTGGCGGCGCCGCTTCGTGGAGGGCCGCGACGAGTTCGAGCGCGGTCGCTTCAAGCTCGCGGTCCGCGACGCCCGCGTCGAGCTGCGCATCGAGATCGACCCCCAGCTCATGGCGCTGTTCAGCAGGTCGACGCGCTGAAGTTGTCGTGAGCCGCCAGCAGGGCGGAGCCGACAAACCGACAGGCGCATCATCCTCATCGCCGTGAGCCCGGGCGGCACGCCGCGTGCTCACGCGCCGGCGATGCGTGCGCTCTTCGCTCTCTGCTGCCTCACCGCGTGCGGTCGCACCGCGCTCTTTCAGGAGCCGGACCCCACCTGTGGCCCCGGCTTCACGCCTGGCGCCGTCGCCACGCTGCAGAGCACCGCGGCGCTGACTCCCGGCACGACCACGCTGCTCGCCCGAAGCGCCGTCGAGGTGCTGCCGGACGACACCGCGCAGTTCTACGATTGGAAGGGAGCGCGGCTCGCGAACGCGATCACTCTGCCGGCTCGGGTACAGACCTCCGCCTCCGGAGACACCGCGGCGATCGCGTGGCGCGACGCGAAGTGGCACGTCGCGAGGCTGTCGCCGGCCGGCCTCGAGCCCCTGGGCGACTTCGACGGCGAAGCGGGCGCGGCGACGGTGCTCGACGTCGGCACGGCAGTGCAGGCCGCCATCTCCGGCGAGCGCCTCGTCGTGCACGTGGTCGGCGGCAAGAGCGTCGAGCTCGGCACGGGAAACATCGTCGCAGCCACGAGCGACGGCGAGCAGGCATGGTGGGTCTGGGCGACGCGCAGCGGCCCGACCTGGCTCACGCGGCTCTCGCGCACCGGCGAGCGTGTGACCGAAGACGTGCGCCTCGATGACGCCGGCCTCGAGTACGGCTCCTTCGCCGCGGCGTTCTGCGGCGACGGCATCGCGCTGGCCCGAGCGCAGCGCCTCAGCACGTCACCGCTGCGCTCGCGGCTGACGCTCACGCGCGTGAGGCTCGACGGCACGCGCACCGAGCTGGGCGCGCTCGCTCCGGAAGACCGCTACGCGTGGATGCCGGCGCTGTGGTGCGACGAGACACGCGTCGCCGCGGCGTGGGTGGAGAACACGGAAGGCGCCGCCGGCGGGCTCGTCAGCTCCACGCGGCTGCGCTTCGACGACGGCAGCGGCGCCGGCGCCATCACGCTCGACGAGACACCCGAGCGCGCCGCGTACTTCCCGCGCCTCGTTCTCGACGGAGCCACGCTCGTGACGCTGTGGACGACGTTCGGCGCGGACGGTTACGCGACGCAGCTCATGAAGCTGCCGTGCACGCGGTGACGCTCACACCCGCGTCGTCGGATCCTGCAGCGTGATCGGCCCCTGCCCCGGCGACAGCCGCACCGCGCAGGGGTCGCACAGCCAGAACGTCACGACCATGCCGTTCTCGGCGGTGCCCTTGAAGGTGCTGCCGCGGGCGACGCCTTCCTTCGCCTTGCAGCTCAAGCACTCGTTCTTCTTCTCCGGCTTCTTCAGCGGCATGGGTCACCCGATCGCGAACTGGAACCCGCCGTTCGGGTTCGAAGTGATGAACTGCTCCATCTGCTCGCGCGAGACCAGCCGGACGTTCTGGTCCGCCGGGTCGCGCACGATGAAGTTTCCATTTTCGTAGCCCACCACCGCAACGTAGTGGCCCGACGTCTTCGCGTCGTTCACGTGCGGAGGCATCGCGTAGTAGTCGCCGTTCGCGACGCACAGCTTCCCCTCCTGCAGCGCCTGGATCATGAAGTCCACGCCGCCGCCCTGGCGCATCTGACCCTCTTTGCCCATCTCCCGCGCCATCGCGATGATGCCGTTCACGTTCGTGCCGTCGCCCGTCGTGCCGCCCGCGCGCCCGAGCGCGTTGATCAGCTGCGCGTCGCTCATTCCCGCTCCGTAGCCGAAGGCGCGCGCCAGCATCGCCATCGACGTCGGCCCGCAGTTCGACGGACCGTTGTAGTAGCCGTTCTCCGCGCCGACCGGCCGGTACTGGCTGATGTACGGAACGTCGTAGTTGCCGCCGGCAGGAGCATCGCCGACCGGCGCCACCGGCGTGTTGCCGGTCACCGTGTTCGCCTGGTCACGCAGCGCCGTGCCGACGCCGGTCGACATGTCGTCGCTGCTGAACGCCGCGCCACCCGGAGCCGGCAGCTTGATGGTGTCGCCCGCGATGATCAGGTTCGGGTCCGTGATCTTCGGGTTCATCGACTGAATCTGCCGGATGATGTCCCACTCGCTGCCCGGCACGCCCTGCGCCTTCAGCCGCGACGCGATCGCCCACAGCGTGTCGCCGCGCCGAATCGTGTAGTCGCTGCCGACCGGCGCGTTCCCGGGGGGCGGCGTCGGAGTCGTCGGCGTCGTCGGCCCCGGCGTCGTCGGCGTCGGCGTCGGCGTCGGCCCCGAAGGCGGAGTCGCGCCGTTCGGGAACAGCCGGCCCATGTGCCCGCGGATGAGGTCTTCGTAGTGCCGCCCGCGCGAGTCGTTCATGCCGCCCGGCCCGCGGTGCCACGCGCGCGCGGCGGCGAACGAGTCTCCGTACCGCTGGGTCATCTCGCCGATGGTCTTCGCGAGATATTCGATCTGCTTCTCCGGCGGGATCGTGCGCGCGCTGGCGCCGCGGCCGATCGACATGCCGCTCCAGCGCTCGAAGTCGGGCAAGAGCCCGTTGTCGTCGAGGCCGATGAGCCCGTGGCCGGTGCCGTCGTGGTGGACGCCCCAGTTCTTGAAGCTCGACTCCTGCGCGATGATGCCCGCGAGCACCTTCGGGTCGACCCCGTACTGGCGCGCGTACTGGTCGATGTACGGCCACACCTGCTCGAGCGACAGCTGCGCGTCCCGGCCCTGCGGCAGCGGCGCGACGTTCGCGGCGTAACTGCGTGCTTCCCTCGTGCGTACGGAGCTCACGGACATGGTGACGAAGTTCTCGTGCGTCGAGAATGGTCTGCCAGTGCGTGGCCGGTAAAACCTCACGACAAAACCGGCGAAATTCGCGCGCCTGGAAAGATGGGGACAGGCCCCATTTTACGGCGCGAAGTCGGCGATGAGGGCCGAGTACTTCCGCCCGCGCTCCTCGGCGAACCAGTCGAGGGTCAGCAGCACGGCCGCTTGCACGAGCAGCCCGAGGCCGACGCCGACGACTGTAGGTGCGTCACGCACGTAGCCGATGCCCGCCATCGCGGCGCCGGTCACGCCCATCGTGAGCTCGAACAGCCGGTAGATCTGAAAGCCGTTCATCACGCCGCGCATTCGGTTCGACTCCGCCTCCTTCCACCCGGCCGGGTCGGACTGAAGCTGCGAAGCGAGCCCCTCGACCTGCTTCGGAGTGCGCGCGAGCAGGCCGATGCCCAGCGCGAGCTCGACGACGCCCATGATGGCGAGCGGAATGGACATCGGCCGCCCGACCTCGCCGTGCTGAAGGAAGAGGGGGACGGCGGCGCCGAGCGAGGCGGCTCCGGCGCCCATGAAGATGAACGACTCGCGGGTCTCGCCGGCGAAGTAATCGCGCATCCCCTGCTCGGTGGCGGCAGGTGCCGCCCCCAGCGCCATGATCAAGAAAACGGTCACCGGCATCTGTGGTTTAGTCTCTCGCGAATTCCATCGGTTCGTGGCACGTTAGCCGGGCTCCTGAAGATGCGGCCCCTCCTCCTCATCTGCGCCTTGTCTGCGCCCATGTTGGCGCTCGCGGCGAATGGTCCGACCGGGGTCAAGAAGGCGGACCCGAAGAAGAAGGGCGAGGAGAAACCGGCGGAGAAGGCCGACACGAAGCCGGATCTGCCGGCGTTCTCTCCGAGCGGGTCCGCCGCGGCCGCCAGCGCCGACGGCGGTACGCCCGCGGCGACCGAGACCGCGAAGACCGACGTGGCCCCGGGCCAGAAGGCGACCACGAAGTACTTCGAGGGCATGGGCCGTACGCCCGAGGAGCAGAGGTACCTCGAAGAGCTCACCGCCGCGCTCAAGCTCTACGAAGAGGAGTCGCGCGAGTTCAAGCGCGAGGTCCAGCTGCTCGTCGAGAAGAAGTACGAGGAGAAGCGGAACACGCTCGCCAACTCGTACGAGAAGGCCATTCGAGATCTCGAGGTCCTCGAGCGCAAGGAGCGCCTCGACGCCATCGCGCAGTTCGAAGAGTTCCTGCAGCGGTACCCGAACGATCCCAAGTACACGCCCGACGTGATGTTCCGCCTCGCCGAGCTCTATTACGAGCGCTCGAGCGACGATCACATCATCGCGATGCGCGACTACGAAGATCGCCTGAAGAAGCTCGACCCCGAGAAGAACCCGACTCCGCCGCCCGAGCCGAAGGTCGACTTCTCGAAGTCCATCGCGCTGTACCAGCGCCTCATCAACGACTTCCCGACGTACCGCTTGAACGACGCGAGCTACTACCTGCTCGGCTACTGCCAGGAGAAGCAGGAGCAGTTCCAGGAGAGCCGCACCTCGTACACGCAGCTCATCGCGGCGTACCCGAAGTCGAAGTTCGCCACCGAAGCCTGGGTGCGCATCGGTGAGTACTACTTCGACGCATACAACGAGGAGAACGCGCTCGAGAAGGCCGCCGACGCCTACGAGCACGCGATCGAAGACAAGACGCACGCGCTCTACGACAAGGCGCTCTACAAGCTCGGGTGGACGTACTACCGCATGGACCGCTTCGACGACGCGGTCACGCGCTTCCTCGCGCTCATCGACCACTACCAGGAAGAGGCGAAGAAGCGCGGCGACGAGACCGTCGGCGGCGACCTCCGCGCCGAAGCGATCCAGTACACCGCGGTCAGCTTCGTCGACGAGAAGTGGGGCTCGCTCGCGAAGGCGCAGGAGTTCTTCAAGAAGACCGGCCCCAAGCCGTACGAGGCCGAGGTCTATCGCCGCATGGGCGACATCTACTTCGACCAGACGAAGCACAACGAGGCCATCGAGGCCTACCGCCTGGTGCTGCAGAAGGACCCGCTCAACAAAGAGGCGCCGCAGATCCAGCAGAAGATCGTCCAGGCGTACGAGCGCGACCGCAAGCTCGAGGACGCGTTCGCCGAGTCGTCGAAGCTGGGCAACATGTTCGGCCCGGGGACTCCATGGCACGAGAAGTGGAAACGTGATCCCGACGTCATCGCGAGCGCGACGGAGATGGCCGAGAAGTCGCTCTACTCGACCGCCGTCTACCACCACCAGCAGGCCCTCGTGTTCAAGCAAGAGGGCAAGTACGAGCAGGCGCGCGCGACGTTCGAGACCGCCGCGAAGGCGTACGACACGTACCTCAAGCGCTTCCCCCGCTCGAAGAACGCCTACGAGATGGAGTTCTATCTCGCCGAGTGCCTCTACAACTCGTTCCAGTTCCAGGAGGCCGCGAAGCACTACGCCGCGGTGCGCGACTCGAGCCAGGACGTGAAGTACCAGGCCGACGCGTCGTTCTCCGCCGTGCTCGCGTGGCAGAAGCAGGTCGAGCTCGACACGAAGGACCAGAAGTGCACCGAGCTGAAGGTCCTCAAGTCGACCGACCGCGGTGAAGAGAAGCCGAAGCTCCAGCAGATGTGCGAGTCGGTGAAGTCGCTGATCGCGGCCTCCGATCAGTACGTGCAGCGCGCGAAGCCGAACGACGAGAAGGCTCCGGCGATCGCGTACAAGAACGCCGAGCTGTTCTACGTGCACAACGACTTCGACGAGGCGCGCCGGCGCTTCGCGGAGATCATCAAGAACTACCCGCGCAACGAGGTCGCGAAGTACGCGGTGAACCTCACCGTCGAGACGTACCTGATCGACAAGAACTGGGCGATGGTCGAGAAGACCGCCGAAGAGTTCGCGCGACTCTCCGCCGAGACGATCGACCCGAAGTCGGACCTCGCCAAGGACCTCGTGAAGTTCAAGCTGGCCGGCCGCTTCAAGCTCGCCGACGAGCTGATGAGCAAGGGCGACTACGAGGCCGCCGCGAAGAAGTACATCGCGCTCGTCGACGAGGCGCCGAAGCACGAGTTCGCGGACAAGGCGCTCAACAACGCGGCCGTGTGCTTCGAGAACTCGCGCCGGTTCGACTCGGCGCTGCGGCTCTACGAGCGCATCTTCAGGGACTACCCGAACTCGAAGCTCGCCGACTCTGCGCTCTTCCGCGTCGCGGTCAACGCCGAGAACTCGTACGACTTCGACAAGGCCGTCGAAAACTACCAGAAGCTGGTGAAGGACTACCCGGCCTCGAAGGACCGCGAGAACGCGCTGTTCAACACCGCGCGCCTGCTCGAGGGCCTGCAGAAGTACGACCAGGCCGCTGCGGCGTACCTGCGGTACGTCGACCTGTATCCGAAGAGCGAGGACGCTCCGAAGACGCAGCTCAAGGCGGCGATCATCTACGAGAAGACCGGCGACTACCCGAAGGCGATCGCCGCGCTGAACGAGTTCATCACGCGCTACCAGAGAGATCCGAAGCAGGCCGACTTCACCGTCGACGCGCGCAAGCGCATCGGCGACGCGCTGAAGAAGCAGGGCAAAGAAGCCGACGCGCGCAAGGCGTGGGCGGCCGCGGCGGACGACTTCGACCGGCGGAAGCTCGACCCGAACACGACGCCGATCGCGGCGAACGCGGCGGCCGAGGCGCGCTTCCTGCTCGCGGAGTACCAGTTCGCCGAGTTCGACAAGCTGAAGATCGGCGGCTCGGGCAAAGCCCTGGCGGACACCTTCAAGAAGAAGAAGGAGGCCACCAAGAAGGTGCAGGACCTGTACGCCGAGGTCTTCAAGTACAAGCGCCTCGAGTGGACGCTCGCCGCCCTCTACCGCCGCGGCTACATCCTCGAGCGGTTCGCGCAGACGATCATCGAGACGCCCATTCCTCCCGAGATCAAGCGGGGTGGCGACGAGCTGATCGTCGCCTACCAGGACGGCCTCGCCCAGCAGACCGTCGCGCTCGAAGACGCCGCCGTCACCAACTACGAGGCGACCCTCAAGGAGGCGAAGAAGAACTTCATCTCCAACGAGTGGACGAAGAAGACGCTCGAGTCGCTGAACCGCTTCCGCCCCAAGGAGTACCCGGTGCTCAAGGAGCCCAAGGGAACCATCTCGGGCGAAGGCGCGTACACCGATGGCGTGGTGCTCACGCCCGAGGGCAACCCGAAGGCCGGTGACGTGCCGCAGAAGTTGCAGGGAGATGAGAAGTGAGACTGCTGGTCGTCTTCTGCACGGTCGTCTTCGGTCTGTGTGACTGCGAGACCACCAAGTCGAACACCAAGCCCGACGACAAGGTCACGTCGGCCGAAGGCGAGACCCCCGAGGTCCCGTACCAGCCGAAGCCGCGCCCGTCCGACAAGCTCGAGCAGGCCGGCGGTCAGCAGCCCGCGGCGAACGCGGGTGGGCAGCCGGCTCCGGCAGATCAGGGGGCGGCGACTCCGGCGCAGGGCGGCAGCGCGGCGAAGATTCAGGAGCAGGAAGAGCCGCCTCCGCCGCCGAAGCACGTCTTCGACGAGGGCACGCAGGCCGCGTTCCGCCGGGGCGTCGACGCGGTCGCGCGCGGCGACACCGCCGCCGCCGAGCGCGAGTTCCAGGCCGCGTACGATCGCGACCCGAAGGCGGCGTACGCGCTCACCAACCTCGGCATGCTCGCCGAGCGCCGCGGCGATCTCTCCGGCGCGGAGAAGTACTACCGCAAGGCCGCCGAGGTGGAGCCCGGCCAGGACGCAGCGTGGGACGCGCTCGCGCACCTGATGTGCCGCCAGAAGAAGTGCAGCGCCATCGAGGCGGAGCTGCGCATCACGATCTCGCAGAACCCCGCCGCGCTCGGGCTGCGCACCGCGCTCGTCTACACGCTGATGCAGCAGGGCAAGCTCGACACCGCCGCGAACGAAGCCAAGAAGGTGCTCAAGGCCGACGAGCGAAACGTCCGCGCCATGCAGCTGCTCGCGCAGGTGTACTTCAAGGAAGGCAAGAACGAGCTCGCGAAGATGGTGCTCGAGAACGCGCGCGAGGTGAACAAGAACGACGCGAACACGCACAACGCGCTCGGCCTCGTGTACCTCGCGCTCAAGCAGAAACCTCAGGCCATCGAGTCGTTCAAGACCGCCGCGAGCCTGAAGCCGGACTTTGCGGAGGCGCGGAACAACTTCGGCAGCATGCTGAACGAGACGCAGGACTTCGACGGAGCCGTCCGCGAGCTCGAGGCCGCCGTCGCGGCCGCGCCCGATCTCGTCGCGGCGCACATGAACTTGGGGAACGCCTACCGCGGCAAGCAGGACGTCGCGAAGGCGCTGGCCGAGTACACGAAGGTCATTCAGCTGCGGCCCGACATCACCGACACCTATTACAACCTCGCGGTGCTGCACCTCGACTCGGACGTCCCCGGCATCGAGACGACGGAGCGCTTCAAGAAGTCGATCGACTACTTCAAGCAGTACCAGGCGAAGGGCGGGAAGGACGAGCGCGTCGAGCAGTACATCAAGGACGCGAACAAGGGCATCGAGAAGGAAGAGCGCCGCAAGGAGCGCGAGAAGAAAGATCAGCTCCGCAAGGCACAGAAGGAAATCGAGGACAAGAAGCGCGCCGAGGAAGAGGCGAAGAAGAAGGCCGAGGAAGAGGCCGCCGCCAAGGCGAAGGCCGAGGCCGAAGCGAAGAAGAAGGCCGAAGAAGAGGCGAAGGAAGAAGAGCGCAAGGCCAGCATGAAGGCCGCCGAGCTGAAGAAGCAGGCCGAGCTCGACGAGAAGAAGCGCCGCGAGGAAGAAGCCAGGGCCAAGAAGCAGGCCGAGGCCGACGCGAAGAAGGCCGCGCTGGAAGAGGCGAAGGCCAAGAAGCAGGCCGAGGCCGACGCGAAGAAGCAGGCCGCAGCCGACGCGAAGGCGAAGAAGGAAGCCGAGGCCGCCGAGAAGAAGCGCCTCGCCGAAGAGGCGAAGGCGCAGCAGGCCGCCGAGGCGGAAGCCAAGAAGCGCGCCGAAGCCGAGGCGAAGCAGCGCGCGAAGGAAGAGGCCGAGGCCGCCAAGCGCAAGCCGTCGGTGGGCGCGAAGCTGTCGGACAAGGAAGACGACCCGGCCCCGCAGAAGCCCGCCAAGCTCGGGGAGGACGACAAGTGAGAAGGCTCTTCTTCGCCCTGATGATCGTCGCCGCCCTGCCCTCCTTCGCCCAGGCGAAGAAGAAGAAGGTCATCCGGCTCGATGCGCTCACCGTCGAGGGACGCATTCAGAAGCCGCAGGCGTTCTACATCCTGCAGCGCAGCCAGCTGAACTTCGACGAGCTGAACCGCGCGGAGTCGTTCATTCCGAAGGTGGAGAAGAGCGTCGAGAAAGACGCGTTCTGATCTGGCGTCGCCGGGAGCTTCACCTTAAGTTCTGCAGGCTTTCGCTGGCTGGAACCTGAAATACCCATCTGAGGTCTAAGTCGACACCCATGGCCCACGTTGCCTCCCCCAAGATCCTGCGCGTCGCCCTGATCCAGGGTGCCAAGATCACCGAAGACCGCACGCTCAAGAAGCGCGGCAACGTCACCGTCGGCCAGGACTCGAAGAACACCTTCGTCGTCCCGGTGTCGAACCTCCCTGCGGCGTTCACGCTGTTCGAGTTCTTGAACGGCACGTACTCGCTCGTCTTCACCGACCAGATGGACGGCAAGGTGAAGGTCGGCGACTCCGATCTCTCGTTCGCGGCGCTGCGTGAGCAGAACCTGGCGAAGAAGCGCGGTAACGTCTGGGTGCTGCCGCTCAACGACAGCATGAAGGGCCGCGTCGCGGTCGGCGAGGTCTCGCTGCTGTTCCAGTTCGTGACGCCTCCGCCCGAGCCTCCGCGGCCCGAGCTGCCGCCCACCATCAAGGGCGGAGCGCTCGCCGGCGTCGATCAGTTCTTCTTCCTCATCCTCGGCGTCTCGCTGTTCGTGCACTTCTCCGGCGCGTCGTTCATCGCGTGCCAGCCGATGCCCGAAGAGCGCGAGCTGTCACTCGACGAGCTGCCCGACCGCTTCGCCAAGGTGATGATGCCGGTGAAGCCCGAGAAGCCGAAGGAGCTCCCCAAGGAAGAGGTCGCCGCCAAGGACGACAAGAAGTCCGAGGACAAGAAGTCCGACGAGAAGAAGGCGGACAAGAAGCCGATGGACGAGGCCGCGAAGAAGGCCGCGATGCAGAAGGCCGTCGCTTCGAAGGGCCTGTTGAAGATCCTCGGGTCCAGCGGCGCGAAGGGCTCGGCGTTCGACGACGTGCTCGGCAACTCGACGGGCGGCGCAGACATCGCCAACGCGCTCAACGGCGCCGGCGGCGTCGGAGTCGCCACCGCCGACAACATCGGCGGCGGCCCCAAGGGCGGCGGCACCGGCACCGCGGCCGGCATCGGAGATCTCGGCACCAGCGGCGGCGGCAACGTCAACCTCGGCGCCAAGGGCGACGCCGCGATCCGCGGTCGCGTCGCCGACGCGGCCCCCGAGGTCGACTCGAGCGACGTCGATCGCGAGGCGCTCAACCGCTACGTGAAGGCCCGCAAGGCCGCGATCGTCGCGTGCTACGAGAAGGAGCTGAAGCGCAACCCGTCGATGAAGGGCAAGGTCGTCGTGCGCTTCTCCATCTCGACGAGCGGCAGGGCGACCGAGATCGAGATCGAGGAGAACTCGCTCGGCAACGACGCCGTCGGCGCGTGCATCAAGAGCATCATTCGCACGTGGGTGTTCCCCTTCAAGCCGGACAGTGACGTGCCGGTCGCGTTTCCGTTCGTCTTCTCGCCGGCGACCTGAAAACCGGGATCGGGATCGGGATCGCGATCGGGATCGAACCGATCGCGCCCCCGATCGCGATCCCGATCCCGGCAGTTCACGGAACTTCCGGCGCGGCGCGTGGTCAGTCCATTCATGGACGCCACGCTCACGGTCGACACTTCACCCATCTCGCAGCTCGACCGGCGCTTCTTCGCCGTTTTGCTCGCGTCGATGCTCGTGCACGCGATCGCCGCGGCCTGGGTCGCGCGCCAGCCGCACGTCGCCGTCGTCGAGGAGCCGTACGTCGAGCGCCCACGCGAGCGCGTGACGCTTCCGCCGCTGCTGCCGATTCCGAAGAGCTTCCCGCCGCCGGCGCCGCCCAAGAAGTCCGGTGGCCCGCCGGGGAACAACGGTGGCTCGAAGCCTCCGGCGCTGGGCGCGCTGCTCGGCTCGGCCGTCGCGGAGCTGACGTCACGAGAAGATGCCCGCTCCGCGCTCGACGGAGCGAAGGCCGGTCACGTGGACACCACCACCCTCGCCGTGCGCCGCGAAACGGGCCCGGGCGCCGTGCAGGCGATCGCGCCCATCACCACGAACGTGCAGCACGTCGGCATCGGCGAGCACACCGACGCGGTGGTGAGGCCGGTCGTGGATCCGATCATCATCGACGACCCGCCGCCGACGGACCCCGAGGTCTTCCTCCGCTACATCAACTCGCGGCGGCCGGCGCTCGCGGCCTGTTACGAGAGCGAGCTCAAGCGCAATCGCTCGCTCAAGGGTCGCATCACGGTGCAGCTCACGGTCGCGACGGACGGCCGGGCGCGCGCGGTCGAGGTCGACCCCGGCTCGCTCGGCAGCCGCGCCGTGACGGAGTGCATCGAGGCCCTGGTGCGCCGGTGGATCTTCCCCACCAGGCCGGACGACGAGGTGCCGCTGCAATTTCCTGTGCTGTTCTCTCCCGCGGGGTGAGGTAGTTTTACGGCGTGAAGCAACGCCGGTTGGCCGACGTTCGCTCCCTGCTGGGGACGCCCGAGTTCACGGAGTGGTGGGGGCAGCTGACGTCAGCCCGCGCCGCGCTCCGCGACGCGGGTGCGCGCTACGAAGAGCTGCTCGCGCAGACCACGCTGATGGAGTTCCGCGCCGAGCTCACCCAGAAGAACGCCATCGACACGCTGTACCGGGCCGGCGAGCACGAGGACACGGCCGCCAACATGCTGTTCGAGGCCACTGATCTCGAGAACAAGAGCTTCAAGGGCGTCGGCGAGTTCGAGGAGCAGCGCTTCCGCTCTTCCGAGGCCTGGTACCGGCTCGGCGCCGCCGAGAAGAAGCGCGACGAGGCGCGCGACAAGAAGGCGCCCGACACCGAGCTGAAGGCTGCCGAGCGCGCCTTCACCGCGGCGCACGAGGAGTACGAGCGCGAGAACGCGCGCAAGCTGCGGCTGTGGGACGAGGTCGAGCGGCTGTGGGCGCGGTCGGCCGAGGTGAGCCTGCTGGTCGCCGAGGAGCGCGCGCTGGGCAAGAAGGTCCGCAAGGAAGCCGAGGGGCTCTTCGCGCTCGCCGAAGAACGGAAGAAGCGCGCGAAGGAGCTGAAGGCCGAGACCGAGGCGTGCGCGAGCCAGGTCGAGGGCGCGAAGGCGAAGGTGTCGGCGCTGCTCTCGCAGGCGCGCGAGAAGTTCGGCTGCGCGACCGGCACCGACTTCCTCTACTTCCGGCAGAAGGACGATCACCGGCTCGCGTACTGCATCGCGCTCGTCGAGGATCGCGAGGGCTACAACGTCGAGGTGAAGCCGCTCGGCGTGTACCAGGTCGACCGCCAGCGCGGCGTCGCGTTCCTCGAGCCCGCGCGCGCGGCGGCGCCTTCGCTCGAAGAGGGTGATCGGCGGTTCGAGGACTACTTCCTCAAAGGTCGCAAGGGAGAGGTGCGGGCAAGCTGATGGAAAAACTCGCCATCCTGTCGGGGTCGCCTCTGTTCGAGATGCTCTCCAACCAGGAGCTCGACTACGTCGCCGATCTCTCGCGGCCACGGCGCTTCAGCCCGGGGCAGATCATCATCGAGGAGGGAGAGCTCGGCGACAGCGTCTACGTGATCGCTTCCGGCGAGGTCGAGGTGGTCCGGAAGGACGCGTCCGGCGCCGAGAAGGTGATCGCCGTGCTCGGGCAGCGCGAGTTCTTCGGAGAGATGAGCCTCATCGACAAGGAGTACCGCTCGGCCACCGTGCGCGCGCGTGGCGACGTCGAGCTGTTGCACCTGACGGCCGAGAACCTGACCACCTTCCGCAAGCAGCACCGGGACGGGTTCACGTTCGTGGTGATCAACATCGCGCGGATCCTCTCGGCGCGGTTGCGCGACGCGAACACCCGGCTCGCGGCGAGACTTTGAATCGGCCGTCTGCGGCCGGGGACGATCAGGCTGGCGGGGCCAGTAACCCCGTGGTAACGGTAGCTTGCGTTGACTAAGGGCCGGGTCATCTCTAGAGTGGCTGCACTTTTCCGAGGCGGGGTCCAACGGTGCTGAAGCGGGCGATTTTCATCGTGTGCGCGGCGGTTTCTCTCGCTGCGTCCGTCAAAGCGGCGGCCCAGGCTCCTACGGGCGGAACCGGCGCTACCACGGGGTCTCCGACTGCCGGTGGAGACGACAAGGAGAACCCGCCGAACCCCGAGAAGATCCGCCGGAGCGCCGAAGCGCTGCAGAAGATGCGGCAGGCGCTCAAGGACGTGCTCGGGAAGCTCGAAGAGGCGCGCAACAGCCGCGACGTCGTGAAGCTCAATTGCGTGAACGAGAAGCTGACGCAGGTGAAGGGCCTGCTGCGCATCTCGGAGCTCGCCGACGTCGCGATGCAGGAGGCGATCGCGAAGAAGGAAGACTCGAGCGCGCTGCACGAGTACACGAAGGTGTCCATTGCGGTGACGAAGGTGACGCAGCTTCGCGCAGAGGCGGAGCAGTGCCTCGGGCAGCTCGCGTTTCGGACGGATGAGAATCTCGCGATCGACGTCGAGGTGCCGGAGGATCTGCCGTCTGGAGATCCGACGTCGCCCGTGACGCCCATCAACGTCGAGACCCGGCCGATCCCTGCCAGCACCACCATGTAATGTGAGCGTGTGACTGTGAGCGAGGGGATGAATCCAGCCAGCCGAAAGTCAGGGGTGTGCTAAGGCGCCACGCGCCTACCGCGCCATGCTGAACCGGACCCTCATTCTCGCTGTGGTGCTCAGCGCCACGACTTCGCTCGCCCAGAATCAGGTGGTGAAGCCGAATGGGATCAAGATCGGCGATGGCCGACTGCACCCGTTCTTGAGCGTTCGCGCGGCGTACGACAGCGCGGCGGGCCTGTTCCCCTCGGGCGGCGCTACGGGGCCGCTGACCGTCAGAGGCGACTTCATTCTCACGCCGAGCGCGGGCCTCATCTTCAACCTCGACAGCGGCAACACCATGTTCAACTTCAATGGTGGAGCCGGCTACACCTGGTACACGGGGCTCATCACCTCTGGCGCGAACCAGCTGAGCTTCATCTCGGCGAACGTGGGCTTGGATGCGGCGTTCAACCGGCAGGGCGCGGTCGAGTTCGACATCGGCGACAACTTCACTCGGTCGAACCGCAGCGGCAACGTCGCCGCCGGGGTCGGTATCCTGTCGTTGTTCAACTCGGCGCGCGTCGCCGCGCCGATCAAGCCCGGCGGCGGGGCCATCGTCATCACTCCGCAGGTCCGTTGGGACGTCGAGTTCTTCACTCCGCAGCTCGCGGCACAGCGTGCGACAGACTGCCGCGCCGGAGACATCAGCTGCGATCCCGCGGTGCTGTCGCGGATGAACTACAACAACCTGTTCTTCTCGCTCGGTGGCAAGTGGAAGTTCCTGCCGAAGACGGCCGTGATCGCAGACGTCGGCTTCGACTGGCGCACGTACTTCAACACGACGCCGAGCTCGACCGGCACCATTGACTTCACCACGAACCTGAACGCACAGCTGCTTCGAGGCTCGGTGGGCATGTCGGGCTTGATCACGTCGCGCATCTCTGCGCTGGCGACCATCGGCGGCGGCTACGACTTCGGCAACAACCTGCGCCGCGGCACGGTCATCGCGCAGGCGGAGCTTGCGTACCTCGGCCAGGACTTCACCGTCCGCGGCGGCTACATGCGCACGCTCAATCCGGTGCCGCTCTACGGACTTTTCGAGCAGGACCGCGGTTACCTCGAGGCGCGCGCGACGTTCTTCGGCAGGCTCACCCTGCGCGGCTTCGGCTCGTATGACTTCATTCAGTTCCCCCGTTACCGCGACCCCGTGACGATGATGGACGTCGACCGCAGGGACCACCTGATCATGGCGCAGGCCGAGATCTCGTATCAGTTCGTCAGCTTCTTCTCGGCCTCGCTGACGTACTGGCTGTCGTGGCGCCAACCGACGTCCGGTGCGACGAACGTCTCAGGGCGGACGGCTGTCGAGTACACCCGCCACGAGCCCGCGCTGACGCTCAACCTGACGTACTGACATGCGGTACCTGCTGCTGGGCTCCCTGCTGATCCTCGCGGCCTGCCGCACGCCGAAGCCTTACGGCTCCGGCAACAACAACACCGAAGAAGCAGCCATCAACGAAGCCCGGGGCGGCACGGCGAGCACGCTCGGCAGCGGAGATCTCCTCGAAGTCCGCGTCTACCAGGAGACCGATCTCTCCGGCGCCTTCCGCGTCTCTCCCGAAGGCCTCATCGACTACCCGCTCTGCGGCAAGGTCTCCGTGCTCAACATGACGTCGAGCAAAGCGGCCGACGCCATCACGCAGTGCCTGAAGAACGGGTTCCTGAAGAACCCGCAGGTCACGGTCCTCGTCCGCGAGTACACGTCCAAGAAGATCTTCGTCCTCGGTGAGATTTCGAAGCCCGGCACGTTCCCCTACGAGGAGAACATGTCGATCATCCAGGCGGTCACGCTCGCCGGCGGCTTCACGAAGCTCGCGCAGAAGAACGGCACGTCGGTCACCCGCCTCGTCTCCGGCCAGGAGACCCGCGTCCGCGTGCCCGTCGCCGACATCGAGCAGGGCCGCGAGAAGAACTTCCAGCTGCAGCCCGGCGACATCATCTTCGTCCCCGAGAGCTTCTTCTAAGGCTCCACCTTCTCGGCCAGCAGATCCTCAGCCTCCTTCAGGTACCGGCTCAGGAACTCCTCGGCGAAGCCTTCGTGCACGCTGCGCACGTTGCCCTTGCGGTCGATCATCAGCGCCGTCGGCATCATCTTCACCTTCAGCGTGCTCTCGGCGTACTCGGCGTTCGGGTCGAGCAGGATGTCGAGCTCCAGCTTCGTCTCGTCGAGGAACTTCGGGATCTGCGACGGGTCTGCGTCGACGTTCAGCGCCAGCACCTTGAACCCCTTCGGCCCGAGCTCCTTCTGCATGTCCTGGTACATCGGCAGCGAGTCGCGGCACGGCTCGCACCACGTCGCCCAGACGTCGAGCAGCACCACGTTGCCCCTCAGGCTCGACAGCTTGAACGGCTGCTTGTCCGGGTACCGGTTCAACGTGAAGTCGAGCGGAGACAGCGCGATCGCCGGGTGCTCGCTGCGCGGCCCGGTGACCGTTGGCGGCGGCTCGCGCTTCACGCACGCAGCGAGGATCACCACGAGGCACAAGAGCGCACGCATCACGTTCCCTCCAGGCGCTTGAGCAGCTTGTCGATGAAACCGCCGAAGCCGCCGTTGCTCATCACGAGCACGACGTCTCCGGTCTTCGCGTCGGCCGCGACCTGCTCGACGAGACCGTCGACGGTGGCGCCGGCCTCGGTCGGAATCCCGCCGGCGCTCAGCTCGCGCGCGAGGCGCGGCACGTCGAGCCCCTCTCCTTCGGGAATCTTGTCGTGCTTCTCCGGCACCTTCACGAAGGCACGATCGGCTCCGCCGAACGAGCGCGCGTACTCGTCCTGGTGCAGGTTGCGCCGGCTGGTGTTCGAGCGCGGCTCGAATACGGCGACGAGCCGGCGGCCGGCGTAGCGGCCCTTCACCGCGGCGATCGTCTCGCGCACCGCGGTCGGGTGATGGGCGAAGTCGTCGATGACGAGGACGCCGCGCACGGTGCCGCGCTCCTCCTGCCGCCGCTTCACGCCCTGGAACGAGGCGAAGCCCTTCGCGATCTCGTCGTGCGTGAGGCCCAGCGAGCGCGCCGCGGCGTAGACGCCCATCGCGTTCTCGACGTTGTGCCGCCCACCGAGCGGCAACAGCACCTCGCCACCGCCGGGATCGAAGCGCGCGCCCTCGCTCGAGAAGCGCGCCGGCGCCGAGGCGTATTCGACCACCCTGCCCTTGCACCGCTTCGCGATGCGCAGCGCGTTGGGCCACGCCGAGCAGACGACCAGCGTGCCGTCGGCGGGGATGAGCTCGACGAGCTTCTCGAACGACGACTCGTAGTGCTGAAGGTCGCGGTAGATGTCCGCGTGGTCGAGCTCGATGCTGGTGAGGATGACCGTCTTCGGCTGGTAGTGGAGAAACTTGGGGCCCTTGTCGAAGTACGCGGTGTCGTATTCGTCGCCCTCGACGACGAAGTGCGGGCCCTTCCCCAGGCGGTAGTTGCCGCCGTAGTTCTTGGTGACGCCACCGACGAGGAAGGTCGGATCGCGACCCGCCGCCGCGAGCACGTGGCCCATCAGCGCCGACGTGGTCGTCTTGCCGTGCGTGCCGGCGATGACGATGGAGTGCCGGTCTTTGAGGAACAGCGAGCCGAGCGCGGCGGGAAAGCTCATCGACGGCAGGCGCCGCTCGCGCACCGCGGTGGCCTCGGGGTTCACGCGGCGGATGACGTTGCCGATGATGACGAGGTCGGGCTTCACCTCGTCGAGGTTGCCCGGCGAATACGGCGCGAGGGCGCGGATGCCCCAGGCCTCGAGCTGGTGGCTCATCGGCGGGTAGACGTTCTCGTCGGAGCCGGTCACCTCGTAGCCGGCGGCCTTGAGCATTCCCGCGAAGGAGCCCATGCCGGTGCCGGCGACTCCGACGAGGTGGATGCGCCGCGGAGTCTTCGGGTCGATGGTGGCGAGGACGTTGCCGTTGTCGTCTGAAGTCATAGGCCCAGCTCGGCCAGCACCGCGTCGTGGAAGCGGGGCCGGTACTCCCGAATCTTCACGTTGGCGCGGCCGAGCGCCACCCGATTCGTGCACAGCGCGACGACGAGCTCGCGATCGAAGTCGACCCACAGCGACGTGCCGGTGAAGCCCAGGTGCCCGATGGCGCCGCGGGGCCCGGCGCGCCCGAAGCGCTGCCCGCAGGACGCTCCCTCGGCGGAGGGCGTGTCGAAGCCGAGCGCGCGCGTGCTGCCGGGCGTCGAGCGGTCGGGGCCCCACTCGCAGCCCGGCGGCAGCGCGAAGCGCCCCTCGAGCACCGCCTGCCCGTACAGCGCGACGTCGCGGGCCGTGCCGAAGAGGCCGGCGTGGCCGGAGACACCATCCATCGCCCACGCGTTGTCGTCGTCGACCTCTGCGGGGCGCGTGGGCCGCGTCGGCACGTTCCACATGCCCTCCTGCCCGGGCGCGGGCTCGCGAGGTCGGGTGGCGCCGGTGGCGGCGACGAAGATGGGCGCGTCGAGCTTGCCGCTCAGCCGCCGGTAGGTGGCGTTCTCGAGCTTCAGTGGCTCGGCGACGTGGCGGTGGAAGAGCGCATCGAGGGGAGCGCCGCCGCGCTCGGCGAGCAGCTCTCCCAAGATGATGAAGCCGAGATCCGAGTAGACCGCGGCCTTGCCGGCGGGCTTGCGCGGCGTGCCGGAGGCGGCGGCGACGACGTGGGCCCGCGCGGCCTCGCGGACCTCTCCCGGGCAGCTGTCGTCCTGCAGCTGGGGCCAGGTGGTGAGCGCCTCGGCGAAGAACGGCAGGAAGGCGGGAAGGCCCGACCGGTGGAAGAGCAGGTCCTCGACGGTGACGCCGATGACGGGCGTGGAGAGGTCGAGGGCTCCGAGCTTGATGAGATCGAGGCAGATCGCCGTCGTCGACATCACCTTCGTGACGGAGGCGAGATCGAACAGCATGGCCTCGGGCGCATTGCCGGCGGTGATGACGCGGTTGCCGCGGTGAAGCACCTCGGCGCGCGCGAAGGGGAAGACCCCTTCGGCGACTCCTTCGTCGATGATCTTCACGGCGTGACGAGCCCCTCGAGGAACTCGAGCCGCCGCCCAGCGGTGTCGAGGCGGACACGGGCTCCGAGCGGGACGGGCTGATTCACGGCGCCGTGGCCGATGGGCAGCCCGAAGACGCACGGCTTGCCGGTCTGCGCGATGAGCTCCGAGAGCACGTCGGCGGCGCTGTAGGGCGCATCTTTCTCTTCGCAGCCGGTGAACTCTCCGAGCGCGAAGCCTGCGACCTGGGTGGTGATGCCGGCGAGGCGCAGGTGCATGAACATGCGATCGAGCCGGTACGGGCGCTCGCCGACGTCTTCGATGAGGAGGACGGCTCCGTCGAGCGGCGGCATGAAGGGAGTGCCGATGAGGCGGGTGAAGACCGACAGGTTGCCGCCGAGCAGCGGGCCCTCGACGGCGCCGGCGCCGATGGCTCCGGTGCCAAGGAGCGGCGCGGGCGGACGCTCGGACTCGAGCGTGGCGAAGAGGCGCTCGACGACGTCGGGTGGCTGGTTGCCGAGCTGGGTGAGCACCGGCGCGTGCAGGCTGCGGTAGCCGGCGCACTGCCACAGGGCGTGCAGCGCGGTGATGTCGGAGAAGCCGACGAGCGGCTGGGGCTTCACGTCCTGCGCCTTCAGCGCCGGCAGCAGGCGGTGGACGCCGTAGCCGCCGCGCGCGCAGAAGATGCCGTCCGCCGCCGTGGCGACGCGCAGCTCGGAGAGACGGCGCGCGTCGTCTCCGGCGAGGTACCGGTGCGCGGAGAAGATGCCGGGGTCGACGACGGGTGAGTAGCGCGCGCCGACGAGGCCCAGGCCCTTCTCGAACGAGGCGCGGTCGAACGGGCCGGCGGGCGCGATGACGGCCACACGCGCGCGGGCGGAGAGCTTCGGAACCGGACGAAACGACACGGCCAGGGACACTATGCTGGGGTGGCGTGAAGCAACAGCGCCAGCCGTTCCCCGTACCGTACGGGCTCTTCATCGTGCTCGGCGTCTACGCGCTGCTCGTCGTCGCTTACGTCTGGGCGACGTACTGGAACAGCCCCGAGTACCGCGCCGCCGAGCACTTCGCCGCGGCAGCCGAGCTGCTCGGGCTCGACGACGGCCGCAAGGCGTCACAGCAGCAGCTCACCGAGGCGTACGGGCACTACCTCGAGGCGGCGCGGCTGATGCCGCACGTGAAGCTGCTGCACGACCGCACGGAGGCGATGCGCTGGCGCTTCCAGGAGCGCGGCTTCAAGCTCGACCACGATCTGCAGATGCGCGCCGAGGCGGTCGCGAACGTGTGGCAGCGCATTCAGCAGGAGCAGGCTCCGCTGCTCGTCGTCGGCGTGCGCGACAAGGGCTGGGCGCCGGATCAGCTGCTCGCGGGGCCGCAGCGCGCGTTCCTCTGGTCGCTGCCCGGAGCGCTGGTCATCATCGTGGTCTGGGCGTGGCTCCGGTTCAGCGGCCGCAAGGTGCGCGAGCAGGAGCACGAGGCAGAGCTGAAGGCGCTCGAGAAAGACGTGAAGGCGATCGAGTCGCACCGGGCTTCGGGCATCAAGCGCGCATCGGGCGTGAAGCCGATTACAGGTGCGCGACGAGGCCCGCCGAAGCGGTGAGCTGCACCTGCCACGCGTGGCTGAACGCTCCGATGCCCACGCGGACCTGGAGCACGTCGGCGAGCGGCGCGACGAACGCGAGGTCGGCGCCGACGTCGACCGCGCGGGGGTTGATGAAGACGCGCGGCATCAGCTCGAGGCCCATCTTCCTGTAGCCGTCGCGGTTGAAGACGTAGGTGTGCGGGAGCGCGACCTCGAAGCCGTCGAGCGTGCCTCCGGGGCCGATGGCGCGGCGGGCGCCGAGCGCGAGGGCGCCCTCGATGTGAGCCTTCGGCGGCGGGCGCACGAGGAAGTGCGCGGAGAAGGTGGCGCCGAGCGAGTTGCCGCTGGGCATGAGGCCGAGCTCGGCCATGGCTCCGACGTAGGCGATGTCGGCGCGGATCTTCGCGACGCCGAGGCCGACGATGTTCTGGCCCGCGCCGGTGGGGATCTGCACGCCGCCGTTGGCGGTGAAGTTGAACTCGGGGCAGTAGAAGCGCTCGAGGGTGAGCGGGTCGGCGTCGCTGTCGGCGGCATAGACGACGAGCGGCAGCACGGCGACGGCGACGACCGCGAGCGCGAGGATGGCGTAGCCCGCTCCCGCGCCGGAGCCGCCGCCGCCGCGGAAGAAGCTGCCGCCGCTCGAGGTCCCCGAGCCGGAGGAGCCGCCGCCGCTGGAGCCGGAGCCGCCGGGGCTGCTCGCGCTTCCCCCGGACGGGACGGGGAGCGCGTGGTGCGGGAACCAGTACGGGCTGCTCACGACGTACGGAGACCGCTGCCAGATCTGCTGGCAGGTCGACCAGTACGGGGTGCTGACGACCTGCTCGGCTGGCGCGCCCTCTGGCTGCGGCTGCGGCTGGAACGCCTCGTCGTCGGCCAGTGCGGGAGCGGCGGCGAGCAGCGTCATCACGGCCATGAGCGTGCGCATGTGACGCGCGACGGAGCATTCGCCGTACCAGCGCGCGGTCGAAATCGTTTCGCGGATCTTGGAGCGCCCCTGTCCGCCCTCACACGACGGCGCTGTCACGCTGCGTTTTTTGGATGAGGCTCATAGACACAAGCGAAGAAAGCGTCAGTGCCTTCGACGTGCGGCCAGCAGCGGAAGACGGTCGTTCGTCTCCACGCGGAGGTGGAACGTTCGAACCGGTCGCAGACGTCTTCGTTCTCTTCGCGGCGGAAGGTGCAGGTGGCGTAGACGATGCGCTTCGTCGCGAGGCGCGCGGCCTTCTCGAGGAGCGCGAGCTGCAGCGCGGGCAGCTTCTCGAACGTGGCCGGGTCGAGGCGCCAGCGCAGGTCGGGGCCGCGGCGCAGGGCGCCGAGCTCGGAGCACGGGGCGTCGACGAGCACGGCGTCGGCGGCCGGAGGGTCGTTCTGGTGGATGAGGACGTTCGTGGCTCCGGCGCGCTCGGCGCGGCGGCGCAGGCGCTCGAGGCGCTCGAGATCGACGTCCGTGGCGTGCACGGTCGCGCCCTTCGACGCGAGCTGCAGCGTCTTGCCGCCGGCGCCGGCGCAGAGGTCGAGGACGGTCATGCCCGGCTTCGCCTGCACGAGCTCTCCGAGGCACTGGCTGCCTTCGTCCTGCACCTCGAAGTCGCTGCGATCGAGGCCGTAGAGGTTCGGTCGGTCGGACGTGACGATGAGGGCGTTCGGCGCGAGCGCGCCGGGGCGGGTTTCGATGCCCTGCTGCTTGAGCTCCGCGGCGAGGCGATCGCGATCGTCGCGCGCGCGCAGCGTGATGGGGCCGGGCAGGTTGAGCGCGTCGGCGAGCGCTTCGGGGTCGGGCGTGCGCTGGAGCTCCGCGGCGAGCCAGTCGGGCAGCGAGTGCCGGTCGGCGAAGTCGTCGGGGTCGGGGCCGAGGTGGGTGAGCGCGTGGAGCGGGTCGCCTCCCTGGCGGGCGAGCCGGCGGCGCCAGAGGCCGATGCCGAAGAGCGCCTCGGCGGTGACCTTGCGCTGCGCGGCGGTGAAGTCGCGGTGGGCGCGCAGGAAGCGGTCGAGCACGCGCTCGGCGGGTTGGTTCTCGAGGATGCGGGCGATGGGCTCGCGGAGGTCGAGCCCGTCGAGCGCGGACCAGTCGATGCTGCGGACGCGGTCGGCGGCCCTGGTCACTGCAGCGCCCGGCGCAGGTTGGCGCGGGCCTGCGCGTCCAAGCGGCCGTGAAAGGCGTCGGAGAGAAAGATGCGCGGGCTCGCGAGCAGGCGTTGAAGAAAGGCGCGGCGGCCCTTCGCGTAGGCCTCCTGGCCGATGAGGGGCTGGTACTCGGCGGCGATCTGCTGCTCGTAGAGGGCGAAGCGCTCGGGCGAGGCGCCGAGGATGGCCATGTCGCAGTCGAGGAACCGGGCGGCCTCGTCGTCGACGTCCTGCGGAGACAGCTTGCCGTGGCGGGCGGTGAGCTCGATGAGCTGGCGGACGCGGGGGTTGGGGCCGCAGAGCGCGTCGCAGAGGTCGGCGCTCTTCACCTCGTTGTCGGCGTTGCCGACGACGTAGACGGCGTCGTGGAAGAGCACGGCGAGGAAGGTCTCCGCGGGCTGCCGCCAGGTCTCGCGCGACCAGGTGCGGGCGACGTCGAGGACGTGGGAGAGGTCGTGGTAGACGCGCGGCGGATCGGTATAGGCCTGCTCGAGCGCACTCCACGGCACGTCGACAGGCGCCATCCTCTTCAGTTCCTCGATCATGCCGTGGGCAGCGTAACCGCCCACAGGGAGCCGGTCAGGGGCCGGTCACCGCGGCGTATGTCGGGACAGTGCGGCGATGGACCATTGACTTCGAACGGCTCTGCCCGTATCTCCGCGCCCGTCGTTTTCCCGAATAGCTCAGCTGGTAGAGCGGGTGACTGTTAATCACCATGTCCCTGGTTCGAGTCCAGGTTCGGGAGCCATTTTTCTCTCGTCGCCAACCTTCGGCGAGGGTCGGTAAACAGAAGCCCCCAAGGAGCGATCCGAGGGGGCTTCGCCGTTTCTCCCCAGAACTCCGGGCGTTTCACGCGCTGCGCGTGCCTCAGCGGCGCTCTCGCGCGTGCTCGCAGAGAGCGCCGAGCGAGCTCGATGGGCGCCGCGTGGGACAGCTCTCTCGCTCTCTCTCCTGGCCCGTGGGGAGAGAGAAGCCGAGAGGCGTTTAACTGCGTACCCGGCGATCAACAGTCGGCCCCGTTGGTCAACAGCTTCGGCGTGCGCGATGGGGCCGAGCCTGTTGATCATCGGGGCGAAGGCTCGCGAGGCGCGACGAACGGCGCCCGCACGGCCAGTCGTCCGCGAGCGCCTTCGCTTCGCGCCGGCCGTCGCCGCCTGTGGACGAGCGCCAAGTTGATCTTTTCTTGATGTCCGGACGACCCGGCTTGACCGCGGCGAGATCCGGGAGGCGGTACGAACTGGGTGCAAGGAGTCACCCATGCGCTCGTCGTCCCTCAGCATCCTTCCGGCTGTCTTCGCCGCCAGCGTCCTGACGCTGGGCAGCCTGGCGCACGCTCAAGCGCCCGATGGTGGGACGACCGATCCCGACGGCACCGTTGCCGCCGACGCTCCCACGCAAGCGCAGCTCGACGATCTGCTCGCGCGTGTTCGTCAGCTCGAAGCCGAACGAGACGCCCGTACCGCCGCGCCCGAGGTGACGCCGGCGACTGCCGACGCGGGCACAGCGTCTGCGATCCCCGCGACCGACACGGCGCCGAACCCGTTCGTCCTCGGTGGCTACGCCGAGGCGCTGTACCAGTGGAACTTCAACAACCCGTCGAACGGCATCACCAACTTCCGCGGCTTCGACAATCGTCACAACACCTTCACCCTCTCGAACGTCGCGCTCGATGCAGCGTGGGACTACCAGGGACTCGTCGGCCGGCTGACGCTACAGGTCGGCCACACGCCTTCGACGTACTACCTGAGCGAACCGAACGCACCAGGCGCGAGCGGCGCGAACGCCAGCGACGCGGAGCTCTGGAAGTACCTCCAGCAGGCGTACGCCGGATACCGCTTCGGAGTCGGTCGCGGGCTCACCGTGACCGCGGGGCTGTTCCTGTCGCCGATCGGCCCGGAGTCGATCGCGGTGCATGACAACTGGAACTGGTCGCGATCGAACCTGTTCTTCGGGCTGCCCTTCTATCACACCGGCGTGCGGGCTTCGTACGCGCTCACCGACGAGTGGACAGTGACGCTCGCGGGCTACAACGGCTGGAACTCTGTCGTCGACAACAACGACGAGAAGTCGGTCTCGGCCCAGCTCACCTACGAACGCTCCGACGTCTCCGCGTCGCTTCTCTACTTCGGCGGCATCGAGCGTGCTCAGGGTGCGCCCGAGAACCGAGCCTGGCGCCATCTGTTCGACTCCCACGTGACCTGGCAGGCGACGCCGTGGCTCTCGCTCCGCGCCCACGCGAACGGCGGCTTCGAGCCGAACGAGTTCGGCGTGAGCGCGTGGGCGGCGGGCGCGCTCTACGCCCGCTTCCGAGTCGTCGACCAGCTCTCCTTCGCCGTCCGCGGTGACGTCTTCTACGAGCACGCCGCCGAAAACGCCGTCGGACGAGCAGCGCCGATCTTCTGGCCGGCACCGTGGGTCAGCTCGGGCACGGCGACCGTCGACTACCGGCCACACGAGCGCGTGTCGTTCCAGCTCGAGTACCGCCACGACCACGCCGGTGCCGACATGTACTTCGGAGGCAACGTCGCTGGAGACGGTGGCGCGACCCCGTTCGTCGCGAACCGCGCGTCGCAAGACACCCTCACCATCGGAGCGACCACGTGGTTCTGAACGGAGCGAACGATGATGCCCCTCTCATCAAACGCGCGGCGTGTCCTGGCGTGGCTCGCAGCAGCGCTAGGTCTGCTCTCCGCGGCTCTGCTCGCGGTCTTCATGCACACGCGCCTCGACCACGAGCTCTCGGAGCTCCCGGAGCCCGAGCGGCGCGCCCTGTACGAGAGGACGCGCGAGACCCTTCGCTCCTCCTGCACGCAGGCGCGCGGGCCCGAGGTGGCCGAGTACTGCCGGCAGCAGGCCGACTTCATCAAGCGCTTTCCGGAGTGCGACAGCGAGTGCCGCGACCTCGCAGCGCGGTTCGCACCCCAACCGTCTCGCTGAGGAGCTGAATCATGGACATCGTCTTCATCACCATCATCTGCGGGTTCTTCCTGCTCACCTGGGGCTTCGTGCGCCTCTGCGAGAGGGTCTAGAGCCATGACGTCACTGCTCATCGTCGGCGGCGTCCTCGCCGTGCTCCTCCTCGCCTACCTGGGCTTCGCGCTCCTTTTCCCGGAGAAGCTGTCATGACCGCGAACGCAGTCCTCCAATTTGCGGTCTTCCTGATCGCGCTGCTCGCGCTCGCGGTGCCCCTCGGCTCGTACATGGCCCGCGTGTACAGCGGCGAGGCCCGCCTCGCTCAGCGCGTACTAGGCCCGCTCGAGCGGGTCTTCTATCGACTCGCGGGCGTCCGCCCCGACGAGGAGATGTCCTGGAAGAAGTACGCGGTCAGCGTGCTCGTCTTCAATCTCCTCGGCGCGCTCGTGCTCTACCTCCTTCAGCGCACGCAGGCCGCACTGCCGCTCAACCCGGCAGGCCTCGCGAACGTGTCGCCGGAGGTGTCGTTCAACACCGCAGTCAGCTTCGCCACGAACACGAACTGGCAGGCCTACGGCGGCGAGACGACGATGAGCCACCTCACACAGATGCTCGGGCTCGCCGTGCAGAACTTCGTCTCGGCGGCGACGGGCATGGCTGTGCTGGTCGCCTTCATCCGAGGGTTCACGCGACGCACGGCCGAAGGACTCGGCAGCTTCTGGGTCGATCTGACCCGCACGACGCTCTACGTCCTTTTGCCGCTCTCCTTCGTCTTGGCGCTCCTGCTGGTCTCCCAAGGTGTGGTTCAGACGTTCTCCGGCTCGGCGACCGCGCGTCTGCTCGACGCGGTGAGCACCGACACGGGGAGTGTCATCGACCAGATCCTCGCTCTCGGTCCGGCAGCGTCGCAGATTGCCATCAAGCAGCTCGGCACCAACGGCGGCGGCGTCTTCAACGTCAACTCGGCCCACCCGTTCGAGAACCCGACGCCGCTCTCGAACTTCTTCGAGGTGCTCGCGATCCTGCTCATCCCAGCGGCGCTCTGCTTCACGTTCGGGGCGATGGTGAAGGACCGCCGACAGGGCTGGGCGGTGTTGCTGGCGATGCTGGCGATCTTCATTCCGCTGCTCATCGCCACGACCTCGTTCGAGCAAGCCGGAAACCCGCTCTTCACCGCCGCGGGCGTGGATCAGCTCGCGTCCGCCGCTTCGTCGGGCGGCAACATGGAGGGCAAGGAGGTCCGCTTCGGTATTACGAACAGCGCCCAATGGGCGGTGGTCACGACCGCAGCCTCGAACGGGTCGGTCAACGCCATGCACGACAGCTTCACGCCGCTCGGGGGTCTCGTGCCCATGTGGCTGATGCAGCTCGGCGAGATCATCTTCGGCGGCGTCGGCTCCGGGCTCTACGGCATGCTCGTGTACGCGATCATCGCCGTCTTCATCGCCGGCCTCATGGTCGGTCGCACCCCCGAGTACCTCGGCAAGAAGATCGAGGCCTACGAGATGACGATGGCGTCGCTCGTCATCCTCCTCCCGGCCGCAGCGGTGCTCGTGGGAAGCGCCATCGCGTCCCAGGTGCCGGAGACGAAAGAGGCTCTCGGGAACCCGGGGGCACACGGCTTCAGCGAGATCCTCTACGCGTTCTCGTCCGGCGCGAACAACAACGGCTCTGCGTTTGGCGGACTCACCGCCAGCGGGACGTTCTACGCGACGGCAATCGGCCTGTGCATGTTGATCGGGCGCTACTGGGTCATCGTCCCGGTGCTCGCGATCGCGGGCTCCCTCGCGAAGAAGAAGCTCGTACCTGCGAGCGCAGGGACCCTGCCGACGCACACGCCGCTCTTCGTGGGGCTCTTGGTCGGGACGATCGTTCTAGTAGGCGCGCTGACGTTCATCCCCGCGCTCGCGCTCGGTCCCATCGTCGAGCACCTCCAGCTCTCGGGCCACTGAAAGGACAAAGTCATGTCACACACCGCACACCACCCGAGACCGCTGTTCGAGATGTCCATCATGCGCCCGGCGATCGTCGACGCATTCAAGAAGCTCGACCCTCGGCGCATGGTGAAGAACCCCGTCATGTTCGTCGTGGAGATCGGGAGCGCGTTCACGACGCTCCTCTTCATCCACGCCGCCGCCACGGGCCAAGGCGACGCCCATCCGGGCTTCATCCTCGCCGTGGCCCTCTGGCTCTGGTTCACGGTCCTCTTCGCCAACTTCGCCGAAGCCATGGCCGAGGGACGTGGCAAAGCGCAAGCGGACACGCTCCGCAAGGCGCGCCAGGACGTCATCGCGAAGCGGCTGAAGCGCGGTGTCGAGCACACCGTTCATCTGGCGGATCCGGCGCGTCGCGCTGACGCGCTGGACGATGTGGCCTCATCGTCTCTCCGCATCGACGACGTGGTGTTCGTCGCTGCCGGGGAGCTCATCCCGGCGGATGGGGAGATCATCGAAGGTGTCGCCTCGGTCGACGAGAGCGCGATCACTGGCGAGAGCGCCCCGGTCATCCGCGAGAGCGGTGGCGACCGAAGCGCGGTCACCGGAGGAACCCGCGTCCTCTCCGACTGGCTCATCGTTCGCGTGACCACGAACCCCGGCGAGACGTTCCTCGACCGGATGATCGCGATGGTGGAGGGCGCCAAGCGTAAGAAGACGCCGAACGAGATCGCGCTCGACATTTTGCTCGCGGCGCTGACGATCATCTTCCTGCTCGCGACTGTCACGCTGCTCCCGTTCTCGGAGTACGCGGTCACGAGCTCAGGCCAAGGCAGCGCGGTGCCGCTCACCATCCTCGTGGCGCTCCTCGTCTGCCTGATCCCGACCACCATCGGTGGCCTGCTGTCGGCGATCGGCATCGCGGGCATGGACCGCATGATCCAAGCGAACGTCATCGCCACCTCCGGACGGGCCGTCGAGGCGGCAGGCGACGTCGATATCCTGCTCCTCGACAAGACGGGCACCATCACGCTCGGCAACCGCCAAGCGACCGACTTCCTCCCGGCTCCTGGCGTGAAGGAGAGCGAGCTCGCCGATGCCGCGCAGCTCTCGTCGCTCGCGGATGAAACGCCCGAAGGGCGTTCGATCGTCGTCCTGGCGAAGGAGAAGCACGGCCTGCGAGGACGTGACGTCGAGGCGCTGGGCGCGACCTTCGTGCCCTTCACCGCACAGACCCGGATGAGCGGCGTCGACCTGAACGGGAGGCAGATCCGGAAGGGCGCGACCGACGCGATCGTGCGGTTTGTCGAGGAGAACCGAGGGACGTTCCCGGCCCAGGTTCGGGCGATGGTCGAAGAGGTGGCGAAGCAGGGCGCGACGCCGCTCGTGGTCGCCGACGGCGCGCGGGTGCTCGGGGTCGTCCAGCTCAAGGACATCGTGAAGGGCGGGATCCGAGAGCGCTTCGCGGAGATGCGCCGCATCGGCATCAGAACCGTGATGATCACGGGTGACAACCCGCTCACCGCTGCGGCGATCGCCGCCGAGGCGGGCGTCGACGACTTCCTCGCCGAGGCCACCCCCGAGGCGAAGCTCGCGATGATTCGCGACTACCAGCAGAAGGGTCATCTCGTCGCGATGACCGGTGACGGCACGAACGACGCGCCCGCGCTCGCCCAGGCGGACGTCGCCGTGGCCATGAACACCGGGACGCAGGCCGCAAAGGAAGCCGGGAACATGGTCGACCTCGACTCGAACCCGACCAAGCTCCTGTCCATCGTCGAGATCGGCAAGCAGATGCTCATGACCCGCGGATCGCTGACGACCTTCAGCATCGCCAACGACCTCGCGAAGTACTTCGCCATCATCCCGGCGGCCTTCGTCGCGACCTATCCGGCGCTCGGGGCGCTCAATGTCATGGGGCTGCACTCGCCGACGACAGCGGTGCTCAGCGCGGTCATCTTCAACGCGCTGATCATCATCGCGCTCATCCCGCTGGCGCTCCGGGGGATCAAGTACCGGCCTGCCCCGGCGCCCGCGCTCCTCCGCAGGAACATCCTCGTCTACGGCCTCGGCGGCGTCCTGCTCCCGTTTCCCTGTATCAAGCTCATCGACGTCACACTGACCGCGATGGGAGTGAGCTGAAAGGTGATCAACATGATCAGCATTCTTCGTCCGGCAGCGGTCCTCCTCGGCCTCTTCACGGTGGTCACGGGTATCGCCTATCCGCTCGCGGTTACCGGGGTGGCGCAGGTCGTCTTTCCGGAGCAGGCGAACGGCAGCTTGCTCGAACGCGGCGGACAGGTCGTGGGGTCCGCCCTGATCGGCCAGAGCTTCGACGAGCCCCGCTACTTCTGGGGACGCCCGTCGGCCACAAGTCCTCTGCCCTACGACGCGCGCGCGTCGACGGGCTCGAACCTCGGGCCCTCGAACCCTGCGCTCATCGCGTCGGTGGGAGACCGCGTCGCTGCGCTGCGGGCTGCGCATCCGGAACACACCGCGCAGCCGGTGCCGGTCGATTTGGTGACGGCTTCCGGCAGCGGTCTCGATCCGCACATCTCACCGGCAGCGGCTCTCTTCCAGGTCGGCCGCGTCGCCCGGGCGCGGGGCCTCCCCGAAGACCGGGTTCGCGCGCTGGTCCAGGCGCACGTAGAAGAACGCAGCCTGGGTGTCCTCGGCGAACCGAGGGTGAACGTCCTCCGACTGAACCTTGCGCTTGACGGGCTGGCCGGCGGCGGCACCTAACTGTACGCACGAACAGGACTGGAACCGATGAGCGAGCGACCCGACAGACCCGACCCCGACGCGCTACTTCGGCGCGTGCAGGAGGAGGAGGCGCGAAAGCGCCGGGGGAAGCTCAAGATCTTCTTCGGCTTCGCGCCGGGCGTCGGCAAGACGTACCGCATGCTGCAGGTCGCTCGGGACCTCGTGACGGACCAGAAGCTCGACGTGGTCGTCGGCCTCGTCGAGACGCATCGGCGGCACGAGACCGCATCGCTCGTCCTCGGGCTCGAGCTCTTGCCTCGGCGAAAGGTCGAGTACCGAGGGCGCGTGCTCGAGGAGTTCGACCTCGACGCGGCGCTCGCACGGAAGCCCAAGCTGCTGCTCGTCGACGAGCTCGCCCACACGAACGCGTCCGGCTCGCGGCACCCGAAGCGCTGGCAGGACATCGAGGAGCTGCTCGCGGCGGGCATCGACGTCTTCACGACGATGAACGTCCAGCACATCGAGAGCCTGAACGACGTCATCGCGCAGATCACCCGCGTCCAGGTTCGTGAGACCGTTCCAGACTCCGTCGTCGACCGAGCGGACTCCATCGAGCTGGTGGACATCGCGCCCGAGGAGCTCCTCCAGCGCCTGAAGGAGGGCAAGGTCTATCTCCCGGAGCAGGCGCGGCGCGCCGCGGAGCACTTCTTCCAACGCGGGAACCTGCTCTCGCTTCGAGAGCTCGCGCTGCGGCGCACGGCCCAGCACGTCGACGAAGACGTCCGCGAGTTTCGAGAGCAAGAAGGCGTGGCCGCCACCTGGCCGGTGGGCGAGCGCATCCTCGTCTGCGTGGGACCGGCGCCGAGCTCAGGAAGGCTCATCCGCGCCGCCGCGCGGATGGCGGCGGGGCTCCGCTGCCCCTGGGTCGCCGCATACGTCGAGCCTTCGAGCGTGGGCGCGATGAGCGAGGCGGATCGTGAGCGCCTGGAGGTTCATCTCCGCGTCGCCGAGAGCCTCGGTGGCACGGTTACCCGGCTCAGCGGTCCGACCGTACCCCAGGCGATCCTGCACTACGCCCGCAAGCACAACGTCACCCGGATCGTCATCGGCAAGCCCACGCACTCGCGCTTCCGGGATCGGCTGCGAGGATCGCTCCTCGACGACGTCGTGCGAGGCAGTGGTGATATTGACGTTCACGTCATCAGCGGCGACGAGTCGGGCGAGGCGACTCCGCGGCCCTCGCCGGCCAGCTCTCCTCGTTCTCCCACGCGCCATTACGTCGGGAGCGTCGTGGTCATCCTCGTCGCCATGGGCCTCGCCGCGCTGCTGCGGGCAACCCTTCAGTTGCCCGATCTGGTGATGCTCTTCCTGCTCGCTGTCATGATCGCCTCCGCGTGGTTCGGGCGGGGCCCGGCCCTGCTCGCCGCAGCCCTGAGCGTGGCGGCGTACGACTTTTTCTTCGTCCCGCCGTTTCACACGTTCACCATCCACGATCGCAACTACTTCCTCACGTTCGCCATGATGTTCGGAGTCGGTATCGCGATCAGCGAGTTGGTCAGCCGAATTCGGCGGCAAGAGCAGGACGCGCTGGGACGGGAGGAGCGCACCGCCGTTCTCTACGCGCTCACCCGTGACCTGGCCTCGGCCGACAAGGTCGAGGAGGTCGCGCAAGTCGCTGCGAGCCACTCTGCCGAGATCTTTTCGGCAGACGTCGCGGTGCTAGCCTTCGATGGACTCGGAGGCATTCACACGCTCAGTTCCTCACCGGAAGGCTCTGTGCTCGACCCCAAGGATCTCGGGGTGGCGAAGTGGAGCTACGAGCACGACCAGCTCGCAGGGCGAGGTACCGAAACCTTGCAGGGGTCACGCGTGCTCTGCGCGCCGCTCCGCATCGGCCCGTCGCGGCTCGGCGTCTTGGCGCTGGTCCCCGCGGGCGAGTTCCCGTTCCGGACCGATCAGCGCGCGTTCCTGGAGCTGTTCTGCAAGCAGACGGCCGCAGCGCTCGAGCGAGTGCGGCTCTCGGAGGAGGCCAAGGGCGCCACAGTACGGGCGCGTACCGAGGAGATGCGAGCGTCTCTCTTGTCCGCGGTGTCGCATGACTTGCGGACGCCCCTCGCGACGATCACGGGTGCGGCGACGGCCGTGCGCGACGAAGACCTCCCGCCAGCGACGCGCGCTGAGCTCGTGGACTCGATCGTCGGAGAGGCGACGCGCCTGGAGCGCCTCGTGGCCAACCTGCTCGACATGACGCGCCTGGAGTCCGGCGGCGTTCTGCTGAAGAGAGACTGGGTGCCGCTCGACGAGATCGTGAGCTCCTCGCTGACGCGCCTCGAGGACCGTCTCGAGCGAAGAGTCGTGACGGTCGACATCGCCGTGGACGTGCCTCTGGTGTTCGTCGACCCGGTCCTCTTCGAGCAGCTCTTCGTGAACCTCCTGGAGAACGCGGACAAGTACACACCTCCGGATACGTCCATCGAGGTGCGAGCACGAGCAGAAGTACAGCTCGTCACGATCGAGGTCATCGACCATGGTCCTGGCATTCCACCTGGAACCGAGACGAAGGTCTTCGACAAGTTCTTCCGCGGGCCGCACGTGGGCGTGTCGGGGGCCGGGCTCGGGCTGCCGATCTGCAAGGCGATCGTGGACGCCCACGGCGGGACGATCTCGGCCGAGACCCGCGCCTCCGGGGGCGCGGTCTTCCGCATCGTGATGCCGAAGACCGCAGGGTTGCCCTCCGATCCACCAGAAGGAGTTGGCTCATGACGGCCATCGGCCCGCTGGTGCTGGTCGTCGAGGACGAGCCTGAGATGCGCAAGTTCATCCGCGCGACGCTGACGTCGCGCGGCTACAGGCTGCTTGAGGCCGAGCGCGCGTCCGAAGGTGTGCAGCTCTTGACGAGTCACAACCCCGATCTCGTCCTCTTGGATCTCGGCCTGCCGGACGGCGATGGTATCGACCTCACTCGGCAACTCAGGGAGTGGAGCCGGGTGCCGGTAATCGTGCTCTCGGCGCGCGGGCGGGAGGACGACAAGGTGGCGGCGCTCGATGCGGGAGCCGACGACTACCTCACGAAGCCGTTCGGCGTGAACGAGCTCCTCGCGCGCATGCGCGTCGCCCTGCGCCACGCCGAGGCGTCGCGGGGCGGCGCCGAGGTGCAGTCCTACGAGTTCGGCGACCTCAAGATCGACCTCGTACGCCGCGAGGTGTTCCGCGGAGATCAGGAGCTTCGGCTCACTCCCATCGAGTACAAGCTCCTCGTGCTGTTCGCTCAGCACGCTGGCAAGGTGCTCACCCATCGCCAGATCTTGAAGGAGGTCTGGGGCCCGGCGTATGCCGCGCAGACGCACTACGTTCGCGTGCACATGGCCGAGCTGCGCAAGAAGATCGAAGCGAATCCATCGCGTCCGAAGCTCCTCGTCACGGAGCCGGGCGTGGGCTACCGGCTGCGCGACCGGACCTGAATGGCCGCTTTCCCTCGAGAGCGGCGATTCGCCGAGAGCGGGCTCACCCCACCAGCTTCGTGAGCATCGCCAGCCCGCGCGCGGCCTCAACGGGCGTCGCGTCGGCGAGCTCGAGGTACACGCGCCCGCTCTCGTTGAAGTCCTCGGTGTTCACGCACCAGCGCTCGCTCGCGGGCGTGGCCAGCTCGATCTCGGCGGCGAGCTTGTGCAGCGCGGCCTTCACGACGCGGTAGCTGGTGCCCTTGGGGAAGCGGAGCGCGATCTGCGGCTCGGGCGTTCCGTAGCGGCTCTCGCCCTGGCTCACCGTCTTCGTCGCCTGCGTGTTCTTCGTCGTCGTGCTCATCGTCGTCCTCCGTGGCGCGTCGTGCGAAGTGCCCGTCGCGTGAGGACATACAGGCTTCCGTTTCGACCCATAGCAAGGCGGACGGGTGTCGATTCTCGATGTTCTTTCAGGCACTTGGAGGTCAGGCACCTACACGACGATGGGCCGCGACGACGTTGCGCCCGGGCGTGCCCGTGGCCCTTCACGCGGGGCACGACGCCGGGCTGGGTGACGCGGCCACGTGGGCCAACGTCGGCGCCCGTGGCGCGCGTCAGAGTGCGACCACCGCGTAGCGCGAGCCGGGGTTCATCGCCTCGAGCTGGGCGCGGCGCTTCTCCGCGTCCTCGGCGGTGGCGAACGCGTCGTACTTCCAGTCGTTCCTGGTGGGCGCCATGCGGCTGATCGAGCCGTCCTTGTTCACCGACTTCACCATGAAGCGCGCGGTGGCTGCCGCCTGCTCGGTGGCGCGCTTAGCGCGCGCGTCGGCGTAGGCGCGGAAGGCGGTGGTGCTCTTGATCCTCATCGTCGTCGTCCTCGCTTTCGCGTCGAGCCCCGTGCCCGTCGCGTGAGGACATACAGGCTTCCGTTCGCGCCCGTAGCAAGGCGAAGAAGCGAGGATTCGACCTCGCGCAAGAACGCGCGATGTTCCGCGCGCTTCGGGTGTGCAGGCCTTCTGCCTACCCCTTCGCCGTGAGTCCGGTGCGGAGCATCTCGGCGACGAGCGACGCGGCAAGCTCCTCGTCGGTCTCGCCCTTCACGTCGAGCTCGACCTCCTCGAACTTGCGCGCGTTGGCGACGACCCACTCGATGTACTTCGGCACGGTGAAGTCCTCGACGCCGAACGCAATGTCCTGCATGGCCTTCACGATCTGCAGCGCGGTGCCTTGGAACACGCGCCCGTCTCTCATCACGATCTTCATGCTGCGGTCTCCTTTCGGCGCGAGCGCCAGTTGCCCGAGGCGATGACGGGACGACCCTCGACCTGCTCGGGCGGGAGGAGGTAGGTCTGGACGAGCGACCCGTCGTCGAGCGCGATGCCCGTGCGACGGTAGAAGCGCGGATGCCCTTCGAGCCGGTCAAGCGCGGCGAGCGTCGCCTCGTCGACCTCATACACCTCGCCGGCTACCGCGTGCGCGCCGCCGCTCACGAGACCCGGAAACGGTCCGAGGTCCCTCAGCTCGAATGCGGCCTGCGTGCGCGCGTTCGCGACGAGCCGCGCGCCAGCCAGGACACGGTGGTTCGGCTCACCGGCGAGGAGCGTGCCGTAGACGAAGACGCGCGTGGGCGCGCCACGCTGGCCGTTGGGCGCGTTCATGGCTCCACCCCCGCTGCGGTGGCCAGGGGCGCGACGTCGAAGCCCAGGCGGGCGTACGCGCGCCACAGGACGCGGAAGTAGCCGGGCTGCGGCGCCCAGGGCTCGAACCCGTCCTCGGGCTGCAGATACGTCGTTGCGCGACGGCGTTGCCCGTGCTCGTCGAGCACCAGCTTCACGACGCGCTCGTAGGCGAACGGGTGGCCCTCGAAGCGATCGAGCGCGCGGAGGTCCGTGTCGGCGAGCCGGTAGAGCAGCCCCTCGACGCGAGCGCCGCGGGCCCGCACGACGCTCGCGACCGCCCCGTCCCAACGGTGGCTGAAGCCGCCGAAGGCGAGCGCGTAGTTGGGCAGCACGGCGCGCGCCACGGGCTGCGCGCTCGCGCACCGCGACCGCATCTGGTCGTCGTCGAGGTTCGAGCCGTACGCGAAGTAGAGCACCTGTCCCATCTTCTCATCTCGCCGCGGGCCGAGGCCCGCCGTAGTCATCCATCGCTTCCGTCGGCGGCCGAGTTCAGGGCCGGCGTCGTAGCCGGCCCCGCGCCCCTCACGCTGCTGCTCGGGCATCGCCCACCTCCTCGCTCGCCGGGGCGCTCGCGGCCGGGCGGCGGTCGCGGCGCTCGCCCTTCCATGCCGCCGAGCCCGCGAGCTTCTTCGTGAGGTGCAGGCGCGCGGTCTTGAACTCGTCGCCAATCAGCCCGAGGTGCAGGAGCACCACCCGGAAGTCGTACTTCGCGGTGGCGGGGTTGAACTCCCGGCGCTTGCTCGATGCGGCCTTCGAGGCGAGCGCCTTGGCGGCCATCGCGAGGACCAGTTGCACGTAGGCCTTCACCTCGCCGGCATGCAGGGTGCCGTTGAAGTAGCGGAACTCCAACGTGCCCCTGAAGAAGAGGCTGTTGAGGTTCAGCCCGCGGTAGCGGCTGCTGTGGTAGCGGCTCGGCGTCTCGCCGCTGCGCCCGTACCAGGCGTCGCGCACGTCGCTCATCGTCTTGGGGCGGCGCGCCTCGAGCGCCTCGATGAAGCGGGCTTCGATCGGGCGGCAGTAGCGCGCGAGCCGCTGCTCGCTGACACCGAGCGCGTGCTCGAGGAGGCGCTCCTGCTTGTGAACCAGCTTGACCAGGTTCACCACGCTCTTGGCGTCGAAGCGCTCCGCTCCGACGTGGATGTGGATGCCCGTGGAGTGGTCGGCCTTCGCGCCCGCCGTGCGCACCGCACGGATGATGTTCTGCAGCTCGTCGATGTCGTCGTAGCCGAGGACCGGCGAGACGATCTCGCCGCTGTTCTCGCCGCCGCTCAGCGAGCCGTCCGGCACCACCTTCCAGGTCCGCCCGCTCGCGGTGGTGATGCGCACGTCTCGGTAGTCGTTCGAGATGGTGCCGCCCACCACGCTGTGGATGGCCTCGGCGAGCTTCGTCCGGCTCAGGCCCACCGTCTCGATCTCGATCCCGAATCGCAGCGTCTTCATCGTGGTCGTCCTCGCGTTCTACGCGGGGCCCAGTGCCCGTCGCGTGAGGACATACAGGCTTCCGTTTGCGCCCCTAGCAAGGCCGAACACGTTGATTTCTCATGCGTTTTCAGGCGCTTGGAATATC
Organism: uncultured Myxococcales bacterium; assembly: GCA_937980205.1. GTDB lineage: Bacteria > Myxococcota > Myxococcia > Myxococcales > Myxococcaceae > Xiheicaenimonas. The sequence continues at coordinate 137,389 of CALJKW010000064.1, read as the reverse complement.
CGCGAGGTTCCGCGGACATGGGGCGTCGGAGGCGGTTGTAGGCCTGCCGACGCCCCGCCGATTCCGCCGCGTTCACGCGCCCGTGGTGCCCGCGTTCGTGAAGAGCGCGGCCGCGTCTCGCGCGCCGAGATGCGCGAGGTAGTGACCGATGGCCCCCCGGAAGAACTCCATGCGGTTCTTGATGCCCTTCGCGCGCCAAGCCTCGTCCATCTTGTCGGCGACGTCCGCCTCGAGCCGCAGCGGGAGGATCTTCACCTCGAGCGGCTCGCCATCGCGCGCGCGGGTCTTGCGCGGTCCGACGTTGATGCGGCCCTTCTCGGCCTCGCGGATCTTCCAGATGAGGTAGCGGCGGTCGTCGCTGCCCGTCGAGCGACCGACGACCTCGAGGTACTTCGTCTGCAGCTCCTCGACCGTCATCGACGCGAACCGACCGCGCGGCTTCGGCAGCGTGCTCTCGGCGAGCGTCGTCTCGGGCTCGGGCTCGGGCTCGGGCACCGGCGTCGCGTGCGCGCTGGTGCGCGTCGGGCGCTGCGGCTCCTCGGCCGGCGCGGGCTCAACGGCGCGCGCGGCGAGCGCCTCCTCGATGCGCCGGACGAGGAACTTCTTGTTCGGGCTCTTGGTGGTCTCCCCCGTCGCCTCCTTGAAGCGCTCCCACAGCGCCGGCAGCCCGAGGGCTGCGAGGTTCTCCTTCTTGGACTTCGCCTTCGTGGTCTTGGTCTTCGTGCTCATGACTGCTCTCCTCGTCGGGCGCTGGGTACACGTCGCCCTTCACGCGCGCGCCCTTGGCTCGCGTGGTGGGCTTGCGCTCCGTGATGGAGCGCGTCGTCGTTCAGGTCGTCAGCGCTTGAGGCTCGCGAAGCACGCGAGGTCGATGGCGCGCGGGTCGCTCGACACGAAGCTGAAGCGTCCCTCTGCTGCGAGCCAGGGCTGCACCTCGACGCGGTCGTCGGCGGTCACGCCGCCCGCGCGCTCGAGGTCTTCCTCGTCGCGGATGTACTGCCCGTCCCGGTCCGGGTCGTAGTCGGCGCGCAGCGCGTTCTTCAGCACGGCGACGATGCGCACCTTGTGGCCGCGCAGGTAGGCGTGCTCGGTGCCGTCGTAGGTCGTCGTGGTGCCGAGCGTCTTCATCGCTCCTCCTTGGCGGCGGCGAGCCCCGCGCGGTACGCGGCCTCGAGCGCGGCCTTCACGGACCAGACCGCGACGTCGTGGAAGTCGAGCGAGTCGCTCTTGCGTGTCTCGAGCGTGTCGATGTGGAGCGTCGCCTTCGCGATGGCGGCGAGCAGCTCGTCGACCGTCGGCTCCTTCTTGCCGGGGCGCTTCCTGTTCGTCGTCTGCATCGTCGTCCTCCGCGTTGATCGCCTCGCCATACAGGCTTCCGTTCGCGCCCCCAGCAAGGTCATTCCGTGAAGAATCGACCTCGACGGGAACGGCGTTCGGGCTCAACGCGTGGCCACGCTCCACGCCGTCTTCGAGCCGTAGCGGAGCTGTTCGCCCTCAACGAGGAAGACGTCGTTCTTGGCGGTGCCGCGCTCGAGGCGGGGCTCCTCGTCTTCGTCGCCATCGACGTCCTCGTCGCGATCGGCGCGGAGCATCTCCTCGCGCGTCGTCACGCCCGCCAAGGAGCACTCGAACGGCCAGTTCTGCTGCATCATCACGAGGACCTCGGCGTCCGGGTCCTGCTCCTCCAGCAACTCGATCAGCTCGCTCACCTTCATGTCGTCGTCTCCGTCGGGGTGGTCCGTGCGGTGCGCCCCGTTCGCGACGACATACAGGCTTCCTTCTGGCGACCTTCCAAGGCGAAGAAGCGAGAAATCGACCAGCGCGCGGAAGCCCGCGTTACCTGGCGAGAACTCCGCAAGCAGTACTCACGCGGCCCTGTCGTGCAGGTCCTCGATGGCGTCCTTGAGCGCGACGAGAGCGGCCTCGACCTTGGTCACGGCCTCGGTCTGCACGCGCCCCATCTCGGCCACCTTGTCGAACAGCTCGCGGAGCTGCGCGTCCTTCTTCTCGTTCACGCGCCAGAAGGCCCAGCCGAGCACTGCGACGAGGCCGTAGGGGCCGGTCGCCTGAAGCCACGTCGCAACGCTGGTGAAGGTATCCATCCGTCTCTCCTCTTTGGTCAGGCCACAGCGGGCGTGGGCAGCAGGTCTCGAACGTCGGCACGGCGCACGCCGGTCGCGCGCTTCACCGCTTCCTCGAACGCGACGTCCGGCGCGAGCCCGGCCTCGAGGCGCAGCCATGCGTAGAGGACGAGCATCGAGCCGTCGGCGTGCCCGAAGTACTGGTGCGCGAGCACACCCGGCAGCGGCGCCTTCGCGGCAGCAGGCACGAGGCCCAGTGCAAAGCGTCCATCCCTTAGCCCCGGCCACACACGCGGCACCGCGATGCCCCGCGTGGACGCGCTCGTCGTCCAGCGCACGAGCGCGGCGACCGCTTCCGCCTGCGCGGGTGTCGGCAGGACGTACTCACCCTTGTGCGCCCACGGCGCCTTGATGACGCGGTCCCACGGCAGGCCCGGCTTGAGGTAGCTCGGGTAGTACGGGTTCACGACCTCGACGCCGAACGACGGGCCGTTGTGCTGGCTCGCGTGCCAGAGGATGTCCGTCGCGAGGTCGCCGTGCTGCGTGAGCGCGCCGTCCGCGCCCATCACGAGGTGGACGCTGAGCCCGCGCTTCTTCAAGACCGCGATGGTCGAGTCGACGCTGCGCGTGACGGTCTCGTGGATGACGAGCTCGACCGCGCGAGCTCGTTTGCCCTTCGAGGGAAACCGATGGACGCCGTCTTCGGCGAACGTGCGGATCGAGAGGCCCTCGACCGGGCACGTGGCATTGCCGCCGACGATGAAGCCGCCGCTCACTGGCCGGGCTCCTTACCCTGGAGTTCCTCGACGGCACGCGCCGGCAGCTTCAGCCCCTTGTCGAAGAAGCGGGCCCTGACCTCGGTGGCGATGGGCTTGGTAACGATCTGCGCGACCTTGCCCACGAGAGGTTCGACGACGCGCCCCTTCTTCACGAGCTGCGAGTGCAGCTCGTCGACCATGAGCCGGTGGAGGTGCCCGGAGCTGCCTTGTGCCGGGTGCGCCTGCTCGCTCGCGGGCGAGCGCACGAGGAACTCCCGCGAGCGACACGTTGGGCACTCGGGCAGCGGGACCACGCCGTCCTCGACCTGCTCGGCGTGCTCCACGCCTACCGCGAGGTTCGCGAGTGCGACTCGGTTCTCGCGATCACAGCCCGCGCAGCGCTGGACGATCTCGAGGTCGGTGATTTCCTGGATGGCCATCGATGCTCCTCACGCGATCGCGGTGTACGTGCCGAACCACCAGACCGTGGAGAGGCTCGCCATGGTCTGGTAGCTGAAGACGCCGAACCCATCGCGGTCGGCGAAGTACGACGAGGGGCTCCCTGAGAACCCGCTGCTCGTGTTCAGCGCGCTGAACGTGATCGAGGACGGCGTCGCCGGGAACCGGTTGCGGAACGTGACGGAGCCTCCACCGGCGAGCGTCCGCGTCGCGCTGTCGGCGTTGGACCACTCCATCCCGACGCGGCCGACCTCACGCACCGTTCCCGTCAGCTCGAACGCGGAGTTGACGGTGCTGCTCATCGGGAGGCGCCACGTGCGCGTCCAGGTCGTGAACGTCACTGCGAACGAGTCCTCGTGGAGGAACTCGATCTCGTTGCGCGCGAAGCGGAACGCGCCGCAGAAGGTACCGCCCGAGTCGCGCACCCACTGCGCGCCGTCCCAGGACGCGTTCAGCGTGAACCAGACCGAGGAGCCGTCCGCGTAGATGCGGAGGTGCGTCGCCGCTGCGCCGGAGGCGTTCGAGTCGAGAATGAGCGCCTTCGTGCCTCCGAGCGGCGGCTGGCGGATCGCGCGGTGCTGGCCGGCGTTCGCCTCGTTGCCTCGGAAGTGGTCGCCCTCGACGGCGTCGAGGATCTCGGCAAGCGCGGCCTCGACGTTCGCGGCGTTGAGGTTGTTGCCGGAATCGGCGACCGAGACTGCGCTCGCCGCGTGCGCGCCGCTCGCCTGGTTCACGTGGCCGTTGAGCCCGCCGAGCAGCGTCACGAGGGCTGCGCGCAGCGTGCCCGCAGCGATCGCCGTGGGCGCGCCCGCGATCGCATCGACGCCGACGAGCCCCGCGCCGGGCGACGCTGCCCCGGTCGCGACGAGGTCCGTCACGATCTCCTGGAGCTGCGACTGGACGTTCGTGCCGGCGACGTTGTTGTGAGGCGTCGCCGCGATGGCCGCCGCGTTGTGCGCACCGGTCGGCGCGCTCACGTGCGTGTTCAGGAAGCCGAGGAGCTGCGCGAGCTGGCTCTTGACGGAGCCCGCAGGGAGCGCGTTCGGCGCGCCCGCCGCCGCATCCACGCCGACGCGCGAGGCACCGGAGCTGCCCACCGCTCCGGTCGCGAGGTCGTCGATCAGCTCGTCGACGGCGGCCTGCACGTTGCCCGCGCCCACGAACCCGTGCGGCGCGTAGTCGATGGCGGTCGCGGCGTGGCGCCGGGCGACGGCGGTGAAGTGGTCGCGCAGCTCGGCGTCTGCCTCATCGAACGCCGCCTGCACGGTCGCGGCGAGCGGCTGGAGGATGCTCCACGTCCCGGTGGTCACGGCCACCGAGGTGCCTTGCGCGAAGATGAACGCCTGCCGGCGCGAGGTGTCGAGGTCGGCGACGAGGATCTGCGTCTGCCCCGGGCGGCGGCGCACGTCGCAGAGGAGCAGCTCGTCCGCCTGGAGCGCGGGCTTCGGCGCGACGCCGATGGCGCCCTCGGGCGCCTGGCGCACGACGAGCTCGAACGACTCGTCACGCCGGAAGAACACCTGCTGCGAGTTGCCGTCCGTGCGCGGGTCGGAGAGCTGGCGCTTGAAGCGAAGGAAGATGCCGAGCCAGCGCTCGTTGCCGACCGTGGCCACGTCGGTCGGGATGCCCACGAGGTCGACGGCGCAGTCGACGGTCTGCCCGGTCCCGAAGAACATGCGCTGACCGAGGTTGTCGTAGGCCCGCGCCGGAGCCGTGAGGTCCACGGTCAGGTCGGGGACCGGCGAGTGCGGCGCCGGAACGGCACCGGAGACGATGCCGTAGATGTTCAGATCGGCGGCGAGGTCCCGGTCGGCCTTCTCGAGCAAGGCGAACGCGAGGTCGAGCTCGGCCTCGGTGACGCGCTGGCGGAAGTAGAAGTCGACGCGATCGGCCATGTCCTTGCCTCGGAGCGCCCACGTGGCTCTCCAGGGAGGCAAAGCCGGCAGCAGCGGCTGGCGGGGACAAGCGGATGGGCGTTAGATGGTGGCGACCGCCCAGCTCACGAGGACCCAGTGCCCACTGTCTCTCAGGCGAAGAACATCATGCGCCGGACGCTCTCGGAGATCGTCGACCCCTGCCTGACGCCTGCCTTGGAGGACGCCCTCTGGAGGCACTTCGACGCGAGCTGCGCCTACTGCGCTGTTCACATCGACCGTGCGAGCAGAACGGGTCACCTCGATCACCTCGAGAGCGGTGGCGGAAATGGGCCGATGAACCGTGTCTTGGCGTGCGCGCGGTGCAACGGCGACGAGAAGCGAGAGCAACCCTGGCGCGCGTTCCTCCAGGACAAATGCCCGGATGACGTGGAACGCCGAAGACGGATCGAGCGGATCGAAGCGTGGGTGACTCAGCATCCAGCTCGCGATCCCGCGATGCATCCGGCGGTGAAGGCGGCTCTCCTGGACGCGGAGCACATCATCAATGAGTTCCACTCGGCCTGTACCAGGCTGCGCGAAGCCGTGAAGAAGTCAGTGTAGGTCCGTGGTCTCGCCCAGGTCGCTGAGGCCCAGCTCCCAGTGGTTCGGCAGCACCGGCGGCAGCGGCTCGACGAGGTCTACGAAGTGCGTGTGCGCGGGCTTCAGGTACTCGACGATGGCGCGGAGCTGCTGGCGCTCACGGTCGGTGAGGATGCGCGCGACCTCGACGTTGAAAGCGTAGCGCGCGAAGCGGTCGGAGGGGCCGAGCACCCAGTCGACGCCCAGCAGCGACTCGCCGAGGTAGAGCGTGTCGGCGTTGAAGGGCGTGATGGCCGAGATGTCGATGCCGAGGAAGAAGCGGATCGCGTTCTGGATGCCCTTGGCCGTGCCCTTCTGCCGGTACATCTCGACGAGCACCGACGCGAGCCGCCGCTTGCCCATCGCGTCGAGCTCGAACGGGAACGGGTTGCCGAGGTCTCGCAGGATGAGGTCGACGAAGGCCTCGGGCGCGCGCTCGAGGTCGAAGATATCGGGCCAGCGATCGACGTCGGCGAGCAGGAGGTCCGTTACCTCCTGCAGGCACGCGACGAATCGGAACAAGTCGCCGGTGTGGTCGTCGCGTCGGTTGTGCTTCGGCAGCATGCGCCACAGATCGAAGCGGCGCCGCTCCGGGCGCGCGGGACGGAAGCCGGTGAAGGTGGCGCGGTCGTAGGGGCCGAGGACGGCGTTGCCGAAGAGATCCGTCACGCCGACGGCCACGACCTCGTGAAGCACGTCGGGCGTCATCTCGGTGTCGAGCGTGAGGAGGACGACACTCCCCTCGACGTTCACACCGGCGACGGCGACTGAGACGGCCGGCGCGCCCTTCGGCGTGAGGTGGAAGCTAGCCCCGCTCGGGACCAGCACCGACTCGTCGAATCCCACGCGCACGGTCTTCTGCGCGAGCGCCTGTGCGCCGACGACACGCGGCGCAGTCCGGTCCTCGACGACGAACGAGTACACCTCGTCGAGCGAGGCCGCGCCGCCCACGGTCTGAGCGAGCACGCGCACGTGGACCGTTGCCAGGCTCGCGAGCGGAGCCACCGGATGCAGCACGACGCGCAGCGTGTCGGTGGTCTGCGTGACGCTGGCCAGCGGGCCCGCGAAGGCCGGGGCGAGCTCGGGCACGGCGCTGCCGTCGAACGCGAGGACGCCGTCGATCCACACGCGCGCGGTCGAGCGCTCCACGCCGTCCGGCCCGGTGTCGACCAGCTCGAGGGCGATGGTCGCGTCGATGGGCACGCCGCTCTCGCCGGGGCTCGGGTCACGGTTCACGAGCACGAGCCTCGGCGTCGCTGCGACGAGCGCGACCGAGTCGACGTACAGCGCGGGCAGCTCGATGGTGCTCATGCCGGGCTCCTCACGCGGTCACCAGCTCGAGCCGCACCCCGGTGGTGTGCAGGCCCGAGAGCTTCGAGACGTTCGCGGCGAGGTCGGTGACGAGACGCTCGCGGCCGGGCTTGGCGCGCATGGACGCGAGCTTGGTGCCATCGACGATGATGCTGGCCTCCCACGCGAGCCCCGGAGGGGTCGACGCGGGCACGCGCAACCGCAGGAGCGCCCGCACCAGCATCACGCCGGTGAGGTCCGTCTGCTGCGTTACCTCCGCGTGGTCGCCGGGCGCGAGCTCGAAGAGGCGCCCGGGCTCGGCATCGCCGAGGACGAAGGCGTAGTCGCCGCCCGTCGCCTTCGAAGTCGCGAGGCGCCCCTGTCCGCGCCCGAGACGGCTGGTGAACGCGGTCAGCGCCATCGCTCACACCTGCCGGAACAGCTCGAGATGATCGAAGTACGCGCGCCGCGTGACATCCCTCACGGAGAAGCCGAAGCCGCCGCGCCCCGACGTGAGCGGCTGCGAGCCGGAGTTGATGCCGAGGTGGTCGTCGATGAACTCCACCATGCCGGACACGGGCTGCCAATCAGGCGGCGTGCCGAGCGCGTGCAGCGCGAGGTCGTTCTGGAAGACCTTGAGGACGACGTCGCCGTTGGTGTTCACGATGACATCGAGGCGCAGGTGGAGCCAGGTCGCCTGCGCGAACGACGCCGCCGACTTGAGCAGCACGCCGGGCCCGTCGGCCGTGGGCAGGCCGACCGTCACGGCGCCCTTGCGGAGCACAATGCGGTGCGGATCGTCGTCGGAGAGGCCGAGCAGGTACGCGCTGTCGTTGACCGAGTTGCCCTGGCAGCAGAGGAACAAGAACGGCGAGAAGCCGGTGGGGCCGCCGCCCGGGCCACGCTGCACGACGCCTCGAATGGAGCCGCCCTTGGCCATCGGAGCGAAGCTGGCGAGGTTGGCGAAGAGGCCCACCGCTCCCTCGACGGCAGAGAGCGAGTTGAAGGCGTAGAGGAAGCTGCCGCCGCCCGGTGGGCGCGCGATGCCCGCGGTCACGCCCCGGTCCACCGTTGCGATGTCGAGCCCGTCGTTGAGGTACGTCCAGTCTGCTTCGGCCATGGCCTGCTCCTCACTGCGTCGTCGCGGGCGTCCACCCGTTGTTGAAGTCCTCGACGGTTTGCGCGCCCGCGTCGAACATCGCGGTGGTCGAGGTGACGGCCGCCCACGTCCAGGCGTAGAGCTGGTTGCTGCGCCACTGGTCCTCGAAGTCCTCGCGCGGCTCGCCGTCGAAGGCCCCCGTCGCGGCGGTGACGTCGGCCCACTCGAGCGCGTAGGGGACGTTGCTCCACCCTGTCTCGCACTCCTCGGCAGCGAGCCCGTCGAAGGTCGCGGTGACGAGCTGCGCAGGCGGAAGGTCGTAGAGGTAGACGACGTTGGCCCAGCCGCTCTCGAACTCCTCGTAGCCCTTGAGCGCGCTGTCGAAGAACGCGAGCACGACGACCACGTCGTCGATGGAGTCGAGCAACTCGAACCACCGCTCGAAGTCCTCCCATGCCTCCTCGGGCGCGGTGCCGAAGCCCGCGATCTCCTCGAGGCTCGTCACCGCCGAGAGCGCCCAGTGCTCGGCCTCGCCGGGCAGCGGCCCCGCATCCTCGAAGCTGGGATTGAGGATCGCCATCAGAGCAGCTCCCCAGTGTCGCCGTTCACCAGCGTCACGGTCCGCAGCACCGGGAACTCGCGCACGTTGAGGCGCACGTCGGCAGGCAGGCCGTTGAGCGTCAGGTCGAGACGCGCGTCGCCCATCTTCCGCACGCCCGGCGTGTCGCGGATGACGTTGAAGAGGTCCGACCAGGCGATCTCGCCGACCGGGTTGCCCTCGGCGTCCTTGATGTTGAAGCCGAAGTCGACGAGCGGGTTCGGCGTCCCGTCAGGCTCGTTCACGCGGAAGTACGCGGCGAGGTTTGCGCGCACGCGGTCGCGCACGTCGTTCGGCGCATAGCCTTGGCGCAGGAAGATGCGCGCGGCGACGTCGACGGTCTTGTAGACCGGGTCCTGCACGCTGACCTGGAACGTGAGCGTGCAGGGGTAGACCTCGGTCACCTGCTGGAGCACGAGGTTCTTGAGCGCAGGCGTGGGGATCGCGCCGGGCGCCTGGGACTGCGGGATGACGTAGAGGATGCCGGTGTTCTCTGCGATGGTCGGGTCCTCGTTCGATGTGAGCATCAGCGAGCGAGCGACGCCGGAGAGACGGCGCGCGTTGATCTCGAAGTCCTCTCGGGCAACGGTCCTCGTCAGCGCACGCAGGCTCTCGGGCGCGAGCAGCTTCGCCGACGCGACGGTCTGCCGGTCGGCGCCGCCCGAGGCTGGTGCCGGGTTCCGCACCGAGACCTGCACAGCGTTGCCGTAGGCGTCCTTGAAGGCGCCCTCGATGACCGCGATGCGCTCGGCGTCGACGTTGCCCGCGCTGCCGCCGCCGGTCTTGTAGGTGACCGAGACGGTGCCGCTCGGTGGCATGCCGCTCACACCGTTGCCGAAGCGCAGCGTCGCGCGGTCGTTCTGGTCGACGGCGACCACGAAGTGCCGGTCGTTCGGGCGCGAGTCGAGGAAGCTGTCGACCTCGGTGAACGCACCCTGCGGCGTCGAGACGACGGCCGAGTCGTCGAGGTACGGGGCGAAGTCGAGATGCAGCTCGAGGTCGGCGAGCCCGCGCGCGTCGAAGAGTTGCGTGTGCGCCTTCGAGTTCTCCACCAGCGCGACGACGCGCGGAGGATCGGCGGCGGCCCCGATGACGGCGGGCGCGAGGAGCTGGAAGCGCACCGGCTCGGTGACCTCCTGCGTGCGCAGCACCGTGCCGGCCGGGATGGTGACGCTCGCCACCGGCACACGCGCAAGCTGGAGCCAGACCTCAGCGGTCGCCGCCTGCGCGCCGTGGAGCCGGTAGCCGAGCATCTTCGCCAGCGCCATGACGCTCTTGCGCTGCGTGGCCGTGACGAGGCGTGACTCGCGAGCGAGGTTGTCCTGGTAGAAGGTCAGGACGTCGCCGACGTAGGCGTAGAGCTCGACGAGGAGGTTCCCGAAGCTGGCGACGTCGAAGTCGGTCCAGTCGGGGAACACGCTCTTGATGAGCGCGATCAGCCGCGCCCGAAGGGCGTCGAAGTCTTTGTCGGTGTAGTCGACGGACTCGGGCAGCGTGGCCACGGCGGGATGCCTCCGGGGAGGCAAAGCCCCGGAGAACCAGCTCTCGGGGACGGGCTCACCGCTCGATCGACACGGCCACCGCCGCGCTGGTCTCGCGCTCGCGGACGCGCACCCGCAGCGTCAGGGCCGGACCGTCCTGCTCGACGGCGAGGCTCACGAGGGTGGCGCCCGGGACCCAGCGCTTGAGGGCGTCGCGCACGTAGACGCGGGCCAGCTCCTTCAGGGCGGCGGCGTTGCGCTGGTGGCGCAGGAGGGCCAGCCCCGCGCCGAAGTTGGTACGCCAGGGCAGCTCCCCCGACGAGCGCGCCGTGGCGCCCTCCGTGAGCAAGGCTTGGCGGACCTTCGATGCGAGCAGCGCCTCACCGCTGCCCACCGCGAAGTCGCGCTTCTTGTCGCGCCGGAACGGGATGAGGAGGTTCTGGGCTTCGCGGCTCATGGCGTCCTCCTCACGGCACCGGGATGGCGCCGCGCACGTCCTGGAGCGCCTTCACGATGGCGTCGATCGGCGGCACTACCTCGTCGAGCGGACGTCCCGCGAGGTTCGAGAGGTCGGGCACCTCGGGCGCGCCGACCATGCCGAGGAAGATGTTGAGGATGCCGATGAGCTTGCCGAGGCTCGCGAGCGCCTTGCCGACGTTCGCCGCCTCGGTCGCGACGTTCGCCTGCGCGCAGCTCGTGATGGCCATGAGGCCCGCGTCCTCGAGCTCGGTCGCGCGATCGATGGCGCCGAGGATCTGCTGCATCTGCTGCTGCAGGTGCAGGAGCTGATCGCGCGCCTGCCTCAGCGTGTCGATGACCAGGTCGATGATGCCGATGATGGTGTACGGCAGCGAGAGCTGCGGGATGAGCTTCAAGAGCTTCGAGACCTTCTCGGCCAGCTCGGGGATGCACGCGGCGAGCGCGGTGGGGTCCGGCGGCGGCCCGAGCGAGTCCGGGATGGCCTTCACGCAGTTGAAGACCGCCACCACGGTGTCGATGATGTCGAACACGGGCATCAGCGGCGTGAGCGCGGGTTGGATGGCCTCCATCAGGTTGAACTGCTGGATGCTCACGCCGCCCGGCAGCGTGATGACCGGCGGATCGCCGAGCTCAGGGATTTCGAGGCAGATCGGGAGGGCCACGTTCGTCTCCTTCAGATGGGGGCGGCGATGGGCCGGACGACGCGGCCGCCGATGGTGATCTGCGTGCCCTCGATGCTGATGGCGCCGACCGCGCGCAGCGTGAGCGCCGTCGTCGCCTGCAGCGTCACGGTGTTCTCCTCGGCGTCGAAGACGAGGTGGTCGCCGGTCTTCCTGTTGGTGAGCCGGAGCTTCCGCCCGCCGCTCGTCTCATCGAGCTCGACGCGAAAGCTCTGCGTGGCGAGCACGCGGTTGTCGGGCGGGTTCTTCTGCGCCTCCTCGGGGACCTCGCTCTCTCCGTTCGGCTTTCCCCAGTGCGCCGCGAGGTAGTACGGCGCATCGACGTTGCCCTGGTTGAAGAAGACCGCGACCTCGGCGCCCTCCTCGGGCACCGCGAAGAAGCCCCGGTCCTTCGAGCCGCCGCCGCTCGTCCCCAGCGGCCACGCCCACGCGCTCTCGGGCTCGAGCACGCCGGGGATGCAGACGCGCACACGACCGAGCTGCTCCTCGTCGTCGCGCTTCGTCACGTAGCCCACGTACATGCCGAGGAGCCGCGAATCGTGCGTGTGGATGTCGTCGTCGAAGGTGCTCATCGCGTGGCTCCTCAGTACATGCGGCTGACGCCGGCCTCCGGGTCCTCGACGCCGACGACGTTGCCGTCGTGCCGGTACTCGACGACGGTGCGGCCCGTCTCCGGGTCGACGCGCTCGAGTTCGGTCACCGTGCCCGTCGCCGGTGTGGTGCGGTTCGGCTCGCCGCCCTGCGGCTGCCCTCGTGCGCTCGGGCCCGCGCCTCGGCGAGCGCCGGTGCCGTCGCGCGTGAGCTTCAGGTCGACGACGTAGCCCGAGGACGAGATGACGTGCTTCGCCTCGGTCACGTAGTACTTGCCCGAGAGCAGGCTCGAGATGCCGCGCACCTCGACGACCTGCTTCGCGCGCAGCGTCGGGTCGCCCACCACCTGCAGCGCGAGCTTCACCGTCTCGCGTTCGGCGCGGCGGAAGCGCGCGGCAGACTCGCGCTCGGCGGCAGCGGGCGTCGGCGCGGAGGTCGGATGCACGCTGGTCGTTGCGTTGCGCTCCTGGAGCGAGGTCTCGCCGGTCTCGCGATCGACCACCTCGAGGACGTCGCTCAGCGTCGCGCGCTCGACCGTGGCGCTTGTCGCCGCCGACTCCACCGTGGTCTTGGCGAGCGGGTCGCGCCCACGCACCTCGACGCGGCCGGCGCGTCGCTGGAGATCGCTCTCGACGCTGACCGAGATGATGTCGCCGCGCCCCGGGTCGGAGAACCACGTCAGCACGTGCTTCGGCGCGCTGGCCTGATCGCGCGAGCGCCAGTGAAAGCCCGTGTCGTCGACGAAGTACTCGTACTCCTCGCGCGCGGCGAGGCGCCGGAGGAAGCGCGCATCGGTCTCGGCGCTCTGGCTGATGGTGTCGAGCACGTCGCCGGTGTCCTCGACGTCGAGAAACTCGCCCTCGTAGCCGTGCTCGGCGGCGATCTCCCGCACGACGTCGGCGCGCGACTTGTTCGCCCAGGAGCGTGTCTTCGCCTCGCGGTTCATCAAGACACTCGTGGCCTGGCCATCGATGGTCAGTGTCTGGAAGCCCTTGAGCTTCTTCACGACGACCCTGCGAGGCGGCGCCATGTTGCCGGGGTAGCCCCAGGACACTTCGAGCGTCGCGCCGCCCACCAGCTCCGCACGCTCGAACAGCACGAGGTCGAAGTTGTCGAGCTGGAGCGAGACCTGGTCGGCCTTCTTCTCGGCGTCCTCGTAGGTGAAGGCGATGATGCGCCCAGCGAGGTCGAGCGGCTCGCCGCTTGGTGCGCGTTCGTTGTCGAGCAGCGTGATGCGCACGCCGGGCCCGCTGCGGTCGACGATGGTCACGCGTCGGACCTCCGGCGCTGCTCACTGAGGATGACGTCGGTCAGCACGCGGAGGCTGGGCACGACGAGGCGCCTGCCCACATCGAGCTCCAAGGTCGGGTCCACGATGGGGTCGGGCTGGAAGTCGGCGAGGACCCACCAGAAGCCGCAGGCACGCGGCAGCGGCGCGAAGTAGCGGCCGGCGAGGCCTTCGAGCGAGTCGCCCTGCGCGACGACGTGGACGCGGGTGTCCGTGTGCTCCTTGAATCGGTACGGCTCGCGCTCGCTGAGGAAGCGGCGCCCCAGCTCGTCGGGCACGCCGAGCGCGAACGAGTGCCGAGAGCCGGTGCGAGGAGCCATGCCCAGGCAAAGCCGCGCGCCCCGGTCCCTCGGGGACTACAGCTCGGCCTCGCGCAGCTCCTCACTGGTCACGCGGGTGTCGAGGATCTCCTCGAACGTCACGCTGGCCGCGTAGACGAGCACGGTTCCATCGACCGCGAGCTGCTTGTAGGTGAACTCGACGCTGGCGACGACGCACTCCACGGTGACGACCTCGGGCCAGATGAAGAGCACGCGCGGTGGCGCGGTCGCGGCGACGTCCTCGGTCCCCTCGGGTGGCACGGTGAGCGCGCGCAGGAATGCCCTGAACTCGAGGATGTTCACGTCGCCCGGCTGCTCGGCGGCGAAGTAGCGGTCCAGGTAGAACTCGACCCCCGAGAGCTGCCGGTTCGCCGTGCTCTGGAACTGCAGGACCTGGTGCGAGAGCCCGGGCACGGCGAGGCGGTTCCAGTTCACCTGCAGCTTCTCGGAGAGCTGCGTCGGGTTGAAGAGGCACTCCATCGACTCGCCGCTCGTGACGTTCACGAGGACGCAGCGCGGTGGTCGGGCGATGGCTCCGTCGAACGACACGTTGGCCTCCTCAGTACGCCGGGACCGGCGAGAACGAGCGGGTGGCCGTGTCGCGGTCCGCTCGATGGACCGCGGTGGCGAGCGTGGTGCCGTCCACCTGGAGGTTGACCGTGATGGGTGGCGACGCGGGCGGCGTGGCCGGCATCATTGGGAACGACGCGGGCACTGCGGGCGTCATCGCCGCGACGGCAGGCATCGTAGAGGTGGCCGCGTCGAGCGCGGTCAGCGTCGAACCAGCGGGCGCCACGGTCACGCCAGCCGTGACCTCGTCGACGCCCTCGAGCAGACCGCGCTCGATGTCCTGGCGCAGGCTGCGGATCGCTTCGGCCCCGCCCAGGTCGGCGCCGAAGACGCCGGCGATGGTGTCGATGACGCCCGCGATGGTCTCGACGAAGCCGAGCAGGAGCTGCGCGAGGAAGTTGATGGTGTTGAGCACCACCTTCTTGAAGCCCACCCACACCTGCGCCCAGTTGCCGGTGACGAGGCCACCGAGGATGTCGACCACGCCGCCAATGAAGCCCACCACCGAGCGGAACGCCGCGATGATGACCGCGAGGCGGTTCACGACGAACGACACCATCACGCCGATCGCTCCAGCGATGCCGGCGGCGACGTAGCCGATGACCGTGCCGAGGAACTCGGCCACCGAGCGCAGCGCATCGAGCGAGCCGCCCGCCTGGCCGCTGGCGCTCGACGTGAAGCCGAACATCGCGCCGAGCTTGCCGAGCTCCTGGAAGACGAGGGAGACCGCGTTCTTCACCGCGTCGAACACAGGCTGAAGCGGCGCCATCGCCGAGCGGAAGGTGTTGATGGCGCTCGTGACGACGTCGATGACGAACGTGAGCGCGCCGACGAAGACCTCGACGAGCACGCCTGCGATCTGTCCGAGGATGCGGCCGAACGCGGCGAAGTCGTCGGACGGGATGCCCGCCGCTGCGTTGGCCGACTCGCCCGCGACGAGGCCCAGCGCCTGGCCGAGCCTGGTGAGCGCGCCGACGAAGGCCTCGAACACGGGCGCGGCTGCCTCGATGGCGGCGCTGAAGCCCTCGCCGATGCCCTGGAAGAAGCGCTGGATGCGGAAGGCGATCTGGTAGACGCGGATGAGGAACGTCTTGAGCCCCGCGTTCTCAGCGCGGTTCAGCTCCTCGCGCACCGCGCCGGAGAAGCCGCCCTGCTCGAAGAGCTGCACGAGCCCTCGGAAGGCGAGCTTGATGCGGTCCCACACGCGCGCGAAGAAGTCGGCGATGCCGCCGACGTTGCTTCGGAACGCGACGACGAAGCCCGCCACCACCGCCGCGAGCACGCCGAAGATGAGGATCGCAGGAAGGATGGTGGCCATCAGCCCGCCGAGCGTGATGCCCGCCGCCTTGAGTCCGATGAGGAGGAGGGCGAAGCCCGCCTTGGCAGCGATGACCGCGCCGACCAGCGCGACGACGGCGCCCGCCCCGACCACGAAGGCCGCGAAGGCCCGCTTCACAGGTGCCGGGAGCTGCCGGAAAACGTTCAGCACCGCATTCACGACCTCGACGACGATCGTCACGAGCGGCTTGAAGACCTGCGCGAACGGCTCCCCCGCGACGATGGCGAGGGTCTCGAGCGAGCCCGCGAGAAGCTGCTTCTGCCCCTCGAAGGTGTTGAGCATCTGCTCGCGGAAGCGCGCGGCCGTGCCCCCTGCGTTCTCGAACTGATCGCGCAGGTACGCGATGGCCGCTGCGCCGCGCAGCGTCTCACCGGAGTTCGTGCGTACGCCGTTCGTGACCTGCGTGAGGATGGCGTTCACGCCGCCGAGCGCCTCGCGTCCGAACGTCGAGAGCAGGAACGCCGACCGCTGCGCTTCGCTCATGCGATCGAGCTGAGGGGCGAGGTCGCCGAGGATGTCGAGGAAGCTGCGGAAGCGGTTCTGCGAGTCCGTCACCGACACGCCGACGCCGCGCAGCGCCTGCTGGACGCGCGGATCGGCCATGCGCTCCATCGCGACGGCGACGGCGGTGGAGGCGCGCTCGACGCCGGGCACGACGTTCTTCACGAGGCCGAGCGAGATGAGCGTCTCCGAGAGCGACTGGTGGAGAGCCTGCGCCCCGCGCGAGGCGGTGCCGAGGGCCAGCGGCAGCTCACTTGCATCGAGCGCGAACACGTTGACCGCCTGCAGCATGCGGTCGACGGAGATGGAGGCCTCGTCGATGGAGAGGCCAAACGCCTTCATGGCCTGCGAAGCCAGCCCCGCTGCCTGAGACGGGGTGAGCTGGCCGAGCGAGCCCGCCGCGAGGTCGAGCACGGGGTTCAGGAGGCGGACCGACTCGGTGACGTTGAAGCCGGCGGCGGCCAGGTCCTGCAGCGCCTGCGTCGCCTGCGTCGGCGAGAACTGCGTGGCGAGGCCCGCTTCGATGGCGGCGTCGTGGAGCCGAGTTAGCTCCTCGGCCGTCGCACCCGCGATAGCGCCTGCGGAGGCGACGGCCTGCTCGAAGCGGCCCGCTGCGTTGGCGAGGGAGAACGCGGCCCCCACCGTCGCGGCGCCGGCGGTGAACACGGCGAGCCCCACGCCGAGCCGCTGGAACGCGCTCTGGATGTTCTCGGTGCCGAGCCCGACGCGGCGGTCGAGGCTCATGAAGTTGCGCTCGAGGTTCCCGATGGCCCCCGAGGCGAGGTCGCGCGCGGTGAAGACGAAGCCGAGGCCGAGGTTGTTGAGGGCCACGGGTCACTTCCTCCCTCGACCGTTGCGCGCGGCCTTCTCCAGCTCCTTCGCCTCCCGCGCGCGCTGGCTGCCGATCCGCTCGATGAGCCAGTCGCGATCGGTGGTCGGCAGGTCGAGGGCGTCGTCCAGCGTCACCGCGAGACCCGAGCCTCCGTGCTGCTGCCAGCAGAGCTGGAAGAGTCCCTCGCGCCACGTCTCCATGTTCACGTCGGGGAAGAGCTGCTCCGGGCCTTCCGCCTCGCGGTCCTGTCCTTGCCCGGCAGGAAGAACCCCTTGTCGAAAGGGAGCTCCACCTCCTGCGTCTGGAAGCACTCGGGGCACTCGATCTCGATGGTGGTGTCGACGCCGCAGTCGACGCGGTCGAACTCGTCGACGAGAAAGTCGGCGTCGCGCATCGTCAGGTCCTCGAGGAACTGGCGCTTCGCCTTCGCGTCCACGTCGTCGATCTCGAGCACGCGGTAGGCGAGCACCGCCGAGAGCAGCTTGTCGGGTGCCGAGCGCTGGAGCGCGGGCAGCTTCCGCTCGTCATCGCCGGTCAGCAGCTTGAACGCGACCTTCTTGCCGGCGTCGGGCAGCGTGGTCTCGAAGCGGTTCCCGCTCACGAACGCGGCGCGGCTCTCCTCGGAGAGCTTGCGCACCGGGAGCTTCGTCAGGTCGACTTCCCAGTCGATGCGCGCGCGGCAGTTGTCGTTCCGACACGAGACGCCGAAGGCGTACTCGGGGCCGTAGGTCAGCGCGCGCACCATGAGCAGCGCGAAGAAGCGATCGCCCTGGAGCACCTTGCCGAGGTCGAGCTCGGCGCCCTCGGCGATAGCGTAGGGCCCGGGGTCGAGGGTCTCCTCCCAGCAGGCCGCGAGCAGCTCGTCGACCTGGCCGCCGCTCTTGGCGAGCTTGCGGTCCGCGAGGACGCGCTCCTCGCGCACCTTCATGCCGCGAACGCGGCCCTGGAGCCCCGAAGGGCACGTGATGACGTCTGCCATGCGCTGCCTCCACGAGGGCAAAGCCGCCCGGAAAGCGCGAGGGGGACAGGGCCGCACAGAAAGGAACCCTGGGTTCCGTTTCGTGCGGTGGCCGGTGACCGCGTCACTGCACCAGTTCGAAGAAGTCGTACGTGAGCGTGACCGACTCGATGATGTTCTCGTCGCTCTCGTTGTCCCACTCGCCCGCGACGAACTTCACCGGCCACGCGCGGGAGAGCGACCAGCGGCGCAGAGTGAGGCCGTCGCGGTCCTGCTGCACGATGTCGAGGTTGCGCTTGTAGTTCACGTCGGTGAGCCCGAGACCGCTCGACGTGATGGCGACGTCCTGGAACCAGTCGAAGAGGTCGCGGTCCTGCGTGGCGCCGCGCTCGAGCGTGACGTCGGAGAAGGTGAGGCGCCCGGGGCTCTTGTTCGGGATGAGCGAGCCGCCCTCGAAGTACTGCACGTTGGCGACCTCGACGGAGAGCTCGCTCGCCTTCTGGAAGCCAGCGTGGCCGACGTCGTCGATCTCCACGACGAACTTGAACTTCTTGTGGAAGCTGCGCGGGTTGCCGATGACGGTCATGGGTTAGCTCCTCATCCCTCTGCGGCCGCGAGCTCGGCCTCGAGCGCGCGCGTGTCCTGGCTGATGCGGAGGATGATGAACTCCGCGGGCTTGTTGGTGGCGAGGCCCACGCGGGCGATGAGCTTGCCGGCGAAGATGACCGTGGGCGTGTTGAGCTGCTCGCTCACGTCGACGAAGAACGCGGTGCTCGGCGTCTTGCTGCGGAAGGCGCCGTTGTTCATCTGCGCGAGCAGGAAGGCCGTGATGGTGCGCCGCACCTGCGCGCGCAGTCCCTCGGTGTTGTTCTTGTGCCGCGCGAACTGGAGCCCCTGCTTCAGACTCCGCTCGATGAAGATCACGCCGCGCCGCTCGGCGACGTAGGGAAAGTTCCCGTTGCCCTTGAGCGTGCGCGAGCCGTCGATGTAACGCGGCAGGCCCGGGCCCGTGGTGAGCGGGTTGATGCGGTGCGGGTAGACGAGGTCGCGCTTGTTCTCCTCGAGTACCTCGTCGGTCTCGAAGCCGAGCACGCCGAACATGCGGCCCGCCTCGATGCCTGCGGGCGGATCGTAGACGCCGCCCGGCTGCGCCGAGTCGGTGCGCGTGAAGACGCCGGCCACGATGCCCGAGGGCGGGACGACGAGCTGCTCGGCCGAGCCGAACACGCTCTTGGCCGGGTTGAGCACCTTCACGCGGGGCCAGTAGATGGCGCCGAACTCGGAGAGCTGCTCGAGCGCGGCGGTCGTCGCGACGTAGGTGACGATGTCCGTCGCACTCTGGTTCGCGGGCGGGTCGAGCACGGCGAAGACCCCGCCGTCGCGGTCGACCTCGCAGTAACGCACCATCGCGTTGTGGACGGCGGGCGTGGCGCGCCCGGGCACGAGGAGCAGCGACAGCTCCTGCACCTGGTCGAGCGCGTGAAGGCCCGTCTTGGCGGGCTCGTTGCCGATGAAGTCATTGTCGTCGAGCCCCACGAGGCCGTCGCTCCCGCCCGCGAGAGCCACGGTCTGGGGCGGCGGGATGGGCACGCCCACGAGGAGCTGGTCGATGACGCGCACGTAGACGGAGCCGTTGCGCGCGTCGTTGACGATGCTCTCGACGTAGCGCGCGTCGCTCGGGTTCATCGAGAGGTTCGGGAAGGCCTCGCGGTAGGCGCCGTCCTCGACGACGAGCAGATCGAACGCGCTCGGCGAGCCGTTCGTGGCGGCGCGCACCTCGGCCTCCACGCGGCTCGCGTACGCGCCGGGGTCCTTGCCCTCGACGCGCACGGAGTTGGCGGTGCCCGAGGCCGCGCCGGTGTGGAGGGCGTTGTCGAGCCCGAACGCGGCCGCCGTCGCAGCGGCGGCCTGGACGCTGGCGCCCGGGCCGGTCGCGACGGTGCGGATGTCGAGCACGCCGCCGACGCCCGCGTCGACGGTCACGGTGGGGATCGCCGCCTCGACGACGGCCTTCACCTCGGCGACCTCGACGGCGCGCAGGTTCGCGACGTTGCCGCCGCCGACCGAGGCCGCGCCGGGGAACGCGAGCACCGCGTTGGCCGTGCCGCCCGTGACCTGCATGCGGCTCGCGGTGCCCTCGGTGTCGCTGGCGAGCCGAACGATGCCGCCCGGCGTGGTCGCGCGTCCGCCGACGATCACCGCGTTGATGGCAGCGGCGACCTCGGTGGCCGTGGCGTTGGCGATGTCGGCGAAGTCGGCGGCCGAGAACAGCACCGTCTGCTCGAGCCCGTTGTCGACGCGCAGGAGCAGCTCCATGCCGTCGGCGAGCGCGTAGGGACCCGCACCGCCCGCCGCCATCGCGGCCGCCGAGCCGTTGAACACCGCGTCGGCGTCGGGCGCGCCGTCCACCGCGATGCGAACGACGTCTCCGTCTTGCAGCACGAAGGGCCCGGGCGCGGCGCCGAGCAGGATGCCCGGCGTGGGGCCGCCGCCAGCGACGAGGAAGCCCGCGGCGCGCACGGCGGTGGCGGTCGCGGCGTTGGCCACGTTCGAGTAGTGCGTGGTCCGGACCACCCAGAGCTGCGCCCCGCCGTTCTCGAAGAAGCCCATCGCGGCCAGTGCGAGGTCGGAGTCGGGCGTAAAGCCGCCGAACTTGGTCTGGAAGTCGTCGAACGACGTGCAGAGGACGGCCTCGCCGATGGGGCCGCGCTCGGTGACGCCGACCGCGCCCGCGACGGACGTAGGAGCCGAGGGGATGCCGCGAACCTTCGGCTCCTCCTCGACGATGACGACCTTGGACGACAGGAGCTGTCCGCTCACGATGCACCTCGCTTGTTCTTCTTCGCCTTCACGTCAGGGCGGATGACCTCGGCGAGCGAGGTCGTGATGGGAGCCTTCGTCGCGACCAGGGCGGGCAACGGCCGCTCGGGCACGTGGCGCTTCACCGAGAGATCGCCGCGCTTCACCGCGCGCACGACCTCGGGGATGGTGAGCACCGCGTCGTCGAGCCCGGGGCTCGTCACACCGCTCGCGAGCGTGAGCGATCGGGCCATGCGTCGCGCGCGGCGTCCCTGCTCGACCTCGCAACGGCACTCGCCAAGCGCCTGGCAGTAGGTCTCGTGCGCGAGCACGAACACGAGGCAGCGCCCGCTGGTGTTGGTGAGCGAAACGGTCACGGAGCACCTCCGGTGGCGATGGCCTGCGTCGCGAGCAACTCGGGCTCGGTGACGCGCTTTCCGAGATCGAGGGGAAGACCTTCGTCAACGTCGAATCCGCGCACGACGAAGCTGCAGGTGAACGCGCGCACGTCGTCCTTGCCCGCGAGCTGCGTGCGGAACTCGCCATCGGCGTCGAGCTCCCAGCGGACGCTGCCTCGCGAGGCGTCGGCGGGATCGCGCTGCAGCTCGAGCCAGCGGTTGCGGTTCAGGAACGTCGCGACTGCCGCCATCAGGTTGAACAGCTCGGCGGTCCGCTCCGACGCGGCGGTCAGCGTGAAGACGAGGTCAACGGTGTACGGCGGCTTGCGCCGAACCAGCTCGGGTCCCGAGACGCCGCCCACCACGTCCTCGTGCGCGACGTTCGCGGAGTAGAAGCGGTTCGGGCGCAGCGTCGGCCCCGAGAGCACCAGCGACGGCACCTTCGCCATCGCGATGACGTTCAGGCCGTCGAGCGTGGTGTCGTCGTAGTCGACGCTGACGGTGGCGCTCACGTTGGCGAGCACCTGGCGCTTCAGCTCGCGCAGGAGCTGGCGGATGACGCGGGTGAGGTCGGCCTCGCGGGCGACTGTGGGGCGCGCGAAGCGGTACGCGCCCGCCAGCAACACGGACTCGCCAGGGATCGGGGCGCCCGCCGCGTCGAGGTTCTGCAGCTCGACGTCGACGACGCCGACCCCGTGGAGCGGCGTGCGGAGCTCGACGACGCGCAGCCCCGCCTCGTCACGGACGGACAGCACCTCGGCGAGCACGCCGCCGAACAGCACCCGGACCCAGTCGGCGAGGTCGGTCCCTACGAGCCGTACGAGATCGCCGCCGCTCGAAGGGCCGGCTGCGGGCTGTACTGAGCTGAGGGTCGGGAGGGCCACGCGGAGGCAAAGCCACGGGACCGGGTGCTCAGGGGACGCGTCCCTTCACATCAAGGCGCGAGGCCGAGCTCCTTGGCGACGCGCTCGAGGAACCGCCTGCTGGCGCCCTCGCGGAACTTGTCGAAGGCGGGCCGGAGGAAGGGCCGCGCCGGGACCTGCACGACGATGATGCCGCGCCCGCTACCACCCGTGGGCTCCTTGCCGGCCTGCCGGAGCAGCGCGAACAGGAAGCGGCGCATCTTGGGTGTCATCGGGATGATGACGGGCGGGCCGCCGAACTCGTGGAGCTTGGCGAGGTCCACCATAGAGGCGCCATCCTTCGACCGCGCCGAGCGCGAAACGCCGATGAACGCCTCGTCGCCCTGAACGATCACGGTGATGGAGTTGCGGAGGTCACCGCGGACGATGAGTGCCTTGCTCCCGCTGAAGCCCTCGAGCTGGCGGGCGGCGATGGTGAGCGGCGACGGCGGCTTCAGCGGCTCGCCACCGGGCGCTTGGCTCGTGAGGCCCTGGACGATCTCGTTGCGCAGGGCGTGGGCCTCCTGGCGCACGGCGGTACCGATCGCCGCCTGCAGACGCTGTGGCGCAGCGGTCAGCAGCCGCCGCGCCCGTGCCCAATCTCCCGTGCGCGAGACCGCCATCGCTCACCCCTGCTTGAAGCGCAGGCGCGGTAAGTGCTCGTCGAGCCAGCCGAGCGCCACGTGCGTCGCCTCGTTGATGATAGCGCCCTTCTTCACGCTGATGGCCGAGAGCGCGAGCGACTTTGCCGTGACCTCGATGTCCTCGTCGCGGCAGCCGTAGTCCTTGAGCACCGACGCGGTGGCCTGCGCCGACGGCGTGGTGCCCGTGCGCCAGAACTGCATCTCGAGGTTCGAGCGGTATGCCTCGGCCTCCCAGCGGGCGCGCGCGGCGCGATCGGCGAGGTAGCTGACCTCGTAGGCCAGCCCCTCTCGATCGTGCTGCACGACGTGCTGGTGCTCGTGCACGCAGATGACGATCTGGTGCCAGAGATCCCAGCCGCCCTTGGGAGAGCCGACCTCGAACGGCGTGTAGATGCGCCGGCCGATGGTGGTCGTGAAGTTCTTGAGGAAGCGGTCCTTGCTCTGAATGCCGAGCGCTTCGAGACCGCGCGCAACGAGCTGCATCTCGAGCGCGCTGTTCTTGTTGATGACGCTCGTGCGGAAGTGGTCCTGCATGAAGCGCCAGAACGCCCATACCTCCTCGGGCTGCACGTCGAGGAAGATCTTGCCGACCACCGGCAGCGACTGGAGGTAGCCCTTCATCGCCCACCTCCAGCCGCCGCATCGGCCTCGCTCGCGGGCACGCAGGTGTGCCCGGTGATGTGGCCATCCTCGGTCGTCTCGTCGACGTACGCGCAGACGAAGGGCGCGCCGCTCCGCTCGCTCACGTCATCGCAGTCGGCGAGCTCGTGGTAGCTGCCGTCCGCGTCGCAGATCTCGGCGGTGTTTCCGCTACAGCGCGTGGCGCCCCGAAGGCACCCATCGATGGGTCGGCAGTGCGCGCCGAGGCAGAGGGCGGCCAGGGCGCTGAAGATGATTGCTCGCATCATGTTCCACTCCGTGCGGCTGCGCGGTCCTGGAAGGAGACGAGCAGCAGGTTGCGGCTGGGCCGACGCCGGTGGAGCCCGAAGCCGATGGGACGCGCCTCGGTCACGTAGAGACCGGGAGGCGTGCGCACGGCCTGCACGAGCTGGCCGTCGCGCGCGTAGAGCGCGCCCAGCCTGTCGCTCGGGCGAATCAGGGCGTCGCCCGAGGCGGCCTCGACGAGGCCGAGCCGCTCGAGATCCCTGAAGTGGAAGACCAGGTCGAAGCTCGACCTGGGCGTGTTCCCGGACGTCGCCATGCGCAAGGCTTCAAAAGCCTCCGGCTCCACCTGGCAGGGGACGCGCACGGGCGGATACTCGCGACGAAAGGGCTCGCCGACGCCATCGTCGTCCGAGTCGACGAGGACGGGCTCCTTGAAGTCCTCGTCGTAGTCGGGCGCCATCGCCTGCGTGTCGAGGCGATGCAGCTCCGCGATGAACGGGAAGATGAGGCGACCGCGCATCACGCCGCTCCGAGCGGCGAGGGCCGCAAGTAGAGCGCAAGGAGCGCGTCGATCTCCGGGTCGCCGGTGAGGCTCGCAGCGATCGCGACCCTCGCCGGGTCGAGCCGGTAGCTCTGGTCGCGCGTCCGCTCCTCGATGATGCGCCAGCGGCTGCGCGCCTCGAACGATGCGTCGTCGGCGAGCGGAGCAAGCGAGCGCAGGACGAGGAGCATTGTCGCGCGGCGGATCGCAGGCGGCGTGCGCCCCGTGGGCGTGCCGTCGTCCTCGGTGAAGCCCCAGAGCCCCTCGGCCACAACGTTGCCGTGGCCGCGCGGGAACGTGCGCCCGTGGCGGCGCGTGAAGCGCGGGCCGTCGAAGCCCGGCTGGATGGGCGCGCCGACGATGAGCAGCTCGCTCGGGTCGAGCGACAGCTCCGCGCTGCCGAGCAGCAGGCGATCGACGCGGATCGGCGGCACCGGCAGCTCGATGCTGGGCGCACCGCGCCCCGAGAGGCGCAGCGTGAGCAGGCGTGGCTCGAAGAACCAGCCCGTCGCGCGATCGATGAGCCGCGAGGCTTCGTCGAGCAGCAGCTCGAGGCGGGCCTCGCTCGCCTCGGCCGCCGTCACGCCTTCGGCGCGCAAGTCGGCGACCGAGGCGTACACGTCACTCCCGGTCGCGCTTGCCGCGCTTGGGGCCGTCGTCGTCCTTCGTGGGCGTCGTCGGCGTGGCCGTCGACTTCGGCAGGTCCTCGGTGGTCACCGCCCCGCGCGCGGGCACGACCTTGAGGTCGTCGGTGGCGTTGCGCCGGACCTTGGCCGCGTCGGCCTCAGCGTTGTCGAGCGCCTTGGCCTCGGCCTCGGTGCAGACGTCGAAGGCGAGCGGCGAGTACGGATCGCTCGCGACGCTGCGCGTGGCGCGCAGCCGCTCGGCGACGGGCTTCTCGACGCGGTACCAGCCGCGCTCGCTCTGGAAGCGGATGCCGGCGAAGGTGAAGCGGCGCAGCACGAAGCCGCGTCGAGGGTCGAAGGGCTTGAGGCGAACCAGCAGGGTGTCGGTCATGTCTCGTTCTCCTCAGCTCAGAGCTGCACGTTGATGGCCTTGGCCACGCCGGTCTCCTCCGCGAGCTTCACGTCGAAGCGCAGCGTGGCGACGATCTTCAGCGTGCCCTCGGAGATGTCGCGATCGGTCTCGAAGCGGATCTGCCGCCAGATGCCGACGTTGATGTTCTTCGGGTTGCACAGGACGACCGCCGTCTGGTCGCCGCCGACGCCGAGGTTCTCGGGGAACAGCGGGATGGGCTGCACCGGCACGCCCGAGTAGAGGACCGGCGTGTCCTCCTCGAGCAGGCGATCGCCCGCGACGGTGGCGCGGTCGGCGAGCGTGTTGCGGTAGCTCAGGTCCGCGTCGACGCTCGACAGGAAGCGCATCGCCTTCTTGTCGCGCAGGTACTCGGCGGGCAGCGTCTTGAGCAGATCGCGGAGCAGGTCCTTCGTGATCGGCGTGCCCGCCGCGTCGACGATGTTGCTCGCCGCCTGCTTGAGGATGCCGTCCATCGTGGCGAGGAACGGGTCGGCCGACGCCGTATCGCCGTTGATGGCGACCTCCTCCATGTCGCGCGCCACGGCCTCGGCCAGCATCTCGATGATGGTCTGGCGAAGCTCGCCGCGCTCGATGCTGTCCTCCAGCACCTCGTCGCTGAGGCGCACCTCGGCCTTGAACAGCTTGGCGTCGAGCTCGACGTCGGAGAGGTCCGGCTTCACGCGGTCGGCGGCGCCGAGCGCGGTGCCCTCCTGGCCGGGGCGCAGCACGCGCGCGCCGAATTTGATCTTGGCGATCTGCTGCTTGGGCGACGCCATCGGCGTCACCGTCGCGAGCTGCAGGAGCACGGACTCCTTGATGAGCAGCCGCATGAACTTCTGCGCCTGCGCGGGCTGGAGGATGCCGCCTCCCGCCGTCAGATCGGCGAGCGCGAGATCGGCCTTCTCCAGGATGGTTCGGTTGCTGAGGTGGCTCATGTCGAGGGTCTCCTTCCGGCGGGTTTCAGAGGTCGTGGAAGGAGATCGCCTTGTCGACGCTCTCCCGGTCCTTGGGCTTGTTGAGATCGAGCGGCCATCCCACGTCCTCGACGGTGGCCTTCGACACGCGCTCGGCGGGCGCCGCGCTGTTGGGCAGCCCGAACTGCTTCTCGACACGCCCGAGGCGCTGCTGCTGCTCCTTCACGGTCTCCGACAGCGCGCGGAACGACTCGGCGAGCTTCGCGAGCGACTCGTTCACGTCGGCCGCGTCGGCCTTCGCCGCTGGGGCGGGCTCGGGCTTCGCCTCGGCGGGCTTGTCGGTCTTCGCAGGCACCTTCTTCGCCAGCTCGCCGAGCCGCGCGAGCGCCTGCTTTGCGGCGGTGACGTTGGCCGCGAACGTCGCGGGCTCGCTCTTGGCGCGCGCCTCGACGACCTCGTCGGTCTCGTTCACGCCATCGCCGTCCGTGCGCTCGAGGAGCTGCATCGCGACGCTGCGCAGCTCCTCGGCGAGCCCGGCGAGCCGCGCGTCGGCCTGGTCTGCGCCGAGCTCGCCGAGCAGCTCGACGAGCCCCGTCAGGCTCTCGAGCGCAGCGAGGGCGGCGTTCAGCGCCGAGTTGTCGTCGAGCTTCGCCGTGGGCGCAGTGGGCGGCGACGGCTCGGCCGGGGTGGTGTTCTGGGTCTTGTCGTCGTCCATGGCTTCGTCCCTCTTCACGATGAGAAAGCGGTGCTTGTTGGCGGCGCGGTCGACGAGCGAGACCTCCTCGACGACCATGTCGACGAGGCGGTGCACGCCGTCCGTCTTGTGCGTTTCGGTCGTCATGCGGCGGCCTCCGGCTCGTTGGTGATGGTGTCGGCGGCGGACGGCTGTTCCGACGTCGGAACAGCCTCGGGCACGCGGCGCGCCGAGCCGCCGATGGAGAAGCCCGTGAGGTCGCCAGACTTCACGCGCTCCCACAGCTCGTCGGAGAGCACGCGCACAGCGAGCAGCCACGTGCCCTTGCGGACCGCGAGCTCGCCGATGATGAAGTCGGTGGGCGCGAGATAGCTCTCGAGCACCTTCACCTGGCCGTTGACGCGCAGGCGGTGCATCAGCCCGAGGCCGCCGAAGTCCTCCATGAAGCGGTGGGCGGCGGCGCGGATCTCCTCGGCCGAGTAGATGTCGCCCTGCGCGTCGACCACCTCGGGCTCGAGCACGATGCCCAGCACGAAGCGCTCGTCGTTCGGGTCGACCCCCTTCACCAGGCGCGAGGGCTTGTCGAAGACCAGCTCATCGACGCTCGGATCGAGCGGCAGGTGCTCGCACTTGGCGACGAGCTCGAACTCCGCGGCCTTGCGCACCGGGAAGTTGGCGACGAAGAGGCGCATGGCGTGCTTGGCACCGCCGCGCCCCGAGGCCTCACGCACCTTGAGCCGGAAGACGTGCCCGACCTTCTTGAAGGCGGCGACGTTCTCCGGGGTCGGGTTGAGGACCGCGATGAACTTCCCCTCGACCTTCGCGAGCGCGTCGATGAACTGGCCGAGGTCGATGACCTTGTCCTTGTCGAACCACTCACCGGGGTACGGCGGGTCGATGAAGAAGAAGGTGTCCTTGCTGTCGTGCGCCTCGATCGTCTTGCGGTAGTCCTGCCGCAGGATGGTCACGTCCTTCAGGCGCTCGGCGGCCTTGAGGTACTTCTCGGGGTTGGTCGTCGAGCCGAGGTGCTGCTGTGCCGGGTGCGTGCCGTCGGGACGGCAGTCACGGGCGTGGGTGCGCACGAAGACGAGCTTGTAGAAGCGCGCGACGTCGTCCTTCGGCGTCATGTCGCGCGCCTTGGCGAAGCTCTCCTGCGTGACGGTCCACTCGAAGCGGCGGCTCAGCTCCTCGACGCGCTCGGGCGTCATCGCCTTGATGCTCCGGTGGAGGAACACCACGTCGTCGTCGAGATCGGCGATGACCTCCTTTTCGCTCGGGTCCTTGGCGTGCAGCACCGCCGCCGCGCCCGCGAAGGGCTCGACGTAGATCTTGTGCGCCGGGATGAGCGGCACGATGCGCTTGGCGTAGTGAAACGAGCCGCCGAACGTGCCGAACGGCTGGGCCTTCTCGATGTCGTCGGCGACGTCGTCGAGTGCGCCGTCCCAGTCGTCGAGGACGAACTCGTCGTCGAGCGCCTTGGTGGTCGGCTCGTAGTTCGCGACCAGGAGCTGCGTCAGCACCGAGCTGCCGCCGACGCCGCGCATGTGCGCGATGGAGCGGCGGGTGCGGATGCGCTTTGACCAGAAGTCCGAGCCCTTCACCAGCGCGGGGAACTTGCCCCGGATGCCGTAGGTGATGAGAAAGCGGCCCTTGAGCGACTTGAGCAGCTTGAAGAAGCGCTCCTCGTCGAACTCGCCCTCGCCGACGTCGACGTTGTAGCCGGGGTACGGCGGGTCGAGGAAGAAGGCCGTGTCCTTGGTGTCGTACTTGCGGACGACCTTCTCGTAGTCGCCGCCGTAGACCTTCACCTTCTTCAGGCGCGGCGCGAACTTCTCGATGCGCTTGATGGTCGTCGCCTCGACGCCTACCACCGTCGGGCTGAAGCTCTTGCCGCGCATCTTCCCGTAGGAGAAGTGCGTCAGGTACAGGAAGCGGTGGAGCCGCTCGACATCGTCCTCGGGCTCGACGTCGAGGAGCCGCTTGAACGTCTTCGCGTCGCCGACCCACGGCAGATTCTTCAGCTTCGCGAGCCCCTCGGGAGTGAGCTTCTTGATCAGCCGATAGGCGTCAGCGATCTCGAGGTCGGCGTCGTTGATGACCTCGACCTCCGAGGGCTCCTTGGCGAAGAGCACCGCCGCGCTGCCGGCGAAGGGCTCCACGTACGTCTTGTGGGCCGGGAGCATCGCCACGAGGCGATCCGCCAGACGCTTCTTGCCCGCGGGCGAGCCCCAGATGGTCTTCTCAACCTCCGTGGATTCGGCGCGCACCCCGGTGTTCGCCGCGAGGACGCGGCGCGCGTGGGTGATGGCGGCTTCGCGGCGGTCAGGCATCGCGCAGCGCCTCCGGGTCGGTGCCCCACTCGGGCTTGTCGCTGGAGGGCGCGTTCAGGTCGCGCGGCCAGACGAACGGCGCGTCCTGCTTCGCCGTCTTGTCCCCGGTCCGCCCGGGCGCGGACGCAGGCGCCCGGTCCCCGGTGGTCGGGGCGGTCGTCTCGGGCTCGCGCGGCTTGGTCTCGGGCATGCGTCGTCCTCCGCAGGGGCAAAGCCTCCAGCGGAGCGACGCGGGGACACTCAACGCGCGGCGGGTACTCCGTAGGCCTTCAACTTCCGCCAGAGCGTGTTCTCGCCGATACCGAGCGCCTGCGCGGTGGCGGACCGGTTCCCGCCACAGCGCTCGAGCGTCGCGAGGATGTGCCGGCGTTCGACCTCCGCGAGCGTGAGCTGATCGGGTTCGGGGGGCGCGCTTCCCCGACCTGCAGGAGCGCGGATCTCCGGCGGAAGGTCACCGAGCTCGATCTTCGGTTGTCCCTCGGCGAGCACCACGGCGCGCTCGATCGCGTTCTCGAGCTCCCGCACGTTGCCCGGCCAGGGGTATGCGTGCAGCGCGTCGAGAACGTCGCTCGACAGGGCGCATGGACCGCAGGAGTTCTGCTTGCACGTCTTGGCGATGAACTGGCGGGCGAGAGGCAGGATGTCGTCGCGCCGTTCGCGGAGCGGCGGCAGCTCGAGCGGGATGACCCGCAGACGGTAAAAGAGGTCTTTCCGGAAGCCTCCAGCATCGACGAGCGCCTCGAGATCTCGGTTGGTAGCCGCGACCACGCGGACGTCGACCGGCACATCTCTCGTCGAGCCCACGGGCCGTACCGCGTGCTCCTGCAGGGCGCGGAGGAGCTTCACCTGCATCGAGAGGGGCGTCTCCCCGATCTCGTCCAGGAACAGCGTGCCCCCGGAGGCAGCCTCGAACAGCCCCTGCTTGTCCGCCGAGGCTCCCGTGAAGGCGCCCTTCTTGTGGCCGAAGAGCTCGCTCTCGAGCAGCGGCTCTGGCAGCGCCGCGCAGTTCACGCCGACGAAGGACCTCTTGCTGCGTCGCGAGTGGGCGTGAAGGAGCCGAGCAATCCTCTCCTTCCCGGTCCCGCTCTCACCCGTGATGAGCACAGTCGAGTCGGTGGCCGCGGCACGCTCGGCGAGCGCGAGGACGCGCCGCATGGCGGTGCTCTTCGCGACGAGGTCGTTGGGGGCCTTCATCATTCCACTTTGGAGGCTAGCGCCCCTCCAACATGGAGGCAATCGTCGGGTTCCGGATTCGTAAGCATCGGAGTTTACAGCGAAATGTCACGCGGCACGCTCCATGCTTTAACAGCAGGCATGACCGCATCCTCCGAAGACTGCTGCCCCGCTCCGGCGCCTGCGCCGCCCAAGCGCACCGAGGGCGGCTCCCGCGCCACTTTGGCCGCCAGCGCGGGCTCGATCATCTCGGCGTTCCTCGCCTCCGCGTGCTGCGTGGGGCCGCTCATCTTCGCTCTCCTCGGCCTCGGCGGCGCGGGGCTGCTGGTGAAGTTCGAGCCATACCGGCCCTACTTCATGGCGATCACCTTCGGACTTCTCGGGGCCGGGTTCTACTTCACGTACCGGCGCCCACGCGGCGCGCAAGTGACCAGCGGTGCCGATGGCGCCGCGTGCGACTGCCCGGCGCCTCGAACGAACCGAGCCGGGAGGATCATGCTCTGGGTCGCGACGGCGCTCGTCGTCGGCTTCCTCGTCTTCCCGTACCTCGTCCCTTACCTGTTCAGCTGAGGAGCAATGATGACCACGAACGAGATCATCTTCTCCGTCGAAGGGATGACGTGCGACCACTGCGCAGTCACCCTGCGCGCGGCCCTCTCCCAGCTGCCGGGGGTGCACCAAGCAGACGTCAGCTTCGGGGACCGGCGCGCAACCCTGCACGTCGACGAGTCCTTCGTGCCGGGCAGCGTCGTAGAGACGGCAGCCGCGAAGGGTTACGTCGCCAAGGCGCACATCAGGCCCGAGGCACCTCAACGATCGACGCACAAGCGCCCGAGCGACACCCTCGACCTCGTCGTCATCGGCTCTGGTGGCGCTGCTTTCGGTGCTGCCCTTCGTGCATCGGAGCTGGGCGCCAAGGTGGCCGTCGTCGAGCGAGGAACGCTTGGCGGCACGTGCGTGAACATTGGCTGCGTTCCGTCCAAGACCCTCATCCGCGCCGCCGAGGGCGTGCACCGCGCGAATCACCCACGGTTTGCCGGCACCGCCTCCGAAGCCCGGGTCACCGACTTCGGTGCGCTCATGAGAGAGAAGCAGAGCCTGGTCGAGGAGCTTCGCCAGGCGAAGTACGCGAACGTCCTCTCCGCGGCCAGGGGCGTGTCGTTCGTCGAGGGACACGCTCGATTTGACCGGCCGGGCGTCGTCTCGGTCGGTGGCGCGGAGCTATCCGCGCGGCGATTCGTCATCGCGACAGGTATGCGGCCCCACGTGGCCGACATCCCTGGTCTCGCTGAGGCAGGCTTTCTCACGAGTACCGACGCGCTCGCGCTCGAGACTCTGCCACGTTCGATGGTCGTCCTCGGCGGACGCTTCGTGGCTCTGGAGCTAGCGCAGGCGTTCGCGCGCCTCGGCACGCACGTGACTGTCGTTCAACGCAGCGCGCACGTGCTGCCGACCGAAGACGACGACGTGACCGAGGAACTCGAGCGGCTCCTCTCCAGCGAGGGGGTTCGCATCCTGACTGGCGCACGTACGCTCCGAGCATCTCGGGAAGGCACGGACCGCGTGCTCGAGGTCGAGCAGGGCGGCCATTGCCTCCGCATCGCTGCCGAACAGATCCTCGTGGCCACCGGCCGGCGTGCAAACACGGACGACCTCGGACTCGCTCGGATCGGGGTGCAGCTCCGCGAGGACGGCACAGTTCAGGTCGACGAGACCCTCGAAACGTCCTCTCCCGGGGTCTTCGCGGCCGGCGACGTCATCGGTGAGCCGGCCTTCGTCTACACCGCCGCGTACGAAGGACGCCTGGCTGCGGAGAACGCGCTTGGCACCTCCAAGCAACCTCGCGACTACCGCGCGCTGCCGGCTGTCGTGTTTACGGATCCCCAACTTGCAACCGTAGGCCTCACCGAGAAGCAGGCGCGCGAGCGTGGCATCGCTGTGGATGTCGCGAAGCTGCCGATGTCGTACGTCCCGCGGGCGTTGGCGGCGCGCGACAAGCGTGGGTTCGTGAAGCTGATCCGCGAGCGGGGCACAGATCGGCTCGTGGGCGCGGTGATCCTCGCGCCCGAAGCTGGCGACCTCATCATGGAGCCCGCCCTTGCGATTCGGCACGGCATCCCGGTGAGCGAGCTCGCCCGTGCCTTCCACCCGTATCTCACGGGCGCTGAAGCCATCAAGCTGGCTGCGCAAACCTTCGACAAGGACGTGGCGAAGCTCTCCTGCTGCGCTGCCTAGAAGCGGAAATCCCCATGAAAAAGCTGACCATCCCCGGACTGATGACGCTGGCGACCCTCTTCGCGATCCCCGTGTTCCTTACGCTCTCGGCGTCTCCTGCGGCAGCACAGGCGCCCGCGACCGCCACCGTCGTGTTGCACGTCGACGGTATGCACTGCGCCACCTGCCCGATCACCGTGCGCACTGTGCTTCGAAGGCTCGATGGAGTGAGCGACGCCGTCGTGAGCACGGAGAGCAAGACCGCACGGGTTACCTACGATCCCGCCCGTGTGACCCCGGCGCGGATGGCCCAGGCCGTGACGGACGCGGGGTACCCCGCGCGCGTGCAACCGTGACGCGGCTCCTCCCCGTCACGACGGCGGCCGTCGTCGCGTTCGCCTGGCCCACGCCCGCATTCGCGTGCGGCGGCGCGTGCTCCACGGGCACCCTCGGAGTGCTCTCTGTCCTGGCGGCCATCGCCATCGTTGCGGTCGCCGCGAGCCGCGCGGTCTCGTTCATCCGCCAGAGGCATCTGTCGCGAACCTTCGAGGAGAACGCCTGATGGGGCGCGCCGCCCTCGTGGTGGTTGGAGCCGTGGCGCTCCTCTTCTGGGTCGCCTGCGAGCGGCGCGACGTTCCTTCCGGGAGCGCGTCGACGGGAACGGCGGCGGCCCCACCAACCACGTCGCCGCCAGCGATTGGCGAGCAGGTCGTCGAGCTCGTGGTCGAAGGAATGCACTGCGCGACCTGCCCGATCACTGTGCGTACTGCCGCCCGAGCAGTCCAAGGCGTCGTCGACGTACAGGTCACGATGAGCCCCGGACGCGCTCGCGTTCGCTACCGGCCCTCCGAGACTGACTCGACGCGCATCGCCGCGGCGATCACGGACTCGGGCTACCCGGCGCACGAGGTGAACCGGTGACTGACGAGACGAAGAGCACGGTGGACCTCAGCGGCCTGTTTGCGCACGCCGAGTCGGCGGCTCGTGACGAAGTGCCCGGACTGGTGCGAACGATCATGATCCTGTTGATGCGCGGCGAGCCGATTACGCTGGAGGAGATCGGGACGTCGAGTCGATTGGCGCTCGAGACCGTTCGCGAATCGCTGAAGGCTTGGAGGGACATCGAGTACGACGACGAAGGACGCCTCGTCGGGCTCGGCCTCACGCTTCGGCCTACCGAGCATCGATTCCTGATCGAGGGTCGTGAACTCTACACATGGTGCGCGCTCGACACCCTCATCTTTCCCGGAATCCTCGGCGTTCGCGCGGAGGTCAAGTCCGCGTGCCATGCGACCGGCTCCCCGATTCAGTTCGAGGTCGGTCCAGAAGGCGTGCGCAGGCTGGACCCCGAGAGCGCGATGGTCTCTCTCGTCGTCCCCGGCGACATGGCCTCGATTCGCGGCAGCTTCTGCCGTCAGGTGCACTTCTTTGCTTCGCAAGATGCCGCACGGGCGTGGATTGGCGAGCACCCCGGAGGCTCGGTCGTGTCCGTAGCCGAAGCCCACCGGATGGGCCTGGCACTGGCAAAGGTTCGATTCGCTTCGTCGACGCGCTGTTGTTGACCTCGGCGGTCTTCACACGACCGCGAGCGTCGTGGACCGACAGAGGCCGTGGTACGGCGGGAAGCCGATGCCGACCTCGTTCAGCGCGCTGTCGCTGGCGAGCGCGCGGAAGTCGCCGCGATCGTCCCGGGTGCCCATCGCGGAGCGCGTGACCTCGGCGAGATCGGTCCGTCCGGCGCCGCCGTCCACGTAGAGTCGGGTGCGGCCCGTCTCGCGGTCCTGGGCCTCGCGGACCCAGGGCATCGCCTGCTTGATGGCCTCCGGGTCGTCGAGCTGCTCGATGCGGTCGAAGCGCCGGAGAGCGTCGGCCACCGAGAAGGTCTTGCCGTGCAGGTAGCGGCAGATGTTCGTGGTCTGCTCGTCGAGCACCGCCTCGATGCGGTATTGCCGGATGCCCGCTTCGGCGTAGCTGCTCATCTGCGCGAAGGAGCGCCCCTGGGAGATGAACGACGCGGCGACCGTCTCCCAGTAGAAAGGGGCGCGGTCGACGAGCGCGGCGCGGGCGGCCTGTTCGAGCGCCTCGGCGATGTCGTCTCGCCCGAGGCCTTCCTCGAGCCCGCCGGCGACGATGCGCCGGGCCTCCTCGCCGAAGCCCTCGATGCGGCGGCCGTACTCGTCGCGGACGAGGTTGCCATGGGAGCTGGTCACGTGAGCGACGACGCGGCGATCGACGGCGTTGAACTCGGCGCCGATCGCCAGCCGCTGGCGGCGCCGGGCGTCGGTGCGCGTGGCGGCGACCACCTCCTGCGCGGCGTCGTTGAGCGGAGCCTCGATGCGCGCGGGCACGATCGCTGTGGCACGGCCGGCAGCGGCCATCGCCTCGGCGACCAGGCGCCGTCTCTCGGCGGCGGTGGTGCGGACCCAATCGACGTCGAGGACGGCGACTGCCTCGCGCACGGCGTCGACATCGGCACGCCCGGTGGCGCGCCGGAGCTGGGCGGCCAGGAGCGCCACGGCGCGATCGAACCCGGCGCGGGTGCCGAGGTTCATGGCCTTGGCGACGGGGAGCCGGAGGAAGCGCTCGACGAGCTCGTCGGCGGCGACGCGGGCCTCGTGGACGACGAGGAGCCGATCAGCGAAAGCGGATGTGCCGCACATCGGCGTCCTCCTCGAGCCGCAGCTCGCCGTGGACCACGTGCATCAGCACGCGGCAGAATGTGCAGCGCAGTGCCTTCGAGAACGTCAGGTCGTCGGGCGCGTCGCCTTCGTCGATGTCGAGCCCATCGTTGCCGGCGAGCGCGGGCGTGTTGAACCCGCAGCGCAGGCAGCAGACGTGGTAGCCGACGAGGAGGTTCGTGCGGTCCTGCGGGACGCGGCGGATCTCGCCGCGCTCGAGGCGACACGGACGCTTGGCCGAGGGGACCAGCTTCACGGCCCACCTCCGACGACGAGCGGGGCTCGCCGCCTGGCGCGCACCTCGACGCCCGCCTCCGTGGGCGAGAACACGACGTCGTGCGACGCCGCGCAGCGATCGCAGAGCGCGAAGACCAACTGGCCGTTGCGCCAGAGCGTGGTGGTCTCGTCGAGCCCCGCGTGGCGCTGGCACATGCGGCAGGCGATGACGCCGCGCTCGGCGTCGAGCTGCGCCTGCTGTACCCACGCGCGGTGGTGCTCAGGGCGCATCGCGCACCTCGCCGAACCACGCGTCGAACTCCTCGCGCGGGACCTTCACACGCTCCGTCTCCAGGTACCGTCGCGCGAGGTCGAGGCGCCCCGTGGCGAGCCGGTCCTCCTCGGCACGGAGGTCTTCGCGCAGGGCGAGGAGCTGCTTCGCGCTCGGCAACAGCGCCTCGGGATTCACCGCCTTCGGCTTCAGGTCCTCCACGCCGGTCTGAATGCCCGCGAGCGTCAGGGTGATGGGGCGCTTGGTCCAATCGTCGCCGATCTTCCTGAACTCGCGGTTGAAGATGTCGCCCGCGAGCAGGCGCCCCTCCTCGGGCGTGAGCACGCCGACGCGCACGAGCCGCTCCACCATCTCGGTCATGCGCTCGGGGTCGCGCGTCACCGGGGTCTGCGAGCGGAAGCGCCAGAAGCGGATGCCCATGTCCGCGAGGAGCTTGCGGTTGATGAGGAAGTCGAACTCGTCGCGCTCGGGCTGGAAGACCTGGTCCTCGGCAAAGCGCAGCGCGCTCTCGGCGGTCGCGCGGTTGAAGTCCTTGCTCTCGCCGCGCAAGAGGCGCGGCAGACGGAAGGCGCTGCCGACCTTGTCGATGTTGCGCTCGTCGTAGATCTGAAAGAGCGCGTCCTGCTGCTGCGCGTCGGTGAGCGGGCGCAGCTCGATCTTCGCGCGGCCGCCGTCGCCGGTGCCCGCGCCGTCGGCCTCGAGGATGAGAATCTTGTGGAAGTTCGCCTTCCCCTTGAGGTTCTCCTCGATGAAGCGCTCGATGCGCGGCACCGATGCCTCGGAGATGCGTCCGCCCGACACGAGGAGCGCCATCGGCGGCACCGACTTGTTCTCGAAGTAGAGGAAGTTGACCTCCTCCATCTGCCGCGAGCCGAGAACGCAGAGCAGCGTGCCCACCCAGCGCGGCACGCCGTAGGGCGAGCGCGGCGAGTGGATGGCGAAGTGGAGCAGCTCCGTCGCGGGGCCGTCGTCGGGCTTGGCGGCCTTGAGCGCGGCGATGTCGCTGAAGACCCGGCCCGTCGAGCGCGAGATCACACGCGGGTCGCCGAACGACTTGAAGTACACGCACTCGGTAGACTGAACCTGCACGTAGCGGCGCATGCGGCGGCGCGAACGCACGGTGTCGAAGCTCACGGGCGAGACGCGTGCTCGCTCGGTGACCTCCACGGCCTCGCGATCGAGCGGGAGCAGCCGCACCGTGTACGACGGCACGTAGACGAGCCGCGCGAGGTCACCCTTGCCGTCGCGAAGCACCTCCCAGAAGGCGTTGCCCGTGACCTCGAGGTCCTGGCGGGTGCGGCGCCGCAGATCGACGAAGCTGTGGTCGAAGCAGGCGAAGTCGAAGAAGGCATCGAGCCTTGCCCGCTCGACGCGCGCGGCCTGGCGCAGCTCGGTGAAGCGTGCGGAGACCTCCTCGGCGCTCGGCGTCGTAGACATGCCCTCGGGGAGCGTGCGTGCTTCGCGGGCGGCAAGCCGCTCGAGCGTGATCGCGTCGGCCACCTTCGAGCGCGCGTCCTCGGCGTCGAAGTCGATGACGGCGTCGAAGCGGTAGCCGTTGCCGTCGATGTTGGTGGCGTAGGCGTCGACGTTCTGGCGCAGCGAGTTGGAGTGCTCGACCAGGAGACACAGCGTCTCGGGGTCGTAGGGCGGGATGAGCGCGCCGGCCGAGGTGAACGCGCTGGCCGTGTCCTCGCCAGCGGGGCGGCTCGCCGGGTCCTGAACCGTCGCGCCGACCACGTGGGCCTTGAGGATGGTCTGCAGCCGCTCGTCGGCGGCATGGATCGCATCGGGCGTCGTCACCGCGCGGCCTCCGCGTACGCGACGAGGCCGGTGGGCGAGAACGAAACCGCGCGCGCCCGCAGCCCGCGCCTCGCGATCGCCTCGTGCGCGGCGGCGAGGAGGGCGTCGTCGCTCGCGGCCTCGAGCTCGACGTCAGGGCCGGGCTCGGGCGGGGCGCCAGCGGACTTGCCAGCCGGGATGACGAAGAGCTTGAGGGTGCGGCGCATGGTGGACCTCGCAGGACAAAGGAGGCGAGGCGCTTGGCCAGCCTGCGAGGAGGCAGTCCACCTGGGTACCGAGCATCTGGACCGCGCGCCTCGCCTCCGGGAAGGGCAAAGCCTCCCGGCGCGGGCAGCGGGGACAGGAGACAAGACGCCTTCACATGCATCGTGAGTGAAGGAGTTTTGTCCCCGGCTCACCCCAGCACCCTCGCGCCGATCTCGCCCGTGCGCGGCCCCGTCGCCGTGCGCTCCTTCTGGCAGGCGAGCACCACCGCCCAGAACTTGTCGGCGTGGCCGCGCGCGTTGCGCTCGGCGTCGAAGCTGACCTTGCCCGAGGGGAGCACGCGGCGCTTGATGGCGTGGACCTGGCCCACCAGCTCGCGATCGCGGGGCAGCGTCACGTCGCGGCGCTGGAGCAGGATCTTGAAGTCCGTGGCCCAGCGCTCTTTCGACTCGTTCGTGAAGTTCTCGCCGACGACCTGCGGGAAGTCGCGGGACAGGTTCTCGGCGAGGTTCATGCCGATGCCGCTGCGGTCGATGGAGAGCCGCGCGACGGGCAGCGTGCCCAGCAGGCGCCGGAGCTCGGCCTCCTGCTCGGCGAACGGCGTCCCCTCGAAGCTACGCAGCATGCGCGCGGTGAAGCGGCCCTCGATCTCCTCGAAGACAGCCAGCTCGGAGCGGTCGCGCGTGCGACCGACGTCGAAGCCCGCGACGATGCGCCCCTCGGGCGTGCGCACGCTGGTGGGCTCGTCGTAGAGCACCAGCTCGTCGTTGGTGCACGGGAGGATCAGCTCGTACGGGAAGAAGCTGTAGGTCTCGTCGACGAACTTGCCCTCGAACTCCTGCTGGAAGTCCTCGATGGGCAGCGAGTCGAACTGCTCGATGATCGTGGGCCGCCCGAAGCGCTCGACGCGCTCCTCCGTAGGCAGGTCGAGGGCGAGCTGCGACGCGGCCTTCACGTCGGTGGTGAAGAAGCGGCACAGCCACCACGGCACGTGTTGCCGCGTATGGTGCGGGTACTTGCGCAGCTCCTCGTTGGCGATCTCCCAGAAGATGCCGCGCCGACCGAGCGGCGTGCTGCACCCTGTGAGCTGCCCGTTGCTGCGGAGGATGAGCGCCGTCGAGCCCCGGTACACCTCGCGGTCGTTCACGTAGTGCGCGAGCTCGTCGAGGTAGACGTCGCCCTTCTTGCCGCGCGGCGCCTTCGACGGGTGCGAGAGGATTCGCGAGAGCCGCTTGGTCGCGCCGTTCGACTCGAACGCCAGCTCCGTCTTCGAGTCGACGACGAGCCGCTTCTGGTACGCGAGTGGCAGCTCCTCGTGGAGCTGGCGCGCGGTGAGCACCTTCTCCTTCGCGTCGTCCATGTTGTAGCTGACGAAGACCGCCGTGTGCTTCGAGCGCAGATGGCACCGGGCGAGCGCCTCGAGCGCGAAGAGGAACGAGAAGCCGACCTGGCGGCTCTTGTTGACCCACCGGAACCGCGAGCGGTTGGTGAGGAACTCGCGCTGGTACGCCTCGAGGACGACGGGCTCGTCGTCGTAGGCCATCAGCGCCGCGACGAACCCCGGCTCCGTCATCAACCACTCCTGGAACTCCTCCTCGGTGCGCTTGACGATCCCGAGCGTCATGCCGCCCTCCGGGACGTCGCGAGCGACCTTGCCTTCCACGCGAACGGAAGCCTGTATGGGTCGCAAGGAGAGCGCCCGTGACCGCCTACGCCGACACCATCTCGCGCCCCGTGAAGACGCTGACCGAGGCCGAGCAGCGCGCGCTGCTCAAGGTCACCGGCCAGCACGTCGACGGCTTCCGGGACCACGTCATCTTCAGCCTCGCGATGGGCACGGGCCTCCGCGAGCACGAGCTCCTCGCGCTCGACGTTGGCGACGTGTTCGACGACGCCGGCCGCGCCAAGCGCCGCATCGGCCTGCGCGTGTTCAAGCGCTCCGCGAAGGAGCCCGCCGCCCAGGAGGTGCTGCTGCCCGACGCCGTGCGCGCCAAGCTCGAGCGGCTGCTCGCGACGCGCAAGCGCGCGGGCGAGACCATCACACCGGCCACGCCCGTCTTCGTGAGTCGCCTCGGACGACGGCTCTCGGCGCGCCAGCTTCGGCATCTCTTCGGCGTCTGGCAGGAGCGCGCCGGGTTCGAGCGCCACGTCGGGTTTCACACGCTGCGCCACCACGCCTGCAGCGCCGTCTACCGCGCGTCGAAGGACCTCCGGCTCACGCAGAAATTCGCGCGCCACAAGTCGGTGGTGACGACCAGCATCTACACGCACCCGACCGACGACGAGCTGCTCCGCGCGGTCCAGGGGCTGGTCTGCTGAGCGCGCGGCTGACTCTCGACCTACCTGCCGAGCAGAACCGAACAGCCCACGCTGCTCGGTTTCTCGTTCGGTTGCGCGAGCGCTGCTCGGTTTCGGATCCCCGGGCCGCTCGGTTTCCCAAAACTGACCCACTCGAAAACGGACCCAGGCACCCCGGGGGGCGCGCGCGTGGCCACGAAAAACGGACCCCTCCCCCCCGTCGGCAGGTTGTAGGCAAGCGGAGGCCGATGCCGGCGTGCCGACGCCGTGGGCCGGCATGGTAGGCGTGCGCAGCGAGGGCGCGTGGCAACCGCCGCTAAGAGAGAAAAGCGGCGGTTCGCGGCCAGCGCGACGCGCGTTCCCGCGGACTTCGAGGGTATCGAGCGCGCCGAACTCGTGGAGCCTTACCGCCGCTTTCCGTGGTTCCGCAAGCGTCGCGTCGTGCTGGCCGCGTGGCCGGGCGTGAAGCTCCGGGGCGCTCATCGCTCGTCCTCCTCGGCGTTCGCGCCACGTGGGCCAACGTCGGCGCCGTCGTGCGCGCCCAGCCTGGCTTCGACCGCGGCGGCCGCGACCAGCACGCGGTTCTCGATCAGCTCGTCGTCGTCCGGGTCGGCACCCATCTGGTCCGCGAGCTCGCGGGCAAGGTTCACGAGGCGGCGCACCTCTTCGCACAGGTCCTGGGACAGGTTCGGTTCCGCCTCGGCGTCCCGCGGCGAGCGGCCGGGGGGCAATCGAACACCGTCGGGGCTGTTCGATTTGCCGTGCTCGTTTTCGCTCACCACCTCGCCGGGCGCATCGATGACGCCGGCCATCGCGGGTGTCGAGTTCTCGAGGTCGCGCATGTAGCGCTCGTGCCTCTCCGACAGCACCTCGAGCGAGAGCATGTGGCGGATCTCCTGCCGCGAGTCGGCGCCGCCCTCGAGGAACGACTTGAGCCGGATGAGCGTGTTGACGTCGGCGGGGCTGTCGGTACGGACGCGGCCTTCCTTGAGCGCCTCCCTGAACTTGATGAGGAACTCGTCGATGAGCGCGAGCATCTCGGCGACCGTGATCGCCTCCGCGGTCGCGCGTGCCTCGATGATCTTCTCGTCGCGCCGGGCCTCGATGCGGTGCTCGCCGTACTTTCGGCGGTGCATCGTGTTGTGGCTCTTGGCGTAGTCGGCGATGACGCTCGGAGCGACACCGTACTTCTCAGCCAGCTCGCGGTACGTCGGGTAGACGGTGTTCGACGTGCCGTCCTCGTTCATCGACACCTCGCCAAAGACGAGCAGGCGATCCAGCTCCGCGAACGGGATGACCGGCGCCTGCTGGTGGCGAGGCCGCCCGGGTCGACGACGCTCATCTGAGGGTGCGGTGTTCTCCGTCACGGGCTTTGCGCTGTCTTCGACGCTCGCGCGCACGACGTCGCTGGGCTCGGGCACTTCGACGGAGCGCTCGACCTTCGGCGGCGGCGGGGCCTTCGGGGGATCGAGCTGAGCCCGTAGCTCCTCGCGACGCTCGGTAGTCCGGTGCTCCTTGGCGAACGCGGCGATGGTGCTGACGGCGACCCCGAAGCGAGCCGCGACATCGCGCTGCGTGAGCCAGACGCGCTTCGCTTCGCCGTGCTCATCGGGCACCACCTCGCCCTCGACGAGCAGGCGCTCGACCTCCTCGGGGGTCGAGAGCTTCGGGCCTTCGCCCTTCGTGGGACGGCCACTCTTCGCGTGCTTCTGCTTCGCCATGTTCCCTCAGAAGCCGATGGAGAGCTGGATCGGGGACGTGGTGGTGAGCAGCGACTTCAAGCGCTGCATCGCGCGCGACCGCTGCCGCTTGAGGCGCTGGTAGAGACGCTCGCGGGCCACGTCGTCGTCGGGCTCGAGACGCTCGACGTACGCGCGCAGGAGTTCTCGGCGCAGGACCGTCACCTCGACCACGTCGAGCCCGCTCGTGGAGAGGCCCTCCTGGACGGCGCGCTGGATGAGGAGAGCGAGGTCGTACAGCTCCTCGTCCGTGCGCGCGCGACGGGGAGCGAGGGAGTCCGGGTCGAGGTCTTCCAGCGCCTCGACGTCGATGCCGGGGTGGCGCTGCTCGCGCTCCTTGCGGAGGAACGCGAAGACCTGCCGCTCGGTGCGCTGGCGCAGCCGCATCGGCAGGCGGTCCATGAGCGGCACCTCGGTGAGCGCCGCAAGGAACGCGGTGACGACAAGCTGGTCGAGCTCGTCGCCCGGCACCGTGTCGCTGACGAGGCGGCCCCGCAGGCGCACCAGCATCGGCTTGAACGCGCCGAGCAGAATGGACGCCCACACTGCAGCTCGGCTCGCTCGATGCTCGCGGATGATCGCCCCGGTGAGCGCCTCGCGCGCCGCGTAGGTGCCCTCCGCTTCGTCGTCGAGCATGGCGAGCACGGAGGCCGCGTCGGCGTGCGCCGCGATGGCGGGCTGCTTGGCGCGGCCCGCCTCGAAGGCATGGCGGTGGCGCTCGGAGAGCGCGTCCCGACGAAGCCGCTCGAGGTCGTTGCGGAGGGCGCTCTTCACTTGTCCCTCCGCGCCCACCACTCGGCGACGAACTCGAGGAAGTCGTCGAGGCTCAGCGCAACGAACGGCTCGGCGCGGTCGTCGCGGATGATGGCGATGGGGATTCGTCCGGGCGGGGCCGCGCTCGTGGCCTGGCGCAGCGCAGCCCGGACGTTCGGCTGCTTGCCGCGCTTGGCCTCGGGCCAGAACACCGGGCAGTCGACGTCGGGCGTCTCCTCGCCCGTGCGGAACTGGAGGCCGCGCCGGATGGTCGCGTCCGGCATGACCTCGCGGAAGCGCTGGACGAGCTCGCGCTCGAAGCCGGCGCCCTTTCTCCGAGAGTGCGCGCCGCTCATGCTCGCACCTCCCGGACGAAGTGAGCTGGGAGGCCGAGTCGCTTCGCCTCGCGCAGCTCGCGCTCCATGCCCTCGGTGACGAGTTCGCCGAAGACCCGGACCTCGTCGCAGGTGGCGAGCAGCTCGATGCAGAGCGCGAGCGCCTGCTCGCGCCCCGTCGTCTCGTCGATGAGCTGCGGCAGGTAGAGGTGCGGCGCGATGGGGAGCGCGCCGTCGTCGATGAGGAACTGGCTGATCGCGCGGACTCGCTCGATGTTGCCGGCCGGGTCGTTCGCGAACGGATGGCAGACGTAGACGCGGCGACGCCGACCGGCCTCGATGCGACGACGGCGCACCAGCTCGGCGGCCGTGTAGTGCAGCCCGTCGAGCACCTCCGCGTAGGCCTCGCTCGCGTAGTCGCGTCCGTCGTCGAGGCGCCACGGCCCGTACTGACGTCGGCCCTGCGCGAGCCGACCGAGGAGCGCGTCGCAGATCTGCCGCT
Source organism: uncultured Myxococcales bacterium (assembly GCA_937980205.1). Classification (GTDB taxonomy): domain Bacteria; phylum Myxococcota; class Myxococcia; order Myxococcales; family Myxococcaceae; genus Xiheicaenimonas. The sequence goes on along the minus strand of CALJKW010000064.1, from coordinate 94,220 downwards.
CATCCGCCGGGAGCCCGGTGAGGGCGCCGCCCGCGCGCATGCGCTCCACCAGGAGTCGGGCGACCTCGAGCGAGCAGCGCGCATCGGCGAGTGCACGGTGCGGGTGCGGGCGCTCGAGTCCGAGCAGCTTCGCCAGTGGTTCGAGCGACATCGACGGCAGCTCGCCCGTGACGACCAGCGGCCACGCGAGGCTCGCGGTGTCGAGCCGGTGGTAGTCGACGTTCGGCAGCGCGAGACCGGCGCGTCGAAAGCCGGCCTCGAGGAAGGCCCAGTCGAAGCCGACGTTGTGGCCGGCGACGAGAGCGCCATCGAGGAGCGGGGCCACCTCGAGCAGCGCCGCGCGGAGCGGGAGCGCGTGCTCCCACGCCGCCGTCGTGAAGCCGTTGATCGCCAGCGCGTCGAGCTGCGCCTCACCGAGACGCTCGGGCGCAACGAGCGCCTCGTACTCGTCCAGCACCTCCAACGTGCGCGCGTCGACGCGGACGATGCCGATCTCGATGATGTCGTGCCGCGACGGATCGAGCCCGGTGGTCTCGAGGTCGACGAAGGCGATGGTCGTCTTCGGTGCCCGGCGTGCGAGGCGCGGAGCGTCGTGGGCGATGATGGGCGCGGCGGCTGCCGACGCCGGAACGAGGGGCGGCGGGAGCAGCATCACGCCACCTCCTTCGCCCAGAGGCGCGGCGACATGCGCTTGTCGGCGTGCGCTTCGAGCTCGGCCTTCAGCAGCGAGACGCGCGGCTTGTCGAGCTTCTTGCCCAGCGACTTGAGGAGCGCGTCGAGGGCCTTCTTGTCGATGGCGCCGAGCTTCCCGAGCACCTCGTCGCGCGAGAGACCCGTCGCATCCGCGAGCAACGTGAGCGTCGGCTCCAGCGGGTAGTCGAGGCTCGTCGTCGCGAACATCCGGTAGCGGACGCCGCCGAGCACCAGCTCGTCGCGCTCCTTGAGCTGCGCCTTGAGGATGTCCTCCAGCTCCTCCTTGCGCGCGTAGAGCGCCTTCGCGAGTCGAGCGACCTCCTCGCGCTCGCGGGCGACGCCTTCGAGATCGGCGAGGTCTTCGACGATGAACTCGCGCTTGCCCTTGAGGGCGTCGGCGTAGGCCGGGCACTGCTTGCGGTGGTCGCAGTAGGAGCAGTTGGTGTTGAGGCGCGCCGGGTACTCCGTCGCGGTCTCCGTCTGGCGCCCGAGCGTCTCGACGTAGGCGAGCGCGTCGGCGAGCTGCTCCTCAGTGCGCGTCGTCTCCTGCCGGACGCCGTGGCGCAGCATCCAGAAGGTCAGCTTCACCTTCTTCGCCCACGGCCAGAGGCGACGCACCGCCACCTCGTAGAGGCTCATCTGCAGCGAGGTGTCGACCTCGTCGCGGGTGAAGAGCTGGTGGTTGGTCTTGTAGTCGATGACCTCGACGGTCTCGTCGTCGATCCAGTCGACGCGGTCGATGAAGCCCAGGACCTCGAAGGGGCCGACCGGCAGCCGGAACTCCTTCTCGATGGCGAGGACATCGCGGTGATCGACGACGCCCTGCTCGGCAATGAAGCGCCGGAGGATGGCGAGCCCCTCGGCGAAGACGTCCATGCCGGTGAGCCGCTCGGCGCCCCACGCCTCGCGGTAGAGCTCGATGGCGCGCTCCTCGGACAGCGGGCCCGTGCGCTCGTCGTCGACGACCTCCTTGATGAGGCGCTCGAGGACGGCGTGGATGGTCTTGCCGAACCGGAGCGGCAGCCCTGGCTCGGCCTGCTTCTTCTCGATGTAGTGGAGGCGGTACGAGAGCGGGCAGGTCTCGAACCTCGAGAGCCTGCTGTAGCTGAGATGCTGGTTCTTGAACGGGGCGACGGTGGTCATGAGCGCTCCTCGAGGGGGCGCTCTCGGCGCTCAGGGTTGTTGGTCTTGGCGGTCTTCTCGAACGAGACGATGTGCGAGCCCGGGAACACGCTCATGACGCGGGCAAGCGTCGCGGCGTGCTCGGGGGTGATCTCCTTGCGCTCGCGGCCCGTGTACGCGGGCACCAGCCACACGTCGCCGTAGGTCTCCGAGTGCAGCAGCACCTCGACGCCGAGCGCCTTGAAGCTCTCGATGTCCTCAGTGGTGAAGCCTCGAAGCTGGTCTACGTCGACCGTGGGCAGCGCGTCGGTGTTGGGCTTCGGGGCGAGCGCGATCGGCGCAGGCGCCGTCGAGACCTTCGCCGCGGGCTGCGCGACCTCGGGCAGCGGGTTGCCGAACAGGTCGCGCGCGACGGGCTTCGGTGCCGGCGCATGCTCGACGACGGGAGCAGCCGCGACGACGGGCAGCGTGCGCTTGTTCGGCCCGTTGTGCTTCTGCCACTCGGTGCAGACGAACTCGTCAGGCAAGGCGCACGTGCCGCCCTGCTGGAAGTGGATGCAGCGCTTGCCGTCCTCGCCCCGCGTGTACTTCTCGCAGGTGATGTTGGGCGGGCGCTCTGCGGCCGGTGTCGGCGGCGGCAGCTCCGGTCTGACGAGGTCCTTGATGGCCATGCGCTTCCTGGCCGGCGACACGAAGCGCCGGTGGGGAAGGAAACGCGGGTTGCCTCAGCGGGCTGGGACAGGCTTCGAGCGGCCGCCGACGAATTTCCGCGCCGAGGGGAGGTGGAGGACGGCGCAGCGGCGGCGGTCGCCCTCCTGGTCGAAGCGCACGCGCTCGGAGCGCGCGACCACGACGTCGCGTTCGTGCCGCCACCCGAGCTCGAGGAGCGCGCGCAGCTCGCGCCGAAGGAGCCGCCCGCGCTTGGCCCGGTAGAGGGCCGTGGCCACCGCCTCGGGATGGATGGCCACGCGCTCGTCGGGCAGTCGGGCGAAGTGCTCGCCCTCCTTCAGCGTGCCGTCCTCGATGCTGACCAGGATGTTGAACACCAAGTCTGCGAGGTGGCCCTGCCGTTCATCGGCGAGGCGCCGCTCGCGGTGGATGGTCCGCATCAGGCGCGTCGAGGTCGCAGGCGCGATGAGCCTTGCCTGCGCGAGGCGGGCAGCGAGGCGCTGGAACTCAAGGACGAGCGCGTCGCGCTCCTCCTTCGTGAGGAACGGGATCGGCTCGTCGGGCTGGCGCGCGTTCATGGGGACGAAAACGCGACCTCGCCCGACGCGCTGGGACACCACCGCGAACGCGGCTCTGGCCCGCACGCTCGGCTGGGACAGCAGGACAGCTACCGGTTCCGTCCCGACCGCCCGCCAACGCCCTCTTTCGCCAGCAACCGCAGGCACTTGCGCGCCCTCGCGGACATGGACAGCCGCCAGCGGGTAGCACCACAGGCGTAGCGAGATCTCATTTCCGAAGGGCCGATGACTCGAGGGCACCCTCGCGAAGAAATCGCGAATCGCTTCTGAGTAGACCTACCCGTCGAAAGCTGTCCAGAGAGAGGAGAGATACGTAACTATTGAAGAAGAGAAGAGAAAGAAGGGACAGAGGGCCGTCCTGGGACTGTCCACTGCCCGTCAAAATGTCCCAGCGCTGAGCGCGCCTGCTTCGGGCCCTCGCAAGCAAGCGACCGCGCTGTGACGATCCTCCGGGAGGTGCGGAGGGGGCCGGCGAACGCGCTCGCCGTAGGGAGGGGAGAGAGGGACCCCGGAACCGGCGCCCGATCCTGCCCTGGCTTCCACCTTCCCCTCTCCAACGAGGCTGCCCTCGTACCCGCCGATGACCGGTGGGTCGCGAGGAGACAGCCCATGAAGACCCAGTCCACCACCGCCACCGACTGCCGCTGCAAGACCTGCGGCGCCCTCTTGGCGAAGCGCGATCGCGACGGCCTCACCATCCGGCGCGGCGACATGCAGGTCGTCGTCAGCGGCGACAGCACGGTCGCCGTCACCTGCTACCGCGACCGCTGCCGCACGTTGAACGTCCTCGCGTCGCGCACGCCGATGCCGCCGACGCCCGTGCCCGCGCTCCCGAGGGCGAGCGCCGCGTAGCTCGCGGCGCCCTCCTTCACCTCAAGTCCACCGAGCGCATGACGCCCTAACCACGGCCCCAAGGAGCGCATGACGCCCGCCGGAAAGGCGGCGCGTCATGCGCGCACGTTGGGAGGCGCTGCATGCAGCCCTCGACCGTTCCGTTCGTTCTCTTCAGGCAGAGCAGGCGTTTCAACAGGCAAGGCAGCACCCCGCGCTCGCGCGCTTCGACCAGCCCTTCGAGGTGGTCGAGTACCTCGCGAGCAAGGGCGGCGACCTCGACGAGAAGGATCGCCTCCTCGGCGTGCTCGTGACCCTCGTGCAGCGGCGCGAGCACCACGAGCTCGTGAGCGGGCTCCTGTGGCTCGGGCTCTGGCCCGGCCTCGACGCCGTCTACCGGCGGCGGCAGCGCAACTTCCGGGGACAGCCCGAGGAGCTGATCGCCGAGCTGGCCGACGTCTTCACGGGCATCATCGAGCGGCTCGACCTCGAGGTGGTCCACCGCGTGGCCGCGACGCTCGTGCGCAGCACCGCGCGCGACCTCATCGATCGCCGCCGCCGCGTGTGGGCCGACGCTGACCGGATCGTCTACCGGGACACCTTCGAGCCGGTACGTGACCAGGACGACCGCATCATCGTCGCGAGCCACCTCGACCGCCTTGCGCGCGCCGAGTGGGAGGCGTCGCAGGCGGAAGCCCCGCTCGGGCTGACGCAGGGGCTCTCGTTCGAGGACGACGTCGCCGAGCTGCGCATGTGGCTCACCGAGATCATCGGCGCCGACGCCGAGCTGCTGCTCGCGGTGCTGGTGCTGGACGAGAACCAGCGCGAGGCCGCCCAGCGCCTCGGGCTCTCGCACGACGCCGCTCGCAAGCGCTTCCAGCGCGCGCTCGGCCGACTCCGCGAGCACCTCGCGAGCTCGCTGTCCCACTCCGACCTCGCGGGCCGCGTTTGCCTCCCCACGAACCGGATGAACCGCCCGGAGGAGCCGACCGCATGACCCACGAACCGATCCCCATCCACGACCTGCCCGGCGACGAGGACTTCATCCGCCTGCCGGGCCTCTTCCGACGCTGGGAGCTGAACGACGTCATCGAGCTCGGCGCGGACTTCCACCTCGAAGACGCCGGCGAGGCCGCCGACGGGACGCAGCTCATCGCCGTGTACCGGCGCGAGCGACGCAGCACCCGCAACACGACCACCGACAGCAGCAGCACCACCAACCCCAACAAGAAGGAGCAGTGACCAATGACGAACAGCATGTGGCAGCAGACCGAAGAGATGGCGAAGAAGCACGACCAGGGCGGCTCGCTCTGGCTCAAGCTCGCGGGCGATGGCGACAAGGCCGTCGTCGTCTTCCTGGGTGAGCCGCACCCGCGCGAGGTGGCCTTCGTCGACGGCAAGTACGTCGAGGTCGACGAGAAGATGAAGGCCGCGGGCACGAAGGCCTCGCTGCGCGTCGCGCTGAACGTCGCCCTCTACGACTCAAAGGAGGTGAAGGTCCTCGAGCAGGGCGTGATGTTCTTCAAGGACCTCGTCCGCGTCCGCGAGAAGTACGGCCTCGAGAAGTGGGCCTTCGAGATCCAGCGCCACGGCGCCGCGAAGGACCCGAAGACCACGTACTCAATCCTCCCGGAGCACCAGCTCTCGGTCGAGCAGCAGAAGGCCTTCCAGGCGCTCCCGCAGCACGACCTCGCGAAGCTCTACTCCGGCGAGGCGGACAGCGGCGGCGCGAAGGGTGGCCAGTCGCTCGACAGCTACGACAAGAAGAGCGACGCGAAGGGCGACGGCGCCGTGGCCCCCAACGTCGCGCAAGGGCTCGTCACCGCGCTCAAGGCGCTGCCGCGTGAGGCGACGGACAAGTTCCTCGCGAAGTTCGGCGTGCAGCGCATCAAGGACCTGCCCGCCTCGCAGGTGGAGAAGGCGCGCGCGTTCGTGGAGCAGCTCCAGACGGAGAGCGCCGCGCCCGCCGCCGCCGAGACCGAGGTCGATCCCTTCGCCTGAGCGAGCCGCGAGGAGCCAGCCCAAATGAATGACTACCTCTCCGAGGTCTTCGGGGACGGCGGGCTCTTCGCCTCGCGGTTCCCCGGCTACGAGATGCGCGAAGGCCAGGTGGCGCTCGCCCGCATGGTCGACGAGGCCATGTCGGGTGGGCGTCACGCCCTCGGCGAAGGGCCGTGTGGAACCGGCAAGTCGGTCGCGTACGCGGTGCCCGCCGTGTACCGCGCGCACCACGACAAGAAGCGCGTCGTCATCGCGACCGCGAACATCGCGCTGCAGGAGCAACTCGTCAGGAAGGACCTTCCGATGCTCGCGAGCGTGTTGCCCTGGCCGTTCACGTTCGCGCTCTTGAAGGGCCGCAACAACTACGTCTGCCTCGACCGCATGGCCGAGAGCGAGGCGCGCGGCGAGATACGCGGGCTCTACTTCGACGACCAGCAGCGGCAGGTCGACGAGGTGCTCGCGTGGGCCGAGGCGACGAAGACGGGCGACGTCTCGGAGCTGGCGTTCATCCCGCAGGCGCAGGTCTGGTCGAAGTTCTCGGTCGGCTCCGACGAGTGCAAGGGCGACGGCTGCCCGTTCCGCGACGACTGCTTCGCCGAGCGCGCCAAGGCCACGGCGCAGGGCGCGGACATCGTCGTCACGAACTACCACATGCTCTTCGCGCACCTCGCCGTGCGCCAGGCGACGGGCCAAGACCTCGTGCTGCCTGCGTTCGACCTGCTCGTGCTCGACGAGGCGCACGAGGCTGCGGAGATCGCCCGCGAGTTCTTCGGCTTCACGCTCTCCGAGCACACTTTCGGTCGGCTCGCCTCGGCGGCTGCCGATCTCGGGAACAAGGCGCTCGCCGGTGAGCTTCGCCAGGAGGCGCAGCGCCTGTTCGCGACGCTCGCCGACTTCGCCCGCTCGCCCCGCTACAAGAAGCGGCTCAAGGCGCCAGGCTTTGCGAGCGACGGGGGGCTTCAGCGTGCGCTGGGCAAGCTCGTAGCGCTCGCCAAGGCCCGCTCCGAGGACGAGCTGGCTGACAAGAAGGAGCGCGCCACAGCGCGCAACGTGGCCAAGAACGCGGCCACGGCGGGCGCGCGGCTCTCGGAGGGGCTCGCGCAGTCGAACACGGGCTGCGTGTACTGGCTCGACGTCGACCGCAAGGGCCGCATCAAGCTCTGCTCGAAGCCCATCGACGTGAGCGAACCGCTGCGCGAGGAGCTGTTCGCGCGCTGCCCGTCGGTATCGCTGGTGTCGGCCACGCTTACCACCTCAGGCACCTTCGACTTCGTGCGCCGCGAGCTCGGCGTGCCCGAGGGCGCGCTCGAGGTCGTCGCCGAGACGCCATTCGACTTCGAGTCGCAGGCGCTCCTGGTCGTGCCCGAGCGGCTGCCGGACCCGCGCGACGCCGACTTCATCGACGAAGCCGCGCGCGTGTTCCAGTACGTCGTCGACGCCTGCGATGGTCGCACGCTGGGCCTCTTCACGTCGTACCGGAACCTGAACGCCGTCTACGAGCGGCTCGACGGGCGCGAGCACCGCGTGCTGCGACAGGGCGAGCTTCCTCGCGCGGAGCTGACGCGCCTCTTCAAGGAGGACGTGGGGTCGATCCTCCTGGGCACCGAGAGCTTCTGGACCGGTATCGACGTCGCGGGCGAAGCGCTCACGGGACTCGTCATCGACAAGCTGCCGTTTCCGCCGCCCGACGACCCGGTCATCGACGCCATCTGCGAGCGCGATCCGCGCGCATTCGACAACTACCTCGTGCCGCTCGCGATCATCGCGCTACGCCAGGGCGTCGGCCGCCTCATCCGCTGCAAGACGGACGTGGGCGTCGCCGTCATCCTCGACAAGCGCATCGCGGAGAAAGGCTACGGGAAGAAGTTCCTCAAGAGCCTGCCGCCGATGCTCGCCACCCGGCGCGTCGAGAACATCTCCCGCTTCCTCGAGGAGGCTGCCTATGCGCGCGCGAGTTGACGCGGCGTTGACGCTCGACGCCCGCGAGGTGCCGCCGAAGGTCGTCGAGCGCCTGTGCCGAATGCTGTCGTTCCCGAACCCTGCCTTCCTCGATCGCCTGCGCCTCGGGCTGAACCCCGGCGCTGAGCTCGAGACGGTGTGCTTCGTCGAGCAGCGCGCAGGCGAGCTGCGCCTCCCGCGCGGCGCCATCCACGTGCTGCGGCGCGCGGCCGCGCAGGACGGGCTCATCGTCGCCTGCGAGGACGCCCGCGTGCTGCCCGAAGCGACGCTCGATGTACCAGCGCTCGCCCTCCGCGACTACCAATCGAACGCCGTCGACAAGCTCGTGAAGGTCACGCAGGGCACGGTCGTCATCCCGTGCGGTGGCGGCAAGACGCGCGTGGGCATGGGGGCCATCGCCAGGCTGCGCACGCCGACGCTCATCCTCGTCCACACCCTCGACCTCGCCGAGCAGTGGCTCGGGGAGCTGAAGGACAAGGTCGGCCTCGACGCCGGGCTGATCGGTGATGGCGAGGAGCGCCCCGCTCCCGTGACCGTGGCCGTCATCCAGGCGTTGGTGCGCTGGGAGCGGTCGAAGCTCGACGCCTTTCTCGGGGGCTTCGGCCTGCTCATCCTCGACGAGGCGCACCACGTTGCCGCGAGCACGTTCCACTCGGTCGTCGATCGCTGCCCCGCGCGCTACCGCCTCGGGCTCACCGCGACGCCGGAGCGCGAAGATGGGCTGACCGCGCTGCTCGACCTGTTCATGGGCGCGCCGCTCGTCACCGTCACGCACGACGAGTTGGTCGCGGCGGGCGTCCTCACGGTGCCCGACATCCACAGCGTGGAGACGGACTTCACGTACCTCTACACCGGCGCCGAGGACTACGCGCCGATGCTCGCCGCCGTCACGATCGATCCCGCGCGCAACGCGCTCATCGTCGAGCACGTCGCTCGCGAAGCCCATGCCGGCCACGTCTGCCTCGTGCTCTCCGGCCGCATCGACCACTGCCACACGCTCGCCGCCGCCATCGAAGCCGAGGGCGTCTCGGCGGCGGTGCTCACCGGGGAGGTCAAGCGCGCGGTCCGCAAGGAGCTGCTCGATCGCGCCCGCGCCGGGGAGCTGGCGGTCATCGTCGCCACCAGCCTCGCCGACGAAGGCCTCGACCTGCCGCGCCTCTCCCGCGTGTTCCTCGCGTACCCCGGCCGCGCGCGCGGTCGCACCGTGCAGCGCCTCGGGCGCCTGATGCGCCCGCATGCTGAGAAGACCGACGCCGCCCTGTTCGACTTCGTCGACCGTAAGGTGCCGCTCCTGCGTCGCCACCACCTCGAGCGCCGGAAGCTCTACGCCGAGGTGCTGGGCGTGCCTGCGTCGAAGCTCGGCACGCGCAAGGGAGCCGCATGAGCGCGCTCGGCCCCGACGAGAGCACCATCCGCGCCACCTGGCGCTGGCTCGCCCACGGCGCGCACGGCGTCTCGGAGGTGCGCGTCATCCGCCCTGCGGGCGGCATCATCGGCATCGGCTTCTTCGACGACGAGGAGGCCTTCGTTCGCGAGTGCGTGCGCACCAACGCGGCGGGCAACGTCTACGTCGGCATCCAGCCGCGCCCACGCCGCCTCTTCGACGCCGCGCCGAACGTCGTGCGCCCGCTCAAGACCGGCGCGGGCCGCAAGGACATCGAGGTCATCACCGCGACGGTCATCGACCTCGACCCGGTGCGTCCCAAGGACACCGCCAGCACCGACGCCGAGCTCGCGCTGGCGATGGTCGCCGCGAACGAGGCCATCGCATGGTGCGAGTCCGAGGGGCTCGTGCGCCCGCACGTGATGATGAGCGGCAACGGCGCGCAGCTCTGGTTCGCGTTGCCGCCCACCGCGCTCGAGGGCGAGCGCCGCGAGCGGCTCCAGGCAGGGCTCAAGGCCTTCGAGACGAAGGTCCGCGAGCGCGCGCAGACCGACGCGGTCCACGTCGACTCCATCCACGACGTCGCCCGCATCATCAAGGTCATCGGCACGGTCAGCCACAAGGGCGACGGCCAAGGCGACCGCCCGCACCGCGTGAGCGCCGCGCTTTCCGGCTTCGACCGCGTCGAGGATGCGGCGCTCCTGGCACGCCTCGACGTCGAGCCCGAGCCGACGCTGCCCGTCGTCGCCCCGCGCGTCTCGCTCCCGATCGTGGGCAACGTGGCGGCGCCCGGCACCACGAAGGCGAAGCGCACGCCGGAGGGCGAATACGACTGGGAGCACCCGGTCGAGATGTGCGGCCCCATCCAGCGGCTCTGGGACCACGGCGCCGAGGACCGCAGCGTCGCCATCTTCGACATGGTGCGCTTCTTCGCGCACAAGGGGCTCGGGCTCGATGAGATCACCGAGCTGGTGATCGAGTACGACCGCCGGGGCTTGGGCAAGCTGCGCGGTCGCGACGGCGTTCGCTACGTCGCCAAGGCCCACGAGAAGGTCCTCGCCACCGCCCGCGCCGACGGCTCCATCGCGCCGCCGTGCCACTCGCTCCAGAAGATTGGCTTCTGCAAGGTGAACGTCGAGCCGACGGCGCGGTGCGAGCTCTACGACGTCGTCTTCGACATCGAGAAGGCGATCGAAGCCGTGCCAGCCGACACGCCCGCGCGCGAGCTGGAGTACCGGCTCAAGCCCATCCTCGACGCCATCGCGCGTCGCGACCCGTCGGTACAGTCGAAGTACCTCGGCGCTGTCGAGAAGCGGTTCGGGCTGAAGGCCAAGGACCTGCGCAAGGCGGTCGCCAAGGCAGCCACCACGCCCGCGCGCGAGGACGGCGAGAGCGCCGACCCCGAGAGCAGCGACGAGGACATGGAGGGCGCGATCTTCGAGGACGCGTCCTGCTACTACTGCATGACTGCGCGCGGCGAATCGAAGGTCATCTCGTCGTTCACCATCGAGCCGACGATGCGCGTCCTCACCGAGGACGGCGAGATGATCTTCGGCGACGCGCTCACCGACAAGCACGGCAAGGTGCCGGGGCTGCGGCTCCCGCTCACCGCGTTTCACAGCAAGCGCGACCTCATTCGCCAGCTCCCGTCCGCCGACCTCCAGTGGACCGGCAGCGACAACAACGTCCAGGGGCTCCTGCGGGTGCTCGCGCGCCGCGAGATCCCACGTCGTCCGGGCTCCAACATGCTCGGCGACTACAAGAAGGGCGAGCACCACGTCTGGCTCGGGCCGAACTGCGCCATCGGGAAGGAGGGCTTCATGGAACCGTCACCCGTGATGTACGTCCCGAGCGGCGCCTCGCTCGACAAGCGCATCGCCTACGTGAAGGTCGACGAGGACACGTTCCTCGAGGTCGCGGCGACGGTCTTTCGCTGCCTGCCGCAGGTGAATCGGCCCGAGGTGATGCTGCCCGTCATCGGCTGGTTCTTCGCCACGCCGATGAAGCCGCGCTTCATGGAGAGGGTCGGCACGTTCCCGACGCTCTTCGTCTGGGGCACGCAGGGCTCGGGCAAGTCGAGCCTCTGCATCGACATCATGTGGCCGCTCTTCGGCATCCGCGACGCCGAGCCGTACTCCGCGACGGAGACCGAGTTCGCGCTCCTCAAGCTCCTCACGTCGACGCGCTCGGTGCCCGTCTTCATCGACGAGTACAAGCCCTACGACATGCAGCGCCAGCGGCTGAACACCCTGCACCGCTACTTGCGCCGCCTATACCGAGGCGAGACCGAGGAGCGCGGGCGTCCTGACCTCAAGGTGAACAGCTACCACCTGCAGGCGCCCGTCTGTGTCGCGGGCGAGACGCGCCCCACGGAGGCCGCGCTGCTCGAGCGCATCGTCACCGCGAACCCCGACAAGACGACGCTCGCGCAGAACCCGACCGCGCGCGCCGCCTACAAGGAGCTGCGCTCGGTGGACTTGGTGCTGTTCGCGCCGCGCTACATCCAGTTCTGCCTCGGGCGCGACTTCGACGCCGACCTCGAGGTCGCGCGCGCCGTGGCCAAGGCGCTCCTCGACGGCCGCAAGGTGCCCGTGCGCATCGTTGAGAACCTCACGGCCATGTTGCTCGGCGTGCATCTCTTCGAGGAGTTCGCCAAGCACTGCGGCTGCGAGCTGGAGGAAAACCTCGGTGTCGAGGCCGCCGTGAACGCCATCCTCGAGGACGTGCTGGAGACGGACCACGGCGTGAAGAACGCCCTCGACCACTTTCTCGAGATGCTCGGCGTGATGGCCGTGCAGGGAGACCTCAAGCACAAGGTCCACTACATGTTCGAGAACGGGCACCTCGCCGTCCACCTCGAGAGCGCCTACGACGCCTTCCGCGTGCACTGCAAGCGCATCGACTACGAGGGCGAGATGGTGGACCTGAAGTCCCTGCGCCGCCTCGTCACCGAGAGCAAGAAGCAGGGCGGGTTCGTCACCGCCGAGAGCGAGCGCGTCACCTTCGACAGCGGGAGGCGCCGCGCGTTCCTCGTGGACCTCAGCAAGACCAAGGTCGTCACCGCCGACGACTTCCCGACGCCCGAGGCGAGCGGCAGCAGCGGCTTCCGCGACAGCTTCAAGGGCCGCTACGGGCGCGACGACTCATGACTTCAGCGCGCGTTCGTCAGGGAGCGGCACGCCGAGTTCGCGGGCACGTCCGAAGATCTTGATCGCCTGGTCCCGCGCGAGCCTCATGTTGTCTTCGAGGATCTTGCTGCCCTCCGTTTTGCGGGCCTTCGCCTTGGCCGACTTCTCCATGCTCGGTTCGTTCTGCTTGTCCCCGAGGAGCCGGAGGTTCGCGAGGCTGGGGTCGAAGTGGACGTGGCGCGGGTTGAGCGGGAGGCGCAGTGCTTTCGGATGGTCCGGCGATGACTGTAGCAGCGCCTTGCGCTCGGCAGCGCTCATGCCCGCGAAGTCGTCCTGGTCGGCCACGAGTGCTTTGCGCATATCGACAAGGAGCACCTCGCCAGCGTCGAGCTCCAGTGCCGGGTCCTTCTTGAGCCAGCCGCCGCCCTCGATGTCTCCGTCGGCGTGGCGTGCAGCAGCCAGCAGGAGGAGCCGCGCGAACTTAGCGTCGCTGGTGCGGAAGGTGGCGAGCGGATTGCCATTGAGGCGGACCACATGGCGCTCCGGCTCGGAGGCGAACACGAGCTCGACGTCCTCGAAGATCGCCTCCTTGGCCTTCGCGCGGGCCGCCCACGACTCGGGCCAGAGCAACTTCAGCGCGCGGTGCAGCCGGAGCCCCGGCGCGTCGAGCCCGAGCTCGGCGTGACCATCGCCCACGAGCCGCGCCTCCCTTGGCCCCGCGACGACTACCGCGACCGCGTCGGCGCCCGATGCGCGCCGCAGCTCGAGGATCGCCCCGCGCTGCCCGCTCCCCTCGCCGGTGGCGAGCACCACCAGGGTGCGCCCCACGCGACGCTCCAGGACCCCGAGGGGCAGCAGCCCTTCGAGCCCGGCGACGCTGGTGGCTGCGAGCGCCTCGTCGGCGCTCACGCGCGCCACGACGGACCCAAGGGCCGCCGTGCGATCGAGGGCGAGCACCGCGAGCTCGGTCTTCGTCAGCGGGATGGGCTCGCACTCGGCCGGGACGTTCCCGCAGACCGCGACGAACCCACCGTCGCGCTCGTGGACCTGGCGCGGGCAGCCCTCGCCGCCGCCGCTGGGACACGGGAACACCCCGGCGCGCTCGCCGGTGGGCTTCAGGTGGGGCTTGATCAGCGCGAAGTCCTGGCCGATGCGCTCCCGCCACTCGGCGAGGACCGCGCGGTTCCAGGGCGACGCCTCAAGCGACCGCAACAGCCGGAGCAAGGTCTGCATCCTGCGCCTCCCCGATGGGCGTCTTAACGAACCCGCGCAGCGCGAGCCACTGCTCGACGAGCGTCGCGTCCTCGTTGCGGGTGTAGCTCGCGATGTTGTTCGGGCGGATGGTCACGGTGCGCGGGGTCTTCTGGCCGGTGAACCTCACGAGGAAGCTCGCCTTCACGAGCCGCCCCTTGGGCACCGAGCGCTCGTGCGCGGCCCACGCGGCGAAGAGGTCCTTTGCCTTGTGCGTGGTGCTCTCGCCGTAGGCGCCGCCCCAGTAGACCTGCAGCTCCTTCAGCACGACCGAGTCGATGCCCTCGACGTCGCTGCAGACGAGCGATTCGGCGCCGGCCTCCTGGAGCGGCTCGAGCGTGAACTTCGCCGTGTCCGGGAAGTGCTTGGCATCGTCGAAGAGCAGGACGCCGACCAGCTCGCGGTAGTGCTCGGCGAGCTTCTTGTTGCCCTCGGCGTTGATGGCCAACTCGCCGAGCCCTTCGTCGTACTTGAGCAGGTCGTACTTCTCGGGCCGGTAGTACACCGAGGTGGTCTTGGCCTTCTCGATCGCGCCCTCGCGCTTGTACGGATCGCCGCGTCGCACGAGAAACCAAACGCCGTCGGCGCGCGGGAAGATGAACAGCTTGCAGGTGCGGCCGCGCTTCATGAGATCGAGCCGCACGCCCATCGTGTCCTCGAACGCCCGCACCCGTTTCGCGCCGGGCACGTGGTACCGCGTGTCGGCGCCATCCTTCGCCTGGAAGTAGACGAAGGTCCGCTTGCGATCGAGCAGCACCTGCTCGGCATGCTTCTGCTCGAGGAGGGCGGGCGCTCGCAGCCGCACCTGCACCGCGACGTCGGCGGGCGTTGGCTCGTCGTCGAGATCGAGCTCCACCTTCGCGGCCTCGGCCGCATCGAGCAGCGCGTCCATGCCGGGCTGGGTGGCCATCTCGTCGACGTAGTAGAGGTCGTCGATGAGCGTGCTGGGGGGCTGCTCGGGCGCCATGAGCACGCCGGCGATCGCCTCGTAGTCAGGGCCGGCGCCGTTGAACGCGCCGAAGTTCACGCCGCGCTCGGCGAAGTAGTCGGCGTGCCTGCCGAGGAGCGCCATCAGGAACTGAGGCCGAACGGCGCGAAGCGTCTCGGCATTGGCGAAGTGTCGGAGCTTGAACGAGGCCATGGCTCAGCCCTCCTCGCGAGCGAAGAGGACGCCGCGAAGCGACGTCGGGTTGGGGGCGGTGGCGGTGAGCTGCATGGGCGACGTCTCCTGTGAACTGTGAACTGTGAACTAAACTGTGGACACTCCGAGCACGGCAATGCCGTGCGGCTACAGTAGGCTCCTCTGCGGGTTCGACGCGTCGAGGACGAGGTTCAGGTCCAGGAGGCGGTAACGCATCGCCTCGTTCGACACGTTCGTGAAGTTGCCCTTCGTCATGACCTCGGTGGCAAGGTCGCGGAGCTTCTCGTCGAGCACGCGAGCCTTCCGCTTCGCCTCGACGTCTTCCCAGGTCGGCAGCGTGTCTCCGCAGAGCGCCCGCACGGTGGCGCGCACGTCGGCCGCAGGCATGAGGAGCGCGGCGGCGAACCTGTCCGCCTGCCACTCGGCGGGCGCCTTCTTCTGGCTGGAGCGGCAGAAGATGGTGGGCTGCTTGGGCACGTCGTCCTTGCCGAACAGCGTGGCGGTGACCTGCTCCATCTCGATGAGCGGGCGGTGCAGGTACCAGTGCCCACCCTCGTGGGCGAGCGTGAAGGCGAGGCGCCCCTCCTTGCCCTCGATCATCAGGGACTCGTCGATGAAGACCCGCTGGTCCTTGATGAACGTCGCGCCGAGCACGTCGGGCACGCCGATGAAGTCGGGCAGGTCGATGTAGACGAGATCGAGCTTGAAGTAGCCCTCGAGGATGTTCTCGACGTCGATGGGCGCGCGCACGGGCTTGCCCTTGTCCTTGGCGTACTTGTGCAGCAGCTCGTTCGCCGCGCGCTCGACCTGCTTCTCGTGCAGGAAGGGGACCTTCAGCTCTGGAATCATTTGCCCCCCTTCTTCTTGGTCTCGAGCCACTCCAGGAACTCCGCGCCGGTCACGTTCTGCTCGCGGGCGCGCCGCAACATCACGGGCATGTCCGGGTCCGCCTTGATCAGCTTCTCAACGTCCTCTGGCACGCGGCCGGCGAGCTGCATCAGCTCGTCGAAGTTGTCCCCCAAGACGTCGGCCAGGGCGCGGAGCGTCTTCTCGGTGGGCGGGCTCGGGTCGAGGCAGTTCTCGACGCGCGACAGGTACGTCGGCGAGACGCCGACCTTGCTCGCTGTCTCGCGAAGGCTCAGGTCGCGGGCGATGCGCACGCGCTTGAGGCGATGTCCGAGTTTCTCTCGCTTGGCCATGTCGCTCGCTCGTCCCGGACGGCATGCCCGGGAGGTGTTGTGCAGTAGATACTGCACACTGCACACCGGGCGCAAGAGGGATCATCAGGCAGCGGATGATCTCCCTGTCCCACTGCGCGCATCGGGGCCGCGTTTCCCGTCCCATGAACGCGATCCCGACGCCGCCCGCGAGCGCGGCCGAACCTGCCACCGAGAGCGCCGAGGAGCGCCACGCCGACCGTGAGCGCCGCCTCGACGAGGCCGCCTCGATCCTCGCCGTGACGCTGCTCGACATGTGGCGGCGCGAGCGCCGCGCACGACGCGAAGCCGCGAGCGGAGGTGCGTCGTGAGGTCGTCGCTCTCCCAGGCTCTCGCCTTGTCTTCCACGGGGGAAGAAGCCGTCATGTCCCAGGCGCGTGGGCATGGCGCTCCCGCGAACCACGGAGACACGATGACGAAGACGACAGCCAGATCCCGCGCCGAGATGCGCAGGCTCGACGACATGCCGAGCCAGCTCGCCGCGCTCGAGACGATGAACGTCCCGGCGCTCGCCGAGAAGTACCGCGAGCTGTACGGCGAACCCACGCGCTCGCGGAATCGGGCGTACCTGAAGAAGCGCCTGGCCTGGCGCATCGAAGCGAACTTCCAGGGCGACCTCTCGCAGGGCGCCATCGCGCGAATCCAGCAGCTTGGCGACCAGCTCCCTGAGCGCTGGCAGATGCGCCTCGGGCAGGCCGCGAGTGAACCTGCCGCAGCGGGCGACGCCGCGACGAAGCTCGACGCGGCGCTGAGCACCGCGACGACGGAGCCTCGCGATCCGCGCGTGCCCCCGGTGGGCACCGTCGTGCGCCGAGTCTTCGATGGCAAGACCCACGAGGTGACGGTCTGCGTCGAGGGCTTCGAGTACGAGGGGCGGAAGTACAAGACGCTCTCGGCCATCGCGAACCAGATCGCCGGCTCGCGCTGGAACGGCTTCCTCTTCTTCGGGCTCAAGAAGCCTGGCGCCGCCACAAGTGAGGAGAGCGCGGCATGAGCAGCGACTTCTTCCGCACCCGTATGGGCCAGACGTTCTACGAAGCGACGATGCCGTCGCTCGTGCGCGAGCTGGCGCGCCTGAACCAGAACCTCGAGCGGCTCGTCGCCCTCGTCGAGAAGCGAGAGGCGAAGCCCGCCGAGCCTGTGTCCGTCGCGACCGCGCCGGAGGAGCGATGAGCCGGCGCCCCCCGAGGAGCAGCGTCGAGCCCGAGACGAGGCGCGTCGCCATCTACACGCGCAAGTCGACGACGATGGGGCTCGAGCAGGAGTTCAACTCCCTCGACTCCCAGCGCGAGTCCTGCCTCGCGTACATCCAGCGCCAGCCGGGGTGGAAGCTCGTCGACGAGCGCTACGACGACGGCGGCTTCACGGGCGCGAACATCGACCGCCCCGCGTTCACGCGCCTGATGGCCGACGTCGAGGCGGGCAAGGTCGACGTCATCGTCGTCTACAAGGTCGACCGCCTCTCGCGCTCGCTCCTCGACTTCGTGAAGGTGATGGAACGCCTCGGGGCGGCGGGCGCCTCGTTCGTCTCGGTGACGCAGAACTTCTCGACGGCCGACGCGATGGGTCGGCTGACGATGAACATGTTGATGTCCTTCGCCGAGTTCGAACGCGAGATGATCAGCGAGCGCACCCGCGACAAGATCGCCGGCGCCCGTCGCAAGGGGAAGTGGACGGGCGGGCCGGTGCCCTACGGCTACTCGGTGAAGGACAAGAAGCTCCTCGTCAACGAGCTCGAGGCGCGCGTCGTCCGCGAGGCCTTCGACCTGTTCCTCATGCACCGCCAGCAGGCGAAGGTGGCGCATCTGCTGAACGAGCGGATGCTCCTGCCGCGCGGCTCCAAGGTCACCAAGAAGCTCGCGTGGTCGAAGGAGGGCATCGGCCGCATCCTCAAGAGCCCGATCTACGCGGGCTTCATGATGTACGGCGACGAGCTGCACCCCGGCGAGCACCCGCCGCTGATCGACGAGTCCACTTACCGCGCCGCCCAGGCCATCCTCGCGGGCACGAGCCGCGTGGTGCGGTGGACCGGCACGAACCCCGACTACGTCCTGCGCAGCCTCGTGCGCTGCGCGCTCTGCGGCGAGATGATGTGCCCGGGCTCGACGACGAAGCCCTCCACCGGCAAGACGCACAGGTACTACCGGTGTTCGCGGCGCGAGAAGTACGGCAAGGACCAGTGCGCAGGACGGCCGCTGCCCGCCGCCGCGCTCGAGGAGTTCGTCGTCGCCCGCATCTCGAACGCGACCGCCGACGGCTCGCTCGCCGAGCGCGTCGCGAAGCACCTCGAGACGCTCACCGCGGGCAAGGGCGAGGACTTCGGCAAGCTGCGCGCGGAGCTGGCGACGAAGATTGCCGAGTGCTCGGCAAACGCCTCCCGGCTCACCGAGGAGCTCGTCCGCCTCGATGGGCGCGCGCGTGAGCTCGTCGAGCAGAAGCTCGGCATCGAGGCTGACCGTCTCGCTGCGAGCGAGCAGCAGCTCCGCGACCTCGAGCGCGACGCAGCCGAGCTGGAGATCGCCAGGAAGGACCACGCCTGGTTCGTCGCCGCGCTCCGCGACTTCGCCAAGGTCTGGGTGAACATGTCGCCCGACAACCAGGGGCGCTTCCTGCGGGCGCTCATCGACAAGGTGGTGGTCGACGAGGACAAGGGCACGTGCCGCGTCGAGCTGATCGACTTCGGCGCCGCCTCGGGCACGAAGGAGGCGGCGTGAGCGACCGGCAGACCAGCGACGAGGGCACGAGGAAGAACACGCCGTGCGACTACCGGGTGATCGAGGAGCCGATCTTCTGGCGCCGGAGCCGCAGCGTGGAGCTCACCCCGACGCCGCCGCCCGACAAGCCCGAGCCCGTGCGACGCCCCGCCAAGGTCGCCCGGCAGCTCGCCCTCGCGCACCACCTGCAGGCCGCCATCGAGCGCGGGCTCGTGGCCGACCAGGCCGCCCTGGCGCGCAAGCTGGGGCTCACCCGCGCCCGGGTCACCCAGCTCTTCGACCTGCTCATGCTGGCCGCCGACCTCCAGGAGCAGGTCCTGGCCCTCGAAGCCGTCGACGGCGCCGAGCCGATGGCCGAGCGGACCCTCCGGGCGGTGGCCCACGCGGGGACGTGGGCCGAGCAGCGGGCGGCGTGGCTTCGAGTCCGCACTAGTACGCACTAGTCCGCATGTTGCCGCGATCGTGCGGCAAAGTATTGACAACCCCGTATATCGCGCGGTACTGCTGGCGTGTTCAGGAGGGCTAGCCGTGCCACGCAAGAAGCAAAGTAAGATCACGGTCCTTCTCGACGCCGACGAGTTCGAGCGGTTCGAACGCTACTGCGACTCGCAGGGGTTCAAGAAGAGCACGCTCATCGCCCGCCTGATCCGCGAACACCTCGACGGAGAGCGATTCCAGCTTCAAAAATCGCTCCCCCTCACGCCATCGGGAGCCGGTCGATGAGGACCCAGAATCGATCCACCACGCCATCCGTGACGCCCGGAGGGCGTCGCGCCTCAAAAGCCAGCCGCTCTCAGGCCAGCACACCCGATCCGCGCACCGCCGCCCTGCGGCTCAACGACAATTGGAAGCGCGCTAAGGGCGGCGTGTCGGGCCCCATCGACGTCATCGACATGTTCAGCGGTTGCGGCGGCATGTCGACCGGCTTCCTGTCGGTCAACGGCGAGGTGCCGTCGTTCCGTCTCGTCGGCGCGGTGGACATCGACAAGGTCGCCAACCAGACCTACGAGCTGAACCTTGGGGTCAAACCCTTCCACGCTGACATCGGTGAACTCGCGCGGAGGCCCAAGTTGCTCGCGGAGACGATCGGCCGCGTTCGACCGGACCCGACCAGACCGCTCGTGCTCATCGGCTGCGCTCCGTGCCAAGGGTTCTCTTCCCACCGCAATGAGGCCGGTTCGAGCGATCCGCGCAACTCGCTCTTCGTCGATTTCGCGCGCATCGCTGCAAAACTCAAACCGGCGGCGGTGGTCGTCGAGAACGTGCCCGAGCTGCTGACCGACCGATACTGGCCCTTTGTGACTCGTGCTCGGGAGATCCTCGAGAAGGCCGGCTACTTCGTTCACGTCGGCGTCCACAACATGGCCGAGTTCGGTGTGCCCCAAGAGCGGTTTCGGGCTCTGATGCTCGCGATGCCGAGGAAGTTCAAGCCGCCGACGAGGCTCCTTCCCAGATCGGAGTTCCGCACCGTGCGTGACGCCATCGGCGCACTGCCACCCGTGCAGGCCGGCGAGCGCGATCCCGGCGATCCGATGCACTACACCGCAGGACACAAACAGTCGACGCTGGAGACCATCATGGCGGTTCCTCCCGATGGAGGAAGCCGTCCCGACCACGTCGGCCCCGAGTGCTTGCGCAGGGCGAAGGAGCGCAACGGGCGCGCCGTCTACGAAGACGTGTACGGACGCCTCTTCTGGGATCGCCCCGCCATTACGATCACTGCCTACGCGCGAAACCCTGCGAGCGGGCGGTACGTTCATCCCGAGCAGCATCGCGGCTTGTCGGTGCGTGAAGCCGCGTTGCTGCAAAGCTTCCCGGACGACTACCAGTTCGCCGGGAGCCTCGACGAACGCTTCCGGCAGATCGGCAACGCGGTTCCGCCTGCGTTCGCCGCGCACCTCGCAAGCCACGTCCTTCGAGAACTGCAGTCCCAGGAAGACGTCGACACCTTCGATGAGGGCATCACCGCACCTGTCGGTCCGTCGTTCTCGCGGCTCATCCCTTCGCTGAAGGCGGGGCATCGAAAGGAGTTCGGCTCCTGCGATGCCTAAAGCCAAAACCGATGATACTTCGACCGCGTTCACCGCGGTCGATCTCTTCTGCGGCGCCGGCGGCTTCTCGCTAGGGCTTGAGCGTGCGGGGTTCGATGTGCGTCTCGCCGTCGACTCCTGGCAGCTCGCTGTCGATTCCTACGAGAAGAACTTCAAGCACCCGGTGCTGTGCAGAGACCTCGCCTCGATGACGGGGCGCGAGCTTCTTCGTGCAGCAGGTGCAACGAAGGGAGAGATCGATCTCGTTGTCGGCGGACCTCCGTGCCAGGGCTTCTCGATTCAGCGGATTGGGGCTGATCACGACGTGCGCAACTCCCTCGTCCTTGAGTACGCGCGGCTTCTCGGCGAGATCGCGCCACGGCTGTTCATCATGGAGAACGTGCCGGGGCTCATGGGGAAGCGGGGAAGCGAACTCTTCCACGCGTTCCTCGATGCAGTAGATGACGCCGGCTACGAGACCCAATCTCATGTCGTAAACGCCGCCGACTACGGCGCACCTCAGCTCAGGAAGCGCGTCGTGGTGCTCGGGCGTCGCCGGTCCGAGCACCGTCCGTTCCTGCTTCCGGCCGCGAAGTGCTCGCCGGAAGCTTATGTGACGGTCGGAGACGCAATCGGCGACCTGCCTTCTCCACCGCCGCCCGAGGAGCTGAAGCCGCGCGACCCGCTACACCGGCAAACCCGCCTCTCGCCGCTAAACCGAGAGCGACTTCGGCATATTCCTCCTGGAGGGGGCATGGAGAACCTGCCGGTCCATCTGCGCGTCGACTGTCACAAGGCCGGCGCAGAGAAGATCGGGCATCGCTACGTGTACGGACGCCTTGCCGCTGACCGCCCGGCAGGAACGATCACCGCAAGGTTCGACAGCTTCACGCGCGGCAAGTTTGCTCATCCGGTAGAAGACCGGAACATCACCCTGCGCGAGGGAGCTCGGCTCCAGACCTTCCCCGACAGCTTCGGGTTCAAAGGCAACCAGGAGGATATTGCCTGCCAGATCGGCAACGCCGTTCCGCCTGTACTCGCGGAGGCCTTGGCGCGCGCAGCACTCCAAGCACTCACGACTGATGCGCCGGTGGCACGAAGTCGTTCCAGGCGTCAGCCTCGTCAAGTTGCCCTTTTCCCAGGGACGATCGACTGATGGCGGACGAAACGACGTGGAGCGGGTCCCTTCATCAGACCTTCCGGTTGCTGCCGCGCGACAACCAGTCCGGCAACCTACGCCCGTTTCTCGAGGCGGATGGCCTCACGCCAGAAGAGCTGCTTGCGAAGCTGCCGTATGACCGGGCGCGCACGAAGGACCCGACGAAGACCACGCCCGACGCGAAGCGATACCGGGACGGCCGGCAGGTCTATCAAACCGTCGGCTTGCTCTACGAAGACGCCGGCAAGGTTCGCGTGACCGACCTCGGTGTTGCCACGCTGCGATGGCTCGACATCGTGACGGCGAAGAACCGCGTGCTTTTGGCGCGCCATGCGGCGTACGCCTTGGCGACTTGTCAATTGCGCAACCCGTCGGGCGCCGGGCAGAAGTACGCAGAAGCGGTCAGAGTGTTCCCGTTTGCCTTCATCTGGCGGGCCATGCTGGCCCTCGACAACCGCATCAACTCGGATGAGCTGAATCGCGGACTCTTCAAGGTGTGCGACGCCGCTCAACTCGAAGAGTGCATCGCCAAGATTCGACAAGCGAGGGAGCAGAACGACCTTTCCATCTTGGGTGACGAAACCATCACCGGCGACAAGAAGAACGACCGGATCATACCTTGGGTGTCGCTGGCGTCTTTCGGCTGGACGCTGTTCCCCGACAAGGGGAACGAGGCGTACTACCAACTCGACGACTCGACGCTCTCCGTCGTGCGAGAGGCAGCCCGGATCAAGCACGTACACAAAGACTTCGCCTCCGTGCGCGAGTACATCGAGCATGTATCGAGGTGCGCCGCGCTTCCAAAGGACCTTCGATGAAGAACTACGGCGCCGCCACCGAATCCGCCATCTCGTCCGTCGTGACCGCGTGTGAACGATACGGATCCCGCTCAATCATCGCGCTGGCCGGCGTTCCGGGGACCGGGAAGTCGTTCGTCGCCTCGATCGCCGCGCAGCGTTTCTGCGGTGAGCCCCTCCTCGTGCGAGAGATCCAGTTCCATCAGTCGTTCAGCTACGAGGAGTTCATCGAGGGCCTCCGCATCGACGATTCGTCGGGCGTGAACGTCGTTCCCGGGGTGTTCCTCGACTGGAACCAACGTGCGCTGGACGATCCAGAGCGCCGGTATGTCCTGCTCATCGAGGAGTTCACGCGCGCCAATCTCGCCGGCGTACTCGGCGAGCTCATGACGTACCTTGAACACCGAGATCGGCCCTTCATCTCGGTCTACAGCAGGCGGCCGATCTACATTGCCAAGAACCTCACGATCCTTGCGACTTACAACCCTACCGACCGCACGGCGATCGAACTCGACAGCGCGCTGATTCGCCGCCTGCGCATCGTTCGGTTTCCCCCGTCGGGGGAGCAGTTGAGCGAGATGTTGGCCGACAAGCTAGCGCCCAACGTGCTCGCCAAGCTACAGGCCATCTTCTCCGAGTGCGCCAAGCGCTTCGGCGCAGAGTACGAGCATCTCATGCCGTTCGGGCATGGCGTGTTCGCCGAGGTGACGGCGGAAGCACCTGACCTCCACCTGTTGTGGAAGGAACGGATCGAGCACTTGCTGCGTCGCCCGCTCGTGGAGCCGCATCCGTTCACTGATGCGATAGAGGAACTCTACCCCTGGCGGGCTGCCCCTGAGCACACACTGTCGTGACGGAACCTCTGCAAGTCATCCGGGTACCGGAACGGGGAACGGTCGACCTGACGATCGCCGCATGGCGGGATGTCTCGCGGAGTCCCGTCTTCTGGAGTCTCGTCGAGCGCGGGGTTGTCACCGTCGAGCAACTTCGCGGTGGACGTGTGCGGCTGACGGGGGGCTGCTACGTCGGCAGGTCTCGGATAGCCGACGGCCTCGTCCTGGAGCTGCATGAGAAGGTTTCGGGCTCGTTGGCCGCGCTTCTTCACTTCGCGTCCGGCACTGACTTTCGGGTCGAACACGTTCCCGGTCCCAGCTCAGAGCTGGGCCCGCTGATCGCTCTGCTCGTCACCCACTTCGTGGAAGCGGTTCGACGTTACGCGGCGTGCGGTCGACTGTTCGCGTACGAGAAGTTGTCGATGAAGGGTTCGCTCGTCGGTGGCCGGCTCGACATGACGCGGACCGCGCGCCTCCGGGCTCGCGGCCTCAGGCACTTGGCGGCCTTCGACAAGAACGCCGTGACGTTTGACCTGCCCATCAACAGGACCGTTCTCGCTGCGCTCCGGGAGGTCGAACGAATCGGCCGGCTTATTCAGTTGCCGCGCGACGTCGTCGCGCGAGTTCGCACGATGGCGTTGCTCTTCGACGATTGTCGAAACGCAGAGGTGCTTTTTGGCGCACGGGCGGAAGCTGCTCGCAAAGCCGAGAAGCTGGCTGAGTCGGTGTCCGACAAGGCCCTTGCCGACATGCTCGCGCTCGCCGCCATCATCCTGGCGCACGAGAGCTTCGAGCACGACACGCCTTTGGGGGGAACGGCACCGCGCTCTTGGTTCTTGAACCTCGAGTCTCTGTTCGAGCGAGCAGTTCGAGGGACGATGCGGGCGATGCTCGGTTCGGCCGGAACCGTCGTCGCAGGGCGCTCATCGCCCCCTCCGATCTTCCCTCCCAGAAGCGACGCGTTTCGAGCGAACCCGGACCTTGTTGTCCATCATGCGGCCACGACGCCCTGCATCGGGGACGTCAAGTACAAGCAATGGAACCGCCTCCCTGGCGCGAGCGACGTCTACCAGCTTCTGGTTCACGCTTCCGCTTTCGCGGCGACGCGAGCGTTCCTCGTGTTCCCGGCCGACGACTTCGAGGTTCAAGTTCTTGGTGACGCGGTGACGGGCGCCCGTGCCTCGGTCTACGGCGTCGACGTACGTAACCTCGACAATCACATCATCGCCATGCTGCAGGACCTCGGTGTGTCGGCCATGTCGGCCATGACAAGCACGGCAAGTTCCGCGACCGCAGGAGCTGCGTGACGTGACTGCGAAGCGCCGACCACACTCGGCGAGGCCGGCGCCGCTGTCGAAATCGGAACAAATGGCGCGTGTTCGCTCGAAGGACACCGATGCCGAACTGCTCCTCCGGCGGGCTCTCTGGTCGGCTGGGCTTCGCTATCGTGTCACCGCACGCAAGCTTCCCGGCACGCCAGACATCACCTTCGGCTCGACGAAGCTTGCGGTCTTCGTGGATGGCTGCTTCTGGCATGGGTGTCCCGAGCACTACACGAAACCGCGAGCGAACGACTCGTTCTGGCAGGAGAAGCTGCGACGCAATAGAGCCCGAGACGAAAGGGTAGACGCGGAGCTGGCCGCGCTGGGCTGGTTGTCAGTGCGAGTCTGGGAGCATGAGGTTTACGAAGACGTCGGCAACGTGGTCGACCGCGTGAAGACCCTCGTGCGACAGCGCGCGCAGAGCAGGATCGTCACCGCACTCACACGTACGATGCCGGGACCCAGCAAACCATGAGCATCATCGCTCGTCACGGCGCCCTCGGTGCGCCCTGGGCCAATGTGGGCGCCCTGGTGGCGCTCGTCGGCGAGTCCGCGCTCGCTCGGCTTCAGCGCACCGTCTTCAGTTCGGACCGGGTCAAAAGGGCCTCGACCGCCGAGCACGGCACGCTCCGTCGTGGCACGCGACGCCCGTTCTGGGTCGGCCTCAGCTCGAAGACGAAGGCGTTGCTGGGCGCGTCGATGATGCCCGGGAGGCGACGCGCGTCCGCGGGCAACATCGTGCGCTTGCAAAGCTCGAAGCCGACTGCCTCGACGAACCACTGCGTCGCGCTGACGGTGTACATGCGGCCGACGCCGACCTCGTACGCGTGGCGCACGATGTACTCGACGAGCGCGCGGCCGTGCTTCTGCCGCCGACAGGTCGCGCGGACCGCGAGCGCCCGGAGCACCGCGGCGTCGCCGTACTCGTCGAGTACCGCGACGCCGATGACGACGCGGCCGTACTCCAGGACGACACGCGTCCGCTTTCCGCCCGCGGGCTCGAGCCAGAGCTCCGACGTGGGGAACCAGGTCATCTCCAGCAGCATGTTCGCGACCATCTCATCCCGTGCCTCGAGCTCGCGGAAGACTCGGCGCGGTGGCCCCTTCGGCTTTTCGATCAGCCCCGGCGTGGGTGGCGGTTCCACCTTCGGCGGCTCCGGCGGCGGCCAAGGCTCCCCACGGCGCTCGGCGCGGTGCTTCGCGCGCCACATGCCGAGCAGGGTCTCGGCGAGCACGCCGGCCACCTCGTCGATGCGCCGCTGCACGTCGGCGCGTCGTTCCTCGCGCTCGGTGATCGCGGCGGCGTCTTCGGGCTGCGGGGCCTGGTCCATGCGGACCACACAGGCTCGCTTCCCCGCTACAGTCCAGGGGGAGTCGGGACGGCTCGCTCTCGCTCAACGTGTCCCGAGGGCACTCGATCCCGAGGCGACGGACCCACGATGGGACAGAGCGAACCGGCGAATCTGTCCCAGCACTCTCGGCGCAAGTTCTCGGAGTCGCAGTGCGAGCGCCGTCGTGGGTCAGTACGAACATCCGAATCTGTCCCAAACCCGTTTACCGAGAGCGTTCGCAGGAAGCGCCGCATGCGGAGCATTCTTGACGGCCCGGCGAACGATCCGGGCCGTCGATGACGTCAGCCGGAGTCGTCCGCCTCCACCTGGGACTGAATAACGTCGTCGTCGTACTCGACCACGGTCTCCTGGGCCGGAGCAGCGTATCCGAGGGGCGCCTCACCGCGTGCATAGCCAATCGCCCGGTACCCACGCAGCCGCTTCTCGAACATCCGACGCAACATCGGCACGTCGCGATCAACGTAGTCGAAAATGCGAACCTCGGTCTTCCTCGGATGAAGGCGGTGGAGTCGACCGGTGTACTGGATCAGCGTCCCCTTCCACGAGACGGGCAACGCCAAGAACAACGTGTCGAGCCGTGCGTCGTCGAACCCTTCGCCGATGTACCTGCCCGTCGCAAGGAGCAGCCTCTCCTCGTTGTCCGGAATGTCAGCGAGCCGCTCCTTGACCCCGCGCCGCTCTTTGGCGCCCATTCCGCCCTGCAGAACGACGAGGTTGCGCGCGAACTTCGCGAGCTTGGCCGCGAAGAACTCGAGGTGATCCCGCCGCTCGGTGAGCAGGATCGGAGAACGCCTCTGCTCAAGGGCTTGAATGACGTCGTCGAGAATGAGGTGGTTGCGCTTTTCGTCGGCCGCAAGCGCCGCGTAGAGATCCTGGATGGTCAGCTGGCTCTCGTCCGACGTCTTGAAGCCTGTGTCGCGCGCAACCAGCGTGTGCGCGAAAGGCCGTTGCGCCGCCTGGCTCTTCGGGTCGACCACGAAGCGAACTGGCCCAAGTTGCATCTCGGCGATCGAATGCTGCCCGTCGCGCCGTTGCGGGGTCGCCGTAAGACCGACGACGTAGCGGGCCTTCACCTCCGCGAGCACCCGCTCGAACGACGCGGCCGAGCCGTGGTGGCACTCGTCGACGATGACCTGGCCATAACCGGCGACGAGATCCTCAACCCTGTCCCTGCGAACCAGGCTCTGAATCATCGCCACGTCGAGCTTGCCGTTCCCGGTCTTCTTGCCGGCTCCGATCTGCCCAATCTCCTTCGGCTCGATCCCGAGGAACAACGCCAGCTGCGCAAGCCACTGGTCGAGGAGGGGACGCCGGTGGACCAAGACCAGAGTGCTGCAGCCGCGTTCGGCCACGAGGTACGTACCAACTACGGTCTTTCCGACACCTGGGGGCGCTACGAAGACGCCGATCTCATGCCCGAGAAGTGCCTTCACCGCGCGGTCTTGGACCGATGTCAGCTTGCCCCGAAACCGATGACCGAGAGCCTCTCCGGCAACACGGTCATCGACGACATCTAGCGCGACACCGTGACCGCGGAGCAGTGTCTCGAGTTCGACCTGGCGACCTCGCGGTAGCCCCACATGCTGCGGCAGATCCTCGGCACACGCGATGACCCGCGGCGTCGTCGCCGTCGATAGACGCATGCTCTGCTTCTTGTAGAACTCCGGATTCTGAAACGCCGCGAGTCGCTTGATCTGATCGATCAGCGGCGACGGCAGCCCGACCTTCTCCACGAACAGCCTCTGCGCAAGGACCGCCCTCACCCTGGGAGGTAGCGGCTGCGTGATCACCAAAGGCTTCGATTTCCGCGAGGGGAGACGTGCCCACGGCGTCGGGTCGTCGCCCACGGTCTCAGCGAGCCGCACGCCGATGACCGCTCCGTGGCGCGTCGCCTCCCCCGCGATCATCGCCACCGTGCGCGGATCGATGCGTGGAATCGTGGCGAGGTACGCCCACTGCTGGTCATCCGGGTACGGATGCAGCTGCTCGTCGAGAAAGACGGAGTTGCCGTTTCGCCTCGGTTCCCGCTGGAGCGGTAGTGCGATCAGACTTCCAAAGCCACCGCGCGGCATCGTGTCCTGGCTCGGAAAGAGGCGGTCATACGAGTCCATGCTGAGTTGGTGTCGGCGCGCCATGGTCTCGGTGATGAGGTAGCAGCCCATCTTGCGCGCGACGCTGGCGGGCAATGGTGAAGAGAAGAAGAACCAGGCGTGTGCCCCGTTCCCCGAGCGCGATTTCTCGATCACAGGAGGAAGCCCGACGCGGCGGCACGTCGCCGCGAACGCGCGGACATCATCGACCCAGCTGCCCTTGTCGAAGTCGACCGCCAAGAACCAGCAAGTCTCATCGTCGAGGAGCGGGTAGACGCCCATCACGTGACGACCGGTGAGATGCCCGGTGACTGCGGCGTCGTCGAACGGCAAGAACGCCTGATTCGGGCACTCGCCACACTTCACCTTCGGGAGTTCGCACACTCCCTTCACGAACTTGTTCCGGCACGCGGGCGCGTAGCCGGGTTTCCCGGTCTTCTTCGCCACGAACCGAGTCGGAAACACGTCCTCTCGCCCGCGGAACAAGGAACGGAAGAGCTTCACCTTCTCCGCAGACGTTCGTGGGACGTGGGCTTCGATTGGCACAGGAAGCTGAACCCGGATCTGCGGCTCCGCTCCACACGACGCGAGCGCGGCTTCGAGCGCAGCAAGCTTCGCTCGCGCATCAGCCTGTTCTCGTTCGAGTCGTGCAAGCACGACCTTCTCGGCGGCGATGGCTTCGAGAAGCTCTTCGCGACTCGGCGATTGCTCTGTTGGTGCGCGCTCGTTGCCGTTGGCCTGCTGACGCTCTGGTTTCATCGGCTTCGAGCCTTGCGCCGCCCCTCGATCTGCCTTCGCGTCTTCTCGATTTCTTCGACGAGGACCCGCTCCCTGGGCAACGCGGTCCGGTACTCCGCAGCGAGCACCTTGTTGCGCAGACCCTCGAGCGCGTACTTCGCGACCGCGTGATCCTTCTTCGCGCACAGGATGAGCCCGACCGGCGGGTTCTCCTCCGGCATGGTCCAGTGCTCGCGGGCGTAGTTGAGGTACAGGTGCATCTGGCCCGCGTCAGCGTGCGTGAATTCGCCGAGCTTGAGGTCGATCACCACCAGGCAGCGCAACGTCCGGTGGAAAAAGAGCAGGTCGACCCGGTACCAGGCATCGCCCACCCGGAGTCGGCGCTGGCGGCCGACGAACGTAAAGTCACCACCGAGCTCGAGGAGGAATGCCTCGAGGTGCTGGATCAGCGCCTCCTCGATGTCGCTCTCCGAGTACTCGTCCTTGAGGTTGAGGAACTCGAGGACGTACGGATCCTTGAGTTCTTCCTCGGGCGTGACGTGATCCTCGGGCCGGGCGCGGGCGCCCTTCGTGAGCATTTTCGCCTTGTCTCGCGAGAGGGCCGTGCGCTCGTAGAACTGTGAATCGATCTGTCGAGCGAGCTGGCGGAACGACCAACCTCCGCGGAGCGCCTCCACCTCGTAGAACGCCCTCGCGAGCGGATTCGGAACCTGAAGGAGCCGCGCATAGTGGGACCACGGCAGCGGGAACGATGCCGAAGGCCCAGTTTCGGCAGACGGTGTCTGCCGAATCGCGGTAGTGGCTTTGATCGGGCCGACTTCGGATCCGGCAGACAGCGTCTGCCGATTTGGCCATGCGAGATAGAAGGCGCGCATCTGGCGAAGGTTGCGGACCGAAAACCCGCGCCCGAATCGCCGCACCAAATCGGACGAGAGCCGCTCGAGAAGCGCTTCGCCGTATCGGGCTCGCGCGGACCCTGCTTGTTCTTCCTCGACGATGCGCCGACCGATGAGCCAGTACGTCGCGGTCATGATCGCGTTCACGGAGCGAGCCGCAGCACGTCGCGATTCCTCGACCACGCGGGCGACATCGGTCAGCAGGACGTCGTAGCCGGCAGGCGCAACCTGGGCCGGTCTCATCGTCCACTTGTTCGCCATCGCGCGCATCACATTGCCCCGGTGAGCCGCGAAACAACAAGCCTGAATCGCCAGTGCGCCGTCCCCATCACCACGGTGACGACTCGTCGTGGCTCAACGCGAGGCGGCGCGCCCGGCGCGCGCCAGTAGCCTGCGCAACGAGAAGCGTCGATCCGGCATCGGGTCGCCGGCGCTTTCCACCTCCGCGATCACGTCGGGCGGCAGCCGGCGTACGATCGACACGTACTGCCAGACCTCCTCGCGGGTCACGCCGTACCAGCGCGCGACCTTGCCGTACGAGCCAAGCCTCTCGAGCGCCGCCACGTACCGCCTGGCTCGGCGCACGGGGTTCGGCCAGCCGCGCTCATGGAACGCCGCCGGCCGGATCTTCCGCTGGTTCACCCTGCCCCAGCCGATCTCGGCCGCGGCCCACGGTACCCGCAGCCGCATCACCAAATTAGTTCGTGAGCTGTCAGGCTTGGGGAGCTTTAGCGCTCGTAGGATCGAACCGGGACGCGAGAGATCAGCGTCCGAGGAGAACCTGAGCGGTACGTCCTCGCCGCCGCGGGACCTCGCGTCATACGGCAGGCGGAAGTCGCTGAGCGTGCTGCGGGGCGTTGTGCTGCTTCGCCGGGCACGCGCCCCACGCCGTCTTCGACGCCGTCGTGCAGCGGTCGTAATACCCGCGACGGTGCACGAATCGGCTCCGTGATCCACGAAGTCGTCAGCGCCACACGCCTCAGACCACACGATCGCGAGCGCGGCCTTGGGACTGGCGGCAGTTGCCGGTGCTCGCGCAATGGGAACGATTCGCCCTGGGTGCGCTCGGGGGCGCTGGTTACATGGTGATCATCTTGAGGTCGTCATGCAGAACGCAGTGCAGATTCCTGAAGTGATGAAGGCGGCGGCGATCGAAGAGTTCGGGCCGCCTGAAAAAGTACTTCGCATCGAACAGCTCCGTGTGCCCAAGCCGGGCGACAGGGAGATCTTGATCCAGAGCGAGCTGGCCGGGGTCGGCAACTGGGATCCGGACATCGTGACCGGGGAGCTCCTCGACATGAAGCCGCACTTCCCGCGCGTGTTCGGCTCCGACGGTGAAGGCAAGGCGTTGGTGATCTTCGGCGCGAGCGGAGGCATCGGCCATCTGGCCGTGCAGCTTGCGAAGCGGCTCGAGGCCCGCGTCTTCGCGGTGGCCTCTGGGCCGGACGGCGTCGAGCTCGTCGAGCGCCTGGGCGCCGATCGCGCGGTCGATGGTCACCGCGACGACGTCGCCAAGGCCGCCCATGAATTTTCGCCCAACGGTGACCACGCGGCGCTGGTGGCGTCGGGCCGCGACGGCTGGGAGCGAGAGCTGAAGAACATGCGGCACGCGGGACGGGTCGTGTACCCGAACGGGGTCGAGCCCGAGCCGAAGGCGCCGCGGGGCGTGCGGGTGATCGCCTACGACGGCGAGCCCCACCCCGACAAGTTCAACAGGCTCAACGAGCTGATCGGCAAGGGGCCCTTCCACGCCGAGCTGTACGGCTCGTATCCGCTGGAGGAGGTGCCGCGTGCGCTCCACGACGTCCGGGCGCATCATCTCGGGAAGCTGGCGGTGCAGGTGAAGAACGGTGTCACTGGAGGACGGCGATGAAGACGCGGCGCTGGGGCGCAACGGCCTGGCACGTGCCCGTCATCGGCCAGGGCACGTGGCACCTCGAACAGACTCCGCGGAGGCGCGCCATCGAGACGTTGCGGCGCGGGATCGATCTCGGGCTCACGCACGTCGACACCGCCGAGATGTACGGCGACGGCGCGGCCGAGGAGCTGGTGGGCGAGGCGCTCGAGGGGCGCCGCGACGAGGTGTTCCTCGTGTCGAAGGTCGTGCCGGGGAACGCGAGCTACGAGGGCACGATCGCGGCGTGCGAGCGATCGCTGCGCCGCCTCGCCACCGATCGGCTCGACTGCTACCTGCTGCACTGGCGCGGCGCGTACCCGCTCGAGGAGACGTTCAACGCCTTCGAGCAGCTCGTGGAAGACGGCAAGATTCGCAGCTGGGGCGTGAGCAACTTCGACGTCGACGATCTCGAGGAGGCGAGCGAGCTCGTGGACCTCGAGCGCATCACGTGCAACCAGGTGCTCTACCACCTGCAGGAGCGCACCGCCGAGTACCGCGTGCTCCCCTGGTGCGCGGCGCACGGGGTGTCGATGGTGGGCTACAGCCCGTTCGGATCGGGGCGGTTCCCCTCGCTGTCGTCGCACGGGGGCCGCGTGCTGGCCGAGATCGCCCAGGCGCATGACGCGACGCCGCGGCAGGTCGCACTCGCGTTCCTGGCGCGTGACCCGCATGCGTTCGTCATTCCCAAGGCGTCGAGCGTGGAGCACGTCGAAGAGAACGCCGGCGCCGCAGAGCTCGAGCTCGACCGGCGCGAGGTCGCGTGGATCGACGAGGCCTTCGCCCACGCGCCTTCCGCCGAGCTGCCGATGCTGTGAGCCTGGGGTCCGCGATCTTCTCCTCGGAGCGATCCGTTGCCGGCGCGACCGTGGACACCCTTTCGAAGCGAGCGATGTCTCCCGCAACGACAGATCTCGCCCGCGACCAATCAACAAGGGTAGGTTCGCGCCGATGCGGTCGCGTCAGTTCGTCGCCCTGCTCCTGAGCGCGTGCCTGGCCGGCGCGGTGCCCGAACCCGCGCCGGAGGCTCTCGGCGGCGGCGACGACGCCGCTGAGCTCAGTCGCGCGGCGGCGGTCGCGTCGTCCACTATGGCGTCGCCCCCGCAGGCCGTGCGCACGGTTGCGCTGGCCGGGGTTCAGGTTGCGCTGCCCACGCCAGTGGCGCCGCTGCCGCCGCCCGGTCGCGTCAAAGCGGCCAGGGTGAGCTGCGCGTGCAGGCGGCGGAACCCGACATGGTGACCTGCCCCTCACAGGGGCCACCAGTCGCGGGCTGAGAGGCTCGCTCCACACAACCAACAACCTTTCACCGGGGGCACTCTGCCCCCAGGGATAGATGTGTCTTGGAACCCCAACCCCCTTCGGGAAACAACGTAACCTGGGCGCGGCTGTACATCGCGCTGGCCGCTTGCGCATTCATCATTGCCCTGGCCATCGCGTATGAGCGCTGCGGCTGAAACCACGCGGAACGCTCCTCGGCTCGAGAGCCTCGGGTCGAGGAGCGGCTGATGGGGGGCCAGTGCGCACCAGCTCGTGAGCTGTCAGGCCTGGCGAGCATTCTTGACGGCCCGGCGAACGTCGGCACGCGGGTTCGTGACGTCCGCCGCCGTCAGTCGCGAGAGCGCCTCCACCCCGACCGGCGACTCGAGCTGCAGCGGCACGAGGTACGTGCGCGCCGACGCCGACGCCACGCGGTCGAGCTGCCGCTGCTCCTGGGAGAGCCGGGCGGTGAGCACGGGGTCGGCGGGTCTCGCCGCCGCGACGCTGCGGTTCACCACCCACGCGAAGGGCTCGATGCGTGCGCGGCGGAGATCCTCCTGCAGCGCCAGCGCCTGCGACACCGGGGTCGGCTCGGGCAGCGTGACGATGATGACGTGCGTCTTGCTCGCGTCCTGCAAGCGCATCAGCGGAGTCACCACCCGCAACGGTCTCGGACCTGCCGAGGCCAGCTGCACGGTCTGCCGGTGGTAGGCGCCGGTCGCGTCGATCAGCAACATCGAGTGACCGGTCGGCGCCGTGTCGAGCACCACGAAGCTGGACCTCGACTCACTGACGATGCGCGAGAACGCGTGGAAGACCGCGACCTCCTCCGTGCAGGGCGATCGAAGGTCTTCCCGCAGCAGCGCTCGCGCCCCCTCGTCGAGCCCTTCGCCCCGAATCGCCATCATTCGCTCGACGTACCGCTCGGTCTCGGCGGCCGGGTCGATGCGGCTGACCTTGAGACCGGCGAGCTCGCCCGCCAGCGTGGTGCTCAGGTGCGCCGCCGGATCCGTCGTGGTCAGGTGAACGGCGTGTCCGCGGTGTACGAGGCCGAGCGCCAGCGCAGCAGCGACCGTCGTCTTTCCCACGCCGCCCTTCCCCATCACCATGATCAGCCCCGGCTCTCCGCGGGCCAGCTCGTCGGCGAGCGCGCTCAGGCTCGGGAGCATCGGAGCCGCCCGCTCGCTCACGGCCTCCGTGGCGACCGGCGCGGGGCCTCGGCCGACGAGCGCACGCAGCGCCTCGAGGCCGACCATGTCGAACGGCCTCAACGGAATCTCGGTGCGAGGCAGCGCCGCCAGCTCGGCGGGCATGCCGCGCAGGGCCTCGGCGCCCGCCGCTGCGATCGCCCCTGCGACCGGGTCGTCCGCGCGGGTCGGGTGGAACACTCCGTTCACCGCGAGGTGCTGGTTGTGAAGCCCGAGGGCGCGCAGCTCGGCGGCCGTTCGGGCGGCCTCGATGATCGCAGCCCGATCGGGCCGGGTGACGAGCACCACCCGCGTGCGCGTCGCGTCGGTGAGCGCGGAGAGCGCGTCCTTGAACCGCGTCTCCTTCATCTTCACGCCCGAGTGCGGGCCGAGGCACTCGGCGCCGCGGTCATTGCCGACCAGAAATCCGCTCCAGGCCTTGGGCAGGCTCAACAGGCGCAGCGTGTGGCCCGTCGGGGCCGTGTCGAAGAGGACGTGGTCGTACCCGGCTCCGCCGGCGGAGAGCAGCGCCGCGAACTCGTCGAAGGCGGCGATCTCGGTCGTGCAGGCCCCGGAGAGCTGCTCCCGCACGGTGGCCTTCTCGCCGTCACTCGCCGCGGTCATCTGCTCGAGCACCCGCTGCCGGTAGGCGTCTGCCGCCGCGTCGGGGTCGATGTTCAAGAGCTGCAGCCCGGCCGCACCCGGCACCGTCACGGGCCGGTTGGAGAGCGGGACACCGAGGATCTCGTCGAGGTTCGAAGCTGCGTCGGTGCTCACCAGCAGCACGCGCTTGCCCTGCTCCGCCAGCGCGACGGCCGTCGCAGCCGACAGAGACGTCTTCCCGACGCCGCCCTTCCCGGTGAAGAAGAGGAAGCGGGGGGCCCGATCGAGAAAAGCCAGCTCGAGTGCCTGGTCGGCCATGAGGGACGTCACTCTCAAGGGGCGTGCCGGCCGGCTCGCAGCAGAGCCGCCCGCGCGCCTCGCGAAATTCGTGCGCGAACGTCCCACGACACGCACCGTTTGCGTCGGCTTCAGACATCCTGATATTCGGATATGCGAATGTCAGAAAGTCTGGCGGCCGCCGAGATTCGACCCGTCGCACGCATGTTCAAGGCCCTCGGCGACGACACGCGCCTGCGCATCGTCGCGTTGCTGTCGCACGGCGAGCTGTGCGTCTGCCACCTCGAGAGCGCGCTGGGCCTCGCGCAGCCGACGGCCTCGCGGCAGCTGGCGGTGCTGAAGGCGGCGGGCATCGTCGAGTCCCGGAGGGAAGGCAGTTGGGTCTACTACCGCCTGGCGCGCCAGCTCGACCCGGGCTGCCGCGATCAGCTCGCCGCGCTGGTGAAGGGCTTCGCAAACCGGGACGTGCTCAAGCGTGACGTCGCGCGCCTGCTGAAGACGCGCGGGCCGGGAGCATGCCGATGACCTCGAAGCCGGCCGCGGGAGTGCTCGGCAAGCTGTCGTTCCTCGACCGCTTCCTGACGCTGTGGATCTTTCTGGCGATGGCGCTGGGCATCGCGCTCGGCTTCTTCGCTCCCGGCTTCGCCGCGGGGCTGAACCGGCTGAGCGTGGGCACGACCTCGATTCCCATCGCGATCGGCCTGATCGTGATGATGTACCCGCCGCTCGCGAAGGTCCGCTACGAGGAGCTGGGCAAGGTCTTCCGCAACAAGCGGGTGCTCGCCCTGTCGCTCGTGCAGAACTGGGTGATCGGGCCGTTCCTCATGTTCGGGCTCGCGATCGTGTTCCTGCGCGACAAGCCCGAGTACATGCTCGGGCTCATTCTCATCGGGCTGGCGCGCTGCATCGCGATGGTGATCGTGTGGAACGATCTCGCGAAGGGCGACACCGAGTACTGCGCCGGCCTCGTCGCCTTCAACTCCATCTTCCAGGTGCTGTTCTTCTCGGCCTACGCGTACTTCTTCGCGACGCTGATGCCCGCCTGGCTGGGCCTCGAGGGCGCCGTGATCGACATCTCGATCGGCGAGATCGCGAAGAGCGTCGCCGTCTACCTGGGCATTCCGTTCGCCGCCGGCTTCGTCACCCGGGCGGCCCTGGTGAGGGCGAAGGGGCGCGACTGGTACGAGAAGAAGCTCGTGCCGCGCATCAGCCCGCTGACCCTGCTGGCGCTGCTCTTCACCATCGTCGTGATGTTCTCGCTCAAGGGAGAGGCCATCGTGCAGCTCCCGCTCGACGTGCTGCGAATCGCCGTCCCCCTGCTCGTGTACTTCGTCGTCATGTTCGGCATCTCGTTCGCGATGAGCAAGTGGGTGGGAGCCGACTACGAGCAGTCGGCGACGCTGTCGTTCACCGCGGCCTCGAACAACTTCGAGCTGGCCATCGCGGTCGCGATCGCGAGCTTCGGGATCCACAGCGGGGCGGCCTTCGCAGCCGTGATTGGCCCGCTCGTCGAAGTTCCGGCGCTGATCGGGCTGGTGAACGTGGCCCTCTGGGCCAGGAAGCGGTTCTTCCCCGGCGCGGTCGGGTCGGCTGCCCCGTCACTCGCCGAGCGCTGAGGGTCGAGTGGCGGCGAAATTGCCGACTTTTGTAAGCCCCGCTTGCTTGGCGCCTGAGTAACCCCTCCGGCAGTGGCGACTACCACCGGTAACTCGCTGTCTCCCGGAGGGAACGCCCATGCTGCCGATCACCTCGACGCCCACGACGACGACCACCACCACCACGCAGCCCACGACCACGACCGACGCGGTGGCGACCGTCGTGGCTCCGCCGCCGCCGCCTCCTCCCCCTCTGCCGCTCGTCACCACCGATGAGTTCTCGACGGGCCGGGGAACCGCGCTGCGCACGCGCGCCCTCGCCACGGTCGGCGCTCCGCCTGCGACTGCGCCCGCCGTCGTGCCGGCCCAGGCCAGCCTCAAGGGCCTGGCCGGTTTCGACATCCCCAGCCCGTCGGACGTGGGCGGCTGGGTGGAGGACCGCTTCGAGGACGCCGTCGAAGGCGGCTCGAACATCGTCGAGGGCACGATCGATCGCTTCAACGAGCTCCGCGAGGGGGTCGGCGACACCATCCTCGACAAGGCGCTCGGCATCAACGCCGACCGCATCGCGGACCTGGAGGAAGGTGATGAGCTGGTCATCGGCGCCGACCTCTCGATCGCGGCGAAGATCGAGGGTGGCATCGCGGCCGGGGTCACCCTGCGGCGCACCGGCCCCGACGAGTACACCGCGACGGTCAACGCCGAGGTGCTCGCCGGCCTGGGCCTCGAAGACACCGAGCTGCTCGGCGGCTTCGGCGGCACCGCCGAGTTCACCTTCTCGTCGCAGGAGGAGGCGCTCGAGGGCCTGCAAGCGCTCGCCAAGCTGAACATCCTCGGCGCCACGGTGACGAGCGACGAAGTCGACGCGCTCACGTCCGGGCTGTCGGCGGTGCAGGTCGACAACAGCATCGCCGGCGGCCTCGGCGCGCGCGTCGGCCTCGATGACGTCTCCGCGCAGGGCGGCGGCATCGGCTCCGAGCAGGCGACGCACACGCGCATCGAGTTCGAGGACGGCGCCCCCTCGGCGGTGGTGTTCGGCTACGACCAGAGCATCGACGCGTCCGCGGTGAGCGAGACGCTCGTCGAGCAGCTGCCGATCGACGGCGACTACGCGCTGAGCGCCGAGTACGGCGCCGAGCTGCGCTTCCCGCTGCCCGAGCTCGAGGGCGACTCGCTGAAGGAGAAGGTCGAGAACCTCATCGAGGGAGACGGCCGCATCACGCACGAGGCTCCCGAGATCTCGGTGTACGGCCGGGTCACTGCGACGAAGGACGACGACGGGGCGCTCGCCTCGATCGAGGGCACGCTGCGCCCCGGCCAGCTGCCCGAGTTCTTCGAGCAGCTCGCGAACGGGAACTGGGACGACGCGTTCGGCTCGGTGCTCCACGTCGAGGGCCACGCGCGCACCTGGGAAGACGACACGCACCCGACGGATCTCGGCGCCGACTTCGTCGTGGGCAGCGCGAACTTCGACAACTACACGCGCCACTACGGCGACGACCACACGTTCGAGCTCGGCCGCGGCATGGCCTAGATGGGCGACCGGGGTGAATCATCCGGGCTGGGCCCGATCATGACCGAGGGGTTCGCGGGCCCTGGAGCTGTTCTCGCAGCGCGCGCCCCAGCTCTTCCACCGTGTCGGGCTTCACGACGAGCGTGTGGAGACGGAGCTCCGCCGCCGAGAGAAGATCTCTCGGCGTGAAGTAGCCGGAGGTCAGCACCACCGGGATGTCCGGACGAACCTGCCGGATCTGTCGCACGAGGTCGAAGCCGCTCATCTTCGGCATCGAGATGTCGGTCACCAGCGCGGAGAACTCCTGCGGGGCGGCGAGAAACGCCTCGAGCGCCTTCACCGGGCTCGTGAAGCCAGTCACCCGATAGCCCATTCCACGCAGCACCCGCCCCGTGAGCATGACCAGGGCCTCCTCGTCATCCACGTGGAGGATGTGCGCTTCGGTCTCGAGCGGAGGCGCGGCCGGCGTCGGCGTCAGGTCGTCGCCGTCGAGGGTCGCCCGCACGCCCCGCAAGAGCGTCTCGGGCGTGAGGGGCTTGGCGAGGAACGGCCCCGACGACGACGACGGGGCGCCAGCGTCCGTCGCATAGCCCGACATGAAGAGCGTCTTCATCGCCGGGCGGCTTCGGGTCAGGCGCTCCGCGAGCTCTCGCCCGCCGACGCGCGGCAGGACGACATCGGTCAGGAGCAGGTGGATCTCTCGAGTCTCCTGCTCACAGAGCAGCAGCGCTTCACCGGCGTTGGGCGCATCGAGGACCTGATAGCCGTTGCGCCGAAGAACGGACCGGATGAGCGCGCGCAGCGGATCATCGTCTTCCACCACCAGCACCGTCTCGGTCCCTTTGAACCGCGAGGCTCGCGGCACGACCCCCGTGGACTCTTCCCGCGCCTCGCCGCTGTGCGCGGGGAAGTGGAGCCGGAAGGTCGTGCCCTGCCCGGGCGTGCTCTCCACGGAGATGTGTCCGCCCGACTGGCTGACGACGCCATAGACGATGGCCAGGCCCAGCCCGGTCCCCCTCCCCTTCTCCTTCGTGGCGAAGAAGGGCTCGTAGATGTGTGAGAGCGTGGTCGAGTCCATGCCGTGGCCGGTGTCCGACACGGTGATCCGGACGTAGCGCCCCGGGTTCACGCCGTGGTGCTCCGCCGCGTAGGCCGCGTCGAGGTCGACCTCGTCG
Organism: uncultured Myxococcales bacterium; assembly: GCA_937980205.1. Taxonomy (GTDB): domain Bacteria; phylum Myxococcota; class Myxococcia; order Myxococcales; family Myxococcaceae; genus Xiheicaenimonas. Next base: position 54,794 of record CALJKW010000064.1, on the reverse strand, counting down.
CTCTCGATCGTCAGGCGCCCGCCTTGCGGCATCGCGTCCCGCGCGTTCACCACCAGGTTCATCACGACCTGCTCGAGCTGCCCGGGGTCCGCCAGCACCGCGCCGACGGCGCCCTCGCAGCTCAACGAGAGCGAGATGCTCTCGCCGATCAAGCGCCGCAGCATCTTCTCGAGCCCCTGAAGCAGGGCGTTCACCCTCACCGGCTTGACCTGCAGAATCTGCTGACGGCTGAACGTCAGGAGCTGGCGGGTGAGCGCGACGGCGCGCTCTCCGGCCCGAAGAATCTCGTCGACGTCGGGCTGCAAGGGGCTCTGCGGCCCCAGCTCGCTCGAGACGAAGGACGCGTAGCTGATGATCACCGTGAGCAGGTTGTTGAAGTCGTGCGCGACGCCGCCCGCCAACTGCCCGATCGCCTCCATCTTCTGCGCCTGCAGCAGCTGCTCCTCGGTGCGGCGCAGCTTGGCCTCCGCGCGCTTGAGCCCGTCGATGTCCGTGCAGGTCCCGAACCACTTGGACACCGCCCCCCCGGCGTCTCGGAAGGGCACTGCGCGGACCAGCCACCAGCGGTGCTGGCCATCCCTGCCTCGAAGGCGCGCCTCGACCTCCCAGGCGGCGCCCGCCTGGCTCGCGTTCGTCCAGACATGGTTCAGCCGCGCCGCATCTTCGGGGTGCACGCACTGGCGCCAGCCGTGGCCCAGGCTCTCCTCGACGCTCAGGCCGGTGTACTCGACCCAGCGCTGGTTGATGAAGGTGTTGGCGCCGTCGGGCTGCGTGCTCCACACCAGCTGTGGCATGGCCTCGGTGAGCAGCCGAAACTTCTCTTCACTCTCGCGCAGCGCGGCCTCGGCGAGGGCCCGCGCGGCCATGTCTTTGTGTAGAGAGCGATTGCTCTCTTCGAGCTGGAGCGTCTTCTCTTCGAGCTTGCGGATCAGCGTCTCGCTGTACTCGCGGAGAAGCGCCTTCTCGTCCGCGGTGTCGCCGGGGCTCTGCGGCGACGCGACGGGCGCCCCCTCGAGCTCACGGATCCGCCCGAGGAAGATCTCCGGCTCCGCGGGCTTCAAGATGAATGCATCGGCGCCGAGGCGGAGCGCGAGGCGTTCGTCTTCGGGGTTGGTGTACGTCGCGGTGTAGACGATGAAGGGCACGCCGCGCAGCCGCGCATCTCCTCGCCAGTGACGCAGGAGCGTGTAGCCGTCCATCACCGGCATCAGGAGATCGGAGATGACGAGCGACGGGACGTGCTGCCGGGCCTTGATGAGCGCCTCGGCGCCGTGCCGGGCCGAGTCGACCTCGAACCCCGCCCCCCGCAGCAGCGCCGTCAGGTAGTAGCAGTTCTCTTCCCGATCATCGACGACCAGCACCCGCCTCATGGTCCCCCCTCACGCGCCCACACGAACGCCTGCTCCATCTCGGCTACGAACGTCTCAGGATTGATGGGCTTCTCGATGTAGCCGCTGCACCCCGCCTCGAGCGTCTTCTCGCGATCGCCGGGCATGGCGTACGACGTCACGGCGACGATCGGCGTCCGCGCGAGCTGCGCGTGGGTGCGCAGGGCGCGCGCCACGGCATAGCCGTCCATCGTCGGGAGCTGGATGTCCAGGAGGATCAAGTCCGGCAGCAGCTCCACCGCCGCCTGAATGCCACGGGCTCCGTCCGCGACAGCCATCACCCGATAGCCATGTTGCTCGAGCAGGAACGTCAGCAGATATCGGTTCTGCTCGTTGTCCTCGATGATCAAGATGAGACGACCGCGCGAGCTCATGGCGCCCGCCTCGCCGGCAACGTGACGAAGAAGTGGCTGCCTTTCCCCCACTCGCTCTCGACTTGAATCGTTCCGCCCAGCAGGTGGGCCAGGCGCCGGCAGATGGCCAGGCCCAGCCCGGTGCCGTCGTGCATGCGCTGCAGGCCCGAGTCGACCTGGCGAAAGGGTTGGAACAGCTTCGGCAGGTCCTCGCTGCGGATGCCGATTCCGGTGTCCCGGACGCCGACGCGAGCGCCGCCGTCTTCACCGACGGGCTCGACGACGACCTTGATGCTGCCGTGGTCGGTGAACTTGATGGCGTTGTTGAGCAGGTTGAGGACGATCTGCTCGACGCGCCGTTGATCGCTCTCGATGGTGCTCACCCCGTCGGCGACGACGAGCTCGAGCGCCAGCCCCTTCTTCTCCGCCAGCGGCGCCACCGACGCGGTGGCCCGCTCGACCGACGCGCGCAGATCGAACGGCGCGAAGTCGACCTGAAGCTGGCCCGCTTCAATCTTCGAGATGTCCAGGACGTCGTTGATGAGCGCCAGGAGGTGGCGCGCCGAGCCTCGCACCATTCCCAGCTGCTTCTGCTGCTCGGGCGTAAGCGGCCCCGCGAGCCCCTGGAGCACGATGCCGGTGAACCCGATGATGGAGTTGAGCGGTGTCCGAAGCTCGTGGGACATGGTCGCCAGGAAGGCCGACTTGAGCCGGTCTGCGGACTCTGCCTTCACCCTCGCCTCCTCGAGCTCCCGGGTTCGTTCGCCGACCTTCGACTCGAGGCTCTGGTTGAGCTCGCGAAGCGCCTGCTCGGCGCGCATGCGCATCGTCCTGTCGATGGACAGGACGAAGATGCCCTCGGGGACCGGCTGAACGCGGACCTCGAACCACGCGGTGTGGCCGTCGGGGAAGTGGAACTCGGTCTCGGCCTGAAGCGGAATGCGCTCCTCCATCGAGCGCTTGAGCACGCTGTAGATGTGCGTGGCCTCGATGCCGGGCCAGACCTCCTGCATCGTCCGTCCGAGCAGCTCTTCGTTCGGCCTGCGGTTCTGCAGCGCGGCGGCGTTGTTGAGGTAGAGGTAGCGCCAGCCGAAGTCGAGGAGCTGACACCCCTCGAGGATGCTGTCGAGGGTGGAGCGGAAGCGCTCCTCGGTCTTGCGGTGCGCCTCTTCCGCGGCGACGCGATCGGTGAGGTCGACCCCGACGCCGATGAGGCACGACGCCCCGTCGAAGCGGATTCGCTTGCCCGTGAAGAAATACGGAATGGCCTTGCCGGCCCTGGTCATGAACGCCGCCTCGACCGACGCCTCGCCGAGCTCGAAGACCTTGGCGATGCGCGCCTGAAGCAGGGCTTTGTCGTCGCCGGCGAAGAAGTCCAGCGGGTGCATTCGGGCGATCTCATCGGCGGAGAACCCCGAGACGCGCTCGAAGTCGTTGTTCCAGCGAAGGAAGCGGCCCGTCTCGTCGTACAGATAGAAGATGCCCGGCAGCGCGCTGACGAGCTCGCGGGAGAACCGCCGCTCGCTGGTGACCGCGGCGAACGCCTTCTCGACGACGACGAGCATCCGCCGCATGGAGACGAGCAGCAGAGCCGCCGTCACCGCCACGAACGCGAAGCCCTTGAAGACGCTGAGCCGGACGAGCAGGTCCGGGTCGCGCACCAGGACACCGAGAATCTTGTCGGAGAACGCGATCCACGCTGCGGCGACCACGGCCTACGCCCCAACCACGACGTTCGCGCGTGCGCGCAGGCGTAACGGAGACAGCTCGGTGGTCGAAGCTGCCATGGCCAGTCAGGGTAGCCCGCCCGGCGGCGCAGCGGCAGATTCTTCGCCGCTTCCCCAGACGCGCGCGCTTGGCAACTCAAATACAAACAATCTTCAAGCGGTGACGGCTCGAAGCGGTCACCTCATCCACCCCGGCATCGACGCCTCGACCTCGGCGCGCCGCGGGAGCGCAGCGACGGCTCCCAGCGCGGTGACGACGCGTGAGCCGATCTCGCACGCGAAGGTGGCGAGCGCGTGCAGGCGAGGCGCGTCGAGCCCTTCGAGCCCGCCGGCGCGCGTGAGACCGTAGAGCAGCCCCGCGGTGAAGCCGTCGCCGGCGCCGGTCGCGTCGACGACGCGCACGGCCGGAGCAGGCACCCGGTGCACCTCACCGTTCCACAGCGCGGCCGCGCCGCGCTCGGCCAGCGTCACGATCGGCAGCCGCACGCCTCGCTCGGAGAGCAGCCTGAGCGCGCGATCGACGTCGGTGGTGTCGAGCGCGAAGGAGATCTCCTCGTCCGAGAGCTTCACCACGTCGCAGCTCGGCAGCACCACGTCGAGCAGCCGGCGCAGCTCGGCGGGGTCGCGCCAGAGCTTCAGCCGCAGGTTCGGGTCGCACGAGACGATCGCTCCGGCGGCGCGCGCGGCGCGGATCGCGACCTGAACGGCATCGCGAGACGGAGCCCGCACCAGGCTGTTCGTCCCGAAGTGCACGACGCGCGCGCGCGCGAGGAAGTCGGCCGAGATGTCGCGGGGGTCGAGGTACAGCTCGGCCGAGTTCTCGCGGTGGAAGCAGAAGCTGCGCTCTCCGGTCGACGTGACGGAGATGAAGGCGAGGCCGGTGCGCCCTTCCCTGCTCTGGCGGACGTGCGTGACGTCGACGCCCTCGAGCGTCAGGTGCTGCCGCAGGAAGAGGCCGAACTCGTCGTCGCCGACGACCCCGACGAGCGCGCTCTTCGCGCCGAGCCGGGCAACTCCGATGGCGACGTTCGAGGGGCCGCCGCCCGGGTACCGCAGCCAGCGCTCGACCGCGTGAACCGGCTGGCCGGGGCGCTCGGGAAGGAAGTCGACGAGCGCTTCTCCGACGCAGACGACGTCCAGCGACTTTTCGGGTGCAGGCATCGCGAACACTCTAATGCCCTCGCCCCGTCACAGCTGCGCTGCCCAGAACGTCGAGTGCCGGGCGAGCTCACGCACGTAGCCCTCGACGTCCCGCTGCGCCTCGGCCGACAGCGCCCGGTAGGGGATCACGTGCTCGTCGGGCACGTACCGGAAGGTGAAGTTGATGCGCCGGGTCTCGAAGCCCGGCACCTGCACGACGAAGCGGCAGCCGTCGCGCGAGTCGACGCGCTGCACGCGGTGGAAGGTCTGCTTCTTCCACTTGTCGCCGCCGAAGATCTGCAGGCTGCCGTCGTCGAGCCACTGCTGGTGCACGACGCCGTCGCGCTCACCCGGGCTCGAGCTGCTGACGAACTGAAACAGCGCCCGCTCGCCGAGAGAGAGCGAGCCCACCGGCCCCGGCTCGAAGTCCTTGTGCTCGCCGACGCGCGCGGTGTCGACGCGCTTCTCGCCTTCGAGGCTCGCCCCGTAGAAGTTCACCAGGCAGGTGTTGAGGTGCCACTTCGCGGGCATGTCCTCGGCGGTGCGGAACATGGCGCGCGCGCGCTGCTCGATGATGTCGACGAGGCGCCGCAGCACGGGAGGAAACGGCTCGGCGGCGACGCAGCGATCGAGGACTCCGTGCGGCGGGCGGTAGTAGTCGAGACAGGCGAACTGCCAGTTGCCGAGCCAGTAGACCGGGCGCAGCAACCGGCGCTGCGTCTCGCCCTGCGGCGGCGGGCGGAAGGTCGAGAAGCGCTGCTCCCAGAGCGGGTGCAGCGTCGACAGCCACTGCGCGAGCTCGGCGCGGACCGGCTTCGAGAGAAAGCCCGCGTCGTAGTGAAGGCCCGGCATCTTTCCGGGTCGGGTCGAGCGCAGGGGCCAGCGGGTTCTCACGCTGAGGTCCTCTATCAAAGAGCCTCACCGTCTCGGATTCCCGAGGAGCGTGCATGCCGCAGGGGCCGCCCCCTGCCGCGTTCTCGGCCCGACGGCGCTTCAGCGCTTCAGGAACGTCTCGGGAGGCTGCAGCACCTCGGTCATCGGCAGTGCTTTGCGCTCGTGCAGCTCGATGGCGTCGGGCTGCCGCTTCTTCGAGACGATGAGCGGCGAGCAGATGTCGATGCGCTTCGGCTTCTGGGTCCTCGGCGCCTCGGCGGCGAAGGCCGGAAGCGAGAGCAGCAGCACGGCGAAGCTGAGGGCGCGCACGGGTCTCGACGCTATCCCGGAGCGCGCCGCAGCGCTCGCACCGCCGCGTCGACGCGCCGGAGAATGTCGCGCGCGTGCTCGAGGAACCGGGCGCCCTCGGCGGTGAGCTCCATGCCGGTGCGGGTGCGGAAGAAGAGCGTCGTGCCGAGCTCGTCTTCGAGCGCGCGGAGCTGGCGACTCAGCGGCGGCTGCGACACGTGGAGGCGGCGCGCGGCGCGCGTGACGTTGCCCTCTTCGGCGACGGTGGTGAAGTAGCGCAGCTGGTTGAGGCTCACGCACGCGAGCCTAGACCAGAGCGCCAGATCAAAGGGGTATTGGACGGGCCTGGCGGCGTCCGGCACTTCTGTGCGGATGCAGAGCCCGCCTCGACTGTCGCGCAGGGAGATCGACCTCATGCGCCGCGCCGGAGACGCCGCGCGCGGCACGCTCGCCGCCGTGGCATCACGGCTCGCGCCTGGCATCTCGACCGCCGACATCGACGCCTGGGTGCGTGAAGACACGGCGCGGCGCGGCGGCCGGCCGAGCCAGCTCGGGTACCACGGCTTCCCGGCCGCGGTGTGCACCAGCCGCAACGACGTCGTCTGCCACGGCATCCCGAGCCCGAGCGAGCGGCTCGCCGAGGGAGATCTGATCAACGTCGACGTCACCACCGAGCTGCGCGGCTTTCACGGAGACACGTCGGCGACCTTTCTCGTCGGGGCGACCAGCGAAGCTGCGCGGCGGCTCGTCGACGTCGCGCGGCGGTGCTGCGAGGCGGGAATCGCGGCCATCGGTGACGGCGCCTACCTCGGCGACATCGGCGCCGCGATCGAGGCGGTGGCCCGCGCCGCCGGCTGCAGCGTCGTCACCGCGTGGGGAGGACACGGAATCGGGCGCCGCATGCACCTGCCTCCGTCGGTGAACCACACCGGACAGCGCGGAACCGGGCCTCGCATGCGCGCCGGCATGGCGTTCACCGTCGAGCCGATGATCAACCTCGGCGCGCCCGACGTGCGGACGCTGTCCGACGGGTGGACGGTGGTGACCCGCGACGGCGCGCTCTCGGCGCAGTTCGAGCACACGGTGGTGGTGACGGACGGCGGCTGCGAGGTGCTGACCGGCCCGTGGCCCACGCGCAGTTCCGGTTGAGGCCGGCTTTCTGCGAGTATCGAGGGCCGATGTCGGTCGGACCGCTCCCGCGCATTCGGTTCAAGCAGCCGGTGAAGGCCACGGGCGGCGTGACGGGCGTCGACGCGCCGAAGCAGCGGGGCAACACCCTCGACGCGATGCTGGCCTCGGTCCCGATGACGAAGGCCGTGGTCGCGACCGGCCCGGTTCCAGAGCTCGACTGGCTGATCAAGTCGAAGCCGAACGCGCGGGTCGCGCTCGTGCAGGGCAGCTTCGATTGGATCCACAACGGGCACCTCGACATGATCGGCGCGGTGGCGGCGTCGAAGTCGGGCAAGACGCAGGAGCCGTTCGATCTCGTCGTGGTGATGCCGACGACCTCGAACAAGCAGAAGGCCTTCCTCGCGGACGGCGTGGCGCAGCGGTTCGACCTCGTCAAGAAGGCGGTCGCCGGCCGCGACGAGCTGCGAGGGCGCGTGGCGGTCTCGGACGCGGCGATCAAGAACAGCAGCCCCGACGGCCTCATCCGCCAGCTGCTCGAGACCTACGGGACGGCGCGCTTCACGTTCGTGCAGGGCGCCGACGCGTTCAACCAGTCGGCGAAGTGGCCGACGTTCAGCGTCGTCGAAGACAACATGGACCTCGCGGTCGTGCCGCGCGCCGGCGTGGCGCTCGAGCACTCGGAGCGGGTCGATCAGCTCATCGACGTGCAGCCGACGGCGATCTCGTCTTCGGAGATCCGCAAGGCGCTCGAGGCCGGCGACCTGTCGGGCATCGAGGGCCGCGTGCCGGCGAGCACGTTCGCGGCGCTCGAGCGCGAGCTGGCGCGCCGGCAGGACCCGACCGCTGCAACCCTGCACTGGTTCGCGGCGTGACGCGCAGGCGGCGCCGGGAGCACCCGGGCGGCATCAAGCCGTGCTTCAGAGCGCGCCCGGCCGAGTAGAGTCCCCGGCGCGATGGTCGAGCGCAAAGCCACCCGCCCCCTGTCGTTCGACGAGGCGCGCGCGCGCATCGAGGCGGCGATCGGCCCCCGCGACGGTGAAGGCGCGACGGTCGAGCTCGGTCTGCAGCAGAACGAGCGAACGGTGCGACTGCTGCTGCCCGGCGTCGACCGGACGGCGGTGGCCGACCTGCTCGAAGCGGTAGGCAAGTACTTCGCGGTCGCGCGCCTCGACTTCCACTGGTCGAACGAGCTCGCCTTCTCGGCGCACGACGTCGCCAGCGGGGGCGAGAAAGAGCCCGACCGCGTGCGCTTTCGCTTCGTGCCCGCGCGGTCGAGCCTGCCGGCGACGCTCGACCTCAAGAAGGACACGGATCTCACCGAGCGCGACGTCGAGTGCATCGTCGACCTGTGGAAGCGGCTGGTGCCGAAGGACGGCGAGCGCGAGCCCGCCGAGGTCCTGAGGGAGCTCGGCGCCCACGTGTACGCCGAGAACGACGAGTGGACCTGGTCGCGCGTCGGTGGCTACGCCGAGACCAAGACGGTCGTCGAGACGACGGTCGTGTCACCGTTCCTGCACGGCGAGGTGTTTCGCGAAGTCGCCCGGCTCGCGCGCGGCAAGCCGGCCTCGAACATTCCGCGGGCGGTGCTGTTCGAAGGTCCGCCGGGCTGCGGCAAGACCACGATGGCGCGCGTGCTCGCCAACGTGGCGAAGGCGCCGCTCGTGTACGTGCCCATCGAGTCGGTGATGAGCATGTACTACGGCGAGTCCGAGCGGCGGCTGGCCGCGATGTTCGCCGAGGCCGACCGCTTCCCCCGCTGCATCCTCTTCCTCGACGAGATCGACGCGCTGGCGGGCTCGCGCGACAAGTTCATGCACGAGGCGACGCGCCGCGTGCTCTCCGTGCTGCTGCGAAACCTGCAGGGCATCGCGCAGAGCGAGAACGTGCTCGTCATCGGCGCCACGAACCGCGCCCCAGATCTCGATCGGGCGCTGGTCAGCCGCTTCAACCGCGTGGTGCGCTTCGAGCTGCCGAACTCGGCGGAGCGGGCCGAGATTCTCCGGCTGTACGCGGGGCACCTCGCCACCGAGCACCTCGAGGCGCTGGCCGAGAACAGCGCCGGCAAGTCGGGGCGCGATCTCGAGGACATCTGCGGAGAGGCCGAGCGGCGCTGGGCGCACCAGCTGATCGCCGAGAAGGCGGCCCCGAGCGCGCCTCCGTTCGAGCGGTACGTGGAGGCGCTGGCGTCGAAGCGGCAACTCCCACCCGAGCCGACACCTTGAAGTCATCGCGTCACCGGAACATGGTCTTGCCTTTGAAGGAGGTCGCCCTTGTCGAATGAGCACCGCACCGACCCTCCGAGGAAGCGGCCCGCGCTGCGGCCCCTCGGGACGCTGACCGAGAGCGGGCGCTGGGTGCCGATCGGCAGCGGCCGGTACTCTCCCGCGCTCGAGGCGGTCGAGAGCGCCGAGCTCGAGGCGCTGATCGACGAGCGCGAGCAGCTGCGGGAGCAGCTGACGCACGTGAAAGATCTCTCGACGCGACTCATCGATCGCGTCGAGGCGCAGGACCAACGCATCTCCGAGCTGCAGGCCGACCTGAAGCGCAAAGAGGCGCTCATCCGCGACCTCGAGGCCGAGGCGGCGCAGCTCATCGCGCACGCCTCCAACCGCGAGGAGCACGTGAAGGCGCTGAAGAGCCAGGTCGACGAGCTGTCGTCGGCGACCGACGACCTGGTAGCCCAGGCGGCCAAACGCGAAGAGCGCATCGCGCAGCTCGAGGGCTTCCTCAAGCTGATCGCGGAAGCCGACGATCGCTGAGGCGCGGAGCGGGTGGAGCATGCCTGTCTGCGGATCGGCTGCTCCAAGGACAGGTCGCAGCGGTCCAAGTCGGCGAAAAGAAAGCGTTTGGTCGTTGGCCTACGGTGTGCTGATTAGCGAGTCAATGCAGCGCCTCGGCCTCGTCGGATGCCTCGTGGCTTTACTCGCCTGTGACGGCCGTATCGACGCGCCGGGCCGCCCGGGCGGCCTCGGCGGCACCGGCGGTACGGGTGGAGTCGACGTCCCGACCGAGCCGGCCTGCGTGCCCGGCACCGCCGCCGACCCGCTGCCGCTGCGGCGCCTGACGCGCGCGGAGTACGACAACACGGTCCGCGATCTGCTCGGGTCGACGCAGTCGCGGGGCGACAAGCTGCCGACGGACGAGAAGACGGGGCTCTTCTTGAGCAACGTGAGCGGCAGCGTGTCGTGGAGCATGCTCGAGCAGTACGGGCTCGCCGCCGAAGAGCTCACCGCCGACGTCGCGCGCGTGCGGGGGGCTGTCGACGCGTGCGACGCGCAGGCGCTCGGCGAGACGACGTGCGCGCACCGGTTCGTCGATCAGTTCGGGCAGCGCGCGTTCCGCCGCCCGCTCACGGTCGAAGAGCGCGACCGCTACCGCGCGCTCTACGCGACGCACCGCGCCCGCGGCACCTTCGACGACGGCATCAAGATGGTCGCGCGGACGATGCTGCAGTCGCCGAACTTCCTGTACCACTTCCACGAGGGCATGGCGCCGCGCCTGTCCTACTTCATCTGGAACAGCGCGCCCGACAGCGAGCTGCTCGGCGCAGACCTCACTGCGCCGGCGGTGCTCGAGGCGCAGCTCACGCGGCTGATGGCCGACGATCGCGCGCGGTCGGCGATCGCCAGCTTCCACCTGCAGCTGCTCGGGGTCGACGGCGCGCATACACCGAACAAGTCGCCCTCGAAGTACCCCGGCTTCGACGCGGCGAGGTGGCGCGCGATGGTCGACGAGACCGGCCGCTTCGCCGACGACGTCGTGCGCAGGGGCGACGGCACGCTGCAGACCCTGCTGACGTCGTCGTACTCGGTGGACCCGCAAGATCAGCGCGCCGGCATTCTCACGCAGCCGGCGGTGCTCGCGGGGCTCGCGAACCCGGACACGACCTCTCCGGTGCGCCGCGGCGTCATGATCCGCCGCAACCTGATGTGCATGAGCCTGCCGGACCCGCCGCCGGACGCTCCGACGATGGTGCCGCCGGCGATGGGCCAGGAGACCACGCGCCAGCGCGTGACGCGCGTCACGTCGCAGAGCGCCGTGTGCGCCAGCTGCCACGGCTTCATCAACGACGTCGGCTTCGGCTTCGAGAACTACGGCGCGATGGGCGAGTGGCAGACGCTGGACAACGGCCTGCCGATCGACGCCTCCGGCGTGCTCACCGGCACGGCGGCCTCGAACGGCTCGTTCAACGGAGCGCGCGAGCTCGCCACGAAGCTCGCCGGCGCGAAGGAGGTGCAGACCTGCTACACGAAGCAGTGGCTGCGCTTCGCCACCGGCCGCATCGAGCAGCCGCGCGACAACTGCGAGGTGAAGCAGCTCGCCGACGCGCTCGGCAAGACGGGCGACGTCCGCGCGCTGCTGCGCGGCATCGCGCTCAGCAGCGCGTTCGCGTTCAACGACACCGGCGCGCCGGTCGGAGGAACCGGCGGCGGCTCGGGCGCAGGTGGGGGCTCGGGCTCGGGCGGAGGCTCGGGCTCCGGCGGTGGCATGGCGGGCACCGGAGGCGGCACGAGCGGCGCGGGCGGAGGCACGACGATGCCGGCGACGACGGTGCTGCTCGCGGTCAACGCAGAGCTGTCGCCGAACCAGTCGGTCACCACGAGCGACGGCACGCACCAGCTCGTGTACCAGGGCGACGGTCACCTGGTGCTGTACCGCACGAGCACGGGGATGCCGACGTGGTGGAGCGGCACGGCCGGCACGAGCCCCGGGCGCACCATCATGCAGGGCGACGGCAACCTCGTCGTCTACGACGCCGGCGGGACGGCGCGGTTCAACACCATGACGCAGGGCAACCCCGGCGCCGAGCTTCACTTCGAGCCTGCGACCGGCAAGCTGCACATCATCAGTCCCAACGGGACCAGGCTGTGGAGCACACCGTGAGCCGATTCTCCCGCCGAAGCATGTTGAAGGGCGCAGCCGGCGCGCTGCTCGCCAGCCCGCTCGTGCCGCTGCTCGAAGCGCACGGCCAGGTCGCGTCGATGCCGAAGCGGCTGCTGTTGTTCTTCACGCCCCACGGCACCATCTACGACCAGTGGAAGCCGGGCGGCGCCGACACCAACTTCACGCTGAGCCCGATTCTGCAGCCGCTCGCCGCGCACAAGTCGAAGCTCGTCGTCATCGACGGCATGCGCATGAACGGCGAGTACCACCCGAACTGCTCGCTGGCTCCGCACCCGATCGGCATGGCGACGCTGTGGACCGGGTGTCGCGTGAACGACATCGAGACGGTGGTGCCGGGCGGCAACGTGCCGGTCGGCGTGTGGAGCACCGGGCCGTCGATCGACCAGGTGATCGCCAACCGCCTCAACGCGGGCACGCCGTTCCGCTCGCTCGAGCTCGGCGTGCAGACGAGCATCAGCCAGGCCGCGTTCCGCACCGTGTACACGGGCGCGAAGAGCGCCATCAACCCGCAGACCGATCCCCGCGCCGTGTACACCTCGCTGTTCGCGGGCATCAACGCCGACGCCGAGCGGCTCGCGCGCATCCGCTTCGAGAAGCAGAGCATGATCGACGTCAACAAGGCGGAGGTCGACGCGATGCTGCGGCGTGCGGGGGCGCACGACCGGGCCAAGCTCGAGGCGCACCTCACGGCGCTGAGAGACCTCGAGCGGCAGCTCGGCCAGAACACCGCGGGGGCGTGCACGCCTCCGGGTCAGCCCGCGGCGATCGACACGGGCGCCGTCGGCAACCGGCCCGAGGTGTTCGATCAGCACGCGTCGCTGATCGCGGCCGCGTTCTCGTGCGATCTCACGCGCGTGGCGAGCTTCCAGTACTCGAACGGGCACGACAACGTGCCCTACCCCTGGCTCGGCTACCAGGGGGCGCACCACGACAACCTGAGCCACGACGAGGGCTCTCCGGGGCCGCGCGCGACGCGCATTCAGATCTGCACGTGGTTCTCGCAGAAGTTCGCGGTGCTGCTCGACAAGCTCAGCGCGGTTCGCGAGGGCAACGGGACGATGCTCGACAACACGCTCGTCGTGTGGGGCACCGAGGTCGCGACCGGCGCGCACAACTTCGACAACGTGCCGTTCATCGTCGCCGGCGGCGGCTCGAAGGGCGTGCGCGTCGGCAGGGTGCTCAACGCCGGAGGCGCGTTCCACCACCGGCTGCTGGTGTCGATCGCGCAGTTCATGGGCCTCGCCGACATCACGCGCTTCGGCGATCTCGACGCCGGCAACGGCGGGCTGCCCGGCCTGCTCAGCTAGTGTCCCGTCACGAGACCGAGAGCATTCCGGCGTCGGCGAGTCGCTCGAGCGCGGCGATCGCGTCGGCGCGCGTCTTCCCGCAGGTGTCGAGCGCCGCGATGATCTCGCGCAGCGTGAGCGGACGGGTCGCGAGCTCGGCGAGGTAGAGGCCGTCGTCGACGCCGAGGCCGTGGGTCTGGGCCCAGGACTTCTGCGCGGCGTCGAACGAGGCGCGACCTTCGACCGAGCGGGCCGCGACCATGCCGTCGCGGTAGGCCGCAGCGGCGTCGTGCCCCTTGCTCGACAGGGCGAACCGCTGACCGCGCGGCCAGCGGAGCCGTGCAGGGACTTCGTCGAGGGTCACGTCGCGACCTCGCGCGGGCGCGCGTCGTCGAAGGCTTCGCTCCACGAGTGGCCCTGGCCGAGAATCGTGCACGCCGCGCCGAGGCCGCCGTTGCCGACCTCGTAGCGGTAGCGCGCCAGACGGCCGGCGTGCTTGCGGCCCTTGAAGGCGCCCTCGGCGCGCAGCCTCACGCGGCCCGACGGGCCCCAGCGGCGAAGAGCTTCCTGCTCGGCTTGGTGCCGGTTCATGCGTCGGCCTTTGAGTGTGAACGGTGTTCGGTGAGTCGCTGAAAGGTCATGGCCACGGAGATCACTGCTTCGGAGATCACTGCTTCGGAGGTCACTGCTTCGAAGGTCACGGCTGGTCTTTGTCCAAGCCGATGACGTCGACGAGGCGAAGGCGCTCTAACACAGCGGTGATGCAAAGTCGCCCCGGCCCGGAGATGGCTTTCGCGCGCGAATGCCCGTATTGGTGAGGGACAGAAGTTCCAACCTGCAGCCACTCTCCGCGTACGCGGGCGGCGACTCCGGGACCTACGGAGGCGCAAAGCGGGTGTTCGACTACGAAGTGGTGATGCCAGACGAGCTGATCAACCGCTGGGACTCGCTCCCAGCGGAGGATCAGACGCTCTTGGCGGCGAAGCTGCACCACGCGGCTCGCACAGCGGCGATCAACCCGGTGCGCTGGCCGATCGGCCCGCCGCGCCGTCACCGCGGACGACACCGGGCCGTCGCCGGCGAGCTGTGGGTGCTGTTTCAGGTCGACGAGTCCACGCGCGCGGTGAAGGTCATCGGCTTCGGCCGCGTCAACCGCAGCCCGCCGCTCTAGCAGGCTGCTGGCCCTGGGCTAGCAGCCGAACCAGGTCGTGAGCGCGTCCTTCAGCTTCGGATCGCTCGGCTCGCCGGCCCACGCGACGTAGCCGTCGGGGCGGACGAGCACGGCGGCCGGCGGGGGGACGGCGCCGATGACGGGCAGCTCCCACGGGCCGTGGTACCGCGCTTCGACGGTCTGAACCGAAGTGGTGACGGCGGCTGGAGCGAGGGTGAGCAAGAGCGGCTGCGCGCGGTGGAGGAAGCTGAAGACGCGGCGCGGCCCATCGGCGGTGACGACCTCGAGGTCGGGCATCCGACGGCCGACGAGCGGGTGGCCGGCGCCGAGGTCGTAGCGGATGTCGAGCCCGGACATGAGCGCGCCGTAGCGCCTGCGCCCTTCGGGGGTGCCGAGCAGCTCGGCGACCGTCTCGCTCAGCGCCTTGCTGCGCTCGTCGGTGCGGCGCATCGCGACCTGCGCCATCGTGAGGCGCAGCACGCGCGCCGCGATCGGGTGGCGCTCGGAGTGATACGTGTCGAGCAGGCTCGCCGGCGACGTGCCCTTCACGACCTGCGCGAGCTTCCAGCCGAGGTTCACCGCGTCCTGGACGCCCAGGTTCAGCCCCTGCCCGCCGGCGGGATAGTGAATGTGCGCGGCATCGCCGGCGAGCAGCACCCGGCCCGCGCGGTAGCTCGAGGCCTGGCGTGCCGCGTCGGTGAAGCGCGTCACCCACGTAGGGCTGTGAACACCGAAGTCGGTGCCGTAGACCTTCGTCAGCAACGCGCTGACGTCGGCGAGCGTCGGCTCGGAGGTGGCGCCGACGTGCTCTTCGGTGAGCAGGACGCTCGCGCGGCCGTCGGGGAGCGGCCCGATCGCGTGCTGGCCGTGGAAGCCCCACTTCGGCGTCGTCGCGAACCGGACCTCGGCGAGGAGGTTGCTGACCGAGGCGTCCCAGCCGGGGAAGTCGATGCCGGCGGCTTTGCGAACGAGGCTGCGGCCTCCGTCGCAGCCGACGAGGTACTGCGCGCGCAGCGGCTCACCGCCCGAGAGCGAGACGGTGACGCCGTGCTCGTCCTGCTCGAGGCCCGAGACCTCGCGGCCGCGCAGCACGGGGACCTGCAGCTCGGCGGCCCACTGCGCGAGGATGTGCTCGGTCTGGCTCTGGAAGATGGCGACGCCGTACGGGTGGCGCGTGGGGAGGTCGCTGATGTCGAGCGGCACCAGGCCGAAGCCGGCGACCTGCATCGCCTTGCCTTCGCGCAGGAAGCGGTCGGCGATGCCGCGCTGGTCGAAGACCTCGAGGGTGCGCGAGTGGAAGCCGCGCGCGCGCGTGCCGGCGACCTCCTGGGTGGGGCGTCGCTCGACGATGACGACTTCGACGCCGGCGAGCCGAAGCTCGGCGGCGAGGGTGAGACCCGTGGGACCTGCTCCGGCGATCACGACGTGGGGGTTGGTCATGGTCGCGCTCACTGCCCACGAGCGAGGGGCTTGTGGGAAGTCCGGGCGACTGCCATACACCGGAGGTGGAAGGGGTCAGCGCTCGAGGGTCGAGAGCGCGGCCGCCGCCGCGAGCTTGTGCTTCGCCTGCCAGGGCGGACCGATGGCGCGGCCGAGCTTCTGGAGCTTCGCGTCGAGCCCGCGTCGCGCGAGCAGGCGTTCGCGGTCGTACCAGTGCACGGTCCACCCGCGCTGCTGGGCCGCCGTCGCGAGCGCCCGGCGGTACATCACCGAGTCGGCCACCGTCTGGGCGCGGTTGTCGCGGATGCACGCCTCGATCGTCGGCGGCAGCTCGGGACATGCACGGAGCGCGATGCCGGCGATGGGCGTGGTGACGGTCGCGGCCAGGGCTTCGAGGCTCTCTCGCGCGCCCCGCAGCGCCGCTTCGCGCACGCGCTCGACGAGGGCGACGGCTTCGGACAGCGGCACGCGGCGGGCGCCGGGCGTATCGAGGTACCGCCCGACCGCCCACGCGCCTTCGTGGTGGTACGGGTGCGTCGGCAGCCCGGTCGTGAGCTGGACGGTGCGGCGATCGAGGACGTGGCCGCCCGGGCCGACCGTGACGAGCACGGCCGTGTTCGCGTTCTCGGCGACGCCGACCCCTGCGCTCACGCGCGCAACTCTACCCTGGACTATTCATAAGCCTATGCTTATATATGAGCGCGATGCAGCTCGCGGCCGAGGACAAGATCTTCCAGGCGCTGGCGGACCCGAGCCGCCGGGCGATCTTCGAAGCGCTGACGCGGGGCGAGGCGGCGGTGAAGGACCTGACGGCGCGGTTCGACATCTCGCAGCCGGCGGTGTCGCAGCACCTCGCGCGGCTGAAGAGCGCAGGTCTGGTGAACGATCGCCGCGACGGGCGCTGCGTCTACTACCGGGTCGAGCCGCGCGGGATGAAGCCGCTCATCGATTGGATCTCGCACTACCGCGTCTTCTGGAGCGAGCGGCTCGGCCGGCTCGAGAAGCTGCTCGACGAAATGGACACCTGATGCTCACCGACAAGACCGACCCCAAGCAGTCCGAAGCCGTGGTGCTGGAGCTCGACCTGCAGCACCCGCCGCAGAAGGTGTGGCGCGCGCTGACCGAGCCCGCGCTGCTCAGCGAGTGGCTGTTGCCGATCGTCGAGCTGAAGCTTCAGCCGGGCGCCGAGTTCACGTTCAAGGCCCCGCCGCAGCCGCAGTGGGACGGCATCGTCAACGGGCGGATGATCGACGTCGAGCCGTACAAGAAGCTCAGCTACCGCTGGGTGGTCGGCGACATCGACACGGTCGTGACGTTCACGCTGACTCCGACGGCGGCGGGCACGCGGCTGTCGCTCGTTCAGTCGGGCTTCAAGCCGCACCAGAAGCAGAACTTCGGAGGCGCGCGGTACGGGCTGAAGATGATGGGCCAGCGGCTCATCGACCTGCTCGCGCGGCTGCAGTGAGCGCAACGGGCTTCCACAACCCCGAGAAGGAGCAAGAACCGATGGGCTGGATTCGTCAGACGCACCGCTGGGTGTCGATGGTGTTCATGGTCGCCGTGATGATCAACGTCGCCGCGCTGGCGCTGCAGGCGCAGGCCACGTGGATCGGCCTGCTCGCGCTCGCGCCGCTGATCTTCCTGATGCTGAGCGGCCTCTACCTGTTCGTGCAGCCGTACGCCGCGAAGCTCAAGGCGCGTCGACCTTCAGCCTCATGAGCTGAGGGCGGCGGCGATCGACGGGCTCCGCGCGACCGAGCCTGATATCGACGCCGTATGAGCACGGCGGTGATGATTGGAGCGACCGGCCTCGTCGGCGGACACCTGCTGCAGCGGCTGCTGGGCGACGCGCGGTTCACGAAGGTGCACTCGCTCGGCCGCCGCAAGACCGGCACCACCCACGCGAAGCTCGAGGAGCACGTCATCGACTTCGAGGCGCCGGCGACCTGGGCCGACCTCGTTCGCGCAGACGTCGCGTTCTCGACGCTGGGCACGACGATCAAGCAGGCGGGCAGCCAGGCGGCGCAGCGGAAGGTCGACTTCGACTACCAGCTCGAGTTCGCGAAGGCGGCTGCGAAGAACGGCGTGAAGGCGTACGCGCTGTGCTCTTCGGCGTCGGCGAATCCCGGCTCGTCGATGTTCTACTCGCGCATCAAAGGCGAGCTCGATCGCGACGTGCAGCAGCTCGGCTTCGAGCGCGTGCGCATCATGCGCCCGAGCCTGCTCGGCGGGAGCCGCGAGAGCGCGCGCACCGGGGAGAAGCTGGGCAGCGTGCTGCTCGGCGCGGTGAATGCGCTCGGCATCGCGCGCAAGTACCGCGAGATCCCCGGTGACGTGGTCGCGCAGGCGATGATCAACGCGGCGCTCGACCCGACGCCGGGCACGCGCATCTACACCCTCGACGAGGTCTTCGACGAAGCAGGGCGCAGCCGCTGATCGAGCCCCTCGATCACGAGGTTCTCCCTCGAAGGGCAGCCGATCACGGCGTCGTGGTGCCTCAGGTTCGCGGGGCCCGTGGGGGGACGCGACTCCATGCTGGACCGCGTGTTCGCGCTGCGCCAGGTGCCCGAGGCCATGCGCGCGCTCGAGGCTGGCGCCGTGCGCGGCAAGCTGGCCATCCGGACAAACTGACACTCGCCGCGCACCGGCTCGGTCAAAGTGGCGCTCCGCGCGCGGCCACGTCGGGCGGCGCTCACCGCCCCGGAGGGCACGCGGGTTGAATGGCAGAGCCGCCGTGCTCACCGCCCTCGCGCTGCTGTCGCTGGCCTTCTGGCTCGCGCTGCTCATATCGGTCGAGCTCAGCATTCGGGCGGTGCGCGCGGTTCCGTCCGACGCTGGCCGAGCCGAGTGGCCACGGCTGTCGCTGGTCATCCCGGCGCGCAACGAAGCCGACCACCTCGCCGCCGCGCTGAGGTCGCGGCTGGGCGACGACTACCCGAACCTCGAGGTCGTGTTCGTGAACGACCGGTCGACGGACGCGACGGGCGAGGTGGCCGAGGCGCTCGCGAAGACCGAGCCCCGGCTGCGCGTCGTGCACGTCACCGAGCTGCCTGCGGGCTGGCTCGGCAAGCTGAACGCGATGCAGCGCGGTCTCGAGCAGGCGACCGGAGAGTGGGTGCTGTTCAGCGACGCCGACGTCAGCTGGGTGCCGGGCACGCTCAGGCGCGTCCTCCACTACGCCGAGGAAGAGCGGGCTGATCACGTCACCCTCCTTCCGCGGATCACCGGCAAGGGCGCGCTGCTGCAGGCGACGCTCGCGGCGTTCTTCCGCGTCGTGCTCATGGGCGGACGGCTGTGGGGCGTCGCGAAGCCGGAGTCGTCCGCCGCCGTCGGCGTCGGAGCCTTCAACCTCGTCCGCCGGGCGAGCCTCGCGCAGACGCCGGGGCTGCCGTGGCTCAAGATGGAGATCGGCGACGACATGGCGCTCGGCGTGCTGATGAAGCGGCACGGGTTCCGCTCGCGCGTGCTCAACGGCCGCGACGCGCTGAGCCTCGACTTCTACCCGTCGTACGTCGCGCTCGCGCGGGCGGTGGAGAAGAACGGAGCGGCGGCGCCCTTCCCCACCCTCGTGCTCGCGAACCTCTCGCTGGTCGTGCTCGAGACGGGCTTCTTCGCCGGGCCGCCGGCGCTGCTGCTCGCGGGGCTGCTGCTGTCGATCGCCGCGTCGCTGCGCGCGTGCACCTGGCTCGGGCTGCCGCGATGGCCCTGCTTCGCTCCGGGGCTCGGCATCGCGCTGCTCTCGGGCGCGATGCTGCGCTCGGCGGTGCTGTGCGTGGTGCGGGGCGGCGTGCTCTGGCGCGGCACGCTGTACCCCACCGCCGAGGTGCGGGCGGGGAACCGGCTCGGCATCACGCCGTCGGCGAAGCGGGCGTGATCGTCAGCGCCGAGGGAGCAAGTACCTTACGCGGCGGGTTGTCTACGAGCGAGCCCGGAGCCGGGCGGGCCGCGGAACTGAGGCCTGCCCGTAGAAATCGACGCGGGGGGATGGCTTTCCGCCCGAATTCCCCCTAAAGGCGGCCTCCCGCTCGAACAATTATGTGGAGCGGAACCCGCTCCAATTTTCGAGCGGTTCAACAGAAAGCAAAGCAAGACGATGGCGACTGGTACTGTGAAGTGGTTCAACGATGCGAAGGGCTTCGGCTTCATCACGCAGGACGGCGGGGGCGAAGACGTTTTCTGCCACCACACTGCGATTCAGGCGGAGGGCTTCCGCACGCTGGCCGAGGGTCAGAAGGTGACCTTCGACGTGAACCGTGGCCCCAAGGGTCTGCAGGCGGCGAACGTTCGCCCGGCCTGATCACCTTTTCCCGGTCGCCGCCGCGGCTTCGGTCGCGGCGGCGCGCCGTTCCCGCCTCAAAGAAACTGCTTCAACTAAACCTCCCAACCTTTTCACGGACTCCCCCACTTGGACATTTTCACGCGTCTCAACCGCGAAGCTGAGTACACGAAGCCGCAGCTGCAGCTGATCCTCGGAGCGTGGGTCATGAGCTCCGTTCTCGAGAAGGGCTCGAAAGTGTCCGTGAGCAACGGGCACGTCGAAGAGGGCGAATACGACAAGCGCTCGATCTACTCGCTGCTGTACGCGCTGTACCGGACGATGGGTGAGGTGCCCAGTGAGACGGGCGAGCTGTACGAGTTCACCTTCAACACCTGGGGCTATGCGTGGCCGAAGGCGTGGGGACCGCCGCCGAATCATCCGCGCGACCCGCAGCGCTTCGGGCGCAACGCCTACAGCGGCCTGTTCCACTCGGACCCGGTGAAGAAGTACATCGCCGAGCGCGACGGCCAGGTTCACATCGTCGAGATGGGCTGTGGCACCGGCGCCGGCGCGCATCACGTCTGCAAGAACGTGCTGCCGCGCGCGACGTACGAGGCGGTCGACATGCAGCAGTCGGGCATCAGCACCTGCAACCGCAAGTTCGTCCCGCAGCTGAATGGCCGCCTGCGCGCCACGTGCGCGGACGCGACGAAGCTGTCGACGCCGTCCGAGTCGGCCGACTTCATCGCCGTCAACGAGACGCACGTCACCGAGTTCGCCGGTCGCCTCACGGAAGAGGACCACGCGTTCTTCAAGAGCGCGTACCGGATGATGAAGCCGGGCGGCTTCCTGGTCTGGGGCAACGCGATCCCGCGCGCGACGTGGGAGCCGTCGATCAAGTACCTCGAGTCGCTGGGCATGAAGCTCGTCGATCGCACCGACGTGACCCGCGAGGCGATTCAGGCGCGCGACGAAGACAAGGCGCGCATCGACATCTACGCGGCGGCGTGCCTCGATGCGTTCCACGGCTTCAAGATCCCGGTGCTCGGCTCGAAGAAGCGCGTCGAGGCGGATCAGGCGCTCAAGAACTTCGCGCGCAACCCGGGGACCAAGCTGTACGACGTCATGGTCGACGGCACGCACTCCTACGAGGTCGTCGCGCTGCAGAAGCTGCGCAGCTAAAGGCGGCGCAGACGAGACGGGTCGGGGTCGGCCGGGGCGCTGGCGTGGTATCAGCGCCTCGTGGCCACCGACCCGCGCAGAGCGATCGAGGCGATCTTCCGCATCGAGTCGCCGAAGCTGATCGCGGCGCTCACGCGCCTCACGCGCGACGTCGGCCGCGCCGAAGAGCTCGCGCAGGATGCGCTGGTCTCCGCGCTCGAGCAGTGGCCGGAGCAAGGCGTGCCCGACAACCCCGGCGCGTGGCTGATGGCGGCGGCGAAGCACCGCGCGGTCGACACGCTGCGGAAGGCGTCGCTGGTCGAGAAGAAGCACCACGATCTCGCGCGCGACGAGCAGGCGAGAGAGGCGCGCGCGCCGGACCTCGACACCAAGATCGACGAGGACGTCGGCGACGACCTGCTGCGGCTGATCCTCATCTCGTGTCACCCGGTGCTGTCGACCGAGGCGCGCGTCGCGTTGACGCTGCGGCTGCTCGGCGGCCTCACGATCCCCGAGATCGCGCGCGCGTTTCTCGCCGAGGAGACGACCATTCAGCAGCGCATCGTGCGCGCGAAGAAGACGCTCGCGGACGAGAAGGCGGCGTTCGAGGTCCCGCGCGGAGCGGAGCTCGAGGCGCGCCTCGCTTCCGTGCTCGAGGTCATCTACCTGGTGTTCAACGAGGGCTACTCGGCGACCGCGGGAGACGACTGGCTGCGGCCGGCGCTGTGCGAAGACGCGCTGCGGCTCGGGCGCATCCTCGCCCAGCTCGTGCCGCAGGAGCCCGAGGTGCACGGGCTCGTCGCGCTGATGGAGCTGCAGGCGTCCAGGACAAAGGCGCGCGTCGGGCCGAACGGCGAGCCGGTGCTGCTGTTCGACCAGAACCGCGCGCGGTGGGACCAGCTGCTGATCCGCCGCGGGCTCGCGGCGCTGGATCGGGCGCGCGCGCTCGACGACGAGCCGGGGCCGTACGTGCTGCAGGCCAGCATCGCGGCGTGCCATGCGCGGGCGAAGACGCCCGACGAGACCGACTGGGCGGCCATCGTGGGCTTCTACGGGCAGCTCGCCGAGCTGATGCCGTCGCCGGTCATCGAGCTGAACCGGGCGGTGGCGCTGTCGATGCTGATGGGCCCTGCCGCGGGGCTGCAGATCGTCGACGCGCTGACGCGCGACCCGGCGCTCGCCGAGTATCACCTCTTGCCCAGCGTGCGGGCGGATCTGCTCATCAAGCTCGGCCGTCGCGACGAGGCGAAGGCCGAGCTGGAGAAGGCGGCGTCGCTGGCGCGGAACGAGCGGGAGAAGAAGCTGCTGCTCGACCGGCGCGCGTCGCTGGGGTGAACGCCGGCGGTCAGCTCTCGAGCGAGGCGCGCAGGAACCAGGCGTGCTTCTCGAACTCGGTGATGATGCCGGTCAGCAGGTCGACCGAGTCGGTGTCGCCGTTCTTCTCGCCGATGCCGCGCGATTCGCGGACGCCGTCGAGGTACTTCTCGATGCGCTCGGCGAGCAGCTTGACGTGCTCGAGGTCGCGCGTCGTCTCCTGGGGGTACTCGGAGAGCTTCGACGCCTTGGCGACGTGGCGGGCGGTGCCGTAGGCGCGGCCTCCGAGGGTGACGGCGCGCTCGGCGACGGAGTCGTTGTGGGCCGCGAGGCTCACCGCGAACGTCTCGAACAGCGGGTGCAGTGAAGCGAACTGCGGCCCCTTGATGTTCCAGTGGGCGACCTTGATCTGGCTGTGCAGGTCGAGGCCGTCTGCGAGGCGCGCGTTCAGGGTTTCGGACATCTTGCTGCGAACGTCTTCCGACAGCGGGCTTGGGCTCTTGTACATGCCCACAAGATGCGTCGGGACGGGCGCCCGTTCCAACATATCTTTCGGCTCACTTCGATAGCCTAAGGTTATTGGTCAGCGCTTCTGCTGCTGCGCCTTGAAGTCGGTGTCGAGCTTGCGGACCTCGTCCGGCACGACGGGGAAGTCTTCGAGCTCGAAGATCTGCCGCAGCTCGACCTCGGTGCCGCCGTCGAACGGGGCGCGCTTGAGCCACTCGACGGCCTCCTCCACCGACTTGCACTGCCAGATCCAGTAGCCGGCGAGCAGCTCTTTCGTCTCGGTGAACGGGCCGTCGAGGACGGTGCGCTTGCTGCCCTCGAAGCGAACGCGCTTCCCCTTCGAGGTCGGGTGCAGGCCGTCACCGGCGAGCATGACGCCCGCCTTGATGAGCTGCTCGTTGTACTTGTTCATCTCGACGAGCGCCTTCTCGTCGGGCATCACGCCGCCCTCGGACTCCTTGCTCGCCTTCACCAGGACCATGAATCGCATCTGAAAAACCTCAGCGTTGGGGAGCCCCGATTGGCTCTCAAAGACACGTCGAAGGAGCGACCGTCAGATCGACACGGCCATTTCCGGTGAATTTTCAGGCGCCCTAAGCGACCGTGACCTTGAGCATTTTCACCGGCGTCTTGGGGGCGTCGTTGGCGTCGGTCGGCGTGGTCTCGATCTGCTTGATGACGTCGGCGCCGGAGATGACCTTGCCGAAGACGGGGTGCCGCGACTGGCCGGGGGTGAACCAGTCGAGGAAGTCGTTGTGCACGGTGTTGATGAAGAACTGGCTGCCGCCGGAGTTCGGCGCGCCGGTGTTCGCCATCGAGAGCGTGAGCGGCTCGTTCGAGAGCTTCGCGGTGAACTCGTCCTTGATGTCGCCCCACGGCGGGCCGCCGGTGCCGGCGCGGCGATCTTTGGGGTCCTTCGAGTATGGGCAGCCGAACTGCAGCATGAACTTGTTGATCACGCGGTGGAAGTGCAGCCCGTCGTAGAAGCCGCTCTTGGCGAGCTTCAGGAAGTTCTCCGACGTGAGCGGCATCTGGTCGGCGTAGATCTCGGCGGTGAACGTGCCGAGCGAGGTCTCGAACGTCGCGATGGGGTTGGCCATGCGGCCCGTCTAACACCCGCTCAGGCGATGCGCGGGTCTTTTGGCAGCCGGCCGTCGAGCACTTCGAGCGCCCGGTCGAGCACGCGGCGATCGCGGCGGGCGTCGAGCAGCTTGCGCGCCTTGCCGGGCTTCACGAAGCGGACCTCGTCGACCTCGTCGTCGTCGTGACGGCCCTCTTCGGCGACGAGCGCCATGAGGAACCAGTGCGTGTCGTGCCGCAAGCCGTGCGCGACGCCGAGGTACTCGCGGACGTCGGCGCGCAGGCCGGTCTCCTCGAGGACCTCGCGGCAGGCGGCGCGCGGCACGCTCTCTCCGGGGTCGACGCGGCCCTTCGGCAGGGTCCACTTCTTCTTCTGGCGGATGATCGCGATGTCGCCGTCGGGGTGGACGACGACGCCGCCGGCGGAGCTCCAGCGGTCTTCGCCGGCGCTGTGGAGCAGCGCCTTCGCCTTCGCGAACAGCGTGCGCAGCGCTCGCTTCATGCGGCCCGGCTGTCGACGCGTGGTCCTCGACTTCGCTCTCGCCACGACCGCAAGGGAAGCATCGAAGCGGTGATCCTTCAACAGCCGTCTGATAGGCGTCGCAGTCATGAACACGATCGTGGTGTGTGGACATGGGCCCGGCATCAGCGACGCGGTGGCCCGGCGGTTCGCGGCGGGTGGGTTTCAGGTCGCGCTCGTGGCACGCAACGCCGAGCGGCTGGGAGACGCGGCGAAGCTGCTCTCCGGCGCAGGCGTGAAGGCGCTCGCGTTCCCCTGCGACCTCGGCGACGCCGGAGCGGTCACGCGCATGATCGCCGACGTGCGGTCGGCGCTCGGGCCCATCTCGGTCGTACACTGGAACGCGTACTCGGGCAGCGCGGGCGACCTGACGGCGGCGGGGCCAGCCGAGCTCCAGCGCAACCTCGACGTCAGCGTCACCGGCCTGCTCGCGGCGGTGCAGGCGTCGCTGCCGGACCTGAAGACGAACAAGGGCGCGGTGCTGGTGACGGGGGGCGGCTTCTGCTTCTACGACCCGAACGTCGACGCGGCGGCGGTCGCGGCGAAGGCGATGGGGCTGGCGGTCGCGAAGGCGGCGCAGCACAAGCTCGTCGGCGTGCTCGCGAAGCGGCTCGAGCGCGAGGGCGTCTACGTCGGCGAGGTGGTGGTGCTGGGGCTGGTGAAGGGCACCGCGTTCGACCAGGGCAACGCGACGCTCGACCCGCACACGATCGCCGGGAAGTTCTGGGAGCTGTACGGCAAGCGCAGCGAGACGTCGGTGAAGTTCGGCGGCTGAGATGGGCCTTCTTCACGGGCTCGCGGAGCTGCGCCGGCGGTGAGAGCAGACCTGCTGCGCGCGCACGGCGTCGATCCGATCTCGTATTCCACGCTGCAGCCGGGCCTCGAGTACTTCGAGACGTCGTTCGGCTACGTGGCGTACGCGCGGGCGGCGGGGTTCGCGCTGACGCTGGGGCCTCCGGTGTGCGCGGCGGGCGATCGGCGCGCGATGCTCGAGCGGTTCTTCTCGGCGGTGAAGCGGCCGGTCTTCTTCTACGTGCTGGCTGACGTGGCCCAAGAGGCGAAGGAGCTGGGCGGTCGCTGGTACCGCAGGTGCGCCATCGGCATCGACAAGGTGCTGTCGCTCGACGCGCCGCTCGACCGCGACGCGAAGGTGAAGAGCGCGGCGAAGAAGGCGAAGAAGGCGGGCCTGACGCTCGAAGAGGTTCGGCCTTCGGCGGCCGACCGCCCGCGCATCTTCGACATCAACGCCGCGTACCTGAAGAAGGCGGCGGTGCCGGTGGAGATGCGGTTCTTGAACCGACCGCTGTCGTTCGACGACGACGGGCTCGCGCGGCTGTTCGTGCTGCGCGTCGAGGGCGAGCTGCTCGGCTACGCGTCGGTGGACCCGTACGGCTTCGAGGGCGGCCGGCCGACGGGCTACCTGCTCAACCTCTTGCGCTTCGGGAAGACGTCGCTGTGGGGCGTCTACTACTCGGCGGTGCTGCTCCTGGCCGAGGCGCTCGGGCGCGGCGGCACGCGCGAGCTGTCGCTGGGCTTCTGCCCGCTGAGCGGGGTCGACGTGACCGGCTGCTCGCGGCTGTTGTCGGCGCAGG
Organism: uncultured Myxococcales bacterium; assembly: GCA_937980205.1. GTDB lineage: Bacteria > Myxococcota > Myxococcia > Myxococcales > Myxococcaceae > Xiheicaenimonas. Next base: position 28,639 of record CALJKW010000064.1, on the reverse strand, counting down.
TGCTGTGGATGGCGAAGCGCTTCGCCGACGTCGCGTACCTGAAGCGGCTGAGAGAGATGAAGGACGCGTTCCCGGGGGCGACGCCGCAGCGGTACTTCGTCGGCACCTCGCCGCTGGTCGCGACGACGCTGCTCGCGCTCCTGAAGGCGTGCGGCGTGCCGCTCACGCCGATCGTGCGGTCGCAGCTCGAAGAGCTCCGGGCCACGCCTCGCGCATGACGCCGGCGAGCTGCTTGAGCGCCGACGCGAGCGGAGAGCGCTTTCTCCACACGAGCGCGATGGTCCGCTGGGCCTGAGACGCGTTGAGCGGGCGCACGCGCAGCCGGGTGCGCTTGAGCTCGGTGGGCACGGCGAGCGCCGGCAAGAGCGTCACGCCCGCACCGCCCGCGACCATCTGCACGAGCGTGGGCAGCGAGGTGGCGCGGAACTCGAGCTCGTGCGCCTTGCCGCGCGTGCAGACCTCGAGCGCCTGCTGGCGAAAGCAGTGACCGTCGTCGAGCAGGAGCAGGTCGGCGTCGCGCAGATCGCCGAGCGAGAGCGGGGCCGCGCTCTTGCCGAGCTCGTGCTCGGGCGGCGCGACGAGGACGAAGCGGTCGACGGCGAGGACGTCGTGCTCGAGATCTCCGATGTCGGCCTCGAGCGCGAGCAGCGCGGCGTCGAGGCGGCCGGCGTCGAGCATGGAGACCAGCGTCGCCGTCTTGTCTTCGACCCACACGAGGTTGAGCCGCTTGAACGTGCGGTGCAGCGCGGGCGTGACGTCGGGCAACAGGTAGGGAGAGACGGTGGGGATGACGCCGACGCGCAGCGTGCCGGCGAGCGGGTCGACGAAGCTCTTCGCGGCGGCCTGCAGATCGTCAGCCGCGACGAGCAGCGCGCGCGCACGCTCGATGAGCGCCCGGCCCGCCGACGTCGGCATCACGCGGCGGCGATCGCGCTCGAACAGCCGAACGGAGAGCGCGGACTCGAGCTGCTGCAGCTGCGCGCTGAGGCTGGGCTGCGAGACGTGGCAGCGCTGCGCGGCGCGACGGAACGAGAGCTCGTCGGCGACCGCCACGGCGTACTGCAGCTGCCGCAGGGTGAACGCGTGGGGATTCATAGACACAAGCTATCTAACAGCGGCAGGACGACAGCATTCGTCTTGCGTTACCGGCGGGTAACGTGGAACCGCGCGCCTTGCTGGCATGGGGCCGACCCTGCCTAATGGAGATCTCATGGCCACAGCGCAGCTTGGGATGCGGTCGACCGCGACGGTCGAGCCGCACCTCGTCCAGTTCTACGAGACCGAGGAGTTCCTCGCGAAGGCCGTGACGGACTTCCTCGCCGAGGGCGCGCGGGCGGGTGAGCCGCTTCTGCTCGTCGTCACGCCGAAGCACCGCCAGCTGTTGCTCGAGCACCTCGCCGGCGCGGGCATCGACGTGCAGGTCGCGCTCGGCCAAGAGCAGCTCACGGTGCTGGACGCGCGCGACACGCTCGCGGCGTTCATGTCCCCCAGCGGCCCCGACCCGACGCTCTTCGCGCGGCACGTGGGCGCGCGCATCGACACGCTCGCCCAAAGGCACCCGGGCAAGAAGCTGCGCGCCTACGGCGAGATGGTCGACCTGTTGTGGAGCGAGGGGGAGTCGAGCGCAGCGGTGCGGCTCGAAGAGCTGTGGAATGAGCTGCAGCGGCGGCAGCCGTTCTCGCTGTTCTGCGCGTACGCCATCGGCAACTTCTTGAAGGGCTCCGACCGCGAGAGGGTGGCCGCGGCGCACACGCACGTGCTGCCGGCCGAGCTGGTGCAGCGCGAGGCCATCGAGCGGGCGCTGCGAGAAGCGGTTCGGCAGCAGCACGCGACCGAGCGGCTGCTGAAGTCGATCACCGACTCGGTGCCGGTGCTCGTCTCGTACATCGACCGGGACCACGTCTACCGGTTCATGAACCGCACCTACGCCGAGTGGTTCGGCGTCGACGTCGCGACGCTGGTGAACAAGCACGCGCGCGAGGTGATCGGCGATGAGCTGTACGAGCTCACGCGGGCGCGCCTCGACGAAGCGCTCGGCGGCAAGCCGGTGCAGTACCAGACGCGGGCGCCGTACAAGTACGGGCCGGAGCGCATCGTCGACGCGACCTACGTGCCGCACCGCTCGGAGGCCGGAGAGATCCTCGGCGTCACGGTGATGGTGCGGGACGTCACCGAGACGACCCGGCTGCGGCGCAGCAGCGAACGCCTGCTCAAGGTCACGCAGGCGATCGCCGACGCCGTCACGGCCGAGCAGGTGTACGACGCGATGGTCGAGCACGTAGCGGACGCGATGGGCTCGCAGACGGCGGCGCTCTGGCTCGTCGGCGACGACGGGCGCGTGCGCATGGCGAAGTCCCGCGGCTATCGATCCGAGATCGTCGCCACGTACTCGCAGCTCGAGCTCGACTCGAAGGTGCGGCTGCCGGTGCTCGACGCGCTGCGCACCGGCCAGCTCATCTGGTTCTCGAGCCTCGAGTCGCTGATCGGGGCGTACCCGAACCTCGCGAACCTCGGCTCGAGCTCGCACCAGGGCGTCGCCTGCATTCCGCTCGTGGTCGAGGGCCAGCCGCGCGGCGTGCTCTCGCTGTCGTTCAAGGAGAAGGACGAGATCGGAGAAGACGACCGTCCGTTTCTCACCATGCTCGCGCGCTACGGCAGCCAGGCGCTCGAGCGGCTGCGGCTGGTGAACGCCGAGAAGAAGAACCGGGCTCAGGCAGAGCTGTTGTTCTCGCTCGCGCAGAACGTCATCCACGCGCAGCAGGTGGACGAGATCTTCCCGCCCACGCTCGAGGCGATCGACTCGACGCTCGGGGCTCAGCGGTCGGCGATTCTGCTCTACGACGACGCGGGCGTGATGCGCTTCCGCGCGTGGCGCGGGCTGTCGGAGGACTACCGCAAGGCCGTCGAGGGCCACTCACCGTGGCCGCGCGACGCGCAGAGCCCGCAGATCGTCTGGAGGGCAGACGTCGCCAGAGAGGCCTCGCTCTCGGGGTATCGCGACCTGTTCGCGCGCGAGCGGATCGCCGCGATGGGCTTCGTGCCGCTCGTCGCGTCGGGGAGGCTGCTCGGGAAGCTCATGGTCTATTACGAGCAGCCGCGGGTGCTGACGCCGAGCGAGCTCGAGCTGGCGCGCGCGATCGCGAACCACGTCGCGGCGGCGACGGCGCGCTTCCATGCGCTCGACGAGCTGCAGCACACGGTGAAGTTCAACGAGCTGTTCACCGCGATCCTCGGGCACGACCTGCGCAACCCGCTCGGCGCGATCATGACGGCGGCGCAGCTTCTGCTGAAGCGCGCGGACGACGAGAAGATCACCCGCCCGCTGTCGCGCATCATGAGCAGCGGCGACCGCATGGCGCGGATGATCGATCAGCTGCTCGACTTCACGCGCGTGCGGGTGGGGTCGGGCATTCCGCTCGCTGCCGCCCGAACGGATCTGAAGCCGGTGGTCGAAGAGGTCGTCTCGGAGCTCGCCGTGCAGAGCCCCCAAGCCCAGGTGAGGCTCGAGGTGCAGGGCGACACGGTGGGCTCGTGGGACGCCGACCGCCTGGCGCAGGTCTTCTCGAACCTCGTCGGCAACGCGATTCAGCACGGCGGCGGCGGGCCCGTCGAGGTCCACCTCGACGGGTCGTCGGCGAAGGAGCTGCGCGCGACCGTGCACAACTCGGGAGCGGTGCCCGCCGACCGGCTGCCGGTGCTCTTCGAGCCGATGGGGGGAACCGGGCGTCGCGGCGACAAGTCGCGCGGCCTGGGCCTGGGCCTGTACATCACGCGCGAGGTGGCGCGCGCGCACGGAGGCTCCATCACGGTGGAGTCGACGGACGCTGCGGGGACGACGTTCCGCGTGGTGCTACCGAGGGCGCCGCTGCCATGAAGGTGATGATCGTCGACGACGAGACCGACATCCGCGAGTCGCTGCGCGAGGCGTTCGAGGACGAGGGCTACAGCGTGTCGACCGCGACGAACGGCGCAGAGGCGCTGGAGCGGCTGAAGACGGAAGAGCTGCCCTGCGCGATCGTGCTGGACCTGATCATGCCGATCGTCGGCGGGGTCGAGGTCTACGAGCAGCTGCAGCAAGACGCCCGGCTGGCGCGCATTCCCGTCATCATCTCGACGTCCGACCCGGGCCGCGCACCCGCGGGCGCGCTGATCATGAAGAAGCCGATCGACCTCGACCGGCTGATCGGCACCATTCAGAAGCACTGCAAGTCGTAACCCGCCCGCCCGCACGCCACAGGGTGAGGCAGACCGGCGCGCCCGCCCGCGGGCTGAGCCCCTGATTGCCGTGCCATCTGAGCGGCGAGCAGCCGGCATGCGCGATGCAGCCGCTGGCCCGCCATGGGCAAGCTCGACGGGAGAAGGGTCGCCATCATCGCCACGGACGGCTTCGAGGAGTCGGAGCTCACGTCACCGAAGGCACAGCTCGAGCGTGAGGGCGCCCGCTGCCACGTGCTGTCGCTGCACGAGGGCCCGATCCGCGGGTTCAAGAACGGCGACTGGGGTGGCGAAGTGAAGGTGGATCACCTCGTCGCCGACTGCATCACCGACGACTACGACGCGCTCTTGTTACCGGGCGGGGTCATGAACCCGGACAGGCTGCGCCAGGAAGAAGACGTCATCCGGCTGGTGCAGGAGTTCTTCGACGCGGGCAAGCCCATCGCCGCGATCTGCCACGGCCCGCAGGTGCTGATCGAGACGGGCGAGCTCGACGGCCGTCGGCTCACCTCGTACCGCGCGCTGAAGACGGACCTCGTCAACGCGGGCGCCGAGTGGGTCGACGAAGCGGTGGTCGAGGACGAGAACCTGATCACGAGCCGCACGCCGGCGGACCTGCCGGCGTTCAACGCGAAGCTCGTGGAGGCGTTTCGCGAGTTCCGCCCGCCCGTGGAGCGCACGTCGGACGCGATCGACGCGCAGCTCGATGCGCTGATCGGCCGCGAGGCGCCGATGCCGATGCCGGCGTCGTTCTCTCCGCCGCGGCGACCGTCGCGGGGCGTGCTGCCGCCGCCGAAGGGGGCTCCGCACCGGCCGCAGAGCGGTCGGGCGATGGCGCGCTCGAAGGGGCGCGCGAGCTCGCGCAAGGGGCGGCGGTGAGCCGATGAGGACTCCGCGCATCGACACGCTGCTGAGGGCGGCGGCACACCGCAAGGGCGTCATCTCGTTCGCGGGCGGCCTTCCGGCGCCGGAGACGTTCCCGCGCGCGGAGCTCGCCACGGCCGCCGAAGAGGCGACGTGCGCGATGGGCGAGGCGCCGCTGCAGTACGACTGGCCGGAAGGGCGCGGCACGCTGCGGCAGATCATCGCCAGCCGGCTGAACGCGCGCGGGGCGCGGGTCGACCCCGAAGACGTGCACATCACGAACGGCGCGCAGGACGCGCTGTCGCTGGCGCTCGACGTGCTGCAGCCGACCGAGGTGCACGTGGACCACGCGACGTACCCGGGCGCGCTCGACATCTTCGCCGCGAAGGGCGTGCGGACGTTCGCCAGCCAGGCCGCGCAGGTCTGGTACGTGATGCCGGCGGTGCACAACCCGTGGGGGTGGACGCTCAAGGCCGAAGATCGCGAGCGCGTGCTGAAGGCGGCGATCATTCTCGAAGACGACGCGTACGCGGACCTGCTGTTCGAAGGGCCGGCGCCGCGGCCGCTGTTGGCGGACGCTCCGCAGAAGACGTTCGCGATGGGGACGTTCTCGAAGACGGTGTCGCCGGGGCTGAGGGTGGGCTGGCTGGTGGCTCCGCAGATGTGGCGCAGCAGGCTTCGCGAAGCGAAGCAGCGGCGCGACGTGCAGGCGGGCGGCCTCGCGCAGGCGATGGTCGAGCGGCTGCTGATGCGCGGCGGCTTCGACGAGCGGCTCGAGAAGCTGCGCGCGCACTACCAGGACCGCTGCGAGCGCCTGCTCGCGCTGCTGCCGAAGGTGCACGGCATTCGCTTCGGCTGGCCGCAGGGCGGCTTCTCGGTGTGGGTCGAGACCGAGGGCTTCGACTCGGACGAGCGGCTGCTGGCGCGCGCGCTGGTGCACGGCGTCGCGTTCGACCCGGGGACGTTGTTCCGCGCAGAGCCTCACCTCCACTCGACGCTGTCGTTCCGGCTGAGCTTCTCGGCCGTGCCGATGGACCAGATGGAGGAAGGCGTCACGCGGCTCGCGAAGGCGCTCGACGAAGCGCGCGCTGCGAAGAGACCGGTCGCCGCCTGAAGCGGGGACCTTTTGTGGAGGAGGAAGCACGATGAAGAGGTTGGTGCTGGCAGGGGCCCTGTTGATCGGCTGTGCGACGGTCGGGCCAAAGGACGAGGAGGAGCTCTTCAAGCCGGCGACGGCGCGCACCGCGGCGAAGCCGACGACGGCGAAGGTGGTGGAGATGCCGGTGACGGCCGAGGCGCGCATCGACCCGATCGGTGAGAGCCGCCTGACGGGCTCGGGCCGGTTCGCGGTGGACCGCGGCGTGGTGACGATGGACCTGGTGTTCACGAACGTGCCGCCGGGCGCGCACGCGGTCGCGATTCAGGACTCGTGCGACGGCGAGCACTGGAACCCGACGAACGCGAAGCACGGGCGCTTCGACAGCCCGCCGTTCCACCTCGGCGACGTGGGCAACTTCTTCGCGAACGACGAGGGCCACGGGTCGATCACCTTCAGCACCGAGCTGTGGTCGGTGGGCACCGGGCTGTCGAACGACGTCGTGGACAAGGTCGTCGTGGTTCGGGCCGGACGCGATGACTTCTCGGCGCAGCCTTTCGGCAACGCGGGCGCGATCATCGGGTGCGGGCGCATCGAGATGTCGCAGCTCACCCAGCCCGCGGTCTCGATGACCGGCCGGCTGATCGAGACGCTGCGCTAGGGTCAGAGCGCGGCGTAGATGTTCTGAACGTCGTCGTCTTCGTCGAGGCCTTGCAGAAAGGCCTCGACGTCGGCGCGTTTCTGGTCGTCGAGCGTGACCTTGTTCTTCGCGCGCCAGACGAGCGCCTGTGACGTGACGTTCCACTTCGCGGCCGAGAGGGCCTTCGCGACGGCGTCGAGGTCGCTGCTCGCGGTGTAGAAGCGGGTCTGGCCCTCGTCGCCCGGCTCGAGGTCCTGCGCTCCGGCCTCGATGGCGGCGGCCTCGGCGTCGGTGGCCGGCGCGGGCGGGCTCGCCTCGATGGCGCCGAGGTGCTCGAAGTCCCAGCTCACGGCTCCGGCGGCGGCGAGCTGGCCCTTGCGGAACAACAGGCGCACGTTGCTCGCGGTGCGGGTGCGGTTGTCGGTGAGGCACTCGACGATGACCGGCACCTGGTGCGGCGCGAAGCCCTCGTAGGTGACGACCTCGTAGCTCACCGCGGGGCCGTCGAGCAGGCCGGCGCCCTTCTTGATGGCGCGCTCCATCGTGTCGCGCGGCATCGACGCCTTCTTCGCGGCCTCGACGGCGGAGCGCAGCTTCGCGTTCATCTCGGGGTCGGCGCCGCCCTTCGCGGCGACGATGAGCTCCTTCACCAGCTTGCCGAAGACGCGGCCGCGGGCGGCGGCGTTCTCGGTGCGGCCCTTGTGCTTCCATTGAGCGCCCATGTCGGTGGCGCGTGTAGCACGCCCGCCGTTAGGAGAGGCGCCACCGTGAACCTCGCGCTGTTCGACACCCACGGCTACGACCGTGCCTCGTTCGAGGCCGCGAACCCGGCCTTCGGTCATGACCTGACGTTCCTCGAGCCGCGGTTGACCGCGGCGACCGCTGCGCTGGCGCGCGGGCATGCGGGCGTCTGCTCGTTCGTGAACGATCGCGTCGACGCCGCGGCGCTCGAGAGCCTGCGCGACGGAGGGACGAAGCTCGTCGCGCTGCGCTCGGCCGGCTACAACCACGTGGACCTCGCGGCAGCCGCGAAGCTGGGGCTTCGCGTCACGCGCGTGCCGGAGTACTCGCCGTACGCCGTCGCCGAACATGCGGTCTGCCTCGCGCTCGCGCTGAACCGCAAGGTGCACCGCGCGTACGCCCGCGTGCGCGAGTGGAACTTCTCGCTGGAAGGCCTCGTGGGGTTCGACCTGCACGGCAAGACTGCGGGCATCGTCGGCACCGGGCGCATCGGCCGCGCCGCGGCGCGCATCTTCCACGGCTTCGGCTGCCGGGTGCTGGCGTGGGACGCGCGGCCGGACGCGTCGCTGCAGAGCGAGGCAGGAGCGCGCTACGTGGAGCTCGACGAGCTGTTGCGCGAGTCTGATGTGGTGTCGCTGCACGTGCCGCTGACTCCGCAGACGAACCACCTCATCGACGCGAAGGCGTTCGCGCTGATGAAGCCGGGCGCGATGCTGGTGAACACCGGCCGTGGCGCGCTGATCGACAGCCGGGCCCTGATCCACGCGCTCAAGAGCGGCCGGCTCGGCGCAGCCGGGCTCGACGTCTACGAGGTCGAGGAGGGCGTGTTCTTCCAGGACCTGTCGAACACGGTGCTGCAGGACGACGTGCTCGCGCGGCTGCTCACCTTCCCGAACGTGCTGGTGACGTCGCACCAGGCGTTCCTCACGCGCGAGGCGCTCGCGGCCATCGCGCAGACGACGCTGCAGAGCGCGGCGGACTTCGAGGCGGGCCGGCCGCTCGTCAACGAGGTGCGGGTCGAGCAGGTGTTTCAGGCGCACGCGGCGAGTCGCCGACGGTGAACGGCGGGGCGCTATCATGGCGACGACGTGACCTCGGACGACGTGGAAGCGGAGTTCAAGCGCCTGCTGCCGCCTGAGGCGCGCGTGGTCGCGATCGCGGTCGCGGATGCGCCAGCGGACTGGCCGATACCGCCCGAGCTGCGCAAGGCGAAGGCCGTGCGCCAGCGCGAGTTCATCGCGGGCCGCTGGTGTGCGGCGCGCGTGCTCTCGCTGCTCGGCGTCACGGGGGAAGTCGGCCGGCGCGACGACCGCGCGCCGTCATGGCCCATCGGGGTCGCCGGCGCGATCACGCACACCGGAGAGCTCGCCGCCGCGGCGGGAGGGCGCTTCGAGGGCGTCGGCATCGACCTCGAGCCGCTGCTCTCGGCCGACGCGCTGCGCGACCTGCGCTCGAGCGCGATCGACGACGCCGAGTGGCGCGTGCTGGGCGAAGACGCTGCGCTGGCGACGGCGCTGTTCTCCGCGAAGGAGACGCTCTTCAAGTGCGAGCACCCGCGCAACGGCGTGTGGCTCGAGTTCACGGACGCCAGGCTGGTGGCCCGCGATGCCGAGACGCTGACGCTGCGGGTGGCGGAAGAAGAGCTGCGGGTGCGTTATTCCCTCCTTCAGGGACATGCGTTCACCGCCCTCACCCGCTAGCAGCTTCCATCCCGCCGTTGCGGAGTGGTTCTCGAGCTCCTTTCCCGAGCCCACGCGGGCGCAATCGCTCGCCTGGCCGGCGCTGATGCGCGGAGAGTCGACGCTGCTGCTCGCGCCGACCGGCAGCGGCAAGACGCTCGCTGCGTTCCTGCACTGCCTCGACCGGTTGATGTTTCAGCCAGCGCCGCCGAGCGGAGGCTGCCGCGTGCTCTACGTCTCACCGATCAAGGCGCTGACGGTCGACGTCGAGCGCAACCTGCGCGCGCCGATCGCCGGCATCCAGCGCGTGGCCGAGGGGCGGGGCGAGACGGTGCGCGCTCCGCTCGTCGCGGTGCGCACCGGCGACACGCCTCAGAAGGAGCGCAACCGGTTCGCGCGGCAGCCGGCGGAGATCCTCGTCACCACGCCCGAGTCGCTGTACCTGCTGCTGACGTCGAACGCGCGCGAGAGCCTGCGCCACGTCGAGACGGTCATCGTCGACGAGATCCACGCGCTGGCCCCCACGAAGCGCGGCGCGCACCTGGCGCTGTCGCTCGAGCGGCTCGAGAAGCTCACCGGCCGCCACGTGCAGCGCATCGGGCTCTCGGCGACGCAGCGGCCGCTCGACGAGGTCGCGCGCTTCCTCGGCGGAGCGACCTCCGAGCACGGCTACCGGCCGGTCACCGTCGTCGACGCCTCGGAGAAGAAGTCGCTCACGCTGAAGATCGAGGTGCCGGTCGAGGACATGGCGCGGCTCGCCGAGCCCATCGCGATCCCCTCGGGCCCGGCGGCTGCCGGCCCGGTGCGCTCGAGCATCTGGAGCGCGATTCACCCTCGCCTGCTCGAGCTGGTGAAGTCGCACCGCTCGACGCTGCTGTTCGTCAACAGCCGGCGCATCGCCGAGCGGCTCGCGGGCGCGCTCAACGAGCTCGCCGGAGAGGTTCTCGTCCACGCCCACCACGGCTCGCTGGCGCGAGATCAGCGCGCGGCCATCGAGGACATGCTCAAGGCCGGGAACCTGCGCGGCCTGGTGGCGACGAGCTCGCTCGAGCTCGGCATCGACATGGGGGCGATCGATCTCGTCGTGCTCATCGAGGCGCCTCCGACGGTCGCGAGCGGGCTGCAGCGCATCGGCCGCGCCGGCCACCAGGTGGGGGGCAGGAGCGACGGCGTCATCTTCCCCAAGTTCCGCGGCGACCTCGTCGCGTGCGCCGCGCTCGCCGACGCGATGGACGAGGGCGCGGTCGAGGCGACGTACTACCCGCGCAACCCGCTCGACGTGCTCGCGCAGCAGCTCGTGGCGATGACGTCGCTCGAGCCGTACGACGTCGATGCGCTGTACGGGCTCGTGCGGCAGGCGGCTCCGTTCGCGGAGCTGTCGCGCGCGACGTTCGACAACGTGCTCGACATGCTCGCGGGCCGGTACCAGAGCGACGACTTCGCGGACCTGAAGCCGCGACTCACGTGGGACCGCTTGAAGAACACGGTGACCGCGCGAGAGGGCGCGAAGCGGCTCGCGATCGTCAACGGCGGGACGATTCCGGACCGCGGCCTGTACGGCGTGTTCCTGGCCGGCGCCCCGCGCGGAGCGGCGCGCGTGGGCGAGCTCGACGAGGAGATGGTCTTCGAGAGCAAGCCCGGCGAGACGTTCGTGCTCGGCGCGTCGACCTGGCGCATCGAGGAGATCACGCACGACCGGGTGCTGGTCTCCGCCGCCCCGGGGCAGCCCGGGAAGATGCCGTTCTGGCGCGGCGAGGCCGCAGGCCGGTCGCTCGAGCTCGGCCGCCGCGTCGGAGCCATGCTCCGCACCGTCTCGTCCATGCCGTCGCACGCGGCGATGGAGCTCTTGCAGCGGCGCCATCACCTCACCGAGGTCGCGGCGAAGAACCTGCTCGCGTACGTGGAGGACCAGCGGCGCGCCTCGGCGGTGCCGGACGACACGCGGCTGGTGATCGAGCGCAGCCGCGACGAGCTGGGGGACTGGCGGGTGTGCGTGTTGTCTCCGCTGGGCGGGCAGGTGTTCGCGCCGTGGGCGATGGCGATCGCGGCGCGCGTGCGCGAGGAGCACGGCGTCGAGGTCGAGACGATGTGGACGAACGACGGCTTCGTGGTGCGCTTCCCGGAGAGCGACGTGGCGCCGGATCCGTCGGTGCTGCTGCCCCCGTCGGCGGACGTCGAGGCGCTGGTGACGCGGCAGCTCTCGCAGACCCCGCTGTTCGCGGCGCGGTTCCGGGAAGCCGCGGCGCGGGCGCTGCTCTTGCCGCGGCGCAGGCCGGGCGGCCGGACTCCGCTGTGGCAGCAGCGCCGGCGGGCGCAGGACCTGCTCGAGGCAGCGTCGCATCACCCGGGCTTCCCGATGCTGCTGGAGGCATACCGCGAGTGCCTGCGGGACGTGTTCGATCTGCCCGCGCTCGTCGAAACGTTGAAAGGCATCGAGTCGCGCGCGCTGAAGCTCGAGGTGGTCGACCCGCCCACGCCGTCTCCGTTCGCCTCGTCGCTCTTGTTCGGGTACGTCGCGAACTACATCTACGACGGCGACGCGCCGCTCGCCGAGCGGCGGGCGCAGGCGCTCAGCGTCGACCCGCTGCAACTGCGCGAGCTGTTGGGAGACGCCGAGCTCCGCGAGCTGCTCGACGCCGACGTGCTGCACGAGGTCGAGCTGCAGCTGCAGTTCCTCACCCCCGAGAGCCGCGCGCGCACGAAGGACGGGCTGCACGACGTGCTGCTCAAGCTCGGAGATCTGACCCGCGAAGAGATCGCGGCGCGGTGCGACGTGCCCGACGCGATCGAGGAGCTGGTGCGCGAGAGGCGCGCGGTCGAGCTGAAGATCGGCGGCCAGGCGCGGTTCGTCGCCGTCGAGCAGGCGGCGAGGTACCGCGACGCCCTGGGAGCTCCGCTGCCGCTCGGCCTGCCGACCGCGCTGCTCGAGCCGGTGCCGAACGCGCTGGGCGAGCTGCTGATGCGCTACGCGCGCAGCCACGCGCCCTTCCCTGCCTCGGAGCCTGCGGCGCGCTTCGGGCTCACGGCCATCGGGGTCACGCGGGCGCTCGACGCGCTGGTGCGTGCGGGGCGCCTGCTCGAGGGGGCGTTCCGGCCCAAGGGGCTCGAGCACGAGTGGAGCGACGGCGAGGTGCTCGCCCGCATCCGGCGGCGCTCGCTGGCGAAGGCGCGCCGGGAGATCGAGCCGGTCGAGCCGGCGGTGTTCGGGCGCCTGCTCACCTCGTGGCACGGGGTCACGAAGCGGCGGCGCGGCCTCGACGCCACGCTCGACGTCGTCGAGAAGCTGCAAGGGCTGCCGCTGCCGGCGTCGATGCTGGAGACGGAGATTCTGCCGGCGCGGCTCGAGCAGTACCTGCAGTCGGATCTCGACGCGCTGGCGGCGGCCGGCGAGGTGCTGTGGGTCGGCGTCGAGTCGATGGGCGATCGCGATGGCCGCGTGGCGCTGTACCTGACGGATCACCTGCCGCGGCTGCACCGGCCTCCTCCGCTGGACGAGGAGAAGCTGCCGGCGCGGGAGCAGCAGATCCTGAGCGTGCTGAAGCAGCGCGGCGCCTCGTTCTTCGGAGACCTTCACACCGCGTGCGGCGGCGGGTTTCCGCGCGAGACGCTCGACGCGCTGTGGGGCCTCGTGTGGAAGGGCGCCATCACGAACGACAGCTTCTTCGCGCTGCGCTCGCTGTGGCGGAAGAGCGACAAGCGCGACCGGCGCGAGCACCTCGACGGCCGCGCGTTCCGCTCGCGGCGCGTGGTGATGCCGACGAGCGAAGGTCGCTGGGCGCTGGTGCAGAGCCGCGCGCTGGCCGAGGCGTCGGCGACCGAGCGCTCGCACGCGCTGGCGCAGCAGCTGCTCAACCGCTACGGGCTCGTGACGCGCGAGGTGGCGTCGGCCGAGGGAATTCCCGGTGGGTTCACCGCGGTGTCGCAGGTGTTCTCCGCGCTCGAGGAGGCCGGCAAGGCGCGGCGCGGGTACTTCGTGTCCGGCGTCGGCGCGATGCAGTTCGCGCTGCCGACGGTGCTGGAGCTGTTGCGCAGCTACCGGTCGACGCCGGCCCAGCCCGAGGTGGTGATGCTGTCGGTGGTGGACCCGGCGAACCCGTACGGCGCGCTGCTCGACTGGCCCGCGCTACAGGGCGAGGCGGGCTCGGGCCCGAAGCGCGAGGCCGGTGCGCAGGTCGTGCTCGTCGACGGCGCGCTGGTGCTGTGGCTCTCGCGCGGCGGGCAGCGCGCGTTCGCGTGGCTGCCGGAGGACGAGGTCGAGCGCGACAAGGTCGGCAAGGCGATCGCGACGCGGCTCGCCGAGCGCGCGCCGAAGCGGCTCGAGAAGCACCAGGGCCTCTTGCTGGAGATCAACGGAAAGAACGCGAGCGAGCACCCGCTGGCAGCAGCGCTCGAGCAGGCCGGCTTCCACAAGACGGCGTCGGGCATGCAGGCGCGGCGAACGCAGCTTGCGAAGCGGGCGCGACGTGCCTGAAGGCGACACGCTGCACCGCGCGGCGAAGACGCTGCACCTCGCGCTGGCCGGCAAGCGGGTCGTCGGCTTCGAGTCGGAGATCGCGACGGTGCGGACCGCGGCGGAGAACAAGCCGCTCGTAGGCGAGACCGTCGTCGGCGTCAGCGCGGTCGGCAAGCACCTGCTGATGGAGCTCTCGAACGGCGTGACGCTGCGCACGCACATGCGGATGAACGGCTCGTGGCACATCTACCGCCGGGGTGAGCGGTGGAAGCGGCCTCGGTCGGCGATGCGCATCGTGCTGCAGACGGAAGACTTCGAGGCGGTGGCGTTCGACGTGCCGGTGGCGGAGCTGGTGACGGCGAAGCAGCTCGCGCGCGGCGACGTGGGCAGGCTCGGGCCGGACGTGCTCGGCGAGACGTTCGACGTGGATGCGGCGATCGCCCGGCTGCGCGCGCTCGGGCCGCAGCCCATCGGCGAGCTGCTGCTCAACCAGCGGGTGGCCGCGGGCATCGGGAACATCTGGAAGTCCGAGTCGCTGTACCGGTGCGGCGTGCGGCCCGACCGGCGGGGTCCGGACGTGAGCGATGACGAGCTGCGCGAGATCTTCGCCGCGGCGCGCAAGCTGATGAGCGCGAGCGTTCGCGGAGCGCGGCCGAGGTTCGAGGTCTACGAGCGCGAGGGCGAGCCGTGCCGGAAGTGCGAGACGCCGATCGCGTACTTCAAGCAGGGCCTGGGCGCGCGCGGGACGTATTTCTGCCCGGCGTGTCAGACATGATGGGTTGACCCATCATGATTACTACTGCATCTTTTCATCATGGCCGCACGCTCGGTACAGATCTCGTTGGATGAAGAGCTGCTGCGGCGGGTCGACCGCCTGCCCGAAGCTCGCCGCCGGGGCCGCTCGAAGATGATCGCATCGGCGCTGCGGCTGTACCTCGAGGCTCGGCGCAGGCGAGACATCGACGAGGCCATTCGCGACGCGTACCGCGGAGAATCGCGCGCCATGCTTCGTGAAGTCGAACAGCTCATGGAGCGGCAGGCGTGGCCCGACGAATAGCCCGTGGCGACGTCTGGATGTATCGGTTCGCGCCACCGGACAAGCGACGGCCAGTGCTCGTCCTTTCGCGGGATTCTCTGTTGGAGGTTCTCGAGACGGTGACGGTCGCAGCGATCACGTCGACTCGCCGTGGTTCTCCAACCGAGGTGCACCTCGGCGTCGAGGAAGGCCTCAAGCAGGACTCGTGCGTCAACCTGACGAACGTATTCACGGTGCGGCAGGCCGACCTGCGCAAGTGGGTTTCGTCGATCGGTGACGAGAAGCTGGACGAGGTGTGCCAGGCGCTCGAGATCGCCGTCGGCTGCGAGTGACTCGGATCACCGGCGGGCGGCGGGGGCGCGCCGGGCAACCGCGTCCATCGTCACCGCGGCGAGCAGCACGGCGCCGGTGACGATGAACTTCACGGCCGATGCGAGGCCGAGCAGGTCCATGCCGTTGGAGATGGCGCCGATCACGATCGCGCCGGAGAGCGCCGACCACGCCGAGCCGCGACCGCCGAACAGGCTCGTGCCGCCGATGACGGCTGCGGCGATGGCGTTGAGCAGGAGATCGCCGCTGCCCGAAGACTGATTCACGGCGAGCAGGCGCGAGGCGGCGAGGACTCCGCCGAGCGCGGCGAGCATCGAGGCGAGCGCGAAGACGGTGACCCTGATGCGCGGAACCGAGATGCCGGCGCGCCGGGCGGCTTCGGCGTTGCCTCCGACGGCGAGCACGTGGCGGCCGAAGCGCGTGCGGCGCACGAGCCAGTCGGTGGCGGCGACGACGCCGACGACGATGACGAGCGCGAGCGGCACGCCGCGGTCCTGGTTGAAGAGCGCGATGGCGACGACGCTGGCGACGGCGAGGACGACGTTGCGCGTGAGCGCCGCGAACGCGGCGCCGGCGATGACGCCCGCCCACCACGGCAGGAACGTGGCGCACAAGGCGACGATGAACGGGTCGGTGAGGTTCAGCGAGCCGGTGCTGCCGAGCACGGCGAGCTGCGCGCCCTGCCACGCGAGCAGGCCGGCGAGGGTGACGACGAACGAGGGGACTCCGAGGCGGGTGATCCACGTGCCCTGCAGCAGCCCGATGGCTGCGCCGCACGCGAGCGCGAGCCCGAGGCCGAGCGGCCCCGGCAGGCCGACGACCGCCATCACCGCCGCGCAGAGCCCGCTCACCGCGCCGGCGGAGAGGTCGATCTCTCCGAGCAGCAGCACGAGCACCAGGCCACACGAGATGGTCGCCATCGCGGCGATCTGCAGCCCGAGGTTCGTGAGGTTCCGCGGCGAGAGGAAGTTCGAGTTCAGCGCCTGGAACACGACGGCGACGATGACGAGGCCCAGGAGCACCGGCAGCCGCTCGCGCCACTTCATGCGGCACCCGTGATGGCGGCGACGACGGCCTCGCGGCTCGCCTCGCCCCGCGCGAAGGTCGCCACGCGCTTGCCGAGCCGCAGCACGACGATGCGGTCGGCGACCTCGAAGACGTCGGCGAGGTTGTGGCTGATGACGACGACGCCGAGGCCTTCGGCGCGCAGGCGGCCGATGAGGTCGAGCACCTGGCGCGTCTGCGCGACGCCGAGCGCGGCGGTCGGCTCGTCGAGCAGCATCACCTTCGGCTTCGCGAGCACGGCGCGCGCGACGGCGATCGACTGGCGCTGGCCGCCGGACAGCGCGGCGACCTCGACGCGCACGTTCGGAATCGTGACGCCGAGCCGCGAGAGCAGGCCCACCGCCTCCTGCTCCATGGCCTTCTCGTCGAGGACGAACGAAGACTCGCGGCCGAGGAAGAGGTTGGCGACGACGTCGAGGTTGTCGCAGAGCGCAAGGTCCTGCCAGACGACGGCGAGCTCGGCGGGCGCGCGCACCGTGCCGGAGTCGAGCGGCACGGCGCCGCCGATCACCTTCACGAGGGTCGACTTGCCGGCGCCGTTGTCGCCGACGAGCGCGACGACCTCTCCCGCAGAGACCTCGAAGTCGACGCCGCTGAGCGCCTCGACGGCACCGAACCGCTTCGTGGCGCCGCGGACCTCGAGGAGCACCCGTCAGATCCCCGCCGCCTTGCACGGCTCCGCGTACGCGCCGGTGCAGAGCTGGTCGCGCTTCCAGAAGCCGTCTTTGAGCACCGTCGCGGCGAGGTTGTCTTTCGTGACCGAGGTCGGCTCGAGGACGATCGCCGGGACCTGCTTCTTGCCGTTGTCGGCGACGGCGGTCGTCGTGACGGTCTCGCCGCGCAGGGCCTTCACCGCGATCTCCGCGGCGGTCTCGGCCTCGAGCTTGAGCGCCTTGTAGATGGTCGAGTGCTGCTCGCCGGCGATGATCCGCTGCAGCGCGGCGACCTCGGCGTCCTGCCCGGTGACCGGCACGAGCTTCACGCCGGCGGCCTTCATCGCGGCGATGGCCCCGCCGGCGGTGCCGTCGTTGGCGCAGTAGACGCCGTCGAGCGGCTCGGAGCCGAGCGCGGTGAGCGCCTGGGTCATCTCTTCCTGGGCCTTGTCGGGGCTCCAGTCGGGGGTGTCGAACTCGCGAAAGATCTTCACCTTGCCGTCGAACACGGCGTGCATGCCCTTCTTGAGCAGCGCGGCGTTCGGGTCGGTGGGAGCGCCGTTGATGACGATGATGGTGGGCTGCTCTTTGCCCTTCAGCGCGTCGAGCAGGGCCTGGGCCTGGAAGCGGCCGATGTTCTCGGCCTCGAAGGCCACGTACCAGTCGACGGCGTCGGTGCCGAGGACGAGGCGATCGTAGGCGATGACCTTGGCTCCGGCGGCGCGGGCCTTCTCGGCGATGGCGCGCGCGGCGGTGCCGTCGACGGGGTCGAGCACCAGCACGCGCGCGCCGTTGGTGAGCGCGGCCTCGGCCTGCGACTGCTGCTTCGAGGCGTCCTGCGCGGCGTTCGAGTACAGCACCTCGCAGTCGGAGCAGAGCGCCTTCACCTTGGCTTCGAAGTGGGGCCGATCTTGCGTCTCGTAGCGGGCGGTCTTCGCCTCGGGGAGCAGCAGCGCGATCTTCTTCGTGTCCTTCTTCTCGGACTTGCAGGCGGCGGCGAGGACGAGGACGACGGCAGCGAGGGCGATGCGCATGGCGGCGCATCATGCCTTGCTCCCAGGGCCGTGGGTTACACGCGAGTAACCCGCTCCAGCTTGAGGCGGGTCTGCGCCCCACCGGTTACTTCGGGCGCCACTTGTGGTTGATTCGAAAGCGATCCCCGTGACGCGTCCGACCGAGGCCGAAGCCGCACTGCTCGCGCAGTGGAATCAGACCCGCGTGCAGCATCGGCCCGAAGCGGTCGTTCACGAGCTGTTCGAAGAGGTCGCGCGGGCGACGCCGGACAAGCGGGCGGTGGCGTCCAAGGACGGCTCGCTCACCTACGCCGAGCTGAACGCGCGGGCGAACCACCTCGCGAAGCGGCTGATCGCCGCGGGCGTGAAGCCGGACGACAAGGTCGCGATGGCGCTGCCCCGCGGGCTCGACGCCGTCGTCTCGGTGCTCGGCATCTTGAAGGCCGGCGGCGCGTACATGCCGCTCGACACCACCTGGCCGCAGGAGCGCCTGAAGTTCCTGCTCGACGACGCCGCGTGCCCGGTGATCATCACGACTCCGGACGCGCAGCTTCCCGCGAGCAACGCCAGGCGCCTTCAGGTCGACTCGGGCGCCGACGCTTCGAGCCCGCACGTGGCGGTCACCTCCGCGAACCTCGCGTACGTGATGTACACGTCGGGCTCGACCGGCACGCCGAAGGGCGTCGAGGTCGTGCACCGGGCCATCAACCGGCTGGTGCTGAAGGTCGACTACGTGCAGCTCTCGGCGAGCGACGTGCTGCTGCACGCCGCGCCGCTCGCGTTCGACGCCAGCACGTTCGAGATCTGGGGCGCCCTGCTCAACGGCGGCACCGTCGCGCTGTACGCCGACGCGATCCCCACGGCGGCCGGCCTGCGCCGCGCGATTCAAGAACACGGCGTCACGGTGATGTGGCTCACGGCCGCGCTGTTCAACACCGTGGTCGACGACGACGCGACGGCGCTCAGCGGCGCGCGCGCGGTGCTCACCGGCGGAGAGGCGCTCTCGCCCAGCCACGTTCGCCGGGCCTACAAGGCGCTGCCGGGCGTCACGCTCATCAACGGCTACGGCCCGACCGAGACGACCACGTTCGCGGTGTGCCACACCATCCCGCGCGACCTGCCCGAGTCGGCCACCAGCGTCCCCATCGGCAAGCCGATTCGCGACACGCAGCTCTTCGTGCTCGACGAGCAGCGGGACCTCGTGAAGCCGGGAGAGGTGGGCGAGCTCTACATCGGCGGCGACGGCCTCGCGCGCGGCTACCTGAACCGCCCCGAGCTCACCGCCGAGCGCTTCGTCACCGTGCGCGGCACCCGCCTCTACCGCACCGGCGACCTGGTGAAGTGGCTGCCCGACGGCACGCTCGACTTCGCCGGCCGCATCGACGGCCAGGTGAAGATCCGCGGCTACCGCATCGAGCTGGGAGAGATCGAAGCGCGCCTGACCGCCCACTGGAGCGTCAAGGCGAACGCGGTGCTCGCGATCGACGACGGCGCGGGCAACAAGCGCCTGGTCGCGTACGTCGTGCCGAGCGGCGCCGCGCGCCCGACGTCGTCCGAGCTGGCCGCGCACCTCGAGGCGTCGCTGCCGAAGTACATGGTGCCGGCGCAGTACGTGTGGCTCGACGCGCTGCCCGTCACCGCGAACGGCAAGCTCGACAAGCGCGCGCTGCCGGTGCCGAGCCAGGAGCGGCCGGCGCTGGCGAACGAGTACGTCGCTCCGCAGTCGGCGCGCGAAGAAGCCCTCGCCACGCTGTGGAGCCGGCTGCTGCAGGTGAGCCCGGTCGGCGTCACCGACAACTTCTTCAGCCTCGGCGGCAACTCGCTGCTCGCGGTGCGCATGGCGGCGCGGCTCAAGGAGCTCGAGGGCCGCGAGGTGCCGGTGCTGAAGGTCTTCGAGCACCCGACGATCCGCGGTCTCGTCGAGGCGCTGAACGACGACGGCGCGAAGGGCTCGCTCGAGCGGCAGCTCGCGCGCACGCGCCTGGCCCGCGAAGAGCGCGAGGCGGTGGCGATCGTCGGCATGGCGTGCCGCTACCCCGGCGCGAACGACGTCGAGACGCTCTGGCGCGTGCTGACGGAGGGCAAGGAGACGATCTCCTTCTTCAAGGACGCCGAGCTCGACCCGAACCTGCCGCGGGAGGTGGTGAAGGACCCGCGCTACGTGAAGGCGCGCGGCGTCTTGAAGAACGTCGATCAGTTCGACGCGGGCTTCTTCGGCATCTCGCCGAAGGAAGCGGCGGTGATGGACCCTCAGGCGCGGCTGATGCTCGAGGTGGCGTGGGAGGCGCTCGAGTCGAGCGGCCACGTGCCCGAGTCGTTCGACGGCACCATCGGCATCTGGGCGGGCAAGTACAACGACACGTACTGGAGCGAAAACGTCGTCACGCGCCCCGACCTCATCGAGCAGCTCGGCGCGTTCCAGGCGATGGTGGCGAACGAGAAGGACTACATCGCCACGCGCGTCGCGCACCGCCTCGACCTCACCGGGCCGGCGATCAGCGTCCACACCGCGTGCTCGACGTCGCTCGTCGCGATCGCGCAGGCGTTCCGCAGCATCCAGCTCGGCGAGTGCGACCTCGCGCTCGCGGGCGGCGTCAGCATCACGGTGCCGGTGAACAGCGGCCACCTCTACAACGAGGGCTCGATGCTCTCGAACGACGGGCGCACGCGCACCTTCGACGCGAGCGCGCAGGGCACGGTGTTCAGCGACGGCTGCGGCGTGGTGGTGCTGCGGCGGCTGAAAGACGCGCTCGCCGACGGCGACACCATCTACGCGGTCATCAGGGGCGCGGCGCTGAACAACGACGGCGGGAAGAAGGCGTCGTTCACCGCTCCGTCGATCGAGGGGCAGGCGGCGGTCGTCGCGCGCGCGCAGGCGGACGCCGGCGTCGACCCGCGCACCATCAGCTACGTCGAGGCGCACGGCACCGCGACTCCGCTGGGCGACCCCATCGAGGTCGAGGCGCTCACCCGCGCGTTCCGGCTCGGCACGCAGGACAAGGGCTTCTGCGGCATCGGCTCGGTGAAGTCGAACTTCGGCCACACCGTCATCGCCGCCGGCGCCGCGGGCGTGATGAAGACGGCGCTCGCGCTCACGCACGAGGTCGTACCGGCGACGCTGCACTTCAAGTCGCCGAACCCGAAGATCGACTTCGACAGCAGCCCGTTCCGCGTCGTGAGCGAGCCGCAGCCCTGGCCGCGGTGGGACAAGCCGCGCCGCGCGGGCGTGAGCAGCTTCGGCGTCGGCGGCACGAACGCGCATGTGGTGATGGAAGAGGCGCCTCGCCAGGAGCCCTCCACCCCGACGCACGGCAAGCAGCTCGTCATCCTCTCCGCGCGCACCGACGCGGCGTTGGAGCAGCAGGCGCGGCGGCTGGCCGACTGGCTCGAGGGCTGGCGCGGCAAGACGCCCGAGACGTCGACGCCGCCGGGGGAGCACGCGGCGAAGCCGGTGAAGTACGGCGTAGCGCCGGCGGCGAAGCCGCTCACGGGCGGAAATGGGAAGGAAGCGGTGGCCGCCGAGAAGCAGGCGTTCGAGGCGTACGGCCTGCAGCCGGCCGGGCACGTCGAGGTGAAGACGGACGCGCCGATCGTCCCCGAGCCGCGGGTGGACGTGAGCGGCGTCGAGCTCGCCGACGTGGCGTTCACGCTGCAGACGGGCCGCCGCGGCTTCAAGCAGCGTCGCGCGCTCGTCGTCGACTCGGTGGCCGGCGCTCCGGCGCTGCTGCGCGACCTCAAGAAGGGCGCGTCGCGCGCGGCGTTCGGCACCGCTCCGCGCGTCGTGTTCCTCTTCCCCGGCCAGGGCAGCCAGTACCTCGGCATGGGCAGCGCGCTGTACGAGCGGTACCCGGTGTTCCGCGACGCGATGGAGCTGTGCTTCCAGGCGGTGGCGCAGGTCACTCCGGACCTGAAGACGGTGATGTTCGGCACCACGGAGGCGGCGCTCAAGGCGACGCGCTACACGCAGCCGGCGCTGTTCACCATCGAGTACGCGCTCGCGCGGCTGCTCGAGTCGTGGGGTGTGAAGGCCTGGGCCAGCATCGGCCACAGCGTCGGCGAGTTCGTGAGCGCAGCGCTCTCGGGCGTGATGGCACCGGCGGACGCGGCGCGCCTGGTCGCCGAGCGCGGGAAGATGATGAACGCGCTGCCGGGCGGCTCGATGCTGTCGGTGCGCCTGCCGGCGGCCGAGGTCGAGAAGAAGCTGAGGCCGCAGATGTCGATCGCGTCGGAGAACGGCCCGTCGCTGTGCGTCGTCGCCGGCCCGACCGAGAAGGTCGCCACGCTGCAGAAGGAATACGAGGCGGCGGGCGTGATGGCGAAGCTGCTGCACACGTCGCACGCGTTCCACTCACCGATGATGGACGACGCCGTCGGCCCGTTCACCGCGAAGGTCGAGGGCGTGCGGCTGTCGGCGCCGAAGAGCCCGTTCGTGTCGACGCTGACGGGCGAATGGATCAAGCCCGAGCAGGCGACGGACCCGAAGTACTGGGGCCGGCACCTGCGGGCGACGGTGAAGTTCGCGCAGGGCGTCTCCACGCTGTGGAGAGAGAAGAACGTGCTGCTGCTCGAGGTCGGCCCGCGCGCGACGCTGGCGACGCTGGCGCGGCAGCAGGTCACCGACAAGGTGCACCAGGTCTGCGCGTCGACGCTCTCGGAGACGCCGGACACCGAAGAGGCCTCGGTGCTCTCGGCGCTCGGCCAGCTCTGGTGCGCCGGCGTCGAGCCCGACTGGAACGCGGTGCACGCGCCGGCGCGGCGCCGCCGCATCGCGCTGCCGACCTACCCCTTCGAGCGACAACGTTTCTGGATTGACCCCCTTCACAAGAAAACAGAGGTGCTGCCCGTGTCCCGTACATCGAATCTGTCCGCTCAGCTTCGCCAGGTCTTCGAGGAGACCTCCGGCATCGAGATCGGCGCCGGCGACGGCGGCACGTCGTTCATCGAGCTCGGGCTCGACTCGCTGTTCCTCACGCAGGTGGCGATCGCCGTCGGCCGCAAGTTCAACGTGAAGGTGACGTTCCGCCAGCTGGTGGAAGACCTGCCCACGCTCGACGCGCTCACGCAGTACATCAACGAGAAGCTGCCGCCCGAGGTCGAGGCGCCCGCGCCGGTCGCGCCGGCCGCCGCTGCTGCGCCCCAGCCGATGATGGCCCAGCCGCAGCAGATGCCGGCGATGCCGCAGCTGATGCCCACGATGATGCCTGCGATGGGCGCGCCGAACCCGATGATGGCGATGATGCTGCAGCAGCAGATGATGATGATGCAGATGATGATGGGCATGGCGCCGCAGCTGCCGGCGATGCCCGTCGCTGCGCCGCAGCCGGTCGCCGCGCCCGTGCCTGCGCCGCAGCCGATCGCGGCGCCTCCTCCTCCTCCTCCTCCTCCGGCAGCGGCGCCCGCGCCGAAGGCCGACGAGGCCGCGCCTGCCGCGAAGCCGTTCGGCGCCATCGCGCGCATCTCGCTGAACAAGGATGAGCTGAACCCGAAGCAGAAGGCGCGGCTCGAGGCGCTGACGCGCCGCTACACGCAGCGCACGAAGGCGAGCAAGCAGCACGTGCAGGACAACCGCGCCGTGCTCGCGGACCCGCGCGTGGTCACCGGCTTCCGCCCGGCGATCAAAGAGCTCGTGTACCCGATCGTCATTCAGCGCTCGAAGGGCCAGCACGTGTGGGATCTCGACGGCAACCAGTACGTCGACACGCTCAACGGCTTCGGCTGCAACCTGTTCGGCTGGCAGCCCGACTTCGTCACCGCCGCGGTGAAGGAGCAGCTCGACACCGGCCACGAGATCGGCCCGCAGTCACCGTTGGCCGCCGAGTGCGCGCGGCTGTTCAGCGAGCTCACCGGCCAGGAGCGCGTCGCGTTCTGCAACACGGGCTCGGAGGCCGTGATGGGCGCGATGCGCATCGCCCGCACCGTCACCGGTCGCACGAAGATCGCGCTCTTCAGCGGCAGCTACCACGGCATCTTCGACGAGGTGATCGTCCGCGCGACGAAGACGAAGGCGGTGCCGGCGGCGCCGGGCATCATGCCGCAGACGAGCGAGAACGTGCTGGTGCTGGACTACGGCACGCCCGAGTCGCTCGAGATCCTGAAGAAGCGCGCCGACGAGCTCGCCGCGATTCTCGTCGAGCCGGTGCAGAGCCGGCGGCCCGACTTCCGCCCGCGCGAGTACCTGCACGAGCTGCGCGCGCTCACCGAGAAGAGCGGCACGGTGCTCATCTTCGACGAGGTCATCACCGGCTTCCGCACGGGGCCCGGGGGAGCGCAGGAGTACTTCGGCGTCCGCGCGGACCTCGGCACCTACGGCAAGGTCGTCGGCGGCGGTCTGCCCGTCGGCATCATCGCGGGCAAGCGCCAGTTCATGGACGCGCTCGACGGCGGCTGGTGGCAGTTCGGCGACGCCTCGGTGCCGACGGTCGGCGTGACGTACTTCGCCGGCACGTTCGTGCGGCACCCGCTGGCGCTCGCCGCGGTGCGGTCGGTGCTGCGGCACCTGAAGACCGAAGGCCCCGCGCTGCAGGCGCGCACCACCGGCATGACCGAGCGGATGGCGACCGAGCTGAACACGTTCTTCAAGGACGCCGGCGCGCCGCTCGAGATCCGGCACTTCGCCTCGCTCTGGAAGACGTTCTACACGGCGGAGCAGCCGTGGGGAGACCTGCTGTTCGTGATGCTGCGCGACCGCGGCATCCACATCCTCGACGGCTTCCCCTGCTTCTTCACCACCGCGCACACGCAGGCCGACGCCGACGCGATCGTGCGCGCGTTCAAGGAGAGCGTGCAGGAGATGCAGGAGAGCGGCTTCCTGCCCGAGAGCACGAAGAAGAACGTCACCACCGGCCTGAGCTTCGACGCCGACAAGCCGCCGGTGCCGGGCGCCCGCCTCGGCCGCGACCCTGCCGGCAACCCCGCGTGGTACGTGCCGAACCCGGCCGAGCCGGGGAAGTACGTGAAGCTCGATCTGAACTGAAGTGCTGAAGCTCGCCTTCGCTGTCGTCCTGGTCGCCGCCGTCGCGGTCGCCGGCGTTCAGGCCATGCGTGCGTGGCAGAGCACGATGGGCTCGTTCCGCCCTCAGGGGATGAAGTTCGCGGCGCCGTCGCCCCTGCAGGGCGTCGAGCCGCTCACGCTGAAGAGCTCGCTGGGGCTGAAGGTGGCGGCGTCGTGGGTCCCTCCGCGCAACGGAGTTGCGATCATCGTCGCGCACGGCATGTCCTCGAACCGTACGCAGCTTTGGGAGGACGCGCGGGTGCTCACCGCCGCCGGCTTCGGCGTGCTGCTGTTCGACTGGCCCGGCATGGGAGAGAGCGAGGGCCAGATCGTGCTCGGCAGCCACGAGCGCGCCGCGTTCGCTGCGTGCGTCGACTTCCTCGCCTCACGTCCCGAGGTGCAGCGCATCGGCGCCTACGGGTTCAGCCACGGCGCCGCGCTGCTCGCTGCGTTCGTGCCCGACGAGCCGCGCGTGTCGTCGCTGCTCGCGGTGAACCCGTGGAGCGACGCGCTGGAGCACCAGAAGTTCGAGTACCGCGAGTGGGGCCCCATCCGTCAGTGGCCCGCGACGGCGGCCGCGCGGAGGATGATCGAGGGCGGGAACCTCGCCCCGCTGGCCGCGGCGCCGCGCCTGAAGAACCGCAAGTCGCTGTTCATCGCGAGCGCAGAAGACGAGGCGGTGCCGCCACAGATGTCGAAGGACCTGGCGGCGGCCGCGGGCGGGGAGCTGCACCTCGTGCCGGGCGCCTCGCACTTCACCTTCCGCGAGAAGCTCGGCGACTGGCCGGCGCTGCTGACCGGGTTCTTCGCGACGGGCTGACTACCGGCAGGTAACGCACCAAAACTCCACACGACATCGGAACGCGCGGCCCTTACTCATTCGCGGGCGGAGGTCGAGTGGCGGCGGCGCGGTGGGCTTTTGTCGAGTGTTTCGCGGTGGTGGGGTGCTTGGGCCCGGTCCCGTGGGTCGAGCCAGGCGGGCGTGGAGGTGGGGTGGCGGGCGGGGACGTCGAGAGGGGGACCGGCGGCGATGGCGGACCCCTTCGTCCTCATCGACGCCGGTACCTCCGACGCCGGGTTACCGGCCGGTCACGCAGGCACGGCCCCTCGCTGGCGAGCTGCGGTCGACCTTCGAACTCTCTTCAACCTGGTGGTGATCTCTCATGAGCCTCGCAAGACAACTCGTTCCCCCTTCGCTTCGCTTCACCCTTCGCCGGCTGATCATGCGGGCGAAGCTGCGCGCTCCGCTGCTGAAGCCGTGGCGCTGGGTCGCGCACCGGTGGACGGGGCCGAAGTACGACATCGTCGCCATCACGCCGCCGGGTGATCGGCACGCGTCCGACCTGCTCGCGCTCGAGGGCGACGGCGTGCGCTGCTCGCTGCGCGATGCGCTGGACCCGAAGGTGGCGGTGGTGAGCCCGATGATCATCCCCGGCGCGCTGCGCGTTCCGTACGACGTGCACACCATCGTGCCGCTCAAGGGCCGGCCGCTCGAGGAGATCGTGGCGCGCTACGACCGCGAGCTGCGCCGCACGCTGAAGAAGCACCGCGCGTCGTACGAGTGGGCTCAGGTCACCGAGCCGCGGGAGATCGACCAGCTGAACGAAGAGATGCTGGTGCCGTACGCGAAGGAGCGCCACGGCGAAAACGCGTACGTCTTGCCCGCGGACGTCATCCGCAAGATGGCGCTCGACACGGGCCGCCTCGACGTCATCACCTGCAACGGCAAGCCGGTCGCGTGTCACCTCGGCTACGAGCTCACGCGCGGCGGAGAGCGGCACTTCATCACCCTGCGCTTCGGCTACCCGGCCGAGGTGTTCAAGGACGCGAAGCGGCTGCGCGAGGTGAACGCGATGAACACGTACCTCGCGCTCGAGCACTCGCACCAGCACGGCTTCCACGGCTACGACATGGGCTCGGCGTCTTCGCGGCCCAACGACGGCCTCTTGCAGTGGAAGCGCCGGCGCGACGGCGCGGTCGACTGCTTCCACACCGAAGAGTGGCTGTCGGTGCGGCCTCCTCCGGCGGCGGCGACGGAGTTCCTGTGGGACCACCCCCTGTTCGCGGTGGAGAACGGCCGCCTCGAGCTGCGGCTGGGCTTGAGTGCGGGCGCGACGGAGGACGAGGCGCTCGAGCGCTGGCGCCAGCTGGGCTTCTCGGGGCTGTCGAAGGTGCACGTACACGCGGAGCGCGCGCTGACTCCGAAGCTGACCGACGCGATGAAGGCGATCTACGAGGGGCAGACGCTGAAGCCGGGCGAGATCGTGTTCCACGCGCCGCGGCAGACGGCTCCGGCGGAGGCTCCGATTCCGCAGCCGGCGACGTGATTCGCAGCGCGTGAAGTGGTCGAATGCGCGCCCATGCGCATCCGAAACTTCGCGGTGGCCGTGTGCGTGTTGGCTGCGTTCGCGCAGCAGGGCTGCAACTGCTCCAACGTGGTGCCTGCGCCGGATCCTGACGGCGGCGCGGGTGGCGGCGCCGAGACGGACGGTGGCGCGGGCGGAGGCTCGGGAGTCGGTGGCGGCGACACCGGCGGCAGCGGCGGCGGAGATGCCGGCGGGCTCGGAGGTGCGGGCGGCTCCGGCGGCGGAGCGGACGTCGACGGCGGCTCCGGCGGTGGCGCGGGCGTCGGCGGCGGCAGCGGAGTGGGCGGCGGCGCCGGCGTCGGCGGGGGAAGCGGCGTGGGCGGTGGCGCTGGCGGCGGCACGGCAGTGACGTGCATGGGCGGCTGCGACGCGGGCTGCTGTGCGCCGAACGGCAGCTGCATCACGACGCGGACGACGGGCTCGTGCGGCCCGAACGGCGGAGCGTGCGTGCAGTGCGGCATCAACGCGAACAACTGCAACGCGCAGGGCCAGTGCGCGTGCGGCAACGGCCCGGCGTGTGGTCCGGGCCTGCGCTGCAACTTCCAGGGCGTGTGCGTCTGCGACGCGATGAGCGGCTGCGCGGGCTGCTGCAACAACAACCAGTGCCTCGCGGGGAACACCTCGCAGCAGTGCGGCTCGGGCGGACGGCAGTGCGCGAACTGCCCGAACAACGGGACGTGTGATGCGGGCGTGTGCAGCAACTGCACGCCGCAGAGCTGCCCGATGGGGTGCTGCTCGGGGCCACAGTGCCTCGCGCGCAACGCGGCGGCGTGCGGCACGATGGGCGCGGCGTGCGTGCGCTGCGATCCCGATCTCGCCGACACGTGCACCGCGACCGGCCAGTGCGCGTGCGGCAACGGCCCGCCCTGCCCCGCCGGCTCGGACTGCCAGGGCGGCCAGTGCGTGTGCAACGGCCAGACGTGCGCGGGCGGCTGCTGCAACGGGAACATCTGCGTGCCGGGCAATCAGCAGACGCCGACGCAGTGCGGCCGCTTCGGCCAGGCGTGCACGAGCTGCGGCGCGGGCACCTGCAGCAACGGCGTGTGCTCGAGCTGCAACGGCCAGACGTGCCCGCAGGGCTGCTGCCAGAACGGCGTGTGCATCACGAACCGCACCGTGATGGCGTGCGGCCCGAACGGTCAGAACTGCGCGACGTGCGACATGAACACCGCCGACTCGTGCCAGTTCGGGAACTGCTCTTGCGGAAACCGGTTCTCGCCCTGCCCTGCCGGGACGCGCTGCATGGGTGGGCAGTGCGTCTGCGACTCGACGTCGTGCGGCGGGTGCTGCGCGTTCGGGACCTGCCAGGGCGGCACGGCCGACTTCTCGTGCGGTCGCGACGGCGGGCAGTGCCAGTTCTGCCAGGGCAACCTGCAGTGCGTGAACGGCGCGTGCCAGTGAGGGGCGGCCAGACCGCCGTGGGGAGCGGCAGCTCGGGCGCCCCGCGCGCGACCGCTCCGAGGGGCTCGCCCCTCCCCCCTCCGGGAGGAGACTTCA
>CALJKW010000063.1 GCA_937980205.1 uncultured Myxococcales bacterium | reverse complement strand
CCGACTCCGGAGCGCCCGACTCCGGAGCGCCCGACTCCGGAGCGCCCGACTCCGGCACACCCGACGCCGGCGCGCTCGACGCGGGCCGCGTCATCGTCGTCGGGAACCCGCCGTGGCCGTACACCAGCGATGCCGGAGCCCCCACCGTCCCGCCGCTCTGCGTCGACGGCTGGTGCTGGGAGCAGCCGCTGCCGCTCGCAGGCGTCGAGCAGCTCGCGCAGGCGCAAGGCGACGACGTCTGGGTGGTCGCGGGCTCGTTCGTCGCCCGCTCGCTGCAGGGCTCGCCGCAGGTGCTGCGCACGTCACTGCCGGTGACGGTCGCCGGCGGCTCGGGAAACAACGTGTGGTTCAAGAGCGGAAACGGGCTGCTGCTGCGGCCGGACGCGGGGAGCCTCGGGCTCGTCCCCGCACCGCCCATCGTGGCGTCGTCCTTCTCCACGACGGGGCCCAACGACGCCTGGGCGACCAACGGCGCGTCGGTCTACCGGTGGAACGGCGTGCAGTGGGCCTCGCAGTCGGTGTTCCCGGCCGCCGTGAACACGAGCGCGATCTCCGCGGTCTCTGCGACCGAGGTGTGGGCCGCCGCCGACGAGATCGACATGGTCACGTTCACCACCAACATCCACCTGCGCCGCTTCGACGGGCAGCAATGGTCTGCGCGGCCTGCGCCCGTGACGTCGACCTTCCTGGTGCTCAGGGACCTGCGCGCGTTCGCGGCAAACGACGTGTGGCTCTCGCTCAGCGACGGTCTGCACCACTGGGACGGCACGAGCTGGACGCGGTACTCCGACGTGTACGGCGGCTTGTCCGGCTCGGCGTCGAACCTCTGGGCCGCCTCCGGCTCGCTCATCTCCTACTGGGACGGCACGCAGTGGTTCCGTGCGCCCGCGGCTTTGGCGCAGCTCACCAGCACCGCGCCGGGGCTCCCGCGCGAGCTCTATGCCCTCGGCTCCAACGGAGGCCTCTACCTGCTGCGCGGCGACCGCTGGCTCTCGCTGACGAGCGGCGAGCTCGACCTCGACATCGTCGGCATCGCGTCGCCCACGGGAGGTCAACCGACCGTCGCAGCGAACGCCTTCGACGGCGGCTGCGTGCTGATGCGCACCGACGCGGGCAGCTGGGTGCGCCCGCAGTTTCCGAACCTCGCCCCCAACGCGCTGCTCGGCATCACCGCGCGGGCGCAGAACGACCAGTGGACGTTCGGCCGCGGCGCCGCGCACTACGACGGCCAGGCCTGGGTGCAGGCACAGTTCGTCACGCCGCCGAACGCCCCGGCCGGTTGGCAGCCGTACCTCAACGACGTGTGCTCGTTCAGCAGCGGCGAGGCCGTCGGCTACAGCTCGGTCGACGGCTTCATGACGTGGGACGGCGGCAGCTGGTCCACCGACCCTCACAACGCGCGCGTCGGAAATCCGTACTTCGGCGTGCGGTGCATCGGGCCCGGCCCCGGCGAAGCGTGGGCGACCGGCGAGACCACCGGACACCGCGTGAACGGCCGCTGGCGCGTGCTCACCGGCCCGCAGGCCCCGGCGACCGCGCTTCACCAGTCGTACAGCGCCAGCCGCCATCACCTGATCACCGCCGCGCAGCGCGACGTCTACGCGTGGTACGGCGGCGACTGGTTCATCGACGAGCAGCTCGGCCTTCAGCAGACCGCGCCGATCCCCGTGTCGTTCGCGAGCGTCACCGGCACCTCGGCGACCGACGTCACCTTCCTCGACGAGCGCGACGTGCTGCACCACTACGACGGCGAGCGGTTCGACCGCCAACGCGCCACCGGCCTGATGAACCTCCGCGCCATCCATGCGCTCGGCGTCGACGACTTCCTCGTCGTCGACCACCGCTTCGGGACCTGGCGCTTGACCGGCACGACCTCGACCGCGCTCGTCCCGCCGTTCACGGGCATGACCGACCCGTACCTCTCGCCGAGCCCGAAGGTTCAGCTCTTCTCGACGACCGAGGGCCTCGCCGTCGACGGGCTCGGCGTCGTGCAGCGCTTCTCGGGCACCGCCTGGGCCGCGATGGCCGGAGCTCCCGCGGCGTACGCGCTGCACGCGTTCGCGATGAACGACGTGTGGACGGGGCAGACGGGCCTCTCGCACTGGGACGGCGTCGCGTGGACGTCGACCGCGCTGCCCGGGCTGCTCGCGAACGAGGCGGTGCGCGCCATCTGGGGCGTGTCGTCGAGCGACCTGTGGGTCGTCGGCAGCGCCGGGTCCATCTGGAGGAACGTGTCCGGCTCCTTCGTGCGCTTGACGCTGCCCATGGCCGAGGCTCCCGCCGAGCTCTTCAGCGTGCGGGGCACGAGCGCCGACGACGTGTGGCTCGGAGGCAGACACTTCAACTGCAACACGGGCCTGCCCGCCGCGTACCACTGGGACGGCGCGACGCTGACGCGCTACCAACCGCCCACCGACGTCGGCGACGTCCGGCTGCTCAACGGCAGCGTGTTCGCGGGCGGCGGCAGGCGTGACTGCTCGCTGAGCCCGAACGGCTACGCCCGCATCGTCTGGGAGCACGTCGGCGGTGGTTGGGTCGAGCGTCCGCTGCTCGACTTCGACACCCTGTTCCCCGGCCTCCTCCCGCCGTCCCGGCCACCCGTCGGCGGGGTGTTCTACTTCGCCGGCAGCGGCCCGTACTGGGCGGCCGGCGGCGTCCACATCCTGCGACGGAACTGACGTTGAAGCCGCCGGCCTTCCCATCGAGCTCCATCGCCGCCGGAGCCTCACGCTTGTAGGCTCGCGGACACCACGTGGCCGAAGCCTCCCGAGACCTCGTCGACGAGCTGGTTCACCAGTTCACCGACCCGTACGCCGCCTACCGCGAGCTGATTCAGAACAGCATCGACGCGGGCTCCACGCGCATCGACGTGACGCTGAGCTTTCGCCCCGGCACGAACGGCGGCACCATGACCGCCGCGGTCCACGACTGGGGCGAGGGCATGAACCGCCGCGTCATCGAGGACTACCTGCTCACCAAGTTCCGATCCTCGAAGGAGAACGACCTCACCAAGATCGGCAAGTACGGCATCGGCTTCGTCAGCGTCTTCGCGCTGCAGCCCGACGCCGTCACCGTCGACACCGGCCGCGACGGCGAGTCGTGGCGCGTGCTGTTCAAGAAGGACCGCACGTACGAGCTGCTCCAGCTGCAGGAGCCCGTCGAAGGCACCTGCGTCACGCTGCACAAGCGGTGCACCGTGGCCGAGTACGAAGAGCACGCCGCGAAGACGAAAGAGGCGCTCGAGCGCTGGTGCCGCCACTCCGAGGTCGACGTCACGTTCGCCGCGGCGAGGCCCGACGGCAGCGCTCCGCCGCCGCCGCAGACGCTGCACGAGCCGGTGAACGTCGACGCTCCGTTCCAGGTCGAGCACAAACAGGACGGGCTGCACGTCGTCGTCGGCCCGGCGCGCGAGCTGCCCGCGGTGAGCGGCTTCTACAACCGCGGCCTCACCCTGCTCGAGACCACGGAAGTGCTGCTGCCCTCACTCGCGCTCAAGGTCGTCTCGCGCACGCTCGAGCACACGCTCACGCGCGACAACGTGCGCCGCGACGAGCACTTCCACGGAGCGCTCGCCGTCGCGCGAAAGCTCGAGAAGGGCCCGCTGCTCGCCGCGCTGCCCGCCGAGCTGAAGAAGGCCGCGCAGCGACCCGACGGCGCCGAAGACTGGCGCACGCTGTTCCGCTACGCGGTCGGCCGCCTGCCGAAGCGGGAGCTCACGCTGCGCGCGCCGGGCGGCGGCGCCGTCGCGCCGAACGTGAAGGGCGACGCGCTCGCGGTCTCCGCCACGAAGGACGCGGTCACCGAGCGGCTCATCGCCGCCGGCATCCCCGTCGTCGAGGTCGCGCAGCACGAGCAGTTCGCCCGAACCGTCGCGTCCGCCTTCGACCTCGGGCGCGTCGAGGCGGCGCAGCTTCAGTTCACCTACGCCGAGCCGCCGACGACGGCGCAGCCCGAGGGCTTCTCCGCCGCGCTGTGCGAGCTGCTCGGCGGAGTGACCTGCTCCATCGCCGGCGTCGCCATCGCCGAGCTGCGCGGCGCCGCCGAGAAGGCACCGTTCATCTTCGTCGAGGCGGTCGGCCGCCCCATCGCCGCCGACGACGCGCAGGTGAAGCTGCAGCGGAAGAAGAAGCACCCGACGCTCTGCCTCAACGCCGCGCACCCCGACGTGGCGAAGTCGCGCGAGCTCATGCAGCGCGCGCCGCGGCTCTCTGCCGTGCTCTGGGCGCGGCAGCTGCTCGTCCGCCACGCGCTGCTCGACGCGAAGACGGACGCGTACCTCACCGCCTGGGGGCTCGGCTGAAGCCATGGACGTCCTCGACGAGCTCCGCGTCGGCGAGAAGGTCTCGGAGGGCCGCTTCCGCATCGACCAGAAGCGCGCGCTCGAGAAGCTCAAGAAGAACCGCCTCGCCTCCCCGGAAGGGTGGATCCGCGAGGTGCTGCGCGCCGCGCAGGCCTCCGACGCGAAGCACGTCGACGTCCGCTGCGACGCCGACGACGTCGAGGTGAGCTTCGACGGCCGCCCGTTCCCCGCTGGCGTGATGAAGGACCTGCTCGCCCAGGCGCTCGGCGCCGACGAGGCGAAGTCCGACCCGCGCCACCGCCTGCTCGCCCTCGGCGTCGCCGGAGCCATGGGCCTGGGCCTCAAGCGCCTGCTCGTCGAGAGCGGCAAGGTGCGCCTCGAGGTCGACGCCAAGGGAGAGGTGCACGTGAGCGACCTCGACGAGGCCCTGCCGCGGACGCTGCTCAAGGCGCGCAAGGCGAAGCGGCTCGGCATGCTCGTCGACTGGGCGCTCGGCTCGAAGGAGAGCGCGCTCGTCGCCGGCACCTCACGCGGCTACCCGCCGAGGCTGAAGCTCAACGGCCGCATCATCGAGCAGCAGGACCTGCCGAAGGTGCACCACGACGACGACGGCCTTGCGCTGCACGTCGAGCCGCGAGACGACGGCGCCGACTTCAGCGACGTCCAGCTCTACGTCTGGGGCGTCCTCGCCGGGACGCGGCAGTGGTCGCTGCCGGGTGTTCAGCTCCGCGCGTACGTGTTCAGCGACACGATGCGCTTCAACGCCTCGGGCAGCGACATCGTCGACACCGACCGGCAGCTCACGAAGGCGCTCGGGCTGTGCCGCAAGGCGTCGCTCTCGCTGCTCTCCGAGGCGCTGAAGGACCCGACGCCCGGCCGCCGCGAGCAGATCGCAAAGCGGCTGATGAACGACGGCAAGCTCGACGACGACGCCCGCGGCGCGATGGAGACGATGCCGCTCTTCCCCGGCCCCTCCGGCGAGCGCTGGTCCATCGCCCAGCTTCGCGCGCACACCAAAAACGGCCGGTCGCTGTACACCGCGACCCGCGCGCACCCGAAGGGCAGCTACCCCGAGCCGACGGTGCTCATCAACGGCGAGTCGCTGCGCTGGGCGAAGCTGTTGCCCGGCAGCCGGCGCGAAGACGTCGAGCCCATCGTGCGCAAGAACCAGCGCGCCGCCGAGAACCGCCTCGCGTGGGAGTCGCAACCGCCCGAAGACCCCGTGCTGCCAGAGCGCGACTGGCTCGCCACCATCGACATCACCTCGTCGAAGATGCGCGGCCAGGTCGGCATCGACGCGAGCGGCCAGGGCGCCTGGGTCCGCGTGCTCGCGAGGGGCCGCTTCCTGCAGGAAGGCGAGGTGCCGCTGCTCGCGCCGTACCGCCTGCGCGCCGTCGTCGACCTGAGCAACTTCGTCTCGGACAAGGAGTGGGCCGAGATTCCCAGCCCCAAGGTCTACAGCCGCATCGTCGACGAGGTCGCCCACGCCGTCGAAGAGGCGATCGCCAGCGCCGTCGAAGTGCCCGAGCCTTCTCCCGCCGCGCTCGGGCACGCCCGCGACGTGCTCGCCCGCCGCTCGGCCGTCGGCGCCGGCTCGGTGCCCCGCGCCATCAAGCGGCTGCCGCTCTTCCGCACGCTCGGGGGTGAAAATGCCTCGCTCGAAGACCTCGAGTCCGAGCCGACGTGGCGCTTCGTGCCGACGCTGCGCCCGTACCCGCCGCTCGACGGCAGCCGCGTGCTGGTGCTGGACCCCCTCGAGCACCAGCTGCTGCTGCCCTTCTCGAAGCATCGCCTGACCGACGTCTCCGACCAGCTCGCGGACGAGCTCTCCATCCGCCGCCGCCTCGACGGCCCGAAGGAGCGCCCGGTGCTCGAGCGCTCGACGGTCGCCATGACCTTCAACCGCAACGGGGTGCGCGGCGAGCTCGGCATCTCCACGAACACGGCGGACCGGCTCGAGGTCACGCTGCTGCGCGACGGCTTCCGCCTCGAGACCACCACCCTCACCGCCCGCTTCGGCCCCGCCGTCGCCGCGGTCGACTGCCCCGCGCTCGCGCCCACCTCCGACTGGCGCAAGGCGGTTCGCGACGCGGCGTTCACCCAGGTGGAGAAGACGCTGCACGAGCTCGAGCCCGAGCTGCTGTCGCCGCTGCTCGAGAAGTTCCCGACGTTCGAGGCGATGCCCCTCGCCGCGCGCGAGTGGCTCTTGCGCTGCGCGAAGCGCGAGCCCGACTCGCCGGCGCTGCTCGCCGCGAAGCTCTTCGACGGCCCCAAGGGCGCCGTCTCGCTCGCCGAGCTGAAGGCCCTCGGGCAGAAGAGCGGCCGCGTCTGGCACCTGCCCGCGTGGAAGAGCGCCGAGCCGCTGCACGGCCAGGCCGCCGTCCGGGGAGACGGCGACGTCGAGAAGCTCGTGAAGCTCGTCACCGGCCTCAACGTCGAGGACGGAAGCGCGGAGCTCGAGCGTCTCGCCGCGCGCGAAGCGCTGCTCAGCCAACCGCCATGGGCCTCGCGCGTCTCGAAGGACGACCCGCTGTACGTGTCGAGCGGGCGCGGCCGACTCGCGTGCGAGGCGGTGCTCGACGGCGGCGCCGCTGCGGTCGCCGAGTGCTTCCTGCTCATCGAGGGCCGGCTGTGGAAGACCGAGGTCATCTCCACCGCGCTGCCGATGCGCGTCGCCGTGCGTGTCGAGGGCGCGGACCCCGGCGGTCACCTCGACGCGGAGCTGCGCCGCGAGCTCGACGACCGCGTCGCGGCGCTGCAGCGCAAGATGCTCGAGCGCGCGCTCGACGACTCGGGGCCCGACGCGCGCCGCGCGATGTTCTGGGCGTTGAGGGCGCGCGTCGAGCACGTGCTGAGCGCCGGCGACCAGCGCCGGCTGCTCGAGCGCGCGCTGTTCCCCTGCACCGACGGAGCCACCCGCAGCGCCGCGCAGCTCGCCGCGAAGGAGCCCGTCTCCTTCGTCACCAGGCCGCTCGACGGCACGCCGCGCTCCGAGCGCCCCGTCGTGGTCGTCACCGACGCCGACGTGCTCACCGGGCTGCAACGCTTCGGCTGCGAAGACCTCACCGAGGCGCTCGAGCAGGAGCTGCTGGTTCGTGCACAGCGCAGCCGCCTGCAGCCGGTTGAGCGCATCGAGCTCGACGCAGCGCTGGTGAAGGTCAAGGTCCACGGCCGCATCGAGGGCGAGGTCGGCGTCTCTGCAGCCGCGCAGGGCCGCCTCGAGCTGTTGTTCGAACGCCGGCCCCTGTGCACGGTGCCCGGCGCGCTGCCGATGCCGCTGACGGCGAAGGTGAACTGCGACGCGGTCCACCCGCTTCCCGCGCACGACGGCGTCGCGCAGGACGCGGCGTACAAGAAGCTGCTCGGCGACCTCGACGACCACGCCGGCGCGCTCGGGGCGCTGCTCGCCGAGCAGTGGCCGCAGCTGCACGAGCAGCCCGGGGCCCGCGAGGCGGCGCTCAGGCTGTGCGCGCTGCTCTGCACCCAGAAGGGCCGGAAGAAGAAGCCGCACCCGCTCTTGCAGCTGCGGCTCTTGAAGACGACGTCCGGCGAGGCGCTGTCGGTGCAGCAACTGCTCGACGAGGTGAAGGTGCGGGAGAGCGTCTGGGTCTCCGACCGGCCCGGCTCGCTGCTCGAGCCGTTGGACCGCATCGTCTGGCGCACCGACCGCGAGCAGCTTCAGTGGCTCGAGCCGCTGAAGCTGAAGACACACGACGTGACCGACGAGCTCGAGCGCGCCGACCGCGTCCGCGCGCGGCCGCGCGTCAAGGAGCTCACCGCGAAGCTCGACAGCCGCTGGCGCCAGCCCATCAGGGCGACGGGCATCGAGGGTGAGGTCGCGCTGCCCGAGGTGCCTTCGACGTCGCTGGTGGTCGAGCTGTACCAAGAGCGCGCCCTGCTCGAGCGCTACGAGACCGAGCACCGCTTCGGCGGAGCGGCGGCGGTGAACTGCGATGCGCTGCTGCCGAACAAGACGTGGTCGAAGGCCGCGCGCAACGCCCAGTTCAAGGCGGTGCTGGTCGAGGTCGAGCGGGCGCTGGAGCTCGCGGTCGCGCGGCGGCTCGAGAAGCGCGACGGCAGCTGGCGCGCGTGGGCCGACAACGCGGTGCGGTGGGCTGCCCGCGAGGCGGGCCCGGTCGCCGACCTGCTGCCGCAGCTCGAGCTCTTCCTGGGCCTCGACGGCAAGCCGGTGACGGTCGGAGCGGTGCTCGAAGAGTACGCCCGCGCGCGCCGCGTCGCCGTCGCCGACGCGGGGCTCGGCGCCGCGGGCTCGCTGGTGCTCGCGGCGAGCCCCGAGACGGTCGAGGCGCTGAACGCGCTCGGGGTCACGGTGAAGGACGTCTCGCCAGAGCTCAGGCGCCAGCGCGAGCTCGAGGCCGAGCGTCGCCCCCGGCGGCTCGAGCAGCTGTCCTGGGCGGGCGAGGCGCTGGTGCGCGTGAAGGTGAAGGCGCCCGGGGTGAGCGGGGAGCTCGCGCTGCCCGCGAGCGACGCCAACGTCGAGGTGGTCCTCGCGAAGGCCGGCGTTCGCGTGCAGGCGCTGCCGCACGCGGTCGCTCCCGGAGTCGCCGGCGTCGTCGACATCGACGACCTGCTCGTCGACGAGACGTGGACGCAGGCGCGGCTCGCTCCGCCGGAGCGCGAGGTCATCGAGCAGGCCGCGGTCGAGCTGCTCGAGGCGATGGCGCGCGAGGTGCCGAAGCTGTCGAGAGAGAAGAAGGCGTTCGCGCGCAGCCACGTGCTCAGGTGGATGCAGCACGCCGGCGTGAAGGCGGCGGTGCAGGTCGACCGCATGACCGGGGTGCGCGCCTCGCTCGCGAGCGCGCCGGTGTTCGAGACCACGGGCGGAGAGTGGGTGGGCCTGACCGTGCTCGCGGACGAGGTGCGGCGGCGCGGCCGCCTCGCCGTCTTCGCGAGAGGCCTGTTCCGGCCCGACACCGGCGGAGTGCTGGGCGTGCTGGTGCGAAACGTCGACGAGGCGTGGCTCGACGAGCTCGAGCGCGTGCTCGGGCCCCGCTCGCTCGAGCGGGTGAAGGACGTGTCGCTGTGGCGCGAGACCCAGCGCGAGGAGGACCCGCCCGCAGGCTCAGCCGAGCTGTGGGGGCTCGAGCGGCTGCGGCGCGACGTGAAGCTGCTGCGCGCGGGCGCGCTGGGCCAGCTCTCGCCGGAAGAGCTCGAGGACGTGAGGCTCAAGGCGCTCGGCGGCGCGCACCCGGTGCACTACGACGCGAAGCGCAAAATCATCTTCCTCGACTCGCAGCACGCGCAGGTGATGCGGGCGCTCGGCGAGGCGAAGCTGCGGCGAGAGCGGCTCTACGTGCTGCTGGCGGCGATGTACGGCGCCATCAACCGCGCGCTGCACCGCGTGACGGACGAGCACGAGGAGCAGCTGATGGCGGCCCTCGCGTCACACCTGGCGGCGAACCCGCAGCTGCTCGAGCCGAGTTGAAAGCCAGGACGCGAGGGCCAGGGTCGAGGCGAAGGGACGTTGCCATTCCCTTCGCCCTTCGCCCTTCGCCCTTCGCATTCCCTTGACCCGGGGGGGCCTTCAACTTGCCCCTGCCCGTGCCCTGCAAACTTCGCTGTCCTACCGCCGCCGGCGCCGCAGCAGCACCGCGAGCGCGCCGACAGCCACGAGCTCGAACCCGCCCACGGAGCAGCCCTGCTTGAGCGGCGCGCGCTTGACGGTCGTCGAGAACGCCCCGATGCCGGTCGCGCCGGTGGGGTCGGTCGCCTCGATGACGAAGTTGTAGGTGCCCTCGGCGTTGTCCGAAGCGATGGTGCCGGTGACGTGGCCATCGGCGCCGACCGAGGTGCCGGGCGGCAGCGCGCCGGAGAAGAGCTTGAACGTGACGCCCATGGCTCCGTTCACCACGAAGGTGAAGTCGACGGGGTCGCCGGGGCGGAACTCGGCCGGCATGTTGTTCACGCTGACCTCGAGGCCGGCGGGGTAGATGCGCAGCAGGAAGTCCGCCGAGTCGTTGCGGCCCTTGTTGTCCTCGACCTCGATGGTGAACGAGAACGTGCCCGCCACCTTCGGAGTGCCCTGCAAGAGCAGCACGTCCTGCTCCACCGTCATCGCGATGCCGTCGGGCAGCTGACCCGCCACCAGCCGGTACGTGAGCGGCTTCGCGAGCGTGGAGCCGTCGAAGTTCCGCACGCCGATGTCGGTCAGATAGGTCGTGCCCACCAGACCGTCGGGGATCGACAGGTTCGTGAACTGAATCGCGCCCGGCGCGACGACGCGCAGGTTGAACTGCCGCCGCGACGAGGTGCCCAGCGAGTCTTTCACCTCGACGGTGATGGGGTAGGCCTTCTCCATGATGCCGGCCGCGGGGAAGCCCGAGAGCTTGCCGTCGCGCGCCAGCGCGAGGTTGCGCGGCAGCACCTCGCCCGGCACCGTCACCAGCGACCAGGTGTACGGCTTCACGCCGCCGGCAGCGCCGAGCCAGGTCTCGTACATCACCTGCGGGCTGTTCACGACGGACGGCAGCGACGGCGTCGTGATCTCGACCTGCGTCGTCGTCGGCAGCACGCGCAGCGCGAGGCGCGCCACCGCGGTGCGGCCGTTGTTCGTCGCCGTCACGGTGATGCCGACGACCGCCTCGGTCATCGGCGTGCCCGACAACAGGCCGCCCATCGACAGCGACAGGCCCATCGGCAGGTCGCCCTGCGCCATGTCGATCGCCCACGTCGTCGGCTGCGTCGGCACGTCACCCGCCACGGAGAGCTGGAAGCTGTACGGCCGGCCGATGACCGCGTCGGGCAGCTGGGTCGTGGTGATGCGCAGCGACGAGGCAGCGACCGCGATGGGCAGCGACGCGAGGCCGTTGTTCGTCTCGTCGAGCTCGACGATCGAGCCCTCGACGTCCAGCACCGCGCCCAGGTACCAGGTGCCCGGCGTCACGTTCGCGGGGATCTCGACCATCTCGGTCGCCACGCTCACGCTGGTCGCCGCAGGCGGCGCGTCGAGCGTCACCGCGTCGAAGTCCTTCATCACGCCGTTCGAGACGATCTTCACCGGCAGGTCGTCGGTCGTGACCTGCGCGTTCGCCGACAGGTAGTAGCGGTACTTCACGTCCGAAGCGGGCCGGTTCCCGATGTTCTTGAACACGCGGTACACCGGCGCGATCTCTCCCACGCCGACGGTCGACGGCGCGTCGAAGCGCGTCACCGTCAGGTCCGGAGCCGGCGCGCTCATCAGCACGGGCACCGCCTGCCCGGGGAAGACCACCGGCGCGTTGTTGTTGAACTCGTTGAGCTCGGTCACCGACCCCGACGAGTCGAGCAGCGCGTACCAGAAGTAGTTGCCCGTCGTGAACGGCTGGTTCGTGCGGCTCATCGTCGGAATCGCGAACGGCACGTCGATGACCTGCGTCGTGCCCTGCGGCACGTTCATCACGTTCGCCTCGATGACGATGGTGTCCTGCAGGAGCGAGAGGTTCGTGTCGGCCGAGATGACGATGCCGACCTTGAAGTTCCGCGCGTCGGCGCCGCCCTCGTTCGCCGCGGTGAGCAGAATGCGGCCCTGCGAGCCGAACAGGCCGAGCCGCGTCGGCTGGCCCGTGTTGACGTCGACGAAGTCGACCGCCTTGATGACGAGGTCCGCCTGCCGCATCGTCACCTTGCCCGACGACGCGACCGTGTTGTTCGTCATCGACTCGGTGACCGGCGGCGTCGCGGTGTTCACCCGCAGGATGTAGTGGAAGTCGCCGCCCGGGACGTTGTTCGGCACGGTGAACGTCACCGGGCCGTTGAACGTCTGGCCGCCCGCGACGGCGACCGTGTTGCGGTACAGCTCGAAGTCGTTCGTCGAGTAGACGTTGTCGGTCGAGAGGTACACGCGGTACTCGACCATGCCGGCCGGGTTCGTGCCCTGATTGAACCAGTTGGGCGTGATGGTCATCATGTTGCCCGGGCCGCTCATCGCCGGGCCGC
Organism: uncultured Myxococcales bacterium; assembly: GCA_937980205.1. Classification (GTDB taxonomy): domain Bacteria; phylum Myxococcota; class Myxococcia; order Myxococcales; family Myxococcaceae; genus Xiheicaenimonas. The sequence continues at coordinate 27,014 of CALJKW010000063.1, read as the reverse complement.
TGATGCTCGTCGCGACGAGGTCGAGGCCCGAGACGAAGTAGTTCGCCGTCGAGCCGACGTTGTTCGACTCGCCGAAGGGGCCCTCGGCGACCACGTTCGTGTGATCGGCCTCGACGAGCACGTAGTAGTTGCCGTTCGGCGGCGTCGCGATGCTGCCCGACGCGGTGCCGGTGACCGTCATGCCGCCCGCGACCGACAGCGGCATCGTCGACGCGAACAGGAAGATGTCGGTCGCGGTCTGCAGCGTGCGGTCGGTCGACAGGTACGCGCGCCAGAGGAACATGTTCGCGGCGTTCTGGCCGAAGTTCCTGAACCGCGGCGTGATGGAGACGTTCAGCATGCCGCCGGACTCGGTCACCGAGTTCAGCTGGACGTTGTCGACCGCGAGGTCGGGCTGCACCGGCTGGCCGATGACGTACAGCGTGTCGGTCGGAAAGTTCGTCATCGTGCACGACGCGCTGGTCGACGAGCACGGCATGTTGTTCGGCGGCAGCGGCAGCGAGGCGCCCATCGTGCCGGTCGCGTTCTCGAACCCGACCGTCGCGCTGCCGCCGGTGCCGGTCTTCGGGCCGTAGTGCATCTGGATGCTGCCGCCGGCCGACAGCGTCAGCTTCATGGTGAAGCGGTGCGAGGTCGAGTTCCACGGCTCGATGTCCTTCCACTCGACGGTGAACTCGCTCGACGTCATCACGTACGAGACGCTGCTGATGCCGGACTTGAGCTGCAGGTCGTCCCACCACGGCGCGATGACGTTGTGCATCGAGCGCGTCGTCGACGGCATCGCATCGCCCGTGGTGCAGAAGCCGGTGCACTGGGTGATGTCGAAGATGACGAACCCGTTCGTGTGCACCCGGAGCTGGGTGTACGTGCTGCCGTAGTACGGGAACGCGAACGGCAGCGTCAGCAGAACCGATGACTCGTCGCTGCTGCTGAACCCACCCGTGCCGACGGGGATGAGGGTGCCTCCGGTCAGCGGCACGTACGGCTGGGCCGACGACTGGATGACGTAGTTCTGCGCGAACGCAGCGGGAGCAGCCAGCAGCGCCAGGGTGATCAGGTTCTTCATGACGGTCCTCATCGCCGAACGCTCATATCAGCGTCCAGTGGGGAAACTGAAAGCTGTCGCATGGCTTTGACTGATGGGGCGACGGCTCCCCTGCAATTTCCCTCATGCCCGCGAATCCGCTACGGTCCCGCCCTGCACAGGCCGGCCGAGCCTGCCTCATTCGCCCCATGCGCAACTCGCTCGCCTTCGCCGTTCTGATCGCTCTCGGCGCATCGTGCTTCGCACCCGTGCTCGAGAAGCAGTGTGAGAAGGACCTCGACTGCGGCAGCGGCTGGAAGTGCATCGCCGCCCAGTGTGAGCCCGGCCCCAAAGACGGAGGCACCGGCGGCGGCAACGGCGCCGGCGTCGGCGGCGGAGGCAACGTCGGCGGCGGCAGCGCCGGCTCCGGCGGCGCGGGCGGCGGGCTGTGCAACCCGTCGAGCTGCTCCAGCGGCTGCTGCGCCGGCAACGTCTGCATTCCACCGTCCGGCCAGAACGCCACCAACTGCGGCAGGGGCGGCGCGCAGTGCCTCTCGTGCGCGATGGGCGCGCAGTGCAACGGCGGCGCCTGCGTCGGCAGCCTCTGCGACAGCCGCACCTGTCCGGCCGGCTGCTGCAACAACAACGTCTGCGTTCCCATCTCGCAGCAGAACCAGTTCCAGTGCGGCGTCGGCGGCGGCCTGTGCCAGACCTGCGGCTCGACGAACACCTGCTCGAACGGCACCTGCCAGACGGCGACCGTCTGCAACGCGCAGACGTGCCCGAACGGCTGCTGCTCGGGCAACCAGTGCGTTCCGTTCCTGAACCAGAACCAGATGACCTGCGGCACCGGCGGCGACGCCTGCGCCGCGTGCTCGGGCAGCAACGTGTGCACCGCCGGCGTCTGCCAGCCGTCGGCGTGCAACTCGGCGAACTGCAGCGGCTGCTGCATCAACGGGCTCTGCATCCCGCTCGGCGCGCAGTCGAACGGGACCTGCGGCCGCGGCGGAGCGGCCTGCTCGGCCTGCCCCTCCGGCAACACCTGCAGCAACGGCACGTGCATCGCCAGCGGCTGCGGCCCGCAGACGTGCATGGGCTGCTGCATCAACGGCATGTGCTCGCGCGGCAACGACCAGTTCGCCTGCGGCATCAACGGCCAGGCCTGCGTCACCTGCCCCGCCGGCTCGACGTGCCTGAACGGCACCTGCCAGGGCTGCGGCCCGGCGACCTGCCCCAACGGCTGCTGCCAGTTCGGCTTCTGCCAGGGCGGCAACATCAGCTCGGCGTGCGGCACCGGCGGCCAGGCGTGCACGAGCTGCCCGCCCGGCAACACCTGCTCGTTCCAGAAGTGCACGCCGACGTCGATGGCGACGGTCGGCTCTCCGTGCACGCTCGACGGCGAGTGCGCGAGCCTCGGCATGGGCGCCATCTGCAAGCGCTCCACGTCGACGGGCAACGCGCAGTACCAGGGCGGCTACTGCACCCTGCGCTGCGGCACCGGCGTGATGTGCCCGGGCGGCTCGAGCTGCGCGAGCGCTCCGTCGGCGGGAGAGAACGACTCCATCTGCCTGCAGAACTGCGGAGCCGCCGGCCAGTGCCGCACGCCCGGCTATGCCTGCTACTCGTTCCCCACGGGCGGCTTCAACGCGTGCTGGATCTTCCCCACGCCGACGACGACGCCCGACGCCGGCTTCCGGCCCGACGCCGGCGGCGGCCGCGCGATCGGCGCCGCGTGCACCGACAACTTCCAGTGCCAGCCTCCCAACGGCGCCTTCTGCATCCCGCAGAGCCTCGGAGGTGTGAACACCGGGTACATCTCCGGGTACTGCAGCCGAAATTGTGACGCAACCAACCCGTGCGGCGCGGGTTCGGTGTGCATCACCGAGAACCTCGGCGGCGTCGTGAGCACCACCTGCAAGACCCTCTGCTTCAACCCCGGCGGCGGTCAGGGCATCTGCCGCACCGGCTACGTCTGCCAGCCCTCGCCCGCGGGCGCCGGCTGGTGCGGGCCGCGCTGCAACAACCAGTCGTTCCCCTGCCCCGGGGGCGGCACGTGCAACTTCGCCACCGGCTACTGCCAGTGAGCTTTCGCTTCTTCGTGCGTGAGGTGTCCATGAGCTTCATGAGGCAGCTCGTCTTGATGGTGACGCTGACGGCAGGAGTGGCGCTGGCCAAGCCGCCGGCTCCGGCGTCGTTCTGTGGGAAGTACTCGACGGCGCCCGCGTGCACCGGCGTGCAGGTGGCGTGCAGCTACTGCCACACGAGCCCGCCGCTGCGGAACGCGTACGGCACGGCTCTGGAGCTGCAGCTCGCGCCGGGCGCTCCGCGGCCGCTGTCCGACGGCGACTTCGCCACCGCGCTGCCCGCCGCGCTGACCGCGGTCGAGATGCTCGACAGCGACGGCGACAACGTCTCGAACCTCGTCGAGATTCAGAAGGGCACGCTGCCGGCCGAGCGGAAGAGCTTCCCCAACGACGTGCCCTGCGCCGGCGGCGAGAACCCCTCGTACCAGGTGTGCAAGTACGACGCGCGCTACGCCTTCAAGAAGGTGCGGCTCGACTTCTGCGGCGCCTCGCCGACGTGGGAGCAGATGGAGGCCTTCGACGCCGCCGCCGACAAGGCCGCGTTCATCGACGTGGAGCTCGACGCCTGCCTGGCCTCGGAGTTCTGGCGCGGCAAGAACGGCCAGCTCTGGGAGCTCGCGCACAAGAAGGTGCGGCCCTTGGGCACGCTGAAGTCCGGCGAGGACCAGGGCCTCATCGCGCTCGCCGACTACTACGACGACTACGCGCTGTTCACCTGGGCGCAGATCGACGACCACGACGCGCGCGACGTCTTGACCGCGAACTTCTACGTCACGCGCGCGACGAACCCCACGCGCTACATGGCGGTGAACAGCAAGGGCGGCCAGGCGGTCTCGATGGACAAGCGCGCCGGCAACCTCACCACCGCGTGGAACCTCGTCTACAACGTGATGTTCACCGCGCTGCCCCGCAACGCGGCGAGCCAGGCGTACCGCTCGTACCTGGGCCTCGACATCGCGAAGCAAGAGGGCCTCTACCCCGTCGCGAACGAGCCGCGCGACTACGACGCCAAAGGCGTGCAGCAGGACCTGTGCAAGCAGTGCCACGCGACGCTCGACCCGCTCTCGTACCCCTGGCGCAACTACAACGGCCTCACCCAGCCGTTCGCGCAGTACCAGGCGAACCGCATCGAGGCGCACTTCGCCGGCGAGGCTCCGACCATCAGCCAGATCCCCGAGGTCGGCTACATCCTCGGCCAGCGCGTCACGTCGCTGCAGGAATGGGGTCGCGTCGCCGCCGACTCCGACGCGTTCGCGGTGAACACGGTGATGGACTACTGGAAGCTGACGATGGGCGACGCCCCGCTTCCCGAGCAGAACGACCAGTTCGTGAAGCTCTGGAGGGACCTCAAAGGCGTGCACGGCTACAGCATCACCAAGATGCTCCACGCGCTGGTGAAGACGGAGGCGTACGGTGCTCCGTAAAGCTCTCATCCTGATGGCGGTGCTCGGCGCGGCGGCGTGCGACAACGGCATGAACAACGGCGGCGTCGGCGGCGGCTCGGGCACCGGCGGCTCGGGGGCCGGCGGCGGCGGCACCGGCGGCAGCGGAGGCGGCGCCGACCCCATCGCGCAGTCCGCGAAGGCCAACGTCCGCTTCAAGCGCGCCTTCCGCCTCACCGCGGACTACGCGCAGGCGCTCTCGCTTCCGGTCGGACAACTCTGCAACGAGCTCGGGCAGTACCCGTGCACCACGGTCGTGCACCCCATCGCGCTCGGCAGCACCGACCCGTACGGCGTCGGCCTCTACGAGCCGCTGCCGTTCACCGGCATGTCGTCTCCCATCGTCACCGACCGCGTGGCGCTGTCGGCGTGCCTGCAGCGCGTGCAGGCGGACCTCGCCGCCGGCTCGAGCGCGGTCGTCTTCAAGGGCGTGGTGCCCGACGGCGCCGGCAAGCTGAACATCGAGTCGTCCGAGGTGCGCGAGGCCATCGACGCGCTGTACCGCCGCGCGACGCTGCGGCGCGCGACCGACGCCGAGGTCGGCCACTTGAAGCAGCTCTACAAGGACATCGAAGCGACCGGGAAGGCGCAAGCCGGCCAGTCGTGGATGACGCTGTCCTGCTTCGCGGTGCTCACGAGCGTGGAGGCTCTGTTCTACTGATGAAACCCAGGCTCTCACGTCGTGACATGTTGCGTGCCCTGTCGGTGTGCGGGGCCGGCGGTGCGGCGACGCTCTCTCCGCTGTTGGCTTCCTGCCGTCGCGAGGAGGACAAAGCCTTCGGCGTCGACCGCAAGACGCTCGACCCCGACGCGCGCTTCCTCATCGTCATCGCGGCCAGCGGCGGCGCGAGCATCGTCGACAGCTTCATGGCCGTTCGCCAGGGCGAGTGCGCGAACGCGGCGACGGTGAACTGCTTCCCCGACGCCGACGTGACCGACGTCTCGGGCACGCCGTTCCGCGCGGTGCGCGTGCCGAGCCAGCCGCTCGGCGCGATCCCCATCAACGTCTCGGGCGACCAGAACCCGTTCGTGAACAAGCACAAGGCCGACATGCTGGTGGCCGCGTCGACCGGCACGAGCGTGAACCACGTCATCGCGCAGAAGCGCAGCATCACCGGCAACGGCGCGTGGAAGGGCCGCACCCTGCAGGAGTGCGTCGCGCTGCAGTACGGCGCCACGTACCCGATTCCGAACGTGAACATGGGCGTGCAGGGCTACCTCGAGCGCGGCTCGGACGACGAGCTGCCGGCCTACTGCTACGCGGAGAACGTCACGCAGCCGGCGCTGTGGCCGCTCGGCCTGTCGGGCTCGAAGGGCATCAAGGGCGCCCCCGACGCCGAGCTCATCGCGATGGCGCGCAAGCTGCGCAACGAGAAGCTCGACCCCGAGTCGGTGTTCGCGCGCACGTTCGCGAAGAGCCCGCGGCTGTCGCGCTGGTACGAGCAGCGCAGCACGCAGCAGGACAAGCTCGAGGCCGCCGACCTCATCACCCGGCTCAACATCCTGCCGAACACCGCGCAGATTCCGCTCAACGAGTACGGCCTGTCGAGCTCGCCCGACGCGCAGCGGCTGCAGGGGCTGTTCCCGAACTTCTTCACCGACCCGTTCGAGGGCCAGGCGGCGCTCGCGTTCCTCCTGCTCAAGTACCGGGTGAGCGTCTCGGTCACCATCGGGCCTTCGTTCAACGTCGTGCTCGCGGGGAACCAGCTCGGCAACCCGCCGCTCGCGTTCGACTACTCGCACAACGCCCACCGCGCGACGCAGGCGTTCATGTGGGGGAAGATTCTCTCGGTCGCCGACCGCCTCATCGACCTGCTCAAGGCCGAGCCGCTCGACGCGACCAGCGGCCTGTCGATGTGGGACCGCTCGCTCATCTACGTCGCCACCGACTTCGGCCGCACGCGCGCGCGCCTGGGCGGCAACACCGGCTTCGGCACCGGCCACGACATGAACAACGGCTTCCTGATGCTCTCGCCGATGCTCAAGGGCAACACCCTGCTCGGCGGCGTGAACAAGAACACGGCCTACACGTACGGGTTCGACCCCGAGACGGGCGTCGCCGACCCGATGAAGACGCTCAGCAACGAGCGCGACATCTTCGCCGGCATGCTGCACGCGATGGGCGTGAGCACGCCCGACTCCGGCCTGCCGGACGCCAAAGCCTTCCGGAGGGCCTGAGCCGTGGGGCAGTACAGCGAGCACCGCCGGCCGACCGCGGTCCCCAAGGTCGACCGCGTGCAGCGCGACGACGCGACCGGCAGGGACGAGCTCCACACGCAGAAGTCCTTCGAGAAGGCGATGGAGCACCTCAAGCCGAAGCCCAAGCGCTCGTTCGCGGAGCTCATCAAAGAGAAGAAGAAGTGACCCGACTCTGAAGCGGATGTCGAGAAAGCCAGCTCGGCTCCGACCTATGCACGAGGCGCCCATGACGGGCGCCCGCTTCGGAGGCAAAGACCGTGAAGTTCATCCTGATGATGCACGCCCCGTGGGGCGAGACCGGTGACTGGGAAATCCTGAAGTGGCCGAAGAGCGCCATCGACGCGCACCTGGCCGTCTTCGCCGAGCTCAACAAGGAGCTGGAGAAGAAGGGCGAGCTGGTCGCCATCGACGGGCTGGCGCCGCCCAGGGAAGCGCGCCTGGTCAGAGCCAACCCGAAGGGGGGCGCTCCCGTCACCGACGGTCCCTTCGCCGAGTCGAAGGAGTTCCTCGCCGGCTGGTGGATCGTCGACGTCGACAGCCCCGAGCGCGCCTTCGAGATCGCCGCGCGGGCCTCGGCGGCGCCGGGGCGTGACGGAAGGCCGCTCAACATGCCCATCGAGGTGCGGCAGGTCATGTCCGGCGGCGTGTGACCGCCCGGCGCAGCTTTCTTCAGTTCGTCGCGGTGATGCCCTCGAGCGACGGCAGCTCGGCGAGGTTCGGCTGCAGCACGATCTCGATGCGGCGGTTCTGGGCCTTGTGCTCGGGCGTGTCGTTCGGCGCGACGGGGTCGAACTCTCCGTAGCCCGCCGCGGCGAGCGCCTGCGGCTTCATGCCCTGCTTGATGAGGTGGTTCACGACCTCGACCGCGCGTGAGGCCGACAGGTCCCAGTTCGACGGGAAGCGCGGCGTCTTGATCGGCACGTCGTCGGTGTGGCCGGCCACCAGGAAGCTGCGGTCGGTCATGGCGCCGAGCACCTCGGCGATCCGCGTCAGCGTCTTCGCGCCCTCGGCCTTGACCTCGGTCTTGCCCGAGTCGAACAGCACCGCGTCGGGCAGCGACAGCAGCATGCGGCCGTTGCGCACCACGACCTTGAGCTGGTTCGCGCTGATCATCGCCTGGAACTTGTCGACGAGCTTCTTGAACGTGGCGAGCCGCTGCTCGGCCGCTTCGCGCTGCTTGCGCAGCTCCTCCAGCCGGTGCTTCGTGTCCTCCAGGCCCTGGGCGAGCGCTCCCTTCTCGCTCATCAGCTTGTCGACGTTCTGGCCGAGCTTCTCGAGCCGCTTCTTGAGCTCTCCGACCACCGCGGTCTGGTCGTCGAGCTGCTTGCGCAGCGAGTCGCGCTGCCCCGTCACGTCGGTCGCGGACGCGCGGCTCTGCTCGAGGTCCTTGTTGAGGGCGGCGAGCTGCGCCTCGAGGGCGCCCAGCTTCTTCTCGAGCTCGGCCTGCTTCTCTGCTGCGGCCTTCTCTTGCGAGGCCCGCAGGCTCTCGGCCTCGGCGAGCTTCTTCTCGTGCGTCGACGTCGTCACGCACGCAGACGCGAGGAACACCACGGACAGGACGCGGATAGTCATTCGATGGCTCCTGGTTGGAGATGCGATGGCTCGCGCCGCCTGCGATCAACGCGCCAGCGCGCTTCCCTTGGAGGGACCCGCGGTCGCGCCCGGCCAGCGTTGCGCCGCGCCACGCTCCGTTGCGAATTGCGGCGCCGGGGCCTTCAGGGCTCGACGAGCGCCCGGCGGACGACTGCGGCTGCCTGCTGGGGCACCGTGAGCGCGAACGTCGGCGAGTCTGCGCAGCCCCGATGACACCCGCCCCGGAACGGTTTCAGCCGCTCAAGGCTCCCCGAAGCGAGCCACGTACTGCGACCACAGGCGCTGGTCCCACTCGACCTCGAAGCGGTTCGCGTACGGCTCGCCGCGCTCGACGTCGACGTGATGTCCGAGCTCGTGCATCAGCACGCGCAGCAGCTGGAACGCGCGGATCTGCCGCTCGCTGAAATCGCAGAACACGCGCCCGTAGTGGAGCTTCATCGGGACGCCGTAGCGCTCGAGCGAGGCGCGGTGCTCGTCGACGAAGTCCTTCGACCACCAGGCCCACAGCTCGCGCGGCCACGCGCAGACCGCTACGACACCGCGACGGTACCAGCCGAGTGCGCTCGGGTCCGCAGACAGCATGACGTGCTCGACGCCGCCGGTGAGCTCGGCCGGCACCAGCTCGAGGAACGACTCGACGTCAGCGACCGTGAGGATGTGCCGAAAGCCACGCGGCGGCCGCTCGCGAATGACGAGCGGGGCATCGCGCTGCGGTGTGCACGCCCACCGGTTCTTCCGCTGCACCCGGCCGTCCCGAACCGACGGCGCAGTCTTCCGCGCGGTGAGCCACATGGCCGGCGAGACGAGCGCGCGGCGACGACCTGACGGCCCGAGGCCGGCGCTGGCGCGCGTCGCCACCGCCTGCACCGGCGCCCTCGTCGCCTGGCGCAACACCCAGCCGCAAGTTGAGACGAGAATCTCACGCGGCCAGATGAGACTTCGTCAGCCCGCCGCAGCCGCCGCTCCGCCCTCTGGCGCGGCCCTTCGCAGCGGCACCGACGGCAGCACGAGCGTGAGCAACAGCGCGAGCACGGCCAGCCCCAGCGCCAGGCGGTACACGGCGCGGACGCCCGCGGCGTACGCGGGGCGCTCGAGGTCGCGGCGCCGCCCCGCATCCAGCTTCGCCTGAATCCGCTCCCGCGCCTGCGCGACGGCGGTCTCCTCCGCGCGCGCGAGGTCTGCCGAGCCCGGCATCGTGCGCCGCACCACCGCGCGCGGGCCTCCGCCGGCGAGCACCGAGCGCACCTCGTCGTCGGCCCACGGCTGCTGGCCCACCATCGCCGCCGCCTGCGCGTCACCGTCGAGCGCCTTCGCGATGAGCGCGGTGGCGCCGGTGTACCGGGCCTCGGCCTCGCCGCGGTGGCTCTCGAGCCCGTCGGCGAACGCCGCCGCGAACACCGCGCCGGCGAGGGTGACGCCGACGGTGCCGCCCATCTGCCGGAAGAAGGTCGCCAGCCCCGTCGCGCTGCCGAGCTGCTGCGGCGGAATCGAGTTCTGAATCGCGATGGTGTACAGCGGAATCGAAGGCCCCAGGCCCACGCCGACGAGCACCATCTTCAGCGTCACCTCGGCCCGCGTCGCGTCGTCGTGCAGCGTGAACGCCATCACCGCGAGCGCGCCGATGAGCACGAGCAGCCCCACCACCATCGTGCCCTTGTAGCGGCCCAGCCGCGAGGCGAGCTGGCCCGAGCTCACGTTGCCGGCGATGACCCCGAGCGTCATCGGCACCATGGCGAGGCCCGCCGCCGTCTCCGACACGCCCTGCACCCGCATCATGTACAGCGGCAGGAAGACCATCGGGGACATGAACACGCCGCCGAGCACGAACACCGCCGCGTTGCCGACGGCGAAGAGTCGCGACCTGAACAGCGAGAGGTCGACGAGCGGCTGCTCGCGGCGGCGCTCCCACGTGATGAACGCGAAGAGGAACACGGCGCCCCCGACGAACATCGCGGTCGAAAGCGCCGGCGGCAGACCGGGGCCCATCACGCCGCCCTCGCCCAGCTGCCGCCGCGACAGCGACATCGCGACGAGCACGGGCCCGACGGCGAGCGCGAGCAGCGCGGCCCCGACCCAGTCGACGCGCGGCTTCACCGCCTGTGGCCGCAGGAGCGGAGGCATGCGCGTGATGATGAAGAACAGCGCGAGGGCTCCGACCGGCAGGTTGATGAAGAACACCCAGTGCCAGCCGAAGTGGTGCGTGATGAAGCCGCCGAGCAGCGGGCCGACGAGCGACGAGAGGCCGAAGACTCCGCCGAAGATGCCGCTGTACTTGCCGCGCTCGGCGGGAGCGAACATGTCGGCGACGACGGCGAACGCGGTGGTGAACAGCGCCGCCGAGCCCACGCCCTGCAGCGCGCGCGCGGCGATGAGCTGCCAGGTGCTCTGCGACAGGCCGCACAGCACTGACGCGAACAGGAAGATGCCGATGGCGGTGATGACGACCCGGCGGCGGCCGAACAGGTCCGACAGCTTTCCCCAGACCGGCACCAGCAGCGTCGAGGCCAGCATGTAGGAGGTCGTTATCCACGCGTAGAGCGAGGGCGGAATCTTCAGGTCCTCGACGATGGTCGGCGCGGCGGTGGCGACGACGGTCTGGTCCAGCGCCGCGAGCAAGAGCCCGAGGAGCGTCCCCACGAAGGTGAACACCTTCTGCTCTCGCGTCAGCTCCATTCCTCAAAGGCCGGTTCGTAGTAGTAAGCGGGCTCCATGGCCAACGCTCCGAAGAAGTCGGGTGCCCGACCGCCTCCGCCGCTCGACAAAGATTTCGACGGCGCCGAGCACCGGCAGTTCCCCCGCGCGAAGATGGCCGTCCCGTTCCGTCTGTGGATGGGCGAGGGCGCCGAGCGCCGGTTCAGCGCCTCGCTGACGAGCGCGAACATCTCGGTCAGCGGGGCCTTCCTCGAGTCCACGTTCTTCCTCCCGGTGGGCAAGAAGCTCTCGTGCAGCTTCGAGCTCGACGAGGAAGAGGACCCGGTGCTCGCCGAGGGAGAGATCGTCCGCCAGGAGACCCCGAACTCGCGCGGCGAGGGCCGCAGCGGCTTCGCCCTGCGCTTCACCCAGTTCTTCCAGCAGAGCGAAGTCACGCTCGCGAAGCTCTTCCTGGGAGAGAAGCTGCGCGACTTCGCCGAGGTCTACCTCTCCAGCAAGCGCGCCCGCGCGCTCAACAACGAGCTCGATCGCTGCGTCGACGCGCTCGCCGCGTGGGAGCTGAAGAAGGTCACGAGCCCCGGCGACGCCTGGGACCTGCACGCCGCGCGGAAGTGAGAGAGGGCGAGCGACAGCGCGTCGTCTCCGCCGAGGAGTCGTACCGAGAGAAGCCGCACGAGAAGCTCGCGCGGCTCGTCCCGCACGCCGCGCAGGAGCGCGACCCCGACGAGCAGCGCCGCATCACGACCGAGCTCATCGACACGCTCGTCGAGATGCGCGCGCCCGGCGACGAGGCCGAGGAAGCCGCGGTCCTGCTCGCGCACCTCGACGCCAAGACCCTCGAGTACCTGATCGACGAGAAGGGCCGGCGCGCCCGCCGCGAAGCCGTCGCGACGCTGCTGTCGCTCGGCTTTCCGCACGCGCTCAAGGTGAGCCCCGACGACCTCGAGTCGTACCGCATCGACGAGGAGTCGGTCGGAGCCCAGCTGCTCGCGTCGCAGGAGCGCTGGCGCTCCAGCGGCAAAGCAGCCTTCACCGTCTTCGCCAGCGGCGCGCTGATCTCGGCGATGACACGATCGCTCGTGTGGGGAGCGATCGCGTCAGCAGTCGTGGGCTTCTTCGCGCTCGTGTCGCTGGTACCGAACAGCGAAGAGTGACTCAGCCCTTCGCGGCGGCGGCGGCCTTCGGGGTCTTGCCCTTCTTCACTTCGGCGCCCTCGAAGAGCGCCTTGAAGTCGGCGACCTCGGGCTGCTTCTTCGCCTTGAGCACTTCGTTGACGGCCTTGAAGAGCTTGCTGCGGACCTTGCGCGGCTGGGCCTTGCCCTCGAGGGCGGCCTCGACCTGGTGCAGCGAGACGCCGCGGCCGGCGGTCGGCTTGCCGAGGTTCAGCTCGGCGTACTTCTTGTCCTTGTCGTCGGGCGTGCGGCGCTTCTTCGCGCGCAGGCTGAGCAGCTTGCGACCGTCGTTGCCCCAGCGCTCACGGCTGTTGCTGACGCCGACGAGGTCCTCGGCCTTGATGCCCTTGCTCTCGATGAAGCTCTTGAAAGTTCCCATGAGGGCGTCCCTCTACGCTGATCCGCGGGGCGGTTTCAACGTCCATCGGGGAGGAACACTTGATCGCGTGTGCCCTCTATGTGTAAGAGCCCCTCCCCCTATGGCGAAGATTTCGAAGGTGAACAAGAACGAGCAGCGGAAGAAGCTCGTCACGAAGTACGCAGCGCGCCGCCGCGAGCTGAAGGCGCTCATCAAGAATCCTGCGACCCCCGCGGAAGAGCGCGTCGCCGCTCAGGTGAAGCTGCAGAAGCTCCCGAAGGATTCGAACCCCATCCGCGTCGTGCAGCGCTGCATGGTGACCGGCCGTCCCCGCGGCAACCTGCGGTACTTCCAGCTCAGCCGCATCACCTTCCGTGAGAAGGCGCTCAAGGGCGAGCTGACCGGCGTCGTGAAGTCGAGCTGGTAAGAGAGGAAACGGATCATGTCGCGCGTTTGTCAGGTCACTGGAAAGCGTCCGCTGGTCGGCAACAACGTCAGCCACGCGAACAACAAGACGAAGACCCGCAGCAAGCCGAACCTGCAGTACCACCGCTTCTTCGTGCCCAGCATGCGGAAGTGGATCCGCATTCGCGTCTCGGCGCACGGCCTGCGCATCATCAATGCGCGTGGCATCGACGCGGTCGCCGCCGAGCTCAAGGCGAACGGCGAGATCTAAGCGAGCCGCGGGAACACTTCCGGGCGCACCATGAAGGTCGCGTCCGGGAGTCGCCGCTGGTTCGACTGCAGGACCCGCTTCATCACGAAGTCGAAGAGCAGCGGATCGTGCTGATCAATCTCGTTCAGCGCCTTCCGCTGTTCCGCCGTGATGAAGCCGTTCGACTCCACCGCGCGCGTCTGCATCAGGACGTTGATGGCGGGCAGCGGGTAGTCGCTTCCGTTGATCAGCCGTGAGCTGAGCTCGGGGTTCTCGAGGACCTCTTTCAGCGGCGCGCCGATGCGGTTCACGATCGTCATCGCGCTCACCTCGCCCCAGAGCCGGCCCTCGTACTGCTTGTCGAGCATGAGGCGCTTGAAGAGCTCGAAGTTGTCGGTGAACGGCTGGCCCTCTTTGTCGAGGTCGGGGTTCTGGCCGAGCGACGCGCAGTGGGCGACGACGGTGATGACGCCGCGCTCGAGCGGCCGCCGCAGCTTGAGCGGGTTGCCTAGGCGCTGGCGCTCTTCGGCGTGCACGGCCTTCTCTTCGCCGGCGTGGCTGATCAGCGGGACTTTCAGCCGCGCCATCGCGTCGTAGAACGCGTCGCACTTCGGCGAGGCGGGGTCGATGTTCATCGCGTTGGGCAGCCACTTCACCGCGACGGCGCCGGCCTCGACCGCCTTCTCGAGGGCGTCGACGGCGTCGGGCCGGTACGGGTGCACCGAGGCGCACGCGACGAAATAGTCGGGGTGCTTCTTGGCGAGCGCGGTGACGTACTCGTTGGGCGTGAAGAACTCGGACTCGTCGGGCCTTGGCTTGCCGTCGTCGTCGTGCAGCTGATCGAACGCGAAGATGAGCGCCCGCCCGTGCGGGGCCTGCCGCGAGAGATAGCCCGCGAGCTGGTCGATGTACTGGACGTCGCACTGCTCGAGGTCGGTGACGCCGGCCGCCTGCTCGTAGACGGTGAACTTGAGGTACTCGATGGGGCTCGAGGCGCTGGTGAAGCGCTTGCCGATGAAGCAGCCGGTGCCGCCGGCTCCGGTGCCCAGCACGTGCACGTGGGTGTCGAGGACGCGGGCGGGGTCCAGGCCCTTCCAGGCCTCGGCGATGAGGGCCTGGGCCTCTGGGCTCAGCGGGCCGCCCGGCTTGCCGGCGCGCGCGATGCGCTGGTGGCCGTAGCGAAGGCTGGTGAAGAGGGTGGCTCCGCCGACGAAGAGGATGAGGCGGCGGCGCGTGATGAGCTTCGGCATGAAGGCGGCGGCGCGGACGATGCCCCAGCTTCCGGGACGGCGGAAGCACTTCAGGGGCGGAACGGCCGCTTGACCTGGCTCGCTTGCCAAAACCGAAGGACTTCGACCTGCTCCGCATCGACCGAGTAGTACAGCAGGTACCGCGAGCCCCTGAGGTAGAGGAACCGGATGCCCGCCTCGGGTGGCGGTCCAGGAGCCGCCGCGCCCACGCCGGGCGACACTGCGAGGATGCGAAGCGCCCGGCGCAGATCCTGTCGCAGGCGGTGCGGCGCTTTGTCGCGATTCAGGCTCCACCAGCGAAGCGCGGCCAGAATCTCATCGCGCGCTTCCGGCGAGAACTTGATGAGCTTCATGCTCCGTCGATGTCTTTGAGCATCTGCTCCAGGGTGACGAAATCGCCGGCGCGGATGCGAGCCTGCGCATCGAGCAGCATCTTCACCTGCTCGGCAGTGAGCTCGCCCTCTCCGTCGTCGTCGTCATCGATGAGCACCGTGAATCGGCGGCCCTCGGGCAGCGGTTCGTCATCTCCTTCGAGGACGAGCTGCCCGTGTTTCACGACGCCGGTCGCGATACTCATGCGAATAGCTTATCCAAGCGCAGCGCTCAGCGCTCGACCATGCCACGCGAGATCGTCCTCGTCACCGATGCCCGTCCGTTCGCGGACGACGTGAAGCAGGAGCTCGCGCAGGTGACTCCCGCGCTCGAGCGCGCCGGCCTGCGCGTCCGCACCGGAGCATGGGACGACCCGGCGTTCGACTGGGGCTCCGTCGAGCTGGCGGTGCTGCGGACGCCGTGGAACTACCACCGCCACGTGCGCGAGTTCCTCGCGTGGACTCGGCGGGTCCCGCGGCTGCTGAACCCTCCCGACGTCGTCGCGTGGAACGCGGTGAAGACGTACCTGCGAGACCTCGAGCAGCGCGGCTTCCCCATCGTCCCCACGCGGTGGGTCGAGCGCGACGACGACCCGCTCGACGCGTGGGACGAGATGGTGCTCAAGCCGACGGTCTCCGCGGGCTCGTTCCGCACGAAGCGCTTCCGCCGCGGCGAGGCGCCGCGCGCTCTCTTGCGCGAGATTCTGTCCGAGGGCCCCGCAATGCTGCAGCCGTACCTGCCCTCCGTCGAGACGAGCGGAGAGCGCAGCCTCGTCTTCTTCGCCGGTGAGCTCTCGCACGTGGTGAAGCGGCACCCGCCGCTCGAGACCGGCCTGCACGGCGGCGTGCCGGTGCCGGTCGAGCCCGACGAGCTCGACCTCGCGCAGCGGCTGCTCGCCACGCAGCCGCCGCTGCTCTACGCGCGCGTCGACCTGGCCCGTGACGCGAGCGGCGCGGTGGTGCTGATGGAGCTCGAGCTGATCGAGCCGTCGCTCTTCCTCGAGACGGCTCCGGGCGCAGCAGACCGCTTTGCTTCCGCGGCACTCCGTTTTCTCAGAAGCTAAGCATCGGTAACCACACAACCTTTTGAGGGCTCGCCGCGACGATGAGAGGTCTGGTCGCGGTGTCTGGAGCCCTCAACATGCCCTCTCCTCTTCGTCGAAGCGCTTTCGCTCCCAAGCTGGAAACGCAGTCCGCCCCCACGCCGGTGAGGCCGCACGCCGAGTGGGCCGACCGCTACCTCGGCAACCACGACGGCGCGCTGACGGCCGACGAGCTCGACGCCTTTCAGCGCGACTGGGGCCACGTCGAAGGAATGACCGAGCGGGTCATCAACCCGCTGCGGCAGGCGCTCGAGGCGCGCAGGCCCGCGCCGCAGCCCGAGCCGGTCGTGACGCCCACGCCGGCGCCCGTCACCACGACGGTGACGACTCCGGTTGCGACTCCGACGGTGACGACGCCGGTCACGAACCCGGTGATCGCTCCGGCGGTGACGACCCCGACGCCGCAGCCGGCGGCGCCGACCTTCACCGTCGGCCAGCTGATGCGCGGCCAGCACCGCACGATGCCGCTGAGCTCCATTCCCGCGACGGGCTTCGCGCAGCAGGCAGCGCGGCTCGCCGACCAGGCGTTCGGTAACGGAGACGGCCAGCTCGACACGAGCGAGCTGCGTGAGCTCGAGAACGTCTCGGCGTACCGCGCCGAGGCGGCGGTGCTGCGCGACGCGCTGGCGCGCCACGGCCGCGTCACCGCGGATCCGACGATGGCTCCTCCCGAGGGAGCGCCCGCGATGGGCGTCTCGGTCGCCTCGCTTCCGCAGGGCATTCGCCCGCTCGCCGAGTTCGCCGACCGCAACGGCAACTTCGACGGCGTGCTCGACTCGCGCGAGGTGACGGAGCACGGCGCGTCGCTCGTGCGCACGAACGGCGGAGCCCCGCTGTCGGAGACGAACCTCGGCGTCCTTCGCCTGATGCACCGGCTGGTGAACAGCGGAGCACCGGTGGCCGGCGTCACGATGCGCGCCGACGGAACCGGCGCGGTCGCGAACTGGCCGCCGCCGGCGTCGCGCATGCTGGCGGCTCCGGAGGCGGTGTCGGCGGAGCGGCGCGCCCTCGCGGCTCGCCTCGTTCGGGGCGGCGGGAGCGCCACGCAGCAGGACGTCGATGCGGTCGTCGCCGACGTGGCGCGGCTGCCGTTGCCGGTGCTGCGCGCGCTCGAGGCGAACAACACGCCCATCCGGGTCGGCCGCGAGAACGTGACCGACGTCGAGCCGTCGCTGCGTCGCGAGCGCCCGCGCGGCTGGGTCGAGGGCCGCACCTTCGCCGAGGTGCCGGGCATCTACCACCCGCCCACCCGCTCGGTGATTCTGTCGACGGAGGACGACGGCCGCGGCGGACGGCGGCTGAGCGACGACCACGGCTCGCTCGACCTGCTGGTCCACGAGGTCGCCCACGCGCTCGACCTGCGCGACGCCTTCGGAGTCGCTCGCGGCAACATTTCCGACAGCCGCGAGTTCCGTGAGGCGTACGACGCCGACCGCACGAACATGGACCGCATGGGCCGCTCGTACCTCACCCAGCACGGTGAGGCCGGCCGCGAAGAGGCGTTCGCCGAGGCGTTCGCTGCGTACGTGTCGGGGAATCAGTTCATGCCGGAGACGACGCCGAACTTGCGGGCGTACTTCGATCGGCTGTTCGCGGGTCTCGAGCGCTAGGGACGTCGGAAAACATGGCCGTGTGCCCTCTCGCTCACGCTGAGCGGAGGCACGCGAAGCGGGCCGTAGTCGAAGCGCGCCCAAAGCCGTCCATCGGCCCGCTTCGACTCCGGCCTGCGGCCTCCGCTCAGCGTGAACGAGAGGCGCGACGAGGCGGGCAGCCGAGCCCCGGCGTGTATTCTGGTCGACCCTCTCAGCGTGAACGTGAGGCGACTTCGGAAGGCGCTCAGTTCGGCGGGTATGCCGCGCCCCAGCGGAACGCGTAGACGCACATCGCGACGAGCAGCACGACAGCCACCGCGACGCGGGCTCGCGGCCGCTGCTCGAGCTCGACGGCTGCGGTCGACCAGAGCGGAAAGTTCGCCTGCACGAAGCGGTGTGAGCTCTGCAGCGAGCCGGTCGACAGCGGCAGCAGCAGGTTGAGCACCGAGAACAGCCAGTACTCCCTGAACCGCCGCCGCACGAGCATGAGCACCGCGAGCCCGATTCCGAGCAGCGCGAAGACGTGATGATCCGCCGAGCGCGCCGTCGAGAACAGCGCGAGGAACGGCACTCCCAACGTTCGACCCCAGCCCTCCTGCACGCGCAGGAAGTAGAACGTCTCACCGACGGCGGCCCGCTGCAGCACGAGCAGCACGAGCAGGCCCGCGGCGGCGATGCTGATGCGCACCGCTCTCCTCGGCCACGGCGCGAGCGCGATGGCGACGGCCAGAATCCAGCCGTTCGGCCGGGCGAGCAGCGCGAGCGCGACGGCAAGGCCGCTGAGCACGTTCCGCCCCTCGCGCGCGGCGTTGAACGCGAGCACCGCGAGGAACAGCGCGAGCGACTCCGCGTACGGCACCGAGAAGAACGTCGTGACCGGGAAGCAGAGCAGCCCGATGACCGCCAGCCGGGCCGCGCCGGCGCCGTGGCTCGCCGTCACCAGGCGAAGCAGGCCGACCGCAGCGAACCACAGCAGCACGTTCGAGATGACGATGCCGGCCACGAACGGCGAGCAGCCGGCGAGCTCGCTCAGGCCGCGCATCAGCGCCGGCATCAGCGGAAAGAACGCCGCGTGGTAGTTCCAGCCTTCCGCCGGCAGCGGCCCGTAACCGCGGGTCGCGATGTCGACGTAGAACATCGTGTCCCAGCGGCCGAAGACGTCGAGGAGCCGGTTCGGGACGTGCTGGAAGTGCAGCGCGCCGTCCGTGCCGCTCCAGAACGGGTACTTCTCTGGAGGACGCTGAAACGCGCTGCCGGCCAGCATCGAGGCGTAGACGAGCGCTCTGGACCCGAAGAACCAGAGCGCCAGCCAGCGCGTCGGTACGGCGTCGACTCCGGCGACAGGTCGTGCCGGAGTCGACACTGCGCTCAAATCACGGAGTGCAGGCGCCCGCGCCCTGCGGCGCCGAGCCACCACCCTGCAGCGTGATTTCCTGGCACGTGCCAGAGCAGGTCGGCATTCCGCCATCGCGGTTGCAGAAGGCGAAGCACTGAGCCGTCGAAGCGCTCGTCCCGATGCAGACGCTGCCCTTCACGCAGGCCGTCGGATTGTTCGTGCAGCTGCCACCCGGCATCGTCATGCCGGTCGCCGCGCAGACCGTGTTCGACGGGCTCGTGAAGAGGCACGAGTCCGTGGCCGTCGGGCAGTTCTGGGCCAGCAGGTCGCAGGCGAGAACATCGCCAGCGCAGAGCGTCTGGATCTCGGGCTCCGGCGCCGGCTTGGCCTGGAAGCCAGCCGTGCAGCTCTTGCCCGCGTTGCAGCTGCCGGGCGCACCCGCCTGAGCGACCGGGCTGCAGTAGCGCGTGCACCGCGCCTGGCCGCCACCGGCCGGGGCGATGCAGAGCAGACCGAGCGCGCACTGGTCGTCCGTCTGCGAGCAGGGCATGTCTTCGGTGATGGTGCCCGCGTCGACGCACGAGCGGTTGCCGGTCATCAGGTTGTGCGCGCACTTCTGGTTCGTCCCCGAGCAGTCCTGGCCGACGACGTCGCAGCCGAGGCGGCACTTGCCCGCCACCGACATGGTGCCGGTGAGGATGCACGTACGGCCCGGAGCACAGGTCGGGCTCGTCTGGAGGTTGCAGGCGGGATCACCACCCGAGCCGCCCGCTCCGCCCGCTCCGCCCGCTCCGCCCGCTCCGCCCGCGCCGCCGGTGCCGGTGCCGCCGCCCGTCGAGCCGCTGCCGCCGCCCGTGGTGCCGCTGCCGCCGCCCGTCGTGCCGCTGCCGCCACCCGTCGAGCCGCTGCCGCCGCCGGCGCTGCCCGTCACGCAGGTGTTGTTCGAGCAGGTCTGCTGCGGCGAGCACATGCCGCACACGGCACCGCCCTTTCCACAGGCTGCGCGGTCCGTGCCGGCCCTGCACGTGCCCGTCGAGTCGATGCAGCCGTCCGGACACATCGTGTTGTTGTTGTTGTTGCCACACTGCGTGAGCAGCGCGGCTCCGCCAGCGACCGCGGCGACCACCAGAACCTTACGGAGCATGTTTTTCCCTCGGGAGACGTTCAGTCGAAACCGGCCGGGGCCGCCCTTAGCACCGTTGCGTTCCGCACGTCGAGCCAACGTTCATTCATGCCGGTGAGCAGCACCTCACGCGGAGCGCACCAGAGCTGCAGCATGTCGTCCCACTCGCCGAGCACGGCGCACGGCAGCGCCTCGGGCTGCAGCCGGCACAGGTCGTTCAGGTTGTGCACGAGGCCCTCGACGCCCACGACTTCCCACTTCTCGACCGTGCCGTCGTGCAGGCGGACGTCGAGGCGGGTCGCTCCTTCGGGCGCACGGAGGACGTCGAGCAGCTTCAGGCTGGCGAGCTCCATCGCGTGCACCAGCGGCGCGAACGCTTCGTCCGGCGTCACGTCGAGCGCGACCGAGAGGCCGCCGCGCAGCTTCCCGGCGTCGCACAGCTGCAGCAGCGTGCGCGCCTTCTTCGTCGGCCGCCCCTTGAGCACGCCGAGCGCTTTGAGACGGGCCTGGAGCACGGCGCGTGGCTTAACATCGACCGCGTGCAGGAGAAGCTCGTCTACCCCGACGGCATCATCTCGACCGTCGATGCCGCGCGCGGCCGGCTGACGCCGCGCATCCTCGAGCGGCTGAAGAACGAGGCCGGCTACGAGGACGGCGTGAAGCGGCCGAGCTACCCCATCTCGACGATGGACAAGGTCGTGAAGATCTTCGCCGCCGAGCTCTACGCCGGCATGCCCGCGGATCAGGCGCAGTACGAGGTCGGCAAGCTCGCGATGAAGCGGTACACGGACTCGACCGTCGGCAAGGCGCTGATGCCGCTCATCCGCATGCTCGGGCCGATGCGGTTCTTGAAGCGCCTGCCGTCGATGTTCCGGCAGGCCAACAACTACGCCGACGTGAAGGTCGACATCATGGGCCCGGCGACGTTCATCCTCGATCACAACGAGGTGAGCGAGCTGCCGCACTACTTCCGCGGCGTGATGGAGGCTTCAATCGCGCTGATCGGCTTGAAGGAGCCGCGCTGCGAGCTGCTCGAGTACGACGGACACCGGGCGAAATATCGGGTGAGCTGGAACGCGTGAACGCTCGACAGCCCCCTCACCGAAGGCCCTCTCCCCTACGAGGGGAGAGGGAGAGGGTGGACTTCGTGACGCCTACTTCATCGCCATCACGTTCAGGTTCTTGAGCTTGTTGTACTGAGCGAGAACCTTCGGCGCGTAGCCGTTGAGCGGGCTCTTGCCGCGGACGAGCGCGTTGTCGACGGGGCCCGGGCCGCGGTTGTACGCGGTGAGCGCCATCTCGAGGTCGCCGTACATCTCGAGGTAGAAGCCCAAGACCTGCAGGCCGTACTTGATGTTGGTGTCGGGGTCGAACAGGTCGCCGTTGATCGCGAGCACGCGCTTCCAGTGCGGCATGACCTGCATCAGGCCGATGGCGCCGACGGACGAGACCGCGCGCGGGTTGAAGGCGCTCTCCTCGGTCATGATGGCGAGCACGAGGTTCGGGTCGCGGCCGTAGAGCTGCGCGTTCTTGTGAACGAGCGTGGCGATCTGCTTCGCGAGCTCCGGGTCGATGTGCGGGCGCAGCAGGAGGATCTTGAGGAACAGCACGTCCTCGCTGGTGTTGCTCGCGACGGTCTGCCGCAGGTTCATCATCTCCGTGCGAAGCAGGGCCGTCTGCTCAGCCAGGCCGTCGACCTTCTGACGGGTGACCTCGGTCTGCTGACGCTGCTGCTCGAGGCCAATCTGGTTGGTCTCCAGGCGGCGACCGATCATCAGGCCGGCGGCCAGACCCATGGCCAGCAGGGCCAGCTGTGCGATGAACGACGCCATGGCCCAACGGCCCGCGGGCTGCTGCGGGACCTGAACCAGGCTCACCGGGGTGGTCTCAGCCAGGCTGCTCGGTTGCTGCGCTCTCTCCATCATCATGATGCTCTCCCTCCAAAGACGCCCTCAACGAGCGATTCGATGTTGCAGGCTCTATCGGGGTCAAGTTGGGCTTTCATGCCAATCTGAACTGAAACAATTTCATATGGTTGGAGTCACCCAGCGGTAACTGTGCCAACGTTTCGCGGGCGGATCATGACGAGCGATCTGGACCGCTTGTCTGTTCAGGTGCGAACGAAACCTACGGGTCGACGGAGCACGTGGTTGCGGGCTCGGTGAGTCGCGGGCGCTACGTACCGGTTGCACTCGGTCTCTGGGACGAGCGGGACCGTGTGGTAAGGGCGCCCACCATGCGCCTGATCTCCGTTTTCCTGCTCGTCCCGGCCGTCGCTTCTGCCTCCGGCTTCTACATGAGCGAGAACGGAGCGAAGACGCTGATGATGGGCGGCGCGTTCGCGGGGCAGGCGGACGACCTCTCGGCGATTCAGCACAACCCGGCGGGTCTCTCGCAGCTGACGGGCTTCAACTTCATGCTCGATGGCCAGCTCGTCTTCCACGACATCAACTTCCGGCGCCTCGACCGCGGGTTTGATCCGAACAACCCGCCGATGTCGCCGGCGAACGAGGTGCAGAACCAGGGCGGCCCGTTCCTCGTGCCGATGATCGGCGCGGGCCACGGCTTCAAGCTGCTCGGCCGCACGCTCTTCATCGGAGTCGGCGTCTACGGCCCGCCCGCGCACGGGCACTACAAGTTCCCGGCGCCGAACTACGAGCGCGACGCGATGGGGCGGTACGTCGAGACGCCGCTCAAGTACGCGCCGCAGCGCTACACGCTGATCGAGAACAACATCCTCGTCATCTACCCGTCGCTCTCCATCGCGATGGAGGTGGTGCCGAACCGCTTCTCGCTCGGCGTCTCGCTGCAGCCGGTGTTCACGCAGTTCTATTTCACGCAGTCGGTCACCAGCATTCGGCGCGTGCTGCCCGAGCCGATGCGGCAGGCGCAGGAGGACCCGACGTTCGACTCGGTCGTGACGGTGAACCTGCCGATGCAGTACTCGCAGTTCACCGCGGTGTTCGGCGCGCTGGTGCGGCCGACCAACTGGCTGCAGCTCGGCGTCTCGTTCCGCCCGCAGGTGATGATCAACGCGAAGGGCAAGATCGACATCGATCTCGGCGAAGCCGCGACGGGCCTCGGCACGACGGTGATGGGCGACACGACGTGGCTCTCGCTGCGGCTGCCGGCAGAGCTGAAGGTCGGTCTGCACGTGAAGCCGATCTCCAAGCTCGGCATCAACTTCGACTTCGTCTACCAGGGCTGGCAGTCGGTGCAGGAGATCGTGGTGACGCCCGAGGACGTCTCGCTGCGCGTCGGTACGGGCCAGCCGATGCCGGTGACTCCGTTCCGGATTCAGAAGCAGTGGAAGGCCGCGTACAACTTCCGCCTGGGCGCGGCGTACCAGCTGTTCCCGTGGCTCGCGCTGCACCTCGGCGGTTGGTACGAGACCGGCGCGATTCCGCGCGAGTACATCGGAGTCGACTTTCTCCACTTCGAGCGCTTCTTCCTCACCGGCGGCGTCGGCGTGAAGGTGTGGAAGCTCGAGGTGCTGCTGGGCGCGGCCGGCTCTCCCTCGACGACGTACGCGGTCCCCACGAGCGAAGTGCGCGGCGGCAGCACCGAGCCCGAGCCGGCGAGCATCGTCGGCACCGGCGTGTACACGTCGGGGAGCTTCATGGCGACGCTGGGCATCCGCGGCCGCTTCGGAGGAGAAGACCCGACGCCAAGAGCGGAGCAGGAGCCAGTGCAGGCAGCTGCAGCGGATCGCGACGGCAGCCACGGACCGGCCCCTGATGTGTCTCCCAAATGATAAACTTTGACGCTGCGCTTTCTGAACGATCCTTAGAATGTCAATTCCGAGCTGTTCTGAGGACGTCTACGCGATCACGAGCCGCTACCCAACAACGAATGAGAAGTTCTCTGCGCCGACGGCGTTGCCGAGCGCGTCGCGGCTCATGCGAGAGGCCGTCTCCGCGCCTGGTTAGTTCGTTTAGCAGTTTGACCGGTGCCACATCGCTGTGCTCTGGTGCCGGTCGCAGTCGATCCAAGGTTGCCGTTTCACTTTCCCGGGGAGCGAAAATGCATCCGACATTCGGCGTTCGCTGTATGGCGTCTTGCTTGCTGTTTGTCCTCGCGGACGCGACGGGGGCAGCCGCACAAACGTGTGGCTCAGCTCTTGTTTGCAATCAACAAATCTACGCGTACGCGTTCTCCAATAACTACAGCGGAGCCGATGGCGTGTACGGGTACTCAGTCTCCGGGAGCGGGAGTCATGGCGCGAGCTACTCAAGTAACGGAGTTCGAGGTGAAAGCTATTCCGGCAACGGCGTTCAGGGCGAATCGAGTAGCAACGGCGTCAGTGGCGTCTATGGTCAAAACAACGCGTGCACTGGCTATGGGGTTGCGGGCCGCAACAGCACCTCATGTGCCTCTTACGGCGCTGCGATTTATGGCGATGCCTTGAATGGCTCTGGGGCTTGGGCGGGCTACTTTCATGGGTCAGTTGTCATCACAGGGACCATGACCGCAAACGATAAGGACTTTGTTATCGACCACCCAGTCGACCCGGCAAACAAGTATCTTTTTCATCACTCTGTTGAATCGGATGAGATGAAGACCGTCTACGATGGTATTGCAACGTTGGATGCCTCGGGGGAGGCCACGGTATCCCTCCCTTCTTGGTTTGAAGCCTTGAACAGTGACTTCAGGTATCAGCTGACCTGTATCGGTTCGCCAAGCTCCGTCTACATTGCCGAGGAGATCTCGAAGGGACAGTTCAAGATTGCTGGCGGGAAGCCGGGCATCCGCGTGTCTTGGCAGGTCACCGGCGTTCGACATGACCCGTACGCGCGCGCCTATCGGACCCCAGTCGAAGCCGAGAAGGAATTTGCCAACAGAGGCAAGTATCTGGCACCTGAGCTATTCGGCGCCGACCCCGAGACTGGTCGTGCCTTGATGTCCGTAGGAACGCTCAGGCCCAAGATGCGCCAATAGCAATCAATTATACCCAGCGACGGCGACCTTCCGGTATCCAAGGATCCAGCTGGGCGCCTCTATGAAAGCGCGCACGCGCTGCACCTGGGCGCTCAAAGAAGAGATGTGGAGGTACCACGACCTCGAGTGGGGCGTGCCGGTGCACGATGACCGAAGGCACTTCGAGTTCCTCATCCTCGAGGGCGCGCAGGCGGGCTTGTCGTGGTCGACGATCTTGAATCGACGCGAGGGCTACCGGCGTGCGTTCGCCGGGTTCGACCCCGAGAAGGTGGCGCGGTTCACGGCGAAGGACGTCGCGCGGTGCCTCAAAGACGCGGGCATCATCCGCAACCGGCTGAAGGTCGAGTCGGCAGTAAAGAACGCCCGCGCGTTCCTGAAGGTGCAGGAAGAGGACGGCTCGTTCGACTCCCTGTTGTGGAAGCACTACGACGGGAAGCCGAAGGTGAATCGCTGGAAGGAGTCGAAACAGATTCCGGCCACGTCGAAGGAGTCGGACGCAGTGTCGAAGGAGCTCAAAGGCCGCGGCTTCACGTTCGTGGGCTCCACCATCATGTACGCGCACCTGCAGGCGTGCGGGCTGGTGAACGATCACCTGGTGAGCTGCTGGCGGTGGAAGGAAGTCCAGCAACTCCACCGTTCACCCTGAGCGGAGCTGCCCGAAGGGCAGCGCAGTCGAAGGGGCCCGAAGCCGACGCGACGCCCGCTTCGACTCCGGCCTGCGGCCTCCGCTCAGCGTGAACGGAGTCAGCCCAGCTGCTCGACCTTCACCGTCGAGCCGCTCCAGCCGTGCACGACGACGCGGTCTTCCAACCAGCTGACCTCGAGCTCGCCTCCGGCAGGGCCGTCGCCGGTGACGCGCAGCTTCTCTCCGGGAGCGAGCGGATACTCGTCGCCCCACGGCTCGACGTGGACGCGCACGTTCTTCTTGGACCCGTTCTGCAGGATCACGCCGCGGCACCCTTCCAGAAGCCAGCGGAGGCTCCGCCGAGCTGCACGACGACCCAGTCGGCGAACTCGGCGCGGCCCTTCGCGCTGGGGTTCGGGCTGCCGCGCTCGGTGCTGACGCGGTCGATGCCGTGGAAGAAGTCGCGCCACTCGGTGGCGACGCTGACGTCGAAGCCGATGCCCTTCAGCTTCTCGACCAGGTCCTTGCGGCCGATCAGCGCGCGGGCCTCATCGTGGCCGGTGCCCATCACGATGATCTCCTGCCACAGCTGGCGCGGCGAGTAGCCGGGCGGGCGCTTCGGCGTCGGCAGCTTCTCGGAGACGCGGCCGGGGTTCGTCTCGCGCGCGCCGAGCAGCGGGTCAGCCTTCGCGCGCTTGGTGAGCGGCACCACGTGGCCTTCGCGCGTCGCCTTCTCGGTGACGGTCTCGTGCGTGGGTGACGAGGTGAACTCGGACTTCTTCTCTTTGGCGGCAGGCTCTTCGCCTCTGACTCCGACCTTCTCCCCCACGACAGGAGACGGAGAGTGGGTGTCGAGCTTCTTCGGAGTGGTCGTGCCGCTGGCGGGGAAGCGCGTCTTCATGGGTCGAGGGGTTACGGCGTACCGCTATGCGCGGCCGGTTTCCACCCTCCTCAGCTCGAGCGATACGTGCGGGTTTCTTCGCATTCGACGCACCGTCGGCATGACCGTAGCCGACAGTCCGGGGGCGTGTCGCGGTGGGCGCCGGCCGCGAGCGCTCACCGGCTCCGAGAAGAGTCATCGCCCGCGACACAGCGCCGAGTCACGGTGCCGCGTCATGCGACGAAGGTCGCCGCCGCGGGGCAAGTCGGCGCAAACTCTGGCCAGGAATCGGCCGCTGGCTTGCTATGAGCAGCGGCCATGCGCCTCTCCTGGTTCGTTGTCGCGGCGATCGTCTGCGCCGGCTGTGGTGGTGGGTCTTCGGCTGCTGATGGCGGAGAAGGTGGTGGCTCCGCGGGAGCAGGTGGAGGTTCCGCTGGCGGCGGCGATGCGATGGACGGAGGCACCGGCGGCGGCGCGGCAGGTGGTTCGGCGGGAGGCGCCGCCGGTGGTTCGGCGGGAGGCGCCGCCGGCGGTTCGGCAGGAGGCAACGCAGGCGGCGGCAGCGCAGGCGGCGGCAGCGCAGGCGGCGGCAGCGCAGGCGGCGGCAGCGCAGGCGG
>CALJKW010000062.1 GCA_937980205.1 uncultured Myxococcales bacterium | reverse complement strand
GCCGCCTGCGCTGCCGCCGCCTGCGCTGCCGCCGCCTGCGCTGCCGCCGCCTGCGTTGCCTCCTGCCGAACCGCCGGCGGCGCCTCCCGCCGAACCACCGGCGGCGCCTCCCGCCGAACCACCTGCCGCGCCGCCGCCGGTGCCTCCGTCCATCGCATCGCCGCCGCCAGCGGAACCTCCACCTGCTCCCGCGGAGCCACCACCTTCTCCGCCATCAGCAGCCGAAGACCCACCACCACAGCCGGCGCAGACGATCGCCGCGACAACGAACCAGGAGAGGCGCATGGCCGCTGCTCATAGCAAGCCAGCGGCCGATTCCTGGCCAGAGTTTGCGCCGACTTGCCCCGCGGCGGCGACCTTCGTCGCATGACGCGGCACCGTGACTCGGCGCTGTGTCGCGGGCGATGACTCTTCTCGGAGCCGGTGAGCGCTCGCGGCCGGCGCCCACCGCGACACGCCCCCGGACTGTCGGCTACGGTCATGCCGACGGTGCGTCGAATGCGAAGAAACCCGCACGTATCGCTCGAGCTGAGGAGGGTGGAAACCGGCCGCGCATAGCGGTACGCCGTAACCCCTCGACCCATGAAGACGCGCTTCCCCGCCAGCGGCACGACCACTCCGAAGAAGCTCGACACCCACTCTCCGTCTCCTGTCGTGGGGGAGAAGGTCGGAGTCAGAGGCGAAGAGCCTGCCGCCAAAGAGAAGAAGTCCGAGTTCACCTCGTCACCCACGCACGAGACCGTCACCGAGAAGGCGACGCGCGAAGGCCACGTGGTGCCGCTCACCAAGCGCGCGAAGGCTGACCCGCTGCTCGGCGCGCGCGAGACGAACCCCGGCCGCGTCTCCGAGAAGCTGCCGACGCCGAAGCGCCCGCCCGGCTACTCGCCGCGCCAGCTGTGGCAGGAGATCATCGTGATGGGCACCGGCCACGATGAGGCCCGCGCGCTGATCGGCCGCAAGGACCTGGTCGAGAAGCTGAAGGGCATCGGCTTCGACGTCAGCGTCGCCACCGAGTGGCGCGACTTCTTCCACGGCATCGACCGCGTCAGCACCGAGCGCGGCAGCCCGAACCCCAGCGCGAAGGGCCGCGCCGAGTTCGCCGACTGGGTCGTCGTGCAGCTCGGCGGAGCCTCCGCTGGCTTCTGGAAGGGTGCCGCGGCGTGATCCTGCAGAACGGGTCCAAGAAGAACGTGCGCGTCCACGTCGAGCCGTGGGGCGACGAGTATCCGCTCGCTCCCGGAGAGAAGCTGCGCGTCACCGGCGACGGCCCTGCCGGAGGCGAGCTCGAGGTCAGCTGGTTGGAAGACCGCGTCGTCGTGCACGGCTGGAGCGGCTCGACGGTGAAGGTCGAGCAGCTGGGCTGACTCCGTTCACGCTGAGCGGAGGCCGCAGGCCGGAGTCGAAGCGGGCGTCGCGTCGGCTTCGGGCCCCTTCGACTGCGCTGCCCTTCGGGCAGCTCCGCTCAGGGTGAACGGTGGAGTTGCTGGACTTCCTTCCACCGCCAGCAGCTCACCAGGTGATCGTTCACCAGCCCGCACGCCTGCAGGTGCGCGTACATGATGGTGGAGCCCACGAACGTGAAGCCGCGGCCTTTGAGCTCCTTCGACACTGCGTCCGACTCCTTCGACGTGGCCGGAATCTGTTTCGACTCCTTCCAGCGATTCACCTTCGGCTTCCCGTCGTAGTGCTTCCACAACAGGGAGTCGAACGAGCCGTCCTCTTCCTGCACCTTCAGGAACGCGCGGGCGTTCTTTACTGCCGACTCGACCTTCAGCCGGTTGCGGATGATGCCCGCGTCTTTGAGGCACCGCGCGACGTCCTTCGCCGTGAACCGCGCCACCTTCTCGGGGTCGAACCCGGCGAACGCACGCCGGTAGCCCTCGCGTCGATTCAAGATCGTCGACCACGACAAGCCCGCCTGCGCGCCCTCGAGGATGAGGAACTCGAAGTGCCTTCGGTCATCGTGCACCGGCACGCCCCACTCGAGGTCGTGGTACCTCCACATCTCTTCTTTGAGCGCCCAGGTGCAGCGCGTGCGCGCTTTCATAGAGGCGCCCAGCTGGATCCTTGGATACCGGAAGGTCGCCGTCGCTGGGTATAATTGATTGCTATTGGCGCATCTTGGGCCTGAGCGTTCCTACGGACATCAAGGCACGACCAGTCTCGGGGTCGGCGCCGAATAGCTCAGGTGCCAGATACTTGCCTCTGTTGGCAAATTCCTTCTCGGCTTCGACTGGGGTCCGATAGGCGCGCGCGTACGGGTCATGTCGAACGCCGGTGACCTGCCAAGACACGCGGATGCCCGGCTTCCCGCCAGCAATCTTGAACTGTCCCTTCGAGATCTCCTCGGCAATGTAGACGGAGCTTGGCGAACCGATACAGGTCAGCTGATACCTGAAGTCACTGTTCAAGGCTTCAAACCAAGAAGGGAGGGATACCGTGGCCTCCCCCGAGGCATCCAACGTTGCAATACCATCGTAGACGGTCTTCATCTCATCCGATTCAACAGAGTGATGAAAAAGATACTTGTTTGCCGGGTCGACTGGGTGGTCGATAACAAAGTCCTTATCGTTTGCGGTCATGGTCCCTGTGATGACAACTGACCCATGAAAGTAGCCCGCCCAAGCCCCAGAGCCATTCAAGGCATCGCCATAAATCGCAGCGCCGTAAGAGGCACATGAGGTGCTGTTGCGGCCCGCAACCCCATAGCCAGTGCACGCGTTGTTTTGACCATAGACGCCACTGACGCCGTTGCTACTCGATTCGCCCTGAACGCCGTTGCCGGAATAGCTTTCACCTCGAACTCCGTTACTTGAGTAGCTCGCGCCATGACTCCCGCTCCCGGAGACTGAGTACCCGTACACGCCATCGGCTCCGCTGTAGTTATTGGAGAACGCGTACGCGTAGATTTGTTGATTGCAAACAAGAGCTGAGCCACACGTTTGTGCGGCTGCCCCCGTCGCGTCCGCGAGGACAAACAGCAAGCAAGACGCCATACAGCGAACGCCGAATGTCGGATGCATTTTCGCTCCCCGGGAAAGTGAAACGGCAACCTTGGATCGACTGCGACCGGCACCAGAGCACAGCGATGTGGCACCGGTCAAACTGCTAAACGAACTAACCAGGCGCGGAGACGGCCTCTCGCATGAGCCGCGACGCGCTCGGCAACGCCGTCGGCGCAGAGAACTTCTCATTCGTTGTTGGGTAGCGGCTCGTGATCGCGTAGACGTCCTCAGAACAGCTCGGAATTGACATTCTAAGGATCGTTCAGAAAGCGCAGCGTCAAAGTTTATCATTTGGGAGACACATCAGGGGCCGGTCCGTGGCTGCCGTCGCGATCCGCTGCAGCTGCCTGCACTGGCTCCTGCTCCGCTCTTGGCGTCGGGTCTTCTCCTCCGAAGCGGCCGCGGATGCCCAGCGTCGCCATGAAGCTCCCCGACGTGTACACGCCGGTGCCGACGATGCTCGCCGGCTCGGGCTCGGTGCTGCCGCCGCGCACTTCGCTCGTGGGGACCGCGTACGTCGTCGAGGGAGAGCCGGCCGCGCCCAGCAGCACCTCGAGCTTCCACACCTTCACGCCGACGCCGCCGGTGAGGAAGAAGCGCTCGAAGTGGAGAAAGTCGACTCCGATGTACTCGCGCGGAATCGCGCCGGTCTCGTACCAACCGCCGAGGTGCAGCGCGAGCCACGGGAACAGCTGGTACGCCGCGCCCAGGCGGAAGTTGTACGCGGCCTTCCACTGCTTCTGAATCCGGAACGGAGTCACCGGCATCGGCTGGCCCGTACCGACGCGCAGCGAGACGTCCTCGGGCGTCACCACGATCTCCTGCACCGACTGCCAGCCCTGGTAGACGAAGTCGAAGTTGATGCCGAGCTTGGAGATCGGCTTCACGTGCAGACCGACCTTCAGCTCTGCCGGCAGCCGCAGCGAGAGCCACGTCGTGTCGCCCATCACCGTCGTGCCGAGGCCCGTCGCGGCTTCGCCGAGATCGATGTCGATCTTGCCCTTCGCGTTGATCATCACCTGCGGGCGGAACGAGACGCCGAGCTGCAGCCAGTTGGTCGGCCGCACCAGCGCGCCGAACACCGCGGTGAACTGCGAGTACTGCATCGGCAGGTTCACCGTCACGACCGAGTCGAACGTCGGGTCCTCCTGCGCCTGCCGCATCGGCTCGGGCAGCACGCGCCGAATGCTGGTGACCGACTGCGTGAAATAGAACTGCGTGAACACCGGCTGCAGCGAGACGCCGAGCGAGAAGCGGTTCGGCACCACCTCCATCGCGATGGAGAGCGACGGGTAGATGACGAGGATGTTGTTCTCGATCAGCGTGTAGCGCTGCGGCGCGTACTTGAGCGGCGTCTCGACGTACCGCCCCATCGCGTCGCGCTCGTAGTTCGGCGCCGGGAACTTGTAGTGCCCGTGCGCGGGCGGGCCGTAGACGCCGACTCCGATGAAGAGCGTGCGGCCGAGCAGCTTGAAGCCGTGGCCCGCGCCGATCATCGGCACGAGGAACGGGCCGCCCTGGTTCTGCACCTCGTTCGCCGGCGACATCGGCGGGTTGTTCGGATCAAACCCGCGGTCGAGGCGCCGGAAGTTGATGTCGTGGAAGACGAGCTGGCCATCGAGCATGAAGTTGAAGCCCGTCAGCTGCGAGAGACCCGCCGGGTTGTGCTGAATCGCCGAGAGGTCGTCCGCCTGCCCCGCGAACGCGCCGCCCATCATCAGCGTCTTCGCTCCGTTCTCGCTCATGTAGAAGCCGGAGGCAGAAGCGACGGCCGGGACGAGCAGGAAAACGGAGATCAGGCGCATGGTGGGCGCCCTTACCACACGGTCCCGCTCGTCCCAGAGACCGAGTGCAACCGGTACGTAGCGCCCGCGACTCACCGAGCCCGCAACCACGTGCTCCGTCGACCCGTAGGTTTCGTTCGCACCTGAACAGACAAGCGGTCCAGATCGCTCGTCATGATCCGCCCGCGAAACGTTGGCACAGTTACCGCTGGGTGACTCCAACCATATGAAATTGTTTCAGTTCAGATTGGCATGAAAGCCCAACTTGACCCCGATAGAGCCTGCAACATCGAATCGCTCGTTGAGGGCGTCTTTGGAGGGAGAGCATCATGATGATGGAGAGAGCGCAGCAACCGAGCAGCCTGGCTGAGACCACCCCGGTGAGCCTGGTTCAGGTCCCGCAGCAGCCCGCGGGCCGTTGGGCCATGGCGTCGTTCATCGCACAGCTGGCCCTGCTGGCCATGGGTCTGGCCGCCGGCCTGATGATCGGTCGCCGCCTGGAGACCAACCAGATTGGCCTCGAGCAGCAGCGTCAGCAGACCGAGGTCACCCGTCAGAAGGTCGACGGCCTGGCTGAGCAGACGGCCCTGCTTCGCACGGAGATGATGAACCTGCGGCAGACCGTCGCGAGCAACACCAGCGAGGACGTGCTGTTCCTCAAGATCCTCCTGCTGCGCCCGCACATCGACCCGGAGCTCGCGAAGCAGATCGCCACGCTCGTTCACAAGAACGCGCAGCTCTACGGCCGCGACCCGAACCTCGTGCTCGCCATCATGACCGAGGAGAGCGCCTTCAACCCGCGCGCGGTCTCGTCCGTCGGCGCCATCGGCCTGATGCAGGTCATGCCGCACTGGAAGCGCGTGCTCGCGATCAACGGCGACCTGTTCGACCCCGACACCAACATCAAGTACGGCCTGCAGGTCTTGGGCTTCTACCTCGAGATGTACGGCGACCTCGAGATGGCGCTCACCGCGTACAACCGCGGCCCGGGCCCCGTCGACAACGCGCTCGTCCGCGGCAAGAGCCCGCTCAACGGCTACGCGCCGAAGGTTCTCGCTCAGTACAACAAGCTCAAGAACCTGAACGTGATGGCGATGAAGTAGGCGTCACGAAGTCCACCCTCTCCCTCTCCCCTCGTAGGGGAGAGGGCCTTCGGTGAGGGGGCTGTCGAGCGTTCACGCGTTCCAGCTCACCCGATATTTCGCCCGGTGTCCGTCGTACTCGAGCAGCTCGCAGCGCGGCTCCTTCAAGCCGATCAGCGCGATTGAAGCCTCCATCACGCCGCGGAAGTAGTGCGGCAGCTCGCTCACCTCGTTGTGATCGAGGATGAACGTCGCCGGGCCCATGATGTCGACCTTCACGTCGGCGTAGTTGTTGGCCTGCCGGAACATCGACGGCAGGCGCTTCAAGAACCGCATCGGCCCGAGCATGCGGATGAGCGGCATCAGCGCCTTGCCGACGGTCGAGTCCGTGTACCGCTTCATCGCGAGCTTGCCGACCTCGTACTGCGCCTGATCCGCGGGCATGCCGGCGTAGAGCTCGGCGGCGAAGATCTTCACGACCTTGTCCATCGTCGAGATGGGGTAGCTCGGCCGCTTCACGCCGTCCTCGTAGCCGGCCTCGTTCTTCAGCCGCTCGAGGATGCGCGGCGTCAGCCGGCCGCGCGCGGCATCGACGGTCGAGATGATGCCGTCGGGGTAGACGAGCTTCTCCTGCACGCGGTCGATGTTAAGCCACGCGCCGTGCTCCAGGCCCGTCTCAAAGCGCTCGGCGTGCTCAAGGGGCGGCCGACGAAGAAGGCGCGCACGCTGCTGCAGCTGTGCGACGCCGGGAAGCTGCGCGGCGGCCTCTCGGTCGCGCTCGACGTGACGCCGGACGAAGCGTTCGCGCCGCTGGTGCACGCGATGGAGCTCGCCAGCCTGAAGCTGCTCGACGTCCTCCGTGCGCCCGAAGGAGCGACCCGCCTCGACGTCCGCCTGCACGACGGCACGGTCGAGAAGTGGGAAGTCGTGGGCGTCGAGGGCCTCGTGCACAACCTGAACGACCTGTGCCGGCTGCAGCCCGAGGCGCTGCCGTGCGCCGTGCTCGGCGAGTGGGACGACATGCTGCAGCTCTGGTGCGCTCCGCGTGAGGTGCTGCTCACCGGCATGAATGAACGTTGGCTCGACGTGCGGAACGCAACGGTGCTAAGGGCGGCCCCGGCCGGTTTCGACTGAACGTCTCCCGAGGGAAAAACATGCTCCGTAAGGTTCTGGTGGTCGCCGCGGTCGCTGGCGGAGCCGCGCTGCTCACGCAGTGTGGCAACAACAACAACAACACGATGTGTCCGGACGGCTGCATCGACTCGACGGGCACGTGCAGGGCCGGCACGGACCGCGCAGCCTGTGGAAAGGGCGGTGCCGTGTGCGGCATGTGCTCGCCGCAGCAGACCTGCTCGAACAACACCTGCGTGACGGGCAGCGCCGGCGGCGGCAGCGGCTCGACGGGTGGCGGCAGCGGCACGACGGGCGGCGGCAGCGGCACCACGGGCGGCGGCAGCGGCTCGACGGGCGGCGGCACCGGCACCGGCGGCGCGGGCGGAGCGGGCGGAGCGGGCGGAGCGGGCGGAGCGGGCGGCTCGGGTGGTGATCCCGCCTGCAACCTCCAGACGAGCCCGACCTGTGCTCCGGGCCGTACGTGCATCCTCACCGGCACCATGTCGGTGGCGGGCAAGTGCCGCCTCGGCTGCGACGTCGTCGGCCAGGACTGCTCGGGGACGAACCAGAAGTGCGCGCACAACCTGATGACCGGCAACCGCTCGTGCGTCGACGCGGGCACCATCACCGAAGACATGCCCTGCTCGCAGACGGACGACCAGTGCGCGCTCGGTCTGCTCTGCATCGCCCCGGCCGGTGGCGGCCAGGCGCGGTGCACGCGCTACTGCAGCCCGGTCGCTCAGGCGGGTGCGCCCGGCAGCTGCAACGCGGGCAAGAGCTGCACGGCTGGCTTCCAGGCCAAGCCGGCGCCGGAGCCCGAGATCCAGACGCTCTGCGCTGGCGATGTTCTCGCCTGCGACCTGCTGGCCCAGAACTGCCCGACGGCCACGGACTCGTGCCTCTTCACGAGCCCGTCGAACACGGTCTGCGCGGCGACCGGCATGACGATGCCGGGTGGCAGCTGCACGAACAATCCGACGGCCTGCGTGAAGGGCAGCGTCTGCATCGGGACGAGCGCTTCGACGGCTCAGTGCTTCGCCTTCTGCAACCGCGATGGCGGAATGCCGACCTGCTCTGGCACGTGCCAGGAAATCACGCTGCAGGGTGGTGGCTCGGCGCCGCAGGGCGCGGGCGCCTGCACTCCGTGATTTGAGCGCAGTGTCGACTCCGGCACGACCTGTCGCCGGAGTCGACGCCGTACCGACGCGCTGGCTGGCGCTCTGGTTCTTCGGGTCCAGAGCGCTCGTCTACGCCTCGATGCTGGCCGGCAGCGCGTTTCAGCGTCCTCCAGAGAAGTACCCGTTCTGGAGCGGCACGGACGGCGCGCTGCACTTCCAGCACGTCCCGAACCGGCTCCTCGACGTCTTCGGCCGCTGGGACACGATGTTCTACGTCGACATCGCGACCCGCGGTTACGGGCCGCTGCCGGCGGAAGGCTGGAACTACCACGCGGCGTTCTTTCCGCTGATGCCGGCGCTGATGCGCGGCCTGAGCGAGCTCGCCGGCTGCTCGCCGTTCGTGGCCGGCATCGTCATCTCGAACGTGCTGCTGTGGTTCGCTGCGGTCGGCCTGCTTCGCCTGGTGACGGCGAGCCACGGCGCCGGCGCGGCCCGGCTGGCGGTCATCGGGCTGCTCTGCTTCCCGGTCACGACGTTCTTCTCGGTGCCGTACGCGGAGTCGCTCGCGCTGTTCCTCGCGGTGCTCGCGTTCAACGCCGCGCGCGAGGGGCGGAACGTGCTCAGCGGCCTTGCCGTCGCGCTCGCGCTGCTCGCCCGGCCGAACGGCTGGATTCTGGCCGTCGCCATCGCGCTCGCGCCGTGGCCGAGGAGAGCGGTGCGCATCAGCATCGCCGCCGCGGGCCTGCTCGTGCTGCTCGTGCTGCAGCGGGCCGCCGTCGGTGAGACGTTCTACTTCCTGCGCGTGCAGGAGGGCTGGGGTCGAACGTTGGGAGTGCCGTTCCTCGCGCTGTTCTCGACGGCGCGCTCGGCGGATCATCACGTCTTCGCGCTGCTCGGAATCGGGCTCGCGGTGCTCATGCTCGTGCGGCGGCGGTTCAGGGAGTACTGGCTGTTCTCGGTGCTCAACCTGCTGCTGCCGCTGTCGACCGGCTCGCTGCAGAGCTCACACCGCTTCGTGCAGGCGAACTTTCCGCTCTGGTCGACCGCAGCCGTCGAGCTCGAGCAGCGGCCGCGAGCCCGCGTCGCGGTGGCTGTCGTGCTGCTCGTCGCGATGTGCGTCTACGCGTTCCGCTGGGGCGCGGCATACCCGCCGAACTGAGCGCCTTCCGAAGTCGCCTCACGTTCACGCTGAGAGGGTCGACCAGAATACACGCCGGGGCTCGGCTGCCCGCCTCGTCGCGCCTCTCGTTCACGCTGAGCGGAGGCCGCAGGCCGGAGTCGAAGCGGGCCGATGGACGGCTTTGGGCGCGCTTCGACTACGGCCCGCTTCGCGTGCCTCCGCTCAGCGTGAGCGAGAGGGCACACGGCCATGTTTTCCGACGTCCCTAGCGCTCGAGACCCGCGAACAGCCGATCGAAGTACGCCCGCAAGTTCGGCGTCGTCTCCGGCATGAACTGATTCCCCGACACGTACGCAGCGAACGCCTCGGCGAACGCCTCTTCGCGGCCGGCCTCACCGTGCTGGGTGAGGTACGAGCGGCCCATGCGGTCCATGTTCGTGCGGTCGGCGTCGTACGCCTCACGGAACTCGCGGCTGTCGGAAATGTTGCCGCGAGCGACTCCGAAGGCGTCGCGCAGGTCGAGCGCGTGGGCGACCTCGTGGACCAGCAGGTCGAGCGAGCCGTGGTCGTCGCTCAGCCGCCGTCCGCCGCGGCCGTCGTCCTCCGTCGACAGAATCACCGAGCGGGTGGGCGGGTGGTAGATGCCCGGCACCTCGGCGAAGGTGCGGCCCTCGACCCAGCCGCGCGGGCGCTCGCGACGCAGCGACGGCTCGACGTCGGTCACGTTCTCGCGGCCGACCCGGATGGGCGTGTTGTTCGCCTCGAGCGCGCGCAGCACCGGCAACGGCAGCCGCGCCACGTCGGCGACGACCGCATCGACGTCCTGCTGCGTGGCGCTCCCGCCGCCCCGAACGAGGCGAGCCGCGAGGGCGCGCCGCTCCGCCGACACCGCCTCCGGAGCCGCCAGCATGCGCGACGCCGGCGGCGGCCAGTTCGCGACCGCGCCGGTTCCGTCGGCGCGCATCGTGACGCCGGCCACCGGTGCTCCGCTGTTCACCAGCCGGTGCATCAGGCGAAGGACGCCGAGGTTCGTCTCCGACAGCGGGGCTCCGCCGTTCGTGCGCACGAGCGACGCGCCGTGCTCCGTCACCTCGCGCGAGTCGAGCACGCCGTCGAAGTTGCCGTTGCGGTCGGCGAACTCGGCGAGCGGGCGAATGCCCTGCGGAAGCGAGGCGACCGAGACGCCCATCGCGGGCGCTCCCTCGGGAGGAGCCATCGTCGGATCCGCGGTGACGCGGCCGTGGCGCGCCAGCGCGTCGCGCAGCACCGCCGCCTCGGCGCGGTACGCCGAGACGTTCTCGAGCTCACGCAGCTCGCTCGTGTCGAGCTGGCCGTCTCCGTTACCGAACGCCTGGTCGGCGAGCCGCGCTGCCTGCTGCGCGAAGCCCGTCGCGGGAATGGAGCTCAGCGGCATCGTGCGGTGCTGGCCGCGCATCAGCTGGCCGACGGTGAAGGTCGGCGCCGCCGGCTGCGGCGTCGGGGTCGTCACCGCCGGAGCGATCACCGGGTTCGTGACCGGCGTCGTC
The DNA here is from genome assembly GCA_937980205.1 of uncultured Myxococcales bacterium. Classification (GTDB taxonomy): domain Bacteria; phylum Myxococcota; class Myxococcia; order Myxococcales; family Myxococcaceae; genus Xiheicaenimonas. The sequence continues at coordinate 28,489 of CALJKW010000062.1, read as the reverse complement.
ACCGTCGGAGTCGCAACCGGAGTCGTCACCGTCGTGGTGACGGGCGCCGGCGTGGGCGTCACGACCGGCTCGGGCTGCGGCGCGGGCCTGCGCGCCTCGAGCGCCTGCCGCAGCGGGTTGATGACCCGCTCGGTCATTCCTTCGACGTGGCCCCAGTCGCGCTGAAAGGCGTCGAGCTCGTCGGCCGTCAGCGCGCCGTCGTGGTTGCCGAGGTAGCGGTCGGCCCACTCGGCGTGCGGCCTCACCGGCGTGGGGGCGGACTGCGTTTCCAGCTTGGGAGCGAAAGCGCTTCGACGAAGAGGAGAGGGCATGTTGAGGGCTCCAGACACCGCGACCAGACCTCTCATCGTCGCGGCGAGCCCTCAAAAGGTTGTGTGGTTACCGATGCTTAGCTTCTGAGAAAACGGAGTGCCGCGGAAGCAAAGCGGTCTGCTGCGCCCGGAGCCGTCTCGAGGAAGAGCGACGGCTCGATCAGCTCGAGCTCCATCAGCACCACCGCGCCGCTCGCGTCACGGGCCAGGTCGACGCGCGCGTAGAGCAGCGGCGGCTGCGTGGCGAGCAGCCGCTGCGCGAGGTCGAGCTCGTCGGGCTCGACCGGCACCGGCACGCCGCCGTGCAGGCCGGTCTCGAGCGGCGGGTGCCGCTTCACCACGTGCGAGAGCTCACCGGCGAAGAAGACGAGGCTGCGCTCTCCGCTCGTCTCGACGGAGGGCAGGTACGGCTGCAGCATTGCGGGGCCCTCGGACAGAATCTCGCGCAAGAGAGCGCGCGGCGCCTCGCCGCGGCGGAAGCGCTTCGTGCGGAACGAGCCCGCGGAGACCGTCGGCTTGAGCACCATCTCGTCCCACGCGTCGAGCGGGTCGTCGTCGCGCTCGACCCACCGCGTGGGGACGATGGGGAAGCCGCGCTGCTCGAGGTCTCGCAGGTACGTCTTCACCGCGTTCCACGCGACGACGTCGGGAGGGTTCAGCAGCCGCGGGACCCGCCGAGTCCACGCGAGGAACTCGCGCACGTGGCGGTGGTAGTTCCACGGCGTCCGCAGCACCGCCAGCTCGACGGAGCCCCAGTCGAACGCCGGGTCGTCCCATGCTCCGGTGCGGACGCGCAGGCCGGCGCGCTCGAGCGCGGGAGTCACCTGCGCGAGCTCCTGCTTCACGTCGTCCGCGAACGGACGGGCATCGGTGACGAGGACGATCTCGCGTGGCATGGTCGAGCGCTGAGCGCTGCGCTTGGATAAGCTATTCGCATGAGTATCGCGACCGGCGTCGTGAAACACGGGCAGCTCGTCCTCGAAGGAGATGACGAACCGCTGCCCGAGGGCCGCCGATTCACGGTGCTCATCGATGACGACGACGACGGAGAGGGCGAGCTCACTGCCGAGCAGGTGAAGATGCTGCTCGATGCGCAGGCTCGCATCCGCGCCGGCGATTTCGTCACCCTGGAGCAGATGCTCAAAGACATCGACGGAGCATGAAGCTCATCAAGTTCTCGCCGGAAGCGCGCGATGAGATTCTGGCCGCGCTTCGCTGGTGGAGCCTGAATCGCGACAAAGCGCCGCACCGCCTGCGACAGGATCTGCGCCGGGCGCTTCGCATCCTCGCAGTGTCGCCCGGCGTGGGCGCGGCGGCTCCTGGACCGCCACCCGAGGCGGGCATCCGGTTCCTCTACCTCAGGGGCTCGCGGTACCTGCTGTACTACTCGGTCGATGCGGAGCAGGTCGAAGTCCTTCGGTTTTGGCAAGCGAGCCAGGTCAAGCGGCCGTTCCGCCCCTGAAGTGCTTCCGCCGTCCCGGAAGCTGGGGCATCGTCCGCGCCGCCGCCTTCATGCCGAAGCTCATCACGCGCCGCCGCCTCATCCTCTTCGTCGGCGGAGCCACCCTCTTCACCAGCCTTCGCTACGGCCACCAGCGCATCGCGCGCGCCGGCAAGCCGGGCGGCCCGCTGAGCCCAGAGGCCCAGGCCCTCATCGCCGAGGCCTGGAAGGGCCTGGACCCCGCCCGCGTCCTCGACACCCACGTGCACGTGCTGGGCACCGGAGCCGGCGGCACCGGCTGCTTCATCGGCAAGCGCTTCACCAGCGCCTCGAGCCCCATCGAGTACCTCAAGTTCACCGTCTACGAGCAGGCGGCCGGCGTCACCGACCTCGAGCAGTGCGACGTCCAGTACATCGACCAGCTCGCGGGCTATCTCTCGCGGCAGGCCCCGCACGGGCGGGCGCTCATCTTCGCGTTCGATCAGCTGCACGACGACGACGGCAAGCCAAGGCCCGACGAGTCCGAGTTCTTCACGCCCAACGAGTACGTCACCGCGCTCGCCAAGAAGCACCCCGACTATTTCGTCGCGTGCGCCTCGGTGCACCCGTACCGGCCCGACGCCGTCGACGCCCTCGAGAAGGCGGTCGAGGCCGGCGCCGTCGCGGTGAAGTGGCTGCCCAACGCGATGAACATCGACCCCGCCTCGCCGAAGTGCGACGCGTTCTACGACGCGATGGCGCGGCTGAAAGTCCCGCTGATCAGCCACGCCGGCGAAGAGAAGGCCGTGCACGCCGAAGAGCGCCAGCGCCTAGGCAACCCGCTCAAGCTGCGGCGGCCGCTCGAGCGCGGCGTCATCACCGTCGTCGCCCACTGCGCGTCGCTCGGCCAGAACCCCGACCTCGACAAAGAGGGCCAGCCGTTCACCGACAACTTCGAGCTCTTCAAGCGCCTCATGCTCGACAAGCAGTACGAGGGCCGGCTCTGGGGCGAGGTGAGCGCGATGACGATCGTGAACCGCATCGGCGCGCCGCTGAAAGAGGTCCTCGAGAACCCCGAGCTCAGCTCACGGCTGATCAACGGAAGCGACTACCCGCTGCCCGCCATCAACGTCCTGATGCAGACGCGCGCGGTGGAGTCGAACGGCTTCATCACGGCGGAACAGCGGAAGGCGCTGAACGAGATTGATCAGCACGATCCGCTGCTCTTCGACTTCGTGATGAAGCGGGTCCTGCAGTCGAACCAGCGGCGACTCCCGGACGCGACCTTCATGGTGCGCCCGGAAGTGTTCCCGCGGCTCGCTTAGATCTCGCCGTTCGCCTTGAGCTCGGCGGCGACCGCGTCGATGCCACGCGCATTGATGATGCGCAGGCCGTGCGCCGAGACGCGAATGCGGATCCACTTCCGCATGCTGGGCACGAAGAAGCGGTGGTACTGCAGGTTCGGCTTGCTGCGGGTCTTCGTCTTGTTGTTCGCGTGGCTGACGTTGTTGCCGACCAGCGGACGCTTTCCAGTGACCTGACAAACGCGCGACATGATCCGTTTCCTCTCTTACCAGCTCGACTTCACGACGCCGGTCAGCTCGCCCTTGAGCGCCTTCTCACGGAAGGTGATGCGGCTGAGCTGGAAGTACCGCAGGTTGCCGCGGGGACGGCCGGTCACCATGCAGCGCTGCACGACGCGGATGGGGTTCGAATCCTTCGGGAGCTTCTGCAGCTTCACCTGAGCGGCGACGCGCTCTTCCGCGGGGGTCGCAGGATTCTTGATGAGCGCCTTCAGCTCGCGGCGGCGCGCTGCGTACTTCGTGACGAGCTTCTTCCGCTGCTCGTTCTTGTTCACCTTCGAAATCTTCGCCATAGGGGGAGGGGCTCTTACACATAGAGGGCACACGCGATCAAGTGTTCCTCCCCGATGGACGTTGAAACCGCCCCGCGGATCAGCGTAGAGGGACGCCCTCATGGGAACTTTCAAGAGCTTCATCGAGAGCAAGGGCATCAAGGCCGAGGACCTCGTCGGCGTCAGCAACAGCCGTGAGCGCTGGGGCAACGACGGTCGCAAGCTGCTCAGCCTGCGCGCGAAGAAGCGCCGCACGCCCGACGACAAGGACAAGAAGTACGCCGAGCTGAACCTCGGCAAGCCGACCGCCGGCCGCGGCGTCTCGCTGCACCAGGTCGAGGCCGCCCTCGAGGGCAAGGCCCAGCCGCGCAAGGTCCGCAGCAAGCTCTTCAAGGCCGTCAACGAAGTGCTCAAGGCGAAGAAGCAGCCCGAGGTCGCCGACTTCAAGGCGCTCTTCGAGGGCGCCGAAGTGAAGAAGGGCAAGACCCCGAAGGCCGCCGCCGCCGCGAAGGGCTGAGTCACTCTTCGCTGTTCGGTACCAGCGACACGAGCGCGAAGAAGCCCACGACTGCTGACGCGATCGCTCCCCACACGAGCGATCGTGTCATCGCCGAGATCAGCGCGCCGCTGGCGAAGACGGTGAAGGCTGCTTTGCCGCTGGAGCGCCAGCGCTCCTGCGACGCGAGCAGCTGGGCTCCGACCGACTCCTCGTCGATGCGGTACGACTCGAGGTCGTCGGGGCTCACCTTGAGCGCGTGCGGAAAGCCGAGCGACAGCAGCGTCGCGACGGCTTCGCGGCGGGCGCGCCGGCCCTTCTCGTCGATCAGGTACTCGAGGGTCTTGGCGTCGAGGTGCGCGAGCAGGACCGCGGCTTCCTCGGCCTCGTCGCCGGGCGCGCGCATCTCGACGAGCGTGTCGATGAGCTCGGTCGTGATGCGGCGCTGCTCGTCGGGGTCGCGCTCCTGCGCGGCGTGCGGGACGAGCCGCGCGAGCTTCTCGTGCGGCTTCTCTCGGTACGACTCCTCGGCGGAGACGACGCGCTGTCGCTCGCCCTCTCTCACTTCCGCGCGGCGTGCAGGTCCCAGGCGTCGCCGGGGCTCGTGACCTTCTTCAGCTCCCACGCGGCGAGCGCGTCGACGCAGCGATCGAGCTCGTTGTTGAGCGCGCGGGCGCGCTTGCTGGAGAGGTAGACCTCGGCGAAGTCGCGCAGCTTCTCTCCCAGGAAGAGCTTCGCGAGCGTGACTTCGCTCTGCTGGAAGAACTGGGTGAAGCGCAGGGCGAAGCCGCTGCGGCCCTCGCCGCGCGAGTTCGGGGTCTCCTGGCGGACGATCTCTCCCTCGGCGAGCACCGGGTCCTCTTCCTCGTCGAGCTCGAAGCTGCACGAGAGCTTCTTGCCCACCGGGAGGAAGAACGTGGACTCGAGGAAGGCCCCGCTGACCGAGATGTTCGCGCTCGTCAGCGAGGCGCTGAACCGGCGCTCGGCGCCCTCGCCCATCCACAGACGGAACGGGACGGCCATCTTCGCGCGGGGGAACTGCCGGTGCTCGGCGCCGTCGAAATCTTTGTCGAGCGGCGGAGGCGGTCGGGCACCCGACTTCTTCGGAGCGTTGGCCATGGAGCCCGCTTACTACTACGAACCGGCCTTTGAGGAATGGAGCTGACGCGAGAGCAGAAGGTGTTCACCTTCGTGGGGACGCTCCTCGGGCTCTTGCTCGCGGCGCTGGACCAGACCGTCGTCGCCACCGCCGCGCCGACCATCGTCGAGGACCTGAAGATTCCGCCCTCGCTCTACGCGTGGATAACGACCTCCTACATGCTGGCCTCGACGCTGCTGGTGCCGGTCTGGGGAAAGCTGTCGGACCTGTTCGGCCGCCGCCGGGTCGTCATCACCGCCATCGGCATCTTCCTGTTCGCGTCAGTGCTGTGCGGCCTGTCGCAGAGCACCTGGCAGCTCATCGCCGCGCGCGCGCTGCAGGGCGTGGGCTCGGCGGCGCTGTTCACCACCGCGTTCGCCGTCGTCGCCGACATGTTCGCTCCCGCCGAGCGCGGCAAGTACAGCGGCATCTTCGGCGGAGTCTTCGGCCTCTCGTCGCTCGTCGGCCCGCTGCTCGGCGGCTTCATCACGCACCACTTCGGCTGGCACTGGGTGTTCTTCATCAACCTGCCGGTCGGAGCCCTCGCGCTGTTCTTCATCATCACGCGCATGCCTCCGCTCCTGCGGCCACAGGCGGTGAAGCCGCGCGTCGACTGGGTCGGGGCCGCGCTGCTCGCGCTCGCCGTCGGGCCCGTGCTCGTCGCGATGTCGCTGTCGCGGCGGCAGCTGGGCGAGGGCGGCGTGATGGGCCCCGGTCTGCCGCCGGCGCTTTCGACCGCGATGTTCGTCGGGGGCGCCGTGTTCCTCTTCGCGTTCATCACGTGGGAGCGCCGCCGCGAGCAGCCGCTCGTCGACCTCTCGCTGTTCAGGTCGCGACTCTTCGCCGTCGGCAACGCGGCGGTGTTCGTGCTCGGCGGCGTGTTCATGTCCCCGATGGTCTTCCTGCCGCTGTACATGATGCGGGTGCAGGGCGTGTCGGAGACGGCGGCGGGCCTCGCCATGGTGCCGATGACGCTCGGGGTCATCGCCGGCAACGTGAGCTCGGGCCAGCTCGCCTCGCGGCTGGGCCGCTACAAGGGCACGATGGTGGTGGGGCTGCTCGTGCTCATCGGCGCGCTCGCGGTGATGGCGTTCACGCTGCACGACGACGCGACGCGGGCCGAGGTGACGCTGAAGATGGTGCTCGTCGGCGTGGGCCTGGGGCCTTCGATTCCGCTGTACACCATCGCGATTCAGAACTCGATTCCGCCGCAGCAGCTCGGCAGCGCGACGGGGCTGGCGACCTTCTTCCGGCAGATGGGCGGCACCGTCGGCGTCACCCTCGCCGGCGCGGTGTTCGCGGCGGCGTTCGCCGACGGGCTCGAGAGCCACCGCGGCGAGGCCGAGGCCCGGTACACCGGCGCCACCGCGCTCATCGCGAAGGCGCTCGACGGTGACGCGCAGGCGGCGGCGATGGTGGGCCAGCAGCCGTGGGCCGACGACGAGGTGCGCTCGGTGCTCGCCGGCGGAGGCCCGCGCGCGGTGGTGCGGCGCACGATGCCGGGCTCGGCAGACCTCGCGCGCGCGGAGGAGACCGCCGTCGCGCAGGCGCGGGAGCGGATTCAGGCGAAGCTGGATGCGGGGCGGCGCCGCGACCTCGAGCGCCCCGCGTACGCCGCGGGCGTCCGCGCCGTGTACCGCCTGGCGCTGGGGCTGGCCGTGCTCGCGCTGTTGCTCACGCTCGTGCTGCCGTCGGTGCCGCTGCGAAGGGCCGCGCCAGAGGGCGGAGCGGCGGCTGCGGCGGGCTGACGAAGTCTCATCTGGCCGCGTGAGATTCTCGTCTCAACTTGCGGCTGGGTGTTGCGCCAGGCGACGAGGGCGCCGGTGCAGGCGGTGGCGACGCGCGCCAGCGCCGGCCTCGGGCCGTCAGGTCGTCGCCGCGCGCTCGTCTCGCCGGCCATGTGGCTCACCGCGCGGAAGACTGCGCCGTCGGTTCGGGACGGCCGGGTGCAGCGGAAGAACCGGTGGGCGTGCACACCGCAGCGCGATGCCCCGCTCGTCATTCGCGAGCGGCCGCCGCGTGGCTTTCGGCACATCCTCACGGTCGCTGACGTCGAGTCGTTCCTCGAGCTGGTGCCGGCCGAGCTCACCGGCGGCGTCGAGCACGTCATGCTGTCTGCGGACCCGAGCGCACTCGGCTGGTACCGTCGCGGTGTCGTAGCGGTCTGCGCGTGGCCGCGCGAGCTGTGGGCCTGGTGGTCGAAGGACTTCGTCGACGAGCACCGCGCCTCGCTCGAGCGCTACGGCGTCCCGATGAAGCTCCACTACGGGCGCGTGTTCTGCGATTTCAGCGAGCGGCAGATCCGCGCGTTCCAGCTGCTGCGCGTGCTGATGCACGAGCTCGGACATCACGTCGACGTCGAGCGCGGCGAGCCGTACGCGAACCGCTTCGAGGTCGAGTGGGACCAGCGCCTGTGGTCGCAGTACGTGGCTCGCTTCGGGGAGCCTTGAGCGGCTGAAACCGTTCCGGGGCGGGTGTCATCGGGGCTGCGCAGACTCGCCGACGTTCGCGCTCACGGTGCCCCAGCAGGCAGCCGCAGTCGTCCGCCGGGCGCTCGTCGAGCCCTGAAGGCCCCGGCGCCGCAATTCGCAACGGAGCGTGGCGCGGCGCAACGCTGGCCGGGCGCGACCGCGGGTCCCTCCAAGGGAAGCGCGCTGGCGCGTTGATCGCAGGCGGCGCGAGCCATCGCATCTCCAACCAGGAGCCATCGAATGACTATCCGCGTCCTGTCCGTGGTGTTCCTCGCGTCTGCGTGCGTGACGACGTCGACGCACGAGAAGAAGCTCGCCGAGGCCGAGAGCCTGCGGGCCTCGCAAGAGAAGGCCGCAGCAGAGAAGCAGGCCGAGCTCGAGAAGAAGCTGGGCGCCCTCGAGGCGCAGCTCGCCGCCCTCAACAAGGACCTCGAGCAGAGCCGCGCGTCCGCGACCGACGTGACGGGGCAGCGCGACTCGCTGCGCAAGCAGCTCGACGACCAGACCGCGGTGGTCGGAGAGCTCAAGAAGCGGCTCGAGAAGCTCGGCCAGAACGTCGACAAGCTGATGAGCGAGAAGGGAGCGCTCGCCCAGGGCCTGGAGGACACGAAGCACCGGCTGGAGGAGCTGCGCAAGCAGCGCGAAGCGGCCGAGCAGCGGCTCGCCACGTTCAAGAAGCTCGTCGACAAGTTCCAGGCGATGATCAGCGCGAACCAGCTCAAGGTCGTGGTGCGCAACGGCCGCATGCTGCTGTCGCTGCCCGACGCGGTGCTGTTCGACTCGGGCAAGACCGAGGTCAAGGCCGAGGGCGCGAAGACGCTGACGCGGATCGCCGAGGTGCTCGGCGCCATGACCGACCGCAGCTTCCTGGTGGCCGGCCACACCGACGACGTGCCGATCAAGACGCCGCGCTTCCCGTCGAACTGGGACCTGTCGGCCTCACGCGCGGTCGAGGTCGTGAACCACCTCATCAAGCAGGGCATGAAGCCGCAGGCGCTCGCCGCGGCGGGCTACGGAGAGTTCGACCCCGTCGCGCCGAACGACACGCCCGAGCACAAGGCCCAGAACCGCCGCATCGAGATCGTGCTGCAGCCGAACCTCGCCGAGCTGCCGTCGCTCGAGGGCATCACCGCGACGAACTGAAGAAAGCTGCGCCGGGCGGTCACACGCCGCCGGACATGACCTGCCGCACCTCGATGGGCATGTTGAGCGGCCTTCCGTCACGCCCCGGCGCCGCCGAGGCCCGCGCGGCGATCTCGAAGGCGCGCTCGGGGCTGTCGACGTCGACGATCCACCAGCCGGCGAGGAACTCCTTCGACTCGGCGAAGGGACCGTCGGTGACGGGAGCGCCCCCCTTCGGGTTGGCTCTGACCAGGCGCGCTTCCCTGGGCGGCGCCAGCCCGTCGATGGCGACCAGCTCGCCCTTCTTCTCCAGCTCCTTGTTGAGCTCGGCGAAGACGGCCAGGTGCGCGTCGATGGCGCTCTTCGGCCACTTCAGGATTTCCCAGTCACCGGTCTCGCCCCACGGGGCGTGCATCATCAGGATGAACTTCACGGTCTTTGCCTCCGAAGCGGGCGCCCGTCATGGGCGCCTCGTGCATAGGTCGGAGCCGAGCTGGCTTTCTCGACATCCGCTTCAGAGTCGGGTCACTTCTTCTTCTCTTTGATGAGCTCCGCGAACGAGCGCTTGGGCTTCGGCTTGAGGTGCTCCATCGCCTTCTCGAAGGACTTCTGCGTGTGGAGCTCGTCCCTGCCGGTCGCGTCGTCGCGCTGCACGCGGTCGACCTTGGGGACCGCGGTCGGCCGGCGGTGCTCGCTGTACTGCCCCACGGCTCAGGCCCTCCGGAAGGCTTTGGCGTCCGGCAGGCCGGAGTCGGGCGTGCTCACGCCCATCGCGTGCAGCATGCCGGCGAAGATGTCGCGCTCGTTGCTGAGCGTCTTCATCGGGTCGGCGACGCCCGTCTCGGGGTCGAACCCGTACGTGTAGGCCGTGTTCTTGTTCACGCCGCCGAGCAGGGTGTTGCCCTTGAGCATCGGCGAGAGCATCAGGAAGCCGTTGTTCATGTCGTGGCCGGTGCCGAAGCCGGTGTTGCCGCCCAGGCGCGCGCGCGTGCGGCCGAAGTCGGTGGCGACGTAGATGAGCGAGCGGTCCCACATCGACAGGCCGCTGGTCGCGTCGAGCGGCTCGGCCTTGAGCAGGTCGATGAGGCGGTCGGCGACCGAGAGAATCTTCCCCCACATGAACGCCTGCGTCGCGCGGTGGGCGTTGTGCGAGTAGTCGAACGCGAGCGGCGGGTTGCCGAGCTGGTTCCCCGCGAGCACGACGTTGAACGAAGGCCCGATGGTGACCGAGACGCTCACCCGGTACTTGAGCAGGAGGAACGCGAGCGCCGCCTGGCCCTCGAACGGGTCGGTGAAGAAGTTCGGGAACAGCCCCTGCAGCCGCTGCGCGTCGGGCGAGCTCGACAGGCCGTACTCGTTGAGCGGAATCTGCGCGGTGTTCGGCAGGATGTTGAGCCGGGTGATGAGGTCGGCGGCCTCGAGCTTGTCCTGCTGCGTGCTGCGCTGCTCGTACCAGCGCGACAGCCGCGGGCTCTTCGCGAACGTGCGCGCGAACACCGACTCGGGGTCGAGCTTCTCGTTGCGCAGCTTGCGCGCCATCGCGATGAGCTCGGCGTCGGGGGCGCCCTTGATGCCCTTCGAGCCCGACAGGCCGAGCGGCCACAGCGCCGGCTGCGTGACGTTCTCCGCGTAGCAGTAGGCCGGCAGCTCGTCGTCCGAGCCGCGCTCGAGGTAGCCCTGCACGCCCATGTTCACGTTCGGAATCGGGTACGTGGCGCCGTACTGCAGCGCGACGCACTCCTGCAGGGTGCGGCCCTTCCACGCGCCGTTGCCGGTGATGCTGCGCTTCTGCGCGATGACGTGGTTCACGCTCGTGCCGGTCGACGCGGCCACCAGCATGTCGGCCTTGTGCTTGTTCACGAACGGGTTCTGGTCGCCCGAGACGTTGATGGGGATCGCGCCGAGCGGCTGGCTCGGCACGCGCACCGCGCGGAACGGCGTGCCCGAGACGTCGGTCACGTCGGCGTCGGGGAAGCAGTTCACCGTCGCCGCGTTCGCGCACTCGCCCTGGCGAACGGCCATGAAGCTGTCGACGATGCTCGCGCCGCCGCTGGCCGCGATGACGATGAGGAAGCGCGCGTCGGGGTCGAGCGTCTTGCGGTCGACGCCGAAGGCTTTGTCCTCCTCGCGACGGCAGGAAGCCAACAGCGGAGAGAGCGTCGCCGCACCGCCGGCCCCGCACACCGACAGGGCACGCAACATGTCACGACGTGAGAGCCTGGGTTTCATCAGTAGAACAGAGCCTCCACGCTCGTGAGCACCGCGAAGCAGGACAGCGTCATCCACGACTGGCCGGCTTGCGCCTTCCCGGTCGCTTCGATGTCCTTGTAGAGCTGCTTCAAGTGGCCGACCTCGGCGTCGGTCGCGCGCCGCAGCGTCGCGCGGCGGTACAGCGCGTCGATGGCCTCGCGCACCTCGGACGACTCGATGTTCAGCTTGCCGGCGCCGTCGGGCACCACGCCCTTGAAGACGACCGCGCTCGAGCCGGCGGCGAGGTCCGCCTGCACGCGCTGCAGGCACGCCGACAGCGCCACGCGGTCGGTGACGATGGGAGACGACATGCCGGTGAACGGCAGCGGCTCGTAGAGGCCGACGCCGTACGGGTCGGTGCTGCCGAGCGCGATGGGGTGCACGACCGTGGTGCACGGGTACTGCCCGAGCTCGTTGCAGAGTTGTCCGACCGGAAGCGAGAGCGCCTGCGCGTAGTCCGCGGTGAGGCGGAAGGCGCGCTTGAAGCGGACGTTGGCCTTCGCGGACTGCGCGATGGGGTCGGCGCCGCCTCCGCTGCCGCCGGTGCCGCCGCCGCCGGCCCCCGAGCCGCCGGTGCCCGAGCCGCCGCCGACGCCGCCGTTGTTCATGCCGTTGTCGCACGCCGCCGCGCCGAGCACCGCCATCAGGATGAGAGCTTTACGGAGCACCGTACGCCTCCGTCTTCACCAGCGCGTGGAGCATCTTGGTGATGCTGTAGCCGTGCACGCCTTTGAGGTCCCTCCAGAGCTTCACGAACTGGTCGTTCTGCTCGGGAAGCGGGGCGTCGCCCATCGTCAGCTTCCAGTAGTCCATCACCGTGTTCACCGCGAACGCGTCGGAGTCGGCGGCGACGCGACCCCATTCCTGCAGCGACGTGACGCGCTGGCCGAGGATGTAGCCGACCTCGGGGATCTGGCTGATGGTCGGAGCCTCGCCGGCGAAGTGCGCCTCGATGCGGTTCGCCTGGTACTGCGCGAACGGCTGGGTGAGGCCGTTGTAGTTGCGCCAGGGGTACGAGAGCGGGTCGAGCGTCGCGTGGCACTGCTTGCACAGGTCCTGCTGCACGCCTTTGGCGTCGTAGTCGCGCGGCTCGTTCGCGACGGGGTAGAGGCCCTCTTGCTTCGCGATGTCGAGGCCCAGGTACGAGCGGTACGCCTGGCTCGCCGCGTTGCGGGGCAGCGCGGTGAACATCACGTTGTAGACGAGGTTCCACGCGGTGGTGAGGTTGCCGGCGCGCTTGTCCATCGAGACCGCCTGGCCGCCCTTGCTGTTCACCGCCATGTAGCGCGTGGGGTTCGTCGCGCGCGTGACGTAGAAGTTCGCGGTCAAGACGTCGCGCGCGTCGTGGTCGTCGATCTGCGCCCAGGTGAACAGCGCGTAGTCGTCGTAGTAGTCGGCGAGCGCGATGAGGCCCTGGTCCTCGCCGGACTTCAGCGTGCCCAAGGGCCGCACCTTCTTGTGCGCGAGCTCCCAGAGCTGGCCGTTCTTGCCGCGCCAGAACTCCGAGGCCAGGCAGGCGTCGAGCTCCACGTCGATGAACGCGGCCTTGTCGGCGGCGGCGTCGAAGGCCTCCATCTGCTCCCACGTCGGCGAGGCGCCGCAGAAGTCGAGCCGCACCTTCTTGAAGGCGTAGCGCGCGTCGTACTTGCACACCTGGTACGAGGGGTTCTCGCCGCCGGCGCAGGGCACGTCGTTGGGGAAGCTCTTCCGCTCGGCCGGCAGCGTGCCCTTCTGAATCTCGACGAGGTTCGAGACGTTGTCGCCGTCGCTGTCGAGCATCTCGACCGCGGTCAGCGCGGCGGGCAGCGCGGTGGCGAAGTCGCCGTCGGACAGCGGCCGCGGAGCGCCCGGCGCGAGCTGCAGCTCCAGAGCCGTGCCGTACGCGTTCCGCAGCGGCGGGCTCGTGTGGCAGTAGCTGCACGCCACCTGCACGCCGGTGCACGCGGGCGCCGTCGAGTACTTCCCACAGAACGACGCCGGAGCCGGCGGCTTGGCCAGCGCCACTCCTGCCGTCAGCGTCACCATCAAGACGAGCTGCCTCATGAAGCTCATGGACACCTCACGCACGAAGAAGCGAAAGCTCACTGGCAGTAGCCGGTGGCGAAGTTGCACGTGCCGCCCCCGGGGCAGGGGAACGACTGGTTGTTGCAGCGCGGCCCGCACCAGCCGGCGCCCGCGGGCGAGGGCTGGCAGACGTAGCCGGTGCGGCAGATGCCCTGACCGCCGCCGGGGTTGAAGCAGAGGGTCTTGCAGGTGGTGCTCACGACGCCGCCGAGGTTCTCGGTGATGCACACCGAACCCGCGCCGCACGGGTTGGTTGCGTCACAATTTCGGCTGCAGTACCCGGAGATGTACCCGGTGTTCACACCTCCGAGGCTCTGCGGGATGCAGAAGGCGCCGTTGGGAGGCTGGCACTGGAAGTTGTCGGTGCACGCGGCGCCGATCGCGCGGCCGCCGCCGGCGTCGGGCCGGAAGCCGGCGTCGGGCGTCGTCGTCGGCGTGGGGAAGATCCAGCACGCGTTGAAGCCGCCCGTGGGGAACGAGTAGCAGGCATAGCCGGGCGTGCGGCACTGGCCGGCGGCTCCGCAGTTCTGCAGGCAGATGGAGTCGTTCTCTCCCGCCGACGGAGCGCTCGCGCAGCTCGAGCCGCCCGGGCACATCACGCCGGTGCCGCAGCGCAGGGTGCAGTAGCCGCCCTGGTACTGCGCGTTGCCCGTCGACGTGGAGCGCTTGCAGATGGCGCCCATGCCGAGGCTCGCGCACTCGCCGTCGAGCGTGCACGGAGAGCCGACCGTCGCCATCGACGTCGGCGTGCACTTCTGGAACGAGCAGGTGTTGCCGGGCGGGCAGCTCGTGCACGCCTGGCCGCCGGTGCCGCACGCCGAGCTGATGTTGCCGCCCTGGCAGAAGCCGAACTGGCAGCAGCCGTTGGGGCAGGTCGCCGGGCCGCAGCCCTGGCAGGTGCCGTTCAGGCACGTCGAGCCGGCGGGGCAGGTGACGCAGGCCTGGCCGTTGATGCCGCAGGCGAACTGGTCGTTGCCGCGCGAGCACATGCCGTTGATGCAGCAGCCCATGCACGTCTGCGGGCCGCAGCCGCTGGCGATGCACGTGCCGTTGCTGCAGGTGTTGCCGGAGGGGCAGGCCGAGCAGGCCGCTCCGCCGCGGCCGCAGGTCCCGTTCGACTGCGCGCCGAGCGGGATGCAGAGCCCGTTGATGCAGCAGCCGCTGCAGTTCGCCGAGTTGCACGCCGACGGCTGGCAGACGCCGGCGGTGCACACGTTGCTGCCCGAGCACGCGGCGCAGGCGTCGCCGCCGGTGCCGCAGGTCATCTGGTTCTGGTTCAGGAACGGAACGCACTGGTTGCCCGAGCAGCAGCCGTTCGGGCACGTCTGCGCGTTGCAGACGGTCGCCGTCTGGCAGGTGCCGTTCGAGCAGGTGTTCGTCGAGCCGCAGGTCTGGCACAGGCCGCCGCCGACGCCGCACTGGAACTGGTTCTGCTGCGAGATGGGAACGCAGACGTTGTTGTTGCAGCAGCCGGCCGGACAGGTGCGGCTGTCGCAGAGGCTGCCGACGCAGGCGCCGCCGTTGCACTGCGCGCCCATCGCGCACGAGAGGCACTGCGCGCCGCCCCTGCCGCAGTTGGTGGCGTTCTGGCCGGACGGTGGAATGCAGACGTTGCCGGCGCAGCAGCCGCTGGAGCAGCTCGACGGGTTGCACAGCCCGCCGCCCGCGCCGCCGGAGCCGGCGCTGCCGCCGCCGACGTTGCCTCCGCCGCCGACGCCGGCGCCGTTGCCGCCGCCGGTGCCTCCGTCTTTGGGGCCGGGCTCACACTGGGCGGCGATGCACTTCCAGCCGCTGCCGCAGTCGAGGTCCTTCTCACACTGCTTCTCGAGCACGGGTGCGAAGCACGATGCGCCGAGAGCGATCAGAACGGCGAAGGCGAGCGAGTTGCGCATGGGGCGAATGAGGCAGGCTCGGCCGGCCTGTGCAGGGCGGGACCGTAGCGGATTCGCGGGCATGAGGGAAATTGCAGGGGAGCCGTCGCCCCATCAGTCAAAGCCATGCGACAGCTTTCAGTTTCCCCACTGGACGCTGATATGAGCGTTCGGCGATGAGGACCGTCATGAAGAACCTGATCACCCTGGCGCTGCTGGCTGCTCCCGCTGCGTTCGCGCAGAACTACGTCATCCAGTCGTCGGCCCAGCCGTACGTGCCGCTGACCGGAGGCACCCTCATCCCCGTCGGCACGGGTGGGTTCAGCAGCAGCGACGAGTCATCGGTTCTGCTGACGCTGCCGTTCGCGTTCCCGTACTACGGCAGCACGTACACCCAGCTCCGGGTGCACACGAACGGGTTCGTCATCTTCGACATCACCCAGTGCACCGGCTTCTGCACCACGGGCGATGCGATGCCGTCGACGACGCGCTCGATGCACAACGTCATCGCGCCGTGGTGGGACGACCTGCAGCTCAAGTCCGGCATCAGCAGCGTCTCGTACGTGATGACGTCGAGCGAGTTCACCGTCGAGTGGAAGGACATCGAGCCGTGGAACTCGACCTCGCACCGCTTCACCATGAAGCTGACGCTGTCGGCCGGCGGCAGCATCCAGATGCACTACGGCCCGAAGACCGGCACCGGCGGCAGCGCGACGGTCGGGTTCGAGAACGCGACCGGCACGATGGGCGCCTCGCTGCCGCTGCCGCCGAACAACATGCCGTGCTCGTCGACCAGCGCGTCGTGCACGATGACGAACTTTCCGACCGACACGCTGTACGTCATCGGCCAGCCGGTGCAGCCCGACCTCGCGGTCGACAACGTCCAGCTGAACTCGGTGACCGAGTCCGGCGGCATGCTGAACGTCTCCATCACGCCGCGGTTCAGGAACTTCGGCCAGAACGCCGCGAACATGTTCCTCTGGCGCGCGTACCTGTCGACCGACCGCACGCTGCAGACCGCGACCGACATCTTCCTGTTCGCGTCGACGATGCCGCTGTCGGTCGCGGGCGGCATGACGGTCACCGGCACCGCGTCGGGCAGCATCGCGACGCCGCCGAACGGCAACTACTACGTGCTCGTCGAGGCCGATCACACGAACGTGGTCGCCGAGGGCCCCTTCGGCGAGTCGAACAACGTCGGCTCGACGGCGAACTACTTCGTCTCGGGCCTCGACCTCGTCGCGACGAGCATCAGCGGCCCGGCGATGAGCGGCCCGGGCAACATGATGACCATCACGCCCAACTGGTTCAATCAGGGCACGAACCCGGCCGGCATGGTCGAGTACCGCGTGTACCTCTCGACCGACAACGTCTACTCGACGAACGACTTCGAGCTGTACCGCAACACGGTCGCCGTCGCGGGCGGCCAGACGTTCAACGGCCCGGTGACGTTCACCGTGCCGAACAACGTCCCGGGCGGCGACTTCCACTACATCCTGCGGGTGAACACCGCGACGCCGCCGGTCACCGAGTCGATGACGAACAACACGGTCGCGTCGTCGGGCAAGGTGACGATGCGGCAGGCGGACCTCGTCATCAAGGCGGTCGACTTCGTCGACGTCAACACGGGCCAGCCGACGCGGCTCGGCCTGTTCGGCTCGCAGGGCCGCATTCTGCTCACCGCGGCGAACGAGGGCGGCGCCGACGCGCGGAACTTCAAGGTCGGCATCGTCATCTCGGCCGACACGAACCTCTCGCTCCTGCAGGACACCATCGTCATCGAGGCGAACGTGATGAACGTGCCGCAGGGCACGACGCAGGTCATCGACGTGCCGTTCGCGATTCCGACGATGAGCCGCACGAACCAGCCGTTCACGACGGGCAACTACTTCTGGTACGCGCTGCTCGACTCGTCGGGGTCGGTGACCGAGCTCAACGAGTTCAACAACAACGCGCCGGTGGTCTTCCCCGGGCAGGCGGTGCCCGTGCTGATGAGCGCGCCGGCTCCGGACCTGACGGTGACGCGCTTCGACGCGCCGTCGACCGTCGGCGTGGGAGAGATCGCGCCGGTGTACCGCGTGTTCAAGAACATCGGGAACCGGCCCGCTTCGGACGTGAAGTACCGCTACTACCTGTCGGCGAACGCGCAGGTCACGACCGACGACCTGCCGGTGAAGATCGTCTCGAACGGCGTGATGAAGGACTTCGACGCGGTGACGCTCGACGCGCCGCCTGCGGCGACCAGCGTGAGCGTGGCGACCGAGATGGTCGAGATCCCCGCGAACGTGACGCCGGGCACCTGGTACCTGGGCGCGGTGCTGGACGTCGAGGGCTCGATCGTCGAGCTCGACGAGACGAACAACGGCCTCGCGTCGCTGCCCATCGCGGTCGCTGCCTCGTCGCTGCGCATCACCACGACCCAGCTGCCCGACGCGGTCATCGGCCGGCCGTACAGCTTCCAGCTCTCCGTGGCGGGTGACGTGCCGACGCAGCCGACGACGTGGGCGATCGACATGGCGCAGGGCGACCTGCCGATGGGCCTGTCGCTGTCGATGGGCGGCCTGTTGTCGGGCACGCCGATGACCGAGGCGGTCGTCGGCATCACCGTGACGGCGACGAACAACGGCCGCACCGCGGTGGCGCGCCTCGCGCTGCGCGTGCTGCCGACGACGACGCAGGTCGAGATCACGACGCCGTCGCTGCCGTCCGTCGTGAACAGCCCGCAGGTGATGTACGAGACCTGGCTCGGCGCTGCCGGCGGCGTGAAGCCGTACACCTGGTCGCTGGTGACGGTGCCGGGCGAGGTGCTGCCGCGCAACCTCGCGCTGGCGCGCGACGGCAAGCTCTCGGGCTTCCCCGCGGCCGGCATCATGGAGAAGGCCTACCCCATCACCGTCGAGGTGAAAGACTCGCTGGGCACCTCGTCGCGGCGGCAGTTCAACCTGCGCGTCGTCGCGCCGGGCGCGATTCAGTTCACGAACCTGTCGATCCCCGACGGTCTGGTGGGCACGACCTATCTGACCGACATCGGCGTGCGGAACTTCGACGGCTCCACGCTCGCGAAGCCGCTCACGTACCGGCTGGTGGCGGGTCAGCTGCCCGACGGCATCGCGATGACGGTGGAGCAGGACGTGCTGCTCTTGCAGGGCACTCCGAAGGTGGCGGGCACGTTCTCGTTCACCATCGAGGTCGAGGACAACAAGGGCCGCAACGACTCGGCGGACTTCCTGCTGCGCATCTACCCCGCCGGCCTCGAGGTCAGCGTGAACAACATGCCGGCCGAGTTCCGCCCCGGCGACCCCGTCGACTTCACCTTCGTGGTGAACGGAGCCATGGGCGTCACGTTCAAGCTCTTCTCCGGCGCGCTGCCGCCCGGCACCTCGGTCGGCGCCGATGGCCACGTCACCGGCACCATCGCTTCGGACAACGCCGAGGGCACCTACAACTTCGTCATCGAGGCGACCGACCCCACCGGCGCGACCGGCATCGGGGCGTTCTCGACGACCGTCAAGCGCGCGCCGCTCAAGCAGGGCTGCTCCGTGGGCGGGTTCGAGCTCGTGGCTGTCGGCGCGCTCGCGGTGCTGCTGCGGCGCCGGCGGCGGTAGGACAGCGAAGTTTGCAGGGCACGGGCAGGGGCAAGTTGAAGGCCCCCCCGGGTCAAGGGAATGCGAAGGGCGAAGGGCGAAGGGCGAAGGGAATGGCAACGTCCCTTCGCCTCGACCCTGGCCCTCGCGTCCTGGCTTTCAACTCGGCTCGAGCAGCTGCGGGTTCGCCGCCAGGTGTGACGCGAGGGCCGCCATCAGCTGCTCCTCGTGCTCGTCCGTCACGCGGTGCAGCGCGCGGTTGATGGCGCCGTACATCGCCGCCAGCAGCACGTAGAGCCGCTCTCGCCGCAGCTTCGCCTCGCCGAGCGCCCGCATCACCTGCGCGTGCTGCGAGTCGAGGAAGATGATTTTGCGCTTCGCGTCGTAGTGCACCGGGTGCGCGCCGCCGAGCGCCTTGAGCCTCACGTCCTCGAGCTCTTCCGGCGAGAGCTGGCCCAGCGCGCCCGCGCGCAGCAGCTTCACGTCGCGCCGCAGCCGCTCGAGCCCCCACAGCTCGGCTGAGCCTGCGGGCGGGTCCTCCTCGCGCTGGGTCTCGCGCCACAGCGACACGTCCTTCACCCGCTCGAGCGAGCGGGGCCCGAGCACGCGCTCGAGCTCGTCGAGCCACGCCTCGTCGACGTTTCGCACCAGCACGCCCAGCACTCCGCCGGTGTCGGGCCGGAACAGGCCTCTCGCGAAGACGGCGAGGCGGCCGCGCCGCCGCACCTCGTCCGCGAGCACGGTCAGGCCCACCC
Source organism: uncultured Myxococcales bacterium (assembly GCA_937980205.1). GTDB lineage: Bacteria > Myxococcota > Myxococcia > Myxococcales > Myxococcaceae > Xiheicaenimonas. Next base: position 9,152 of record CALJKW010000062.1, on the reverse strand, counting down.
ACTCTCCGCCCGTGGTCTCGAACACCGGCGCGCTCGCGAGCGAGGCGCGCACCCCGGTCATGCGGTCGACCTGCACCGCCGCCTTCACGCCGGCGTGCTGCATCCACCTGAGCACGTGGCTGCGCGCGAACGCCTTCTTCTCTCTCGACAGCTTCGGCACCTCGCGCGCCATCGCCTCGAGCAGCTCGACCGCGGCCTGCTCGATGACCTCGCGCTCCGGCGGAGCGAGCCGCGCCTGCGTCCACGTCTCGTCGACGAGCAGGTCGTCGATGTCGACGACGCCGGCGACTCCGGGAGCGACCGCGTGCGGCAGCGCCTGCACGCGAACGCCGGCCTTCGCGAGGACCACCTCGACGTTGGCGTCGCTCGCGGGCAGCGCGAGCTCCCCGCTCACCCCGGGCGCCTTCACCTTCACGCGCACCAGCGCCTCGCCCGCCCAGGACAGCTGCTCGAGCCGCCGGGGGCGACGCTCGGCCTCGAGCTCGCGCTGGCGCCTGAGCTCTGGCGAGACGTCCTTCACCGTGACCCCGAGCGCGTTCAGCGCCTCGACCGTCTCGGGGCTCGCCGCGAGCACCAGCGAGCCCGCGGCGCCGAGCCCCGCGTCGGCGACGGCGACGCGGCGCGCGCGGGCGTACTCTTCGAGCACCGCTCCGACCGTCACCGGCTTGCCGTCGAGGCCCAGGAAGAGCTCGAGCTGCGGCAGCAGGTCGGCGACCGGGCCCGCCTCGCGGGCAGCCCACCGCACCGCGTTGTCGGCCCACGCGCGCCAGCTGCCGTCGCGCTTCTCGAGCCGCCGCGCGACCGCGAGCTCCAGCGCCCGCTCGACCTCGACCAGCACCGCCTTGAACTGGGCGTTGCGCGCGGCCTTCGACCACGTCTTGTTCGGCAGCAGCGCATCGCAGTTCACCGCCGCCGCTCCGCCGAAGCGGTGCTCGGTCTCGTAGCGCTCGAGCAGGGCGCGCTCTTGGTACAGCTCGACCACCAGCGACGTCGAAGGCACCTCGGGCAGCGCGACCTCACCCTCGATGCCCGTCGCCCTGATGGGCTGGCGCCAGCGGCTGTCGAGCTTCGCGGTGAGCTCCTTGACGCGCGGCCGCGCGCGGACGCGGTCGGCGCGCTCGAGCTCGTCGGTCACGTCGTGTGTCTTCAGCTTCAGCGGCTCGAGCCACTGAAGCTGCTCGCGGTCGGTGCGCCAGACGATGCGGTCCAACGGCTCGAGCAGCGAGCCGGGCCGGTCGGAGACCCAGACGCTCTCCCGCACCTTCACCTCGTCGAGCAGTTGCTGCACCGACAGCGCCTCGCCGGACGTCGTCTTCAAGAGCCGCAGCTGCAAGAGCGGGTGCGGCTTCTTCTTCCGGCCCTTCTGGGTGCAGAGCAGCGCGCACAGCCTGAGCGCCGCCTCGCGGGCCCCGGGCTGCTCGTGCAGCTGCGGCCACTGCTCGGCGAGCAGCGCCCCGAGCGCGCCGGCGTGGTCGTCGAGGTCGCCGAGCAGCTTCTTGTACGCCGCGTCCTGCGCGACGCCGTCGTGCGCGGGAAGCGGGTGGACCGCGTCGCAGTTCACCTTCGCCGTCAGCGGCATCGGCAGCGCGCCGGGCACCGTGCACAGGGGCCGGCGTTCGAACAACAGCTCGAGGCGGCCCTGCGCGGCTGCAGAGACGCCGACCTCGCCCTCGATGCGGCCGTGGACCTTGACCTTCACCAGCGCTGCGTCGAGCTCGATGCGCTCAACCGGCTGCAGGCGGCTGCGCTGTGCACGAACCAGCAGCTCCTGCTCGAGCGCCTCGGTGAGGTCTTCGCAGCCGAAGCGTTGCAGCCCGGTGAGCACGTCGGCGTCGGTGACGACCACGACGGGGCGCTCGGAGCGCGGCGTGCCGTCGAGCGGCCTGGTGACGAAGGAGACGGGCTCCTTCGCGGCGAGCTGCGCGGCGCTGCGGGTGGCTCCGTCGGTGCAGGGGAACAGCGCGCGCTCGAGCAGCCGGCGCTGGTCGCCGGCGCTCAGCACGTGCTCGACGCGCGCCCTCAACGCCCAGAACATCGCGCGGCGCGCGTCGGGCCCCGAGTCGTCGAGCGCGCGCTCGAGCATCTTGCGCTGCAGCGCCGCGACGCGGTCGTCGAGCTCGCGGCGCAGCTCCGCGTCGAGGTGACCGCCGGGGTCCGCGCCCTCGACACGCACGGCGACGCGCATCGGCAGCGCGGTGGAGATGACCTCGGTCTTCCACAGCCGGCCCTCGATGAGCAGGAAGCACTCGGCGACCGCAGCGGCGCCGCCGTCGAGCACCGCCTCGCACGCGAGTCGGCCGCGCCCGCTCGACACGTACAGCGGGTCGTCCTTCGAGACGCGCGAGGCCCATGGCGGTTGGCTGAGCAGCGCTTCGCGCGCGGCGAGACGCTCGAGCTCCGCGCTTCCGTCCTCGACGTTGAGGCCGGTGACGAGCTTCACGAGCTTCTCGACGTCGCCGTCTCCCCGGACGGCGGCCTGGCCGTGCAGCGGCTCGGCGCTCTTCCACGCGGGCAGGTGCCAGACGCGGCCGCTCTTCTGCCCGAGGGCCTTCAGCTCGGCGAGCGAGACGGCGCCCTTGGGGCCGTCGAAGAGCTTCGCGGCGAGCAGCGCCGGCGAGTCGGGCTCGCGCTTCGCGCAGCGCAAGAGCCACTCGCGCGCGGCGAGGGGCATCGCCTCGAACGTCGGGAACTTCTCGAGCAGCGGCGACAGCAGCTCGGGCTCGAGCTCGTGCAGCGTCTTCTCCACCTGGGTGAACGCCGCGTCGCGAACCGCCTTGCGCCAGTCGGAGGTGGGCGCGAGCGCGGGGCAGTCGACCGCGGCGACGGCGGGGCCGAAGCGGGCGGTGAGGGTGGTGGTCTCGAGGCGGAAGCCGTCGCGCAGCAGCGTGACCTCGAGCCGGTCCGCCGTGTTCGTGGAGATGCCGAGCTCGCCGCGCACCCCGTTGCGGTTGAAGGTCATGGCGACCGTCGAGCGCTCGAGCACCGGGCGCTCCTTCGGGCCGTCGAGGCGGCGGCGGATGGAGAGCTCGTCCGCGAGCTGGTCGGAGACGTCGGTCAGGCGATGCTTCGAGAAGGGCAGCAGCAGCTGGTGCTCGAGGGGGTCCAGCACCAGCACGCGGCTGCCGTCGAGCGGCGGGTACGGGCGCAGCGTCGGCACGAAGCGCCACGTCGGCTCGGACTCGAGGTCTTCGAGCGAGGCATTTTCACCCCCGAGCGTGCGGAAGAGCGGCAGCCGCTTGATGGCGCGGGGCACCGAGCCGGCGCCGACGGCCGAGCGGCGGGCGAGCACGTCGCGGGCGTGCCCGAGCGCGGCGGGAGAAGGCTCGGGCACTTCGACGGCGCTGGCGATCGCCTCTTCGACGGCGTGGGCGACCTCGTCGACGATGCGGCTGTAGACCTTGGGGCTGGGAATCTCGGCCCACTCCTTGTCCGAGACGAAGTTGCTCAGGTCGACGACGGCGCGCAGGCGGTACGGCGCGAGCAGCGGCACCTCGCCTTCCTGCAGGAAGCGGCCCCTCGCGAGCACGCGGACCCAGGCGCCCTGGCCGCTCGCGTCGATGCCGACCTGGCCGCGCATCTTCGACGAGGTGATGTCGATGGTGGCGAGCCAGTCGCGCTCTGGCAGCACGGGGTCTTCGGGCGGTTGCGACTCCCACGCGAGGCGGTTCTCGGCGGCGCGCTGGTTCTTGCGCACGATGGGCTCGACGTCTTCGCGCCGGCTGCCGGGCAACAGCTTCGCCCAGCGCAGCGACTCGCCGTTGATGAGCACCGTCGGCTCGGGGTAGCTGCCCTTCGGGTGCGCGCGGGTCGCGGTGTACAGCGACCGGCCGTTTTTGGTGTGCGCGCGAAGCTGGGCGATGGACCAGCGCTCGCCGGAGGGGCCGGGGAAGAGCGGCATCGTCTCCATCGCGCCGCGGGCGTCGTCGTCGAGCTTGCCGTCGTTCATCAGCCGCTTTGCGATCTGCTCGCGGCGGCCGGGCGTCGGGTCCTTCAGCGCCTCGGAGAGCAGCGAGAGCGACGCCTTGCGGCACAGCCCGAGCGCCTTCGTGAGCTGCCGGTCGGTGTCGACGATGTCGCTGCCCGAGGCGTTGAAGCGCATCGTGTCGCTGAACACGTACGCGCGGAGCTGAACACCCGGCAGCGACCACTGCCGCGTCCCGGCGAGGACGCCCCAGACGTAGAGCTGGACGTCGCTGAAGTCGGCGCCGTCGTCTCGCGGCTCGACGTGCAGCGCAAGGCCGTCGTCGTCGTGGTGCACCTTCGGCAGGTCCTGCTGCTCGATGATGCGGCCGTTGAGCTTCAGCCTCGGCGGGTAGCCGCGTGAGGTGCCGGCGACGAGCGCGCTCTCCTTCGAGCCGAGCGCCCAGTCGACGAGCATGCCGAGCCGCTTCGCCTTGCGCGCCTTGAGCAGCGTCCGCGGCAGGGCCTCGTCGAGGTCGCTCACGTGCACCTCTCCCTTGGCGTCGACCTCGAGGCGCACCTTGCCGCTCTCGACGAGCAGGCGCTTGAGGCCCAGGCCCATGGCTCCGGCGACGCCGAGGGCGAGCAGGCGGTGGCGCGGGTCGGACTTCGCCTCGTCGGCGCCGAGCGCCTGGGCGAGCAGGTCCTTCATCACGCCAGCGGGGAACGGGCGGCCGTCGAAGCTCACCTCGACGTCGTCGGCGTCGCAGCGGACGTCGACGTGCTTCGCGTCGGAGGCCTGCGCGGCGCGCAGCACCTCGCGGATCCACCCTTCCGGGGAGGCGAGGCGGTTCTTCTTGAGCTTCTCGAGCGCGCGCTTCTGGTCGATGCGGAAGCGGCCCTCCGAGACCTTCTCGCCGACGCGGAGCTCGTCGAGGACGTCCATGGCTTCAGCCGAGCCCCCAGGCGGTGAGGTACGCGTCCGTCTTCGCGTCGAGCAGCGCGTGGCGGACGAGCAGCTGCCGCGCCCAGAGCACGGCAGAGAGCCGCGGCGCGCGCTGCATGAGCTCGCGCGACTTCGCCACGTCGGGGTGCGCGGCGTTGAGGCAGAGCGTCGGGTGCTTCTTCTTCCGCTGCAGCTTCACCTGCGCGTCGTCGGCGGCGATGGGGCGGCCGACCGCCTCGACGAAGATGAACGGTGCCTTCTCGGCGGCGCCGCGCAGCTCGGCGATGGCGACGCCGGCGATGGAGCAGGTCACTCCGCCGAGCAGCTCGCACAGCGCGGCGGAGAAGCCCTCGGGCTGCGCCGTCGTCGGCGGCTCGGCGTAGGTGAACTGAAGCTGCGCCGCCTCGACGCGCCCGAGGTCGAAGGCGGACGCGACGGTTCGGGCGAACTGCTCGTGCTGCGCGACCTCGACGACGGGGATGCCGGCGGCGATGAGCCGCTCGGTGACCGCGTCCTTCGTGGCGGAGACCGCGAGCGCGTCGCCCTTCACGTTCGGCGCGACGGCGCCGCCGCCCGGCGCGCGCAGCGTGAGCTCCCGCTTCGGCAGGCGGCCGACCGCGTAGCGGAACAGCGTGCGCCAGTCTTCGGCGCCGTCGGGTCGCTGCGCGGCCTTCTTCAGCTCGGCGGGCAGCGCGGCGAGCAGCGGGCCCTTCTCGAGCTTTCGCGCGACGGCGAGCGCTCCGTGGAAGTGCTCGTCGCGGCGCACGTTGTCGCGCGTGAGCGTGTGCTCGAGCGTGCGCGAGACGACCTTGAGCGCGAGTGAGGGCAGCAGCACTTCCGTGGTCTCGAGCAGGGTGAGGCCGCGGTTGTAGAAGCCGCTCACCGCGGGCAGCTCGCGCGCCGGGCCGACGACGACGTGCAGCCCGTCCTGTTTGTGCTCGACCTGGAACGGAGCGTCGACGTTCACCGGCTCGTGCAGCGTCTGCGGCGGCGGCGGAGCGCTGCCGTCGGGCCTCGCCGCGGCGAACGTGACGTCGACCTCGGAGTGGCGGCACCAGCGCTCGAGCGCCTCTTTCGTCTTCGCGGCGTGCTCTTCGTACTCGGCCACGGTGCACCGCTTGTGCAGCGTGACGCAGGTGCCTTCGACGGGCTCCTGCAGCTGGAGCAGCTCGTACGTGCGGTCCTTCTTGAACAGCACGCGCCACGACTCGCCGTCGCGGCCGGTGTCGACGGTGACGGCGTCGGGCTGCAGCGCGAAGACGCTGACGAAGCCGATGCCGTACTTGCCGATCTTGGTGAGGTCGTTCTCCTTCGAGGATCGGAACTTGGTGAGCAGGTAGTCCTCGATGACGCGGCGGTTCATGCCCTCGCCCCAGTCGTGGACCGCGGCGGTCATGGTGCCGCCGTTCGTGCCGGGGCGAAAGCTCAGCGTCACGTCGATGCGCGTGGAGCCCGCGTCGATGCTGTTCTGAATCAGCTCGCGGTAGGCGGCGTACGGGTCGGTGAACTGGTGAACCAGCTCGTCGACGAGGTCTCGGGAGGCTTCGGCCACGTGGTGTCCGCGAGCCTACAAGCGTGAGGCTCCGGCGGCGATGGAGCTCGATGGGAAGGCCGGCGGCTTCAACGTCAGTTCCGTCGCAGGATGTGGACGCCGCCGGCCGCCCAGTACGGGCCGCTGCCGGCGAAGTAGAACACCCCGCCGACGGGTGGCCGGGACGGCGGGAGGAGGCCGGGGAACAGGGTGTCGAAGTCGAGCAGCGGACGCTCGACCCAACCACCGCCGACGTGCTCCCAGACGATGCGGGCGTAGCCGTTCGGGCTCAGCGAGCAGTCACGCCTGCCGCCGCCCGCGAACACGCTGCCGTTGAGCAGCCGGACGTCGCCGACGTCGGTGGGCGGTTGGTAGCGCGTCAGCGTCGCGCCGTCCCAGTGGTACGCGGCGGGCAGGCCCGTGTTGCAGTTGAAGTGTCTGCCTCCGAGCCACACGTCGTCGGCGCTCGTGCCCCGCACGCTGAAGAGCTCGGCGGGAGCCTCGGCCATGGGCAGCGTCAAGCGCACGAAGGAGCCGGACACGTTCCTCCAGATGGACCCGGCGCTGCCGACGACCCACAGGTCGCTCGACGACACGCCCCAGATGGCGCGCACCGCCTCGTTCGCGAGCAGCCCGGGCAGCGCGGTCGACGTCCACGCGACGCCGTCCCAGTGCGAGAGGCCCGTCTGCCCCGTCCACACGTCGTTCATCGCGAACGCGTGCAGCGCGTACGCCGCGGGAGCTCCGGCCATCGCGGCCCAGGCGGTGCCCGAGAAGCGCTGCACGACGCCGAGCCCGTCGACGGCGAGGCCCTCGGTCGTCGAGAAGAGCTGAACCTTCGGGCTCGGCGAGAGGTACGGGTCGGTCATGCCCGTGAACGGCGGGACGAGCGCGGTCGAGGTCGTGCCGGTCAAGCGCCAGGTCCCGAAGCGGTGGTCGACGACGAGGAAGTCGTCGACGCCGAGCGCATGGATGGCGCGGAGGTTCATCAGGCCGGTGGCGCGTTGGCGGTCGAACCGCTCGCCGTCGTAGTGGTGCAGCACGTCGCGCTCGTCGAGGAAGGTGACGTCGGTCGCCGAGGTGCCGGTGACGCTCGCGAACGACACGGGGATCGGCGCGGTCTGCTGAAGGCCGAGCTGCTCGTCGATGAACCAGTCGCCGCCGTACCACGCGTAGACGTCGCGCTGCGCGGCGGTGATCAGGTGATGGCGGCTGGCGCTGTACGACTGGTGAAGCGCGGTCGCCGGGGCCTGCGGGCCGGTGAGCACGCGCCAGCGGCCGTTCACGCGGTGTCCGGTGGTCTCGCCGGTCGCCCACGCTTCGCCGGGGCCGGGCCCGATGCACCGCACGCCGAAGTACGGATTTCCGACGCGCGCGTTGTGAGGGTCGGTGGACCAGCTGCCGCCGTCCCACGTCATGAAGCCGTCGACCGAGCTGTAGCCGACGGCCTCGCCGCTGCTGAACGAGCACACGTCGTTGAGGTACGGCTGCCAACCGGCCGGGGCGTTCGGCGGCGTGACGAACTGTGCCTGCACCCAGGCCTGGCCGTCGTAGTGCGCGGCGCCGCGGCCGAACGTCCACTGGTCGTTCTGCGCCCGCGCGGTGATGCCGAGCAGCGCGTTGGGGGCGAGGTTCGGAAACTGCGGGCGCACCCAGCTGCCCGCGTCGGTGCGCATCAGCACGCAGCCGCCGTCGAAGGCGTTCGCTGCGACGGTCGGTTGACCTCCCGTGGGCGACGCGATGCCGACGATGTCGAGGTCGAGCTCGCCGCTCGTCAGCGAGAGCCAGCGGTCGCCGCGCAGCAGGTAGAGGCCTCCGTTGGAGCCGAGGGCATAGAGCTCGCGCGGGAGCCCCGGCGCGGTGCTGGTGAGCTGCGCCAAAGCCGCGGGCGCACGGAACCACTGCGTGCCGTCCCAGTAGGAGATGAGCGAGCCGGAGGCGGCCCAGAGGTTCGACGCCGAGCCGGACAAGCCGCCGTACACGTCGGAGTACCGCGTCCAGCTCGTGCCGTCCCAGTGGTGCAGACCGTCGCTGAGCGAGAGCCACACGTCGTTTGCCGCGAACGCGCGCAGGTCCCTGAGCACCAGGAAGGTCGACGTCACGGGCGCAGGCCGCGCAGACCATTGCTGCCCGTCGAAGCGGCGCAGGTGGATGTTGGTGGTGAACGTGACCATGTCGATCTCGTCGGCGGCGGCCCACACCTCGGTCGCAGAGACCGCGGAGATCGCGCTCGTGTTCACGGCGGCCGGGAACACCGACTGCGAGGCCCACTGCACGCCGTTCCACCGGTAGACCGACGCGCCGTTGGTCGCCCAGGCGTCGTTGGGCCCCGTCGTGGAGAAGGACGACGCCACGATGGGCGGTGCGGGGACGAGCCCGAGGCTCCCCGCGTCCGGCCGCAGCAGCAGCCCGTTTCCGCTCTTGAACCACACGTTGTTTCCCGAGCCGCCGGCGACCGTCACCGGCAGTGACGTGCGCAGCACCTGCGGCGAGCCCTGCAGCGAGCGGGCGACGAACGAGCCCGCGACCACCCAGACGTCGTCGCCTTGCGCCTGCGCGAGCTGCTCGACGCCTGCGAGCGGCAGCGGCTGCTCCCAGCACCAGCCGTCGACGCAGAGCGGCGGGACGGTGGGGGCTCCGGCATCGCTGGTGTACGGCCACGGCGGGTTCCCGACGACGATGACGCGGCCCGCGTCGAGCGCGCCGGCGTCGGGTGTGCCGGAGTCGGGCGCTCCGGAGTCGGGCGCTCCGGAGTCGGGCGCTCCGGAGTCGGGC
>CALJKW010000061.1 GCA_937980205.1 uncultured Myxococcales bacterium | reverse complement strand
AGTGGGGCGGCATCATCAAGCACGGCGCCAAGCTGCTCTACGCGTTCGCCGAGGCGACCGTGCCGAAGGTCACCGTCATCACGCGCAAGGCATACGGCGGCGCCTACGACGTCATGGCGTCGAAGCACATCCGCGCCGACATCAACTACGCGTACCCGACGGCGGAGATCGCGGTCATGGGCCCCGATGGCGCGGTGAACATCGTGTTCCGCAAGGAGCTCGACGGAGCGAAGGACCCCGTCGCCGAGAAGGCCCGCCTCGTCGCCGAGTACCGCGAGAAGTTCGCCAACCCGTTCAAGGCGGCCGAGCTCGGCTACATCGACGAGGTGATTCGGCCCGAGGCCACCCGCGCGAAGATCATCCGCGCCCTCGAGATGCTGAAGGACAAGCGGCAGGAGAACCCGCCGCGCAAGCACGGCAACATCCCGCTCTAATCCGCGCAAGACTCCTCCCGTTCACGCTGAGCGGAGGGCCGCAGGCCCGGAGTCGAAGCGGGCCCATGGACGGCTTCGGGCGCGCTTCGACTGCGGCCCGCTTCGCGTGCCTCCGCTCAGCGTTATCGAGAGGGCGCACGGAGTCGTCGCCAGTCGCGGCTTTCAGACCCGCCAAAAACAGACCGGCCCCGGCGGGAGCTCTCCCACCGGGGCCGGCCACGTCACTCGCGCAAGCCCTCAGGCCTGCTTCTTCGCGCGGCGACGGCGGAAGCCGGCGACCACCAGCAGGCCGAGCGCCGAGAGCAGACCCTCGCCGCCGCTGCAGCCGCAGCGCCCGCCAGCGCCCTGCAGCGTGGCCGCGTCGTCCGGCAGCGCGTTGGCAGGCAGCACGCAGCGGCCGCTCTTCGTGTCGCACTTCGGCGCAGAGGCCGGGCACGCGAGGTCGGCGTCTGCAGCGGGCAGGCTCGCATCGGTGCGCGCGGCGCCCTCTTCCGAGGCATCGGCCACGCAGTCGTTGTCGCTGTCGAGGTCGCGGAAGTCGGGCGTACCGTCGCCGTCGGTGTCGACCGGCTGCAGCGCGACCGGGCCGGCTTCCACCGCGTCGCTCACGCCGTCGGCGTCCGCGTCGGTGTCGAGGTGGTCGCTCTTGCCGTCGCCGTCCGTGTCGGCGGTCACGCCGCCGTGCGCCTCGACCGCGTCGGGGATGCCGTCGCCGTCGCTGTCGGTGTCGACGTGGTTCGCCTTGCCGTCGCCGTCGGTGTCGACCGTGACGCCGCCCGAGGCCTCGAGGTTGTCGGCGAGCCCGTCGCCGTCGCTGTCGCCGTCGAGCGCGTCGTTCACGCCGTCGGCGTCGGTGTCGATGGCCACCTCGCCGGTGCCGGCCTCGGCCGCGTCGGCCAGGCCGTCGCCGTCGGTGTCGGGGTTCACGCGCGAGGTTCCGATGCGCTTCTCGTGCGCGTCGGAGAGCCCGTCGCCGTCGCTGTCCGCGTCGCGGTAGTCGGGAGTGCCGTCGCCGTCGGTGTCGACCGCCCGCTCGTCGGCGTCGGTGAAGCCGTCGCCGTCGCTGTCCGCGTCGCGGAAGTCGGGCGTGCCATCGCCGTCGGTGTCGACCGCCTTCTCGACGGAGTCGGGAATGCCGTCGCCGTCGCTGTCCGCGTCGAGCGCGTCGGGCGTGCCGTCCTTGTCGGTGTCGACGACCTTGCCGCCGTTCGTCTCGATGGAGTCGTCGATGCCGTCGCCGTCGCTGTCCTTCGCGTTCGGGTCCAGCCCCAGCGCGAGCTCGGCGCGGTCGGTCATGCCGTCACCGTCGGAGTCGATCTCGCAGACGCCGGCCGACGAGGTCGACGAGCTGCAGAAGTGAGACGCCGGGCAGGAGTTGCCACCCGTGCCGCGGCAGCCGTCGGTGCAGAGCCGCGACGTGGGGTCGCAGATCTTCCCGCTGCTCGCGCCGCCGCAGTCGGCGTCGGCCGTGCACGCGACCAGGCACATGCCGGTCGAGAGCTGGCAGGCGCCGGCGCCGCCGCAGTTGTCGCTCGGGTTCTCGTTCGGCATCGACGGGTCGGTCGAGAAGGCCGGCTCGTTCACGTCGAGGCGGCAGTCGTTGTCGCTGTCGAGGTCGAGCAGGTTCGGCGTACCGTCCATGTCGGTGTCGGTGAGCACGTTGGCGACGATGCCCTTCTCCACCGCGTCGGTGAGCGTGTCGCCGTCGCTGTCGAGGTCGAGGTAGTCGGGCGCACCGTCGGAGTCGGAGTCGCGCGGAATCGAGGCGCTGCCCTTCTCCCATTCGTCGGTCAGGCCGTCGCCGTCGGCGTCGAGGTCTCGCCAGTTGCCGATGCCGTCGCCGTCGAAGTCGGCGGCCGTCTCGCGCAGGTCGGAGATGCCGTCGGCGTCGGTGTCGAGGTCGAACACGTCGAGCGTGCCGTCGCCGTCGGTGTCGACGAGCGTGGCGTCGCCGTTCGTCTCGACGATGTCACCGATGCCGTCGCCGTCGCTGTCGGTGTCGCGGTAGTCGGGCGTGCCGTCGCCGTCGGTGTCGCGCTGGGCGCCGGCCACCGGCCCCCGCTCCCACGCGTCGAGCAGCACGTCGTCGTCCGAGTCGGTGTCGAGGTAGTCGGCGTACGTGTCCGAGTCGCTGTTGCGCGGGTGCGCGCCGTCGGGGCCGCGCTCGACGGCGTCTTCGATGCCGTCGCCGTCGCTGTCGAGATCTCGCCAGTTGCCCTTGCCGTCGGCGTCACGGTCGGCCGAGGTCTCCACCGCGTCGGGGATGCCGTCGCCGTCGGAGTCGAGATCGAGCAGGTCGGCCACGAGGTCGAGGTCGGTGTCGACGAGCGTGCCGTCGCCGTCGGTCTCGACGACGTCGTCGATGCCGTCGCCGTCGGAGTCGAGGTCGAGGAACGACGGGATGCCGTCGGCGTCGGGGTCGCCCGCACCTTCGACGCGGTCGGTGACGAAGTCGCCGTCGCTGTCGAGGTCGCGCCAGTTGCCCTTGCCGTCGCCGTCGGCGTCGGCCGCGGTCTCGATGAGGTCGGGCAGCGAGTCGTCGTCGCTGTCCAGGTCGAGGTGGTCGGGCGTCAGGTCGCCGTCGGTGTCGACCGGCACCGCGCCGTTCGCCTCGACCGAGTCGGCGATGGCGTCGCCGTCGGAGTCGAGGTCGAGGTAGTCGGGCTTGCCGTCGCCGTCGGAGTCGACCGGCAGCTGCGTGAGGCCCTTCTCCAGCGCGTCGGGCAGGCCGTCGCCGTCGGAGTCGCCCGAGAGCCAGTCGGGAGTGCCGTCACCGTCCTGGTCGCGCGGGACGTACGCGATGACGCCGCTGCCGGGGCTGGTCTCGAGCGCGATGGCCAGGCCGTTCGCGCCGAAGGGGCCCTTCAAGGTGCCGTCGGGGTTCAGCTGCGCGGCGGCGAAGCCGGCCTCGGTGCTGTCGGCGATGCCGTCGCCGTCGGAGTCGGTGTCGACGTAGTCGGGGATGCCGTCGTTGTCGGTGTCGCGCGGCTGCGGGCCGGTGCCCCGCTCGAGCGCGTCGGGCAGGCCGTCGTTGTCCGAGTCGAGGTCGCGGAACGCGAGCACGCCGTCACCGTCGACGTCGCTCACGCCCTCCACCGCGTCGAGCAGGCCGTCGGCGTCGGAGTCGTCATCGAGCGCGTCGCGCTTCGCGTCGCCGTCGGTGTTGGCGATGGTGAACGCGATGATGCCGGACTCGGGAGCCGTCTCGATGGCGTCGACGATGCCGTTCGCACCCACCGGACCCGACAGCTTCGTCAGCGCCACGTCGTTCGTCGCGCCGGACTCGATGACGTCGGCGATGCCGTCGCCATCGGAGTCGAAGTCGCGCAGGTCGGGCGTGCCGTCCTCGTCGCTGTCGACCAGCGTGGCCAGGCCGCGGTTCTCGAGCGCGTCGAGCATGCCGTCATCGTCGGAGTCGAGGTCGAGGTGATCGGCCACCCCGTCGCCGTCGGTGTCGAGGTCGGCGAAGTTGGGGCCGCTCTCCTTGTCGTCGGGCAGGCCGTCGCCGTCGGAGTCACCCACGTGCACCTGCGCGTTCACCACCCGCGCGGAAGCAGGCACGACGAGCACGGCGTTCGAGACCGCCGAGCCGCCGCTCGCGGCCACGGTGCCCGAGCCGCCGCTCACCACGGTGATGGAGTCGACCACCCAGCCGCGCACGTCGGAGACCTTCACGCGGTACGTGCCGGCCACCAGCGGCGGGAACGCGTACGCGCTGTTCGCGCCGGTCTGTGCCGAGAGCAGCGGGTTGCCGGCGCCGTCGAGCAGCGCGACCGGCACGTTCGGCACCGCGCGGCCCTCGACCGACGCGAGCGCGCCGGAGATGGTGCCGCCGCACGCGGCGACGCCCGGAGCCTGGAACTGCACGGTGCGGTCGATGGGCGAGAGCTCGACGATCGAGCCGTCGGCCAGCGTGAGCGAGCCCTTCGCCGTCGCGGTGGTCGCGGGCGGAGCGACGGTCGGCAGCGCGCCGGGCGCCGTCGGGCACGTGTCGATGGCGGTGAAGCAGAGCTCGGGCGAGCCCGACACGACGGTGAAGTCGGCGGTCGGGTTGCCGGTGAAGTTGAGGCCCTGGAAGGTGACCTCGAACGTCGGCGACGGGCCGGTGAGCGCCATGGTGAGGCCGGTGAGGTCGAGCTGCTGGCTCGCCGGCAGCGCGCGGTTCGTCCACCCCGGGATCTCGGCGTTCGCCGAGTCCTTCACGGTGAGCGAGGCCGACGTGTACTGCGCCGTCGACGGAGCGGTGAGCTTGAACACCGACCAGTCACCGACGCGGCGCGCGGGGTCGCACGCCAGGCGCGGCAGCGTGATGCTCGGCTTGAACTTCACCAGGCCCGGAGGCGGCGCGCAGCCGGTCGTGCCCTTGTTGACGTTCCACGTGCGGATGACGCCGTCGTGCGAGTTCGTCCACAGGCAGTTCTCGTCGGCCGGGTCGGCGATGGCCGTGTAGATCTGGTTCACCGTGATGGGGTACGGCATCGCGCCGCTGCCGCTCGTCGCGCACGCGCCGCCCAGGCCCGCGTTCGCCGCCGAGTCCCAGCAGTGCAGCCGGTTGGCGCTCATCGGGAAGAACAGCTTCGTCGTCGAGTACGCCGTCTTCGAGTAGTGCGTGCCGCAGCACCCCGAGTCGACCGGGTTCGACGCCATGAAGCTCGAGAAGCCCGCGGGCAGCGTCGAGGCCGAGCCGTCGAGGGCCCAGCAGTCACCCTGAACGCAGACGTTCAGCTTGCCGGTCGCGTCGGGCACCGCCATCACCGGCCGCACCTTCGACGTCGTCACGCCCTCGACGGGGAAGCCGTTGCTGCAGGCCGCCTTCGTCGCCGGGTCGAAGCACTTCACCCTCGCGCTGCCGTGCACGTACAGCTTGCCGGCGATGGCCGTGATGCTGACGCTGCCGGCGCCGACGCCGCCGAAGCCGGCGTAGGGCTGGCCCGCACACGGAGCGCCCGCGCTCGCGTCGAGGCAGGTGAGGCGGCCGCTGCTGGTGTCGAGGCCGTAGAGCTCCTTGCCGACGTTCACCAGGTCGATGTGCACGTCGTAGTTCGTGGCGGTGAAGCCCGCCGAGACGAAGCGCGTGGGGCAGTACGCCGGCGGCGAATACGTCGCGCCGAGCGTGCCCGAGACGTCCACGCACTCCCAGCCCGCGGTGCTGCCGCTGTACGTCTCGTGCCAGAAGTAGCCGGTGTCGGGGTCGATCCACCCGGTCGAGCGGTTGCTCGTGTGGAACAGCGAGAACGGCCAGCCCGCGCCGCAGCTCGAGCCGTCGGCCGCCTTGCGGCACATCACCGTCGGCGGGCTGTCGTGGTGGTGCACGTTGAAGACCTTCGTGCGGTCGGGGCTGAAGATGACGTCCCAGCCGTCACCCGCCGAGCCGCCCGAGAAGCTCGCCGCGGTCGGCGGCGGGGCCGTCGCGACGCTCGCGCCGACGTACATCTGGTGGCCGTTCACCACGCCGTCGAAGCGCACGCCGCCGTCGGCGACGATGCGGTCGACGCTCGCCCAGCCGGCCGGCGTCGTCGGGGCCGCGGGCAGCGCGACGCCGTTCGAGAAGTACTGCACCGCCCAGCCCTCGGGCGCGGTGGGCGCGCCGGTGAGGTGCTGGCGCGCCGGGTCGATGCTCACGTCGATCGCGTTCGCGACGACCTGGCGAACGTCCTGCAGCGGCACCTTCGCCGAGTACTGCACCGCCTGGCCCTGCGCCGGCGTCAGCGTCGACGCAGTGAAGATGAACTGCGAGCTGCCCTGGAAGGCGCTCGGGTCGTACGCGATTGCGCCGCCGTCGGGGCCTACGAGCGTGCTCGGGTCGACGTAGAGGCCGTTGACCGTCGAGACCGCCGCGGGGCTCGCAGTGATGGGCGCCGAGATGCCCGAGATGCCCGAGACGTTCACCGTGCCAGCGCCGCCGGCGGTGACGGTGATGGACTTGAGCGCGCGCGTCGCGGTGCCGGTCATGCGCACCGTGTACGTGCCGGGCATCAGCGGCGGGAACGTGAAGACGCCGCTCGCGTTCGAGCTCGTGCGAATCGGCGCGCCGTTCGCGGCCGGCACGGTCTGGCCGAGCGTGTCGAGCAGGCCGACGTCGAGGCCGGCCATCGGGGTGCCGTCTCCCTCCGCGAGCGTGCCGTTCAGCGTCGCACCGCAGTTCGCCGCGAGCGCCGCGGCGTCGGAGATGGAGATGCTCGCCGGCGTGAACGCCACCGCGGGGTTCGCCGCGACCGCGGCCGAGCCTTCACCGGTGACCGAGGTCGCCGTCGCTCCTCCGCTCGGGAAGACGCCGGAGCCGCTCGCGCACGCGCGCATCTGCGCCGCGAGGCACATCTGCGGCGAATCGCCGATGACCTTGAACTGCGCCTGCGGGCCGCCCGTCACCGCGCCCTGCGTGATGTCGTTGACCAGGCCGACGAACGTGATGGCGAAGGCCGGGTTCGGGCCGGTCATCGCGGTGGTGAGGCCGGAGAGATCGATGACCTGGCTCGCCGGAACAGGCACGTTCACCCAGCCGGGGATGTCGGCGCCGTTCGAGTCGCGGATGGTGACGGTGGCGGAGGTGTACTCGGAGGGCTCCGGGTTCACGACCTTGAACGAGCGCCACGCGCCGATGCGCGTCGACCCGTCGCACGCCAGCCGCGGGATGACGGCCTGCGGGTAGTACGTCGCGACCGGCGGAGGAGGCGGCGGCGCCTTGCAGCCCGCGCTGCCCGACGGCACGTCCCACGTGCGGATGACGCCGTCGTGCGAGTTCGTCCACAGGCAGTTCGCATTCAGCGGGTCGATCACCGCCGTGTAGATCTGGTTGACGATGAGCGGGTACGGCACCGCGCCGGTGCCGGTCGTGGTGCACTGGCCGCCAGCGCCGCCGTTCGCCGCCGAGTCCCAGCACTGCAGGCGGTTGCTGCTCATCGGGAAGAACAGCTTCGTGTTGCCGTACGCCGTCTTCGAGTAGTACGTGCCGCAGCAGCCCGAGTCGACCGGGTTCGACGTCATGAACGTCGCGAAGCTCGCGGGCAGAGACGTCGCCGAGCCGTCGAGCGACCAGCAGTCACCCTGCACGCAGACGTTCAGCTTGCCCGTCGCGTCGGGCACCGCCATCACCGGGCGCACCTTCGTCGTCGGCCTGCCGCTCGCCGGCCAGCCGTTCGTGCACGCGGCCTTCGTCGCCGGGTCGAAGCACATGACCTTCGAGCTGCCGTGCACGTACACCTTGCCCTCGATGGCGATGAGGCTGACGTTGCCCGCGCCGACGCCGCCGAAGCCCGCGTACGGCTGCCCCGCGCACGGAGCACCGGCGCTCGCGTCGAGGCAGGTGAGGCGCCCGCTGTTGGTGTCGAGGCCGTAGAGCTCCTTGCCGACGTTCACCAGGTCGATGTGCACGTCGTAGTTGGTGGCGCTGAAGCCGGCCGAGACGAAGCGCGTCGGGCAGTACGCCGGCGGCGAGTACGTCGCGCCCATCACGCCCGAGACGTCGACACACTCCCAGCCCGCAGTCGTCCCGCTGTACGTCTCGTGCCAGAAGCGGCCGGTGTCCGGGTCGATCCACCCCGTCGAGCGGTTGCTCGTGTGAAACAGCGCGAACGGGTAGCCGGCGCCGCAGCTCGAGCCGTCGGCCGCGTTGCGGCACATGACGGTCGGCGGGCTGTCGTGGTGGTGCACGTTGAAGACGCGCTTGCGGTCGGGGCTGAAGATGACGTCCCAGCCGTCACCCGCCGAGCCGCCCGAGAACGTCGTCGCCGTCGGCGGCGGCGGGATGCTGCCGCCCGCGTTGCCGACGATGACCTGCTGGCCGGCCGCCGAGCCGTCAGACTCGACGCTGCCGCTGGCCACGATCTTGTCGACGAGCGCCCACTGCGCCGCGTTGACCGGAGCCGACGGCAGCGCGCTCGCCCCGTTGAAGTACGTCGCCGTCCACCCTTCGGGGATGATCGGCGCGCCCGTCGCGGTCAGCTTCGACTTGTCGAACGAGAGCGACAGCGTCTGGCTGATCAGCGAGACATCTCCGTGCACGGGCGCCGTCAGTCTCAGGTTCACCGCCCCGCTCACCGCCGGCGACTGCGTGTCGGCGACGAGCGTGAGGTCGGTGGCGAGCGCCTGGCGCGCCGCGGCGGACCTCGCCGCCGGCGCTTCGGACTTCGAGCTGCCGGACGTGCAGGAGGCCGCGGCGAGCAGCACCGCGGCGAGAGCGACGAGACGGGACGGGGGGGCGTGCATGAAGTCTCCAGCGAGCGAGGCGCGCTTCACGGCGTCACCTCGAGGTTCGTGATGTGGAACTCGACGCGGCGGTTCGACTGGCGGTTGGCCTCACCGTCGTTCGGCGCGACGGGGCGCTCGGCGCCGAAGCCGGCGGGCGACAGCCGCTTCTCGTCGACACCGCGCGCGGCGAGCCACGCGATGACCGCCTTCGCGCGGCGCATGCTGAGGTTCTTGTTGAGCGCCGCGCCGCCGCGGTCGTCGGTGTGGCCCTCGACGCGGTAGCGGTAGTCGGCGGGCAGCTTCGAGATGGCGGCCAGCACCTTCTCGAGCACCCCGTTGCTCTCGGCGAGGATGATGTCGCTGCCCGTCTTGAAGCGGACCACGTCGAGCACCAGCTGGTCGCCGACGACGGTGCCCGTCGGGCAGCCGCTCTGCGCCTTGTCGGCGTGGCGCGCGCCGGCCTGGCCGGGGCACGCGTCTTCGGAGTTGATGACGCCGTCGCCGTCGTCGTCGGCGCCGTTCCACGCGGCCTTCGCGGCGCGGTCGGCCTCGTCGCGCTCGGCGGCGAGCCGCTCGGCGACCAGGCGCTCGGCGTCGGCCCTCTTCTGCGCGAGGCGGGCGGCCTCGGCGGCCTCGGCGGCGCGAGCCTCGGCGAGCCGGCGCTCCGCCTCGGCCTTCGCCTGCGCCTCTTCCTCGCGCTGCAGCTGCTCGCGGCACGCATCGGCGGCCTCGGTCGACGGCGACCACTCGACGCTCAAGAGCCCGCGCACCGCGGGCGAGCCGAGCGCAGGCGTGAAGCCGCGGCCGACGCCGAGGCCCACGCGCCACGAGGGCGTGATGGAGAAGTGCGCGCCGAGCAGCGCCTCGACCGACGTCGAGCTCGGGGTGAACGCGCCGGCGAAGCTCGTGCCGGCGACCAGCTCAGGGCCGACGGTGAGGCGCCCATCGAACCCGCGGTATGCGAGCGCGAGGCCGGCGTTGACGCCGCTGCCGATGCGGCCCGCGCCGTAGCTGAGCTCCTGGCTGCGAAGGTCGAGGGCGAGCCGCGCGCTCCAGGTGAGGACCGACGCGAGCTCACCGGCGACCTGCGCCTGAATCACGGCGCGGAACGAGCGGTCGCTCGCGTACGCGCGCGCGTCGCCGGTCGGCAGGTGCAGCCGCACGCCGAGCCCGGCGCGCAGGGTGTCCGAGGCGTCGCCGTAGAAGCGCCAGTCGGCCGAGAGGCGGAGGTCGCCGAGGCCGCTGCGCTGCGGAGCGAGATAGCTGGTGAGCCCGAGCTGCCCCGTCGTCCCTTCGGCGTACATCATCACCGGCAGGTCGGCGGCGACGCGCAGGCCGGGGCCGAAGGCGAAGCTGCCGCCGAGGTGCCCGACGAGCATCTCGCGCGCGACGTGGATGATCTCCTGCTGACCCGAATCGGTCAGCCGGTAGATGACGAGCGGCTTGTGCGCGTAGTCGGCGACGAAGCCGAGCGCCGGCGCGGCGCCGCTCTTCCAGTCGAGCGACTCCGTGGTGAAGAAGCGGCTGCCACGCTCCGACGCTTCGAAGCGCGAGAGGGCGAACCCCGGTGCGGTCGAATCGGCGGCGAAGGCGGTGGCACTCAACGACGACGCGAGCACGAGCGCTCGCGCGCAGGTTCCCCGAGTTGATCTGGCCATGAGTCCGGTGCCCCTGTGCAATGCGAAGGCCGGCGTCCGCGGGGGTGGGGTCGAAGTGGCCCGCTCCGTGCGAAGGCGCGGGGTCATGAGCACTTCTCCCCGGGAGCACCGCCACTTCCGCCCAGGTCACTCTCGACACGTCGGGTGGGTCATCACCCGTGCGACATGCGCCCTCACGGTCGGGCTGCTCGCCGCACGAGCGGGCGCCGAGCCGGCGGATCAGCCCCACGCCTGGGCCCGAACCGTCGCCCTGCTCCAGTACATCGCCGAGGACTACCCGACGGCGATCGCTTCGCAGGACAGGTTCGAGCTCGACGAGCAGGTCGAGCTCATGCGCGAGGTGACGCGGTCGGCTGCGGGGCTCGGCGAGAAGGCGCGGCCGCTTCTTCCCCGTGTGCGCGCGGTCGAGGAGCGCATCGCGCGCCACGTGGACCCTGCCGGGGTCCAGCGCGACGCCCGCTCGCTCGCCGACGCGATGATGGCGAGCGCCGGCCTCCGGTACGGCCCGCCGCACCCGCCGAACGTCCCCAAGGGCGAGGCGCTGTTCAACGCGCACTGCGCGGCGTGTCACGGCACGAGCGGCCGGGGAGACGGCCCCGCCGCCGCAACGCTGAAGCCCGCGCCCGCGGACCTCGTCGCCGGCGGCCTCACGCCATACCGCGTGTTCAACGCCGCTTCCTTCGGGGTGCCGGGCACGGCCATGCAGGGCTTCTCGAACCTGAGCCCCGACGAGCGCTGGGACGTCGCGTTCTACGTGCTGTCCATCGGCAAGGCCGCGTGCAGCGGGCTGCCGCGCCAGACGACGCTCGAGAGCCTGGCCGCGAAGACCGACGCCGAGCTGGCGAAGGTCCACGGCGCGGCGCAGCTGGCGTGCTTGCGGCGCGCGGTGCCGGAGTCGGTGGCGCCCGGCTCGGTGCGGGTGGCGCGCGACCGCGTGCTCGAGGCGAAGCGGGCGGCGCTGGCCGGCAAGCTCGACGTCACGCGCGACGTGCTGCTCGACGCCTACATCTTCGAGATCGAGTCGGTGGAGCCGATGATGTGGGCCCGCGACGCGGAGCTGGTGAGGCAGCTCGAGCTCGCCTTCGCCCAGGCACGGGCCGCGACAGAGCAGGAGCCGAAGCGGGTCGCGGCGGCGCTCGACGGCATCACGCGGCTGCTCGACCGTGCGCTGAAGGTGGTGTCGCGCTGACTTCGTGCGAACATCCGGCCCATGCGCAAAGCACGCAAGCTGCTGTCCATCGGCTCGGGCCTCGTCATCACGATGTCGGGCATCGCCGCAGGGGCGACGGGGAACCTGATGGCCCCGCCGCCGAAGGAAGAGCGGCCGAAGCCCACCCAGAAGCCGGACGCGGGCACTCCTGCTCCGGGTGAGAAAGAGAAGCCGGGCTCGGACAAGAAGTGACGCGCCCGACCCGCAATCGCCTGCTCTTCGCGGCGTTCGCGCTCGGGTGCATCTTCGTGGGGAACTACCTGCCCGAGCCGGTGCGGTGGACGTTCGTCGCCGTCATCCTCGCGGCCGCCGCGACCTCGTACGTCGTCTCGCGACAGTTCTTCGCGGGGCGACGCGCGCTGAAGAAGAAGCAGTGGGTGGAGGCCATCACCGCGTTCCAGGCGTTCGAGCAGCAGCTCACCGCCTCGGCGTGGAAGCAGCGCCTGAGCTTCCTCGCCGCCGGCATGTACACGAGCGACCCGGTCGCCATCGCGCGCAACAACGTCGGTGTCGTGCACCTCGAGAACGCGAAGCTCGACCTCGCCGAGGCCGCGTTCCGCTCGGCGCTCGAGCGGGACCGCGACTACGCCGTGCCGCACCTGAACCTCGCGGTCGCGGCCGCCAGGCGCGGGAACGCCGAGGCGATGGAGGCCTCGCTCGCCGACGCCCAGCGCCTCGGCATCACGAACAAGAAGGTGCTGCGGAAGGTGCGCGAGGCGCTGAAGTGCTGATCACTGCGTGATGTACACGCCGGCCACGCACATCTCGTCTTCCGTGCGCGCGCCCCAGTTCAAGTCGACCGGCGTCCGCTGCACACCGTTCTCGTACGGCTGATTCTCCTGCGAGTTGTCCCAGTGGCACTCGACGCGGAGCTTGTCGCCCGGGTTCACCGTGATCGGCGTCGCCAGCGTGTACGGCAGCTGCCAGTGGAAGTCCCACTTCGGGATGTTCACGATGCACTCGCGCGTGCCGTCTTTGCGCAGCACCTCGAACTTCGCGGCCGAGCCCATCTGGTGCAGGTGCAGCGTGCCGGCGTGCACCTTCACCGGGACTCCGTCGAGGAACGTGTTGTCGAACGCCGAGATGAAGAGCGTCGGATCCTCTTCGTAGTCGTGCATCGTGTCCTTCGCGTACGCGGGGATCAGCATGTCGTCGTCGCGGATCCACTTGAGGTCCGACAGCGCCTCGACGAGCGCGCGCTTCTTCACCTTGCTCTCGAGCCGCAAGTCCAGCGCCGAGAGGTCGGGCTGCCGGCCCGTGACCGCGGTGTTGTAGTGCGTCTGGATGAAGATCTTGGCTCCCGGCTCGATGCGGATGCCCGAGCCCTCGGGGAAGTCGACGCCGAGATTCCCCGGCACGAACGTGCCGATCCACCCGCCCTCGAGCACCGGGATGTCGTAGCAGGTGTAGCCGTCGCCGTTCGGGTCGTTGGCCCGGTACTTCTGCGCGTGCTGCGGGCGGATGTAGAAGATGTCCGCGTGGTGGATCATCGCCTCGTTGCCGGGGGCGAGCGCGTAGCCGGTGATGAACGTCGTCTCCGTCTTCGGCCAGTCGAGCACGAAGCAGCGGTACTCGTCGGGGCTGCGCGTCGGCGTGAACGGCTTCATCATCGGCACGCTCAAGTCGACGCGCGACAGCTCGTTCTTCGGCTCCGCGAGCGCCGCGTAGTCCGAGACGTTGCCCTCCATCGCTCCGTCGGTGAGCCACTCGGTGATCAGCGCGATCTGCGCGTCGGTGAGCGAGCCGTCCGGGAGATACGTGTTGCAGTCGCGGGCCGCCGGCCAGGGCGGCATGCGGCGAGAGGTGATGGCGGCGCGCACGGCGTCGCCGACGGCGACGACCTCTTGCCGCGTGGTGAGCGCAATCGGCGCGATGCCGCCGGCGTGGTGACAGCCGCCGCAGCGCGACTCGACCAGCGGCCGGACGTCGCGGTTCCACGTCGGCTTCTCCGGAGGACGCGAGCAGGCCACGGCGAGCAGCGGCAGCAGGAGCAGATGTTTCGACCGTCCGGTCATCATTTCTCGCTCCTTACTGCAGCTCACAGCAGCGACGCTACCATCCGCGCACAGACGAGGACCGCGACCACCGCGAAGCCGCGCCGCAACGCCCGCTCGGGGAGCTTCTGTGCGAGCGGCACGCCGAAAATCGCACCCAGCAGCGCGCTGCCGCCGATCACCGCGAGCAGCGTGGGCTCCACCGCGCCCTCGACCGCGTAGGTCGCCGCGCCGCTGAGCGACGACGCGCAGACGATGGCCGAGCTCGTGCCGATGGCCTTGCGGACGCCGACGCCGAGGAACGTCGAGAGCGCGGGGACGATGAGGAAGCCGCCGCCGACGCCGAGCAGCCCGGTGACGAGGCCAACGGCCACCCCGAGCACCAGGGTCGGCACGAGCAGGAAGCGCCCGTGGCCCTCGCCGTCGCCCTTCGCGAGCCACATGCGGACCGCGGCGGCGAGCAGCACGGCGCAGAAGAGCCCGATGGTGACCTTCTCGGGCAGGCGGCGGTGCAGCACGGCGCCGGCGGGCGCGGCGATCAGCGCGGCCGCCCCGAAGACGGCGGCGAGCTTCACGTCGACGTTGCCACGGCGGTGGTGCGAGATGGCCGAGACCAGCGCGGTGCCGAAGAGGATGGCGAGTGACGTGCCCGTCGCCTGCGACATCGGCTGGTGGAAGACGTAGAGCAGAACGGGGACGCCGAGGACTCCGCCGCCGGCGCCGAGCGCCGCGAAGACGAGGCCCAGGCCGACGCCCAACGCGAGACCGAGGAGGAGCTGATCCGCGGTCACGAAGCTCCTCCGTTCAGCTCGCGGGGAGCCTTCGGTCTCCGACCAGAACCCCGTTCACGCTGAGCGGAGGCCGCAGGCCGTAGTCGAAGCGGTCCCATGGACGGCTTCGAGCGCGCTTCGACTGCGGCCCGCTTCGCGTGCCTCCGCTCAGCGTTATCGAGCGGACGAACGGCCCACGTGCTTCGTCCGACCCTCTCAGCGCAATCGGGAGTCATGCCGCTCCTCCGAGAACAGAAACGAGACGTTCGGCACGTGAAAGCACAGCGGCTTCGCGTCGCCGACGAACGCCCGCGCCGCGCGCGACTCGACCGTCCCGTCGAGCGGCACACACTCGGCGAGCTCGATGGGCAGGTGAATCTCCTGCCGCGTCACCCTGCCCTTGTACGGCTGCGTCGACAGCGCGCGGTTCTGCGGCACCACGTAGGCGAGCATCGCGTCGAAGCTGTCGAAGCACTCGCGCCACTCGGGCGGCAGCGCGCGCTCGCCGCGCCTGAGCGAGAGCTTCGCGTCGGGCGCGCTGCCGCTTCCGGGGTGCAGCGCGAGCTCGATGCCGTCTCCGTCGCGCGCGAGCAGCGTCCGCTCCAGCACGTGCATCGGCATGCCCTCGCTGAACAGCCGCGCGCCGAGCGCCTGGGCGACGTGATCGATCGCGTTCGTCACGAAGAAGATTCCCTCGAGCCCGCTGCGAGGCTCGCGAACGTGAATCCGCCAGTTCGTCTGCACCGCGCTCGGAGACAGCCGCCGCAGCGGCCCCAGGAACCGGAACCCGAAGTTGCCGTGCCGGTACGTGAGGAACGTGAACACCGCCTTGTCACCCCGTGGCCCCAGGCGCTGCAGCTCGAGCCCCCGAGGCACCAGCGGAGCCAGCCGCTCGGCATCGACGAGGTAGTTCACGTACACGACGTCGGTGATGTCGCTCGCCATCGCGAACACCGGCACCGGCTCGAGCAGCGCGTAGAAAAACCGACTGCCGGCGACCCAGTCCACCGCGCGGGCGAAGAGGCCAGCGCCCGGCAGCCGCCACGGCGCCCAGCGGCCGTGCACCTCGTCTGCGATGCGCCGCCGCAGCACGGCCTCGAGCAGCACCGCGTACAACAGCAGCAGCACGCTGAAGCCGAGCGCGTTCAGCACGACGACCACCGACGGCGGCGGCCGCAGGCCCGCGGGCAAGAGCGGCGCCACGGCAGCCGGAATCATCGCCACGCAGAACACCAGCGTCGCGCGCGTCAGCGCCACCGACCACACGCGGCCGCTGCGGAACGCCGCGAGCATCACGAGCGTGCCGAGCGTGTAGCCGGTGGCTCCCCAGCCGGCGGTGAGCTGGAAGATGAACGGCTCCCACGCGAGGAACGCCGCGGCCGAGGTCTGGGCGAGCTCGACCCCCTTCGTCACGTACATCGCCTGCGCGTACTGGTCGGGCGCGATCGCCGCGAGCGTCATCACCAGCGTCGGCACGGTGAGCGCCTTCGGCAGGTACCGCGCGCGGACGAGGGCGACGGCGAAGATGAAGTCGACGAGCGCGGTCAGTTGCCACGGCAGCCACCCGAGCCGGAAGAGCCACGGGTGCTCGGCGATGAGCCGCACGCGCTCGAGCGGGTCGTCGATTCCGCCGCCGGGCAGAAATCGCGCGAGCACCAGCGGCATCGCGAGCATCGACGCGACGTGAATCCACACCATCGCCATGAGCCAGCGCTCGACGGCGAGCTCATCCTTCGGCGGCGGCGTCACGGGCGCTATATTGCCCACGCGATGCCGGCAGTCTTCGTTTTCGCGCTCCTCGCTGCGGGAAAACCTGCATGTCCCGAAGGCCAGAGCCGGACGGTCGACACCGCGGGCCAGTGCTGTTGGCCCGGCCAGGCCTGGTCCTCGACGCGGAAGATGTGCGTCGGCATTCCGACGAAGTGCCCCGGCACGCTCGTCCCCAAAGGAGACGCCTGCGTCATCGACTGCCCTCCTGGCCAGAGCGTCGGCCCCGAGACCGCCGGCAACTGCTGCTGGCCGGGGCAGGTCTGGTCGAGCTCCCGCAACCAGTGCATCGGAGTTCCGTCGTCGTGTCCGGCACCGCTGATGCCGCAGGGAGAGCAGTGCCTGCCGCTGTGCCCGCGCGGCCAGAGCATCACGCCGGACACCGCCGGCCGCTGCTGCTGGCCGGACCAGGTCTGGTCGAGCTCCCGCGGCGCGTGCATCGGGAAGCCGAGCTGCCCCACCGGCTTCCGCGTCGAGGGAGAGACGTGCCTCGAGGGCTGCCCCGAAGGCCAGCTCGTCACGCCCGACACTCAGGGCCACTGCTGCTGGCCCGAGCAGGTGTGGGCCGCCTCGCGGAGCGCGTGCATCGGCGTGCCGAAGTGTCTGCCGGGGTGGTTCGCCGACGGCGAGCAGTGCCTGAGGAGCCGGTAGAAAAATGGGGACAGGCTGCTTTTCCCGCGGACACTTGTGTCGACGAACGCAACAACTGTCGCGCGAAAAAGCAGCCTGTCCCCATTTTCAGAACCCGACGCCGATGTACGCGACCCAGAACGCCGGCCCGCCCCAGAACGCGTCGATGCCGAGCAGGAACTTCGAGTACTCGCCGCTCGGCACGGCGAACCTCAGGCCCACGAGCCCGCGCAGCTTGAAGTCCACGCTCCACGGGCGCGTCGGGCCGCTCACCGCCGTCTGGTAGTCGATGAGCGGAGCGATCGCGACGCGCGCGGTGAACTCCACCGGGCCGACGCGCTGCTCCCAGCCGGCGCCGACGTTGAGGCCGGCGCCGAGCGACAGGTCCGCGAACGTGCCGCGCTGCCGCGAGGCCGCCCAGATCCACGGGTCGATGAGGATGAACGGCACGCCCTGAAACCGCTCGCGCGGGTTGATGAAGTACACGCCGATGCGAATCGGAATCGCGAACGCGAAGCCCAGGCCGTCGCCGAAGTAGACGCCCGTCGTCATCGCCGCGCGCGTGCGGCGCGGAGGACCGGTCTCTTCCTCGGCCTCCTTCTTCTTCTCCACGCGCGGCAGCGGCGCAGGCCCCCCGCTCGGCGGCGGCCGAGGCGGCTGACCCGGCCCCGACGGAGGAGGAGGCGGCGGCTCCGGCAGCGGCGTGGGCGGCGGCGGCACCTCGAGCGGGGGAGGAGGAGGCGGCGGCCCCTCTGCGGGCTGATCCGGCGGCGGCGCGGGCGGAGCATCCTGCACCGGCGGCGGGCCCTCCGGCGGAGGCACGGCCCACGAGGGCGGACGATCATCTGCGCACGTCTCTCCGCGAGGGACGAGCCCTTCGGGGCACGCCGTCGGCGCGCCGACGCAGACCTTCCGCACCGCGCTGAAGACCTGACCCGGCCAGCAGCACTGTCCGCGCGTCTCGGTCGTGACGACCTGGCCCTTCGGGCACGAGCGGACGCACGACTCTTCCTGCACCACGAAGCCCATCGGGCAGGCGGTGGGGACTCCGATGCAGAGCTTGCGGCTCTTCGACCAGGCCTGCCCCGGCCAGCAACAATGTCCGGCGGTGTCGGCGGTGATGACCTGGCCGGTGTCGCACTTCTCCGCGGCGCGCGCGGCGCTCGCCATGGAGAGGACCGCCACGAGGAGCAGGTTGCGAGGCAGAGACGGGTCCATGAATAATGAGCGCGCCGCCAACGCTATCGCGTCGAGCTGCCCCCACACAGCATGAACCACCTCCTCCGTGCAGTGCTGCTGCTGTCGTGCCTGCTCGCGGCCTGCAACGTGCGCCTCGCCAGCAGCGACACCACCATCATCGTCGAGGGCTTCGTGCGCTCGAACGGCCAGCCGGTCAGCGGAGCCACCGTGTCGGCCTTTGCGACCTCGGTGCTCAGCAGCACCACCGGCGACTTCATCCTCCGCGTGAAGGCGGACAAAGACCGCGTGCCCGTCGAGGTGAACGCGAAGGGCTACGCGCCGGCGATCGCGCTGCTCACGCGCCGCGACGGCGTCGTGCACTACAACCTCGACGTCGAGCTCACTCCGCCGCAGCGCACGGTGACGAAGAGCGACATGACGCAGCAGATCACGCTGACCGCGGGAGATCAGACCATCACCGTCGAGGTGCCGCCCGACGCCATCCCCACGGGCGCCACGCTCGAGGTGACGATGGTGCCCGCCGAGAACGGCCCCGGCGCGATGGAGACGACGGAGGCCGCCGACAGCCTGCTGCAGACGGGCGGCATGCTGCACCTCCGCGCGGTCGACGCCCAGGGCAACGAGGTCGAGCTCGGCGGACAGGGCGTCGCGGTCGTGATGCCCGGCATGATGAGCGACATCGGCCCGACGGGGCCGACCCAGGCCTACGCCCTCGGAGCGGACGCCGTCTGGTCGCCGGCGCCCTCGCCCGGCGGTTCGAGCACCGGCAGCGGTCTGCGCTTCCAGCGGCGCGGCTGGTCGAACGTCGACCGAAGCTTCCGCACCGCGTGCCTTCGCGGAAAGCTGAGCGCGCCGACGAAGAGCTGTGGGGGCCAGCGCGTGCGCGCCGGTGGGCGGCAGGCGACCGGCCTCTACTCGCAGGACACCGCGGGCGCCGACGGCACGTTCTGTCTCGAGGCCCCGGCCGGTCTGCAGCGCACGCTGATGGTCGGCTCGACGAACAAGCTCATCACCTTCGGCAGCTTCTCCGGCAGCTGCCGCACGGGCGCGGGCTCGTGCATGAACCTCGGAGAGGTCGCGGTGGCAGACACGGACTGCCCGAAGTCGTGCGCGAAGGGCCTCGTCGACACCGCCGAGGGCTGCAAGGCGATGGACGAGCCGATGAACGGCGGCACCGGCGGCGGAGGCGGCAGCAACAGCAACGTCGGCTGCGGCCCGCCGAGCTTCGGAGGCTGCAGCTCGCTGGGCAGCAGCTACACGTCCGCGCGCCTGGGCAACGGGTGCTGCTCGTTCATGGCGTGCGAGCGCGGCGGTCAGCTCGGCAGCTGCGCCGACGGCTGCGGCAACGGCTGGTACGAAGCGCAGGGCCGCATCTTCGGCCCGTGCGCCGCCGGCTCGAGCAGCTGCCTGCAGAACGCCGCCTCGGGCGCCGTGAGCGCCTGCATGCGCTGAAGACCGCTTAGCTGCACTGCTGGTTCGTCTGCAGCACCTCGGCCATGCCGGGAGGCTTCGGCAGCTGCGACGCGCTCATCGAGGCGATGAACTCTTCGCGGGTGGCGAGCTTGAGGCGGTGGTTGCCCTTTCGCTCTCGGCCGATGGTCGAGCCGCGGCGGCCGTCGTAGTCGTGCGCGGGCAGCACCAGCACGTGGTCGGGCAGCGTGAGCAGGCGCTGCAGGCTCTCGAACAGCTTCTCGCTGTTGCCGGTCGGCAGGTCGGTGCGGCCGCACGAGCCGATGAGCAGCGTGTCTCCGGTGAGCACGCGGTCGGGCAGCAGGAGGCACATCGAATCCTGGGTGTGGCCGGGCGTGGCGAGCACCTCCATGCGGACGCCGCCGACCAGCACGATGTCGCCGTCGTTCAGCAGCTGATCGACGCAGACGCTCGTCGAGGCCGAGTGCATCAGCATGCGGGCGCCGGTGAGCTCTTTGAGGCGCGGCGAGCCGCTCAGGTGGTCGGCGTGGGTGTGCGTCTCGATGGTGTACTTGAGCCGCAGCTTCTTCTGCGTGAGCAGGTCGAGGTACTGGTCGACGCGCTCGCGTAAGGGGTCGACGATGGCGGCCTCTCCGGTCGCCATGTCGGCGATGAGGTACGAGCGCGACGCCGAGTCGGGCTGCAGCACCTCGAAGTGGTAGCCGGGCGCGTCCTGGATGACGGGCTCGAGCAGCGGGTCGGCGTCGAGCGACGCCTCCATCCACTTGTCGGCGCAGCGGCCGGCGAACGCGGCGCTGACGGTGTCTCCGCTGGTGCGGTAGCGGCCGACCCACTTGCGGTGCTTCACGCGCTCGACGAACTCGAGCAGGCGCTGCACGTCGGTCTCGTCGTTGTAGAGGCCGACGCTGGCGCGGACCATGCCGGTGGGCTGCACGCCGGCCTCTCCGTCCTGGCGGGTCTGGCCCTGCGCGTTCGCGAGCAGGCGCGCGACGTAGATGTGCGAGCAGAAGCGGCCGTTGCGGACGGCGAGCGCGCCCTCTTCGCTCAACACGGCGGCGGTGAGCAGCTCGGAGACTCCGTCGACGTTGAACGTCACGACGCCGAGGCGCGAGGCCGCGTCGGGCGGGCCGTACACGGTGACGCCGCCCATCTTCTCGAGCCCGTCGAGCGCCATCTTCGTCAGCTTCACCTCGTGCGCGCGGACCTCGTCGCGCCCGATGTTCTCGATGAACTGCAGCGCGCGCGCCATCGCGACCACGCCGCCGATGTTCGGAGTGCCGCCGTGGTGCCGGTCGGGCGCCTTCATGAACTCGACGCCCTGCGCGGTGACGTTCGCGGCGGTGCCGCCGCCGGGCAGGTACGGCGCCGCCTCGTCGAGCACGGCGCGCGGGCCGTAGAGGAAGCCGGCGCCGAACGGGGCGTAGGCCTTGTGGCCGGCGCCGGCGAGGAAGTCGATGTGCTCGGGGTCGCCGAAGGGCTTCACGTCGAGCTTGATGCGCGCGAGCGCCTGGGCGGCGTCGACGAGGATGAGGGCGCCGTGCTCGTGGGCCATGCGCGCGAGCTTCCCGAGCGGCGGCATGTAGCCGGTGACGTTCGAGCCGGCGGTGACACAGAGCAGCTTCACGTCGTTCTTCCGCAACAGGTCCTCGACGTGCTGCAGGTCGAGCTCGCCCTTCGCGTCGACGCGGGCGCGCAGCACGGGGCCGCGCGCGCGGTGCGGCAGCTCGTTGGAGTGGTGCTCCATCTCGGTGGTGAGCACCTTGCCGGGGCGGTGCTGCATCACGTGGCTGCAGAGGTCGATGGCGTGCGTGGTGTTCTGCGTGAAGACGATGCAGCCGTTCTTGAGCTCACCGCCGATGAAGTCGGCGATGACGTAGTAGGCCTCTTCGAAGCGCTCGGTGGCCTTGCGCGAGAGCAGGTGCGTGCCGCGGTGCACGTTGCTGTACTCGCGCTCCATGAACTCGGTGTACGCGCGCAACACGCTCATCGGCGGGTGCGTGGACGCCGCGTGGTCGAGATAGACGAGCGGGCGCTCGCCGCTGCCGAGCACGGGGACGCGGCGCGTCGTGATGGGGAACTCGGCGCGGACCTGCGCCCAAGTGAGCTTGCCGGGCGCGGCACAGGCGACGGGGATTCCGTCGAGCGGGAGGCCGAGGTGCTGCCAGCGCTCGATGCCGCCCTTGAGGTTGAAGACGTTCGTGTAGCCCATCTTCTGCAGCACGTCGCCGGCGAGCGCCGAGCGGTTGCCGGTCGCGCAGAAGATGTAGAGCGGAGTGTTGCGGTCGGGGATGTGGTCTCCGATGTGCTTCTCGAGCAGGCCGCGCGGCAGCGAGACCGAGGCCGGCAGCGTCCCGAAGGCGCGCTCGTCCGGCTCGCGGATGTCGAGGAACACGCCGTTCGACTTCTTCGCGTGCGCCTCTTCGCAGGTGATCTCTTTGACGCGGGTCAGCGCGTCGGCCACGAAGGTCTTGTACGTCCAGGGACCGGTGCTCATCGGTACGGGCTTTAACCCGGATCCGAGACGCCGCGCGAGATGCCCGGGCTGGGGACGGCGAGTTACCCCGTCAGACCGCGAGCATCCGCATCAGTGAGCCGACGGCGGCGTCATCGCGCACGGGGCCGCCGAGGCACGTGAGGCACAGCTCGACGTCGTTGACCTCGAAGCGGCTGACATGGAGCGTCTTTCCCTCGAACTTCGCCGTGCGGCGAATGCAACCGAGCACGCCCATCATCTCGAGGTCGACCGGCCCCGAGCCGGCGATGAGCAGGCCGTCGGCCGTGGTGAGCGCGACCGCGGAGAGGTTTCGCTTGATGAGCAGCGCATCGAAGAAGTGTTTCAGCGCCTCCTGAACCTTGGCCGACCGGCGGGTACGTCGCTCCATGTGCTCCTCCTCCTCGTGGCTACTGCTCGCTACGAGGATGAAGCAGTTTCGAGCGGCCGCAAGAAACGCGGATCGTGCTTGAGTGTGGACCATGAAAAAGAAGCGCCTGGTCAGTGCAGTGGCGTTCGCGGCCGCAGCGTGCTCGTCGTCGCCGCCGGCCGGCGACGCAGGCCACACCGACGCCGGAGCTCGCGACGCGGGCTCGGACGCCGGCACGGACGCGGGGACGGACGCCGGCTACACGGCGGACGCCGGCTGCCCGTGCGCCACCGACGCCGGGGTCTGCAAGGTCCCGAGCGACTTCCCCGACACCCAGCCCGGCTACATCCGCGACGCCATCTGCGAGTGCGTGCCGAACAACACGACGGTGTTCTGCTTCTTCGAGACCAGCGCGCGCTGCGACGACTGGGCGTGCCGGCCGCGCAAGCTGCAGGACGGCGGGCTCAACGTCTTCGCCGACGGCGGAGTCGAGTGCCTCTGTTTCGTTTGATGAGCTTCACGCCAGCCGGTCGGCTGGCAACGTCACGCACAGCTGTCAGAGCGCAGCCTTGCGGCTATAAGGCGCGCACCATGTCGACCACGCTCTATTTCAAGAAGGGTTGAACGGGCTGCACCAAAGCGCGGGAGTTTCTCGCGCAAAAGAAGCAGCCGGTCGTCGAGCGCGACCTGATGAAGCAACCGCTCACCGAAGCCGAGGCGGTCGCCCTGGGAGAACGACTCGGAGGAATCCGCGAGCTCGTGGCGCCGAAGCGGCGGGCCGAGGCCGAGGCGGTGCCCGACGCGAAGCTCGCGGCGTGGCTCGCGGCGAACCCGAACTTCGTGCGGCGCCCGCTCATCGACACGGGCAAGTCGCTCGAGGCCGGCTTCACCGCCGAGGTCCGCGAGCGGCTCGGGGGCTGACGAAGCGCCCTCACCCGTCGTAGTGCGGCCGGTCGGGCAGCCCGAGCTCTTCGCGCAGCTTGTTCTCGGTGTACTTCCAGTCGTACCGCTGATCCGGGTGGTGGTGGTGCTCGGTGCCGGTGGTCTCGAACTCCTCGAGCTTCTGCAGGCCCGCGCTCTCGCCGACCTGGCTGCGGTGCGAGTGCACGAGCTCGTGGAAGAGCACCAGCGCCGGAGGCATCGTGAAGGGGTCCGCCTCGTCGGTCTCGTCGGTCGACCGCTCGAGCCCGCCGACGCGGTGCTGATCCGCGTTGAACGTCACCGTCGAGCCGGTGCCCTTGCCGGTGCCGACGTACGTCGTGCCGTTGCCGTGCTCGAGCTTCTTCCCCTTCGGCATCGCGTCGTTCTCGTCGTTCGGCAGCGACTGGCTCTTCGCGCCTTCCTTGATCACCACCGGCTTGTCCGGGTGCTTGTCGATGTCCTCGAGCAGCGCGCGGCCCGTCGGCGTCGAGCGCAGCGCCTCGAGCTCGGCCTCGACCTTCGCCTTGAACTCGGCGGAGCCCTGAATCGAGATGGTGTGACCGGCCGGCTTGCTGCCCTGCGCCGTAAGCTCGGTCTTCTTCACCGTCCCGCCCTTCGCCGCCCCCTTCTCGCGCCCGAACCTGTCGCCTGCGCCGTGGAACACGCGGTCTTTGCCGCCGCCCTGCGCGTACGTGTTCGCGCCTTCTCCGCCCGCGAGCACGTTCTTCCCCGCGCCGCCGGCGAGCGTGTCGTCTCCGCCGCCGCCGTAGAGCAGATCGTCTCCCTCGCCGCCGTGCACGGTGTCCTTGCCGCCGCCGCCGTGCACGACGTCGCTGCCGCCCTGGCCGAAGACCTTGTCGTCGCCGGCTCCGCCGTAGAGCACGTCGCGGCCGGAGCCGCCGTGCACGGTGTCGTTGCCGCCGCCGGCGCGCACCAGGTCGTCGCCGGCGCCGCCCTTCAACGTGAGGTCGTAGGTCACGCGCGGATCGACGACGACGCGATCGTTGCCGGCGCCCGCGTCGATGGTGAGCTTCTTCGCCTCTTCGTCGGAGAGCGAGACGCGCTTGCCGTTCACCGTGACGTCGACGCCGGCCTTGCCGTCTTTGCGCGGCTCGACGCGGATGGTGTCGTTGCCGGTCGTGCCCTTCACGATGACGGCGTCCTTCGTGCGCTCGACGGTGGGCCCGCCCTTCGCGGTGCCGCCGCCAGAGCCGCCCGCGTAGCGCCGCGCGGAGATCTCGGCCTTCAGGTCCTCGCGCACGGTGACCCCGGAAGGCACGTGCTTCTTGTGCCCTCCGGTCATGTTCACCTTCTTCTTGCGGCCCGGCTCGTACGACGACTCGACCGGCTCCGAGTCGGTCGTCACGTCGACAGCGGACGGCGTCGCGGCAGGCGCAGCGGCGGCGACCGGGGCAGCGGGCCCCGAGTGGCGCTTGTGGACCTTGGGCATGCGCCGCATTCAAGCGCGCCGGCGCGGTGGATGCGAGCCTCGTGGTACGACGCACGCCCACGTGGACCTGCTGCTGCTCGTCGGCCAGGTGACCCTGGTCGTGATGCTCGTCGTGATGCCGCTCTTCTCGAGCTACGACAAGTGGCGCGAGTGGTCGAACACGCGGCGCGCCGTCGCGGTCGCGCTCGCCATCGGAGTCGCCGCCGTCGCGTTCGGCCAGTACCGCCGCGTCGTGATGCTCGACAAGGGCTCGCTCGGGCACGCGCTCGGCAACGTCGGGCTGTTCAGAGGCCCGTGGTTCGCGCGCCAGGTCTCGGTCGCGCTCTGGGAGTACGTCGCCGCGATGCTCGCCGGCGGCCTGCTCATGGGCCTCGCGTTCGAGGCGGGCTTCAAGAAGCGGTGGAAGCCCGCCGCAGGGTTCGCGGGACTCTTTCTGCTCATGGTCGTGCTCGCGTCGCTGCTGAAGCTGCACGGCTGGAGCGACTGATCTAGAAGGTCGGCCTCCCTCCACCACGAAACGAGGCCGTCATGTCGCGAATCTCGAAAGCCGACGTCAACGCAGCCCTCTCCATCGCCGCGAAGGCGATCATCGACGCCGGCGGTCCCGACGGCCGCACGAGCCGCGCCGACGTGAAGAAGGCGCTCGCGGGCCTCGCGCCGAAGGAGCGCGCGCTCACGGACATCTTCTTCAAGTTCATCGACAACCGCGACTTCCGCTCGGGCGCGCAGGTGACGGCGAAGGACGTCAACCGTGCCGTCGCGTACGCGAAGACGCACATGATCGCGAAGTACGACCTCAACTCGAACGGCCTGTCGAAGAGCGAGATCTCGAAGATGTCGCTGACCGGCCGCCGCGCGGTGGACCTCGCGAAGGCCCTCAAGTCCGCGGCAGCGCCGCTCGACACGAAGCAGCTCGGCACCGAGATCGCGAAGTTCGCCGACAAGGCCACGTACATGTCCGAGGGCGACTACAACCCCGAGTACTTCGCGGTGCCGTTCCCGGCGGGGCACGACCTCAACGGGCACAACGTGATGACCGCGCTGCAGGGCCCGTTCTCGAAGCTGTGGGAGGGCTACGACCCCGAGTTCTCGCCCGGCGCCTACGCGGCCGAGGCGTACACCGCGAAAGAGGCGAAGGACTTCATCGACGGCCTCGGCGAGTTCGCGGCAGAGGACGAGGACTACATCCGCGAGAGCGCGCAGGCGTTCGGTTCCATCACGAAGCTGCTGAAGGACAACCTCACCGACCTCAAGGTGTTCAAGATCGGCCCGAAGGACGAAGACACCGGCAAGCTCGGCGTCGATCAGGGCCTCTACGCGCAGGTCATCATCGGCCGGAACGCCGACGGCAAGGTCGCCGGCGTGTTCATGGGCGACGTCGAGACCTGAGGCGTTGCCCGGCACGGGAGCGAGCGGCGGAAGCTCGCCGCCCTCTCAGTGACAGTGCACGAGCATCGGCGCAGGAAAGTTCTTCACCTGGAACGAGTAGTCGGTGCCGTCGCCGTCCCACACGGACTCGACCTCCGGCTGCTTCCGCAACCAGGGAATCGCGACGCGGGCGTCACACAGGTCGATCTTTGCGTCCTTCAACCGCTGGGTCAGGCGCTCGTGCGCGGCGAAGCGGTCGCGAATCGCCTGGTCCTGGGCAGCGTCCTGCTCGGCGGTGATCACCGTGACCTGTGCCGCGGAGCTGCGCGCCTTCGAACCGTCCGCGAACGCCGCCTCGTAGTGCAGCGCGTATTCGCCCGGCGCCCTCGGCGCAGCGATCTCCAGCTGCTTCCATTCCGCTGGAACCCTGGGCTGACGCTGCCACAGCGCGTCGGCACGCAGCACCTCTTTCCCTGCGGCGTCGATCAGCACCACGCCGGCGGAGATGGGCGCGCTGTCGCCGTCAGCACGTGGCGGCCTCACCTCGAGGCGTGGGGTACCCACCGTCACGGTCGACTTCATCACCACCGGCTTCGTCACTTCGAACGCATCGGCGACGAGCTCCGTCGGCCTCTCGCACTTCACCGACAAGCGCCAGCGCTCGCGACCCAGCACCGGCAGCCCTTCAAAACACTGAAGCTCGAGCTCCATGGGAATGATGAGCGGCTGGGCGGGGCACGCGGTGAGCGCCGCCAGCTTCGCCAGCGGAACGTAGACCTCGACGCTGCCGCCATGCAGCTTCGTGGACGTCAGGTCGACGACCTGCGGTGTCGCCAGGCTGGGACCGCGCAGCGTCGCGCGCTGAGCCCCGCTCGCCCCACAGCTGAACTCGAGCCGCTCGCGCGCATAGACGGTCGACCCGCTCGTCGTTCCGGCAGTGACGCCGAGCGGCGCCTTGCTCTTGGGGTCCAGGTACACCACGCGGGAGAGCCGGCCCACATCGAACGCGACCGACTGCACCCTGCTGGCGCGGAAGACGGCCTCCTGAGCAATGCGCGGAGGCGTGACGTCCAGGAAGCGGAGGTTCTCGAAGCGCCGGCCCGGAACCTCGAGCACCGCCGCCGTGAGCCCCACCGCGCTCAACGCAGCCACTGCGCTCGGCAAGTCCTCTGCCTCGAGCGTTCCGACGACGCCGCTGATCGCCGGCGTGGTCGAGGCGATCCGCACGAGCCGCGTGCCGGCCACCACCTTCGCACCCGCCGCGATGGAGCCGGGCCGGACCGCGGAGATGATGACCACGCCGTCCTTCGCCTCGAGGCTCAGGCCCCACGGTTCGATGAACGGCGTGGCTGCGAGCGCTGCGACGGCGAGCAGGGAGGTCATGCGCCAACCTTACCGGCGCTCGGGTTTGCATCGCAAACCAACTCATCGAAGCCGTCAGCGCTCGACGAGCCAGCCCATCTCGAGCGCCTTCAGCACCGCGCGCGTGCGGTCACGCACGCCGAGCTTCGAGAGAATGCTCGACGCCTGGTTCTTCACCGTGCCCTCGGCGGTGCCGAGGGCGTCGGCGATCTCGCGGTTGCTGTAGCCACCGGCCATCAGCCTCAGGACCTCGCGCTCGCGCTCGCTGAGCACGTCCGGCAGCTCGGCGGCCTCGAACTTCGTGCCCTGCTTCTTCACCGCCTTCGCCGCACGCTCGGTGACGGCGGGGAGAATCGTCGTCTTCCCCGATGCCGCCGTCTTGAGCGCCTGCGTCAGCACCTCGAGCGAGACGTCCTTGAGCAGGTAGCCGGCGATGCCGGCGCGCACGCCCTCGAGCAGCACGGCGTCGTCGTCGAACGTGGTGAGCAGAATGACCGGCGTCGGGTCTCCCTTCGCGCGCAGCGCACGCAGCACCTCGACGCCGTTCTTCCCCGGCATGCGCACGTCGAGCAGCGCGACCTGCGGCTTGAGCTCGAGCACGAGCTTGAGCGCCTCGTCGCCGTCGCCGGCCTCTCCGACGATCTCGAACTCCTTGCCGAGCTCGAGCAGGCCGCGGATGCCCTGGCGCACCAGCGTCTGATCGTCCGCGATGAGCACGCGCATCATGTCGGCACCGGGACCTTCAAGCGTACCGTGAAGCCGCGCCCGGTCTCGAACCGCGCCTCGCCGCCGAGCGCGGCGACCCGAGCGGTGATGCCCTCGAGCCCCCGGCCCTTCTCGAGCTGCGGGGCGCCCACTCCGTCGTCGCGCACGGTGATGTCGAGGAAACCGCCGTCGCGCCGGATGCTGACCCACACGTGCTGCGCCGAAGCGTGCTTCACCGCGTTGGTGATCGCCTCCTGCACGCAGCGGTAGACGGCGTGGCTGTGCTCTCCGCCGACGCCGAGCTCGTCGGGAGCGTCGATGAGAATTTGCGGCGCCGGCACGCCGGCCGCGAGCGCCTTCAGCGAGGCGATGACGTCGACGCCGACGTCGGTCTGCAGCTCGCTCACCGCCTTGCGCACCTCGGCGAGCGAGCCCTTCGCGATGTCTCTCGCGCGCGCGAGCGCCTCTGCTGCCGGGCCGGTCGCCTGCCGCTGGGCGAGGTCGAGCTGCAGCCCCAGCGCGACGAGGTGGTGCCCGAGGCTGTCGTGCAGCTCGCGCGAGATGCGCAGCCGCTCGGCCTGCTGGCTGCCCTCGACGACCAGCGCGCGCGTGGCGAGCAGCGACGCGTTGCTCTGCGCGAGCTCGGCCCGCGCCCGCTGCTCTCGGCGCCGCACGTAGTGCACCAGCAGCGCGAACGTGGAGAACGACGAGTACGCGCCGAACAGCTCCATCAGCTGGCGGGCGTTGTTGAACTCCCAGACCATCGGCAACAGCAGCGGGATGTGCGCGATGGCCCAGACGACGGAGGCGCGCATGCCGATGACGGTCGGCAGCTGCACGACGACGAACGAGAGGAACATGCCCTCGAAGCCGACGAGGCCCAGCCGCGGCAGCGCGAGCACGCTGGCCGTCATCATCGCGAGGACGCCGACGTTCACCGCCTGCGGCAGCCGGCGCCGCGCCGCGCCGAGCAGCGTGCCGGCGGCGTAGAGCACCCAGGGGACGAGCCAGAGCTTCGGCCCGCCGTCGAAGCGCGTGACGCCCACGAACGCCCAGATGACGAGCGCGATGCCGCGCAGGAGCGGCTCGATGGGCCCCAGGATGGTCGTCTGTTCCTTCACGGGATGCAGGCCGAGCGCAGGCACGCTCTGCAGTTCGGGCACGACGGATCGGTGAGGCAGGTCGCGCAGCGCTCAGCCGGGGGACACTGCGCCGAGCTCGTGCACGGCTCTTCGCACTGAGCGTTGCCGCTCACGATGACGCAGATGCGGCCGAAGGGGCAGTCGCCGTCCGTGACGCACGCGCCGCGCAGCCCCGAGCAGCTCGCCAGCACCAGAAGGAACAGCCAGCGCACGAAGGCATCCCACCACGTTTTGTGACTTCCGGCACATGTTGCGCGGGCGGCGCCTCTCTACCGTGAGGAGCATGACACTCGTCCTGCTCACGCTGCTGTGCGCCACCGAAGGTGAAGTCGTCACCCAGCTCGAAGAGCCCGCCCGCGAGTACGCGGACGGCTCGGTGAGCATCCTGGGCTCCGCGTCGCTCGGCGTCGGGCTGTTCAGCGCGCCGCAGGCCGGCAGCGCGTTCTCGACCGTGACGCTGTTCGGCGGCATCGCGGTGCGCTGGGTCTCGAAGCTCGGCCTCACCTTCGAGCCCCGCCTCGGAATCGACGCCCTGCTCGCCACCGGCGGCGCCGGCCTCTACGCCGTCTTCGCGGTGCGCGCGGGCCTGGGAGTCGGCTGGGCGTTCCGGCTGACTCCGCGGCTCGCGCTGACGCCGATGCTCGCGTACGAGGCCCAGCTCGTCGGCGGCGGAGTGTCGGGCGGCCTCAACGGCCTCATGAACACCGGCGCCCTCGAGCTGCCGCTCACCGTCTTCTTCAGCCGCAACGGCTTCGTCGAGGTCTACCTGCGCGGCGGAGTCTCCACGCTGCTCGGCTCGCTCGTGCCGACCTTCGCCGCCGGCTACCGCTTCGGGATGGTGTGGTGATGAAGCGGGCTCTGCTGGTGCTGATCATCGCGTGCAGCCCGATGAAGTCCGAACGACCGCGCGCCCCCGCCGAAGTCCTCACCGACGACAACGGCTGGCCGCACGTCTTCGCGACCTCGCTCCACGACGCCGCCTTCGCCCAGGGCTACGCCGCCGCGCGCGAGCGCATGCCGCAGCTCGAGCTGTTCCGCCGCACCGCGAACGGAGAGCTCGCCGAGGCCTTCGGCTTCCTCGCCGACGACTTCCTCGAGTCGGACATCCTCATGCGCACGCTCGGCCTGCGCCGCGTGGCCGCGCGCATGTGGGAACAGACTCCGCCCGGGCGCAGCCGCGAGCTGCTCGAGGGCTACGCCGCGGGGGTGAACCTCTGGCTCTCCGAGCGCCACCCGGTGCCGCGCGGGGCGGAGCTGCTGCTCGGCCCCGGCACGCGCCCGTGGAAGCCGGAAGACTCGCTCGCCGTGCTGCGCCTGATGGAGCTGTACCTCTCCTTCAACGCCGACGCCGAGCTCGAGCGCACGCGGCTGCTCGAGAAGGTCGGCCCCGAGGTGTTCGCCGAGCTGATGCGCTTCGCTCCTCCGTCGAGCGCCGCGACGACGCCCGGCTTCTACGCCGCGAAGCTGAAGAAGCTGCTGCCGAGCAGGCTCGCGGTCGGCACCAACGCGTGGGCGGTCAGCGGCGCGCACTCGGCGAGCGGTCACGCGCTGCTCGCGAACGACCCGCACCTGCCGCTGTCGTCGCCGAGCATGCTCATGGGCGTCCACCTCGTCGTCACCGAAGGCCCCGACGCGCTCGACGTCACCGGCACCGCCTTCCCCGGAGTCCCCGGCGTCGTCTTCGGCCACAACGCTCACGTCGCGTGGGGAATCTGCAACGCCATGTTCGACCAGATGGACGTGTACCAGGAGCCCGACCCCGTCGCGTTCGAGACGCGCGTCGAGCGCATCGCGACGGGCCTGGGCAACTGGCGCGACGTCGAGGTCCGCGAGGTGCCGCTGCACGGGCCGATGCTGCCCGGCACGAGCCTCTCCGTTCGCTGGGTCGCGCTCGAGCCCACGCACGAGGTCGACGGCCTGCTCGCCCTGCTCTACACGCGCGACGTCGGCGAGGCGCGCGCGGCGGTGAAGCCCATCGAGGCGCCGGGCATGGC
Source organism: uncultured Myxococcales bacterium (assembly GCA_937980205.1). Lineage (GTDB taxonomy): Bacteria > Myxococcota > Myxococcia > Myxococcales > Myxococcaceae > Xiheicaenimonas. The sequence goes on along the minus strand of CALJKW010000061.1, from coordinate 92,266 downwards.
GTTCGTCTTCGCCGACAGCCACGGAGACATCGCCTTCCAGATGGTCGGCCGCGTGCCGATTCGTCCGCGTGGCACCAACCCGTCGATGGTGCTGCCCGGCGACGGCAGCGCCGAGTGGCTGGGAGACGTGCCCGTCGAGCAGCTGCCGCACGCGGGCACGCAGCCGTTCATCGCCGCGGCGAACAACGACCCGGCCGGGCTGTCCGCCGACGGCGACCCGTTCGATGCGCCGGTCTACCTCGGCTACGACTGGTCCGAGGGCTTTCGCGCCGAGCGCATCACACAACGGCTCGCCGCGCTCGACGGCCGCGCCACGCGCGAGGACATGGAGGCGATTCAGGCCGACACCGTCATGCTCGTCGCGAAGCGGTTCGCGCCGTGGTTCCCGTCGTCGCTGCGCGGCTGGGACTTCGACGCGCGCGCCGACGCCGTGGAGCCGACGATGTTCCACGCGTGGCTGGTGCGGCTCGAGGACGCGGCGATCGGCGACGAGCTCGAGAAGGCCTCCGTCACGCTCGGCGCGAAGCAGAAGCTCGTCGCCGTGCTCGCCATGCTCGAGCGCGGCAGCCCGCTGTGGGACGACGTGCGCACGGCCGACGTCGTCGAGACGCGCGACGACATCCTCGCGCGCGTGGCCGACGGGTTGCCGGCCGAGCCGTGGGGCACGAGGCACACGCTGCGCTTCGCTCCGCTGCTGCCGCACTTCGCGCTCACCGTCGGCGTCGACGAGAGCGTGCCGCCGAAGGGCGAGCCGGCGTTCGCGCGCGGCGGCGGCATCGAGACCATCGACCAGGGCTGGCCGGTGATGGACGGAGAGGACTTCTCCTTCACGAACGGCGCCGCCCGCAGGCTGACGGTCGAGCTGACGCCCGAAGGGCCCCTCGCCTACGACGCGCTGCCGGTGAAGCAGACCGCCGAGCTGTGGCGCACGAACCGCTCCCACCGGCTGCCGCGCACGCGGGAGGAGCTCGCGGGGGCGCGGCTCACGACGCTCGCGCCCTGAGCACCCATTTTGAGCGAAGCGAAAATCGGGGCTCGGCCGTTAGCTGCACGACATGTCCGTCCCCACGGTCCGCATCCGCACCTTGAACGACCGGCCCGTCGAGCGCCGCGGCCGGCACGTCCTGTACTGGATGACGTCGTTCCGCCGGGCGCGCGCGAACTTCGCGCTGCAGCGCGCGATCGAGCTGGCGCAGGAGCTCGACCGGCCGCTCGTCGTGCTCGAGCCGCTGCGCGTCGCCTACCCGTACGCCAGCGAGCGGCTGCACGCCTTCGTGCTCGCGGGCATGGCCGACAACGCGAAGCGCTTCGCGAAGAGCCGCGCGCTCTACCTCCCGTACGTGGAGCCGTCACCGGGCGCCGGCAAGGGCCTGGTCGAGGCGCTCGCGACGCAGGCGTGCGCGGTGGTCGGCGACGACTGGCCCTGCCTGTTCGTGCCGCGCATGCAACGGGCGGCGGCGGCGCGCCTGGCCGTCCGCTTCGAGGTCGTCGACTCGAACGGCCTGCTGCCGATGTGGGCCACGCCGGCGGTGTTCAGCACCGCCCACTCGCTGCGCCTCTACCTGCAGAAGGAGCTCAAGCCGCACCTGCTGCAACCGCCGGAGGACGACCCGCTCGCCGGCGCGAAGCTCCCCGCGCACCCCGGGCTGCCGGCCGCCGTCACCCGGCGCTGGCCGTCGGCGGAAGGAGCGCTCGCCGACCCCGCGCTCCTCGCGCGGCTTCCCATCGACCACGCGGTGCAGCCGGTGGCGATGCGCGGCGGCGCCGTCGCCGCGGAAGAGCGGCTGCGCCTGTTCGTCGACGAGAAGCTCGACGCCTACCCCGACACGCGCAACGAGCCCGAGGTCGACGGCACCTCGAAGCTCTCCCCGTACCTGCACTTCGGCCACCTCTCGGTGCACCAGGTGCTGTGGGCCGTGGCGAAGCGCGAGAAGTGGTCGCCCGAGAAGCTCGGCAAGAGCATCGGCGGCGCGCGCGAGGGCTGGTGGAAGCTGAGCCGCGGCGCCGAGGGCTTCCTCGACGAGCTCGTCACCTGGCGCGAGCTCGGGCACAACATGGCGAGCCACCGGCCCGACGACTACACGCAGTTCGAGTCGTTGCCGCCGTGGGCGCTCAAGACGCACGCCGAGCACGCGAGCGACCCGCGCGAGCACCTGTACACGCTCGAGCAGCTCGAGGCCTCGAAGACGCACGACCCGCTGTGGAACGCCGCGAACGCGCAGCTCGTGCGCGACGGCTGGTTCCACAACTACCTGCGCATGCTCTGGGGCAAGAAGCTGCTCGAGTGGTCGCGCACGCCCCAAGAGGCGCTCGCCCGCATGGAGCACCTCATGAACCGCTGGTCGCTCGACGGCCGCGACCCCAACTCGTGGAGCGGGTTCATGTGGGTCCTCGGCCGCTACGACCGCGCGTGGGGCCCCGAGCGGAAGGTGTTCGGGAAGATTCGCTACATGTCGAGCGAGAACACGGCGCGGAAGGTGCGCGTGAAGAAGTACATCGAGCGCTACACCGGCGCGCCGCCGCAGCTGCCCCTGCTCTGATCAGCTCGCGACGGCCTGCTTCACGTCGATGGCCGCGGCCACCAGCGCCGCGGGCGGAATGAAGCAGCCGCACACGCTCGCCGCGAGGTGAACGACGCGCGCCAGGACTCCGCCCTTCGTCACCGAGGGGTCTCGAATCGAGTCGACGAGCCCCTTGAGCGAAGCGCCGACGGCGATGATGTTCGCGGCGTTGCCGATGACCGGCAGCGCCTTCGCGACGCCGCCCGCCGCCGCGCCGAGCGCGGGAGCCTTCGCCGCGATCTTCGCCGCGGTCGCGCTGAGCTCTGCCGCCGCGCCGGCCATGCCTTTGCCCGTGTTCAACCCGCGCAGCGCAGCGCCGACGAGCCGGCGCCCGTTCGGGCCACCGACCTCGTGCGCAGCCTTGAGCAGCGCCTTCACGGTCTGCCCGTTCGCGACGAGCGGCAGCGCAGAAGCGGCGGCCTTGCCGATCTGCGGCGCGCCGATCTTCGAGCCGATCGCCGCGGCGCTCGACTCGAGGTAGGGGATGGCCTGCTGGAACGCCGCCATCGCCTCGGGCGACTTCACGAACTCGCGAAGCGCGGCCTGCGCCAGCGGACCCGCCGCGTCTTCGGTCTCGATCGTCTTCGCCAGCGTGAAGAACGCACGGTTGAGCGCGGGCGTCAGCGCGTCCGGCTTCGGAGCCGTCGCCGTGACGGCGGGCGGCACCTGCTTGCCGTACTTGTCGTCCTTCTTCGCGCCGACTTCCTTCGTCGCCGTCGTGCCCTGGGTGGACTTCGTCTTGTTGGACGACTTCGTCTCCGCCGCCGGCTTCGGCTGCTTCGGGACCTGAACCTTCTTCGGGGCGCCTTGAACGCGTGCCATCGGACACCACCCTACAGCCAACCGGGCCCAGACGCGAAACGCTCCGGGTGAATAGCCGTACAGGGGGCGCCGTCGTCGGCCGGCGGATCGCCTGGCCGGAGTCCGACAACCAAGTCCAAGCAAAGGGGAGCTTCATGCGCCGAACGCTCGTGTCCCTCGCGGTCTCGTTGTGCGTCGCAGTGCCAGCGCTCGCCGCCGAGCCGCCGCCTCCGCCGCCCCCGCCGCCGCCTCCTCCTGCGGAGGTCACCGAGCCCGCCACCCCCGCGGAAGCGCCGCCGCCGGCGCAGCCCGCGAAGGACCTCTCGGACGAAGGGCGACTCCGCTGGGGCGTCAACGGGCAGCTCGGCTGGTTCGTGCCGCAGCCGATGTTCACCTTCGGCGTCGAGGGCCGCATCGGCTGGACGTTCAACCGGCTGTTCGCGGCGTACATGCAGCTCGGCGGCGGCAGCGGGCTCTACTTCGGCCCCTCGGGCAACGGCTCCTTCAGCCTGTCGGCGATGAGCCAGTGGTACGTCGGCGCGATGGCCGAGCTCAACCTGGGAGACGTCTTCTTCATCGCCGCCGGCCCCGGCATCGGCCGCTTCAGCCTCGCGGGCGTCACCGTGACCTCGAACAGCAACGAGGTCAGCGAGCAGGTGCGCGCCTACGGCGGCTGGACGCCGTCACTCGACCTCAAGATCGGCTTCACGTTCGGCAAGCGCAACCCCGAGACGGGGCGGCGCGGCGGCTTCACGCTGGCGCTCGACCTCCGCGCGGTGTTCCCGCTCGAGACCGCGTACGTCTCGACGGGCACGAACGGCACGCAGATCGAGACGCGCAAGGCGGGCTTCGGGCTCCTGCCGATGCTGGTGCTCGGCTACGACTCGCACTGATCAGTCCTTCTTCTCGTCGTCGTCGCGCAAGAGCCACCAGAGCACTCCGCCGACGACGGCCGCCGCCACGGTCACGCCGAGCACCTGCTTGCGGAACTTCACCTCTTCGCTGGTGCCGGTGAGCCACCGCTTCGCGTGCAGGTGCGAGAGCGCGAACGTGAGCGGCTTCGACAGCACCGGCTGAAACAGCTCGAGCTCGGTGAAGGTGCGGTGCGGGTGGAAGAGCGTGTCGAGCGGCTCGGACTCGCCGAGCACCGCGCGCGCGGCGATCTGCCCACCGAACGCGGACCAGGGAATGCCGGTGCCGCAGATGGCGACGGCGCGCCAGTCGTCGAGCCGCCCGGCGATGGGCAAGAGGTCGCGGCTCACGCCGAGGTAGCCCGGCCAGTGCCACTCGATCTCCACCTCGCCGAGGCCCGGCAGGTGCTTGCGCACGTCGTCGAGGAGCTTCGGCACCACGGGCTCCGACTCGTCGGTCGACGAGAGGTACACGCGCCGCAGCTGGTTGCCGCCGAAGAGCAGCCGGCCCTCGGGCGTCGGCCGGAAGTACCGGTAGTCGAGCTCGCTGTCCCAGACCATCAGCGGGCCGGTCGGAAAGAGCGCGTCGAGGCGCTCCTTCGGCATCGGCTTCGAGAGCGCGAGCACCGTCTGCACCGCGTAGACGTCGGGCCGCTCGATGCCGAGCTCCGGCGTGAAGCGGTCGGTGGCGACGACGACCTTGTCGCAGCGCACCTCGCCGCCCTCGCTGCGCACGACGCCGGGCTCGATGGCGACGACGCGCGTGGCCTCGAAGATGCGCAGGCCCTTCGCCTCGAGGTTCTTCGCGCGCGCCTGCGCGAAGGCGAACGCGTCGAGGGCGTAGGTGTCCGAGTAGCGGACGCCGGCGAAGTAGCGGCTGGTCGGGCCGAGCGAGGCGTGCAGCTCGTCACCGACGAGCAGCGAAGACTCCATGCCGAGGCGCCAGCGGGCGCGGTGCTCTTCGACGATGTCGTCGTACGAGCGTGGGTCTCTCGCGACGAAGAGGCAGTCGGCCTCGATGAGGTCGCAGGCGATGGCGTCGCGCTCGATCTCGTCGCGCAGCGCGGTCGTCACGGCGTGCACGGCCTCGTAGAGCGCGCGCGTCGTGTATTCGCCGAAGCGGCGCAGCAGCTGCGCGACCTGCAGCTCGCTGTCGGCCGTCATGAAGCCCGAGCTGCAGCCGGTGGCGGCGCCGCCGCAAACGTCGGCCTCGAGCAGCGCGACGCGCTTGCCGGCCTCGACGAGCAGCTTCGCCGCCTCGAGTCCGGCCATGCCGCCGCCGATGACCGCGACGTCGCACGCGTACGTGCCGGTGAGCGCCGGCCTCGGAGGAGGTCGGGCGCGCTGCCAATAGACGCGAGAGGGGTCCACGCCGGACGATCTAACCCGTGATGCGCGAGACCGACGCGATGAAGAGCAGGAAACCGCCGAACACCGCCGGCACCACCAGCGCCCCGAGGGCGAGCCTCACGTCTTCAGCTCGCTCAGCGGGCCCATCGCGATGCGCGCGGTGCCTTCGCTGCCGAAGGTGTTCATCGCGGTGTCGCCGAGCGCGTGGCCGAGCGTGTTGAACAGGTTCGAGAACTGCCGGTTGTTGGCGGTTCCTTCTGCCGGGTACACGACGGTGCGGCCATCGGTCTTGAGTCCGAGCGCGTCTCCGCCCACCAGCAGCGCCGGCCACTCGCGCGCCTCGGAGTGATGCTGCTCGCCGTTGTCGGACATGAAGACGATCGCCGTGTTGTCGAGCATCGTGCCGCCGCCGCTGCCGACCTCGGGCGTCGCGAGCAGCGCGCGCGCGAGCTTCGCGATGAGCTCCACGTGCCGCGTCGTCACCTGGGCGATCGCCGTCCAGTTCGCCGCGGTGTCGATGCCGTGCTGCAGGTCGTGGCGCCCGATGCCGCCGAGCAGCGTGTAGCGCACGTCGAAGCCCGACGAGCCCGAGGCGATGACGACGAGGTTCGTGAGGCCGCCGAGCAGCGACGCCGTCGCGATCTCGAACTGCGCCTCGAGCCACTTCATCGAGTCCGGCGGAGACCCCGCCGTCGTCAGCAGCGGGTTCACTCCCGGCGCCGGCGGCAGGAGCGGCCGCACCGCCCCCGCCATGCCGCGCAGCTGCGACTCGCGCGCGCGCAGCGCCTCGAGCGAGCCGAGGTACCGCTCGAGCTTGAGCCGCTCGGCCGACGAGCCCTTGAACGTCTGCAGCGCCGCGCGCACGTCGTCGCGCGCGAAGTCGAACAGCATCGAGCGCTCCTGGCCGACGCCGGCGCCGCCGCTCAGCGAGCCGAAGATGGTGTCGTAGGCGAGCGCGGGGTTCACCAGGATGCCGGCGGGCTTCTTCGGCCCGTACGCGCACGACTCGTAGACGATGGGCGTCAGCGACGAGCTCGTGCCGAGGCGGATCGCGTCGAACGGCGCAGCGCCCGTGAGCCGCGGCGCCATCACGGCGTCGAACGTCGCGGCGCTGCCGTGCACCGCGCACGAGAGCGCGCCGGTGCCGCTCGAGTGGCCGCCACCGGTGATGGTCGACGACAGGCCGAGCGCGACCGCCGAGCGGTTCGTAAGCGACGCGCCGCCGGTGCCGAGCGCCGAGAGGCAGAGCGCCGACGCCAGGTCGTCCCCGGTGCGCACCAGCGTGGTCGACGGGTAGACGTCGCGGAAGTTGTGCCGCGTGCCGATGCGCGCGGCGCCCAGCGCGTTGCGCGTCCCCATCGAGAGGAACGCCTGCGGGTAGATGCCGTTGCACTCCATCACGATGACGAGCCGCCGCGGGGGCGCTCCTTGAGCGAGGACGGAGCGGTAGAACGGGGCCAGCACTCCTGCGCCTGCGGCGGCGCGAAGCAGCGCGCGACGGGAGATCATTCGCCACCTCCGGGCACGCGGCGGGTCGTCCACGTCTCGCTCGTCATCAGCGCCGAGAGCGCGGCCTTGAACGAGCCGCCGTTCGAGTCGTACGCGTTCTCCATCGCGGCGAGCGTGCACGCGTCGGTGCGGTTCTCGTTGCGGCCCATGTAGTAGCGGAACGCGTGGCGCAGGAAGCAGCGCTTCACCCACGGCGAGGCGGCGAGCTTCTCGGTGAGCTCGACCGCGTCGCGCACCGGGCCGTTCAGTGCCGGGTCGGGCATGCCGGCGAGCACCGAGCGGCCGTCGGGCGCCATCCACCCTCCGTCCGGCGCGTGGTCGCGGTTCCGCAGGTAGCCGGCGTGGTTGTACGTCTCGAACGGCAGGCCGAGCGGGTTCATCAGCGAGTGGCAGGCCTGGCACTCCTGCTTGTTGGTCGCGGCCTCGAGGCGGGCGCGCGCGTTCTGATCATCGCGGTGCGGCCCGACCTGCGCCTGCACGCGCACCTGCGAGAGCGGCGGCACGTAGCCGCACAAGAGCCGCTCGCGCACCCACTTGCCGCGGTGCACCGCCGACGGGTCATCCTCGAAGTTGCCCGCGTGCGAGGCGAGCCACGCCGGGTGCGTGAGCACGCCGGCGCGCTCGCTGGCGGGCAGCGTCTTCCAGCGCTCGGCGTTGGTGGGGTTGATGGTCTCCTCGGTGCCGTAGGGCTGGCCGGTGAACGGCGTGCCGCGCTGGTCGTTGCCGCTGTTGACGGTCGCGGCGAGGAAGAACGTGCGCGTGGTGAGCAGCGTGCGCACCACGTCGGTGTCGGGCACCACGGCGCGGGCGACGAAGTCGTCCATCTGCTGCACCAGCGTCGCCTCGTCGCCGTAGTAGCTGTCCATCAGCTCGCCCCAGGCGGCGAGCTGGGCGCGGTAGCCGCTGGTGCCTCCGTCGTCGAAGCGGCTGGTCGCCTCGGGGCGCTCTTTGAAGATGGTGGGGACCTCCATGTAGCCGAGCCACTCGCGGAAGAAGTTCGCGGTGCCGTCGCCGAGCCAGTATTCGCCGCGCCGGCCGCGGTCGTTGTCTCCGAGGTCCTGCACGAGATCGAACCGCGTCGGGTCGACGCCGCCGAGGTGCTTGCGCACGAGCGCGTCGACGACCTGCGCCGACCGCACCCCGCCGTCGCGCGCGGCCGCGGCGATGTCGCCGTAGTGGCCCTCGACCGGTGCGCTCGTGTTCGGGAACCGCCACAGCGGCACCGCGCCGGGGCCGCGAGCGCCCAGCGCGTACGAGAGCTGACCGGCGAGCTCCCAGTCGGAGAGCTGCGTGCGGCCGGTGTCGGTCGGCGAGCCCAGCTCTTCGCGGAACAGCGCGCCGCTGGTCATCATCGCGGCGGTGACGATGCGCGCCAGCGCGTGCGTGCGCGACTCCTGGCCGCCGTCGCGCACCTCCTGGGCGAGCACCGCGTTGGCGAACGTCACCAGCCGGTCGAGCTCGTCGGTGCGCGGCGCGCGGTAGAGCACTCCGCGCTCGAGCAGCGTGCGCAGGTAGTTGCGGATGCACGCGGCGCTCGGCGCAGCGTCCTGCCACATGCAGCGCAGGCTCGTGTCGAGGCGGAGCAGCTCGAGGCGGTTGCCGCCGGTGTACGGGCCGGCCCAGGTCTCGCCGTAGCTCACGACGATGGGAAGCGTGATCTCGACCATCGACTCGTCGACGGTCTCGCCTTCGCTGTACGTGCCGTAGAGCAGCGAGCCGCTCGGGTCGAGCGGGTTGTCGTGGAAGCTGAAGCCCGTCCACCCGCGCGTGACGGCGCCGCCGACGTTGCGCGTCCAGTTCCAGCGGTTGAGGCGCCGCAGCCGCGTGGTCGCGTCGCTCTGCACGCCCGCGGTGCAGGCGAACAGCTCGTTCTGCGGAATCAGGTTCGGCTCTTCGGCCGTCTGCGTCCCGCCGTCGGTGGCGATGGAGCACGAGGGCATTCCCGCTCCAATCCACGTCTCGATCAGCGCGGCCTCGTCGCCGGTGCCGGGTGGCTCGGGCGCCGGCGGCATCGGGAACATCGTGTCGCGAAGCCGCGCGACGCTGCGCTGCGCGTTCGTCTGCGCCGAGTCTCTCAGCGACGGCGCGCGCAGCCGCTCGAGCGTGTCGAGCACCATCGGCGCCGCGTTCTTCGGCGGGTTCGAGTGGCAGCTCGCGCAGCGCGACTGCAACAGGTCGACGACGCGGCACGCCGCCGACGAGGAGTCGCCGCCGTCGCCGCCGGTCGTGCCTCCGCCCGTACCGCCAGTGCCGCCTCCGGTGCCTCCGCCTCCGACGTTGCCGATACAGCCGGCGATGCAGAGGCCGAGCACGCTCAGCTGTAGCGTTCTCAAGCGAGGCGAAGCCTACCACCCGACCCCAGTGAGGCGCCCTGGCATTTCCCGCGGGGCGCCGGACCTGACACGTTTCAGCACCTTCACCGCCCGGCCTCCTCCATGCATCGCCGAGGAGACATGTCGAAGCCGCCGCGCCTCCCCGCCGGGCTGCGCGACCACCCCCGGTCCGCGTTCGTCCAGGTGCGCGGCGCGCGGCAGCACAACCTGAAGAGCGTCGACGTCGACGTGCCCCGCGACGCGCTCGTCGTCTTCAGCGGAGTGTCCGGCTCCGGCAAGTCGTCGCTCGCCTTCGGCACCATCTTCGCGGAGGCGCAGCGGCGCTACCTCGAGTCCATCGCGCCGTACGCGCGGCGGCTCATCGACCAGGTCGGCCCGCCGGAGATCGACTCCATCGAAGGCCTTCCACCCGCGGTGGCGCTGCAGCAGCAGCGCGGCACTCCGAGCGCGCGCTCGACGGTCGGCAGCGTGACGACGCTCTCGAGCCTGCTGCGGATGCTGTACTCGCGGGCTGGCTCGTACCCGCCGAAGCAGCCGATGCTGTACGCGGAGGACTTCTCGCCGAACACCGCGCAGGGCGCCTGCGCGCGCTGCCACGGCCTGGGCTCGGTCTACGAGGTCACCGAGGAGTCGATGGTGCCCGACCCGTCGCTCACGATTCGCGAGCGCGCGATCGCGGCGTGGCCTCCCGCCTGGCAGGGCCAGAACCTGCGCGACATCCTCGTGGCGATGGGCATCGACGTCGACGTGCCCTGGAAGGACCTGCCGAAGAAGACGCGCGACTGGATTCTGTTCACCGACGAGCAGCCGCGCGTGCCGGTGTACGCGGGTCTGACGCCGGCGCAGACGCGCGCCGCGCAGCGAAGGAAAGAAGAGCCCAGCTACACGGGCACCTTCACCGGCGCGAAGAAGTACGTGCTCTCGACGTTCGCGACGTCGCAGAGCGCGCTGATGAAGCGGCGCGTGTCGAGGTACATGATCGGCAGCGTCTGCTCCGAGTGCCACGGCAAGCGGCTCAAGCGCGAGGCGCTGACGGTGAAGTTCCAGGGCCTCGACATCGCCGAGCTGTCGGCGCTGCCGCTGTCGCGCCTCGTGAAGGTGCTCGAGCCCGCGGCGCGCGGCGAGCTTCGCAGCTCGAGCGAGGGCGCAACGCTCGCACCAGAGGTCGGCGAGAAGGATCGCGCCCGACGTCGCGCCGAGGGACACTCGGGACACGAGGCCGCTCCCGACGTGCGGCGCACCGCGAACCTCTCGGAGGAGAAGCTCATCGTCGCGCAGCGCATCGCGCACGACGTGCTCGAGCGGGTCTCGACCATCACGTCGCTCGGCCTCGGCTACCTGTCGCTCGATCGCAGCACGCCGACGCTGTCGGCCGGCGAGCTGCAGCGCGTACGGCTCGCCACGCAGATCCGCTCGAACCTCTTCGGCGTGGTCTACGTGATGGACGAGCCGTCGGCCGGCCTGCACCCTGCGGACGGAGAGGCGCTGCTCGACGCGCTGGACGCGCTGACGCGCGGCGGCAACTCGGTGTTCGTCGTCGAGCACGACCTCGCGGTGATGCGCCGCGCGCAGTGGCTCGTCGACGTCGGTCCCGACGCCGGCGAGCTCGGAGGTCGCGTGCTCTACAGCGGACCACCCGATGGCCTGCGCTCGGTGAAGGAGTCGCACACCGCGCGCTACCTGTTCGACCACGCGCCGCCGCTGCAGCGCCGCGGCCGCACGCCGAAGGGCTGGCTTCAGCTCGAGGGCATCACGCGCAACAACCTGCACGACCTGACCGTGCGTTTCCCGCTCGGAGTGCTGACGGCGGTGACCGGCATCTCCGGCTCGGGGAAGTCGAGCCTGGTGAGCCAGGCGCTGCTCGAGCTGGTGGCCGCGCACCTCGGGCATGAGGCGCCGGCTTCCGAGGACGACGAAGACGAGCGCGAAGGTCCCCAGGTGCGCCCGGTGACGAGAGGCCGCATCGCTTCAGGCGCGGAAGGAATTCGCCGGCTCGTGCGGGTGGATCAGAAACCGATCGGCCGCACGCCGCGCTCGAACCTCGCGACGTACACGGGGCTCTTCGATGCCGTGCGCCAGCGCTTCGCCGAGTCGCCGCTCGCCCGGCAGCGTCGCTGGGGCGCGGGCCGCTTCTCGTTCAACGTGAAGCAAGGCCGCTGCGAGACGTGCGAGGGCGAGGGCTTCGTCAGCGTCGAGATGCTGTTCATGGCGAGCGTGTACGCGCCCTGCCCGACGTGCCACGGGGCGCGGTACGACGCGAAGACGCTCGAGGTCGAGTACCGCGGCAAGAACGTGGCGCAGGTGCTCGGCATGACGGTCGACGAGGCCGCGAGGTTCTTCGAAGGAGACGACGCCATCGAGCGGCCGCTGAAGCTGCTGCGAGCCATCGGCCTCGGGTACCTGCGGCTCGGGCAGCCGGCGACCGAGCTGTCGGGCGGCGAGGCGCAGCGCATCAAGCTCGCGAGCGAGCTGCAGCGCGCGCAGCGCGGCGACGCGCTCTACGTGCTCGACGAGCCGAGCACGGGCCTGCACGCCTCCGACGTCGACAAGCTGATGGCCCACCTGCAGGAGCTCGTCGACGCGGGGAACACGGTCATCGTGGTCGAGCACGAGATGCGCGTGGCGGCGGCGAGCGATTGGATCATCGACATGGGGCCCGGCGCCGGCGGCGAAGGCGGGCGCGTGGTCGCGGAGGGGCCTCCGGACGAAGTGGCGAAGAGCCGCGAGAGCCGCACTGCGCCGTACCTGCGGGACGCGGCCGTTACGGGCCAGTGACGGACGTACCAGGATGGCGCGGCGGTTACGCGCGCGCCACGTTCGTCCGGTGCAGACGCCTGATCCGACAGACCGAGCGTTGGAACGATTGATGCCTTCTGTGAGGGCATGAACGCCATCGAACTCTTGAAGCAGCAGCATGACGAAGTTGAGGACCTCTTCGAGCAGATCGAAGCAGCCGAAGACGAAGGCGAGAAGCTGGCCCTCTTCCAGCAGCTCGCGGACAACCTGGCGGCCCACGCCGAGATCGAGGAGAAGATCTTCTACCCCGCGGCGTACGCGAAGAAGACCGAGGAGCTCCTCCGCGAGGCCGTCGAAGAGCACCTCTCGGCGAAGCGTCTGATCGCCGACCTGCTCGAGCTCTCGCCCGACGACGAGAACTTCGACGCGAAGATCAAGGTCCTCCAGGAGCAGATCGAGCACCACGTCGAGGAAGAGGAAGGCGAGCTGTTCAAGGCCGCCCGCAAGGAGCTCGGCGTCAACGAGCTCAAGACGCTCGGCACGCAGATGCAGGAGATGTTCGACTCGCTGATCGAGAAGTCCCCCAGCGCCGAAGTCCCGCAGCAGACCGACGAAGCCGCGCCGCTGCCGTAAACGCAGCCCGCGTCATGCCCCGGAGGCGCCACGCCTCCGGGGGAACGTCGCGTAGATGAACACCGGCAGGAACAGCAGCGTCTCGAACGCGAGCACGAACACACCGCGCCCCGAGAACATGTACCTGCCGATCGGCGCGACGGGAATCGGCGTCACCGGCGCGAAGTAGCGCTCGCTGCTGAACGGCCAGAGCAGCGCGCAGCCCAGGCCTCCGTCGGTGAGCGTGTCAAGCACCGCGTGCGACGCGATGACCACCGCGACGAACGCCGCGGCGCGGAGCGCTGGCCAGCCGCGCCACTTCGCGATGGCGTACGTCACCCCGCCCATCAGCAGCGCGAACGCGAACGAGTGCGTGAAGCCACGGTGCCCGAACGGGTGCTCGTAAGGGATGCCGAAGGTGAAGGCGATGACGTCGGCGTCCGGCAGCATCGACAGCGCGCAGAACGCCGCCATCGCGCGCCGCAGCTGGCCCTTCGTGGCGTCGCGAGGCAGGAAGGCGCGCGCCGCCGCCATGCCGACCGCGATGTGCCCCATGCTGGCCAAGGGCCGCGCAGCATAGCGTCGGGGCTGCGCTGCTCCTACGTGCGATAGTCGCGGCGCCTCGAAGATGGCCACCGCACTCACGCACGTGGTCCTTCCGTACCTCGCCGGTACGGCGCGCGACGTCCCCCGGCGCGTGCGGCTTCTCGGCGCGGGCCTCGCGCTCGTCGCCGACGCCGACATCGTCTCGTTCCTCTTCGACGTGCGCGCCGAGGAGCTGCTCGGTCACCGCGGGCTGTTCCACTCGCCGCTCGTTGCGGTCGTGCTCGGGCTGCTCGCGGCGGCAGCGGCGCGAGGCCACCGCGCCTTCCTCGTGGCGTGCGCGCTCTCGCACCCGCTGCTCGACCTGTTCACGTTCGGCGGCGGTGGCGTCGCCCTGTTCGCGCCGTTCACCAACGCGCGCTTCGGCCTGCCGTTCGCCCCCGTGCCGGCGCTGCCGGTCGGGCTCGACGAGGCGTTCGGGCGGCCCGGCCTGGTGGTGCTGGCGAACGAGGTGCTGTGGCTGTGGGCTCCGGGCGTGCTGGTGCTGCTCGCGGTGCGTCGCGTACGGCCGCGCGTGCTCGCCGCCGCGGCGCTGGCGTGGAGCTCGATGGCGCTGTCGCTGCGCCTTCAGCTGCCCGAGGTGTTCGGCCTGCCGCTGCCGCGCGTGCTCGAGCCGGTGCACGACCCGCAGCGCTCCGAGGACCTCGCGGTCGTGCCGCGCGACGGCCTGCCCGACGGCGGGCTCGCCACCGACCTCGCCTCGCTCGGCCCGCTGTTCGGCGTGCGTCACGCGGTCGAGCGCGCGCCGTGGTCGGGCAGCTTCTTTCCGTACTGGTTCGGAGGAGAGGCCGGGCGCTGGCGCGACCCGAACCTCGTGCTCGCGTGGCGCACGCTCGTGGGCGTCGAGCCGCCGAGCGCGACCGCCGTCCGCGAGCTCGTGCAGCGCGCGCAGACCGACGAAGCGGCGCGCGCCGAGCTCGAGCGGCTGTCTCCCATCGAGAAGTACGACCTCGCGCGCGGAGACTACGGGCTGACCGCCACGCGCCTCGCGCTCGCTCAGACGCACAACTCGCGGCCGCGGCCCCGGTTCTGGTTCGGGCTGTGCAACGGCGTGGCAGCGGCGGGCCTGCGCGTGCCGGAGCCGTTTCGCCGCGTCGACGTGGTGAGCCCCGACGGGCACCGCGTGAGCTTTCACCCCAACGACGTGAAGGCGCTGCTCGCGAGCGCGCACTACGCCGTCGAGGGGCTCGAGAGCCTCGGAGATCAATGCGTGCTCCGCGGCGTCGACGCGGCGCGTGTGTGCAGCATGAACGCCGGCAGCTTCGTCATCACGGCGCTCAACCGGCTGGGCCGCGCGCGCAGCTCGTTCATCGTCGACGTCTTCCCCAGCGTGCAGTCGCAGTTCTACGCGGTGGGCGCCGGTCGCATCGCGCTGCTCGGCGCGCCGCGGCCGTGGTCGGGCGAGCGGCTGCACGGCGCGCTCGAGGGCCGCGTGAAACAGCTCGTCGACTTCGAGGCGGAGCTCGAGCTCAGCTCGACGCTGCTGCCGGTCGGTGAGGCCGACCGCGTCGACCCTGCCCACGCCGATGGCTCGTGGTACCTGCCGGTCGGCATGCGCACCGTGCCGGCCTCGTGGAAGGGCACGCTCGCGCTCGACGCGAACGGGGAGATCATCGGCGGGCGGTGGGCGGGGGAGACCGGCGCCGGCCCCGACTGCGTCGCGTTCGTCAACGGCGGGCCGGCGGTCACCGACGCGGGCGTGCTGGAGACGAACGCGGCGATGCGCTGGAGCTGGATCGCCGAGCTCGCGGCGGCGAGCGCGCAGACGGGGGCGGAAGTCCCCACCGTCGATGCGCGGGCATGGGCGCCGGCGGCTGCGGCACCGTGACGCTGCCGCGTCCGGATCCAGAACGACAGGCGATGGCGCGCGAGGACCGGGGCTTCGTGCCGGCGGCGATGCTCGGCGAGGGGGTGCTCGAGGCGCTCGGCGCCTCGAGCCCGGAGCTCACCTCACTGCGCCGGAGCGGGCGTCGCGCCGTCCTGGTCGGCGTCGGCGTCTTCGATCGCCTTGTCCGCGTCGGCGTTCGCCTTCTCGATGTCGGCGTCGGCCTGCGCGCTCTTCTCGGCGAACTTCGCGTCGGCGTCGGCCTTCGCCTGCTCCATCGCGTTGCGGGCGGTCGAGCGCGCGGCCTCGTGCTTCGCGGTCGCCTCGACGCGCTTCACCTCGGCCGCCAGCTTCGCCGCCTGGGCCTTGGCCGCCGCGTCGCCCTTCTTCGCCTTCGCCTCGTCGGCCGCGGTCTTCGCCGCCGCCTTCGCGTCGGCCACCTTCTTCGCCCACTCGGCCTTCTCGGCGTCGAGCTTCGTCTTGTTGTCGGCCTTCACCGCGTCGAGCTTCGCCTTCGCGTCGGCCTTCGCCTTCTTCACCAGCTCGCCCGCGGCCTTCTTGCGCTCGTCAGCCTTCGCCTTCGCCGCCTTCTTGCGCTCTTCCTTCGAGAGCTTCTTCTCCGGGTCGCCCTCTTCCTTCGCGGCGGCCTTCTCGTCTCTCTTCTCTTCCTTGGCCGCGGCCTTCTCTTCCTTCTTCTCCTGCCCCTTGTTGTCCTTGGGCTGGGCGGTGGCGGAGACGGCGAAGAGCACTGCGACGAGCAACGCGAACAGGGGGCGCATGGGGTCTTTCGGAGGGACTGCGAGGTGGGGTGACGCTGCTACTCGATATAGAGCGTGTTCGCCTTGGAATCTTTGGGCTCGGTCGAGAATGGTCAGCGATGATCAAGACGGCCCGAGCCTGGCGGTCGGGAAGGCCGGTCAGCTCGCGGGCCACTCCACCTCGAGGGCGGTCGCGCCGGGGCGGCTGTCGGCGGAGACGGTGCCGCGGTGGCTCTCGATGATCCGCTTCACCAGCGCGAGGCCTAAGCCGGTGCCGCGAGCGCGCGTGGTGAAGAACGGCTCGAAGATGCGCGGCAGCACGTCGGCGGGAATTCCGGCGCCGGTGTCTTCGAAGCGAACGCGGGCGCGAGGCACGTCGCCGGGCGCGGACCCGAGCGTGACGGTGAGGCGGCCGCCATCGGGCATCGCCTGAACCGCGTTGGTGGCGAGGTTGATGAAGACCTGGCGCATCGGGCGCGCGTCCATCGCCACCGGCGTGGGCGCGCCCTCGTCCTTCAGCTCGAAGCGCACGCGCCCGCCGATCGTCGACAGCACCGAGCGCACGGCGTCTTCGACCAGCGCGGCGAGGCTGAACTCCGAGGTGAGAATGGGAGTCATCGGCCGGGCGAAGTCGAGCAGATCGCCGACCAGGTGATCGATGCGCTCGGCCTCCTCGCGGATGATGTCGAGCAGCGCGGCCTGGCGCGGATCTCTGCGCAGCGTCACCAGCGCGTTGAAGACGACCGCGAGCGGGTTGCGCACCTCGTGCGCGACGGCGGCGGCCATCTCGCCGAGCGCGGCGAGGCGCTCGCGCCGCACCAACTGGCCCTGGGCGTGCGACAGCTCGCCGTAGCTGCGGCGCAGATCGTCGATGAGGCGGCTGCTCTCGACCGCGGACGCGAGGTGTACGCCGAGCCCCATCATCATCGAGAGCTCGTCCTCCGAGGTGAGGCGCTCTTCGCTCCACGCGACGTTGATGACCCCGACCGCCTTGGAGCGGCTGAGCATCGGCACCGACGCGATGGTCTTCTGGCCCATGCGCTCGAGCACGTCGCGCAGGGGCTGCGGGTAGTCGGCGGTCTTCCACATGCGCGGGGCGGCGGCGTCGACGACCTTCTGCAGCCGGGTGCCGGCCATCGGCACCCGCGTGTAGCCGCGATTGGCCTCGGTGCTGCCGCCGTACGAGTACGCCAGCACGGCCTCGGTGCCCTCGCGCTCCAGCAGGTAGATGGCGATCTGGTCGCAGCGCAGCAACTGCGCGGCCTCCAGGCCAGCGCGCTCGAACAGCTCGGGCAGCGACATCGCGGCGCCGGCGGCGGCCGCCACGCGATCGAGCACGGCGAGCTGCGCGTTGCGGCGGGCGAGGTCGCTCACCACGCGCGAGGCGTTGAGCGCCGCGGCGACCTGCGCCGCGAACAGCCGCAGCGTCACCTCGTCTCGCGGCCGGAGCCACGGCGCGATCATCATCAGCAGCTCCGCGGGGCGCTGCGGCGCGTCGAGCCGCAGCAGCGCCGCGCTGAGCCGTGGGTTGACGTCGAGGTACGCCTTCGCCCGCTCCCAGACCGAAGGGTCGGGCCACGACACCGCGGCGGCCTTGAGGTCGTCGATGAAGGCGAAGCCCTGCTCCCACGCGCGGCTGGTGTTCGCAGTCCCCGCCGCGCCCGTCTCGAACAGGCGCTCTCCCCGGGCGGAGCGCGCGTCCAGCCGGTCGCCCTCGACCTTGAGCCGAAGGGCGAGCGCCCCCAGCGGAAGGACGCCCTGCTCCAGGGCGCGGAAGATCTGCGTCTCGTCGAGCTGGCCCTGGATGCTGGCGCCGAGCCGGGCGAGCGCACCGAGCTGCTCGAGCCGGGCCTGGCGGGTGGTGAGGTCGCGCAGCTGAAAGAGGGTGTCTTCGCCGAGCTGGCTGACGAAGATCTCGACGTGGAGGCGCGCGCCGTCGCTGCGCACCACGTCCAGCTCGTAGGCGTCTGGCACCGAACGGCCGGCCAGCCGCTCGGTGTGCCGCTCGCGCACGCGCCAGAGGTCTTCGGGCGCGACGCGCTCGTAGAAGCGCATGCCGACGGCCTCTTCCGCGGTGAGCTGGAGCAGCGCGAGAAAGGCGCGGTTCGCGTAGACGAACTGCTGCGCGCGGATGATCACCGCCGGCAGGGGCAGGTGCTCGAGCCAGAGGCGCTCGCGAGAAGAGGAGTCGGAAGGTGGGGTGCCGCTCATGAACCTGACGCGGCTCGCACCATAGCGGGGCGAACGGGGGAACACACCGCGCGGTGAACTGGGCTCTGCTCCAGCACGACGAGCCTGGCTCCCCACCTGCACCTGCTCGCCGCGGAGGAACAGTCCTCAGTTCCTCGGCACCTTGAGCACGAGCGTGACCGCCTGCGTGCCGACGCGTGCCGGTACCGACCAGGTGACTTCGCTAGCCGAGATCGTCCCCTCCGACTGGTCGGCCTCGAATGACACCCTCCCTCCGGCAGCGAAGGTCATCTCCTTCGCCGCGCTCACCGGCGGAGTCAGCACGAGCGCTTCGGTGCAGCCGTTCGTGCCGGTGACGGTCACGCCGTCGACACAGCGCCGACCGAAGTCCAACGAGAGGCACGATGGCCCACCTTCAATCGGGCCCGCGCTGTGCGGGAGCAGCGGGCAGCCTCCGCAAGAGGACAGCGTTGCAAGAACAACGAACGACACGAGCGTGATCGCGATGCGGGACATGCCGCGCAGCACTGCAGCGGGCGCGCCAGCCGAGCCCTCGTGCTCAGGCCACCTTCGACGCATGGAGCACGCGTGCGTGCGCGAGCCCGCGACGCCCCGGTCGCGTCACGCCGGCGAGACACCCGCGCGCGGGGCTCACGCGGCGAATTCTGAGGCGGGCGCCGCGCGCCGCTGCTGCTTGAGCGCCCAGCCCGCCACGGCCGCCGCCGCCACGTAGACGAGCAGGCGCAGCGCCCGCAGCCGCAGCTCTTCTGGCGGTGCGCGGTTCACGTTGTCGAGGTGACCGCCGGCGTGCAGCGCGAACGCCACCCACATGCTGCGGCCGCTCTCCTCGAACAGCCAGGCGATCAGCACGCTGCCGGCCATCAGCTCGACGAAGCCGAAGCTGATGACGCTCGCCGACGGCAGCCCGTCGGCGAGCCACATGGCCAGGTGCCAGGCCGCCCACATGAAGCCGAGGATCAGCGCGCCCACCACCGGCCCGCGCGACTCGAGCAGCTTGCCGTGGGCGTAGCCGCGCCAGCCGAGCTCTTCGCCGAGTGAGAACATCACCAGCGCGGCGACGTGCTCGGGCTGCACCGGCGGGTAGAACCACTGTGCGGGGGTGCCGCCCAGCGCGACCTCGATGAGCGTCGCCACCAGGTGCAGCCCCGGGGTCAGCGCGAGGCCGAGCACCACCCAGAGCGGGTTCGTGCGCCATCGAAGGCCCGGCCGCGCGCGCGTGACGATGAGCATTGCCAGGGCGGGCCCCCACGCGCCGAGGCCAGCGCCGAGCATCGCGAGGTCACCCGGGGGCGTGCCGGCGCGATGGGCGAGCACCAGCGGCACGTCGAGCAGCCAGGTGATGGCAAACGCCAGCGCGAAGAACACCCCCACCCGGTTCATGGCGTCGATTCTACCCAAGCGGTCACGGTGCCGGCTTCGTTCGTGGACCCGCTATGAGTCGAGCCAGCACCGTGAGCGCCGCGCCCAGGTAGCGGCCCGCGTACTCGACGGCCGCAGGGCCGCAGGCGCCGCGGTGACCCTCGGACCGCGAAGGTCTACGGGCAGCCTTCTGCGAGGCCGGTCGACGCGCTGCTCGGCAGGCCGGTGACGTCGGTCGCGGTGACGAAGTCGACGTCGTACGCGGCGCCGAAGACTCGCACCGACCAGGCGCCCGGACCGGTCGGGCCCATGGGCGCCCGCACCTCGTTGAGGCCCACCGCGGGCGGGACACGTTGCCGCAGGCGCACTGACCCGCGGCCCGGCCGCAGCGGGCTGTCCGGCATGGCGCCGCCGTTGACCGTGAGCAGCCCGCTGACGGTCGCCGTCGTCGCATCGAAGCGCAGCGGCCCCGCGTGCGGGACCGTGAACCCCGTGGAGAGCACGTGACTCTGACCCGCAGGCATGCCGGCGGCGCCTTCGTCGGTGATCAACAGGGCGGTGTAGGTGCCCGCATAGAGGACCGGAGAGAACGTCGCCGGGCCTGTCGGGCTGAGCGCGATCTCCGTCGAACCGCTGACGTCGCGTGAGCGCAGCACGAGCTTGCCTCGCGAGGCGATGAGCGGGCTGTCCGGCATCGGCGCTCCGTCGACGGTGATGGAGCAGGGGGTAACGCCGGCGACGATGTTCCAGGTGAATGCCTGCTGCGCGCCGACGGCGACGCTCCTGGCGATCACCGCATAGACGTTCGGCGGGACTCCGGCGACATGGAGAGAACCGCTGAACACGGCGTCGTACGTGCCGCGGTAGACGAGGCCGCTGAACGTCGCCGGGCCGCTCGGGCCAATCGCGAAGCTCACCGAGCCGTGCTCGCTGCCGAGCTGGAGAGAGCCGCGGTTGCCAGAGGCGTCGGGAAGCGCGGCGCCGTTCAGCGTCAGGGTCCCAAAGATGGACACCGGCTCGAGGTTCCACGTGAAGCTTCGGCTGACCGTCACTGCGACGTCGTCCTCGACTTGAACCCCCTGCCCCGAAGGCAGCCCGACCGCGTCGCGGCTCGAGGTGAAGCGAATGTCATAGGTGCCGGCGAAGACGAGCGCCGACCAGCTCGCCGGCCCCGTCGCCGGAACTGCGGCGAAGCGCGTGGCGCTCGTGACGGCGTCGATGAACGCCACGCTGCCGCGCGCAGCCAGGTTCGGGCTGGCCGGCATGGCGCCGCCGTTCACGGTGATGAGCCCCGAGAGGTTGACGGCCCTCACGTCCCAGGCGAACGACGCAGACGAGGCGATCGCGACGCCGCTCGCGACGCAGGTCTTCGTGCTCGCGGGTAGCCCCACCACGTTCGCGGCCGTCTCGAGATCCACGTCGTATTCCCCCGCGAAGAGCAGCAAAGAGAACGTGGCCGGGCCCGTCGGCGCGAGCGTCACGCTGTGCGTCGCGAACGTGCGCCGGTCGCGAAAGACGAGCTTGCCGCGGCTCTGCAGCGCGGGGCTGTCGGGCAGCGCGCCGCCGTTGAGCGTCAGCGTGCCCGAGGCGGTCGCGGTGACCGCGTTCCAGTCGAGGCGCGTGGTGCCGGGCTGCACGACGCCGGTGGCGACGCGCGCGAACGTAGAGCGCGGCATGCCCGTGACGTCGGCGCTCGTGCTCAACCACACCTCGTACGCGCCGGCGAAGAGCGGGAGGCGCATGGCGACCGGGCCCGAGGCGGTGAGCGTGATGCGGTGAACAGAGACCGGGCCGGCCGCCTGCGTCCGAACCTCGAGCGCGCCCCGGGAGGTGCCGTTCGGGCTGTCGGGCAGCGCGCCGCCGTTGAGGCTGAGCGTCGCGTCGACGGTGGCGACGGTGAGGTCGCGATCCAGCCGGACGTCGCGGGTGACCGTGGGGAACTCACACGCTGCGCCGCCGCCGCTGGCTGCGGAGCCGCCGCCCGCGCCCCCTGCGCCACCGTCGCCGCCGGCCGCTCCGGCCGCTCCGGCCGCTCCGGCCGAGCCGCCGCTGCCGCCGAGCCCGCTGCCTCCGCCGGCAGACGCGGCGCCTGTGCCACCGCCGTCCGATGGCCCGCCCACCGGCGCGCCGCACGCGCAGAGGACGAAGACGATGAGATAGAGCTGGTGCGCTTTCCTCGTCGAAGTCTGCATGAGAGGCGAACCCCGCACACAGCGCACGAGTGAAATGACGTCGCGAAAGCCGTCCCAGGCGCGACACATCACGCCCAAAGCGCGGCAGGAGCAGACATTGCGCGCCAGCAGCCGCGCGGCGCCACGTGAATCAACGACCACGCGCGCAGGCCAAGGCTCTGCCAGGGTACGGCTCCCATGTGGTCGAATCTCGGATTCCTCGTTGGAGGACTCGTCCTCGTCACCCTCGGCGCCGACTGGCTGGTGAAGGGCGCGTCACGCCTCGCGCTCACCTTCGGCATCTCCCCGCTCGTCATCGGGCTGACGGTGGTGGCCTTCGGCACCAGCGCCCCGGAGCTGGCGGTGAGCGTCGCCTCGGCCGTAACCGGTCAGAGTGACCTGGCCGTCGCCAACGTCGTCGGCAGCAACATCTTCAACGTCCTCTTCATCCTCGGCATGTCCGCGCTGGTGACGCCGCTCGTGGTGCACAGGCAGCTCGTACGCATGGACCTGCCGGTGATGATCGGCATGAGCATGCTGCTCTTCGTGCTGGGCATGGATGGCCGCCTCGACCTCGCCGACGGCGTGCTGCTCTCGGGGCTCATCCTCGCCTACACCGGCTTCCTCATCCGTGAGTCCCGCCGGGACGCCGGGCCGGCGAAGGACGCCGTCAACGCGGTGCCACCCGCGAAGGGCTCGCTGCCGGTGAATCTGGGCTTCATCGCGCTGGGCTTGGTGGGGCTGGTGGGTGGGTCGAAGCTGATGGTCGACGGCGCGGTGGGCTTCGCGCGGCTGTTCGGCATCTCGGAGGTCGTCATCGGCCTCACCATCGTCGCCGCGGGCACCTCGCTCCCCGAGCTGGCCACGTCGGTGACGGCGGCGCTCAAGGGAGAGCGTGACATCGCCATCGGCAATGTCGTGGGCAGCAACATCTTCAACATCGGCGCCGTGCTCGGCATCAGCAGCCTCGCGTCCCTCGGGAGCCTCTCGGTGTCGCCGTCCATGCGGGCCGTCGACATTCCCCTCTCGCTCGCGGTCTCGCTCATCTGCGTGCCTTTCTTCCGCAGCGGGTACGTGCTCACGCGGGCCAACGGCGCCGTGCTGCTGGGCTCCTGGGTCGTCTACGTCGCCTGGCTGGTCCTCCAGGAGCAGCAGGCGGCGGCGCTCCCGCTGGTGAGCTTCCTCCTGCTGCGGTTCTTCGTGCCGACCCTCATCGTGGGCGCGGTGCTGGTCATGGTGAAGAGCCTCCACCACGAGCACCGCTCGAGCGAGTAGGCCTCGAGGTGGACGCGGCCGGTCATCGCCGGGAAGGGGGAGTAGGACAGCTGTTCAGCAAGTTTCTGCTGCTCGCCGCCTTGCCGGCAGGGCGCCCTCAACGCGAACGACGCGACGTGACGGGCTGGCGCACCAGCTCGACTTCGGCGCGGTGGTCGTGGGGTCGCAGGCGGTGCGCACACTGACGCTGCAGAACACGTCACCAGTCGCCATCGAGCTCGAGCCGAACGCACCGGCTTCGTTCGAGGCGCCGGCGCACGTGAGGCTCGAGGGCGGCGCGAGCGGCGAGGTCGCGGTCACGTTTCGCCCCACCGCGCTCGGCACCGCCACCGGCGCCCTGCTCGGGGTCTCTAGCCCTCTCGCGACAATCTTGTGGCTCGGCGGTGACGTCCAGTCGCGCTAGACGCCGGGCCATGCGTCGCGCGCTCCCCCTGCTCTTCCTGCTGCCCGCCCTCGCCCACGCCGACGAAGGCATGTGGCTCTACAACGACTTCCCCGCCGACAAGGTCAAGAAGGCGTACGGCTTCGCGCCCGACGCGAAGTGGCTCGAGAAGGTGCGCCTGGGCTCGCTGCGCCTGGCGAACGGCTGCAGCGCGAGCTTCGTGTCGAAGGACGGCCTCGTCCTCACGAACCACCACTGCATCCGCAGCTGCCTCGAAGACCTGTCGCGCCCGGACCGCGACCTGCTCTCGATTCCGTTCGTCGCCGCGAAGCGCGAGCAGGAAGAGCGCTGCCCGAAGTTCGAGCTCAACCAGCTCGTCGCGATCACCGACGTCAGCGAGCGCGTGCTCGCCGCGGTGAAGGACGCGAGGGGCGCCGACTACCAGAAGAAGCTCAAGGCCGAGTCCGCCACCATCGAGCAGGAGTGCGCGGCCAACGACACCAAGAAGCGCTGCGACGTCGTCACGCTCTTCAACGGAGCCCGCTTCCACCTCTACCAGTACCGCCGCTTCCAGGACGTGCGGCTCGCGTTCGCTCCCGAGTTCCAGATGGCCGCGTTCGGCGGAGACCCCGACAACTTCAACTTCCCCCGCTACGGCGTCGACCTGGCGCTCCTGCGCGTCTGGGAGGACGGCAAGCCGCGTGCGACGCCCGAGGCGCTGAAGCTGAAGGCCGGCGGCGCCAACGAGAACGACCTCGTCTTCGTCTCCGGCCACCCCGGAGGCACCGAGCGCGGCCGCACCGTCGCCCACCTCGAGCTGCAGCGCGACGTCACGCTGCCGTGGACGCTGCTCTACTTCGCCGAGCTGCGCGGCCGCCTCGACCAGTGGATGCAGGGCGACGCCGAGCGCACCCGCGTCGCGCGCTCGAAGCTGCGCTCCGTCGAGAACGGCTTGAAGGCCCTGCGCGGCCGCTTCGAGGCGCTCGTGGCCCCCGGCTTCCTCGACCAGAAGCGCGCCGAGGAAGCAGCGCTGAAAGAGAAGGCCCCCGAGGCCACGAAGGGCGCGTGGGACCTCGTCGCGAAGGCCGCCGCCGCGCAGCGCCCCATTCACGCGCGCCACCGCCTGCTCGAGGGCGGCGAGGCGTTCCAGTCCGAGCTGTTCTCGTACGCGCGCCTGCTGGTGCGCAACGCGGAGGAGGCGCAGAAGCCGAACACCGAGCGGCTGCCCGAGTACTCCGACGCGAAGAAGCCGTTCATCGTGCAGCAGCTCACCGGCGCGGCGCCGGTCTCGAAGGACCTCGAGAAGGCGATGCTCACGTGGGCGCTGACGCGCTTCCGCAACCTGCTCGGCGCCGACGACGCGCTGGTTCGCGACGTGCTGGGCCGCGAGTCTCCCGACGACGTGGCGGCGCGGCTGATCGACGGCACGCAGCTGCACGACGCCGCGTTCCGCAAGGACGTGCTCGAGGGCAAGAAGGCGATCGACTCCGACCCGCTGCTGCAGTTCGCGAAGAAGGTCGACGCTCCGGCGCGCGCGGTGCGCAAGCAGCTCGAGGACGAGGTCGATGCCAGCTTCAAGCGCGGCTACGAGCAGGTGTCGGAAGCGCGCAAGGCGGTGTTCGGCACCACCGGCTATCCCGACGCGACGTTCACGCTGCGGCTCTCGTACGGGCAGGTGAAGGGCTACGGCAGCGTGAAGCCGTTCACCACCGTGCAGGGCTTCTACGAGCGGCTCACCGGCAAGCCGCCGTTCGCCGCGACGGAGCCGTGGCTCAAGGCGAAGGCCGCGCTGAAGCCGTCGACGCGCTTCGACCTCTGCACGACGAACGACATCATCGGCGGCAACTCGGGCTCTCCGCTGGTGGACAAGAGCGGCGACGTCGTCGGGCTCGTCTTCGACGGCAACTTGCCCTCGCTCGGCGGCAACTTCGGCTACGACGGCCGCGAGAACCGCGCGACCGCGGTGCACGGAGACCTCATCTACGCCGCGCTCGAGAAGGTCTACGCCGCGGACGCGCTGCTCAAGGAGTTGCGGCGCTGAGCAGCGTCGTGCGCAGCCGCGGCGCGTGACGGGAGAAGTCCCGCGGGTCCCGCGCTGGCCAGCCGAATGCAGACGCGCGCCGCCGTGCTCGCGCTGATCATCGCTGCCTCGCTGACCGCTCCGCCCTCCGTCAGCCAGTGGAAGGAGGACGTGGCCGACCGCTACTTCGACCGGCTCTCCGTCGACGACCTGCTCGTCGAGCGGCGGCTGCTGCTCGAGGCGCGCCCACCCGAGGGGAAGGCGTGGGCCTGGCTGATCCCCGGCGGCCTCGCCGGCATCGGCGCCGGCGGCGGCGTGATGTTCGCCGGAGTGGCGCTGGCCTTCGGCTCCTCGGACTGGGCGACGCCGGTGTGGGCGATGGGAGTCGGGCTCGGCGTCGCCAGCCTCATCGCCATCGCCTTCAGCATCTACAAGCTGGCGTCCGAGGCTTCCACGCGCGACGAGGTCGACCGGCAGGTGCGCCGCATCGACGCCCGGGTCACCGCGCTGCAGGTTCCCTCGACAAGCGGGGGTCCGCCAGGCAATTGAAGAGGCATGAAATCCACGCTGGTCGTGGCGTTCCTGCTGGTCGGCTGTGCCTCGGGAGTGAAGGTCACCCGCTGGGTCGGGCCGCCGAAGTACGAGCCGGGTCCGCCCGGGCCGCTCGTCGTCGAGCTCACCGGCAACGAGAGCGCGGTGAAGATGCTCCGACCCGCGATCGAGTCCGCGCTGAAGAACAAGCTGCAGTTCGAGCTCGTCAGCGAGAAGACGCCCGGAGTGCCCGTGCTGCACTGCCAGGTCGAGCGGTGGCACCAGGTTCAGGCGCAGGCGCCGCAGCAGGGCCGGCCGCCTCCGATGCAGACGACCGAGTACATGCAGCTGGTCGTGACGCTGACGCGCGCCGACGGGAAGACGATGAGCGGTGACTACGCCGCGTCGCAGGCCGACTTCCCGCGCGAGCGGGCCACGGGCGCGAACGACATGCTCGCGGCGCAGAACGCGCGCGCGGTGCTGCAGCAGTTCCTCGACGACTTCACCCCGGAGACCGCGAGCCAGACCCTCGAGTGGGACGAGGACCCGAGCGCCGCGGAAGGCCTCGCGCTCGCGAAGAAGGGAGACCTCGCGGGCGCCGAAGAGGCGTGGCGAAAGCAGGCCACCGCCGCCGCGCACTACAACCTCGGCGTCCTGCTCGAGTCGAACGGCGACCCCGCCGGCGCGCTCGCCGAGTACGCCGCCGCCGCCGCGGTCTCGAACGACCCGCGCTACGTGCAGGCGCTCGAGGGCATGAAGAAGAGCGCCGAGTTCGCTACCAGGCGCTGACGCGCTGAGCGCGCGCGACGGGGGCCTGCGCTCCCGCGTCGAGCGGCACCGCCTGGCGCAGCGCCTGGAAGGTCGCCGACGCCTCGGCGTCGTAGAGCCGCTTGTTCAGGAACGTCACCGGCACCGCGGCGACGAGCGCGAGCAGCGCCGGGAGCACCGGCTTGCCCGCCAGCGCGAGCCCGACCGTCACCGCGGTGAGCGCGAGCAGGCCGACGACGGTCACCAGCCACAGCACCGGGGGCGCTGACAGCGTCGCGTGAATCTCGCTGCCGCCTCCGGCCCTGGGGCGCACGGTGCCGGTCACGGCGATCCTCGGACGCCGGCCACGCACGCGGCGGATGAGCTTGAAGGTGGGACCGACGACCTCTCCCCGGAAATGTTCGGCGTCCGTCTGGCGCGCGAGCAGCCTGACGACCTCGTCGACCTCGGCCGACGTGTGCAGCAGCACGTTTCTGTCGTTCATCATGTCGACAGCCGGAGTCCCCCCGCGGCGCTTTGTCGCACGCTATGTACGGCCGCAATGGACGTCCTCTCCGATCTCGTCGCCCTCCTCGCCCTCGAGAAGCTCGAGGAGAACCTCTTCCGTGGCCAGAGCCAGGACCTCGGCTGGGGCACGGTGTTCGGCGGACAGGTGCTCGGCCAGGCCCTGAGCGCGGCGGTGCAGACGGTGCCGCAGGAGCGCCAGGCGCACTCGCTGCACGCGTACTTCCTGCGGCCCGGCGACGTGAACCGGCCCATCGTCTACGAGGTCGACCGCATCCGCGACGGAGGCAGCTTCACCAGCCGCCGTGTCGTCGCCGTGCAGAACGGCCACGCCATCCTCCACCTCTCGGCGTCGTTCCAGACCGAGGAGCAGGGCTTCACGCACCAGGACCCGATGCCCGTCGTGCCGCGGCCCGAGTCGATCCCGAACGAGGCAGAGCGGTTTGCTGCGGCCATCGCGAAGGCTCCGCTCGCGCTGCGGCGCTGGTCGGAGATCGCGCGGCCCTTCGACAACCGGCCCATCGACGAGTCGGACGAGATGGTGAGCCCACCGAAGAAGCCGCCGCGCCGCATGGTGTGGCTGAAGACGGTCGGCCCCCTGCCCGACGCGCCGGCGCTGCACCGCTACCTGCTCGCGTACGCCAGCGACGCGTGGTTCCTCACCACGTCGCTCTTGCCGCACGGCGTGACGTGGCTCTCACCCGGCATGCAGGTCGCGTCGCTGGATCACGCGATGTGGTTCCACGCGCCGTTCCGCGCCGACGAGTGGCTGTTGCACGTCATCGACAGCCCGCGCGCGAGCGGCTCGCGCGGCCTCGTGCGCGGCAGCGTCTACAAGCAGGACGGGACGCTGGTGGCGTCGACGCAGCAGGAAGGGCTCATCCGCCTCAAGCAGAGGCCGTGACCCGCGCGGCGCGGTGCCCGTCTTCATCACGCGCGACAGCCGAGGAGACATGGTGGTGATGAGCATGGCCACCTGGGAGCTTCAGCAGGCACGCGCCGAGCTGCACCAACTGCTCGACGAAGACGAAGCCGACGTCCGTAAGGGTGACCGCGGCGTCACAGTGGGCGCGGTTCGCAAGCTCCTCGAGCGGCGGTGAGCGTTTCGTCTCGCCTCGCACGCGATCGAAAGCTGGCGCGCCGCGGAGTCCGGGCTCTGAGCCGCGAAGGGTTCGTGGTCTTCCATCGACCGGTGCGCTCACACCTTCGCATCATGAGAGTGCTGCGGGGTCATCGGCATTGGCGGCACGTCTTCGGGCCCCAGAGGCCATTGAGCGGCGTCGAACGAGCACCGCCAGAACGAGCGCGACAGCCATCCCATCGGCTACGCCGCAACCGCAGCCGCGTGACTCGCTCGCCTTCACCTCGAGCGGAACATTTGCAGCGGCCAGCCCGGGGGCGGAAGCCGACAACGTCTGCACGCCGGCGGAGAAGTCCCGGTAGTACACGCCGGTCGACGAGCCGCCGGCGCGCAGCGTCACGGTGAACGGTTGATCCGTCTTGTCCTCGGCGCGGAGCAGGAAGCCGCCGCGCCCCGACGAGCTGGTGAACGTGATGGGCAGATCCGCCGGCACCGGCACGTCGACGTGCGCGGCGTTGCGGACGTGGACGGTGATGAGGCCGCTGATCTCTCCGGCGACGACGCTCGGCTCGGCGAGCGTGAGCCAGAGCTCGGCGGGGCCGCTGCCGCTGGAGCCGCCGTCGGCGGTGCCGGCGTCGCTGGTGCCGGCGTCGACGGCCGGAATCCCGGCATCGAACGTCTCCAGCGCGCGCGGCGTGACGGTCGGCGGCGGCCGCACGAACTTCCGCAGCACGATGTCGTCGACGCGGTGCAGGTTCGTCGAGCCGCCGGTCCCCGCGCCGAGCACCAGCCCGCGGTGCGTCTTGTCCCAGACCCGGGTGTGCGTGAGCACGACGCCCGCGTCGTCGAGCGAGACGTCGAGCCGGCCGGCGTGGAGCTCGACGAGCAGGTCGTGCCACGCGTCGTCCTCGGTGGCGGGCGTGTCGAACTGCACGTGGTGCACGAAGTCCTCGCCGGCGCTCGCCTCGACCGTCGTCACCACGGCGAGGTGGTTCGCGCTCGTCTCGACCATGCTCTGGAAGTTGTCGATCTCGATGCCGTAGCCCGCGCGGTTGATGCCGAGCGCGTTGCCGTAGCCCTCGCTGCCGGCGTGGAAGAAGCCGAAGCCCATGCCGTCGGCGCCGGTGCCTCCGCCGGCGCGAAAGCGGAAGGAGACGGCCCAGCCGTCCTCCCACGCCGGATCGATGGTGGCGAAAGTTCCGCCGGCGCCGGCTCCGGGGTCGGCGGTGGTGAGCCAGAGCTCTCCGGCGTCGGCGGCCCAGACGAACTCGGCGGCGCGGTTGGACGAGCGGCGCTGCACGCCGCTCCACCCGCCGTCGCGCTCGGGGTCCTGGTCGAAGGCGTCGTAGAAGAGGTTCACCGCGCGCGGGTCGCTGGACGACGTCGCGGTCGCATGGCCCCGGTACGCGTAGATGCGCGTGGTCGCGGTCACGCTCGGCACGCGCACCCAGAAGCGCGCCGCCGCGGTCCCGCAGCCGGACTCGAGCCAGTGCGGCAGGACGGTGACTCCATCGGCGGAGGTGAAGCGCACGTCGGGACAGCCCGGCCGCAGCGCCGTGGTGTCGAGCGTGACCAGCACCTGGAAGTCGGTGAGCGCCGTCGGGCTGGCGACGTCGATGGGCTGCCGCTGCGCGTAGCCCTGAAGCCACTGCGCCGAGGCCGAGCTCGAGACGACGAGGCACAACGCGGCGAGCCGCATCAGCGCCCGCCACCTTGAGTCTTCGAGGCGTACTGCTTCCCCTTCACGATGCCCTTCTGCAGCGTCGCGACCGCGGCCTCACGCTGAGAGCCGTGCACGAAGACGGCGGGAATCGCGCCGGCCGGATCGGCCCACAGCCGATACGTCACGTGTGTCTTCCCATCGGGCTTGGGCTCGAACGTCCACGAGCCTTTGAGCTTCTCCATGCGGACCCAGCCGTCGGGAGCCTTCGGCGCCTTGTCGTTGGTCGGAAAGAAGTCGAGCCGGCACGAGCCGTCGGGGCGGCGATCTCGCGCGACGGTGAACGCGAAGTCGCGGCAGGACACGACGGGCGGGTCGAGCTGGTCGTAGACGATGCGGCGCTCTCCGAGGTCCTCGAGGAGGGTGCGCGACTTGAGCTGGTCGTGGTCCTTCTCGATGCTGCCCCAGTCGAAGATGGCGTCGCACAGCGCGCTCACCGGAGCGTCGGTGTCGGTCTGCGCCCGGTACTCGTAGAAGGCGCTGTCCTTCACCGGCCTCGACTCGAGCGTGACGCCGGCGGGAGCGGATTCCGTCTTCCAGTCGGGTTCAGCGGGTTCGGCTGTGAGCAGCAGCAGGATGAGGCGCAGCGTCACGGAGCGGACTATACCCGCGGCTCATGCTCGCCACCCGCATCCGCCAGAAGGAAGGCACGTTCTACTTCGTGAGCTACAAGGTCCCCGACCTGCTCGCGAAGGTGCGTTTCGTCAGCCGGTACCACTTCGAGGGAGAGCAGACGGACGCCGAGCCGCCCGCCGCCCACGAGGACGAGGTCGCGAAGTTCATCGCCACCGTCGAGAAGAGCGAGGGCTCGTTCCAGCGCACGCTCAACAAGCGGAAGATCGGCGCCATCGTCAACTTCTTCGAGACGGCCGCGACGCAGCCGCTCGTGCCGGGCGCGATTCAGCTCTTCACCGAGGAGAAGCTCAAGTTCGAGCAGATCGGCGAAGCGAAGAGCGTCGGCAACCTGCGCGAGCCCGACGGCAAGTACCTCATCATCGACGGCCAGCACCGCGTCGCCGGCCTCGACTTCTTCACGCGCCGCCACCCGAAAGAGGCGGACAACGTCGAAGTGCCGTGCCTGATCTTCGACGGCCGCACCGCCGACTTCGCGACGGAGATGTTCGTGATCGTGAACTCCACGCACACGCGCATCAACAAGTCGCACCTCGTCGACCTCTACGAGAAGGTCTCGTGGGAGAGCCCCGAGAAGAAGCTCGCCGCCAAGGTCGTCAACATGCTGTACGCGGAAGACGACTCGCCGCTGAAGTACCGCATCAACCGGCTCGGCGGCCGCTCGCGGCAGGAGAAGTGGATTCTGCAGAGCGAGCTGTTCAATGAGCTGCACAAGCTCACCGAGACGCGCATCGCGAAGAAGCGGTTCGGCGGGCGCAGCACGTCGTTCTACAACTTCGTCCGCGACTGGCTCGCCGGCGTCCGCGAGACGATGCGCGACGTCTGGGGCCAGAACGACAAGTACATGTTCACGAAGGACGTGACGCTGAAAGCCCTCATCCGCGTCCTCGGCGAGGTGATGAAGCAGAAGAAGCCGATGGAGGCGTGGAGCTCGGGCGGATCAGACGTCTTCGCGAAGCTCACGCGTCCGTGGCAGGCGAACGCGGCGAAGTTCCGCTCGGAGGGCTTCTACGAGCGCTTCCCCGCGAAGGGCCAGGTCGAGCGCGTGCGGCGCATTCACCTCGAGCTCACCAGAGAGCTCGGGCTGGAGCCGGACGACAAAGAGGACGCGGACTCGGACTGACACGAGGCCGGCGGCTGCAGGTGAACCGGGCCGTCGAGCGCGACAAGAAAGCGTGCACCCTGAGCAGCGCGGCCGCGAAGCGGACCGCGCGTCGTCGAACGGGTCCGGGCGAGCAAGCATCGACTTCGAGAAGGCTCTGCCCAGATCGCCCGGGCACTTCGACAGGCTCAGTGCGCGCGGCTTCTTGCTGCGCTCAGGGCATCGGCTCGCCGAGATCGATGGTGCAGAACGGCATCGTCGGCGTCGGCATCACGCACCTGCCGTTGCAGCACATCTGGCTGACGGTGCAGCAGACTCCTGCGCAGCACTCACCCGCCGAGCACACGAGGCCGTTGTCACAGACGTTGGACCCGGTGCTGCCCTGCGGGTTGCCATCGGCGACGTCGGTGGTGCCGGTGCTGCCTCCCGTGGTGCCCCCGCCTGCGTTCGATCCGGTACCGCCACTGCTGCTGGTGAAGCCGCCTGCTCCGCTGCTGGACTCTGTCGCTGACGGCTCAGTACCGCACGCGACCAGACACAGCACGGCGAGCATTGCCCGTGCGTTGATCATGATCCCAAGCTAACGGCGCTCAGGGGCCGCCGCAGGCGCCGCCGGTCGCGTCCTGCCGCTGGCACCGGAACGTGCCGCCCGAGGCACAGCATGTTTCCGTCAGGTCACAGCAGAGGGTGCCGCAGCAGAGTCCTCCGCGGCAGTTACAGTCGCCACCGGTTTGAGGCTCGGACCCGAAGAAGCCGGCGTCCACGGTGGAGCCGAGCTCGCTGTTGCGGACCATCTGGCCGCAAGACAGCGCGAGGCCGAGCGCAGCCATGAATGCGAATCGCACGCTCATGGCGTGTTCAATAACGGGCTGCTCAGGCGAAGAGGCCGAGCAGGTCCTCGCGTGTCAGCGCGGTAGCAGCGGCGGCGTCACCGAGCGCGGCCTCGAAGAGCGCACGCTTCTTCTCCTGCAGCTGCAGAATCTTCTCCTCGACGGTGCCCTGCGCGACGAGGCGGTAGACCATCACCGGCCGCGTCTGGCCGATGCGGTGCGCG
Organism: uncultured Myxococcales bacterium; assembly: GCA_937980205.1. Lineage (GTDB taxonomy): Bacteria > Myxococcota > Myxococcia > Myxococcales > Myxococcaceae > Xiheicaenimonas. The sequence goes on along the minus strand of CALJKW010000061.1, from coordinate 59,456 downwards.
CGGTCGGCGGCCTGAGCCTCCACCGCCGGGTTCCACCACGGGTCGACGAGGAAGACGTGATCCGCGGCGGTGAGGTTGAGGCCCGTGCCGCCCGCTTTGAGCGAGATGAGCATCACCGGCGGCCCGTCTTCGGACTCGAAGCGCTGCGTGACTCCGGCGCGGTCGGCGGTCGAGCCGTCGAGCCGCTCGAACGCGATGTTGCTCTCTTTGAGCTCCGGCTCGATGAGGTCGAGCAGCGAGGTCCACTGCGAGAAGACGAGCGCCTTGTGGCCGTCGGCGGCCGCGGTCGACAGCGCGTCGAGCAGCGCCTTCACCTTGGAAGACGACTTCGCCTGCTGGCCGGGCAGCAGCGCGGGGTGGCACGCGGCCTGGCGCAGGCGCAGCAGCGCCTCGAGCGCCTTGAGCACGCTGCCGCCCTTCTCGAGCAGGCCGACGACGTCGTTGCGCGTGGCCGCGTAGACGGTCTGGTAGACGTCGCGCTCGCGCTGATCGAGCTCGACGCCGAGCACCGCTTCGCTGCGCGGAGGCAGCTCGGGCGCCACGTCCTTCTTCAAGCGGCGCAGCACGAACGGCTTGATGCGGGCTCTGAGGGCAGCGGCGGCTCCGGGGCGACCGTCCGCGACGGCGCGGGCCCAGCGCTCGTCGAAGGCGCGGCGGCCTCCGAGCAGGCCGCGGTTGGTGAAGTGCATCACGCTCCACAGCTCTTCGAGGCGGTTCTCGATCGGAGTGCCGGACAGCGCGACGCGGAACTTCGCCTTCAGCGCGTAGGCCGCGCGCGCGACCTGGCTGTCGGGGTTCTTGATCGCCTGCGCCTCGTCGAGCACGAGCGTGTCCCACTCGCGCTTCTCGAGCTCGGCCTGGTCGAGGCGGAGCAGCGCGTACGTGGTGACGGTGACGTCGGCTTGCTCGTCGAGTTTGCGCGACGGCCCGTGGTACGCGGCGGCCTTGAGCTGCGGGCGGAAGCGCTTCAGCTCCGCGAGCCAGTTCGGCAGCACGCTGGTCGGAGCGACGACGAGCGTCTTGCCCTTGAGCGCGCAGATCGCCTGCAGCGTCTTGCCGAGGCCCATGTCGTCGGCGAGCACCGCGCCGAGCTGCGCGTCGCGCAAGAACGAGAGCCAGCTCACGCCCTGGCGCTGGTACGGGCGCAGCGTCGCGGTGAGGTCTGCCGGCAGCGGAGCCTCGGGGATGCTCTCGAACTTCTGCAGCAGCGGCTCGAGGCCTTCGAGCGCCGGCGGCGGAGGCAGCTCGAGCTGCTGCGCCAGCTCTCCGAGCTGCGGGAGCGCCGCGCGCGGGATCGTCCCGTCCGGGTCGCGCGCCTCGAGGAGATCGAGCACACGCTGCCCGTGCTTCTCGAGCCACGCCTGCGGCAGCGGAGCCCACCCGCCGGACATGAGCGGCACGAGCCCGAGGCCTTCGCTCCAGGCCTTGAGCACGGCGTCGCCGTCGACGATCTCGTTGCCGCTTCGGCCCTCGACCTCGAACTGGAGCCCGAACGGGTCGAGGGAGAGCTTCGGCGTCAACTTCGCGTCGGAGCCGAGGAGGCGGGCGGCGTCGCCGGTGAGGTCTCCGCGCCAGTTCTTGAGCTTGTCGCCCCAGCGCGCGAGCTCGGCGCCGCTGATGTTGGTGCGGCGGCCGGGCACGAGGTCGAGGCGATCGCGCAGGTCGTGCACGAGGCGCTGCTCGGCGTTCTCGTCGCGCAGCGGCACCGAGCCCTGCAGCCAGACGAGCCGGCCGTTGTCGATGCGCACGTGCGGAGGGGCTCCGTAGACGAGCGTCGGCAGCACGCTGAGCGCCCCGTCGAGCTGCTGCAGCTCGAGCTGGATGCGCGGCTCGAGGTTGCGATCGATGCGCGGCAGGCGGGAGGTGCGGAGCTCGACCGCGTAGCGGCGCGAGAGCTCGGGCAGCACGGTGCCGGCGAGCTCGGCGAGCTGCTTGGGGCCGTAGGTCTTCACTTGGGACTGCGGGGCTTCGCCGAGGCGCTGGAGCGTGTCTTTGACGAGGACGGCTCCCGCGCCGAGGAGCTCGTGCGGCTCGAGCGCGAGCGTGACGCTGACGTCTTCTCCCTGGTCCTCGACGACGACGCGCGGCATCAGCGGCTCGCTGCTGACGATGACGGGGACTCCGTCGAGGGAGACCTGGCGTGCGGGCGCGAGCGCGGCGAGGACGGACTCGAGCAGGTCCGGAGGCAGCGGACCGCGGCGCGGGCGCGCGAGCAGGCGGTCGACGGCGAGGTCGTGCTGCTCGACCTGGATGCGCTGCCTGGCGCCGGGCTCCTGGAGCTTGGCGGCGAGGGAGGTGATCTCTTCTGCGTCGAGGTGCCTCGTGAGGGTGAGGCCGGAGCCGGCAGCGCGCGCGAAGCGGTACTCGACGTGCGACCAGCGCTGCTCGCTGGTGGTGAGGGTCTCTCCTTGGGTCTGCAGCGCGATGGCGGCGGCGCAGACGTGCTCGCAGGGGTCGATGCGGCCGTCGCAGTTGCACTCCCAGGCGAGGTCCTGCGGGTAGACGACGACGGTGTACGCGACGGGGCGCTGCGGCGTCTTGACGCGGAGGACGATCTCGTTGGCGGCCCTCGACTCGATCGCGACCGCGCCGCCGCGCGCGAGCTTCACGCCGTTCGACCAGAGGCCGGGCTTCGATTCTTCGCGGATTGCATCATGAAGGGAAGCAGTGTCGTGGAGTGCAGCGGTCACGCGGCGCCAATTAACCGTGGTAAGGGCTTCTGACCATGTCGAAGCTTCCCAACTTCCTCTCGAAGTTCGCCGATCCCTCGCAGCTGACGACGCTCTGGGGCGTGCTGCAGAGCGTGCCCGGCGGCGGCCGGTTGATGGGCTCGCTGATCGGGCGGATGGCTCCGTACACGGGGACCATCAAGGCCGAGGTGCTGGAGCTGTCTCCGGGCCATGCGCGCGTGCTGATGCGCGACCGGCGCGGGCTGCGGAATCACCTGAACAGCGTGCACGCGATCGCGCTGATGAACCTGGGCGAGATGGTGACCGGCGTCGCGATGCTGGCGTCGCTGCCGCCGAACACGCGCGGCATTCCGAACCGGCTGCAAATGGAGTACCTGAAGAAGGCGCGCGGCAACATCACCGGCACCTGCAACTGCGAGATCATCCCGACCAACGACAAGCGCGAGGTCGAGGTGACCGGCGAGCTGGCGAATGAGGCGGGTGAGGTGGTCGCGAAGATGTACGCGCGCTGGCAGATCGGCCCGGCGAGCTAGCCGCCTCCGCTCACGCTGAGCGGAGCCCGAAGGGCGGAGTCGAAGCGGGCCGGAAATCACCGCGTGGCGCGGTCGAGCAAGCGTCTCGTGAAGAGCGCGACAGCCCGGCGCAGCCGAGAGCGGCCGTCGTCATCGAGCCGGAACCAGGACGCGAGCCGCTCCTCGACCTGCATCGTGGGAGCGACCAGCGCCTTGTCGAGCTGAAAGCGGTCGCGAATGACGGTCGGGTGCTCTTTGAGAGCGTGCAGGCAAGTGACGGCCGCCGCACTCACGGCGCGATCGACGAGCGAAGCAATCTGTCCGTCGTGAGCGGCGTCTCCGAGGCGGCGCCGGGCGAGCAGCTCGAAGGTGTCGACGAGGCCAACCAACGCATCGAGCGTCGGGCCGGTCCATGCGTCCGCGGAAGACAGCGCGTCGATGGCCGCAGCGACATCGCCGGTGCTGCGCTTGCTGATCTCACGAGCGTGCACCACCACTCGCTTGAGCACCCGCTGCACCTCGGGAGACTTCCGGCGCTGCCCAACGCGGACCTCGAGCAGCCGATCGAGGTCGGCAGCAGCAGCCCGAAAGGTCCGGGCCGCCTTGTCGAGCAGCAGCTGATCGAACTGCGCCCGAATCCGCACCTCGAGGGCGTCGGCGGAAGCGGTGAGCTTCTGCGCGGCAGCAGCAAGGTCGGCATCGGTGAGCTCAGTCTCGAGCAGCACCGTCCTCGCGCGGGCGAGCTCCTCGCGGAGCACGACCAGCACGTCGCGCTGGGTCACTGCTTCTTCACCCACGGAGCGATCTGCGTGCGGAACGCGTCGGTCCAAGGCACCGGCTGCCGAGTCTCGGAGTCGACGCGGACGATGACGCGGGATCCGGTGGCGTAGTCGACGTCCTCATCCATCGGCATGACCGCGAACCCGAACGTGAGGCTGGTGCGCCCGAGCTTCTCAACCCAGATGCGAACGCGCACCCGGTTCACGCCCATCACGGCGCGGTGGTACTCGATGTGATTGGCCCGCACGAGGTGGAACTGGTCCGGGTTCTTCTGAACGTCGAGCGTGCCGCCCCAGCCGAGGACGCCCCAGAAGTGGCCGATGGTCCGCTCGAAGAGGAGCAGGTACCGGGCATTGTGGAGGATTTGAAAGGCGTCGAGATCGTCGAAGTAGACGCCGTGCACCTGCTCGTGGAACCGCACGCCGGATGAAACGCTCACGGCGCACTACATAGCCCAGCCCGCTGCATCACCGCCGAGCGATGCGCGGCCTCAAGTGCCGGGCAGTCAGGCTGGCCTCAAGTGCCGGGCAGTCAGGCTGGCCTCAAGTGCCGGGCAGTCACGGCCCCAAGTGCCGGGCACTGAGACGCAGGACTGAGACTCAGGAAAGTGCCCAGGATGCCCCTAAGTTCCGGGCACCAAGAACAGAAGAAGCTCGGTTGGCGGACGGCAGGCATACCTTCGCCTTCGCAGGGAAGGCCAGAGCGTACCGGCGCTCGCATTCATGACCGGGGCATGCCGCAGCCGTAGTGGCAGAACCGAGATCTCCTCGCGAGAAGTTGGTCCGAAGCGCGTGAACGTCGCACCTCGGCCCACGAGGACATCCTCAGGGGGCGCTGCGCGGTGCGGGATTGGTGCTCTTACCCGTCTGGCGGCGTGATGAGGCCGGCGCCGATCCGCTTGCCGGCCACCCAATCGAGGCTGCCGATGAACGGGCCGGCCACGAGATCGGGCCGACGCTCCATCAGCGCGACAGCAAGTTGCTGCTGAAAGAAGCCGCGATACGCGATTCGGCGCTGTGCAGGTGAGAAGCCCAGAGCCAGATAGTCCGGTGCATCGTCCACCAGCGGATGCCGCTCGCCGTATGCGTAGTGCCGGTAGCTCGAGTACTTCCACTTGCCGGGGCTTCGGCACAGACCAGCTCGCACAGGGTTGAGGTCTCCGTAGCGCATTACGGTGAGGAGGTGCCGCCCATCGGCCTCGATCGTGGGACTTCGCATCCGGTCCATCACCACTTGGCCTCGCCGTCGCTTGCGGCGGTTCACGAACCAGGCGAGGCCGTGGTTGACGACCTTCCAGAAGTCGCTGAACGCCTTCTGGCCCGCCGTCGCCGTGACGACGACATGGGGGTGAGTGCCCATCAGGCAGAAGGAGTGGATGAGGATGCCGTACTTCGCCTTGTTCCTCGCCATCAGCTCGAGAAAGCGGTCCGCGACTTCAGGCTCGTCGAACAACATCATGTGATTGTGACTGCGAAAGGTGACGTGGTTCGTCGTGTGCTCGGCCACCAACAGCATTCGCGGTAAGCGCCCCATGCTCGAAGTGCCAGCAACACCCGCGCCGCTGCAGATGGCTGCTTTGACGTGGTCTCTTGATGCATGAGAAGTGGCGCAGCCCTGTCCCGTTGGAGAGATCTGGTTGCCGCCGCGACGAGGACGATGCGCGCGACGATCAGGTGGAGTGCCCGGCACCGACCCTGCGCTGCGATGCGGCTGCCGCGACGTCGCGATCGCGTTGTCGTACCGTGGGTCTCGTGTCGCTGCTCGCGTTGCTGCTCGTCGCTGCGTGCCCAAGGGGCTTTGACGCCGTCGAAAACGCGTGCGTGGTCATTCCGCCGAAGGCGACGGCGACCCTCATTTACTTCCACGGCATGCTGCCCGGCACCACCGATTGGTCGAACGTGCGCGAGCTCAAGCTGCTCGGCACCGAGGCCAAGAAACGCGGCGTCGCGCTCATCGCACCACTTGGAGAACAGGGCCTCTGCCCATGGGCAACAGAGCACTGGTGCTGGCCCAACGACCGCTCGCAGCTCGCCCATGTCGAGCGCGTCGTGAAGCGACTGCCTCGCGTGACCGGAAAACCGGTGCTCGCTGGCTTCTCGAACGGCGGCTACTTCGTCACGCTGCTGGCGACCGACTCGTCGATCGACGCAGCGGCGTACGTCGTGATGCACGCAGGGCCGGTGACGGGCTCCGTCTTCACGCCCGAGCGCGCGCGGCCGACGCTGCTGCTCGGCGCCACGCACGACGTGTACCAGCTGCCCGGCATGAAGCGGCTCGCCGAGCTGCTCCCCGAAGCCCGTTTCACCATCCGAAACGGCGTGCACGAGGTAACCCAGGAAGACGTGAAGGCGCTATTCGACTTCGTGACCTCCCTCTCCTCTCGTAGGGGCGAGGGGCCTTGATGCAAGAAACCGCTACATGGGTCGGTACCCGGCACCAGCGCGTCCGGCGCGCTACATGGGTCGGTACCCGGCACCAGCGCGTCCGGCGCGCTACGTAGGTCAATACCCGGCAGCGCGACCCGCGGCGACCGACCGCGCCGTTCATGCGAGCATGGTCGCCATGCGGCGAGGACCTGAGGTGCTGGGAAGCGCTCTGGTCGTCATCGGATGTTCACCGCCGCGCAGCCGACCTTTGCCGGCGAACGAGCGCCCGAGCCGTCAGTAGGCGCTGCCGTCTCGGTGCGTGAACACCCATCGGCCCATCGAGTCCTTCCGGCAGGCGAGGTCCACGTCGGCGTACTGCACGGTGTCCGCCGCGTCGCGGTTGCCGATCTCGAGGTAGCGCGCCGGACGGTCGCTGCGGTTGACCAGGTGGTGGGTGATGCCCGAGCCGCCGGGGAACCCCGCACACATGCCGGCGCTGAGCGGTTGCTCGCCGCTCTCGGTGCACAGCACCACTTCGCCCTCCAGCACGAACACCAGCTCGTCCTCGTGCGAGTGGCAGTGCCGCAGCGACGACTCCCTGCCGGGGAACAGCGTCGTGAGGTTCACGCCGAAGCGCGTGAGCCCCAGCGCGTCACCGAGCGCCCGCTTCTCGCGCGGCAGCACGCGCGAACGGAACTCCTCCGGGTAGCTGGAGCCCGTGCGCGGAGTCACCGTCGAAGGGTCCAACGCGGGCAGGCTGAGCTTCATGGGTCTTCTCTTTCTGGGTGGTGCGTCGAAGTGAAACGGCGTGCGCCGCGCCGACGTGCGCTCGCCGAGCCGCGCGACGAACTCCGCCAGCCGCGGACGCGACGCGGGGGGAATGGACGGCAGAAACGCGACGTGCTCGAGCAGGCAGAACAGCGTCAGCTCGAGCAGGCTCACCGCCCGGGGCGCGGGCAGCGCGTCGAGGACCTCCGGCAGGTGCGCCTCCAGCCAGTCGAGCGTGCCGGACAGCCCGGCGCGCGCCTTCGCGAAGAACGCGTTCTCTGGGTCGAGGCGCGCGAGCGCGACTCCGATGCGCAGCTGCACCTGCGCGCTCATGGCGGTCCACACGAGCTCCTGGGCGTTGCGCACCACATCCGAGCGCACGTGCTCGGCGAGCACGACGCGCGGCTCTCCCGGCGCGAGCTCCACCAGCTTCCTGCAGATGTTCTCGGTGCCGAACAGCTGCTCACCGCCCACGTGGAGCACGGGAATCTTCATCGCCGGATTGCCGCCGAACACCTGCGCGTCGAGGCTCAGCGGCTCGTGCACGACGTCGAGCTCGAAGCCCAAGCCCAGCTCGTGGGCGAGCATCGTCACCACGCGCGTGAAGTGCGAGCTGCTGCGGCCGGTGATGCGCAGCACCGGGTCAGCGGGCATGCGCCGCTCCGTGCAGCCGCTGGCCGAAGAACGCGAGGATCTCGTCGCGCGCCGCGCGGGTCGGCTCCCCCTCGGCGTCGATGAGGTGCGCGGTGACGACGCTGTGCGCGCAGCCGATGACCTTCTCGAAGAACGGAGGAGGCTTCGGGTTCGCGGCGGACGACGGCAGCACCTTGGGCTCGAAGCGCCGGCCCAGCGCCGCCGCGTACGCCGCGAAGCGCTCGGCCGTGCAGTAGCGGTCACCGTCGAAGCGGTAGGCACGGACCGTCAGGTCCTCGCGGTCGAGCCGCTCACGCACGGCGGTGAGCTCCTCGGGCGAGCTGTGCAGCGCGCCCGGAGCGTTCAGCGGCAACGACGGCTGGCACAGCACCGGAGCGAGCACCGCCGGCTCGAGCATCATCGAGAGCGCGAAGTTGCCGGTGAAGCACATGCCGATGGCGCCGACTCCAGGGCCGCCGCACTCGGCATGGGCGACCCGCGCGAGGGCGCGCAGCCACACGGTCACCGGGCTCGACACGTTCGCGGCCAGCGCACGGAACTCGGCGCTGACGCACGCCTGCTTGAGCACGGCGAGGCCCGCCTCGGCCTCGGGGTACGCGCCGTCGCGGCCAAACAGCGACGGCAGGTACACGGTGAAGCCGGCGTCGCGCACCCAACGCGCGAACCGGGCGACGTGAGGGCTGATGCCGGGCATCTCGGCCATCACGATGACCGCAGGGCCAGCACCGGCTTGGTAGACGGTTCGGCTCGCGCCCTCGAACGTGCGCGGGCTGGCCTCGAAATCCGACAACGGGTCGTCGTGCATGGTCGCCACCATGCGCCGGCCGCCTCCCGCGGACGAGTGGCTAGAATGACAATGTTCCGTCTATTCTTGCCACGAGTGATTTTCCACGTGGCCGTCGACGGAGTGATGGAGGGCGCCCTCGGTCTCGGCCTCGACGTCGTCGACACCGCGGCGCGCCTCCTGCGCGCGGGAAAGGCGCCGGCGCCGCGGCGGCTCGAGACCATCGAGCAGCGGGTGGTCTCGCACGACGGTCGGCCGGTGCGCTCGGTGCAGGGGCGCAGCATCTCCGTCGAAGGCGCGCTGCGGCTCGCCAACATCCGCAAGGGCGACGTGCTGGTCCTGCCGGGGGTGTTCGCGACGAAGGACTCGTCGATCGACCGCGTGCTGGGGCAGCGCGACGTGCAGCGGGTCGTGGCGGTGCTCCGCCGTGCGGCGCAGAAGGGCGCGCGGGTGGCGGCCTCGTGCTCGGCGACGTTCTTCCTCGCCGCGGCGGGCCTGCTCGACGGGGGCCGGGCGACGACGACGTGGTGGCTGGCTCCGTTCTTCTCGCGCCGCTTCCCCCGCGTCGAGCTGTGCGCCGACCGCATGGTGGTGGAGCACCGCAACACGCTCACCGCCGGGTCCGCGTTCGCGCACGCGGACCTGATGCTTGCCGTGGTCGCGCGGCTCGCAGGCCCTTCGCTCGCCAACCTCGCAGCGAGCTACCTGCTGCTCGACGCTCGGGCCTCGCAGTCACGGTACATGGTGATGGATCACCTGCGCACCTTCGACCCGGTGCTGCGCCGCCTCGAAGAGTTCGTGGAAGCGAACATCGGCCGTCAGGTCTCGCTGCAGGAGCTGTCGCGCACCGCGGGCACCTCGCCGCGCACCCTGGCGCGCCGCCTCGAGGCAAGCGTCGGCGAATCGCCGCAGCGGTTCGTGCAGCGCGTTCGCGTCGCGCACGCAGTGCACCTGCTCGAGACCACCAACGAGCCGGTGGAGGAGATCGCGGCGCGCGTGGGGTACGCCGACTCCACCGCGTTCCGCCGGGTCTTTCGCCGGTACACCGGCCAGACGCCGCGCGCGCGCAGAACGACGCAGGCCGAGCGACTCGCGACCCGAGCGAAATAGGGCTGCGGCAGACGCGTTTCGCGTCGTTCTGCGAAGGCAATTTCTAACTTGCGACCTATTCGCCGCGATGCGTCGCAACGAACATCCGACATGGCTGGCTCGCTCACCTCGCTCGACCGCAACCGTCTCGATCGCACCGACACGCTGCAGGCCGGTGACACCGGCGCGCCCGTTCGCGCCGTTCGGTGCCGGGCAGTGATGCGTGTGCGTGCGTCGGCGTTCGGTGCCGTTCGGTGCCGGGCAGTTCGGTGCCGTTCGGTGCCGGGCAGTGATGCGTGCGTCGGCGTTCGGTGCCGTTCGGTGCCGGGCAGGGATGCGAGCCAGTGATGCGAGCAGTAAGGGGAGGAAGAGGAAGTACGGACTATTCGAGCGTGACAGGCATCAACTCTGCCGTCAGAACGAGCAGGGAGGCGCTACCGCACTCTCGCGTCGTCCTCAGAGACGGCCGTGATGGGCGTAGAAGAAATCCGGACGAGCCGAGACGTGCACTAGCGGCCGCAGTCCACGGTCCTCTCCAATGACGACGTCATCGTGTCCACGCCGCGAGGCCTTGGACTGCATGTGGTCTACCCGTCAGGCGACGTGATGAGACCAGCGCCGCAGCGCTTTATCGCAACCCAGCCGAGACTCCCGATGAACGGCGCATCCACGAAGTCGCGGCGGCGCTCCATGAGCTCTGCAACAAGCTGCTGCTGAAACAAGCCGCGATATGCGAGGCGGCGCTGTACCGGGGAGCCCCCCAGGGCCAGATAGTCGGGAGCATCGTCGATCAGTGGATGCCGCTCGCCGTATGCGTAATGCCGATAGCTCGAGTACTTCCACTTGCCAGGACTTCGACACAGACGTGCGCGAACAGGGTTGAGATCTCCGTAACGCATTACCGTCAGCAGATGTCGACCATCTGGCTCGATGGTGGGACTCCGCATCCTCTCCATGACAACCTGCCCTCGACGCCGGTTGCGACGGTTCACGAACCACGCCAGGCCGTGGTTCACGACCTTCCAGAAATCGCTGAACGCCTGCTGGCCCGCCGTCGCCGTGACGACGACGTGCGGGTGCGTTCCCATTAGGCAGAAGGAGTGAATCAGGATTCCGTACTTCGCCTTGTTCTTCGCCATGAGCTCGAGGAAGTGGTCGGCGACTTCAGGGTCGTCGAAGAGCATCATGTGATTGTGGCTTCGGAACGTGACGTGGTTCGTCGTGTGCTCACCAACCAAGAGCCTTCGCGGTACGCGCCCCATGCTGCGACTGCCAGCAACAGCCGCGCCGCCGTAGATGCCCGCTTCGACATGCTGTCTCTCTGAATGAGAAATGGTGCACGCTCGACGCTTGAGTGCCGGACGGCGGGGCTGCCCGGCACTCAATCAGCGCACTCAGTCGTCCGCGCAATCAGCGAGGACTGCCCGGCACTCAATCGTCAGCACTCAGTCGTCCGCGCAATCAGCGAGGACTGCCCGGCACTCAATCGTCAGCACTCAGTCGTCCGCGCAATCAGCGAGGACTGCCCGGCACTCAAACAATCACGGCGGTCAATCGCCGATGCGCAGGGTCGTGTAGTAGTGCTCGTGCGCCCACCCGTTCTCGTTCGTCCACGCGGGCCCGAAGATCGCCGGGCCGAAGCCGGTGCCCGTCGAAGGCCAGCACAAGACGCCGTAGCTCGCGCGCGCGCAGAGGTCGGCCCTGCCGTCTCCGGTGACGTCGGCCATGCGAATGGTCTGGTAGTAGACCGCGTTCGACCAACCGCTCGCGTCGGAGAGCAGGTTCGTCGTCACCTGGGTGGTGAAGCCCGCGCCCGTCCACAGCCAGCACAGCACCCCGTCGTCGGAGCGCCCGCAGAGGTCCAGGTCGCCGTCTGCGTCGAGGTCGGCGAGCCGCAGCGTCGAGTAGTGCTCGGCAAAGCCCCAGCCGTTGTAGTCGCTGAGCGCCGGGCCCACGATCGCCGGGCCGAACGAGGTACCGAGTGAGAGGTAGCAGAGCACCGCCGAGTTGCTGCGCGCGCACAGGTCGGCCTTCTTGTCGCCGTCGACGTCCGCGAGCTTGAGCGTGCTCCAGTTGGTGACGTCGCTCCACCCGTTGCCGTCGGAGAGCTCGGGGCCGTCGACCTGCGTCGGGAAGCCGGTGCCATTCGAGAGCCAGCACAGCACCCGCGAATCGGCGCGCGCGCAGACGTCGTCCTTGCCGTCGCCGTTCACGTCGCCCATGCGGAGCGTCGCGTAGTTCGTCGGGTCGCTCCATCCGTTCGCGTTCGACAGCAGCGGGCCTTGGATCAGACCCGGCCCGAAGCCGCTGCCCGTCGAGAGCCAGCAGAAGAACGCCGCGGCGCCGCGCGCGCAGATGTCTGCCTTACCGTCGCCGTTTACGTCGGCCATGCGGAGCGTCGAGTAGTACTCGGGCACGCCCCACCCATTCGCGTCGGACATCGCGCCGCTCACGATGCCCGGACCGAAGCCGTTCCCCGTCGAAGGCCAGCACATCACGCCGTCGTTCGCACGCGCGCAGACGTCGGCTTTGCCGTCGCCCGTGTAGTCGGCCGTACGCAGCGTCGAGTAGTTCGCGAGGTCGCCCCAGCCGTTCACGTCCGACAGCGCTGGCCCGTCGATGATCGTGGGGAAGGCGGTGCCGTTCGAGAGGTGGCACCTGAACGTGGAGTTGTTGCGAGCGCAGACGTCGGCCTTGCCGTCGCCGTTGATGTCGCTCGAGCCAGCGGCCTCGATGCCGCCGATCTGCGTGATCTCAGGCGGCGGCGGCGGCGGCGGCGGCGGCGGAGCAGAACCGCCGCACGGGCCACCGCCCGGGCCGCCGCCCCACCACTCCCAGTGCCAGGGCTCGCTCGGCACGGTCCGGCGGAAGCCGAACGCTCCACCGTTGTTCGCGAGCCAGTTGTAGACACCCGGGTCGCTCGTGTTGAGGTCGAACGCGTGGCCGCTCTGGTGGTTGCTGTACCCGGGCGCCAGAGCCAGGTTGCAGCCGTTGCAGTTGCAGTTCACGTAGCAGCTGTAGACGTACTGCTGCTCCGCGTAGGTGCGGAAGCCGCTCACGACGCGAAGGTAGACGCCGTTCGCGGCCGCCGCCCGCTGCATCACGGCGTACGCGTTCGCGGAGGAGATCTCGGCCGGCATCCCGTCGGCGTCGACGATGGTGATGGGGAAGGCTTTGCCGTTGACGTACCCGGTGGCCGGGCGCGCGTTGCAGGTCACGAGACCTTGCTGCGCGATGTTCGTTCGATCGTCGATCGGCTCGTCTTCGGTGCGATCGATCGAGAGCTCGGCGGTGCCGCAGCCGGAGAGAAACATCAAGGTGACTACCGTTTGGATTCGCATGGGTGCGCGGCAGTACACGGCACATGCCCCGCGCCAATCGCGCGCCAGCGCTCGGGCGGCAAGCGCGCGGTGCCGGGCAGAGCGAAGGGCAGAGCGAAGGCGCGCGCACTCCACTGTCCCAGGCGGAGGTCATTTTCAAAACCTTCGCGAAGGGATGTGACCGATTGGATGGAAGGTTGGCGTGTCGATCGCGACCGTCATCTACTTCCACGGCATGCTCTGTCCGGCTCGACAGACTGGGCCGGCGTGCGCGAGCTGTCGTTGCTGGGAACCGAAGCGCGCAAGCGGGGCGTCACGCCCATCGCTCCGCGCGGAGAACAGGGACTCTGCCCGCGGGTGAAGGACCACTGGTGCTGGCCGAACGATCGCTCGCAGCTCTCGGACGTCGAGCGCGTCGTGAAGCGGCTGCCCGAGACGAGCAAGCCGGTGCTCGCCGGGTTCTCGAACGGCGGCTACTCGTGACGCTGCTCGCGAGGACTCGACGATCGACGCCGGTGCGTACGTGGTGATGCACTCGGACCTGTGACGGGCTCGGTGTTCAAGCCCGAGAGAGCGCGACCGACGCTGCTGCTCGGCGCCGCGCAGGACACGTACCAGCTGCCGGGGAGGAAGCGGCTCGCGACGCTGCTGCCCGAAGGCGCGGTTCACCGTGCGCGACGGAGTGCACGAAGTCACTCCGGAGGATGTGAAGGCGCTGTCACTGATCGGCTTCACCAGCATCTCGAAGCGGTCGACGACGCCGCGCGAGTGCGTGCCCACGCAGGCGCCGAGCTCCGTCAGCGAGTGATGCCCGTACCGCGGGCCGCTCGTCTCGACCCATGCCGGCGCCTCTTCTTCAACCGGGAGATGACCGACAAAGACGGTGCCCGGGTAGTTCACGTACTCGAGCACCGTGGCCGATGCTCGCGAACGGGCGGTCGTCCGCCGCCAGCTCGCGGCCTTCGGGGCCGTTCTTCCGCGCCACGATCGCCTTCGCCGCGCGCGCGTCGAGCTGCACGTCGTTGTCGAGGATGCCGACGGCCGAGTCGGCCGCGCCCAGCGAGAGCCCCAGCTGCGAAGTCGAGAGCTCGTCGTCGACGCCCTCTGCGGTTCCCGCTGCGGCGACTGCGGCCACTGCCCTCAACACGTCTGGTGCTCGTCTCATGCGTCAACAGTACGCATCGCGGCAGCACGCGACCCGGACAGAAACCCGGACACGTCAGGCCGTCGCGCACGGCACGTCGTCGTCGCGCCATGACCGTCCTCTCCGTTTCCCGCTGACGATCGCCCCGCGCGGTCGACGTATGACCCTCGACGTGGAGATGGACCATGAGTACCGCTCGCGCGCGCACGCTGCGTGCGCTCAAAGGAATGGACGGAGCAGGACGACTCCTGCTCGATGGACAACGACTGGCCGGCGCCGCGCGTGCAGCGCGAGTGCCGTTCGACTGGGTCGGGTACGCGCCCGAGTATTACGGCGACGCCGACGGAGCGAAGCTCATCGCCGAGCTCTCGCGCGATGGCATCGTCGTCGAGCGGTTGCCGCCGCGCGACTTCTCGTCGCTGTCCTACAAAGCGAACGGCGTCGTCGCGATCGTCCGCCACCGGCCGCCGCGCGCTTCGACCGTGCTGGAGCAGCCGGGCCTGTGCGTCGTGCTCGACGGCCTGAGCGACCCGGGCAACATCGGCGCGGTCATCCGCACCGCGAACGCCTGGGGAGCAGCCGGCGTCCTCGTCGTCGACAGCAGCGCCCGCCTCTTCCACCCGAAGTGTGTTCGGGCATCGATGGGCGCGCTCTTTCACACGCCGTCGTGCGCCGTGGCGCGGAGCGAGCTGCTCCCGCGGCTGGCGAAGCGCTGCGTGCTCGCGCTCATGCCCGGCGGCGAGACCGTCTGGTCGCCTGAGCACCTCGACGGCCCGGCGCCGGTCATCGTGCTCGGCAACGAGCTGCGCGGCGTTCACCCGGACCTCGCGCGGGTCGCGACGCGGCGGCTGTCGTTACCGACCGCCGGTGACGTCGACTCGCTCAACGTGTCGAACGCCGCGGCGGTCGTCCTGTGGGAGGCGTTCCGTCGTCGGAGCGAGTCATGAGTCGCGAGGGCCCGTGGGTGTTGCACCTGTCGCGCCGGGCAGTGCTCGCGCGGACCGGAGTCCCCACGCTGGCACACAGCCGCGGAGACTTCCGCAATCCGCGCGAGCTCGAGCACCGGTTCGGTCTGCGCAGCCACGAGCAACGCTTCGTGGAAGAGCTCGTGCGCGTGATGCCACAGCTCTGGGTCTTCCGCTGCGACCAGCTGCGCTCCTGCGGAGACTTCGCGCTCGTCGACATGTCCGCCCCGCTCCCGCTGCGCCGCTGCGTGGTGATGGAGCACAAGCAGCGCACCGGGCTGCGGGCGACACGGCACCGGCAGCTCCAGAACCACGACCGCGCGGTCGACGAGCTGATCCGCCATGGCGTGCTCGAGAACGATGCGGCAGTCGTCCTCTTGTTCGGCTCGGCCGAGCCCAAGGAGCTGCGGCAGCGGGGCTTCGCAAAGCCGTTTCGCGCCGTTGTGTGAACCCCCTTTCCAGTCTGCGACTTATTCGCCGCGATGCGTTGCGACGAACATCCCGCATGGCTGGCTCGCTCACCTCGCTCGACCGCAACCGTCTCGATCGTCTCTCCGCTCGCCTCGACCGCAACGACACGCTTCAGTCGGGCGACACCGGCGTCGCCGTTCAGGCGCTCGAGAGCATCCTCTCGACGCTCGGCTTCACGCCCGGCACCGTCGACGGGAACTTCGACGCAAAGACGCGCGGCACGCTGAAGAACTTCCAGGCCTCGATGGGCCTCGAGCCCACCGGCGCGCTCGACAAGCGCACGCTCAACGCGCTGCGCACGGCGCTCACCGGCCTGCGCGAGATGCCTGGAGCCGTCCGCCGCGGTCAGAAGAGCGACGACATCGCGCGCGCAGAGCGGCAGCTCGCCGGCCTCGGCTACGACGTCGGAGCGCGCGACGGCATCGCGGACGCCGACCTGGGCCGCGCCATCGTCGCGTTCAAGGAGGACCAGGGGAACTTCGACAACCGCGCGCCGCTGCTCAGCCTCGAGGGGCTCTCCGTGCTCGGCCGCGAGTCCGCTGGTCTGCGGCACGCGCCGTGGCGCGGTCGCCGCGAGCTCTCGGCGCAGGAGCACCGCTTCGACCAGGTGCTCGCCGAGCTCGCGAAGGCCGGCACGCTCGGCGAGGGTGCTCAGCGTCCGGCCGTCGGCCAGCTCCAGCAGCGCCTCAAGGCCGCCGGCTTCGATCCGCAGCGCACCGACGGAGTCTTCGACGAGCGCACGCGCGGCGCCCTGCAGGCATTCCAGCGCGCGAGCGGCGTCGAGCCGACGGGCCGCCTCGACACCGCGACGTGGCGTCACCTCAGCCGCACGATCATCGACAGCGGCGAGCCCGCCTCTCCGGTGCAGCGCGTCGGCGAGCGCTCGTCGGCCGTGCGCCGCACCGAGAAGCTGCTGCAGAAGGCCGGCTTCAACCCGGGCGAGATCGACGGGCTCTACTCACCCGCCACCGCGCGCGCCGTCCGCGCGTTCGAGCGTCGCACCCGGCGCCCGGTGAACGGAGAGCTCGGCGAGCGCGACCTCGCCGGCCTGAGGAAGCTCGCCTCCAACCCGTTCCGCGAGCCGCCCGCCGACTACCGCCGCCTCTCCTGGCGCGGGGTCACCGCGAACGCACGGACCATCGAGATGGTTCGGCAGGCCGAGGCGTGGGCCGCGAAGCGCGGCGTGGCGCCGGGCTGGCCGATGTTCCAGGGCAGCTACAGCACCAGCGTGTCCGCATCTGCGAACACGCACGCCGGCGGCGGTGCGCTCGACCTCAATACCGAGGGCCGCTCGCCGCGCACCGTTCGGATCATGGTCGAGGCGCTGCGCCGCGCCGGGTTCGCTGCCTGGCACCGACCCGCCGGCGGCGTCAGTGACGAGGACCACATCCACGTGATCGCCATCGGCGACCGCGAGCTGTCGAGCGACGCACGCAGCCAGGTTCGAGAGTACTTCGCTGGCGGCGACGGGCTCTCCGGCAGCGCGCCTGATCCGCACCGCGCCATCGGCCGGCCGATTCCCGAGTGGGCGAAGAAATTCCGCTGACTTGTGCGCTGACGCCACGCGTGTGGGCACGCGGGGTGCCGGACACTGCCAGCAGGGAGGTGCCGGACACCCAGGCAGGAGGCAGGTGCCGGACACCCAGGCAGGAGGCAGGTGCCGGACACCCAGGCAGGAGGCAGGTGCCGGACACCCAGGCAAGTGCGTCCCTTCCCTCCCAGGTGCCGGACACCCAGGCAAGCAGGCAGTGCCGGACACCCAGGCAAGTGCCGGACACCGGACACCCGGGCAAGTGCCGGACACCCGGGCAAGTGCCGGACACCCGGGCAAGTGCCGGACACCCAGGCAAGTGCCGGACACCCAGGCAAGTGCCGGACACCCAGGCAGGTGCCGGACACTCCGCCCTCAGCATGCGTTACTCGATCCACAGCGTGTTCGCGCGCGGATCCTCGGGCACGTACAGCACTGTCACCCGAGAGCCCTGCTGGAACTCCGCGAGCGCCCCCGGGTCCATGCTGGTGAGCGCACCGGTGTAGCTCTGCCCCTGCACCTCGAACGTCCAGCCGACCTTGTGCGGGTGCCGGCCATTGATCTTCACCGTCCGATCGAGGCCGACCTCCGTGATGCTGCCCTCGACCGCCCGCCCATCACGGAACGCGCGGATCTCGCGGCGATTCGAGCGCACCGCTCCGCCGAACAGCGTGAGCCCCAGCATCGGAAACAGCAGCACGAAGCCCACCCACACGGGAAACGTGCCGTACGTGCCGCCCGCCACCCGCGAAAGCCCCGGTGAGCTCGGGCTGTACTCGACCTGCACGCCGGAGCCCAACGACGACGTGTCCAGCATCGAGCTCTCACCGCGGTACGTCTTGCCCCCGACGTCGTACTCGAACGACACCAGCGTCGGGTGGTGCCCGTTGATGCGCACGTTCTGCTGCAGCTCGGTGCCGGTCACCCGCCCCTCACACGTCTCGTGGCTCACCGTGAGCGCCAGCTCGCCCGGCAGGTCGTGGCAGAAGACGAGGCTCAGCGGCACGCCGACGCCCATGAAGACCAGGCCGGCGATCAGCAGCCCGAGCTGGCTGCCCGTGTACGCATGAATCAGCTTCTTCGCTCGCGGAGACGGCGTCCGAGGCGGCGGCGGCGCAGTCAGGCTCATGGAGCCGACGTTACGACCTCGGCCCGGCATGACAAGCCCACATCGGCGCTACGCGTGCGCCTGCAGCTGCTGCCGCAGCACGTTCAGCCGCGCGCTCACCGCCTGAGCATCGGGGCGCTTCAGCTCCTCGAGCCGCGCGCGGTAGGCCGAGGCCTGATCCGCCGTCAGCTTCCCGCTGGCCTCGAGCTCGCCGATGCGCGCGGACACCGACTCGATCGCCTTCGCGTTGTCCATCTGCCGGTCATGCCGCTGGGTGAAGATGTCGCGGCTGAGCCCGTTCACCTGCTCCGCCGTGGGATTCGCGCCGAGCCCGTTCACGCGGTCGGTCAGCGCCTTCGCCTCGTCAGCAGTCAGCGAGCCGTCCGCGACGCCGCGCTGAATCCGCTCGTTGAAGCTGGCCACGCGCTTCTGCGCGTCGAATTCGCCGTCGTGCCGCTCGGCGCGGACCTCGCGGCTGAGCGCTCTCAGCTGCTCCGGAGTCTGCGCCGAGCCGAGCCGGGCCTTCAGCGCGTCGTACTCGGCCTGCGTCAGCGAGCCGTCCGCGAGCCCGCGCTCGATGCGGCGCGTGATGTTCGCCGAGCGCTGCGCCGGGTCGATGGTCTCGTTGCGCTTGCCGGCGCGGATGTCGCGGCCGATGCCGTTCAACATGCGCTGCTGCTGCTCGAGGCGGCTCGCGCCGTTGCCGTCGAACGCGTCGTTCTCGATGAGCCGCTGCGCGCGGTTGAGGCGCGAGCGAAGCCCCGAGGCTTCGTCCTGCGTGAGGGTGCCGGCGCGGACCCCCTGGTTGATGCGGCGGGTCTGGTTGGCGATGCGCTGCTCGAGGGAAGCGAACGACGTCTTCATGTGCGTGAGGGCTCCGAGGGCGCTCGAGGAAGTTCGAGCACTCGTCCTCTCAGCAAGTGCGAGACCAGCCCGTTCTTGCGCCTCAAACCGGCGTTGCGCCGTCGCGCACTGTCCTCACCAGAGGACAGTCTGCGCAGCAAGCGCTGCGGGGCTGCAGGACTCTTTACGTGAGTTGCGCATTGCGCACTCACCCGCCGCTGCGCTGCCGCTCGGCGACGCGGTTCGCGTAGCCGAGCAGGTTGTGCATGAGGCTTTGGTACACGTCGGGCGCAGCCGCCTCGCGCAGGACGGGCGGCAGACCCGACCGGCGCTCCGACGCGGTGCCCACCCCGCTGAGCTCCTCTCGAATCCACTCGAGGATCGCGTCGATGTCGGTGCCGCTCGTCGTGCCGAGCCCTTCGAAGATGCGCTGCACCACCGCGACGTCGGTGCCGACGCAGCTCTGCGCGAACGACACCACCGACTGCGCCGACGTGAGGCCGAGCGCGTCGAACCGCTCGACGATGCCGGGGCCACCCGTCGCCAGCGCGGCCAGCATGCCCGGCGCCCATCGCGCCACCTCGGCCCAACCCTCCGGCGTCAGCTCGAGCTGCTCGGTGAGCGCCCGCGCCGTCTCGGGCCCCATGGCGTGGAGCGCGGTCACCACACCCGCGGGCACCGGCGGCTCCAGCCCCGCGAGCAGCTGCTGCGCCTCGGCGTCGAAGCGCTGGTTCGTCATCGACGTCTCGTGGCCCTCGAGCGCGCTGCCGATGATGCCGAGGCCCACGCCGATCGCCGTGATGACCGCGCCGGGAACGACCCCAGCGCCGGTCAACATCAGCGCTCCGCCGGCCGCCTGCGCGAAGCTGCTCGCCGCCTGGAACCGCGACGAGTCGGAGTCGAGCTGCCCGGCCTGATCGAGGAACGTCAGCGCGTGCGCGACCGCGCTGACCACGGGCACGACGCGCGCCGCCGTGCTCGCCGCGCCGCCGAGCGACGGCATCGCCTTCGCGAGCAGCTCGAGCCCGTACTGCACGGCGTCGGCGTTCTGGCCCGCCTGCAAGAGGCCCTCGAACGCGCGCTCTCCGTCTTGCGAGAGCACGCCTTCGGCCATCAGCGCGACGCCGGCCACGAACGTGAGCCCCGTACCGATTCGCGCGAGGCCGCCGACCTGCATGGCGGCGCCGTTCTGGTTCACCACGGCGAGGCGCCCCATGAGGTCGTCGAAGCTCGTCGCCGCCGAGTACGCGTCGCGCAGCTGCCCGACGAGCTCGGCGCTCTGCGTCACCTTCTCGGACAGCGCCGGCACGTTGCCGATGGTCGCCAGCAGCGCGTTGACGTCGTCGAGCGCCGCCGTGGCCGCGGTGCGATCGGCCCCCGCCGCCAGCAGCGCCTCGGTCGCATACGCGCCGACCGACGGGGTCAGCAGGTGCGCCTCGACCCACTCGGCGCCTTGCGCGTCGGTCATCGCGGCCAGCGCCGCTTCGTCGCGCAACAGCTCGATGACGACATCGTTGTGCTCGGTGCCGGCCAGCGCCTCGGCCGCCTGCGCGAGGCTCGCTGCGACGAGCGGGTCGCTGGCGGCCTGCGCCCTCAAGGCCGGGTTGTCGCGAAGGAACGTCGCGAGCTCTTCCTGCTCGGCGCGCAGCTGGGCGTACTCGGGGTGCTGCGCCTGGAAGTCCGCGACGAACTGCTCGCGCTGAGCTTCGGTCATCGCCGGGCCGTACAAGGCAATCTGTCGCGCGAGCTGCTGGTCGAGCTCGGCGGTGAGCTCGCGGGCGCCGAGCGCTCCGTCGGTGAGCGCCGCGAGCGACGGCAGGTCGGTATCGGCGACGAGCATCGAGGCGAGGGCGGGCGGGATGTTCGCGAGCGCCGCGGCGCGCTCGGGGCTGCCGACCGGCGCGTCCAGAATCGCGGTCACCTGCGTGCCGGGCAGCACGCCGACCTGGACGTAGTGGCCCGCGGGATCGAACGACTCGAGGGAGTCGTGCCATGCGCGCGTCGCGGGGTCGTAGAAGCGCTCGCCTTCACGCACGAGCACGTGGCCGTCGGTGCCCTCTGCGCCCGCGCGCACGTCGTCGAGGAAGACGACGTCGGCGTCGTGCCCCGGTGCCAACGTCGAGAGATGGTCGTACGCGGCGTCGAGACAGTTGACCTGCGCATCATGAGCGTCTTCGGTGGCCAGCGTGCTCGCGGCGGCGCCGGTGCTGAGCCCGCGCGAGCCGAGCGCCCGGGTCGCGCGCTCACGCAGCGCCCTGCCGGCACCGGTCGAGAGCTCGTCAGGTCGCGGCGCGACCCGACGCTGCGGAGCCAGCGGCGGCGCCGCAGGCGGCCTCCTCACGACGGGGACGGGCGGCTGCGCGACTTTGCGAACGGTCATGGCGGCTCCTCGATGAGGCTCGAATCCTAATGAGATGCGGTCGCGGCCATCGTGAAGAAGTGTGGAGCTCGTAGGGTAAGGTGTGAGCGTGCTGTCGCTCATCACGCTCCTGACGCTCGGAAAGCTGACGGGCATCGCCACGACGAGCTGCTCGGGCTGCCACGGCGGCGGCGCGCCCGAGCCGACCGTCACGCTCACCGGGCCGCAGACGTCGGTCGCTCCCGGGTCGACCGTGACGCTCACGCTCACCATCGGCGGCGGCGTCTCGAACGGCGGCTTCTTCCTCACCACCGGCGGCGTCGGCACCTTCAGCGCCGGCAACGGCACGCGCGTGCTGGGCAACGGCCTCTCGCATTCGACGCCGCGCGCCGCGAGCGGAGGCTCGGTCACGTTCACGGTGCAGTGGACCGCGCCCGCGACTCCGGGCGGTGTCGAGTTCGACGTCGGCGTCATCGGCGGCAACGCAGACGGGCGCTCGTCCGGAGACCGCTCGGGCTTCAAGCGCCTCTCGCTCGCCTGGGGCTGCACCCCGACCGCCTACTACACGGACGGAGATCGCGACGGCCACGGCAACCCCTTCGACACCGCGCGCCTGCGCTGCGCGCCCTCGGCCGGCCTGAGCACGCGCAACGACGACTGCGAGGACAACGACGAGCGCATCTCGCCGAGCGCCGTGGAGGCGTGCAACGGGCGCGACGACAACTGCAACGGGCAGATCGACGAAGGCCTCACCTCGACGCTCACGTGGCCCGACCTCGACGGTGACGGCTTCGGAGACCCCACCGGCGCCACCCAGATGGGCTGCACGACCATGAAGCGCGCCGCGAACGATCGCGACTGCGACGACGGCGACGCGAAGGTGTTCCCCGACGCGCCCGAGGTCTGCAACCTCAAAGACGACGACTGCGACTCGCGCGTCGACGACGGGGTGCGCGTCCGCTGCGGCATCGGCTGGTGCGCCCGGTTCGGGCCCACCTGCGACCCGATGTACTGCATGCCCGGCGAGCCCGTCACCGAGACGTGCAACGCGCTCGACGACGACTGCGACGGGCTCACCGACGAGGGCCAGCTCTGCGGCGACGGCGTGTGCTTCGAGGGCGAGTGCTACTCGGCCGACGCGCCGCCGCCGATCGACGGAGGCGGCGGCGGAGCAGGAGGTGGCGCCGAGCCGCCGTCGTCCGGCTGCAGCACCGCGCCGTTTCCGTCGCTCCTCGGGCTCGCGCTGGTCGTGCTGCTCACCGCGCGACGCGCCGCCTCGCCGCGGCGATGAGGTCGTCCGCCGCCGTCGGCGCGACTCCGGCGTCGACGCTCACGCGAGCGCCGAGCGGTTCGGCTTGCGCCGCCACCCATTCGGCCTCTGCCGCGGTTCCGATCGCCGCCGGGCTCGAAACAGACTTCAGCAGCGGCCACAGCTCGGTGACTCCCGTTTCGAAGAGGGTGGCCAGCGCTCGTGCGATTGCACCGCGCGCCTGCGCGGACATGAACGACACGGAGTGCAGCCCATCGCGTCGGATGACGTCAGCGCGAACGCCGTCGGGCGCGACGCCGAGTCCGTCTTCCTCGACCGCATGGCCACAGCTCTCGCCTCGGGAAGAGCGGCTCCAGAGCAATCACCGGCCGTGGCAATGCGTGTCGGCCCAGACGCTGAGCCCGCGCTGCGCTCGGGCCAGGCGGTCACCCCGGCGGCGCCGCGACTTCCTTCCGCCACTGCTCGAGCCGCTCGGCGTCGCCGGGCGCGAACGGGTGGAACGACGGCTTGAAGAACGCGAAGTACTTCGGCAGCAGGCGCTGCATGCCGCCGTCGGGCCCGCGGAACATGAAGCGGAACAGGCTCAGGTGCTCGCTGAGCGAGAACAGCGTGCGGTCGGCCCACATCATCCGCGCCTGGTGGTGCAGCACCTTGCCCCAGAAGACCGCCGTGGTGAGCACCATGACGAAGCAGCGCTCCAGCCACGTGCCGCCGGCAGCGCGGTAGACGTCGAACGCCACCGCCTTGTGCTCGTTCTCTTCGAGCGAGTGCCAGCGCCAGAGCGCGGCCATCTTCGGGTCGGCGCCGTCGAGGCCGTGCGAGGAGGTCAGCACGAGCTCGCCGAGCAGCGCGGTGAAGTGCTCGAGCGCGACGGTGACGGCGAGCTGCCAGCGCTTCGGCATGACGAAGCGGACCACGTTCAGCGTGCGCAGCACCGAGCGCTCGAGGCTGGCGATGGGGTAGCCGAGCGCGGTGAGCGTCTCGTTGTAGCGGGTGTGCTCGCGGCGGTGGACGCCCTCCTGTCCGCAGAAGCCGCGCACCGCCTCGGCCAGCACCGGGTCCTTCACGAGCTCGCGGTGCGCGTTCACCGACTCGACGAAGAACTTCTCTCCCTCGGGGAAGAAGACCGAGAGCATGTCCCAGAACGCGGTGACCGCTCTGCGCCCGCCGTGCCAGTACCGCTCGTGCGTCACGTCGAACGTCAGGTTCCGCACTTCGAGAGGGACGTGGCTCATCGGAAGACGCGCTCATCCTCCGTCGGGAGAGCCGCCGTCGTCCACCGGGAAGCCCGCATCCGGCTGCGTCACCGGCACCGGAGTGAACGGCGGCGGGTCGAAGTCGCCCGTGCGCTTACCCGTGTAGCCGGTCTCCAGGTACAGCGTCGCGCCGACGAGGAAGGGGCCGAACGCGCAGCCGCCCGCCCAGGCGAGGCCGATCTTGCCGTCCTTGATGCCGTCGACGTCGGCGCCCGCCGGATGCGTGAGGCGCTGCACCGAGCGCAGCTCGCACGGCTTCACGCCGCCGTCGGCGGTGAGCGTGCCGGCGTCGGGGCTGCACGCCTTGTTGTCGGGGTCGCGGTACTCCATGACGGTCTCGAGCTTCTCGCCCTTGCGGCTGAAGCGGCCGTACGTGAACGAGACGTCGATGGCCGCGCAGCTCTGCGACGCGCCGCCGTTGATGCCGAGGCCGATGAGGTACTTGTCCTGGCTGCCGTGGTCGACGAGGCCGGTGATGGAGGCCGCGCGCTGACCCGCGTCGAGCACGTGCACCTCGTCGTTGATGACGCGCAGCTCCTGGAGGTCGAAGCCGTTGTTGTCGAGGTTCGGCTGGTCGATGGCGACCTTCTTCCAGAACGCCTCGCTCGGGCACTTCACCTCGGGCTTGGCGCAGAACTGCATCAGGTCGAGGCGCACCGGCTGGCCGTTGTACGTGCCGAAGTCGGCGATGGCGCCGTAGCCGTCCTGCTCGACCTCGCGAACCGCTCCGCCGATGTTGAGCTGCAGCTTCAGGTGGTCGTCGTAGGTGATGTCGTAGTTGCCGGTGACGTCGCGGGGATCGTCTCCACCCCTACCCGGCTGCTGCGGTCCACACATCGTCGCCAGGAGGGCGCCTGTCACGAGGAGCTTGGTCGTCATGGGGAGCTCCGCAGAGCAAAGCCTGAGCCGGCGAAATTGGGGACAGGCATCTTTTCCCGCCCAGTCGTTCAGCGGACCTGCGTCGCCCGCGCGCCGGGAAAAGCAGCCTGTCCCCATTTTCTGCGACCCCGGTCGCTTCACCCGCGCGACCGCGGTCGTCAGCGCGCGAAGCGGAGCCAGCTCTCGGGCAGCGGCCGCTGCAAGAGCTTCTCGGCGGCGGCGCGGTCGAGCAGCGCGAACGCGAGCGTGCCGTCGAAGCACTCGGTGCCGTTCTGCTCGATGCGCACGGCGACGCGGACGACGCGCGCGCTCTCCTTGATGATCTGCCCGTAGCCGGTGGCCTCGACGCCGACGCGCACCGGGCTCTTGAAGCGGCCCTCGAACGACGCGGTGAAGCCGAACTTGCCCAGCTTCGCGAGGATCGCCCAGGCCGCGACCTCGTCGGCCAGCGTCATCACCAGCCCGCCGTGCATGATGCCCGGCGGCCCCTGGTACTGGTCGTGCGGAGTGAAGCGCGTGCGCACGCCCTCTCCGTCGCGCTCGAGCTTCAGGTGAAACCCGTACGGGTGATTCGGCGCGCAGCCGAAGCAGGGCTGGTCGTCTCCGAAGAGCGAGCCGTCGAGGCGCTCGGGGATCACATCGGCCCTCTGAGCGGCACCAGCCACTCGAGCAGCGCGTTCGCGGCGAAGCGGCCCAGGCGATCGCGCCACGGCTTCTCGGAGCGGTACGTCACCTTGAACACCTGCGCGTCCTTCGCGCGCGCCATCAGGTAGTCGTCGCTGGTGCCGAGCGAGTCGACGAGCTGAAGCTCCTGCGCCTTGCGGCCGAGCCAGTACTCGCCGGTCGCGACCGCGTCGATGTCGAGCTTCGGCCGGTGCTGCTTCACGAACTCCTTGAAGAGGTGGTGCGTCTCTTCGAGCTGCTCCTGCAGCTTCTTCTTCCCCTTCTCGGTGATCTCGCCGAACACGGTGATGGTGCGCTTGAACTCGCCGGCGGTCGCCTCGGTCATGTCGACGTCGTGCTTCTTGAGCAGGCGGTGCACGTTGGGGATCTGCGCCACCACACCGATCGACCCGATGATGGAGAACGGCGCGGCGATGACGTGATCGGCCACGCACGCCATCAGGTACCCGCCGCTCGCCGCGATGCGATCGATGCACGCGGTGACCTTGATCTTCCGGTCGCGCAGGCGAACGAGCTGCGCGGCGGCGAGGCCGTAGTGCGGGACGCCTCCGCCGGGGCTCTCGATCTTCACCACCACCTCGTCCTTCTCGTTCGCGACGGCGACGATGGCGGTGACCTCTTCGCGCAGGCGCTCGACCTGCGTCGCGAGGATGTCGCCCTCGAACTCGAGGACGTAGACGCGGGGCTTGTCGGAGCTCGCGCCTTCGCCCGGCGGGCGGCGGCCCTTGACGAGCGCCTTGAACTCCTTGCGGTTCATGGTGGCCGAGCGCAGGCCGTCGCCGAGGGCCTCGAAGCGGCGGTTGAGGCCCTTCACTTCGAGGCGCGGCAGCGCGGCGCGGCGCCGTCGCGAGGCGCCGAAGACCACGATGGCGCTGGCGGCGATGACGAGGAAGACGACGAGGCCCTTCGCTGCGAAGTCGAGCGTGTGCCAGAGGATTTCCATGAGCTGCGAAGCTCGTAGCATGGGCTTCACACGGCGTCAGGCTCGGGGGTATTGGAGTGCGTGATGCTCGAGGCCGCGCTCGTCGCTGCGTTCCTCCTCGGCGTGCTCGTGGTGATGCGCGCCGGCGAGCAGTTCCGCCTCGCGTTCCGGGACGGGAAGCTGCTCGTCGTGCGCGGCGCGCTGCCGCAGGGCCTGCTCAACGACTTCGCCGAGACGCTGCGGCGCGCGGGCGTTCGTCGCGCGACGCTGGTCGGCCGCCGCGCCGACCGCGGGCTGCGGCTGACGGCCAGCGGAGTCTCGGACTGGGACCTCCAGCGGCTGCGGAATCAGCTCGGCCATCACCCGTACGCCCGGCTGTCGATGTCCGCCCGTTCGGCGCGGCGCACCATCGGCACCTTCCTCGGCATCACGTGGCTCGCGTGGTTGATGGCGCGGCCGGACGACTTCAGCTGATCAGCCGTCGCACGCCCTCGTCGAAGACCTCGGGCAAAGGCAGCAGCGACAGCACGAGGTGCGCGCCCGACGGGAAGTCGTAGAAGTAGCCGGGGTGCACCGCGACGCCGCGCTCGAGGAGCTCGAGGCAGCGCGTCTCTTCGTCGACGTCCTGCGGGACGCGCAGCACGGCCGTCCACCCGGCGTCGGCGTTCGAGAGCTGCCAGCCGGCGGGCAGGCCGACCAGGCTCGACCGGTTGCGCGCGCAGCGCTCGGCGACGCGGGCGCGGAACGGCGCGGCGTGCTGCTCGAGCAGGGCGCCCGCCGCGAGCTGCACCGGCGTGCTGACCGAGAGATACGCGTCGGCGATGTGCGCGAGCCGGTCGAGCGCGGCCTCGGCGCCGGGACCGTGCACCGTCATCCACGCGAGCTTGAGCTGCGGCAGGCCGCACGCCTTCGACAGCCCGCCGAGCGTGAAGGTGAGGCACGGCCAGTCGCGCCGCCGCGCGAAGGAGCGCGACGGCTCGGCGAACACCTCGTCGATGATCAGCGCCCAGCCGCGAGAGGCGCAGAGCTCGGCGAGCCCGCGCGCCTCGTCGTCGGAGAGATACGTGCCGGTGGGATTTCCCGGGCTGACGGCGATGACGGCCCTCGTGGTCGGCGAGGCCGCCTCGGCGACCAGCGGCGCATCGGTGCACCAGCGGCCGTCGTAGCGCAGCGGGTACGCGCGCAGCGTCACCTTCTCCAGCTCCGCGAGGTAGTCGAGCAGCGGGTAGCAGGGCGTGGGGACGAGGGCGTCGCCGAGCAGCTTGAAGAGCCACGCGTACGCCTCCGAGGTGCTCGCGCTCAGCACGACGTGCTCGGCGCCGGTCCACCGCGAGAGGGCCTCGCGGGCGGCGTGCACTCCGAGCGGCTCGGGCTCGTAGACGTCCGCGACCGGGAGCGCGACGCCGGTCGGCGAGAGCCCGACGGCGGTGGGGTTCGTGACGGTGAGGTCGACGATGCGGGCACCGGAGCGCTCGAGCAGTGTCCGCCTGCGGCTCAGCGCGTTCTCTTCGTGCTCCACACCGCGCGTCCTACGACAGATCGCACGTTGGTTCCGCCCCAAGGTCGATCAGAATCGCAGCCCGTTCGCGGCGCCGTTCGCCCTGAGCGGAGCCAGCCCGAAGGGCTGCGGAGTCGAAGGGGCCCGAAGCCGACGCGAGGCCCGCTTCGACTGCGGCGCCTGCGGCGCCTCCGCTCAGCGTGAACGGCGGTCGACCATGCGTGGCATTCCGGTCGACCCTCTCAGCGTGATCGGCGGTCGGCCAGGCACGGCATTCGGATCGACCGTCGCCGCTGACTTCGAAACCTCACAGCCCCGCGCCGAGCATCTCCTGCACGACCCGCTTGATCAGCTCGCGGCGGACTTCCTTGCGGGCGTGATCGACGGCGCGGCTGTGCGGGCGGCGCTTCTCGCGAGATCGAGCGGCGGTTCGCACCACCATCTCCACCTTCGAGGGTTCGAGCTGAAACGGCCGGCGCGCATCGTTGCGCAGGAAGTAATTCAGCCCGCGCGCATCGAGCATCTTGTTGAGGTACCGCCGGGCATCTGCGACGAGAGCGAGGTCGATGACGTCGGCCATTCGTGTTTCGTTTTGTCTCGCGGATCAGCGTGCTCGTCGAATTTTTTCATCTGTGCGCGCCCGCCTCACGTTCCACCCTGTAGCGAGAGTGCGACGGTCGGGAAACGGGTGCCCTTAAGTAACGCCACGTTTCCTGCCTAGACTCGCGAGAGTCACTTGAGCACTGCAGCAACTCCAATGTGGGCCGAATGGGTCGACGGTGTACGCGGCGGCGACGCTGCTGCGCGCGACGAGCTCACCAACTACTTCACCCCCTTCGTGCACGGCGCGCTGCTGTGCCACGTCGCGCTCCACGCCGCGAATCAGAACGTGAAGAGCGTCCTCGACGACGCCCTCGCGCGGCTGAGCGAGGCGCCCGCCGCCTCCGAGGAGCTCGGCGCGTGGCTCGTGAAGCAGGCCCACGCCCGCGGCGCGAGCCTCGCCAAGACGTCCTCCACGACGCTCGAGCTGCCGGCCGGCGCGACGCTCGCCGAGGGCCAGAAGATCCTCTCCAAGCTGCGCCAGCTGCCCGAGCCGACGCGCGAGCGCCTCATCTTCCGCCTGCTCGAAGGCATCACCGGCGCGGAGATCTCCGAGGTGACCGGAGCTCCGCCCAACGAGGTCCGCGGAGACCTCGAGCGCGGAGTCGCGGCGCTGCTCAAGGAGCTCTCCGGCCTCAGCATCACCGCGACCGGAGACACGTATCTCTGGTCTCTCGTCGGCACGCCGCACTCGGCCGTGGTGCCGCTCGAGAACCAGCTCACGCCGCTGCGCTACGACCCCTCGGCGCCGGAGAGCGTGCCGGACGACCCGTCGGCGACCTTCACCTCCGACGTCACTCCCGGGCCGGGCCGAAGCCCGCTGGAGAACACGACCGAGGGCCGCCGGCCGACCGGCGAGCTGAAGATCGTCCAGCCGGTGCCGGCCGAGGATGGTGACGGCACTACGCCGGTCGGCGTCCCGCTCGTCGAAGACCCGACGAGCGTCGCCCCCGGCTCCGACGAGCGGACGCGCAACGCGACGGACCTGCCGGTCGCCGCGCAGCAGAACCCGTTCGCGGCGCAGCCCGGCACCATCCAGGTCTCCGACCTGCCCGTGGCCGCGGCCATCGCGACGCCGCCGCCCGTCTCGAGCCCGCCGGTTCCGCGCCGCCGCACCCACGACGAGGTGCGCGCGACGCCGATCTCTCCCGAAGAGACGCGCCAGGCGCCGGCCACCGTCAACCGCTCGCGCACCGGCGAGGTGCCCGCGACGGTGAAGCGCGACCCGGCGCCGAAGCAGGAGCCCGACTCCACCGCGCCGCGCGGCGTGCCGCTCTCGGTGCTCGCGCGCCGCTCGGGTGAGACGCCGGTCGTCGAAGAGCCGAGCACCGGCTCGGCGCCCGTCGTCGAGGAGCCCAGCTCCGGCTCGGGCGTCGCGCTCGGTCAGGACTGGCGTACGTCCATCGCCGACGTCCGGCCGCCGCCGCGCCCCGCGCCCGCGCAGCCGTTCTCGCTCATGCGCGGAGCGACGCCGATCGTCATGGCCGGCATCCTCCTCGTCATCGCGGGCGCCCTCGTCTACACGCTGCTCGTCACGAGCCGGCGCGCGGCGACGCGCGGGTGGAACCTGGTCCCCGTCACCGTCGCCGCCGTCAACATTCCGGAAGGGACGATCGTCGACTTCAGCATGATCTCGCAGCGCAGCGTGCCGGAGCAGTTCATCACGGCCTCGGTCATCAAACCCGACTCGGTCTCTTACATCGAGCGCCAGCGCATCATGGTTCCGGTGCAGGCGGGTGACCCGCTGTTGTGGAGCCAGTTCGAGACTTCGAAGGCCAGCGAGCGGCTCTCGCACAAGGTGCAGAAGAAGGCGCGCGCGTACACGATTCGCGCGGACGCCATCAGCTCGGTCGGCGGCTGGGTGCAGCCGGGAGATCACGTCGACCTCGTCGTGTCGATTCAGGACCCCAACAAGAAAGAGCGGAACGCCGCCATCCGCATGCAGAACGTCATCGTGCTCGCGACGGGGAAGATCACCCAGACGACGAACACCGGGCTCTTGCCGACGGGGCAGAAGCGCTACCACGACGTCTCCGTGCTCGCGCTGCCCGAGGAGATCGAGATCCTCGCGCTCATGCGCGAGAAGGCCTCGTACCGCATGCTGCTGCGCAACGAGGACGACGTGGACATCGTGGAAGATCGCCTCGGCGCGGCGCCGAGCACGCTGCTCAACGGCGAGCGCGTGATGCTGCTGGGCAAGAAGCGCGCTGCGACGATCGAGATGATCCGAGGCTCTTCGCCGCAGGTGCCCGTGCCGCGCAGATAGATTACCGCACGCGCCGGACCAGAGCGGGAAGCGGCGACGGGAATCGGCCTGCAGGACACTTGAGGAACCCGCTCAGTGCGGGCCACGTCGCCTCTGCCGTGCGAGGGAGGGGTACCCATCTGCAGGGCATCATTGAGATCCGCGGCGCACAGTCTCGCGCTCCGCGGGAAGCTCACGACTTGAGCTCGCCGAGATCGATCGCGCTGAGCTGACCGCAGGCGACTCAAGGTGGCATCGCCTCCATCCTGACGGTCACCACTTCGCGACGCGCATGACGCTGCCGTCGTTCGCGGCCGTTCCCTTGTTCGTCCAGTAGACGTACGTGCCGTCGACCGCGAGGCCGGTCGGGTTGTTCTGGCCGCTAGCGAGCAGCCAGGGACTCGCGCCACAGCCGTTTTTGGGGCAGGCGTAGACGTTGCCGTTCGACTGGTCGAGCCAGTACACGTTACACGAGTCGACCTGCATCGCGACGGGCAACCCACCCGGGGTCGACGCCACGACGTCACCTGTCGCGCAGCCGGTGACATCGCACGCGCGCACCTCCCCGCCACCGAAGGTGGAGTAGTAGACCTTCGTGCCGTCGGTAGCGAGGCCGCCGTAGAACGAGACGGCATCGGCGGTGACGACCTCGGGGACCCCGCCGGCGCAACCGCCGCGCGGACAACGCAGCACCTGCGACGTCATGAAGTAGAGACTCGTCGGGTCGAGCGCGAAGTAGATGGGGTTGTAGCTGCCAGAGGCGAGCAGGGTCGGAGCGCCCGCGCAACCCGAGGCGGGACAGGCGTAGAGCGCCTGGTTCGCGTCGTTCCAGAAGAAGTGGCTCGAGTCCGAGATGAGCGCGGCAGCTCCGCCGGTGCCGGTGTTGAACTGGAGTGTCGAATCGTTCGCGCACGACGTAGTGCACGAGTAGACGCTGTTCGCGGTCGAGTCCGTCCAGTACAGACTCTGTCCGCTCACCGACAGGCCCCAGGCTGAGGCTCCCGTCGCGAGCACGGTGGGCGCCCCGCCGCAGCCTGCCGCGGGGCACTTCTTGACGGCCGCCCCGGCGAGCTCGGTCCAGTAGAAGGAAGTGCCGTCGGAGACGATCCGCAGCGGCTGCCCCGCGCCGCTGACGAGCGTCTCCGGCAGGAGAACGCCGGGCGCGCCGCTGCAGGTTGGAGCGCAGGCACCGGCGGTCTCGCAGCCGTTCGCCGCGTTGCCGTCGCAGTTCGAGAAGCCCGAGCTGCACGAGCCAAGCTCGCAGGTCGATGAGACACATGCGGCGGCCGCATTCGCGAGGGAGCAGCTGGTGCCGCAGGCGCCGCAGTCGGTGAGCGATGACGTCGTGTCGGTCTCGCAGCCGTCCAGCGCGTCGCCGTTGCAGTCGGCGGAGCCGATTGGACAGCTGGAGAGCGGCGTGAACGTGACCTCGAACGTGCCGTTGACCGCCACGCCGTTGAGCGTGACGCTGAGTGTCTTCGTCTCCGCCCGCGTCGAGCGCAGGGCGCCCGTGGCATCTCCGTTCGCAGTGGCGCCGGGCTGCGTGAGCATGTTGCCCGAGCCGCTGGCAGCCACCGAGGCGATCGCGCCCGTGATGCGGTTCCCGAACTGGTCGACGGCGCGGACGATGATCATGACGGAATCGACACCGTTGGCTTCGGCAGTTGCCGGAGTCGCACCGACCGTCGAGAGCGACGCGCTGGGCGGGCCAGCAACAATGCTGAAGGCATTGCTCATCGCGCTCAGCGGTCCGGACGACGCAATGAGGTTCGCGGTCGTAGCTTCGAACGCATAGAGGTCGCTGAAGGTGGCATAGCCCGCAGCGAGCGGAACGCTGAGCGTGCCGCGCAGCGGTGGCGGCGGGGTACCGTTGATGAGGTCGTCGGGCGCGTTCCAGGTGATGTTCACACTGGCGGAGAGGTTGTCGACCGGGTTGCCCCACGTGTCGGCGAGCACGAGCACGACGGCAGGCGTGATGACGACGCCGGCTGTGGTCGTGGCGGGCTGCGTGACGAAGCTGAGCGTAGCGGCCGGGCCGGCGACGCCGACGGCGCTGAATGAGGTGCTGACGCCGCCGTGCGTCGCTGTGAAGGCGTTCGAGCCTGCGGTGGTGCCAAGCGTGGCGGTGACGGTCGCGACACCGCTCGAGTCGGTGAGGCTGGTGACGTCGGAGAGCGAGCCATTGCCTTGTGCGACAGCCCACGTGACGGTCTGACCGGCGAGCGGATTGCCGAAGGCGTCTTCCAGGCGGACGGAGAGCGGCGCCAGCGCGTCTCCAGCGACACCGGTCTGCGCATCTCCGCTGACGAGCGTGAAGTGGTCTGGCGCCCCACCGAGCACTCGAACGTGGCCACTCTCACGAGCGATGTAGCCACTCGCGAGAGCGAGCAGCCGCTGGTCGCCGGCGGCGGTGAGCGCGATCGAGAACGTTGCGGTACCCAGCACAGTGTTCGCCGTTGTAGTGCCCTGCGCGGAGCCGGGCGCCGTGGGGACGGTGAGCGTGACCGGCACGCCCGAGAGCGCCGAGACGCGGCCTCGCTCGTCGTAGAGCGTTGCGGTGAAGGTAACGACCGTGCCAGCGGTAACGGTGTCCGGCGCATCGTGGACGAGCGTCTCGGGGGGGCGAAAGTGGGGACTGACGATGGCGTTCCGCTGCGTCGCATCGGCGACGAAGTTCTTGCCGTTGCCCAGATGCGCGATGAAGCGGCCGTTGGACGAGAGCGCGGAGGAAGTCGAAGTTGATACGCCGCTACCGTTGGTCTGTTTCGAAGCGAGGGTCAGTGTGCCGGCGAGCTGGTCGAGGACGAACGTGTCGGCGTTCGAATCCGCATCATCTGCGGTGAGCGCATCCATCGAGTAGAAGCTGAGAAAGCGGCCGTCGCGCGAGAGCGACGTCGGCCAGGCGTGAAATGCCGCCAGGCTGCACGTCACTTCTCCCGACTTGAGGTTGACGAGGAACGAGGTCCACTGATTCGCCGCTTCGCCACAACCCATGCCCCCCCCGTTGTGAATGAAGGCAGCGGTATGGCCGTCACCTGCGAGCGCTTGCAGGTGACTCGCACCGTTCGCTTCCTCGCCGAGCGTAGTAAACGACACACGACGGAGCGCGCCTGCGCCCAGGTCCAACGCGAACACGTCATGAGTGGCGTTCGTGTCGTTCGGCACCAGGTTCGCAGCGCTCGACGTGAACGCGAGCAGAGTCCCGTCGCCCGAAAGGCGTGGCCCGTACGAGTAGCCGTCGGGATCGGCCCCCCCCGGAGCCGTCACGCGCGTGACAGTGCCGCTCGCACGGTCCTTCACGAACACGTCGTAGCGACCGTTGTTGTCCGCGCCCGAGAGGTTGTTCGCCGACGAGACGAACGCGACGAGGCGACCGTCGTCCGAAATGGACGGCTCCCAGCTGTCGCCGTTGGCCTCCGTTCCGCTCGCGTCGACGGTCACCCGTTCGAGCGAGCCGCTGTTGCGGTCGAACACGAAAATGTCGGAACGGCCGTTCGTGTCGTTCGCTACGAGGTTGCTCGCGAACGAGCGGAACGCGACCCACCGCGCGTCGGGGCTCATGACCGGCAGGTCACTGTCTGCGTTCGGAGCAGCGCCGTGCAGGCCGCGGCTGATCAACCGGTTGGTGCGGGCGATGCGGTCGCGCAGGTACACGCCGGTGCGGCCCACGGGCAGCTCGGTGTTCACGCTTCCGCTCGCGTAGGCGACGAAGCGACCGTCGTCTGAGACCGCTGCGGCAGTGGTGTACATCTCGAAGCCGTTCGTGGTGCGGGAGGCGGAGTCGTAGTCGCAGGTGCCGTCGACGGTCGCGAGCAACGTCTCGCAGCCGTTCGCCGGGTTGCCGTCGCAGTCGCGTCGGCCGACCGCGCACGCCGCTTCGATGCGAGCGGCGACCCGCGTGAGGTCGCCGGTGTTCTCGTACGGCCCGCGGCCGATCACCACGTCGACGAGGTCGCCTGCCTGCAGGCTCAGCACCGTGGCGCCGTGGTGCGACTGCTGCGAGGTGACTGCATGAGGAGTGCAGTGAACCTTCCTTGGCTCGAGGTACTGCCACCGCTCGTCCCAGCCGAACGAGAAGCAGTTCGACGGTCCGCTGGTGTAGTCGAATACGGCCTCGCCCCAGGCATCGACTCCATTGACTTCCACCCCGAAGCTCGGCGTCGACTGCAGAGGGGTGGTGCGCGTCGTCGACTGTACGTGTGCCCCCGGGCGGTAGAAGGCGGTACCGCAGCAGTGCGTGCCGGACACGGTGTCGAAGTAGTCGACGCCGTCGAAGTTGCCGCAGATGCCGAGGAAGGAGCTCCGGCAGTTCACCACGTGAGGCGACCGCGCCTCGGTGAAGGGCCATACGCGAGTCGTGTTCACCAGACCTTCGACGTCGAGGTACAGCCGATACGTCGCGGTAGCGGGCGCCGTATAGCGCAACACCGTGTAGCCCCCGGAGGTGTTCGGAGGGAACGCCGCGAGCGTGCCCGGCTGCAGCGTGCCCTCCAGGTACGACGTCGGCGACGCCGTAGGATTGTAGACGACCGTCGCCTCGGTCACCCCGTCGGTCCAGAGCTGATTGCCGCTGCCGTCCGTCTGCGCGACCGTAAAGCGCTCGAACGCGCCGTTTACCTTCTTGCCGTACTGCCACGTGCCCGCCGGGTTCACGCTCGCCTGAAAACCTGCGGTCGCATCGTCGACTCCGCCACACATACCCTGCGTGCAGGCCTGCCCCGCGGCACAGGTACGGCCGCACGCGCCGCAGTTCGTCATCGATGTACCGAGCACGACCTCGCAGCCGTTTGCGGCGTTGCCGTCACAGTCGCCGTAGCCGCCGGCGCAGGAGGTGACGGCGCATTGACTCGCGACGCAGGCGAGCGTCGTGGCATGCGCACCGGAGCAGACTGTTCCACACGCGCCACAGTTGGCCAGGTCGCTCGAGACGTCGACGCACTGCCCGTTGCAGGCGCTCAGGCCGGAAGCGCAGACGACGGCAAGCGGCACCGTCGCGGTGGCCGCATCGAGATCGAACGTCAGCGCGAACGCCCCGATGCGATCGACCGCGAGATCGTCGAACGTCGCCGCGTCCGTACCGGGGACGATGGAGCGGGTCGTCGTACCGCTGAGCACGGCAGGGGAGACGACGCTCACCGTGACGTCGCCGGCCGACACCGCATTGCCGAAGGCGTCGCGCGCCTGCACCGTGATGGCAGGAAGGACCGTGCCGACCTCGACGGAAGGCGGTGCACCCGTCACGACGAGCGAGGCAGCCGCGCCCGGGAGCGCCGAGCCGGTGAAGACGACCGGCGAGCCGCTCAACCCGGCGCGCTGGGCCTGAAAGAGCTGGGCGCCGGCGGTGGTGCCGAGCGTGGCGACGACCTGCACGTTGCCAGCGGCGTCTGTGCGCGGCGCTGAGGCCGATACTGCGCCGCCTCCCGTCGTCGAGAAGGACACCGCCTGATTCGCAACGCCGTTCCCGTATGCATCGGTCACGCGCACCACCAGGGGCGCGGCGAGCGCCTGCCCGACGATGCCGGACTGCGAGTCTCCCGAGACGAGCGACAGCTGCGACGCTGCGAGCGCTCGGCCGGTGAGGGTGAAGACCGCGACAGTGAGGCCTGCGCCGCGCGCTTCGTAGCGTTGCGCTCCCGAGGAGGTGCCCATCGTGACCGTGGTCTGCGCGCGGCCGGCGGCATCCGTGACGGACAATGTGGGACTCACCGAGCCGCCAGTGACGACGACCCAATCGACGCCGACGCCCGGCACCGCATTACCTGCGGCGTCCTGCGCTTCGACGGTGAGGGGGAAAGGCGCGACCGCTGCGACGTTGACGCTCTGGCCGCCACCGCTGACGACGACGAGCTTCGTCGCGGGTCCGCGCGCGACGTCGAACGCGGCGCTGACCAGCGCGGGAAGCGAGCCACTGGTGGCCTTCAGTGTGTAGCCCTGCCCGGGCCGGTTGAGCTTGAGCGTGGTGAAGTTCGCGCGCCCGGTCGTCGTGTTCAGCGTGGTCGTGCCGCTGAGCGTAGACCCGCCGGGGTTGTCGTTGAGGGTTACGGCGACAGTCTGTGGCGTCGTCACCGGGTTCGCGAACGCGTCGACCACCGAGACCTGCACCGCCGGTGAGAAGAGCGTGCCCGCCGCGACGTTCGAGGGCTGTACGGTGAACTCGAGGTGATCTTGCGCAGCGGCAGAGATGGTGAAGGTGACGCTGGTCGCCGAGGTCATGCCGGGCGCCTGCGCGACCAGCTTGAAGTTGCCGGCCTTCGTGAGCACGACGTTCGAGAACGTCGCGATGCCGTTGACCGCGTTGACTGACGTGGTGCCCGACAGGGGCGCGGCGTTGCCCGACACCGACAACGTCACGAGTAACGACGACGTGTGGACGACGGTGTTCGCAGAGTCCGTGATCGCGACTCGCATCGTGGGCAGGGCAATGCCCGCGGTGCCCGGACCGGGCTGCGCGGCGCCCATCGCGGTCCACGAGCACTTCGACGCCGAGCCGAGCTCGTTTCTGTTCGACTGCGGACCATTGCCGGTGGAGAAGTCACACGCAGCACAGGCGAGAGCGAAGGCAGCGACGGAGATTGCATGGCGCATGGCCCGCGTGAGTACGGCGCGCGACTTGGAGCCGCAATGCGGGGAAGTACGTACTCCCCCGGTCGGACGAAGGGTGCGCTGCTTGGCTTACGACGACCGGACGCCCTGGGTTGCGCCTGCAGATGGGTTCGAGGTGGGCGTTCGGCACTCGGCGTAGCAGAAGCACCTCTACGTACTTCCCTCAATGTCCGCGGCATGAGCTGCGCCGGTACCATTTGCACGTGCCGATTCGGTGCGTTCGTTCTGGAGTCGTGGCTCACGTCGAAGGCAGCGGACCTGAGGTGGTGCTGGTGCACGGCAGCTCCTCATCGAGCCGATGCTTCGAGCGTCAGCTGCACAGCCCGCTCGCGGACCGCTTCTCGCTCATCGCCTTCGACCTGCCCGGCCACGGCGGTGCTCGCGACGCTACGCCGCCCGCGACGCTCGGGGGGTGGACCGAAGCGCTCGCGACCGCTGCCTCGACGTTGCGGTGCGAGGGCGCCGTCTGGGTCGGCTGGAGCCTCGGCGCGCTGCTGCTGCTGGAAGCGCTGCCGTACCTGCCGCGGCCGGCGGGCCTCGTCCTCGTCAGCGCGCCGGCGCCGTCGCTGAAGGAGTGGGCTTCGCGCTGCCGTCGCGAGCCCGCACTCAACACGTGGCTCGAAGGTGATGTCCGCGAGCGCGCGCTGGCGTCGCTGACGAGATTACTTGTGCGTCCGGGGGAACCGGCGCCTGCCTTCATCGAGGAGGACTTCCGCCGCACCAACCCGGCGGCGCGAACCGCGCTGGCCGCAGCTGCGGGCTCACAACAAGCATCGAGGCTCGAGACCGGCGTGCCGCTGCTCGTGATGCGTGGCCTTCACGATGGTCTGGCGTGCGAGCTCGACCTTCCCGCGTCAGAGGCAGTCGCCGACGCCGGGCACCTTCCGCAGTGGGAGGTGCCGCAGCGGTTCAATGCCGTGCTGGAGGCGTTCGCCATGGGTGCGGTTCGGTAAGCACTCTGGCGCAGCAAACAGGTCCCGCGCGGACGGGCTCGAAGCCCCGACGCACCGAAGCGCGGCGATAACGAGAAACAGTCGTCTGGACGTGGTTAGGCCTTCGTGAAGCAGACACCGGTACAGGAAATAGTCTTGAATCGCGCGTAAGCCTCGCCCTACCGTGAGACAGCGAAAGGGGGCGATTTCCAAACATGCCGAACGTCACTGTCGACCTGCCTGGGGTTGGGGCGTCCACGACGATCGAGGTGCGCGACGGCGAGGCAGTGCTCGTCGGTCGTGCGCCCGACATCGCAGCGCTTCGCGCCTCGGTGCCGCAGCCGGTGCGACCCCACGAGGTGTCGTCGCCGAGCGCATCGGGAAACCACGTCGTGGTGTGGAGCTCAGACGACACGATGACCGTGCTCGACGTTGGCAGCCGCAACGGGACCTGGCTCGAGCTGCCCCGCGAGCGCGCCGTTCGCGTCCCCTCCGGACCGCTGCGACTGTCGCTGGCAGAGCCGTCGACCGAGCGCCGGCGATTCGCTCCGCTGGGCAGCGCGAGCTGGCGCGGAGTGAAGGACTTCGGCGACTCGCTCGAGCGCTCGATCCGCACGTGGCTTCTGCAGCACGGCCTCGCGGCGCAGGTCGTCCACCGCTCGGTGCGACGGCCTGAGCCTTCTGTGGCCGATCACCCCGGCCGATTGCCGCTCGCGAGCGGCGGAGAGCTTGGCGTCGTTGCCGAGCAGACGATGGATCCTCAATGGCACGACGCGCTGCGCGAGGTCTGGCGCTTCGTGCAGGCAGAGAATGACCGTCTCGAGACGGAGGAAACCGCACGCGCGGACGGGCTCATCCTCGCGTCGCCGTCGATTCGGCGATCTCATCAGCGCGTGGTCGAGGCGGCGCGGCGGGGCGCGCGGGTGATGCTGGTGGGTGCCTCGGGCGTTGGAAAGGAAGGCCTCGCGCGCGTGTACCACCGCCATGCGGGCCGCGCGGGCCCGTTCATCGCGCGCAACTGCGGCATGCTTACCCCTGAGCTCGCGCGCTCGGAGCTGTTCGGGTCCGAGCCCGGCGCGTTCACCGGAGCAACGCGGCGGGTGGTGGGGGCGGTCGAGCGCGCGCAGGGCGGGACCCTGTTTCTCGACGAGCTCTTCGAGATGCCAGCGGAGGTGCAGCCGATGCTGCTGCGGTTCCTCGACCGCGGAGAGTTCGAGCGGCTGGGCGACTACGGGGGGACGCGCCACTCCGACGCGGCGATCGTCTCGGCGACGAACCGGGAGCCTGCGGCCGCGCTGGAGCGGGGGGAGTTCCGGGTCGACCTCTGGTACCGACTGTCGAATGAGCTCGTCGAGGTGGCGCCGCTGGAAGAGCGGCCGGAGGACGTGCGGGCGCTGTTAGAGGCGCGGGTGACGCGGCCGGGAGTGCCGGCGCTCGAGACGCTGGAGCCCGAGGCGCTCGAGGTGGTGCTGGGCCACCGGTGGCCGGGGAACTTTCGGGAGCTGGAGAGCTTCGTGGTGCGGCTCGACGGGTCACGCGTGAACGCGGCGCAGTGCCGCGAGCTGCTGGCGCGCGGGACTCCCGGGGGGCTCGTCGAGCCGGCCGCGAGGGCGCCGGCTCCGTCGGAGGTCGCGTGGGGCGCCGCGCTTGAGCGGGCCGTGGCCGCGTTCGCGGAGGACTGTGGGCACGGGCCCGCGTCGTGGGACGACGTGAAGGAGCTGGTGGAGAAGTATTTGAAGCCGCTGTTGTTCGCGCGGCTGACCGGGGCGCAGGCGGGGAGTGATGTGAAGGCGCTGGCGCAGAGGTCGGGGGCGGACCGGGGGACGGTGGGGAAGCAGCTGCAGAGGTTCGTGGAGAGGTTTGGGCGATGAGTCGGGGGCCACAGACGGTGGTTGTCGTGTCAGCGGTGTTGTTGATGGATCGGTGTTGGGGAACTGCGCCAAAGGTAGAGGTGGATGGTGGCACGCCACCGCCCTGCGCGGACGCCGGCAGCCTGAGGGACGCGGATATCGAGGTCTTAGCAAGCGAGGGTTTCATTGGCTTCGAAGTAGCCGTCGCGGACGTCAACGGAGACGGTTTGCACGATTTCCTTCAGTCGAATGGTGGAAACCATGTACCGCAACCCATCACGATCCACTTAAACGACAATACATCTGAGCTCGTCGCGCACTATCCAAGTTGGTACTCGGATACATTTCAGCACTACGGCATATTTGCCGTAGGAGATGTCTTCGGCAGCGGCGCTCCTGAAATCATCGCGCCAGTGGTGATGCCAAGATCTCGTGACGACGGTGGCTGGTTAGACGTCTTCTTCAACGACGGCGGCGCAATGCAGAGCACTCCGACGAGCTACGCCCTCGCGAGGCCGATGGCGCCGTTTGCGGCTGCCCTCGGCGACCTGAACGGAGACGCTCGTCTCGATGTCGTCGTCGTCGGGGCGGACGTGGGGAGCTTGATGGACAACCCCACGGATGGCGACGTGAACGTCTTCCTGAACCTGGGCAACCGGTTTGCTGCGGCTCGGTTGCTTGCTGAAAATGTGGGCGGCGTGACCGTTCGAATCGCCGACGTGGATGCTGACGGGTGGTCCGACGTGCTCGTTGGCGGTAAGCACGTCACTCTGTTCCGCGGCGGTCTCAACGCCTTCGAGGGGGCTCAGCTTCCGCGCCTGGGAACTCAGCTCCCGGGAGACTTCTGCGCGGTGTTTGGTCTTGAGGTCATCCGCCTCCGACCTACCGACCGCGGCCTCGCGCTTCTCGTCGTCGACAATGACCGTGGCGACATCTGCAAAGGCAAGGGGCTTTGGGTGTATCCGCCTGGAGACGACGGAGGTTTCGGCGACGCCGTTCATCTCAGAAACCTCAACAACGGTGGCCGCATCGTTACAGCCGATTGGTCAGGCGATGGCATTGCCGATGTCGCCGTGACCCAGTTAGGCGAGAAAGAGCAAGGGGATGGCGCGCTGTTTCTCGAAGGAACCGTAGCTGGATTCATCCGATCTACGGAGACCGAGCCCCTGCCCCTGCTTTCCTTGGCGATGGGTCATCTCGATTCGGCGATGCGAGGGATCGACACCGTCTGCTTAGACGTCGATGCAGGTGGGGTTGTGTACCTGCCCGATCGCAACGTCGTGGCGATCGAGGTCGTGCGCGTCGACGGAGCGGACGCGCGATTCGCTTGGGTTCCAGGAACGACGTGGGTGGCCACGCCTCACGACGGTGGTGCGCACCGAGTGCACATTGAGTACCGGAGGTCGCAACACATCAGTGTCGTCATGTCGTCGAGTGACGCCCGCTTCGGTCCGTTCGTATACACAAGTAGTGCGGCATTCAAACGAAGCACAGAGCCCAAGAAAGGCTGCAATGCTAATTGAACTCGTTGTTGATATGTATTTGTCGAAGGGACGCCGAGCCATCTTTGAGGCGTTCGCGGACGAAAAGCAAAGAGACCAGTTGCTGCGAGACTATGGTGTCGATCCTCGGAGCCTCATCGTCCCAATGGAGGTCTTGGTCGCGCTGGAAGTGTGGCAGCTCGTTCACAAGGAGGATGGCAATCAGTCCGTCCTTACGTGGGGCAACGACTCGACCACGATGCACATCAAGAACTTCACCCCCGATGAGAAAGCCCCGAACGAGACCTTCACGCTGACCGTGAAGGGGAACGGGTTCACTGAGGAGAGCTTGGTGCTTCTTTACACCAAGAAGAAGAACGCCCGAGAATCCGCGCAGACGACCAAGTTCGTCGACGAAACCACGCTCCGCGTCGAGAAGCTCAAGTTGAAGGCCGGTAGCTATTTCGTCAGTGTGGCTGAATCGGCAGAGAGCCTCGAGAAGAGGAATCCCACCGGCGCCCGGACGAAAAAGAAGCTCGAGATCAAGGAGCCAGACGAGAAGTGATTCGCCCGCTGACGGATCTTCTTCGGCGCATCGAAGGCTGGGTTCCGGATGTCCTTGTCGGGACGCGACAGTTCGATGCTCTCCGGACTCGGGGAGGCCATGTTCCGGGGGCCTGGCGCTCGGGATGCATCGAGTGTCGCTTGGTCTCGACCGACACCCCCTGCGACGTGATGGTCTACGCTGCGCAAGGCAACGACGGGCAGCACGCCCTGCGCGACGTGCTGCCTTCTGAGGGCAAGGCCTTCGGCGCCGCTCGCCCGTACCTCACCGAGTGGACCCGGGACGGCTCGCTGCTCGCGCGCGAGGCGAGCGCCATCTGGGTCGAGTACGACGTCCCGTCGAAGGGCGCCGCTCCCGACCCGTTTGTCTTTGTCTGCCTTTATCCGGACTACCTGCGAAAGGGTTATCCCCACCACGCACCGATCGGCAGACAAGACGAGGCCCGGGTGCGGGCCACCGCGAAAGAGGGCCTCCGCTGGGCGCTGGGGAAGGCGCCTTCGCGGCAGCAGCTCGACGTCATCACCCGGTGCACACGCGCCCTGCCCGACGACGGCCGCATGCTCCACGTCGTCGGCATGCCGCACCGGCCCGGCGGCGCGCTGCGCATCGGCGCGATCCTCCCCTACGACGACGTTCCGCGCTGGCTCCAGCAGATCGACTGGAGCGGCACGAAGCCGCAGCTCAAGCGCATGCGCAAGCTCTTCGGCGGCGGCTACGACTACATCCACGTCCAGGTCGAGCTCTCGACCCACGTCCACAATCGTCTCGCTTTCGACTTCAACCTCTCGACCACGCCGGCGAAGAACCCCCGTTGGAAGCAGTTCGCCGGCGCCGTCGCGGCAGAGTGTGACGCCGAGCCCGAGAAGCTGGACGCCGCGCTCGCCTGGGTGGGCTCCGAGCGCCTGCACTTCGACGACGACCCGATTCCGGCGCGCCTCGACCGGCAGCTCTTCTTCAAGGTCTCGTCGTCGCCGGACCAGCTGGAAGCGAAGGCGTACCTCTGCTTCCATCCGCGATACTCGCTGCTCTGAGCGGCGGCACGAACACGCGGGCCCAGGCCTCGGGGCGCACGACGCCGCGGCTGCGGAACCAGTTATCCGCGCGCGCCACAGCCGCGTCGTCGCCGCGCAGCTCGGCGAGCAGCCGCTCGGTGGCGCACGCCCACTGCCCCATGTCGTTCGCCGCGTACCCCACCCGCGCCTGGTCGAGCAGCACGCGGGCCTCTTCGGCGCGTCCCTCGAAGGACGCCAACCACCCGCGGAGCATGGCGGCGTGGGGCGGACCATCACTGCGAGCCTCGGCAGCGAGCCTCTTCGAGATTCGGCGCACGACGTTCAAGTCGTGGCCCGCGCTGAGCAGCACGTTCGCCTGCAGCGCGGCGAGCTCGATGCGCGACAGCGACAGCCGGTGAATCTGAATCTTCTTCATCGCAGGCCAATCGGCCTCGAGCTTCCGCACGCCGTCATGCGGGCGGCCCTCGTACAGGTCCGCCATCACGTCGAGACGGGTCGCGTGGTAGTGCTGAACCGTGTACGGCTCCCGCTTCCACCCCGCGAGCAGGCGCGGGAAGCGCTGCCGCGCGGAGGCGACGTCGTCGCGCGCGAGATCGTGCTGCGCCACGAGGCCAGCGGCCACCATCTGGGTGTAGAGGTCACCGCGGTCGGCGGCCTCGCGGCTCCACTGCGCCGCCTCTTCGCCGAGCGCTCGAATCTCGCCCGTGGGCTCGAAGGCCTTGAGGCGTACGCCGAGACCCATGTCGACTTCCCACGCGACCCCGACGCATCGCTCGCGGAGCATGCGCACCCCCTCGTCGGCGAGCGCGCGCGCGATCGGCCAGCGGCCCGCCCCGGCGATCTCCGAGAAGCCGCGGAACACCAGCAGCGTGCCCTGAAGCTGGGGATCGCCGGTCTCGGTGGCGATGCGCTCCGCTCGCCGCAAGCACGCTTCGCCGAGGCTGCGCAGCGGCCCACCCAGCGCGACGAGCGCGGCGCCCTGCGTCGCAAGCGCACGGACGAGCCGCCGCGGCTCACCGACGCGCAACGCACGGTTCAGCGCCCGGAACATGAAGTCGACGCCGAGCGCCGGCTGGATCGCGCCGAGCCCGCGGCCGATCGTCCAACACAGATCGAGCTCGAACATCTGCTCCGGTGTGGAAGGTGCCCCGAGCGCAGGTCGCTCCACGTTCGAGAAGCGCAGCCGCACCAGCTCAGACAACCCCGAGAGCATCGCGCGCCATTCGGCGCGATGGAAATTCAGCCCCACCTCGGCCGCGAGGGGGACGAGCACCTCGAGCCCCGCCTCGATCTGCCCGGAAGTGAGCCAAGCCTCGCCGGCGAGTCTCCGGAGCTCGCGGCCCTCGCTCGCGTCTGTGAGCCCC
This sequence comes from uncultured Myxococcales bacterium, assembly GCA_937980205.1. Taxonomy (GTDB): domain Bacteria; phylum Myxococcota; class Myxococcia; order Myxococcales; family Myxococcaceae; genus Xiheicaenimonas. The sequence continues at coordinate 14,910 of CALJKW010000061.1, read as the reverse complement.
GCGGCGGCGACGAAGACCGGACCTGCCTCTGCGCCGCGGCCGGCGTTGAACAAGGCGCGCGCACGGAGCTCGAGCCACAACCTGCGCTCGGGGTGGGCATCGGGCGCGAGGCCGAGGGCGCGCTCGAGCTGCTTGGCCGCCTGCTGAAACGCGAGCGAGTCGAACGCGCGGCGGGCGGCGACCGCGGCGTGCCGTGCGGCGACCTCGAGTGAGCCGGCGCCTTCGTGATGGACGCTCAGCTGATGCGGGTCAGCGTTGCCTCGCCGCTCCAGAACTTCAGCGATGGACCGGTGAAGCTCGCGCCGGTAGCCGGCGTCGAGGCCGCGCAGGATGCCGTCGCGCAGGCGATCGTGATGCAGCTCGATCGGATCGCTGCCGCGTGGGCCACCCGTCCGGACGAAGAGCCCTGCGCGCAGCTCGTGGAGCACGCGATGCGGATCCGCGTTGCTGTCGGCTGCGGTGAGGGCAAGGTCCTGCCCGTCGAGCCTTCCGGCAACGGCGACCACCTCGAGCACGCGCCGCGCCTCGGGTGCAAGCGCCCCCACGCGCGCGCGAACGATGTCTTCGAGCCGCCCAGCGTGGCCATGCCGCGCGAGCTGACCGATCAGAAACGGGTTGCCGCCGGCCTCGCCCGTGACGCGGTCGATCAGCTCGGCGGCGGCGTCGGGCGAAAGCGCGCGCGCGAGTCGCTGGACGTCCTCACGCGCGAGCGGGGGAAGGTCGACAGTCGCCGTGACGAACCCCGCCGTGCCGGCCTCGAGCACCTGATCGAGCGCCGTGCCCTCGGCGGGTCGATATGCGAGCACGACCATGAGACGCGGGACTCCCGGTTGCGACAAGAGCTCGTGCAGCAGTCTCGCGCCGTCGAGGTCACCCCACTGTGCGTCGTCGATCGCGAGCAGCAGCGGTTGTCGTTCAGAGGCGCGGACCAGCATTCGCTTCACGGCAATGAACGCGCGGGCGCGCTCATCGGTGCCAGGGGTGCGTGGAGTACTTCCGGCGCTCCACGACACCGACGGAAAGAGCTGGGCCGCGGCATCGAGCGCCTCGCCGCCGAGGACATCGCGGCCGAAGTGGGCGCGCAGCGCTTCGATCGCCGAATCGAGCCCCTTGAAGCCGCCCGACTCCCACTCGAAGCATCGGCCGCGCAGCACGATCGCCGTTCGGGCCTCGGCCGTGCGTTCGCAGAAGGCATCGAGCACTGCCGACTTGCCGATGCCGGAGCCCCCGACAAGGCGGACCAGGAGGGTCGCTCCCGCCGAGACGCGGGTCAGCGCGGCATCGAGCTCGGCGAGCGCCGCTTCGCGTCCGACGAGTCCCGAGCTGGGCGCAGGCCCGGACGACTGGAGCCCGAAACAGTCGAAGACCTGCGACTCGCCTGCGCGCGATGCTACATCGGGCTCGAGCAGCGCCGCGCAGAGTGCGTCGAGCTCCTCGGGCACGTCGGCAACGCGGCTGCGCAGACGGGGGGCCTTCCAACCCGGCTCCACGGTGTCCCAGGGATCGTCGAACGGCAGGGCTCCGGTAAGCGCCTCGAAGAGGGTTAGGCCGAAGCCGTACCAATCGCTGGCCCGGGTCGAGGACGCGCGCGCGAGCCGCTCGGGCGCCATGTACCGCGGTGTTCCACCAAGAGCTCCAGCAGAGGTCTTGCCCGTCGCGAGCTGAGAGACGCCGAAGTCGAGGAGCACCACCCGACCGTCGGGTTCGAGCATGACGTTCGCCGGCTTCAGGTCGAGGTGGAGGACACCGTGGCGGTGGAGCTCCGCGACGCCCAGCGCGAGCTGCGCAAACACTGCACGCGCGTCGGCGGGCCGCACGCGGCCGAGCGGCCTGCCGCTGAGCAACTCCATGGTGAAGCCCCACCGGCCATCCCACTCCGCGAGCTCGTAGAGCCGGACGAGGTTCTTGTGGTGGACGCCCGAAGCGGTGCGGAACTCGGTCTTCAAACGGGCAGCGGCGGCGGCGTCGAGCTGCGGCAGGGTCTTCAACGCAGCACGAATGGACCGGGAGGCGTCGTGGACCTCGTAGACGATGCCGGCGGCGCCGGCTCCCAGCTTTCGCACGACCTCGTAGGGACCGAAGCCACGCTCCATGCTCGGCGGGAGCATGCTGCATCCCAGTGCGTTCTGCGATTGCGATCGCATTCGCGGGCTCTAGCGGGCCGCTCGGCGCGTAAGGATGCAGCCGAATTGGGTCTCCGAGCAGAGTGTCAGTGGCCGTCCCATTGCTGAAGGCTCGTACGTGGACTCCACGACGGTATTGAAGGGGTTTCAGCTACTGTTGGAGCTCGTCGATCGGCCTGCGGCGCTGCTGAACCGAGCGAACGCGGTCGTCGTCGCGAATGGCCTCGCATCGCGGCACCTCGAGACGACCGGTGAGCGGCCCGGTGCGGGGCCGGGTTGGCGCGTCATCGGCGTCGAGGGCGCGGGGGACCCGGCGCTCAAGGTCGCGGTGCGGCAGACCGAGCAGGTCAGCTGCCCGCTCGAGCGCCGCGGCACCCTGTGGCAGCTGACCCCGCGCGAGCGCGACGTGCTGCGGCTCTTGGCGAACGGCGACGCGAACAAGGACATGGCCAACGCGCTGGGATGCAGCGAGCGCACGATAGAGGTGCACGTGTCTCGCCTGCTCGCCAAGAGCAGCTCGTTCTCGCGCGCGCAGCTGATTGTGAAGGTCTGGAACTCGGGTTGAAGACGCGCTCAGCTCGCCGGGCCGTGTCTGGTCGAGCTGCGGGTGGCTTTCCCGGGTGACCCCGTGGTTGGAGGCGGTTTCCCCGGTGTCGGACGATCGTGACGTGGAACCCGCAGGACATCGTCGGTCGAACCGAGCTCCACGTGCGGACGCCGCAGCAGTACCTCCTGGGCCCCTGACGCCGGCTTTCGCGCATTTCCGCAGCAATGGCGTGCGATGCGACGTGCGAGGCGAACGAACTCCTCGCCGACGCCCCGGATGAAGAGGTGACTCGTCCCGAACCGAGCCTCCCGCCGTGAGGCCGTCCGCTCGATACGCTCAGGCGTCGCAGCCTGATCCGGCATGTCAAGGACGTCGGTCGCGCTTCGCAGCGGAGCGAGCAGAAACCCACCAATCCGGTCAACTGCACTGCTGGGCAAAACCGTCTGCGCGTAAGCACGTACGTGGTGACCCTAATTCCGGCGGCTGTCACCACTCCGTACCCTTCGCGCCTCAACCTTCTCGGAGACCAGCGCATGGGGAACACCAGAGTCGCCTTCATCGCAGCGTTCGTGGTCATCGGCTGCACCGCGAAAGAGGGCCCGCAGGGCCCGCAGGGTGCGAAGGGCGACCCAGGGCCGATGGGGGCCGCCGGAGCGACGGGGCCCATGGGCGCGATGGGCACGATGGGCGCACCAGGCATGGACGGCGCGCGGGGCGAGCAAGGGCTACCGGGCCAGGTGGTGGTGCTTCAGGCCGCTGACGGTGGATCGCTCGCCATCGACGGCGGCGTGGTCATCATCGCCGGTCCGAAAGGCGACTCGGTGCTGCTCTCGAACGAGCCTGCCGGAGCCAACTGCGCGCGCGGCGGCGTCGCGCTGACCCAGTCAGGCGTCACCGCGTACATCTGCAACGGACTCCAGGGCCCCCCGGGGGACGCCGGCCCGCAAGGCCCCCAAGGCCCGCAGGGGGTGCAGGGCATTCAGGGCGTTCAGGGTCTCCAGGGCGTGCAAGGTCCTCCTGGTCCGCGACGCGTCGTGGTCGACGGCAACGGCGTGGTGATTGGCCCGATGGTCGGCCCCTTCCACACCTTCATTCCGAGCGCCGGCTGCGCGGTCAGCCTCATCGGGCAGAACCTGTTCAACATTCCCGAGCAATCGTACTTCCCTGACGCCGGCTGCGTCGGAGTGCCCTACGCGTACGGAGTCGCGGACACCTGCGTCGCCGGTCAAGGCAACACCGTTCACCGCCGCAGCAGCCCGATGGTCCCCACCCTCGTCAGCCCCGGCTCGACCTGGGCCAACGGCGCATGTCAGCCATTCACCGGCGGCGGCACCTTCAACATGTTCGCGACGACACCCACGTCGGTGCCGGTGCTGACCTCGCCGTACCAAATCATCACGCAGTAGGGAGGCCACCATGCGCGCTGCCGTCGTCGCAGCAATGGTGCTCGTGGGCGCCTGCTCGCCCGACTCTTCACCGGTGGACGGGGGCACAGGGGGCTCCACCGGCGGAGACGCCGGCGGGTCCGAGGGCGGCGGCAGCGACGGCGGCGGCTGGGCGGGAGGCGCTGCGGGAGGGGGGACCGGCGGCGGCGGCGCGAGCAGCGACGCCGGCGGGGTCGACGCCGGTCCCCTCGATGCTGGCGAACCCATCGCGATGGTGATGCTCGGGGCCGACGGCGGCGTCCTGCGCTCGGCGGACGGCAAGCTCCACCTCACCGTCCCCGCGGGTGCGATGAGCGCCTCGGCGATGATTTCCATTCGAGTCGCCGAGGTGTCTGACGATGCGGGCGTCATCGGCGTTGCCTACGACCTGCAGCCGTCGGGGCTCAGCTTCGCCTCGCCCGTGCAGCTCACGTTCGAGGTCCCCGCGTCGATCGACCTCGACACCTCTGATGACCCGGACGCAGGCGAGCCAGAGCTGGTCCTCGTTCACCGCGAAGAAGGCGGAGCTTGGCGCGCGCTCGACACGCAACTCGTACTCGCCGAGGCGAATCGAGTCGAAGCCGCGACGAGCCACTTCTCCGTCTACGGCCTGCGACGCATTCCGCCTGGCTGCCACCCCTGCGGAAACTTCGACCCCGGCAAGCTTCAGCTCTGCCGCGCCCAGCAACTGCCGTACGTCGTCTCAGGGCTAGTCCCTTTCTACTCGAGCGTCTGCGGCGGCGTTAACGGGTTCAAGGCCTGGTACTGCGAACGAAGAGGCTTGGGCTGTGCGGACATCGGCGAACACAACGCGTTCATAGGTCTCTACGACTGCATCGACGAGGAACACGACGCGAAGATGTTCACGTCCGATTGCAGCGCCTGCACCAGCGAGTGCATTCGCAGCTTCCGCCTCGGCACCTGGAATCGACTGACTCCAGGAGTCTGCGTCGGCGCGGTGTACCCCGGCTACGGCGGACCCTTGAGCACGACCTACGAAAGCTACTGGCGATGCCATGCCGAGTGCCTCCGCACCGGCCAGACGACGCCGCAGGGCTGCGTGCGCAACTCGCGGACCGTCCACCTCGTGCTGGACAACCGGTGGTGGGACGGAGCGGCGTCGACGACAGTTCGCTCGAGCGTCGGCGTAGCACCGGCGGTGCAGCAGCGTGACGCCACCGGCCCCACGCTCGTCACCGGCACATGGGTCGGCGATGGCGGAGTCGGATCTATCGTCGGAGTCGTCCAGGGCCCGGTGCCGGTCACGCCCGGGGGCGGCCTTCAGTGGTTTCGAACCGACGCGCCGCTCATCGACTTCGGTCGAGACCGTGCGGGGAACGGCGCGCTCCCCATCGCTTCGGCGGCGACCACGCTTTCGCTCGACCTCGCGAGCGCTGGCGCTCCGTTCGGTCCCGATGACTACGGCATCGTCATCGCGCCGCGTGCGGGGGCAGGGTTCTACTTCACCGCCGCGAGCGATCGCGTCGTGAGCGGCTCGGGCTCTCCGAATGCGGGCGTGCTGCGAGTGACGCTCGCGTGGAACGAACGACTGATCGACCCCGCCACGGAGTACGTCGTGGCGATCTACCGCGCCACGAGCGTCGGAGCCGCCACACAGTGGGAGGTCGACCGCATCTTCCGCGCCTCGGGACTGACCATGGGCAACGGCATCGACACGCAGGTCTCCGGTTCGTTCCTGACCGTGAGCCCAGCTTTCAGCTCTCCCGTAGAGGAGATCGACGTCGACGCGTTCAAGGCCAATCAGGCTCGGCTGCCGAACACTGGCGCCGTCGTCCTCTATCACGGCCATGAGCTTCGGCCCTGGGGTGTCGAATACCCACGTGCGGGCTTCTCGGGAACTTCCGTCTACCAGCCCGACGTCACGGGCTGGCAGCAAGACGTCACCGGCGGCATCGCGCTGGTGCCGGGGCCGACGCGGCAGCCGTTTCCATCTCACTGGCCCGAACGGCTGACGACGTCGCTGTCCTTCCGCCACGACTACCTCCTGCCGGGAACCACCACCGCAGCCAGGCTGTGGTCCAGTGTCACCCGCACCCGGCCGGCGAGCGCCGCAACAGCTCGCGCCCGTCCGTCGCTCGATCTCGTCGCCGCCGTCGCAGACGGTGTCTCGTTCGCGACGGGAGGCGCTTTGAGCTCGGTGACGCCGTCGCTCTCCTGGAGCGCACAGCCTGCGGCGACGTACGTCGTCTCCGTCTTCCGGCTGCAGAGCGTCGGAACCGCCACCGCCCTCGCGAGCTCCGGCGAGATCCGCACGCTCGGCGCGACGGTCACCCTGCCGCGGGGCCTGGTCGTCGCTGGCGCGAAGCACGTGTTCTGCATCGAGGCCCTCCCCGAGGGAGGCCGCAGCGCACCGTACAAGAGGCCGAGCGGCTCGGCGGCCGACGACCACGGCCGGAGCACCACCTGCTCGGCAGTGTTCTCGGCTCCCGCCTGCTCCGCCTCCACCTGCGCCTTCTTCGGCGGCACCGTGGGGTGCTGCGATGCCGAAGGGGTCTGCAATCACGGCGGCAGCTTGTTCGCGTGTGGCGCCGGCGGCAACGCCTGCACCTCGTGCTCGGGAGCTCAGCAGTGCTCGCAGGCCCAGTGCATCGCGTGCAGCGCTCCGGCCCCGACGACTGCCGTCGCGCTCAGCGTCACGAACCAGAGCCAGCTCGCTGAGGTGTATTGGGTCAGCCCGAGCTGCACCGAGCAGCTCGTCGGCACGCTCCTCACAGGCACCACACAGGGGTTCTCGAACGTCTTCGTCGGCACAGCCTTTCGTTTCCGCAGCGCGGCCAACCGGTCGCTCATTGCCGAATACGTGGTGCAGCCCTCCGACGCTCCGACTTCGAACTACGTTCTGTCTCAACCGGGCTGCAGCTCCAGCAACTGCTCGGGTTGCTGCACCAGCGGCGGCGCGTGTGTGCCCGTCGCGCAGCAGTCACAGACCACCTGCGGACAGTTCGGAGCGGCGTGCGCGACGTGCGCCGGTGCGTGCGCGAGCGGCATCTGCCAGTGACGCTCAGGGGGTCGCGGTCCCCGCGCGCCACCACAACGCGATGAGCTGGGCGCGGCTCGAGCAGCCGGTCTTGTCGAGGATTCGGGAGACGTGAACTTCCACGGTGCGCTCGCTGCAGCCGAGCCTCGTTGCGATGGTCTTGTTCGCCTCTCCTTGGACGAGGAGATCGAGCACGCCCGTCTCCCTCTCGGTCAGCCGCCACGCACGTCCTGGTGGCGCATACCGCACGAAGAGCAAGTGCGTGTGACTGAGGGGAAAGCAGCGCCAGGCATCATCGCCATCTGATCGCGCATCGCGCAGAGCGTCCCGTGTCTCCGCCAGCCGTCCGTCGAGGAGCGGCAGCGCAAGCCGGTTGTGACTGATGATCGAGAGGTCCGTCCGTGCAACGAGGGCCGGACGCTCGATGTGCTCCAGGCAAGCGCTGAGCGCGGCCTCGAGCATGCGTGAAGCCGGCGCTGCTCCTCGGAGTGCTCTACGCGGCGCCCTGCCTCTCGACCGAGCCACGAGCAGCAGCAAGCCACAGCGAGGTGCAGCCGTCTGTCAGGGTTTCCGCGTACGTGGAGCTGCTTTGGGCGCGAGACCTCTATCGCCCCTCCATCGCGTGCGCCTGGTAGCTGACGACGATGTCCGCGCCAGCGCGGCGAATGGAACCCGTGATGGCGCGCTCGAAGTCGAAAGCCCCAGGTCGGCGGCCGCGCGCACAATCACGTATTCACCGGACACCTGGCTGATGACAGCTACCAGCAGGTGCCGGCGTCGGGCGGGACCATGCACGAGGCTCCACCGGGCAGGGTGCACGCGGGGTCGCACTCGTCTCCCACGCTGTCGCGGTCGTAGTCGAGCTGGCGCGGGTTGCGGACGGTGGGGCAGTTGTCGACGACGTTCTTCACGCCGTCGTTGTCGAGATCGGCGTCGCAGAGGTCACCGATGCCGTCGGCGTCGGTGTCCAGCTGGTTCATGTTCGATGCAGCGGGGCAGTTGTCCCCGTTGTCAGCGATGTTGTCGCCGTCCTGGTCGACCTGGCAGGTGCCGGGCGGAATGACGCTCTGGTTCGCGTTCGCGAGGAGCGGGCAGTTGTCGACGAAGTCGGAGACGCCGTCGCCGTCGTCGTCGGTGTTGCAGGCATCGCCCAGCGTCCCGGAGGAGAGCGTCTTCTGCTGGCCGGAGTTCGGAATGCCGGGGCAGTTGTCGCCCGCGTTGTTCACGCCGTCGCCGTCGAGGTCGGGGTCACAGGCGTCGCCGAAGCCGTCGGCGTCGCTGTCGAGCTGAGCCGTGTTCGAGGTGCCGGGGCAGACGTCGCAGACGTCGCCGACGCCGTCGCCGTCCCCGTCGAGCTGATCCGCATTCGGAGTGCGCGGGCAGTTGTCGGTCGAGTTCGTCTGGCCGTCGCAGTCGAGGTCCAAGGTGCAGCTCGGGCCGCCGTCGTTCGCGTTACACGGCGTACCGGCGTCGGAGCCCGCGTCGGAGCTGCCACCCGTTCCGCCTCCGGTCGCGCTCGAGCCGCCGCCGGTGCCGCTGCCCGCGGTGCCGCCGCCGGAGCCGCCGCCTGTGCCGCCGCCTGTGCCGCCGCCTGTGCCGCCGCCTGTGCCGCCGCCGGTGCCGCCGCCGTCGGGCATCGACATGTTGCTGGAGCACTGCGACAGCGCGACGAGGAAGACGACGGTCAGCCCGACGGCGCGGAGGAGCATGCGGGCACCGTAGGGCCGAACGTGCCCGCGCGTAAATCGTTGCCTGCTTCTCCGAAGAGCTCGGCCTCGCCCAGGTGATCCCGCGAGCCAGTCCCGCGACGCTAGACTCAGCGGCGCATGCGCGCGTTCATCTCGATCTTCCTCCTCGCCGCGTCCGGCTGTCTCTGCGTGCCGTCCCAGGCGAGCTGCGACAACCGCTCGAAGGGCGGCTTCACCTGCACCGACCTGCTCACGAACCGGAACAGCCAGTTCGCCTCGACGCTCGAGGTGCTCTGCGCCGGCGGCACCTTCTCGACCTCGACGCTGTGCGACCGCTCGGGCTCGCTCGGCGGCTGCCTGTGCGAGGGCTGCGAGAACGGCAGGTCCATCACCTGGTTCTACCCGGCGGCCGACGCCGGCATCACCAGCACGGCCGACGTGATGAAGCAGTGCGCCGACAAGAGCCGCACGTTCGAGTCGCCGTGAGCGTCTACAGCCCCGCCATCGCGCGGGCCTGGTAGCTGACGATGATGTCCGCTCCGGCGCGGCGAATGGAGACGAGCTGCTCCGTGATGGCGCGCTCGAAGTCGAGCAGGCCCGCCTCGGCGGCGGCGCGCACCATCGCGTACTCGCCGGACACCTGGTACGCGACGAGCGGCAGGTCCGAGCCCTCGCGCGCGTCGCGGATGAGGTCGAGGTTCGTCAGCGCCGGCTTGAACAACAAGAGGTCGGCGCCCTCGGCCTCGTCGAGCTTCCACTCGCGGCGCGCCTCGCGGCGGTTGCCGGCGGCCATCTGGTACGAGGTGCGGTCTCCGAACTGCGGGGCGCTGTCGGCCGCCGCACGGAACGGCCCGTAGAACGCCGACGCCATCTTCACCGCGTACGAGACGATGCCGACGCGCGTGAAGCCCGCCGCATCGAGCGCCTGGCGGATCGCGGCCACGCGCCCGTCCATCATGTCCGACGGACACACGAAGTCGACGCCCGCACGCGCGAGCTCGACGGCCATCGCGCACAGCGCCGCGACGGACTCGTCGTTCAAGATGCGCCCCTCGTGCACGAGCCCGCAGTGGCCGTGCGTCGTGTAGCTGCACAGGCAGACGTCGGCGAACAGCGGCGTCGCGACGTGCTTCTTCAGGCTGCGAATCGCCTCGGTCAGCGGAGCCAGCTGCTCTTGCAGCCTGTCGGGCGTGTCCGACTTCACGTCGGGGACGCCGAAGAGCATGAGGCCTCCGCAGCCGGCGCGGTCGAGCACCTTCGCCTCTTCGATCAGCGGCTCGCCGCTGACCTGCCACAGCGCGGTGCCCTTCTTCGCCTCGCGGCGGACGTTCTTCTCCGGCACCACGAAGTACGGCTGCACCAGGTTGTGCAGGGTGACGGTCGTCTCTTGAAAGAGTCGCCGGGTGGCGGCGGACTCGCGCAGGCGACGAAGGCGGACGGGGATGTTCATGCGTTCTCCTCGAGCACCTTTCTCACCGTTTCGGGCGTGGCGAGCAAGGGCTCGGGGGGCGCCCCACCCCACGCGCGCAGCGTCGACGCGCCGACGCACACCACCCGCGACGCCTCGCCGCCGGCGGCGCGGAAGTTCTCGACCGCCGACGGGCTGAAGAAGACGAAGCCGTCACCGCGGTGGCGCGCGAGCGCTGCGGCCAGCCCGGGCGGAGCCCGCGTCGCGTACACCGCGTGGCGGTGCACCGTGCCGACCGTCTCGAGGATGCGCACGGCCTCGGCCTGCTCGGGCTGCTCGAGCCCCTTGTCGCTGGTGGGATACAGAATCTGCAGCGGGGTGCCCGCCGGCGCCCACGCCTTCACCGCCTCGGCGAGCGCGACGGCTCCGCCTTCCGCGGTCACGGTCGCGTGGCGCAGCAGCGCCGCCGTCGCCGGCTTGAGCGCCGCGAACCGCGTCCCGGGAGGAGCCGTCAGCGACAGCAGCCGCCGCGCGACGGCCGCCGACGTCACGAACACGAGCGGCGAGCGCGGCCACGGGGGCCACGGCAGATCGACGCGCTCGATGCACGGCACGACCTCGAGGCCCAGCTGCTCGGCCAGCGGCTTCGCGTCATCGAGCTCTCGGGTGAGGACCCAGCGCACAGGGCCAGGCAGCATGACAGACTTGTGACAGACCAGCGCCGTCCGCAGACTACGAAAGGTGGACATGAACGGTCGCGAACGCTTCCTCGCCTCCTTCGACGGCAAGCCCGTCGACCGCCCGCCGGTGTGGCTGATGCGCCAGGCCGGCCGCTATCTCCCCGGCTACCGCGCGGTGCGCGCGAAGCACGGCTTCTGGGACGTGTGCCACAACCCGGAGCTCTCGACGCACGTCGCGCTCGAGCCGCTCGCGCGCTTTCCGCTCGACGCGGCCATCGTCTTCTCCGACATCCTCGTCATCCCGCAGGCGCTCGGCCTCGACGTCACGTTCGGCACCGGTGACGGCCCGAAGGTCGGCAAGCCGCTGCGCTCGCAACAAGACCTCGCCGCCTGGAACACGAAGGGCCTCGTCGAGCGCCTGCAGTTCCTGCCGAACGCGGTGAAGCACCTCTCCGCCGCGCTCAAAGGCTCGCACGCGCTGCTCGGCTTCGCGGGCGCTCCGTTCACGCTGTTCGCGTACTGCGTCGAGGGCGGCTCGAGCGACGACTTCAAGGAAGCGCGCGTGATGCTGCACAAAGAGCCCAAGCTCGCAGAGGCCGCGCTCGCGACGCTGGCCGACGCCGCCGCCGAGCTGCTGCAGGCGCAGCTCGACGCCGGCGCCGACGCGGTGCAGCTCTTCGACACCTGGGGCGGCCTGCTCTCGCAGGACGAGTACCGCCGCTTCGCGTTGCCCGCGCTGCGCCGCATCACCGACAAGCTCAAAGGCAAGCGCGTGCTGCTGTTCGTGCGCAGCGGGCACCACCTGCTGCCCCTGCTCGGAGACAGCGGCGCCGGCGGCTTCTCGCTCGACTGGCGCACGCCGTTCGCCGAGGCCCGCGCGCTGTACCCCTCTCACGTGCTGCAGGGGAACATCGACCCCGTGCTGCTGTTCGCCGGAGAAGACGTCGTGCGCGAGCGCACGGCGACGCTGCTCGGCGACATGAAGCAGACCCACTACACCCGCTGCATCGCGAACCTCGGCCACGGCATCCTGCCCGGCACTCCCGAAGCCTCGGTCGAAGCGCTCTGTAAGGCCGTCTCGAATGTCCGCTGACGTCGACGTCTGCATCATCGGCGCAGGCCTCGCCGGCATCTCCGCCGCGCTCGCCGCGAAGGAGGCCGGCGCCTCGGTGCTCGTGCTCGAGTCGACGGACCGCGCGGGCGGCAAGGCGAAGACGCTCGACGGCATGGAGCGCGGGCCGCAGAGCTTCAACGGCCGCTACGAGGTCTTCTGGAAGCTGCTCGACGCGCTCGACCTCAGCGGTGAGGCGTACGAGCTCGGCGCGGCGGCCCAGACGCGCTACCTCGCGCGCGGCGGCAAGCTGCACGCGCTGAAGCCCTCTCCGCTCACGCTGTTCAACACCGGCGCGCTCACCGTGCAGGAGAAGCTCGCGCTGGTCCGCGACGCCGCCGGCCGCCGGCCCGTGAAGCCGGCCGCGTCGATTCACGACTTCTTCGCCGAGCGCTTCGGCCGCTCGTTCGCCGACGGCCCCGTCGCCGCGATGATGAACGGCATCTGGACGGGAGACCCCCACCGCCTCGCGATGGAGGGTTGCTTCCCCGGCGTCGTGGAGCGCTGCGTTCAGAAGAAGAGCGTGCTGCGCGGGATGATGAGCGGCCCGAAGACCGGGCGCCGCGGCTTCTTCCGCCTGAAGGGCGGCATGGGCCGCATCGGCGAGGCCGCGGCGAAGGCGCTGCCCATCGAGGTGTCCGTGCCCGTGCGCGAGCTGCAGCGCGACGGCAGCGGGTTCTGGGTGCACGCCGGCCGGCAGATTCACGCGCGCAGCATCGTGGTCGCCACCGAGGCGACGGCGGCGGCGAAGCTCTTGTGGCCGATCGCCCCCAAGCTCGGCGCGGCGCTGGGGCAGCTCGAGTACGCGCCCATCTCCGTCGTCCACTGGGAGTCCGACGACGCGCGCTTCGGCCCCGGCTTCGGCTACCTCGCGTGTCCGTCCGAGCGCCTGTTCGCGCTGGGCACGATGTTCCACGGCCGCCGCTTCTCCACCTTCGTGCGCGGCGCCGGCGAAGACGACGCGGTGCTCGCCGAGGGAGTCACCCGCGACGTCCGCGCGCTCACCGGCGGCTCGGTCGGCAAAGTGCTGCGCGTCGACCGGTGGACGCACGCCGTCTTCCAGCCGACGGTCGACGCGCTGCAGGTTCGCGCCAGCATCCACCCGCTCGCCGCCGACGCGGGCGTCCAGCTCGCCGGGAGCTGGCTCGGAGCGGGTGCTATGAAAGACGCGCTCACCTCCGGGTTCGAGGCAGGGAAGAAGGCTCACGAGGCTTCGCAGAGGATGCAGGCATGGTCGCGCTCGCTGTCGTAGGCATCGACTTCAGAGAGGGGCCGACCTCGGTTCGCTCCGCCCTGGTCGCGCTCGACAGCGGGCCGAACAGCCCCAGCGCCGAGCTGCTCTCGTCGGGCGCCGCGCACGGCGTCGCGCGGCTCGAGACGTGCTCGCGCACCGAGTGGGTGCTCTCGTCCGACCAGGCGCAGTGGGCCGCCGAGCTGCTGCGGTCGGCGCTGGTGTCGCGCCTCGGAGAGAACCGGCGCATGCACCTCAAGGTCGGGCCCGCCGCGGCGCACTACCTCATGCGCGTCGCCTCGGGCCTCGAGTCGCTGGCCGAGGGAGAGCCCGCCGTCGGCCGGCAGGTGCTCAAGGGCTTCGAGCGCGCGCACGCGGCCAAGCGCACGGACAAGGCGTTGAACGCCTGCTGGCGCGCGGTCGGTGCGCTGATTCACCGCCGCCGCTCGCTCGCCCCCACCACCGCCGCGGTCGGAGTCCACGCGCTCGCGGTGCACGCCCTCGAGGGGCTGCTCCCCGGCGGAGCGACCGTGCTCGTCTTCGGCCAGGGTCAGATCGGCAAGGCCGTCACGCGCTCGCTGCAGTCGCTGCGGCGGTTCACCACGAAGACGTTCAACCGCACGACGCTCGAGCCGTTCCGCGCGGCGTGCGCGAAGGCCGACGCGGTCATCGTCTGCAGCGGAGCGGACGCCGCGTGGCTCTCGTTGCCGCGCCGCGACGATGGTCCGGTCGTCATCGACGTCGGCTCTCCGGAGCAGCTCGCCTCGTCCGAGGGCTGGCAGCGCATCGTGCTCGACGACCTGCTCTCGAAGGGCGGCCTGCAGCTGCCCGACGCCGAGCGCGACGCGCTCGAGTCGCTGTGCGCCGAGTCGGCCGAGGCGCTCTCGCGCGAGCTTCAAGCCCCCGCGCGGGCGAAGGCGCTCGAGGCGATCGACTCCGAGCGCCGCGACTTTCTGGAGGTGACGCTGCCGCGCCTGCTCGAAGGGCTGCCCGCGAAGGAGCAGAAGAAGCTGCGCGCGAGCATCGCGTCGTTCACGCATTCGGTCATCAAGCGCACGAGGAGCGAGCTGTGATCGCCGGCACCCGTGGTTCCGCACTCGCGATGTGGCAGACGAATCACGTCGTCTCGCTGCTCGGCGGCGACGTCACCGTCCAGACCATCACCACCCGCGGAGACGTCGACCGCACCTCGAAGCTGCAGGGCAAGCTCGAGAAGGGCTTCTTCACCGAAGAGCTCGAGGCCGCGCTCCGGGAGAAGCGCATCGACTTCGCGGTGCACAGCTTGAAGGACCTGCCCACCAAGGGGCCGGAAGACCTGGTCATCGGCGCCATCCTCGAGCGCGCGCCGGCGAACGACCGGCTGCTGGTAGGAAAACGGGGACAGGCTGCTTTTCCGCAGCTCCTCGCGAGCAGACCTTCCACCGCGGCCGGCGCGGAGAAGATGCCTGTCCCCTCTTTCCGGGTCGGCGCCTCCTCGCTGCGCAGAGAGTCGCTGCTGAAGACCCACTTCCCGGGCGCCGAAGCAGCGCTCCTGCGCGGCAACGTGCCCACGCGGGTGAAGAAGCTGCAGGCCGGCGAATACGACGCCATCGTCCTCGCCGCCGCCGGGCTGGTGCGCCTGGGCCTCGAGATGAACGGTCTGCAGGTCTACGAGCTCAACCCGCACCGGTGGATTCCGGCTCCCGGCCAGGGCGCCATCG
>CALJKW010000060.1 GCA_937980205.1 uncultured Myxococcales bacterium | reverse complement strand
GCCCGAGGGCCAGCATCGCCGCCTCGCGCACCTTCCGGTAGTAATCGACCTTCAGCGCCAGCAGCGCGTCGCCGTAGCTGCCTCGGCCGAGCGACTGCAGCGCCTCGGCGGCCGCGGCGCGCACGTCGGGGCGATCGCTGTAGAGATCCTTCCCCACGACGTCGAGCGCCTTCGGGTCCTTCAGCATGCCGAGCGCGAGCAGAATTTCCCGCCGCGCCACCGTCGTCGGATCCGCGAGCGCCTTGAGCAGCGGGTCGACGGCCTCGGGAGCCTTGATGCGGCCGAGCATCAGCGCCGCGGTGCCGGCCTCGGCGTCGCCCTCTTTCACCAGCTGCAGCAGCGTCGGCACGGCCGCCTTCGTGAGCGTGAGGTCCTTGAGCGGCTCGAGCAGCCGCGAGCGATCTCCGGTGAGCTGCGCGAGCGTCTCGAGCAGCTGGGCCTGGCCGGGCTCTCCCGCGGCGGCGAACGCCTCGGCCGTCGCGGCCTGCACCGTGCGCTCGGAGTCGACGAGCCCGGGGCGCGCGAGCTTGAGGCCCTCGGGCCCCATGCGCGCGAGCGCCACGTAGGCCGCGGCGCGCAGCGCGGGGCTCGACTCCTGCGCGTAGGGCTCGACGAGGGCGCGCGCGTTCTCGACCTGCAGCACGCCGAGCGCCTTCACCAGCGCCGCGAGCACCTCGAGCTGCTTCTCGCTGGCGTCGTCGACGAGCTCGCGCGGCGGCTTCTGCACGAGCAGCGTGCGGTTCGACTCGCGGGCGCGCGCCTCGTTGAGCTGCTGCACGCGCTTGAACAGATCGACCTGCTTGAGCTTCATCGCCGCGGCGGGGTCGTTCGGGTCGACGGGCGCCGACGGGTCGAACCCGGTGCCGAACTTCTCGGGCAGCGGGGTCGCGATCCAGTCGCTGCGCTGCGGCTCGAGCGCCTTCACCTCGGCCTCGAACGCCTTCGCGATCTGCGGAGCGACGCTCGGGTCGCCGATCTCGATGAGCGCCTCGACGACGAGCTTGCGGACCACGGGGTCGCTGTTGGTGAGCAGGGGCGTCACCTTCGGCAGCGCGTCTTTCGCGGTCGGGCCGAGCACCGCGATCGCCTGCAGCGCCGCGCCCTGCGTCGACTGCATCTTCAGCTTGTCGAGGATCGGCTCGACCGGGCAGCCCTTGCGCTGGCGCATCTCGCGGCCCGCCGCGATCGCCTCGGCGGGAGCACCCGCGAGCGTCACGTCGCACAGCGCCTTGTCGGCCTCGGGGCTCTGCGGCAGCGCGACGATCGCCGCCACCGCCAGCGGAGACGCCGGGCTGCGCTCGTTCGCCACCTCGAGCAGCCGGGGCAGCGCCGCCGGATCTTTGAGCTGGATCAGCGCGTCGCACGCCGCCTCGCGCAGCTGCGGGTAGCTCTCGGTGAGCACCTCGGAGATCGCCTGCACCGCGCGCCGGTCGCCCGCGTTGCCCAGGCCCCGCGCGGCCGCGGCGGCGAGCATGATCTGCCCGTCTTTGAGCAGCGGCACGAGCCGGTTCACCGCCTCGGGGCGGCCGCTCTTGCCGAGCTCTTCGGCGGCTCCCACGCGCTCGGGCGGAGTGCCGTTCTGCAGCGTCTGCAGGTTGCGCTCCCAGATGGTCTTGGCTTCGGCCGCGACGACGCTCGCCATCGCGCCGGGCACGTTGGTGCCGGTCAGCGCCTGGACGATCGCGATGCGCGTGCCGCGGCCGCGCCGGCCGTACTGCAGCATCAGGTAGCTGCGCGCCTTGTCGTTGCCGACCTGGGCGAGCGCCTTCGCCGCCGAGGCCTGCACCGCCTCGTCGTCGTCGGAGAGCAGCTCGCCGAGCAGATCGACCACGCGCGGGTCCTGGCTGCTGCCGAGCGCGGCGATGGCTTCCGCGCGCACGATGGCGACGGGGTCGCGCGCCGCCTGCGTGAACAGGCCGAGGTCCTCGGGGTTCTTCTGCTCGGCGAGCTTCTTCACCGCGAGCGCGCGCTCTTCGGGGCGGGCGCTCTGCAGATCGGCCAGCAGCTTGTCTCGACCACCCGAGCACCCGCTCGCGAGCAGCACGGTGCACGCGCTCGCGAGCAGCACGGCCGCGCACACGGCTCTCACCCGGGGAGTCATGCCCGGGCTTATATCAGCGCGGCCTGTGCCTCCGAGGAGGAAGCTTCAGCTCGAGCGGCGGCGGTGGCTTGCCCTCCGATACGCCTTTCACGACGTCGATCTCCTCGGGGGTCAGCTTGCGCACCGAGCCGGGCTCGAGGTCTCCGACCGCGATGCCGGCCTGGGCGGGGCGGAACAGGCGCACGACCGGGTGGCCGATGGCGGCGCACAGCCGCTTCACGAGGTGCGGGCGACCTTCGGTGACGACGATCTCGAGCCACGTGTTCGCCTCGGCCTTGCCGAACACCTCGACCTTCGACGGAGCCGCCATGCCGTCTTCGAGCCGCACGCCGCCGCGCAGCTTCGTGAGCGTCGCCTCGGTCGGCTCGCCCTTCACTTTCACGAGGTACGTGCGCGGCACCTGGTAGCGCGGGTGCAGCAGCCGATTCATCGTCTCGCCGTCGTCGGTGAGCAGCAGCGCTCCCTCGGCGTCGTAGTCGAGGCGGCCGACCGGGAAGAGGCGCTTGCCGAGGTTCTTCACGAAGTCGCCGATCGTCGGCCGGCCCTGCGGATCCGTGATCGTGGTGACGACGCCCTCGGGCTTGTTGAGCAGGTACCAGGTGCGCTCTTCCTCGAGCTTCACCGGCTTGCCGTCGACGGTGACGGCGTCGTTGGCCGGGTCGACCTTGGAGCCGAGCTCGGTGACGACGGTGCCGTTCACCGCGACGCGGCCCTGCGTGATGAGGCCCTCGGCGGCGCGGCGAGACGCGATGCCGGCGCGAGCGAGGAACTTCTGGAGGCGTTCGGTCAAGACTGGTGAGTCGTCGGGGGAACTTCACCCGGCTCCGGCGGCGGAGGAGTCGGATCCAACGTCTTCTGCACCGCCTTCGTCTTCTCGTCGGCGCCACCGATCGCGGCTTCCAGCTCGGCCAGCGCGGCCTCCGAGGCGTCGCGCTCGGCCTCGAGCCGCTTCTCGAACGTGGGGTCCGACAGCGCCTCGACGGTGCCGGCCGCGCCCGGCTTCTCGAGCGGGGTCTCGGTCTCGACGATCTTCTGGTGCTCTTCGCTGAGCTCGTGGAACTCGCGCAGCGTGGGCAGCGACGACAGATCCTTCAGCGCGAAGAACTCGAGGAACTCGCGCGTGGTGCCGTACAGAATCGGCCGGCCCACCTCTTCCTTGCGGCCGAGGATCTTGATGAGCCGCCGCTCGAGCAGCGCCTTGATGACGGCCCCCGTGTCGACGCCGCGGATGTCTTCGATCTCGGGCCGCGTCACCGGCTGCCGGTACGCGATGATCGCGAGCGTCTCGACCGCCGAGCGCGTCAGCCGCTGCGGCTTCACCTTCAAGAACCGCTTCACGTAGTCGGACGAGCCGGGGTCGGTGCGGAACTGCCAACCGCCTCCGACCTCCTGCAGCACGATGCCCGAGATGCCCTCGCGGCGCTGGCCGGCGAGCTTGTCGAGCGCCTCGGTGATGCGGCCGCGATCGATGCCGGTCGCCTCGAAGAGCTGGTCCACCGTCAGCGGCTTGTCGCTCACGAACAACAGCGACTCGAGCACCGTCCGCACCTTCTCGGGCGAGATGCGCTTCGACTGCGCCTGGATCTTCGAGAACGGCGTCTCGGGCTCTTCGTCGACGGCGTCGATCTCCGCCGGCGCGACCTCGTCGAGCTCGGGGTCTACAGCGGGCGCTGCCGTCGCCGCCGCGATCTCTTCTTCCGAGATCGGCTTGGGCTCGTTGCCGTTATTGGTAGTCGTCACGGATCTGCTCCTCCGCAGGTTTTTCGGCGAGGGCTGCCAGCGCGTCGCCGCGCGCCGCCACGAACAGGTCGCCGGCTTCGTCGCCGGTGAACACGCGAATCAGCCTCAGCTTGCACATCTCCAGGATCGCCAGGAACGTGATGATGACCTGCGACCGCGTGCGGTGGCCGTCGAACAATTGGCCGAAGCCGACGCGCTCGCCGCTGCGCAGCTTGTCGGCGAGCTTGTGAATCGCCTCCGACAGGCTCAGCCGGTCGCGCACGATCTCGTGCTGGAACTTCGGCTCGAGCGTCTTCAGCACCCGGTCGAGCGCCTCGATGAGCTTGAAGACCGAGATCTCCTGGAAGCCGACCTCGTCCGCATCGAGCGGCAGCTTGTCCATGCGCACGCGGCGCGGGAAGACGTCGCGATCGAGCAGGTCGTTTCCGGCGAGCTGCTCGGCGGCCTCTTTGTACTTCTGGTACTCGAGCAGGCGGCGCACGAGCTCCTGGCGCGGGTCGGGCTGGTTCTCTTCCCCCTCGGCCTGCCCTTCCGGCTGCTGCTCGCGCGGCAGGAGCATGCGCGACTTCAGATGCAGGAGCGTGCTCGCCATCACCAGGAACTCCCCGGCGATGTCGAGGTTGATCTCCTTCATCTTCGACAGGTGCTCCATGTACTTCTCGGTGATGAGCGCGATCGGGATGTCGAAGATGTCGAGCTTGTGCTCGCGGATCAGGTGCAGCAGCAGGTCGAGCGGCCCCTCGAAGTTGGGCAGGGAGAGCTTGAACGCGTCACGCGGCGCGCTGATGGACTCGAAGCTCTCGTCGACTGGCGCTTCTTTCACGTGGGGGCGGGCTGTGTACCTTAAAAGCCTGTTCGCTTGGAAGCGCTCCACCTCTGCATCCAGAGCCGATTTATCGGCCCTGGAGCGCGCTCAGAGCCCCACCACCCTGCGCACGCGATCGACGACCGGCGCGGCGATCGCCCGCGCGCGCTGCGCCCCGTCTTTCAAGATGCGCTCGACCTCGCCCGGGTCGTTCATCAGCTCGGCGTAGCGCTTGCGCGGGCCGTCGAAGCTCGCGTGGTAGTACTCGAGCAGCTTCTTCTTGTACGCGCCGTAGCCGTACTCCGCGGGGGGGCCGCCCGTCTTCCAGTGCGCGTCGAGCGCCGCCCACTCGCCCGGAGGCGCCATGATCTGCAGCAGCTTGTACAGCGCGTTGTCCGTCGGCTTCGGCGACTCCGGCGGCGTGGTGTCGGTCTTGATGCTCTTGATGCGCTTCTCGATCGCCTTCTCGTCGCCGAAGAGCTCGATGGTGTTGTTGTAGCTCTTCGACATCTTCTCGCCGTCGATGCCCGGCACGACGGCCGTCTGCTCCTGGATGCGCGGCGCCGGCTGCTTGAAGAACTGGCCCTTGTAGGTGGTGTTGAACATCGTCGCCCAGTCGCGCGCGAACTCGATGTGCTGCTTC
>CALJKW010000059.1 GCA_937980205.1 uncultured Myxococcales bacterium | reverse complement strand
GCCTGGAAGAGGACCTCGTGCGCGGCTTCGACGCCGGCGCCGACGACTACCTCGCGAAGCCCTACCGCCTGCGAGAGCTGTACGCGCGCATCGCCGCGCTCGTTCGCCGCGGGCCGGCCGAGGCGCCTGCCGCCGCGGCGAAGCACTCCTTCGGGCCGTTCACCGTCGACATCGACGCGCGCACCGTGTCCGGACCTTCCGGTGTCATCGAGCTCACGCGCAAGGAGTTCGACCTGCTCGTCATGCTCGTCACGAGCGGCGGCCGGGTGCTCTCGCGCGACGAGATCCTCGACCGCGTCTGGGGCGACGTGGTCGTCGACCTGCACACCGTCGACAACTTCGTCTCGTCGTTGAAGAAGAAGCTCTCGGTGAAGAAGGGCTCGGCGGGCTTCGAGCTGAAGACGGTCCGCGGCGTGGGCTTCCGCTGGGTGTGCTAAGGGGTCCGCCCCATGCTCCGACTGCTGCTCGTGGCTGTCGCTGTGGTGGTGATGACCGGCTGCTCGAACCTCGTCGTGGTGCGTGGAAGCTCGAACGACTTCCTCAAGCGGAAGGCGACGACGGTGCAGCTCAACGCGCCGCCCAACGTCGTGCAGGAGCGGCTCGACCAGCAGATGGATCGGCGCGGCTTCCGTGCCGCGGCGACCCAAGCCGGCGCGAACGGCTCGACGGTGCTCATCTACAAGGGCAGCCGAAGGGTCTCGCGCGAGGCACGCGACTACGGCATCCAGCTCGGCTCGTGGTTCGCGGCGCGCATCTCGCCCGACCAGGCGGGCACCGGCTCCGACCTGTGGCTGATGGGCAAGCCGATGGTGGGCAACCTCGAGCTGTGCTCCGAGCACGACAACCTGCTCGAGGACATCAAATACACCTGCCAGGACACGAAGGTGCCGCCCGACTGGGCCGGCATGAACCTGGTGACCGGCCGCGACGAGACCGAGGTCGTCTCGGGCGTGCTGAGCGACCTGTACGAGCGCCTGAAGCACTGAGCCGCGGCCTGG
Source organism: uncultured Myxococcales bacterium (assembly GCA_937980205.1). Lineage (GTDB taxonomy): Bacteria > Myxococcota > Myxococcia > Myxococcales > Myxococcaceae > Xiheicaenimonas. The sequence goes on along the minus strand of CALJKW010000059.1, from coordinate 19,867 downwards.
GGAGCTGAGGGGGTCTCGGGTTTGTGGAAACGTTTGCCGAAACCCGCCCATTTTCGGCGGGTATCTCGGAACAAAACCCACAACCCGCAAACCCCCAAGGCCTGCGGGCTCGGCAAGGCCGGCGGACGAACCGCCGTTCCGTCGACAGCCGCATCACCCGCGCACGAGAACCTCGAGCGAGGCAGGCGCTGGAGCTGACCCACTCTTCTTCCCTCCACGCTCGCGAGCCGGGGCGAGGTGCTAACGGAGGATGAAGCCCATGCCGAGCGGCAGCCGCGGCATCGGCGGGTGCGCGTGGGTGAGGTCGTCCTTCGCGATGGCCCAGGCGGCGTGCGTCTTGAGCCGGCGGTAGCCGCCGATGATGACGATGAGCGGAATCGGCAAGAGCAGCAGCGCGCCGGCGCCGACGTGCGGCATGAGGAAGAGCGCGGCGTCGTAGGTGCCGTGGAGGAAGATGGCGATGGCGAGGCCTCCGAGGAGACCGGGGCCGGTGCCGTCGAACCGCTTCTTCGCCGCGTAGTGCCCCATGAAGCCGCCCCAGATGGCGTGGCCGGGCACCGCGAGCACGGCGCGCATGATGAAGATGCCGATGAAGCCGGAGAGCGACTCGGCGCCGAGCAGGTAGCCGACGTTCTCGACGAGCGCGAAGCCCAGGCCCGCGCGCGTGCCGTAGACGATGCCGTCGAAGCGCTCGTCGAACGACGGGTGGCGCCACACGGCGAGGTAGAGCACCAGCGCCTTGGCGGACTCCTCGGTGAGCGCGGCGACGACGTAGGCGGTGAAGATGGAGCCGCCGATGGTCTTCGTCTGTAAGCCCCCGCCGGAGAGCGCGAGCTGAATGACGATGCACGGAATCGTCGCGAGGCCACCGAACAGCGCGGTCTTGCGGAGGAGGGTCTTCGGCTCCGGCCGCTTCGCGTCGTGGCTCTCGACGTACCACATGAGGAACAGCGCGGGCAGCGTGCCGGAGAGCGCGAGCCAGAAGTTCATGGGCGGGCCCGAGAGCATAAGCTCAAACGAGCCATGGAAAAGGTCGGCGTCGTCTCGGACACGCACGGGATGTTCGATGAGAAGCTTCAGCGCCTGTTCGAGGGCGTGTCGTTGATTCTGCACGCCGGCGACGTGGGAGCGCCCGCGGTGCTCACGCGGCTCACCGAGATCGCTCCGGTGCGCGCGGTCGCGGGCAACAACGACACCGGCCCGTGGGCGCGGGAGCTGCCGGCGGCGCGGGTGGAGCGCGTCGGCGGAGTCCCCATGCTCGTCGTGCACGAGCTCGGCAAGCCGCAGGAGCCGAACGTGAAGGTGCAGTTCCTGCTGTCGGCAGAGTCGCCGCGCGTCGTCGTGTACGGCCACTCGCACCGCGGCGAGCTGGTCGAGCACGACGGCCGGCTCTACGTGAACCCGGGCGGAGCGGGGAAGAAGCGCTTCAAGCTGCTGCGCAGCGCGGCGGTGCTGGAGGTGTCAGCGGATCAGCTCAAAGCGCGGCTGCATTCACTGGAGACCGACGAGCTCGAGCAGGTCGCTACGGCCGTTCTCCGTTCACGCTGAGCGGAGCGCGAAGCGCGCAGTCGAAGCGGGCCGAAGGACACCCGCACCGGCGACTCTCGGCGAGCGGCTCCTTCAGGCCAGCCGGGTGAAGTCGAGATACCCGTCGGTCGGCAGCCGCTGCCCGACCGCCGCCATGCGCTTGGCGAACGACACCAGAATCTCGTGAATGTCGCCGGCCTCGTAGCCCTCGTCCTGCAGCATCTGCACGAACTGGGTGGAGTTCGCCGCGAGCGCCTGCTTGCGCAGCTCCTCGCCGTCGAGCTTGCCCACGTAGGCGCGCCACTCGGGCACGGTCTTCGGCTCGGTCGTGCTCACGGCTCACCCCGGGCACCGACGTTGGCCTCGGTCGGCTGCAGCATGAGGTCCATCGTGGCGATGTCGATCTTGAGCGCATCGAGGTCGCGCACCTCGGGCCACTCGGAGCCGAGCTCGGTCTTCTGCGACACGGCGATGACGTCGCGGAAGAGCTTCGCCTCGCTGGTGTCGTAGAAGGCCCGCGCCTCGTCCATCGTGCGGTCGAGGTGGTCCTCACCTTCCTTGAAGGTCCAGTCGAGGTTGTAGAAGGTCACCGCGCTCTGCTGGCCCTGGCGCCAGATGCGGCCTTCGCGCTGCTCCATGTTCTGGCGGCTCCAGGTGTCACGGTCGAGGTGAATGCCGACCTGCGCCCACTGCATGTTCTGGCCTTCCTGGTAGACGGGGCCGAACAGCGTGGTGGTGGCGACGTCGGTGTTCTGCCCGAGCACCTCCGCGAGCACGAACTGCTGCCACTCCTTCGCGGGGAACTTGCGCTCCTTGGTCGAGTACTCCTGCTCCTTGAACGGGAGCTTGTGGCCTTCGAACTCGGTCAGCTCCTTGCCGTTCTGGAAGAGGCGAATCTCCTTCCCGAGCGCGGCGGCGTGCACCTTGCCGGGAATCTTCTTCGACATCTCGAGCGCCGACTGGGTGACGTATTCGGCGCTGTCGCTGAAAAGAATCGTGCGCGTCTTCGGGTTCTGCTCGAGATGCTTCCACACGATGCCGGCGGCGCGGTCGAGCTTCGCCTTGTTGTTCGTGATGGCGTTGATCTCGTTGATCTTGGCGCGCAGGTCCGGGCCGAAGAGCTTGCCGAGGTCGGGGTTGCGCGCGAGCGGCTCGATCTCCCGCCGCGTGCGGCCCTTCTCGTCGACGTACTCGCGCTTGATGCCCTGGTCCCGGTACAGCGAGATGATGCCGCGCGTGTACTTGGCGATGACGCCCTTCGTCGCCTTGCGGTACTCGGCCTCCATCGCGGGAGGCATGCGCATCGTCTCGGTGCGCAGGGTGAGCTTCTTGAGCTTGTTCGTGTCCTGCGTCTTGTCCGCGTAGAGCACGTTCGAGCGCACGAACGTGTACAGGTTGTGCTTCGGGTCGATCTTCTCGCCCGGAGTCAGCTCGATGGCCTGGCGCACCGCGACGGTGCGGCCGCCGACCATCTGCGTGTGCAGGTTCATGAACTTGCGCATCTCGAAGCGCAGGTCCTTGCCCTCGACGCGGTCGTTCAGGTCGACGTTGTTCGCGATGGAGGCGAGCGTGAAGATGTCTTCGACGCTGTTCTTCATCACCGAGGCGCCGAGCACGATCTTCCGGTCGTTCTTGAACGCGAGCGCCGCAGCGCCGGCGACGCTGTTGCGGTTCTTCGCGGTCTGCGCTTCGTCGAACACGACGGCTCCGAACATCTTGCCGTCGAACTTCTTGCCGTCGAGCTCGCCCTTGCGCGCCGCGCGCTGGAACGTCTGGTAGTCGAGGATGACGGTCTGCTTCACCAGCGCCTCGGCCTCCTTCGGCTCGAGGAACTTGTAGACCTCTTTGGCGAAGTTGCCGGCCAGCGCCGGCGGAGCGACGAAGAGGAACGGCTTCGTCTCGCCCTGCTTGCGCCGAATCTCCTGCAGCGCGGCGATGGCGACGAGCGTCTTGCCCATGCCGGTGCCGAGGCCGATGACGCCCTTGTAGCCACGCGCCTCGAGCCAGGCGACCGACTTCTGCTGCCAGTAGCTGAGCTCGAACGGCTTGCCGCCCAAGGTCGCCTTGAAGCCGCCGATCGCCTTCGCGGTGTGGTTGACGAGCGCGGCGTCGGAGGACGCCTCTTCGACGCGCGTGAGCTGATCGAAGTGCTGGTCGAGCTTCTGCGCCGCGGTCTCGGAGAGCAGGCCGCCGCCGATGACGTCGCGCACGAGCTTGTAGTCGTCGAAGCCGAACGTGAACGTCGTGTTCTTGGTGTCCTGCCGGTACTTGATGGACGGCTGCAGCTCGGAGAGCCGGCGGATCTGCCGGCGAACCTCGGTCCACTCGCGGGTCTCGGGAATCTTCACCAGCAGCTTCTCGCGCCGCTCGCCGCGCTCTTCGACGGTGGTCAGCGTGACGAACGGCTCGCCGGTGTGCGCCTTCTCGCGCGCGCCCTTGCCGGTGGTGAGGTTGTACCGGTAGCCGGAGCCCGCCTCGCTGAGCACGTGGTTGGCGAGGTCGTCGAGGAAGATGCCCTTGAAGGGGCCGTCGGTGATGACGCGCTGGCTGACGAGGTCGCCCGACGCCTTGAACCACCGCGTAGGGAAGACGCGCGCGAAGCCGGTCTTGTCGTCGAGCAGCGAGACGTACTCCTGCTTCGAGGTGAGCCGGTCGAGCGTGGTGTCCGGCACGGAGCGCAGCTGGGCGAGCGTCTTCGGCTGCGACTCGAGCTTGCTGGCGCGGCCGTCGGCCTCGAGCGCCTCGGAGTAGCGCGCGACGAAGTCGGGGATGCTCGCGATGTTCGCGACGGTGCCGAGGTAGTCGTACGCGACGACCTGCTTCGTGTTCGGGTCGACCGCGATGCTGGCGCCGACGCCGAGCTCGGGGCGCTTGTCGGGGTTCTCCGCCGCGCCCTGCGGGCCGTGCTTCTGAAGCTGCTGCGCGACCTGGTCGAGCTCGGGAGTGCCCTTGGTGAGGCTGATGCCCTTGTGGCGGGCCGCAGTGCCGAGCAGGTCCTGGTACGACTTCGTGATCTCGGCTTCGATCTGCCGGTCGTCCTTCGTGCCCTTGAGCTCGTCGAAGCGCGCGAGCAGCCGCTGGCTGGCGTTGAAGAGGTCTTTGACCGCCTCGGGGCTCGCCTGGCGGGTGATGACGATGCGCGTGGCCGCGAAGTCTTCGAGCGCGTTCGCGAACGTGACCTGCTTCGGAGTGACCGTCTCGAGCTTCGTCGCCGGCTCTTCGCCGTACAGGCTCTTCGCCTGAATGGGCACGTGCTTGCCGTTCGGCTTCTGGACCGACTCGTGCTTGGGCGCGGACGTCTGGAAGAGCGAGGAGAAGAAGGCCTGCTGGACCTCGGCGACCGGTGCGTTGTTCTGCACGGCGACGTGGTCGATCATCTGCGCGAGCTTGTCGGCGGGAAGCTTGTCTGCGCTCGCGAAGCCGTTCTTCTTCGCCCAGGCATCGGCGCTCGTGCGCCAGCCGGAGGGGAAATTCGTCATGGGGGTGAGGGCATTACACGGTGACCCCGGGGGGAGTGCAACTCGGTGGCTGGTGTTGTGACGCTTGAAAGAGTCACCATGACTCCGTGGAGGCGTTTCGTGAACGGCCGGGTTCGCGTCCGGGTTCGGACGGGAACGGCCACGAGCGCACCCGACGGCGTCAGCCGGGTACGCGCGCGCACGCAGCGCGCGGGTGGTCACCTCGGACCCGGACGACCTGCGCCGGCTGGACTTCGCACCAGGCAACGAGCTGTGCCGCGAACGCCGCGTGGGCCCGCTCCTGCTCTGCGACGCGCAGCAGCGCCTCGCGCAGCCACGGGGTCCTCGCCTTTCCGGCGAGCCGCTCGACAGCGACGGCGGCGGCGCCTTCGTTGAGGACTCCGTCGACGAGGGACTCGCGAGCGAGCCGGTCGAAGCTCGGCGCGGCCAGCGGCGCCGTGGCCGCCTCGAGCGGAGCTGCGCTGAGCGGGCGCCCGGCGAGCGCGCTCGCGACGCGGAAGCACAGCTGGGCGTGCTCGACCTCTTCGAGCGCCGCGCGGTGCGCTCCCGCGACGAGCCGAGGCGGAGCACCCAGCGCGATGAGCTCGAGCGCCAGCCGTGAGAATGCCGCGACGGACGCGTGTTCGTCTCCGGCGAGCTTCAGCCAGTCGACGCGCGCGAGCTCCGGTTCGGGCTCGAGCGGCAGCGCGTCGCGGCTCCAGTCGTCGCCGTCGCGAACGCCGGTTCGGTGCGTGCGCCCACGCGCGCGCAGCGGCCGGCCGTCGACGGATCTCCCCATCGAGCGGCGGATGTTGTCGCCGAACAGCGTGACGACGACGACGAGCTTGAGCAGCACGGCCAGACCCGAGGCCCACGGCGCTGGCGACGACCGGCCTTCCCGCGTCAGCGCCGCGCTCAGGAAGATGGCCACGGAATAGATGAGGCAGCAGCCGCACCAGAAGCAGAGCGTGGTCAACATCACCTGCTGCAGCCTCCAGGGAGCGCCGATGGCGATGCCGACCACCAGCACCGAGCCGACGTAGATGGCGAGGGTCGAGTGCCAGCTGTAGCGCACGAGGGTTCTCATGCGCTCGAGCCTTGCACGCCGGCCGGCGCGAGCGGATCAGCCGGCCGACCGATGCGACGGCGAGGACATCGCCGTCACACCCTTCGGGGCAGCCCGAAGACGACGACCCGGGCTGCGGCGGCGCTCAGGGCAGGACGGTCTGACCGGGGTTGAGCGCGCCCCACGTCTGCGCCTGCACCAGGATGGTCGCGCTGTTCCAGTCGGCCTTGTCGTTGTCGTCGGTGTCGTCGAGGCGCTGGATGGTCGTGCCCGTCGCCGAGGTTCCGGTTGCGTTCAGGTCCAACGCCGCGTGAGCGCGGAAGTCGTTGTCGATGAAGCCACCAGCCGGCACCCCGCCGCCGACCATCTGCCACTGGTTCGCGGTGGCGACGGCCGCGGCCTGCGCCTCGGAGCCGGACGCCGCGGTCCCCGTCGCCGCATCGGCCACGAGCACCGCATCGACGATGGTGTTCGCCGGGTCGTACACGGTGAAGACGTTGTCCGTGGCCGTGAGCCCCGTACTCGTGGAGAACACGTCCCACGCCGTGTCGTAGTTCCGCGCGTACGTCGACTGGGCGTGCTGGGAGATCGACGTCGTCTCGGAGGGCGACGCGCCCGGGTTGCACGTCGCGTTGTTGCCGTTGATGTGCACGACGATGAAGTCGTTCTTCGCGACGTTGATGCTGCCGAACGTGACGAGCGTCTCGGTGTCGCGCTGCTGCAGCCGCAGACCGTTCATCGAACCGCCCGAGATGACCCGCAGCTCGATGAGGTCGCACCCGCCGGTGATGTTCGCGTTGATCTCGTTGATCCGCACGACCGCACGCGGCACGAAGCCGTCGAACATCGCGCTGTTCGGCATGCCGAGCGCCGTGCCTCGCGTATCCGTCACGCTGCCGGCCACGGTCACGGTGTACTGCTGGTTCGCTTGAGCCATCGTCGTCAGCGTGACGTCGGTGCCGTTGACCGCCGCGGCGGTGACCGAGAGGCCAGGAATCGTGAACTGGGCGCCACTGGCCATGACGCTCGCGGAAGCAATCTGGCGCGAGAACCGGACCACGACGCTCGTCGCCGTCAGCGCCGTCGCGCTGACCACCACCGGTGCCGGGCAGGTGATGTTCGTCACGTCGGCGACGTTCCAGGCCGAGGGCTGCGCGGTCGTATTGAAACGCCACATCGGCGTCTGCTGAACGGTGAGGCTGCAGCCGTTCTGCAGGTCGAGGCTCGAGATGACGGAATCAGGCGCGCGGAACCGCGGCAAGGTCCCGGTGTTGATGCCGGTGGTCGAAAGGCTCGCCTGCGAGTGCTGCGCGCCCGACGCGGTGAAGCCGGTGGCGAGCGTGCCGGTCACGGTGATGAGCTCGGACTCGTAGCTGCCGAGGGCGCTCACGAGGTCGGTCGCGGTCGTCACGTTCTGCGTCAGCGGAGCGACGGCGTTGCCGGTCGACACGCGCGTGTAGCCGCTGATCGCCAGCACCTTCGTGTGAGCGTTGCGGACCTCGACCTCCGTCGCCGTGAAGTCGACGAGGTCACCGACCTGCGGCGCCGGCGTCAGGGTCGTCGGATTGACCGCCACGAACACGGCCGGCCCCATCTGCTGCGACTGCACGAAGAAGCCCGCTGGGTCATCCGTCGCGCTGCCGATGGTCGTGGGGACCACGTACGTCACCAGCGCGCCCATGACCGGCAGCGAGACCGTTCCGGCGTCCGCCGCCGAGCGCACCGCCGCGATCTGCGTCGACGTCATGTTCATTCCGGCGTCCATCGGCGCAGCCGGCCACGACACGTTGATCGACGCCGAGGCGATCTCGTAGCAGCCCGTGCCCATCGGGACGTCGTTCTGGAAGTCCCACTGCGTGAGCCTCAGGTTCGTCGCCGTCGCGCTGAAGGTGCCGGCGGCCTCGACGAACGTGGCTTGATTCACCGTCACCGTACCGCTGGTCGCCAGGTACGAGTTGCCCGAGCAGGTGCCGTCCTGCTGGCAATTGCGGTCCAAGTACATGCAGATCTCGCAATCCGCGTAGGCGCCGCCGTCGAACGTCACGCTGGCCGGCGGCGTCACAGAGTCGAGCGCCTCCCACGTCAGCAGGTCCGTCGGGAAGCTCGAGCTGGCGAACGAAGACGCGAACGCGACGAAGAAGTTCGAGTCGTAGCCGCCCTCGGGCTGAACGTTGCCCCACGACTGCACGAACACGCAGCCGCCGTCCGTCGTCGTCATTCCACCACCGGCGCCACCCGTGCCACCGCTTCCGCCCGTTCCACCGCCCGTCGCCATGCCGCCGCCCGTCGCCATACCTCCACCCGTCCCGCTCCCGCCGCCGGTCGCCGAGCCACCACCCGTCGCCATCCCGCCGCCGGTGCCGCTGCCGCCGCCGACAGAGCTGCCGCCGCTTCCCCCGGCTCCGCCCGCGCGTCCGCCGCCACCGCCGCCGGCTCCGTTCGGCTTGCACTGCCCGTCTGCGGGGTCGCACGTCGTGCCGGACGTACACATGACGCCCATGCACCGGTCCGGCTGCCGGGGACCGCACGCAACCGCGAACAACAACGAGAGAGCCGCAACGGAGAGCTGGCGCATAGAGCGCCGTCTCTATCCGATGCGCAGCGAGCCGAGCAACGCCTTGACGTTGTCGAGGTCCAACATGATCAACAAATGCCCCCCGAACGTCGGCGCGTCGTTCGAGTGAAACCGCGCATCGAGCACCAGCGCCGGGGCCGTCGTCGGGTACGCGCCCAACACCATCCCCACGTCGCCCTCCTGCAGGTGCGGAGTCGACGGCACCACGCGCGCGCGCAACAGCTGCCCGATCGCCGTGCAGCACGACGACGCCACGATGTTCGCGGCCTCGGCCAGCGCCCCGCGCTCCTCCGTCGACAGCCGCCCGTTCGCGGTCGGCCGCGCGAGCAGCCGCCCACCGAGGCGGCGCGCGTCCTCCGCCGGCAGCACCCACCACAGGTGCCCCTGCAGGTTGCCGTCGAACGTGAAGCCGATGGTGACGGCGCGCATGCCGACGCCGCCGAGCAACAGCGGCAATTGGCCGACGTCGACGTGCGTGACGTGTGGGACCTCGGTCATGACGCCCAGGCCGCCGACGAGGCGGGCGAGCATCGAGGCCGCGTGGCCTCCGCCGATGTTCGCGACCTCGCGCAGCGCGTCCTGCTGGGTCAGCGTGGTAGCGGCCACCGAGGTCACGAGAGCAACCTCGGCACGTCGAGGATGAAGATGGGCCGCCCGTTACCCAGGATGGTGACGCCGGCCAGGCCCGGCACCAGATCCAACGGACGACTCAGCGCTTTCAACACCACTTCCTCCTGGCCCTGCAGCCTATCGACTCCGAGGGCCACTTTCCCGCTTTCTGCTTCGACCACGACGTACGGCCGCGTGCCGTTCGTGAAGGGACCTTCCGGCACGGTGAGCAGCTCCGCAAGGGAGTACACCGGCAACAACGACTGCCCGAACGGCAACAGCGACGACGCCTGGCTCCGGGCGAGCTGCGCCTCGGGGAACTCCACGACTCCGTTCACCTTTCCGACCGGAACCCCGAACGTCTCGTCACCGACGTCGACCAACAAAAGCTGCACGACCGCGACCGTCAGCGGCAGCAGCAGCCGAAAGCGCGTGCCCTTCCCCTTCTGGGATTCGATTTCGAGCGAGCCGCCGACCGACTCGACGGCGCGCTTCACCGCGTCCATGCCGACGCCGCGGCCCGAGATGTCCGTCACGTCCGACGCCGTCGACACGCCGGGCAGGCACGCGAGCATCAGCGCGTCTTTGAGCGGCAGCGCCGCCGCCGCATCCGGAGTCATCAGCCCGCGCGTCACCGCCGCCGCGCGCAGCTTCGCGTCGTCCATGCCGCGGCCGTCGTCGTCGACCTCGAGCACCACGCGGTCCTTCTCGCGGCGCACGTTCACCGCGACGCGCCCGCGCGGAGGCTTGCCCTTCTTCTCGCGCTCGATCGGCGGCTCGATGCCGTGGTCGATGGCGTTCCTCAAGATGTGCAGCAGCGGGTCGGCCAGCTCGTCGACGATGGCGCGGTCGAGCTCGACCTCCGCTCCGGTGATGGTGAGCTCGACGTCGCGATCGCGGCGCCGGGCGATGTCGCGCGCCGCGCGGGGCAGCCGATCGGTCATCACCGAGATCGGCGTCATGCGCGCCTTCATCACCTTCCCGTGAAGGTCCTTCACCAGCGCGTGCAGCCGGTCGACCTCGGTGTCGAGCGGCCCGCGCGTCGCCTGCGGCACCGACTTGCCGACCTCGCGGACGCGCGCGGTGGCGAGCAACAGCTCTCCGGCGCCGTCGAGCAGCTGGTCGAGCAGCTCGGTGCGCACGCGCACGGTGCGCGAGGGCTCGGTGCCGACCGCGCGCGGGCCCTCCGGCTCGGCCGAGGCCGACGCCTTCCCCGCGCCGGGCGTCTCGGGCTCGATGACCTTGAGGCTCATCAGCTCGACGTCTGCGATGGTGTTCAGCGCCGCGCGCACCTCGGTCTCGTGCAGCGCCGTCTCGAGCTCGAGCGCGAACGAGCCGTCGTTCAGGCGCCCGGCCTTCAAGTCGTCGAGCGGCGGCCGCAGGTCGAAGACGTTGCCCAGGCCCGAGAGCCGCTTGTGCGCGAGGAACGCCCGCACGCCCGGAGTCGCCGAGCCCGCCGCCACCTTGAGCCGCAGCGCGTACCGCGGAGGCAGACCCAGGCCCCGCGCCACCGACGCCGGAGGAGGCGGCGTCGACGGCCGCGGCGCCGAGTCGGGCTTGAGCACCCAGAGCTTGCGCTCGAGCGCGCCCATCAGCTGCAGCGAGTCGGGGAACGCCTTCGCCTCGGCGGCGGCGCGCACGTGGCCGAGCAGCGCGTCGGCCGTGGAGAGCAAGAGGTCCACCGACGCGCGATCGACCTTCTCTTTGAGCGTGCGGTACGCGTCGAGGATGTCCTCCATCCGGTGCGCGAGCTTCGCGGTCGCCTCGAAGCCCATCGAGGCGGCCATGCCCTTCACCGAGTGCGCGTGACGGAACGCCTCGTCAATCACCGGCCCGGTGGAGCCCGCCTGCTCGAGCTTCACCAGGTTCTGGCTGAGCTGCTCGAGGTGCTCCTGTGCCTCGGTGACGTAGAGGTTGAGGTACTTGGAGGTGTCGACGACGGCCACGCGTCAATCAGCGTAGCTCAGGCCTCGCCGAGGACCTTCTTTACGACGGCCAGCACGTCTTCCGCGCGGGGCGGCTTGACGATGAAGTCCATGGCGCCGGCCTCGATGGCCTCCATGACGAGGGCCTCCTGGCCGAGGGCGCTGCACATGACGACGACGGCCTTGGGGTCGCCGCGCAGAATCTCGCGGGTCGCCTCGATGCCGTTCTTGAACGGCATGACGAGGTCCATCGTCGTCAGGTCGGGCTTGAGCTCCTTGTAGCGCTCGACCGCCTCGACGCCGTTGCTGGCCTCTCCGACGACCTCGAAACCGCCGGACGCGAAGATGTCCTTGATGATGTCACGCATGAAGATGGCGTCGTCGACCACCAGAACGCGCTTGGCCATGGCGTTGGCGAGACTACTCGCGGTTGCACGCCAACGCCACGCTCATTTCTTGGAGAACGCCGCCGCCACTGCTGCGTCGAGCGCGTCGGGCTCGAGCACCGTGATGGCGAGGGCCCCGAGCCGCGCGAGCCCCTTCACCGTCGGCGGGGCCTTCGGCGGCGGCGGGCTGACCTTCTCGATGGCCTCGATGCCGTCGACCTCGGTCACCAGCAGCCCGAGCTCGCGGCGGCCGCGATCGAGCAGCACGACCTTGGTGCCGGTCGGGTGCGGCGGATCAGCCGGCTTGAGCAGCGACGAGAGGTCGACGACGGTCACCACGCGCCCGCGCAGGTTCATGATGCCGCTGACGGACGCGGGGGCCTTGGGGACGCGCGAGAACTTCGGCGGAGTGACGACGACCTCGCGAATCGCCGAGAGCGGCAGCGCGTAGCGGTCCTTCTCGAGGCGGAACACGACGTGGCGCAAGGCGCCTGGGATGCTACCTCGCGACCGAGGCGTCCGCCGGTTCCGTGCTCAACGGCGCGGTGCGCTCGATGGGCCCGACGTACTGGTTGCACAGCTGCAGCAGGCGCTCGATGTCGATCGGCTTGTCCAGCCAGGTGACCGCGCCGGGCAGCGTGGTGCGGCGGCGTGAAGCGGTGAGCACGATGACCGGGACTTCGCGCAGCGCCGTGTTCGGGTGCTGCTGCACGGTGCGGAGGAAGGACTCTCCGTCCATCACCGGCATCATCAGATCCAGGAGGATGAGCGCAGGGAGCTGCTCTGCCGACTCGAGATAGGCGAGCGCTTCCTTCCCGTGGCGAACGGCCGTGACGCTCGCAAAGCCTTCGTCCTTGAGCAGATCCACAACCGTCTCGCGGATGGCCCGGTCGTCTTCCACCACCAGGATCGTTTTCACGCCTCAGTCTTTGTGCCGATCGAGGGGATAGGTCAAGGCGAGAAGCGGAGCGTTTCGTACCGGTAACGCCGCGCCGGCCCTCGGCGAGCGTTACCGTTGAAGCATCATGGCGAAGAAGAGAAGCAGGAGAGAAGTGAAGGCCGTGCCGACTCCGCGCGCTCCGTTGAACCTGCGGGCGAACCGGAAGTCGGGCGCGCAGGGCAGAAAGCACATGCCGGACGACGAGTTCGCCCGCGAGCGAGGAGAGGAGTTCATCCGCTCGGTGACCTCCGGCGGCAACGCCGGTGACGAGATGTTGGAAGCAGAAGTTCCCGAAGAGATCGGCGGCCCGTTCGTGACCACGTCCGCCGCCCAGGAGTTCGCCGAAGGCACCGACGCCGCCAACCCGGAAGATGCCGAGCCGGCGGCGCTGCCGACGGTGCTGAGCGAGAACTGAGACGAAGGGTCGGTCACAAGACGCGGCCTGTTCACAGCTCCGTTCGCCCTGAGCGCAGCAGCCCGAAGGGCTGCGAAGTCGAAGGGGGCGCGAAGCCGACACGTGGCCCGCTTCGACCGCGGCGCCCGGCGCCGCCGCTCAGCGTGAACGTCGCAGGGGTCCGAGGCTGACGGCCTCACCGGATGACGAAGTCCACGCGCCGGTTCTTCGCCCGGTTCTCCGCGGTCTCGTTGCTGACCAGGGGTGCGTCGTCTCCACGGCCGACCGCCTCGATCAGCTCTGCGGCGATGCCGCGCTCGATGAGCGCATCACGCGCGGCCTTCGCGCGCTTCTCGCACAGCTCGTCGGTGCCGGCGCCGTTGTCGCCGTGGACCTCGATGGTGACGCGGCGCTCGTTGTCCTCGAGCGACTCGGCGATCTGATCCAGCCGCGCCTTCGCGGTCGGGCTCAGCGCCTCGGAGGCCGGCTCGTAGAGCAGCGCCGCCGGGACGGTGATGACCGTGCCGCGCGAGTCATCGGCCTTCACCTCGGCGAAGCTCAGCTTCGGCGGAGTGAACGGCACGCTCGGACGCATCGGGCGCTGCGCGCGGCCGTGCACCGCCACCGGCGCTGACGTCGTCTGCGTCCCGTCCACCGGCGGAGGAGCGGTCGCCACCTCCACCTTCGGCGGCGTCGGAGCCGTCGCGGCCTCCGCCGTGCTCGCCACGCCCGCCGGTGCAGGGCCATCACCGTTCACCGCGACGGCGTTGGGAGGAGGAGGCGGCGGCGGCGGCGCCACGTCGACCGCGGCCACCGCGCGCTGCTGCTGCTTGAGCACCTCCGCTTCGATGGAGAGCTGCGCGACCTTCTGCCGCTCGGCGTACGCGCGGGCGTTGGCGCGAGCGATGTCGGCCTTGCGGCTGGCGACGTAGGCGAGGTCGCGCACGCGGATGTTGTCTCCGCGCTCCTCGAACTCGCGGTTCGCGGCGGCGAGGGCGGCTCCGGCGGCGGCGACGTCGCGCGGCGCGCCGACGACCTTCGCGGCCTGGTAGTCCTGCCGCGCCTGCTGAAGCTGCGGAGGCGGAGCGCCGTGCATGCAGGCGCACAACACCAGCGTCAACATCGCGCGCTTCATTGCGAGCCTCCCTTCCACTTGAGCTCGGCGAGCTCGTTCTGGGCCTTCACCGCCTCGTGGCGCAGCTGCGCCTCACGGGCGAGCGCGAGCGCGAGCTCGGCGTCGGCCTCGGAGCAGGCCATCAACGTCTCGGCGCGCGGATCGCGCGCGTTGGCGAGCCGGCGAGCGACCTCCTGCTCTTCGCGCGCGCGCAGCAGGTGAGCCTTCGCCAGCGGCACGTCGAGAGCACCTGCTTCTTCTGCGTGCCGAATCGTCATCGTCGACTTTTCGAGCCGCAGCACCGGGGCGTGGGCCATACAGCCCGACACCACCGCCAGCGCGGCGGCGAGCATCAGCTTTTTCATGACGGATGACGCAGTGCAGGGTGGGGGCCACCTCGGCGGAATCGGCAGATCCGCGTGCCAGCCGGGGCGAACTGCCCCAGCCGCGCTTAAACAGCACCTCTTTGCCCGGGGCCGGTGTCAGACAGAATGAGACTCATGAAGCGCCGCGCCCTCATCACCGCACTGCTCGTATTGGGAACCTGCGGAGCCGTCGCCGCGATTCCCCCGAGCGGGCCGCACCGGCGCGGTGAAGCGGCCATCGCGATTCGCGACGTCGTGCCCGGCTACCAGCAGTTCTTCACGCAGCGCTACACCGTGCCGCGGCTCGAGGCCGCGTACGAGCGCGCGTGGTACTTCACCGAGACTCCGCTGCACCCGCAGGGGGACGCGCTGTTCGCCGCGCTCGACGAGGCGACCCGCAGCTGCGCGCACGTGGACCTGTTCATCCTCGCGCACGGCAACCGGTACATCGACGTCGTGCGCCGGCTCGAGCCGTGGCAGCGCGAGAAGCTGCGCCTCGTCTACGACACCGGAGGCGGCAGCGCGCGCCAGGGCCGCGAGTGGCTCTCGCTGGGCGTCGGCGCCTTCATCGGCCACCCCGGCGGCAACATCGCGCCCGCGTTCTACGTCGACTTCCTCCCGCAGTGGACGAAGCACCAGGACGCCGAGCAGGCGCTGAAGCACGCGAACGACGAGGTCTACGACCTGATGTACGGGCGCGTCGGCTCACTCGCGAACCGGTGGATGGATCGCGATCGCCTGTGGGAAGGCACCGAGGCGCAGCTGTTCCGCCGCTGATCAGCTCCCCAGGCGGAACCGGCGCACGACGTTCTGCAGCTCGACGGAGAGGTTCGTCAGGTCCTGCGCGGCGCGCGTCATCTGCGTCACTGCGCGGGTCTGATCTTCCATCGCCTTCTGCACCTGCTCGGTCGAGCGCGCGTTCTCTCCGGCCAGGCGGGAGATCTCGCCGATCGCGTTCACCATCAGCTCGGACCCTTTTTGCTGCTCGCGGGCCGACTCGCTGATCAGCACGACCTTCTCGGCGCCGGCGCGCGCGGTGTCGGTGATGCTGGTCATGTTGCGCACGATGCTGGAGAGCTCTTCGCGGCCCTCGGCGAGCTCTTCGATGCCTTCCTTCATCGCCGAGACGACGGCGCTCGACTGGCCGGAGATGTCGCGCGCGAGCTTGCTGATCTGCTCGGCGCTCTTGCCGGCGCTCTCGGCGAGCTTGCGGACTTCGTCGGCGACGACGGCGAAGCCGCGGCCGTACTCGCCGGCGCGCGCGGCCTCGATGGTGGCGTTGAGCGCGAGCAGGTTGGTCTGCTGCGCGACGTGCGTGATGGCGTCGACGATCTTGGAGATCTCCTGCGTCTTCTCTCCGAACGCGAAGACCTCCTGCGAGGCGGTCTCGATGCGGGAGAACACCTTCTTCACCTTGTCGCCGGCGAGCACGGCGGCGCGCGAGCCCTGCTCGGCGGCGGCGCTGGTGGCGGTGGCGGCCTTCGTCGACTCCTCGGCCGAGGCGGTGGTGCGCACCAGGGCGCTGGCGATGTCGTTGATGGTCTTCGACGCTTGAGAGACGAGCTGGCTCTGGCTCTCGGCGCCGCGGGCGATGCGCTTCATGCTGGCGGTGGCTTCGCCGGCCTGAATGCTGACGCCCTCGGCAGAGCGCTCGAGCTCGTTGGCGGAGTCGGCGACGAGCTGCGCGGTGTTCTGGATGTGGCTGACGAGCTCGCGCAGGTTCTCCTGCATGTTGGCGATGGCGACGGTGAGCTCGTCGATGTCGTCGCGCAGGCTGCCGCCCTCGGCGACGACGCGGCTGGAGAGGTCTCCGCGGGAGATCTCGAGGGCGGACGACGACAGCCGCTGCACGCGGTTGACGCGCAGGAGGAAGAACGGGAGCGCGATGGCGAGCACGAAGGTGAGCGCGCCGGCGGCGGAGGCCTTGAAGATCCAGTCCCAGCCCTCGGTGGCGCGGAAGAAGCCGATGAGCGCGCCGCCGAGCACGACGTAGCCGGTGAGGATCTTGAGATGCAGCGAGACCTGCGCGCGCTTCTCGTCTACCGCGCGAACGACCCGCTCGAGCGGCTCTTTGCGAAGCTGTCGCACCGGACGGTCGATACTTGAGGCTCGCTTTGGCTTCAGGTCAAGGAGATGGTAGGCGGCCGTCCTCATGAAAACCCTGCGCCTGGCGGTTCTCGCATCCGTCGTTGCGGTCCTCACCGGCTGTCCCGGAGACAAGTGCAAGGACGTCAGCTGTCCCACGGGCCAGAGCTGTGACCCGAACAGCGGCATGTGCGTGAACGGCAACCAGGGCGGTGGCTCGGGAGGCAGCGGCGGCAACACCGGCGGTTCGGGTGGCAACACGGGCGGCGGCAGCGGCGGCGGCACCATCGACGCGGGCCCGCCGATTCCGCTCAACATGCTGTGCCAGAAGGTCGCCGAGACGTTCTGCACGAAGCAGGAGCGCTGCCAGACGCTGGACGCGCGCGACCGTGCCACGTGCATCGCGTTCAACGTCGAGCAGTGCACGGCCGCGCGCGCCGTGAACGCGATGGTCGCCACGTACGACCCCGTCGCCGCGGCGCAGTGCCTGGGCCGCATCGCGCTGACCGACTGCTACGACACCGACGCGCCTCCCGAGTGCGCGGCCGCGCTGAGCGGCGGTCGTGGCCAGGCCGGGAACCCCTGCGTCGCCAACGGCGACTGCCAGGCCGACGCCGGTCTGTACTGCAAGGCGCTTCAGAGCTGCGGCACCTGCACCGCGTTCTCGCAGGTGGGCCAGCCGTGCAACACGAGCACCGCTTCGCGGCCCCCAACCACCTGCGCGCCGGGGCTGAGCTGCTCGAACAGCACCGACGGCGGCTCGTGCGCTGCGCCGCAGCCGCCTGGCCAGCCCTGCAGCACGACGCTGTCGTCGACGACGAACGGCCTCGCCTGCCAGACGGACGCCGGCTTCTGCCCGCCGTTGCCGACCGACGGCGGCGCGCGCCTGTGCCAGCCGTTGGGAATGGCGGGTGCGCTCTGCACGACGACGTCGAACTGCGTCGCTGGCCTCATCTGCAACACGGTGCCGGTCGACGGCGGCGTGTCACGCTGCGAGAACCGCCGCGGAGCAGATCAGTCGTGCAACACGACGACCCAGTGTCAGCCCGGCCTCTACTGCCCGCCGGCCGGTACGGTGCCGCGCACGTGCCGCGCGCTCGCCGCCGACGGTCAGCCGTGCACCCTGGCGACGCAGTGCGCGTCGAGCTACTGCAACCGCGACCCGTTCGCGTTCTCGTCGTTCGACGTGCTCGACGGCGGTCCGCAGACCTGCGGCTTCCTCTCGACTGTCGACCCGTGCTGGATCGACGACGACTGCGGCCCGGGCCACCACTGTAAGGGCTTCCGGGTGCCGCGGCCCGACGCGGGCTTCGTCTTCGGCACCTGCGCCGCGATGGACCCGGACGGTGGGGCGTGCACGAACTCGGAGACGCGCGTTCCGGACAGCTGCGCCAACCCGAACGCGACGTGCCTGGACGGCCGCTGCGTCGAGACGCCCGACTTCTCCCGCATGCTCGGTCAGACGTGCGAGGACCTCGGCTCCAACAGCCCGTGCGCGTGGCCGACCCGCTGCCAGGTCGAGGACCCGTTCATCGCCGAAGGTCGCTGCGTGAATCCGACCACCAGGGACGCCGGTGAGGACTGTGACTTCCGGATTCCGTTCGACTGCGGCCTCAACCAGCAGTGCAACTTCAACGACGTCTGCGGCCCCATCGGGCGGCCCGGTCAGCCGTGCGACCCCGACGGCGACCCGGCGTGCACGGACTTCAACGACTGCGTCCCGAACCCGGACGGCGGCACGGACAACATCTGCGTGCCGTGGTCCACACAGGGCGGCGTCTGCAGCACGACGCAGGGTCCGACCTGCTACTCCTCGTTCTGCCAGGCCGACGCCGGTATCTGCCAGCCGCGTCAGATGAACGGTGCTCCGTGCACCGGCGCCGGACAGTGCGGCTCGGGCCGCTGCATCAACCCGGACGGCGGTACCGCTGACCGCGTCTGCGTGATGGCCTGCTACTGAGCGAAGTGATCGAAGCCTCGCGGCTCGACGGCGCGCCCGTCGAGCCGCAGGCCTGAGGTCTTGCTGAACGCGCCGATGCGGCGCAGCGGCGTCTTGAACTTCCACGCGCGCTCGAACGCGGCCGCCTTCTTCGGCGGAATCGCGAGGAGCAGCGCGTAGTCCTCGCCGGTACGCTCGGGGATTCCCGAGACGTCGGCGCCGACGCGGGACGCGGCGAGCACGTGGCCCAGGTCCTGGAGCACTCCGTCGGAGACGTCGATGCCGGCGCTCGCGAAGCGTGCCGCGAGCTGTCCCTCGTCGACGAGCGGCGTGGGCCGGCGCTGCGCGTGGGAGCCGAGGTCCACCGCCTCGCCGAGCACTCCGGCCACGTAGATGAGGTGGCCGGGCCGCGCGCCCGTGCGCAACAGCGGCTTCTTCGCGGTCCCCGCCAGCGTGAGCGTGAGCGTGAGCACCGGGCTCTTCGTCACGTTGCCGCCGGCGAGCAGCAGCTTGTGGCGCCGCGCCAGCGGCAGCATGCCGGCGGCGAGCTCGAGCAGCTCGGGCTCTCCGAACCCCGCGGGCAGGCCGAGCGCGCAGAGCCACCACTCTGGCTTCGCGCCCATCGCGGCGAGGTCCGAGAGGTTCACGGCCAGCGCCTTGTGGCCGATGTCTTCCAGCGTGAACGGGGGACGCTGGAAGTGGACGCCCTCGACGAGCGCGTCGACCGTCACGCAGAGGTTTCCGCGCAGCACGGCAGCATCATCACCAGGGCCGCGCGGGCTCTTCGCGTGCGGGAGCGCACTGACGAAGGCGTCGATGAGGCTGAACTCGCCCACCGGCGGTCACTCGAGCCAGTCGCGGTTGGTCGCCATGGTGGCGCGCAGATTAGGGACTACGGGCCCGGCGGCCTACTCCGTTTTTTCCCCTTCCAGCAGTCGCCCCATCAGGTGCAGCAGGTCGGCCTTGTCGGCCTTCAGGTCGAGCTTTGCGTCGACCAGATCGATCTTGGTGTTTGCGCGCGACGCACGACCTTTCACCACGCGGAGATCAGCCTTGATCACTTTGAGGTCCTGGGTCTGGGCGTGCTGGACGATCTTGAGCGCTTCGACATCCGCTCTGATGTGCGTCAGCTTCTCGTCAACCGTCCGGTCGATGCGCGTCAGCAAGTCCATGTGCCCTTCAGCGACGACCTTCAGCTCGCGACGCATCTCTTCCACCTGTACGCCGTTGCTTCGCACGGCGTCTCTGAGCTCCTCGATGACGGAGACCTGAACCTTCAGGCCGCCGACGTCGCTCTTCAGGCCGCCGACGTCGCTCTTCACTTCGCCGACGTCGTTCTTCAGGCCGCCGACGTCGCTCTTCACTTCGCCGACGTCGCTCTTCAGGCCGCCGACGTCGCTCTTCACTTCGCCGACGTCGTTCTTCAGGCCGCCGACGTCGCTCTTCAGGCCGCCGACGTCGCTCTTCACTTCGCCGACGTCGCT
>CALJKW010000058.1 GCA_937980205.1 uncultured Myxococcales bacterium | reverse complement strand
CTCCTCGCCGAGGGACTCGAGATGCCGGAAGCGCGCTCGCATCAAGGTGAGTTCAGCAAACTCATGGGAGAGCGCGGCAACTATGCGCTCGTCGCTGGTGAGCACCTCGGGCCGCAGCGCGATGCGCATCACTTCGCGCTCAGGATCGGCGCGATCGACACCTCGGCCAAGTTCGTGCTCGTTCCGCTCCAATTGGCACGGAACGCACGGATGTTCGAGCCGTAGTGCTCCACGGCCTGCGTGTGTCTCTCGCGCGTCCTGAGGAGCGGTTTTTCATCGCGGCAGACGCGTCATCGTCTCACTTTTTTCGGCCCCGCGATTGGGCGATCAGGACACCTCGCTGTTGGGTTGTCCGAAATACATCGCGCGAACCGGCAGCTTGCTCTCGTTGAGGAGGCGAATGATCGAGCGCAACGTGCGATGCTCTCGCACTTCGGACTCCGGTGCTTTCCTAAGAAGCTCGTGCAACCTGTCCCGCTCCTTTGCATTCAAGCTGTACGTCTCAATTGGTTCGCCGGTCTCAGGATGCGGTGCGTGCGATTCCCTGGGCCCTAGTTCGGCGAGTTCGTCGAACAGTCTTCCCCACCACGCGTGCCATTTCGTTGCGTACTCCGGTCGAACAAAAAAGTGCCGCAGGCCATCCTGCCCGTGCGAAACATCGAGGCGAACGCATGAAATCGATTTCGTTGGAATCAAGGCAGGTACTCGGCGGGAAGTTCCTCGAAGATTGCGTGCTTCTCGAGCGTCTCTAGAGCACCTGGTTCAAAAACGGTCTCTGAAAATGGTCCGACGCCCTCCGGTAGGCCAGGAACGGGGCGCCCGGGTCGCACGAGTTTCCTCTGGAGGAGGTCTCGATACACTGAGCGAGGAAGCGCGATGATTGTGGCCCCCACTTCGCCCGCTCCTTCTCCAATTTCATGCGCCCCATACCGCTCGACTGTACGTTCTCCGAAGTATCTTGCTGCCTTGGGCTGTGTCGTGGTGAACAGCTCGCGACCTGCGGCAGGTCGGAACACCCTTGCCCTCTGCCTAGTCGTGCCGTGGAGGAAAAATTCGAAGGGCTGATCTTCGAATTCGGGGGCGATGTTCTTTCTGATGAATTCACCGAGCCGCCGACGGGCCGCGGTCGCGGCCTCGTCGCTCGCCATGCCCAGAATCATGTGCGCATCTTGCAAGGCCCACTGACGCGCCGGTGAGGACTGAAGCGTTTCGAAGTCGAACGCGTACTGCATGCGTGCTAGGCGGTTCTCGCGCGCGAGTACGCCTCGGAACGCCGACTGCTCAGCCTGATAGAGCGCCTCGGCCTCGAGACGCTGCGCACGCATGGCCCAGCCGGCGCGACCGAGGCCGCCCACGCCCAACCCAGTCATCACGCACGTGGGGGATAGCGGTCGCCCGCTTGAGATGTCTTCCCCGCAGCTGTACGCGCCCTGGAAGGTTCCGAAGGTCAGCCCGGTGACTGGGTCGACCACGCCTGCGCCGCTCGGCTCGTCGGACGTGCGACTTAGCAACGAGATGCCAGCCCACAAGGCGACGGCCGGCCGCCACAAGATGGCGACGGCCCGAGCAACCGCGGGCAACTCGCCGACACCCCACAGGAACGGGAGGGCGAGCGCGTCGACCGAAGTAAGCACCACGCATGCGTCGCCATCTCCGCCTGCGCATTTCTGCCGCAGGTCCACGTGATGGCTGCGGGCATACTTGCAGTGCTCATCATCGAGACAGGGCTCGCCAGCCGCATCGGCTCGCAACCCCATTGGGTCAACAAAGCGCGTCGGATTGCCGTTCGCGTAGGCGAAGGTGGACAGAGAAGCGGGGGTGTCGAGCTGACCGAAGACGGGGTCCGGAGAGAGCCACCCGCCGACAGCCGGATTCATCCAGCGCTGCTGCGCGTAGCTGAGCCCGAGGTCCGCATCATGCTGCTGTCCCGCGTACGCCTGACTCGCCTCGGTGGCGGCGGGCGGAGCCGCAGGCACGCCCCAAGCGTCGTACGAGCCGCGCGAGACGCCCTGCGTCTGCGTGTCGACGCGCGCGACGACGGAGCCCACCCCATCCACCGCGAACCGCGTCGAACCCTGGCCCACGGGCAAGCCAGCGACGGAGACCGCCAACTGCGCCGTCGCGTTCGCCGGAGCCTCGGCGCTCAGCGCGTCGCCTTGAGCTCCAGCCCAGCTCCACGAGCGCACGGTGGCATGAGAAGGACCGGCCGGCGGCGTCACCTCCGCCCGCCGGCGCATGCCCAGCCCGTCGTACGTATAGCGGGCGACTGTCACGCCGCTGACGCTCGACACGGTGCCATTGATGAGTCTGTCGTCCGCGTCCCACTCGTACGTCTTCGTCACGCCGCCGCGTGTCTCGCTCGTCATCCGCCCGGCGGCGTCCGAGGTGAAGTCCGCCACGTACGGCCCTCCGTTGATGGCGTCCGCGATGTGCAACAGCGCGCCACCCGTGTCGTAGAGGTACTCGTGGCGCGACGTCGCCGTCCCACCGAAGGGCGGCGACAGGCTGGGCGGCGCCGAAGCATAGGTGCGCTCGACGTGCCGCGTGCCGTCGGGGTGGGGCTCCCACGTCCTGGCCGCGCCGCCGACGACGGCTTCACCCGTCAGGCGGTCGGCCAAGTCGTAGCCGAACGCGCGCTCGGAGATGAGGCCCTGCTGCATGCGCGTTTCGCGGAGGCGGTTACCGCGCTCGTCATACCCGTACTCCACCGCCACCACGGCGGTGGGCGGCAGCGCGTCCGCGCAGTCGAAGGAGAGCGCGCCGCCCGGCTGCAGCGACACCAACTTGCGCAGCTGCCCGCGGATGTCGTGGCAGAAGTGCTGCACCAGGCCGCCGCCGGAGACGACATCGAGGCGCGCTCCGCCCGGCTCCCAGGTGACGCCGACAGTGCCCAGCGGCGCGGTGACGGAGCCGAGCCTGTCGAACGCGTCATAGGTGTACGTGGCGGTGCCTGCGCCGGCGCTCGTCATCGAGCGCGGCTGTCGCGTGCTGGCGTCGTAGGTGTACGTGGTGCCGGTGCCTGCGCGTGTCACCGACGCCAGCTGGTGGCTCGGGTTGTACGCCCAGTGCATCTCCACGTCGGGCTGGCCGGTGCGCTTCTCGGTGAGCGACACGAGGCTGCCCCAGCCGTCGTACGCGAGCAGCTTCTCGGAGACGCCGACGCCCGTGGAGTCCGGTCCCCGCGCGTAGGTGACGTGGGAGGGGCGGCCGTGGCCGTCGAGCAGCGTGGTGATGATGCCGGCAGAGCCTGCCGTGGGCAGCGACAGCGCCTGCTCGCCGTCGCTCCAGGTGGCGGCCCACTTCGCGAAAGGCCCACGGGTGCGCTGAGCCAGCCGGCCGAGGAAGTCGTAGGCGAAGCTCTCCGGAGCCATGCCGCCGCCCGGCGGCGTCACGGCGCTCAAGCGGCCGAGGGCGTCGTAGCCGTAGGAGAAGACGCCTTGCGTGGGCAGCTTGGCTGTGGCCAGCAGGCCGCGGGGGCCGAAGGCGTACTCCCACGTCGCTCCGCCGCCGGCGGTGCCTGCCTTCGTCACCTTCACCTGCTCGTCGGTGGCGTCGAGCTCGGTGACGGTGAGCTGCGCGTCGAGCGGGATGCCGTTGGCGTCGACGAAGCCGTAGGCCTCGGTTACCCGCTCGCCGCCTCCGGGGAGGAAGGCGTACTGCGTGGAGCGCGTGCGGCGCGTGGTGGCGTCGAGGAGCGGCTCGCGCACGAGCGTGAGCCGGCCATTGACGTCGAAGGTGAAGTCGGTGACTTCGGCGAGCGCATCCTTGCGTGCGGTGATGTCCAGGAGCGCGCCGGTTGGCCGCGCGTTGCGGCGACGCCCGACTCGGCGGCCGCGCTCTACGCGCACTGACTCGCTTCCTGCGCCGCCGTCCTTCAGGCTCGGGGCCGGAGGAGGGACTCATGGAGCGCGTGCTGTCGTGGCCGTTCCGCGCGGTGGCCGAGGCGCTGCTCTGGCTCGCCGTTGCGGCGCTGTGGAGTCGGCTGAAGGTGGAGTCGTCCGGCCGGCGGCTGCTGCGCGGCGCGCGTCGCGTGCGACAGAGCTTCGGCGGCCTGCTCGTTCGCCTGGGCCTCGAGCGCCCGGTGCCTGTTCGCGCGTGGCGGCGCGGCGGCCACAACCGCAGCCCGCCCGAGGTGGAGGAGGCGGTGTGCCGGCTGCACGTCGAGCGCCCCGACTTGGGTCTGCGCGGCATTCGCGTGCTGCTCATGCGCACGCACGGCGCGTCGAAGAGTCCTTCGACGGTGCGGGCCATCCTCATCCGCTGCCGCGAGCTCGTCGACGGTCTGGGTGGGCTGCGGAAGCGACCGCCGCTGCACATCCGCGTGAGACGCAAGCTTTCGCTGTGGGGCATCGACTTCACCCTCGTCTTCGTGTGCGGCGTCT
>CALJKW010000057.1 GCA_937980205.1 uncultured Myxococcales bacterium | reverse complement strand
CGCCGATCTTGACCACTGCTGGCGCGATCCGCCTCAAAGAGCGTGATCGCGCTCAGGCCGCGGGCGGCATGAAGGTGGTGCACGAGGGGTGGAACGGGCGGGGGAAGTGGTGCACCGTCTACGTGGCTCCGAACGGCGGGAAGGGCTTCGATGCCGCCAAGTCGCGCATCTGCACGGATGTGGAGACCCGGCTGCCCGCGAAGGTCGAGGCCTACGAGGCCGACGGGACGCTGAAGGAGCAGTACGAGTTCACCAACGTGCAGGCGACTCAGCACCCCGCGAAGTTCTTCGAATCTTCGGAGTTCTAGAAGGTTCGCTTGACTTGGGTGGGTGCCGCGGCGTACTTACGCCCGCACATAACGCGGGGTGGAGCAGCCTGGTAGCTCGTCGGGCTCATAACCCGAAGGTCGCAGGTTCAAATCCTGCCCCCGCAACTGCAGTGAACGAACCGCCGAGTCCCGAAAGGGCCTCGGCGGTTTCTTTTTGGAGGCTGCTCATGGAGCCGTGGATGGAGCGGGTCGTGGACCTCTTCCTCGCCGGCCGGCTGCCGGGCATGAATCACGCGCGGCACGTCGCGGTGGCGAGGATTCTGAAGAACGGCGGAGTGCCGCACGGGCGGGAGTTGATGCACCTCGGACTGCAGGTCACGGCCACGCGGGAGGGCGTGCCGGAGAAGTACAGCGCGGCGGTGACGGATCGCTGTTGGACGGAGATCGACGGCGCGCTGCCGGTGCGCGAGACGTTTGCCGACGTGTTGTAGAAGTGGGAACGCTGGTCGCTTCGGAATTCGAGGCACGCTCGAATGAGCGGGGCAGCGCCTGTAAGGGCGGCCCTTCCCGGCACGGTAATTGAGCAGAAGGACGCGGTCTGCCTGAAGACATCCCAAGGATTCTCTTTGGCTGAGGTAGATCTGCCACCTCGGAGGGTTGCTGATGGCCATCAAGAAGTCGGAACTCTACTCGTCGCTTTGGAAGAGCTGCGACGAACTGCGCGGGGGCATGGATGCCTCGCAGTATAAGGACTACATCCTCGTGCTGTTGTTCGTGAAGTACGTCTCGGACAAGTGGGCAGGGCAGAAGGACGCCCTCCTCGACGTACCGAAGGGCGGCAGCTTCGCGGACATGGTCGCCCTCAAGAACGACAAAGAAATCGGCGACAAGATGAACAAAATCGTCGCCAGGCTCGCGGAGAAGAACGAGCTGAAGGGCGTCATCGATGTCGCCGACTGGAACGACTCGGACAAGCTCGGTAAGGGCAAGGAGATGGTGGACCGGCTCACCAAGCTGATCTCCATCTTCGACACGCCGGCGCTCGACTTTCGGGCCAATCGAGCCGAAGGCGACGACCTCCTCGGCGACGCCTACGAGTACCTGATGCGGCACTTCGCCACCGAGTCGGGGAAGAGCAAGGGTCAGTTCTACACGCCTGCCGAGGTGTCCCGCATCATGGCTAAGGTCATCGGCATCGGTGACGCGACGAAGGCCAATCAGAACATCTACGACCCGACCTGCGGCTCAGGCTCCTTGCTCCTCAAGGCGTGGGACGAGGCGCGCGCAAACGCTGGCCGCGAACTCGCCTGCTACGGCCAGGAGATGGACAACGCCACCTGGGCGCTGGCCCGGATGAACATGATTCTCCACGACTGCACTACAGCGGACCTGTGGAAAGACAACACACTCTCGGCGCCGCACTACAAGGACGGGAAGGGGATGTTGAAGACCTTCGACTTCGTGGTGGCGAATCCGCCGTTCTCCAACAAGGCGTGGATGACAGGACTGCACCCGGAGGAGGACGAGTTCAAGCGCTTCGAGTTCGGTGTGCCGCCGAAAAAGAACGGCGATTTCGCATTCCTGCTCCACGTGCTCACGTCGCTCAAGAGCACGGGCAAGGGAGCCATCATTCTCCCCCATGGCGTGCTCTTCCGGGGCGGTGCGGAAGCGAACATCCGGCGTGAGGTCGTCAACCGAGGCTACATCAAGGGCCTCATCGGCCTACCCACGAACCTCTTCTACGGCACTGGCATCCCCGCATGCATCGTGGTGCTCGACAAGGAGAACGCCCAGTCGCGCAAGGGTATCTTCATGGTCGACGCATCGAAGGGGTTCACCAAGGACGGCAACAAGAACCGTCTTCGCGCCCAGGACATCCATCGCATCGTCGACACCTTCAATAAGGAGCTCGAAGTGCCGCGCTACTCGCGCCTGGTGCCGCTGTCGGAAATCGGCAACGAGAAGAACGACTTCAACCTAAGCCTCCCGCGCTACATCGATAGCTCCGAGCCGGAGGATCTCCAAGACATCGACGGCCACCTGCGCGGCGGCATCCCCGAAAGAGACCTCGACGCGCTCGACCGCTACTGGAAGGTCTTCCCTTCAGTGCGCCAGCACTTGTTTGAGTCATTCGGCCGGCCGGGCTACAGCCGGCTGAGGGTACCTCCGGGGGAGGTGAAGGCCGCCATCTTCGCTCACCCGGAGTTCACCTCATTCAACGCGACCGTGAACAAGCTCTTCTCCAAGTGGAGCGCGGAGAACACGCAGCGCCTACTTGGGGTCGCCAGGGGCGACAAGCCCAAGGCGCTCATCGAAGAACTGTCGGAGAGCCTGCTGGCCACATTCAGCAAGGCGAAGCTGGTGGACGCCTACGACGTGTACCAGCACCTAATGGACTACTGGGCAACGACGATGCAGGACGACGTGTACCTCATCGCGCACGCCGGCTGGGTCGAAGCCGCCAAGCCAAGGCTCATCGTCGAAACCAAGGAGCCGAAGAGCAAAGAGGAGCACGACTTCATCGTGGACAAGCAGAAGTACAAGTCCGACCTCGTGCCGGGGTCGCTTTTGGTGGAGCGGTACTTCTCGAAGGACCGCGCCGCCATCGATGGCATCGAGGCCGAACTTGCGGCCCTGGGGCAGAAGCTCGACGAGATGAAGGAGGAGGAGGGCGGTGAAGGCGGCCTGCTGGAAGAGGTGATCGACGACAAGGAGAAAATCTCCAAGAAGGCGGTTGCTGCACGGCTCAAGGAGCTTGGGAGCGATGCAGATTCTGCCGACGAGCGGAGAGCGCTGACCGAGTACTCCGCTGTTCTCGACAAGGAGGCCGAAGCGAGGGTTAGGTTGAAGGCCGCACAAGCCTCGCTGGAGGAAGGCGTCGCTGCCCGCTACGGGAAACTCACGGGGGACGATGTCAAGGCGCTGGTAGTCGAAGCCAAGTGGCTGTCGGCGCTGGCCGCCGACGTGCAGACCGAACTCGATCGCGTGAGCCGAGCGGTCACCGGCCGAATCCGCGAGCTTGCGCTGCGCTACGCCCAGACACTTCCGGGCGCGACGAACGAGGTCGCTGAACTCGCGGCCAAGGTCGCCGCTCATCTGAAATCAATGGGACGGGAGTGGCCGTGAAGCCACAGTACCGCGAGACAGAGATCGGATTGGTGCCTGGCGATTGGCAGGTCGAGAGACTCGGCCAGCATGCACGCTTCCGAACGGGGCCGTTCGGAAGCTCTCTTCACAAGTCCGACTACGTAAATGACGGCGTACCTATCGTGAACCCCATGCACATCGTCAATGGGTGCATCGTCCCAACTGCGACGATGTCGATCACGGAGGCAGCAGCCGCTGGCTTGGCCGATTTTAGGCTTCAAACCGGTGACGTTGTCATCGGTCGACGAGGCGACATGGGGCGGTGCGCAGTCGTTCGGCCTCACGAAGCCGGTTGGCTCTGCGGCACCGGCTCGATGATCGTCCGGTGCGCCAGTACCGTGTCATCCGACTTCATTCAGCGAGTTCTTTCCAGCCCTCGCGCCATCGCGTCCATCACGGAGGCTTCCGTGGGAAGCACGATGACGAATCTAAACCAAGGAGCTCTTGCTGGCCTGCTCATCCAGATTCCTTCACTCCACGAGCAACGCGCGATCGTGGCGGCGCTCGGGGACGCGGACGCGCTGCTGGCCGCGCTGGACAAGCTCATTGCCAAGAATCGCGACCTCAAGCAGGCGACGATGCAGCAGTTGCTCACCGGCCGAACTCGCCTCCCCGGCTTCAGTGGGAAGTGGACAACAAGACTCGTCGCAGAAATGGGCGCCGTGCTCGCCGGCAAGGCGTTGGCAATCTACGCGCCCGGAACGCCTCGCCCGTACCTCCGCACGAAGAACGTTCTAGACGGCCGTATCGACGTCGATGACGTGTTGTCGATGCCGATGACGGATGCGGAGTTTGATCGATTTCGAATCTTGCCCGGCGACGTCCTTCTCAACGAGGGGCAGTCGCTGGAGTTGGTGGGTCGCTGTTCGATCTATCGGAACGAATTCGGTTCGCCCTGCGCGATGCAGAATCAGTTGCTGCGGTTTCGTGCAGGACCGCAGACGAATGCGGGGTTTGCGGCACACCTGTTTCGCCGGTGCCAAATCGACGGCACGTTCGCCAGCATCGCGACGCAGACAACGTCCGTCGCGCACCTTGGGAGTTCCCGATTCAGCAGCCTGCGGCTCATCTGGCCAGCGGACGTGGACGAGCAGGCCGCAATCTCCGCCATCCTTGACGACATGGACGCCGAACTCCACGCCCTCGAAGCCCGCCGCGAGAAGACGAGGTTCCTGAAGCAGGGGATGATGCAGGACTTGCTCACGGGAAGGACGCGCCTCGTATGAGCGCAGTCGGCCAAATGGAGAAGAGGACGCAGGCCCGCGTCCTGAAGCTCTTCCAAGATGACCTCCACTACGAGTACCTCGGTGACAAGAGCGACTTCGAGAACCGGAATATCGACGAGGGCCGGCTCGAGCACTTCCTCATGAACTATCAGGGCTTCGCCGAGCGTGAAGACGGCGACGTGCTCGTGCGTCGGGCCATCGCCGAGGTCTTCAAAGTCGCAGGGAACACCAGCCTGAGTATCTACGACCGCAACCGCGCCGTGTACGAGTTGCTGCGCTACGGCGTGAAGGTGAAGGGTGAGGTCGGCACCAACGCGGAAACGGTGTGGCTGATCGACTGGAAGAATCCCGAGCGGAACCGGTTCGGCGTCGCCGAAGAAGTCAGCGTCAAACCAGCGGACCCAAAGGCGCACCCGAAGCGACCGGACGTTGTCATTTACGTCAACGGCATCGCCCTCGGAACTCTGGAGCTCAAGCGGTCCACCGTGTCGGTGGCCGAGGGCATCCGCCAGAACCTCGACAACCAAAAGAAGGAGTTCATCCAGCCGTTCTTCTCGACGATGCAGTTCGTCATGGCGGGCAACGACACCGAAGGGCTGCGCTACGGTACCATCCAGACGCCCGAGAAATACTACCTGAGCTGGAAGGAGCCCGGCGAGGACAAAAACCCGCTCGACCGCGCGCTCAAGCAGCTCTGCTCCAAGGTCCGGTTCCTCGAGCTCATCCACGACTTCATCGTCTTCGACGCGGGGATCAAGAAGCTCTGCCGCCACAACCAGTACTTCGGTGTCCGCGCGGCTCAGGAACACGTGAAGGAGCGCCAGGGCGGCATCATCTGGCACACCCAGGGCAGCGGGAAGAGCCTGACAATGGTGTGGCTCACCAAGTGGATCCGCGAGCACATCAAGAACGCGCGCGTGCTCATCATCACGGACCGAACCGAGCTCGACGAGCAGATTGAAAAGGTCTTCAAGGGCGTCAACGAAGACATCTACCGAACCAAGAGCGGGGCGGACCTCATCGCCACCCTGCACTCGGTGACTCCCGAGACAGCGAAGCGGTCGCTCATCTGTTCCCTCGTCCACAAGTTCGGCGGAAAGGCAGACGCCGAGGGGGACGTCGAGGGCTACGTCAAGGAACTGAAGAAGGCCTTGCCGAAGGACTTCGAAGCCAAGGGCGACATCTTCGTCTTCGTCGATGAGTGTCACCGCACCCAGTCAGGCGAGCTGCACGATGCCATGACTGCCATTTTGCCCAACGCCACGTTCATCGGCTTCACCGGGACGCCGCTACTGAAGGCCGACAAGAAGCGGAGCATTGAGGTCTTCGGTCGCTACATCCACACCTACAAGTTCGACGAGGCCGTGAAGGACGGCGTCGTGCTCGATCTCCGGTACGAGGCCCGCGACATCGACCAGAACATCACCTCACAAGGAAAGATCGACCAGTGGTTCGAAGCGAAGACCAAGGGGCTCACTGACCCCGCGAGGGCCGAACTTAAGAAGCGGTGGGGCACCATGCAGAGGGTGCTCTCCAGCCAGTCGCGGCTTCAGAGGATCGTCGCCGACATCCTGTTCGACATGGAGACCCGTGACCGGCTCGCCAGTGGGCGCGGTAACGCAGTGCTCGTCGCCGGCAGCATCTACGAGGCGTGCAAGTTCTACGAGCTCTTCTCGAAGACGCCCCTCGCCGCGAAGTGCGCGATCGTCACCTCCTACTCGCCGAACATCGCCGACATCAAAGGTGAGGAGAGCGGCGAGGGCACGACCGACATCGTCGAGAAGTACACCATCTATAAGCAGATGCTCGCCGCGTGGTTCAACGAGTCCGAAGAGAACGCGGTGACGCGCATTGAGGAGTTCGAGAAGGCGGTGAAGAAGAAGTTCGTCGACGAGCCGGGCCAGATGAAGCTGCTCATCGTCGTCGACAAGCTCCTCACGGGCTTCGACGCCCCGCCCGCGACGTACCTCTATATCGACAAGCAGATGAGGGACCACGGGCTCTTCCAGGCTATCTGCCGGGTGAATCGGCTCGACGGCGAAGACAAGGAGTACGGTTACATCGTCGACTACAAGGACCTCTTTAAGAGTCTGGAGGGCGCCGTCAATGACTACACCTCAGGCGCTCTGGACGGCTACGAGAAGGAGGACGTCGCTGGCCTTCTGGAAGACCGACTGGCCAAGGCCCGCGAGCGGCTGGATGAGACTCGCGAGACGGTGAAGGCGCTCTGCGAGAACGTCGAGCCTCCGAAGGACACGGAGGCCTACCTCCGGTACTTCTGCGCGAAGGAGTCGGGGAATGCCGCGCAGCTCAAGACCAACGAGCCATTGCGCCTTGCGCTCTACAAGCACGTCGCCGGCTTCATCCGTGCCTACGCAGACCTCGCGAACGAGCTTTCTCAAGCCGGCTATTCGGCGACCGAGATTGGCGAGTTGAAGAAGGACGCCGACCACTACGAGAAGGCGCGGACCGAGGTGAAGCTCGCCAGTGGCGACTACATCGACCTGAAGATGTACGAGCCGGCGATGCGGCACCTCATCGATACGTACATCCGCGCGGAAGACAGCGTGAAGGTATCAGCGTTCGATGAGGTACCCCTCGTGCAACTCATCGTTGAGCGAGGCCCTGACGCTGTCAAAGCCCTGCCGAAGTCGATTCAGTCGAACGAGAAGGCCGTCGCCGAGACGATTGAGAACAACGTCCGGAAGCTCATTGTCGACGAGCAGCCGGTCAATCCGAAGTACTACGAACGAATGTCGCAGCTCCTCGATGCGCTCGTGAAGCGGCGTCGGGAGCAGGCGCTCGAGTATCAGCAGTACCTGAAGGAGATCGTCGAGCTAACCAAGCAGGTGAAGAACCCGGCTATCGGTGGCACCTACCCGAAGACGATGGATACGCCGGGTCGCCGCGCTCTGTTCGACAACCTGGGCCGCAAGGAGGAACTCGCCGTCGCGGTGGATGCCACTGTCCGTGAGATCACTCAGGACGGCTGGCGCTCGCACCCGGTGAAGACGAAGAGGGTTCGGAACGCCATCAAGGCCGTGCTGGACGGTGACGAGTCGGCGGCGGATCGCATTCTGGAGATCGTGAAGAAGAACGATGAGTACTGACCACGCCATCCAGGTGAGCGGCATCAAGGTTCATGTGGTCCGTAAGCCCATCAAGAATCTGCACCTCGGCGTGTACCCGCCCTATGGGCGCGTTCGCGTGGCTGCGCCCATGACGGTGTCGAACGATGCCGTGCGGCTGGCAGTCATCAGCAAGCTCGGGTGGATCGGTCGCCAGCGCCGCAAGTTCCTGAAGCAGCCGAGGCAGTCGAAGCGCGAGATGGTCAGCGGGGAAAGCCACTACTTCCTGGGCCGGCGCTACCGGCTCCGAGTCGTCGAGTTCGAGGGCTCGGCCACGCAGAGCGTGAGGATGCAGCACTCTGTCATCGAGCTCCGTGTTCGCGGCGGAGCGGGGGCTTCATCCCGGCGAGTGGTTCTCGAAGCGTGGTACCGGAAGCAGCTCCGGCTAGTCGCGGGGCCTTTGATTGAGAAGTGGCAGCGAAGGTTGGGTGTCGAGGCGAAAGACTGCGGCATCAAGAAGATGAGGACCAAGTGGGGGGCGTGCAACGGAGCGGCGCGGCGCGTGTGGCTCAACCTGGAGCTGGTGAAGTGCCCGGTGGAGTGCATCGAGTACATCGTGGTTCACGAACTCGCGCACCTCGTGGTCCGCCGCCACGACGAACGGTTCTTCGCGCTGATGGACCGCCACCTACCAAGCTGGCGTGCACGGCGCGACCTGTTGAACTCCGCACCGCTGCCGCACGCGTTGTGGTCGCGCTAACCGACGTTGAGCCACCGCTAAGACGCAGCTCTTTGCGCATCACAAGGCAAGTCGCGCTTTGAGGGATTTCAGCGATCGAGGGTTGCTCCGCGCTTCAGGCGCTGCCGCTTCGCCGAGTAATGCAGCCAGTTCAAAATCCGGCGTCGGCATCTTGATGCAGCGGCAAGGGCGGCGGGCCGCGGACAGCTCCGCGGCGCGGGCTGTCGCCAGCGCCGCCACGCGCGGATTCCGCGATGCCGAACCCTCATTCCTCTCGAAGCCGAACACTCGTTCCGGTTCATGCCGAACACCGTTCCGTCGGAAAGAGTCGCGCTGACCTGCGTCAGCGCGACCCAGAGCCGAATCCCAGCATCCTGCGATTCGTGACGGAAAACCGCTCGTCCAAGTATTCGTTGACCCCCGCAACGAGTACCTGAACGGTCTGGGCCTTCTCGTAGCCGAGCTGCCCATTCAGGCGCTGCGTCCAGTCCTTCAAGGTCTGGTCAATGAAGGCAGAACAGTCGTGGTACGCCTCAGTGAAAGACGGTTCGAGCGCATGCGTCGCCGCCATCGTGCTCTTGATCGGCTCCCGTGCAGCGAGTTCGTGCTCGCGGAGATATTGGAACAGGACGCTGTTGAAGAACCCATCGCCGTACTTCATCTCGGCCGAACTGAGATCGGCCTTCAGTGCGAGCGCCAGACGGCGAGCTTCCTGCTCCTGATCTTCAGCTCGAATGCCACGCTCAACAAGGAACAGGTTCAGCCTCGCGTCCCATTCGACCTTGAGGTCATCCGCGGGTTGCGTCGAGCCTTTCGCAAAGAAGAGGATCGTCAGAGACGCAGGGCGAAACGAAAGCCCGTCACGCTCCCGATCGAACAGGCAAACCGCTTTGGCGAACCGCCCCAACCTCGCCTCAACTCGCCGTGCGTCTGGTGGGAGCTGCGGGCTCTTGGCCTTCTCGAAGTAGCGATCCAGTGACAGCATCTTTCCGTACCTCTTTACTAAGTAATCGTAGCCGCCAAGGCCTTCAGAAGAAAGTCGCAGGCATTTCGGCAGGCTAGCGTTCGTTCAGCGTCGGTCGCTCTCGTCGGGGAATCGGCGAAGTCGCAGATCCCTTTCACGACGATCCACACGGGGTCACCGGGATCGGACGAGGAGAGCAGGCCTGCTCCCTCCATCTCTCCTCCAACGATCGGTTCCCCGCAAACTGACAGCTTCTCCACTAGCATGTCGCGGTAGTCCCGCGATGAAATGCGTGCGCCTCCGGTGAGCAACGCGCCTGTTCTTGCGCCGTAACCTGCGGAGCCGCCCAACTGCGTGATGGAGCGCTGCAACATGGCGTACAGCGACCCTTTCGACCTGTAGAGAGCGGGGTTGCGGTACCTGTAGTCCCACCGCGTCGTCGGTTGGTCGCAGACTTCGCGGTCGTCGTAGGCGACGAGTCCGGATGAAACGAGCACGTCGCCGACCTTCTGGGCAGTGCGGTCGATGCCGAAGCACATTCCCACGCTGACGATTCCTGTGGCTCCAGTCTCACTCAAGTAGAGCAGCGCGCTTGCCGCCGAGCCCCGATGGCCGAATGCTCCGATCTGCGTCTTCACGGCGAGGACTCGGTTCGCACCGACCGTACCCAAGTCGTAGTACGAGCCGAACCGTCCCTTCCGCTTCGCGAATGAAAGGCCGAGTGCTGCGGCACGGGCCTTGAGTTGGTCGTGCTCAGTCGAGGTCGCGACGAAGACGAGCACATCGCAGCTTGGCGCCGCCTGCTGCTCACGAGAGCCGGCTGTCCAGGCGGACACGCGGGCCCGAAGTTTCTGCCAAAGGCCTGCGACTTTTTCGCGGAGTCGAACGCCGGTTGCGGTCACGCTGCCCATTTCGATCGGTAAGGAGCCTAGCCGTCTTGACGGCCGAGTCGACGCCCCGCGTTCAGAGGACCAGCGGGGGCCGACATTCCCCAACCGCCGCATGATTCCGGGAACCACCGAGTCCTCAGCGTCAACTACTCCGCCCCAGTGAACGACAACTATTGCTCCCCACTCGGCCCCTTGGCGGCATGTCGGCGCCCATGCTCTTGTCCTCGCATCGGCGCGAGACGACGTTGAAGAGCAGGTCAGCGTCGCGGGCGTCGTACGAGGGGAGGGGTAGCCGACCTCATCGAGTCATGTGGCGCTCACCATGAGTCGACGAGCTCGGCTTGGTGCTCTTCGGCCGCGCAGGCGGCGAGCTGTTCTTCAACGCCATCGCGAACCGCTACGAGCGCAGAGCGCGCTGCTCGGGGATCGCCTCGAGGGCGGACGCGAGCGCTTGCGGGCCCTTCACGGTGCGCCCCCGATGAGCACGATGTCGTCGACCCAGCCGCGGTCTTTCGGGTCGTTCACGAGGAGCGAGCCCGAGGGGCTCATCTGCTCGAAGCGCCACGTGAAGGTGTGCGCACCGGGTGTGACCGGGAACTCGCTGCTGACGCCGGTGCTGTCGCGGCGAGGGCCGGTCCACCGGCGGGCCTCGACGCCGTCGATGAGGAAGACGAGCGCTCCGTGGCCGGAGATGGTGTTGGTCTTCGTGAGGAACCTGATGCGGTTGGAGGTGCCCGCGAAGGTCGCGGTGAGAAAGAGGCTGCTCACCCCGGTGCCGGGGACGATGCCGCTGATCAGCGACCGCGTGCTGACCGGGCCCGGGGGCGCCACGCCGATGGGGTACATCGGGTCGACCGCCCAGCTCGCGGCGCCCGAGGTGCTGAACTCGGCGGGGATCACTCCAGTCTCGAAGTCAGCCCGGTAGCTGCACTGGTAGCCGTAGCATGCGCCGCCCTGACAATCGGCGCCGGTGAGGCAGCTCTTGCCCGCGCCGCACTTCTGCATGCAGCTGCCGCCGCAGTCGACGTCGGTCTCGTCGCGGTTCTTCGCGCCGTCGGTGCACGTCGTGGTGACACAGGCGTTGCACGCGTCGGTCGCGATCGCGTTGCCGTCGTCGCACTGCTCACCGCCGAGCGCGTTGACCACGCCGTCTCCGCACACGCGCAGCGTGCAGTCGGGGTCGCATGAAGCCGACCCGTTCGGGCCGTCGTCACACGCCTCCGCGCCGTCGATCGAGCTGTTGCCACAGACGCAGCTCGCGCCAGCGCAGCCGTTGATGCGCACCGTCAGGGTGCTCCCGTCGGTCGACCTGGTGATGAGGTCGACATCGCCGTCACCGTCGATGTCGCCGACCGCGAAGCCCGAGGTGGCGATGGCCGTGGCACCTCCGGGGAACGAGCCGTTGCCGTTGTTGCGGTGGAACGCGAGATTCCCCCCGTTGATGACCAACACGTCGAGGTCGCCGTCCCCCTCGATGTCCACCAGCTCCATCTGGCCCGACCCCGAGAACGGCGATGTCGAGGCCGTGAGCGTGCCGCTCGCATTGCCGAGCAGGAGCTGCTCGGGGGCCATGTTGAGCTGCGAGATCAGCACGTCGGCGAGGCCGTCGCCGTTCACGTCGCCCGCGGCCATGCCCATCACGTGGTTGCCGGTGGCGCCCAGGTTGGTGGTCGGGATGGCCGTGAAGGTCCCCAGGCCATCGTTCGCGAAGAGCTGCTCGTAGAGCTCGTTCGCCTGCACCACGTCGAGATCACCGTCGCGGTCGAGATCGACGAGGCGCACGTGGCGGCGCCCCGCGGTGCCGAACTGGGTCGCGGGCCCGAACGTGCGAGCCGGGCTCATGAGCTGCTTTCGAACCCGGGTCTGGAGCACGGAGTTGGGGAAGGAGATGACGACGTCGAGCAGCCCATCTCCGTCGATGTCGCCGAAGGTCGCCGCCGACCCGATCCCTGATTCGGCGATGGTGGTGGAGGTCGACAGCGGGGCGGTGGCCGCGCCCCAGTAGACGGCGCTGGTGGCGTCGCCAAGGAAGTAGACGTCGGCGAAGCCATCTCCATCGAAGTCGCGAACGAAGACGCCGTCCGAAGTGCTTGTGGGGCCCAGCCCGATGACGCTGGCGCTGAAGCCGCCCTGGCCATCGTTCAGCCGCACGCCCTCGCGCGTGGCGAGATCGAGGTCGCCGTCGCCATCGACGTCACCCAGGCCGAAGAAGGCGAAGGAGGACGAGCTCCAGGCGATGGTCGAGCCGGTGACGAAGGCGCCGCTGCCCCCAGGCGCCGTGGCGACGAACCCCTGGAGCACCCGGTAGGTCGAGATCTGCCGTGTGTTGTCGAGGCTGCGCAGCCCCGCGGGCACCAGCACCTCGACCGCTTCGCCCGCGCGGAGCGTTCGCGTGCCGGCCGCGCGCCAGGTCACCACGTTGGGAGCCGTCAACGTGGTGGTGCCCGCCACCACCCCGCCGCTCGCGCCGCGCACCACGAGGTTGAAGTTCGTGAGCGAAGCCGGAGCGATGGCGCACGAGAGGGTCAGCGTGAAGCTGTCGTCGGACAGCGTCACCGCGTTCCGCTGCGTCGGCGGGAAGCGATAGTCGAAGACGCCGGTGCAGGCGCAGGCTCCCGCCATGCAGGTCTCGGCCGTGCCACACGTGACGCCGCAGGCGCCGCAGTTGAGCTCGTCGTCGGCGAGTGAGCCCTCGCAGCCGTCGGCGAGGTTGAGATTGCAGTCCGCGTAGTTGGCCAGGCAGGCAGCACGGCACTCCGACGCCACGCACGAAGCGGCGGTCTGCGGGAACACCGGGCACACCAGGCCACAGGCCCCGCAACTCGCGGCGGCAGTGGCGATCTGCGTCTCGCACCCGTTCACGGTGTTGCTGTCACAGGCGCCGTACCCGGCGCTGCACTCGAGCAGGCACGCGCCGCCGTTGCAGACCCCCTGCGCGTTCGGCCCTCCACCGCAGAAGTTGAAACACTGGCCACAGTGGTTCGCGTCGGTCGCCAGCTCGGCCTCGCAGCCGTTCATGGGGTTGTTGTCGCAGTCCGCGAACCCGGGAGTGCACTGCACCGTACCGCCGCCCGTGCCTCCGCCCGTCGCGGAGCCGCCGCCCGTCGCGGAGCCGCCGCCCGTCGCGGAGCCGCCGCCGGTCGCGGCGCCGCCGCCCGTCGCGGAGCCGCCGCCGGTCGCGGCGCCGCCGCCCGTCGCGGAGCCACCGCCGGTCGCGTCGCCGCCGCCCGTCGCGGAGCCGCCGCCCGTCGCGGAGCCGCCGCCCGTCGCGGAGCCGCCGCCTGTCGCGGAGCCGCCGCCCGTCGCGGAGCCGCCGCCTGTCGCGGAGCCGCCGCCTGTCGCGTCGCCTCCGCCGGTTCCGCCCGGCGGCGGTCCGGAAGAACACCCGGCGACCACCATCATGACGACGAGGAGCCGAACGACGCGCGAGCTCGAAGAGTGCCGTGGCATCGCACAAAAGTACCGGCCCCTGTACACGCCGAACAGACACCGAAGCGCCTACGCGTTTCGTTTAGGCGACGGTCACCCCTCGTCGGCGAGCTGCCGGCCGAGGCTGCTCGTGGCGGCTTGCGTGCGACTCTCGACGTCGAGGGCGCGCAGCACGCTGCTGACGTGCACGCGCACGGTCGCCTCCGAGATGCCGAGCGCCTGGGCGATCTCGCGGTTGCTGTTCCCGCGCGCCAGGAGCGTCAGCACCTCGCGCTGCCGCGGCGTGAGCGAGACCTGCTCGCCGTCGCGGCGCGCGTCCAGCACCGCGGCGGGAATGTGGGTGCCGCCTGCCAACACGAAGCGCAGCACCGCGAGGAGCTCGTCACTGCTCGAGCGCTTGTGCACATAACCGCGCGCGCCGGCGCGCAAGAACGAGAGGGTCTCGGCCGTCGGCTCCGCGCTGGTGACGATCACCACCGCCGCGCCGCGGGCGTCCTTCTGCACCGCCTCGAAGGCCAGGCGCCCCTTGAGGCCAGGCAGACCGAGGTCGAGCAGCACGAGGTCGAACGTGCCCGGGCCCTTCAGCGTCTCGAGCGCCTCTTCGCACGTGCGCGCCGAGACGACGGCCACGTGCTCGCCGAGCCTGGCGAGGACGCCGGCCAGCGCGTCGGCGAAGAGGCCGTGGTCGTCTACGAGCAGGATTCGCAGCGTCCGCGCCATCGGGAGGAGTACTCTCCCACACTCCGCATGGCGAACAACCACGAGGCAGTCGCCGGTCGTGAGGAAGCGATCGATGTCCTCTGCTCGCGCGAGGTGCTGGCCGCGTTGCCGGCGACGGCGCGCGCCACCACGACCGCGGGGCTGGCGGTGATGTTGGTGCTGTCGGCCGAGGTGCCCTGGTCGCGGCTGGCCGTCTGGGGGGCGGGCCTCGTCGTCATCGCCGCCGCGCGCGCGCTGCTGTGGCGCACCGTCCACTCCCGGCCGCGCACCGACGCAGAGATCCGCACCTTCCTGGCGATCATGTTGGCGATCGGGTCTGCCGCGGCCCTCTGGTGGGGCGCGGGCCTGCTCGTGGTGAGCAGCTTCTCGACGTCGTTGCTCGTCACCATCACCATCCTGCTCGCCATCGTCGCCATGATGACCGGCGGGGCCGTCTCGACGTCGGGCACCCCCCGCTCGATGATGACCGTGTACGTGCTGTCGCTGGCCCCCCCGACGGTGCACCTCGCGCTGTCCGGAGACAGCTCGCTGCAGAGGGTGGCGCTGATGGCGGTGGGGCTCTTCCTGGCGAGCCTCGCCGCGCTCCGCCACAACCATCGCTCGCTGCGCGAGTCGTTCCGCCTCCGGCTCGAGAACCAGGAGCTGCTCGCGTCCCTCGCGGTCGAGAAGCAGCGCGAGGAGGCCGCCCGGCGCGACGCAGAGCGCGCGAACCAGGACAAGTCGCGCTTCCTGGCGGCCGCCAGCCACGACGCGCGCCAGCCGCTGCACGCGCTGGGGCTGTTCGTCGACACGCTCAAGCAGCAGCCGCTCGAGCCGAAGGCGAAGCAGCTCGTGTCCAACATCGACCTCGCGCACGGGTCGCTGGTCTCGCTCCACGAGGCGCTGCTCGACATCTCGTCCGCCGACGTGGGGGCGGTGGTGCCGCGGCGGCGGCCGGTCGCGGTGCGCGAGCTGCTCCAGCTCCTCGAGACCGAGAGTGCCCCGCGAGCACGGCAGCGTGCGCTGGCCCTCGAGACCCGGGGCCCCGAGCTGGTGTTGATGACCGACCCCGAGCTCGTGCTGCGGATCTTGAGGAACCTGGTCGCCAACGCGCTCGCGTACACCCGGCGCGGCCGCGTGCTGATCAGCGCGCGCCGGCGCGCCGGGCAGGCGCTGGTGCAGGTCTGGGACACCGGCATCGGGATTCCCGCCGCCGAGCACGAGCGCATCTTCCACGAGCTGTACCAGGTCGGGAACGCCAACCGTGACCGCAGCGCCGGCCTCGGTCTGGGCCTCGCCATCGTGCGCCGCCTCGCGCGCGCCCTGGGCACCGAGGTGACGGTGCGCTCCACCCCGGGCAAGGGCAGCGTGTTCTCGTTCGCTCAGCCGCTCACCGCCGCACCGTTGACGGTGGTGGCCTCGCCGGCGGGCGAGTCACGACGGCCGACGGCTGGCGAGGTCGCGCTCCTGGTGGACGATGATGGGCTGACCCGCCAGGCGCTGGGCGCGATGCTCGAGGGCTGGGGCTACGAGGTCATCGCGGCGCAGTCGGCAGAGGAAGCCCTGGAGTACGCCGCGCAGATCGAACGGCTCGACGTGGTCATCACCGACCTCTGGCTGCCCGGCAGCTCCGGGGTCTGGCTGCTCGAAGCGCTCGGCCGGAGCCGCCCCGGCGCGCGCCGCGTCGTCGTCAGCGGCGACACCTCGCCAGAGGCGCCCGCCCGCGTGCAGGCCCTGGGCGCCGCCTTCCTGCGCAAGCCCGTGCGCAGCGCCGCGCTGCAAGAGCTGCTGTCGTCCGCGGGTTCAGCTCCCGCCGCGGCGACGGGTTGACGGCTGCTCCAGCTCGTACGTCTCCAGCGTCGCGTCCGACTGCATGGTCACGGTCCGCAGCTCGGCGCCGAGGGCCTGTAGGCGATCGACCAACACCGGCGCGCCGAAGGCCGTCTCGGCTGCAGCCGACGAGACACGCTCGCGGTCTGTCACGTGTCGCACCCGCGGTGACGAAGGCAACTCACGGAAAACGGGCAGCCGTGTTCGGTCCGCCGATTGCTCATGGGGGCTCCCACAAGGAGGAGTACATGCGCGGAACCTGGAGCGTTGCGATGGTCGGTCTCATGATGGTCGGACTCGCCGGTTGCGGAGGCCCGATCGACGACGGCAGTGAGGGGCTGGCGCCGGAGTCGAGCACGGCGGAGCTGAAGAACACGGGCGGCGGCACCGGCTCGGGGCCGAGCTGCTCGGCGTCGGGTAACCCAGGGTGCAGCATCACCTGCAGCAGCAACCAGATCGCGGTCTGCTCCGACGCCATCTGCATCTACGTCTTCCCCGGGATCTGCATCCCCTCCGGCGCGGCGAGCTGCTCGTGTAAGACCCGGTCCGTGTCCCTGTTCTCGACCTCGCAGGTTGGCGTCGGGAGTGGAGCCGTCGAGACGGCTCGCTGACGGCGAGCTGTCAGCAGCGTCTTGCGACCCTCTGAAGAACTTCGACCTCGGCCTCTTCAGCGGCGGTGCGAGCGCGGCGCTCAAGCTCGGCGGCGTCGACGCAGCAGCAGCAGCGCCGCCGCGCCCGTCAGCCCGCCGTCGAGCGCGCTGCAGCCGCAGCCGCCGTGGGCCGTCATCGGCGCCTCGAGCGTCACCGTCCCGTTGGGCAGGCCGTCGACGATGACCGGCTCGGGCGCCTCGACGTCGACCCCGGCATCTTCGAGCTCGACGCCCGCGTCCGAAGGCTCGACCCCGGCGTCCGCCGGCGCGACGACGCCCGCGTCAGCGGCGGAGCCCGCAGGCACCACCTGCACGCGCACGGTGATGAAGCTGTCCGACGGGCCGCCCTGGTCGGCGAACCACACGACGCCCTCCTGCACCAGCCCGAAGGTCTGGGTGAAGGTGCCGAGCGCGTTGCCCCGCAGGCGGACGTTGAAGCGACCGACGGCGTTCGGCGCGGTGCTCACGGCGACACCCCCGACGCGAGACGGCGACAGCCACGAAGGGTCTGCGAGCGGCGACGCCACGTCTCTCGGCGTCGGCGCCAGGCGGGTCAGCCCGGGGCTCCACGTCGCGGTGCCGGTGTTCCTGAGCTCGAACCAGCCGTCGACCGTGCTGCCCACCTCGAGCGTCACCGCGCCCTGGTGCGCGCCGATGAAGCTCTGGCCCACGAAGGTGGCTCCCCATGGCGGCGCCGGAGGCGGCGTGCCCGCGCAGGAGGTCGCCGCCTGCTGCACCAGCGCGGCGAGCCGGTCGAAGACGCGCTGGCCGGGGCACTCCGTCGAGCCCCACTCGCGGTGGCCCTTGATGTTGGTGCGGTTGAGCGCGATGCCGTGCAGGCTGCTCTGCCACGCCATCCAGCCGGCGGCGGCGCACTCCTGCTGCGGCGTGAGCGTGTCGGTGGTGTACGTGCCGATGATGCACAGGGCCATGTTGCCCGCGTTCTGGTTCAGGGTGTGGCCGCCGAGCACGCCGTCGCCGCGGCCCTCCCAGACGCGCGCGTCGCGCGACATGAGGAAGTTGTAGGCGATGTCGCAGTAGCCCCTCGAGTCCATGTGGTACGCCTGCGTCTGGCGCAGCCGCTGCTCGGGCGTCATCGAGTCGTTCGTCGGGCTCGCGGTGTGGTGCACCACCATGCGGTACGGGTTGGTGAGCGAGCGACACGTCGGCGCGCGCGCCGCCCAGGCCGAGCGCGGCAGGATGCTCGGGAACGCCGCCAGCGCGTCACGCCGCACGCCGAGCTTCGGCGCGGGCTGCTCGGGTCGCTCAGGCAGCGGCTCGGAGGGCTCACCGAGCGCGTCGATGTCTTCGAGCTGAAGCCACGCCGGCGGGCGGCTGGGGTCGGTGAGGCGGTACTCGAAGCGCGTCGAGCCCGGCGGCGCGTCGAGGTGGCCTGCGTAGGAGCCGCCCTCCGCGAAGACGAT
This sequence comes from uncultured Myxococcales bacterium, assembly GCA_937980205.1. Classification (GTDB taxonomy): domain Bacteria; phylum Myxococcota; class Myxococcia; order Myxococcales; family Myxococcaceae; genus Xiheicaenimonas. The sequence continues at coordinate 107,358 of CALJKW010000057.1, read as the reverse complement.
GGTGGGCCGCTGCCACGGCGTCCAGCGCACTCCGTCGGCGCTCGTGCGCAGCTCGATGGCGTCGGGGGCGTGCGCGTCCATCATCAGGCCGACCCGGACGAACGTGCTCGGCGCCACCGTCACTCCCGGCTCGGCCAGGAGCGTCGGGTTGTGCAGCTCGGCGCGGCGCTCACCGCAGGCGAGGAGAACCAGGCTCAGTGCGAGGACGAACCGCATCGTCCGTGGAGCTTTCGCCGAAACTGCGGGTGCCGATCAAGCCGCGCCCGCGGTCTCGTCACGGCGGGGAGACAGCCTGGGCCTGAAGGAGGGCGTGCGCTCGAAGCGCGAACGCACGCAGAGCGCGGCCGCGGGGCTCGCCTCGCGCCGAGCGGTCGCTCGAGCGCTGGGCGGTCACCGTCGGCGACGGCTACAACGGCCGACGCCCGCGGTCACGCCAGCCCCCCGCTGCGAGCATGCCCAGGCGGGGCGCCGCGGCGCATGGGGCCGCGCGAGGCGACGCAGCGTGGCGCGCGTTCAGCCAGAACAGGCACACCGCGACCGCCGAGGTGGCGTGCCAGAGCGCGTGGCCCTGCCAGGGCGAGCTGGGCTCGCACAGCGGCATGCCGTCGACCGCCGAGCCGAACCACACCGTACCGCCCAGCATGAACACGAGCAGCCCGGCCCGAAACCGCGCGGCCGGGAGCCCGGCGCGGCGGCGATGCAGCCACACCTCGCTCGCCAGCACCGCGAAGAACAGCCCTCCGACGACCGGCGCCACGGCGCTCGCGCAGAAGAGGGCGAGCGCCACGCCGCCGGTGATGAACGGCAGACCTCCGCGCAACAGGTCGCGCTCGGTGAGCCATCCTCCGCGCATCAGGTTCACCGCGAGCAACAGGCCCGCCACGGCGAACATGCTGGCTGCGTCGACCGCGCCCGCCCACTCGACCAGCGAGGCGTGGAAGAACATCGACCCCACGCCCTGGGCCACGAGCGTGACTGGAAACGAGACGACGAGCGTCGCCGGCAGCGGCGCCGGAGAGCGCTCCTCGTGCCACGCCATCGCCAGCGCAGCGAGCAGCGGCGCGAGGTTCGACCACGTGTTCACCGGCTGCCGCCAGAGGCCGGGCGAGCGCCCCTCGCAGTAGCAGAGCTGGGCGGTGCAATCGATCAGGGTGCCGGGCCAGCCGGCAACGGCAAACGCGGTCAGCGCCGAGAGGCCCAGCGCCGTCGCGGCGAGCGTGGCCGGCAGCACGGGTCGGGCGCGAAGGGTCGGAAGCGGGGTTGAAGCCGTGACGTGCATGCCGTCGCCGCTTGATGCGGCCGGCGGCCCGTTTGGATCACGGCCGAGCCATCGGGCCGCGACGGGTCGAGCTCCTCGAAGGTGCAGCCGGCGTCTGCCGACGACGCCACGATCGGGTCATCGAGCTCGCGCGAGCTGGGGCGTGATGCGCGCCTCCCAGGGCGGGCTCGCGCGCCGTGTCGCGGTGCGCGGGCGGGGAGACCGCGGTCACGCGCAGCAGGAGCGCGCCGGCGAAGCCCAGGGCCGCCCTCGCGCGCGTCTTCACCCGCCGTCAGCTCCAGACCATGAACGCCCCGTCGCGTGCGGACAGCGCGAGGAAGCCGCCGTACGTCCACCGGCGGCGGTGACCGCCCACGCGGCCGACCTCGTGGAACCACTGCCCGGCGTTGAACACGATCACGTCGCCGGCTCGCAGCGGCGGAGAGTCGGGCGACGTCGTCTCGAGCAGCGCTTGCAGCTCGCGCGCCGACTCGCCCGCCAGCCCGCCGCCCGACATCTCGTAGCGCTTCGACGCGTCGACGCGCACCGGGTGGATCGCGAGCTCGCCCCCTTCGTCGGCGGGCTGCACCATCAGGTACATGCTCAAGAGCGTGCTGGCGATCTCGTCGCGGATGCCGGCGTAGCCCGGGCGCGAGAGCTCGAGGTTTTCGACGTGCACCGGGAGGAAGCCGCCGACCTCGATGCAGCGCAGCGTGCCGGTGCCGTATGGCCGGCCGGTCGCGCTCTGCGCGTTGCGCACCTTGCGCGAGCCCGCGAGGCGGCCGAGCAGCGCCATCAGCTCGGCGTCGACGTCGACGGGCGCGAAGACCGAGCGGAGCAGCTCGCGCGCGGGCGCCACGGCGTCGAGGTAGCCGGCCTGGCTCGCGTCGGCCTCGTGCAGCAGCGCGCCGTAGATGTTGACCGGGCTCTCCTTCGAGAAGCTGAGCGTCGGACCGTCGGTTCGCGACTCGGCCCGCGCCGCCGCCGCCGCCATCGCCTCTTGGGGGAGCGCGCCGCGGACGATCACGCCGTCGAGCGCGCCCTCGCACAGGTCGATCAGCGCGCCGCGGGGCTCCGAGCCGGCGGTCGCCTCGATGAAGCGCAGCTGAGCGGCGCTCATCTCTCAGGTCACCACGGGCAGGGCCAGCCCCTGCGCCTCGAACGGCCGCGCGGCGTCCTGCTCGTCGAAGATCCACGGCGGCTCGGGCACCTGGTCGAGCTCGTAGAAGCCTCCGCAGAAGACGGCATGCGGGCACGTCTCGCAGACCGGCTTCCGCACGCGGCGCTCGGCGAGGTACTTCGCGAGGTTCACGTCCTCGTTGTTCACGAACACCATGTGCCGCTCGAGCTTGAGCAGGTCGCCCATCAGGTACTGCTCGTACCCGGGCATGAAGCAGAACGGCAGGTTGATGATCTGGAACTTCATCCGATCTTTGAAGCGGTCGATGCAGCGCATCGCGAGCTTCGCCGCCACCTCGGTGTCGGGCATCAGGCCCTTCGTCGCGCGGCCGAACGGCGTGAGGAACTGGATGTTCATCCACGGCAGGCCGAGCGACAGCGCGAGCTCGGCGACGGCCTCGAGCTTGTCGTGGTTGCTGCGCGTCACCGTGATGTTGAGCCCGAGCTCGACGCCCGGCGGCTTGAGCCGCACGCAGTTCTGGATGCCCTTCACCGTCTGCTCGAACGCCTCGGTCACGCCGACCTGCTGGGCGTGCGTCTGCGCGTCGGGGCCGTGCACCGAGAAGAGCAGGGTGGTCAGGCCCGAGCGCACGAGCCGGCGCGCGAACTCGTCGTAGACGCAGAGCCGGCCGTTGGTGGTGACGTTGACCTTCGAGAAGCCGATGTGGCGGGCGTAGCGGATGAGGCCGACCAGCTCGGGGTTCATCGTCGGCTCGCCGCCGTCGAAGTCGACCATCTCGACGCCCTGCGCGCGGTACCGGTCGAGGTGCTCGCGCTGCCGCGTCGGGTGGCCGTGCAGCTGCGTGCGGGTGCCGACCGCGCAGAACGTGCAGTGGTTGTTGCAGACGTACGTGACGTTCATCACGAGCTTCTGCGGCCCGTGCGACGCCTTCAGCCGCTCGTCGAGCGTCCACTTGAACTTCTGCAACAGCTCGGGCGCCACCGCGCTGGTGTCCGAGGCCGCCATCTGGAACCGCGGGCCCCAGTCGTCGACCTCGCCCGCCTCGCGGCCCTTCGCGAACTGCGTGCCGGGCAGCGGAGTCGCGAACTGCACCGCGGGCCACGCGCCGAAGCGATCGTAGAGATCCATCGCGAACGCGAGCGTGCCGTTGATCTCCTGCGCGGTCTCGCCCGGCAGGCCGATCATGTAGTGGATCATCAGCGGCACGCCCGCCGCGTGCGCGGCCTCGGCGGCCTGGGTGATGCGGGAGAGGTCGAGCTTCTTCTTCACCACCTCGGTGACGACGCGCTGCACGCCGCTCTCGGCGGAGACGCTGACGGTCGTGACCTTGTCGCGCATCGCGTCGAAGTGCCTTCGCTCGAGCGAGTCGGCGCGCATGCCGTTGGGCACCTCGAACTTGAGCCCGAGCGCCGAGATCTCGGCGAGGAAGCCGTCGAAGTGCGCCTCGTTGACGTTGATCAGCTCGTCGAGCACCGCGAGGCGGGTGGCGCCGTGGGGCCCGGCGAGGGTGCGCAGGTACTCCTCGAGGCGCTTCTTGCCGTAGCGGCGCTGCACCTTCGGCGCGCCAGGCTCGCGCTCGGGGTTCGACGAGCAGTGCACGCAGGAGTACGGACAGCCGCGGCTGGTCACCAGCGGCAGGGTGCGCCCGTCGAAGGGAAACGCCCAGCCGCCGCGGGCGAGGTTCTTCACCACGCGGGCGAGGAAGCGCTCGTACGCCGAGAGATCGACGAGGTCCCACGCGGGGAACGGCAGCGCGTCGAGCACGGGCGAGGCGCCGCGGTGCTCGCCCTTCGCCCGGGCCTCGAGCACGCGCGGCACCGTCACCTCGGCCTCGTACTTCACCCACGCGTCCGCCTCGGCGTAGCGCGCGAGCAGCCCGGTGGCTTCGACGTAGTGCTGGCCCGACTGGTAGCAGTCGGCGAGCACGAGGTGCGCGGCGGGGAAGCGCGCGCGCAGGCCGGCGACGATCTCGGCGAGCACGTCGCAGCGCGTCTGCGGCCGGTGGAAGGGCGTGACCGCGACCACCACGCCGTCGAACGGACCTTCGCCGCACCGGGAGAGCACCTCGGCGACCGGGGCGCCGAGGTGGGCGCGGCCGTCGGCCCGCCACTCGAGCGACGAGCCGGGGAGGGCGTGGGCGTCGACGAGCACGACGTCTCCGTGGGCGCGCAGCACCGAGGCGAGCTGCACCGCGCCGAGGTCGGAGAAGTACGGGTAGTCGATGAAGTCGCGCGCCACCGACACCGGCGGGTGCACGACGAGGAAGCGCGGCATGGAGGACCGGGAACGATAGTCCATCCGGGGCGCGGCGGTGGTAACGTCTCCAGGCTTACGACATGCTCACCGAAGAAACCCACGCTGCGGGTGTCGCCGACGAGAAGATCGTCTCTCACGAAGACGCCGCCCACGAGAAGCGCAACTGGGTCCGGCTGACGTTCGAGTGCAACAACCGCTGCACGTTCTGCCTCGACTCGAACACGCACAACGGCGAGATGCGCGACAAGAACGAGGTTCGCGATCAGATCGTCGACGGGCGCACGAAGGGCGCGACGCGGCTCATTCTCTCGGGCGGCGAGCCGACGATTCACCCGCAGTACGTCGACTTCATCAAGCTCGGCCGCATGGCCGGGTACCGGAAGATCCAGACGGTCACGAACGGCCGCCTGTTCGGCTACGACTTCTTCCTGCGCAAGTGCCTCGACGCGGGCCTCTCGGAGATCACCTTCTCGCTGCACGGCCCCAACGCCAAGATCCACGACGCGCTCGTCGGCGTCCCCGGCGCGTTCGAGCAGGAGTCGAAGGGCCTCAAGAACGCGCTCGCCGACGGCCGCCCGATCGTCAACGTCGACATCGTAGTGAACAAGGGCAACGTGAAGGTGCTGCCCCAGATGCTCGAGCTGTTCACCTCGTGGGGCGTGAAGGAGTTCGACCTGCTCCAGGTCGTGCCCTTTGGCCGCGCGTTCACCGAGGGCCGCGAGTCGCTCTTCTACGACCTCGAAGAGATGCGGCCGTACCTGCTGCAGGCCTTCGAGTACTCCAAGCGGCCCGATCTCCACATCTGGCTCAACCGCTTTCCCCCGCAGCACCTCGAGGGCTTCGAGCACCTCATCCAGGATCCGTACAAGCTCAACGACGAGGTCCGCGGCCGCAAGGAAGAGTTCGCCGGCCTCCTCGAGCAGGGCGTCGATCTCGACTGCCGCGATCCCGCGCGCTGCAAGTACTGCTACCTCGAGCGGCTGTGCGACACGCTCTATGACCTTCGCCGGCTCGTGGCCGCGCAGGGCTTCGAGCGCGTCCGCGTCGACACCGAGTGGGAGGCGCACCAGGGCCCGGTCTACGGCGGCGACCCCGCCTCCGCGCGGCGCGCGCGCGCCTCTCAGAGCGGCGCGAACGGAGAGAACGGCAACGGCAACGGCCACGCCGCCGAGCACGAGCAGCCCTGGCAGGCGGCGGACCCGGCGAACGGCATGAGGCTGCCCGTCGTCGCCGCGCAGGCCGCGCCGGCGCCGCAGCGGCTGCCTCCGCCGGAGCTCGCGAAGGCGGCGAAGGCGAAGGCGGTGTGGATCTGCGCTCCCGACGCGCAGCGCGCGGCGGCGGCGGCAGCCGACTACGCCGGCGTGCCCGAGGTGGAGCTCGAGCTCGAAGACTACGCCGGCCTCAGCGTCGCCGCCGACGGCACGTTCGCCGGCAAGAAGCTGCGCTCGTGCGTCGCGCGCACCCGGGCGCAGGCCGAGGCGCTGCTGAAGCTCCCCGGGGCGTTCGAGGTCGTGGTGCTGCTCACGAAACAGACCGCCCCGTTCCTGCTCGAGCTGCCGTCGGCCGGCCGCGTGGTGGTGCGCCAGCCGACCTACGAGCGGCTCACCGAGTCGGCCGCGAACGACGTCGACCTGCCCGCGTTCTTCGCCGCGTTCCGCACCGACGTGCCGGTCGAGGGGCTGCCGGCCTGCGTCGTCGGCCGCGAGGTACGCCCGGCGCCGGCGACGCTCGACACGGCGATGATGAGGCCCGACGGGCAGCTCGAGATCTTCCGGTACACGAAGCGCTTCATTCAGGACCGGTACTTCTCGCGCTCGCTGCGCTGCAAGGAGTGCCGCTACGTGCAGAGCTGCAGCGGCATGCACATCAACTACGTGCGCGCGCACGGGTACGCCGTCATGCAGCCCGTGAAGGGTTGAGCGAGCGAGCATGGGCCGTCGCGCGGATCTGAAGACCGGGTACAACTGCAACTCGAACTGCGTCTTCTGCGTCATCGGAGACAAGCTGTTCACCGGCGACCGCACCACCGAGGCGTGCATCGAGGAGCTCAAGCTCTCGCGGCAGACGTGCGAGGACGTCGTCTTCACCGGCGCCGAGGTCACGATTCGGCCCGACTTCTTCAAGCTGGTCGCGGCGGCGAAGGCGCTGGGCTACCGCAACATCCAGATCCAGACGAACGGGCGCATGTTCGCGTACCTCCCGTTCTGCGAGAAGGCGATCGCGGCGGGGGCCAACGAGTTCTCTCCGAGCGTGCACGGCCACACCGCGAAGCTGCACGACGGACTGACGCGATCGCAGGGCTCGTTCAACCAGATCATCCAGGCGATCAAGAACCTCAAGGGCCTGGGCCAGAGCATCGTCGTCAACACCGTCGCCGCGAAGCAGAACGTGAAGCACCTGCCCGAGATGGCGCGCATGTTCGTGGAGCTGAAGGTCGACCAGTTCCAGATCGCCTTCCCGCACCCGACCGGGCACGCCGAGACGTACTTCAACGCGGTGGTGCCGAAGATGAGCGAGCTCGCGCCGTACGTGCACGAGGCGATGCGCATCGGCACCGCGGGCGGCGTGAAGTGCATGGCCGAGGCGATGCCGTACTGCATGATGCCCGGCTACGAGCGCTACGTGTCGGAGCTGTTCATCCCTCCGACGGAGATCGTCTACGACGGCTTCGTCGTGCCCGACTACAAGCGCGACCGGATGGACCGCGGGAAGACGCGCTTCGCGCAGTGCGCGAGCTGCCGCTTCGAGCCGATGTGCGAAGGGCCGTGGCGCGAGTACCCCGAGCACCTGGGCTCCGACGAGTTCCAGCCGGTGAAGGGCCCGCGCGTCATCGACACCAGCATCGTGCTCGACGAGCGCTTCTCGATGCTCGGCGCCGAGGCGCCGGCGTTCACGCTGCCGTCGTCGACGGGAGAGACGGTGTCGCTGAAGGACGTGCCCGGCCGGTGGGTCGCGCTCGCCTTCTACCCGGAGGACGGCTCGCCGGGCTGCACCGCCGAGGCGTGCAGCCTCGAGGCGGGCCTTCAGAAGCTGCGCGACGCTGGCGTGACGGTGATCGGCGTGAGCCCCGACTCGCTCGAGCGGCACGCCTGGTTCAGCAAGCAGAACGGGCTGCACTTCCCGCTGCTCACCGACGAGACGGGCAAGGTCGCCGAGGCGTACCGCAGCGGGCGTGGCCGCGGCTTTCGGCGGAGCACCTACCTGCTCGGGCCGCAGCGGCGCATCGATCACATCCTCGTCGAGCCGGACGTGCAGCGGCACGCGGCGCAGATCCTCGACGCGATCACCCGGTTCGAGGCCGGGCCGCGCACGCTCGAGCGCGGGCCCGAGCACGTCATCGTGCGGAAGAAGGCGATGCCGGCGGCCGAGGCGGTCGCCGAGCTCGGCCTGATGGCTGCCGACCCGACGCAGTTCGAGGGCCCCTGAGCGCTACAGCGTCCGCGCCCTGAAGCTCGGCGACTTCACGTGCACCGGGGCGTGCTGCCGGCTCAGCGGCGCGCCCGCCGCCTCGAGCGCGTCGAGCATCGCGACCGTGCCCTTCAGCACCGCGAGCCCCTCGCGCACCGGCACCGCGGGCGCCGCGCCCTTCGAGACCTGATCGCGGAACGCGGCGAGCATCCGCTCGACGTCGCTGCCGCGCTCCTCGGTCGGCGCCGTCACGCCCCCGCGCGTGAGCGTCACGCTCCGGCCGCGGCGCTCCCAGGTGGTGCCGCCGGACGTCACCGCCAGCACGTCTTCCTCGGCGTCGAGCTGGAGCTCGAGCGAGCCGCAGCTCAAGCCGAACCGCACCGAGCCCGGCGGCGAGCTCCCCGTCCACCGGGCCTCGAGCACCTGAAAGTCTGCCGCGGCGCGGCACACCACGGCGGCGAGGTGGTGCAACAGCTCGAGCAGGCCGGCCCGGCTCCACGCGTGCAGCGCGTCGGGCGCGGTGCGCGGCACCCTCCGCACCACCGCCAGAGGGGCCTTCAGCACCGCAGTCAGTCCCGGGCTGAACACCAGGTTGTGCGCGCAGCTGATGCGCTCGGCGCCGGGCAGCGCCGCCAGCGCCTCGGCCTCGGCGAGCGAGCCGGCGAGCGGCTTCTCGAGCAGCACCGGCACGCCGGCCGCCAGCGCGGCGCGCGTCAGCTCGAGGTGCGCCGCGGTGGACGCCGCGATGATGACGCCCTCGGGCCGGAAGGCGGCGATGGCCTCGGCCGCGTCGGCCCAGGCGGCCACGTTCCCGAACGGCGCGAGGTCGGCCTGCAGCGCGTGCGGCGACGCGACGCCGTCGATGCTGAAGCCCTCGACGTGCTGCGCGGCGAGCGCGAGCCGCCTGGCCTGCCGGCCCGTGCCGGCGAGCAGCACGCGCACCGGCCGCGACCGCGCCGGGCTGAACGCCGCGCGCGCCGGCTCTGCCGCGGCGGCCGGAGGCCCGAGCGCTTCTTTCGCGCGATCGCGGAAGACCTCGGGCAGCTCCTCGAACTTCGCGGGCAGCCTGCCGCCCGAGCCGGTGAACGGAGCGCTCCGGAACGACTGCAGCTCTGCCTCGCTGAAGGCCGGCCCGCGGATCGGCTCGACCTCGCCGCCGCCGTAGCGCTGCAGGTACGGCTTCCACAGCCCGGTGCAGATGCCGCGGTAGCGGCACTCGCCGCAGGCCGGGACCTGGGCCTTCTGCGGCGCGTCCTCGGCCGCGGCCTCGTGGTTGAGCAGGGCGACGTCGGACCAGCCCTGGAACTCGCCGAGGAAGCACGGCGGCACGCCCTGGCGCGAGCCGACCACCACCGACTGCTCGAGCTCGAGGGCCCGCCACAGCGCGCGCCGCAAGACCGGCTGCACGTCGGAGAGCCGGGGCACGATCGAGAGATCCTCGAGCGCCTTGTACTGCGGCGTCACGAACGCGAACGAGATGAGCGCCTTCGTGCCGAACTCGCGGTGCACCATCTCGACGAAGTGCGCGAGGAAGGGGTAGTTGCGCGAGGTGATGACGTGGTTGAACGCGACGACGAGGCCCGCCTCGAGGAAGCCGCGCGCCGCGGCCACCGTCCGCTGAAAGTCGCCTTCCTTCTGCGTCATGGTGCGCGACAGCGCCTCGTCGTGCGCGTGCAGCGAGAAGAAGACGTCGGTGAGGCCGGCGTCGACGAGCTCTTTCACGCGGGCGGGGCGATCGAGCAGCACGCCGTTCGAGACGAGCTCGACGCGGTCGATGCCCGCCCGCCGCGCCGCGCGCACGAACGCCGGCAGGTGCTTCGACAGCGTCGGCTCGCCTCCGCTGAACGAGAGCCGGTTGACGCCGCGCCGCGCCCCGCGCGCGATGCTGCGCAGCATCACCTTCGGGTCTGCCCACACGTTCTTCGACGTCTCGTTCGCGCTGCAGAACGTGCAGTCCTGGTTGCAGTTCACCGTCGGCCGCAGCACCAGCAGCTTCGACAGCGAGGCGGCGCGCTTCGCCGCCTCCGTCCACACGCGCCGGGGGCTCGTCGCCTGGGCGGTCAGCGCCGCGGGCCGTGTCGCGAACGCCTCGATGCCAAAGCCGCCGTGCGCGGCCAGGTACGAGCGCGCGACCTTCGGGCACTCGACGCGCATCGCGCAGCCGCGGCACGCGTCGACCTCGTCGCAGCCGGCGAGCGAGACCGGCTTGCGCGGGCGGAACTTGAACGCGTCGAGCAGCTCGGCAGCGCCCTTCAGCGCGCAGAACGGGATCGCGTCGGGCGTTCGCAGGTCGGCCTTTACGCCCAGCGCGCGGCAGGTCGCGATCGCTTGGGCCAGGCGCGGGCCGGCGACGCTCCACGGCTCAGGCGCGATGGCCGGGTCGAGCCGCGTCCGCGGCAGGTGGAAGCGCACGCCCGCAAGCCTCGGCACCGCGCGCCGCGCCAGGCCGAGCAGCGCGTCGAGCGGCTGGAGGCGCGACGGCAGCAGCGGCACCTCGAGCTCGACGGCCAGCCCCGCGGCGTCGGCTGCGCGCAAGGTCACCAGGAGCTGCACCAGCGCGCCCTTCTGGCCCGCCAGCCTGTCGTGCACCGCGCTCGCGGAAGAGAACAGCGGCGCCACGACCGCCGTCGCGCCCTGCGCGGCCCACCGCTCCGGCGCCGACGCGTCGGCTCCGGCCGCGTTGGTGCGCACGAGCCGCTGCTCGAAGCCCTCGCGCCTCGCTGCGCTCAGCGCCTGCCCCAGCGCCTCTGGGCCCCCGTTGCCGCGCAGCTCGACGGTGCGCCCGCCGCCCCGCAGCAGCTCGAGCGGGTCGCGGCTCGCTCCGGCGCTGCAGTCGCACAGCGGTGCGCAGGACAGACCACAGGTGCCTCCGAGGTGGAGGACGGCGGTCTTGCTCGAGGGCGCGGGAGCGATCACGAAGCGGGGGGAGCATTGCATGGGGCGTGTGGAGTTTGCTGGGCAAGGGCAAGGGCACGTTTAAGGTCCTTGGGACAAGGAAACGGGTCAGGCGACGGGAAAGGCGACGGGGGGATGGGCGAGGGTGACGGGCAAGGGGACGGGAACCATCAGCGCCGGGGGCTTTACGATCACGTATGCTCGTGGGCCGGTGGCGCGACAGGCACAGCTCGGGCTCTTCGAGGGCGACCCGATCGAGCACCGCTTCTACAACCCCTCCTGGCGGAAGACCCGGCGCCCCGTTCCGCTCCCGGCGCTCCTCGAGAAGGCGCGCGCCATCGACCCGGCCGAGTGCCGGCGTTTGACGTTCCGCGACGCTCCGCTCGCTCACCCCGATTTTGCCGCGCTCGTGAAGGAGTGCCGCGCCCTCGGGCTCTCGGGCCTCGAGGTCGAGACCGACGGCGTACCGCTGGCGAGCGCCGGCGCGGTCGAGGCGCTGGCGGAGCAGGGGTTCGAGACGGTCTTCGTCTTCGCCGCCGGGCTGCGCCGGCCCGTCCACGACGCGGTGATGCGTGACGACGCGTTCGCCGAGGCGTTCGAGGGGCTGCGCCTCGCCGCCGCCAGCACGCTGCGAGTCTACGTCGTCGCGCCGCTGTTGAAGTGGACGGAGAAGGACCTCGTCCCCTTCGCCGAGTACCTCGCGCTGATGGAGCGCCCCCCCGCGGGCCTGTTCCTCTACCCGCCCGAGCCTCGCAACGTTCCGGCGCAGGCGCACGCGCTGCTGCTGTCGCAGGGAGAGCAGGCGCGCGTCGCGGCGCAGGTGTTCTCGACGTGCCAGCGCCACCGGCTCGAGTACGGCTTCTTCCGCGACCTGGCGCCGCTGCCGTGCGCGGCGGGTGGCGCGCTCGATCGCTTCGGCACCGTCTTCTTCAACCGCCTGAGCGTGCTCAAGCACAAGGCCGAGCACGAAGAGCGCCACGTGCGCGTCGAGGCGTGCGCGACCTGCTCCCTTCAGCAGAGCTGCCCGGGGGTCGACGCCGCGTACCTCTCCGCGTTCGGCGACCGCGAGCTGAAGCCGGTGCCGCTCGAGGTCTCGATGGACTGGAAGCTCAAGCCCATTCACTCCCTCGATCGGAGGGGGCTGAAGAGCGTCTCTGCGTTCGAGAACGACACCGAGAGCAACGGCCGCTCGCTGCTGCGCATCAACGGGCACTGCAACATGTCGTGCTCGTTCTGCTTCATCGATCGCACGGTGTCGGATCTCGACACCGGCGAGCTGCTCCGCGCGATCGACGCTCTCGCGGCGCGCCACCTCGATCACCTCGTCCTCTCGGGCGGCGAGCCGACCATTCACCCCGATCTGCCCGCGCTGATCCGTCACGCGAGCCGGCTCGGGTTCCGCACCGTCGAGATCCAGACCAACGGCGTGAAGCTCGCCTCGCCGGAGTACGCGAAGGAGCTCGCCGACAGCGGCCTCACCAAGATCACCGTCTCGCTGCACAGCGCAGACCCCGAGCACTCCGACAAGATCACCCGGCTGCCCAAGGCGTTCGACAAGACCGTCCGCGCCATTCACAACGCGCGCGCGCTCGGCCTCGAGACCCAGGTCGCGCACGTGATCTCGAAGAGCAACTATCGCGAGCTCCCCGACACGGTTCGCTTCCTGCGCGAGGAGTTCCCGCCCGGCGGAGGCTCGCTGAGCATCTGCTTCGGCATCGCCCAGCCGATCAGCGATCTCGTCTACACCTGGGTGATGCCCACGTTCGACGAGGTCAAGCCGTACATGCGGCGCGCCCTCGACTACTGCCTCGAGCACGGCGTCGGCTTCGGCGGCATGATCGGCCAGGGCGGCTACCCTCCGTGCATGCTCGACGGGGACCTGCGCTACTACGAGATGAACCTCGTCAACATCTACAAGAGCGGCGGGTCGGGCGACTTTCACAAGCCCGAGCGCTGTCGCGAGTGCAGCTTCGACAGGTTCTGCCCCGGCGTGCGCCGGTACTACGTCGACACGTACGGCGACGGCGAGATCAGACCGTTTCGCGCCGACGTCGACGCGCTCGTGCGTCGCGCGGCCCCCGAGGGGCCGTGAGCTCAGCTCGCCTCCCGTGTCGATCAAGAAACGCGGCGAGGTCGCCTCTCGATAACGCTGAGCGGAGGCACGCGAAGCGGGCCGCAGTCGAAGCGCGTGCGAAGGCGTCCATGGAGCCCGCTTCGACTCCGCCTTCGGCTCCGCTCAGCGTGAACGAGAGGAGCAACGAAAGGGCCCGAACGGCCCGCTTCGACTGCGCCCGTCGAGCTTCGAAAGCGTCGTACTACCGATCGTTCGCGGCGATCGCCCGCGCCACCGCCGCCGCCGCCGCGCGCTCGGCCTCGGTCTTCGCCGCGCAGTGCATGTCGTAGTGGCGCGAGCGCGCGAAGCTGTCGCGGCCCGTTCGCGGCATCAGCTCGAGCACGACGCTCGGCTCGCTCGCGCGCCGCAGCTCGATGCGCAGCCGGCCGGGCGACACCGAGAGCGGGCCGAAGCTCCAGCCGCCCTCGAGGGGCTGGTCGAGCCGGAGCGGAGCGATGAGGCCCTCGAGCCGCTTCACCAGCTCCGGCGGAGGCGCGCGCCGCTCGTCTTCGACGAGCACGTCGTCGACGGTGAGCTTCGCGAACCCCGGGCCCGCCGCCTCGAAGGCCGCGAGCAGGCGGTCGAGCAGCGCGAGCTGGTCGCGGCTGCCGGTGCGCTCCGACGCCTCTTGCGCGAGCGCGGCGAGGTGCGCGACGTCGGCGTGGACGAAGCGCCACGGCGCCGCGGGGAAGTAGCCGTAGCGCTGCGCCGAGTCGTCTCCCGCGCGCGAGTAGCCCTGCACCAAGAGCCCGTCGCGCTGGGCGAGGTAGAACAGCGCCGTGTCGGGGTAGAGCCGCGCGCGCGAGAGCAGCAGGCTGCCCCGCAGCGCGTCGAACCGCGTGCGGCGGATGGCGGCCGCGTTGGCGCGCAGGTCGCTCATCGCCGTCCACGGCGTGAAGAGGATGAAGCCGAACGACGCCTCGTCGAGGGTGAACGCGTCGCCGAACCTCTCGCGCCAGCCCCACAGCTGCTCGATGAACCGCTCGTTCGCCTCGGCCGTCGTGCCCTTGTTGAAGCGGTCGAGCTCGGGCTGCGAGAAGCTCTCGATGCCGACGAGGAACGGCGCGAGCGTCACCTTCGCCGCGCGCGCCCGCTCCAGCGCCCGCTCGAAGCGCGACTCGCTCTTGAGCATCCAGTCGGCGCGGGTCTCGAGCAGCAGGGTGAACGGCCCCAGCCCCTCGGCGCCGGCGCGCTCGAGCAGCTCGGGCAGCCAGCCGAACGGGTTCTGGTCCTTCAGCACCAGGCGCTGCAGCTCGGGCGCGGCGGCGCGAACGGCGCGCAGCTGCTCGAGCACCCGCTGCGCCGTCTGTTGCGCCGGCGCCGACGTGTACGACTGCCCGGTGACGCAGAACGCGCAGCCCTTGCCCACCCGGTGCGGCATCGCCGCGCCGGCGTAGAGCGGGTTGTCCTTCGCGTCCGCCTGGTAGGGGCAGCCGTCGTTGCCCTTGAGCGAGAACGTGCGCCGCGTGCGCGGCGGGCCGACGATCAGCGGGGTGAGGTTGGGCCTGAACTGGGTCGCCGCCGGCGCGGTGGCGGGCGCGGCGCCGGGGACCGCCACGCCATCGCGGCGCCTCGCCTCGACCGGCGGCGCGGGCGCGCGCCCCTCGAGATAGTCGAGCAGCGGCGGCAACACGTGATCCAGCGCGCCGGTCACGCACCAGTCGGCGGGGGCGTCGTCGAGCGCGTGCTCTCCGGAGCAGGAGATGAACGTGTGCTTCGGCAGCGCCGCGCGCAGCCGCGCGATGGGCTCGGTGCTCCACACGCGCTCGAAGACGACCCGCTCGAACGGCTGGAGCACGCGGGCGAGCTCGGCTTCGGTCTCAGGCCCCTCGAGCCGCACCTCGACGAGGTCGTTCTCGTGGCCGAGCTGGGTCAGGTGCCCGGAGAGCACCGCGAGCTCCCGGTCGTCGAGGAACGAGCGGTCGCCGTGGCTGTGGAAGGAGAGGATGGCGACCCGCGGCACGAGGCGGGACGTTTGCAGACGTCGCTCCCCGGCGCAAAGTGCGCTTTGGTCGCCCGCGCGTGGCAGCCACGGCCCTCGACGTCATCCTGCTGGGCGGAGGCGGAAGGGCCCGGGCGTGGCTCGAGGTCATCTCCCGCGCGAGCCGCCTCTCGTGCGTCGCGCACGTGCCCGATGCGCGCGGCGGCGCCTGGCTCGACGCGCTGGCGGCGCACCCGTCGGCGAGCGTCGCCGCGGCGCTCCCGCCGCGCGCGGGCCTCGAGGTCGGCCGCGAGCTCGCGCGGCGCGGCAGGGCGGGGCTGCTCGAGGGGCCGATCCACGGCGACGGCCCTGCGCCAGCGAGCGGCGCCGAGCGCGTCCGCGTCGCGCACGGCTGGGTGACCCTCTGGGGCGCGCACGAGGCGGCCCGCGCCGTCGCCGCGCTCGGCGAGGCGCGGCTGAACCTCGTCTGCCGCGGGCTGCCCGAGGAGCCCGGCGGCGGCCTCGAGGAGCAGCTGCCGCACGCGCTCGCGCTGGTGATGAAGCTGCTGCCCGGCGCGGCGCCGTCCGCTCTCCGCAGCGAAGGAGACGTGCGCCTGTGGTGCGCCTTCGCCGCGGGCGCCAAGACGCTCGAGCTCGCGCTCGAGCCCGGCGAGCCGCGCGTCACGCTCGAGTGCGGCGCGTTCAGCTGGGCCGCCTCGGGCGCCACCGAGACGCTGACGCTCGAGCGGGGCAAGAGGCTCGACCGCCCGCTCGTGCCGGCGGCCGAGCGCGCGCTGCGGCAGCTCGTCGACGGCAGCGGGGATGATCTGGTCGCAGCGATGGCGGCGGCCCGCCTGGCCGCGAGGCTCTGGAAGGGCAGGGCGCCGGTCGCTCCCCGCCGCTTCGTGCAGGCCGCGCGCAAGCAGGGGCTCGACGCCCTCGGCCTGCGAGGAGACGTGCCGCCCGGCGCGCCTGAGGCCGCGCGCGAAGAGGCACCGCCCGGCGGCGCGCGCACCGAGCTGTGGGCGTTTCGCGCCGGCCACAAGCCGGTCGTCTTCCTCACCATGCGGCCCGAGGAGGAGCGCGCCGTGCTCGCGCCCTTCGGCGACGTGCACGTCGAGCGGCTGGCGCGCCGGGTGCGCGTCGAAGGTCACGACACCTGGGTCGATCGCCGAGGCGAGGGCGAGCCTGCGGTCGAGCTGTACCTGTCGAAGGACGAAGGGCTCGCGCGCCGCGCCGCCGCGCTGCAGGCCGGCGCCGATCCGACCCGCTCGATGCGCGAGCTCGGCGAGCTGCTCGGCTACCCCGCGTGCTGCGTCGACGCGTTCGCGGCCCAGGGCGATCGCGCCAACAACACGGCGAACCGGTACGCGACGTTCACCCGCACCGACTCGCCCGGACCCTGGCCGTGGGAGCTGAACAACTTCGCTCACATGCTCTTGGCCTTCTTCCCCTGCCGGTACGACTGCCCTCGCGCGGTGGCCGTCGCGCGCGCGGCGCTGGCCGAGCTGGAGCGGGCCCACCCGGGCGCCGGCGCGGCGCTGAAGCGCCAGCTGACCGGTACGGTCCTCTACTTCTCCCACGGCGCGCACCTGTCGGCAGGCGAGGGCGGCCTGCGCGTGGCGCGCGAGGCGTCGGCTGACTTCGCGCGCTTCGCCGGAGCCCTGGGGGCGACCCTGGCCCCGCTCGAGTGGACGGACGACGCCCTCGCCGCGGGCCCTTTGCGCTTCGAGCGGACGGATCCGGGCTTGGGGCTAAAGGCCGAGTTCATCTGAGGTACCCTCGGCCGTCGAAGAGCGAATGAAGGCCCTGATCAAGGTCGGCTACGGCTGCAACGAGAACTGCACGTTCTGCCATACGCTCGAGGTGCGCCACGTCGACGGCACCTCGGACGAGGTGGAGGCCAAGATCCGCCGCGCGAAGGAGCTGGGCCACGACATGGTCGTGCTCTCGGGCGGAGAGCCCACCATCCGCCCCGAGCTGTGGAAGTGGGCGGCCCAGATCGCGGCGCTCGACATGGACTTCGGGCTCGTCACCAACGGCCTGTTGCTCTCGTACCCCGACGCGGTGAAGCGGCTGCTCGGGCTGCGGCTGAAGTACGTGTACATGTCGCTGCACGGGCCGCGGAAGGTGCACCAGGCCGTGGCGCGCGCCGACACGCAGCCGCAGGCGCTCGCCGCGCTGAAGAACCTCACCGGGCTCGGCCTCGATCTCACCATCAACTGCGTCGTCGTTCGCCAGAACGTCGAGCACCTCAAGGAGCTGGTCGACGACTGCCTCCCGTTCGGCGACGCGGTGCTGAAGTTCTCGATGGTCCAGCCCAAGGGCGGCGGCGACAAGCACTTCGAGGCGCTGACGCCGCGCGTGGCGTACGCGGGCAAGCGCATCGCCGAGGCGATCGCCTACGGGCGCGAGCGCGTCGGCGCCGGGCCGGGCTTGAGGTTCGCGCACGACGGCCTGCCGTTCTGCAGCGTGCCGGGCCTCGAGACGCTCTACGACGATCTCAAGACGCACCGCTTCGCGACGATGGTCGACATCGGCGAGCCCGACTTCTTCCCGGTGGACGATCGGGCGAAGGTGCAGCCGAAGGCCTGCGAGTCGTGCGGGCTGCGGGGGGCCTGCCCGGGCCTCTACCGCGGGTACCACGAGGCGTTCGGCGCGCTGGAGCTCGCGCCGGTGACGGGCTCCGTGCGCTCGAACTCGTTCAACTACGTCTACGAGGGCTCGCTCAAGGACCTCGACGGGCGCTGCCGCATTCTCGACGGCGGCATCACGCCGCACGATCGCGCGCGCACGCTCTTCGTGCGCAGCAACGGCCGCATCGTGCGGTACCGCACGCAGACGCGCGACTTCGCCGACGTCGAGCTGGAGCACATCAAGCACGTGCAGGGCCAGCTCTACGCCGACCTCAGCTCGAAAGATGCGCCCGACGACTTCGCCGCCGATCTCGTGCCGCTGCGGCGCAGCGCGGTCTGCGCGCCCTGCCCCGAGCGCGATCGCTGCACCGGGCTGTTCGAGCCGGTGCTGGAGAACTGGTTCGCGCGTGACGATGCGCGCGTGCGCGAGCTGCTCGGCGGGCTCGAGGGCTCGGTGCTCGACGTCGGCTGTGGCGAGGGCCCCTACGACGACGTGCTGGGCCCGCTCGCAGCGGCGGGGCGAATCGCGTACGTCGGCCTCGAGCCGGACGGCGCCGCGCTGTCAGCGGCGGCGGCGCGTCGCGGGTGGGGCGAGCACCGGCAGGGCACCGCCGAGGCGATCGCCGACGAGGCCCGCTTCGATCACGTGCTGGTGCTGCGGAGCTGGAATCACCTGCACGAGCCCCGGCGCGCCGCGGTTCGGCTCGCCACGGCGCTCAAGCCGGGGGGCTCGCTGCTCATCGTCGACAACGAGGCGTTCGGGCTGGCGCGCACCGCAAGCCAGGCGCAGCGGGGAGAGCGATCGGCCGCGCGGCTCGAGCACTTCCGGAACGACTCCGCACAGATGGCGCTCGAATCGCTCGCCGGAGTCCCCCTCGAGCTCGCCGAGCGCACCGATGTGCGACCTGAGCGCAGCAACCAGTGGCTGCTGAGGCTGCGAAAACCTCATTGAACTCAGCAGCTTCTCTCTGATACCCTACGTGCTCCGCTTTTTTTTCGGCGCTCGCACCGCAGCACAATCGCAGGGAGTGGGTTCAATGACCGCGAACGGCAGGCTGTCAGCGTCGTCGAAGCACCTCCTCGTCGTGGTGGCCACGGCCATGTTCGTCTCGTGCAACTGTGGAACTCCGCCGGCGATCCCAGATGCCGGGTCCGGCGGCGGCAGCGGCACGGGTGGCAACCAGGGCGGCACGGGCGGCAACCAGAGCGGTGGCGGGCAGGGCGGAAGCGGCGGCGACGCGGGTGGCGTCGGAGGAAGCGGCGGCAGCGCCGGCGCCGGTGGCGGCGTGAACAACCCGATCGGCGTCGACGGCGGCGCAGGCACCGACTGCCGCGCCTGCGTCGACGACACCGAGTGCACGGCCGAAGAGCGCTGCGTCGATCTCAACGGCACGAAGGCGTGCGTCTCGCGCTGCAACCCGACGAACCACACCTGTCCCTCGGGCTTCCGCTGCGAGGCTCCGGACGCGGGCGGCGCCGAGATCTGCATTCCGACGAGCGGCTTCTGCTGCTTCGACGTCGACAACGACCGCTTCGGCCGCGGCGCCGGCTGTATGGGCACCGACTGCGACGACGCCGATGCCGGCGTGAACCCGGGCGTGGCCGAGCTCTGCAACGGCTTCGACGAGAACTGCAACGGCATGGCCGACGAAGGCCTCGGCCGCACGACCTGTGGCGACGGCGGCTGTACCGTCACCGTCGACAACTGCGTGAACGGCGTGACGCAGACGTGCGTGCCGGGCAATCCGACGATGGAGACGTGCAACGGCATCGACGACGACTGCAACGACTCGGTCGACGAGGGCCTGGGCAGCCTGAGCTGCGGCGTCGGCGCCTGCTTCATGAGCGTGCCGGCGTGCTTCGGCGGCATGGCCCAGATGTGCGTCCCCGGCGATGCCGGCACCGAGGTCTGCAACGGCGTCGACGACGACTGCAACGCGATGACGGACGAAGGGCTCGGGCAGACGTCGTGCGGCACCGGTGAGTGCCGGCGCACGATCGACAACTGCATCGACGGCGGCACGACGACCTGCGTCCCGGGGATGCCGGGGACGGAGACCTGCAACGCCCTCGACGACGACTGCAACGGCACGCCCGACGACATGGGCCAGACGAGCTGCGGCGTGGGCGAGTGCACGCGCATCGTCGACGTCTGCACGCTCGGCATGCTCAACGCCTGCGTCCCGGGTGACGCGGGCGTCGAGGCCTGCAACCTGCTCGACGACGACTGCGACGGTCTCATCGACAACGGGCTGGGCCAGACGACGTGCGGCGTCGGCGTGTGCCAGCGCTCGATCGCCAACTGCATCGACGGCGGCACCACCACGTGCGTGCCCGGCATGCCCGGCACCGAGACGTGCAACAACCTCGACGACGACTGCAACGGCACGACGGACGACGGCCTGGGCCAGACGACGTGCGGCATCGGCGCGTGCCAGCGCACCATCGACAACTGCCAGGGCGGCATGACGCAGACGTGCACGCCGGGCACCCCAGCTCCGGCCGAGGCCTGCAACGGCATCGACGACAACTGCGACGGGATGACCGACGAGGGCCTCGGCACGACGGCGTGCGGCGTGGGGGCCTGCGCGCGCGTCGTCAACAACTGCCAGAACGGCATGCCGCAGTCTTGCGCTCCCGGCATGCCGTCGGCAGAGGTCTGCGACGGCATCGACAACAACTGCAACGGCCAGGTCGACGAAAGCCAGGGGAGCATCACGTGTGGCCAGGGCATCTGCCAGCGCACGGTGGCTGCGTGCGTCAACGGCTCGCCTCAGGTGTGCACGCCCGGCGCGCCGTCCGTTGAGATCTGCAACGGGCTCGATGACGACTGCGACGGCTTCGTCGACGAGGGCAACCCGGGCGGCGGTGCGAGCTGCAACACCGGCGTGCCCGGGCCCTGCGCGGCCGGCATCACCGCCTGCCAGTCGGGCACACTCACCTGCGTTCAGCAGGTGTCGCCGCAGCCCGAGACCTGCAACGGCGTCGACGACAACTGCAACGGCGGGATCGATGACGGGCCGATTCTGTCGATGTGTCCGCTCACGTCGAACGCGGCGACGACCGGCTGCCGCATCCGCACTACCGGCTGCGACGTCGCCACGTGCAACAGCAACACGTTCGACCTCAACCTCGTGTACCCCGATGGTTGCGAGTGCGTGCAGCCCCTGCTCAACACCTGCTCCTCGCCGGCGAACGGCGGCTCGCACGCGGTCGGCGCGAACGCGCTGCTGCCGGCGAGCGGCATGGGCAAGATCGTTCAGCCCGGCGGCGAGACCTGGTACCAGATCACCTTCCCGCTCAACGCGACGTTCAACAACCGGCAGCGCGGCACGGCGCGCGTCACGTTCGCCGTCAACGACGGCAGCGCGTACCGCTTCGACGTTCGCGCCAGCTGCGCGGGCAGCGCGCTGGCGTGCGGCAGTGGCGGCACGGCGATCGGCCTGCAGGACTGGAGCTTCGTCGACAACGCGAGCGGCCTCGACGTCGACACGAACTACAGCACCCGCAACGTGTCGTGGCCGACGACCATCCTGGTCCGGGTCTACCGCGTCCTCCCGACGGCGGGCTGCCAGAACTTCGCGCTGAGGGTCACTCGATGACGAATCCGTTGCTGAAGGCCGACCTCGAACAGGGCTCCGTCGCGTTCGAGGTCGACTCGACCTTGTACCCGCTCGATGCCCTGTACGGCGCGGCGTACGTGTTCATCGATCGGGCGTTCGTGTTTCTGGAGAAGCCGGCCGACAACCGGTTTCGGGTGACGCTGACGCCGAAGAAGGGCCCGGCCGACGCGGCGGCGCTCGAGGCCTTCGCGGGCGAGTTCTCGAACGAGCTGTTGTCGTGCGCCTGGCGCGCGAAGATCACCCAGGAGAACCGCGCGCTCATCGAGTCGGTCACGCTGCGCGCGGTGGCCGGCGCGATGGGCCCGCCGTCGCTGTCGGACCTGGCGAACTTCGACTTCACCGATGCTCCGCTCGAAGATCCGCTGGGCATCGCGATGTCGTGGGAAGACAAGTACAAGAAGAAGGACAAGAAGCCTGCGCAGCCGGGCGAGGCGCAGGACGCGCCGCCGGGCGCTGCTGCCCCCGCCGTGGAGAAGCCGTGACGCGCGTCGACTTCGATCGCCAGCTCTACGCGGGAACCGCCGTCGATGAAGCGGTGAAGGTGTTCGCTCCGCACGCGGCCTTCACGCTCACCGAGGAGCCGAGGGCCTGGGTGGTGAAGGTCGAGGCGAGCGAGCCGGGCCTCGAGAGAGAGATCGTGCGCGAGCTGCAGAACTACGCGCTCGGGCTGACCATCAAGGGGCGCGGCGCGTGACGGGTGTGGCCACTCAGACCGCCGGGTTCACCCTCGGCCAGCTGCCCGCGCTCGACACGAAGAGCCAGGCTTTCTTCCGATTCCGGTTCCTGCCGAACACGAAGAAGGTGCTGCTGACGAACCTCGAGGGGAACTACGCGCTGCTCTCGCACGACGAGTTCGCGCGCTTCGCCCAGGGCACGGTCGAGCCGGGCTCGCCGCTCGAGCGGCGGCTCTCCGACGGCAACTTCCTCAAGGCCACGTTCAACGCCGCGAAGGCGTCGGATCGGTGGCACGCGCGCAAGTCGTTCCTCGACTATGGGCCGAACCTCCACATCCTGGTGGTGACGCTGCGGTGCAACGAGACGTGCGTGTACTGCCACGCGTCGCGCGCCAACATGGACGCGGTTCACACCGACATGTCGAAACAGACCGCCGAGAAGGCGGTCGACCTGATCCTCCAGTCGACGAACCCGAACGTGACGATCGAGTTCCAGGGCGGCGAGCCCATGGTGAACTTCCCGGTCGTGAAGCACGTCATCGAGTACGCGCAGGAGAAGAACAAGACGGCGCAGAAGCGGCTCGAGTTCACGATGGTGTCGAACCTGTCGCTGTTCGACGACGAGAAGCTCGCCTTCCTGCTGAAGAACAAGGTGCAGATCTGCACCTCGATCGACGGGCCGGCGCACCTGCACGACAGCCAGCGCAAGATGCCGGGCGGCTCGGCGCACGCGACCGCGGCCCACTGGATCAAGACGATCAACGAGGCCTACGGGAAGATGGGCCTCGACACGACGCTGTACCACGTCGAGGCGCTGCTCACGACGACGCGCGACACGCTGCCGCTGTGGAAAGAGGTCGTCGACACCTACGCCGAGCTCGGGTGCAAGGCGCTGTTCCTGCGGCCCGTCGACCCGTTCGGGTGGATGGACAAGACCGGCAAGCGGGTCGAGTACCCGCGCAGTGAGTACATGGAGTTCTACCGCAACGCGGTCGACTACATGCTCGAGCTGAACCGGAAGGGCACCCAGATTCTCGAGCGGTTCGCGTCGATCTTCCTCACCAAGATCCTCGTCGATGATCCGAACTTCCTCGACATCCGCTCGCCGGCGGGCCCGGGCATCGGGCAGCTCGGCTACAACTACGACGGCAAGATCGTCACGTGCGACGAGGGCCGCATGCTGTACGAGGGCGGCGACCCGTCGTTCGTCATCGGAGACGTGCACACCAGCACGTACCGGCAGATCGTCGGCCACGAGACGGTGCGGGCGATGGCGATCGCCTCGAACCTGGACGGGCAGCCCGACTGCGTGAACTGCACCTACAACCCGTACTGCGGCACGCAGACGACGCACCACCACAAGTCGTTCGGGTCGATCTTCGGCCGCATGCGCGAGAGCTCGCTGTGCGCGGTGCACAAGGGCATCCAGGACTACCTGTTCGAGCGCATCTCGCAGGACAACCCCGACGTGTTGGACATCTTCCGCAAGTGGACCACCGTTCGCCCGCGGGACCACTTCATTCAGGGGGCGAATTCGCCCGAGCAGGCCTCACCGGTGTAAGGAGGGACGTCACGCCATGCCATTCGACAAGGACAAGCCGCCCCGCCTCCCGAAGTTCAACCGGACGCCGACGGGGCTGTTGACTCCGCAGCAGGTGGAGATCTCGAACCGCGCGGTGAAGGTCGCCGACGAGATGCCGTCGATCCCGCTCGGCGAGCGGCCGACGTACCTCGCGCAGCACTGCTCGCACGGCTCGCACGGCTCGCACGGCTCGCACGGCTCACACGGCTCGCACGGCTCACACGGCTCGCACGGCTCGCACGGCTCGCACGGCTCGCACGGCTCCCACGGCTCGCACGGCTCCCACGGGAGCTGGTAGGCGGCGGCGCACGTGGCTTCGACCGCCACCGCCGGCGCGGAAGCGTCTGGCGCCGACCGCATCGACGCCCGGGCAGAGTCCCGGGCCGAGCTCCCCCCAGAGGACCGGATCGAGTCGCGCATCGAGGCTCGCGAGGAGCGTGTTCACATCCTCACGGGCGCGGTCTGCAACAACAACTGCATCTTCTGCATGGAGGAGGATCGCGACGGTCGCTACGTCACGAACTCCCAGACCACCGACGAGGTGGTGAAGACGATTCTCGGCAAGCACAAGGGCTGCGAGGAGGTCTGCTTCACCTCCGGTGAGCCGACGACCAACCCGCGCCTGCCGCAGTGGGTGAAGTGGGCGAAGGAGCACGGCGTTCGCCGCGTCAGCGTGATGACGAACGGCCGCGCGCTCGGCTACGAGAAGTACTCCAAGATCCTCGTCGCCGCCGGAATGAACCGGTTCTACGTGTCGATTCACGGGCACGATCAGAAGACGCACGAGTCGCTGACCCGCACGCCGCAGAGCTTCGATCAGACCGTGGCGGGGCTCGATCAGATCACCAAGCTCAAGCGGTACGGCGTCGACCTGCACACCAGCACCGTGGTGACGCACCGGAACCTGCCCTACCTGAAGGAGATCTACCGGTTCCTGCGCCAGCACGGCGTCGACCAGGTGGTCTTCAACATCATGCAGGCGAACGGGCGCGCGAACACGTACTTCGAGACCCTGTTCCCCTCGTACACGAAGATCGCCGAGGCCGCGAAGGCGTTCCTCGACGAGCAGGGCAAGCTCGAGGCGAAGGTGCAGGCGTTCTTCGTCGACATTCCGCTGTGCACCACGACGACGCTGCCGGACTTCAACCGCGGCTACGTCGAGAGCTACGTGCACTTCGAGCCGCCGGAGAACGGCGAGGCGCTGCTCTCGGCGGATCAGCGCGAGGCGCGCACCGAAGACGGGCTCGTCGCCATCAAGAGATCTGACCTCGACGCCGCCGCGCGCCAGAAGCGCCCCGAGTGCAAGACCTGCAAGTACGACAGCGTCTGCGAGGGCGTCTGGGGCAACTACCTGAAGCACTACGGCTGGGACGAGTTCAAGCCGGTTCCCCGCTGACGAGGTCGGCATGGCCAACATCGGGTACATGCAGATCGTCCGGTACTGCAACCAGTACTGCCGGTTCTGCTCCAACCCGTCGAGCGGCTACATGCTCGACCTGGAGACGGCGAAGAAGGAGATCGACGACTTCGCCGCGCGGAAGTACTTCGGCGTCATCCTCACCGGGGGTGAGCCGTCGCTGTCTCCGCTGATCCCCGAGATCAGCAGGTACGCGGTGTCGCGCGGGCTGCACGTGCGGATGATCACCAACGGCTCGCAGCTGGCGAAGCCCGGGCTCGCCGAGAGCTACGTCGAGGCAGGCTGCAAGCACTTCCACGTCAGCATCCACTCGTGCCGCGAGGAGCTGGAGGACTTTCTGACCGGCGTGCGCGGCTCGTTCACGATGGCGATGGACGCGCTCGAGAACCTGGGCGCCGCCGGCGCGACCGTGAACATCAACACGGTGATCAACAAGTTCAACGCCGACCACCTCGACGAGAACGTGAAGTACTTCACCACGCGGTTCCCGTTCATCCGCCACCAGGTGTGGAACAACCTCGACCCGTCGATGGGCCGCGCGGAGACGAACCGCGACACCGCGCACCGCCTCGCGGACTTCGAGCTCTCGCTCGCGCGCGCGATGCGCTACCTGCACAAGACGGGGCGCACCTTCCGCGTCGAGCGCGTGCCGCTCTGCTACATGACCGAGTTCGCGCACTGCTCGACCGAGACGCGGAAGATCGTCAAGAACGAGGAGCGCATCGTGCACTTCCTCGACGGGAAGGGCACCGTGCGGCAGACCGACTTCATGCACGCGAAGGCCGAGGTCTGCAAGACGTGCTCGCTCAACGACGTGTGCGGCGGGCTGTTCGAGCTCGGCAACCACTACGATCTGAACGAGCTGCACCCGGTGTTCGTCTCGAAGGACGACGTCGTCGCGCGCGTGCGGGCGGAATCCGACTAGCAGGCTGCTGAAAAACGAGCGAACGGCACGAGGTCGAGGCGCCGGCGAGGACCGCGCGGAGCGTACGTCGTCTGGTACGTGAGCACGGACCGGAGCCGGCAACGAAGAGATCGGGCCGTGCAGCCGTTTTTCGGCAGCCTGCTGGGACGACAGCCGGAAGTCCGTACCGTTCACGCTGAGCGGAGCGCCCTTCGACAGGCACAGGACAGGCTACGCGCGGAGTCGACGCGGGCCGGTGGACACCCGAAGCGGCGCCGTTCGATTCCAGCCAGCTTCGCGTGGCCGCGACGTTAGCCCGGCTTGACCGGCGGCTTCTCGGGGCCGCCGAAGAGCGCGGGGAAGATCTCCTTGAGCGCCTCGCCGGACTTCTTCGGAGCGCCGCGGTCGACCTCGGCCTCGGCCGGCTTCACCTTGCCGAGCTCCTTGAGGCCCTCGCGCAGCTTCGCAGGCGGCGGGGGCACGTCGGCGACCGCGACCGCCTCGAGGTGGCCCAAGCCGACGAAGAGGCGGGCGAGCGCGTCGGTCTCGCGGGCCGGGAGCTCACTTGGGGCGTGCAGCTCTTCTTCGCCGTAGCGCTGCAGGTACCGGGCGTCGACGCCGGGGCAGGCGGCCCTGGCGGCGCAGCGCTCGCACGTCGCTCCGTAGGCGCGGGCGGGTGCGTCGAGCGACCAGCGCGCGAACGGGCCGAGCGCGCAGAGCGGGGCGCCGCTCACGAACGCCGGCAGGCCGGCCTTGCGCGCGGCGTCGAGGGCCTGCAGCGCGAAGGGCAGCGCCATGCCCAGCCGGGGGACGACGCGGTCGAACGCGTGAGCCGCAGCGCCCGCGTTCGTCACCACACAGAGGTGCCAGGCCCGCGCGCCGCGCGCCTGGAGCCAGGCCGCGATGGGCTGCAGCGAGCGGAACGTCGAGCGCGTCACCACGGTCGTGGCGACGAAGGGCAGGCCGCTCGCGCGGAGCGCCTCTACGCCGGCGGCGAGCTGGGCGAAGCTGCCCGCGACGCCCGTGTGGTAGTCGTGCACCGCGGCGTCGGCGCCCAGCACGGTGAGGTGAACGTCACCCAGGCCCGCCGCGACGAGCGTGGCGAGGAAGCCGGGCTCGGCCAGGCGGCGGGCGTTGGTCTGCAGCCCGAGGCCTTCGAAGCCGAGCGCCTTCGCCTCGGCGAGGGCGGCGGGGAGCGCCGGGTCGAGGGTGGGCTCTCCTCCGACGAAGGTGAGCTCGGTGAGGCCTGAGGCCTTCGCGGCGCGCAGCTGCGAAGACACGTCGGGCGGAGCGAGGGTGACGCCGCGCTGCGCGCAGAACACGCAGCGGTTGTCGCAGTGGAAGCCGAGCTGAACGGTGCCGCGCTTCGAGGCGGGAGCTCTTGCGCTCACCCGACTTCGTAGATGCCGCGCGGGAAGCGCGCCTGGCGCTGCCGGAACGTGAGCAGGTCCTTCAGCTTGCTCGCGTCGCGGGTGGCGAGCTCGCACGCGAGCGCCTTGATGCCCTCGTGCTGCTCCTGCTGGGTGACGCGGTTGCCGTCGCCCTGGTTGGAGATGAAGAAGGCGAGCGACCCGGTCTGCTCGGGGGCCTGAGGGCCCTCGGTGTCGCTGCGCATGATGTCGATCTGGAAGGGCGTGCCGCGCTGCTCGAGCACGACGGGGATGGAGCCGCACGTGAGCGGGTGCACCGCGACGAGCGCGCAGGGGCCCAGCGGCGCGCCGGGCGCGAGGCCGGAGAAGAGGGCCTGCACCTCGGGCGTCGGCTTCGCCGGAGAGACGCCGGCCTTCGCCTCTTCGACGGCGCGCGGCGGCTTCTTCGCCGACGGCTTGCCGGGATAGTCGGAGGAGCGGCGCTCGGATGCGGCGGCCTTCTTCGGTGCGCCCGTCGCCGCGAGGGCTGCGACGGCGCTCAGGCCGGCGACCACGTTGCGGCGGGACACTTTCTTCTGCTTGCGCTGCGCCATGGGTGAACCCCTCGTTCTAGAGAAGGCGTGGGAATACCGAAGGCTAGCGGTCCCGAGACGCCGGAGCAAGGTACAGTGTGAGGGTGGCGTTGCTGGACGTCATTCTCCTGTACGACTGCAACGTCGCTTGCGACTACTGCACCATCACGCCCCCGATGCGGCAGCGCAGCCTGCCGACGGCGCGGCTGGTCGCGGTGATGCAGCAGGCGAGGGCGCAGGGGTACGAGGACATCTCGTTCACCGGCGGGGAGCCGACCTTGAGGGCAGACCTGGTCGCGCTCGTGCGCCACGCGAAGAAGCTCGGGTACCGGGACGTGAAGGTGCAGTCGAACGGCCACCTCCTCGCACATGCGGCGAACGCCGACCGGCTCATCGAGGCGGGGGTGAACCGGTTCCACGTGTCGATTCACACGCACGAGCGCGAGGCGTACGACCGGCTGGTGCGCAAGGAGGGCGCGTGGCCGCTGATGGCGGCGTCGCTCGAGGTGCTGGCGGCGCGGCCGGTGACGCTGGTGGCCGACGTGATCATGAAGGAGGACACGTACCGGCGGCTGCCGGCGGCGATCGAGTGGCTTCACGGGCGGGGCGTGCGCGCGGCGGACCTGTGGTTCGTGTCGCTCACCGACGGCAACGCGGCCAACGTCGAGTCGATGCCGCGGATGACGGACGTGCTGCCGGCGCTGCGCGAGGCGCTCGGCGTGGCGCGGCGGCTGGGCGTCACGGTGCGGTCGCTTCACGTGCCGCGCTGCGTGCTGGGCGCGGACGCCGGGGTCGCGTGGGACCCTGGCGCCGACCGGGTGATGGTGGTGAGCCCCGAGGCGACGTTCGAGCTCAAAGACAGCAAGCTCGCCGGGCGCATGCACGTGGCCGCGTGCGAGCGGTGCCGGTATCGGCCCATCTGCCCGGGCGTGCGCCCCGACTACGTCGCGCGGTACGGCGAGGCCGAGCTGGTGCCGGTCAGCGCCTGAGCGCAGCGGCGAGGCGCGCGTCGTCGGCGTGCAGGCGCGCGCGGGCGCCGTCGGAGGCCTCGACGGTGCGCAGCTTGCCGCCGCGCCGGTAGACGATGAGGCTCGAGGCGCGGTTGCCGACCATGAGGTCGAGCGCGTGCTGGAGCAGGTCGGCGTCGCCCGAGGGGCGGCCGTGAGCGGCGAGGTCCTGCTCGGCGTCGGCGAAGAGCACGGGGGCGCGGTCGCGGCAGCGGGCGATGGTGGCGGCCGCATTCGGGTCGTTCTGCGCGAGCTGGACGAGCGCGAGGTTGATGAACGCGGAGAGGCGCGTCGGCGAGACGGCGACGGCGGCGTCGAGATCCGCGCGGGCCTCGGCGAGGCGGCCCAGCCGGCGCAGCACCTCTCCGCGGTACGCGTACGCGGCGGGGCCGATGGTGCCGCCCATCACGCGGATGCCCTCGTTGGCGAGGTCGAGCGCGCGCTGCGGCTGGCCGCGCAGCAGCTCGACGCCGGGCAGGCCGATCCACGCGAAGCGGGTCGTCTTCACCAGCGCGATGGCGGCGCGGAAGTCGCGCTCGGCCTCGTCGGCCTGGCCGAGCCACAGGTGCAGCTCTCCGCGGTGGCACACCGGCAGGGGCGAGCGCGGCCAGCGGGCGCAGAGGGCGCCGAGCCGGGCGGCGACGTCGGCGGGGTCGCGCGTGCGCAGCGTCTCGAGCACGGCGCGCGAGGCGTGGCGGGGGCCCGAGAGGTCGAGCGGCAGGCGGCGCAGGCGGCCCTCGCGCAGGCGCGTGGGCGTGGTGGAGCGGTTGACGCCGAGCAGGTCGAGGCAGTCTCCGACGATCTCGACCACCTGGCCGGCGCGGGCGTTCTCGAAGGCGGCGCGGGCGCCCGGCGCGAGCAGCTCGCAGCCGTCCTGGATCTCCTCGAGGTGGTAGGGCGGCACCGGCTCGTCGTCGGGCACGGGCTCGAGCGTGGCGCGCACCCAGAGGAGCCAGGTGGCGAACGGGAAGCCGCCCTTCGCGTTGCTCAGCGCGGTGCCGAGCAGCCGCCGCGTCAGGGCGCGGTCGGGCTCGGCGAAGGTCAGCTCGGCGAGCAGCGCGTGGGCCTCGTGGTGCGTCGGGTCGAGGGCGCAGGCCTGCTCCAGTACGGGGCGCGCCTGCTCTGGGCCGTTCTGGAGCAGCTGGGCGGCGCCGAAGGCGCAGTGGGCGTCGGCGTCGGAAGCGTCGAGCTGGACGGCGGACCAGCCGCGCTGGACGGCGGCCTCTGCGTCACCGCGCCAGGCGGCGAGGCGGGAGGCGAGCGTGAGCGCGGCGCCGCGAATGAACGGCGCGCGCACGCCCTCGAGGGCGGTGGCCTCGGCGGCGTCGAGGCGGTCGGCCTCGATCTGCAGGCGCGCCTTCTCGAGCAGCGCGGCGCCCTCGACGGGAGGGAGGCGGTCGAGCTCGGCGGCGAGGGCGGTGCGGTCGTGAAGCCCGGCCAGCGCCGCGCACAGCTCGAGGCGGAAGCCGGGCGCGTCGGGGCGAAGCTGCGCCAGCGTGGTGGCGAGCGGCCCGGCGGCGGCCCAGTCGCGGGCCTTGCCGAGCAGCGCGAGGCGGCGGGCGAGCGCGGCGGGCCGGGCCTGGGGGTCGTCCTCGAGCCGCTGGAGGCTCTCGAGGGCCTGGTGGGTCCACCCGGCGCGGGCGGCGAGATCGGCGGCGAGCTGCAGCGCGCGGGGAGCCCGCGCGGCCTCGAGGGCGGCGACGGCGTCGTGGTAGCGGCCGCACATGAACATCAGCCGGGCGGCGGGGAGCAGCGCCGCGGGATCGGCGAGCAGCGTCGCGGCGCGGGCGGCGGCGAGATCCGGCCGGGTCGGGAAGGCGGCGAGGGCCTCGTGAAGCTCGGACGGGGTGCTCACGGAATCGGTCGCGCAGCATATGCTGCGGGGCGGCGATGGAAGCTCCCTCGGCGCTGCGGTTCGACGAGCTCGACTTCGGGCCGGGCCGCGCGCCGGGCCCGGCCGCCTCGGTGCTGCGCGACGTGCTCGAGGGGCGAAGGCTCGGGGTCGTGGTGCGCGGGGTGCTGCCGCTCGAGCTCGCGGCGCAGGCGGTGCGGTCGTTCGCGGGGCGGCAAGCCGAGATCGCCGCGAACCCGGCCGAGTACTACGAGGGGCGCGTCTTCGGCCGGCTGCTGACGACGGAGACGGAGCTCGAGCGCTACTTCGACGAGGCGGGCCGCTTCGCGCAGGCGTTCGACGCGGTGGCGGGCGGCGAGGTGCGCGCGCGCATCGACGCGGTGCTCGCCCACCTCGGCGGGGGGCAGCCGGTCGAGCCGGCGCGCGACGCGCGGGGGCGGGCGTACCTCGCCTTGAGCGTGCGGGAGATGCTGCCGGGAGGCTCGATCTTGCCGCACTACGAGAACGAGGCGCTCGACTGCCCGCAGATGGCCGAGCTGGCGGCGCGGCTGACGCCGAGGGCGCAGGTCAGCGTGTACGTGCCGCTGCAGGTGCCCCAGGCGGGCGGGATCTTGAGGCTGTACGCGCTGCGCGAGGAGCACGCGAAGAGCCGGGCGTTCATGACGGGCGACCGGCAGAGCCCGGCGGCGCTGGCGGCGCTCGACGCCGAGGTGGCGTACCTCGACACGCCGGTGGGGGCGGGCGACCTCTTGGTGTTCGACGCGAGCCGGTACGTGCACCGCGTGACGAAGGTCGAGGGGGCGCGGTCGCGGTGGACGATGGGGTGCTTCGTGGGCCGCGAGGCGGGCGGGGCGCTGGTGAGGTGGACGTGAGCGCTCCGCACCTGCGCGTGACGTTCCTGGGCCACCAGGGGTGGGCGCTCGACGCCGGCGGGCCGATGGTGCTCGTCGACCCGCTGCTCTGCGAGGGGATCGGCGACGAGCCGGAGCCGTACCTCGAGCTGTTCCCTCCGCGGAGGTTCGACGAGGCGGCGGCGCCGGCGGTGGCGGGCGTGCTGCTCACGCACGAGCACCCCGATCATTTTCACCTGCCGAGCCTCGCGAAGCTGCCGCGCTCGGTGCCGGTGTGGCTGTCGGCGAACGCGTCGTCGGCGGCGCGCACGGCGCTGTCGGAGCTGGGCTTCGCGTGGACGGCGTTCGGGCCGGGCGCGCGCGCGGGTGCGGGCGGCGTCGAGCTGCTCGCGCTGCGGCCCGACGGGCGGACGCGCGACGACGAGTGGGACGTGATGCCGTTCGTGGCGCGGGATCTCGAGGGCCACGGCGCGTTTTTGAGCACCATCGATCTGTCGCTCACCGCGGGGCTGATGGCCGAGGTGAAGGCGCTCGAGGCGCGGCCCGGCGTGTGGGCGGTCGCGAACAACGACATGAACCTGTCGGCGCTCTACCCGGGCATGCCGGCGGGCGACCGGGTGCCGGAGATCGCGCGGGCGTGGGGCGCGCAGCTCGAGCAGCTCGACCGCGCGTGGGGCCCGGTGCAGCGCGCGCTGATCTACGGCGGGGGCTTCTCGTTTCCGGGGGCGCTGTCATGGCTCAACGGCTGCGCGTTCGACGTGCCGGGCGAGCGGCTGGCGCAGCTGCTCGGCCCGCGGTTCCACGCGGCGCTGCCGGGCGACGCGGTGCGGCTGACGAGCGGGCGCGCGTCGGCGGTGGAGCCGTGCGGTTGGCTCGCTCCGAAGCCGGTGGCCGAGTGGCCGGCGCACGGCGTGGGTGGCGCGGCGCCGGCGCCGGTGCTGGAGCCGGCTGCGCCGCTGAGCGGGCCCGAGTGGCGCGAGCTCGAGGGCGCGCTCGACGGCTTCGCGCGGGCGCTGTACGGCGGGCCGGTGTTCGAGCGGCTGCTGCGGCTGGCGCCCGCCGACGTGGCTCCGGCGCGGCCGGAGGTGGCGTTCGTGCTGCACGACGGCGCCGAGACGAAGGTGCGGGCGTACGATCCGAGGGCGGCGCGCTTCGTGCCGTCGCAGGGGGCGCCGGAGCAGTTCGCGGCGTGCGTCGAGGCGCACGCGCGCACGGCGCTCGAGGCGCTGACGGTCTCGCGGACTCCGGCGTACACGGTGTTCGGGAAGATGCGGTTCCACCAGGTGAGCGGCGCGCGGGGGCTGGACGTCGACATGGCGCTGTACGTGTACCTCCACCCGCTGCGGCACCCCGACGCGTTCCTCGCCGCGTACCGGCGGCAGCTCGGGCAAGTGCGGCAGCAGCCCGTCTTCCGCGCCCCGGGAGCGCGCTAAAGGATGCCTGCCGAGCGCGTCGCAGTCGTCTGCATCGACCCGTGGACGGCGCACGGCAGCGACTACCGCCCGTTCAACTACAGCGCGCGCAAGGTGCTGGCGGCGGTGATGGCGGCGCCGGAGCTGAAGGGCGTGAAGACGCAGCTCATCGAGACGGGGGACCCGAACGCTGCCGAGCTCGCGCGGCGCATCGAGGCGTTCGCGCCCGACGTGCTCGGCTTCTCGGCGTACGTGTGGAGCTTCGCGACGATGCTCGAGATCGCCGCGCAGGTGCGGCGGTCGCTGCCGGAAACGCTCATCGTCTTCGGCGGCCCCTCGGCGCGGCCGGAGATGTTCGCCCTGCCGCCGTACCGGCCGTTCGTGCCGGTGGTCGACGCGCTGGTGCCCGGCGAAGGAGAGGTGACGTTCCCGCGGCTGTGCGCGCTGTCCGACCGCAGCGAGGTCGCGAAGGTGCCGGGGCTCGCGGTGCCGATGGGCACGGGGTTCCGCTCGACCGGCGAGCCGGAGCTGCCGGACCTCTCGAAGCTCGCGTCTCCGTACGCGCTCGGGCTCGTCGAGCCGGGGTCGACCGCGCACCTCGAGTCGTTCCGCGGGTGCCCGCTGTCGTGCAGCTTCTGCCAATGGGGCGACGAGCGGGACTCGAGCCGGGTCTTCCCCGAAGAGGTGCTGCGCGCCGAGCTCGAGCAGTTCGAGCGGCTGAAGATGAGCGGCGTCTACCTGGTGGACGCGGCGCTGAACCTGAGCGCGCGCGCGTTCAAGGGGCTGCACGCGGCGCTGAAGGACTCGGCGCTGTGGGGGCGCGCGCGGCTGCGCACCGAGATCTACCCTTCGAACCTGACCGAGATGCACCTCGAGGTGCTGGCCGGCGCGAAGGCCGAGGCGGTGGGCATCGGGCTGCAGTCGTTCGACGAGGACGTGCTCGACGGCGTGGAGCGGCCGTTCGACGCGAAGCGGTTCGAGCGGGTGGTCGCGGACGTGGCGGCGATCGTCCCCGAGACGACGGTCGAGATCATCCTCGGGCTGCCGGGTGACACGCCCGAGAACTTCAAGCGGACGGTGCAGCGGGCGAAGTCGCTGCCCACGGAGCTGCGCGTGTTCCGGTGCCTGGTGCTGCCGGGGGCGCTGATGTCGCGGGCCGCTCCCGACGCGGCGCTCGAGTACGACCCGGTGACGCTGGAGATGCAGTCGTGCAAGGGCTGGAGCCGCGAGGCGCTGGCCGAGGCGGTGGAGTGGGTCGACCGCGAGGCGCACGCAGCGGGCGGTGAGCGCAACGGGCGGGCGATCTGGCGCTTCCCGCGGCCGGGCGCCGGCCCGGTCGGTGGGCGGAGCGTGGTCAGCGAGGCGAAGGCTGCGGGCGTGCCGTCGGTGGCGCCGCGGCTGCTCGAGCTGATCGGCGGGGCGGTTCAGCGCGGGAGCTCCGCGGCGTGGCGGGTGCAGGACGTGGAGCGCCGGGGCGAGACGGTGTCGGTGGTGATCGAGGCGGGCGAGGCGCCGCTGCGCGTGACGATCGAGCGCGCGAAGGCGGGGCGGGCGAGCTTCCGCGTCGTGGGCGAGCTCGCGTTCAGCTACGGGGTGGTGCCGGCGGCGCCGACTGCGGGGCAGCTGGTGGTGCTCGACCAGGTCATCCAGTCGCTCGGCGCGGCGCTGGCCGCGGAGCCGCTGCAGTGACGGCGGTGAAGAGCGGCCTCGACGAGGTCGCGGAGCTGTTGCTGGGGCCGCTCCTGAAGGCGAAGCCTCCGCCCGACGGGTGGAGGCTGCTCGAGCACGACTTCGAGCAGGGCGCGTGCGTGAGCCTGGAGCGGCGCGGGGCCGTCGTGCTGGTCGAGCTCGAGCCGCGGGACGATGGCCGGCCGTGCTTCGCCAAGACGGCGCGCTTCAACGTGCTCGCGCGGTACCGCTTCTCGTCCGCCGCGCTCGACGCCTCGGCGCGCGCAGCGGTGGGGCAGCTCGTGAAGCTGCTCGAGCTGCGGGAGGCGGAGCTCTCTTCAGGGCGGCCGCCGGAGCAGGCGCGGCCCGAGGTGCGCGAGGTCGAGGTGACGCGCGTGCTCAAGCGCGAGGGGCGCGACCAGTACTACCTGAACCCGTACGCGGGCTGCCTCATCGGGTGCCCGTACTGCTACGTGGCGGCCCGGTCGGATCTGTCGCGCGGGCTGGAGGGCCTGCCGAAGCGGCCGTGGGGGCGGTACGCGGACGTGAAGGTGAACGCGGCGGCGGTGCTGCGCGAAGAGGTGAAGCGGCTGCCGCCGGGCTGGGTGCGGATGAGCCCGATCCTCACCGACCCGTACCAGCCGCTGGAGCGGAAGTACCGCATCACGCGCCAGTGCCTCGAGGTGCTGCTGGAGGCGGGGTTCCGGCCGATGATCCTCACCCGGGCGCGGCTGATCGAGGAGGACCTGCCGCTGCTCGCGCGGTTCGACGAGGCGATGGTGGGCATCTCGACCCCCACCGACGACGACGCGGTGCGCGCGCGCTTCGAGCCGCTGGCGGACCCGATCGAAGATCGGCTGGCGGCGTTGAGGGCGGCGCACGGGGCCGGGCTGTTCACGTTCGCGGTGGTGCAGCCGACGCTGCCGATGAACCCCAAGCGGCTGGTGGAGCTGCTCGCGCCCCACGTGCGCGCGGTGCGGATCGATCGGATGCACGAGCTGAAGCAGGCGCGGCCGCTGTACGAGGCGGCGGGCTGCACCGAGGCGCTGAGCGACGCGTTCGCGGCGAGCACGCTGACGGCGCTGCGCGAGGGCTTCGCGGCGCGCGACGTGCCCGCGGACGACGCGGACGATCTGGTGGCGCTGGCGCGGAGCGTGGCGCCGCGGCGCGGACCGGTCGCCGCGCTCCCCGCTGGAGGCCCGGTGGTGTTCCGGGAGGAGACTCCCCTGTCGGTTCACTTCGCCGAGCGGCGGCGCGGCGGACAGCAGACGGCCCAGATCGCCCGGGAGCTGATGCGCGAGTGGTTCCCCGAAGGGCGGGGCGAGCTCCACGTGTTCCTCGAGTCGCACTGCCAGCAGAAGTGCGAGTTCTGCGAGTGGGCGCAGACGCGAGACACGCTGCCCGGCCGCCAGGGCGAGACGCTCGCCGAGCTCGCGCGCACGGGGGACGATCTCGTCGCGAGCGGCGGGCTGGAGGCGCTCCTGGACGAGGCCGCGGCTGCGCCCGCGGTGTCGTTGACGATGACCGGCTACGACTGGCTGCGGCACGCCCAGCTCGATCGGATCTTGAGCGCGCTCGAGCGGCGACCGACGCTGCTCAAGGCGGTGCAGGGCCCGCCGACCGCGCTGCTCGACGAGAAGCTGCGCGCGCGCGTCACCGCGCTGCCGGGGCTCGTGGCGATCCGCACGACGCTGCAGTCGAGCGACCCCGCGGCGCACGACGAGATGGTGGGCCGGCCCGGCGCCGGGCGGGAGATCTTCCAGGTGCTCGAGCGGCTGGATCCGCGGCTGGTCGAGCTGTCGCTCGTGCTGACGCGGCGCTCGGTGGCGACGCTCTCCTCCACGGTGCGCTGGGCGGCCGCGCGCGGGCTTGCGCTGAAGCTGCAGACGTTCATGCCCGAGAAGGGGCTGCTCGACGCGGCGGCGCTGATCCCGGAGGAGGAGGCGCTGCGCGCGGCGCTGGAGGCGATCGACGCGCCCGAGGGCGTGGCGGGGGTTCGGGGGGTGCCGGCGGCGCTCGTGCCTGCGCGGCTGAGGCATCTCGTGACTTGAGGCGGGTACGGGGGCCGAAGGCGCTCGGAACTGCCGTCGCCGTCGCCGTCGCCGTCGCCGTCGCCGTCGCCGGTGGAGGCTCCGGTGGTCGCGCGGCTTATGGCGGAGATGAGCGCGTGCTTACGGCTGCACGCCGCTCCACTGCAGCGAACGCTCGGCGGGCGTGCGCTTCTTCTGCTCGAGCATGAAGCCGCTGTTCTGCCAGGCGGGGTAGCGGGCCAGGTTCGCCGTGAGCATCGACACCATCGCTTGGGCGGACTCGGGGCTCTTCTTCTCGTCGAGAGCGCGCGCGAACGGGCCGACGAGCGCGCCGACCTGGGCGATGGCGGCGTTGACCTGGTCCTTCGCGTGGTCGAGGCCGGAGCCGTGGAAGTCTCCGTGCTGCTTGAGCTGGGGCTGGCGGTAGCGGAAGCCCCAACGCGAGGTGCGGAAGAGGTAGCGGCCGGCGTCGTCGGCCTGGGAGACCTCGAGATCGAGCGGGACCATCGCGAGCGACGACTGATCGCCCTCGTTGCGGCGGCCGACGATGATGGGGAGCATGACGCGCAGCGCGGGCGTGCCCTCGGGGACCTCGGAGCCGTGGCCGTTCGCGCGCGCGGTGCGCACGTAGAGGTCGGCGATCTCGGCCTTCTTGTCGTGGCCGAGCACGCTGTAGAGGAACATGAGCAGGTAGAGATCGATGTTGCCGCCGACGCAGCGGGTCTGGCCCTTGGCGGCGCTGATGACGCGGTAGAAGCGCTGGGTCGACTCGACGATCTGCTGCTTCTTCTCGGGCCAGCGCAGGCCGTCGCCGCCCCAGCGGCCGCCGGGCATCTCGTTGAAGGCCTGCTTCTCGAGCAGATCTTCGACGTCGGAGATGCGCTCGATGCCGAACTTCTCGGGCGTGCGGCCCCAGGGTGAAGAGGCGATCAGGTAGAACGAGCTGATGGAGTAGAAGTCCATCATCGGGGCGGTGCGCTCGAGGAAGGACATCATGCGGTCCTGCCGCGCCTTCGTCTCGTGCGGCATGCCGGCGATGAGCAGCACGTGGTTCCAGATGCCGAAGTCGTGGCTGACCTTGAGCAGCTCTTCGACGCGGGCGACGTTGATGCCCTTGTTGACGAGCTTGAGCATCTCGTCGTCGGGGGCCTCGACGCCCCAGACGAGGCGCATGGCTCCGGCGCGGCGCAGCTTCTTGAGCAGCGCCTCGTCCATGAAGCGCATGTTGGCGCAGTCGGACCAGAGGATGTTGACGTCCTGGCGGATGAGCTCTTCGCAGAACGCGTCGCAGTACTCGTAGACGGAGTTGATCTGCGTGTTGAGGAAGTGGAACGCGTTGCACTGGTACTTCTCGGAGAGCCACTTCAGGCCGGCGACGGTGTCGCGCACGTGCTCGCCCTGGATCTTGGTGTACGCGTAGGAGCAGAAGCCGCAGGGCGCGTTGCACCCCTGCACGAAGATGTGGGGCAGGACGACGATGCGGTTGTCTTCGAAGCGCGAGTAGCGCAGCAGCAGGTCCTTGTCGAAGTTGAACCGCCGCATGATCTGCGCGCCGGTGTAGCGGAAGCGATCGACGAGCTTCGGGTCGAAGACGGGGACCTGCGCCGGGAGCACCGTCATGTCCGCGTCGGCGCTCGCGGCGTCGGCGGCGGGCGCGGTCTCCATCGCGGAGAAGCGGGGGACCTCGTCGGTGACCTCGACGGCGCCGCCCTCTTCGCGCAGGCCGTCGCGCATGGCCTTGGCGCCGGGGCGGGTGTGGGCCGGGTGGTGCTGGGTGGGGTCGCCGTGCTTCTGGGTGAGGAGATCGGCGTCGAGGCCGAAGGTGGAGATGCCGAGGTCGAGGCGCTGCTTGCCGTCGGCGCCGGGGACGCGGCGGAGGACTCCGCGCAGGCCGCGGACGTTGCCGCGCGCGATGTCGCGGAAGAGCTGCACGACGACCTCGTCGCTCTTGCCGACGTACGCGTAGTCGAAGAACGGGCAGTCGGTGAGCGCCTGGCGGTAGACCTCGAGCTGCTTGGTGTCGGGGCTGACGCCGACGCCGCCGATGACGACGACGCAGCCGGGGTGGCGCTCCTTGAGGATCTTGGCGAGGCAGGCGGTCATCGAGACGAGCGCCTGCACGTTCACGATGCGGTCGAGGACGGCGGAGAGCGAGAATCCGTAGATCTCCTTGGCGGAGACCTCGAGGGTGTCGAGGAGCTTCTCGCTCTGGGCGCGCAGCGAGTCGTCGGTGCCGTTGATGAAGCCTGTGACCTTGTCGCGCTCGAAGTACGCGAGGAGGTTGAAGGCGCGGGGGTCGCGCTCGAGCAGGTCGCAGACCTGGGCGTCGAAGTCCCAGTGCTCGCAGTCGTGGTGCCCGGCGCGCGCCAAAAAGCCCATGATGGTGGGCACGCCGAGCTTCACCATCTCGTAGTCGTGCTCCCAGTTGATCTCGAGCGGTCGGAGCGAGGGGCTGATGAAGCCGATGCGCATGCGCGGGCCGGAGCTTAGCGTCTCTGCTCCCGCGGGAGGGAACGACCGCGTCGGATGTGGTTGACTGCGTGCCCAGGTGCTCGAGAGCGCAGTCACAGTCGCGGCGAAGGCTCGCCGGTCTTCCGAGAGCGCGATCGTCGCGGCGATGCGCCGGCTGGACGGCGGCGTGCCGGAGGCGATCGAGGCGTTCGACGCGGCGTTCGGCGGGGCGCTCAAGCCGGACGACCACGAGCACTCCATGCGGGTGGACGGCGCGGACCTCGATGCCTCGCGGCTCACCTGGTACTTCGACGTCGCGCGGCGCGGCTCGGCGCTGACGGCGGAGCTGAGCGCTGCGTTCGCGCGGCTGTGCGATCAGCTCGAGCTGCCTTTGAGCGCCGCGGTGCGCACGTGGCTCACCACGCGGCTGCCGCGCAGCGACGACGTGCTGCAGCTGGTCGAGGGCATCGACGCCGGCGACCGGGCGCGCGGCGTCGTGCTGCGCAAGTACCTCGTGTTCCGGCGGGATCCCGAAGACTGCGTGCGCGAGGTGCTCGAGGCTGCCGGCGTGAGGCAGCTGCCCGCGAACGTCGACCCGCGGCGCGTATCGATCCTCGGGCTCGAGGTCGATCGCACCGGCGTCGCGGACGTGAAGCTGTACTTCGAGCTCGAGCGCGAGCGGCTGCCGCGGGTGATGGCGAACTTCGCCGAGCTGGGCCCCGTGCTGCCCGGCCAGGTGCGCTCGGTGATGTTCCAGCACTGCTGCAAGCGCCCCGAGCGGCAGCAGCTGTACCTGCACGGCGACGGGCCGTCGGGGCTGTTGCAGTGGCTCGAGCAGCGGCCGGCGTTCGCCCAGCTCGTGAAGCGCCGCGCGGCGATGGACGCGGAGCTGAAGTCCGACCGGCTCGAGCCGTGGATCATCGCGTTCCCGTTCCGCGCGGGCCGGGCCGACCTCGACCGGGGCAACGTGTACTTCCACCTGCGGCCGAAGGCCGGCGCCCCGAAGCCGGAGGTGGAGCGGAAGTTCACCGTTCCCCTCGAGTGGATGCAGCGCGAGGACGTGCTGACCGACTACACGCTGGTGCCGTACGAGCCGGTGGCTCCGCTCGACGGCCGGCTGCGGACGGTGAACCTGCTCTACGAGTCGTTCGCGCTCGCGGGCGTGGAGGCGGAAGGCGCGCGGGTGGTGGAGCTGTTGCGCACGAAGCTCGGCCCGTACCGCTCCGTGTTCGGCGTGAAGCTGCGCGTGCCGCACGAGCTGATGGGCTGGGAGCTGTACTTCTACGATCAGAAGCGCGTGCACGCGGACCTGTCGGTGGAGCGGGTCGCGGAGATCCTCGCGCCGGGGGTGAAGGTCGACGCGCAGCCTCCGGCGGGGCTGCCGTGGCACATGTTCAGCGTCGAGTTCGGGGTGCCGCACCTGCGCGCGGGCGCGCCGGCGCCGGTGGATCTCTACGTGTCGACGAACCCGTTCCAGAAGGGCACGGACCGCAGCTACAAGTGCCGCGGCGCGAGCCTGGAGTTCGAGAACGTGTACAGCTTCCACCACCCGCAGACGGGCGTGGACCAGTGGCTGTACCGGCTGACGCACGGGGTTCACTACTCGCCTCGGCGGCACTCGCTCGCGAAGCTGGTGCCGCCGGAGCTGTTCGAGGTCGGGCACATCTGCGTGGCGAACAAGCGGCGGGCCGATGCGCTGTACTTCTCGCGGCTGACGCACGCGCAGCTCTTGTTCGGGCTGCGGCACTTCGGCGTGGCGGGGCCGCTGCAGGTCTTCCTGGAGAAGGCGGCGGCGCGGTTCGACCACGCGCTGTGGGACTTAGGCATCGACTTCGTGGCCGAGGGCGCGGAGCTGAAGGTGACGAAGGTGGGGCTCTATGGATCGTTCTGAGCTCGAGGCGCGGAAGCTGCCGCAGGCGGTGGTGGCGCAGCGGCCGGACGTGATCCCCGAGGACTATTCGGACGCGCACACGCTGCTCGCGACGTTCGGGTTCCGCTGCAACCTCGCGTGCACCTTCTGCATGGTGGAGGACGTGCTCGGCGTCTACCGCGGCGCGGATCTGCCGACGTTCGAGGCGTTCCTGAAGAGCCCGGCGATGAAGGACATCCGCCGCGTCACGCTGTCGGGCGGCGAGGCGACGATGGAGAAGGAGCTCGTCGAGTACGTGCGGCTGGCGCGGACGGCTCCGGGGGTGCGGCACGTGCGGGTGCAGACGAACGCGACGCGGCTCGCGAACCCGGTGCTGCTGAAGCAGCTGATGGACACCGGCGTCGACGAGTTCTTCGTCTCGATCCACGGCCACGACGCGGCGCTGTGCGATGCGCTGACGCAGCGGCCGGGCTCGTTCCGCGCGATCGTCGCGGGCATCGAGGCGATCGTGAAGGCCGGGGCGACGCTGCTGACGAACACCGTCATCGTGGCGCAGAACCACGTGCACCTCGCCGACATCGTCGAGCTGGTCGCGCCGTACAAGCCGAAGTCGGCCGACTTCTGGAACCTGTGGCCGCGCATCGACGCCGACGATCAGCGCGGCTCGTTCGTGCGGGTGAGCGAGGCGCTGCCGTCGGTGGTCCGCGCGATCGAGGCGTGCGAGCGCAACGGCATCTTCCCGGTGCTGAAGTGGTTTCCGCACTGCCTCTTGGGCAAGCACGCGCGCTACCACGACGACAGCCAGCCGACGGTGCTGGTCGAGCAGGAGTTCTGGGAGAAGGCGCCGAAGTTCGCGTGCCTCTACCAGGGCGTCTGCGAGCACTCGCCGAAGCGGTGCTCGGGGCTGACGCACGCGTACGTGAAGCGGTTCGGGTGGGAGCAGGAGCTGCTGAAGCCGTCTCGGCCGGCGGAGCTGAAGCCCGCGCGCCTTTAGAGGCGTGTACACTGCCGCTCCCATGTCGGGTCGCGGCGGCGTCGGGCTCATCTTCCTCACCACGTTCTGCAACGCGCGCTGCGCGTTCTGCTGCGTGCTCGACAAGCTCAACCGGCCGGAGCTCAACCCGTCGGACGCCGAGCTCGAGGCGAACATCCGCCGCGTGCGCGCCGACGGCTGCACGACGCTCTCGTTCACCGGCGGAGAGCCGACCGTGCACCCGAAGTTCGCGGAGTACTGCGCGCTGGGGAAGGAGCTCGGCTTCGAGCGGATCACCGTCAACACGAACGGGATCAAGTTGAAGAACGCCGCGTTCGCGCGCGCCTGCGTCGCGGCGGGCCTGAACGACATCGGCTTCTCGATTCACGGCCACGAGGCGGCGCTGCACGACGAGCTGGTCGCGCGGCCCGGCGCGTTCGCGGCGATCGTCGAGGCGGTGCGGCACCTCGAGGGGCTGCAGCGCGAGTTCAAGTTCCACATGAACGCGACGGTGGTTGTGACGACGAGCAACGCGCCCGCGCTGCCGCAGCTCATCGACACGCTCGCGGACATGGGGCTGAAAGACGTGCGCTTCAAGCACTGCTTCGAGGGAGGGAAGGGCGCCGACGCCTCGCTCGTGGCGCTGTACGAAGCGGCGGTCGGGCCGGTGCGGCGCGCGGCCGAGCGGGCGCACGCGCGCGGGGTGGAGCTGCAGCTGACCCACTTCCCGCTGTGCCTCCTGGGCCCGGAGATGGTGTGGGCGACCGATCTCGCCGAGCGGCGCGTGCTCGCGTTCGGGACGCAGGGCGACGTGTTCGACGGCCGCGCGGTCGACCACCGCCGGGCCGGGTCGAGCGGGTGCTCGAAGCGCGTGCTGAGCGCGTGCTGCAGCCGGCTCGACGAGCGCTACCCCTCGCTGGAGGTCGAGCGCTGGCTCGCGCCGCTCACCACGCCCGAGGGCGCGCGCGCGACGCTCGCGGACGGGCTCGCCCGGTACGCGCTGTACACGCGGCCGGCGGCGTGGGCCGTCAACCAGCTGCTCCAGCAGCTCGGTCAGGCTCCGATCGCGGCGCCACCCCGTTCCCGGTGATCGCGGAAGAGCGAGAGCGGCTGTCGGCGTGGGTGGACACGTTCGAGCGCGTGTTCGGGGTTCGACCGGCGGTGACCCCGCTGCCGGATGCGCCGGTCGAGGCGTGGCAGCTCGAGCTGCCGCGGTGCGACTACCAGCCACAGAACGTCATCGGCACGGTGGGGCACTTCAACCATCGCAAGCCGCAGGTGGCGGGGTGGCTGAAGAAGCTCGGGTTCGCGTGGGGCGACGACGAGCAGCTGGTCGCGGTGCCGACGCCGCTGAGCTTCAACCGCCTGCTGGCGCGCACGCCTGGGGCCCCCGTGTTTCGCATGCAGTACATGCCGCCGGAGCCCACGGCGCCGCTGGGGCGCTGGCTGTCGGAGTACTGCGAGGGGCGGCTGCCGCTGCACATCTGGGGGCGCGAGCACTACGATCGGGCGATCGCGGGCGGCTCGCAGTCGACGGTTCCGCTGTTCTGGCAGCTGACGTCGTTCGCGCACGACCTGAGCGTGCACGCGCTGAACTACCACCTGGTGCCGCGGGCGCAGTTCGAGGAGCTGGCGGCGCGGATCCGCGAGCGGCTGCCCGAGCGGTTCGCGGCGTGGCACGAGCCGGGGGCGACGGCTCCGCTGACGCTGGCGTTCTTCTTCGACAACGACTTCAACCGGTACTGCCAGCTCACGTGGAATCGGGTCTTTCACCCGGCCGAGTTCGCGGAGATCTTCGCGGCGCCGGGGAACTTCGCGCAGCTGGTGAAGGCGCTCGACGTGCGCATCGACGAGACGCTTCGCGGGGTCGGCGACGTGGCGAGCGGGAACGCCGACGACATGGGGGCTCTGGCGAAGGTGGAGCTCGAGCTCGAGAGGCCGCGCCCGTGAGCGAGCTCGCGCGCCGGTTGGAGAAGATCGACTTCCTTCAGGCCGCCGGCACGTGGACGACGCACCTCTTGTGCGAGATCGGCAACCACGAGAATGACCTGGCGCTGACGCCGGAGGCGGTGCGCGAGCGGTGGCAGCGGTTTCTTCGCGGGCGG
This sequence comes from uncultured Myxococcales bacterium, assembly GCA_937980205.1. GTDB lineage: Bacteria > Myxococcota > Myxococcia > Myxococcales > Myxococcaceae > Xiheicaenimonas. Next base: position 63,369 of record CALJKW010000057.1, on the reverse strand, counting down.
CCTTCGGCGGATGCGGAGGCGTTGCGGCACCGGGCGCGGCTGCGGCGTCTGTACCTCTACGTGCACGTGCCGTTCTGCTACCGAAAGTGCCACTTCTGCGCGTACCACGTGGACGAGGGCGTCAGCCGCGATAAGACGAACGCGTACGTCGAGGCGCTGCTGGAGAGCGTGCGGTGGTACGCGGCGGCCTTCCGGGGGCACGCGTTTCGCGGGCTGTACATCGGGGGTGGGACGCCGAGCTCGCTGTCGGAGGAGCAGCTGCAGCGGGTGCTGGGGGCGATTCGGGGCGCGTTCGCGTTCTCGCGGCCCCGGAACCTCGCCATCGAGCTGAACCCGGCGAGCACGACGCCGCGCAAGCTCGACGTCGTCGCTGCGGCGGGCATCCGCCGCGTCAGCTTCGGGGTGCAGTCGTTCGAGCGCGACGTGCTGAACGAGGAGAACCGCACGTGGCACTCGCCGAGCCGGGTTCGCGACCTGGTGGCTCACGCGCGGGGGCTGGGGCTCGCGACGAACGTCGATCTCATCTACGGGCTCAAAGGGGACGAGCTCGAGACATTCGAGAAGAGCCTCGACGACGTGCTGTCGTTCCGGCCGGACCAGGTGTCGCTGTACAACTTCCGGGCTCCGAGCCTCGAGCGGTTCGACGCGGCTGCGGAGGAGCAGCAGGCGAAGCGCCGCTTGAAGGACGAGCCGGTCATCGCCGCGGCGGTGCGGCGCTCGGGGTACCTGGCGATGAGCTGCCCCGATGGCGCGCTGCTGCGGCTCCCCAGCGTGCGCAGCTGGCTGCGCTCGCGGCACTACGAGTACCCGCAGCAGGTGCACACGTCGGACGACAGCGTGCTCGGGCTGGGCGACGGCGCGGACTCGCGGATCTGGGGGGAGCTCGCGTATAGGGAGCACTCGGCGGGGAAGCGCTTCGACGGCGCTGGCGTGCGGTATCGCGGAACGGCGCAGTCCCCGTGCGATGAGATGCGACGGTTTGTCTTGTATACGCTGCAGAGCGGCCGGCGCGTCTGGTTGCCTGAGTTTCGCGCGCGGTACGGGCAGGAGCTCATGGACGTCTTCGGAGCGGCGGTCCGCGGCGCGGTGGAGCTCGGCGCCGGGCGTCTCGGGCGGCTGTCGTTTGCGCTCGATGCGACGGACGCGCGCCTGCGGGCGCGCGCGGCGCGGCTCTTCTGCTCGGACGGGTTCATCGATCGCTGGTTCGAGCGGGTGAAGGCGCAGCGCGCGGAGGGCGGGAAGAGCCGCGGGAGGCTGCCGCAGGAGCAGCGCAGCTTCGGGGGCGCCGCGGTGCGGGAGGCCGACCAGTACTACCACGGCGCTGCGGAGCGGATTCTGGTGGTGACGCGCTCGGAGCACCGCTTCTCGCTGCACGGCCCGGGAGCGCCGAAGCGGGCCGCCGTCGGTGACGTGGGGATCTCGGTGATGGGCGAGGGCGGTGCAGGCGATGCGGATGCCGAGCTCGCGCGGTTGGTGGAGGTGGTGAAGGCGGTGACTCCGGCGCCAACGCTGGCCGCGGTGTTCGGTGGGCTGGTGGCGAGTGAGGAGCTGCAGCGGATGTCGTGCTGCGTGATGTACTGGCCGGACGCGCCCGGGTGAGGCGGCAGCGGCGTAGTTCTGCCGCGCGCGTCAACCGCTCTACGATTCGCCCACGCATCAGACAGCGATCGCGATTACGCCGCCGATCTCGCGCGACCTCGATCAGACCTGGGCTGCCTCGGCTGTCCCGCCCTGCATTGGCCTGCATTGGCCGCAAATTCGATTTCGAACAAGAAGGCACTTTCCGAGTTTGCAGAATTATGGTATGTAACGGAACTCGCCTTCGGGGGGGTGCCATGTACTCGCTGCCGTGTTCGACAAGGAGTCTTCGCCACGCGCGTCACGTGGCATTGGTGGTTGGTTGTTTGAGCGCCATCGTGCTCTCACAGTGCGGAAGAGAATCTGCTCCTCGCAGTGCGGAGCTCGGCGCGAACGTTCAGATGCTGCGGCCCGCAACCTTCCAGGTCCCTCAAGCGGCGACCAAGAGGTACGGGGAACGCTGCGTGCCCGGTGCATGCGGGGAGGGCCTTTGTCTGCATATGGATCACTCGGGTGGAAAGTCAGCGCCCGAGGACAACTGGTTCTGTTCGCGCACATGCGTGACAAGCCAGGACTGCAGCAACAGCGCCTTCAAGTGCGCAGAATGGTTCCCGGGGAAGCGGGCATGCGTGGCAGTCGAAGGTTGGCGTGGGGATGCGATCAGGGGCGGTGAGGTGGGGCGATGATGCGCTTCTTAAGGTGCTATCGGCTTGATCTCGGCATTTGGTGCGTGTTGCCGATCTTGGGAATCGTCTTGGCCGCCGCAGACGCGTCGGCGGAGGCCTGTCACTCGTCGTGCGAAACCTCCGTCTCGTACTGCTGTGGCGACACGTGTTGCGTGACCATCGATCCCTTCTACCAGACCGATTGTGCACCGCTTCCAGGACGTGGCACCGGCGGGAGCCAACAGCTCTCAACGTGCTGTCCGTCAGGGCAGTCCGTCTGCGTAAACTTCCATCCTCAGACGCCGTTCCCGGTCTACGATTGCTTCGACGCCGGTTACAGCAAGTGTGCGTGGGCGTGCGGTGTGCTCGATGTGCTGCCCATCGATGCTGGCGACCCATGCGATGGAGGCTCGCCCATTCCGTATGATCCCCCAGGCGGCGCTTGCACGGAGTTCGGGGATCCAATCGCGATGCAGAACGGCGCGAGCAGGTTCACAGTGTCGGACGTGAGGATTCCCGGCAGCCTTGGCGGCATTGACTTCTCGCGTACCTTCGACGATTCGGCAATGCGAAACGCGGGAGGGGCCTGGCTCGACGATGCGCCGCTCGCCGCGACGCCTATGCCGTTCGGAAGGAGCAGCTACAATTCACAGGTCCCCGACTGGTGGCACAACTTCCTCGCCGTGGTCGTCGATCACGAACATGTCTGGAGTGTGCGGGATCAGGGGGGCTTCCTGCATCGCTTTTCTCCATGCGCCACGGCGCCGTGCTTTGGACGGTCGATCGACACCAACGCGGGCACACCCACGTCGTTGGAGCGGACCACCACCGGCTTCATCCTGTGGCGGGGTGATGGTGAACGTCTCGTCTTCGATGCCGCCTACGTGCAACCCGGGAGTCCCGGCACCAAGAAGCACTTTCTCACTTCGATTCTGAACATGAACGGCGCGACCAAACTCGCGCTCACCTACCAGGCGCCTGCTGGTCTGACCTGTTTTCAGGGCGCAACCGGCACGTCGAGCGGAGTGCCGTACCTGCACGAGGTGGCCAGCCCTGAGGCGAGGATTCGCTTCACGTACTCAGCGCTCACGCCGAGCAACAGTGGTCAAGCGCAATGTGTCATCCGCGCGATCGAGTTGGTCAACCTCGTGGACGCCGGAGTTCATTCGACCCTCGCAACGTACACGTACCAGGACGACGGCACCGCGGAACGGCCCGGAATGATTGCCGCCGCTGCTGCGCTCTCCAATGAGACCTACACGTTCGACGGGGGGAGCGTCATCCGCAGCGTCGGCACGTTTGCAGTGAGTAACCACACCGTCGCCACATCCGGAGGGAACTACCGCAAAGTCATCTTCGACGAATCGGTCGGCGAGCGTCTGTCTGTCTCGTACGGTACTGGAACTTGCGCGAGCGGCTCTGACTGCTGCGGAGAAATGCCGAGGAGTGCAACGGTCTCAAGTCATAGCGCCCAACGGGGCGACGGGACGCCTGGAGACGCGGGGCTCCAGATGAGCTACCTCACATTGATGAACTATTCCGCAGCACAGGGCCAGCAGTACAGGCCGCGGCTGTACGAGACGACGACGAGCTGCGGCGACGATGCGTGGTGCAGCGCTGGAACCACGAGGTCCGAGTGGACCTGCAGCCAACCGGATGGCGGCCTGGGCTACGAGAAGGCAACAAAGAACAAGCGCGACAACTGGACGGCCTTTGAGTGGGCGCACGTCGACGGCGGCCTGCCGCGACCGCGCCTCGAGAAGCGCGCGACTTTCTTCGGCGCCACGGACATGAACGGCTCGAACGCGTTGGAGACGGAGAACTACGGTTATGTCTACAGCGGCGGACAGCAGTTACCGTCGACGACGACACGATCCAGCGTCCTGTCGAGTGGGAATACCACCGTTGAGAAGCGCTGGTACGACAACAATGGCCGCGTCGAGAAAGTGACGCGGACGGGCTATACTCTCGACGACAACGAGGCCGTCGTTCTCAGGGTGATCGCGACCTTTTACTCGCTGTCGAGGACCTGCGGAGGTAGCGCGGGCCCCGATGCCCTGGGGCGGACCTTGGAGGTTCACGGCCCGTGCTTCGTGACCTCTGATACGGCGACCTCGTGCAGCGGCGAGCACGCGGTGACGAACTACGAGTACTACGGCCCCAGCGTGGGTAACGCAAACGCGAATCGCCTGCACAAGGTAAATCGTTGGGCGAAAGGCAGCGAAAATTGCACCACGCTGCCGGCGTTGACGACTACGTACTCTGACTACGATGCGCTCGGAAACGCGCACACGGTGACCGACGAAAACGACGTCCCCACGACGTACACGTTCGACTCTTCGAGCCGCGTCGTGTCCCGCACCATCGATGGTCACACTACTCGTTTCGCGTACGACGTCGATAAGCTGACACGCGTCATGCAACCCGAGGGGAATGGCGAGGTCTTCTGCTACCGAACGGGCGGAAACGACGACTGCACGACGGGTAACTACACGCCGCAGCTGCAATGGAAGGCCAAGAAGGCGTGCGCTGGCACGACGAGCTTCACGTGCACCGGAACGTGGACCGAGCGTGCCGACTATATCTATGCAGCGGACGGGACCGTGTCTCGCGAGGCTTTCCGAGTGTGCGAGCCGGGCGACACCTGCAATTCCGGATCGGACGGTACGCTTCGGCGCGTCCTCCACTACTCGAACGACGCTCACCGCCGCAACACCTGGCGGAAGGTCGGCGACTCGAGCGGTGCTTTCACTTCCGTCTCGTTCTTTGACCGTGCCGACAACGTCGCGGGCGTCGGACATGCCTTGAACGACGCCCCCGCGTTCTGCGGGGGACCGAATACAGGCGGGAGCCTACCGGACGAGCCGGTGAGCAAGCTGTGTGCATCGCTGAAATACGACAGGGCTGAGCGCCTCGTTTCGTTCTCTGAGTTCCCGACGACCGCCTCGTCTGGAGAAACCACCTGCTTCGGTCACGATGCTCACGGCAACATCGTTACCGTGCACAGCGGCTGTGTTGGCACCAACGGATGCAGCATTGACGGTGGCTCAGATGGTGTCTGTGGGGCGCAAGGACCGGGCAAGGCGTCTCAGTATGTGTTCGACGACTTCGGCAGTATCGTCTTCGCCGACCACCCTTGGACGAGCGATGGGAGCGGGGGCAAAGGGCGGTGGCGGTATGTCTACAATGAGTCGGGCCAAGTCATCCGGCGTCGAAATCCGGAGCAGGTCGCCCAGGGCTCGGGATGGTATGCGACGTTTTCCTATGACAAGCTTGGGCGCCCGCTTCAGGGCCTTCTCTTTGCCGACTCAGCACCCACGGAAATCTGGTCTCATGTTTATGACGGTCAGGCAGCGGTCACCGGATGTCCGTCGTTCACCAATCTGAAAGGAAGAATTGCGCGAAGCAATGGCGCGCTGGGGCGGACGTACTTTTCGTACGATGCGCGAGGCCATGTGGTTGCCGAAGTCAGGACGACGTGGTGGCCGTTTCCCACCTCGAATGATTGCACCAACTCTCTCGAGCACAGCCCTCACACGTTCTACACTTACACAGACAATGGAAACCTGAAGACCGTTACCTATCCGTACGGACGCAGCGTGGAGTACGTGTACGGTAGCGGGGCTGCGAAGGATCGCGTCTCCGCGATTCACGTCGACAGGCGAACTGGGGGCGCCTGGGCACAGCAGACCAACGTCATCCACGGCGTCATGTGGGAGCCCTACGGAGGGCTGCGCCGGTACCGACTGGGCGACGCACAGCAGTCCACCGTCGAGTACCGGCATGGCGATGACGGCGAGACCGCGCCGATGTCGAATTTCTGCACGGCGTCATGGACTCCTAGCCAGGATGACCATACTGCGCGGCTGCGCGCCCTGTGGGTGACAGCCGGAAACGCGAATCTGGGCCAGGGGGCGGGAGACATCTACCGTCGCTGGTACCAGTGGCGAGGAGACGTGCCGGTTCGAGTCGACAGCTGTCTGCTCAACGAATCGACGCCTCGCACGAAGGCGCTGAGCTACGACAACAAGCTGCAGTTGCTTATGGCCGATGGCGGCTACCCGAACGGCGCGCAAGGGCGAATTGGTCTAGCGTACGACGCGCGAGGCAACCGCACCCTGATGACGGAACTCGGCGCTTCGACCCTGACGACGAGTTATATGCTGCAGAGCGCCGGTGACTTGTTGAGCACCGTGTCTCGCAGCGATACGGACGGCTTCACGCGAAGCTACGGGTACGATAAGAACGGTCGAGCGTCGTCCATCGCGTTTGGCCCGAACGATGGCGGCGTCGATAGCTACCAACTCGGCTACTACTTCGGCGACCGCGACACGCTCAGCTCGATGAACATCGGTGGGGCCACGTACAACTTCGCGCACGACTATCTCAGGCGCCGAGTCGCAAAGCAGTACCCCAGCGGGGAACTCGACTTCTACTTCTACGACCTGAGCAACCGCATTCTCACGGACAAGGGGCTCGATGATCCTGCTAGCCCCACACGCTTCCCAATCGATGACTATGTTTGGCTCGATGGCCGAATGGTGGTGATTGCGCGCGGCGCGCTCACCACGAGTTGGACGTGGCTCAACGACGACACGGCGAGTACCACTGACTGCGCGAAGGCCGGCGAAGGCAACCAAGCCTGCGGCTTCTATTTCCCAATCACGGATCACCTCGGCACGCCGGTGCTCATGCTGGACACGGGGACGCGTGTTAGAGGCGTCTCCGAAGCCGATGCCTTCGGCTACCCGAATCGGGGCGCGCTCTCGGCGAGCACGGGGGCACAGCCTTACGCAGCGAGCCAGAACAGCGTCCTGGCCAGCTTCCAGGTGACTAATGGTGTTGCCGGGCTGTCGAACCAGGTCCGTGTGAAGTATGCGGTCTTCGAGACCGAGGCGACCAACGACTACGCGCGGCTCGAAGAGCAAAGCGGTTCTACGGGAAGCAGCAAGTCCGGCTTCACCGGCGGTCCGGCGTGGAGCGATTGGCTGACCTTGAGCAGTTCGGGCTCGACCAAGACCGTCGATGTTCGCTTCGTGAGCAACGGTTCGGTCCAAGCCCCTGGAGTCGTCGTGGAAGCCTTCGAGCACCGTCGCTTCGCATCCGATGCAGGAACGTATTTCTTTACGCCAGTTCGCTTCGCTGGCCAGTACCATGACGTGGAGAGCGACTTATTCGAAAACTGGAACCGCTACTACGACCCGTTCACGGGGCGGTACCTCCAGCCCGAGCCGCTGGCGTCGATCGTGCCGCAGGCCGGGCGACTGCCGACCTACTCGTACGCACGCAATAATCCGGCGCTGTGGTCGGATCCGACTGGACTCTTCGTATTCAACGGATACGACGAATGCCCGAACTATCGAGATGCTCTCGACAAGGCCCGCCGCCTTGTCGGTTGCGCCAATACGTGCAGCGAGTGCTCGCAATTGATCAAGGCGTGCGGCTACGGAGACCTCTGTGAAACACTGGAAGCTGGTCGTGGACCGAGGCTCGCCGTGAAAGATCTGCCGATCGATGGGCTCGGCAGGGACGGCGAACTGCTCTACTTGGCCGGACAAACCGGCTATAGGAATTATCAGAAGTGGTTCGGACTCTACCCCGATGTAGAGATTGCCCGCTTCGATTGCGGCGACCCAGCTCGCGTGTCCGAGTTGGCGGACACTCTGATTCATGAGGCCATCCACGTCTCAGACTACATGACTGGGGATAAGGCCGCGGAGGCCTACTCGCACGACCTGGGGATGGAATGTAGTGCAAAGAGTATCGCCCTAAAATGCGTCCCATAACCGTCATGATCCATGTGCTTGTATTCGGGTTGGCATGCGACGGCGCAAGAACCGAAGTTGCTGTAGTCGGTACCGCGAAACGCGGCTGCGACATCTCACTTGAGCGGATAGAGAACGGGAAGGTCTCGGATTGGAAGCTGCCACTTCGTTGCGGGCAGAGTTTTGCTCGCTTCAAGGATCTTCGGCTCAGTTGCTGGTGTCCAGACTCGCGTCCCGACGGCGGCGGAGTCCAATGAGTGCCGTGCACGCCAGTTGTTGAGCGCTTGAGTTGAGCGGAGTCCCCCTGCGCTGACGGGGACGAGGAGCCACAGGTGAGTCGAAAAGACAAGACAGCTCAGCGCAAGGGCAACGAGCGGCGCTCGGAACCTGTCAACGTGAATGAGATACGGGACTTCGGAACCTTGGGCTCCGGCCCGACCTATGCCGACCACACCGAGCCGGACTCGGTCGCCTCAAGAAGAGTCGGTGCGACGACCCGCTCATTGGCACTTCCAACGTGAAGAGCCTTGCCGAGCACATGATTCACGAGGCATTGCACTACTGCTGCGGTGCAATACGACTGGCCGCTTTCGGAGACGTTGCCGGAGCGCCTTCGTCGATTTTGGAGCCGGCTGCGAGCAAGAGCGCCTGCATCCACGCAAGACGCGAAGGTGGGAACGGGCGAACCTGAGGTTTGGCCCTTTTTTCGGTCCGTCGGTACCCGTCCGGCGATCGGTGGTTGATCGCGGTCACGCCGCAGCGGCGCGTGCGACCCAGCGGTGGGGCAGCAAGTCGTCGGATCTGCGCTGCCGGGTGATCGCCGACGCGAGTGAGCACGTCTTCGATGTACGCGAGCGGGTTCACGCCGTTCGCCTCGCAGGTCGCGACGAGCGAGTAGAGGCCAGCCAGTTTCACGCCTGCGGCGTCGTTCCCCACGAAGAGAAAGTTCTTCCGACCGAGCGCGACCCTTCGCAGGGCCGACTCGGCAGGGTTGTTGTCGAGCGGGATGCGCGCGTCTTCGAGGAAATTGCCGAGTTCGTCCCAGCGATTCAGCGTGTACCGGATCGCCTCGGCGAGCGGGCTCTTCGGTGGATGCAGTGCCTGGGCGGTGAGCAGCCAGCTCTTCAGCTTTTCTCGAATGGGCCCGCTCTTTGTCTTTCGAAGCTGAAGATGCGCGGGCGTTCCGAGAATGCCAGCGACCTGAGCTTCGCGCTCGACGCGGTAGAGCTCGCGGATGATGTCGAGGACCTGCCGCGCCTCAGGCGCGGTCGGCATCGCATCGAAGAAGTAGCGTCGGACGTGCGCGTAGCAGGCTGACCTGCGCCGGCCGTCGATGGCGCTCACGATGTTGTAGCCGGCGTAGCCGTCGGCCATCAGCTCGCCGGCGGTGCCGCCGAGCACACGCTTCGGTGTCTCATTGGTGCGGTCGGGCGCAAAGACATACGCGATGAGTGGGTCCGGCGCGGCCGTGCGGAAGTTCCACATGTACCCGCTTCTGCACTTGCCCTCGGCCTGCACCTTCTTCGCCGTCTCGTCGGCATGCACCAACGGCGAGTGGCGAATCAGCTCAAGCAGGCGGCCATAGAGCGGCTCGAGCACATCGGCCGCGCGCAGAAACAGATCCGTCATCGTGCTGCGAGCGATGGGCACGCCGATGCGTTGGTATTCCTTCTCGAGCCGGTAGATCGGAATGCTGTCGGCGCACTTCGCCGTCACCAAATGCGCGACGAAGGACGCGCCGTACTGGCTCTTGTCCCACCACTTGTCGGGCCCGTCGGCGCTGACCAGTACGCCGCACTCGCATCGCAGCACCTGGCGCACATGCTCGTGCGCGATGAAGTGGGCCGGCACGTACTCGTAGACCGTGCACGTTCTGCTCGGCATCGCCGAAAACTTCTCGGACGCGCACTCAGGGCAGTGCCGCTTCGCCGGCGGCACCTCGTGCACCGTCTTCACCTTCGTGAGCTTCGCGCGGGCCGCGCGACGATCGCGACGCTTCTTCTTCGCGACGTCGCGATCGGCCGGTTTCCCCTCGCGCAGCTCCTTCTCGATCGGCGGCATCTTCTCGGACTTCGGTCCGAGCACTCGCCGCGTCAGCGCGGCCAGCTCTTGCTGCATGCGCGCGAGCGCGTTCTTCAGCCCGCTGACTTCACCTTCGAGCGCCTGCGCCTTGCCTTCGAGCGCTTCGGCTTTGTCGCGCCACTCGCAGTTGTGAGCCTTCCTCGGCGCGCGGACTGCCATCGGTCAGGAAAGATCAAACTTCCCTGCTTTTGTCGATCCCCCTCCAACGGGTCCCACTTCTTCGGCCGGCGGACGTGACCGAGCTCGATGCCATCGAGCATCATCGCCAGCTGCGCCGCGTCGAGCTGCGCGCCGACCGCGCCCTCGTGAAAGGCGGGCAGCTTGAAGCGGCCCTGTTCGAGCCTCTTGTAGAAGACGATGAAGCCGCCGCTATCCCAGGTGAGCACCTTCACGCGATCGCGCCGTCGCGACACGAAGACGAAGAGGTGCCCGGCGTAGACGTTCTCGCCCCAGCCGGTGCGGACGATCGCCGCGAGGCCATCGATGCTGTTGCGAAGGTCCACCGGCTCAGCGGCCAGCAGGATGCGAACGGCGCGTGGAAGCAGCAGCGCGTCGTCACCCGAGCGCCGCGACCAGCTCGGCGAGGTACTCGGTGTCGGTGCCGATCGCGAAGCGCACTGCGGCGCCGCTCGGGAGCTCGACCACCACCTCGCTGGGCTGCTGCCGCCGCGCCTTCGGCGCGGCCGACGCTACTACCGTCACGGGCAGGAACTTTGTCTCCGGTTTGGACTCGAGTTGGACGTGCTTTGCCTTTTTGTAGAGCCAGTACCGGAAGGTCTCGAGCGAGACGTTGTGCTTCGCCGCGAACTCTTTCTGCTGCAGAATCGCCAGCGCGGAACTCCTCGACGAGCTTCAGCCACTCGGTGGGCGTGGGGTAGCGCATCGACTCAGCCTGACGCGCCCACGCTCTCGTTCAACCACGGATGCCCGGACGGTTACGTCCGTCGACTACTTCAAAGCCAGACAAGAGCGAGGTCCCGACACGTAGTCGACTTGTATGTCAATTCGTGTTGGAGCGATCGTCGCTACGTGTTTTGCGCGATGGCCGTCCGGACCGGTCATTACTGGGGTGCAGACCGGGCCATCCGCAGGCGAGTGAGAAGATGGTTCGGTCGCCTCGTGCGCTTCGAATGGTCGACCCGTGTACCGTTTGCCGCGACCAATAGGGGGCGCTCGAGCACGCTGGGATCCGCGCGAGGATCGGCGGGGACCACCACGAGGTCTCGCCCGCCGACGACGCTTAGGTTCACGTGGAGAAATTCGCGCGCCCGCGTTGCCGCCGCGGCGAACGCAGCATCGCGCGACAGGCCCGCGTCGATGAGCTCGGCGACCTCGTCGCTCGGCAGCACCTGCGGGTGCCAGTCGGTGCCGGCCAGCACTACGACTCCGAGGCGCTCGGCGAGCGGGAGCAGCCGCCGCAACCGGTCGAGGCTCCGCGCGATCCACGCCGCGCGCTCGCGCCCGCCGTGCGCCACCGCGCTCGAGTACATCTCGCCCGCGATGCCGAGCAGCGGCACCCACGCGATTCCGCGCGCGCGCATTGCCTCGAGATCGGCCTCGTCGACGCCCCAGGCGTGCTCCAGCGAGTCGCAGCCGGCCTCGATCGCCGCCTTGCAGCCGCCCGGCGTGAACGCGTGCGCGGCCACGCGTGCGCCGCGGGCGTGGGCTTCGGCGACCAGCTTCGCGAGCACGGCCGGTGAGTACGAGACCGGATCGTTCTCGGTGAACGCGGTGTCCTCGCGGCCGCCGAAGTCGTGCGACCAGTCGGCGAAGACCTTCACCCACTTCGCCCCGCGCTTGATCGACGCGATGCCTCGCTCGACGAGCTCGGCGTCCGTCGTGGCAGGGAAGGGGAACCCTGCGTGCGGCGCCAGCAACGTGCCGCATGTCTGCACCGCCGGCAGGCCCGGCACGTCGGGCTGCACCAGCGACGCCTCGCTCGCGGAGCCCATGTCGCGGATGAGGGTGACTCCGTTCGAGGCGTACTCCGCGCGCCGCTCGAGCATCCACGCGGCGTGATCGACCTGCTTCTCCGGCGGGTGCGGCCAGCACGTGTGCGCGTGCATGTCGACGAGCCCGGCGAAGGCGAAGGCTTCGGGCGGTGTTGGGAGGCGTTCGATCTGCGCCCCGGCTGGTGCCTCCTCGCGCACCCATCCGTCCACGACGAACAGCTCGCGCACGTCTTCCGATCCTGGCCAGACTCGTGCCTTCACGCTCAGGACGGTCATTCGCCGACGCCCCTCACCCCGGCCCTCTCCCCTCGAGGGGAGAGGGTGTGCGGTACAGCAGCGGCCAGCGCGCGGAGACGGCGGCGTCTCCTGGCTTCAGCCCGGGCGCGAACTCGCGCAGCTGGTGGGCCATGATGTCGGTCACGGGCGCCTTCATGACGGCGCCGTCGGCGAAGAGATGGAGCGCGAGCACGGGCCGCTCCTCGGCGACGGCGTTCGGCCCGGCGGAGTGCACGGTGAGGCCGTCGTGGAAGCTGATGTCTCCCGGCTCGAGGTCGTCGACGACGCGCACCTCGAAGCCCTCTTGCGCGACGCGCTCGCCGAGGATGCGGTCGCTCTGTTCGGAGATGTTCTCGTAGGAGACGAGCCCGAGCCTCCGCGAGCCGACGGCGACCTTGAGCGGCCCCTTCTGCGGCGTGATGCGCACGAGCGGGATCCAGCACGTCAGCGCCGCCGGAGCATCGAACGGCATCACGCAACAGTCCTGGTGCCACGGGGTGTGCCGGCTGTGCCCGGGCTTGAGCAACCAGTCTTCGCAGTAGAGCCGCACGCCACGGGCCGCCATCAGCTCGCACGCGGCGCGGGCGACCCTCCGTGCGTGAGAGAACGCGCGCACGACCGGGTCCTTCTCTCCGACGGACACGATCTGCACGAACGCCGCGGAATAGGCGTCGAGCTTCTCGGGCGGAGGCCGCTCGCGGGGCCACTCGCGGCGCACGCGGGGGACGAGCGCTGGGACGAGCCGCTGCATCACGTCGGGGGCGAGCCAGCGGCGCAGCACAACGTGGCCGTCGCGGCGATACGCCTCGAGCGCCTCGGCCGGCACCGTCGCATCGCTCTCGAGATGCCGCAGATCTTCGGCGCGCAGTGCATCGATGGGCTCCACCTCAGCTCATCCTCAACAAACGCTTTCCGAGATTTGCCGCCGCGACGACCACGCCGTACGGCCCGTCAGCCCAGAATGCGTTGCTCGAGACTGTGTCTTCCACCGTGACCACGTAGTGCCACCACCGCCGCGGGACGTAGAGCGTTTCCCCGGGACCGACCTCGATGGTGACTGATTGCGCTTCGGCGAACCGCGGGAAGCGCACGAGATCTGGTCGCTCGGGATCGACCTGCGATGCGTACACGAGCCCAGTGTGGAGCGGATACGGGTACATGCGATTCGACTCTTCCGGGGACCAGAGCTGGAATCGTTTTCTGCCAAGGACGACGGTGTGCAGGTTGTCAGGCAGGTCGAAGTGCGGACACGAGATAGTCCCTCGTCGCGAGATCCACAGCTTCGAGAGCTCTCCGAATGAATCGCTGCAGAACGACGGGCGCGGAAGCTCTTGCCGCATTCCAACTGGCAACCCCGACCATCGCGCGATGGCGTACCCGGTGCCTTGGTCGTCGCGAAGTCGGTCGAGATAAGTGCCTAGCGACTCCGGCGTAAGCGTGAGTCCTTTGCGAGGGCTCAGTGTGACGCGCGTCGCCGCCATCCGTGCGACCTCCATCATGACGTGCCCCCACCGTTCGCGCAGGTACGGGAGCGACCATTTGCGCACCGCGGGCCATTCGCGAGCGAGTTCGGTGAAGAGCACCGGACGCGACGGCCTCTTGTAGTCCGCTTCGAACGAGTGCCGGCCTAAAGCAGTGGTCCTCGGAACCGAGAGCATCGGCCCACAGCCTACTCTGGGGTTTGCCCCTGAAGTGTGGTGTGAGGGCGTCGAACGTGGAGCCCGCCCGCCGCTTCGACCCCCTGCTCGTGGTGGCCGTCGTCCTCTTCCTCGTGCTCGGCTGGCGCATCGCGGACGCGGGCCCGACGTGGCACGAGGGCGCCGCGGCCGCTCCGAACAACGGTCACCGCGTCGTCTCGATGACCGCGCCGGCGCCCGCGCAAGGGCTTCCGATCGAGCCGACGTGCGACGGCGGGGTCTCGGTGCGCGTCTCGTCGGTGCGCCCGGTCTGGGTGCTGTGCGTGGGCGACCAGGCGCTGCCGCTGATGGTCACCTCGTACGCGTCCGGCCTGCTCACGTTCCCGCTCGCGCTGCTGTCGCCGTGGCACCACGACGACACGTTCACGATGCGGCGGCTGTGGCTGCTCGAAGGGGCGCTCTGCATCGTCGCGCTGTACCGGCTGGTGCAGCGGCTCGGCTCGCAGCGCGCGGCGCGGGCGACCGCGTTCGCGCTGGCGACGAGCTCGGCCTTCGTGGTGCCCTGCGCGTTCCTGTTTCCCTACGAGACCTCGCCGCTCGTGCTGGTGCTGCTGGGGGCGTGGCTGTGGTCGCCGGCGCAGGCGCCTCCGTGGCGGGCGGTGCTCGGGGCGTTCTGCTTCGGCCTCGCGCTGCTCTCGAACGTGAAGGCGGTGTTCCTGCTCGTGCCGCTCGCGGTGCTGGCGTGGCGCGAGGGCGTGCGGTTCCCGAAGGGCTCACCTCCGGCGCGCGCCGGGATGGCGGCGGCGTTCGTGCTCGGCGCGCTGCCGCTGCTCGTCTTCGCGTTCCTCGACCCGGCTCGCGGGCTGTCGATGCAGGCGACCGGACGGCTGTCGGGGCTGCTCTCGAACCTGAACCTCGCGAAGCTCGGCGCCGAGGGCCTCGCGCTGTACCTCTACGCGGCCGACCTGCCCGCGCTGTCCGAGCTGTCGCAGCGCGGCGGCTCGGCGCGCTTCGAGCTGAGCTGGCTGCCGATGGCGATCCCCGTGACGTGGTGCATGGCCGTGGCGGTGGCGCGGCTGGCGGGTAAGAAGCTCGGCAGCCCGCTGTCGGGCGCGGCAGGCGTCCTGCTGCTGTCGTTCGTCGCGGTCTCGTGGCTGCTGTACGACCAGCACCCGGCGGGCAACTACGCGCCGCTCTTCGCGGTCTTCGGGCTGACGGTCGGAGCGCTGGTCTACGATCTCGAAGCGCGTCGCCCGAGGCTGGCCGTCGCGGCCGCCGCGGTGCTGTGCGCCTCGACGGCGTGGAACCTGGTGCGCCGCGGCGATCTCGCGGCGAACACCGACTTCTCGTTCAACGCGAACGTGCAGCGCGATCTCGCGGCCTTCTTGCGCGAGCGCCCCGACGCAGAGCGACCCGTGCTCACCGTCACCTACAACCAGTCCGGCGTGCTCGACGCGCTGGGGCACGGGCGTGTGCGCACGTACATCGCTCACCCCCTGTTCGAGACGTGCGGTCGGCCCGGGGAGGACGTCGAGGCCTGCGTCACCGCCCGCTGGAGCTGGCTCCTGTCCCACCGCGGCGCGCTGCCGATGCGGGTGGTGCTGCCGGTGGGCGTCGCGGCCGTCGACCACCCGCGGCAGGTCATCGAGCGGCTGGAGCCCCGGCTGCTCGATGCCGCGGCTGCCGCGAGCGTCTCGGCGACCGTGGAGGGCACCTTCAAGACGCCGTCGGGCGCCGCGGGAGTCGTGCTGTACCGGCTCGCGGCTGTTGAGTAGCCTTTCGCGTTCATGCTCCACCAGAGGCTGCCCAGCGTCTTGCCGGTCGTGCAGCTCGGGATGCGGCGGCTGATGGGTCGCAAGAGCCCGTTCCAGATGACGCTGTCGCTGACGAACCGCTGCAACTTCAAGTGCGAGTACTGCGACATCCCGCTGCAGAAGCGCGACGAGCTGAGCGTGGAGGAGTGGTGCGCGGCGATCGACGAGCTGCGCGCGGGCGGCATGGGCCGCGTCAGCCTCATCGGCGGAGAGCCGCTGATCTTCGACGGCGTCGACCGCATCGTGCAGCACCTCTCCGCGAGCGGCGTGCACGTCGCGATGAACAGCAACGGCTGGCTCGTGCCGCAGATGCTCGACGTGGTTCGGAAGCTGAACCTCATCTGCCTCACGCTCGACGGGCCGAAGGCGGTGCACGACGGCCAGCGCCGCGTCGGCTCGTACGACAAGGTGCTGACGGCGATCGACGCGGTGAAGTCGGTGGGCGTGCCGCTGGTGACGATGACGGTGCTGACGCCGAGCGGCGTGCAGAACCTCGAGCACGTGCTCGACGTCGCCCAGGCGCGCGGCTTCCAGGCGTTCTTCCAGCTCGAGCACGACAAGGGCTGCGACGTGAACGCGCCGATCGCGCCGCGGCTGTCGGAGTCGACCATCGCCGGCGTGGCCGAGCGGCTGATCGCCTACAAGCGCGCGGGCCGCCCCGTCGGCAACTCGTTCGCGGTGCTCGAGGCGCAGCGCGTGCAGGGCCGCTACCTCGGCACGTGCGCCGACTGCCACGCGGGCATGTACTACGGCTACGTGCTGAGCGACGGCACCGTGGCGCCGTGCCTGCTCACGCAGTGGCAGCAGCAGCGCGCGAACGGCAAGAAGCACGGCTTCCTCAAGGCGTTTCAGGATCTCGGCGCCCCGGTCGGCCCCGGCTGCTCGTGCGTGCCGACGCACGAGGTGAACCGCGTGCTCGACCTGAACCCGCGCGCGATGGTGCACGCCGTCGAGGTGATGCTGGGGCTCGCCGCGTGAGCGTCGAGACGGAAGCGGCGAAGGCGCTGCTGGCCCCCGTGGCGGAGCAGGAGGTGTCGTGGGCGCGTGCGCTCCGCGTGCGGCAGTGGCTGCACTTCCTGGTGCTGCCGGTGGCGGGCGTCGATCTCTCGGCAGACGCGCGGGTCAGCGCGGTGGCGCTGGCGCGCGGCGTGGCGCTCGCGTTCCTGCTGCTGGGCTTCGGTTACCTGGTGAACGCGATCGGAGATCGGTTCCTCGATCGCGAGAGCGCGAAGAACCCGCTCGCGGGGCACGCGCTGCCTGACCTGCGCTTCGGCGGCGCGCTGCTGGTGGTGATGGCCGCGCTGTCGGTGACCCTCGCGTGGACGGCGAGCCAGCCGGTGCTGCTCGCGACGGGCATCTGCCTGGTGTCGGGCCTGGTCTACTCGGTCGGGCCGCGGCTGAAGCGCTTCCCGATCCTGGGCACGGCGATGAACGCGACGCACTTCGGGCCGCTCTTGTGGCTGGGGCTGGCGGGCGCGGCGGCTCCGGCGGGGTTGTGGGGCATCACGTTCGTGTTCGCGTGCCTGATTCTGCAGAGCCAGCTGGTGCACGAGGTGCAGGACCGCGCGGAGGACTCGGCGGGCCGCGTGCGCACCAGCGTCGTGGCGTTCGGTGAGGGCTGGGTGGCGGCAGGCGCGGCGGCGCTCGGCCTCGCCGCGGCGGTGCTCACCGCCACGCTGCTCGGCCAGCCCGTCGTCGGAGCGGCGCTGCTGCTCGGCTTCGGAATCGCCTTCCCGATCGCGCTGCAGCGCAAGGCCCGGCCACAGGCGCTGCGGGCCTGGCACCGCTACGGCGCCGTCGCGGCCGGCGCGCTGCTGTTCGGAGCGGCGAGGATCTTCGGCTCGTGAGCCGCGGTGCCCGGCGCATCGCGCTGCTCTGCGTCGACCCGTGGTTGAAGAGCGGCGGCAACTTCAGGCCGTTCAACTACCCCGTGCGACGCATCGAGGCCGCGCTCAGGTCGAACGCACAGCTGCAGGACGCCGAGGTGAAGGTGTTCGACGTTCCGCTGTCGCAGGCCGCGTCGCTCGCGGCGGAGGTCGAGGCGTTCGACCCGGACCTCGTCGGCGCCTCGGCGTACACGTGGTCGTTCGCGGCGCTGCTCGACGTGTCGGCACGGCTGAAGGCGTCGCGCGCGGACCGGCAGATCGTCTTCGGCGGCCCGTCGGCGCGGCCGGAGATGTTCGCGCTGCCGCCGTACCGCGAGGCCCACCGCGCGGTCGACGCGCTCGTGCTCGGCGAAGGCGAAGACGTGGTGCAGGAGCTCGCGCTGGGCTGGGGCGGCGAGAGGGCGCTGGGCCAGATCGCCGGCCTCGCGGTGCCGTCGGCGGACGGCGCGTTCGTGAAGACCGCGGAGCGCGAGCTGCCGGATCTGTCGAAGGTGGCGTCTCCGTACCAGCTCGGGCTCTCTCCGCGAGGTCACACGGCGCACCTGGAGACGTTTCGCGGGTGCCCGCTGTCGTGCCGCTTCTGCCAGTGGGGGGACCTGAGCAAGACGAACCGCGTCTTCTCGAAGGAGTACCTGGTCCGCGAGCTCGCCGGCTTCCGCGAGCGCGGAGCGACGGGCGCGTTCATCGTCGACGCCGCGCTGAACCTGAACGCGCGCGCGTTCGCCAACCTGCGCGCCGCCGAGGCCGAGGTGCGGTTCCTTAAGACCGTGCACTTCAACACCGAGATCTACCCGTCGCACATGACCGACGAGCACCTCGCGTTCCTCACCGCGGTCGGCTGCGACAGCGTCGGCATCGGGCTGCAGTCGTTCGACGCGAAGGTGCTCGAGAACATGCAGCGGCCGTTCGACGAGCGGCGCTTCGAGCGGGTGACGCGCGAGGTCGCCGCGCGGGTGCCGGACACGATCGTGGAGATCATCTTCGGCCTGCCCGGCGACAACCGCGACTCGTTCTTCCGCACGCTCGAGCGGGCGCGCGGGCTCGGCGTCGCGGTCCGCGTGTACCGGTGCCTGGTGCTGCCGAACGCGCTGATGACGCGGGCTCCGCCGCACTTCGCGATGAGGTTCGACCCGGTGACGCTGCTGATGCAGTCGTGCTGGGGCTGGAGCGAAGAGGATCTGCAGCGCACGGCGCGCGAGCTCGACGGGCTGGTCGCCGCCGAGGGGGGAGACGTTCACGACGGGTCGGGCTCGTGGAAGGTGCCGCCGCCGGGACGCGCAGCGCGGGCGGCCTCGGAGCCCGCGCGATCGGCGCGCCTGGGTGATCCGCTCGGCGACGCGCTGGCCGCGCAGACGGAGGGGCTGTGGGTGCTGACCGGCGCGACCCGCGCGGGCGAGGTGCTGCTGGCGAGCATCCAGACGCCCGACGGCGCGCTGCAGCTCGAGCTCACGCCGGCCGCGAGCACTCCGAAGAGCTTCTGCACGGCGGGGGCGGTGGCGTTCAGCTACCGGGGCGCCGCGGCTGCCGCGACGCTCGCGCACCTGAAGGCGCTGGCGCCGAAGCTCGAGCCGGTGGTCTCGGCGCTGCTCGCGGGAGGCGCGCCCTCATGAACGTGCTGGAGCTGGACGCGAGCGAGCTCCCGGCGCACGGCGACCTGGTCGCCCGCTGCATCGCGCGCGAGCTCACCGGCTTCATCGTGCGCGGCGCGTTCGACGCCGGCGTGACCGGGGCGTTCCTCTCGGCTGCGACGCGCGAGCCTCCGCCGTTTCCCATGTTCGACTCGAAGCACTTCACGGGTCGCACGGTGGGGCAGGTGCTGGTCGTCTCCGGTGACCGCCTCGACGGCTACTTCGCGGCGGCCCGGCGTTTCCGCGCGGCGCTCGCCGGCGAAGGCGGTGCGTGCGCCGGCCTCGAGGAGCGCTTCCACCGGTTGTTCGAGCGGCTCTCGGGCGGCCTCGAGGTCCGCCCGCCGCGGCGCGACGCGGACGACGTCTACGGACCGTTCACCGCGCGCGAGCTGGTGCCGGGCGGCCGCATCGCGGCGCACTGCGAGAACGAGACGCTGCGCTTCCCGTCGATGGCGGACCTGCGCGAGCGCATCGACCCGACGACGCAGCTGAGCTTCTATGTGCCGCTGCAGGTGCCCGAGCGCGGGGGCGAGCTGGTGCTGTCGACGGCGGAGTTCGGAGCAGGCTTCGGCGCGGAGCTCGGCTCGCTCGATCGCGTCGCGCCGAAGACGCTCGAGGCGCTGGAGCAGCGCCGCTTCGGGGTGCTCGCGCCCGGCGTCGGCGACCTGCTGGTGTTCGACGCGGGCCGCTACTTCCACCAGGTGACGCCGGTCGAAGGCGCGCGCCCGCGGTGGACGCTGGGCGGCTTCCTCGCGTTCAGCCGCGGCCGCGACGCGGTGTTCGCCTGGGGCTGACGATGGCGACCGAGCGGGCAGACGTGATCGTGATCGGCGGCGGCCCGGCGGGCTCGACGGCGGCGGGCTTCATCCGCCTCGCGAACCCCGAGCGGCGCGTGGTGCTGTTCGAGCGCGAGCCCTTTCCCCGGCATCACGTCGGCGAGTCGACGCTGCCCGAGATGAACGCGGTGCTGCACAAGCTCGGGGTGCTGCCGAAGATCCAGGCGGCCGGCTTCGTGAAGAAGACGGGCATCACCTACAAGTGGCAGCACGACCAGCCGCTGTTCAGCGAGCTGTTCGCGACGGGCGTGCTGTCGGCGATGGAGCAGGGGCGGGCGGCGCTCGCGGACTGCGCGTTCCAGGTCGAGCGCAGCCGGTACGACGCGATCCTGCTGGAGCACGCGCGGTCGCTCGGCGTCGAGGTGGTGCAGCCGGGCCGCGTCGAGGGGGTGATCGTCGAGGGCGGCCGGGTCACCGGCGTGCGCGCGAGCCGAGGCGGCGGGCCGGTCAGTGAGTGGAGCGCCGATGCCGTCGTCGACGCGTCCGGGCAGGCGCGGCTGCTGTCGCGGTGGCTGAAGCTCTTGCCGAGCGCGCACCCGCTCGGGGACCTCGCGATCTTCCGCTACTACGCGGGCTTCACCTGGGAGGAGGAGCTCGTCGGCCGGCCCGAGGGCTCGAAGATCTTCTTCGCCGCGTGTCCCGCCGGGTGGATCTGGTTCATCCCGCTCTCCGCCGAGCGCGTGAGCGTCGGGCTGGTGACGCGCGCGCCGTTCCTCGAGCGCATGACGGCGCCTGAGCTGTTCGAGCGCGAGGTGGCGGCGGTGCCCGAGCTCGAGCGGCTTCTGCGCGGCGCGCGGACGACGTCGGCGCCGGGAGAGGACGGCGCGGCGCCCCGCACCCATACGATCACGGACTGGTCGTACAGCCACCCGGTCGCGGCGGGGCCGGGCTGGTTCCTCGCCGGCGACGCGGCGGCGTTCATCGATCCCATCCTCTCGTCGGGCATCCTGCTCGCGCACCACTCGGGGCTGTCGTGCGCGAACGCGATCTCGACGCTGTGGCGCCACCCCGAGCTGCCGGCGGAGGAGCTGCACGCGGGCTACTCGGCGTACTACGCGCAGCTGTACGGCGGGTTCCTCGCGATGGCGCAGTGGTGGTACCAGCGGCGCAAGGTCTCGGGCATCGACGAGTGGCACGCGCTCGCCGCGCGGCTCGGAGACAGCGCGCGCGGCGCCCGGGCGCTCAACCACGGCGGCGCGTCGTCGTTCATGACGTTCGCGGCGGGGTTTCTCACCGACTTCCGGTTCGTGAACCTCGGCGTCGGCTACGGCGACCGCGGGCTGCAGATCATGGCCGACCAGCAGCCGGGCGGGGCGGGGCAGCAGGTCGCGCGCGAGCTGCTCGATCGCTCGGCGCTGCCGCGCTCGCAGGTGAAGAGCGCGTCGGTCGAGTCGTACTGGTCGACGGACGTCGAGTCGGAGCGCTGGTGGCGGCTGCCCGAGGTGCGGCTGCAGTGCGAGGCAACCGAGCGGCGCTACCGGCCTCCGGTGCCGCTCGCCGAGCGGGAGGAGCGGGGGATTCAGCGCACCTTGAGCCTGGTGAGCCACGTGATCGCGGCGTGCGACGGGCGGCGGTCGGTCGACGACGTGGTGCGCTACGCGCGCGATCGGCTCGGGGCGCAGCAGGCCTCCGAGAACCAGCAGCTCGCGAACCTGATCCTGACGGACCTCGTGCTGCTGGGAGCGGTGACCTTGAGATGAGCGGGCTGCTCGTCGCGCCGCTGCAGTCGGTGCCGGGCTGGCGGCTCGCGAGCGCCGACTTCTCCGCGGGCGTGCTGCGGCTCGGCTGGGCCTCGGCCGACGGCAGCGAGGTGACGGGCTTCTACGAGGAGCGTGGCGCGAAGGCCTTCCTGCGCTTCGCGCACTTCACCGTGCGCTACGAGGGGCGGCTGGCAACCGGCGCGCGGCGCGAGGACGTCGCGGTGCTGCTGCAGCAGACCGGCGAGGCGTTGGAGCGTGCCTGGCGGGGCTCGCTCGAAGCGACGCTCGCGGGGGAGCCGGCGCGCGCCGAGGTGCTCGACGAGGCGGGGTTCCGCGCGTGGCTGGGGCGGTGGCCGGGGCTGCGCGCCGTCGAGGTGCCACGGCTGACGCTGGAGGGGACTCCGGCGGACGCGGCGGTGACGCTGCGGCTCGAGGGCGGCACGGCGCGGCTGACTCCGGGCGGCGTGGAGGGGGACGCGGCCTCGCACGTCGCCGCGCTCGCGCTGGCGCTGAAGCTGCGGCCGCTCGGCGCGGCGTGGCCGACCGCGCTGTCGCTGGCGACGTTCGAGACCTCGGCGCTGCACCTCACGCTGCTCGTCGCGTTCTGGTCGGGGTTCAAGCCGGCCATGCGGTGGGCGAGCACGGCACAGGAGCAGCCCGCGGTGCTGGCCTGGGCGCGGCGGTGCGGGTTCTTCGCCGAGGCCGGGCCCGGGCTCACCTACATCGCGCGGACTGCGGAGCTGGCGAAGGAGCTCGCCGAGGTGGAGGCGCGCGTGTTCGAGAAGAGCGCGCGGCGGGAGCCGTCGTCGGCCGAGCAGGCGCGGCTCGGGTCGTTGCTCGGGTTTCCGAAGTGCTGCGTCGACGGGTTCGTGGCGCTGCTCGAGCGGGGAATCGATCGCGCGCAGGACGGGCGGCCGGCGAGCGAGTACTTCGTGACGGCGCAGGCGGCGGCGGCGAGGTCGGCGTCGTTTCACCCGTGGCTGAATGATCTGAGCGAGCGGCGGGCGCTGCGGCTGGTGCAGTTTTTTCCGTGCCGGTACGACTGCCCGGCGGCGATCGCGTGGGCCGGCGCCGTGCGCGAGGCGATGCAGCGGCTGACGCCGCGGGCGGTGCCGGCGCTGGAGGGGCTCGCGGGGACGATGCGGGTGGGGCGTGAGGGGGGCTTCGGCGCCGGTGCGCGCGGTGAGGTGCTGGAGCTGAGGTTCACGCTCTGATGTCACCTCCGTTCACGCTGAGCGGAGGCACGCGAAGCGGGCCGCAGTCGAAGCGGGCCCAAAGCCGTCCATCGGCCCGCTTCGACTCCGCACCTGCGGCGCTCCGCTCAGCGTGAACGGTGGCGCTACGGAATCGGCAGCGCGCAGGCGTCGCCATACTTCTGGAAGTCCGCCTCGCGCACTCCGAAGCAGCGCGACTTCACCGAGCACCGCTCGCACGCCGGCAGGTACATGCGGAACTCGACCTTCTCCGGCACCGGAGCTTCGTCGGCGAACCGCGGGTCGGCGCCGTAGGCACAGAGCGGCGGCCCGCACGGCCCCGTCAGCCCGCGGATGGGCAGCTTCGCCTGCCACGCGGCCTCGAGCGTCGCCCGCAGCGCGGTGCGCAGCGAGGCCGGCGGCGGCGCCGCGGCCGACTGAAGGTCGCGCTCGAACGGCGGCGCCGGGTACGAGACCATCAAGCCATCCAGCTTCGGGTGGGCGCCGAAGCGCTCGCGCACGAAGCCGGGCAGCGCGGGCAGCGCGTCGACGCTCTGCACCGTCATCACCGCGTTGAGCGTCACCTCGATGCCCGCCTCGAGCAGCGCCGAGACCCCGGCGATCGTCGCCTGGTGCGTCCCCGGGGCGCGGGTGATCTCGTCCGACAGCTTCGCGTCGGCGGCGTGCAGGGACACGAACGCCGAGGTCACGCCGGCCTCGGCGAGCCGCTGGGCCATCGGCGGCTTCGCCATGCGCACCGCGTTCGTCTCCAGCGTGAGGTGCGTGAAGCCGAGGCCCTTGGCGGTCTCGAGGTGGCGGAACAGCGCCGGGTCGATCGTCGGCTCGCCGCCCGAGATGATGAGCCGCCGCACGCCCGCGGCGGCGAGGTCCTCGATCCACGTGCGGACCTGCGCCTCGCCGAAGTCGTTCCACTCGCGCGACTGCCAGCACAGCCCGCAGTCCTGGTTGCAGCGGAAGCCGGTGCGCACCAGCCCCTGCAGCGGCCGCACGCCGCTGACGATCTGCCGCAGGAAGTCGAGCTCGACGCCGACGGGCAGCGCGCGCAGCTCGTCGGCGAGCGCCCGCGCCTGCTTCCAGCGCTCGGGCGTCGTCGCCGCCGCGAGCCGCGTCGCGAGCAGCTGCAGCGTCGGAGCCGGCAGCCCGGCGCTCGCGCCGACCACGTCGCCGGCGACGGCGCCCTGCTTCTCCACCAGCCGCAGCCGCGCCGAGTCGGTGCGCCGCGAGAGCATGAGGTCGATGCCGCTGCGGTCGGCGTCGACGCCCTTCAGCCAGAGGTCGTCGACGGGCAGCTTCACCGGCAGCGTCGGGGCGCGGGCGAGCAGGGCGGCGAGCTGCTGCTCGAGCGCCTTCTTGCGCTCGCTGGCCGGCGGTGGATCGCGGAAGCTGACCGTCACGCCGACACGGTATCAGGCCGCACGGCGAAGGCGCGCAGCTCGCCCGTGCCGTGGAGCTCGGCGTAGCGGCGGCGCAGGCCGTGGCACGAGCCCGAGAGCGCGCACGCGCGGCACGCGTCGGGCTTGATGAACTCGCCGCGGCCGGAGGCCTCGTCGACCGGCTGCAGCGGGAGCCGCGCGAGCGTGGCGGCCGGCACCTGGCACAGCGGCAGCCCGCACATCGACTCGAAGCCCACGACGGTGACGCCGAGCTCCGCCGCCGCACGCAGCGCGGCCTCGAGGTGCGGTCGCACCTCGGAGTACCGGGGAAACAGGCGCGCGTCGTGCGGCACGACGTCGGTCATCGGCGCTACGAACGAGAGGTTGAGCAGCGCCTTCGGCCAGCGGGCGGCGACGAACGGCACGAAGTGGGGCAGCCGGGCGTGGTTCTGCTGGCTGATGACGAAGTTGATGATGACGGTCGCTCCGGCGGCGCTCAAGGCATCGAGCCCCTTCACGGTGCGCGCGAACGTGCCCGGCGCCGAGGTCAGCCCGTCCGACAGCGCGGCGTCGTCGGCGTGGAGCGACACGAACGCCTCGGTCGCGCCGGCCTCCACCAGCTCGCGCGCCAGCGTGCCGTCGCCCAGCCGCACGGCGTTGGTCTGCAGCATCACCGCCTTGCCCGACAGCGTGGCGGCGAGCCGGACGAAGTCGACGACGCGGGGGTTCAGCGTCGGCTCGCCGCCGGAGATGACGAGCTTCTTGCCGGCGCGCGCCGCGGTTGCGATGGCCTCTTCGATGCGCGCGTCGCTCGCCGACGGCAGGTGCGTCGACACGAAGCAGAACTCGCACGCCTGGTTGCAGCGGAAGTTGATGCGCACGATCGCCTCGTCGACGGGCGCGCCCTCGAGATCGCGGCCCGTGCTCGGCTCGACGAGCTCGCGCTCGATCTGCTCTGCGACCGTGGAGATGAGCGAGAGCCGGCGGCGGTGCCGTGCGTCGGTGATGGGCTGGTGCACCGGCGCACCGAAGCGCTGCAGCGACGCCTCGGGGAAGCCGGGGCAGCGATCTTTCGCCTCGCAGCGCGCGCAGGTGTCGAGGTGCTTGAAGCCCGCCCGCACGCCGCCGCCGCGGGTGAGCGCGAACGCGGCCGACATGCGCCCCAGCCGTGGAAACACGCACGGAGGGATCGGCGAGTCGGTCGACAGCGCGGTCGGCAGATCGACGTCGCGCGCCTCGGCTTCGAGCGCGTCGATCGCCAGCGCGGCGGTCTCGAGCGGCAGCACCTCGGAGGGCTCCCGCGCGACCGACGGAACGCCGACCCGGAAACCGCCGGCCTTCGGGCCGAGCGCCCGGGCCCACGCGCGCGGCAGCCCGGGCAAGAGCGGCAGGGTGGAGCGCACCACCGCGACCGACGCCTCGACCGCGACACCGGCGGCGGCGAGGTTCCGCGCGCCCTCGAGCGTCGCCGCGAAGCCGCCCTCGTCCTGCGTGACGGCGTCGAGGCGGGCGTCGGCTCCGGAGAGGTTCACGCGCGCGAGGTGGAGCCCGGCGGCCGCGAGGCGGGCGGCGAGCTGGGGCGTGACGAGGGCCGCGTTCGTCTCGAGCACCACGGAGCTCGCGCGCTCCCTGGCGTACTGGACGAGCGCGGCCAGGTCGCTGCGCAGCGTCGGCTCCCCGCCGCTGAGCACGAGCTCGACGCTGCCGTCGTTCGACGCGTCGTCGATGCGGCGGCGAACCGCGTCGCCGCTCACGAAGGCAGGGTCGTCCGACGGAGCCCGGCGGTCGCAGTACACGCAGTTCTGGTTGCAGCTCCAGTTCGTGAGGACCCGTTCCGACCGCATCGGTTCTGGCATCATACGCGCCCCCGATGTCGCCAAGGCCTCCGAGTCCCGCGGCGCGCGCGAGCCTGCGCAGCGCCGCCGTGCACTGGCGAGACGGCCAGCTCGGCGCGGCGATCGAGCGGTTGGAGGAGGCGGCGTCGAGCGCCGAGGCGCTGCCGGTGATGCTGGCGTCGCGTGCGCTCGCGGGGCTGGGAGCAGCCGGCGCGGCGCTGGCGGCCGCCGAGCGGGCGCTGGCGGTCGCCGTGACGGGCGCCGAGAAGGCTCTCGCGAGCCGGTGGAAGCTGACGCTGCAGCTCGGCCTCGGTGATCTCCACGGAGCGCACGCCGCGCTCGCGAACTGGTCGGGAGACGATCCGGGCTTCGCCTCCCTCGCCGCGCGGACCCTGCTGTGGATGGAGGACGCCGGCGGGGCCGCCCGGCTCGCGAGGCGGCACACCGCCGTGGGTCCCCTCGTGCTGGGCCAGGCGCTCGAGCGCGCGGGCGACGCCGCCGGGGCACGGGAGGCTTTTCGCGCCGCGCTGAAAGACGGAGAAGCGTCACGCGAGGCCGCCGAGGGCCTGCTGCGGCTCGGCGACGTGGATGGCGCAGCGGAGCTCCCCGAGCTCGCCGCCGAGATCTCCGCGTGGAAGGGCGCAGCGTCCGACCTGGAGCGCGCCGAGCCCGCGCGCGCGGCCCGCATTCGCGCGGCCTGCGCGCTCGCTGCGGGGGACCTCGAGAGCGCCGCGCGGCACCTCGAGAGCACCGACGCCGCAGATGCGGTCGCGGCCCTCCTCGCGGGCGAGCTGAAGCTGCGGCGAGGTGATCCGGGCGCGGCGGAGTCGATCACCGCGGCGGGGAACCTCGTCTCGCTGCGCGGAGAGTGGGTGGCGCAGCAGGCGCTCCTCGCGTTGGCGAACCGGGCGCCCGAGCTCTCGCAGATGGAGGCGCTCGCCGCGGCGCTCGATCGCTTCGAGCCCGGCTGGCGCGCACGCAGTCGCCCGCTCGACGCCGTCGAGAAGCTCTGCGCGGCGCTCGGCCCCAACCGCACGACCTTCCCCTACGTGAAAGAGGGCGGGGCGCTGCGCCTGCTCGAGGTGCCGCCGTCGGCGCGCGGCGAGTCGATTCGCACGCAGGCGCAGCTGCGCTGGCGGGCGGCAGGCGAGGTGCTCGCGGCGTTCGGCGAGCTCGCGGCGTCGAGCTCCTCGCTGCACCCGCTGCTGTACCAGGGCGAGGTGTTCGCCTGGGTGGGCCGCTGGGCCGAGGCAGAGGCGTGCTTCGAGCGGCCCGTCTCCGCGGACATGCGCTGGGCGCCGATCGGCATGGCGTCGGTGGCGGCGTGTCGCGGCGAAACTCCGGCGGCGCGGCGCTGGCTGCAGCGCGCCGCGGCGCACCCCGCCGGGCCCGGACCGACGTGGCACGCGTGGGACGCCGAGGTGCTCGTGCTCGAGGGCCGGCACTCCGACGCACGGACGCGGCTCGAGCAGGCGCTCGCGCTCAGCCCCTCGCGCGTGGGCCTGCGCGTGACGCTCGCCTGGCTGCTCGCCCGCCACGCGCCAGCGACGGAAGCCGCGGCCGCGTTCCAGGCGCTGTGCGCGGAGGCGCCACTGCTGCTCGCGCGGGCGTCTTCGGGCACGCCGCCGCCGCTGCTGCCGCCGGCGGAGCGGGCCGCCGTGCTCGAGCGCGCGCACGCGATGCTGCTCGCCAACCGCTCGGCGTCGACGCCCACGTTCGTCGACGGCGGTGGGCTGTTCTTCCTCGCTCCGCTGGAAGAGTGGCGGAAGGTGGTGCGGCTCGATGCTGCCCACTTCGCGGCCCTCGTCGAGCGTGCGTCGTGAGCCGGGCGCTCGCCGCGCCGAGGCCGCTGCGGGTGCTCGCGTGCCTCGTGTGCCTCGCCGCACCGGCGCAGGCGGCGACCTGCCCCGCGAGCACGGCGGCCTGGCTCGACGAGGCCTCGCGCGAGCTCGCGATCCCGATCGAGGCGCGCGTCTGCTCGCCGGCGCTGACGGTCGTGCGCCTCAGGCCCGCGGGCGCACCGCCGCTCGACGTGGAGCTCGCCGCCGGTGACGGCCCCGCCTTCCGCCGCGCCGGCGGGTGGCGCGTCTCGCCGATCGTCGAGGGCGAGTACCAGCTGCTGCCGGCTGCGCAGCGGGCGGCGTACGAGGCGCTGGTCGCGCGATTGGAGGCGAGGCCGGACCTCGCCGGCACCGCCGCCGCCCGCGTACCGTGGGTGCTGCTCGCCGGCCTCGTGCTCGCCGCCGTCAACCTCGCGCGCGCGCCGCGCCCGGGCCGGCGCGAGCTCTCCGCGGCCGCCGGCGTGTTCCTCGCTGCTGCGGCGCTGCGCACCGCGCTCGGCGCGTGGGGCCCGCTGCACGTCAACGGCCAGGCCCCGCTGTGGATCCGCGGAGCGCTCGTGCCCTCGGAGCTGCACTACTACGGTCCGGGCTACGCCGAGCTCTTCGGCCTGCTGGCGCGAGCGGGGCCGGCGCCGGACACCGCGATCTTCGCCGCGAACGTCGTGCTCTCGGCGCTGGTCCCGGTGCTGGGCTACGCGATCGCCCGCGGCGCGCGGCTGTCGCGGCCGGCGGCGCTCGCAGGCGCGGCGCTGCTCGCCCTCGACCCGGTCGCGGTGCGGATCTCGGCGACCGAGGCGTACTTCGTGCCCATCGCGGCGCTGACCGCCGCCGCGGCCGGGCTGCTGTTCTCTGCTGCGCGCGCGTGGAGGCGCCGCGACCGTCTCGCCGCCGCGGCCGGCTGGCTCGCCGCGGGGCTGTTCGCGGCGGCGGCGGCGCGCATCCACCCCGTGGCGTACCTGCCGGTCGCGCTGGTGCCCCTCGTCGCGCTCGCGGGGCTGCGGCGCCGGCGCGCGCTGCGAACGCTCGTGGGCTTCGCCGTCGCGACGGCCGCGATCGGCGGCACCGTCCTCATCACCAGCGGCGGTCCGGTGCTGCAGGGCCTCACGCAGCCATCGCTGCGCCCGGTGCTGCCGATGCTGCAGCCGCTGTTCGGGCTCGCGGCGGCGGCGATCGTCACCGCCGTGCTGCTGCGCCGTTTCCCCGGGCTCGCGCTCGCGGGGTTCGCGGGCGGCGCGGCGATGCTGCTGACGCGCGACGTCTACTCCCAGCACCCGCTGTGGCAGGCCGCGTACGACCGGCTGTTCGCGGTCGCGCTGGCGCTCGGCGCGGCGTCGCTGGTCGCGTGCCTTCCGCGCGCGCGGATGGCGCTCGGCGCGGGGGGCGCGCTCGTACCGCTCGGCGTGCTGCTCGCGGCGGGTCCGTGGCTGACCGAGCCGACCACCGATCAGCTCGAGTACCTCTGGGTGCGCGAGGTGCTGCGCGGCCTGCCGTCGGACTGTCGCCCGGCCGCGGTGACGCGCGCCGGAGATCGCGTCGCCGAGCTGCCGGACTACGTCATCGGCTGGCCGCGCGCCGAGCCGGTGCGTGCGCGGTCGCTCGGTGCCGGCTCGGTGCTCGCCGGGGCGCCCGGCTGCACCGTCTACGTGCGCGGCTCGCTGTGCAGCAGCCGCGAGGGGGCTCCGCTCTGCGCGGCGATCGAGGGCAGCGCGGGGCTCGAGCCGATCGCCAGCACCGGGTTGCCGGCGAGACCGAGCTACGCGGGCTTCGGCTACGAGACGGACCCGGTCACCGTCGCGGCGTACCGCGTGAAGGCTCAGTAGATCGCGGCGTTCATGCCGTTCGCGCCGGGGCCCGCGGGTGAGCTGCCGCCGACGCCGCTCAAGCCGAGCGTGAAGTCTCCCGAGCCGAGGCCCGAGACGGTCGACATGCCGCCGCGGACGACGCCGATCGCCGGGCCGCCGCCGCCAGCACCGCCGTGGCCTGCGTTGCCGCCGTGGCCACCCTGGCCGCCGCGGCCGCCGTTGCTGCCGTCACCCTGGGCGCCGCTGCCGCTGTAGTTGTTGATGGCTCCTGGCGCGCCGCCGAGGCCGCCCATGCCGCCGGTGCCTCCGTTGCCGCCCCTGCCGCCGAAGCCGGTGGTGACGTGGCAGCCCGACGTGGCGAGCGAGGAGTTGAAGAGCAGGATGCCGATCGACGCGCCGCCGGAGAGGCCCCTGGTGCCCGCGCCGCCGCCGCAGCCGCCGGCACCACCGCCGCCGCCGCTGCCGCCCCAGCTGTCGCAGTTGCTGTCGCCGCCGCCACCGCCGCCGCCGCCGCCGCCGCCGTTGCCGTGCACACCCGGGGCGCCGTCGGTGCTGAGCGCGATGACGTAGCCGCTCGCGTTCACGGTGCCGAACCAGGCGCCGCTCATGCCGTTGGCGCCGGCCGCGCCGTTCGCGCCGTCGCCGCCCCAGTAGGTCGTCGGGGTGCTCCAGTTGCCACGGCCGTCGGGAGTGCCGGGGCCGCCGGGGGTTCCTCCGGCTCCCGGCTGGCCGGCTTCACCCCAGCCGGCGCCGTGGCCGGGCCGCCCGCCGGTGCCGCCGGTGCGACCGCACGCGCTGGCGCCTCCGCCGCCGCCGTTGGGCCGGCTGCAGCTCGAGCACACCCCGCCCGAGTCTTCGCAGCCCGGCTGACCCTGGACGCCGGGGTTGCCGTTCGAGCCGTTGGCGCCGTTCGCGCCGTTGCTGCCCGCGGTGGCGTTGCCCGATCGCACCTGCACGGCCTGGAAGATGACGTTCGTGGAGTCGACGATCAGCGCGCCGTACGAGCTGCCCGACACGCCGGTCGCGTTCGCCGCGTTGAAGATCATCAGCTGCACGGTGCTGTTGTCCGCGTTGTTGACGAGCAGCGCCGGGTTGCCGCCGGTGACCGTGACCGTCGCGGCCATCGAGCGCGCCCAGGTGGCGGCGACGTAGCCGCCGAAGATGCCCTTGTCCGGCTCGAGGCTCACCTGCTCGATGTAGACGTCTGCGGCCACGTAGACGTCGCGCTTCGACTGCTGCACGGCGGCGCTCAAGCCGGCGCTGATGGTGCGGCGCGGCTGTGCGCGGGTGCCGGGGTTGGTGTCGTTGCCCAACGGCGAGACGAAGATGGCGTTGTTCACCTCGCCGTCGATGCCGTCGCAGTTCGCGTCGGTGAAGGCGAGGTCGGGCAGGTCGGTCGACGAGAGGAACGTGCACGCGTACTCGCAGCCGTTCGCCGCGTTGCCGTCGAGGTCGTAGTGACCCGGCTGGCAGGTGCCCAGGCCGCAGACGCCGGCGTTGCAGACCGGGTTCGAGAACGGGAAGCTGCAGACGCGGCCGCACATGTTGCAGTTGTTCGGGTCGTTGACGAGGTCCGACTCGCAGCCGTCGGGGTGCTGCGCGTTGCAGTCGAACCAGCCCGCGTGGCACGACTGGATGCGGCAGGTGGCGCCCTGGCAGACCGGCGTCGCGTGCGGGAGGTTGCAGACGTTGCCGCAGGTGCCGCAGTTGTTGAGGTCGGTGAGGGTGCTTCTCTCGCAGCCGTCGGCGTAGTCGCCGTTGCAGTTGCCCCAGCCGGTCTGGCAGGTGCCGACCGCGCACGTCGAGGCGACGCAGGCGTAGGTCGCGACGTTGGGGGCTCCCGAGCAGGCGTTGTTGCACATGCCGCAGTGCTGCGGGTTCGTGGAGAGGTTGAAGCCGTTGTCGATGACGCCGTTGCAGTCGTCGTCGATGCCGTTGCACTGCTCGGCCATGCCCATGCCGGGGACGCACATCTGCGGCGCGCCGCCGATGCACGCCTGGATCACGCGCTGGCAGGGCCCGAGCCCGCAGCTGATGGTGCCCATGCCCTCGTCGGCCACGCCGTCGCAGTCGTCGTCGAGGCCGTTGCAGACCTCGACCGACGGAGCGCCGGGCATGCACGACTGGCTCATGCCGTTGACGCAGTTCTGCACCGTGCGCTGGCACGCGCCGACGCCGCAGGTGGTCGAGCCGAGCCCTTCGTCGGTCATGCCGTCGCAGTCGTCGTCGAGGTTGTTGCAGAGCTCTCCGGTCGGCGTGCCGGGGACGCAGGTCTGGGCGCTGCCGCCCATGCAGTTCTGCACGGTGCGCGCGCAGCGGCCGACTCCGCAGGTGGTGGTGCCGAAGCCGTCGTCGATCATTCCGTCGCAGTCGTCGTCGAGGTTGTTGCAGACCTCGGCGATCGGCACGCCTGGCACGCAAGCCTGCGGAGCGGAGTTGACGCAGTTCTGCACGGTGCGCACGCAGCGGCCGACGCCGCAGGTGGTCGAGCCGAGGTTGTCGTCGACGAGGCCGTCGCAGTCGTCGTCGACGCCGTTGCAGGTCTCGGCGGTCGGGCTGCCGGGGGTGCACATCATGCCGCTGCCGCCCATGCACTGGGACACGGTGCGGCGGCAGGCGCCGACGCCGCACGTGGTGGCGCCGAAGTCTTCGTCGATCATGCCGTCGCAGTCGTCGTCGGCGCCGTTGCAGACCTCGGTGGTCGGGACGCCGGGGTTGCACGGGGTCGTCACGCCGTTCTGGCAGGTCTGGACGGTGCGGCGGCACGAGCCGACGCCGCAGCTCGTCTGGCCGAGGCCCTGATCGACGGCGCCGTCGCAGTCGTCGTCGCGGTCGTTGCAGGTCTCCGGCACGGGGAAGCCGGGGGTGCAGGTCTGGACCATGCCGTTGGCGCACTCGGCGACGCTGCGCCGGCACTCGCCGACGCCGCAGGTCAGTGTGGGGAAGCCGTCGTCGATCATGCCGTCGCAGTCGTCGTCTTTTCCGTTGCAGGTCTCGGCGACCGGCATGCCGGGCGTGCAGGTCATCGGCACGCCTGCGACGCACAGCGAGGCGGTGCGCTTGCACTCGCCGACGCCGCAGTCGACGAGGCCGAGGCCGTCGTCCACCACGCCGTCGCAGTCGTCGTCGCGCCCGTTGCAGGTCTCGGGGGCCGGGACGGTGGCGGTGCAGGCCGAGTAGCCATCGACCGTGCACATGCGCGTGCCGAGGCAGGTGCCGGCGTCGGTGGCGTTGGTGCAGGTGATGATCTGCCCGACGCTGGCCTCGGTGCACGCGCAGGTGTCGCTCTTCGGCACGCACTGGGGGCTCTGCGCGCCTCCGATGTCGGTCGCGACCACGCAGTGGTACGACTCGGGGCACGCGGCGTCGTTGCTGCAGTCCTGACCGCAGACGCGCTGGCCGCCGATGTCGAGACAGGCGTCGGCGGCGTAGGGGCAGTCGCTGTGGGACGCGCACGGCTTGCAGAGGCTCGGCACGTCGGGGACGCAGCCGTAGCGCTGGAAGCCGAGCTGGGTGCAGCGCTCGGTGTCGGCGCAGCCGCTGCTGCACTTCGTCCCGCACTTCTTTCCCTCGCCGCGCAGCGCGAAGCACAGCCCGCTGGTGCACTCGTCGTCGGCGTCGCAGGCCTCGCCGTTCGGCTTGAGGCTCTTCACGGCGGGCTTCACACCACAACCGAGCGACACGACGACCGTGGCGATCAGCAGGAACCGAAGAGGCATGGGGGCGAAGACCTCGAGGCGGCGACGTGTCGAAGGCGAAAGAAGTACACCTTTTCGAGGTCTTCCGCACTTCGACGTGCGCGATTTGGCTGCGTACATCCTCCTACGTGGCTGGACCGAACGCGCCACGGGGGCAGGGTCGCCGTCGAGCCTACGGCCCCGAGATGAGGATCGCGTTGATCGATCGGACGAGCTCTTTGAGCCGTCGTTTCCGCCAGCTGGCCGAGGCCTTGTCGGTCCAGTCGACGTGCAGGAGCGCGAAGTTCGTGATGACGAGCATGCCGACCTGGAGCACGGCGACCTCGGGATCGAGATCTTCGCGCACCAGGCCCTTGCTCTGCGCGCCGCGGAGCGCGTCCTCGAGGAAGCCGAACCACGGGCGGGCCCCCGAGCGGATGCGGTCGATCGCCGCCTCGTCGCGATCGAGCAGGAAGCGCAGGAAGACGGCCGCGGCGTGCGGCTCTTCTTCGAGGAACGCGTTGATGTGCGAGAGGATCGTGTCGAGGCGCTCGTCCTGGTTGGCGGGCAGCTCGCCGAGCAGGCGGGTCAGGCTCGAGTTCGCCCGCTCGAGCAGGTGATCGATCACCGCGAGCTTGAGCGCCTCCTTGTTCTCGAAGTGGTACAGCAGCGACTGCTTGCGGACGCCGACGGCGCTCGCCACGTCCTGCAGCGAGAAGCCGGCGAAGCCGCGCGCGGCGGTGAGCGCCGTCGCCTCGTGCAGCAGGGTCGTTCGCACGTCCAGCTTCTCGGCTGCTCGTCGGCGCGGCACTCGAGCCGACGCTACTACGCGAAGAACGCCCTCCGGCGTGCGACTTCCGGCAGCGACTCGAGCGTGAAGTGCTCGAACCCCTCGAGCGTCGCCCGCGTCCAGCCGAGCGCGGCGAGCTCGGGCAGCGCGCCGGCCGTGGCGTGCGCGACTTCCGGCGCGAGCGTGCGGCCCACGCGCAGGCCGAGCGGGCCGACCGCGACGCGGTTGAACGCGACGTGGCCGATCTCGTCGATGATGATCTCGATCAGCCGCGCCTCCAGCGAGTCGCGCAGCTGAGGCTCCGACGCGTAGATCTCGTTCACGCGGCCCAGGAGCCAGTTGAAGAGGAACAGGCCTCCCACCTCGGCGGCGAGCAGCACCGGGTGGAAGAACGAAGACGGCGCGTGCACCAGCGTGCCGATCAGCACCTTCACGGAGACGGGAGGCCGGTAGGCGGCCTGCGGCGGCGTGAGCCCGAACTGGTGCGCGGCGCCGAGGAGGATCCGCGTGTGGTACTCCTCCTCCTTGAGCAGCATCCGCTCGACGCGGCTGAGCGGCTCGTCGGTGGCCGGCTGCTGGTGGCGGGCGCGGCCGACGGCTTCGACGCCGTAGGCCTCTCCCGCGTTGATCTTGGCGAAGGCGAGCAGGGCGCACAGCGCGGGCTCCCGGATGCCGGCCGTTCGAAAGCTCGCCCAGCCGCTCTCGAACGTCCGCTGATCGGCGTGACCTGACCAGCGCACCGCAGCGGCGTCGGCGCCGGCCAGCCACTGCTCGCGCGGCGCGAACCGGGCTTGCGGGCGATCGCAGCCGTTCCGCTCGCCGAGGAAGGACAGGTACGCGGTCATGGCCTCATCCCGCGACGGAATGGGGCCGAAGAAGCTCGTCTGCCGGGTGGGGTCCATATGCCTACCAAATGGTAGGCAATGGTCTGACGGAACGTCAAGGTGGTCTCCGGGCAGGCCTCAGCGGGCGTGCAGCGTGTGCTCGCTGGCGGGCGGCGGCGGGCGGTGCGCGGCTTCTCCGAGGAGCGCGCGCAGGCGCTCCTGCTCGACGGACTCGGCGCGGTCGAGCTCTTCGATGAGCTGCTCGAGCGCGGCGGTGTGCTCCGAGAGCAGCTCTCGTGCGCGCTCGAGCGCGGCGGCGAGCAGGGCGCGGGCCTCGGAGTCGATGAGCTGCAGCGTGGCCTCGCTCACGCCGCTGTCGGTGGCGAGCCGCTGGCCGAGGAACGGGTGCTCCGCGTGGTGCTGGTAGTACGCGGGGCCGATGGCGGCGCTCATGCCGTAGTTCGCGACCATCTTGGCGGCGAGGGCGCTGCCGCGCTCGAGGTCGCTCTGCGCGCCGGTCGACACGTCCGAGTAGACGAGCTGCTCGGCGGCGTAGCCGGCGAGGAGGACGTCGAGCTTGGCCTCGAGCTGGCGGCGGGTGGCGAGGTGGCGATCTTCGAGCGGCACCTGGTGGGTGACTCCGAGGCTCATGCCGCGGGGGATGATGCTGACCCGCCGCGGCGGCTCGGCCTCGGGGGTGAACCACGCCACCACGGCGTGCCCCGCCTCGTGCACCGCGACGCGCCGCTTCTCGGACGCGTCGAGCTTCGTGTCGCGCGGGTTCCCCAGCACGACCTTGTCGTAGGCGGCCAGAAAGTCGGTCGCGGTGATCTGCTGCGCTCCGCGCCGGCCCGCGCCGAGCGCGGCTTCGTTGACGAGGTTCGCGAGGTCGGCGCCGACGAAGCCCGCGGTCGACTCGGCCAGGGTGCGCAGGTCGACGTCGGGGGCGAGCGGCTTGCCGCGGGCGTGCACCTTCAAGATCGCCTCGCGCGCGCCGACCTCGGGCCGGTCGACCATCACGTGGCGATCGAAGCGGCCCGGGCGCAGCAGCGCGGGGTCGAGCACGTCGGGCCGGTTGGTCGCGGCGAGCACGACCGTGAGCGCGTCGCGCTCGAAGCCGTCCATCTCCGAGAGCAGCTGGTTGAGCGTCTGCTCGCGCTCGTCGTGGCCGCCGCCCATGCCGGCTCCGCGCGATCGGCCGACGGCGTCGATCTCGTCGATGAAGAGGATCGCGGGGGCGTTGCGCTTCGCCTCGGCGAACAGCTCGCGCACGCGCGAGGCTCCGACGCCGACGAAGAGCTCGATGAACTCGGCGCCGCTGATGCTGAAGAACGGCACCCCGGCCTCGCCGGCGACCGCGCGGGCGAGCAGCGTCTTGCCGGTGCCGGGCGGGCCGACGAGCAGCACTCCGCGCGGGACGCGGGCGCCCAGCTTCTTGAAGCGCTCGGGCTCCTTGAGGAAGGCGACGACCTCCTGGAGATCCTGCTTGGCCTCGCGGAGGCCGGCGACGTCGTCGAACTTCTGCGTCTCGCCGGCGCGCGCCTCGAAGCGCTTGCCGCGGGCGCCGGCCATGCGCGCCAGCATGCTGCCGCGGCCCGCGCCGAGCATCGACGTCGCGCGGCGGGACAGCCAGAGCCACAGCGCGATGATCAGGACCCAGGGCAGCGCGCCTGCGAGGAGCCGCGTCGCGGTGGAGGGCTCCTCGCTCAGCGCGCGAATGCGAACGCCGCGGTCGTGCAAGAGCGGCAGCCAGCTCTCGTCGGCAGGCGGGACCGTGGTCGCGAAGCGGTCGATCTGCTGTCCGCTCCACTCGAGCTTCCGGGCGAGCGTGCCGGTCACGGCGGGGCCGCGCAGCTCGACGGACTCGACGGCCCCGTCCCCGACCCACCCGTACACCACCGAGTAGTCGACGATCGGTGGGGCTGCGGCGCGCTCGCCTTGCTGCAGGCTCCAGAACGCGGCGACCCCGGCGGCGATGAGCAGCGGCAGGATCCAGTTGGGGCCGCGTGCGGCGCGAGGCGGTTGGCCGGAGGGGGAGGGCTGAGGTTGGGAGTCCACCAACAATCTGTAATGGCGACGGCTGCGGGCTGAGCGGAAGCCGGGTAAGGCCGCGCGGCGCCTGGTGACGGCACGGCGGTGGTGGGTGTTTCCGGTCGGCGACATCGTGCCCTGGCGCGGGATGTCACCGGCTGACCCCAGCGGGCGCCGCGAATCGAGGGCCCGTGCGATCGCCGGTCAGATGGCGAGGTGACACGGTCCAGGTCACGCCGTCGAGGACTCCGGTCTGCGACCGGAGTCGAGCGCGTGAGCCGGCGAGGCTGGCGCCTTCGGTCAGTGCGCCTGCTCGGCCGCCGGCGGTCGCGGCCCGCTGATCCACCGCGGGGCCACGTCGCCGTAGAAGCGGTCCAACGCGCGCCCGAACTCGCCGCGGCGGGTGAGCGAGAGCAGGGGCCCGCCCGAGACGAACGCGTGCACCTCGGCGCCCGGCCAGCTCTCGATCAGCTGCTCGCGCTCGAGCGCGGTGAAGTTGCGGTCGTCGTCCGCGAGCAGGAGCAGCACCCGGCCGCACCGCTCGAGCGGCTGATCGAGGCCGTACTCTCGCTGGCGGTCGAACAGGTCCGACGCGAGGGCGAGATGTCGCAGCACCAGCTCCTTCGAGCTCCGCTCCACCAGGTCGGCGATGAGCGCCTCGATCTCGGAGCGCTGCGTGTTCGGCAGCATCGCGGTCATGTGCCGCATCCTCCGGCGCAGCAGCGCCAGGTGGGCGGCCTGCGGCAACAGGCGCATCAAGCCCAGGTGCAGCCGCGCCAGCAGCGTGCGCCGCGGCGAGTGCCGCCCGAAGCTGGCCAGCGCGATGCGGTCGATGCGGTCGGGGTGGCGGCGCGCCAGCACCTGCGCCACGCCGGCGCCGAGCGCGTCACCGAAGACGTCCGCCTTGTCGAGCTTCTCGTGGTCCATCAGGCGCACCAGCCCGTCGGCGACGGCTCCGACCGACTCGAGGCCGGGATACGACGGTGACAGGACCCGCCGCGTCCAGCGGAACTGTTCGATGAGCTGGTAGTTCGAGTCGCCGAACGACGACGCCCGGCCCAACAGCAGCAGGCCGCGGCCGCGCACGCCCGCCGTCCAGTACCGCCACGACGCCGAACCCAGTCGCACTTCCCGCTCAGGGAAGCGGACGCGGAACTGATTCAACGCCGAGACCGGCGCGACTGCGGCATCTGGTAGAACTCCATGCTGCCTCCGTCTCCTCGACCGCCGCTGCTGCGCGTCGCTCACGAATCGGCGCCGCCGCCCGCGTCCTGACGGTCGTCGATGAGCTGGGGCATCGGGGCAAGACGGCCCCAGCAGTGACCGCAGAGCCTCGCGTCTCTCATGCAGACGTTGCCGCAGTGGGGACAGTCGCGCAGCTGCCGCGCCGGGCCCAGGGCCAGGAGCTTCACCAGCGCCGCCCACGCCTCGGGCAGGCCCCGGTCGGGGCCGGCGTGCGCGCTCGGCAGGTGGGTGATGAAATGGTCGACGGCGGCGACGGCGTCTCGCAGCGCGGCCCGATCTGCGTCGGCGGCCTCGAAGTGCCGCTGAGGGCCGGTCATGTCGCTCCCTGCCGGCCGGGTGACGGCGAGCGCGAGCGCCGGAGCGCCGCGAGCAGGCTGGTGCCGCACATCACGAGCCCCTCGTACAGAGAGAAGCCCGAGAGGGGCCCGGGTGCGCGAAGCGTGGAGGTGGGGCTTTGGGGCGCAAGCGGGAGCCGCGCCTCGGTGAGCGTCGACAGCGGGGGAAGACCAGCGTGCCGACCTGCTCTGGGAAACTGCATTGACGCACCTCCGGGGAGCAGCAGGTGTATCGGGCGGCGGTCGGGTCGAACAATGAGGTAGTTCGGTCGGACGGCGTCGGAAAAACCGGGGAGTGGGGTTCAGGCGAAGAGGCGCTTGCGCGCCGTCTCACAGATGGCGGCGACGGCCGGGTGCCCGATCTTCCGCTCGATCGAGATCGCGTAGAACCGCTGGCGCACCTCGTGGGTCCGGCCGACGACCGCGACGCCGTACCGCTGGCAGAGCTCTTTCTCGAGCACGTCGGGCGCGGCGACGAAGCCGAGGCCGGCCTCGGCGAAGACCATCGCGAGCGCCGCGTCGTCGAGCTCGGCCACCACGCGGGGGTGCAGCTTCCGGCTCGCGAACCAGTCTCTGAGCGCGCGGCGGAACGTGGAGTCGCTCGTGGGAAGAAGTGCGGGAGCCTGGTCGAGGGAGGCGGGAAAACGGCGCCGCCAGGCGCGCGCGACCCGCGGAGCCGCGAAGAAGGTGGTGCCGCAGTCTCCGAGCTCGTGGCTGTAGGTCCGCACCGAGGTGCCGGGACCGGCCGGGGCATCGGCGAGCACGACGTCGATGTTGTGGGTGGCGAGGTCGGCCATGAAGCCGTCGACGCTGCGGCTCTCGCGGCACTCGAGGCTGACCGACTCGGAGAGCTGGAACACCGGCGCGAGCATGCGGTGCACGATCGACTTCGCGAGCACGTCGGAGACGCCGACGACCAGGCGCAGCGGGCGGCCCTTGGCGCGGCCCTTGAGGGTGTCGAGGAACTCCTGGCCGAGGGAGAAGATCTCGTCGGCGTAGCGGTACGCGAGGCGCCCCTGCTCGGTGAGCACGAGCTTGCGGCCGCGGCGGGTGAAGAGCTTCTCGCCGAGCACCTCTTCGAGCCGGTGAATCTGGCCGCTGATGGTGGGGTGGGCGAGCCGCAGCACCTTGCTCGCCTGCGTGACCGTGCCCTCCCGGGCGACGACCCAGAAGTAGAGCAGGTGGTGGTAGTTGAGCCACTCCATCGTGCACGCATCGCACGTCTGACGAAAAAACAGAACTCAACGCGCGAGAGCTCGAAATTTACGGGGTATTGCTCCCGCCCGAGACGCGTTCGAGGGCCGAGTCGCCGATCGGCTCAGGGCGGCTCGCCTGCCCGGTGTCGGGTGGCGCGGAGATGGTGGAGAGCTGAATCGCGTAGCTGGCGCCGTCGAGCCGAACTGCGACGACGCCCTCACGCCAGCCGCACGAGCCGGCCATGCCCCACGAGTCGCCGACGTACGGCGGCGCGTCGGCGAACGTCGTCCACTTCGCGCCGTCCCAGTAGCCCCGGCGGGTCTGTGGGTCTCCGCTCGAGCCGGTGATCGTGCTCCAGATCGTCCAGATGCGGCGCTCGTCCTCGGCGACCGAGAAGACCGCCCAGCCGTTGCGGTGCGGAGTCGGGTCGGGGCTCGGCACGGCGGCGGCGGTGTACGTGCCGTCGGCTGCGACGCGGTCGAAAGAGAGCCCCTTCGCGGGGTGCAGGTACTGAACCCAGACGAAGCCCCGGGTGCCGACGACGGCGAGCAGCTCGGGCGAAGAGCGCGCGTCGCTGCCGACCAACTGCACCGGAGCTCCGACGCTCCACCCGCGGGGGCGGGTGGCCTTCAGCCGTAGGCGGGTGAGGAACGTGGGGTCGGGCGCGCCGAACTCGGCGTCGATGGGGCCCCAGAAGAACCAGAGGTCGCGCGTGGCGCCGAGCTGCGCGAACAGCGCGCCGTGATCGTGGTTGCTGAAGCCCGCCTCGAACGCGACGGTCGCGCCGGCGGCTCCATCGAGGCGGGTGAAGTCGGCGGTGCGCTGCGGCGTGAGCGACGCCGTCTTGCCGACCTGCAGCCGGAAGTGCACCGACGTGTTCGGGTTGTCGGTGAGGCCGAACACGAGCACCTCGCTGCCCGAGACGTCGAGCACCGGCAGCACGTAGCCGCGCACGTCGTTGTTGGTGTTGTAGGCGCCCGGCACCGCGACGTCCTTCACCTCGGAGCGGAAGCCGGTGATGGCGCCGCCGGTGTGCTCGAGGGCGACGCGGGCGTAGCGGACGAGGCCCGCGCGGCCGTCGACGAACAGCAGGTGCGCCCTGCCGGTCGAGTCCTGCGTGGCGCCGATGAGCCGGCTGTTGCCGATCACCTCGCGGGCCGTCGGGTTCACGAACGACCACGTCTTGCCGCGGTCGCCGCTCTTGTAGAGGTACAGCTTGTCCGACCAGCCGAAGCCGAACAGCTCACCGCTGCCGCGGGGGCTGCGGTCAGCGGAGACCTGGGGCTCGCCGTTCATCCACGGCAGCTCCAGGCGGCCGTGGTGTTCGGCGAGCGGCGCAAACGAGACATTCGAGACGGCGGCGATGCTGCACACGACGGGAGCGAGCGTGAGCATGCGGCACCTCTAATGGCGGCATTGTCTGCGTGTCGCCGTTAGTTCGGGGGCCATGCGAAGCGGGGGATTCAAATCAGACACGCAGATCACGCCGAGGTCTCCTACCGGAGGGCGAGGCGACCCTTACGATGCGGTCATCGTCGGCGCGGGCGCGACCGGCGCCTGGGCTGCCATGAGGCTCGGAGGCGCCGGCATGAAGGTGCTGCTCCTCGACGCCGGGCCGAGGCGGCGAAGATTTTCGCCGCTGCGCGCACGACTGCAGTCGATCTTCGGCTCGTACCTGGGGCTGATCTGGCCGGGCTACGCCGAGAGACAGAAGCGGCGCAGAGAGCGGCTGCTCCGTCAACCCATACAGTCGCGGTGTTATGCGTGGGCCGGAGACCCCGAGGCATTCGTCGACGACCTCGACAACCCGTACGTCGCGACCGCGGCGCCGTTTCACTGGTTCCGCTCGCGGCAGGTCGGAGGAAGGCTCGCCGTGGGCAGCCACGGGCGGCGCTTCATGCGCTTCACGGACCACGAGCTGGAGCAGTGGCCGGTGTCGGCGCACGAGCTCGCGCCGCACTACGCGTCGGTCGAGCGGCTCATCGGCTGGGCGCCGCGCGAGTGCAACGTGGTCGAGCGGTGGGTGAAGAAGCTCGTGGAGC
Organism: uncultured Myxococcales bacterium; assembly: GCA_937980205.1. GTDB lineage: Bacteria > Myxococcota > Myxococcia > Myxococcales > Myxococcaceae > Xiheicaenimonas. The sequence continues at coordinate 21,344 of CALJKW010000057.1, read as the reverse complement.
GCAAGTGGCCGCAGCACGGGCTCGTGCCCATCAGCAAGGTGGCCGCGCCGGACTTCGTCGCGCTGGCGCTCGCGACCGGCCACGTGACGCTGCAGTGCGAGACCGTCGTCAGCCACCTCGAGCTCGACGCCGACTCGAACGAGGTGAGCGCCGTCGGGGTGATCGACGCGGCGACGCACCGCAGCCGCGAGGTCTTCGGCCGCCGGGTGTTTCTCTGCGCCTCGACGATCGAGTCGACCCGCGTGCTGCTCAACTCGCGCAGCGCGCGGTACCCCGACGGTATCGGAAACGCCTCGGGCGTGCTCGGCCGCCATTTCATGGAGCAGGTGCACGTGTTCGCGAACGTCCGCGTCCCGGCGTCGAAGCGGCACGCCTGGCTGCCTCCGCAGCGCGTCGAGCTGTTCGTGCCCGCGCACGACGAGCCGGGCTTCGGCGTCCAGGTCATGTCCGGGCGCCTGCTGGGGCCGCGGGACATGAAGATCGGCCTGGCGTCGTTCGGCGAGATGCTGCCGCGGCCCGAGAACCAGGTCCGGCTGAGCGCGATCATGAAGGACAGGTGGGGCGTGCCGGCGGTGGAGATCGACTATCGGCTCTCCGACAGCGAGCAGGCGCTGGTCTCCGAGCAGCAGAGCTTCCTCTCCCGGCTCCAGGACGGCGACATCGAGGTGCAGCTGGAAGGCACCGCGGACAAGCCCCTCGGCTACGCGATTCACGAGGTGGGCACCGCGCGGATGGGCGACGATCCGAAGACCTCGTTCCTCGACCCGTACAACCGCAGCTGGGAGGTGCCGAACCTCTTCGTCACCGACGGCTCGGCCTTCGTCACCAGCGGCTATCAGAACCCCACGCTCACGATGCTCGCGCTGACCGATCGCGCGTGCACGAAGGTCCTCAGCAGCTCGAGGGCCTGAGCGCGCGGGCGGCCCGCGCGATCGACCCGCCCCGCGGCGACGTCAGCCGGACCACGCCTGAGCGGTGCGAGGGGGGCTACCGGCCGCTGCCGAGGCCGCAGGCGTCAGATGTGTCCCCCGGGAGGAGGTGGCGATTGTCTTCGCAGATTAGACACTCTAGCATTGCCCGGGGGTCGAGATGCGTACATCGTTGGTCTGCGGTCTCGTCGCAGCGGTGTGTCTGCACGTCGGGCCGGTCGCGTGGAAGGCCGTGCTCGATCAGCGTTTCCAGCTGGGCGCCTCGGCGTGGCTGGTGCTCGCCAGCATGTGTCTGTTGCAGATCTCGCTGACGACGGTGCCGGGGCGCTTCGGTGGGCTGCTCGCGCGCTTCGTGCTGCTCGTCTTCGCGCTCACCGCGATCGGCAACATGCTGACGATCAGCATCTTCCACCACCCGGTCACGTTCTCCGTGCTGTCGACGACGATTCAGTCGAACGCGCAGGAGGCGGCCGAGTTCTTCACCATCTATGGGGTTCAGTTCGCGCTGGGAGCGGTGCTGGGGCTCGCGCTCGCGCTGGTCGTCGCGCGCCTGTACAAAGTCCTCCGCCGCTCCCAGTCGTTCTCGTTGTCGGCGACGGCGCTGCTGCTCTCGGTGGGGTGCGGCGTGCCCCTGGCCGGAACCACGGAAGGGGGGCTCAAGCGGCTCGCGCACGAGTACCACGAGCTCGCGTACGGAGATCGCCTCGTCACCACGCTCGTCCGCTATGCCGGGATCACCCGCGATCGCGCGCGGGCGCGCAGCTTCTGGTCTCAGCATCGCCAGCAGCACCGACGGCTCGAGGTCGAGGTGAAGGCCGATCGCGCGCAGCCTCAGCTCGTCGTGGTCGTGATCGGAGAGTCGACCACACGCTGGCACATGGGGCTGTACGGCTATCGACGGCCGACGACGGCGCACCTCGAAGCCATGAGGGAGCAGCTGCTGGTGTTCAGCGAGGTCACGGCTCCGGTGGCGAACACGCTGCCCGGAGTCCTCGGCCCGCTGTGCTCGGCGAGGTTCGACCCGACGACGCTCGCGTGCGATGGGCCGACGCTGCTCGACATCGCGCGGGAGGGCGGCTACCGCACGGTGTGGATCTCGAACCAGGTGCCGGGCGGCTTCGGGGACAACTTCATCGCCGAGCTCGGCCGCACCGCGGAGACGAGCATCTTCGTGAATCAGGACGTGTCGAGCGCGGGCGAGGCGGACCACGGCGTGAGCCTCGACGAGAAGGTGCTGGCCCCGCTGCACGAGTGCATTCGCGGCGCGGCGGTGCGGAAGACGATGGTCTTCGTGCACCTGATGGGGACGCACTTTCTCTACGAGAAGCGGTACCCGCCGCACCGGGCGGTGTTTCGTTTGACGGATGATCTGTCCGGGTCTGCCGACACCCGAGCGCTCATCAATCATTATGACAACGCAGTCGCGTACCAGGATGAGCTGCTCGGCGAGATGTTGTCTGGGGTGAATGGGTCGGGGTTGAGCGCGGTCCTGGTCTACTTCTCCGACCACGGGGAAGAGGTGTACGACAGCGAGGACTTCGCGGGTCACAGCCAGGATCGGACGACCGCCGCCATGCAAGACGTGCCGTTCGTCATCGGGTTCTCGCCGAGCTCGCGGCGCAGCCTCGGCGTGCAGTGGGAGCACCTCAAGGCGCGCGAGCACGCGAAGCTGTCGACGTTCGAGCTGACCCCGCTGGTCACGGAGCTGCTCGGCCTCGAGCTGCGCGCCTTCGACCAGGACGACGACCAGCTGCACGCCGGCGGGCCGTGAGCGCGGCGCCGGGGCTTCTTCGAGGTGCGTCAGACGCGCAGCGCGCCGCGGAAGCCGCGGGCCGCGTAATAGGACTCGGCGCCGTTGTGGTACAGGAACACGGTGTCGTAGCGGCGATCGCAGAACAGCGCGCCGCCCAGCTTCCGGATGTTCGCGGGCGTCTGGATCCAGCTCGACGTCTTGAGGTCGAACTCGCCGAGCTTCTGCAGCGCGCGGTACTGCTCTTCGGTCAACAGCTCGATGCCCATGTCGGCCGCCATGGCCATGGCGCTGCCCCTGGGCTTGTTCTCCTTGCGTGAGGCGAGGGCGGCGGCGTCGAAGCAGAGGCTGCGTCGGCCGGCGGGGCTCTCGGCGGAGCAGTCGAAGAAGACGAGCTGGCCCTTCTCGGCGGCGACGACGTCGGGCTCTCCACCGGTGCGCTCCATCTCGGCGAGCGACTTCAGCGCGTCGGGCTTCGCCTCGAGCTTCGCCTGCACGTCGGCCCACTTCACGCCGGGGTGCCGAGCCGGGTTGGCCTCGAACCGGGCCTTGAGGGTTTCGAGCAGGCCGTCGGAGGCGGAGGTGCGCTTGGCTTTGGGCATGGCGGGCGCGGTGTAGACCGATGAACACGCCGATTCGATCGAAAAGCGCGCTCTACGCCGCGCGCCCGAGCCCGGCTACACCACGCGCATGAACCTGGATTTCGACGTGTTGATCGTCGGGGGCGGCCCGGGCGGGCTCTCCGCCGCGCTGGCGCTGGGGCGCGCGCGCAAGCGGGTGCTGCTGTGCGACTCGGGGCCGCGCCGCAACGCGCTCGCCGAGCACCTCAACAACTTCGTCACGCGCGACGGAGTGCCGCCGGCCGAGTTCCGCCGCGAGGCGCGCGCCCAGCTCGCGAAGTACCCGAACGTCGAGTGCCGCGACGTCGCGGTGGAGTCGATCTCGGGCAGCCGCGGCGCGTTCACCGCGCGCGTCGGCGCAGGCTCGGTTCGCGCCCGCCGCGTCGTGCTGGCGACGGGGCTCGTCGACGTGCTGCCGGAGCTCGAGGGGCTGCGCGCGCTGTGGGGGCACGCCGTCTTCCAATGCCCGTACTGCCACGGCTGGGAGGTGAAGGAGCGCCGCTGGGGCTACCTCGCGCCGGACGCCAGCGCGCCGCACGTCGCGCTGTTCGCGCTGCAGCTGCGCGCGTGGTCTTCGGACGTGACGCTGTTCGCGAATGGCCTGGGCGACGACGCGCGGCGGCAGCTGCTCGCCGCGAAGGTCCACATCGAGAGCGCGGACGTGAAGCGGCTCGCCGGCGCCGGGCACACGCTCGAGGCCGTCGAGCTCGGCGACGGCAGGCGGGTGCCGTGCGACGTGCTGTTCATGCACCCGCCGCAGCGGCAGGTCGGCGTGGTGACGGAGCTCGGCGTCGCGCTCGACGAAGAGGGGTTCGTGAAGGTCGATCCGATGTCGCGCGAGACCTCGATCCCCGGCGTCTACGCCGCGGGAGATCTCACCACGCGCATGCAGGCGGCGGTCATCGCCGCGGCGGCGGGCATGCACGCAGCAGCGTTCATCAACGCCGAGCTCACCGCCGAGCTCGCCACTTCCGGAGCACTCTGATGAGCCCACGACACGGAGCCCTGCTGGGCGGAGCCCTCGCCGTCGCGAGCTGCGCCTCCCATCGCCACCACGGCCACCACAAAGACGACGCGCGCCACGGCGTCGAGCACTGGCTGCACCTCGACGACCCCGGGCGCGATGCCTGGCAGAAGCCGGACGAGGTCGTGGCCGCGGCGGAGCTCTCGGAGGGGCAGGTGGTGGCGGACGTCGGCGCCGGCACGGGGTACTTCGAGCCGTTCTTGAGCCGCGCCGTCGGCGCGCGCGGGAAGGTGCTCGCGCTCGACGTGAGCCCGCAGCTCGTCGAGCACATGAAGCGGCGGTTCGCCGAGGGGTCGCTCGGCAACGTCGAGGTGCGCCTGGCGCAGGGCGACGACCCGGGCCTCGCCGCGGGCAGCGTCGACCGGGTGCTGGTGATCGACACGTGGCATCACCTCGGCGACCGCGTCGAGTACGCGCGGCGGCTCAAGCGGGCGCTGGCGCCGCAGGGCAGGGTGCTGGTGGTGGACTACACGGCCGAGGCGACGCAGGGGCCTCCGCCCGAGCTGCGGCTCGGCGTCGAGACGGTGCTCGCCGAGCTGCGCGAGGCGGGGTTCACGGCGCGCGTGCTGCCGGAGACGCTGCCGCACCAGTTCATCGTGGTGGCGCAGTGACCTGGGCGGCGCGCCACGCCGCGGGCGTCGCGCCGTGCTCGCGGCGGAACATGCGGATGAAGTGCGTGGGGTCCGCGTAGCCGACGCGCTCGGCGATCGCGTCGACGCGCTCGTCGGAGTGCATCAGCAGCCGCCGCGCTTCGGCCATGCGGCCGGCGACGATCCACTCGCCGGCTCCGCGGCCGGTTGCCTGCTTGAGCGCGCTCGTCAGGTGCGCCGGGCTGCGGTGGACGGCGGCGGCGACCTGTCGCGGCGTCAGCCGGCCGAGGCAGTTGCGCTCGATGAAGCGCAGGGCGTCGACGACGACGCCTCCGCCGCGCGTGGTGCCCTGCCAGCCCGCGGCGTCCGCGGCGCGATCGACCTCGGCGAGGATGAGGGTGAGCAGGCTTCGCTGCACGGCCTCGTGGCTCTCGCTGGCGCCGCGGGGCCGCAGCTGCTCGAGCTCGCGGAAGAGCGCCTCGAGGTGGGCGCGCCGGTCGCGTGGAATGTGGACGACGGCCGAGCCCCCGTCGCGCACGCGCTCGAACGGAGCGAGCAGCGTCGACGCCCCGGCCGCCGCGAAGCACGGCACGCAGAAGCCGAGCATCCACGCCGCGGCCTTCTCCCGCTCGAGCATGCGATGTGGAGCTCCGGCGGGCACCAGCAGCACGTCTCCGGCCCGCACCGTCCACCGGCCGTTCAGCTCGAGGCGCGAGCGGCCGCCGGTGAAGAAGGCGAGCGCCGCGTGCGCGTGCGTGACGGGGCGGCCGGTGGGAGACGACGAGGTCTTCGGCGGCTGATGTCCCACGATGACGGGCCAGCCGGCGTCGCTGGCGGTCGCACGGACGAGCGGGCGGGCTTCGGGCACGCCTCGTCGTAACACGCGCTCAGCGCCGTGCCGCGGCGGCGATGCGGCGCGCCATGCGGCGGACGACGTCGGCGAGCTCGGGCGGCTCGTGGACCTCGAAGTCGAAGCCGGCGAAGCCGAGGCTGTCTCCGTGGGAGCTGCGATCAGCGCACGGCAGCCGGCGCACGGTGCAGCAGCCGCGCCGCGGTCAGCGCGATGAGGGCGCCGCGCGCTGCGGTCCAGAACATCGACCACGGGTGCCACGGGCCGCCGGACAGCAGCGCGGCGATGACTGCTCCGGACGCGAGCGCGGCGAGGGGCACCGCGACGACGTCGAAGCGGGGCACCTCGAGCTTCTCGCTGCGCGCCCAGGCGATCGCGAGCGCGAGGCCGGCGACCGTCGACGTGTGCTGCAGCAGGTTCGCGAGGTGGATGGTGGCCCCGAACAGCGACACGTGCGTGGTCGGGTAGAGCACGCTCGCCGGCCAGCGCGTGCGGTGCGTGAAGCCGTCCCACAGCAGGTGCGTCAGCGCCCCCAGCCAGATGGCCAGCGTCGCGCGCGAGAGGTCTGCTGCCGTGCGCGGGAACTTGAAGCCCGGCGCGATGAGCTCGAGCCAGCCCAGCGTCACCAGCCCCATCGGGATCGAGAAGAGCAGGGTGCCGCGCAGCGAGTGGGTGAAGATTCCGTCGATGCCGGCGAGCAGGTACGCGAGGTCCGGCGTGCACGAGCCGACGATCAGCGCTGCGGCCGGCAGGAGACGGGGTGCGGCCCGGTGCAGCGGCCACACGGCCGCGGCGTGAGAGGGGAAGGTGAGCGGCATTCCGCGGTGCTCTGCGGGAGTCGTGCCGACGTTCAACAGCCGGGTTCGGGTTCGTTGGGGCCGGTCAGGGAGGCGGATCCACGACGCGCGGGTTCGCGTTCCAGCTGAAGCCCGGCCACATCTTCAGCTGCAGGCCGTTGCCGAGATCTCCGCCCGAGCAGTTGAGCAGCTTGTCGATGCAGTTCTCCGTCCACATCGCCATGACGGCGTCGTCCCACGCGCCGAACCAGTCGGCGTGCAGCGTCGTGCCCGGCTTGTACCGCGTGCCGGCGTGCAGGTCCGAGTGCAGGTGCCAGGTCTGGGTCACGCCGGCGGTCCACGTGCCCGAGCGATCCAGATCCGCGTCGACCGTGTACCAGGCGCCGAGCGTGAACGTCGGGATGATGTACGGGTGCGTGTCGGGGCACTTCGTGTAGCCGAGGTGCGTGTCGACCGGGTACGCGACGTGCGAGCGGTGATCCGGGCTGTCGAGCTCGGTCCCGTTCCAGCAGGAAGGAGCGTTCAGCACCGCTCCGAGCCGCGCGCCCATCGGACAGTTCTGCGCGGCCGTCGGAATGTCGGGGAAGTGACCCGACACCACGCCCGGAATGCCGGGGCCGTCGCAGTTGAACCAGCCCCCGCTGCGCTGCGTCGGCGTCGCGGGGTTCCAGCCGAAGACGTAGCGGAGGCCCCGCGGCAGCGGCACGCACTCCTTGCCTTCGATCTGGCATCGCGGAGACGTGCGCGGGTACCGCTTGTAATAGATGGACACGTAGTCCGGCCGAACCACCTTCCCCTTGCCGTTCATCATCGCGGGGATCCAGTAGGCCGAGCGGTTCAGCGCGTTGTTGCAGGTGCTGTCGCCGGTGGTGCGCAGCGAGACGTACGTCGAGTGCGCGTCGGCGAGCGTGTTGCCGAAGAACTGGTGCAGGTGCGAGCGGCCGGGCTGGCCGGGGTAGACGATCGGGTCGTCGTACGCGAGGTGGGCCGGGTTGCAGATGAAGCGGAACGCGCCGACCACATCCGGCGCCCCGCTCGCTGGGATCATTCCGGTGCCCCACGCCGGTTCGAGCCACGCGCCGGCGTCGAAGTTCGTCGGAATCGGATCGAGCTCGACGCCGCCGTCGCTGCCCCGGGTGGCGGTGCTGCCGGCGTCGACGACCATGCCCGCGTCCGGCGGCTCGCTCGTCGACGCGTCGGGCGGCTCGGAGACGGACGCGTCGGGCGACCCGCTGTCGAGCTCCACGCTGCCGCCGTCGGGGCCGGGCAGCATCGGGTCGTCCGGCGGATCAGACACCATGCCGTCGGTGCAGGCGACGGCGAGCACGAGCACGAGCCAGGCGTTCTTCATGGCCGCAACAACTACCTGCGCGCGCGGCCGGCGACTCCTCGGATTCCAAGGCGCACGGGAGAGGCGCCTGCGGAGCCGCTGGCCACTCGGATTTGCGCTCCAGCACGTGGCCGGAAGGCGTGACGGACAGCGACAGCCGAAGCACGGCGTGGCACCTTGTGTCCGCCGTGGCCGATGCACAAGCACACCCGTCGGAGCTCGAAGACGTCGTCGAGCTGCTCGCGCGCCACTGGCCCGAGCCTCACCCGTGGCGCACCGAGCGCGGCTTCGCGTGCTTCGAGCCGATGTGGGACGGGAAGTTCGGGGCGGTGCGCGCGGACGTCGAGGGGGCGTCGCTTTCGGTGGCGCTGCGCGAGCTCGCGGCGCGCTTCGGCCAGAAGCCGTCACTGGAGTTCGTGTGGGGCGCGCTGATGGGGCGGGCGCCCGACCGGCTGCCGCTGCCGCTCGAGCCGGTGATGGACGACGTGAAGGAGCGCTGCGACGCCGGCGAGCTGCTCATCGCGCTGTCGCGGACGGGCGCGCCCCGGGTGAGCAGGCTCGCCGCATTTCCCGAGGTCTACGAAGTCGAGCTCGAGCTGCCCGACGGCCGGCGCGAGCCGCGGCCCTGGTCCGACTGGGCAGCCGCGGTCGAGGCCCTCGTTTCGCTGCGTTGAAAAAGTGGCCCCTTTTCTCTTCGGCTCATCCGTCAGGACGATGCGCGCACACTCTCGCACCGGCATTTCTTGCGCCGCCTCATTCCCCGCATTTTCCGAAAGGCTCACAGGCCATGGCGCAGACCGAGAAGACTGCCGTTCGTCCGTTTCGAGTGAACATCCCGGACTCCGAGCTCACCGAGCTCAAGCGCCGCATCAAGGCGACGCGCTGGCCCGACGCCGAGACCGTGTCGGATGCCTCGCAGGGCTCGCAGCTTCTGACCATGCAGGCGCTCGCCCAGTACTGGGCCAACGGCTACGACTGGCGGAAGGCCGAGGCGCGCGTCAACGCCCACCCGCAGTTCATCACCGAGATCGACGGGCTCGACATTCACTTCCTGCACGTGAAGTCGAAGCACGAGAACGCGCTGCCCGTCATCATCACGCACGGCTGGCCCGGCTCGATCCTCGAGCAGCTCAAGATCATCGAGCCGCTGACGAACCCCACCGCGCACGGCGGCATCGCGGACGACGCCTTCCACGTCGTCATCCCGTCGATGCCGGGCTACGGCTTCTCCGGCAGGCCGACGACCACCGGCTGGGGCCCCGACCGCATCGCGCGCGCGTGGGTCACGCTGATGAAGCGGCTCGGCTACACGCAGTTCGTGGCGCAGGGCGGTGACTGGGGCGCGCTGATCGTCGACCTGATGGGCGTGCAGGCGGCTCCGGAGCTGCTCGGCATCCACACGAACATGCCGGGCGCCGTGCCTCCCGAGATCATGGAGGCCGTGCGCGCGCGCGCTCCGACGCCGATGGGGCTCGATGAAGACGAGCGCCGCGCGTACGAGCGCCTGTCGTTCTTCTTCTCGCAGATCGCGTACGCGCTCGAGATGGGCACGCGGCCGCAGTCGCTGACGGCGCTCGCGGACTCGCCGGTCGGCCTCGCCGCCTGGATGATCGACCACGATCGCAAGAGCTACGAGCTCATCGCGCGCGCGTTCCGCGGGCAGCGTGAGGGCATGTCGCGCGACGACGTGCTCGACAACGTCACGCTGTTCTGGGTGACGAACACCGCGATCTCCGCGGCGCGCCTGTACTGGGAGAACAAGTACGAGTTCCTCACGCCGATGAACGTCGCGATCCCCGCCGCGGTGAGCGTGTTCCCCGACGAGCTGTACCCGTGCCCGCGCAGCTGGGCCGAGCGCGCGTACCGGCGCCTGGTGCACTACAACAAGCTCGATCGCGGCGGGCACTTCGCCGCGTGGGAGCAGCCGATGCTGCTCGCCCAGGAGATGCGCGCCGGCTTCCGGCCGATGCGTCGCAGCCACGGCGCCCACCGGCAGACGGAGCAGCGCGCCGAGCTCTAAGGGCGGTCGCGGCTTCGAGCACGCCCGTGGGCCGCTGCTTCGCGGTCCACCTGCTGGCCCACGGATGCGTGCGCAGTCGAGCGAGGCGCCCGTCGAGCAAGAGCTCGTGGGCGCAGCCGGGTTCGGTCGGAGTGCTCGTGCGACGACGTCGAGCTGCGGGGCATGGCGTCGGATGGGCTCCGCCACGCGGGTCGCGGTGAAGCTCGCAGTGGCCCGTCTCACGGGACAGCGGTGGCCGGCAGCTTCGGCCCGATGTTTGGCGCGGTCTGTCGCGCGGTGTGCTTCCAGCCGCGCCTACGGTGCGCGCCGTGCGAGCGACCCTCCTCGTCTTCCTGGTGGCGTGCGGCGGAATCCCGGAGCCGGAGCAGCCGGGCCCGATGCAGAAGCCGATGCCGATGCCGGTGCAGCAGGGCGCCGACGCGGGCGCCACGGCGCAGCCCGACGTCGACAGCGGCACCCTCGTCGTTCCCGACGCGGGCGTGACGGTGCCGGACGCGGGCTCGACGACGACGGCGGGCGGAACGCTGCAGGTGCTCACGTACAACGTGGCGGGGCTTCCCGAGGGGCTGTCGAGCTCGAAGCCGGCGACGAACACTCCGCTCATCAGCCCGAAGCTGAACGCGTTCGAGGTGGTGCTCGCGCAGGAGGACTTCTCGTACCACCCGCAGCTCGTCTCCGCGGCGACGCACCCGTACGTCCACGCGCCGAAGGCGGGCACCAGCATGCTGGAGCTCGGCGACGGGCTCGCGGTGCTGTCGCGCCGGCCGCTCGGCGCCGCGGAGCACGTGAAGTGGTCGGCGTGCAACGGCCTGTTCGACGCCAAGAACGACTGCCTCACCAGCAAGGGCTTCCTGCGCACGACGCTCGAGCTCGCGCCGGGCGTGCTCGTGGATCTGTACAACCTCCACTGCGACGCGGGGCGCGCCACGGGAGACGCCACCGCGCGCGAGAAGCAGGCCAGGCAGCTCGTCGACTACATCGCGGCGAACTCGGCCGGTCGCGCCGTGATCGTCGCGGGCGACACCAACATGAAGGACACCGACGAGGCGCAGCTGATGCTGCTGCTGTCCGGAGCGGGCCTGACCGATGCGTGCCGCGCGACGTCGTGCACGGACATCTACCGGTACGACCGCGTGATGTTCCGCAGCAGCGCGACCGTGACGCTGAGCGTGACGTCGTGGGCGGTGGACCTGTCGTTCGTCGACTCCACGGGCGCGCAGCTGTCGGACCACGAGCCCGTCGCGGTCACGCTGAGCTGGGCCGCGCGCTGAACCTGCGGCGCCTCGCGGCTGCACGCAGCAGGGCCAAGAGCGACACCGCCACGCCCGCGCTCGCCGAGCTGCAGCCGCAGCCGCAGTTCGCGGCCGGCGCGAGCGCGGACCCGAGCCGCTGCACGTCGCGTGTCCCCCTGTAGGCAGGAGTGGGCGAGACACCGTCGCGGAAGACCGTGACGCTGACCGGCCTTCCGAAGCGGGGTTCCACTGCTGCATCATCGCTGGCGATCCACGGAATTCCCAAACCTTGTCCAATATCGAGATGACCGCGCTTCGGGGGTGCTGCCTTTCGTTGCTCGTCGTGTTCTCGGGGTGCCTCGAAGAGCCGGAGCCTATGGAGCCGGTGCCCGACGCCGGGCCCTTCGTTCCGCAGTGCAAGGTGACGGCGAAGACCGCGGTGTCGTGCGCGGTCGACGGTGGAGGCACGTGTCCGTTCACCTCGGGCTCGGAGCTCGACTGCGGGGCCCCGTCGGCGGCGGTGGCGGTGGCGACCGCGGCGGGCGCCGGCCGCGCGCACGCCCTGTTCTCGGTGATGGACAACTCGAACGTCTGGCACACGCAGTGGGTGACGTTCGGGGCCGACGTCGCGACGCCGGTGATCCGCAACGACGCGCTGCCGCAGACGCAGGGCTCGGTGTCGCCGCGCTTCCTCATCTGCGCGTCGCCGGGAGAGGACCCGCTCGCGTTCATGCCGGGCGGGCGCGCTGCCGTGCTCGACGGAGGGCCGCTGGTGCTGGAGTCGCTGCCCGATTCGGGCTCGTACGGCGTCGTCGACGGGCTGCTGGCGCCCGGTGGCCGGGGCTTCGCGCTGCTCAGCGGCGCCGGCGGGCTGCGGCTCGCCTCGCGCGCGCCGGACGGCACGTGGAGCGCCACCGACGTAGGAGGCACGGCCAGCTACCCGTCGGCGCTCGCGCTCGGCGACGGCGGCGTTCCCCGCATCGCGTATTGGCTGAACACGCCCTCGACGACCGACGAGCTGCACCTGGCGACGCCCGGCGGGCCGGACGTGATCCTGCGGCGCGAGCCGCTGCGTGCCACTCCCGGTCGGATGCGGCTGGCGATGAACGGCGCCGACGAGCCGGTCGTCCACTATTCCTACGAGGGCAACCACCTGGTGCTCTCCGAAGGCGACGGCGGCTTCCGGCGCGTGCGCCTGGTGGAGCAGGGCGTGACGAACACGTGCCCGGTGGGCGTGCTGCACGCGACCTGCTCGGAGTGCCCCAACCCCACCTGCACGCGCCGCGGCGAGTCGATCATCGACGTCGCCCTGGCGCAGGCGCCGGACGGAGCCGTGTACGCCGCGCTGCTCATGCACGTCACCGACGTCGACGCCACGGTCACGACGAAGTCGACGAAGTTCGGCGGCGTCGAGATCAACTGCGACTGCGACATCAAGATCACCCGCGACGACTCGAAGACGACGGAGATCGTGCTGGTGCGCGTGGTGCCCGGCGCGCCGTCGGGCGTCGAGCGCAAGATGAGCCTCGCGGTGCCCGAGTCCGCTCGCGAGCTCGAGCTCCAGCAGGTCGGCGGCCGTTTTCACATCTCGTTCATCGACCGCTCGGTGGCCGGGCGCCTACCCACGCTGCATCACCTCGAGTTCGACGCTGCCCAGCTCCAGTAGCCGCGGCTCGCGGGCGAGGCCACGCTTCGGGGCGCTCGAGCGCAGGTGACGGCCTGGGCGCCCGGCGTGCCCCCCCCCTCGAAAGACACCGGCCCAAGCCGCGTTAGAATGTCCCCATGTTTCTGCTCGACTCCGAAGAGGCACTGCTCCGCGCGTTTCGTCCCCGAGATCGGAAGACCCTCGAGCTGCCCCGTGGTCTGCAGTACCCGCTGTTCGTGCGCGACTACCTCGCGTGGCCGCACCCGGCCGGCGGAGTGACGTACCTCGTCTTCGCGGTGCCCAACGGCGCTCCGACGGGCATCACCTTCGACACCAACGGCGACGGCGTCTCGACGGTGCCGCAGATGTGCGACTGGTGCCACTCGAGCGGCATGGGCAATCGCGTCGGGCTGCTCACCGCGACGCGCAACTCGAAGAAGCGCGTCGGCGTGCACGTGTGCACGGATCTCGGCTGCAAGCAGCGGCTCGAGGAAGACGCCGACCGCAGCGGTCGCAGCGTCGTGCCGGCGATGGAGAAGCTGATCCAGCGCATGGGGCGTTTCGCCTCGGAGGCGCTGCAGATCGATCTCAGCGCTCAGGGGCGCTGACGCGCCCGCCTTGACACCTCCGGAAGAATGGTTTGGCTGAAGATGAGCCCCGACGGAGGTTCGTCTCATGGCTTCGCTGTACATCGAACGTTTCGAGTTGGTTGGTAAGCCGCCGATCCCCGAGCCGCCGATTCAAAAGACGCTGCGGCGACGCGCGGTCATCGGCGGAGCGCTGGGCGGTCTGGCCGGCGTGTGGATCTACCTGTTCTACGGCACCGTGCTGCAGTTCGCGCAGGGCCGCGACGGGTGGTTGGCGCTGAAGCTGTTCGCGCTTCCCGTGACTCCGGCGGCGGCGATGGCGGCGGGGTTCGATGCGCTCGCGGTGGCCCTCGGCGTGCTCGTACCGCTCGTGCTCGGAGCGGCGCTCGGCGCGCTGTTCGGCCTCGCGACGCATCGGCTCGACAACGACGTGAAGCTCCCGGTGGGCGCGGCCTACGGCGTGCTGGTCTGGGCGCTCGGCGCCGGGCTCGTCTGGCCGTTCCTGCCCGCGAGCTGGCGGCTGCACGTCGGCCTGGTGATGCCCGACTGGGCGGCGATGATACAGGCGATGGTGTACGGCATCTTCGCCGCCGTCGGCGCCACGCTCGCGGCGCTGCCCCGCGACTTCTGGCGCGGCCTGTTCGGGCCGACGGGGCGGCTCGCAGGGCGGTGAGGCGGGCGCGGCCCGTGCAGTACCCACCGCCATGGTCGCGAAAACCGCAGCCGTCGCAGGGCTTCTCGTCGCGTTGTTCGTCTACGTGCAGCTCAGCGCAAACGCCCAACTTTTCATGGGCGGGGCGCTCATCAACGCCGGCTACAGGTTCCAGGACATGTACCGGGAGGCGCACGACCAGACGCCGCAGGAGATCTGGGACGAGCTCGACGCGCACAACGAGCTCGCGGCGAAGGTTCGCGGGCACTTACCCAGGCCGCAGCTACACCCCGTCGTCGCGATGCTCGTGTGCATGGACGCAAGAATCGACACGAGCGAGCTCGCCGGCGACGCCAGGCGCAATTATTACGTCGTCCGCACCGCCGGCTCGGTGATGAGCCCCGAAGAGGAGGACATGCTCGAGCTCGCGGTCACGAAGGGCGTGAAGGTGATCGTGATCACGCGGCACACCGACTGCGCGGCCGAGCGCGTCGCGGCAGACCCGGTCGAGCGGCAGCGCTTCCCGGCGCTGGCCGCCGCCGTCGCCGAGCGCGATGCCCGCCTCCGCGAGTTCCTCGCGCGGCCTCAGATTGCGGGCCGCATCGCGCGCGGAGAGCTGCTCGTGAAGCAGCAGCTCATCGAGACGGAGACGGATCACCTCACGGATGCGCAGGCGAGCTTCGCGGCGAGCGCGGGCCTCTGAGGTTGAACAGCAGCGCGAGCACCACGACCGCCGCGCAGCCGATCACGTTGTACCAGAGGAAGCCGATGTCGCTGGCGATGAAGACCGCGATCACCAGCGCCTGCGCGACCAGCACGGCCCAGAACACCGGCGTGCCCCGCACCTTCTTCAAGAAGAACCCGACCAGGAACACGCCGAGCATCGGCCCGTAGAAGATCGACCCGAGGATGTTCACCGCCTGGATGAGGTTGTCGAGGCGGCTGGCGACGAGCGCGAACGCGATGGCGATGAGGCCCCACACCGCGGTGAAGCGCTTGCTCAGCGCCAGCGCGCGGGCGTCGTCGACCTTCGGGTTCATGCTGCGCTTGTAGAAGTCGACCATCGTCGTGGTGCCCAGCGCGTTCATCGCGCTCGCCGTCGCCGACATCGCCGCGCAGAAGATGACGGCGAGCAGCAGGCCGACGAGCCCCGGGGGGAAGCGCGTCATCACGAAGTCGAGGAACACGTAGTCGGAGTCCTTCGTGTTCGCGAGCGGGTCGGACTTCTGCACCACCTTGCGCGCCTCGGCGCGGATCGCGCGGTCCTTCGTCTCGAGCTCGTAGAGCTCTCGCTGCACGGGCTCTCCGGCCTGGAAGCGCTGCAGCAGCGCCTGCTTCTGTTCGAAGAGCTGCGCGTGCTGCTGCTCGAGCGGAGCGATGGCGGGGCGCGCCTTCTCGAGCGCGGGCCGGTTCCAGAACACCGGCGACGGGTTGAACTGGAAGAAGACGAACACGAAGACGCCGACGCTGAGGATGAGCAGCTGCATCGGCACCTTCAAGAGGCCGTTCATCAGCATGCCGAGGCGGCTCTGCGCGAGGGACTCTCCGGAGAGGTAGCGCTGCACCTGCGACTGGTCGGTGCCGAAGTAGGCGAGGGCGACGAAGGTGCCGCCGGTGATGCCGCTCCAGAAGGTGTAGCGGGTGTCGAGGCGCGCGGAGTAGTCGACGGCCTTCAGCTTGCCGAGCGCCCCCGCGACGCGGACGGCGTCGGTGAACGGCACCGGCAGCTGCTGCACGATGACGACGACCGCGAGCGCCATGCCGCCGAGCATCACCGCCATCTGCAGTTGCTGCGTCTGGTTCACGGCGCGCGTGCCGCCGCTGACCGTGTACGCGATGACGACGAGGCCGATGGCGATGGTGGTGATGAAGGTCGGCCAGCCGAGCACCGCGGAGACGATGATGGCGGGCGCGTAGATGGAGATGCCGGTGCCCAGGCCCCGCTGCAGCAGGAAGATCGCCGCGGTGAGCTGGCGCGTCTTCAGGTCGAAGCGCTGCTCGAGGTACTCGTACGCGGTGAGCACGCGCGTGCGGTAGTAGATGGGCACGATCGTGGCGCTCAGGATCACCATCGCGATCGGCACGCCGAAGTAGAACTGCACGAAGCCCAGGCCGTCTTCGAAGCCCTGGCCTGGCGTCGAGAGGAACGTGATGGCGCTCGCCTGCGTCGCCATGATGGAGAGGCCGATGGTGTACCAGCGGCTGTCCTCTCCGCCGCGCAGGTAGGTGCCGACGTTCTTGATGCCCCGCGTCTTCCACGTGCCGTAGCCGACGATGGCCAAGAGCGTGCCGAACAGGACGATCCAGTCGAGCGCGCTCACCACTGCACCTGCGAGAGCAGCGTCAGCGCGACGATGGTGATCGCCAGCCAGCCGAGGACGAGCGCGTACCACCCGCCCCAGCGCTCGTCATTTTCCATGGGCGAGCAGGTTGGCGAAGAGGCGGTAGGCGCCGGGGACTCCGGCGGGGAGCTGACGGAAGAACGCGAGGCCCGTGTAGATGAAGGTGCCCTTGCCGTGCTTGCCGATGAGCAGCGCGCCCTTCTTCGGCGCCTCCCCGGGATCGTTCATCGACAGCGGAGCGACGTAGCGCTCGTCCCACTTGCCCGCGAAGTAGAGGCCGCGCTCCTGCACCCACCCGTCGAAGTCCTTCGCGGTCAGCGCGTTCGGCTTCGTGAACACCGGCCCCTCGAACGTGACCGCGGCGGTCTCGTCGGTGACGCGGTCGTGAGAGATCTCGAACGGCCACGGCCCCAGGTCCGCCGGCACGTCGCTCAGGCGGTTCTTGGTGTTGTACTGCACGAGCAGCGTGCCGCCGGCCTCGACGTACTGCAGAAGCTTCTGGCGCGGCAGGCGCGGGTTCACGTTGAAGGCGCGAATGCCGACCACGATCGCGTCGTAGCCTCCGAGCGGCTTCTGCAGCGCGGCCTCGTCGAGCAGCGTCACCTCGTAGCCGACCTGGCGCAGCGCCTGCGGCACGTCGTCGCCCGCGCCGGGCACGTAGCCGACCTTCGACACCTTGCCGCGCTGCAGGTCGACGCGCACGAGCTTCACCTCGGCGTCGGTGAGCACCGTCTGCACGGGGATGTGGGGGTACTCGATGCGGGTGAGCGTCTTGGCGCCGAGGCTCAGCGGAGAGGGGCCCGGCTTCACGTCCCGCGTCGACTCGGTCGTCTTCCCGGTCGCCTGGTCCGTCGTCGAGAGCTTGAGCTGCTTCGGCTTGTCGTCGACGAACACGAGCAGGTTGGTGTCGGGCTTCACCGTCGTCGCGGGCACGATCTCCACCGGGCGGAAGCGCTCGCCGACGGTCGGGTCGACCCACTTGAACTCGATGGGCCGCCGCAGCGTGAAGGCGTCGAACACGAAGTCGGCCCACAATTCGCCCGAGGCGGCGAGCGTCGCCTTGCCCGGCGGCGCGGTCTGCCCGTCGGGCAGCGCGACGTGCTTGAGCGGCAGCGCCGCGCCGGTGCGGTTGAGCGCGGTGAGGGTGAGCTCGAGCTTCGCGCCCTCGACGACGGTGTGCGCCGACGCGGTCGCCTCGACGAACACGCCCGCGTAGCGCGCGATGAGCTGCTCGAGCTCGCGGGTCTTGTGCGGCTGGTCGAGCTTCTTCATCGCCTCGAGGGCCTTGAGCAGCAGCGGCACCGAGGCAGCCGGGTTGTCCACCTTGAACTCGCGCACGGCCCGGTCGAGCAGCGTCTTCAGGGGCCCGCTGCCGGGCACGCGGCTCCACGTCAGATCGACGCCTTCGAACAGCGACGCACCGGGAGCGCCGCCCAGCAGCACGAACTGCTCGGGGTTGGGGCCGTGAATCGGAGCGGCACCGAAGCCCTGGCTCCGGTGCTGGCTGCGCGAGAGCGCGGCGAGCTCGCCGTAGGTGAGGCCGAGCACCGGGCTGTACGGGCTCGTGTCGAACGTGAAGTCGACCGGCTTCTTCGTCTCCCACGCGTTCCACACGATGCGCTTGCACTGCCACGGCGCGCCGAGCTCGGGGTGGAACTTCGCGTCGGCCGCGGCGGTGAACGCCTCGAGCGCGAGCCGCGCGGAGGCGGTGTGGTGGCCGTGCGTGTCTCCGCCCTCGAGGTTGAAGCGCGTGATGATGACGTCGGGCCTGAGGCTGCGCACGACCGCGACGACGTCGGACAGCACCGCGTCGTGGTCCCACTTCTTCAGCGTCTCGTCGACGCTCTTCGAGTAGCCGAAGTCGGCGGCGCGCGTGAAGTACTGCTCGGCGCCGTCGATGCGGCGCGCGGCGTAGAGCTCCTGCGTGCGGATGACGCCGAGCAGGGGGCCCAGCTCGCCGCCGATGAGGTTCTGGCCGCCTTCGCCGCGCGTGAGCGAGAGGTACGCGGCGCGCACCTTCGTCTCGTTCGCGAGCGTGGCGAGCAGGCGCGTGTTCTCGTCGTCGGGGTGCGCCGCCACGTACAGCGCGCTGCCGACGACCTGCAGCTTCTTCAGGTCCCGGTACAGCTCGGCGCTCGACGTGCCGGCGAGGAGGAGGGTCATGGTGATCGCGAGCATGTGAGGTTCAGGTCGTGAGGCGGCGGTAGAGCGCTTCGTAGCGCGAGACGTGCGGCTCGGGCCGCCAGCGCGCGAAGGCGGTCTCCCTCGCGGCGTGGGCGAGGCGGGCCTGCTTCGCCTCGTCGGTGAGCAGCTCGATGGCCCTCGAGGCCATCGTCGCGACGTCTCCCACCGGCGCGAGGTGCCCGTTCACGCCGTCGTCGACGAGCTCGGGCAGGCCGCCGGTGCGCGAGGCGATGACGGGGACTCCGCAGGCGAGCGCCTCGAGCGCGGCGAGCCCGAAGCTCTCGGTCTCGGAGGGGAAGAGGAACGCCGCGCCCTGCTGCAGCAGCGGCACCGGGTCGGCCTGCTCGCCGGCGAACGTGACCGGCAGCCCTCGGGCGAGCTGCTCGGTCTCGGGCCGCGTCGGGCCGTCGCCGATGAACACGAGCTTCGCGTCCGGCACGTGCTCGTGAACGCGCGCGAAGATGCGCACCACGTCGTCGCAGCGCTTCAGGGGGCGGAAGTTGGAGTTGTGGACGAGCGTCTTCGTCGGCTTGCCCGGCTTGAAGCGGTCGGTGTCGACGAAGTTGCCGATCACCTCGGGCTCGATGCCGAAGACGCGGTTCGCTTCGTCGCTGAGCCAGCGCGTCGGCGTCGTGACGGCGTCGGCGCTCTCGATGCCGAGCTTCACGACCGGGTGCAGCGCGGGATCTCTGCCCAGCGTCACGACGTCGGTGCCGTGCAGCGTGACGACGAGCTTCGGGCCCCTGGCGAGCTGGCGCGCCAGGTACGCGCTCGTCGCGTGGGGGATGGCGTAGTGCACGTGGAGGACGTCGAGGCGCGGGCCGAGCTCCGCCAGCTTCGAGGCGAGGGCCAGCGCGTATTCGCCGCCGGGGAACAGCTCGTGCCGGGGCGCCTTGACGAGGTGCGGGGTCGCGTGGCGCAGGCGCGGAGGCCTGTCCGAGCTGATGACGTGCACCTCGTGGCCGCGCTGGACCAGCGCTTCGCCGAGCTCCGTGGCGATGACGCCGCTGCCGCCGAGGGTGGCATGGCAGACCAGGCCGATTCTCACGGCTGACCCTTGAGTGGACGTGGACGTGGACGTGGACGTGGACGTGGACGTGGACGTGGACGGCTTCTTCGTGGCGTCGAACAGCCGTCCACGTCCACGTCCACGTCCACGTCCACGTCGAAGAAGCTGCTCACAGGTACACGTCCTTCACCGCCGTGCTCCACGGCTCAACGTGCGGAAGGATGTCGAGTCCGGGAAACGTCGGCAGCCCCATCACCCGCTCCTGCGGCGCTCCACCCGGCATCAGCAGCTCGCGCAGCCGCGCCACGCGATCCGCGAGCACGGTGTCGGCGCCGTCGAGGTGGCGGCGGTAGCGCCCGGCGAACCGCGACGCCGCTCGGGCGATCGTCTCGCGCGTGCGCGTCACCGCGTCGGGCAGCGGCACTCCGGCGAGCGCAGCCTCGGCGGCGTCCACCAGGCGCCGTTCGAGCTGCTCCGGTGAAGGCTCCACCGGCTTGCGGAGGCGCGAGAGCAGGGTGGGATCTTCGGCGTCCGACGGCTTCACGCCGAGGGCCTCGAGCAGCCGCTTCACCTTCGCGTCGATGACGCGGAAGCGCGCGCGCGGCACCAGCATCGGCATCGGAATTCCGTACGCCTCGTACAGCGGCTCCATCTGAGCGAAGTAGTTGAGCTCGCCGGGGCCGCCGACGATCGCGGCGGTCGGCAGCATCGTGTCCTGCAGGATCGGCCGCAGCAGCGCCGACGTGCTGAGGTGCGCCCCGGCTGGAGGCGCCTCACCGGGCTCGAGCCGCCGCCGCGGCCCCTTCGGCCCGTCGGGGTGACAGAACGACAGCGGCGCGCCCGGCTTCACCGGCACCTGCACGTCGAAGCCGGCCTCCTCGAGCTGGCGCGCGCGGCTCTCCAGCGCCTGGGAGATCGCCGGCGCGTACGCGAGCGCCTTCTGGTGCACGACCTCGGCCGCCTTCGGGTAGTCGCACGGGTCGACGACGACGAGCTGGGGGAACAGCGCGGTGAGCACCCCGCGGAACGCCTCGGCCCAGCTCGCGCCCGGCTTGTAGTGCAGCGCCCAGAGCGACGGGTCGGGCAGCTTCGCGAGCGCGAGCCGCACCTCTTCTCCGAGCAGCGCGTGCTTCACCGACGTGCGCGGCGGCGCGCGCACCGGCACGTGCAGCCGCTCGGAGCCGACCTGGACGTGATCGATCTCCTCGAAGTCGTGATCTTCGGTCTGCAGCCAGAACACCGGCACGCAGCGCACGCCCGACTCCTGCTCGAGCGCGCGCGCGCAGGCGACGGCGGTCGCCGCCTTGTAGACGGTGTACAGCGGGCCGAGGAACAGGCCGACCTGCTGGCCGGTGACCACGGCGGCGTCTTTGGGCTGGAGGCCGAGGCCCGGCAGCGAGCTGCGGACCGCGGCTCGCTGCGCGTAGCCCGCGCGCTCGGTGGGCCGCGCGAAGTCCCGCTTGAGGAACGCCTCTGCTCGCGGGTCCCCGCTCAGGAATGCGGAGGAGAACGACGTGCGTCTACGCCCGGCGGCGAGTCCGGCGTCGTCGGCCTCTGCTCCGGGCTGGGCCCGGAACCGCTCGCCCCCGGGCGCGCGAACGGCCACTGCTTCAGCCCTTGTTCTTCCACTCGGCGAGGGCCTTGTTCACGTCGTCGGCGAAGAAGAACTTGTCCTTCCCTTCCTTGTCGCCGAGCTCCTTCGCCTTCTGCGCGAGCGGGTAGGCGTCCTTGTACTTGCCCTGGCCGGCGAGGATCTGCGCCTTCACCCAGGTGTTGAGCCAGG
>CALJKW010000056.1 GCA_937980205.1 uncultured Myxococcales bacterium | reverse complement strand
TTAGGAGGCGCCGACATCTCGAATAGATGGCGGGGCCGAACTTTCGGTACAGGCGACTGACCCGTCCTGAGCTTTCGACCCCCGAGTTCGACAAAGTGTGAAGCCTTTCTTTTGGGCCACGTTCAAGGGACGTGCCCGCTTGATGCGCTGCGCCGTATCTCAACAGGAGGGGCTCTGTCGAGACGAGGGCCGGCGGCGTCAAGGGGGAAAAAAGCAGGGCGAGGGCGAGGGCAGGTTCGAGGGCGGCAGGGCGAGGTGAAGGTCCAGGAAGAGGACACGGCCGAGGCGCCGGAAGCGCAAGGAACGACTCCGCGTTACGTGCTAGGAGCCCCATCACCATGTGCGGAGTTTTCGGAGTTTACGGCCATGAAGAAGCCAGTCGGCTGACGTACCTCGGCCTGCACGCGCTCCAGCACCGCGGTCAGGAGAGCGCCGGCATCGTGGCTTCCGACTCCGGGAAGCTGAACTCGTACCGGCAGATGGGCCTGGTCGCCGACGTCTTCACCGAGCCGATCCTCCAGGACCTCAAGGGCAAGTCCGCGATCGGGCACGTCCGCTATGCGACGGCCGGCGGCACCCTGTGGAAGAACGCCCAGCCCCTGGTCGTGGCCTACGCCGGCGGCCAGCTGGCGGTGGCCCACAACGGCAACTTCGTCGACCACGACGCCACCCGCCGGAAGCTCGAAGAAGGCGGAGCCATCTTCCAGTCCGACTCGGACACCGAGGCGGTGATCCACCTCATCGCCCGCTCGAAGGCGGCGACGTTCGAAGACAAGGTCGTCGACGCCCTGCGCCAGATGCGCGGCGCCTACTCGCTGCTGTTCCTCACCGAGAAGAAGATGGTGGCGGTGCGCGACCCGCACGGCTTCCGGCCGCTGGTGCTCGGCCGCGTGAAGGACGCGTACGTGCTGGCCTCCGAGACCACGGCGCTGGATCTCATCGAGGCCGAGCTGCTGCGCGAGCTCGACCCCGGCGAGATGGTCGTCATCGACGAGGCGGGCCTCAAGTCGTCGCGGCCGTTCGACCCTGCGAAGGCGGGGCGCTGCGTGTTCGAGCACGTCTACTTCGCCCGCAGCGACTCGACGCTGTTCGGGCTCTCCGTCTACGAGACGCGCAAGCGCCTCGGCCGGCAGCTCGCCAAGGAGCAGCCCTGCGACGCCGACGTCGTCATCGCGGTCCCCGACTCGGGCGTGCCTGCGGCGATCGGCTACAGCGAGGGCTCGAAGATTCCGTACGACGTCGGGCTCATCCGCTCGCACTACGTGGGGCGCACGTTCATCGAGCCACAGCAGTCGATTCGTCACTTCGGCGTGAAGCTGAAGCTGTCGGCGGTGCGCGTGACGCTGAAGGACAAGCGCGTGGCGGTGATCGACGACTCGATCGTGCGCGGCACGACGTCGCGGAAGATCGTCAAGATGCTCAAGGCCGCCGGCGCGCGCGAGGTGCACCTGCGCATCTCGTCTCCGCCGAACACGTGGCCCTGCTACTACGGCATCGACACGCCCTCGCGGCAGGAGCTCATCGCCGCGTCGCACTCGGTCGACGAGATCGCGCGCTACGTGACGGCCGACTCGCTCGGCTACCTCTCGCTCGAAGGCCTCGGCGAGGCCGTCGGAGATCCGCGCTTCGAGACGTTCTGCAACGCGTGCTTCTCGGGGAAGTACCTCACCAAGCTCGCGAGCTGATGTGCAGCCGCAGCCCGCTTAGAAGACGGGTATGGCCACACAGAAGCAGAAGATGCTGGCGGGCGAGCTGTATGACGCGACCGACGCGGAGCTGCAGCGCGACCTCGACGCGAACCATCGCTGGCTGGCGAAGTACAACGCGTCGCTCGAGCTGAGCGCGGCCGATCGGCTGAAGCTGTTGCGCGCGCGGCTCGGCGCGGTCGGAGACGGCTCGGTGATCCGCCCTCCCTTCCACTGCGACTACGGCTTCAACATCCGCCTGGGCTCGGGCGTCTTCCTCAACTTCAACTGCGTGATTCTGGACGTGGTCGAAGTGAGCATCGGCGACGGGACGCAGATCGGTCCGGGCGTGCAGCTGCTGGCGGCAGATCACCCGCGCGACGCGGAGACGCGCAGGAAAGGCCTCGAGTTCGGGCAGCCGGTGCGCATCGGGAAGAACGTGTGGATCGGCGGCGGCGCGCTGATCCTCCCCGGCGTGACGGTCGGCGACGGCGCGATCATCGGAGCCGGCGCCGTGGTGACGCGCGACGTGCGCGCAGGCGCGACCGCCGTCGGCAACCCGGCACGCGCGCGCTGAAATGGGGACAGGCTGCTTTTCCCGCGCGTCGCGTCGGGAGATGGTCCCCGCTTCACCGCCGCTTCGCGGCGATCTCTCCGCCGAGCACCTTGCGCATCCAATCGACGAGCGTCTTCGGCCGCCAGTCGATGAGGTCATGCGTGGCGGTGTCCCAGAGGGAAGCCTCGCTGTGGCTCACGCTGCTCGCCGAGCGCGTCTGCTCGTGGGCGATCGCCGGCGGAACGATGGGATCGAAAGGCACGGTGAGCACGTGCACGTCGTCGAGGTCCTTCACCGCGTCCGTGAGCCTGAAGCGCTCCATTCCCATCGTCATGCGAAAGATGGCTTCGTGAAACGCGAGCACCTGCCTCGGATTCCGAATCGGAGCGGGGGGCAGCGTCCCCGCGGCGAGCGTCGCGCGCACCGTGGCCCGGTAGATCGCCGGCCCGAGCGGGTTGAACGGGTTGTGGTTCAGCAGCTCGCCCATCGCGAACCGCACGGGGTCGTGCTCCATCGCGGTGACGGTGTACGGCGCGGCGAGCAGCAGCCGGTTCACGCGCTCGGGAGCCTGCTTCTTCACCAGCGCGGCGATGCCGCCTCCGTACGAGAGGCCGGCGAGATCCACCGGCCCCTTCACGCCGAGCTGATCGAGGGTCTCGAGCACCAGCTTCACCTGCGCCTGCGGATCCACGTCCTCATCCACGGAGCGCCCGCCGGTCGCCTCGACGTCCTTCGCCAGCGTCTCGCCCTGGCCGATGAGCGCGATGCTCACCAGCGTGACGCCGTCCTTCTCGACCAGCTCGTCGAGCCCCTTGCTGCGCGCCGCCGCGCCGTTCAGCCCGTCGAGGAACACCAGCGGCGGAGTCGACGCCGCGCTCCGCCCCTGCCGGATGCGCACGTAGACGTCGACGCCGGACACCGTCCGCACGTAGCTGTCGAAGTTGCCCAGCGCGGCGAGCGGCGCGTACGGCGCGCTCTTGACCGGCTGAAAGCCATCCACCGGGGCAGCCGCAGTGGTGGCGGGCGCAGCAGGGGCGCGCCTCGCCTCGGCAACCGGAGCCGCCGGGACCGCCGCGCGCTTCGGCCGCACCGGAGCCGGGCACATGCTTCAGCTCTGGAACGTGACCTTGACCGGGAACTCGGCGCCGTCGAGCGGGCCGCGCCACTCGAGCCGGCCACCGGCCGCGCTGCTCGCGTTGTGCGAGGCCGGCGCGTCTTTCGTCTCCAGCACGAGCACCATCTCGCCGCGCGCGCCGGGAGCCTTCGGCAGCTTCGGCGAGCGGCCCTCGACCTTCGTCGTGCCGCCCTGGGTCGCGACCTTGAACCCCGCGAACGGGTGCAGCGCCGCGCTGCCGTCTTCGGCCGCGAAGGCGATCTGAGGCAGCAGCGCGAGATCGTCGATCGCGAGCCGCGTGTGCGACGTGACGACGAGCCCGTCCTGCTGGGACGTGACGTCGAGCAGCTTCACGCCCTTCGTCAGCGAGCTGCGCAGCCGCGCCTTCGTCGCCTCGCTGCCGCGCTTCACCTCGGCGGCGACGTCCTGCACGACGGCCTGGCGGACGGCCTGCAGCTGCTCCTCTTTGAGCGGAGGCTCACCGGCGGCCGCCTTGCCCTGGCGCGCGACCGCGTCGACCAGCGGGCCCAGGTCCATCGACATCGACAGCGTGACCGTCGCGCTGATGCTCATTGCTCGCCTCCCTTCGCCTTCAGCTCTTTTTCGACCTGCTTCACCAGCGTGCTCACGTCCTGCGTCTTCCACCGGCCGGCCATGACGTCGGCGGCCCAGGTGGCGACGAGCGCGCCGTCTCCGCGGATGAGGTCGTGCTTGCCCGCGTCGGTGTCGGGGGCCATCACGAACGAGCCGGTCTTGGCGCCCTTGAACGCCTCGGCGTTCTGGTTCGGGTCGGAGGCGCCGTCGCCGGGGACCACGAGCCAGTGCACGTCCTCCATGCCCTTCACGACGTCGGCGAGCTCGAAGTCCTCGAGGCCCATCGACAGCCGCAAGAGCCCCTCGTGGAACGCGCCGGGGAAGTTCTTCAGCACCTCGGGCTCGTAGTTGAACGTCTTCTCGAGCGTGCTCTTCGCCGCCGCGCGGTACATGGAAGGCCCGAACGGGTTCCACGGATTGCGCATCATCATGTCGTAGTAGGGCGACGACTTGCCCTCGCTCTTCACGTAGGGCGCGACGAGCATCACCTTGTTGAAGCGGTCGGGGTACTGCTTCTCGGCCTGCGCGGCGATGGCGCCGCCGTACGAGAGGCCGAGGACTCCGACCGGATCTGTCACGCCGAGCGCGTCGAGGACCTCGATGACGGTCTTGGCCTGCTGCTCCTGCTCGAGGTCGTTGCGAATCGAGCGGCCGCCCTTCTCCAGGTCCTTCGCGAGGGTCTCGCCCTGGCCGGGGAGGAAGATGGAGATGATCGACTGGTCCTTCGCGGTGACGAGCTTCTCGAAGGCGGAGTTGCGGTCGTAGCGGGCGGCGACTCCGTCGAGGAGCACCATCGGCCGGTTCGTCGCCGCGTTCTTCGCGAGCTTGACGCTGACGTACACGTCGGCGCCGGACGCGGTCTTCACGTACCCGTTGAAGTCGCCGCGCTTCGCGAGCGCCGCGAACGGGCCCTTCACGGACGCAGCGTTCGGAGCGGCCTCGGCGGCAGGCGCCGCTTCGCCGGGAGCAAACCCGTCGGCGGGCGCTCTCGGAGCCGCCTCGTTGCGCCGTGCACGCGGCTTCTTCGGCTCGTCGACTTCGGGGGCCTCGATGTTCTGTCGCCGGCCAATGGGTCTGGGCATGGTGTGTGTGCTCCCCCTTCAGAGACGTACCATAGTGGATCGAATGTTTACCGGGCAACGCGATGTCAGATCCGCCCGGTAGGGTGCCCGCGCCACGCAACGAAAGGGGAGGTGGCGCATGCAAGACAGACTGGGCGTCTGCGCGACAGAAGTCTTTCTGGACGGGCAGGGCACGCTCGCGGGCAACGCGCGACGCATCGAAGCGGCCCGGCGAATCATCGAGGCGCACACATGGGGGGCCGTGCAGCTGGTCGCGCTCCCCGCGGGCTACCTGCGAGCGGAGACGGAGAAGACGGTGCGCGAGCACGCGGCACCGCTCGTCGACGTGGCGCGCCGAGCCGGGCTGGCGGTGCTGTTCGGAGTCGACAGCGAGCCGCTGAAGGCGATGTCCTCGAGCCGGGTGCGCGAGGGCACGCTGCCGTCCTTCCTCATCGGCTGGGCGCCGGGGATGGAAGACTTCGAGGTGTCGCGCCAGCGGGTGCGAAGCCGCAACGACGCGAGCGCGCCGGTGGACGTGAGGCCCCGCGTGCTGCGCGTGGGCCGCTTCGACGTGGCCCCGCTCATCGGCGGAGAGATCTTCCACGACGGCATCCGCGACGCGCTGGTGCCCGCGAGGCCCGAGGTGGTGATGCTCTGCGCCCACCTGAGCGCAGGCTCGAAGCACTGGGCGGGGCAGGATGCGCTGCGAAGCCGCGGGCTGTGCTCGGTGCGCAGCGTGCACTCGGCGACGCCGGTGACGCAGTGCCTGTGCGCGCCGCGAGGCTACCGGCTGAGCAACATGGCCATGAAGGAGGCCGACATCTTCGCGTTCACGTACGTGATCGACGAGGAAGACAAAGGCGTGGATGAGCTCGTGAGAGAGCACGTCCCGCTGTGACTGACTGAACGCGAACGCGAACGCGAACCCGAACCCGGCCGTTCCGTGGCGTCACTGACGCCCGAGGAACTCCCGCAGATCCTCAGGCAGCGGCGCCTCGAACGAGACATCCCGCTTCGTCGCGGGGTGCTGAAACTCGATCCGCGCCGCATGCAACGCATGCCGCGGCAGCTTCAGCTTCTCCCACGCCTCGTCCTCGAGACAGTGCTTCGAGAACCGATCGAAGTACCCGGGGTCGGGCCCGTACATCTTGTCTCCGACGATCGGAAACCCGGCCTCCCGCGAGTGGATGCGGATCTGGTGCTGGCGCCCGGTCTCGGGGAACGCGCGCACGAGCGCGTGCCCATCGAACCGCTGCTCGACGGCGAACCGCGTGCGCGCGGGCTTGCCGGCGGGGTCGATCCGCACGGCGATGCGAATGAGCTCCGTCCCCTCGGCGATGGGCGCGTCGACCGCGTACGTGTCCGGCGGCGAGCCCTCGACGACGGCGAGGTACTGCTTGCGAACGCCGCCGCCGCTGAACGCCTCCATGAGCCGCTGGCTGGCCTCGAGCGTCCGCCCGCAGACCACGATGCCGCTGGTCTCGCGATCGAGCCGGTGGGCCGGGTGCGCCTCGACGCCTCGCTCCTTCAATTGCGAGACGAGGGTGCCGTGGTGGTACCGCGCGGTCGGGTGAATCGGCAGGCCGGGCGGCTTGTCGAGCACGAGCAGGTGCTCGTCGGAGTACAGCTCCACCAGGGCGGACGGCGGCGGTACGTCGTCTGGCTCGTCGAGCATCTTCCGGCGGATGCGGATGACCTGCCCCCGCTCGATGCGGCTCGAGGCCTTCAGCGTCCCGACGAGGTCCCTCTCGATGATGCGCTGCACCCGCGTCCGGGACAGCCTCCTGATCTTCACGCAGAGGTATTTGTCCAGCCGCCAGCCGTCGTAGTTCGGCTCGACCACGAATTCGATCTCGACGACTTGGCCTGACACTGGTGTATTGGCCTCTACCATGTTGGCAGTGGTGTTGGCCGCGGCGCTGCTCGCCGCCGAGAAAGAGAAGATCGCGATCGTCGATCTCGACGCCCCGCCCGGCATGCTGGGTCTTCAGACCCAGGTGCTGAAGTCCATCATGACCGAGGCCGCCCGCACCAAGCGCGCCGTCATCACCCCCGACGAGCTGCGCGAGAAGCTCGGCAACAAGACGCTCAACGAGCTCTCGAAGTGCCTCGACAAGCCCGCCTGCGCCGCCGACAAGCTCACCGTCATCGGCGCCACCAAAGCCATCCTCGGCAAGCTCAACCGCGACGAGAAGAACTACGTCATCCAGCTCTACCTGCTCGATCTGCAGAACCTGACCCTCATCGCCGAGGTCGAGCGCTCCATCCTCATCGCCTCGCGGCGCTTCCAGAAAGACGTCGACGCCGCGATCCCCGGCCTCTTGCGCGGCGAGCGCGAGGCCATGGGCACACTCACCATCAACGCCACCACGGCCAACGCGCAGGTCACCATCAACGGCGAGTTCATGGGCGTCGCGCCGCTCACCCAGTCGCTCAAGCCCGGCAAGTACGAGGTCCGCGTCGAGAAGCCGAAGTTCCTGCCGGTGAAGCGCTTCGTGAACGTCGAGGCGAACCAGAAGACCGTCGAGGAGTTCCGCATGCTCCTCAAGCCCGGCGAGAAGGAAGAAGAGGACATCGGCCCGATGGTCGGCAAGCAGCCGCCCGCCGAGGAAGAGCAGTCGGGCGGTGGCTTCTCGCCGTCTCCCATCACCATCGTCGCCGGCGTCGGCACCGTCGCCACCTTCGGCGTCGGCCTCGTCTTCGGCTTCCTCTCGAAGGGCGCCTCGGACGAGCTGCTCAAGGGCTACGACATGAACGCCATGACGTACGGCGGCACGCGGCAGCAGGCCCTCGACGCTCAGCGCAACGCGCTCATCGCGAACATCTTCTACGGCGTCTCCGCCGCGGCGCTCATCGCGACGGTCGTGCTCATCGTCATCGACGCCAAGACCCCCGCAGACGGAGAGACCGACGTCGAGGTGACTCCGGCTGTGACTCCGGGCGGCGGCGGCGTGCTCATCAGGGGGCGCTTCTAAGATGCGACGCCTCGCGCTCCTCACGCTCTTGTGCCTCACCTGCCGCGCGCCGGTGAACCCCGACGAAGGCCGCTTCTCCTGCCAGACGAACAAGGACTGCGGCGCGGGTTGGGAGTGCATCAACCAGTTCTCCGGCGGCGCCTTCTGCTTCAAGGAAGACAGCTGCAAGGCCGAAGAGTGCAACGCGATCGACGACAACTGCGACGGCCGCATCGACGAGTCGTTCCCCGCCATGGGCGACGTCTGCCAGACGGGCCAGCCCGGCCCCTGCGGAGAGGGCCGAAACATCTGCACCGACGGCGGCGTCGTCTGCGTCACGACGTACACGCCCGTCGCCGAGACGTGCAACGGCATCGACGACGACTGCCAGAACGGCGTCGACGACGGCTTCGATCTCACCTCGAGCAACCAGCACTGCGGCGCGTGCAACCGCGCCTGCGGCGCCGGCTCGCAGTGTGTCGCCAGCTCCTGCCGCGAGACGAACTGCGCCGACGGCATCGACAACGACGACGGCGGCACCGCCGACTGCGCGGACCCTGCGTGCAACAGCCTCGGCTGCGGCTTCGACGGCGGCTTCAACTGCGGCGCGCTGCTCATCCCGGTCGACGCCGGCGCGCCGTTCGATGCCGGGCTGCCCGACGCGGGGCCCTCTGACGCGGGGCCCTCCGACGCCGGCCCCTCCGACGCCGGCCCCGACGACGCCGGCATGATGGACGCCGGAGAGAGCGACGCAGGCGTCCCCGACGCCGGCCCCTTCGACGCCGGCTTCACGCTCGAGCTCGCCTGCGTGCCGCGCGAGTTCCCGTGCGACAACGGCGCGGACGACGACTTCGACGGTCTGCGCGACTGCGTGGACCCCGACTGCGCCGGCCGGGCCTGCGACGGCGGCACGTGCATGATGGGTTCTTGTAGATGACGCGGCTGGTGTTTGCGGCGGCGCTGCTCGCCGTCGCGTGCAAGACGCCTGCGTCCGGAACCGCAGCGCCGACGCCCCAGCCGGCGAAGCCCGAAGCCACTGCGAAGGCAGCGCCCGCCTCGGCGGCCGAGCCCATTCACCTCACCATCGTCGGCACCAACGACATCCACGGCTGGGTGATGCCCATCGCCGAGCGCTCGGTGAAGGGCGGGGGCCTCGCCGCTTTCGCCGCGTACGTGAAGATCCTGCGCGACGACAACCCGGGCGGCGTCGTGCTCTTCGACGCCGGAGATCTCTTCCAGGGCACGCTCGCCTCGAACCTCTCCGAGGGCGAGGTCGTGGTCGCCGCGATGAACGCCATCGGCTACGACGCGGCGGCCATCGGCAACCACGAGTTCGACTTCGGCCCCGTCGGCCCGAGCGTCACCGCGCACGGCCCGAACGACGACGTCTTCGGCACGCTCAAGGCGCGCATGACGCAGGCGAAGTTCCCGATGCTCTCCGCGAACATCTACGAGCACGACTCGAAGATCCGCCCCGAATGGCTGCCCGGCGACGGCACCCTGATGCTCGAGCGCAAGGGCGTGAAGATCGGCGTCATCGGCCTCACCACGCCGCAGACGCCGCAGACCACGATGCCGATCAACGTGGCCTCGCTCTCGTTCGCGCCGCTCGCCCCCGAGGCGCTCGTCGCGGCGAAGCGCCTGCGCGAGAAGGGCGCGCACGTCGTCGTCGCCGTGATGCACGCCGGCGGCAAGTGCGCGCACTTCGACGAGCCCGCCGACGTCTCGAGCTGCGACGTCGACTCGGCCGAGGTCTTCACCATGCTCAAGGCGCTGCCGCCCGGCACGCTCGACGCCGTCATCGCCGGTCACGTCCACGCCATCATCGGCCACGTCTTCAACGGCACGCCCGTCATCGAGACCTACGGCATGGGCAAGACCTTCGGCACGATCGATCTCTGGCTCGACCCCGCGACGAAGACCGTCATCGCCGGGCGCACCGAGGTGAAGCCGGTGCAGCCCATCTGCGAGCTCGTCGACGAGGAGACGCAGTCGTGCGACCCTCGGGCGCTCAAGGGCCGCGACGTCCACCCCACGGTGGCGAAGTTCCGCGGCAAGCCCATCGCTCCGGACGAGGAGGTCGCGAAGCTCATCGCTCCTGCGCTGGAGCGCGTCGTCGAGCTGCAGCACAAGTCGCTCGGCCTCAAGGTCCCCACCGCGCTCGGCCGCAACTACGAGGCCGAGAGCGCGCTCGGCAGCTTCCTCGCCGACTCGCTGCGCGGAATGGAGAAGGCCGACGTCGCGTTGGTCAACCCGGGCGGCCTTCGCGCCGACCTGAAGGCCGGAGATCTCACCTATGGAGCCGTCTTCGAGGTGATGCCGTTCGACAACGCCGTCGCCACGCTCGACCTCACCGGCGAAGAGCTGCACCGCCTGCTCAAGGCGGCGTTCGGTGGCCGCAAGGGCGTGTTCCAGGTCTCCGGCCTGAACGTGAAGCTCTCGAGGTGTGTGACGCCCGAGCGTCTGAAATCGGTGACGTTGGAAGGAGGCAAGCCGATCGCGCCTGCTGCGCGTTATCGGGTGGTCATGCCCGACTTTCTCGCGCGCGGGGGCGACGGCCTCGCGGGCGTGCTCACCACGATCGACCCGTCGCGGATCGATCTCGGTCAGAGCCGCGAGCTGAATTTTCGGGATGCAATGATCGCGTACTGGCAGCAGAAGAAGGCTCCGTTGCAGCCACCGAAGCCCGGTCGAATCGACCTTCAACCGGAAAAGGGCACCTGCCCACCCAACGAAGCCGACGGCCGCGGACAGTGAATCTCCACGACGTGAAATTGGTTCGACGAGTGATCTAGTCTCGTCGCCGCAGTTCTTGAGGGAGGAACCGTGCTCTACAAAGTGACGCCGATGCTGACGCCCACGCCTGAGAAGAAGGCGAAGGCGCCGCGAGACCCCAACGCTCCGAAGGAGCCTCGCAAGCGTCGGAAGTCCGCCGTCTACGACGCGGACGGCAACGAGGTGCTCATCACGATGATGTGCCTCAAGTGCCGCGCGATGAAGCCCCTCACGCAGTTCGGCCTGCGCAAGATGGCCGACGGCGCCATCCGCAACCAGCCGTGGTGCCGCGGCTGCCGCTCCGGTGCGGGCGCTCCCAAGGGCTCGAAGGCCTCGGGAGAGCGGAGCTCTCCGGAGGCAGGGGCCCCCACGAAGTGGGGCGAAGGCAAGGAAGCGCCGGTGGCCGAAGAACAGCTCGAGGCCGCCGAGGCTCCCGAGGCCGCGGCGCTCGAGGTCGCTGCCGAGGCCGCACCGGCGCCCGCCGACACCGAGCCCGCTCCGGCGTGAAGCTTCCGCTGTCGGGCGTTCGCGTCCTCGATCTCTCCCGCGTCCTCGCCGGCCCCTTCTGCACGATGGGGCTCGGCGACCTGGGCGCCGAGGTCATCAAGATCGAAGAGCCGAAGGGAGGCGACGACACCCGCGCCTTCGGGCCTCCGTTCGTGAACGGCGAGTCGACGTATTTCCTCTCCATCAACCGGAACAAGAAGTCCGTCGCGATCGACCTGAAGAACGACGAGGCGCGCCGCCTCGTGCAGGCGCTCGCCACGAAGTGCGACGTCGTCGTCGAGAACTTCCGCCCGGGAGTCGCCGCGCGGCTCGGCCTCGGCGCCAAAGAGCTCCGCGCGAAGAACCCGCGGCTCATCTACTGCTCCATCAGCGGCTTCGGGCAGGCGTCGCCGACCCCCGGCTACGACGCCGTCGTTCAGGGCCTGAGCGGCTTGATGGAGGTGACCGGTCACCCCGACGGCCCGCCCACCCGCGTCGGCGTGCCGATCAGCGATCTGCTCACCGGCATGACGGCGCTGCAGTCGATCCTCACCGCGCTCTACGCGCGCGAGAAGAGCGGCGAGGGCGCCGAGCTCGACGTGGCGATGCTCGACTCGACGGTGCAGGTGCTCACCTTCCACTCCGCCGGAGCGCTCAACGCCGGCACGAAGCCGCGCCGCTTGGGGAACCGGCACGCGTCGATCGCTCCGTACGAGGTGTTCGAGGCGAGCGACGGCCTGTTCAACCTCGCGGTCGGCAACAACGGGCAGTTCGCCGAGCTGTGCGCGCTGCTCGAGGCGCCCGAGCTGGTGAGCGACGCGCGCTTCGCCACCAACCCCGAGCGCGTGAAGAACCGGCCGGCGCTGGCCGCCGAGCTGCAGCCGCGCTTCTCGAAGCACCCGGTCGCGCACTGGCTGAAGGCGCTCGAGGCGAAGGGCATCCCGTGCGGCGCCGTGCTCGACGTGGGCCAGGCGCTCGCGCAGCCGACGCTCGCCGCGCGGGGAATGCTGCCGGTCTTTCAGCACCCGAAGGCGGGAGAGCTGAAGCTGGTCGGCAGCCCGCTGCCGGGAGCCGACGCGAGCCGCGCGCCGCCGCCGGTGCTGGGGCAGCACACGAAAGAAGTGCTGCTCGAGGTCGGGCTGTCGCCTGCAGACGTCGAGCGCCTCCAGCAGAGCGGAGCGATCCGCGTCCCCTCGCCCCCGTAGGGAGAGGGCCGTGAGGTCGCCACCACACTCGTCACGGCAATCCGCCGCGCTAAAGTGCGCGCCGCACAGTGGGCTCCGTCGAATTCCCAGCGCTCGACCGCGAAGGCTATGCCGGCAAGAAGCTGGGCCGCTTCGACGTCATGGCGAAGCTCGGCGTGGGCGGCATGAGCGAAGTGTTCCTCGCCTGGCAGAAGGCGGTGGGCGGTTTTCAGCGGCCGGTGGTGCTGAAGCGGATCCTCGAGACGGTGAAGCGCAACGAGGAGTTCCTTCGCATGTTCGTGAAGGAAGCGAAGATCACGTCGGCGCTCAACCACCAGGGCATCGCGCACCTCTACGAGCTGGTGCACGAAGAGGGCGAGCTGTTCATGGTGATGGAGTTCGTGCCCGGCGCCACGCTCGTCGAGGTCGCGCGCGCCTGCCACCAGGCGCACGAGCCGATCCCCATCGGGTTCACGACCTCCGTCGTCCGCGAGACCGCGATGGCGCTGCACTACGCGCACACGTTCATGGACGCGACCGGCCGCTCGCGGCCGATCATCCACCGCGACGTCGCCGAGAAGAACATCATGGTGGCGCTCGACGGAGCGGTGAAGCTGCTCGACTTCGGCATCGCCCGCCAGCAGGACACTCCGCAGCTGACGCAGGTCGGCACGGTGAAGGGCACCGCCGGCTACATGAGCCCCGAGCAGGTGCGCGGCGAGAAGCTCGACGGGCGCACCGACGTCTTCTCGCTCGGCGTCGTGCTGCACGAGTGCCTCACCGGCCAGCGGCTGTTCCGCCGCAACACGCTCGCGGAAGAGGTGCAGGCGCTGCTCGACGCGCCCATCGATCCGCCGAGCAAGAAGAACCGCGACGTGTCGCCCGAGCTCGACGCGGTGACGATGAAGGCGCTGCAGCGCGATCGCGCCCAGCGCTACGGCACCGCCAAGGAGATGGCGCTCGCCATCGAAGCGGTCGCGAGCGAGGAGATGTGGTCGCAGCAGACGCGCGCCGAGTTCATCCAGCGCCACTTCGAGGTCCGCCAGCAGGACATCAGCGCGCTGCTCGGAGATCCGTCGGCGACCGACCTGGGCGATCTGTTGCCCGAGGCCGAGACCCGGCAGCGCGTGACGCGCGACGAGTTCAAGACCGTCGCCACGCGCTCGCAGCAGCCGCAGCCGCTGACCGAGGAGCGCACGCAGGAGGTTCGCACGCTCACCGGCACCGGCCCGCGCAACCGCCCCGCGGAGCGCGAGCGGAAGATGCCCGTGCCTCCGCCGGGCTACCCCGACGACGAGCCGCGCACCGTGCTCGAGCCTCCGCCGGGTACGAAGGGCAGCATCCGCACCCGCACCGAGCCGCAGCTCGAGCCGGCGACGGTGCAGGGCCTCGTGCCGATCGATCAGGCGCAGGGGCGCACCGACAATCAGCCGCTGCTGGAAGAGGGCGGCACGATGATCGACGGCGACGACGCGCACCAGCGCATCACCGACGAGGCGAAGTCGGACCTGCGGCTGTCTCCGGGGCGGAATCGCTCGAAGAACCTCGCCGCTCAGAAGCAGGCGCTGCTCATGTGGATCGCGATCGGCTCAGGCCTGGTGCTCGGCCTCGTGCTCGCTGCGTTCCTGATCTTCGGATGAAGAGAGCAAGAAGTCGCGGCGGTGATTCGAGTGGAGGTGGACGGGATCGAACCGACGACCTTCGCATTGCGAACGCGACGCTCTC
>CALJKW010000055.1 GCA_937980205.1 uncultured Myxococcales bacterium | reverse complement strand
GGGACATCTGACGTCGGATGTCTTCCGAATGGATTCGGTCCCCGGTCGCCGGCGGTTGCGGCTGAAGCAGGCGCGGGGCGGGGAGCCGCTCACGAATTGGGACATCTGACGTCGGATGTCTTCCGAATGGATTCGGTCCCCGGTCGCCGGCGGCTGCCGGCTGAAGCAGGCGCGTGACGGGGAGCCGCTCAGATTCGCGAGCGGGCGTGCCGACGATGGGACGTCAGCTCAGGTTTGCCGCCGCGCGGCCGCGCCTCAGCTGCCGCGCCTCGACGAGAACCGCCGTTCCCTCAGCAGCCACGGCGCAAGCGCCCGAGCCGCTTCCAGCGGCCCAGGCATTGGAGCTGAATCACTCCGTCGCCCTCGTGGGACCGAACCCAGGCGAGCGACGCCTCACGCCTCAGCGCGCACGTACTCGAACTCGACCGGCTTGGCGTCGACGCCCTTGGCCGGCGGAGCAATCCAGTTCGCCATCTTCCCGGGCTCGACGATCGGCTTCGCCTGCAGGCTCTTCACGTAGGCCTTGTCGGCCGCAGAGGGCAGCCACTCGTCCTTCTTGGCCTCCCACTGCTCCTTCGTGAGCGGGGTGCCGTCCGGTGCGTAGAACCCGTTCGCGAAGATGCCCTGCGCGCGGTGGAAGCGCCGTGAGGGCAGGGTGAAGCGGAACGACAGCCCGGCGGCATCGAGCGTCTTGTTCCAGCGATCGACGCCGCGCTGGCAGTCCTCGACGTAGCCGTCGCGCAGCACCTCGTTCATGGCGTTGCGCAGCGCGACCTCCTGCTTCTCGAGCTGCATGGGGTTGCCGGTCTTCGGCACGTCCATCGGGTAGGTGCCGTCGATGGCCTTGTGGTCGGTGAACTTCTTCTCCTCGTTGGCGCGGCCCTTGAGGCCGGCGGCGAAGAACGAGGCGGCGTTCGTCGAGATCTCCGAGCCGAAGAGATCGAGCGACAGCGAGTACCAGAGGTTCAGGTACTTCTGCAGCGTGGGCAGATCGACGCCGCCGAGCTTGCGCGCATCACCGTTCGGGTCCTGCTTCGTCAGCTCGGCCGAGCGCTGCACGACGCGACCGACGCCGGTCTCTCCGACGAACATGTGGTGCGCCTCTTCGGTCAGCATGAAGCGCGTCGACCGCGCGAGCGGGTCGAACCCCGACTCGGCGAGCGCGAGCAGCTGATACTTGCCGTCGCGGTCGGTGAACATCGTGAACATGAAGAACGAGAGCCAGTCGTCGATCGGCTCGTTGAACGCACCGAGGATGCGCGGCTTGTCCGGGTTGCCGGAGCGGCGCTCGAGCAGGCCCTCCGCCTCCTCGCGGCCATCGCGGCCGAAGTAGCGGTGCAGCAGGTAGACCATCGCCCAGAGGTGGCGGCCCTCTTCGACGTTCACCTGGAACAGGTTGCGGAGGTCGTACATCGACGGGCACGAGTGCCCCAGCATGCGCTGCTGCTCGACGGACGCGGGCTCGGTGTCGCCCTGCGTGACGATGAGCCGGCGCAGCGTGTTGCGGTGCTCGCCCGGCACGTCCTGCCACACGGGCTCGCCCATCACGTCGCCGAAGCCGATCTTCCGGTCGGGGACCTGGTCGGCGAGGAAGATGCCCCAGCGGTACTCGGGCATCTTCACGTAGTCGTAATGCGCCCAGCCGTCGACGTTCGAGCTGATCGCGGTGCGCAGGTAGACGTCGCGCTGCTGGAAGCCTTCCGGCCCCATCGAGTTCCACCACTCGAGGAAGTTCGGCTGCCACTGCTCGAGCGCGCGCTGAAGCTTCTTGTCCTCGGAGAGGTTGACGTTGTTCGGGATCTTCTCGTTGCTGATTGCGGTCATGTCAGTTCCTCTCAAGTGCGACGCATGTCGAAGTGCGGCCGAACGCCGGCCTGTCCGTAGAGCGTGAGCGCGCCCTTCTCACCGACGGCGTTGGGGCGCTGGAAGATCCAGTTCTGCCAGGCGGTGAGGCGGCCGAAGATCTTCGTCTCCATCGTCTCGGGCCCAGCGAAGCGCAGGTTGGCCTCCATGCCGGTGAGGGCGTCGGGAGACAGCGAGGCGCGCTCCTCGATGGCGACGCGGATCTCGTCGTCCCAGTCGAGCTCGTCGGGCGTGAACGTCACGAGCCCGGCGGCGAGCGCGGCGCCGGCGTCGAACGGGCCCTGGTGCGAGAGGATCTCCTTCACGCGGCCCGGCGTGCCGAGCATGCGCGTCTCGAGCCGCGACAGGCCGTTCGGCATCGGCAGCAGGCCGGCGTTCAGCGCGCCGAGCTCGATGCTCGTCGGCTGGTTCGAGTCGTCGAGCATGTACGAGCGGTCGGCGGCCAGCGCGAGCTCGGCCAGCGAGCCGGCGAAGCACGAGCCCGGCTCGATGATCGCGTACATCGTCTTCGCCGTGACGTCCGACCGCTTGAGCACGCGCTTGACGAGGTGCAGCGTCTCGCGGCCGAGCCAGTGCGACTTGTTGTCGGCGAGGAACTTGTCCCACGCCAGCACCTTCTTCGGGTCGCCCTTCGTCTTGATGAGGATCGTGCCGACGTCGAGGTGGTTGATGCGCAGGCGGAGCAGGGCGTCATCGAGCTCGCGGAACGCGCGCAGCGACCACGACTCGTTGTCGATGCCGTTCGCGTCGGCCGGCGGAGCCGCCTCGGGCCCGCGGATGACGAGCTCGGCCAGCCGGTCTTTGGGCTGCAGCTTGAGCGAGACGTACTTGTACTCGGCGCCGGCAGCCGACACCTTCGGCGCAATCGAGGCGAGCTCGAGGCCCTTGCCGTCCTTCGGGCGGTCGCTCTGCGCCGCGAGCGCCTTCGCGCGCTCGGCGACGACCTGCGCGAACTTCGACCGCGGGACCACCTGGTCGACGAGGCGCCACTCGACGGCGCGCTTGCCCTTGATGCCCTCGGCGGTGGTGCAGAAGAAGTCGGCCTGGTCGCGGCGGACCTTGCGCTTGTCGACGACGCGGGTGAGGCCTCCGGTGCCGGGCAGCACGCCGAGCAGCGGCACCTCGGGCAGCGAGACCGCCGAGTTGCCGTCGTCGATGAGCAGGATCTCGTCGCACGCGAGCGCGAGCTCGTAGCCGCCGCCCGCCGCCGTGCCGTTCAGCGCGCACAGCGACTTGAGGCCCGAGTTCGCCGACATGTCCTCGAGGCCGAGCCGCGTCTCGTTGGTGTACTTGCAGAAGTTTACCTTGAACGGGTGGCTGCTCGAGCCGAGCATGAAGATGTTCGCGCCGGCGCAGAAGATGCGGTCCTTGAGCGACGTGACGACGAGGCAGCGGACCTCGGGGTGCTCGAAGCGCAGGCGCTGGATCGCGTCATTCAGCTCGATGTCGACGCCGAGGTCGTAGCTGTTCTGCTTGAGCACGTAGTCGTGCGCGCGCAGGCCGCCGTCCTCCTGCACGTCCATCGAGAGGGTGGCGATCTCGCCCTCGAGCTTCAGCTTCCAGTGCTTGTACTTCGAGGGGTGCGTCTCGAATGAGCTGAGCTCCTCGATCACGTTGTCTTTGCCCATACGACATGATCTGCCACGGCAGTATGGTGCTGGTCAACGCCAAGTGCATGCACTATATTGCCGGTGCATGAGCCTGCTGGCCGAGGTCGGCCGCCGCGTCCGCGAGCGGCGAAAGGAGCGCGCGATGACGCTCAAGGAGCTCGCGCGCTCGTCGGGCCTCTCCGAGCGGTTCGTGTCCGACCTCGAGGCCGGCCGGGCCAACATCTCGGTGATGAACCTCGCCGAGGTGGCGGGCGCGCTGCAGCTGCCCATCGGCGCGTTCTTCGCGCCCGTCGAGCACGGCGTCATCGCGCTGCTCGGCCTGCGCGGCGCCGGCAAGAGCACCGTCGGCAAGGCGCTGGCGACCCGGCTCGCGGTCCCGTTCTTCGAGCTCGACCGGCTCGTCGAGCAGGAGGCCGGCATGTCGCTCACCGAGATCTTCACCATCCACGGCGAGGACTACTTCCGCCGCCTCGAGCTGCAGGCGCTGCAGCGGTTCCTCTCCGAGCACGAGAAGGCAGTGCTCGCCACCGGCGGCGGCCTGGTGACCTCGCCCGACGCGTTCCGGCTCTTGCTCGAGCGGACGCGGACGGTGTGGCTCAAGGCGACTCCGAAGGAGCACTGGGCGCGCGTGGTCGGGCAGGGCGACCTGCGGCCGATGCAGAACCGGCCGGCGGCGCGCGCGGAGCTGCAGCGGCGCCTGCGTGAGCGCGAGCCGCTGTACGCGCAGGCGCAGCGGGTGGTGAGCACCAGCGGGCGCACGGTCTCCGACGTGGTGAGCGAGTTGTTGGGCTAAGAAGCCTGGGTCCATGGCCAACGCCCCCGAGACGGAGGTCCTCGACCGCAAGCCCCCGCCGGCCGCTCCGGGGCGGTGGCGGCTCGTGGTGATCTCCGAGGCCGGCTCGTCGTCACACGCGCTGCCCGAGTCCGGCAGCGTCACCATCGGCCGCGAGGACGGCGTCGACATCAAGCTGCTCGACGCCTCGGCCTCGCGCCAGCACGCGCGGCTGCACCTGGGCGCCGAGCCGAAGCTTGAGGACCTGGGCTCTTCCAACGGCACCATCGTGCGCGGGCGGCAGTACAAGCGCGAGACGGTCGTGCTCGGGGCGGGAGACTCCATCGAGCTGGGCAAGACGATCGCGGTGCTGCAGCCCGACCTGCAGACCGACGGCTCGCGGCCGTGGACGCTCCTGTCGCACGTGCACTTCGTCGATGCGGTGAACGCGGCGCGGGCTCCGTTCGCGATGCTGCGGCTCGCGGTGCAGGCGCCCGGCGGCGTCGCCCAGGCCGTGCTCTCGAAAGAGCTCGGCGAGAAGGACGTCGTCGCCTCGTTCGGCCCGGGCATGTTCGAGATCCTCTCGCCGGGGAAGGACGCGGTCGCCGCGAAGGACCTCGGCGTGAAGCTGTCGTCGAAGCTCGTCGCCGCCGGAGCCCGCGTGCGGCTCGGCCACGCCTCGGCGCCCGCCGACGGCAAGACGGCCGACGATCTCATCGTCGCGTGCTCGCGGCCCGCCGCGGCCGCCACGCCGGGCTTCATCGTCCGCGACGACGCCATGACGGCGCTCTACCGGCTCGTCGACCGCATCGCGCCCTCGACGCTCTCGGTGCTCGTCCTGGGAGAGACCGGCGCCGGCAAAGAGGTCCTCGCCTCGGAGATCCACAAACGGAGCAAGCGCAACGGCAAGCCGTTCCTCCGCCTCAACTGCGCGGCGCTGCACGAGCAGCTGCTCGAGAGCGAGCTGTTCGGTCACGTGAAGGGCGCCTTCACCGGCGCCGACCGCAACCGCGAGGGCCTGCTCGAGTCGGCCAACGGCGGCACGGTGTTCCTCGACGAGATCGGAGAGATCTCCGCCTCGGTGCAGGCGAAGCTGTTGCGCGTGCTCGAAGAGCGGCAGGTGATGCCGGTCGGCGCGAACGACAAGCGGCCCATCGACGTCCGCTTCGTGTTCGCGACGAATCGGGATCTCGAGGCCGAGGTCGCGCGCGGCGCGTTCCGGTCGGACCTGTTCTTCCGCGTGAACGGCATCTCGCTGGTGATCCCCCCGCTGCGCGACCGCATCGGCGAGATCGAGCCGCTGGCGCGCACGTTCATCGCCGAGGCCTGCGCGAAGGACGGCAAGCCGCCGCCCGAGCTGTCGCCGGAAGCCGTCTCGACGCTGAAGGCGCACCCCTGGCCGGGCAACATCCGCGAGCTCAAGAGCGTCATCGACCGCGCCGTGCTGTTCGCCGGCGAGGGCACCATCAGCGGCGAGGCGATCGCCCAGGCGATTGGTGTGAAGGGCACGGCTGCCGCGACGGCGCCGTCGAACCTGCGCGAGGAGCGCGAGGCGGCGGAGAAGCGGGCCGTGCTCGAGGCGCTCGAGAAGTGCAACGGGAACCAGACGAAGGCCGCGGAGCTGCTCGGGGTCTCGCGCCGCACGCTGGTGACGCGCC
Organism: uncultured Myxococcales bacterium; assembly: GCA_937980205.1. Lineage (GTDB taxonomy): Bacteria > Myxococcota > Myxococcia > Myxococcales > Myxococcaceae > Xiheicaenimonas. The sequence continues at coordinate 875,827 of CALJKW010000055.1, read as the reverse complement.
TGCAGCAGTACGGGATGACGCGGTCGCGGAAGAAGTAGGCGTCTGACGAAGGCGTGCACCCTGAGCCGCCGAGGCCGCGAAGCGGACCTCGGCGAGTCGAACGGGTTCGGGCGCAGCAAGTGTTGCCTTCGAGAAGGCGCTGCCCAGATCGCCCGGACCCATTCGACTCCGCGCGGTCGGCTGACGCCGCCGCGCTCCGCTCAGGGTGCGCGCCTTCTTGGTTCCGCTGGCCGAATCGCGTCCGCCTGTCGTGACAGCGTGCCGACCCGCGTGCCCTGGGCCGGGCAAACCTCCTAAGCTTCAGCCCCGACGTGAGCAGCGGCGACTTCGTGGGGACGGCCCGTTACCGGGTGAACCGGCGACTCGGTGCCGGCGGCATGGGCGTCGTCTACGAAGCCGAAGATCTCGACCGCGGCGGCCAGCGCATCGCGCTCAAGCTGCTCAAGCACCAGGACCCGGCCTCGCTCATGCGCCTCAAGCGCGAGTTCCGGGCGCTCGCCGACGTCGCGCACACCAACCTCGTCCAGCTCTACGACCTCGTCGTCGACAAGGACACGTGGTTCTTCACCCTCGAGCACGTCGAAGGCGTCGACTTCCTCACCTACGTCCGCGGGCCCCAGGAGCAGCCCGCGCAGCGCGATCTCCCCACCGCGCCCGTCGGAGACACCATCCGCCGCGTGACGCCGCCCGCCGGCGGAGTCCTCGATCTCGCGAAGCTCCGAGCCGCCTTCGGCCAGCTGGTGCAAGGGGTCGCCGCGCTGCACGGCGCCGGCCGCCTCCACCGGGATCTGAAGCCCAGCAACGTGCTCGTCACCCCGAACGGGCAGGTGAAGATCCTCGACTTCGGCCTGGTGGCCGAGCTCACCGGCAAAGAGAACGTCTCCGATACCCACGATCACCAGCTCGTCGGCACGGCCACGTACATGGCGCCCGAGCAGGCGGGGTCGGCGCCGGTGGGGCCGGCCACCGACTGGTACGCCGTCGGCGTCATGCTCTTCCAGGCGCTGACCGGCACGCTGCCGTTCGACGGCGCGTCGATGCAGGTGCTCATCGACAAGCAGAAGAACCCCGCGCCGCACGTGCGCGACCGCAACCCCGACGCGCCGGAAGATCTCTCGCGGCTCGCCGACCAGCTGCTGCTGCGCGACCCCGAGCGGCGGCCCACCGCCGAGCGCCTGCTCGAGGCCGTCGGCGCCCGCTCGCACAAGGCGCCCGCGCCGGCGCCCGACCCCGGCTTCGTCGGCCGCGCCGAGCACCTCGAGACCCTGCGCGGCGAGCTCGCGGCGGCCCGCTCGGGGACTCCGCGGCTGGTGGCGATCACCGGCAGCTCCGGCATCGGCAAGTCGGCGCTCGCGCGGCACTTCATGGAAGAGGCGGCCGCGAACGGGGCGCTCATCTTCGCGGGCCGCTGCTACGAGCGCGAGAGCGTGCCGTTCAAGGCGCTCGACAGCGCCATCGACGCGCTGGCGCGCAAGCTCATCACCATGCCTCCCGAGCGCGTCGACGCGATCCTCCCGCGCGACGCGAGCGTCCTCGCCCGCATGTTCCCCGCGCTCAAGCGCGTGCCCGCCTTCGCCAACGCGCCGCTGCGCGAGGCGAAAGAGGCCGCCGATCTGCGCCGCCGCGCCGTCGGAGCCCTTCGCGAGCTGCTCGCCCGCATGACCGATCGCGGCGCCGTCATCGTCTTCATCGACGACGTGCAGTGGGGAGACGACGACAGCGCCATGGTGCTGGCCGAGCTGCTCACTCCGCCGGATGCACCGTCGGTGCTGTGGATCCTGGCCGCGCGCGAGCTCGGCCCCGCGGCGCAGGCGCTGCCCGGGGACAAGACCCTCATCAGCCTGGCTCCGCTGAGCGGCGACGACGCCCGGGCGCTCGCGGCGAAGGCGCTCGGAACCGCCGAGCGCGAGCGGGTCGAGAAGCTCGCGCACGAGTCCGGCGGCAACCCGTTCCTGCTCCAGCAGCTCGCCGCGCACCCCGAGGCGGCGGAGACGGGCGGGCTCGACGGCGTCGTCCGCGCGCGAATCGCAGAGCTCGAGCCCGCGGCCCGAGCGCTGCTCGAGGTCGTCGCCGTCGCGGGTCACCCGCTCGAAGAGCGCGTCGCGGTGCGCGCGGCTCAGCTGAAGGCCTCGGAGTGGGGCTGCGCGCTGACGCTGCGCGCCGCGCACCTGCTCAAGACGTCTCCGGGCGACATGGCCGAGCGCTACGAGGCCTGGCACGACCGCATCCGCGAGAACGTCGTCGCCGCGCTCGACGCCGCGCAGCAGGCCGAGGTGCACGCCCGGCTCGCCGACGCGCTGCAGGAGCTGCAGCCCGAGGCGCTCGACGCCGTCGCCATGCACCTGTCGGCCGCGGGCCAGACCGCGCGCGCGGTCGAGGCCATGGTGGCCGCCGCGAACCGGTCGGCCGACACGCTCGCGTTCGAGCGCGCGGCCACGCTGTACGCCAAGGCCCTCGAGCAGCTCGACGCGGGCGACACCCGCCGCCGCGAGCTCACCACGCGCATGGGCGACGCGCTCGCGGACTCGGGCCGCGGCCTCGCCGCCGCCAAGGCCTACCAGCAGGCGCTGAAGGCGCCCGGCGAGAAGCCGCTCGAGCACTCGGAGGAGGTCGAGCTCAACCGCCGCGCCGGAGAGCAGCTCTTGCGCAGCGGGCACGTCGACGAGGGGCTCGAGGCCATCGACGAGGTGTGCCGCAGCGTCGGGTTCTCGCTGGCGAAGACTCCGTGGCGCGCGGCCGGCGCGTGGCTGTTCCGGCGGGCGCACCTCGCGCTCCGCGGCCTCGACTTCAAGGAGCGCTCGCCTTCCGAGGTCCCCGCCGACAAGCTGCAGCAGATCGACGTGTGCTGGTCGGTCTCGGTCGGCCTCTCGATGGTCGACACGATCCGCGGCGCGAGCTTCCAGTCGCGGCAGCTGTTGCTCGCGCTCGACGCCGGAGAGCCCTACCGCATCGCCCGCGCCCTCTCGGCCGAGGCCGCGTTCATCGCCACCGCCGGCATCTCGCGCGAGGCCCGCGTCGCGCAGCTCATCGCGCAGGCGCGCAAGCTCGCCGAGCGCGTCGGCGACGGCAAGCTGCTCGGCACCATCGATCTCTGCAACGCCATCGCCGAGTTCCTGATGGGGCACTGGCGCGAGGCCGTCGCGTACTCGGCACACGCCGAGCAGTGGTTCAAAGATCTCGGCAACGCGGTGACGTGGGAGGCCGCCAACGCGCGCCTCTTCTCGGTGTGGAGCCTCTTCTACATGGGCGAGATCGCCGAGCTGCAGCAGCGCGTGCCGAAGCTGTTGCGCGAGGCAGAGGGGCGGGGCGATCTCTACGCGTCGACCTCGCTGGAGATCGGGCTGTCGACCGCCGCCGTGCTCGCGAGCGACGACGCCGTGCGCGCCCGCGAGCGCGTGCGCACCGCGATGTCGCGGTGGGGCCACTCGAGCTACCACTTCCAGCACTACTGGGCCGTGCTGTCCGAGGGGATGATCGATCTCTACGAGGGCAAGCCGCGCGAGTGCTTCGATCGCCTCAACGAGGCGTGGCCGATGATGAAGCGCGCGATGCTGCTGCACACCCAGAACGTGCGCATCGAGGCCGGCTTCCTGCGCGCGCGCGCGGCGGTCGCGTGCGGCGAGCTCGAGCAGGCCATCGCGGACGCGGAGGCGCTCGAGGGCGAGAAGGTGCCCTGGGCCGACGCGTTCGCGCAGGCGATTCGCGGGCTGGTGGCCATCGGCTGCAAGGACACCGAGATGGCCTCGAAGCTGCTGCAGCAGGCGATCTTGGGTTTCGAGGCCGCCGACATGCGGCTGTTCGCTGCGGCGACCCGCCTGCGGCTGGGGGAGATCTCGACCGGCTCGCTCGCGGCCGCCAGCATCAAGGCCGGCGAGGCGTGGATGGTCGCCCAGGGCGTGAAGACGCCGACCGGCCTCGCGCGGATGCTGGTGCCTCCGCCGAAGGGAAGTTAGAGCCGTTCGGCGTGGCTCGACTCACCAGGCAGCAGCTCGAAGAGCTCTACGTCCGCTGGGCGCCGGTCGTGCACCGGCGCGCGTTCGCGCTGCTGAACCACGAGACGGATTCGTGGGAGGTCGTCCGCGACGTCTTCGAGCAGATGCGAGAGGTGCCGACGCCCGAGTGGATCTCGTCGACCACGGTGCGCGTCGCCTTACGGGCGATGCGCGCGCCGACGCACCCGATCGGGCTGAAGATCTTCGAGCTCGCCGAGACGCTCGATCGCGACGCTCTGGCGGCGGCCGCGGCGAAGCTCGTCGACGAGCTGCCCGAACCGGAGGAGGCGCGGGCGGCGAGCGAGCAGTCCGCTGGCTACGCGCGCGTGAAGGCGCAGGTCGTCCGCGAGCGTCCGCCGCGGTGGCGAGAGCTGATGCCGTTCATCGTGCCGGCGGTGTTCACCGTGGTGTGCTTCGGGGTGATCTCGATCGATCTGGGCGGCGCGAAGCCGGGGGATGACACCATCGCCGGCGGGCGGTTCACCTTGGCCGCCGACGCCGGGCTTCAGGCCGTCGTGCTGACCGTCGACAAGGACCGGCGCATCGAGGAGCTGTTCAGCGGCGCCGTCCCCGCCGGGGGGCTCGATCTGCCGGCGCCGCCTGGGCCGGTCGCGATTCATGCGTTCGTTTCTTCGCAGGCGCTGGAAGCGAAGTCGCTCGTGCCCGCGATGGAAGAGTCGATTCGCGAGTACGGCGGTTATCCGCTCGAGGCGCCGGCGCCGCGGCCGGCTGGCGTGACCGTGATCACGAAGCGCCAGCGGTAGCTCGTGCAACGTTCACGCTGAGCGGAGCGCCGAAGGCGCGGAGTCGAAGCGGGCCGATGGACGGCTTTGGGCCCGCTTCGACTGCGGCCCGCTTCGCGGTCCTCCGCTCAGCGTGAGCGAGTGCCGCGGTTTACGTCGGCGTCACCGCGCGCAGCCCCACCATCACGTCGCGCCGCTCTCCGCCCTTCACGAAATCCTGAATCACGCGCGCGAGCGCCGCACCGAGCTGGCCGATGAGCGGCAGGTGCTCGCCACCCTCGCAGGTGGCCTGGCCTTCCTTGTCCTCGGCGTCGGGCTTGAAGCGCTCGTCCCAGCGCACGATGCCGAACGTGCCGTCTCCGGAGATCGCCGCGTGCACCAGCGCCTTGCCGCGAGCGCGCGCGAACTCGGAGAGCACGGCTCGACTCTTCAAGTTGTCGAAGCAGTCGACGATGAGATCGGCGCCGCCGCACAGCTGCTCGACGTTCTCGGCGGTGAGCCGCACGCCGAACGCCTCGCACTTGATGCGGTGGAAGTTGAGCAGCTGGGCCTTGAGCGCCTCGGCCTTGTTCTTCCCCACGGACATCTTCACGAACGCCTGGGCGAGCAGGTTCTTCGACTCGACGCGATCGAAGTCCACGAAGACGAGCGTGGGCCCTAAGTTGCGGCACAAGACCGCAGCCGTCGAGCCCAGCGCTCCGACCCCGCAGAAGACGATGCGCTTCAACCGAACGGGACCTTCGGCCGCAGGTAGATGCGCTGACCGTTCTGCAGCCGGTCGACGACGAAGTTGTCGAACGCGCCGTCGGCGAGGTGCGGCACGTGCAGGCCGTGCACGCCACCCGAGCGCACGACCTCGACCGCGATGCGGCGGATGTCCGCGTCCGTGACGTGGGCGTCCAGCTCGAGCGGGTAGTCGGCCGACAGACCGTTGAACGTGATGTTCAGATGAGCCATTTCAGAGCACCTCCTGTAAGGCACCGACGACGGCACCACGGCGACGCCCTGACGGCTCTAGCTCAAGCCTTCGGCGTTCTTGAGGTCCTTCATGCGCAGGCCGTTCTTCTTCAGCAGCCGATACAGCGACTGCATCGACAGGCCGGTGCGCGCCTCCGCGTCTTTCATGTCGAAGTTCGACTTCTTCATGATCTCGGCGAAGTAGCCGCGCTCGAAGTCGGCGAGCACGCGATCTTTGGCCTCGTGGTACAGCATGCCGCTGACGAGCTCGAGCAGCGACGAGCCGCCGGTCTTCTTGCCCTCGGGCTTCACCAGGAAGTCGAGCCACGACATGTTGCCGGTCTGCTGCATCAGCGCGCCACGCTCGAGCACGTTGCGCAGCTCGCGCACGTTGCCGGGCCACTCGTAGCCCTCGAGGAGCGACAGCGTCTGCGCCGACAGCTCGATCTGCGTGCCGAGCTTCTTGACCAGCACCTGCGCGATGACGGGGATGTCGGCCTTGCGCGTGCGCAGGGGCGGCATGCGGACGCGGCCGACGGCGAGGCGGAAGAAGAGCTCTTTGCGGAACTTGTCGCGCTCGATCTCCTCCTGCAGGTTGCGCGCGGTCGACGCGATGATGCGGCAGTTGATCGGCTTCGACTTGCCGGAGGCGGACGGCACCTCGCGGGTGTCGATGACGCGAAGCAGGCGCGCCTGCACCGGCAGCGCGACCTCGGCGATCTCGTCGAGGAACAGCGTGCCCTCCTCGGCGGCGGCGAAGGCGCCGTCGGGGCCGAAGAGCTCTTTCTCGGCGCCGGCGGCGTCGAGCAGCGAGCAGTCGACGACGCGGAACGGGCCGAACCGGCGCGACGAGTGGTTGTGAACGGCGCGGGCGGCGAGCTCTTTGCCGGTGCCGGTCTCTCCCTCGATGAGCAGGTTCATGTCCTCGCGGGCGACGCGCTTGAGCTCCGCGAACACCGCGCGCATGGCCTCGGAGGCGCCGACGAGCTCGCCGAACTGCTCGCCGCCGGTGACGTCGATCTCGGTGCCGCGCGAGGCCTGCTTCACCGCGATCTTCGTCTTGCCGAGCTGGATCTTGTCGCCCGGCTCGACGAACGCGGTGACGACGCGGCGGCCGTCGACGAAGGTGCCGTTGCGCGACCCTAGGTCTCGCAGCAGGAGCCCAGCCGACGTGCGCTCGACCTCGATGTGGCGGCGGCTGACGGTGCCGTCGGTGAGCACGAGATCGTTCGTGGTGTCGCCGCCGACGCGCAGCAGGCCGTCGAGCGTGGAGACCTTCTTGCCCTTGTCGGGGCCTCCGACGACCTCGAGGGTCCACTCGCGGACCTGCACGCGTCGGGCGTGCTCCTCGGGCATGTTCACCGACTGCGTCGTCTCGGGGGCGGCGGCGGGGCGGCTCATGGGTGCTGTGTTTCTACCTTTCGCGTCGTCACGGCAGAAGAACTTCCACGATCTCGCCGGAGGGCTTTCTCACCTTCGCCGGCACCTGCGGCAGGAAGCGCAGGCGCGCCCAGACCTGCGGCGCGGCGGGCAGGCCGTCGAGCGACTGGACGAGGTCTCCCTCGGAGAGCTGGCCGAAGCCCGGCGGCATCACCGCGAGGCCCGGCAGCATCTTCGACACCTTCGCCGCTTCGAGGTCGGACAGCTTCGGGTTCAGGAACTTCGCGCGCGCCTGGAGGAACAGGTCGAGCTCGACGGCGTCGAGCTTCGCCATCTCGATCTGCGCCGGCGGCCGCGCCGCGTCCTGCCAGGCGATCGAGGCCGCGGGCGTGTACGCGAACGGCGCATTCGGCAGCGCCTGCGCGGTGCGCGGGGCGGCGTACACCTTCATCTTCTTCACGGACTCGCGCATCAGGCGCTCCATCAGCTTCGTGAGCGGCGGGGCGGGGTCGAAGTCGCCCTCGGGGCCGAAGTCCATGAACGGGTCGACCTTCACCTGCGCCTCGGCCTCGAGCAGCGGCTCGTGCGTAGACGGGTGAATGATCTCGACGTGGCCGATGTAGAGCGTCTCTTCGGCGTTCGAGGCGCCGGCGCGGCGGCCCTTGGCGTCGGCGGCCTCCTGCATCGACGAGGTGACGCGCTTCTCGGCCCAGGGCCTGATGATGATGCCCTGGTCCGGCCGCGCGCCCGACGAGGTGAGCAGGGGCAGGGCGGTGGTCGCGACCCACGCGGCGTCGTCGTCGAGCCGCATCACCTTGAACTCGCCGGGGCCCCAGAACGAGAGCGCGTCTCCGGCCTCGGCCACGGCGGCCTCGGTCAGGCGCTGAGAGAGCTCGAAGCTGCGGTAGGCGGGCTCTTCCCAGCGGTAGCCGAACGGGTAGACGAAGGCGCCGACGAGCTCGAGCTTCTGCGGCGGGGGATGATTGACGAACGTGACGGAGCTGCAGCCCGCGAGCAGGATGAACAGCAGCCTCTTCAAGAACGCCCTCCCTCAAAAAACAATCGAGTGCCGGTCCGCTCAGGCCCCTCTTCACTCGCGCACGCCCCCGGGGCCCTTTCGGGTTGCCACGGATCTTGTGACGGGAGGACGGGCTAGCGGACCGGCACTCTGAACAGAAAGTACCTTGCTACCGTGGGGTAGCCAAGTCCCTTCGCGTCACGAAAAAGCCCTGAAAATACAACGGCCTCCGAGGCTTGCGCCGCGGAGGCCGTTTCCCGACATAACGGGTAGTACAGCGGTTCTGTGAAGGGGACGGCTTACATCCCCATGCCGCCCATGCCGCCCATGCCGCCGCCGGGCATCGGGCCGGCCTTGCCGTCGTCTTCCTTCGGCTTCTCGGCGACCATGGCCTCGGTGGTGAGCATCAGCGACGCGACCGACGCGGCGTTCTGCAGCGCGGTGCGGCTGACCTTGGCGGGGTCGATGACGCCGGCCTTGAGCAGGTCTTCGTACTCGCCGGTGGCGGCGTTGAAGCCGTACGCGCCGTCGCCTTCCTTCACCTTGTTGACGACGACCGAGCCCTCGAGGCCGCCGTTGAACACGATCTGGCGGAGCGGCTCTTCGAGCGAGCGGCGGATGATGTCGACGCCCCACTTCTCCTCATCGCTCCAGCCCTTGTTCTTCTCGAGGGCCTTGAGGCAGCGCAGGTACGCGACGCCGCCGCCGGGGACGATGCCTTCCTCGGCCGCCGCGCGGGTGGCGTTGAGCGCGTCCTCGACGCGGGCCTTCTTCTCCTTCATCTCGGTCTCGGTGGCCGCACCGACGTTGATGACCGCGACGCCGCCGACGAGCTTGGCGAGGCGCTCCTGGAGCTTCTCGCGGTCGTAGTCGGAGGTGGTCTCCTCGATCTGCGCGCGGATCATCTTCACGCGGCCCTCGATGTCCTTCTGCGAGCCGTTGCCGTCGATGATCGTGGTGTTGTCCTTGTCGACCTTGACGCGCTTGGCGCGGCCGAGATCCTGAAGCGTCAGGGTCTCGAGCTTGATGCCGAGGTCCTCGGCGATCATCTTGCCGCCGGTGAGCGTCGCGATGTCCTCGAGCATGGCCTTGCGGCGGTCGCCGAAGCCGGGCGCCTTGACCGCGCAGACGTTGAGCACGCCGCGGATCTTGTTCACGACGAGCGTCGCGAGCGCCTCACCCTCGACCTCCTCCGCGATGACGAGCAGCGGCTTGCCGCCGCGCGCCACCTGCTCGAGCAGGGGGAGCAGGTCCTTCATCGACGAGATCTTCTTCTCGTAGATGAGGATGTAGGGGTCCTGAAGCTCGACCTCCATGCGGTCCGGGTTGGTCACGAAGTACGGCGAGAGGTAGCCGCGGTCGAACTGCATGCCCTCGACCACGTCGAGCGTCGTCTCGAGGCCCTTCGCCTCTTCGACGGTGATGACGCCCTCCTTGCCGACCTTGTCCATCGCCTCGGCGATGATGTTGCCGATGGTGGTGTCGCCGTTGGCGGAGATGGTGCCGACCTGGGCGATCTCCTTGTTGTCCTTCGTGGGCTTGCTGAGCTTCTTCAGCTCGCCGACGACGATCTCGACGGCCTTGTCGATGCCGCGCTTGATCTCCATCGGGTTGTGGCCGGCCGCGACGAGCTTGCTGCCCTCGCGGAAGATGGCCTGGGCGAGCACGGTCGCGGTGGTGGTGCCGTCGCCGGCGACGTCGGAGGTCTTCGACGCGACCTCCTTCACCATCTGCGCGCCCATGTTCTCGAACTTGTTCTCGAGCTCGATCTCCTTGGCGACGGTGACGCCGTCCTTGGTGATCGTGGGCGAGCCGAACGACTTCTCGATGACGACGTTGCGGCCCTTGGGCCCGAGGGTCACCTTCACCGCGTCGGCGAGGGTGTTCACGCCGCGCAGAATCGCGTCGCGGGCGCGGGCTTCGAAGACGATTTCTTTAGCCATGGTGGAATCTTTCCTTTGAAAGGGGGAGGGGAATTACTTCTCGATGACGCCGAGGACGTCTTCCTCGCGGAGGATCAGGTGATCCTCGCCGTCGATCTTCACTTCCGTGCCGGCGTACTTGCTGAAGAGGATGGTGTCGCCCGCCTTGATGTCGAGCGGACGAACCTTGCCGTCCTCGAGCACCTTGCCGTTACCGACCGCGACCACCTTGCCCTCGAGCGGCTTCTCCTTCGCCGTGTCGGGGATGATGATGCCGCCCTTGGTCTTGTTCTCCTCGGCGACGCGCTTGACGATCAGGCGATCCTGCAGGGGACGAATCTTCATGGTCTTTTCCTCTGGGTATTGAAGCGGGTTGGCACTCACCCCATGTGAGTGCCAGCGAATGGACCTCGCCGATATAACCGTGCGCCCCTGTGCGTCAAGGCTCGAACTGGCACTCCTTGGGTATGAGTGCCAACGGCACCTAGCCCCTGAATTAGCACTCGACCGTCGAGAGTGCTAGCTAAGTCCCTGTAACTCAAGGGTTAAATTTTGGCCCGGCCTGTGTCGGTTGCTACACTTGAGGTAGCCATGAGCACACTGGTCGTAGGCAGTTCGTTGAAAGAGTTCTTCCGGTTGGTGGTCGGCGAGGCGGTCAAGAGTCAGCGCGTGTCGGTGGCCGAGGTGACGGAGTTCTACCTCGTCAACCTGCTCGCGGAGTTCGCGCAGGCGGAGAAGCTGTTCGAGTCGGAGCCGCTGGCGGTGCTGTACCACAAGGCCCTGCAGCAGGAGCGCGACGAGAAGGTGCGCACGCTGCGCCGGTTGGGAGACCTCTCCCTCTACACGGCGGGCTTCTTCAAAGACTCGCTCAAAGACCGCGTGGTCGGCCCCGACTACTACATGACGATGGGCGCGAACGCGTACGCGCAGGTCGCGCAGCTGAGCCAGAGCTCGAGCTTCTCGGGCGTCTACTGGGAGCTGCACACCAAGTTCACGGCGCTCACCGAGGTGCTCGAAGAGATCGCCGCGCGGGCGCAGGCGACGACGCCGCAGGGGCAGGTGCGCATCTTCGAGAACTACGAGCGCGAGGGCTCGAAGCACCTCGAGCAGGTGCTGCTCGACGTCGGGATCATGCCGAAGGGCCTCCTTCCCAACTGACGCGTGCTCCTCGACCGGATCCAGTCTCACCTCGAAGCGATCTACGGCGTGCGCTGTGAGCTGAAGGTGTCGGACTACCTCGTCGACGCCGAGGCGGCGAAGGCGCTGGGCGGCAGCGGCGATCGCGAGCAGCTGCTGGTGCACGAGTCGGAAGAAGGGCTCGAGGTCGCGCTGTTCGTCGAGCCGTCGCTCATCGAGCGCGTGGCGAACGCGTCGCCGCTCGAAGATCTGCCGGCGTTCTGCGAGGTCACCGAGGGCGTCTCGCACTTCATGTACGTCGTGCGCGCGGCGCAGCTCGACCGCACCGTCTCGCTGCTCGAGCTCGAGGCGCAGGGCGAGATCGACAAGTTCGCCTCCTGCGCGCTGTTGCACTGGCGCGACGGGGACCCGAAGGCGCTGTACGAGCGGCTGTTCGATCGCGTCGCGTTCCGCGCGGATCTCCTTCCCGACGAGCGCTGGCGCTACGAGGAGGCGAACCGCATGGCGAAGGGGTACTGCAAGCGCCTGGTCGAGCTCATCACCGCGAAGCGCATGAACGAGCTGCTCAACGAGCTTCGCCACACGTACCGTATGGGCGCCGAGGCGAAACTCCAGCGGCTGACGGCAGGGTAGTCGTGCCGCGAGAGTTCTCGGCGGGAGGAGTCCTCGTCCGCAAGGCCGGTGACGCCTGGGAGCTCGCCGTCATCCAGCCGCGCGGGAAGCCGAAGGTGCGCGCGCTGCCGAAGGGCCACATCGACCCCGGCGAGAAGCCCGAGGCGACGGCGATTCGCGAGACGCGCGAGGAGACGGGGCTGTCAGGCCGCTCGCTCGGGCAGCTCGGCGACGTCAAGTACGCGTACAAGTTCGAGGGGAAGTCGATCTTCAAGATCGTGAGCTTCTTCCTGCTCGAGCACGAGTCCGGCGAGATCGACGCGCTGGACCCCCAGATGCGCATCGAGGTCGAGGTCGCCGCGTGGCTGCCGCTGGAGCGCGCGGTGAAGGAGCTGTCGTACCCCGGGGAGCGCGACATGGCGAAGAAGGCGCTCGAGAAGCTCACATCGAAAGCTTGAGGTTTACGCTGCACTGCTAAGCTGTCGCCCCAGGTGTGACGAAGGGTCGGTACGAGGTGGTGGGGCGACTTCCGCCGGGGCAGGGGCGGAAGACGTCGTTGGCATCGATGGGGGGCCCGGGCGCGTTCCGGCGGCTCGTCGTGTTGCGACCGACGGCGCGGGCGACGCTCATCCCCGTGGCGAACCTGCACCCGCAGCTGCCGGCTCCGCTGGGCGTCGAGGAGATCGAGGCCACCTCCGTCGCCGTCTACGACTTCTTCCCGGGCGCCACGCTGAAGGAGATCGTCGGCGTCTACCGCGCGCAGGAGCAGCTGCCTCCGCTGGGGCTCGTCGTGCGCATCGTCGCCGACGCCGCGCGCGTGCTGCACGTGGCGCACGAGCATCAGGATCCGTTGGGAGGCACCACCGGCTACGTCCATGGCGGCCTCGCCGACAGCTCGCTGCTGATGGGCTTCGACGGAGACGTGCGCGTGCTCGACTTCGGGCTGCGCAAGTTCAACCGGTTCGCCGCGCCCGAGGCCGCCGCGGGGGGACCGTTCACCGCGAGGTGCGACGTGTTCTCGCTCGCGGCCGCGCTGCACGCCTCGGTGACCGGGTTCGAGAAGGACTACGCGCCGGTGCTGTCGCGGGCTCCGTCGAGCGCGCAGTTCCCTCCGCCGTCGACCGTGCACCCCGACGCGAGCCCGGAGCTGGACTCGCTGGTGATGCGCGCGCTGTTCCCCGACCCGGCCAGTCGCCTGGGCTCGGCGCTCGAGCTCGCAGAAGATCTCGAGCGCATCCTGGGCGCCGGGCTGCCGGCGAAAGAGGCGTGCGCCACGCGGCTCAAGCAGCTGTTCGAAGAGCGGCTCGACGGGTTCCGCAACATGGTCCCGCGCGGGTCGGGTGAGGCTGCGCCGCCGGCGTCGTCTCCGCCGAAGCCGCGGGCGAGCAAGCCCGGGCTTCCGGCCGCGCCTCCGCCGCGGAAGAGCGGACCACAGCCGAAGATCCCCACCGGCACGCAGCCCGAGGTGAACCCGATCGGTCGGCGGCCGACGCCGGCCGAGGTGAAGGCGGCGTTCGGCAACGACGACGACGGGCTCGAAGACGACAAGACGATCGTCGGCGACCCGCTGCTGCCGCCTGCGCCGCCTCCACCTCCGCCTCCGCCGCGGCCGTCGATCTCGAAGCGGGAGAGCGGCGCGAAGAAGAAGCCGCCTCCGGCGCCGCTGCCCGACGTCCCCTGGGAGAGTGGGCCGCTGGCGCGCGACGCGGAGATTCCAGGCGTGCGCACCGACGCCGGGGTGGCGGTGCCCGCCGGCGGAGAGCTCGCGATCGAAGACGTGCCGACGGGGCTGTCGCGGCGCGCGAGCGGGCAGCACGCGGCGTACGGCGGCTCCACGCACGAAGAGAAGGCGCGCGCCGTCGGTCAGGAGCTCGTCGACACCGGAGAGATCGAGCCGTTCGACGACCCCGAGCTCGACGATCTGCGCGATCAGCCCACCGTCGTGCGCGTGAGCGGCACGCACCAGAAGCTGAAGGTCGACCCGAAGCCGGAGGAGATCGCCGCCGCCTTCGGAGATCCCGACGCGGTGCAGGAGCCGGGCACCGCGATCATCACGTCGAACGACAGCCCGAAGGCGATCGCCGCCGCTCAGCCGCTCGAGGTGCCGGACACCGGCGTGCTGGAGCAGAACAAGCCCAAGCCCGAGACCAAGACCGAAGACGAGCCGGTGAAGAAGAAGGGCGGCGCGCTGCGCGCGATGATCGCCGTGATGCTGCTCGTGATCGTCGGGGGCTTCGGGTTCATCGCGGTGAAGAACCCGGCGCTGGTCCGGGGCAAGCTCGAGGCCGCGATGGTGAAGTGGGGGCTCAAGAAGGTCGACCCGCCGCCGCCGCCGCCCGAGGAGCCGGGAGAGCCGGTGCTCGCTGCGGATGAGGATGGCGGAGTCGCCGAGGTCGTCGCGCCGCCGCCGCCGATCGTCGCCGAGGACGCGGGCGTGGCGCCGCTGGTGCCGGACGCCGGCGTCGAGGAGAGCGGCGATGCTGGCGACGCCGGCGACGCCGGCGACGACGAAGAGGAAGAAGACGACGACGGCGGGACGATCACCGCGGGCGACGCCGGGACGCACGCCGACGGCGGCGCGATCGTGAAGAAGAAGAAGAAGAAGAAGCGCCGCACGAAGGCGTGGTGGCAGACGAAGTAGGGTGGGTGATCGGAACGACTCCGTTCGCCCTGAGCCGAGCGGCGCGCAGCGCCGCAGGAGTCGAAGGGGCCCGCAGCCGACTCGTGCCCCGCTTCGACTCCGGCGCCTGTGGCGCCTGCGCTCAGCGTGAACGGAGGCGGCTGACGGCCTTCGTGCGACCTCCGACTCGGCTCAGCTCTTCGCGACCGCGCGGTCGGTGATCTCGAGGCACTTGTCGACGATCGCCAGGCCCTCGAGCAGCTGCTCCTCGGTGATGCACAGCGGCGGGTTCACGAAGAAGTTGTTCCAGCGCACGAACGTGTAGATGCCGTTGTCGAGCAGCGCCTTGCGCAGATCGTTCATCGGCTGGCTGTGGCCGTTGAACGGCGCGAGGCCCTCGCGGGTCTTCCGGTCCTTCACGAGCTCGACGATCGAGAACAGGCCGATGCTGCGGACGTCGCCGATGCTGGGGTGCTTGTCCTTCAGTTCGTTGAGCTTCTTCGCGAGCACCTTGCCGAGCTTCGCGGCGTTCTCGACGAGCTTGTCCTGCTCGTAGACGTCGATGCACGCGAGCGCGGCCGCGAGCCCCATCGGGTGCGAGTTGTACGTGAGGCCGCCGTAGAAGACGTTGTCCTCGAAGTGGCGCGCGATCTTGTCCTTGATGAGCACGGCGCCGAGCGGCAGGTACGCGCTGGTGAGGCCCTTCGCGACGGTCATCATGTCCGGCACGACGCCCCAGTGCTCGCAGGCGAACATCTTCCCCGTGCGGCCGAAGCCGGCCATGACCTCGTCGAGGATCATCATGATCCCGTTCTTGTCGCAGATCTCGCGGACGCCCTTCAGGTAGCCCTCGGGCGGGATCAGGATGCCGTTCGTGCCGGTCACCGTCTCCATGATGATGGCGGCGATGTTGTGGCCGCCCTCGTACATGACGACGTCCTCGAGGTACTTGAGGTGCTTGTCGACGCAGCCGTTGCAGCTCGGGCCGCCGCCGCAGAACGGGCAGCGGTAGCTGTACGGATCGAGCACGCGGATGACTCCGGGGATGCCCGGCTCGGCGGCCCAGCGGCGCGGGTCGCCGGTGAGGCTCGCGGCTCCGCTCGTGCCGCCGTGGTAGCTGCGGAAGCGCGCGATCACCTTCGAGCGCTTCGTCACCATCTTCGCGATCTTGATCGCGTTCTCGTTCGCCTCGGCGCCGCCGTTGGTGAAGAAGACCTTCTTGAGATCACCGGGCGCCAGCTCGGCGAGCTTCTGGCCCAGCTTCGCGCGGACCTCGGTCGCCATGTACGGGTTCGCGTAGCAGAGCGTGTCGGCCTGATCCTTGATGGCCTTGATGACGCGCTTGTCCTGGTGGCCGATGTTCGTGCACATCAGCTGGCTGTTGAAGTCGAAGTACCGCTTGCCGTTCGCGTCCCAGAAGAAGACGCCCTCGGCCTTGGTCATGGGGATCGGGTTGATGGCCGCCTGCGCCGACCACTCGAACAGCGTGTACTGCTTCGAGAGGCGGACGATCTCCTCGGCTGACATCGAGCCCATGAACTGCTCCTTGCTGGTTGGAGTTGCGGGTTGTTACCCGATCTTCGCTTCGCCGTACTTGCCCGAGAGCGCCTCGCGCACGTCACGGTCGAACTTCACCTTGCCGGTCGCGATCTCGCGCAGCGACAGCACGGGCGGCTTGTTCTTCGACACGTCGAGGATGGGACGCGCTCCCGCCATGAGCTGACGCGCACGCTTGGCGGCGAGCAGCACCAGGGCGAAACGGTTGTCGACCATGGGGAGGCAGTCTTCGACGGTTACACGAGCCATGAGTGAGGCTCTTACGGTGAGGGGGGATGGTCGTCAAGGGAGGGTTCGAACCGCCGGGTACGTGGACGACTCGACGGGCCCGGGTTCGTTCACCGGGACGTGGCCGGGGACGTTGCCGGGAACGTCAACCGAGCAACGCAGCGAGCGCTTCGCCTGCTGACGGCGCCAGCTTCAGCACCCGCTTCGACAGTTGCCGGTACAGCTCCCGCAGCTCCGGCGGCAGCGCGTCCAGGTGCCGCTGCACCACCGCTGCGTCGCCCCGCACGATGGGGCCCGTCATCGACTTCGCCAGGCCTCGTTGCGTGGCGCCTGCCAGGGCGCTCTTCGTCAGGGCGATCAGCGCCTGCTCGGCGACTCTGCGCGGCAGTCCCGTGGCCTCGACCGCTGCGTCGAGCAGCGCGATGACCAGGCCCGCGCTCATCACCGCGCCGGCGTGGTAGCGCGCGCGGCCGCTCTCCGGCACTTCGAAGGCGTTCATCTTCAGCGCCTTCGCCATCGCCTTGAGGGTGCGGAGCAGCTTCGCGTCGCTCGCCGAGACCGCCACCCAGCCACCTTCCAGCGAGTCCTGCGGAGACGACACCGCCACCAGCGGGTGGAACGAGCCTCGCACCGGCGCGTTCAGCGCCGTCAGCTCGAGGGCGCCCGCGCAGTGAACGACCGCCGGGCCCTCCGGCACGTCGATCTCTCCGACGAGCGCGTCTGGCACCGCGAGCACCACGAGGTCTGCGCTCGCGAGGTCGCGCGTCGACTCGAGCTTCAGCTTCTTCGCCTTCGCGGGGCTTCGCGTCGTGACGCTCACGTCCCAGCGCGCGCGCTTGAGGCCCAACGCCAGCGCGCCGCCGATGCGGCCGAGACCGTAGACGACGACCTTCACGCCCGCGCGAACGTCAGCTGATCGCCGCTCACGCCGATGCGGACGCGATCGCCCTGGCGCAGCTCGCCCGAGAGGATCCGCTCGGCCAGCGGGCCTTCGACCAGGCGCTGGACCGTCTGACGCATCGGGCGGGCTCCGAGCGCGGGGTCGAAGCCGCCGCGCTGCAGCAGGTGCTGCACCACCTCGTCGCCGACCACGTACTCGATGCCCTTCTCGGTCGAGAGCCGCTTGCTGCTCTCGTCGAGCAGCAGCGTCGCGATGCGCGCGACCTCGAGCTGCTCGAGCGGCTTGAACACGCAGCGCTCGTCGATGCGGTTCCACAGCTCGGGCGGCAGCGCCTTGCGCGCCGCGCTCGCGGCGTCGTCGTTCTTCACCGGCTGCGCGGACGCGCCGAAGCCGACCGTCTTCGCCTTTTCGGTGAACGCCTCGGCGCCGAGGTTCGTGGTCAGCACGACGACCGTGTTCGAGAAGTCGATGTGCCGGCCCTTGCCGTCCGTGAGGCGGCCCTCTTCGAGGACCTGGAGCAGCAGCATCAGCACCTCGCGGTTCGCCTTGTCGATCTCGTCGAGCACGACGACCGACGAGGGGCGGCGGCGCACCGGCTCGGTGAGCTGGCCGCCGTCGCCGTAGCCGACGTAGCCGGCGGGGGCGCCGATGAGGCGGCTCACGCCGTGCGCTTCGGACAGCTCGCTCATGTCGACGCGCACCATCGCGTCGCGGCTGCCGAAGAGGACGTCGGCGAGCGCGCGGGCGAGCTCGGTCTTGCCGACGCCGGTGGGGCCGAGGAACAGGAAGCTGCCCATCGGACGGCGGCTGGAGAAGCCGGCGTAGTTGCGGCGGATGACCTTCGCCACGCGCTCGATCACGTCGCCGTGGCCGATGACGCGGGCGCCCAGATCCTGCTCGAGGCGGAGCAGGCGCGCCGAGTCGTTCATCAGCAGCCGCTCTTCGGGGATGCCGGCGAGCTTGCTCACGATGCGCGCGACGTCCTGCGGCTCGACCACCTCTTTACCCTCGCGCCGGCAGCGCGAGCCCGCGAGGTCCGCGATCGAGATCGCCTTGTCCGGCAGGAAGCGATCGCTCACGTACTTCGCGGCGAGCGAGGCGGAGGCCTGCAGGGCCTCCTGCGTGTAGGTCAGCCCGTGGTGCTCTTCGTAGCGGCCGATGACGCCGTTCAAGATGTAGACGGTGTCCGGCACCGACGGCTCGTTGACGACGACTGGCGTGAAGCGGCGCTCGAGCGCGGGATCGGTCTGGATGTGCTTGCGGAACTCGTCGTGCGTCGTCGCGCCGATGCACGGGAAGTCGCCGCGCGACATCGCGGCCTTCAGCTCGTTCGCGGCGTCCTGCGGGCCGTCTCCCGTCGAGCCGGCGCCGACGAGCGTGTGCAGCTCGTCGATGAAGACGACCACGCGCCCCTCGGCCTTCTTCACCTCGTCCTTGAGGCCGTTGAGCTTCTCGCTGAACGAGCCGCGCAGCTGCGTGCCGGCGACCAGCGTGCCCATGTCGAGCTCGAGGATGATGCGGTCGCCGACGGGGCCTTTGAGCGCGCTGAGCTGCTGGGCGACGCCCTCGACGACGGCGGTCTTGCCGACGCCGGGCTCTCCGACGAGGACGGGGTTGTTCGTGCGGCGCTTGCCGAGGATGTCGATGACCTCGTCGATCTCCTTGGCGCGGCCGACGACGGGGTCGAGCTGGCCGGCCTTCGCGGCGGCGGTGAGGTTGCGCGTCAGCGACGTCAGCAGCGGGAACGTGCGAGGGTCGAGCTCCGAGCCCTTGAGGGCGACGGGCGCGGCTTCCGCCACCGGAGGAGGAGCGCTCGGCACCGGCGTCAGCGCCTCGATCTCCTGCACCTCGCGGTCGGTGATCTCGTCGACGAGATCGCGCGGCGTCAGCGGCTTGAGCGTGGCCGCCGGCGGCTTCGCGGGCAGCGTCGCCGTGCGGATCTGCGCCTGCGGGTGCGGCATCGGGGCAGGGGGCGCTCCGATCGGGCGGCCGCTGGGGCTGCGCGGAATGCCCGGCGGCAGCTCGCGCGAGAGCATCAGGCGACGCGGCATGCGGCCGCTGGTGAAGTACGAGAGCGCGGTGTTGCGCAGGCCGGTGAGATCGAGGCCGGTCTTGAAGAGCAGATCCTGCGCGGCGCAGCGCAGGCGGGTCGCCGCGATGAGCGTGTGCATGCAGTCGGCCTCCGCCGAGCCGCAGCCGTGCGCGATCTCGTGAGCCCGCTCGCGCAGCTCGCGCACCATGCCGTCCTGCTCGCGCGGCGCGGAGGTGAGCAGCTCGAGCAGCCGGTCCTCGTCGACGCCGCGCTCTTTGAGCAGCAGCGCGGCACGGTTCTCGACCGTGAACATCGCGAGCAGCACGTGAGCGGTGGTGAGGGGCTGGTTGACGGTGCCGGCGATGTCCGACGCTTCGTTGAGAACCTGCGCGAGATCGGTGCTTTCGACCATGGGTCTTTAGCCCCCAGTCCTACATCCGAAAGATCGAGCGGGCAAAAAAACTGCTACAGGCCTGATGCGCCCCCAACACTTGAAATGGCGGGGCGGTCTAAGCGTTATTGCCGCGCGCTCAATGCTTGAGACCCTCATCGATCCGGTGGCCGGAGTGCCCAAGGCGGTCGAGGGCCGGCGTTGGTTGCTCCCCCTGATCGTGCTGTGTGCGGCGGTCAGCTTCTCGGGCGTCGCGTTTGCATTGCGGCTCGATGCGTCGCCTTCGGTGATCGCCAAGATGGAGCAGAGCGGAGAGCTGGCGAAGTCCTCCGAGCGCGAGCTCAACGAGGAGATCGAGCAGGCCCAGCGCATCGCCCTCGTCGGCGGAGTCGCGAAGGGCGTCTTCCTGATGCCGCTGTGTCTGTTGCTCCTCGCGGTCGCGTTGAAGCTCGCCGCGTGGCTGGTCGGCCGCAAGCTGCTGTTCGTGCACGCGTTCACCGTGGCGGCGGTCGCGTTCCTGCCGATCGCCGTGTTTCACGTGCTGTTCGGGATCGTGGCGCTCAAGCAGCCGGTGGTGTCGGCCGCGATGGCCTCGCAGCTGCTGCCCTCGTCACTGTCGGCGGTCGTGACCAGCGGCGGGCCGAAGGTCTCGCGCGTGCTCGCGCAGGTCGACTTTTTCAACCTGTGGGCGGCGGCGCTCGTCGGCCTGGGGCTCGCGGCGGGCACGAAGATGCGCGCGTGGCGGGGCGTCGGGCTGGGCCTGTTTCTCTACGTCATGCTGTCGGCGGTGCAGGTCGGCCTGCCGGGGCTCACGGGCGGAGGCCCACGATCGTGATCGCGTTGCTGGTGTTGTTGGCCGCGCCCATCACGCTGGAAGAGGTTCGCGCGGCGTCGCGGCAGAACCTCGATGCGCTGAGGGCGGAGATCGAGGCGAGGCGCCAGCAGCTCGGCGTCAACGTGGCGAGGTCGGCGATCCTGCCGCAGGTCGGCCTCACCAGCGGCATTCAGGGGCTCTACGCCGGACCCCAGGTGGTGCAGAACTTCGTGCCGGTGCGCGACAACAGCGGCGAGGTCGTCGCGTTCGCGCAGCCGATCGGTGACCTGCCGTTCGCGACCAGCCGGAATACCTACAGCCTCAACCTGACGGTGACGCAGCTCATCGTCGACGGCGGTCGCTGGTGGAATCAGCTCGCGCTGTCGGGTCACCAGGCCCGGGCGGCCGAAGGCCAGCTCGAGGAGCAGCGGCTCGTCGCCGAGCTCGAGGCGGTGAACCGCTTCTACCAGCTCCTCAATGCACAGTTCTCACTGAGCGTGCTCGAGAACGCCGTGAAGGGCAGCGAGACGCAGCTCGATCGCGCCGACAGTCTGTTCGAGGCCGCGCGCGCCGCGAAGCTCGACGCCCTGACCGCCGCAGTCAACCTGGGCAACGACCGCATCGCGGTGCTGCGCCAGCGGCAGGCCGTCATCAACGCGCAGGTCGAGCTGCTCAAGTGGCTGGGGCAGCCGACCCGCGAGATCGAGGCGATCGACCCCGGCTCGCTCACGCCCGACGTCCCGCAGCGGCCCGCGCCGAAGGTCGAGGCAGCGCTCACCGTCGCACGGCGGCACCGGCCGCTGCTGAAGGTGCTCGACGAGCAGGTCGCGGCCGCCGAGCGGCAGGTCGACGTCGCGTGGGCGCAGTTCTTTCCGACCTTGAACCTGCAGGCGGGCTACCAGCGGCAGGCGCCGGTGGGCGTCACCTTCTTCACCGACCCGAACCGCAACCACGCGGTGTGGGGCGGGCTCAACCTCTCGTGGCAGCTCTTCAACGGCTTCGGCCACCATGCGCAGGTGCAGCAGGCGCGAGAGTCGCTGTCGCAGACGAGGCTGCAGCGTGAGCGCGCGGAGATCGATCTCACCGGCGACCTGCGCCGCGCCATCGAGCAACTCGAGACGCAGCTCCAGATCGCTCAGATCGCGACCGACAACCTGCGGCTGACCGAGGCCTCGCTCAAGCTCGCCGAAGAGCGGTTCTCGGCCGGCGCCGGCTCGACGCTCGAAGTCCGCGACGCCCAGGTGAAGCTCGTCAACGCGCAATTGAGCCGCCTGCAGGCGCGTGTAGACGTCGAGGTCGCTCGTGCGGCGCTCAAGCGCGTGGTCGGCGCGGACGTGGAGGAAGTCCGATGACGTGGTGGAAGGGCCTCATCGCCGCTGTGCTCGTCGCCGGCGTCGGCGCCATCGCGGTCGCGGGGCTGCGCGACAAGCCGCCGCCGGCCGTCGAAGTCCAGGTCGGCACCGCGAAGAAGTCTTCGATCACGCGCACCGTGACCGGCGCCGGCAAGGTGCAGGCGGCGACGACCGTGAAGATCTCCTCGTCGCTCTCCGGAGACCTGATCGAGCTGAACGTGAAGGCCGGCGATCAGGTCACGCGCGGGCAGGTGCTGGGGAAGATCGACCGCCGCCGCTTCGAGGCCGCGGTGAAGCAGGCGCAGGCCGCGGTCAACGCCGCGAAGGCCGACGTGCGGACGACGCAGGTCTCCGCCGAGCGCGCCGCGGCCGAGGTGGCGCGCGTCTCGGCGCTCGTCGAGAAGGGCCTCGCGGCGAAGGCCGAGCTCGAGAAGGTCACCGCCGATCGCGACCAGGCGCTCGCGCAGATGGCGGCGCTGAACGACCGGGCGTCGCAGGCGACCGCGCGCCTCGAAGAGGCCGGCTCCGATCTCGCGAAGACGACCCTGTTCGCTCCGATCGACGGGACCGTCATCGAGCTCTCCCGCGAGGTGGGCGAGCGCGTGCGCGGCTCGGACTTCAGCGAAGACGTGGTGATGACCATCGCCGCGCTGGCGACCATGGAGGTGAAGATCGAGGTCGGCGAGCACGAGGTCGTGCACCTCAAGCCGGGGCAGAAGTCCGAGGTGAAGGTCGACGCGCTCGAGAACCAGACCTTCGAGGGCACCGTCGTCGAGATCGCGCAGAAGGCCCTCATCCGCAACCAGGGCAGCGAAGCCGAGACCACCTCGTTCCCCGTCACGGTGGCGCTCACCGCGCGGCCTCCCGGCGTGCTGCCGGGCATGTCGAGCGAGGTGAAGATCATCGCCGAGAACCGAGAGAGCGCGCTCGTCGTGCCGGTGCAGGCGGTGACCGTACGGCCCGAGAAGATGCTGAACGACGTGCCGGCCGCGGGCATCGAAGGCACCAAGATGGTGCCAGCGAAGAGCACCGAGGCGTTCGCGAAGGTCGTGTTCGTCGTCGACTCGGACAACAAGGCGCACGTGCGCCGCGTGCGCACCGGCATCTCGTCGGACACCGACGTCGAGGTCATCGACGGGTTGAAAGAAGGAGAGCGCGTCGTCGAGGGCCCGTACCGGACGCTCGCCAAAGAGCTCAAGGACGGCGACCGCATCGAAGAGGTGAAGCCCGGCGAGAAGAAGGGCGGCTTCGGCCGGGGCAAGGGCTAGCGCCGCCGTGCTGATTCAGCTCACCGACATCCACCGCACGTACCAGGTCGGCACGGAGACGGTGCACGCGCTGCAGGGCGTCTCCATCGGCATCGCGAAGGGCGAGTGGGTGGCGATCATCGGGCAGTCGGGCTCGGGCAAGTCGACGCTGATGAACGTGATCGGGTGCCTGGATACTCCGACGTCCGGCTCGTACCTGCTCAACGGGAAAGACGTGTCGCGCATGGTCGACGACGAGCTCGCCGACATCCGCAACCAGGAGATCGGGTTCATCTTCCAGAACTTCCAGCTGCTGCCGCGCGAGACGGCGCTCTCGAACGTGGAGCTGCCGCTGGTCTACCGCGGCGTCTCGGCGAAGGAGCGGCGCGCGCGCGCCATGCAGGCGCTCGAGAAGGTGCGGCTCAAAGACCGGATGATGCACAAGCCGAACGAGCTCTCCGGCGGGCAGCGGCAGCGCGTGGCGATCGCGCGCGCGCTCGCCGGCGAGCCGTCGCTGCTGCTCGCGGATGAGCCCACCGGAAATCTGGACTCCGCGACCGGTGAGGAGATCGTGAAGCTGTTCGAGCAGCTGCACGGCATGGGGCACACGCTGGTGCTCGTCACGCACGAGCCGAAGCTCGCCGCGCGGTGCCCGAGGGCGGTGCGGCTCTCCGACGGGCACGTGGTGGCAGACGGGCCGGGGCCTGAGGTCGCGCGCGCATGAGCGGAGCTGCGTTCACCCTGAGCGGCGGAGCCCGGAGGGCTCCGGAGTCGAAGGGGGCCCAACGCCGACTCGCGGCCCGCTTCGACTCCGGCCTGCGGCCTCCGCTCAGCGTGAACGGTGCGGGGACTGGCCGATGAGCTTCCGCGTCGACTTCATCGAAGGCTCCCGCATCGCCGTCACGAGCCTGTCAGCGCACCGCCTGCGCACCGTGCTGACGACCGTCGGCATCGGCATCGGCGTGGCGACGCTGCTCGCGATCCTCGGCATCATCCAGGGGCTCAACACGTCCTTCGAGAAGCAGCTCGAGTCGATCGGCCCGGCCTCGCTCTACGTCTCGAAGCGCCCGTGGGTGCAGATGGGCAACTGGTGGGAGTACCGCAACCGCAAGCCCATCACGATGGAGCAGGTCGAGGCCGTGCGCGCCCAGAGCACGTACGCCGAGGCGATCGCCGCGTGGATGAACAATGAAGAAGACGTCTCGTTCAACGGCATCGATTTGAGCGCCATCGACGTCACCGGCACGACGCCCGAGTACGCGCAGGTCGCCGGCTTCGACGTCACCGACGGGCGCTTCCTCACCGGCGCCGACGACGACAACCTGTCGATGGTGGCGGTGATCGGCGCGGACGTCGCGTCGACGCTGTTCCCGCACTCGAGCCCGCTCGGAGCCCGCATCCGCGTGCGCAGCACCCCGTTCACCGTCGTCGGCGTCCTCTCGCCGAAGGGCAAGATCCTCGACGAGAACCAGGACCTCACCGTCCTCATCCCGCTCAAGACGTTCCGCGCGCTGCACAGCGGCTACAAGAGCCACACCATCGGAGTGAAGGTCCGCTCTCCCGAGCTGCTCGACGCGGCCGAAGACGAGCTGGTGGGGATCTTGCGGCGCGCGCGGGCGACTCCGCCGAGCAAGCCGGACGACTTCGCGATCAACCGCGCCGAGCAGCTCGCCGGCGTCTACAACCAGCTCACCGGAGCGCTCTACGGCGTCGCCGTCGCCATCGGCTTCATCACGCTGCTCGTCGGCGGCATCGGCATCATGAACATCATGCTGGTCTCCGTGCGCGAGCGGACGCGGGAGATCGGCGTGCGGCGCGCGCTCGGGGCTCGCAAGCGCACCATCGTGCTGCAGTTCATCCTCGAGGCGGTGGTGGTCTCGGCCGTCGGCGGCCTGCTCGGCACGATCGTGGGCCTGGGAGGAGCCAAGGTCGTCAGCTGGGTGACTCCGCTCGCGGCGACGGTGAAGGCGAGCACGGTGCTGTTCGGCGTCGGCTTCGCGGCCGCGGTCGGGCTGCTCTTCGGCATCTGGCCGGCGGCGCGCGCCGCGAACCTGGATCCCGTCGAGGCGCTGAGGCACGAGTGATCCGCGCGTTCGTCGACAACCTGCGGCTCTCCTTCGGCACCTTTGCGGCGAACCCGCTGCGCACGATGCTCACGCTGCTCGGCATCGTCATCGGCGTCGCGACGGTGGTGACGATGATGGCGCTGCTCGAGGGCCTGCGCATCAAGGTGAACCGCGATCTCTCGCAGCTCGGGGCGAACGTCTTCCGCGTCGACAAGTGGCCCCAGGGCATCCGCTTCGGCGGCAACCGCATGAACTGGGACAAGATCGCCAAGCGGCCGCCGCTGACGCTCGACGACCGCCGCGCGCTCACCGAGCACTGCCCGTCGGTGTCGGTCGTCGCGGCCTCGGGCTGGAACCCGGGGCTCAAGGTGAGCACCGCCGCCATCGAGACGCAGCCGAACGTGTTCGTGCAGGGCACGACCCCCGATTACCCGGACACCGCCGGCATGCAGATCGCCGACGGCCGCTTCTTCAACGAGGCGGAGGATCTCGACGCCCGCCGCGTCGCGGTGCTCGGCCCCGACGTCTCCGACCGCCTGTTCCCCAAGCTCGAGCCGCTCGGCCAGGAGATCCGCATTCGCGGCCGGCCCTACACCGTCATCGGAGTGCTCGAGCGGCGCGGCAAGCTGCTCGGCATGTTCAACATGGACAACGTGATCGTGCTGCCGATGAACACGTTCCTCGGCGCTTTCGGGAAGCGGCGAACGGTCTCGCTCAACGTCCAGGCGCGCACGCCCGAGCTCGTCGACCGCGCCCAGCAGGAGGTCGAGCGCGTGCTGCGCCAGCGCCGCAAGGTCGACCCGAACGCCGAGAACGACTTCGAGGTCGCCACCAACGAGTCGATGGCGAAGACGCTGAACGATCTCTCGAAGGTGATCACCGCCGCGACGTTCGGCGTCTGCCTGCTCTCGCTGCTCGTCGGCGGCATCGGCATCTTGAACATCATGCTCGTCGCCGTCACCGAGCGGACGCGGGAGATCGGCATTCGCAAGGCGCTCGGCGCGCGGCGGCGCCGCATCCTGCTGCAGTTCTCGACCGAGGCCGTCACGCTTTCGCTCACCGGCGGAGTGCTCGGCATCGCGCTCGGCTTCGGCATCGCGTTCCTCGGCCGCTGGACGCTCGGGTTACATACCGCGGTACCGCTCTGGGCCGTCGCGCTGTCACTCGCGATGTCGTCCGGCGTCGGTCTCGTCTTCGGGATCTACCCCGCGGCGCGCGCGGCCCGGCTCGACCCGGTCGAAGCAATGCGCAGTGAATGAGAGGGAGGGTGCCGAGTACACATTTGGCATGAAGCGCTTCGTGTTGTTGCTCGCCGCGTCGTGTGCCACCGCTCCGCTGGTGCAGGTGACGCCGACGGAGCCGAAGGGGAAGTGCGGTCAGAGCGTGGTCGTCATCGGCGCGGTGAACGCGCCGGGGAAGTTCGCCGTCGACGAGACGCCGAGGCTGCTCGAGGCGATCGATCGCGCCGGCGGTTTCGCTCCCCAGGCGCAGCCCGACGCGGTCGTGGTCGAGCGCTGTGAGGGCTCGCACTTCACCATCACCGTGACGCGCGTGAAGCCCGGCTCGGAAGGCGACCTCGCGCTCAAGAGCGGCGACATCGTCTACGTGCCGACGCTGTGACCGCCGTCAGCGCTCGAAGAGCTGCAGGATGACGGCGCCGAACTGCTTGAGGTGCCGCAGCGAGAGGAAGCGGCCGTGCGCGCGCTCGCGGGCGGCGGCGCCGAGGCGGGCGGCGAGCTTCCGGTCGGCCAGCACGCGCCCGAGCAGCCCCGCGAACCCCACGAGGTCGGTCGGGTCGTCGACGAGCAGACCGCTCTCCTCGTGCACGATCTGATCGGCGATGCCGCCGACGCGCGACGCGACCACGGGCTTGCCTTTCCACATCGGCTCGGTGACGGTGAGGCCGAAGCCCTCTTGCAGGCTCTTCTGCACCACCACGGCGGCGTGCCGCTGGATCGCGTTGATGATGATCGCGTTCTCGTCGAGATCGTGGACGGGGATGCTGGCGAGGTGAATGCGGCGGCGGATCTCGTGCGGCAGCTGGTGCCAGCGCGCCGCGACGTCGGCGAACACGCGCGCGCCCTCGGGATCATCGGCGACCGCCGTGACGTTCGGTCCGCACAGCAGGAGCTCGGCATCGCCGGCGCCGCCGCGCTCGACGAGCAGGGCGAAGCTCTCCATCACGCCCTTGTGATCTTTGAGGGTGTCCCAGCGGGAGATCTCGACCACGAGCGGGGTCTCGAGCGCCGGCGGAGACCCGGTGTTCATCACGTCGGCCGCGTGCGTCACCTCACCCTCGGTGCCGTCGGTCCTGCGGTACTTCACGCTCGCGATCCCGCGCCGTGAGCCCACCAGCCCGGTCTCGCGCAGCACGTCGCGGATGACGCGCGGCGGCAGCTCCTGGTTCTTCGTGGAGAAGGGGTCGATCGACGGCTGGATGATGACGACGCGGCGGTCGCTGAAGATGGGCGGCGCGTACTGCTTGCGGCTGAAGATGAGCGTGGGGACGGTGGCGAGGTATGGCGCGAGAAACTCCCAGCCGTGCTCGCTCTCGGCGTTGGTGTGATCGGCGCCGATGTGGCTGCGCCAGGCGACGTGAAAGCCCGCCGCGATGAGGCCGGCGGCGAGGCCGGCCGTCTGCGGGTCGTGCAGCAGCACGACGTCGCCGGGCTGGGCTCCCGCGGCGCCGACCAGGGTCTGCAGGTTCTCGGCGCAGACCTTCTCGTAGTGCACGCGCTCGCCGGCGCCGAGCAGCGAGCCGTCGCCCCGTTCTCCGTGCAGCGCGTTGTGCAGCCGCTTCGTGATGCGGAAGAACTCGGCGTCGCCACGCAGCACCCACCAGCGCGCGTCGAGGCCGGCGCCGCGTGCGTACGCGAGCAGCAGGCGCATCATCTCGGCGACGCCGCCGCCGACGGCCGTGGAGTTGACGTTCCACAGCCTGCGCCCTGCGAGCGCCGCGCGCAGCTTTTGCGCGATCGCGAGCGCCTCTTCGACGGGCCCGTCGCCGAGCAGCGGCCGGAACCGCTCGAGCGACTCGGCGGCGACCTGGACCTCCTGGGCGGAGAGCGTGCTCATGGGGAAAACGTCACGCCCATACAGGGTGGATGCAACGGAACTGGCCTGCGCCTATAGGGAGGCCACATGGACTCGCACTACGACCAGGTGATGAAGAAGCGCGACGCCGCCGGCGAAGGCACGCGCCGCTACTTCGCGTACTCGACCATTCTCGACCGCACCGCGTTCCTCGAGTGGCGCTCGCAGCACGGCTACGACTTCTTCGAGCTGCCCGAAGGCAAGCTCGCCGAGGCGCAGAACCTCGGCATCGTCTTCGACTTCCCGTCGCGCTTCTGGGGCGGCCGCGTCGCCGGCCTGAAGGACTCGCCGGGCTCCACCGTGCACGGGCGCCTGTTCGAGATCGCCGAGAAGGACTGGGCGGTCATCCAGCACAAGGAAGGCGCCATCACCGGAATGTGCGTCGAGAAGCCCGTGAAGGTGAAGCTGCAGTCGGGCGAGGTCGTCGACGCGATCGCGTTCGCCACGAACCCGCAGCGCGCGAGCACCGACGGCCCGGTCAGCAAGGCCTTCGTCGAGGCGCTCACCCGCGGCGCGAAGTCCGCCGGGCTGCCCGACGCCTGGGTGCAGCAGCTCAGCGCTTCTTCCGCGTGAGCAGCGCGCCGAGCTGGCGCAGCGCCGGAGCACGCACGTTCGCCGCCCGCCACGTCAGCGTCTCGACGGCGTCGAACAGCTTCGCCGCCACGTCGCGCGGCGTCCCGGGCTCCGGCGCCATCGCCGCCGGCGGCACCTGCGTCGCCGGCTGCGTCAGCAGCCAGTGCTGCGCGCACGGGCTCGAGAACATCGACATGCCCGGCCGCGCGAGCTCGATCGGTGCGAGCTCCGAGCCGACGGGCTCAGGCATCATCTCGAGCTTCTTCGCGGTGCGCTCGACGATGGCGAGCGCCTGATCGATCTGCGCATCCGACTGCGTCGCCTGCGGAGTCAGCACCAGCCGCGCGCGGCGGGGCAGGGCGACGAGCTGGCACAGCACCCCGTTCTCGATGAGCGCGCGACCGAACCGCACCGCGCGCACCTCGTCGCCCATCCACAGCGGCACGCGCGGAGTCACCGTCGGCCCGATGTCGAACCCGCGCGCGCGCAGCCCGTCGAGCAGCTTGTGCGTGACGTCGAACAGGCGCGCCCGCCGCTGCGGCTCGGACTGGATCAGCTCGAGGGCCTTGAGCGCCGCCGCCGCGTTCGCCGGAGACAGCGTCGAGCCCTCGAGCGTGTCGACCAGCTCGCGCGGGCCGGCGACGAAGAAGCCGCGAGAGGCGAGGGCGCCCGACAGCGAGCCGGCCAGCAGCACCGACGGCTCGGTGCCGACGAGGTGCTCGGCGGCGCCGGCGCCGGTCGGGCCCAGCACTCCGAGCGAGCGCGTCTCGTCGACCAGCAGCGTCGCGCTCGAGCGCGTGCACAGCTCGAGCAGGCGCGGCAGCGGCGAGAGGTCGCCCTCGCTCGCGTGGATGCCGGCGGCGACCAGCAGCGTCGGGCCCTCCGCGGCGGCGAGCGCGGCCTCGAGCGCGAGGAGATCTCCGCGGGCGTGCGACACCGCGCGCGGCAGCAGGCGATCGAGGCCGACGTGGTGGCGCGCGTCGCTCAGCACCGTCGCCGTCGCGGCCGCGAAGGGGCTGAGCAGCGCGGCAGGATCTCCCGACACGCGGCACCGCTCGCGGCCGAGGAACGCGGCCAGGCGCTCTTCCAGCTCGCGCGTGAGCACCTGAGTCGCGTGGCCCTGCGTGCCGTACCGGCGGATGGCCGCGGCCGCCGCTTCCTTCACCCGCGAGTCGGTCGCCAGGCCCAGGGCGTCGTCGGTGCCGAAGTTCACCGCGCGGCGGCCCGACAGCTCGACCTCGCCCTGGCCGGGCATCGCGTCGACCGCGGGCACCTCGCTGCGGGGCGCCAGCAGCCGCTCGGGCTGGCCTTTCTTGAGCCGGTCGATGAGCTCCTTCACGCCGGGCCTTCTATCGCAAAGGGGCCGGCCGCGTTGACCCTGAGCGGAGAAGCGCCTTCGGCGCTCCGCTCAGCGGCTGACAGGAAATCGACCGAACGACGGCGACCGTCGCGGCAGATCGTCGAGCAACATCGTCGTGTGGTTGCCGGCGGCCAGCGAGACCCCGCGGGGGGTTGGGAGTTGTGAGCTTTTCGTTGCGCAGTTCGGAAAAATCCCAACCTGCGTCGCCGATTCCTCACAAGTCGTGACCCCCCCAAGGCCCTCGGGCCCGGCTTCGCGCCCGCGACGACTGCCTCAGAGCACGATCGGAGTACGCGGCTCGTTCGCCCTGAGCGGAGCAGCCTGAAGGGCTGCGGAGGCGGCGCGAAGCCGAACGCGTGGCCCGCTTCGACTGCGGCGCCTTCGGCGCTCCGCTCAGCATGAACGGTTGCTTGCGTCCTGTGCTAACGCGACTCCCTCGTGATCGTCGGCTACTTCCTGGGCGGCGCGTTCGTCTTCGTCTGGGCGACGTTCGCCTTCGACTGCGTGCACTGGCTGCTCGCGAAGCAGGGCTGGTGCAAGAAGGGACACCCGCAGCGCCTGTTCCTGCAGCTCGGCGTCGAGGTCATCGCCGCGCTGCTGATGCTCGTCATCTTCCCGCTGCTGCCGGTCTTCCTCGCGCTGGCCGGCTTGGTCGGTCGCTTCCTCTACGAGGCCGCGCGGCCCGTCGAGCTGCCGAAGGGCAACATCCCCGCACCGCGCCGCGGCTTCTTCACCGACGCCGCGTACCACGCGATGCACGCGCAGTTCCCCGACCGGTACTTCGGCTCGATCACCACCGTCTTCGACGCGGTGTTCGGCACCGGCTGCGCGGTGAAGAACCGCATCGTCGTCATCACCGGAGCCTCGGGCGCGTTCGGCGCTCCATTCGCGCAGCTCATGCTCGACGCCGGCGCCACCGACGTCATCCCGCTCAAGTTCGGCGTCAACTACGTCTACGAGGACTACTCCGCCTGCGACGGAGCGCTGCAGCAGGCCGACATCCTCATCCTCGCCCACGGCGCCAAGGGCGAGCTCGCGATGCAGGCGAACTGCGACTCGTTCGTCGCCCTCATCGAGCGCTTCCGCAAGCTCACCGACAAGCGGAAGGTGCCGCCCGAGGTCTGGGCCGTCGGCTCCGAGATCGAAGCCCACCCCGCGTGGGGCAACGCCGAGCTGCAGGTGTACCTCGAGAGCAAGCGGGCGTTCGCGCGCCACGCGCGGCGCTACTTCTGGGACCCGCACTTCCTCTACCGGCACATCGTGCCGTCCGCGTTCCGGTCGCAGATGGGCCCGGGCCTCATCTCCGGCAGCCTCGCCGCGCGCTGGGCGTGGTTCTTCATCAAGCGCGGCTTCCGCTACGTGCCGGTCAGCTACACCGGCATCGCGCTCATCAACTACTTCAAGTTCCTCTTCCGCATTCACGCCACGCCGGAGCTGAAGAGCGGTGGCACACGTCGTGCTCAGTGACGGCCGCATGCAGGAAGATCCTTCGCTCGCCACCGAGTCCCGCGTGGGCCGGTGGACACGTCGCTTCAAGATGACCGCGCTGAAGGCCCACCGCCTGCTCGAGTGGGCCGCGAGGCCCGCCGAGTTCGGGGCGGCGCCGGTGCACGCTTCCGGGCGTTTCCCTCACCTTCTTTACGGTGCCCGCATCCCGATCGAGCGGCACGACGCTCACCCCGTCTTCGAGGCCGGCAAGCGCCACAACGTTCGCCTCGCCGCGCCCGCCTTCGACGGCCTCGAGCTCGCGCCCGATCGACCGTTCTCGTTCTGGCGCGCGCTCGGCCGCGTGACCGCCCAGCGCGGCTACCGCCACGGCATGGAGCTGCAGGGCGGCTGCATCGTGCCCTCCATCGGCGGAGGCATCTGCCTGCTCTCGCGCGCGCTCTTCCAGCTCGCCGTCTACTCGGGCTTCGACATCCTCGAGCGGCACGGGCACTCCCTGGTCGCCGTCGAGCCACCGCCCGGCGCGCTCTGGGGCCTCGACGCGACCGTGCTCTGGCCGTACGTGGACCTGAGGTTCGCCCCGCGGCGGGGGCGGGTGGCGCTCAAGGTTCAGGTCCGCGACGGAGCCCTCCACGTCAGCGCGCGCTCGACGCTGCCCCTCGAGGGAGCCGTCGAGGTCAACCCCATCGACGAGCGCGTGCACGATCGCGTGCGCACCAACCGCATCGTCCGGCGCGTCGGCGGCGCCTTCCGCGACGTCGTGGCGGTGAATCGATCCCGGCTGCTCAGCGATCCGAAGCGAAGCTGCCTCACGTGTGGCGAGACCGGCTGTCACTCACGTGTCACTGTCTCCCCCGTGGGGGAGACGGCAACTCCGCCGGCGCGCGAACAGGCCCCAGCGCGGGAGTCATTCTCATGAACTGGCTCGTCGCGCCCGAGCACGCGCTGCCGTGGGTCTCCCACTTCCCCGGCGCGCGCATCTGGAGCCCGCCGTACCTTCCGCTGCGCGTCGCGCTGCGCCTGGCGCCGCGGCGCATCGAGGCCCGCCTGGCGCTCCGCCGCGCGCTCGCGCTGATCGCCGCGCGCCAGATCCCCGAAGACGCCACGACGGTGATCGCTCCCTCGCTGTGCGCGAGACCCGTCTTCGCCGAGGCGAAGCGCCGCGGGCTCCGCACGGTGCTGGTGCAGGACCTGCCGTGCCTGCGGCGCCTGCACCTCGATCTCGATCGCGCCTCAGCCGCGCACCCCGGCTCGAAGTTCCTCAAGAACTACCGCGCGCCGGCCTCCGCCATCGTCGAGCAGGAGGCCGAGTGGGTGCTCGCCGACGAGGTCCGCGTGCGCGGCGCCTACGCGGCGAAGATCGTCTCCGCGACCGGAGCGACGGTCGCCACCGGCAGGCCACCCGACCTCGAGGCCCTGGCGCCGAAGCGGCCGCTGAAGGTGCAGCTCGCCGGCATCGCGACTCCGCGGCACGGCATCTTCGAGCTGCTGAAGGCGCAGGAAGCGCTCGGCTTCGAGCTCATCGTGCGCACCGGAGAAGGCCTCGAGCCGTACGATCTCCTCCACCGCAAGGGCGTTCGAACGACCGGCTCCCCCGACGTCGTCGTCGCGCCCGCGTGGTGCGAGGTTCACCTGCCGGAGCTGCACGACGCCGTCGCGCGCCGCATTCCCGTCATCGCGACGCAGCAGGCGAGCGCCTGGCTCGGGCCCGCCGTGACGCGCGTCGAGGCCGGCGACGCCCGCGCGCTCGTTCGCGCTTTGAGCTGACGCGCGGCGAAGAGCGTGGTTTCTTGCCGCGCCATGATCTCGATCCTGGTCTCGTCGTTGCTGGCGGTGAGCGTGCAGGACTTCGTCGAGGGAGCAGAAGTCGGCACGGCCGAGGCGTACGTCGCCCTCGAGAGCAAGGGGCGGTACCACGCCGAGAAGGTCGACAAGGCGAAGGGCAACACCGTGCTCAAGGGCACGTGGAAGATGAAGGACATCGGCGCCGGCATCAAAGAGAACGGCCTCGACCAGAAGCTCGGCAAGGTCGAGGTGAAGATCGCTTCGTGCACCGGCCCCGCGTGCAAGGACCTCAAGAAAGACTACACGCTCGACGTCGAGCTGCAGGCCGAGCGCGCGATGACGGTGAGGTCGACGCCGCCGGACTCGATGTTCCCGTCGGGCAGCTACTACTGCCGCTACCAGGGCTGCGAGAAGCGCAGCGGCGTCGAGCTGCTGTCGAAAGACGCGAAGCCGCGCACCATGAACTACCTGCTCGACTTCATGATCGACCAGAACCGCAAGCGCGACGTCACGGTCGTGTGGTGGGGCAAGAAGCTCACCGGCGACGCCGGCAAGACGCGCATCGAGTACTGCCCGCGCGAAGATCGCGGCAAGAAGACCGCCGAGCTCGTCGCGCAGGACCTCGCGACCCTCGCCTGGCTCGGCAAGCTCGACGCTCCGGTCGAGACCGCCGAGAAGGACTGCCTGTGGGACGTGCGCGTGTACGTCGCGGACGACACGGCGCTCCCGGAGAAGAAGCGCTGATCGAAGGCGCCGAGGCTCACGCGCGGGCGCGGCTGAAGGCCGGCGCGAGCGACGCTGAGGTCCGCATCGAGCTGCTCGATCGCGGCTGCACGCCGTCGGAGATCGACGCCGTCATGCAGCGCGTCACCCCGCGGCGGTCGTGGAGCCTGCCGCTCGTGTTCAGCGGCCTCGCCGTGTCTGCGCTCGCCGCCTGCGTCTTCCTGGACCAGTCGTCGCTGGCGATGCAGTCGAGCGCGTCGCCGAGCTGGCGCCTCGCGACGGCCATCGCCCTGGTTGGAGCCGCCCTGGTCGCCCGGGGCCTCACGCCGCGCGGTTGATTTCCCACGACCCCCCTGGTACGAGCCCGCTCCCCTTTCGAAAAGGGGCCGCACCTCTGGCACTTCAGCCACGTGCGAGAGAAGGAGATCGGCAATGAAGGGCCTCATCGGCAAGAAGGTCGGAATGACCCAGGTGTTCGACGCGGACGGGAACATGGTTCCGGTCACGATCATCGACACCACCTCGTGCGTCGTCGTCGGCACGCGCACGCAGGAGAAGGACAAGTACACCGCCGTGCAGCTCGGCTTCGGCGAGGCGAAGGAGAAGCGCCTCAACAAGCCCGAGGCGGGCCACGTGAAGAAGTCGGGCTCGCAGCCCCGCAAGTTCGTCAAGGAGTTCCGCGTCTCGGCGGACGAGCTCGGCGGCTACAAGGTCGGCGATGCGGTGAAGCCGGACATGTTCAAGAAGGGCGAGCTCGTCGACGTCAGCGGCGTCACCAAGGGCCGCGGCACGCAGGGCGTCGTGAAGCGCTGGAAGTTCCGCGGCTTCGGCCAGACGCACGGTACGCACGAGTACCGCAAGCACCCCGGCGCCGTCGGCCAGCGCAAGACGCCCGGTCGCGTGTACCCGAACAAGAAGATGCCCGGTCACTACGGCGTCGAGAACATCACCACGCAGAACCTCACCGTCGTCGACGTGCTGACGGACAAGGGCCTCCTGCTGGTCAAGGGCGGCATCGCCGGCCACAACGACGGCATCGTGATCGTGAAGCCGTCGATCAAGGTCGCGATGCGGGCCGCGAACAAGAAGAAGTAAGCGTCCGAACGAACGTGCGCTGCGCCGCGCTCGCCCTGAGGTGTCTGCTGATCGCGTGCGGTGGCACGCTGGTTCTCGGTGCGTGCGGAGGCACGCGATCGCAGACCATTCCCCTGGGCGAGCCGTGCAACCCCGCGGCGACGTCCGAGAACGGCCTCGCGCTCTGCGCGAGCGATCTCTGCGTCTCGCTCGACAACGTCTCGGGCTTCTGCTCCGTCAACTGCATGGAGGACTCCGACTGCAGCGACGGGTTCCTCTGCCAGGGCGCCGGCCGCTACGGCCGCATCTGCAAGCGCCTCGACGGCTGCGAGGTCGACGCAGACTGTCCCTCGGGTCACACCTGCAACACCGAGACGGGCCACTGCTACATCAAGGTGAGCCGCGGCCTGTGCTCTCCGTGCCAGGACAACCTGCAGTGCCCCAGCGGCGGCCTGTGCTTCGAGGCGCTGTCGTCGCGCGAGCAGTTCTGCACCGTAGCGTGCGGCGCGAACGACGCCTGCCCGCTGGGCTTCACCTGCACCTCGCTGCCGACGACGCCGGGCGCGTCGACGACCACGCGCCAGTGCGCTCCCATCAACATGTCGTGCAACGCGGGCAAGCCGCTGTGCGCCTCGTGCCGCGGAGACTCCGAGTGCGGCGGCCCGTTCGACGTCTGCGTCCGCAACGTCGTGAGCGGCGAGCAGTTCTGCGGCCGCGACTGCAACCCGAAGAAGAACGTGTGCCCGGCCGGCACGATGTGCGAGCCGGAAAAGCTCGTCTCGGCCGAGAACCCCGACTGCCCGACCGGCTTCTCGTGCACGAACATCGGTCAGAGCGACGACCCGAACGTGAAGGGGCCGTTCCAGTGCGTGCCGAACTCGAACACGTGCGTCGGCTACTGTGACGCGACGACCGAGGCCGACGAGAGCCGTCAGTGCGGTCTCGGCCGCCGCTGCGTGAACAACAAGTGCACCGCCGCGACCGACGGCCGCATGTGCACGCCGTGCTCGACGACCGACGACTGCCGCCGCGGCGCGCACCCGGAGAACCGCTGCATCGTCAACAACTGCCCCTCGTGCCCGTACCGCGGCGAGGCGTTCTGCACCACGCCGTGCGCCGACGACGCGGCCTGCGTGCAGAGCTTCGGAGTCGGCTTCCTCTGCCGCGACGTCGAGGACACCGACGGCTCGATGAAGAAGATGTGCATGCCGCAGCGCGGCTCGTGTGCGGTCGGCCTCGGCCGCCTGGGCGACGACTGCAGCACGAACGGCGCTCAGGACTGCATCAACGGCGTCTGCCTCGTCGCGGGGAGCACCTCGCTGTGCTCGCTGCCGTGCCAGCGCGATGCCGACTGCTCGGACACGCGGTACCAGTGCTGCGAGGCGAGCGCCACCGGCTACGACTGCTCGGCGTCGAAGCGGAACGGAGATCGCCCGGTGAGCGGGCAGGGCGTCTGCGCTCCGCTCGGCGGCCTGTTCGGAGACGACTGCACGCCGGGCCGGCCTCCGTGCCAGACCGGCACGTGCCTCGACCTGGGCACCTCGCAGGTCTGCACCGTGACGTGCGCGAACGGCGCCGCGTGCCCGACGGACTTCACCTGCCGCAAGGCGGCGATGCCGAACATGAGCGGCGAGGTCGACGTGTGCTTCCCGAACGGCGGCGGCAGCATCGGCGCCGACTGCTCGTTCGGCCCCGCGGCGTGCGCGAGCGGCTACTGCATTCGCAAGGAATCGGGCCCGGTCTGCACCAGCTCGTGCACGGATCCGGTCACCGACTGCCCCGATGGCTGGGTGTGCGAGATGCTGAACACCGTCGACGGGAAGTCGGCGACGGTGTGCCTGCCGCCCGAGCTGCAGTAGCGCCTGTCAGGGTCGGCGGGCATTTGACACTGTGACACGCCGAGTGACACGGTGCCGGCGTGTACCAGAAGCGACCATTGTCCCTGCCGAAGGTCGCCGAGGCCGGTGATGCTCTGCTGACGCCCCAAGCGTTCGCGAAGGCGAGCGGGGTGTCGCTCTCGACGGTATGGCGGCGACTTCGGGCGAACGAATTGCCGAGCGTGAAGCGGGGGCGAAAACGGCTCATCCCCGCGGATGCGCTGGCACAGCCGGCCGTAGGCAGGCCCCTCGATGAAAATCACCCCATCTGGAAGCTCGTCGGGGCCTTCAAGAGCGGGGGCGCAGGCCCGGGCGCTTCGGACAAGCACTCCTACCTCGCGGAAGAGGCCGGAGCGCGGCGTCGATGAGGAACTCCGTCCTCTGGGACAGCAGCGCGATACTCGCGGTCCTCGACGCCAGCGAGCGGTGGCACCACACCGCGGTGAAGACCATGAAGGGGCCTCTGCGCAAGACGGTGCCGTTCATCACGAACTACATCGAGACCGAAGCGCACGGGCTTCTCGTCATGCGTCTGGGCCGCGCGGCGGCTCGCCAATGGCTCGCGCAGATGCGGCAGCTCGTCGTGCGTGCCACTGAGGACGAGGAGCAGGTCGGTCGGCAGTTGCTTCTCGAGCACTCGGACAAGGACTGGAGCCTCTGCGATGCGATCTCGTTCGCGATGATCGAACACCGCGCGGCAAAGGGCGCCTTCACCTTCGACAGGCATTTCCGGGAACGGAACACCTTCGAGGTCTTCGGGCTGCCCAGGTGATCCTCCTCGTCGCCACGCGGCTCGCCACCGAATGCGGTGATGCGCTCTGCGTCGGGGCAGCTCTTGACCAGCGTTCAGCTGCACGCCGGCCTCGGCGTCGCCTTCTGACGGGAACCCCCCTCCCGCGACACTCAAGGCGGGCAGGGAAGCCCCCGGCGGCCGGCCTCTTCAAACGGTTTCCCTGAAATCTCGGGCCTGTGCTAGCTACCCGCGCCTTCAGGATGCGCCCCTGTCTCGTCATCGCTCTCGCGATCTGTGCCGTCACATTGACGACCACCGCCTGCGAAGACCGCACGCGTACGCGCCGCGTCTTCGAGCCGTACACGGTGGTGCCGGGCACGCCGGGCGTCGACACCAAGACTCCGGCGATCCTCATCGACGACGGCGGCTACACCGACGACTTCGAGATCAACGTGCCCAGGCAGTGCGACAGCTACCGCCAGCTCTCCGTCCGCAAGGTCGACATCCTCTGGGTCGTCGACAGCTCGGGCTCGATGGCTCCGAAGCAGGCGCGGCTCGCGGCCAACTTCAACACCTTCGTCGATCAGCTCGTCAACGCGAACCCGCCGATCGACTTCCACATTGCGGTCATCTCCACCGACACCGACGATCCGCTCACCCGCGGAGAGCTCCGCACCTGGACGCTCGGCGGCTTCACCGGCAACTACATCGCGTGCACTCCGCTCATGACCGGCGGAGTGATCTGCAACACGCAGGCGACCGCGGGAGACGCCGGCACCTCGAGCGCCGTCGCCGCGTTCGATCAGCTCGGCCGCGTCGGCACCAACGGCTCCGCGCAGGAGCGCGGCCTCTACGCCGCCTACCTCGCGCTCACGAACCCGGTGAACATCTCCGGCGCCACGGAGAAGTTCATCCGCAACGACGCCGCGCTCTACGTCGTCTTCGTGTCCGATGAAGACGACTCGTCGTGCCAGCCGCTCACGCGCCAGCCGGTCTGCACCGCCGACCCCGGCTGCCGCTGCGCGAACGACAACTCGCTCGCCGGCGCCGGCAACTGGGGCAGCACGCAGTACTTCACGCGCTTCCTCGAGACCTACAAGGGCTACGGCAACGGCGATCTCGTCACCGCCGCCGCGATCGTCGCGATGGACGACGACCCCGACGCCGGGGTGCCCTCGCAGTTCCTCGACAACGTGCCGCACGTCGGCTGCTGCCGGTCGGCCGGCGGCACCTGCACCAAGTCGGGCTTCAACGCCGGTCTGCCCGACAGCGGCATCGAGGTCGCCTACTACGGCGGCCGCTACCTGCAGGTCGCGAACGCCACCGGCGGCGTCGGCGTCGACATCTGCCAGAGCGACTTCAGCTCCGCGCTCTCGGCGCTCGGCTACGCCGCCAGCGGCCTGCGCAAGGAGTTCCGCCTGTCGCGCGGCCCCGACGTGCAGAACGTCATGGGCGTCGCCAGCGGCTTCGAGGTCTACCAGTCCGCCGCGAACGCGCCGACGTGCATGGTCGACGGCAACTGCCCGATGGGTGAGAAGTGCCGCAACCAGCGGTGCGCCGAGAAGCTCGACGTGCGGCTCACCGCCACTCCGAACGGAGCGCAGTACGTGAAGTGCGACGGCAACGTCTCGCGCAACGTCATCCGCTTCGACGGCACCGCCGTTCCAGAGTCTTTGGCGACGGTCGAGATCTGTTACGACGTCAAACCCGATTTCCAGTCGACGTGCCCGTAAAGGAACGAAGAATGAAACGCGCCCTGGTCCTGGTCCTCGCTCTGTCTGCACTGCCGGCGGCAGCCGCCGAAGCCGAAGAAGGCGCGCTCGTCGAGAAGGTCGCCGTGCGCAACAAGCTCTTCACGACTGCGGGCCGCTTCGAGATCGGCGCGAACTTCGGGTTCGCGGTGCTCACGCAGCTGACCGAGCACTACACCGGCAACCTCAACGTCTCGTACAACTTCGTCGAGACGTTCGCGGTCGAGCTGCTCGCGGGCGGCTCGTACTCGCGGCACACCAGCCTGGCGGGCGACGTCGCCGATCAGTTCGTGGGGACGAACACCATGACGGCCGACGACATGACGAACCTCTGGGAGATGGTCGCCCACGGCGTCGTCGGCCTTCGCTGGCAGCCGCTCTACGGGAAGATCGGCGGCCTGCTGCAGGACGTCCTCTTCGGCAACCCGATCCACTTCCAGCTCTACGTCTCGCTCGGCGGCGGCGCCGGCTACTTCCAGCGCCAGTCCGTCGTGATCTGCAACCGGAAGGTCGGCAGCTCGTGCGAGGACTACTACAAGCAGGCGACCGTCGGCCCGATCGTGACGGCCGCGCTCGGCTGGAGGCTGTTCCTCCCGGTGGTCGGCAACCACCACTCGCTGCGCGTCGAGATCCGCGACTTCAGCTACCTCGACTCGTACTACGTCGGCGTGAATCGGAACATCGCGGCCACGAACCCTGACAACCCGACCGGCAACGGCACCGAGGTCGGCGGCATCACGAACCTGGTCCAGGTCCAGGTCGGCTACTCGTTCATGTTCTGAGGGGAAAGAAAGCACCCATGAGAAACGCACTCCTCGTCCTGCTGACCCTGCTCGCCGCGACGGCGTTCGCTGCCGAGCCCGCGAAGCCTGCGAACCCGACTCCCGCGGCGGCTTCCGATGACGACGAAGACGAGCCGCCGAAGCCGGCCAAGACCGACGCGCCGAAGGCCGACGCGCCGCCGCCTGCCGAGGGCGCCGTGAACACCGGCCCCACGACCTCGGACCAGCAGCAGAAGCTCGTCGCCGGCGCGCCGCTCTACAACCCGAACGTCGCCGTCCACATCGTCGAGCAGAAGGAGTTCAGCGACAAGTGGGCGCGCGAGGTCACGCTCTACCCCTTCGTCGCCCAGGTGAACGGCAAGTTCACCAACCACATCGGCGCGGCGCTCGGCTTCACCTGGCACCTGCAGGAGAACTTCGCGCTGACGGCGATGGGCCAGTGGAACTACATCGCGCGCGAGTCCGACTTCAACGCCGAGCTCATCGAGAAGGTCCGCGCCGAGGCGCAGGCCGCGACCTCGCTGCTCCTCGTCGGCGGAGCGATCGGCGGCGTCGAGGTCACTCCGCTCTACGGCAAGTTCGTCTTCTACGACTCGTACCTCATTCACTTCGCGGTCGTGCTGACCGCCGGCGCCGGCGCCGGCATGACGCGTCACCAGCTCAAGCCCGCGAACGACGCGGGCCCGGCCACCTTCGGTGAGACCGGCTGGCGCTTCATGGCCGAGATCGGCGGCGGCTTCCGCGTGCAGTTCATGAAGTGGCTGACGCTGCGCCTCGAGCTGCGCGACCTCGTCTACGCGGCGCGCGTCGACAACGTGAACGGCTGCAACAACAACGATCTGCGCGCGATGGACGCCGCGCTCCGCGCCGGCCAGATGGTCACCACCGCGAATGTCGGCGCGGGCTGCAACGTTGACCGGTTCAACGGGCTCGACGACTCGGACGGTGACGGCGACCCGTCGAACGACCGCAAGCGCAGCGACGACGTTCCGCTCGCGTACGCGCTCGTGAAGAACCCGTCCTCCGACGTGCTCAACAACCTGGGCCTCTACCTCGGCCTCTCGTTCACGTTCTAAAAAGCCATGAACCGCTCAATCCTCTTCATCGCAGTCTTCGCGGCGGTCTCGGCGAGCGCGCAGGACCTCGGCGTCTACAACCGCGCGCTCTCGGCCTTCAACGCGGGCAACTACGACGACTCGGCCCAGCTGTTCTACGAGGTCAACAACTCGTCGACGGACCCCGACCTTCAGAACAAGAGCCAGTACTACCTGGCCGCCTCGTTCCAGAAGCGCGGCATGCCGGTCAGCGCGTTCGTGTACTTCGATCAGATCCTGAGGGCAGGGAAGGCGCACCCCTTCCACCTCAAGGCCGTCGAGGGCCTGGTCAACATCCAGGACCAGCTCGACGACATGTACATGATCCCCAGCGAGCTCAATAAGTACTACGACGCCGACGCCTGGGCGACGCTGCCGTCCGAGGTGCTCGCGCGCGTGAACTACCTCATCGCGACGCTCGACTACCGCAGCGCGAAGCTCGACGAAGGCCGCGACTTCGCGCTCGCCGTGCCGCAGGACACCACGGTCTACCTGAAGGCGCAGTACCTG
Source organism: uncultured Myxococcales bacterium (assembly GCA_937980205.1). Lineage (GTDB taxonomy): Bacteria > Myxococcota > Myxococcia > Myxococcales > Myxococcaceae > Xiheicaenimonas. Next base: position 834,057 of record CALJKW010000055.1, on the reverse strand, counting down.
CTCGGCACCATCTACGCCGACCCGCGCTACCCCGGCGAGGCGACGCGCTTCGACGACGCGATCAAGGCGTTCACCACCGTCATCGACTCGAAGCTGCCGAACCAGAAGGACGACAAGCTCACCAAGCAGCTCGCGCTGCTGGGCCTGGGGCGCGTGCACTACGGCCTCGGCCGCTACGACAAGTCGGTCGAGGCGTACGATCAGATCCCGCGCTTCTCGAAGTACTGGGACCAGGCGCTGTTCGAGAACGGCTTCGCCCGCTTCCAGAACGACGACCTCGGCGGCGGCCTCGGCTCGCTGCAGGCGCTGCACGCTCCCCAGTTCGCGGGCGCCTTCCAGCCCGAGTCGTGGATTCTCAAGGCGACCATCTACTACTTCAGCTGCCTCTACGAAGAGTCGAAGTCCGCGCTCGCCGCGTTCGACGAGATCTACCTGCCGATGTCCGAGAAGCTGAAGCCGCTGGTCGAGGGCACCGAGCAGCGCGATCCGATCGAGTACTTCAAGCTCATCGACGCGAGGGACACCGACAAGGTGCCGCTCGCGGTGCTCAACAACGTGCGCTCCAACGAGCGCATGCTCGGCGTCTTCTCGCTGCTCAAGCAGATCGAGGTCGAGAAGAAGCAGCTCGAAGAGAACTCGGCCTGGCGCGCGGCCCGCCTCTCGAACGACGTCATCACCCAGCTCGACGGCATCCGCGGCGGCTACGAGGTCGTCGCCGGCCGCCTCGCGCGCATCGGCCTCGTGAACGCGTACAAGTCGATCAAGGGCTTCGCCGACACGGCCGAGATCATTCGCTTCGAGACGTCGAAGGCCGAAAAAGAGCTCGCCGAGGCCGGCGTCGATCAGAAGGCCGCGCTGCGCAAGCAGGCCCTCTACCGGCCGCAGATGCCCGCCGAGAACTGGAACTACTGGAAGTTCCAGGGCGAGTTCTGGCGCGACGAGATCGGGTACTACCAGTACACGCTCAAGAAGTGCCCGGGACAGGCGACCGAATGACGGCCCGGGCGCTCGCGGTAGCTCTCACGCTGCTGCTCGCGCCCGACGCCCTCGCGGCCGGCAAAGCTGCCAAGAAGAAGCCAAAGAAGCCCACTCCCGCTCAGACCGCGCACCCTTTCGCCGACGTGCCTGTGGCGAAATTGCGCGTGGTCGACACGCGTGCCCAACAAGCGATCGTCGAGAATAAGTCCGGCGAAGTCGTGTTGGTTCGAGCCGGTGATCGTCTGTCTGCTGAAGGATTCGAAGTCGTGAAGGTGACTCGCGGATGCATTCAGTTGAGAGGTCCCGAGACTTCCTTTTCGATGTGCGCGGACGTACCGGAAGTTCCGCGGACCTGAGCTTTATTTCCGATTCCGCGATGGTGTAGGGTCCGCCCGCTTTTCCCCTCAGGAGACTTGAATGAAGGTCGTTCGTATCGCCTCGTTGGCGCTCGCTCTCGTTTTTCCGTTCGGCTCTGCGTTCGCAGCCGCGGCAAAGAAAGACGCCAAGCCGGCTGCCGCTGATCCCAAGAAGAAAGAGGCCGAGAAGAAGGGGCCTCCGAGCAAGGAAGAGGTCCGCAAGGGCCCCGCCAAGTTCAAGGACATGCCGAAGCTCGAGGACGTCGAGCGCGAGAAGATCGCCGATCAGAAGCGCGACGAGTCGATCGAGTCTCTGAAGAAGATCATCCCCAAGATCGAAGACGGCTCGCCGCAGAAGGCCGAGCTGCTGTTCCAGCTCTCCGAGCTCTACTGGGAGAAGAGCAAGTATCTCTACCGCAAGGAGATGCTGAAGTTTCAGGAGGACGAGAAGAAGATCGACGAGGCGCGCAACAAGGGCGAGAAGGTCGCCGACGCGAAGGAAGATCACCGCGAGTCCGAGCTCTACCGCTCGGAGACGATGCGCCTCTACGAGACGGTCTTGCGCGAGTACCCCAGCTACGAGCGCAAGGACGAGGTCCTCTTCGCCCTCGGCTACAACCTCTACGAGATCGGCAAGCGCGAGCAGGCCGTGAAGCGGTACGAGGAGCTGATCAAGAGCTACCCGAACTCGAAGTTCATCGGCGACGGCTACGTCCAGCTCGGTAACCACTACTTCGACGTCGCCAACAACCTCGGCAAAGCGAAGGAGATGTACGAGAAGGCGTTCCAGCAGAAGGAGCCGAAGATCAAGTCGTACGCGCTCTACAAGCTGGCCTGGTGCGACTTCAACGCCGGCGAGCACGAGAAGGCGCTCAAGAAGCTGCAGGACGTCATCGAGTACGTCGAGAAGCAGGAGAAGAAGAAGGAGATGACGGACCTGAAGACGGAGGCGCTGAACGACTCCGTCACCATGTTCGTGCAGCTCAACCGCGCCGACGACGCGATCGCGTACTTCAAGGCGAAGGCCGGCAAGAAGACGCAGCTCAAGCTGATCACGCGCATGGGCTACGCGCTGTACGACGCGGGCCACCACGAGAACTCGATCAAGACGTTCCGTCTGTTGCTCAGCGACAACCCGGTCGCCGAGAGCGCGCCCGACTTCCAGCAGCAGATCATCAAGGGCTACGAAGGCCTGCGCCAGCGCGACAACGTGAAGGCCGAGACCAAGAAGATGGCCGAGCTCTACCGGCCGGGCTCTTCGTGGTGGAAGGCGAACGAGTCGAAGAAGGAAGTGCTGCGCAACGGCTTCAACGTCGCCGAAGAGGCGATGCGCACGGTGGTCACCGAGTACCACCAGGAAGCGCAGAAGACGAAGCAGGCCGTCACGTACCGGCTCGCCGGCGACATCTACAAGCAGTACGTCGACGCGTTCGCCACCGGAGACGACGAGGCGTTCATCTCCGACTACGCGTTCAACATGAAGTTCTACTACGCGGAAATTCTCTGGGCGCTCGAGGAGTGGGAGAAGGCCGCGAAGCAGTACGACGAGCTCGTCGCGTTCAAGATCCCCAACCGCGACACCGCGAAGGAGATCAGCCAGGAGAAGTACCGGCAGTCAGCCGCGTACGCCGCGATCCTCGCGTACAACAACCTGGTCAAGATCGAGCGCGGCCAGATGGTGAAGTCGTCCGTCGAGGGCGACAAGAAGATCGACGAGCAGAAGAAGAAGAACACCGTCGAGAAGCAGAAGCAGGTCGTGAAGCGCTCGGTGAAGGAGCTGCAGGAGCAGCCGCTCACCAAGTGGGAGCAGGCGCTCGCGAACTCCTGCGACAGCTACAACAAGCTCTTCCCGAACAACCAGGACGAGATCGAGGTCCGCTACCAGGCCGCGGTCCTCTATTACGACCGCAACCGCTTCGTCGAAGCCGCGCAGCGCTTCACCGAGATCATCGGCAAGTGGCCCGAGGACAAGCGCTCGGCCGACGCCGCCGACCTCACGATGTCGGTGCTCGAAGAGAAGGAAGAGTGGAAGCAGCTCAACGAGAGCTCGCGCGCGTTCCTCGCGAACAAGAAGCTCGTCGGCGCGAAGCAGAACGCCGAGTTCGCCAAGCGCACCGCCGCGATCGTCGAGGGCAGCCAGTACAAGTACGTCGACCTCGTCATCTACAAGAAGGAGAAGAAGGTGAAGGAGGCGGCCGAGATGTTCCTCGCCTTCGTCGCCGAGTTCCCCAAGTCGGAGAACGCCGATCGCGCGCTGACGTACTCGATGCTGATCTTCCAGGAGGCGAACGAGCTCGACAAGGGCATCTCCACCGCCGAGCGCGTGCTCAAGGAGTACCCGGGCAGCAACTTCGAGCTGAAGAACCGGTACTCGCTCGCCAAGTTCTACGAGAAGATCGCCGACTTCGAGAAGTCCGCCGCGATGTACGAGGACTTCATCACCGCCTACGACACCTGGGCCGGCCCGAAGGCCGTCGGCTACGACAACATCAAGGACCTGCTGAAGAAGGAGAAGGAGGCCCGTGAGAAGGAGGCCAAGGCCGCCAAGGCCGCGCCGAAGAAGGCCGACCCGAAGGCGCAGGCCGCTACTGCCGCCGCCGGCACGAACGCGCGCTGGGCCGTCGGCCTCATCGCCGCGCCGCCGCCGAAGGAGCGCGAGAAGCTCGAGGCGTTCAAGAAGGAGCGCGAGGAGCTGCTCAAGGAAGCGGAGAAGGAAGACTGGATCTCCGCCGCCCAGTTCAACGCGGGCCTCTGGTGGGAGGGCCTCGGCAAGTCCGACAAGGCCATCGCGCAGTACCAGCGCTACATCGCGCGCTTCAAGGACAAGAAAGACGTCCCCGACATCGCGCTGAACCTCGGCCTCATCTACGAGAAGGACAAGAAGTACGCCGACGCGCTGAAGACCTACGACGCGTTCCTCACCACGTACGCGAAAGACGCGCGCGTGAAGGACATCACCCGCTTCGACATCAAGTACCGCCAGTTCCTCATCAACAAGACGCTGAAGAACACGGCCGAGATGGATCGCCTCGCGAAGGAGATCGTCGCGGGCTTCGCGAAGCTCAACGCCGAAGACAAGAAGAACGACCGCGCGAAGCTCGCCTACGCCAACTCGCGCTTCCTGCTCTTCGAGCCGACCTGGAACGCGTACACCGGCATCACGTTCAAGAACCTCAAGACGCTCAAGAACGACCTGAAGGCGAAGACCGCCAAGATCCAGGACATCGAGAAGGGCTACCTCGAGATCCTGCAGATCGGTAACGGCGAGTACGGCATCGCGGCGCTGACCCGCATCGGCCTCGCGTACGGCGACTTCGCGCAGAACTTCCTCGACTCGCCGGACCCGAAGGGCCTCGACGAAGACCAGCTCTCGATGTACCGCGGCGAGCTCGAGAACCGCGCGTTCCCGCTCGAAGAGAAGGCCCTCGAAGGCCTCGAGAAGGCGCTCGCGAAGTCCTACGAGCTGTCCGTCTACAACGAGTGGACGCTGCTCGCGCAGGACAAGGTCAACAAGTACAAGCCGGGCCTCTACGGCAAGGTGCGCGAGGTCGCGTACCGCGGCGCCGAGTTCTTCTGGGAAGAGGGCGTCGACAAGGGCCAGAACGGAACGGGGACGGTGCCCGCTCCGTCGAAGGAAGGCACGCCGCCTCCCGAGAAGAACCCCGCGAAGGAAAACACCACTGCCGCGGCCACGACCGCAGGTGAGAAGTGATCATGAAGCGAATCGTCAAAGTCGGTCTGTTCGTCGCCGCCGCCTGCACCGCGGTCTCCTGCACCACCACCCAGCAGGAGGTGAAGAAGGACCCCGCCGTCGAGAACAAGGCGCCTCCGCCCCCGAAGGACAAGTCGCCCCAGGAGACCTTCAACGACGGCGTCGCGGCCTTCGACAAGGGTGATCTCGAGGCGGCGAAGGCGGCGTTCGAGAAGGTCGCCGCGAAGGAGCCGAAGCTCGTCAGCGTCGTCTACAACCTCGGCGTCGTGGCGGAGCACCAGGGCCGTCTCTCTGACGCGCAGAAGTTCTACGAAGACGCGCGCAAGCTCGACGCGAACCACCGGCCGTCGCTCTTGAACCTCGGCAAGGTGTACCGCCTTCAGGATCGCTTCAAGGACGCGATCGCGCTGTACGAAGAGGCGCTGAAGGCTCCGGGCGCGGAGTTCGACGTCGCGCTGCTCAACAACCTGTCGGTCGCGTACCGGCTGTCGAAGGAGTACGACAAGGCGGAGGCCGCGGTTCGCAAGGTGCTCTCGCGCACGAAGGACAACCCGGACGCGTACAAGAACCTCGCGCTGATCTACTTCGACCAGGGCAACTACCGCCTCGCCGAGTTCGTGTCGGCGAACGCGAAGAAGCTCGACGACAAGGATCCGGGCGTGTTCAACAACCTCGGCCTCATCTACCTGAAGCTCGATGATCGCCGCGCGGCGCTCGGCCAGTTCCAGAAGTCGGTGGCGCTCTCGGAGAAGTTCGCTCCGGGCCACGTGAACCTCGGCGCGATGGCGCTGCAGTACCGCGACTACCAGAACGCCGAGAAGTCGTTCTCGAAGGCGATCGCGCTCGACCCGACGTCGTACGAGGCGTTCCTCGCGTACGGCTACGCGCTCGACGGCCAGAAGGGCAAAGATCCGAAGAAGGGCCTCGCCGCCGGTGAGGCGTTCGAGAAGGTGCTCGCGCTGAAGGTCGATCACCCCGAGGCGATCTGCGGCGCCGGCTGGGCGTTCGCGGCGGACAAGGCCGGCTGGGACAAGGCGGTGAAGTACCTCGAGAAGTGCAAGTCGCAGTCGATCACCACGCCGCAGGACAACCAGCTCATCGACGTGAAGCTCAAGGCGATCGCGACCATGCAGAAGCAGGGCGCGCCGCAGCCCGCCCCCGAGGTGAAGGAGAAGCCGAAGCCGGCGGCCGGCGGCGGCAACATGCTCGAGAAGGCGATGGAAGAGGGCGCGAAGGAGGGCGGCGACGCGCCTCCTCCGGCCGAGGCAGAGAAGAAGCCCGAGGGCGGTGCGGCTCCCGCGCCGGCTCCGGCGCCTGCCGAGCAGAAGAAGTAACTCGCCTCACCCTCGAAGAGCGGGCGCGTCCTCCGAACGGGATCGCCCGCTCTTCGTGTATTCGCAGGAACCGTCGTGCGCGTGCGGTGTCTGTGCGCGCATGTTCGAGATCTGGTGGAAGGATCGTCTCCTCGACGTCGTCCCCGCGGTCGGCGAGGTGCCCGAGGGGCTCACCGTCCGCAGCCGTGCCGCAGCGCCCGTCGCGCGCGTGAAGGGCGAGCCGCCCGACTGGCGCTTCTCGAAGGTGCTCGCGATCTGCCTGCTGTGCTTCTTCGCGGGCGTCGCGATCATGGTGCTGACGCCGGTGAGCGAGGGCGGGGTGGATGACTCGGTGTTCCGCGGCGCGTTCGCGACGAAGCTCGTGGTCCCGCCGGTGCCTCCGAAGGCGCTGCCGAAGATCGCGAAGGAGAAGTTGCAGGGCATCGTGATCGCTTCCGGCAAATCGAACGGCGCCGCGAAGGCGAAGGCGAAGGTCGCCACGCTGCTGTCGATCTGGGACGAGGGCTCCGACGGCATCTTCGGCCGCGGCAACAACAACAATGCGATCGACGACGCGCTCAATCGAATCGGCCCTGGGTCGCCCGGCGCCAACAACGGCTTCGGCGGCGTGGGTGGCCCCCGCGGCGGCGACGGCCCCGGCCGAGACGGCCTCAGCATCGGCGGCGGTCCCTTCGGCAAGCGTCCGGGCGGGGGCGGCAGCCCGAACCTCGGCCCCAAGCGCGGCGGCGGCCCCGAGTCGGGCCCCATCAACATCTCCGACGGGCTCCCCCGCGACCTGGTGGCGAAGGTGATTCGCGCCCACTTCAACGAGATCAAGTTCTGCTACGAGCGCGAGCTGCAGCACACGGAAGGATTGGCCGGCAAAGTCGGCGTGTTCTTCGTCATCGGCCCATTGGGAGAGGTCCTCGAGGCGCGCGTCTTTGAGTCAACCCTCGACAATCCCACGGTGGAGGAGTGCATGCTGTCCCGCGTCAGAAGGTGGAAGTTCGCCGAGCCCGCGGGGGGCGGCACCGTCGAGGTCAACCACCCCTGGATTTTCAGGGGTGCAGGTGACAACGACCCCTGAAATCCCTTAGGGTGCGCCGACTTTTCGGAACCCCCGGGGCGGCCTCGGTGTCGTATGCCCCGGTCATAAGGAGCCTCATGCATCGTTCTCTCGTTCTCGCTCTCGGCATCGCGATCGGCGCCCCCGCTTTCGCTCAAGGCAAAGTGATTCAGGAAGAAGATCGCACCGTCTTCCGCAAGAAGACCGTCATCGACTTCACCGACGTGGCCGTCGAAGGCGAGCTCACGAAGCCTGAAGGCAGCTACGCGATCTCGAAGAAGAAGACGTCGTTCAAGAGCCTCATCAAGGTTCGCGACAACTTCAACCCCGAGCTCCAGAAGTCCGTCGACAATCTCTAAAGGTACCGAAACATGTCGAAGAAAAGCGCGATCACTTTCCGCATCACCGGCCCGGATGGCACCACCACCGAGTCGACCTCCGATCTCGAGAGCGTGATCCTCGGATCCGGCTCCGGCGCGACCGTGAAGATCGCGGACCCGAAGGTCTCCAACCTCCACGCGATGCTCAAGGTCGAGAAGACCGGCTCCGTGTCGGTGATGGATCTCGGCAGCGAGCACGGCACGACGTTCAAGGATCAGCGCATCAAGGACTCGGTGACGCTGTCGCCGGGTGACGAGCTCAACATCGGCGGCTCGAAGGTGAAGGTCCTCTGGGGCGACGAGCCCGCGGCGGCCTCCAACGGCGCGTCGAACGGCGCGAACGGCGCGACGGCGGCGGCTCCTGCTCCGGCGGCTCCGGCTCCGGCAGCTGCCGCTCCGGCGCCCGCGGCTGCTGCTCCGGCGCCCGCGGCGACGAAGCCGCCTCCGGCTCCTCCCCGCGGCCTCGCCGGTACGGGCAAGAACGCGGCGATGCTGTTCAACGAGCCGCTGCCCGCCGAGGCCGTGCCGACCGAGGACTCGAAGGTCCTGCAGGTCGCGCTGCTCTGGGGCGACACCCTCATCAACGTGCAGCACTTCGCCACCGGCGTTCCGGTCACCATCGGCGACGGTCCGAACAACAAGTTCAACGTCTTCTCGTCGGGCGTCGGCTCGGTGTTCCAGCTCGCGCAGGCGAAGGGCTCGACGGCGCTCATCAACGTCCCGGCCGAGGCGGGCCTGGTCGTCACCACGCGCGGCGACTCGCACAAGAGCAAGGAGCAGCTGAAGAGCGAGGGCAAGCTCCGCGCGGCTGAAGGCGCGATGCGCGCCGACGCGATCGAGCTCGGTCTGCACGACCGCGCGCAGGTCTCGCTCGACAGCGTCGCCTTCATCATCCGCTACGTGCGGCCGTCGGCTGCGATCACCGTGAACACGCTCGGCGAGGCCGACTTCACGTTCTTCAAGATCGCGTCGATCTGCTTGATGGCGTTCATCGCCCTCGTGCTCGCGATGATCCTCACGCCGGTCGGTCTCGGCGGCGAGGGCGACGACATCTTCCAGAACCCCGCCAAGTACGTGAAGATGATCGTCCGCCCCGAGAAGCAGAAGGAGATCAAGAAGCTCGATCTCTCCGGCCTCAAGGAAGGCGCGAAGCCGAAGGACGACGAGGGCAAGTTCGGCAAGAAGGACGAGAAGAAGGACAAGGCCGACCCCTCGAAGAAGGGCGCCCCGGTCGTCGACGCGAACAAGCGCGAAGAGGATCGCAAGAAGGTCATGAAGGCCGGTCTGCTCGGCGCGCTCGGTGACGGCGCGGCGTCGAACGTCTTCGGCCCCGGCGGCCTCGGCACCGGCATCAACAACGCCCTCGGCGGCCTCACGGGCGGCGCGGGCGTCGGCGATGCGCACGGCGTCGGCGGCATGGGCTCGCGCGGCACCGGCCCCGGCGGCGGCGGCACCGGCCTCGGCCTCGGCGGGCTCGGCACCAAGGGCAGCGGTCGTGGCCTCGGCGGCAACGGCTCGATCGACCTCGGCGGCCGCGGCAAGGACTCGACCCGCGTCGTCCCCGGCAAGACCACCGTCGTCGGCGGTCTGTCGAAGGACGTCATCATGAAGGTCATCAAGCGCCACCAGAACGAGATCAAGTTCTGCTACGAGCAGGAGCTGCAGAAGCAGCCCGATCTCGCCGGTAAGGTCGCCGTGCTGTTCACCATCGACCCCGCGGGCGCGGTGGCCGAGGCGAACGTCTCCGAGACCTCGCTCAACAACGGCAACGCCGAGAACTGCATGCTCTCGCGCATCCGCCGCTGGAAGTTCCCCGAGCCCCAGGGCGGCGGCGTCGTGACCGTCACCTTCCCCTGGATCTTCAAGCCGGCCGGCGACGAGAGCGGCGAAGAGTAAGGGCGTTTTGAGCTGATTTCGGGGCCGGGTGCTTTTTCACGCACCCGGCCCTTTTTTTTGGGCTATGTCAGCGCGGCCTTCAGAGCGCCCTGTGAGGAGGGGTTTCGTGCGGAAGCTCGCCATCGCGTTGTTCGTCTTGTTGCCGGTTTCGATTGCTGCCGCTGGAACCCCGCCGGAAGGCGTCCCGCTCAAGGTCCGCCGCGGCTTCTTCACCGAGACGGACATCGGTGGCTTCCTCACGCTCGGGGGCGCCGACGGCTACTCGAACCTGCAGGTCTACCTGCAGCTCGGCGTCGGCTACGACATCACCGAGAACATCGAGATCGGCCTCCACGTCGGCATCGGCTCGAACGCCGCCAACTGCCACGCGAGCCGCTCCAACCCGCAGCAGATCTGCCGGAACACCAGCGGCACCGACGCGTCGGACAACTTCACGCTCACGTTCCTCGACCTGTCGTTCGCGTACCTGTTCAAGGTCGCCGAGCGGCTCTACGTCGCGCCGAAGGTGATGGCGGGGTGGACGTTCCTCGATCCCGCGCCCGTCGAGAACAACGCCGGCAACCCGGTGAGCTCGGCGTTCAACGCGGGCATCGCGATCGGCGTCGAATACGCGACCAACGTCGATCACTTCACCGTCGGCCTCGACGTCGTGCTCGGCCGCTTCATCCTGGCGCCGAGCGGCTCGCTGCCGATCATGTACTCGATGCAGTTCTTCCCGCGCGTCAAGTACACGTTCTGAGTCGTGGCCGACGTGTACGGGCTGTCGCGCGTCGTCGGTGAGACGGGAGTTCTCCCGCAGCGCGCGAAGAAGCTCGACCCCTCGCTGCCGCTGCGTGAGGGCGAGGTGCTCATCGACGTCGAGAGCCTCAACATCGACGCCGCTTCCTTCAAGCAGATCAAAGACTCGGTCGGCGGCGACGCGTCGAAGATCGCCGCCGCCGTCCAGGACATCGTCCGCGAGCGCGGGAAGATGCAGAACCCCGTCACCGGCTCGGGCGGCATGCTCATCGGCCGCGTGCGCGAGGTCGCCCCGGGACACCCCGGCGGGCTGAAGGCCGGCGACCGCATCGCGACGCTCGTGTCGCTGACGCTGACTCCGCTGCAGATCGACGAGGTCCGCGCGGTGAAGCCTGAGATCGACCGCGTCGACATCCGCGGCCACGCGATCCTCTTCGCGAGCGGGATCTTCGCGAAGCTGCCGGGAGATCTCCCCGACGCGCTGGCGCTCGCCGCCCTCGACGTCGCCGGAGCCCCCGCGCTCACCGCGCGCTTCGCGAAGCCGGGCATGACGGTGATGCTGATCGGCGCGGGGAAGAGCGGGGCGCTGTGCCTCGCCCAGGCGCGCCGCAGCGGAGCCGCGAAGCTCGTCGCCCTCGACATCTCGCAGAAGGCGCTCGACGCGCTCTCGGGCATCGGGCTGTGCGATCTCGCCGTCGCCGCCGACGCCACGAAGGCGGTCGAGGTGATGCAGAAGGTGCCTCCGGCGGACCTGGTCATCAACTGCGCGTCGGTGGCGAACACCGAGATGGCCAGCATCCTCTCGGTTCGCCAGGGCGGCACCGTCATCTTCTTCTCGATGGCGACGAGCTTCACCGCCGCCGCGCTCGGCGCCGAGGGCGTCGGCAAGGACGTCACGATGATCGTCGGCAACGGCTACGCGCCGGGGCACGCCGACCTCACGCTCGACCTCTTGCGCTCCGAGCCGAAGCTGCGCGCCCTCTTCGAACAGCGGTACGTCTAAGCCGCCGGCCCTTCTTGGGCGCCGACGCGGTATACAAGCCCGTACATGCCCGGGCCGTTCATCACTGACGAGCAGGTCGCCTACGCCCGCTCACTCGCGAAAGACATCACCGAGCCGATCTTCCAGCTCATCGATCGCAACACGACGGTCTCGGTCGAGCGCACGGTGCTGCGCTGGTTCGGAGTCGACGGCGTCGGCGCGATGGGCGCTCCGCTCGTCAACCTCATGGTCGACCGCCTGCACGCCGCCGGCGTGCTGCACAAGGGCGCCGCCTACTGGTACGGCCGCGCGCTGCGCATGGGCGCCAGGAGCCCGCTCGACGCCGTCGAGCGCCTGACCGCGGCGCCGCTCGACAAGCTCGAGCCGCTCTCGCCGCAGGACGAGGCGGCCCTGAAGGACGAGGTCCGCGCCGAGGCCCGCGCCGCGATCGACGAGCTCAAGGCCCGCGTCGAGAAGCGCAACGCGCTCAAAGAAGAGTTCCCGATGGGGCAGGCGCCGCACAAGTACGTCATCGTCGCCACCGGCAACATCTTCGACGACGTCGACCAGGCGCGCGCCGCGGCCCAGGCGGGCGCCGACGTCATCGCGGTCATCCGGTCGACCGCGCAGTCGCTGCTCGACTACGTGCCGCACGGCGCCACGACCGAAGGGTACGGCGGCACGTACGCGACGCAGGAGAACTTCCGCATCATGCGCGAGGCGCTCGACGAGGAGTCGAAGAAGCTCAAGCGCTACGTGCAGCTGACGAACTACTCGTCGGGCCTCTGCATGGCCGAGATCGCCTTCTGCGCCGCGTGGGAGCGCCTCGACATGCTCCTCAACGACGCGATGTACGGAATCCTGTTCCGCGACATCAACATGCGTCGGACGTTCATCGACCAGTACTTCTCGCGCCGCATCTGCGCGCTGGCCGGCATCATCATCAACACCGGCGAGGACAACTACATCACCACCGCCGACGCCTACGAGGCGGCGCACACGGTCATCGCGTCGCAGTTCATCAACGAGCGCTTCGCGCACCGCGCGGGCCTCGAAGACTGGCAGCTCGGCATCGGCCACTCGTACGAGATCGACCCGTACCGGCCCGAGACGCTCTTGCTCGAGCTCAGCCAGGCGATGCTGATTCGCCGGTGCTTCCCGAACGCGCCGCTCAAGTACATGCCTCCGACGAAGCACAAGGAGACGGACATCTTCTTCAGCCACGCGTACGACGTGATGGCGGACCTCGTCGCGGTGTGGACGCGGCAGGGCATTCAGCTGCTCGGCATGATGACCGAGGCGATGCACACGCCGCTGCTCGCCGATCGCTACGTCGCGCTCAAGGCGGCGAGCTACATCCACCGCGCGGCCCGCGGCATCGACCAGGAGTTCACCGTCCGCGAAGACGGCCTCATCGCGAACCGCGCGCGCTCGGTCTGGGAGAAGGCCGTTCACCTGCTCGAAGAGTGCAAGGCCGACGGCATGGTCGCCGCGATCGGGCGGGGGCGGTTCGGCGACGTGAAGCGCTCCGAGACGGGCGGCAAGGGTCTCGACGGCGTGGTGGAGAAATCGAAGGACTACTTCAACCCCTTCCTCGAAGCGCTGGAGTCCCCCTGATGACCTCGCTGCTCTTGCTGCTCGCGCTGAACGCCTCCGACACGCTGGTGAAGGCCCAGGTGGCGGACCTGTCGGTGAAGCTGCCGCAGTCGAAGGACTGGAAGTCCGAGGAGACCTCCGAGGCCAACGGCAAGTCGCGCGCGGTCAGCTCGACCGACGGCGAGGCGCAGATCGACATCAGCGTGTTCGCGGTCGATCCGCGCCGGGAGGCGTCGGTCTGCGTCGAGCAGCTGCTCAAGGCGCTGGGGCCCGAAGGCTACGAGGCGACGACGATCGGCGGCTCGCCCGCGTACAAGAAGGTCACGACCGACTACGTCGGCGACAGCGAAGAGGCGAAGAAGAACGAGGCCAACAAGGTCATCACCGTCAGCTACGTCGGCTGCAACGGCGCGACGAAGTGGGTGATGTCGATGACGTCGAAGTCGCAGAAGGCCGCGCGCTTCGGAGCGCTGCTCAAGCGCATCGTCGACTCCATCACGTACACGGGGAAGTGAATGGCCGACAGTCCCCCCATCCGCCCGTACGGAGACCGCCGCGACGACGGCGTCATTCAGCTCTCGTTCACGTTGCCGGTCGCGCTCTCCGAGAAGGCGAAGGAGGCGGCGAAGCTCTTCTGCCAGAAGCTCGGCCTCACCGACGTGAAGGTCGCCGCCGCCGAGCGCGCCGCCGACAACTACACGTTCTTCATCGCGTACGCGAAGACGCACGTGGCGCTCGACTACGCGGCGATCGACACGCCGGAGCTGGTCATCAAGAAGCTCGGCTTCGACGATCTGAACGCGCTGATCGAGCGCGAGATCGGGCGGCGCGTCGTCGTCTTCGGGGCCTGCACCGGCACCGACACGCACACCGTCGGCATCGACGCGATCCTCAACATGAAGGGGTTCTCGGGCGACTACGGCCTCGAGCGGTACCCGTGGTTCGAGGCGTTCAACTTAGGGTCGCAGGTGCCGAACGCGGACCTCATCGCGAAGGCGGTCGCGAAGAACGCCGACGCCGTGCTGGTGAGCCAGGTCGTCACGCAGCGCGACGTGCACAAGGACAACTCGCGGCAGTTCATCGAAGAGGCGAAGAAGGCGGGCCTCAAGGGGAAGATGACGCTGCTGCTCGGCGGCCCGCGGGTGGACCACAAGCTCGCGCTCGAGCTCGGCTTCGACGCCGGCTTCGGCCCCGGCACCAGGCCGTCGGACGTCGCGAACTTCATCGTGCACCAGGTGCTGCAGCGCATGGGCAAAGAGCAGCGCGGCCAGCACTGGGAGGGAGAGCCGAAATGAAGGTGTGCTTGCGGTTGCGCATGGGAAGCCACGACGCCCACTACGGCGGCAACCTCGTCGACGGCGCCCGCATGCTCGCCCTGTTCGGAGACGTCGCCACCGAGCTGCTCATCCGCCAGGACGGCGACGAGGGCCTGTTCCGTGCCTACGACTCGGTCGAGTTCCTCGCGCCCGTCTATGCCGGCGACTACATCGAGGCCGAGGGCGAGATCGTGAACGTCGGCAACACCTCGCGGAAGATGAAGTTCGAGGCGCGGAAGGTGATTCGCTCGCTGGGCGGCTCGTCGGCCGAGGTGCTGAACCCGCCGATCGTCGTCTGCAAGGCGAGCGGCACGTGCGTCACGCCGAAGGAGAAGCAGCGCAAGTGAACCCGATGGTCATCACCGCCGCGATGGTCGGCGCAGAGACCACGCGGGAGCAGACTCCCTACCTGCCGATCACGGCCGAGGAGATCGGCGAGGACGCGGCGAAGTGCCGGGAGGCCGGCGCCGCGATGGTGCACATCCACGTGCGCAAGCCCGACGGGTCTCCCTCGCAGGACGCGGAGCTGTTCCGCGCGGCGATCCGCGAGATCCGCAAGCGCAGCGACATTCTCGTGCAGGTGTCGACGGGCGGCGCGGTCGGCATGGGCGTCGACGAGCGCTGCGGCGGGCTGACGCTGACCGGCGCCGACCGGCCCGACATGGCCACGCTGTCGACCGGCTCGGTGAACTTCGGCGCCGACGTGTTCTGGAACCCGCGGCCGCTGATTCGCGACATCGCGACGCGCATCAAGGGCCTGGGCATCAAGCCCGAGATCGAGTGCTTCGACGTCGGCATGATCGACGAGGCCCGCGCGCTGGAGAAGGAAGGCTTCATCACGTTCCCCGCGCACTTCGACTTCGTGCTCGGCGTCGGCGGCGCGCTGGCGGCCACCGTCGAGGGGCTCGACTTCATGCGCTCGTACATTCCGCCCGGCTCGACGTGGACCTGCGCCGCGATGGGCCGGCACCAGCTCGCGTTCGTCGAGCACGCGGCCGAGCGCGGCGGCAACGCGCGCGTCGGCCTCGAGGACAACATCTACGTCTCCAAGGGTGTGCTCGCGAAGGGCAACTGGGACCTCGTGCAGCACGCCGCCCAGCGGGCGAAGGCGAAGGGCCGTGAGCTGGCGACGCCGCAGCAGGCGCGCGAGCTGTTGCGCCTCACGTGAGCGAGACGAACGCCGCGTTCGATGGCGTCTACTTCGCGCTCGAGGGCACGGCGGCGGTGGTGTGGATCGTGGCGCTCTTGATGCTGGTGGCGGCGAAGCCGGGCGTGGCGATGCTGCGCGGAGCCGTGGCCGTTCAGCTCGCGCTGTGCGTGGCGCTGCCGGCGATCTGGCTGGTCGGCTTTCCGGTGCGCAACGGCATCGAGGGCGCGGGGCGCGTGCTGTTCGGCGCTCCGGCGTCGATCGTCACCGGCCTGCTCGGGGTGGCGTGGCTCTCGCTCGCCGGCCGCAAGGCCGGGCAGGGCGCCTGGCGGTCGGCCTGGCCCGGGGTCGCCGCCGTCGGCGCCTGCGTGCTGGGCTGGGCCGTGTTCCTCTTCAGCTGATCGCGAGCGGCACGCGCCCGCTCTGGGGGCGGTCGAGCTGGCGTCGCCTCACACCGGCGAGACTTCGCGCCGGCGGTACGGCCGCTCGACCTTCTTGTTCACCGTCCGCGCGAGCGTGCGCGCGAGGTGCCGGCGCGTGTCGCGCGGGTCGATGACGTCGTCGACCATGCCCATCGCGGCGGTCCGGTAGATCGAGATCTGCGACCTGAGGCCCTTCGCGAGCTCTTCCTTCATCGCCTTGGCGGCCTCGGGGCTCTCGGCGCTCTGCAAGAGCTTCCGCGCGCCGATGGAGACGAGCCCTTCGGGCCCCATCAGGCCGATCTCCGAGTTCGGCCACGCGACCAGCAGGTCCGGCTCGTACGCGCGGCCGTTCATCACGTAGTAGCCGGCGCCGTAGCCCTTCCTCACGATGACGGTCATCTTCGGCACCGTCGCAGAGGCGACCGCGTACAGCATCTTCGCGCCGTGGCGGATGATGCCGGCCTGCTCGACCTTCGTGCCGACCATGAAGCCCGGAGTGTCCTGCAGGAACACGAGGGGGATGTTGAAGGCGTCGCAGAGGTTCACGAAGCGCGCGGCCTTGTCGGCCGAGTTCACGTCGAGCACTCCGCCGTAGAACATCGAGTTGTTCGCGACGAAGCCGACCGGCCAGCCGTCGATGCGGCCGAACCCGGTGATGAGGTTCTTCGCCCACTTCGGCTTCATCGGGAAGAACTTGCGCTCGTCGACGAGCGACAAGATGACCTTGTGCATGTCGAAGGCCTGCCGCGGGTTCTCCGGCACGATCTTCAGGAGATCTTCGTCGCGCTTGTCGGGGCCCTCGGCTGAGGGCCGGCGCGGCGGCTTCTCTTCGCAGTGCGAGGGGAAGAACGAGAGGTACTCGCGGATCGCCTCGAGGCACGTCTTGTCGTCGGCGTATTCGGCGTCGGCGACGCCCGAGATGTCGTTGTGGATCTTCGAGCCGCCCAGCTCGTCTTCCGAGACCTTCTCGCCGACCGTGGACTCGACGAGGTAGGGGCCCCCGATGGCGATGGACGAGGTGCCCTTCACCATCGGCACGAAGTCGGCGAGGCCGGGGATGTACGCGGTGCCGGCGGCGCCGGGGCCGACCATCGCCGCGACCTGCGGCACGACGCCCGAGAGCACGACCTGCTCGCGGAACAGGTAGCCCGTGTCGGCGAACTGCGCGAGGCGGCGCGGGTCGACGCCCTGGCCGGCCTCGATGCGCGCGCCGGCCGAGTCGACCAGCCACACCATCGGCAGCCGATCTTTGAGCGCCAGGTCGCGCATGCGCGTCACCTTGCGCTCGCCGATCTCGGAGATGGAGCCGCCGAAGACGGTGAAGTCGTAGATCGCCGCGCAGACGGGGCGGCCGTGCACGAGGCCGACGCCGGTGATGACCCCGTCGGCGGGGCTGGGCTTGGACTCGTCTTCCTCCTCGGGCAGCGCGCCGCCGGCGGTGGCGAGGGCGCCGTACTCGTCGAACGTGCCGGGATCGAACAAGAGCTCGATGCGCTGGCGAGCGTCGAGCTTGCCGCGCTCCCGCTGGCGCTTCACGCGCTCCTCGCCGCCCATCTTGTGAGCGCGCGCCTTGCGCTTTCCGAGATCCTCGACTGCCTCGGTCATTTTCATGGCGCGCGTGGATAGCACGGGGCGATAGATTGCCCAATCAATGCAGCGGGCCTTCGCCATCGCCGTGCTCTTCGCTGCGTGCGCGGATCCGAGCGAGCCCTGGCCGAGCGACAAGGCGGGGCGCGTGCGCGGCGACGCGACGATCACGCAAGGGCTCGCCGGAGACGTCTGGGCGTTCCTCTACGCGCCGGGCGAGGGGCCGCCGGGGCCTCCGGCGTTTCCGAAGTTCGCGACCGCGGTGTCGGCGCAGCGGCTGAGCAGCGGCGATCGGCACTTCGTGTTCGGCTCGGTGGCGCCGAACCCCTACCGGCTGTGGGCGTTTCTCGACGTGGACTCGAACTTCGACCCCATCGTCGACGTGCTCGCGCAGCCGGGCGCGGGAGATCGGGTGGGGCAGGGCGTCGAGCTCAACCTGCAGCCCGGCGCGACGCTGAGCCAGGACGTGCGCATCGAGCAGGCGGTGCGCGACGAGCCGCCCGGCTTCCGCCTCGAGGGTGACGAGACCGACGTCGTGCTCGACGGCTCGATCGACAACCCGGTCGTGCTGACGCTGCTGAGCGAGACGGCCGGCCGCCTCGACCCGAAGCGCACGGCGTTTCACGTGGGGCTCGTCGACGCGAACGGCGACGGCCGCCCCGACGATCTCGACGCGAACGGGGTCCCCGAGCTCTCGCTGCAGATCTTCCTGCGCTGGCTGCCGAAGCCCGGGCAGGACAACGGCGGCGGCAGCGTGATCGTGCCGCTCGCGTTCGACCCGTCTCCGTTCCTCGCGGCGCTCGGCGGCCAGCTCGGCGTCGACGTCTCGGTGACGCGGCTGACGGGCGCGGTCATCCCCCAGGCGCAGCGGCTGATCATCGTGCCGGGGCAGCTGCCGATGATCACGCCGGTCGGCGCTCCGCCGAGCGGGGACTACGAGCTCATCGCGCTGACCCCGACGGGACAGTTCTGGCGGCTGCCGAACGATCTGAGAGGTGAGCAGATGTCGCAAAGTGTCCGGTTCCGATTCGACCGGGTCAGTCCCTGAGCGGCTACACTGGGGGGGCTCGAGGATGGCCGCCAGCTCTGACTCAGACGCGGTGATCGCGAACCCGCTGCGCGCGAGCGGGCTCATCGACAGCGCCGGGCTGGACAAGGCGAGGAAGTACCAGGCGCAGAAGGGCGGGCTGCTCTCCGAGGCGCTCTTGCGGCTGAACCTCATCCGCGAGAACGACTTCTTGAAGACGTTCGCCGAGCTCTACGCGACGCGCTTCGTGAAGGCCGAGAAGCTGCGCGGCCTCAAGCTCGAGGGCCCCGTGCTCGAGCTCGTGAACGTGCGCCTCTGCGAGCGCATGCGGATGTGTCCGATCCGCTGGGACTCTCCGAACAAAGAGCTGCACGTCGTCGCCGCGGTGCCGCTCTCGTCGAACCTCGAGCCCGAGGTACGCAAGCTGACCGGCGCCAAGATCGTCACGGTGTACGTGGCCACCGCCGGGGCCGTCGACGCGATGCTGCGCCGCTGGCACTACAGCGAGGACGACGCGTTCGACAACGTGACGCCGAACGGCGCCGGGCGCGTGCGGCCGGCCTCGACCCTCGTCGGAGAGACCGAGCCCTCGGGCGTCCCCGCCAACGCTCCGCTCGAGAAGACCGAGTCGTCGAAGACCGTCATCGTCGAGGTGGACGACACGCAGGTGCGGACGGCTCCGCTGGGGACGCCGACGCCGGTGAAGTCGGTCGCGGTGCCGTCGGGCAACGACGAGGCGACCATCGCGCAGCTCAAGAAAGAGAACGCCCGCTACCGCATCGCCCAGGAGTTCCACCGCCGCATCGCGCAGGAGCGCACGCGCGAGGCGATGGTCGACCGCATCCTCGGCGTCGTCTTCGAGCTGCTCCCGGCGGAGAACGCCGCGGTCTGGGTCGCCGCCACCGACGAGCTCGTCGCCCGCGCACGCAGCGCGAGCAGCAAGCCTCCGCAGGTGCCCCGCAGCGTCATCGACCAGGCGGTGATGTCGCCGAACGGCGTGCTGGTGAACAACGCGCTCGTCGACGAGCGCTTCGACCGCAGCAAGAGCGTGATGATGCGCGGCGTGCAGAGCGTGATGGCCGTGCCGCTGCGCGCCCGCGGCCGCACCGTCGGAGTGCTGTACGTCGACTCGATCTCCATGTCGGCCGCGTTCCGCGAAGACGATCTCGACCTGCTCGACTCGATCGGCGCGCAGGCGTCGCTGCTGCTCGACAACGCGGAGCTGATCGTGAAGGTGCAGCAGGAGGCCGAGAACCGCGTCGCGCTCTCGCGCTTCCTGTCCGCGGCGGCCGTCGAAGAGGTGCTCGCCGGTCACGGCAGCGTGAAGCTCGACGGTGCCAAGGCCGAGGTGACGGTGCTGTTCGCCGACATCCGCGGGTTCACCACCTTCTCGTCGGAGCTGAAGCCCGAAGAGGTGGTCGGCATCTTGAACGCCTTCTTCGAGGAGATGGTCGAGGCGGTGCTCATGAACAAGGGCACCATCGACAAGTTCATCGGCGACTGCGTGATGGCGCTGTGGGGCGCTCCCGAGGCGCGGCCCGCAGAGGACGCGCGCAACGCGGTGAAGGCGGCGCTGTCGATGGTTCAGCGCGCGAAGAAGGTCGAGGTCATGGGCAAGCCGATCGAGATGGGCGTCGGCATCAACACCGGAGAGGTCGTGCTCGGCTGCATCGGGAGCAGGCAGCGGCTCGAGTACACGGCCATCGGCTCGCCGGTGAACCTCGCGGCGCGGCTGTGCGGCATCGCCAAGCCGAACGAGGTGCTGGTGACGGCCGATACGCTGATGCGCGCAGGCCCTGGCGTCGTCGCCGATGCGAACGAGCCGCTGCTCGTGAAGGGCATCGACACGCCGATCGTGCCGTACACGCTGCGAGGCGTGGACATGGCGCGGGCGCCCATCAAGCTGCAGCAGATCGCTCCCGCGTCCATGGTGCGGAAGAAGTGATAGAGGCTCCAGGCATGCGTCAGCATGTCCGGAAGGCCGTCGAAGAAACGCTCAACGCGCTCAAAGCGAGCGGCGCGCTCAAGCTCGAGGCGATGCCGTCGTTCGCCGTCGATCCCCCGAAGCAGGAGGCGCACGGCGACTTCTCGGTGAACGTCGCCATGATGCTCTCGAAGCCCGAGGGCAAGAAGCCGCGCGACCTCGCCGAGCTGATCGCGAAGTCGCTCAAGAGCGACGCCGTCGCGAAGGTGGAGATCGCCGGCCCCGGCTTCTTGAACTTCACGCTGAACGACGCGGTGATTCAGCGCGCCGCGCGCGAGGTGCTGCAGGCGGGCGACGCCTACGGGCGTGCGTCGGCGAAGACCGGCACCAAGGTGATGGTCGAGTACGTCTCAGCGAACCCGACGGGCCCGATTCACATCGGCCACGCGCGCGGCACCTTCGTCGGCGACGCGATCGCGCGGCTGCTCGACGCCGCAGGCCACGACGTGACGCGCGAGTTCTACATCAACGACTTCGGCGTCCAGGTCGAGAAGCTCGGCCGCGCGGTGCACGCGCGCTACCGCGAGCTCTTCGGCGAGAAGGTCGACGTCGGCCAGTACCCGGGCGCGTACATCATCGACATCGCGAAGGCGCTCAAGGAGCGGGACGGCGACAAGTGGCTGAAGGCGGCGGAGAGCGAGTGGCTGCCCGCGTGCACGGCGTTCGGCATCGAGCAGAACCTCGCGGCGATCAAGAAGACGCTCGAGAGCGCCGGCGTGAAGCACGACGTCTTCACGTCCGAGGCGTCACTGCACCAGAGCGGCGCGGTGAGGGCGGTCGTCGACGTCTACCGGCAGCGCGACGCGACGTACGAGGCCGACGAGGCCCGGAACCGCAAGAACACCGAGCGCAACGCCGAGAGCAAGGCGGCGCAGTTCGCCGACCGGCAGCAGGGCGGCACCTTCCTCAAGACCGGAGAGCACGGCGACGACGAAGACCGCGTCATCCTCCGCAAGGACGGGACGCCGGTGTACCTGACGGCCGACCTCGCGTACCACAAGAGCAAGTTCGACCGCGGCTTCCAGCGGTGCATCGACGTGTTCGGCGCCGATCACGGCGGTCACGTGCCGCGCATTCGCGCCGGCATGCGCCTGCTCGGCATCGACGACACGAAGATGCAGTTCGTGCTCGTGCAGATCATGCGCATCGTGCGGAACGGCGAAGAGGTGAAGGTCAGCAAGCGCAAGGGCACGCTGTTCGAGCTCGACGATCTCATCGAGGAGGTCGGCGCCGACGTCTGCCGCTTCACCTTCCTCATGCGCACCGCGAACGCCCAGTTCGACTTCGATCTCGACGCCGTGACGAAGAAGTCGAGCGACAACCCGGTCTTCTATTTCCAGTACGGGCATGCGCGGTGCGCGGCGATCCTCAAGAAGGCTGAAGAGGCCGGCACGCCGTTCAGCGGCAAGCCGACCGACGAGCAGCTGAGCAAACTGACCCTCCCCGAGGAGCGGCTGCTGCTCAAGCGCATGGCGCTCTTGCCCGACGTCGTCGCGGGCGCCGCGGAGGCCCTCGAGCCGCACCGGGTGCTCTACTACTGCCAGGAGCTCATCGCGGGCTTCCACCAGTACTACACGAAGTACAAGGGCACCGAGCGCGTGATCTCGGACGACGCGGTGAAGACCCAGGGCCGCCTCGCCATGGTGGCGGCGCTCAAGCAGACGCTCAAGGCCGCGTTCGGCATTCTCGGCGTGGCTGCGCCCGACCGCATGGACGCGCCGCCGGAAGAGGCCGAGTGAGGGGCGCACCGTGAAGGCCGGGTCCAGCGGAGTGCTCGCGCGCACCGCGCGGTCTCACAAGGAGCTCGCGCTCCTCATCTACGGAGGGATCTTCGCCCTCGCGACGGTCGCCTTCGTCGGGGCCGTGCTTCGTCGGTTCTCTCCGGTGCTGATGATCTGCGCCCCTCCGGTCATGCTGGTGGGGGGCCTCGGAACGCTGCTGACCGCGATCCGGACCCACGAGGTGCTCCAGGTGCTCTCCAAGACGCCCGAGCGCGTCGCGTGGATCTACGCGGTGCACATCCAGCCCTCCAACCAGGCCAGCATCGCCCTGGGGCTCACCGACGGCTCGCTGGTCTCGTTGCTGCTCAACGACCGTGCGGACGAGGCCGCAGCCCTCGCCGAGGCGGTCGAGCGCGCACCGCACGCGGTGGTCGGGTTCAGCCCAGAGCTCTCGAGCGACTTCTTCGCGAACCCCGGCGGCTTCGCGGCGAAGCACGCCGCGCGGGGCTCCCAGGCTGCTGGCTCACCTCACACGCCCGAGACCTTGCCGGCGGCGCTGAGCTCCCACACGAAGTCGATCTCCTGAGTCGTCCCCGGAGCGCACTGCAGCTCGATGCGCGCGATGCCGTCCTTCGAGACGGGCGAGGGCGCGGGCTTGCACTCCCTGGCGAGCACCTGCACCTCGACCTCCTTCACCTCGCTCACCGGCACGCGCTCTTCGAGCACCAGCCGCGTCGCCACGTCGCTCGCGTTCGAGACGAACAGCTTCACCGCGTTGCGCGTCGTGCGCCGCCCGGTGAGCCGGGCCTCTTCCGTCTTCTGCTCCAGCCGGCGAACCACCCGCATGCCGTCTTCGCTGCCGAACGAGAGCACCACGGTCTCGCCGACGCCGGCGAACTTGAGCTGACCGCGGCCGATGAAGCCGCTGGTGCGCAGCAGATCCACCGGGCCCGCGAGCAGCACGTGCCGGCCCGCGTTCGGGAACCGTGCGACGAGCGACACCGCCGGGGTCAGCTCCGCCGGGCACACGCGCTCGACGGTCGCCTTCGCCTCGAACGACGACAGCGGCACGCGGTGCGGCTGGCCGTCGGAGGGGATCGACGCCTTCGCCGGAGCCGCCAGCAGCACCGCCTCGCCGCCGTCGTCCAGGCCGGGCATCTCCTCGGCAGCGACTGTGCCGCCCTCGCCGGCGGTCTGGATCACCTCTTCGCGCACCTGCACGCTGACGACCTTCTTCTCGACGTCCTGCTTCGGCCTCAGCCGGAGCACGTCTTCGGTCAGCGACGGCGGCCTCGTGCCCAGCGTCGGGCGCGCAGTCGAGAACTGCAGCTCGACGTCGCTCCACTCTTCGTCGGCGTGGTGCCAGACCACCGCCTCGGCCTCGAGCCGCACCGTCTCGCCGGTGAGCGTCGCGCGGTAGGCAGGCCGCCACAGCGCGCAGGGCACCAGGTACGTCGCGCGCACCGTGGAGGCGCCGCCGGAGGCCTCGACCGTCACCTCGATCGCGCAGGTGAACGTGGCATCGGGCTGCTCGCTCAGCGCCTGCGCCGTCTTCGCCTCGGCGAGCTTGCGCTGCGCGAGCTGCAGCCGCGCGTCGATCTCCCGCTGGGCCTCGTCGATGGTCTTCTCGGTGTGCGTCAGCGTCTCGAGCTGGCTGCTCCACGACGCGGCGTCGACGCGGCCCCAGCCGGTCGCCTCGTGGATCTCGCGCCACAGGTCGGCGCGGGCCTTTGCCACCAGCTCGCGGTTCGCGGCGATGCGCGCGGCGTCGTCGCCGATCGCGGCGACCTCCTTCTGCAGCGCGTGGGCCTGTTTGCGAAGCTCCGAGGCGTCGGCCGGCAGACCGCCCTTGGGCTTCTCCTTCCACGCGCGGACGATCTTCGCCTCGAGGACCTTCGCGCCTGGCACTTCCACGCGCAGCGAGCGCTCGACCGCGACCGGAGAGACGCCCTCGATGCGGATGCGGCCGATGCCGTTGGGCAGCGCGATCTCGCCGCGTCGCTCCACCTGCGCGCGATCTTCGAGCAGCACGACCTTGGAGACGGGAAAGCTCATGAACGCCGATTCCCCCCGACGACCATCTTCCCGGACGGAATGCGCACCACGTACTGGGCGCTCAGCGTCACCTTTTGACCTGCGGGGACCGTGACGCGCCACGCTCGCGCGCCGCGCACGGACACGCCGTCGCGCAGGCCTTCGTCCTTCTCCCAGGCGGGCTCGACCTTCGCCTCTTCGATCTTCACGTCCTCGTCGAGCGAGATGGGCACCCGCTCGCGCACCTCGAGCCGAGCGTCGAAGCCGAGACGGTTGTTCACCTCGATCTCCACGTCGTGCGGCAGCACGGTCGAGCCGCCGAGCAGGCCGCCCGTGGTCTCCTTGAAGTGCGTCTTGCGCGCGACCTTGATGGCCTCTTCGACACCGAGGCCGAGCCGCGCTCCCTTCTCGCCGGGCGCGAGCTGCGGCAGGTCGGCCGTGAGCAGGAACTCGTCGCCGAGCGTGACGTCGACGGGCCCGCGCAGCAGGGCGTGCGTCGAGCGGTTGTGGAGCTCGAGCGTCCGGTAGACGAGCGGCTCGACCGACGGCACGCAGGCGTAGCGCGGCTCGAGGCCCACATCGGCGTCCGCGACCGCCACGAGCGTCCACTCGCCCTTCGACGGAACGTCGACGCGGGCGGCGCAGTCGTAGCGGTAGTCGAACGAGCCACCCGACGGCGCGTGCGCGCGCGGCGGCAGCGCCAGCGACTCGACGCGCCCCGCGCGCTGCGTGACGGCCATCACCGTCGTCATCACGACGCTGACCTCGACGCGCATCGCCGCCAGCATCGCGATGCCGTCGCCGGGCTGCGGCTGCAGGCGCCCGCGCCCGTCCTGTGGCGGGGGCATGTACAGGTTGCCGTAGTCGAGCAGGCCTCCGCCGAGCTCGAGCTCGGGCTCGGGCGCCGACGGCGGCTCGGCGGGCTGGTCGAGCAGCGCGTCCATCGGCGCCGCGGCCGCGCCTTCCAGCGCGAGCTCGTCGTCATCATCGGCGCCCGCACCGCCTCCGCCGAAGGCCCCCAGGAGGCCGGCGCTCTTCGGCGCGGCCGCAGACATCCGCGCGCGCATCATCGCCGGCGCAGCGGCTGGAGCGGCCGGCGGCGGCGGAGCCGCGCGCATGGGAGGCGGCGGCCCTGCGGCGATCGCGATCTCGCCGGTGTCCCGCCGCGCGGCCTTCTCCTTCTTCACCGTCCCGGCGCGCGTCATGTTCTGCGGCGCGGGCTGCACCGTCGCCGGCGGCGCAGGCGGAGGCGGCGGCCTGCGTCCCCACGTCTTGTCGAAGTCGTCGAACAGCTCTTCGAGGCCGGGCGGCGGCTCGCGCCAGCCCGACCGCTGCGGAGCCGGCTGCGCGCGCCCGATGCGCAGGCTCTTGAGCTCGGGCAGCGCGGTGCGCCGATCGAGCGCCGCGGTGGAGAGCGACAGCCGCACCTGGCTCCAGTCCTCGCCGGTGTCCTGCGCGACGGCGGCGCGCATCGCGAGCGTGCCCGCGGTCATGCCCTTGGCGAGCCTGAGCGCATACGACGGCGCCCACCGCGCGCCGGGCACGAAGTACTCGACGGCGAG
The DNA here is from genome assembly GCA_937980205.1 of uncultured Myxococcales bacterium. Taxonomy (GTDB): domain Bacteria; phylum Myxococcota; class Myxococcia; order Myxococcales; family Myxococcaceae; genus Xiheicaenimonas. The sequence goes on along the minus strand of CALJKW010000055.1, from coordinate 808,240 downwards.
CTCGACGTCTGCCGCGCCCTCGGACAGCGTGACGACGGCGGCGCGGGTGACGCGCGCGCGCTGCGTGCGCACGGCGGCGGAGGCCTCGCTCAGCCGGCGGCGGCGAAGCTCGAGCTCGTTGCGCGCGTCGTCGAGCTGCTCGTTCAACGCCCGCCGGGCGGCGAAGCGCTTGTCGAGCTCGGTGCTCACGAACTCCGCGGCCTTGAGCAGCGCCTCGACGGGAGCGGAGCGGGGTGGCTCGCCGGGCTTCGTCGTCGGGAAGACGGGCTTGAGCCTGGTCAGCTCGGCGATGTCGCGCTCGACGCGCTGGGCTTCCGACTGAAGCCGCGCGACGTCGGCGGTGGCGGCCTCGAGCGCCTTCTGCTCCGCCGCGACGTCGGTCTCTCCGGTCAGCTCGACGTCCCACCCCGGGCGCACGTCGAGCACGCGAGCGCCTTCGCCGACGACGCGCGCGCGCAGCGAACCGGCGTGCATCGAGAGCGGCAGGCCGCCGACGCGCACCTGTCGCACGCCCGCGCCCTCGACCTTCGCGAGCCGCGTGCAGACCGCGCCCTTCGCGTACACCGTCACCGCGTCGAGCCGGGACGAGACGTTCATGCGCGTGGGGTCAGTTGCAGGCGTCGGCGCAGCGCAGGACGCGATCCTGGTGAACGGCGCAGCGGCCCGAGGTGCACTCGCCGTCGCTCTGGCACTCCTGCCCCTTCTGCTTGAACGGCGCGCGGCAGGTCTCCTGGCCGTCGACGTCGCACCAGCCGGTCGAGCAGGGAATCTGCACTTGTCGCGTGGAGTCGATGCGGAAGGCGCAGCGGTCTCCTTGGCTCGCGGGGCCGGTGCAGTTGCCGGTGTTTCCTCCGGTGGGCTTGCAGTACACGCCGACGCCCGCGCAGGTCTGCGACGAGGGCTCGCACGACTCTCCGAGCTTCGGAATCGTGGTGCACTTGTTGGTGGTCAGATCGCAGCGGGCGCCGGCCTCGCACGGATCTCCGACGTACGCGGAGTAGACGGTCGACTGGCAGTTGGTGTCGAGCGCGCCGGGCAGGCGGCACGACCCCATGCCGGGAGTCGCCATCGGAAAGCCCGCCCAGTCGATGTCGGCGCAGACCATGCCGGGCTTGCAGCTCCAGTGGTACCGGCAGGCCTCGAACTGCTCCTTCGGGCGCACGCAGGAGCCGACCTGGTTCTCGACGTACGGCACCACGTCGCAGGCGAGGCCGGGGTCGCACGTCGACAGGCGATCGGCGTCGAAGCGGCACGCCTCGCCCTCTTTGCCGCGCGGGCGGCAGGTGATGTTGCAGACGAGCTCGGCCGAGCACTCGGCGCTCGACTCGCACGGCTCGTTCAAGAGCTTCACCGGCGCGCAGACGTCGTTGTTCGGGTCCATGTCGCCCTTGTCGTCGCAGCGCAGGCCCGCCTCGCAGCCGAAGGCGCAGGGCTCGTTCTCCTTCGAGAACGACGAGCAGGTGCCGAGGCAGACGCCGCCGGGCTTCACGCAGACGACGCCCGGCTCGCACTCGACCGGGTTGTCGCAGGTCGAGCCGGCCTTGACCTTGCCGACGAGCAGGCCGGTCGACCAGGTGCAGTCGGAGAAGGGGTGGGCGGCGAAGGCGAAGTAGTCGGGGGGGAACGAGGGCGGGCAGGCGCTGCTCTTCATGCGCTGCTGGCAGGTGTCGACGCGCTGCGAGTCGATGGTGACGAGGCCGGCCTCGAACGAGTCTTTGATGAGCTCGTAGTCGGCGAGGCAGCGCGACTGCTGCAGCGTGCGGCAGTCTTCGGGGGCGTCGCGGTTGAAGGCGGCGTAGCAGCGCGCGTAGAGCTGGCACTTCGCCACCGCGAGCGCGTCGCACGTCTCGACGACGCTGAACATCGGGCCCGCGTCGACGCCTGCGTCCATCACGGACGGACCCGGGCAGGCCGCGAGCGTGAGCAGCGACATTCCCCCCAATAGCGCCTGCTTCATGAGCCCCCGCGTTTCTTCACCGCGCCCGAGCCGTCGAGGTACCACGGGTCGGAGAGCCGCTTCTCGACCTTCTCGCGATACCCCTGCACGGTGAACTTGCTCTCGTGCAGCGCGGCGATCGCGGCGGTCTGAACGCGCTTCGCGGTCTCGTCGTGCGTGAGCAGCTCGAGGATCTTCTCTCGCGCCGGCTCGTAGGCGATCGGGCCGAGAGCTTTCAGCGCCGCGATCTTCACGTCGTCGCTCATGTCCTCGAGCAGCAGCACGACCTCGGGAGGAATGCGCGGGTCGCCCTTGCCCTCGACGAAGTGCAGCAGCACCTCTTTCTTCTCGGGGTCGCGCGTGTACTCGGTGCCGAGGCGGTGCAGCTCTTCGGTCACGATGCCGATGACCTCGTCGGCATCGAGCATCGTCTCGAGGACGCGGACCGCCCACGAGCTCGCCTGGTCGCTCTTGCGCAGGAAGTCCTTCACCTTGTGAATGGACTCGATCTCGAGCGCGAGCGCCTCGGACAGCTCTTTCACCTCGGCAGGGCTCGCGTTCGCCGCAGCCGCCACCGCCTGCGCGAGCTCGTCGCGATTCACCTGGCCCTTCGCCAGGCCGTGCGAGCGCATCGCGCGGGTCGCGTCGCGCAGCTGCTGGCCGGAGAGGCTCGTGCCCTTCTTCTTGTTGAAGGCCTCGAGCGGCGCGGTCAGATCGCCCATCGACGTGATGTACGAGAAGACGTCTTCCTTCTCGTTCGCGTCGGTCGTCTGCGGGTCGACCGTGAGCGTGAAGCGCGCCATCAACACCGCGACGGCGTCGGGCGTGTGCATCTCGCCGAGCTGCTGAATGGCCTTCTGCCGGTTGGCCGCGTCGCCGTACTTCTGCGTGACCTTCGGCTTGAGCTTGAGGGCCTTCTCGGCGCTCGAGCCTCCACCGAAGAAATCGAAGATTCCCACGGCGGCGCTCTCTATCAGAGCTTCAAGCCGGAGCGCACGTCATGCTTGTACCCGGCGTCGAGCGCTTCGGCGGCCTTCTTGAGGCCCGCATCGGCGTCGTCGGGCACGAGGACCTGGACGACGAGGTACATGTCTCCGGGGGCGCCGCCGGTGAGCGACGGAGCGCCCTTGCCTTTGAGCCGCACCTTCACGCCGGACTGTGTGCCCGGCTTGAGCGTGATGACGCCGCTGCCGAAGAACGTCGGCACGCGCACGTCGGCGCCGAGCATCGCCTCGCGCACGGTCACCGGGAGATCCATGTAGAGGTCGTCGCCCTCGCGCCGCACGAGCGGGTGGGGCAGCACCTCGATCTCGAGGAAGAGATCGCCGCTGGGGCCGCCGTGATCGCCGGGCTCTCCCTGGCCCTGCAGGCGGATCTTCGAGCCGGTCGCGACGCCCGCGGGGATCTTCACGGTGAGCCGCTTGCCGGTGCTCATCGAGAACGAGCGCTCGCCGCCCTTCACCGCCTCTTCGAGCGTGACCTGCAGCTTCGCGGTGACGTCGGCGCCCGGCATCGGCCCGCGGCGTCGACCGCGGCCCTGGGCCGCGAACATCTCGCCCAAGATGCTCTCGAAGTCGAAGCCCTCGGCGCCGCCGGCGTGGCCTCCGCCGAAGTCGAAGTGGAAGCCCTGGCCGCCGCCGTTGCCGGAGCGCCCGCGCGGGTTGCGGTAGGCGCGGTACTGGTCGGCCTTCTTCTCGTCCCAGCCGAGCTTCGCCGCGTCTTCGCCGAACTCGTCGTAGAGCTTTCGCTTCTTGGCGTCCCCGAGGACGTCGAAGGCCTCGCCGATCTGCTTGAACTTCTCTTCCGCCTGCTTGTTCCCCGGGTTCACGTCCGGGTGGTACTTCTTGGCGAGCTTCCGGTAAGCCTTCTTGATCTCGTCGTCGGACGCCTTCTGAGATACGCCGAGCCGCTGGTAGTAGTCCTCCGCCATGCCTTGCTCGCAAGCTAATCAGGCCAATGGAATGCGCCAATGGTTCCTGGTCGTCTTGTGCTTCGCGGGGTTGGCCGCGCATGGCGAGCCCCGCGTGCTGGATCGGTCGGTCGCGCTCATCAACGGCCAGGTGATGACCTGGTCCGAGCTCGATTTCGAGACCCGCGTGCTGTTGATCTATGCGGGCGGCACCGAGGCCGCCTCGGCCGCCCTCGACTTCCCCGTGCTGCGCGACTCGCTCGAAGAGCTCATCACCCACCGGCTGCTCGCCACCGAGGCCGAGCTGCTCGGCGCCTACCCCCTCGACGAGGGCGAGCTCGAGGCGGCGGTGCGCCGCTTCAAGGGCCGCTTCCAGACGCAGGCCGAGTGGCAGGCCTTCCTCGATCGGCACGAGACCGACGAGACGGGAGTCGCGACGACGCTCGCGCGGTTCTTGAGGGCTCAGCACGTGCTCGACGGGAAGCTGCGGCTGAAGTCGCAGGTCAGCGAGGCCGAGGCGAAGCGCTGGGTGGAAGAGCATCCCGAGTACGCGCAGGTGCCGCTCGCGTCGGTGCGGCAGAAGCTGTTCGCCGACAAGTTCCGCTCGCTCGCGCGCGCCGAGGTGAAGCAGTCGCGCAGGAACGCGAAGGTGCGGCTGCTCGGGCCGTTCTCGGGTGGCTCGGCCGCCGACGGGGGCGGGCTGTGAACCTGCGCATCCGGCGCATGCAGCACGAAGATCTCCCGGCGGTGATGGAGATCGAGCGCGTCGCCTTCACCAACCCGTGGTCGACGGACATGGTGAAGAAAGAGCTCACGCAGGACTGGAGCACCGTGCTGCTCGCCGAGGAGTACAGCGCGGGCATCTGGCGGCTGCGCGGCTTCTCGATCTTCTGGCTGGTGCACGACGAGCAGCACGTGCTGAACGTGGCGACCGACCCTTCTCAGCGCCGGCGCGGCTTCGGCCGGCGCGTGATGGAGGCCACGCTCGACGTGGGCCGCCAGCACCGCTGCCGCATCTCGACGCTCGAGGTGCGCCGCGGGAATGTCGCGGCCGTCGAGATGTACAAGGCGCTGGGCTTTCGTCCCGTGGGGATGCGGCCGAACTATTACGCGGACGACCGGGAAGACGCGGTCGTCATGGTCTACGACTTCGCGAACGTGGTCGTCGAGGGCGTCGCGGCGAAGCTGCCTTGACATCATGCACACATGCCCTGTAAGCGGGGCGCCCTTTCATGCCGACCATTAGCCAGCTCATCCGCAAAGGCCGCGAGGCCATTCGATTCAAGGGCAAGAGCCCCGCGCTCAAAGAGTGCCCGCAGAAGCGCGGCGTCTGTACGCGCGTCTACACGACGACTCCGAAGAAGCCGAACTCGGCGCTTCGCAAGGTTGCCCGCGTTCGCCTGACGAACGGCATCGAGGTGACGAGCTACATCCCGGGCGTCGGCCACAACCTCCAGGAGCACTCGGTCGTGATGATCCGCGGCGGCCGCGTGAAGGACCTCCCGGGAGTTCGCTACCACATCATCCGCGGCACGCTCGACTCGGTCGGCGTGCAGGGTCGCAAGCAGGGTCGCTCGAAGTACGGCGCCAAGCGGCCGAGCTAAAGGAAAGAGAACGAAATGCCCCGCCGTCACGTACCCAACAAGCGCAAGATTCTCCCCGACCCGAAGTTCCAGGATCGGCTCGTCACGAAGTTCGTCAACGACCTGATGCGGAAGGGCAAGAAGTCCACCGCCGAGCAGATCTGCTACGGCGCCTTTACGCTCGTCGAGGAGCGCGCGAAGGAAGAGCCGCTCAAGACGTTCAAGAAGGCGCTCGACAACGTGAAGCCGGTGCTCGAGGTGAAGAGCCGCCGCGTCGGTGGCGCGACCTATCAGGTGCCCGTCGAGGTTCGGCAGGATCGCCGCGTGGCGCTCGGCATGCGGTGGATCATCGACTACGCGAAGGCGCGTGGCGAGAAGACCATGCAGGAGAAGCTCGCTGGCGAGATCATGGACGCCGCGAACAACCGTGGGAACGCGGTGAAGAAGAAGGAAGACACGCACAAGATGGCCGAGGCCAACAAGGCCTTTGCGCACTACCGCTGGTAACGCGGGCGCTTCTGCTGCCTTCGACGGCCGCTTCCGAGAGGGGGCGGCCGTTTTCGTTTTGTCGGCCTCGTTGCCCTTTCCCTTGAGTTGGCTGGGCAAGGGCAAGGGCAAGTTGAAGGGACAAGGAAAACAGGGTCAGGGCGAAGGTGGAGGGGAAGGTGGAGGGGACGGTGATGGTGATGAGTCAGGTCGTTCGTGGCCTGCCGGCGAGCGCGTGCAGCATTCGCGCGACGTCGAGCAGCAGCCGTCGAACTTCGTTGTACTCAGTCGAATCGATGATTCGATCGGCATGGAGCATGTCGAGCTGCGCCGCGGCCTCGAGCGTGCTCCCTTTGGCGAACTCGTAGGAGCGTTGCTTGTCCGCCTTGGCGGTCTTGCCGGCGCCCTCCGCGATGTTCGACACGACGCTTCGGATCGAACGATCCAGCTGGTCGCGCAGGTCGCGAGGCATCGGGCGCGGCAACCATGACCTGACCTGCTGATATGCGCTGCGGGCAGCGCGGTACACGTGAAGCCGCTCGTGCTCGAAGAGCGGCCCATCGATCTTTTCCATGCGCTTCCCCCCGTTGCTGCAGTTCCATTTCCCTGAGCCATTTCCTTGGCCCTTCAACTTGCCCTTGCCCTTGCCCTGCAAACTTCCAAGGGCAAGGACAAGGAACAACTACCACGCCACTCTGACACTGACTTTTCTCAAAACCCCGGCTAACTGACAGCGCACCATGGCCCGCGAAGTTCCGCTCGAGCGCTACCGCAACATCGGCATCATGGCGCACATCGATGCCGGCAAGACCACCACCACCGAGCGCGTCCTCTATTACACCGGCGCCATCCACAAGATGGGCGAGGTCCACGAGGGGAACACGACCACCGACTGGATGGTGCAGGAGCGCGAGCGCGGCATCACGATCACCTCCGCCGCGATCACCGCGTTCTGGACGCGCAACGACACGCGCTACCGCGTGAACATCATCGACACTCCCGGCCACGTCGACTTCACCATCGAGGTCGAGCGCTGCCTGCGCGTGCTCGACGGCGCCATCGCCGTCTTCGACGGAGGCAACGGCGTCGAGCCGCAGAGCGAGACCGTCTGGCGCCAGGCCGACAAGTACAAGGTCCCGCGCATCTGCTTCATCAACAAGATGGACCGCGTCGGCGCCGACTTCGACATGTCGGTGAACAGCATCAAAGACAAGCTCGGCGCCAACCCGATCGTGATGCAGCTGCCGCTCGGCTCCGAAGACAAGCACCAGGGCGTCATCGATCTCGTCCGCATGAAGGCGCTCGTCTTCAAGGACGAGGCCCAGGGCAGCAAGTACGACGTCGTCGACATTCCGGCCGAGCACGCCGAGAAGGCGCAGCAGGCGCGCGCGAAGCTGCTCGAGCAGGCCGCCGAGCTCGACGACGCGCTGATGAACAAGTACCTCGAGAACGAGGGCAAGGACATCACCGAGGCCGAGCTGCGCAAGGCGATCCGCGCCGGCTGCATTCACCTCAAGGTCTTCCCCGTCTTCTGCGGCAGCGCGTACCGCCACAAGGGCGTGCAGCCGCTGCTCGACGCCGTCATCGACTACCTGCCGTCTCCGCTCGACGTGCCGCCGGTTGCCGGGAAGGACTTGAAGGGCAAAGACGTCGAGCGGCCGACGAAGGACGACGCTCCGTTCGCGGCGCTGGCGTTCAAGATCATGAGCGACCAGTTCGTCGACACGCTCACGTTCATCCGCGTGTACTCGGGCCGGCTCGAGGCGGGCTCCACCGTCTACAACGTGTACAAGGGCCGCCGTCAGCGCGTCGGCCGCCTCGTGCAGATGCGCGCGAACAAGACCGAGGAGCTCACCGAGTGTCTCGCCGGCGACATCTGCGCGCTCGTCGGCTTCAAGGACGTCGTCACCGGCACGACGCTCTCCGACGCCGACGCCCCCGTCATCCTCGAGTCGATGGAGTTCCCCGACCCGGTCATCGATCTCGCCCTCGAGCCGAAGAGCCAGGCCGACCTCGAGAAGCTGCAGGGCGCGCTCACCAAGCTCGCCGTCGAGGACCCGAGCTTCCGCGTGAAGGTCGACCCCGAGACCGGCCAGACGATCATCTCCGGCATGGGAGAGCTCGCCCTCGAGATCAAGGTCGACCGCCTGCTGCGCGAGTTCAAGGTCGAGGCCCGCGTCGGCAAGCCGCAGGTCAGCTACCGCGAGACCGTGACGAAGCCCGCGCAGCAGCAGCACACGCACGACCAGCCGATCGCCGGCAAGAACGCCTGGGGCCAGGTGACGATCAAGGTGAGCCCGAACGAGCAGGGCAAGGGCAACGTCTTCGTCGACCACGTGAAGACGCTGCCGAAAGAGACGCTCGAGATGGTCGACAAGGGCATCCACGAGGCGCTCACCAGCGGCAGCGTCGCCGGCTACCCGATGGTCGACGTGAAGGCCGAGCTCGTCGCCGCCCCGTGGACCGACCAGTCGACGCCGATCGCCTACCGCATCGCTGCCATCATGGCGTTCAAGGAAGCGGTGAAGAACGCCGGCCCCGTGCTGCTCGAGCCCGTGATGAAGACCGAGGTCGTCACGCCCGAAGAGTTCATGGGCGACGTCATCGGAGATCTCAACGGCCGCCGCGGGAAGATCACCGCCATGAACCCGAAAGAGAAGGTTCAGGTCATCGACTGCGAGGTCCCGCTCTCGACCATGTTCGGTTACGCCACCGACCTGCGCAGCAAGACCCAGGGCCGCGCCGCGTACACGATGCAGTTCGGGCACTACGCGCAGGTGACGGAAGACACGCTCAAGCGGCTGCGCGGGTACTGATGTCGATCGACGAGGCCGAAGAGGCGCTGCGCGCCGCGCAGCTCGCGGGCGACGTCGACGCGCTCGATCGCCTCATCGACGACGCGCTCATCTTCGTCGCACTCGACGGCGGCGTCGTCAGCAAGGCCGACGATCTCGCGATGCACCGCAGCAAGCGGATCCGCATCGAGAAGCTCGAGCCTTCGGATCGTCGCGTCGCGCTGCACGGCGACGTCGCGGTCGTCACGGTGAAGATGTCAGCGGCCGCAGTGATCGACGGCCAGCGCCATGAGAACGTGCTCCGCTACACGCGCTTCTGGTCGCGCCGCAGCGGCGCCTGGCGAATCATCGGTGGGCACATGAGCGCCGTGCCCTGACCGGCGACCCGCAGTGCCCCCTGGCCCACAGGACCCGGCCCGGGCCCCGGCCCGATCCAGCGGAGATCGTCACCGCCGCGCCTGAGCCGACCCGCTCAGCGCAGCAGCAGCAAGCAGAGCCCCAAGAGGGCAAGGGCGGTCGCGGTCTTCATGCCTCCGCGACCAATGCTTCCGCCGTGCCGTCACCTAAGACCGCGGGGCAGGGGGTGTGCCCCTGGTAACTGCAGAGGTCATTGGACAATCAGCTTGGAGCGCGCGTGTCGCCCTGCTAAGCAGCGGCGCCTCTTCAAGCCAAAGGCCTAAGGAAAAGATCATGAGCAAGGAAAAGTTCGACCGGAGCAAGCCCCACGTCAACATCGGCACGATCGGCCACGTCGATCACGGCAAGACCACGCTGACCGCCGCGATCACCAAGGTGCTCGCGAAGACGGGCGGCGCGACCTTCCTCGCGTACGACCAGATCGACAAGGCGCCCGAAGAGCGCGCCCGCGGCATCACCATCTCCACCGCGCACGTCGAGTACCAGACGAAGAACCGCCACTACGCGCACGTCGACTGCCCCGGCCACGCCGACTACGTGAAGAACATGATCACCGGCGCCGCGCAGATGGACGGCGCGATCCTCGTCGTCTCGGCCGCTGACGGCCCGATGCCGCAGACCCGCGAGCACATCCTCCTCGCGCGCCAGGTCGGCGTTCCGTACATCGTCGTCTTCCTCAACAAGGTCGACATGCTCGACGACCCCGAGCTCCGCGAACTCGTGGAAGTGGAAGTCCGTGATCTGCTCAAGAAGTACAACTTCCCCGGCGACAAGACGCCGATCGTCCCCGGCTCGGCGCTCAAGGCGCTCGAGGGCGATCCGTCGGAGATCGGCGAGGGCTCGATCCTCAAGCTGATGGAGGCGGTCGACAGCTACATCCCGACGCCCCAGCGCGCGATCGACAAGCCGTTCCTGATGCCGGTCGAAGACGTGTTCTCGATCGAAGGCCGCGGCACGGTCGCGACGGGCCGCGTCGAGCGTGGCGTCATCAAGGTGGGCGAAGAAGTCGAGATCGTCGGTCTGCGCGCGACGACGAAGACGGTCGTCACGGGCGTCGAGATGTTCCGCAAGCTGCTCGACCAGGGCCAGGCGGGTGACAACATCGGCGCGCTGCTCCGCGGCCTCAAGCGTGAGGACCTCGAGCGCGGCCAGGTGCTCGCGAAGCCGGGCTCGGTGACGCCGCACACGAAGTTCAAGGGCCAGGTGTACGTGCTGACGAAGGAGGAGGGTGGCCGCCACACTCCGTTCTTCAACGGCTACCGCCCGCAGTTCTACTTCCGCACCACCGACGTGACGGGCAACGTGAAGCTGCCTGCCGGCGTCGAGATGGTGATGCCGGGCGACAACGTCGCCATCGAGGTCGAGCTCATCACGCCGATCGCGATGGAGAAGGAGCTGCGCTTCGCGATTCGCGAGGGCGGCCGCACCGTCGGCTCGGGCGTCGTCTCCGAAATCGTCGCGTGATCCGGTAGTCCCGGCTGCGACACCTCTTGACTAAGGGGAACGCTCTTTGTCATAGGGCGTTCCCCTTATGCCTAAAGGTAACCGAAGCCTGATCTCGCTGGAGTGCTCCGTGTGCAAGGAGCGCAACTACTCCACGACCAAGAACCGCCGGAAGCAGCAGGACAAGCTCGAGCTCAGCAAGTTCTGTCCCCGGTGCCGGAAGCACACGGCACACAAGGAAGGGAAGATCGGCTGACGCTGTTTTCTCAGTTCCGAAAATTAGGCCAGTAGCTCCAACGGTAGAGCAGCGGTCTCCAAATCCGCGTGTTGGGGGTTCGAATCCCTCCTGGCCTGCCACTCTCTAGAAAAAGAGAAGAGAACCCGAAATGTCCTCAGGTACTGAAGCCAGTCAGCAGGCGAACCGCGCGGGGATGGACCCGAAGCGGCTCGTGGTGATCGCGTACCTGGTGTTCGGGTTCATCATCGCGCTGTTCCTCGACCAGCTCGTCGAGATGGTGCTCGCGCGCCTCGGCGTGAACAACACCATCCTGATCGAAGGTCCGGACTGGCGCATCTCCACGCTCGTCGCGGCGCTGATCTCCATCGGTGGCTTCGCGTACGCGTGGTTCAACCCGAAGAGCCGCAACGTCTCGATCGAAGTGGCGACCGAGCTGATGCGCGTCACCTGGCCGTCGTGGGAAGAGACGCGCATCTCGACGTTCGCCGTCGTCATCGCGTCGCTGGTCGCCGCGGTGATCCTCTTCGGCATCGATACGTTCAGCTACAAGGTGATGGTCGACTGGTTGCCCGCGGTGTGGGGGAAATTGTGATGGGGGTTTCGACGGCAATGGCTGCTTCCGAGAGCAAGTCTCAAGAGAACAAGTCCGCAGAGATGAAGTGGTACGTGGTCCACACGTACTCGGGCTTCGAGAACAAGGCGAAGAAGAGCCTCGAGGACAAGATCAAGCTCGAGGGCCTTCAGGACATGTTCGGCGAGATCCTGATCCCCATGGAGCAGGTCGTCGAGATGGTGAAGGGCGAGAAGAAGACGTCCAAGCGCAAGTTCTTCCCCGGCTACATCCTCGTTCAGATGGCGATGAACGATCGGTCGTGGCACCTGGTGAAGAACACGCCGAAGGTGACGGGCTTCGTCGGCGCCGCCGCGAACGAGCAGCCGCCGCCGATCAGCGCCGCCGAGGTTCAGCGCCTCACGACGCAGATCAGCGAGGGCACGCTCAAGCCCAAGCCGCGCGTGCAGTTCGAAGAGGGTGACACCGTGCGCGTCATCGACGGCCCCTTCGCGAACTTCAACGGAACGGTCGAAGAGGTGAACCCGGAGAAGGGCCGCGTGAAGGTGCTCGTCAGCATCTTCGGCCGCGCCACCCCGGTCGAGCTCGACTTCATGCAGGTGGAGAAGACGGGCGGATAACAGAATCTCGCGAGGGAATTTCCCCTCGCCAGTGCTGTGGGAGGCTGTTCCCGAAGGTTGGGGCACAGCCGTTTGAACCACGGAGGTCGTTGCAATGAAGAAGATCACAGGTCAGGTCAAGCTGCAGATCCCGGCCGGCAAGGCGAACCCCGCCCCGCCGATCGGCCCGGCGCTCGGTCAGCAGGGCGTCAACATCATGGAGTTCTGCAAGCAGTTCAACGCTGCGACGCAGGCCCAGATGAAAGAGTCGCTGATCATCCCGGTCATCATCACCGTCTACCAGGACCGTTCGTTCTCGTTCATCCTGAAGACCCCGCCCGCGAGCGTGCTGCTGAAGAAGGCGGCCGGTCTGCACACCGAGAAGAAGAAGGGCTCGGGGGCGAAGAAGCCGGGCAAGGAGAAGGTCGGCCAGGTCAGCAAGGCGAAGCTCACCGAGATCGCGAAGCTGAAGATGCCGGACACCACCGCGGCGTCGCTCGAGGCGTGCATGCGGACCATCGCGGGCACGGCGCGTTCGATGGGCATCGAGATCGTCGGCTGAAAGGAGACCTGAACCATGGCTACCCAGACTGGAAAGAAGTACCGGAAGGCTGCTGAGAAGGTCGATCGCAACAAGCGGTACCCGATCGCCGAAGGCTTCAAGCTCCTCAAGGAGACCACCGAGATCGTCAAGACGAAGTACGACCAGACGATCGACGTGGCCATCAACCTCGGAATCGACCCGAAGCACGCGGACCAGATGGTCCGCGGCGCCGTCGTCCTTCCGCACGGCACCGGCAAGTCGATGCGCGTCGCCGTCTTCGCCAAGGGCGAGAAGCAGGGCGAGGCTCAGGCGGCAGGCGCTGACGTCGTCGGTGAGGCCGACCTCGCGAAGAAGATCGAGGAAGGCTTCATGGACTTCGACACCGTGATCGCCACCCCCGACATGATGGGCGTGGTCGGTCGCTTGGGTAAGGTCCTCGGCCCCCGCGGCCTGATGCCGAACCCGAAGACCGGCACCGTGACGATGGATCTCGCCAAGGCCGTTCGCGACGCGAAGGGCGGCAAGATCGAGTTCCGCGCCGAGAAGGCCGGCATCGTCCACGCGCCGATCGGCAAGGCGTCGTTCGCGCCCGAGAAGCTCCAGGAGAACTTCAACACCCTCATCGACCTCGTCATGAAGATGAAGCCGGCGACGGCGAAGGGCGTGTACCTGAAGGGCATCGCGGTGAGCTCCACCATGGGCCCGGGCATCAAGATCGACACGCAGGAGATCAACGCGCGGCACAAGTAGTTCCGTACGACGCGTGAGGTTTTGGCGGGCGATCTGCGCGAGCGGGTCGCCCGTCGTCGTTTCGCGCGACCGTCAACGACCGGGATCGGGACCGGCCCGCCTTCGATCCCGATCGCGATCCCGATCCCGGTCTCTGGCGGATTTTGCGGCACACACCGGCGCGGTGGTACTCGTTGCAGAACTGTGACGCGCCTCGCCTTCGCCCTCGTCCTCGTCGTCGCCGTTGTCTCCTGCCGGAAGAACGAGGAGCCGCCGCCGCCGCCGCCCCCGGACCGCTGCGAGGTGGATCTCGGCGCGCTGAACCTCTTCGCCACCGACGGCAGCGGCGCGAGCGCGGAAGAGATCAAAGACGCCGCGAAGCTCATCGGCGGAGAGGCCGCCACGGGCCGCCTGGGCGACTACCTGCTCCAGAACGACAAGATCCGCGTCATCATCGAGCAGCCGGGCCGCAGCGTGGGTCCGATTCCCTCCGGCGGGCACCTCATCGACGCCGACATCCAGCGTCCCGCGGGAGAGGCGGGCCAGGACGCGTTCGGTCGAATGAACATGATCTACTCGTTGGGCCGGCTGTCGTCGGTGCACAAGGTCGAGGTGCTCTCCGACGGCAAGTCCGGCGGCCCGGCGATCGTCGCGTCGACGGGGCACGACGCCCTGCACGATCTGCTCAACGTCCGCGCGCTGCTCGAGAACGAGGCGGGCCTCGCCGTGCAGTTCGTCGTCGACCAGCACAAGCCGGTGAAGATGCGCACGACGACGTACTACGTGCTGAGCCCGGGCGAGAACCGCGTCCGCACGCTGACGGCGTTCTGCAACGACGACACGACGGCGCCGCCGACTCCGCTGATCGAGCTGATGGACGTCGGCGCGTTCGAGCTGTTCTTCCCCGAAGGCTGCAGCAACGGCCTGGGCGCCAAGCTCGACCTGCAGGGGTGCATCGCGCAGACGAGCCGCTGGTACGCGGCGCAGGGGCGGGGCGTCGCGTACGGCTACCGCCCGTGGTCGATCGCCGACCCGAAGGTGCCGACCGGCAAGAACGCGATGATCGGCTACGGCGGAGTCGTCGGCGTCTTCATGGAGGGCGAGAGCCTGAACGGCGTGCTCACCTGGACCGACGCGATGGCGCGCAACCGGCCGGGGACGTTCGTGGTGCGGCCGGGGACTCCGAAGGTGCACCTCGCGGACGTGGTGGTCGCCGAGGACGTCGCGGGCATCAGCTCGGCGATGAACCGCTACGCCGGCGTGCAGACCGGGCGCATCGAGGTGACCAGCGAGCCGGGCGCTCGCGTGAGCGTGCTCGACGCCGCGGGGGCGATGCAGTCGCTCATCGTCGCCAACGCGCAGGGGAAGGGCGCCGTCGACGTGCCCGCGGGCGAGTACCAGCTCTCCGCCGCGACGAAGGGCCGCCTCGTGGGGCCCACCGCCTCGGTCACCGTCGCGGTGGGTGAGACGAAGCCGGTGCAGGTCACGCTCGCGCCGTCGCGCAGGCTGCACGTGACGGTGAAGGACGAGGCCGGCGCCCCGAGCCCCGGCAAGGTCACGCTGCTGTGCACCGGCGGGCCGTGCCCGTTCAACGCGGACACGTGGAAGCAGCACGTGATGCTCGACTACCCCCGCGGGGGCGCGGCGGCGATCGAGTACGCCGGGGCGAGCGGCGAGGTCGACGTGCAGGTTCCTCCGGGGCAGTACCAGGTCGTCGTCTCGCGCGGCCCCGAGTACAGCGTGTGGCCGGACACGTGGCCGAACGCCGGGCGCGCGGTGGACCTGACGGCGGCCGACGCGACGATCGACGCCGTCGTCGGGCGCGTGCTCGACACCACCGGGTGGATGTCGGCCGACCTGCACGTGCACGCGGTCGCGTCGATGGACAGCGCGGTCACGAACGTTCACCGCGCGGAGAACTTCCTCGCGGAGGGCGTCGACGTGCTGCTGTCGACCGACCACGAGACGATCACCGACTTCGCGCCGACGGTGAAGGCGATGGGCGCCGAGCACCTGATGGCGACGATGATCGGCGAAGAGGTGACGACGTTCTCGCACGGTCACTTCAACACGTTCCCGCTGACGCGGAAGCCGGGCACCTCGAACGGCGGCGCGTTCGATCACGCCGGCGGCGAAGAGGGGCCGACGCTGCGCATGCCGCAGCTGTACGCGGGCATCAAGACCGAGCACCCCGGAGCGGTCATTCAGCTCAACCACCCGCGCGGCGCGGGCGGCGGCGTGCTGACGGCGCTGCGCGTCGACACGGCGACGCTCAAGAGCCACGGCCTGCCCGCGGACTACAACATGGCGCCGGATCCGACGGCGACGAGCGACAACACGAAGCTGTTCGGCGCGGGCTTCGACATCGTCGAGACGGCGAACGGGGCGATCGCCAGCTTCGCGATCCTCAACGACTGGATGACGTTCCTCTCGCGCGGCACGGTGACGACGGCCTCGGGCGTGAGCGACACCCACAAGGCGCAGAGCGCAGAGGGCGGCTACGCCCGCACCTGGGCGAAGGTCGGCGTCGACCGGCCGCAGGACTTCTCTGCGATGAAGTTCGCCGACGCGATGCGCTCGCACGAGGCCATCGTGTCGAACGGGCCGTTCATCCGCTTCAGCGCGCGCAAAGTCAGCGGCGGCGACCCGGTGGAGACGGGCGGCACGCTGTCGATCGCCTCGGGCGAGATGGTGGAGCTGACGGTCGACGTGACTGCGCTCGACTGGACGCACCTCGACCGCGTCGAGATCTACACGCACGCCTCGGGGCGCGAGGCGACGAACGGGGAGAGCAACACCGCGTGGCCCGAGTCGCGCATCTTCGACCACCACGTCATCACGAACCCGACCATCGAGGCGGTGCCCGGCTCGGCGAACCTGCGCCGGCTGCACCTCACCGAGAAGTTCATGGTGAGCCCCACGGCCGACACCTGGTTCGTGGCGATGGCGCGGGCGACCCAGGGCCGCACGCTGTGGCCGCTGCACGTCGACCGGGCCCAGGCGTTCACCAACGCCATCCTCATCGACGCCGACGGCTCGGGCGCCTACGACAATTTCCCGCTGAACCCGGGACAAGCGTTGTCGGCGCCGCGGCCCGTCGTTAGGAAGTCGCCGGTCGTTCCGACTGCGGAGCAGTTCGAGGCGGCCCTGCGGTTGTTGCTGGACCACAAGCACGACTGAAATCCGGTCAGGGAATGTAGGTCCCGACCGTCGCGTTCAGCCCGTCGCCGGCAAAGTGCCGGCACCCCCCTTGACAGTCTCGGTCGTAATCGCATAAGGGCCGAGACCCTTTGCAAACACGACGCCACGCCTATGCGGCGGTGCGTCACACGAAAACAAGAGAACAAGAAACCCTGGACGAAGACAGCGGGGACTCGCGGAGCAGGTGTGAAGCGGGTTCAAACGGCCGAAGTACTGGCCAGCCCAGCCGAGCCCGAGGTGCGGTGGTTGTCACGATGTTCGAAGTCGACTCTCTCGCTCCCTTGAAGCGTCGTTCTGCCAGGCAACTGACTGGTGAGGAGGTGAATGGAAGATGCTGAAGAGCGAGAAAGAAACCCTGATCAAAGAGATGAACGACAAGTTCTCTCGCGCGAAGTCGCTCGTGCTCGTCGAGACGTCGAAGGTGAACGTCGAGACGATCACCAAGCTCCGCAAGAAGCTGCGTGATGGCGGAGTCGAGTTCAAGGTGTTGAAGAACACCCTGGCCAAACGGGCGGCGAAGGGCACCCCCTTCGAGGTCATTGCTGAAGACTTCGTTGGACCCGTGTCCGCGTCGTTCAGCTACGGCGACGAGGTGGCTCCGGCGAAGATCCTGTCGGAGTTCATCAAGGATCTCGAGACCATCAAGATCAAGAGCGGCGTCGTCAGCGGCAAGAAGATGACGGCGAAGGAAGTTCAGACGCTGGCGAAGCTGCCGGGCCTGAACGAGCTCCGCGCGAAGATCCTCGGAATGATCAATCAGCCCGCCGGCAAGCTGGCCCGCACCATTGCGGAGCCTGCCAACAAGCTCGCGCGCGTGCTGAAGGCGAAATCGGAACAGAAGTGACTTTTTGAAACCAGAAACCACCTAACGAAACTGAAAGAAGGAAGACTGTCATGGCAGACCTGAACGCGATTGTTGACCAGCTGAGCGGCCTCACGATTCTCGAGGCGGCGGACCTGGTGAAGAAGCTCGAAGAGAAGTGGGGCGTCTCGGCGGCGGCGGTTGCCGTTGCTCAGAGCTCGGGCAACACCGGCCCGGCGCCCGCGGCCGAGGAGAAGACCGAGTTTACGGTCGTCCTCGCGAAGGCCGGCGAGAAGAAGATCGACGTCATCAAGGCGATCCGCGAGATCACCGGCCTGGGCCTGAAGGAGGCCAAGGACCTGGTCGAGGGCGCCCCGAAGACCGTGAAGGAAGGCGTCTCGAAGGACGACGCCGCCAAGATGAAGGAGAAGCTGACGGCCGCCGGCGCGACCGTCGAGCTCAAGTAATCGGTTCAACCGTTTGAAGGGGGAGCCGGCGCGCCGAAAACGGCCGCCGGCTTCACCCGTTTCTGAAGATTCGTTTTTCGTAGTTCCAAGCTGCGTAGCCAAAAGCCAGCACCCCTGACGGAGCCTAAATGCCGACCCTGCAGAACAACTTCCGCGTCCGAAAGAGCTTCGGGAAGATTCAGAAGATCATCGACATCCCGAACCTCATCAACATCCAGAAGCAGTCGTACGAGAAGTTCCTGCAAGCCGACGTTGCCCCCGAGAAGCGCGAGGACCTGGGTCTTCAGGGCGTCTTCAAGTCCGTCTTCCCGATTCGCGACTTCAACGAGACGAGCTCGCTCGAGTTCGTCAGCTACAACCTCGAGAAGCCGAAGTACGACGTCGATGAGTGCCACCAGCGTGGCATGACCTACTCGGCGCCCATCAAGGTCGTCGTCCGCCTCGTGGTCTGGGACAAGGACGAAGAGACCGGCGCGCAGTCGATCCGCGACGTGAAGGAGCAGGAGGTCTACTTCGGCGAGATCCCGCTGATGACCCAGAACGGCACGTTCATCATCAACGGCACGGAGCGCGTCGTCGTCTCGCAGCTCCACCGCTCGCCGGGCGCCTTCTTCGACCACGACAAGGGCAAGAGCCACTCGTCGGGCAAGCTGCTCTACAACGCGCGCATCATCCCGTACCGCGGCTCGTGGATCGACTTCGAGTTCGACCACAAAGATCTGCTGTACGTGCGCATCGATCGCCGCCGCAAGCTGCCGGCGACCGTGCTCATCCGCGCGCTCGGCGCGGTGCCTGACACCGCGAAGAAGAACCCCCTCGAGTTCCTCGGCTCGATGGAGGAGATCCTCAACTACTACTACGCGACCGAGACCATCTACCTGCACTCGAACACCGAGTTCGAGAAGTCGGTCGAGCTCGAGCTGCTCTACAACCAGCGCGCGACCCGCGACATCAAGACCAAGTCGGGCGAGGTCATCGTCAAGAAGAACCGCAAGTTCACCCGCGCGGCCCTCAAGAAGCTCGAGGGCGCGAAGATGACGCGGCTCCCGGTCGACGCCGACGAGCTCTACACGAAGGTGTCCGCGTACGACGTCGTCGACGAGAACACCGGCGAAGTCATCATCGAGTGCAACGAAGAGGTCACGCAGGAGAAGATCGACGAGCTGGTGAAGCGCGGGATCAAGGAGTTCAAGGTCCTCTTCATCGACAACCTGAACGTCGGCCCGTACCTCCGCGACACGCTGCTCATCGACAAGATCGAGAACCCCGAGCAGGCGATCATGGAGATCTACCGTCGGCTTCGCCCCGGTGATCCGCCGACGCCGGAGACCGCGACGAACCTGTTCCAGAACCTGTTCTTCAACCCCGAGCGCTACGACCTGTCGAAGGTCGGCCGCCTGAAGCTGAACTTCAAGTTCGGGGTCGAGGAGCCGCTCGACGGCCAGATCCTCACCAAGCGCGACATCCTCGAGGTCATCCGCTACCTGATCGATCTCAAGAACGGCAAGGGCACGATCGACGACATCGATCACCTCGGCAACCGCCGCGTTCGCGCGGTGGGCGAGCTGCTCGAGAACCAGTACCGCATCGGCCTCGTCCGCATGGAGCGCGCGATCAAGGAGCGCATGAGCCTCCAGGAGATCGAGACGCTCATGCCGCACGACCTGATCAACGCGAAGCCGGTGACGGCCGTGATCAAGGAGTTCTTCGGCTCGTCGCAGCTGTCGCAGTTCATGGACCAGACGAACCCGCTCTCCGAGGTCACGCACAAGCGCCGCCTCTCGGCCCTCGGGCCCGGCGGCCTCACGCGTGAGCGCGCGGGCTTCGAAGTCCGCGACGTGCACCCGACGCACTACGGCCGCATCTGCCCGATCGAGACTCCCGAAGGTCCGAACATCGGCCTCATCGCCAGCTTGTCGACGTACGCCCGCGTGAACGAGTTCGGCTTCGTCGAGACCCCGTACCGGAAGATCGAGGGCGGGTCGCTGACGCAGGAGACCGCGTTCTACTCGGCGCTCGAGGAAGAGAAGCACGTCATCGCGCAGGCGAACGCGCCGTTCGACAAGAAGGGCAAGTTCACCGACGAGCTCGTCTCCGTCCGCCGTGGCGGTGAGTTCGTGGTCGCGAAGCCGGAAGACGTGAACCTGATGGACGTGTCGCCGAACCAGCTCGTGTCGGTCGCGGCCTCGCTGATCCCGTTCCTCGAGAACGACGACGCGAACCGCGCGCTCATGGGCTCGAACATGCAGCGCCAGGCGGTTCCGCTCCTGCGGACGCAGGCGCCGCTGGTCGGCACCGGCATCGAGGCGATCGTGGCCCGCGACTCGGGCGTCACCTGCGTGGCGCGCCGCGACGGCACCATCGAGGCGGTGGATGCCTCCCGCATCGTCGTGAAGGCCGAAGTCCCCGCCGCCTTCTCCGACGTGGCGAGCGAGGTCGACATCTACAACCTGCTCAAGTACCAGCGCTCGAACCAGAACACGTGCCTCAACCAGAAGCCCATCGTGAAGAAGGGCGACAAGGTTCGGAAGGGCGACGTGATCGCCGACGGTCCCGCGACCGAGACCGGCGAGCTCGCGCTCGGCGCGAACGTGGTCGTCGCGTTCATGCCGTGGCAGGGCTACAACTTCGAAGACTCGATCCTCTTGAGCGAGAACCTCTTGAAGGAAGACGTCTTCACCTCGATCCACATCGAGGAGTTCGAGTGCATCGCGCGCGACACGAAGCTCGGTAAGGAAGAGATCACGCGCGACATCCCGAACGTCGGCGAAGAGGCCCTGAAAGACCTCGACGAGTCCGGCATCATCCGCATCGGCGCCGAGGTGAAGCCCGGCGACGTGCTCGTCGGCAAGATCACGCCGAAGGGTGAGACGCAGCTGTCTCCGGAAGAGAAGCTGCTGCGCGCGATCTTCGGCGAGAAGGCCGGCGACGTCCGCGACAGCTCGCTGCGCGTGCCCCCGGGCGTGCAGGGCACGGTCATCGGCGCGAAGGTCTTCTCCCGCAAGGGCGTCGAGAAGGACGAGCGCGCGAAGGCGATCGAGTCGGCCGACGAGGCGAAGCTCCTCAAGGACCAGAACGACGAGATCAAGGTCATTCAGGACAGCGCGTACAACCGCATCCGCAAGCTGTGGGCCTCGAAGGAGGCCGGCGGCAAGCTGATCGACGACAAGGGCAAGCAGCTGCTCAAGAAGGGCGACGTCCTGAACGAGGAGATCCTCTCGCAGATCCCGTACAAGTACTGGGGCGAGATCTCGGTCGGTGATCAGGTCGACCAGAAGGTGCGCGACATCCTCAAGAACCTCGAGGACAACAAGGAGGCCGTGAAGCTGGCCTTCGGCGAGAAGATCGCCCGCATCAAGAAGGGCGACGAGCTGCCGCCTGGCGTCATCAAGATGGTGAAGGTGTTCGTCGCCATCAAGCGCAAGCTGGCCGTCGGCGACAAGATGGCCGGCCGCCACGGCAACAAGGGCGTCGTCAGCCGCATCCTCCCGATCGAGGACATGCCGTACCTCGAGGACGGTCGACCGGTCGACATCGTGCTCAACCCGCTCGGCGTTCCGTCCCGCATGAACATCGGGCAGATCCTCGAGACGCACCTCGGCTGGGCGGCCAAGGGCGTGGGCGAGAAGCTCCAGCGCTACGTCGACGAGAAGTACAACGGCGACCAGCTGCGCAAGGAGCTCAAGAAGACGTACGACGACGAGAAGTTCCACGAGTTCCTCGACAAGCTCGCGGACAAGGAAGTCGTCTCGCTCTGCCAGCGCCTGCACCGCGGCATCCACGTGGACACCCCGGTGTTCGACGGCGCTCGCGAGAACGAGATCCACAACCTGCTCGAGCAGGCCGAGCTGCCGAAGACGGGCCAGATGGTCCTGTTCGACGGCCGCACCGGTGAGCCGTTCGACCACGACGTGACGGTGGGCGTCATGTACATGCTGAAGCTCCACCACCTCGTCGACGAGAAGATCCACGCTCGTTCGATCGGCCCGTACTCGCTCGTCACCCAGCAGCCCCTCGGCGGCAAGGCCCAGTTCGGCGGCCAGCGCCTCGGCGAGATGGAAGTCTGGGCGATGGAGGCCTACGGCGCTGCCTACACGCTGCAGGAGTTCCTCACCGTGAAGTCCGACGACGTCGTCGGCCGCACGCGCATGTACGAGGCGATCGTGAAGGGCGACAACACGCTCGAGTCGGGCCTGCCCGAGTCGTTCAACGTGTTGCTCAAGGAGCTGCAGTCTCTGGCGCTCGATGTCGAGCTGCTCGAGAAGGCTCCGCCCGAGCGCCAGCGCGCGGCGATCATGTTCGGAGATGGCGAGCCGACGAAGACCGGCACGGACGCCTGAGAACCCCCACCTTTTTCTAGAGAGATCCCATGAAAGACATCTTCAATTTCTTCGAGAAGCCGAAGGATCCCCTCTCGTTCCAGGCCATCCGCATCGCGCTGGCGAGCCCTGACAAGATCCGTCAGTGGTCGCACGGCGAGGTGAAGAAGCCCGAGACGATCAACTACCGAACCTTCAAGCCCGAGCGCGACGGCCTGTTCTGCGCGCGCATCTTCGGGCCGGTGAAGGACTACGAGTGCAACTGCGGCAAGTACAAGCGCATGAAGCACCGCGGCGTCGTGTGCGAGAAGTGCGGCGTCGAGGTCATTCAGTCGAAGGTGCGCCGCGAGCGCCTGGGCCACATCACGCTGGCCACGCCGGTCGCGCACATCTGGTTCTTGAAGAGCCTGCCGAGCCGCATCGGCAACCTGCTCGACATGACGATGAAGGACCTCGAGAAGGTCCTGTACTGCGAGAGCTACTGCATCCTGGATCCGAAGAGCACCGAGCTCACGAAGGGTGAGCTGGTGTCCGAGGAGAAGTACCAGCGCCTGTTGCAGGAGCACGGCGACGACGGCTTCGAGGCCGCGATGGGCGGCGAGGCCGTTCGCAAGATGCTCAACGCGATCGACGTGAACAAGCTCAGCCAGGAGCTGCGCGTCGAGATGCGCAACACGACCAGCGAGGCGAAGCGGAAGAAGATCGCCAAGCGCCTCAAGGTCTGCGAGTCGTTCCGCGTCTCGGGCAACAAGCCGGACTGGATGATGCTCGACGTGATCCCCGTGATCCCGCCGGACCTCCGCCCGCTCGTTCCGCTCGACGGCGGCCGCTTCGCGACGTCCGATCTCAACGACCTGTACCGCCGCGTGATCAACCGGAACAACCGCCTCAAGCGGCTCCAGGAGCTCAACGCGCCGGACATCATCATCCGCAACGAGAAGCGCATGCTGCAGGAGGCCGTCGACGCGCTGTTCGACAACGGCCGCCGCGGCAAGACGATCACGGGCCCGAACAAGCGCCCGCTGAAGTCGCTCTCCGACATGCTGAAGGGCAAGCAGGGCCGGTTCCGCCAGAACCTGCTCGGCAAGCGCGTCGACTACTCGGGCCGCTCGGTCATCGTCGTCGGCCCCGAGCTCAAGCTGCACCAGTGCGGCCTGCCGAAGATCATGGCGCTCGAGCTCTTCAAGCCGTTCATCTACAACAAGCTCGAAGAGAAGGGTTACGTCACCACCATCAAGTCCGCGAAGAAGATGGTCGAGAAGGAGCGCCCCGAGGTCTGGGACATCCTCGACGACGTCATCCGCGAGCACCCGGTGATGCTGAACCGCGCTCCGACGCTGCACCGCCTCGGCATGCAGGCGTTCGAGCCGGTGCTGATCGAAGGCAAGGCCATTCAGCTGCACCCGCTCGTCTGCGCGGCGTTCAACGCCGACTTCGACGGTGACCAGATGGCCGTGCACGTGCCGCTCTCCGTCGAAGCGCAGATGGAAGCGCGCGTGCTGATGATGTCGACGAACAACATCCTCAGCCCCGCGAGCGGCAAGCCGATCATCGTCCCGACTCAGGACATGGTCCTCGGCATCTACTACATGACCCGTCCGCGCGAGCTGTCGGTGGGCGAGGGCATGACGTTCAGCTCGCCTGACGAAGTGCGCGCCGCGTACGACCAGGGCGCCGTCGGCCTGCAGGCGAAGATCAAGTGCCGCATCGAGACGCGCGAGGGCAAGCGCAAGCTGTTCGACACGACCGTGGGCCGCGTCCTGATCTGGGAAGTGGTGCCGCGCAAGGTCGGCTTCGAGGCCGTCAACAAGGTCCTCGACAAGAAGCAGCTCGGCAACCTGATCGACACCTGCTACCGCCTCACGGGTGAGAAGGAGACCGTCCTCCTCGCCGACCGCATCCGCACCTTCGGGTACAACAACGCCACGAAGGCGGGCATCTCGGTCGCGCTGAAGGACATGGTCATCCCGCCGAAGAAGAAGGAGCTGCTCGACGCGGCCCAGAAGGAGGTCAACGAGGTCGAGAACCAGTACCTCGAAGGCCTCATCACCTTCGGCGAGCGCGGCAACAAGATCATCGACATCTGGTCGCACACGACCGATGACGTGACGAAGGCGATGATGGAGCAGATCTCGTCCGAGGAGGTCACTGGGACGAACTCGAAGGGCAAGACGGAGACGCGCAAGCAGCCTTCGTTCAACCCGATCTACATCATGGCCGACTCGGGAGCCCGTGGCTCGCAGCAGCAGATTCGTCAGCTCGCCGGTATGCGCGGCCTGATGGCGAAGCCGAGCGGCGAGATCATCGAGCAGCCGATCACGGCGAACTTCCGTGAAGGCCTCACCGTGCTGCAGTACTTCATCTCGACGCACGGCGCGCGTAAGGGCCTCGCGGACACGGCGCTCAAGACGGCGAACTCGGGCTACCTGACCCGCCGTCTCGTCGACGTGGCGCAGGACGCGATCATCAACGAGTACGACTGCGGCACGATGGACGGTCTCGTCATCAAGTCGCTGGTCGAGGGCGGCGAAGTCATCGAGCCTCTCGGTGAGCGCATCCTCGGCCGCGTCGCGCTCGACGACATCCACGATCCGGTCACCGGCGAAGTGCTGGTGCGCGCGAACGAGGAGATCGACGAAGAGCGTACGAAGCGCATCGAGAACTCGGGTCTCGACTCGGTCAAGATCCGCTCGGTGCTCACGTGCCAGACCCGGCGCGGCATCTGCGTCGAGTGCTACGGACGTGATCTCGCCCGCGGCCGCAAGGTGTCGGTCGGTGAAGCGGTCGGCGTCATCGCCGCCCAGTCGATCGGTGAGCCCGGTACGCAGCTCACGATGCGCACGTTCCACATCGGTGGTACGGCGACGCGTCGCGCAGAGCAGAGCGAGCTCGAGAGCCGGTACGCCGGTACGGTGAAGTTCTCCAACCTGTCGACGGTGAAGAAGACCGACGGTGGGCTGGTGGTCATGAACCGGAACGGTGAGCTGGTGATCGTGGACGACTCCGGCCGCGAGCGTGAGCGCTACGGCATGGTGTACGGCGCGCGGCTGCTGGTGAAGGAAGGCCAGAAGGTCGAGGCCTCGACGAAGCTCGCCGAGTGGGAGCCGACGTCGATGCCGCTCCTCACCGAGGTCGCCGGTACGCTGAAGTTCGAGGACATCATCGAAGGCGTCACGATGAACGAGGCGCTCGACGAGACCACGGGTCTGTCGCGGCGCACGATCACCGAGTCGAAGGACCCCGAGGCTCGCCCGCGCATCACGATCGTCGATGCGAAGGGCGCCGTGAAGACGCTGTCGTCCGGTCAGCCGGCCAGCTACTTCCTGCCGCAGGGCGCGCTCATCAACGTGGTCGATGGTGACGAGGTCGCCGCCGGCGACGTCATCGCCCGCGTGCCGCGTGAGACCGCGAAGACGAAGGACATCACGGGCGGTCTGCCGCGAGTCGCCGAGCTCTTCGAGGCGCGCAAGCCGAAGGATCACGCGGTCATCGCGGAGATCGACGGCGTCGTGTCGTTCGGCAAGGACACCAAGGGCAAGCGCAAGCTCATCATCACCCCCGAGGTGAACGGTGAGGCGCGCAACGACCTGGCGAAGGAGTACCTGATCAGCAAGGGCAAGCACATCAGCGTGCACTCGGGCGACCGCGTGCGTGCCGGTGAGCCGATGATGGACGGCGCGGCGAACCCGCACGACATCCTCAAGGTCCTCGGTGAGAAGGAGCTCGCGCGCTACCTCGTCGACGAGACGCAGGAGGTCTACCGACTCCAGGGCGTGAAGATCAACGACAAGCACATCGAGACGATCGTGCGGCAGATGCTCCGCCGCGTGCGCGTCAGCGATGTCGGCGACACGGACTTCCTCGTCGACGAGCAGGTCGAGAAGTGGCTCTTCGAGGAGGAGAACGAGAAGGCGATGAACAAGGGCAAGCGGCCGGCGGTCGGCGAGCCGTTGCTCCTCGGCATCACCAAGGCGTCGCTCTCGACCGAGTCGTTCATCTCGGCCTCGTCGTTCCAGGAGACCACCAAGGTGCTCACCGAAGCTGCGATCAGCGGCAAGGTCGACTACCTGCGCGGCCTCAAGGAGAACGTCATCATGGGCCGCCTGATCCCCGCTGGAACGGGTCTGCCGAACTACAAGCACCTCGACATCGAGGTCGAGTCGCCGGCCGACGAGATCCAGTCGATGGAAGAGGCGCTCGCGGCCACGCACGGCGATGCGGCCGCGCTGCAGGTTCCGGGAACCCCCGGGCCGCGGCCTGAGACCGGCGTCGCGTAAGGCGCTCGTTTCCTGAAGTGAGCGGCGGCGTATGCTCCTGAAGCATGCGCCGCCGTTTCATTTGCGGGGTCACGATGCTGCTGGTGGCGTGCTCAGGCTGGCGGCCGGAGGGCAAGGCCTGCAGTCCGCAGATCTGCTTTCTGCAGACGGCCTCGGACTCCTGCGTCGTTAGGCCCCCGCGGTGCTGCGGCGGCGCCTCGCCGTTCTGCGGCGGCGCGTTCGTTGCGGGTCAGTTGAGGGCGCTCGAGCTGGTCTCCGAGTCGGAGGTCGATGCGGGCGCGTGCCTCGTGGAAGAAGCGGCGCCGTGCATCGACTAGCGGACGAGTCGAGGTGAGCTCATGCAGCTGCGCGCCATCGGCGTGGTGAAATCGACACTCATCCGGCCGGAGGAAGCTCCGCGTCAGGGTGACGAGGGCGCTCCGGATGCGTGGCTCGAGCTCGAGCCGCAGTACGCGCCGGCGCTCCTGGGATTGAAGGCTGGCGACGACGTGCTCGTGCTGACGTGGTTCCACCAGGCGCGGCGCGATGAGCTGCAGACGCGGCCGCGCAACGAGCCCTCGCGGCCGATGACTGGCGTGTTCGCCACGCGCTCGCCGGACCGCCCGAATCCGATCGGGCTTCACCGCGTGACGGTGCGCGAGCTCGACGGACACCGCGTGAAGGTGGGGCCCCTCGAGGCGATCGACGGCACTCCCGTCATCGACTTGAAGCCCGTCCTCGGCGACGAGCGTTAGCGCTCGCTGCCGAGGTCGCCGGCGATGCGGTCCGCGAGCTCGAACACGGCCTTCGCGCGATCTGCAGGGCACTGCGCGGTCAGCACGTAGTGGTGCTCGGCACCGAGCTTCTGCGTCGAGAACAAGGTCACCGCGTACAGTCGCTGCCGCCAGAGGGCGCCGTCGAGCTCGTACGCGTGCTCGCTCCAGCGCGCGCGGCCGTTGTCCTTCTCGACCGTCCCGTTGCCGACGACCTCGGTACCGCGCATGGCGCCGGCGAGATCGAGCGGGGCGTCGAGGGGGCCGCGGAGGTGGAGCACCTCGTCCGGCTCCGCGGCGTCCTCGAGGGTGAGCTCGAACGGCCAGTCCTCGTCGGTGGAGAAGACCTTCACCTTCTCGATCACGGGGAAGCCGTAGTCGTCGGTCGAGAGGGCAAACAGCGGGACGTTCGGGTACTCGGCGAGCTCCTCGACGACGTCGTCGACGCTGGCGCCTCCGA
This sequence comes from uncultured Myxococcales bacterium, assembly GCA_937980205.1. GTDB lineage: Bacteria > Myxococcota > Myxococcia > Myxococcales > Myxococcaceae > Xiheicaenimonas. The sequence continues at coordinate 780,712 of CALJKW010000055.1, read as the reverse complement.
GCGGGCTGGCGCCGAGCGCGCCCTCGTGCTCGCCGAAGACGACCGCCTTGTCGTCATGCTCGACCAGCACCTTCGGCGGCCGGAACGACAGCACGCACGGCTCGCGCGGAACGAGCCGCGTCCCATAGCCAGTGACCCGAAGACCCATGGCCGCGCAGTATGACCCCCGCAAAAAAGAAACGGGGCTCCGGCGAAAGGGGAAACGCCGGAACCCCGTCAAGGTGCCCCGCCCATCGAGGACCTTGCCCCGGGACATATCAATCGGCGGGCCACGCCCAACCTCGCGGAACGTCGAATTCCTTCGTCATGTCCGGCACTTCGAGTGCTTCTCGCTGCGCTTGGCGCGCAGGCCCCCTTGCGCAATTGACGCTTCGCGTTATGGTTGACGCGTTGCGCCATAATTGGACAGGAGATCGCCATGGACCTGAAGACCCTCACGAAGAAGATGAAGCAGGAGGCCAAGAAGCTCGAGGCCGCGCCGGCGAAGCTGAAGAAGAGCTTCGACGCCGAGGTGAAGAAGCTCGAGGCGGCTCCGGCGAAGCTGAAGAAGACGTTCAACGCGGAAGTGAAGAAGCTCGAGCTGCGGCTGGTGCCGGGCAAGGTGAAGGGCGCTCCCGCGAAGCTCAAGAAGCAGCTCGACGCCGAGGTGAAGAAGCTCGAGACCGCGACGGGCAAGCTGCGCAAGCAGCTCGAGGCGCTGCCGGAGAAGGCGGCCGAGGCGTTCGGCGTCGTCAGCACCGGCCAGCTCAAGTCGCTGCGCTCGGAGCTCACGAAGCTCTCCAAGCGCGTCGACGCGCTGACGAAGCAGGAAGCGGCGTCGAAGCAGAACGCCGCCTGATCAGGTCGATCTGACCTGATCACGGGTGTCACCCCGAGGTGATCCGGGGGAGGGGGGCTTGTGTTCGGCTTCCCCCCGCCGGTAGAGCCCCCCAGCCATGGACGGGGACCGTCAGCCGAAGATCAAAGAGCTCGAGAAGGCGGTGGAAGACGCCGTCAAGAAGGCGCTGTCGAGGGTGAAGGTGCCCACGCGCGACGAGCTGCAGAAGCTGAACGCCCGGCTCGATGCGCTGGCCGAGAGGATCGAGGCGCTGTCCAAGTGAATCGGTTCTTCGGGCTCATGGTCATCGTCCTCGCGCTCCCCGTCGGCGACGGGAAGCCGGCCGCTACGGCCGCGTTCGAGGCGGTGGGCACCATCGAGATGCTCCCGAAGGGCTTCGAGGCCGTGAACCAGGTGCTGGTGGAGCGGGCGGTCGACCTCTCCGACCACGAGCGGCGCACCGTGGCGCGGGCCGTCTGCGAAGAGGCCGAGCGCGCGAGCTACGACCCGTTCCTGGTGCTGGGCATGATGGACGTCGAGAGCGACTTCCGCCGCGACGTCGTCTCGACCGCCGATGCCCGCGGCCTGATGCAGATTCAGCCGGTCACGCTCGGCTGGCTGATCATGCGCGAGCAGTGGCCGGTGACCGTCGAGCAGGTGCAGAAGGACCCCGCGCTGCAGGTGCGGCTCGGCGTCCGCTACGTGCGCTACCTGCACGACCGGTTCGGGACGCTGGACGCCGCGTTGATGGCCTACAACATGGGCCCGACCAAGTACGGCATCGTGTCTCTCGAGGAGCACGGGCTCGACCCGTACTGGGGCTACGCGAAGGCGGTGCGTCGCGACGCGGCCGCGCTGAAGCGGCGCACGCTGCCCGGCGAGGGCGCTTCCATGGCTATCCGCAACAACGGTGGTAAACCGTTGGCCACGGCGGATGGCATCTGGGGCGGATAAGCGGAAGTACCCACGCGTTCAGGCGAGGAACGTGTCGGCGCACTTGAACGTGACCGACAAGTCGTCGCCGTGCGTGATCCAGAACATCTCCGCCGGCGGAGTCTTCATCGAGACGCGCGAGGCGCTGCCGGTCGGCATGCCGGTCGCCGTGAACCTGGCGAGGCCGGGGTGGACCAGCGTGCTCAAGGTGACGGGCCGGGTGGTGTGGGCCCTCGCGGAGAAGACGGCGCAGAAGAAGGGCACCGTCCCAGGCATGCGGATCAAGTTCGATCCCCTGTCGAAGGAGGTCTCCACGCGGCTGCAGGAGCTGTTGCGTGACCTGGGCGCGCCGGTCGGCCCGCCGCCTCCGACCAAGAAAGAGGACGGGTCCGTCACCCAGCCCAGCAGCATCAAGTCGATTCAGGAGCGCCTGCAGGCGACGACGTTCCCGCTGGTGAAGGAGCCCGACTCGGGGCCGAAGCGGGGGCCGGTGTCGTCAGGCGGGCGCAAGGCGGTGGACCTGACTCGCAAGCCCGATGACGCCACGATTCCGGCGCGCGTCGGAGATCTCGCGGCGGTGTTCGGGCGGCCCAGCGACGAGGCTCCGAAGCTGATCGTGCAGGTGCAGGGGCTGCTGATGCAGCTGGGCGAGCTGCAGCAGCAGCTCGAGAGCCGCGAGCGGGAGCTGCAGAAGGTGAAGGACGAGCTCGCCGCGAAGGATGCGGCGCTCGAGAAGGCCGACCGCGAGCGGAAGGCAGCGGAGCTCGCGATTCAGAGGCTCTCGATGCAGCTCGCCACGCGGCGGTAGCTGGGGTTTCGTCCGATACGCTTCGCGCTACTTCGTTGGACGCTGCGGTCCGTGCTCACGGCCAGACGGCGGCCGCTCCGCGCGGTCCTCGCGTCCGCCTCGTGTCGCTCGCGTCTCGAACGAAACTCCTCGTGCCACAGGACGAGATCAGCGGCCGGTCGTCGCGCTCAGCCGCTACTTCGCGACGGCGAAGATCTCTTCGTCTTTGAGACCCAGGACGATGCGGCCGTTCTCGCGTGCCTTCTCCCGCGGCGCGTCCTTGAAGCGCTTGATGAACGCGGCGGCAGGCACGAGCGTCAGCGACTGACCTTTCCGGTTCGTGAACGTGGTGCGAGTGTCCTTCGCCTCGACCCAGGTCAGCGAGAGCTTCCCGACGCTGGTCTTCGTGGCCGCCTGCGCCCCGTCGGCGATGCAGGAGAACTGCACGGAGCGTGGGCTCTCGTGCTTCACGTCGACGTCGGGCCCCAGCTCCTTCATCGCGTACTTCGCCATGCGCCAGCCGGCCACCGCCCACGGGCCGGCCTCGCCGTGCACCGCGGCGACGGCGTCCAGCTCTTCGTCCGGGCTCGCCGCGAGGGCGAGCAAGAGCACCGTGATCATCATGGCGTCAGGTTGACAGAGCCGCTCCCACGCGAGAAGCACCGCGTCGCTTGAAGAAGCTGCTCCAGTGCACGGCGCTCGGCGCCGCGGTCGGCCTCGCGCTGTTCGCGGGGGAAGGCCTCGCCATCCGCTCCGGCGCCGCGGGCCTGAACTTCGACACCGAAGGGCCCTTTGCCGCGCTCATGGCGGCGGTGAAGCCGCAGCTGCCCGGCCTCCTCGCCCGCATCGCGCTCGTCTACCTGCTTGGCGGAGCCGTGCTCGGCGCGGTCGCCGGGCTGCTCTCGAAGGCGTGGAGGTCGCGCACCGCCTTCCCGCTGCTGCTGGCTGCGCTGTGGATTCTGCTCGCGTGGTCGCACGCGATCGAACGGCCGGCGCTCTTCGACGATGTCGCCTGGCTGATGCCCGTGCTCGCGGTGCTGGTGCGGCACGGCGAGCCCTGGCATCCGGCGCTCGCCGCCGGAGCGCTCGCGCTCGTGCACGCGGTGCCGCTGGTGCTTCGGCTGCGCGACAAGCCGCGGCGAGTCGCTGCAGCCGCCGCGGCGACGCTGCTGCTGATGGGGGCAATCGCTGCGCCTCCGAAGAAGCATCCGCTCGTTCTGCTCATCGGCATCGACGCGCTGCGGCCGGACCGCGTGGCGTCGCTGCCGAACCTGAGCGCCTTCGTCCGCGACGCGACCGTGTTCACGCGCGCGTACACGCCGATCGCCCAGACCGAGCCGGCCTGGCGCGCGATGCTCACGGGGCGCTGGCCGCACCGCGCCGGCTCGCGCTACCCGCTGACGGCCGAGCTGCGCTGGGCGGAGCTGCCCACGTTCCCCGAGGCGATGGCGAAGAGGGGCTTCAGCACCTTCTTCGAGACCGACTGCTCGCGCTTCAACTTCCAGCCAGAGCAGAGCGGGTTTCAGCACCGGCGGCAGCCTCCGCGCGGGGCGATCAACTTCGCGCTCGAGAAGCTGCGCTTCCGCGGAGTCGGCCTGCTCGCAGACAACGCGCTCGGCGCCTGGCTGGTGCCCGAGCTCATCGAGAACCGCGCGATCGCCGGAATCCACGACCCCGTCGGCTACGCGCGTCGGCTCGCCGGGCGCATCGTGAATGCGGCGGAAGAGGGGCCCACGCTCTACGCGTTTCACGCGACCGCAGCGCACTTCCCCGGCGACCCGGTGTACCCGTTCTACCGGCAGCGGGTTCGCGACGACGCGCCGCTCTCCCGGCGGCTGCGGATGGTGTTCAGGCCCATCGCCTCGGGGACGGCCGCGAGCGGCGAGTGGAGCCGGGCGGACAGCGAGGCCCTCTATGACGAGCTGATCGCGCAGGCGGACATGCAGCTCGGCGTCATCCTCGACGCGCTGAAGGCGGCAGACCTGTACTCGCGCGCCACGATCATCGTGTTCTCGGATCACGGCGAGAGCTTCCACTCGGACATGCCGGCGCTCGCGGGAGCGACTCCCGTCCACGGCGCGCGGCTGTCGGAGGAGGAGAACCGCATTTTCCTCGCCATGAAGATGGAGCTGGCGAAGGGCCCCGACACCGTCGACGACCTGGTGCGGATGATCGACATCGGTCCGACCGTGCTCGGTGCGCCGCTCGGCGACGGCGTGCCGCTCGGCACCCGCTCCGACTTGAAGCTCTACGCGGAGACGGGCTTCACCCACGCCAGCCCGGCGGCGTTCGACGCCGAGCACCTCGCGCTGGCGCCGCGCACGTTCGACGCCTACCGCGTGCGGCCCAACGGCGTCGTCGAGATGAACGACGCCGCGCACGAGGCCGTGCTGAAGGAGAAGGACGTCGGCGCGTTCGACGGCACGCACTGGCTGGTGCGCCAGCCGCTGAAAGACGGAACCGTTCGCGAGCGCTGCGACGGCAACTGCGAGGCGCTAAGTGCGTTCCTCGAGGAGACCACACGATGAAGAGCGTTCAGGAGACCTGGGCCCCCAACAACATCTGCTTCGGCTGCGGGCCGTCGAACGAGAAGGGCCTGCGCATCAGGAGCTTCGAAGAGGGCGACGCGCTCGTCGCTACGTGGACTCCCGAGAAGCACCACGAGGCGTTCCCCGGAGTGCTCAACGGCGGCATCATCGGCTCGCTGCTCGACTGCCACTGCAACTGGGCGGCGATCATGCACTTCAAGAAGGCGAAGGGCCTCGACAAGGCGCCGTGCTGCGTGACGGCCGACTACGCCATCGCGCTCAAGCGGCCATGCCCGACGAACGTGCCGCTGAAGATCACCGCGAAGGTCGTGAGCACCGACGGAGACAAGGCCACCGTCGAGGGCTCGATCGAAGCGGACGGGAAGGTGAGGGCGACGTGCAAGGGCACCTTCGTCGCCGTCGAGCCGGGGCACCCGGCGTATCACCGGTGGTAGTCGCTACTTGTTGTAGCCCTGCTGCGCGGCCATGAGATCTCTCATGCCCGGGCGCTGCGGCAGCTGCTGCTTGTTGCCGATGCCGTGCTTCTGCCGCTGGATCTTGTCCTGCAGCAGCATGAGGCCGTCGAGCACCTGCTCGGGGCGCGGCGGGCAGCCGGGGATGTACGCGTCCACCGGGAGGATGCGATCGATGCCCTGGAGCACCGCGTAGTTGTCGTAGAAGCCGCCCGACGAGGCGCAGACGCCGAACGCGACGACCCACTTCGGCTCGGTCATCTGGTCGTAGACGCGCTTCAAGATCGGCGCCTGCTTCATGTTGATGGTGCCGACGACCATGAGCAGGTCGGCCTGGCGCGGCGAGAAGCGCGGGAACTCGGCGCCGAAGCGCGCGATGTCGTAGCGGCTGGCCGCGACGCTCATGTACTCCATGCCGCAGCAGGCGGTCGCGAAGGGGTAGGTGAACAGCGAGTACTTTCGTGCCCAGCCGAGGCCCTTCGAGACGAGGCCCTGCAGAAAGCCCATCGACTCTTCGCGACGGGTGGTCAGTGCGCCGGTGACTTCGAGCTCGTTCGCCATGATTTCAGCTCTCCCAGGAGAGGGCGCCCTTCTTCCAGATGTAGACGAGGCCCGCGACGAGGGTGGATGCAAAGACGAACATGGTGGCGTAGCCGAACCATCCCAGCTGCTTCATGTTCACGGCCCAGGGGTAGAGGAACACCGCCTCGACGTCGAACACGATGAAGAGCAGGGCGACCACGTAGAACTTCACCGCGAAGCGCTGGCGCGCCGTGCCGATGGGATCGCTGCCGCACTCGAACGTGGCGCTCTTGATCTCGTTCACGCTCTTGGGCCCCAAGCGCGTGGTCACCTGCGGAATGATGAACGCCAGGAGCCCGGCGAGGCCGAGCACCAGGGCGACAGGCAAGTACGGCATCAGCGGTGATTCCATGTTGTCCGTAGATAGAGCATCGGCACCGCAGCTTCGCAACTGCTGATTACTGGATGACCTTCGCCAGCTTGAGGACGCTCGTCTCGAAGCGGGCGCCGACGCCGCGCGCGGCCTTCTCGTTGATCACGATCTGGGGCTTGCCGCCGGTCATGCTGACTCCGACGGGGAGCGCCTGCTGGACCATCGCGACCTCCAGCGCCAGCGCGTAGATCTGGTTGTCCTGCGACACCTCGGAGATGGTCTTCACGCCGCCGGGCCCGGTGCCGGGCGCGGCGAGCACGGCGGAGGCCTTCGAGCGGTCGATGTCGGCCTGCAGCGTCGGCTCGTCCTTCAGGTCGACGCTCACGAAGCGGACGGGGCGGGTCTTCACCTTGGTGCCGCTGACGGACTCGAGGTCCTTCATGAGGGCGCGGCGGCGGTCGGCTTTGTCGGCGTCTCCGGCGACGAGGATGACGAAGTCGCCCACACCGCGGGCGTCGAAGTTCACGTCGTAGGTCAGCACCTTCAAGAGCACGGGCATGGCTGCCTTGATGTCGAGGACGTCTTCGGCCGCGACGGCCGACGTCGACATCAAAGCGAGGCAAGCAGGGAGTGCGATGTAAACCGAACGCACGAAAGTCAGCCTACCCCTCTTGTAGGCAGGAGTAGACTTCTTGATCGAATGAGTGCGCGTCCAGCCCTGAAGCTGCTTCCCCCCTGCGCCACGACGGGCATCGGCAGTCTGCCCCACACCCAGGGCGAGCTCGCCCTCCAGATGGCGCTGCAGCACGACATTCCGTTTCTGCCTCAGCTGCCCCGCGCAGATCCCGCGGAGCTGATGATCCCTGCTGCCCTCGACGGGCTTCCCGGCCTTCAGTTCGACTCCGACGGGGTGTGCACGGTCGATCTTCAGGCGTGGCAGGCGCAGCGCGACGCCTTCACGCAGAAGATCGAGACGGCGCTGTCGAGCGGGCAGCTCGCCGACTTCGAGCCGAGCGCCGCCGCGTGCCGCAGCTGGCGCCCGTTCCTCTGGGAGGTCGAGAACCGGAAGCTGCCGTTCGCGAAGGTGCAGCTCGCCGGGCCGGCGACGGTGCGCTGGGTCGCGAAGACGTCGGCGGGCGCGCCGGTCAGCGAGACGCCGGAGCTGGATCAGCAGATCTTCCGCATGCTGCTCGCGAGATCGCTCGCGATGGTGAAGGCGGTGCGGCGGGCGGGGGCGACCCCGATCCTGTTCCTCGACGAGCCTGGGCTCTACGCGCTCGAGGCCGGCAACGTGCGGCACATGATCGTGCTGAAGGAGCTCAACGTGCTCGCCGTCGCGGCGCAGCGCGAGGGCGCGCTCGTCGGCATGCACTGCTGCAGCAACACGCGGTGGGGCGAGGTGATGGGCCTGGGCCTCGACATCGTCTCCATCGACGCGCGGCTGTCGCTCGACGCCGTGCTGGAGGAGGCGCAGGCGTTCTGGGCGTTCATGTCCGGCGGCTCGACGCTGTCGCTGGGGATCATCCCGACGGATCTCGCGACGTCGTACGCGCTGCCCGAGCTGGTGGACTCGGTGGAGGCTTCGTTCCGTGCGACGGCTCCCAAGGGGCTGTCGTTCGAGGCGCTGTTGTCGCAGATGCTGCTGACTCCGGCGTGTGGGCTGGGGATGCGCAGCGTGCAGGACTGCGAGCGGATCGTCTCGGAGGTGCGCGAGGCGCAGCGGCGGCTGCGGTCGGTCGTCTCAGCTTCGGCCGCGTAGCAAGCTCCGTTCGCCCTGAGCGGAGGCCCGCGAAGCGGGCCGCAGTCGAAGGGGGCCGTTCGGGTGTCCATCGGCCCGCTTCGACTCCGCGCTGCGCGCTCCGCTCAGCGTGAGCGGTGGTGGCTTCGGTTCCCGTCTCTCTTACAGCCGCTTCGCCTTGAAGGTCTGCTTCTGGTCGACCTTCGGGCCGCTCTTGCCGCCGGCGATCTTCAGCTGTCCCGTGCGCTCACCCGCGAAGCCGTCGTCTCGCGACAGCGTCACCTCGCAGGTGAACGGGTCCGCGTTCGGCGCCGGCGAGCTCTTCAGCCGCACGACCTTCTCGTCCTGCGCCTGCAGCTCCCACGCGGTCGAGCCTTCGACCACCGGCTTCTTCGGGTAGTAGGGGCCCTTCGGCGGAGCGCAGAGCTGACCCATCAGCTGCTCGAACGCGGTGAGCTCGAACTCGGCGTCCTCTCCCAGCGTCCCGGGCTCGACCACCTCGGCGTTCACGGCGCCGGGCTGCACGTCGACGCGCAGCTTCACGCCCTTGGCGCTCTTCTTCGTCGGGTCGCCGGTCCACTCCATCGAGTCGACGGTGACGTCGAACATCGTGTGCTCGGGCGTGACCGACTTCACGACCGCGGTGCCCTTGAACGTCTTCGTGAGCTTCGCCTGCGCGTCGGCGCTCGTGTACTCGACCGCGTACTTCTGCCCGACGGCGTGCTTGCGGACGATGGTGAGCGGCTCGGGAGCGGCCGCCAGGACCAGCAACAGCGCGAGCATCGTTCAGCGCCCCTTGAACTGCGGCTGGCGCTTCTCGTTGTACGCGCGGATGCCCTCGGCGGCGTCTTCGCTGGTGAAGAGCCGCTGCTGCAGCTCGCGCTCGAGCGCGAGGCCTTCGCCGAAGCCGGCCTCGAGCCCCGAGAGCACGGCGCGCTTGATGTGACCGACCGACATCGAGGCGCGCTTCGGCGGCACGAACTCCTTCGCGTAGGCGAGGGCTTCGTCCATGAAGGCGCCGGAGCCGGACGCGATCTTCGTGACCAGGCCGAGCGCTTGAGCTTCGGCGGGCGTCATCGTGCGGCCCTCGACCATGAGCTCGATGGCCTTGGTGCGGCCGAGCACGCGGGCCAGGCGCTGGGTGCCGCCGGTGCCGGGCAGCACCCCGAGCGCGACCTCGGGCAGGCCGAGCTTGTACTCGCCTTTCGCGGCGAACCGCAGGTCGCACGCCAGCGCGACCTCGAGGCCTCCGCCGACGCAGTGGCCGTTGATCGCCGCGATGACGAGCTTCGGCGTCTGCTCGAGACGGTTCAGCGTCTCGTTCGCGTGCATGCAGAAGTAGTACTTGAACGTCGGGGTGACCTTCTGAAGCATCCCGATGTTCGCGCCCGCGCAGAAGAACTTCTGGCCCGCGCCGGTGACCATGATCACGTGGACGTTCTCGTCCATGCGCGCCTTCAGGATGGCCGCGTCCAGCTCCGTCATCATCTCGTAGCTGTACGTGTTGGCGGGCGGATCGTTGAGCGTGAGGACTGCGACTCCGTCTTTGGCGGCGTAATCAATCATGGGGTTCCCTCGAAAGTTGCTGCGATGCCCTGGCCGACGCCGATGCACATCGTGGCGAGGCCTTTCTTCGCTCCGCGCGCGCGCATGGCGTGGAGCAGGGTGGCGACGATGCGCGCGCCGCTCATGCCGAGCGGGTGGCCGAGGGCGATGGCTCCGCCGTTGACGTTGACGCGCTTGGGGTCGAGCTCGAGATCGCGCACGCACGCGAGCGACTGCGCGGCGAACGCCTCGTTGAGCTCGATGAGCTCGAGCTCGCCGGCCTTCCAGCCGGACTTCGAGAGCGCGCGCTTGGACGCGGGCACCGGGCCGACGCCCATCACCCGCGGGCTGACGCCGGCGGTGCCGCTGGAGACGAAGCGGCCGAGCGGTTTCTTGCCCCAGCTCTTGAGCGCCTTCTCGCTCATCAGCAGGACGGCCGAGGCGCCGTCGTTCAGCGTCGACGAGTTGCCGGCGGTGACGGTGCCGCCGTCGCGGAAGGCGGCCTTCAGCGTCGAGAGCTTCTCGATCGTGGTGTCGGCGCGCGGGCCCTCGTCGGCCGAGACGATCGTGGCCGGCCCCTTCTTCTGCGGGATCTCGACGGGGATGAGCTCGGCCGCGAACGCTTGGGACTTCTGCGCGGCGACGGCCTTCTGGTGCGACTCGAGCGCGAAGGCGTCCTGATCCGCGCGCGAGATCTTCCACTGCTCGGCGACGTTCTCGGCGGTCTCGCCCATCTGCTCGAGCGGGAACATCGCGGCGAGCTTCGGGTTCGGGAAGCGCCAGCCCAGGGAGGTGTCGAACATCTCCCACTTGCCGGTGGGGAAGCCGTCGGGCGGCTTGGGCACGCTCCACGGAGCGCGCGTCATCGACTCGACTCCGCCCGCGATGACGACGTCGGCCTCGCCGAGCTGGATCATGCGGGCCGCCTGGATGATCGCCTCGAGGCCCGAGCCGCAGAGGCGGTTGACGGTGGCCGCGGGGATGCTGTCGGGCAGGCCGGCGAGCAGCACCGCCATGCGCGCGACGTTGCGGTTGTCCTCACCCGCCTGGTTCGCGCAGCCGAGGTAGACCTCGCTGATGAGGCCGGTGTCGACGCCGGTGCGCTGCAGCAGCGCCTTGATGGTGAGGCCGGCGAGATCGTCGGGGCGGACGGCGGAGAGCGCGCCCTTGAACTTGCCGATCGGCGTGCGGACGGCGTCGGCGATGTATGCGGCGGACATGGGCGGCCTCAGTAACGCTTTCAGCGCCCGGTGGGAATCGCGTTCAGCGCGCGCCGAGGCTCACGGCGTCAGCACGACGTTGCCGAACGCCTTGCGCTCGCTGAGCAGTTGGTGCGCTTCGGCCGCCTTCTCGAGCGGCAGCGTGCGGTCCATCACCGGCTTGAGCTTCCCTTCCTCGACGAGCTGCAGGATGCGGAAGAGGTCGCCCTTGCTGCCCATGGTGGAGCCCAGCAGCGAAATTCGTTTGTAGAAGAGGACCTTCAGGTCGAGCTTCACCTCGTTGCCGGAGGTCGCTCCGCAGGTGACGAGGCGGCCTCCGTACGGCAAGCACGCGACGCTCTTCTCGAACGTGGGCCCGCCGACGTGCTCGAAGACGACGTCGACCATCTTGCGCTCGGTGATGCGCTTCACCTCGGCGAGGAAGTCGTGGCTCGCGTAGTTGATGAGGTGATCGGCGCCGAGGCTCTTCGCGCGCTCGAGCTTCGCGTCGGTGGAGGCGGTGGCGATCACCTTCGCGCCGAGCAGCTTCGCGATCTGCACCGCCGCGCTGCCGACGCCCGAGCCGGCGGCCTGGACGAGCACGGTCTCTCCGGCCTGCAGCTGCGCGCGGCGGACGAGCATCGTCCACGCGGTGAGGAAGGTGAGGGGGAGGCAGGCGGCCTCGGGGAAGCCGAGGTTCTTCGGCTTCGGGAGGATGTTCTGCCGCGGCACGGTGACGAACTCGGCGTAACCGCCGGCGACGTGCTCTCCGATGATGACGTACGAGCGGCAGAGGTTGTCGTCGCCGCGCAGGCAGCGGTCGCAGGCGCCGCACGAGAGGCCGGGGTTCACCAGCACCTCGGTGCCTGGCTTCACGTCGGTGACCTCGGCGCCGACGGCGTCGACGACTCCGGCGATGTCGCTGCCGAGCACGTGGGGAAGCGCCAGCTTGAGGCCCGGCCAGCCGATGCGGACCCAGACGTCGAGGTGGTTGAGGGCCACCGCCTTCACGCGAACGCGGACCTCGCGCGCCTTCGGCTCCGGCGTCGGAAGGTCACAGAGCTGCAACACTTCGGGCCCGCCATGCTTCGTGAACGCGATCGCTTTCATTTGAGTCTCGGTCGCGCCTATAAGCCGCGCGCAATGAACCTGTCAGCCCGAATCGCGCTCGTCGGTGGTGTCGCAGTGTTGCTGTCGCTCGGTGGAACCACCGTCGCCTGTGGAGGTCGCGACGGAGGCGGCACGGGCGGTGGCTCCGGCGGCAGCAGCGGAACCGGCGGCGGCAACTGCGCGCCGTTCTGCGCGGGCACGGGCGGAGGCAGCGGCGGCAGCTCGGGCACGGGTGGCAGCACGGGCGGCAGCTCGGGCACGGGTGGCAGCACCGGCGGCAGCTCCGGGACGGGTGGGGCGAGCGGCTTCGATGCCGGCCAGGTGGCGGCGCTCAAGGCGGGCAATTTCTGCGGGACGTCGCCGGTGCGAATCGTCGGCGGAGTCGTGACCGCGGTGCAGAGCACCTCGACGCAGATGGGCACCGGCAACATCCGCCAGAATTTCTGGGTCGTCGATCCGGGCAACCCGGGCAACGGTCTCTACGTGTTCAAGGACTACACGGACACCGTCGGCATGATGACGAACGTCGCGGTGAACGTCGGCGACGTCGTGAACATGGACGGCCACATGGGCCGCATCTTCCCCGACTCGTTCATCAACAACGGCGCCGAGGCGTACCGGTACCAGTTCAGCGAGCTGTGCAGCAACGCGGGGCCGATGCGCATCGTCGTCACGGGCACCACGACTCCGCCCGCGGACATCATGGTGTCCGCGCCGTTCGGGCAGAACCCCGACGGCGGCAAGCCGAAGGGCTACTTCGTCTCCGACCAGCGGCCCGGCAACATTCAGCCTGTCGCCGGCGCGCGGGTGCACATCCCCGGCCCGCTGACGCTGTCGAACCCGTACCCCGTCGAGATGACGCGCCTCAACGATCCCGACACGTCGTTCGGCTTCGAGGTGACGGGCGCCAACATTCCGTCGGGCGTCCTGGTCCGCACGCAGAACACGTTCGGCACGTACCCCGACGGCGGCCCGCGCTGCGACTACGGCAAGATGGTCGCCGACGGTGGCCGCATGGTGAGCTTCCCCTCGGGCATCCGCGGCGTCTGGGACACGTTCTCGCAGACGGCGTGCGCCAACGGCACGACGTCGTGCAACATGCAGCCGCGGACTGACGGTGGTGTTCCGGGCCTCGGCTCGAGCTACACGTTCGTGGTCTTCCCGATGGACTGCAACGACCTGGCCGGCGCCGTCGTCACGCCGTAATGCCGGTCGTCAACGCCACCGTCCGCCCGGACGGAGTCGGGCACCTCGAGCTCAACCGGCCCGAGGTGCGCAACGCGATCAACGTCGAGATGATCTCGGCGTTGCACATGCTGCTCGACGACTGGGCGCGGCGCGATGACGTGAAGGTCGTCGTGCTCAGCGGCGCCGGCGGCAAGGCGTTCGCGGGCGGCGCCGACATCGCCGAGCTCCGCGAGCGCACGCACAAGGAAGCGTTCTACGGCGTCAACCAGACGCTCTTTCAGAAGCTCGAAGACTTCCCGCGGCCGACCATCGCGGCGATCGACGGCTATGCACTCGGGGGAGGGCTCGAGCTCGCGCTCGCGTGTGACCTGCGTGTGGCCTCGAAGACCGCGAAGGTGGGCCTGCCCGAGGTGACGCTCGGCATCTACCCGGCGGCCGGCGGAACCCACCGGCTGCCGAAGGTGATCGGCCTCGGCCGCGCGAAGGACCTCGTCTTCACCGGCCGCATCGTCGACGCCGCCGAGGCCGCGCAGTGGGGCCTGTTCGAGCGCTTCGTGGAGACCGACGCGCTGAAGGCCGCCTTCGAGCTGGCCGAGCAGATCGCCAAGAACGCTCCGCTCGCGGTGCAGGTGGCGAAGGTGTCGCTGAACACGCTCGCGCGCGGCGAGTCGACGGTCGCCGTCGAACGCCTCGGCCAGGCGCTGCTGTTCGACTCGGCCGAGAAGCGCGAGCGCATGACCGCGTTTCTGGAGAAGCGCGCGAAGAGGTGAGCCTCAACGAGTGCGTGAGCGCGTGGCGGAAGACGCGTCACCCGCGCTGGGCCGTGCTCGCCGAGCTGCTGACCGAGACCGGGCGCCCGCTCGTCGGCGCGGGGAAGAAGCAGGCCGACCTCGTCGCCTGGCGCGAGCTCGAGAAGCGCTCCGATCCGAACGATCTGCCGCGGCTGTTCGAGGCGCTGAGGTCGATGCCCTCGACGCGCGCCGCCGAGCTGCTGCCGGTGCTGGCGGCGCGTACCGATCCGCGCAGCGTGACGCTGCTGCTGCGGCTGCTCGAGGCGCCGCCCTGGCGCGCGAAGACGGCCACGCCGTTCTTCCGCGCTGCGGTGAAGCTGCTCGCCGAGTCCAAAGACGTCCGCGCGCGCGACGGCATGGCCGGGCTCGGGGCCCGCTACAAGTCGATCATCGACAGCTCGATGGGCGACGACGTCGGCAACCTCTTGCGGCGCACCGCGGCCGAGATGGACGTCATCGAGCCCGACCTCTCGAAGGCCGACGAGCGGCGGCTCGCGGAGCTCGAGGCCGCGCACAAGACCTCGCTCGACGCCGCGAGCCAGCACGCCTCGGCGAAGAAGAGCGCCGAGGCCGACGAGCAGACCTTGCTCGAGGCGGTCTGGGCGGCGCCCGCCGACGACGCGCCGCGGCTGGTGTACGCCGACGCGCTGCTGCAGCGGGGCGACGTGCGCGGAGAGCTCATCACGCTGCAGGTCAACCGCGCGCGCGGGCGCGGCACGCCCGAGAGCCGCGCTCGCGAGTACGCGCTGCTGGCCGACTCGAAGCGCTTCGTCCAGTGGACGGCGCCCGTCTCGCAGGGCGCAGACTGCCTCATCGCGCGCGGCTTCCCTTCGGAGGTGCAGCTCAACGCGAAGACGGTGAAGTCCGTCGCCAGGCACCCGGCGTGGGCGACGGTCACCGCGCTGCGGGGGCTGCGCGCCGTGCCCAAGGTGCACGCCGCGACGCTGCTCGAGTCGTGCCGCTCGGTCACCGACGTCGGGCAGGTGAGCCGTGAGCTCGTCGCGCTGGCCGGCGATCGCGCGGCGGGGTGGACCGCGGCCGAGCTCGACTACCTCCCTTCCCGCGAGGAGCTCGCCCGGCTGCGCAACCTGAAGCGGCTGACGCTCGGGGGCAGCGTCTACGAGCAGGTGGCGCTGCCGGAGCGGCTGTTCGAAGGAGGCCCGCCCCTTGAGCGCCTGGCGCTGCTCCACGCTCGGCTGACTTCGGACCACGCGGCAGCGCTCGGCGGCTTGCGAGAGCTCGCCCTCTCGGGAAAGGGCGAGCTCGCCGAGCTCCCGCGCGGCCTGCAGCGGCTCGAGGTGCAGCTCCCGATCTCCGCGGCGGCGCTCCGCGGGCTGCCGCTCGTGTCGCTGCAGTGCCGGCAGCTTGCGCTGGCCGAGCTGCGGGCGGTGCTCGAGTCGACGCCGACGCTGCGCTCCGTCGAGATCCAGTTCGTCACTCCCGAAGACACGAAGAGCATCCTCGAGCTGCTCGAGCACACCCAGCTCGAGTGGGTGCAGCTGAGCTCCTGGCGCGTCACACGGGAGCTCGACTTCGAGCTCAGGCATTGGGACCCGCGGCTGCCGTCGAAGCTTTCTGCGATGGGCTGGAAGCCGCGGCGCGCGCGGTGGCGGCCGTTCCGCCCCGAGCCGAACGGGCCCACCGCCTCCGCCCCGAAGCCGGAGCAGGTGGCCTCGGTGCAGGCCCAGCTCGAGCCCCTGGGCGTTCCGCTCGAAATCGCCTGGTGGTGATCCTGGAGTCGCACCCGAGGCGGCTGTAGCTTCCGCCTCAAATGAGCACCTCCATCTCGAAGGTCGGCGTGCTGGGCGCCGGCACGATGGGCCACGGCATTGCGCACGTGTCTGCGACGTCGGGCCACTCCGTCATCCTCTACGACATCAAGCCCGAGCTCACCGCGAAGGGCCTCGCCAGCATCACCAAGAACCTCGACGTCGGCGTCGAGAAGAAGAAGGTCACGAAAGAAGACCGCGACGCCGCGCTCGGCCGCATCACCACGACGACGAGCCTCGACGACGTCAAGGGTTGCGACCTGATCATCGAAGCCGTCCCCGAGAAGATCGAGCTCAAGCAGCAGCTGTTCAGAGACTTGAGCAAGCTCGTCAGCGAGACCTGCATCCTCGCGAGCAACACCAGCTCGCTGAGCCTCACCGAGATCGCGGCCGCCGCGACGAAGCCCGAGCGCGTCGTGGGCATGCACTTCTTCAACCCGGTGCACCTGATGAAGCTGCTCGAGGTGGTGCGCGCCTACCAGACGGCGCCTGAGACCGTCGCGGCGGTGAAGGCGTTCGGCGAGAAGATCGGCAAGCAGCTGATCGTGGTCGAAGACTCGCCGGGCTTCGCGTCCACACGCCTGGGCCTCGCGGTCGGCCTCGAGGCCATTCGCATGCTCGAAGAGCGCGTCGCGAGCGCCGAAGACATCGACCGGGCCATGGAGCTCGGCTACGGCTACCCGATGGGGCCCCTGAAGCTGGGAGACCTGGTCGGCCTCGACATCCGCCTGTCCATCGCCGAGTACCTCTACAAAGAGCTCGGGTCTCCCACCTTTCGTCCTCCCCAGCTGCTCAAGAAGATGGTGAGGGCAGGTAAGCTCGGGAAAAAGTCCGGCGAGGGCTTCTATCGGTACTGAGTCAGCTCCACACGCGGCCGTCCCGTTCGGCCAGTACCTCCTGCTCAAGCGCCTCGCTGTGGGTGGGATGGCGGAGCTCTATCTCGCGAAAGACACGAAGAAAGACCGACTCGTCGTCATCAAGCGCATTCTCCCGTACCTCGCGCAGGAGCGGGAGTTCGTGCAGATGTTCCTCGACGAGGCGCGCATCGCGTCTCAGCTGCACCACCCGAACATCATCACCGTGTACGAGCTCGGGCACCTCGAGGGCTCGATCTTCATCGCGATGGAGTACGTCGAGGGCGTCGACCTCCGAAAGATCTTCAACGAGGAGCAGAAGCGGCAGGGCACGGTCCCTCCGAACATCACCGCGTGGCTGACCTCGAAGCTGTGCGACGGCCTGCACTACGCGCACAACCGCACCGGCGCCGACGGCAAGCCGCTGCAGATCATCCACCGCGACGTCAGCCCTCAGAACCTGATGATCGGGTACCAGGGCCAGGTGAAGCTCGTCGACTTCGGCATCGCCAAGGCCGGAGCGATCATGGAGCGCTCCAAGCCCGGCGTCATCAAGGGCAAGTTCCTCTACCTCTCGCCCGAGCAGCTCAGCCAGGAGCGCATCGATCACCGCGCCGACATCTTCGCGCTCGGGACGATGATGTACGAGCTCACCGTCGGGAAGAGCCCGTTCTACAAGGCGACGACCGAGGCGGTGATCTACGCCATCCGCGCGGAAGAGCCGCCGCCGCCGCACCTCACGCGCCGCGACTTCCCGATGGGGCTGTCGCGCATCATCATGCGCTGCCTGCAGAAGGACCGCTCGAAGCGGTACCAGCAGGCGGGCGAGGTCCACGCCGACCTGGAGGCGTGGATGCGCACCGAGGCGCGCACGACCGTCGAGGACGTGAAGCACTACGTCGCGCGCCTCTTCGGCAGCGACGAAGAGCGCACGTCGCTCTTCATCCCCGCCAACGCCCGCGGGCCGAACGATCGGGTGACCGACCGGAGGCAGAAGGTCGTCTCGCAGCCGGGCATCGGCAAGCTGCCTCCCACGGACCCCGAGCGGACGTTCAAGGGCAACACGCCGGCGCCGCAGCCGATCAACGAGGAGACGACGAAGCCGCTGGTGCCGCCCCTGACCGAGGGCTCGTCGGCGGGCTCGATCGTCACCACCAACTCGGTGATCACGGCGCCGATCGGCCGCAGGCCCACGCCGCAGCCGATGAAGGCGGTGAGCGGGCCGCGCCCGGCGGTGCCGCCTCCGCAGCGGATCTCGAACCCTGCCGCGCCGGCGTACTCGGGGAACGACGTCGAGCCGCGCACGCAGACCGCGCGCCCGCAGGATCTCGCGAAGGCGTTCGTCGCCCCTCCGGCGCGCAAGCCGTCGGGCGAGGCGCTGATGGCGGCCGGGGGCGCCGAGGACGAAGACGCGACGGCGCTGAACGACTCGGGCTCGAGCCGGGCGATCACCGGCGACTCGCTGTCGTCGCTGACGCCGAGCATGCCTCAGGCGAGCGTGAGGACGCCGTCGACGGTGGAGTCGCGTCCGCCCGTCGCGCGGCAGCCCTCGCAGAGCGGCGCGAAGGCGCCCGAGAGCCTGCGCGCGACGCGCCAGCCCATCGAGCCGGCTCCGACGACGCCGGCGCGCAAGCCCACGCGCGCGGAGAACGGCGCGGTCGGTCGCGCTCCGACGGCCGCGCTGCCGCAGGTCGCCGCCCGCGCCCCGACGGGGACCGTGCAGCAGGCCCAGGCGCCGCGCGCGGCGACGGGCACCGTGCAGCAGCAGGGGCGTGCGGCGACCGGAGCCGTGCAGCAGGTGCAGGCGCGCGCTTCGACCGGGACGGTGCAGCAGCAAGGGCGCAGGTCGACGCGCGCCGAGACCGGCGCGGTCTTCGACGTGCCGCAGGCGTACGCGCGCGACGAGATCCGCTCGGTGCCCCCTCCGCCGACGCTGCCGCCCGAGCCGTCGACGAAGGAAGACCGGCCGAACCGCGGCAAGACGCCGTCGGTGGAAGACATCGGGCCGCTGCTCGACGAGGCCATCCCGTCCGGCCTGGGCAAGGTGGTGCCGGGCCCGGCAGCGACGTTCGACCAGGACGACAACGAGAACACGATGGACTTCCGCGGCAGCGATCTGTCGCGGCTCGGCGAGTCGCAGGACGCGTCCGCCGAGGTGCCCTCGCAGTCTCTGCCGGCGCCGGCTGCGGAGGACGACGAGGGGGCGGTCTCCATCTTCGCGGAGCGGCCATGGCTCGTGGCCGGCCTCGTCTTCGTGGTGGTGCTCGTGTTGGGCCTGGGCGGCCTCGCGATCTACCGCTCGCGGCAGAAGGCGGCGTCCGGCCCGCAGCCGCCGAAGGTGACGGAGACGACGAAGCCGCCCGAGCCGCCGAAGACCGACGGCGCTCCTCCCGGGCCCTCAGCGAACACCGCGAAGCCGCCCGAGCCGACGACGCCACCGCCGTCGACCGAGGTCGATGCGCCGGACACCGTGGTCGTGAAGATCGTGGCGCCGGCCGGCACGAAGCTCGTCGATCAGCGCGACGCCAGCGCGCTGTCACCGAACACGCCCTACCGCTGGCACCCGGGTCGCCGGCCGATTCAGTACCGCTGCCCGAAGAAGGGCCGGCTGCAGCAACCGGACGTCATGTACAACGTCGAAGTGAAGCCCGGAATTGCCGAGCAGACGTTTACGATCAGCTGCAAGTAGGTTAGTTGCCGGCCCGTGCCGACGAAGCTCAACGACGAGACGTTGCTGGGGATGTACCGGATGATGGCGCTGCTCCGCCGCTTCGAAGAGAAGGCGGGTCAGGCGTACGGGCAGAAGAAGATCCAGGGCTTCTGCCACCTCTACATCGGTCAAGAAGCGGTCGTGGTGGGCCAGCAGTACGCGCTCGAGCCCGACGACTACATGATGACGGGCTACCGCGATCACGCGCACCCGATCGCGCGCGGGGCAGACCCGGGCATGATCATGGCCGAGCTGTTCGGGCGCTACGGCGGCTACAGCAAGGGCCGCGGCGGCTCGATGCACCTCATCGACGTCGAGCACCACTTCTACGGCGGCTACGGCATCGTCGGCGGCCAGATCCCGCTCGCCGCGGGCATGGCGTTCGCGTCGAAGTACCGCGGCGAAGATCGCGTGACGGTCTGCTCGTTCGGCGACGCGGCCGCGAACCAGGGCGCGTTCCACGAGACGTTCAACATGGCGGCGAAGTGGAAGCTGCCGGTCATCTACATCTGCGAGAACAACCGCTACGGCATGGGCACCGACATCGCGCGCGTGTCCGCCGAGCCGGAGATCTACAAGCGCGCGGCGGCGTACAAGATGCGCGGCGAGGCGGTCGACGGCCAGGACGTGCTGAAGGTCTACGACGCGATCAAGGACTGCGCGGACTACTGCCGCGCCGGCAAGGGGCCCGTGCTGCTCGAGGCGAACACGTACCGGTACCGCGGCCACTCGATGTCCGACGCCGCGACGTACCGTACGAAGGAAGAGGTCGAGGAAGAGCGCGCGAAGAAAGATCCGATCTCGCGGCTGCGCGAGCACCTGCTCAAGAAGAAGATCGCGACCGACGCCGACTTCGAGAAGATTCAGGAAGAGGTCAACAAGCAGTGCGACGACGCGGTCGCGTTCGCGGATCAGTCGCCAGAGCCTCCGATGGAAGAGCTGTACGGAGACATGTACGTCGACGAGAACACTCCCGATGAGAAGCCGCGCGAGCGCGTGCTCGGCGCGAAGGACGTGAAGTGGCCGACGTACCCGAGCGGCTCGGAGCTCAAGGTCACCTGGGATCTCGAGCCGAGGACTCCGCCGCCGGGCATCTCGTCGCTGCCGCGAAAGGGGGCTGCGTAATGGCCCAGGAGCTTCAGTACCGCGAGGCGTTGAACCAGGCGCTCTCCGAGGAGATGGAGCGCGACGCCAACGTCTTCCTGATGGGCGAGGAGGTCGCTCGCTACAACGGCGCGTACAAGGTGTCGCAGGGGCTGCTCGACAAGTTCGGGTCCGCGCGCGTCGTCGACGCGCCGATCTCGGAGCTCGGGTTCGCGGGCCTCGGCGTCGGCGCCGCGATGGTGGGCCTGCGGCCGGTCATCGAGATGATGACGTGGAACTTCGCCATCCTCGCGATGGATCAGATCGTGAACAACGCGGCGAAGATCCGCCACATGTCGGGCGGGCAGCTGCGGTGTCCGATCGTCTTCCGCGGCCCGGGCGGGGCGGGCGGGCGGCTCTCGTCGCAGCACAGCCAGGCGCTCGAGGCGAACTACGTTCACTTCCCGGGCCTCAAGGTGCTGGCGCCGTCGACCCCGGCGGACGCGAAGGGGCTCCTCAAGAGCGCCATCCGCGACGACAACCCGGTCATCTTCATCGAGGGCGAGCTGCTCTACGGCGCGAAGGGCCCCGTGCCGGACGGTGAGCACATCGTTCCGATCGGCAAGGCGGACATCAAGCGGCCCGGCAAAGACGTCACGATCATCACCTGGTCGCGCATGCTGACGTCGTGCGTGCTGCCGGCGGCCGAGGCGCTCTCGCAACAGGGCATCGACGCCGAAGTCGTCGATCTCCGCAGCTTGAAGCCGTTAGACGAAGAGACGGTGCTCGAGTCGGTGCGAAAGACGAATCGCGTGGTGGTCGTCGAAGAGGGCTGGCCGTGGTGCGGCGTCGGTGCGTCGCTCGCGGACATCATCCAGAAGCAGGCGTTCGATGATCTCGACGCGCCGGTGACGCGCGTCACGGGCCTCGACATCAACATGAGCTACGCAGCGAACCTCGAGCGCGCCACGCAGCCGTCCGTCGAGCGCGTCGTCGCCGCGGTGAACGAAGTCCTCTACCGGAGCTGAGCTTCCAAAATGGCAATCGCCGTCGAGCTTCCCGCGCTGTCGCCCACCATGAAGGAGGGCAAGATCACGAAGTGGCTGAAGAAGGAGGGAGACAAGGTCTCCTCCGGAACGGCCATCGCCGAGGTCGAGACCGACAAGTCGAACCTCGAGGTCGAGGCGTACGACGACGGAGTGCTGCTGAAGATCCTGGTGCCGGAGGGCTCGGCCGCCGCGGTCGGAGCGCCGATCGCGTACATCGGCAAGGCCGGGGAGAAGATCGAAGACGTTCCGGCGGCGAAGCCGGCCCCGAAGGAAGAGGCGAAGCAGCCGGAGCAGAAGGCGGCCCAGCAGCCTGAGCCCAAGGCGGCCGCAGAGGCGCCGAAGGCTCCGGCGGCAAAGCCGCAAGCGGCCCAGCCGGCGCCGTCTCAGCAGAACGGGCGCATCCGCGCGTCGCCGCTGGCGAAGCGCATCGCAGCCGAGACCGGAGTTGATCTCGCCTCCGTCGCCGGCTCCGGCCCGAGCGGGCGCATCGTGAAGCGGGACGTGGAAGAGGCGAAGGGCGCCGGCCCCGCGGCGGCGAAGAAGAGCGCGCGGCCCGCCATTCAGATCACGCGCGGCGAGCGCATCAAGCCCGAGCAGCTGCCGATCTCCGGCATGCGGAAGGTGATCGCGCAGCGGCTGACCGAGGTGAAGCCGGGCGTCCCGCACTTCTACCTGACGGTGGAGCTCGAGATGGACGCGGCGCTGAAGCTCCGCGAAGAGGCGAAGGCGCTGGAGACGAAGATCTCCGTCAACGACGTGATCTTGAAGGCGACGGCGATCGCGGTGCGCCGCTTCCCGCGCATCAACCAGCAGATGGACGGCGCGAACCTCGTGCAGCTGCACAACGTCGACGTCGGCGTGGCGGTGGCGATCGAGGACGGGCTCATCACGCCGGTCGTGCGCGACGCGGACCAGAAGGGGCTCGAGGAGATCGGCGCCGAGGTGCGCGACCTCGCCGAGCGGGCGAAGAAGCGCGCGCTCAAGCCCGAGGAGTACACCGGGGGCTCCATCACGGTGTCGAACCTCGGCATGTACGGCATCGACGAGTTCATCGCGGTGCTGAACCCGCCGCAGGCGGCGATCCTCGCGGTCGGCGCGGTGACTCCGAAGCCGGTGGTGCGCGACGGGCAGATCGTCGTCCGCCACATGATGTCGGTGACGCTGTCGGGCGACCACCGGGTCATCGACGGCGCCGTCGGAGCCGAATTCCTGAAGGAGCTCCGGTCTTTGCTGGAGCACCCGCTGCGGCTGTTGTTCTGATGTCGATCTGATGGGGCCTCGTTCGACGTGAGGGCAGAACCCGTAGCCCTTAGGAGAGAACGATGCGTTTTCTGATCGCCGCGAACCGTGGAGACAACAAACCCCAGGACGTGCAGGTCTCCGACGCCATCTTCGACGCGTACATGAAGTTCAACGAGGACCTGCACAAGGCAGGAGTCCTCATCGCGTCCGAAGGCCTCAACCCGAACGGCCTGCGCGCGCGCGTCGGGGTGAAGAACGGCAAGCGCGTCGTGGTGGACGGCCCGTTCGCCGAGAGCAAAGAGCTCGTCGGCGGCTTCTACCTGATCGACGTGAAGACGAAGGAAGAGGCGCTCGAGTGGGCGAAGCGCTGCCCGGTCGGCCTCGGCACCGATGACGTCCTCGACGTCTTCCAGCTCACCGGCGAGGACGATCTTCCGCCCGAGATCGTCGAGCGCATTCGCAAGGTGGCCCCGACCTGGAGCGCGGCTTTCACGCGCAGAGCCAGGTGAGGCGCGCGCTGCCGCTGCTGGTGCTGGTCGCGGGCTGCGCGACGACGGGGCCGACTCCCGGCTTCCGCGAGGGCGTTCACGTCGAGCGGCCCGCGCTCCCCGCGAGCGAGCTGTTCAACGCCTGCTGGCGTGAAGAAGCGCCGGCGACGGTGAAGCTCACGTTCATGCCCGACGACGTCATCTTCGAGTCGACGGACAACTCGACCGGCCGCTGCGTGCGCGAGATCGCGCAGACGTACCCCTGGGCCGGCGACCGGCCGACGGGCGAGCTGGAGGTGAAGCCGACCCAGCCGAGCGGCTGGGCGGTGCTCGCGTGGGTGAAGCTGCTCGCTGCCTCGCGCTACGGCGCCGAGCGCGGCCTGCTCGACCCCGCACCCGTCGTCGCCGCGTGCCTGCAGCAGGGCGGGGTGCGCCCGGGCACGGCGTGGGCGATTCGGTTCCAGCCGTCGCTCGTGGTGCTCACGCTGCCGGCGGGCGCGCTGACCGACACCGAGCGCTGCGTCGAGGCGGTGCTCGGCGCGACCGCCTGGCCGAGCACGCGGCCGTTCACGATGACCTTCACCGGCGCGGGCCCGCCGCCCAACGGAGACGTGTCGATCTACTTCGTGAAGGACGAGGGCCTGGCTCCGCTGGATCCGCAGCGCGTGCACGACGCGCTCGCGATGGTGAAGCCCGCCGTCGGAGCCTGCTGGGAGACGGCGCTGAACCGCCGCGCGGGCATCGGCGGGGGCCGCACGGTCCGCATCGCCGTCGCGGAGGACGGCTCGGTGAAGCACGTCGCGATCGCGAACAACGCGAGCGACGCGCGGGCGACCGCCGCCGACTACCTGCTCGACCGCTGCCTCGTCGACGCCGTGAAGCGGGCGCGCTTCGGGCCCGGAGCAGGGGACACCGCGTACTCCTGGGTGTTCGGCGACCGGGCCGGCTGACGGCTCACTGGCACGTGCCGTTCGTGCAGCTCAGCCCCGCACGGCACTGCGCGCTCTGGCCGCACGGCGCCCCGCGGTAGAGATCCACGCACGCTCCGTTCGAGCACGTGCCGCCCATCGCGAAGCAGTCCCACACGACCGGAGTCCCGCCGTTGCACGCCGCCTGCAGCTTGTCGGGGCCGAGGCAGATCGGCGTGGTCGCTCCACAGCGCGCGAAGCCGCTCTGGCACTTGCCGCCGGCGGTTCCGCCGAAGACGCAGGCGCTCGTGGCGCCGGCGCAGGCGAAGTACGACGTGAAGGTCCCGGTGCCGACGATGCACGGCTGGTCGTCGGGCACGCTGCACGTCGGCGCGCCGAGCCGCGACACGCACTGCGCCTGGCCGGTCGTCGAGGCGTAGCTGGAGCAGGAGATGCGCTGGATCGTCGAGGCGGAGTCGCAGGCCTCGAGCACTCCGTTCGCGCAGCGGCCCTCGGCCCCGATGTTCGCGCACGAGTCGATCGTGCAGGTCCACGGCGTCTGCCGCGTCGGCCGGGTACCGTTCGCGCAGCTCGAGCGCTCGCAGGCCGCGGCCGTCGCGTTCGGGCCACAGTCGGGGTCCGGCACGTCGCAGCCGCAGTCGCACACGCCGTCGTTGCGCCCGCCGCCGGTGCACGACCAGCCGGGCTGGACCCCCGAGCACCCGCTCAAGTCGAGCTTGCAGTCGGAGCGGCACGCGAAGCCGCCCGACGTGTAGCCGAGGCTCGAGCACATGCCGCTCAGCGGGCCGTCGCAGGCCTCGCCGGGGTCGCGCTGCCCGTTGCCGCACAGCGGCGGCTGCGTGACGACCGGGCGCGTGCCGCTCACCAGGCTGAACGCAGCGAGCGGGGGCGAGATGCCCGCGGCGACGATCAGGGTTCCGTCGGGCGAGATGTCGACGTCGTACGCGCGCACGTTCGCGCGCAGCGTGTCCTCGATACGGGCGCGGGGAAGGTCGATGAGGCGCAGCGCTCCGTCGGCGTGCAGCGTCACCGCCTTGGGCAGCGTCGGGTGCGGCGCCGCCGCGACGATCGACGGGCCCGGCAGCGTCACGTTCATCACGCTGTTCGAGGTCGCGAAGAAGACGCCGCCGGTGCGCGGGTCGCGGCGGTACACGAGGTACGGCGCGCCGGGCAGCGTCGACACGTGCGCGAGGTCCGAGCTGCGCAAGGTCGTGCGCAGCGAGCTGCGCATCGTGCCCGAGCCCTCGGAGCCGACCTCCAGTTGCGTGCCGTTCGCCGAGGGGATGATGCCGACGATGGTGAACGAGCTGATGCCCATCGAGCGGACGGAGCCTCCTCCGGCGAGATCGAACCGGCGCACCATCGGCGGGTCGAAGTAGCTCTCGGTGCCGCCGGCGAAGAGCGACGTGCCGTCCGGGGAGAAGGCGAGGGCGTTCACGCCGATGCCCGCGCTGAGGCTCGTCGGAGTGCCCCCGTCGATCGGCGCGACCGAGATCGCGCCGCCCGCGACGGAGCCCGCGGCCACGCGGCTGCGATCCGGCGAGACCGCGAGGGAGGCGCAGGTGCGCGACAACGCCGTGAGCTGGCGGAGCTGCGTGCCCTGGCTGTCGTAGAGGAAGATCTTTCCGTCGTAGACGAAGAGCGGCGAACCGGAGCCCGTGGTGGAGAGCACGCCGACTCCGGCGACGAACGACTGGTTGTCGATGAAGCGGACCTTCGAGGCGCCGCTGCCGTACGGCGGCTGGGTCATCGGGTTGGCCGTCCACAGCGGCTGGAACATCGAGCAGCCGCCGGTGCACGTCGGCGGGGCGCCACCGCCGGTGCCCGTCGTGCCGCCGCCGGCGCCGCTGGTTCCGCCGCCCGTGCCGGTGCTGCCGCCGCCGCTTCCGGTCGCGCCGCCACCACCGCCGGTGCCTGCCGTGCCGCCCGCGGCGCCTCCTCCGCCGCCGCTGCCGACGTCACCGCCACCGCCGGTGTCGCCACCGCCGGAAGCGTCGCCGCCTCCTGCCGCGAGGCCACCGCCGGCTCCCGGCGGCAGCAGGCAGCCCGGACCTTCGCAGGGCGGCTCGCCGGCGCACGCGAGGAGTGAGAGGACGACGAGGAGGGCGGCAGATCG
Source organism: uncultured Myxococcales bacterium (assembly GCA_937980205.1). Lineage (GTDB taxonomy): Bacteria > Myxococcota > Myxococcia > Myxococcales > Myxococcaceae > Xiheicaenimonas. The sequence goes on along the minus strand of CALJKW010000055.1, from coordinate 754,468 downwards.
GATGGGCATGGGCGGTCTCGGCCCATGTGTGGGGGAAGGTCGTTCGACTTTTGACGCTCAGGCGATCTTCGTCGCCCGGGCCTCGGTCACGAGCCAGTCCATCTTCACGTCCCACGCCTCCATCGGCAGCCGATCGACCACGCAGCACTCGAAGGTGAAGCCGACCTTCACCGCCGCCGGGTGCTTCACCAGGGTGGCGTCGTAGTACCCGGCCCCGCGGCCGAGCCGCGAGCCGTCGAGTCCGAATCCGACCCCCGGCACCACGAAGACGTCGATGGCAGAGGCCACCTTCCACTCCGGCCGCGGCGTCGCGATGCCGAGCACGCCGCGCTCGAGCTCGCCCTCGACGAAGTGGAACACGAGCTCCCTCTGCCCGCGCACGACGCGCGGCAGCACTCCGGCAGGCGGCTCCATCTCGAACGGCTGCGGCGCGTACGAGGCGATCACGCCGCGAAAAAAGGGAAGGGCGAGGAGCCTCTTCCTGGCCTCCTCGCCCTTCGACCGGACCTCTTCGGGACTCAGGCTCCTACGCCGCCGCTCCAGCTCCGCCCTTGCAGCCTGCTTCCCACTGAAAAAGTCCCCCGCCATTGGGCCGTGTGCGCAACGTCCATTGAACCCTTACCTGATTAAGGTGGGAATCGAGTCTTGGCTCCGTAGGCTTCCCTCTCACTGCATGAGGGCCTGCACATGGAACCCGGAACGACCCCCGGGTTGAACGTATCGGTTCGAATTTCAGCTGCTCAATCACGCACCCTGCAGGGGACAGCCTGTCAGAAGTTCCTTTCACCCAGGATCATAGGAGCCGAGTCTCTCCGGTCAAGGCGGAGTTTGTGCGGTAGAGTCGGCAGCGATGGCCCAGGTGACCGTCGCCGTTGCATTTTTCGCCATAACGTCGTCGGTCTTCGCCGCCACCCCCAACCTGACCGGGTACTTCCGAGCGGGAGAGCTCGGGGTGGTCGACGTCTCCACGAACGACGGCCGCCTCGTCGCCCGCTACAAGGGCATCGGCAAGTGCGGCTTCAAGCCGGACATGCAGATCCTCTCGGGGAACTTCGAGGGCGACGTGTTCCTCGGCACCGTCTTCGTCTGCCAGGAGGGCCCCAGCTGCGAGAAGGAGAAGACGTTTCCCTTCTTCGCCGTCTACCACGAGGGCGCGCTCGCCGGAGACGTCAAGCTCGACGTCGGCTGCTCGTCCCCGGGGCTCGAGGGCAAGCGGCTGAACATCGCCGTGGCGACCGCCGAAGACCGCCTGCTGCTCACGCACGACTCAGATTCCGCCTCGAGCATCGCGGGCAAGAACTCGAACAAGAAGGACCTCGAGCGCCTCGCCAAGGAGAACGCGTCGCAGGGCCTCATCAAGATGAAGGAGCAGAACTTCACCGCCGCGCGCAACGCCTTCGAGCGCGCCATCAGCTACGACGACTCGGACTGGAAGACGTGGTCGTACCTCGGCCAGGCCGAGCTGCAGCTCGGCAACGCCGCCAAGGGCCTCGAGTCGATTCAGAAGGCCATCGTCGTCGCGCAGAAGGCGCGCGTGCAGCTCACCGGCACCGAGATGGGCGATCTCTTCTACAACCAGGCCTGCGCGCAGAGCCGCAACGGCAAGAAGCGCGAGGCGCTCAACTCGCTCAAGAGCGCGCTGCGCGTCGGCAACGCCGCCGAGCTGATCGAGAACGCGCAGCAGGACGGAGACCTCGCCGCGCTGCGCGAGGAGCCCGAGTTCAAGAAGGTGCTCGCCGACGCGAGATCCAAGAAGGACAAGCGCGGGCCGAAGTGATGGGCAGCCTGGGGAAGCTGGGGCACTACGAGCTGGAGCAGCTCCTCGGACGAGGCGGCATGGCCGAGGTCTTCCGCGCTCGCGCCACCGAAGGCCCCAAGGCCGGCCAGGAGTTCGCGCTCAAGCGCCTGCTCCCCGAGCTGCAGAGCGATCCCGAGTACGTCACCATGTTCGCGGGTGAGGCCGACGTCATCCGCTTCCTCGATCATCCGAACATCGTGAAGGTCCACGAGGTCGGCGCCGACGGCGACACCTACTTCATGGTGATGGAGCTCATCGACGGCCGCGACGGCGGGCAGATCGTCAAGCGCTGCCGCGAGCGGAAGATCCCCTGGCCGATCGACTTCGCGGTCTACCTCACGAAGGTGCTGCTCGACGCGCTCGCGTACGCGCACGAGGCGAAGGGCCCCACCGGCAAGCCGCTCGGCATCGTGCACTGCGACGTCTCGCCGTCGAACCTGTTCATCTCCCGCACCGGCGACATCAAGCTCGGCGACTTCGGAGTCGCCCGCGGCCTCATCGACGGCGGCATCGGCGACGTGATGGGCAAGCCGTACTACCTGTCTCCCGAGACGCTGAACGGCGTCATCTCGCCGTCGGCGGATCTGTGGGCCGCCACCGTCACGCTCTACGAGCTGCTCACGCTGCACCGGCCGTTCACCGGCAAGAGCGCCGACGAGGTCTTCAACGCGATCCGCAGCGGCGACCGCGTGCCGCTCAAAGAGCGCCGCGCCGACGTGCCGCCCGCGATCGCCGCGGTGATCGATCGCGGCTTCGCGCCCGACGAGGCCGACCGGTTCCCGAACGCCGCCGCGATGGCCAAGGCGCTGCAGCCGCTCTACGACGAGCGGGTGGGGACGCCGCTCGCCATCTCTGCCGTGGTGCGCGGGCTGTTCCCGAGCGAGTGACACCGCAGATCTCCGTCCCTGCGACGTTCACGGAGTCGAAGCGGGCCCATGGACGGCTTCGAGCCCACTTCGTCTGAGGCCCGCTTCGCGTGCCTCCGCTCAGCGCGAACGGAGGGCCTTACGTGGCGGTGGCGCGGCACGAAGGCACGTGCTTCACCAGCGCCTCGACGACCTGCTCGAGCTCCGCCTTCGTCGTGTTGCGGCCCATCGAGAAGCGCAGGCTCGCTTGCGCCTGCGTCGACGTGAGGCCGATCGCCGTCAGCACGTGCGAGGGCCGCAGCGAGCCGGAGGCACACGCCGCTCCCGACGAGACGTGAATGCCGTCGAGGTCGAGGGCGATGAGCAGGGCCTCTCCGTCGGCGCCCTCGAAGCGCAGGTTCGAGATGCCGGGCGCGCGCGGGCCGTCGCCGCCGTTGACGTGCACGTTCGGAATTCGCGTCGTCACGGCCTGCTCGAACCAGGCGCCGAGCTCCGTCAGGCGTACCGCGTTCTCGGCCTGCGCCGTCACCGACCTCTCGAGCGCGAGCGCCAGCGCCTCGGCGAGCACCACGGCCTGCGTCCCGCCGCGGCGGCCGTCTTCGTGGTGCCCGGAGATGAGCGGCTGCAGCGAGAGGCTCTTCCGGGCGACGAGGACGCCGGCGCCGGGCGGCCCGCCGAACTTGTGCGCGGAGATCGACAGCAGGTCGGCCGGCACGTCGCGCAGCGTGCACGGCACGCGGCCGATGGCCTGCACCGCGTCGGTGTGGAAGAGCACGCCTTTCGCGGCGCAGGCGCGGGCGAGCTCGGCGACGGGGTGCAGCGTGCCGGTCTCGTTGTTCACGAACATCACCGTGCACAGCGCAGTCTGCTCGTCGATCGCCGAGAGCGGATCGCGCGTGCGCACCACCTCGGCGCCTTCCTTCTCGAGCTGGGCGACTGCCCCGAGCACGCACGGGTGCTCGATGGGCGTCGTCACGATCTTCCGCCGCTGCTGAGATCGGAACGCGCCGGTCACCGCGAGCGCCGCGCCCTCGGAGCCCGAGGCGGTGAAGACGACCTCCTTCGGCTCGCAGCCGATGAGCCTGGCGACGGTCTCGCGGGCGGCGGTGAGTCGCGCGCGCGCCGAGCGCCCCGGTCCGTGCACGCTCGACGGGTTGCCGGTCATCTGGGCGTAGCGCTGGGCGAGCAGCGTCGCGACCTCGGGCCAGAGCGGAGTCGTCGCGTTGTGGTCGAGGTAGATCACGGACCGCGCGCTCATAACACGCTGAGCGCGGTCACCCTTCGCCGGTCGACAAGAGCGAGCTGCCGCGCTCGTTCTCGATGCCGAGGGCCTCTTTGAAGCGCCGCACCACCTCGCGCTTGAGCGACATGCGCTGCTGGCGCGTGCCGTAGAGCGGCAGGCGCGCGCCGGCCATCGAGCCGTGGCCGCCGGCGGAGCCTCCGAGGTCCTGCGTCAGATCTCGGATGAGCTTGCCCGCCTTCATGCGCCGGTCGGAGACGCGCAAGCTGAGGTAGAGCTGCGAGCGGTAGCTGCCGTAGGCGAGCGACCAGACGGCCGTGTCGAGGAACGAGAGGCGCTCGGCGACCTCGGCGACCATGTCCGGCGAGTAGACCTCGCTCATGTCGGTGATGACGGCGGTGCTGAACACCTTCGCCCGCTCGATCGCCGCGTGGTACAGCTGGAAGTACCGGGCCGGCACGTCGGGGTGCTCGATCTTCGAGAGCAGCTCGCGGTCGATCTTCGGGAAGAGCCAGAGGTACGAGTCGACGTCGGGGTTGCGCGTCTGGCGCTCGAGGTCGCGCGTGTCGGCCTTGATGCCGTAGTACAGCGCCGTCGCGAGCTCGGGGCCGGGCTCGAGGCGCGCCGCGCGCAGGTACTGGGTGAGCAGCGTCGACGTCGCGCCGGTGTTGCCGATGTCCGAGAACGCGACCGGCACGGCGTCTTCTTCGCGCAGCGGGTGGTGGTCGATGACGATGTCGGCGGTGAGGTGAATCGGCAGCGCGTGGTTGCCGACGTTCTGCTGCGTGTCGACGAGCGCGAGGAGATCGTAGTCGTCGAAGACGATCTTCGAGATGGGCTCGACCGGCAGCTTCAGCACGCGCACGAACGCGAGGTTCTCGGCGCGGCCGATGATGCCTCCGTAGGCCACCTGCATGCTCAGGCCGGCCTTGCGCTCGAGGACGAGGGCGAGCGCGACGGCGGAGGCGAGCGAGTCGGGGTCCGGGTTGTCGTGGGTGAGCACGAGCCCGCGCTTCTTGCCGCGCGCGAGCTTGAGCAGGCGCGACAGCTTCTTCCGTACGGGCAGGCGGCCGATGGGACTGCGTGGGGGCTCAGCTGCCACGGTCGAGCCCTCAGTTGATCGCCTTGTACTTGCGGGTGAGGTCGCGGAAGTACTTGAGGCCGTTGTCGAGCGCGTTCTCCATCGCGTCCATCAGCGTGGTGCGGAACGCCGTCGCGGTGCCGCGGAACGCCTCGTAGTAGCGCTGCCGGTCGATGGAGTGGATGACCGCGGGGAAGAAGTTGTGCCGCAGCAGGATCATGTTCGACACCATGCGCGCGACCTTTCCGCTGTGCTCGGTGAACGGGAAGATCTGGATGATGCCGTGCTGAATCGAGGCCGCCTGGTAGATCGGGTGCAGCTCGCGGAAGTCGGCGGTCGCGGTGTTGTCGATCAGCTTCTCGAGCAGCCCGGGGATCTTCGCGGGCTGGGCGATCTCGTGGAAGTAGGTGCGGTGCAGCGGCATGTCGCGCCGGTAGCCCGACTTCTCGCGCTCCTTGGCGAGCTCTTTCTCGGAGCGCTCGCGGCGCTCGGCCGCGGCGCGCGCGGCGATCGCCTCGGGCGTGTTGCCGGACAGCAGATCGTGGATGCGCTTCACCTGCGACATCGTGGCGGCCGGCGCCTTCTTGCCGGCGCTCTTGGCTTCTTCGCGGATGTACTCGAGCGCGGCCTTGTGGTTGCGGATCTCGAGGACGATCGGCATCAGCGAGGCCTCGGCGGCGACCGCTCCGGGGCGCAGCGCGGCCATCAGCTCGGACGGGGTGTAGACGACGCCCTCGAGCGCGTTGTCGTGGTAGACCCAGGACATCTCGAACTTTTCGAGGAACTCCTGCGCCTGCAGCTGCAGCTTCTTCGACTGCAGCAGCTCTTTGAGCTGCTCGTTCTTCTCTTCGATCTCGAGCGCGCGTTCCTTCACGGGAAAGGCAGAATAGAGATTTTGATCGGACTGCGCCACGACGAAGGTCGTAAAATGATGATTTTGCTGGCGAAAAATCGTGTGGGTCCGCGACCTACTTTTCTGAGATCGGGCGCGTGGTACACGCCGTCGGCGGTAGGGCTTCCGCGTCTGGTGAGCGGCTCGGTCTTCAAAACCGATGGAGCCACGTGAGAGCGTGGCTCGGCGAGTTCGATTCCCGTGCCCTACCGTGAACGTGCAGGGCGTCAGTCGAGCCCGCGCTCGTAGAGCTCGTCTTCGTCGAGCCCGAGCAGGTGACCGACCTCGTGGAGCAGGGTGACGCCGATCTGCTCGACGAGCTCTTCGCGTGAGGTGGCGAAGCGCTCGAGGTTCTTCTGGAACAGCTTGATGACGGCGGTCTGGTGGTGCTCCGCGACGTGCGGGGCGCGCTCGTCGACCGGCGTGCCGTGGAAGATGCCGAGCATCAGCGGCGAGAGCCGCCCGCCGTCGAGATCTTCGTCCGCCGGAATGGGCTCGACGGAGATGGTCACGTTGCCGAGCTCCTTCTGTGCGGCTTCGGGGAGCTTCGCGATCGCGTCGCTCACCGCCTCGTCGAACTCGTCGTCGGAGAGCTTCACCGCGACCGGGTAGGCCTCGGCGTCGAGCCGCTGGGCCTTCTCGAAGAAGCGGCGCGCGGCGCTGTCGTCCTTCGCGCGCTCGGCGATGAGGCCGAGGTAGTGCCACGGCGCAGGCTCTTCCGGCTCGTCGCGCGTGAGGTCGGTGAGCTCGCGCTTCGCCTCGTCGAACCGGCCGCACTCGAACAGCGCGAGCGCGTGCTCGAGGCGCGCGTCGATCGAGTCGGGATCGATGTCGAGCGCCGCGGCGAGGGACTTCAGCGCCGGCTCGAGCTCGCCGAGGTGCGACAGGCCCATGCCCATGAGCAGCAACGTCTCGAAGCGCACGTCCTCGTCCTTGGCGCGGTCGAGCCCTTCGAGGTGATCGAGCCCGGCTTCGACGCGATCGCGATCATCCGTGGAGAACCGGATCTTCGCGTTTGCAGCGGCGAGCTTGAGGTTGGTGTCCTTCGGGAATCGCTCGAGCAGCTCGTCGAAGACGGCGTCTCCCTCTTCGATGCGGTCGAGCTCTACGAGGGCGGTGGCCTTGAGACAGAGCCCGTCGCGGTTCTTCGGGTCGAGCTTGAGCGCCTCTTCGGCGCACTCGAGCGCGTGCGCCGGATCAGCCGTGTCGAGCGAGGCATCGGCTTCGTCGAGCCACTCTTCGAGCGCGCGGGACATGTGTTAGGAGGAAATCTAAGTGGAGCCGAACCGGGGAGTGAACATTCTGATCGTCGATGACGATCAGGCTCAGGCGCTGATGCTGGCGACCTTTCTCGGAAAGCACGGCTACCAGTGTTTCACCGCGTCAGATCCCGTGCAGGGCATGCAGCTGCTCCAGCGCGAGAGCGTTCAGCTCGTCATCACCGACCTGATGATGCCGCACGTCGACGGCATCTCGTTCACCCAGCAGATCCACGCGGTGCCGCGGTTCAAAGATCTGCCGGTGATCCTCATCACCGCGTACCCGAGCGAAGAGCTGGCGGACAAGGGCATGCGGAAGGGTGTCGCGATGACGCTGCACAAGCCGCTCGAGCTGAACAAGCTGCTCGACCTGGTCGGCTTCGCCACGCACTGACGAACCCGAACCCGGCAGTTCTACGCCTGCGCGCGCACCGGCTTCAGCGAGGCCACGGCCCAGGCCACGATCGCCGCGCCGGCCGCGATGAGAACTCCACCGGCCGAGCCTTCACCCTCGCTCACGCTCATCACGCCGGGAGCCACCAGCGTCCACCCGCTGAGCATCAACATCCAGGGGTTGCCCGACTTGTCGCGCCGCCTGCGTTCCATGTTCGTGTGACCCGGCATCCCTTTCTTACGTGCAGAGAACCCAAACGATCTCGCGAAGCCCGGTTGACAATGTGCCGTCCCTGCCAATATTGGCGCTCGCACCCGTCGAGTGCTAACGCTCGGCGTAACGATTTCCGGAGGTTACAACATGGCAGCCAAAGAGATCTGGTTCCACCAGGGCGCGCGCGAGGCGATTCTTCGCGGTGTCCGCATCCTCTCCGACGCCGTCGCGGTGACGCTCGGCCCCAAGGGGCGCAACGTCGTCATCGAGAAGTCGTTCGGCTCGCCGACGGTCACCAAGGACGGCGTCACCGTCGCCAAGGAGATCGACCTCGAGAACAAGTTCGAGAACATGGGCGCGCAGATGGTGAAGGAGGTCGCCAGCAAGACCTCTGACACCGCCGGCGACGGCACCACGACGGCGACCGTGCTCGCCCGCGCGATCTACGAGGAAGGGCTCAAGCTCGTCGCGGCCGGCCACAACCCGATGGACCTCAAGCGCGGCATCGACAAGGCCGTCGAGGCCGTCGTCGAGGAGCTCAAGAAGCAGTCGAAGGAGACCAAGGGCAAGAAGGAGATCGCCCAGGTCGGAATCATCTCCGCCAACGGCGACGAGACGATCGGCAACATCATCGCGGACGCGATGGACAAGGTCGGCAAGGAAGGCGTCATCACGGTCGAGGAGGCGAAGGGCCTCGAGACCACCCTCGACGTCGTCGAGGGCATGCAGTTCGACCGCGGCTACATCTCGCCGTACTTCGTGACGAACCGCGAGCGCATGGTGGTCGAGCTCGACGACCCGTACATCCTCATCAGCGAGAAGAAGGTCGCGGTCATGCAGGACCTGATTCCGCTGCTCGAGCAGGTCGCGCGCTCCGGCAAGCCGCTGCTCATCATCGCCGACGAGGTCGAGGGTGAGGCGCTCGCGACGCTGGTGGTGAACAAGATCCGCGGCGTGCTGAACGTCGCCGCGGTCAAGGCGCCGGGCTTCGGCGATCGCCGCAAGGAGATGCTGAAGGACATCGCCGTCCTCACCGGCGGCAACCCGGTCAGCGAGGAGCTCGGCCACAAGTTCGAGAACCTCCAGCTGTCGGACCTCGGCCGCGCGAAGCGCGTCACGGTCGACAAGGACAACACCACGATCATCGACGGCGCGGGCAAGAAGGCCGACATCGAGGGCCGCATCAAGCTCATCCGCGCGCAGATCGAGGAGACCACCTCGGACTACGACCGCGAGAAGCTCCAGGAGCGCCTCGCCAAGCTGGTCGGCGGCGTTGGCGTCGTCAACGTCGGCGCGGCCACCGAGACCGAGATGAAGGAGAAGAAGGCCCGCGTCGAAGACGCGCTGCACGCCACGCGCGCGGCCGTCGAAGAGGGCATCGTCCCCGGCGGCGGCGTCGCGTACATCCGCGCGCTGCCCGCGCTCGACAAGCTCAAGGTCCCCTCTGAGCAGGCGCACGGCGTCGAGATCATCAAGAAGGCGATCACGCACCCGCTGTGGAAGATCGCTCAGAACGCCGGCTGGGAAGGCGCCGTCGTCATCAACAAGGTGAAGGAAGGCAAGGGCTCCTTCGGCTTCAACGCCCGCACCGAGGTGTTCGAGGACCTCGACAAGGCCGGCGTCATCGACCCGACCAAGGTCAGCCGCAGCGCGCTGCAGAACGCGGCGTCCGTCGCGTCGCTGCTCCTCACCACCGAGGCGATGGTCGCCGAGAAGGTGAAGAAGAAGGGCAAGGGCGGCAGCAGCATGCCGGACTACGGCGGCGGCGACGACATGGACATGTGATTCGCCCCTGAAGTTTGGGTTGGCTGCGGCCCTGGTGCTCCTCGACGAGAGGACGCCGGGGCCGAAGTCTTTTCAGGGCTCAGAGCCTCAGCGCGCGCTGCAGCTCGCGGCTGAGCGCCTTCACGTCGGTGAGCAGCTTCGGCAGGCACGCCGCGGCGCCGCCGCGCAGCGACTCGAGCGCGCTGTCCATCGTGAGGTGCTCGGCGAGGACGACGAAGGGGACGCCGGGGGCGAGCTGGCGGGCGAGGGCGACTCCGGCGGCGCCGTGGGCGGGGTTGAAGTCCCAGCTCATCACCACCGCCGCGGGCGCGTCGGCGCCGCCGGGCTTCGCCTCGGTCAGCACGTTCGGCACCATGTTGAGGAGCGTGAGCGCCTCGGCGATCTGCTTCGCCGTCAGCGGGTTGTCTTCGTAGACGTCGACGCGGCGGTTCGTCGCCTTGCGCAGCTCGGTGCGCGGCGCGGAGAGCGCGGCGCGGACCTTCTCGCGCACGATGCGGATGTCGTCGAACGGCTTGGTCAGGTAGTCGGTGAGCCCGAGCTCGACGGACTGCTGCGCGGTGAGCAGCGACGGGTAGCCCGTCATCAGCATCATCTTGAGCTGGGGGTGGTTCTTGCGGATGTCGAGGGCGACGTCGAGGCCGGAGACCCCCGGCAGGTTCTTGTCGCAGAGGACGAGATCGAAGGGGCGGGTGCGCAGCAGCTGCAGCGCCTCTTCGCCGGTGGCGGCCTCGACGAGGTCGTAGTCCTTGCCGAGCAGATCTTTGAACATGAGGCGGATGACGGCCTCGTCGTCGACGACGAGCACCGCCTTGCGCTTCGCCGTGGTGTGCGCGGCGGTGTCGCCGTCGAAGATGACCCGGAAGACCGTCGACGGCGGCGGCGTCTCGCTCAAGACCTGCGGCGGAGCGAGGTCGAGCGTCGCGTGGTGCTCTTGCGCGATGCGCTTGCAGACGGCGAGCCCCAAGCCCGTGCCGGTGTCCTTCGTCGTCACGAACGGCTCGAAGATCTTCGCGCGCAGCTCGGGCGAGATGCCGCTGCCCCAGTCGGCGACGTACAGCACGGGCTTCACGCCCTCGCGGGTGATGACGACCTTCACGCGGCCGTTCTTGCCCGAGGCGTCGCGCGCGTTGTTGATGAGGTTGAGCGCGAGCTGCTGCAAGAGCCCTAAGTTGCCGAGCACCTCGACGTCGAAGACGACCTCGAGCTCGGGCAGCGGGCCCGGCTGGCCGGGGCGCTGAGCGGCGGCGATGGCCTCGCGCACCGGGACGGTGAGCTTGAGCTTCTCGCGGTGCGCGGGCCGGTTCGCGGCGAGGCGGGTGAAGTCGTTCACCAGGTGCTCGATGCGGGCGACCTGCGCGAGCAGCACGTCGACCGGCAGCGCCCGCGTCGGGTCTTCCTTCACCAGCTGGAGCCACGCCTTGAGGCTGAGCAGCGGCTGCCTCACCTCATGGAGGACTTCGGCCGCGAGCACCTCTGGTGAAGTCTTCGGCTCCATCCGAAGACGCATGGTATAGGGTGCGCGGCCGGAGGGAATCTACAAACCATATGAAACAGACTCTGATCTTCTCGTTCGCCGTGATCATCGCTGCGTGCAGCCCGCCGCCGAACACCATGGACGCCGGCATGGACCTGCCTGACACCACGTGTGACGCGAACCCCGAGGCGGTGACGCTCGCCTCGCTGCACACGGACTTCCTCGGCCCGAAGTGCGCGTCGTGCCACCCGTCGAGCGCCGGCGCGACGTACGGCGACTACACGAGCGCGACGACGGCGGCGGCGATGATCAACAAGATCTCCGCGTTCGCCGGCAGCCAGCAGTCCCTGAAGGTCGTCGACGCTGCCGCGACCGACACGGCGCAGCGCCTCGCGAACTCGTCGATCTGGCTCAAGGTCTCGTCGATGAAGAACAACGGCTACCGCGGCCCGAAGAACGAGATCACCGGCCTCAAGATGCCGAACGACGGCACGCCGGTCACCGCGACCGAGCTCAAGAAGCTGAAGGACTGGCTCTGCCGCGGCGCCCCGATGTGAGCTTGGGGTTGCGCCCGAGCTAGCGATGCTTCGCCCGGCGCTGGTCGGGCGTCGACGGCGGAAACTCGACGAAGTCGCACATCTCGCAGAGGCGGCTGTAGATGCGGTCGCCCACGCGGTCGCAGAGGATCTTCGATTCCTTCGCGGAGTCCTTGAGGTCTGCGGTCGTCTGGTAGCCGCTGAAGCCTCGCGCTTCGGGCGGCCTCAGCGAGTAGTTCGTCGCGAAGAGCGTGATCTTCCCCGCGTTGTAGCGGCGCGCGATCAGCTCATCGAGGGTCTCCATCTCGAAGGGGCTGCCACGCCCCTTGCCGAGCTCGTCGATGGCGAGCAGGTCGACCTGTGACAGCGGCTTGATGATCTCTCCGCCGCTCTTGCCCTCCTGGAAGCCGCGCCGGATCGTGGCGTAGAGCAGCGAGATCTCGACGTACGCGGCGGCGACGCCGATCTCCGCCGTCACCCACCGCAGCGTCGAGACGAGCAGGTGCGTCTTGCCGGTGCCGACCGGGCCGGAGAGCACGAAGCCGCGCCGCGACGGCCAACCGGCGGCGAAGTCCTTCGCGCGCTTGAGGGCCTCGGCGCCCTCTGCATTCGCGGGCGCAAACGTCTTGAACTCGCTGTTGGCGTGCACGGCGGGAAGCTGTGCATGGTTGAAGAGATCGAGCCGCCGCTGCAGCGCGGAGAGCGCGCACGGCTTGCTGACCTCGTACTTGCGGCCGCCGTCCTCGATCAGGGTGCGCGTGAGGCCGGTGCCGCCGCACGTCGTGCAGTCGGCGATGCGGCGGTTGGGCTTCGCGAAGGCGAAGTCTCCGGCGCGCTCGACGGAGAAGCTGGCCGCCTCGCAGCTCACCAGAACGCCGGGAGTGAGAGCTCACGCCGGACCAGCGCGGCGCGGTGCAGCCTTCGCGATTCACGGCGCGCGGCTTTCGACATGGCGGGTGCCTTCTGCACGAAGTCGCGTGCCTGTTGCAAGAGAGCGGAGCGCTGCTTCCACGGCAGCGCGCGAATGATGAGCGCGTGCGCGAGATCTTCGCGCCACTGCGCGCCGTCGAAGTCCATGGGCGGAGTCAGGGAGAACAGCCGCGCGACCGTCGCCTCGAGCATCGAGTGCTGCTTCGCCGACTTCTTCAGGCTGGCGAGCAGCTTCTTGTGCCGCTTGAGGTGCAGCGGCTCGTCGCTCGCGGCTGCGCTTGCCGCCGCGGTGCGACCGGCGCTGGCGCTGGTGAACTTCGCAAGCTCGCGCTCGACCTCGTAGCGGCAGGCGACCAGCGATCGCAGCCCGCGGTCGTCCTCCGGGGCGTCGAAGAGCTGACCCTCGGCGGCCTTGCGGATGCCGCGGGCGACGACCTCGAAGGGGGCGCCGGTCTTCGCCCACTCCTCGAGGAGCTCGACGTCGATGGCCGAGAGGCTCACGCCGCGGCCGCGGAAGGCGGCGAACAGGTCCTGCACGCGTTCGTGGAAGCTGGCGTCGGGGGGAAGAAGGCTCATGGTGCTCTGTCAGAAACAGTGTTCCTTGACAGTGTGGATCATGCGCGACTATTCACGGCGCGGTTTTCACGAAGGGTCCTTAGCTCAGCGGTAGAGCACTACCTTGACACGGTAGGGGTCAGTGGTTCGAAACCACTAGGACCCACTTCTTTCAGAACCTGAACCCGGCGAGAGCGACCGCTCCGCCGCGGGTGGGGGAGAGAGAGAACTGCACGCCGTACTCGCGCAGCGTGCGGAAGTTCGAGAGCTCGCCCATCAGGGCGGTGCCGACGCCGAAGAGGCCGGCGAGCTGGAAGACTCCGCCGACGGAGGCGGCGACGTCGGGCGAGCCGTTCTCGGCGGCCATGATGAACATGGCGATGACGAGGCCGATGCCACCGCCGATCGCTCCGCCGGCGAGGTGGGCGCCGTAGCCGCCGACGCCTCCCATGGCGCGGTGGACTCCGAAGCCGATGGCGGTGCCGATGAAGAGGCTCGCGGGCACGCTCATCAACAGGACGACCGACGCGCTCGAGTCGCGCGTGTTGATCAGGAAGGCGAGGGCGCCGCCCACGAGCAGGGCGCCGGTGCCTGCGGCCGCGGCTCCGACGGCGACGGTGCGCGCGCCGCTGAAGCCCACCGGCTCGTCGGGGAACCTCACGCCCTCGTCCGTCTCCGTCGGCTGGTTGCCGGGGAGGGGAGGCTCGGACGGCTCCAACGGCGCGGATGGGTCGGAAGGCGGAACGTACAGCGGCGCGCGCTCGCCCTGCGGCTCGGCGGGCACCAGCGGCGGAGGCGAGGTCGGCGGCGGTTCTTCCGCCAGCAGGAACAGCGCGAGCGCCACGGTGAGCATGCCGCCTTCGACTTGCAGCACAGCTCCTGGGCGAAACTCAAGCCGGGGCGTGCCGGCGCGGCCTGCGGCGCAATGTCGTGTGGTGTTGGGCGACCTCGCGCGGTTTCATGGGGGCGTGAGCACCGACAAAGAGCCAGCGTGGACTGCGCTGCAGCCGCTGATCCTCGAGGTCGGCCGCAAGGTGCCCGAGCTGCCCGAGCGCATCGGCGACCTGCGCGAGGCGCTGTTCCTCGAGCTCGGCATCCGCTTCCCGCCGGTCGTGGTGCGCGAGGCCGGCGCCGGCGTGCGCGTGCTCGTCGACGAGCTGCAGTTCGCGAACGGAGGCGGCGACCCCGTCGCGCTGCTCGAGCGGACGCTGCGCCGCCACGCCCGCCGCTTCCTGAAAGTTCAGACGGTGCAGTCGATGCTCGACGCGGTGGCGCAGCAGCACCCCGCGCTCGTCGGCGCAGTGGTGCCGCACGTCGCCAGCCTGCTGATGGTCACCGAGGTGCTGGGGCGGCTCGCCGAAGAAGAGATCCCGCTGCGGAACCTGCCGCTCATTCTCCAGGCGATCGCCGAGGTGGCGACGCCCGGCGCCGACGGCTTCAAGCTCACCGAGGCCGTGCGTGGACTGATGAAGCACGAGATCACCCGCCGCTACGGCCAGCCGCCGAACCACGTCGTCTGCCTGCTGCTCGACCCGCAGATCGAAGAGCTGGTGGAGCGCGCGATCGAGCGCGGCCCCGAAGGCACGCACCTCAAGCTCGAGCCCGAGCTCGCGCAGGAGATCGCGGCCGCCGTCGCCGCCGAGCTGAAGCCGCACGCCGGGAAGTCGCGGCCCGTCATCCTCACCACCGCTGCCATCCGCCGGTTCGTGCGCAAGCTGCTCGAGTACGAGCTCGACCCGCCCCTGCGCGTGATGAGCTACCCCGAGCTCACGCCCGACGTGAACGTGCAGCCCATCGGGCGGGTGTCGCTGCCGAGCGAAAAATCACCGGAAAAATAGGCGCGGTTTGTAGCCCGCGTTGACGCCCCCGCCGAAATACGCGGTTCCACGCGCCCGGAGAATTCCCGCATGGGCACGTACACCATTCGACCTGGCGACACGCTTTCGGGGCTCGCGGCGCGGTTCAACACCAGCGTCCAGACGCTGGCCCGGATGAACGGCATCCGCAACGTGAACCTGATCTACGCCGGCGCGAAGCTGCGCTTCCCCGGCTCGCGCGACGAGTTCGAAGGCCCGCGCCCGGGCCCCGGCAACGGCCCCCGCCCGCCTTCGGGCAACGGCGGCAGCGGTCTCAACGGCTACAACCGCAGCATCGGCAACCGGCTCGTGAACGCGTCGCGCCAGGTCGCGGCCGAGATGCCCGGCAGCGGCTGGTGCGCCAAGGGCGTCAGCACCGCCATCTCGCGCGTGCTCGGCTTCTACCCGGGCGGCAACGGCAACCAGATCGACGACAACCTCGCGCGCAGCCCGCGCTTCCGCGAGATCAAGGGCATGTCGCTGCAGGAGGCGCTGAAGATCCCCGGCCTCGTGCTGAGCTGGCACCGCACCTCGTCGGCCGCCGGCCAGAAGTACGGCCACACCGCCATCACCTGGGGCGACGGCCGCACCTCGAGCAGCGACTACGTCGAGAACTACACGACGAACAACGGCCGCTCGGGCCTGCGCATCTTCATGCCGGTCTGACCGGTCAGGGCGCGGCCTCTTCGGACGTCGCGAAAGGCATGGCTCCTCGAACGACTCGAACGTGACGCTTTTTCTGTTAAGCCCACGCTCACTTCGAGGAACAGCAAATGCCCATCGTCACCCTGCCGGACGGCAGCCAGAAGAACGCACCCCAAGGTCAATCCATCGCCGACTTCGTCAAGGAGTCCATCGGCCCGGGCCTCGCGAAGGCTGCCATCTTCGCGAAGCTGAACGATCAGGAAGTCGACCTCTCCGCGCCGATCACCGCCGACGCGAAGCTGCAGATCTTCACCTCGAAGAGCCCCGAGGCGCTCGAGCTCATCCGCCATGACGCCGCGCACGTGATGGCGGACGCGGTGCAGCGGCTGTTCCCCGGCACCCAGGTCACCATCGGCCCCGCGATCGAGGACGGCTTCTATTACGACTTCTACCGGGGCCAGTCGTTCAGCGACGAGGACCTGCAGAAGATCGAGAAGCTCGCGAACGAGATCATCGCGGCGGATCTGCCGTTCGTCCGCAAAGAGATCTCGATGGACGAGGCGATCAAGCTCTTCGAGAACAAGGGCGAGAAGTTCAAGGTCGAGATCGTCAAAGACATCGCCGCGAAGGGCGCGAAGACCCTGACCCTGTACAGCCACGGCGACTGGGTCGACTTCTGCCTCGGGCCTCACGCGCCCTCGACCGGCAAGGTCGGCGTCATCAAGGTGCTCAAGTCGTCCGGCGCGTACTGGCGTGGCGACCACACCAAGGAGCAGCTGCAGCGCATCTACGGCACCGCGTTCTTCGACAAGAAGCAGCTCGAGGCGTGGGTGAAGCAGCGCGAAGAGGCGGAGAAGCGCGACCACCGCAAGCTCGGCACCGCGCTCGATCTCTTCCACTTCCACGAGTTCTGCCCGGGCGCCGTGTTCTGGACCGAGAAGGGCACCGCTCTCTACAACCAGCTGAGCGCGTGGATGCGCAGGCTCACCCGCGAGAACGGCTACGTCGAGATCAAGACCCCGCTGCTCTACAACAAGGGCCTCTGGGAGATCTCCGGCCACTGGGGCAAGTACAAGGAGAACATGTTCCTGGTGCAGGACAGCGACACCGGCGAGCACGACTTCAGCCTGAAGCCGATGAACTGCCCGTCGCACCACCTGTTCTTCAACATGAAGAAGCGCAGCTACCGCGAGCTGCCGCTGCGCTTCCACACCCAGGACGTGCTCCACCGCAACGAGGCGAAGGGCGCGCTCGGCGGCCTCACCCGCGTGCGCCAGTTCGCGCAGGACGACGCGCACATCTACGCCCGCGAAGATCAGATCGCCGAAGAGGCGAAGCGCTTCGTGAAGCTGCTCGATCACGTCTACAACGCGGTGGGGCTCAAGTACGTCGCGAAGTTCGCGACCCGCCCGCCGCAGCGCATCGGCTCGGACGAGCTGTGGGATCGCGCGGAAGGCGCGCTGAAAGCGGCGCTCGACGGTCTGGGGCTGCCGTACGAGAACAAGCCGGGCGACGGCGCCTTCTACGGCCCGAAGATCGACTTCGACGTCTCGGACTCGATCGGCCGCAAGTGGCAGCTGGGCACCTTCCAGCTCGACTACAACGCGCCCGAGCGCTTCAAGCTCGGCTACGTCGGCGAGGACAACAAGGAGCACCGGCCCGTCGTCATCCACCGCGCGGTGTACGGCAGCTTCGAGCGGTTCATCGCGATCCTCATCGAGCACTTCGCGGGGGCGTTCCCGGTGTGGCTGGCTCCGGTGCAGTGCGTGC
Source organism: uncultured Myxococcales bacterium (assembly GCA_937980205.1). GTDB lineage: Bacteria > Myxococcota > Myxococcia > Myxococcales > Myxococcaceae > Xiheicaenimonas. The sequence goes on along the minus strand of CALJKW010000055.1, from coordinate 737,174 downwards.
TCATCACCGTCGCCGATCGTCACTACGACTACGCGAAGAAGGTGCTCGCCGAGCTCGAGTCGAGGGGCTTCCGCGCCGAGATCGATGACCGCGGCCTGTCGCTGAACGCGAAGATCCGCGAGTCGCAGATCACCAAGATCCCGTACGCGCTCGTCGTCGGCGACCGAGACCAGGAACAGAACGCCGTAACCGTGCGTTCTTACGGCAAGACCGACCAGCAAAGCCTGCCGCTCAAAGAATTCGTCGAGCGGCTCGCGGTCGAGTCGAAATTGCCCTGAGGGCTCGTTAGTTCTGGGGACGCCCCAATTTCGGGGCGTTTTGAAGAAAGTAAGTTGGAAAGATGGCTAGTGGTACTGTGAAGTGGTTCAACGACGCGAAGGGCTACGGCTTCATCGCGCAGGATTCTGGTGGCCCTGACGTGTTCTGCCACCACACGGCGATTCAGTCCGACGGCTTCCGGACCCTGTCCGAAGGCCAGAAGGTCGAGTTCGAGACCAAGAAGGGCCCCAAGGGGCTTCAGGCCGAGAACGTGCGTCCGATTTCTTAATCGGTAACGATTCGTCAATCAAAATGTGCCCCGGTCTGGTAAAGGACCGGGGCACTTTCGTTTTTTCAGAGGCGAGGGGAGAAGACATCCATGCAAGGCACAGCATCCAAGAGACAGAAGGAACAGAAGCGGCTCGAGCAGCGCCAGCAGAAGGCGGCTGAGCGGGCGCAGCGCAAGCAGGAGAAGGCGAACCGGCCTCCGCCGGCGGACGGGGTCGACCCCGACATCGCGGGCATCGTGCCCGGGCCGCAGCCGCTGCCGGAGTAGCGCAAAGAGCTCCACGTGGCCGAGCCGCTGCGCATCGCGCTGTTCATCGACTTCGAAAATCTCGTCACGAACACGGGGATCACCGCCTCGAGCTTCGATCTCCAGCCTTCGCTGGATCGCCTGCTCGAGAAGGGGAAGGTGATCTACCGGCGCGCGTACTGCGACTGGGCCAGGTTCCGCGAAGCCAAGTCCCACCTGCACGAGCACGGCGTCGATCTCGTCGACGTTCCGCCCTCGACCCGATCGGGCAAGAACGGCGCGGACATGAGGCTCGTCATCGACGCGCTCGAGCTCTGCTACGCGCGCGAGCACATCAACACGTTCGTCATCGCCTCGGGCGACAGCGACTTCTGCCCGCTCGCGTACAAGCTGCGCGAGAACGACCGCCTCGTCATCGGCCTCGCCGTGAAGCAGGCCACGTCGCAGATGTTCGTGAAGGCGTGCGACGAGTTCATGTACCTGAACACGTCGCGCGGAGCGGGCGCGAAGCCGTCGTCGGCGCGCGAAGCGCGGCCGGAGAAGGGCGCGGCGAAGAAGCGCGAGATCCCCGCCATCGCCCGCGAGGTCGTCTCGAACCTGCTCTCGCGCGCGACGGGCCCGCTGAACCCGTCGTTCATCAAAGAGGCGCTCGTTCGCAAAGAGCCCGACTTCGACGAGCGCGAGCACGGCTTCTCGACGTTCTCGCGCCTGCTCGAGGCGATGGAGAAGGAAGGCCTGCTCAAGCGCATGCAGCAGGGCAGGCAGTGGTACGTGGTGCCGGTCGAGGGAGCCCCCTCTGCGCCGCTCTCGAAGGAAGACGAGGGCGCCGAAGAGGAAGAGGTCATCCCCGATCCGGAAGACTGAGCGCCCGCCGCCGGCGCACGAGCAGCAGCAGCGCCAGCATCAACGGCGCACCCGCGCTCGAGCAGCCGCAGCCGACGCCGAGGTGGCTCGTCGAGCCCGCGCCCCCGCCGGTGCCGCTGCTGCCTCCCGCGCCGCCGCCGCTGCCTCCGGCGCCCCCACCGCTGCCGGAGGTGCCGCCCCCCGCGCCACCGCCGGTCGTGAGCTGCGCGCACGTGCCGCCGCTGCCGCAATAGCCGGTGAGGCAGCGCCAGTGTTCCACGCAGCTCGCGCCCTCCGGGTCGCCGGTGAACAGGCGGACCTTCGCGCTCATCGCCTGCTGCGTGAGGTCGAAGCGGCCGTAGCCGAACAGCACGCTGCCGACGCCGGCGACCGCCGGCTCGCAAGCGGGCTCGGGGGGCACCGCGAGCTCGAGCTTTGGGCCGCCGTCGAGGCCGGCGCCGTACGGCAGGAGCTGTCGGGCGAGGACGCGGCCGGTGTCGCTGTCGCACGACGCCGCGAGCACGCCGACCGGCTGTGAGATCGTCGCGGTCTGCCGGTTCGTCCCGTCCGGGTCGAAGGCGAGGTACGGCGCGCTCACGCTCGTGCCCTGAACGCGCACCCAGCGCGTGTACGTGTAGTCGCGGTAGCTCACGACGTACGCCTCGCCGTCGAAGGCCACCTGCGGGGCGTACTCGACGTCGGGCGTCGTCGCGATGGGGAAGCCCATCGGGTCGAGGGACTCGCCGGCGGCCGTGAGTCGCGCGCCCAAGACGTCGTCTCCCGCGCCGCTGCTCTCCCAGACGACGAGGAAGCCGCCGTCGCCGCGCGCGAGCCGGGGCGAGTAGGGGTTGCCCGGGGGGTTCACCAGCCTCGTCGCGCTCGCGGCGACGCCGCCGTCGCGCTCGAGCGCCGTGAAGTAGATGTCGGCCGACGCGGGCTCGACGAAGACGACGGCGAAGCGCTGCCCGTCGGCGACGACGTGCGGCATCACGCCTTCGTTGACGCCCGCCCGCAGCCGGCCCGAGGCGCCGCGCTGCCCCGACTCCGTCAGCAGCTGGAAATAGGCGCGGCTCGTGCTCCCGTCCTCCCAGACGATCGCCCAGGTCTCGCCGGTGAACGCGACCGACGGGAAGCGGGCGAGCTGGCCGTCGCCGCTGAGCACCTGCGTCGGGCCCATCGGCACGCCCGCGGCGTCGAGCCGGCGCGCGAGCACCTTCGAGACGTCGGCGACGTTCTCCCTCCACACCGCGAGGTAGCTCGAGCCGGACGCGGCGAGCTGCAGCTCGTGCTGGCCGGCGCCCGACGTGCTGGCGATGCCGCTGTCGATGCGGGCGAACTGCTGGTCCATCAGCAGGTAGCCGACGTCGTTGTCCTCGGAGAGCGCGAGCAACAGGCGATCGCTGGAGGCGGCGATGACCGCGCCGCGGCCGGGCGCGTCGCCCGAGGCCGGACCGACCGTGACGGGGCCGGCGTCGCTCGGCAGGAACACGAAGGCGTGGCCGTCGTTCGAGAAATCGCCGATGCCGACGTAGCCCCGCAGGCGATCGTCGTTTCCTGCGGTGAAGGTCGACTCCCCCGCGCCCGCGTCAGGGGCCCACACCTGGACGACGGGGCCCAGCCCGATGGGCGAGACGGTGCGGCCCTCGATCGGGCGCTCGCTGCCCACGCGCGTCTGCCAGAGCAGCAGGTGCTCTCCGGTCGACAGCGGAACGAGGCCGGCGAGGCTGGCCTGGCCCGCGCCGGCGTCGGCGAGCACCCTGGTCATCGGGCTGCCGGTCTCGCCGAGGAAGGCGCCCCTCACCGTGGCGCCCTCGACCCAGGCGATCGTCCACGACGTCATCGGGCCGGGCCCGCTGGCGATCAAGGGGCAGGTGGAGGCCGTCATGCTCAGCGACAACGACGTCGGGTCGGGCGTGCCGCCGTCGGTGAAGTACCGGCGGACCTGCACCGCGGAGCCGGCGTAGTAGGCGACGGCGAAGAGATCTCCCGCGCCGGCGAAGTCGGAGCAGGAGATGTAGTTGACGTCGCTGACGTCGAGCGCGGGGCCCTCCCAGGTGCCGTCGTTGCGGAGGACGCGCACGTACCGGCCTCCGCCGAGCGCCCAGCCGGCGAGGTAGCGCCCGAGGCCGAGGTGGCTGACCTGGGCGAGCTCCGAGTGCAGCGGCCCCAGCGAGATGCCGATCGGGTCGAGCACCACGCCGTCGCGGCTGATGCGCGTGCCGAACGTGCTGTGGGTCGCGGGCTCGAAGCGCTTGTCGCTCCACACGACGAGGAAGTCGGTGCCGTCGGAGGCCACGTCGGGCTCCCACTGCAGGTTCGCCGCGGGCGCGAGGGGCCCTGAGGGAGCCACGCCGATCTCCATGCCGAGACCTGCGAGGTGCAGAGCAACGAGGGACCACAGCATCCGCCCGGCAGTCTACGGGACGGACAACTGTGCGCGCATCAGCGGCATGACGCAGCCGACGAATTCGCCGCAAGGTCCTACCGCCACGCACCCGCGCGCCTGGGTCACTGCCGCGGCCGGCAGCTTCGGCGCGAGGCGCTCGCACTGGCTCGCGATGGCCTCGTCCGTCGAGTCGGCCTTCCACTCTTCGAGCGCGGCGCGAACGGTGTCGGCGCGCGGCAGCGACGCGACGCCCTTCGGCGCGTCGAGCTCGCGGCGCAGGTCGACCAGCGCGGGGATGAAGTCGTCGGTGCACGCGCGCTGGCGCTCGAAGAGCTGCACGCAGGCCGCGCGCGCGTCGGCGAGCTGCGCTCGGTCTGCGGCGGTCTGCGGCGAGTCGGGGCGATCGCAGGCGGCGAGGACGACGACGGCGGCGGTGAAGATTCGGTTCATGTTCGTTCTCTTGGGTTCGGGTGGGTGCTTCACCGAAGAGAACGCGACGCGAACTTCAGCGTGACACGAACACCTGCGCGAGCGCCCACGCGACGAACAGCAGCGCAGCGCCGGCGACGAGCCACGGCTCGAGCTTTCGCGACCACACGCTGCGGGCGCGGCCGCCGGGGGCCTTCGCGTCGCTCGCGTGGTGCGCGAAGGCGCGCGAGACGGCGTCGTAGATGCGTTTGTCGTCGCTCATTTTGAAGGCTCCATCATGGCTTCCAGCTGGGCGCGGGCGCGAGACAGGCGCTGGCGAAACGCCTCGGGCTTGATGCCGAGGATCTGCGCGGCCTCGGTGGGCTCGAGGCCCTCGCCCGCGGTGAGCGCGAGCGCCTCGCGGTACTTCAGCGGCAGCTCCCGGTACGCCCGCTCGAGGGCGCGCGCTTCTTGCGACGTCTGCGCCGCGTCCTCCGGGGTCGTCTCGTGGCGGCGGCCTCTGCCCCAGCGCAGCAGCTCGTCGAGGCGCGAGCCGTCGAGCAGGCTCCAGCGGCGGTGGCTCAAGAACGCGTTGCGCGCGACCGTGAAGAGCCAGGCGCGCAGGACGGTGTCATCCCGCAGCCAGGGGGCCTCTTCGGCGAGCTTGAGCCAGGTGTCCTGCGAGAGCTCGAGCGCGGTGGCGCGGTTGCGGCACAGGCGCTCGAGGAAGCGGACCAGGCCGGGCTGGTGCTCGGCGAAGGCCCGCTCGAAGGCCTGGGCGTCGCCGGCTTTGAGCTGCCTGATGTCGTCGCCCACGCGGTGGCTGAAACTCACCACGCAGACACCCGTGACAGGAAAATTGTTTGTCACGCTGGGGCAGGGCGTGCGTTCAAGGGGGCATGATCCAGTTCTTCGTCAACGGCGGCCTGCCGATGGTGTTCGTGCTGGGGCTGGGCTTCATCGCGCTGGTGTCGGCGGCCCGCTTCATGCGCTCGCCGGATCGGAGGAAGGTGCCCGCGGTCGTCTCGCTGTCCGTGGCGACGGGCTTTGCCGCGCTCACCGGCGTCGTGTCGGACGTCATGGTGTTCACGCACGCCGTCGCGCAGGAGGAGAAGTTTCACTCCGAGCTCGGCCCCGTCGTGCTCCAGGGCATCAGCGAGTCGATGTCACCGGCCGTACTCGGCGGCGCGTTTCTCTGCGTGACGTGGATGGTGATGGCCGTCGGGTTCAGGCGACTGGCCGTCATCTCTCCTTGAAACCGGGGCGGCTTTGACTTACCAGTCGGCTCGCCGTTTCACCCTACGAGGAAGCCCATGCCGACCGCGAAAGAAATTCTGGAGACCGAGATCCCCAAGCGCATCCAGGCGAAGCCTGACATCGCGAAGGAGATCAACGCCGTGATCCACTTCAACATCACGGGCAACGACGGCGGCACCTGGACGCTCGACTGCACCAAGGCCGACAACTGGATGACCGCAGGCGCGACCGGCACGCCGAAGATGACCATCACGGTGTCGAGCGACGACTTCGTGAAGATCAGCAGCAAGCAGATGAACGCCCAGATGGCCGCCATGCAGGGCAAGCTCAAGTTCAAGCCGATGGACATGGGCCTGGCGATGAAGCTGGGAAAACTTCTCTCGTAAGGAAGTGGCACTTCCACTCGAAGGTCTGCGGGTCCTCGACCTGTCGCGGCTCCTCCCGGGGCCGTACGCGACGCTCGTGCTCGCAGACCTCGGCGCCACCGTCGACAAGCTCGAGGAGCCCAACGGCGGAGACTACATCCGCGCGATGGGCCCCGGGCTGTTCGGGGCGCTCAACCGCAACAAGCGCAGCCTCACCCTCGACCTGAAGTCTCCCGCCGGCGTTGCCGCGCTCAAGCGGCTGGTTCGGAATTACGACGTCCTCGTCGAGACCTTCCGTCCCGGCGTCATGGACAAGCTGGGCGTCGGCTGGGACGTGCTCCACCAGGAGAACCCGCGCCTCGTCTACTGCGCGATCAGCGGCTACGGGCAGACCGGGCCCGATCGCCTCAAGGCCGGCCACGATCTCGACTACATCGCCCGCGCCGGCGCGCTCGCCTACGGCGGAGAGCCCGGCGGCCGGCCCGCGATGCCCGGCGCGCAGATGGGCGACATCTCCGGGTCGCTGTTCGGGCTCATCGGGCTGTTCGCCGCGCTGTACGAGCGCCAGCGCACCGGGCAGGGCCGCTTCGTCGATGTCTCGATGACCGAGACGGCGATGGCCTTCATCCACATGCACCTCGGCGCGCGCCTGCTGGCCGGGCCCGAGGGCAAGCCGCTGCAGCGCGGCGTCGAGGCCTTGAACGGCGGCTACGCGTGCTACGGGCTCTACGAGACGAAGGACGCGAAGTGGCTCGCGGTCGGCGCGCTCGAGCCGAAGTTCTTCATGGGCGTCTGCGCCGTGCTCGAGCGGCCGGACCTCGTCGAGAACGCGTACGACACGAGCGGGGGCAGCGCCCGCGTGCGGGCCGAGCTCGAGAAGATCTTCAAGACGAAGACGCGCGCCGAGTGGCTCGAGGCGTTCGCCGCGGCGGACGTGTGCGTCGAGCCGGTGAACGAGGGCGACGAGGTGCTGTCGGACCCCCAGCTCAAAGCGCGCGGCATGTTCGTGGGCGACCAGCTGCGCACGCCGGTGAACCTGGGGCCGCTGCCGACGCGGGCGCCTCCGGAGCTGGGGCAGCACACCGACGAGGTGCTGCGTGAAGCCGGCTTCAGCGCCGACGAGATTGCTGCGATGCTCCCGAAGGCGTGAGACGGGACGTCGTCATCGCGGTGGGCGCGCTGGTGGCCGGAGCCGGCCTGGTGCTCGCGGCCTGTGGAGCCGAGAACGCCGAGGTGCCACCGCCCGTCGTCGCGAACCCGGACGCGGCGAAGTGCAGGAGCTTCGCGCAGCTGGTGCCCAACTTCCTCACCATCCTCGAGCGGCCGCAGACGCGGAACCTCGCGTGCGTGGTGAAGACGCACCTCGTGACGTCGAAGCGGGAAGGGCAGCCGCCGCCCATCAACGACGTGCTGCGCGCGGTGTTCGCGCTCTTGAACGGGTTTGCGGGCAAGACGTCGGAGCTCGGCGCGGCGCCGGGCCAGCTGTGCGCGCCGGACGAGCCTTCGTCGGCGTGGCCACCGCTCCGGCAGGCGAACGAGCTGTGCGAGCTGCGGCGGACGATCTTCACGCTCGTGCACCAGGGCAAGGGCATCGACGCCATCAACCTCATCGACCCGCAGGTGTCGGGCGCGCTGAACTACATCGTCGGCCGCGGGAAGGACATGACGCCGCACTTCGAGGTCGCGGAGGTCGTGTCGCGGATGTGCAGCCAGAACGCGCAGTGCCAGCTCTCGCACGGGCTGGATCTGGTCATCGCGCTGTCCGCGTACCTGCAGGACTCGGCGGGCAAGAAGACGATCGAAGACCTGCGCGCGCTGCTCAAGAGCCCCGGCATTCAGGAGTTCTTGAACAGCTCGGGCCCGAACTCGCTGACGGAGGAGGGCGCCGTCGCCATCGCTCGCGTGCTCGGCCCGGCGTTGCAGTCCGCCAATCCCACCGATCTGCAGAACCTCATCGAGCAGCCGCCCCTCAACAGCTACAAGACCGAGCTGCAGCCGCTCATCGATGACGTGAAGCTCATCTTGATGAACCCGGCGCTCGTGAACCCACTGAAGAAGTCGATCACGTGCGTCACCGCGAGCGACCCGAACTACGACCTCGTGCGCATGCTGTACCGGCTGGGCCTGCGCGATGCGCTGCCGGAGTTCGGCATCACGCGGCTGACGCAGCTGCTCGACGATCTGCAGGTGCTGGATCAGCGCGGCGCGCTCATCTACCTGGTCGGCACGTTCGCGGGAGCGATTCGCGCCGACGAGCAGGCGATCGAGTCGGCCGCGAGCGTCTGCTCGACGCTGTTCTCGAACCGGCGCGAGGACGGGGCGGCGCAGTCGAACGCCCAGCTCGCGCTGCCCGTCGTGGCGGACCTGTTCGGCGCCGGCGTCGGCAACGAGATCCTCTGCGCGCTCGACACGCTGGTGTGGGGCTGCTCGGGCGGGACGCAGCCGGCGTGTCCGATGATGAGCAAGCCGCCTCCGCCGGCGGGGACCCAGGCGCCCGTCGTCTGCTCCGAGACCGGCAGCGCGTGCTGCACGCACTGCGGCGCCGCGAAGCCGTGCGGAGACACCTGCGTGCCGGCGACGGTCTCGTGCTCGAAGCCGCCCGGCTGCGCCTGCCCTTGAGAGGGCGTACACGCGGCGAGTGTGCCCTCTCGATGACGCTGAGCGGAGGCACGCGAAGCGGGCCGCAGTCGAAGCGCGCTCGAAGCCGTCCATGGGCCCGCTTCGACTACGGCCTGCGGCCTCCGCTCAGCGTGAACGGCGGTGGGCCATGCGCGGCATTCTGGTCGACCCTCTCACCCTGAACGGCTCTTCCTAGAACCGCCAGGCGAAGCGGGCGGCGCCGATGGCGGTGTTGCGATCGTCGCCGGCGAGGGGCTTGGTGGCGGCGAGCTCGATGCCGAGGTTGCCGGCGCGGAAGCGCAGCGCGACGCTCGGCGCGAAGTACGAACGACCCGCGATGCCGCCGGTGAGATCGACCACGAAGCTGAACCAGCTCACCGGAGACAGCGCCGCGCCGATGAGGCCCGCGAGCTGAAGCTCGGGCAGCGGCGCCGGCCCCAGGCCGATGGTGAACCCGACGCCCGCGTACGCGTGCACCTCGAGCCACGTCGACGGCCGCAGCGACACGCTGTGCCCGACTTCGGCGCCGGTGTTGCGCGTCCCCGGAATGTTCGACGCCGTCGGCAACAGCACGCGCAGCGACACCGCGCCGGCCACGTCGTCGGTCTCGTACAGCTGCCGCGCCACGCCGAGCGTCGCGTTGCCGACCGTCGCGCGCGTGCCCGAGATCACCGCGTTCACCGTGTACTGCCAGTCGAACGCCTCGAAGACCGCGAACACTTCGGTCTTCTCGTTGATCGCCCACGCGCCGTAGACGAGCGCCTGGATGCCGACGTCTCCGTAGAAGTTCGGCGTGTCGATGATGGCGCCGAAGTCGGCGCCGATGCCGACCTCCGAGCGCGGGCAGGCGCGGCGGCCGATCGCGAAGTCCGCGACGGAGTAGCCGACGAAGGCGGGGCCCTCCATCAGGCCGGGCGCCTTCCACTTCCCGCAGGCGCGCAGCGGCACCTCGGCCGGCGGCGCCTCGGCGGTCTTCGCCTCTGCCTGGGGAGCCTCGGGGGCCTCGGGGGCCTGGGCGAGCAACGCGACGACGACGGCAGCGATCACGGCCGGCCTCCCTTGACGCCCGGAGCATCGAACTTCCCGTTCCCGTCACGGTCGAGCAGGAACGGGTTGGTGAACGCGTACGGGTAGCCGTTGTCGGTGACGTTCGCGAAGTGGAAGCCGGGATCCGTCTCGGCGGGGAAGGGCAGGTTCGCCAGGGGGCCGTAGTCGTCTCCCTCGGGCACGTCGGCCGAGTCGATCTTCCCGTCGCCGTTGTTGTCGGTGGTGTCGGGCATGCCGTCCTTCGCGTTGTCGAGGCCGCCTCCGAGGTCTTCGGCCTTCGGCAGCGGGCGGCTGGTCTCGACGACGATCCACGCGTCGCCGGTGATGCCGGTGAGCAGCTCGGAGAGCGCGATGTCGCCCTCGTAGGCGACGTGCACGGTGGTGCCGAACGGATCGGCGGGCTGCGGCAGGTTCGCGATCGTCTTCGCGGTCTGGCCGTTGACGATGATGCGCACCTCCGGCACCGGAGCCCACGGCGCGGTCGACACCTTCACGTGCAGCTTCGGGTCGGTCGCGGCGGGGCGGAACCACTCGAGGCCATAGTCGCGGCGGCCGTTCACTCCGTCGACGGTGGCCTCGATGATCGGCCCCGACGTGCCGAGCACGCGGCCGTTCTTGATGGCGGTGTTGAAGCGGTCTTGATCGAACCCCGGCCCGGCGAAGGTGTTCGCGTAGACGACGTTGCGCGGGACGCCGACGGTGCTGTCGACGAGCGAGTGCGAGTCGGAGTTCGCGGTCCCCGTGCGCAGGCGGCCCTGGTTCAGCAGGTAGAACCAGAAGTGCCGGTACTGCAGCAGCGTGTCGTTCTGCGAGCCGTTCATCACCTCCTGCGCGTGGTGGGCGTCGTTCGCGAAGCGCGAGCCCTTCGGCGTGCGCACGTAGACGCCGCGGCCGTCGGTGCCGTCGTCTTCCGCCGGCAGGTCCTTGGTGAGGTCCATGAACACCGCGCGGGGAAAGCCGAGGTCTCGCCCGAACTCGGCGGTGGCCCACGGGTGGTTGAGCTGGAAGACGCCGTTGTCGGTGGTCATCAGATCGTCCGCGGCGGTCATGAGCATGCCGGGCTCGATGAACTCGTCGAAGGGCGCTCCGTTGCGCGGCTTCGTGGGGTCGAACGTCAGCGGCCAGAAGATGTAGTGCCCGATGACCAGCGGGAAGCCGTAGTTGGGGATGCGCATCCACGGGATGTGGCCGGTCGTCTCGGTGCCGTTGACGGTCGTCATGCGCGACGAGAGCCCGAGCTGCGAGACGATCGTGCTGTAGTCCCAGATCACCTCGTGGTCGGTCGAGATGATGACGTCGAGATCGCTCGCCGCGAACGAGAGCACGCGATCGTAGTCGGGGATCATGCTGTCGAAGCTGGCGGCGCCGTGGACGTGCAGATCGGCGCTGACGGTGCCGGCCGGCTGCAGCGGCAGGCGCGTGAGCTGAAACTGCAGCGTCTGCATGCCGGGGACGACGTCGACGACCTGGTGGCCGAGCGACCAGAACGGGCCGTGGAACGCGTAGACGTGGAAGCGGCCGGCCGGGACCTCGGCGGTCGCGATGCCGAGCCGCACCAGCACGCGGTTGCACGCGGGCGAGGCTCCCGGCGGAGCGCCCAGCCACGGCGAGCAGCGCGCGAACTCTCCGTGGAAGGTGCCGGTGGTGGCCTCGCGGGTCGCGGCGTCCGCGGGCGTGAGGAAGATCTCGGCGTCGAGGGCCGAGCCGCCGGTCTCCGACACCTCGAAGCGCACGGTGCCCACGGCCGGCAGCGTCAGCGTGCCGACGTCGACGTCGGCGGACACGTTCTCGATCGGCTTCTCGATGACCGTGCGGCCGAAGGCGTGAACGGAGACGACGTACGACTCTCCGGCGGGCACCGTCGCGGTGAAGTGGCCGTCCTTCTCGGGCAGCACCTGCGTCCACGGGGTGCGCTTGTCGGGCGGGTCGGCCATCGCGCCTTCAGCGACGAGCACGTTGCCCGACGGCTCGGTGCCGTAGACGGAGGACATCGGCCGCTCGATGCGGCCGGTGATGCGCACGTACTTCTCGCCGAGCACCTGCGAGCGCACCGCGGTGGCGATGCGCGCCGCGCCCTCGACGTCGAGCGCGTCGGCGACCGCGATGAAGCGCTCGAACGCGAGCCAGCCGCGCGGCGGCACCACCTGACGCTTCATGCCGCCGGTCGAGACGGTCTCGCTGTTGAAGCCGTGAAGGTCCTCTCCGTCGCAGCTCACCGAGGCGTAGCTCTGGGCTTCGCCGTTGTGAAAGTTGAACGCGAGGTACGGGAAGGTCTGGTACGCGCCGTTGATGGTGGTGAGGCCGAACGAGGGGTGCTTGAAGCCCTGGCCCTCGCCCGGCGTGAACGGAATCGGCTCGCGCTTCGACCAGTAGTAGCCGTCGGCGAGGCCCCAGAACTGCGTGTCGGGGCCGGCGTTCAGGATCTCGGTGCGGACGCGGACGCCGGTGTCGCAGGGCCTCAGCTCGTAGCGCGTGGCGATCACGATGTCGCTGCGGCCGTCCATCGTGCCGCGCACCTGCACCGCGACGAGCTCGGGGCGCTCGTCGATGAGCTCGATCTTCGTGTACCGCGGAGCGTCGGCCGGCAGCACGCCGGTCACGGTGAGGATCTGGTTCACGCCGTCGGGGCCGCCGCGCGTCGAGAGATCGAGCACCGAGCCGCCGTTGGGGTCGAGGTAGTTCTGGTTGCCGAGGCCGGCGATCACGACCTTCGTGAACGCGTTCTCGAGCAGGTAGTCCTCGTGCGAGGCGAGCGCGTTGGTGCCCTTCGAGCGATCGGCGACGTTCGTGATCTTCTCGACGCGCATGGCGCCGGTGTTCGCGCCGGTGCAGGTGAACGACACCTTCTTGCACGGAGGCTCGACGCGGCAGCCGTCTTCCTGGCCGAGGCAGCCGACCTTGCAGCCCTGGAGCGTGAGCCCCAGCGCTACCGCGGCGACGACGGATCCGGCCAGCCGTCCCAGCCGTGCGAGGCGTGGCAGCTGTCGCCGATCAGATCCAGGTAGATCTGCGGCTTCTCCTTCTTGAGCGCCTTCATGCGCGCGTCGGTGAACGTCTTGTCGGCCTCGAGCAGGCGCACCGCGTGATCGAGGTACGCCTTGGCCTTCGCCACCGCCTGCTTTTGCCGCTCGTCGGGAGTCCATTTGAGATCTGTCTTGAGCCTGGCCGTCGTCTCGAGGAAGTGGCCGTAGAACTTCACCATCTGCGTCAGCACCGCGAGCTTGTACTCGTTTCCACCCGCGGTGAGCGCGGCATCGTACTGCTGACGCTCGGACTCCAACCGGTAAAAGAGAATGGCGACCTGCTCGTCGACCCGCTTGCCCCAGCGCTTGCGCACCTCGGGGTGGCGCGCCCACGAGATGACCGCCTGCTGGAAGTGCAGACCTCCGCACGAGTGCGCGTAGATGCCCTGCTTGCGCTTGGGCACCATCGCGGCGCCCTGCTGCAGGCCGTTCTTCAGGTCCAGGTTCGCGCGCTCGAGCTCTCCGAGCGCGTCGTCCATCACCTTGTTGAACGCGGCGTCGTTCGCGGGGGTCACCTGCGAGAGCAGGTCGAGCGTCCACGCGACGTCGCGCCAGTACTCCTCGTTCGTCGGCACGTGCACGAAGCCCTTGCGCGCTTCTTCGACGAGGTCCTTCAGCGTGAGGGTGCTGCCGCCCTTCGTCTTGTACTTCGTCGACAGCGGAGTACCGGCGACCACCAGCGTCTTGGTGATGAGGTTGGTGTGGGGCTCGATGGGAGTGCCGTCCGGCGCGTACCGTGCAAAGCCGTAGCGGGCACCGGGGCCCCAGCCTCCATCTGCCTGGCGATTCTCGAGGAGAAAATCGCCGACCATGACGTCTGCCGCTTTTCGACCGTCGGCTGCCACGAAATTGGCACCGAGGGCGGTGATGCCATGCGCCAGCGCCCAGGGGTTCTTCGGGTCCGCGGCGAACAAGAGGCATTGATCGTGCAGCGCTTGATGGGCATAAGGGCGGCCCCCCGCTTGCGGGGTGCCTGCGAGGGCAAAAAGGGAAATCAGAGTCGGGATGGAAGTCATCAGAACGCGACTCTTTATAGGGCTCACTTCGATGAGACGTCACTGGCTAGCACTCGTTGCATTGGCGCTGCTCGCGAGCGCTCCGGCCTTCGCCCAGTACGTGGCGACCGTCAGCCCGCCGGGCTCCGTGCCGTATCCGACGCTGACCGGTGGGACGTCGATCGGCCTGATGGCCCCGGCGATGGCCCAGCCGAACGATCACGGCCGCGCCGACGTGCAGCTCGGCTTCACCTTCCCGTACTTCAACCGGACGTACACGCGCGTCACGGTGACGGCGAACGGCATGCTGTTCCTCGAGCCTTCGTCGGGCGCGAACGCGACGAGCGCGTTCGGCTTCAACTTCGCGATGCCGAACCCCGGGGCCGAGCCGTACGCGATCATCGCCCCGTTCTGGGATGACCTCGACGGGAAGAACGCGACGAGCGTGCTGCGGCGCCAGGCGGTGAGCGGGCCCGACGGTCAGGGCCTCGCCATCGAGTGGGCGAACTGGAGCCAGGCGTTCGGCACGTACAACCTGAACTTCCAGGTGCGGCTCTGGGAGAACGGCCTCATCGACTTCTACTACGGCGACATGTTCGGCACGGGCGGCTCACCGTCCATCAGCTGCGGCATCGAGAGCCCGAACGGCGCGGTCGCGACGCAGTGCCGCCCGTGCACCGCCCCTGACGGAGGCGTCGCCGGCCCCGCGGCCTGCACGCTCGCCGACTTCCCGTCCGACACGTGGATCCGCTTCGGCCCGCCGCCGGGCCCGGACATCTCGATCGGCCGCCTGCAGGTCGACAGCATCGTGCCGAGCGGGCCGAACCTGTCGATCACCACGACCGTCACGCTGCGGAACTTCGGCACGGTGGCGTCGGGCGACTTCAAGTACCGGCTCTACCTCTCGGCCGACACCGTCTACACGCCGGGCGTCGACCCGGAGATCACTCCGACGCCGCGCAACGTGACTTCGATTCCCGCGCTGAGCAGCACGTCGCAGACGGTGACCGGCGCCGTCGCGCGGCCGACGTCGGGCACGTACTACGTGCTCATCGTCGCGGACTCGGACGCCGAGGTGACGGAGACGAACGAATTCAACAACACCGCCATCAACGGGGTGCCGCTGCAGAACGGCGTCGACCTCGTCGCGGAGAACATCACCGGCCCGCCGCTGGGCGGCCCCGGCGACCCGGTCACGAACGTGGTGACGTTCTCGAACCAGGGCATCGACCCGGCGGGCAGCGTGCGCCTGCGCATTCACCTGTCGCTCGACCCGATGCTCGACGTCACCGACCTCCAGGTCTACGACGGCAACATCACCGTCGCCGGCGGCCAGAACGTGCAGCAGCCGATCACGTACACGCTGCCGGGCAACATCGCGGCGGCCGACTACTTCTTCATCCTCGAGCTCGACCCGCTGAACACGATTCCCGAGCTGCTCGAGACGAACAACATCAAGGTCGCGACCGCGCGCTTCACGGCGATGCAGGCGGACCTCCTCATCGAGCAGATCCGCGTGCTGCGGCCGACGGCTCCGTTCAACCCGGCGACGGTGGCGTTCTTCGGCGAGCCGATTCGGCTCGAGGCGGTCGTAAAGAACCAGGGCGGCGCGTCGGCTCCGAACGTGCGCGTCGCGTTCTACCTGTCGGACAACGAGACGCTGAACGGCATCACCGACCCGCTGATCATCGACGTGCCGGCGTCGACGCTGGCGTCCGGGCAGTCGGCGATGGTGTCGACGACGGCGAACGTGCCGACGCGCGCGGTCGACATGACGCCCCTGACGGCCGGGCCGTACTTCTTCTTCGCCGCGGCGATCGGGCCGGGGCTGATGCAGACGACGACGACGAACGACTTCCTGCGCGCGCCGCCGATTCGCGTGCGCGGCCCCGCGCCGGATCTGATGCCGACGCTCGTGTCGGGCCCCCTGCGCATCGGCGCCGGCGAGCAGATGGTCGTGACGCGCACGCTCGCGAACTTCGGCAACCGCCCCGCCGCCGGAGTGCGCTACCGCTACTACCTCTCGGCCAACACCATCGTCACGGCCGGCGACGTCGCGCTCAAGATCAAGACCGACGCCGGCCTCGTCGACGATCTCAGCGTGTCGCTCGCCGTCGACGAGACGAAGACCGCGACGGAGATCGTCGAGGTGCCGGTGACGGCGCAGCCCGCGACGTACTACCTCGGCGTGCTGCTCGACCCCGAGCAGCAGGTCGACGAGGTCGATCACGAGAACAACGGGCTCGCCGGGCAGCAGATCGAGGTGGTCCCGCCCGGTCTGCAGGTCGACACCGTGGCGCTGCCCGACGCGGTGCTCGGTCGTGAGTACGCGGCGCAGCTGTCCGGCCGCGGCGGCGACGGCAGCTACGCGTGGTCGTTCAGCCCGGGCTCGGCGCCGCCTCCGGGCCTGATGTTGACGCCTGCGGGAGTCATCTCCGGCACGCCGACGACAGAGGGGGCCTTCTCGCTCGGCCTGCGCGTGACCTCGGCCGGCTTCGTGACCGACGCGGTGCGCGTGCTCCGCGTGGTGCGGCCGACGTCTTCCGTCTTCATCCGCACCGTCGATCTGCCGGCGCCTGCGCGCATGGTGGACTACGAGGCGCGGTTGACTGCGGGCGGCGGGCGCGCTCCGTACTGGTGGGAGATGGAGTCCGGCGTGCTGCCGCAGGGCCTCTCGCTCGCGACCGACGGGACGATCTCGGGCCAGGCCGTGCAGGCGCTCGGCATGTCGTTCAACTTCGCCGTGCGCGTGCGCGACTCGGTCGGCAACACCGACGTGAAGACGTTCCGCATGGTGATCGTCGACGGCTCGGCGCTCATCATCTCGACGTACGAGCTGCCTGCGGCGACGGTGGGCGCGGTGTACAACGCCGACATCGCTGCGCGGAGCGCGGGCGGTGCGCCGCTGGCGGCGCCGCTCACGTGGTCGCTCTCCAGCGGGTTCCTGCCGACGGGCCTCTCGCTGGGCCGGCTCGACGAGAAGCTGCTGCTGACGGGCACGCCGCTGGTGTCGGGCATCTTCCCGTTCCAGGTCGAGGTCGTCGATGCCCGCGGCCGCAGCGACACGTGCGATCTCATCCTCGAGGTGCGGGCGCCGAGCATTCTGGTGAAGCCGCTGGCCGAGCTGCCCGAGCGCGTCGTGCGGAACACCGAGGTCAGCGTTCAGTTCGGGGTGCTCGGCCCGGTGCCGCCCGGCGTGAAGTGGATCGTGCGCGACGGTACGCTGCCGAAGGGCCTGACGCTCGACGAGGCGGGCCTGCTGTCGGGCGTCGTCGCGTCGGACACCGAGTACGGCCCGTACACCTTCACGGTCGGGCCGACGGCCGACGGCCAGGTGCTGACGTTCGGCTCGTTCGCGATCGAGGTCGTCGAGACCATCAACCCGCGGCGCGGCTGCAGCGTCGGCGGCGGAGAGCTGATGGCGCTGGCGGCGGTCGCGATGCTGCTGCGGCGGCGCCGGCGCTGAAGAAAAGGGGACAGTCCCCATTTTGGCGCGGGTAGAGTCCGGCGCCGATGGCGCGGCCTCTCGATGCCGGCGACCGGAAGGGGCCCTCGAGCCTGCTGCGCCGGTACGGGGTCGCGCTCGCCTTGTTCGTCGCGGGGGCCTTCGTCTATCGCCCGGTGTGGAGTGGCCGGGTCGCGGCGGGCCGGGAGATCTTCCGGCTCTACGTCCCCGACGGCGTCTTCCTGCTCGAAGCGGCGGCCCGCCTCGAGCTGCCGCTGTGGACGACGTGGGAGCGCCTGGGCCAGCCCTTCGCGGCGGCGCTCATCACCGAGGCGTGCTACCCGCCGCGGCTGCTCTCGCTGCTCGCGGGCCCGTGGTGGGCGGTGACGCTGCAGCACCTCTTCCACGTGGCGGTCGCCGCCGTCGGCACCTACGCGGCCGCGCGCTCGCTGCGGGTCGGACGCGCCGCCAGCGGCTTCAGCGCGTTCGCGTTCGCGCTGGGGCCGATGTTCACGCACCTCGCCAGCCAGCCGAACGTCGTGGCCGCGGTGGCGTGGACGGGTGCGCTCGTCGCCACGCGCGAGCGCCGCGCCTTTCCACTCTTCGTCCTGCTCTCGCTGCTCGCCGGCTCGCCCGAGACGACGCTGTGGCAGCTGGCGCTGGTCGCGGCGGTGGCGCTCGCGCGCGGAGCCCGAAGCGCGCTCGCGCTGGTGCTGCCGGTCGCGCTCGGCGCGGGCCTGGCCGCCTTCGCGCTGGTGCCCGCGGCCGAGCTGGCCGTCACCGCGGGGAGGGTCGTCTCCCAGGACGAGGCGCTCGTCTGGTCGGTGCCGCCCGTGGGGCTGGCGTCGATGGTGTGGTTTCAGATCGATCTGCCGCGCGGAGACTACTGGCGCGGCGACCAGAGCTTCGTGCTCTCGCTGTTCCTCGGCACGCTCACCGCGGCGCTCGCCTGGGTCGCGCTGTATCGCCCGCGCCGCACGACCCTCGCGCTCGCGCTCGCCGCGGTCGCCCTCGCGGCGTTGTCGCTCGGCGCGTACTTTCTGCCCTCGGCGTTGGCGCTCAAGGTGCCGCCGCTCAACCTGTTCCGGTACCCCGCGAAGTACGTGGTCGGCGCCGGGTTCGCGCTCTGCCTGCTGGCGGGGCGTGGGCTCGACCGGCTGGCGGCGATCGCGCAGAAGGTGCGGGCGGCGCGCAAGCCGGTGCTGGTGACCGCGTCGGCCTGGGCGTTGGGCTGCGCGGCGGGCCTGGCGATGCTGCCGTGGCTTCGCGAAGGGGCCAGGGCCGGGCTGGCCTGGGGCGCGGTCTTCCTCGCGGCGGGCGCGGGGGCGTTCTTCGCCGCGCCTTCGCCTCGCCGCTGGGTGAAGGTGCGCAGCGCGCTGGTGGCCCTGGCCTCGCTGGAGCTGCTCGCGGCCCACGCGCTGCTGGGCATGCCGGCGTGGCTGCCGGCGTCGGGGCTGAGCACGACGTCGCCGATCGCCGCGAAGATCTCCAGCTCCTTCGAGGGGAGGATCAGCGTCGATCTCTTTGGCGACCACGCCGAGCGCGTCGGCGAGCGGTACATCGAGCGCAGCCGCGAGGCGCTGGTGCCGCTGCGCTTCGCCGAGGAGCACCTGCGCGCGGTCGAGGGCTACGGCGCTCCCGCGCCCCGGCGGCTGGCCGCGCTGCTCGAGGGCCGGCCGCGGTCGGCGTACGATCTCGCGGGCGTCGAGTACTTCGTGAGGCGAACCGAGGCCCCGTTCCCCGACGTGGGCGAGGTGGCGGCGTTTCCCGGCTTGCCGTCGTTGTTCCACTCGGAGACGGCGATGCCGCGGGCGTTCGTGGTGCACCGCTCGACGGTGGTCGACGACGAGGCTGCGCTCGCCGCGGTGCGCGCGCCCGAGCAGGCGTTTCGCGAGACGGTGTTCCTGGCCGAGGGCGAGGCGATCGATCAGCCCAGTCGCGGGTGTTCGACGGCCCGGGTGCGACCGACCGAGCGCCAGAACGCGCTGGAGCTCGACGTTCACGCCTGCGCCGAGGGGTACCTGGTGATCGCCGATGCCTGGGCGCCCGGCTGGCGCGCGAGCGTCGACGGCCGGCCAGCTCCGGTGGTGCGCGCGAACTACCTCGTGCGCGCGGTTCGCGTGCCGGCCGGCGAGCACCGGGTGGAGCTCGGGTACCGTCCGCTGTCGTGGGTCATCGGAGCGGCCCTGTCGCTGCTGGCCGCAGCCGGCTATGCGGCATGGGCCCGCCGGAAAATGGGGACAGTCCCCATTTCCCGGCGAACGTAGGCAGCTCGACGCTCCACTTCTCGGCGGCTGGGGTGCGCTTGCGGGTGCGCGCGTGAAGTTTCAGCCGGTTGAAGCCCTGCAGAGAAATGGGGCCTGTCCCCATTTTGGGCGGGTAGAGTCCGCGGCTCATGGCGCGGCCTCTCGTCCTCGCGCTGCTCTTCGTCTCGGGGGCGACGGGGCTCGTCTACGAGCTGGTGTGGTCGAAGCGGCTCGCCAACGTGCTCGGCAGCAGCGGCGAGGCCCACGCGATCGTGCTCGCCGTGTTCATGGGCGGCCTCGCGCTCGGCGCCTGGCTCTTCGGCCGCACCGCCGACCGCTTCCCGCGCCCCGTGGTGCTCTACGGCCTGCTCGAGCTGTTCGTCGGCCTCTACGCCTTCGCGTTCCCGTACGTGCTCGACGCGCTCACCGGCTTGAGCTCGAGCCGGCTCGCGCTGGCGGGCCTGGCGCTGCTGCCGCCGACGCTCGCCATGGGCGGCACGGTGCCGGTGCTGACGAAGTTCTTCACCCGGGCCCTCAGCGCCGCGCGGTCCGAGCTCGCGGTGCTGTACGCGCTCAACAGCCTCGGCGCCGCCGCCGGAGTCCTCGCCGCGGGCTTGTGGCTCGTGCCCGCGCTGGGCCTCACCGCGAGCGAGCGCGCCGCGGGCGTCGCGAACCTGGCCCTCGCGCTGGTGGCCATCGCAGTCGGGTGGGGCGCGGTGACGCCGGCCGCGACCGAGGTGGCCGCGGCCGGGCCCGAGGCTCCCGTCGATCGCGCCGCCGTGCGCATCGCGCTCGTGTGCGTCGCGCTGACCGGCTTCACGTCGATGCTGTACGAGATCACCTGGGTGCGCGTGCTCACCATCGTGATCGGCGGCACCACGTACGCGTTCACGCTGATCCTGGCCGCGTTCATCCTCGGCATCGGGCTGGGCAGCTTCTGGCTCGCGCGGCGGCAGAAGGCGGCGGACGAGCTGCAGCTGTTCGCGCGGCTGCAGGTGGCGCTCATCGTCTCGGTCTGCCTCGCGCTGCCGATCTACGGCCGCCTCTCGTACAGCTTCCTCGGGCTCTCGGCCTCGATGGAGCACACGCCCCAGACGTGGCCGCTCTTTCAGCTCAAGACGTTCTTCGTCTGCTGCGCCGTCGTGGTCGTGCCCGCGTTTTTCATCGGCGCCTCGTTCCCCGCGGCCGCCGGAGTCGCGCTGCGCGACGCCACGCGCCTGGGCCGGCAGCTCGGCGGCGTCTACCTGTGGAACACGGTGGGCACGGTGAGCGGCAGCCTGCTGGGCGGGCTGTGGCTGCTCGCGCTCGTCGGGCTCGAAGGGAACTTCGCCATCGGCATCGGCGCCAACCTCGCCGCGGCGGCGCTCGCGGCGCGCCGGCGCTTCGTGCCGGTGCTCGCCGCTGCCGCAGCGGTGCTGATCTTCTCGATGACGTCGCGGGGCTGGTCGACCGATCTGGTGACGTCGGGCCGGTACCGCGAGTGGAGCCGCACCTTCAGCTCGTACTCGGAGTTCCGCGCCGCGGTGAAGGCGGTGAGCACCGTGCTGTACCAGGGCGACGACGTCTTCGCGTCGGTGCTCGTCGGGCAGACGCCGGCCGGCTGGCGGTACCTGCGCATCAACGGGAAGGTCGACGGCTCGACCGGCGACGACATCGACACCATGGTGCTCGTGGGGCAGCTGGGGCCGCTGCTCAGCACGCGGCCGGTGAAGCGCGTGCTGCTCATCGGCATGGGCACCGGGGTGACGGCGGGCTCGATCCTCACGCACCCGGTCGAGCACGTGGACCTGGTGGAGATCTCTCCCAAGGTCATCGAGGCCTCGAACCTCTTCGCCGCGGACACGTACCGGGCGAACGAAGATCCGCGGCTGCACATCCACATCGACGACGCGAAGTCGTTCCTCGCGCGGCAGACCGAGAAGTACGACCTCATCGTCAGCCAGCCGAGCAACCCGTGGGTGTCCGGCGTCTCAGGGCTCTACTCGCGCGACTTCTTCGAGGTCGCGCGCGAGCACCTGGCCGACGACGGGCTCATCGTTCAGTGGATCCACTCGTACGAGTCGAGCCGCGCGCTGTTGCAGCTCGTGGTGCGAACGCTGCGCGAGACGTTCCCTCACGGCACGACGTGGCTCGGGCCGGCCGATCTCATTCTCGTGTCGGGGGCGAACGAGCCCAGGTGGGACTTCGAGGTGCTCACGGCGCGCTTCGAGCAGCCGCGCGTGAAGGCGGACCTGGCGCGCGCGCGCATCAAGGCGCCGGTCGAGCTGCTCGCGCGGCAGGTGCACTCGGACGAGGGGATGAAGCGGTTCGCGGGCGAGGGGCCGATCAACACCGACGACATGAACCGGCTCGAGTTCGAGTCGCCGGTCGCGTACTTCGTCGGGGCCTTCGTGCGCTTCGACGACGAGCGGCTCGACGAAGAGGGGCGGAAGCGGCTCGCGCTCGCCGCGTTCCGGCCGGAGCTGTCATGCGAGGAGAAGAAGGGGATCCACGAGGCGCTCGCGTTCGCGCACGCGCCGGAAGATCCCGTGCTGCAGCGCGCGGCGGCCGAGGCGGCCGCGTGCGCGCAAAATGAAACGGCCGGCGCCCCGTAGAGCACCGGCCGGTTCACGACGAGACGTCGTGTGAATCAGTACGAGTTGTTCTGACCGAAGTTCTTCATGGTCTTCTTGGTCAGCGCGGCGTTCGACGAGGCGGACGTCGTGTTCGCCTGCGCGACCGAGGACTCGCCGGCGAGGGCGTCGGCCGACATACCGAACAGGCGGCGGATGTTGTCGCCAAAGAGGGTGATGATGCCGATGGCGGCGATGGCGATGAGGGCGACGATGATGATGTACTCCGTCATGCCTTGACCACGGCGCTTGTTCTGCTTGCGGACGATCGGGTTCTTCATGGTGACTCTTCCTTTCGAGTGAACTGCGAGAAGTGGTTTCGGCCCAGCGGCGTCGGGCACGTTGAGAACAGTATCGGTAGAAGCTGACCCGAGCCCATACGTCATCGGGAGGATGAGGAAAATCGCATGTGATCCGAGGGCTTGGTAGTTTCCCTACACGTATGAAGCGGGTGCCACCGCTCGTGTGGGGGCTGCTCGCGTTTCTCCTCTTCATTTTCGTCGCTGCCGGACCGGGTGCCTTCACGCGCCTGGACGTCGTCTTCAACTGGCGGACCGCGAACGTGCTGCAGATGGCGATGGTGGTGGCCGTGGTGTGGCTCGCGGGCGTGTTCCGCTCGGTGCGGTGGCCGGATCCCGACGGGCGGGCGCGGCGGATCTGGAACGCGTGCGGGATTCTCGCGTTCCTGCCGCTCGCGATGTTCGTGGTGCAGGGCGTGACGGTGCAGCCCGCGAAGATCGCCGCGGAGTCGGCGACGGCGACCGACGCGGTGAAGCTGTCGCTCAACGCGGTGATGAGCGCGCTGGGCCTGGGCGCTCCCACGGTGGCGGTGTGGCTGGGGATTGGCCTCAAGCTCAAGGCGCCCGCCCAGTACGACCTGCGCGCGGCGGCGAGCGGGCTGTGGATGTTGCTGCGGCAGCTCGGGCCCTTGTGCGTGATCATCTCCGGCTACGCGTGGATGGAGCTTGTCATCGGCGAGCCGAAGCAGACGGCGGACGCGGCGCTGGCTGCGGCCGACGCGGCGCTGTTCGGAGGGCGAGACCCGATCGCGCTGCTCGAGCCGCTCATCTCGGCGCCGCTGTCCGAGTGGATGGCGTTCTCGTACTCGTTCTACGCGTTCCTCTTCCCGCTCGCGGTGGGCACGGTGTTCTACCGGCTCGGAGAGCGCGGCCTCGAAGAGGTCTCGACCGCCGTCGGCTTCGCGCTGCTCGTCGCGTACGTCTCGTACCTGCTCGTGCCGGCGGTGGGGCCGATGTTCACGAAGAAGTACACGGTGCCGCTCGAGCTCTACTGGATCCGCGACGTGAAGGAGGCGCTGATGGATCGCCTCCGCATCCCGTGGGACTGCTTCCCGAGCATGCACACGTGCATCACGCTGCTGCTGTCGTTCGCGTGCTGGCGGCACGCGCGCGGGCTGTTCTGGGCGACGCTGCCGATGGTCGCGACGATCCCGATCGCCTGCGTGTACCTGCGCTACCACTACGTCGTCGACGTGCTGGCCGGCTTTGCGCTGTTCGTCGTCATCGCGGCGCTGACGCGGTGGAGATATCCGCTGCAGGAGCGACGCACCGCTCTCACGGCTGGCACTTTCCGCTGATCATCACCTCGGGTTGTGCGGCGCCGTCGGTGAAGCGCTCGATCTGCACCTCGACGACCGTGCCCTTTTCCCGCGTGCACAGCCAGTTCGCCCAGGCGGGCCACAGCCCCGGAGCGACGGGGCCGAAGAGCTGGCGTTGATAGGCGCTCCAGCGGCGGTCGCCGTAGGGCTTCGCGGGATCCTGCGGCGGGCCGTCGACCGGCGGCGCTCCGGTGAGGAGATCGACGCGCGCGCCGGAGGCGAGGACCGCGGGGGCGCGGAACCAGCCGTCCTGGTACTTCGACCCCGAGAACATCGACCACACGTGCGCGAGGCCCAGCGTGCCGGCGATGGGCTGGAAGCGATCGAGGATGCGGGCGGCGGAGGACGCGCTGAGCACTGCCCAGAGCGCGACGATCACGAGCGCCGCGGTGGCGAGGACTCGCGTGGGTCGCGGGAGAGGATCTTCGGCGATGTCGTCTGCCGGCGCCTTGCGGTCCCAGAACTCACTCGGCAGCACCGCGAGCCAGGGGACGACCGACATGAACGGGAAGAGGCCGAGCCGCAGGAAGATGCGGAAGGAGAGGTGCAGGCCGATGAATGCGCAGGCCGTGACCAGGCGCACAGGCCCGTTCTTCCATGGGACGAAGAGCAGCAGTGGGCCGAGCAGCTCGACCACGAGGGTGAGGGTGCTGAGCACAGCACAGAGCGCCGGCTGCTGCGCGAGCCACAGGCCCGCGGGTGTCGACGTGGCGCGAAGCTGGAGGATCGTCGGTAGGACGCTGCCGTAGGCCCAGAGCCCGGTCACCTTCACCTTGTGCACCGCGGACGTGCTGTAGAGGAGCAAGAGCTGCGCGAGGAACGCCGCCGTCGCGACCGAGCGGATGCGCCTCGGCCCCTCGAAGCGCTGCGTGGGCCAGCGCGGCGAGTCGAGCGGGAGGAACATCGCCCACAGGAGCGCGGCCTGCAGCGTCCAGTCTCCGAAGTCGGCGACCAGCGGGTTGCGGAAGTACAGCGAGAGCAGGTGGACGTAGAGGACCGCGGCGCAGAGCCGCGGCTTCATGCCGGCGATGAGGCCGACGGCCGCGGCCGCCGCGACCGCGAAGAGCAGCGCCTGGCCCCAGATGCTGCCGGTGGCCAGGTGCAGGCTCCACCACCACGAGTCGCTGATCTCGAGCCAGGCGTCGCGCGGGAGGACGCCGTCGTCCGTGTAGAAGGCGCGCAGGTCGGGCAGGCGCGCGGCGAGATCGAGGAGCAGGCCGGCGCCGAGCGCGATGCGGAAGAGGGCGAGCGAGCGGCGATCGAGCGCGAGGACGTGATCGTACCGGCCCGGCATGGCTCGTTCGTACCACGGGGCGAATGGCCCCGCGGCTTCCTGGCCGAGCTCCGTTCATGGGGGCGAGAGGGTCGATCAGAATACGCCGCATGGGCCGACCGCCGTTCACGCTGAGCAGGCCGCAGGCCGTAGTCGAAGCGGGCCACGCGTTGGCTTCGCGCCCCCTTCGACTCCGCAGCCCGTCGGGCTGCTCCGCTCAGGGCGAACGGAGCTGCGAACAGGCCGCGTATTCTGGTCGACGTTCTCAGCGTGAACGGCGGCGGATGATGGCGGCGGCGACGAGCAGCCACGCGATCGCGGAGATCGCGCCCCCCACGTACACGCTCATCGGCCGGTAGACGAAGCGCACGGTGTGGTCGCCGGCCGGCACCTGCACTGCGCGCAAGAGGTAGTTCGCGCGGTGAATCTCGGTGCTCGCTCCGTCGACGGTGGCGCGCCAGCCCGGGAAGTGGCTGTCGGTCAGCACCAGCCAGCCTTCGGCGCAGGACTTCACCGCGATCTCGAGGAGCTCTTCGCGCGTGGTGGTGAGGGTCGCTGATGAGGTGCACCCGGCTTGCGCTGACGGCCCCCGCTCCCCGGGGGCACCTTCTGCGAGCAGCACCTCTTCGCGCAGGCGCTTGCCTCCGGCTCGCAGCGCCGCCAGTGCTTCTTCGTCCGTCGCCTGCGCCGCCTGGTGCACCACGAACGCGCGCGGGTACGCCCAGGGAAACCGGTACGCGACCGACCAGCGCGCGCGGGCGACCTCTTCGAGGCCGGTGATCTGATACCAGTGCGGCTGCACGACGTGGGTGACGCCGAAGACCTCGAGCGTGCCCTGCGGCCAGTCTTCGAGCGCGGCGTTGAGGCGCCACGGCTCTCTGAACCCGTAGCCGGTCACCGAGCTCAACCCCTCTTCGAGGAAGCGCAGCGGCACCAGCTCCTCGCGGCTCGCGGCGACGAAGTCGAAGTCCGGAGCCACCTGCTGTTCCGTCGCCGGCGTCTCGCCCTCGGCCTCGATCGTCGCGCGCTGAATGCCGTCGGCCTTCAGCTTCGCGGCCAGCGACGACGGCTTCGTCATCAGCGCGCGGTCGAGCGTGGCGGGGCGCTTGAGCACGTTCGCCGCGACCAGCTCGAGGCACGCGAGCGCGAGCACGACGCGCCGGCGCGGGACGAGGAGGAAGGCGACGGCGGCGGCTCCGACCCAGCAGCCGTACCAGAACCAGCCCGGCTGCATGCCCTGCCGCACGGGGAGGACGCCGACGAGCGCGGCGATGCCACCGATTGCCAGCACCGAGCCCGCGAGCACGAGAGCAGCGAGCGGCACCGAGGCGCGCCGCCTGCGGCCCCAGACGCGCAGCTGCGCGAGGCCGAGGCTCGCAGCGATGGCGATGCCGAAGGTGGCTCCGAGGCCGTACTTCACCGGGTAGCGGAAGGCGTCGAGCGGAGGAATCGAGAGGATCCACCGCGAGAGGAAGAAGTGGCGCCCGAGCGAGAGCAGCGCGCAGACGGCGGCGAGCGCGAGGAAGGGCCGCGCGCGCCGGACGCGGAACGACACGAGCGCCAGCGTGCACATCAGCGCGCCGACGAAGAGCGTGCGGACGAACCACTGGTCCTTCCCCCAGTAGACGTCCATCTTCTCCTCGGCGAACAGCCACGCCATCGAGACGAGCTGCGCGGGAGAGGTGGACCAGGCGAGCGAGTCGCTCGCGGGCTCCTTCGTGAGCTGTCGGATGAGCTCGAGGCCGGGGATGAGGATGACGGCGCCGAGCGCGACGGCCCACAGCGAGGCGGCGGCTCCGAGCGCGGCGCTGCGCCGCGTCCCGAGCCAGCCGGCGACCGCGAGCGCGCCGGCGCCTTGCCACACGAGCAGCTCCGGGCAGCCGGCGAGGCAGGACATGCCCAGGCCCGCGGCGACGAGCGCGGCGTCGCGAAGGCGGCCGAAGCGCGCGAGGCCGATGGCGGCGCCGAAGATCCACCCCGTCCACGAGAGCGCGGACGCGGCGTGCTCGGCC
This sequence comes from uncultured Myxococcales bacterium, assembly GCA_937980205.1. Taxonomy (GTDB): domain Bacteria; phylum Myxococcota; class Myxococcia; order Myxococcales; family Myxococcaceae; genus Xiheicaenimonas. The sequence goes on along the minus strand of CALJKW010000055.1, from coordinate 710,232 downwards.
TCCGAGAGGTAGGTGAAGAACGGCGTGAAGCCGAACGCGCCGGCCGCGATCGCCGAGAGCCGATCGACGCGCAGCCTCCGGGCGCACCAGTACGCGCCTGCCGCCGCCCAGAGCGCGTGGAACAGGATGAGCACGTTCGCGGCGAGCACGGGCTCGAACAGCACCGCGACCGCCAGCCGCGGCAGGTAGAAGACCTGCGTGTAGAGCGTCGCGGCGAAGGGCTGGCCGAGGCGGACGCGGCTGATCCACAGCGGGAGCTCTCCGTCGAGCAGCCGCTCGCGCAGGTAGGCGGTCTCGGGGATGAGCAGGCGGTAGATGTCTCGCGCCACGAAGACGTGGCCGGCGAGCAGGTGGCGGTAGACGAACAGCGCGGCAGCCGCGAAGCAGACAGCGGCGATCCAGCGGTCGCGCTTGTGCCTGCTGCTCACGAAATGGCCGGGCACCGGTGGGAGGATATGCTCTCGGGCCTCGATGGAGGGACGTCTCCTTCTCAAAGGCTGCAGCGTGTTCCGCGCCGACGGTCGCATCCGCTCGGGGATGTCGGTGCTCATCGAGGGCAGCCGCATCGCCAAGGTGGCGCCCGACGCAGAGCTGCCGGTGCTGCCCGGCGACTGGGAGGTCTCCTGCCGCGGCCGCCTCGTCGCGCCCGGCCTCATCGACTGTCACACGCACCTGGTCGGCGGGCAGCTGCAGCCCCTCGTCGGAGAGTTCCTGCTGCGCCCCTTCGCGCAGCGCTTCGAGCACATCCTGCGGCTGGCGTCGTCGCTCACCGCCGGCGAGGTCGAGGCGCTGACCGCTCACGCGATCGGCCGCGGGCTGCGGCAGGGCGTCACGCTGCGCGTCGAGCACCTGCTGGCGCCGGGCGACGTGGCCGGCGGGCTCGCGGCGCAGGCGCGCGTCGCCGAGCGGCTCGTGGCGCGGCTCATCAACAGCCACGCGACGTTCTCCACCGGCGGCAAGGGCATGGAGCAGCTCGAGGCGAACCTCGAGCACGTGCAGAAGTTTCGCCGGCACCCGCTGGTGCGCGGGACGCTCGGGCTCTACGGCTCGTTCGTCTGCGACGACGAGCTGTTGCGCAAGGCGGGCCGCGCCCGCGAGGAGATGGGCGTCGGCGCGCACTTCCACCTCGGCGAGGCCGAGGAAGACCTGATGCAGACGTACACGCGGCACAACCGCCGCATCGTCCCGCGCTTCGAGTCGTTCGGTCTGCTCGGCAACGGCAGCGTCGCGGCGCACTGCCGCACCATCGATCGCGGAGAGTCGATGAAGCTCTCGCTCACGCGCACGCTCGTCGCGCTGTGCCCGCGCTCGGGCAGCGCGCTCGAGGTCGGCATGCAGGGCCTCGAGGCGGTGCTCGCGCACGGGAACCTCATCGGCCTGGGCACCTGCGGCTACGGCACGGTGTGGGAAGAGCTGGTGTGCGGGTTCAACGCGATCCTCTCCATCGCGCGCGGCGGGCGCGTCATCGACCCGGATGGGACGATGGCGCAGTTCTTCATGGGCGGCGGGGCGGAGATGTGCGCGATGACGTGGGGCATGCCCTGCGGCACGGTCGAAGACGGCTCGCTCGCGGATCTCTGCGTGTTCGACTTCGTGCCCGCGGCGGTGTCGGACTCGGACGGCGGGGCGACTCCGCACCTGTTGGTGCAGCTGTCGCAGTGCCCGGTGGCGTGGACGATCGTCGACGGGCGCGTCGCGGTGCGGGAAGGGCAGCTTCTCGCGGCCGATTACTCCGAGCTGTCGCGCGAGGCGGCGCGTGCGCTGCAGTCGGTGTGGGCGCGGGCCTGAACCGAGCTTTCCGCCTCGTCGACACGCCGACCCACACGGTCGACGTCTTCGGCGACGTGGCGATCTTGAGCACGTACGCAGAGGTGGATCTCGAGCGGGTGCTCGCTGCGATTCCCTCGCCGACCGTGTACCTGAAGAAGCGGCCCGTCGAGGCCCGCACCGTCGTGCAGGAAGAGGTCGCCCCGCTGACGCCGCTGCGCGGGCCTCCGGTGGAGGAGCTCGTCGCCGAGGAGAACGGCCTCAAGTTCGAGATTCGCCCGACCAACGGGCTGTCGGTCGGGCTGTACCTGGATGCGGGCGGGCCGCGGGCGTGGGTGCGCGAGCACGCGAAGGGCAAGACGGTGCTGAACCTGTTCGCGTACACGTGCGGGTTCTCGGTGGCGGCTCGGGCGGGTGGGGCGTCGCGCGTGCTGAACGTCGATCGCTCGCGCAAGGTGCTCGACTGGGGCGAGCGGAATCACCTGCTGAACGGCTTCAGCGTCGAGCGGCGCGACTTCCTGGCGGGCGACGCGTTCGAGTGGATTCCGCGGCTGGCCCGCAAGGGGGAGCAGTTCGATCTCGTGGTGCTGGATCCGCCCTCGTTCGCGACGTCGGCGAAGTCGCGGTTCTCGGCGGCGCGAGACTACGCGGGGCTCGTGCGGCAGACGGCTCCGCTGGTGCGGGAGACGCTGCTCGCGTGCTGCAACCTCGAGGCGGCCGACGCGAAGACGGTGCGCGGCTGGGTGGGGCAGTCGATGAAGGTGGTGGAGCAGCTGCCGGCGCCGGGCGCGCTCAAGGTGTTCGTGGCGCGTCCGCGGTAGGTGCGCGCTCTCAGTGAAGCGTCGGTTTCTGCTCGGGCACCGGCGTCTCTTCGCTCGTCGGCGGCGGCTCGACCGCGGCGGCCTGCGCCTGCTCGGCGGCGAGGATGCGGGCGGCGGCGTCCTCGGCGGCCTCCTGCGCCTCCTGCTGGGCGCGGAGCAGCGTGACGTGCTTCTTCCGCCGCCACCACGCGAAGACCACGAGCAGCGACGCGAACGTCCACAGGCCCGTGCCGGTCGTGACGATGGGCCAGAACGGGTAGCGGCCCGGCAGCTCTTCTCGGAACTTCCGCTCTTCGAGGTTGAGCGAGGTGTGGAAGGCCTTCGCGAAGGCGATCTCGAACGTCTCGCCGCGCTCGAGCCCGTCGACGAGCTCACCGAAGGCGGAGGGCTTGTGGCGCTCGAAGAGGAAGTTCACGAACGCGGCGCTCTGCGCGTAGGCGATCTCGACGTCGGCGGGCTGCTCGGGGAAGCCGGCGGTGAGATCGTCGAACTTGAAGATGCGGTCGGCGGAGACCGCGCGCGCGATCGTCGTGTAGTGCTCGACGGAGAAGAGCCGCTCGCCGGTGAGGCGCTGCGCGAAGCCCTCGTGGAACCAGCGGGGCCAGCGCTCTCCGAGGCGGCCGAGCGCGATGTGCACGAGCTCGTGGCGAAGCGTCTGCTGGCCGTCGCCTTTCACGAGCGACTTGGCCTCGACGAGCATGACGTTCTGCTCGGGCCAGGCGAGCGCGACCGCCCAGCTCGGCGGCGGTGAGAGGGCCAGCGCTTCGAACTCTTCGCGGTCCCAGCCGAGGCGGACCTCGGTGGTGCCGTCCCAGTCGCGGCCGAGGCTCTTCGCGATCTCGTCGCGGCGGCCTTCGATCTCCTGTGCGAGGAGGTGTGCGGCTCCGGTGGCGCGCTCGGTGTGGACGATCTTGAAGCGCGGGGTGGGCAGCTCCTGTGTCGCCGGCACACCTGCGGTGAGGAACAAAGCGATGAGCGGCGCGATCACGATCCCCAGATAACCGCTTTCGCGGCTCGCGCATCAAGGCCGGTCACTTTTACGCGCTTTCTCCGGCCCTGGTGCCCGTCGAGGAGCTCGACGTCCGACTTACGGACCTTGAGTAACTCAGAAAGCAGCTCGAGCAAGGCCGCGTTCGCCTCTCCATCGACGGGCGGCGCGGCCAGCTGCACCTTCAGCCGCCCGTCATGCTCACCGACGATGCGGGATCTCGACGCCCGCGGCTGAACGAGCACGAGCAGCTCGCAGCCACCGGCGACGTCTTTCACCCACGCGCTACTCAGCCGACGTCTTCTTCTGCAACAGGAACGCGACCGAGTCGGGGCCCGCGGACATCTTGAACGTCTCGAGCAGCTTGCGGTGCGACTCGATGATGCCGTTGAGCTGCGACTCGAACTGCACCCGCTGCCGCTTGAGCTCGTTGATGTCGGCCACCAGCTCGGTGAGCTTGTGGTTCGCGCCGGCGACGATCTTCTCGGCCTGCAGCGACGCCTCGGCCACGATCACCTCGGCCTCCTTGCGCGCGCTGGCCTTCACGTCTTCGCTGATGCGCTGCGCCGTCACCATCGTCTCCTGCAGCGTCTTCTCGCGCTCGACGTGGTGCTCGAGCCGCGCGTTCGTGCGCTTGAGCTCTTCTTTGAGCGCGATGTTCTCCTTCACGACCTCTTCGAACTCGGCGGCGGTGAGCTCGAGGAAGCCCTCGACCTCGCGCTTGCTGTACCCGCGCATCTCGCGCTCGAAGCGCTTCTGCCGGATGTCCAGCGGGGTCATCTTCATGTGCCGCCTCCTTCGTTCAAGAACGACTCGCCCAGCTCGCGGGCGCGCTTCGTGGCTGCTTCCACTGCGTCGATGAGGGTGGTGCGCAGGCCGCCCGCCTCGAGCGTGTGCAGGCCTGCGATCGCCGTGCCGCCGGGAGACGTCACCTGGTCCTTCAGGTGCCCCGGGTGCTCGCCCGTCTCGAGCAACAGCTTCGCGCTGCCGAGCACCGTCTGGGCCGCGAGCTTCAGCGCCACGTGGCGCGACAGCCCCACCTTCACGCCGGCGTCCGACAGCGCCTCGATCATCAGGAACACGTATGCGGGCCCCGAGCCGCTGAGGCCCGTGACCGCGTCGAGCAGCGACTCGTCGACGATCGTGGTCATGCCGACCGCGTCGAAGAGCTTCTGCGCGAACGCGAGATCCTCCTGCGTGGCGTGCTCGCCGCCCGACAGCGCCGTGGCGCCCAGGCCCACGAGGGCAGGAGTGTTGGGCATCGCCCGCACAACCCGCGAGCCCGCGCCGAGCTTCCGCTCGATCGCCGCGATGGGCACCCCCGCCGCGACGGAGATGACGAGCTTCTTGGTGTCGATCACCGGAGCGATCTGCGTCAGCAGCTTCTGCATCGCCTGCGGCTTCACCGCCAGCACCACGATGTCCGCGTCCTTCGCGGCCGCGACGTTGTCGGTGGTGGTCTTCACGCCGAGCTTCTTCACCAGCTCCGCGCCGCGCTCGGCGCGGCGGTAGGTCGCGTTGATGCGGTCGGCGGCGGCGCCGGCGCGCAACAGCCCGTTGATGAGCGCGCCCGCCATGTTCCCGGCGCCGAGGAAGGCGAAGCGCGATTGGATCACAGGTCGACCCTGCCTCCGGCGGTGCTGCTCGCGGCGCGCCCGGGCGGCAGCTCGGACAGCACGCGGCGCGCCTGCTGCTGCAGGGCGGGGTGGAAGCCCTTCCACTTCGAGAGGAAGTCGAGGAACTGCACCGACGTCGTCGAGTTCTGGAAGATGAGCGCGTCGATGGCGGCGAGCTTCACCTTCTCGGAGATCGACGGGTGCCGCACGATGTTCGAGAGGATCGCCTCTGCGCGCGGGTGCTGAATCGACGCGATCGCGCGCACCGCGGCCTGCTGCACCGCCGGGTTCGCGTCCATCACGAGCTGGGCGAGCGGGTTGAGCGCGCGCGTGTCTCCGAGCAGGCCGAGGTCTTCGATCGCGATGACGCGGATCTCGGTGGGCGCGGGCTCGAACGCGTAGAGCAGCGCCCGCAGCAGGCCGGTGTCCGAGTCGCTGACCGGGTGCCCCGTCGCGGCGGCGGCCTTCGGCGCGTCCGGCTCGTCGTCTTCCTTCGCGCTGCCGATCGACTTCGACGTCTTCTGCGGCTGCTTCGGCGGCGCCTTCGGAGCTCCCGCGTCGACCTGCGCGAGCGCGGGAGCGGTGACGAGCAGCGACGCGAGAGCCAACCGTTTCACGAGGGTCATGATGCCCGAGGGGGAAAAGTGGCCAATTTTTTGCGCCGATCGATCGGCGGGGTACAAGTTTCGACAGAGCTGTAGCACTTTTTTCGAGAGGATCGTCGCTTTGCCCGTCGCTGCCACCTGCAAGACCCTCGCGGACGTCGACGTCGAGTGCACCCACTGCGGAGTCGCGATGACCTGCCACCTCGGCAGCGGAGCCGCCGTCCGCTACTTCCACTGTGGCTCGTGCCACCGCTGGGTCTCGAGCACCTACTCCGAGGTCCTGCGCGCCGACGCCAAGGTCCGCGCCCGCCGGCGCACCGAGGCCGGCCCCGGCGTCTTCGGCGCCGTGAAGGAGCGCCTCGAGCGCTGGCTCGAGGCCGTCGAGGGTCAGGACCCCTACCGCATGCTCGGCGTCTCGAAGAACGACTCGCCCGAGCGCATTCGCGAGAGGTACCGCGAGCTCGCCGTCGCGAACCACCCCGACCGCGGCGGGTCGATCGAGAAGATGCGGCAGATCAACGATGCGTACGAGCGCATCGCGCTGCACCGCGAGGGCGCGCAGAAAAGGGGACAGGCACCTTTTTCGCTGGCCGCCGAGACTCAAGGCGCCGCGCGGTAGCGCGAAAAAGGAGCCAGTCCCCTTTTCCGCGCGCCACTGGCCACTAAGTACGTCCAGAACCCCGCACCCAGCGACACGCCGAGCACGAGCTTGAGCGCCGGCGGCACTGCGTCGCCCGGGCTCACGTAGCCCTCGACGACTCCGATGGCGGTGAGGAAGGGCGCGCAGCCGAGCACGAGCTGCACGGCGCGCTTCGCCCGCTCGCGCAGGACCTCGGCGCGCGGCCGCTCCTGCGGGACGACGAGCGCGTGGCCGAGCACGAGGCCGGCGCCTCCGCAGATGCAGATGACGGAGAGCTCGACGAAGCCGTGCGCCGACATGAACACGAGCAGGCCCGTGCCGACGCCGCCGTTGAAGCAGTGGGCGAGGGTGGCCCCGAGGAAGACGCCGTTGTTGAGCAGGATGAAGACGGTGCCCAGCCCGCCGGTGATGCCGAGCGCGAAGGCTCCGACGGTCACCTGCAGGTTGTTGGTGAGGATCTGCGTGGCGAGCTCGCTGGGCGGCAGGGGGATCGCGTCCGTCCACAGGCGCTGCTCGGCGACGTAGCGCTGCAGCGTCTCGGGGACGAAGAGGTCCGCGAGGCCGGGCTGCAAGAGCAGGCTGGTGAGCCCGACGACGACGCCCAGCGCGAGCAGCGCGGCTGCGGCGCCCACGAACGCGAGCTCGTCGCGGACGGCGCGGGGGAAGTCGCGGGCGAAGAAGTCGCGCGCCGCGGCGAGGCGGCTCTGGCGGTGCACGTAGATGCGCCCGTACGCGCGCCCGGCGAGCTGGTTCAAGAAGCGGTGGACGTCGGTGCCCGCGTACTGCGCCTGCGCGCGCGCGAGGTCGGCGGCGGCGCGGCGGTAGAGCCGGTCGAGCTCTACGAGCTGGGCGGCGGCCAGCTTCCGCGCGTCGAGCGCGTCGAGCAGCTTCTCGAGCGCGTCCCAGTCGGGCTTGCGGCGCGCGACGAAGGAGGGCAGCGCCTCGCTCATCGGCGGCTCGCGATCCACGCGCGGGCCGCGGCTTCGTCGGTGATGCGGGCCGGATCGTCGCCCAGCCGCTGCGCGAGCTTCTGGGTGAGGGTGACCCGGGCGGCGGGCTCGAGGCTGTCGAAGCGCTCGACGAGCGACTTGAGCAGCTCGTGCTGCGGGGTGCTGAGCTCCGCCTTCGCGGCTTCGTACGAGGAGAGGTCGATCTGCTCTTCGCGGATGGCGATGGTGCCGGCGGCGAAGTCTCCGAGGCGGCGGTGCCTGGGGTCGATCAGCATCACGATGAGGCCGATGCCGTACGCGAACGGCAGGAAGTCGATGACGCGCAGCAGGTTGCGAACCGCGCTCTCGAAGACGCCGATCGGCGAGCCGTCGGTGCGCACCACGCGGATGTGGAGGAGTCGCTTGCCCGGCGTCTGGCCGCGCCAGAGCACCTCGGCCGCGGTCCAGTAGACCCACTGGAAGAAGAAGACGCCGAGCGTGGCGGCCACGCGCGCGAACGTGGACATGCCGCCGATCACCTTGAGCACGTCGGGGCCGGTCAGCGCGTAGAGGAAGTAGAGGATGACCCAGAACGAGATGATGAGCGTCACGTCGATGAGGTACGCGAGCGAGCGGTACCCGATGCCCGCCACCGGCAGCGACATCGACACGCGCTCGGGCGTCGCGACGTCGAGCTGGAGGCCGGTGGAGGAGGACACCTGGGCGTGAGCTTAATCTCCGTTCACGCTGAGCGGAGGCCGAAGGCCGAAGTCGAAGCGGGCCGATGGACGGCTTGGCGGCCCCCTTCGACTGCGGCCCGCTTCGCGTGCCTCCGTGAACGGAGGAGGACTCGTTACTTCTTCTTCTTCAGCACCGCGCCGAAGAAGCCGTCGGTGCCGTGCCGGTGGGGATACGTGCGAAGGAACCCGCCGCGCGTCACCTTCGGCCCCAGCTCCGGGCCCAGCACGGCCTCGGCGGGCATCACCTCGAACTCCGGGTGCGCCGCCAGGAACGCGGCGACGACGTCCTCGTTCTCCTCGCGCAGCACCGAGCACGTTCCGTAGATGAGGCGCCCGCCCGGCTTCACCATCGCGGAGAACTGCTCGAGCAGCCCCTGCTGCTTCGCGGCGTACTCGGCGACCGAGGCCTCGGTCAGGCGGTACCGCGCATCCGGCTTGCGGCGCAGCGTGCCGCTTCCGGTGCACGGCGCGTCGACGAGCACGCGGTCACACTTGCCGGCGAGGTCGGGCACCTGCGGCAGGATGTGGATGCGCACGTTGTGCACGCCGTCGCGGCGCGCGCGGACCTTGAGCTCCTCGAGCCGTCGCGGGTCGATGTCGAGCGCGTAGAGGTCTCCCTTGTTCTTCATCTGGGCGGCGAGCTGCAGCGACTTGCCGCCGGCGCCGGCGCACGCGTCGACGACCTTCGTCGGCGGAGCGTCGACGAGCATGCCGAGCAGCTGGCTGCCCTCGTCCTGCAGCTCGAAGAAGCCGTCGCGGAACGTCTGCAGCGTGAACGCGTTGATGCGGTCGTCGAGGAACAGCCCCAGCGGAGACAGCGGCGTCGTGCGCGTCGTCACCTTCTCGGCGGCGAGGCGCTCCTGAAGCGAAGGGCGATCGCCTTTGAGCGCGTTCGTCCGCGCCGTCAGCGGAGCCCGCTCGTTCATCGCCTCGGCGGCCTGCAGCGCCTCGTCTCCGAGCTCGCGCTGGAACCGCGCCGCGAGCCAGTCGGGCAGCGACGCCTCGGTGGCGAAGCGCTCGGCTGCGGGCAGCTTCGCGAGCGCGGCGCGAGCTCCGGCGACCCGGCCGAGCAGGGGCCGGTCTTCGGCCGGCAACGGAGACAGGTCGACGCGCTCGTCCGCCAGCACCCGCACCGCGGACAGCCGCAGCAGATCTTTGCGCGTCGACGGCAGCGACTCGAACGACCGGCTCGCCTGCGCGAGCAGGAAGTCGACGAGCCGCTCGCGGCGCAACAGCGCGTAGACCCGCTCGGCCACCGCGCGGCGCTCGTTGGAGTACAGCATTCGCTTGTGGCGCAGCGTGAACTCGAGCGCGCGATCCGCGAGGCGGCCTTCGTGACGAACGGCGCCGTACGCCTCGAGGCACGCCTGGGTGACGAGGTCCTCTCGCACCGGGCGAGCGGGGCGCTGGGGCAGCGGCTTCCTGGCGCCGCTCACGGCTGCTCCGGCTTCTTGAACACCGCGCGAATTCCAAAGCCGAACGCCGCGAGCAGCAGCGCCCCCAGGATGAAATACCAGGGCAGGCGAGAGAGCGGGGCGGGCTGAACGGCGAGCTTGAAGTGCAAGACCTTGTGCCTCGTGGTGGTGAAGCCGATGTCGACGGTGCAGTCGGCGTCGTCGGTGGCGGGGACGAACGACGCGAACCAGGCGCGCTCGCCCTTCGCGCGGCTGACGGTCCTGGTCTCGGACCACTCGGGGCAGCGCATGGTCATCGTGACGGGGCCGTTGAACTCGTCGCCCTGGAAGGTGCCGACCATGACGGACAGCTCGACCGGCCGCTCGGCGACGGGGTCCAGCGGGCGGACGGTGCCCTGCAGGCGGTCGTCGGCGTCCGCCCACTGCAGGTCGTAGGAGGCCTGCCCGCGAATCACCTGGACCGCATCGATCTTCTCCTTCTCGACGGGCGGAGCCTGGGGCTCGAGCGGCGGCTGCTGCTGGCCGAGCAGCGCGATTACGGCGATGGCGAGCATTCGTACCTCACACTACACGCGAGACAGTGAGTCAGTAAGCGGACTGTCGCTTCATCGCGGCGTGACCTAGAGTCTCGAAGTTCGTAGGTCTTTCTCCCCATGGCCGGTCAGCAAGTCGGCAACTACCAGCTGATCAAGAAGCTCGCCACGGGCGGGATGGCCGAGGTCTGGCTTGCGAACCAGATCGGCATCGAGGGTTTCAACCGTCACATCGTGGTGAAGCGGATCCTGCCGCACCTCTCGGAGGATCCCGAGTTCGTCCAGATGTTCCTCAACGAGGCGAAGATCGCCTCGCGCTTCAATCACCCGAACATCGCGCAGATCTACGACCTCGGTCAGGCCGAGGGTCAGTACTTCATCGCGATGGAGTTCATCCACGGCGAAGACCTCGGCCGCCTCATGCGCAAGGCGTGGAGCACCGGGCAGTGGATCGCGCGGCCGCTCGCGATTCGCATCATCGCCGAGGCGTGCAAGGGCCTGTACTACGCGCACACGCGCAACGACGAGCGCGGCCAGCCGCTGCGCGTCGTGCACCGCGACATCTCGCCGCAGAACATCCTCATCAGCTTCGACGGCTCGGTGAAGCTGGTCGACTTCGGCATCGCGAAGGCCGCCGACCAGGCGTCGATGACGAAGTCCGGCGCCATCAAGGGCAAGTTCGCGTACATGGCGCCCGAGCAGGCCGGCGGCAAGCCGCTCGACGCGCGCACCGATCTCTTCGCGCTCGGCCTCGTGCTGTACGAGCTGCTCACCGGCGTGCGGCCGCTCAAGCGCGACAGCGAGCTCGCGACGCTGCAGGCGGCGCTCGAGTGCGCGATCGACCCTCCGTCCGTGGTGGCCGAGGTCCCGGGCGAGCTCGATGACGTCGTGATGCGCGCGCTCGCGAAGGCGCCCGACGATCGCTACCGCGACGCCTCGATGTTCCAGATGGCGCTCGAGGAGTTCCTCATCAGCCAGCGCCTCGTCGCGACGAGCGTGCAGATCTCCGAGCTGATGGAGACGCTGTTCGCCGAGCGGCGCGCCGAAGAGGCCCGCCTGGGCGCTCCCAACCCGTCGGTGCAGGGCGAGTCGCAGCAGGGCCTGCCCGCGATGCCCGAGATGCCGAAGCGGGAAGAGCCGCGCCAGTCGAGGCAGGCCCGCTCGAGCCGCATCATCGTCGAGGAGCCCTCGGAGCCCGAGTTCACCGGCACCGACCGCGCCCGCCCGGGCGAGGCTGGCGGCCGCAACGGAGACCCCGAGCCGCTGCCCGAGTGGGACGCTCCGCCGGCGCAGGCGCCGATCAAGCCGAGCCGCGCGTACTCGAACCCGAACCAGACCTCGATGCAGCGCGCGCACCAGGGCGGCTCGGGGCCGGAGCTGACGCGGCAGAAGCCGGCCACGCGCGAGTTCGAAGAGCCGTACACCGAGCAGGAGCAGTCTCAGCCCAGCGCGCGCAAGTCGCGCACCGGCCTGAAGCGGCCCTCGAACGGCGTCAACGGCCACGCGCGCGTCGTCGAAGCCGAAGAGGAAGAGCCGCCGACGGAGATGCCCGCGCCCCGGCGCACGTCGTCGAGCGCCGGCAAGCTGCGGCGGACGGCGACGGGCGAGATGCCCGAGGCTCCGCCGCGCAGGTCGCGCGAGGGGCTCGAGCCGGTCGAGGACGCTCCGAAGAAGGTGAAGAAGGCGAAGTCGATCGACAAGGCCGAGAAGGCCGTCGAGCTCGACAAGGCGTCGAACGATCTCGAGGCGCTCAAGCGCAAGCAGGCGCAGCGGCGCGGCGGGGTGATCGTGCTGCTGCTGCTCATCTCGCTCGGCGTGCTCGTGGCGGTGTTCAAGTGGAGACCGCCGCCGGGGCCAGGCGAGTGCGTGCCGATTCTGCTGTCCGTGAGCACCAGCCCGCCGACACACGTGTTCATCAAGCGCGGCGGCACGCTGAGCACGCAGCCGATCGACATGGGCCAGACCCCGCTCGACGAGGCCCGCGGCGCGTGCGTCGGAGACACCATCTGGCTCACGAACGATCAGATGTGCCTCACCTACGAGGAGTCGATTCAGTTCGGGCAGATCAACGAGCTGAGGACGATCAAGAAGGACTTCTCGCAGACGCAGCTCGAGCTGCAGACGAAGCCCAAGCTCGACAAGGTGCCGGTGTACTGCAACGGGCAGAAGATCGGCACGACCGGCATGAAGATCACGATCTTCGAGGGCCCGCACCGGCTCGAGCTTCGTGACGATCGGCTGCAGCAGAACGTGTCGTTCGACGTGAACGCGATCGCGAAGTCGAAGGACTTCGTGAATCGGCCGTCGCCGATCGAGCTCGGAGACGCTTACCGCGGCGGGAAGTAGCAGCTCGCGACGGGCGCGCTTCGTTCGAGGATCGGGCTCAGGGGTAGGGCGCTGCCTGGCTCACCAGGTCCCTCGTCACTTCGCCCACGCTCGCGCAGCCGGACAGCGCCATCGCCGAGTCCAGCTCGGTGACGAGCAGGTCCAGGACGCGGCCGACGCCGGCTTCGCCGTTCACCGCGAGGCCCCAGATGACGGGGCGGCCGACGCCGACTGCGGTGGCTCCGAGCGCGAGGCCGATGAGCACGTCGGTGCCGCGGCGGACGCCTCCGTCGAGGAGCAGGGGGACGCGGCCCTGCACCGCGTCGGCGATCGCGGGCAGCGCGTCGATCGAGGCGATCGCTCCGTCGAGCTGGCGCCCGCCGTGGTTGCTGACCTCGATCGCCGCGGCGCCGTGATCGATCGCGGCGCGGGCGTCGTCGGGGCGCAAGATGCCTTTGACGATGACCGGCTTGCCCAGCTTCGCGAGCCACTCGAGGTCGGCCCAGGTGAGCGCCGCGACGAAGGGCACGTTCGGCGCCTCCTCCGGGGGCACGCCGGCGGCGGCCGCGATGTTCGGCAGGTGCACGCCGGGCGGGATCGAGAAGCCCACGCGGATGTCGCGCTCGCGGCGGCCGAGCCGCTGCAGATCGACGGTGAGGACGAAGGCCTCGTAGCCGAGCGCCACCGCGCGCTCGACCATCGCCCGCCGGGCGCCCTCGTCGGCGAGCAGGTACACCTGGTACCAGCGCGGGCCTTCGACCTTGGCGACGTCGGCCATGTCGGTCGAAGCGCTCGTCGACAGCGTGAAGGTGATGCCCCGCGCCGCCGCGGCGCGCGCGCTCGCCAGCTCGCCGTGCGGGTGCGCCATGCGCTGCAGCGCGGTGGGGCAGATGAAGACCGGCGCCGGCCACCTGCGCCCCAGCACCGTCGTCGAGAGGTCGACCACGCTGGTGCCGCGCATCGCGCGCGGCAGCAGCCACCGGCGGCGGAAGGCCGCGAGGTTGTCCTGCAGCGTGCGCTCGTCGTTGGCGCCGCCCGAGTAGTAGGCGAGGGGACCCGCGGCGATCTTCGCCGCAGCCGCCTTCTCGTAGTCGGCGACGCACACGAGCGTCGGGTCGGCGCTCGGGTCCGGCTGGAAGCCCGCCATCGGGACGTTCGGCTTGGGGAGGCTGGACATGTCCGGCGCACCTTAGCGCGTGCGCTTTTCTCCCACTTCGGCCGCACCTCGGACGGCGGTTCGGGGGGCATGCCCGTCGCTCAGACAGCCCGAGCCGCCGCCGGTGCAGAGGAAGAAGGCGTCGCGGTAGCCGGCCCCGGCCTTACCGCGGGGTGCCGTACCGACGATCGACGAGGCGCCGTCGCCGCGCAGCACGGCCCATGCAGGCTCTCGAGTCGCTCGAGGCCTTTGGAGGTCGTCATGTGGAGAGAATTCCGGGAGTTCATCGCGCGCGGCAACGTGCTTTCCCTCGCAGTGGGGCTGCTGATGGGCGTGGCGTTCGGGGCGGTCGTGTCCTCGTTCACCAACGACGTGTTGATGCAGCTCATCGCGGCCGTCGGCGCCAAGCCCGACTTCAGCGCGCTGAGCTTCGACGTCAACGGCACGCCCATTCGCTACGGGGCTTTTCTGACCGCGCTGCTGTCGTTCGTCATCATCGCGCTGGCGCTGTTCTTCGTGGTGAAGGGCATCAACGCGCTGCAGCGGCCGACGGTCGAAGCGAAAGAGACCGAGCTCGACGTGCTCCGGCAGATTCGGGACAGGCTCAGCCCCGGGCCGACCGCGTAGCCGCTCAGTACCGCGGCACCTTCGGGTCGATCTCGCAGGACCACGCCTCGATGCCCCCCGCCAGCGACACCGCATCGTGCCCGAGGTCGGTCAGGTACGCGGCGCCGTTCAGCGAGCGCACGCCGAGGTGGCAGTACACGACGATCGGGCGGCCCTTGTGCTCGTCGAGCTCGCTCGCCCGGTCTTCGATCTCGTGTAGCGGCAGCAAGAGCGACGGCTTGATCTGGGCGATCGCGTGCTCGTGCGGCGTGCGCACGTCGACCAGCAGCGGAGGGTTGGGCCCCTTCAGCGCCGCCGCCAGCTCCTTCGCCGAGATCTCGCGAATCACGCTGCGGTCGAGCAGAACTGCTCGTAGTCGATGTACGTGATCTGCTTGCCCTCGCTGCACACCGGGCACTGCGGATCGCGGCGGAGCTTCAGCGTCCGGAACGTCGTCTCCAGCGCATCCATCGTGAGCAGCCGGCCCTTGAGCGGAGTCCCGATGCCGAGGATGAGCTTGATCGCCTCGTTCGCCTGGAACAGGCCGACCAGGCCGGGCAGCACGCCGAGCACGCCGGCCTCGGCGCACGACGGCGCCATGTCCGCCGGCGGCGGCTGCGGGTACAGGCAGCGGTAGCACGGCCCGTCGAACGGCACGAACGTCGTCACCTGTCCCTCGAACCGGTAGATCGACCCGTGGATGTTCGGCTTCTTGTGCTTCACGCACGCGTCGTTCAGCAGGTAGCGCGTCGGGAAGTTGTCGCCGCCGTCGAGGATCATGTCGAAGCCCGACAGCACGCGGTCGATGTTCTCGCTGGTGAGCCGCTCCTGGAAGGGAATGACCTTCACGTCGGGGTTCAGTGCCTTGATCGCCTCGGCCGCCGACGCCGTCTTCGGCATGCCCTTGCGGTCCTGCGTGTGAATCACCTGCCGCTGCAGGTTCGAGAGATCGACGACGTCCATGTCGACGATGCCGAGCGTGCCGACACCGGCGGCCGCCAGGTACAGCGCGGCGGGAGAGCCCAGGCCGCCAGCTCCCATCAAGAGCACCTTGGCCTTGAGCAGCTTCGCCTGGCCCTCTTCACCGACCTCGGGGATCGCGAGGTGACGGCGGTAGCGCTCTTTCTGCTCGGCCGACAGCACGAGCGGCTTGTCGGTCGGGTACGCCGCGTCGTGCCAGCGGTTGTAGCCGCCCGCCATCGACGAGACGTTCGAGTAGCCCATGTCGGCGAGCGTCTTGGCCGCAAAGGCCGAGCGGACTCCGCCGGCGCAGTAGAGGATGATGGGCTCTTCGCGCTTCGCCTTGTCCTCGATCTTCAGCTCGAGGAAGCCGCGCGGGACGCTGATGGCGCCGGGGAGCCGGCCGGCGGCGTACTCCTCGCTCTCGCGGACGTCGATGAGCTTCACCGGCGTCTTGGAGTCGAGCTGCTTCTTCACCTCGTCGACGGTCACTTCCTTGATCGTCTTCTTCGTCGCGGACAGCAGTTCCCGGTAGGTAGCCATGGTTGTTTGGATGCGCGGCCTCGAGAGTCGTTTCGCTTATAACGCCCCGCATGGGAAGGCCATTGGAGGGGCGCGCAGCCCTCGTCACGGGTGGCGGCACGCGCGTCGGCCGCGCGATCGCCGAGCGGCTCATCGCGCTCGGCGCAGATCTGGCGGTGCACTACCTGAGCTCGGCGAAGGGGGCCGACGAGGTCGTCGCCGCCGCGAAGGTCGACGGCAACAAGGCCGTGGCGCTGAAGGCGGATCTCTCCGCCGACGACGCCGGCGCCGTGGTGAAGCAGGCCGCCGAGGCGCTGGGGCGGCTCGACATCCTCGTGAACTCCGCGGGGATCCTCGGTGAGAAGTACTCGGCGGACGAGCTGTGGCGCGTCAACGCGCGCGCGCCGCTGAAGCTCATCGAGGCGTTCGCGGCGCTCGGCCGCGAGGGCGACGTGGTCAACATCGTCGACGTCGCCGGAGTGTGGAACCACTGGCGCGAGCACGCCGCCTACTGCATGTCGAAGGCGGCGGCGGCCGAGCTGACCCGGTGCATGGCGCTGAAGCTGGCGCCGCGCGTGCGCGTGAACGCGGTCGCTCCGGGGACGGTGCTGCCGCCCGAGGGGCTGTCGACGGCGGAGCTCGAGAAGATCCGCGCGCGCATCCCCTTCGGCCGCTTCGGAGACCCGAAGGACGTCGCCGAGGCGGTGGGGCAATTGCTCACCGGGCCGCGGTTCATCACCGGGCAGATCCTGGCCGTCGACGGGGGGCGGTCGCTGGCGTGAGCCCGGGTGGCGTTATAAGAGGATCGTCATGGAAAACGTCGCCAGCGCCGAAGTTTCGGGTCTCAGCAACCAGCCGACTGAAGAGAAGAAGGTCCCGTTCATGCTCACCGAGCGCGCCATCGCGCAGGTGAAGCAGGTGATGACCGAGCAGAAGTTCGAAGGCTACCTGCTCACGGTCCGCGTGGTGCCCGCCGGCTGCAGCGGCCTCGGCTACGACCTGAACCTGATGAAGGAGTCGAAGCCCGGCGACCAGGTCTGGGAGCAGGACGGCGTGAAGATCTGCACCGACCCGATCAGCGTGAAGTACCTCTCGGGCACGTCGGTCGATTACGTCGTGACGGACACGGCGAGCGGCTTCAAGTTCAACAACCCGATGGCCAAGTCGTCGTGCGGCTGCGGGACGTCGTTCTCCGTCTGAGCCCGACTTCGTGAGGGGGCTACTGTTCGTTGGACTTTTGGTCGCGTGCGCCACGACCAAACCCGACGCCGCGGGCAGCGGCGATTCGCGCATTGATGAAGGCTCCGAGAAGGACGCCGCCATCGCCAAGGCCGAGAAAGAGGGCCGCTGTGGCCCCGACGGCACGGGCGACGTCGTGCTGCTCGACGGCCGCACCGGCGGGCCGCTGACCTGCGCGCTCGTCACCGTGTCGATGATGCAGGACAGCTGCCCTCAGCCGAGCGAGTGCCCGAGCGAGGTGCTGTTCCAGGGCCGCACGAACCGGCGCGGCCAGTTCGCGGCGCCCAGGCCGTTCGCGCGCGTGCGCCTCGAGGCGGTGAGCGAGGGCTACGGCACCGGCACGCTGCCCGGCGCGTCGCTCGCCTCGGGGAAGGTGCTCGAGCTCGAGATGCCGCCCGAGCCCGACGAGGGCTTCTGGATCAAGTTCCTCGACGGAGACGGCAACTACCTGCAGGACCTGCCGGTCACGTTCAAGGCGGGCGACGAGGTCATCGCGCAGCTGCGCACCAACGTGCTCGCGAACGTGTTCTTCACGCAGCGCAACCCGTTCAGCGGGGCCGCCATCACCGTCGAGGCCGACGGCTACAAGCCGGTGAAGATCGACGGCGTGAACGACCTCGGTGACGACGGGCACACGCTCACGCTGTCGAAGCGCTGAGCGGATGCGTGTGGCCGGCGGTCCGTGACGCTCGAAGAGCCGAGCGCGTCCACGAGCGCGAGCGCGAGCGCGTTGAGGCCATCGACGTCTCGCCTCGCCCGTATACTGCCGGCCGGTGACCGACGATCTCGGCCGCATCTCCGACTGGCTGGTGAGCGCCGACTCGCGGCGCGAGGCCATCGAGCCGTTCTTCGTCGCGCTCGCGCAGAGGCTGATGGCCGCCGGCCTGCCGCTGTGGCGCATGCGCTGCACCGTGCTGGCGATGCACCCCGACGTCTTCGGGCGCGCCGTGCTGTGGCAGCGGCCGGACAAGGTCGAGCTGCAGGTCGCGACGGCGGACACGCTGTCGTCGCCGTCGTACCTCGGCAGCCCGGTCGAGGCGATTCACCGCGGCGCGCAGCGCGTGCGCCAGCGGCTGGCGAAGGGCGAGTGCGACTACCCGCAGCTCCAGTCGATGCGCTCGGCCGGAGGCACCGACTACTTCGCCCTCGCGCTCGACTTCGGGAAGGGGCGCCGCAGCTTCATCTCGATCGCCACCGACGCGCCGGGCGGCTTCGACGACGGGCACCTGCTCGCCTTCGAGAAGCTGCTGCCGGCGCTCGAGACGCGCCTCGAGCTCGAGTCGACGCGCTTCTCGATGGAGACGCTGCTCAAGGTCTACCTCGGCCCCAACGCCGCCCAGCGCGTCATTGCCGGAGACTTCAAGCGCGGCACCGGCCAGCGCATTCACGCCGCCATCTGGCTGTGCGATCTGCGCGGCTTCACCTCGCTGGCCGATCGACTCCCCGTGCAGGAGATCGTCCCCGTCCTCGACGCCTACTTCGAGGCGATGGCCGGGCCGCTCGCCGACGGCGGCGAGATCCTCAAGTTCATCGGAGACTCCATCCTCGCCGTCTTTCCCACGCGCGACGACGAAGCCGCTGCGGCGCGCCGCGCGGTGAAGGCGGCCGCGGCCAGCTTGGAGGCGTTCGCCGAGTCGGCGCCCGCGAAGGCGCACGGCCTTCGCGCCGGAGTCGCCGTCAACCTCGGCGAGGTCATGTACGGGAACATCGGCGCGCGAGACCGCCTCGACTTCACCGTCATCGGCTCGGCGGTGAACGAGGCCGCGCGCATGGAGGCGATGTGCAAGCCGCTCAAGACCTCGATGGTGTTGAGCGAGAGCATCGCGCGCTACCTCGACCCGCACGAGCTGTGCCCGCTCGGCAGCCACGTGCTGCGCGGAGTCAGCAGCGAGAAGCCGCTGTTCACGCTGGCGAAGTTCCGGCCGACCTAGATCGACACGCCCTTGCCGTAGAGCTCGCGCGCGGCGGTGTTCGCGAGCGGGTAGCCCTGCTTCTCGAGCTCGGCGGCGTCGAAGCTCTCGACCTTGAACGTGCCGTCCGGCTGCCGCGTCATGCGCACGTCGACGAGCGGCGGGTTCTTGTTGGTGGCGTCGGGGACGATCTCCGAGCCGTCGCTGGTGATGGCGACGAAGTCGTAGACCTGCCGGTGCACCGTCGAGTCGTCGATGTAGATCTTCTCGAGGTTGGCCCAGTTGTCGCCGAAGCGGCCCTTCATGAGACCGATGCCGCTGTGCTGCGGATCGTTGACGATGCCCACCTTGCCGTTGGCGTCGGGCCACGGGTTGTACTGCTTGCCGTTGACGCCGACCTGCCAGTGGCCCATGCCCGGCTCCATCGAGGGGCCGTAGAACTGCAGCTCCATGCGGGGGATCGAGACGCCGAGCGAGCTCAGCTTCGAGCGCAGCGCGATGAGATCTTCGCCGGTGGTGCCGAGCGGCTTCCCGCCGGGGCGCTTGGCGAGCATGTCCTCGTAGAGGCCGCGCGACAGCACCGTGACGTCGATCGGTCGGAAGGTGCCGGTGCGGATGTTCTTGAGGACCTCGCGGTACTCCTTGCCGTCGGGGCCGGCGATCTTCGGGAAGAGCCGCTTGCACGCGTCGGTCGGGTTGCCGTTGCCGTCGACGAGCTTCTGCGCGAGCTCGACCATCGCCTGCGGGCGGCCGGCGACGACGCCGATCATGACCGACGTGGGGCCGCAGCTCGTCTGATCTTCCGTGCTCGACATGCCGTCGACCTGCGAGCAGTTCGCGATGAACGCGTCGGGGTTCTTGGCGATGTCGTCGACGCTGACGCCCTTCCACCGGGCGTCGTTCTTCGCCATCGCCGCCTCGGCCGCGTTCGTCTGCTCGAGCGGGTTCGTGCTCGCGCGGCGCGGCACGCCGCTGACGGTCACGCCCTCGGGCAGCGGGCCGTTCGGCTTCGTGCCCTTGGCGAGCGCGGCGCGCGTGGCGTCGTCGAGCGTGCCGGTGACGGGCAGGCCGCTCATCGACTGGTAGAGCGAGATGGCCTTCGTCGTCTTCGGGCCGACCTTGCCGTCGACGGCGAGGCGGGTGCCGAGCGCGTCGTTGAGCTGCTCCTGCGCCTTCGCGTCGGCCGAGCCGTTCGCCGCGGGAGCCACCTGCGCCGCCCCGGTCGTCGCCGAGGCCTGCGGCGCGCTGCCGCCGCCGGTGGGGCGGTAGTACGTCGTCACGTCCGAGAGCTTCTGCTTCCCGCGGCCGATGCCCGGCTTGTTGCCGTCGATGGTGTCGACGGTGCCGTCGGGGTTCACCTTCGTGACGATGGCGTGGTGGTTGTTCTTGCCCGTCACGGTGATGACGTCGCCGGGGCGGATGCTGTTCTCGAAGGCCGCGCGCTCGGCCTTGTAGGTGGTGCCGTTGTACCGGGGTGCCAGCACGTGCTGCACGTCGCCGACCATCTTCCCCTTGGTGAGATCCCAGCGGACGTTCGCGCCGGCCTCCTGCAGCACGTGCGCGGCGAAGATGCCGCACCACGACTTCTGCTGGGGCTGGCTCGACGCCTTGATCTCCTTGTCGGTGGGGCGCCAGCCGGTGGTCTTCTCGAAGATGTTCTGCAGGTGCTGCCAGCCCTGGTAGTTGCCGTCCGGGCCGCGCTTCATCGGGTCGACGGTGCCGAGCTCCTGCTCGGCGATCGAGAGGGTGCGGTCGGCGACGCTGCCGGCCTCGAGCTGGTTCGCGTTGGGGACGTGCGCCTGCTGCAGCTGGCTGACGCCCGAGCTCTGCAGCTTGGGCTTCGGCTCGACGTACGCGCTGCCCTGGCCGCCGAGCTTCGCGCGGGCGGCGTCGTCGAACACGGCGGAGCCGGTGAGCTTCTCCAGCGCGGCGGCCGTCTTGGGGCCGAAGACGCCGTCGGGGTCGAGCTGGGCGCCGGCCTTGTTGAGGAGCAGCTGCAGCGCTTTGACGGCCTCGCCGAAGTGGCCCTGGCGCAGCGGCTCGTTCGCGGCGGGCGTCGTGTACACCGTGCCGGATGGGCTGGTGTACGTGACGGCGGAGGGTGCAACCGGTGCGGCGGAGGGAGTCGGGGGGGCACCCGACGTCGTCGTACGATCGGTTCGCATGTGGACCAGTATCGGCCCGCGAACATGTCGCAGTTGCCCCTACGTGGTTCTCGACCGATGGCCGGTGTCGCTTCGCGAGCGACAGTCGTTCACGAGGTGAGCAGCTCGATCCAGCTGCGGCGCAGGTCCTTTCGCGCCAGGCGCTCGGCACGCCGAGTCGACGCTTCGGCGGCGGCCTTCTTCTCCGCTTCGGTGTCGAGCTCGAGCGGCGGAACCTTGAGGCGATTCCCCTGTGCATCGAGCGCGACGAACGTCAGGAGCGCGCTGCACGTGAGCTGGCGGATGCCGGTGTGGGGATCTTCGGCGTGCACCGTCGCTCCGACCTCGATCGACGTGTTGAACGCGGCGACGACGCGGGCGCGCACCGTCACCGAGTACCCGACCTTGATCGGCGCGTGAAAGTGCAGGTCGTCCATCGACGCGGTGACGACGGTCTGCCTGCAGTGCCGCTGCGCCGCGATCGCCGCGCACATGTCGATCCACCCCACGACGCTGCCGCCGAACGCCGCGTTCAGCGCGTTCGCCTCGCCGGGAAGCAGCAGCCTCGCCATCTCGACAACGCGCGGAGTGCTCATGCGGCGAAGAACGTCGACACCCGATCGAGGAACTCCTCGCGGCCCTTGCCGTCGCGGATGTCGAGCGCGGTGACGTCGATGGTGAGCGTGTCGATGCCGTACTTGTTCGAGAGCACCATGGGGAAGGTGCCGTAGTAGCCGTTCAAGCCGCGGAGGAAGGCGGCTTGGATGCCCTTCTCCTCGTCGCGGCCGCGGCTCTTGATGCGCTTGAGCAGCACGTCGACGCGCGGGACGTCGAAGCAGATCACCTTGTCGGGGTGGGCGATGTCCTTGGAGAGGCGCTTGAAGTAGTCGAAGTAGAGGTCGAGCTCGGCGTCGGTCATGTTGCCGAGGCCGTGCAGGTACTTCGCGAAGATCTCCGGGTCCTCGTGGAGCGTGCGGTCCTGGATGCAGGACTTCGAGACGCGGCGGATGAGCTCGTGGTGCTCGACGCGCTTGATGAGGAACTCGAGCTGGAGCGTGAAGCTCCAGCGGCGCATGTCGGCGTAGTAGTGCTTCAAGAAGCGGTTATCGATGACGGGCTCGTCGAAGAGCTCGAAGCCGAACTTCTGCGAGATCATCTTGGCGGCGGTGGTCTTCCCCGCGCCGATGTTCCCGGCCATCGCGACGAACAGCTTCTTGGCAACCTTCGCGGGCTTCTTCACGCCGCCCAATCGAGCACCACCTTGCCGGACGCGCCGGTGCGCATCGTCTCGAACGCCTGCTGGAAGTCTGCGATGGGGAAGCGGTGCGTGACGACAGGCGAGATGTCGAGCCCGCTCTGCAGCATCGCGGTCATCTTGTACCAGGTCTCGAACATCTCGCGGCCGTAGACGCCCTTGAGCACGAGGCCCTTGAAGATGACCTGGTTCCAGTCGATGGAGACGTCGCTCGGAGGGATGCCGAGGATCGCGACGCGGCCGCCGTGGTTCATGGCCTTCAGCATCGAGCGCAGGGCCTCGCCGTTGCCGGACATCTCGAGGCCGACGTCGAAGCCCTCGCTCATGCCGAGCTGCTTCATCGTGTCGTCGATCGACGTGGTCTTCACGTTGATCGCGCGCGTGGCGCCGAGCTTCTTGGCGAGGTCGAGGCGGTAGTCGTTCACGTCGGTGACGACGACGTGGCGGGCGCCGACGTGTTTGCAGATGGCGGCGGCCATCACCCCGATGGGGCCGGCGCCGGTGATGAGCACGTCTTCTCCGACGAGGTCGAAGCTGAGCGCGGTGTGGACGGCGTTGCCGAGCGGGTCGAAGAAGCTCGCGATCTCGTCGGGGATGGAGTCGGGGATGCGGAAGACGTTGACCGCGGGGATGGCGACGAACTCGGCGAAGGAGCCGGCGCGGTGGACTCCGATGCCGACGGTGTTGCGGCAGAGGTGGCGCTTGCCGGCGCGGCAGTTGCGGCAGTGGCCGCAGGTGAGGTGGCCCTCTCCGCTGACGCGCTCGCCGACCTTGAAGCCGGTGACGGCGGAGCCGAGCTTCGCGACCTCGCCCATGAACTCGTGGCCGATGGCCATCGGGACGGGGATGGTCTTCTGGCTCCACTCGTCCCAGTTGTAGATGTGGATGTCGGTGCCGCAGATGGCGGACTTGCGAACCTTGATGAGGACGTCGTTGGGGCCGAGGTCGGGGACGGCGACCTCCTGCATCCAGAGGCCGGGCTTCTTCTCTGCTTTGACGAGGGCTCTCACGAGATGACTCCGAGGTTCTTGCCGACCTTGACGAAGGCGGCGATGCACTGATCGAGGTGCTTCTTGTCGTGCGCAGCGGACATCTGCGTGCGGATGCGCGCCTGGTCGCGGGGCACGACGGGGAAGCTGAAGCCGATGACGTAGATGCCTTCCTGGAGCATCGCTTCGGCGAAGCGCTGCGCGAGCTTCGCGTCGCCGAGCATGACGGGGATGATCGGGTGGCCGGCGCCGGCGAGCTTGAAGCCGGCCTTGGTCATCTCGGAGCGGAAGTAGGCGCTGTTCTCGCGCAGCTTCGCGCGCGGCGCGTCGGACCTCTCGAGGAGATCGAGGCAGGCGAGGGTGGCGTGCGCGATCGCCGGCATCAGCGTGTTGGAGAACAGGTACGGGCGGGCGCGCTGGCGCAGCAGGTCGACGACGGGCTTCCTGGCCGCGACGTACCCGCCGCTGGCGCCGCCGAGGGCCTTGCCGAGGGTGCCGGTGATGATGTCGACGCGGCCCATGACGTTATTGAGCTCGTGGGTGCCGCGGCCCTTGTCGCCGGTGAAGCCGACGGCGTGCGAGTCGTCGACCATGACCATCGCGTCGTACTTGTCGGCGAGATCGCAGATGCCTTTGAGGTTCGCGATGACGCCGTCCATCGAGAAGACGCCGTCGGTGGCGATGAGCTTGAAGCGGGCGTTGCCGGCTTCTTTCAGCTTCGCTTCGAGATCGTTGAGATCGTTGTTCGCGTAGCGGAAGCGCTGGGCCTTCGACAGGCGGATGCCGTCGATGATCGAGGCGTGGTTGAGGGCGTCGGAGATGACCGCGTCTTCTTCGCCGAGGACGATCTCGAAGAGGCCGCCGTTGGCGTCCCAGCAGGAGGAGAAGAGGATGGTGTCCTCCATGCCGAGGAACTTGGAGAGGCGCGCTTCGAGCTCCTTGTGAACGTCCTGGGTGCCGCAGATGAAGCGCACGGAGGACATGCCGAAGCCGTGGGCGTCGAGGCCTTCCTTGGCGGCCTTGATCAGGTCCGGGGAGTCGGCGAGGCCGAGGTAGTTGTTCGCGCAGAAGTTGAGGACCTCTTTGCCGCCCTGCACGGTGATCGCTGCGCGCTGGTGGCTGGTGATCACGCGCTCGGTCTTGAACAGACCTTGATCGCGGATGGAGGTGAGCTGGGCGCTTAGGTGATCGTAGAAGGCGGCGTTCATCGCGCCGCGGGACGTATCACGGGTCGGCAAAGGGCGGCAGCGGCTTGAGGGCTTCGGCGATGCGACCGGCGGTCGAGGCCGCTGGCCCTGACGGCTCGCGGGGTGGCGGCGAGTTACGGCGACGGCAATGGCTTGAGTTCAGGCGGTTCAGCGCACTTCGTCTTGTCGCCAATCTCCACGCGGGCTCCGCCGTCGTAGCCCTGCGCGTAGACGACCGTGTGGCCTTCGTCCCAGCACTCGGTGCCGGTTCCGCCGACGTACGCGCCCTCGAGCACGACGAAGTCGGCGCGACCCGCAGTGTTGCTCGTCCACCCGGCGACGTAGCTGGCCTTGCGGATATTGGTGTCCGCCGGGTTCGTCGCGACGTACTGGAGCACCGCGGACTTGTCGGAGTTGCCGTTGTACGCGTAGCCGAGCGTGACGCCGCCGTCGAACGCGAGGTCCATCTCGACGATGATCGGGTCCGTGTCGGTCGAGTAGCCAATGTCGACCCGCGCAGGGTCGCTGGCCTTCATCTCCTTCATCAGGCGCGCGTTGGCCGTCGCGGCGTCGAAGAACATGTGCCCGCGACCCTTGCGCAGGGTCTGCGTCGCCTTGAAGTCGCCGCCGCCGATCGTGAAGTAGTCCTCGGTGCCGCGCTTCTTCATGTCGATCGACCACGTGTAGTTCATCTTGTCCGACCGCGAGATCACGACCCGCACGTCGAACCCCTGGTTCTGCTCATCCGGGTAGGGTCCCCAGATTCGGGAGTCCGACTTTCGCGTCGTAGGAGGAATCGACCGAATGAAATCCAGCGCGGTCAGGATGCCGTCGATGAAAGTGTTGAACTGGTCGCTCTCGCCTTTCGTCTTGTCGTACGTCTGGGACGGGTCACCGACGGACAGCGGCTGCTGGGTCGTGTTGCCCGTGCTGCCGAGCTGCGAGCGCAGCGCCTCTTTGCGCGGAATCGCGTAGAGGTACTCCAGGTCCTCGTTCGACCAGGTTCCGCAGGCGCTCAGGACGAGCATGCAGGCGATGAGCTTTTTCATAATCCAAACTCGTAGTTGATGAGCCCCGCGAACTCGGCGCTGCCGAGGCTCCTGGTCGAATCGATCGTGTACAGCAGGTAGTTCACACGAGTCCGCGCGATGAAGCTCCAACGTTTGCTCATGCGGATCTTCATCCCCAGCACCAGGCCGGGGACGAAGATCGAGTAGCCCTGATCGGGCAGGCCGGCGCCGGGGAAGTTGCGGCTCATGATGTTGAGCGCGAGGCGGATGCCGACGAACGGCACCCACCAGCCCTCGGGCCACTCCTTGAGGCCGGTGAGGCCGAGCACGAGCGCCGAGTAGCGGTACGGCAGCTGCTCGCTGCCGCCGATGAGGAGGTTGCCCTGCGCGAAGCCGAACGCGCCGTCCATCGCGAAGGTCCAGCCGCGGCCGAACGCGTTGTGGAAGGTCACGTCGAGCCCGAACATCGGAGCGCTCGGGAAGTACCCGCCCGCCTCGAGCGGCTTGTCGAACACGAGGTTGTAGCCGCCGTTCACGCCGATGCCCCAGTGCCGCGTGTACGTCATCGTCTGGTACGCGCCCTTCACCGGGTCGTCGCTGAAGTCGGCGCTCTTCATGTCGCTGGGCTTCACGACGGTGATCTCGCCGGCGGCCACCGAGATCTCACCGATCATCAGGTGGTCCGGCAGGCGGCGCTTGATCCAGTACTTCCCCGGCGCCAGCGCGACGAGCCGCTCGACGCCTTCGGTCTTCGCGATCTCCGCGACGACGAAGCCGCGCTGATCGACGAGGAACCACGCGCCGGCCGGGGCCCCCGCGGGGATCTTCACGCCCTCGCGGCGCTCGATGACGTCCGTGAGCACGAGGTCTCCGTTGCCGGCGAGATCGAACGAGAACGTCGGGTGCTGCGGGCCGGCGGCGCTGTCGGCGGTGTCGGCCACCGTGCGCTCGTACGCATACGCATAGGCCTCGCCCAGCGACACGCGGCCGTCTCCGCTCTTGTCGGCGTCGCCGAGCAGCCCCGACGCCAGGTGATGCGAGAAGTACGAGCCGCCGATGGAGTCGGATTCCTGCGAGTCCTCGTCCGACGCCGAGCTCGTCAGGATCACGAGCCCCTTCGCCGCGCGCTGCGCGTCGGACTCGACCTCGAAGGCCGGAGCCCGCCGCATGCCCTTCGTGCGGGTGATGGCGCCAGAGCGGCAGGCGTCGAACACCGCGAGCCGGAAGTCGGCCGGAGCCTGCGCGAGCCGGGCCTTGAGCGACTCCATCGGCAGCGTCGAGGAGCCGAGCCGCAGCGCGCCGTCCTTCGCGTGGCCCGAGTAGTAGAAGAACAGCGCGGTGCGATCTCCACGCGCGCGCGCGTCGGCGGAGCGCTTCTCGACCTCGGCCAGCACCTTCACCAGGGACTCGGACGAGTCGTTGAGCAGCAGGAAGGCGTCTTCCTTCCGGACGCCTCCGAGCCGCGTGAGGATGTCGTGGATCTTCCGCGCGTCGTCGCGCGCGTACATGAGATCGCGCGTGCCGTCGCCGCCCCAGTCGTTGCCGACGACGAGCGCGAAGCGGCGCGTGGGGCCGTCGGCGAACGCGGCCGTCGAGAGCAGGACGACCGCCAACGACAGCGCCGCGAGGCAACCCGAACGCGAACGCGAACCCGGTTGTTCAAGAGCGGAGGCTTTGGCTCGCACGCTCATGGCTTCAAGAACGTGTAGTGGAACTGCTCGCCCGGCACGTCGAGCTGTCCCAACTGCGAGAGGTTCCCCCGAGCTTCGTCGTAGCGAATCTTCAGCGCGCGGCGGACCTCCTCCACCGGCAGCGGCTCGCGGGTGAGCACGACCACGACGTGCTCCATGCCGCGGCCGGTGAACTCGATGGCGTCGGGCAGGTGGCCGGCGGCGCTGATCGGCATGCTCTGGCCGCTCTCGGGAATCGCCGCGACCTCGCCGCGCTCGTCGATGCTGACGGCGACCAGGTACCGGTTCGCGCCGGCGCTGTAGCCGATGAGCACGCGCTCTCCGGGAGCCAGCGCCTCGGCCACGTTGCTCGTCGCCTTGCGCTGCGGAGCCCCGTTCGTGCCGCCGACGGTCAGCTCGACGCCGCTGCCCTTGAGCCGATTCCCGCCGCCACCGCCGTCGCCGCGCATGACCAGCGGCACCGCGGCAATGATGAGCACGCTCGCCGCGAGCGCCACCGCGTACCCCACCCACGACCGGCGCGGCGGCGCAGCCACCTCGCGCGGATTCCGCGACGCGCGCTCGACTCCGGCGGCGAAGCGCTCGAAGGGGATCGCGGACTCGAACTTCTTCTGCTCGTCCTCGATCGTCTTGAGCTTCGCCCGGCAGACGTCGCACGACTCGCTGTGCGCCTTGAGGTCGGGAGCGACGGCCTCGCCGGCGAACAGCTTCCTCAAGCTGAGCTCTGTGGCGTGGGACGTCATGCTTCGTGAATCTCCTGGCCGGTCGCCTCGGCGTACGCGCGCAGGCGCTTGCGAATCGTGGGGACGCTGCGGTCGAGCAGGGCGGCGACCTCGTCCATCGTCATCTCGTCGACGTAGTAGTGAATGACCGCGGCCTGCGTCTCTGCGTCGAACTTCGAAAGGGTGCGGCGGACCACGTCGCGGGCTTCGAGCGCCTGGGGGCCGCCGTGGGCCTCGCCGCGCACGAGCTCCTGCTGCGTGTACTCGTTCTTCCAGCCTGCCTTGTCGCCGCGCATCAGGTTCAGGCAGTGGTGGGTCGCGATCTTCATCAGCCAGGTGAGCGGAGACGCTTCCCCGCGGAAGCTCGCTTCGTTTGCCATGGCTCTAGCGAAGACGTCCTGCATGGCATCCTCCGCGGCGGTGGGGTTCTTCAAGAGGTACAGGCACCGTCCGAACACCGCACCGCCGTACTTCGAATACAGCTCCTTCAACCACGCACGACCGGCGCTCTTGCCTCCTTCGATGACCTCGAGCGCCGGGCGTGCCATTCACGACGATCTTACAGCCTCAGGGACGAGTAGGACGCCGTCGAGAGCTTGCCGCAGGCCGACTCTTCGCCGTAGTTCAGCGAGGGGTCGAACGAGGCGCGCAGGAAGCGGCTGGCGAAGTTCGAGTCCCAGCACTCGTTCGCGGTGTGCTCGACCGTGCCGAGGTCGCCGCCGGTGACCTTCACGTCGCTGCGGCCCGAGCCGTCACGGTTCCAGCGCGAGTTGAGTGTCATGTGCTCGAGCGCGGTGGTCTTCGGGTTGTCGATGTCGCCCTGGAACTGGAACTCGAGCGAGCCGCCGGTCTTCTCGCTGGAGACGTACTTGTACGTCGCGTCGACGAGGCGACCCGAGTCCTTGTCGAGGACCTGCGTGAAGACGGCGTCGACCTTGGTGTCGGCGTCGAGCGACTCGCGCGAGTACGTGTACGCCGCCTTGCCGCGCGCGTCCTTGTCGTGCTCGGGCAGCTTCTGCGCCGCGTCCATGTCGAGGACGAACGTGCCGCTGCCTAAGACCTTGCCGGTCGCGAGGTGCGTGCCGGTGAGGATCTTGAGGAACGCGTCGTCCGGCTCGTTCTTGCCCTTGGCGTCGAGGGAGTAGGTGAACTCCTTCTCGCCCTTCTTCGTGACGGTGAGCCGCCACGTGTTCGGCGAGAGCGCCTCGGTGTGCGGGCCCCAGACGGCGACGCCCTTCTCCTCGTCGAACGTGGTGGGCGGGTACTCGGTGATCGTCTTCACGAGGGTCAGCACCTGGTAGCCGGCGCCGTTCACGAAGTACGAGACCCCGCGGGTCAGCTCGTAAAACGCGGCCTTCTCACCTTCGAGCGCCTGCTGGTTCGCGTTCTCGAGCGCCTGGCCGGTGGAGCCGGGCACCTTCATGGCGACCTGCTCGGTCTTGGGGATGGCGTTGCGGTACTCGTCGGCAGCTCCGAGTCCACATCCGGTCAGGGCAACGATTGCAGCGGTCAGCAGCTTCTTCATGTGTGTCGTCTCCTTGATGGGCGATGACGCTTCGGCCGTCCCAATGGACACGGACCCCCGCCAAAACAGAAAGCGCGACAGGAGCGCCCGCTTCGGCGGCCCCAGCGCTGCGCAATCGCACGTGAAAGCGGGGCGGTTGCGGGGGTTTGGACGAGGCACGAGCGGTGCTCACCGCCGCGCACATGAGCCTGCTCGCGCTGCTGCTCGCCGCCGCGGAACCGCTTGCGTCTCGCTGCCTGGAGGAGCGGGATGTGGGTGCGTGCCTACAGCTCGGCGAGCTTCAGCTCGAGGAGGGCGACTCGCCGTTCTGGCGGAAGCAGGCGCTCGAGTGGTTCCGCCGGGCGTGCTCACTCGAGTCGGCCGAAGGCTGCTCCCGGGCCGCAGACATGGTCGAGAGCCCGCTGGAGGCCGAGGCGCTGCGGGACTGGGCGAATCGCCTCGCGCGCATCGAGACGGCATCGCGTGAAGTTCCCCGGCCCCAGCCCAGCGAGCCGCCCCTCATCGAGGCCGAAGGCGAGCACGATCCGATGCTGCACGGCCTGCCGTGGGGGGTGACCGGCTACGCCGCGCTCACGCACAACCCGACGGACCTGCTGGTGCTCCTCGGAGTCGGCGTCCGCGTGGGGTTGTTGCAGCGGCGGTCCGAGCCGATGTTCATGCCGGCGATCGCGGTGCTGGGCGGCGCAGAGATCATGGCGCGCGGCGCGATGCCGTGGATCGACCTGCGCCTCGAGCTCATGTCGGCGCGTCCCGGCGGAATGCTGCAGCCACAAGCACACGTCTTCATCGGCGGCGGCATGGCCACGGAGTACGAGCCGCGCTTCACGCTGCGCCCGTACGTGAGCCTGGGCGGAGGCCTCAACTGGGTGCACGACCTCACGGGCATGTTCCGGCGTGCGATGGATCGAATGACGGGCGACCTGCTGGGGTGGATCGGCATTCCGTTCTACTGGGTGACGTCTCCGCTGTGGCTCGCGGTGAAGCTCGCCGGGCGCATGGAGGTGCGGGTGATGCCGCCGGTCAGCACGCAGGGAACGCGCGTGGCAGCCGTGTTCGGCTTCGGCTTCTGACGTCAGCGCCCGTAGAGGTCGGCGAACGTCGCCGCGTACCGCTCGACCCAGATCTGCGCGGCCTCGCGGCTGGTGACCTCGACGCCGCGCTCCTTCGTGAGCTCGAGGCGCAGCTCGTCGATGCGCAGCACCTGCTCGGCGAGCTTCATCTTGAACTGCAGCCCCGTCTCGACGAACGACAGGCCGACGCGGAAGACGGCCTCTGCGGCGACGCACGAGACGACCGTGCCGGTGAGCTTGAAGCGGGTGTGGTGCACGGGCAGCTCGACCTCGACGGTCGACTGGAGCGGGAGCGCAGCGGGCACCTCGAACGACAAGCCGCCTTCCGAGATGTCACCGGATCGTGCCATCAGCAGGTCGCCGCCGGCGGGCCGTACCGACACCGGCACGCGAATCGGGTGGCGCACGTAGCGGCGGCGATCCATTTGATGACGCACCTTACGTCGCTGGTGATTGAATGCCCCTTCGAGAAGCATGATCGGCAGCCGCCGCTATCCCCGTTATCCCGTCAACCTGCGTCTGCGGCTTCAGCTGCCAGGCGGAGAGCTCGAGACCACGACCGAGGAGATCTCGCTCGCGGGCTTCAGCGCGCCGTGCAGCTCGCTGCCCGAGACCGGCACGAAGTTCCCGTTCACGGTGCACCTGCCGGACGGAAACACGGTCAGCGGCAACGCAGCCGCCGTGCGCATCGCGAATGCGGGTGGGCTGTGCGGGTTCTCCGCCGAGTTCGAGCAGGACCAGCTGCCGGCGTGGAGCGCCTTCATCCAGCAGGAGCACGGGCAGGGCGGCGTGTGGCGCATGCTCGGCCGCTGGGTCGGCGGCGGCGCGTCGGAGGAAGAGGTCCGCTCGGTGCGCGAGAAGGGCGCGCTCGGCAACGCGGTGCGCCTGCACATGGTCGGCGAGAACGGAGAGGCCTACCGGATCGCGTTCGAGAAGCACCCGAGCGAGGCGCCGGAGACCTCGGCGTTCGCGAAGGCGTCTCCGCGGCTGCTCGACTTCGCCAAGAAGGCGATCTCGAGGATCCTGATGCACGACGTCGACTTGAGGCGCTCGCCGACGGCTCCGATCGAGTCGGTGCGGCTCGTCGAGATGCTGAACGGCGGCTTCGGGTACCTGGTGCAGCACGCCGGAGGGAACCCGGGCCTCATGGGCCTGCACGGCAGCGAGATGATCGTCGTCGAGGTCGACGGGAAGCTCGTGTTCCCGTTCTACACGCCGGAGGATCTCGAGCGGATCGCCGCGGACACCTTCCGGCGCGAGGCCGAGCCGAAGAAAGAGCCTGCGCCCAAGGCGCCGGTCACGGAGCTCAAAGAAGAGCGGTTCGCCGACGCGTACACGCACCAGCAGGTCGAGACGAAGGCGCTGACGCGCGTGACGCACACCGAGCTGCGCGAGGCGATGGTGCAGAGCCAGCGCAAGCAGACGCGCAAGTACGGCGAGCGGACGCTGCGCTTGTTCCCCGACGTGTGGATCGAGGTGCAGCGCCCCGGCGTCTGGGAGCAGCCCGTGCGCGGCTTCGCGATGGAGGACGGCCAGGCGCTCTGCGTGTTCGTGCTGGTCGGGCAGGGCGCCCCGCGCGTGGTGAAGCTCGAGGGGAAGGATCAGGTGTTCAACATCCGCGGCGGCCCCGCGGGGTGACGCTCAGCGGCCGGCGTCGCCGGCCGAGCCTTCCAGCACGTCGTCCAGCTTCGTCGGAATGTCCGACAGCCGCGAGGCATCACCGGCGACGACCTGGTCTCGCGTCCCGCGCAGGTACTTCATGCCCTGCCGGTCCTTCGCGTCGGCGCCGATCATGAGCCGGCCGAGCTCCTTGCCGCTCGCATCGGCGACGGCGACCCAGCGATCGAACCCGTACTTCTTCAGGTCCTTCGGCTTCTCCTCGACGACGTCGGAGGCCTTCATCGCGCCGAGCGTCCACAAGATCGCCGCGAGCTTGAACTGCTTCGCCGGGCCCTGCACCGGGGCCGTCACGCGCCAGGCTTCGGCGCTGCCGGCGTCAGACACTTCCTTCTCGACGACGATCTCCGAGCCGTCGGCGAGGTGGAACGTCACCTTCGCGACCGCGTCCTTCTTGAAGATCACCACCGAGCGATCGCGCAGGTCCCACGGGTGGCGATCGAAGAAGCTCAGGCTCGTCGGGCTCACCTCGGCGACGACGGCGCCGCGCTCGTCTTCTCTCCAGAGCACGGCGCGCTCGGGGCCGGCGTCGCCTCCGCCGAGCCTCCACAGCTTCACGTGGACCTGCTTGTCACCGGACTCGAAGACGAGGTCCTCGAAGGGGTCTTCTGCCGGCGGCTCGGAAGGGAACGCGGTGGCGCGCTCGTTGCGCAGGCCGTTGATCGCTCCGCTGATGGCGCCCTGGTCGGCGAGGAAGCGCTGCTCCTCGTTCTTGAGCGGCTTGGGCTGATCGACGAACCACTGCTTCTCGGCGTCGCGCTCGAGCGTGTACTCGTTGTTCTTCGTCTTCACGCGCACGCGGTCGACCTTGGACTCGTCGAGCGCGATGACGTCTTTCTCGCGGAGCTCGAGCGGCGTCTTCTGGAAGCTCCACTTCACGCCGCCCTCGGCGCCCCAGACCTTCTTCTCGTCGTTGCGACGCATGAAGATCGAGCCGTTGAAGGTGTTCTCGGCGCCGCCGTACAGCGTGACGGAGCGGCGGTCGCGGGAATCTCCGACGAGGGCCTCGGCCTCGACGACGAACGCGGGCGTGGTCAGGCCGTACTTCTCGAGCGCGGCGGCGTCGGGGTTCTCGTCGGCGACGTACTTGAACTTCGCGGTCTGCAGCTGGCTCAGGACTCCGTCGACGGCGATCTTGTCGGCGCCGGCGGCCCACGGCGCCGTCATCTTCCAGGGCTCGTCGCCCGAGGCGCGCTCGAGGACGACGGTCTGCCCGCCGCTGGTGAGCTTCAGCTTCACGAAGTCGACGCGGCCCTTCTCTCCGGCCTTGAGCGGGGAGAACAGGTGCTCGTCGACCTTCTTCACCTCGGTCTCTTTTTCGTCGCCCTCGTAGACGACCTTCCACGCGTAGAGGCCGACGCCGAGGCCCAGGCCCAGCAGCACGACGAGCGTGATGAGCGTGCGCGAGCTCTGGCTCACTTGCTGCGCCTCGACACGCGAATCGCGATGCCGAGCGCGATGAGCAGCTGCGGCAGCCCGATGATCGAGAGGAAGCGGATCTGCGCCATCATCGAGTCGCTGATGTCGATGACCGAGATGTCGCGGTCGGGCGGGCGGATGGTGATCTTCTGCACCTGCGACGACGTCCACCCGAACGCGTTGAGGACGAGGTTGCGGATCACCTCGTGGCCCCAGTTGGCGTTGATGATGAGCGCGGAGTCTCCGAAGACGAGCACGCGCGCCTCGTCGAAGCGCTTCTCGGGCGCGCTGCCCGTCGGCATCGTGGACGCCATCACCAGCGGAATCGAGCCGAGGCGCTCGCCGTCGGACGGGTCGGGGTCCTCGGGTGTCGTCTCGATCCACGACTTCGGGCTCGAGAGCAGCACGGGCGTGACGGTGACGCCGGGCAGGGTGCCCTCTTTGAGCGGCACGAGCCCGCGCGACGTCTCGATGAGCATGTTCGCGTTGAGCTGCTTGAGGATGCTGCTGACCTCGTGCTCGGTGGGGAAGCCGATCGCCTGGAAGGGGTTGCCGGGGTTGAGCGCGTCGGCCACGACGCCCTTCTCGATCTCGATGCCGAACTTCGCGAGCGTGGGCTCGAGGTTCGAGCTGGTGTCCCAGTCGGCGAAGTACAAGAGCCGGCCGCCCTGGGTGAGGTACGTCTCGATGGCGTCGATCTGGGCCATGGTGAACGGCTCGGAGGCGTGCGCGACGACGAGCATCGCGGCGTCCTTCGGGATGATGTTCTGCGAGGCCGCGAGATCGAGCGACTCGACGCCGTAGCCCTCCTGCTCGAGGCTCTCTTTGAGCTCGCTGACCGACGGCGTCTGGCCGCCGGCGTTCATGCCCTCGGTGGTCGGAGTGATGGGCCACTCTCCGTGGCCGGCGAGGAAGTAGATCTTCTGCGTGCCGCTGGCGTTGAGCTTGAGCAGCGCGTTGGTGAGATCTTCCTCCGAGATGACCGACAGCGCCGTGTGGCTCTCGGTGGGGCCGCTGCCCTTGGTGAGGATGACCGACGTCTGGCCTTCCTTGATCTGGTACTTCGCGTTGAGCTCGATCGACTTCTTCGGGTCCTTGAAGTCGTAGGTGAAGTTGTCCGACTCGCTGGCGTACTTGTCGAAGAGGCCCTTCAAGATGTCGTAGGCGCCGTGATCGGTGGCCATGAAGCCGATGGCCTTCACCGGCTCTTTGAGCGACTTCAGCGCCTGCTGCGTCTGCGGAGCGAGCGAGTAGATCTTCTTGTTGGTGAGGTCGATCGGCTTGCCGCGCTTCGCGGTGATGAAGTTGAAGCCGACGAGCAGCACCAGCACGGCGCCGGCCATCACGGCGGAGGTCGTCCAGAAGAAGCCGGCGCGCTTGTTCGCCTGCTCCTTGACGTTGGTGGCGGCGGCGCCACGGTTGGTGACGACGTAGAAGATCAAGAGCGCGATGCCGACGCCGGCCTCGATGAGCGCGTGCGTGGTGCCCGCGAGCTTCCAGCTCACGAGGCTCAGGATCAGCGCGACGAGGCCCCACCAGCCGGCGATTCTTCCGAAGGCCTGCATCACGCCCACCTCTTCGCTTCGACGGCGCGGTGCGTGAGCAGCAGGAAGAACGCGATCGCCGAGCCGAAGAAGACGAGCGGCTTCGGGTCGAGCATGCCCTTGAGCATGTTCTGCAGCTGCGAATCGATGCTGATGTACGTGACCGCCGAGCGGATGGGTTCTTCCAGCGAGCGCGTCACGCTGCCGAGCACGAGCCACAGCAGCATCACCGCGAAGCCGACGAACACGGCGACGACCTGCGACTCGGTGAGCGACGAGATGAACATGCACAGCGCGACGGACGTGGCGCCGAGCAGCAGCACCGCTCCATAGCCGAGCAGCACCGTCGACCACTCGAGCACGCTGCCCGACTGCGACGAGCCGAACGCGACGAGGATGAGCGGATAGACGAGCGTGATGCTCAGTGTCGTCACGACCATGGTGACTCCCGCGACGTACTTCCCGAGCACGATCTCGCTCGCGCGCACCGGCGTGGTCATCAAGAGCTCGAACGTCTTGCGCCGGTATTCGTCGCTGAACAGGCCCATCGAGAGGATGGGGCCGGCGAGGATGGTGACGACGATCTGCACGCCCCACAGCTGCATCACGACGCCGTCGGTGAGGTTCTTGAACGGGGCCCACTCGGGCGGCGCCTTGGCCCAGCCGAACGCCTGGGCGAGATCCTGGACCTGCTTGAAGGTCGAGAGGGCGCCGAGGAAGAAGAACGAGCCCAGGAACGCCATCGCCGTGAGCACGAGCCAGGCCCACGGGGTGGTGAAGTAGAGCGTCAGCTCTTTGCGCGCGATCGCGAGGATGTTTCGCATGCCAGGGCTCCTTCTTCAGGCGGAGGTCAGCTCGGCGAAGCGGGAGAGCAGGCCCCCGCTGCCGGCGACGTTCGCGAGCGTGTCGTAGGCGGCGATCTTGCCGCGGTTGATGATGAGCACCTTCTGCGCGATCGCCTCGACCTCGGAGAGGATGTGCGTCGACAGCACGATCGTCTGCTTGCCGGCGAGGCTCTTGATGAGCGCGAGCACCTCGTTGCGCTGCTTCGGGTCGAGGCCTTCGGTCGGCTCGTCGAGGATCATCAGGGGCGGAGTGCCGAGCATCGCCTGCGCGAGCCCGACGCGGTGCTGGTAGCCCTTCGACAGGGCGCCGATGAGGCGGTCGATCTCGCTCGTGGTGCCGGTGGCCTTCGTGACGCGGTCGATCTCGTCCTTGAGCGTGTTGCCGCCGAGGCCTTTGAGGCGACCGACGAAGTGCAGGTACCCGCGGACGGTCATCTCCGGGTAGAGCGGGGGAGTCTCGGGCAGGTAGCCGATGCGCTTCTTCACCTCGAGCGGCTGCTCGAAGACGTCGAAGCCGTCGATCTTCGCCTTGCCCTCGGTGGGCGGCAGGAAGCCGGTGAGGATCTTCATCGTCGTCGACTTGCCGGCGCCGTTGGGCCCGAGGAAGCCGAGGATCTCGCCCTTCTCGACGGTGAAGTTGAGGTTGTCGATCGCGACGCGGTCCCGGTACCGCTTCGTGAGGTTGGTGACTTCGATCATCGGCATCGCGGTGGGTTCCCCTCCGGGCCTGCGTGAAAAACGCGCGCGAATATAGGGAGTCTTCGATCGCGGTCAACGTGGAATACCGGCGGCCGTGAGCGGGTTGTCGTGCGCTTTTGGCACCTCGGGTGCAGTATGAGCGGCGCATGAATCGCGTCGTTCAGAAGTTCGGTGGCTCGTCGGTCGCCGACATCGAAAAGATCAAGAAGGTCGCGGCGAAGGTGAAGGCGCGCAGAGACACGGGCGCCCAGGTCGTCGTCGTGGTGAGTGCGATGGGAGACACCACCGACGAGCTGCTGCAATTGGCCCGCAAGGTGTCGGCCGATCCGCCGCGGCGCGAGCTCGACATGCTGCTCACCTGCGGAGAGCGCATCTCGATGGCGCTGCTGTCGATGGCGCTGCAGGAGCTGAAGGTCCCGGCGATCTCGTTCACCGGCTCGCAGTCGGGGATCATCACCGACGAGAGCCACGCCCAGGCGCGCATCGTCGAGGTGCGGCCCTCGCGCATCGAAGAGGAGCTCGGGAAGGGCAAGGTCGTCATCGTCGCCGGCTACCAGGGCGTCTCGCGCGCGAAGGAGGTCACCACGCTCGGCCGCGGCGGCTCGGACACCTCGGCCGTCGCGCTCGCCGCCGCGCTCGGAGCGGACTGCGAGATCTACTCGGACGTCGACGGGATCTTCACGGCGGACCCGCGCGTGGTGCCGAGCGCGCGGAAGCTCGAAGAGCTCACCCACGAGGAGATGCAGGAGCTCGCCGCCGCCGGCGCCAAGGTGCTCAACGCGCAGGCGGTCGAGCACGCGCGCGAGAAGGGCATCGTGATTCACGCGCTGTCGACGCACACCGCGGGGACCGGCACGGCGATCAAGGCCGAGGCGCGTGGAGACACCCGCGTGCGGGGAGTCACGAGCGAGTCGGACGTGTGGGTGATCTCGGGCGCGGTGGCTCCGGCGCTGGAGTGGCTGGACGCGCGCGCGGTGAAGGGCAGGACGCTGGTGCTCGACGGCGCGCACGGCATGGTGATGGTGCCGCTGCAAGACGTGCACGGGCCCGAGGCGCTGAAGGCCGAGCTGACGAAGCTCGGGCTCACGTGCCGGGACGATCTGGGGACCGTGACGTGCGTCGGCACGGGGCTGAACTCCGACTGGTCGATCTTGCGGCGCGCGCTCGCGGTGGCGAAGACGCTCGGCCTCGAGGTGCACGGCGCGCACGCGTCGTCGCTGCAGCTGACGGTGGTCGTGCCGCGCAGCGGGCTGAAGGAGCTGACGCAGCGGCTGCACGTCGAGCTGATCGGGTGAGAGCGCTCGCCGCTGCCGCGGCCCTCGTCGTCCTCGGCTGCGGCGGCCGGCCGTGCGAGCCTCGCGAGGTGCGTCGAGGCGTTTCCGCGGACGTCGTTGTTCGGCCGCTGGCTGGGTCGTGACCTCGCCCGAGCTCGCGAGCACGAGGGCTGCGAAGCGGGTCAGCTCCGGGGCCTGAGTCGTTCGCCTCGGCTGGGTGACGCTGAAGATCGGCTGGCGAGGGAACGGCGGTTCTCTTGTCGGTTGTCGGTGCTGCTGGGGCGGCGAGGCGGCGTACCGACACGCTTCTTAACATTGACCGATCTGCAGGGAGCGTTACCGGTAGCTGCATGCGTGGACTCCCTGTTCGGGCAGTGCCGTTGCGGATCGTGGTGAGCGGCAGCGAGGGCCTCACCGAGTCGTTGAGCCTGAGACCCGACCTCGCGATGGTCTCGCGAGCCGAGGCGTCGCTCGACGTCTCTGCCCGCGTCGCCCGCGCCGACGTGCTCATCGTCGACACGACCTCGAGCCCGGCGTTCGCGTACGAGGCGATCCGCTCGCTGACCGTCGAGACGCCGGTGCTCGCGCTGACGGCCAGCGACGACGTGCTGCCCGCCATCGCCGCCGGCGCCAGCGGCGCGCTGCACAAGGACAGTCCGGCGGACCTCGTGCTCGCCGCGGCGTCGGCGATCCACCAGGGCCTCGCCGTCTTCGATCGCTCGTTCGTCTCGCGGCTCGTGCCCACGACCGAGGCCGAAGCGGCCGAGCCCTCCGCGCAGCAAGAGCGCGAGGAGCTGACCCCGCGCGAGCAGGAGGTGCTCGCGCTGCTGGCCGAGGGCCTCTCGAACAAGGAGATCGCCGGCCGCCTCGACATCTCCGACCACACCGCCAAGTTCCACGTGAACTCCATCCTCCAGAAGATGGGCGCGCAGAAGCGCGTGGAGGCGGTGGTGCGGGCCGCCCGGCTGGGGATCATCGACCTCTAGCGGTTCATCCGTTATAACGGATGAAGCGTCATGCACGACTTCACGCCCGTCCCGTCGCTCATCGGTGGAATTTTCATCGGCCTGTCCATCTCGCTCGTCCTGCTCACGCATGGGCGAGCCGCCGGCATCTCCGGCTTGTGGAGCGGCCTGCTTCGGCCTTCGCGCGACCGCGCGTTCCGCGCCTGGTTCTTCGCGGGGCTCATCGGCGCCGGGCTGCTCATCCGCGTCGCCTACCCGCAGGCGTTCGGAGCGGGCCTGACCGCGCCGCTGGGCCTCACCGTCGCCGCCGGGCTGCTGGTCGGTTACGGCACGCGCCTCGGAGGTGGCTGCACGAGCGGCCACGGCGTCTGCGGGAACAGCCGCCTCGAGGCGCGCTCCATCGTGGCGACGCTCACCTTCATGCTGACCGGCGCCATCGCCGTCTTCGCGCTGAGGGCGCTGTCATGAAGTCGAACCTCGCCGCGCTCTTCGCCGGAGCCCTCTTCGCGCTCGGCCTCGCCGTCAGCGGCATGGCGCAGCCCGAGAAGGTGCAGGGCTTCCTCGACATCACCGGCCAGTGGGACGCGAGCCTCGTGTTCGTGATGGTCGGCGCGATCGGCGTCCACGTCGTGGCGCTCAAGCTCATCGGCCGCCGGCGGGCGCCGCTGTTCATGCCCGGCTTCCAGCCGCGGCCGCAGAAGGCCATCGACGGCCAGCTGCTCGCCGGCGCGGCGATCTTCGGAGCCGGCTGGGGGCTCGTCGGTTACTGCCCGGGCCCCGCGTTCGTCTCTGCCGGTGGGCTGTCACCGAACGCGCTGGTGTTCGTCGGCGCCATGACGGCGGGGATGCTGCTGCACCGGGTGCTCCACGGGCGCGCGACCGTCGTGGAGAGCCCTGCCTGAACGGCTGATTTCGGCGGCTCGAGGGGTGCGTACCTTTCGAGCATGGACTTCTCCAAGATCGTCGAAGACACAGGCAAGAGCATCGTTCGCGTCGAGGGCCGCCGCGCGCGGCCGAGCAGCGGCGTCGTCTGGGCGCCGAACCGCATCGTCACCGTCTCGCGCGCCGTCGAGCGCGAGGGCGAGATCGTGGTCGGCATCGAGGGCGCCGAGCACAAGGCGCGGCTCAAGGGGCGTGACCCTTCGACCGACCTCGCGCTGCTGGAGGTCGACGCCGCGCTGCCGGTGCCGCAGCTCGACGACGGCGCCGGCGTGAAGGTCGGGCAGCCGATCGTGCTGCTGGCGCGGCCGGGTGAGACGGTGCGCGCGACGAGCGGCATCATCAGCGCGCGCGGCAACAAACCGTGGAGGTCTCCGCGCGGTGGCGAGATCGACCGGTACCTCGAGAGCGACGCGGCGCACCAGCCGGGCTGGTCGGGCGGGGCGCTCGTCTCCGCCGACGGCAAGGTGCTCGGCATCACGTCGACCGGTCACATCCGCGGCACCAGCCTGACGATTCCGGTGCCGACGGTGCGCCGCGTGGTCGCGCAGCTCGAGCAGCACGGGCAGGTGAGGCGGAGCTGGGTGGGGCTGTCGCTGCAGCCGGTGCGGCTGCCCGAGGACGTGCAGAAGGCGACCGGCGAGGAGATCGGCCTGCTCGTCGTCGGCGTCGACAAGGGCGGCCCCGGAGACAAGGCCGGCATCGGCTACGGGGACACGGTGCTGCACCTCGGCGACGCCACGGTGAAGACGCTCGACGATCTGTACGCGTACCTGCGCGCGGATCACGTCGGCGAGACGGTGCCCGCGAAGGTGTACCGGAACGGGAAGGTCGACACGGTGCAGGTGACGCTGGGGGCGCGGCCGTGAGCATGGCGATCGTGCCGAGTCCGTTCACGCTGAGCGGAGCGCGCAGCGCGGAGTCGAAGCGGGCCGCGCGGCGGCTTCGGGGCCCCTTCGACTGCGTTGCCCTTCGGGCATCTCCGCTCAGGCTGAGAGGGTCGGCCAGAACGACCAGCGCATTGCCGACCTCCGTTCACGCTGAGCGGAGGCGCCGCAGGCGCCGCAGTCGAAGCGGGCCCGAAGCCGACGCGTGGCCCGCTTCGACTCCGCCTTCGGCTCCGCTCAGCGTAAACGGCGCGGTAAACGGGCGACGTATTCTGATCGACCCTCTGAACGGAGGTCGGTCATGAATCCTCTGGAGCTCTTCTCCGACGAGCTCGAGAAGCTCGTCGACCGCGCGGCGCCGGGCATCCTCGCCGTCGAAGATCGCCGCGGCCACGGCACGGGCGTGCTCTTCACGCCCGACGGCTACGCGCTCACGAACGCGCACGTGACGAAGCGGCACCGCTCGATGCTGGTGCGCTTCAGCGACGGCTACGAGACCGACGGAGAGGTCATCGGCCGCGACGAGGTCACGGACCTCGCCGTGCTGAAGACGGGGCGGACCTCGACGCCGCTGCCGCTGGCGGAGCAGCGCAGCGTGAAGGTCGGGCAGGTGGTCATCGCGCTCGGCCACCCGTACGGCTTCGAGCGCAGCGCGACGCTCGGCGTCGTCAGCGCGGTCGAGCGGCGGCTGCCCGGTCGCGACGGCGCCGTGCTCGACGGGCTCATCCAGACCGACGCGGCGATCAACCCGGGCAACTCGGGCGGGCCGCTGCTCTCGGTGCGCGGCCAGGTCGTGGGCATCAACACGGCGATGCTGCCGTTCGCGCAGGGCATCGGCTTCGCGGTGCCGGCGTCGACGGCGTCGTGGGTCGCGAGCCTGCTCATGCGGCACGGAGAGGTGCGCCGCCGCTACCTCGGCATCGCCGCGCGCAACGAGGCGCTCGCGCCCGAGCTCGCGCAGCAGGTCGGTCAGCCGCGCGGCATTCGCGTGATGGACGTCGGCCGCGGTTCGCCGGCGGACGCGGCCGGCCTCGCGCGCCAGGATCTGCTGCTGCAGGTGAACGGAACGCCGATCGCCACGGTGGAGGATCTGCAGCGCACGATGGCGATCGACTCGGCGCCCGAGTTCTCGCTCACGGTGTGGAAGGGTGGCTCGAAGCTGCAGCGCACCGTGCGGCCGACGCTGAGGACCGCCGCGTAGAAAAGGGGGACAGATGCCTGTCCCCATCTTCAGTGCTTCGTCGCCTCTTCGATGGCCTTTCGCCGGCTCTCTGGCGTGGCCTCGAGGCCTTCGGCGGCCATGTAGATGATGTTCCGCGTGCTCTTCTTGCCGCGGTACATCGCGCGATCCGCGAAGTCGACGAGCACGTCCTTGTCGGTCGCGTGCTCGGGAAAGCTCGCGATGCCGATGCACGTGGTGACCGACAGCGAGAAGCCCTCGCGCGCGAGGAAGTGGTGGCCCTCGACGGTGCGGCGAATCCGCTCGGCCACCTTCAGTGCGCCGCCCGAGTCGGTGCCGCGCAGCAGCAGCACGTACTCGTCGCCGCCCCAGCGGCACACGACGTCGTTGTCGCGCACGCAGCCCTTGATGATCCGCGCCACCTCGACGAGCAGCTTCGAGCCGATGAGGTGCCCGTGCGTGTCGTTGATGCTCTTGAAGTAGTCGAGGTCGCAGAAGAGCAGCGAGAACGGCTTCGCCGAGGCGGCGAGGTT
Source organism: uncultured Myxococcales bacterium (assembly GCA_937980205.1). Classification (GTDB taxonomy): domain Bacteria; phylum Myxococcota; class Myxococcia; order Myxococcales; family Myxococcaceae; genus Xiheicaenimonas. The sequence continues at coordinate 667,905 of CALJKW010000055.1, read as the reverse complement.
CTTCGCTTCCTTGTCGAGCACGAGCTCGAGGTAGCGCCGGTTGAACAGGTGCGTGAGGTCGTCGAGGTAGACGAGATCCTCCACCTCGGCGAAGCGCCCGAGGTTCCGCAGCGCGAGCGCGAGGTGGCGAGCCAGGAAGGGCGCGGTCTCGGTCGTGGCGGAGGTGACGTCTCCGCGGAAGACGAGCGCGACGGCGCCGTAGATCTTCTCGCCGTCGCGGGCCGGCACCACGAACACGTTGCGGAACGGGTCGGGCAGACCGTCGAGCGTCAGCGAGCGGCCGGCGGGGCCGGCGTTGGCGAGCGAGCCGGTGAGGGGCTCTCTCAAGACGGCGGCGAGGGCGATCTCTTCCTCTTCCTTCGTGCCGGCGCTGCCCGAGTGCGACAGCGTGCCGTCGCCCTGGCGCGTGAACAGCAGGGCCGCGTCGCAGCCGCAGACCTGGTGAAACGCCTGCGTGGCGACGAGCGAGATGCGCTCGCGGTCGAGCGTGGTGGCGATGCGCTGGCCGGTCTCGAGCAGGTCGACGTGGCGCCGCAGCTCTTCGTTCTCTTTGAGCAGCGAGCGCGTGGTGAGCGCGCGGGTCACCGAGTGCGCGAGCACGTCGGGGTTGATCGGCTTCACCAGGTAGTCGGCGGCGCCGCTCTTGATGGCGCGGACGGCGGGGTCGACCTTGTCGAGCGCGGTGATCACGATCACCTCGACGCCCGGGAACGAGGCCTTCACGTGCTGCAGCAGCGCCATGCCGTCGCTGGCCGGGAGGATGAGATCCGTGACGACGACGTCGAAGGGGTACTTCGCGAGCGCTTCCATCGCCTCGGCGGAGTTGCTGACGGCGTGCACGGCGTGGCCCGCTCCGGTCAGAAAATCGGAGTAGAGGGTCCGTGCGACCTTCTCGTCGTCGACGAGCAACACCTGAGCCATGCAGCACTCGCTTTAGCAGTATCGTAGGCGGGCGTGGCGTTCGAAAAAGGCCAGCGCCTCTGCCTGCTCGTCGAGGCGGGAGCGACGCGTTACGCGATCGACGCGACCCACGTGCTCGAGGTGTCACCGCCGGACGAAGGCGGAGAGTCGCTGCACGGCCACCTGCACCTGAAGGACCTGAGCGCGCTGCTCGGAGGCCCTCCGGAGCAGCGGCCCGGCACCGCCGTTGCGCTCGACACGTCTCCGACCATCGCGGTGCGCGTGAAGCGGGTGGTCGAGGTGAGCGACATCGCGGACAAGCCGCGCCACCCGCTGCCGAGCCGGCTCGTGCGCCGGCTCGAGCCCGCCGTCCGCGGAGTCCTCGAGGTCGGCGGAAACCTCTACTTCGAGCTCGACGTCGAGGCGGCGGCGCGCGGGCTCGAGGCAGATCCTCCCGAGCTGCTCGACGGCGGGCGGCTGCCGCTCGCTCCCGAGCCGGAGCGGGCGCTCGTCTTCGAGTCGCAGGGCGAGCGCATGGCGGTGCCCCTGAGCTCGGTCTCGCAGGTCGTCGCCGCGGGAGATCGCCTGTGTGCGCTGCCGCACGAAGGGCCGCTCAAGGGGCTCGTGCTGCACCAGCAGCACCTGTGGCCCGCGTTCAGCGTCGTCGGCATGGCCGGCGGCAGCTCTCAGGTCGAGCCGCTCGCGGTGCTCGTCGAGGTCGAAGGCGAGGGCATCGGGCTGCTCGCGACACGCGCGTTTGGAGTGAGCGCGCGCGGCTCGTTACAGGGCGCGCACGTGCTGGATCTGCCTCGCTTGTTTTCTTGATTGCGCGAAGACGCGACTCGTACACTGGCTTCATGCCGAAGAACGTGCTGGTCGCCGACGACTCCCTCACCATGCGGAAGGTCATCGGCATGGTGTTGGCCAACGAGGATTTCCAGCTCACGTTGGTCGACAACGGGCTCGAGGCGATTCAGAAGGCGCGCGACCTTCGGCCGGACGTGATCCTCGCGGACGTGATGATGCCGGGGAAGAGCGGCTACGAGGTCTGCCAGGCGCTGAAGCAGGACCCGTCGACGAGCCACATTCCGGTGATGCTGCTCGCGGGCACGTTCGAGCCTTTCGACGAGAACCGCGCGCGCGCTGCGGGCGCGGACACGCACATCGTGAAGCCGTTCGAGAGCCAGGCGTTCATCGACAAGGTGCGCGGGCTCGTGGGCATGGCGCCGGGTCAGGCGATGACCCCCACGTACGCGCCGGTGTCGACGAGCGGGCCGGTGGCGTCGCGGCCGCCTGCTCCGGGTGGGCCGCCGCCGGGGCAGCCGATGCAGCCGCGGCCGATGCCGGGGCCTCAGGGTGTGCCGGGGCAGCCGATGGCGCGGCCTCCTGGCCCGGGTGGAATGGGTGGAATGCCGCCGCCTCCGGGCGGAATGCGTCCCGGTGTGCCGCCGGGCACCGTGCCGGGAATGCGGAACCCCATGATGCCGCCCGGGCCCGGGCAGCCGATGGCGCGCCCGCCGGTGGGAGTGCCGCCGGGCACCGTGCCGGGCATGCGCAACCCCATGATGCCGCCGGGGCCGGGCCAGCCGATGGCGCGGCCTCCCGGCATGCCGGGAATGCCGCCGCCTCCGGGTGGTGCTCCGGGGTTCCCGCGCCCGCCCGGCGGGCCGATGCCTGGCGCCGGCGGCGTTCCGCCGCGGCGTGATCCGTTCGGGCTCGGGGCTCCTCCGGGCGGCATGGCGCGTCCCCCGCCGGGGATGCCGCCCCAGCAGCAGCGGCACGAGTCGCTGTCTCTGGATGATCGCCCCGCCGACGGCGGCGAGGCCGCGCTGCGGGCCGCGCTGTCCAAGGCGTCGAAGGAAGTGATCGAGAAGATCGCCTGGGAGGTCGTGCCCCAGCTCGCTGAGACGATCATTCGTGAAGAGCTCGATCGGCTCATCAAGGATCGCGAGACCAAGCACTGAGAAGCCGGGGGACGTGACCGGGCCCGTCGACTCATACCCGTGAGCGTCTGCCCGTCACCCGTCGCCGGTTTCTGCCCCAAGCATTTCCCTTGGGCGTCAGCCAGCCCTCAAGTACACAGTCCCTCTCCACGTGACTGAGCTGTCGTCATCCTACGACCCCACGGAGGTCGAGAAGCGCTGGTACCCCTTCTGGATGGAGAAGGGCTACTTCCGGGCTGAGCCGACCTCCACGAAGCCGCCGTACTCCATCGTGCTGCCGCCGCCCAACGTCACGGGCAGCCTGCACCTGGGTCACGCGCTGACCGCCACCGTGCAGGACGTGCTGTGCCGGTGGAAGCGCATGTCCGGCTACAACGTCCTCTGGCTGCCCGGCACCGATCACGCCGGCATCGCCACCCAGATGGTCGTCGAGCGCGAGCTCGAGAAGCAGGGCCTCAAGCGCCGCGACATGGGCCGCGAGGCCTTCGTGAAGCGCGTCTGGGAGTGGAAGGAACAGTACGGCGCCCGCATCGGCGAGCAGCACAAGGTGCTCGGCGCCTCCCTCGATTGGAGCCGCGAGCGCTTCACCCTCGACGAGGGCCTCTCGAAGGCCGTCGTCGAAGTGTTCGTGCGCCTGCACGAAGAGGGGCTGCTCTACCGCGCCCAGCGCCTCATCAACTGGGACCCGAAGCTGCAGACCGCCGTCTCCGATCTCGAGGTCGAGAACGAAGAGCGCAACGGCACGCTGTGGCACATCAGCTACCCGGTGAAGGACAGCGACGAGAAGCTCACCGTCGCCACCACCCGCCCCGAGACCATGCTCGGCGACACCGCGGTCGCCGTCCACCCCGACGATCCCCGCTACAAGCACCTCATCGGCAAGAAGGCCGTGCTGCCGCTCCTCGGCCGCGAGATCGACATCATCGGAGACGCCACCCTCGTCAGCATGGAGTTCGGCACCGGCGCCGTGAAGGTCACGCCCGCGCACGACTTCAACGACTACGCGACCGGCCAGCGCCACAAGCTGCCGATGATCTCCATCTTCGACGAGCGCGGCTTCGTGAATCAGGAGGGCGGCCCCTACGCCGGCCTCGAGCGCTTCGCCGCCCGCAAGAAGGTCGTCGAAGACCTGACCGCGCAGGGCCTGCTCGTCAAGGAAGAGCCGCACAAGCTCTCGCTGCCGATGAGCCAGCGCAGCGGCGTGCCCGTCGAGCCCCGCCTGTCGCGCCAGTGGTTCCTCAACGTCGAGGGCATGGCGAAGGCCGCGATCGCGGCCGTCGAGGCGGGCGACACGCAGTTCGTCCCCAAGACCTGGGAGAACACCTTCTTCCACTGGATGAAGAACATCCAGCCGTGGTGCGTGAGCCGCCAGCTCTGGTGGGGCCACCAGATCCCCGCGTGGTACCCCGCGAAGGACGGCAAGCCCGACTTCGACGCCGAGCCGGTCGTGTCGCGCACCAGGCCGACGACGTCCGGCCAGCACGGCGGAGACTGGGTGCAGGACCCCGACGTGCTCGACACCTGGTTCTCGTCAGGCCTCTGGGCGTTCTCGACGCTCGGCTGGCCGGAGCAGACCGACGACCTCAAGACCTTCTACCCGACCTCCGTGATGGAGACCGGGCACGACATCATCTTCTTCTGGGTCGCCCGCATGATGATGCTGGGCCTCCACTTCATGAAGGACGTGCCGTTCAAGACGGTGTTCCTGCACGCGATGGTGCGGGACGAGAACGGCAAGAAGATGTCGAAGACGCAAGGCAACGTCATCGACCCCTTGCACGTCGTTCGCGGCGCGAAGAACGAAGAGCTCGGGGCGATGTACCAGAAGAAGTACAAGGAGGGCCTGCCGGCCTACGGCGCCGACGCCCTGCGCTTCACGCTCGCCCAGCTCACGCAGCAGGGCCGCGAGATTCGCCTCGCCTTCCAGCGCATCGAGGGCAACCGGAACTTCTGCAACAAGATCTGGAACGCGTCGCGCTTCGCGCTGATGCGCATGGAGGGCTTCCACGCCGGCGAGACCTTCGTGAAGGACCGCCCGCTCTCGCTCGCCGATCGGTGGATCCTCTCGAGGCTCAACCGCACCGTTGGCCAGGTCCAGACCGCGCTCGGCGCGTTTCAGATCAGCGACGCAGCGAACGCGATCTACCAGTTCCTCTGGCGCGAGCTGTGCGACTGGTACATCGAGCTCGCGAAGGGGCCGCTGTACGGCACTGACGAGAAGGCCAAAGAGACCACGCGGGCCGTGCTCGTCTTCTGCCTCGACACGGTGCTGCGCCTGCTGCACCCGTTCATGCCGTTCATCACCGAGGAGATCTGGCAGAAGCTCCCGATGACCCGGCCGACGGAGTCGATCACCATCGCCGAGTATCCGAAGTCGGACCGGCGCCTCGACGATCCCTCCGCGGAGGCCGAGATGAAGCCGCTCATCGAGGTGATCGAGGGCATCCGCTCGATCCGCGGTGAGAGCAACATCGCGCTGAGCGTGAAGCTGCAGGCGCAGGTGAAGAGCAAGTCCTCCGACGTGCGCACGACGCTCGAGAAGTGGCGCAGCTACGTGATGCCGCTCGCCGGCCTGTCGTCGCTCGAGGTCGGGCCGCCGGGCAACGTGCCCGCGCAGTCGGCCGCAGACATCCGCGCCGAGCTCGAGGTGTACGTGCCGCTTGCCGGAGTCGTGAACCTGGACGCGGAGCGCGAGCGACTCAAGAAGGAGATCGCCCGCCTCCAAGGAGAGTGCGCCGCCGTGACGAAGAAACTCGAGAACCCGAACTTCGTGCAGAACGCTCCGCCAGAGGTCGTCGAGAAGGACAAGGCCCGCGTCGGTGAGCTCGGCGATCGCGTCGCCCGCCTCGAGGAGAACCTCGAGCGCCTGTCTCCCGACGCCGAGGTCCGCATCGCGGCGCCGGCCGCCGGCCCCGTCGATCTCACGCGCGAGCTGAATGATGCGCTGTCCGACGTGAAGCCTCCGCCCGAGGTCGATCCCCAGGTGAAGGACGCCCTCGAGAAGCTCCGCGAGGGGACCAAGGAGGGGCTCTCTCCGCAGGACCACCGCGACCTCGGCGTCGCGTACATGAACATGGGGTTGGTCGATGACGCGGTGCGGGAGTTCAGCGCCGCGAAGGACGGGGAGACGAAGAAGAAGCCGGCCGCGAAGAAGAAGGCGGCCGCGAAGCCGAAGGTGAAGGCGAAGGCGAAGAAGCCGGCACCGAAGAAGAAGGCCGCTGCGAAGGCGAAGAATCCGGCGCCGAAGAAGAAGAGCGGACCGAAGAAGCCGCCGCCGAAGGGTGGCGGCAAGGCGAAGGCGAAGAAGCGTGCCCGCTGATTCGTACCTCGATCGGCTGATCGACCTCGCGCTGGACGAAGATCTCGGAGCAGCGGGCGACGTCACGACCGACGCGCTGATCGACCCGAAGGCGGACGGCCGCGCCGAGCTGTGGGCGAAAGAGGAGATGGTCCTCTCGGGCCTCACCGCCTTCGCGCGCGTGTTCGAGCGCTACGATGCTGCCGTCGAGGTCACGCTCGACGACGAAGACGGCGAGTGGATTCTGCGCAAGCGCCGCGTCGCGCGGCTGGTCGGCCCGCTGCGGAGCCTGCTCATCTGCGAGCGCACGGCGCTGAACATCGTGCAGCGCACGTCCGGCATCGCCACGATGGCGGCGCGCGCGGCCGAGGCGGTGAAGGGCACGAAGCTGAAGGTGCTCGACACCCGGAAGACCTCTCCCGGCATGCGCGGGCTCTCGAAGCTCGCGGTGCGACACGGCGGCGCGTGGAACCACCGCTTCGGGCTGTTCGACGGCATCCTCATCAAGGACAACCACATCGCCGCCGTCGGCGGAGACGTCCGCGAGGCGCTCAAGCGCGCGCTGGATCACTGCCCGCGCCTGACGAAGGTGGAGATCGAGATCACGAACCTCGACCAGCTCGAGGACGCCATCGCAGGCGGAGCGCACGTCGTGCTGCTCGACAACATGAACGACTCCCAGATCTCGCAGGCCGTGAAGCGCGCGAAGGGGCGCGTCGAGCTCGAGGTCTCGGGCGGCGTCACGCTCGAGCGGCTGCCGGCGCTCGCGAAGCTCGGCGTCGACTACGTGTCGTTGGGCGCGCTCACGCACTCGGCGCGCGCGATGGATCTGTCGCTCGAGATCCTCGGCCCGAAGAAGTGAGCGACGGGGACGACCCGCTCGAGCGGCTGAAGAAGCGCATCGGCTCGGCGGCGAAGCTCCCCACGACGGCGCTCGGACGCGCCCGGCGCGGGGCCTCGGCGGCGCTGAAGCTCGGCTTCGGGCGGCTGACGGGTCGCGGCGACGAAGCCATCTTCGAGCAGCTCGCCGTCCAGCTCGGAGAGCTCAAAGGCATCGCGATGAAGACCGGCCAGGTGCTGAGCTACCTGGACACCGACCTCCCCGAAGAGGCGAAGCGCCTGCTCGCGGTGCTGCAGGTGAATTCGCAGCCGACCCCGTTCGAGGAGATCGAGGAGGCGGTACCGCCCGAGCTGCTGCCGACGCTCGAGCGGCAGCCGGTGGCGACGGCGTCCGTCGGCCAGGTGCACCGCGCGGTGCTCCCGGATGGGACGCGGGTCGCCGTGAAGGTGCGGCACCCCGGCATCGAGGAAGCCATCTCGGCCGACTTTCGGGCGGCGCGCACCGCGTCCCTGCTGCCGGCGCTGCTGATGCCGAACGCGCAGGAGTTCATCGCCGAGGCACGCGACACCTTCCTGTCCGAGTGCGACTACGTGGCCGAGGCGCGGAACCAGCAGCGCTTCCGCGCGCTGTGGGCCGGTCACCCGGACCTCACCATCCCCGAGGTGCATTCGCGGTGGTGCACCGATCGGGTTCTGGTGACGAGCTGGGTCGACGGCATGACGTTCGAGCGGTTCGCGGCGTCGGCGTCGCAGGCCGCGAGAGATCGCGCGGGCAGGGCGCTGTACGAGTTCTACGTGGGCTCGGTCTACCGGCACGCGCTGTTCAACGGAGACCCGCATCCCGGGAACCTGCTGTTCCGCGAGGACGGCTCGCTGATCGTGCTCGACTTCGGGTGCGTGCGGGAGTTCGACCGCTCGCTCGTGCGCGGGCTGGCGTCGCTGTCGCGCGCGGTGCGCGCCGACGACGAGGCAGCGATTCGCGCGGCGCTGCGCGCGCTCGGCGCGGCCGAGCCCGACGCGAAGGGCTTCACCGTGGCGCGTCAACTGCTGCGCGGGTTCTTCGGGCCTCTGCTGGTGAACGGGCCGCACGTCGTCGAGTCGGGGATGTCGTTGGACTTCAGGGAGATCGCGAAGGACAAGCTCGCCGTCGGGCGCATGCGGCTGCCGCCCAAGCTGCTGTTCCTGTTCCGCATCCGGTTCGGCTTACATTCCGAGCTCGTGAAGTTGAGGTCGCGCGTGGACTGGGCCGGGCTGGAGGAAGAGCTGTGCGCTTCGGCGGTCACCGTCCGCTGACGCAGGCGTCGGCGCTCACGCTCGCGTGCAGCCGCGCGCCTTCGGTGGCGATCTCCTCGACCGTCCGCGGCTTCCCGTCGCCGGACTTGGGGAACACGACGTAGCGGATGCCGGAGCGGGCGCCGCCGCGCTTCGGGTCGCTCTTGACGCCCAGCGCGTCCGCGAGCGCGATGGAGCCCTCGCCGAGCTTGTCCTTCGGGCCGATGTCCGCGACCTGCGCGTACGCGACGCGCCCGTTCGACTCGTTGATGACCGCGGCGAAGTCTCCGAGCCGCGCCTCCTTCAGCAGCGCCGGAGGCAGCACCACGTACGGCACCTTCCCCGAGTCGACGTAGCGGCGCGGGTCCGTCGTGGCGTACCGCTTGTTCTCGAGCGCCGTCGTGGACACGTAGTAGCCGGGGTAGGGGTCCGACGCTCCCTGGACGACGGGCTCGCCGTTCTTCGTCGCCAGGCCCCACCAGTTTCCCGGCTTGCCGGCGTTGGCGAGGTGATCGAGCCCCTTGCCGTCGGGCTCGTACGCGTTCGGAGCTCCGTCGGCGTCGATCGCGAGCCCGCCGGAGTACACGAGCGCCCCCTGGGTGCGCTTCACCGTCACCGGGCCGATCGTCGTGACGGTCTCGCACGGCTGAGCCGCGGCCGCTGCGGCACAAAGGACACTCGAGATGACCGCGAACGCACGCATGTGTCTCCTCACTGCCGCGATGGTGGTGCGGCGCGTGGCGTGACAGCAAGATGCGCGCCTCTCAGCTGAACCCGCAGACGTCGCCGTGAAGCACGTAGCGGGCGATGCCCTTCTTCCGCCCGCCCGTGTAGTCGGGCGTCGGAACCGTGACGAGCTCCCACGAGGGCAGCACGACCGCGGTGAGGCCGCCGCCGTAGACTGCGCCGGTGTCGATGCCGACCGCGTGCTCGGTGACGAGCGGCTGCGTCAGCACCGAGTGCCCGAAGATGAGCCGCTCGGGGCCTTTCCAGAAGTTCGTCCAGAAGAGGTGATCTCCCGGCGCCTTCGACGGCCAGTAGCTCTTCTTCGCCGGCGGCTTGATGCTCTGGATGTGGAGGAAGTGGTACCGGTCCTGCGCCTCGAGCGGCAGCTCGGGGTACGCGCCGGCGTGAACGACCGCGGCGTTCGCCTCGGGCAGGCGGATCATCACCGGCAGCTTCGACATCCACTCGAAGTGGCGATCGCCGAGCGCGTCGCGCGTTCTCAGATGATCCGGCGTGAGCTTGTCGGCCGCGCGCTTGCGCTGCTGCAGGTGCTTCTCCTCGTGGTTGCCGAGGATGGCCTCGTGCTGCATCGCGAGCTCGACGCACTCTTTGGGCTTCGGGCCGCGGTCGACGAGGTCTCCCGCGAAGATGACGCGGTCGGAGGCCTGGACCTTCAGCTGCTTCAGCAGGGCGACCGCTTCATCGAAGCAGCCGTGCAGGTCGCCGATGACGATGGTGCGCTGCATAAAGAAAGAAGTGCCCGAGTGAGCAAGCCAATCGAAATGCTCGTCTTGCAAACGAGTGCTCTACCATTGAGCGAGTCCCCCATATTTCTGGCCGCGCGATTACGGGCGACAGAGTCGCCCTGCTTCAGGCTGCAAGCGGAGCTTGCAGCCACGCACGCGCGGCAGAGTGGAGGACCTTGGATTCGAACCAAGATGTTGGCGTGTAAGGCCTGTTCGGCCGGGCACTGGCTCGAGCACCCGAGTGCGGAATCCACAAGTTTCGAAGACCGTAGTCTCGTTCGCGTGTAGGGACTCTGCGGCCGGGTACTTCAGCCAGTGGGGCGAGCTGCTTCAGCGTTCGCCCGATGCCTTCAGAGACGTGAGGCGGAGCCTTTCCTGACGCAACGCCGACGCGCGGGCTCATCGTCTAGAACATGGTCGAGAACACCGGCTTCGCGTCGAAGTCGGGTCGCCAGCGCTCCCGGCTGGCGGGCAGCCAGAGCACGAAGACGTCTCCCTCGACGTCGTGCAGGCCGCGCTGCAGCACGAACGTCGGTGCGGTGATGAGCTCTCCGTCGATGCGGACGGGCCCCGGCGGCTCGACGAAGTACGTCGCCGTGCGCACCGCTTCGAACGTGCCGCGGCCCTCGATGCGCTGGCCCCAGAGCCAGATGTCTCCGTCGTAGGGCTGGAAGTGGGAGTCGATGAACGCCCGGGCGTCGTCGGGCAGCCATGGGAAGCGGACGTCGCGCAGCGCCGCGGTGCAGCCGGCCGCGCGGATCTCGGACGCGATGCGCGGGCCGAGCGTTTTTGCCTCAGCCTGGTGGATGAGCGCGTTCGTGTAGAAGCGGAAGCCGACGTGCGGGCGCGCGGAGGCTCCGCCGGACGAGTCCCAGACGGGATCCGCCGGCACCGTCAGCCGGCCGAGCTTCGCGAGCACCTCGTGCTGCTGCGCGTTGGTCTCGGTCCCGCGCAGCGTCCACAGGCCGTGGGCGATGACCAGCGCTCCGAGCACCACGCCGGCGCGACCGGTGCGCGCCGCGAACAGCGCCGCCATTCCCGCGAACGGCACCAGCGCGTAGGGGAAGGGCGCCCGCGCGAAGCAGAACGAGAAGAGCGTCGTGCCCAGCGAGAGCATGAGCAGCAGCTCGACGCTCGAGCGCTCGCGTCTCCACCGCACGAAGGTCACCACGAGCCCCGCGAAGGCCAGCACGAAGAGCCCGGGCTGCTCCTTCAGCGCCGGCCCCAGGTAGCGCCAGGCCGAGAACCCCGGGTATGCGCGCTCGTGCTCGATCGCGAAGACCCAGGTCTGCTGCCACCACGCGGAGGCCGAGCCCGTCGCGAGCAGGAAGAGCGCCTGCGCCGCGAGCACGCCGCAGAGCCCGGCGAGCCACCGGCGCGCGTGCGTCCGCTCGAGGAAGAGGACGATGAGGAACGGGGCTCCGTAGAGCAGCACCTTCTGCGTGCTCAGCACGGCGAGGCCGAGCAGGGCGCCCGAGAGCGCGGCGCGGCGGGCTGCGAACGCGACGACGGCGAGCAGGTACAGCGCGAACGCGAACGGGTCGGGTCGAATCTCGATGCCGCGCAGCACGAACGCGGGGGCGGTCACCGCCAGCAGCGGCGCCAGCGCTCCATGATCCCGGTTCAGCCGGGCCATCGCCCAGACGGCCAGGGCGACGACGGCCACCATGCCCAGCCGGAGCCAGCGGATGCCCTGGGGGTCCGAGGTCCACCAGAGCAGGCTCAAGGCCTCGTACGGCAGGGCGAAGTGGAACTCGAAGAAGTCGCGGTGGGGGACCTTTCCTTGCGCCACCAGCCAGGCGGCGTGGCTGTACTGGAACTCGTCGAGGGCGTACCGCTTGGCCCAGGCCAGCCCGGTCAGCCCGGCGACCGCCACCGCGACGAAAAAGCGACTCACGGCCCCCTTTTTCTCAAGGATTCCGCGTGTCAGGAATCTGAAGCGGCCTCCGTCAGCCGACGTGTATGGTGCCAGCCTTCAGCCCATGCTCACCGACGACGAGCTGTTCGCCGAAATCTCCAAGAGTCGTACTGAAGGCAAAGACTTCACCCGGCCGCTCGGCGAGCTCGTCGGCCGTTGGCGAGACGCCTCCACAACGGTCGTTCGCCGGGTCCAGGGAGCTTTCATGAGGGGCTCCCCCGACGACGCCGACGAGATCTTCCAGGATGCCGTCGTGAAGTTCATGTCGCGGGGCCTCGAACAATTCCGCGGAGTGTCCGAGCAGGTGCCCGGTAAGGCGGCCTCGCCGAAGACGTTCTTCCTCCGCATCGTGAAGCACTGCGCGATCGACCGGTACCGTCGTCAGCGCGAGGATCTCGAAGACAACCGGGGCTACGAGAGCGAAGAAGACGTGCCCGAGGTGTCGCGGCACGAGGCGGCCCGCGCGGTCAAAGAGTCGCAGGCCAAAGAAGACAAGAGCGAAGCGCAGGAAGAGTACTGGGCCGCTTACCGGCGGCTCAAAGCAGAGCACCCCAACGAAGCCGCCGCCTGGGACCTGTACCACCACCAGGACGTGGAAGATCACGCCGAGTGCGCGCGGCTGCTCAACATCACCGTCGCCAACTCCTACAAGCGCGTCAGTCGCGCGCAGGCGTGGCTCAAGCTTTACCTCCTCGAAGCGAGGAAGAAGGAGCAGTGAAGATGAATCCGATTGCCCGTTACCAGTCGCGCAAAGACGAGCTCGAGGCGCTCAAGGCCGAGCTCGAGAACAAGGGACGCAAGGGAGACCCCGGTCCCGTCGCAGCGAGGGTGCTCGAGGCAGCCGGAGATCTGCTCCGCAGAAAGCAAGCGGTGCCCTGTGACGGCGGGCTCATCGACGGGGCGCTCGCGCTGCTGTCGGCCGAGGGGCTGCAGTCGTTTGCCGACGGGCTCTCGGTCGACGAGCTCAAGTCTCGACTTCAGCGCTGTGCCGACGAGGCCGTCGAGGCTGCGCTGCCCGACAGTGACGAAGACTCGAGCACGTGGACGACGTGGGCGATGCAGGGCCTGCTCGCTCGAGATCGCGCCGAGTCGGCCGTACACGCCCTCGGCCGGCTCTCGATGTTGGGTCGCTCTGACGCGACCTCCCTGCACCAGCGGCTGACCGCCGCGCTCAAAGCAGTCGATGCACAGACGAAGTCCCTCGCGGCAGCTCTGACGGCACTGAATGCCTCGCGCCGCACCGAACGAGATCTCCTGGATTCCGAATGTCGAGACGGCGCGTGGTGGTTCTGTGCGCGCTGTGACGCGCAGTACGACGACCTGGTGAAGCTGCTCGGTGAAGAAGACGCCGCGCTCACCGGAGCCGAAGCCGACGCCGCGAGAGACGTGCTCGAGCCGCGCAAGCGCGCGGTGAGCTTCGACGAGCTGTTCCGCTACGACCTGGGCCTCGCGACCGATGCCGAGGCCGCCATCATCACGTCGCAGAAGAAGTCGAACCCCGAGTTCGCCCGCGCGCTCGCCGCGATGGAAGAGGGAGAGCGCGCCATCCTCGAGCTGACCGGCGGCGCCCCCACCCACCCGGACAATGTCCGCCCGCTGCGGAGGGATGCAGGGCAAGGCTCCACCGCAACCTCCGCCTCCGGGTCGGGGCAGGTCATCGAAGAGCGCAACGAGTTCCGCGTCCTTCTCTTCCGCAGGTCTCAGCGCGTCCACCTCGTCGTTCAGCCGCGCCGCGACGGAGCCCTCGCCGCAGCCGCAGTCTTCCTTCCCGACGCTCCCGAAGTTGCCCGCCCGTCGCACGCGACGGAAGCCGGGCTCGACTTCGAGCTCGGGCCCGAGAAGCAGCTCGAGCGCGTCACCGCCCGCGTGGTGGTCACCCTGAAGGGTGGCCGCTCGACGACGGTGGCGGTGAAGCTCTGAGCCCACGCCCGGTCGGAAGGAGCACGGGGCGGCGCGCGAGCGCGAGCGGGCTCCTTCGGGCGAAGGTCACGAAGCGGGCCGCGCCGGTGCTCCGTACGACCGAGCGCCGGGGCCGAGCGGGTGCCTGAGCTGTCCGAGGTAGCCATCGGGCACGACGTCGTCGGTGCCGTAGCTATGGGGCCACGCGTCTTTGGGCAGGTGCAGCGTGCCGAACAGCCGGTCGACGAACGGGAAGAGGCCGGCGAAGTTGCAGTGCCGTGCCTCGGCGTCGTTCGCGTGGTGCCAGTGATGGAACGCCGGCGTCGCGAGGAAGCGCTCGAGCCGCGGGAAGCGGACGCGGACGTTCGCGTGCAGGAAGATGGCCCACAGCACGACGACGACGAGCGCGCCGCCGGTCATCGCCGGCCCGAAGCCGAGCAGCCGCAGCGCGACGAAGCCGAGCGTGCGCCCCAGCACCTGGTCGAGCGGGTGCACGCGCACCGCCGCCAGCCAGTCGAGCTGTCTCGACGAGTGGTGCACCGAGTGGATGCGCCAGAGGAACGGCACCGCGTGCATCGCGCGGTGCGCCCAGTAGCCGGTGAGCTCGACGATGAAGAGCGCCTCGAGCAGTTGCAGCGCGCGCGGCTGCGCGGCGATGAGGTCCTCGAGGCGCGTGCTGACGAGCGGGTCGGTCAGCGCGATGGCGAGGCCGATGGGGATGACCGAGACGAGCTCGGAGAGCCCGTGGCTGAAGAAGAAGTGCACGGTGTCGGTCTTCCAGCCGGCACGCAGCAGCCTGCGCCCGGGGTGGAGGGCGAAGCGGCGCTCGAGCGGGACGAAGATCGCCGCGACGAGGCCCATGCCTACGAGCTTGCCGACGAGGTCTCCCATACGCGGCTCAACACCTCTTGCATCGCCGCGCTGACTCCGAGCGGCTCGGTCTGTTGCCGCGTCACCCAGCGGCACTCGCTGTAACCCGGGACACGTTTGAAGGTCGCGCGCGATTGCACCCGGTAGAGCTGCAGGACGAGGTCGCGGTGGGTGAGGGTTCGCTCGACCGTGCCGAGGTGCTCGCCGAGCGTGCCGGGCAGCAGCTTCGCGAGGCCCTCGCTGGAGTCGGCGGTGGGCAGCTCCCACAGGCCGCCGAAGAGGCCGGTGTCGGGTCGGCGCGCGAGCAGCAGGCGGTCGCGCCGGCGGCACACGGCGACCCACAGCTCGAGCCTCTTCCGTGCGGCGCGCTGCTTCGCCGGCGGCAGCTCGTGGACGCGACCTTCCTTCAGCGCCTGGCAGTGCGGGCTCACCGGACACAACAGACATAGCGGCCCCTTGGGGAGGCAAACCGTGGCGCCCAGCTCCATCAACGCCTCGTTCAAGGAGCCGGGATCCGGCCCCTTCACGAGCCGCGCAGCCTCGTCCCACAGGCGGGCCTCCCGCGCCTGGTCGCCGGGCGGCGCGTCGATGGCGTGCACGCGCGAGAACACGCGCGCGACGTTGCCGTCGACGATCGGGGCCGCTTCGCCGAACGCGATGGAGGCCACCGCGCCCGAGGTGTACCGGCCGAAGCCGGGCAGCTCGCGCAGCTCCGCCGCCGAGCGGGGCAGCTCGCCGCCGTGGCGCTCGACGATCTCCTGCGCCGCGCGGTGCAGGTTGCGCGCGCGCGAGTAGTAGCCCAGGCCCTTCCAGAGCCCGAGCACCTCCTGAAGCGGAGCCTTCGCCAGCGCCTTCACGGTGGGAAAGCGCTTCAGGAACCGCGCGTAGTACGGGATGACCGTCGAGACCTGCGTCTGCTGCAGCATGATCTCGGAGATCCAGACCGCGTACGGATCCTTCACTCCGCGCCAGGGCAGGTCGCGTTGATGTCGCCTGAACCAATGAAGGAGCGCTTCGCGCACGGCCGCGGACCTTAAGGCCTGTAGACGAGCGGCGCGACCAGGGTGAAGCCCCCGTCGGGCACGGTCTCGCCCTTGCCGACCACGAGCACGCCGTCGGGGCGCAGCACGCGGCGGAACGTCGCGAGGACGTCGCGCTGCGCCTCCTCGCCGAAGTAGGTGAACGCGAGGTTGCGGCAGAGGATGAGATCGAGCGGGCCCGCCGGGGCAGGATCCGCCCGCAGGTCGTGCCGCTGAAACCTCACGCGCGCGCGAAACCCGTCGCGCACGCGGTTGTCCGCGTCGAACCCGGCAGTCCGCCACCTGGGGTCGAGCTCTGTCATCGCTCCGTCGGGGTACGTCCCGGCGGCCGCGCGAGCGAGCTCTTCTTCATCGATGTCAGTACCGAGCACGTCGAGCTGTAGCGATGGCCAGCGAGGCGCCACCTCGAGCTCCCATGCGATGGACAGTGTGTACGGCTCTTCGCCTCCGGCGCAGCCGGCGCTCCAGGCCGACAGGTGGTCTCGCCCGCCCGCGGTGGCAGCCTCGGCGAGGCGAGGCAGCTCGTGCTCGACGAGGCGTCTCCAGACGTGGAGATCCCTCCCGAAGCGGGTGATGGTGACGCGGCACAGGCGCGCGAGGACGTCCCACTCGTCGGAGTGCGCTTCGAGGTGGCGCCGGTAGTCGTCGAGGCCCGAGAGCCCGAGCTCCCGCGCGCGCCGTACGATGCGCTTACAGACCTGGCCGCGGACGTTCCGGAACCCGGCCCAGCGAAGGCCGAGTCGAACAGCCGCCCACTTCAAGAGCTCTGAGCAGTCACTCACCCGCCGCGGAGGCGACGGTAGTCTTTCAGGTGTCGGATGGCCGCAAGCTTCTCCCCCTTCTTCTCGTACAGCCTGGCGATGTTGAAGTAGGCGTCGACGCAGCCGGGGTCGAGCGCGATCGCTTCCTGGTAGCGGGTGATGGCCTCGTCGTGCTTGCCGAGATCTTCGAGGACGACGGCGAGGTTGAAGGTGGCGGTGGCGTCGTTCGGCCGGGCGACGAGCGCGGCGACGTAGTGGGCCTCGGCCTCGCGGAGTCGGCCCCCGGTGTGCAGCAGGCGCCCGAGGTTCACGTGCGCGTCGGCGTGGCGCGGGTTCGCGGCGACGGCCTCGAGGTAGCGGTCGATGGCCTCGGACGGGTTCTGGTCTTCGAGGGAGCACGCCTGCTCGTACGACGCCTCGGCGGACGGAGCCGGCAGCTCGCGCGCCGGACGCCGCGAAGCGTTCGTGCGCATGAGCACGACTTCCTGGAACGTGAACAGGTCGCGGGGCCCACCCAGGAGCGTCAGCGACAACGCCTGAATGTGCTCGGTCGAGAGCCCCAACAGCGCGGCGACTTCGGTCAACGAGTAGCTGCGTCGCATGGAAACACGAGTACCAGAGGGGTCTGACATCGCGGCCTCGAACGGGAGGTGACCCTGGACCGGCGAGCGCGGCGCGCGCCTCGATCCGTCACGCAAGCAGGCGACATGACGGTGGAAACAGCGGCCGGGCAACCCTCCTTGGGGCTCGCTCGCGCCGGCGCGGGCGCGCAGCCGGGGTCCGTCGCAGGCGGACGGTTCATCATCACCGCGTTCACCGGTGATGGCTTCACCGTCGGCAGCGACGGCCGCGTGAATGGCTCCGGCGCGTACGACTTCGTCGCCCTCGGCGGCGGCGTGGATGCCGGGTTCGATGCGGGTGTCGACGCCGGTGTCGACGGCGGCCTCGATGCAGGGTTCGACGCCGGTGTCGATGCGGGCGTGGATGCG
Source organism: uncultured Myxococcales bacterium (assembly GCA_937980205.1). Lineage (GTDB taxonomy): Bacteria > Myxococcota > Myxococcia > Myxococcales > Myxococcaceae > Xiheicaenimonas. The sequence goes on along the minus strand of CALJKW010000055.1, from coordinate 650,703 downwards.
GGTGTCGACGCTGGTGGCGATGCCGGCATCCCGACGGCGCCCGTGGCCTCGGCGTCGGCTGCGGCTGCTCGGCGACCGCGGACGGTCTCGCGTGGTTCCTGCTCGCGCTGTGGACTCGTGGCCGCTTACGGATAAAACGGTCGAAAGATGGTCACGACGGTCCAGTGCCAGCACTGCGGCGACGAGCATGACGGCGACGCCCGACGCTGCGCGAGGACCGGGTACCTGATGAGCGAAGCGGGGCCGTGCGGGACGAAGATCGACCGCTACCTCGTGGAGAAGCTGCTCGGCGTCGGCGGCTTCGGAGCCGTCTACCGCGCCGTGCACACGCGCACGCAGGCTCCGGTCGCGCTCAAGGTGCTGCGGCGCGATCGCATCGACGACGCCCAGGCCGTCGAGCGGTTCATGCGCGAGGCGCGCGCCGCCGCGATGCTCGGCAGCGAGCACATCGCGCGGGTGCTGGATGCCGAGGTCTCCGACGAGGGAGTGCCGTTCATCGCGATGGAGCTGCTCGAGGGCACCGATCTCTCCGAGCTCGACAAGCTCAAGGGGCCGATTCACCCCGAGCGGCTGGTGAACATCATGATCCAGGCGTGCTCGGCGCTGCAGGCCGCGCACGACAAGGGCATCGTCCACCGCGACATGAAGCCGGCGAACATCTTCATCACGAAGCGGAAAGACGGCGCCGGCTTCGAGCGCGACTTCGTGAAGCTGCTCGACTTCGGGATCTCCAAGATGCAGGCGACGGGCGAGCGCGCGCTGACGCTGGCGGGCACCACGATGGGGACGCCGGCGTACATGGCGTACGAGCAGTTCTTCGACGCGCGCTCGGTCGACGGGCGCGCCGACGTCTACTCGGTCTGCGCGATCCTCTACGAGCTGCTCGCGCGCGTGCGGCCGTACGTCGCGGCGAGCTACGGCGAGCTCGTGATCAAGGTCGAGAAGGAGACGCCGCGTCCGCTCAAGGACGTCGCTCCGATGCTGCCCGACGCGCTCTGCGCGATCATCGACAAGGGCCTGAGCAAGAACCGCGACGACCGGTGGCAGAGCGCGCGCGAGCTCGCCGACGCGCTGTCGAAGATCGGCTCGCTGCGCGGCGTCGTGCTGAAGACCGAGATCTCCCACGTCGCGGTCTCTCCGCTCGCGGACGAGACGAGGGCGCGCGCTCCGACCACCGAGCCGCGCGGCGATGGCGTGCCGCGGGTGTCGGCCCGCGGCGAGGTGAAGACCGTGTTGATGGACCCCGAGCTCGTCGAGGACCGGCGGCAGGCGTCGCGCGGCGAGGCGCCCGGCAACGCGACCGTGCTGATGAACCGCGAGGAGGTCGGGCCGATCGGGGTGGTCCCGGCCGTGACGCCCGTTTCTCCGCGCGGGTCGGTCGGCAACGCGACCGTGCTCGTGAACCCCGACGCGCATGATCCCGCTGCGCCTTATCGGGCGACGTCGCCGAAAGGGTCGCTGCTCGAGGATGACGAGGCTTCGCAGAAGGGGACCGATCCCAACCGGCCGCTGCTCGGGCCGCGTGAGGACAGCACCGGCGAGGCGATGAGGGCAGTGCAGAGCGGGCCGTTCGGGTTGGGGTGGAAGCTCGTCGGCGCGCTCGGGGCCGGGGCGCTCGTGGTGATCGCGATGCTCATCTGGGTCATCACCCTGGCGCGGCGGCACTGAGCTGCCGGGGACGCCCGGCGGGGACGACTCGACGGGCCCGGGCTCGTTCACCGGGACGTGCGCGGGGACCGGTACGTGAACGCTCGGCTTCGCCCTCAGCCGCGCGCCGACTTCTTCTTCTTCGCCGCCGGCTCCTCGGCTCGCGGCGCTCGGCGCGGCCCCTTGCGCTCTTCCTTCTCGAGCTCGCGCGCCGGCTCGGGTGCCGCAGCAGCGGGCGCAGGTGCTGCGCTCTTGCTCGCGAGGCTCGCCTTCAGCGCCTCCATGAGATCGACGACCTTCGCGACCGGCTCGGGCTTGGGCGTGAGGTTGACGGTCTCTCCGCGCACCTTCGCGTCGAGCAGCGCGCGCAGCTTCTCGCGGTACTCGTCCTTGTACTTCGATGCGTCGAACTTCGGCTGCGAGAGCTGCTGAATGAACTGGCGCGCGAGGTTGAGCTCGGCCTCCGTCACGTTCGCGTCGGGGATCGGCACCTCGCCCTGCGCGCGCACCTCGTCCGCGAAGCGCAGCTGCTGCATGACGAGGCCGTGGTTCAGCGGCCGGAACAGCACGAGGTTCTGGCGCCCGCGCGTGACGTACCGCGCGACCGCCGCGTGCTTCATGTCGTTGAGCGCCTGCACCAGCAGCTTGAACGCGCGGTCGGCGCCCTTGTCGGGGCCGATGTAGTAGCCGGTCTCGAAGAAGAGCGGGTCGACGGTCTCGAGCGGCACGAACTCGGAGATCTCCATCGTGCGCGAGGTCGCGAGCTCGAGCTTCTCGAGCTCGTCGTCGGAGACGATGACGTACTGATCCTTCGCGTACTCGTAGCCCTTCACGATCTGATCGCGCGGCACGATCTCGCCGGTCGTCGGCTCGAACATCTGCTGCTTGAGCCGCGTCTTCTTCTCCGCGTGCAGCTGGTTGAAGCTGATGCGGTTGCCCGACTCGTTCGCCGAGTAGACCTTCACGGGGATGTTGACCAGGCCGAAGCTGATCGTCCCCGACGCCATCGCGCGTGCGCTCATGCCTGAAGGTATATAGCTGCTCTGAAGGTGCCGCCTAAAAAGCTCCGCGCCGACGGTGTCGCCGCAGACAGCATCTCCCTGCAGCTGTGCGAGCCGAGGGATTCGGCGTTCACGAGAGACGGTTGGATCTTCGAGCTCAAGCTCGACGGCTTTCGTCTGCTCGCGGTCAAGGAGGCGGGCACCCCCCGGCTGGTGCTCCGTCGCGGTCGCGATGCCACGAAGCAGTTCCCCGAGATCGCCGCCGCGCTCGCCGCGCTGCCGATCGCCGACGTGATCCTCGACGGCGAGCTGGTCATCCAGGACGAGCGCGGCCACCCCGTGTTTCAGCGCCTGCTCAAACGCTCGACCGTCACCGCGCAGCGCGAGATCGACGCGCTCGCCCGCGAGCTCCCCGCCGTCTACTTCGCGTTCGATCTGCTCGCGCTCGACGGGAAGGACCTGCGCAAGCTGCCGCTCTCCGAGCGCAAGGCGCTGCTGGCCAGGACGCTGCCGAAGGACGGCCGCATCCGCGTGCTCGATCACGTCGAGCGGGAAGGGGAGGCGCTGCTCCAGCAGGTGAAGCAGCTCGGCCTCGAGGGCATCGTCGCCAAGCGCGCCGACTCTCGGTACGTCGGCGAGCGCAGCCCCGACTGGCTCAAGATCCCGCTCAAGCACACCGCAGACTTCGCCGTCGCCGGCTGGGCCGCCGACCTCGGCACGCTCTTGCTCGCGGTCTGGGACGGCCGGCACTGGGTCTGGGCCGGGCGCTGCGGCTCGGGCTTGAACCCGCGGAAGATGAAGGACGCGCTCCCCGTGCTCGAGAAGCACGAGCTGAAGGCCCCCGTTTGCATCGGAGACATCGAGCGCGAGAAGGACGACCGCTTCTGCCAGCCCAAGCTCGTCGCCGAGGTCCGCTACAAGAACTGGCCCGCCGAGCACTCGGTGCGCGAGCCGACCTTCCTGCGCTTCCGCGACGACAAGGCGCCCGAGGAGTGCACGCCGCCGCCGGGAAAGGTGCTGCCGACGCAGCTGCCGCCGCCGAGCTTCCCCTTGTCGAACCCGCAGAAGGTGCTGTGGCCCGACGACGGCATCACCAAGCAGGAGCTGTACGACTACTACCGCGCCGTCTCGCCGTGGCTGTTGCCGTACCTGAAGAACCGGCCGCTGATGACGACGCGGTACCCCGACGGCATCAAGGGGAAGAACTTCTTCCAGCGCGCGCTGCCGAAGAAGGCGCCCGACTTCGTGCACTTCTTCGAGACGACCGGGCCCGACGGGCCGGTGCAGCAGATCGTCTGCGACGACGTGCGCACGCTCGAGTGGCTCGCGAACCTGGCGGTGATTCCGCTGCACGTTCCGGCGGGGCGGCTGGCGACGATCGAGCTCGCCGACTGGTGCGTCGTCGATCTCGATCCGAAGACGGCGCCGTTCAAGGACGTCGTCACGCTCGCGCTCGAGCTCAAGAAGCTGTGCGACGAGATCCGGCTGCCGGTCTACGTGAAGACCACGGGCAGCTCGGGGCTGCACGTGCTCATTCCGCTCGGAGCCACGGTGCCGCACTCCGCCGCCGTCACGCTCGCCGAGCTCTTGTCGACGATCGTGATGCGGCGCCACCCGAAGATCTCGACGATGGAGCGCATCGTCGACCGCCGCGGCGGCAAGGTGTACCTCGACTGCTGGCAGAACGGCCGGCTCATCGCGGCGCCGTTCGCGGTGCGGCCCGTGCCGGGCGCTGCCGTCTCCATGCCGCTCGAGTGGAGCGACGTCACCTACGCGCTCGGTCCCCGCGACTTCACGCTGCGGAACGCCATCGCGCGGCTGGAGCAGAAGGGCGACCCGCTCGCGCCGGTGCTGGGGCCCGCGGCGCCGCTGCAGGCGGCCCTCGAGCGGCTGAGCAAGCTGGCCGGCTGAGAAAAGGGGACAGTCCCCATTTTCGTAACCGGCCGGAACTAGGGGCTCGCGGGCAGCGCCGACGGAAAAGGGGACAGTCCCCATTTTTTCAGCCTTGCGCCAGCCTCCGCGCGACGACTCCGGCGATGTTCATGCCGAAGACGCTCGTCACCCACGCGACGCTGCCGTCGATCTGGTTCCGGTGCTCGCAGGAGTGGAACTCGTTCTCTCCGCCCGGGCACACGCACATGAAGCCCTCGTCGCCGTCGTAGCGCAGCGGCACCGGCTCCCGGCGCGGCTCGATCGAGTACACGCACGTGATGCCCGTCGGCTTCGACGTGTCGATGCCGTGCTTGCGCTTGAGCAGCTTGCGGATGTCCTTCGCGAACGGATCCATGTGCGTCTCGCACAGGTCCTCGACGCGGATGTACGTGGGGTCGAGCCGGCCGGCCGCGCCCATCGAGCTGACGACCTTCGTGCCGCGTTGCACGCAGGTCGCGAGCAGGTGCAGCTTCGCCTTCACGTTGTCGATGGCGTCGACCACGAAGTCGTACGGAGCCGACAGCAACTGCTCCGCCGAGTCTTCCCGGTAGAACTTCTGGATCGGCTCGACCTGCACGTCGGGGTTGATCTGCTTGCAGCGCGCGGCGAGCAGCTCGCACTTCGGCTTGCCGACGCCGCTGACCGTCGCGTGCAGCTGGCGGTTGGTGTTCGTGACGCAGACGACGTCGAAGTCGACGAGCGTCAGGTGGCCGACGCCGCTTCGCACGAGCCCTTCGACGGCATACGAGCCGACGCCGCCGAGGCCGAAGACGATGACGTGGGCGTTCTGGAGCCGCTCCATGCCGGCGTCGCCGAGCAGGCGGCCGGTGCGGTCGAAGCGGCGGTGCAGCTTGAAAGACATGGCTCGTCCCATAGCAGAATCGGCCTCCCGATGAGACGCGCGGCCCTGGCAGTGCTCCTCATGACAGCCTGCTTCCCGTCGTATTCCCCACCGGTGCGGGCGCTGCACGCCGGCATGCCGGGGCTGTTGTCGGACCGGCAGCTCGAGGTCGGCGCCACCATGGGCGGGACGATCTACCCGTCCGTCGTCGTGCCCCACCTGTCGCTCGGGCTGCGCGACGGCTTCGCCTTCGAGCTCGGCGGCAACTTCAACTTCGCCTCCACGTCCTGGGCGATGGGCTGGAGCGGCGCGCGCCTCACCCTCGAGAAACACCTGGGCATCGCGCGGAAGCTGTACGCCGACTTCGAGCTCGGCACCGGCTTCGGCGCCGGCGGCTCGGACGGCGGCACTCCGCAGACCGCGTGGCACCGGCTGCTCGTTCGCGGCCTGTACGGAGGCTTCGGGCTCGGACTGCGCGTGGCGTACTTCGGCTTCTACGGGCGCGTGCGGCTGGATGCTGCGGACGGAGATCGCACCGGCGCGACGTACTGGCCCTCGGCGATCGTCGGCGTCGAGGCGCGCATCGCGCACCACCTCGTGCTCGGGCTCGCCGGCGGCTACCTGGGGATGTTCGGAGAGGGCTTCACCGCGCATGGCTGGCTGTACCAGGCGCAGGTTCGGTACTTCTTCGACGTGCCGATCTGAGGAGAGTGAGTGAACCGAGCGCTGATGCGGCTGATGGCGATGTGCACTCTGGCGGCATGCGGCACGCAGAAGCAGCCGTACGACTGCTCCGACAAGATCTGCGTCTACGTCACGGATGGCGGCACATGCTTCTGGGCCGAGTCCGGGTGCTGTGATGGCAGGACCCCAGCGTGTGGGGGGAACGGCAACTATCAGCTTGGAAACTTCGATGCCGGTTCCTGCTCCTACGAGCGATTCGCGCGCGTCGGCTGCGGCTGACTACCGAATCCCCGCCGCGCGCAGCAGTCGCCGCGCCTCGCCGAGCCGCTGCTGGTAACGATCCGGGAACGCCGAGACCTGCACGGCCTGGCACCACGCGCCGAGCTGGCCCGAGCCGTGGAACCGCCCCTTGAAGTCGACCGCGCCGCGCTGACCGGCGCGCCCGCCCTCGAGGAACATGCGGCACGACTTGATGGGGTTCATGCGCACGCGCGCCGGGCCCCAGGCCGCGCGCTGCTGGAACATGCCGAGGCTGTCGCGGTCGCCGAAGTTGACGTTCCGGAAGTCCGACTCGACGAGCGCGGTCATGATCGGCAGCTCCGGCGGAATGCCGCGGCGCTTCGCCATCAGCGCGAAGTCGCGCACGAGCTGCAGCTTCTTGTTGCCGCGCAGCTTGTCCTCGATGCGCAGCGCGCGCAGCGTCTTGTCGCCCACGCCCTGCTCGCGCTTGATGAGCTGCTGCTTCTGGAACTTCCGCACCGCGCGCGCCGTGTCCCGGTCGTACAGCCCGTCGACCTTGCCGACCTTGAAGCCCTGGCGGCGCAGCATCTTCTCCGTCTCCAGCACGTGCCGGTCGCGCTCGCCGATCGTCTGGTGCGGGCTCGTCGCGTTCTTCGCGTACAGGTTCGACTTCGACAGCTTCGCCCACGTGCGCTCGTCGACGACGCCGGTCGGCTCGAGGCCGCTCTTGCGCTGGAACTGCCGCACCATCGCCGCGGTGTGCTCGTTGAACTCGCCCTTCTTGCCAGTGAACGCGTAGCCGGCGCGCTCGAGCCGCACCTGGATGTTCACGACCGCGCGGCCCTTCGCGCCGGTCGCCACGCCGCCGTCCGCCTTCGCGGCCTGCGCCGTCAGCGTGTCCAGCCGCCGGTGCTGCTTCGTCGGCTTCACCCGCGCGCGGTACGCGTCGTGGCTGATGCGCTTGATCGCGTCATCGAGCTTCAGCTTCGGGTGCGCCTTCTTGTACGACGCGAGCGCCTCGAAGGTGTCCTGGTCGGCGACCCCGTCGACCTTGCCCGGGGTGTAGCCGAGCCGGTGAAGCTGCTGCTCCAACTTCAACACCGCCTTGCCGGTCGATCCGATTCGCATGGGCCGGTGTTGAGCAAGGCCGCTGCCGGGGCTTTTCGCTGTCGTTCCGCGGTGTGTGCCTGGACACTGCCGAACGCGTGTCGCCTCGAGTTTTCACCTCAAGCGAGCTTGAAGAAGCGGCGCGCGTTCGCTGTGACCGCTTGTCGCACATCCTCTCCGCGCACGCGCGACATGGCGTCCACGATCACGGGGAGGAACGCCGGCTCGCTGCGGCTGCCGCGGTGCGGGTGGGGCGCCTGATCGGGCGCGTCGGTCTCGGCCATCAGGCGATCCAGCGGCACGCTCTTGAGCGCGTCGAGCGGGCGCCGCGCCTCGGCGAACGACACCGGCCCCGCGAACGAGAAGTGGCAGCCGTACTTCACGTACCGCGGGGTCAGCTCCGCCGAGCCGCTGTAGCTGTGCATCAGCAGACCGGCAGGCGGCATGGGCTCTGCGTCGATCACCTTGCGGAACTGGGGGTGCGCGCGCAGCACGTGCACGAGCAGCGGCTTGTGGTGCTTGCGGGCGAGCGCGAAGTGCGCGCGGAGGATCGCGGCCTGCCGATCGAGCTCGCCGCTCGCGGCGTCGAGGCCGCACTCTCCGACGGCGATGGCGCGCGGATCTTTCAGCAGCTCGTCCAGCCGCGCGAGGTGCTTGTCGTCGTCTTCCGGCGGAAGCGACGGGACGAGCTGCGGGTGGATGCCCAGGCCCACCTGCACGCGCGCGTCGCGGGCCGGCCACTCGAGCAGCGGCTCCCACGCGTCGGGCCCGATGGCGGGGATGATGATGGCCTGCACGCCCGTCGCCCAGGCCCTCTGCAGCACCGCGTCGCGATCTTCGTCGAAGCGCGGCACGTCCAGATGGCAGTGCGTGTCGATCACGCGCTGAACCGCACCGCGAACACCGGCGGCAGGTGCGCGGTCAGCAGCTGAAACGAGGCGCCCGCGTCGGCGCTCACCCACAGCGAGCCGGTCGTGCTGCCGAGGGCCAGGCGCTCGCCCGTCGCGTCGACGTCGAGGCCGTGCCGGTAGACGAGGTCCCACGCCGGAGCCGGCAGCCCGCGGCCGACGACCTCGAACGTCTTGCCGCCGTCGCGCGTGCGCGAGACGACGACGCGGCCGTCGACCGGCACGCGCTTCTGGTCCGACGTCGCCGGCACGAACCACGCGGTCTGCGGATCTTGCGGGTGCGCCGCGACCGCGAAGCCGAACGACGAGGGCGGCACCTTCAGCTCGTCCCACTTCTTTCCGCCGTCGACCGAGCGGAACACTCCGTTGTGATGCTGGCACCACAGGACGTCGGGGGCCGCCGCGCAGCGCGAGATGCGATGCGGGTCTTGCGCCTCGCCGGTGAACTTCGACTCGGGCGGCAGGTAGTCGGCCCACATGCCCTCGGTGCGCAGCGCCCACGAGTCGCCGCCGTCGAGGGTCTCCCAGACGCCGCCGCACGAGATGCCGAGCAGCACGCGGCCGGGCGCGCGCGGGTCGACGCACAGGCTGTGGATGCCGGCCCAGTCGTAGCCGCCGCCGAACCACTTCTTGCGCGCCGGGTGATCCCACAGCGAGCGCACGAGCGACCACGACTCGCCGCCGTCGGTCGACTTGAACAGCCCGCCCGGCAGCGTGCCCGCCCACAGCGTCTTCGGCTCGCTCGCGTGCCCGCCCTCGAGGCACCAGATCATCTGCACCGCCCACGGCACCGGCTGCTTGCGCATCGGGTCGAGGTCCTCGACGCCGTCGGGCTTGGGCGGGTACTTCGGCGACGGAGCTTCGGCGAACGTGACGCCTCCGTCGGTCGAGCGGTGCAGCTTCGAGCCGAAGTGTCCGTGGCCGAGCGAGGCCCAGACGTGCCCCGTGCGCGCGTCGGGCAGCACGGTGGTGACCTGGTCGCCGAGGAAGTGCGAGCGCTCGAGCGCCCACGCTCCGTCGCGCAAGGCGAAGACGAACAGCCCCTTTCGTGTGGCGGCCCAGATCTTCATGGCATCAGCCTCCGCTCAGCGCCTGCATGACGTGGATCTCATCGGAGTCCCGCACCGGGTCGCTCTGGCGGTCGCGATCGTCGACCTGCTCTCCGTTGACGAAGATGACCATGTGCTTGCGCACGGCGCCCTGGTCGTCGAGCACGTAGCCGCGCACGGCGGGGTGCTTCAGGAAGTAGGCGTCGAGCACCTCGCGCACGGTCTCGCCCGCGACGTCGCCGGCGGGACAGGCGACATGCCGCTCCAGGTTCTTCGTGAACGAGATGCGCGGCATGTCGCTCGTCAGAACGTCGGCCGAATGCCCTTCTCGTTGGCGAGCCGCGTGAGCCGCTGGTGCTCGGCGTCGGCGACGACCTCGGACTCTTCTTTGAGCATCCAGGGGATGCCGTCCTTGATCGGGTACCGCCGCTTCGTGCGCGGGTTGTAGAGGGAGCTCTCCGACTCGAAGTAGAGGAGGGGGCCCTTGTCCTCCGGGTCGGCGAGGATCTCGAGCAGCCGCGAATCGAGTGCCATGACGCGCCCGTGTATCACTGCTAAACGGCGTTTGCCCGTGGTGCGCGCGCCCCTCCTCGTCCTGCTCGTTGCCTCTGTCGCGACGGCCTACGAGCCGGCCCGCCGCCAGGTGCAGGACGCCGGCGTCCACATCCCGGTGCTCACGAAGCCACCCGAGCTGCTCGAGTTCGCGCAGGCCGACTACCCGCCCGAGGCCACGGCGGCCGGCGTCCAGGCGAGCGTGAAGCTGCGCGTCACCATCGCGGCCGACGGCAGCGTCAGCGAGGCCAACGTCGTCGAGCCCGCCGGCTACGGCTTCGACGAGGCCGCCGTCGCCGCGCTCAAGCGCTTCCGCTTCAGCCCCGCGGAGATCGACAACGTCCCCGCGCCCGTGCAGATCGAATACGTCTACCACTTCGTGCTGCAGGTGCCGGACGCCGGCGCGCCCGAGCCCGATGCCGGCACGGCGCCGAGCGGCCCGATGGCGACGCTCGAGGGCGAGCTCATCGTTCGCGGCTCGCGCACGCGGCTGCCCGCGGGCACCGTCCGCTGCGACAACAACCCCGACGCCGGCGAGGTGATGTCCGACGACGAGGGGCGCTTCTCGTTCACCGTGCCGGCGGGCCTGTGCAACGTCGTCGTCACCGCCGGCGGCTTCCACCCGTTCCGCACCGAAGAAGACCTCGAGCCGAACGAGATCCGCGAGGTGAAGTACTTCGTGCTGACGAAGACGATCGGCTACGAGACGATCGTCCGCGACCGGAAAGACCGCAAAGAGGTCGTCAACCGGTCGCTGTCGCGCACCGAGCTGCAGAAGATCCCCGGCACGTTCGGCGACCCGATCCGCGTCATCCAGAACTTCCCCGGCGTCGCGCGCGCGCCGTTCTTCGGCGGCCAGATGGTCGTGCGCGGCGCGAACCCGAACCAGACGCTGTTCTTCCTCGACGGCGTGCAGGTGCCGCTGTTGTTCCACCTCGGCGGCGGCCCGTCGGTCATCAGCGCCGAGTTCATCGACAAGATCGACTTCTTCCCCGGCGGCTTCGGAGCCCGCTACGGCCGCGCGGTCGGCGGCGTCGTCGACGTCTCGACGCGCAAGGGCTCGGCCGACACCTGGCACGTCGTGGCGAACGCCGACTTCCAGGGCGCCGCGGCGTTCGTCGAGGCGCCGATCACCGACAAGATCTCGGTCGCGGGCAGCGTGCGCCGCAGCTACATCGACGCGCTGCTCCCGCTCGTGCTGCCGCGAGATCCCGAGGGCGGCACGCTGCAGGTGCTGCCCGTGTACTGGGACTACCAGGTCCGCGTGGACTACGGCACGAAGCGAGGCCAGGCGAACGCGATCGGCTCGTCGACGTTTTCGCTGATGGCCTTCGGAAGCGACGACGTGCTGCGCGTCGTCGCGACGGGCGGCGGCCTCGACATCGACTTCAACCTCTCGTTCCACACGCTGTTCCACCGCCTGGTGGGCACGTGGACGTACCGGGCTCCGAAGGCGACGTTCCGCCTGGTGCCGTGGATTGGCTACGACCTCGCGCAGATCGATCTCGGCATCCTCAAGTTCGACGCGAACCGGTACCAGCTCGGCCTGCGCGCCGATCTCGAGATCGAGGCGCTGTCGTGGCTCACGGTCCGCATCGGCGCCGACATCTTCGACGAGCACCTGGTGGGAGAGGCCCAGCTGCCCGTCCTGTCGGGAGAGCAGTACCGCGGCTTCCCCGGCGCCGAGCCGAAGACCGAGACGCAGCGCATCGCGCAGTCGCCGAACACGTTCGACGGCGCGCTGTACCTCGAGACCGACGTGAAGGTCGGGCCGCTGACGTTCACTCCGGGCCTGAGGGCCTCGCACGCGATCATCTACGAGCAGACGCGGCACGCCTTCGACCCGCGCCTGTGGATGCGGTGGGACGCGATCCCCGGCTGGACGACGGTGAAGGGCAGCGTCGGCTTGTACACCCAGCCGCCGCAGGCGTTCGACATGGCGCCTCCGCCGCTGGGCAACCCGGGGCTGAGGCACGAGCGCGCGTTCCAGTCGTCGCTCGGCGTGAAGCAGAAGATCACCGACAACATCAACATCGACGTCACGGGCTTCTTCAACCGCCGCTACGAGAACGTGGGCCCGGTTCCCGAGACGGTGAACCCCGACGGCTCGGTCACGAACCTGCGCAGCGGCAACGTCGCGTGGGGCCGCTCGTACGGCGTCGAGGTGCTGCTGCGGCACGAGGTCACGAAGAACTTCTTCGGCTGGCTCGCGTACACGCTCAGCCGCTCCGAGAACGGCCGCAACGGCACCGACGTCTTCGTCAACAGCACCGACCAGACGCACAACCTGATCGCCATCGCCTCGTACCGGGTTCCGCTGTTCTGCTCGCGCGAGGTCGCCTGCGGAGGCTGGGAGTTCGGCGCCCGGTTCCGCGTCGTCACCGGCAACCCGATCTCACCGCTCGTGCACCAGCGCGACCTCGCGCGGCTCGACGCGAACGCGTACTCCCCGATGCGCGGCCCCTTCGGCTCGGCGCGGCGCTCGACGTTCCACCAGCTCGACTTCCGCATCGACAAGAGCTTCGTCTTCGATCGGTGGACGCTCGGGGTCTACCTGGACATCCAGAACATCTACAACGCGCGCAACGTCGAGGGCACGATCACCGACTACCGCTTCCGCCAGGAATACGACGTGCCGGGCATTCCGTTCCTTCCCATCCTGGGCGTGAGGGCTTCGCTGTGAGGCACGTGTGGATCATGTTGGCGCTCGCTGCCTGCGTGGGGCCGCAGGACGACCCGTCGCAAGTGCATGACCTGCGCGTCATCTCGGCGAGCTTCTCTCCGCCGGAGATCATGGCGCCTTCCTGCGCCGGCCTCATCGGCGGAGCGCTCGACGGCGGCATGCCGAACCTCGGCGCCTTCATCTCCTTCGCCGCGCCGGTCGACATGAAGTGGCTGGTGCTCGACCCGCAGCAGCGCGACATCAACTGGGACCTGCGCGCCTGCACGAGCCAGGGCGATCTCGAGTGTAACGACGATGGCGGCTACGTGCCGCTCGCCAGCGGCGTCTCGAAGCCCGGAGAGATTCGGCTGCAATCGGCGCTCGCGCTGCAGACGCTGACCGGCTCGTTGTTCGACGGAGGACTCCCGCTGATCCAGGGCGTCATCGAGGCCGACGCGTTCCGCGGCTTCGGCGGCATTCGCGTGCCGGTCGTCATGCACGTCTACGCGGGGACCGAAGAGGTCTTCGCGCAGAAGCTGATGGTCTACAACTGCAAGCTGTTCGACGAGCAGAAGGCGAACGTGCTGCCGGTGATCCCGGGCGTCACGTACCAGGGGAAGGACTGGCCCGAGAGCACCGACGGCGGTCCGACCATGCGCATCGGCTTGAAGGACGCCACGGAGCTCGTGATGGCGCCGACCGACTTCTCTGCGCTCGAAGAGGACTACGTCGTGCCGAGCGTGACGCTGAAGCCCGTCAACCTGAAGGAGAGCTGGAAGTTCAGCTGGCACACCTCGCTCGGGCGCTTCTCGCCGACGACGAGCGGCGGCACCGACTTCACCGGAATGCTCGCCAAGCCGTGGAGCACCTGGCTGCCGCGCGCCGACGGAGGCGTGGCAGGCTTGACCGAGCAGGACGTCGACTTCTGGATCGTCGTTCGCGACGGGCGCGGCGGCGAGTCGTGGATCACGCGCAAGGCCCACTTCGTGCCCTGATGGCTGTCGAGACGGCGTGCCCCAGCTGCGGCTTCACCCCGATTCCGGAGGGCACGGAGACGTGCCCCGCCTGCAGCACCCAGTTCGCCGCGAACCCGCTGTTCAAGCGCGTGCGCAAGGCGGCCGGCCACGGCGTCCGCAAGGACGAGGAGGACCTCGAGGCCACCCGCACCACGCTCGGCGGCATCACCGGCGCGGTCGACGCCCACCCGGGGCCTCCCGCGGGAGTGCTCATCGCGTGCACGTTCGCCTGGGTGATGCGCGTCGTCGGCGTCTTGAGCGATCGCCCGCAGGCGGTGTGGCCGCTCGGGCTGGCCGCGCTGCAGATGGGCATCGCCATGATGCTGATCGCCTCGGCCGGGCCCGCGAAGCAGCTCGCCCAGATGGTGGCGATCGCCGAGGTGATCGCCGCGTGGGCCGCGGGCGGGTCGCCGGTGGCCCAGGTGGGCTACGGAGGCGTCGGCGTCGCGCTGCTGGTGATGACGGTCGGTGAGCCGTCGGACATCCGGCGGTGGGTGGGGACCGGGGCTGCCGCGGCGATGTTGCTGTTTGGAGTGTGGGGCGTGGCGGCGGGTTGAACGTCACTCCACGCGGAACCAGACATCCACCAGCTGCCCGCGCGTGCCGTCGGTGCGATCGAAGTGAGATCGCAGCGGCAGCCAGTTGCCGCGCCCATCTCCGACCGCGCCGGTGTCCACGCGGTGCGAGCGGGTGCTCAGCGCGTCGACGCCGGCCTGGGGCAGGGTGAGCCACTCGCTCGCCGGGCCGCGGCCGTCGTGATCCGCGTCGACCCAGACGCGCAGGTCGGCGAAAGCGGCATCGTGCGCGTCGACGGCGCCGTCACCGTTCGCGTCGAGCCGCGCCAGCGCCGCGAACCCGTCGGCGTGGCTCTGCGCGAACGTCGACTGCCCGAACAGCTCGGTGCCGTCGTCGATGAGGCCGTTGTGATTGCGGTCGATGACGAGCAGGCCGTCGCCGCCGCCGAGCCACGCGGTGCGCGTCGCGCGCGTGGCGAAGAGATCGAACGTGACGCCCCGGTCGAGCGTCGTCGCGTTGATGCCATCTCCGTCGAGGTCGAGCACCAGCGGCGACCCGCCGCACAGGCCGGTGTTGCGGATCTCGGCGAGCGACTCGTTCTCCCACGTGCGGACGAGCTCCTTGCAGCCCGCGTACTGCGAGCGCGTGGCCTTGCCCGCGGGGCCGACGATGCGCGCCTTGCAGGCGATCTCTCCGTCGAGCTGCGGCTCGGGGAACGTGCGGTTCGTGCCGAGGTGCGTGCAGTCGAACGCGGGCAGCGCGTTCTCGCTCAGGCCCGCGTTGAGCCGGGTGCAGAACGCCTGCTTCGCCTCCGGGGCGGGGCACGTCGAGGTCGTGGGCGTCTCGCCCGGGCAGTCTTTGGCCGCGTCGTCATCGTCGTCGTCGTCGAGGTCGCCCGGGTCCTCGAGCGCGAGCGCGACGGTCGGGTCGTTGCCCATCGACTCGGTCATCGCCGGCGTCGTGCTGCCGCGCGAGCCGCAGAGCCGGCCCGTGTACTCGAGGTCGGCGAGCTTCACGTTGTAGACGTCGAACACGCGCACGCGGCCGCCCTCGACGCTGACCGTCACGGGAGAGTCGGCGCAGTCGATGCGCCGCTCGCTGCGGCACGCGACCGTGAGCCGTGCGTCGGAGGTCACCTCGACCTTCACCCAGTCGTGGCTGCGAGGGTTGGGGTACGTCGCCTGGTAGCCCTCCTGCAGCGGCGCCGACTCGAGCGCGAGCTTGCTGCCGTCGGACTTGAACGAGATGGTGGCGCGGTCGACGGCGACGTCTCCGGCGGTGCCTGCGCAAGCGCACAGCAGCACGGCGAGAACCGGTCTCATGGACGTACTCCTTCGTCCCCTCTGTTGCCGCGGCGCCTTTGCATCGGCGGTGCCGCGGCCACGCGCGCGGGAATTCGCGGGCGTGGCGCCAGGTGGAGCCGCCGCGCTCCAGAAGCGCGTGGAACATGGTCGCGCCGCCGTCTCAGTCGAGGACAGCCGCGGGTTGACTCCAACATCAGCTTCCGAGCAGTGTTCGCCCCGCATGCGCTTCGTCTGGGTGGCCTTGCTGGTCTGTGCCTGCGGAAGTCCCGGCATCGTCGGGCTCGAGCCGGGCGAGACGGCGCCCACGGCCGACGTGACCGCGGCCCAGCCCGCGCCGCGCGGCTTCGTGCCGGAGAAGAAGGGGCCTCCGTACCCGGTGGTGCTCGCGCACGGCTTCTTCGGCTTCGAGGCGTTCGCCGGCGTCGATCAGATCTCCTACTTCTACGGAGTGAAGGACGCGCTCGCCATCCGCGGCGAGAGGCAGGTGTTCACGCCGGCGGTCGACCCGTTCAACGACTCCCAGAAGCGCGGCGCCCAGCTGTTCGCGCACGTGGAGCAGGTGCTGCGCGAGACCGGGGCCGCGAAGGTGATCCTCATCGGCCACTCGCAGGGCGGCCTCGACGCGCGCGTCGTCGCGTACGAGCACCCCGAGCTCATCGCGGCGGTCGTCACGGTGGCGACTCCGCACCGCGGCAGCCCGGTCGGCGATCTCGCGACGAAGGCCGTGACGAGCCCCCGCGCGCGCGCCGCGGTCGACGAGCTGGTGCGCCTCATCGGCGGCTCGCTGTGGACCGAGTCGCGCAAAGAGACGTCGCTCTTCGCCGCGCTGGGCCAGTTCTCGGTCGCCGGCATCTCGGCGTTCAACTCGAAGTACACCGACGCGCCCGGCGTGCCGTACTTCTCCGTCGCGGGCCGCAGCGGCATGCGCGCGGGCCGCACCGAGTGCAACGTGGCGGGCCGGCCCCTCTTCATCACCGAGTGGGACGGCGAGCTCGACCCGACGAACGCCGGGCTCGCGGCCACCGAGCTGTACCTCGAGGAGAACTGGTTCGACCCCGAGCCGAACGACGGCCTCGTCACCGTCTCGAGCGCGAAGTGGGGCACCTTCCTGGGCTGCGTGCCGGCCGACCACCTCGACGAGATCGGCCAGCTCTTCGGCCAGAAGCCGGGGCTGTTCAACGAGTGGAAGTACATCGACTTCTACCGGGACCTGATCGCGATGCTGCGCGCGCGCGGGCTGTGAGCGCCCGCTACTCTTCTCCGAGCAGCAGCCCCTCGATGCCCGAGTAGTCGCGCGTGTTCGCGGTGAGCAGTCGGGCGCCGCGCGCGATGGCGCTGGCCGCGATGGCGAGGTCCACCGCTCTCTTTCGCGGGCTTCCGAGACGGCGAAAGAGCTCGGCTGCCGCAGTGGCGAGCTCTTCGCCGAAGGGGACGATGCCGTCCGGCTCGAGGTAGGCGCGCGCGACGGCCTGCTGCTCCGGCTTTCGTGGACCGCGACAGAACTCGTACCAGGCGATCGCGGCCATCTCGATCTCCGCCAGGCTGTCACTGATGCGGCGCAGCACCTCGCGCTCGGGCCCGGGCCTGCCGAGCGCCTTGACGAGGAAGTCGGTGTCGAGGTGATACCGACTCACCACTCGTCGCGCTCCGCGCTGAGGCGCTCGAGCTCGGCGTCCACGTCCAGGCCGCGAGACAGGGTGATCAGCTTTTCGAGTGCTGCCCGGCGTTGCTTCGCGCGCCGCTGACGATGCTCGACGAGCTCGGCATCGGCCACCTTGAGCAGCGCGCGCCGAATGGCCTCCGACGGGGTGACGCCCCACCGCACCGCCAGCCGCTTCGCCGCCGCGCGCTCTGCGTCGCCGAGGATGATCGTCGTCCGCTCGGAAGCCATACCATATGCATAGGTGATGCATATGATATGCGCAACTGCGTTCGCTAAGACTGCAGCGAGACGAACAGGTGGCGGCGCGATCTCGCGAGCGCGAGCATCAGCGCTCCGAAGATCACCGCCGTCGCGACGCCGACCTCGCGCAGGCCGATGAGGTCGGCGGCGGCGCCGGCGGCGATCACTCCCAGCGCGTAGGTGGTGTCGAGCATCATGTGGAACAGGCTCGCGACCCGCGCCTGCGTCCCCGGAGGGGCCTTGCCGAGCGCCACGCGCGACGTGCTCGTGACGAGCGAGAGGTACACCGCGCCGAGCACCACCATCGCGGCGAGCGCCCAGCCCAGGCTCGGCGCCAGCCAGAACGCGGCGGTGACGCCGACGGCGGCGACGCAGGTGCCGCGCAGCCACGCCGCGGCGCCGACGCGATCGAGCAGCGAGGCCGAGACGAGCGCGGCGACGACGGCGCCGGTGCCCTGCGCGGCGACGAGCAGCGAGGCGGCCGCCGGCCCCTCGTTCAGCACCTGCAGCGCGAACACGGGGATGAGGCCGATGAACGGCGCGATGAACAGGCCGGCGAGCCCGGTGATGGCCAGCGCGCTGAAGATGCCGGCGTCGTCGCGCGCGGTGCGGATGCCGGTCATCAGCGACTGCTTCAGCGTCTCTCCGGCCGAGTGCGGCTTCTGCGGCGGGAAGCGCATCTTCACCACGGCGTAGATGACGCCCGCGAAGCTCAGGGCGTTGAGCCACAGCGCGAGCGAGGCGCTGCCGAACGCGACGACGGGCGCGGCGAGCAGCGGGCCGACGATGCGCGCCATGTTCCACTGGCCCGAGTTGAGGAACATCGCGCTGGTCAGATCTTTGCGATCCATCAGATCGGCGATGAGCGCGTTGAACCCGGCCGTGAGCAGCACCGAGGTGCAGCCGGTGAGGAACATGAGCAGGCCCATCAGCGGCACGGTGAGGACGTGCAGCGAGGCGAGCAGGGCGAGCACGGCGGCGACGACCGCCTGCGCGATGCTGCAGCGCAAGAGCCACGAGCGGCGCTCGGCGCGGTCGGTGAGGGCGCCTCCGATGGGCGCGAGGATCGCGACGGGGAGGAACAGCATCGCGGTCACGAAGCCGGTCGCGGCGGCCTTGCCGGTGGTCTCGGTGACCCAGACGCCGACGGCGACGCGCTCCATCCACGTGCCGATGTTGGAGACGAACGCGCCGGTCAGCAGCAGCAGGAAGTCGCGGTTCTTGAACGCGCGGAGGGGAGAGCTCGACGCCGGCAGCTCGGGCGCGATCGAGGCCACGACCTCGGGCTGCGAGTGCGTACGGGGCGCCGCGGGCTGTGGTTGCTCGAGCACGGAAGAAACAGAGGACATTCGAAGTCGCCGGCCCCTCGCAAGTGCCAGGCCGACGGTTCGCAACCGTCCAAGCTGACAGGCTGTTCCCGAGCAAATCCGCCCCAGTGGGCGCGGCGAAAAGGGGGCTCAGTGCGAGGTGACCTTGACGGTCGTCTTCAGCTCTTTGCCCGTCGACGGATCTCGCGCGTACATGGTGAGGATGCCTTCGACGTTCACGTCGAAGGTGATCTCGACCTGCACCTCTCCGGCGCGGGCAGGGCGGATGCCGGAGAACGTGAACTCGCCGAGCTGCTCGTTCTTGGTCACGTGCTCGTTGTCGCCCTGGAAGATGCGCATGATGAGCTCCGACTGGTTGTCGGCGCTCGTGGTCCCGATGATCTGCTTCGCGTTCGGAATCGGAGCGTTGCGCGGGAAGACGGTGTGGAACTCGCCGCCCGCCTTCTCGAGGCCGATGGCCATCGGGATGACGTCGAGCAGCTGCAGCCGCAGGTTCGTGTCGTCCTGCAGCGAGTGCGCGTAGAGCGCGGCGCCGATGGCGACGGCCTCGTCGGGGTGCACGCCCTTCGAGGGCGGCTTGCCGAAGAACTTCGTCAGCCGGTCCTGCACGATCGGCATGCGGGTCTGGCCGCCGACGAGCATGACCTCGTCGATCTCCTTGGTCGACAGGCCCGAGTCGACCAGCACGCGCGCGACGATCTTCAGCGTGCGATCGATGAGGTCCACGGTGAGCTGCTCGAGCAGCTTGCGGGTGAACTTCATCTCGATGTTCAGCGGCTGGCCCTGCGCCGTCATGGTGATGAACGGGATGTTGAAGGGCGCCTCTTCGCGCGACGAGAGGTCGATCTTCGTGCGCTCGGCGAGGTCTTTGATGCGCTGCATCGCGACGGGGTCCTGCGACAGGTCGATGCCCGTCTTCTGCTGAAACTCGCGCAGGACGTAGTGGATCATCGCGTTGTCGAAGTCGATGCCGCCCAGGAAGATGTCGCCGCCGGTCGCCTTCACCTCGAACACCTGGCCGCGGATCTCGATGATGGAGACGTCGAACGTGCCGCCTCCCAAGTCGTAGACCACGACCTTCTCGTTGAGGCCCTTGCCGAGGCCGTACGCGAGCGCGGCGGCGGTGGGCTCGTTGATGATGCGCACGACCTCCATGCCGATGAGCTTGCCGGCGTCTTTGACGCTCTGGCGCTGGCGGTCGGTGAAGTAGGCGGGGACGGTGACGACGGCGCGGTGAACCGGGACGCGCAGGTAGTTCGAGGCGACGTCGCGAATCTTGTTGAGGATCTTCGCGCTGACTTCCTGCAGCGAAAATTCCTTCTTCGCGACGTCGAGGACGACCTCTTTGTTGTCGACGCTCGGGCGGACCTGGTACCCGACGACCTTCTTCATCGTGTCGACGATGTCGCTTCTGAAGCTGCGGCCGACGAGGCGCTTGGCGCCGTAGACGGTGTTCTTCGGGTTCAGCTGCCACTGGCGTTTCGCCTCGTAGCCGATGAGCTCGTTGCCCTTGTCGTCGATCGCGAAGATCGACGGAACCGTGTACTCGCCCCCCTTGTACGGGATCAGCTTCACGTGGGGGACGCCGTTGTTCTCGCCGTCGACGATTGCGGCGCACGAGTTCGTCGTTCCCAGGTCGATCCCGATGATGGGCTCTTTTTGAGCGGCCATTTGGGACGGTGAGGCTAGTTCAACTCTGCCTTCTGGGAAGGATTTTCCGTTCTGCTAGCGGAGGAACCGCGAGTACCCGTCGATGAGGTGCTCGAGCCCGCCGAGGTCGGGTCCGGCCAGGGTGAACGCCTCATCCACGGAATTCACGCCAGCCGCGAGATCGATGGTCACCACGTCGATGCGAATCTCACTCTGGCGGGTCGGATCTGACCCGGGGCCGGCGGGCATCGGCGGCAGCGGCACCGCGGTCTGTCCGCTCTGCATCGCGAAGTAGATGGTGTGCCGCTGCTCGCTGCCGGTGATGGACACGCGCGCCAGCTCTCCGCCGGTCGAATACACGCTCGACCACTCGGGCTGGCCGGCGGTGAACGTGCGCATCGCCGGCGAGTAGCTGCAGTCCTGCGGTACCGGCAACAGCTGCGCGACCATCGTCTTGGGGGCCAGGGTCGGCGTCCGCGTGACGCGCGCCGACGACGAGTTGCCGTCGTTCGAGGCCGCGAGCACCCACACGCCGGGCGTCGAGATCTCGAGCCCCGCGTAGGCCGGGCCGCTGCGCACCACGATCGGGTCCACCGGCCGGGTGCCGTCGGCGCCGGGAGCTCCGGCGACCTTCGACGCGAAGCCCATCGGCAGCACTCCGCCCTCGGGAGACGTCTCGATCGCCGCCACCACCACCTGGTCGAGCGTGCCGGGGATGCGCGGCACCAGCACCTCGGTGCGCCGCTTCTGCTGCCGCCGCGGCGTGTACTGCATCGGCGTGAACTTCGCGTAGTCGGGCACGTCTTCGGTGCCCATCGGGCAGCGCATCATGTTCGAGCACTGGCCGTCAGAGTCGACGTCGGTCGTGTCGGGCACCAGCGGGTGCGACCTCACCTCCGCGCCGAGGCTCAGCCCGAAGTCGAAGGCGCCCAGGTACGAGAGGAAGTCGGTGGAGCGCAGCGACAGCGCGACCGCCGCTTCGGTGCGGCCGGCGAACGCGATGCCGTGCCTGAAGCCGCTCTGCGCGAACCCGAGAGACTTCGCCTTCACCTCCATGGGGATGCCGAAGCCGGGCGAGGTGTAGAGGACGATCGGCCCCGGTACGGGGACGCGCTGCTGCAGCCCGGGCAGCTCGACGAAGAAGTTTTCGCCGAGCAGCTCCTGCAGGTCCCACGAGGGCAGGTCGCTCACGCTCGCCGCCGAGAAGCCCGCCCAGTACTGGCCGGTGGTCGAGACGTCGGAGAACTGAATCACCGCCGAGAAGCCGCCGCGCGCGCGCGCCGGGTTGTCGCGCAGCGGCAGGTAGACGTCGCCGGCCGAGGTGCCGATGACCGACGCGCTCTCGTACTTCGGCAGGCCGTCGCCCATGCGCACGTCCTGAGCGACCGCGCTGAAGTCGTAGGGCCCCGAGCCGGCGTCGGGGAACAGCGCGACGCCGAGCGCATCGGTCGTCACCTCGGAGCACGCCGACGCGCCCGCGCACGCCATCACCTTCGCGCCGGGCAGCGGAGCCTCGTTCGCCGCGTCGACCACGATGACGCGCCGGCCGGCCGTCACGCGCGGGTAGATGGTGATCGTCATCTCCCGCGCCGGAGCGCTCGCGCCGGTCACGGCGCCGGTGACCTTCACGGTGCCCTCGGCGACGGCGGTGACCACGTTGCCGGCGACGGTGGCCTGGCCCGTCTGGTTCGTGACGGTGAAGGTTCCGTTCGACAGCGGGTACGACGCGCCGCCGAGCATGAAGCCGGTGAGGGAGAGCTCGAGCGTGTCTCCGACCTCGAGCGTGGCGGTGCGCGGCTCGAGCCGAAGCTGAATGAGCTCTCCGGCGGTCGGCGCGTTGGCGCACGAGCCGTCGACGCAGGCGCGGTTCGCTCCGCAGTCGGAGTGGCCGCGGCACGTCGCCGGAACGCACACGCCCGCGATGCACTCGAGGCCGCTGCCGCAGGACGCTCCGCTGCAGCGCACGGTGGGCTGGCAGTGGCCCTCGGCGCAGTAGCCCGTCTGCATCACGCTCATGCCGGTGCCGCTGACGCAGTCGCCGTCGATGAGGCAGCGCGGCAGCTCCTGGCAGATCTTCTGCGTGCAGTCGAACCCCGGAGGGCACTGGTTCATCTCGAACGACTTGCACTCGGAGTTCGCCGGGCACTGCGACGTCGCCGTGCACACCTGGAACTCGAGGCAGCGGCCGAACGTCGCGCTGGTGCAGTACTGGTTCATCGGGCAGTCCGTCTTCGTCTTGCACTCGGCGACCTGGCAGACGCCCGCCTTGCAGATGATGCCGGTGCCGCCGCAGATGAGATCGTTCGTGCAGCGGCGCGTGCAGGTGCCCGACTGGCACGTGTAGATGGTGAACGCGACGCGCGGGTCCAGGTCCGGAGCGCAGTCTTGCGGCAGCGTGCAGATCGGCAGGCAGATGCCCTGGCTCACCTCGCAGCGCTTGCCGGTGCCGGCGCACTCGGCGTCGGCGGTGCAGCGCTTGCGCGCGACGCACGTGCCGGTGGGGTCGCACGTCTGATTCGCCTGGCACGACGAGTCGTCGTTGCACTGGCAGCGATCGTCGGCGCAGGTGAAGCCGGTCGCGCAGTCGGCGGTCGTGGCGCACTCGGGGCGCGGCTTGCAGACGCCGGCGCGGCACACCTGCTCGGTACCGCACTCGGAGTCGCTCAGGCAGATCGGCCCGCACGCGCCGCGGCGGCAGCGCTGGCTCGCGGGGCACTGCGAGTCTTCACTGCAGGGAAGCGAGTTGTTGCCGGGACAGGCGGCGAGAGCGACGAGCAGCGCGGGCAGGGTGAGCCGGCTCACGACGCGACGGTGCCACTGCCTCCGTCGGGAGTCGAGGGCGTGGCCTCGGCACGCTCGATCGGCGCACCATCTTCGGGGTTCGGCTGCGGGGACGCCGTCGCCTTCGTGCCGAACGAGGGCCGGGCGGCCAGGCCGTCGGGCCGCTTGTGGAGCAGCGTCTTCTCGAAGGCCTTGAACGCGACGTCGATCTTGTCGCCGCGGACGGCGGTCACGATCCCGTAACCGAACGTCGGGTGGTTCATGACCTCTTCCGGTGCGAAGGACTCCTTCGGCGAATACTTACGTGCCTTGGTGAGGTCCTTCTCTTTGAGGCGCTCTTCGAAGCCGATGACGACTTTCGCGGGAGCCGCGCTGGCCGCGCGCGAGGCCCGTGGCTTCGCGGCCCCCTTGGGGATGACCTGGCCGCGGTACGCGTGCTCACCCATGCAGGTGTTGCAGCGGACGCGGACGATCTTGGGACCGACCATCGCGAGGATTGTGTGCGCGAGCAGCAGCTCGCACTTGGTGCAGAACGCGTCGACTTCGCCGCCGACGCGAGGGTTTGTGGACATGGGATCTCCTGGCCCGTACCTTGAAGGCCAGTACCAATAACTTCAAGAGAGGAAAATGGCTGGTACTGCTCATAAGGTCGCGCGTCTCGCCGCCCACGCTGCGCGGCACCTGCGACTCGCCATGCCGTTCGAACTGCCGCGCCGCCGTGCGCTCGACAACCTGGTCCGGCCCACGCGCGCCGAGGTCTCCGAGGCGAGCTTGAGGAACAACGTGCGCGCCGCGAAGCAGGCGTTCGCGCCGGCCGACGTGCTCGCGGTGGTGAAGGCGAACGCCTACGGCCATGGGGCCGTGCAGGTCGCCCGGGTGCTCGAGACCGAGGGCGTCGCGATGCTCGGCGTCGCGCTGGTGGAAGAGGGCATCGAGCTGCGCAACGCCGGCGTCCGCGCCCCGATTCTGGTGATGGGCGGCTCGTACGAGGGCGGGTACCACCTGCTCGTCGAGCACAGGTTGACGCCGACGGTGTTCCGCCGCGAGCACCTCGAGGGCTTGCGTGATGCCGCGGGCGACGAGAAGGTCAGGGTGCACCTCAAGCTCGACTCGGGCATGGGTCGCATCGGCGCGCTGCCGTCCGAGCTGCCCGAGCTGCTCGAGGCGCTCAAAGGCTCGCCGCAGCTCGAGGTCGAGGGGTTCATGTCGCAGCTCGCGAACGCGGACATCGCGGGCGACGAGCTGACGAAGGTGCAGCTGCAGCGGTTCCGCGAGGGCCTCGCTCGCGTGCGCGACGCCGGCTTCCAGCCGAAGTGGCGGCACCTGTCGAACACCGCCGGCTCGCTGACCGTGCCTCAGTCGCACGACGGCGCGGAGATCAACCTCGTGCGCCCCGGCCTCATGCTCTACGGGCTCGTGACGGCGCCGTGGCTCGAGGGGCGCGTGCAGCTCCAGCGCGTGATGCAGTGGAAGACGGGCATCACGCACCTGAAGACGGTCGAGGCGGGGACGCCGGTGTCTTACGGGTCCACGTGGACGGCGATGAAGCGCACCGTGCTCGCGACGCTGCCGGTGGGCTACGCCGACGGGTACAGCCGCTGCTTTACCAACCGCGCGGTCGCGCTGGTGCGGGGGAAGCGGTGCCCCGTCGTCGGCCGCGTGACGATGGACATGTGCATGCTCGACGTGACCGGCGTGCCGGGCGTGTCGATCGGCGACGAGGTCGTGCTGCTCGGTGGACAGGGCAAAGAGCGCGTCGATGCCGAGGAGCTCGCGTCGCTGATGGACTCGATTCACTACGAGGTGCTGTGCGGGGTCGGCGCGAGGGTGCCGCGGTTGCTCGTGCCGTAGAAGAAGCAGTTAGCTGGGCGAGGGCACGGGCCCTCGCCCGGCAAACTCAAAACCCAAGCCCCACCGTCAAGATCGGCGTGTGCCCCATCCTCGTCGCGAACAGCTGATTGAGGTACCCCAGCTCGACGAGCACCTTCGGGTGCGGCCGGTACCCGAACGCGATGTACGCGCGGTTCTGATCGAAGACGTTGCCCTGCAGGTTCACGAACGGCTCGTCGTAGACGATCAGCAGGAACGGATCCTTGAACGTCCACGCCGCGCGGAACTGCACGCGGGCGCGGTGGGCAACGCCCTCGGTGTCGGGCAGCCACCGCTGCTCGAGCCGCGCGCGGACCGTGAGGCGCACCGGCCCGAAGTTCTCGCCCCAGAAGAGCTGCTCGAACACGCGCTGCTCGCCGTTGATGTAGGCGGCGCCGACCCAGAGCGAAAACGCGCGGTGCAGCTGCCAGCCGACTGCCGCCCGCAGCAGCACCTGGTCGACCTTCGCGGCCGACGAGGGCAAGAGCGTGCCGCGCGGCTGAAACTCGACGTAGACGAGGCCGTCGCCGAGCGCGCGCGCCTGCGCCATGCCGAGGAACCACGCCTGCAGCCGCTGCTCCTGCGCGAGGGCTGGCACCGAGCTCAAGGAGACGATCAAGAAGAGGGCACGCACGGCGCCGCCCCTCTAACACCGACCCCGCCACGAAACGCACGCCTTCGTGCAACTGCGCGTTCGCGTTGAGGCAGGCGGTTGGCGCGCGGGTTGCTGAACGGCGCGGCCATGAGACCTGTCGCTGCGCTGTTGCTGCTCGTCGGCTGTTCTCCCGCGCCTTCGACGCTTCCGGACCCGGTGCCCGACTCGGGCACGCCTCAGCCGATGCCGATGCCCGACGCCGGCACGGCCTGCGACGGCGTCCGCGACTGCCGCATCACCTGGACGACCGCGCCCGACTTCCCCACGAGCGTCGATCACCACTCGACGTTCATCGCGAACGGCTTCCTCTACGTCGCGGGCGGCGTGAACAACACGACCATGAAGATCTTCGATGCCGTCCGCCGCGCGCCGATCGCTGCCGACGGCTCGCTCGGCTCCTGGGTCGACTGCCAGAAGCTGCCGGTCCCGCTCGGCTTTCACGCGATGGCGCAGACGGCGACACACGTCTACCTGCTCGCCGGCGTCAGCGAAGACGCGCAGGGGCCGCTCGGCAGCGACCATGTCTACGTCGGCAAGCTCGAGGCCGACGGCGACATCACCTGGGCGGCGAGCCCGAAGCGCCTGCGCTACTTCGCGCTGCACGCGACCGCGAACGTCATCGGCGACTCGCTCTACATCGCCGGCGGCCTCGGCAGCGGCAACGCCGCGCAGTCGGTGGTGAAGCGCGCGAAGCTGAACGGCGACGGGTCGCTCGAAGACTGGGCCGACGCCCCGTCGCTGCCGCTGCAGCGCAGCCACCACGTCGCGTTCGTGCGCGACGGCCGGCTGTACCTCGCCGGAGGCTTCGACACGGGCATGACCTCGCACGTCGACGTGCTGCGCTCCGAGCTCGACGCGAACGGCGTCGTCACCGGCTGGACCGTCGCGGGCCAGATCGAGCAGAGCCCGTGGACGGCCGGCGTCGTCGTCTACCGCGATCACGTCTTCCTCCTCGGCGGCGGCGAGGGCGGCACGTTCGACTCGGTGTACGTGAACCGCGTGCGCCGCGCGCGCTTCAACGCCGATCTCACGCTCTCGACGTTCCAGGACATCGACACGCTGCCGGCGGCGCGCGCGCACGTGCACCAGACGCCGATCTTCGACGGGCGCATCTACTCGGTGGGCGGCCGGCAGATGGACGGAGCGGCCTCGATCTCCAAGGTCTTCATCGGCGCCATCGGCGATAGATCGGAATGACGGGCCGGCCGTTGAAGGCCGGTCATGAAAGCCAGACTCCTCTCGCTGTTCCTCCTCGCCGTGAGCGCGAAGGCCTTCGCGCAGTACAACCCCAGCGCGGCGGTCAACGCCCCGAAAGAGCAGGTGCGCGAGTCCTACACGGACGAGAAGACCGGCGAGGTGCGCTCTCGCACCGTCGTCCGCGACGTCCAGAAGGACGGCTACGGCAACGCGCGCGGCAACCAATACGATCTCGCCGTCGACGGGGCCTTCGAGGGGCAGACCATCGCGGTGCTGCAGCTGTACCCGTTCGACTTCGAGGCGCCGAAGGCCGCGCTGAAGGAGAAGGGCTTCAACGTCGTGCGCTGGGTGAGCCGGCCGCCCGAGCCGAAGGAGCTCGCGTCCGGGCTCGAGAAGTCGAACCAGCTCTGGGTGATCGCCGACTGCTCCGGCCGGCACCTGAGCGACGAGCACGTCGCGGTCATCAAGAAGTTCTTCGACGCCGGCCACGGCGTCTACATCTGGGGTGACAACCAGCCCTGCTACGACGACGCGAACGTCGTGGGCCGCGCGCTGCTCGGCGTCACCATGGAGGGCAACCTGCCCGGCGACCAGACCGTCGGCCGCCGCGAGGGCAAGGCGAAGTCCGGCCTCATCCCCGGCCACCTGCTCACCACCGGCCTCGAGAACATCTACGAGGGCGTCACCATCGCCACGATTCGGCCGAACGAAGTGCTCACGCCGCTCATCTACGGCTCGGCGGGAAACCTCGTCGCGGGCTTCTACGACAAGAACGGCAAGCGCGCGGTCTTCGACGGCGGCTTCACGCGCCTCTATTACAAGTGGGACACCGCCGGCACCGGCCGCTACGTGAAGAACGCGGCCGCGTGGCTCGCGAACGTCGAGCGCTTCGGAGCCGAGGTCAGTCCCATGGCCGGTGGCTCGAAGTAGTACCCGCGGGAGCGTTAGGCTCCTGTGCAGCGATGGACTTCCGGGATCGTGCGCAGTTCGAGGCCGAGCGGTACGGCGCCGATCCGTGGATCTTCGTTCGCGAGCTGTTGCAGAACGCGCGCGACGCCGGCGCGACGTCGGTGAGCATCGACGTCGCCGCGCGCGACGAGCAGGTGAGGCTCACCTGCCGCGACAACGGCGACGGCATGACGGAGGAGCACGCGAAGAAGTTCCTCTTCCGGCTCTATGCCTCGTCGAAAGAAGGAGCGGCCGGCATGGCCGGACGCTTCGGCGTCGGCTTCTGGTCGATCCTGCGGTTCGAGCCGGCGACCATCGCCATCCGCTCGTGGCCCCGGCGCGGCAAGCCGTGGGAGGTGCTGCTCGACGGCAAGCTCGAGCACGCCGCCGCCGGAGAGGTTCAGCCGGGGCCTCGCGGAACCGAGATCGTCCTCACGCGCAGCCTCGTGCCGTACGTCAGCGAGCAGGTGAAGGCCGCCGCCCGCGCGCACGCGCGGTACCTGATGACGCGGGCGGACCCGACGGTGCCGCTCGACGTCGTCATCGACGGCGAGCGCATCACCGAAGAGCTCTCGCTTCCCGCGCCCTCCGCCACGTTCCAGAAGCGCGGAGTCCGCGGCGTCGTCGCGCTCGGCGCCAGGCCGCACGTCGAGCTGTTCAGCAAGGGCCTGCACGTGCGCACCACCGCGAGCGTCGACGAGCTGCTCGCGGCGCCCGACGAGAAGGGCGGCCAGTCGCGCCAGCTCGACCCGATGCTCGAGGGGCTCGCTCCGCAGGTCATCCTCGACGGAGATCAGCTCAACCTCGTGCGCTCGCGCTCCGACGCGCGCGACGACAAGGCGCTGCGGCGCGCCGTCGAGCTCTCGCGCAAGGAGCTCGCCCGCCTCATCGAGCGCCAGCTCGCGTTCTCGCGCCCGGTGCCGCTGTGGAAGCGCATGCTTCGGCCGGCGATCGCCGTGGCCGCCGCCTGCGCGTTCCTCGGCGGAGGAGGTTGGCTGCTCTCGAGCGTCCTGCGCACCGCGCCGGCGAAGCAGGTGACGTACGCGGCTCCCGCGCCGCCGGTGCCGCAGCGCGAGCCGCCGCCGCCGGCGACCCAGCCGTACCGCGACCCGTCGAAGAACTACGGCGGGCCTCGCACCGACGCGCTGCCGAAGCAGGCGAGCGTCACCGACATCACCTACGTGCCCGCGTCGAGGACGCTGCACCTCGCGTCGCTGCACATCAGCTCGCCGGACGAGGTCACCTGGCTGGCCCGTGAGGACGTCGACGAGGAGTATCCGGTGCGGCCGTGCACCAGGGGCTGCGTCCGCATGGCGCTCACGGTCGACGCGCAGACCGGCTGGCTGCGCCTGCCGGTCGCGTCGGGCTACGTGCTCGATCGCGACACCCTGACGGTGAACGGTCAGCCGGAGAACGTGTTGCGGACGCCGCAGGGCGAGCCCGCGGTCTGGATTCAGGGCTCGCAGCGGGCGCGGGTGTCGTATCGCCTCGGGCCCGGCAGCATTCCGGGTCGAGCCCAGCCGCTCAAGGCGCCGGCCCTGCCGAGCGGCGCGCCCGACGTGTCGAAGCTCGACCGGACGAGCGCCGCGGGGGTCCTGCGCGACTGGGTGGCAGACCACATCGAATACACGAACGACCCTTCTGTAGGCCGGCTGAACCGGGGAACTCCGACGGCCGACTTCGTGGAGCGGACGCTCCTCATCGGTGCCGGCGACTGCGACGTCCAGAACATGGTGCTCGCGCTCCTGCTGCAGCGAGCCGGAATTCCGGCGCGGGTGGCCGTCGGCTACCTCGGCCGCCACGGACGCGCCGAGCCGCTCCTGCACGCGTGGGTCGAGTACTCGGTCGGCGGCCAATGGGCCGTGATCGACGCTTCGGCGCCGGCCGCGGCGCCGGTGGTCGCCGGCGTCGTTCCGGCCCCGCCGCCCCCGGTGTTCGAGCCCCGGCCCGCGCCAATGGCCGTCGGCGTGAGGGCGCCCGAGCCGGCGACGGCGGTGGCCACGCGCAGCGCGGAGCCTGACCGCGGCTTCCACATCACGCTGCCGGCGGTCGAGCTCCCGAAGCCGGCGCTGGGCCTCCTCGGAGCGGCGCCGCTGCTCGCCCTGGCGCTGTTGTTCCTGCGGCCGCGGGTGCGCCGGCAGCTGCAGCTCGACGAGCATCACGACGTCTCGCGGCTCTTGCAGGGGGCGCTCGCGCGGCCCGAGGCCTTCAGTCATGTCCCGGCGCTGTTCGATCTGCCGCTCGTGCCCCGGCGCGGCGGCTCGGCGATCTCGCTCGGCCTCGCGTACGAGCTCGCTGCCCGGGAGAAGCTGTACTCGAGCGACGTCGGTGCGCCGTTCACCGAGCGTTCGGTCAAGGCCGGAGCGGTCGTGCTCGACGCCATGCGCCCCGAGGGCCGCGTCGTCGCCGAGGCGCTCGGCGCGGTGAACCTCGATCGCTGGGACCGGCTGCTGAGGCTCGCGAAGATTCCGCCGCTGCTCGAGAAGGTGAACGCGCACCTGGCCGCGCGCGGCGAGCAATGGACGCTGATGGTGAGCGACGCCGTGGTGAGCGAGCCGGCGGTGCTGAGCGTGCCGGGCACGAAGGCCGACAAGTGGGTCGTCATCAACGGCGACGCACAGTGGCTGCCGCGCGTGGCGGCGCTGTCTGCGTCGCGGCCCTCGCGCGCCCTGTTCGAGGTCGTCGATCACGCCGCGCTGTGGCTGCGCATGCCGTCGTCGCGTCGCGCGCGGCTGCTCGCCCCGCTCGCGAAGGCGGCGGTGTACGAAGAGCTGGAGGGGGACGCCGCGCCTGAGGCCCCCGCCGTCGAGCAGCAGCGCGTCGAGACGTTCGACGACGCCGTGCAGCACCTCGGCGATCCGAAGGACAAGATCTCGTCATGAACGTCGACGTCGAGCAGCTGTTGACGATCGACGTCGACTCCGAGATCCGCAAGCTCGCCGAGGCGGAGCTCGGCGGCTCGTGGCAGATCCCCGCCGAGCTCGTGCGCCGCTCGCTGCGCGCGGGAGCCGCCCGCGTCGACGTCGGCTTCGAGGCCCGCGGAGTCCGCATCACCGATGACGGCCCTCCGATCGACGAGGCCTCCATCGAGGCGCTGGCCGCGCTGTTCGAGCCGTCGCGCGGGCCGGCGGTGCGCCACCGCGCGCTGCTGGATCTCGAGCGCGCCGGAGAGGTCGGGCTCGTCTCGCTGGTCGGTCTCGAGGCCCGGGGCCTTCGCATCGTCTGCGAGGGGGTCGAGCGGCTGAGGCGTGGCGCTCCGAAGGGCACGTCGCTGCCGCGCCGCGGAGTCATCGTCGAGGCCGAGGTCGCTTCCCTCGACTTCGCGCGCGCGAAGAAGTGGCTCGAGGTGGCGCTGCGGTTCGCGCCGGCGGTCGTGACGCTCGACGGCGTCGAGCTGCCGCGCGGCTCGAAGGACGCGATCGTCGACGCGACGCTGCAGCCGCCGCTCGAGGGCACGGTCGCGCTGGTGCGCAGCCCCGACACGGCGCGCGTGTGGATGTTGCGCTGGGGCGTGGTGTCGACGCACACGACGCTGCCCGGCGGCTTCAACGTCGAGGCGTCGATCGAGCTGGGTGAGCGCGGGAAGGGCCAGGTCGGCGCCGGAGAGCTGCGCGAGGCCTTCAAGCGCGAGCTGGTCGAGCTGGAAGACCAGGCGGTCGAGCTCGCGCTGGCCACGGCGGCCGAGATGGGGCGGCTGGAGCCGGCGGATCGCCAGAAGCTGCGCATGCTGCTGCTCAACTCGGCCTCGCTCGCGAAGAGCGCGTCGGTGCGGAAGGTGAAGATGCTGCCGGCGCTGTACGGGCCGACGCAGGCGCTCGAGTGGAGCTCGATCGATCAGCTCGTTCATCACGGCGCCGACAAGAGCGTGCTCGCGGTCGACGACGAGGCGAAGGCGGCGAGCGCGGTGACGCAGCAGCCGATCTTCGTGCTGTCTCCCGCCGAGCGCGCGCGGCTGTCGCAGCTGTTCGGCGTGTCGTTCGCTCCGCCGCCGGTCGGCGTGAAGGGCGGGGCGGTGTTCTCGCTGAAGGGGCTCGCCGAGTCGTCGACGCGCGTCGCCCGCGCTGCTGCCGGCCTCGTCGCGGGCACGTGGCAGAAGACGCTGCCGCTCGAGGCGCTGACCGAAGAAGAGCGCGAGGCGCTGAAGATCTTCCGCGCTGCGGCCACGAGCACGAAGCGGCCCGCCTTCACCGAGGTCGAGATCTGCGACGGCGACGGGCCCGCCGTGCTCCGCGCGAAGACGAAGAAGCTCGTGCTGCCGCGGAGGAACGCCGACGTCGCCGC
Source organism: uncultured Myxococcales bacterium (assembly GCA_937980205.1). Lineage (GTDB taxonomy): Bacteria > Myxococcota > Myxococcia > Myxococcales > Myxococcaceae > Xiheicaenimonas. Next base: position 618,632 of record CALJKW010000055.1, on the reverse strand, counting down.
CGCGGTGAAGGCCGTCGCGAGAGATCCGTCGTGGGCCTACCCTGCGCTGACGATGCTGCTGGGAGGAGCGGCCATGCCTTCGAACGTGACGAGGGATCGCTGGAGTCGAGGCCGGTAACTGCCGGGTGCGGGTTCGCGGTCGCGTTCGGGGTCGCCTGTTCCGAACGCGAACGCGCACGCGAACCCGGTAGTTCCCGCTCCTCAGAGCCCGTAACTCACGCGCCGCGACCGCAACGTCTCCGTCCGCTGCTCGAGCAGCCCTGCCTGCATCAGCCCGTGCAGCAGCCCGAGCACGTCACGCTCCTCGAGATCCGACAGCGCCACCAGATCCGCCACCGTCTTCGTGCCGTCAGCCCAGGCGATGACCTGGGCCTGCTCGCCGGTGAACTCGAGCTGCTCGAGCTGGTACGGCGGGTCGGCGGCGGGGAACAGCTTCATCGACAGCTTCATGCGCTGCCGCAAGGCGACCAGCGGCTCACGCGCGCAGCCCTCGAGGATCAGCTGGCCGGGGAACACCGAGATCTTCACCACGTCGGGCTTGAGCGGCTTGTCGGGCGCGAAGGCGAACTCGCCGTCGGTCCACGAGAACGTCGACCAGATGATCTCCTTCACCTGGTCTTCGAGCAGCTGCTTGCGCTTCGGCTCGTCGAGGATGCCGAGCCGGACCATCGCGTCGCCGGTCTTGAGCCGCTCTTCCTTCGCGAGCTGCGCGACGGCCTCGAGATCCGCCGACGGCAAGAGGCCCTTGCGCGCGCAGAAGCGGGCGAAGCGCTCGTGGGCCAGGTTGCTCGCGGCGTAGACGGCCTGGCCCGCCTCGAGGCTCACCACCTTGATGGCCGCCGACGAGCCGTGCTTCACGAGCAGGTCGCCGCGCAGGCGCGCCTGGTAGCAGGCGTTGAGCAGGTGCGGAACGCTCGTCGTCTTCAGCGAGCCCGCGCGCAGCATCTGCCGCTTCACCGGCGGCGCGGCCCGCGCGCGCACCGACTCGGCCTTCCAGGTGCGCTCCCACGTGTCGATCGGCGCGAGCTCGACCGGGTGGTTCGACTCGTCCGACGGATCCGGCGGGCCGACGGGCGGCTCGGTGACGGTGACCGTCTCTTCGATCGCGTCGTACGCCGACTCGGGCGGAGGCGGCGGCCGCTGCTGCACCGGCCCGGTCAGCTCCTCGAGCTTGCGCATCAGCTCGAGAATCGGAAACGGCTTCTCGAAGTACGCGGCGGCGCCGTGCTCGCTCACCGCGGCGGTCGCCGCAGCGTCGCCCTTGTACACGCCGCTCATCGCGAAGAACGGCACCTTCGCCGCCTTCATGCGCTGGAGGATCTCGCGGCCCTCGATGTCGGGCAGGTACAGATCGACGATCGCCGCGTCGAAGCGCTGCTGGCCGAGCGCGATGAGCGCCTCGGTGCCCGACAGCGCGACGCGCGTGAGGTGCCCGCGCATCTCGCCCACCGACGAGAGCAGGTGCGCCAGGTCGGCGTTGTCTTCGACAATCAGGATCGCTGCCATCGACTAAGGGACTCTCACGCGTCGAAGCCGATCAGGCCCAGGCGATGGAACTTGAGCAGGTGCGACTCGAGCTGCTCGGGAGTGCACTGCCCGCGGGACAGCACCTTCAGATCTTCGTAGCGATCGCCGCCCATCAGGCTGCCGATCACGTGCTCCTCTTCGGTGTCGGCGGCGTTGTAGTCGAAGAAGCTGGGCCGCCGGACGAGCTTGTCGTTCGCGCGCAGCCGCTCGAGGAACGCCTGCTGGTCCGCCGGCGGAGCCACCGCGATCGCCTGGCCTCCCCAGTCGGTGTCGACGTCCACGTCGACCGAGTCCACGTCGCCGGGCAGCTGCTCGCCCACGTCTGGCACCGGCGGCGCCGAAGGCTCGGGCGTGGGCGACGCCGGCGCCATGCCCGGCACCGTCGGCTCTTCGTCGGTGATGCTGACGAGCGTCGTCGTGGCCGGTGGACCCTCGGCGAACGGGTCCATGGTGCCGAGGCTCTCCATCGGCGGCAGCCGCGCCATGATCATCGTCCCGCTGGACTTGAGCTCATCGCCGAACGAGGGGGCATCGCCGAGCGACGGGCCATCGCCGAGCGACGGCGCATGGACGGGCGGCGGGGCCTCGCCGAGCAGATCGCCGATCGCGTCGCCGATGGCCGCAGCCTGCGACGGCACCGGCGGTGGAGACATCGCCGGCGGCGGCACTTCATCCGTCAGGGGCACCTCGTCGTCCATCACCACGACGTCGTCGCCCTTGGCGGAGATCGCCGCGACGAGCTGGCGCAGCTCGCGCTCGCGGGTGGCGAGGCGGGCGCTCTTCTGCTTCTCCTCGGCGAGCGCCTTCTCGAGCGTGTCGACGCGCGCGCGCGCGGCGGTGAGCTCGCTGACCGCCTGGCCGAGGCCCGACACGTGCTTGCGCGCCTGCTCGAGCATCGGCTCCATCTCGTCGAGGCGCTTCTTCAGGTTCGCGTTCTGCGCCGCCTGCTTCTCGAGCTGCGACTCGGTCTCGAGGCGGCGCGCGCGCTCGGCCTCGAGCAGCCGCGTGGTCTCGGCAGAGCGGGCGAAGCCGCTCGAGCGCTCCTGTTCGACGATCTGCGCGTGGCTCTGCAGCTCGTCGCGCACCTTCTTGAGCTCGGCCTCGACCTTCTGCTTCTGCTGCGCGAGCGACTCGGCGAGCCGGCGCGTGCTGGCGTCGGCCTCTTCGAGGACGGCGATCTCCTGGCGGTAGGCCTCGGCGTTACCCTCGGCCTGCTGCAGGCGGGCCTTGAGCTCGCCGAGCTCGGCGCGCGCCGCCTGCAGCTCGACCTTCAAGGCCTCGAGCGCCACCGACTGGCCGTCGCTGCCGCGGGCGTGTACGCCCTCGAGCTCCTGGGTGAGGGTGAGCACGCGCACCGAGAGCTCCTGGCGGCGGTCGTGCTCTTCGCGCAGCTCGGCCTCTCGCTGGGCGAGCGTGGCGCGCAGGACCTCGGTGGTCTCGAGCGCCTGCTTGAGCGCGATGGTGCTGCCGTCCGGGACGCTCGACGGCGGCGGGGTGTTCGTCGCCTTCGGCGACGCGTACTCCTGGACGAGGGCCTTCAGCGCCGCGTCGGCCTGCGGCGTCATCTCGATGAACTTCACGCCCATGCCCTGCAGGCTCGCGGCCTTGCTCGCCTCGTCGTTCTGCACGCGCGTGATGCGGCCGCGCAGGCGAATCGGCTCGACGCGGCCCGGCGCGAGCAGGTCGACGTCGACGATGCGCTCGAGCTGCAGCGGCTTGTCGGTGCGGATGAAGACTCCGCCCTCCGAGAGATCTTTCAGGTACGCCACGCGCATGCGCTCGGGAGTGCTGATCTTCACCAGCACGCGCGGCACGGGCAGTCGGTTGATGGCCCGTCGATCTTCCATGGGGCGCACGAGACTCTACCGCGACGACTTCGTTTGGTTAGCATCCAATTCGTGCGCCCAACTCTCGTGATGATCCCGCTGGCGATGTGGTGTGCCTGCAGCCCCGGCACGACGCCGTCCGATGGCGGCGCGGGCGGCGGCGCCGGCGGAGGAAGCGGCACCGCGTCGATGTGCACCTTCACCGGCGGCAAGACGGGCTCGGTGCCGTGCAGCTTCCAGAGCGCGCAGTGGGTGAGCGCCGGCAACCGCACCACCATCAAGGTCGGCACCGCGATGGGCGCGGCGACGACGGTCAGCGCGCAGTTCGTCGTCACCTCGAAGCCGATGGCGGTGAACTACAGCGGCGGCATGGCCGACACCGAGTGCACCATCGTGCTCAACGACGGCACGAAGACGTGGACGTCGGATACGACGATGGCGCTCGGCGCGTGCGCGCTCAACCTCCGCAGCGTCCGCGCCGAAGCGATGGACACGTTCGATCTGCACGGCGGCTTCTCGGCCTCGCTGCAGCCCGACGACGGCATGGGCAGCGACGTCACGATGCAGAGCAGCTTTTAAAGAATGCGCACGCTCGGCATTCACCACGTCGCGATCCAGGTGCACGACGTCGAGAAGGTCGCGGCGTTCTACCGCGACGTCCTCGAGCTGCCCGAGCGGGCGCGGCACTTCCGCGACGACGGCAGCCTGCGCAGCATCTGGATCGAGGCGTCGCAGGACGGCAGCTTCCTCGCGATCGAAGAGCTCAGGCCCGGCACCCGCGGCACGCTGGGGCACTCGCTCGTCGCGCTGCGCATTCCGCGCTCAGATCGCGCCGCGTGGCTCACGCACCTCTCGAAGCACGGCGTGCCGATCGAGAAGCAGTCGCGGTGGACGGTCTACATCAAGGACCCCGAAGGCAACGTCATCGGATTGAGCCACCACCCGCACGATCCGTTATAGAAAGCCGCGGTGCTGCGTCTCGGGGACATGCTGCTCGAAGAGAGGCTCTGCTCCGCCGCCCAGGTCGAGGAGGGCCTCGAGACGCAGGTCGTTCACGGCGGCCGCCTCGGCACCAACCTGGTCGAGCTCGGCTTCCTTCAGGAGAAGGATCTCGCGCGCATGCTCGGCAAGCAGCACAACGTCGCGTACGCCGCGGGCGAGATGCAGCCCGACCCGGCGGCCATGGCCCTGGGCGACGCGAGCTTCTTCGACGATCACGACATCCTGCCCATGCGCGTCGACGCCACGCGCGTCACCGTCGCGGTGATGGACCCGCGCCGCATCGAGCCGCTCGATCAGCTCGGCTTCAAGGCCGGCAAGCGCGTCGTGCCCGTCGTCATCCCCGAGTTCCGGATGAACCAGCTGCTGCGCCGGCACTGCAAGGCGTTTCGCAGCCTGAGGCCCATCGACATGAACACGCTGCGGCCGTCGAAGGCCGCCGCCGAGGCGCAGGGCCCGCAGCCCGCCGCCGTGGGAGATCTCATCAACGAGGACGACTTCGCGAAGCTCTACGCCGCGGCCTCGATCAGCCGCGACGAGACCGAGGACGAGGTCGTGGTCGAGGGCATCGAGGTCGAGCCGTCTCCGCCGCACCCGAACGTGCCCGCGCCGCGCATGTCGGCGCCGGGGCCGGTGCCGCCGCCGCTGCAGCCGCTGTCGTTCGCCGAGGCGCAGGCGGCGATCGCGAAGTCGGAGGACCGCGAAGAGATCGCCGCGAACGTCCTGCGGTTCGCGATCTCGAAGTTCCGCCGCGCGCTGATCTTGAGCGTGCAGGGCGACCTGCTCATGGGCTGGCACGGAGCCGGGCAGGGCGTTCACGAGAAGGCCGTGCGCCGCATCGGCGTGTCGCTGCGCGAGAACGGCTCGTTCAAGCTCGTGAAGGACGCGAAGTCGCACTACGTCGGGCCGATGAAGGGCGGGCCCGGCACCGCCATGTTCTACAAGCTGCTCAAGGGCGGCGTGCCCAAGTCGGTGGTGATGATGCCGCTGCTCGTCCGCTCGAAGCTGGTCCACATCGTCTACGTGGACCAGGGCTCGAACCAGATGACGCCGCCGGACATCGGAGAGCTGCTCATCCTCGCGCAGGGCGTCGGCCGCGCCTACGACGCCATGATCCGCAAGCGGCAGACGAAGCGCGCTTAGAGCTTCAGCGTCGGCACCAGCTCGTCGAGCTGGGTGAAGACCTCGTTGAGGCCGCGTTCCATGCCCGACGCGATGGCTCCCTCGAGCGCCTCTTTCGAGGGGTAGAGCTCGTGGGCGACGAGGCGGGTGTAGCCGTCGACCTCTGCGAACGTGATGGTGATGTGGGCGGCGCCTCCGTGCGCCATCGGCTCGAAGATCTGCGTGTACTCGAGGCGGCTGTACGGCTGCACGACCGTGTATTCGCCCGAGAACGCGAAGTCGCCGTCCGGCATGCGCGTGACGTAGCGGTACTTGCCGCCGACGCGGACGTCGGCCTGCACCTCGGCCATCACCGCGCCGCACGAGCGTGGCGCCCACCACTGCTTCACCAGGTCCGCGCGCGTGTACGCAGTGAACACGATGCGAGGCGGCGCCTGGAACGTCCGCTCGATGACGAGCTCCCGGTCTGAGGTGCGCTTCAGGGTGGTCTCACGCTTCATCGTCTGCTCCAGCATTCTTGCTGCGGTCATTGTGCTGCTCCTCTCGTTTGAGTTGTTCGACGACTTCATCCATCGCTGCAAAGCGCTCGTCCCAGATCTGCCGGTAACGCTCGAGCCACTGGTGCAGCTCGCGCATCGGCTTCGGCTCGACCGCGTAGACGCGCCGCTGCCCGTCGACCGTCGCGCGCACCACGCCCGCTTCGCGCAGGACCTTGAGGTGCTTCGACACGTGCGGCTGGTTCAATTTCAGCTTCGCGACCAGCTCGTTCACCGAGCGCTCGCTCTTCATCAACAGCTCCACGATGCGGAGCCGGTTCGGGTCGGAAAGTGCGGCCAGCGTCTGAACCATGATCCGTATATGCCGGCAACAGCATATGCCTGTCAAGGCATGTTTAAGCGCATGAAAAAAAGGCCATTTGGCGGAGGAAGAAGCGTCGCGCGTCAGCGCAACGCGTCGCGCAGCTCTGCGTCCGACGCGGCGAGCTTCTCGAGCCAGGGGCTCGGCTCACGCGGCGCAGTGCCCGGCCAGACGAGGCCGACGACCTCGTCCGCCGGCAGGGTGCGGCGACCGTCCTTGAAGACGCCGCGCTCGATGACCACGGCGGCGAGCTTCCCTCCGGACATCACCTTCTGTTCGACCCACACGGCGTCGCCGCTCCAGGCCGCCACGCGCGAGAGCACCTTCACCTCGGCGAGGCGCTTCACGGGCCGCAGGAACTGCACGTGCACCGCAGCCATCGGCAGGAACCAGCCGCGCTTGCGCGCCACGGCGAACAGGCCGCTGCGCACCATGAAGTCGAGCCGCGCCGCCTCGCACAGCGTGAGGAACGAGGCGTTGTTCATGAAGACGGCGTCGCACTCCGTCGGCCACGCGCGAAACGAGAGCTCAGACTCGTCGGTGATGGAGAGCTTCGACCGGCCGCGGGCAGCGACCAATGCCGCCAGAAACCGCAGCCACCGCGTCATGTGGTGACCTCGGCCTTCGCGCGCGCGGGGGCTTCGGCCGCAACGGGCGCAGCGATGCGCCCGTCCTCGTTCAGGTACGTCGAGAAGCGGCGATCGGTGGCGGGCTCCCAGAGCACGGTGTCTCCGTCGTAGACGCGGCCGCTCGTCTCGAGCGCGCGGATCGACGCGGCGAACGGCACCTCCTTGAACCGGTCGGCGTAGCGCTCGTGGAGCAGCTTCGTGACCTGGCGCAGCTTGCGGTGCGTCGTGCCGGGGAAGAGGTGGTGCTCGGTGTGCCTCCCCGAGTCCAGGAACGCCCAGCCCCACAGCGGGTTGAACGTCATCGACAGCGAGCCGAGCAGGGGATCCCGCTCGAACGATCTCTGCGACGTCAGGTGCGTGCCGAGCAGGAAGTACATCAGCAGCAGGTTGTGGATGCAGACGGGCACGAGGAAGCCCCAGACGGCGTAGCGCGGGCCGAGCCAGCCGATCAGCGCGAACTGCGCGAGCACGTCGAACACCCAGACCGAGACCGCGACGACCTTGCGGCGCCGCGACACGTTCTTCTGGCGAAGGTACCGGGCGAAGAGCAGCTGCGCGTGCACCGCCATCCACCAGAACGGGCGCGTCATCAGCGACAGCACCGAGTGGTTGCCGGGCAGCAGCACGACGCCTTTGCGCACGCCCGAGTTCGCCGCGTAGACCTCGACGTCGTAGCAGGCGTCGGGATCTTCGATGGGCTTCCCCAGGTACGCGTGGTGCGCGTCGTGCTCGTGCTTCCACGAGTCGGGCGTGAGCCCCGCGTAGAAGCCGGCGATGAAGCCGTGAATCCACGTCAGCGGCCGCGAGCCGATGATCGCGTAGTGCATCAGCTCGTGCAGCAGCATGAACAGCGCCACGAGGATCAGCGCCAGGAACGGAGACGCCAGCGCCGCCAGCGGCCACGACGGAGCGTTCACCACCCACACCTGCAGCCCGACGAACGCCGCCACCAGCGCCCAGAACTGCACGAGGCGCAGCGGATCTCGGCGCGGCTGCTCGGACAGCAGCGGAGCGAGCTCCTTCCGATACGCCTGCGGCGTTTTCGGTGCTGCGTGCGGCATCACGCCCTCTGCGACTCGCCGGCAGGCAACGCGCCGGGCTGCTTCGACGGCTCGGGCAGGGCATCCGCGCGCGCAATCTTCAGCGCCCGGATGGTGTCGACCGCGCGCGAGAACGGGTCAGCGCCGCCGGCCTTGTACCGGAGCTTGATGGCGAGCATCCGCCACACGAGCCGCGCGCCCCAGCCCATGAGCCGGAAGATGCTGCGGTCCGCCTTCACCGCGGGGTTCTCGTTCACGAACCACTTGAGCCAGCGGAAGTAGTACGGCGGATCTTCGATCGCGACGCTGCACGAGCGGCCCGAGCCGACCTCGTAGTTCGCCCGGTTGTGCGGGTGCGGCCACTCGTCCATCATGGCTTTCAGCTTCGCGGCGAGCGCGGGCCCCTTGGGCTCGGAGAACACCGCCTCGTTCATCTTCGCGACGGCGTCGCGCCACTTGTCGATGGCCGCGCCGAACATCAGCGTGCAGCCGTCGGCGCGCGCGTGGTTGCCGACGATGCGCGCGGTGTACTGCACGATCGTCGCGTAGCCCCAGATGCGCCAGTACTGCTTGAACGTGTCGTAGTGGCCCCACGACTTCATGTTCCCGCTGACGATGTCGTCGATCGTCTCGACCTCGCGGAAGAACGCGCGCTCGATGGGGCGGAAGTCCTCCGTGTTCACTTTCCCGGGCTTGCCGAGCGCCTGCTCGACGAGCGGTACGAACCGCGACACGAACGACTGTGTCAGCGTGATGCCCGTCGAGAACAGCGGGTCGATGAAGCCGGCGGCGTGCGGCGTGAGCACGAAGCCGTCGCCCAGGATCGTCTTCGACGTGAACTGCACGCGGCCGGTGCGCACCAGCTTGCGCGTGGGCTTCATGTTCCCCAGGTGCGCCTGCACGGTCGGGAACTTCGCGAAGATGCGCTTGAGCTCTTCTTCCGGCGGCACGCTCTCGTCGAGCGGCCAGATGCGCGGGTCGAGCTGCAGGCCGACGCTGGTGATGCCGTTGTCGAAGGGGATGACCCAGATCCACCCGCCCTCGAAGCAGTGGTGCTGGGTGCCGCCGTGCCGCTTGAAGCGGAACGACGGGTTCGGCGCGCCGACGACGTCCTCCAGCGAAGGCACGTTCTCGAAGTGGCCGAAGATGCTGCGGGTCGTCGTCTTGAGCCGCGGCGTCGGGTCGCGCAGGTCGAACTTCTTCGCGAAGTACGACGCGTGGCCGCTCGCGTCGACGACGAGGCGCCCTCTCAGCGACTTCTCGCCCTCCGGCCCCTTCACGCGCAGCACGACGTCGTCGCCGTCGTGGGCGAAGTCGATGACCTCGGTCTTGTCGAAGTAGGTGACCCCGTAGGCGGGGAAGCGCGAGACGAGGAAGCCGTCGGTGTCGGCGCGCAGCACGTGCACGTCGGGGCCGAGCGGCAGCTCGAGCGTCTCGTACATCAGCTCTTCGTTCTCCTTGAGCGGCTGCCCCTCGGAGTGGTGCGCGAAGTAGAAGTGCTGCTTCGGGTACCCGGTGAGCCCGAGCTCTTTGAGCCCCAGGTAGTGCGACATCTGGTGGAACTCGGGGATGCCGTACGCGCGCGCGAGGTAGTCGTAGCCGAGCGTCGTCGACGGTACCGTCGACTCGCCGATCGCGAAGCGCGGGTGCGTGTCGCGCTCGATCACGCAGACCGAGATGCCGGCCTTCCGCAGCGCGAGCGCGAGCGAAGAGCCGGCGATCCCGCTGCCCACGATGAGAGTGTCGTACGTCATTGGCCTCGGCTGGATAGGCCCTGTCGACACCCAGACGCAAGACGCGATAGAGCCACACGCGCCGTATGGCAGGGCCCGTCATCCCCAACAGCTGCGACGTCGCGATCATCGGCGGAGGCGTCGCAGGCCTCACCGCCGGCGCGCTGCTCTCCCAGGCGGGCATGTCGTGCGTCGTCATCGAGCGCGAGAGCCGGCCCGGCGGCTACCTCGCCGGCTTCCACCGCAAGGCGTTCGTCTTCGACTCCGCGATCCACTGGCTCAACCAGTGCGGCCCCGGCGGCATGGTGCACAAGGTCTTCCACTCGCTCGGAGACGACCCGCCCGACGCGCCGCTGTTGAACCGCATTCGCCGCTACAAGGGCGACAGCTTCGACTACCTGCTCACCCGCGAGCCCGACGCGCTCAAAGAGCAGCTGCAGAAGGAGTTCCCGGCCGACGCTCGGGGGCTCGACAAGTTCTTCAAGCTCGCGCGCGTGCTCGGCGAGCGCATGACGTCGTACGCGCGGTACATGCGCTCGCGCGAGACGCTGTCGCCGCTCGAGCTCGTCAGCCGCGGGCTTTCCATCACCGGCTGGAGCCGCCCGTTCTGGGCCCTCGTCGGCGACAAAGACTGCGCGGCGCTGAACGACTTCTTCGTCAGCCCCGACCTCAAGAAGATCTTCTGCAGCGAGGAGAACATCCTCTCGTGCCTGGTGCCGATCGGCTGGGCGTACGTCGGAGACTTCCAGCGGCCTCCGCGCGGCGGGAGCCAGGCGTTCATCAAGTGGCTGATGAAGAAGGTGAACGACGCGGGCTCGGTCGTCGCGCTGCGCACCGAGGTGCAGTCGGTCTGTGTCGACCAGCGGCGCGCGACGGGCATCACGCTCGCCGACGGCCGCGAGGTGAAGGCGCGGTGGGTGATCGGCGCCTGCGACATCGACGCGCTGTTCACCAAGCTCCTGCCCGGCGGCGCGGTGCCGGAAGACGTCGTCGCCCGCTACCGCAACGCCGAGCTCTACAACTCGTGCGTGACGATCTCGCTGGGGCTCTCGTGCGATCCGCGTCGCTTGGGCCTCGACGAGGAGCTCGTCTTCCTCACGAAAGACGGGCTGCCGCGGCACGGCCACAACGACGGCAACCCGCACACCTCGGGCCTGTCGATCCTCGCGCCGTCGATTCGCGATCCCTCGATGGCCCCGGCGGGGAAGGGCACGCTCACCGTCTACTGCGAGGCCAACATCAAGTACGGCGACTACTGGAAGACCGAGCCCGGCCTCGTCCGCGGCGAGGCGTACCAGCAGTTCAAGCGCGAGTACGCGGACATCATCCTCGAGCGGGTGCAGGCGCGCGTGGCTCCGGGCCTCAAGCAGCACATCGAGGTGATGGACGTCGCGACGCCGGTCACGCACCTGCGCTACACCGGCAACCGGGACGGGACGATCATGGCGCAGCGCACCTCCAAGGCGAACATGAAGGCGAAGGTGGCCGGCTACCGCACTCCCGTCGAGGGGCTGCTCATCGGCGGCCACTGGGCAGAATACGGAGGCGGAGTTCCGATGGCCGTGAAGGCCGCCGCGAACGCCGCCGCGATCGTGTTGAAGAAAGACAAGCCACAGCAGTTCCAGAAGCTGTGCCAGGTGCTCGACCAATCGGTGTCCTGAGCGCGGTTGCCGCGCTGCTGCTGCCGGCGGTGGCGGCCGCGGGCATCGACGTTCGCGCTGCGTTTCATGCCTCGAAGACGTGGGTCGACTTCGCGTCCGCGGGCGTCGTCGTGCGCGAGCTGTGGCTGCCCGTCGAGGGGACTCCGCTGACGCTCGTGCACGCGGTGCGCACCAGCCCGGCGGTGCCCGCGTTCGAGGGAGATCTCTTCGCGGTCGTCTCTGCGACCGGCGAGCCGTGGGACGGCGCGCTGTCGACCGACGCGTGCCCTCCGCTCGAGACGGTGCGGACGATGACGGTGCTGTACCGCCAGGGCGGCGGCGTCGTCGTGCGCGTCGGGCAGGGCGCTGCGGCGCGCAAGCCGTTCGCGACGTGCGCGGACCTGTACGCGACGGCGGATCTCGGCGCGTGCACGGTGCGCGTGCCGATCAAGGAAGACGCCGAAGAGATCCTCTCGGGGCCCGATCAGACGAGGGTCGGCAACGCGTGGCTCGCCGCGGGGCGCGGGCGCGTCGACGTGCCGAGGTCTCCGCAGGCGGGGCTCAAGCTCACCACTGCGCTGCGCGACTGCATCGGAGACGAGGAGACGCCGCGCATCGCCGCCGTCGACGACCGGCTCGCGCTCGCGGGCGCTCAGCGAATGCTGCTCGTCTCCGAGGCGCTGACCTCGATCTGCCTGCCGTGCGACGAGGCCGTCGAGCCCGTCGTGCCGTTGCCACCGGCGGCGGACGTCGTCGCGAAGAAGCACCGCTCGGCGACGACCGCGTGGAGGTCCGGCCGCCGCGAGGACGCGCTGCTGCAGTGGCGCCAGCTCTACGAGACCTGGTGGAGCGGCTCGAGAGATCCCGCCCCCGTCTGGGTCGACGTGCTGGAGAAGTTCGGCGCCGCGCTCGCCGCGCTCGAGCAGCACGACCAGGCGCGGCAGGTGTTCGAAGAGGCCTGGGCGATGACGAAGACTCCGCCAGAGTCGCTGCTCGTCAGCATGGGGGACGTGTACCGCGCGCTCGGCGACGTCGACGCCGCGAAGGCTGCCTACGAGCGCGCGCTCGCCGGAGCGCCGTCACGCGCGCAGCGAGCGCACGCCGCGAATCAGCTCGCGAAGCTGCGCAAGTGACGAGAAAGCGCGCACCCTGAGCAGGCGGGGCCGCGCAGCGGAACCCGCCGTCGTCGAACGGGTCCGGGCGAAGGACTGCCACAGCCGAGAAGGCGCGGGCCTCTCACTCGATCTCGACGTTGAACCGGACGTTCTCGCCGGCGTGCAGCGAGAACGGCTCGCTCCACTTCGCCTTGCCGACGGTCACCAGCACGCGGTGCGCGCCCTCGTAGACGGTGATCTCCTTCATCGGCGCGGTGCCGATGCGCTTACCGTCCATGAAGACGGCCGCGCCGTCGGGCGCCGTGAGCACCACGGTCCCCTGGCCGATGGTCACGTTCTCGACCAGCGTCTTGCCCTCGACGAGCGTGAACACGCGCCCGGTGTTGATGCCGAGCTCCTTGTTCTCGAGCTTCACCACCTTGCGACCGGGCGTCAGCTCGGCCTTCACCGGAGTCTTCCCGTAGTGCTTCCCGTCGATCGTCACTTCGCAGTCGGGCTTCGCGTCGAGCTGCAGCACGGTCGGGCCCGGCTTCGGAGCCACCGGCGGCGGAGTCGGCGCGGGCGCTCCGGCATCGACGATCGGCGCGGGCGGAGGAGCGGCAGCCGGGCCGGCGTCCGGCTCGGCGGCGGCCGCATCGGGCGCCTCGGCCACGACCGGCGGCGGCGCGGCCTTCTTCGACCCGGCGTCGAGCAGCGCGGGGAGCCCCTGCCTCATCGACGGCGGCAGGTCGTCGGTCTTCCGCATCATCCACCAGACGAGAAAGCCGCCGACGACGGCCGCGGCGAGCAGGCCCCACGGCAGCCGGGGAGTCGTCCGCTCGGGCTGCTCGGGCTCGGTGTACGTGATCTTGATCGCCGGCTCGGGCGCCTTGCGGTTCACCGGCTTCACCTGCGGCTGCGTGCCGACCGGCTTGGCCACCGCGGGGGTCGCCACCGGCGTCAGATCTGGAGACGGGTTGGTGGGCACCGGCGCTCCGACGACCGGCGTCTGCACCGGAGTCCCGCGCTGCGTCCGCTCGCCCCACACCTTCCGCGCGGCCTCGGCGATCGCGGCGTCGATCGTCTGCCGCCGCGCCGCGCGCGCCTCGTCGGAGCCGGGGAACTGCTGCCGCAGCCAGCTCGAGAGCTCGTCGTTCGAGGGCAGCGGGCCCATCGCGGCCTCGACGGCCTCGCGGAACGCGAGCGGAGTGGGGTAGCGATCGTTCACCTTCTTCGCGCAGGCCTTCTGCAGCACGGGCTCGAGCCCTTCCGGCGCGAGGCCCGGCGGCATCGGCGACAGCGGCAGCGTGAGCACCGCGTGATCGAAGAACTCGGCCTGGTCCGAGAACGGCACCTTGCCGGTGATGCACTCGAACAGCGTGAGGCCGAGCAGGTAGACGTCGGTCTGCAACGAGAAGCTCTCGCGCCCGCCGATGATCTGCTCCGGAGCGGTGTGCACGCGCCGCCCCTTCACGCGCTGCCCGCCCATCTCGCGCGGCGCGAAGGCGAGGGCGCCGTAGCCGGTGACCTTCACCACGCCGTTGAACGAGACGAGCAGGGTCTCGGGGCGGACGTCGCCGTGGATGAGCGGGGTGCCGTCGTCGTTGCCGGCGACGTGCGCGTAGTGCACGCCGGTGGCGGCGTCGCAGACGATCTTGGCGGCGAGCGCGGGCGGGATCTTCTCGGCGCGCTCGATGATCTTTCTCAGCGACTCGCCGTCGGCGTACTCGACGACGCGCGCGTGGCCCTCGTCGAGCTGCCCGAAGCCGTGGACGTGCACGATGTTCGGGTGATCGAGCTTCGCGGCGTGCTCGGTCTCGCGCTTGATCTTGGCGAGCAGGTTGGGGTCGGCCTCGGCCGCCTCGGGCAGCCAGACGAGCACGACGGGGTACGACCGGCCGTCGTCGAAGATCTCGAGCCCCAAGAACGCGCGGCTGCCCTCTCCCGCGAGGAGTGGCCCGATCGCCTGATAGCGGACAGCCATCACGCCCGAAGTTACGGGGCTTTTTCGGCCCGTCAATACAACTGCGCTTTTTACGTGGTCGTGGTCGTGGTCGTGGTCGTGGTCGTCAGCTCGAAAAGCCGACCACGACCACGACCACGACCGCGATCAGAACGGCAGCGTCACGTGGTAGCCGGCGCGCCCGCGCCGCACCAGCAGCAGCACCGACGACGAGCCGCGCGCGGCCACCAGCGCCTCGCGCCAATCGGCCTCGCTGGCGATCGGCCGGCCGTTCACCTTCACCACGACGTCGCCGGGCTGGAAGCCGACGCGCGCGGCGTTCGAGCCCGGGCGAATGCCGGCGATGGCGAGCGTGTTCCCCGACGCCTTCACCTTGAAGCCGAGCCGCTTCCACGCGAGCTCGTCGGCGAGCTTCGCCGGGTACTCGGCCGGGGTGATGGTCAGCGCCACCGTCTTGCCGTCGCGGAACACCTCGAGCGGGAACGCCGCCTTCGACGGGTAGCTCTTCAGCCGCACGCGCAGCTCGCCCGCGTCGTCGACCTGGTTGCCGCCGGCGGAGGTGACGATGTCGCCCTCCTGCACTCCGGCGGTGTCGGCGGGTGAGCCGCTCTCGACCGCGACGACGAGCGCGCCGAACGTGCGGTCCCACCCCGAGGCGCGCGCGACCTTGGGCGTGAGGTTCTGCACCTCGATGCCGACCCACGCGGGGCGCAGCTTTCCGAACTGCGACAGCTCCGCGACGATGCGGCGCACCTTGTCGGCGGGGATCGCGAAGCCGATGCCCTGGCCTCCGGCGTAGATGGCCGAGTTGATGCCGATGACCTCTGCGTCGATGTTGAGCAGCGGGCCGCCCGAGTTGCCCGGGTTGATCGACGCGTCGGTCTGGATGAAGTCGTCGTAGTCGCGGTTGTCGGCCTTGAAGCTGCGGCCGACGGCGCTGACGACGCCGACGGTGACGGTCTTCTTGAGCCCGAACGGCGAGCCGATCGCGATCACCTTCTCGCCGATCATCAGGTCGGTCGAGCTGCCGAGCTTCGCCGCCGGCAGCGGGCTCTTCGCCTGGATCTTCAGCACCGCGAGGTCGTTGTCGTTGTCCGAGCCGATGACGTCGGCGTCGAGCTTGCGGCCGTCGGCGAGGATGACGTGGATCTGCGACGCGCCGCGGATGACGTGCTCGTTGGTGAGGATGATGCCCGCCGGGTCGATGATGACGCCCGAGCCCAGGCCCTCGATCGCCTCGGTGCGCTCGCGCGGCCCGAAGAAGAAGTCGTCGAGCGGAGAGAGCGAGCGGAACGAGCGCTCCACCAGCTGCACGGTGCCGACGTAGACGACCGCGGGAGAGACCTTCTCGACCACCTGCACGACCGCGTCGCGGCGGCTGTTGACGTCGCCCGCCACGACCGCGGCGAGCAGGAACAGAGGAGTCATGGGCGCCACTGATACCCACTGGCGCGAACTCTGCAAATCCAAACGGGCAGAGGCAATCGCATGAAACCCATGAACCAGATTCAGCAGATCCGTGGCCGCATCGGCGTTCCCATCCTCCTGTGGGCGGCAGGAGTGCCACTCGGCGTCGTGCTTCTGCTGTGGTTGTTCTTCTTCCGCGGCTGAAGACGGCCTAAATAGGGGCCCATGCGATCACTCATCGCCTGGGCCCTGCTGTTTGCAGTCCCCGCGTTCGCCGACGACGAAGAGGACGCGAAGAAGGTCGCCACGACCTACTTGAACGCGCTCACCGGCAAGGGCGACGAAGCCGGCAAGGACCTGCTGCTCGGCGGCGTGACCATGAACGCGCAGCTCTTCACGCTCGAGAACGCCGAGCTGAAGGCGCTCGAGAAGAAGAGCGAGGACGGGGACCTGGGCAAGGCCGTGCAGCTGATGAGCGAGCTCGACAAGTCGGGCCGCAAGGCGCTCACCAAGCTGATGGGCGCCGAGGCGGTCGGCGACGACCTGAAGATCACCGAGGTGACGAAGGACGACGCGGAGAAGCTGCTCAAGCCCACGCTCGAGAAGGCGCAGGCGTTTCTCAAGGCGGCTCCGGTGCTCGCGTACACGTGCCGCGTCGGCAAAGAGGTGTACTGGCACCCGAAGAACCCGATGCGCGCGGTGCTGGCGAAGGCCGGCAACAGCGGCAAGTACCAGCTCGAGATGCGCCGGTGGACGGTGGTGAGCCGCGAGGGCCCCAACAAGACCCCGCGCGAGTGGCCGCTGCGCGTGCTGCGCTTCAAGACCAGCAAGGTCGACACCGGGTGGAAGATCCTGCCCGCCTCGGACTGGAACGCAGAGTAGAAAGGGGGACAGTCCCCTTTCTTGCAACGCCGCGTTTCGCCTCAGGGTCGAAAGCTCTGCGTTTTGCGCAAAATGGGGCCTGTCCCCGTTCTTCAGCCTCGCGACTTCAGGGCGAAGCCGATCATCTTGTAGAGCAGCCGCGCGCCGACGTTGCCGTCCCACTCGTCGCCGTCGGGGCCGGGGGCGACCTCGTTGAGATCGAGGCCGACGATCTGCTTGCCCGCGCGCACCACTCCGTCGAGCAGCGAGATCGCCTGGTTGAACGTCAGGCCTCCCGGCACCGGAGTCCCCGTGTGCGGGCACAGCGTCGGCTCCAAGCCGTCGATGTCCCACGAGAGGTACACCTTCTGCGGCAGCTCCTTCA
This sequence comes from uncultured Myxococcales bacterium, assembly GCA_937980205.1. GTDB lineage: Bacteria > Myxococcota > Myxococcia > Myxococcales > Myxococcaceae > Xiheicaenimonas. The sequence continues at coordinate 601,548 of CALJKW010000055.1, read as the reverse complement.
CGATGCGGTCGACCTGCTCGCGCCACGTCTCGCCGGCGTCGCGCGCGCGCGCCAGTGACGCGTCGAAGAACGTCACGCAGCGGCCCTTCGAGCCGGTGATGACCGCGTGCTCGCTCTCCGAGAAGTCGCGGATGCCCACCTGCACCAGCTTGCCGACCTGCGGCACGTGCTGGAGCACGTTGAACATGATCGACGCGTGGCTCCACGTGAAGCCCTCGTAGGCGTCGCGCAGGTCCGCGTGCGCGTCGAGGTGCAGCACGCCGAGGCCCGGGTGCTTCTCGGCGCACGCCTTGATGTTGCCGAACGGCGTCGAGTGATCGCCGCCGACGACTCCCACCAGCTTGCCGCGCGCGTTCCACGCCTTGCTCAGCTCGTAGACCCACGTGTTCATCTTCTCGCAGAGCGCGTTGACCGCGGACGGGTCTCCCGCGCCGCCGGCCTCGATGATCGGAGCGGCGAGCTGCTTCGCCTCGTCGTTCCACGAGCGGACCTCTTCCTCCTCCGCGAGCATCGAGATGCCGGCCTCGTAGAAGCGGCCGCAGTCGAGATCGAACAGGTCGACCTGCTTGCTCGCCTCGAGGACGGTCTTCGGCCCGTCCGAGGTGCCTCCGCCGTAGCTCGTCGTCGCCTCGAAGGGGACGGGGATGAGCACCACCGCCGCGTCTTCCGGCTCCACGCTCAAGCCGAAGATCCCCGAGTCGGGGGCCGCCGCCGCGTTCGGATCGAAGCCCTTCATCACCATGTCAGCACCGTCTTTCCATACGTCTCGTTCGCGGCCATCGCCTCGAACGCCTTCACTGCCTCCGTCATCGGCCTCACGTCGCTGACGACGGCCTTCAGCTTTCGCTTCTTGAACAGCGGCACGAGCTCTCTGGCGAAGCGCGCGGTCAGCGCGGCGCGCTCTTTGTCGTCGCGCGAGCGCAGCGTCGTGCCGATGACGCGCAGCCGCTTGCCGAGCACCGCCCGCAGCGGAACTTCGGCGGTGGGGCCGCCGGTGACTCCGACGACCATGATGGTGCCGCGCGGGGCCATGGCCTCGACGGTCTCGGCGAAGTAGGGGCCCCCGACGAGATCGAGGCAGACGTCGCAGGGGCCGGTCTTGTCGGCGAACGCCGGCGGGTCGCCGACGAGCACCGGCACGTCCGGCGCCGCCTTCTCGAGCTTGGCTGCAGTGCGCGAGGTGCCGACGCTGGTGAGCCCGAGCACCTTCGCGAGCTGCACCGCCGCGGTGCCGACGCCCGAGCCGACGGCGTGGATCAGCAGGCGCTGGCCCTTCTTGGCGCCGGCCTGCAGCCAGACGGCGTCCCACGCGGTCGTGAACGCCTCGACGAGCGCCGCGGCGTCGGTGTCGCTGACCTCCTTCGGCACGCGCAGCACGTGCCTCGGGCTGACGCAGAGCTTCTCGGAGAACGCGCCGCCCGGGACGAGCCCCATCACGCGGTCGCCCTTCTTGAACCCGCTGGCCGCCTTCGCGACCACGCCCATGTACTCGAGCCCGGGCCGCTCGGGCGCGTGGCCCGCCGGAGGAGGGTACAGGCCGAGCGTCTGCAACAGGTCGGCGCGGTTGATGCCGACGGCCTTCACGTCGACGAGCAGCTCACCCTTCTTCGGCGCCGGCTCGGGCACTTCTTCGAGGGCGAGGCCTTCAGGACCGTCGAACGTCTTGATGACGAGCGCGCGCATGCGGGCCGCCGCTTAGCACGGCGCTCGGCCCGCGCATGCAGGTGTACTTCGTCGAGCCAATCTCCGAGCGGGCACCGGCCCAACGGCGGTAAAGACAGGGGCATGGCCCCGTTCGCCGATCGCCGCAAGCGACTGCTGTCGAAGCTGAAGCGCCCGCTGCTCCTGTTCAGCGGCGGCCACATCTCCCGCAACTACCCGGCGAACCACTACCCGTTCCGCGCCGACTCGTGTTTCCTCTACTTCTTCGACAGCCCCGAGGCCGACAGCGCGGCGCTGTTCGACCCGGCGAGCGGCCGCGTCACGCTCTACCTGCCCGAGCGCACGCTCGACGGGGCCATCTGGGACGGCGCGCTGCCGAGCTTCGACGACGAGAAGCAGCGGCACGGCGTCGACGAGGTCCGCCGCATCGAGGGGCTCGAGGACGACTTGAAGGCCCGGCCGCCGGACACGCTGGCGGTCGCCGATTCCCGCACCACGCGCCGCGCGCGCGCCCTCACCGGCGCCGACCTCGACTTCGACGACCCCTCGCGCATCGGGCCCGCCGACGTCATCGACGCCATCGCCAGCCTGCGGCTCATCAAGGACGCGAGCGAGCTCGACGCCATGCGCGAGACCGCGCGCATCACCACCGCCGCGCACGTCGAGGCGATGAAGTGCAGCCTGCCCGGCACCCCCGAGCAGGAGATCACCGGCATCGTCGAAGGCATCTTCGCCTGCGTCGGCTGCGTGCCCGCGTACGGCACCATCCTCACCGTGCGCGGCGAGGTGCTGCACAGCCGCGGGCACCCGAACCTCGTTCAGCCCGGCGACATCGTGCTGCTCGACGGAGGCTGCGAGGCCCCCAGCGGCTACTGCAGCGACGTCACGCGCTGCTGGCCGGTCGGCGGCCCGTTCACGCCGGAGGGCCGCGACGTCTACGAGACGGTGCTGCGCTCGAACCTCGCCGCCATCGGCGCGGTGAAGCCCGGAGCCCGGTACCGCGACGTGCACCTGCTCGCGTCGCGGGTGCTCGCGGAAGGGCTCGTCGCGATGGGCCTGTTGCGCGGAAGCCCCGAAGCGCTCGTCGAGTCCGGCGCCCACGCCGTCTTCTTCCCGCACGGCGTCGGCCACCAGCTCGGCCTCGACGTCCACGACCTCGAGGCGTTCGGAGATCGCATCCTCTACCCGAACGGCCGCACGCGCTCGCCGCAGTTCGGCACGAAGTACCTGCGCATGGACATGGATCTGCAGGCCGGCATGACGTTCACCATCGAGCCCGGCATCTACTTCGTGCCGCAGATCATCCGCTCGCAGGCGCTGCGGGCGCAGTTCAAGGACCAGGTCGACTGGGCGCGCGCGGAGAAGTTCCTCGAGCTGAACGGCGGCCGCGGCTTCGGCGGCATCCGCATCGAGGACGACATTCACTGCACGGCCTCGGGCGCCGAGGTGCTGACGGCCGCGATCCCCAAGGCGCGCGCCGAGGTCGAAGCGCTCGCCAACCCCCGGTGAAGCTGCTACCTCACCGGCCGCAATGGCCGCCTGGTTCTCCAAGAAGCCGAAGATCCTCCAGACCGACCCGAACGAAGCCGACATCGACCGCGGCTCTCGCATGGAGGGCCTCTGGGTCAAGTGCGACGAGTGCGGAGAGATTCTCTACCGCGCCGATCTCGAGAAGCTGCTCAACGTGTGCCCGGCGTGCAGCCACCACATGGCGCTGCCGGCCCGCGCCCGCATCAACGCGCTGCTCGACGTGGGGACCTTCGAAGAGCTCGACACCGCGCTCGAGCCGCAAGACCCGTTGAGCTTCTCCGACTCGAAGAAGTACCGCGACCGCATCAAGTCGACGAAGAAGGCGCTCGGCGAGAACGACGCGTTCGTCTCGGGCGTCGGCAAGCTCGACGGCCAGACCGTCTCCATCGGCTGCTTCATCTTCGAGTTCATGGGCGGCTCGATGGGCAGCGTGGTCGGCGAGAAGGTGACCCGGGTCTTCGAGCGCGCGTTCGACCTGAAGTGCCCCGCGATCCTCTTCCACGCCAGCGGCGGCGCCCGCATGCAGGAAGGCATCTTCTCGCTGATGCAGATGGCGAAGACGTCGGCGGCGATCTCCCGCTTCCGCGCGGTGAAGAAGCCGTACATCTCGGTGATGCTGCACCCGACCACCGGCGGCGTCGCGGCCTCGTTCGCCTGGCTCGGAGACATCATCCTCGCCGAGCCCAAGGCCCTCATCGGCTTCGCCGGCCCGCGCGTGATCGAGCAGACGATCCGCCAGAAGCTGCCCGAGGGCTTCCAGCGCTCCGAGTTCCTGCTCGAGCACGGGATGATCGACGCCATCGTCCAGCGCAAAGACCTGAAGCCGAAGCTCGCCCAGCTCATCGGCCTGATGTCGTGACCGCGGCCAGCGAGTCGCTGAAGTACCTCGAGGGCCTGCAGCCCTCGACGATTCGCCTCGGCCTCGACCGCGTCCTCGAGGCGCTCAAGGCGCTCAAGAACCCCGAGACGCACTTCCCCGCGGTGCATGTCGCCGGCACCAACGGCAAGGGCTCGACCTGCGCCTTCGCCGCCTCGTGCCTGCGCGCGCAGGGCTACCGCGTCGGCCTCTACACCTCGCCGCACCTCAACCGCGTCAACGAGCGCATTCAGGTGAGCGGTGAAGCCATTCGCGACGGAGCCCTCGCCGAGGTCATCGAGAAGGTCCGCGCCGCCGTCCCGAAGGAGCTCGACCTCACGTACTTCGAGTTCGGCACCGTCGCGGCGCTGCAGCACTTCGCCGACGAGCGCGTCGACGTCGCGGTGCTCGAGACCGGCATGGGCGGCCGCCTCGACGCGACGACCTGCGCGCGCTCGGTCGTCAGCGCGATCACCCCCATCGCGTTCGATCACATGGAGTACCTGGGCTTCACGCTGCCCGCGATCGCCGCCGAGAAGGCCGGCATCATCAAGCCTGCGGTGCCCGTCGTGGTCGGCCAGCAGCAGCCCGAGGCGCTCGAGGTCATCGACGCCGCCGCGCGCGAGAAGGGCGCGAAGCTGTACCTGCTCGGCCGCGACTTCGACTTCGAGCCCGAGGCCGCCGGCAAGTGGACGTACCGCGGCATGCGCACGCGGGTGCCGGGCCTGTGGCCGGGGCTGCGCGGGCCGCACCAGGTGCAGAACGCGGCGATGGCGCTCGCGTGCCTCGAGCTGCTCGAAGACCGGGGGCTCGCGATCTCCCGCGAGAACGCGCGCGACGGCCTCGCCGGCACCGAGTGGCCCGGCCGCCTCGAGGAGTTCCCCGGCAACCCCCGCGTCGTCCTCGACGGCGCCCACAACCCCAACGGCGCCGAGACGCTCGTGAAGGCGCTCGACGCGGTCTATCCGGGACGCAAGGTGCACCTCGTCTTCGGAGTCCTCGCCGACAAGGACTGGCGCCCGATGCTGAAGACGCTGCTGCCGAAGTGCGCGGCCGTGTACCTGACTCCGGTGCGCAGCCCGCGCACGCTCGAGCCCAGCGCGTACGTCGAGGACGTGAAGAAGCTCTTCGAGGGGCCGGTGCAGCTCGCGGCCTCCGCGCCCGAGGCGCTGGCGGCCGCGCGGAAGGCGGCGCCCGACGATGCGCTCGTGGTCGGCTGCGGATCGTTGTTTCTGGTGGGGCAGCTGAGGGCGAGCCTCATTTCGTAGCTCCTCCGTTCACGCTGAGCGGAGCGCGCAGCGCGGAGTCGAAGCGGTCCACGCGTCGGCTTCAACGCGTCGATTGTGCAACCGGCGCTTCGGCCATCCCGAGCTTGCGATGCAAGAGGGCGTGCAGCGCGTAGATGACCGGCGTGAGCGCCACGGCCACGAGCAGCTTCATCAGGTACCCGACGCCCATCATCTTGAGCAGCGCGTCGAGCGGGAAGACGCCCCAGAACGCGATTCCGACGACGACGACCGAGTCGATGAGCTGGGACGCCGCGGTCGAGCCGGTGGACCTGAGCCAGATGAACCGCTGCCCGGTCGCCTGCTTGATGAAGTGGAAGAGGCTGATGTCGAGCAGCTGGCCGATCAGGTACGCGACCATGGAGGCGAAGAAGATGCGGTTCGCTCCGCCGAAGACCTGGTCGAACATGTCCTGCGGGATCGGAGAGAACGACGCGGCCGGAATCTGCCGGGCGATCCAGATCACGCAGAACGCGAACAGCGCCATCCAGAAGGCCGCGAAGGTGATCGTCCGCGCGCCGCGCTTTCCGTAGAACTCGTTGATGACGTCGGTGAGCACGAAGGTGATCGGGAACCACATGGCTCCGACCGAAAACGTCGCCTGGCCGATGACGGGCAGGTCGAGCACGAACAGCTTCGAGCCGATGGTGTCGCCGATCAGCAGCGCCGTGATGAACACGCCCGACAGGTACAGGTAGACCTTCTGTCTGAGCGGCAACGGCTCGTCGAGCGGCGCAGTGCTCATTCGCAGCGTCGGCTATTACTTCGGGTTAAGGATGGCGTGAATGACGAACGCGCCCGAAGTGGATCGTGTCATCGCGTCGCTGCCGAAGGGCTCCCGCATCACGGACGTCGGCTGCTGGGGCTGGAAGCTCGCCGACGCCTGCGCGAAGGGAGGCCACACGCTGACCGGGCTCGATCGCGCCGAGCCTCCCGGCCGCCCCGAGGGCGCGCGCTTCTCGACGATGCGCGACGAGCAGCTCACCATCGCCGACGACTGCGCCGATCTCGTCGTCGCGAGCCACGTGCTCGAGCACCTCAAAGATCCCATCACCTTCTTCGGAGAGCTCGCGCGCATCGCGGCCCCCGAGGGCCTCATCTGGATCGAGACGCCCAGCGAGCTCTCGGCGCTGGGGCGCGGCGACGATGATCCCGAGAAGCACTCGTTCACGAGCTTCTGGGACGACCCCACCCACGTGCGCCCGTATTCCCCCGGAGCGCTGTACCGGCTCGCGCTCTCGTGGAAGTGCATGCCGCTCGGCTGCGGCCGCGGGCAGAACGGCGACATCCCCGTGGCGCGTTTGCTCGCGCGCAAGGGGCATGGGCAAAAAGGCCGCACCCCGTATTCCTTCGTGACGCTGGAGAAGCTGCCGGCGGGCGTCGACGCCGCCTGGAAGGCCATCTGGGGCGGTTGACAGCCCCTGCTCCCGCCTTACCTTGGACGAGCGATGAGCGATGAGGGAGCACCGGTTGATCTGGATGCAGGTTCCAGCGGGGCTGGGACCGCCGAGCTGGAAGCCGCACGCAAGCGGATTGACGAGCTTGCGCGCGCGTACCAGGCCCTCGAGCGCGATCGCGAAGATTTCAAGAAACGGCTGCAGCGGGAGCGCGAGAAGACGCTCGACCTCGAGCGCGCGAAGGTCGCCGAGTCGCTGCTCGAGGCGATCGACGATCTCGACCTCGCGCTGGGCAGCGCCGACGACTCGCCGTTCGCCCAAGGCGTTCGCCAGGTGCGCGACGGGCTCATCAAGAAGGCCGAAGCCCTCGGCCTCGAGCGCGTCCCGCTGATTGGGCAGGCGTTCGACCCGAACGTGGCCGAGGCCGTCGACATGGAAGTGACGCTCGAGCCGGCGAAGGACAACCAGGTGACGGCCGAGCTGCGCGCCGGCTACCGGCTCAAGGACCGCGTCGTGCGTCCCGCGCGCGTGCGCGTCGCGCGGTACATGCAGCCGGTGCACGCGTAACAGCCTTTTCGGCTCGGGCGCGCTTCCTGAGCGGGAGCTGCTACAAGGCTCGACGTGCACCTCGCAGCGCACGTCCTGGCCACCGTCCTCACTGCAGCCGGCTCCGGCGACGTCACCACCTGGGCGACCGAGAAGGTGCGCGCGCACCGGGCTGCGCTGACGGCGAAGCCGGTCTCGAGCGACGGCGGCAGCGCGCTGTTTCGCGAGCGGCCTCCGCAGCTGCAGCAGTTCGTCCCGCCGACGTCGCTGGCTCCGCTGGTGAAGGCGGTGCGGCCGGGCGTCGTGAACCTGTCGACCAGCAACGGCGGGTCGGCGCGCTCGCTGGGCTCCGGCTTCCTCATCAGCCCCGACGGGCTGGTCGTCACGAACAACCACGTGATCGAGCGCGCGCAGTCGATTCAGGTGCGCCTCGCCGACGGCCGCGAGCTCGACGCGGCGCTGGTGGGCCGCGATCCCTCGACCGACCTCGCGCTCTTGCGCCTGCAGGGTGGGGGAGCGATCGCGCTGCCGACGGTGTACCTCGGCGACTCGGATCAGCTCGAGGTCGGCGACTGGGTCGTCGCGATCGGCAACCCGTTCGGCCTCGACACCTCGGTGACGCACGGGATCATCTCGGCCCGCGAGCGCGTGATCGGCGTCGGCCCGTTCGACGACTTCATCCAGACGAACGCGCTCATCAACCCCGGCAACTCGGGCGGGCCGCTGTTCAACATGAAGGGCGAGGTTGTCGGCGTCTGCACCGCGATCGTGACGCAGGCGCAGGGCATCGGCTTCGCGCTGCCCATCAACCTGGTGAAGGATCTGTTGCCGAACCTGCTCGAGAACGGGCGCGCCGAGCGCGGCTGGCTGGGCGTCAACATCCAGGAGGTCGACGACGCCACCGGCAAGGCGGCCGTCGTCATCGACGTCTTCAAGGACTCACCGGCCGCGCAGGCGGGGCTGCAGAGCGGAGACCGCGTCGTCGCCGTCGGCGGCAGGCAGGTGGTCTCGTACGTTCAGCTGCTGCGCCGCATCGCGCTGCTCGCGCCGGGCACGACGGTGAAGATCACGCTCAAGCGCGGCGGGAAGACGATCGACACCGAGGCCACGCTCATCGAGCGCCCCGGAGTCGACGCGCTGCGCGCCATGGTCGGCGCGGGCCGCATCGACGCGTTCGGCATGGTGGTGCGCGAGCTGTCGCCCGAGGCGGCGCGCCAGCTCGGCTCGGAGGTGGGGCTGCTGGTGGCCGCGGTCATCCCCGGCGGGCCGGCGGAGATGGCCGGCCTGCAGAGCGGAGACGTCATCCTCGAGGTCCAGAAGCAGCGCGTGACCGACGTGAAGGGGCTCAAGGCCGCGCTCGACTCGACGCACGACACGCAGGTGCTGGTGAAGTACCGGCGCGGCGAGTCGTCACAGTACGTCGTGCTGCGGCGGTGAGTCGCAGCGACGACAGCGTGCGGAGCTTCCGCCGCTCACGCTTGAGCGAGGGCCGAAGGCCGCAAACGAAGCGGGCCACGCGTCGGCTTTCGGCCCCGTCGACTCGCCGCTCACTTGCCGAGGTAGAGCCCGACCTGCTCGCCGGTGCGACCGACGGTGACGAGCACCGCGTCGATGCGGGCCTTCACGCCGGTGATCTTCCCGCCGCCCTTCTTCGGCAGCGTCCACAGGCCCTGCGGCGTGAACACGATCTGCAGGCGCAGCGTCTTCATCGAGATCATGCGCGCGACCGACTGCGCGTTGCCGCCCTCGGAGACGGTGCCCTTGATCGTCATGAACGGCATGACCGGGTTGCCGTTGGCGTCGGTGCGCGACGGGGCTCCGCCGGTGATCGCCGAGTTCGAGGCGGGGAAGAACGGCGTCAGGTTCATCGTGAAGCTCTGCTCGCCGGGGTCGTAGGTGCCCATCTGGAGGTTCGAGACCGAGTCCTCCGTGATGATCATGTAGAACTTCTTCCCGTTGGCGGCGGAGCGGAACGTCTCCGTGTTCTTCTTGCAGTCGATGTCCGTGCCGCAGTCGCCGACGTACTTGTCGAGGAAGTTGCCCAGGCCCTCGATCGCCTCCGCCGAGTCGCGGAGCTTCGCGAACTTCGGGTCGACATCGGCCCACGCCACGGTCGCCGTCGTCACCGCCAGGAACGCAAGTCCTCGAAACATCAATCCTCCAGGTGTGGCATTGGGTAGATAATTTGCCTACATCAGACTACCAGGTGACGCTTGGCGCATGGACCGACGCCAGAGCCTGCGCTTCGACAAAGTCTTCACCGTGTACCTCACGACTCAAGACGGCATGACGCGGGGAGTGGCGAGAAACGTCAGCTCGACCGGCCTGTTCATCGAGACGCGGGAGCCGCTGCCGCTGGGCGGGCGGGTGAAGGTGACGTTCACGAGCGAAGACTCGACGGAGATGACGGCGCTGTGCGAGGTCCGCTACCAGGTCGCGCTGAACTACGGCGGCGAAGGCGAGGGGACCCGCGGCGTGGGCCTGCGCATCGTGGCGTACGAGACGAAGGAAGATCATCCGCTCCTGCTGGTCGACCGCGAACGCGTGATGCACTGAGGAAGAGACCGCCGCGACGATAGCGCGGCCACCTCATTCATCGGGAGGAAAGACGTCGATCTCCGGGCGCGCCCAGGATGCGCGCCGTGTACGGCTTGCCGGGGACCAGCGGGTTCGTGGCGCTGCGGTAGACGACTGCAGCGCCGCGGGCCCGTGATGTCGAACGACTCCTCGGCGATGAGGCGCAGCAACTACTGCGAGAAGCCTTCGAGCAGGTAGTGCGCCTCGATGCGCTTGAGCGCGAGGCACATGGCGGCAGCGCGGGTGTTCATCGTCTGCCCGATGCAGTACCGGCGGCTGTCGTGCATGTCGGTCTTCCGCGGCGCGTTCTTCGAGATGTCGCGGATGATGCGGTAGTTGCGCTTGAGCGCGAACTCGAGGCGCTTGTTCACCTCGGCCTCGGTCCAGGCCTCCATGCGCTTGTTCTGGATCCACTCGTAGTAGCTGACGGTGACGCCGCCGGCGTTCGCGATGATGTCGGGGATCATGTCGATGCCCCGCTTCTCGAGCACGCGGTCGGCCTCGGGCGTCGTGGGGCCGTTGGCGCCCTCGGCGATGAGCTTCACCTTCAGCTTCTCGGCGACCTCGGCGGTGATCTCGCCACCGAGGGCGGCGGGCACGCAGAAGTCGGCCTGGACCTCCCAGAAGTCCTTCTTCGAGATCGCCTGGGCTCCGGGGAAGCCGGCGACGCTCTTCTTGAGGTTCTTCGGGTTCTCGTGCACGTACTGCAGCAGCGCGGTCGCGTCGATGCCGTCGGGGTTGAAGATGGTGCCGTCGGCGTCGTTCACCGCGAGCAGCCGCGCGCCCATCGTCTGCAGAATCTCGGCGCCGTGGCTGCCGACGTTGCCGAAGCCCTGCACGGTGAACGTCTTGCCGCGCAAGCTCTCACCGCGATCGAGGTAGTAGTCCTCGATGCAGTAGGCGACGCCCTGGCCGGTCGCCTTCACGCGGCCCTCGGAGCCGCCGATGCGCACGTCCTTGCCGGTCACGATGCCGCGCATGTTGTGCCGCTCGTGCTCGCCGTCGGAGTACTGGCGCAGGAAGAGCGCCATGATCTCTCCGTTGGTGCCGACGTCCGGGGCCGGGATGTCGATGTTCGGCCCGATCATCGACTTGAGCTTGTACATGAAGCGCAAGCTGATGTTCTGCAGCTCCTCTTTGCCGTACGAGCGCGGGTCGATCTGGATGCCGCCCTTGCCGCCGCCGAAGGGGACCTCGCTGATCGCCGTCTTCCACGTCATCTCGGCGGCGAGCGCCTTGAACAGATCGAGCGAGACCTCGCGGTGGTAGCGGATGCCGCCCTTGTAGGGGCCGCGCGCCTGGTTGTGCTGCACGCGGTACGCCTTGAAGCGCGCCGACTCGCCGGGCACGAGCTGGTACACGTTGCCGTCCGGCAGGCGGAGGTGGCCCTTCTTGATGTGCACGTCGCTGCCGAGCAGCGCCTTGCCGTTGAGGATCAGCTTGCCGTCGGCGAGCGGCTCGATGCCGTGCGCGTCGCGCAGGGTCGTGACCGGCAGATCCGAGAAGCCCTTGGCGGCCTCGGCGGCGAGCGGGACGAGACGATCTTTCAGGCGCGTCGTGACGTAGAAGATGTGCTCGTAGTCCGGCTCTTCGAGCTCCAGCCGCACGCGGTGGTCGAGCTTGATGAGGTCGGCCGCGCGATGAAAGATCTCCATCGCTTCGGTGTAGAGAGTCTTCCGCGGCTGGGGCGCGGGGACGCGCATGAAGTTTTCGTCGGAGGGAGGCATGGGCCGGACCATTAACCAATGCGCCCAGGGCCCGAAAGCCAAAACCCACGCCGCGGCGCGTCAGGACTCCTTCAAAAATCAGAAGAGCTCATCGAGGAGAGACATGAGCCCCATGCGTCGCGCGAGTCGCGACGGCGCGCCGTTCTCTCCGGTGATGGTGGGCGAGGGAGCGCAGCCGTAGCAGGTGACTCCGTCGCCTTGATCGAGGCTGAAGGTGCGGGAGCAGATGACGCACTCGAAGAGCGCCGGCGGCTTGAGCGTGGGCTCGTTGTCGTCGTCGTCGGTGAACGAGACGGCGGGGAGCTCGGAGACCGCGAGGTGGACTCCGCGGCACCGCGTGCAGGCGAGAGCCTTGGCGTGCGCGAGGGTGGCTTCGCACAGCGGCACGCGGCAGACCGGGCACTGCGCGGCGGTCTCGCTGGCGCTGATCGCGAGGTGCAGATCTTTTCCCGCGGTCGCCTCGGGCTCACCGGCGTCGAACCAGACGGCGCGGCACCTCGGGCAACGGTCGAGCCAGACGCGCTTGCTGTGCGCGTCTTTCATGTACGGAACCTGCTTCATCTCGGTTCCGCAGTGTGCGCACTGCCGGGCATTTCCAGGACCCTGCTGCTGCTGCATCAGAGCCGACACCCAGGCTTGAACTGGGGACCTACTGATTACGAATCAGTTGCTCTACCGCTGAGCTATGTCGGCTGACTTCGGGCTGGCGAAATACCACGGCGGGCGGGGAGCGCAACAGGCTGCGCACGTCCCCTGTCGCTTCGGCCTGCGTTGGCGGGTTTTCAGGCGGCGGATCAGCGGCGGCGAGGGTGGCAACCGATCGGGTCATGAGACTGATCGCCGTGGCCGTCTTGCTGAGCGGGTGCGCGGGCACCCTGTCGTCGATGCAGACGGCCGTCCCGGTGGAGCCGAGGCACGTGCAGGTGACCGGCGGCTACGGCGTGTACCTGCCGCTGGGGCCGGCAGCGGACGCGGTCGCGCAGGGCGTGAAGCAGGCCGAGAAGGCGACGCGTGCGGCGGTGGAGGGCGGGAACTACGAGCTGACGGAAGAGGACGCGCAGCAGATTCTGACGGCGGGCATCGGCCTCGCGACGATGCCGCCGGGCACCGCGTACGAGATCATGGTGCGCACCGGCATCGTGCAGGACATCGACATCGGGCTGAAGTACTCGACGGCGGGGTCGCTGAAGCTCGACGGGAAGTACCGCTTCTTTCATCGCGGGCCGGAGGAGGGCGGCGGCGGAGCGATGACTCCGTCGTACGACCTCGCGATCGCGACGGGCGTGTCGAAGTACTTCTTCTCGAGCCCGGTGATCGAGGTGCTCGAGTTCGTGCAGCTCGGAGACTTCTCGCGCTGGGACTTCGAGGTGCCGATGTACTTCTCGATCGAGTGGGGGAAGATCTTGAAGTTCTGGGTCGCGCCGAAGTGGATCTACTCGCGGACGTCGTTCGATGGAGAGCTGGTGGAGATCTCGAACGAGGCGTCGCGGTACTCCGAGTACAACCTCGGGCTGCCGGACGTGGTGAACACGCACTTCTTCGGCTCGAGCGTGGGGTTCGCGGCGGGCTACCGCTGGGTGCACGTGATGCTCGAGCTGACGGCGGGGTACACGTACTGCCGGCCGACCGTGTTCGGGCGCGAGCGGAACATCGGCGGGCTGACGCTGTATCCGTCGATTGGGCTGCAGGTGAAGATCTGAGCCGGTGATACGGTCCTGCGCCCGTGAAGCGCTTCAACTCGGCCCTGGTGCCGTTCGTCCTCGCGCTGGTGCGTGCCGGCGGCGCTGACGCGAAGCCGCTGGAGAAGAAGTACCTGCGCATCCGCGCCGCTGACGGCAACGCGCTTCCCGAGGTGTCTTTGAAGGAGCTCGGCGCGCTGATGGAGAGCGCCGCCGCCGCCCTCGGAGATCCGCTCTTCGGGCTCCACTGCGCGCAGGCGATGCCGCGGGGCTCGTACGGGCTGCTCGAGTTCGGGCTTCGCGCGGCGCCGACCGGCCGCCGGTCGATGCAGCAGCTCGTCGAGTACGGGGCGATCATCAACCCGCTCGTGCGGTGGTCCATCGAAGAGGACGCCGTCGAGGTCGCGCTGCACCACCGGGCTCCGCAGGCGGGCGGCGTCGGCCGGCAGGCGAACATCTTCACCGTCGCGCGCATCACCGCGATCGCCCGCGAGATGCTCGGCGAGGGACTCACGCCCCGCGCCGCCTGGTTCGCGCACCGCGAGGCGCAGTGCCCGCCCGAGCTCGCCGAGTACCTGCGCACGCAGGACCTGCGCTTCGGAGCCGCCTCCAACGGCGTCGCCTTCGCCGCCGCCGACATGGACAAGGCGCCGCAGGGCGCCGACCCCGAGCTCAATCGTGCGCTCGAGGCCTACGCATCGGCCGTCATCGCGCAGGCCGCCGACGGAGAGATCTACGAGTCCGCGCGGCGCGCGCTGGTCGAGCTGCTGCCGCGCGGCCAGGCCTCGCTGGCGGCCACGGCCCGCCGGCTCCACGTGACCGCGCGCACGCTGCAGCGCCGGCTCACCGCCGAGGGCATCGCGTTCGGGAAGCTGCTCGAGGACGTGCGCCGCGCGCAGGCGGAGAAGCTGCTGACCCGCACCGATGCGCCGGTGAACGACGTCGCCGCTGCGGTCGGCTACGCGGACACGGCGGCGTTCGTGCGCGCCTTCAAGAAGTGGTCGGGCACCACGCCCGGAGCCTTTCGCGACCAGCGCCGCCTGCTGTCGTGATCTGCACATTCTTTCGTCGCCACCTGCACATGGGGCTCGGCCGATAAGGAGTCCGTGAAGATCACGACTCCACGGCTCCCGACGCTTCCGAAGCTGCCGAAGGTCACGCTGCCCAACCCGGCCAAGAAGCTCGACGCGCTCATCGACGGCTTCACGCCCGCGGCGCGGCAGGGGCCGAAGCTCGATCCGTTCAACGCCGCGAAGGACTGGATGTCGGATCGCGTGTTCAACCGGCTCCGCCCCGACGGCCCGCCCGAGAAGCTGCAGGGGCCGCAGCGCGTCGCGTACGGACCGCTCGACGCTCCGCCGGCGTTGAAGCGGCCGGTCGTGATGATCCCGGGGCTCACCATGCCGGCGCAGTCGTTCGACCGCATGGGCGACCGGCTCGCCGAGAACACGTCGAACGGGCCGGTGATCGTCTACGTGGCGAGCGAGGACAAGTTCCGCTTCGGCGACAAGAACGGACGCGAGGCCACGGCGGCAGAGCTGAAGAGCTCGAAGCTGTTCCAGATCGAGTACCGCGACCCCTGGGCGTCGCCGACGCTGAAGGCTCCGCAGATCGCGAAGGCGATGGAGCGGATCGCGCGCGCGACGGGGCAGGGCAGCCTCGACGTCGTGACTCACAGCGCGGGGGGCACCGACTTCCGGAAGTACCTCGACGATCGCGACGCGTCGAAGGGCCCGAAGATCGAGCGCGCGGTGATGATCGGGCCGGCGTCGCACGGCACGTACCTCGGCAACATCGGCGCGGTCGCCGGCAACCCGCTGAAGAACGTCGACGACGCCGCCCGCGAGCTCGCGGTGGGCTCGAAGATGATCGACGGGCTGAACGCGCGGTGGGATCGCCAGCGCTCGCAGGTCGCCGGCGGCGTCACGATCATCGGCACGACCGGGACTCCGACGCTGGGGCCGGAGCGCGGGCTGTTCGAGGACGGCGACGGCTACATGCCGACGAAGCAGCTCGACATGCCCGGCGCGCGGACGGTGCTGATGGAAGGGCCGCACAACACGCCGCTCGCGCACCTCTGGCAGGTCCAGTACTCCGGCGTCGTCAACGCGGCGATGGGCATCCTCGGCTCCTGAGGGCCCAGGGGGTCTGCGGGTCGTCCGAAACGATCGACGATACCCGCCGATTTTCGACGGGTATCGCCGAACAAAACCAACAACCGTGAACCCCCCCCGGCCTTCCGGCGGCCAAGCGGGGGCAGTGGATCAACGGGCCGAGATCGCGCGCGGATGATCGCTCACGTACGGACTGCGCTGAGTCATTGGGCGACGGGGTCTTTCGGCGGATTTCTCAGATCATTCGCAACGAGTGCCGAGCCCCCAAGGCACCCGCGCCGGCACGCCAGGTCGCGCGCTCGCCGGTGAGTCCTGACTGAGGCGAGCCGACAATGGCCGGTGCGTGTCCGCGGCCCGACGTGGGGCGGAGCATCGGAGCGGATGGGCGCGACGCGAGCGGTGGAAGCGTTGGGCCTGGTCGTACGCCTCGGCTTGCGCGGGTTCGGCAGCGCGAGCGTCGCGAGAGCGGCTGCGCGAGGGGCTGCGGCAGCCGCGCCGACCAGCGGTGTCGTGACTGCGCTGCTCGACGGGCCACCAGCACGCCTCCGCTGCTGGCTCCTCGGGCGCCCGCCTCGGAGCCGGCAGACGGGCAGCGGCCGCGGCTTTCGAGGCGCGCGATGGCGCCCCGCGGCGCAGCGAGTCGGCGCCGGTTCACGCGTCGGGTGCGGTCGGACGTGCTTCAGCGCCGGAGCGTGGCGTCGGGCGCGGGAAAGCCAGCCGCTCCTTCGCAGCCGCGTCACCGATCCAACGAGCCACCAGAGCGACACAGGCCCAGGAGCTGAACCACTCTTCCGCCCCGGCCTCAGCGGACGCGATTGAGCTGCGTGTAGCTGATCGACGCATTCGGCGCGGCGCGCGTGGAGACGAGATCGAGATCCCCATCACCATCGACGTCGCCGACGGAGAACGAGAGCGCGGCGCCGAGGCCGGAACCGAACGTGGCCTCGTACGGCGCGAACACCCAGGCGCCCTGGTTGCGGCGAACGAAGGCCTTGTCGCCAGCCTCCCAGACGAAGTCGACGCGCCCATCGAGATCGAGATCTCCGACGCGCAGCGAGTGAGCGCCGGCGGCGGGGATCGTCAGCCGATCGGCGAAGCCGGTAACCCCGGTGTTCTCGAGGAGCTTCACGCTGCCGCCAAAGACGCCGGCGAGATCGAGGTCTCCATCGCCATCGAAGTCGGCGCCCTGCACCGACGTCAGCGCGACCGGCAGCACGCCGGCATCGAACGCGACGAACGTGGGCGCGGCGTGCACGTCGAGCTGGGCGCCGCTGACCGAGAGCACATCCACCGCTCCATTCCCATCGAAGTCCGCGAGCGAGCACGTGCCGCCGTTCGAAGCAGCGCGCGTGACGGAGCTCCCCCACACGAGCACCTCGCCGGCATCGCAGCTCGAGGTGGCGACGGCGCCGCCGCCGAGATCTCCGACGATGACGCTGCTGCAGCCGGCGTCGGGGAACGGGCGCCGCGAGAAGGCGCCGCCGTCGAAGGCGTAGCGATCGAGCGTCCCGTCGGTGTTCAGCGCGACGATGTCGAGCGCCTGGCCGATGGCCTGCACCGGCCGCCCGCCGAAGTCGTACTTCGACGTGCTCGAGAGGAACCCCATCTGCACGGTGTACGCAGACGACTCGATGCGGTCGCGGCCGCCGCCGACGACGATGAGCAGATCTCCGAAGCCGCGCGGCTGCAGATCGGTCAGCGCGGTCACGCCTCCGTACATGACGTTCAGCGCGCCGTTCGCTGCCTGGTACGGGTTCGTCACGCAGTGCGAGCGATCGAGCTGGCACTGCGGCGTGCAGCTCACGTAACCGAAGTCGGAGCAGCCGATGACGCCGGCGTCTCCGTCGCAGGCCTCTCCGGTCTCGATGACGCCGTTGCCGCAGCGCTTCACGCAGAGCGTCTTCACCAGCTTGCACTCGCTGCACGAGAGCGAGCCCTGGTCGAAGCCGAGGGACTGGCAGGTGGCGCCGCCGAGGTCGCTGCCCTCGCACTCCTCGCCGAGCATGGCGTTGATCAGGCCGTCGCCGCAGCCGGCGTCGGGGATGGGGTCGATCGGACGAATGCGTCCGGAGCAGCCGGCCAGGACGAGCAGCGCCGCGAGCAAGATGCGCACGGCGCCACCCTAGCATCGGCGGGGGACTACTCGATCGACCGCTCGTACAGCTCCTTGACCAGCGCGGGATCCACGAACGGGTTGCGCTCGTTGGGGCCGGTGAAGGTGGCCTCGCTGCGAGGCCTCCAGAGGAAGTCGGGGCTGGCGGACGAGGTGTCCCAGCCGCTGTTGACGATCTTCCCGTTCTTCTCCTCGAGCCAGTACCGGTACGTCTCGGTGCTGCCGCCGTCGCCGCCGAGCTCGACGCGGCGCTCGACCCACGTGATCTTCCCGTCGCCGGCCGGGCCGTTGAAGCCGCGCTGCAAAAGCGTGTCGGTCGCCCACGAGGGCTTGAGGCCGTCGCGGTACAGCGTGTCCTCGGCCTTGTAGAAGTTGTAGTTCCACACGTGGTCGCCGCTGTCCTTGTCCATCACGGCGGGGCGGCCCTCTTTGAGCCAGTCGATGATCGTCTGGTGGAAGAGGGCGGCGTCGTCGCGCTTGTCCTCGCGCGCCACGTTGCGGATCTCGCTCTTCGGGATCGTCTGCTCGGTTCCGTCGGCGAGCTTGATCTTCACCTCGTCGGGCAGGGTGAGGCTCGAGAGCACCGCGTAGTCCTCGACGTGGCGAACGCCCCGCGAGGCGAAGTTCAGCTCGGTCGTGATGTTGCCGAAGATCTGCCGGCCGTTCTTCAGCGTCACGTAGTCCTGCCGCGCGTCGTAGCGGTTGCCGATGAAGTCGACGCCGCCAGCCTGGCTGTCGGCGATGACGGTGAGCAGGCCCTTGATGTCCTGCGCGGTGAAGGTGACGCCGTCGATGGTGACGTCCTTCTTCGGCTCGCGGAACAGCACTCCGGCGAGCGCCACCTTGTCGCAGCTGCCCCACCAGCCGACCGACATCGTGCCGTCCATCTTCCCGTCCCGGCCGAACTGGCCATACGAGTTGATGAAGTCGTGCTCGACGTTCGCGTCCAGCGTGCCGTTGCCGTTGAAGTCGACGCCGGTGGTGCGCTCGGCGTCCTTCTCCGAGAGCATCGAGTCGGCGACGTAGTGGCCCGCCTCTTTGCCGACGAGCGAGTTCAGGTTCGGGGTCAGCTCGAACTGCCGCGCGCCGGCCCGCAGGCCGCGCGCCTTCAGCAGCGCGTCGAACTTGTCGAGCGCGCCGTCTTTCGCCCACAGGTTCGACGACGCCGAGCCGTCGGTGTTGCCCGCGGTGCCGGCCATCGGCCAGTACGTCGTCGTCCACGGCTTGAAGTTCGTCTCGTACTTGTTCCGCTCGGGCTCGGCCGGCGTCGCGGGGGGCGAGCCCGGCGGCGGCAGCGCGGTGAGCAGCCGCGAGAACTCGGCGCGCGCCTCCTCGGTGAAGCGGCTCGCGGTCGACGCGTAGATCGACTGCAGCTCGCTGCGCTCGGCAGCATCGACTTCGCCGTTGTCGTTGGCAGCGTCGAAGATGCGCCGGACGTCGGCGCGGCTGACGCTGGTGCTGCGGGCCGCTGCGAGGGCAGAGCGGATCGAATCGACGGACATGACGGTTCTCCGTGAGGGTAGGAGTTACGAACCATTTGTCGTGAAATGTCCTCCTCGAGTTGTCTCGAGTCAGTGAGATTTCGGGCTCTTAGAAGCTGAGAGTCGAGCCGGGAGGGTGGACGCGCTCGGCGCGCAGCGGAGCGGAGCAGGGCGGCGGAGTCGCCCGTGAGCGGAGCGCAAGGATATGACTGCCCGCAAGATGCCGGCCCCGAAGTGCCCCACGTGCAAGCGCGACGTGCTGCCGCGCCAGGAGAACCCGAGCTTCCCGTTCTGCAGCACGCGCTGCCGCGCGGTCGACCTGGGCAAGTGGCTCGGTGAGGAGTACCGCGTCGCAGACCGCACGCCCGACGAAGACGAAGACGGGCTCATGCCCCCGGACGGCTCGAGCGGGGAGCTGCATTGAGCGTGTGGGTCGCATCGGCCGTCGGCGCCGCCTACGTGGGCGGCGTCATCGGCCTGCACCGGCTCAACGTCTGGAGACAGCGCAACGCCGCGGGCGGCTTCACCACGCTCTCGTGGCTCGACTGGGACACGCTGCTGCACGGGCTGTTGCCGAAGCCTCGAGTCGATGCCCCGGCGAAGGCGCCGCAGCCGGTCGAGGGCGGGCCGCCACCTCCGCTGCTGGTGCACGCGCCGGCGCCCGAGGCGAAGGCGCGCCACGAGCTGCTCTGCGCGCTCGTGACCGGGCACCGCGTCGACGAGGCCGCGTGCGAGCACGCCGGCTTCAGCGGCGGAGAGGCGCTCTGGCTCTCGACGCTCTCCCGCATTCGCGAAGAGCCCGAGAAGGTGCTCGACAAGCTCGACGACGCGCCGGTGCTCGAGACGGTGGCGCAGATCTACCTGCGCGAGCACCTGTTCCTCTCGCTGCGCGTCCACCCGCTCAACCTCGAGCTCGCGGTGTTCGGAGCGAAGCGGCGCCTGATGTACGCGCTCGATCGCTTCCCCGAGGCTCCCGCGCTGCACTTCGTGCGGGCCCGCGCCTCGTCGCTCATCGGCTTCAACGGCGCGGTGCTCGATGATCTCGCGCGCGCGGTGTACTTCTCGAAGGCGTCGCCGTTCTACCTGCGCGCGGTCGTCGACATGCCGTGGGTCGGTGAGGCGCGGCCGGCGCTCCTACATCAGTGCCATGCCGCATTGGCGCAAGCGCCGAAGCTGGGGTGAAATCGCGCTCCAGCTTGCCCGACCCTCTGCTCGCGTGGATCAACCGGATGCTGGATGATCCGAAGAACTTCGACACGCAGCTCAAAGGCCGCTCGGTGCTCGTCTACGAGCCGCGCGACTCGAACGAAGACTCGAGCTCCGGACATCGCCTGCGCACGTCGAGCGGCGTCACCAACTCGGTGATCGGCGGCGGAGACCCCGTCGTGTGCCTGCTCGAGAAGTCGAAGGACAACGTCTTTCAGCGGCGCGTCACGATGGGCCGCACCACGAACAACGACATCGTGCTCGACGACGCCTCGGTGTCGCGCTTCCACGGCTGGCTGCAGAAGGACGACGGCAGCGGCAAGTGGACGCTCACCGACGCCGGCTCGAAGAACGGCACCTGGGTCTCGAGCACGAAGCTGCAGCCGAAGAAGCCCGTCATCCTCGAGAACGGGGCGCGGCTGCGGGTCGGCAGCCTCGAGCTCACGTTCTATACGGCGCAGGGCTTCAAGAGCCTCATCCAGCAGCGGTCGACCGGCTGATCTTTTGTTGCACGCTTAGGATCGTCCCCCATATGGTGACGCGCCGTGTCGCTGACCACTGAGGCGTTTGGCGGAACGGACGTTGGCCGAAAGCGCCAGCACAACGAAGACGCCATGCTGGTGGACCCGAGCCTGGGCCTCTACATCGTGGCCGACGGCATGGGTGGGCACGCGGCCGGCGAGGTCGCGAGCAACCGCGCGGTCGAGGTCGTCAAGCAGCACATCCTCGCGAACAAGAGCATCTTGAAGGATCTCGCGAAGGAAGCGACGCAGACGAACCGCGCCGCAGCATCGTCGCTGGTCGAGGTCGCCGTGCAGCGCGCCTGCGCCGACATCTACCGGATGGCGTCGAGCGACAACACCAAGCGCGGCATGGGCACGACGTTCGTGTGCCTCGTCATCTCCGGCAACCGCGGCGTCATCGGCCACGTCGGCGACAGCCGCGTGTACCTGGTGCGCAACGGCCAGTGCCACCGCCTCACCGAAGATCACACGCTGATCGCCGCGCAGCTCAAGGCCGGCACGATCACCAAAGAGCAGGCGCAGACGTCGCAGTACCGCAACGTCATCACGCGCGCCGTCGGCATCCAGGAGTCGGTGCAGGTCGACACGCTCATCGTCGATCTGCTGCCGGGCGATCTGTTCATGCTCTGCAGCGACGGCCTGCACGGCTACCTCGCCGACGACGAGGTCGTGCCGCTCGTCGCCGCGGTGGCGAAGCCCGACCTGCCGGCGCGCTTCATCGCGCTCGCGAACGAGCGCGGCGGCAAGGACAACATCACCGCCGTCGTCGTCGCGGTGCAGGGCGATGCCGGCGCAGTCGCCGAAGAGACCGTCGAAGCGCAGTCGCGCATGGAGGCCCTGAAGAAGATCCCGCTCTTCAGGCACCTCACGTACAAAGAGCAGACCGCGGTGCTGTCGATCGCGACGACGCGCACGTTCCCCGGCGGCCGCGAGATCGTCACCGAGGGCCAGCCCGGCGAAGAGCTGTTCGTCGTCATCCGCGGCCGCGTCGCCATCGAGAAGAACGGCGTCGAGATCGCCGAGCTGCGCGCCGGCGGCCACTTCGGAGAGATGGGCCTCATCGACAACGCGCCGCGCTCGGCCACGGTGCGCGCGACCGAGCCCACCCGCGTCATGGTCATCGCCCGGCAGGATCTGATGAACCTGATGAAGAAGGAATCGATCCTCGCGGTGAAGATGCTCTGGAGCTTCGTGCAGGTGCTGTCCGATCGGCTGCGCGCGACGAACTCCGAGCTGTCTGAGGCGCGGCAGGAGCTCGCGGTCGCCCAGGCGGTTCAGCCGTTCGCCGAGGAATGAGGCGCCTCGCCGCAGTCGCAGCGGCGCTCGCAGCCGGCGGCGCGTTCGCCGACGTCTTCGACACCTTCGGGTTCTCGCCGCGCGCGACCGCGATGAGCGGCGCGATGACCGCCGAGGCGACCGACTACACCGCGTCGTTCTACAACCCGGCGCTGCTCATCCGCAGCCCGGACGCCACGTTCGGCGCGACGGTGAGCTACTTCGCCCCGCTGGCCGACGTGAGCCTTCAGGAGCCGCCCGACACCGAGCTCTGGTTCAGGCCGCCTGCCACCACCGGCGTCTCGCTCGGCATCGCCGGCCCGCTCGGCGGCAAGCTCAACAAGCGCGTCGCGCTCGGCGTCGGCGCGCACGTGCCGTTTCAGAAGCTGGTGCGCGTGCAGATGCCGAACCCCGACAAGCCGTTCTGGTACCACTACCAGTCGCACTCCGAGCGGCTCGTGCTGTTCGCGGGCATCGCGGTGAAGATCTTCGACTGGCTGCAGCTCGGGCTCGGCGTGCAGGCGCTCGCGGATCTCAAAGGCGAGAACACGGCGACCACCGTCGATCTCTTCAGCAAGCAGGTGACGGCGCGCAGCATCGACGCCGAGCTGCGGACGCGCGTGGCCCCGAACGTCGGGCTCGTCGTGCAGCCGATCCCCAGCCTGCGGTTCGGCTTCACGTACCGGTCGGAGATGATGCTGAACGTCTCGATCCCCGCCACGGTGAACCTCGAGGGCGTGGGCGAGCTGATGCTGAACATCGAGGGCACGACGCACTTCTCGCCGCACACGTTCAACCTCGGCGTCGCGTGGGACATCACCTCGGACTTCACGCTCTCGCTGGACGGCTCGTACCAGATGTGGAGCCGCACGCCGTCGCCGTACCTCACCATCTCGATCGACGTCGGCGGCGACGTGCTCGAGAAGCTCGGGCTCGACTCGGCGCTCGACGTGATCTCTCCGTCGCAGCCGGCCGGGTTTCAGGACACCATCACCGGCAAGATCGGCGCGGAGTACCGGCTCAACAAGCGCTTCGCGGCCCGGGCCGGCGGGTTCTACCGGCCGACGCCCGTGCCCAGGCAGAACATCTCGGGCTCGAACGTGCTCGACGGCACGACCGTCGGCGGAACCGTGGGGCTCGGGTTCAACTTCGATGATCCGCTCGAGGTGTTCGCGGCGCCGATCACGATCGATCTCGCCGGCATGGCCGCGGCCGTGCTGCCGCGCGAGGCCGTGAAGGAGCCGTTCGACAAGCTGCCGTCGTATTCGTACTCGGCGAAGATCTTCGGGTTGAACGCGGCGATTCGGTACGACTTCTAGAAGCCGGGAACGCTGACGACTCGACGGGCCCGGGTTCGTTCACCGGGACGTGGCCGGGTACGAATTTGGGGAACGTACCCGCCGACGTTCCCGCTCACGTTCCCCTGAACGCACCCGGGCCCGTCGAGTCGTCAACGTGACCCGGCTTCTTGCTGCAGGGGAACAGCCACGAGCGCCCGATTGTCTCTTCGGGCTAGCCTCCCCCCATTGGAATGCGACGTCCCGTCGTCATCGCAGCCCTGGCCCTCGCCGCCGCAGGAGCGGCCATCGCCCTGTGGCCGAAGCCGGAGACGCAAGGCACCTCGACCGCCGTAGAGGAGCCCATCCCCGAGTTCCACGCGGTCGAGGTCACCTCCGCGGCCCAAGAGGGCATGGCCCTCGCCGGCGTGGTGAAAGACTCGGCCGGCCAGCCGGTGCCCAACGCGACGGTGAGCCTCGCCGCCAGCACCCAGACGAGCCTCTCGACGCTCGACTGCGGAGACTGCTCGCGCCTGCTGCTCAGCTGCCCGGCGCGCGAGTCGGGGCAGAAGGTCGCGAGCCTGCTCGCCGCGAAGAAGGGCGAGCTCGCCGCGGCGCTGACCACCACCACGGACGAGAAGGGCGCCTTCCGCTTCGAGCACCTGAGCGGCGTCAGCTTCACCCTCTGGGCCACCGCTCCCGGCCTCGGAGAGGGCGTGAAGGAGCGCGCCGCCCCCGGAGACCCCGTCGAGCTCTACCTGCCCCCGCTGCGCGCGCTCGCCGGCAAGCTCGTCGACTCGCGCGGCCAGCCGGTGCACGGGAAGGTGCACGCGATCAGCCGCCGCGTCGCCCGCTACTACGAGACCGACGCCGACGATCAGGGCTTCTTCGAGCTCAAGGGCCTCGGCGAGGGCCCGTTCTACGTGCTCGCCGAAGCGCCGGGGAAGCTGCCCGCCGTGCGCCCCCAGGTGCAGGCTGGCCCCGAGCTGGTGACGCTCACGCTGCTCGACCCGCGCACCCTCGAGGTCTCGCTCACGCACCAGGGCAAGCCGATCGACGGCACCGTCAGCGTGTCCGCAGATCACGTGAAGCGGGAGGCTCCGACGAAGGCGGCGCTCGCGCGCTTCCTCGGCCTGTTCCCCGATCGCGTCGTCGTCACCGCCGTCGCGGGCGAGCTGTCGTCGGCGCCGCAGATGGTCTCGCTCGATCAGCCGCTCACGCACGTCACGCTCGAGCTCGAGCGCGGCGGCACCATCGCGGCGAACGTGCTCGACGAGGCGGGAGACTCCGTCCCCGAGGCCACCGTCTCGCTGGTCGCCGGCGCGGGAGAGAAGGTCTTCGAGAAGCGCGTGCGCTCGGGAGAGACGGTCACCTTCGGCCCCATCGGCCCCGGAGAGTACAAGCTCGTCGGCGACGCCCCCGGCTATCAGAAGGGCTCGATCCCGGTGACGGTCGGCCCCGGCCAGACGTCGGTCGTGCTCACCCTGCAGAAGGGCACCACGATCGTGGGCCGCGTGATCGACGAATACGGGCGGCCGGCGGCGGGCGTGTCGGTGCTGATCTCTCCGACCGGAGACTCGGTGCAGTCGGACGCCAACGGCGCGTTCCTCGCCCGCGTACCGTCGCCGGGCCTCTACTCGCTGCACGCGCACCACTCGGACTGGGGCGGAGGGCAGAAGAAGGTGACCGCTCCGGCGGTGGGCGTCGATCTCGAGCTCGAGCCGCGCGCCGGCGTCGCCGTCACCGTCACCGCCGAAGGGCGCCGCGTCGAGGGCGCGAACGCGGTGATGTTCATCGACCGCGAGGGCAACTTCCGCAACGACCGGCCGAGCGGCGCCGACGGCGTCGTGCTCATGCGCGGCCTGCCGCCTGGCACGTACCAGCTCGTCGCCGCGCACCCCGACTACCTGCCCAGCGAGCGCCAGACGGTGAACGTGCAGGAGGGCCAGCTGCTCCAGGTCGCGGCCGAGCTCAAACCCGGCGCCACGCTCGTAGGCCAGGTCGTCGACCAGGTCGGTGCGCCCGTGCCCGGCGTCGCCATCGGCGTCATCCCCCGCGGCGCCGAGCCGGTGGTCAGCGACGCGCAGGGCAACTTCGAGCTCAAGCCGCTCAAGCCGAAGGTCACCTACGCGGTGCGCGTGAACCAGCGCGGGTTCGATCAGCTGAACCGCGTGTACGGGGTCGCGGGCGGCCCGCCGGTGAAGGTCGTGGTGCACCGCCAGCCGATCTTCCGCGGCCGCGTCGTCAGCGAGGGCCGGCCGGTGAAGCACTTCCGCGTCGACGATCACGAGGTCGACAGCGCCGACGGCCGCTTCGAGCTCGCGCTGCCGGCGACCGAGGAGCGCGTCATCTTCTCCGTCGAGGCGCCCGGCTACGAGCCGCTGATGGCCGACCGCCCGGTGTCGCCCGACCTGGGAGATCTCGAGCTCAAGAAGGCGCCGAGCTTCTCGGGCTTCGTGCACGACGAGGGCGGCCAGCCCGTCGCCGACGCCGTCGTCGGCTGCGAGCAGTGCGAGCACTCGACGCTCACCGGCCCCGACGGCCGCTTCACGCTGTCGAGTCCGCCGTTCCTCAAGAGCTTCACCGTCACCGCGCGCAAGGGGCGGCGCTCGGCGTCGCAGTCCGTCTCGGCCGCCGCGGGCAACACCATCGATCTCACGCTGAAGGCCGGCACCCAGCTCGTCGGAGCCGCGTACCTGCCCGACGGCCGTCCCGCCGGCGGCGTCGAGATTCAGGGCATCGCCACCGAGGGCGCCGAGCCGGTGTCCGTCGTCACCGCCGCAGACGGCACGTACAAGCTCGAGGTGCCGGCCGGCACGTACCGCTTCGCGATGTCGGCGCCCGGCATGGGCCAAAGCCAGGCGCTCGCGGTGATCGCGCGCGTGCAGGCCGAGACGACGCGCCTCGACTTCGGGCCGGCGCCGGGGACCGCGAGCGTGACGGTGCGGGTGACTCCGATGCGGGGCTACGCGCTGTGGCTCGTGCGCGGCGTGGTGCCGGGCGTCGGCAACCCGCCGCTCGAGCTCTTGCGCTCGGACTACGCACAGCTCATCTACCAGCCGCAGGAAGAGCGCGTGACGTTCCGCGGCCTGCAGCCCGGCGCGTACACGCTCGTCTGGGCGAGCTTCCACGCCGAGTCGAGCGGCGGCCCGGTGGTGGTCCCCGTCGACGTGCCGTCTCAACCCGAAGTGTCGTTGGTGCGCTGATGGAAGTGGGGTGGCGGGGCATCGGCGTCGTCGTCCTGCTCCTCGCCGTGCTCGGTGGAGCCATCGCCTATTCGCTGTGGCCCGACGACGACGACGCCCCCGGCCCCGCCGCCTCGAAGCCCGCCGTCGCCGCGGCGCCCGACGAGAAGAAGAAGACCCTCGCCGAGCAGCTCGAAGAGCTCGAGCAGCGCTCTTCGGTCTCGTACCCCGACGCGGGCGTCTTCACGCTCACCGGCGTCGTGAACGACGAAGACGGCAGGGCTGTGGCGAACGCCGAGGTCTGGGTCGAGTCTGCCGCGGAGCCCAGCCTGCTCGAGGCGCTCACCTGCGAGACCTGCGGCCTGGGCCTCGTCGAGTGCACGTCGCCGTCGTCGGTGCGGCAGCTGCTCGAGCTCGCGCGTGCGGGACGCCTCGCGCCCAAGCGCATCGCGACGACCACCAGCGACGCGGCGGGCCGCTTCACGTTCGCCGGCCTGCCGGCCCGCGAGACGATGATCCACGCGCGCGCGGCGGGGCACGGCCGCCGCTCGGAGATCGTCGACCCGGCCTTCTCGGACGCCATGGAGCCGCTCGTCCTCGAGCTGCTCGCGCAGCCCAGCCGCCTCATCACCGTCGTCGACCCCGAGGACAAGCCGGTCTCGGGCGCGAAGGTCGCGATGTTCGACGTCGAGCTGGGCACCGTCACCGACGTCACCACCGACGGGGCGGGCCGCTTCGACGCGAAGAGCCCCGGCGCCGGCGCGATTCGCCTCTTCGTCGAGGCGGCCGGCTTCCTGCCCGCGGTGCGGGAGGACACGTCGCTGTGGGACGAGGTCTCCGACGACGGCGCCTCGGTGCTGCGCCTCGACCGCCCCCATCGGCTGCGCGTCGAGACCCGGCTCTCGGGGCAGCTCGTCGACGCGCAGGTCGAGGTGAGCGGGCTCGATCATCCGCACCTGACGCTCGCGAAGGGCGGCATCGCGTTCTTCGAAGATCTGCCCGCGGGCTCGTTCGAGGTGCTGGCGACGTACCAGACGTACGTGTCTCCCAAGCAGTACGTCGACGTGGTCGAGGGCGACGCCGTCGTGCGCGTCGACCTGCGGCCGGCGGCGCGGCTGTCGGTGGCCGTGCTCGACGAGAAGGGTGAGCCGGTCAACGGCGCGCGCGTCAGCGTCGACGGCTACGGCAACACCGAGCTGCTCATCACCGACGAGAGCGGCGCGGTGCTCGTCTTCGACCACCTGGCCGAAGGCGCCTACCAGGTGCACGTCGAGGCGAGCGGCCTGCGCGATGCCCAGCGCCGCGTCGACCTGAAGGCCGGAGACAACCACCTCGACGTCACCCTCCAGGCGGCCAGCATGCTGTCGGGCGTCGTCGTCGACTCCGACGGCAAGCCGGTGCCCTCGGCGACCGTCGAGCTGGTGAGCCAGATTCACGAGGCGCTCGCCACGACGTCGGACGAGGAGGGGAAGTTCGAGCTGCAGGTCGACGAGCCGGGCGAGTACCGGCTCCGCGCGCGAGAGACGCAGCTCGGCACCGTCATCGCGCAGGTCACCGCGCCGGCTTCAGGGCTGACGCTCAAGCTCGAGACGCTCGCGCGCGTCGACGTGAAGGTGCTGGCCGACAAGAACCCGCTCAAGGGCGCGTACGTGACCGTGTTCGGCATCGGCGCGTCGGCGGACGACAGCGGCACCGCGGTGACGGACGAGCGCGGCGTCGCGCGCGTCGCGGGCCTGCACGGCGGCGAGTACATGATCAACATCGAGCAGGCCGGGTTTCAGCGGCCGGATCAGCAGCCGGTGAAGGTCGCGGCGAACGCCCGCACCGAAGTGACGCTGTCGCTCGAGCGCGGCGTCGAGATCAAGGGCCGCGTCGTCGACGAGAGCGGCAAGCCCGTACCGAACGCCGACGTGCACACGGTGCTCGACGAGACCGAGCGGAAGGACGTCGCGAGCATCGACGCTCCGAGCGCGTACACCGACGAGAACGGCGAGTTCTTCATGGAGGGCTTGACGCCCGGCCGCTCGTACGCGCTCGCCGCGAGCGCGGACGATCGCGCGACGAAGGGGCCGACGAAGGTGAAGGCTCCGGCGACGGGCGTGACGCTGAAGCTGCAGCCGCTGCCCTCGGTGAAGGGCAGGGTGCTCGACGAGACCGGCAAGCCGATGGCCGTGTTCACCGTCGACGGCAAGGAGTTCCACAGTCCGGACGGCCGCTTCACCATCGGCCGCGAGCCGGACCCCGAAGGGAAGCTGTACCTGAACGTCGACGCCGACGGCTACGAGACGCTCGTCGTCGACACGAAGTACGCCGCCGACCTCGGAGACTTGCAGCTGAAGAAGGCGCCGGTGGTGCGGGGCGTCGTGCTCGACGCGACCGGGCAGCCGGTCTCGGGCGCGGACGTCACCTGCGATCAGTGCATCGACGCGGCGGTGAGCGGCAGCGACGGCTCGTTCTCGCTGGCCGTGTCGTCGGACTCTCCCGAGCCGACGGTCAGCGCGGCGAAGCTGAACCACCGCGGCTCAGCGAAGGTCACCGGGGCCGCCCCCGTCGTGGTGAAGCTGCAGCCGCCGGTGCGGGTCGAGGGCATCGTGAAGGACCCGACCGGCCGGCCGATTCAGGCGCGCATCACCGTGCGCGAGATCAACGGCGCCGAGGAGGAGCGGCTCGACTCCGGCCCCGACGGCAGGTTCGAGCTCGACCTGCCCGAGGGGCTGTGGATGTTCATCACGCGCATGTCGTCGACCGGCCAGACGGTGCGCGTGACGGCGCCGAAGGTGTTCGTGACGCTGGGGGCTCCGCCGGGGACGTGCGCGGTGACGATCACGGTGAGCGAGCCGGTCGGCGACGCGTGGCTCGTGCCCGGAGAGCCCGAGCGCGTGCCGCTCGAGCAGCTCGACGACGACGCCCTCTACGCCGGAGCCGTCGCGCTCGACCTGCCGCTGCCGAACCGCCCGACGCGCTCGGCCGGCCTGCAGTGCGGGGTGTACACGCTCATCACGACCGACTCGTCCGGCGTGCGGCGCGAGCGGGTCGACGTCCGGGCCTCGGAGGCGATGTACCTGATGCCCCCCGGAGTGCCCCAGGCGCCCCCGCAAACGGCTGAAGTTGCTGGCCCGACTCAGCCCGGCCAGCCCTGAGATCAGCTTTGCGGGGAGCGGCCACAAAGAGGGCATGAACCTTCTGTTGGTGCTCACCCTCTTGGGCCAGCTCGAGATCAAAGACGGCGACAAGCAGATCCGCCTGTCGTTGTCCGAGGGCCTGACGCTGAAGACGGCGACGAAGCAGGTCACGCTCTCCGGAGCCGGGCTCAAGGCCGCCACCGCCGACGGCGGTCATGCGTTCAACGGCATCGGCCAGACGCAGTCGCACCACTGCGTGGACGGCGAGGACATCGACGTCGGCGGGACGAACAACGACGTCACGCTCACGGGGCAGTGCGGCGAGGTGACGGTGGCCGGCTTGAGCAACGTCGTCGGCATCGAGAGCGCCGAGAGCATCGACGTCAGCGGGAGGAACAACCACGTGAACTGGTCGAAGGGCGAGCCGGCGGTGAAGAAGTCGGGCAGCGGCAACACGGCGATCAAGGTCCAGTAGGCGCGATCGCTGCGAGCGGCCCTGCTTCGGTTTGCTGCCGTGGAGGGAAGAAGAGTGGCTCAGCTCCTGGGCCTGATTCTCCCGCGCGGGCCCGACGCTGCGATCGGCCGACGAAGGCACGGCGGCCCCCTGGGGTCGGTGGCAGGCCCCGCCGGGCGTGCGGGGCTGCGCGGCACTACGAGAATTTGTCGGTACTTGTTTGGCGCGAAGTACCGAAAATTCTCGTCGTGGCTCAGACCCGCGCGCCCGCGCGGCCACCTGTCGGTCGACCAGTAGAGCGATCTCGCCGCCTTCCGCATGCGCTATAGGAGCCGGCATGAGCACCGGCTACCTGCGCGGCCGCCGCATCGCCCTCGGCGTCGGCGGCGGCATCGCTGCGTACAAGGCGTGTGACCTCGTCCGTGAGCTGCAGCGCGCGGGAGCGACCGTGCGCGTGGCGATGACTC
The DNA here is from genome assembly GCA_937980205.1 of uncultured Myxococcales bacterium. GTDB lineage: Bacteria > Myxococcota > Myxococcia > Myxococcales > Myxococcaceae > Xiheicaenimonas. Next base: position 571,070 of record CALJKW010000055.1, on the reverse strand, counting down.
CGGCGGCGCGGGAGTTCGTGACGCCGCTGACGCTGCAGTCGCTGTCGGGGCACCCGGTCTTCACCGACCCGTTCGACCCGACGCAGGACTCGAGCTTCGGCCACCTGCACCTGCCGCGCTGGGCGGACGCGTTCATCATCGCGCCCGCGACGGCCGACCTGCTCGCGCGCATTCACGCCGGCATCGGGAACGACGCCGTCACCACCGCGCTGCTCGCGTTCCGCGGGCCGGTGCTGCTCGCGCCCGCGATGAACACGGCGATGTGGGACAACCCGGTCACCCAGTCGAACGTGAAGTCGCTGCTCGCCGACCAGCGCTTCCGCATCGTCGGCCCGGACAGCGGCCCGCTCGCCGATGGAGACGTGGGCGCCGGCCGCCTCGCCGAGCTTTCGAAGATCGTCGCCGCGGCGAACGAGCTCTCCGTGTCCGGTCCGCTCGCCGGCAAGCGCGTGCTGCTCACCGCGGGCCCGACGCGCGAGCACCTCGACCCGGTGCGCTTCATCTCGAACCCGTCGAGCGGGAAGATGGGCCTCGCGCTCGCCGACGTCGCCCGCTCGCGCGGAGCGTCGGTGACCGTGGTCCTCGGGCCGACGAGCGCGCCCGTGCCGGACGGCCTCGACGTCGTCCGCGTCACCAGCGCCGACGAGATGCACGCGGCGGTGATGCAGCGGCTCGACGGCATCGACGTCTTCCTCGCGTGCGCGGCGGTCAGCGACTTCAAGCCGGCGCACCGGGCGGCGCAGAAGGTGAAGAAGGACGCGGCGCCCGACACGGTGCGGCTGGTGCGGACGCCCGACATCCTCGCCGAGGCGTCGCAGAAGCTCGCCGGCAAGGCGCTGGTCGTCGGCTTCGCGGCCGAGTCCGAGCGCGTGATCGAGAACGCGAAGAAGAAGCTCGAGACGAAGAAGCTCGACTTCATCGTGGCGAACGACACGAGCGCGTTCGAGTCCGAGTCGAACAAGGTGACCGTGCTGGGCAAAGACGGCTCGTCGAAGGAGCTCGACGGCGACAAGCGCGAGGTCGCCGCGCGCATCTGGGAGGCGGTCGTTCGATGAACGAAGAGCTTCAGGAGATCGCCGCGGAGCTGCGAAAGCACCTCGCCTGGCAGGAGAGCGACGGCACGCGGATGCTGTTCAAGGACCCGAAGGCGCCCGCGCCCGCGCCAGCCCCGGCGGCGCCGGCGACCGCGCAGGCGCCGGCGCCGCAGGCCGAGCCCGCGGTGACGAAGACGCTCGACGAGGTGCGCGCCGACCTCGGCGACTGCAGGCGCTGCAAGCTGGCGAACGGCCGCACGCAGATCGTCTACGGCGTCGGCAACCCACGCGCCGAGCTCGTCTTCGTCGGCGAAGGCCCGGGAGCGGAGGAGGACGCCCGCGGTCAGCCGTTCGTCGGCCCCGCCGGCCAGCTGCTCACGAAGATGATCGAGGCGATGGGGTTCAAGCGCGACGACGTCTACATCTGCAACGTCGTGAAGTGCCGGCCGCCGAACAACCGCAACCCCGAGCCGGACGAGATCGAGCAGTGCGAGCCGTTCTTGAAGGCGCAGCTCGCGGCGATCAGGCCGAAGGTGATCGTCGCGCTCGGCAAGTTCGCGGCGCAGACGCTGCTGCGCGACTCGACGCCGATCACCCGCCTGCGCGGCCAGTGGCGGCAGTACGAGGGCGTCCCGCTGATGCCGACGTTCCACCCCGCGTACCTGCTGCGCTCGCCGGAAGAGAAGGGCAAGGCCTGGGCGGATCTGCAGCAGGTGATGAAGAAGTTCGGCAAAGAGCCGCCCGCGAAAAAATAACCTGCACTTGCACGGGCCGTGGCGGGTTGGGGCCGCAGCCCCATGTCGCCTTCGCTCCCACTGCTGCTGCTCGCCGCCGGCCCGTGGATCTCCTCGGAGACCCGCATCACCACGCAGCCGATCGTCCCGTACGCCGGCGTGGAGCGGACGAACTTCGACGCGCCGATCCTCGCGGCCGACTTCGACGGCACCCACCACGTCGTGGTCTGGGCCGACAACCGCGAGGGCTCGATCTCGATGATCGCGGCGCGCGTCAGTCCGCAGGGCGTCGTGCTCGAGCCGACGGGGAAGATCGTGGCGCCGGCGACGGAGAAGCTCATCTACGGCGAGTGCGCGATCGCGTTCGACGGCACGAACCACCTGCTGGTGTACCTGCGCAACGCGACCCAGAACGGCTACGTCGGAGCCGAGCTCGTCGGCAAGCGCCTCGACAAGAACCTGGTCCCGGTCGACGCGGCTCCGTTTCCGATCTCGAACAAGATCTTCGCGCAGGTGCCGGCGGTGGCGTTCGACGGGACCCAGTTCTGGGTCGCGTGGGCCTCCGGGGACATGGCGAGCACCACGGCGATGAACCGCTACCGCTGGGCAGCGCGGGTCAGCCGCGCCGGCCAGGTCCTCGACACGAACGGCATCAGCCTGGACACGGTGACGCCGGGGTACGAAACCCGCGTCAGCGTCGCGAGCGCGCAGGGCGTCACGCTCGTCGTCTGGGACGCTCCGGTCTCCATGCTCGGCGAGCAGCAGGCCCGGTTCCGGCGCCTCAACGCGAACGGCACGCTGGTCGATGCCGCGCCGGTCGCGCTGGGCGCTCCGTCGCGCTACGGCATCGCTGCGAACGTCGCCAGCAACGGCACGCGCTTCCTCGTGTCGTGGCTGCTCGGCACGTTCAACGGCTCGGCGAGCATGAAGGTGCACGCGGCGCGCGTAGGCGTGTCGGGGGCCCCCGTCGACGCGACGCCGATCGAGCTCGCGGCGTCGGGCACCACGGACTCGGGCCTCGACTTCTACGGCTCGTCGCCGCTGCCGATCTGGGCCGGCGCCGAGTGGCACATCGGGTGGGGGCGGCACACGAGCGTCGGAGCGGCGCTCGACGGCATCCGCCTCGGTGACGACGGGCTCAAGCGCGGCGGCGTCGTCGAGCTCGTCGACCACCAGTCCGAGTACGCCGCGGTCTCGGCGAGCGGCACCTCCGTCCTCTGGGCCGTCGTCGGCTGGAGCGACGACCAGTCGCGCGGGCCGGTCATCGAGGGGCGCCGGTTCTCGCCCACGATGCAGCCGCTCGACGCGGCGACGATCGACGTCGGGCAGGCGGCGCCGCTGCAGTGGGCGCGCTCGGCGGCATCGGACGGCAGCGTGGTGCTGACGAGCTGGCTCGAGCGCTCGAGCGGCTGGGGCTGGGAGGTTCGTGCAGGGCGCGTGAACGCGGCCGGCGCTCCGCTGGACGGCACGGGCCTGCTCGTCGCGCGCTCGCCGTTTCCGGGGAACCAGGTGGGCTTCGACATCGCCTCGACGTGGGACGGGCAGGACTTCGTCGTTCTGTGGGACGAGGAGCGACCGTCGAACACGGCCAGCCGCGTCTTCTTCTCGCGGGTGACCGCGGCCGGAGTCGTGCGCGACGTCGGCGGTGTCCCCATCTCGGGCGTCGCCGCCCATGACCCCGCCATCGCCAGCATCGGAGCAGGCGCGTCGCTCGCCTGCTGGCGCGACGCGAATTCGCCGTTCACCGGCCGGTGCGCGCGCCTGAGCAGCGGCGTCGTCGTCGACACGACGCCGGTCAGCTTCGCGGCGCAGGTGACCGCGGTGTCCGTCGGGGCGGTGAACGGCACGTACCTGCTCGCGTGGTACCAGGTGCCCGGCGGAGGCGGCACGACCGGCACGCTGTACGCGCGCACCGTGTCGCCGGCGACCGGCGCGCTGGGCGCGCTGGTGACCGTGAGCTCGGCGGCCTACTGGCCCGGCGAGATCTCGGTGCGCGGGTCGGCGTCCGGAGCGGTCGTCGTGTGGCGCGGCTCGGGCGCCGGCCTCAACGCCACGTTCTTCGACGCCGCCGCGGTGATGAGGAACACGGTCACGCTCGACTCGGCGACGACCGCGGCGCTCGGTCACGCGGCACAGGCGGCCGGGGGTGACTGGCTCATCGCCTGGGTCCGGCACGAGTACGCCGGAACCGACGAGCTGCGCCTGCAGCGGTTCAGCACGGCGGGCGCCGCCGTGGATCCGATGCCGACGCTCGCCTTCAGCGCGGCCCCGCTGGCGCTGGCCGACGTGGTGGCGCTCGGCGCCGGCTGGGCGCTGCCGTACTCGCGGTACGACGACACGCCCGGCATCGCGAACCAGCGCGCCCGCCTCAGGCGCGTGCTCGCCGAGCTGCCCGACGGCGGAGAGCCCGAGCCGCCCGACGCCGGCGTGACGATCGACGCCGGCCTCGAGGTGGATGCGGGCACGGCCGTGGATGCGGGCGCGACCGTCGATGCGGGCACGACCGTGGATGCGGGCACCGGAGGCGAGGTCGTGGACGGAGGCGCCGCGGGGATCGCGATCACCAGCGCTCCGCCGACGTCGGCGAGGTGTGACGAGACCTGGCGCTACGAGCTCGCCATCTCCGGTGAGGCGCCGATCACCTGGTCGCTCGCCGACGGCGCGCCCGAGGGCCTCACCATCAGCGCCGTCAACGGCAGCGGCGGCACGCTGACGTGGCTGCCCTCCCGTGCCGGCGCGTTCGAGGTCGAGGTGCGCGCCTCGGACCCGGCGGGCGCGACGACGCAGCGGTTCACGGTGAACGTCGAGTGCGAGAGCTCGAAGCTGAAGCAGGGCTGCGGGTGTGGGAGCGGCGGCATGGAGCTGCTCCTCGCCGTCGCGCTGCTGGTCGTCAGGACGAGGCGAAGCTCACCCCGGGCCTAGAACTCGGTGCCGGTGCGCGGCTGCTCGACCATGTCGAAGGTGACGTCGACGGCCTTCGCCTTCTTGTCGACCTCGAGGTCGGGCTTCACGGCGACCTCCATGCCGCGCTGGTGCGCCTGGTACACGATTCGGTCGACGTCGCCCTGAAACGACGAGCGCGAGAACGGCCGGCCGGGACGGCACTCGAGCTTCGGCAGCACCTCGGCCTCGCGGCCCTTCGGCCAGCCCTTCACGGTCACCTTGCGGACGCGGTGCACCGGGCCTTCGGTGATGGGGTAGGTGAGCTCGAGGCCGCGGGCGGTCTTCTTCACCACCGGGTCCCCGGCGCGGCCGTCGAGCAGGCCGTAGTCGTAGAAGAGCGTGGTGATGGCGGTGAAGTCGCGCTCGGCCAGCGAAGGCGAGTGCGGGCCGCCGACGCGGCTGTGCAGCGCGGCGAGCAGCGCGGCGGCGGTGAGCACCTTGTTGCCCTTGAACTTGATGGCGGCGATGAGGGTGCGCTCGCCCTCGCTGACGTCGAAGACGAGCTGCGTGCCTCCGTCGGTGGCTTCGAGTCGGTAGTCGACCGACGCCTGCGTCCACCCGAGCTCACGGTGCGCGTCCTCGAGCTTCGCGGCAGCGCGGGCGATGCGCGCAGGCCCCAAGCGCGAGCCCGGCTCGACGTCGGCGCGCAGGCGCGGCGTGCTGCCGTTCACCGCGACGTGGGCGATAGGCTCGTAGAGCTGCACGGCGTACAGCAGCGCCACGCGCTTGGGGTCGAGGGGCAGCGCGAGCACGCGGGCGTCGCGCATCACGCCGCTGGCGATGAGGGCCTCGACGTCCTCGCGGGCGGCTGACGGCGAGAGCGGATCTTTGAGGCGCCGCTGGAAGACCTCGGTGAGCGGAGCCTGCAGCTCGGGAGGAACGCCGAGCATGCAGATGCGCGCGACGGTGAGGCCGGTGAGGCCCCCGTCGGACGGCGCCCAGCTCGACAGCGCCGCCGGGCAGCCGCCGTCTGCCGGGCCGCTCGCCGAGAACGGCCGCTCGTCGCGCACCTCGATCTTCGCCTTGGCTCGCAGGTCCGCGACGAGCCGCTCGCGCTCGGCGGCCATCCATTCGGCGAGCTTCGACGGGTCCTTCGGACGGGCGTCGACGTTCTGCTTCAGCAACACCCACTTCATCTCGCGGAGCTGCGCGCGCAGGCGCTCGCGGTAGCCGGCCATGGTGAGGCCCTGCTGGACGACGGCGTTCTCCAGCTCTTCGCGCGAGATGGAGTTCTGCTTCGCGACGTCGTCGAGCGCCCGATCGATCTCCGCGTCGTCGGCGGTGATGCTCACGCGCTGGGCCTCGGCCGCGATGAGGGCCTCGTCGACGAGCTCCTGCAGGGCTCCCTTTCGCTCGGCGAGCGCCGACGCGGTCACCGCCCGCTCGTCGACGATCGCCGCCGCGCGGTCGAGCAGCACCGGCTCGGGCGCGGCGGCCAGCAGGGCGAGCAGCAGCATCATGCGGCCCACTCTAGTCGCGCCGATTTGCTATGAGCGGCACAGAACGATGCGCGGCACGATTCAAATTCACGAGGTCTTCGCCGGCTCGCTGGAGGGGAACCCCCTGCAGGACCCTTCCACGCGAACCACGCCGGTCTACCTTCCTCCCGACTACGCGAACGGGCAGGGGCGCTTCCCCGTCGTGTACTTCCTGCACGGCTTCACCGGCAGCGGCGTGCAGTGGCTCAACGCCTCTGCGTTCACCGCGAACGTCCCGCAGCGCCTCGACGCGCTGATCGCCGCCGGCACCGTTCCGCCCTGCATCGGAGTCTTCATCGACGGCTTCACCGCCCTCGGCGGCAGCCAGTGGATCAACAGCGAGGGCATCGGCCGCTACCGCGACTACGTGGCGCGCGACATCGTGAACTGGGTCGACCGCACGTTCCGCACGCTGCCGCGCGGCGCCTCGCGCGGGCTCGTCGGCAAGTCGAGCGGCGGCTACGGGGCACTGGTCGTCTCGCGCTACCACCCGGACATCTTCAGCCACATCGCCGTGCACTCGGCGGATGCCGGCTTCGAGTACTGCTACCTGCACGAGCTGCCGCAGGCGGCCGGCCCGCTGCTCAAGGCCGGCGGCGTCGAGCCGTGGTACCGCGAGTTCCGCCAGCGCGTGGCCGCCACGAAGATGAAGGGCGAAGATCACGCGGTCATCAACATGATCGCGATGGCCGCCGCCTACTCGCCGAAGAAGAGCGAGCCGATGGGCCTCGAGCTGCCGATCGACATCAACAACGGGCGGCTGAAGATCGACGTCTGGAACCGGTGGCTCGTGCACGACCCGGTGCGCTTCGTGCCGAAGCAGGTCGACATCTACAAGCGGCTCAAGAGCCTGTTCATCGACTGCGGCACCCGCGACGAGTTCAACCTGCGCTGGGGTACGCGGCTGCTCGCCGAAGAGTTCCGCGCCGCGAACCTCGACTTCGTCCACGAGGAGTTCGAGGACGGGCACATGGGCGTGAACTACCGGTTCGAGCGAAGCCTCGCGTATCTCGTTCCGCGTCTGGAACGCGTCTGAATGCCGGAAAGGGTCCGGGTACTGACCCGGTATGACCCACGCGCTGCTGGCGGCGCTGCTGGCCGTGTCCGATGCTCCGCCGCCCGTCGAACCCGCGCAGTCCGTAGAAGCCGTCCAGGAAGAACCCGAGCCGCCTCCGCCCGTCTGGGAGGTCTACGTCGGCGCCAACGGAGGCATGCGGGTCGACAACACCAGCGGCGGCGGAGGCGTGATGGTCGGCGTCAACCGCAAGTTCTTCAACTTCCTCCGCCCCGAGCTGATGGTGGCCTCGAGCACGTACGCCGGCCGCACGTTCGACTACGTGATCCAGATCCGCATGGGCGCGCGCTTCGAGCTGCCGCTCGACAGCCCGTGGAAGCCGTACCTGTGGACGGCGTTCGCTCACAACCACGAGAGCCCGTGGACGATGGTGGTCCGCGACCCGTTCGGGCACCTCTTCGGCCTCTCGAACCACGGCGTGCACCACCGCTCGGGCATCGATCTGGGCCTGGGCGTCGCCTACGAGGTGCCGCGCCTGACGAAGTGGAAGATCGCCAGCCGCATCGGCTCGCGGCTGACGTTCACCCAGTTCTTCGGCGACAGCGGCCCGCCGCGGTACCTCGACTTCACGATGACGGTCGGCGTCGCGATCTGACGAACCCGAACCCGAACCCGAACCCGAACCCGGCAGTTGTCGGTCGCTACTCGATGACGCCCATGTCGCGCTTGCGATCGCGGTCAGCCCGGTATCGCGCGTTCGCCTCGAGCTGCTTCTTGCGCAGGCGAATCGACTTCGGCGTCACCTCGACGAGCTCGTCCTCGGCGATCCACTCGAGCGACTTCTCGAGCGTGATCTCCCGGGGCGGCGTGAGGATGACGTTCTCGTCGCGGCCGGCGGCGCGAATGTTCGTGAGCTTCTTCTCGCGGCACGCGTTGACGTTGAGGTCGGACGGGTGCGCGTGCTCGCCGATGATCATGCCCTCGTACACCTGCACGCCGGGGCCGACGAAGAGCTGGCCGCGCTCCTGGATGGAGAAGAGCGCGTACGGAATGGTGTCGCCCTGGCGGTCGCTGATGATCGCTCCGTTCGAGCGCCGGGGGATGTAGCCGAACCACGGCTCGTACCCGTCGAACTGCGACGACATGATGCCTTCGCCGCGCGTGACGGTGAGGAACTCGGAGCGGAAGCCGACGAGGCCGCGCGCGGGGATGCGGAACTGCAACCGCGTGCGCGAGCCCATGTTCTGCATGTCGACCATGCGGCCCTTGCGGGGCCCGAGGCGCTCGGTGACGGTGCCGACGGCGGTCTCGGGGACGTCGCAGACCATGAGCTCCATCGGCTCGTGCTTCACCCCGTCGATCTCCTTGGTGATCGGCTCGGGGTTCGACGCGGTGAGCTCGTAGCCCTCGCGCCGCATCGTCTCGATGATGACCGCGAGCTGGAGCTCTCCGCGGCCGACGACCCGGAAGGCCTCGGGCGTCTCGGTGTCCTCGACGCGGATCGCGACGTTGCGGTACGCCTCGCGCTGCAGGCGGTCGCGCAGGTTTCGCGAGGTGACGTACTTGCCCTCGCGGCCCGAGAGCGGCCCGTCGTTCACGCGGAAGATCATCATCATGGTCGGCTCGTCGACCTTGATGCGCGGCAGCGCCTTCGGCTTCTCCGCGTCCGAGATGGTGTCGCCGATGGACAGGTTCTCGATGCCCGCGACGCTGACGATCTCTCCGGGGCCCGCGTCTTGAATCTCGGTGCGCTTGAGGCCGGAGAAGCCGTACAGCTTCACGATCTTCCCGAACTCGAGCTTGCCGCCGTCGCGCACGATGCTGACGGGCATGTTGGTGGCGAGGCGGCCCGACGAGATGCGGCCGATGCCGAGACGGCCGACGTAGTCGTCGTAGTCGAGGTTGGCGAGCAGCAGCTGCGTCGGAGCGTCCGGCTCGGGAGCCGGAGGCGGCGGCATGTGGCTCAGGATCGCCTCGAACAGCGGCTTCAAGTCCTTTCCCGGCTCTTCGAGCCGCAGCGAGGCCTGGCCCTGCCGCGCGACCGCGTAGATCACCGGGAACTCGAGCTGGCTCTCGTCGGCGCCGAGGTCGATGTACAGCGAGTACACCATGTCGAGGACGTCGCGGGCGCGGGCGTCCGGGCGGTCGATCTTGTTGATCACGAGCACCGTCTTGAGGCCCAGACCGAGCGCCTTCGACAGCACGAAGCGCGTCTGCGGCAGCGGGCCCTCGGCGGCGTCGACGAGGAGCAGCACTCCGTCGACCATGCGCAGGCCGCGCTCGACCTCTCCGCCGAAGTCGGCGTGGCCGGGCGTGTCGATGATGTTGATGTGGTGGCCCTGGTACTGGACCGCCGTGTTCTTCGCGAGAATGGTGATGCCCTTCTCGCGTTCGAGATCGTTGCTGTCCATGACGCGCTCGGTGAGGACTTCGTTCGAGCGGAACACGCCGGCCTGGCGCAGCATGAAATCGACGAGGGTGGTCTTGCCGTGGTCGACGTGCGCCACGATCGCGATGTTGCGGATCTTCTCTCGGGGAAACATGGATTTTTCGGGAGCGGCAGCCTGTACACGAGGGCCGCCCGCACGTCCATTAGCGTTGGAGCGTGACCTTTACGTCACGGAATCGTCAGCGGACCGTGTAGGTCGCCGGCCAGGCATCGGCGGGCGTCTTCCGCTCGAGGCTGATGCCCTGCGCCTTCACGGCCGCCTCGAACAAGGCGAAGAGCTCGTCGGCGTTCACCGGCTTGGGCTGCGGGGAGATCGTGATGTTCGCGGTGGTCCCGGGCTGCAGCTCGAAGTGCAGACACGTGCAGTCGGCGATCCCGCGCAGCGCCTTCTCCAGCTCGACGGCGCGCATGTCGACCTCGAAGCGGCGGCCCTCGTACTTCGTGAGGTCGCAGTCCTTCTGCGTCATCGACGGGCCGATGAAGACCGGCTGCGGAGGAGGCGCCTGGGGCGTCGTCGCGCACGCCGCCAGCAGCATCAGGAGCGCGCGCTTCATCCCGTCTTCTTGAGCTGGGCCTCGACGCGGCTGCGCAGGAAGCGGTCGACGGCGTGGTTCACCATGCCCGGGCGCTCGAGCGGAGCCGTGTGGCTGCCGCCGGGGACGAGCACGTACTCGGCTCCGGGGATGAGCTCGGCGGTGCGCTGGGCGAGCCAGACGGGGGTGAACTTGTCGATCTCTCCGCCGACGACGAGGGTCGGCGCGTCGACGTGCGGCAGGTGATCGAGCGCCGAGTGATCTTTGAGCGAGTCGAGCGTGCGCACGAACATCACCGGGTCCATCTTCTGCAGGTGCTTCATGTACGGCGCGAAGTCGGCGGGGGCGATGAGCTCGGGGTTGAGCTCTCCGTTGATGGCGACGTTGAGCGCGATCTCGGTGCCCATCAGCGTGCCGGTGATGGCGCGCGCGACGTGGGGGTACTTCTCGACCAGCCTCATCACGCGCGGGAACGCGACGCGCATCAGCGTGTGGTCGTGCCAGGTGTCGAGCGGCGTGCCGTACGAGCCGCAGATGAGCACCAGGCCCTTCACGCGATCTTTGTGGCGCCGGTGGAACTCGAGCGCGACCTGCGTGCCCATCGAGTGGCCGAAGAAGACGGCCTCCGGCAGCTGCAGGTGGTCCATCAGCCGCGCGAGGTCGTCGCAGGTGAACTCGACGCCGATGCGCGAGGTGTCGGTGGGGACGCCGCTCTTCCCATGGCCGCGGTAGTGCCAGTGCATCACGCGGCGCTTCGCGGTCAGCACGGGCCACAGGTACTTCCACACGAAGCCGTCGCAGCCGAGGCCGTCGCAGAGGATCGCGGGGAGGGCGGCGCCGTCGCCGCGGACCTCGTAGAAGAGATCGGCGCCGTCGGGGACGCGGAAGAAGTCCTGGCGGAAGTAGGTGCTCACGTGCGGGAGATCGTAGCGCCGATCACGCCGAGCGCGATCAGGCACGTGAAGAAGATCGCCGCCGACGCGAGGAAGCGGCGCCGGTGGGGCGCCGCCTCTGCCGTGAAGCTCGACCCGGTGAAGAACGCGATGCCGTGGGTGAGCAGGTACCCGACGGAGACGCCGGGCGCGCGGTGCTTCACCATGCCGACGCAGGACACCACCGCAGACAGCCAGGCGGCAGCCGCGCCGAGACCGACGACTGCGATGGCGAATTGCACCCGGGCAGCGTACCCGCTCCGCGGTACACTTCGCGCGTGCAGGAGAGCGTCGCGCTCGTTCTCGTCGCGGTCGGGGGCCTCGTGGCCGGCAACCGATCGCTCGACGTCGCCGGGGCCGGTGAGTTTCGGCGCGGCCCGCTGCACCTCGCGGTGATCGCCGCCGCGGTGGCGCTCTACTTCGGCATCCGCCACTACGGCCACGCCAAGCTCGGGCTGCAGCTGTGCATCGCGCTTCTCTGGGTGAACGCGTCGACCGTCGCGTTTCGAAAGATTCGCGCCGGCCGGGCCCAGCTGAACGGGCGCGACCTCGCCACGCTCGAGCGGTACGCGATCGCCGAAGCCGCCGGCTTCATGATCGGCTTCGCCGGCGTCTACCTCTACCTGACGCGCTGAAGCGTCACGCGAGCACTTCTTCGTCCTCCGGCTCGGCCATTCCCGGCCGCTCGAGCCCGTACTTCGCGATCTTCAGGATCAGGTTCGAGCGCGAGATGCCCAGTTCGCGCGACAGCCGGCTCTTGTTGTGCCGCGTGCGCTGAAGGCCCTGCGAGATCATCTCTCTCTCGAGCGCCTCGACGGCGTCGTTCAGCTTGCCCGCGAGCACGAGGTTCGACTTCGCGCTGCCGGTGAAGGCCGCGCCGCTCGTCGGCGAGACGGCGTCGCGGATGCGCGACGAGATGAGGTCGCCGGGGATGACGTCTTGATCTCCTCCGAGCACGAGCAGGCGCTCGATCTCGTTCTCGAGCTCTCGGATGTTGCCCGGCCAGTGGTACGCCTGCAGCACCTGCAGCGCGTCGGAAGCCAGCGCGCGCGCCCGCTGCCCGTCGCGGCGGTGCTTGCGCATGAAGTGGTCGATGAGGATCGGCAGGTCGTCGCGCCGCTCGCGCAGCGGAGGCACCTGAATCCGGATCACGTTGATGCGGTAGTAGAGGTCCTCGCGGAACTCTCCCTTCTTCACCATCTCGCCGAGGTCCTTGTGGGTCGCGGCGATGACGCGCACGTCGACCTCGCGGCCGTGGGTGCCGCCGACGGGAATGAAGGTGCCCTCCTGCAGCACGCGCAAGAGCTTCACCTGCAGCGCCGGCGACATGTCGCCGACCTCGTCGAGGAAGAACGTGCCCTGGTCGGCGACCTCGAACAGGCCCTTCTTGTCGCGCAGCGCTCCGGTGAACGAGCCCTTCACGTGGCCGAACAGCGCGCTCTCGAGCAGGTTGTCGTTGAACGCGCTGCAGTTCTGCACGACGAACGGCTTGTCCTTGCGCGGCCCGTTGTAGTGGATGGCGCGGGCGACGAGCTCTTTGCCGGTGCCGGACTCTCCGTTGATGAGCACGGTCGAGTCGGAGTTGCAGACCTTCTCGAGCAGCCGGAACACCTCGATCATCGGCCCCGACTTGCCGACGATGTTCTCGAACTTGTAGCGGTCGGTGAGCTCGCTCGACAGCGACTGAATGGTCGCGTCCTTCTTGGTGAGCTCGGCCTCGTAGTTGGCGATCTCGTTCACTCCGAACTCGAGCAGGTCGGAGATCTTCTCGACCTCGGACAGCCCCATCAGCGGAATGCGCTCGATCGCGCGCTCGAGATCGGTCGCGCCGTTGTTCACCTCGCGGATCTTGTTCTTGATGATCTCGGCCTCGTGCGTCGAGACCTCCTGGCGGGTGAAGCCCTCGACGAACAACATGCCCTCGTAGTCGTTGTTGATGTAGAGCGGCGCGCCGACGATGGAGAAGCCCATGTGGCAGTCGTGGAACTGGCTGCGGCGCAGCTTCTTCGTCTCCTTGAACTTCTCGTGCAGCACGCGCACCGAGGTCGTGCAGCGGCGGAAGCCTTCCTTGCTGAACAGCGCGAGCCGGCAGAAGTCGTTCGGCGGTGGGACGATGTCGCCCTTCTGCCAATCGAGCACGTTGCCTTCGCGGTCCGCGAACGTGAGCTCCGACCTCCACCACTTCCGCAGGACGTCGCGGAGCATGATGATGGTGTGGAGGTTCTGGTACCGCTCGAAATCCATGCAGGTGGCTCCCTGGAAGTGTCCGAAAACTACACGCTTCGTCCGGCCATTGCGAAGGGCGGGGTGACCTGATGCGAATCATCGCAGGCTCAGCCAAGGGCAGACCGCTGCAAGGCCCCGGAAACGCTAAGGGCGTTCGGCCGACCGCTGATCGCGTCCGGGAGACGATCTTCAACGTCCTTGGCCAATGGTTGGACGGGTGTCGCGTTCTCGATCTCTTTGCGGGCACCGGCGCGCTGGGGTTCGAGGCGCTGTCCCGGGGCGCCGTGCACCTCACCGCGGTCGACACGGACCTGAGGTGGGTTCGCAAGAATGCCCAGGCTTTGGGGTTTCAGGTCGAGCTGCTCGAGCTGCCGGCGGCGCGCGCGCTCGACGTGCTGGCGAAGCGCGGCGAGCAGTTCGATCTCGCGTTCGCAGATCCTCCGTACGCGATGGAGGTCGCCGCCGAGGTGCTCGAGGCCTTGAAGCCCCTCGCGAAGACGGTCGTGATCGAGCACGGCAAGCGCGAGGCGGCGCCGCCGGGCTTCAGCGATCAGCGCAAGTTCGGTGACACCATCGTCTCGATCTACCAGCGCGTAGAGTGAGGGCTCATGAACGGCGAGTGGTGGCAGAACCGGCTGCTCATGCGCGGCGGAGCGATGGCCCTCGGCGTCGTCCTCTTCTTCGTCTCCGGCCCCATCAAGTCGTGCTGGAACGGCATGACCTCGACCTGCACGAAGGTCATCACCGAGAAGGATCTCGCGGCCGTCCGCGCCGGCGACTGGGAGCGCGACTCCCTCTACGACTGCGAGTACTTCTGCGACGCGACGTACCGCATGGGCGGCGTCTCGGTGCTCATCGATCTCAACGTCGGCGACAAGCCCAACGAGAGCGACGCGTGGACGAAGGAGCTGAGCGACGTGCGCGAGGTCGGCGGCCTGGGCGCGACCGTCGCGGGCTTCGACGCCGAGTACAAGTGGCGCACCATCGTGATGCGGCGGCCCCACGGAGGAGTCCGCATCCGCAGCGGAGACGACGGCCTCACCTACGAAGAGCTCGAGAAGCTCGCCGCCGTCGTCGCGCACCGGGTCGAGGTGGTCGACGACTACTTCGCGCGGAAGGACTGACGCATCACCTCGTCGACCCACTCGCGGTCGAGCACCTGATCCGTCGCCGCCCGCTGCAGCTTCACCGGCTTCATCTTCGCCATGATGGCCTCGGGGTCCGACGGCGCTTCGACGAGCCACGCGTGCATGCCGCACCGCTCGTGGTTGAGCTCGGTCTGCGTCGTCCACTCGCTGTGCACCTCGCACACGAGCACCTGTCGCGTCCTTCGCTTCGAGGGCGCCGAGGGCCCGCCTCGAAGATCCCGCGGCGGGGTGCCGACGCTCCGTTTCTCGCCGCGCGAGAGCGCGCCTGCCGCTCAGCCGGCGCCGCCCTCACGGAGGTGAAAAAGAGAAGAAGAGTGAATCGCGATTCGCGGTTCGCGGTGCCGCGATTCGCAGGGTTGCGATTCCAAAAAGCGCGAACGGCGATTCGCGCTTCTTCTCTTTTTCACCCCCGTGAGACCCGCGCCGTTCCCCGGGCCCCGGCAGCGGCGTTCGGTGGCTCGCGGCGCCTCCCGGCGGAACCCTCGCGGAGGCCTGGGAGCCGCGCGCCGCGCTCGGGGGGCTTCAGTCTCCGCCGCTTCGGCCGGTTCCTTCCCGGTCAGCGCTGCCGCTCGCCGCGCTTCCAGACGCCGGCGATCTCGTCGAGGGCGCCGAGGTCCTGCGTGGGATCGCCGCGCACCAGCAGCAGATCGGCGACGGAGCCCACCTCGATGACGCCGCGGCCGCCCTTCGGGTCCATGACGCTCGCCGCGTTGGACGTGGCCATGCGCAGGACCTCGCTCGCGGGGATGCCCTGCGCCGCGACGTACTTCAGCTCCTCGTGCAGCGCGGCGCCGGGGAAGACGGCGGGGATGCCGGTGTCGGTGCCGGCGACGAGCGTGACTCCGGCCTCGCGCAGGGTGACGACGTTCTTGCGCAGGTGGGCATCGAAGTCGGCCGAGCGGCCGACGTAGTCCTCGAAGCCGGGCAGCGGCACCACCGCCGGCTTGTCGGCGAACACCTTCTCGAGCCCCGGCCGCATCACCTCGCGCTCCAGCTTCGTGAACTGCGGAGCGCCCGACAGGCTCGACGACATCGCGGCATAGATGCGGGTCGTCGTCACGACGGCCGTGCCGGCCTCCTTGATGGCGCGCGCCTGCTCGGGCGTGAGGTCGTCCTCCCACGGAGTGTGCATCAGCATCGTCGCGCCGGCCTGCGCGGCCTCGACGGCGCCCTGCGCGGTGCCGACGTGCACGACCGCCGGCTTGCCCAGCGCCTTCGCCTCGGAGATCGCCGCGACGAGCTCTTCGCGCGTCAGCCGCGGCGCGTCTTCGGGCATCGCGTGGTAGACGATCTTGAGGTGGTGCGCGCCGGAGCTCAGCTCGTCGCGCACCATCTGCCGCGCGGCCTCTTCGCCCTGCACCTGCGCGATGGTGCGCGAGATGACGATGCCGCGGACGATGGCCGGCAGGCCGGCGGAGAACATGCCGACCGGGTGGCCCCCTCTCGCCGTGAGGATGCGCGTGGCGGTGAGCAGGCGCGGCCCGGCGAGGCGGCGCGCGGTGATGTCGCGGGCGAGCTCTTCGGAGTCGCTGTCGCGCCCGGCGAGCACGGCGGTGGTGATGCCGCAGTAGAGCAGGGCGGCGGCCTGCGCCTCGACGTCGGGGAGGTGGCTGCCGATGTCCCAGACGGGCTCGCCTTCGACTCCGCCGAGGTGGACGTGGCCGTCGAAGAGCCCGGGCAGCAGCGTGAGGCCGTCGCCGCGCACGAGCGCCGCGCCGTCGGGCGGCGTGATCGACGCAGCGATCGCCGTGACGCGCCCGTCGCGCACGAGCACGTCGGTGGGCTCGGACAGGGCGTCGCCGCGGCCGTCGAAGACGCGCACTCCGGCGAAGAGCGTCACGCGCTCGCGCGGCTGCTGCGGGCGGATCAGCGGAGCGCGGAAACAGCCACTGATGACCAGCATCGCGAGGGCAAGACGGCGCATGGCGGCGTGCTATAGCGCACGACCGCACATGCCAGCCGCCATCTATCCCGGCTCGTTCGACCCCTTCACCAACGGTCACCTGTCGCTGATCCAGCGCGGGCTGCAGATGTTCGACCGCCTGATCGTGGCGTTGCTGGTGAACCCGAAGAAGACGCCGCTGTTCACCATCGAAGAGCGGCGCCAGATGATCCAGGAAGCGGTGAAAGATCCGCGCATCGAGATCGATTCGTTCCAGGGCCTGCTCGTCGAGTACGCGCAGAAGAAGGGCGTGAACGTCGTGCTGCGCGGCCTGCGCGCCGTCAGCGACTTCGAGTACGAGTTTCAGCTCGCGAACATGAACCGCAAGCTTCGCCCCGACATCGAGACCGTCTTCATGATGACCGGAGAGGACTACTTCTACGTGTCCTCCAACCTGGTCCGCGAGGTCGCCTCGCTCGGCGGCGACGTCCACGGGCTCGTGCCGCCCAACGTGCTCCAGAAGCTCAAGGCGAAATACAGCACCGGAGGCAAGAAGTGACCATCGCGCTGGCGAAGCGGCTCAAGGCCATCAAGCCGTCCCCCACGTTGTCGCTGAACGCGAAGGCCAAAGCGCTCGCGGCCAAAGGCGCCGACGTCGTGAGCTTCGCGGCGGGCGAGCCCGACTTCGACACTCCGAAGCACATCAAGGACGCCGCGATCGCCGCGCTCAACGCCGGCTTCACGAAGTACACCGCGACCGGCGGCATCCCCGAGCTCAAGGCGGCGATCTGCAAGAAGCTCAAGGTCGAGAACAAGCTCGAGTACACGCCCGAGCAGATCCTCGTCTCCGCCGGCGCGAAGCACTCGCTCTACAACCTGTTCCAGGCGCTGCTGTCGCCGGGCGACGAGGTCGTGATCTTCGCGCCGTACTGGGTGAGCTACCCCGACATGGTGCAGCTCGCCGACGGCAAGCCGGTCTTCGTCGAGACGAGCGAGTCCGAGGGCTACGCGCCGAACCCGAAGGAGCTGCGCGACGCGCTCACCGACCGCACCCGCGCGGTGATCTTCAACAGCCCCTCGAACCCGACGGGCGCGGTGCTGCCCCGCGAGGCGCTGCAGAAGTGCGCCGAGGTGCTCAAGGGCCACGACTGCCTCATCGTCACCGACGACATCTACGAGCGGCTGCTCTACGTGCCCGGCCCGTTCGAGAACCTCGCGAACGTCGAGCCCGCGCTCGCCTCGCGCACCGTCGTGGTGAACGGCTTCTCGAAGGCGTTCTCGATGACCGGCTGGCGCCTCGGCTACGCGGCGGGCCCCAAAGAGCTCATCGCCGGCATGCAGATGATTCAGGACCAGTCGACCTCGAACGCGTCGTCGTTCAGCCAGAAGGGCGCGCTGGCCGCGCTCGAGGGGCCGACCACCGAGCTCGACACCATGGTCGCCGAGTTCAAGGCGCGCCGCGAGCTGATGGTGAATGGGCTGAACGCGATCCCCGGCGTGAAGTGCCGCATGCCCGAGGGCGCGTTCTACGTCTTCCCCAACATCGGAGAGCTCATCGGCCGCACCTACAAGGGCAAGCCGATCAAGGGCTCGGTGCACCTGTCCGAGATTCTCCTCGAGGACTACCTGCTCGCGGCCGTGCCGGGCGAGCCGTTCGGCGCCGAAGGGCACCTGCGCTTCTCGTTCGCGACGTCGCGCGCGGTGATCGAGAAGGGCCTCAAGCGCCTCGCCGAGTTCGTCGCGGCGCTGAGCTGAGCTGGGCTCGCCGTGGTTCAGCTCGAGGCCGAAGCCCCGGAGCACCTCGAAGGCATCCGCGCCGTGCACCGGGCCGCGTTCGGCGGCGAAGACGAGGTGAAGCTCGTCGATCGGCTGCGGGACGATGGTCTCGTGGTCGCGTCGGTGGTGGCGCTGCGCCACGGAGAGGTCGCGGGACACATTCTCTTCAGCGAGCTGCCGATTCGACGCGACGACGGAGGCCCGGACGTGCCCGCCGCCTCGCTCGCTCCGATGGCGGTGCACCCGCGCATCCAGCGCGTCGGCGTCGGCTCACTGCTGGTGCGCGCGGGGCTCGAGGTCTGCCGCGCGAAGGGCAAGGCGGCGGTGCTCGTGCTCGGCCACGCGTCGTACTACCCGCGCTTCGGCTTCTCGGTGGAGCTCGGCAAGCGGATTCGCAGCCCGTACTCGGGCGACTCGTGGATGGCGCTGGAGCTTCAGCCGGGCGCTCTGCAGGGCATCACCGGCTCGGTGCAGTACCCGGCGGCGTTCGGGCTGCTCGAGCACTGAGCGGTCACCACGTCGCGACGCGCACTCCGACCCCACCCCAGGTGCGGCCGGCACGGTCGCGGCCGCTCACCACGACCGGCGCCACGGTCTGTTCTGCTGGGCCTGCGGCGAGGCCGACCGTTGGGACCACGATGTTCCACAGCGCGAGGACGAGGTGGCCGATGCCGAGCGCGGGAGCGATCGCGCTCCCGTTACGGCCCTGCACTGAGACGACTGCGAGCATCGAGCCGGCCATCGCGAGGTTCGCCGCGCCGGCGATGTAGCTGCACACGAACCACGGCAGGCGCCCGTGCTGGGTCTTGCCGAGGCTCGCGGTGCTGCCGATGGCGGTCACGAGCGAGCCGACGACGAGGCTCGACTCCGCGGCGCCGACGAGCACCGCCGCCTCGAACATGCCGCCGTACTGCGCGCGGGCCTCTGAGCCGACGAGGAGACAGAGCACTGCGAGCACACGGAGCGTGGTCATGAGGAGCGGCGCACGGAGCACTCGCCGTGCCCGTGGCAACCGCACGAACGCACGTTGCCCCGCCACTGGAGCTGCGCGCCGCGCTGCTCAGTCTGCGTAGCCGACGACGACCCAGCTCAGGCCGGTCTGCCGGAACACCGCGATCGCCGCGTGGCCCGAGAGGTTCGCGACCGCGACGTACGTCTTCTGCCCGCGCCACGGCAGCTGCGACAGGCGCTGCGGCGGCTTGCCGTACTTCTTCTCCATGTCGGCCGGGGCCAGCACCTCGATGTCGTAGAGCGTCAGCAGGTCGGTCCGCTTCGCGCGCAGGTTGCGCAGCCATTCCTGGAACAGCTCTTCGGGCGTCTGCAGGCGCCGCTCCTCGAGCTGAAAGGGCAGGCCGCAGTTGTTCGTGATGCCGCGGGCGTCTCCGGCGATGAGCTGGGTGAAGAACTCGCGCGCGCTGTACTTCACCTGCTCGGTCTCGGGCAGCGCCGCGTAGTCCCTCACGTCGGGGATCACGGGGTTGGGGCCCGCGAGCTGCGGGGCCTTCATCAGCGAGTCGATGCCCTTGGGCAGCTTGTTCGACAGATCGGCGGCGGCCTTCGCCGCGTCTTCGGGCGACATCGTGCGCATCTTCTCGATCTGCTTCTGCAGCTGATCCGCATTCGGAGTGCGCACCGCGTCGTCGGCGTGCGTCGGAGCAGGCGCCGGCGCCGCTTCTCCCGGCTCGGCCTGACCCAACAAGACGGCGACGGCGATCGCGATCAGCATCGGCAAGAACCCTAT
This sequence comes from uncultured Myxococcales bacterium, assembly GCA_937980205.1. GTDB lineage: Bacteria > Myxococcota > Myxococcia > Myxococcales > Myxococcaceae > Xiheicaenimonas. Next base: position 551,179 of record CALJKW010000055.1, on the reverse strand, counting down.
CCCAACGCGCGAGCACCGTGGTACAGGCTCTCTCCCCGATGCCAAAACGCACCGACTTGAAGAAAGTCATGGTGGTCGGCTCGGGACCGATCATCATCGGACAGGCCTGCGAGTTCGATTACTCCGGCACGCAAGCCGTGAAGGCCCTCAAGGACGAGGGGCTCGAGGTCGTGCTGCTGAACTCGAACCCCGCCACGATCATGACGGACCCGGAGCTCGCGCACCGGACGTACATCGAGCCCGTCACCGTCGAAGCCGCCGAGGCCATCATCGCGAAGGAGCGCCCGCAGGCGCTTTTGCCCACCATGGGCGGCCAGACCGCGCTCAACCTCGCCAAGGGCCTCGCCGAGTCCGGAGTCCTCGCGAAGTACAACGTCGAGCTCATCGGCGCGAAGCTCGAGGCCATCAACAAGGCCGAAGATCGCCAGCTGTTCAAAGAGGCGATGCAGCGCATCGGCGTGCCGCTGCCACGGAGCGGCTACGCGACCAGCTTCGACGAGGCGATGCGGCTGGTGAAAGAGACCGGCTTCCCCGCGATCTTGCGCCCCAGCTTCACGCTCGGCGGCACCGGCGGTGGCATCGCGTACAACCAGGACGAGTTCGAGCGCCTGGTGCACCTCGCGCTCAAGGCGAGCCCGACGCACACCGTGCTCATCGAAGAGTCCGTGCTCGGCTGGAAGGAGTTCGAGCTCGAGGTCGTGCGCGACACGAAGGACAACGTCATCATCGTCTGCTCGATCGAGAACTTCGATCCGATGGGCGTGCACACCGGCGACTCGATCACGGTCGCTCCGGCGCAGACGCTGACCGACAAGGAGTACCAGCGCCTGCGCCAGGCCTCGCTCGCGATCATCCGCGAGATCGGCGTCGACACCGGCGGCTCGAACATCCAGTTCGGAGTGCACCCGACCGACGGCCGCATCGTCGTGATCGAGATGAACCCGCGCGTGTCGAGGAGCTCGGCGCTCGCGTCGAAGGCGACCGGCTACCCGATCGCGAAGATCGCCGCGAAGCTCGCCATCGGCTACACGCTCGACGAGCTGAAGAACGACATCACGCGCGACACCGTCGCGTCGTTCGAGCCGACCATCGACTACACGGTCGTGAAGATCCCGCGGTTCAACTTCGAGAAGTTCCCGCACGCCGACCGCACGCTGAACACGATGATGCGCAGCGTGGGCGAGGTGATGGCGATCGGCCGCACCTTCAAAGAGGCGTACATGAAGGCGCTGCGCTCGCTCGAGGCGGGCCGGCTCGAGCTCGAAGTGCCCGACCTGCCTCCGGCCGGCGCCGAGCGGAAGATGAAGCTCATCGAGAGCCTGCGCGTGCCGCGGCCCGAGCGGCCCTGGTACGTCGCCGAGGCGCTGCGAAGCGGCTTCACCGTCGCAGAGGTGCACCAGTACTCGGCCATCGACCCCTGGTTCCTCGAGCGCCTCGCCGAGCTCGTCGCGGACGAGAAGGCGATGAAGGGCAAGCAGCTCTCCGACGAGCAGCTGCGTGAGGCGAAGCAGAACGGCTTCTCGGACAAGACGCTCGCGAAGCTGGGCGGCGTCAGCGAGGCCGACATCCGCAAGCGGCGGCACGAGCGCGGCATTCGCCCCGTCTACAAGCGCGTCGACACGTGCGCGGCCGAGTTCGAGGCGCACACTCCGTATCTCTACAGCTCGTACGAGCAGGAGGACGAGGCGCCTCCCACGGGGAAGAAGAAGGTGCTCATCCTCGGCTCGGGGCCGATTCGCATCGGGCAGGGCATCGAGTTCGACTACTGCTGCGTGCACGCGTCGTTCGCGCTGCGCGAGGCCGGGTTCGAGACGGTGATGATCAACTGCAACCCGGAGACGGTCTCGACCGACTACGACACCTCCGACCGCCTGTACTTCGAGCCGCTCACCATCGAAGACGTGATGGAGATCGCCAGCCGCGAGAAGCCCATCGGCGCCATCGTGCAGTTCGGCGGCCAGACGCCGCTGCGGCTGTCCGTCGCGCTCGAGAAGGCGGGGCTGCCGATCCTGGGCACGCCGCCCGACGCCATCGACCGCGCGGAAGATCGCGAGCGCTTCGCGGCGCTGATCGACAAGCTCAACATCAAGCAGCCCGAGAACGGCGTCGCCCGCTCGCACGAAGAGGCGTACGCGACCGCGCAGCGCATCGGCTACCCGGTGATGGTGCGGCCCTCGTACGTGCTCGGCGGCCGCGCGATGCAGACCGTCTACGACGCCGGAGCGCTCGAGCGGTACATGAAGGAGGCCGTCAGCGCCTCGCCCGAGCACCCCGTGCTCATCGACCGCTTCCTCAAAGACGCGATCGAGGTCGACCTCGATCTGATCGCCGACCGCACCGGGCGCGTGCTGATCGGCGGCCTGATGGAGCACATCCAGGAGGCGGGCGTGCACTCCGGAGACGCGGCCGCCACGCTGCCTCCGCACTCGCTCTCGCCGGATCTCATCGAGCGCATGAAGGACATGGCGACCGATCTCGCGCGCGAGCTCGGCGTCGTGGGCTTGATGAACGTGCAGTTCGCGATTCAGGGCAAGACCATCTACGTGCTCGAGGTGAACCCGCGCGCGTCGCGCACCGTGCCGTTCGTGTCGAAGGCGACCGGCGTGCCGCTCGCGAAGATCGCGGCGCTGTGCATGGTGGGCAAGACGCTCGAAGAGCTGGGCCACACCACCGAGCGCCACTTCGCGCACAAGGCCGTGAAAGAGTCCGTCTTCCCGTTCGCGCGCTTCCAGGGCGTCGACGTGATCCTGGGGCCCGAGATGAAGTCGACGGGCGAGGTGATGGGGCTCGCCTCCGACTGGGCGACCGCGTTCGCGAAGTCGCAGCTCGCCGCGGGCGTGAAGCTGCCCAAGACGGGCCGCGTGTTCCTCTCGGTGAAGGACGACGACAAGCCCGCGCTCGTCGACATCGCTCGCCGCCTGAGGGCGCTCGGCTTCACGCTGACCGCGACCGGCGGCACGCACCGGTACTTGAAGGGCAAGGGCATCGACTGCGAGCTCGTGCTGAAGGTGACCGAGGGCCGGCCCTCGTGCGTCGACAAGATCGTCGACGGGCAGATTCAGCTCGTCATCAACAGCACCTTCGGGCAGCAGGAGATCGCCGACTCGTTCTCGATTCGCCGCGAGGCGCTGATGCACGGCATCCCGTACTACACGACGGTGCAGTCGGGCCGCATGGCGGTCGAGGCGCTCGAGGCGCTCGCCCGCGGGCCCCTGGGCGTCAAGCCGCTGCAGGAGCACCTCGCCGAGGGTGGCAAGCGCAGCGCGTCGCCCGCTGCGGCGTGACTTCCGTAACGGGCCGGCGTTAGGGTCCTCGGCGCGATGCGCGCCCTCTCCCTCGTTTCGGGCCTCCTGCTTGCCGTGGCCTGCGGCAAGCCGGAGGACCCTCTGCCCCAGTACCACCGCGACATCCAGCCGCTGCTCGAGAAGAGCTGCCTCTCGTGCCACAAGACCGACGGCATCGCGCCGCTCGTGTTCGACACGCCCGAGAAGGCCAAGCAGCTCGCGCCGGCCATCTGGGCCGCGGTCGAGAGCGGCCGCATGCCGCCCTTCTACGCGAGCAGCGAGTGCAACACGTACAAGGACGACCCACGCCTGACGGTCGAAGAGCGCATCACGCTCAAGACGTGGGTCGAGCTCGGCGCGCCGCTCGGCGACGTCGCGCTGGCGCGGCACGCCGAGGTGCCGGCGCCGCCGACGGTGCGGCACGATCGGGTGATGTCGATCGGCGGCGCGTTCGACGTGCGCGCGATGGGAGACGGCACGCTCGACAACTACCGCTGCTTCGCGATGGACCCGATGGCGACCGAGGCGGTGATGGTCGCGGGCCACGAGGTGATCCCCGGTAACGTGAAGCTGGTGCACCACGTGCTCGCGTACGAGGTCGTCGCGAGCAAGCTGGGCGAGCTGCAGCGCCTCGACGACGCGGCTCCGGGGCTGGGCTACCCGTGCAAGTCGGGCAGCGTCGGCATCGACGGAACGTTCACGCGGCAGATCGCCGGCTGGGTGCCCGGCGCTACGCCGACGCGCATGCCGGCGGGCTCGGGGCTGTACCTGTCGGCGGGCAGCAAGATCGTGATCCAGATTCACTACAACCTGAACGTGGGCGCCGAGGTGTCTCCGCTCGACGAGACGAAGCTCGCGCTCGAGGTGGCGCCGGCCGGCTCGCTGGAGACCGCGTACATCCTCCCGATGCTCGACGACGACTTCGACATCGCGCCGAACGATCCGAGCGCGACGCACAGCAAGACGCAGCCGTACGGCCTGTTCCTCTCGGGCGCTCGCATCTATGCGGTGATGGGGCACATGCATCAGCTCGGCTCGCGCGTGAAGCTCGAGCGGCTGCGGAAGGGCGCGCCCGACGTCTGCATGCTCGACATCCCGAACTGGGACTTCAACTGGCAGCGCGACTACCGGCTCTCGAAGCCCATCGGGCTCGGGTCGGAAGACGAGCTGCGCATCACCTGCACCTTCGACAACTCGGCCGACAATCAGCCGTACGTGAACGGCGTGCAGCAGACGCCGCGCCGCGTGCGCTGGGGCGAGAGCAGCTTCGACGAGATGTGCATGGTCTACATGACCTTCACCAGGCCACAGCCTTGACGACGAGGCCGGGCGGCCGCGGTACGCCCGGAGGCAGCGGCGGCCGGTGAGGCCGTGGGCGTCTGGGGCAGGCGCACAGGAGCAGCAGCACGAAGATGACTGCCAGCCATCGGATCATGATGGCTGGCAGTCTAGCCCGACGCTTCAGTCGCGTGCTGGCTGCACGCCGAGCGCTTCGAGTCGCCGCTTCCGCGCACCCCCGAGCAGCAGGTGACCGAAGGCGGCGAGCGCTCCGCCCACGACGCAGCCGAACCAGAGCGTGCGCGTGTTGGTGGCGGTGATGATCATCCCCGAGAGCCAGGGGCCGGTCGTCATGCCGATGCTCCACATCAGCGCGAAGGCCCCCTGGTAGCGGCCTCGCATGTCGGCGGGAGACAGGTCCGCCACGATGCTGGAGTTCACCGGCGCCATGATGATCTCGCCCATCGTCCAGATGGCGATGCCGATGGCGAAGGTGCCCAGGCCGGTCGCGAACGCGTTGGCTCCGAAGCCAAAGCCCACGCAGAGCGCGGCGAGCGCGAGCGACCGGGAGCGCCTCCAGCCCTGGATCTTGCGCGTCACCCACGGCTGCAGCGCGACGATCATCACGCCGTTGAGCGCCATCACGAGGCCTAAGTCACCCGAGTCGAGCCCCTTGCTCGCCATGTCGGCCGGCAGCGCCACCTGGAACTGGAAGAAGACCAGGATGAGCAGCATGTGGACGAACAGGAAGGGCAGGTAGGTGAGGTCGAAGAACGGAGTGAGCAGGCTGCCCCCGCGTTCCTCGCCTTCGGGCGATGGTGCTGGCTTCGTCTCGGGCAACGTCCTCCACAGGAGCAGCGCGGTGGCCGTCGTGGAGGCGGCGTCGATGAGGAACAGGCCGGTGAAGCTCCACTTGGCGAGCTGGCCGCCGAGCAGCGCGGCGATGGCGAAGCCTAAGTTGATGGCCCAGTAGAGCAGCCCGAACGCGCGCTGCCGGTCGCCGGGCGGCACGATGTCGGCCAGCATCGCCTGCGAGGGCGCGTGGTAGAGCGACGTCGTGAAGCCGAGCGCGAAGGCGGCGACTCCGAGCTGAGCGGTGGTGGCGGCGAAGCCCAAGGCCAGCATGGTGGCGGCGCTGGTGGTGAGGGCGAGCAGCATGGTGCCCTTGCGGCCGAACCGGTCGGCGAGGACTCCGCCGATCTGCACGGAGGTCAGGCCGCCGAAGCCGAACAGCGACACGACGGTGCCGGCCTCGACCAGCGTGAGGTTGCGCTCCTTCGTCAGGTAGACGGCGAGCATCGGCATCACGAACGAGCCGACCCGGTTGATGAGGCTGCCCGTCCACAGGAACCAGAACGTGCGCGGCAGGCCGCTCACGGATCCGAAGAACGCCTGGAGGATTCGACTGGACACGTTGACCGCGAGCGCTGTCATAGCGCGAGGGTGACGCGCTGCGACGGTCAGAGCTGACGCAGAGCCAGGGGCTCAGAACGCCCGGTGCGACCCCTGCTGCCGCAACCGGGCATAGAGCGTCTCGGTGAGCAGATACCAATACTGCACCTCACCGAACGAGATGATGTCGCCATCGCGGAGGATCGTCTCCTTGCGCACGCGAATCGACGCGTTCAAGAAGGTCCCGTTCGTCGAGCCGCTGTCCTGCACGGAGCAGCGCTTGTTGGCAGCGTCCCACCGCAGCACGGCGTGCGTCTTCGACACCGAGGGATCATCGAGCACGAGGTCGCAGTCGGGCTGGCGCCCGACGGTGAGCTGATCGATGCCCATGAGCGGCGGCACGGTGGCGACCTCGAGATCCTCGAACTGGAACACGAGGGCGAGCGCGGCGGCCTGCGCCTTCTCGGGCTTCACGATGCGGGTGCCCTGCACGTTGACCGGCAGGCCCATCTTGTCGGTCTCACCGGGCGCGACGCCCTCGGGCTTCTGGATGAGCACGAACGGGCCGAGCTGCTTGCGAAAGGCCTCCGGCTTCATCGACGCCGAGAGCTGCCTCAAATCCTTCACCGAGAGCATGGGGTCCTTCAGCCGGCGCGAAAGCGGCCGGTCGTGAGCTTCAAATACAACGTCTCGGTGAGCAGCAGGCAGAAACGTGCATCGCCGAACGAGATCGTGTCGCCGTCCTTCACGCCCATCTTCACGTGCAGCTGCTCGCCGTTGAGGTGCGTGCCGTTGGAAGACTTCTGATCTTCGACGAGCACGCGCTTCGAGCGGTCGTCCCACTGGAGCGTGGCGTGGTGCTTCGACACCGAGGGGTCGTCGATGACGAGATCGCAGTCGGGGGAGCGGCCGACGGTGAGGGCCTCTCCGTCCTGCACGGGCGGCAGGGTGGCGACCATGAGATCGTCGAACTGGAACAAGAGCGAGACCTCATCCTGCGGCTCGGAGCGCTTCACGGCGACGGTGCGCCTGGCGCCGAGCTGCAGCGAGCGCTGCTGCGTGAGCGCATCGGGAGGCCTCTGCACGAGCGCGAAGGGCCCGAGCTGTCGCGCGAACTCGGGGCCGTTCATCGTCGCGGCGATGCGGTGCAGCTCCTTCACGGAAAGCACGGAAACCTACGCTAGACCTTCCGGACCCACCTTCGCTACGGTGGCGCGCCTCATGTCGGACTACCCGATCACCGCAGCCGGTCTCCGCAAGATGAAAGAGGAGCTCAAGCACCTTCAGTCGGTGGAGCGCCCGCGCATCAGCGCCGAGATCGAAGTCGCTCGTGCCCACGGCGACCTGCGCGAGAACGCCGAGTACCACGCGGCCAAAGAGAAGCAGAGCCACATCGAAGGCCGCATCATGGACATCAACGGGTGGATCGCCCGGGCCGAGGTCATCGACGTCTCGAAGTTCAAGGGCAGCGACAAGGTCGTCTTCGGCGCCACCGTCGAGCTGATGGACACGGAGAACGAGAAGAAGGTCAGCTACCGGCTCGTCGGCGAGTACGAGGCGGATCTGAAGAAGCGGTGGATCTCGATCACGTCTCCCGTGGCGCGCGGGCTCGTCGGCAAGAAGGTCGGCGACACCGCGACCGTGCAGAGCCCCGGCGGCGCGCGCGAGTACGAGATCGTCTCCGTGAAGTTCGAGGATGTCGACGAATAGCGGAGCACTGGTCGCGCTGATCGCGCCGATCAGGTACGCCTCCGCGAAGGACTTCGCGAACCTCTCGTCGTTGAAGGGCCTCGCGTCCGTGCTCTCCGGCGCGATCTCGAAGGCGCGCGCGGAAGGCGTCGACGACGCGGCCCTCAAAGTGCTCGAGGCCGAGGTGGCCCGCGTCGACGACGCCGACGAGGCGACCCGCAAGGCGTCGATCACCCGCATCGGCCAGACGCTGGCGGCGCTGGGGCTGCCGGTGGGTTTTCAGCCGGTCGCTCCGCCGAAGGTCGAGGTCGAGCCGCTGCCTCCGGCGCAGCCCGAGAAGCGCCGCTCGAAGTCGAAGCCGATGACGGTGGAAGAGGCGCCGGCGAAGCTGCTGTCGATCGCGCCCGCGGCCGGCCCGCTGTCGACGCCGCTGAAGGACGTCGGCCTGCGCCTCAACCCGCGGCTCATCGGGCTGCTGAACAAGAAGGGCATTCGCCGCGCCGGCGACGTGCTCTTCCTCTTGCCCCGCGTCTACGAGGACCGCCGGCGGATGAAGAAGATCATCCAGCTCGTGGCCGGCGAGCGCGGCACGATCGTCGCCGAGGTCCGCGAGGCGAAGGAGAGCTTCGGCAAGGGCAGGAAGACCTTCCGCGCCGTGCTCGGCGACGGCACCGGCACCATCGCCGTCACGTACTTCCAGACCGGCCCGTGGCTGAAGGCGAAGTTCCCCGTCGGCAAGCGCCTCATCGTCAGCGGAGAGGTTCGCAACTGGCACGGCGGCTGGGAGATCGCCCACCCCGAGGTCGAGCCCGCCATCGACGTCGAGTCGTCGTCGGTGCACTTCAACCGCATCGTGCCGGTGTACCCGGGCTTCGAGCGCTTCGAGCAGCGCGGCGTCCGCGAGCTCGCCTTCCGCATCGCCGAGCGCTTCGGCCAGTCGCTGGAAGACGCGCTGCCCGCAGACGTGCGCGAGCGCATGGGGCTGCTGCCGCTGGGCGACGCGATTCAGCGCATCCACTTTCCCCCCGACGACGACGACATCGCGAAGCTCGACGCGCACCAGTCTCCGGCGCACAAGCGGCTCGCGTTCGACGAGCTGTTCTTCCTGCAGCTCGGCATGGCGCTGCGGCGCCAGGGCGTGAAGGTGCAGCCGGGCATCGCGTTCGACGCCTCCGACGCGCGCATCGAGAAGGCGAAGGCGCTCTTGCCGTTCCAGCTCACCGGAGCGCAGGGCCGCGTGGTGCAGCAGATCGCGCGCGACATGGGCCGCCCCGAGCCGATGAACCGCCTCGTGCAGGGGGACGTCGGCAGCGGCAAGACCGCCGTCGCGATGGTCGCCGCCGCGCTCGCGCTGCAGGACGGGTACCAGGTCGCGGTGATGGCTCCCACGGAGATCCTCGCCGAGCAGCATCACCAGAACTTCGGCCGCATCCTCCAGCCGCTCGGCGCCCGCGTGGCGCTCATCACCGGCGGCGGCACCGCGAAGGAGCGCCGCGAGCAGCGCGCCGCGCTGCGCGAGGGCTTCCTGCACGTCGCGGTGGGCACGCACGCGCTCATCGAAGAGAGCGTCGAGTTCGCGCGGCTCGGCCTCGTGGTGATCGACGAGCAGCACCGCTTCGGCGTCATCCAGCGGCACGCGCTGATGGACAAGGGCCTCAGGCCCGACGTGCTGGTGATGACGGCGACGCCGATTCCGCGGACGCTGGCGATGACGCTCTACGGAGATCTCGACGTGTCGATCATCGACGAGCTGCCGCCGGGGCGAACGCCGATCGTCACCCGCGTGTTCGTCGACAAGGCGCGGCCGCGCGCGTACGAGCAGGTGCAGGCCGAGCTCGACAAGGGGCACCAGGCCTACGTCGTGTACCCGCTGGTCGAGGAGAGCGAGAAGGTCGACCTCGCCGACGCGACGAAGGGCGCGGCGGAGCTTGCGAAGATCTTCCCGAAGGCAAAGGTGGGGCTGCTGCACGGCCGCATGAAGAACGCGGAGAAGGACGAGGTGATGACCGCGTTCCGCGCGAAGCACCTCGACATCCTCGTCTGCACCACGGTCGTCGAGGTCGGCGTCGACGTGCCGAACGCGTCGGTGATGCTGATCGAGTCGGCCGAGCGCTTCGGCCTGTCGCAGCTGCACCAGCTGCGCGGGCGGGTAGGGCGCGGCGCCGCGCGATCGTTCTGCTTCCTGATGACCGGCTACGCGAAGTCGCAGGAGGCGAAGGCGCGGCTCGAGGTGATGGAGGAGAGCAACGACGGCTTCGTGATCGCCGAGCGGGATCTCGAGCTGCGCGGCCCCGGCGAGTTCCTCGGTACGCGGCAGTCCGGCGTGCCCGAGCTCGCCGTCGCGAACCTGTCGCGCGATCAGGCGCTGCTCGGCGCGGCGCAGGACGAGGCCCGCGCGATCGTGTCGAGAGACCCCCGCCTCGAGCGGCCCGAGCACGCGCCGCTGGTGCGCGCGCTGGAAGAGCGGTGGGAGGGCCGGCTCAAGCTGGCGAGGGTCGGCTAAGCTCGCCGTCGATGACCGTCTGTCCCGTCTGCGAGCACCAGCAACAGGTCGGCCTCGAGTGCGAGGTCTGCGGCAAAGATCTCTCCGCGCTCGCGGGCCTGGGCAGCGTCCCGCCGCCGCCGGTCGCCGTTCAGCGCGTCGAGGGCCTCGAGACCACGCTCCCCGAACGCCAGGTCGGAGACGTCGCGGTCGAGCGCTTCTCCGAGCTCGAGCAGAACGCCTTCGGCAAGGTCGAGGTGGCGCCCGAGCTCACGCCCGACCTCGAGACGTCTCGCGCGGCGCCGGTCGGCGAGGTCCCCGTCGAGCGCGTCGCCGACCTCGCGCAGGATCGCGCGCCCGACGACGGCGTCCGCACCGCGGCCCCGACCGGGCAGGTGGTCTGCCGCTACTGCCGCAACGTGCAGGCGACCGGCACCCTCTGCGAGCGCTGCGGCATGAAGCTGCCGAAGGCGCTGCAGACGCAGGCGGCGGCTCCGCAGGCCGAGTGGGTCCGCTGCCGCGCGTGCGGCGCGCCGGGGCCGGTCGGCGAGCGCTGCAAGGAATGCGGCCGCGTCGTGGCTGCGCCTGAGACTTGAAGCGGGCGGCCCACCCGTTTAAGAGCGCGCCGCGCATGACCGATCCGTCCCGCCTGGCCGCCCTGCAGCAGGAGCTCTCCGCTCGCCGCAGCATCTTCCACCTCGCGCACGCGGCGGTCTCGCTGCTCGTCGGCATGGTGTCGGCGTGCACGGCGGCCCGCATCTTCTGGGACTACGAGCTCACCCAGCTGCCCCTGTTCGGCGCCGCCGTCATCGTCGCGCTCGTCATGATCACGCACGGCTTCATCCGCTGGGGCCTCGGCCGCCGCGCGATGCAGGTCGAAGACGCGCAGTTCGCCGAGCTGCGCGCGCTGCGGCAGACGCTCGGCCTCGACGACCCGAACACGCTGCTGCCCAGATGAGCGGCAAGGCTGCGGGCCTCATCATCGGCAACGAGGTCCTCACCGCGAAGGTCACCGAGGCGAACGGCACCTGGCTCACCAAGCGCCTGCGCGAGCACGGCGTGCCGCTCGCCGCGCTCGCGGTCGTCCCCGACGACGTCGACTCCATCGTCGAGGCCCTGCAGCTGCTCAAGCGCCGCGCGAAGTGGATCGTCACCAGCGGCGGCGTCGGCCCCACGCACGACGACGTCACCGTCCGCGCGGTCGCGCTGGCGCTCGGCCGCCGCGTCGTGCGGCTCTTGGAGATCGAGCAGCTCGTCAAAGAGCACTACGGAGACCGCGTCACGCCCGAGGCCCTGCGGCTCGCCGACGCTCCCGAGGGCAGCGAGCTCTGGTCGCAAGAGGGCATGCGCTACCCCGTGCTCACCTGCGACGGCATCTTCATGCTGCCGGGCGTGCCGCAGCTGTTCCGCATGCAGCTCGAGACCGTGCTCGCGCGGCTGCCGGCGTCTCCGCTGGCGATGTCCGTGCTCTACCTCTCGGCCAGCGAGCCCGAGATCGCGCGCGCCCTCGACCAGGTCGCCCTCGCGATGCCGCACGTCGCGATCGGCTCGTACCCGAGCTTCGACGAGGGCTCCGGCTTCAAGGTGAAGGTCACCATCGAGCACGCGAGCCTTCAGCCGGTGGCCGAAGCCGTGAAGCGCCTCGAGCAGGTGCTTCCGAACGGGAGCATCCTGCGCCGCGAGTGACGTTACGCGCGGGTAACGCGGACATTGTCGATTGATGGCGGGCCGTGGCGGTTTTAATCGCTCATGTCTCTGCCGCCATGCTCGTCCGCCGATTGAAAAACGAGACGGTCTCGCTACATCGCGACGTCGAGCGTGCAGTGCGCGTGATGGACGACGGCTTCTCCGCGGGCGACTACCGCGCGTACCTGGCGGCGCTCTACGGCTTCTTCGAGCCCCTCGAGCAGCAGCTCTCGCGCCGCGCCGAGTGGCCCGACGGGTTCTCACTCTCGCCGCGCCTCAAGGCCCCGCTGCTCGCCGCCGATCTCGAGGTGCTCGGCGTCGCCGCCGCCGCGCTTCCACGCTGCGCCGCGCTGCCCGCGGTCGAGACGCTCTCGCAGGCGCTCGGTGCTCTCTACGTCACCGAGGGCGCGACGCTCGGTGGGCGCCTGGTCCGCAACCGGCTGGCCGACCGCTTGCCGGAGCTCGACGGCGCCACCGCCTACCTCGCCTGCTACGGCCCGCGCACCGACGCGATGTGGCGCAGCCTCGGCGAGACCCTCGAAGCCGCTCCCGACCCCGACCAGGCGGTCGCCGCGGCGTGTGAAACGTTCCGGTGCCTCAGGGGCTGGCTCGAGCCCACGCGGGGTGCCCATGTCGCCGCTTGAGCTCGACGCGCTCGAGCAGCGGTACCTCGCCGCGCAGCTCTCGGGCCGCCGCCGCGAAGCGCTGCGCCTGCTCGTCGAAGAGGGCTTGAACGCCGGCGCCTCGGTCGCGCAGCTCTGCCACGACGTCATCGCCGCGGCCCAGGCCGAGATCGGGAGGCTCTGGCAGCAGAACCGCATCAGCGTCGCGGACGAGCACATCGCGACCGCCATCTCGCAGGTCGCGCTCGCGCACCTCTACCAGCACGCGCCGTCCCAGAAGCGCATCGGCAAGACCGTGGTCATCGCGTGCGTCGAAGGCGAGCTGCACGACTTCCCGGCGCGCCTCGTCGCCGACACGCTCGACCTCGCCGGCTACGACGTCGTCTACCTGGGGGCGAGCGTGCCGACGACGCACCTCTGCCGCCTGCTCGCCGAGCGCCCTCCGGATCTGCTCGCGCTGTCGGTCACGATGAGCTTCAACGTGCCGTCGGCGCGCAACGCGGTCGCAGCCGTCCGCGAGCGAATGCCGAACCTCAAGATCGCGGTCGGGGGCGGCGCCTGCAAGTTCGCGCCGGGGCTCTGCTCGGAGCTGAATGCCGACGCCAACGCCGACGACGCGCAGCAGCTCGTCCTCGCCGCGCACCGCCTGCTGGGAGTCGAGCCATGATTGAGGTCCTGGTCGGCCAGCTCCTCGAGCGCAAGGCGGCCCTCTCCCGTCGCGCGATCGACGAGATGTACCGCCGCCCGTTCTGGAGCGAGCGCTTCGGAGATCGCGGCCGCCACCACTCCGACGAGGACGGCAACCACCACGTCAGCTACCTCATCGAGGCGCTCTCGGCGCGCGAGCCCGACGTCCTGCGCCGGTACGCCCGCTGGCTGCAGCCGGTGCTCACCACGCGCGGCCTGTGCACCCGGCACCTCGATCAGAACTTCGAGCACCTGCAGGCCATCGTGAAGAGCGAGGTGCCGAACAGCGGCGCGGCCGTCGAGCTGTTGCAGGTCGCGCGCGAGGCGCTGGTCTACACCGAGGGCCCCGGCCGCGCGCTGCAGCTTTGGGCCGCTGCGCTGTCGCGGGCCGTCCGCGATCGGCTGCCCGACGCCGACTTCGAGGACGTCGACGATCACCTCTCGTACCTCGCCGACGCCGCCGCGCTCGACCGGACGGATCTGTTCGCCGCGTACGCGAGGTTCATGGACGGCTTCTACGGCCGCCGCTCGGCGGCGGGTCGCGAGCGGAAGCTGCTGCTCGTGTTGAGCGCCGTCTTCGAGGAGAGCCCGCTGCGCGAGAGCGTCGCCGCGGCGCTGCAGCAGGCGCTCGAGGTGGTGCCCGCGTGAACTGCGCGCTGCACTTCGCCGAGCTGACGCGGCAGCTCAAGGGCTCGCTGCAAGAGGCCCTGGCGCTCGAGCCCGTCGCGCTCGAGCCTCGCTTCGAGAGCGTCATCGGCTCGTTCCGCGGACACCCCGCGCGCCTGTGGGCCTGCGTGCTGAGGGGCCCGCGCATCCGGTGGGCGCGCTTCGTCACCATCGTCGGAGACGGCCTCGAGATCGGCAACGTGCTCTGCATTCCCGAGCCGAGCACCGAGCTGCCGATCTTCGGCGTCGACCTGGTCGGCCTGGGCGGAGGTGACACCGTCGTCGCCGCGGCCGACCTCTCGCCGGTCGATCGCACCGCTCCGCTTCCTCCTTTGCCCGTGCACGCGCTCCCCGTCGGCGGCGCGCTGCCCGCCTGGGCCACCCGCTGGTTCAGCCCTCACGCGCTGATCACCCGCACGCGCGCCTGTGATGCGCACGCCATCGCCCGCGTCGTGACGGGCTACGCCGACGCGTTCGTCGGCCTCGCGAGCCGGGCAGGGAAGGGCGGCCGCGACTTCACCACCCAGCACCTCGCGTACTGCCGCGACCACCGCGAAGAAGACCGCGCGCTCGGCATGCTCGCCAGGATCTTCGGCCCCGACTTCTCGCGCGCGTTCATCTCGACGGTGCTCTTCCCGGAGACGTTTGCGTGACGAGCCCCTTCTTTGCCGTGCGGCGCGAGCTCGAGCTGGTGTGCGACACAGACGGCGTCGTGATCTCTGCCGACGCGGTCGCGGTCGAGGCGATCGGCGCGAGGCCAGGCGTGCGGCTCGCCTCGCTCGCGGTCGACGGCACCGAAGGCAAGGTCGCTCCGCTGCTCGAGCGCGCGAAGACCGCCGCCGTCGACGGCTGGGAGCTGAGCCTCGCGGTCCGCGGGCAGCCCGGCACCGTGATGTTCTCGGCGAGGCCGCTCGGCGACGGCCGCATCGGCCTGCTCGGCCTGCACGTGCCGGATCAGCTGGCGCAGGCCCGCGCCCACGTCGCCGGCGCCATCGACGACGTCGTCGAGCTCAACCGCGAGATCGCGCGTCAGAAGCGCGAGCTCGAGCGCCAGCACCACGAGCTGCTCGAGACGCACCGCCGCCTCACCGACTCGAACCGCGGGGTCATCGCGCTGCACGCCGAGCTCGCGGACAAGGCGGCCTCGCTGCGTCACAACTCCGAGGTGAAGAGCCGCCTCGTCGCCAACGTGAGCCACGAGTTCCGCACGCCGCTGCACACGATCCTCGGCCTCTCGAAGCTGCTGCTCGACAGCCGCGGCACCCCCTTGAGTGAGGAGCAGCAGAAGCAGGTGAAGTTCATCCGCACGTCCGCGGAAGAGCTCTCGGCGATGGTGAACGACCTGCTCGACCTCTCGAAGGCCGAGGCCGGCAAGGTCCAGCTGCGGCCCGAGAAGTTCACCGCGACGCACTTCGTCTCGTCGCTGCGCGGCATGCTGATGCCGCTCGTGCCCGAGACCGCGAAGGTCGCGCTCTCGTTCTCGTGGCCGTCGGAAGAGCTCGTGATGGAGACCGATCAAGGCAAGGTCGCCCAGGTCGTCCGGAACCTCGTCTCGAACGCGCTCAAGTTCACCGAGAAGGGCGAGGTGCGCGTCGCGCTGAAGGCCCGGGGCGATCAGCTGCAGATCTCGGTCTCGGATACCGGCATCGGCATCGCGCCCGAGCACCTCGAGGTCATCTTCGAGGAGTTCTCGCAGATCGAGAGCGCGCTGCAGCGCCGCGCGAAGGGCACGGGCCTGGGCCTCGCGCTGTCGCGCCGGCTCGCCGAGATGCTCTGCGGCTCGCTCGAGGTCGAGAGCCTCGTCGGCAAGGGCTCGGTGTTCACGCTCACCATCCCCACGGTGCACCCCGAGGTGAAGGAGCTGAAGGCGATTCGCGACCGCCCGCTCGACCCTTCGCGGGCGCCGGTGCTCGTCGTCGAGGACGACCGCAAGACCATCTTCATCTACGAGAAGTACCTTTCGATGGCGGGCCTTCAGGCGGTGCCGGCGCGGACCATCGACGAGGCGCGCACGCTGCTGCACGACCTGCGGCCGTCGGCGATCGTCCTCGACGTCATGCTCGAGGGCGAGACGTCGTGGCAGTTCCTCGCCGACCTGAAGCGCAACCCGGCGACGGCCGACATCCCCGTGCTCGTCGTCACGATCACGAACAAGGCGCAGAAGGCGCGGGCGCTGGGCGCCGACGAGTTCTGGTTGAAGCCGATCGACCAGGACAGGCTCATTCGCAAGCTCAAGGCGCTGAACGTGAGCGGCGTGAACGCCCGCGTGCTCGTCATCGACGACGACGAGAAGTCGCGGTACCTCATGCGCCAGCTGCTGCAGGGGACGCCGTACTCCCTCGCCGAGGCCGCCAGCGGCCCCGAGGGCATCACCGCCGCGCGCGAGCACCGCCCCAACGTCATCTTCCTCGACTTCCTGTTGAAGGACATGACGGCCTTCGACGTGCTCGACGACCTGAAGGCCGACCCGGTCACCCGCGGCATCCCCGTGATCATCATCACCTCGCACATGCTGGAGCCCGCCGACCGCAGCCGGCTCGCCGCCGAGACCGAGGCGATCGTCTCGAAGGAGATGTTGTCCCGCGAGCTCGCCATCAACCGCATTCGCGACGCCCTGAAGAAGGCGGGCGCGCCCCACCTGTCCACCCACTGACGCCATGTCGACGATGCCGCCCCTGCCTGCACGAGTCCGAGTCCTCAACGTCAACGACAACGCGGCGAGCCGCTACACCATCGGGCTCATGCTCGAGCGCGCCGGCTTCGAGGTCATCGAGGCCGCGAGCGGCAGCGCGGCGCTCGAGCTCGTGCGCGGTGGCCCCGACGTGATGGTGCTCGACGTCCGCCTGCCCGACATCGAGGGCTTCGAGGTCTGCCGCCGCGTGAAGAGCGACGCCGCGACGGCCGGCGTGAAGGTGCTGCTCACCTCGGCCACGTTCGTGACGCTCGAGAAGCGCGTGCAGGGGCTCGATCACGGCGCCGACGGCTACCTCACGCAGCCCTTCGAGCCCGAGGAGCTCGCCGCCACGGTCCACGCGCTCGCCCGCCTGCGCTACGCCGAGACGCGCCTCAAGCACGACGCCGCGAGCCTCGTCGAGTCCGACCGCTTGAAGGACGAGTTCCTCGCCATGCTCGCGCACGAGCTGCGCAACCCGCTCGCCGCCGTCGCCGCCGCGCTGCCGGTGCTGCGCAACAGCGTGAGCGACGAGAAGGCCGTGCGCGCCGTTCAGGTGGTGCAGCGGCAGACGCACCACCTGAAGCACCTGCTCGACGATCTGCTCGACGTGGCGCGCGTGACGCACGGCCGCATCGAGCTCAAGCGCGAGCCCATCGAGCTCACCGAGCTGCTCGCCCGTGTCGTCGAGTCGTGCCGCGACGGAGGCGCTGCGCGGCGCCACCAGACGCTCGTCTACGAGCCGGGCCGCTCGAGCCTCACCGTCGACGGCGACGTGATGCGGCTCGAGCAGGTGTTCACGAACCTGCTCGACAACGCGAGCCAGTACACCGGCGAGGGCGGGAAGATCACCGTCGGCGTCCGCGAGGTGCACGGCAACGTGCGCGTGACGATTCGCGACACCGGCGTCGGCATCGCCCGGCAGGAGCTTCCGCGCATCTTCGACCTGTTCTCCCAGTCGGGCGTCACCATCGATCGCACGCGCGGAGGCCTCGGCATCGGCCTGACGATGGTGAAGAAGCTCGTCGAGCTGCACGGCGGCCGCGTCTCCGCCGCGAGCGGAGGCCTCGGCGAGGGCAGCGAGTTCCTCGTCGAGCTGCCGGTGGTGGCGTCGAAGGCGGCCAGCGGCCAGCTCGCGGGCGCCGGCGCCGCGTCCGATGCCCGGCGCATCGTCGTGGTCGAGGACAACGTCGATCTGCAGCAGTCGCTCGTCGACCTCTGCGAGATGTGGGGGCACCGCGTGAAGGCCGCCTCCGACGGAGTCGCCGGTCTCGACGCGATCCTCGAAGAGCAGCCCGACGTCGCGCTCGTCGACATCGGCCTGCCCGGCATCGACGGCTACGAGATCGCCCGGCGCGTCCGCGCCGACGACCGGGGCAAGAACCTCGTCCTCGTCGCGCTCACCGGCTACGGCTCGACGCAGCAGCGCGCCGCCTCGCACCTCGCCGGCTTCGATCTGCACATGGTCAAGCCGCCCGACACCGACGCGCTCGAGCGGCTGCTGCGGGAAGAGCCGCTGGCGAAGCGCCGCTAGACAGAAAATGGGGACAGGCTGATTTTTCCCGCGACAGTCGCCGCGTAGGACGACGGTTCGTCCTGGGAAAAATCAGCCTGTCCCCATTTTCTGCTCAGCCCAGCGACAGGCCCAGCCGCGCCCTCAGCCGGAAGAAGTCGTCGCTGATGGCGAACAGCATCAGCTCGCGCAGATCTCTGCGCTGACTGACGGCGGCCGCGACCGTCTCGGGCGTGTCGACGCGTGACGTGGCCGGGGGCGAGCTCTCGTCCTTCAGCATCATGCCGAGGCCGGCCTGCACGTCGCCGGCGAGCAGCAGGCCCGCGCGGTCGAACGAGAGGTTCATGCCCTCGACGACGGCGTCGAGGCTCCAGTTCGTCAGCCGCGCGACGGCCTCTGCCGGCTCCTCGAGCGTCTTGATGGCGCGCCGCGAGTAGGCCTTGCGCAGCTGCTTCGAGTGGTCCTCGTTCTTGCGGCCCAGCCCGGTCCAGTCGGACAGGTGGATGCGCACCGAGTTGCCGACGAGATCCGCGAGCTCGCCCGCCGACGTCTTTCTCAGCACCGCGGCCTTGTCGTAGAGCGTCAGCGCCGCGCGGCCGAGCAGGAACTTCTGCTCGCGCGCGTTGAAGCGGCGCACCACGTCTTGCCCCACGCACACCGAGAGCGGCTCGGTCGTCTCGAGGAACACGAGGCCGCGACGCGCCTGGTACACCTCGAAGTCCTCGACGCCGAAGACGCTCGCGACGGCGCGCACCGCCTTGTGCACCGCGTGATCGCTCTTCAGGCGGTCGGCCTTCTTGTCGATGCCGAGGTGCTCGAAGTCGACGGGGAAGATCTTCGGCAGCTGGTCGCCGATGGCGCGGAACACCTGCACCACCGGGCTGCGCGCGACGGGGACGTGCAGCTGCTCGATCTCCGCCGGCTGCAGCTGCGCTTGAGTCTCGGCCGGCAGCCGGTTTTTTCCCTCGGTGAGGAACGCGCCCTCGACGTCGTTCGTGCGGCGCAGGAAGCCGAGCACGCCCGCGGCGCAGAACGCCTTGTCGAGCTGCCGGTGCGATTCCCAGATGCGGAACAGCGTGTGCCAGCTCTCGATGCGCATCGGGTCGAGCTTGAGCAGCGCGCGGTGAGACTCGATGGCCATCGCGTGCGCCGAGGGGTCCTTCGTGAACAGGTCGGCGAGCGCCACGTGCGCCGAGATGTTCGAGGGCTCGACGTCGAGCACGCTGCGGTACGTCGCCATCGCGCGCTGCGGGTTCTCGAGCGAGCGCGCGTAGATGTCGCCGATGCGCAGCTTCAGCGCGATCGCCCGCTTCATGTCCGGAGCCACCTGCGCCTGCTGCTCCAGCACGTTGACGAGCTCTTGCAGCTGGCCGAGCTGCTCGTAGAGGCCGACGAGCCGGTCGAGCGTCGCCGGGTCTCCGGGGGCCAGCTCGAGCGCGCGCTTGTACAGCGCGGCCGCCTGCGTCGGATCGTTGAAGCCGTTCTGGTGAATCTGCGCGAGCGCGATGGTGTGCTTCGCGCGCGCCGACGGGTTCTGCTCGACCTCGAGCAGCTTCGTCAGGCACTCGGAGGCGCCCGTCCAGTTCGCCGCCTGGGTGTGAATCGTCGCCAGGCGCTCGAGCGCCTCGAGGTTCGTCGGGTCGTCGTTGAGCGCGGTCTGCAGGTGCGCGGTCGCGCGCGAGCCGTCGCCCAAGCGGTCCTGGTAGAGCGCGCCGAGCTTCAAGTGAATCGACGCGACGCGGTGCGGGTCGCCACCCTGACTGACGCGCACGCTGAACGCCGCGGCCGCCTCGGCCCAGTTCTGCGCCTCGAGCGCGAGATCTCCCTTGAGCTCGAGCGCGTCGCCCAGGGTCGGGTTCGCGAGCAGCGCGCGGTCGAGCAGCTCGACGCCGCGGTCGCGATCTTTGAGCTGCTCGAGGTGGATCTTCGCGGCGGCGAACAGCTCGGTGGCGGCGCCCGCGTTGTCCTTCTGGGCGAGCTTCGCGTCGCCGCGCCGCTCGTGCAGCATCGCCAGATCGGGAGCGCCGCCGCGCTGCGCGAGGATCTCTTCGATCCCCGTGCCGGCCTCGGCGTGCGTCGGGTCGTGGTCGAGGATCTTCCGGTACAGCGCGGTCGCCGCGTCGACGTCGTTGGCGTCTCGGGCGAGCCGCGCGCCCTCGAGCAGCGCCTGCGTCGCGGTGGCCTTGTCGCGGGCGGTCTCTCCGATGATGGCGAGCGTCGCGCGGGCACGCTCGAGGTTGCCGAGGGCGCGCATGCAGCGCGCCAGGCCCTGCAGCGCCGGGAAGATCGCCGGAGCCGTCTGCAGCGCGGCCTCGTACATCTGCGCCGCGTGCGGCACGTCGCCGAGCTTGTGCTCGTAGAGGTCGGCGATGCGCAGCGTGAGCTGCAGCTGATCGGTGGGGTCATTCACCAGCGTCTTGCGGTGCTGGTACAGCTCGATGAGGCCCCGCGCGTCCTGCGTCTTCTGCAGCGCGCGCTCGAGCATGAGGCCGAGCGCTTCGTCGGTGGGGTCGGCGGCCCACGCGGCCTTGAGCTGCGCGACGATGGTCTCCTGCGGCTTGGCCGAGGTGTCGACGCCGGACTCGGCGACGGCGAGGCGCATGGCGGCGGCGAGCTTCTGGTCTCCGATGGTCTCGGCGATGCGCGCGCGCAGCTCGGTGCGGCGCAGCTTGTCGTTGACGCGAATGCGCTCGAGCAGCTTGAGCGCGCCGAGGTTGCCGGCCTCGAGCGCGAGCGCGTTCTCGCAGCAGAGCGCCGCGCGCTGCGGCTCGTTGAGACGGTCGAGGTAGATGCGCGCGAGCTTGAGCCACGCGGCGACGCGCATGACGTTCGAGCCGACCTGCGTCTGCCGGTCGAGGACGGAGATGAGCTCCTTCACGTCGTCCTTCGCCATGAGCAGCCGCTCGAGCTGCTGCAGGGCGGTGGTGTGGCCGGGCGTGAGGCGCAGCACTTCCTGGTAGCCCTCGATGGCGTTGTCGGGGCGCTTGAGCTGGTCCTCCCAGATGGCAGCGGCCTGGAACATCGCGTTGGCGCGCTCGGTCGGGTCGGTGCGGTTCGCGGCCTCGGCGCGCAGCACCTCGATGAGCGACTCCCACGCGCCCTGCGTGCGGTAGATGCGGGCGAGCGCGCGCACGGCGGGGAAGTACGAGGGCGCGAGCGTGAGCACCTCCTGGTACGAGGCGATGGCGTCGTTCTCGTTCGAGAGCTTCTGCTCGTACAGCTCGCCGATCTTGTAGATGAGCGTCGCGGCGGCGTCGGCCGTCGGAGCGATCTCCGACTCGGCGCGGTACATGCGGATGAGGGCGTCCCACCGCTGCTCCTGGCCGTAGAGGCGGCCGAGGGCCTTGAGCGCCGGCAGGTACGACGGAGACAGCGCGAGCACCTTCTCGTACGCGACGATCGCGCCGGCGCGGTCCTTGAGCTGCTCCTCGAGGATCTCGGCGTTGCGGTGGGCGAGCGAGATGACCTGCTTGGTGTCTCCGGAGAGCGAGGCCTCGCGATCGTGCAGCTCGATGAGCTCGTGCCACTTGCCGACGCGCTCGTAGAGGCGCGCGAGGTTGCGGACGGTGGCGAGGTGATCGGGGGCGATCTCGAGCACGCGGCGCAGCGTCTCGATCGCGCGCGGCATGTCGGTCAGGCGGTCTTCGAAGATCGCCGCCATCTTGTTCAGCGTGCCGATCTGCTGCTCCTGGTCCGTCGTCTGGAGCAGGTCCTGGTCGTACATCGCGATGAGGTCGATCCACCGGCCCTGCTGCTCGTAGAGCCGCGCGAGCGCCTTCTGCGCGGGCAGGAACCCGGGCGAGACCTGGAGGCAGTGGTTGTAGCGCTCGATGGCGCGGTCGACGTTCTGCAGGCGCTCTTCGAGCACCTCGGCGGACTTGTAGATGCGGCCGGCCTTCACCTTCGGGTCGTCGGCGGCGGCGATCTCGGCGTCGAAGGTGCCGAGCAGGCCCTCCCAGTTCTTCGAGCGGTGGTACAGCTTGCCGAGGCCCGCGAGCGCGGCGCCGTGGCCGGGCACCTTGGTGAGGATCGCCTGGTACCGCTTGATGGCCTCGTCGTCCTTCTTGAGGTGCTCTTCGTAGAGGCCCGCGAGGCGCAGGTTGACGGCGATGAGCTCGCTCTCGTCGGTGATCGAGCCGACCCAGGCGAGCAGCGCGTCGGCGAGCTCCTGGTGGCGGCCCTGGCCTTCGTAGATGCGCGCCAGCTCGGAGAGGATGAGCGGGTCCTGCGGCGACACCTTGCGCGCGGCGAGCAGCGCGGCGAGCGCGTCGTCGGTGCGGCTCAGGCGCTCGTACGCCTTGCTGATCTGCAGGTACGTCGGGCCGGCGTTCGGGCCCTGCGCTTCGGCCTCGGCGGCGAGCGCGGCGAGCTCTTCGTCGAGGCGGCCCTCGCGCTGCGCGACGCGCTTCATCGCCGCGATCAGCATCGGGTCGCGGCGGTCGATGGCGAACGCCTCGCGGAAGCACGCGGTCGCCTCTTCGAGCTGCTTGAGGCGATCTTCGAGCAACAGGCCGGCGGCGGTGAGGTAGTGCGCCTTCGCGCTCGGGTCGGCGACGACGCGCGCGAGCAGCTTCTGCACCTTCACCAGCGCGGTGTGGTCGGCCTTCTCGTTGAAGAGCTGCTCGAGCTGGATGAGCAGCGTGACGTCTTCGGGCTCGAGGCTGAGCGCCTCGTTGAACGCGAGGCGCGCGTCGGCTTCGCGGCTCAGGCGCTGCTCGAGGATCTGGCCCTTTTCGAACAGCAGCGCCGCCTGCGTGCGCTTGCTCTCGACGCCCTGGCGCTCGGCGTCGATGAGCTGCACCACCATCACCCAGTTGCCGACCTCGGCGAACAGGCGGCGCGCGGCGCGGATGTTCGCGAGGAAGCGCGGCGCGAGCTTGAACGCCGACTGGTAGGCGACGGCGGCGTTGCGCGGGTGCTTGAGCGGGTTCTCCCAGAGCAGGCCGATCTCGTGGAAGAGCAGGGCGGCCTCGACCGTCGCGCCCTGGCCGCGGGCCTCGGCCTCGAGCGCCGCGATGCGCGCGCGCGCCGCGTCTTCAGTCTGTGTCGGAGGGTTCGGATTCGTCGGGACGGGAATGGCCGGGATGGCGCCAGTCATCGTGCGGGGAAGCTCCGGCCGATCTCCGTTGCTCATGGTGCGAGTTCGTAGCACGCAGAAACAGGCCCCCAAAGAGTAGAGAGAGGTATGGCGATGAAGGTTCACGTCACGCGGCGCATTCAGCAGGAGGTGCTCGATCGCCTGGCGGCGTCGTGCGAGCTGACCGTCGGCCCCGACGAGCCGCCCTCGCGCGCGGCGCTGCTCGACGCGGTGCGCGACTGCGACGGAGTCCTCACGCTGCTCACCGAGCGCGTCGACGCCGAATTCCTCGCGGCCGCGCCGCGGTTGCGGGTCGTGAGCAACATGGCCGTGGGCGTCGACAACATCGACGTCGCTGCGTGCACGGCCCGCGGCATTCCCGTCGGCCACACGCCCGGCGTGCTCACCGAGGCGACGGCCGACCAGGCGTTCGCGCTGCTGCTCGCGGCGGCGCGCCGGGTCGTCGAAGGGGACGGCTACGTGCGCAGCGGCGCGTGGAAGACGTGGCACCCGGGCTTCATGCTGGGCAAGGAGCTGAACGGCGCGACGCTCGGCGTCTTCGGCTTCGGGAAGATCGGGCAGGCGGTGGCCCGTCGCGCCGAGGCGTTCGGGATGAAGGTGCTGCCGTTTCGCCGCGGCGACGACAAGCGGGCCGTGCTGGCCGCGTCGGATGTCGTCTCCGTGCACCTGCCGCTGAGCGCGGACACGAAGCACTTCCTCTCGCGCGACGACTTCGCGGCGATGAAGCCCGGCAGCATCCTGGTGAACACCGCGCGCGGCGGAGTCATCGATCAGCGCGCGCTCGTCGAGGCGCTCAAAGCGGGGAAGCCGGCGTTCGCCGGCCTCGACGTGATGGACCCCGAGCCGCCGCGCGCGGACGACGAGCTGCTTCGGTTGCCGAACGTGGTGCTGGCTCCGCACCTCGGGAGCGCGACGGTGGAGACGCGGCTGAAGATGGCGAACCTCGCGGCGGACAACCTGCTCGCGGTGCTGCGCGGCGAGCGGCCGCCACACGTGGTGAACGACACAAGAGGCCGGGCTCCCTGAGCGGAGCCGCGGCCGCGAAGCGCCGCGGCGCAGTCGAAGGGTTCGGGCGATCTGGGCAGAGTCTTCTCGAAGGCAATACTTGCGGCGCCCGGACCCATTCGACGACGCGCGGTCCGCTGCGCGGCCGCGCTGCTCAGGGTGCACGGCTTCGTGATTCCGGTCGGCTCTCGGCGGCGCATCTACGGAGCCACGCAGCTTCCCACGCAGCGCACCGAGTCGCTCCCCGCGGCATCGCACCCGTTCGTGTACGACGTGCACAGCCCGTCACACAGGTACTTCACGTCGCGGCACGCGCGATCGCAGAAGCCGGCCTCGAGGAACCCGCCGTCCTGCGGCACGCCGGCATCGACCCGCACCACGACCGGGGTCGCCTGGCCGATGCACCGGTCGTCGGGCGGAGCGCTGCACGCGGCCAGCGCCAGCAGCGCGAGCCCGAGCCTCACTCCTTCACCTGCGCCTCGAGCCGTCGCAGCTCGGCGCGGTCTCCCACCGCCGCCACGATCTGCCGGCAGATCTCCTCGTTCAGCACCTTCGCGGGCCCGGGCCCCATCGGGTTGAACAGCAGGCCGTCGACGCCGAGGCGGGGGAACGCGGAGAACAGCTGCTCGCCGCTCGACACGACGCGCTTCAACGTCTTGCCCCGCTCGCCGAGCGACGCGAGCACCTTGTCGGCGCAGTCGGGCGCGGTGAACACCATCGCCGGGTTCTTCAGCCCCGCAGCGCCGACCGCCGTCGCGATGGCGCCGGTCTGCGTCGAGAACGTGGTGAAGCCCTGAAACGAGAGCAAGAGCTCGAGCAGGTTGCCCTCCGCCTTGCCGGTCATCACGCGCTCGACGTCGACGGCCTGGCCCCACAGCGCGCCGAGCGCGAGCGCCTCGCCGCCCATGAACCAGCACTGCTCCTGCGGTGAAGCCGGGTTCACGTGCAGCTCGCTGAAGCCGCCGGGCAGCGCCGCGAACAGCCGCGCGCCGTGCACCGGCATCACGTACGGCCCCAGCTGCACCTTCGCCGCCGCCGCATCGGCCGCGGCGCGATCGGTGAACAGGTACAGCTTGTGCGCCGCGACGCGCGACTCGGTCCCGTAGATCGAGACGCGCTCGAACGTGTCCAGCTTCGTCGCGACGTGCGCGAACGCCGCCGGCGCCACCCAGTCGCCGTGCTCGCACAGCGCACGCAGGACGTGATCCTTCGTCGCTTCCTTCCGGCTGTAGGCGAGCAGGGTCTCCTGCAGCGTCACGAAGCGGTCGCCTTCCGCACCGCCGCGAGCAGCTCGCCCGACTCGATGAGCGCCGTCACCGTCGCGATGTCGCGGTGCAGCTCGCGGTCCCGGTCGAGCGGAGGCACCAGCGCGCGCACCGCCTGGTACGCCGCCAGCGCGCCGCGCCCCGGCTTCACCGGGTTGCGGAAGTCGAGCGCCGCCGCGGCGACGAGCAGCTCGATCGCGAGGCAGTGCGTCGCGTGCTCCATCACCGTGCGCGCCTTCAGCGCCGCCGTCATGCCCATCGACACGTGATCTTCCCGGCCGGCGGACGACGGAATCGAATCGACCGAGGCAGGGTGCGAGAGGATCCGCGACTCGGCGACCAGCGCCGCCGCGGTCACCTGCGCGATCATGAAGCCGCTGTTCAACCCCGGGTTCCGCGCCAGGAACGGCGGCAGCCCGGAGAGCGACGGGTTCACCAGCTGCTCGACGCGCCGCTCGCTGATCGACATCAGCTGCGTCGCCGACATCGCGAGCACGTCGAGCGCGAGCGACACCGGCTGGCCGTGGAAGTTGCCGCCGCTGACGATCTCTGCCGTGTCCGCGAAGACGAGCGGGTTGTCGGTGCCGGAGTTCACCTCGATCTCCAGCGTGCGCCGGGCGAAGGCCATGCCGTCGCGGGCGGCTCCGTGGACCTGGGGCATGCAGCGCAGCGAGTAGGGGTCCTGCACCTTCGCGCAGTTCACGTGCGTGTCGACGAGCTCGGAGCCGCGAAGCAGCTTCCGCAGGTTCTCTGCGCACGCGCGCTGGCCCGCATGGGCGCGCACGTCTTGAATGTGCGGCGCAAAGGGCTTGTGCGAGCCGAGCAGGCCCTCGAGCGTCATCGCGCCGGCGACGTCGTAGAGCTCGGCGAGCGCCTCGGCCTTGAGCAAGGCCGGCACGCCGACGGCGCACATCGCCTGGGTGCCGTTGACGAGCGTGAGCCCCTCCTTCGCCTCGAGCTCGATGGGCTTCAGCCCCGCCCGCTCGAGCGCCACCGCACCGGGCAGGCGGGCACCGTCGAAGAAGGCCTCGCCCTCGCCGATGAACACGAGCGCGAGGTGGGCGAGCGGAGCGAGGTCTCCGGAAGCGCCCACGCTGCCGCGCTCGGGCACCACCGGCACCACGCCGCGGTTGAGCATGTCGAGCGCGAGCTGCAGCGTCGATCGCCGGATCCCCGAGAACCCCTTCGCGAGCACGTTGCAGCGCAGCAGCAACAGCACGCGCGCCTCGGGGATCGGCAGCGGAGCTCCCACGCCGGCCGCGTGCGAGAGGATCAGGTTCCGCTGCAGCTCGCGCAGATCTTTCTTGTCGATGCGGACCTCGGCGAGCGTGCCGAAGCCGGTGTTGATGCCGTACGACGGCTCGTCTCCGGCGGCGATCTTCTCGACGAGCGCGCGGGCCTTGTCGACGCGGGCGGCCGCCTCGGTCGTGAGCCGCACCTCGGCCGCGCCGCGCGCGACGAGGTTGATGGCGTCGAGGGTCAGGGTGTTGCCGTCGAGATCGATGCGATTCATCGGCGCCTTGTCTATCGCTTTGCCGCGGCGCCGTGCTACGCCCATCGCCCTTGAGTGACGAACTGACACAGCACCACCAGCAACGCATCGCCGACGCGACCGGCGCCCTCGCCGTGGCGCAGACCGAGGTCGAGGCCGCGCTCAAGGAGATCTCGGTCGCCGCCCGCGCCGACAAGAGCATCATCAGCCACCGGCTCGCGGTCGCCTTCGAGAAGCTCACCGAAGCACGCGCAGCGCTCGAGAGGCTCGCCGCCGACAAGAAGTGATGGATTCGCCGAGCGGCGTGCTCTATAGCGCGCGCCGCTTTTTCACCCATGGCACTCATCGTCCAGAAGTACGGCGGCACGTCCGTCGGCAGCATCGAGCGAATGAAAGCCGTCGCGAAGCGCGTGCTGGCGACGCAGAAGCAGGGCCACGACGTCGCGGTGGTCGTCTCCGCGATGTCGGGCGAGACGAACCGGCTGCTCGATCTGGTGAAGCAG
Organism: uncultured Myxococcales bacterium; assembly: GCA_937980205.1. GTDB lineage: Bacteria > Myxococcota > Myxococcia > Myxococcales > Myxococcaceae > Xiheicaenimonas. The sequence goes on along the minus strand of CALJKW010000055.1, from coordinate 523,845 downwards.
ATCACCGATCGCCCCGACGAGCGCGAGGTCGACGTCGTCGTCGCCACCGGAGAGCAGGTCTCCATCGGCCTCGTCGCGCTCTGCATTCAGGCCGAGGGCGGCAAGGCGAAGAGCTTCCTCGGCGATCAGTGCCGCATCACCACCGACAGCACGTTCTCCAAGGCGCGCATCAAGAGCATCGACGCGAAGAACCTCTTCAAGGCGCTCAAGGGGAAGAACATCGCCGTCATCGCCGGCTTCCAGGGCGTCGACGAAGAGGGCAACATCACCACGCTCGGTCGCGGCGGCTCGGACACGACGGCCGTCGCGATCGCGGCGGCGCTCGAGGCTGACGCCTGCGAGATCTACACCGACGTCGACGGCGTCTATACGACCGACCCGCGCATCTGCCCGGCCGCGAAGAAGCTCGACAAGATCAGCTACGAAGAGATGCTCGAGCTCGCCTCGCTGGGCGGGAAGGTGCTGCAGATCCGCAGCGTCGAGCTGGCCATGAACTACAAGGTGCCGCTGTGGGTGAAGTCGTCGTTCACCGACGACCCCGGCACGCTGGTCTGTGAGGAGGACGAGAGCATGGAAGACGTCGTGGTCAGTGGCATCGCACTCGATCGCCACGAGGCGAAGATCTCGCTGCTGGGCATCCCCGATGCGCCGGGCATCGCGTCGAAGATCTTCGGCGCCCTCGACGAGAAGGCCATCGTCGTCGACCTCATCGTCCAGAACCCGCCGCGCGAGGGGAAGACCGACCTCACGTTCACCGTCGGCAAGGCGGACCTCATCAAGGCCACCGACGTGGTGAAGAAGGTCGCGAAGTCGCTGCACTGCGACAGCGTCGAGACCAGCGGAGACATCGCGAAGATCTCGATCGTCGGCGTCGGCATGCGCAACCACTCGGGCGTCGCGTCGCGCATGTTCCAGGTGCTCGCGAAAGAGGGCATCAACCTGCAGGCGATCTCCACCTCGGAGATTCGCGTGTCCGCGCTCATCGACGCGAAGTACGCCGAGCTCGCGGTGCGCTCGCTGCACACCGCGTTCGGGCTCGACTCGAAGGCCACGTACAAGAAGAAGTGAGGCGCGCGGGCGTCGCGCTGCTGCTCGCCGCCGTCGCCGGCGCAGGGCTCGCCTTCGCGCTGCGTTGGCCCAGCACGGACGGCACGCTCGAGTGCCCGCCCGGTGAGGTCCACCTCGACGACGCCGGCGTCGCGCGCTGCGGCCCCGGCCGGCCGCTCGCCGCCGCCCAGGTGCTCACCGCCGGCGGCAAGCTCGACCTCAACCGCGCGAGCGAAGAGGAGCTCGCGGTCATTCCCGGTGTCGGCCCCAAGCTCGCGAAGGCGCTCGTCGACGAGCGCGCGCGGCTCGGCGGTTTCAAGAGCTGGGACGAGGTCGATCGCGTCTCGGGTGTCGGCGATACGCGTCTGGATCAGCTCAAGGCAGCAGCCGAGATCAGATAGGTCACCTTGGGACCGCCCTGATATAAGCCCGAGGGTGCTGATCTCATGTGAGAAGTGCTCCACCACCTATGTGCTGGATGACAAGCTCATCCCGCCGCAGGGAGCACCGGTTCAGTGCACGCGCTGCCAACACGTCTTCACCGCGCGCCCCCCTGGCGCCGCCGAGGCGGCTGCCCCCGAACCGCAGGCGGCGACGAATCGAACCCAGATGTTCGGCGCGCCCGGCGTCGGCGCTGCCCCGCCGCAGACCAGCAAGACCGTGATGTTCGGCGCTCCCGGCGCTGATGCCGCCGGCGCCGCGCCCGCGAACCGCACCATGATGTTCGGGGCACCCGGCAGCGAGTCCACGCCCGGCGCCCCCGCCGCGAGCAAGACGATGATGTTCGGAGCGCCCGGCAGCGACGCGCCGGCTGCCGGCCCCGGGGCCGCGAACAAGACGATGATGTTCGGCGCGCCCGGCACCGCGGGTGCCCCGCCTCCCGCCGGCGGCGCGCCGCGCGAGCAGGCGAGCAAGACGATGATGTTCGGCGCTCCCGGCTCGGAGGCTGCCCCCGGGGCCGCCGCGGCAGCACAGCCCACCAACCGCACCATGATGTTCGGCGCGTCCGGCGCCGCTCCCGCCCAGCCCACGAACAAGACGATGATGTTCGGAGCGTCCGGCAGCGACGCGCCCCCGGCCGCGGCAGCCAACAAGACGATGATGTTCGGAGCCCCCGGCAGCGAGGGCGCTCCGCCCGCGCAGGCGAACCCGAAGAGCACGATGATGTTCGGCGCCGTGCCGCCGGCGAACCTCGGCAGCGCTCCTCCGGCGCAGGCGCCCGCGCAGCAGAAGACGTCGTCGACGATGATGTTCGGCACCGCGGCCGTGCAGCCGCCCGCGCAGCAGCCCGCCGGCCAGCAGAAGACGTCGACGACGATGATGTTCGGCACGCCCGCGGCGGTGCAGCCGGCGCCTGCGGCGGCCCCGTCGCCCGCCGCGCAGAAGAGCTCGAGCACGATGATCTTCGGCGCGACGCCGGTCACCGGCCCTGGCCCGGGCAAGGCGCCGAAGCTCACCGAGAGCACCGTGCGCATCGGGCCCGAAGATCTCGAGCGCATGATGCGCGAGCACGAGGCGCTGGGGCGCGGCGAGGGCGGCCTGACTCCGCCCGAGGCCCCCGCGGTCTCGCCCGCGCAAGATCGCCAGAACAAGACGCAGATGTTCGCGATGAGCGATCAGCCCGACGGGGCGACTCCGCCGGGAGGCAGCGACGCGGTCGCGCGGCAGAACAAGACGCAGATGTTCGCGATGACCGACCAGCCCGAGGTGACCGAGCCCTCGGGTGGCGTCATGGGCAGCAAGCGGCCCTCTCGTCCGTTGGCCACCGACGTCGGGAAGAAGAGCCTCGACGACGCGTCGATCCTCGACACGTTCCCTCCCGACGCGCAGCCGCCGCGGCGCGCGACCGATCCCTCCGGAGTGCACACGCTGCTCGAGCCCGGGGGCCGCGCCGGCGACGCCGACTCCGAGCGCGCCGCGCGGCCCGCGTCGAGCACGCTGCAGCACCCTGTGCACAACCCGAACGCGACCGCCGTCGACGACGGCGGCGGGGGCGTCGAGCTTCCGCCCGAGGCGCCCGACCTCTTGAAGAGCGCGACCTCGTCGAGCGGAACCACCCAGCCGGTCGCTCCCGTCGACGCGGACCCCGCCGCGGTGCTGCGCGCGCAGGTGGCGCGCCGCAACCGCATCGCGCTGATCCTCATCGCGCTCGTGCTCGTCGCTGCGGCCGTCGGCGTGACGGTCAAGGTGTTCCTGCCGAAGATCATGGCGATGAGGGCGCCTCCGGCGGCGGCGGTCGAGGGCGTCGAGCGGGCGCTCGCGCAGCTTCGGTTCGACGACAGCAAGTCGAAGGAGGCCGCCGTCACGCAGCTCAACCAGCTGGTGACCACGTACCCCGACTACGTCGAGGGCCACGCGGCGCTCGTCACCGCCGTTTCGCTGCAGCTCGACGACGTCCAGCAGCGCGTGCGCCGCATCGAGCAGCTCGTCGAGCGGAAAAACTCGCTCATCGCCCGCTACAACCGCGAGAAGAGCCCCGCGAACTGGGAGACGCTCGCCACGCGCCTGTCGACCGAGGTCGACGAGCTCATCAAGGAGCACAAGCCGCTCTCCGAAGAGGGCCACGCGCTCGATACGAAGGCGCGCGAGGCCTACAAGGGCCTCGACGCCGCCGTCGGCCGGGTGGGGGACCCGACGAAGCAGGCGAAGCTCGCCGCGGTGCGCGCGCAGGCGCTGTTCCACGGCGTCAGCGGAACGGATCAGGCGCTCGTGCTGACGAAGCGCTACGAGACGCTCGCCGACGGCGCGCAGCCCGACGGGTGGATCGATCTCGCCATCCCCGAGTACGCCGCGAACGCCCGCGTGTCGGAAGAGCTGATGGCCCAGGCGATGGGCAAGCTCGAAGAGCTGCACAAGCGCGACTCCACGTTCCTGCGCACCTACGTGCTCTCCGCCCGGCTGCACCTGATCAGGAAAGAGCTCGAGGCCGCCACCACCGACCTCGACCAGGTGCTGACCATGCGCAAGGAGCACGACGTCGCGACCGAGCTGCGCGAGTGGGTCCGCAAGCTGCCGAAGGCGGACGACAAAGAGAAGAAGGAGCCGTAGCAAGGGTTCCCTCTCCCCTCGTAGGGTGAGGGGCGCGTTGGTCGTGCCCGCAAAGCGGAAACGCCGAGCCTCCGCATGAAGGAGACCCGGCGTTCGCTCGACACGACCCTGACGACGCCTACGGCGACCCGACGCCACCCTCGGACTGCTTCGTCTCGCGCTGCGCCGTCATCGGCGGCGCGTACTTCGGCTCGACCGGCAGCACCGTGGCGTAGGCCATGAACAGCTCCGACGTCAGCTGCGCCTTGCCGGTGCGGCCCGCGAGGCGGAGGTAGTCGTTCACCGTGCGGCCCTCGGGGCTCTTGCTCTGGTTCAGGTACGACAGGTTCATCTTGTAGTTCTTCACGCCGCCGTGGACGCGGTGGATGACGTGCACCGTGCCGTCGTCATCGACCTTGTCGACGACGCCGATGTGCGTGAGGCCGTCGTTCTCGCGCCCGTCGCGGTTGAGATCATACGTGTCGCGGTAGAAGACGAGGTCGCCGGGAATCGGGCGGCCGCCGGTGTAGATGCGGCCGTGCTGCTGTGCCCAGCGGTAGATGGCGGTCACCGCGTTGTCCTCGGGCTTCGCGGCGCTGAGCAGGTCGAGACCGACGCGGTCGTACACGGTGCGAACCAGGCCCGAGCAGTCGTCCGGCCAGGGCTTGCCCTCGACGTCGAGCTTCTCGACGCCGACGAGCGTGCGCGCCGCCTTCACCGTCTTGTCTCGAGCACCTTTCGGTAACTTGAGCGCGCGGGGCTGCGGCGGTTCCGCTTTGGGAACCTCCTTCGCCGCGACGGCAGGTGAGAACGAGTGCCAGTCACCGTCCGACCACGTTGAGCGTCCCCCCATGGGGGTGCCGGTCGCGCAAGCGACCAGGGCTACACAGGCCGGAGCGGCGGTTAAAAGTCGGCGCATCGACCGAAGGGTCGTGCGGTGATCGTGCGTGGTCAATTTTCCCTCCTCGCACTCTGGTAGCTTGCGCCCGAAATGAAGCGTGCTTCCGTCGTGCCTCTCGCACTCTTAATGGCGGCTTTTTTTTGCTGCCGCGGCAGCGCATTTTCGGCCGCGCAGAAGCGAGACACCGTCGACGCGTACAAGGAGTTCATCGCGAAAAACCCGATGGATCCCAACGTCGACGCCGCGCAGGACCGGCTCGCCGAGCTCGAGCTCGAGCAGGCGAGGAAGATTCACACCGTCGTCGCGTACAAGCGTTACCTCGAGGAGCACCCCGAAGGAGAGCGCTCCCGCACCGCCCGCGCGCTGCTCGAGGGCCTGCGCTTCAACGCGGCACGGAATCGAAACACCGCGCTGTCGTGGCGCCAGTTCATCAAGGATCACCCGGACGGCGCCCACCGCGAGGAGGCCGAGGCGCTGCTGGCGAAGGCCGAGCTGGCCGAGATCTCCCGGCTCGACGACACCGACCTCGCGCGCATCGCGTCCGCGCATCGTGACGACGAGCGCGGCGAGCAGGCCGGCGCGCGGCTCGACGACGCCGTGTTCGCCAAGGCCACGACGGCTTCGGCGCTCTACGCCTACCTGAAGGACTACCCGGCCGGAGCCCACCGCGACGAGGCGAAGGTGAAGCTGCTCTCGCTGGAGCTCGAGGGTTTGCTGGTGAGCGGCCGCATCGCCGAGGCGAAGGCGCTGGCGGCCAAGGCTCCGCTGGCGTCGCAGGTGCCCGAGCTGAAGGCGCGGCTCGAGCGGGCGGAGAAGGTCGACGCGCTCTCGAGATCGAAGGACGCGGCGGTGCTGCGCGCGCTGCCGGGCTACTACCTGCGCTCGCTCGAGGACCTGGTGAAGTCGCTGCACGCGCCCGACCCGATGGATCGGTGGGAGGCCGCGGAGGAGCTCGGCGAGCTCGTCGACGTGAAGGCGATCGACCCGCTGCTCGAGGCGCTGCGCAGCGCGCGGCACCCGCTGGTGCGGCAGCGCGCGTTCGATGCGCTGGCGCGGCTGCTCGCGGCGCTGCCTGCGCAGGTGGCGGAGTTCGAGGTGGCCTCGCGCGTCGAGACGGCGTCGGCGAGCGCGTCGGACTCGCAGGTCGTGCTGACGCTGGCGGCGCTGCTCGATTTGAGCGGCCAGCTCGCGCGCGCGGCGACCGAATACCAGCGCGCGTTCGATCCGGCGGCGCCGGACCCGGTCGTGCTGCGGCGCTGGGTCGCGATTCGCGCGGGCAGGAAGGAGCCGTACTCGGCGGCGGTCGCGGCGCGGCAGCTCTCGATCTGGGCCGAGGGCCAGGTGAAGGACGCGGCGGGCGAGGGGAGCACGCTCAACACGGCGCGGACGCTGTGCGGAGCGCGCGAGTACGCCATCGCCGCGCGCGAGGCCATCTCGGCGGCGCTCGCGGCGAGCCCCGAGTTCGCCGACGACGTGAGGCTGTATTCCCTGCGGGCGGCCGAGGCGGTGAAGCTGTCCGAAGCGCGGCTGCGCGACGTGGAGCTCAAGCTGCTCGAAGGCGACGCGCGCCTGCGCCGCTGCGGCGACGGCACGTTCCGGGCGCGGCTCGCCGAGGGAGAGAAGCAGCGTCTCGAGGCGCTGCAGCAGGTGAAGGCGAAGTCGCCCAAGACGGCCGGCCTGGTGCTCGAGCTGGCGCGCGAGCGAGACCCCTCGCCGGCCATCCGCACCGCGCTCGCCAAATAGATGGGGCCTGTCCCCGTTTTCCCGCTTTTTCACCCGAAGAAGAGGTGGCACATCGTGGTGGCGATGACGATGCCGGCGAAGTCGGTGATGAGGCAGGCGGCCATGGTGTGGCGAATCGCCTTCACGCCGACGGCGCCGAAGTAGACGGACAGCACGTAGAAGGTCGTCTCCGACGAGCCGTTCAGCATCGACACGAGGTACCCGATGAACGAGTCGGGGCCGTACTTGCGCATCGTGTCGGTCATCACGCCGAGCGCGGCGCTGCCCGACAGCGGCCGGATGAGCGCCATCGGCAGCGCCTCGGCCGGCAGGCCCACCTTGCTGACGATGGGACCCAGCGCCGAGATGATGGCGTCGAACGCGCCCGAGGCTCGGAACATCCCGACGCCGACGAGCACCGCGACCAGGTACGGGATGATCATCACGCCGACCTGAAACCCTTCCTTCGCGGCGGGGATGAACGCCTCGTAGACGCGCACCTTCCGCGCGACTCCGATCATCACGATCACCAGCATGATGAACGGCAGGATCCAGTCGCTGAGCACCGCGCGCACCACGAGGAAGGGCGTCGGCTTCGGCAGCCGCACCTGGGTCGCGCCGGCGGCCACCGCGTCGGCGTCGAGCTCCACGCGCACGCGGTTCTCCGCGATCTCGACGATGGTCCCGCGACCCGCCGGCAGCGCCTCGACCTGAACTCCCGGCACCAGCGGGCGATCGACCTCGCGCGGAGCCCACGCCCCGGCCGCGTCGACGGCCAGCTTCGCCGGCTCGTTCGCGCCGAGCCGCTTCACGAAGTGCATGCCCAGGCCGGCGGCGAGCGCGGCGAACACGAGCAGCACGAACCCGAGGCGGGCGCCGGTCGCGGGGGGCACTTCCTTCGCCATCGCCTCGGCCTCGGCCAGCTTCGCCGAGTCGCCTTCCTTCGTCGCCGCGTTCGGATCCGCCGCGTACTTCTCTTCGGCGAACGCCGCGCGCCGCTGGAGGAACTTCGCGGCGATCACCGCGACCGTGACGTGAACGCACGCGCCGAGGAACGTCGGCACGAGGATGCCGGCGGGGTCGCGAGAGCCGACGATGGCGCGGACGGCGACGACTCCGAGCGCGAGGATCGCGACGCCGGAGTTGTTGATGGCGAGGAACAGCGCCATCGAGTTCGTGGCGACGCCCGGTCGCGAGTTGAGCTTGTTGAGCTCGGTCATCGCCTTCAAGCCGAACGGAGTCGCCGCGTTCGCCAGGCCCAGCATGTTCGCCGAGAGGTTCATGATCATCGCGCTCATCGCGGGATGATCGGGCGGCACCTCGGGGAACAGGCGCGTCATCACCGGCTTGACCGCGCGGGAGATCGACTTGAGGGCGCCGGACTCCTTCACGATGCCGAAGAAGCCGAGCCAGAGCGCCATCTGCCCGATGAGGGAGATCGACAGCGTCACGGCGGCCTTCGCCTGCTCGATGCCGGCGTCGCTGACGGCCTTCATGTTGCCGGTGAACGCACCCACGAGCACCGAGCCGCCGATGAGGACCAGGAAGATCCAGTTCACGCAGGGAGCGACTCTACGGCTTGAGGCGCGGCGGCGGTGCTGCTTTGTTGGTGCCCGACGCCCGATGCTGCGAACCGCCGCCCGCCGCTCCGACCGCATCCGTGGCCCGCACCGCGAGCACCACGCCGCGTCCGTCGAGCCGACTCCGAAGACGCACCCGCGGCTGTTCACCGAGGACGGGAAGCGGAAGTGGAAGGTGCCGCCTGCCGGCGTGAAGGTCGAGCAGAACACCGCGAAGAACGGCACGTGGATCGAGCGCTGGCCGGCTCCGGCGAAGAAGGGCCAGCCGCTCAAGTGGGTCTACAACTACACGCTCGAGGAAGTTCAGCGCCGCGCCGGCATCAAGTTCGCCGAGAACCGCGAGCTCGCGAAGCACATCCCCGCGATCCGCGCGCAGGTGGCGCGCGACCTGGGCTCCGAGGGCAAGACGCGCGAGGTCGCGATGGTGCTCACGCTCATCGACCGCCTCTACCTGCGCGTCGGCGGCGAGGAGAGCGCCGCGAACGATCACTTCGGGGCCACCACGCTCGAGAAAGAGCACGTGCGCGTGAACGGCAACTCCATTCGCCTCACGTTCGTCGGCAAGTCCGGAGTGAACTGGGACGTCAGCCTCACCGACGCGAAGCTCGCGCAGCAGATGAAGCAGCAGCTCTCGAAGGCGAAGGGCTCGCGCGTCTTCGGCGTCGATGCGGACGACGTGAACAGGTACCTGGCTCCGTTCGGAGCGACGGCGAAGAAGTTCCGCACGTTCCACGCGACGCGGCTCGCGCGCGAAGAGCTGCTGAAGCTCGCCGACGCTCCAGTCGGCCAGCGGGCGCAGCGGGTGAACGAGGCGGTGGCGCGCGTCGCGGCGAAGCTCGGGCACACGCCCGCGGTGAGCCGCGAGAGCTACATCGACCCGATGGTCATCGTGGCCTACATGAAAGGGAAGCTGCGATGACGCCTGCGCTCTCGGCCGAAGAAGAAGACTTCGTCCGGTGGATGGAGGAGCTCGATCTCGAAGAGGTGAACCTCCTCGAAGCGCCGGTGGAGGCGCCGACCGACGTGCAGCAGCAGGAGCGGCTGTCCGGCGAGAAGCAGCGGCAGGAGCTGCCGCCCCAGCGCGGCGTGGGGTGGGACGAGGGCTGAAAAAGCCGCGGTAGGGGCGGACCTCTGCTAGGACAGGGGCCTGCCCGTGGCCGAAAAACCGCGCATCATTGGCATCGATCTGGGCACGACGAACACGCTCGTTGCCTCGGTGAAGAACCGCGTGCCGAAGGTGGTGCCGACCGACAAGGGCAACCTGATCCTGCCGTCCGTCGTCGCGCTGTCCCCGAAGGGCGACCTGCTCATCGGCGGCGTGGCGAAGGACCAGGTCGTCACCAACCCGCGGAACACCATCTACGGCGCGAAGCGCCTCATCGGCCGCAAGTACAACTCGAAGGTGGTTCAGGACCTCAAGGGCTACTTCACGTACGACATCGTCGAGGGCAGCGACGGCGACGCGGCAGTGAACCTCGCCGGGCGGGTGTATTCGCTGCCGGAGATCTCCGCGATGGTGCTCGGCCAGGTGAAGACGATGGCCGAGCAGTTCCTCGGCGGGCCGATTCAGGAAGCCATCATCTCGGTCCCGGCCTACTACAACGACAACCAGCGCAACGCGGTGAAGGAGGCCGGCCGGCTCGCCGGCTTCGACGTCAAGCGCATCGTCAACGAGCCGACCGCCGCGGCGCTCGCCTACGGCTTCAACCGCGGGCTCGATCAGAAGGTCCTCGTCTACGACCTCGGCGGAGGCACCTTCGACGTCAGCGTTCTCCAGCTCACCGGCAACGTGTTCGAGGTGCTCGCCACCGGCGGAGACACGTTCCTCGGCGGCATCGACTTCGACAACCGGATCATCGACTACGTGCTCGAGGCGTTCAAAAAGGAGCACAAGGTCGACCTCTCGCAGAGCCCGATCGCGATGCAGCGGATCAAGAACGCGGCGGAAGCGGCGAAGATCGATCTCACGCTGATCCCGAACGTCGTCATCGAGCTGCCGTACATCGAGGAGCGCAAGGGCAAGCCGCTCGACCTGCGGGTGCCGCTGTCGCGCGAGCAGCTGAACTCGCTGACGGGAGATCTCGTCGAGCGCACGTTCACGCTCTGCGATGAGGTGCTGACGGAGAAGGGCATCGCGCGCTCGCAGATCGACGAGGTGATCCTCGTCGGCGGGCAGAGCCGCATGCCGCTGGTGCAGCAGCAGATCCAGGCGCACTTCGGGAAGGCTCCACGCAAGGGCGTGCACCCGGACGAGTGCGTGGCGCTCGGGGCGGCGCTGCTCGGCGACTCGCTGGGCTCCATCGACGCGGTGACGCTGATCGACGCGCTGTCGATGCCGATAGGTTACGCGCTGCCGACGGGCCGGTTCCGGAAGATCATCGAGAAGAACCACCGCATCCCGACGACGAAGAGCTTCCGGCTGCCTCCGCCGAAGGAGCAGGGTGCTCCGTTCATCGAGATGGACATCTACCAGGGCGACAGCGAGCTCATCGTCGACAACGAGTACCTGGGCACGGTGAAGGTGCCGGCGTCGAACGTGGGCAAGCGCATCGACTTCAAGCTCGACGAGGAGTGCCTGCTGCACGTGGCGGTCGAGGATGCGGGCGAGCCGAAGCAGGTGCAGCTGGCGACGCGGGACACGCCGGAGCAGCTCAAGGCGGCGATCGCGGAAGAGATGGCGAAGCGCACGCAGCGCGACGAGCGGACGGCGGCGGAGAAGGGCGGCCTGTTCTCGTCGATCAAGCGGCTGCTGGGCGGGAGCTAGCGTTTCGGCCCGGTAACGCCGCTCGGTTCACTTCCTCTAGAGCGTGGTCCGGTGGTAAGCGCGAGCGCCGGGGGTCAAAGCACATGAGCATTACGGAAAAGATCAAAGCCGAGGCGATGGGCCTGTCGCAGAAGGCGATGGAGAAGATCTTCGCCGACGAGAGGCGGGCGCAGCGGGTGGCCGAGGTCATCGGCACGGTGCAGCGCGGGAAGGCCGCGCTCGACAAGACGCAGCGCGCGGTGATGAACCAGCTCAACTTCGCGTCGCGGCAGGACTTCAAGGATCTCGGCAAGCAGCTCTCGGCGCTCAAGCGGCGCGTGAAGGAGCTGGAGTCGAAGCTGGACGGGCTCAAGCACTGACCCGTCAGAGTCTGTTGACAGCCGCCGTCGCAGTTGGCACAAGCCGCCGTCGTCGTCGATAGCGGTAACGGGCGCCTAGCTCAGCGGTAGAGCACTGCCTTCACACGGCAGGGGTCGCAGGTTCGAAACCTGCGGCGCCCACTTCGAAGTATCGGAAGCAGCGCCGCAGTCGGGTCGAGTCGTTGCCAGCGCGACCTCGTCAGACGCGCGCACTGTCGAGGAGCCGGTGGGTGGCCCGTCTCGCCTGCTCGCCGTCCATCAGGCCCAGCTGCCGGCGCACCACGTTGGGCACCTCCTCGTGACCCAACGTTGTCAGCGCGCGCTCTTGTGCTTCGCGGACTCTGCGGCGCGCGGCGATCGTCAGGCGTGGCATGAGCGTCTCAGCGAGGGCGATGGAGAACGCCGCATGCTGCTGTTCGTCCGGGGAGACTCTCCGCATCAGCGCGCGCACGCGCTCGTCGCTCGCATGCTCCGCCTGCCACGCATTGAGCGTCGCGCCAAACAGCTCGCGGCCGCAGCCCTCGAAGCCGTTATCAATCGCGATTTCCTCGAGCGAGCGCGGCTCCCGCAATGGCGCGATGCGCGGCGCCGCCGGTAGGGAGCCGAGGCTCAGCGCGAGCTTCGTTGTCTCACGTGCGTGCTCAACCTCGTCGTGCGCAGCCGACCGCGCCCGGTCTCCGGGCAGGCCATGTGCTTCGAGCTCGTGCGCCAAATTCCAAAACGCGTGCACGGCGGCGGCCTCGAACTCTGCCGACGCTGCGATCCACGATGCCGCCGTGTCGCCTGGCGCGGTGAGCCCCAGCAATCCGGCAGGGGCGCGGCCAAGGCAGAGTCCCGTCAGACACTCGACGCGGCCAGGCGCGACGACATTGCAGCTAAGGCCTGTGTCGAGTCCGGCATCGGCGCAGATGGCGGCGCAGTCGCCGAACGAGATCTCTCCGCCGCCCCACGGGCCGCCATCTGGCAGTCGCTGGTCCCACGGCACGGTCGCGGTTGGGGGCCTGCATCCGGATGTGGAGGTGCCGCAACCGGACAACGCTGGAACTCCCAGAACCGCGAGGGCCCACGTCCGCTTCTTCATGCAGCCTCCAACGGCCCGCCCGGCGCGCGGCCCGTCGCTCGAATGGTCAGGCTCAGGAGACCGATCACCGGTTCATCCTAGGCCTACGGCGCCGCCTCGTACTCCTTCAGCTCCGAGGCGATCTCGTAATAGTCGCCCTTGCTGTCGACGAAGATGTGCGCCTTCTCGCGCAGCCCGGTCGGCGCGTCGAACACGCCCGCGGTGATCGCGATCTTCGGATCCGTCGAATCATCGAAGAACATCGTCGACCCGCACTCGCCGCAGAAGCCGCGGCGCACCGTCGCCGAGACCGCGTGCCACTTGAGCCCCCGCGACTCGGGCAGTGTGACCCCCGCCCGGTCCGTTGCGGTGAACGCGCCGACGTGCCCGTGCCACCTGCGGCACTTCGAGCAGTGGCAGTACGTCACCCCCGTCAGCTTCCCCTTCACGTCGAAACGCACCGCGCCGCAGAAGCAAGAACCGGTCGCCATGCGCCGCATCTACCACCGGCGGCGGTAAGGTGGCCGCGTGCTCCGTCACCTCACGCTGCTGTGCCTGCTGTCCATCGACGCATTCGCTCGCGACGTGCCCCCGAACCCCGCGGCGCTCAAGGCCTGCGCCATCGAGCGCAAGCCCTCAGAGCCCGTCGACGCCTGGGTGAACCGCGGCCTCGAGGAGATGAAGGCCTACGCGCCCTGGGCGAGCCTCATCGGCATGTCCTGCAAGGGCACCGACCTCGTGAAGTGTGCGATCGCCCCCGGCCGCCTGCGAATGCTCGCCCGTGGCGCCTGCAAGCTCGCCGACGCCTGGGAGTGGGGTGGCGTCATGGGCCAGCCGCTCGAGGAGCGCTCCGGCGGCTGGCGCCTGCGCGCCGAATCCGCCGCCCGCTCCGACGATTGGATGCTCACCCAGAGCCAGCGGCTCCGCGACCTGCTCGGCAACGCACCGACGCGCGTCATCACCACGCCGTGCGCTTCCGAGCCCGATCCGGGCGGCTACCACTGCCTGCTCGCCGAGCTCCCGAAGGCGATGACGCTCGACGAGGTCTCTGCTCTCCAATCGAAGAGCGGCGCCCAGAAGCTGCGCATCGAAGACGTCTGGCCAGCGGGCAAGCCCGAGCAGGGCCTGCTGGGCGGCGCCCTGCGGGCCAGCTGCAAGGCGCTCGCAGATCTCGCAGCGCCCGACTCCGCGGCGGCCTACGAGGCCGCCGTCGCTGCGGCGAAGAAGCCCGGCTTCAATCCGGACATCGCCGCGGCGCTGCGCACGGTCGTGAACGTCACTCCCGACGACCGCCGCGACATCATCAACGCGTCGGCCCGCGACCTCGGCTTCACCGGAGAGTGCTTCCCGCGCATCACGGGTAAAAAACCGTGAGCCGCGCCTCCGCCACGATCGGGGTCGGCTTCAGCGGCCCCGGCTCATTCGGCTTCGACGCGTCGGGCCGTCTGCTTGTTGACCATCGCGCGCCGGCTATGGTCACTTGAACACGGCATGCCGGCGCTCACGCCCGACCAGAAGCAGCAGGTCCTCGACCGCGCGGTCGCCGCGTACCTGAAGCGCTTCGACTTCGAGCCCGAGCAGTACCCCGAAGAGCTCGAGAACGAGCTGCCGCACCTGCCGCTGGAAACCCAGGTGCCGATCTCCGAGGCCCTGCGCTGGGCCGGCTACGACGCTTTCCGTGACGCCGTCCTCTCCAGGATGAGGGCCAAGCCGTGAAGCTCCGCGGCGTCAGCGGCACGCAGAAGGCCCTCGAGGTCCGCCCGAGCACCACCGTCGACGCCCCCAAGGCCCCGGCGACGACCACGGCGCCGAAGCCCGCCGACACCTTCGCGAAAGACGCCGCCGCCAAGCCCACCGACGCCCCGAAGAAGACGGCGGTCGTCTCCGGCCTGGGCCCCGGCGGCCTGCTCGCCGTGCTCAAGCTCTCCCAGCTCGGCTACCACGTCACCGGCATCGAGCAGCGGCCGGACTACACGCGGCACGTCAACATCTCGCTGCGCCAGACGTACCTCGACGATCTGAAGGCGCTCTCGCCCGAGCTGCACGCGAAGCTCATGCAGATCGCCGCGCCCATCGAGCGCAACGAGGTCTACGAGTTCCAGCACGGCGCGAAGCCGGTTCCTCAGCAGCCCGCAGAGACCGAGTTCGAGAAGCGCCTGACCGCTCCGAAGGCCGTCAACGTCAGCATCCGCGAGCTCGAGAAGCTCTTCCACGAGCACCTCGAGGGCCTCGCCGCCGAAGACGAGAAGGCCGGCCGCCCGCCGCGCATCACGCTGATGCGCGAGTACTCGGTGAAGCCCGAGCACGACCCGAAGACCGACACCTACAAGATCACCGCCGAGCCCTGGCGCTACTCCGAGAAGAAGGCGTCGATGACGGCGAAGGAGCTCGGCACTCCCGATCTCTTCGTCATCGCCGAAGGCGGCAAGAGCACCAGCGCCCGCGCGGTCGGCATGGAGATGCAGAAGCTCTCCCGCTCGCGCACGTTCGTGAGCGGGCACGTGCCCGAGTCGCTCGGCAACAAGACCCGCCGCGTGAACGCGGAGTTCGAGGTCGAGCGCCCGGCCGGCGGCGTGCCGAAGGCGCGAGAGGACGTCAGCCTCTGGGCCACCGGTCACAGCGACAAGGGCACCTGGCTGCTCATGGAGGTCCCCGACTCCATGATGCTCGACAACGCCCACGCCGCGCTCGATCTCTTCCTCGCGGGCAAGGCGCTGCTCTTCAACCCGACGCCCGAGCAGGCGCACGAGTTCAAGCACACGCACGTCGCCGAGCTGAACGTCCCTCAAGATCACGTCCACGCCGAGAAAGCCCCGACGTACACGACCGGCTTCGGCGGCATCTTCAAGTTCGAGCAGCAGCTCATGCCGAAGCCCACCGCCGGCAAGAACGTCGTCGCCCTGGGAGACGCCGGCGGCATGACCCACGCCGACCTGAGCGCCGGCCTCGAGATCGGCATCCACGATCTCGGCGCGCTCAGCGTCCTCGCCTCTGCCATCCAGCGCGGCGACGCTCCGGATCGCGCCCTCGAGACCTACGGCTCCACCATCTACCAGACCCGCCTCGACGCGCTCTCGCTCGGGATGAAGGAGTTCTACCCGGACGTGAACCCCTTCCCGAAGGAGCTGCTCGACCGCGCGAGCAAGATCTCCACCGAGAACGATCGCCTCGTTCCGCACCAGGTGCTCGAGCGGCTGCTCGAGCAGAAGCGAGCCGCGGCCTGAAGTGGAGCCCGACGAGCTCTACGCGCTGATCCTCTCCGCGCTGCAGGGCGGAGGCCCCGCCCCGGTGAAGGAGCTGCGCGACGCGGAAGGCCCCACGCCGCGCTGGGCGCTCGTCGCGTCCGAGCTCTCTTTCCGTGCGCAGCGACTCGACGAGGGGCTGAAGGCGCTCGCCGACGCCGCCGAGCAGACCCCCGAGGTCCACCTGCAGCGCGCCAAGGGCGAGGCGCTGAAGGGCGAGCTCCAGCGCGCGCTCGACACCGCGACCGCCGCGGTGAGGCAGCAGCCGAACCTCACGCAGGGCGCACCCTTCGTCCGCGCGCTCGCCTTCAAGCTCGGAGGCGACGCCCTCGTCGAGCAGACCCTCGGCGCGCTCGCCGGAAGCTGGCGCGCGCAGGTGCTGCTCGGCCAGCAGCGCCTCGCGAAGGGAGATCGCGCCGGCGCCGAGAAGCTCTGGGCCGAGGCGTTCGCCCGCGCAGACGGCTCCGCCGAGGCCGCGCAGGTCATCGTCCAGCTCGGCGGCAAAGACCTCCGTCCGCCCCGCGCGCAGGGGCTGCAGCTCGTGCCGCTCGCCGGAGCACTCTGGCTGGCGCCACCGCCCGACGCGCAGCACGCCGTGGCGATCTGGGCCTTCTCCGACGACGGAGGCGATCGCAAAGGCGAGCCGCAGCTCGCGCTCTCGCTGCCGCTCTTCCTCGCCGAGCAGCTGACCGTGAACACGACGGCCGACGTGCGCACCATCGTCCCGGTCGATCCGCACTCCGGCTTCGCGCGGCCGCGCACGCCGTGGAAGATGGACGAGGCGAAGACGCTCGGCGCGCAGCTGCCGCGGCTGTGGATCTCCGGCCACCTCGGCAGCGACATCACCGGCGAGCGCGAGCTCGCCGTGCGAGCCGTGGACGAGGGCCGCACCGTGCTCGACAAGCGGTTCAAGCTGCGCGGCGACTGGCTCGCGAAGGTCGCGCAGGCCGTCCTCGCTCTGGCCCCCGCGCGGAAACAGCCCGTGGAGAGCCCGCTGAAGAACCCGGACGAGACCTGGCTGCAGGTGCTGGTGCGGCTCTGCGAGACCGAGCTCGTCGCGCGCGGCGCGCTGGAGCCTTCGGCAGTGGGAGACGACGCGTGGCTCTCCGCGCTCGAGGGGCTCATCGAGGCCGAGCCGGGTGCGGCGGCCCCGCGCCTCGCCGCGGTGGCGGCGTTCAGATCGGCGCGTCGCGTCGTATTCCCGTTGCCGCCGCGCTGGTACGCGATGATGCGGCGCCTGGGGCCGCTCGGCCAGCGTTGGCTGTGAGCCGGCGTTACTGGTTGGGGCAGGAGTATTCGTCATGCCGAACCAGCAGCAGAAGAGCGACGACTTCGCCGAAGAGAATGCGCACCCGGGCTTCGAGGCGAGCATTCCGGTGAAGTCGGGCGAGGACCAGACCGGTCCGCTCGAGGGCTTCGATCCCGGGCCGAACGAGTCCCACGAAGGGTGGTGGGATCGCTTCAAGCGGCGCATGCGCGAGAACCGGCAGCGCTCCGAGCAGTCGCACCCGTAAGGCTTCTTGCCACTGAGCCGTTGGGTGGGCTTCGAGGGTCCACGCCTTTACAATGACTGGCATGTGGCATGCGGTGCTCCTCGTCCTGTCGCAGACCATCTACACATGGACGGATTCCCGCGGGACGGTGCACTACACCGACGACCCGACGACGATCCCCGCGAACGTGAAGGCGAAGACCACCGAGGGCGGCGACCTGAGCCACACCGGCCCCGCGCCGAAGATCGAGCGGGCGCCCGAGCCCGAGCGCGCAGCGGCCGCTCCGGCGTCGCAGGGCGGCACCTCCGACGAGGAGTACTGGCGCAAGGAGTTCCGCGCGGTGCGCGAGAAGGTTCGCACGCTCGAAGACGAGCTCGCCGCGGACACGCGCAAGTACGACGACCCCAGCCGCATGCCGATGAGCGGCACCTACTACTGCTCGCCGGGCTTCTACTCGCCCGGCTTCGTGAGCCCCGGCTACTACGCGCCGGGCTTCCGGTCCTTCTCGCGCTCTCAGGTGGGCTTCGGCGCCTCGCTCAACGTCCCCCTCGGCAACGCCGGCGCGCTGAACGTGAACGCCGGCGCGACGCAAGCGGTGAACCGCGGCAACACCACCGTGGCCCCGTTCGCCGGCTACCCCGGCTCCGTCGGCTTCGGCTACGGCGGCCCGTGCTGGTACCAGATGGACGGCCAGTACGCGTACGTGCGCGACCGCATGGAGAAGACCAAGGCGGCGCTCGCGCGCGCGAAGGAAGACCTCGCCGATCTCGAGCGTCGCGCGGCGAACGCCGCGGTCCCGCTCGAGTGGCGACGCTAACGGGTGCGCCGTCCAACTGGCGGTGGTATCTGCGTCAGCCAGCAGCGGAAGGCCCCGTAGCTCAGTTGGATAGAGCGTTGGTTTCCTAAACCGAAGGTCACAGGTTCGATTCCTGTCGGGGTCATTCTCGTCGGCCGGACGCGTCGGCTCGCGCTCGTGCCGGCGGACGGCGCCACTTCGTGACAGCCCGACCGGTGAGGCGCGGCACCCCGCCTGCCACGCCGTCGGCCGGCGCGCCCATCCGAGACGGGGCGCTCTTTCGCGCGTGGCGACCTGCTTGCACTGCAGCCCGGCATGTCTCAGGACAAGCTTCACCTCACCGCCGAGATCGTCCACGTCACCATGGCGACGATCGCCTTCGCGATCGGCATGAGCGCGGCGGCGATCCGCCTGCGTGACTTCCGCCGGCCGGGGCTGCTCGCCCGATCGCTCTTCGCCGTGATGGTGGTGGTGCCCGCGCTCGCGGTGCTCGTGGTGCGCGCGCTGCCGCTGCAGGACGCCGACGCAGCCGGGCTGCTCGTCGTCGCCATCTGCGTCGGCCCGGTCGCCGCCTTCGAGCGGGCGCGCTCGGCCAGCAGCGACGCCACCTACGCCCTCATGCTGGGCGTCACGCTCATGCTGGCCAGCATCGTCGTCGTTCCGCTGAGCGTCATCGTGCTCGCCGCGCTGCACGGCCGGCACCTGTACGTGGGCGCCGGGCCCGTGCTCCGCACCACGATCGCGATGGAGCTCGTGCCCCTGGCCGCCGGCGTGGCGCTCGGCCGCATCGCTCCGAAGCTCCGCGCCGCCATCGACGGACCGCTGTCCGCGCTCACCAACGTCGCGCTCGTCGCCGTGGTCGCGCTCGTGCTGGTGCTGCTGGGCAAGCACCTCGTCTCGATCGGGCCGATGGCGTGGCTGGCCTGCGCGCTGCTCGCCGTGCTCGCGGTCAGCGCGGGGTGGCTGCTGGGCGGCCGCGACGGCGGCACCGGCCTGGTCCTCGCGGCGTTCACCAGCCTGCGCTTCCCGATGCTCGGCATCGCCCTCGCGGGCATGACGGCGCACCGCGAGCGGGTGATTCTGGTGGTGCTCGCCTACGTGCTCACCAGCGCGATCGTGTTCGCGCTCTTCGTCGCCGGCCAGCGGCTCGTCAGCCGCGGCTCGACGCAGACCGTGCCCGAGGGCGCCCATGCAGAGAAGTGAGCGGCGCAAGCTCGCCGACCGCCGGCGCGCCCTCGACTGGACCAGCGCGCTCGTCCTCTCGCTCGCCGGCGTGCTGTCGGCGTGGACGGGCTACCAGGCCGCGCTCTTCGACGGTCAGCAGTCGGCCGCCTATGCCCAGGCGGCGTCCTGGCGCACGCGGGCCAGCGAAGCCTCCACGCACGCCGGCCAGCTCGCCCAGGTCGACGCCCAGCTCTTCGTCACCTGGGCGAGCGCGTATGCCGGGCGGAACTCCGAGCTCGAGGCCTTCGTGCGCGAGCGCTACCGGCCCGAGTTCAAGGCCGCGTTCGAGGCCTGGGTCGAGCTGAAGCCCCAGAAGAACTCGACGGCGCCGGCCACGCCGTTTCAGATGCCGCAGTACCGCCTCGTCGCCGCCGAGCAGAGCCGCAGCGCCGCGATCAAGGCCGACGAGCTGCTCGCGAGCGGCGACCTGTCGGACGCGCGCAGCGACTTCTATCAGCGCACCGGCATCGGCTTCGCGCTGGCCCTGTTCCTCGCGGGCATCGCGCAGCAGTTCAAGAACCTCTCCGTCCGCGCCGCGGTGCTGGGGCTCGCCGGCGCGTTCGTGCTCGCCGGCATGTGGGTCAGCACGACGCTGCCCATCGCAAGGGCGGGTTGATTCCGCCGCCTGACGGTGCGAATCGTCATCGCGCCTTGGCGATCCCCTCCGAAGTCCTCGAGGTGCACCGGCGTCTCACCGACGCCGGCTTCAAGGCCTACCTCGTCGGAGGCTGCGTGCGTGATCTCGTCCTCGGCCGGCAGCCGAAGGACTTCGATCTCGCCACCAGCGCGAAGCCGCACGACGTCCAGAAGGTGTTCAAGAAGGTCATCCCCACCGGCATCGAGCACGGCACCGTCACCGTCCTGATGCACGGGCACCACGTCGAGGTTACGACGTTCCGCTCCGAGGGCGACTACGTCGACGGCCGCCGCCCCGAGAAGGTCGAGTTCCACACCGACGTCGAGGCCGACCTCGCGCGCCGCGACTTCACCATCAACGCGATGGCCGAAGATCCCGCGACCGGCGAGATCGTCGACCCGTTCGGCGGGCGAGAAGACCTGAAGGCGCGGCTCGTTCGCTGCGTGAGAGACCCCCTCGAGCGCTTCGGAGAAGACGGCCTGCGCTGCCTGCGCGCCGTTCGCTTCGCCACCGTCCTCGAGTTCCAGATCGAGCCCGCCACCGAGGCCGCCATCCGGCCGACGCTGCCCGTCTTCCGCAAGGTCGCGATGGAGCGCGTGCGCGACGAGCTGCTCAAGATCCTCGCGGCCCCCGACGTCGAGCGCGGCCTCCACCTGCTCAGGCGCACCGGCCTGCTCAAGGCCATCTTCGGCTTCGAGGACGTCGACGCCGCCGCCGTCGCCCGCGCGCCCCACCAGCCCGAGCTGCGGCTCGCCGTGCTCTTCCGCTCGGCCGGTCACTGCGAGGTCGATCGCTTGAAGCTCTCCGCCGCGCAGACCCAGCGCGTGCAGGAGCTCTTCAAGCACCGCGTGCCGGACACCCGCGACGACGTCTCGCTGCGCCGCTGGCTCTCGAAGCTCGGGCCCGACCTGGGCCGAGATCTCGCCGCGCTCGATGCTCCCGAGCTCCACGACAAGCTCACCGCCCTCGCCACCGAGCCGCTCACCACCAGAGATCTCGCGCTCGACGGCGCCGCCATCATGGATGCACTGCAAACCGGGCCCGGTCCGGCGGTCGGAAAGGCCAGCCGCTTCCTCCTGGACCGCGTTCTCGAGAACCCGGCGCTGAATACTCCCGAGCAACTTCGGGCACTTCTGGCGGGCTGGAAGGCCTGATTGTCCACAGGCTTTCCCACAGGGATCTCTCGCCGTCTGAAACGGAATTTCCAGAATCTCGCAACACGTTGAAAACACAGGCGTTTGTCATGCTGGAACAGGCTCGAGGCACCGATGTACGCCCTGTGGAAAACGTGTGCTTTTCAGGAAGGTGAGAAGGGTGGCATCTACGAGGCCGATGCGCGTCGTCGTCGCCATGTCCGGAGGAGTCGATTCGTCGGCGGCCGCCGCGTTGCTCAAGGAGCAGGGCCACGAGGTGCTCGGCATCACCCTGCGCGTCTGGAGCTACGAGTCGAAGGCCCAGTGCGGCAGCTGCTGCAGCCCCGAGGACATCGACGACGCCCGCGCCGTCGCCGACGCGCTCGGCATTCCGTTCTACGTCGCCGACGTCGAGGAGCTCTTCAAGGACCGGGTCGTCCACCCGTTCGTGAAGCAGTACCTCGGCGGGCGCACGCCGATTCCCTGTGTCTCGTGCAACCAGGACGTGAAGTTCGGCTTCCTGCTGCAGCGCGCCCGCGCGCTCGGCGCGAAGCTGGCGACCGGCCACTACGCGCGCGTCCGCCGCGACGAGCAGGGCCGCTCTGTGCTCGAGCGCGCCGTCGACCCCGCGAAGGATCAGTCGTACTTCCTCTTCACGCTCGGCCAGGCCGAGCTGGCGGACGTCGTCTTCCCCATCGGTCACCTCACCAAGCCCGAGGTTCGCGCCATCGCCGAGCGCCACCGGCTGCCCACGACGCACAAGCCCGAGAGCATGGAGATCTGCTTCGTGCCGGACGGCGACTACGCCCGCTTCGTCGAGAAGGTCGCGGGCCCGCAGCCGAAGGGCGAGGTCGTCGATGCAACCGGCCGCGTGCTCGGGCAGCATGAGGGCGTGCACCGGTTCACCGTCGGCCAGCGCAAGGGGCTCGGGGTCTCGAGCCGCGAGGCGTTGTTCGTTCAGCGCATCGAGGCCGACTCGCGCCGCGTCGTCGTCGGCCCGGGCGATCAGCTCGGCTCCAGCGCGTTTCACCTGCTCCGGCCGCACTGGGTCGACGGAGCCGCGCCGCTCGAGCGCGCGCTCACCGTCAAGGTCCGCCACCGCCACGAGGGAGCTCCCGCGCGCGTGCAGCTCGACCCGGCCGGCCAGGTCGCGGTGACGCTCGAGACGCCGGTGCGCGCGGTGACGCCCGGCCAGGCCGCCGTCTTCTACGAGGGTGACCGCGTCGTCGGAGGCGGGTGGATCGCGTGAGGCGCGCGGCGCTGCTCTTCGTAGCGCTCGCCGCCTGCAAGAAGGAGCCGGAAGTTCCGGTGTGCGGCCTGCACTCCGCCTCGGCTCCCGTGACGCTGGAAGATCACACGCTCGGCGTCGGCGCGAAGCTGCTGCCGTCGGACAAGATCTCCGTGAAGGACTGGGCGGTGCTCGAGTGCTTCGCCGGCGCGCTCAAGGTCCTGCACAAGCAGACCGTCGAGGTCGGCGAGCTGCCCGAGGCCCGCGTCGAGGCCGCCACGCTGCCGCGCCGCGCGCTCAAAGAGGGCAGGGTGGAGAGCGTCGAGGCGCTGCCGCGCACCATCGCCGCGCGCTACTCGTCGAACAAGTTCACGCCCGACAGCGCGCTCGCCGATCAGCAGCAGCTCACCACCGGCGACTACTTCAAGGCGTTCTTCACCCCGAACGGCTTCGCCAGCCTCGGCGGAGGCGCCGCGCCCGACGGCCCGCGCAAGCTGCCCGCTCCGTCGTTTCGCGCGAAGGTCCCGTACATTCACGCCGGCGATCTCGGCGAGGGCGAGGCGCTGCTCGAGGTCACCGACGAGGTCGCCTTCGCCGAGACCGACGATCTCGCGACGGCCGCCATGGTCGAGGGCCTCACGTACCGGCTCGGCCGCACCGTGCGGCTGCTCTTGCCCGACGGCGCCGAGGCGAAGCTGACCGTCGACGGGAAGACCATCGAGCTCGAAGGCCCGATGGATTTGAAGCTCAGGTGATGAAAAGAAGGGGACAGGCTGCTTTTCGGGAGGCCGACGCGATGCGCTCAACCAGCACGAAGAGATGCCCGTCCCCTTTTTTCTTCCTGCTGATCGCCGCGTTGCTCGTCGGCTCGTGCAGCTCGCAGCAGCGTCCATGTAACGCGTCGACGTGCTCCGACGGTTGCTGCGACGAGGCCGGCGAGTGCCTCGACGGCACCGCGCTGTTCGAGTGCGGCACCGGCGGAGGCATGTGCGTCGCGTGCGCTCCGAACCAGGTGTGCGCGGCGGGCGCGTGCGTGCTGTTCGACGGCGGCGACTACGACGCCGCGTTCCCGATGGACCCCGACGGCAACTACAACCTCGACGCCGGCGTGTACGACGCCAGCCGGCCGGACTCGGGCGTCGATGCCGGGCGCCCCGATGCCGGCTTCGACGCGGGACGCCCGGACTCGGGCGTCGACGCCGGCCGCGTCGACGCAGGCTTCGACGCGGGGCGGCCGGATGCCGGCTTCGATGCGGGCCAGCCGGATGCGGGCTCCGACGCGGGCGAAGAAGACGCCGGCGACGGCGGATAGAGCTGCCGTTCACCCTGAGCGGAGCCGCCCGAAGGGCGGCGCAGTCGAAGGGGGCCCGCAGCCGCCGCGCGGCCCACTTCGACTTCGGCCTTCGGCCTCCGCTCAGTGTGAACGGAGGGGGACCGGGGCGCCGTCGAGCAGCACCTGTCCCTTCTCGGTGTGCACGACGTGCTTCGACTGCGGCGGGTACTTCGCGAACGCCTCCTCGTCCGGCGGGTGCAGCACGAGCTCCTGGTCCTCGTACGCGACCTTCACCTCGTACGACTCGCGCCGCTGCTCGCGCTCCTTCTCTCCGTCGGCGAGCTTCTGCCCCACCTGCGCGTCGCCCCAGCGGACGTTGACGTCGGCGCCGTGCGTGCGGACGTCGCGGTCGTGCTTCCACTCCCACTGCTTGTAGGCGAACGCCTCGGCGTAGCGCGGCTCGGACCGGTAGCGGGGCACCTGCCGGGTGCGCGCCTCCGTCCTCGTCTTCGGCACCTGCCGCGTGCGCGTCTGGTTGCAGTACCGCGTGGTGCACGACTGGCCTCCGCCGGTGCAGACCTGCTTGCACGACGCGAAGCCGTTCTTGTTGCTGGTGCACTGCTCCGAGCAGCTGCGCGGCCGGGTCGTGCAGTCCTGCCCGCAGGACACGCGCTCGGTGTACGTCTCGGTCCGGTACCCGTCGGGCACCTGCACCGTGTAGTGCTCGGTGTTGTACCCATCGAGCACCTGCTCGTCGTGGTGGTGCCGCTGGCCGAGCGACGTGACCTCGAAGGCGTCTTTCGGGAGGTTCTCCTTGAAGCCCTCCTTCGAGGAGATCTGCCAGCGCTCGACCGAGATCGTCCGCTCCCACTTCACCGACGTGACGCGCGCCTCGAAGTCGCGCGGCCGGTTCTTCCACCAGCTCAGGCCGGCCCCGAACGCGATGAGCGCCGCGAGGAAGCCGACGCCGCCGAGCACGAGCTTCCCCGTCGAGCCGAACGACGCCGCCGCAGCCGGCGGAGGCCGTGGAGCCGGGCGCGGCGGGGGAGGGCCGTCGGTGGCCTCCGCCCCCTCGACGGCAGACGCGCCGCAGTTCGCGCAGCCCATGTCGCTGCGCCGCTGATCGCTGCCGCAGTACGCGCAGCGCCAGTCGGGCCCGGCCTTCGCCATGCGCAGCAGCGACTCTTCGGTGACGGTCACCGCCTTCGAGGTGTCCGCCGGCATCTCGTACGGCTCGCTGCCGTCTTTGGGGTTGCGGCAGTTCTGGCAGACCTTGTACCGCCCGAGGTTCTTGTGCTCGCAGCTCGTGCAGCGCCACGTCATCTCGATGATTCGCTCGCCGGCCATTGCCTGATAGTACCGCTCACACCATGGATCGACGCGCGGCGTGGGTGCTCGGCATCGTCTTCGGCGGCATGTTCATCAGCCTCTTCGGCTTCCTGCTCGTGATGTACCTGGCGGTGAAGAGCGACGCGGGAGACTCGAGCGGCGGCGGCGGAGACAAGGTCGGCGTCATCGAGGTCACCGGCACGATCATGGACAGCAAGAAGACGCTGAAGGAGCTCAACGCCTTCGCCGAGAAAGATCACATCAAGGCGATCGTGCTGCGCATCGACTCGCCCGGCGGCGCCGTCGGCCCGTCGCAGGAGATCTACGACGCGGTGAAGCGCATCAAGGCGAAGAAGAAGATCGTCGCCTCGATGGGCTCACTCGCCGCGAGCGGCGGCTATTACATCGCCTGCGCGACCGACAAGATCTACGCGAACCCCGGCACGCTCACCGGCAGCATCGGCGTCATCATGGAGATGCCGAACGTGCAGGGCCTGCTCAAGTGGGCCGGCGTCGAGATGAACACCATCAAGGCCGGCAAGATGAAGGACTCGGGCTCGCCGTTCCGCGAGATGTCGCCCGAAGAGCGCGACTACTTCGAGGGCGTGCTCGCCGACGTTCACGGCCAGTTCATCGACGCCGTCGCCTCGGGCCGCAAGCTCACCGTCGAAGAGGTGAAGCCGCTCGCCGACGGGCGCATCTTCAGCGGCCGCCAGGCGAAGGAGGCGAAGCTCGTCGACGAGCTCGGCGGCATCGAGGCCGCGGTCGCCGACGCCGCCAAGCTCGGCGGCATCTCCGGAGAGCCGAAGACCGAGTACCCGAAGAAGGACAAGAAGCTCCTGCGCGAGCTGATGGGCGACGACGACGCCGACGCCGAGACGTTCGTGCAGAAGGCGCTCGGCCGCTTCGCCGGAGTCAGCATGCAGTACCGCATGGCGCCGTGAGTTTGACGTGAGCGCTGTGCGCGGTACCTTCCACGCACAGTGCGTGACGTTCACAAGTTGAAAGAGAAGTACGAGCTCTCGCTCGACACCCGCCAGATCCTCACCCTCACGTTCGTCGGCATCATCGCGCTCGGAGGCGTCTTCGTGCTCGGCGTCGCCGTCGGCAAGAAGCTGCAGGCCGAAGAGAAGTCGACCCAGCCGGCCGATCTGCTCGCGCAGCTCGACGCGAAGTCCGCGGACCCGAAGCTGACGTACCAGGACGAGCTGACGAAGGAGACCCCCAAGCCGCCGAAGCCTGCTCCTCCGGCACCGGTCGCCGAGGTCGTGAAGCCGCACGAGCCCGTGGCGCCGCCGCCGGCGCCGCCTGCGGAGACGCCGAAGGTCGACCCGGTTCCGACGCGCACCGTCGAGCACGACGCTGGAGACCTGAAGGAAGCCATCGCCCGCGCGCAGAAGCCGGTCGAGGCGACGCCGGACGGCAACTGGACGCTGCAGCTCTCGGCGTACCAGGACAAGGCCGAGGCCGATCGCTTCGCGTCGGACCTGCGCGGCCGCGGCTACGCGCCGTACGTCGTCGAGGCCGTGGTGGCGGGGAAGGGCACCTGGTACCGCGTGCGCATGGGGCGGTTTCCGTCGAAGGATGCTGCGGGGCGGTACCTCGCCGACTTCCAGCGCGAGACGCAGATTCAGGCGTTCGTGACGAACGCGAACTGAGAACTGCGAAGTCAGCAGGGCGAGGGCGAGGGCAAGTTCAAGGTCCTCGTCTCAAGGACGAGGACAAGGACAAGCCAAACGGGCAAGGGAAGCGGGGCAAGGTCCTTGTCCCGTGCCTTGCCCAGTTGCCTTGACCTTCGAGATTGCCCTTGAACTCGCCCGTGCCCTCGCCCTGCTAACTCAAACCAGCCACTCCATCAGCCGAGGCTCTCCCGGTAGAACCGCTCCGCCGCCTCACCGCGAGCGGGGCTGATCACCGCCGGGCGCTCGAACCACCGGCAGAACGCCATGCCGGCGTCGTACGCCGTCGTCGTGGCGAGCAGCTTGTTGAACGCGTTCCGCTCGCTGTGGTGCAGCTCGTGCCAGAGGAACTCGAGCTGGCCGCGGAAGGACGTCGGCGAGTACCCGTTCGCCTGGGTCCACGCCTTCATCGCGTCGCCGCGCCCCTTGTGCCACTGGGCGATGCCGAACGAGGTGCCGCCGTCGCCGACCGCGCTGGGGTTGAAGTTCGACTCGTGCAGCAGGTTGCCGGCGATGCCCGCCGCCTGCTGCCGCGTGAGCCCCTTCGCCATGAAGAAGTCGATGACCTGCTGCGCGTCGCCGCGCACGCCGGGCCGGTTCTCGATGCCGTCGATCGACCCAGGGCCGGGCGCCGGACCCGGACCGGGCCCCGGAGTCGTCGGCGGCGGCGTGCTCCCCGCCCCGGGGATGGTGAGCCGCTGGCCGGCGTAGATGAGGTTCGGGTTGGCGATGCCGTTCGCGCGGGCGATCTCCTGGTAGCTGACGCCGAAGCGCGCGCCGATGGCCGACAGCGTGTCGCCGGGCCGCACCGTGTACTGCCCGCCGCCCGACGGAGGCGCCGGCTCGAAGCTGTCTGACGACCCGGGCAGGTTGAGGCTCTGCCCTGCGATGATCAGATTCGGGTTCTGGATCTGCGGGTTCGCCCGCATCAGCGCGTCGACGCTGGTGCCGAAGCGGCGAGCAAGAGCCGACAGGGTGTCTCCGCGCTGGATCTGGTAGCTCATGGATCATTTGTCTCGAGCCCCCGCGCGAGGCATTTCCCGCCGCACGAAATTTCCCCTTACAAATCGGGCGAAATTCCCTCAGTCGCAGCCGACGACGAGGAACGTGCAGAACGGGCAGAACACCTGCATCCGCGGCACGCCGGTGAAGAGGTCCTGCGCGGTGCAGTAGCCGCCGAGCCGGGGGATGTTGAGCAGCGCTTCTCCGAGGTCGAGGTCGACCCAGGTGCCGAGCACTCCGCCGTCGTTGGAGATGACGCTGCGGCAGCTCGCTGCCTGATCCACCGACCAGCTCGTTCCGTCATCGAGCAGGTTGATGCAGGTGCTGCTGTCGACCATGAACCCGCAGCGCCGGCGCTCCATGCACGAGGCCTCGGAGCACTTCACGCTCGAGCCGCAGCGCAGGCAGTGGCCGCCGTCGGTGACCTCGCAGGTGCGGCTGTCTCCACACTCGTTGACGCACGTGTCCGCGATGCAGCTGGGCGAGAGCCCCGCGTCGGGCGCGCGGAACGGGCAGACCACGCCGGCGTCCTGCGGCGGAGCAGGGCAGTCGGCGACGCGGCACGTCGCGACGGGGCCGCCGTCGGTGCCCGCGTCTTCGTCTCCGCCGTCGGGTCGATCGATTGCGGGCGGCAGGCACTGGCAGCCCGCCACCAACGACATCACCAGCGCCGCGAGCTCAACCTTCCGAGTTCGGGTTTTTGGTCCACTTGTCGACATTGCCGTCGCCGTCGAGGTCTTCACCGACGCGGTCGACCTGGTCGCCTTCCCAGTACTCCCAGTAGTCGACCTTGCCGTCGCCGTTGGTGTCGCGCTCCTTCCGCACGAGCTTGCCCTTCTCGTAGAAGAGCCACAGCGAGGGGCGCCCGGCGGACGAGAGGTCGCGCTCCTTCCGCACGATGATCGACTTCTCGTAGTAGTTCACCTGGTCGACCTTGCCGTCGAAGTCGAGGTCGAGGGCCTCGCGCTCCATCTGCTCGCGCTCGTCGTAGTTGCGCGCGATGTCGACGCGGCCGTCCCAGTTGATGTCGAGCTCTTTGCGGACGAGCTTCTCGATGTCCTTCCCGTCGGCGCTCTTCCCCGGGGTCGTGTACGTCCACACGTCCGGCTTCTTGTCGCCGTTGAGGTCGAACTCGGTGACCTTCTCGTTGCCCGTCTGCTTCTGGCGGATGTTCTCGGAGAGCTTCTCGCTGCTGCCGCCGGCGGAGTCACCGGAGCCTTCGCCGGTCTTCGCCTCTTTCGTGGTCGAGCACGCGAGCGCAAACAGGCATGTAGCAGCCACCACAAGCCTCATTTTTGACCCTCCAAGTAGGTCGACATACCGTCACATACGTTCATGGCGCGCAAGAAGATCTCCACGACGATCTACATCACGCCAGAGCAGAACGAGATGCTCAAGCTTCTGAACCAGAAGACCAAGGTTCCGGTGGCCGAGTACATCCGCCAGGGCATCGATCTGGTGCTCGAGAAGTACAAGAACGTTCTGCCTGGTCAGGCGACTTTCGACGAGATCTAGCCGTCGCCGGGCGCTATAGCCGCCAGCCATGGCTGCATCGATGAAGGGCAAACACGTCGTCGTCCTGGGGGGCGCGGGCTTCCTGGGCTCGCACCTGTGCGAGCGCTGCCTCGCCGACGGAGCCGCCTCCGTGCTCGCGGTCGACAACCTCTCGACCGGGTCGAAGAAGAACCTCGCCGACACGCGCATCGGCTTTCTGATGCACGACATCTGCGAGCCGATCAAAATCGATGGGCCCGTCGACTACATCTTCAACATGGCCTCGCCGGCCTCGCCGATTCACTACGACCGGCTGTGGCTCGAGACCATGCGGGTCGGGTCGATCGGCACCCAGAACGCGCTGGAGCTCGCCCGCGCGAAGAACGCGCGCATGCTGCAGGCGTCGACGTCCGAGATCTACGGCGACCCGAACATCTCGCCGCAGCCCGAGACGTACCTGGGCAACGTGAACAGCATCGGCCCGCGCGCGGTGTACGACGAGGCGAAGCGCTACGGAGAGGCCCTCGTCACCGCGTACCGTGACCGCCTCGGCGTGCAGACGCGCATGGTCCGCATCTTCAACACGTACGGGCCGCGCATGCAGCTCGACGACGGCCGCGTGGTGCCCGCGTTCGTGTCGCAGGCCCTCAAAGGGCAGGACTTCACCGTCTTCGGCGACGGCAAGCAGACGCGCTCGTTCTGCTACGTCGACGACGAGGTCGACGGCATCGTGCGGCTGATGCTGTCCGACGTGACGGACCCGGTGAACATCGGCAACCCGCGCGAGATGACGATGCTCGAGTTCGCCGAGGCCGTGCGCGCCGCGGCCGGCGGCGGCGGGAAGATCGCGTTCAAGCCCCTGCCGAAGGATGACCCGAAGCAGCGCAAGCCCGACATCACCCGCGCGAAGCAGCTGCTCGGCTGGGAGCCGAAGGTCAGCCTCGAAGAGGGCCTCAAGCGGACCATCGCGTACTTCCGCACCGTGGTCTGAGCCCGCCTGGCCCCAAATGAAACGGCCGCGGCAACCGTGAAGGTCACCGCGGCCGCGACTTCAAAGCGAACCGGCTCTCAGGCCCTGATCTCGGCCTTCGGCTCCTCGGGAGCGGGAGCCGGCGCCGTCTTCCACGGCGTGGACTCGAGCGCGAGGTCGAGGACGTTGTCCATGCGCGAGACGAAGTGGAACTCGATCTCCTTCTTCGCCTGCTCGGGGACGTCGTGCAGGTCCTTCTTGTTCTTCTCCGGCATGATGATGCGCTTGATGCCGGCGCGGTGAGCCGCGAGGACCTTCTCCTTGATGCCGCCGACGGGCATCACGACGCCGCGCAGCGAGACCTCACCGGTCATCGCCGTGTCGGAGCGGACCTTGATGCCGGTCATCAGCGACACGAGCGCGGTCAGCATGCCGACGCCGGCCGACGGGCCGTCCTTGCCGTACGGACCCGGCACGTGCACGTGGAAGTCGAGCTTCTCGGTGAAGTGACCGGGCAGCCCCATGCGCTCGGCGTTCGACCGCAGGTAGCTCATCGCGGCGTGGATGGACTCCTTCATCTGATCGCCGAGCTGGCCGGTCAGGTTGAGCGAGCCCTTGCCGGGCATCTTCGTGGCTTCGAGGAAGAGGATGTCGCCGCCGTACGGAGTCCACGCGAGACCGGTGACCACGCCGGTGAGCGAGGTGCGCTCGGCGACCTCGGACTCGATGCGCTGCGGCCCGAGGATCTCGTGCAGCTTCGCCTTGTCGACGACGACCTTCGCCGTGTTGCCGGCCGCGACCTGCACCGCGACGGCGCGGCAGACGTCGGCGACGCGACGCTCGAGCGAGCGGACGCCGGCCTCACGCGTGTAGGCGGTGATGAGCTCACCGAGCGCCTCGTCGTTGATCTCGAGCGCGTCCGGCTGCAGGCCGTGCTCCTTGATCTGCTTGTTGATGAGGTGCTGGCGCGCGATCGCCGTCTTCTCGTCGAACGTGTAGCCGGAGAGCTCGATGATCTCCATGCGGTCACGCAGCGGCCCGGGGATCGGGTCGAGCTGGTTCGCGGTCGCGATGAACATGACCTTCGACAGATCGAACGGCACGTCGAGGTAGTGGTCCGCGAACGTGTTGTTCTGCTCCGGGTCGAGGACCTCGAGCAGCGCGGCCGACGGGTCGCCCCTGAAGTCGGCGCCGAGCTTGTCGATCTCGTCGAGCATCATGACCGGGTTCCGCATGCCGGCCTTCTTCATCGACTGGATGAAGCGGCCGGGCAGGGCGCCGACGTACGTGCGGCGGTGCCCGCGGATCTCGGCTTCGTCGCGCACGCCGCCGAGCGACAGGCGCACGAACTTGCGGTTGACGGCCTTCGCGATCGACTGACCGAGCGACGTCTTACCGACGCCCGGCGGCCCCACCAGGCAGAGGATCGGGCCCTTCATGTCGTTCTTCAGCTTCCGCACCGCGAGGTACTCGAGGATGCGCTTCTTCACCTTCTGGATGCCGTAGTGGTCGCTGTCGAGCTGCTTGCGCGCGTTCTCGATGTCGAGGTTGTCCTCGCTCTGCTTCGACCACGGCAGGTCCGCGATCCAGTCGAGGTACGTGCGGGCGACCGTGTACTCCGAGCTCGCGGCGGGAATCGTCTTGAGGCGGTTGAGCTCTTTGTTGGCGACCTTCTCGACCTCGGCCGGCAGCCCCGCCTTCTTGAGGCGCTCGGCGAGCTCGTCGAGCTCCTCTTCCTCTTCGCCCATCTCGCCGAGCTCTTCCTTGATCGCCTTGAGCTGCTGGCGCAGGTAGTACTCGCGCTGGGTCTTCGACATCTCGCCCTTCACGGCGGAGTCGATCTTGTTCGAGAGCTTCAGGATCTCGCGCTTGCGGTTGAGCAGCTCGAGCACGAGCTTCATGCGCGCCTTGAGATCGACGGTCTCGAGGACGGCCTGCTTCTCCTCGATGGGCACGTCGACGTTCGCCGCGATGAGGTCGGCGAGGTGGCCGGGGTGCGTGATGCTCTCGACGAGCTCGGTGGCCGCGGCGGGCAGCTCGGGCATCAGCTCGATGACCTCGCGGGCCAGCTTCTTCAGGTTGATGCCGAGGGCTTCGACCTCGACGTTCTCGGCGGCCGTGCGGTCCTCGACGGCCTCGACGCGGGCCTTGAGGTACGGCGACTCCTGCACGAGATCGAGCACGCGGAAGCGGGCGAGGCCCTGGACGACGAGCGAGTAGTTGTCCTCGCCCATCTTGAGCAGCTTCACGATGCGGGCGACGGTGCCCATCGCGTAGAGGTCGGCGGCGCCGGGGTCTTCCTCTTCCGCCTTGCGCTGGGTGACGACGCCGATGACCTGGTCGTCACGGACGGCGTCTTTGATGAGCGCGATGGTCTTCTGCCGGCCGACGGCGAGCGGGAGCACGCCGCCCGGGAAGAAGACGCTGTTGCGCAGGGGCAGGATCGGCAGCACCTGCGGGATGTCCTCCTTGTTGATGAGCCCGGGAGGGCTCATCGGGGCGGCCATCGGCTGTGCGGAAGAACCCTTCTTCTTTTCGTCGGACATGAGGTCTTCTTTCCGGGGGTGAGGAGACTGAGGAGCTAAGGTAGCAACGAGTTGAGGAGCGGCAAGGGTAGGCAGATGTCTTTTCGACGTAGGCCGAAGCTTCGGGCAGAATCCTCCCCGGCCGAAGGAGAATCGGTAACTTCCGTCATGCTCAAAGACCTTCGAATCGTCATGGTGGGGCTGGGGGCTTGGGTGATGTGTACGGCGTGTAACGGGTGCTTGGGACTCCGGCCCCCGACCGAACAGCCAGGGTCGACCCTGCCCAAGAGCTGCGACGAGATGATGCCGGCGATCGCTCCGTCTCCGTTGGACATCTTGTTCGTCATCGACAACTCGGGCTCCATGAAAGAGGAGCAGGAGGCCGTCGCGGCTGAGCTGACGTCCTTCGTGTCGGAGCTCCGTGTCGCGGGTGGCGTGGAGCAGGACCTTCGCGTCGGCGTCATCACGACCAGCGTGTATCAGCACACAAAGACGGAGAGCTTCCCGCCCTTCTTCGCGGATTGCGACACAAGGCGCATCTACTGCACGCAGTCCGGCAAGCTGCAGCCGGTACCGGATCCCAATCCGGACGGAGGGGGCGTCCTCTACGGAACAGGTAGTGAGCGGGTCATTACCGCCGACGATCCAGAGTTCGTGGCGAAGTTCGCGCGGCTCGTTCAGCAGGGAACGGCAGGAAGCGGGCAAGAGACGCCGTTTGAGGCTCTGCGGCTGGCGCTGTTCGACTGGCAGGGGACGCCGCTCGCGCAGGGCGGCAATGGCGGGTTCCTTCGCGACGGAGCCCGGCTCCTCGTCGTCACTCTGACCGACGAGGACGATTGCAGCGAGAAGTTCGTCCGACCGTCGCGGGTCACTATCGGCAACCGGCCCGAGATTGACTACTGCACCGAGCAGTCGAATCTGCTCACCCCGGTGCAGGAGTACTTCGACGTGCTCGCGGGGTTGAAGAACTCCGACGGCAGCCGCAAGGAGATCATCTACACCGTCATCGGGCCGGTCGGGACCACCGCAACGAAACCGGCGATGGGCATCCTCGTTCCTGTGTTTCTCGCCGATGGTGGTGCCGCGACGAATGAAGACGGCGGTCAGACGATGCAGGTTCGGAACGTCGACTGCCCGACGTCGATTCAGCCGGGCTACCGCCACCGCCAGATGGCCGAGCTGTTCTACTCGGATCTGTCGAACCTCGACTCCATCTGCAAGAGCTCGTACCGGCAGACGCTCATCGACATCGCGAACCTCGCGGGCGTGTCGCAGAGCCTCGAGCTCACCGGTGTTCCAGATCCCGGCGTGCTGCAGCTCACCATCGTGCGCAGTGACGGGTCTCCGAAGCTGTGCACCGTCGACAACGGCGGCCTCACGTTCGACGAGCCGACCGCCGAGCGGCCGACGCTGCGGATTCACTTCGGCGCCGACTGCAAGCGCCGTCGCGACGACCGCGAGCTGAAGATCGACAAGCTCTGCATCTACTGAGTCGCCGGCAGAAAACTTGCGCCTCGATCGAATGAGATCAGAGTGCGCTACATGGCGCCGACGGATGCGACGTACTTCTACATGACGGACCAGCGGGCGACGGACAAGACGAAGCCGGCGCAGCAGCCGCAGGCGTCGTCATCGTCGTCCGGCGCGGCCGTGTGGACGTACGCGCGAGCGCGCTGAGCGCGAGCTCCTTTCCCGCGGGGCCGAGGCCTTGGCCATTCCCAGAGCCTTGCCCGTGGCCCTTTCCCCGGCCGCCTTGAACCTGCCCTTGCCCTTGCCCTGCTAACTGGCAGTTCGCGGTCGCGTCAGAACGCGCAGGCCTTGTTCTTACAGGACAGGCCGAACAAGCACGGGATGCACGTCGATCCGCCATTGCCGCAGAGCGTGTTGCTCGTCCCGGCCTGGCACGTGTCGAACAGGGGGTCGCAGCAGCCGTTGGCGCACGTCTGTGCACCGCAGCCCGAGCTCGCCGACCCGCCGCCGGTGCCCGCGCCGCCGCCGCCGGTGCCGCTGACTCCACAGACGCCGGCGTTGCAGACCTGCGTCCCCGTGCACGCCGAGCACGCGGCGCCCATGCGCCCGCACCGCATCGTGGTGGGGGGCTCGACGCACAGGTTCCCATCACAGCAGCCCGAGCAGCTCGCGCTGCTGCACGTGGCCGAGGTCTGGCAGACGCCCATGACGCAGCTCTGGCCCGACAGGCAGGCGCGGCACATGCCGCCGTCGTTTCCGCACGCGCCCTGGGTCGTCCCCGCGAGGCAGTTGCCCGTGGTCGACGTGCACCCGGTGCAGACGAAGTCCTGACACGAGAACGTGCCGGCGTCCGAGAACGTGCACGACTGGCCCATCGGGCACATCGAGCACGCGCCGCCGCGGCTGCCGCACAGCGCGTTGGTGTTGCCGCCGCGGCAGGTGCCGGTCGTGTCGCAGCAGCCCTGGCAGTTGCTCGGGTTGCAGCCGCTCGAGCCGCCGGCGCCGCCGCTGCCGCCGCCCGTGCCGCTGATGCCGCCGTCGCCCGCCACGCACATGCCGCTCGTGCACGACTCGTTCGGAGCGCACGACGTGCACTCGTTCGCGCCCACGCCGCACGCGAACTTCTCGTTGCCGGTCTGGCACATGCCGTTGACGTCGCAGCAGCCGTTGCAGTTGGACTTGAGGCAACGGGGCGACGGCGAGCTGCACGCGCCCATGGCCACCAGCACCAGGAGGGTCACAAAGAGGATGAGCTGTTTCACGGTCTCAACAGTCCCTGCCGACGGCCCCTTTGGACGCGTTATGGACTATCACCGTCCCGGTTTCGGCTTCAAATGCGCATTGCGTTCTTCGATCTGGATCAGACGCTCATCGCGGTGAACTCCGCGCGCATGTGGATTCGCCGCGAGGTCGCCTTGGGGCACATCACCAAGGGGCAGGCCCTGCGCGCCGGCGCCTGGCTCGTCCGCTACGAGCTCGGGTTCGCCTCGGTCGAAGAGGCCGTCGGCCGCGCCATCGCCGCGCTCGCCGGCACCCGCGCCGCCGACATCCGCGGCCGCACCGAGAGCTTCTACGTCCGCCAGGTGCGCCCGCTGTTCCGCCCCGGAGCCATGAAGGAGCTCGAGCGCGCCCGCGACCAGAGCGACCGCCTGGTGCTGCTCACGTCCTCGTCGAACTACATGGCCGAGCTGGTGAAGGAAGAGCTGAAGCTCGACGGCATCCTCTGCAACAACCTCGAGGTCGACGCCGGCGGCTTCCACACCGGCCGCACGGTGGGGCCCATCTGCTTCGGCACCGGCAAGCTGACGCACGCGCGCGCAGAGGCCGCCACGCACGGCGTCGCGCTGTCGGCCTGCTCGTTCTTCACCGACTCGTTCGCCGACCTGCCCGTGCTCGAGCAGGTGGGGCGGGCGGTGGCCGTAAATCCGGACCCGCGCCTGCAGCGCCATGCGAAGAAGAAGGGGTGGGAAGTGGTTGACTGGGGGACTCCATGATCGCCGTGCTCGTCGCAGTGCTGCTGTCCGCGAAGCCTCCGCTCGACCCCCGCCAGGATGTCCTCGACGCGATGGTCCTCGAGCTCGACCGCAACTTCAAAGCGCTCAAGCTCAAAGAGAACGCGCCGCCGTACTTCCTCTCGTACCAGGTGAAGGACTTCGAGCAGCGCGAGGTGGCCGCCCGCTACGGAGCCCTCTTCCAGGACGACGCCTACCACGACCGGAAGATCTACGTGGACGCGCGCGTGGGCGACTACGCGTTCGACAGCTCCATCGACGACGACATGGACTTCACGTTCTCGCTCAAGGGGAACAGCTTCATCCCGCGCAAGAACGCTCCGATCGACGAGCACGCGATGGCGCTGCGCACCGCGCTCTGGCTCATCAGCGATCAGCAGTACAAGGCGGCGCTCTTCAACTTCCTCAAGAAGAAGGGCGAAGACGTCTACGCCGTCGACAATCCGAAGCGGCCGCCGTCGTTCACGCGCGAAGAGCCGGTCGTCTATCTCGGCACGCGCGTCCCGTTCCGCTGGTCGCAGGAGCGGTGGGTCAAGCTCGCGCGCGACATCTCCGGCCAGTTCGGGGCGGTGCCGCAGCTGCTCGACTCCGAGGTGCGCGTCGCGGGCGACAAGGTGGTCCGCTACCTCGTCAACACCGAAGGCACCCGCATCGTCACCGAGGAGGCGCTCTACGCGGTGCACCTCTCGCTCTGGACGCGCGCCGAGGACGGGCAACTGCTCGACGATTCGCGCGACTGGTACGCCCCCACCGAAGAGCAGCTGCCGACGGACGACGAGATCCGCGCCACGGCGAAGAAGCTCTCCGACGAGCTGCTCGCGCTGCGCAGCGCTCCGCCGATCGACCCGTACACCGGCCCGGCGATCCTCGAGTCCGACGCTGCCGGCGTGCTGTTTCACGAGGCCATCGGCCACCGCCTCGAGGGAGAGCGGCAGGGCAACGACGCCGAAGGGAAGACGTTCCGCGGCCAGGTCGGGCGCGGCGTGCTGCCGCCGTTCATCTCCATCTACGACGACCCGACGGTGCGCGAGGCCGCCGGCAAGCAGCTCAACGGCTACTACCTGTACGACGAAGAGGGCGTGAAGGCGCAGCGCGTGCCGCTCGTCGAGGGCGGGGTGCTGAAGAACTTCCTCTTGTCGCGCAAGCCGATCGAGGGCTTCTCGAAGTCGAACGGCCACGCGCGCGCGCAGTCGAACCACAAGCCGATCGCGCGCATGGCGAACCTCATCGTCGAGTCGAAGAAGCAGGTCGACGACAAGCAGCTCAAGGCCATGCTGATCGCCGAGGCGAAGAAGCAGGGCAAGCCCTACGGCCTCATCATCAAGGACATCACCGGCGGCAACACGAACACGTCGTCGTTCGGCTACCAGGCGTTCAAGGGCGTGCCGCGCATGGTGTACCGCGTCGACGTGCGCGACGGCCGCGAGACGCTGGTGCGCGGCGTGGAGATCGTGGGGACTCCGCTGTCGTCGATCAACAAGGTGATGGCGAGCGGGAAGACGATCGGCACGTTCAACGGCTTCTGCGGCGCCGAGAGCGGCATGGTGCCGGTGTCGACCGTGGCGCCTTCGCTGCTCCTGCAGGAGATCGAGCTGCAGCGCGTGGTCGAGGGGAAGGACCGGCCGCCGCTGCTGCCGCCTCCGAGCTCAGTGCGCTGAGCGAATCGGCGCGCCGGTGCCGCGGAACGCGCGCCAGACGATGTAGCGGCGGAACTCGGCGCTGAAGCGATCGGGGTGAAGACCCACGCCCTTCTCGAACGCGGCGTCGAACTGGTCGCCCTTCGACATGTTCTCGAGCGTCCGCTCGACGGCTTCGCGGCCGTAGCGGTCGACGAGGAACGTGAACGCGTAGTGCGACGCGGCGTACACGGCGGCGCTCTGTGACTGGTACATCGCCTCGGCGTCCGCGATCGGGTCGTGGCCCGCGCCGCGCTCGTACACCCGAGCCAGGTCTTCGAGCGTCATCCACCGGTAGCCCTGCAGCGCGGTGAACGTCGCCATGCCTTCGCGGAACCACAGGGGGATGCCCTTGCGCATCCAGTTCTGGGGCGTCCCCGCGCGCTGGTACATGAGGCAGTGCGTGAGCTCGTGCGCCAGCAGCTCGGCGACGTCGAGCTCGTTGGTCGCCCACGTCGAGGGCGTCTGCAACAGCACGTTGTCGTACTGCGCCCACGCCCGCAGCCAGTCGTAGCCGTAGCGGCGCACCGCGCCCTCGAGATCTTGGTGCGTCGGCATCAGGTGGATGGCGACGGGCTGATCGAGGGCGCCCCACTTCGACAGGCGTGTCCCGGCCTGCTCGAGCGCCTTCGCGACCATGCTCGCGTCGTCGGGCTTTCCTTCCGGGTGCGAGCGGACCGTGATGGCGCCTGCCGGAGTCTCGAGCCGTTGCTCCTTCGTCAGCGCGGACAGCGGCGTCGCGCAGGAGAAGGCCAGGGCGCTCAGGAGAAAGACGTTCACGCTGAGCGGAGCGCCGCAGGCGCGCAGTCGAAGCGGGCCGATGGACCGCTTTGAGCCCTCTTCGACTGCGGACCGCTTCGCGGCCCTCCGCTCAGTGTGAACGGAGGTCATTCGACCCCCATCTTCGCGACGACGTACCGGCCGACGTCCGCGACGTTGTGCAGCCCCTGCGGCGCCTCTCCTCCGAACGAGAGCAGCGGCACCTTCGCCAGCGTGTGCGAGCGGGTCGACAGATCCTCCGCGTTCCCGTGGTCGCTGGTCACGAGCACCTGGACGTCGGGCGGCCGGGTTTCAATCACCGCGCGCGCGAAGGCATCGAAGGTGCTCAGCGCCTGCTCGACGGACGCAGCGTCCCGCTCGTGCGCCGCCTCGTCGGCCGCGAAGTGCTCGAACAGCGTGAAGTCTCCGGCGCACCGCCAGAACACCTCCGCCGCCTCGGCCGCGGTGCGCGACGGCAGCTCGAAGCCACGCCGCCGGGCGCGCGCGCCGTCGATGTCGGCCGGCAGGCCGTCGGGGAAGGTGCGCAGGGCGACCTCTCCGGCGCGAAACGCGAGCGTGCTGGCGCTCGGCTTGAAGTGGCGGACCTTACCGACGAGCTCGAAGTAGATCGCTGGGAACGCGTTCACGAAGCTCGCGCTGCGCCCGGCGGCGGCGAGGCGCTTCACGATCGACTTCGCGGCGATGAGCTCGCTGAGCGCCGCGTTCGGATACCCGAGCAGGTGCTTGCCGAGCAGCCGCGGCGCCGGCTCTCCGGTGTACAGCGCCGTCTGGTTCGTCGCCGACTGCGGCCGGCCCGTCACGCCGAACGTCGCGTCCAGCGCGAGCAGCTGTCCGCCGTGGGGCAGGGCGGCGCCGCTGCCGTCGTCGAACTGCGACAGCAGGTGCTCGGCGCGCGCGAGCGGGTTCGACTCGGGGTTCCGCGCTCCGATGCCGACTCCGTCGATGAACAACAGCGCGACGCGCACAGAAAGCACTGTAACGCCGGTCCCGATCGCGATCCCGATCCCGATCCCGGGAGTTGTCGTAATCTCGCGGCGCCCGATGGCCTTCCACGGCGACTTCTCGAGCTACCCGCTGCCCGAGCTGCTGCAGTGGCTCGACGCCTCGCGCAAGACGGGAGCGCTGCACTTCCAGTGGGACGCCGGCGAGCGGAGGGTCTTCCTGCTCACCGGCCAGATCGTCGCCACCGCCGCGCCCGGCCTGTGGGAGCACCTCGCCCGCGCCCTCGAGCAGGGCGGCATGGCCTCCGGCCAGCGCGTGCTGAGCGCCCTGCGCAGCAACCGCGGCACGAGCCAGACGCTCGACGTCGCGCCCGAGGTCGAGGCCCTCATCCGCGAGCTCGCCAGCGACGAGCTCATCGGAGCCGTCGCCGATCTCACCCAGGTCCAGGGCGGCCGCTTCCACTGGACCGAAGATCCCGACCGCGGCACCGACGAGTGGGTGCCGCTCACCGTGCCGCTGAGGCACCTGCTCTTCGAGTCGCTGCGCTGGGTCGACGAGCTCCCCGACATCGAGCGCGCCCTGCCGAACGACACGATGACCGTGCTCGCCTCGCACCACGCGATGACCGGCCAGCCCGTCGTGCAGCGCGCGATCCTGCACGCGTGCCAGACGCACGGGCCGCTGAACCTCGGCCGCCTGCGGCTCTTGCTCGGAGTTCAGCGCGGCCTCGTGCTGCGCGCCGTGCACGACCTGTGGCGCGCGCGGAAGGTTCAGGTCGAGGGCTCCGTCGAGCTCGAGCCGGATCCCGTCGCGGACATGCTGGAGAAGGGCGCCATTCTCCTGCGCGAGCGGCAGTTCGAGGCCGCGTCGATGGTCTTCTCCGCGCTGCTCATCAGCGACCCTTCCGACCGCCGCGTCCGCGAGTTCCTGCGCATGGTCGAGCGCGAGCACGTCGCGTCGCTGTACCGAGAGCTGCCGCCGGTCACCGTGCTCGATCCCATCGACGACCCGGAAGGCCTCGCCGCGCTGCGGCCTGAAGAGCGCCAGATCGCCGCGATGGTGAACGGCCGCTGGGACGTCAGCGCCATCGTGCTCGCCGGGCAGCTGCGCGAGCTCGACACGCTCAAGACCCTCTTCAAGCTCAAGCGCATGGGCCTCATCTCGGAGCGCCCCGAGTGAGCGACGCCGAGGTCGTCGCGAACCGCCTCGAGCTGCTGATGCGCGGCGGCTCGAAGTCCGCCGACCAGCTCATCTCCCAGATCGGCAGCTACATGGAGGCCGACCTCTACGTGTACACCGACGGAGCGCTGCGGCTCTCGGCCCTCGAGCAGCCGGCGGCCGAGCCGAGCGAGGTCGCGTGGACCATCGGCCGCGAGGTCGCCGAGCGGCACGTCGAGCACAAAGCCGTCTGGGAGGGCTCGGGAGATCTCGCCCGCGCCCTCGCCGGGGTCGCCCAGGCCGCGCTCGAACGCATCGAGAAGCTCCGAGGCGCCGAGGCCGGCTCGCCGGTCAACGACGGCATCGACGCCGCCTTCGACGAGCTCAACGCCACCGGCATCGTCGCGCTGCAGTGCGCCGGCTACACCATGAGCGACGGCTGGAGCGACGTGAACCACCTCGCCTCGACCCGCACTCCGCCGCCGTGGGGCGCGTGCTTCTACCACGAGCAGGATCTCGAGCGGGCCGTCGCCGGCCGCGGCCTGTTGCTCGCCTTCGGCGCCTACGAAGACGACGACGCGAAGCACGAGGCCCAAAGCCTCGAGGTCGCGAAGCAGATCTGCGAGGTGCTGAAGAAGCACGGGGTCGCGACCGAGTGGGACGGCACCGTCGCCCAGCGCATCCGCATTCCACCGTTTCAGTGGAGCAGGCGCCGAAGCTGACGCGGCCGTCAGTCGGCCTGGGGCGGCAGCCCCGCGGCCTGCAGCCGCAGGAACGTCTGCATCAGCACGTAGAGCGCGAACGCGGCGTCGTCGACGCGCAAGTGCGAGTGCGTCGTGAGCAGCTGCAGCTTGAGCAGGTCCGGCCCGTCGACGCGCAGCAACAGCCCCTGCGACGCCACGTCCGAGCCGGTGCCGGCGTAGGCGAGGGCGCGGCGCACCGCCTCCTGGCAGGTGCGGACACAGGCGTCGTAGTCGCCGGCCGCGAACGCCGAGTCGGCGACGCGCGCCTGGTCGAGCAGCGGCCCCGGAGCCAGCGCCGCCGCCGGGCCCATCGCCCGCTTCGGCGGCTCGGTGAGCAGCTGCGCCTTCACCGCCGGGTGCCCGCGCGCGGGCGTCGCGAGCGGAATGTGCTGCGCGACCGCCGGGCGGCCGGGCTGCGTCGCCGGCTGCGCGGGCGCGCCGTGCGGCAGGTGCTGGCGGAGCTGGCCCTCGAGGTCGGCTCCCTCCGCGGCGCCGGTCTCGCCTTTGAGCGGCGGCACGACGCGCTTCTGCCGCAGGTCGCGGATGACGAGCCGCATGACGGCCTTGAGGGTGTCGAGCACGCCGAGGCCGGAGGTCGCGCACGTCTCGAAGTCGGGGACACCGCGCGGGTTCAGCGTCGAGCGCAGGTGATCGACCGGCACCGCGCCGGGCAGGTCGCGCTTGTTGTACTGGATGACGAGCGGGAACTTCTCGAGGCGAATGCCCTGCTCGGCGAGGTTCTCCTCGAGGTTGACCATCGACTCGCGGTTGGCGTCTTCGGCGGCCTCCTGCGAGTCGGCGACGAAGACGACGCCGTCGGCGCCCTGCAGCACGAGCTTGCGGGTGGCGTTGTAGAAGACCTGGCCCGGCACCGTGTACAGCGCGAGCCGCACCGAGTACTCGCCGACGCGCTCGACCTTCACCGGCAGGAAGTCGAAGAAGAGGGTGCGGTCGGCCTCGGTCGGCAGCGACATCAGCTCGCCGCGGTGAGCCGGCTTCACCGAGTCGTAGATCTTCTTGAGCGTCGTCGTCTTGCCCGAGAGGCCGGGGCCGTAGAAGACCACCTTCGCGGCGATCTCCCGGGCCATGACGTTTACGGTGCTCATCGCGCCCCCTTAGGGAACCACCT
The DNA here is from genome assembly GCA_937980205.1 of uncultured Myxococcales bacterium. GTDB lineage: Bacteria > Myxococcota > Myxococcia > Myxococcales > Myxococcaceae > Xiheicaenimonas. The sequence goes on along the minus strand of CALJKW010000055.1, from coordinate 481,450 downwards.
TACCGAGGATCACGCGAGCTTTCGCACCGGTCGCGGAGGGTACGTTCTGGGCGGTGCCGGAGAGCCACTCGCTGGCCAGCAGCGCGAAGCACGCGGCCTCCTTCGCGCCTTCGGGGAACCCGAGCGCGTCGAGCGGGCGGACGGGGATCGGAGCCAGCCGCCGCTCGAGGCCGGCGTAGATGAACGGGTTTCGGCTGCCTCCGCCGGAGAGGTAGATGGCCTCGAGCTTCCGCTTCGGCAGCACCCACCGCTCGTAGGAGCGCGCGGTCGCCTCGATGGTGAAGGCGGCCAGCGTCGCGAGCAGGTCGTAGGGGCGGCGCTGCAGCTTCTTCCACAGCTCGCGCGCGAGGCCCTCGCCGAACTGGTCACGGCCAGCGCTGCGCGGCGGCCGCTTCTTGAGGAACGGGTGCTCGAGCAGCTCCTTCAGCACCGCCGGCAGCACGCGGCCCTTGAGCGCGAGCTTCGCGCCGTCGTCGTAGGCCTGGCGCTCCTTCGTGGCGAGGCGGGTGATGGCGTCGAGCAGCATGTTGCCCGGGCCGGTGTCGAAGGCGATGGTGTCTTCGAGGCGGTCGCTGACGACGCTGACGTTCGCGATGCCCCCGATGTTCTGCAGCGCGCGCGTCTCGCCGGGCTTCCGGAAGAGCACCCAGTCGGCGTACGGGACGAGCGGGGCGCCCTCGCCGCCGGCGGCGACGTCGCGCGTGCGGAAGTCGCAGACGACCGGAGCGCCGGTGCGCTCGGCGATGACGCTCGCTTCGCCGATCTGCAGCGTCGAGCCGGGCAGGTGGGCGACGGTCTGGCCGTGGCTGCCGATGAGGTCGATGTCCTTGGGCTTCAGGCCCGCGACGGCGACGGACTTCAGCGCCGCCTGCGCGAAGCGCTCGCCCAGCTCGAAGTTCAGCGCGCACAGCTCGCGCACCGTCGAGAGCGCGAGGATGCGCTTCGTCATCTTGGGCGGGAAGGGGACCGAGACGTGGCTCAAGAGGTCGAGCGCGGTCGAGTCTCCGGTGCCGCTGATGCCGCACGTCACCGCCTCGATGGCGTCGACGCTGGTGCCCGAGATGAGGCCCACCACGATGCGCTCGGTCTTCTCGGCAGAGCGAACGAGTCGCCCGGGGAGCGGCATGCACGTGGTTTTACCGCGGGCGGGGGCGGCGGGAAGCTTTCGTTGCGCACCGCCGGCCACGAGACGCGGGTCGTATGCAGCTCCGTTCGCCCTGAGCGGAGCCAGCCCGAAGGGCTGCGGAGTCGAAGGGGCCCGAAGCCGACGCGCGGCCCGCTTCGACTCCGGCCTTCGGCCTCCGCTCAGCGTGAGCGGAGCTACGTCGTACGTCCAGAGACTGGACCCGTCATGGCGCGATGCCTTCCGAGATCCCGCGCGATGCGCGCCGCTCGCGCCCGCAACTTCGGGTTCAGCGGCTTCAAATACGCCATCCGGCCTTTCTGAATCCGCCCGAGCCGGATCATCGCAGCGGTGGAGACCGCGTTGAGGATCAGCTTCGTCGCCGTTCCGGCCTTCAGCCGCGTCGACCCCGCGACGAGCTCGGCGCCGGTGTCCGCCGTCACGCGGTGATCCACCTTCGCGCGCACCCGCGGGTTGCACGTGACGAGCGCCGTCGTCGCGCCGCGCCGGCGCGCCTCGGCGAGCGCGCCCATCACGAACGGAGTCGTCCCGCTCGCGGTGATGCCGATGACCAGGTCCTTCTTCGTGACCTTGCGTACGGCCGCGGCGCCCGCGGCCGGCTTCGCCTCGATCTCCTCGACGGCGCCCTGCAGCGCCTTCGGCCCGCCGGCGATGACGGCCTGCGCGAGCGACGGCTCGGTGCCGAAGGTCGGCGGCCACTCGGCGGCGTCGAGCGCTCCGAGCCGGCCGCTGGTGCCGGCGCCGACGTAGTACAGCCTCCCGCCGGCGCGGATCGTGGTGACCAGCGCATCGGCGAGGGCGGCGATGTCGTCGCCGGCCTCTCCGACGGCGCGGACCGCGCGCAGGTCCTCCTTGTTCATCGCGCGGACGATGTGCCGCGTCGTCGCGCCATCGAGTCGCTCAGCTTCTGCGTGCACCGCTTCGGTCGGCAGCCGCGCGTAGTTCATTGTTTGGCCAGGGGGTTCGACTTCTTCAGCGTCTCCTGAATCTGCTTCGCGGCGCGGAGCGCGGCGATCATCTCGCCCTCGAGGCCCAGGCCCGGCAGCACCTCGCGGCTGGTGAGGAACATGTGCTTCACCGGAGCCTTCAGCGGCAGCCCGGTGATGCCGAGCAGCGCCGGGTCCTCGAGCTTCAAGAGCGGGTGCGGCATCAGCCGGCTTCCGCGCACGCCGCTCGCGTGCAGGTACGGCGCCGAGACCAGCTTCGCCTTCGCGCGCGTGAACGGCATGAGCAGGTCGAGCTCGGCCGTCACGCGGTCGGCGAGCTCCTGCAGTTGGTCCTCTCCCTGCTCGCGCAGGTTCGCGTCGACGAACAGGCCGGCGCACACGGTGCGCTCGTCTTCGGCGCCTGGAGCCTCTCCCGGCGCCTTCCGCGTGTTCGAGACCTGCACGAGGATCGGCGACAGCGTCGCGTCTTTCGGCTGCAGCAGCACCAGCTCGCCCATGCCGCGGGGCAGCGCGCTCTCGGGGACGACCCAGTTCACCGCGAACAGCACGCGCTTGGCGGCCGGGCCGTCGAGCAGCTCGGCGAGCTCGCGGTGCTTCTTCTTGTCCGGCACCAGCCGGCGCAGCGCGGCGGCGTCGCTCGCCCCGACGATGACGTTCGTCTTGTAGATGGTGTCCGACTTCACCAGCTTCACGCCCGCGACCTTCGAGCCGTCGAAGGCGATCTCCTCGACGACGGTCGAGGCGTCGTGCGCGAGCACGTCTCCGCCGAGCTCGGAGAGGCGGTTCAAGATCAGCTCGCGCAGCCCGTCGCGGCCGCCGGGCCAGGTGTGCATGCCCTGCAGCAGCATCGAGATGGGCCGCGTCGAGGCCAGCTCGTGGCGCTCGGCGACGTTCACCGTGAAGTCCGCGAGGGCCGACAACAGCCCGGCGGCGGAGTCCTTCGGGACGTCGAGCTGCTCGCTGATCGCCGGGAAGCGGCCGACGACGCGCTTGAACTGCCACGTCGCGATCATGCCGTCGGGCGGCAGCTCGGGCTTCTCCTTGAAGAACGGCTCGGTGCGCTCGAGCCGCGCGGCGGCGTCGTCCCACGCGCGGGTGAACGCGGCCGACCGCTCGGCGCCCAGCGCGCGCGCCGTCTCTTTCGCGCGCTGCTTCGGATCCATCGTCAGATCGAACCGCGTGTCGGGCAGCGCGAGCTGCAGCATCGGGTGGGGCAGGTGCGCCGCGCGCGTGTACGCGGTGTTGAGGCCGAGCTCCGTCAGCGCCTCTTCGAGCGACGGGCACGCCTTCAGCGGAGGCAGGACGAACGGCGCGTACGGCAGCAGGTACCCGTTGTGCGCGTAGCCCTGACCGGTGCCGTCGTGCTCGATGTAGAGCACGTGCAGGCCGCGGCGCTGCAGCAGCGCCCCGGTGATGGCTCCGCCGAGGTGGCTGCCGATCACGGCGACGTCGTAGACGTGCCGCGTCGGGGCCGGAGCCGTTCGCGAGCGCACCACCGTCGTCACTGCGTCACCGTCACTCTCCGGCCGTCGACGCTCACGCGGCCACGCGCGATCCACCGAACGACCTCGGGGTACAGCCTGTGCTCCTCGACGAGGATGCGCGCCGACAGCGACGCCTCGTCGTCGTCGTCGCGAACCGCCACCGCCGTCTGGCCGATGATCGGCCCGGTGTCGGTGCCCTCGTCGACGAAGTGCACGGTGCAGCCGCTCACCTTCACGCCGTACGCGACGGCCTGCCGCTGCGCGTGCATGCCGGGGAACGCGGGCAAGAGGGCGGGGTGGATGTTCAGCACCCGGTGCGGAAACGCAGAGAGGAACGTCTGCCCGACGAGCCGCATGAAGCCCGCGAGGCAGACGAGGTCGACCTGGTGCTTGCGCAGCACCGCGACGATCGCCGCGTCGTACGCCGCGCGGTCTTTGCCGAACGGCTTGTGATCGAGCAGCTCGACCGGCACGCCCGCCGACTTCGCGCGATCGACGACGCGCGCCTCGGCCACGTTGCACACCAGCACCGCGACGCGGGCCTCGGAGCCTTCGACGTTCAGCGCATCGACCAGCGCCTGGAAGTTCGACCCGCTCCCGGAAGCGAGCACTCCGACGCGCATCATGGCTCGATGATCGCCTCGGCTTCCTGTCCGGGCGTGCCGGCCTCGATGACGCCGACCTCCCACGCTCCGTCGCCGAGGAGCTGCAGCGCCTTCGCGACGTCGCTCTTCGACACGACCGCGATCATGCCCAGGCCCATGTTGAAGGTGGAGAACATCTCGTCGCGCGCGACCTCTCCCCACTTCTGGAGCTGGTCGAAGATCGCCGGCCGCTGCCACGACTTCTCGAACAGGCGCGCGCGGGTGCCGTCGGGCAGGCAGCGCGGCACGTTGCCGGGCAGGCCCGAGCCGGTGATGTGCGCGAGGCCCTTCACCTTCACCTCTTTGCACAGCGCCAGCACCTGCTTGACGTAGATGCGCGTGGGCTCGAGCAGCGACGCGTCGAGCTGGCGGCCCTCGTAGATCTTCCGCACCAGCGAGAAGCCGTTGCTGTGAATGCCGCTCGAGGCGAGGCCGATGATCGCGTCGCCGGGGACGATGCTCTTGCCGTCGATGATCTGAGACCGCTCGACGATGCCGACCGCGAAGCCGGCGAGCTCGTAGTCGCCGGGCGAGTAGAAGCCGGGCAGCTCGGCCGTCTCGCCGCCGAGCAGCGTGCAGCCGGCGAGCTCACACCCGCGAGCGATGCCGGCGATCACCTTCTCGGCGCGCTCGACGTCGAGCTTCGAGGTGGCGAAGTAGTCGAGGAAGAACAGCGGCTCGGCGCCGCAGGTGAGCACGTCGTTGACGCTCATCGCGACGAGGTCGATGCCGACGGTGTCGTGCTTGTCGAGCGCGAACGCGAGCTTCAGCTTGGTGCCGACGCCGTCGGTGCCGCTGACGAGCACGGGCTCCTTGTACTTGCCGGGAGGGATCGCGAAGAGGCCGCCGAAGCCTCCGACGCCGGAGAGCAGCTCAGGGCGGCGGGTGCGCGCGGCGTGGGGTTTGATGCGCTCGACGAGGGCGTCTCCGGCCTCGATGTCGACTCCGGCGTCTTTGTAGCTGGTACCCACGGCGACCCGCGTCTTACGAGAGACCGGCGCTTTGCGCACGCAGGATTAATCCCGCGCTCGGTTGCGAGGATCACGGGGCGGCGCGTCTTCGAGCCGTCTCGGCTCGCCCAACAATCCGTCTGGCGCGCCGCGCGTGTGCTCCCTTGCGACCGAGCGCGAGGGTCACAGCGTGTTGCCGGTCTGCGTCTCGAGCCGCAGCCGGAGCGCGGCGTCGGCGGCGTCGACGGTGGCGGGGTACGGCCGCACCCACATCGTCGGCCCCGACGTGCAGCCGGCCCCGAACACCAGCGGAGCCGTGCTGTCGGAGGTCGTCACGTTCGCGACGCCGTCGAGCCGCCCGCCCGACTCGCAGCGGGTCGCGTCGTTGGCCTGCGAGAACGCGTCCTTCGTCTGCGGAGTGCGCTTGAACAGCGAGGCCTCGACGCGCAGCCGCGCGCCGTCCTGCGACTGGGCGCCGAACGACTCGCGGTACGGCTGCAGGTAGAACCAGTCGTACATGCGCCAGTCGTCGAGGAAGACGTTCCACACGTCGACGATGCCGTAGCGCGCCTGCGGGTGCCGCCGGCCGGTGTTCTTCGCCCAGCAGTGGTGCATCGAGAGCGTGATGGCGCCGTCGACCGAGGCCGGAGCGTCGCCGTTGCCGACGAGCAGCACCTTCTCCCAGCCGTCGAAGCGCAGCCACGAGAGCGTGATGTCGCGGCTGCCGAAGACGACGGCGATGGCCTCGTCGACGTTCGCGCTGTCGCCGTTGTTGCCGGTGGCGAAGAAGCGGACGTGGTCGATGACGACGCGCTCGCTGGGGCCGGTGGGGTCTCCGATGCGCAGGCCGTCTTCGCTGTTGGGCCCGACGTCGCCGATCGCGAGGTTCGTGATGATGACGTCGTCGCTGCCCGCGAGGATGAGGCCCTTGCCGGACAGCGTCACCTGCCGCCCGCGGCCGTCGATGCTCACGTTCGAGGGCACGAGCAGCGGGCTCGCGAGCGCGATGGTCCCGTCGACGCCGAAGCGGATCACGCGCGGGCCGGTCGCGGTCGCCAGCGCCTCGCGCAGCGTGCCCGGCCCCGAGTCGGACAGTGACGTGACGACGAGCTCGTCTCCGCCGGGCTGCCAGCCGCCCCGCGTCGCGCGGCCGAAGCCTTCGATGGCGAACGGGACCTGAAGGCCCGCGTCCACGCCGCCTGCGTCTGGCGGCTCGATGACACCGGCATCCTCGACGCCGGCGTCCACGGGCTCCATCATCCCGGCATCCGCGACGCCCGAGTCTTCGGGCGGTGCGCCGGCATCGGAACCGACGCCTGCATCGGAACCGACGCCCGCATCGGAACCGACGCCCGCATCGGAACCGACGCCCGCATCGGGATCCACGCCAGCGTCCGGTGTGCCGGCGTCCTCGAGCGCCGGAACGCCGGCATCCACCACCAGCGGCGGCGGCTGTGGCGTACACGCCACGATCAACAGTAAGGGCAGGGTGCGCGACATCGGCGAGGGCGACAGACCGCCTACCACAGCGGGAATTTTCGCGGCGACAGTCGCCTTTGCGACTAACGTCACGCTCTCGCTTGGGCCTCCTCTCTCGGCGACGCTACGAGCTGGTCGCGCTGGCGGTCGCGCTCTTCTGCGTCTTCCTGCACCTGCGCGCGAGCTCGGCGCGCGCGATCGGCCTCACCGAGTCGGCCGATCCCCTCGTCCGGGGCGTACAGCTCGTCGAGGCGCGCTCGTACGATCTGCGGTTCCGCATCCGCGGGGCGGTCGAGCCGCACCCCGCGATCACGGTCGTCGCCATCGACGAGAAGAGCGCGCAGAAGTTCGGCCTGCCGCCGTGGCCGCGCCACCGCATGGCGGCCGCCATCTCGAACCTCGTCGACGCCGACGCGAAGGCCATCGGCCTCGACATCACGTACACCGACGAGGCCGCCGATGAGACGGCGGTGTTCCGCGAGCTGCTCGCGAAGTTCGACCTGAGCGCCCACGACGATCCCGAGGTCCTCAAGGACTTCCGCGCCCAGCTCGCCGAGCGCGCCGCCGCCACGAACGACGCCGCCCTCGCCAAGGCGTTCGAGAAGGCGGGCCCGAAGCTGGTGCAGGGCGTCTTCACCTACCCCGAGGCCGTCGCGAAGGACTTCTCGGCCGACACCATCGCCGAGCAGAACCGCGTGCTCGAGGGCGCGCTCATCAAGAGCGTCCCCGGCCCGGGCGGCACCACGCGCGAGCTGCCCGTCGACAAGATCGAGGCGTACGTGCAGCGCTCGGCGCAGACGCCGCTGAAGATCTTCACCACGCAGGGCAACCGCCTCGGCCACCTCAACTACGTGCCCGACGTCGACGGCACGACGCGGCGGTCTCCGCCGGTGGCGATGCTCACCGGCCCCAAGGGCTTCATCGCCAGCATGCCGGTGCAGGCCGCGGCCATCTGGCGCGAGGCCACCGTCATCCCGCGGTGGAACGACGACTTTCACCTCACCGCGATCGAGCTCAAGGGCCAGAGCGAGTCCGTCGCGTGGCCCATCGAGGACAACGAGCCGTTCGCGCTCATCAACCACGTCGGCCCCGGCCAGGTCTTCCGCACCGTCTCCATCGCCGACGTCATCGACGGCACGTTCGACAAGAAGGACGTCGAGGGGAAGGTCGTGCTCGTCGGCGTCACGCTCACCGGGTCGAGCGGCGACCAGCGCGTGACCCCGTTCAAGGAGTCCGAGCCCGGCATCTACGGTCACGCCTCGATCGCCTCGAACCTGCTGCGCGGCGACTTCATGGAGCGCCCCAAGAGCCTCACCTGGCTCGAGCTGCTCTCGATGTTCGTCGTCGCGATCGTGCTGGCCGTCGTCATCCCCCGCGTGCAGTCGTTCGCGGTGAAGGGGGCGGTCATCGCCGCGCTGCTCATCGTCTGGGCCGCGCTCGCGCAGGTGCTGTTCGGCCGCGGAGTGCTGCTCGCGACGGTGATGCCCATCGTCAACGTGCTGTTGACGAGCTTCAGCCTCATCTTCGTCGGCTACCTGAGCGTCGATCGCGAGAAGCTCAAGCTGCGCACCACCTTCACGCGCTACCTCGGCGAAGACGTGATGGAGGAAGCGCTTCAGAACCCCGACAAGCTCAACAAGGGCGAGAAGCGCGAGATGACGGTGCTGTTCAGCGACATCCGCGGCTTCACCACGCTGTCCGAGCGCATGCTCCCCGAGAAGCTCGCGGCGTTCATCAACGAGTACCTCTCGCCGATGACGCGCATCGTGTTCGAGGAGAAGGGCACGCTCGACAAGTACATCGGCGACGCGGTGATGGCGTTCTGGAACGCTCCGATCGAGCAGTCCGATCACGCGCTGCGGGCCTGCCGTGCCGCGTGGGCGATGCTGCAGAAGCTCGAGGAGCTCAAGGTGAAGTGGCGCGCCGAGAACTACCCCGAGTTCGACATCGGCGTCGGCATCAACACCGGCACCATGATCGTCGGCAACATGGGCTCGGACGTGCGCGTCGACTACACCGTGATGGGCGACGCGGTGAACTTAGGCTCGCGCCTCGAGGGCACGAACAAGGAATACGACACCAAGATCATCCTCGGCGAGGGCACGTACCCGGCGGTGAAGGATCACGTCATCACCCGCCGCCTCGGCGCCGTCCGCGTGAAGGGCAAGCGCAAGCCGGTGAAGATCTACGAGCTGCGCGGGTTGGGGAAGCCGGAAGGCAAAGAGGCCGAGGCCATCGGGCTCTTCGAGCGCGGCATCGAGGAGTACGTGGCGCAGCAGTGGGACGCCGCCGAGGCCACCTTCAAGAAGGTGCTCGAGCTGTGGCCCGACGACCCGCCGGCGCGCCGCTACCTCGACGAGATCGCGCAGCTGCGCGTGAATCCTCCTGGCGCCGGCTGGGACGGGGTCTACACTGCAACACACAAGTAGCGCCCGTTCGCTTAAATTGACCCCTTCCGGCAGCTGTAGCTAACTCGACGAGAACCTCCACGAGATCCAACGGAATGGGCGCAGAAGAAACCCTCTTCAACAAGTTCGGCAAAGAGCTGCCGAAGGGAACCGTGCTGTTCCGCGAGGGCGAGCCCGGCAAGGAGATGTTCGTCCTGCAGTCCGGCAAGATCGCGATCTCGAAGAAGGTTCGAGACGTCGAGAAGGTGCTCGCCATCCTCGGGCCCGGCGAGTTCTTCGGCGAGATGGCGATCATCTCGAACAAGCCGCGCAACGCCTCCGCCATCGTCGAGCAGGACGCGCGCCTGCTGGTGATCGACCCCAAGACGTTCGAGGGGATGATCCGGGGCAACTCCGAGATCGCGGTGCGCATGATCAAGAAGCTCGCCGAGCGCCTCTCCGACGCCGACGCGCAGATCGAGAACCTCTTGATGGCGGACCCGTCGAGCCGCGTCATCCAGCACATGCTGCACGTCTGCCAGACGCGCGGCCGGGCAGGGGAAGAGGGCATCGAGATCGACTTCCCCGTTCGCGACCTGCCGCGCGAGCTCGCCGTCGGCGAGCCGGCCATCCGCTACATGCTGCACCGCCTCGAGCGCTCCGGCCTCATCGACGTCGCCGGAGACCGGATCACGGTCCGCGACACCGCACGCCTCTTCGACTTCCTCCGCTACCTGGAGATGAAGTGGAAGTTCGGAGACCTCTGAAGTTGCGGCTCCGGGTCCTAGGCTGCCACGGCGGTGAGCTGCCCAGGTGCAAGAGCACCTGCTTCCTCGTCGACGGCCAGCTCGCGATCGACGCGGGCTCGCTCACCAGCACGCTGACGCTCGACGAGCTGGTGAAGGTCGACAACATCCTCCTCACGCACAGCCACTTCGATCACGTGAAAGATCTTCCGCTGATGAGCGATCTCATCATCGGCCGCCGCGAAGCGCCCGTGACCATCTGGTCGTCGAGCGAGTGCACGAAGACGCTCAAGCAGAACATGTTCAACAACGTGCTCTGGCCCGACTTCACGCGCATCAAGAGCGCGAAGAAGGTGCCGGTGCTCGCGCTCAAGTCGTTCAAGGCCGGCGCCACGTTCAAGATCGGCCGCTACACGGTGAAGTCGATCCCCGTCTCGCACCCCGTCGAGTCCTGCGGCTTCGTCATCAGCGACGGTCAGACCACGATGGCCATCAGCGGAGACACCGGCCCCACCGACAAGCTCTGGAAGGTGCTCAACAAGACCTCGGGCCTCAAGGCCCTGCTGCTCGAGACCAGCTTCCCGAACGAGCTGCAGGCGCTCGCCGACATCTCGGGGCACCTGACTCCGCAGACGCTGAAGACCGAGCTCACGAAGTTCGACCGCAACGGCTGCCAGGTGCTGCTGTACCACCTCAAGCCGGCGTTCGTGACGCAGCTCAAGTCGGAGCTGAAGCAGCTGCCGGTGCAGGTGCTGGAACTCGGTGACGCGTTCGAGTTCTAAAGGTATAGGCGGGGGCCGAACATGTCGTCCTCGCTGGTCGTCGGCATCGCGGGTGGTACTGCTTCGGGCAAGACCACCGTCGCCCGGAAGATTCACGAAGCGCTGTCTCCCTCGCGCGTCGTGCTGATCGATCAAGACAGCTACTACAAGGACCTCAAGCACCTGACGCTCGACGAGCGCCGCGAGGTGAACTTCGATCACCCCGACGCCTTCGACACCGAGCTCCTCGTCCACCACCTCAAGCTGCTCAAGGCCGGCGTCCCCATCAAGAAGCCGCAGTACGACTTCGTGACGTCGACGCGCCGCACCGATCTCACCGAGGTGAGCCCCGCCGAGATCATCCTCATCGAGGGGATCCTGGTGCTGCACATCGAGGCGCTCCGCAAAGAGCTCGACGTGCGCATCTTCGTCGATGCCGAAGACGACGTGCGCATCATCCGCCGCCTCACGCGCGACATCAAAGACCGCGGCCGCGACTTCGATCACGTCGTCGGCCAGTATTTCCGCCACGTGCGCCCGATGCACATGGGCTTCGTCGAGCCGAGCAAGCGCTGGGCGGACATCATCATTCCGCACGGCGGCAACAACGACACCGCGATCGACATGCTCGTCGGCGCGTTGCGCGCGCGCATGCAGCGAATGCGCTGATGGCCCCGCCGCCGCCCCCGTCCGACGAAGACTTCCGGCAGAGCGAAGAGCGCTTCCGGCTGCTCGTCTCGAGCATCCGCGACTACGCGATCTTCATGCTCGACGCGCAGGGCCGCGTGCAGACGTGGAACGCGGGCGCGCTGGCCATCAAGGGCTGGTCGGCGACCGAGATCATCGGCCAGCCCATCGACGTCTTCTACACCGAGGAGGACCGCCGGGCCGGCAAGCCGCAGCGCCTGCTCGCCGAGGCCGCGGCGATGGATCGCGTCGAGGACGAGGGCCTGCGCGTCCGGAAGGACGGCACCACGTTCTGGGCCAGCGTCGTCATCACCGCGCTCAGAGACGCCGTCGGCCGTGTGATCGGCTACGCGAAGGTCTCGAAGGATCTCACCGAGCGCCGCCGCGCCGAGCAGCTGCGCCTCGAGCTCGGCCAGGCCCAGGAGGCGCTGCGCCTGCGCGACGACTTCCTCGCCATCGCGAGCCACGAGCTCAAGACGCCGCTCACGGTGATGCACGCCACGCTCGTCGCCATCCGCCGGCAGCTGAAAGATCCGGCGCAGCAGACGCGCTTCGAGCGGGCCATCGACGCGAGCCTCAAGCTCTCGGCGCTCGTCGACTCGCTGCTCGACGTCACCGCCATGGCCGGAGGTCGCCTGCAGGTCCAGCGCGTCGAGTGCGATCTGTCGGAGATCGTCCGCGGTGCGGCCGACGCGTTCAAGCCCACCGCGGCGGCGCACGGGTGCACGTTCACCGCGAAGATCGACGGGCCGGTGCCCGGCCGGTGGGATCCCGTGCGGCTCGGCCAGGTCGTCACGAACCTGCTCGGCAACGCCGCCCGGTTCGGGGCCCAGGCGCCCATCGAGCTCGAGCTGAAGCTGAAGCCCGACGACGTCGCGCTCTCGGTGCGCGACAGCGGCCCCGGAATTCCCGAGGACGACCGCGAGCGCGTGTTCGGCCGGTTCGATCACGCCAAGGGCCTGCGCGACTGGGGCGGCATGGGCCTGGGCCTCTATGCCGCGCGGCAGATCGTCGAGGCGCATGGCGGCACCATCACCGCGCAGGATGCGGCGGGCGGCGGCGCGCTGCTCGTGGTGAAGCTGCCGCGCGGTGACAAGGGCTGAGCGCTCTTCTTCAGTCGAGCGACGTCAGGAACTCCCTCACCGGGCCCTTGATGCGCGCGACCTCGGTGAGCAGATCCGCGTGCCCGCCCTCGGACGGGATCTCGTAGAACCGCGCCTTCGCCCCGGCGCCGGCGATGCGATGGTACGCGTCCCGAACCCGCGTCGCCGGAGCCAGCTCATCCGGAGACCCCGCCACCAGCAGCGCCCGGCACGTGATCTTCTCCAGCGCGTCGGACAGGTCGGCCCCGCCGTACGCCTGCGCGAGCGACGCGTAGCAGCGCGCATCGAAGTCGAGCATGAACGCGTCGGCCTGGCCGTTGAGGAACGCCTCGACGGCGGCGTTGTCTCCGAAGCGCTTGATGAGCGCGTGCCGGTCGTGGCTCCGCCGCAGAAACTCGACGCGCGCCTTCTTGAGCGTGCCGGCGCGGTGGTGCGCCCAGGTGATCGTGAGCAGCTCGCGCACCGCCTTCGGCAGCGCCGGCGCGGTGCCCAGCGTGAGCACCCCGGCGACGAGGTCGGGGAACGTCGCGGCCATCTTCAGCGCCACCATGCCGCCGAGGCCGATGCCGCAGACGACCCGGGGCTTCTTCACTCCGAGCACGCGCATCGCCGAAGCGGCGGCGCGCGCCATGTCTTCGACGGTGAAGCCGTAGGGCTCTTCGTGCCCCTGCAGCATCGCGGCGGAGGTCGAGCCGTACGGGCTGCCGAGCAGGTTCAGCGACACGAGCCAGTACTGCGCCGGATCGATGGGCTTGCCGCGACCGATGAGGCTCTTCCCCCAGCTCTCCAGGGCGTGGTGGGAGTCGGTGAAGTCGTGCAGCAGCACGAGCGCCTTGTCGGGCGAGGGGTGCCCGTACGCCTCCATGGCGACCTCGGCGTCGACGAGCAGGCCGCCGGCCTCCAGCGGCAGAGCGACCGGGAGCTTCAGCACTTCGGCACGCTGGATCACCTCGGGGAATTCTCATATGAGCGCGTCATGAAGCGCTACCTCGGTCTCATCGTCGTCGTCGTCGGCGTCATCGTCGGCATGTGGTACGCGTTCAAGCGGTGGGACCAGAAGACCACTGAGACGCAGCGCATGGAGAGCGAGCTGCGCATCAAGAACGCCTACCTCGAGCGCGTCGCGTGGATCCGCGTCAACCCCGACGAGAAGACCTACAAGGACGAGGTCGGCACGTTCTTCCGCTGGTACTTCAAAGAGGTCAACGAGCACCTCAACAAGTTCGGCGGCAACCGGAAGTTCGACGACTACCTCACCGAGCTCGACGAGCGCGCCAAGAAGAAGAAGGGCGACGACGACAACTACGACGACAAGAAGGCCGCGTACGACTACGTGCGCCGCTTCTTCGACGACTTCAAAGACGGCAAGTACGAGCCGATGTGGTCCTCGACCGACCACGGCATCCGCTGGGACATCGTCAACACCACGCCCATCGGCGACAAGACCCGCTTCACCTTCGTCGTCTGGGGCATCCCCGGCGAGCAGCGCGTCGTCGACGACCGCGGCACCAAGAAGTGGGTCGTCAGCGCCAGCTTCAAGAGCAACTGGAAGATGTGGGACGAGAAGGGGAAGCTGTACGGCGAGATGCCGGCCGAAGGCGTCGACATGAAGGTCGATGATCCGCAGCGCCGCATCAAGTGGTTCCCGCCGCAGATCATCGTCGGCCACTTCGACGTCCCGAAGATCCCCGCCGAGGTGAAGAACATCGAGATCACCTTCACGCAGTCGACCCGCTCGCTCACCGGCGTCGACATTCTCGCGAACCACCTCTGGAAGCTCGACCTGCCCGCCGAGTGGAAGCTCAAGCCCGGCGAGAAGTGGGAAGGCGCGCAGGACTCGGTCCGTCCCGAGGACGAGATCAACGCCCGCGTCGAGAAGAAGAAGTAGGCGCGGCGGTCACACCGCCGCGATCAGACGACAGAGAGCTGGGCCGCGAGCTTCAGCGCGCGCAGGAGCCCGTTCTCCATCAGCAGGTACAGGTTCAGCTGCCGATCCGCGCCGAGCGCGGTGAGCGCCGGCCCGACCTTCACCTCGGCGAGCAGGCGCCCCGAGCGCGGGTCGACGGCGCGCACCGTCTCACCGGCGAGCACCACGACGCCGCGCGCGAACACCGGGGCCACCTTGTGCGGCAGCTCGACTCCGCCGGTGCCGAGCACCCAGTCGATCTGCCCGTCCGACGACACGAACGCGGCGGCGCCGCGCGAGTCCTGCACGAGCGCGCCGTGGCTCAAAGCCGCGACGAACAGCCGCGTGCCCTCGAGCGGCAGCGCGCGCTCCCAGAGCTGCTCGCCGCCGCGCGAGAACGCCACGAGCCACACCTTGCCGCCGCGGCGCCCCGCCAGCAGCACGCGCCCGCGGAACAGCACCGGGGCGGCGGGGCGCTCGAACGAGAGCTCCTTGCTCCACTGCAGCGTGCCGGTGCTCAGGTCCGCCGCGATCAGCGCCGAGCGCTCGCCGCGGGCGAGCAGGGCGAGCAGGCGCTTGCCGGCCGCGACCGGCGCCGTCGTGAACGGCAGCGACGCGCGAATGCGGAAGCGCGTGACACCCGTCGCCAGATCCAGCCCGAGCAGCGAGCCGGTGTCGGTCGCGAGCAGCACGCGGTCGGTGTGCACGCCGAGGTGGCCGGCCTGCGCGCGGGGAGGATCCATGCGCCACTGCTCGGCGCCCGTCAGCTCGGAGAAGCAGGTGACGCCGCGGTTCGCGAGCGAGACGAGCAGCCCGCCCGAGCGCCGGTAGATCGGCCCGTAGAGCTGCGGCCCGTCGTAGTCGCGCAGCCACCGCGCCTCTTTCCCGGTGCCGTCGTAGAAGAGCAGGCGGCCCTTGTTGGTCACCAGCGCGCGGCCGTCGTCCGAGACGTTCAGCCCCCCGACCTCGACCCGCCGGTACAGCACGCGCCCGTCGGTGTGGAACGCCATCGCCGCGTGCTGCGTCACGACGAGCGGGCCCTTCGGCGTCATGCGCAGCTCGCCTTCGCCCTCGAGGCCCGGCGTCTCTTTCTCCCAGCGCGTCGCGAAGCGAAGGCGCCTGAGCGCCCCCGGCCCGCTCAGCTTCGTGCCGACCGCGCGCGGCTTCTTCGCGCGGCGCTTGCCGACCTCGTGCTCGGGCGTCGGCTGGCGCAGCACCGAGAGGCCCTCCTGGCACCGCTCGGTCAGCGCCTCGACGTACGGGTTCACCGCGAGCGCGGGGTTGCGCGTCGTCAGCGCGAAGCAGACCTTGAGCCCCAGCGCGAACACCTCGGCCGGAGTCGCCGCCATCGCGGGGCCCAGCGCCACCAGCTCGGTCTCGCCGGCCGTCGAGGCGCGCCGCGAGGCCTCGAGCACCATCAAGAACGGCAGGCCCTTCTCGACGCGGCCGTCGGCGGCCGTGAGCTCGCCGCTCACGAGCAGCGGCGGCAGCGGAGCCGAGCCCCGCCGCTTCCACGCGAGCAGGCGCCCGTTCGGATCTTCGACGCGGAAGCCCAGGGCCCCCGAGCGCGAGACCTCGAGGTGGCTCCACGCGCCCGGGTCGACGTCGGCGAGCGGCTTCGCGGTGTGGACGTTCGAGAGCTTGCGCGCGTGAGACTGCAGCTGCGTCAGCCTCGACGCGCGCGCGAGCTCGGGCGACTGCTCGCGCACGTCGCGCACCAGCGCCTCGCCCACGCGCGCCGCGGCCTGGGCGAGCTCGAGCAGATCGAGCGTGATGGGGCCGCGCAAGAGCTTCGCGGCGCGGCCGACCGAGACCACCGACAGCTCGACTTCGTGGCCGCCGTCGTCGCGCCGCAAGAGGCACAGCTCGAGCTCGGCCTCGGTGAGCGACACCTGGCCCGCCCGCTCGCCGCCGAGCACCAGCTCGGTCAGCGCGTCGACGACCGCCGGCACCGCCCGCGTGAGCGGCTCGTCCTTCGCGCCCTGGAGCAGATCGACCCCGTCGAGCTCGAGCAAGAGCGCGTCCGAAGGCTCTTCGCCTTTGGCGTCGTGCTTCCAACTCTGGCCCAAGCGGAATCGAATCATGTATGTTCGCGCGCCTCGCCGGCCTTACGGGCTGTAAGCGATTGTTTTCCTTGAAGGAAACATAACCAGATGACTTTCTACGAAGCTGCGCTGCGGGTGCTCGAAGAAGCGAAGCGGCCGCTGACGCACAACGAGATCACGAAGCTCTCCCTCGAAAAGGGCCTGTTGTCTCACATCGGGAAGACACCCGAGATCACCATGTTGTCACGGCTTGCCGCGATGGCGAAAAGGCCGCGCGATCGAAAAGTGATGGTGACGGCGAAAGACACCTTCGCGCTCGCCGACTGGATGCTCCCGGAGGACCCCGTCGCGCTCGAGTCCACCGGCGTCCCCGAGGCGAACGCCGAGGAGTCGATGCCGCCGTACCGGCCGACCGAGCGGCACCCCGAGCCCCGTGGAGACTACGTCCGCGCCATCGGCCGCCAGGCCGAGCGCGAGCGCAAGCGCCGCGACGAAGAGAAGGGCCGCAAGCGCTACCCGCCCGTCAGCGAGGTGGCCTTCGAGATCCTCACCGAGGCGGCCTCGGGCCTCGCTCCGCAGGAGCTGCTCGAGCGCGCGCGCAAGAAGGAGCTCGCCTCCGACGAGCTGTCGATCGAGCAGCTGCTCAACGCGCTGCTCGACGACAACCAGCGGCGCATCGACTCGGGCCGGCGGCCGCAGTTCACGTACTCCGGCGTCGAGGGCCAGCCGCCCGAGCTCAAGCTCGAGCCGCAGTCCGAGACCCCGCCGATGGATCTGCAGCTGCAGTTCGCGGCGAACGCGGGCGTGCCGGTGGAGAACGGCCGGCCGGTGCTGCGCGCTGCGCAGCCGAAGCTCGAGGCGACGCAGGTGTCCGCCGAGGACGCGGCGACGCTTCAGGCCGCGCGCACCGCGGGCAAAGACGCGCGCCGCGCGATGGCTCGCGTGCTGCGCAGGAAGCTCGCCGAGCTCGACAGCGGCACGTTCGAGAAGTCGGTCGTGCGCATGATGCACAAGCTGTCGTTCCGCGAGGTGAAGGTCGCGAAGCGGTCGAAAGACGGCCCGCTGCTCACCGCGCGCCGCCGCGACGGCAGCCTCGAGCTGCGGTACGCGGTTCGGCTGCTCAAGGGCAGCACGAACGTCGAGCGCCGCCACGTGCAGGAGCTGCGGCGCGATCTCGGCCACTACAGCGCCCACGTCGGCCTGCTGGTGGGCGCCGGCGATCCGCGCGGCGACGCCAAGAGCGAGGCGCTCTCGGGCGCCCTCGTCTTCCTCTGGTGCGGCGAGGGCCTCGCCGAGCAGTTCTTCGAGGCCGGCATCGGCGTGAAGGTGCAGACCATCGAGCTGTACGAGATCGACGAGTCCTTCTTCGAAGAGGCGCGGCGCGACGCCGACGAGGCGCGGCAGCGGCGCGAAGAGCGCCAGGCCCAGCGCGATCGCGACGAGCCGCGCGGCGCCAACGAGCCCGCGCCCGGCCAGCCGCACCCCGAGGCGGCAGCGCTGCCGATCGTGGAGGGTGCTGCGCCGCTGCCCGAAGGCTCGGCGCCGGCGCCGGCCGCCGCCCCCGCCGCCGAGGGCGTCGAAGGCGACGAGGGCGACGACGACGGTGATGAGGGCGAGGAGGGTGACGACGAGGGGGCCGCCGCCGAAGGTGGAGCTCCGGGCGGTCAGCCGGGGCAGCCCGGTCAGCCTGGTCAGCCCGGCGCGGGTCGCCGCCGCCGCCGCCGCCGTCGCGGTCGCCGCGGCCGTGGTCCGCGGCCTGAAGGCGCTCCCGGTCAGCCGGGCGCGGCGCCGCAGCAGGGCGCTCCGCAGGGTGGCGGTGGTGGTGAGTCGTCTGCGCCGCCTCCGCCTCCTCCTCCGCCGCCTTCGGGCGGTGGTGGCGGCGGAGACTCGGGCCCGCCGGCGTGACATTGCGGTCGAAGAAGCCACCGTTCACGCCGAGCGGAGCGCGAAGCGCGCAGTCGAAGCGGGCCTCGCGCCGGCTTCGGGCCCCCTTCGACTCCGGAGCGCTGCGCGCTCCTCCGCTCGGGGTGAACGCAGGCCTCGCGATGCTCCTGCTGCTGCTCGTCGCCTGCACCCGCGAGAAGCCCGTCTTCGACAAGGTCACGCTCGAGATGGGCGGAGGCGACGACACCTCGATCCTCGGTCACAGCGAGCCCGAGGTGAAGGCGCAGCTCGAAGCGGCGCTCAAGAAGGCGGGCTTCGTGTCGGTCTTGGAAGTCAAAGAGCCGAAGAACCCCTGGCGCATCGAAGCGGTGGTCGGCCTCAACGACGTGAAGGCGGCCGACTCCGACGCTCCGTCGAAGGCGCAGGTCGGCCTCATCTTGAGCCGAAGAGGCGACGACACGGATCGGGAGATCGTGGGCCGCGGCGAAGCGAAGGTGAAGGGCCAGAGCCTGGACGAGCGCCGCGACGCCGCGCGGGCCGCGGTCGAGCTGGCGCTCAAGGACGCCGCGACCGGCGCCGCGCTGATGACGTCGCTGTTGTCCAAGAGCGACGCCGAGCTCATCGCCCTCAAAGAGGGCAGGGGCCGCGACTACGCGCTCACGCTGCTCGCCGAGCGGAAGAACCCCGCCGCGCTCGAGCCGCTGATCGAGCGGCTCAAGTCCGACGATCTCGACCAGGTGCGCCGCGCCATCGGAGGGCTGCTCGACCTCGGCGATCAGCGCGCGGTCGCTCCGCTCATCGAGACCTCGCGCGCGCGCGACGACACCTTCCAGCGCGAGATCGTCTTCGCGCTCGGCTCGCTCGGCGGCGACGAGGCCGAGGCGTACCTGCAGATCATCGCCGATGGTCACGACCTGCCGCTGATGCGCGCGTCCGCCCAGGCCGCGCTCGACGAGCTGAAGGCTCGGAAGGACGGCGGGCTCACGCGAAGAAAGGCGGCTCCATGAAGCGGTGGTGGTTTGCGTTGCTCGTCATCGGCTGTGCACACACCGCGCAGACCGAGAAGCCCAAGGCCTCGGCGGTCGCCGAGTACTACCCGCTCGGGGTCGGCAACACCTGGAGCTACGAAGGCACGATGCTCGGCGGCCCCGCGAAGATCGACGTCTCGATCGTCAAGGAAGACCAGGGCAAGTTCACCGACTCGAACGGCAACGTGATGAGCGTCGACGGCTACGGCATCCGCGACGAGAAGCGCTACCTCTTGCGCACGCCGCTCGAGGTCGGGACGCGGTGGAACAACGTCGTCTCCATCTCCTCGTACGAGCAGTACACGATCGTCGAGGCCGGCCAGGACTGCGAGGCTCCGGTGGGCTCGTTCAAGAACTGCGTCGTGGTCGAGAGCCGCAACAAGGATCAGGGCGATCGCCTGCTCGTCAACACGATGACGTTCGCCCCCAAGGTGGGAGTCATCCGCATCGCCACCGCGCTCGAGGATCAGGGCAAGCGCATTCCCCAGGTGAAGCTCGAGCTGACGAAGTACCAGGTGGGCCCGGGTGCGAATCGACCCGCCGAGGCACCTGCTTCGACTCGTTGACCTTCGCAGCGGCACGTCGTTACCCTTGGATTCAAAGCACATGGTCCAGGAGGAACAGACGCAGGAGGAGATGATCCTCTCCTTCCTCGCCGAGGGTGGTGACGAGTACACGTCTGGCGCCGCGCTGTCCGACAAGCTCGGCCTCTCGCGCACGGCGGTCTGGAAGCACGTCGAGCAGCTCAGAAAGCTCGGCTACGTGATCGAGGCGATCCCCTCGCGCGGCTACCGGCTGACCGAGGTGCCCGATCGCCTCACGTCGCTCGAGCTCGACCCGCTGCTCTCCACCCGGGACGTCGGCATCACGCTGCACCACTTCGAGCGCGTCGACTCGACGAACTCGGTGGCGTTCAAGCTCGCGCAAGACGGCGCGGTGCACGGCGAGGTCGTCGTCGCCGAAGAGCAGACCGACGGCAAGGGCCGGCGCGGCCGCGCCTGGGTCTCTCCGCCGGGCAAGAACCTCTACTGCTCGATCGTGCTCAAGCCCGAGCTGCCGCCGTCGCGCGCCGCGGAGCTCACGCTCGTCGCGGCCGTCGCGCTCGCCGAGACGCTGCGCGACGCCGGGGTGAAGGCCGAGATCAAGTGGCCGAACGACGTGCAGGTCGGGGGGAAGAAGATCGCCGGCATCCTCACCGAGCTCTCCGCCGACACCGAGAAGGTGCACTTCGTGGTCGTCGGCATCGGCGTGAACCTGAACTGCGAGGCCGACGATCTCTCGCCCGAGCTGCGCGAGACGGCCACCAGCCTGAAGGTCGCGCGCGGCCAGCGCGTGCTGCGCGCCCTCTTCACCGCCGCGCTGTGGACGCGCTTCGAGGCCTGGCTCGATCGGCACGTGAGCGAGGGCTTCGGCCCCGTGCGCGAAGCCTGGCGCACGCTCTCGGCGACCCTCGGCCAGGAAGTGCTGGTGAAGTCCGAGGCGAAAGAGCTGCGCGGCATCGCCGAAGACATCGACGAGAACGGCGCGCTGCTCATCAAGAAGAGCGACGGCTCGCTCGAGCGGGTGCTCGCCGGCGACGTCGAGCAGGTCCGCTCGAAGAAGGCCTAAGGGATCGTCCCCGTACAGCCCGCATTGCCGAAGACCCGGGCGTTGTGGTTCAGCGTCGACTGGCCGCCGACGAGCACGTCCACCCGGCCGCCGTCCTCGGTGAAGATGACCTTGCCGCAGCTGAAAGACCCCGTCGCCAGGCCGCAGTTGATGACGGTGTCGTTCATCATGAAGCTCCCGTTCGAGTCCGTGACGGTGCCGGCGTCGGTGACCAGGCAGCGGACCTGAAGGCCGGCCGCCGGCCCGCCATCGGCGCGCAGCACGCGGCAGCCGAACGTGACCGGCGAGGGACCGGGCTCTGAAGGCCCGCAGCAGTCGGCGCAGGTGGGACCCGGGCCCGAAGAGGAACAGCCTGCGAGCAGCACCACGAGGAGCAGGGGACGCATTCGGCGCCCGAGGCTACAATGCCCGCCGCGATGCTGTTGGCGATCGACGTGGGGAACACGAACACCGTGCTCGGCGTGTACGAAGGCAAGGCCCTTCGCTCGCACTGGCGCGTCGAGACCTCGGTGCACCGCACCTACGACGAGTGGGGCATTCTGCTCTTGCAGATGATGCAGCACGCGGGCATCGACGGAAAGGCGGTGAAGAGCGTCGCCGTCTCGAGCGTGGTGCCGCCGCTGCAGTTCAACCTCGAGCGCATGTCCGAGCGCTACTTCCACGTGAAGCCGATGTTCGTCGGCCCCGGCGTGAAGACGGGCATGCCGATCCTCTACGACAACCCGCGCGAGGTCGGCGCCGACCGCGTGGTGAACGCCGTCGCCGCCTACGAGAAGCACAAGGGCGCGCTCATCGTCGTCGACTTCGGCACCGCCACCACCTTCGACGCCGTCACCGCGAAGGGCGAGTACCTCGGGGGCGCCATCTGTCCCGGCATCACCATCGCGATGGACGCGCTGTTCGAGCACGCGTCGAAGCTGCCGCGCGTCGAGCTGCACCGGCCGCCGCACGTGATCGGCAAGAACACCGTGCACTCGATGCAGTCGGGCCTGGTCTTCGGCTACGTCTCGCTCGTCGACGGCATCTGCGAGCGCATGCGCGCCGAGCTGTCGGCGACCGCCAAGGTGTTCGCGACCGGAGGCCTCGCGCCGCTCATCGCCCGCGAGTCGAAGGCGATCAGCGAGGTCGACGAGCTGCTCACGCTCGAGGGACTGAGACTCATCTGGGAGAGAAACCAATGACGGACGTCGTCGTTCCACCGCCCGATGCAGCCGCTGCCCCCGCGCCCGAGGCCGCGCCCGCGCAGGAGACGTTCGCGTGCCCCGTCAGCGCCGAGATCCTGCCGTCCGACAAGCGCAAGCACGTCGACCCGAAGGCGCCGATGCCGCTGCGCATGATGGCCGCGAAGGCCCTCGCGCCGATGTCGCCGCCCGACATGATCACGGCGCTGTTCATGCTCGCGTACGACCCGGACGAGAAGGTGCGCGACACCGCGGTCGCGACCGCGGCCGGGCTGCCCGACCGCGTGCTCGCCCCCGCGCTGCGCGAAGAGCGCGTGCCCGCGCCGGTGCTCGGCTGGTTCCTCGATCTGCACTGGCAGAAGGACGCCTACGCCGAGATGCTGATCCTGAACGGCGGGACCCCCGACGACGCCGTCGCCCGCGCCGCGGCGCAGTGCAACGCGCGCACGGCCGAGATCATCGCCGCCAACCAGCTGCGTCTGCTTCGCCACGACGACATCGTGCGCCAGCTCGCGGCGAACCCGGTGACCGAGGGCGCCCTCATCGACGGCGTCTGCGACTTCGCCGTCCGCAGCGGGCTGCAGCTGCTCGACGTGCCGCAGATGAAGGCAGCGCGCGTGCGCCTGTTCGGCCCCGAGGCCGCCCAGACCCCGCCGGACCCGGGCCCGACCGCGGACGACGTGATGCAGGAGTTCAACGTCGGCGAGGAGAACGCCGCCCCGATGGAAGAGGGCAAGCGGCTCACGCTGTCGCAGAAGGTCATGAAGATGACCATCTCGGAGAAGATCAAGCTCGCGACGAAGGGGAACAAAGAGGCGCGCAGCATCCTCATCCGCGACTCGAACAAGCTGGTCGCCGTCGCGGTGATCCGCAGCCCGCGCATCACCGACGGCGAGGTGCTGGTTCAGGCGAACAACAAGACCGCGCAGGACGAGGTCTTGCGCATCATCTGCGCCGACCGCGAGTGGACGAAGATGTACCCGGTGAAGCTCGCGCTGGTGAAGAACCCGAAGGTGCCGCAGGCCATCGCGATGCGGTTCCTCTCGACGCTGCGCGAGACCGACGTGAAGAACCTCGCCCGCGACCGCAACGTGCCGAACGTCGTTCAGATGCTGGCGCGCAAGATGATCGCGAAGAAGGACGAGCCGAAGAAAGACGGGCATTAGAAGCCCGTCTCTCTCGAGGTCAGGCCTCGGCCAGCTCGTCTTCGGAGATCTCGTCGATGTCGATGGGCGAGGTCTCCAGGTCGTTGATGACCTGCTGGAGCGTCTCTTTCGTCTTCTGATCGCGCTCTTCGTTCGACTTGATGCGCTGGTAGAGCTTCTGCACGCGCTCGTCGTTCTTCGTGTCCTTCTCTTCGAG
This sequence comes from uncultured Myxococcales bacterium, assembly GCA_937980205.1. Taxonomy (GTDB): domain Bacteria; phylum Myxococcota; class Myxococcia; order Myxococcales; family Myxococcaceae; genus Xiheicaenimonas. The sequence continues at coordinate 458,104 of CALJKW010000055.1, read as the reverse complement.
CTCGGAGATGCGCTTGCGCAGCGTCGAGATCTCGTCGGCGAACGCGGCCGCCTGGGTCGACAGCTGGTTCTTCGCGGAGTCGAGATCGATCTGCGCCGTCTCGAGCTGGCTGCGCAGCTCGTCGGCCTCGGAAGATCTCTGGTCGAGCTGCTGCTTCGCCGCCTCGGCCTCGCCGCGCAGCTCGGACAGGTCCGCCTCGAGCCGCTGCTTCGCGCTCTCGAGATCGGACTGCGACGAGCGCAGCTGCTCGAGCTCGGCCTCGGCTCCGGAGAGCCGGCCCTGCACCTGCTCGAGCTCGGACTGCAGCGTCGTCAGCTTGGCGCCCGACGAGCGGGCCTCTTCCTTCGCCGAGATCAGCTGCTGGTCGATCTTCTTACGCTCGCTCGAGAGCTGGTCCGCCTTCGTGGTGAGCGTCTTGATCTGCGCGTCGCGCCGAGCGATCTCGCCGGACGACTCGGAGACCTGCTGCTCGAGCGCGTTCGACTTCTCCTGCACGTCGATGAGCTCTTTCTCCTTCTCGTTGAGCTCGTTCTTGAGGCGGAGGATCTCTTTGTCCTTCTTCGTGCCGGCGTCGCGCAGCGCGAAGACCTCTTTGTCGCTCTTGCCGCCGGCGCCGGCGCGCGCGGCCTCGAGCTCGGTGCGCTTCGTCTCGAGCTCCTGCTCGACCTCGCGCAGCTTCGTCTCGAGCTCGTCGGCGCGGGACTTCGCGTCGGACAGGCTGCCGTTGAGCTCGGTCACCTTGCTGCGCAGATCGAGCAGCTCGGCGTGCTCGGACGCGTTCGACGAAGAGGCGGAAGACGAGATCGACGACCGAGCGACCGGCGGAGACGACGGCGGGGGAGGAGGCGGCGGCGCCTCGGGCATGAACCCGATGGTCGTCTTGTCCTGGCTGACGTCCATCGTCTCGTCTTCGACGTGCAGCTCTTCCTCGACGTGCAGCTCTTCGGCGAGGGGCTCTTCAGCGGTCGACGCAGCCGCGGCGGGCTTGTCGTCGAAGACCGAGTCGAGCATGTCGAGGTCGGGGTCTCCGGCGACGGTCTCTTCGCGGGTGGACGGCTCGAGATCTTCGACCGGCGGCTTGCCGGCCGAGTCGTCCTCGGTGAGCAGCTCGTTGAGCGACAGCGACTCGTCCTCGACGACCTCCTGCTCCTCTTGAGGCGGCTCGGGCATGCCGATGAGGTTTCCGACGACGTCGACGATCTTCGAGCCCTCGAACGGCTTGGCGAGGTAGTCGTCTGCCTTCTTGGTCTTCAGCTTGCGGTGCTGCGCGAAGCCGTCGGGGTTGCCGATGATGACGACCGGAATCGCGCGCAGCTCTTCGTCGCCCTTGAGCTTGCCGCAGATGATGTAGCCGTTCTGACCGGCGCTCAGGTCGACGGCGAGGACGATGAGGTTCGGCTTCTTCTTGCGGACGAGCTCGACGGAGCCCTTGCCGTCGGAGGTCTCCTCGACGGCAAAACCTTTCGAAGCGAGGGCCTCGCGCATGGCGCGCGACAGGTTCCCGTCGCTCTCGACGATCAGGATGTTCTTGGACATGGGGGACTGAGGGACAAACTACTACCTAAGCCCGGCCGAAGTCTTTTCCTCAGTGGGGAAAGACGGCCTGGATCAGCTGCGGCTGCACGTTACCGGCGGGCAGCAGCATCTGGCGGATGTCGTCGTCGTTGAGGTCGGAGACGAGGGTGTAGACGACGTCGCCCTTGCGCCAGGTGATGGTGTTGAAGCCGTTCGAGCGGTCGACCTCGGGCTCGCGCTCGCTGACGTCGACGTCTCCGGGCTTGTCGCTGTAGACGAAGAGCCCGAGGCGCCGGTTGCCCTGCGCGCTCAGGCGGATGTAGGCGGCGGGACGATCGCGGACGTTGAGCAGCCGGCCGCCCTGGGCGGTGACGTTCTGGAAGCGGGGCAGGGCGACGCGGTGATCGAGCTTGCCGTCGTTGAACCAGGCCTCGATCTGCTCGGGAGACGGCTTCTCGATCTCGAGCGGGTACGCGCGCGCGTGGCGGTTCACCGCGTCTTCGACGTAGAGCCGCCGCTGGAAGTTGCGCCAGCCGTGGTGCGCGACGACGGAGCAGATGGCGAGGCCTGCGGCGGCGGCGGCGAGCTTCGAGACCGCGCGCGCGCGGCGGGCGCGGTTCTCGCGGTGGAGGTCGGCCTCGAGGCGCGCGCGCAGCGATGGCGGTGCGCCGGTGCTCGCCGACCTCGCGCGCGAGCGGATGAGCAGCAGCATCTTGTGCTCGCGGTCGGCGGCATGCCGACAGGTCTCACATGCTGCGAGATGACCCTCCACGGAGACGCGTTCGCCTTCGACCAGCTCTCCGTCGAGGTACGGATACAGCAGGTTGTCGAGCTCCCGACAGTCCATTGAAAGGTCGCGCTACGAACGCACTGCTATCCGAAGTTCTTCCTGCTGCGGTACTCCGAGAGGTCGATCGGCTCGTTTTCGGCCGGGGCATTAGCGTACGACTGCAGGTGCTTCTGCAACAGCTTCCGTCCGCGGAAGAGGCGGCTCATGACGGTGCCGACGGGCACGTCGAGGATCTCGGCGATCTCGCGGTAGCTGAACTCCTGCAGGTCCGCGAGGATGACGACCATGCGGAAGTCGATGGGCAGCTGATCGATCGCCTGGAGTACCTCCTCCGACAGCAGGCGATCCATCAGGTGGTCTTCCGGGTTCGCCGCGGTCTCGGTCGCGTCGGCGCTGAACAGCTGCGCCGTGACCGACTCGCGCTCGGAGCCCTCGGAGAACGTGCGCTCCTTCACCTGGCGGCGGTATTTGTTGATGAACGTGTTCGTGAGGATCTTGAAGAGCCAGGCGCGGAAGTTGGTGCCCCGCTCGAACTTGTCGAAGAAGCGGTAGGCGCGCATGAACGCGTCCTGCACGAGATCTTCGGCGTCACGATCCGAATGCGTGAGCCGCAGCGCCGAGGCATACAGACCATCGAGGCACGGCATCGCCAGCTGCTCGAACTCGGCTTTCATTTGTGCGTTGGACTTCAGCCCAACCATGTTGACCCTCGCAGACGGCTAAAACGCGGCCCAAGTACCAGTCATTCCTCAAGATGTGCATGGCTGGTGCCGGCGCAAGAGTCGACTTAAGCCCTGGGAATAACAGGGCCTATGCCGCTGTGACGCGCTGCGGGAGTGTCGATTTGTCAGCGGGGTGGCGGTGAACTGCGCACCCCATGACGCGAACGGCAGGTCACGCCGCCTTGCGCGGCTTCTTCGGCCCGCCGGTGATGGCGTCCTCGATCGGCACGTACGGGTACCCGAGATCGCGAGCGACCGCCTCGTACGTCACGTGCCCACCGTAGGTGTTCAACCCGCGCGCGATCGCCTTGTCCGCCTTGATGGCCGCCGCGAGGCCCTGGTCGGCGATCTTCCGGCCGTATGGGCGCGTGGTGTTGGTCAGCGCGAACGTCGAGGTGCGGGGAACCGCGCCGGGCATGTTGGCGACGCAGTAGTGCACGACGCCGCTGACCTCGTAGGTGGGGTTGTCGTGCGTCGTCGGCCGGCAGGTCTCGATGCAGCCGCCCTGATCGACCGCGACGTCGACGACGACCGAGCCCTTGCTCATCTTCTTGATGAGCTCCTTGCTCACCAGCTTCGGAGCCTTGGCGCCGGGGATCAGCACGCCGCCGATCACCATGTCCGACTCGATGCAGCAGCGCTCGATGTTCTCGCTGTCGGAGTTCAGCGTCGTGATCTCGCCCCGGAAGATGTCGTCGAGGTACGTGAGCCGCTCGAGGTTGACGTCGAGGATGGTCACCTCGGCGCCCATGCCGTGCGCGACCTTCGCGGCGCTGGTGCCGACGACGCCGCCGCCGATGATGGCGACCTTGGCGCGGCGAACGCCGGGCACTCCGCCGAGGAGGATGCCCTTGCCGCCGTGGGCCTTCTCGAGCGAGTAGGCGCCGACCTGCACGGACATCTTGCCGGCGATCTCGCTCATCGGCTTGAGCAGCGGCAGCGAGCCGTCGTCGGGCTGGATCGTCTCGTACGCGACCGCCGCGACCTTCTTCTCGACGAGCACCTTGCAGAGGTCGGGGACCGCGGCGAGGTGGAAGTACGTGTAGATGATCTGCTCGTTCTGGATGCGCCTGTACTCGGGCTCGATCGGCTCTTTGACCTTGATGATCATCTCGGAGCGCTTCCAGAGCTCGTCGGCGCTCTTCACGATCTTCACGCCGACCTGCTCGTACTCCTCGTCGCGGATGCCCGCGCCTTCGCCGGCGCCCTTCTCGACGAAGACCTTGTGTCCGGCGTTGATGAACGCCTTCGCTCCAGCGGGAATCAGCCCGACGCGGTACTCGCGCGTCTTGATCTCCTTCGGCACTCCGATGATCACGTTGTCATCTCCGTTTCGCCGGTTCTGCGGAACGCTTCGCGTTCCTTCGGCGGCAGTTAAAAGGTGCGCCAACGAACGTCAAAGTGCGCCGGGAGTCAACTGAAGTTCTCACCGCAGAGTCGCCCCCACACTCTGTCCTCGAAGCAGTCACCCGCAGGTTTCAGTGCGACATAATCCGGCGAGACGACTCAAGGTCTTGGTGGCGCGGCGCTCGCACTGGGAGCCGCGTTTCGTCGAGGAGGCCCTCCGTGCGGAAAGCTGCGCTCATCTGCTGCTTGTGTGCCTGCGAAGGCATCGTCAGCCCGCCGGGCGGCATCCCCGGCCCCAACACGAACCTCGACCCGAACGTCGAGGTCGCCGTCTCGGGCATCCGCCGCCTGTCGCGCGTCGAGATGGACGCGACGCTCAAAGACATCGTCGGTGACACCGCGAGCCCGGCGCAGCAGCTCATCTCGCCCGACCCGACGAACCCGTACGACAACGACTTCAAGCAGCAGCAGGCCTCTGCCGCCCTCATCGAAGCGCTCGAGCGCATCGCGACCGACGTCGCCGATCGCCTCGTCGCGAACCCCACGCGCCTCGCCGCCGCGCTCGGCTGCACTCCGACCGGCGCGGCAGACAGCGCCTGCCTTACGCAGTTCATCACCACGTTCGGCCGCAAGGCGTTTCGCCGGGCGCTGACCGAGGCCGAGGTCGGCCGCTTCCTCACGCTGCAGTCGTTCGCGGCCGAGGCCAACGACTTCAACGTCGGCGTGCGGCTCGTGGTGATGGCGATGCTGCAGCACCCCGAGTTCGTCTACCGCATCGAGATCGGCACTCCGGTGCCGGGCCGCACCGGCGTTCAGCGGCTGAACGACTTTCACATCGCGTCGAGGCTCTCCTACTTCTTGTGGGGCACGACGCCGCCGGACTGGCTGCTCGACGAGGCGCAGGCAGGCCGGCTCTCTACCAGCGCGGGAGTTCGCACCGCCGCCGAGCGACTGCTCGCCGACGCCCGCGCGCAGGCGAACGTCGAGCGCTTCCACGCGCTCTGGCTCGCCTACCACCGCCTGCCGCACACGCCCGAGCTGGTGACGGCGATGCAGGCCGAGAGCGGCGCGCTGGTGCGCAAGGTCGTCTTCCAGGATCGCGGCGACTACTTCGACCTGTTCCGCTCGGAGCAGACGTACATCAACCAGGCGCTCGCCACGCACTACGGCATCACCGGCTTTCAGGGCGGCACCGGCTTCGCGTGGACCGCGTACGGTGCGGCGCCGCGCAAGGGCATCTTGAGCCACGGCTCGGTGCTCTCCGCCGGAGCGAAGTTCTCGGACACGAGCCCCACCCAGCGCGGCATCTTCATCCGCGACCGGCTCTTCTGTCAGGAGATGCCGCCGCCTCCGCCCGGCGTGAACGTCGACGAGATCCCCACCAGCCCGACCTCGAACTGCAAGGTCGACCGCTACTCGGCGCACGCGTCGGTCGGCGGCTGCAAGAGCTGCCACCAGAACTTCGACCCGGTCGGCTTCGGCATCGAGAACTTCAACAAGGCGGGCCAGTACCGCGCGCACGACGACAACCTGCCGAGCTGCACCATCTCGGGAGACGGCGCCCTCACCGGCGTCAACGGCGGCACCGCGATGTTCAAGGGCGTCACCGGGCTCGCCGATCTGATGGTCGGCTCGGGCCAGCTCGAGAGCTGCACCGTGAAGCAGGTCTTCCGCTACGCGATGGGCCGCAAGGAAGAGCCCGCGGACCTCGCGCTCGTCGAGAAGCTGACCGGCTCCTTTGGCCAGAAGAACCGCTCGTTCCAGGGCCTGCTGGTCGACCTGGTGTCCGAGGACACCTTCTCCTTCCGGAAGGACGAGTGAGCGCCATGAAGAAGGGAATTCGACTCAGCCGTCGCGCTGCGCTCAAGGGCCTCGGCGGCATCACGCTGGGCCTGCCGCTGCTCGAGTGCATGCTCGACGGGAAGAACGCGTGGGCGCAGGCGGCTCCGCCGAAGCGGTACATCGTGTTCTTCGACGGCCAGTCGATCGGCGCCGACTCGGACAACACGCCGAACCTGGTGGTGCCGAACACGGTCGGCCCGGACTACGACCTGAAGCTCGCGACGCAGCCGCTCGGCGCGCTGAAGAGCGAGGTGTCGATCGTCTCGGGCCTGAAGATCCCCTGGGCCGCGGAGAACGGCGGCATGGTGCCCTCGGGCGGCCGCGGCGACGCGCACCACGTGCAGTCGCTCTCTCCGATGCTGGCCGGCATGCGGTCGAACCCGAACCGCACGCGCAGCGAGGCCGCGACGAGCGATCAGATCGTCGCCGACTTCCTCGCCTCGCCGCAGCAGGTGATGGCCGCGCGCCGCTCGCTGCAGTACCGCGTGCAGGCCGACTGGTACCTGTCGGTCTCGGCGCCGTACGGCCGCGACATCATCAGCTACCGGATGAACGGCACGAACCCCGTCGCGCTGCCGCCGACGGTGAGCCCGCAGCAGGCGTTCATGTCGCTGTTCGGCACGTTCACTCCGACCGGGGTCACTCCCGCCGAGGTCGCGCAGTTCCAGTTCAACCTGCGCGCGCGCCGCAGCGTCATCGATCTCGTGCGCGGCGACACGCAGCGCCTCGTGCCCCAGCTCGGCACGCAAGATCGCGCCCGCCTGCAGCGCCACCTCGACGAGCTGAGAGATCTCGAGGCGCGCATCGCCGCGATTCCTCCGCCGCAGACGTCGACGTGCGTGAAGCCGATGGACCCCGGCGCGGATCCCGTGATCGGCAGCGCGCAGCCGTACGACATGAACAGCATGTCGAACCAGTACAACCAGAACAACGGCTACAGCGGCGAAGAGCAGCGCGCGCGCGTGTTCTGCGACCTGATTCACATGGCGCTCGCGTGTGACCTCACGCGCGTCGTCTCGCTGCAGATGACGATGTTCCAGTCGCACCTCAACATGTACCAGCTGACCGGACAGGCCACCGACCTTCACGAGCTCGGCCACGGCGGAGTCCCCGGAGGCAACCGCGCCGTCGCCACCGGCATCGCCTGGCACATGAAGCACTACGCGTACCTGATTCAGAAGTTCAGGGACACGCCGGAAGGCAACGGCACGATGCTCGACAACATCGCCATGCCGATGATCTTCGAGGGCGGCCACGGCTACGACCCCGAGCAGAACCGCGGGCCGTCGTCGCACTCGACCGAGAAGATGGTCGTGCTGCTCGCCGGCCGCGCCGGTGGCCTGAGGCCCGGCAAGCACATCGTGAAGATGAACCAGCACCCGGCGACGGTGCTCGTCAGCGCGATGAAGGCCGTCGGCTACACCGGCAATTCGCTCGGTGAAGTTACCGGCGACGTCCCCGAGCTGTTCACCTGAGCGTTTCCTTCTGCACCGTCACTGCGCGGTGACGAGCGCAGAGCCGATGCCCCACTTAGTCATCTCTCCAATCTTTGGGAGGGATGTGGATGCGGGCGGGTTGGGCGGTTCTGTTGGCGGTGTTGGTCGGCTGTGGTGGCTCAGATGGCGCCGACGGCGGCACGGCGGGCGGCTCGGGTGGGGCGGCGGGTTCGGCGGGCGGTGGAGTCAGCGGCGCGGGCGGCGGTGAGTCCGGCGCAGGCGGCGGCACCGTCACCGGCGCGGGCGGCGGCGACTCCGGTACGGGCGGCGGGATCACCGGGACGGGCGGTGGCGACTCCGGTACGGGCGGCGGCACCATGACCGGCACCGGCGGCGGGATGATGACCGGCACCGGCGGGGGCATGACCGGCGGCACCGGCGGCGGAATGATGGGCGGCGCGGTCGACTCGATCGCGATCACGGCCCCGACCGGGACGGTCACGACGAACGGCACGGTGATGCTCACCCTCGCCATCGTCGGCACGCCGGACACCGTCTCCATCCTCGCGGACGGCAGCCCGGTCGCTTCGGTGCCGGCGCCGTTCACGAACGTCGCGGTGGACACGACCCTGATCGCCGAGGGCACGCGGCAGCTCGTGGCGCGCGCGACGAAGGGCAGCGCGTATGACGACTCTGCGCCGCTGATGGTCGTGGTCGACCGCACGCCGCCGATGATGACGCGCGGCTGGCCGATCGCCGACGGCTGGGTGGGCGAGGGCATCGGCGTCGAGTTCTCCGAGCCCGTCGTCCCGGCGAGCGTGACGGCGAATGCGCTCACGGCGTCGCTGCCGACGGCGGCCGCGCAGCTCTCGGCGGACCAGCGCACGATCACGGCGCAGCTCACCGGCTCTCCCAGCAGCTTCCCGCATCAGCTGACCATCACGGTCGGCGCCGGCTTGAAGGACGCGGCGGGCAACGCCTTCGCCGGCACGAGCTGGATGTCGACCTTCAGCCGCTGGAGCGCCTCGGCGGTGCCGGTCGCCGCGCTGAACCCGCGCGTCGCGGTCGACGCCAACGGCGTCTCGTACGTCGTGTCTTCGGAGAACGGCTCGGTGCAGGTCCGCGTGCTGGCGCCGGGCAAGTTCGAGCTGCTCGGCATGCCGTGGGGCGGCGGGGCGGGGGACATCGCCATCGACAACGCGGGACGCCCGGTCGTCGCGCACATCGGCTCGGGGAACATTCACGTCAAGCGCTACGAGAACGGCTCGTGGCAGCCGCTGGGCGGCGCGCTGGGCGCCGGCACGACGCCGGACCTCGCCGTCGATGGCGCGGGCAACCCGGTGGTGGCCTGGGTCGAGGCCGGCGTGGTGCGGGTCTCGCAGTGGACGGGCTCGTCGTGGTCGCAGCTCGCGCCGCTGGCGACGACCGCGGCGCTCACGCCCTCGGTGCAGGTCGGCGGTGGTGGCGTGTTCGTGGCCTACTCGGAGAACGGCCAGGTCCGCGTCGAGCAGCACTCGGGCGGCGCGTGGACGCCGGTCGGCGGCGCGCTGAACGTCTCGTTCAAGGACAGCGCGACGTTCCCGTCGCTGGTGCGCACCACCTCGCAGGAGCTGTTCGTGGCGTGGGAAGAGGCGTCGAACGTCTTCGCCGCGCGCTGGGACGGCACGGGCGGCTTCTGGAGCCGCTCGCCGCGGGCGCTGGACATCGATCTGCCTTCGCGCGCGCGCTGGCCGGCGATGGCGAGCGGCCTGTCCGGCAACCCGGTGGTGGTCTGGACGGAGCAGACCCACTGGGGCCAGTGGATGGTGCAGTGCTCGCGCTTCGACGGCTCGTGGAAGCTGTGTGGTGGAGACGCGGCGGCGCTGCAGCCGCGGTTGAACGCTCCGTCGGTGGCGATGGCGGGCGAGATGCCGGTGGTGACGGTCTCGGGCGCGCAGCTTCACGTGCACCGGTACAACGGCGTGGGCGTGGCGCCGACGTGGGGCATCGCTCAGCGCCCCGCTGCGTCGGCGTGCAACATCACCGCGGAGCCGCAGATGCAGCTCTCGCAGACGCAGTGCTTCGACGTCTCGACGAACCCGCCGACGCCGGCGGCGGATCTGATTCCGTTCGATCTCAACGCGCCGCTGTGGAGCGACGGCGCGCTCAAGCGCCGGTGGATCCGTCTGCCTCCGGGCAAGAACGTGACGTACTCCGGTGCGGGCCCGATGAGCTTCCCGACCGGAACGCTGATGGTGAAGGAGTTCTCGTACACACCCGATCTGCAGGACGCGACCTCGCGGCGCGCGATCGAGACGCGCTTCTTCGTGAAGCGCGAGGACGCGGGCTGGGAAGGCTACAGCTACCAGTGGAACGACGCTTTCACCGACGCGACGCTGCTGTTCAACGACTCGCAGGAGCGCAAGCGCTGGCCGTACACCGGCCTCGACGCGGGCTTCTCACACGTGTACCCGGGCCGCTCGGAGTGCTTCCAGTGCCACCGCACCAACGTGCCGGTGCTCGGCATGCACGCGGGGCAGCTGAACCGCAACTTCGACTACGGCGGCGGCAAGGTCGACAACCAGCTGCGCGTCATGGAGCGCATCGGCGTCTTCGGTCCGAACGGCGACACGTCGGACGCGGGCCGGGTGGTGAACCTGCTCGACACGACCGAGCCGCTCGAGCTGCGCATGCGCGGCTACCTGGCCGGCAACTGCGGCCACTGCCACCGCCCCGGCGGCCTGCGGCAGACCGTCTTCCACAACTCGCGTGACTTCCGCTGGGAGCCCACGTTCGAGGAGACGCGGCTGTGCGATCCCACGGCCACCGGTGGGGTCGAGTTCGTGCCCGGCGATGCAGGCGCCTCGCTCATCATCCAGCGCATGAGCGTGCGCGGCGTGCACGGCCCGCCGCTCGGTCAGATGCCGCCGATTGCGACCGACAACATCGACGCGAAGGCGCTCGAGGTGATCAGCGACTTCATCAACACGACGACGCGGACGTGCCCGTGAGCTACTGGCGGAACAGCTGCACCCCGAACGTCTGGCTGGTGCAGCTGAAGCAGCTTCCCGTAAAGGTCATCGTGAACGTGCCCTGGAACGAGTTCGGGCCAGTGAAGTTGCCCTGCAGCCGATACGCTTCGTCACAGGTGCCGGCGTAGAGCGAGCTCACGTTCATCGCGCCCGAAGGACACGACGCGTTCGGTCCGCGCAGGTTGTACGTGGGACCCGGTGACCAGGTGAACTGAGGCGCTGCCGTCATCGTGCCTGCGGAAGGCGAATTGGTCCCGAAGATGAACTGCGAGATCGAAATCGTCACGAGGGGGATGCCGAAGGCGCTGCAGCTGTACGCGATGTTGCCGCCGTCGACGCGCCAGGTTCCGTTGATGTCGCACGGTCCGCCGTCGGTCGGGCACACCTCATCTGCGTTGCCGTTGCAGGCCTCGTCGATGGAGTTGCCGCAGACCTCGGCGATGGGGCCGATCTGACCGACGCAGTTGCCGTAGGCGCCGCCGGAGCAGGTCGACACGCCGTCGCGGCAGCGACCCACGTTCCGCGTCGCCGGCGGGCCGCCGTCGTAGCAGCCGACGCTCAGCGGGCCGCCGTCGGGCGCCTCGTCGGTCGCGGAGTCGCAGTCATCGTTGACGTTGTTGCAGACCTCGGTCGCCGGAGTGACTTCGCCGGGGCAGCTCGCGCCCCAGGCGCCCATCGAGCAGGTCTGGGTGCCCGCCACGCACGGGCCGATGCCGGCGGTGCCCGAAGGGCCGGTGTAGCAGCTGCGCGTGAGCATCTCGTCGACCGGCCCATCGCAGTCGTCGTCGATGTTGTTGCAGGTCTCCGCGGTCTGCATGCCGGGGACGCAGACGCCCATGCCGCCGTCGGGCATGCACGCGGGCACGGTGCGGAAGCACGCGCCCGTGCCGCACGAGCTGGTGCCGAGGTTGTCGTCCGGCGTGCCATCGCAGTCGTCGTCGATGCCGTTGCAGATCTCCGTGGCGGGCATGCCGGGCATGCAGACGGGGATGCCGCCGTCGACGCACGCGGGCGCGGTGCGCGCGCAGACGCCGGAGCCGCACGTTTGAAGCGCCGGCTGCACGTCGTCGACGGTGCCGTCGCAGTCGTCGTCGATGTTGTTGCAGGTCTCGGTCGCCGGGTTCGCCGGGTTGCAGGCGGTGAAGCCGCCGTCACCGCCGGGGATGCACAGGCGCGTGCCCGTGCAGCCGTTGATCATGCACGTGGTGATGATGCCCTCGTCGATCATGCCGTCGCAGTCGTCGTCGACGCCGTTGCAGGTCTCGGGGCTCATCATGATGGGCTGGCACGCGGAGAAGGCGCCGCCGTCGACCCCTGAGTTCTTCGTGCACAACCTCACGCCTGGGCAGCCGTTGATCGTGCAGAGCTCCGTGATGTCCTCGTCGCTGTCGCCGTCGCAGTTGTCGTCGAGGCCGTTGCAGGTTTCGGGGCGCATCTTGATGCCGCCGTCGCACGGGTACCAGGCGCCGAGCATGCAGTTCTGCACGCCGGGACGGCAGATGCCGATCGCCACGCCGCAGCTGCGGGTCGCTCCGTTGACGCACTCGGGATCGTTGAACTCGTCCGCGTCGTTCACGCTCGAGCAGCCCGGGTCGTCGGGGAAGTCGGCGAGGCCGTCCATGTCGTTGTCCAGGCCGTCGCCGCACTGCGGAGCCGGGTCGGGCAGGAGCCGCAGCGCCTTGCGGCCGGCGTCCCAGTCGTCGCTGTTGACGGTCATCAGCCCTTCTTCGGTGCGGCTCGATCTCGCGTAGTCGACCTGCACGGGGATCGACTGCCCGGGCCGCAAGACCGCGGGCAGGGTGGGGCGCACGACCGAGAAGTCGGGGTTGCCGTTCTGCGCGACTCCGACCCCCGTGACGGTGAGCGTCGAGCCGCCGACGCTGCGGAGCAGCGCGTACTTCGAGGTCAGCTGCATGCTCGTCGGCGCGAAGGCGAGGAAGCCTCCGTCCGGATCGAAGTCGAGGTACGGGTAGATGGGTCCGCCGTGCAGCGTGACGCGGATCTCGGGCTGCTCGGGGTCGTCGCTGCGGATGACGGCGACCGCGAAGTCCTCTCCTGAGCCCAACGGCGAGAAGTCGATGTCGATGTTCGCGCTGCCGCTGACGTCGATGCTGCTGGGCATCGACATGACCGTGAACTCGGTGCCACCGTCGCTCTCGATCGAGACCGAGGAGATCGTCAGCGGCGCTCGGCCGACGTTGCGGACGACGATGGGTCGTCCCGCGTCCGTGAACTCGGTCACCGGGCCGAAGTCGAGCTCGTTCGAGTCGATTCGGATGACGGGAGCGTTTTCGACGGAGACGTTCTTCGAGCAGTCGCAGGACGGACCTACGATCAGCGCGACCACGGACACCGCGATCAACCGGGACGAGCGCATGTGGGATTGGTGCGGTGGGCGAGCCGCGACGCGAGTATGACGCGTTCCGAGCTTGCACGAAATCCGTTGTCTAACTACACGGCGTACGCCGTCAGTCGTCGCAGTTGGTCCCGTAGCTCAGCTGGATAGAGTACTGGCCTCCGAAGCCAGGGGTCGCGCGTTCGAATCGCGCCGGGATCGTTCGAAGTTTCGCAGGGGGGCTGCTCACTTGGCGGACGCCTCCATTCTGGTGCTGCAGCACCGCGATGCATTCGGGTTTCGTCATGGCGAGAGGGCTCCCGAAGGAGCAGGTGACCTCGGGCGGCGTTCCGGCCCTGCAGCGAGCGCGAGCTCGCGCGACATCGGCGCCGTCTCAGGCGTGAGTCCGTCGCGCCAGGTCTTCACGTCGAGCACGTTGACGTACCCCTCGCCCACCACGACCTGGTCGGCCGCCTCCATCAGCCAGGTGTTGAGGAGCGCGACGGCTGGCGAACTCAGACCCACGCGAGCCCCCTGATTCTGGAAAGCCGCGGTAGGCTGCCGCACCTCTCAGCGGAGGAAACATGCGCATCGGCGTGCTTCTGGTCGTCGTGGCAGCGAGTGCCTCGGGGTGCTCTCTGTTGGGCGCGCGGCGGCCCGACCCGCCGCCCTACAGCGAGGCACCTAAGTGCAGCCCCGCGGCGTGGCGACCTGTCGGCGACACGTTCGCGGCTGTCGGTGGCGTCGCTCTGGCCGGACTCGCCGGCGTCATGCTCGCGACCACCGGCGGGAAGAACTCCGACGGCACCTCGAACGTCGCAGCCGTGGGAACTCTGATCGCCGGCGGCATCGGTGTCGCCGGTGTGTTCGGAACTTCGGCGGCCATCGGTTACCCGCGAGTCGGTGCATGCCGTGATGCGTGGGCCGAATGGGACCTTGGAGCGGCTGACCGAGCAACCGCAGCTGCAGCCGCCGAGGCCGCACGCGACCAGCAGCGCCGCCTCGCGGCGGCGGAACTCCTCCGCTGTCCGACAGAACAGGTCCACCTGGACCAGATCGGCTTCGACGCGGATGACCCACTCCGCACGGACTGGTCGTGGGTCGGCAGCGAAGCCGAGGGATGCGGTCGAGCCGTGTGGTGCGGCGAGAGCGAGGGCCGCTTCTGGTGCAAGACCACCGAGGACTACGAGGTCGCCGCCGCCCAGCTCGCGATCGAGACGCAGTGCGCGCGGGCGAACATGGTCGCGGAGCAGCGACAGGTCTTCACGAAGCGAAGCTGGGACCGCAACCGGCGCGAGGTGCGCGGCCAGGTCACGTGGCGCATCAACGCGTGCGGGGCGCCGTACGTCTGCTCCGTGACCGCCGGGCTCGCCGCCGGCGTGCAGTGCAAGGCCGCCCTTTCCGCCCAGCCACCCGCACCGGATCAGCCCTGACGCTTCGTCGGCCTGAGCGCCTTTCGGGCGACGGCCCATGTGGCGGTGAGCGGTGGAACGACCCAGCACGACCTGTGAGGGCAGGAAATCCTCAGCCACGACGCACCATCGCGCCGGAATCGTTCTCCTGCTCCCGGTGGGGGGAGGGGCAAGCCCCTCGATGCAGTGGCCTCAGAAGTCCGCGGGTCGCGGGTTCGAATCCAGCCGGGAAAACCTCGGCGCATGTGCGTGCAGCACGCCGCATGAACCCGCCTCGCGGTCGAGGGCACCTTGGGGGGGGGCACGACTTGTGAGGTGTACGTGACGCAGTTTGGGTTTTTTCCAAACTGCGTCGCAAAAAACTCACGAGTCATGGACCCCCTCGGGGGCGGCCGTCGGCACCTCACGGGCACCTTCGACGCGACCCGCTGTCCCTCGAGGACTCGATCTCCGTGCACTTGTCGGGGAACCTGGACTCGAACCAGGACAGCCGGGCGACGACGCGCGCGGGCTCACAACACCGACGACACCGTGCCGAGCTCGAAGCCGCGCTCTCGCAGCGCCGCGAGCAGGACGGGCACGTGTCGGACGGTCGACTCGCGCTTGAAGACCTGGCCTCCGTGCAGGATGCCGTCGTGCAGCGCGAGGATGTCGCCGCCCCGCGCCCTCGCGGCCAGCTCGCGGGCCCGGCGCTCGGTGAACGGAAACGCTCCGTCGCGCGCGGCGTCGGCCCACGTCACCACCGGAAAGCCCAGCGCCCGCGCCGCGCGGTGAACAATCGGGTTCCGGATTCCCACCGCCGGCCGGTAGAGCTTCGGCGGCTCGGCCACGAACTTCTTCAGCGTCTGCTGGCACCGCTCGATGTCCGCCTGCAGCCGCGCCTGCACGAAGAGATCGGCCCCGACGCCGTGCGTGAACGTGTGGTTCGCGAGCTCGTGGCCGGCAGCGAGCAGCTCGCGCGCGATCTCCGGGTGCTCCTCGAGGTGCTTTCCGACGCAGAAGAACGTCGCCTTCGCGCCCGCCTTCGCGAGCGCCTCCGCGATGCCCAAAGTGAACTGCGGGTGCGGCCCGTCATCGAACGACAGCGCGATGCGCTTCGTGTCGCGCTTCCCGTGCCACACGACCGGGCCGAACAGCGGGAAGCGCGGGTGGAAGATGCCGGCGGAGACGACTCCGGAGACGGCGGCGCCTCCGAGCACCAGCGCCTCGGCGATCATGGCCGCTTCAGCTCGACGGTCGCCTCGCCGCCGCCCATCGCGAACGCGACGACGCGCTCGGACGCTGAGCCGTCGCGCACGCGCTGAACCGCTCGCGCGATGCGGATGAGACCCTGCTCCTGCTCCTCGGGAGGAGGCATCGTCACGTACCGCAGCGTCGTCGTCGGCCGCGCCGTGATGTCCACGCGCGAGACCTCGACGTCCGTCTTCTCCGAGGTGAGCACCAGCGCCGCTGCACCTTCGCTGAGGTGCACCGTCGAGCCGAACGCGCGGTACGCCGCCTCGAGCGCCGGAACGATCTCTTCGCTGCACACGACGAGCACCCGCTTCGCGCGGCCGGCCTCGATCAGATCCACGCCCTCGCGCAGCGCCGTCTCTCCCGACAGCTCGCGCGCCGACGACGTCAGCGACAGGCCCGTGATGCCGAGGAGGATCGAGATCTGCCCCGCCGGCGCGTGGTGCACCGACTCGTGGAACGCCGTCGGGCTGCCGAACTGCGGGCCGCGCGCCGCCATGCCCTCGAGGAAGTCGACCGTCGCCTGCAGGCCGCCGAAGCCGGTGCCCACCACGAGCGCGAGGCCGTCCGTCGGAGTCGCGCCGAGCGCCTGCCGCGCCGCCGCGATCGCCAGGCGGTCGAGGCGGGGAAGGCGCTTCGTCTTCATGTCGGCCTCGTCGCCGATCTTCTCCAGCTTCTTCGCCGGGAACGTCGGCGCGACCACTGCGACGGAGGAGATGAAGACGCTCATCGCTTGCTCCTGCCGGACAGCCGAACCTGGCCCGCTTCGACTTCGCCCTTCGGGCTCCGCTCAGCGTGAACGGAGGCGGTCATGGAGCGTGCTCCAGGATCAGGGCGGTGTTGTTGCCACCGAACCCGAACGAGCTCGACATCACGCAGCGCACGTCCACCGGACCGTCGACCGCGTGACGCACCTTCGCTTCCGGATCCGGGTCGCCCAGGCCGACGGTCCGCGGGGTGAAGCCCTCGCGCATCGCGATGACCGAGAAGACCGCCTCGATGGCTCCTGCGGCGCCGAGCGTGTGACCCGTCGCGCCCTTCGTGCTCGAGACCGGCGGCATCGCGGCGCCGAACACGGCCTGCAGCGCGAGCGACTCCATGCGGTCGTTCGCGGGCGTCGCGGTGCCGTGCGCGTTGATGTAGTGCACGTCGGCCGGAGACTTGCCCGCATCTTCGAGCGCGAGCTTCATCGCGCGGATCGCGCCGGCGCCTTCGGGGTGCGGAGCCGTCATGTGGTGCGCATCGGCCGAGCAGCCCCAGCCGGACACCCACGCGAGCACGTGGCCGCCGCGCGCGCGCACCGCCTCTTCGGACTCGAGCACCAGGAACGCCGCCGCTTCGCCGAGCGACAGCCCGTTGCGCGTGCGATCGAACGGCTTGCAGCGCGCTTCGCTCACCAGCTTCAGCGAATAGAACCCCGAGTACGTGATGCGGCAGAGCGCGTCGACGCCGCCGGCCAGCGCCCACGGAGCGCCCGCGCCGATGCGCATCGCCGCGTACCCGATCGCGTTCGCGCTCGAGCTGCACGCCGTGGCGAACGTGTGCCGCTCGCCCGCGAGGTTCAGCTCCACCGCGAGCCGGTCGGCGATCGTGCCCAGCGGGTGGTTGCGCAACAGCTCGCGGTCTTCGGCGCCTTCCTTGCCGCGGTGCTTGAGGTAGTGCGCCTCGGTGCCGTCGATGCCGCCCGTCGTGCTGCCGATGGCGATGACTCCCGCGCCGCGCAGCTTCAGGTCCGCGAGCGCGTCGGACGCCGCGGTCAGCGCGAGCCGCTGGCTGCGCGAGGCGCGCTCGGACTTCCACAGGTGCTCCGGCGCGACCTGCCCGACGGGGCGCGCGCCGATGCCCTCGGCGGTGAAGAGGGTGAGCGGCTCGAGGCCGCTGCGCCCGTGCTTCAGCGCGTCGGAGTGCGCAGGCACTCCACGGCCGAGCGCCGAGACGACTCCCATTCCGGTGATGGCGACGCGCTTCATGATCGGGTGAACACGGGGAAACCAAACAGCTGCGGAGGAATTTCCGGCGGCAGGACTTCGCGGCGACGCGGCGCGGCAGGCGGCAGCGGAACCCGCTCGGGCTCCTCCTCGGGGTGCGCCGAGGCCCAGATGCCCAACGCCATCGAGCCGACGCCGACCGCCAGCCCCGCCGCGCTGGTGACGTTCCACGCCGTGGAGCTCCTCGGCGAGCTCAAGCCCAGCGCGAGGCAGATCGCCGAGAAGGCGGTGGTCAGCGTCGCGAACGCCATCGCGCTGATCGCGCGGCCGCGCGGCACCACGCCCTCCGTGATCAGCGTCTGCACCAGCACCACGTCGAGCGCCAGCGTCACCAGCGTCGGAGGCCCGAGCACCAGCACGAGCGTGGGCTCGGTGCCGGCGCCCTGCGCCTGGGCCGCGCTGGCCGCCAGCATGCTCGCGATGAGCGCCGCCTTCATCGCGCCGCCTCGAGGTCGATCGCGGCCCAGTAGCCCTGCGCGTCGCGCGTGACGAGCCTCGCCGCTTCACGCGCGGCGAGAGCGGAGGCCAGCTCGAGCGCCCCGCCGGCAGCGCCGGTCGAGGGGATCTCCGCGAACCCCGACGAGCCCTTCGCGGCGCGGCCCTGGTCCTTCTCGATGAGGAACATCGCGACGTGCTCGTCGGCGACGCCCTGCTCGGCGCTGCACGCGATGGCGGCGGGGCAGCGGCCCGAGGCCACCCACTCGAGGCCGCGCGCGACGGCGCACAGCCCGCTCGCGGTGCCCGCGTTCACGGTGAGCAACGGCCCCGTCGCGCCGAGCGCGATCGACATCTCTCCCGCGGCCGCCGTCGGCAGCGTGTACACGAACAGCGAGGGACCGCCGAGCGGCCAGCCCTTCGTGTCGAGCTCCTTCTGGAACTCGCGGTCGGGCAGGGCACAGCCCGACGCCGTGCCCAGCACGAGGCCCAGGCCGTCGATGCGGCGATCTCCGAGCAGCACGCTGGCGAGCTGCACCAGCTGCTTCGCGGTGGGGTGGGGCCGCCGCGCCCGCGGGTGGATCTTCGACAGCGGCGGTGCGTCGGGCCAGTCGCCGAGCTTGCCGCTCGCGGCTCCCGCCGGCGGTGCGCCGACCGAGACTCCGCGCGAGGTCCACGTCGCGAAGGCGGTGATCACGCGGGGTCTCCCGCAGAGATCGCGAGCGCGGTGTTGATGCCGCCGAAGCCCGCGGTCGCGACGAGCGCCGTCGGCGGCTCGTAGCTCCTGCGCTCCTGCACGGCGGCCACCGTGAGCGCGGCGTCGACGTTCTTCAAGCCCGTGACGGCCCAGAGCTCGCGACGCTTGAGCGCGAGCGCGCAGATCAACGTGTCGAGGGCGCCGGCGGCTCCGAGCGTGTGGCCGACGCTGCCCTTCGCCGACGTCAGCGGAATGCCGCGCGGGCCGAACAGGCCTTCGCACGCGGCGGACTCCATGCGGTCGTTGTGCGGAGTCGCCGTGCCGTGCGCGTGGTATCGCCCGAGCTTCGAAGGCTCCCAGCCGGCGAGCTTCAGCGCGTGCCGGCAGGCGCTCTGCAGCCCCGCGCCCTTCGGGTGCGGAGCCGTCTGATCGTGCGCATCCATCGCGAGGCCCCAGCCGTCGAGGTACGCGAGCACGTTGCGACCCGCGGCGCGCGCTCTCTCTTCGGGCTCGAGCACGAAGACGACGGCGGCCTCGCCCATCGACAGGCCCTTGCGCTCGCCGTCGAACGGGCGCGCAGGCTCGGGAGACAGCGCCTTGAGCGCGTGGAAGCCCGCGTACACGAAGCGGTGCAGCGCCTCGACGCCGGCGACGATCACCTCGTCGACCTGCCCGAAGTGCAGCGCGTCGTACGCCTCTCCGAGCGCGGCGCTGCTCGAGGCGCAGGCGGCGCCGAGCGTGCGGACGGGGCCGAGCGCTCCGACGCGGCGCGCGAAGCGGGCGCACAGCGTGGCGAAGGGGTCGTCCGTCTGGCCGCCGAGCACGTCCTGCAGCTGGCCCTTCGTGGTGCCGATCATCACGCCGCGGCGCGCGGAGGGCTGAAGCGACCACCCGGCGAGCGCCTCGTTGGCGGCGAGGTCGAGCAGGGCCGCGGCGCGATCGCCGGTCGTCTCGACGGGAGACTCGGCCGCGACGCTGCTGCACAGGCCCGTGGTGTCGAAGCGGCTGACGGGCCGGACCGCCGTGCGCGCGTCGCGCAAGGCGGCCTCGAGCGCGGGGACACCGGCGCCATGCGCAGTGACGGCTCCGGCAGAAGTGATGGCGACCCGCATTCGCTTCATTGATTAGCCGAGCGGGGCTCCGGGGTCGACGGTGAAGCTCTCGGCCACCGCCTGCTGCACCGCCGCGCGCGCGCGCTGGGCCGCGGCCTTGGTGTCGTCTCCCACCAGGAAGGGGTCGAGGATCTTCACGATGACGCGCTGGCCGGGCCGCTGCAGCACGTAGGACGAGCGGCCCTTCGGGATGATCTCGCGCGTCCCCATGATCGCGATGGGTACGACCGGCACGCCCGCTTGTTTCGCGACGAGGAACGGGCCCTGCCGGAACCGGTGCACCTTGCCGTCCGGCGAGCGCGTGCCTTCGGGGAACATCATCACGCTCACGCCGCGCTCGAGCCACCGCGTGCAGCCCTCGAGCACGCTCTTGCCGCCGTCCGACTCGACCGCGCGCACGTAGCCCGACAGCCACAGCTGCATGCCGATCATCGGCATCCAGAAGACGTCTTTGCGGATCACGAAGGCGAAGCTCGGCAGCACGCCGAGGAAGGTGATCGTGTCGGCGACCGAGAAGTGGTTCGGGCACAGCACGTACGGCCCGCCCTTCTCGAGCTTCTCGAGCCCGTAGGCGTCGACGGGCAGGAAGCGGCGCACGAACAGCAGCACGCCCCAGCCCCACAGGCCGCTCATGTAGTGAACGACGCGCCGCTTGGGATCGACGAGCGGGTTGAAAGGGATGAAGAGGATCAACGTCGTCAAGGCGACGACGGTTCCCCACAGCCCGACCCAGATCCACAGAAGTGTGCTCGCGATCACGTGAATCTGCCGGCGGCGAGGGTAGTATCACGCCACATGACGGCCTCCAGCCCCGCCCATTCTTCGGCCCGATTTCTGGGCCGATACGAGCTGATGTACCTGCTCGGGCAGGGCGGCATGGGCGAGGTTCACCTCGCGAGGCTCACCGGCGCCGCCGGCTTCGAGAAGCTCTGCATCGTCAAGACGATTCTCCCGCAGATGATGACGGACCCGCAGTTCGTGGACCGCTTCCACCACGAGGCCAAGGTCCTGGTCCAGCTGAACCACTCGAACATCGCCCAGGTGTACGACATGGGCGACGTCGACGAGACGCTGTACATGGCGATCGAGTACGTGCCGGGCGTCGACCTCGCGCGCGTCGAAGATCGCGCCCGCGCGATGGACTCGGCGGTGCCCGTGCCGGTCGCGCTGCTCATCGGCCAGCAGATGTGCGAGGCGCTCGGCTACGCGCACCGCAAGATGGGCGCCGACGGAGCGCCGCTCGGCATCGTCCACCGCGACGTCTCTCCGCAGAACGTCATGGTCAGCTACGAGGGCGAGGTGAAGGTCATCGACTTCGGCCTCGCCAAGAGCTCGGCGCGCAGCAAGCACACGCTGCCTTCCACCGTGCTCGGCAAGCTCGGCTACATGAGCCCCGAGCAGGCGCGCGCCGAGAAGGTCGATCACCGCAGCGACATCTACTCGGCCGGCATCGTCATCTGGGAGCTGCTCGCCGGGCGCCCGTTCATCACCGGCGGCACGGTGGGCGAGATGGTCGCGCAGATGGCGAACCCGAAGATCCCGCCGCTGCGCGAGATTCGGCCCGAGGTCAGCGAAGCGGTCGAGCGCATCGTCGTGCGCGCGCTGCAGGCCGACCCCAACGCGCGCTACAACCGCGCCGACGACTTCGCGCGCGCGATCAACGAGCAGCTCGTCCGCGAGAACATGTCCGTCGGCAGCGAGGACGTCGGCAACTACGTCCGCGCGATGTGCCCCGAGGAGTTCGCCGCCGAGCGCAAGCTGCAGTCGCGGCTGTCGACGATGCGCAAGAAGGGCGGGTCGAGCCCGAGCGTGTCGCCGCAGCCGAGATCCTCCGGCGCGCTCGACGGGACGATGGTCCGCGCGCCCGCGTCGAGCGTGGCGGCCGGCGTCGTGCAGCCCGCGGTGCGCACGCCCAAGCCGCAGAGCGGCAACGGCGCCGTTCCGCTCACCGCCGCGCAGAAGGCCATCTCCACGGTGTGGATGGACCAGGAGGAGGGGGGCGGCGACACCCTGCCGCCGCAGCCCGCGTTCCAGCCCGGTCAGCAGGTCGGCGGCACGTCGAGCGCTCCGAACGTGATCGTCGCGCAGCCGTCGACGCCGGCGCTGTCCGGCGAGTACCAGGTGCCCAGGAGCAAGGCGCCGATGATCATCGTGCTCTTGTTCGCGCTCATCGCGCTGGGCGGCGGCGGCTACTTCGCGTGGGAGCAGTTCGGCGGCCAGCTCTCCAAGCCGTCCGAGCCGCTGGTCGTCGACCCTCCGCCTCCGCCGAAGAAGGACGACCCGGTCGAGGTCGCGAAGGTCGACGAGCCCGAGGTGAAGAAAGACGAGCCCGAGAAGACCGAGCCCGCGAAGGCTGACTCCGCGAAGACCGACTCCGCGAAGGCCGATGCGACGAAGACCGACGCCGTCGAGCCGAAGAACGCGCCTCCCGCCGCGAAGCTCGAGCGCATCGAGGTGAAGGGCCCGGTCTGGAAGATCATCCGCGACGAGGACAAGCACTACGTGCAGGTGACGGGGAAGCCGAAGCTCGTCGTCGGCGACGAGGTGAAGGTGCTCGGCCCCGAGGTCGACAAGTCGCAGCGCGAGGTCTACGGCATCGCGTCGGTCATCGAGGTGAAGGGCTCGCTCGCGCGCCTCATCATCGACGAGGACACGCAGATGCCCAGCAAGGCGTTCGCGGTGAAGGAGCTGGGCCCCAAGCGCGCCGCGCGCATCGAGGCGAGGCGCCAGGCCGAGACGGCGAAGACCGCTCAGCCCGGCACGGAGCCCGCGAAGGCGGAGCCCGCCAAGACCGAGCCGGCGAAGACCGAGACAGCCGAGCCGGCGAAGACGGAGCCGCAGAAGGTCGAGCCGGTGGTCGCCAGGCGTGACAACCCGGCCGTCGAGCCGCAGAGGGTCGAGCACGTCGCCAAGGTGGAGCCCGCCAAGATCGAGAAGATCGAGAAGACGGCGGCGCCGAGCAGCTACAAGACGCTGACCGGCGGCATCGTGCTCGGCCGCGGCGGTCGCAAGGTGCACATCTTCAACCGCAACGACTTCAACTGGCACGGCTGCGAGGTCTGGACGCCGACCAAGAAGCACTTCAAGTACGACTCCGAGGCGGAGATCGCCGCCGGCGACTCGGACGGCGTCGACTACGGCCGGTTCGAAGACTTCACGAAGCCCGAAGATCCCCAGTTCGCGAACGGCTGGGCCCTCGTGCGCTGCAAAGAGGGCGCTGGCTACGTGCAGTTCAAGGCCAATTGAGTGCCGCTGCTCGAGACCTACGGCAGTTACCAGCTGGTCGAGAAGCTCGCCGTCGGCGGCATGGCGCAGCTGTACCTCGCGAAGAAGGTGAAGCCCAAAGGGCAGGAGCGCACCGTCGTGCTGAAGCGCATCCTCCCGCACCTCGCCGAGGACACCGCCTTCGTCACCATGTTCCTGGACGAGGCGCGCATCGCCGCGCGGCTTCACCACCCGAACGTCGTCGAGATCCTCGACCTCGGCGCCGAGGGCGACAGCTACTTCATCGCCATGGAGTACATCCACGGCGAGGACCTGCGCCGCATCAGCAAGAAGGGCATCGAGCTCTCGCGCCGCATGCCGCCTCCGCTGGTGTGCCGGGTGGTCGCGCAGGCGTCTCGCGGCCTCGACTACGCGCACCGCCGCACCGACGCCCAGGGCAAGCCGCTGCGCATCGTGCACCGCGACGTGAGCCCCCAGAACATCCTCGTGTCGTTCGACGGCCAGGTGAAGGTCGTCGACTTCGGCATCGCGAAGGCCGCCGACAAGGCGACGGTCACGGCGTCGGGCGTGATCAAGGGCAAGCACGCGTACATGTCTCCCGAGCAGGCGCTCGGGCGCGACATCGATCACCGCACCGACGTGTTCGCGCTGGGCATCGTGCTCTACGAGACGCTCACCGCGACGCGGCTCTTCCGCCGGGCGACCGATCTGCAGACGCTCAAGGCGGTGTCCGAGTGCCGCGTGGATCCTCCGTCGCGCGTGTTCCCCGGCGTGCCGGCGCAGCTCGACGCGATCATCATGAAGGCGCTCGCGAAGGACCTGAACGAGCGCTACCAGCGGGCCGACGAGCTCGCCGACGCGCTCGAGGGGTGGCTCGGCGATCGCCCCGACGGCAGCGTCGAGGCCGTCGGCCGCTACGTGAGCGAGCTGTTCTCCGACCGGCTCGTGAAGGAGAAGAGCGAGGGCAAGTTCATGCCCACGAAGTCGCAGATCGACTTCGGCTCGGGCTCGTCGCGCGTGCCGTCCGGCAAGGCGCCGACGGCGCAGACGGCGAGCCTGCGCGTCGACAAGAAGACGGTGACGGACGTGAACGACGCGCACGTGCCGGCCTCTCCGCTCGAGAGCCGGAGCACCGATCTCACGCCGGCGCTGTACATGCCGATCACCGAGCCGGTGCCGGCGGCGTCGCGGCGGGACAAGTCGTCGACCGAGCTCTCGCAGCCGCTGGAGCTCGAGGTGCTCGACCCCGAGCCGCCGACGATCAGCTCGGGCAAGGTCGTCGTCGCCGGCGGCACCCAGCTCTACGGGAAGGTG
This sequence comes from uncultured Myxococcales bacterium, assembly GCA_937980205.1. GTDB lineage: Bacteria > Myxococcota > Myxococcia > Myxococcales > Myxococcaceae > Xiheicaenimonas. Next base: position 433,690 of record CALJKW010000055.1, on the reverse strand, counting down.
ACGCCGGGCGAGGGGAAGACGCTGCTCGAGCCGGCGTCGAAGCTCGTGGCGCAGGAGCAGCAGCAACCACCCGAGCCGCAGCTCTTGCCGGTCACGGTGCGCGACAGCAAGCCGGTGCTGCCGCGGCTGAACCCTGCGACGCCGTCGCAGGACCAGCGCACGCTGGTCGACCCGTCGATCGAAGCGACCCTTCGGCCGGCGAGGCCGTCGATGTGGCCGTGGTGGCTCGCGGCGGGCCTCACGACGGTCGCGGTCGCGGCGGTCGTCACCAAGGTGCTCGTCGATCGCCGCGTGCTGCTCGAGGTGAAGCCGGTGGTCGCGGCTGCTGCGCCGCAGCCCGCGCCGGCCCCGCCGGTCGCCGGGGCGGCCCCGAAAGAGGACGCGGCGCCCGCCGAGGCGCCGAAGCCGCCCGAGAAGCCGAAGCTCGCGCCCTCGAAGGCGGTGCCCGTCGAGGGGCCGACGCTCGCCCTGGTGCGGCGCGAAGGGCAGCTGTTCGCGTCGCTCTCCGGCGACAAGGTGGAGCAGGGCGCCGCGCTGCAGGTGGTCGGGCCCGAGCGCGGCGGTACGAAGGACCGCGACTTCTACGGCGTCGCGTCGGTGCTCGAGGTGAGAGACGGGCAGGCCCGCATCCTCTTCGACGAGAGCGAGGGCGAGCTGCCCGACGGGCTCTTCGTCACGCACGAGCCGAAGGACAAGGGCCCCTACGCGAAGCCGGCCGCGAAGGGCGCCACCCTCATCGGCAGCCTGCAGCTCAAGCAGGGAGAGCCGCAGGCCGACGTCGCGCTCAAGAACGCCACCGACTTCGACTGGTCTCAGTGCGAGGTGCGGCTGCCCGACAACCGCTCGCTGAAGCTCGGGCCCTCGGTGCTGGTGAAGGCCGGCGGCACGCAGTGGATCTCGGGCAGCGCGTTCAAGGCGCGCGGGTCCTCCGCCGCCGACGCGAAGCAGAAAGACGGCTTCGCGCACGTGAAGTGCGCCGAGGGCGACGGGTGGCTCAAGGCCGCGATGCTGCCCTGATGCAGGGCGAAAAATTGCGCCGGATCCAAATCATGAGACCGTTGCGCGCATGCGAAAGCGTCGCGAGCCTCGGATGTCGGTGCGGTTGCCTGTCTCCGTTCAGCGCACGAACGCTGCGCTGACGGCGGATCTCTCGAACAACGGCTTCTGCCTCGAGGTGCCGTTCGCGTCGTTCACGCCCGGCCGCGAGATCGAAGGCTACGTGCTGCTCGGCGAGAAGGAGCTCACGTTCAAGGGCCGCGTCGCCTGGTTCCAGCCGGGCAACCCGATGGCCTCGATGTGGGGCAGGGCGGGGATTCAGTTCACGAAGGTGTCGCCGGGGTTGAGGGCGCTCATCTCGATGCGCCTGAAGTCGCCGGGCCGCTGAGCGGCTGCGTGCGGCGCGCTACGGCGCCGAGAGAATCAGCGACGTGTTCACTCCGCCGAAGGCGAAGTTGTTCGACATCACGCGCGAGATGCGCCGCTCGAGCGGCTCGCGCACGTGGTTCGGGCCGACGCAGTCGTCGGCGATCTCTTCGAGGTTCAGCGTCGGCGCGATGAAGCCGCGCTGAATCATCAGCAGGCTGAAGACCGCCTCGATGGCGCCGCAGGCGGCGAGCGTGTGGCCGGTGTGGCCCTTGGTCGAGCTGACCGGCACGTCGGGGCCGAGCACGTCGAGCGTCGCCTGGGCCTCGACGCCGTCTCCGGTCGGAGTCGCCGTCGCGTGCGCGTTCACGTACTGAATGTCTTTGGGGGCAAGCCCCGCGCTCTCGAGCGCGAGCCTCATGGTGCGCGCCATGCCCGCCTTCGCCGGCGACGACATGTGCTCGCCGTCGCAGGTGGTGGCGAACCCGACGACCTCGCCGAGCACCTCGGCCCCGCGCCGGAGCGCGTGCTCGCGCTCTTCGAGCACGACGACGCCGGCGCCCTCGGCGACGGCGAGCCCGTCGCGGCGCTTGTCGAACGGCCGGGGCGTCTTCGTCGGCGAGTCGTTGAACGCGCGCGAGGTGCCCTGAACGATGTCGAAGGTGATCGCCGTCGTGGCGTGCAGCTCTTCGGTGCCGCCGCAGAGCATGACGTCCTGAACGCCGTCGCGGATGGTCTCGAAGCCCTGGCCGATGGCCTGCGACGACGAGGCGCAGGCGGCGGCGGGGCTCCACACGCGGCCCGTGCAGCGCAGCATCAGCGCCACGTTCGCGGCCGCCGAGTGCCCCATCATCTGCAGGAACGTGGTCGACTTGAGCGCGCGGACGCCCTCGGCGCGCAGCGTGTCGAAGTAGACCTGCGTCGCCGACGGAGCGGCGACGGTCTGCCCGATCGAGATGCCCACGCGCCCCGACCCGAGCAGCTCGGGCTGGAGCTTCGACGCGGCGAGCGCGCGCTTCGAGGCCTCGGCCGCGAGCATGGCGACGCGGCTCATCGACCGGCGGAACTCGCGGGGAATCGACTTCTCGTCGAAGCCGTCGACGACGCCGCCGACCTTGGTGTGCAGATCGGCCCAGCTGTTCCACTCGGACATCGCGCGAATGCCCGAGCGCCCGGTGCGCAGCGACGTGACGATGGCGTCGGCGTCGTTGCCGATCGGCGTCAGGGCCCCCCAGCCGGTGATGACGACGCGCCGTGCGCTCATGCGCGCGCCACCCTATCGAAGATCGCCTCGAAGCCGAGCAGGTAGCTGCAGGTGATGAAGGCGCCGATGGTGACGCCGACGACTCCGGGCATCAGCACGCTGTGGCCGGTGAGCAGCAGGTTGGGGATCTTGGTGCGGGTGCCGAGCGCGTATTTGCCCCAGCGATCGACCGAGTGCTCGAGCCCGTACATGGCGCCTTCCGCGGTGCGCGTGTAGTCGCGGTTCGTCAGCGGCGTGGAGATCTCGGCGATGCGCAGGTGCCCGGCGTGATCGGGCAGGTACTCTTCGATCGCGCGCTGCAGCGCAGCGCCGTGCTTCGCCTTCAGCGCCTTGTACTCGTCGCTGCGCTGCCCGGTGCGGCTGTTCTGGTACGCGGCGACCTCGCTCCACGGCATGATGCCGAGCGAGAGCACCATGCGCGGGAACGGCCAGACCCTCTCGCGATCCGAAGGGAAGGTGACGAACACGGCCTTCTGGTCGGTCTGGCCCTCGCCGAACGCGTTCGCCCGGTACGTGCGATCGATGTCGAACGACGGGTTCACGTACATGTTGTAGTTGCGCTTCGGAGCGTCGGGCGCGGTCGACAGGAAGTAGCCCGCGACGCACGCGATGCCGTTCTTCATGTCGCGCACGCGGTTCACGTAGGCGGGCTTGAACGCGCCGGGCGGCAACAGGTCGAGCGTGTGGTGCGGGTGAGCGTTCGAGATGAACATGCGCGCGCGAATCGGCTCGCCCTTCGGCACGTGGGCCGCGGTGAGCTTCCCGCCGTCGAGCTCGAGGTGCGTGACCGGCGTGCGCGTGCGCACGACGCCGCCCTGCTCGCGGATGGCCTTCACCATCGTCTGCGCGAGCGCCTCGCCGCCTCCGTCGATGCCGGCGGGCCCTTGCAGCATCGAGTCGACGACGTGCGCGTGCAGCTCGAGCGGCGTGCGCTCGGGGGGCACGCCATAGAGGAACGACTGGCCGCACAGCACCGCCTTGAGCCGATCGCTGCACTCGAGCGAGCGGAGGAACGCGCCGAGCGTGACGTTGCCGTACTTGCCGAGCTCGTCATCCTTCGGCTTCACGAACGAGTACGCGAAGCTCTCGCGGCAGACCTCCTGGCAGGCCTCGGCGAAGCGGCGAATGGCGGGCCGCTCGGCGGGGAACTCCTCTTCGAGGCGCTGCACGAAGGGCCCCCACCCGGCGGGGATGCGGAACTCGTAGCCGGGGAAGCGCAGGACGTCGAAGCCGTCTTTGTCGAGGTGATGAACCGAGACGCGGTCTCGGACGCCGAGGAACTTGAAGTACTGGTTGAGCGTGCCGCCGTCGTCGAGGCCGCCGAGGTAGTGAAACCCGGTGTCGAAGGGGATGCGCTTTCGGAAGAAGCGGTGCAGGCAGCCGCCGGGCCGGTAGTGCTGCTCGACGACGCAGACCTTGAAGCCCTCGCGCAGCAGCAGGAGCGCGGCGGTGAGGCCGCCCATGCCCGAGCCGATGACGAGCACGTCGAAGTGCCCCTCGGGCAGGGAGGGGTCGGGCCTGAAGACTTCCCCTTTCAACCGAGGATGCCTCCGGGGTCGCCGGCGTAGCCGCGGACGTCGGCGTCGGCGAGGCGGCGCTTGCCGGCGGCGACGCGGCCCTTGCCTTCGAGCGTGCCGAAGCGCTCTTCACCGACGTCGACGGTGTAGGTGACTTCGACGCCGGGCTCGACGAAGCCGCGGAAGCGGGCGCGGTCGATGCCGACGAGGAACACGCGCGACGCCTTGCGGTGCTGGAGCGCGTAGTACGCCATCGTCTGGGCGAGGCCTTCGATCAAGATCACCCCAGGTACGATCGGCTGCCCTGGAAAGTGTCCGCGAAAGAAATCTTCGTCGGGGCGAAAGGTGCGAACGCCGACCACCTTGGTGGCCGTCATCTCGACGATGCGATCGACGAACAGAAACGGAGGCCGGTGCGGCAGCACCGTTTCCGGCAGCGGCAGCTCGGGGGCGCTCACGTGTCGAGACTGCGGAGGACGACCGACCCGTTCGTACCGCCGAAGCCGAACGAGTTCTTGAGAATGGTGCGCGGGCGCGAGCTGATGGAGCCGACGGGCAGGTTGATGGCCGAGCACCGCGCGTCGGCCTCTTCGAGGGTGTGGTTCCCGGCGATGAAGCCGTCGCGCATCATCAGCACGCAGTAGACGAGCTCCGAGGCGCCCGCCATCCAGCACTCGTGGCCGGTGAGGCCTTTCGTCGATGACACGGGAGCTTTGTGGCCGTCGAGCACCTTGGCGATCGCCTCGGCCTCGACCGCGTCGCCGATCGGCGTCGAGGTGGCGTGGGCGTTCACGTAGTCGAGCTCTTTGGGGTGCACGTGCGCGCCCTTGAGCGCCGCGAGCATGGCCCGCCGGGCGCCGTCGCCATCGGGGTTCGTGAGGTGGCCGCCGTCGCACGAGAAGCCGTAGCCGAGGATCTCGGCGTAGATGCGGGCGTTGCGCGCCCGCGCGTGCTCGATCGACTCGACGACGAGCGCCGCGGCGCCGCCCGAGGGCACGAGGCCGTCGCGGGTCTTGTCGAACGGGCGCGAGGCCTTCTTCGGCTGATCTTCGCGGGTGGAGAGCGCGCCGAGCGCGTCGAACGCGGCCATGCCCTGCCAGCCGATCTCCTGGGCGCCACCGCAGATGACGACGTCCTGCATGCCCTGCGCGATCATCATCGCGGCCTGGCCGAGCGCGTGAAGGCCGCTCGCGCACGCGGCCGAGAGCGTCCACGCGGCGCCCTTCACGCCGAGGATGTTCGAGAGGTTCATCGTCACGGTCGAGTTCATCACGCGGATGATGTGACCCGTGCCGAGGGCGCTGGTGCGGCCTTCCTTCGCGAGCGAGCGGAACAGCTCGTCCGAGGCGTCGCAGGTGGAGTCGTTGCCGAAGATGACGCCGACGTCGGGCCGGGAGAGCTCGTCGCGCTTGAATCCGGCGTCGGAGACCGCGTCGAGCGCGGCGGTGCAGCCGAAGAGCGCCGCCTGGCCCATCGTCTTGCGGTGCTTGCGATCGAAGTACCGGGCCGGATCAAACCCGCGGATGACACCGGTGAGCGAAGACCGGAAGCCCCGGTCTTTACGTTCAGGATCGATCTCGATGCCGCTGGCACCAGACCGTAACGCGTTGGAGATGGAATCGAGCGTGAGACCCAGACTCGACACGGCCCCTATTCCGGTGATGACAGCACGTCTCATCGTTGTGGCGCCTTGGGTTAGCACGGACGTTTCTCGAAGGGAATTGACAGGTTGTTTGCACTCTTGTTAGCGGAGACACCCCATGGCTGAACCCACCCTTGCCGAAAAAGTTCGAAGCGTCGTGACGGAGACGCTGGTCTCCGAATTCGAGCTCGACAAGGAAAAGATCGTGCCGGGGGCGAGGTTGCGTGAGGATCTTGGGCTCGATAGCCTCGACGGCGTCGACCTCATCGTGGCGCTGGAGAAGTCCTTGAACGTTCGCATCCCCGAGAACGATGCGCGGCAGATGCGCACGGTGGGTGACATCCACACGTTCATCGACAAGGCCATCGCGGCGGGTGGGGTCGAGCGCGTGTCGGCTTGAAGAACCCATGACCGTACTCATCCTGGCGGCCGTCCTCAGCCAAGCGCCCGAGGTCTTCCTCGATCGCGGCGAGACGTACGTGCGCATGGGCTCGAGCCAGGGGCTCTCGAAGGGCACGACGCTCGACATCGTCTCCGCCGAGTCGAAGCAGGCGGTCGGTACGGCGGTGGTGATGGAGGTCTGGGACGGGCTGGCGCGGGTGAACCTCGACACGGCCGCGTCTGCGTTCAAGGGCTTGCGGCTCGCGAAGGCGCGGGCGCCGTCGATCTCGGTGGTGCCGCAGGCGGTAGCGCCGGTGCCGCCGCCGCCTCCTCCGGGCGGCGGTGGAGGTGGAGTGCCGGGAGTGCAGGGGGGCGGCGTGAACCCGCCGCAGGTCGCGACGCAGCGCCCGCTGCACGCGCGGGTGCAGATCTCCGGCGGCCTCGTCGATGCGCGCAGGTTCATCATCTACAACCTCGACAACTTCGACTGGCACGGCTGCAAGATTCGCCTGCCGGACGGCCGCGGCTACGACAAGCTGGAAGAGCTCAAGGCGAACTCGGACGAAGGCATCATGATGTTCCGCTTCGAGCCGGGAATGGCGCTGCGCGACGCGAGCGGGCTGGTGACCGTCTACTGCGCCGAGGGCATGGGCCGGTTCGCGCCGCAGTTCTGAAGAAATGGGGCCTGTCCCCTTTTCTACTTCTGCGCCACGTCCCACTTCATGCGCTGCCAGGACTTGCGGAAGTCGTCGACCGTGCCTTCCTTGCACGACCCGGACTTCTCGTTGCCATCCATGAAGACCACGAAGTCGAGCTGCTGGTTCGGCGTGCCGAACTGCTGATCGAACGCCTTCACGATCTCGTTCGCGGGCAGCGTGCGGCGGCCGGCGACGTCGACGAGGTCGAGCTTGATGCCCTTCTGATCCGCCGCGGGCGCGTACGACTTGTAGACGAGCTCGGTGCAGACCAGCGTCGAGTCCGAGAAGAAGTCGAAGTCGAAGTCGTACGGGCGGCCCTGGTACTTGAACGCGCGCTCGATGGCGCGCGCCTTCTCGAGCTTCGACAGGCGCGGGCGCATGACGCCGAGGTAGTCGACTCCGAAGGCGTGCTCGAAGGCGGTGAAGCTCACGCCCTCGCTGATCGACTCGATGACGCGAATCGGCCCGTGACCCTGGAAGTCCTTCCCGTTGTAGGCCTTCCACTTCTCCGGGTAGCGCTTCTCGAGCAGCCTGGTGAACGACTCGGCCTTCTCGCGCTGCGCCGCGGCCCACTGCTTCACCTCGTCGTCGGCGTCGAAGGCGGCCGAGAGATCGTTCGCGGTGCCGACGTAGAGCATCGCGTGCGGCCAGAACCCGGGCAGGGCGATGTTCGAGAGGAACCAGTTCTGGCGCGTGACGGCGATGTCTCCGGGCTGAAGGCGCGGAGCGAGCGCGTTGCACTGCTCCTGCGTGAGCAGCGGCATGCCGATGCGCGCGACGCGGGTGTCTCCGGCCCACTCGGCGAACGTCTTCTGGGCGGGGAAGATCGTGTGGGCGGTCGAGTCCTTCACGATGTCGAGGGCGTTCTTGAAGAACAGCGGCATGCCGCGCTTGCCGAGCTTGTCCTTGGCGACCTTGGTGTCGGCGGCCATCTCCGAGAGCGCCCACGCGACGGTCGGCTCGGACAGCGCCTTCTGGGACTCGAGCGCCTTCTTCGCCGCCGGCGTCCAGGTGTCGCCGGTCATCAGCTGGGTGCTGGTCGCGACGTTGATCGCCTTGAGCTTGAAGTCGGCGTACGAGCCGGCGGGGACCCCGAAGTCGGAGTTGGGCTCGTCGAAGAGCGTCTCGAGCTGCGGGTTGCCCTGGGTGAGATCCGCGAACGAGAGGCCGTCGCCGAGCTGGGCGGTGAGCGCGGTGTGCGTGAGCAGGAAGCCCCACGCGTGGCGCGCGTCGGTCGGCGGCAGCTTCACGAAGTCCCAGTAGCGCTGGCGGATCGACTCGATCGAGGTGAAGTACGAGAACAGCGCGCCCCAGGTGCTCAAGAGCAGCGCCTTCTGCTCGGCCGTGTACGTCGCCTTGGTCACCGTGCCGAACAGGGCCTTGTTGTTGAAGGCCGCCTTCGACGTCTTGTGCAGGCCTTCCGTGAACATCTTCAGCGTCTCGAGATCGTGGCGCGCCGCCGCGAGGAACTTCTGCCCGTCGAGGTCGTAGACGTTCTTGGCCGAGGGAGTGGCCGGCGCTGCCGCCAGCGCGACCCAGGTGAACAGTGCGATCATGGCGCGCGACTCTACCTTGGGGCGTTACTTTGTGAGTCATGGCCAGGCTCATCGAGGACGAAGCTGGGGTTGCGGAGATTGTGCGCAGGTCGAAGCGGGTCGCCGTGCTCGGCATCAAGACCGAAGACCAGGCCGGGCAGCCCGCGTTCTACGTGCCGCAGTACCTGAAGAGCCGCGGGGTCGAGGTCATCCCCGTGCCGGTGTACTTCCCGGACGCGACGGAGATCCTCGGCGCCAAGGTGTACCGCAAGCTCGTCGACGTCCCTGGAGAGATCGACCTCGTCGACGTCTTTCGCCGGCCCAACGACGTCGCTGCGCACCTCGAGGATCTGCTGGCCAAGAAGCCGAAGGCCGTGTGGCTGCAGCTCGGCATTCGGAACGATGAGGTCGCCGAGCGGCTCGTCGCCGCGGGGATCGACGTCGTGCAGGACCGGTGCTTGATGGTGGATCACCGGCGGTACGGCTGAGGCGTCAGTCCGACGGCTCCCACGCTCGAGGCTCGGCGCTGAGCGCTGCTTCCGCTGACGCGCGGCCCGCTGCGAGCGCTTCGGCTCCGCGGTGCAGCTCGCGCGGCGAGACCGCCGGCAGCTTCGAGGTGATGACGTGCACTTCGACTCCGCGCGCCTTCAAGAGCTCGAGCTGCAGGCGGAAGTGATCTTTTCGAAGGGCCGCCATGCCGGAGATCATCCCGCCGAGGTACGCGAGGGGGCCCGAGGGCTCGGTGGCTCCGTCGCGGCTGGGGAGGAAGTGGACGAGCAGGGCGTCGAGCTGCTGCGCCTCGGCGAGCGCGAGGACCGGCGCTTTGTCGACGATGCCTCCGTCCCACAGCAACAGGCCGTCGCGGCGCACCGCCTGGAACATGCCCGGGTACGCGCACGTCGCGTGGATGGCCGAGGCGAGGTCTCCGCTCGTCATCGGGTGCGCCGCTTGGCTCGACAGGCTCGCCGCGATGAGCAGCACCGGCTCTCTGCACTGCTCGATGCTGGAGACCGGCAGGTTGTCGGTGAGCAGCTTCCGGAAGAGGTCGCCCTTGAGCAGGCCGGTCGCCTTCGTGCCGCCGCGCAGCGCGTCGACGGCGGCGCCGAGCGGGTCGGGATCCCAGAAGTGCTTCCGCTCGAGCGTCGTGAGCAGCTCGGCGATGCGCGGCGGCGTCATGCCGGCCGCGTGCAGCGCGGCGACGAGCCCGCCGGCGCTCGTGCCGGCCCACGCTGCGGGGCGAAGGCCGTTCGAGAGCAGCGCTTCGACGAAGCCGGCGTGACCGAAGAAGCCGAAGTAGCCGGCCGACAGCACGAGGCCGAAGCGGCGGCCTCGAAGGCGATCCTGCAGCGTCACCGCGGCGCCTCGAAGCGCTTCGAAGGAGCCGACATGCGAAGCGTGTCCTCGCGGAGGCCGACCCACACCTCGAAGCCGATGCCGCGGTCCTGGAGCACGTGCTCGACCGAGTGAAAGAGGGAAGTCGCCGCCGGAGGCGGCTTTTCTTTCAGCGCGAGCTCGATGACGACGTCGACGGACTTCGGCGCCCTCGGCAGCTCCCAGAGCTGACCGGACTCGATGTACGTCACGTACGACTCGATCTTGCTGCGGAGCAGCTCCGCGTGCGCCTCGAAGTCCGTCCATTCGAGATGGTCGGTGATGACCAGCAGCAGGCGGTCGCCCTTCCAGGCGACCCAGTCGACCTTGTCCGTGTCTTCGATCGTCACCGCGAGACCGTGAACTGCGCGACGGTCTTGATCGACTCACCGCGGATCTGATCCCACACGGTCACCTTCGCCGTGTAGACGCCCTCGGGGTCGGTCACGCCGTAGATCAGCGCGCCGATCGGCTTGAGCACGAGGCCGACCTGCGTCTTCGGGTCGTAGACGCGCGCCATCGCCGCCGAGACCTTCTCGAGCACCACGCGGCCGGTGGAGTCGGTGATGACGATGTCGGCGTTCAGCTCGACCTTGCGCGAGCGCGGCAGCTCGTAGCCTTCGACCGCGATCGCGATCAGCATCCGCTCGTTGATCTTCACCTTGTCGGTGAGCCCCTTCACCGCGGCGCGCTCCGACGGCTTCGCGGCTTCCCACTTGTCGAACACCTCGGGCGTCGGGGCGATGAGCACGACCGCCTTCGGGGCGCTCGTGACGCCGGCGTCCGCGGCGAGGAGGAAGAGGGTCAGTGCGGCGATCAACGCGCGCGACGGTACCGCTAACGCCGCGACTGCACCATCAGCACGTTGGCCACTCCGCGGCGGCCGCCGGGGTCCGTCGACGGCTTCACCAGCCCGCGGCCGCGCTGGTACATCTGCGCGCTGCCTCCGCCGTCCATCGCCATGCCGTCGTCGGCGCCGAGCGACTTCAAGAGCTGGCCGAGCTCGGTGGCGGTGAGCCCCTTCACGCCCGAGCGGCCCTCGACCGCGACGAGGTACAGCACGCGGCCGCTCTTCGAGAGCCCCACCCCGGTTCGCGCGGTGCGCTCGTTCATCCCGCCCGGCGGGTTCGCGAGCACCTTGCCGTCGACGAGCATCGCGGGCCTGGCGGAGACGACGTTGTCGGCCCAGCCGGGCTCTCCGTGGTGCCCGGTGGGCAAGAGCTCGGCGTGGCGGCCGGTGAAGGCGATCGACGGCTCGAACCCGCTGGAGGTGCCGCTCCAGCGCTGGCCGTTCGTCTCGGCGAGGCCCGACGGGGCGAAGGTGGAGAGCGAGAAGAAGTCTCCGTTGATGGCGATCTCGGCGTGGTGCGCCTTCGCCTGGCCGTCGACGGTGCGCCCGCGTTCGGACTGCGAGTTGGTCTGCAGCCGCACCCGCGGGTCGGCGAGATCGATCGCGACGGCGTTCACCTTCAGCCCCTTGAAGGTGAAGTCGCGCGTCGCGATGCCCGGGAAGCGCCTCTTCCACCCCTTGAGCGGGTTGCTCTCGGCCGCGCGCGTCGCCTGGCTCACCAGCCGGTCGCCGGAGCGCTCGAGCCGGGCCTCGAAGCGGTCCGACCTCCCGACCAGCGTGCCGTCGCGCAGCGCCTCTTTCGCGGCGGACAGCACGGCCTGCACCGGGGCGTGCTGGTAGGCGACCAGGCCGCGGGCCTTCTTCGCGGTGGTGTCGAGGGCGTCGCGCAGCGCCTGGCGCTCGGTGCGATCGATGCGGCCATCGGCGGTGGCGGCGTCGAGCCGGTCGCTCAGGCGATCGAGGCGGCGTTGGTGGACCTTCGCGGGGGCGGTGAACACGCTCAGACGGGACATGGCCGTTATCGATTGGAAGCCCCGGGCCACCCCCAAGTGGTCGCCGTTCGGTGACATCGGGTGTGCACGGGGGCGCACATGGAAACTGCCAGTGACAGGCTCGGGCAAATCGATATATGTCGATGCGCAGATATGGAGGCGCTGTCCGAGAGCTTCAAGGCGTTGGGCGATCCGACCCGCCTGAGGATCTTGCGCCTGGTGGGCGAGGCGCCGCTGAACGTCAGCGAGATCGTCTCGCTGGTCGGGGTGGCGCAGTCGTCCGTGTCCCACCACCTCTCGAAGCTGCGCGGCCTGGACCTCATCAAGGAAGACCGCCAGGCGGGCTACACGTACTACTCCATCGCGCTGCCGCCGACGGACCCGCGGTGGCCGCTCATCCGCCTGACGAAGGAGGCGGAAGATCCGCACGGCGACCGCGCGCGGCTGACCGACCTGCTGCGGCGGCGGGAAGACCGGCAGGCGCTGAACGAGAAGCTGCTCGAGCCCGGCCAGTCGTGGATGTTGTGGGCGACGGCGCTGTCGACGCTCTTGCCTCCCTTGGACGTGGCGGACTTCGGCTGCGGCACCGGGGTGCTGAGCGTCGAGCTCGCGAAGTGGGCGAAGAAGGTCGTGGCGATCGATCGCTCTGCCTCGTCACTCGAGCAGGCGAAGGCCCGGGCCGAGAAGGCGGGCGCGGACAACATCTCCTTCCTCGAGGCCGACCTGCACAAGCTGCCGCTGCCGGCGGGCAAGAAGGACCTCGTCGTCATCTCGCAGAGCCTGCACCACGTCGCCGAGCCGGCGGACGTGCTCAAAGAGGCCGCCCGGCTGCTCAAGCCGCAAGGCCGCATCGTCGTGCTCGAGCTGATGCCGCACCAGGAGAAGTGGGTGCAGGAGCAGCTCGGCCACCTCCACCTCGGCTTCGAACCGAAGGTGCTCGAACAGCACCTCGCCGAAGCCGGCTTCAAGAACGTCGTCTTCACGCCGTACCCCCGGGAGGCCGCGTCGCCGTTTCGCGTCTTCCTGCTGACTGGAGCCAGGAAATGACTGCGTTGCCTCACGTGAACAACAACTCCGCCCGCGCCGCGCGCATCGCCGCGCTCAAAGCCGCGATGAAGGAGCGCATCATCGTGCTCGACGGCGCGATGGGTACGCAGATCTTCGCGCGCAACTTGAAGGCGCAGGACTTCGGCGGCGCGAAGTACGAAGGCTGCATGGAGTACCTGGCCATCACCCGGCCGGACGTGCTCCAGGAGATCCACGAGGCGTACTTCGCCGCCGGCTGCGACGTGACCGAGACGAACACCTTCGGCGGGACGCCGCTGGTGCTCGACGAGTTCGGCTTGGGCGAGCGCGCGCACGAGATCAACGTGAAGGCGGCGCAGCTCGCGCGGGCCGCGGCCGACAAGTTCGGGAAGTGGGTCGCGGGCTCGATGGGGCCCACCACGAAGGCGATCAGCGTCGTCGGCGGCATCACGTTCGGGCAGCTCATCGAGCACTTCGAGGCGCAGGCGTTCGCGCTGATGGAGGGCGGCGTCGACTACCTGCTCATCGAGACGTCGAACGACACGCGCACGATCAAGGCGGCGGTGCTCGGCATCCAGCAGGCGTTCAAGCGGGCTCAGGAAGAGATCCCCATCGCGATCTCCGTCACCATCGAGCCGATGGGCACGATGCTCGCCGGGCAGTCGATCGACGCGCTGGCCACGGCCGTCGAGCACCTCGACCTCTTGTACGTGGGCCTCAACTGCGCGACCGGCCCCGAGTTCATGACGGACCACATCCGCACGCTCGCGGGCATGACGCGCTTCCCGGTGAGCTGCGTGCCGAACGCGGGCCTGCCGGACGAGAACGGCAAGTTCCTCGAGACGCCCGAGATGCTCGCGCGCGCGCTCAGGCGCTTCGCCGACGAGGGCTGGCTCAACGTGGTCGGCGGCTGCTGCGGCACGCACCCGGGTCACATCGAGGCGATCACGGCGGCGGTTCGCGGCCTCAAGCCGCGCGAGCCGAAGCCGGTGCTCAAGTCGCGGCTGTCGGGCGTCGACTGCGTGGAGATCGAAGACGTGCGGCCGATCATCGTCGGCGAGCGCACCAACGTCATCGGCTCGAAGAAGTTCAAGGAGCTCATCATCGCCGGCCAGCTCGAGGACGCCGGCGAGGTCGCGCGCGCGCAGGTGAAGCGCGGAGCCCAGGTCATCGACGTCTGCCTCGCGAACCCCGATCGCGACGAGCTCGAGGACATGAACCGGTTCCTCGATGTCGTCGTGAAGAAGGTCCGCGTGCCGATCATGATCGACTCGACGGACGAGAAGGTCATTGCGTCGGCGCTCACGTACTGCCAGGGCAAGGCGATCATCAACTCGGTGAACCTCGAGGACGGCCTCGAGCGCTTCGAGAAGGTGGTGCCGCTCGCGCGGAGGTTCGGCGCGGCGCTCGTCGTCGGTTGCATCGACGAGACGGGCATGGCCGTGCCGCGCGACCGCAAGCTGGCGGTGGCCGAGCGGTCGTTCGAGATCCTCACCAAGGACTTCGGCGTGAAGGCCGAGGACATCTACTTCGACCCCCTCGTGTTCCCCTGCGCGTCGGGCGACAAGCAGTACACCGGCAGCGCCGTCGAGACGATCGAGGGCGTGCGGCTCATCAAGCAGCGCTTCCCGCAGTGCAAGACGGTGCTCGGCATCTCGAACGTCTCGTTCGGCCTGCCGACGGCGGGCCGCGAGGTCTTGAACTCGGTGTTCCTGTACCACTGCGTGCAGGCGGGGCTGGACCTCGCGCTGGTCAACTCGGAGAAGCTCGAGCGGTACCCGCAGATCCCCGACACCGAGAAGAAGCTCTGCGAGGACCTGCTCTACAACCGCGGCGCGGATCCGATCACGCCGTTCGCGGCGCACTTCCGCGAGAAGAAGCCGACCACGAAGGTGGTGGCCTCGAACCTGTCGCTCGACGAGCGGCTGGCCCGGTACATCATCGAGGGCTCGCGCGACGGTCTGATCGCGGATCTCGACGCGAAGCTCGCCACCGGCACGAAGCCGCTCGACATCATCAACGGCCCGCTGATGAAGGGCATGGACGAGGTCGGCCGGCTCTTCGGCAACAACGAGCTCATCGTCGCGGAGGTGCTGCAGAGCGCCGAGGCGATGAAGGCCGCGGTCGCGTACCTCGAGCCGAAGATGGACAAGTCGGCGACGGCGGTGCGCGGCAAGATGATCCTCGCGACGGTGAAGGGCGACGTTCACGACATCGGCAAGAACCTGGTCGAGATCATTCTGGCCAACAACGGCTTCCAGGTCGTGAACCTCGGTATCAAGGTGCCGCCCGAGCAGCTCGTGGCCGCCGTGAAGGAGCACAACCCGGACATCATCGGGTTGAGCGGCCTCTTGGTGAAGAGCGCGCACCAGATGGTGACGACGGCGCAGGACCTGACGACCGCCGGCGTGAAGGTGCCGGTGCTCGTGGGCGGCGCGGCGCTGTCGCGCAACTTCGTCGACAAGCAGATCGCGCCCAACTACGCGGGCACGGTCGCGTACGCGAACGACGCGATGAGCGGGCTCGAGCTCGCGAAGCAGATCGTGGACCCCGCGGCGTTCGAGAAGCTGAAGGCGGACCTGGCGGACCGGCGCGAGAAGCTCAAGCACGACGGGGCGATCAAGGTGCAGTCGAGCGGGACGACGGCGAACACGACCCGGTCTTCGAAGATCGAGATCCTGGCGTCGGTGCCCAAGCCGCCGGACTTCGAGCGGCACGTCATCACGAACACGCCGCTGGATCAGATCTGGCGGTTCATCAACCCGGTGATGCTGTACGGGCGGCACTTCGGCGTGAAGGGCTCGGTGGCGCGGCTCTTGGGGACTCCGGACGAGGCGAAGCTGCGCGACAGCGAAGACGGGCGCAAAGGCCTGGAGCTCAAGGAGAAGCTCGACGCGATCAAGGCCGAGATGCGCACGGGGCTGATGAAGCCGCGCGCGGTGTTCCGCTTCTTCAAGTGCAAGGGCTACGGGAACACGATCGAGCTCACGGAGGCGGGCATCAAGTTCGAGCTGCCGCGGCAGGAGAAGGAGTCGCAGGTGTGCCTGGCCGACTTCGTTCACCCGGCGGAAGACAACCTCGCGCTGTTCGTGGTGACGGCGGGCGAGGGGATTCGGGCGCTCGCGGACAAGCACAAGGCGGCGGGCGACTTCGTGAAGATGCACGGCGTGCAGGCGCTGGCGCTGGAGACGGCCGAGGCGTACGCCGAGATGCTGCATTCGCAGATCCGCTCGATGTGGGGCACTCCCGACCGGCCGGACATGACGATGCTCGAGCGGTTCCGGGCGGAGTACTCCGGCAAGCGGTACTCGTTCGGGTACCCGGCGTGCCCGCGGCTGGAGGATCAGGAGAAGCTGTTCGCCGCGCTCAAGCCCCAGGACATCGGCGTCGAGTTGACGGACGGTTGCATGATGGAGCCCGAGGCCTCGGTCTCGGCGCTCGTCTTCCACCATCCGCAGGCGTACTACTTCAGCGTTCAGTGAAATCTTTTGCGGTTACGCTGGGTTGGCGTATCCTCGCAGGCCTATGACGAAAGCGGACATCATCGAGAGCGTCTACGAGAAGGTAGGGTTCTCGAAGAAGGAGTCGGCGGAGATCGTCGAGCTGGTGTTCGACCAGCTGAAAGAGACGCTGGAGCGGGGGGATAAGGTCAAGATCTCCGGCTTCGGGAACTTCCTGGTGCGCTTCAAGAAGGCGCGCGTCGGGCGGAACCCGCAGACGGGGAAGGAGATCGAGATCTCCGCGCGGCGCGTGCTCACGTTCCGCCCGTCGCAGGTCCTCAAGGCGGCCCTGAACGAGGGTCGGGTGCCCACCGACGACGGTCCGTCGGCTGAGGACGATGACGACGCTCCCGACGCGGACGACGACAACGACGAGTGAGCGGTTACTCGCGCTTGCCTTGATGCGGTCAGGCGGGCATAAGGCCCGCGTCGTGACCCGCTGTACATCGGGCCTGTATCAATCGGGGCGTAGCGCAGCCTGGTAGCGCACTTGCTTGGGGTGCAAGTGGTCGCTGGTTCAAATCCAGTCGCCCCGACCAGTTTCGAGCCGTGAGATCGCGAGGTCTCACGGCTTTTTTTTGCCCGGCGTGGCTGGTAGGGGGCGCGGGTGCAGCTCGGAGCTCTGACCCTGCTCGTCGCCCTCTCGGCGCAGCCCGGCAAGGCCTTCTTCACGACGGACGCGCGGCTGATCTCCCAGGTGAAGCTGTTCCGCTACCCGAAGGGCATGGTCATCGACCCGGTCTGGGAAGTCTCGGAAGCGGATCGCAGCAGCCTGGTGATCGCCGACGTGAAGCTGACGGCCGCGATGCAGCTGCCGCCGTTCCTGTTCTTCCTGCATCCACCGGGTGAGCAGGAGGTCGCGCGAATCTCGGTCGACGCGCAGGGGAAGGAGCTTCAACGCGTCGAGGTCGCTTTGCCGCCGGTCGCTGAACGGCTGCTGGTGGTCTTCCGGGTCGGGCCGGGCGTGACGAAGGCCAGCGTCTGCCGGGGAACCGACGAAGAGGACTGTACGGCCGAGCTTCCAATCGAAGCGCAGGGACCGGCCGTGAAGCTGCTGCCCCTCCCGAAGGCGAAGCTGCTGGCGGCGCGGCGAGTCGGGCAGACGAAGGCGGGCGCGACGCGTTTCGCGGTCCTCGTCGAGTGGACGAACCGCCGCGGGGGAGGCAACGCGTTCGACATCGGCCTGCGCCAGGAGTCACAGGGGCGCGTCGAGCGGGGCTGGAACTCCGGCTTCGAGGTCGATCGCAAATTGAACATCGTCAAGCGTCCCAAAGGCGAGTCGCTGCCGACGTCGTTCTGGTGGCTGTACGTCGTCGAGCCACCGCCGGGCGAGGCATACGTGCCGGCGTTCGCGACGATCTACCGGTCTCCGCATTCCGACGACGAAGTGCCGCTGCCGCCGGAGAAACCGCTGGCGGCGCTGCCGGCAGACACCCTGGCGCGCTGCCTCGAGTGAGCCGCTTCAGTCGCCATCCGGCCGCGGCTGCTCGCCGATCTTCAAGCAGCAATCGTCGCACTCCAGCTCGCGGCAGCCGCGCGTCCACAGCGTCTTCGCGAGCGCGGCGTCCTTCTTCACGCCCGTGCCCTTCGCGAGCGCCTCGCCCGCGTACAGGCACGCCTCGCCCCAGTAATCGAGCGCCCGCCGCGTCTGGCAGTCCTCGATCCACAGCTTCGCGGCACCGGCGGGATCCTTCGGCGCGATGAGCTTCCCCCACGTCGCGCAGTTCTTGTCGCGCGTGCACCAGATCTCCGCGGCCTTGGCTTCGCTCGCCGGATCCTTGAGGCGGACCTGGAAGAACTCCCTCGCGTCCTGGCACGCCCTGCGGTCGCCGCCGAGCTCGCAGCCGCGCAGGTACGCGGCGCCGGTCTCCTCGAGCGGAGCCTTGTAGTAGCTGAGATCGTGGGCCAGCGACGTGCACGACGGCCCGTGGCCGAGGCTGCACGCCTTCTTCCAGGCTTGCTGCCGCGCCTCGGCCTTGAGCCCGAGCCCCAGCTGGTAGCACGCGTCGGCCTTGCCCGCCTCGCAGCCGGCGCGGTGCGTCTCGGCGTCCTTCGCGAGCAGCTCTTCCGGAGTCACGTAGCGCGGGCAGTCGGCGGCCCGGCCGTCCGTGATCGGCCGCGAGTACGCCTTCACCTTCGGCGGAAGCGTGAACGCGTTCACCTTCTTCAGCAGCGCGTCGGCTGCCGCCTCGTCGCACGCGCCCATCGTCACCACGTAGAAGCCGGGCTTGAGGCCGGCGACCTTCGCGGATTCTTCGACGCGCGGGTAGCCGGGCGCCATCGCGACGCGGTTGAAGTACGTCCAAGACTTCAGCTTCGCGAGCTCGGCTTCGGCGGCTTCCTGCGTGGCACCGCCGCTCCAGATGAGCAGCCACACCGTCAGAGGCACCATGTGCCGCGCACTCTAGTCGTATGCTGGCGCGCGCGTGACCGAACCAGGGGGCCAGCTTTCGCCCGGAGCCCACATCACCGATCGCCTCGTCGTGATCCGCCTGCTCGGCACCGGCGGGCTCGGCGCGGTCTACGAGGCCGAGCACAAGTTCACGAAGCACCGGCGCGCGGTGAAGGTGCTGCACCCCAAGCACCGCGGAGACGCCGAGCTCGCCGAGCGCTTCTTGAAAGAGGCCTCCGCCGCGGGCCGCATCGGCAACCCGCACATCGTCGAGACGTTCGACGCCGGCCACCTCGCCGACGGCTCTCCGTTCATCGTCATGGAGTACCTCGAGGGCCGCCCGCTGCGCGACGTGCTGCGCCGCCACGGCCGCCTCGACCCCGGCCTCACCGCCGCGATCATGCTCCAGATCTGCGACGCGCTGCAGGCCGCGCACGACGCCGGCGTCGTTCACCGCGATCTCAAGCCGGAGAACCTCTTCCTCTCCCAGCGCAACGGCGAGGCCTTCGTGAAGGTGCTCGACTTCGGCGTCTCGAAGTTCGGTGACGACGACGGCGCGATGCACTCGACCCGCTCGGGCATCACGATGGGCACGCCGCTCTACATGGCTCCCGAGCAGCTCAAGGGCGCGAAGAACGCCGACGCCCGCTCGGACGTCTACAGCCTCGGCGTCATCCTCTTCGAGCTGCTCGCCGGCCACGTGCCGTTCACCGCGAACAGCTTCGCCGAGCTCGCCGCCCAGGTCCTCTCGAAGGAGAAGCCTCCGCTCCCGCGAAGCCTCGAGGGCCTTCCCGCGGGCCTCGCGAACGTGGTCACGCGCGCGATGGAGAAGGAGCCCGCCGATCGCTTCCAGTCGGCCGCCGAGCTCTCGCGCGCGCTGCAGCCGTTCAGCTCGAACCACGACGTCGGCGCGCTGCTCTCGGACCAGGCCGCCGGAGAGCTCAGCGACACCCACGTCCGCCGCGGCGCCCAGGACCCGAAGCCGGCCCGCCCCTCGGGCAAGCCGCGCTACTTCCTCGCGGCCACCGTCATCCTCGCGCTCGCCGCCGTCGCGTTCATCATCGCGCGCCAGCGGACGACGACGGTCGCGTCGATCGCGGTGCTGCCGTTCGACAACGCGACGAAGAACCCCGACGACGACTACCTGTCGGAGGGCCTCTCGGACAGCGTCATCTACCAGCTCACGCGCGCCTCGCAGCTCCGCGTCATGCCGCGCAGCAGCGCCTCGCGGGCGAAGGCGCAGACGAAGTCGGCGATCGAAGCGGGGACGCTGCTCGGAGTCGACGCCGTGCTCAGCGGCGAGCTCGCGCCTCCGCACACGCTGCGCGTCGAGCTCGTCGACGTGCACACCGGCGCGCTGATCTGGGGGAACCGCTGGGAGCTCGGCGCATCGGACACGCACATGGTGCAGCAGCAGCTCGCCGAGGGAGCGCTGGCGGCGCTGAAGCAGCAGGGCGGCTCGTCGGTGCAGCAGCCGAAGAGCGCCGAGGCGTACCGCCTGTACCTGCAGGGCCGGTACTTCTGGAACAAGCGCACCGCCGACGGCCTGCACCGCGCGGAGGATCACTTCCGCCAGGCGCTGGATCTCGACCCGTCGTTCGCTCCGGCCTGGGTCGGCCTCGCCGACAGCATCGCGCTGTTGGACCAGTACGCCGGCGTGCCCTCGGCCGAGAACTGCCCGAAGGCGAAGGCCGCCGTGCAGCGGGCGCTCGAGCTCGACGAACGGCTGGCGCCCGCGCACGCGACGAACGGGCTGCTCGCGGCGCACTGCGACTTCCGCTGGGCCGACGCCGAGCAGGAGCTCGAGCGGGCCATCGCGCTCGACAAGAGCTACGCGACCGCGCACCACTGGCTCGCGCTGAGCCTCTCGTACCGATCGCAGTTCGACCGCGGCCTCGAGCAGGCGCGCGCGGCGCAAGAGCTCGATCCCCTCTCGCTCATCGCGCTGAACTCCGCGTCGGTCGTGAATGGTTACGCGGGGCGCTGGAAGGACGTGCGCGAGACCAGCGAGCGCATCATCGCGATGGACGCGAGCTTCCCGATCGCCCACATGTGGAGAGGCCGGGCGCTGCGCGCGCTCGGAGAGCTCGACGCCGCGCAGGCCGCGTTCACCAGGGCCTTCGAGCTCTCGGGCGGGAAGTCGGCGGAGCTGATGGGCGAGCTGGGCGCGACCGCCGCGATGGCGGGCCGCCTCGACGAGGCCCGCACCTGGAGCGCCCGCCTCGAGCAGAACCCCGCCGGCGCCTTCCAGCGGGCGCTCATCGCTGCCGCGCTCGGCGAGCGCGAGGCGGCGCTCGAGCAGCTCGAGAAGGCGTTCGAGGCGGGCAGCTGGTTCCTGGTGCAGCTCAACGTCGAGCCGCTGCTCGCTCCGGTGCGGGAAGACGCCCGGTTCCAGGCGCTCGTGAAGCGCGTCGCGCTCTGACGGTTTCCGTGTTAGCCGAGAGCCTTGGAAACGTTTCAGCAACTGGGCCTCAGCGCTGCGGCGCTCGAGAGCCTTCTCCGCGCCGGCTTCGAGAAGCCGACCCCGATTCAGGCGAAAGCCATTCCTCCTGCGCTGTCGGGCCGTGACGTCATCGGCTGCGCGGCCACCGGCACCGGCAAGACGGCGGCGTTCGTGCTGCCGCTGCTCGATCGGCTCGCGGCGAAGCAGGTGCACCACGTGCTGGTGCTCGCTCCGACGCGCGAGCTCGCGCTGCAGATCGCCGAGCAGGTCGAGCGGTTCGGTTCGGCGAGCGGGGTCCGCTGCGCCGTGCTCATCGGCGGCGTCGGCATGGGCGGGCAGACCGCCGCGCTGCACCGCAAGCCGCAGATCATCGTGGCGACTCCGGGGCGGCTCATCGATCACATGCAGCAGGGCACGGCGCACGTCGGCAGCGTCGACGCGCTCGTCCTCGACGAGGCGGACCGCATGCTCGACATGGGGTTCAAGCCGCAGCTCACCAAGATCCTCCAGCGGCTGCCGAAGAAGCGGCAGACGCTGCTGTTCTCCGCGACGATGGCCGGCGAGGTCGCCGACTTCGCGCGGACGTCGCTGCACGACCCGGTTCGCGTCGAGGTGGTCCGCAGCGGCACGACCGCGACCCGCGCGGAGCAGCGCGTGTTCCACGTGTCGATGAACGAGAAGACGCCGCTGCTCGTCGCGCTGCTCAAGGAGGACTCGGATACGACGCTGGTCTTCACGCGCACCAAGCGGCGCGCCGATGCGGTCGCGCGCTCGCTCGAGCGGGCAGGGGAGACCGTCGCGCGCATCCACGCGGATCGCTCGCAGAACCAGCGTGAGGCGGCGCTCGAGGGCTTCCGCAGCGGGAAGTACCGCGTGCTGGTGGCGACGGACATCGCGGCGCGCGGCCTCGACGTCGAGCAGATCGGCCACGTCGTGATCTACGACCTGCCGCACGTGGCAGCCGACTACGTGCACCGCGTCGGTCGCACGGCGCGCGCGGCCGCGAGCGGGCGGGCGTCGAGCTTCGTGAGCCCGGAGGAGGCTCCGCTGCTGCGAGAGATCGAGAAGCTCACGCGCGCGCAGCTGCCGAAGGCCGACGTGCCGCGCGACTCGGAGGTCTTCAAGCAGGAGATGGCCCGCCGCGCGGCTCACGTGCAGCAGCACCCGCAGCCGCAGCGGCATCACCCGCGGCAGAAGCAGCAGCAGCACGGCCACAAGCCGAAGCGGCACGGGAGCGGTGGGCATGGCGGCCACGCGCATGGCGGCCACGCGTCGGGCGGCGGTGGTGGGAAGGGCGCGGTCGTCTTCAGCGGCAGTCCGCGCAGGCGCCGGTAGCTGCGCGAGCCTTCGGGCTCACAGCGAGTCCAGGAAGCGCAGCAGATCCTTGCGCTCGGCAGCGCTCGCGGCGGACCAGCGCCGCGCGCTCGAGGCGGCCTCGCCGTCGTGCGACGAGATCGCCTGCTCCAGCGTCTCGGCGCTGCCGTCGTGCAGGTAGGGGGCCCCGCGCGTCAGCCCCCACAGGGGCGGCGTGCGGAGCGCCCGCCCGGCGACGGGATCCACCACGCGCCGGGCGGCGGCGGGGGCGACGTCGTGCAGCAGCAGATCGCTGTACAGCGGCACGACGCGCCCGTCGCGGGTCATCAGCTCCGGCACGTGGCACGCCGCGCAGCCGAAGGCCTGGAACTGCCGCTCGCCGCGCGCCTCGGCCTGCGGGTCGGTCGACCGCCTCGGCGGCGGCGCGAGCTCGGCGACGAAGAAGCGCAGCGCGTCGAAGTCCCGCGGCGTCACCTCGGGGTCGGCGGCCGCATCGGCGTCGCGGCTCACCCCGGCGCCCGCGGCAGTCGGGCCCCGCACCTCGTCCGGCACCGTCAGGCCCAGCTCGCCGGAGAGCGCGCCGGCGACGAACTCGGCCACCGTGGCGACGTCGGCCTTCCACCCGAAGCGGCCGATGCGTCCGTCGGAGAGCCGGTGGAGTCGTCCCCGCACGCCGTCGCCGTCGGCGTCATCGGGGTCTGCGCGCGCCGCGATGAGCTCGTCGTCCACCGCCTCGATGAGGCCCAGCCCGAACAGCGGCTGCGTCTGGCGGCGCTCGAAGAGATCGAGATCGCGCTCGAGCTCGGGTCGCCGGCCGGCCGTGCCGTGGCGGTGCGCCAGGGTGCTGCCCGAGGTCGGAGGCAGGAAGGTGCCGTCCGCCAGCAGCCGGCCGGCCCGAATCACGTCGACGTCGCGCGGCCCCGCACCGCCCATCGCGGCGCTCGAGTGACAGGCGCGGCAGCTGTCGCCGTTGAACGACGGGCCCAGGCCCGACGAGACGCCGACCTCGCGGTCGAACAGCACCTGGCCGTCGACGAAGCGGCGCTGCTCGGCGAGGTCGAGCTCGCGCGAAGGGCCTCCCAGGGTGCCTGGAGCCGGCGGCTCGACGTGCGCGGGCAGCAGGCCGTCGGGCCGCACCGCGCCGCCGCCGAGCGAGCGCAGGAACGCGAGCACCGCGCTGCGCCTCGCCTCTCCGAGGGCTTCGTAGCGCTCGCGTGCGGGCTGAGCTTCGCCGCCGTGCGCGCGGATCGCCTGGTCGAGCGTGTCGGCGCGGCCATCGTGCAGGTACGGGCCTGCCGCCGCGATTCCCCACAGCGGCGGGGTTCGAAACTCGCTGCCGCTCGCGGCTCCGACCTCGACGGCGTCGGCGAGCTCTTGCCCCATGTCGTGCAGCAGCAGGTCGGTGTACGCGGGCACCGGTCCGCGCGGCCCGTCGAGCGCCGGCACGTGGCACGAGGTGCAGCCGAGCGCCTCGAGCTCGGCCGCTCCCTGCTGGGTGATCGGCGACGGCGGGTCGGGCGCGGGCGGCGCCAGCAGCGCGACGAAGGCCATCAGGTTCGCGAGGTCTTCGTTCGGAACTTCGGGGTCGCGCACGTCGTCGCGATCGAGGCTCGGCAGCTCGGCGGGGGCCTCCGCCTCGGGCAGATCGCTCACGTCGACCGGATCCGTGGTGAGGCCGAGGTGATCGACCAGCGCGAGCCGCACGAAGCCCAAGAGCCCGGCGACCTGGGCCTTGCGGCCGAAGCGCCCCACGTGCCCGCGCTCGAAGTTGACGCGCCCGCTGATGCCGTCGCCGTCGGCGTCGTTGGGGTCGACGCGCGTGAGGATCTCGTCGGTGGGGATCTCCGCGAGCAGGCCCACGCCGAAGAAGGGCATCGGCTGGCGAACCGCGGTGCTCGTTCCCTCGGGCGTCAGCGCGAGCGGGCGGTCGGGCGCGGTCGAGAACTGCGGCTGGAAGGTGACCCGGAACGCGTCGGGGGCGCGGGCGTGAACGAAGACCTGACGGTAGCGGCCCGCGGTGCCGCCCAGCGCGGGTCTTCGGTGGCACGCCGCGCAGGTCGCGGCGCTGTAGGCGGGGCCGAGGCCGTCGCCCGGCGCGAAGCCCCGGGTGAACACCTCACGCCCCTTCTCGAAGCGCTCGCGCACGTCGGCGCCGAGGCCCGGCAGCGGCGCGCCAGGCTCGGCGAAGAAGGCCGCTGCCGCGGGCGCGGTCGGGGTGGGGCGACCGCAGCCCACCGCCCCGACCGCGAGACAGATGACGAAGCGCGAGAGCATCGGCGCCTGCGCTCACCAGGTGCCGGTGCGGCCGCAGGCTCCCTGCGCCGGGGCGTAGTTCGCGGCCTGCTGGCACATCACCAGGATCTCCTGGTTGAGCCCGAGGCAGTTGTTCATCACCGCGTCGAGCCAGGCCTGCTGCCGCATGGCCCACTCGCCCTCGGCGCAGCTCGGGGCGCCCTCGTTCGCGGGGACGCGCGTCGCCTCGATGGCGAGATCATCGAAGCTCGCGGTGGTGTCGAACAGCTCGCGGGGGAACGTGATCTTCACGCCGTGCGCGCGGTACTCGAACGTGGCGAGCTGCGCGAAGTACGCCTCCCAGAGCTCCGGGTCACACGCGGCGGGAGGCGGAGGCTGGGTCACCTCGCCGCCCTCCGTGGGGATCTTCTCGGGGGCGCTGGGAGCCACCTCGCGCACGCAGGTGCGCTGGTGCGCTCCGGTGAGCAGGCAGGCCCAGCGCAGGGTGTCGAACCGGCCGTCTGCTCCGGCTCGCGTGAGCAGCGCGTCGAGGCCCGGGGTGCGGCTCACCGCGGCGGGTGGCGGGCAGACCGCGCGCGGGTCTGCCGCCTCGCAGGCGTACGCGCCCGACTCGCCGGGCTGTGCCGGCAGCGCGGCGTCGCACGTGACGTCGTTGCCTTCGGTGAGGCACTGCCACAGCGCCGCTTCGCTGCGGGCGGGGCCGTCGGGGTCGATGATCGTGACCTCTCCGACGCAGGAGAACAGAGCCACGAGGGTGATGCTGAGACTGAGCCGCGTTTCGGTGGAGCGCATGTCGGTTCCTTTCCCCTTCTGGTTCGGGGAGGCGGCCAGTGCAGCGCACGTGCCCCGAGGGCGCCGCGAGCGGTTGCGCGGTGTTGGCGCCGACGGCGCGACGGCTTCCCCGTGGCTGGACGTGCGGGCGGGCGCGCCAGTGTCCTCTGCGTGGGACGGTCGGCGAGTCGGCCGTGCGGCTTCCGCGACGCCGGAGCTGAGCTTGAGGCAGACTGCGCCGAGCCATGCGCCCCGTCCTCGTGCTCTTCCTCCTCGCCGGCTGCGGCGCCACGGACGTCATCGTGAATCGGCCCGGCGGTGGTCAGGGCGGCGAGGGTGGAGCGGCCGGCGGCACCGGCGGTACGGGCGGCAGCACCGGTGTCGGCGGCGGCGTCGGCGGCGGCGCGGCGAGCACGGGCGGCGGCGCGGGCGGCTCGATGGGCTCGGGAGGCGGCAGCGCCGGGCCGTGCTCGCCGACGACCTGCGCGTCGGGGTGCTGTGGCTCGCTCGGCAACTGCCTCGCCGGTACCGCGAACACCGCCTGCGGGAAGATGGGCGCGACGTGCGTCGCGTGCCTGAACGGGCAGGTCTGCGGCGCGACGTCGCGTGCCTGCGAGATGCCGTTCGACGTGAACGCGACGTGGACGGTGCGGCCGAGCGCGGCCCAGGTCGCGGCGATGAAGCCCGGCGGCGGCGACTGGGACGATCTCTCGGATCCCGACGTCGGCATCGAGCTGTTCTGCCCGCTGAACCAGGCCAGCGCCACGGCGACGGCGGAGTCGGTCACCGATACGTTCAACCCCACCTGGACGACGACGACCGGCACGTGCCGGCTCACCGCGGCCGTGCTGATGAGCCAGGGCTTCGCCTTCAGCGCCTTCGAGAACGACGTCTTCAGCAACGACAGCGTCAGCGCCCGGCGGACCGTGATGCCGACCCAGGCCGAGCTGCAGGCGGGCACGAAGACGGTGATGAACGTCGACGGGCTGACGTCGGTGACGTTCCGGTTCTCTTCCCCCTGAACGCAGTCAGCGCCGCTTCGCGTGCTCGCGGATGCGGTCGATGAGCTGATCGAGGGTCTCGAAGAGCTCGGCGCCGTAGCGCCGGCAGACGATCTCCACGTTCCCCCGCCGCCAGTAGTCCTCGGGGCAGCAGACGACGAGGCGCTCGGATCTGGCGAACAGCCCCAGCTCGAGCAGCGTCACGGGCGCCTTCGACTCGGGCGCGAAGTACATCGCGATCAGCGCGGCGCGCTCGAGGCCGTCGAGCTCCCACTTCACCTGCTCGCGCAGGAGCGACGCGTCCCACTCGTCGCGGCGGGGGTTGAGCACCACGAGCTCGAGATCCTCGAGCGCCCCGATGACGTGCGATTGCCACGGCTCGGCGGCGCCCTCGTCGATCGAGCCCGCGAGGAAGACGACGCGGCTGTCGAGCTCCTCGGGCCACTGCAACGCGTCCGGTGGTTTCAAGACGACCAATGGTAGAAGCCTACGCGACGATGACCGCGGACGACCTCATCACTTCGCTGGGCCTTCAGGCTCATCCCGAAGGTGGTCACTACATCGAGACGTTCCGGGACGACGCCTCCACCGCCATCTACTTCCTGCTCAAGCGCGGCGAGACCTCGCGCTGGCACCGGGTGCTGCACGCCTCCGAAGGCTGGCACTTCTACGGCGGCGAGCCGCTCGAGCTGAGCATCTCCCGCGACGGGCGCACCACGCAGACGATCGTGCTGTCCCCCGAGCGGCCCCAGTTCATCGTCCAGAAGGCGACCTGGCAGTCGGCCCGGTCACTGGGCGCCTACAGCCTGGTGGGCTGCACCGTGGCGCCCCCCTTTGCCTTCGAGAAGTTCCAGCTGGCCCCGCCCGGGTGGAGTCCGGGCTGACACGGGATTACTGTCTTGGACATGCGGTGGATCTTCCTCAGCTTGCTGGTCGCTTCGGCTGCTCTCGCCCAGGGCCGCTTCGGCTTCCGTGGTGGAACGGCGTTCGGTCCCTCGTGGTCCCAGGTCGGCGCCGGCGCCACGTGGAGCGGCGGTCTGGGGCAGGCCTACGGGCCGGCGACTCCGTCGTGGGTGAACAACGGCGCCGGCATTCAGCCGCTCGTGCCCGTCACCAACCACACGGGCGGCTACTGGCCCGGCCACGTGGTCGCGCCCGCCGTGGTCCCCATCTACTACTGGACGCAGGTGCAACAGCAGGCGCCGCAGCCTCCGCCGCAGCAGGTGATCATCGAGCGTGAGGTCGTGGTCGAGAAGGCCGCTCCGGCGCCGGCGCCTCCGCCGCAGGTGATCGTGATCGAGCAGCCGGCGCCGCCGGCTCCGGTGGCCGCGCCGCTGCCGCCGCCTCCTCCGCCGGAGCCGCCGAAGCCGCTGCCGCCGCGCGAGCCCGGGCCCGACGTGTACAGCTGGGTCGATGAAGACGGCGTCGTGAACTACTCGACGCGCGCTCCGGCGAACGGCAAGGCGAAGAAGCTGCCGACGCTGGCGAAGTAGCTGCTAGGACGCACCGTCAAACAACGGCACGTCCATGAAGATCACGACCTGGAACGTCAATGGCCTGCGCGCCCGCGAGGGGCAGCTCACCGAGTGGCTGTTGAAAGAGAAGCCCGACGTCATCTGCCTCCAGGAGATCAAAGCCTCGCTCGCCCAGATCCCCGAGACGATCTGCCGCCTCGAGGGCTACCACTGCTACTGGCACGGAGGCGCCGGCGGCTACAGCGGCGTCGCGCTGCACGTCCGCAAGGAGTTCGCCCCGAAGCGGCCCGTCTTCGGTCACCCCGCGTTCGATCACGAGTCGCGCATCGTCACCTGCGCGCTCGGCGACGTCGACATCGCGTCGATCTACGTGCCGAACGGCGGCAAAGACTTCCCCGCGAAGATGCGCTTCCTGCAGGCGATGGTCGGCTTCGTGAACGACTCGCACGCGAAGGGGCGCAAGCTCGTGCTCTGCGGCGACCTCAACGTCGCGTTCGAGAAGCGCGACGTGCACCCGAAGCTCTACAGCCCGAATCAGATCGGCCAGACGCAGGAAGAGCGCGCGCTCATCCGCCGCATGCTCGAGGCCGGGCTGCACGACGTCCTGCGCGAGCAGAACGCGACGAACGACGAGCTGTTCACGTGGTGGGCTCCGTGGAGACAGCACAAGGAGCGGAACATCGGCTGGCGCCTCGACTACGTGCTGGTGAGTGACCCGATCGCCGGCATGGTGAAGAGCTGCCGCGTCGAGCGCCTGTTCGGCACCAGCGACCACGGCCCCGTCACCGCGATCTTCGAAGGCTCGTTGTTCGACCCGGCAGGGATCATCGAAGGCCCCGAGCAGGAGCTCCCCCCGAAGGACGAGGCCGACGGGAAGGGCAAGAAGAAGAAGCAGCAGATCGATCTGTTCGGCGGCGGCTGACTTCAGCGCCACACCGCGGTGCCGCTGCCGCCGCCCTGGGACCAGTACGCCGCGAGCTGCGCGCGCGTGAGCAGCCGCGGGCCGTGATGCGAGAGCGGGTCGCACACGACGTAGCGGCCGTCGCGGCGCTTGCCGACCACGAGGATCGAGTGCATCCCCCTGAAGTCGGAGTAGCTCGGGAACGCCGTGCGGTACGCCCCGACGGGTCGGCCGGTGAGGGTGATCATGTGCCCCTTCGCGAGGTGCTCGTCGATGCTGCCGGGGCCCCGCAGGTGCTGCGCGTGGAGCCCCGCCCGGCGGGCGCCGCGCTCGCGCTCGGCATCGCTCGTCGGATCCGAGTCGTCGGCGTTTCCGGTCATGAGCCGGCGGACGCGGTCGATGCTCTGCTCGGGCGTGAGCCCCTTCGGCTCGAGGCCGAACGCCTTCACCGCCATCGCGAGCGAGGCCGGGCCGCAGTTGCTCGAGCGGTACGGCCCCGTCGGGTTGAAGCGCGAGCGGAACTGCGTCTTGAAGATCGAGCGCGGATCATCGACGGCGCGCGCCTGCCAGCCCGAGGGCCGTGGCGACTTCGACGGCGCCGGCTCGAACGTGTCGCCGGGGATGCGGATCTGCTGGCCCGCGAAGATGAGCGACGGGTTCTTCACCTGCGGGTTGGCGGCGATGAGCGCCTTCAGCGAGACATCGTGAGCCTGCGCAATCGACCAGAGGCAATCACCGCGGCGGACCGTGACGTTCATGTTTATTTGTCGGTGGCGCCGCGTAACCAGGCATGGGGACGGCTGTTCAGGCGAATTACCGAACCGCAATTGGAAGGGGAGCCATGGGCCGATACGTCATCACCGGAGGCAACAGCGGCATCGGGCTGGAGATCGCCCGCGGCTTCGTCAGCAAGGGCCACGAGGTCGTCCTGCTCGGCCGCTCGCAGCAGAAGAACGACGCCGCGGCCGGCGCGCTGGGCTCGAAGGCGAAGGCGCTCGCCGTGGATCTGTCGACGAACGCCGGCGTGCGTGAAGCAGCGAAGCAGCTCGGCGATGCGCCGATCGACGGCCTCGTGCACTCGGCGGGCATGCTGACGCTCAAAGACGAGCGCACCGCCGACGATCTGCACCCCGTCTTCGCGGTGAACTACCTCTCGCGCTACCACCTCACGCAGTTCTTGCGGCCGCAGCTTCGCGCGGCGCCGACGCCGACGGTGATCCTGATCGTCGCGGGCGTCCCGCTCGACACGAAGCTCGACTTCTCGCAGTTCCCCCGCTTCAAGCCGTTCCCCGGCATGGGCGCGCTGTCGCAGATCCAGATCGCGAACCACTACTGGGCCTCGGTGTTCGTGAAGGAAGAGCCACGGGTGAAGCTCGCGCTGTGCAACGTGGGGCTGGTGAAGACCGAGATCATGCGCGCGATGCCGCTGGCCTTCCGCATCGGCTTCACGGTGCTGACGCCGGTGGTCGGCGTCTCGCTGCACAAGGCCGCCGCGAACCCGCTGCACCTCGCGACGAGCGAGGGCTGGGCGTCGGGCTCCTACTTCCCGAAGCCGGGGCGCACCGACGTCTCGCAGCCCGTCAAGGTGGACGACGCCACCGCGCAGCGGGTCGTCGCCGCGAGCAGGGAGCTGACCGGCGCCTGAGGTAGCATCTGCCCACAGATGACCTGCCCGAAGTGCGGGAAGCCGCTCTTGAGCGGTGGCAAGTTCTGTCCGTACTGCGGAGCTCTCGTCCCCCAGGCCTCGTCGGATCCGCTCATCAACCAGACGCTCGGCGCGTACCGCGTGATCAAGGCGCTCGCCGCGGGTGCGATGGGTCAGGTGTACATCGGCGAGCAGACCAACCTCGGCCGGCAGGTCTGCATCAAGACGCTCAAGCCCGAGCTGCTCGGCGATCAGAACGCGGTCGCCCGCTTCGAGCGCGAGGCGAAGGCGGTCAGCGCGCTCAAGCACCCGAACATCGCGCAGGTGATCGACTTCGGCCGCGCCGGCCCGCACCTGTACCTGGTGATGGAGCTGATCGAGGGCGGCTCGCTGCGCAGCCTGCTCGAGAAGCACGCACCGGTCGATCTCGAGCGGGCGTCGTCGCTGATGATGCAGATCCTCTCCGCGCTGCAGGAGGCCCACCACCTCGGCATCGTGCACCGCGACTTGAAGCCCGAGAACGTGCTCATCGCGCAGCTGCGCGACGGCTCGGAGATCGCCAAGGTCGTCGACTTCGGCATCGCGAAGCTGGTGAGCGATCAGCACCAGGAAGGCAAGAACCTCACCGGCACGGGCCTCGTCTGCGGCACGCCGGGCTACATGGCGCCGGAGCAGATCTCCGGCGAGGTGCTCGACCCGCGCTGCGACGTCTACGCGGCCGGCGTCATCTTCTTCGAGCTGCTCACCGGCAAGAAGCCGTTCACCGGAGACACGCTCACCGACCTCATCCGCGCCCACCTGGTCATGGATCCACCGGCGCCGTCGTCGGTGAGCAAGCTGCCGCTGCCGAAGGACGCCGACGAGCTGGTGCTCGCCGCGCTGGCGAAGGAGCGCGATGGCCGCATCGAGAGCGCGCTCGAGATGAAGCGCCGCATCGAGCTCTTGCGCCCGCGCGCGCGGGTGACGAGCGGCAACCAGCCGGCGCTCAAGGTCGTCACGTGCCCGAGATGCCAGGCGCAGCAGCCGGTGGGGCAGAAGTTTTGCGGTCAGTGCGGCGGCCAGCTGCCGGCGTACGACGCGACGGACGCGGCGCTGAAGCAGGTGCTGCCTCCGCAGCTCGCCACGCACGTGCAGCAGCTCACCTCGTCGCTCGGCGCCGAGCGGCGGCAGGCGACGATCATCTTCGGCGACATCAGCGGCTTCACCGCGATGAGCGAGCGGCAGAGCCCCGAGAAGGTGCGCGAGATCATGAACCGCTGCTTCGACGGCATGGTCGAGGCGGTCGCGCGCTACGACGGCAGCGTCGACAAGTTCATCGGTGACGCGATCATGGTCGTGTTCGGCGCTCCGAACGCGCACGAGGACGACCCCGAGCGCGCGGTGCGCTGCGCGATGGAGATGCAGGCGTACCTCACCGAGGTGAACAAGACGCTCGCGTCTCCGCTGAAGATGCGCATCGGCATCAACTCGGGCGCGGTCGTGGCCGGCGGCGTCGGCGGCCAGCGCCGCATGGACTACACGGTGATGGGCGACACCGTGAACCTGGCGCAGCGGCTCGAGGCCGCGGCGGCGCCCGGGAAGATCCTCGTCAGCGCCGCGGTGAAGCGCCTCACCGATCGCGTGGTGCGCTACCGCGACCTGCCGCCGATCAACGTGAAGGGCAAGACCGAGCCCATCGCGATCTACGAGGTCGAGGGCCTGTGGAAGAGCGAGCGGCCGGCCGCCGACGTCTTCATCGGCCGCCGCAACGAGCTGGGGCGCATCGACCAGCTGCTCAAGCAGCTCAAAGGCGGCAAGCCCGGCGGAGTCGTGTTCCTCGGCGAGCCCGGCATGGGCAAGTCCGCGCTCATCGAGGAGACGGTGAGGCTCTGCGCCGCCGGCGGCATCCGGACGACGGTCGCGCGCGCGAAGAAGATGATCGCGCCCGGCGAGCTCGAGCTGCTGCGCGACGCGCTGTTCGGAGTCTGCGGCAAGCTGCCGTCGTCGGACGCCGAGGCCGACAAGCTGCTCGACGAGCTGGTGGGCCTGGGCGTCCACCACCAGGACATCGCGCGCCTCAAGCACGTGTTCGGCTCGAACCCCATGCCGCGCGGCTACGACCGCGAGGAGACGCGGCGCCTCGCGCTGTCGGCCGCCACGAACGCGCTGCTCGCCGTCGCGCGCAGCAAGCACGGCCTGTGCGTGCTGCTCGACGACGCCCACCTGGCCGACGCGTCGAGCCTGCAGTACTTCGACGAGATCACGCGGCTCGCGAAGGGAACTCCGTTCGGGCTCGTGGCCATGGCGCGCGGCGGCCACGCGGATCGCGTGCTCAAGCGGGTGCCGCGGCTCGAGCTGTCGCCGATGCCTGCGGCGGAGCTGCTGCAGATCGTGCGGCAGCAGCTCGGCGGCAACGCGGTGCCCGAGCGGCTCACGCAGGTGATCGAAGAGCGCGCCGAGGGCAACCCCTTCGTGGCCATCGAGATCGTCCGGACGCTCATCGACACCAGCGCGCTGCAGCTGCGCGGCGGCGCGTGGACGATGTCGGGCTCGAGCGACGCGGTGCAGCTGCCCGACTCGATCGCGCAGATGGTGGCGGCGCGCATCGACGCGCTGCAGCCCAACACCAAGGCGTTCCTGCGCTGCGCGGCGCTGCACGGGCGCGTGTTCCCGGTCGAGCTCATCGCGCAGGCGCTGGAGGACGCCGGCGTCGACGTGGCGCAGGCGGTGGCCGAGGCGCGCAACAAGGCGTTCCTCGTCGACGTGGTCGCGCCGCCGGGCTGCCTGCAGTTCCGGCAGGAGTTCGTGCACCAGCTGTTGCTCAAGAACGTCGGCGAGGCCGACAAGAAGCACCTGCACGGGCGGCTCGCCGACGCCCTCGAGCTGGGCCTGCCGTCCGGCGACAGCCACCCGGCCGAGGCGATGGCGCGGCACAGCCTCGCCGCGGGGCGCACGCGCAAGGCGGCGACGTACTTCTCGCTGTCGGCCGAGCACCTCGCGTCGCGCAGCGCGCTGCCGGCGGCGATCGAGGCGTACCAGAAGGCGATCACGCTCACCCAGGCCGAGGCGCAGAAGCTCTCCGGCAACCCGGCCGATGCGTGGAAGCAGGTGGTGACGCTGGCGACGAAGGCGGCTCCGCTGCAGGGCATCATCGCGACGAGCGACGCGTGGGGCCTGCTCGACGACGTGCTGAAGCGGGCGCCGGCCTCGCTCGACCCGAAGGCGCGCGCGAACGCCCTGCACCAGCGCGGGCTGCTCGAGCTGCGGCTGGGGCGGGCGCCGGACGCGGTGCAGTCGATCTCCGAGGCGCAGCGCCTGTACGGGCCGGACCTGCCCACCGAGCAGCAGGCGAGCCTGTACGTCGACCTCGCCTCGGCGAAAGAGGCGATGGGCGACAACGCCGGCGCGACGCACCTCTTGCTCGACGCGCTGAAGGCCGTCGCCGGCCGGCGGCTGACCGACAAAGATCTGATGTGGAAGGCCCTGAACCAGCTCGGGCGCATTCAGCTCAAGGTCGGTGACCCTTCGAAGGCCATGGAGTTCTTCCAGACCGCGCGCGCGCAGGCGCAGAAGGCGCTCGCCGTGGTCGGCGAGGTGCGGGCGCTGACGAACCTCGCGGCGGCCGTCGGCGCCCAGGGGCACGTCAGCGACTCCGAGAAGCTGTTCACCGAAGCGCTCGAACTCGCGCGCAAAGAGTGCGACGCCATCGACATCGCGCGGATCTCGTTCAACCTGGGGCGCCTCGCCGCGGCGGGTGGCCGCATCGACGAGGCGCGGCGCAGGCTCGACGAGGCGGTGCGGGTGGCGAACGACGTCGGGTGGAGAGAGGGGTTGGCGTCGGCGACGCAGGCGCTGGAGGCGCTGGGCGCGAGGACGCCTCAGGCCGAGGGGACGATTCAACTTCCGAAGCACTAACGGCCTCCGCTCAGCGTGAACGGTGCATGGCCTCACTCACGCCAGCAGGAACTGCGGCACGTTCAGCTGCAGCTCGCTCGGATCGACCGACTGGACGATCGCGCGCTTCTCGTTGGGCGCGGCGAGATCCACCAGGTAGTCGGCCGGCTGGCCCTGGGGCCCGCGGAACACCTTCACGCGCGGCTTCGCGAACGTGGCCGGCTCGCCGGACACCTGCACCACGAGCGCGAGCTCTCCGGAGTTGAGCTTCACCGTCGAGCCCACCGGGTACAGCCCCATCACGCCGGCGAAGAGCCGCACGATGCGCTCGTCGAACCGGGTGTTCACCTGGTTGTAGAGCAGCCGCAGCGCCTGGTCCGGCAACATCGCCTTCCTCGGCGGCCGCGGGCGCGTCAGCCGGTCGAACACGCACGGCACCGCGATGAGGTGGCCGAACGCCGTGGCGCCGGGCATCGGCTTGGCCACCACCTCGTACGTCGCGGCGAGCCGCTCGAGCGCGTCGCTGCCGAGCGACGCCTCGGTGAGGCGAATCAACGTGCGCAGCGGCACCCGCTTGAGCGCCTCCAGCTCCTCGCGCGTGTCCTTCTCGTCCCTCGGCGGCGGCACCTCGTCGAGCGCGAAGTCGTGCAGCGCGGCGGCCATGCACGCCTCGGACAGCGCCGCGCGCGACAGGTTCATCTTCTGCGCCAGCATCAGCGTCAGCGCCGTCGTCGCCGCGAGGTGAAAGTGCACCGCGCCCGAGAACGCGTCGAACCGCGTCAGCGCGGTGAGCAGGTTCAGCTGGCCCTCGGCCGCGTCGGCGAGGCCGTGGATCGCGCGACGGACCCGCGCCATGCGCGGGTGCTTGCCCTGCTTCATCAGCGTGAGCTGGCCCTCGATGACGAGCGCCAGGTGGGCGTACGCCCGCAGCAGCGTCCGCGGAGCGTCGAGCGTCGGCGCGAGGGCCTCCTGCTCGGCCTTCGAGATCGCGCGGACGCGGATGAGCTCGAACTTCTCCTGCAGCATCGCGGTCGGCAGCGAGCTGCGCGCGTGCGTCTGGTACGCGCCGAGGAACTCGCGCACCGCGACCGGGTTGGGGAGGTCGAGGTAGGCGAGCTCCTGCGCGCCGATGCGGGTGAGCAGCGCGCGCAGCGTCTGGCCGGCCTCGTAGCTCGAGAAGTCGAGCTTGATGATCTCGCCGTTCAGGAAGAAGTTGTCGCCGACGATCTGCAGCACGAGAGTGCCTGATTCGTTGATGCCCTGCGTGACGACCTCGATCAGCCCGGCGATGGGCGGGTTCATCGCGGCGTTGTCGAGCGAGTGCATCGTGCACAGCTTGATGGCGATGGCCGACCGGGAGAGCAGGGTGCGCGCGTAGCGCTGTGCAGCATCGCCCTCGTCGACTGCCCCCAGCGCGAAGATGTCTGCGCTCAAGTCGGCGCGCCCTTCTTCACCGCGTCGAGGCGCTTGAGCGCGTCTTGCGCCGCCTTCTTCAGCGGGCCGCCGAACAACAGCTTCCCGGCGGCCGCCTCGAGCAGCGGGCGCGCCTTCTCGTCGCCCATGTTGGCCAGCGCACCCGCCGCGATGCACTTGAAGTCGACGTTGCCGTCGTTCTCGAAGATGTGACGCAGCGTCGTGGCGGCCTCGGGCCCGCCGAGGGTGCCGAGCGCGATGAGCACGCGCTTCTTCTCGGTGTCGTCGAGCTTGTGCCGGCGCAACACGGTGCAGAGCGCCGGGGCGACGGCGCGGTCTCCGCTCGAGACCATCGGCGCGAACAGCTGCTCGCGGATCTGCGCGACGGGCGACATGAGCAGGGGCAAGAGGTCGGCCCGGTTCGCGGCGAGGGTCGCCTTGTCGAGCCCTTTGAGCGCCGCGAGCTGCACCGCCTGCACGGCGTGCTGCAGCGCGGCCTTGCGCACCGGCCACGCGGCCGCGCCGAGCACCGTCGAGATGCGCAGCAGCTCCATCGCGAGCTCCGAGTCGCTCCAGACCACGCGGGCGGCGAGGTCGTTGGCGTCGGGCTTCTGCTCGCAGATCAGATCGCCGACGAGCTTGCGCGCTTCGGGAGTCTCCGTCACCGCGAGCCAGTCGAGCAGCAGGGTCGTCGACTTCGCCGGCAGGAACTTCAGCAGCGCGGCGGCCGGCTCGCGGGCGAACGTGTCGTCGAGCGCGGTGACGATGTGGCCGAGCAGCTCGCTGCGTTGCAGGGCCTTGAGCAGCCGGGCCAACGTCTGGAGCCGTGCATCGATGAGCAGCGGGTCGCCTTTGCGCGCGTCGGAGACCTGGCGCATCAGGTTGTCGCGGATGCGGTCGATGCGGCCGGCGCGGCACATCGCCATCAGCACGATCGCGAGCGCGTTGGCGAGCGAGTCCTGCTCGGCCGGAGTCGAGTCGGTCGAGACGAGGAAGAGCGCGTCGAACACGCGCTCGACGACCTTCTCGTGCTGGCCGAGCAGCTCCATCGACAGGGCGATGAGCTCCTCGGCGGCGAGCCCCGGCGGCTTCACGCGCTCGCCGCCCGCCATGCGCTGCAGGTCGGCCTCGCTGAGCTGGGGAATGCCGCGAGCCTTGAGCTGCCGCAGATCTTCGGCCGTCACGTGCGGCATGCGCCTCAGGCGCTGCCGGGCGGTCGCGTCGGCCTCGAGCGGGTCGGCTTTGCCGCCCAGGACGTCCATCGCGATCTGCAGGCGCTCTTTCCCGGTGCGGCCGTCGGGGCCCTTGGAGCCGTCACCGAACGTGTCGAGTGAGACGATCGCGATGTTGTCGAACGAGGCTTCCCACACGCGCGTCGAGAACGTGTGCGTGTCGCCGAGCTGCTCGTCGAGCGTGTCACGCCACAGCTGCATGAAGGCGGCGAGCTCGGCCTCGGTCAGCCCGCGCAGCACCGAGAGTCGCTTCACGCCGTCGAGGTAGAGCGGGTGGGTGATCGAGTCGGCGAGCTTGTCGGCCTTGTTGACGATCTCGCCGTGCACCGCGAACCCGAGCGGAGTGACCATCAGGCTGAGCTCGTCGTGCTCGCTCGACAGCGCGGCCGACAGCTTCTCGAAGAGGCCCTGCTGGTAGCCGAGCAGGGTCTTGTGACCCTTGGGGTAGATGCGCATGCCGTCGAGCACGCGCTTGAAGTGGGTCGAGTGCTCGACCGCGAGCTCGATCTCGCGCGCGACCTCGGGATCGTCGTGGTGGACAGCGGTAGAGGCTTCGCTCACCGGTGCCGCCGATTATAAGGCTGAAAATGGCTGACGCGGACTCGAGGAAAGGCGCGAGGTATTCGACCCCCGAAATGCTCGCATGGCTGGAGAAGCTGCATGCTCCACATGACCCTGCGCTGCAGGACGCCTTCGACGCCCCGGCGCGCGAGGGCATGCCGGCGATCCAGGTGGCTCCCAGCGAGGGCAAGCTGCTCGAGCTGTTCATGCGGCTGGTCGCCGCGCGGCGGGTGGTCGAGGTGGGCACGCTCGCCGGCTACTCGACGATCCGGCTCGGGCGGCCCCTGGTGCCCGGCGGCAAGGTCTGGTCCATCGAGCTGGACGAGAAGCACGCGAACGTGGCGCGGAAGAACCTCGATCGCGCGGGCTTGAGGCAGAGCTCCGAGGTGCTGGTCGGACCCGCGCTCGACGTGTTGCCCAGGCTCGAGGCGCACGGCCCGTTCGATGCGGTGTTCATCGACGCGGACAAGGAGCGCTACGACGCCTACGGGCGCTGGGCGGCGAAGCACACGCGCCCCGGCGGGCTCTTGCTCGGAGACAACGCGTACTTCTTCGGGCGGCTGATGGAAGACTCGCCCGCGGCCGCCGCGATGCGGCGGTTTCACGAAGAGGCCAACGAGGCGTACGACAGCGTGTGCATCCCGACGCCCGACGGCCTCTTGCTCGGCATCCGGAAGTGACTACGGCATCGGCAGCGGCACCGTCCCGCTGCCGAGCTTCGTCGCGTTCTCGTCGAACACCGTCGAGCGGGTGACGGCGAGGTCTCTCGGCCCGCGCATCGCCGGCGCCGACTCGACCTCGAGCAGGCTGACGCCGTCTTGCGTGTGCAGGCCGACGGCGTTCCTGCCGATGCGCACGCCGTCGAGCAGGCCCGCGCCCTCCGCGAACACCGCGCCGATGCCGGCGCTCGACTCGATCGCGCCGCGCGTCATCACGATGTCCCCGTCGGTGAGCGCCTCGATGCCGTTGCCGTAGGCGCCGTCGGGGTCGGCGAGGGTGCCGAGCACGAGCACGTCGTCGAGCGTGACGCGGGAGCCGAACGAGAAGACGCCGACCTGGCGATTGCCGAGGAAGGCGCCGCGGGTGACCGACAGCGTGCCGCCGAACTGCGCGTTGGCTCCGCGGCCGCGGCGCATCGTGCCGTCGGGCAGCGTGTCCCTCACGATGAGGTCGCTGGCGGTGATGGCGCTCGGCGCGTTCGACGACTGCAGCCCCGCGGCGCGGTTGCGGTCGAAGAGCAGGCCTTCGAGGGTCAGCGTGCCTCCGTTCTCGGCGACGGCGCCCTGGCCGTACTCTCCTGCGTCGCTCGGCAGCGTGCCGCGCACGATCGTCGACTTCGCCGCGAGCGCGCCGCCGCTCGCGTAGAGGCCGGCGAGCTGGTTGCCGTCGAACAGGCAGCGGTCGAGCGTGGCGCTCGCGCCGTCTTGCGAGATCGCTCCGTAGCCGGTCTGCGTGGCCGTGCCGGCGTTGCCCAGGCGCGTGCCGAGCACCGCACAGCTCGAGGCCGACAGCCGGCCGCCGGTGATGGCGACGAGGCCCGCCGCCGACGCGCGGTCGACGGTGAGGTCGCTCGCCGTCACCACCGACGACAGCTGCGAGCGGATGCCCGGGCCGGCGAGCTCCGAGAAGACGGCGTCGTCGATCGTCACGTTGCCGTCGATCGCGGTGAGGCCCTCGGCGCCGATGCGCACCACGGCGAGCCCGTTCGCGGTGAGGCGGCCGCTCGAGGAGACCTCGATCGCGCGTGTGGCCGCCCCCGCGCCGCTCAAGCCGCGGATGGTGACGTTCGTGAGGGTGGCCTGGCTGTTGGCGCCGTCGACGTCGAGCCCGAGCTGCACGCCGTCGCTGATCGCTCCGCTCTGAAGCTGCAGCCGCCCGCCCAGCTGAGCGGCGGCCTGCACCGAGACGTCGGCGTTCGCGTTGTCCTTGCCCACCTTCGTGCCCTGGATGACGAAGTCGGTGAGCGCCAGGCGGCTGTTCGCCTGCGTGACGAGCACGCCGGCGCCGGTGTTGCCGGCGACGGCGACTCCGAACGCGTCGAGGGTCGCGCCGCCCTGGACGGCGATGCCCCAGCCGAGCCGGTTCGTGCTCATGCGGGGAAGGGTCGACAGCACGAGCAGGCGCCGGCCCTCGAGGTGTGTCGGCATCCGATCGATGAAGACGCCGACCTCGCGGTTGCCGACGATCGCGACGTCGGTGAGGCTCAGCTGCGCACCGAAGGACGCGGCGAGGCCCTGGCCGAACGTGTTCGTGCCCGGGTCGGGCAGCGTGTTGCGGATGACGGACTCTTCGAGCGTGAGCTGCGTGGCCGGGTCGACGACCTGAACCGCCGAGCGCCGGTTGCCGTCGATGACGAGCCTTCGCGCCGTGACGCGGGCGCCCGCCTCGAGCCGCATCGCGAGCAGCGCGCCCGAGATGGTGAGGTTCTCGACGCCGACCTGGTGCGGCCCGAGCACCGTGATCGCCGCGGTGCCGCCGTCGGTGGTCAGGCGCACCTGCGCGGGACAGCGGCCGATCAGGTTGACGGGGCGGTTCGGGGCGAGCGCCTCGCTGTACGTGCCCGACTCGACCGCGATGGTGGCGCCGGGCAGGGCGGCGACGAGCGCCTCGGAGATGGTGCGGAAGTGCGTGGCGTCGACCGCGGTGAACGAGTCGTCGACGAACAGCGTCGCGCCCGCCGGAGGGAAGCCGGCGTCGCTGCAGTCGCCGATGGGCACGCACGTGTCGAGGCCGAGCGCCTCGCGGGTGGCCCCGCTGCAGGCCGTCGGAGGGAGCACCGGGTCGCAGCCCCAGCCTCCGTCGGCGGGCGCGAAGCCGGCGGTGCAGTTCGTCCAGCCGATGGGGACGCAGCCGGGCTCTCCGAGGCGCGGCGCGGTGCCGGCGTCGCAGGGGCCGGCGGCGATGATCGGCGCGCAGCCCCAG
This sequence comes from uncultured Myxococcales bacterium, assembly GCA_937980205.1. Taxonomy (GTDB): domain Bacteria; phylum Myxococcota; class Myxococcia; order Myxococcales; family Myxococcaceae; genus Xiheicaenimonas. The sequence goes on along the minus strand of CALJKW010000055.1, from coordinate 393,356 downwards.
CCCGAAGGGTCGGCGGTGAAGCCGGCGGGACACGAGGTCCACCCGACGGGCGCGCAGGCGTTCGTGGCGGTGAGCATCGTGCCGGCGTCGCAGGCGGTCGGCGGCAGAGGGCAGGGGCCTCCATCGCAGGGGTCGGGATCCGGCGGTCGCGGGCAGGCCGCGAGCAGCAGCGCGATCGAAGCGCTCGCCCACCTCATTGCTGGGCCACCGGCACCTTCTCGCTCTTGGTCGCGAGCACGCGGCCGGGATCGTCGACCAGCGCCGCGGGGGCGTCGACGGTCGCGGCGCCGCGCTGCACGACGATGCGGAACTGGCCTCCGGAGACCTCGGGCGCCGTGACGCGGATGCCCGGGCCGCAGGCGTCGGCGAGGATCTGCGCGCGGCCGTTCGAGGTCGCGCGCACCATGTCGAGCACGACGTCGCGCGCGCCGGTGAAGAGGCCGACGCCGTCGCCGACGTTCTCCTTCTGCGCGATGCCGGTCGGGACCTCGACGAGCTGCGTGCCGGAGATCTCGACGCCGGTGAGCCGCACCGCCTCGCTCTCGCGGATGCCGACGCCCACGAGCCGGTTGCCGGTGATGGCCCCGCCGGTGATCGAGACGCCGCCGTCGGACGACTGGATCCACACGCCGCGCTCGAGGTTGCCGCGCACCACCGACTGGTCGAGCGTCACGTGCGTCGCCGCGCCGTCGACGAGCACGCCGACCTGCGCGTTGTTCTCGATCGTCACCTGCTCGAGCTTCACGTCGGCGCCGCTCGAGGCCACCACGCCCGAGCCGTCCGACAGGGCGCTGCCTCCCATGCCGGAGATGTTTCCCCGCACCATGCGCACGCGCCCGCCCGAGACCAAGAGGCCCACCGTGGAGGTGCCGAGCTCGCAGTCCTCGAGGACGACCTCTTCGCAGGCGCCGCGCGTGCACGTCGAGGTGAGCGCGTCGTGCGAGGTGTTGCCGGCCACCACGACGCCGACGAGGTTCGCGGGGCCCGGGTCGATGGCGACGCCGTTGCCGCCGCTGGAGTCGATCTTCACGCCGCGCACCGTCGAGCGCCTGCCGCCGCGGATGGTGAGCACCGGCTTGCCGCTGCCGTCGCCTTTGAGCAGCACGGTCGAGTTCGTCGCGCCCGCGAGGCTGACGTCGACCGGAAGCTCGAAGGCGCCCGTGTACGTGCCGGTGGTGAGGATCACGCAGTCGTTCGGCTTCGCGGCCGCGAGGTCGGCGGCGAGATCTCCCGACGTCACGTGGATCCGGTCGCACAGCAGGCCGCCCGGCGCGGTCGCCGACTGGAGGCCGCACGCCATGAGCGGGAGGACGAGGGCGAACCGCACAGGGTCTTTCTAGCGCACTCCCTCTGTGCGGCGCTCGACTGCCCCTCACCCAAAGCCTCAAACTTTGAACGGCAGCGACGCCGGATCCGCGACCAGGTGCGCCGTCTTGAGCTGCGCCTCGGCGCTGCCCTCGCCGACGCGCTCCTGGCGGACGCGCGCATACGTGCCCAGCGGCAGCAGCTCGAGCTCGAGCGCCTCGAGCTGCTTGCCGGCCCTCAGCCGCGCGTAGTCGAACGAGGCGGCGCCGAGGTGCTCGTCGACGCGGGCCCGCAGCTGTTCCAACCGCTCGCTGCCGGGTGAGCCGCGCGGCTCGAAGTACAGGGCGTAGCCGGGCCGCTCCCGCCCGAGGCGCGGAGCCAGCGTGAAGTACGTAGCGTCGATGCCCAGCTCGCGCAGCGCGTCGCCGACGGCGCGGTTGACGTGCTCTTCCTCGAGCTTCTCTCCGGCGAGGTTCGAGGCCGCGCCGAGCTTGCGCACGAAGCGGATGCGCGGAGTGCGCTGGTGGAAGCCGCAGACCTCGACGATGTCGCCGAGCACGTAGCGGTACAGCCCCGCGCCGGTCGTCATCACGATGAGGTACCGCTTGCCGTCCTGAAGTCCCCACGCCGGCAGCGTGTCGCGGCGACCGGCGAGGTACGCGGCCTCTTCGATGAACTCGAAGTACACCGACTGAATGGCGAGCGGGCCGCCGGGCTCCGGGTCTCCGACGGGGATCGAGGCCCAGCCCTCGCACGCGGAGTAGATGGCGTCGCGGATGGCGACGTGCGGCAGCCGGCGCTGCAGCTCGGGCACGTAGAGCGCGGCGGTCGCGGTGGTCCAGCAGTAGACGAGCCTGAGCGACGGCCAGGCCTCGACGGCCTTCTCCTCGAGCGGCGCCGAGGCCGCCCGCTCGAGGCGGCGCGCCGCGGCGGGGTTCGGATGCAGCTTCTTGGCGAAGAACGCGCGCTGGGCCTCGTCGAGCTTCAGCCACTCGGGCAGCCGGCCGTCGCGGACGTTGCGGGCGAGGTACGGGGCCTGCTCGGCGAGATCGCGCAGCAGGTAGACGATCGGCGCGGGGAAGATGCCGGCGATGAGCGAGATGTCGCCGACGGTGGCGAGCCACAGCGCGAGGTACGTGCGCGTGCCGAGGTCCTTCACCTCGAACAGCTCGTACGGCCACGCGTAGATGCTGCGCACGGCGGGCGGCATCTCGGTGAAGTTGAAGCCGCTCATCGTGCCGACGTCGCACCCGTCGGGCGCGCGCGCCACCTTGCGGCTGCCCACGAAGTAGAGCGCGGTCGAGGTGAACGCCTCGGGGAACCTGAGGAAGAGGTGGAACAGCGCGACCTGCACCGTCTTCTGGAACTCGACGCGGTAGGCGCGGGTGATGGGCACGTGCTTCGGCGCGCCGGTCGAGCCGGTCGTGCGCACGTAGTAGACGGGCCGCTCGGTGGTGAGCACGCGCTCTTCGCCGTTCATCTCCGACTGCACCCACGGCGCGAGCTCGGCGGCGGTCATCAGCGGCACGCGCTCGGCGTACTGCTCGGGCGTCAGGCCCGGCTCGAGCCCGTGCGCGCGGCCAAACCGCGTGTCCGAGTTGCGCTCGAGCAGCTCACGCAGGCGCCGGCGCTGGGCGCGCTCGGGATCGTGGACGGCGAGACCGAACGACGCGGCGACCGGAGCCCGCTGCAGCTGGGCGAGCGCGTGGAGAAGAGCGGCCTTCGGATGCGGCACGGCTCAGGAGTGTCGGCGCACGGACACTCGAGCGGCCACAAGAAAACGTCAGAACACGTGCGCGGTCGCGCCGGACTCCAGCTCGCACTTGCCGTCGACCGGCGTGCCGACGCTGCGGAGCACCTTCGCCGGGTCGACGGCGACGCGCGTGCCGGAGAGCTCGCTGTCGACGACGCGCTCGACCGCGTGCTTGAGCTTCGTCACCACGTAGCAGGGGATGGTCGGCTCGAGGTGCGCGCCGCCGACGCCCGAGTCGTCGGTGAGGAAGACGTACCGGCCGAGCGTGAGCTGCGCGGTGGCGCGCATCGCGTGCTCGGTGACCTCGTCGATGCCGCTCGACGCGACCGGGTACACGTGCACGCCGCGCTGCGCGAGGGCCCGCACCGCCGCCGAGAACGCGGGCCCGTCGTCGTCGTGCGGCGGAGCGTCGGCCACCCAGAACACGAGCTTCGCGGTCGACGCCGCGCTGCTCCACTGCAGCTTGTCCGCGTCCGCGAGGGCCTTGTCCGGCGCCTCGGGGAAGTCGCCGCCGCCGCCTGGCGCGAGCTGGTCGAGCGAGGCCTGGAAGGTCGAGGTGGTGGAGGTGAAGTCTTCGGTGCGCGTGAGGTAGGCGTCGCCCTCGTCGCGGTAGTGCACGAGCGCCCAGCGCTGCGGAACCGACGGGTGCGCGGCGGCGATGTCCGCGGCGAGCGCCTTGAACTCGGTCTTGAGCCACTCGATCTCGTCGCCCATGCTGCCGGTCGTGTCGACGACGAGCGCGATGTCGAGCGCCGTCGTGGCCGAGCGCGCCCGGGTCGACGCGGCCTGCTGCTCCTGCAGCGTGAAGTCCACCAGCTTCCTCTTCTGGGCCTCGCCGTACTTCGTGAACAGGTCGAAGTTGAGGTTGTCGTCCCAGATGCCCGCGGTGAGCGTGTCGGCCGCCGTTCCGTTACCGGAGCCGCCGGACCCCGCAGGCGAGGGCGAACCGGACGATTCTCGGGAGAACGACCCGCCGCTGGCCGGGGACCCACCGCAGGCCGACAGCGTCAGCATGACACCGCAGACGAAGAGGAGCGCTCGCATGGTGCGCGCCCCATGCATCTGGCGGGCCTGGAAGGGCCGTCGCGGAGATCCGCGTGCGGGCCGGCTTCGCACCGTGGCGCCCCTGTCCGGAAAAAGCGGTGCGCGCCGATGCTCCACCCGGCAACATGCATACGTGCCGTTGCCGGTGCTCTGCCTCTTCGTCGTGTCGCTCGGCTACGGAGTCGTCGTGCCGCTGCTGCCCGAGCTCTCCGGCGGCGCGGCGACCGTGACGCCGGGCACCATGTCGATCGTCTTCGCGACCTACGCGGCGGCGAAGATCGCCGTGCAGGTCCCCGCCGGTGTCTGGGCCGATCGCGCCGGAGGCGCCCGCGTGCTCCGCGCCGCCATGCCGCTGTTCACGCTCTCGCTCGCCGGCTTCTCGTGGAACGGGGGCGCCGCGTGGTTCGCGGTCGTCCGCGTCGTCGAGGGCGCCGCGACCGGCCTGGTGTACCCGGCGGTGTTCGCGCTGGTGGCTCAGCAGGGCATCGAGGGGTCGGGCAAGCGCATCGGCCTCGCGGTCGGGCTCGGCACGAGCGGGCTGTTGCTCGGGCCGGTGCTCGGCTGGGCGCTGGCCCCGATCTCGCTGCGCGCGCCGATCTGGGTGGCGATCGCGGTGTCGGCGGCGATCTCTGCGTGGACCCTCATCGCGCCGCCGGCCTCGCGCGCCGCCGCGAAGCCGCGCACGCTCGCCTCGGAGCTGAGGCTCATCGCCTCGCTCGGCACCAGCCTCGCGTTCGTGGGCATGGTGCTGCCGATCGCCTTCAACAAGCTCACGTTCACCGCGTTCCAGGCGATCATCCCGCTGCACGTGCCGAACGCGCTGAAGCTCGGCATGCGCGAGGTGACCGGCCTCTTCGCCATGACCGGCGTGCTGTTCGGCATCTTCCAGGCGCTCGGAGGAGCATTGGCGGATCGGGCGCCTCCGCGCTCGGTGGCGATGGCGGCCACCGCTCCGCTGCTCGTGAGCCTGGCCGCGCTCGCGTTCGCGCGCGACGGCCTCACCTTCGCGATCGCCTACGGCGTGTACGTGTGCGCGTCGTCCGTCATCTTCACCGCGACGCTGAAGCACGCGGCGAAGGCGTTCGGCACCGACGACACCTACGGCGGCGTCTTCGGAGTGCTCGGCACGCTCACCGACCTGATGACGGTCGTCGGGCCGCTCGTGTTCCTCGGGCTCTACGGTCCGCTCGGGGCCGACGTGTTCCTCGCGATGACTGCCGTCGGAGCTGCGTCGACGCTCGGCTACGCCTTCCTGAGCAGGAGCCACGCTCCGCGCTTGGGGTAGTCCTTGAACTTCCAGAGCCGCGCGTCGACGAAGTAGTGCATCGCGACGACGAACGCGATCGGCAGCTCGCCCAGGCGTGTGGTCTGGAACAGCGCGCGCGGCGCGAAGATGGCGATGCCGTAGAAGATCGAGACCGCGGCGTAGAGCGCGATGCGGCCTCCGGCGAGCCAGGCGATGGGCGTGTTGCCGCGGGTGTCTCCTGAAGCGGCGCGGTTCTTGTTGTGGAACCAGACGAGGCCCAGGTACTGGATGTTGTGGAAGGACGTGACGATCGCGATCGCGACGATGAGGTCGCTGATGACGACCGCCGCGAGCGCGAAGCACGCCGTGACCGAGAGCAACAGCAGCGCGCGCGGGAGCATGCCCTTGCGGCCGTGCGCGAGCGCCCAGACGTGGTGGATGACCGCGGCCGCGATGACCGCGGCGTAGAGCGTGACGAGCCCCCAGACGACGGGTGAGGGCAGCACGGGGTGGTGGATCCACGCGCGCGCGGTGCCGGCGTGGATCGTCATGAGCTCGGGATCCCGGAAGCGGATGAAGAGCGGCAGGTAGCTGACCGCGTCGAGGTAGCGGCCGTACCACCAGGACTCGCGATCGGAGACTCCGCCCATCTTCCGCTCGTAGAGCCGCTGGAAGCCGTAGTGCTGGCGGACGAGGTGGTAGTAGCCCCAGTAGATGAGCGCGTCGCGCACCCACGGGTAGACGCCGTCGGGTGAGAGCACCATCGGCACGGCGAAGACGAGCAGGGTGACGACGGCGGCGATCGCGTAGGCGCGGCCGTTCTTCGCGCGGTCCTCTTCGTCGAGGACGGACATCGTCCACGTCTGGAAGTTGTGCGGCAGGTTGAAGAGCAGCTGGAACGCCACGTACACGGCGACGCCGGTCATCAGGCCTGCCGAGAACGCGGCCCACATCGCGAGCGGCACGGCGAGGCTCGCGGTGAAGAAGAGGGTGTCGTAGCGGGGGCTGACGATCCAGCCGGAGGACTGCACGGCATGGAGGATACACTCAAGCCGCCCGTGAACCGGCTCTCGCTGGAAGAGGTCTTGGGTGGCGCCCCGGGGGCGACGGCCGTCGTCTTTCACGACGGCAGCGTCGTCACGTACGCCGAGCTCGCCCGCCGGCCCAGCGACCCGCTGCTGCAGACGATCATCGAGGTGCTGGAGACCGGCGGTGACGAGCTGCGCGCGAAGCTCGACGCGATGCTGACGTTTCTGCCGCTGCGCGAGGTGCCGGACACGGCCGTCGTCGACGGTGAGCTCTACGGCGGCCTCGCGACGCTGCGCGCAGGCGGCACGGTGTGGATGTTCGACGGCCTCGAGCTTCAGGCGCAGGTCGAGGCCATCGCCCGCATCGGTCGGCCCGCGGGGCTGTGCGTGGCTTCCGAGTGGGCGGGGACTGCGCCGGTCGCCTACCTGTGCTCGTCACGGCACCTGCGGCGACCGTCGCCCTCGACGCGGCTCATTCGTCACTACGAGCACGTGGCGGCGGTACGCGACGATCACCCTGCGTTCGCGTTCGGAAGCGTCGGGCGCGCGGCAGCGGGATGGAGCATCTTCGCCGCCTCTCCTTCCGGCGGGCGCCTGCCGACGGATGCGACCGGCGAATTGATGGTGCGCGGCCCTCGACGCGAGTACCGCACCGGCGACGTCGGGCATGTCGATCGCGAGGGCTTCGTGTACGTCGAGCGGTGGAAGGAGGGCGCATGAGCACCCAGTCCAGGCTGCGCGAGCTCATCGAGCGGCACGTGGAGATCGAGGGCGATGACGAGCCCCTGCAGCTCAGCTCGCTCGAGATCGTCACGCTCGCCGAGGCCATCGAGGACGAGTTCGGGCTGCGCGTGCACGCCGCCGATGTGACCCCGGAGAACTTCGGCACGCTCAATCGCCTCGTCGCGTTCGTCGAACGCTCGAGCACGGCGTAGAGTCGGGGCCAATGCGCTACCTCTGCGTGGTGCTGTGCGTGGCTTGCTCGTCGCCTCCGGTCGTGACGCCCGACGGCGGCACCGGCGGTGGAACTTCCGGGTCGGGCGGCGGCAGCAGCGGCACAGGAGGCGGTACCAGCGGCACCGGCGGCGGCACGAGCGGGACCGGCGGCGGAATGACCGGCGCTGGCGGCGGCATGAGCGGGAGCGGCGGCGGCTCGGGTGGCTCCGGCGGCGGCTCGGGTGGCTCCGGCGGCGGCTTCGTCCTCCCCGACGGCGGCACCGCCTGCACGCCCGGTGACGGTCGCTGCACCAACGGCACGTACTGCTTCGCGCCCGGTTGCGTGTTCGGCGATTGCCGGCCGATTCCGCCGATGAACACGGTGACCGAGGCGCGCCAGCCTCACTGCGGCTGCGACGACATCACCTACTGGAACCCGACGGTGGCCGCCGCGCAGGGCGTCTCGATTCGCGACGCCGGCGTCTGCGCCCCCGGAGTCACCTGCGGAGGCTTCGCCGGCCTCGACTGCCCCGGCACCGCCTTCTGCAACTACCGCGTCGACAACATGATGGAGTGCAACGTGTCGGACCAGAGCGGCAGCTGCTGGGCGCTGCCGCCGATGTGCCCGCAGATCCTCATCGGCCCGACGAGCCGGCGCTGCATCGGCGGCCCCACCTGCGTCGACGAGTGCACCGTCATCCGCCAGCAGCAGACGTGGTGGGTCGACAACACCTGCCCGCAGTAGGACGCCGCGCCACCCGAAATGCCGCGCTCAGGAAACGACGGTGCCGGCGGCGATCTTGGCGTCCGCGGGGACGCTGACGCCGGGCCGAACGTGCACGCGGTTGCCGAGGTCGGCGCGCTCTCCGATGCGGGCGGCGATGTCGATGAGGGCCTCTCCGCCGATCTGGGCCTCGTCGCCGATGACGACGTCGGGGCCGAGGCCGGCGAGCGGCTTCACGATGGCCTTCCTGCCGACGACGACTCCGGGGCCGACGTTCACCGCAGCGGCGAGCATGGCGCCCTCGCCGACGCGGATCGTGCCGAGCACGAGCTGGCCGCGGTCGACGTAGTGCCCCGACGTGAAGCACCGCGCGCCGATGATGGCGCCGGCGCCGACCTCGAGCAGCGCGGGGTCGAGGACGTCGACGTCCGACGACATGCTCGACGTGAACGCGACGCGAGCGCCCATCGCGCGCAGCGCCAGGAAGCGCAGCACGTTCGAGACGAAGATGATCCACTTCACGCCGGGCGCCATCAGCAGCCGCCGCAGCATGGTGCGCAGCAGCCACGACCAGAACATGGCGCCCTTCATCACCGGGTACCGGCCGGGCACGAGCCGCGGGCAGAGGAACGTGAGCACGCCGACCTCGGCGATCAGCGCGACGACGGCCGCCACGATCGCCGGCACCACCGCGAGCGGCCAGGGAACCCAGGCGCTGAGCCAGCCGAAGACGGTGACCCCCGCGCGGATCGCGCCCGCGTACGTGACGCTCGCGAGCACGAGGAAGAGCAGGTCATAGACGAGAAGTCCCGGCGCCAATCGGCAGGCAGTATAGAGTCGCGGCGCCAATGACCCAGGAACAGGTGCTCTCCCGGCTCAAGGAGATCCTCCAGGCGGACTTTCGCATCCCGGCCGACAAGGTGACCCCGCAGGCGACCTTCCGCGGCGACCTGGGGATGGACTCGCTCGACGCCGTCGACCTCATCTACCTCGTGAGCCGCGAGTTCGGCCTCAAGCCCGACGTCGACGCGTTCCGCGATCTCGACACCGTGCAGAAGGTCGTCGCGCACCTCCTGGCCAACGCGAAGAATGGCTGAGCCGTCGCTGCAAGAGCTGCTCGAGGCGCTCGCCGCGCAGGAGGCCCGCGCCGACGAAGGCGGAGGCCGCGCCCGGCAAGACCGCCAGCGCCGCCTCGGCCGGCTCACCGCCCGCGAGCGCATCGACACGCTCGTCGACGAGCACTCGTTCGCCGAGCTCGGCCGGCACGTGCTGCACCGGCACGCGCACGCGAGCGAGCAGCTCGCCGCGAACCTGCACCCCGGCGACGGCGTCATCGCCGGCCTCGCGACGGTGAACGGCGAGGCCATCGCCGTCTACGCACACGACCCGACCGTCCTGCGCGGGGCGCTGGGCCGCGAAGGCGCGCGCAAGGTGTGCCGACTGCTCGACCTCGCCGCCGAGCGGAAGCTGCCGGTGATCACACTGGCCGACTCCGACGGCGTGCGCGTGGAAGAGGGCACCGACGCGATCGACGCGTACGGAGAGATCATCCGCCGCGTGGTCCGCCTCAAGGGACGGGTGCCGCAGCTGACGCTGGTGAGCGGCCTGTGCGTCGGCGCCGCGGCGTACACGGCCACGCTCACCGACTGCGTGGGCATGGTCGACGGCCAGAGCTGGCTCTTCATCACCGGTCCGAAGGTGACCAAGGTGGTGACCGGGGAAGACGTCACGCTCGATCAGCTCGGCGCCCCGTCGATGCACGCGAAGCAGACGGGCGCCTGCCACGCGGTCTTCAAGGACGAGGCGCAGGGCCTCGCGTGGCTGAAGACCCTGCTCGCTGCCGTGAAGCCGCGCGCCGAGTCGCGCGACTCGTGGGCCCGCACGACGCCCGAGCTGGGCAAGCTCGTGCCCATCTCGCAGAAGCGCGCGTACGACATGCGCAAGGTGGTGACGGCGCTGTTCGACGGGGACTCGGTGCTCGAGCTCTCGCCGCAGTTCGCGCAGAACCTCATCACCGCGTTCGCCCGGCTCGACGGGCGCGCCGTCGCGGTCGTCGCCAGCAACCCGATGCACCTCGCGGGCTGTCTCGACATCGACGCCTCGAGGAAGGGCGCCGCGTTCGTGACGTGGGCGGCGCAGCTCGGGCTGCCGATCGTGACGCTCGTCGACGTGCCGGGCTACCTGCCGGGCCGCAAGCAGGAGGAGGGCGGCATCATTCCGCACGGCGCCACGCTGCTCACCGCGTACGGCAGCGCGCGCGTGCCGATGGTGTGCCTCATCGTGAGGAAGTCGTACGGCGGCGCGAGCGTGCTGTCGTTCGCCGCCGACGTGAGGCTCGCGCTGCCGACCGCGCGCGTCGGGCCGATGGGCGCCGATGCCACGCTCGAGGTCGTGCTCGGGCCCGAGCCGAAGGACCCGGACGCTGCGACGAAGAAGGCGCGTGCGGAGAAGCGCGAGGCGTTCCTCGCGAAGCACGATCACGCGTGGGCTTCCGCGGAGTCGGGCTACGTGGATCGGGTGATCGCGTTCGCGAGTGCGAGGCAGGAGCTGTGCAAGGTCATCGCGCAGGTGAGCGGGTGAGGCAGGCCGCACATCGCGCGCCGTCTGCTGCCGCGCAGGCCGAGCACATGAACGCGCCGCAACGGGAGCAGATGTGCGTCGCCCGCTCCGATACGTGCGCCACACAGCTCGCGTCCGGCGGAGCGACTCCGGCGACGGCAGGGCGCATCCTCCCTCGCGCTCGCAACCGGTGGTCGACGACGAACGCGGCGGCGAAGAGCAACAGCGCGAGCCAGTTGCCGACCGACACGACGCTCAGTGCCTCCGAGATCATCGCCGCCAGAATCGTCGCCTTGTCGGCAGGCGACACGTGCTCGAGCGACGCGAAGACCGCGCGGAACTGGATCGCGGTGAGGGCCAGCAGCGCTGCGCCGACGGCCATCATGGCGAGCGGCACGGCCGTCGTGATGCCGCGTGGCCGCCGATACGCGAACAGGGCGAGCCCGAAGAGGAGCGCGATGCACGCCATGGAGTACTCCGAGTGAATCGCAGTCACGACAAAGAAGACACCGTCTCGGAGGTCTCCGTCTCCGCGGTCTTCCGCTCGAGCTTCCCCGACGACAAGCTCACGGCGGGCTTCCGCACCGGCGCGTGGAGCCTGGGCGTCGCGAAGACGGCCGAGCAGCTCAAGCCGCTGCACCCGACGCTCCTGCACGCGCTGTCCTCCGCGGCGCGCCTCTCCCCCGACCGCGGCATCACGCTGCTCGCGGACGACGAGAACGACCCGCCGCAGCTGCTCACGTACTTCGATCTCTACCGCGACGCCCGAGCGGTGGCGGGCGCGCTCATCAAGAAGGGCTTCAAGCGGCAAGACCGGGCGCTGCTGGTCTTCCCCACGAGCCGCGAGCTCATCGTGGCCTTCTTCGGCGTCCAGCTCGCGGGCGGCATCCCGGTGCCCTCGTATCCGCCGGCGGCGCTCGAGAAGACCGAGCTCGGCCTGCAGCGGCTCAAGCACGTCGCCACCGCCTGCCACGCGCGGGTCTGCCTCGCGAGCAAGCAGCTCGTCACCATCCTCGGAGAGCTCGCCCTCGGCGTGAAGTCGCTGCGGCACCTCGGCACGGTCGAGAGCCTGCTCGACGAGGGCGCCGATCCTCCCAAGCCGCACGCGGTCTCCAGCGACCCGGCCTTCATCCAGTACACCTCGGGCTCGACCGGCAACCCGAAGGGCGTGCTGCTCACGCACAAGAACCTCTGCTCGAACATCCACGCGGTGGGTCAGGCGCTGAAGATCCGCTCGACCGACGTCACCGCGTCGTGGCTGCCGCTGTACCACGACATGGGGCTCATCGGGATTCTGCTCTTCTCGATCTACTGGCGCATCCCGTGCGTCCTCATGTCGCCGAACGCCTTCCTCATGCAGCCGGTCCGCTGGCTCCAGGCGATGACGAAGTACAAGGCGACGCTCACCGCCGCGCCGAACTTCGCCTACGGCATGTGCGCGAAGCGCGTGCGCCCGCGCGATCGCCTCGAGCTCGATCTCTCGTCGCTGCGCCTCGCGCTCAACGGCGCCGAGCCGGTCAACGTCCGCACGCTCAAGGACTTCACCGACGCCTTCAAGGGCCACGGCTTCAACGCGAGCGCGCTGTACCCGGTCTACGGCCTGGCCGAGAGCTCGCTCGCCGTCACGTTCCCCGACCTGCACGACCCGAGGGCGAAGCCCGGCAGCGAGGTCGGCGACTGGGTCCGCTACCTCGTCGTCGATCGCGCCGAGCTCGCCGCCGGTCGTGTCGTCGAGCGCAAAGGGCAGGGCACCATGGCGGTCGTCAGCTGCGGCCGCCCCGTCCCCGGCCACGAGGTGCAGATCGTCGACGACAAGGGCCGCCCCGTGAAGGAGCGCACCGTCGGCCACGTGCTCGTCAAAGGCCCCTCGGTCATGAAGGGCTACTTCCAGGATCCCGAGGCCACCGAGCGCATCTTGCGCAGCGGCTGGCTGTGGACGGGGGACTTAGGCTTCCACGACGCGGGCGAGCTGTTCATCGCCGGCCGCTCGAAGGACATGCTCATCCTCCGCGGCAAGAACTACTACGCCGAAGATCTCGAGCGCATCGTCGAGCGCGTCGACGGCGCCCGCCCCGGCGGAGTCGTCGCGTTCGGCGTCTACGACGAAGCCAAGGCCGCCGATCTCTCGGTCATGGTCGTCGAGACGAAGATCGAAGACGACGCCAAGCGCCAGGTCCTCGCCGGCACGGTGAGCGAGCAGGTCGCCACGCACTCGGGCCTCGTCCTCGACGAGGTCGTGCTCGTGCCGCCCGGCACCATCCCCAAGACCTCGAGCGGCAAGCGGCAGCGCGCGCTCACCCGCCAGCTCTACCTCGAGCAGAACCTCGTCCCGAAGAAGACCGGGCGGCTCAAGCTCGCGCTCGTCTTCGCGCGCTCGGGCGCCGGCCTGCTCTCGCTGTTCAAGCGCAAGCTCACCAGCCGGCGGGAGCCGGAGTGACGCTCGCCCCCGACGCCCGCGCCGCCGCCGCCCTCGAGCTGGCGCTCGGCGACGCCGGCGATCGCTTCAACCCCTTCGGCTGGCACCAGGCGCTCGCCCTCGACGAGCGCGAGGCCTTTCCCGAAGCGCTCGCGAACGAGCTCATCCGCCACGGCGTGCTGCTGCACTTCGTGCCCCGGCGCGACGGAGGCCGCCTCGAGTCCATCACCGAGGCCGCGCTGCTCATGCGTGTCGCCGCGCGCAGAGATCTCACCGCCGCCATCGCGCTCGGCCAGGCGTTTCTCGGCAGCGTGCCCGTCTGGCTGAAGGGCGACGCGCAGCAGCGCGCCCGCCAGGCGCAGGCGCTGGGCCAGGGCCGCCTCGCCGCGCTCGCGCTCACCGAAGAGGCGCACGGCAGCGATCTGCTCGCCACCTCGACGCGCCTCGAAGGCGGCGCGCTGACCGGCGCCAAGTGGCTCATCAACAACGCCACGCGCGGCGAGCTGCTCACCGTGCTCGCGCGCTCGAACGACGGGCCGGGGCTCTCCGCGTGCACGCTGGTGCAGCTCGACAAGCCGGCGGCGACCGGTTGGAAGACGCTGCCGAAGATCGCCACGCACGGCATTCGCGGCGCCGACATCTCCGGCATCGCGCTCGAGCAGGCCGGGCCGGTGACGCCGCTCGGCAACGAGGGCAGCGGCATCGAGCTGACGTTGAAGGCCCTGCAGGTCACGCGCATCGGCTGCGCGGCCTTCTCGCTCGGCGCCGCCGACACCGCGCTGCGCCTCGCGCTCGAGTTCGCGACAGGCCGCAAGCTCTACGGCGCCACCGCCTTCGACATCCCCCACGTTCGCGCCGTGCTCACCACCGCGTTCCTCGATCTGCTGATCGCCGAGGCCGTGAGCATCGGCGCCTGGCGCGGGCTGCACCTCGCCCCCGAGCAGATGAGCCTCGCCTCGGCGGTGACCAAGTACTTCGTGCCCACGCGCTGCGAGCAGCTCATCCGCGACGTCGCCGTCGTCTTCGGCGCGCGGCACTGGCTGCGCGAGGGCTACTTCCAGAAGCTCATGCGCGACGCCTCGGTGGTCAGCCTCTTCGACGGCAGCACCGCGGTGAACCTCGAGGGCATCGCGCTGCAGCTCTCGCGCCTGAAAGGCCCCGGAGATCCCACGCGCGCGAAGCAGCGCTTCGACACCTCTGCTCCCGCGCCCGCGTTCACCGGTGACGGCCTCGAGCTGATGGGCCCCGGCCACGACGACGTCCTCGGCCTTCCGCCCGAGCTGCCCGATCGGAGAGATCGCCGCAGCCCCCAGACGTTCGAGCTCGCCCACCGCGCGGCGACGCACTACGCGGCGCAGAGCTGCCGGGCCTTCGCGCCGCCGTGGCTCGACGCCGCGCTCGAGCGCCTCGAGCGCGGCCGCCTCGTCGACTCGCAGGAGCTGACCTCGCAGTTGCTGGCGCTCCACGCGGAGCAGCGGTGGTTCTCGCACTTCGCGGTCCCGCTGCGCCAGACGCCTCTCTAGAACGCGCGGTTCACCGCCCACGCGGCGATCTTCTTCTCCGCGAGGCGCGTGGCGGGGCCCGGCACGCCGTCGATGACGCCGCCGTAGCCGAAGCTCTGCCGCCCGACCGTCTGCACCCGCGACCAGTAGATGGAGCCGGGGATCCCGTCGTTCACCGCCGACGTGAACGGGCTGCCGCGCCGGTTGAGCTCGCGCGCGGTGATCCGCACCATCACCTTCTCGGTGTTCGGCCCCGGCACGCCGTCGATGGGCCCGGTGTAGCCGAAGTCGCGCCGCCCGACGTACTGCACCCGCTTCCAGAAGATCGGCCCGGGGATGCCGTCGCTCTCGGTGCTGGTCTGGGGGATCGGCCCGGTCGAGCCACCGCTGGTGGCCGGCTGCCCGCCGCCGGCGATGCGGCAGCCCGAGTAGTCCATCGCCCAGCCCAGGTAGCGGGCGCCGCTCGCGCTGCCGTAGCCGCCCACCGAGTTGACGCCGATGGCGTCACCCCACGACTGCCGGAGCTTGTACGACGCCATGAAGACGTCGCGGCCGCCGCCGTTCAGGTCGACGCCGACGTGGCCGAACTGCCCGATGGACCAGTAGTGGATCGCCCCGGTCGGCGCCTGGCTCGCGTTGGTCGAGATGATGCGCGAGTGCTGGTACGCCTCGATCGCCGAGGGTCGCACGGACGACGACGGGCACTGCCCGAAGCGCCAGACGAGCGACGCGCACCAGCCGTTCCACGACGCGCCGTCGCGCTTCGGGTAGCGGGCCGCGTACGCGCGCGCGCGGTCGTAGATGGTCGAGTTCAGCGCCTCGGCGACGGTCGCGGTGTCGTCGGGGTCGAGCTGATCGGCGGTGATCTCCTCTCCGAACCCGTCGAGATCCTCTTCCGGGCCGCAGGCGGCGAACGCGGTGAGCACGGCAGACAACAGGAGCAGCTTCAGTGGGGTGGTTTGCATGGCGCCCCCGCAATGCAACGCCGGCACCAGTGTGCAGTTCGGCGCGCTGCGACGGAGCTGTAAACCTCCGGCACCGGATTCGTCCCGATCCGCGACGTCACCCGAAGGTTTCAGCGGAGCGCCCGCGCTCCTTCGCGGGGAAAAATGCACGCCGAACGCGACAACCGCGCGCGGCGGGTGCTCACCGGCTCGCCATGCTCGCCACCTTCTCTCCTCCCGAGCCCGACGTCCTCGCTTGCCGGCCCACGCCGGCGCCACCTCCGCCGGCGCCGACCTGGCCGCCCTCGAGCCTCGCGCCGGGGCTCGTCGCCGCCGGCGAGGCCCTCGAGCGTGTCGGCGTGCCCGGCTCGCTCACCGGCGCCTCGCGCGTCCCCGTCGCGCTGCGGCGCTTCGAAGGCAGGGGCATCGTCGGCACCGGCACGCACCTCGGCAGCGGCTACGTGGTGACGGCGCGGCACGTCGCAGATCTCTGGCGCAGCCCCCGGGCGCAGCAGCGCACGCGCGGGTCGACGCGGCGCGAGCGCTTCGGCGCGTTCTGCACCGGCTGGGAGGTTCGCTACGTGCCGCCGGCGGGCACCCACTCGCCGGGGCTGCGCGCCGCGGTGCGGCCCGAGCATGCGGGCCGCTGCCGAGACTGGATCCTGCTCCACGGCCCAGAGCTGCTCGGCGCGCCCTCGCTCCCGCTGCGCTCGTCTTCCTCGGTGGGGCCGGGAGAACGCGTGTGGCTGGTCGGCGACTACACCGGCAGCGCGTACCGCGTCGCGAGCGCGACCTTCGAGCGCGTCGCGGGAGTGAACGCGTGGCTCTCCGACTGCGACGTCGACACCGGCTTCTCCGGCAGCCCGGCGCTCGACGCGTGGGGCAGGGTGATCGGCCTGTGCGTGACGATGATGGCCGGCGGCAGGTGCCTGCTGGTCGGCTCCGACTGCCTGCTCAAGCGCCTCGACCGGCTGAGGCGTTCGTGAGCGCGGCGTGGCGCGCCCCGGCGCCCGTTCTCGGTCTTCGCGATTCCGCTACACTCGGGCGCCGAAGTGTCGGACCCCTCGAAAAAGCCCCCGCCCGACGCGGACGCGACGCTCGTCGATTCCGACGACGAGGCCTCTTCGTCTCCGACGCCGCTCGAGCCGTTTCGACCGCCAGCGCCGCTGCAGCTGGGCAAGCCGCTGCCGTCGCAGGTGCCGACGCTGCCGTTGAACCCCGTCGCGACGCCGGTTGGCAAGCGGCCGACGAGCAGCCAGCTCCCGGCGCAGAGAGACCCCAGCGCCACCGTCACCAGCTCGCCGAGCAACCGCGCGACCGGGTCCACGTCGGGCCAGAAGCCGGCCGCGACGATCACGAGCTCTCCGACGAACGAGTCGGTCGGGCGCCGCCCCACGGGCACCGCGCTGCCGACGCAGAAGCTGCCCGAGGTGCCGACGCTGCCGCCCGAGCCCGGCACGGTGGTCGAGCGCCCCGAGCGCAAACGCGCGAGCGGCCGCCGTCCCGCCCCGTCGGGCACCTTCAACGAACGCCCGACGGATCCGCCGACGGTGGATCCACACGCGGCTCCGGCGCGTCCGCCGCTCGACGTCGCGCCGGCGCTCACTCCGCTCGAGCGGCCGAGGCCGAACATTCCGCCGCCGGTGGCAGCTCCGCGGCCGTCGATCGGCGGCGGCACGCAGGAGACCCCGGTGAAGCAGCTGCCTCCGGGAGGCTCTCCCGCGAACGCGAACACCGTGCCGGTGGTGCAGGCGTTCGAGCCCGACACGCGCCTCAACCCCATGCCGGCGAAGAAGGTCGTGGGGCCCAGCGGCACGCTGGACACCGAGCCGAGCAACGCGGGCGTCTCGAGCGAGCCTGGCCCGAACAGCTTCCCGCCGCTGCCGCCGGAGGCGCCGACGGGCGCGATGCCTCCGGTTGCGGGGAGCACGCACGACTACAAGCCGGCGCACCGGACGACCGGTAACTCCGAGGTCCACGAGCGCGGCCTGCGCTGGGCCCTCGCCGCGCTGGTTGCGGGGGCCACGGCCGTCGGCGTCCTGCTCGTGGTGTGGCTGTTCGTGAAGTTCGATGAGCCTCCGCCCGACGTGGGGCAGGCGAGCCCCATCGTCCCGAAGACGCCGCAGAAGGCGGAGGCGAAGATCGCGCCCGCGCCGGTCGAGGCGCCGCGCGCGCTCACCATCGAGCAGCTCGTCGACGCCGGCAACGGAGCGACCCGCACCGTCCAGGCCGCCGCCGGCACCGTCCGCATCGTCACCGACCCCGACTGCTACGTGACGGTCGACGGCCGCGAGCTCGGCATGGCGCCCGTGCTCGTCACGCTGCCCGCCGGCAAGAACCAGGTGCTGCTCGAGAACAAGAAGCTGTTCTTCCGTCGCACCGTGACGGTCGACGTCACCGCGAACGAGCAGACCGCGGTGCGCTTCGCGTTCTCGCAGGGGTGGATCGAGCTCGACGCGCCGAAGGGCGCGAAGGTCACCGTCGACGGCCGCCCGGTGACGGGCACCCACGTGCAGGTGTGGGAAGGCCCGCACAAGGTCGAGGCGACGTTCGCCGACAAGCGGAGGTCGCGCGCGGTGAAGATGGCCGAGGTCGCGGCCGGCATGACGACGAGCGTCCACTTCGAGGCGCCGTCGATTGCCGACGACTGACCTCGTACTTAGAGGGGGATCATGCACCGGAAGATCGTGGGCATTCTGCACCTGGTGATGGGCGCCTTCACGCTGGTGCCCGTGCTCGGCCTGATGCTGCTGTTCGGCGGCCTCGGAGCGGTGATCGCGCACGCGACCGACGGCCACCCGGGCGCCACGTTCCTGGGCATCGGGCTCGCGACGCTGCTGTTCGTGCTCGTCGCGTCGGCGGCGTTCTCCGGCCTGCTGAGCGTCGTCGCCGGCGCGGGCGTGCTGCTCGGCCGCAAGTGGGGTGACGTGGTCGCCACCGCCATCTCGGTCATCTACCTCTTCTACTTCCCGTTCGGCACCGCGCTCGCGGCGTACACCGTCTACGGCCTCTGGTTCGCCGAGCCGGCTCCGCTGCGCGCGTACCCGGAAGCCGAAGCGGCTTCGGTGCGCTGAGCGTCAGACCTCGCCCTGAACGTCGGTCAGGCTCTTCTTCGGGTCGAGGTAGTCGTCGAACTTCTTCTTCAGGTACTTCTGCGCCTGGCCGCGCAGCAGCATGCCCGGGTCGGTCGCCTCGCCGTTGATGCCCTTGGCCGCGACGGTGAGGTGCCCGTCGATGGTGATGCCCATCGCCTTGCCGGCGAACGTCGCCTTGTCTCCGGCCCACTGCGACTTCACGCCGTACTTGCGCGCCCAGTAGTCGAGCAGGGCCTGCACGCGCGCCTTGGCGTCTTCGAGCGACAGCGAGTGCGGAATCTCGAGCTTCAGCATTCCCATGGTGTGTGTTCCGTCCCTTCCCTATGCGACTTCAGGTGCGTCGCGCCGTCTGATGCAGCTCGAGAACGATATTGCCGTCCTTGAACAGGCGCACGGCTCCCGAGGTCTGGCTGACCACCATCGCGATCGACTGCGTGGTGGCGGTGATGCTCGCCGCCGCGGCGTGGCGCGCTCCGAGGCCGAGCGGGATCTTCACCGTGTCGTCGCTCGCCGAGAGGTAGCGGCCCGCGGCGAGCACGACGCCGTCCTCGCGGATGATGAAGGCGCCGTCGAGCACGGAGAAGTTCTTGATGGCCTCGCGGATGCGCGGGTCGAGCACGTTCCGCTCGTCTTCCGACAGGCCCTGGAACGGGTTGATGGTGAGCTGGCGGCTCTTCTCGAGCACGTTGTTGTGATCGCCGATGCAGATGATGGTGCCGATCGGGTGGCCCTCGAAGCCCTCCTGGCCGATCTGCAGCGCGAGCTGGATGAGGGCGTCGACGACCTGCGAGTCGAGGTTGTCGCCGAGCTTCACGCCCTCGATCGCCACGCGATCGTCGAGCGAGGCGCCGATGCGCATCTGCATCATGGTGTCCGGCTGGCGCCCGATGCGGCCGGTCAGGCAGAGGATGAGGTCGCCTTCCTTGAACGCGCCCTGCTGCAGGGCGCTGACCATCGCGACCTTCACGCGCTCGGTGCGCGAGTAGTCGTACGCGGGGATGACGAGCGCCTTCTCTTTCTTCCGCCGGAAGTCTTCGGCGATGGCCTCGCTCGTTACCGCGTAGGTCAGCTTCTTTCTGCACTTCCGCCCACGCAATTCGGAAGGCTGAATCGGAACGTCGGCGATATACAGCAGGTGATCGACCTCGGCGCGGTTGGCGAGTGCCAACGCGGCTTTCAGGAACTCGCGGTCGAACTTGGCTGCAGCGTCGGACATTGTTCAGAACTTTCCATATCTTGAAAGTGGTTGCCTTGACACCAAGAGATCGGTGTCTCATGCTGTTCCGCCTTTTTTCACCCTCCACTATGGGGCCGTGCCCGTGAACCAGAAGGAAATGAAGCGGTTCAAGAAGATGCTCGAAGACAGCAAAGTGGCGTTGCTGCAGAGCGCGAAGAAGACCCTCATGGAGGAGTCGAACTTCGATACGGACGATCTTCCGGACGAGATCGATCTCGCGTCGAGCGAATACGCCCAGTCGATGGTGTTTCGGCTTCGTGACCGCGAGAAGTTCCTGCTGAAGAAGATCGAGAAGGCGCTCGCCCGCATCGAAGAGGGCACCTTCGGGATCTGCGAGCGGTGCGAAGAGCCGATCTCGCCCAAGCGCCTCGAGGCGCGGCCGGTGACGACGCTCTGCATCCGCTGCAAGGAAGAGCAGGAGAAGAAGGAAAAGTCGTACGGCTGAGCGCGGCGCGCTGGCGCTGTTGCTCGCTCTGGGGCTCGTCGCGTGCGCGGCGGGCCCTTCGCGTTCGGATGACGCCGGCAGCTGCGCGTACGTCTGCCCTCCGCGCGTCGCTCCGGAGTGCGACGGCGGCACCATCATGAGTCACGCGTGCGGTGGACGCTGCGAGCCGGACGGATGCCCCTGCGGCGGCCACGATTGCGCGTGCTACTTCTGCCAGCGGTGAGCGTTTCCCTCAGGCCTGAATTTCGACCCGCACCAGCTGGCGGCCGATCAGAAACTGATCGCCGTTGTCGACGAACGCCGGGGCGGTGAGACGCAGGAACGTACCGTTCGACGAGCCCAAGTCTCGGACCAGCAGCCGATCTTGCGCGACGTGCAGCACCGCGTGGCGGCCGGAAACGAAGCCGTCGGACGGGAACACGATGTCTCCGTTCTCGCGGCCGAGGAAGTTGTCGCCGTCCTTGAGCGGAAACGCGCTGCCGCGGACGCCGCCCTCGAGCAGCGCGACGAGGCGGAACCGGTAGCCGGCGTCGGGTGAGCCCCAGGCGGTGGCTCCGTCGGCGGCGGGCGCGAGCGCGGGGATCGGCTCGAGCACGAGGCGCTGCCGGCCGAGCCGCACCTCGCCGCCGGTCGAGAGCTCGCGCTCGGCGCGCAGGCGGGTGAAGACGCCGTTGCCGCCGCCGACGTCCTCGATCGCGAGGCGGGCGCCGGAGAAGAAGAACCGCACCTGCGTGTCGGCGACGAACGGATCGTCGGGCAGCGAGAGATCGCCGGTGCGCCCCGCGAGCAGGACGTCTCCGCGGATCGGCACGAGGGCTTCGGGACCTCCGTCTGCACGGACGACGCGAACTGCGACCTTCGGGCGTTGAGCGGCAGCCATGTGGGATGCCCCTATATCAGGGACCCTCGAGCCAGTGGCGCTCGTCGAACAGCCGTGGAAAAGTTCCGGCCCAACGTGCCGCCGGCCTCAGACGAGTACATCGGCAAGACCGTCGCCGGCCGCTACAAGGTCGAGTCGATGCTCGGCGAAGGCGGCATGGGCAAGGTCTACAAGGCCAACCAGATCGCCCTCGACAAGCCGATCGTCCTGAAGGTGCTGCGCCAGGCGCTGCTCTCCGACGAGCGCACGGTGGCGCGGTTCCAGCGCGAGGCGAAGGCGGCGTCGCGGCTCAATCACCCCAACTCCATCGGCGTCATCGACTTCGGCCAGACCGAAGACGGCGCGCTCTACATGGCGATGGAGTTCGTCAACGGGAAGGATCTGCACCACATCCTCTCGCGCGAGTGGCCGCTGCCCGAGGCGCGCATCATCCGCATCGTGAGCCAGGTGCTCTCGGCGCTCTCCGACGCCCACAAGGCGAGCGTCATCCACCGCGACTTGAAGCCCGAGAACATCATGGTCGAGCAGCGCCGCGGCGACCCCGACTTCGTGAAGGTGCTCGACTTCGGCATCGCGAAGATCATGGACGGCAGCGGCGAAGACGGCCCGGCGCTCACGCGCGCCGGCTTCGTCTGCGGCACGCCCGAGTACATGTCGCCCGAGCAGGCGAGGGGAGCCCAGCTCGACCCGCGCAGCGATCTCTATGCGGTCGGCGTGATCCTCTACCAGCTCACCAGCGGGCTGTTGCCGTTCGACTCGGACAGCGCCGTCGGCTTCGCGACCAAGCACCTCACCGAGGTGCCGCCGCCGCCGTCGAAGCGCCGGCCCGAGGCGCGCATCTCTCCGCAGATGGAGCGCCTCATCATGAAGGCGCTCGCGAAGGACCCGAACGAGCGCCCGCAGACCGCCGAGGCGTTTCGCGCCGAGCTGCTCGCGATCGACAAAGAGCGGCGCGCCTCGGCCCCGATGCGCCGCGGAGCTTCCGGCATGCCCCGGAAGGTGACGCCGATCGAGCAGCAGGAGACGCGCATCACGCAGGATCCCGGCTGGGGCATGGAGCACACGGTTCGCCACCACGAGCCGCCCACCCAGCGGCAGCACGTCGGGCCCGTGCCGAGCGACGCCGCCGCCGCCGCGCAGGCGCCCACGACGTCCCCGACGGCGCGCGCCCGCCCGTCGGCAGCGGGCACGCCCGGCGTCGACACGACCGACCGGGTGCCTCCGGTGCCGGGCGGCGGCACCGACGCCTCGGCGATCGTCTTCAAGGCGGTCACGGTGGTGCTCGTGCTCGCCGCCGTGGGCCTCGGCGGCTTTTACGTGTACCAGCAGCAGGGCAAGACGACGCAGCCGTCGGTCGACCCGAAGCACGACGTGCCGCTGCCGGGCAACGACAAGCGCGCGACCCGCCCGTCGCGGCCGCAAGGGCCGCTGTACACGCTCGACGTGCCGGTCGAGAAGCGCGACGCGGTGCTCGCGAACCAGTTCGAGCTCGACGGCGACAACGCCTGGCAGCTCAACCGCATGGACGAGGCGAAGGAGAAGTACCTCGACGCCTGGGTGCTGAACCCGACGCCGGGGCTCGCGCTCAAGCTCGGGGAGATCTCCTTCCAGAAGGACGAGACCGCCGAGGCGAAGGCGTGGTGGACGCGGCACCTCAAGGAGTCTTCGTCGTCGCGCGCGGCCATCTACATCAACAGCGTGCTGCCGCGCGGCGACTGACCGTGGCGTGGCGGCCGAGCTGCCACTCGGAAGGTGGCGCCGGGGAAGCCAAGCGTTCAGAGGTGAAAGCTTTCAATGTTGAAAGCTTCCAGTGTTGAAAGCTTTCAGGGTTGAAAGCTTTGTCCCGCGGCGTGATGATTCCGGGCGTGTTCGTCCCGAACCTGCCGGTCACCGAGTCCGAGTTCTTCGACCGCGAGGGCGACCTGGCGCGCCTGGAGGGCGCCATCGATCGCGTACGTCGCCGCGCGCCGCAGTGGCTCTGCATCGTCGGCAACCGGCGCGTCGGGAAGACCAGCCTGTTGCTCGAGGCGGCCCGCCGGGCACGCGAGCGTCCGCTCCGTTCGGGCGAGAGGCCGGTCTCGGTGGTCGTTGTCGACGTGATGGAGAGCGCACCGGTCTCCGCCGAGATCTTCCGCACGCTGGCGCTCGAAGCGCTCGACACGCTCGCCGCGCACGAAATCGGCAGGTCGCTTCGCGCGCTGGCAGCGAAGCCGGCTGCGTTCGCGGCCGCCGTCACCGAGACGTCGGTGTACCGCGCGCTCGACACGACCTGGAAGGAGACGCTGCTCGGGTTGCCGCAGCTCGACACGGGGTCACCCGACTTCGCGCGGACGTGCCTCGAGCTCCCCGAGGTCATGGCGCGCTCTTCCTCGGCGGGCCTGCTCGTCGCGATCGACGAGTTTCAGGAGCTCGGCGCGGTGACGATCACCGGCGCGCAGCCGATGCCGCTGATGCGCAGCGTCTGGCAGCGCCACCGCCACGTCGGCTACGTCGTCTCGGGCTCTTCGCGGTCGATGTTGATGGAGCTCGCGACCAGTCGGGCGTCTCCGTTCTTCCAGCACTTCAACGTGATGTCCGTCGCGCCGTTCTCGAAAGAGCACGCGGTGAAGCTGCTCACCGAGGCGAGCGCCGACGCGGAGCCGATCCCGGCGGAGCTCGCCGAGCGCGTCTTTCACGCCGTCGGCGGTCACCCCTTCTACCTGCAGGTCATCGGCAACGCGCTCGCCCAGCGCAAGCGAGGTGACGACGGCCGCGCGTTCCGCCAGGTGCTGCAGGAAGAGCTGTTCTCCCGCACCGGTGCGCTGTCGCTGTACTTCGAGCGCGAGTTCCAGCGGCTGGTGGGGCGGGCGACGACACTCTCGGCGACGCTCGATCAGCTGACGAAGGGCCCCAAGCGCATGGCTGACGTGGCGCGCGGCATCGGCTCGGCGACCGGCCCGACGCTCAACTATCTCGCGCGGCTCGGAGACGCCGCGGTGAAGCGCGACGACGGCCTGTGGGAGCTCTCCGATCCCGTCTTCGGCCTGTGGCTGCAGTGGCGGCGGCCCGGAGGCTCGGTCGTACCGATGAGCGTCGTCGGCGACGAGGCCGAGCTGTCGGTCGCGAAGGAGCTCTCGATGATGGGCTTCAACACCGTCTACCAGTCGCGCGGCTCGCGCGGCGCGTTCGATCTGCTCGCGATGCGGGGAGGCGAGAACCTCGCGCTGCAGGTCAAGCGCAAGCCGCTGCCGCTGCGGTTCAAGCCGGCCGAGTGGAGCCGCATGCAGGCCGACGGCAAGGCGCTCGGCTGGCCGTGGGTGGTCGCCTCGGTGGCGCCGTCCGACGGCGCGGTGATCTTCCTCGACCCCAGGAAGGGGAAGCGCGGCACGCTCGGCGAGTCGGCGGTGATCGAGAACCTGCTTGCGTGGCTCGACGGGCGTTGAATCAGAGCGCTTCGAGCTGCAGCGTCTGCTGGCCGATGCGCACCCGGTCGCCGGCCTTCAGCGGCCGCTCGCCCTTCACGCGCACGTAGGTGCCGAGGCCGCCCGACAGATCGCGGATCATCGCGCCGGTCGGCATCGGCGACAGCTCGCAGTGCCGCGGCGCCATGCCCTCGTCGTTCGCGTACGAGAGATCGCACTTGCTCTGGCCGATGGTCAGAATCGGGCCCGCGGTGATGACGGCCTTGCCCGGGCGATCGCCGAGGAGAATCTCTTCGACGTGGTAGTGCACCTGGTTCGGCGGCACCGGCGCGCCGTAGACGACCATGCGCCCGGGCACGAACGGCGGCGCCGGCTCGAGCGCGCCGGCGTACCGGAACAGGCGGATGCCGGTGGCGAAGTAGCAGTCGGGGGGGATGGTCTCCTGCCCCTGGATGCTGACGTACACGCCCGAGGTGCTGCCCTCGTCGCGGATCATCACGCGGCCGTCTTTGACCACGACGGTCGCGTGCAGCGGCGAGACGAACGGATCGTCGGGGAACAGCACGACGCCCTTGCTGCGGCCGATCTGGGCGCCGTTCGCCCCGACGCGGAACTTCTGGCCGCGCGCGGGACCGCCGATCACGTTCAGGGCGAACTTCGGGGCGGCGGCCGGTGCAGCGGCGGGCGCCGCAGGGGGCTTCTCGGCAGCAGGAGCAGGCTTCTCGGCCGGCGGCGGCTTCGCGGCCACCTTCGGCGGCGCAGCGGGCTCGGGCGGCTTCGCCGCAGGGGCCGGCTGCGTGCGCCGCAGACCCGGAGGCTGAGACGCCGCGCCGCTCGGCGGCGGGGGATTGTCGGCCAGCGACGGGGCCGGCGGAGCCTTCGTGTCAGGGCGCCCCGAGGCCGCCGGGGCCGCCGACGGGCCGTCCGTCACGGAGGCCCCACACGTCACACACTTCGCCGCACCGACGACGTTGAGGAAGTCGCACTTGGGGCAGATGACTCCGAGGTTGCTGAGCAGAAGCGCCGACATGTTTGGCGGCGCGATAGTCGGTGAAACCTCCCGGTTCTGCAAGGAGTCTCGCAGGCTTCACGGCCCGCGTCCGACATTGCTGCGCTGCGCCACGGCAGTTACGATTTGGTGGCATTGATTCGCCTGAACGACATCCTCCAGCGCGTCGCGAGCTACCACCCGGATCCCGACCTCGACATCATCAAGAAGGCCTACGTCTATTCGGCGAAGGTGCACCAGGGTCAGGTCCGCAAGTCGGGTGAGCCGTACCTCGTGCACCCGCTCGAGGTCGCCGGCCTGCTCGCGCAGCTCAAGCTCGACGAGGCGTCGATCGTCTCGGGCCTCTTGCACGACACGATCGAAGACACGCTCGCCACGCCGGACGAGGTGAAAGATCTCTTCGGCGAGGAGATCTTCAACATCGTCGACGGCGTCACGAAGCTGTCGAAGTTCTCCGCGAGCAACACGCTCAGCCAGGAAGAGAAGCAGGCCGAGAACTTCCGCAAGATGATCATCGCGATGGCGCAGGACATTCGCGTCATCCTGGTGAAGCTCGCCGACCGCACGCACAACATGCGGACGCTCGAGCACATGCGCGAGGACAAGCAGCAGCGCATCGCGCAGGAGACCCTCGACATCTATGCGCCGCTCGCGAACCGCCTCGGCATCAGCTGGATCAAGACCGAGCTCGAGGACCTGAGCTTCCAGTACCTGAAGCCCGGGGACTTCAAAGAGCTCACCGAGAAGGTCAACCGCCGCAAGAAAGAGCGCGAGAAGTACATCGAAGACGTCGTCCGCCTCATCGAGGAGAAGCTCAAAGAGCGCAACATCCCCGGGCGCGTGACGGGCCGCTTCAAGCACCTCTACTCGATTCACAAGAAGATGAAGGCGCAGGGCATCGAGTTCGAGCAGGTGCCCGACGTCATCGCGTTCCGCATCATCGTGCCCGAGCTCGGCCACTGCTACGAGTCGCTCGGGCTCATTCACCAGATGTGG
The DNA here is from genome assembly GCA_937980205.1 of uncultured Myxococcales bacterium. Taxonomy (GTDB): domain Bacteria; phylum Myxococcota; class Myxococcia; order Myxococcales; family Myxococcaceae; genus Xiheicaenimonas. Next base: position 366,836 of record CALJKW010000055.1, on the reverse strand, counting down.
AAGCCGGTGCCGGGCCGCTTCAAAGACTTCATCGCGATCCCGAAGCCGAACATGTACCAGTCGCTGCACACGACGGTCATCGGCCCGATGAGCGAGCGCGTCGAGGTGCAGATCCGCACCGACGAGATGCACAAGATCGCCGAGGAAGGCATCGCCGCGCACTGGGCCTACAAAGAGGGCCGCGCCTCGCTGTCGACCGACGACGAGAAGTTCGCCTGGCTGCGCCAGCTCATGGAGTGGCAGCAGGACTTGAAGGACCCCAAGGAGTTCCTCGACACGGTGAAGGTCGATCTCTTCACCGACGAGGTCTTCGTCTTCACGCCCAAGGGCGACGTGAAGTCGCTGCCGCGCGGCGCGACTCCCGTCGACTTCGCCTACGCGATTCACTCGGACGTCGGCGGCCGCTGCGTCGGCGCGAAGGTCAACGGCAAGATCGTCCCGCTTCGCTACAAGCTGAAGAACGGCGACCAGGTCGAGGTGCTCACCAGCCCGCAGGCGCACCCGTCGAAAGACTGGCTCACGTTCGTCAAGACGAGCCGCGCCCAGCAGAAGATCCGCGGCTTCATCAAGATGCAGCAGCGCGAGAAGAGCCTGCAGCTGGGCCGCGAGCTCGGCGAGAAAGAGCTCAAGCGCTTCGGCCTCACGCTCAACAAGCTCATCAAGTCGGGCGAGCTCAAGCCGCACGCCGAGGCGCTCGGCTACCGCACCGAGGAGGATCTGCTCGTCGGCATCGGCTACGGCAAGGTCGCCGTCTCGCAGATCGTCGACCGCATCCTCCCGCCCGAGAAGGTCGCTGAGACCCGCGAGAAGGACGCGCGCGAGCAGGCGCAGGCCCAGGCGAGCGGCCACAACGGCGAGGGGCGGGGGCTGTTCTCCAGCACGTTCGGCAAGGTCACCGAGGTCGCGAAGAAGGCGCTCGGCAAGAAGAGCGGCAGCGGAGTCACCATCGGCGGCGTCGACGACGTCCTGGTGCGGTTCGCGCGCTGCTGCGCCCCGGTGCCGGGAGATCCGATCGTCGGCTTCATCACGCGCGGCCGCGGCGTCACCGTGCACACCGCCGGCTGTGACAAGGCGCTCGCGACCGACCCCGAGCGGCGCGTCGACGTCAGCTGGGACGTGAAGGGCGACTTCAAGCGCCGCGTCACCCTGCGCGTGCTGACACAAGACCGGCCCGGCCTGCTCGCCGACATGTCGAACATCTTCTCGAAGAAGGGCGTCAACATCGCGCAGGCCAACTGCCGCGCCACCGGAGACGAGCGCGCCGTGAACACGTTCGAGGTCGTCATCTCGGACCTCAAGCAGCTCACCGACCTCATGAAGACGATCGAAAAAGTGCAGGGTGTCTACTCGGTGGAGCGCGTTTGAAGCAGATCATCGCGACCGACGACGCGCCGAAGGCCATCGGGCCCTACTCGCAGGCCGTGCGCGCGGGCGACACGGTGTACCTGTCCGGCCAGATCCCCCTCGACCCGAAGACCGGCCAGCTCGTCGGCGGAGACATCGCCGCGCAGACCGACCGGGTGATGAACAACCTGCGGGCCGTGTTGCAGGCCGCGGGCCTCTCCTTCGAGCACGTCGTGCGCTGCACGATCTACTTGATGGACATGAACGATTTTGGCGCGGTCAACGAGGTGTACGGGCGTTATTTCCCGGCAAACCCACCCGCGCGAGCGACAGTTCAAGTGGCCGGACTGCCCAAGGGTGCACGGGTCGAAATAGATGCCGTCGCCGTGGCAACTAAAGGCTGATCATGGTTTCGAGCGCTTTCCTCTTCGTCGCACATCTGGCTCTCACCCAGGCCGCGGATCTGCCGCCGCCGCCGATGGTTCCGGCCAACCCTCCGCCTGCAGCGCAGGGGCCGGCGGCGCCACCGCCTCCGCCTCCGCCGGCCGTGACGCCGCCTCCGGCTCCTCCGCCGGAGCCTTCGACGGTGTCACCGGGCACGCCGCCTCCGCCGACGCTGACGCCTCCGCCGTCGGTGACGCCGTCTCCGTATGGGACGCCGAAGCCGGCCACCGATGAGAAGCCGCCGGTGGAGTGGGGCCTCATGATCAGCGAGGGCCTCTTCGGCGCGCTGACGGCCGCCGGCGTTTCACTGCTGCCGTACTTCCTGCTGCTGCGCGGCTTCATCGAGAACGGTCAGCCCGCGTTCGGAGACGCCACGGTGAGCGCCGTGCTCTACGTCGTGCTGTTCGCCGCCATTCCGCTGAGCAGCGCGCAGACCGAGGTCTCCATCGCGAACGGCAGCCGCTGGTACTACTCCGAGACGTGGCCCGCCGCGCTCATCGGCCTCGGAACGGAAGGCCTCGTGATGGGCCTCGCGTACCTCACGCGCGACAGCGCGCGGAACGCCGCCGCCAACCCGTGGGTGCTGCTGGTCGGCACGATCGGTGTCGTCCCGCTGGTGCAGATGGCGATGATCAACCTGTTCAAGACGCCGCGCTTCGGCAAGCCGGGCTCGGCGGGCTTCGCGCTGTTCAACGTGCGAGAGCAGGGCGGCGTCACCATCGGCGTGCCGAACCTCGCGCCCATCTTCTCGTCGGATCAGGGCGCCGGCGGCATCAGCGGCGCGCAGCTCTCGATCCTCGGCGGGCGCTTCTAGCTTCTGAGTTCGAAGCTCAAGGGCAGCCGCTGCGCACGAGCGCGCCGGAGAAGCCGGCGTCGAACGCGCAGCCTCCGGTGAAGGCTCGGATCTGGATGCGGCCGACACCGCCGCCGCCGCCGCCTCCTCCCGCCTGGCCACCGCTGCCCGCCGCCTGCTGGCTCCCGGCGGCGACGAAGCTGCCTGCGCCCACGCGCCCTGCTGCGCCGTTGGCGCCGTTGCCGCCGACGGGGTTCAGGCCGCCGCCGGGGGCCGGGGCGATCTGCTGCCGCGAGCCGTTGCCGCCGAAGATGCCGGCGAACGTCTCGCCGCCGCCTTCGCCGCCTCCGCCGCCGTTCGTCAGCAACAGGCCGCTGGCCACGACGCGCTTGCCCTCGAGCAGAATCGCGCCGCCGCTGCCGCCGCCGCCGCCTCCCTGGTTCGCGTTGCCGCCGAGGCCTCCGCTGCCCGACGCGGCGATGTCGCCGCTCAAGGTGAGGGTGCCGGCGACGGAGAGCTGAAGCGCTCCGCCGCCCCGGCCGGCGTTCATCTGGTTGAGGCCGCCCGGGCCGCCGTTGCAGCCCCCTCGCAGCGGCACGAGCCCACCGTCGCCGTTGACGGCGCCCGCGACGGCCGCTGCGGGGCCTGCGCCGGCGCTGCCGGCCGAGCCGAAGGCGCCGCCGCCGCCGCCGCCGCCGCGCGAAGCGAAGCTGCCGGTCGCGCCGACGCCCGCGCCGCACAGGGCGTAGCCGCCGCCGGGGCCGTCGTCATTCTGGAGGCCGCGGCGTGAGCTCGCGTCGATGAGGCCCGCGATGTTCGCGTCGCCGCGCACCGCGAAGATGACCGGCTTGTCGCCGGTGATCGTGAACGTCGCGTTGGCGTCGATGACGAGCGCGCCGAAGCCGAGCACGATCGCCTGCCGCCCATCGGCGAGCGTGACCGTGAACGGCGTGGGCAGCGTCTGCATGCACGTGCGCGCGAAGGAGCCGCCGCCGTTCGTGGAGAGCTCGGGGTCACAGCCCTGCTGAATGCGCACCGGCGGCGACCAGACCGTGATCGCGCTCGGCGTGAAGTTCGACGGGACGTAGTCGAAGTCGACGAGCTGCTGGCACGAGCCGGCGACGCAGAAGCCGCCGTCGCACGAACCGCCGGTGATCGGCGCGTAGCCGCAGCCGGCGTCGGGCCGGCAGATGCCCGCCGCGAAGCACGGCGCGGGCGGCGGACACGAAAACGTCGAGCCGACGCAGAAGCCGCTCGTGTTGCACATGTCGGGCTGCGTGCAGGGGTCGAGATCGTTGCAGAGGGCGCCGGCGTCGACGGTGTACGCGCAGGTCCCGCTGTCGGGCACGCAGGTGCCCTGGCGGTTCCAGCACTCGAGGTTCGGGGGCGTGGTGCACGTCTTCGCCTGACCGCTGCACGTGCCGTTCGCCTGGCAGCGATCGAGCGTGGTGCACAGATCCGAGTCGTCGCAGCTCGCGCCGACCGCGACCGGGTAGACGCACGCGCCGCTGACGGGCTCGCACGTGCCGGCGTCGTGGCAGGCCGAGGGCGGGGCGGCGCACGTGCGCAGCGTGCCGGAGCAGCCGTTGGCCGAGACGGCGACGCAGGTGTCGTCGATGGTGCAGGCGACCCCGTCGCTGCAGCGCTGCATGAGGCACGAGGGATCTGCGCAGTCGATGCCGTCGCGCATGTTGTCGTCGATGCCGTTGGTGCAGTCGAGCTCCGAGCCGGCCGGCAGGCAGGCGCCGTTGCTCGCGCAGACGCCGCCGTCGCACGCGGCGCCGAGCGCCACGGTGTACGAGCAGCCGCCGTCGTCGAGGCACTGCCCCGGCAGGCGGAAGCAGGGGCCCGTCGGCGTGTTGCACATCGGCGAGTCGCCGACGCACGCGCCCGCCATGCACCGGTCCGAAAGGCTGCACGCGCGGCCGTCGTCGCACGCCACGTCGTCGCACTTCGGAGTGTCCGCGCAGTCGCGCTTGCCGTTGCAGTCGTCGTCGAGCCCGTTGGCGCACAGCTCGTCGGCTTCGGGGTTCACCGTCATGTTCCCGTCATCGCAGTCGACGCCGCCCGAGGCCTTCGCCCGGTAGCCGTCGAGGTCGCCGTCGTCCAGCGCTCCGGTGAGCTCGAGGGTGATGAGCTCGCGGCTCACGCCGCCGGCCTTCAGCGTCGCGACGACCGGCGCGCTCTCGGCGTTGAGCGTCGGGCTCGCAGAGCAGTCGCCGAGCCAGCCGCGCGCGACGAGGCGGATCTCGCCGTCGAGCCCGTTGCCGGTGGCGACGCCGAAGTGCAGCTCGGGCTTGCGGGTGGCCAGGTTCGAGGGGCGCTCCATTCCGCCCGAGGTCTTCACCGCCGCGATCGACACGCAGTTGGCCTTCACCTGGGGCTGGACGAGGACGCGGACGTCGAGGCCTCCGTCCGTCGGCGGCTTCGAGCAGGCCGCGACGAGGGCGGCGGTGACGGCGAGACGGCGCATGACGAGGGATTAGTGTAGCGCGCCACATTCAGCGCGATAACCTGCGCCGCCTTCATGACGGTGCGGCGAACTCTCCTCGCGTTGATCTGCATGCTCGGAGCGGCCGGCATCGCCTTCGCCGCGACCGGCCGCGATCGCCACGAGGCCATCTACCCGGCCCAGCGCATCCCCATCGAGTTCAACCACGGCCAGCACGTGAAGTCCGAGGCCGCGGGCGGGGTGGGCGCCCCCTGCGAGGCCTGCCACGCCCAGGCGCCCGACAGCGAGAAGGCGAGCGACAAGCTGCTGCCGCTCGCGAAGCCCCGCAAGGACAAGTCGAGCGCCTGGTGGCCGGAGCACGAAGAGTGCGAGGCCTGCCACGACATCGAGAGCGCCTCGAAGGGGCAGAAGGTCGACCCCGCGGCGGCGTGCGAGACGTGCCACCTGGGCTTCGACGCGAAGACGAAGAAGGTGGCGGCAGCGAACTGGCCGACGCCGAACCTGATCTTCAACCACAAGATCCACTTCGAGAAGCAGAAGGACATCACCTGCGACCGCTGCCACTTCGGCGCGACCGGCAAGGGCATGGAAGAGGTCGAGCTCTCCACGCGCTACCAGCTGCCGAAGATGAAGACGTGCCTCGAGTGCCACAACGGCGCCGGGGCTCCGGCGGGCTGCAACGTGTGCCACGTGACGGACCCGTCGGGGCGCCTGCAGGTCTCGTTCGCGACGGCGGCGCTGAGGCCCATGCAGGGCGACCCGCTCGGCCTCGATCACGGCCCGCGCTACGAGCTCACGCACGGCACCCGCGCGAAGGTCGACCGCCGCGCCTGCGGCGAGTGCCACACCGACAGCTACTGCGCGACGTGCCACGACTCGCTGCAGAAGCCGCTGAGCGTGCACCCCAACGACTACGTCACCCTGCACCCCGTGCAGGCCCGCATGGACTCGCTGCAGTGCGACGCCTGCCACCGCTACCAGTCGTTCTGCGCGGCGTGTCACGAGCGCGTCGGCATCGGCATGAGCGCCGACCCGACGCTGCGCGCGCGCAACCTGCAGGTGCACGACGAAGACTTCAAGAGCAACACGGTCAGCCCGCGCCATCACTCCGTCTCCGCGGCGCGCAACATCAACCAGTGCATCGGCTGCCACCGCGAGGAGTCGTGCATGCGGTGCCACGCGACCACGGGTGTGAGGGTCGGCGGCCAGACGGGCGGCGGAACCATTCCGCACCCCGACGGCATCCAGGGCCGCTGCCGCGCGCTTCGCCAGGCGAACGACCGCGCGTGCCTCAAGTGCCACACCAACGCGGACCTCGACGACAAGGTCGCAATGGGGACCTGCCGGTGAAGCGCCTGGCCGTCGCGCTGCTGCTCGCCGCCTGCCTCGAGCCCGGTACATCGCTCTACGATCGCGCCGACGCCGTCGCGCCTCGGGTGCTCTTCGAGAGCTGCGAGCCGCGCATCCTCGGCGGCGATGCGGGCGTGCCGAACGTTGGGCCGGCGCAGACCATCAAGCTCGTCTTCAGCGAGCCGATGGATCAGGACTCGCTGCGGCCGGGCATCGTCGTCCGCATCAACCCCGAGCGGAACGAGATCCCGCTCATCATTCAGGCGCCGCCCACCGCGGGAGCCAGCTACGAAGTGCGGATCCTCCCCGCGGAGGGCACGTACCGCGACGCCACGTACACCATGCAGCTCCGGACACTGCTCATCGATGTCGCCGGCAATCCCATCGCCGACGGTCCGGAGCTGACGGGCTTCTTCCGCGTTCAGTAGAGGACGGGCTTCAGTCGCGCAGCACGTTGTCGATCCGGCGGAGCAGGAGCGGGTGCGTCAGGTTGCGCTCGGCCTTCTTCGAGAGCTTCGACGACGCGACCTCGCGGGCCTGCTGCTCGAGCGCGTTCATGTTCAGGTGACGCAGCAGCTGCGGGCCGACCGTCAGCAGCGCGAGGCCCTGCACCGCGGCCTTCGAGTCGCCGACGAGCGCCTTGGCGACGTTGTCCGCGCTCATCTCGTCGAGGCGGCCGAGCGGGCGCATCACGTTGCGCATCATCGAGCGGATCATGCCGGTGTGGCCCAGCGCGATGTGCGCGAGCTCGTGGCCGATGATGAAGCCGAGCGCCTTCGGGTTCGGGCTCGCGAGCGCGCCCCACACCGCGTCGTCGGTGAGCAGCACGATGTTCTTCTTGCCGAGCTTGACCGCGAAGCCGTTCGCGACGGCGTCCTCGGCGATGTAGAGCTCCGGCGTCTCCTGCATGCCGAGGCGCTGCGCCATCTCCTGCACGACGGCGTGAATCTCGGGCATCTGCTCGGGCGACACCTGAATCGCCGACCCGCGGATGTACGCGCGCACGCGCTTGGCGGTGAAGACGGCGGCGATCGCTCCGATGGCGAACGCGATGAGCCCCATGCCCATGGTGGTGACCGCGGTGAGGATCAGAACGCCGGCCAGCGCGACCCAGCCCAGCACCGCGTAGAAGCCCGCGCCCGGCGTGAGGTACTGGCTCGGGTCGATCGAGTCGGTCGGGAACTCGAGCTTCGGCAGCTTCGCCTCGGCAGGCAGCGGCGCGACGACGGCGCTGTTGCCGAAATGGGGAGTCTGCGCGGGGCCTTGCGAAGTGGGAGCGAACTGAGGACGCATGGGAAGGTGGACCTTTCGGGTGAAGGGGGACGGCGGTTTCACCCCTGTGTGGGGCCACCTGCGCAGGCTTTTTAAAAGCAGACCGTGCGCGAGCCCTGGCAGGTGCCCGACGTCGTGTAGTGCGTGCAGATGACGTCGCAGTGGCGATCGTCCCGAATCGGGTTGCCGCCCTGGCTCACGCTGACGACCGTGTTCTCGGGCAGCTCTCCCGGGCGGGCGCAGCGGCCGCGCATCGCGAGGCCGTGGCCGACGGCGATGACTCCTCCGGCGCCGTTGCCGGCCATGGCCTCGAGCTTCGCGTCGCCGAACGGCAGCCACGTGGCCTGGTTGCCGTCGAACATGCCGACGCCGCCGGCGGCGGTGCTGAAGAACAGCAGTGACGACGACGCCGCCCAGAACGCGGTGACCGGCGAGGTCGAGACGGTGAGCTCGGCCCACTGGCCCTCGCTGAAGCGCCGCAGCTTGCCGTCGTCGCCGCCGAGCCAGACGTCGCGCGGGCCGACGGGGAAGAGCGCCCCTGACAGCGGCCCGGGGGCGCGGCCCAGCGAGGTGAACGTGCCGGCCTCCTCGACGAGCAGCTCGGTCGCGGTCACTGCGAACACGTTGGTCTTCTTCCACGCGGCGAGGCCGATGACCGGCGAGTCGGCGACGCGCGCGACGCGCCAGCCCGTGCCGTCCCAGCGCGCGATGCGGCCGTCGGAGTCTCCGCCTCCGACGTAGACGTCCGCCGCGGTGCGGCCCCAGATCGCGAAGAGCTCTGCCGAGATGGGGCTGGCCTCGTCGAGCGCGAGCTCGTGCAGCTCGCGGCGGATGGCCGCGCTCGTCCCCGCGCGCAACAGCCACACGGCGCGGGCGTCGTCGGTGGCCCAGACGGCGCGGAGCTGACTGCCGATCGCCGGGTCGTTCGCGGGCCGCACGAAGCGCTCGCTCGAGAGCGTCAGCGCTCCTTCGGGGCCGACCGCCCACGCGTTGCTGCCGCTCGCCCAGACGGCCTTCAGCTCGCGGTGCGCGTCCACGCCGACCGGCTCGAAGACCAGCGGGCACACCGCGGCCTGCACGGCCGGCGGTTGCAGCGCGTTCTCGCAGGCGCGGTGCACCCCGCAGTGCGTGCCCTCGGGACACGCGAAGCACGCGAGCCCTCCGCCGCCGCAGTAGTCATCAGACGGCGTGCGGATGCAGGTCCCGTCGACGCAGCAGCCGTTGCAGGTGTCGGGAGTGCACGGCGTCGGCGCCGGAGGAGGCGGCGGCCTCTGGGGCGGCGGCCGCGACGGACCGCAGGCGAACAGCACGGCGACGGCGAGGAGCGTGGGGCGCATGGGTCGGCAAGGTGTGCTGATGCCTTGGGCGCTTCCACGGGAAGAGTACGCCCCCGCGCTGGAAAATGTGCCGCGCGGGTCGGAAAAAGGGGCCGTCCGGGAGAAAGACGGCTGCCCGGGCCCGCTTTCGAGCATGCTGGCGCACATGGCGAAGGCGCCGAAGAGCTCGAGCCAGCTGATGGAGCTGTTCCTCGCGACCGCGAAGGCGCTCGGCATCGAGAGCGACCGCGAGCTCGCCCAGCTCGGCGACGTCACCGCCGACAACGTCGCGAACTGGCGAGACGGCTCGGTGCGCGAGCTCAAGCGCCAGACGTTCAACACCGTCGTCGAGCGGCTGACCTCGCGCATCGCCGCGCTGCGGGCGCAGTCGTCGGTCGCGCTGCGCAGCCTCGAGGTGGAAGAGGGCGCGAGCCCCAGCGATCTGCAGCGCGAGTTCCAGCAGCGCGTCGCGTTCGACTACATCGGCCACCGGTTCCTCTACTACGAGCCGCAGGGCGCCCTGGCGTGGGAGCGCATCATCGGCGCCGGCTACGACCAGGACCGCTGGCTCGCCGGCATCGCGAAGAGCGCGCAGGCGTGGCTCGACGTGACGCGCGCCTCGGGAGGCGAGGTGAAGGGCCCGCTCGCGCGCGCGATCGGCGCGGGGACGAGGGCGGGCCTGCGCGGCTTCGACGTCGTCTGCCTCGGCGTCGGCGACGGCAGCAAAGAGGTCGCCTTCCTCTCGCAGGTGCGCCGCTGGGCCGACGCGCAGAAGCCGTCGCTGCCATGGCTGACGGCTGCGCTGATCGACGTCTCGATCCCGCTGCTGCTGCTCGCCGCCCGCTCGGCGCGCGCGGCGCTGCCCGGCACCTCGGTGATGCCGTTCTGCGCCGACTTCGAGGAGGGCAAGCTCGAGTTCCTCGAGAAGCTGCCGTCGGCGAAGGGCGGCGAGGGGCAGTCGCGCCGGCTCGTGATGATCCTCGGCAACACCTTCGGCAACCTGCGCAACGAGGAGACCTTCGTCCGGCAGAAGGTCTATGCGATGTGCCGCCCCGGAGATCTGCTGTGGATCGAGGTGGCGCTGCGGCTCGAGCGGCTCGAGCAGGACCCGCTGTTTCGCCTCACGCAGGAGGGCAGCGCCGAGACCGCCGCCGAGGCCAGCCGCCGCATGTTGCTCGAGGGGCCGTACCGCCGGTACGAGGCGGCGCTCGGTCGCCGCGCCTCCGAGCTCGGCATGCGCGTCTGGGTGAGAGAGGACGACGACAGCTGCCGCGTGCCGGGCTCGCTCAACTTCTGCCACGACCTCTTGCTGAAGGAAGAGCGCCGCGGCTGCACCATGCTCTACAGCCGCCGCTACGAGCTGGGCGCGCTGTCGCGCTGGTTCGAGTCGCTGGGCTTCGCCGTGGAGAGCCTCGAGCGGGTCGAGGACTCGCGCGGGACGCCGCGGGTCGCGAACCTGCTCTTGCGGAGGCTGTAGATCGAAGGTCGGGAGCTCCTCCCGATCGCCCTGAGCGGAGCAGCCCGAAGGGCTGCGGAGTCGAAGGGGGCCCGAAGCCGACGCGTGGCCCGCTTCGACTCCGGCCTGCGGCCTCCGCTCAGCGTGAGCGGAGGGAGGTTGCGACTACCGGAAGAGCCGGAACCCGAGCCCCAGCCGCAGCGCCCACGCGGCCCTCAGCTGCGTCACGCCGAGCGGCTCCTTGATCACGTCCAACCCGATCTGCCCGAGCAGCAGCGCCGAGAGCGTGTTGCCCAGCTGCAGCTCGGCGCCGAACCCGACGGTGGGCGTGGCGTGGCCGCCGGCGCCGCCGTTGGTGAGCGCGATGCTCCACGGCAGGTCGACGACGAACAGGCCGGTCGCCAGCTCGGTGAAGCGGATGGCGGTGATGAGCGCCGCGCGCGGGCGGATCGCGATGTAGCCGTAGTTCGCGCGGTCGTAGTACCGCGAGCCCGAGTTCGCCTCGACGCCGACGGCGAGGTTCGGCACGAACTCGAGAATGCCCTTGCGGTACGCCAGCATCTTCCCGCCGACCTCGAGCACCGCCGAGGCCTGCAGGTAGTTGAGCCACAAGCGGGCCTCGAGCTCGAACATCTGGAAGCCCTGCCGGTAGCCGCCGCCGATGTCGGGCGCCCCGAGCAGCGCGTAGACCGACATCGACCCGCGGGGAAGAATCGCGGGCGCGAAGACTCCGCCGATGCCTTCTTCGGGGCCGGGCGGCGCGCTCTCGGTGGTGGAGGTGGTGGGCGGAGGAGGGACGTCGCTCTGCTGCGTCTTCACCTTGGGCTGCTCCGCCTCGATGGGCGGCGGCGGAGGAGGCGGCTGAGCTTCTCCTTCGGCCTCAGCCGACAGCGCGAGCGCGAGGAGGGTGGTCAGGATCATCACACGCGGCACCCTAAGCAGCTTTTTTGACGCCCTCCAGTTTCAGCTACAGCCTTGTGACATGGACCGACGCAAACGCCGCCGCGAGCTGTCGCTGACGCACACGCGCCGTCGATTCCCGCGCTTGTTCCTCGACGTCGACTGGTTCGTCGAGTCGAACGGCTGCTCGACGCTGGGCCGCGGGCTCGAGATCTCTCCGCGCGGCGCGCTCTTGCCGCTCACCTGCATCGGCCAGTTCTCGTCGGCGGTCACGCTGCACGTCGCGCTGCCGGCCCGCCCGCGCATGTTCAAGGCGCGGGGCATCGCCATGACCCGCCGCGAGCGCGGCTGGGCGATCGAGTTCCGCGACGTCGAGGTCGAAGATCTGCGCCTGCTCGCCGAGACGCTGATCGAAGAATACGGGCTCGCTGCGGTTCCCTCGCTCGAGCGCAAGTACGCGAGATTCCTGAATCTGGAGCCTCGCCTGCTGCGCGATTCGACCCCCGAGGTGGCGCCAAGGTAGGGTGATCAGCCTCCCTGTACGATGGAGGTTGCACCATGGCAGCTGCGGTCACCGCTCGAAGCTTCCCCGTGATAACGGAGCCCTTCGAAGTCATGGGAACCCGGCGCGTCATGGTGGTCGACGGCGACGCGAGCTCGCGCTCGATCCTCGAGGTGTCGCTCAAGCGCGCGGGCTTCGAGGTCGCGGTGGCGACGAACGGCCGCGAGGCGCTCTCGACGCTGCAGTCCACCGCCGCCGCGGGGAAGCTGCCCGCCGCGATGGTGCTCTCGACCGAGCTGCCGGGCGAAGACGGCTACTCGCTGTGCGCGCAGCTCCGCTCCGAGCCGAACACCGCGAAGCTGCCGGTGCTGCTGCTCGCGCGCGCCGACGAAGACGAGAAGAACACCCTCGCCGACGTCGTCGGAGCCGACGAGCTCGTCGCGAAGCCTGCCTTCGCGCGCGACGTCGCCGCGCTCGTGACGCTGTGGATCGCCGAGCGCGACGACAACGGAGCGCGCGTCCTCGACACGAAGGTCCTCCCGCTGCCGGTGTGCCTGCGGGCGCTGCTCTCGACACAGCGGGCCGGCATGCTGTCGCTGTCGAAGAGGGCGTTCGTCGCCTACCGCGCCGGCCGCGTGACGCACGCCGAGGCCGACGGCACCACCGGAATCGACGCGCTCGTGCGCGTGCTGACGCTGGGGCAGGGCGCCTACAAGGTCGCGTTCACGATTCCCACGACGCCGTCGAACGTCGAGGTGCCGCTGCGCGAGCTCGTGAACGGCATCTTCCCGCGCCTGCAGAAGTGGGAGGCGCTCGCCGCCCGCAGCGTGCCGCTCGACTCGCGCTTCCAGCTCGACTTCCCGGCGCTGGCGCGCGCGCTGCCGACGATCCCCGACGCGGTGAACCAGGTCGTGCGGCTGTTCGACGGCCAGCGCGACGTGCGGCAGGTGCTGTTCGACAGCCCGCTCAACGAGAGCGTCACGCTCGAGGTCGCGAACCGGCTGCAGCTGATGGGCATCGTGAAGCCGGTCTCCGCGGCGTCCGACGAGCTCATCCCGCGGCAGGCTCCGAAGCTGTTCGAGCCGCGCTCGTCCGAAGCAGAAGAGCGCATGAGCACGCTGTTCGGCTCGGTGAACGATCTGCAGGAGCTGATCGTGACGCCCGCCGAGAACGTGGTGCCGCAGGGGAGCGACTGGTGGCAGCCGCCGAAGGGCACCGGCCTCGAGGTCGAGAGCGCGAACGACGGATGGATCGAGCAGCAGCTCTCGGCGTTCAAGATCCAGAGCGTCGTCGAGCCGCCCCGCGTCGAGCCGGAGGTGCTGGCGTTCACGAAGGGCACCCAGCCGGCTCCGGCCGCCGAGGCGCCGACGCAGCTCGAAGAGGCGATCGCTCCGATCCAGCTGACGGATCTCGCGCAGCCTGCAGAGGCTCCGGCGCCCGTTCCGCCGCCGGCCGTGGTTCCCGCTCCGGTGCCTGCCGCCGCCTCGTCGAAGTCCCTCGAGGAAGAGTTCTTCGGCGACGACGACACGGATCCCTCGGTGAAGACCGTGCCGGCGCCCGCGGCGATCGAGGACACGTACGTTCCTGCGAAGCACCGGGCGGCGGAGACCGCGGGGGCGGCCGGCGAGGCGCCGGCGGACTCCGACGAGCCGCTCGTGCTGCAGCCGTCGGGCTCGAAGTGGCTCGCGCTCTCGGTGGGCGCGGCCCTGTTCATCGCCCTCATCGGCGTCGTGACGTGGAAGGTGTCGAGCTCCGAGGAAGAGGCGTTCGTGCCTCCGCCGATCGTGCTGCCGGAGCCGCCGGCGCCCGAGCCCGTCGAGCCGAAGCTCGAGGTCCCCGAGATCAGCGTCAGCGACGAGCAGATCGCGCTGGCGCTGAAAGAGGCGACCGCGCAGTACGAAGAGGCGCAGTTCGGCGAGGCGATCGCGACGCTCGAGCAGATCACCGAGGTGGCGCCGTCGTCGGTGGCTGCGTGGATGCTGCTCGCCATGGCGCGCTTCGACAACAGCGAGCCCGCGCAAGCCGAAGAGGCCGCGATGACGGTGCTCGCGCTCGACCCGAACCACGCCGACGCGTTCCTGCTGCTCGCGACGATTCACATCCGCGCCGGCAAGCGTGACGTCGCCGCCGGAGAGATCGGCCGCTACCTCGAGCTCGAGCCGAACGGGAAGCACGCCGATGAGGCGAAGCGCCTGCTGAAGCGGTAAGTCGCCGGTATGTCCGGCCACAACCGCTGGTCGAAGATCAAACGGCACAAGGCCGTCGCGGGCCTCGCGAAGGGGCGCCTGTTCAGCAAGATCATCAAGGAGATCACCGTCTCCGCGCGCATGGGCGGCGGAGATCCCGAGGGCAACCCGCGGCTGCGCGTCGCGCTCGCGGCGGCGCGCGAGGCCAACATGCCGGCGGACACGATCACCCGCGCGATCAAGAAGGGCACCGGCGAGCTCGAGGGCATCTCGTACGAAGAGGTGCTCTACGAGGGCTACGGGCCCGGCGGCGTCGCGATGCTGGTCGAGTGCCTGACCGACAACACGAACCGCACCGCCGGCGAGGTGCGCTCGGCGTTCTCGAAGTTCGGCGGCAGCCTCGCCGCGCAGAACGCGGTGAAGTTCGTCTTCCAGCACAAGGGCAACATCTGGGTGAAGGCGGGCCCGAGCGAGGACGACGTCATGGCCGCGGCGATCGACGCCGGCGCGGACGACGTCATCAACCACGCCGCCGACGGCTTCGAGGTCCGCACCGAGCCCGCGCAGATGCACCACGTCGCCGAGGCGCTGGAGAAGAAGGGCCTGAAGCTCGGCGAGCAGAAGTGGATCTGGCTGCCCACGACCACCGTGCACGTCGAGGGCGAGAAGGCGAAGCTGCTGCTCAAGCTGATGGAGGTCCTCGAGGAGAACGACGACATCCAGAACGTGTCGGCGAACTTCGAGATGGACGAGAAGCTGATGGAGCAGCTGTCGACGTGATCGGAATCTGGAATCGGTTTCCGGCCATGCTAAACATCCGTTCCGGTGAGGGTGCTCGGCATCGATCCGGGAAGTCGGTTCCTCGGCTGGGGGCTCGTCGAGTCGCGGGGCAGTGAGGTCGTGCACGTGGATCACGGCGTCATCCGCGCCGACCCCGACGCGCCGCTCGCCGAGCGCCTGCACTGGATCTTCGATCGCCTGAAGCACGCCGTCGGCCTGATGCGCCCCGACGCGGTCGCCGTCGAAGGCGTCTTCACGCACAAGAACGCGCGATCCGCCCTCATCCTCGGCCACGCGCGCGGCGTCGCGCTGCTGCTCGCGGCGCAGATGCGCCTGCAGGTGCACGAGTACCCGCCGGCGCGGGTGAAGCGCTCGGTCGGCGCGGGCGGCAACGACGGCAAAGAGGCCGTCGCACGCATGGTCTCGCTGCACCTCAAGCTCAAAGAGCCGCTCGCGCGCGCCGACGCCTACGACGCGCTCGCGGTCGCGCTGTGCCACGTGCACTCGCTGAAGCTGCCGAAGGCCGCCAACCGCGGCGCGGCGATGGCGAAGTTCGCAGACCGCCTCTCTCCCTCGATCGTCCGCGCGTGATCGCGTCACTCAAAGGCATCGTCGCGGAGAAGAACCTCTCCGACGTGGTGATCGACGTGAACGGCGTCGGCTACCGCGTGAACCTCTCGCTCATCACGCTCGCGTCGCTGCCCGAGACCGGCCAGCCCGTCGCGCTGCGCATCCGCACCGTCGTGCGCGAGGACGCGTTCGATCTCTTCGGCTTCCTCACGCGCACCGAAGAGGACCTGTTCCTGCTGCTCACCTCGGTCTCCCACGTCGGCCCGAAGGTCGCGATGAACGTGATGTCCGGCCTCGAGACCGCCGAGCTCGTCGGCGCCATCGCGAAGGGCGAGGTCGCGCGGCTCACCAAGATCCACGGCGTCGGCCGCAAGACCGCCGAGCGCCTCGTCCTCGAGCTCAAAGAGAAGGTGAAGACGCTCAGCCTCGAGGCGAAGCCCGGCACGAAGAAGCCGGCGACCGCCGAGGCCGGAGTCATGGCCGACCTCGTCTCCGCGCTCATCAACCTCGGCTACAAAGAGCCGCAGGCCGAGGCCGCCGCCGAAGCGGCTGCCGAGCGGGCAGGCGAGGGCGCCCCGTTCGAGCTCGTCTTCCGCGAGGCGCTGAAAGTGCTGCGCGGCTGAGCTTCAAGAAGTCTCTCGCTCTCATCGACTTCTTCAATAGAGACGCCGTTGTCCGAGTCGGCTGCGCCGGGCGCTGCGCACACGCGAGCAACGACGGAGCGTTCGCGCCGTGGTGCGCGTGGCACGCGTGATGCTCTGCGGCGTGCCATGCGCACCCTGATCCTGCTGTGCTGCACGTCGATGCAGGCCTGCACCGCCCAGAGCGCCAACCACATGTTCACCTGGCTGGTCGTGCGGCCCGTCGGCATGGCCATCGCCGAAGAGGCCGACCGGGCGTCGGCTCGCGGCGAGCGCCGCGTCGACGTGCTCGCCCGCCGGTCTCGAGAAGAGCTCGAGCGGAAGTACGCCACCGGCCCGCACTGCTGGGTCGAGACCGAGGTGATCGACGAGCGCACGTGGCAACTCAAGAGCTGCAAAGAGCGGCTCGTGTGTGAGGCCGAGGCCGAGACCTGGCGCTGCGAGGAATGGACGGGATGAGGTCGCTCGTCGCGCTGGCGCTCGCCGCGCTGTTGCCCGGCTGCCTGTTCAACAGCGCCGTCGCGACGGCCACCATCCCGCTCGCGTTCGTGCGGCTTCCCGAGCCGCCGGACGACGACGAGGAGTACGCGCTCAACGAGTCCGCGCGCCTCGGGAAGCTGCGCGAGCACTCGCGGCACCGCCTCTACGATCCCGCCCAAGGGCCGCGCTGCGCCGTCACGGTGACGCCGACCGGCGCGCGCACGTGGCGGCTCTCCTCGTGCGAGGGCGAGCTGAAGTGCTGGGCCCTCGCCGGCGGCGGCTACGACTGCGAGCGGCGCACCGCCGACACCCCTCAGCTCTGAGCGCCCTGCTGGCGCAGGAACTGCTCGACGCCCTTCGCGACGCTCACCAGGTTCGGCTTGATGGACCCCACGAGGAACGACTCGATCATCGGGCTGATCGTGCCGGCGAGGAACTTCGGCACGCCGCGCACCTTCGACGCGTCGACCTTCAGCTCGCCGACGATCTTGTACCGCGTCGAGCTCGGCGAGAGCTCCTCGTAGTAGTTCCACCCGGTCGCATCGACCGCGTCCTTGAACGCGGGGACGATGGTGCGCCACTGCGTGGTGAACTTCACCGCGTCCCACGTCGCGTGATCGTCCCACTCGAGCAGGTCGTCCGAGAGGAACTTGCGCACCGCGCCGGGGATCTCGCCGCCGCCCTTCCAGTGGTTCACCAGCTTCGCGATCGGCCCCTCGTCGGTGCGCGAGACGACGGTGATGCCGCGCACGTTCGGCAGGTACGGCACGAGGTCGGGCAGCTTGTCGCGGTAGACGCGGAAGATGTCCGCGCGGGGGAAGGGCATGTCGATCGAGACGTCGAGTCGCATGAGGTCTCCTTTACGACAGCGTGCCGTGATCCGGCGGCAAGAACGAGAAGGTCGGAGCCAGGCCGGGCGCCATGATCGAGCCGGTGAGCTCGCTGGACGGGCAGAACGACACGTACTGCGGGTCGGCCTTCGCCGGGCCCGCCACGATCTTCTCGACGATCATCGACGAGTACTGGTCGAGCGAGCCCTCGCGCGTGTTGCCGTTCAAGATGACCTCGTACCCCATGCGCTCGCAGTAGGCCCGCACCCCGGGGATGCGCGAGAGCAGCGGCGTGTAGCTCTCGGTCGCGACGCCGTTCTCGCTGACCACGAACGGCCCGTCGGGCGTCACCACTGCGAGCGACATGTTCCCCAGCGTGTGCCCCGGCGTGGAGAGGATCGCGACCCCGGGCCCGAGCAGCACCGAGCCGGGCAGGAAGACGACGCGATCGTCGCCGATGCCGTCGCAGCCGTTCGGCACGTACCAGGCCGCGTTCATCGGGTGCAGGTCGCGCGTCGCGTCCCACTCCGAGCGCATGACCAGCAGCTTCGCCTTCGGGAAGAACGCGGGCTCGCCGCCGCCGAGCCAGCGCCTCAAGTCCTGCACGTGCAGGTGATCGAACGCGATGTAGTCGACGTCTTTGGGCTCGAGCCCCAGCTTCTGAAGGTGCTCGGGCACGGTGCCGTGCGACGGCAGCATCAGCTTCTCGAGCGGCTTCTGCGCCGCGCCCATCGACGCCTGCAGCTTCGCGTAGAACGTCGCGGCGCGATCGCGCTCGATGTCGCTCGGGTTGAACAGCAGCGTCTTCTTCTGCCCGTCCTCGTCGAACTGCACCACCTGCATGCGGTTCGTCATGACCACGAACGGAGCGGGCGAGAGCGCTCCACCCGAGAACGCGTACAGCGAGGGGTAGGGGAAGGTCTGCAGCTTGTGCGTCTGCACCGCGCGCACCGGGCCGGTCTCGAGCAGCGCGTCGCGCGCGGCCTGCGCGGCGCGGCGCAATTGCCGCAGCCGCTCGCCGGGAGTCGAGACACGCCACGCCTCGTCGAGGCCTCCGGGCAAGGGCTTCATTCTTCGCGCTCCAGTCGCTCTTCGCGCTCTTCCTCGCGATCGCCGTCACGCTCGCGCTCGCGGTCTTCGCCGCCGACGTTCTTGTCGTCCTCTTCGGCGCCGGCGTCGCGCGTGATCTTCGGCGTGGCCGCGGTGAGCGAGAAGCCGGGCAAGAGCGCCCAGGCGAAGCCGCCGCTCGCCGAGAAGTCGCCGGCCATCGAGTTCGAGCCCGACACCAGCCACGGGTTCACCTGGAAGCCGATCTCCGGGCGGATGCGCAGCCAGCCGACCGAGATCGACCAGCCCAGGTTCACCGCGATCGCGAGCTGCAGCGTGTTGCTGACGTCGGAGACCGGCGTCGCGGTGTTGCCGCTGCCGACGACCCGGTTGCGGTTGTAGCGGGTGGCGATGAAGTCCGCACCGACGCCCGCGAAGAACCCGATCTTGTGCGACACGAGCAGCCGCAAGCCGCCCATGAACGTGAAGATGCTGTCCGTCGACGGAGCGACCTCGCTCTGCACTCCGCCCGCATCCGTCACGTACGTCGCCGAGCGCACGTGCGCGTAGCCCATGCCGAGCTGCGGCATGATCGCGAAGTGCGCCGCCGCGTTCGGGCGGTTCACGGTGATCTTGAGCCCCGGCTGCAGGCCCGCGGACGAGAAGTGGGCGTTGATGCCGACGCGGTCGCTGACTCCGAACTGCGCGTTGCCCTCGACGGCGGGCACCGTCCACACGCGCGCGCCGGTCGAGTTGTTCGTCGTGCCCGGCGTCGGCGTCGACTGCTGCGAGTAGCCGATGCCGGTGGTGACCCCGATCTCGGCGGCTCCGTAGCCGAGCGGCGCGGCGGTCTGCCCCAACATCATGCTGCGCGGGGTGAGGCAGGCCGTGCACGCCAGTGCGAGCGCGATCGACAGGTGGCGCATGGGCCGCAAACCATAGATGAGCGCGTGCGTGGTACAAGCCTCCAGCGAATGAAAGAGCGCGACGGAGATCTCAGCCCTACCATCGCCTCAGACGAGGAGCGGCTCGAGACCTCGCTTCGACCGCGCACGTTCGGCGAGTACGTCGGGCAGACCTCGGTCGTCGAGAAGCTCAAGGTCTACGTGAAGGCCGCGAAGAACCGCGGCGACGCGCTCGATCACTGCCTGTTCAGCGGGCCGCCGGGCCTGGGCAAGACGTCGCTCGCGCACATCATCGCGCAGGAGCTCGGCGTCGACCTGCACGTCACGAGCGGCCCCGCGCTCGAGAAGAAGGGCGACCTCGCGGGCCTGCTCACGAACCTCAAGGCCCGCGACGTGCTGTTCATCGACGAGATCCACCGCCTCGCCGCCGCCATCGAGGAGTACCTCTACCCCGCGATGGAGGACTTCCGCCTCGACGTCACCATCGACACGGGCCCCGCTGCGCGGGCCATGAAGATCGATCTTCCGCCGTTCACGCTCATCGGGGCGACGACGCGCACCGGCCTGCTCACCTCGCCGCTGCGCGACCGCTTCCAGATCCAGGAGCGCCTCGAGTACTACGAGGCCGGGCACCTCGAGCTGATCGTGAAGCGCTCCGCGAAGATCCTCGGCGTCCACCTCGACGAAGACGGCGCGAAGGAGATCGCGCGGCGCGCTCGAGGGACCCCGCGCATCGCGAACCGGCTGTTGCGGCGCATCCGCGACTTCGCCGAGGTCGAGGGCAAGGGGAAGATCACCCGCGCGCTCGCCGACGACGCGCTCAAGCGGCTCGGCGTCGACCCCAGGGGCCTCGATCAGATGGACCGGCGGATTCTCCTCACCGTGATCGAGAAGTTCAGCGGCGGACCCGTCGGCGTCGAGACGATCGCGGCCGCGGTCGGAGAGGAACGAGACACCCTCGAAGATGTGTACGAACCGTTCCTGATTCAGGAAGGCCTACTTCAGCGTACACCCCGCGGACGCGCAGCAACTGCGCGGGCTTACGAGTACTTCGGCAAGGCCGTTCCCCGGGGCTCGGACCCCCAACAATCTCTGCTTTAACTGTCGTGATCCTCAGGGTTTTGGGTGGAGCGCAGGCGCTCCACTGAGCAAAAACGCGAGGTTTATCGCGACGAAGTGCCAGTTTCGTGGCATACCCCGTGCTGACGCACCGCTTCATGGCGGAGAGGGGCATGACCCGGACGCTGAATCAACGCACCCTGAAGGTCCCGGTGACGTGCGCCGGTGTGGGCCTCCACACGGGCGCGACGGTCGCGCTCCGCATCATGCCCGGACGGCCCGACACGGGCATCGTCCTCGTCCGCACCGACCTGCCGGGCAAGCCCGAGGTCAAGGCGACGGCGGCGAACGTCGTCGACACCTCGCTCGCCACGACGCTGGGCACCTCGAGCTACCGCATCCACACCGTCGAGCACGTGCTGGCCGCGCTCGCCGGCCTGGGCATCGACAACGCGCGCATCGAGCTCGACGGGCCCGAGGTGCCGATCATGGACGGCAGCGCCGCGCCGTTCGCCGAGCTCATCGTCGAAGCCGGAGTTCGCGAGCAGGACGTGCCGAAGAGCTTCATCGTCATCAAGCGCTCGGTGACGGTGCGCGACGGCGACAAGCACGCGACGCTGCAGCCGGGCCGCGGCTTCCGCGTCGACTGCACGATCGACTTCAAGCACCCGCTGATCTCCGACCAGACCGTCTCGCTGACGTTCTCCGACCGCACGTTCATGCGCGAGGTGTCCGGCGCGCGCACGTTCGGCTTCCTGCGCGACGTCGAGAAGCTCAAGGCGATGGGCCTCGCGAAGGGCGGCTCGCTCGAGAACGCGATCGTCGTCGACGACTTCTCGATCTTGAACCCCGAGGGGCTGCGCTTCCCCGACGAGTTCGTGCGCCACAAGGTGCTCGACGCGGTCGGCGACATCTCGCTGCTCGGCCTGCCCGTCATCGGCCACCTGACCGCGTACAAGAGCGGTCACGCGCTGAACCACGCGCTCGTGACGAAGGTGCTCTCCGAGACCTCGCACTACGCCGTCGTCCGCGCCCGCGCGCGCGACGTGGCGCACTACGACCTGAGGCTCGACGAGCTCGAAGAGTCGCTCGCCCCGACCGCGGCCTGAAGACGCTGTCTTGAAGTCCGCGGTTGCGGTGTCTCAGTCCGCGGTTGCACTGCGTCAGTCCGCGGTTGCGTGGTGTGGGAGGCAGGGCTAAGGGGCTTAACCCATGCTCTCCATCTCTCGCAGCACGCTTGCCGTGGCGGTCACCCTGCTGGTCGCCTGCGCCTGTGACAAGGGCGCGAAGACCGGCGGCACCGGCACCTCGTCGAACGCGGTGATCGTGGCCGATGACCCGAAGACGGTCGTCGCCAAGTACAACGGCAAGACCATCACGCTCGGCGATCTCGAGGCCGCGCCCGGCGGCGAAAAGCTCTTCGAGATGGAAGAGCAGCGCTACCAGACGCGCCGCCAGGTCATCGATCAGCTCATCTTCAAGGAGCTCGTCGAGGCCGAGGCGAAGAAGGCGGGCAAGACCGAAGAGCAGTGGATGCAGGAGCAGGTCGAGACGAAGGTGAAGCCTCCGACGGACGCCGAGATCCAGGCGTTCTTCGAGCAGAACAAGGAAGGCATGCCGCCGGGCACGACGCTCGAGATGGTGAAGCCGCGCATCATCGACTTCATGACGCGTGACCAGAAGGGCACGCTCGTTCGCGCGCTGTTCGACGATCTGAAGAAGAAGGCCGGCGTCGAGATCACGCTGGCGGCCCCGAAGAAGCCGAAGAAGGAGGTCGAGGCCAAGGGCCCGGCGCGCGGCCCCGAGAGCGCGAAGGTCACCATCGTCGAGTTCTCCGACTTCCAGTGCCCGTTCTGCTCGCGCGCGCACGACACCGTCGAAGAGGTGATGAACGCGTACCCCGGCAAGGTGCGGCTCGTGTTCCGCCACTTCCCGCTCGACTTCCACCAGCAGGCGCCGAAGGCCGCCGAGGCGTCGCTGTGCGCGAACGACCAGGGCAAGTTCTGGGAGTACCACGACGTCCTGTTCAAGAATCAGCAGAAGCTGCAGGTCGAGGATCTCAAGGCGCACGCGACGGGCCTCGGCCTCGACGCCGGCAAGTTCAACGAGTGCCTCGACTCGGGCAAGCACGCGACGACCGTGAAAGAGGACACCGAGGCCGGCAAGAAGGTCGGCGTGAACGGCACGCCCGCGTTCTTCATCAACGGCCAGATGCTCAGCGGCGCGCAGCCGCTCGACGCGTTCAAGCAGATCATCGACGCGGAGCTGGCGACGAACTGATGAGCCGCGCGCGGCTCGCGGTCGCGCTCGACATCCCGCTGCCGGATGGAGAGCGGCTCTACGGCCAGGTGGCGCCCTACGCGGGCGTCGCCAAGGTCGGGCTGTCGTTGTTCGTCGAGCACGGGCCCCGGGCCGTCGAGGTGTTCAAGCGCCTCGGCGCTGACGTATTCCTCGACCTGAAGCTCCACGACATCCCGAACACGGTGGAGCTCGCCGCGGCGCGCGCGGCTGCCCTCGGCGTGAAGTACCTCACGATTCACGCCGGCGGCGGGCGGAAGATGATCGAGGCCGCGGTGCGCGGGGCGGCGAAGGGCGGGGTGGGCACGACCGTCCTCGCGGTGACGGTGCTCACGTCGATGGACTCCGATGAGCTCCGGGGCATCGGCGTGCAGGACTCGCCGGGCGCCCAGGTCGAGCGGCTGGCGCGGCTGGCGCAGGACGGCGGCGCCGGCGGGCTCGTGTGCAGCGTTCAGGAGGTCGAGGCGCTGCGGCGCGTCGTCGGCCCGAAGATGGTGCTGTGCACGCCGGGAATTCGACCGGCAGGCGCTGCGAAGGGCGACCAGGCCCGGGTCGATACGCCGGCGGCCGCGATCGCGAAGGGCGCCGACCTGCTCGTGGTGGGGCGGCCGATCTACGAAGCGAAGGATGCGTCGGCGGCGGCGAAGGCGATTCTGGACGAAGTCGCCTCAGCGTCACCCTGAGAGTCTGGTCGACCCTCAGAGCGGAGGGGGCTCAGCGGCACGCGGCAAGCCCTGCCGCGAACGTCTTCCGCCCCAGGCCCACGCGGAAGTGATCGTGCTCGCCGCCGAACAGCTTCCCCGGCGCGAACGCGACGCCGCGCAGGTGCAACAGCTCCTCGCACCAGCGCTCTCCGCCCGGCCGGTACGCGAACAGCGTCGACCCACCGGTCGGCCGCACGTACGTCAGCCCGAACGACTTCGCGAACGGCTCGAACAGCTTCAGGTTCTCTCTCACGATCGCGCGGGAGCGGGCCGCGAGCTGCTCGTGGTGCTTCATCGCCGCGGTCGCCAGCAGCTCTCCGGGAGCCCCGTTGCAGATCGTCAGGTAGTCCTTGAACGCCGCGAGGCGCCCGAGCAGCTCGCGATCCTGCGTGGCGATCCACCCGATGCGCAGGCCGGCGAGGCCGTAGGCCTTCGCGGTGGTCCCGAGCGACACCGCCTTCTCGTAGACGTCGCAGGCCGCCGGGTTCCGCGCCGCCGCGTCGTACTCGAGCCCGCGGTAGACCTCGTCCGAGAACAGCCACAGCCCGCGCGCCCGGCAGAGCTTGATGATCGCCTCGAAGCGATCGCGGGTCAGCACCGCGCCGGTCGGGTTGTGCGGCGAGTTCACGACGACGCAGCGCGTGTCTTCCCGCACCAGCCGCGAGAGCTCGTCCACGTCGAGCTGCCACTGCTCCGTCTCGCGCGCGATCCACGGAGTCACCGACGCTCCAGCGCCGCGCGGCACCTCGATGAGCGACTGGTAGCAGGGGACGTGCACCACGGCGTGATCCGAGGCGCCGAGCACCACGTTCATGAACGCGAAGATCGGCTCCTGCGCGCCGGTGAACACCAGCACCTGGTCCGCAGAGATCTTCGTGTACATCGCCGCGATCGCCGCGCGCAGGGCAGGGTGGCCGAGCGTCTCGGTGTAGCCGAGCCGCAGCTCCAGCAGCGCCTCGGCGGCGCCGGGCTCGAAGGCGAGCAGTTCCTCGACCGTCATCGACTCGCAGTCGGACGCGCACATCAGGTGCTTCACCGCGAACTCGTGCCGGGCGAAGAACCGCTCGAGCGCGAAGTCCTGAAGCTTCACAGGCCCGGCCCTTTGAGGTCGCGGTGCGGCCGCTGGATGATCTCGGTCGCGACCAGCAGGCGCTGCTCGATGCGGGTGGCCGCCCCCTCGAGCGCGGCCTCGACGTCGTGCTGCGCGCCGGCGAGCGTGAACCAGCCCTTGCCTCCGATGCCCTTGGCGAGGTGCAGGTGCGTCAGCCGCACCCGCGCGCGCTTGAGGGCCGTGTCCGCCGCGAGCACGGTGGAGGCGATGGTGTGCGTCTCGACGATGCCGAGCGCGTCCTGCGCGCCGAGCGCCTCGAACGTCCCGTCGAGCCCCGCGAGCACCATGCGGTGCACCTGCGTGAGCACGAGCTTGTCGAGCACGGTGGCGCCGCCGATGGCGACGGCCTCGTCGAACGACTCCTGGACCTCGGCGACGGCGCCGCGGAACAGCACGACGTACTTCCCCGGCGTCATCGGCTCGGAGAGGTACAGCTTCACCTCGGCCTTCTTGATGAGCGCGTCGGCGACGACGAGCCCCTTCGCGATCGACTCGAGCTCGACGAGCCCGAGCGCCGGAGCGTCTTTCGGGTCGGTCGGATCGCGAGGCGACGACGGCGCGCCTGCCCCGCTGCCGGCGGAGCTGGGAGCCGCGCGCCGACCTCCGGCGCCCGGGCTCACCGCCCGGCCTCGGTCACCGGCTTCGTGCTGATGTTCTTCACGTACCAGCCGCTGCCGCCCGCGGCGAGCTCGGCCCACCAGCGGCCCGAGAGCCAGCCGGGGCACCCCTCACCGGGCTCGAGCCACACCCACCGGTGCGAGCTGTCGCGCGAGTCTTGAACCGCGCCGTGCATCACGCAGTTCGGAGAGCCGTCTTTGAACGACATCTCGATGTGCACGGGAGCGCCGATGCGGTTGCCGACGCCTCCAGGCAGCTGCATCACGTTGCCGGCGGCGATCCGGGCGGTCAGCTCTTCCTCGCTCTCGACCCGCTTCACGCAGGCGAGACCGAAGACGGCTCCGCAGACGATGAACGCCCGCGCGCGCATCAGACGATCCGGAACGAGTCCTTCAGGGTGCAGCGGCGCTCTCGCGTGAAGGACAGGGCGGTGGTGAGGCCCTCGCCGGTCGGGGACGCGATGGTGAACGACGTGTAGCCCTCGCCGCGCAGGCCGAGGCCGGCGAACGACGGGCCGTTCTTCACGAAGATCGACGTGTTGATGCGGCTCGCCATCTCGTGGAGATGGTCGATGTTCGTCGAGTGCATCGTGGCGGTGTGGCCGAAGCCGTGCTCCGCCTGCAGCGCCGCCTCGAGGCAGTCTTCGAAGCTCTTGAGCCGGCAGAAGCCGATGACCGGCATCAGCAGCTCGGCCTGCACGAACGGGTGCATCGGGTCGACCTCGGCGAACAACAGCCGCGTGCCCGACGGGGCGCGGAGGCCCGCGGCTTCGGCGATCTTCGTCGCGTCTTTGCCGACCCAGTCGCGGTGCGGGTGACCGTCGTCGACCACCAGCTTCTCGAGGCGGTTGATCGCGGGCCCGGTGACCTCGAAGGCTCCGGCCTTCACCATCGCGGCCTTGAGCTGGTCGGCGATCGCGGCCTCGGCGAAGACCTCTTTCTCGACGATGCAGACGATGTTGTTGTCGAGCGAGGCGCCGTCGACGATGTCGCGGCCCGCCTGGTCGATGTGCGCGGTCGAGTCGACCACGGCGGGCGGGTTGCCCGGGCCGGCGGCGATCGCGCGCTTGCCGGAGTTCATCGCCGCCTTCACGACGGCGGGGCCGCCGGTGACGACCACCAGGCGCACGGCCTTGTGCTTCATCAGGCCCTGCGCGGACTCGATCGTCGGCGAGCCGATGCACGTGACGAGGTTCGCGGGGCCGCCGCAGCCGGTGATGGCCTCGTTCACCAGCGCCACGAAGTGCGCGCAGACGTTCTTCGCGCTCGGGTGCACGTTGAACACGACGGCGTTGCCGCCGGCCACCATGCCGATGCTGTTGTTGATGATCGTCTCGGTCGGGTTGGTCGACGGAGTGATCGCGCCGATGACCCCGAACGGCGCGCGCTCGAGCAGCATCAGGCCGTGATCGCCCGTGTACGCCTGCGGACGGAGGATCTCGAGGCCCGGCGTCTTGTTCGCGACCAGCAGGTTCTTCTGGATCTTGTCCTTGAAGTTGCCGAGGCCCGTCTCTTCGACGGCCATCTGCGAGATCTGCTCGACGTTGCGGCGCGTCACCTCGCGCATCGCCTCGATCACCTTCGCGCGGACCTCGAGCGTGGTGTCGGCCCACTGGCGCTGGGCGGCCTGCGCCGCGCTCGTCGCCGAGTCGAGATCGTCGAAGACGCCCGGGCGGCGCGTGGTGTGAATCGCCGGAGCGACCGAGCCTCCGCCGCGCGAGACGGACGCCGGCGTCGACAGCTGCCCGAGCTCGTTCGAGAGCTTCCGGACGACCTGCTCGACGATGGCGTTGATCTGCGCGTCGTTCATGGACCCCTCGTCAGGCTCGCGGTTCCTGATACACGCGCGCGTGCTCGGGATCGTCGTAGACGACCAGCACGCGGCGAGCGCCGTCGGTGTTCAGCGCCTTCGCGACTGCGGCGAGCGCGACTTCCTTCGTCACCCGCTTGCGCTGTGGCTCCTTCGGAGCGTTGTGCTTCAACTTCTTCATTTGACGTACTTCGTCTGACCGCCGACCTCGAGCGTGTCGACGATGGCCATGATGGTCGCGTCGACGGGGCGGTCTTTCGTCATCTCGGTCTGTCGGGCGCTCGAGCCCGAGGCGTAGAGCACCCATTCGCCCACGCCGGCGCCGACGGCATCGACCGCGACCACCAGCGTCGCGGTCGGTTTGCCGTCGAGATCGAGGCCGCGCACGACGAGCAGCTTGCTGCCCTCGAGCGTCGGCTCTTTGCGCGTGGCCACGACGGTGCCCACGACTTTACCAAGAAGCATTCGGTCTATCCCTCGGCTCGTCTGCGGCGTGCACCTGCGCGACCGCGCAGAGCGACGGTGCCGCACGTCGAAAGTCGCGGGCGCGGCCACGCCGTGCCCGCCGCAGCCGAACGAGCCATCACGTGTTGCCGGACTCGGCCTTCGCCTGATCCGCGCGACCGAGCGGCAGGACGAGGTCGATGTTGTTGTGCGGGCGGGGGATGACGTGCGTCGAGACGAGCTCGCCGACGCGCTCGGCGCCGCGGGCTCCGGCCTCGATGGCCGCCTTCACCGCGGCGACGTCGCCGCGAACCACCATCGTGACGTAGCCGCCACCGATCTTCTCGTAGCCGACCAGCTCCACGCGCGCGGCCTTCACCGCAGCGTCCGCGGCCTCGACCATGCCCACGAAGCCCTTCGTCTCGATCATTCCCAATGCGTCAGCCATGTTGTCTCCTCACTTGTCCTTGAAGGGGGCCGGCTCTTTGCCGGTGATCGACTTGATGGCCGACACCGCGGCCTCGGCGGCCGAGTCGATCTCGCTCTCGGTTCCAGCCATGTAGAGGCGCCCGAAGGCGCCGAAGACGAGCACGTCGATGAGCCTCACGTTCGCGGCCTTCTCGGCCTCGTTCGCGGCGAGCGCGGCGTACGCGGCGGGCTCGGTCTCGAGAATGAACAGCGACTGGCCCGGCTCGATCATCGAGCCGAAGCGGATCTTGTCGAGGATCATCGCGTGCATCGGCTCGATCGCGCGGATGACCGTGTTCGAGACGATGCGCGGCTTGATGCGATCTTCTTCCTTCGCGCCGAGGTGGCCGAGGATCGCGTCGCCCGCGCTGCGGACCTCGCCCTTGTCCTGGCTGTGCACCTCGAGCATGCCGTACGCGCGCTCGACGACGAGGGTCGCGGGGTCGACCTTCGTCTTCTTGAGCGCGACGTCGATGATGCCGTGAATCGCCATGCCCGGAGCGACCTCGACGAACAGCGACGCCACGTAGGGCACTGGGAAATAGCCGCGGCAGGTCGTGCAGATGTGCGCTGCAAACTGCGGCTGAAGCGAATCGAGGAAGACGTACGTCCGAAGCGAAGTGGCCATCGGTGGGGTCGAGTGCTTAGGCGGCAACGCCTTCGATGACAAGCGTCGTGTTAGACGCACATCCCCGTGGGGATCGCCCTGATCGCGAGCCTGCTCGCGGCCTCCGAACCGAAGCCACACCAGACGCCCTGGTTCCTGCCGCGCTATGCGGCGGTGCAGACGATGTTCCGCCCGGGCGCCGTCGTGCCCTCCCTGCGCCTGGGCTTCGAGATCGATCTCATCGATCAGCCGCGCAACACGCTCGTCTTTCTGCTCGAGGGCGGCGGAGCGCTCGGCGCCGCCAACCGCAACGCCGGCCTCTTCTACACCGGCCTTGTGCTCTTCGGGCTCGGCTACCGATCGCTGCGCGAGAGCGGCTTCATCTGGGGCTTCAGCGTCGGCTTCGGCCCCGCCTTCTACGGGCTGCCCGGTGAGAACCGCGTGAGCCCGTACATCGAAGGGCGCCTGCAGGCGGGGGCGAAGCTCGGTCCCATCACGCTGCAGCTGTGCGGCGGCTACGGGCAGTGGGTGACGTACCTGCCCACGTCGACCGCGCAGCTCTACCTGGGTGGTCCGTTCCTGGGAATTCTGCTGGGGTGGAAGTGATGGGCTTTGCCGATCTGCACCTCCACCTGTTGCCGGCCGTCGACGACGGCGCGCGCACGATGGACGACGCGCTGGCCATGGCGCGGGTGCTCGTGTCGCTCGGGTTCACCGACGCCGCGCCGAGCCCCCACAACCGCAGCGAGTACGCGCCGCGCGAGGTCTGCGTGCAGCGGCTTCACGAGGTGCAGGCGGCGCTCGACGCGGCGGGCATCGCGTTGAAGCTGCACGTGAACTCCGAGAACCAGTTCGTCGACGAGAAGCTGCTCGACGAAGGCAGGCCGCTGGCCGGCGGGCCGTACATGCTCATCGAGGCGCCGTACACGACGCCGCTGCCGGTGCTGCCCGACGTCATCTTCCGGCTGAAGCTCAAGGGCGTGACGCCGGTGATCGCCCACCCCGAGCGGTGCCTCGAGTTCGAGAAGAAGGGCAGGGCGGAAGAGGCCGTCAACCGCGGAGCGCTGCTGCAGCTCGACATCGCCGCCCTCGTCGGCCGCTACGGGGCCCAGGCGAAGAAGCTCGCGCGCACCTTCCTCGACGAGGGGCTGTACGCGATCGCGGCGAGCGACATGCACTCGCCGGTGGGCGCCCAGAAGTGGCTTGCCGAATCCATCGCCGCGTTGGAGAAGGCGGTCGGTTCGAAGGGCCTGCAGAGGTTGCTCGCGGAAGGGCCGGCGTCATTGCTAAGAGGCGCACCTGTTTGAAGCGCATCGTCCAGCTCATCGTCAGCCTCGCCATCACCGGCGTCTCGTTCTGGTGGACGTTCCGGAGCACGAACTGGGACGAGATGTGGGCCTCGCTGAGGACCGCGAGGTGGTGGGTGCTGCTGCCGTACATGGTGCTGCTGTTCGGCATTCACCTCTGCCGCACCATTCGCTGGGGCAACCTCTTGTCCGGCATCGAGAAGGTGAAGTTCGGGCCGCTGAACGAGGCCTCGGCGATCGGCTTCATGATGCTGCTGGTGCTGCCGTTCCGCCTCGGCGAGTTCGCGCGGCCCTTCCTCATCGCCGAGCGCTCTTCGATTCGCCGCTCGGCTGCGATGACGACCGTCGTCTTCGAGCGCATCGTCGACGGCATCACCATCGCGGTGCTCTTGCGCGTGCTGTTGTTCTTCGTGCCCGAGCAGGCAGCCGAGCTCGCCTACGTGCGCGCCGGGGCGAACGTGATGTTCCTCGTCTTCTCGGGCGGGCTCGCGTTTCTGCTCATCGCGCGGTGGCAGCACGACCGCACGCTCAAGCTCTTGCGCGGGATCTTCGGGCGGGTCTCGCCGAAGCTCGCCGACAAGGTCGTCTACATCGTCGACGGGTTCGTGAGCGCGCTGCGGCAGCTGCCCGACGGCAAGAACCTGACGATGTTCTTCCTGATGACCGCCGGGTACTGGGCGCTCAACGGCTACGGCATGGTGCTGCTCGGCAGCGCCTTCGAGGGCCTGAACCTCACCTTCTTCGAGGGGCTGCTCATCCTGTCGGTGCTGATCGTGGGGCTGATGATCCCCGCCGCGCCCGGCAGCGCCGGCACGTTCCAGGCGTTCATCGTGCTGGGCCTGGGGCTCTTCCTGCCGAAGTCGACGGTGAACGCGTCGGGCGTCGCCTACGCGAACGTGCTGTGGGTCGTGCAGATGGCGCAGCAGATCGGCTTCGGGCTGCTCATCATGGTGCTGTCGAAGCGCAGCTTCGGAGACATCGCGCACAAGCTCGGTGACGAGGCCACGAAGCAGGACAAAGACGACGGCGACGCCAAGAAGGTGGGGGTGAGCGCGTGAAGCTCGGCATCGACTGGGTGTCGCTCGCGATCCTCGCCGGCGCGTACATCTTCTCTCGCATCCCCGGCGTGAACCTGCGCCTCGGCAACGGGGCCATGGCCGCCGCCTGCGGAGCCGTCGCGTTCCGCTACTGGCAGCGCGGCTCGGCCATCCAGTTCAACCTGGTGATGATGGGCGTCGCGATCGCGCTGGCGCTCTTCTACCTGTTCCGGGCGATCCGCGGTGGTGGGCCGAGGCGGGCGCCGCAGAACGACGATTAGCCGACCGCCCCGATCACGTTCTGATCCGGGTCCCAGACCGCGGTCAGCACGTTGAAGGCCAGCTCGAGCTCGTAGTGCTTGCCCGGGGTGATCATCACGGTCTCGGTCTGGCCGGCGCCGTTCGAGATGCGCAGCGGCACGTCGAGCTTCTCGGCGCCGGTCGCTTCGATGAACGCGCTCACGCGCTTGCCGGAGACCGAGAGCTCCGCACGGAACGCGCGGTCGGGTGTGAAGGCCTTCGTGCCGTTGAGCTCGTTCCAGTCGCGGAAGTCGGTCTGTGTCTTGGGCACCTTCACCAGCTCGCCGCTCGCGTTGCGCGGGTTCAAGTACAGCGTGTGGCTGTCCTTCGACTTCCCGATGAAGAGGTCGACGCCCGTGCCGAGATCGTTGCGGAAGATCTTCGTGTCCGGGCGGATGGTGACGAGCTCAGCGGGGACCGTGACGCCTTTGCTGCGGATCGGAGAGAGGGCCATGCGCCGGGGTGGAGCAAGCGCGCTGCCAGCGGCCGGCGACGTGGTTCTGGTGTGTTGAGACCGCGCACCTGTCAACGCGAGGCTTCAGGCGTCATCGCAGCTGCACGACGGTGACGCCGTCGCCGCCTTCGTGCGAGTCGCCGGGGCGGAACGAGGCCGCATACGGAGAGCTCTCCAGGTACTCGCGCACGCTCGTCTTGAGCGCGCCGGTGCCGTGCCCATGAACCACGAGCGCGGCCGCCTCGCCCTGGCGCGCCGCGCGGTCGAGGAAGCGCTCGAGCTGGCGCAGCGCCTCTTCGGCGCGCTCGCCGCGCACGTCCAGCTTCGGCGCCGCGAGCGTGAGCGGCGCCGGCTTCACATCCTCCACCTTCGGAGGCGGCTTCGGCCCCGGCCCCGCGGGCTTCGCGCCGCCGTGCGCTCCGGCGAGCTCGGTGGCCTTCACGCGCATCTTCAAGCTGCCGGCCTGCACGGTGACCTCGTCGCCGTGCACCTCGAGCACCTCGACGACGGCCTCGAGGCCCTTGTGCCGCGCGCGGGCGCCGGCCTTGAGCTCGAGCGGCAGCTCGACGATCGCGGGCTTGAGCGCCTTCGCGGCCGTGACCTGCTCGTCGACGCGGGCGGCGAGCTCCTTCGCGGCGGCCTTCGTCTCTTTCAGCGACTGGGCGGCCTCGAGCTTCTCGAGCAGCTCGCGCACCTGGGTGCGCGCGAACTCGAGCTCGGCCTTGAGCGCGTTGCGGAACTGCAGCTCTTCGTCGCGGCGCTTCTTCGTCACCGCGGCGAGCTCGGCCTCGAGCTTCTCGCGCAGCGCGGTCGCCTCGCGCGCCTGCCGCTCGGCCTCGTCGCGGGCGTCCCACAGCTTGCGCTGCTCGTCCTGCGCCGCGGCGAGCGCCTTCGAGAGCGCGCCGCCGGCGTTCTGCGCGAGATCGGCCGCGCGCGCGCAGAGCGCCTCGGGCAGCCCGACGCGGCGGGCGACCTCGATCGCCGAAGAGGCGCCGGCCTGGCCGAGCTGCAGCCGGAAGGTGGGCGCCATCTTGCGGCTGTCGAAGCCGACGCGGGCGTTCACGAACCGCTTGTCGAGGTGGGCGAGGGCCTTCAGCTCTTCGAGGTGGGTCGTGACGAGGACGAGGGCCCCGCGGGAGAGCAGATCTTCGAGCACCGCGATCGCGATGGCCGCGCCCTCGCGGGGATCCGTGTCGGCGGCGATCTCGTCGACGAGCACCAGCGAGCCGCGCTTCGCCGTCGCCACGATGTCGCGCAGCGTCGCGACGTGCGCGCTGAACGTCGAGAGGCCCTCTTTGAGCGACTGTGCATCGCCGATCGACGAGTGCACCGCGTCGAAGAGGGGGATCTTCGAGCCCTCGTCGGAGGGGATCGGCAGGCCCGCGCGCGTCATCAGCGCGCAGAGGCCCACGCCGGTCAGCGTCACCGTCTTGCCGCCGGCGTTCGGGCCCGAGACCACCAGCGCCCGCGCGTCGTCGTGCAGCGACACCTCGTTGGGCACCACCTGCGTGCCCTGCAGCACGAGCAGCGGGTGCCTCAAGCCTTTCAAGTCCAGCGCGCCGCCCGCGGGCTGCAGCTCGGGCATGGTGCACTGCAGCTCGTCGGCGAGCCGCGCGATGCCCTCGGCTTCGTCGAGCACGGCCACGGCGTCGACCCCGCGGAGGATCGCCGCGGCGTTGCGGCCGATCTCGCCCGACAGCTCGAGCAGCACGCGGCGCTCTTCTTCGAGCACCAGCGACTGCGCGATGGCGAGATCGTTGCCCAGGCCGATGAGATCTTGCGGCTCGACGAAGAGCGTCTGGCCGGACTGCGACGCGTTGTGCACGATGCCCGGCACCTCGGAGCGCGCGCTCGACAGCACCGGCACGACGTAGCGGTCGTTGCGGACCGAGTAGTAGCCCTCGCGCAGGTTCACGGCGAACTTCTCGTCGTGAAGCATGCGGTCGAGGCGGCCCTTGATGGTGCGGTGCAGGCCGCGCGCGTGGTCGCGGGCGTCGCGCAGGGCAGGGCTCGCGCGGTCGGAGATCTCTCCCGAGGGGTCGAAGGAGCGATCGAGCCGCGTCGCCAGCTTCTCGAGCTCGGGCATCGCCTGGCCGATGCTGAGCATCGTCGGCAGCCGCTCGCGGCGGGCGCGCAAGGTCTCGAGCGCCTTCTCGAACGCGAACAGCACGTGGGTGACGGCGATCAGCTCTTTCGGCTCGAGCAGCGCGCCGCGGTGCGCGCGGTCGACGTTGGTGCGCACGTCGGTGAGGCCGCCGATGGGCAGCGACAGCGGCTCCTGCTTGAGCACCCGCGCCTCGGCGACGAGGCGGAACGAGGCCAGCACCTCTTCGGCGCCGGGCAGGAAGCCGCGCGTGAGCGCCCGGGCCTTGCCCATCTCCGTGCGGCAGCGCCCGGCGACGGCCGTGCGGACCTGGTCGAAGCCCAAGGCGATGAGGGTGCGTTCGGAGATTTCCACGACGGGTGAGCTTTCTCGGGGGATGTAGCAGACGGCGAAGGGCTTCGCCGCTGACGTTACGGGGTCCCGAGCGTCCGCATCAGCTGCGCCCGGGCCGCCGAGAGGTCGAACTCGCCTCGCACCTTCTGCGCCGCCGCGTTGGTGAGCGCCAGCTGCGCATCGCCCAGCTCGATGATGTTCCCGACGCCGGTCTCGTAGCGGCCCTCGGCGAGCCTCAGGCGATCGCGCGCGGCCTGCAGCGCCTCTTCGGCGGCCACCAGCGACTCGGCCGCGCCGTGCACGCCGAGCTGCGCCTGCTCGATCTCCAGCCGCACCTGCTGCCGCAGCGAGTCGACCTGCGCCGACAGCGACGTCACGTTCGCCTCGGCCTCCTGCACGCGCGCCCAGTCGCCCAGGCCGTTGAACAGGTTCCAGCTCATGCTCAAGCCGACGAGCGTCACGTTCGCGGCGATGTTCGTGTCGGCGCCGCTCGCGTTGAGGCCGTGCGTGAGCGAGAGCGACGGCCCGTACGCGCCGCGCGCCGCGGCCACGAGCTCCTGCTGCGCGCGGATGCGGCTGTGCAGCGCGTCGACGTCGGGCCTGCCCGCGAGCGCCTGCTCGACGATCTCTTCGAGCGGCCGGTTCTCCTCGGCGATCACCGCCAGCCGATCGCCGCCGACGTCGTAGTCCGTCGGGCCTTCGACGCCCATCGCCTGGTTCAGCGCCGCGCGCGCCGACGCGTAGCTGTTCTGCGCCGCGATCAACTGCACGCGGGCGTTCGCGCGATCGGTGCGCGCCTGCGCCAGATCGATCGCCGGCCGCGTGCCGACCTCGACGAAGCCGGCCACCTGGTCGTAGTGCCGCTCCTGGTTCGCGAGCGTCTCCTTCGCCACGACGAGCATCTCCTTCGCGGCCTGGGCGCTGAAGAACGCCGCGCGCACGCCGTAGAGCACGGTGTTCATGCGGGTCTCGGCGTCCTGACCTGCCGCTTCGGCGTTGAACTGCGCCGCCTGGAAGCGGTTCCACGTCTGGCCGAAGTCCCACAACAGCTGGGTCACCTGCACGCTGCCGTTCGTCGAGTTCGCGAACGTCGGACGCGAGAACCCGGCGTCGGGCGTGTCGTCGAACACCGCGGTGCGCGTGCCGACGGTGTTCGTGCCGACCTGCGGCAGCCGGTTCGTCGTGCTCAGGCCGTAGCGCAGCGTCGCGTTCACCTGCGGCAGCAGCGGAGCCCGCGCCTGGGTCGCCCGCGCTCGCGCCGCGCGGACCTCTGCCGCCGCCTGGCGCAGCTGCGGCTGGTGCGTGCGAGCGGTCTCCAGCGCCTCGTTGAGCGTCAGCACGCGCGACGCGGCCAGCACGGTCAGAACCCAAGCGTTCATTCGAACCTCAGTGCCTCGATGGGGTCGAGCTGGGAAGCCTTCCTCGCCGGGTACAGCCCGAACACCACTCCGACGAGCGCAGAGAACGCGATCGCCACGGCGGCGACCTCGGGCCGAATCTCCGTCGGCCAGCCGAACTTCGCGCCGAGCGCGGCGCCCCCGATGCCCAGCAGCAGCCCGAGCACGCCGCCGATCATCGAGAGGGTCAGCGCCTCGACGAGGAACTGCAGCAGGATGTCGCGGGGCCGCGCGCCGATCGCCATGCGAATGCCGATCTCCCGCGTCCGCTCGGTGACGCTCACCAGCATGATGTTCATGATGCCGATGCCGCCGACGAGCAGCGACACCGCCGCGATCGACGCGAGCAGGATCGCGAGCGTGTTCGCGCTGTCCTGCTGCTCGCTCGCCATCTCCGCCATGTTGCGGATCGAGAAGTCGTTGTCCGCACCTTCGCCGAGTCGGTGACGATCGCGCAGCAGCGCCGACACCTGCTCCTGCGCGCGGCCGACCTGCCCCGGGGCCGCGCTGATGAAGATGCCGCCCGCGATGAACTTCTGCGGCCCGCCCTGAATCTTCGTCTGGAACGTCGTGTACGGGACGAACGTGGCGTCGTCGTAGTCCTGGCCCATCGGAGACTGGCCTTTGCGCGCCAGCACCCCGATGACGGTGAAGGGGTTGTTCTTGATGCGCACCGTCTCCCCGACCGGGTTCACGCCGACGCCGAACAGGTTCTCGGCCACCGTCGCGCCGAGCAAGACGACCTTGTTCGAGCCCTCGACGTCGCTGCGGCTGAACGTCGAGCCCTCGGTGCAGCTCCAGTTGCGGATGAGGAAATAGTCCGGAGACGTCCCCGTGATCGAGGTGCTCCAGTTCGAGTCTTCGCTGACGATCTGCCCCTGCGCGCGCAGCTGCGGCGCCGCGTACAGCACCGTGCTCGACAGCTCGGTCTGAATCGCGCGCAGATCGTCCCAGGTGAGCGTCGAGCCCGAGCCGAAGCCGCCGCGCGCTCCGCCCGAGGTGGTGCTGCCGGGCAGGATGATGAGCAGGTTCGCGCCCATCGAGGCGAAGCTGGCCTCGACCTTGGCGCGCGCGCCTTCTCCGAGCGCGACCATCGCGATGACCGCGCCGACCCCGATGACGACGCCGAGCGTGGTGAGCAGCGAGCGCAGCTTGTTGCGCATCAGCGCGCGGCCGGCGACGCGAAAGATCTGCAGCGGGCTCACGCCGCAGCCTCCGCGACCTGCGCGACCTTCGGCTCCTGCCTCACGTCCGAGCGGATCTTCCCGT
Source organism: uncultured Myxococcales bacterium (assembly GCA_937980205.1). Taxonomy (GTDB): domain Bacteria; phylum Myxococcota; class Myxococcia; order Myxococcales; family Myxococcaceae; genus Xiheicaenimonas. The sequence continues at coordinate 330,249 of CALJKW010000055.1, read as the reverse complement.
CGCGCATCGTGATGACCCTCGACGCGAACGCGGCGATGTCCGGCTCGTGCGTGACGAGCAGCACCGTCATGCCCTCGCGCCACAGCCGCTGGAACAGCGCCATCACCTCGAGGCTGGTGCGCGAGTCGAGGTTGCCGGTGGGCTCGTCGGCGAGGATCACCTTCGGCTTGCCGACGATCGCCCGCGCGATCGCCACGCGCTGCTGCTGGCCGCCGGAGAGCTGGTTCGGCTTGTGGTCGAGCCGCTGCTCGAGCCCCACCTGGACCAGCGCTTCCCGGGCACGGCGCTGGCGCTCGGCCGCGCCGACGCCCGCGTACAGCAGGGGAAGCTCGACGTTCTCGATCGCCGAGGTGCGCGAGAGCAGGTTGAACGACTGGAAGACGAAGCCGATGGTGCGGTTGCGCACGCGCGCGAGCTGATCGCGCGACATCGACTGCACCTCCTGGCCGTCGAGCAGGTAGCGCCCCGACGTCGGCCGATCGAGGCAGCCGAGCACGTTCATCAGCGTGCTCTTGCCCGAGCCCGACGTGCCCATCACGGCGAGCAGATCGCCGGCGTGCGCCTCGAAGTCGACCTCGTCGAGCGCACGCAAGGTGTGATCGCCCAGCGTGTAGAGGCGCGTCACCTTCTCGAGCCGCATCACCGCAGTCATGGCCTAGAACAACCGCCGCATTCCGCCGCCGCCCATCTGGCCGCCGCGCTGCCGCTGCTGGCCGCCGCCCTGCGCGGACGGATCATTCGACTCGGTGACGACGACGTCGCCCTCGCTCAGCCCCGCGAGCACCTCGGTGACCGAGCCGTCGGTGATGCCGACCTTCACCTTCCTCGGCTCGAGCTCTTCGCCCTTCATCAGCCACACCGTCTTCTCGTCCGACGGCCCGCGCTCGCGGCGCTCCTTCTTTTCGCCGTCGGCCGGAGCTTTCTTCTTCACCACGTCTGGCGGCGGGCGGAACCGCAGCGCCGCGTTGGGAACCCGCAGCACGTCGTCGCGCTGCGCCCAGATGAACGTCACGTTTGCGGTCATGCCGGGGCGAAGCTTCAGCTCCGGGTTGTCGACGTCGATCACCGCGTCGTACGTCACGACGTTCTGCACCGTCTGCGGAGCGTTCCGGATCTGCCGCACCTTCCCGCGGAACCGGTCTCCGGGGAACGCGTCGACCACGAACGTCGCGTCCATGCCCGGCTGCAGCTTGCCGACGTCGGCCTCGGCCACCGCCGTGTCGACCTGCATCTTCCTCAAGTCTTCGGCGATCACGAACAGCGTCGGCGCCGACAGCGACGCCGCGACCGTCTGCCCGACGTCGACGTTGCGCGAGATCACCGTGCCGCTGATCGGCGAGAGGATGGTCGTGTACGTCAGGTTCACCTCGGCCTGGTGTAGCGCCGCCTTCGACTGCGCGACGTTGCCGCGCGAGACGTCGACCTGCGCCTTCGCGGCCTCCATCGTGGCGCGGGCCGTGTCGAGCTCGGCCAGCGCGACGAGGTTCCGCTCGGCCAGGCTCTTCGTGCGCTGGAACTGCCGCTCGGCGTCCGCCGCCTGCACCTGCGAGCGCGCCAGGTTCCCCTGCGCCGCCATGTGGTTCGCGCGCGCCTGCTCGAGCTCCGCCTCGAACAATTGCGGGTCGATCTTCGCGATCGTCTGCCCCGCGTCCACCGAGGTGTTGAAGTCGGCGTACAGCGCCGCCACCCGCCCCGACACCTGGCTGCCGACCTGCACCGTCACCGTCGCCGACACGGTCCCCGTCGCCGTCACCTTCGGGGCGATGCGGCCCTTGTCGACCGTGGCCGTCTCGTAGGTCGGGGCAGACTTGCCCGAGCACCCGGCAGCGAGCGCGGCGAAGACGGCAGCGGTCAGTGTACGCATCTGTGAAGGTACAAACACCCGGCCTCACCCCAGGTCAAACAAGCTATGGTCCTGTTTTCTAAGTGCTGGGCCTCGTCGTCACCGCGCTGCTCGTCGCAGATGAAGCCGGTTCCTCTGCTTCTTTGGCAGCGCTCGATCGTCAGGTTGCCTCGAAGCCCTCCGATCCGTTCGCGCGCATCGAGGCCGCACAGAAGCGGCTGCAGCAGGGCGAAGAGCTCGACCGTGCGCTGCTCGACCTCGACGTCGCCCGCTCGATTCTCCCCGAGAACCCGCGCGTCCACTTCCTCTACGGGCAGCTGATGGAAGAGCGCGGAGACGGCCCCGCCGCGCGCGCCGCCTACGAGACGGCGCTCGCGCTGCGCGACGACTACGACGACGCCCGCTTCCGCCTCGCCGGGCTGCTCTTCCAGGCGCAGGCCTTCGCCGAGGCCGCCGCCGCCTACGGGCGCTACGCGAAGGCGCACCCCGACGCCACCGGCGCGCGGCTGCAACACGCCGCGGCCCTCGAGAAGTCCGGAGACGTCGCCGGCGCCGAGAAGGAGCTCAAGGCGCTCTACGCCGACGCCAGGACGCGCGGCGTCGCCGGCTTCAAGCTCGCCGAGCTCTACGAGCGCCACGGCCGCCACAAGGAGGCGGTCAAGGTGCGCGCTGCCGTGGAGCCGCCGAAGCGGAAGCTCAGGGACCTCAAGCCGTCCGGGCGGTGATAAGGACGGCGACGTCAGATGAACCTGCTCCTGCTCGTGCTGGCGGCCGCCGCGGCGGCGCCTCCTCCGACCGGCAACCCGCCGGTGCCCGACGTCGTGAAGGAGCTGCAGGCCATTCAAGGCGCGCAGGCCCGCGGCACGGTCAACGAGCGCCGGCTCGTCTACCAGGATCTCGCTCGCAAGCTGCCGTCCGACCCGCTGCCGCGCATCTACCTCGCGTGGTGCGACATGCCGTCGGACGAGGCGTGGAACCAGCTCAAGGGCATCGCCACCATCAACCCCGAGAACCCGTGGGTGCACTACGGGATGGGCTCCATCTACACGCAGTGGAAGATGAAGGATCAGGCGAAGAGCGAGCTCGAGATCGTGCTCAAGCGCGACGCCGCCTTCTATCCGGCGATGGTCGTGCAGGGAGATCTCGCGCTCGGCTCCGGCGACCCCGCGAAGGCCGAGGAGCGCTACCGCGCCGCCCTCGCCGTGCGCCCCGACGACGCGCGCGCGAACGCGGGCTTGGGGCTCGTGCTGCTCGAGCAGGGCAAGAAGGCCGACGCCAACGTCGCGCTCGAGAAGTCGTTCAAGGCCTGGCCCGATCAGCCCAAGGTGCTGCGCGCGCTGTACTCGCTCGCGCGCGAGGTCGGAGAGCTGCCGACCGCCGCGAGGTACGCCGCCGCGCTCGCCGAGCTCGCTCCCAAAGACCGCGAGGCCCGCAAGGCCATCGCCGATCTGCGCTTCGAGCTCGGTGAGAAGAAGGAGGCAGCGAAGGAGTACGAGCGCCTCCTGCGCCTGGGAGATCCCGAGGTCTCCGTGCTGCAGCGCCTCGCCGCCATCTACCGGGAGACGAACGACGGCGAGGCCGAAGAGCGCGTGCAGCAGCAGCTCGCCGCCGTCGAGAAGCAGAACCCCGAGCCGTGCATCCGCCTCGCCGAGCTCATGTTCGCGCGCGACGCGGTCGAGCCCGCCGAGGGCCAGCTGCTCGAGGCCATCGCTCGGGATCCTGCCCGCGCCGACGCGCACCTCATGCTCGCGCGCTCGCGCCTGAAGCGGGACGATCTGTTCGAGGCCGCCGAGTCGTACCGCGCGGCGATGGCCGGGCAGGGCGCCGCCGCCGACGACGCCAAGAAAGAAGGCCCCGAGCTCGAGAAGAAGTTCAAGCTGCCCGCGAAGAAGCCCAAGGGCGACGTGAACGCCATCAACTGGGTCGTGTCGGGGACGCTGAACGAGCTCTACAACGAGCGGCGCCGCGCGAACCCGAAGCTCGCCGCCGGCGGCATGCTGAAGCTGCGCGTGCGCGTCGACAAGGAAGGCGTCGTGCAGGGCGTCGACGTGCTCTCCGACACCGTCGGCGATCCCATCCTCGCGGCGCATGCGTACTTCGCGCTGAAGGACGCGCAGTACGAGAAGAAGAAGCGCGAGCCCGTCTTCGAGTTCGAGCTGAAAGGCGCCAAGAAGTGACCGTGCGGACGGGGCTGGACGTCTGGTCGTCTCAGGGCTTCGCGGCGCTGAAGGGCCTGCGCGTCGGCGCCATCGTGAACCCGACGAGCGTCGACGCCCACTTCGTGCACCTCGCCGATCTGCTGTCGAAGGCCGACGGCGTGAAGCTCTCCGCGCTGTTCGGCCCCGAGCACGGCGTGCGCGGCGAGGCCCAGTACATGGTCGCCGTCGACGACGTCGCGCGCGATCGCAAGACGGGCGTGCCGGTGTACTCGCTGTACGGCCACACGTTCGAGTCGCTGTCGCCTAGAGCCGAGTGGCTCGAGGGCCTCGACGCGATCGTCTTCGACATCCAGGACGTCGGCTCGCGCTACTACACGTACGTCTACACGATGGCGCTGGCGATGAAGGCCGCGGCGCAGAAGAAGCTCGTGTTCTACGTGCTCGATCGCCCGAACCCGATCGGGCTCTCGCACGTCGAGGGCAACGACATCGGCGAGAAGTACAAGAGCTTCGTCGGGCTGTACTCGCTGCCGAACCGGCACGGCATGACCGCGGGCGAGCTCGCCCGGTACTTCAACAAGGAAGAGGGCATCGGCTGCGAGCTCTCGGTCGTGCCCTGCGAAGGGCTCACCCGGGCGATGGCGTGGCCCGAGATGGGCCGCCACTTCGTACCGCCGTCGCCGAACATGCCGACGGTCGACACCGCGCTCGTGTACCCCGGCATGTGCTTCGGCGAGGGCACGAACGTCTCCGAGGGCCGCGGCACCTGCCGGCCCTTCGAGCAGTTCGGAGCGCCCTGGCTCGACGGCTCCGAGGTCGCCGCGCGGCTCAACGCGATGAAGCTGCCCGGAGTTGTCTTCCGGCCGGTCGCGTTCACGCCGACGTTCGACAAGCACAAGGGCGTCTCGTGCGAGGGCGCGTTCATTCACGTGACGGACAAGGACGCGTTCCGCCCCTGGCGCACGGGCCTCGCGATCTTCCGCACGTGCAAGGAGCTCGGTCGGGACCAGTTCCAGTGGCGCCGTGACGCTTACGAGTTCGTGAAGGAGATCCCCGCGTTCGATCTCCTCGCCGGCACCGATCGCATCAGGCTCGGCATCGACTCGCTGCTGCCGCTCGATCAGCTCGCCGACGAGACCGGGCAGGCCGATTTCCTCGAGAAAAGGTCGCGGTACCTTCTGTATTCTTGAGCGCGCGCGTGGGAACGGCGATCGGCATCTTCTCGGACACCGCGGGCGACCTGAAGGCGTTCGACGCCGCGCTCAAGCTGCTCGCCAAGAAGGGCGCGCGCCGCTTCCTCTTCGCCGGCGGCAAGTACGAAGATCTCGACGAGTGGGTGAAGTGGAAGCGCGACGAGGCGAAGGCCTCGACCGACTACACGGATCTCGACTTCCTCACCGACCTCACGAACTTCCTCGCCGAGGGCGAGCAGGTCGACCGGCCGCCCGCGTTCGGCACCGCCTACGAGCTCTCGCGCCACGCGCAGGAGCTCACCCAGCTCAGCAGCAAGGTGGTCCGCACGCCGGAGAAGGGCTCGCTGCAGTACCAGGACCCGTCGATTCCCAAGAAGGCCGTCGACATGCTCGGCGACGTGCTGTGCTGCCTCGTGCACGACAAGAACGACCTCGACAAGGAGGACATGCTCAACGCCGTGCTCCTCGTGCACGGGAAAGAGGGCGAGCCGAAGGTGGTGCAGATCGGCCCGCGCTACTTCGTGACGCCGGGGAAGGTGAGCGGCGGCATGGGCACCGTCGGCCTGCTCGAGCTGGACAAGCAGGTGAAGTTCTCCGCGTTCACGCTCGACGACAAGACGGTCATCGACGGCCAGGTGCTCACGCTCGGCCAGGCGAAGTCGAAGATCTCGGTGAAGTGATGCGGCGGGTCGCGCTCTTCGGCGGCTCCTTCAACCCGCCCCACGTCGGGCACCTGATGGGCGCGCTCTACGTGCGCGCGTGCCTCGGCGACGACGAGGTCTGGCTGGTGCCGACGTTTCATCATCCGTTCGGGAAGGAGACGGTCGCCTACGAGCACCGCGTGGCCATGTGCGAGGCCGCGGCGCGGGATCATGCGTCGTGGCTCAAGGTGTCTCGCGCCGAGAGCGAGGTCGCATCGACGGAAGGGCGCACCATCGATCTGCTCGAGCACCTGCTGCCGCGGCACCCCGGCACGCGGTTCCGGTTCGTGATCGGCAGCGACATTCTGAGCGACCTGCCGAAGTGGAAGGCGTGGGACCGGATCCAGTCGATGGTCGACGTGACGGTGCTGAACCGGGCGGGGTACCCGGCGCCAGGCACCGTCGGCCCGCCTCTCGCGATGGTGTCGTCGACGCAGCTTCGGGCTTCGATGGATCCGCAGCTCGTGCCGCGCGCGGTGCTCGAGTACGTGCGGGAGAACGGGTTGTTCGCGCGATGAACCTCGAGCCGCTCGGCACGTTGACGATGGTGATGAAGAAGCCGCTCGTGCTGCCGGCGTCGCCCGCCGGCTCGCGGGTGATCGTCGAGTTCACGTCGGTGGTCTTCGAGGGCGAGCGGCTGAAGGCCACGCAGGTCGGCCCCGCCGGCGATTGGCTGCACGTCGGGCCCGAGGGCACCGCGTCGCTCGACTTCCGCTTCAGCGTGCAGACGCACGACGGCGCGCTGATCTACGTGACGGGGCAGGGCCGCACCGACGCCCAGAGGTTCGCGAGCGGCGAGGCGCCGGTGTGGTTCGCGCCGCTGTTCGAGACGGGTGACGCGCGGTACGCGTGGCTCAACCGCGTGCTCGGTGTCGCTCGGGGAGCCGCCTCCGGCGATCGCGTCGTGTTCGAGGTGAGCGTCGCCGGCTCGTGACGACGCCGTCGTCGTCAGCGCACGCCCTCGACCCAGCCCTCGGGCCCTTCGAGCAGCGCGTGCTGACCGTCGGGGCTCGAGCAAACGACCGCGTAACCGGCCGGGGTGACGTCTCGCACTTCGAGCGAAGCGAGGTCGAGCACGGTTTCAGAGTCGGCCTCGAGCAGCAGCCCACGCGGACCGACCCACCTCACGCCCCCAGTGGTGAGGTCGGCGAGCGCACTGCGTTGCGAGGGCAGCTCGGCGTTGAAGTCACGGGCTCCGCCGTCGGCGACGAGATCCTGGATGTGCAGCCGCGAAGCTTCCGCGCGGGTGACCCGGTGCCGGCCATCGGGAGATCTCCAGTACGGCGCCTCGAGTCGCCCGGCGTCGGGTCGATGGAGCGCGCCGTCGACGTCGTGGGAGGCCACCGGCCCGTCGTCGTCCCACGTGACCGGCGCGACGTCGCCGAGGCTGACGAGCTGCTGGCGCTTCACCGCACCGCTCGCGAGGTTCACGCTGACGATGCTGCGAAAGTCCGTGACCGCGGCGAAGTCCCCTGCAGGCGACGCCACCACGCCGGTGTTGCAACGCAGCGCGGCCCCCTTCGACTTCACCTGGCGACAGCCGCGCTCGTCGATCAGCCACAGGGTCGCTGGCTCACGGCCCGTTTGAATCCAGAACGCTCGGGCGACGAAGGCGACGGCGCTCTTCGCGCGCAGGCCCACCGCGGTGCCGTTGACCCAGCCGGGGATCCGGCAGAGGGGCTTTGGCGCCGAGGTCCCCCAGCGCGTGAACACGAGCTCGTTCGGAATCGTGTCGTCGTCCTCGTTGCGCTTGACGAAGGCCGCCCAGCCGTTCGGCAGGCACATCGGCGACACGAGATCGGCGCGCGAAAAAAAGCCCGCGTCGCGCGGATGGAACAGCGGGTCGGCGTTCGGCGTCTCGCGGCGCAAGGCGGCGTCGGCGCCGGCGTCGAGGGCGCCCGCATCGGCGCGCAGCAAGCCCGGACCCGCTCCGACGAGCAGCATTGAGAGCCCCGCGACGAGCACGCTCGTGCGCTTGTCACCTCACAACGGCGGACGCAAGACGCCGAAGGGGCAAGCCCTCAACATCAGAAGTGCAGCGCCAGCCCCGCCGAGGCGTAGATGCCGAGCTGGTTCCCCGACGTCGTGCCGCCGCCACCACCGCCGCCGGTGACCTCGGAGTGAATGAAGCGCAGGCCGGCGGCCGCGGTGATCCCGAAGTTCCGCGTCACCATCTGCTCCGCGCCAAAGCTGCCTCCGAACCCGAACGGCACCGTGCTGCTGCCGCCGCCGCCGCCGCCGCCGCCGCTCGCGTAGCCGATGAACAGCTCGGCCTGCACGTACGGCGAGAACGCGCCCGCGCGCAGCGGCGTCAGGTGGTACCGGTACGTCGGCATGAACGAGAGGGTGACTCCGTTCGAGTTGCTCAGGAACGCGGTCGCGAACGAGATGCCGGCGAGCAGGGCGTGCTGCCCGTTGAGGATTCCGCCGATACGCACCGTCGCGTTGATCGGCGCCACCGTCACCGAGCTGCCGCTCGCGACGACCATCGGCTCGAGCAGCGCGATGTACATGGCCACCGAGGTCGGCAGCTCCTGGCCTTCGACTCCGGGTTCCGCGGACAACGCCGTCGCGACCACGAGTGCGGAGATCATGTGCGGCCAGTGTATTCCCCGCGTTCACCTGTGCTAGTTGCTGGCGCCTCTTTCAATGTCCCGCCGCCACATCAGAGTCGTCGGAGCGATGCTCGAGAAGGATACCGGCCGCTACCTCATCACCCAGCGCCGGCCCGAGGCCTCGCTGCCGCTGCTCTGGGAGTTCCCCGGCGGCCGCGTCCGCGACGGTGAGAGTGATGAAGCCGCGCTCACGCGCTCGATCAAAGACCGCCTCGGCCTCGACGTCGTCGTCGACGGCAAGGCGTCATCGATGCGGCACGACTACCCGGACTACGACGTCGACTTCACCGTCTTCCACTGCCGGCTCAAAGATCCGAACCAGCAGGTCGCGGCCGGCAAGGTGAACGATCACCGCTGGGTCCGCCTCGCCGAGATGGGCAACTACGAGTTCCCCGACGCCGACGCGCGCACCCTCGAGTTTCTCCTCGAGTCGGACAGCTGAGACCCGTGCACCCGTACCCCAAAGAGATCGGCTGGGTCGAGGTCGTGTGCGGCTCGATGTTCTCGGGCAAGACCGAAGAGCTCATCCGCCGCATCAAGCGCGCGGTCTACGGGAAGCAGAGGGTGCAGGTCTTCAAGCCGAAGCTCGACAACCGCTACGACGACAGCGCCGTCGTCTCGCACTCGCAGCTGAAGCTGCTCTCGACGCCGATCGAGCGCCCCGACGAGATCTTCGTGCACCTCAAGCCCGATACCGAGGTCGTCGGCATCGACGAGGTGCAGTTCCTGGGGCCCGACGTCGTGCGCGTCGTCGAAGAGCTCGCGCAGCGCGGAGTCCGCGTCATCTGCGCCGGCCTCGATCAGGACTACCAGGGCAAGCCGTTCGAGCCGATGCCCCAGCTGCTCGCCATCGCCGAGTACATCACCAAGGAGCTCGCCATCTGCGTCGTGTGCGGCAACCCCGCCAACCGCAGCCAGCGGCTCATCGCGCGCGAAGAGCGCGTGCTCGTCGGGGCCTCCGGCGAGTACGAGGCCCGCTGCCGCAAGTGCCACGTCGTCTCGCCGGCCGAAGCGACTCCGGCGCAGAACCTCGACCTCTTCCGCTAACCAACAATGCGCGACGCCCTCTACGAGAAGATCCCGTTCCGGCTGTCGGAGATGAAGCACCACTACGGGCCCCAGGTTCACCTGGTCGGCAACCCGTACACGCTGTCGCTGCTCGCGACGCTCTGCGCGAAGGAGACGATTCAGCCGGCGGTGAACCGCCTCGTCGCCACGCTGTACACCGACCTCGTCACCCAGGTGCTGAACAGCGAGTTCCCGCGCCAGCAGGTGACGATGCAGACGCGCATGATCGAGTACACGCCCGCGGGCATCTACCAGGGCGAGGTCATCGACCACGAGGTGCGCGCGGTCTCGGTGAACATCGCGCGCGCGGGCACGCTGCCGTCGCAGGTGACGTACGACCTGCTCAACACCGTGCTCAACCCGCGGCTCGTGCGGCAGGACCACATCGTGATGAGCCGCATGCTCGGCGAGGCGCAGAAGGTCGTCGGCTCCGAGATCAGCGGCTCGAAGATCGGCGGCGACGTCGACGACGCCATCGTCCTGTTCCCCGACCCGATGGGCGCGACCGGCGGCTCGCTGTCGACCGCCATCGACATGTACAAGCGCAAGGTCGGCGGGAAGATGCGCAAGGTCGTTTGCATGCACCTCATCGTGACGCCGGAGTACCTCAAGCGCATCACGACCGATCACCCCGACGCCGCGATCTACGCGCTGAGGCTCGATCGAGGCATGTCCGCTGCCGAAGTGTTCGGCACCGAGCCGGGTCAGCTCTGGGAGAAAGAGCGCGGCCTCGACGATCGCCAGTACATCGTCCCTGGCGGCGGAGGCATGGGCGAAGTGATGAACAACGCGTACGTATGAACTTCTACAAAAACGACGTCGACGTGATGCTGGATGCCGAGACGGTCTCGGCCAAGGTGCGCGAACTCGGCGCGCAGATCACGAAGGACTACCAGGGCAAAGAGCTCACGCTGGTCGCGGTGATGAAGGGCTCGCTCTTCTTCGCCATCGATCTCGCGCGGGCCATCGACCTGCCGCTGAAGCTCGAGGTGCTCGGGGTGTCCTCGTACTCCGGTACGGAGACGACCGGCGAGGTCCGTATTACCTCCGACGTGACGAAGCCGATGGCCGGCCGGCACCTGCTCGTCGTGGAGGACATCATCGACACGGGCCTCACCATGAAGTTCCTGCTCGAGAACCTCGGCGCGCGGCACCCCGCGAGCCTGAAGATCTGCACGCTGCTCGAGAAGCCCGCGCGCGCGCGCACGAAGGTGCCCATCGATTACAAGGGCTTCGTCATCGAAGATAAGTTCGTCGTCGGCTACGGCCTTGATTATGACGAGCGCTATCGCAATCTGCCGTTCATCGGAGTCATGAAGGGACGCTGAGCCATGAAGCCTCTATCGGGTGTGGGTGGGCAGCCGATGGTGGTGAAGTCGAGCACTTCTCCAGCAGCCGCTCGCGAGAAGGCTCCGTCCGAAAGGACACCCTCGAAGCCCATCGCCGACGAGTTCAAGGCCATGCGCATCGAGCCGGCACGCAGCGCTCCGACGAGCCGAATTCACTTCGAGGTCCACGCCGGCATGCCCGAGCTGCAGGCGTACGCGAGAGAGCAGGGCTGGACGGCGAAGGGGTGGACGCACCTCTCGATTCCCTGGCAGGAGCTGCGCTTCACCACCGACGGGTGGAAGACGACGCAGACGCTCAAGTCCACCGAGGTGCCGAGCCCGATCGTGAACGGCTTCTTCTCGCTGCCGAACGTCGCGAAGGGCACGACCGTCGAGTTCGCGATTCACGTCGGAGTCGCCAGCCACGCGCCCAGCGACATCGCCGGCTACCGCGAGCGCGGGGATCTCTGGCTGAACAACGGCGGGCGGAACTTCACGCAGGTGACGCAGTAGCTCACGGCACCGCAGCCGGCTGCGACCCCGGCGGCGCCTCCGGCGCCTGAGCCCCGGGAGCCGGCGCAGGCGCCGGAGCAGGCGAGGGCGGCGGCGCCGACCCGTCCGGCCTCGGAGCCCCCTCGAGCGGAACCTGCCCCGCGGGCGCCGACAGCGCGTTGACGGCCTTCCGCAGCGTCTCGATCATCGCCTTCGCCTGCGGCTCGATGGCCGTCAGCATCTGGTACGCCGACCGCGCGTGCTTGTTGTTCGACTCGGTCGAGATGCGCAGCTGTGACAGCGCCTCTTCGATCTGCCGCTGCGCGTCCTCCAGCTTCATGCGCGCCGAGTAGAACGCGACGTCGCTCTTCATCGTCTTGAGCGAGATCTTCTGCTCCTCGGAGAGCCCGCTCAGCCGGTCTGCCCGCCGCAGATAGTACAGGCCGTCGTTCAGCTCGTCCGGCTGGTCCGACGCCACGCGGGGCTTGGCCAGGCCCTCGAGCACGCCGAACAGCGCCCGGTCGAGCTCGTCGCGGTCGGTGTACTTCACGTTGAGCACGCCGTACGGCTGCGTGCCCTTCAGATCGATCGGCGCGTACGTGTCGACGAGCTCGGGAGGTGGCCGCCAGGGATCCGCGCCCATCGGCATCATGCGGCCCTTCAGGATCACCAGCTTCCCGTCCCGAACCTCCAGCGTGTAGGTGCGCGCGTTCTCCTGGCTGAGCAGGAAGAGCGTGACCCCCGCGAGCCCCAGCAGTGCGACCGTGATGAGCAGGCGCTTGAACGCCGTCGCGACCTTGCTCCCGAAGCTCTGGTTCGATTCCATGGTGTGTGACGGTAATACGTAGACCCGCCACTTTCATTGGGGCCGAACGTTTCGGACCTATAGTTCCGCTGTCTTGTCGTCGACCTTCAAACGCTTGGGCCAGAGCGAGCTGCTCCCGCGCTACATCTTCGCGGAGAGCCTCTACGCCCGCCGCCGCGTCCTCGAGATCGGCGCCGTCGCCTCGACGCTCGGCCAGTCTGCCCGCTTCCTCTCCACGCGCGGCGCGCGCATCGTCGTCGCGGCCGACTCGGATCTCTCGGCGGTGCAGGACGCGCAGTCGCGGCTCGCCGGCCCGAACCTGCGCTTCCGCGCTCCGGTCTTCGACGATCTCGAGGCCGGCTCGTTCGATCTCGTCATCGTCGCCGACCTCGCGCCGTACGTGCTCGCGCCCGAGCTGCTCAAGGACCTCGTCCGCCTCGTCGCGAAGAACGGCTACCTGATGGGCGGCCTGCGCAACCCGGCCGGTCTCGCGCTCGCGAACGTGATGGACCCCGAAGGGATGGACGCGACGCCCACGTACGGGCAGCTGCTCGACGCGCTCACGGTCCACTTCCGCAGCATCGAGGTCGCCACCCAGAGCCCGGTGCTCGGCTACCAGCTCGCGTTCGAGAAGGGCGAGGGCCTGCAGGTCGACGGCTCGCTCGCCGGCGCCGCCGAGGCCGCCTACTACGTCGTGCTCGCCGGCCACGAGCCGGTCCGCTTCTTCGACCCGACCTGGGTCCAGCTCCCGCCCGAGCCGCTCGCCTTCACCGGCGGCAAGCTCGAAGACGCCTCGGCCCGCGCCCGCAACTGGCAGGAGCGCAGCGACCGCCTCAAAGACGCCCTCAACAAGTCGAAGGACGAGGTCACCCGCCGCGAGGCCGAGCTCAAGGAGATCCGCGCCCAGCTCGAGGGCAGCCGCGACGTCATCGCCCGCCTCACCGCGCAGGTCGAGTCCGTCACCCAGCGGCCCGCCCAGAGCCGCCAGGCCGACGAGCTCACCCAGAAGATCCGCCGGCTCGAGGCCGAGCTCGTCGTCGCCCGCGAGCGCGCCACCGACGCCGAGGGCCGCGTCGCCGCGATGCGCGAAGAGGTCGCGCTGCACCAGCGCGAGCAGAAGAACGCCACCGTCGAGACGCTCGCCGCGCAGGAGAACGTCCGCCTCGAGCGCAGCCGCCGCGAGCAGCTCGCCACCGAGCTCGAGGACGCCCGCACGCGCCTCACCCAGGCCTACGAAGACCTGCGCAAGCTGCAGGACGACGCCGCCGCCCAGCGCGTCGAGGCCGAGCGCGCGAAGCTCGCCGCCGACCGCATCTCCGAGGCCCTCGCCGCGAAGAACCGCGAGCTCGAGTCGGCCCGCGAGAAAGAGCTGCGCCTCGCCGACGCCCGCTCCGAGTCGCTGCAGGCCATCGAATCGCTTCAAGCAGAGGTCAAGCGCGCCCGCGCCGCGATGGACGCCGCCGAAGAGTCGGCCCGCGCCCGCGAGGCCGAGAAGCTCGCCGCGATCCGCTCGCTCGACCTCGAGACGCAGCGCTACTCCACCATCGAGCGCGACCTCCAGAACGCGCGCACGCGGCTCGAGGAAGCGACCAACGAGCTGCGCGAGAGAGAGTCCGCGCTCGCCGCGGCCGAGACCGAGCTGCAGGCGACCAAGGCCTCGGCGACGCGGCTGCAGCGCGACATCGAGACGCTCGCGAACAGCGAGCGCACGTGGCGCGAGATGGCGCAGCAGTACGAGCAGCGCCTCAACGACACGCTCGCGAACGTCGACAGCCTCTCCGAGCAGGTCGCGCGCCTGCAGGCCGAGAAGGAGCAGGAGGTCGCTCGCTTCCACCGCCTCGAGAAAGATCTCACCACCGCCGTCGGCGCAGAGCGCAGCGCCCGCGAGCAGGCCCAGGCGCTGCTCGCCGAGAAGGAGACCCGGCTCCGCGAGCTCGAGGACGATCGCGAGAAGCTGCTCGAGACGCGCGACGAGCTGCAGGGCGCCCTCGACGACCTGAAGAAGGCCCGCACCGAAGACGCCGCCTCGCTCGAGTCCGCCCACAGCTACCGCGGCGCCCTCGAGAGCCGCATCGACGCGCTCACCCGCGAGCGCGACGAGCTGCTCCTGCGCTCCGAGAGCGCCGAGCAGAAGAGCGCCGAGCTCGAGAAGGCTCGCGCCGAGCTGGGCGCCGAGATCGCCGCGCACGAGGCCCGCCTCGAGAAGCAGGACCTCGCGATCGCCGAGCTCGAGAAGGCCAAGAGCGACCTCGAGGCGCGCCTCGCCGCCGTCGAGAAGGAGCGCGACGACCTCAAAGGCCAGCTCGACTCCGCGCAGACCTACCGCAACGCGCTCGACGCCCGGCTCAGCCAGCTCGAAGGCGACGTCAACGAGCTCACCGATCGCCTCGCCGAGCGCTCGGCGGCCGCCGACCGCCTCGCCGAAGAGCTCGCCACCGCCCTCGAGAAGGTCGAGCGCACCGAAGGGGACATCAGCGACAAGCTGAAGGCCTCGGACGAGCGCATCGCCCAGCTCACGAAGGAGCGCGACCAGGCCCGCCAGGAGAGCGCCCGCCTCACCGGCCAGCTCGACCTCGGCCGCCAGCGCGTCGCCGATCTCGCCCAGCGCTCCGCGCGCTTCGAGAACGAGGCCTCGGGCTTCAAGGCCCGCATCGCCGAGCTCGAGGCCCAGGCGAAAGATCGCCAGGAGCGCCTGCAGGAGGTCCAGGTCAAGTTCACCCACGCCGCGAAGGAAGCGGCGACCCTGCAGCGCGAGCTCACCGAGAAGCTCGAGGCGCAGGCGAAGGAGCTCGAGACCGCCCAGGCCTCGGCCCGCGAGGAGATCGAGGCGCTGAAGGCGCGCCTCAGCGCCGCCGAGGCCGCCGCCGAAGACGCGAAGAAGAAGCACATCGAGGCGCAGCGCGAGCTCGAGACCGTGCGCGAGAGCCTGCAGGCCACCGAGGCCGCCCGCGCCCGCCTCGAGGGGCTGCTCGAGGGCGATCGCAAGGAAGCCTCCTCTGCCCGCACCGAGCTCGAGGCGAAGCTCGAAGAGGCCCGCCAGCAGATCCAGCGCCTCGAGGCCCGGCAGGACGTCCTCACCAACGAGAGCAAGGTCCTCCAGCACGAGCTGCAGGTTCAGCTCGAGCGCTACCAGAAGCTCGAGGAAGAGGGCCGCCGGGCCGCCGCCGCGGCCGAGGCCGAGCGCGTCGCCGAGCGCGAGAAGGCCCAGACCGAGCTGCAGGAGGCGCGCGACGCCGCCGAGCAGGCGCTGCAGGCCGCCGAGGGCGCCGCGCAGCAGCGCATCTCGGTGCTGCAGCAGGAGATCGAGCACTTCAAGGCCGACCGCCTCGAGCTCGAGAGCCGCCTCACCACCGCGCAGCAGCACGCCGAGCACATGGACGCGGAGCTCGCCGAGGCCGCCGAGGTGCGCGCCAAGGAAGCGACGCTGCGCGAGGCCGCCGAGACCGAGCGCGATCGCCTCAAGGCCGAGCTCGAGAGCGCTCGCGCCGCGGCCGCGACCGCGAACGAGTGGGTCGTCGGCGGCAAGAGCGAGAACGAGAAGCTGGCCGGAGAGCTCAAGACGCTCGGCGCCGACCTCGATCGCACCCGCGAAGAGCTCGCCGCTGCGCGCAAGGGCTTCGAGCTCGCGCAGGCCGACGTCGGCGCCGGCAAGGAGCAGCTCGCCGCACTGCAGAAGACGCTCGACGAGCGCGAGCGCGCCAGGGCCGAGCTCGAAGACCAGCTCACCCGCGAGAAGGCCGAAGGCGCCGTCGCCCGCCAGCAGGCCGAGGCCGCGAAGGCCGACGCCGGCCGCTCTGCCGAAGACGTGCAGAAGCTGCGCGCCGAGCTCGACGAGCTGCAGAAGCGCCTCGACGCCCAGGCGCAGGCGCAGCGCGACGAGGCCGCGGCGAGGCACGTCGCTCAAGCGCAGGAAGTCCAGGCGCTGCACGACCAGCTCGAGTCGGTTCGCAAAGAGGTCGAGCTGCAGAGGTCCGGCGTCGAGAAGGCCCAGTCCGAGGCCCGCGGCCATCAGGCGGGCAAGCTGCAGCTGCAGAAGGAGCTCGACGCCCTTCGCGGCGAGCTGACCCAGGCGAAGGCGTCGCTGGCCGCCGCCGGTGGAGAGGCCGCCGCGATCGCCGAGGCGAAGCAGGCCGCGCTCACCGAGCTGCAGCAGCTGCAGGCCCGCGCCCAGGCCGCCGAGGAGCGCGCCGCGAAGCTCGAGGGTGCGCGCGACGCGCTGCAGGCCGAGCTCGCGCAGGCCCGCGAGCGCCAGGTCGGGCTCGAGGCCGAGGTCTCCGCGACGAAGAGCGCCGCGTCCGGCAACGCCGGAGAGCTCGAGGCCGCGCTCGCCGGCCGCCGCCAGGCCGAAGATCTGCTCATCAAGATGCGCGCGCGGTACGGCGAGCTCGAGCTGCAGCTGCAGACCGAGCTCCCCCAGCTGCGCGAGCAGGTGAACGAGCTGATGACCGACAACCAGATGCTCGACGCCGAGCGCGAGCGCCTGGCCACGCAGATCGAGCGCCTCGAGGCGACGCGCACGCAGGGCGCCGACGCCGAGAAAGAGCTCAAGCACCGCGTCGAGATGCTGCAGCGCCGCGTGAGCGCGCAGGACGCCGAGCTCAACGCCCTGCGCCGCCGCGCCGGCATTCTGCCCGGCGGCACCGCCTCGACCGCCGCGCAGCAGGTCGGCAAGGTGCAGCTCACCAAGATCCCCGCGCCGGCGCCCACTCCGACGGTGCCGGTGGTGCGCGGCAAGCCGCTCGCCGAGGGGCCAGACTCTCCGACGCAGCCGGTGCCCCCGAAGCCCCCGAAGCCGAGCGCGCCCGGCACGACGGCCAAGCACACCGCGGTCACTCCGGTGATGACGCCGCTGGTGAAGGAGCCGCCCACCCGGCCGGGCGGCGTTCGACCCGCCGATCTCGCCGCCACCACCGAGGACGTCGAGCTCGAGGTCTTCGAGCTCGAGGTCGACGAGAACGGCGACGACGAAGAGCTGCTCCTGCTCGACGAAGAGGCGTCCGACCCCGGCCCCGGCTCGAACGGGAATGGTGGGAAGAAGCCCTGAATCTGTAGTGTTGTCGTACCCCCGTGAAGCGGCCCGTCGTCGTCGTCTCCCTAGCGCTCGCGCTCGCTCCCATCGCCTGGTGGGCGTGGCCCGCTTCGGAGGACGCCGCGCCACCGGCGCCCGCCACCGAGCTCGCCCCTCCGTCGCCGCCGCACGTCGACGAGGTCCCCGCGGCTGCCCCCGTGCAGCCCGTGCGCGGCACGTCGTCGCTCCAGGGCCGTGTCCACCGCCGCGGCCAGGGCGTCGCCGGAGCGCAGGTGCAGCTCAAGGGCGCCCATCCGGCCACCGTGACGACCGGCGAGGGCGGCACCTACGGCTTCACCGAGCTGCCCGCCGGCGACTACCTCGTCTGGGCCACCGAAGGTCGCGAGTCGTCCGCGGTGGCCGGCCCGGTCCGCATCGACGGAGACTCCCGCGTCGAGCTCGAGCTGTTGCCCAGCGCGTCGCTCGAGGGCGCCGTCGTCGACGCGCACACCCGTGAGCCCCTCGAGGGCGCGAGCGTGCTCTCGACCGCCGGCGCCACGAAGACCGACCACGCCGGCCGCTTCCGCTTCGACGTGCTGCCCGCCGGCGAGACGTGGATCGAGGCGTCGGCGAAGGGGTACCTCAAGCGCTCCGAGTGGCTGGGCCTTCCCGGCGCGAAGGCGCACACGGGCCTGGTGATGGCGCTGTCTCCGTCCGCGCGCCTCGAGGGCGTGGTCGAGCGCCTCGGCGGAAAGCCGGCGTCACAGGTGCAGGTGTGGGCCGAGTCCGAGATCTCCGAGCGCGCGGGGCAGGTGTGCGGGCCGGCGACGACCGCGCAGGACGGCAGCTTCGCGCTCGACTGCGCCGACGGCCCGCTGGTGCTCGCCGCTTCGGCCCCCGGCGGCTCGCGCGTCGAAGGGCCGCGCCTCAAAGCCGAGGCGGGCAAGGTCCGCAGAGACTTGCGCATCCAGCTCGGCGAAGAGCTCTCGATCGAGGGAAACGTCACCCGCGGAGGGCAGCCCGTCGCCGGAGCGGCCCTCATGCTCTACGACGCCCGCTCGCAGAAGCCGTCGGTCGGGGGCGCCACCGACGGCGCAGGTCACTTCCGCATCGATGGAGTCGCCGTCGGCAGCTACGTCGTGCAGGTGTCCCTCGGCGCGCGCCACGAGCAGGTCGGCCCGTTCGAGCAGACGGGCGAGGGGGCTCCGTGGAACGTCGCGCTGCCCGAGGGCGGCGTGCTCGCGGGCCGCGTCGAGCCGGCCAGCGCCGGAGTCCGCGTGAGCTGGCGCTCGGGCGACTGGGCGGGCGCTCCGGCGGCGGCGCTCACCGACGACAAGGGCGCCTTCCGCTTCGAGGGCGTGCCGAACGGCGTGCTGCTCGTCGAGGCCGAGTCCCCGAAGGGCGTCGCGTCGGCGCGCGCCCGCGCGGGCGAGGACGTGGTGCTCAAGCTCACGCAGGCGCAGCTCACCGTCACGGCGGTCGACGAGAAGAACCTGCCGGTGACGGACTATCTCGTCATCCTCGAGCCGCTCTCGGCGGGCTCGACACGGCGGATCCCCGTCTTGAGCGCGCAGGGAAGGTTCGAGGGAGTCGTCGGCACCGGCAAGTGGCGCGTGTCTGCGACGGCGCAGGGCTTCGAGACCTCGCCGCCGCAGGACGTCGAGCTGAACGGCCCGGTCTCGGTGCGGCTGCAGCTCAAGACGGCGGCGCTGCTGCGCGCCGTCGTGCTGGATGGGGCGACGCGCGCGCCGGTCTCGGGCGCCGAGGTGACGTTCCAGGCGTACGTGCCGGGCCGCTGGTACGCGCCGGCGCGGCGCATCGGACCGTTCGTCTCCGATGGAGCGGGCGAGGTGAGGGCGGCCGTGCCGGACTCCGCGAACGTCGAGGTGAAGAAGGGCGCGCGCACCATGAGCGCTCCGCTGAACCGGATTCCGCGCGACAGCGCCGGTCGGCTCGAGCTGCCGCTGCCGCCCGAGAACCCCGCGGCGGCGCAGCAACAGAAGCGCCCCGAGGTCACCGAGTACGAAGGCGTGGGCATGCAGCTCGCGAACGACGGCCCGCGCGTGTTCGTCTGGCAGACCTTCGAGGGCAGCCCCGCCGAGGCCGCCGGCATTCAGCAGGGCGACACCCTCGTCGCCGTCGACGGCCAGCCGGCGCGCGCGCCCGCCGATCAGATCATCCCGCGGATCCTGGGCCCGTCGGGCACCGCGGTTACGCTGACGCTGCAGCGCGGCGGTGAGACGCTCGACTTCGTCGTGCGCCGGCGCGCGATTCGGTACTGAGCCGCGAAGAGACGGAGAGGCCGCCGTTCACGCTGAGCGGAGCCGAAGGCGGAGTCGAAGTGGGCCAGTGGGCTGGCCTGTGTGGCCGCACGAACAGCAGCACCGGGTCGAGACCCACAGCGCGGTAAGAAGCGAGACCTCAGCAGGTCGTAAGAACCGTCACGTGATGCCACTCAGACGCAACAGCCAACATCAAGTCGCTTCGCGACAGAGGACGCCGAATGGCCGAGGACGCAGCCGATAGACGCATCCGAGTTCTTGAGCGTCAACTCATGGGGGTGGCAGCCATCGCCGTCCTTGCACTTGGTTTGGCTGTAGCGCTGAGCGTCGTCGCACTGCGACGTAGTTCGCCCGGCGCGGTAGCGGCCCAGCGTTTTGACCTTGTTGATGAGTCCGGGCGTCGCAGGTCGTCGTGGTTCTTCACTCCTGAAGGAGTGAGCTTCATCCTCGGTGGCGGCGACGAAGACAAGGAGGCTTCGGTTGCTCTCATGGCAGGCAAGCCAACCGGGTTCATGTTGAAGCGCGGAGAAGGGCACCCGCTCCTGCGCGCCAGCGTGGACGATAATGCCGCGGCCTTCATGGTCGCCGACGGGAACGGTCGAAACGTGGCCGAGATGGGTTCAGATGGGGACTCAACGTTCTTGAGCGCTCAAGGTCGACGTCGGATCAGCCTTCAGGCGAGCAAGGCTGGTCCGGCGAGCCTGTCGGTTGTGCAGGTCGATGCCGGAGTACACGTGCTTCTCTTTGCCGGCGTCGACAAGTTCGACCGAGTAGGAATCTCGGGGGAAACCCCCGATGGAGGCACATGGACCGGAGTGCGGTAAGGCCTCGTGACGTGTGGTCAGGGACCTCAGTTGAGGCCAGCCAGAATCCCCGCGTACTTCATGAGGGAAAAAGCGCACTCTGATTCACCCGGAGCTCAGCAGTGATCCACCGGCAGCGGCTTCATCGTCTTCAGCTCCGGCACCGGCACCCTGACGACGACGAGCGTGGTCACCTTCCCCTGCGTGCACATCATGGTGACGTCGAGCAGCCAGCCGCTCGCGTCGTAGTGCTTGCAGCTCGTGTAGCTCTCGATCTTCTTCGCGAACGCGAGCCGCTTCGCGGCGGCGTCGCAGGGCAGGTCGAGCAGCTCGAGCGGCGGGCTCTTGTGCGCCGCGACGAACTTCATCGACCACAGCGCGCTGAAGTCGAGCTGCGTGGCGCCGTCGTCGCGGAAGTCGACGGTCGGGCCTTCCTTCCAGCGCAGCGTCTTGCCGCGGTCCTCGGTGGGAGCGCCCCACTTCTTGATGACGTCCTCCTTCTTGTCGTCGCGGGTGACGCCCGAGATGTTCCAGAAGTCCTTCCAGTCGAGCTTCTGCGGCGCTGCGGCGAGGCTCACGGCGAGGGTCAGGGCGAGCATGGGTCGGGAATATTCGCCCGGTGTTCCCGCGAGGCAACGTCCTGCAGGCGCGCAGTGGCGCACTTACCTAGACCTTCATGGATGCCATCAAGCTCTTGAGGCAGGGCCACCGCGAGGCCGTGCGCGCGACCTCTCACCCGACTTTGCGTTTCTTCTTCTCGCGGCGCGACGGCTGCTCCGCCGGCCGCTGCGGCGCGACGAGCGCGCCGGGCAGGGGAGTTCCGTCGGGCTGTGGCGTCTCCGACGGCGCCTCGGTCGGCAGGGCCGGCAGCCGGACGATGAACGTCGACCCGTCCCCCGAGCGGCTCTGCACGGTGATGACGCCGCCGTGGTTCTTCACGATGCGCTGGCAGATGGCGAGGCCCAGGCCCGTGCCCTTCTGCTTGGTGGTGAAGAACGGCACGAAGATGTTGAGCTGCTGATCCGCCGGGATGCCCGGCCCGTTGTCGACGACGTGCAGCTCGACCTGCTCGGCGGAGAAGCGCGGCTCGCCGAACCGCTCGGGCTTCACCGTCTTGATGGTGATCTCGCCGGGCTGGTCGCCGATCGCCTGCCGCGCGTTCTGCACGAGGTTGATGAGCACCTGCTTGAGCTGCTCGGCGTCTCCGTCGACCTTCGAGAGGCCCTCGACGAGCTCGGTCTTGAGCGTGATGTTCTGCGGCACGTCGTTCTGAATCAGCCGCACCGTGCGCGTGACGACCTCGTTCAGATCCGTCGGGCCGAAGTTCTGCTTCATCGGGCGCGCGTAATCGAGGAACGCGGTCACGACGCCGTTGAGCCGGTTCACCTCTTCGACGATCACCTCGAGGAACTCGCCTTCCTCGCCGGAGACCCGCTTCGGGTCGAGGCACTGCGCCGCTCCCTTGATCGCGCCGAGCGGGTTTCGAATCTCGTGCGCGAGACCCGCGGACATCTCGCCGAGCGCGGCCAGGCGGTCGCGCTCGCGCATGCGCTCGTACAGCTTCGAGTTCTCGACGACGCTCGCGAGCTGGTCCGCGAGGTCGAGGATCAGCGCGATCTCGTCCGACGCGAAGGCCTCGGGCACGCGCTCGTCCCACAGGTTCAAGAACCCGATGACGCGGTCGTTGCCGAAGAGCGGCACGGTGATGGCCGCCTTCATCTGCTGCATCGCCGCCTTCACGTCGTTGAGGCGCTTCACCTCGTCGCGCGACCGCCGCACCTCGATCGCCGGCTGCGAGCGCAGCTCGACGATGCGCCGCTCGACGGCCTCGAGCAGCTGCGCCTTCTCGGTGCGGCCGACGAGCGGCCGCGCGGTGCCCGCGTCGATGAACAGCGCCGGCTGCGGCCCGCGGCTGTCGACGAGGCGGAACCCCGGCCGATCTTCCGCGAGCAGGTAGATCGACGTGTGCGTCACGCGCCGCGTCTCGTTGAGCCCGTCGAGCACCATGCCGCACAGCTGGCCGACGTCGATGACGTTCTGCGTGCGCTGCTGCAGCGCGCGCACCGACTGCAGAAAGTCGAACCGCTCGCGGAAGAAGATGGCGACCACGCGCTCGTCGACCTTCGCCCGAAGCGGCTCGAGCAGGATGAGCATCACGAACGCGGCGACGATCGTGTTGAACACGAACAGGCCGGGGTTCGCGCCGACCCACGCCGTCAGCACGACGAACACGAGCGCGAGGATCGCGGCGAGCACGGCCTGCGCGGCGATCTTCCCGAACAGCTCGTGCAGGTCCATCAGCCGCAGGCGCATCAGCGTCTGCGACAGGAAGAAGAGGTACAGCGTCGAGATGATCGGTCCGAGCGTGGGGAAGGGCAGGCCGAAGCGCGGCAGGAAGTCGAGGCCGGCGAACAGAATCGACAGGCCGGCGCCGATCGCCAGGTACGCGAGGCGCGCCCGGTCGATGCGCGACTCGCTCACCCGCATGCGCGCCAGCAGCAGCGAGACCGAGAACGAGAGCGCGAGCAGCACCCAGCCGGCGACGGCGATGCGGGCCCAGGCGGCCTCGGCGAGCGGAGTCGCCCCGACGGCGAGCCCGAGCACCAGCGACAGAATCGAGACGCGCCGGCCGTACCGCGAGGCGCGGGGGCTGAAGTTCAGGAACTCGAGGAAGAAGCTGAGCGCGGTCGACGGGAGGGCCGCACCGAGCACGAGCGTTGAGCCCAGGATGATGCGCGAGACGACGGGAGACTCGCCGCTCCAAGGAAAGAGCCCCTCGAGGCACTGAGACAGGTAGAACGTGCCGACCGAGACCGCGAAGATGCCGAACAGCGTGAGCACCCGGGGCCGTTGCGGCCGAAGCAGCATGGACACGCCGAGCGCGAGGCCGACGATGGCCGCGAGGAGTGCGCTTTGCGTCCGAATGTCCATGTGGCGAAGCTGCCTGAAGTCTATCGCTCTCCTGGGCGTAGCGCTGCTGGCGCCCGAGACCTCAGCGCAGGACACCGTTCCGCCGCCTTCGGAGACGACCGAGGCCGAGCTCGACCCCGGCTTCATCCGCATCGCCAACCCCGCGTTTCCCAGCCCCGAGCTGCACGTCGTCCCCCTCGACCGCGGCCGCAAGATCGAGCGCAAAGATCTCGAGCCGTACTTCGGCAGCGGCAGGCGCGCCCAGGCCAAGGCGGCCTACGACGCCCGCAAGTGGGCCGAGGTGAAGACGCTGCTCGAGTCCGAGGGAGACGACCCGCCGGTCCGCTACCTGCGCGCCCTCGCCGCGCAGCAGCTCAACGAGAACGGCTTCGCGGCCGCCGAGCTCGAGGTGCTCGCCGCGAAGTGGCCCGCGTTCAAGGATCGGTGCCTCGTGCTCTCCGGCCAGTCGTACGAAGAGCTCAAGGACTGGGCGTCTGCGGCGCGCGTCTACGCGCAGGTCTCGCCGGGGTCGCGGCAGGCCTTCGACGCGGCGCTCGGCCTGTCGCGCGCGTACCGCAACACGAAGCAGGCGGCGAAGGCCCGCGACGTGCTGACTCCGTTCGCGGCGAAGCCGCCGCCGCCGTGGGGCCGCGACGTGGGCGCCGAGGCGCTGCTCGAGCTTTCGAACCTCGCCGCCGCGCGCAAAGACAAGAAGGCCGAGGTCGAGGCCGCGGCGAAGCTCTGGTCGACGCACCCCAACTCGCCGGCCGCGAAGAAGCTCGACGTCGCGCGCGTGGGCACCATCACCGACGAGCTGACGGTGGCGCGCGCCGACGCCCTCATCGAGGTGCACCGCAACCAGGACGGCATCGATCTGCTGACGCCGATCATCGGCAACCTGAAGCTGCCCGACGCGCTCGCGTGCCGCGGCCACTTCGCGCTCGGCAAGGGCCAGCGCAAGCAGCGCCTGCACGCCAAGGCCGTCGCGACCCTGTCGGCGGTGGTGAAGAAGTGCACCGCGGATCCCGAGCTGCGTGCGCGCGCCGCCTATGTGCTCGGCTTCTCGAGCACGGTGCTGGGCCCGAAGGCCGGCGCCGCGGTCTACGAGCAGCTCGCGAAAGATCACCCGACGCACCCGTTCGCCGACGACGCGCTGTTCAACGCGGCCGATGCCCGCATGCGCGCGCAAGATCCCGAGGGCGCGAAGGCGCTGCTCGCCCAGCTCGTCGAGCGCTACCCGACGGGAGACCAGGCCGCCGAGGGCATGTTCCGCCAGGCCTGGCTCTTCAAGCAGGCGAAGGACTGGCCCAAGGCCCTCGAGGCGCTGCAGGCGATCGAGCAGCGCTTCACCGCGAGCGACGACCCCTACGAGGTCGAGCGCGCGCGCTACTGGCGGGCCCGCGTGACCGAGCTGTCCGGCGACCCAAAGGCGGCGGTCGAGGTATTCGCGGACGTCGCGACCGAGCACCCTGCCACCTACTACGGCCTCATCGCGCGCGAGCGGCTGATGAAGCTCGACGTCGAGAAGGCGAAGGCGCTCGACCTGAAGCCCGCCGAGAAGGCCGACGACGTCTTCCCGCTCTACGCGGGCCCGCTCAGCGACGAGCCGGGCTTCGCGACCGCCATCGAGTGGCTGCGGCTCGGAGTGTCCGAGCAGGTCCCGCTCGAGCTGCTCGCCATCGACCGCAGCAAGCTGCCGCGCGAGAGCCTGAGGCTCATCGTCTTCGTCATCGCGGCGAGCGGAGAAGACCGCAGCGCCCACGGCATGGCGCGCCTCTGGCTGCGCCGTGACCTGTCCGGCCGCATCACGCCCCAGACGCGCGCGCTCTGGGAGATCGCGTACCCGAACGCCTTCCGCGATCTCATCGTGAAGCACTCCGAGGCGGCCAATAAGCTCGACCCCGATCTCTTGCAGGCGCTCATGCGCGAAGAGAGCGCGCTCGACCCGCGCGCGCTGTCGTGGGCCGGGGCGCTCGGCCTGACCCAGCTCATGCCGACGACGGCGTGGGACGTCGCGGCGAAGCTCAAGATCCCGCGGCCGACCCAGGCGCAGTTGCTCGAGCCCGACCTCAACATCCGCATCGGCGGCGCGTACCTCTCGGGGCTCGTCACCCAGTTCAAGGGCGTGAAGCAGTACGCCGTGGCGAGCTACAACGCCGGCCCCGGAGCCGTGAACCGCTGGCGCGCCGAGCGGCCCGGCCTCGAGCTCGACGAGTGGGTCGAGGAGATTCCGCTCGCCGAGACGCGCGGCTACGTGAAGCGCGTGCTGCGCTCGTACAACACGTACAAGATGCTCTACGGCTCGCCCGACGCGCTCGCGAACCCGCTCACGGTGGGGTCGGGCAGATGATCCGCGTGGTGCGCCTGGGGACTCCGCG
Organism: uncultured Myxococcales bacterium; assembly: GCA_937980205.1. Lineage (GTDB taxonomy): Bacteria > Myxococcota > Myxococcia > Myxococcales > Myxococcaceae > Xiheicaenimonas. The sequence continues at coordinate 304,664 of CALJKW010000055.1, read as the reverse complement.
CGCGAAGGGCGAGGGCGTTCGCCTCGGCACGGTGCGAAGGCCTCCGCGCGGCGTGCCGAAGTCCGAGTTCGCGAGGCGCGACTTCTACGACGTGTGGCTTCCGGAGCTCTCTCCGAGCCAGGCGCTGGTCTCGAGGTGGCTGGGCGCCCAGACCGACGCAGACCGCAAGCGCTGCGCGAAGGCCTTCCGGCGCGAGCTCGAGAAGGTGTCGCACGTGGTCGACGCGCTGGCCGCGCTCTCGCACACGGCCGACTTCGCGGTCGGTTGCTACTGCGAGGACGAGGCGAAGTGCCACCGCAGCGTGCTCCGCGAGGTCTTCGCCGAGCGTGGCGCCGAGGTGGCCTCAGGTGGGACACCCGCGCAGGTGTGAACGGACAGGCTGCACCTACCTGGTCCTTCAATCCGACGCTTGCCGCTCGCCGAAACGCGCCGCGCAGGAGAGCGATGATTCGGACCGCTATGACCATCGGCCCTACGCGAATCAGCGGTGCAGCGCGCTCCACGCAGCTCGACCAGGACTGGAGCGGCGCGCTCAAGAACCCCAATCGCAAGATCCCCCTCGCGCTGACTGAAGACCTGAAGCGCACGGACCCCGAGGCCTACGCACTGCTGTCGTCGCTCAGGCCCGATCAGCTCGCCGCGCTGAAGGCCGCCGACAAAGATCGCTCGGGCACGCTGACGTTGAGCGAGGCGAAGTCGTTCCTGGTGAACGGCGGCCAACTGCGCACGGGCGGCAAGTACGACAACTTCACCGACGCGCTGAACGCGCTGTTCACGCGCGCGGCGGGCAAGACCGTCGACGTCCGCACGCCGAACGCGAGCGTGCTGTACCTGCAGGTGAACAACAACACCGCGCGCAACTCGTACCTGTACAACGCCGGTCGCCAGAACGCGGAGCGCAACGCCCTGAGCGGCCTCGTCGCGAAGGATCCCGACAAGCCTGAGCTCACCGGCCTCGACATCACCAACGAGTTCAACAAGGGGCCGGCGGAGGCGCAGAAGGCGTTCCGCGACGGCATGCAGCAGTACCTCGACAACCTGGTGAAGACGGGCGGCTCGATGACGGGCCTCGTCATCTCGGGCCACAGCAACGGCGACGAGATGCTGTTCGAGCACGCGAACCACGCCGGCTACTCGGCGCACCTCGACGTCCGCGCCGAGCTCAAGCGCTTCCGCGACATGGAGAGCCCGCCCGGCAGCGGCAAGTTCCCCTACAAGGAGATCTTCGACCGCACCGAGAAGGTCGGCCTGCTCGCGTGCTTCCAGGGCGGCAAGCTGCACGAGTGGCGCGAGCTGTTCCCGAACGCGGTGCTCGCCGGCACGGAGAACTTCTCGCCGGACGCGGGCAGCGCGGCGTCTCCGGCGATCTACGGCGCGGCCCAGGCGGCGCGGCAGTACTACGAAGACGGCGGCGACTTCCGCCAGGCCGAGCGTGCCGGCCGCAACGCGCCGAACGCGCGCGCCGACGGGCTGCAGGGCCAGCGCGGGCTGAAGATGTCCGTGCCGGTGACCGCGGCCGAGCGGCTGCGCGCGGCGACCGGCGACTTCGAGAAGGCGCGCAAGTCGTACGAAGCCGCGTCGAAGGACATCGATCGCGTGATGCGCGACGGCGCCGGCGCAGTCAGCGCGAGCCGCATGCGCGAGCTCTACCGCATCGCTCGCGAGTTCGAAGGCGCCGCGGGCGCGCTGAAGGCCGCGGGCGGGTCGCCGCAGCGGACCGACGGCAGCGCGGTCGACGTCGCGAACATCAAGCGCATCGCCGATCGCCTGTTCGAGCTGCGCTTCTAAAGTCAGGCGCCGCGCTCTGCCGCCGTCGCCGGGGACACCATTCCTCGGTGGCTCAATGGCAGAGCGGGCGGCTGTTAACCGCCAGGGTGCAGGTTCGAGTCCTGCCCGGGGAGCCATTTTTCTCTCGTCGCCAACAAGGGGCGAGGGTCGGTAAACAGAAGCCCCCAAGGAGCGATCCGAGGGGGCTTCGCCGTTTCTCCCCAGAACTCCGGGCGTTTCACGCGCTGCGCGTGCCTCAGCGGCGCTCTCGCGCGTGCTCGCAGAGAGCGCCGAGCGAGCTCGATGGGCGCCGCGTGGGACAGCTCTCTCGCTCTCTCTCCTGGCCCGTGGGGAGAGAGAAGCCGAGAGGCGTTTAACTGCGTACCCGGCGATCAACAGTCGGCCCCGTTGGTCAACAGCTTCGGCGCCCGCGACGGGGCCGAGCCTGTTGATCATCGGGGCGATGGCTCGCGAGGAGCAGCGTCACGCCGCCATGTTTGGGGCGTCGCGAACCGATCGCACGTCGGTGCGACCTTGAGTGGCAGTGGGGCCTGTTGATCGCTGGGTCGCCTGCCCGCGGTGGAGCGAGGACTCGGCCGACTACGCGTGTCTCGGTAGCCGGACCTCCAGGCGCGCTCCGGGCGTCGGCTTGTCTACGAGTGCGGCGGTGCCGCCGTGGGTCTCGGCGATGTGTCGGATGAGAGCGAGACCGAGCCCATGCCCAGGAACGCGTCGACGCAATGCGTCCCCAGAACGGAAGAACGGTTCGAACGCGCGCTCACGCTCGGCGGCATCGACGCCAGGGCCATCGTCATCCACGTGAAGGACCGCGACGTCGTCTAGGAGCAACACCGCCGTCATCACGACCCTACCGAACTTGAGCCCGTTTGCGATCGCGTTGGCGACCATCGTACCGAGGAGGGTCGCGTCGCCGCGGACGAGCGCGTCGCCGTCTGACACCTCGACGCGCGCTCGGTCTTCGTTCGGTAGCGACTGAACGGCATCCTCCACGAGGTCGCGCAGCGACACGACCTCGTGAGCGTCGGATGTCGATCGCGTGGGTACCGAGAGGATGAGCAACCTCTCGACGAGGACCGAGAGCTCAGTGAGCTTCTGCTGGGCCAGCATGGCGCCCTCGCGAGCGGCAGGGTCCGAGACGTTCTCTCCGAGCAGCTCGAGTTCGCCACGCACAGAGGTCAGCGGCGTACGGAGCTCGTGCGCAGCATTCGCAGCGAAGCGGTTGGCCTGCGCGAGCGCCCGCTCGACGCGGGCGACGAGCTGCAAGATGGTGCCGCGGAGCGCGTCCACCTCTGCGACGTGCTCCTCTGAGCCGAGGTTCGCCTCCGAGAGCGCGTCGATATTGAGCTGCGCGATACGCTCCCGAAGTCGCGTGAGCGGAGCCACGACGCGCTTCGAGATGGGCCTGCTCGCAGCCCATGCAAGCGCAGCAGCGAGAAGCGCTGCCAGGATGGCGGCTCCGGCGAGCATCGAGAGCGGCCGCGTATGCGCCTCTGCGACGACGGCTGAGAGGCCGTTCGATGCTTGCGCTCGACACACGCGGAGCGCACTCGCGCGAAACGTGGCGCAGCCAAGCTCCGCGGGCATCCCGACGCGACGGTCGCCGACCAGCAGACTCCCGCCACCGTCATAGACGGCGAAGAGCATCCCCGTGTGATCCATCTCTTCGGACTCGTCCCGATGCACCTCTCGGATCGCCGCGATATCGTTGCCGCCCTGGCCGAGTTCCTCGGCGAAGGTGACGGCGGCCTCTTCAAGCCGGCGGTCCTCGGCGCGTTGAAGCAGCAAGGTCGCGAAGACGATCGTCGCGATCGCAGCGACCAGGGCGGCCGCCGCTGCTGCGAGTGCGGCCCCCGAGGCAACCCGTCCGACGATGCTATTCGCCACGTCGATCTCCCGGAGCGAGCGCGTAACCTTCGCCGCGCAGGGTTCGGATCAAGTCCGAACCGAGCTTTCGCCTCAGCCTTCCGACGAGCACCTCCATGCTGCTGGACGCGGTCTCGCTGGCCTCCCCCCACACGCTCTCGAGCAGATCGATTCGCGAGACGACGCGCCCGGCGCGGCGGACGAGGATCTCGAGGATGGCCCACTCCTTTGCCGTAATCGCGACGTCATGCTCGGCGCGCGTCGCATGTCGACCTGCAAAGTCCAAGACGACGTCTTCACGGGTGTACATGAGGCCGCGAGGGAGCGCTCCGCGCCGGCCGAGCGCACGCACCCGCGCTCGAAGCTCAGCTACCGCGAACGGCTTGGCCAGGAAGTCGTCTGCACCCGCGTCGAGCCCTTCGACTCGAAGCGCGACTTGGGAGAGCGCGGTTAGCAGTAAGATGGGGATGGTGGCGCCTTCAGCGCGAAGCTCTCGGCATAACTCGAGGCCGAACCCGTCTGGCAGGCGCAGGTCGAGCACGATGAGGTCAGCGCCTTCCGCGGCGCGTTCGCGAGCTGAGTCGAGGTCCTCCGCGGTCGTCACGGCGTGACCGTCGGCGCGGAGCGCTCGTGCCACCACGCTCCGTACGTCCGCTTCATCGTCGACGATCAGGACCCGCATCTTTCCTCAGTCTACCGGCGCATCGTCCGCGCCGCGACCGCCTCCACCGAGCCAGACGTAGAGCGCTGGTGTCACCAGCAGCGTGAGGATGGTGGAGCTCACGAGGCCGCCCAGGATGACGACCGCCATCGGGTGTTCGATCTCGTGCCCGGCCGTTTGGCCGCCGAGCACGACGGGCACCAGGGCGAGCCCGGTCGCGAGCGCAGTCATGAGGATGGGACCGAGTCGCTCGCGCGCACCGCGCACCACGAGCTCGCTTCCGAAGGGCATTCCTTCCTCGCGCTCGAGATGGCGAAAGTGCGAGACGAGCATGATGCCGTTGCGCGCGGCGATCCCGATGACCGCAACGAGACCGATCAACGTGCCGAGCGACACCACGCCCGACGTCGCGGCCGCCACTACGCCTCCGACGAGCGCGAATGGAAGTCCGGCGAACACCATGAGGGCCAGGCGAGCGGACCGAAAGTCCGCGAGCAGCACGAAGAAGATGCCCGCGATCGCCAGCGCGGCGACACTGAAGAGCCGAGTGCGCGCTGCGTTGCGTGCAGCGCCTTCACCGAGGATCTCTGCGTGATGGCCAGGCGGAAGCTGGAGAGCCGACACCTTGGATGCCACCGCTGCGCTCACGACCGAAAGATCCGCGCCGGGGGCCAGATCGATCAGCACGTCTAGTTTCCGCGTCGTCGCGTCATGGGCGATGGTGTTCGGGACCGGGACGATCGCCACGTCAGCCACGTCGCCGAGGCGAGTGAGCACACGGCCATCGACCGCGATGCCCAGGTCACGCACCGCGGCGACATCGGCTCGGCTCGCTTCGTTGCCCCAGACGACGACGTCGATCGGCTGAAGCCCCCGCACGAACTGCCCGGCCGTATCGCCTGCAAGCAGGGTCGCCGCTCGGGTTCGAACCAGGCCGGGCTCGATACCGAACGCAGCGCAGCGCTCGGCGTCGACGCGGATCTGGATCTGGGGCACCAGCACCTGTGCCTCCGGGTGCGCGTGCGAGATCCCAGGCACCGCCTCGAGGTCATGCGCAAGCGTTCCGGCGATCGTTCGAAGCGCGTCGATGTCCTCTCCTCGGAGGCGAATCACGATCGCTCCGCCTCCCCCGCTGAGCACCTCGCGCATGCGCTCCTGAAGGTACGTCTGCACATCGCGAAAGACGCCGGGGTAACCGTCCACGACCTCGCGGACGCGCTGGGAGGTAGCGGCGAGGTCGGCGTTCGGATCGACGCTGATCCAGAGCTCCGCGAAGTTTGGGCCTACGACTTCATCGGCGACCTCAGCGCGACCGATGTGTGCACCGAAGTTCCGCACGCCCGGCACGGTCAGCAGCTCGGCGCGCGCCAGGTTCGCCGTCCGCGCGACGGCCTCGAGCGAAGTCCCGGGCCGCGCGACCCAATGCATCAAGAAGTCGTTCTCGGCGAAGTGCGGGAGAAACTCCTCTCGCAGCGTCGAACCAAGGGCCGCTGTCATCCCAAGCAACGCGATGGTCCCGGCGAGGAGGCGCTTCGGATGGTTTAGCGTCCGGCGCAGCACGGGCTCGTAGGCACGAAGCAGCGCGAGGGCGATGGGCGAGTGGCGCTCGACCCCGCGCGTTCTTCGGAGCAAGAGCAACGCGAGGACCGGCGTGATGGTGAGCGCGGTCACCGTGCTGGCCAAGATCGCGAGGCCATACGCGAGGGCGAGCGGACGGAAGAACTCTCCCGCCACACCTTCGAGGAAGAGGATGGGGACGAACACCAGCAGCACGATCAGGCTCGCGAACACGATCGCGCTCCTGACCTCCAGCGACGCGTCGAGCACCACGCGCATGGCAGTTCGGAGGTCTGGAGGTTCGGCCAGCGCTCGCAGCCTGCGGTGGATGTTCTCGACGTCAATGATCGCGTCGTCGACCACTTCGCCTAGCGCGATGACGAGCCCTGCGATCACCATCGTGTCGATGGTGCGCCCGAGCAGCGTGAGTACGAAGGCGGCGGCGAGCAGCGAGAGAGGGATCGCGAGGACGCTGATCAGCGCGGTGCGCGCGTTCCAGAGGAAGAGGAACAGCACGGCCACCACGAAGACGCAGCCGATGCCCATCGCATGACCGAGGTTTCCGAGCGCACGCTCGATGAAGCTCGCCGGCCGAAAGATCGTCGGGTCGACTTCGACACCCGAGAGACCAGGGCGCAACCTCTCCAGGGCGGCGTCGAGGCCTGCCGTAACGTCGAGCGTGCTCGCCCCAGGTTGCTTCTCGACGATGAGCAGCACACCGCTCCCGCTCGTGACGAGCGCGTCACCGATCGGCACGGCATGGGACTCCCTCACCTCAGCCACATCGCCGATCGTCACGGTGCTTCGCCCGAGGGTGGACAGCGGGACTCGTGAGAGTTCGTCCGCATCGCGAGCCATGGCCATCTGAACGACCGGAAGCCGAGTCGTGGGGAGATCGACGAGACCTCCCGCGCGGGGAGTCAGCGCCTCACGGGTGACCGACACCAACCGGCTCAAGTCCACTCCGTTGGCCACGAGTCGATCAGGATCCGCGCGCACCTCGATCTGTCTTCGTCTCTCGCCCCAGACCGCGACGTTCGCGACGCCAGGGACCGACATCAGTGCGGGACGCACGCGCCACCGCGCGAGGTCGGAGAGCTCGGTCTGCGAGAGCGTCGCCGACCACATGCCGATCTTCATGATGCGGCTCGTCGACGAGAGTGGTGAAAGCAACACAGGGGGCCTCGCGACAGCGGGCAAGCCGGGCGTGGCACGGGTGACGCGCTCCTGCACCAGGGCACGCGCCTGAAGGAGGTCAGTGCCAGTCGGGAACAGGAGGAGAACGGAGGAGAGGCCGAGCACGGAGCGCGAGCGAATCGCAGTGATTCCCGGCGTCCCGGCGAGCGCTGCCTCGAGCGGCGTCGTCACGAGCGCCTCGACTTCTTCGCTCGAGAGTCCCGGGGCTTCGGTCTGGATCTCGACGCGCGGCGGTGCGAACTCGGGGAAGGCATCGAAGCGGGCATCCCGCACGCCGCGCGCCGCGAGCGCAATGAAGAGCACCGAGAGCCCAATGACGACCCAGCGTTGCTGGAGGCATAGATGTACGAATGAGCGCATCAGTGCCCCGGAGGAAACTCGGCGCCGAACAGCTCGACTGCGCCTACGGAAACGATGCATGAGCCGACAGCGGGGCCATGCGCGAGCACCATGTCGTCACCTGCGCGGCGGGCGGGATCCACACGGGCACGCACGTAGCGGCCGTTCTCGCAGCGGTAGACCCAGGCCCCGCCCCAAGCGTCGATCACCACAGCCGCCGCGGGAACGACGAGCGCGGAGGCCACATCCTGCAGCGGGAGCTCAACGAGCACGCGCTCGCCAGGGGCGAGCCCCGCGTCGCTGGGGAGCGCGAGATAACGGTCTACCGTGCTTCGATCGGGTTCGGCGGTAGGCGGGCCTGGAACGAATCGAGTCTCGATGGAGCGCGCCTCTCCGTTTCGCCGCACCCGAGGTAAACCACCCGAGGCGAGACGCGCGAGATCCCCCGCGTACACCGGTACCCTGACCTGCAGCGCTTCCACCCCGACCAGCTCGAAGAGCGGTGCGCCCGCGGCTACTGGCTGACCTTCCGCGACAGCGAGCAGACGGATGACGCCGTTGCCCGGCGCCCGCACGAGCATGGCGACGTCGGAGAGCAGCGGATCGCGTGACAGCGTGGTGGCGCGTGCCCTCGCAGCGGCCAGGTCGGCCTGCGCGACGTCGCGCGCGGCGACCGCCTCCTCGAGCGCACGGGCGCTCCCGGCGCCCTGGTCGATGAGAGCCTGGTTTCGGGTCACGCGTAGTTCGAGCGCAGCGAGGTTTGCTTCGGCGGCTGCGACCTCGCGAGCGACGCGCGCGCGTGTGTCTCGATCCGTCGGCGCGATGGCCGTGAGGCGAAGCAAGCCAGCGCCGCGCTGCACAGCGGCTCCGGGAAGGAGCGGCTCGCTGGTGACGAAGTGGACCTCGCCCGCGACAGGCGCAGTCACGGTCACGGTTCGTCCGGGGGGAACTACGACCTCCCCGCCGACCAGGCGGGTTCGGGGCAAAGGCCCTGCTCTCACCGCGGTCGTCTCGATGCGAAGCCGGGAGATGGCTTCAGCCGACAAGTGCACCGCGGGCAGGTCCGCCTCGGCGATCGGGTGAGAGACCTCGGAAGCGGCGGCGTGATGCGAGCGCGGCGCCGTGTTCGACTCGCATGCGCTTGTGAGCGTGAGAAGCGCGAGCGCCGTCGCGAGCTGGAATCGGTTCATGGGCTACCTCGTTCCGCGCGAGCACGTGACGCGACCTGCGCGGCGCTCTGCAGCCGCGCGCCAATGGCACGCTCGAGCTCCGCGAGCGCGCGGCGCTGCTCCGCGATGAGCTCAGCCCGCCGGAGCCTCGCCTCTCCGGCGCGTCGTTGGACATCGAGCACGATCAGGAACGGCTGGTCCCCTGTCTCGAACCCGTGAGTGGCCATCTCCAGCGCAGCATCGAGGGCTGGAAGCACCTCGGTCTCGAAGCGCTGACGGGAGCGGGTCGCCTGCTCGAACCGGGCGTGCGCCAAGGTGACCTCCATGATCACCGTCCGTGCGACCATTTCGTGCTGCGCTGTCGCGCGCTCAACCTCCGCCTCGGCTCGGCCGACGCCGCCCTGGTTCTGATTGAAGATGGGAAGGTCGGCGCGCCCTCCCAAGCGAAGCGCCGGTCCCGCGGGCTGACCCCACTGCGTCTCAACGAGCGCGCCGAGATTCACGATCCGGCTGCGCTCCCATCCGGCGCGCGCGGTCGCCGCCGAGATGGCCAGCTCAGCAGAGCGGGCGTCGGGGCGCGCCACTCGCGCGAAGCCGATCAGCTCACGCAGACCGGGAGGAGTTGCGACGTCGGTCGAGAACATGGCTCGGAGTGAGCTGCCCGGCGTGTCGTCGACCGCCAGCGTCGCGACCAGCCTGGCGCGAGCCATCACGGCCTCCGTGTGTGCGAGGTCGCTCGCGTCGGCGCTCGTGCGAGCGTCGGCCGCGAGCACGCGCTCCTCGAGCGGGCTAACCTCTCCGACACTTGCACGCACGGATGCGATGCGCGCGATCTCCGCGGCGATCCGCGCGAGCTCGACGCGGACTTCGGCGCGATCCGCCGCGAGCCCCAGCTCGACGTGAAGCAATCGAGCATCGCGCACGAGGTCGAGGGCGCGCATCAGGACAGCCTCGCCGGCAACGTCAGCATCGCGTGCTGCAGCCTCCGTGCGATTCGGCATCTGCCAGAGCGACTCGAGCGGTACGAGGAGCGTGGCGACTGCCGTGATGGGGCCGATTGGGCCCATCATGCTGAGCTGCGGGTTCGCAGGGCGCCTCGCCTCGTCGAGCGTGGCGAGCGCAGCGTCGATTCGCGTCAGCTCAGCCCGAAGCGCTGGGTTGCGGCACAACGCGACGGAGACCACCTCCGCTTCGTCGACGCCGTCCTCGAGCCGGACGTCGCTCGGGAGCGCGTCACGCGAGCGGCCGCACGTGCTGAATCCGATGCGGTCATGGAGCTGCCGGTCCAACCACCCACGATCGCGAAACGTCGTCGCGCAGCCCGACAGGCTGAGGCAGGCGATTAGGATGGCGAGGCGGCCCGTCACTCCTCATTTGTCGCACCCAAGACCAAACACAGCCTGAACGTGGGGGCGCGGCAAACTATCGGGGCTACTTCCAGATCGTCAGGAGCGCTCCGGCGATCATGAGCGCCGTGCCCAGACCGACCTTCCACGAGATCTGTTCCCCGAGCAGCCCTCCGGCGAGGATGATCGTGAACGCAAGGCTCACCTTGTCGATAGGCGCGACGCGGGAAGCAGGCGCCATTTGGAGGGCCTTGAAGTACGCGAGCCACGAGATGCCGGTCGCCAAGCCCGAGAGGACCAGGAAGAGGACCGAGCGGCGATTCAGCTCCCTGATGACGTGGTGCTCTCGTGTTGCGAGGACGATGCCCCAAGCGAAGAGCAGGATGACGACGGTGCGGATCGCCGTCGCCAGGTTCGAGGGAACGTCCTTCACGCCGACCTTGGCCAGGATGGCGGTCGCCGAGGCGGCGAGAGCGGCGATGAGAGCGTAGGCCCACCAAGTCATGCGGTTGTTTGTACCGCCGCCCTCGATGCCGCGTCAGGCGGAACGCGCTATCGGCCCTGGAGGCGCCTTCGCGCCGGCGGTTGTCGCGATAGGGCAGAGCATCAACCAGCCAGCTTCATGAGGAGCGCCATGCCCCGTTCGGCCTCGGCGGGCGTCGCGTCGGCGAGCTCGAGGTACACGCGCCCGCTCTCGTTGAAGTCGTCGGTGTTCACGCACCAGCGCTCGCTCGCGGGCGTCGCCAGCTCGACGTCGGCGGCGAGCTTGTGGAGCGCGGCCTTCACGACGCGGTAGCTGGTACCCTTCGGGAAGCGGATCGCGATCTGCGGCTCGGGCGTTCCGTAGCGGCTCTCGGCCTGGCTCACGATCTTCGTCATCGTGATGCTGCTCGGCTTGCTCACAGCGCCACCACCGTGAAGCGCGAGCCGGGGTTCATCGCCTCGAGCTGGGCCCGCCGCTTCTCCGCGTCCTCGGCGGTGGCGAACGCGTCGAACTTCCAGTTGTTCCCGGTAGGCGCCATGCGGCTGATCGAGCCGTCCTTGTTCACCGACTTCACCATGAAGCGCGCCGTCGCGGCGGCCTGCTCGGTGGCGTGCTTGGCGCGCGCGTTGGCGTAGGCCCGGAAAGCGGTGGTGCTCTTGATCTTCATCGTCGTCGTCCTCGCGTTTTGCGCGGGGCCCAGTGCCCGTCGCGTGAGGACATACAGGCTTCCGTTCGCGCCCCTGGCAAGGCCGAATACGTCGCTTTCTCGTGTGTTTTCAGTCGCTTGGATAGCCGCGAGGTTCCGCGGACATGGGGCGTCGGAGGCGTCTCTCGGCCTGCCGACGCCCCTCGAGTCCGCGCCCACGTTCACACGCCCGTGGGGCCCGGGCTGGCGAACAGCGCGGCCGCGTCCCGCGCGCCGAGACGCGCGAGGTAGTGGCCGATGGCCCCCCGGAAGAACTCCATGCGGTTCTTGATGCCCTTCGCCCGCCAGGCCTCGTCCATCTTGTCGGCGACGTCCGCCTCGAGCCGCAGCGGGAGGATCTTCACCTCGAGCGGCTCGCCATCGCGCGCGCGGGTCTTGCGCGGTCCGACGTTGATGCGGCCCTTCTCGGCCTCGCGGATCTTCCAGATGAGGTAGCGGCGATCATCGCTGCCCGTGCTGCGGCCGACGACCTCGAGGTACTTCGTCTGCAGCTCCTCGATCGTCATCGTCGCGAACCGCCCGCGCGGCGGCTTCGGCGCGTCGCTCGTCGTGGGCTCCGTCGTTGCCACCGCGCGAGGTGCGAGGCGGCTCCGGCTTCGGCGGCTCGGGCGGCGGCCAGGGTTCCCCACGACGCTCGGCCCGGTGCTTCGCCCGCCACATGCCGAGCAGGGTCTCGGCGAGCACGCCGGCCACCTCGTCCATGCGGCGCTGCACGTCGGCGCGTCGTTCCTCGCGCTCGGTGTACGCGGCGACGTCTTCGGGCTGCGGGGCCTGGTCCATGCAGCCACCACTCAGGCTCGCTTCGCAGCTACAGTCCAGCGTGGAGCCGGGACGCCTCGCCTTCGCTCAACGTGTCCCGAGGGCACCCGCTCCCGAGGCGACGGACTCACGATGGGACAGAGCGAATCGGCGAATCTGTCCCAGCGCTCTCGGCGCAAGTTCTCGGAGTCGCAACGCGAGAGCCTGCGTGGGTCAGTACGAACATCCGAATCTGTCCCAGAAGCGTTTACCGAGAGCGTTCGCAGGCTGCGCCGCACACGGAGCAAGAACGCGGACGCCGTCTCGATCGAGGCGGCCTGAATTCGAGGGGATACGACGGTCCCGGCGCTGCTCATGCGCTGGCTCATGAGACACCTTCTCGCGTTCGCTGTGTCCCTGGGTCTGCTCGTCGGTTGCGGGCCGCAAGTTCAGACGTGCAACTTCAACCGTGACTGCGAAGACGACGCCGTCTGCCGCAAGGGCGTCTGCGTTCACGAAGACGAGCCGAAGCCGCCAGCGAAGGATGCGGGCCTCGTCGACGCCGGCGCCGAGTCGAACCAGGACGCCGGCACCGACGATGCGGGGATCGAAGACGCAGGCACGAACGACGCGGGCGTCGAGGACGCAGGCACCGAGCCCGACGCTGGTGAGCCGATGATGCCGATCGACGCTGGCATGACCTGCACCCCGCGCAAGTGCTCGGACGTCGGCGCGACGTGCGGTCAGATTCCCGATCTCTGCGGCGGCACGCTGAGCTGCGGCTCGTGCTCCGCGCCGGAGACGTGCGGTGCGCTGGTCTCGGGTCAATGCGGCTGCAAGCCGAAGACGCGCGCGGACTTCCCGAACCTGCAGTGCGGAACGCCCGCCGTCTCGGACGGCTGCGGCGGAACCGTGGTGCTGCCGACGTGCACCGGGCGGGACGCGTGCGTGAGCAACCAGTGCGTGTGCCAGCCCATGACTGCCGCGGACTACCCAGGCAAGAACTGCGATCCCGTCGACAATGGCTGCGGCGGCACGTTCGACCTCGGCCCGTGCACCGGCGCGCAGAAGCAGTGCGAGAGCAACGTGTGCACGTGCATTCCGAAGACTCGCAGCGATTACCCCGCGGCCTACAACTGCGGCACGCAGACCGATGCCTGCGGCGTAACCGTCACGTTCGGGACGAACGGGACGTGCCCGCAGTTCTACACGTGCTCCTCGAACCAGTGCGTCTGCGCTTCCAACGCCGATGACCCGGACGACAACTTCCAGGACACGAACTGCGACGGCATCGACGGCAACGCGAGCCTGGCCGTGTTCCTCTCCGACCAGAACGGCAATGACCTCGCCAACGGCACGAGCCGTACGACGGCGGTCAAGACCCTGACCCGCGCGCTGGCCGTGGCGTCGGCGACGGGCCGGCGTGCGCTGTTTGTCGCGCAGGGCAACTACACCCTGCCTCCAGCGCAGGCGGCGTGGCCGGCGGGGCTGCACCTGTACGGCGGGTACGACGCGAGCTGGGGACGCACGGCCACGACGCCGCGCCCGTCAGTCCTGGTTCCCCCGACTGGCGTGCTGCTGCGCAACGTTACGGTGCCGACGGTGTTCGAACGGGTCGTGTTCGCGGCCGCGGCGGTGACCACACCTGGCGGCAACTCGCAGGTGATGCGGCTGGTCGACAGTGGCACCTCCATCACCCTGCGCCACGTCGAGCTGAGCTCGAGCACGCCTTCAGCCGGCAGCGACGGGGCGACCGGCGCGCAGGGCAGTCCGGGTGAGAAGGGCGGAGACGGCCCGAGCGCGATCCCCGGCGACGCCGATTGGAGGCTTGGCGCTCCTGCCGCTGCTCAGGGCGCGGGGGGGCCGTATTTCGGCGGTGGCGGCGGCATCGGCGGCTGGGCTTCAGCGGGTGCGAGCGGCACGTCGGGCCTGCCGGGCTTCGGGCCCACTCCGGGCGGCAGCGGCGCCGTTGGTGGGTGCGGGTCTCTCGGTGCTGGCGTCTCAGGCACGGCGGGCAGCCCCGGGACACAGGGCGCTTCCGGAGCTTTTGGAACTGCCGGCTATCTGCTCACCAGCGACGGCCTGTGGCAGCACCCGACGTCGGCGTTCGGTCAGCCTGGAGCTCCGGGAGCCCCCGGCAAGGGCGGCGGTGGCGGCGGCGGCGGCGGGAAGCTGTCCTGCAACATCACCGGGCCCTACGAAGCAGGTGGATACGGCGGCGGTGGCGGCAGCGGTGGCAACGGCGGCTTTGGTGGGTCGGGCGGTGCGCCCGGTGGCTCATCGGTCGGTCTCACCCTCATCCGTTCGAACCCGATGCTGGCGCACGTTCGAATCGTCCGGCAGAGCGGCGGCAACGGCGGCCTGGGTGGGAGCGGCGGCGCTGGCGGCCTCGGCGGGGCGGGTGGAACAGCCGGCAGGGGCGTACACAACGGCGGACGCAACTCCGGCTGGGGCGGGGCCGGCGGAGCCGGCGGTCGTGGCGGCATCGGAGGTGCCGGTGGCAACGGCGCGGGCGGGTCGACGATCGGCATCTTCTGTTACCAGGTGTCCGGCCCCGTCGGCGGCACGGGCCTGGTCATCACGCCGGCCAGCGCAGGCAGCGGCCGCAACGTGTTCGGCGGTGGCGATGGCATGAACGCCAATCTGCTCGGCTGCCCCTGATCGACGGCTGTTACTCGGCGGCGCGACTCGTCATGGGTCGCGCCGCTTTTTCATGTCTCCTGCATCCACGGCTTGCTGCGGTAGCGGTCCCACGCGTCGGGCAGCACCGTGACGACGGGACCGTCCACATCGGCGCGCGAGGCTACCCGCAGCGCGGCGACGACGTTGGTTCCCGCGGAGCCTCCGACGAGCAGGCCTTCTTCGCGCATCAACCGCTTCGCCATCGCGAAGCTCTCGGCGTCGCTGACGCGCTCGGCGCCGTCGATGACGTCGCGGTGCAGGTTCGAGGGCGGCTCGCTCGCGCCGATGCCCTCGACGGCATAGGCGCCGTCAGGTCCCGGTCTACCCGTCTCGACCCAGTCGGCGAGCGCCGAGCCGATCGGATCCGCCAGCACGATGCGAATGCCCGGCACCGCCGACTTGAGCCTGCGGCCGACGCCGCTGATGGTGCCGCCGGTGCCGGCGCCGGCGACGAACGCTCCGACGCGGCCGCCGGTCTGCTCGAGGATCTCGGCGGCGGTGGTCTCGGCGTGCACGCGCACGTTCGCCGGGTTGTTGAATTGGTCGGTGAGGAACCACCCGTTCTGCGCGGCGAGGCGCTGCGCGACGTTCCGGAAGTTGTCCGGGCTCGACGGCGGCGCGTTCGGAGTGATGATCACCTCCGCGCCCAGCGAAGTCAGCGACGCGCGTTTGTCGACGGACATCTTCTCGGGCATCACGCAGACGAGGCGATAGCCGCGCGCGGCAGCGACGAGCGCCAGCCCGACGCCGGTGTTGCCCGCGGTCGCCTCGACGAGCGTCGCGCCCGGCCGCAGCACGCCGCGGCGCTCGGCGTCGTCGACGATCGCGAGTGCGATGCGGTCTTTGATCGAGCCGCCGGGGTTCAGGTGCTCGCACTTCACCAGCACCGGGACGCGCAGGCCGGCGCCGATGCGCGCGAGCTCGACGAGCGGCGTGCGGCCGATGAGCTGGAGGACGGTCGAGGCCACTGGCCGCCTGGACCTTAGCCCGGACCGAGGCGCAACCCGGTCGTCGGGTCGAAGGCGTGAACCTCGTCTTCGCGGACGCGGAGCCTGAGCGTCTCTCCGCGCCGCGGGGGCATGCGGCCATCGCACCTGACGACGAGCTGCTCGTCGACGCCGGCGAGACGCCCATAGGCGTACGCGTCGGCGCCGAGCGCTTCGACGACCTCTACGGAGAAGGGCAGCGCGCCGTCCGCTGCGGGCTCGAGCGCTTCGGGTCGAAGGCCGAGCGTCACGTAGGGATGGCCGCCGTTCGGGGGAACCGGGACCAACGCGTCTCCGAGCCGGGCCGCCGCGGCGCCGACGCGGGGGACGTCGAGCAGGTTCATCGCCGGTGAGCCGATGAAGCCGGCGACGAACACGTTCGCGGGCTTCGCGTACAGCTCCGAGGGCGGAGCACACTGCTGCAGCTTGCCGCTCTCCATCACCGCGACGCGGTCGCCGAGCGTCATCGCCTCGACCTGATCGTGCGTGACGTACATCGTCGTCGTGCCGAGCCGCCGCTGCAGCTGCGCGACCTCGAGCCGGGTCTGCGCGCGCAGCTTCGCGTCGAGGTTCGAGAGCGGCTCGTCCATCAGGAACACCTGCGGCTCGCGGACGATCGCCCGGCCCATCGCGACGCGCTGGCGCTGGCCGCCGGAGAGCTGCTTCGGCTTCCGCTCGAGCAGCTGCTCGAGGCCCAGCATGCGCGCCGCGCGGTGCACGCGCTCGGAGCGCTCGGCCTCGCCGTAGCCGGCGAGCTTGAGCGCGAACGCCATGTTCTCGGCGACGGTCATGTGCGGGTAGAGCGCGTAGTTCTGGAATACCATCGCGACGTCGCGCTCGGCGGGCTCTTTGCGCGTGACGTCGAGCTCGCCGATGCGGACGGTGCCCTCGGAGACGGGCTCGAGGCCCGCGAGCATGCGCAGCGCGGTGGACTTGCCCGAGCCCGACGGGCCGACGAGCACCAGGAGCTCGCCGTCACGCACCTCGAGGCTCAGCTTCTCGACGGCGGGCCTGGGTGCTCCTTCATAGCGACAGGTCGTCTGTTCGTATGCGACGCGCGCCATGGCTCGTTCATCCCTTCAGCCCGGTTCGTGAGACGCCCTCGATGACCTGGCGCTGGGCCAGGACGAACAAGAGCAGCACGGGCACGCTCGCGATGACGGCGCCCGCCATGATCGCCGGGTAGTGCGTGGTGTAGCTGCTCTGCAGCTGCGACAGGCCCGCGGGCAGCGTGAGGTGCTCGGGGTTCAAGAGCACGTACAGCGGCCAGACGTAGTCGTTCCAGTTGCCGAGGAAGGCGAGCAGGGCGAGCGTCGCGAGCGCGGGCTTCGAGAGCGGCAGCACGACGTGCCAGAACACGCGCCACGGCCCGGCGCCGTCGAGACGCGCTGCCTCTTCCAGCTCCTTCGGCAGCGACAGGAAGAACTGCCGCAGGAAGAAGACGCCGAACGCCGAGGCAGCGCCGGGCACGATGACTCCCCACAGCGTGTCGACCCAGCCGAGCCTGCCGACGAGGACGAACTGCGGAGCGAGGAAGGTGATGGGCGGGATGAACAGCGTGCCGATGATGATCGCGGTGATGACCTTCGAGCCTCGAGGCTTGAGGCGCGCGAGCGCGAACGCGGCGAGGGCGGAGGTCGCGACGACGAGCAGCGCGTGCGCGGCAGCGGCAGCGAGGCTGTTCAAGAACCAGCGCAGCACGGGCTGATTCGGCGCGCGCAAGATCGACGTGTAGCCCTCGAGCGTCGGCTGCGCGGGGATCCACGAGGGCGTGCTCGAGATCGCCTCGGCGTCGGTCTTGAGCGAGGTCGAGAGCATCCACACCAGCGGCGCGACGAAGAGCAGGGCGAGGGCGCTCAACCCCACGACCGAGAGCAGCGTCGAGCGCTTCACGTCAGGGCGCCTCCTGGCGGGTGAGGCGGGCCGCGGAGAGGCCGAGCACGGCGAGGATGGCGGCGAGCACGAAGCTCATCGCGGCGGCCTGGCCGAGCCGGAAGTTCACCAGGCCCTCCTGCGCGATGATCATGACGGCGGTGCGGGTGCCGTGCGCAGGAGCTCCGCCGGTGACGAGGTACGCCTGGCCGAACATGTTGGCCGAGGCGAGCAGCGTGAGCGTGCCGACGAGCGCGATGACGGGCTTGAGCCCCGGCAGCGTGACGTGCACGAGCTGCGACCACCGGCCGGCGCCGTCGAGGCGCGCGGCCTCGTAGAGCTCCTTGGGGATGTCCTGAAGCCCGGCGAGGTAGATGACGGTGTTGAAGCCGAGCGTCCACCAGACGGTGACTCCGACGAGGGAGACCCAGACCCAGGGCTGCTCGGTGGTCCACGGGATGTCGGCGCCGAGGACCTTGTTCACGAGCCCGAGCGAGGGGTCGAGCATGAAGCGGAAGAGGATGCCGACGACGGCGACGCCGAGGGTGTACGGCGCGAAGAAGAGCGCGCGGAAGAAGGTGCGGCCCGGCAGCTTCGCGTCGAGGGCGAGCGCGAGCAGCAGCGGCACGACGAGCATCAGCGGCAGCGAGAGCACGACGAACGTCGCGGTGACTCCCATGCTCTTCCAGAAGGCCCACGCGCTCGCCGAGCCGCGATCGAACAGGCGCGCGTAGTTCGCAAGGCCGGCGAAGCGGTGCTCGCCGAGGTACGACCAGTCGTGCAGGCTCATCCACAGGCCGTAGATGGCGGGCGCGAGCACGAAGGCGACGAAGAGGACGAGGTAGGGGGCGAGGAAGAGCCAGGGGCCGGGGCTCCACCTGCGGCGGCCGCGGACGCGGCGCCGCTCGCCGACGAGGTGGGCGTGCTTGCCGGCGGTCGTGGTCGCCATGGCTGCTCAGGCCCTCCCGAACTGGCGCTCGAGGGCGGCGATCGCGTCGTTGGCGAGGCGCTGCGCGTGCTCGAGGGCGCGCATCGGCTCTCTCGCGCGCATCGCGCTGTCGACGGCGAAGGGCAGCGCGTCGTCCTGCAGCTCTCCGAGGCCCGGCAGGTTGGGCAAGAGGCGCACGTCGGGCAGCTGGCGCGCGACGGTCGACTGGGCGTCGAGCGCCGCGAACTCGGGGCTCTCGCGCACCGAGGTGCGCGCGGGGATCTGGCCCGCCTTCGCCCAGGCGAGCGAGCGCTGCGAGAGCCAGCCGATGAAGACGAGGCTCGCCTGCACGCGGCGCGGGTCGGGCTTCGGGCTTCCGAAGAGCACGAGGTGGTGGGCGTTCGCCCAGACGCCGCCTTCAGGGCCGATGCGCGGCAGCGGCGCGATGCGCGCGCCTCCCGGCACGTCGCGCACGTCGTTCATCATCCAGATGCCGTCCCAGGTGATCGCGCTGCTGCCGTTGCCGAACGCGTTCCACTGCGCGTCCATCGCGACGGAGGGCGGGCTGTAGCCTTCGCGCACGATGCCGCGCATCCACTCGATCGCGCGCTGGCCGGCGTCGGTGGCGAACGTGGCCTGGCGGCCGTCGTGGCCGAAGGGCTCTCCGCCGAACTGCCAGAGCAGCGACTCGAACATGAGGTGACCGGGCCAGAGCGCTGGCATCCAGAACGGCTTCTCGAAGCCGGACGACTTCAGGCGCGCGAGCGCGTCGGCGAGCTCGTCGGCGTTCGACGGCGGCCGGAAGATGCCCGCGCGCTCGAACGCGCGCGCGTTGAAGTACATCGCGAGCGGGTGGACATCGAGCGGCAGCCCGTAGCGCTTGCCGGCGTACAGCGCGCCGTCCCAGACCGCGGGCAGAATGTCGGGTGGGCCGAGCGCGAGCTCGCGCAGGAGGCCGTCGAGGGGGACGATGACTCCGCGCGCGGCGTTGGCGGCGAGCTGGTGCTGCTGCATGACGCCGACGTCGGGGCCGCGGCCGACCGAGGCGGCGACCGGCGTCTTCCGGTAGAGGTCGCCCCAGCGGACCGCGTTCATGCGCACGCGGATTCGCGGGTGCTCGCGGTTGAAGGCGTCGACCAGCTCGCGCATCACGGGGCCGTCGCCGCCGGTGAAGCCGTGCCAGAACCAGAGGTCGGTGGCAGGCCCCTCGTACGTGTTGCCACCCAGCGCGGGAGGCTCTCTGCCCGGCTCGAGCTCGCCGAGCCAGCGGCAAGCGATGAGGGACATCGCCCCGGCGATCAGCTCTCTGCGGCCGAGGTTCACCCCTCGATGCCGGTACAACAAACATGCCCCGCGGGGCCCTTCAGGATTTCCGCAGGTGCCGCGTCGCGTAAGAGGGGCTGACACGCATGATTGCCGCGGTCGACGTGCACTACCGGGACGACGTTGCGGTTGCGGCCGCGGTGGCGTTTCGCGACTGGGCGGAGCCGTCGGTCGCCTGGGAGCGCGTGGTGCGCGTGCCGGGCGTCGCGGCGTACCGGCCGGGGCACTTCTTCGAGCGCGAGCTGCCGCCGGTGCTGGCCGTGCTCGAGGGCCAGGCCTTCGAGGTGGTCGTCGTCGACGGCTACGTGTGGCTGGGCGCGGACCGCAAGGGCCTCGGCGCGCACGTGCACGAGGCGCTCGGCAAGCCGGTGGTGGGCGTGGCGAAGACGCGCTTCGCAGGAGCGCCGGGCGTCGCGGTACGGCGCGGAAACGCGGTGCGACCGCTGTACGTCACCGCGGCGGGACTCGACGCCGAGCGGGCGGCCTCCGGGGTCCGCGCCATGTGGGGGCCGTACCGCCTCCCGGAGCACCTCAAGCGAGTCGATCGTCTCTGCCGGGGAGGGTAGAGTGGTTCCGCCCGTGCTCAAGGTCTCGCGAAGCGACATCACGAAGTGGATGGCGTCCAAGAAGATGACCAAGACGCCGTCGGATCTGACTCCGACGGAGTTGGAGCAGGCCGCGAAAGAGCTCAAGGTCGACAAGACGCACCTGATGACCGTGCTCGCGTCGACGCAGTGGGACGCGGTGCCCGTCGCGAAGCCCGTGGCGCAGAACCGCCTCAACGGCGACCTGACCGGCGGCGCAGTCACGTACAACCACGGCCGCAGCATCTACGACTTCGAGAAGTAGCCGCCGGAACGGCTGATGCAGCTCGAGGGCATCGTCATGAACACGATGCTCTCGGACAAGGTCGCGATCGTCACGGGGGGTGCCACCGGCATCGGCGAGGCGATCTGCAAGGTCTTCGCGCGGCACGGCGCGAAGGTGGTGGTGAACGGCCTTCCCGGAGATCCCGTCGAGGAGGTCGTCGCCGAGATCGTTCAGGCCGGCGGAGACGCGGTGGCGTGCATCGCCGACTGCGGCACCGGCGAGGGCGCCAACGGCTGCGTGCAGACCGCGCTCGCGGAGTACGGAAAGCTCGACGTGCTCGTGTGCAACGCGGCCGTCTTCCCCGAGGAGGCCGAGCTCACCGACTTCCCGCTCGAGCGGTACGAAGAGCTGCTGCACAGCAACATCGGCGGCGTCTACCTGCCGGTGCGCGCGGCGCTGAAGGAGCTGCAGAAGAACAAGGGCTGCATCATCACGATGGGATCCGAGTCGGCGCTGCTGGGGCAGGCGAAGTTCGTCAGCTACAGCGCGACGAAGGGGTGGATCCACGCGTTCTCTCGCGCGCTCGCCGCGGAGCAGGCCCGGTACGGAGTTCGCGTGAACGTCGTCGCCCCCGGCCCGATCGACACCGAGATGACGCGGCCGTCGAAGGGCTCGATGAGCACCCTGACGGCGCTGATGGCCGTCGAGCACGTGCCGATGGGCCGCCGCGGGACGCCCGAGGAGGTCGCGAACGTGTGCCTCTTCCTCGCCTCCGAGCTCGCGTCGTTCGTCACGGGCGCGGTCTACGCGGTGGACGGCGGCGCGACCGCGAGCAGCGGCCTCATGGGGCTGATGGCGAAGGACGAGGCGAAGGAAGAGCCCGAAGGCACCGTCGACCTCGAGCACCAGCACGAGGGGCGCGGCACGCTGTCGCCGGGGTGATGAGGGCCTGGTCCCCGCGCCGTTCACGCTGAGCGGAGGCGCCGCAGGCGCCGGAGTCGAAGCGGGCCACGCGTCGGCTTCGGGCCCCCTTCGACTCCGCAGCCCTTCGGGCTGCTCCGCTCAGGGCGAACGGAGCTGCGAACGAGCGTGCACGAGCGGTTGGGTCGAGCCCCTTAGAAGCCGCTGAGCACGATCTTCCCACGCGCTCGCCCGCTCTCGAGCAGCGCGTGCGCCTTCTTCAGGTTCGCGGCGTCGATGCGGCCGAGGTCCTCGGTCATCGTCGAGCGCAGCACGCCGTCGTCGACGAGGCGGGAGACCTGTTCGAGGATCTGGTGCTGGCGGATCATCGAGGGGGTCTCGAAGACGGCGCGGGTGAACATGAACTCCCAGTGCAGCGCGAGGCTCTTGCGCTTGAGGAGCTTGATGTCGAGCGCCGTCTTCGGGTCGTCGATGACGCCGAGCGCGCCCTCGGGCGCCATGAGCTCGACGATGTCGGTGAAGTGCTGGTCGGTCTGCGTGAGCGCGAGCACGTAGCGGACGTTCTTCGCCTGCGCCGCGAGGCTCTTCGAGTGGTCGATCACCTGGTGCGCGCCGAGCTGCTTCACCCAGTCGGACGTCTGGGGGCGCGAGGCCGTGGCGATCACGTGCAGCGAGGTCAGCCGCCGCGCGAGCTGGATGGCGATGGAGCCGACGCCGCCGGCGCCTCCGATGACGAGCAGCGAGCCGGGGTCCGCGAGCCGGTCGGCGGAGATGCGCATGCGATCGAACATCAGCTCCCACGCGGTGAGCGAGGTCAGCGGCAACGCGGCGGCGGAAGCGAACGAGAGCGACCTCGGCTTGTGGCCGACGATGCGCTCGTCGACGAGGTGGAGCTCGCAGTTGGTGCCGGGCCGGGCGATCGACCCGGCGTAGAAGACCTCGTCGCCCGGCTTGAAGAGCGTGCAGCCGTCACCGACGGCCTCGACGACTCCGCTGGCGTCCCAGCCCAGGATGCGGGGCTCCTTCTCGACGTCGGGCTTCGGGGCGCGGCGCTTGGTGTCGACGGGGTTCACCGAGATGGCCTTGACCGCGACGAGCAGGTCGCGG
Source organism: uncultured Myxococcales bacterium (assembly GCA_937980205.1). GTDB lineage: Bacteria > Myxococcota > Myxococcia > Myxococcales > Myxococcaceae > Xiheicaenimonas. The sequence goes on along the minus strand of CALJKW010000055.1, from coordinate 282,187 downwards.
CCCTTCGGGGCAGCGGGCTTGGGGACCTCGACGTCGAGGAGCGACTCGGGGTCGCTGATGGGCAGGTACCGGTAGAGGCCGACGGCTTTCATCGGGCCGCGCAAGGTAGCGCACGGCTGAACTAAACTCCTCAGCCGTTGGGCCACGTCCCCCTCATCGACGAGCTGGCGATCATCGCGGCGATCGCGGTGGCGGTGACCGTCGTGCTGTCGCACTTCCGGCTGCCCACGGTCGCCGGCCTGCTTCTGGCCGGAGCGCTCGTAGGCCCGTACGGGCTGCACCTGACGCATTCGGCGAAGAGCATCGAGGTGCTCGCCGAGATCGGCGTGGTGCTGCTGCTGTTCACCATCGGGCTCGAGTTCTCGCTCGCGCGGCTGAAGAACATCTTCCGGCAGGTGGCGCTCGGCGGAGTGCTGCAGGTCGGCCTGACGACACTCGCGGGCGTCGGCGTGGCGTCGGCGTTCGGGTTGCCGATCGGCGTCGGCGTCTTCTACGGCTTCGTCTTCGCGCTCTCGAGCACGGCGATCGTGCTGCGCGCGTTGACCGAGCGCGGTGAGCTCGACGCTCCGCACGGGCGGTTCATCGTCGGCACGCTCATCTTCCAGGATCTTTGCGTCGTGCCGATGGTGCTGATCGTGCCGTTTCTGGCGCCGAGCGCCGGCGCCGAGCGCAGCGTGGCGCTCGAGATCGGCGTCGCGATCGGCAAGGCCATCGGCGTCGTCGTCGCGACGATCGTCGTCGCGCGGCTCATCGTGCCGCGGGTGCTGGCGCGGGTGGATCGCAGCAAGAGCCGCGAGGTGTTCCTGCTCGCGATCCTGGGCCTGTGCATCGGCACCGCCTGGCTGACGTCGCTCGCCGGGCTGTCGCTCGCGCTCGGCGCTTTCCTCGGCGGCATGGTGGTGGCCGACACCGAATATGGGCACCGCGCGATGGGCGACGTGCTGCCGCTGCGCGACGCGTTCGTCAGCGTGTTCTTCGTCTCGCTCGGCATGCTCTTCGACATCCGCGTCGTGGCGGCGCAGCCGCTGCTCGTCGCCGCGATGCTCGGCGGGTTCGTGGTGGCGAAGGGGCTGCTCGCGACGGTCGCGGCCGCGGCGATGCGGTTCCCCCGGCGCGTCGCGTGGCTCGCCGGCGTCGGCCTCGCGCAGTTCGGCGAGTTCGGCTTCGTGCTCGCCCAGCTCGGAGTCGCCCGCGCCATCGTGACCGAGGCCGAGATGAAGCCGCTGCTCGCGGCGGGCATCGCGAGCATGTTCCTCACTCCGATTCTGGTGCGGGTGGCGCCGCACATTCGCGCGGGCGAGGTGCTGCTCGCGCCGCTCGAGCGCCTCATCGGAGTGCGCAGCATCGTCGAGGCCGAAGAGGCGACGGCGAAGATGTCGGGCCACGTCGTGATCGTCGGCTTCGGCCTCGCCGGGCGCATGGCCGCGCGGTCGCTCGCGGCGTGCGGCGTGCAGTACGTGGTGCTGGAGCTGAACGCCGAGTCGGTGCGCACGGCGCGCGCGGCCGGGCTGCCGCTGTACTACGGCGACGCGACCTCGGAGGAGGCGCTCAAGCACGCGCACCTCGAGCGCGCGAAGGCGCTGGTGCTGCTGATGAACGATCCGCAGGCGGCCAAGCGGGTCGTCGACACGGCGAAGCGGGTGGCTCCCGACGTGCCGGTGCTGATGCGCGCGCGCTACCTGCTCGAGCGCAAGACGCTGCTCGACATCGGCGCGAAGGACGTGGTCGCCGAGGAGGTCGAGGGCGCGGTGGAGATCATCGCGCGCCTGATGCGGTGGATCGACATGCCGCGCAACGTGATCGACGAGCGGATCCGCGAGGTGCGCAACGAGACCCAGTCGAGCGAGCGGAAGCTCACGCTGCCGCGGCCGGCGCTGGCGGACTCGCCGCTGAGCGAGCTGAAGATCGAGAGCTTCCTGGTGCGCGAGGGGATGAGGTCGGCGGGCAAGTCGGCGGTCGAGCTCGAGCTGCGGCGCACGACTGGCGCGCTCGTGGTCGGCGTGAAGCGCGGTGCGAAGCTGCTGGAGAACCCGGACCCGACGGTGGCGTTCGAGCCGGGTGACGTCGTGTTCCTGGTGGGGACGTCCGACGCGGTGAAGTCGGCGATCGGGACGCTGGGCGCGGCCTCGTAGGCGCAGGAGTGCGGCATCCGCTCCTGCGTCAACGGAGGCGGCCTCGGAGTCTCAGGCCTTCACTTCCTTCAGCCAGCCGTGCACGTCGGGCTTCACGCCGCGCTGAATGGAGGTGAGCTCTTCGTAGAGCGACTTCGCCACGGGGCCCGGCACGCCGTCGTTGATGACGACGCGCTTGCCGTCGAAGTTGAGCTCGCCGACGGGAGAGACGACGGCGGCGGTGCCGCTGCCGAACACCTCCTTCGCCTTGCCGGACTCGAGCTCGCCGCGGGCGATCGGGCGCTCGATGACCTTCATGCCCTTCGCGCGCGCGAGCACCATGAGGCTGTCGCGCGTGACGCCGGCCAGGATCGAGTCGGAGAGCGGCGGGGTGACGAGCTCGTCGCCGATGACCGCGAAGAGGTTCATGGTGCCGACCTCTTCGACGAACGCGTGATCCTTCGCGTCCATCCACAGCACCTGGCTGTAGCCCTGCTTCTTCGCCTCGTGCGCCGAGTAGAGGCTCGCGGCGTAGTTCGCGGCGGCCTTCGCGGCGCCGATGCCCCCGGGCGCGGCGCGGGTCATCTTCAGCTCGACCTTGATCTTCACCGGCTCGAGGCCGACGCCCGCGTAGTACGAGCCGACCGGCGAGGCGAAGACGTAGAACAGGTACTTCTGCGACGGCCGCACGCCCAGGAAGCCCTCGGTGGCGATGAGGGTGGGGCGCAGATACAGCGCGGTACCGGCAGGAGAGGGCACCCAGTCGCGGTCCATCGCGACGAGCGCGTGGAAGAGCTCTTCGGCCTGCTTGGGCTCGGGCGGCGGCATGCAGAGCCGCGGGGCTCCGTTGGCCATGCGCCGCGCGTTGGCGTCGGCGCGGAAGAGGCGGACCTTGTCGTCGATGCCGCGGAAGGCCTTGAGTCCCTCGAACGAGGCCTGGCCGTAGTGGAGAACTCCGGCGGCGGGATCGAGCTGCAGCGGGCCGTACGGCAGAAGCTGCGGCTCCTGCCAGCCGCCGCGCTCGGCGATCCACTCCATGGTGATCATGTGATCTGAGAAGTACTTCCCGAAGCCGAGCTTGGACGGATCGGGCTTGGTCTTCGGCGAAGTCGTGCGCGTGGTGCGGAGTGACGGCATGCGGCGCGTTTAGCCTTCCGTCAGGCTCAATGAAAGGCCCCCGTCGGGGGACTCCTGCGCGTCGTCCAGTGGAAGGACCCTCGGCCGATTACCGAGAGACGGGCGTTCGATTCGCTCCGCGCGGAAGAGCTGCTCCGTTTGCCGTCTGGTGAAGGTTCATGGCCGTCGACCATGAGAGGCGGGTTCGATTCCCGCACGGGGCGCTTGGAATTTGCCGGCCTGGCGTAGGTGGTCCGCGCGTCCGCCTGAAGAGCGGAAGGACTCTGTTCGATTCAGAGGGCCGGCACAGTGGCATTCGCCCCCGAAGCTCAAGTGGTCGAGCACTCGTTTCGTAAACGAGAGGAAGTCGGTTCGAACCCGACCGGTGGCATTTTGGGCTCGTAGTTCAGTCGGGAGAACGCCGGCTTCGCACGTCGGAGATGACGGTTCGATTCCGTCCGGGTCCACTTCACCTCTTACGCCTTGCGCAGCACGCGGGCGTCGATGACCTCGGCGCCCTCCGCGTCGGCCGGGCCGATGACGTCGGTCAGCACGCGGTGCGCGGCGCGCAGCTCGTGGAGGAACTTCACCACGCGCTGCTGGACCTGCAGCGGCATGTCCTCGGTGTATTGCAGGTACCAGCGCAAGTCTCCGAGCAGCTCGTAGAACACGTTCACCGCCTTCTGCTCGTGCGGCTCGATCGCGGCGAGCTCGGTGAAGGTGATCGACTCGAACCACGAGTGCACGACCTCGAGCAGCGGGCTGCGATCGCGAAGCCGCGAGAACAGCCGCACCATCTCGGTGTGACGGCTCTCGAGGCGCTTCATCACCGTCGCGGTGTCGACCGCGATCAGGTGCCGGACGCGCTCAGCGGTGTCGCGCTTCTTTTTCCTCGCCACGGGTCGCCAACTTACCGTTCAGGAACGCGCAACGTCACCCGTCGGAACGCGCCAGAAAGGAGGTGCACGCCCTTGGAGACGCTGGTGCTGAACGCGACGTATGAGCCGCTCTGCCGCATCCCGTGGCAGCGCGCGATCACGCTGCTGTTCAACGGCAAGGTCGAGGTCGTCGACGAGTACGAGGACAAGACGATTCGCGCGGTGACGTTCGAGCTGAAGATGCCGTCGGTCGTGCGCTTCCTGAAGTTCCTGAAGCGCCGCAAGCCGGTCGTCCGCTTCAGCCGCGAGAACGTCTACGCCCGCGACGGCGGCAAGTGCCAGTACTGCCACCGCGCGGTCTCGCGCTCGGAGGCCACGTACGACCACGTCGTGCCGCGCGCGCTGGGCGGCAAGACGTCGTGGGACAACATCGTGATCGCCTGCGTCGCGTGCAACCAGAAGAAGGGTGGCCGCACGCCCGAGCAGGCGCGCATGAAGCTGAAGGTGTTGCCGGTGAAGCCGACGAAGCTGCCGGACACGCTGCGCCTCACCTTCACCTGGGACAAGGGCATGCCCGCCTCCTGGAAGAGCTGGCTGCGGGACATGACCTACTGGCACGGGGAGCTCGATGAGGGCTGATAGAGGAGAACAGACACGTGTCGAGGGACCTGGCCACCGGGTGGAACGTGAAGCGTTCCGCCTAGAGGCGAAAGCCGGTGTGGCCGGGGCCCGAAAGACACAGCTGGGTGCTGGCCCATAGATGAACAGGGCCTCGGTGCCCCTCTATGAGCCAGCGCCGTCTTCCGGACGGGCGCACCTTTGCCCAAAAAGGTGCGCCCGTTCTTTTTTGCCCTAAAGTCGAAGTTGCTACATGCCTGATGCAACACGACAGCAGCGGTTGAAAGAGCTCCCGTCCGTCGACGAGCTGCTCCGATCGCCTGCGCTGTCGTCGCAGCCGCACGAGCTGGCGCGCCTGGTCGCGCGGCGCGCGGTCGAGGTCGCGCGGGCGAGGGTGCTCTCCGGCGGCGAGGGCTTCACGCCGGAAGATCTGACGCGCGCGCTCGTCGAGGTGCGCACGCCGAACCTGCGCCGCGTGCTGAACGCGACCGGCGTGGTGCTGCACACGAACCTGGGCCGCGCTCCGCTGGCGCGCCGGGCGATCGAGCGGCTCGCCGAGGCCGCGGGCTACTGCAACCTCGAGCTGGATCTGACCGAGGGCGAGCGCGGCAGCCGGTACCAGCCGGTCGTCGAGCTGCTCACCCAGCTCACCGGCGCCGAAGACGCGCTGGTGGTGAACAACTGCGCCGCGGCGGTGCTGCTCGCGCTGAGCGCGCTCGGCCAGGGCCGCGAGGGCGTCGTGTCGCGCGGCGAGCTGGTCGAGATCGGCGGCGGCTTCCGCGTGCCCGACGTCATGGCGCAGTCGGGCATGCGCCTGGTCGAGGTGGGCACGACGAACCGCACGCGCCTCGACGACTACCAGCGGGCGGTGAACGAGCGCACGGCGCTGTTGCTCAAGGTGCACCGCTCGAACTTCGCGGTCGTCGGCTTCACCGAGGAAGTGCACGCGCGCGAGCTGGTGACGCTGGGGCTGCCGGTGGTGGTCGACCTGGGCAGCGGGGCGCTCGAGCCGATGCACGCCGAGGGGCTCACCTCCGAGCCCACGGTCACGAGCGTGGTGGCGGCGGGCGTCGATCTCGTCCTGTTCTCCGGGGACAAGCTCTTGGGCGGCCCGCAGGCCGGCATCGTGGTCGGCCGGAAGAAGGCGATCGAGAAGCTGAAGTCGCACCCGCTCAACCGGGCGCTGCGCATCGACAAGCTGACGGTGGCGGCGCTCGAAGCGACGCTGGAGCTTTACCGCGACGGGATGTCGGGTGAGGTACCCGCACGGGGCCTGTTGTTACAACCCCCCGAACAGCTGCGCTCGAGGGCCGATGCGCTTAGAGTGCGGCTGATGTCGCACGCAGTTCAATCGTCGGTCGTCGAGACGGTGGGGCAGGTCGGGGGCGGTTCGATGCCGCTGGCCGAGCCGAAATCCTGGGCGTGTGCGATCGATAGGGCCGATCCCGAAGCACTGCACCGGCGCCTGCGCGCCGGAGCGCCGCCGGTCGTAGCTCGGGTCAGTGAAGGGCAGCTGCTCCTCGATGTGCGCTGCCTCGAAGACGACGATCTGGAGCCGGTGGCGCTCGCCGTGAGGAACGCATGCTGAACACCGCCGTCCTGGTTCTCAACCGGAACTACCAGCCCGTACACGTCACCAACGTCAAGCGCGCCTTCTCGCTGCTCTACATGGGCATCGCGCGGGCGATCGACGAGCAGTACCGGCTCTACGACTTCGACTCCTGGGCCGCGCTCTCGGCGGCCGAGCACGAGCACATCGCGACGATCCGGCGGGCGATCCGCGTGCCGCGCGTGCTGGTGCTGATGGCCTACGAGTACCTGCCGAAGGGCCGCGTCCGCTTCTCGCGCCTCAACATCTACGCCCGTGACAACGACACCTGCCAATACTGCGGCCAGCAGCTCTCGCGCGCCGAGCTCAACCTCGATCACGTCGTGCCGCGCGCGCAGGGCGGCCGCACCAGCTGGGAGAACGTCGTCTGCTCGTGCATCGAGTGCAACCTGTCGAAGGGCGGGCGCACTCCGGAGCAGGCCGGCATGAAGCTCTTGAAGAAGCCGACGCGGCCGCGGTGGACTCCGTTCTTCCGCACCGCGCAGAAGCGCATCACCTACCGCGAGTGGTTGCCGTTCATCTCGCTCGCGGATGCCAGCTACTGGAACGTGGAGCTCACGCAAGACTGATGAGCGACTCGGCCGGGAGTGCTGCGAACAAGGTCATCGAGTTCCCCAGGCCGAAGCGGCCTGCGCCCAAGCCTCGCGCCCCGAAGACGCGGGCGCGGCGCATCGTCGCGGTCGGAGGCGGGAAGGGCGGCATCGGCAAGTCGCTGGTGTCGGCGAACTTAGGCATCGCGCTGGCGCAGCGCGGCTCGTCGGTCGTGATGGTCGACGCAGACCTGGGCGGTGCGAACCTGCACTCGTGCCTGGGCGTGGCGCAGCCGGCCGTCTCGCTGTCGGACTTCATCGACAAGCGGGTCGAGAAGCTCGACGAGGTCGCGGTGCCGACGGGCATCGAGCGGCTGCGGCTGATCTCGGGCGCGCGCGACGTGCTCGACGCCGCGAACCCGAGGCACGCGGAGAAGCAGAAGCTGCTGCGGCACATTCGCGCGCTCGACGTCGACTACGTGATCGTCGACCTGGGCGCCGGCACGGGCTTCAACGTGCTCGACTTCTTCCTGCTCGCCGACACCGGGGTGGTCGTGCTGCTGCCCGAGCCGACCTCGATCGAGAACGCGTACCGGTTCATCAAGGCGGCGTTCTTTCGCCGGCTACAGCTGATGGAGAAAGAGCTCGGGTGCGGAGAGCTCATCGCGGCGGCCCTCGCCGGAGAGGCCGGTGGAGCGCGCACCCCGTTCGAGCTGCTCGCCCAGGCGCGGGAGAAGCACCCCGAGGGCGTCGCCCGGCTCGAGATCGCCATCAACGGCTTCCGGCCCCAGCTGGTCCTGAATCAGGCCCGAAATCGCGGTGACCACGACCTGGGTTCCCAGGTCTCTTCGGCATGGAAGAAGTTCTTCGGGCTGGAGCTCGGTTACCTCGGGTCGGTGGCCCACGACGACGCCGCGTGGAAGGCCGTCCGCGCGATCAAGCCGCTGCTCGTCGCCGACCCCAACAGCGCTGCCGCGTCGGGGCTGTTGCGCGTGGCGGAGAACCTGCTCACACTGCCGGCTTGAGGCCCAAGCCGTGAAGCCCTTCCAGCTTCAGAGCTACTACGAGCTGCTCGAGGTGCCGGTCTCGGCGAGCACCGAGCAGATCCGCCGATCCTACGAGCGGCTGTTGTCGATGTACGCCGACGACCAGGTCGCGCTGTACGGCCTGGTCGACTCGGCGTCTGCCGGGCAGCTGAGGGCGAAGCTGCGCGAGGCGATGGAGGTGCTCACCGACGACGACCTGCGCGCCATCTACGACGACGAGCTCGGGCTGCCGCCGCGCTCGCGCGCGCGCGACGAGGACGAGGAGTCGTCTTCCGCGCAGCTCGCGATGAACGAGCTGCTCACCGGGGCCGATCGCGCGCTGCAGTCGACGCACCCGTATGTGCCGTTCTCCTACGTGTCGGGGCCGGCAGCGTCGAACGTGCCGCCGCCGGCCGTGGTCGCGCCGCCGGTGCCGGTGCTGCCTGACGCGACGCCGACGCCGCCTCCTCCGCCAGCGGTGACGTCGTCGGCGCTGGATGCGGCGCCGCCTCCGCCTCCGGTCGTCGCGCAGCCGGTCGAGGCTGCTCCACCGCCGCCTTCGTCGGTGCCGCCGCCGCCTTCGTCGGTGCCGCGGCCCGCCGAGTCGGCTCCTCCGCCCGTCGTGGCTGCGCCGGAGCCGCCGGCGCCGTTGCCTCCGCCGCCTTCGTCGGCGCCGCCTCCGCCGCCCGTGGTTGCGGCGCCCGAGCCTCCGGCGCCGCTGCCTCCGCCTCCTCCGTCGGCGCCGCCGCAGGTCGTGGCCGCGCCGCCGCCTGCTCCGTCGGCGCCGGTGCTGTCGCTGCAACCGTCCGGGCCGGCGTCGTTCCCGCCGGCGCGGCCGTCTCCGGGTCAGGCGCCGCAGCTCGCCGAGAGCTCGGCGATCGCGGTCGCGGAGACGCAGCTGGCGAAGGTCTCGCACACGGTCGCACAGCGCGACGCGAAGGCGTCGGCTCCGCGGCCGAAGCCGCCGGACGTGCCGCCTGACGCGGAGTTCAACGGCGAGCTCTTGAGGAAGATCCGCACCGGCATGGGCATCTCGATCGCGCAGATCGCCGAGAAGACGCGCGTGGCGTCGCGGCACCTCGAGGCGGTCGAAGCCGACCGCTATGCGGCGCTGCCGGCGCCGGTGTACCTGCGCGGCATCTTGATGAGCCTCGCGCGCGAGCTGGGCCTCGACGGCCTGCGCGTGGCGAAGAGCTACCTCTCGCTGGTGGAGAAGGCGAAAGGTTGACGCTAAAGGACGTGCTGCCTAGCGTCCTCGTTCGCCCATGACCCATTCGACTACGCGCTGCGCGCTCCGCTCAGGGCAGGCTCGGTCAAGCCGCCCCACAGGTGCAGCTTGACCGACGAAGAGAGAATGAAGGCGATGCGCCTCGCGCGCGCGATCGCTTCCGACATCTCGCTCTACAACGAGCAGAAGATCATCAAGGGCATCGAGCAGGACAACCTGTTCGAGGTGCTCAAAGACGAGATCGAAGAGGGTCGTGAGCTCTACAAGACGCGCGTGAGCGCGGAGATCTTCTCGCGTACGAACTTCTTCGACCGCGCGATCGCGGACATCGTGATCCGGCCGAAGGGCCACGTGAAGTCGAAGATCTGGTGATCGTCCCGCCGACGGCGCGCGGCGAGCGGCTCGACAAGTTCCTGGCCGAAGTCTCGGGGTTGTCACGCGCGCGCGTGCAGACGATCGAGGTGCGTCTCGACGGGCGGCCGGCGAAGCCCGCGACGCGGCTCAAAGGCGGAGAGACGCTCGAGTGGACGGTGCCCGAGCCGGTGGCGGCGAAGCCGGTCGCGCAGGATCTGCCGATCGAGGTGCTGCACGAAGATCGCGACCTGATCGTGCTCGACAAGGCGGCGGGCATCGTGGTGCACCCGGGCGCGGGGAACCTCGACGGCACGCTGGTGAACGCGCTGCTTCACCACGTGAAGGATCTGGAAGGCATCGGCGGAGAGCTGCGGCCGGGCATCGTGCACCGCCTGGACAAGGACACGACCGGCGTGCTCGTGGTCGCGAAGAACGAGCGCGCGCTGGAGAAGCTGCAGGAGCAGTTCGCCTCGCGCGAGGTCGAGAAGCTCTACCTCGCGCTGGTGCGCGGCGCGCCGCCGGACGAGGGCACGTTCCGCAGCCTCTACGGCCGGCACCCGAAGAACCGGCTCAAGTTCAGCGGGCGCGTGAAGCGCGGGAAGCCGGCGGTGACGCACTGGAAGGTGACGAAGCGGTTCGATGACGCCTCACGCGTCGAGGTCGTGCTCGAGACGGGGCGCACGCACCAGATCCGCGTGCACTTCGCGGAAGCGGGCTTCCCGCTGCTGGGCGACACGCTGTACGGCAAGAAGTCCGACGTGATCGCGCGCCAGGCGCTGCACGCGTGGAAGCTCGCATTTCGTCACCCGCGCACCGGCAAGTTGTTAAAGCTGACCGCGCCGATTCCGGCTGACCTGCGACTCGCGGAAGAGAACCTGTGAAGTGGCTCGAGTGGATGAGGACGCTGGCGACCGTCTCGAAGGCGGGCCTCGCCTATTCGAGAGATCCGTTCGATCGCGAGCGGTACCAGCAGCTCGAGGCGCTGTGCGCCGACATCGTGGCGACGCACTCGGGTTCTGACGTCGCTCAGGTGAGCGGCATGCTCGAGCTCGAGAAGGGCTACCCGACCCCGAAGGTCGACGTGCGGGCGGTGGTGTTCCAGGGCGGCAAGGTGCTGATGGTCCGCGAGAGCTCGGACGGGAAGTGGGCGCTGCCGGGCGGCTGGGCCGACCTCGGGCTGTCACCGGGACAGGTCGCGGTCAAAGAGGTGCGCGAAGAGGCCGGGTACGTGGTCCGCCCGGTGAAGCTGCTCGAGGTCTTCGGCATTCACCCGCACCCGACGCTGTTCTCCGTCTACAAGATGCTCATCCGCTGCGAGCTCGAGGGGGGCGAGGCGACGACGAGCGTCGAGACGACCGAGGTGGGGTGGTTTGCTCGCGATGCGCTGCCCGAGCTGTCGGAGCGCCGCACGCGGCCCGTGCACCTCGAGAAGGTCTTCGCGCACTTCGACGACCCGGCGCGCGCGACGGGCTTCGACTGACGCGCCTCACTGCCGCAGCACGAGCTGCCCGCCCACGAGCGTCCAGGGCGCGTGCTCGCGTACGAAAGCGATGAGCTCGGAAGGTGAGCGAGGGTCCGGCGCGAGGCTCCACACCACGACGTAGCCGTCGTAGCCGGTGGTCAGGAGCTCGCGGTCCCCTTCGAGGAACTCGGCGGTCTGCGACGGCCCGCGCCACGACCGCAGCAGCTCGCCCGTCTCGGTGTGGTGCAGCAGCGCGACGTGGTCGACCCCCACCGACGCGATCATCGTGCCGTCGTGGCTGAAGGTGGCGCGCACCACGTTGTTGGTGTGCTCGCCGAAGTCGTGCTGCATCGCGAGCGTGCCCAGCGACCACACCCGCACGCGGTGATCCTGCCGGCCGGCGGTGACGAGCCGCTTGCCGTCGGGCGAGTACTCGACGTCGTCGATCCACGTGGCGCTGGCCGTGAGCCTTCGCCCGATCGCGCCGGTCTTCGAGTCGACGAACGCCACCACCCCGGCGCCGTCGGCCGCGGCGATCTCGCTGCCGTCCGGCGAGAACGCGAGCGCCGAGAGCCGCTCCTTCGAGACGGGCGCGGTGAGCAGCAGCGCTCCGGTCGTCGCGTCGATGACGCGCACGGCGCCGTCGTAGCAGGCGGTGGCGAAGCGGCTGCCGTCGCGCGTGACCGCGACGTTGATGATCATCTTGGGGTGGGTGACCGACGCCAGCCCGGTGCCGTCGAAGCGGCGCACCTCGAGATCGCGGTAGCCCTTGCGCTCGTTCGAGACGAGCAGGGTGCCGGCTGCCTCGCTCACCGCGACCGACGCGGGCCACTCGCCGACGTCGAAGCGGGCCTCGACGCCGCCGTCGGGCGCGACGACGTTCAGCTTGCCGCTCGTGTCGGGGAGCACGAAGCGGCCTTTGCTCGTCACCACGCCCGGCAACACGATCGGCCGGTCGTCACCGGGGAAGGGCAACACCCGGTACGAGAGCACGCCCTCGAGCGACCACACGACGGCGCTGCCCAGCAGGCCCGCGGTCAGCACGCGCGTCGCGTCGGGGCTCATGGCGCTCGAGAACAGCTTCCCCTCGGGCTGAACGTCGATGGTGGCGAGCAGCGCTCCGCTGGCCACGTGCCACGCACGCACCACGCCGTCGGCGCTGCGGGCGAACAGCTGCTGATCGTCGAGCGAGAAGCTGACGCCGGGGAAGCGCGAGTCCGCCGGAGTCCGGACGCGGTGGCTGTACTCCCAGCCCGGGAGGCGGAAGAGGTGAATCGAGAAGTCGCTCTCGGCCACCGCGGCCCAGCGCCCGTCGTGGCTGAACGCGATCGATGCGCCCTCGGACTCGAAGCGCGGCAGCACGCGCACCAGCTCGAAGTCGCCGCGGCTCCACACCGACGCCGTGCGGTCCCAAGAGGCCACCACGAGCTCGCCCGTCGGCGCGAACGCGAGCGCCTGCGCCCGATTCGTGTGCTGTTTCAGCGTGTGCTGCAGCGCGCCCGTCTTCGCGTCGAGGATGCGCACCTCTCCGCTCTGATCTCCGACGACGAGCTGCGAGCCGTCGGGAGAGAAGATGGCGCGGTAGGGGTTCGGGTCGTCGAACACGCCGATCTCCTCGAGCGTGTCGAGCCGCGCCACGCGCACCTTCCGGTCGCCGCCCGCGGAGACGACGAAGCGGCTGTCGCGGCTGAAGCTGACGTCGTCGAGGCCGCGCTCGTGCCGGGCGACGGCCTTCACCAGCGCGCCGGTCTGGGCGTCCCAGACGCGCACCCACTCGTCGTCGCCTCCGGTGACGAGCAGCTTTCCGTCGGGGCTCCAGTCGACGGCCACGACGTCGCGCTGCATTCCGACCAGGGCGAAGCGGCGGGCGGCGAGCGCGCGCACGGACTCGCCGAGCAACATGCGCAGCGCGGGGTCGGACGGCGCGTGCTGCACGGCCTCGGCCAGGTAGACGGCGGCGCGGCGCGGGTGGCCGGCGGCGAGCTCGCTGCGGCCCTGCAGCTCGAGCAGCGAGCGCGCGCTGGTCTCGGCCTCGCGCCTCAGCTTCGCCTCGCGGAACGTGGCGAGGGCCGCGCCGACGGCCGCGAGCACCAGCACGGTGGCGGTCGCGAGCGCCAGCGCGCGGTTGCGCTGCACCCAGCGGCCCACGCGCTCGACGATCGAGTAGCGGTGCGCCAGCACCGGCTGCCGCGCGAGGAAGCGGTTCAAGTCCTCGGCGAGGGCGCGCGCGTCGGCGTACCGGTCGTCGCGCGCCGGCGACATCGCCTTCTGGATGATGGCGAGGAGATCTCTCGGCACTCCGCGCACCGAGCCGAGCTCGAACGGCGGAGCGTCCTGCCCGCTCCGCGACGTCCCCGGAGTCCGTGGCCCGGCGCCGGTCACGAGCGACGCGAGGCACGCCCCGAGCGCGTAGACGTCGGCGCGGGCGTCGACGGGCTCTCCGCGCGCCTGCTCCGGAGCCATGTACCCCGGCGTCCCCATCACCGCGCCGGCGCGCGTGCGCGATGGATCGAGCGGAGCGCCCAGTTCCTGGTGTGGCTGCAGGTTCTGCTCGACGCGCGCGAGGCCCCAGTCGATGACGACGGTCTCGCCGTAGGTGCCGACGAGCACGTTCTCGGGCTTCAGGTCACGGTGGAGCACACCCTTGCTGTGCGCGTACCCGACGGCCTCGGCGACGGCGAGCACGCGAGGCAGCAGCGCCAGGCGCGCGGCGGGCTCGCGGGTCGCCGCGAGCAGCTCGGCCAGCGTCGAGCCGCTGACCATCTTCATCGTGTAGAAGAGCGAGCCGGTCTTCTCCGCGGTGCCGGCGTCGTGGACCGGCACGATGGCGGGGTGCTCCAGCCGTGCGGTGGTGAGCGCCTCGTGCACGAAGCGGCGCCGCGCGTCGGCGTCATCGCTGAGCGATTCTTTCAGCGCCAGCTCGCGGCCGAGCTCGCGATCGAAGACGCGCCAGACGCGGCCGAGGCCTCCACGCGCGTGCTCGGCGATGAAGACGTAGCGCTCCTGCGAGCGCGGCGGCAGCGTGACGTGGGCGGGCGCCGGTACCGACTCGCGCAGCTGGGACTCGGCCTGCGTCTTCGGAGACTCGGCCACGGCTCAGACGAGCCCGAGCACGAGCTGCTGCTGGCGCTTGGACAGCACCTTCACCGGCTGAATCGCCATCACGCGCATGAAGACCTTCAAGAGATCCGGATCGAACTTGTTCCGCATCTCGGTCCACATGAGCATCAGCGCGACCTCGGGTCCGTAGGCGTCGCGGAAGGGGCGCTTCGACGTCAGCGCGTCGTAGGTCGAGCAGATGGAGATGATCTTCGCGTAGAGCCCGAGGTTGGCCTTCGGGATGATCATCTGGATGTTGCCCTGGTTGTCGCGGACGGCGGTGCCGAAGTCGACCTTGTGCTCGAACGTCGTGACGACGCGCATGAGGGTGGCGCGCGTGATCGCCTTCTCGCGGAGGATGTTGCGGACCGTGATCAGCGGCGCCTTCTGCACCTGGGCCCGCTCTTCGGCAGTCAGCGCGCCGCGCTTGGCCGCGAGCTCGGGGGCGAGCACGCCCATGCCGGCGTCGTGGAACATCGCGATGTAGCCGAGGTCGCGCAGCTGCGGCTTGGTGAGGCCCAGCTCCGCGCCCACCACGATCGACATCAGGCACGTGTTGACGTGGTGGTACGCCAGGTACTCGTGGTCGCTCTGCGTCGTCGTGAGCCCGAGGAAGTGGGTGCGCACGTCGAACGAGATGTCGACGAGATCCTGCACGATGCGCAGCGAGCGCGAGGTGTTGAGCGGCTTTCCCTGCTTCACCGACTCCATGTACTTGCGGATGAAGAAGACGCCGCGGCCGTAGACGGTCATCGCGTACTTCTTGCGGTCGAGGCGGGCCTCGGTCTCGTCTTTCTCCTTCTCGAGCTTCTCTTTCAGCTTCGACCACTTCGCGAGCTTCATCGACAAGAGCCGCTTGCCCTTGACGCCCTGCTCGTCGGCGTTGTCGTGCTGCTCCTTCGAGAAGATCGAGATGAAGTTCTTCAGCTCGGGGACGGTGACCGGCTTCATCAGCGTGAAGCCGCCGACGTCCTTCGCGCGCATCTCGTCGAGCAGGAAGCTCACGTTCTCGAGCGCCGCCATGTCGACCTTGATGAGCATGCCGTTCAGGTAGAACGACTTCTTCACGCCCATGAGGTCGAGCTTGCCCTCGCGGCGGATGATCGAGTTCATCGCGTCCTGCAGCTGGACGAGGGGCTTCTCGAAGATGCTGTTGTCGGCGTCGTACATCTTCACCGAGCGGAGCAGCATGTAGAGGCCGGAGACGAGGCCGCGCGCGAGCTGCTGCAGCTTCTCGCTGTGCTCGCGCCCCATCTGGTCGATGGCGTTGTCGGCCTCGGGGCCGACCGACTGGATCTTGAGGTTGTCCGCGACCATCAGTGCGGCGCCTCGCCCTTGTCGCCGAAGAGCACCCGGCGCGTCTTGATGACGCCGATCTTCGCGGCCTGGTTCACCTCGTGGGGCTGGCTCTTGTCGTTCGAGAGCTCCTCGAGCAGCTTGTACGTCTGAATGGTGCAGGCGCCAACGAGGCCGTGAATGGCGTGCAGCTTCTCTTCGAGCACCTTGCCCTTGTTGAACAGCGTGGCCTTCTTGTGCAGCAGGTCCTGGAAGTAGGCGAGGGCGCCGGGCGAGTTCGTGGAGCCGAGCGCAACGAACATGGCCTCCTGCTCTTCGGCGCTCTTCTTGGTGAACTTCTCGTCCTTCACGATGCGCTGCAGGTCGAGGAAGGCCTTCTCGCGATCGAACTCGGGCAACACGCGGGCGGCGGTCATGCGCACGTTCGGGTTCGGATCGTCGAGGCAGTCGGCGATCATCTTGCGCGCCTCG
Source organism: uncultured Myxococcales bacterium (assembly GCA_937980205.1). Classification (GTDB taxonomy): domain Bacteria; phylum Myxococcota; class Myxococcia; order Myxococcales; family Myxococcaceae; genus Xiheicaenimonas. The sequence goes on along the minus strand of CALJKW010000055.1, from coordinate 266,390 downwards.
GCCGAGCGCCCGCGCGCGATGATGCCGATCACCTCGAGCTTCATCGCGAGGTTCTTCGTGCCCATGACCGTGCCGAAGAACTTGAGGCGCATGGGGTGGTTCGAGCGATCGAGCACATGAATCATGTCGCGCACGGTCTGCGGGCGATCGCTCTGCAGCCGCTCGACGAACGGCTCGGGCAGCTTCTTCGCGAACGGCACCAGCACGTCGATGAGCAGCTGCCGGTTCTCGGGCAGCTCGATCGTCTCGAGCACGTCGAGCAGCACGGGCACCGCGCTGGTGTCGACCTCGGCGAGGTAGCGGACGATGTCCTGCGGCTGCTTGGGGCGGGTGTTTCGCAGCACCTCGCCGATGCGCAACAGGCGCTGCTCTTCACCCATGCGCTGCACGAAGGTGGCGAGCAGCTTGCCCATCGCCGAGTCTTTGCCCTGGCGCTGCTCCATCGCGCGGAGCTTGAGGACGAGCTGGCTGATGGTGGTGAAGTCTTCCTGCAGCAGCATTGCATCGAGCAGCTGGAGGAACATTTCCTCGAGCAGGTCGGGGTCGTCGACGCCGGACTCGACGACCTGGAACACGGCGCTGATGAGCTTGGGGAAGAGGCGCGAGTGCTCTTCCTCGTGGACCTCTTTCTGCAGCTTCGCCTTGAACTCGGCAGTCGCGGTGACGCCCGTGATCACGACGCCGCGCATCTGCTCGATGTTGTTGAGCTGCATCTCGAGGTCCTGCTCGGTGACGCGCGCGAACCTCAGGTAGTCGTTCGAGTTCGAGCGCAGGCGCTGCTGCAGGAACTCGACGATCTTGTCGACCTCGACCTGGACCTCCTCTTCGGAGAACTCGTCCATGCGGAAGCCTTCGACCATGATGTATTCGAAGTGCTGGATCTGCGCCTTCCACAGCTGGGCGTTCAGATCTTCCGCGCCGCGATCGGGGTCCGAGAGCGCGATGAGCACGAACTGCACGAGCTCTTCGATCGTCATCCCCGGGTGGAAGACGAGGGTGCGGATGCCGTCCTTGAAGAACTTGTACGAGAGCGGGTTGTCCTCGGTGAACAGATCCTGCTTGTGCAGGGTCAGGTTGGTCATGTCGACCTTGAGGTTCAGCGGGCCGTACTTCTTGTGGAAGTCGGCCAGGGCATCGAGGGTCTTCGCGAGGAAGTCGGGGAACTTGCCTTCCGCGTGCCGGTACATCTGAATCTGCTTGATGCCCTTGAGCAGGTGAAACGCGACCCCTCTCGCGGCCTCGATCTGGGCCTTGAGCTCAGGGTCGTCCATCGGGTTGCCGGTGGCTTCCGGCTCCCGGGCGTTGATGTCGACGCGGGTCTTCTGAGTGGCGGCTGCTGGGGAGGCCATCGTTTAAGGGCCTCCCCAGTCTACGCCTTCGGAGGCGCCGCGGGAGGGGCCGCGTCCGGCTTTTTCAGGCCCACGAAGATGAGCACGGCGGCCATCAGCAGGAACATGGCCATCGGCCACACGCCCTCGTCACGGGCCAGCGAGCCGAGCACCCGCGACATGTCGAAGATCGCGTCCTTCTCGTAGAAGGCGATGATCGCCTGCGCGACGCCCGCGATGGCTCCGCCGGCGATGAGGCCGGACGCCATCAGCATGCCGGGTGAGAACTCGGCCTCGGCGGCGGACGCCTCCTTCCGGCGGCGGTCGACGATCCACCGGCAGATGCCGCCGATGAAGATGCCTGCCGAGGTCGAGATCGGCAGGTAGAGGCCGACCGCGAACGGCAGCGCCGAGACGCCGACGAGCTCCATCATGAACGCGAGGAAGACCCCGACGAGCACGAGGCCCCAGGGCAGCTTGCCGCCGAGCGTGCCGTCGATGATGAGGCGGAACAGCTGCGCCTTCGGGGCGTCGAACTTCGTCAGGCTGCGCGCCTGGTAGACGATCGCGCCCGACTCGTCGACGAGGTAGCGGCCGGGCTCGACGCCGTTGCGCGCCTCCTTCACGTCGAACGCGCGGTACGGCTTGCGATCGATGCCCATGTCCGGCCCGGAGTCGATGACCTTGTCCTTCTCGGGGCTGAGCGTCGTCGCGGCGCCGGCCCACTTCTCGAGGCGGTAGGGGTAGGTGCCGCAGACGCCGGGGTCGACGAGGTACGTCGGGTGGCCGCTGCCGTCGACGAGGAACTTGCCGCGGGGCACGAAGTTGCCGCCCTCGAGGGGGATGTCGTCGCGCACGAACGCCACGCGGTACGACTGGCCGTCGGGACCGTTTTCGGTCTGCGACGTGACGTCGGTGAGCGCGTAGCCACCGTAGTCGACCGCGCGGTGCGTGGTGCTGCCGCGGTTCAAGATCTGCAGCGTGATGCCGATGAGGATCGCCGAGGTCACGACGCCGACGAGGATCGAGACCTGCTGGTGCCGCGGTGTGGCGCCGACGAGGAAGCCCGTCTTCAGGTCCTGCGAGATCGTGCCGCCGTTCGACGCCGCCACGCAGACGAGCGCGGCGGTGGTGAGGGCCATCGCCTTGTACTCGACGCCGACCCAGCCGACCGCGACGAACAGGCCGCAGGTGATGAGCAGCGTGGCGACCGTCATGCCCGAGATGGGGTTCGACGACGAGCCGATCTCGCCGGTGATGCGGCTCGACACCGTCACGAAGAAGAAGCCGAAGAGGATGATGAGGATCGCGGAGACCGGGTTCACCTGCAGCGGCGGAGCGACGGCGATGGCGAGCGCGATGGCGATCGCGCCGCCGAGCACGACCGTCATCGGCAGGTCGCGCTGCGTGCGCGGCGTCGCGGCGGCCGACTGCGCTCCGGCCTGGCCGGCCTTGAGGCTCTTCATGCCGCCCTTGAACGCGCCGATGATCGAGGGAATGGCGCGCGCCAGGGCGATGAAGCCGCCGGTCGCGACGGCGCCCGCGCCGATGTACAGGATGTACGCGTTGCGGATCTGGTACGGGCTCATGTCCTTGATGAGCACCGTCGCCGGGTACATCGGCGTCAGCATCGAGTCGCCGAAGAGGTGAATCAGCGGCACGAGGATCATGAACGCGAGCGCGCCGCCCGCCATCATGTTGGCCGCGACCTTCGGGCCGATGATGTAGCCGACGCCGAGCATCGGCGGGCTGACCTCGAACGCGAGCGTGGCCCCTTTGAGGCGCCCCATGAACTCGGTCTTGAACGAGGCGACGTCGGACCAGAGCTTCGCGATGAGGTTCAAGAACGCGTACGCGAGACCGACGAAGAAGCCGATGAAGACGGTGCGCGCGTTCGTGCCGCCCTGCTCGCCGACGACGAGCACGTCGGCGCAGGCGGTGCCTTCGGGGTAGGTGAGCTTGCCGTGCTCTTTGACGATGAGGCCCTGGCGCAGGGGGATCATCATCAAGACGCCGATGAGCCCGCCGAGCAGCGCGACGAGCAGAATGCGCGGCAGGTCCATGTCGAAGCCCATCAAGAGCAGCGACGGCAGCGTGAACGCGACGCCGGCGGCGATCGACTCGCCGGCCGAGCCGGTGGTCTGCGCGATGTTGTTCTCGAGGATCGTCGACTTGCGGACGCGCAGCGCGCGAGAGAGCCAGCGGAAGACGGTGATCGACATCACCGCGACGGGGATCGAGGCGCTGACGGTGAGGCCGACCTTCAGGCCGAGGTAGACCGACGAGGCCGCGAAGACGAGGCCGAGCAGCGCTCCGACGAGCAGCGGCGCGATGGTGAGCTCGGGAGGCGACTCGCTCGGCGAGATGTACGGCTTGAAGTTCGCGAGCGCAGGATTCGGAGCTTCGCCGCCGCCAGCCGGCGGTGCGGGGTCGGGTGCCATAGGGGCGCGCTCTTACCTGCCTACGGCGGCCAGGTCACGTCCGCGATGGGGCACGGTGAGACGCCGTGCTTCGCGGCGGCGTCCTTCAGCGTCTTGCCCTTCTCGCTCGGCGGAAGGGTCGGCAGCGTGGCGAGCACGTCCTTCGCTTCTTTCGTCTTGAGGTGCTCGGCGAGGTACTTCGAGATCTTCACCGCCTTGTCGCCGGCGCCGTCGGTGTCGACGACGCCGGCCTTCTCGTGCGCGTAGCAGAAGGTCTGAAAGTCGCTCTTCGGGCTCGTGCAGGCGAGCAGCAGAAGCAGAGCGCTAGCGGATCGCATCGCGCAGGCGCCGCAGCAGCACCTTGATGATGCCCTGGGCGATCTCGGGCTTCTCGCTCATGATCTCCTGAAAGTCCTCGCGGGTGATCTTGAGCAGGTTCGAGTCGCTGATGCTGGTGACGGTGGCCGAGCGGGGGCCCGCGTCGAGGATGGCCATCTCTCCGAAGCACTCGCGTTCGCCGAGCTCTGCGATTACGCGATCGGCCTTGTGAACGCGGACCTTGCCGTCGATGACCATGTAGAGCGCGTCGCCGGACTCGCCCTCGCTGAAGATCTCCTCGCCCTGATCGCGATCTTCTTCGGTCGAGATGAGGGCGATCTGCGCGAGGTCTTCGCCGGGGATCTGGGAGAACAGATCGATCGACTTGAGGAAGAGGACTTTCTCGACCGTCGTCAGCACGCGCGACACTGAGGTTTAGCACATGGACTGGAAACTCTTCGGTACGACGTTCGCGGCCGTCTTCGTCGCCGAGCTGGGAGACAAGACCCAGCTCGCCACGCTGTCGTTCGCGACGTCGGGCAGCTCGCGCTGGGCGGTGTTCCTGGGCTCGGCCCTGGCGCTGGTGGCCACCTCGGCCATCGCCGTCGTGTTCGGCGAGGCGCTGACGCGCGTCGTATCGCCGAAGATGCTGCAGAAGGCGGCCGGCTTCCTCTTCGTGGGGATCGGGGCCTGGGTGCTCTACCAGGCGTTCAAGCCGACCGGCTGACCTTCGCGACGCGCGTGGCGATGAGGGCGGCCTGCTGGCGCACCACCGGCGCCTCGTCGCGCAGGCGGCTCTCGGCGGCCCGCGCGGCCTGCTCGGGGGCGGCCTGCTCGAGCGAGACGAGCGAGATCTCGCGGACGATCGGGCTGGCGTCGCCGACGCCGTTCGCGAAGAGGTCGGCGGCGCCGTCGACGGGGGCCTGCGCGAGCACCCACGTGGCGCAGGCGCGCACCCAGGCGGTGTCGTCCTTGAGCAGCTCGGCGAGCACCGCCTGCGCCGGCTTCGGGGCCTGGGGGTAGATCTCGGCCACGTGCTTGAGGCGCTCGGTGCGCGGCTGCTCTTCGAGCAGCGGGAGGAAGCGCTTCTTCAGGTCGCGCTCGAGCAGGTTGTCGAGCAGCTCGACGGCGTTCGCGCGGCGGCGGGCGCCGTCTCCGGTCGCGTCCTGCATGCCGGCGTGAATGAGCTCCATGTCGGCGTCGGGGTAGATGACGGCGAGCAACAGGAAGATGCGGCGCTCGATCTGGGCGACCTTCTCGGTGAGCGCCGAGGCGAGCAGCGCCTTCGCCGCGACGTCGCCCGAGCGCGGGGTGTCGGGCGAGGGGCCCGCCGACAGGCCGAGCAGCTCGGCCTGGTGCAGGGTGGCGTACGCCTGGCGCAGCTCGCGATCGAGCGCGGCAGTGACGGCGGCGGTGTCTTTGAGCACGAGCCGGCGGCCGCGGACGGCGCGCGCCAGCGAGCGGTAGAGGCGGGCGCGCAGCTCTTCGTCGCGCTCGTCGAGGTGCTTCGAGATGAGCTCGACGGACTCGGGGCTCGCGAGGCGGCCGAGCACGCGGGCGATGGCGAGGCGAATCGAGGGAAGCTCGTGCGCGTTCGAGAGCACCTTCGCGAGCGTGGGCACGATCGCCTCGCCGTACGCGGTCAGGGCGTGGACGGCCTCGCGCAGCGTCTCGATGTCCTGCGTGCGGTAGATGAGCGGGATGACGAACTCCTGCGCCTTCAAGATCGAGGCGGCGTTGATCGCCTCGCGGCGCACGCGCACGTCGGCGTCGCTCATCAGCTGCAGGACCGGCTGGTAGAAGTTCTTGACCCCGATGGCCCCGAGCACGCGCGCCGAGTGCTCGCGCATCGCGGGATCTTTGTGCTCGATGAGCGCCTTGAGCGCCTCTGCGGCCACGAGCACGCCGTCGAGGCCGCCGTAGCGGATCATGCCCGTGATCGCCGCGCTGCGGATTCGCGGGTCGGGGTCGTTCAAGTACGCGCGGACGCTGCGCACGGCCTTGTCCTGGCCGATGGCGCAGAACGCGTCGATCGCCGCGGCGCGCACGCCGGGGTCGGGATCTTCGAAGCGCTTGAAGACCGGGTTCGCGAAGCGCATCGCCTGCCGGCGCGAGTAGTACTCGAGCGCGGCCTTCCGGACGCCGGGCTCCTTGTGATCGAGCAGCGGCTCGACCTTGTGATCGAGCTCGACGTTCTCGAGGTGGGGCAGCAGCGCGAGCGCGTTGAAGACCTCGCGGGTGTCCGAGCTGCTCAGGGCGCGCTCGAGCACCTTGTTCGTCGACGCGTCGAGGACCTTGTAGCGGGCCGACTCGAGGTCGAGCTTCTTGTTCTTCACGTTCTCCTGCAGCGACTTGATGTACTTGCTGCGCAGGCCCACGACGACGCTGACCCAGACGCCGCAGAGGACGAGCGAGAGCCAGGCGAGGCGGTAGGGATCTCCGCCGCCCCAGGCGCGGTAGGCCGCGAGCGACAGGCCGCCCACGCCGATCGCGACGGGCTTGATGACGCTGTCGATGAACGCCTTCGCCGAGGCGCGCGCCTGCGCCGGTACGGGCAGGTAGAGGATCTGCGTGGTGGCGTCGTTGATCGAGTAGCGGAACAGCGTGTCGGCGCCCTTCGCCATCGAGGCGGCCCACAGCGCGGGCACGATGATGAGCGCGAAGTTGCCGAGCGCGAGCGAGATCGGCAGCACCGCGAGCGAGCCGATGACGCCCGCGCGGTTGAGCAGCCGCGACGTGCCGAACAGCTGCAGCACCAGCGCGAGGCCACCGACGACGGCGCTGAAGTAGCCGAAGTACGCGGCGAGCGCCGGGCCCTGGTACGCGTTGCTCGCGATCACCTTGAACTGGAAGTCGACGAGCGTCGTGGTGAGGAAGGTGACGGCCGAGAGCGCGGCGACGGCGCGCAGGTGGCTCGACTGCATCACGCGCGCCGCGCCGCCGGTGCGCTTGGCCGTCTGCTTGCCGGTGGCGGCCTTCGCGAACAGGCGCTGGCGGCCGGCGCGGCCGGCGCCGAACGACGCGATCGCGGTCGCCGCGAGCAGCACCGCGCACATGATGAGCAGGGCGGGAGTGCCGAACTGCGTGGCGATGCGCGCCGACAACAGGCCGATGACGATGTTGGCCATCGTGCCGCCGGCGCCGATGAGGCCGTAGAGGCGCTTGGCCTCGCGCGCGTTGAACAGCTCGTTCGCGAGCGTCCAGAACTGGACGAGCACGAGCGCGCCCATCACCTCGACGTAGACGTAGAGCGCCGGGTACACCCACTTCTGGTGGGTGCGCTCGAGCAGCCAGATCACGACGAACAGCGCGCCGAAGAGCGTCGCGCTGCCCAGCGCCATCGTGTGGCGCCGCACCCGCGAGGCGAGCGGGCCGTACGCGAGGCCGGTGATCGTCACCGCGATCGCCGAGGCCACGTACATCCACGACAGCTGCGACTTGTCCATGTTCGCGAGGAACAGGGCGTCGCGCACGGTGCGGCCGGTGAGGAAGGCGCCGACGGCGAAGAGGCTGTGGAAGAAGAGGGCGAGCGTGAGCTGCCGCTCTCCCCTCCGGACCGGAAGCACTGCTTCGAGGATCTTCGAAAGCACGCGCGGCGGACGATGCTAGCGCAGGGAGGCCAGCAACTGAGCGCGTTCTGTCGAGGTCAGCCGCGCCCCACCGAAGCGTGCGTGAAGGTATGCGCGGGTGGCCCTCGACAACGCCGGCGCGATCGGGTGGCGCACCTCGTTCAGGCGCTGCGTCAGCTCTTCGATCGCCTCTCCGGGCAGCTTCGCGATGCCGGCCTTCGTCAGCCGCGCTTCGATCTGGTCGAGGAAGCCGCTGGCGGTGTGCCTCTTCGCGCGCGCTCCGCGGCGGCCGAGGCGCTGCACGATGACGTAGACGCCGATGGCCGCGCCGAGGGCGACGAGCGTCGGGGCGGCGCCCGGCAGCGAGGGCAGGCTCAGCCGCGAGCCGCCCCCGGCTGGCGGCCGCACCAGCGAGCGCGCGATGTCGACCTGGTCCGAGAACGAGTAGTCGACGACGCGCGCGCGCCACCAGTCGTCGAGCCATTCGTACGCGCTGGTGAGCAGGGCGAGCACCCTCGAGGGCTGGTGTCCCCGGCCGGCCTCGGGCGTGGCGTCGACCGTGGCCCAGCCCTGGCCCGGCACGAAGACCTGGGTCCACGCATGGGCGTCGCCGGCGCGCAGCACGTACGATTTGCCGATGCGCTCGCCGCCGAAGAAGCCCGCGGTGACGCGCGACGGAATGTGCTGCGTGCGAAGCAGCACCGCGAGAGCGGTCGCGAAGTGCTCGCAGTGCCCCGCCTTGCGCACGAAGAGAAAGTCGACCAGCGGGTCGGGCACGTCGCCGGCGAGCTCGAGCGTGTACGCGTACTCCTTCTGGAGGTGGCGCTGCAGCAGGGCGGCGGCTTGCAGGGGGCGTTTCTCGTCGCCGATGACGCGCGCGGCGAGCTGCGCGATGCGCGGGTCGAGATTCGGTGGCGCCTGGTCGTAGCGCTCGGCGTTCTCGAGCGTCTCGGTCACGAGCCGGTCGGCGGGCACGCTCATCGCCGAGTACGTGTAGCCGTTCGCGACCCCGGCGAAGCGGACCTCGTCGGCGCTCTGGGAGATGAGGCCGAGGCGCATGGTGCCGGAGAGCGTCATGCCCTGCGCGTTGGCGAACTGCACCGGCTGCTCCATGGCGATGAGCGTGCGCGAGTCGAAGCCGGGCAACAGCTCGACGGTCTGCTGCACCGACTTGCGGGGAAACCTGTTGAGCCGGTTGATCGTCATGCGCGCCGGCTTCGGGTCATCTGTCGACTTCCACTCGCGACCGTCGAACACGTCGAACGAGCGGCCCGGGAAGTACGCGTCGAGCTGGTCCGCGTTCGGATCCGGAGCGATTCGCACGCGCGCCACCACCCGCGGGCTGGACTTGATGTCGCCGGCGCCGCCGAGCCGGACGGTGTCGGACATGCCGGTGGTGCCGCCGGCGAGGCCGGGCGCGGCGCGGCGCGCGGCGATGTTCCACGACAGGCGCGGGAAGAGGACGAAGAAGGCGATGGCGCCCACGAGCGCGAACGCGGTGCCCGTGGTGATGCGGCCGACGGCGGGGCGGATGTCGACCCAGTCGTCGGAGCCGCCCTCGGGCTCGATCACCGACAGACCGAGCGAGATGCTCGAGGTGATCGCGAACACCGCGAGGCACAGGCCGTACCACATCTCACCGGTGAGGGCCGCGCCGCCGGCGAGCATGAGCAGCGAGGTGAGCTGAACCTGCTGGTCGGTGCCCTTCGTCGGCTCGGAGAGCAGCCGGTGCGAGGTGACGAGGCCGGCGAAGGTACACGCCGCGACGACGAGGTCGATGATGCCGCGCCAGGCTGCGCCGAAGAGGATCACGCCCGTGACGAGCAGCAGGATCACCGACACCGTGGGCCGCGCGGTGAGCGGCCGCCGCCCGAGCAGCGAGGTCAGCAGCGCGAGCGCGTACGCGGCGAGCGCCCAGGCCGGCACGCTGCCGGAGAGGACGATCGACGCGAACGCGGCGGTGGCGCTCAGGTCGCGGAGAATGAGGCGCAGGCGGGTGCGGCCGCGGGGGCTCAAGCGCCACCGCCCTTCGCCGACTCCTCGAAGCCGACCCAGCTCAGCGCCGACAGCACGCGGCGCTCGTGACCGGGCCCACCCCCGGGGCGAATCCGGTGGCCGCCGGCGGACAAGCCGACCTCGTGCCCGTGCGAGAGCAGGCGGCGGGCGACGGCGGCGACCTCTTCACAGCGCCGGTCGAGGTCCTCGCCTTTGAGCGAGTCGGCGACGTCGAGCACGAACTGGCGGCGCTCTTCGCGCTCGCGCTCGACCTTGAGCAGCTTCCCGGTGGCGGCGCTCTTGAGCCAGTGCACGCGGCGGGCGTCCTCCCCTTCGGAGAGCTCGCGCAGCCCGAGCAGATCGCCGGTGCCGTCGCGGCGGCGCGGGTTGCCGCCGTCGCCGGCCGGCGCGCCGTGGGTCTCGGGCGGCTCGACGCACGCGAAGCCGCGCCGGGGGAACACGAGCAGCGTGTCGTCGAGCTCCACGCGGCGCGTCTTCGAGAACAGCCCGAAGGGAAAGATCGTCGAGCACTCGACCTCGGTCAGCGCGTACGGGCCGCGCCGGTCGGCCGTCATCTGCGCGCGGACCGTCACCGGCTCGCCCGCGCCGACGATGGGCACGAACGCACTGCCGGTGAGCCCGGGAGCGAGCTCGCGCAGCGTGAGCGCGAAGCCCCAGCCGGCGCGCCGCGAGACGACGTAGCGCATCGCGAACGGCTCTGAGGCGTGCGCGGCGTCGGGGAGAAGCCGCTTCACCTGCAGATCGCGGAGGATCCGCTCGGACAGAACTCCCGAGGCGACGATCAGCGACAGCAGGAGGCCCAGCACCAGGTACAGCAGGTTGTTGCCGGTGTTGAGCGCGCCGAGGCCCACGCCGATGGTCACGACGAGGAAGGTTCGGCCGCTGCGCGTCACCTTCAGCGTGCGCGGAGCACGCCAGGCGAAGAAGGACCTGAGCCGCTTGAACGACACTTCCATCACCTCGGCGGCGGGGTCTTCTTCGCGATCTCTTCGAGCAGCAGCCCCGCCTCGTCGCGCGAGAACGTGCCCTGCAGCGCGCTCTTGAGCAGCAGGCGGTGCGACAGCGTCGGCACGAGCAGCGCGCGCACGTCGCCCGGCGTGACGAAGTCGCGGGCGTCCCACAGCGCCCAGGCGCGGGCGGCCGACATGAGCGCGAGCACCGCGCGGGTCGAGACGCCGCGCTCGATCTCCGAGTGCTGGCGCGTCGCGCCGGCCAGCCGCACCGCGTACTGCGCGACGTCGGGGTCGACGCGGACCTGATCCGCCGCGGCCTGCAGCGCCTCGAGCTCGTGCCCGACGGCGGCGGCCTTCATCGAGACGATGGGATCTCCACGACGGGTCGCGACGAGCTGCGCCTCGACGTCGGGCGGCAGGTGGCCGAGCGACATGCGCACCAGGAAGCGGTCGAGCTGCGAGTCGGGCAGCGGGTAGGTGCCCGAGAGGTCGACCGGGTTCTGCGTCGCGACGACCACGAACGGCCTGGGCAGCGGGTGCGTCACGCCGTCGAGCGACACCTGGGCCTGGCCCATCGCCTCGAGCAGCGCCGACTGCGTGCGGGGCGGAGCCCGGTTGAGCTCGTCGGCGAGCACGAGCTGGTGGAACAGCGGGCCGGCGCGGAACTCGAACGTGCCGCGCGCCTGGTGGAAGATCTGCGCGCCGAGGATGTCGGAGGGGAGCAGGTCTGCGGTGAACTGGATGCGCGCGTACGAGAGCGAGAAGGCGCGCGCGAGCCCCTCGGCGAGCGTCGTCTTGCCGACGCCCGGCACGTCCTCGAGCAAGAGGTGGCCGCGGGCCGCGATGCAGGTGACGGCGAGGCGCACCTGCTGGGCCTTGCCGAGCACCACCTGCGAGAGCTGGGAAGCGACGCGCTCCATGAGCTCGCGCGGAGAGGTCGAGAGGGCCTTTGCGGGAAGTGCGGTCATGTGGGGAACGAGCGAGGCGGGCGCAGCGTAGCAAAGATGCGCGTATAACGACCCGACCCTTGGGCAGAATCCAGACGCTCTCCGAAGCGCTCATCAACAAGATCGCCGCGGGCGAAGTGGTCGAGCGGCCGGCGTCCGTCGTGAAGGAGCTCTGCGAGAACTCGCTCGACGCCGGCGCGACGACCATTCGGGTCAGGCTGGCGGCCGGCGGGCTCTCCGCGATCTCCGTGCAGGACGACGGCATCGGCATGTCGCGCGAAGACGCGGTGGCGTGCATGGGGCGCCACGCGACGAGCAAGCTGCGCGATCTCGAGGGGCTGTTCGCGATCGAGACGATGGGCTTTCGCGGCGAGGCGATTCCCGCGATCGCGTCGGTGTCGCGCTTTCGCATCGAGACCGCGGAAGCGGGGGCCTACGTCGGCACGAAGCTGGAGACGGAAGGGGGAGCGAGCCCGAGAGTCTCCGACGCGGCGCCGGTGAAGGGCACGCGCATCGACGCGGACGATCTCTTCTTCAACACGCCGGCGCGGCGGAAGTTCATGAAGCGCGAGGCGACCGAGCTCGTGCACTGCCAGGAGGCCGTGATCCGCCTCGCGCTCGCGCACCCGCGCGTCGGCTTCTTCGTCGAGCACGAGGGCAGGGCGCTGTTGACCGCGCCGCCGTGCGACGACCCGCGCGAGCGCATCGCCGCCGCGCTGGGCAGCGAGGTGCACCCGCACCTGTTGCCGGTCGAAGAGCGGCGCCTGGGGCTCTACGTCCACGGCTGGGTGGCCTCGCCCGAGTTCACCCTGCCGAACGCGCGCGGCCTCTACACGCTGGTGAACCGCCGCTACATCCGCGACCGCGGCGTGAACCACGCGGTGCAGCGCGCGTTTCAGGACTCGCTGCCGGTGGGCCGCCAGCCGGTCGCGGTCATTCACCTCGAGCTCGACCCGCGCGACGTCGACGTGAACGTGCACCCGCAGAAGCTCGAGGTGAGGTTTTCGGATCCGAGGTCGGTGCAGGAGGCGCTCCACGTGGCGATCTCCAGCGCGCTGAAGGCTGCGCCGTGGCGCAACCGCGAGGGCCCCGAGGCGCTGCCGCTGCAGGGCGCGTACTACGCGCAGGCGGTCGAGCGGTTCCTGACGCGCGCCGCCGAGCCGATGGCGTTCCTGGACCCCTCGGCGAAGGACCCGGGCTTCGGGCAGGCCCGACCCGGGATCAACGAAGCGCCACCCCCGAGGTATTTCTCGAAGGTGAAGTACCTCGGCGAGCTCGCCGGGCGGTACTGGGTCTGCGAAGGCCAGGGCGGAACCCTGCTGGTCGTCGACCCGCACGCGGTGCGCGAGCGGCTGGCCCTGCAGTCCCTGAGCAGCGCCGGCGCCGAGGCGCAGCGAACCCTGTTCGGAGCCACGGTCGAGCTGACGCCGTCAGAGGTGCAGCGGGTCGCAGAATTGCAGGCCGAGCTCGAGGCGCTGGGCATCGAAGCCGAGCCGTTCGGGGCCACCACGATCGCGGTGAAGTCTCTGCCGGTCGCCTGTGAAGACGTGCGCGGGCTCTTCGTCGATCTGCTTCGTGATCTCCCGCGCGCAAGAGCCGTCCTGGCGCATCACTCGGCGGTGCCGTACCGGTCGGTGTCGCACGCCGAAGCGCACGCGCTGCTCGCCGCGCTCGACGACGTCGACTTCGGGCTCGAGTGCCTGCACGGCGACGTCGTCGTGCACGAGGTGCCGCTGCTGCAGCTGTCTGGCGCCTGAGGCGTACGAGCTTGGGCCGCGCCGCGCGGACTCCTCGGCGGCCAATAAATTGACCGATCGATCACCACTGCTACCGTTCGCAACACACCTGTCGCGGAGGCTCTGACTCGACATGAACGGTGTCATCACCAGCAAGGACGTCTTCGCGAACTTCCGCATCATCTGGCGCGAGTTCGGCTTCCGGTGCCTCATGCGCTGCCTGTGGTGCACCGTCGATCCGCACAAGAACACCACCTTCCTCGAGGTCGCGTTCCGCAAATGACCACCGAGCTCGCCCAGGCTGCGACCCAGGCCCAGATGGTTCCCGGCGACTTCGCCGAGAAGGTCATGGCGTCGCTGATGCAGATGCACACCGAGCTGATGGACGAGAAGGAACGTCGCGTCGAGCTCTACCGCAAGCTCATGGAGCGCGAGCAGACCGTCGCCGAGCTGCGCATGTACGTGAAGATGCTCGAGGAGAAGCTGCAGCCGGCGAAGGTCGAGCCCGCTGTGGCGCCAGCTCCCGTTCCGCCGCGGCCGGTCGAGGCGGCGCCGCAGTCCGTCGCTCCCTCTGCGCACGTTCGAGCGCCGAGGGTCGCTCCGCCGTCGCCTCCGCGCGTGACGCGCCGGCACATCGACGGCTGGAAGACGTGGTGAGCGTGCGGCGAGGTGTCGCGCTGGCGCTCGTGCTCGCGTCGGCGCAGGCCTCGGCGGTCGAGCCGTGGGACACCGGCATCGACGGCGTCGGGCGCATCAGCGTGTCGGGCGGCTGGAAGCTGGCCGGGCAGGACTGGTTCTTCCGGCAGTCGGCGGATCAGGGCCACCCCACGGTGACGCGCGGCATCGGCGGCCCGCAGGGCTTCGCCTCTTTCGGCTACGGAGCGATCCGCTGGCTCGAGGTCTCGATCGATCTCTTCATGGGCCACGATCGCTTCGAGATCGGCGGCTTCAACCCGATCAACATCCTCACGTACGGAGCGCTGGTCGGCGCGCGCGCCACCTTCATGGACTTTCTGTTCCCCGGCTTCGCGCCGTACGTCGGCGTGAGCCTGGGACCTGTCCTCGGGTACGTGTGGACCGGCGCCAGCAACGAGACGTTCGAGCGCCTGATCACCGGGGTCGCGGGAGTCGCCGGCCTCTCGTACCGGGTGACCGAGCGCTTCGCGCTCTTCGTGGACTACCGCTTCCTCTACGCGCGTGGCGTGTGGGTGACGAGCGGACTCAACGTCGGAGGGAGCTTCTTCTCGCTCGGGTTCACGTTCTACTTCCCGAGATCTCCTTCCGTTACGTCTGGGATGCTCGGCGGTCTCTGACCCGTTATTCGTGGTAGTAGCAATGCCGAGCATGGCCACCGAAACCGACAAGGGTCTCGACGACATCCGTCGCGAGGTCATCGAGTCGCGAAACCTGGTCATCAAGACCGACAACCTGCTGAAGAACCTGCACGCCGAGCTGAAGGTGGTGGGGAAGCGGCAGGAGGATTTCGCGAAGAGGCAGTGGATCTCTTCCGCCGTCACGTACCTGGGCTTCCTGATCCTGTGCGTCGCGGGGGCAGTCTTCATCTCGAACGCGCGCGTCGGAGCCGTCACGTCCGACCGCGAGAAGCTCGAGAAGCAGGTCGCCGAGCTGCAAGCGCAGGTCGACCGCCTGAAGTCCGAGGCGCAGATCTCGCAGGCGGCGGATCAGCGCGCCGCCGAGGTCTACAAGCAGATGACGACGCTCACCGGCGACGAACGGCTCAAGGCGATCGACGCGCTCGCGAAGCTCGACATGTCGAAGGTGTCGCCGTTCGCGCAGCGCGCCCTGCAAGATCGCGCCGCGCTGCTCCGCAAGGAGATCGGCGGCGGCATGTACGACCGCGGCATGAAGCTCTACGTGAAGAGCGAGTGGACGGCGGCGTCCGAAGAGCTCTCGCGCTTCCTGGCGCTGCAGCCGACCAACGAAGACGACGTGAACCAGGCGACGTACAGCCTGGGCTACTCGCTCTTCCAGCAGAAGAAGCACGAGCAGGCCAAGCCGTGGCTCGAGAAGTACGTGGCGGGCAACAAGAACCTCAAGAACCACGACTACGCGATGATCATGCTGATTCAGGTCTACGACGCGCTCGGCCAGAAGGAGAAGGCCATCGAGGTCGCGCGCGACGGCGTCGTGCACCACCCCAACAGCGAGTTCGCGAGCGGCTACCGCAATCGGCTCAAGCGGGCCGAGAACGAGAAGGCCGCGGCGCAGCCCCCGACGGGAGCGGCCCCCGCGCCGGCTCAACCGCCTGCGGCTGCGGCGCCGGCTCCAGCAGCTCCGGCTCCTGCCGCGCAGCCGGCACCCGTCGCCAAGCCCTGATGGCGAGCCCTCCGTCCGATCCGCGGTATCGGCCGTTCCGGATCGCGATGTGGGCGCTGTACCTCGCCATCACGTCGTTCCTCGCGGTGAGCATCATCTGGAGCGTGGCGAAGTCGGTCTGGGCGATGTCTCCGGATCACCAGCCTCCGTCGGCGACCGCGCTGACGGCCGACGAGTGCCTCGCCAGGGCGAAGGAGCTGTGGGCCGAGCTCGACGACCGCCGCAAGGGCCTGGCGCTGCAGGCCGAGGTGCGGCGCGTCGACGCCGTCTACTGGACCGCGTTTCGCGTCGAGTGGCTGCAGCGTCATCGCGCCGCCGAGTCGGCGTGCGCGGTGAACACGCCGGGCCGCGAGAAGCTGAAGGCCGTGTTCACGAAGCTGGATCAGACGATGGACCTCTACACGACGCACGCGGTGCAGTTCGCGGGTGAGGTCGGGCCCACCGTCGATGCGCTGAAGACGTCGCTCGCTCAGTGACGCTGCGCGAGCGGCTGCGCAGCGCCGACGTCCACCTCGCGGTCCTCGCGCTGGTGGCGTTCGCGGTTCGAGCGCGCCCGCTGATCGGCCTCGGCGGGCCGTGGGGCTTCCCGGTCGACTACGACGAGGGCGTCTACTTCTCGGCGGCCGGCCTGCTCGTGCGTGGCGTGCTGCCGTGGCGCGACTTCGTGTTCGTCCACCCGCCGGGCGTGCTGCTCGGGTGGGCTCCGTTCGCGTCGTTCGATCTCGTGCGCGGCTTCGAAGTGGCGCGGTTCGCGGCGTGCGTGCTCGGGGCGCTGAACGTCTTTCTGCTCGGGCAGGTGGTGATGCTGCGCGTGGGGCACGCGGCGGCGATCGCAGCGGCATTGCTCTACGCGACGTACCCCGAGGCCATCGGCACCGAGCGCGGGCCGTTCATCGAGCCGTGGCTGAACCTCTTCGTGCTGCTCGCCGCATGGTGCGCGGTGAAGTCCCGCTGGGGGCGGGCGGGCGCGCTGCTCGGCGTCGCGGTGTGGATGAAGCTGTGGGCGCTCTTGTGGTTCCCGGCGTTCGCGGTGCTCTGGTGGCGCGAGAAGAACGTGCGGGCGCTGGTGGCGCTCGCGGTGGCGCTCGTGCCGGTGCTTGCGCTCTTGCCCACGCCCTTCTGGGAGCAGGTCATCGCGTTTCAGCTCGTGCGGCCGCCCGACGCGACGCAGGGGCTGTTGCAGCGGCTCGTCGAGATCTTCAGCTGGCCGCACGCCGGGCTCGTCGTGCTGGGTCTCGTCGGGCTTCGCGAGCGGTTCTTCGCCGTTGCGACGGTGATGATCGTCGCCGCGTTCCTGGGCGCCGCTGCGTACTGGAGCCAGTACAACGGGCACCTCGCGGTCGCGCAGTGCGGCCTGGCCGGGGCGGGCTTCGCCGCGCTCGAGCGGTTTCGGTGGCGGTGGGCGGTGCTCGCCGCGGCCGTCTGGCTCGCCGTGCAGGTGCCGTGGCCGGCGCGCACGCGCGGCCTGCTCGAGCTTCGCGGCGCGCTGGCGGCGCAGCCCAGGTGCTGGTTCGCGTTCGAGCCGGCGTGGTCGCTCGCTGCGGGCGAGCTGCCCGCTCACGGCGACGGCGCGCCGGTCATCGTCGACAGCTACGGCGCCATGCTGCTCGCGGCCGGGAAGGGCTTCTCGACGACCGAGGCCGCTCTGCGATCTCCCGCAGCGCAGGCGTACGTGGCGCCGAGGCTCGCCGCGTGCCCGACGATCATCATGGGCTGGCGCGGCGATTGGCAGCTTGCGGACGAGACGAAGGCGTCGCTGAGGCAGAGCAGGGCGCGCGTCGAGGGGGCGCCGTTCGAGGTGCTTCAGCGCGCGGCGGGCAGCACGACCGAGTAGTTGCCGCGGTCGTCGGTGAAGCTCTCGCCGATGAGCAGAGAAGAGTCGAGCCCCTCGACGGTGGTGACGCGGTAGAAGCGCACCAGGGCGTTCGGTACCGGCGTTCCGCCGCCGGCGACGCCACCGTCGCTGACGTCAACTGTGTTCGGGCGCACGGTAACGGTGCCTGCGACGGTGCGCCCTTCTGACAGACGGAACGAACCCACGGCGGCAATTCTGGCGACTCCGGCGTCGAACGTCACTTCCGGCTCGACGCGCACCACACGTGACTTTCTCGGGAGGCGCCCGGGAGGAATGTAGTCGAGCCGGTAACGAGCGGGATCGAGCAAGAGCTCGAAGTGACCGTCGGCCCTGGTTGTCGTCGTCGCGACGTCTCCAGGCAGTGGAAGTTGGTTGATTGCCTCGATGGGCGCCGCGTCAACGCGCACGCCGATCGCGGGCTCACCATTCGGGCCGAGAACTTCGCCGGTGACCCGCAGCCGCTCGGGACACGTGAATGTGATCTTCGGCTGCGAACCCGCCAGCAGCACTGGCTTGCCGTCGACGAGCGCGGCGCGGACGACCGTCGTGAGGATCCCTGCAGAACTGCCGGGCGGAGGAATCACAGTCATCGAATATGCGCCGTCTCCGGCGCTGCCCAGGAGGTCGGCGCTGAAACTCCCGCTCGCATCGGTCGTCACCTTGCGACTCTTGAACGACCCGCCTCCGCCGACCTTGCCCTCGAAGGACACGAGCGCGCCGACCACCGGCGATCCTGCGCTGTCGACGATCGTGCCCTTCGTGCCAACGAGGCCGACGCCGAAGTCGCCGAGCTCCAGATCGCCGAGTGAGATGCCAGCGCGTGGCACCGGCGCAACGACGAAAGCCTTGGTGGGCGCAAGCCGCGCGCTATCCGTCGGAGTCGCAACCAGGGTGAGTGACGTGAGCAGGAGGGACTCGCTGTCGACATACAGCGTGAAGTCGCCGCCCATGCCGACCTGGCTGGGCTGGGAAAGCGGAAGTCCACCTGCGGTGTCGAAAGCCTGAATCTCCATTCCCTCCTGCACCGTGAGCGTCGGCTTGGTCGTCTTCACGAGGCGACCGGTCAACGCCAGCGAGTTCGCAGGTGACGGAAAAACGAACGAGGCCCCCGCGACCGAGCCCGGCGCCACGGTGACCTTCAACCGTTGAAACGGAACGGCACGCTCACTCGCGCGTGCCGTCACCGTGTATGTGCCTGCGCCGACGTACATCTGATAGGCGGCCTGATCTGCGCGGGGAAGCACCAGGGAGTACGAGCGACTGACCCCCGGAATGAGATCGCTCTGCCCCGTTGCGGAGATGGTCACGCCCTCCGTGTATTCGAGCAGGAACATGCCGTCGTCCGAGCGTTTCTGGAGGCGACCCGAAAGGGTCAGCGGTGCGCGCACGTCGAGATTCATGGTGGGAGCCGCACCATTCGGCACCGCGAAGTCCTGGGCGTAGAGGCCGGGGCTGTTCCCCGTCACCTCGATCACGATGCCGGTGCCGGGGTCGCCGCAGCCGTCCGGAAAACACACGAGCCCGTTCTGGCCACAGTCGAGGTCCGTGATGCACGCGGGTTCCGAGACGAACTTTGCGTTCGGCGCAGCGCAACTCGCGAGAAGAGCGATGGCGGCGATGGCTCTCATGGCGGAGGGCACGGCTCGTTCACCGTGTCGACGACCCAGACGTACCGGTCGATGTAGGTGATGTTGTCGATGAGACCGCCGTCCGGGCCGTCTACCCGTCGGGGCAGGGAGATGAGATTGCCCTGCCCATCGGCGCTGAACTCTCCGTCTGACACCACCACCTCGAGCTGGCGCGCCACTCCCGTACGCGTCAGAAGGCCCTGATTGAAGACCGTCGGAGGTGGCTCGAGCGGGGGTGACCGACGAGCTTCGGCGGACTCGGGGAGGGTGGCGCGGTCGAAGCTCTGCGTCGGCATGTCGGTGCCGTTGCCCTCGTATGTGAACCACTTGATGCGAATCAGGTCCTGGAGGTCCGCGTCCTCGACTCCCGCCTGCACCGTCGGCGGCTTGCAGTTCATCCCGATGCTGAACTTGAAGGAGCGTTCCGGGGCCGTGAAGAAGATCCGGGGCGGCCGATTGCGGGCCGGTGGAATCACCGGCAGCGGTTCGTCATTCTGAGGAAGCAGGCATGAGGACAAGGCGAGGCTCAGCCAAAGCAACCGGCCGGCCACGAACATCCGCCCTGTTTTCAGCCTCTTCTGCATGTCAGCTCTCTTTGCTTCACGCCTTCACGGTCACGCTTCGTCGAACTCCGGGTCCGGAGCCAGCACCTTGCCCGTCTTTTCGGCCTCGAGCTTCTCGAGGTGCCGGAAGATCGTGCGCGGGTCGACGCCCAGGTCCTTCGCCGTCTTGGTGCGGTTGCCGTTGTTCCGCTCGAGCACCTCGTTGATGTACCGCTTCTGGAACTCTTCCTTCGCGAGCGCGAGCGGCATGATCGGATCCAGGTTCTCGGGCCGCAGATCGAGATCCTCCGGCGTGAGCAGCGGCTTGTCGGCGAGCACGACGGCCTTCTTGAGCCGGTTCTCGAGCTCGCGGATGTTGCCGGGCCAGCCGTACTTCTTCATCGCGACCGTGCACGAGGGCGTGAAGCCCTTCGCCTTGGCGTTGAACTCGCGCGCGTACTTCGAGAGGAAGAACTTGGCGAGCACCACGATGTCGTCGCCGCGCTCGCGCAGCGGCGGGAGCTTCAGCGTCACGACGTTGATGCGGAAGTAGAGGTCTTCGCGGAAGCGGTTGCCCTTCACCTCTTCTTCGAGGTTCTTGTTCGTCGCGCAGACGACGCGGATGTCGACCGGCTCGCCGCGGTTGTCGCCCACCTTGTAGACGACCTTCTCCTGCAGCGCGCGCAACAGCTTCACCTGCAGCTGCAGCGGCATCTCGCCGATCTCGTCGAGGAACAGCGTGCCTCCGATCGCCGCCTGGAACTTGCCGGGCTTCGTCGCGACGGCCCCGGTGAACGCGCCCTTCACGTGGCCGAACAGCTCGCTCTCGAGCAGGTTCTCGGGAATCGCGCCGCAGTTGATGGTGACGAACGGCCCCTTCGCGCGCGGCGAGCGGCGGTGGATCTCGCGGGCGATGAGCTCCTTGCCGGTGCCGGTCTCTCCGGTGACCAGCACCGAGATGTCCGTCGGAGAGATCTTGTCGACGCGCTTGTAGACCTCGCGCATCGCCTGCGCCGAGCCGACGATGTCGCCGTACTGCTGGTCTTCGAGCTTCTTCTTCAGCTCGACGTTGTCGAGCTTGAGCTCGTTCACCAGGATCGCGTTCTGGAGCAGCAGCGACGCCTGGGCCGAGAAGATCGTCAGCGTCTCGAGGCTCTTCGTCTCGAAGCGGTTCACCAGCCGATCGTTGCCCAAGTAGATGAGCCCGAAGATCTCTCCCTTGTGCTGCAGCGGCGCGCACATGACGGAGAGCAGCTTCAGGTTCACCACGCTCTCCGAGGCGTTGAACTCGGGGTCGTCGAGCGCGTCCGAGATGATGAGCGGCTTCTGTGTGCGGACCACCTTCGCGACGATCGAGTCGGAGACGCGCTCGACCGCGTCCTCGATGTTCTCGCGCGAGATGTTGCGCGCGACCTTCACGCGCAGCTGGTTCGACTCCATCAGGATCAGGAAGCCCTTGTCGGCGCGCGTGACCTCGATGACCTCGTCCATCAGGCCCTCGAGCAGCTTGTCGAGCTCGTAGGTGCCGAGCAGCTTCTCGGAGAACAACGTGAGGCGCTTGAGCGCCGCCATGTCGCGGCTCACCGTGCCGGGCTGCTCGACGGTCGCCGCGTCGGGGTTCTGCGAGATGCTGTCGCGGCTGCCGCCCTTCGAGAGCGCGGGCGCGGCGAGCGGGGCGGTGCCGCTGCCGAACGTGAGCTCGGTCGAGCCGATCGAGATGACGTCGTTCGTCGACAGCGTCGCCTCGGCCTTCTTCTTCCCGTTCACCATGAACTCGGAGCCACCACCGATCTGGTAGTCCTTCCCGTCGAACATGATGTGCAGCGCGCTCTCGGGGACGCGGTCGTCCTCGAGCTGCACGTCGTTGTCGCTGCCACGTCCGATGCTCGTGATGCGTTTGAGCAGCGCGACCGTGCGCGTCTTTCCGTCGGGGGTCTTCACCATGAGGCTGGCCATCGTTGTGCTCCTTGCAACTGGGTACTGCGTACTGCGATTGAACCGCCTCCCGGCGGGGGGAGGGGCAAGCCCCTCGGGATTTTCAGAAGGTTCCTGAGAGCCCCGCGCCGGCGCCGCCGGGCAGGGGATAGATGTTGAAGCTCGCCTTGGGCCCCGGCGGCTTCGGGGGCGGCACGCCTTCGGGCCGCTGGGTTTCGTAGGTGACGACCTCGTCCTTGTGGTGGAGCAGGGCGTCGACGATGCCGATCGCCGCCACCACGTAGAACGCGATGCCGCTGGTCAGCTTGACGATGTTCCAGGCGCGGTGGTCGCCCTTGCGCTGGGGGGGGATGTTGCGGACGGTGAAGATGAAGTCGCCGTTCGCGTCGCCGCCGTACAGCCGCCCCGGCACCCTGATCTCGACGTTCTCGAACAGCGTCTCGATCGCGATGTACCCGATGAGGCTGGTCGCCCCGAGCACCGCCTCGACGACGGCGAACGTCACGCCCCAGCCGATGCGGTTCTGCAGAAACTGCCCGACGCCGAAGGGCACGAAGTTGGGCAACAGCGACCTTCGCTCGATCGTCTTCACCTGCATGTTGCGCGTGAGATCTTCGAGCCGCCGCCGCTCGGCCTCTTCGAGCTGTTTGCGACGCTCGGCCTCGGCCGCCTCGCGCCGCAGCTGCTCTTCGCGGATGGCGATCTGCTGCCGGATCATGTTCAGCGCATCGGCGTTCTTCCGCTTCACGTCTTCGAACAGCTTGATCGCCGGCGGCGCCACCGCGAACGGGTCGAGCACGTAGTCGGGGTTGATGCGGAGCAACTGCAGGAAGTGCTGCTCGGCGCTCGCGGAGTCGCCCAGGTTGAAGGCGGACAGGCCGGCGTACTTCTGCAGCTCGACCCGCTGCGCCTCGCTGAAGTTCGCCAGGCCCATCGCGTCGCGCGCGCGCTCGAGCGACTGCTTGTAGTTGCCTGCATTGAACATCGACCGCACGGTCTCCAGCTCTCGATCGGGGACGATCTGGGCGGACGCTGCCGTGGAGAAGACCAGGGCGAGCGCCACCAGACGCATCAGCGTGAACCCCGGCTGATGACCAACGGCTCTCCCGGCTTCACGTCGACGACGCCCTCGCCGAGCCGCTCCGAGTCCTTGGTGACCTCGTACTTCACCTGGTGCCGCATCTGCGGAGAGCCTTCCGGCGGCATGCGGATCTCGAAGGGCTTGCCGCGGCTCTCGGCCACGCTGCGCGACTCGGCGCCGATGCGCACCATCGCGTCGTCGGGAAAGCCGGCGAACGACACCAGCGACGGCTTGAGCGGCGCGGGGACCAGGAACAGGTTCTCTTTGCCGGCCTCGACCGAGACGGTCACCGTCCGGCCCTGCTGATCGCAGAAGTCGCACGTGACGGTCAGCGTGTGCTTCCCCGGAGCGAGCTTGAGCCGATGCACCGTGTTCGGCTCCACCGAGCGCTCGCCCTTGTCGACGGAGAGGTACCCGTACGGGCGGATGTTCACGATCGCGTCGACCGGCCCGGCCGCGGTGGTCTCCACCCCCGGCAGCGGAGGCCCGACCGGCTTCACGATCTTCGGGACCACCGCCACGACCGGCTTCACCACCGGCTGGCCAGACGGCGGCTGCACCGGCTCGACCGGCGGCGGCTCGACCACCTTCGGCTGCGGCGGAGCGGGGTACAGCCCGGCGGTCAGCACCGGCACGTCGGCGGGGTGCGCGACGAGCGGCTCCTGGTAGTCGGCGACGCGGCTGTAGACCTCGAAGCCCTTCCACAGCCCCGAGCCGACGATGAACAGCGTGCCGGCCGCGAACGCGAAGCGCAGCGAGCTCGCCATGCGCTTCTGCCGCGCGGAGGTCGCCTTCAGCTTCGCGAGCAGCGCGATGGTCTGCTGGTTCGTCGGGTCGTGCGCGAGCACGAGGTTGAGCGACGCGAGCGCGCGCGCCGGCCGCTTCTCGGCGATGAACTTCTCGCTGCGCTCGAGCAGCGCCGCCGTCAGCCGCGGAGTCAGCTCGCGCCGGTACGCCTTCGGATCCTGGAAGAACCGCGGCAGCTCTTCGTGAATGCGCTCGATGCCATGCTCGCGCAGGTAGTCGGCGAGCACGTCGCGCAGCTTCGCGGCGTTGGGGTAGCGGTCCTTCGGCTGTCGCATCAGGCACGTCGCGATGATCTCGGCGAGCTCGTCGCTCACCGTCGCGACGATCTGCCGCGGGTCGTCGTACGTGCCCTCGAGGATCTTCCGCAGCGTCGCGGTCGTGTTCGCCGCCGAGAACGGCAGGCGCCCGGTGGCGAAGAGGTACAGCATCGTCCCCAGCGAGAAGACGTCGGCCTCGGCGCCGGCCTCTTCGCCCTCGACGATCTCCGGGGCCATGTGCGCTGGCGAGCCCACCAGCGCGCCGGTCATCGTCATCTTCTCGTCGCGGTCGAGGATCTTCGCGATGCCGAAGTCCATCAGCTTGAGGACCCCGTCCTCGCGCAGCATCACGTTCTCGGGCTTCAGATCGCGGTGGATGACGCCCAGCTCGTGCGCGTGGGCGAGCGCCGAGGCGATCTCGTGCACCGCCATCGCCGCGACCTCGGGCGGCGCCAGCGTGTCGTCGGCGAGGAACTGCCGCAGCGTCTTCCCGCGGATGTACTCGGTGACGATGTACGCGTCGTTCGAGTCGCCGGCCGCGAAGTCGAAGACCTCGAGGATGTTCGGGTGGTGCAGCCGCGCGACCGCCTTCGCCTCGCGCGCGAGCCGCTTGCGCGACTCTTCTTTGCCGGCGAGGTGCGGGTGCAGCACCTTCACCGCGACCTCGCGGTCGAGCGCCGTGTCGAGGCCCTTGTACACGACGCTCATGCCACCCTGGCCCAGCTGCTCCAGGATGCGGTAGCGCCCGATGTGCCGGCCCACGAGAGTCACGCGCCGTCAGTCTCCGAAACAGATGCCCATGCTCTTCGCGAAGCGGACGTCGTCGCCGTTCGGGTCGACGCGCCGCTCCTTCTTCGATTCGGCCAGCGAGACGGCCTGGATGCGTCCCTCGCGCAGCGCGACCATGTGGCCCCACTGGCCGTCGCGGATGAGATCGAGCACCTTGCAGCCGTACTGCGTGGCGAGCATGCGGTCGGCAGCCGTCGGCGCTCCGCCGCGCTGCAGGTGACCCAGCACCGTGACGCGGATCTCGGCCTCGAGGTGCTTCGCGAGCGCGTCGGCGAGCGCCTTGCCCGAGCCGCCGAGGCGGACGACTCCGCGGCCCGGCACGTCTTCGGCCTTGTCGATGATGCTGACCGAGCCGCCCTTCGGGAAGGCGCCCTCGGAGCACGCGATGATCGAGAAGCTGCGCTTGCGCGTGCCGCGGCTCTTGATCTTCTCGACGATCGGCTCGATGCGGTACGGGATCTCGGGGATGAGGATGACGTCGGCGCCGCCGGCGACTCCGGACTCGAGGGTGAGGAAGCCGGCGTGGCGGCCCATGATCTCGACCACCATCACGCGGTCGTGCGACTCGGCGGTGGTGTGCAGCCGGTCGATCGCCTCGGTGACGATCATGCGCGCGGTGTCGAAGCCGAACGTCTGGTCGACTCCGGAGAGATCGTTGTCGATCGTCTTCGGGCAGCCCACGACGCGCATGCCGAGCGTGGTGAGGCGGTGCGCGATCGAGAGCGTGCCGTCTCCGCCGATGGCGACCAGGCCGTCGAGCTTCAGCTCCTGGTACCGCTCGAGCGCGCGGGCGCTCATGTCCTTCTCGACCCACTTGCCGCCCTCTCGCACGGCGTACTGAAACGGGTTCGCCTTGTTCGACGTGCCGAGGATCGTGCCGCCCTTGGGCAGAATGCCGCGCGTGTCCGCCATCGTGAGCGGGCGCGCCATGTCCGCTTCGACGAGGCCCATGTAGCCGTTTTCGAGCCCTACGAACTCGTGGCCGAACTCATGGATGCCGCGCTTCACGACGCCGCGGATCAGCGGATTCAAGCCCGGGCAGTCACCGCCGCCCGTCAGTACGCCCAAACGCATTTCGAGAGTCTCCGAAGGACGGCAGTCAAGTCAGACCGGACGCGGAGACTATGACGTCCGCGCCCTGGAAAACAGGCCATTGCGACGGAGAAGTCAGCCCCTCGGAGGGGGACTGCGACGCCGACGACTGATTTGGTCGAGCAGGTCGGACAACAGCCGCGCAGTAGATACGGGGCCTTGGCCGCGAGCCGGCGCTGCTGTCAGGGGTTCGGGCGACCCTCGTGACGCGGGTGCCGGTGCGGGCGTGGGCGGTGATGTGCGCGCCGGAGAAATGGGGACTGTCCCCATTTTCGGGGCCGAGGGCCGCGGCGCCATGGACTGGGCGATCTGGAACAGCTCGCTCAGGCGCTCCTTGATGAGATCCGAGTCGGGCCGCTTCTCGAGCGCCTTGCGGTAGAGCGCGATGGCGCCGGCGTAGTCGCCACGGGCGGCGAGCGCTTCGGCGCTCTGAATCGAGTTCGTCGGCGGAGGCGCCTCGTCGATGGGCACGCGCGTCTTCGCGTGGGAGAGCTCCATCGGCTGCAGGTTCTCGCGAATGCGGCTGAGCTTCTGCTGGATGACCTCGTCGTCGGGGAACGCCTTCGCGATCGCCTGGAAGAGCGTCAGCGCCGCCGACAGCTCGCCGCGGCGCAGGGCTCGGTCGGCGCGGGCTTCGGCCTCAGTGCGTTCGTCGGGGGTCACGTTGATGCGCGCGCCTCAGGCTATACCGTCTTCGAGGCTCGATGGTGGCTCCCGTGCTCATGTTGCTCGCCGCTGCAGATCTGCTCGGCCCGCCGGTGCGGCACGACGTGTTCAGCTTCCGGCCGCCGAAGGACTTCCGCATGGCGCGGCTCGATCTGTTCCGCAGCTCGCGCGTGGGAGCGGTGGCGAAGAGCGACGACGCTCCGCGCAGGCTGCACGCGGCGCTGGTCGACAGCGACCAGGAGGACGCCGCGGCGCTCTTGTTCGCCACGGTCGACGAGCCGTTCAAGTCGACGAGCGGAGCCCGGGACGAGCTGTCGGCGGCGGTGGCGCGGCACTTCTCGAACGAGCTGGGCCTCAAGTTCGCGCTCGAGCGCGTCGAGGTGGTGCAGGGGGCGATGCCGCGCGTCGAGGTGTTCGGCTCGGTGCGCGACGGCAGCCAGCTGCGGCAGATCGTGGTGGCCGCGTGGCCGGGCGAGGCGCGCCACGCGGTCGCGATGTTCTCGGTGCCGTCGGGCCGCTACGAGCTGCTCGCCGAGGCGATGCGGGCGTCGCTCGATTCGTTCCACCTCGAGCCCGGCGCCAGCGGTGGGGCGCCGCGCACCGTCGCGTGGGCCGTGGTCGCGCTCGTGGCGTCTGCGCTGATGGCGTCGATCGGGCTGTGGAGGCGAAGGCGCGCTACTCGACCGTGAAGCTCGTCGAGCCGAGCTCCTGATCGCCGCGCTTCACCTTGATCGTCCACTTGCCCTTCTTCGAGGCGGTGGAGCTGCGCCAGGTGCGGGTGCGGCCGACTGAGCTCAGCTTGACGTCGACGGTGGAGCGCACGTCGTTGTTGTGGAGAAACTGCAGCACGACGTCGTCGTAGCTCGCGCCCTCGGGCAGGTACCACATGGTCCAGCCGTGCACCGTGGTGTCCTTCTTCACGTTGCCGGTGACGGGCTCGATGCACTCGTGCTGCGTGGGGCCCTTGCCGCTGTCGACCTTGAGGCACGCCTTGAGCTCGACCAGGGCGGGGCCGCGATCCTTGCCGTTGTAGTAGTAGTCGAGCACGCGCTTGATCTCGTCGGCCGGCGGGGGCGGGCGCGTGTCGGGCGCGGCGGCCGTGCCGGCGTCCTGCGCGCTCGCTGACACTGCGGACAACAACACTGCAAAGCAGAGGGTCGTGCGCATGATGCCGCCGACCTTACCCGTAGCTGCTTGCGAAGGCAGCGATTAGTGGTACGAGCACCCGCGCAACAGATGCCCGCAGAGAACGCTCACATCCGCAACTTCTCGATCATCGCCCACATCGATCACGGGAAGTCGACGCTGGCCGACCGCCTGCTGCAGAAGACCGGCACGGTCAGCGACCGCGAGGCCAAGGCCCAGTTCCTCGACAACATGGACCTCGAGCGCGAGCGCGGCATCACCATCAAGGCCCAGACCGTGCGCATGAACTACACCGCGCGCGACGGCCAGAAGTACGTGCTCAACCTCATCGACACGCCGGGGCACGTCGACTTCGCGTACGAGGTCAGCCGCTCGCTCGCCGCGTGCGAGGGCGCGCTGCTCGTCGTCGACTCGACGCAAGGGGTCGAGGCCCAGACGCTCGCGAACGTCTACATGGCGCTCGAGCACGATCTCGAGGTCATCCCCGTCATCAACAAGATCGATCTGCCGAGCGCCGACGTCGAGCGCACGCGCGCCGAGATCGAAGACGTGATCGGCCTCGACGGCAAGCTGGCGGTCCCGGCGAGCGCGAAAGAGGGCCTGGGCATCGAAGAGATCCTCGAGGCGGTGGTGAAGCACGTGCCGTCGCCGAAGGGCTCCGAGTCGAACCCGCTCAAGGCCCTCGTCTTCGACAGCTGGTACGACAACTACCGCGGCGTCGTGATGCTGGTGCGCGTGCTCGAGGGCGCGTTGAGCCTCAAGCAGAACATTCGCCTCTGGAGCAACCAGAAGAAGTTCGAGGTGCAGGAGCTCGGCGTCTTCAGCCCGTTCTCCCGGCCGGTGCAGAAGCTCATCGCGGGCGAGGTGGGCGTGCTCGTCGCGAACGTGAAGGAGCTCGCCGACGCGAAGGTCGGCGACACCGTCACCGACGACGCGACGCCGACCGACGCCCCGTTCCCCGGCTTCAAGGAAGTGAAGCCGATGGTGTTCTCGGGCGTGTTCCCGATCGACTCGGCCGACTACGAGAACCTGCGCGACGCGCTGGTGAAGCTGCGGCTCAACGACTCGGCCTTCACCTACGAGCCCGAGAGCTCGACCGCGCTCGGCTTCGGGTACCGCTGCGGCTACCTCGGGCTGCTCCACATGGAGATCGTCCAGGAGCGCCTCGAGCGCGAGTACAACCTGAACCTCATCACCACCGCGCCGAGCGTCGTCTACAAGGTGTTCCCGACGAGCGGCGAGCCGATCTTCGTCGACAACCCGGCGAAGCTGCCGCCGGTGCAGACCATCGAGCACATCGAAGAGCCGATGCTCACGTGCCACATTCACGTGCCGAACGAGCACCTCGGCGCGATCTTGAAGCTCTGCCAGGAACGCCGCGGCCTGCAGAAGGGCATCGAGTACCTCGGCTCGTCCGGCACGCGCGTGAAGGTGACGTACGAGATGCCGCTCGCCGAGGTGGTGTTCGACTTCTTCGACAAGATGAAGAGCGTGTCGCGCGGCTACGCGTCGCTCGACTACGAGCTCGCCGGCTACAACGAGAGCGATCTCGTGCGCCTCGACATCCTCGTCAACGGAGAGCCCGTCGACGCGCTCTCGATCATCGTCCACAAGGAGCGCGCCTACCAGCGCGGCCGCGACGTCTGTCAGAAGCTGAAGGAAGTGATCCCCAAGCAGATGTACGAGGTCGCGATCCAGGCGGCGATCGGCGCGAAGATCATCGCGCGCGAGACGATCTCGGCGATGCGCAAGAACGTGCTCGCGAAGTGCTACGGCGGCGACATCTCGCGCAAGCGCAAGCTCCTCGAGAAGCAGAAAGAGGGCAAGAAGCGCATGAAGCAGGTCGGCTCCGTCGAGATTCCCCAGGAAGCGTTCCTCGCCGTCTTGAAGACGGAGGAGTGACTCGTTGGCCTCACGCGCCCTCGCCGACGCGGTCCAGGCAAAGCTCGAGCGGTCGGATGTCGCCGCGCTGAAGAAGACGAGGTGGGTCGATCGCCTCACCTCGCTGTGGGCGCCGATCTCGATCTTCGGCATCGCGTTCACGATCTATCTCGTGATCGTCGAGTTCTCGGTGTGCGCGTACCCCGCGCTGCAGCCGGTGCTGCAGGGGTTCGGCCTCATCATGCTGGCGTACTACTTCGCGCTGGTGGGCATGCGGGTCGTGGCGCGCGAGTTCATGCTGGGGCGCAAGGCGCGTCACCTGGCCGACGAGGCGATCGCGGACATCGAAGAGGTCGCCACGCGCAACGCGGCGGCCCTGGGCGGCAAGGCCGTCGACGAGCTCGCCGAGCGCATCGCCGCGACGCTGAAGGCGATCGGGCGGCGCGACCCCGTCGCCATCAAGGAGACCACGACGGCGATGGGCGAGGCCGGCGACAAGCACCTCAAGAAGTTCAAGCGCGGTGGCGCGCGCGACTTCGCCGGCGGCTTCGTCAAGGCCCTGCTGGTGGCGCTGCTCATCCGCTCGGTGCTGGTCGAGCCGTTCAAGATCCCCTCTGGCTCGATGATCCCCACGCTCGAGATCGGCGATCAGATCTTCGTGAACAAGTTCATCTACGGCGTGCGGGTGCCGTTCATGAACAAGGTGCCGTTCGTGATCGTGCGCGAGCCGAAGAAGGGCGACGTCGTCGTCTTCGACAACCGCCTGGTCGGCAAGGACTTCATCAAGCGCATCATCGCGACGCCGGGCGACCGCGTCGAGGTTCACGGCGCGCAGGTGAAGGTGAACGGCGTCGAGCTGCCGACCGAGGTCGAGAACCCCGACTACCAGAGCTGGGAGATGCCGAACTGCGACATCGGCTTCGTCGCCTGCATCCCGACCTGGTTCCAGAACGACTGGAGACCGGTGCGCTCGAGCCTGAGCCGCGAGAGCCTCGACGGCGTCCCGCACTACATCTTGAACCGCGCGTACCCGAACGACGCGGACGTCGACATGACGGTGCCGCCGCGCAGCGTGTTCGTGATGGGCGACAACCGCGACAACAGCGAGGACAGCCGGTTCGGCCTCGGCGGCGGACGGCACCTCGGCGTGCAGTTCGTCCCGTTCGACGACATCAAGGGAAAGGCGACGGTGATCTGGCTGTCGCTCAGCCACGACGGCCTGTTCTCGAGCATCTTCGGCGGCACCGGCATCCGAGGAGACCGGTTCTTCCGATCGGTCACGATGTGCGGCAACGAGCCGAAGCGCTGACCTCTTCGGCGCGCTGAAACGCCACGCGCTGAACCCTTGACCAGCATTCGAGCGCGCTGATAGCGAGCGTGCCTCGTGCAGAGGCGAGGGCAGATGAGTGTCAGTACGTGGCTCTTCCTCGCAGCGTTGGTCGCCGTGCTGTACGCGGCGGTGATCTTCATCCCGCCCTGGGTCGACAACCTCTCCGTCAAAGAGGCAGTCGAGGTGGCCTTCACGAAGGGCTACTTCACGGCGGATGAGCGCCTGGCAGAGGTCGTGCTCAACCGCGTGAACACCGGCCAGAACGCGGTGGGATACCACTTCGAGGAGAACGACGACGGGCAGCGCGTCGAGGTGCCCGGGCTCGGGCTGACGACCGACAACGTGACCGTCTTTCGAGACGAGGCGACGAAGGGGATCCGGATCACCGTCGACTACGTGCGCGAGGTCCGCTTCAAGCCGTTCCAGAAGGTCAAGCCCGTGCACTTTCACGTCGAGAAGGAGCAGTCGTTCCAGTGACCGCCCGGCATCTCCTCGCGTTGGAAGGCATGAGCCGCGAGCGCATCGAGGCGTTCTTCGAGCGCGCCGCGCAGCACGAGGCCGGCCGCCCCAACGACGCGCCGCTGAAAGGGCGCCTCGTCGCGAACCTCTTCTTCGAGCCCTCGACGCGCACGCGCTCGTCGTTCGAAGCCGCCGCGAAGTCGCTCGGCGCCGACGTCCTCAACTGGACGATCGCCGGCTCGTCGGCCAGCAAGGGCGAGACGCTGCTCGACACGGTGAGGAACATCGCCGCGCTCGGGCCCTTCGCGATCATCATCCGCCACCAGGCGAGCGGGGCCGCCGCCTTCGCCGCGGCGAACGTGCCGTGCAGCGTGATCAACGCCGGCGACGGGCGTCACGAGCACCCCAGCCAGGGGCTGCTCGACACCTTCACGCTGTGGCGGAAGTGGAAGACGTTCAACGGCCGCCGCGTGCTCATCGTCGGCGACGTGCTGCACAGCCGCGTGGCGCGCTCGAACCTGCACGCGCTCAAGGCGCTGGGCGCTCGCGTCACGCTCTGCGGCCCGCGCTCGCTCGTGTCGGAAGGCTGGGCCGCGCTCGGAGCCGAGGTCGACATCGAGCTCGACCGCGCGATCGAGGGGGCGGACGCGGTGATGGTGCTGCGCGTGCAGCGCGAGCGCATGGCCGACGCGTTCTTCGCCAGCGAGCGCGAGTACCACCAGCGCTGGGGCCTCACCATCGAGCGCGCGCAGGCGCTCAAGCCGGACGCCGTGGTCATGCACCCGGGCCCGGTGAACCGCGGCGTCGAGATCGCGCCCGAGGTCGCCGACGGCCCGCGCTCGCTGATCCTCGAGCAGGTGAAGAACGGCGTCTTCGTTCGCATGGCGATCCTGGAGAGCGTGCGATGAGCGGCCTGCTCCTCGAAGGCGCCCGCGTCATCGACCCCTCGACGGGGGCCGACGGCAAGCGCGACGTCCTCGTCTCGAACGGCCGCATCGTCGAGCCGAAGAGCGTGCCGGTGACGCAGCGCAAAGACCTGAGCGGCCTGTGGCTGTTCCCGGCGCTGACCGACCTGCGCTGCGTGCTGCGCGGCCCGGAAGACGTGGCCGACGCCATCGCCGGCGGCTTCACCTGCCTCATCGCCGACCCCTCGTCGAAGCCGGTGCCGGACGACGGCATCGAGATCGCCCAGGCCGCCGAGCTGACCCGCGGCACCGAGCTGGGCGAGCGGGCGCCGCAGGCGCCGTGCCTGTCGAGCGGGTTCGCTCCGGTGGCGACGAACGGCCTGCTGCGGCGGGCGCTGCAGCACGCGGAGCGGAAGCTGGTGATGCTGCACGCCGAAGACGTGAGCCTCTCGGCGGGCGCGATGCTCGGCGAGAGCACGACGGCGCTGCGCCTGGGCCTCAACGGAGCGCCGCCCGAGGCCGAGGTCGCCGCCATCGCCGCGGCGCTCGCGGTGCTCGAGGGCAGCACCGGCCGCATTCACTTCTCCCACGTCACGTGCAAGGGCAGCGTCGAGCGCATCGCGGCGGCGAAGCGGGCGGGGCTGCCGG
Organism: uncultured Myxococcales bacterium; assembly: GCA_937980205.1. GTDB lineage: Bacteria > Myxococcota > Myxococcia > Myxococcales > Myxococcaceae > Xiheicaenimonas. The sequence continues at coordinate 233,745 of CALJKW010000055.1, read as the reverse complement.
TGACCGCCGACGCGACGCCGCACCACATCCGAGAAGACGACTCGAAGGCGGAAGGGTACGCGCTCGAGGCGCGCCTGTGGCCTCCGCTGAGATCGCGGGCGGACGTCGAGGCGGTGAAGAAGGGCGTGATCGACGGGACGCTCGACGCGATCGCGTCGGATCACCGGCGGCCGACGATCCTCGAGCGCGAGCACCCGTTCGAGCAGGCCGCGTGGGGCCGGGCGACGCTGCGCACGGCGTTCGCCGACGTCCTCGCCGCCGGGGTTCCTCCCGCGCGGGCCGTCGCGCTGTTCACCAGCGGGCCGATGACGGTGCTCGGGCTGCCGTCTCCGACGCTCGAGCCGGGAGCCCCGGCGGACTTCGCCGTGTTCGACCCGCAAGGCGGCCGCATGCGTTACACGTTCGTGCAAGGAGCATCACGATGAAAAAAGCAGTCCTCGCACTCGCCGACGGAACCCTCTTCGAGGGGCGCTCGTTCGGCTCGGCCGACGACGTCGTCGGCGAGGTGGTCTTCAACACCTCGATGTTCGGCTACCAGGAGATCCTCACCGACCCGTCGTACGTCGGGCAGATCGTCACCATGGCCTACCCGCACATCGGCAACGTCGGCACGAACCCCGACGACGACGAGAGCGAGCGGCCGCACGCGGTCGGCATGGTGGTGCGCGAGTTCAGCGAGCCGTCGAACTGGCGCAGCAAGCTGACGCTGGATCAGTACCTCGCGAAGTGGGGCGTCGGCGGCCTCGACGGCATCGACACGCGCCGGCTGGTGCGGCACCTGCGCGACAACGGCGCGCAGATGGGCGTGCTCTCGACGTCGGGCGCGAGCCACGCGGCGCTGGTCGAGAAGGCGAAGTCTGCCCCCGGCATGGAGGGCCTCGATCTCGCGACCGGCATCTCGACGAAGAAGACGTACCGGTGGACGAAGACGACTCCGGATCCGCTGACCGGCGACCCGGGGAAGGACTCGAGCGGCAAGTTCGAGGTCGTGGCGATCGACTACGGCCTCAAGCGCTCGATGCTCCAGTTCCTCGCCGACGTCGGCTGCAACGTGACGGTGGTGCCGTCGACGACGACGGCCGACGAGGTGCTCGCGCGAAAGCCGAACGGCGTGTTCCTCACGAACGGCCCCGGAGACCCCGCCGCGGTGAAGGGCGCCGACAAGACCGTCGCGCAGCTCGTCGGCAAGGTGCCGGTGTTCGGCATCTGCCTGGGGCACCAGATCCTCGCGCTCGCGCTCGGCGGCAAGACGTACAAGCTCAAGTTCGGCCACCGCGGCGCGAACCAGCCGGTGCAGGACCTGATGACGAAGAAGGTCGAGATCACGGCGCAGAACCACGGCTTCGCGGTCGATGACAAGAGCCTCTCGGGAAAGGCGCTCGTCACCCACCTCAACCTCAATGACCGTACCGTCGAGGGTCTCGCGGTTCCCGACGCCAAAGCGTTCAGCGTGCAGTACCATCCCGAGGCGTCTCCCGGGCCGCACGATGCCCGGTATCTCTTCCAACGTTTCGCGGATCTGATGGCCGGGGTGCCGCTGCCTCGATGAAAACTACCGACAAATGAGTGAGTCGTATCAGCCGTACTTCGAAGAGTTGGTGAAGTGGGCGACCCCCGAGGTCCGCCAGGCCGAGCTGCTCGAGGCGAAGGCCGAGTTCTTCAAGCTCACCGGAGAGATCTTCGACGACGACAAGCAGGTCGAGATGCGCATGGCGTCGTTCCTCGAGCACTACGTGTTCGATCGGGTGTCTGTGCACCGCGGCAAGACGCCGGCGCAGGAGCTCTTCGAGAAGCTGAAGGTCGAGAACCCCGAGCGTGCGGGCCTGTTCGAGGGCTTCACGCAGACGCTGCACGGGCTCTACGAGGTGCGGAAGCTCGGCGACGGCTTCGTGCGCGTACGCGAGCTGTTCGACGGAGACGATCACGAGGTCACCGAGCGCCGGAAGCTCATCGGCCTCAACAAGGGCGACATCGTCGAGGCCCGGCTGATTCCGTTCGCGGCCCAGCACTGGTTCTCGGCGGCGTTCTGTTACCACCCGCCCGGCGCGTTCAAGTCGATCTTGAAAGAGGTGAAGCGGCGGCGGAAGCAGGAGCCGACTCGGCCTCGCAACGAGCTCATCTACGACTGCGCGCGCAGATCCCTGAAGGCAGATCGGTACCGGCAGATCGCGATCGAGAAGATCTACGACTTCATCAATCCGACGGTCTGAGGGGGCGCCTGCCGGCGGGGCGGGGGGCAAGCCCCCGGGAGTGACTTCGTCAACCCGACGGTCTGGGCGGTGCCCGCGTCTAACGCTCGTCGAGCAGCTCGAGAAAGTCGCGCAGCTGCTCGAGCCCGTCGTCCGGCAGCTGTTGAAACTCGACGCCGAAGCCGATCGCGGAGACCGTCACGTGGGCCACCGACGGGTGCTTGAGATCTCGCCGGCTCGTGCCGATGCGGGTGACGACGGCGTTCGCCTTCCACGCATCGCCGCCGGGCAGCGCGATCGTCAGCGTGAGCCCGTCGCCGACCTGCACCTCTTCGAGCCCCTTCGTCTCCTCGACGAACGCGCCGGCTTCGGACAGGTCCAGCAGCCGCACCTTCAGCGGCTGCTGCCCTTCGATCTCGAGCTTCGCGACCAGCTCGCAGCGGTGTCGGACGGGACGAGGAGTGGTCACGGCGTGCAGCGGCAGCGTACACCCACCGCGCATGTCGCAGTGGAGCTTCCTTGACGGGTCGCGAGCGCGATCCATACGCTTCGCGAGAACGCCTGCCGGGGGGATGTACCTGTTGTCCGGAGGGCCGGAGTTGACGATCGATAACCGCAAGCACGCCCGGGTGATGAGCCGGCTGCGCTGCTGGTGCGAAGGGGAAAACGTGACGGTGTACGCCCGCATCGGGAACCTCTCCGAGGGCGGTCTATTCCTGCGTACGAGCACGCCGCTCTCGCAGGGGTCGCGCGCGACGCTGCGGTTCGGGCAAGAGGCGCCCATCGAAGCGCAGGCGAAGGTGGTGTGGTGCCGCTCTGACGGTGACTCGGGGCCTCCTGGCATGGGGCTTCAGTTCGAGACCATCGACGGAAAGCGGCTTGAAGAGTTGAGGAAGCTGATACAGAGCGAGCAGCTGGCCCCCAAACCCAACGGCTGACACATGCGCATCGCGATCATCTCGGACATCCATTCCAACCTGGAAGCGCTGACCGAGGTGCTGAAGGTCATCGACCAGCAGAAGGTCGACCGCCTCGTCTCGCTCGGAGACGTCGTCGGCTACGGCGCCTCTCCGAACCCGTGCTGCGATCTCGTGCGCCAGAACGCCGAGGTCACGCTGCTGGGGAACCATGACGCCGCCGTCGCCGGCCGCATGGACTACTCGTTCTATTACGACGCCGCGCGGCACGCCCTCGACTGGTCGGCGAACGTCATCACCGACGAGAACCTCGGCTGGCTTCGCAGCCTGCCGTACACGTACCGCATCGGCGACGTCGGCTTCTGCCACGGCTCACCGATCGAGCCGCGCTCCTACGAGTACATCTTCGCGCTCGAGCAGGCGCGCGAGCTCACGCCCTTCGTGCAGGACCTGCCGGACGTCACGTTCATCGGGCACAGCCACCTGTGCAAGGCGTTCGCGCTCGGCAACGGCGAGGTGAACGACGTGGTCGCGCAGAAGTTTGGCGTGCGCAAGGGCTACAAGTACATCATCTCGGTCGGCAGCGTCGGGCAGCCGCGCGACTACGACAACCGGGCCTGCTTCGTGATCTGCGACACCGACGCGCGCACGGTCGAGTACCTGCGCGTCGAGTACGACATCGAGGCGTCGGCGCAGAAGATCTTCGACGCGGACCTGGCGCTGAACTTCGGCAAGCGCCTTTTCCTCGGTGTGTAGGCGGTTTCGGCCCTACATTCGCTTCCCGATGAGAACGATCACGTGCCTCGCGCTCGGCGTGTCGCTCGCGCTCGCCGGGTGCAGAAAGCCGAAGCCGTCGCTCGAGTACACCGAAGCGAAGGGCCTGCACTCGACGCTCGTCGCGAAGCACGGCGACGACGCCTACGCCGACCCGGAGATGGATCGCGTCGTCGAGCTGCTCGCGAAGGTGCCCGCCGAGTCGCTCGACAACGCCGCCGCGCGCGAGCTCGAGGGCTTCATCGCGTCCGAGCGCAAGCGCATCGCCGACGAGGCCGCCGCGCACGAGCGGATCATGAACTCGGTCGAACGGCCGCCAGACGTGACCGGCACGACGGCGTCGGCCCCGCGACTCCCCGACGAGGGGCAGCCCGAGAGCCCGGCCGATGCCGGAGCGGCCTCGTCGGAGCCCCAGGTCGGCATGACGGTCGAGGAGGTGCGCCGCCTGACGCAGGAGTGCTTCGTCTCCGCCGGAACGATCAAGATCAAGCGTGGAGAGCAGCAGCAGGGCGACGGCGAGATGTTCGAGCGCGTCGACAGCGGCAACTGCCGCTTCCGCTATCCCAGGCACGCCGATCGCGTCCTCGTCTTCGAGAGCGGGAAGATGATGGGCACCTACGACCGCTCGCAGCTGCAGACGCAGCTGCGGCCTGTCCCGCCGGGCGGCGCAGGTGGAGCAACGGGTACGGCCGGAGCCGCCGGCGGTCCCGCGACGCCGGCTCCGTCTCCGACGCCCGCGCCGCCTCCTCCTCCGAACATCACGCCGGCTCCGCCGCAGAACGAGTTGCCGAAGCCGCCCACCACTCCGGGCGAGCAGACCGGCCCCGGCCAACAGTATTAGAGCGACATGAACGAAGAGACGTACATGAAGCTGATCCGGCTGCTGCCGAGATCGGCGCTGTCGACGGTGGTGGGCATGCTGACGCGGGCGCCGGCTCCGGCGCCGGTGCACCAGGCGTTCATGAAGTTCTTCGCGAAGCGCTACAACGTGGCGCTCGACGACGCCGAGTCGCCGATCTCGAGCTACCCGACGTTCGCGCAGTTCTTCACGCGCAAGCTCAAGCCGGGCCTCAGGCCGATCGACATGTCTCCGAACGCGGTGGTGTCGCCGGTCGACGGCGCCGTCAGCGAGGCCGGGTACGTGAGCGGCCGGTCCTGCGTGCAGGCGAAGGGCATCACGTTCCCGATCGGCAAGCTGCTCGGTGACGAGAGCCGGTCCGAGGCCTTCGAGGGCGGGGCCTACGCGACGCTGTACCTGTCGCCGCGCGACTACCACCGCATCCACGCGCCGCTCGAGGGGACCATCGACGGCTACACGTACCTGCCGGGCGAGTTCTGGCCGGTGAACCCGGCGTCGGTGCGCAACGTCGACGCGCTGTTCGCGGTGAACGAGCGGCTGGTGACGTGGCTGACGACGTCGCTGGGCAAGGTCGCGGTGGTGGCGGTGGGCGCGACGTGCGTGGCGCGCATTCACGCGTCGTACGACGCGATCGTGACGCACACCGGGCAGCCGGCGAAGACGCACACGTACGAGCGGCCGATTCCGATCGAGCGGGGCGGAGAGCTCGGCATGTTCGAGATGGGCTCGACGGTCATTCTCCTGTTCGAGAAGGGCCGCGTGAAGTGGGACGAGAAGCTGCTCGCGAACGAGCCGGTGCGAATGGGCCAGCGCATCGGCGTCAAGGCGTGAGTGAATCCGGGCTGAAGGGGGCGCGTCTTTCCCGTAGTATGCGCCCCGCCTCCATGCGAATCCCGACCGTACTCCTCGCGCTTCTGGCTGTTCCCGCGCTGGCGGACGACGAGCTGGCTGCCGTCGACAAGCCGGCTCCGATGTTCCGCCTGCCCACGTACAACTCGAAGCAGCTCGGTGGGCTGACCGCGGTGGGGCTCGATCGCTACGTGGGGCCCGACGCGGCCGACAAGCAGGCGAAGGTGGTGCTGCTGTCGTTCATGGCGTCGTTCTGCGGCCCCTGCAAGAAGGAGATGCCGTACCTCCAGTCGCTGCACGAGAAGTACGGCCCCAAGGGCCTGCGCGTGGTGATGGTGTCGATCGACACCGAGGAGAAGGGCTACGCGATCATCAACGAGCTCATCGAGAAGAACAAAGTCACGTTCCCGGTGCTGAAGGACCGGTTCAACCTCGTCGCGCGCCGGTGGCTGGGCACGCAGAGCCCGCTGCCGAGCGTGTTCATGGTGAACACCGACGGCGTCGTGAAGCTCGTCCACCGCGGCTACAACCAGGAAGCGTCCGAGCTGCTCGACAAAGAGGTCGCCGCGGTCGTCGGGAAGTAGCTCTTGCTGCACGTCCTGTGCGGTCCCACGGCTTCGGGGAAGACCGCACTGGCGATCGAGCTTTCGCAGAAGCTGGGCGCCGAGATCGTCGGCGCCGACTCGCAGCAGGTGTATCGGTACTTCGACATCGGCACGGCGAAGCCGTCGGCCGAGCAGCTCGCCGCGGTGCCGCACCACCTCGTGTCGGTGGTTGAGCCGCTCGAGGCGTTCTCGGCGGCCCGGTACGCGGCGCTCGCGGATGCGGCGATCGCCGAGGTTCGCTCGCGCGGCCGCGAGGTCGTCGTCGTCGGGGGCACCGGCCTGTACGTGCGCGTGCTGTTGCACGGGGTCATCGAGGCGGCTCCGGCGAACGAGGCGCTGCGAGCCTCGTTGGAGGCCCTCACGGACGAGGCGCTGCACGCGCGGCTGGAAGAGGTCGACCCCGAGACGGCGGCGCGGCTGCCGCTGAGAGATCGGGTGCGCGCCGTGCGGGCGATCGAGATCCACGCGGCGACCGGCAAGCCGGCGAGCGCCTCGCGCTCGCAGCACGCGTTCGCGCCGAAGCGGCACGAATACCGCCTCTGGGTGCTCGAGCCCGAGAGAGAGGCCCTGTACGCGGCGATCAACGCGCGCACGAAGGCGATGTTCGAGGCCGGGCTGGTCGACGAGGCGCGGGCGCTGGTGGCGCGCGGCTTTCGGGAGGCCGCGCCGATGCAGAGCGTCGGCTACGCCCAGGCGCTGCAGGTGATCGACGGCGAGATCTCGCAGGCACGCGCGATCGAGCTCGCCGCGCAGGCGACGCGGCACTACGCGAAGCGGCAGCTGACGTGGTTTCGAAAAGAGCAGGGCGCCGTGTTCGTGAAGCCGCCGTTCAGCGTCGAGCAGCTGCTGGCCTCAGCGGCCTGAAGCCTCAAGCGGCGCCCGGCGACTTCAGCGGTACCGCGCGCGCCGACCGCCCTGGAACATCACCTGCTGCTGCACCGGAGGCGGCTCGAGGTGGAACTGCCACCAGGCGGGCTCCCACGCGGACATCTTGAGCTTCTTGTCGTTCTGCAGCGCGGTGAGCGCGGCTTTGAGCTTCTCGTCGGAGGGGTTCTGCTCGACGCCGCGGGCGAGGATCTTCATCGCCTTGTCCTTCTCTTTGAGCTGGAAGTGGCACCAGGCGTAGGTGGCCCACATGAGGCCTTCCTTCTTGCCGTGGGTGACGGCGGCCTCGAAGGACTTCTCCATGGCGGGGTAGTCCTTGCGCTTGTAGGCGAGGGCGCCCTCCATGGCCTTGACGTAGTGGTCTCGCGGGTTCGCCTTGGCGAAGGCGGCCTTGGCGCCGTCGTAGTCCTCGAAGAGGTACTTGAGCATGCCGATCTGGCCGTAGATCTGGCCCTCGACGAGGAACTGCCACTTGCCGAGCGGCAAGGCACCCTCGAGCTTCTTCACCACGGCGTCGACGCGGTTCTTGCGCTCCTTGGCGTTGGGCGGGAGCTTCTGGAGCTCGTTCTGGACGTCGCCCATGAGCTTCTGGAGCTGCGTGAAGGTGCGGCGGCCCAGCACGACGAAGGTGCCGAGGAAGACGATCGTGGCAGGAATCGCCCCGGCGTACGTCGGGAAGCCAGCGAGCTTCACGAGCACGAAGACGACGGCGGCGAGGGCGAGCGAGATGCCCAGGTTGATCATGGCGGACGGCCCTTTAGCAGTCTGGTAGGTAACAAGGCCAAGGCCCTTTGGCGAAACTGGTAGACGCAGGGGACTCAAAATCCCCCGACCTCTAAAGTCATCCCGGTTCGAGTCCGGGAGGGGCCACTTCGGACGCCGAGGCACCGCGAAACCGGCGGGTGTCGGGCGCGTGCCTCGGGTTGGCGAGAGAGGCGATGTCGGTGGCCGGCATCGCGCTCCTGCACGCGCCGCTGTTGCCGTTCTTTCCTGAGCGCCGCGCGGTACTGCTTCGTGCACCGCCGGGCTCACCTGGATCCCGAGGGGTGCAGGCGGCAGCTGCCCTGGCCCTCCGATCACCACATGGGCCGCGATCAGAACGCGAACTGGTGCGCGACGTCGCCGTGGTTCGACATGCTGATGGGCACGCGCAAGTCGTACGCGTACGACGCGAGCGGCAGGATCATTGTAGACAGCGAGCGTGATCGGAATGGCGTCACGCAAGGCCGCGGCGGCGGCGGTCTCGGCGCACGTGGCGGTGCTGAAGGGCAGGCCGCTGCGGGCGGCGCTGAGTGAGTCGCTCGCGAAGGCCCAGGGCCTGGGCGGCAACGAGCGCCGCTTCGTCGCCTTCTGCACGCGCGAGCTCTCGCGGCACCTGCGCTGGCTCGACGCCGCGGCGAAGCTGGCCGGTCACGCGCCGTCGTCGTTCCAGCTCGAAGAGGACCGCGCCGTGCTGCGCTACGCGCTGTGGCGACGCCTGCGCACGAGCGCGGAAGTCGCGCAGGTCATGCGGGAGATCTCGCTGCCGGGCCCGGTGCGGCCCCGCTCCGTGCCGGACGCCGTCATCGAGGGCGCGATCTCGAAGCCGATCACGGTCCCGGAGGACGACCCTGCGCTGACGCACTCGTTCCCCACCTGGCTCGCCGAGGCCATCAAGGACCCGGAGATGATGGCCGCGCTCAACCGCGAGCCGCCGCTCATGTTCAAGGTGCGCCCGAACGGCACGCGCGACGAGGTGCAGGCGCTGCTGGCCGCGAAGGGCATCAACACGAAGCCCGCCGAGGCGAACGGCCTGGTCCTCGAGGACGAGGGCCGCGCCATCTTCGAGTCCGCGCCGATGAAGAACGGGCGGCTGGTGGTGATGGACATCGGCAGCCAGCGCATCGTGGATCTGTGCCACCTGAAGGGCGGAGAGACCGTCGTCGACTACTGCGCCGGCGCGGGCGGCAAGACGATCGCGCTCGCCGACGCCGTGGGAGAGCACGGCCGCGTCCTCGCGTGGGACAAGTCTGCCAGGCGGCTGAACGAGGCGAAGTCGCGCGTGAAGGACCTGAAGATCCGCCACGTGAGCTTCCCGACCGAGCTGCGCATGGATGACGCGAAGCTCGTGCTGATCGACGCGCCCTGCAGCGGCACCGGCACGCTCGGGCGGGAGCCGGACCAGAAGTGGAAGCTGACCCCGGACAAGGTGAAGGAGTTCGCGAAGACGCAACGCGAGCTGCTCGACGAGGTGGCGAAGAAGGCCCCGCAGGCCGAGCTCGTCTACGCGACGTGCAGCGTGCTGCGCGCCGAGGACGAGGAGATCGTCGAGCAGTTCCTCGAGCGGCACAAAGGCTACGTGCGCAGCGCGCAGCTTCGGGTGTGGCCGCAGCAGGCGTTCGGAGGCGGTTTCTTCGCGGCGCGGTTGACGCCGGTCACCGAGCCGGACTAACCCCCGGCGCCCGATGCCGGACCCCAGACAAGAGACGCTCAAGCAGATTCAGGAAGCGTGGGACGCGGCGCAGGCGCAGCTGCAGGAGCTCCGCGACCAGGTCGAGAAGACCGCGCAGCTCGCGCAGGCGAAGGTGACGCAGAGCTTCCTGGAGCGGGATCTGGATCGCGCCTACCGAGACCTGGGGGAGGCCGTCTGGGCCCAGGTCTCGAAGGGGCGGCTGCAGCTCCCGAAGGACCTGTCGACGGTCCTGAAGGCCCTCGAGGTCGTGACGAAGAAGATTCAGGAGCAGAACGCCAGCATCAACGATCTGTTGTCAGAAGGCGCCGAGGTCGCGAGTCGGCTGAAGCCGAAGCTGGTCACCGGGCCAAAGAAGCGGTAGTAGGCAGCCCAGTTTCAAGCAGTGCGCAGCACGGTTGTCGGAAGCAAATGGGGTCATAGCTCAGCTGGGAGAGCGCCTGAATGGCATTCAGGAGGTCGGCGGTTCGATCCCGCCTGGCTCCACTGATTCGAACCGAAGAGCGGTTCAGCACGAAGCCCTCGGTCAGTCGCCGAGGGCTTTCGTGTTTGAGGAGCACGTTCTTTGCGGAAAGCGGTTAGAAGACACGGCGCTCATGGCGAAAAAAGACTCGAAGAGCGACCTCGTCAACGCGGCGTCGGAGCTCGACGCCGAGCTCGTCCGCTTCGAAGAAGGTGTCAGTGCCTTCCAGAAGCTGAGCCTCTCGAGCAAGAAGAACCTCGACCGCGCCTCGAAGATGCTCGAGGACCTGGCCGCCGGCGAAGCCGCGATGGGCACGCAGATCCAGGCGCTGGTGCAGGCGATCGCCTCGACGCGCGATCGCCAGCTCGCCCGGGTGGAGGCCATCCGCACGAAGGCCGAAGAGCTGAAGGCGCGCTCCGTCGAGTTCCGCGAGCTCATCACGCAGTTCGAGTCGCTCGGCCTCGACGCGGCCGAGCTCAACAAGAAGCTCAACGGCCCCGAGTTCGCGGTCATCGACGTCGCCAACGAGATCTCCGCGCTCAACGCGAAGGCGGAAGGCCTCGTGGCGCTCTCGAAAGAGAAGGGCTTCGACGACGTCACGCACATGGCCGACGGCCTGCGGCAACAGCTCGAGAGCCTCAAAGGCCGGCTGTCGAACGCGCAGGCGAGCCGGCAGTAGCCGCTCAGTTGCGCCGGCAGTACCCGGGCACCGGGCCGGTGAACCCACACGTCTCTCCGCGCGGGCAGCAGACGATCGCGGGGATCTCGCAGGTGAACCCTGCGGGGCACTGCGAGTCCATCGTGCACTGCAGGCGGTAGCACGCGCCGCCGTCGCACACCCCGGCAGACGTGCCCTTGCGGCAGTCGTCATCGACGGCGCAGGTGCGCAGGCACGTGTCGAACGACTCGACGCCGCCGTCGCGCTGTGGAGCGCTCAGCCGGCCGCACACGCCGTTGCCGGGGCAGCCGGCGTCGCACGGCAGCGTGCAGGCGTTCGCGGTGAAGGAGGGCGCTTCGTAGCCGGGCACCACGTAGACGGTGCGGCAGGCCAGGCCCGGCCCGCAGTGGGTGTCGAAGCTGCAGGGCTCTCCGACGCCGCCGTGCTCGAGTGGGCGCGGCGTCGGCTGAGGGCACACCTCACGCTCGCAGGCGGCGATGAGCACCGCCGCCGCGAGCGCGCAACACCACCTCAACTTACTTGCCCTTGATCGCGAGCAGCTCGACCTCGAACACGAGCGTCGCGCCACCGGGGATCGTCGGCGGGCGGCCCTGCTCGCCGTACGCGATCTTGTACGGGCACACGAGCTTGGCCTTGCCGCCGACCTTCATCTTGCCGACGCCTTCGGTCCAGCAGGGGATGACACCGTTGAGCGGGAACTCGGCCGGCGCGTTGCGCTTGTACGACGAGTCGAACTCGGTGCCGTCGGTGAGCGTGCCCTTGTAGTGGACGCTGACCGTGTCGCTCGCCGCGGGCGAGGCGCCGGTGCCCTGCTTGAGGTGCTTGATGATGAGGCCGCTCGGGAGCTTCTCGGCGCCGGCTTCCTTCGCCGCGGTCGCCTGGTACTGCTCGCCCTTGGTGATCTCGCCCTTCGCCTTCTCGGCGTTCTTCTTCTGCTCGATCGCCTGGTAGGCCTCACGGCGGGTCATGAACAGCTGCTGAAGCTTCGGGCGCTGGTCCTCGAACTTCACGCGCTTGTTCGGCGCCTCGGTGACCTCGTCGGTGAGGCCCTTGATGACCTCCTGCAGCTCCGCCTTCGTGAGCTGGAACGGGGCGATGTTGCGGCCCAGGTCGAGGCCCAGGGCGTACAGCGCGTCGTTGAGCTCTTTCCCACTGAGCGCGGGCGGACCCGAGCCGGCGTCCGGCGCTGCAGCCGGTGCAGCAGCGAGAGCTGCGGTGGAGAAGAGGACGGCCACTGCCATCGAGCGGAGCATTGTTGTTCGTATTCCTTTCAGGAGTTCTTGAAGACCGCCATCACGTCTTTGAGGAGCTTCACCGCCTCCTCGCGCGGGCGCTGGAAAGCGTTGCGACCCATGATCGAGCCGAAGGCCCCGCCGGCCGCGAGACCCTTGATCTCCTCCATCAGCGCCGGCGTGTCCTTCGCCTCGCCACCGGAGAAGATGACGATGCGCTTTCCATTGAACGCAGACTGCACGACATGCTTCACGCGGTCAGCGAGCGTCTTGACCGGGATGTTGTATTTCTCGAAGACCTTCTTGGCCTCGGCCTGCTCGATGTGCTCCTTCGGCGGCTTGACCTTGATGACGTGGGCGCCGAGCTGCGCCGAGATCTGCGCCGCGTAGGCGCAGACGTCGACGGCCTGCTCGCCTTCCTTCGAGATGCCGGCGCCGCGGGGGTACGCCCACAGCACCGTCGGCATGCCGTACGACTTCGCCTCGGCGATCAGCTCGCGCAGGTCTTCGTACATGCGGTTGCGCTGCCCGGAGCCCGGGTAGATCGTGTAGCCGATCGCCGCGCAGCCGAGGCGCACGGCGTCTTTCACGCTGCCGGTGAGCGCCGAGATGGGCTGATCCATCTTCGCGAGCGTGTCGGAGTTGTTCAGCTTGAGGATGAGCGGGATCTCGCCGTGCAGCTTGCCGGCGACGGCCTCGAGGAAGCCGAGCGGCGCCGCGTAGGCGTTGCAGCCGGACTCGATGGCGAGCTGCGCGTGGTAGTCGGGATCGTACCCGGCAGGGTTCGGCTGGAACGAGCGGACGGGCCCGTGCTCGAAGCCCTGGTCGACCGGGAGGATGACCATCTTGCCGGTGCCCGCGAGCGTGCCGGTGTTCAGCATGCGCGCGAGCTGGGTCAGCGTGCCCGGGTTGTCAGAGGGGTACCACGAAAGGATCTGTCGAACGCGATCGGAGTAGGCCATGGCGGCCGCTCCTATAGCAGCCTCATTGCCGCGCGTCCGTTTTCGCTGCGTTCTTGTCGATGATACGGAATGGAAACGTGCCGATGTTGTTGCCGGCGACCTTCACGAGCAGCGTGTATTCGCCGGGCCCGCGGAACGGAGTCGGATCCCAATCGATCGTGTAGTCGGACTCGTCGGACTTCTCGCCGCGGAAGTAGATGGTGCCGCTGCCTTCCATCATCGAGTTGCCGCGCTGATCGAGCACCTGCAGCTCGATGGGCGCGTTCACCTTCTGAGGGCACTTCACGCGAACGACGGTGGTGAACTTCTCGGTCGTGAACGGGCTGCCGGAGCCGGAGACCTCGTAGGGGGCGCTCGGCACCGCGCCGTTCGGGCCGCGCATGAAGCTCTTGCCGTGCTGCACCTTCACGACCGTCCACGACACGTCGACCGGGGTCGCGGATGACTCGGTCGACTGCTTCTTCTCTTTGGGCTTCGCGAGGCCCTCGCCTTTGGGGACGTCGCCCGTCTCGACCTTGAGGCCCAGGTCGAGCTTCGGCTTCTTCTTCTCGTCGGCGCCGAGCAGAAGGAGCGCGGCAAGGAAAAGAGTAGGCATCGCGGCATAGACGATAGCATGTGGTAGTTAGTCACCCCGCATGCTTCTCCTGCTGCTGCTGACTGCCTCACCTCTGCAAATCCTCAAGAACGGGAGCGATCAGCTCCAGACGCTGGTCGCGAAGGCCGACGCGAACGCCGACCAGGTCGCGGCGAAGGCCGACGGGTTCATCGACTTCGGAGAGCTCGCGAAGCGCTCGCTGGGCCCGCACTGGGAGAAGCTGACCGCGAAGCAGCAGACCGAGCTGTCGACGACGCTGCGCGCGGTGCTGAAGGCGTCGTACGCGCACCAGGTGCTGGGGCAGGGGGCTCCGACGTCGGAGACCGTGTGGGGCGCCGAGAACATCGACGGCGACGAGGCGGTGGTGACGTCGACGGTGCCGTTCGCCGGCGAGCGCGTGAGCGTGGACTACAAGCTGTATCGGAAGGGCGGCACGTGGCGCGTGTACGACGTCGTCACGGACGGTGCTTCGCTGGTCGACGCGTACTCGGATCAGTTCCGCGCGATGATCGCGAAGAAGGGCTTCGACGGGCTGCTCGAGACGCTGAAGAAGCGCAAGGCGCAGCTCGAGGCGCCGAAGACGGCCTCCGCCTCGAAGTAGCCCCATTTCTTGCGCGACTACTCCGGCACGAGCCAGACGACGCCGAGCGGCGGCAGCGTCAGCGTGAGCGACGCGGGCATGCCGTCCCACGGGGTCGAGTCGGCAGGGCTGGGGCGGATGTCGACGCCGGCGCCTCCGAACATTCGGCCGTCGGAGTCGAGCAGCACGCGCCAGTTGCCTTGCTGCGGCACTCCGACGCGGTAGCCCTCGCGCACGATCGGCGAGAAGTTCGCGACGACGAGCACGGGGCGCGTGCCTTCGGCGCGGCGGATGAACGCGAAGATGTTCTGGTCGCGGTTGTCCGCCTGGATCCACTGGAAGCCCTCGGGCTTGAAGTCCCAGCGGTGCAGGGCGGGCTCTTCCTTCACCACGCGGTTGAGCTCGGTGACGAGCGCGAGCACGCCCTGGTGGTTCGGGTACTGGAGCAGGTGCCAGTCGAGGCTCGAGTCGTTGTTCCACTCGGAGCCCTGCGCGAGCTCTCCGCCCATGAAGAGCAGCTTCTTGCCGGGGTGCGACCACATCCACGCGTAGAGCGAGCGCAGGTTCGCGAAGCGGCCCCACTCGTCGCCGGGCATCTTGCCGAGCAGCGAGCCTTTGCCGTGGACGACCTCGTCGTGTGAGAGCGGCAGCACGAAGTCTTCGCTCCACGCGTAGAGCGTGCCGAAGGTGAGCTGGTTGTGGTGGTGCTTCCGGTAGATCGGATCTTTCGAGAAGTAGCTGAGGGTGTCGTGCATCCACCCCATGTTCCACTTGTGGGTGAAGCCCAGGCCTCCGTCCTGAACGGAGCGGCTGACCTTGGGCCAGGCGGTGGACTCCTCGGCGATCATCAGCGTGCCGGGGTATCGCTCGCGCACGACGTGGTTCACCTGGCGCATGAAGCCGATGGCCTCTTCGTTCTCGCGGCCGCCCCAGCGGTTGGGGACCCACTCGCCCTCTTTGCGGCTGTAGTCGCGGTAGAGCATCGACGCGACCGCGTCCACGCGCAGACCGTCGACGTGGTACTCGTCGAGCCAGAACAGCGCGTTCGCGACGAGGAAGTTGCGGACCTCGTTGCGGCCGAAGTTGAAGATGAGCGTGCCCCAGTCGGGGTGCGCGCCTTCGCGCGGGTCGGCGTGCTCGTAGAGCGCGGTGCCGTCGAACTGGCCGAGCGCGAACGCGTCGCGCGGGAAATGCCCGGGCACCCAGTCGACGATCACGCCGATGCCGTGCTGGTGCATGGTGTCGACGAGGAAGCGGAAGTCGTCGGGGTGGCCGAAGCGCGCCGTCGGAGCGAAGTAGCTCGACACCTGGTAGCCCCAGCTGCCGCCGAACGGGTGCTCGGCGATGGGCAACAGCTCGACGTGCGTGAAGCCGGTCTTGCGCACGTGATCGGCGAGCGAGACGGCGAGCTCGCGGTAGGTGAGCGAGCGGTTGCCGTCTTCGGGCACGCGCCGGAACGACGCGGCGTGGACCTCGTAGACGGAGAGCGGCTTGTCCCAGGCCTGGCGCTCGGCGCGCGACTTCACCCAGGCGTCGTCGCCCCAGCGGTAGTGCGAGAGATCGTGAACGATCGACGCGTTCTGCGGAGGCACCTCGGTGCGGAACGCGAACGGGTCGGCCTTGAGGTAGGGGGCGCCGTGCTTGGGGCGGATCTCGAGCTTGTAGCGGGTGCCCTCGGCGATCTCGGGGATGAAGAGCTCCCAGATGCCGGAGGAGCCCATCGAGCGCATCGGGTGCAGGCGGCCGTCCCAGTTGTTGAAGTCGCCGACGACGGAGACTCCGTCGGCGCTGGGGGCCCAGACCGCGAACGCGACGCCCGCGACGCCCTGGTGGTGCAGCGGGTGAGCGCCGAGCTTCTCCCAGAGGCGCTGGTGGCTGCCTTCGCCGAGGAAGTGGAGGTCGTGCTCTCCCAGCGTCGGCAGGAAGGCGTACGGATCGCGGAGCTGGTACTTCTGGTTGCCCGGGTAGGTGACGTCGATGGTGTACGGGCGAACCTTGCCGGGGATGCGCCCCTCGAAGATGCCGGGGAACCCCATCACCGGGGTCAGCGGGTAGCGGCCCCCCTCGTCCGGGAGGAGATCGACCGCGACCGCCTCGGGGCGGAAGACGCGGGCGAACGAGCCGCCCGGAGCGGGGTGAAGGCCCAAAACGCGATGGGGCTCCGGGTGCCGGAGCCCCATCAGACGACTGAGTTCTTCAGCGGCGGTCACGAGAGGGTCTACTAGTCGGACCGTCGCGCAAGATCACGGCTTCCGCGTCAACTGACCGCGAATGTGGCCGTTCATGTTCGCATTGGTGTGGACGTTCACGTAGAAGCCGCCGTCCCCGAAGTCCGGGAAGCCGGTCGCCGTGATCGCGAAGCCACCGTCCGCACCGGTGCTGTTGCCCATGCCCTTGAGGTCGAGCCCCTGCACGACGCCGCCGTTCGCACCGACGCCGCCGGCGTGAATGTGCGCCGCAGTGGCCGCAACACCTGCCCAGAGGCCGTTGTAGACGACCGTTCCAGCATCGCGGTCGACGATCGCGCCGAAGGAGCCGGTGTCGTTGGTCACCACAGGCGGAACTTCCTGCGCGCCGTTGAGCTGGGCCGTCCAGATGGTCTGGCCCGGCTTCAGGATCTGGCCGCGGATCTCACCGCCCGCGTTCGTGGTGCTGTGGATGTTGAAGTACGTCGCGCCGCTCGCGATCTGTGCAGCGACGGCCGGCGAGATGTCGGCGTTCCCGTTGATGGGGCTGGCACAGTTCGGCGAACCCATGCACAGGGTGACGAGGACGCCACCACTGAAGCCCGGCCAACCGGTGTGCACGTGCGCGTTCGTATGCCCGGTGACGTTGTGCGTGACGCTCCACGCGAGGTTGAAGCCGCCATCGGAGAGGGTCGTCACGGTCGCGGTTCCGCTTCCCGCCGCAGTCGTGGTGACAGGCGTCGGGGACTCCTGGTTGCCCGAGAGCTCGGCGACGTACACCGTGCCACCCGTCGCAGAGCCGCCGCCGGTCGCTGAGCCACCGCCCGTCGCGCTGCCGCCACCGGTCGCGGTGCCGCCGCCGGTCGCCGTGCCGCCGCCGGTCGCCGTACCGCCGCCGGTCGCCGTGCCGCCGCCGGTCGCCGTGCCGCCGCCGGTGCCGGTCGTGCCGCCACCGGTGCCGGAGCCACCGCTGCCGCCGCTGCCGCCACCCGAGCCGCCTCCCGTGCCGCCACCGCACGCGATGGGGCCCGCGGCGAGACCTGCGCCGATGAACGCTGCGCCAACCAACAGAGTCAGGATCTTTGTCTTCATGGTTCTCCCTTTCACTGCTTTTGAGTCAGCTGACCGCGAATCTCCCCGTCCGGGTTCGCGGCGGTCTGCACGTTCACGTAGAAGCCGCCGTCTCCGATGCCGAGACCGGCGATGGGGAAGCTGCCGGCGGCGCCGGTCGGGGTGAGGTTGAGTGCCTGGACGAGCGCGCCCGTCGCGAGCGGACCGCCCTGGTAGACGCCGGCATCCGTCGCCGGAGTGTTCGGCCAGAAGCCCTGGTACGTCGCGACGCCGGAGACGGTGTCGACGATGGCTCCGATCGAGCCGGCGTCGGCGCCGATCACGGGCGGGATCGCCTCGGCGCCGGTCAGGTGCGCCGACCACAGCATCTGGCCGGTCTTCAGGATCTGCCCGCGGAGCTCGCCGCTGGCGACCGCCGTGGTGTGGACGTTCACGTACGTGTTGCCCGTCGCGATGTTCTGCGCGAGCGCGTTGCTCACCGCGGCGGTGCCGGTGATCGGGCTGGCGGCGGCGCCGAGGTCCTGCGCGATGCCTCCGTTCACCGTCGCCCAGCCGTTGTGAATGTGCGCCGCCATCGGAGCTCCCGCGTCGTGCGTCACCGACCAGGTGAGCGAGTACGAGCCGCCGTCGGGATCCGACAGCGTGAAGGTGCCGTTGCCGCTCGCGACCGTTGCCACGGGGGGGTTCTCCTGCTCGCCGGTCAGCAGCGCGACGTACGTGCCGGCGAAGGAGATCGTCCCGCCGCCTGCACCGCCAGCACCACCGGTACCGCCAGCGCCACCGGCCCCGCCTCCAGTCGCGGAGCCACCGCCGGTCGCGGAGCCACCGCCGGTGGCCGTGCCGCCGCCCGTCGCTGACCCGCCGCCCGTCGCTGACCCGCCGCCCGTCGCTGACCCGCCGCCCGTCGCTGACCCGCCGCCAGAGCCGCCGCTGCCGCCAGAGCCGCCGCCGCCACCCGTCGCAGAGCCACCGCCGGTGGCCTCACCGCCACCCGTCGCAGAGCCACCGCCGGTGGCCTCACCGCCGCCCGTGGCGGAGCCGCCGCCGGTGCCGCTGACTCCGCCGCCGGTGCCCTCGGAGCCGCCGCCGGCGCTGCCGCCGGGGTCTCCCTGCACGCACTTGTTCATCACGCAGGTGAAGGTCTTGCCTTCGGTCTCGTACTTCCGGCAGTCGAACTTATCGAGGCACTCGCCGCCGCAGCCGCTGAACGCGAGCGCGAGCGTCGCCAGCGCAGAACAGGCGGCGAGCTTTACGGCAGTCGCATCGAGGTTCCTCGTCATTTCCCCTCCAGCAGTGTGGCGGTCGGGCTACTGGCCCTTTTGCTTGTAGAAGATGACCAGCGAGTAGCAGTGGAACTCGTTGTCACTCGACTGCGCGACGACCTTGTCCACGATCTCGAGATCGGCGTTGCTGCGGATCCAGCGCGTGACGTTCTCGCTGAGCTCCTCGCGCTCTTTCGCTTTGGTCGCGGAAAAGACCTTCACGCCCGTGAACATGAGGCGCGCTTCTACCACTGTGGTATTTCGCCCGCCATGCTCATCGATCTTCACGTGCACAGCCATCTGACCCGGGGCTGCAACCTGGATCCGAAGGCCGTGCTCGCGCGCGCGGAGACGCACGGGCTCGACGGCGTCGCGTTCACCGAGTCGAACACGCAGGACGGCTGCGACGAGCTGCTCGATCTCGCGGCGCGCTCGAAGGTGAAGGTGTTCGTCGGTCTCGAGCTCGCCACCGATCGCGGGCA
Organism: uncultured Myxococcales bacterium; assembly: GCA_937980205.1. Lineage (GTDB taxonomy): Bacteria > Myxococcota > Myxococcia > Myxococcales > Myxococcaceae > Xiheicaenimonas. Next base: position 214,706 of record CALJKW010000055.1, on the reverse strand, counting down.
GTACCTCTGCTTCTTCCCGGATCCGCTGAAGGCGCCCGAGCCGGTGCAGATGTGGGGCAGCAACCGCGAGAAGCCGTGGAACGCCGACGAGTGCCTCACGAAGCTCAAAGGCCTCGGCGCGGCGATCGTCGCGGCGCGGCCGTTCGATCGCGAGGCCGGCAACCCGGCGATGGACTACGTGAAGACGCTCAAGGTGCTGTCGGCCGTCGAGGTCTACAACCCGAAGGTGCGCGCCGGCGCGAACGAGCTCGCGCTCGAGGCGGCGCAGGCGCTGAAGCTGCCGGGCATCGCCGGCAGCGACGCGCGCGATTCGCTCGACGAGCTCGGCTACGCCGCGACGATGTTCAAGAAGCCGGTGGCGTCACAGGCCGAGCTGGTGAAGGCGATCCTCGCGGGAGAGATGTGGCCCGTGCAGATGGGCGAGCTGCCGCGGCTGCAGAGGCCCGGTGAGGCGAAGACCGCTGAGGCGAAGGCGAAGAAGAAGGCCCGGCGCAATCGCTGGAGGCACTGACGGGAAAAGCCGTGGACGTCTCGACGGGCCCGGGCGCGTTCAGGGGGACGTTTGCGGGGACAGGTATGGGAACGCGCGTCCCTGTCCCCGTTGCCGCTCACGTGCCCATGAACGCACCCGGGCCCGTCGAGTCGTCCACGTCCCCGGCTTTTTACGGACTCGGCACCTCAGCCACGCGCCCATCGACAAGAACCACCTGCTTCTCGCCGGGCCACACCCACGTCTCCTTCTTCTTGTCTCCCTCGTACGCGAGCACGCGGCGGTCGGGATAACCCCAGGCCATCTCCAGCGCCTCGGCGGGCATGTCGAGCACGACCTTCTTGCCGGCGATGGCGCTCTGAATCACGTCGGTGAACCCCGACAGCCGCACCTTCGGATCCTCGCGCGAGAGCCAGCGATCCACCTCGGCGTCCAGCTCGCGGTCGTCCTTGATGTTCGGCCGCAGCACCAGCACGTACGGCGGCGCGTCCTTCGGAGTCCCCGCGATGTCGACGGTCACCCACGTCTGCGTCCGCGGAGTCATCAGCACGCGCTCGGTCTGCGCGATCGCGGTGGGGAAATCGAGCGCCTTGATGCGCACCAGCGTGCCGGCGGGGAACACCGCCTCGACCGCGCCGGGCTGAATCGGGGTCCCGTCCGGCTGCTCCAACAGCCGCACCTGCTCGGGAGGCACCGGCGTCAACAGCCTCCGCGTCGTGTCACCGAAGAACGGCGTCGCGTAGAACGACAGCTTCAAGTACCGGTCCGTGCCCTCGAGCGAGCGCTTGAGCGCAGCCCGCTGCTCGGGGGGAACCAGCGTCTGCGAGGTCGCGCAGGCGCTGACGAAGAGGACCGTGGACAGCAGTGCAGTACGAATCATGGCGGCTCGGGTTCTACCTCGCCGTGTCGACGCCGGGCAGGTGCAGCTGCCGCTGGCGGTCTTCACAGCCACGCGCGGGCGGACAGACCGGCCCGCGGCCCTTCGGATCCGGCACGAGCAGGAAGCGGCCCTCCGGGAGATCGGAGAGCTCCGTGGCTCCGCACAGCACGCAGCGGCGGCGCCTTCGACTTCGCGGCGGAAAGGGCACGAGCGGGATGTTGAGGCTGATCCCGGCCTGTAGCTATTTTTTGTCCGTGGTCGACGACTGCGTGCCGGTCGACGACGTCGACGACTTCGACGTCTCGCTCGTGGTCGACGCCGACGTCTTGTCGGAGGCCGAGGACGACGACGACGACTTCTTGTTGCCGTAGAGGTCCGCGCCCCAGCCTCCGCCCTTGAGCACGAACGAGCTCTTGCTCACGCGGCGCTTCATCTTTCCCTTCGCGCCGCACTTCTCGCACTTGGCCGGCGGACCCTCGCCGATCTTCTGAAGCAGGTCGACCTCGTGGCCGCACTTCTCGCAGGCGTATTCGTAGATGGGCATGTCGTCAGGAAGCCAGTCGTCGCCGGTATGCAGCAGATAGCCCGGTCCGGTCTACCGCCGCTTTGAACTTCTCGTAAGGCAGCGCTTCGCGTCTCGCCACCTCGCGGATGAGCGCCTCGACGTCGGTGGCGCCGTCGAGCGCCTTGTCGAGCAGCTCCGACAGCTCGAGCGCGAGCGCATCGCGGAAGCGCTTCTCGACGCCGAGGTCGGCGAGGTACTTCGTCTTCTCCATCAGCTCGAGCTTGAAGCGGATGTTGCCGTGCGCCAGCGCCTCGCGCGCGTGGTGCTCGCGGACCTTCTCGATCTCCTGCTGCGCCCCCGCATTGAGCACGACGTGATCGAGCTCGTCGGGCTTCATGCCGAGCATCATCGCCGCGCGGCCCAGGTCACCGCGCGTCTCGGTCACGGCCGCGATGACGATCGTGCGCTCGCGCTCGCCGATGAGCCGCCGCAGCTCGTGGTGGCGCAGCGCGTTCTCGACCTCGGCGATCGACAGCGGCTCGCCTTTTTTACCCGCGTAGCTGGACTCCAGCGCGCGGCGAATCGCGTAGCGGTGACCGTGCTGCTCGATCAGCCGCTCGAGCTCTTCCTTCATGTGCGTGTCGAGCAGCTTGTGCGAGTTCTGCTTGATGACGTCCACGCGCGTGAAGCGGCCGCGCGGCTGCGGCAGGTTCTTCTTGTGGAAGGTGGAGTAGCGGGGCGGGGCCCGCGCCGGCTGCGGCTTCGGAGCAGGCGGCGGCTCGCCCGCGCGCCGCACCACCTTCGGAGCCACGCGCTCTTCGACCGTCGTCTTCGGGGTGCGCTTGCGCTTCGGCGGCGCCTCGGCGTGCGGCGGCTCTTCGACGCGCTCGACGGCCCCCTCAGCCCTGCGAGGGGCGAGGGCGACGTCTTCGAGGTCGGCGAGCTCGATGCGGTCGAAGGCGCCCGCGAGCTGTCGCTCGGCGGCGGCGTGCGCGGTAGCTCCGGTCTCGATCATGTCGACGACGGCGAAGGGGCCCAGGGGCTTCGCGCGGGGCTCGGCGCCGGCGAGCTCGAGCACCTGCTCGTCCTGCTTGGGTGACAGCAGGCTCAAGGCGTCGCGGACGGTGCGGGGGTCGACGGGGGCTGCGGCCCTGCGACAGAAGTCCGCCAGCGCGACGGCGACGGGCGTGGGTACATCCAAAGGATGGCGCTTTCGCTGCCGCATTGCGGGAAGGCGCGTATAAAGGCTGTGAGCACCGTGTCAACGGAAGCCACCAGACCGGCAGTTCCTGGTCCCACGAACAACGGCGACGAGCCGAGCGTGGGCGGCGTGAAGGTGCGCCCTGTGCTCGCCCTCGCGCTCTACGCGCTGCTCGTGGTGTCGGGCGCGGCGGCGCTGTGGTCGCAGCGCAACCCCGAGACGGCGCCGGTCGCGGTGGCGAAGGGCGCCCCGTGGGTGTTCCTCGCGTTCGCGATCGGGTTCGCGGCGTACCGGTTCTCGCTGGTCGCGGCGAAGCACTACTCGGCGTTCAAGGCGTTCTTCCAGGTCGCGATCGCGTTCGCTGCGTTCTTCCTTCTGCTTCGTCCCGACATGCAGCCGGGGGCGACGGCGACGTCACACGCGGTGGCGACGGATCTCGCGGGGCTCTACCGCGACCCCGATCCGACCGTGCGGGCGCTCGCGGCCGAGGTCGCGCGCTACCGGCCCGACGGGCAGGCGAGCGCGAAGGCGCTGGTGCCGCTGCTCGCCGACGAGAACGAACACGTGCGAACAGTTGCGCACCAGACGCTGGTGCAGTTCAACTCGGGAACCGACCTGGGCAGCGATCCGAAGGCCTGGGCTGAACGGTTCTAAATGACCCACGATCACGATCACGATCACGGCACCCCCGAAGAACGGCAGGCGGTGCTCGATCGGTACATGACCGAGCGGGGCCTCAAGTCGACGCGTCAGCGCCAGCTCATCATCGATCTCTTCTTCGAGAGCGGCGGGCACCAGTCCGTCGAGGAGCTCTGGGCCAAGGTTCGCAAGACGGACGCGCGGGTGTCGGTGGCGACGGTGTACCGGACGATGAAGCTGCTCTCCGAGAGCGGGCTCGCGCACGCGCGGAACTTCGGCGACGGGCAGACGCGATACGAGGCCGCGATCGGCCGCGGCCATCACGACCACCTCATCTGCACCAACTGCAACACGATCATCGAATTCGAGAACGACCGCATCGAGGCGCTGCAGGACGTCGTCGCCAAGCGCCACGGCTTCAAGGTCACGTCGCACAAGATGGAGCTGTACGGCCTGTGTCGCGACTGTCAGCGGCTCTCCTGATCCTGGCGGGGTGCGCGATCGCGCAAGACCCTCCGCCGCGAGTGCTGCCGACGCTGGGCTCTGCGCTCGCGTCGCTGCCGGATCGATCGCTCAACTCGGGCACGCTGCCCAAGCACACCTACGCCGGCAAGGTCGTGATGGTGAGCTTCGTGTCGACCTGGTGCTTCCCGTGCATCGCGGACCTGCCGGTGATGCAGAAGCTGCAGGAGGACTACGGCGAGAAGGGCTACGTCACCATCGCGGTGGGCATGGACATCGAGGGGCCCAAGGTGCTGCGGCCCTTCGCGGAGACGTATGCGCTGCCGTACCCGCTCGTCTGGGCGTCGGATGAGATCCGGGCAGGGGAGACGGTGTTCGGGCGCGTGCACGAATTGCCGACGCGGTACCTTTTTGGGCGCGATGGGTCGCTGGTGCTGGCGTTCTCCGGGGTCGCTGAGCCGAAGGAGCTGATCGCGACCGTCGCGAAGGTCGTCGAGGCGCGGTAGCCGTCGGGTACGTGGACGTGCATCGGCACGCCGACGTGAACGACTCGACGGGCCCGGGTTCGTTCATGGGAACGTGGCCGGGAACCGGTAGGGGAACGCGCGTTCCTGTCCCCGTCGCCGCCAACGTGCCCTTGAACGCACCCGGGCCCGTCGAGTCGTCCACGTCAACGTCGACGTCGACGTACCCGGCTTTTTTGGGCCGGGCTACTTCTTCGGCGCCGGCTTCGCGTCCGCGACCTTGAAGTTGGCGTCGAGGATCTGCTTCGCCATTCCCTTCGTCCGCTCGAACGGGCTCTTGTCGGCGATGAGATTGAGCGCCTCCTTCGCCTCCTTGGTCTTCACGTCCTCGAGCAGCGAGAGCAGCCGCATCTTCACGTCGAGCGACGAGCCCTTCTCGTCGAGCACCATCTCGCGCACCTTGCCGGGGAAGTCGGGCGCGTTCTTGAGCACGAAGTTGTCGCGCAGCTCGCCGACCATCAGCTTCATCATCTCGGCGTTGTCCTGGTTCGCCTTCAGCTCGTCGACGACGGGGCCCATCGCCTCGACCGCCTGCGTCGACATCAGCGCCTCGGCGACCGGCCGGTAGAACGCGTAGCCCTTGTCCTTCTGCGCGGTGACCGCCTTGCGCAGCGTGAGGATCGAGTCGGGCGTCGCGATGAGCGCCGCCGCGCGCGCGTAGCCGGGCAGGTAGTTGATGTCGATCTCCCGCTTCTGCAGCTCGGTGAGCACGTACTGCCGGCCTTCGGGGTAGTCGATCTTGCCCAGCAGCGTGATCGCCGCCTTGCGCACGAGCGCGTAGCCGATCGCGTCTTCCGGCAGGCCTTCCGGCTTCTTCGCGAGCTTGAGCACCGGCGCGCCGAGCTCGGAGGGCAGCTTCTTCCACCGCGTGAAGCGCAGCCTGTTCAGCACGGCCTCGCGCACGTACGGCGAGGGGTCGGCCGCCAGCACGTCGAGCACCGCTCCGAACGCCGAGTCCGTCGGCCGCGTCTCTTCCTTCATCTCCGGGTTCGCGAGCTCGCCGAGCAGCACCCACGACGCGATCGTGCGCCACACCGGATCCGGGTCGTGCCGAGCCGCCTGCACCCACTGCTCCTCGCTCACCGAGGCCGTGTTGATCTTCGCGAGCGCGCCCAGGTCCTTGTTCCAGTTGATCCACTCCGGCGCCGCCTGCACGTCGATCGTCTGCGTCACCGTGTTCGCGTTGACGAGGATCGTCGCTTCCTTCGTGTACTTCGGCTCGCTGTCGCGGTGGATCACGATGGGCAGCTTGAAGACGAACGGGCCCTTCTCCTCGAGGTGGTTCGGCTGCTGGCGGATGTTCACCGTCAGCTTGCCGTCCGAGTAGCTCGCCTCGGGGAAGATCACCGGGTAGCCGCGCTTCTTGAGCCAGCTCTCCTTGAAGCTCTTCAGGTCCTTGTCCTTCTTCTGCGACTCGAGGACGACCTTGAAGAAGTCCTCGGAGGTCGCGTTCTGCAGCGCGTACTTCTCGAGGTACGTCTTCACGATCTTCTTCATCTCCGGCTTGCCGACCCACAGCTCGAGCATGCGCAGCACCTGCGCGCCCTTCTCGTAGGAGACGGCGTCGAACACCTCTTCCGGCGACGGCGCGTTCTTGCCGACGAGCGGGTGCGAGCGCGGGCCGTCTTCGTCGTGGAAGTAGTCGACGAGCAGCCACCACGCCCGGCTCACCTCGACGTAGTCGCTGTCGAGGTACTGGTCCTGCGCGATCGGCCCGAGCCACGTGGCGAAGCCCTCGTTGAGCCACGTGTCGTCCCACCACTTGCAGGTCACGTAGTCGCCGAACCACTGGTGCGCCATCTCGTGGGCGATGAGCCCGACGACGTGCGGCCGCGTGCCGATGTCCTGCTTGTGCGGCAGCACCATGTTGTTCTCGCGGTTGAAGACGAGGCTGGTGTTCTCCATGCCGCCCCAGAAGAAGCGGGGCACCGCGACCTGGTCGGCCTTGGCCCAGGGGAACTTCACTCCGAGGTACGCGGCCTCGGCGCTCAAGATCGAGCGCGTCGCGTCCTGCGCGACGAACGCGCGGTCGGCCGTGCCGGGGCGCACCCAGACCGTCGCGGGGGTGTCGCCTCCGACGTCGACGCCCTCGAAGGCGCCGATCGCGAGCGCGACGAGGTACGTCGAGTGCGGCTGGTCCTGCTTCCAGCTCACGCGACGCAGGTTCTTGCCGCCCTCGCTGTAGGCCTCGTCCTTCTCTTTGCGGCCGTTCGACAGCACCGTGTACCGGGTGTCGACGATCGCGTGGATCTCGGTGAGCGCCTTGTCCGACGGGTCGTCGTTGTTCGGGAAGAACTGCTGCGCGTAGTACGGCTCGAACATCGTGAAGTACGCGGGCAGCCCCTCGGGCCCGGCGCCGTCGACCTTGAACAGGCCCTGGTGCTCGGTGCCGGCCTTGCCGGAGTAGGTGATCTCGAGCGTGGCCTCTTTGTTTGCCGCGAGCGCCTTCGCCGGCTTCACCATGAGCAGGCCGGTACGGAACGAGGTGTCGGCCTTCTGCTTGAAGGTGGCGGGCGCTCCGTCGACGGTGATCGACTGGATCTCGAGGTTGTAGGCGTCGAGCTCGATCTCGCCCAGGCCCTTCTTCGGCTTGAGCGTCATCGTGAGCTTGTTATTGAAGGCGTCGTCTTCCCCCACCAGCTTCACGTCGAGGCGATACTTGATGGCGTCGTACGGGCGGTTCTTCGGTTGGAACGAGGCGTTCGGTTTCGCGCCCACGACCAAGGCTGCTGCGAGCAGGGAAGTCAGCATGGCGGCGCGTATACCATCGAGGCTAGGGTGACGGGCATGTCGACGGCGGATCACTTGAGGACCGTGGTCGAGAGCTTCACCGCGCTCGTGGAGGGCCACTTCCGCCTCTTCAAGCTCGAGCTCGCCGAGGACGCGAAGGTCGTCGGAGTTCAGGTCGGCAAGATCGTCGCGTTCGTGCCGCTCATCATCGTGGGCTACGCCTTCTTGTGCGCCGCGCTCGCGATGTTCCTGCAGCGGTGGCTGGCGGCCGACGTCTCGTACCTCATCGTCGGTGGGCTCAACGTCGTCGGCGGAGCGCTCGGCATTCTGCTCGCGGCGAAGACGCTGCAGAAGCGGCAGCTGCTCGAGGGCACGCGGCGCGAGGCGCGCGCGACGACCGCGGCCATCACTCACGCGGTGACCGACCCCGCGATCACGGTGCAGGTGACGAATGGCTGATTCGCTGGTCCGCGTCGACCCGAACGCTCCTTCCGAGCTCGCGCGGCTCGAGCTGTCGCAGGCCCGCTCGCGGCTTCAGTTCGCGGCGCGCGCGCTCAAGGCCGACCTGAAAGACGAGCTCGGCTGGCTGCGGGTTCCGGCGAAGGTAACGGCCAGCATGAAGAAGAGCCCGCTGCTATGGGTGGGCGGCGCGTTTGCGGTCGGCGCGATCTTGGGAGTCTTGAGCAATGGCATTTCCCGGAGGGAACATGGAAGCAAATGACGTGAACGAGCCTCAGGACGAGGCGGTGCGGGCCTTCCAGGAGAGGCTCGGCCCCAAGCTCAAAGACGCCGAAGCCCAGCTGGTGAACGTGAACGAGAAGGTGAAGTCGTTCATCCGCGAGAACCCGGGCACCTGCCTGCTCGGAGCGCTCGGCCTCGGCTTCATCGTCGGAAAGCTGGCGTCCCGCAAATGACCACGCCCATCCCCGGAGCCTCTGGAAACGGCCACGCCGCGCCGAACCCCACGCTCGGAGAGCGCATGAAGGACAAGGTCCACGAGACGAAGGACAAGGCCGAGTCGGTCGCGGAGGCCGTTCGCGACAGCCTGGCCGAGAAGGTCGCGGAGAACCCGTACGGCATGCTCGCGGCGGCGTTCGCGGTCGGCTACGTCGCCGGCGGCGGCCTGTTCACGAAGACCACCGCGCGCATGATCCAGATGGGCGCGAGACTGGCGATGATCCCCCAGGTGAGGGAACCTCTGCTCGACATGGCCGAAGCGGCCATCGACGGAATGCTGGAGAATACGAAGCCGAAAGGCCCGTGAGACGGCTCCTCGCCTGTTGCTCCATGCTGGTGGTGCTCGCCTGTGCGCACACGGGCCAGGCGGAGCGCATCGCGAAGCTGTCGCCCGAGTCCGCTCAGCTGTACGCGAAGTACAAGCAGTTCATGACCGAGCGGCAGCAGGAGCTGTTCCTCGACGCGAAGACGGATCTCGAGCGCCAGCAGCTCGTCGCGGGCTTGAAGATCGACGAGATGCTGTCGCAGTACCCGCAGCCGGTGCAGGACGCGATCTGGGCGCAAGAGGTGACGCTCGGCATGTCGCGCGCCGCCGTGCTGCTGTCGTGGGGCGGGCCGTACCAGCGCGAGTTCGATCAGGCAGAGCTCGACAAGGGCAACGAGATCGAGCGGTGGTGGTACAAGCGCGGCGACCGCACCGCGTACGTGACGTTCACCAACGGCGTGGTGAGCGACTACGACGACGGGAAGAAATGAAGAAGGGGAAGGGGAAGAAGTCGACGGCGCTGCAGCGGCGGGACACGCCGGTCGACGTGCCTTCGCCGCACGTGACGGCGCCGAGGCCGCTGGGGCCTCCGCAGGAAGCGTCGCTGGTGCGCGCCGAGACGATCGAGGCCGGCTACGAGTCGTGGCAGGAGCTGCGCGAGAACCACAAGGCGGCGCTGGCCCGGCTCGCCGACGAGCGCAGAAAGCTCGAGCAGCAGGGCGAGTTCATCCTGGGCGCGGTGCGCGCGGCGAGCGACGGCAGCGCTCCGGGCAACGGCCTCGACGAGTTCCTCACCGACGCGTCGAAGAAGCTCGAGCAGGCGAAGCGAGAGCTCGAGGCCGCCGCCGAGGCTTCGGCGGTGAAGTGGGAAGAGACGTTCGCGAAGGTGCGCGCCGAGCTCAAGGGGCGCGTGCAGCGGCAGCTGAAGCTGGTGAAGCCGCGGCTGCGGCTGCGCGTGCGCGCGCTGGCGGGAGACAAGCGCATCCTGCACGTCGATCGGCCGGGAGCCGACGAGGCGGTGCTGTTGTGCTTCCTGTTCACCGGGAAGCTGCCGTCGCGGTACGGGTACCTGTTCGACGACTCGACCGACGATCTGCGCGAGACGCCGCCGACGCTCTACGCCGAGGAGGGCGTGCTGCCGGCGCACGTGCGGCCGGATCCGCACGGCCTGCAGCTCTTGCTCGACGACAAGAGCGAGGTGATTCCGCTCAAAGGTGTGCTGCCGCTGAGGCTGCCGACGCTGCTGCGGCTGGTCGAGCGCGGGCCGGTGATGGAGGTCGAGGTCGGCGACGGCACTGCGTTTCGGAACGTGCTCGCGAAGGAAGAGGCCGAGAAGATCGCCGGGCACCTCTTGAAGATGAAGCTCGAGGGGTGGATCGAGCTCGAGCTGCTGGCGGAGTGAACGGGAAAAGCCGGGGACGTGGACGACTCGACGGGCCCGGGTTCGTTCAAGGGCACGTTGGCGGGAACCGGTACGGGAAGGACCGTTCCCCTCCCTGTACCTGTTCACGTCCCGGTGAACGCACTCGGGCCCGTCGAGTGGTACCCCTTCACGTCCACGCGTCGCGTACCCGACGGCCAATGCGCTTCGTGCCCGCCGGCGGGGTCAGGCATTCATCCCGCGATCCGATTTTCGGTTTGCGGCATCAGAGGTGTCTCGAACGGCCATGAACTGCGCATTGCTCGTCCTGACGCTGCTGTCCGCCGAAGAGGAAGCAGCCGTGGCCCCACCCCCCGAAGCTGAAGTCACGGCGCCGGCGCCCGAGCCGGCGGCGCCTCCGCCGCAAGACCCCGACGAGTGGCCGGGCGAGGGCCGCCGCGTGCACTACGGCATCGGCGCCCGCGTGCACACGGGCGTCCTCGAGAGCATCAACGTGCCTCGGCTGCTGTGGCAGAGCGAGTTCACCTTCTTCGTCAGCATCCGCGTCTTCGGCCACCACGAGTGGCGCGTCGGCGTGGGCATCGCGGCGGGCTGGCCCGACACCGTCGCGGGCGAGACCAACGTGAGCTTCCGCTTCCACCTCTCGCCGCGGCTGTCCGTCGGCGCCGGCCTCTTCACGTATTGGGGCTTCTGGTCGATGCGCGCCGGCCTCGAGGTGCCGTTCGCGATTCGCCTCGGGCCGACCCGCCGCCACGAGATTCACCTCACCGCGCGCGCCGCGGGCGGCGCCTACAACAACACGATCACCTTCGTCTGGTACGACTTCCCGGCGCTCAGGCCCGCGTGGAGCTTCGACGTCTCGGTCGGCTACTCGGCTATTTTCTAGTCTTCACGACGCCGATGTCGGCGACTCCGGCGATCATCGCCGAGCCGATGAACAGGTTCGCCGAGCTCGCGAAGCCCAGCCGCGCCGACTGCAGGATGATGAGGTAGTTCGTGTCGGTCTGCGGGAACGCCTCGGGCGGAATGCGCACGACGCTCGCCTTCCACGGCGACGGAGCGGCCACGAGGCGGATGAGCTCGATCGGCTCGAGCTTCACGTTCGAGTAGGTCGGGTTGCCCTGCTGGCCGTCGGCCGCCAGCGGCACGACCGTCACGAAGCCGAGCAGGCGATCCTGCCCGATGGGCGGCTCGGGCCGCGTCAGCACGTATTCGGTGTTCGCGGCGATGTCGATGTAGCCGGCGTCGGGGTGCAGCTGCACCACGCGCTCGGCCTGCGGCGTGTCGAGCAGCTCGCCGATGTACTCCGCGCCGCTCGACGTCGCGGTGAACGTCCAGTCGACTCCTGCGTCGTACGTGAGCGTGGAGTCATCCTGTGACGTCAGCGCGTGTGAGCCCGAGCCCTGCGACTTCAGCATGAACGTCTTCACGCCGTTCGACACGGTCACCATCGCGCCGTCGACCGGCGCGGGAACCGACGTCGCCGACTCGCGGATGCCGAAGAAGACCCCCACGAGCGTCTGCGGCTCGAGCCTGATCGCGTTGCCGTCGAAGGAGACGGGAATGCTGCCGGCGTCGAACGCGCAGCCGCCGACGAACGGGCAGCCTCCGTCGAACGCAGGCAGGCCGCCGTCGAAGAAGGGGATCGAGGCGTCGAACTCGAAGCCCGCAATCGCCTCGCGGGGAATCACGATCTCCGGCGTCGCCAGCACCGTCGCGACCATCACGTGGCTGGCCTGGATCTGCGAGTTGGTGCGGCCGCAGTCGCAGCCGCCGGCGATGATGACCACAGCGAGCAGCGCTGCGGGCTTGCCAAATCTCATGGGCGCATCACCATAGGGCATTCGTGGCCGGTACGCCGATTCAATCTGCAGGGCGAAGGTTCATCGCCAAGTTCGGCGTCGCGTTCGCGTGGGCGCTGTTCTTCTCTGCGGTCTTCGGCGCGGCCGTCTTCTTCCGCGTCCGCCGCGATCACGCGGAGGACACGCTCACCTGGCACGCCGAGGTGCGCCTGTTGCTCGAGCGGTTCGAGCTCGTCTCGTACGACTGGCGCGCCCGCGCCCTCGGAGACGCCAGCCAGCGCCGCGACGACGTCGTGCTGCTCGCGCTCGACGACGAGACGCTCGCGAACGCGCGCGAGGGCAACGACCTCTCGCTCTCGGTGCGGCCGTGGCCGCGCGAGCTGCTCGGCGGCCTGATGCAGCAGGCGCTCACCGAAGGCGCCAGGCAGGTGATCCTCGACATGCCGCTCACCGACACGAGCCCGCGCCAGTGCGGCGGCAACGTGTCGGCCGACGACGAGGCCCTGCGCAAGCGCATCGACCAGCAGCCGGGGAAGATGATGCTCACGTTCCGCGCGCTCGAGAAGCCGCCGCGCGCCGCCGACCGCGAGCTCAAGCCGTTTCTCCTGCGCGTCGGCGAGTACCCGTCCGAGCTCGAAGCGCGCGAGCCGGTTCGCCGCGTGCTCACCGCGCGCGCGCCCGCCTACCTCGTCCCGAAGGGGCAGGGCGTCGAGCTGTGGGCCGCCGCCTTCAGCGAGGCCAAGGCGAGGGAGCTGCACGGCGCCTTGAAGCTCGACGGCAACCCCGTGGTGCGCCCGGAAGGGGCCGACGACCTGCGCTACGAGGTCGGCGCGGCGTGGCTGCTCGCGACGCTCGCGGAGGTCGACGTCGACGGCGCCGATCTCGCGCGGCTGCCGAGGCTGCGCGGGCTCGAGACGCCGGTGCCCGCCACGCTGACCTCGAGCGCGCTGCACGGCGCCTCGAACCTCGGCCGCGACGTCGACGGCCGCGTGCGCGCCGTGCCGCTGCTCTGGGTGAGCGACGTCGCGGGCCGCCAGCGCGTGCTGCCGTCTGCGGCGCTGCGCGCGGCGATGCGGGCGCTCGGCGAGACGAAGGTCGTGGTGCGAGACCGCCGCCTGCAGATCGGCAAGGTGTCGGTGCCGGTCGACGAGCAGGGCTACCTGTCGCTCGCGTGGGACACCTCCGAGGTCGGGCGCGGCGCGCGCGGCACGGTGAAGCGGTCGGTCCCGCTGTGGCGGCTCGCGGTGAACCTCTCCGACGCCGGCGGAGTGAAGCACCACGACAACGAGCTCACCGATCGCGTCGCGATCCTCACCGACGCGACCGGGCCGGGGGTGGCGACGCCCGTCGGCGAGGTCCAGGCCGGCGCGGTGATGGCGCAGGCGGTGAACAATCTCTTGTCGGGCGTGGGCGTCGAGCGCGCTCCGCAGGAGCTCGACTTCTACGCGGTGGTGGCGATGGCGTTCGCCGGCGCGTTCGTGGCGGTGTCGCTGTCGAGCCTGTTCCGGCGGGCGGGCTGGCTCTCGATGGCGTTCGTGCTGGTCGCGGTGCTCGCCGCGTACGCGTTCATCGCCCGGCAGGTCTTCGTGCAGAACCACCGGTGGGTGGTGATGGTCGCGCCGATGACCGCGTTCGCGCTGACGTACCTCGCGTCGCTGGGGTACGCGACGGCGCTCGAGCGCACCGTGCGCGAGTTCATGGGCCGGGCGCTCGGCCGCGCGCTGCCGACCGAGATCGCCGCGCGCCTCGAGAGCAACGTCTCGCTGATGAGGCCCGAGCGGCGGGCCATCGCCGTGTACATGTCGGACATCGACGGGTTCACGACGCTCGCCCACCAGCTCGAGCCGGAGACGTACGTCCAGGTGCTGCAGGAGTACCTGGGCCGCATGACGCGGACCGTGCTCGACACGCAGGGCAACGTCGACAAGTACCTCGGCGACGGGATCATGGCGTTCTGGGGCGCTCCGGTTCACCTGCAGGAGCCCGCGGTGAGCGCGTGCGAGGCCGCGCTGCTCATGAACGCGCAGTTCGAGAAGCGGAAGGGCGCGTGGGAGAAGCGGGTGAAGAAGCCGATCACCTACCGCGCGGGCATCGACTTCGGAGAGGCGCTGGTCGGTGAGATGGGCACCGAGCACCGCGCCACGTACACGGTGATGGGCGAGCCGGTCGCGTCCGCGTTCCGCCTCGAGGCGATGGCCAAGAAGTGGGACGTGCGCATCGTGGTGACCGAGTCGGTCGTCGAGCAGGCCGGCGAGAAGTACGTGTTCCGCGAGCTCGACCTGGTTCGACTGCCGAGGATCGAGAAGCCGGTGCGCATCTACGAGCTCATCGGCAAGGCCAGCGACCTCGACGCCGGGCGGCTCGAGCGGCTGCAGAAGTATGCGGTGGCGCTCGGCGCGTACCAGGCGCGGCGGTTCAAAGAGGCGCGCCACCTGTTCATGCTGATGAACGAGGACGCGGCGGTGAAGCGGTACATCGCGCGCTCGGCGAAGTACGAGGAGACGCCTCCGCCGGAGACGTGGGACGGCGTCGCGGACCCTGAGTCCTGACGCGCTTCAGTGGTAGTCGTCTTCGCGTTGGTGGCGAACCGCGAGGACGAGGATGTGATCCTCGCCGATCTCGAAGGCGGCAACGTGACCGCGTCGTCCGAACGTAATGACGCACTCGCGAACGAAGTCCGAGCCCTCTGCCTTTCGGCACGAGTGGGGGAACCGGGCGGCCATGGTCAACCCACGGCGGATGGCCGCCAGAGCGCGCCGCGCCGCGCCGGCGTTCTTCTCGGCGAGGAGCTCGAAGAGGCGGATGAGGTCGTCGTCCGCTTCCTCCGCGAAGCGAACCTCGCGAGCTCTCACCGCGCCTTGTTGCGCGCCCGAGCGAGAATCTGCTCCATCCGCTTGTAGACCGCGGCCGCGGGCACGTGGCGACCGCTCTTCCTTGCACGTGCCGAGCGCGCCTCCGCTCGGTCGACAAATTCCCGCTGCGCCGCGCGCACCTGTGTGGCCTTGGAGACCGATTGCACGATGAACTCGGACAGCGTCTCTCCGGGCTCCAGCACAGCCTCAACGGCGCGCTTGAGCTTGGGGTCGACTCGAACCGGAGGCAGCGTCGCTGTCTTCATGCCTCATGTATAGCATTTGCGATGCGCTCGTGCTTCTGCCCACGCGGCTTCAGCCACAGCCACAGCGCCAGCGGCAGCACCATCATCAGGCCGATCACCGCCATGCCCTCGCGCGGCGTGAAGACGCCGGCGTCGAGCAGTCGGCCCATCGCCCAGCTCGACAGCGCCAGGGCCAGCGTGTGGAACATCAGATCGAACGCGAAGATGCGGCCGCGGAGGCGATCGTCGACGTTCAGCGCGATGAGCGAGTTCGAGAACGTCCACTGCGTCGAGACGCCGAGGTGCGCGCACAGGGCGCACAGCGCCGCGAGCGCCAGGTTCGGCGCCTGCGAGAGCAGCAGCCAGAAGATGGCGATCACTCCGTAGGAGAGGGTGATGGCCCGCTCGAGGTACGGCTGGGAGTCTCCGCCGATGCGCCTCGCGATGAGCGGGCCGGCGAGCGCGCCGATGCCGCGCATGCCGAGCAGCACTCCGATGCCGGCGGCGCCGCTGCCGGCGACGGGGAACTCCTTCTCGCCGAGGACGGCGTAGAGGACGAGGGCTCCGCCGCCGGCGATGGACCAGCCGGTCTTCACGGCGAGGAAGCGCCTGATGCGCGGCTCGTACCGGAGCAGGCGCAGGCCTTCGCGGAAGTCGCCCATCGCGGCGCGCGGCTGCGTCGAGGGCACGTGCGGCACCGCGGCGCGCATCACGAAGAACGCCGAGAGCAGGTACGTGAGGGCGTCGATCACGAACGAGCCCCGGCGGCCGACGAGGGTCACGACGGTGCCGCCGAGCACGGCCCCGACCGAGAGCATCGCGGACCAGGTGGCGGCGTGCAGCGTGTTCGCGGTGACGATCTCGTCGGGCTCGACGGTCGACGCGATCGCCGCCTGCTCGGCGGGATCGAAGAACGTCGCGACCGTCATCTGCAAGAAGACGATCGGGTACACCAGCGCGACGTTCTCGGTGAGGAACGCGAGCACGGTCGCGGCGCGCAGCAGATCGCAGACCACCATGATGCGGCCGCGCGAGAGGCGGTCGGCGACGACTCCGGCGATGGGTGAGAAGAGCACCGCGGGCAGAAACCGCACCGCGAGCATGAGCCCGACCGACTCGCTCTGGCCGGTGCGCTCGAGCAAGAGCGAGTACAGCGCGAGGAGCGTGAACCAGTCGCCGGCCATGCTGACGACGGCGCCCAGCCAGATGTTGCGGAACTTCGGCCGCCGCTTCAGCAACTGCCAGTACATGTGTTTGCGGAGCGCTTGTTTATCGCGTTCCAGCGTGGGAAAGCAGCCGGCCATGAACCTCAAAGACCTCAAGATCATCATCACCGGTGGAGCCCAGGGCATGGGCGCCCACTTCGCG
The DNA here is from genome assembly GCA_937980205.1 of uncultured Myxococcales bacterium. GTDB lineage: Bacteria > Myxococcota > Myxococcia > Myxococcales > Myxococcaceae > Xiheicaenimonas. The sequence goes on along the minus strand of CALJKW010000055.1, from coordinate 198,405 downwards.
AAGGCCCTTCACGCGGCGGGCGCCAAGGTCGCCGCCGGCGACGTGAACGAAGAGGCGCTCAAGGCGCTCCCGTCGGGCATCTTCACGCGCAAGCTCGACGTCTCGAAGGAAGAGGACTGCAGCGCGTTCGTCTCGTGGGCGTTCGATCAGATGGGCGGCCTCAACGGCCTCGTGAACAACGCCGGCATCCTGCGTGACGGCCTGCTCGTGAAGAAGGACAAGACGACCGGCGCGGTCTCGAAGCTGACGAAGGATCAGTGGGACGCCGTCATCGGCGTGAACCTCACCGGCGCCACGATGATGGTGCGCGAGACCGTCGCGAAGATGGTCGAGAAGGAGCAGCGCCCCGGCGTCATCGTCAACATGTCGTCGGTCGCCCGCCACGGCAACCGCGGCCAGTCGAACTACGTCTCGGCGAAGGCGGCGCTCGCGGCCAACACCGTCACCTGGGCGCGCGAGTTCGCGTCCTTCGGCATCCGCGTCGGAGCCATCGCGCCGGGCATGATCGAGACCCCGATGACCCAGGGCATGAACCAGAAGGCCCGCGACGCCCTGGTCGCCGCCATCCCCGTCGGCCGCATCGGCGTGCCCGACGACATCTGGCAGGCCGTGAAGTTCATCCTCGAGTGCGACTACTTCAACGGCCGCACGATCGATGTGGATGGCGGCCTCGTGATGTAGTTGCTCCGTTCACCTGGGAGCGGAGCAGCCCGAAGGGCTGCGAAGTCGAAGGGCGCCGGACGCCAACCGCGGTCCGCTTCGACTCCGGCCTGCGGCCTTCGCTCAGCGTGAACGGTGACTGTGCGCCCCGTGGGGTGCATAGTCCCAATTCGCAGGTGGAGCCCTTCTTCAAGTACCACGGCCTCGGCAACGACTTCGTCGTGCTCGACCGCCGCACGAGCGCGCGCGACATCGACGCGTCGGTTGCGAAGGTGCTCTGCGATCGCCGCCGCGGCATCGGCGCCGACGGCGTGCTCGTCATCCTTCCGCCGACCAGCGACGCCGCGCTCGCGCGCATGGTGGTGCACAACGCCGACGGCTCGGTCGCCGAGATGTGCGGCAACGGGCTGCGCTGCGTGGTGAAGCACCTGGCCGAGCACGCGACCGGGCGCCCGCCGCGCGTCACGGTCGAGACCGGCGCCGGGCTGCTCACCTCCGAGGCCGCGTGGTCTCCGCGCGGCGTCGACGTCGTCACGGTCGACATGGGGCGCGCGCAGGTCGGCGCGCTCGACGAGGTCGTCGACGGCTTCACCGGCACCAGCGTCGACATGGGAAACCCGCACTTCGTGCTGCTCGGCACGCCGCCGGAAGAAGCGGTGCGGGTCGGCCCGGGTCTCGAGGTGCACCCGCGCTTCCCGAAGCGAACGAACGTCGAGTGCTGCCGGCACGAGGCCGACGGCTCGATGACGGTCACCGTCTGGGAGCGCGGCGTCGGCATCACGCAGGCCTGCGGCACCGGCGCCTGCGCCTCGGTGGTCGCGTCGGCCCTGCACGGCAAGAGCCCGTTCGAGCAGTGGGTGAGGGTGGCGCTGCCTGGCGGGGCGCTCGAGATCAACGTGCAGCGAGATCTCTCGAAGGTGCTGATGCGCGGCCCCGCGACGTTCGTCTACCAAGGTGAGCTCCCCTGACTTCGGCGCCGCGTAAAATTCCTCTCGAGCGCAGGTGCCTCGCGCTGGTCGCTACGCCGGAGCTCGAGCTGTTGCAGGAGAAGGTGCTTCACGAGCTCGCCGATCTCTGCGGCGCGCAGAGCGGCGCGCTGTGGGTCGCGGGCGAGCGCGCGGGCCTGCGCCTGCGGGCCTGGCACGGCCTGGTCGATCGCAAGGCGATGCCCGAGCGCGTCGACGCCACGCTCGTGCAGAACAAGCCGTGGCACGCCGGCACGACGTTCCTCGTGCCGCTCATCGCGCAGAGCGAGGTCGTCGGGCTCGTGCAGCTGTCCGACCCGCTCACCGGCAAGTTCCCCGCCGAGCTCGTGACGCCCGCCGCGCTGCTCGGAGAGTTCGCCGGCAGCGCGGTGCGCCAGGCGCTGAAGGTCAGCACGCTGCAGCGCCAGGGCCTGCGCGATCGCGACACCGGCGCGTACACGCTCTCGTACTTCACCGACTACGCGGACAAGGAGATCTACAAGGCCCGCCGCTACGGTCGAACGTTCTCGGTGCTGACGTTCTCGATCGACAACCTGCCGCAGATTCGCCTGCGGCTGGGGAACGAGGCGGCCCGCTCGGCCCAGCGCGCGACGCTGCGGGCCATGTCGAAGATCATCCGCGACTCGGACGTCGTCGCCCGCGCGACCGACCAGGAGTTCCACGCGCTGCTGCCCGAGACCGACTTCTTCGGCGCGCTGATGTTCCTGCGCCGCGCGATGCAGGCGATGCACGAAGAGCCCGAGGCCCGCGTGCTCGAGCAGAAGGTGCCGTTCGCGATGACCGGCGGCGCCTCGACGTTCCCCCGCGACGGCGACGACTTCGACGAGCTGTTGTCGCGCTGCAAGAAGCGCATGGAGGAGCGGCGCCAGTCGCTGCACCGCCAGCTCAAGCTGGAGGGCCAGCCGTTCTGGGACGAGGTCGAGCTGTTGCTCGGCAACTCGAAGAGCCCGAAGCTGCCCGAGACGCAGGGAGAGCCCAGCCGCCGCGGCCGCGTCGCCGACGTGCTCTTCGACGAGCTGCAGACCGAGGTCGCCCGCAACCTCTTGCGCGAGCCGAACGCGCGCGGCCTCATCTACGTCGGAGTCCCCGAGATCAACGTCGACGTGCCCATCGCGATGGGGCTCGAGGGCGTCGACCCCGCGCTCGCGCCGCGCGTGTACCTGCTCGGCCGCCGCGGAGATCTCGCCACGCACCCGGTGCTGACTCCGGTGTTCGTCGAGGGCGACGATCGCCTGAGCCGGCACGAGTTCCTGCTCTGGCTCGGCGACGGCTCGGCGTACGCGCTCCTGCAGCGGCGCGGCCGCGGAGTGACCTGGGGCTTCCACTCGTCCGACCCGACGCTGGTCGAGGGGCTCGTGTCGGCCCTGCAGACCGAATACTCGCTGCAACCGTACTGATGGCCCACCCGCGAAAGATCCTCATCGCCGATCCGGAGATGGACGTGGTGCGGAGCCTCTCCAAGGCGCTGCGGCAGCGCGGCTACCAGGTCGCCTACGCGCCCGACGGCTCGAAGGCGCTGGAGATCGCGGTGCTGCGCCACCCCGAGGTGGTGCTCTTCGACGACGACTGCACGCTGATCGACGCCAAGAGCTTCGTGAACATCCTCACGAGCAACCCGCGCACCGCCGACATCCCCGTCGTGCTCACCACGCACGACCCCGACGTCGACCGCATCCGCAACTTCCGCGAGGGCTACCTCAAGAAGCCGTTCAACCTCGACGAGGTGATGTCGCGCATCGATCACCTCTGCCGGCGCGTCGAGGCCGCGCGCGAGCTCAAGGGAGACGCCCGCGAGATCGAGGGGGCGCTGCAGCAGCTTCCGCTGGCGGACCTGATGCAGATCCTCAGCATGAACCGGCGCACCGGCCGGCTCACGCTGGCGAACGGGCCTGAGCGCGGCGAGGTGACGCTCGCCAACGGCCGCCCCGCAAACGCGCGCGCCGGCGACGTCGAGGGTGAGAAGGCGCTCTTCCGCCTGCTCTCGTGGAAGGACGGAAACTTCGCCTTCATCCCCGGGCCGGCCCCGGTGCGCTCGCGCATCGATCGCTCGATGGAGGACGCGCTGCTCGAGGGCGCGCGCCAGAGCGACGAGCGGGTGCGGCTGCTCGCGGCGCTGCCCCCGGTGAGGACGCGGCTGGCGCTGGCGCCGGGCGCGACGCCTCCGGTCGAGCCGCACGCGGTGACGGGCGAGGTGCTCGGCCTGTTGCGCGCGCCGCGCCGCATCTCGGAGCTGCTCGATCTCGCCGAGGCGCCCGACCTCGACGTGATGGCGGCGCTGGCCTCGCTGCTCGAGAAGGGCATCGTCGCGCGCGTCGAAGGGCCGGTCGGCGGAACCGACGGGCCGCTGCTCGGCGCCGCCGAGGTGCACGCGCTGCGCGGAAGGCTGTTGCGCGGGCGCACCGGCCGGGGCGCCGTCGTCGCGAAGATCCTCGTCGTCGGCTCCGGCCCGAAGGCGGGGCGGCTGCTCTTGCGCGCGCTGCCGGGGCTCGTCGCCGTCGCCACCGAGCCGGGCTGCATCCGCAGCGGGTTCGGCACGCTCGGGCGGCTCGACTTGAGCGACGTGCTGAAGGCCGACTTCCTGCTGCTGCCCCACGCCGAGGCCGCGCGGCCGCTGTGGCGCCCGCTGGGCCACGACGCCGTCGGCGCCCTCGTGCTCGAGGACGCGGAGCTGTCGCTCAAGCAGGCGCGGTACTTCGGGCAGGAGCTGAAGCTGCCGATCGTCGTGGCGACCGGCACCGCCAGCGGCGGGCTCATCACTTCGCACACGCTGCCGACCCAGCTGCGCGGCATCGCCGGCGGGGCGTCGATGGTGAACACGGACCTCGTGGCCGCGGTGAGGACGGTGCTGCTCGCCGCGCTGCACCCGCACGAAGCTCCGTCGTCGGAGACCGTGGTGCAGAAGGCGAAGCGCCGCACGAGCGATCGGATCTAAGGAGGTCGACTCGATCCGGGTCGCCGCTCAACGTGAACGGCGGAGACTTCGGACGTGGGTCAGCCGAGGCCGTCGAGCAGCTCGAGCTCGACCGGGTCGAGCGTCACGGTCCGCCGCGACCTCAGCCTCTCGAGCGTGATCTCGATGCGCACCTTGCCGTCGTCCTCGTGCTTCTTCACGGAGCACGAGCCTCCGGCCTTCTCGCACTCGCGCATGTCCTTCTTGAGCGCGGTGAGGCGCTTGAAGATCTTCATCGCCGCGCGCCCCTCGGGGCTCTCGAAGGTGTGGAAGTGCTTGTTGCGCGACAGCGGGCGGGCCGGGTCGGACATGCGCTGGACCAACCGCCGGACGAACGGATCCATCTGAGGCCTCGGTTCTAACAAGGCGATGGTACGGTTCGAAGCCTCGATGAGACGAGCTGCGCTGGTGGGCGTGCTGCTGCTGTGCGCCTGCAAGAACCCCGAGCAACAGGCCGATGACAATCGGCAGGGGCAGGTGCGGCAGGCGATCTCCGACGGGCGGGCGGCGATGGCGGCGCACGACTTCGATCGGGCGGTGGGGGCGTTCACGAAGGCGACGTCGATGTCGCCGAACGAGCCGCTGCCGTATCTGCTGCTCGCGCAGGCTCACCGGGAAGCCGGCAACGACGCGGCGGCGGTCATGTCGCTCAAGCACGCCGAAGAGCTCGGCGCCGGCACCGACCCGGCGGTGAAGCGCGAGCGCGCGGAGCTGTACCGGCGCATGGGGCAGGTGTCGGCGGCGATCGCGACGCTCACCGAGATGCGCGACGCGAATCAGCTCACGGACGCCGAGCTGCTCATGCTCGCCAAGATGCAGGCGCGGACCGCGGATACCGATGCCGCGTGGTCGACGCTCGAGCGCGTGCAGGCGCGCAAGCCGGACGATCCCGACGGCAAGGTGACCGAGGCGGAGATCCTGCTCGTGAAAGGCGACGAGCTGCTCGCCGCGAACCTGATGGACCGGCTGCTCAAGGACAACCCGCAGCTGACGTCCGCGCGGCTCTTGCGCGCGAAGTACTTCCTGACGAACGGGTACCCGGATCTCGCGGAGGCCGACCTCGCGCAGATTCCGCCGGAGGGCCAGAAGGAGCTCGAGGTCGTGGCGCTCAAGGCGCGCGTCTTCAACGTGCAGAAGCGGTACGACGAGGCGGCGGCGCTGCTCGAGCCGCTGGTCGAGAAGAACCCGCGCGACGCCGACCTCGCCTGCCAGCTGGCCGAGACGAAGCTGCTCGCCGGAAACCCGGAAGACGCCCAGTCGCTGGTCGATCAGGCGATCGCGCAGCGAGAGAACTTTCCGCGCGCGCTGTACGTCCGGGGCCGCGCGTACGAGGCCCAGGCGGACGCGGCCAACGCGCTGGAGAACTACAAGTTCGCGCTGAAGGTGGACCCGACGTTCGCGCCGGCGCTGTCCCGGGTGTGGAGGATCTACCGGGAGCGCGACGACCGCACCGAGGCGATGGGGGCCCTCGAGAAGCTCTTGTTCATGAAAGAGGCGACGCCCGAAGAGCGCATCGCGCTGGCGTCGCTGTACGCGGACACGGGGCTGAATCTGGATCGCGGACGGAAGCTGGTCGACGAGCAGCTGAAGAACTCGCCGAATGATCCGGAGCTCAAGGAGCTCAAGAAGCGGCTCGGGCGAGGGAAGCCGAAGGGCCCGGTGATTCAGATCATGCGCAAGCGCCGCTGACGCCTCTCAGCCGCTGAGGCCCTCGGCCTTGTCCACCGCGGCACGCAGCGATTTCAGTCCTGACCCCGGCCCGACCGCGATCGCGCGCAGGCGGTCCTTCCGCAGGTACTGCCTCGACACCCGCTTCAGGTCGGCGAGCGTGACCTGGTCGACGGCGCGGCAGCGCTCGTCGAAGCTCTCCGGCGGCCGGAACAGCTCGGTGCCCCCGAACCACCCCACCAGATCCGCCGGCGAGTCCTGCAGGAAGTCGAGGTGCATGCGGTGCCGGCCCTTGGCGCGGTCGAGCTCTTCCTGGCTGATCTGCCCGGCGCGCAGCGAGGACAGGGTCCGGCAGATCTCCGTCGCCAGCGCGCCCGCGGCGTCCGGAGCGCACGCTCCCTCGACGTCGAACACGCCGGTGTCGTGAAAGGCCTCGAGCGCGGCGCTCACCGAGTACGCGAGGCCCCTGCGCTCCACCACGTTGTACGGCAGCCGCGACGACAGCCCGTCGTCGAGCACGCGCCTGAGCACCGTCAGCGCCGCGAAGTCGGGGTGCGCGTCGCTCACCGTGGGGAACGACAGCCGCAGCTCCGTCTGAGCCTCGTCGAACCGCACGTGCCTCAGGTGCGGCCCCGCCGGCGGCTCGGGCGGCGGAGTCTCTCCGACGCGCGGGCCTTCGGGCAGCTTCCCGAACGCGCGCCGCACGGTGTGCTCGACCTCGAGCCGGTCGATCGGCCCCGACACCGCCACCACCATGTTCCCGGCCACGTAGTGGTGCGCGAAGTGGCGCTTCACCTTGGCGAGCGTCATCGCCCGCACCGTCTCCGGAGTCCCCGCGATCTTGAACGCGAGCGGGTGCTCTCCGTAGAGCTCGCGCTTCGCCAGGTTGTCGAGATCGATGTCGCGGCCGCGCTCGTCGACCTCGTCGAGCATCTCCTCGAGGATGATGCGCTTCTCGAGCCCCAAGTGAACCAGCCGCGGCGACGTCAGCATGTCGCCCAGCACCTCGAGGCACAGCCGCACCGACGAGGGGTGGCACGGCGTGTAGTAGTACGAGCAGTCGCGCGTGGTGATGCCGTTCAGGTTGCCGCCGACGGCCTCGACCTGCGCGTTCATCTTCACCGTGTCCTTGTGACGGTGCGAGCCGCGGAAGAAGAGGTGCTCGAGGAAGTGCGAGACGCCGTTGTTCTCCTTCGTCTCGTGGCGCGAGCCCACGCGGACGTAGACCGACACCATCGCCGAGTGCAGGTGCGGAGTCTCGACGGTGACGACGGTGAGCCCGTTCGGAAGAATCGTGCGGTGGTGGGTGAAGCTCATGCGCGGGGCAGGGTGATGCGGAAGCGGGCTCCGTGGTCTTTGAGCTGTTCGACCTCGAGGCGGCCGCCGTGGGCCTGGACGATCTGCCGCGAGAGCGAGAGGCCTAAGCCCGTGCCGCCCTTCTTCGTGGAGAAGAACGGCTCGAACAGCCGCTGCGTCGCCTCGACCGACAGACCGGGGCCGGTGTCGCTGACCTCGATCTCGACGTGGCCGTTCACGGCGCGCGTCGCGAGCGTCAGGCGCCCGCCGCCCATCTCGGCCATCGCCTCGCGGCCGTTGCGCACGAGGTTGAGCAGCACCTGCCGCAGCTGCCCCTCGTCGGCCTGGGCGTAGACGGGCTCGGCGGCGAGCGACTCGTTCACCTGCACGTTCGAGCGCTGCAGCTCTTCGCGAGAGAAGTCGACGACGCCGCGCAAGACCTGGTTCACGTCCTCTTTCTTGAGCGCCGGAGCGGGCAGGCGGGCGAGGCGCAGGTACTCCTCGGTGATCTCGGTGAGGCGATCGAGCTCGCGCGAGACCTTGCCGAGCAGGTCGCGCGCCTCTCTCGCCTCGGCGTCGCTGCCGAACTTCGCCGAGGCGAGCTGGTCTTCGAGCATCTCGGTGTTGAGGCCGATCGACGAGAGCGGGTTTCGCACCTCGTGGCTGATCTGCGCGGCGACGCGGCCCATCGCGGCGAGCCGCTCGGCCTGCAGCAACTGCGCCTCGCGCTCTTTGAGCGCCGCGGCCATCTTGTCGAACTCGCGCGAGAGCTGGGCGATCTCGTCCTTCCCCTCGAAGCCGACCTTCGCCGAGTAGTCGCCGCGACCGATGCGCGAGACGCCCTCGATGAGCGTCTGCACCGGCCGCAGCGCCCGCGCGGCGACGGCGGTGGCGGCGAGGCCGACGAGGATCGCGAGCACGGAGAGCACGATGATGATCGCCCCGGTGCGGCGCTCGCGCTCCTGCGCCTGGGCGACGCGGTCGAGGATGCGCGTCTCGAGCGAGGCGTGCAGCAGCCGCAGCGACGAGTTGATCTGGTTCTGCAGGATCGTGACGCGGTCGAGCTTGTCGTCCATCAGCGCCGGGTCCACAGACGCCGCCTCGAGCACCTTGAACGCCTCTTCCCGGCTGTCGACGTAGCGCGAGATGGCGGCCTCGATCTCGGTGAGCTTCTGATCGACGTCGCGGACGAAGAGCCCTTCCGACGGGGAGGCGAACTGCCGGGCCTCGGCCGCGCGCTGGTGCCCCTCGGCGATCTTCTGCGCCATCGTCTGCTGGAAGTAGCGGCGGGCGAGGCTGATCACCAGCCGGCGCGCCTCGGGGTTCTTCTCGTCTTTGAGGCGCGACATGTCCCGCTGCTGGCTGGCGAAGTAGCTCTCGATGTCGGCGGCGGTTTGAGACAGGTGCAGGTAGCCCTGGGCGACGAGGCGGATCTCCTCCTGACTCCTGCGCATTTCGGTGACGGCGAAGAGCGAGACCGCGCCGAACGTGAGCAACACGGCGGCGTAGCCAAGAAAGATTCGTGTCGCGAGTGATAGCCGCATCAGCGAAATTGACCTACAGCCCTTCGGAGCCGTACTGTGCCCCGGCGCCCTTCAACCATGGAATTTATCAGCCGATTCCTTTTCGTACGCTGGTTCCTGTTCGCCTGCATGCTCGGGGCATCGGCGATCGCGAGCGCCGCCGACCAGCCGCGCGTCGTCGTGGTCCCCTTTACCGCGATTGAAGACGCTCCGGAGATCGCGGCCGGCCGCTTCACCGGGCAGGTGACCGAAGAGCTTCGCTCGCGCGACGACGCGGTTCAGCTCGTCGGCTCGCCCGCGATCAGCAAGGCCGAGAAGCCGTCGAACAAGTCGGGCAAGCCGTCTCCCGAGGCGACGCTCGCGCTGGAGACCGGCAAGAAGCTGCTCGCGGACCTGAAGTTCGACGAGGCCGCGCCCGCGCTGAAGAAGGGCATCGAGCTGTCGCTGGCCGACCCCGCCACGGCCGACTACCCCGCGGTGCTCGAGGCGCACGTCTCGCTCGCGGTGGCGTACTTCCGCATGGGCTCGGAGGACGAGGCGCAGAAGACGCTGACGCAGCTCGCGCGAATGGAGCCGTCCTACGCGATCCCCTCGGGCTACCCGCCGGCCTTCACCCGCGAGTTCGATCGCGCGAAGAAGCGCCTCGACAAGCAGGGAAAGGGCTCGATGTCGGTCGAGGGGCCTCCGGGCTCGACGGTGTTCATCGACGGTCGCGACCTGGGCATGGTCCCGGTGCTCGAAGAGGGGCTGTCGTGGGGCACGCACTACGTGAAGCTCGAGGGCAGCCGCGGCGAGCGCTTCGGCCAGGTCGTCGAGGTGAAGGGCGGCATGGTGAAGGTGAAGGGCAGCTTCGGTGACGCGCCGGCCAAGAGCGGCGCCGGAGTCGCCGACCCGCGCGTCGCCCAGTCGCTCGACGAGGCCACCGCCACCCGCGTGCAGGCGTACGCGAAGGCCGCGAACGCGGAGTACGCCATCGTCGGCATCGTCTACCGCACCGGAGATCAGCAGCTCACCGCCGGCACCGCGCTGTACTCGGCGCGGCGCAACGGGTTCGCTCCGCTGCCGGCCGTCTCGTTCGATCACGAGGCGCTGACCTCGAACGTCGAGGCGTTTCGCCTCGTCGAAGAGATCGTCAAGCGGGTGCAGAGCTACGGCTCGGCGGCGGCGCTGCCGCTGTCGCTCATCTCGAAGCCGATGGTGAAGGCGGGCGTCATCGCGAGCTCGAAGGACCCGGAAGCTGCGGGCCCGACGCGCGTCGCGGCGAAGCCGAAGCTCGAGCCGGAGACGCGCACGCTCGACAACAAGAGCACGTACGTCGACTCGAGCACGCCGATCGGCGAGCCACCCCCGATGGTGACGGAGGGCAGCGGGGGCGGGGTGCCGAAGTGGGTGTGGATCGTAGTGGGTATCGGGCTCGCGGCCGGCGCGGGCGTCGGCGGCTACTTCGTGGTCGCGGAAGCCACGAAGCCCGTGACCGGAACGGTGACTGCACAGTGGTGAGGAACTTGAAGACGGTCGCGGTCGTCGCGCTGCTGGCCGCTTGCGGCCCCAAAGAGATCGACATCGCGGTGAACGTGGTCAGCACCACCTGCGATCAGGAGCTCGATCCGTTCATGGGCGTGAACGTGGTCGAGGTGCGCATCACCGGCCCCGGCATCGAAACGCCGCTCTTGACGCGGACGCAGCGCGCCGAGACCCGCCTCCAGATCCCGCAGATCCCCAGCGGGCCGGACCGGCAGATCGAGATCCGCGGCCTCGCGGAGATGTCGTCGACGCGTCCCATCTCGATCGGGCGGTCGGTGCCGTTCGAGATTCCGGACGTCATCACGAGCTCGAACTCGCGCGTCGACATCAACATCTTCATGCGGCGCATCGACACGTTCACGCCGCCGAGCTCGGCCGCGTCGCCGCGCGCGTGCTCGGAGATGCGGTCGCTGCGCGCCGGCCACACGGCGACGCTGCTCCGCGACGGGCGCGTGTTCATCGCCGGCGGGTTCCGGCTCGACGGCGCGAACCGCGTGGCGCTGGTCGACACCGAGTTCTACGACCCGGGCAAGGGCTCGTTCGAGCAGGGCCCGGCGCTCGTCGTCGGCGGCGGCACGCAGCTGCCCCGCGCGATGCACACGGCGACGCTGCTGCAGAACGGGCAGGTGCTGATCTACGGCGGGGAGCGGTACGGAGGCCCGACGCCCACCGCCCAGACGTCCGTGCTGATCTTCGACGTGGACCAGGGCGCCTTTGGCGCGGTGCCGTCGCGACAGAACCCCATCAGCATCGCTCGCTCCCGGCACCTCGCCATCCCCGAAGCGAGCGGGCGCGTGCTGATCGCGTCGGGCTACCGCGACGTGGGCACCGGCGCGAAGGTCTTCGTTCCCGTGCCCGAGGTCGAGTGGTTCGACCCGACGACGAACCGCATCGAGGTCATGACGGGCGAGCTCTTGCCGCGCGCCGAAGCGACCGGCTCGGCGGTGCAGGACGGCGGCATCCTCGTGGTGGCGGGCGGCGTCACGGATGCGGGCGTGCTGTCCGACGACGTCAACTACTACCGCTTCGACGGGCAGACGTTCGTTCGCGCCGGGGCCACCCAGCACATGCCGACCGGCCGGCGCGCGGCCGCTGCAGCGGCGCTCGCCGATGATCTGAAGGTGCTCGTGATGGGCGGCTACTCGAGCCCGACGCAGCCGGTGCCCGATCCGTCGTCCGTCACCATCGACACGGGGAACAACACGGTCTCGTCGTCGAACGCGACCGTCGGCGAGCGGGGAGAGTCGTGCGCCGCGGCGCTGCAGAACGGGTCGATCCTCGTCACCGGCGGGCGGAAGGCCGGAGGGATCACCGACGGCTCTGCGACCCTGATTCGCTACGACGTTCAGAAGGCCACGCTCACCTCGGCGGCCGCTTCGCCGATGAAGCAGGGCATGTACCTGCACACGTGCACGACGTTGGCCGATGGCACCGTGCTCGTCACCGGCGGCGTCGAAGAGAGGGTCGCCGGCAGCCCGACCGTGCTGCGCAGCGCGTGGATCTACACGCCGATTCCGGGCGACTGAGCGGCAGAGCGCCGATTTCGCGCGGGCGCGCTCCCGCCGGTGCTCGGCCCGATCCACGCAGCCGCCCGTCGCGCATCCTCGCCTGGGCCCTGACTGCGACCCAGCCGGGAGCTTGCTGTTTCAGGCGCTGGGCGCCGGGTTCGGCGCGCTCGGCGCCGGAGCCGGCACGTCGCCGCCCGACACCTCGCGCGCGGCGGCTTCGGCCTCGAGCTTCGCGCGGGCCTCGGCCTCGGCCTTCTCCTGAGCGGCCTGCTGCGTCTGGACCGTCCGGTCGCTCTCGGCGGCCTCTTCGGCCGTGAGCTCGATGCGCTCGCCGGCGGTCTGGCCCGTCATCTTCTCCAGCGCGCGCAGCGCACGCACCGTCATGTCGCGCTCGAGCAGCGTGCGGTTGAGGCGCATCTCGACGGCGCGGAACTTGTCCTTCGCGAGCTGGGCTTCTTTGCGGACCTCGCGCAGCTGGCGCGACAGCGTCTCGGCGCGGCCCTTCGACTGCTTGAGCTCGCGCTCGAGCTCGATCTCGGCGTAGCGCGCCTTCGCGGCCTTCTGCTCGAGCTCGGCCATCTTCGCCTTGTCCTGGTCGTTCAGCTCGCGAATGACCTTCTGCACGACGACCTGCTCGGCCGGCTTCGCCGCCGGCGCCGGAGCCGCAGCAGCGGGCGCCGGAGCATCTGCCGCCTTGCGCTTGCCGCGGCTGGTCTCGAGCTCACCCTTGAGCTTCTGCACGTCGGCGAGCGCGTTCGCGAGCTCGGCGCGGGTCTGCTCGAGCTGCACCGACGCGGCGCGCTCGACCTCGGCGCGCGCCTTCGCGAGATCCGCGTCGGCCCTGCCGCCTTCCTTCGCCTCGTAGAGCTTCTTCTTCACGTCCTTGAGCTCGGCCTTGAGCTCGTTGTGCGTGGACTTCAGCTCGTCGATCTCCTTGCGCTTCTTGTCGAGGTCCGACTCGAGCTTCGCGACGCGGCCGGAGTCCGTCGAAGACGTCGAGCGCGCCTCGGAGGCGACCTCGGCCGGGCGGTTGTCGCCGGCGACGCGGCGGGCCGCGTTCTTCTGAGCGGTCTGGAAGTGGACGAAGAAGCTGATGGCGAGCGCCACCGCGAGGACGATCACAATTGCGGTCATGTCGGTGCCATTACCATCATCTTGAGGCAGGCTTCAAAGCCTCATGGCCCACCTGGAGCTCATCAAGAAGGAAGACGTCGCCAGCTTCCGCAAGCTGGCCATCGGCACGTGGACGACGACGTACGACCCGACCGTCTACGGCACGCTCAAGGTGCGCATGGAGAAGGCGCTCGAGTACATCGAGCGCTTCAAGCAGGTGACCGGCAAGCGCCTCACCGTCACGCACCTCGTGACGAAGGCCTGCGCCGAGGCCCTCAAGCGCTGCCCCGACGCGAACGCGATCCTTCGCTACAACAAGGTCTACCTGCGCAAGCACGTGAACATCTCCGTGCTCGTCGTCCAGACGGACCAGGGCGACGGCAAGGTCGATCTCACCGCGGCGAAGATCGACGACGCCGACCAGAAGTCGCTGCTCACGATCGCCGAAGAGCTGCAGGCGACCGTCGACAAGGTCCGCCAGCGCAAAGACAAGGCGCTCGAGAAGGGGAAGGGGACGGTCCAGCTGATCCCCTTCCTGTTCATGAACGCGTTCCTGAAGCTGCTCGCGTTCTTCATGTACACGCTGAACATCGATCTCTCGTTCCTCGGCATGCCGAAAGACGCGTTCGGCTCGCTGACGGTGACGAACGTGGGCTCGCTCGGGCTCGACACCGCGTACGTGCCGCTGGTGCCGTACACGCGCGTGCCGATCTTCGTCGCCCCCGGCGCGGTGAAAGACGAGCCGGTCATCGAAGACGGCAAGGTGGTGCCGGGCAAGACGATGAACATCAACGCCTCGTTCGATCACCGCTTCATCGACGGCTACCACGCGAGCGTGCTGTCGAAGACGATGCGCGAAGCGATGGAGAACCCGTTCGAGTTCTTCGACAAGCTCGACGGCAGCACGGCGGCGACGGCGCCGATGCCGGCTCAGGCCAGCAGCGCGACGAGCGCCTGACCGTCGGCCGGCCGCGCCTCGGGCTTCTTCTCGAGGCACTGCATCACGCAGTCGATGACGTGCGACTCGACGCCGGGCGCGAGCAGCCGCGCGGGCGTCTTCTTCACGTGCGCGGTCAGCATGTCGAGATCGTTGGTCGCCTCGAAGGGCAGCTTTCCGCCGAGCATGCGGTAGGCGAGGACTCCGAAGGTGTAGACGTCGGTGCGGGCGTCGCACTTCTTGCCCATCGCCTGCTCGGGAGCGAGGTACGCCGGCGTCCCCGCGATCTGCCCGGCGGCGGTCATGAACTGCGACGCGGTCGCCTCGGTGAAGCGCGCGATGCCGAAGTCGAGCAGCTTCAAGACGCCGTCCTTCGCGATGACGATGTTCTCGGGCTTCAGGTCGCGGTGAATGACGCCCGTCGCGTGGATCGCGGCGAGCGCAGACGCGAGCTGCTGCAACAGCGCGACGCCGCGGGCCGGCTCGAGCGCCTTCGCGCCCATCGCGACGTCGAGCCGCTCTCCGTCGACCCAGTCGGTCAGCAGCACGAGCCCTTCGGGAGCGTGCTCGAAGTGGACGAGGCCGACGATGTTCGGGTGGCGGATCTTCGCCATCACCTGGGCCTCGCGCTCGAAGCGCTTCACCATGTCCGCGAGGCCGGGCAGGTCTTTCTTCATCACCTTCACGGCGACCTTCTTGCCGGTGGCGACCTCCTCCGCGAGGTACACGTTCGCGGTGCCGCCCTTCGCCGCGGCCTTGAGCAGCTTGAAGCGCCCTTTGAGGATGAGGCTCACAGGAAGAAGCGGTCTACGCGTCCTGCGGTGCGCTTCAAGATCGAAGACCAGCCGACGAGCTCGTCGACGCGACCTTCGACGTCGGCCGGGTTGAACCCGAGCGCGTGCAGCGAGCCGCTGCAGGCGTAGATGCCCCCGAGCTTCGACTCTCGGACATGGGTGAGCAGCTGCCGGAGCGTGGGCACCCCGCGGCGCTCCATGACCCCGGCGACGTCCTCGCGCAGGTCGGGCTCGTCGAGCCGGTCTTTCACCAGCCGCTCTAATGCCCACCATGAGAAATACAGCTCTGCGCGCCGGCCTCCCGCAACCGCGGCCGCGGCGATCGATAACCCCTCGTGCACGGCGTCGTACTCGCCCTGCCGCAGAAAGATGACGACCGGTTCCACCATCAAGGAGCGCGTTTAACATCGTCGATTTCGGCGGGAAAATCCGGTCAGCCGTTCGGCTACCACTGACGACCGTCAGCGAAAAACATCGACCGTTCGTGGGTTTAGCTCTGGAATTCGAAAGGCGGCTGTTGGTATGAGGCTCAAGCCTTCGATGTCGGACGACACCACCACCAGCCGCCGAAAGGATGCACACCTCGACCTGTGTGCGACCGAAGAGGTGGCCCCGGCCGAGAACTCGACGCTCCTCGACTGCGTGAAGCTCGTGCACTCGGCGATGCCCGAGCTGCAGCTCTCGGACATCGAGCTGTCGACCCGGCTGTTCGGCAAGACGCTCAAGGCGCCGATCCTCATCACCGGCATGACCGGCGGCTCCGAGCGGGCGGGGCAGGTGAACCGCGATCTCGCCGAGGCCGCCGAGGCCTGCGGAGTCGCCTTCGGCGTCGGCTCGCAGCGCGCCATGGGCGAGACCCCGGCGCTGGCCAAGACGTTCGCGGTCCGCGACGTCGCGCCGCGCACGGTGATCATCGGCAACATCGGCCTTCGCCAGGCGGCGGCGATGGGCATCGACAAGGTGCGCGGCATCGTCGACGCGATCCACGCTGACGGCCTCGCGCTGCACCTGAACCCCGGGCAGGAGCTGACCCAGCCCGAGGGCGACCGGGACTTCCGCGGCGGGTACGCCATGGTGGGCCAGCTGGTGAAGGCCTTCGGCGAGAGACTCCTCGTAAAAGAGACCGGTTGCGGCATCAGCCCCGACGTGGCGAGACGACTCGTCGACCTGGGCGTACGCACCATTGACGTGTCCGGTCTCGGTGGAACTTCGTGGGTGAAGGTGGAGCAGCTTCGCGCGAGCGGCGAGCTCAGGGAGCTCGGCCAGCAGTTCTCGTCGTGGGGCATCCCCACCGCGGCGGCGATCGCGACGGTGCGCCGCGCGGTCGGCCCGGGCGTCACGCTCATCTCTTCCGGCGGCATCCGCACCGGCCTCGACGTCGCGAAGTCTCTGGCGCTCGGCGCCGACGTCGGCGGCATGGCGTTGCCCATGTTCCGCGCCCAGCAGACCGGCGGCGTCGAGGGCGTGAAGAAGGCGATCGAGCTCGTCGTCCGCGGGCTGCAGCAGGCGCTTTTGCTCACCGGCTCCTCGAGCGCGGCGGAGCTCAAGAAGAAGCCGAAGGTCATTTTAGGGGAGTTGAAGGAGTGGCTCAGTGCAGTGTAAGGCGCCACCCCTTTTGCGGTTACCCAAGGGTAACGGAGGGAAGAAGTCGTGCATGAACTGATGACGTCGCGGCTGGCCGGGTTTCACAAGCTCCCCGTTGCGGAGCGGCTGGCGAAGGTCTCCCGCATGCTCCGGCTGACTCCTGAAGAGTCGGCGAACCTCGACGGCACCGAAGGGCTGCCGATCGAGACCGCAAACCAGATGATCGAGAACGCGGTCGGGGTGTTCCACCTGCCGTTGGGCCTGGGGCTCAACATGACGGTGAACAACCGCGACTACATCGTGCCGATGGCGGTCGAAGAGCCGTCCGTCGTCGCGGCGGTCTCGTTCGCCGCGAAGATCGTGCGGGAGGCGGGTGGCTTCACCGCCGACGCCGACGACTCGCTGATGATCGGCCAGGTCCAGGTCACGCGCTTCGGCGACCCGGAGCAGGCCAAGGCGAAGCTGATCGCGCACAAGGAGCAGCTCCTCGCGCTCGCGAACAGCTTCCACCCCGCGATGATGAAGCGCGGCGGTGGCGCGCGCGACATCGAGGTGCGCGTGCTGCCGGCGCCGGAAGGGCCGCACGGCGAGCCGCTGCTCATCCTGCACCTCATCATCGACACGCAGGAGGCGATGGGCGCGAACCTCATCAACACCATGGCCGAGGGTGTCGCTCCGATGGTGGAGCAGATTACAGGCGGCAAAGTCTATCTGCGCATCTTGTCGAATCTGGCAGACAGGCGCCTCGCGCGCGCGTCGTGCCGCATTCCGGTCGAGCTGATGGCGGACTTCGATCTCCCCGGCGAGCAGATCGCCGAGGGCATCGCGCAGGCCTCGCGCTTCGCGGCCGCTGATCCGTACCGCGCCGCGACGCACAACAAGGGCGTGATGAACGGCATCGACTCGATGGCGATCGCGACCGGCCAGGACTGGCGCGCGATCGAGGCGGGCGCCCACGCGTACGCCTGCCGCGACGGCCGCTACACGCCGCTGTCGAACTGGACCATCGAAGAGGGCTGCCTCGTCGGCCGCATCGAGCTGCCGCTCGCGCTCGGCACGGTCGGTGGCCCGGTGAAGATCCACCCCGGCGTCCAGGCCGCGATGAAGATCCTGCGCGTCGCCTCGGCGCGCGAGCTGTCGATGGTGATGGCGGCGGTCGGCCTGGCGCAGAACCTGGCCGCGCTCCGCGCGCTGGGCAGCATCGGCATCCAGAAGGGCCACATGGCGCTCCACGCGCGCTGCGTCGCGGTCACCGCCGGCGCTCGCGGCGATTGGGTGGAGAAGGTCGCCAACCTGCTCGTGCTCCACGGTCACGTGAAGGTCGAGAAGGCCCGCGAGATCCTCGCGTCGCTGCGGCCCGAAGAGTTCGCCGCCGCGACCGGCACCACCGGCTGATGTCGGAGGGCAGCGTGTCGCGCGCGCGGAACGGGGCCGCCTCGTCCTCTGAGGTGCGCTCCGAGCTGACCGCTTTCGGTCCCGGGAAGATCATCGTCATCGGCGAGCACGCTGCCGTGTACGGCATGCCCGTGCTGGCCGGAGCCATTCAGCGCGGCGTCACGGCGCGCGCGGTGCCGGGCCCGACGCGCATTCAGGCGCCCCCCGAGCTGACCCCGCCGCAGGCCGAGGCGCTGCAGCGCGCGTTCGCCGCCGCCGCTGGAGACGTGGGGTTGTCGGTCAGCGTCACGAGCGATCTGCCGGTCGGCGTGGGGCTCGGGTCATCTGCCGCGCTGTCGGTGGCCGTCTCGCGCGTGTTGCTGCAGGCGCGGGGCAAGCCGTTCGGCGTCAAAGAGGTGCGCGAGCTCGCCGCGAAGATGGAGGGCGAGTTCCACGGCACGCCGTCGGGCGTCGATCACACGACCTCCGCCCGCGGAGAGCTCATCCTCTACCGCAAGGAAGGCCCCACCAAGGCGGTGAAGGCGAAGAAGCCGGTGCGCATCGTGGTGGCGATCGCCGGCGTTCGCACGCCGACGAAGACGACCGTCGCCGGCCTGCGCGAGCGGCGCATGACGTGGCCCAAGCGCTACGCGCGGCTGTTCGGGGAGATCGGCGTGCTCGCGGCCGAGGCGGCGCGCGCGGTCACGCGGGGAGATCTCGCCGAGCTCGGCGATCTGATGACGGTGAACCACGGCCTGCTCTGGGGCATGGGCTTGTCGAGCGAGCGGCTCGACGCGATGGTCCGGCGGATGCGGTCGCTGGGGGCGCTCGGCGCGAAGCTGACCGGCGCGGGCGGCGACGGCGGCGCGGTCATCGGCCTGTTCGAAGATCCCTCCGACGCGCTGAAACGGTTGACGGCCGACGGCGTGCAGTGCTTCGAGAGCACGCTGTGACGAAAGCGACTGCCACCGCCCACCCGAACATCGCGCTCGTGAAGTACTGGGGGAAGCGCGACGAGCGGCTCATCCTCCCGCACCAGTCGTCGCTGTCCGTGACGCTCGCTCCGCTGTCGGTGACGACGACGGTCGAGTGGGGCGGCGCGCGCGACGAGGTGTCGATCAACGGCGAAGAGGCGAGAGGCTCCGAGCGCGATCGCGTCGTGGCGATGCTGCGCCTGGTGCGGCCCGAGCCGGCCCGCGTCGTCTCGGTGGGCAACTTTCCGAAGGCGGCCGGGCTCGCGTCGTCGGCGGCCGGGTTCGCGGCGCTCGCGGTCGCGGCGCGGGCGGCGGCGGGGCTGCCTCGCGACTTCAAGGCGGAGTCGGTGCTCGCGCGGCAGGGCTCGGGCTCGGCCTGCCGGTCGATTCAGGGCGGCGTCTGCATCTGGCACCGCGGGCACGCGGCCGACGGCTCCGACTCGTTCGCGACGCAGGAGCTCGACGAGAAGCACTGGCCCGAGCTGCGCCTGCTCGTCGCGATGGTGAGCCGCGAGGAGAAAGAAGTGAAGTCCCGCGACGGCATGCGGTCGGCGGTCGAGACGTCGCCGTACTACGGCGCGTGGACGAAAGACGCCGAGGCCGAGGTGCCGCGGGCGCTCGCGGCGCTGCGCACGCGCGACCTGACGGCCATCGGAGAGATCTCGGAGAAGAACGCGTGGCGCATGCACGCGACCTCGCTCGCGGCGGATCCGCCGCTCTGCTACCTGAAGCCGCAGACGCTCGAGGTGATCTCGACGCTCGCGCACCTGCGCCGCGATGGAGTGCCCGCGTACTTCACGCTCGATGCCGGGCCGAACCCGGTGGTGCTCACCGACGCGAAGCACGAGGCCCAGGTCGAGGCCGCGCTGGTCAAGCTCGGCGCATCGAGCGTGGTGCGGTGCGGGCCCGGCGGCGACGCCGCCGTGAAGCTCGGATAGGGCACCGTTCGCCCTGAGCGGAGCCAGCCCGAAGGGCTGCGCAGTCGAAGGGGGCGCGAAGCCGACGCGTGGCCCGCTTCGACTCCGGCCTGCGGCCTCCGCTCAGCGTGAACGAGAGGGCGATGGCTCCGGCTTGCCAGTGCCTTTCGTCGTAGCGATAACGATCGACGTGGCACTGTTCGAGCGGGGCGGAATGCAGGTCGGTCGCATCGCCGGCGTCCCCGTACGCCTGCACTGGACCGCGCTGCTCGGCGCCTTCGTCTTCACCGGCTTCCGCTTCGACGCCGTCAGCTGGCTCACCTTCGCCGGCCTCGTTCTCGCGCACGAGCTCGGCCACGCGCTGGTGGTGAAGGCTGCCGGCGCCAAAGCAACCGCCATCGAGCTCACCGGCTACGGAGGCGTCTGCCGCTGGCGCGGAGACCCCAGCCCCATCGGGCGCGCCGCCATCGCGTGGGGCGGCATCTGGGCCCAGCTCGTCGTGCTCGCCGCCGTCGAGCTCTGGCTGCAGGTCGGCGGCATGCCGCGCGACTACGTCGCGTACCGCGTCATCCACACGCTGACGATCTCCAACGCGTACATGATCGCGTTCAACCTGCTGCCCATCCCTCCGCTCGACGGAGCCGAGGCGTGGCGGCTGCCCATCCTCCTCGGCCGCTCGCTGCGCGGCGGCCGCGCCGGCACCGTCATGCCGGCTCCGGCCGGCACCGCGCACGACGACGAGTTCGAGGCGGGCCACCGCCGCGACGAGGTCCGGGCGATCGTCTCCAACCTGCTCGACGAGGCGCGCAAGGAATGACGCCGCTGCACGTCGTCGTCGGCATCGCGGCCGTGTTCGCGCTGCTGTTCCTCTACGGCCTGCTGCAGCGCCCGAGCGACCCGAGCGCGGGCTTGCGCGAGCGGTACCTGAAGCTCGTGCGGCTCTCGCGCGCCGATGGAGAGGCCCAGCTCGCCGAGCGCCTCGAGTCGCTGAGCAAGCGCTTCCCGGGCCGGACCTACGCCTGGTACCTGAAGTGGCTGGTGAACGATCTCGAGCGCGCGAAGCGCTGACTCACTTCTTCGGCTTCGCCCGCTCGTCGGGGCACATGACGAGCGCGCGCTGCTTCTGGATGCCGGCCAGGTGCGCGCTCCAGCTCACGATGGCGAGCGCGCAGGGAGACTCGGGGACCTGGAAGACCTCCATCAGCTGCATGTCGGGGCTGCGGTACGAGATGAAGTCGGAGACGGTGTGCGCGCCGCTCCACTTGAGCACGATGCGCAGATCGTACCGCTTGATGAGCTTGTTCTCCGAGCGCTCGAGCTGCTCTTTGCGAATCGCGCCGGACATCTCGACCTCGTCGAGCTGCACCGACTTCACGACCTTCAAGCCCTCGGGGACCTCGTTCTTCTTGTCGAGCGGCTTGACGGCGATGTGGGGCTTGCCGGGATCCTTGAAGTCGACCGTCCACAGATCCCACGGCCCCTTGTCGGTGTGGCAGTCGCGCAGGAAGAGCTGCTTCGCGACCGGGTCCCACCCGAGCATGTCGAAGACGTTCGCGGTCTCGCTCTCGGCGAACGCCGGCGCCGACGCCAACACCAGGGCCCCCGCAAGCCACGCTCTCACGGAGACGAACGTACGCCCGTGAAGCGCGCCGTCAAAAGTTCACCCCGGTCGTCTTCGGCAGGGGCACCTTCAACGACAGGCGCATCGGCTCGGCGGAGCCCGCATACAGCGTCCGGTACACGAAGTAGTTCGCGGTGACGTTCTTGATGTAGCCGCGCGTCTCCTTCCACGGCACCGCCTCGACCCACTCGTCGAGCGGGAGCTCGTTCCGCTCGTTCGCCCAGCCGATCACCGGCGGAGCCCCCGCGTTGTACGCCGCCGCGCACAGCGACGGGTGCCCGAAGCGGTCGATGAGCTGCGCGAGCAGCCACGTGCCCATCTTGATGCTCTGCTCCGGCGCGTAGAGCTCGGCGGGATCCGGCGCGTCGACGTTGCGCAGCTTCGCGATGCTGTTCGCGGTCGGAGGGATGAGCTGCATCAGCCCGCGCGCGTCGGCGATCGAGGTGACCTCGGGGCGGAACGCGGACTCCTGCCGCATGATCGCCCACGCGAGGTACGGATCGAGGCCCGCGTCGGCCGACCACTTCTCGACGCTCTGCTCGAAGGCGCGCGGGTAGAGCAGGGCGATCGCCTCGGGGTCCTTCTTCGTGAACGTCGCGCCCCACAGCCAGCGGATTCCGAGCGTGTACGCGGGCCCGAACTCGCCGATGCCCTGCAGGCCGTGACCGAGCTTCAGCGCCTGGTCGGCGGACTTCACCGTGCCGACGACGCGGTCGGTCTCGAGGCCGGCGTCGCGGAACAGGCCGGTGGCGGCGAGCTCCATCGCGAGCTTGAGCTCCTTCGGCGGCTTCAGCTCGAGCGTCTTCGGCGTCACGCCGCCGAACGGCGGAGGCGGCGTCTCGCCCAGCTCGCGCAGCCGCTCGCTCGAGAGCAGCGCGTAGAACGAGCCGGGGTACGCGGTGATGATGCCGCGGTAGGCGCCTTCGACCTTCGCGTTCGGCGCCGTCTTCTGCTGGCACCGCGCCAGCCAGTACCGCGCCTGCGGCACGAGCGACGAGCGCGGGAACTCGTCGATGATCGACTGAAACGTCGCGACGCTGCACTTGCCGGCGCGGTACTCCGAGTACGCCTTGAACCAGCGCGCCTCGTCGCGCTTGCGCGAGGTCGGGTGCCGGGAATCGAACGTCGTGAAGTCGGCGACGGCCTGCTCGAACTCGCCCGCCTGCATCGCGATCCACGCGGCGAGGTAGCCGGCGTCCTCCGCGGCGGGCTGCTCGGGGTACGCCTCGTCGAGCTTCAGCATCGTGGCCCTGGCGCCGGGGTTGTCGTTCTTCTTCATCTGCCGCCGCGCCTTCGCCATCAACGCCTCGCTCGCGACGCCGGCGCCGCGCTTCGCCGCCGAGTCGAGCTGCGCGTTGCCCTTCGCGTCGTCTCCCGCCTGGAAGTACGCCGCGGCCAGCGCGAGCTCGAGGCGGCCCTCTTTGCCGGGCGGAGGGGCGAGCCCTTCCAGCTCCGCGACGGCGCGCGCGCCGCCGAGCACCGTCGCCCGCAAGAGGCGCTCTTCGAAGGTGTACGTCACCGGCGCGAGCAGCTCCTCGGCGCGCGTCCCGTACGGGTGGGTGGGGAAGCGCACCGCGACCTGCTTGAGATCCGCCTTGCCGCGCGCGGCGTCTCCGGTCATCCACCGCGCGATGCCGCGCTGGTAGAGCAGCTCGGCGGCCTCGTCGGCCTTCTCGAGCAGCGGCAGCGCCTTCTTCGCGTCGCCCTTCGAGAGGAACAGCTCTCCCATGCGCGCGTCGATGCGCGAGGCGAGGAACGGCGGGGCTCCCTTCTTCGCCTTGCCGAGCACCTTCAGGGCGCTGTCGACGTCGCCGCTCCACGCGTGGGCCTCGCCGAGGTACCAGCCGTGGAACGACTCGAGCCCCTTCGGAGGCCGCCGCGCGCTCAACACCTCGACCGCGTCACGCGCGCGCGAGTCGGAGAGCAGCAAGAAGCCGGTGAGCAGCGAGAGCCGATCTTCGTCGGGGCACTTCGCCGCGTGACACGCCTGTAGCTCTGCGCGAGCGGCCTCAGCGCTGCCGGCGCGGTGCACGCGCACCGCTTCCAGAAGCGCGGGCGATTGCGCCCATACGGTGGCCGAATAGCACGCAACTACGAGCGAAAGTGCGGGGCGTCGGTTTGACATCGTAAGACGCGGCATCGTAAAGCTTCCGCCGCTTGAAGAGGTGAGGGGAGCTGACATTTCAAACCGGCTCGGGCCTCGGTGACTTCCTCCGTGGGAGGCCCAATTCAAATGCCGGTTCCCGTAACTGCCGAAGTGTCGTTGTGGGACTTTTCCGTCTGGGAGGCCGAACAACCATGCAACTCAAGCCGTGTCCGACTGAGCTGCCGCAGAGCATCAACCCTGAAGCTGGGCCGAAGCGCGCTGGCGTCGAGACGCACCGCAATCTGAACTGCCATCACTACGACAACTGCCTCGACGAGGCTGTCCGTCGTGGCTGGCAGAGCTTCACGTGTCTGAAGTGCCCGCTGTACCAGAACGCCTTCGCGCCCCAGATGGGGATCGAGGCGTACGCGACCCAGCGTCGCGCGATCTGACTTTGATTTTTGAAGGCTGTGAGGGCTTCGGAAGAGGCCCTCACGCCTTCCGCAAAGTCACTACCCCTCTTCGAATCAGATCTTTCATGGTCTCCTCGACCTCGAGGGGAGAGGTGTCGAGCGTGGCGATGACGTCACGTGGAGCCACGCGCTCTTCGCAGATGAGGCGGGCGACCTCGAGCCACTGCTTCGGGCCGACCTGCCGGTACACGGCGTAGAGGTCGGGGTTCACGTCCATCTGGCTGGCGGTGACGAGCAGCCCCTCGCGGATGCGGCGCTCGTTGTCGTTGAGCGTGCCGCAGCCCTGCTCGATGAGCACCTCGGTGGGCAGCGACAGCGTCTGCGGCGAGGGGAACGTGCCGGGCGTGAAGGTGGCCTCGGCGGCCCGCGACGCGAGGAAGGCGTTGAACGCGCGCTCGGCCTCGGCGGTGAAGCGGCCGGCGATGGCGCTCGCGTGGGTGACGTTCCCCTCGTCGAGGAACATCTCGTAGCTCGCCCAGCCGTCTTTTGCCTCGAGCTTGCCGGTCGCCTTCGCGAGCGCGAGCTCTCGCAAGAGCCACTGCGGCCCGATCGGCGCCACCGACACCGTGAACGCCTCGCCCGATCTCACCTGCGCGAGGGCGTTCTGCCGCGGCTCGAGCAGCTTCCGCACCTGGGCCACGAGCGGATCGAGCCTCGACCCCTTGGCGAAGTACGCCTGGGCGCCGGCGTTCTGCGCCCGCAGCTGCTCGCGGTAGTCGTCGTGGCAGGAGAGGAAGGCGATCGGCAGCTCGCGCGTGCGGTAGTCGTCGCGCAGCAGGCGCAGCATTCCCCAGCCGTCCATGCGCGGCATGTTGAGGTCCGCGATGATGCTGTCGAACTCGCCGCGCAGCGCGGTCTCGACGCCCTCGAGGCCGTCGGCCGCGGTCGTCACCTGAAAGCCGTGCTTGGTGAACAGCGTCTGGAACATGCGGCAGAGCGCCTCGTCGTCGTCGACGAGCAAGAGCTTCACCGGCGGCTGGCGCGCGGAGGGGGCGACCACCGGCGGCGACGGCACCGGGTTCGGCTGAGAGACCTCCATCTCTCCGAAGGCGAGCGGCTCGTCGTCCTGCATCGCGACGCCGGCGACGACGGCGATCTCTTCTTCCTCGCCGGCCGTGTCGCCGACCTCGATGACGACGCCGGCGCCGTCTCCCTGGGCGCCGCCCACCTCCGAGAAGCGCCACTGCGCCGAGGGCTGCGCGACCATCGCCACGAGCGCCTCGACGCCGGTCAGCTCCTTGAAGCTCGCGCGCTCGAGCTTGCCGAGCGCGAACGTCGCGGTGCCTTCTTTCGGGGTGCGCGCGTCGAAGGTGATGACTCCGCTGCGCCGCGTCCGCCGCACGTGCTCGACGAGGCGCGCGAGCACCGTGGAGTCTCCGTTGCCGGCGACGACCCCGGTGCGCAGGCGCATCTCGTTCATCAGCGTGCGCAGCTCGGCGATGTGCTGCGTCGCCTTGAACGGCATCTTCAGCATGCCGACGACGCCGCTGCGCAGGCCGGCGGTGAAGATGGCGTCCGAGGTGTCGTCGCACAACAGCACGATCGGCAGCGACGCGAGCGTGACGTCTTCGGAGAGCTTCTCGAACACGAACTGCGGCAGCTCGGCGGTGACGTCGCCGCGCACGACGAGCAGGTCGGGCTTGAGCTGCTTGATGCCTCCGACGACCTTCTTCTTGTCGGTGAGGAATCGGTAGAAGAGGCCGAACTGGTTGAAGCTCTGCGCGGCCGAGGCCTGAAAGGCCCGGTCTTCGTCGATCGCGAGGATCTTGGGACCGGTCGTCATTGCAGCGTGATCACCCCCCGGCGCAACATCTCGACGAGCGAAGCACGAACCTCGTCCTCGGGGAACTCGAGGTGCGCCGCGAGCTTCGCGGGGGGAATCTTCTCTTCGCACAGCGCCCGCGCGAGCCGGACGTCACGGCTGCTCGCGACGCGCAGGTACAAGTCGTAGAGCTCGGGGTCGGGCGCGGCGAACTTCGCCGTCGCGAGCTTCTCTTCCATCACCTTGCGCTCGAGCCGGGTGACGGCGGTCAGCGCCTCGGTGAGCGCGTCGAGCAGCAGCGGCCGGTCGGCGAGCTCCTGGCCCTCGATGGGGGCGAGGACGGCGCGGGCTCCGCGCGAGACGATGAGCGAGACGAGCGCCAGGGTGCCGCTGGCCGAGCGCGGGCCGCTCGAGGCCGAGGCCTTCACCAGGCGGCCGCGCTGCACGGCGAGCGAGTAGCGCCCCCACTCGTCGCGCGCGTGCACGGTGTACGAGCTCTCGAGCTCGCCGAGCACGCGCAACAGCCACACCGGACCGACGACGGAGAGCTCGAGATCTCCGATGGCCTCGCGCTGCCGGAGCAGGCCGTGCGCCGCGATGCGCGGGTGGGCGAGCTTGCGCACGTGGGCGACGAGCTCGTCCGAGTGGCCGGTCTTCGGGAGGTAGTCGTGTGCGCCCGAGCGGGCCGCGCGCAGCGTCTCGCGGTAGTCGTCGTGCGCCGAGAGGAACAGCACGGGCGTCTCACGCATCCGCGCGTCGGACTTGAGCAGCCGCAGCATCCCCCAGCCGTCGAGCACCGGCATGTTGAGGTCGGCGACGATGACGTCGAAGTCCTGGTTCTGCGCCTTGCGGTGGCCCTCGTCGCCGTCCTGCGCCTCGACGACGTCGAAGTTCGAGCGCTTGAGCTGCAGCGAGGCGAGCTTGCGCACGTCGGGATCGTCGTCGACGAGCAACAGCCGCGGCTTGTAGGTCGACGGGTCCGGCGGAGCGGCCGGCGCGCCGATCGGCGTCAGCCACGACGCCCCGGGGATCTCGAAGCGCCACACGCCGTCTTCGAGCGCGAGCATCTCGTCGAGCGCCTCGGTGCGCTCGAGCGGCCCCAGGCGGGCGCTCGTCACCTCGCCGTTCTGAATCGTCGCGCGCCCCTCGAACGGGGTGCCCGGGTTCACGCACATGACGCCGGTGAGCTTCTCGCGGCGGAAGAACTGCAGCACGCGGTGGCGCAGGCGCTCGACCTCGGTGGGGATGTAGTCGTCTTCGGGGACGGCTTCAGGCTCGTCGATGAGGCGCTCGAGCCGGGGCACGTGCTTCGCGGGGTCGAACGGCTTGCGCCAGACGTCCCACGCTCCGGCGAGCAGGGCGCGCAGATCATCGCGCGGGTGCAGGTTGCCGGTGAGGAAGATGACCTTGGTCTTCTTGAGCTCGGGGAAGCGCTTCATCGACCGCGCGACCTCGTAGCCGTTGAGCACGGGCATCGAGAGATCGAGCACCAATACGTCGGGCTTGAACGTCTGCGCGGTGGGGATCGCGAGGGTGGGGAACTGGCAGAGCTGAACGGTGTGGCCCGCGCTGTACAGGGCGTCTCCGACCTGGCGCAGGATCACCTCGTCGTCGTCGACCAGCATGACGCGGGGACTCGGTCTCATCTTGAGGTTCCGTAGACTACGACCACCCAGTATTTGTCGCGGCCGAAAGTGGGTGAGTCACCTTTGACCACGCCGACGCTGACGAGCGTCGCCGCGGGATCCGAGAGGTTCTTCGAGTCGGTGATGAGCGTCGGGTTGTCGGCGACGAAGAAGTCGACCGTGGCGGACCCCAGGTCGTCGCGCATCGCGAAGACGCGGTCGTGCAGCCGCTTGCCCTCGAGCGTCGCCTTCGGCGTGTCGAGCTCGAGCGCCCGCTTCACGTGCTCCGACAGCATGCGCTCGAGCTCGTCGGCGCGCGTGAGGGGCTTGAGGCCCTTCGCCCGCCGGGCCGCGGTGAGCGCCGCATAGGCCTGCTCGATCGGATCTCCGCCGGCAGCGGACGCGTCGATCGGCTGGCTGAGGATCTCGACGAGCACGAGCTGCCCGTCGGCGCGCCTCGCCGAGCCGATGCCGGCCTTCGTGTACGCGGGCTCCATCAGGTTCTTGCGGTGACCGGGGCTGTGCTCGATGCCGAAGTGCGCGGCCAGCGGGCCGCTGGCGAGCCCCAGGTTCTCTCCCGCCGTCGCGTACTGGTACTTCGCCGCTTTGAGGCGCGAGCGCACGTCGCTGCCGTCGGGGGCCACGTGCGCGAAGAACTGCTCGTCGGCCATGCGCTTCGCGTACGCGTCGGCGACGGCGTCGAGCGCGAAGTCGCGCGACAGTGGAGCGACCTTGTGGCCGGCGCGCAGCTTGTTGATGCGCTCGAGGACGCGGACCTTGATCTCCTGCTCGTCCTCGGGCTCGGCCTCGACGACGCGGCGGCCCCCCTTGGCCTGATTGCCGACGTCGACGAAGAAGAGCGCGGCGACCTCGGGGCCGCGATCTCCGCGCGCGAGCAGCTCGACGGTGTGCCGCCCGTCGGTGGGGAAGTCGATCTTCGCGCACCAGCGATCCTGGTCGCGCATGCCGGAGAGCTGATCGACGTCTCCCTTCGGCCGCGTGACGAACACGTCCGCGGAGACGAGGTGCGAGGCGAGCGTGGCGCAGAGCCTCTGCGAGGCTCCCTTCTTGGGGAAGCGGTGGGGGAAGGGCGTGAGCTCGGCCTTGCGGTCGGCGAGCAGCACGACGAGGGCGGCGCGGTCGCTCTTCGGGTCCTCGACGGCTCCGACGCCGAAGTGGGTGGCGGCCTCAGCGGTGAAGTCGGTGCGCTTGAGCAGGGCCTTGAGCGGCTCGTCGCGCGGAGCGCCCCGCAGCACCAGCGCCCGCGGCGTCGGGTCGGTCGCGCCGGCCTCGCTGACCACGGCGGTGAGGTTCGAGACCTCGGCGGCGTCGGCGGCGGAGCTCTCGAGCGCCTGCTGCGCGAGCGCGCGCGCGGCCTTGCTCAGGTTCGAGTCGTTGGTGGGGTTCGCCCGACCGACGCGCTCGTACTGCTGCACGACGAACCGCTGCGCCTCGGTCTCGAAGGGGAGCGCGGGGCTCGCGACCGCGAGCAGGAGCGGGAGGATCATCTCCCCACCTCGACGCGCAGCTTCTTCACTCCTCCGCCGAGGCGCGCGCAGATCTCGGCCTCTCGCTGCTGCAGCACTTCAGCCCACTGGGCGTTCGAGGCCTTCACGACGAGCACGTCACCGTAAACCGCGTGAGGCTGCGCGTTCTTCGCGATCGAGGGGCCCACGGCCTCGTTCCATACGGGCGCGAGGGCCGCGGTGGATCCCGTCGCGCGCGAGAGCTCGACTCCGGCGCCCTGAAGAAGCTCGCGAATTGACGCAAAGCGGTGCGACGCCACGGTCAGGGACTATGGCGCATGCGGGCACCACTGTCGCGGGTGGGAGCGCGTCTTCCCCGTCCCGTTCTGCGCGGTTGACATCGGCAACCTGCATCCGTCAAATGCGCCGCCTTCTTGCATTGGTAGTCCCAATTTAAAGCGCCCCAAGGAGCTTCAATGTCATCGATTCGTTTGTTCGTCTTCACCGCGCTCGCGAGCGGCGTCATGGTCGCCTGCGGAGGGACTCCGTCCTGTCCGGATGGCGGAAACTGCGGCACCGGCGGGGGCGGCGGGAGCGGCGGTGGGTGCTTCGAGGACGTCGACTGTCCCGACCCGCGCTTCTTCTTCTGCAACACGACGACGTCGCAGTGCGAGCCGTCGTGCAAGGTTCGCAATGACTGCACCGCCGGCGAGCGTGGCCAGTACGCGCTCCCCGAGTGTGAGGGTGGCCTCGGCTGCCAGTGCGACGAGGGCAAGTGCGTGGCGGGCCTCTGCGGCTCCGACGCGGACTGCGGCGCCAGCCTGGTCTGCCGCAACGGCAAGTGCGAGATGCCTCCGGCCGCGGCCAGCGTCGATCGCTGCCTCGTGCTGCCCGACTACGCGGTGCTGAAGGCGGGCACGCAGCAGAAGTTCCACGTCGAGGCGTTCGCGGCCGACGGCACGCCGGTCGTCCTGAAGGACGGAGTGACCTGGTCGGCCGCCAACGGCGGGACGATCGCGGCCACGGCGGGCAACGTGAACTCGGCGACGTTCACCGCGGGCAACGCGGCGGCGGCCGAGGCGGTCGGTGTGACGGCGACCATCGGCAGCAAGAGCTGCACGGCGCGCACGGTGACCCTCGACGGCACGGTCGGCGCGAACGAGATCGCGGTCGTGGTGACCGACGAGCTCACCGGCCGTGGCATCAACGGCGCGACGGTGCTCGCCAGCGACGCGACGGGCGCTCCGATCGGCGCGACGGCCACCACCAACGCGAGCGGCTACGCGAAGCTCACCGGCATCGCCGGCGCTGAGGTCTCGGTCAGCGTGTTCTCGGCGAACTACAACTACCTGACGATCGCGAACTACGACACGACGGGCTCGAAGTTCCTGTCGTTCGTGCTGCGCCGCCACCAGAACGACAAGTACGGCGGCCAGAAGGGCACGTTCAAGAACGTGCCGATGACGAGCAACGTGCACGCGGCGATCTCCGGCATGTCGATCGCCGGCTCGATCACCGACCTGTCGCTGACGCAGCTGCTCGGCAACACGGTTCCGACCCGCGTGAAGATCGGCAACGCGATCGATCAGATGAACGTCCCGCTGCCCGCCGGCGTGTACCTCGGCTTCTCGGATCAGCAGATCAAGACGCAGGTCGCGGCCCAGGGCCTCGCCGGCGTCTGCACGGCGGCGAAGGGTGGCGAGACCGCGATCACCAACGGCACGTGCGGCACCCGCACGGGCTGGGCGCTGGCCGGCGACGTTCCGCTCGGCGACCTGCCGATTCAGGCGTTCGCGGGCGGCGTCGACAACCTCGACTTCGGCATGATCCTCCCCGCGGTTCTTCCGATCTTCCGCAAGTTCAACTCGTCGATCATGCGCGACGTCGAGTTCTCGCTGAAGGACACGCCGAAGGACGCGGTCACGATGGCGCCGCAGTTCAAGGACGCCGGCACCGAGGACTTCACGGTCGCGGATCACGACTTCTCGCCGCCGGGCGCCGTTCCCCTCGCGTTCAACTTCGTCAACCGCCTGCCGGACCTGCCGCGGTTCCGTGGCACCTACGTCGACGGCGTCGTGATGCTCGGCGGCGCGAACATCCCCGGCCGCGGCGTCGTTCCGCTCGGTCTCGGCGTCGCCATCAACGACAACGGTGATGCGAAGGTCGACAAGACCGAAGATCTGCCGGCCGACGGCCTGGTGCAGCTGCGCATGGCGCCGACGCACCACGGTATCGAGGGCGCGGAGTACGGCATCCTGGCGCTCAGCATCTCGTTCAAGTCCTTCCAGGACTCGTCGGCTGGCGTCGCGACGTCCGGCATCTTCGTTCGCCCGCCGATGAACAAGCTCTCGTTCGATCCGACGGGTGCGTCGCCGATCGATCTCGCTGCGGGCGGCCTCACGTTCCCGACGTTCCCCGAGGGCGCGAAGTACAACTACGCGTCGACCGCGGGCGGCGGCTTGAATGGCCGTACGTTCCGCATCCCCGCGTTCACGGTGACGAACAACCCGACGACGCTCGTCCGCGTCACGTTCACCGACGCGTTCGAGCACCGCTGGGTGGTGCTCGCCGATCCGGCCAAGGTGGCGGCGACGGGCTTCACGCTCCCCGCGCCTCCGGGAGGCGCTGTCGACCGCACGTTCTCGAACGGCATGTCGACGGGCACGCGCTCGACGCTGCTCGTTCAGACGATCCGCCTCTCGGCGACGCAGGCTGCGAACCCGACCATGGCGTACAAGGACCTCGTCGAAGCGAACAACACGAACGCCGATCGCCTGACCGACTTCACCACCGCGTTCTCGTTCATCGACTACGCGCGGCCGTCGCTCGCGTGGAAGACGCCGGCTGCCGGCGGCACGATCATGAAGGGCACCAACGCCGTCATCTCGGTGAAGAACTTCAAGGTCGGCAACATGGCGAGCGACGACGGGTACGTGAAGATCACGTTCACCGGCGGCACGGGCTGCACCGAGGCTTCGGGCCAGACCGAGACCATGGCGGGCTCTGGCGACGTCAACGTGATGATCCCCAGCACCTGCACGGGCTCGGGCATCACCGCGACGGCCAAGCTGGTCGACGTGAACGGCATGGATCTGAATCCGCCGGTCACCGCGCCTCAGATGATCACCGTCAACTAACCGTTAGCAGCGGACTTCAACGAAGTTCAGAAGGAGATCATATGCGTGGGTTCACCTTTTTCGCTTGCCTGATGGCGTTGCATGCAGAGGCGCAGACAATGCCGTGCGCGGGTAGTTGCACGAGCTTTTCAGGTTCAACCAACACGATGTCCGCGGCGTTCAGTGTCACGAACACCAATTCTACTGGTATGGCCATTCAGGGAAGCGCGACTGGAAGCGGGTCCGGCGTGTGGGGGTCGGGTGCAACCGGATACGGCGTCTACGGAATCTCTACCAGTAATGTGGGCGTGGGCGGCTACGGCGACACCATGGGCGGATACTTCCAAGCGGTCGGCACGGGCATGTCGTCCACCGGCGTCCATGGCACCGGTAGAAAGTATGGCGGATGGTTCGAGAGCACGGCGACAAACGACGGCGTGGGACTCTTGGCGAAGGGCAAGGGTAATGGCCTCTATGCTCAATGCACTGCTGCGACGGGAAGCGGCCACTATGGCGTCTTCGGTACCGTCGCGTCCGATCAGACGAGTTATGGGGTCTACGGACACAACACATCAGCAGGGCACGGGGTGCTCGGGGTCGCGACCGGCTACAACGGCAGTGGCGTCCAGGGACAGCATTCCGCGACTCAGGGCTACGGGGTCAGCGGCATCAACGATGCGGTGGATGGTTACGGCGTAGTGGGGCGCGCGCGGGCGACCAGCGGAAGCGGTGCAGCAATATACGGCGACGGAACCACTTCGGGTTCATACGCAGGGTACTTCTACGGTCGAACCCACGTTGCCGGCACCCTAAGCAAGTCGGCGGGCTCATTCCTGATCGATCACCCGTTGGATCCAGCCAATAAGTTCCTGGCTCATTCATTCGTGGAATCGCCCGACATGAAAAACATGTACGACGGCGTTGCTGTACTGGACAAGACTGGCAGAGCTGTGGTGACGCTTCCCGACTGGTTCCAAGCCTTGAACCGCGATTTTCGCTATCAGCTCACGTGCATTGGTGGTTTCGCGCCAGTGTTCATTGAGCGCGAAATCGAGAAGAATCAGTTTACGATCGCTGGCGGGGTTCCAGACTTGAAAGTGTCGTGGCAGGTCACTGGCACTCGGCAAGATGCCTACGCTGAAGCTAATCGTATCCCGAACGAGTATGAGAAGCCCGCGGAGCAAAAGGGCAGATATCTCCACCCAGAAGTCTTTGGTAAGCCCGCATCGCTCGGAATGCCGAAACCGCTAACGGCGCCCGTGAAGATTTCTCCGATGCCGACGCAGAGTTCAGGTCGGTAACGATAGCAAGGGGCTGATGTCCGTCGTCGCATGGACGGGTTCGGGGGCTCTGCTACATTGAGGCCCCGAATCCATGGCGAAGACGAAGACCGTCGTAACGGTCATCTCGAAGATCTCCGAGCGCCCCGTCAACCGTGACGCGGCGCTCGTCGTCATTCATGGGTTGGACCTGGGGCGGAAGTACGACCTGATGAAGGAGACGACCGTCGTCGGGCGCTCCTCCAAGGCCGATATCCAGGTCGACCAGGAAGCGATCAGCCGCAACCACGCGAAGTTCTCCATCAACGGGAACCGCGTGTCGCTGAAGGACATGGGCTCGACGAACGGCACGTACGTCAATGACGAGCTCATCACCACCGACATGCAGCTGCGCAACGGCGACCTGGTGAAGATCGGTCGGACGATCTTCAAGTTCATCGCCGGCGGGAACATCGAGTCCGCGTACCACGACGAGATCTACCGGCTGACGACCGTCGACGGTCTCACCCAGGTCTTCAACCGGCGGTACTTCGAAGAGACCGTCGAGCGGGAGATCTCGCGGTGCCACCGGTACGGGCGCCAGCTCTCGCTCGTCATGGTCGACATCGACCACTTCAAGCAGATCAACGACACCCACGGGCACCTGGCCGGCGATCACGTGCTCAAGCACGTGGCCTCGGCGATCAAGACCCGCATCCGCCGCGAGGACATTCTTGCCCGCTACGGCGGCGAGGAGTTCGCGCTGCTCTTGCCCGAGGTCGACCTCAAAGGGGCCGTCGCGCTCGCCGAGAAGATCCGCAAGCTCATCGAGAAGCAGAAGTTCGAGTTCGACAAGCAGGAGATCCCGGTGACGATCAGCGCCGGGGTCGCGGGCCTGGCGACTCCGAACTACGAGGCGGCCGATCTGGTGCGGGCCGCGGACACGCAGCTGTATGCGGCGAAGAGCGAAGGCCGCAACCGCGTGTGCTCGGTCTGAGCGGCTAGCTCCCGAGCATCGCGGTGAGCATCCCCGCGATGGTGTCGCGCACCAGGTCGTTCTGCTCCTGCACGTACGCGAGATCTTCGGCGCTGCCGTCGACGGTGATGGGATCGGAGAAGCGGATGCGCCAGCGCGCCGGCAGCGGAGGC
Organism: uncultured Myxococcales bacterium; assembly: GCA_937980205.1. Taxonomy (GTDB): domain Bacteria; phylum Myxococcota; class Myxococcia; order Myxococcales; family Myxococcaceae; genus Xiheicaenimonas. Next base: position 164,040 of record CALJKW010000055.1, on the reverse strand, counting down.
GGCGTCAGCGGCAGGTACGGCAGGCCCAACAGCCCGCCGGGCAGCTTCGCGAGCAGCGGCATCGACTCCTCGGCGCCGACGATGGCGACGGGAACGATCGGCACGCCCTGCTTGATGGCGAGCTTCACGTAGCCGCCCCGGCCGAACCGCTTGAGCTGGTACCGCTGCGTGAACGGCTTGCTGATGCCCAGGAACCCTTCCGGGAACACGATCACCGGCCGGCCTTCTTCGAGCAGCTTCACCGCGTTGTCCGGGTGCGCGCGCACGGCGCCGAGCCGGTTCACGAGCACTCCGAGCACGGGCGCGTGGAAGACCTGGTCCTCGACGAGCCAGCGCGCTCCGCTCAGGTCCGAGCGCTCGCGCTGCAGCGCGTAGTGCAGCATCGGGCCGTCGAGGGGCAGGGCGCCCGAGTGGTTTGCGACGAGGATCGACGGGCCGGAAGGGATCAGCTCGGCGCCCTCGACGGTGACGCGGAAGTACTTGTCGTAGAGGAAGTCTCCGACGGGGTGCAGCGCCTTCGTCAGCGCCTCGTCTTTGCCCCAGGTGTCGACCGCGCCGACGGCGCCGAGGCCCAGGGCCGATTTCGCCGCCTTCGCGAGGCCCGACGCCGCGGCGACCAGCGGCCGGGCGAGGCCTTCGCCGACCTCTTTCGCGGCTTCCAGCGCGAGGCCGACGTCGCGCACGCGATCGCTGATGACCTCGGGCGAGTCGCTGTGCGGGATCGCCTCGTGCTGCTTCAGCTCCGCCACTACGGCAGGCGAGCCGGAGTGCGGCGTCGCGCGGCCTTGTTCGAGCTCCTCGACCACCTCGGGAGACGTCTCGTGCGCCGTGAACTCGGCCTTCAGCTCCGGTGAGCCCTCGTGCGGCTGCGGCGCGTGCTTCGCCTCGGGGGAGAAGGAGTGCGCGATCGGATCGGCTCCGATCGTCGGCGAGCCGGCGTGCGCAACGGGCGATGGGATGGGAGTGGGGATGGATGCTCGCGGTTCTTTCGGCTGCTCGACGGCCCCCTCACCCCGGCCCTCTCCCGTACGAGCGGAGAGGGTGGGCGGTGCTGGCGGCATCGGCTTCACCTCCACCTTCGGCACCCGCTGGCTCGGCCGCTCGGGCGCGGTCACCTTCGGCTCCGGTGCCGGCTGCGGCGCAGGTGGAGGAGACGACGCGAACGACGTCACTGCGCGGCGCGCGGGCGTTCCGTCGCCGGCCTTCGGCTTCGGCACCACGATCTTCGGAGGAGGCGGCGGCTTCGGCGCCATCCGCTTCGGCTCCGGAGGCTTCACCGGAGTCATCGGAGTCATCACCGGCTTCGCGCGCGGCGGCACCGGGGACGCGGCGGGCTCCTTCGCGATCTTCTCCGCGATGGCCTCGGCCAGCGGCTTCTCGGCCTGAGGCACCGGCTTCTCCGGCTGAGGAGCCGGCTTGGAGGGCGCGGCGGCCCGCTTGAACGGGTCGTTGCCGAGCACGCGCGGAGGGCCGCCCTTGCTGCTCACGCGGCCTCCTGCAGCGAGGAGAGCGCCTCGGCCATCGAGTACCGCGGCAGGAACCCGAGCGCCGACGGCGCCCGCGACGCATCGGCGACCAGGCTGTACCGGAGGTAGTCGAGCAGCGCGTCGGGCACGCTGGTGCGGCCGACGCTCTCGAGCGCGCTGACGACGGTGCGCAGCAGCGGAGCCGGGAGCGGGACGATGCGACCTCCGGCCTGACGCACGACGCTCGACAGCGGCATCACGCCGTCGGCGGCGACGTTGTACACGCCCGGCGGGCAAACCATCGCGCGCTGCAGCGCCTCGGCGGCGTCGTTCTCGTGCAGCGCCTGCCAGAGCGGGTCGTACCCGAGGAACGTGGGGATGATGCGCGTCTTGAGCCACCGCGTGACCGGGTTGTCGCTCGTGGGCCCGACGAGCGGCGCGAATCGCAGCACGACGGTGGCGACCTCGGGGTTCGCCGAGCGGAACGCCGCGAACTGCCGCTCGACCTCGACTTTGTCGTTGATGAAGCGGCTGCCGGCGCAGCCCGCGAGCGGAGCTTCTTCGCCGACCATCGCGGGAGACGTGGGCCGCGCGCCGTACAGCGCGGTGAGCGAGGCGAGCACGATGCGCTCGGGCCGCACGCGCGCACACGCCGCCAGCACCTGCATCGATCCCATCACCTCGAGCTCGTGCGCGATGTCTGCGCGGTGCACGCGGCTGCCGGCGAAGGCCAGGTGGTAGACGACCTGGGGCTGCTCCTGCTCGAAGGCCTGGCTGACGGCGGCCTCGCTGCCGACCTTGGTGAGATCGACGCGGCGGAACGTGGCCTTGATGCCGCTTCCCGGCTTCGCCGGCTCGTAGGCAGGCTTGGCGACGTCGAAGACGACGAGCTCGCCCACGCGCGGATCTGCGGCGAGCCGCGGCAGCAACAGCCGACCGAGATCGCTGTTCGCCCCCGTCACCCCCACTTTGAGCTTTCGCGCTGCGCGGCCCATGTGATTCGAATGCCAATAGCTCAGTGTGTGTGCCGGTGCCAGCCGTTGCGATGCTCGTCCTCGCGCATGCCGCGGACGAGATCATCGTCACGCTCGACGAAGCGTCGATGACGGAGACGATCACGATGACCGCCGACACGCTCGCGATGCTCGCGCCGATCGACGCGGACGGAGATGGCGAGCTGACTCAAGGCGATCTCGACGCGCGGCGCGACGCGCTGAGGGTCGGCGTGTGGGATCAGGCGAAGCTCCAGCCGTGCACGCGCTCGAGCGAGACGGCGACGCTCGAGCCGGGCTTCGTCGCGCTGCGGGCGCGCTTCAGCTGCCCACCCGGGGAGCTCACGCAGGACTTCCGCTGGCTCATGGTGCTGCCGCCGACGTACCGGGTGATCTTCGGCAACCAGATCGCGAAGGGTGATGCGCGCACGCTGCACGTGGCGCGCGCCGCACCGAAGGCCGCGCCGGGCGTCACCGGGGCGACGATCTGGTGGGGCGTGGCCGGCGGCGTGGTCGCCACCATCGTGGGATTCTGGTTGGTGCGCAGGTGGCGCCGGTAGAAAATGCCCCCGTGGCCAAAGAGTCCTACAACGACCTCATCTTCGAGCTCGGAGACCTCGCCCGCGAACGACTCGCCGACAAGCCGAACTGCCCGCGCTCGATGGACCGCGTGTTCAAGGCCGAGGACGTCGTCCTCGCGCAGCGCGACGAGCTCAAGGCGCTCGAAGATCAGCTGAACGAAGAAGACGCCTCGTACAACGACTTCCTCGAAGCGCAGGAAGCCGAGCGCGAAGAGCAGAAGGAGATCGTGAAGAAGTGGCGCGCCGCCGTCGCGGGCCTCGAGGTCCGCTCACGCGACCTGCGCAAGAAGATCTCCACGGCGAAGGCGACGCTCCGCTACGAGAAGGTCAACCAGAAGCGCGCCGAGGAGAAGCACAAGGAGCTCGAGCTGCGCGAGTCTCACGACGAGAAGAAGGTGAACCTCTCGCGCGAGCTGATCAAGAAGACGCGGCTTCAGCTCATGCGCAAGGCGCGCAACATCGAGGAGATGGAGCAGGAGTTCGAGACGCTGCTCACTCCGCGGCCCGGCCAGCCGGGCGCGCAGGGCATCCTCGCGCACAAGCGCCTGCTCGAGATGGAAGACGAGGCCGAGACGCGCAAGGCCGAGCACGAAGCGCGGATGGAAGAGATCGACAAGCTCATCGCCGCGAAAGAGGAAGAGGTTCAGGCCGCGGAGGACTACCTCGACCAGGCCGTCTTCCTGCTCGGCGAAGAGGTGTACGGCGCCCGCATCAACGACCCGATGCTGGCGGCGCTGTACCCCCGCCTGGACAAGGCCAGCTGACCGGGTGGTGACGGCCGGCGGGCCGCCTTGACTTGGGAATGTGGGACGCCTATGGGCGTCCCCTCCCACACGTCTTCCCCGCGTGCGGGAGGTCAGCATCCCAACCAGGGGGCGTGAGATTACATGCAGCCAAATTTGAATCAGCCGGGCCTCGAAGGTGAAGAAGACTTCGCGACGATGTTCGAGGCCTCGCTCAAGGAGCGCGGCGGTGAAGGGCTCCTGAAAGAGGGGGAGATCGTCAAAGGCACCGTCGTTCAGGTGACCAAGGAGTACGCGGTCGTCGACATCGGCTACAAGTCCGAGGGCCAGGTTCCGATCGCGGAGTTCACCAACGCCAAGGGCGAGGTGACGCTGAAGCCGGGTGACACCGTCGAGGTGCTTCTCGAGAGCCGCGAGAATGACACCGGCATGGTCGTCCTCTCGAAAGAGAAGGCCGACAAGATGCGCATCTGGGACGAGATCAGCGCGGCGTGCGAGCGCGACGAGATCGTCAAGGGCAGCATCGTGGGCCGCGTGAAGGGCGGCCTCCAGGTCGACATCGGGGTGAAGGCGTTCCTCCCCGGTTCGCAGGTCGACATCCGCCCCGTGCGGAACCTCGACCAGTACCTGGGCAAGGAGTTCGAGTTCAAGGTCATCAAGTTCAACAAGAAGCGCGGCAACATCGTGCTGTCGCGTCGCGTCCTCCTCGAGAAGCAGCGTGAGGAGCAGAAGAAGGAGACGCTGAAGAACCTGAAGGAAGGCGCTGTGATGAAGGGCCAGGTGAAGAACCTGACCGACTACGGCGCGTTCATCGACCTGGGCGGCATCGACGGCCTGCTGCACATCACCGACATGTCGTGGGGCCGCATCGGCCACCCGTCGGAGATGTTCAACGTGGGCGACGAGGTCCGCGTCGTGGTGCTCAAGTTCGACCCGACCGCGGAGCGCGTCTCGCTCGGCCTCAAGCAGATCCAGGAAGACCCGTGGCACCGCGCCGACGAGAAGTACCCGGTCGGCACGCGCGTCAAGGGCAAGGTCGTCAGCCTCACCGACTACGGCGCGTTCATCGAGATCGAGCAGGGCGTCGAGGGTCTCGTGCACGTGTCCGAGATGTCGTGGACCAAGCGCGTCAAGCACCCGTCGAAGGTACTCGAGGTCGGCAAGGAGGTCGAGGCGGTCGTTCTCGACATCGATCCGAAGGCCAAGCGCATCGCGCTCGGCATGAAGCAGATCGAGCAGAACCCCTGGACGCTCCTCGAGGACAAGTACCCGATCGGCTCGGTCATCAAGGGCCAGGTTCGCAACGTCACCGACTTCGGCATCTTCGTCGGCGTCGAAGAGGGCGTGGATGGTCTCGTGCACGTGTCCGACATCTCGTGGACGCAGCGCGTGAAGCACCCGGGCGAGCTGTACAAGAAGGGCGATGAAGTCGAGGCCGTCGTTCTCAACATCGACGTCGAGAACGAGCGGTTCAGCCTCGGCATCAAGCAGCTCCAGCAGGATCCGTGGGAGACGCTGTCCGAGCGCACTCCGGTCGGCTCGCGCGTGAAGGGCAAGGTGACCAAGGTCACCGACTTCGGCGCGTTCGTCGAGATCGAGCAGGGCATCGAGGGTCTCGTTCACGTGTCCGAGATGAAGGAAGAGCGCGTCGAAAGCCCACGCGACGTCGTCACCGAGGGCCAGGAAGTCGACGTGAAGATCATCGACATCAACAGCCAGGATCGGAAGATCGCGCTGTCGATGAAGGCGCTCCTGCACGAGGGCGAGGACGACTACCGCGAGTACCTCAAGAAGCAGGCGGAAGGCGCCAAGGCTCGCCTCGGCGACCTGATGGGCAAGAAGAAGTAAGCCCCTTCGCTTCGTTTGGATTTCACGGCCGGGTACTCGAGAGGGTGCCCGGCCGTTGTCTTTGTGCGGGTGTGACTTCCGGCAGATGACTTCGGGTCGCGGCCGTGGAGGGGCGGCGAAGTGGCGCAGCTCCTGGGCCTGAGTCGGGGCGGCGGTCCGGCGCGCGTCGATCGGCTGCGAAGCGGGCGGCGGCACTTCCTCGCGATGAGAAGCCCGCCGCGAGGGGGCGGGCGTTCATGCCCAAAGTTTTTCGGGCGAGCATCCCCTAAATGTTTGGGGGATACGGGCGTGAAAAACTTTCCCCGCACACCCCCACGCCCCCGCGGGCGGGCCTGGGGACAGGGCCCACGGGGAACCGCCGTCCCTTCGGTAGCCGATCGCCGTGGCCACGAGTCGCGGCACCGACGCAGGCCTTGGAGCTGACTCACTCTTCCTCCCTCCACGGGAGGTGCCGAAGCGAGGTCCGTACCGGGCTACGATCCCGAACGCGGTGCGCCCACTCGTTCTCTTGCTGCTGCTGCTGGCCTGCGCGACACCCATCATCTACCGCCGCGTCGTGCAGCCGCCGGAGCCGATCAGCTCAAAGCTCGAGCCGGTGTTCGCGCGCCGCGATCATTGCCTGGAGCCTCCGTGGTGGATCGCCGACGCCGGAGTCATCGCCGTCGGCAACGGCCCGCGGGCGACGATCTCGGAGCTTCAGGCCTTCGGCTTGGAGGCCTGGGTGGCGACCGGGGCGCTCGCCTGGGGCTCCGTCCGCGCCTCGCCCGACGGCGGCGCCGCGCAGCACGTCGCGCTGAGCCTGTGTCGTCTGCGGCGGGAGGAGATCGTGGCCCTCGGCGAGAAGCAGGCCGCCGAGCTCGGCCGCTCGTTCGACCTCGAGCTCGAGCTGGTGGGCGCGCGCGGGCCGCGCTGCGAGTCCGACGATCCCGCCTGCGGGCCCACGCCGTACCTGCCCGCTCGCGCGGAGTACCGGCCCGATCGGCCGCGCATCCTCATCTACCCCTTCAGCCGCGATGCCGGCGCCGAGTGCCGCTGGGACGGCGAGTGCTCCGGCGGGCAAGGGTGTCGGCCGTGGAACACCGACGTCTTCATCGAGACCCTCGAGCTCCGAACGGCGCAGCAGGACGCCTTCTGCGGCTGCGTTGAGCAAAGATGCCAATGGTTCGACCAATGACCCGATTCCCTTCCGACTTCGCCGAGGTGTTGACCGAGCGGGGCAGGCGGCTGCTCGACGGCCGCGAGCCCACGCTCGTCGGAGCGCTGTCGCGCACGGCGCTGGTGGTGGCCGACGATCTCATCCAGCCGGGCGTCGCCCAGGCCGCGCCGGCGCTGCTCGAGCGCGCGTTCGGAGGCGGCCTCGTCGAGATGAACCGCCGGGCCCCGACGCCCCAGGCTGCAGGCGCCGCCGAGGCCGAGGCGCTGCCGAAGGTCGGCCGCGTGATGAGCAGCCCGTACGACGGAGAAGGGGCGGCGACGCTGCCCGACGACGCGGCCGGCCTGTCCGCGATGCTGCGCTCGGCCGCGTACCACGGCTTCGTCGAGCGGCTGTGCGGCTACCCGGTGCGCGGCCCGATGGCCTCGCAGGTGCTGTGCTACCGGCCCGGCGACTACGCGGGGCCGCACACCGACTACCGGCCCGACTTCCCGGAGACGCGCAACGGCTACACCGACGTCCACCTCACGTTCTGCTCGGACGGCGTGACGCGGCAGCTGCTCGTCTACGAGCGGGAAGGGCACCTGAGCCAGGTGGCGCCGATCACCGGCGCGGGAATGCTCACCGCCTACCGGCTGCCGTTCTGGCACTACACGACGCCGCTCGAGGGCGCCCCGAGCGCCCGGCGCTGGCTGGTGCTCGGCACGTTCATCGACACCTGAGCGCCGATATGTGAATGCGCGTTCATATACGTCGTCCGTCTTGTTTGTGAATGCGCGTTCACATATGACTCGGCCATGCTCACTGGAAAGGTCGCGCTCGTCGCCGGCGCCACGCGCGGAGCTGGACGTGGCATCGCTCGTGCCCTCGCGGAGGCAGGCGCTCGCGTCTGGGTCACTGGCCGCAGCACGGCGAGCAACCGCACGAAGCCCGGCGGGCGTTCGAGCTCGCTGGCCGCCCCGAGACCATCGAGGAGACGGCGCGCCTCTGCGGCGGCACCGCCGTCGTCGTCGATCACACCGACGAGGCGCAGGTGCGCGCCCTCGCCGAGCGCGTCGGCCCCGTCGACGTCCTGGTGAACGACATCTGGGGCGGCGACGCCCTGGCGGAGTGGGGCGTCCCGTTCTGGGAGCAGACCCCCTCGAAGGGCCTCGAGCTCGTCGACCGCGTCCTGCGCACGCACGTGCTCACCGCCCGCCACGTGCGCGTCCGCGATGGGGGCCTCATCGTCGAGGTCACCGACGGCGACTCGGACCGTTACCGCGACAACCTCTTCTACGACCTCGCGAAGGTGATCCCCATCCGCCTCGCGCTCGCGCTCGACGCGGAGCTGAAAGGCCGGGCCACCGCGGTCGCGGTGACTCCGGGCTTCCTGCGCAGCGAGGCCATGCTCGACCACTTCGGGGTCACCGAGGCGACCTGGCGCGACGCCATCGCGAAGGACCCGAACTTCGCCGAGTCCGAGACGCCGCTGTACGTCGGCCGCGCCGTCGCCGCCCTCGCGGCGGACCCGCACGTCGCGCGCAAAGGGGGCAAGGTCTTCGCCTCGTGGACGCTCGCCAAGGAGTACGGCTTCGCCGACGCCGACGGGCGCCGGCCCGACTGGGGGACACACTTTGCCTCGCTCCAAGCTCATTCCTGACGAGCAGGTCCTCGACGCCGTCGAGCGCGTGCTGCTCGAGCGCGGGCCGCACGGCTTCACGCTCAAGCACGTCTCGCGTCGATGCGGCATCGCCCCGGCGACGCTCATTCAGCGCTTCGGCAGCAAGAAGGGCCTGATGCGCGCGTTCGGGCGGCACGCGGCCAGGAAGGCCGAGAAGCGCCCGCCGATCAGCGACGAGCCGCCGCTCAAGGTGCTGATGCGAACCCTCGTCGACCGCGCCGCGAACATCGGCGACCGCAGGGCCTTCGTGAACAGCATGTCGATGCTGCTCGAGGACATTCGCGACGAGCACCTGCGCAGCGCGGCCGCGCGGCAGGCGTTCTCCACCGAGCTGGTCATCGAGCGGCTGCTCGACGACGCCGGCTACGCGCAGCCCGAGAAGGTGGCGCGCGTGATCTACGCCGCCTGGAACGGCGCGCTCATCCAGTGGGCGCTGCGGGGCGAGGGCTCGCTCGAGAAGTACGTGAAGAAGACCCTCGCCGAGACCCTCGCCCTCGTCCGGCGGTAGACTCTGGGGCCCATGAGCCTGCTCGTGCTGACGCTGCTGGCAGCCAGCGACCCCACCCGGGCGCTGCGCGAGCTGCACAAGCAACTGCCCCTCGACGCCGTCATCACGCGCGTGAGCCCGGTGATGGCCGAGTCTCCCGACGGTACCGACCGCGTCGAGCTCACCTCCGGCGCGGCGAAGCTGGTCGTCTACGTCGCCCGCCAGCCGGACGCGGCGCAGACGTGCCCGGTGAAGTCGGGGCAGCGGGTGCGCATCATCGCGGCCGAGCAGCCCGTCGCGACGCGCGTCGAGTTCCGCATCGTCGACAACGGCCGCATCTGCCGCGGCAGCACGATGCTGACGCTCACCGTCATGGGCGCGAACCCGACCGAGCGGGCGAACGCCGGCGTCACGGCCGAGCCGGGCGCTCCGGTGAAGGAGAAGCCGATCGAGACGCAGCGCATCTCGGTGGCGATCGGCGACGACGAGCGGCCGCTGACGGTGACTCCGTACCGCTTCGACACGTCGGACAAGTTCTACGTGGCGAAGGGCTTCGCCTCGTGCGTGTTCAAGCCGAACGATCTGCTCGACGTGCCGCCGCTGCAGTGGTCGATGTGCGCGAGCGGCACGCGCTGCTGGGCGACCGACGCGAAGACCGGCACGCCGTGCACGCTGTGGACGGACGCGGTGCAGACGGCCGACACGCTGCCGACGGCGGAGGTTCCGTCGAGCAGTGCCCGAGCACCTTGACCACCCCGCTGTTAAGCGGCATGAGCGATCTCGAACAAGGAGACCCTCATGGCCCGTGAAGTCGTCATCGTCGGCGCAGCCCGTACCCCCATCGGCGCGTTCCAGGGCGCGCTGTCGTCCCTGACCGCTCCGCAGCTCGGCAGCATCGCCATCAAGGCGGCCCTCGAGCGGGCAGGCGTGAAGCCCGAGGTCGTCGAAGAGGTGCTGATGGGCTGCGTGCTGCAGGGCGGCATCGGCCAGGCTCCGGCGCGGCAGGCGTCGCGCGGCGCGGGGCTCCCCGACGCGGTGCCGTGCACGACGGTGAACAAGGTCTGCGGCTCGGGCCTCAAGGCCGTCATTCAGGCCTACCAGTCGATCGCGCTCGGCGAGATCGACGTCGCGGTCGCGGGGGGCATGGAGTCGATGTCGAACGCCCCGTACTTCACGCACGCGCTGCGCGGCGGCGCGCGCATGGGCAACGTGGAGATGAAGGACCTGATGATCCACGACGGCCTGTGGGACCCGTACGACAACGTGCACATGGGCAACTGCGGCGAGATCTGCGCGAAGGAGAAGGGCATCTCGCGCGCCGCGCAGGACGAGTACGCCGTCGAGTCGACGAACCGCGCCATCCGCGCCCAGAAGGAAGGCGCGTTCAAGAACGAGATCGTCCCGGTCAGCGTGCCGCAGAAGAAGGGCGACCCGCTCGTGGTGAGCGAGGACGAGGGCCCGCGCGCCGCGAAGCCCGAGAAGATCCCCACGCTCAAGCCCGCCTTCCAGAAGGACGGCACCGTCACCGCCGGCAACGCCTCGTCGATCAACGACGGCGCGGCGGCGCTGGTGCTGATGAGCGCCGACCGCGCCAAGGCCGAAGGCAAGACCGTGCTCGCGAAGATCGGCGGCTGGGCGCAGGCGGCGCGCAAGCCGGTCGAGTTCACGATCGCTCCGGCGGACGCGATCAACAAGCTGATGAAGCAGACGAAGCTCTCGACCGGCGACGTCGACCTCTGGGAGATCAACGAGGCCTTCGCGGTCGTGGCGATCGCGAACAACCAGCTCCTCAAGCTCGAGAATTCGAAGGTGAACGTGCGCGGCGGCGCGGTGGTGCTCGGCCACCCGATCGGCGCCTCGGGCGCGCGGCTCGTCGTCACGCTGCTCTCGGCGATGAAAGATCTCGGCAAGAAGCGCGGCGTCGCGTCGCTCTGCATCGGCGGCGGCGAAGGCATCGCGATGTTGGTCGAGCGCCCGTAACCGATGCTCGGGGCGTTGCTGCTCCTGCTCGGCGGGGCCGAGGCGTCGCCGTGCGATGCCGTACCGGCTGCGCCGAAGGTCCCCATGCCCACCGAGTTCAGCTGCCCGGTGGGCGCCACGGCGTCGGCGAGCGGGAACGGCATCGAGTGCATCTCGCGCGACGGCAAGCCGACCGGCGACGCCTTCAACATCGACGGCAAGACCGGGCTGATGCTGCACCCGCTGGGCCTGAGCCTCGCGTGGACGGACGGCGTCGTGTCGTGGTGGCAGCAGCGCCCGACCGGGCACCGCGTGACCTACGAAGGCGGCAGGCCCGCGAAGGTCGAGCACTACGTCGGCGGCGATCTGCAGTGCGCGAAGCACTACGAGGGCGCGCGGCTCGTGCGCAGCTTCGAGGCCGGCAAGTGGTCGTGGCTCGACAAGAAGGGCAGGGCGATCGACCCGAAGACCCCGCTCGAGAAGAGCGAGATCGCCTCGGTCATGAAGGAGCACACCCCCGAGGTGCAGCTCTGCTACGAGTCGCGGCTGCACGAGGTGAAGGGCGAGTTCCACGGCACGCTGGCCCTCACCGTGGAGATCGAGAACGGAGACGCCAAGAGCGTGAAGGTGTCGGAGGACACGCTGCGCGATCCGCCCGTCTCCGACTGCGTCGCCGCGCGCGTCGCCGCCTGGAAATTTCGGCCTTCCACCGAGGCCGTCGAAGTGACATTCCCGTTCGTATTCAAGGAGCGCCGATGAACAAGGTCGTCTCGAGCGCGGCGGAAGCCGTGAAGGACATTCAGGACGGAGCGGTCGTCATGAGCGGGGGCTTCGGCCTCTGCGGCAACCCGGAGAACCTGATCGCCGCGCTGCACCTCAAAGGCGTGAAGAACCTCACCATCATCTCCAACAACTGCGGCACCACGGACTTAGGCCTCGGCGTCCTGCTCAAGGCTCGCCAGGTCAAGAAGATGGTCGCGAGCTACGTCGGTGAGAACAAGGAGTTCGAGCGCCAGTTCCTCTCCGGAGAGCTCGAGGTCGAGCTGAACCCTCAAGGGACGCTCGCCGAGCGCATCCGCGCGGGCGGAGCGGGCCTCGGCGGCTTCTTCACCCCGACCGGCGTCGGCACCAAGATCGCCGAGGGCAAAGAGACGCGCGTCATCGACGGCCGCGAGTACGTGCTCGAGAAGCCGCTCAAGGCCGACTTCGCGATCGTCCGCGCGTACGTCGGCGACACGTGGGGCAACCTGAAGTTCCGCAAGACGGCGAAGAACTTCTCGCCGCTGATGTGCATGGCCGCGAAGGTGACGATCGCCGAGGTCGAGAACCTCGTGCCGGTCGGAGACCTCGCGCCCGACGAGATCGACGTGCCCTCGATCTTCGTGCGCCGCGTCGTGAAGGGCGCCTCCTACGCGAAGTGGATCGAGAAGCGCACCGTGCGCCCGAAGGGGGCGGCGTGAAGAGGCTCTACTGGGCGAAGGGGGCGTGCTCGTTCGCGCCGCACGTCGTGCTCGAAGAGGTCGGCGAGCGCTTCGAGCCCGTGCAGGTCGACCCGAACGTGCCGCGGCCGACGGGCTACCCGCACCCGCGCGGGCACGTGCCGGTGCTCGTCGAAGACGGCTTCGTGCTCACCGAGGCGCACGCGATCATGGTGTACGTCGGCGAGACGCTGATGCCGGCGCCCGGCACGAAGGAGCGCGGCCGCGTCCACGAGCTGTGCGGCATTCTGTCGAGCGCGGTGCACGTCGCCTACCGGCAGATCCGCCGGCCCGCGCGGTTCACCGACGACGAGTCCGCGCACAACGGCATCAAGCAGCACGGCCACGCGTACATGACCCGGCTGCTGGCAGAGCTCGAAGGGCGCGTCGGCAAGGGCCCGTGGGCCATCGGCGAGCAGTACACGATCGCCGACCCGTACGTCGTCATCATGCACCGCTGGGGGCACACGGCGGAGCTCGACATGTCGCAGTTCCCCGCGCTGAAGGCTCACAGCGAGAGGGTTCGCGCGCGGCCCGCAGTTCAGCGCGTCATCGAGAGAGAGGGACTGAATCCATGGCCTTGACCCGCGAGCAGATCGCCCAGCGCGTCGCGCAGGAGCTGCGCGACGGCTTCTACGTCAACCTCGGCATCGGGCTGCCCACGCTGGTGGCCAACTACATTCCACCGGGCATGGACGTGCTCCTGCAGTCGGAGAACGGCCTGCTCGGCATCGGGCCCTGGCCCGTCGAGGGGCAAGAGGACGCCGACCTCATCAACGCCGGCAAGGAGACGGTCACCGCCGTGCCCGGCGCCGCGTACTTCGACTCGGCGGTGTCGTTCGGCATGATCCGCGGCGGCCACGTCGACATGGCCGTGCTCGGCGCGATGGAGGTCTCGGAGTTCGGAGATCTCGCGAACTGGATGATCCCCGGGAAGATGGTGAAGGGCATGGGCGGCGCGATGGATCTCGCCGTCGGCGCCAAGCGCGTCTTCGTCGCGATGGAGCACGCCACGAAGGACGGCGGCCACAAGATCTTGAAGTCGTGCTCGCTGCCGCTCACCGGCAAGCGCTGCGTGCACAACATCGTGACGGATCTCGCGTTCATCGACGTCACGAACGACGGCCTGATCCTGCGCGAGCTCGCTCCGGGCGAGACGGTCGAGTCGGTGCAGAAGCTGACCGGGGCGCCGCTCAAGGCGGCTTCCGACCTCAAGACCATGAAGCTGTAGCCATCGGGCTTCAGGCGTGTAGACTCGGCGCCCCGATGGCGGAAAAAGCACCACGACCCTCGCGTCCGCGCCAGGCCGACCGGCTGCAGCACGAGCTGCTCGTCGCCTATCGCACGGTCGACGGGTTCATCACCGACTGGGCGGTGAACATCAGCCGCGGCGGCATCTTCATCAACACGCGGAACCCGCTGGCCGTCGGCAGCGTCGTGCGCCTCATCGTCTCGCTGCCCGACGCCGCGTTCCCCTTCGATCTCACCGGCCGCGTCATCCGCGTGCACGAGTTCGACAACCCCTCGAACCAGGTGCCCGGCATGGGCATCGAGTTCATGGACGTCGACGACGAGAAGCGCGCGCGCATCGAGCGGTTCGTCGAGCGCCTGCGCGGCGAGCTGCCCGATCCGACGCCGGGCGCTGCTACAAACAGGAAGTGATTCATCTCGAAGTAGAGCGCCTCTCCAAGTCTGGCGACGGCGTCGCCCAGCACGAGGGAAGGACCGTCTTCATCGAAGGCGCCTTGCCCGGCGAGCGCGTCAGCGTTCGGCTGCAGGAGGGCAAGGTGCTCAAGGGCGAGCTCGTCGAGGTGCTGCGGCCGTCGCCGTCGCGCCGCGAGCCGGCGTGCCCGCTCGCGCAGCACTGCGGAGGCTGCTCGTGGCTGCACCTCGACGAGAGCGCCCAGCGCGCCGCGAAAGAGGAGATCGTCGCCTCGACGCTCGAGCACATCGGCGGCATCGCCCGGCGCGAGTACGAGCTGTTGCCGACGGCGTTCGGGGCGCAGGCGATGGGGTACCGCCGGCGCGCGTCGCTCGTGGTCGCGGACGGTGGCCTGGGGCTTCACGGCCGGCGCAGCCACCTGAAGGTGAGGGTGGATCGGTGCCCCGCGCTCGTGCCCGAGCTCGATGCCGTGCTCGGCCGGCTGGGGCCGCTGAAGGACGTCGAGGAGGTCCGCCTGCTCAGCGATCGCGGCGTCGGCGTCTCGCTGCACCTCAAGCGGGCGGTGAAGCCGGGCGACCGCACGCGCGCGGAAGCGCTGCTGTCGGCGGTGAAGTCGGTGGTGCTCGTGCCTTCGGACGGGCAGCCCGAGGTGTTCGGCGAGAAGCGGCTGCGCGCCGATGCGTTTGCGCAGGCGAACGCCGAGGTGAACGAGAAGCTGGTGGCGGCTGCCGCGGCCGCGCTCGGCTCCGGTGGGCCCGCGCTCGAGCTCTACGCCGGCAACGGGAACTTCACGTGCGCGCTGACCGGCCCGGTGACCGCCGTCGAGCTCGTGACGTCGGCTCCGGCGCTGCCCGGCGTGCGGTGGATCACCGGCGACGTCGAGAAGGTGGTGAAGGGCCTGCTCGCCGAGAAGGCGCAGTTCGAGCGCGTGCTGGTCGACCCGCCGCGCTCGGGGGCGCTGGGGCTCGCCCGCTGGGCCGAGGGGTTCGGGGCCCGCCGCGTCGTCTACGTGGCGTGCGATTCCGCGTCGCTCGCGCGCGATGCGGCCGAGCTGCGGTCTCGGGGCTTCAAGCCAGCGTCGCTGCAGCTGTTCGACATGTTCCCTCAGACACACCACGTCGAGGCTGTGATGAAGTTCGACCGGTGACGGTCCCGCTGGAGCAGAGGAAGGTCGTCGACGGGGTCTTCGAGGGCCTGTTCTCGAAGGCGTTGAAGCTCGAGGTGACCCCGCTGTTGCGCCGTCGCCTGCAGGATCTCGGCGTGGACCTGGCGGCGCTGAAGCCGGTCTACCCGCACGCGGTGTGGCTGAGATCGCTGGTCGCCGCTGCCGAGGAGCTGTACCCGGGCCGGCCGCTGCCCGAGGCGATGCGCGAGCTCGGCGGGCGTGCGGTGACCGGCTACTTCGAGACCCTGCTCGGCATGGCGCTCAAGCAGCTGCTGAGGGCGATCGGGGTACGAAGGACGATCGGCCGCATGACGCTGAACTTCAGCTCCACGAACAACTACACCGAGACGAAGATCCGCGATCTCGGCGAGCGGCACGTGGAGCTCTGGATGAACGAGCTCACCGAGACGCAGCACAACATGGCCGGCATCATACAGACGGGGCTGACCATCGCCGGCGGGAAGAACGTCCGCGTGACGATCACCGGCAGCGACGACCGGGGGTGCACCTACGAGGTACGGTGGGACTGAGATGGACGCGCGGCTCGCCGAGTTCTCGGAGGTCCTGAGGCAGAACGGCCTGCGCGTCGGCGTGTCCGAGACGGCCGACGCGGCGCGCGCCACGGCCGAGGTCGGCCTCGAAGACCGTGCGCTCTTCCGCGCCGCGCTGCAGTCGACGCTGTGCAAGCGGGCGAGCGACGTCGAGACGTTCGATCGCGCGTTCGAGTTCTTCTTCTCGGGGGCCGCGAAGACGTTCGAGGCGCTCGACGCCTCGCTGGCGGCGCGCATCGCCGAAGAGGGCCTGCTCGAGGGCGACGAGCTCAAGATGATCGTCGCCTGGCTCGAGCAGATGCGGCTGAGCCCGCTGACGCAGGCGGCGATCAACGGAGATCTCGGCGCGCTTTCGAACATCATGCGCAACGCGGCGCTGCAGCTCGACTTCTCGCGCATGCAGAGCGCGCTGCAGGCGGGGTTCTTCAGCCGGCGAATGATGGTCGGCGCCGGCGTCGAGGCCATGCGCGGAGATCTGCAGGCCATCGCCGGCGAGCTGCAGGCGCGCGGCGTGTCACCGCGGGGCATCGAGGTGGTGTCCCGCCAGCTCGGCGACGCGCTCAGGCGGGTCGAGGAAGCGGCGCGCCGCGAGGTCGACCGGCAGGCGAGGGCGCGGCTGCGCAAGCCGTCGGGCGGCCTCAACGATCGGCCCTTTCACACGCTCTCTCGCGCCGAGGTCGATCGCATGCAGCGGGCGGTGCGGGCGCTGGCCGAGAAGCTCAAGGCACGGCTCGTGCGCCGCCAGCGCTCGAAGCGGCGCGGCACGCTGAACCCGATCCGCACGCTGCGGAAGAACCTCTCGGCCGGCGGCGTGCCGATGGAGCCGCAGTTCCGCATGCGCCGCCCCGAGCGGCCCGACGTGATGGTGCTGTGCGACGTGAGCGACTCGGTCCGCAACGCGTCGCGCATGATGCTGCTGTTCACGTGGACGCTGCAGAGCCTGTTCGCGCGCGTGCGCAGCTTCGTCTTCGTGTCGGAGATCGGCGAGGTGACGAAGCTGTTCAAGGACGCCGAGCCGGAGGCCGCGATCGACGAAGCCGTCTCGGGCAAGACCATCTCGGTCGCGTCGAACTCGAACTACGGACACGCGCTCGCGACGTTCGCGCGCGACTGGATCGGCAGCGTGTCGCGGCGCACGACGGTGCTCGTCATCGGCGACGGGCGGAACAACTACAACGCCGCGAACGTGTGGGCGCTCGAGGACATCAAGCGGAAGGCGCGCCGGCTGGTGTGGATCTGCACGGAGCCGCGCCAGTCGTGGGGCTTCGGCGACTCGGAGATGCTCCAGTACGCGAAGGCCTGCCACCAGGTGGTGGTGGTGCAGACGCTCGGAGATCTCGAGAAGGTCGCAAGCCAGCTCGTGCCGCGGTAGGGGCCTGCGGCCTCCGCTCAGCGTGAGCGGCGGTCGGCCATGCGGGGCATTCTGGTCGACCTTCTCAGCGCGAACGGAGGCTCTTCGCCTCGGCGAGCAGTGACGCATCGACGTCCTTCAACGTCTCGAGCTCATGCAGCGACTCGAGCGCCTCCTTCTTCCGCCCGAGCCGCATCAGCGCCTGCGCCTGCGTGAGCAGGTCCGTCGCGCGCTCGCTCGTGCCCGGCTTCCGGATCCGCAGCGCGCCCTCGGCGGCGGCGAGCGCCTCGGCGTGCCGCCCGCGCTTCTGCTCGAGCATCGCGAGGTTCGACAGCGTCAGCGCGGTGCTCGGCGAGTCCGGCGAGCGCTTGCGCTTGATCTCCAGCGCGCGCCGCAGCCGCAGCTCGGCCTCGTCGAGCTGCCCGTCCTGCATCAGCAGCACGCCGAGGTTCGTGAGCCCGACCGCCGCGGCAGCCGAGTCGGAGCCGAACGCGCGCTCCTTGATGTCGAGCGAGCGCTTCAGCGCGTCGATCGCCGCGGCGCGATCTCCGGAGGCCGCGAGCGCGTTGCCGAGGTTGTTGAGCGTCTCCGCGACGGCGGGGTGCGACGGGTCGAGCACGCGCTCCTCGAGGGCCTGCGCCTCGCGATAGCGCTCGATGGCCTCCGGCAGCCGGCCCGCCCCCTTCAGGGCAGTGCCCAGGTTCGAGAGCGATCGCGCGAGCAGGGGATGATCCGGCCCGAGCACGCGGCGGCGAATCACGAGCGCCCGGGTGTGGGTGTCGATCGCCGCAGGCCAATCTCCGCGGGCCCACGCGAGGACGCCGAGGTTGTTGAGCAGCGCGGCCTCGAGCTCCTCGCCGGCATGGGCGCGGTCGAGCGCCGCGCGAGCGAACTTCGCCCAGCGGTCGGCCTCGGCGAGCTGCCGGCGAAGGGCGGCGACGCCGACGCGCTCCGTCCACGCGCGGGCGAGCGTCTCGTCGGCGCGGGCCGCCTCGGCAGAGAGGATCGCCTCTTCGAGCCGGGCATCGGCCGCCGCCAGGTCTCCGAGGCGCGAGAGCGCGATGGCGTCGAGCAGCTCGGCCCGCGGCAAGCCGGCCTGCACGAGCGGCTCGAGCGCGAGGCGCGCGGTCTCGTACTTGCCCGAGTCGAGCAGGGCTCGCGCATCGGCGAGCGCGAGCGTGGCGGTCTCCGACTCGACCGGCGCGACGTCGCGTCGAGCCCCCGACACGCACGCATCGAGGCGAGGCAGCCCCAGCACGGTGGCGGTGGCGCGCTCGACGACGTCGGTGTCGGCGCGGACGAAGAGCCGGGCGACGGCGGCGGCCTCGGAGTGCGCGCGGCCGAGGCAGAGCAGGGCCTCTCCGAGCCGTTCATCTCCGGCGCTCTGCTCCTCGCAGGCGGCGCGGCGCATCAGGCTCCAGCGCGCGGTGTACGCGTCGAGCAGGCCACCGGCGGCCTCCCAGGCCTTCTTCGACCACGGCATCTTCGTCGCGAGGAAGGCCCGGCGCGCCTGGTCGCGGGCCTGCTCGTCCCAGATGCCGCGGAAGCGGTCGGCGGCCTCGGCGCAGCGCTGCGAGGCCCGCTCGTGCTGCCACCAGAAGGCGGACCCGACGAAGCCGACGACCGCGACCGCGGCGACGGCGATCCACTGCCGCACGATGGCGGAGCGCCGCCGCTCGAGGCCGACGAGCAGGGCGCTGAGCGAGCGGAAGCGCTCCTCGGGCACCGCGCGCAGCCCGCGCAAGAGCATCTTCCGAATGCGCCCCGGCACCATCGACTCGCGGGGCGCGGGCCGCACGCGGTTGGCCTGGATCTCCGCGACGAGCGCGGGCGCGGTGTTGCCCTCGAACGGGCGCTCGCCGTACAGCGCCTCGTAGAGCGCGACGCAGAAGCTGAACTGGTCCGACCGCTGGTCCGTCGCCTGGCCGAGCAGCTGCTCAGGCGCCATGTACGCCGGCGTCCCCAGCACCGTACCGGGCTGGGTGATGCGCCGCTTCATGTGCTTGCCCGAGTCGGTGACGAGCTCGGGCGGCGGGTTCGAGTCACTCGGGGGCGCGGCCGCCTGTGCGTGCGCGAGCCCGAAGTCGACGACGCGGACGCGCCCGTTCTTGCTGACCACGACGTTGTCCGGCTTGAAGTCGCGGTGGGTGATGCCCTTCGCGTGCGCCGCCGCGAGCCCCTTGCCGGCCTGGATGAAGACGTCGAGCACCTGCGGCCAGGTGCGTGGCCTGGCCTTCAGCCACTCGCTGACCGTCATGCCTTCGACGAACTCCATGGCGATGAAGACCTGTTCGTCGATGAGGCCGACGTCGTGCACGGTCACGACGTTCGGGTGCGCGAGCTTCGCCATCGCCTGCGCCTCGCGCAGCATGCGCATGCGCAGCTCTTCCGCCGCGCCGGAGCCCGCGAAGTCCGAGCGCAAGAGCTTCACCGCGACCTTGCGATCGAGGTCGGGGTCGTAGGCGGCGTACACCTCGCCCATGCCGCCCTTCGCGAGCCGCTCGAGGATCACGTAGCGGGAGAGGGTGCTGCCCTTGCCGAGGCCCTCCTTCGGCATCTCTTTCTCGCCGGAGATGTACGTGTCGCCCTCGGGGTCGATGGGCGGCAGGTCGACGGAGGCGACGCCCGGGAAGCTGCTCGGCCCGGTGATGCGCCTGCGGCCGGCCGCGGGAGAGTCGAAGTGCGTCGGCCCCGAGAGGCTCACCTTCGCGACGACCTGGCCGATGCGGCTGGCGCACCGCGAGCACGCGGCGACGTGCGAGGCGACGCTCTCGCGCTCGGCGGCATCGAGCTTCCCCGCCACGAACAGGTCGAGCACGGAGTTGCTGGGGCAGCCCTCGGCCACGGCCCAGGAGTGTATAAGAGGCATCGAAATGACCGATGCACGAACGCTCAGGTTGGCGCACTTCGACATCACCCCTCAGAAGGTCGAGGCCTTCATCACCTACCAGCGCACGCTGCTGCGCTCGCTGATGGACACCAGCGGCGAAGACTGGGCGGGCCGGTTCGCGTTCGGCCATGCGAAGGCGCTGAAGGCGTCCGGCCTCGACCCGCTGGATCAGAAGCGCATCGCCGCCGACGCCGCCGCGTTCTGCGGCCGCCGCTCGGCGGTCGCCGAGGTGAAGGCGCGCATCCGCGAGCTGAAGGCGCGGCACCCGAACCTCTCGGCCCGCGAGGCCTCGATCCTCGAGAAGGGCCCGTCCGAGCTCGAGAAGCTGGAGGACGCGAGCGAGCTCGAGGCCACCCTGGGGGCGGTCACGATGGCGTCTTTCCGGGAACGTGAGATAGAGCTGCTCGAGCTCCACCGCGCGGTCGCCTCGGCGGAGGGGCGCGGTCACGTGCATTCGAGGAGTCAGAACTAGATGAGCGGCAGTCGCCAGGGCTTGCCCTGGGCCCCGCCGGCAGGCGAAAGAACGCGGATGTCCAAGCGCTATTTCATCCACACGTTCGGCTGCCAGATGAACGTGAACGACACGCTGCGCATGAGCGAGGCGCTGGCGAAGTCTGGCTACTCCGTCACGCCGGACTACGAGCGCGCGGACCTGATCGTGCTCAACACGTGCGCCATCCGCGAGAAGGCGGAGGACAAGATGCACTCCGCGCTGGGCCGGTACCGCCAGGTGAAGCTGCAGCGCGGCGCGGTCATCGGCGTCGGCGGCTGCGTCGCCCAGCAGGAGAAGGCGAAGCTGCTCGAGCGCTCTCCGTGGGTCGACTTCGTGTTCGGCCCTGACGCGATCGGCAACCTGCCCGAGATCCTCGAGCGCGTGGCGAAAGACCGCGTGCGCGTGGTCGACACCGCTTGGGTCGACTCCGAGGAGTACGTGTTCCCCCGCGCCGACCCCGAGACGTCGCGCGGCAAGGTGACCGAGTTCGTCACCATCATGAAGGGCTGCGACAACGTCTGCGCGTTCTGCGTGGTGCCGCACACGCGCGGCCGCGAGGTGAGCCGGCCGTTCGTCGAGGTGCTCTCCGAGGTCGCGGAGCTCACGAAGGTCGGCGTGCGCGAGGTGACGCTCATCGGCCAGAACGTGAACTCGTACCGCGGCGGCATCTCGTTCGCCGAAGTGCTGCTGCGCACGTGCGAGGTGCCGGGCATCGAGCGGGTGCGCTTCACCACCTCGCACCCGCATGATCTGAGCGACGAGCTCATCGAGGCGTTCCGGGTACAGCCGAAGATCGCTCCGCACTTCCACCTGCCGGTGCAGAGCGGCAGCGACCCGGTCTTGAAGCGCATGCGCCGCGACTACACCGTGGCCGAGTACCTCGAGCGGCTCGCGAAGCTGCGCGCGGCGCGGCCCGACATCGCGGTGACGACGGACATCATCGTCGGCTTCCCCGGAGAGACCGAGGAAGACTTCGTCCGCACCCTCGAGCTCACCGAGAAGGTCCGCTACGACGGCCAGTTCTCGTTCGTGTACTCGGCGCGCCCGAAGACCGCGGCGCTGCTGAAGGAGAACGAGTGGGGCGTGGTGCCGCACGAGGTGAAGGTCGAGCGCCTCGAGCGGCTGCAGGCCGCGCAGAAGCGCATCAGCTCCGAGCTGAACGCGCAGAACGTCGGCCGCACCGTCGAGGTGCTGGTCGAGGGCCGCTCGAAGACCGACGAGACCCGCCGCTTCGGGCGCACGCCGCAGAACCGCACCGTGAACTTCGACGGAGACGCCCCGGTGGGCGCCATCGTCGAGGTGCTCGTCGAGCGCGCGAGCGCCTCGTCGCTCGGCGGCAAGCAGGGGCGGACGGTGAGCGCTCCGCCGATCGAGATTCCGGAGAAGGCCGTCGAGGCAGAGCTCTGCGTCGCCTGAGCCGGTCTCAGCGGCCAGCGGCGAGTCCGGCGTCTTCGGCCTCTGTTCCGGGCGGAGCCCGGAACCGCTCTCCGCTGGCCGCGTGGGGCCCTGTCGTCGCGTACTGCGGCCTCATCTTCTTCCTGTCGTCACAGTCCCACTTCGACATGGCCCCGGCGGGGCTGTGGGACTTCGACAAGGTCCTCCACATGGTCGAGTACGGGGTGCTGGCGGCCTTGCTGCTGCGCGCCACGCACAAGCCCGCACTTTCGTTGCTCATCTCGGGGCTCTACGGGGTCAGCGACGAGGTGCATCAGTACTTCGTCCCAGGCCGGTCTGCGAGCGTGTACGACGCCCTCGCCGACGTGGCGGGGGCCGGGCTCATCTGTGGTTTGTGGTACTGGAGGAAACGAACATGAAGAAGGCGCTCGTCGGCATGGCGTTCGCGGTGGTCCTCGGAGTCGCGCTCACTGCGAACGCCGGTGGCTCGTTCAGCAAGGGCAGCTGCACGTTCAACGGCAAGAAGCTCTACGGGAAGATCCAGGTCGTGAAGGCCTTCCCCGACGTGAAGGTGCAGGTCGTCACGGCGTTCCCCGACGTGAAGGTCCAGAAGGTCACGGCGTTTCCCGACAAGTGCGGGAAGTGGCAGTTCGTGGACGCGTTCCCGGACACCAAGGTGCAGTTCGTCGACGCGTTCCCGGACGTGAAGATCCAGTACGTCGACGCCTTCCCCGGCGCGAACTGATGCGGGTCGTCGCGGCACTGCTGGTCGTCTGCAGCTGCGCCGCGCCTCGCACCACGGCGCACGTGCGCGTGCCGACGCTGCGCGAGCGGGTCGCCACCGTCGCGAGCGCGAAGGGCGACATCCGCGACGTCTACAAGAAGGTGGCGCCGGGCACGGTGCTGGTGCGCAGCCGCCACGGCTTCGGCACCGGGGTCGTCATCGACGCGCGGGGCTTCATCCTCACCAACCACCACGTCATCGCCGACTCCGAGACGGTCGACTTCAAGCGGCGCGTGAAGGTCGAGCTCGGCGCGCTCACGCCGCAGGGCTACATGGAGAAGCGGCCCGAGACGTACGTCGCCTGGGTGCTCAAGAGCGACCCGCTGGTGGACCTGGCGGTGCTGAAGCTCGAGGCGCCACCGGCGGGGCTGACGGCGGTCGAGGTGGCGACGGGGGACCCGACTCCGGGCGAGCCGGTGGCGGCGGTGGGGCACGGTGGCATCGGCCTGCTCTGGGCGATTCGCGACGGCGAGGTGTCGAGCATCGGCAAGCTCGCGACGCACATGGCGCAGCTCGCCGGCGCGGGCCCCGAGGCCGACAAGCAGCGCGCCGAGCTGCAGAGCCAGGTGCCGGCGCTGGTCATCCAGTCGAGCTGCCAGATCTCTCCCGGGGACTCGGGCGGGCCGCTGGTGAACCGGTCGGGCCAGCTCGTCGGCGTGAACGCGTTCCTGCAGTCGGATCCCACGGCGCCGGTCGCGGCGAACTTTCACGTGCACGTCGCCGAGGTGCGGAAGTTTCTCGAGGCGGTACCGAGCGAGCCCATCGCCCGCGCGCCGGACCCGAAGGAGCTGTCCAAGGGCGGGCTCGTCGAGAAGCTCGACGCCGACGGCGACGGTGTCGACGAGACCACTGCGTACGAGCTGCGCGACGCGACGGTGGTGTTCGCGGACCTGGGCGAGGGCCTCTCGATCGCGGTGGCGTCCGACGACGGCCGCACGATGGTGTGGAGCGGCGACCGGCTCGTGATCGAAGGGACGCCCGGCTCCGGCCGCGGGACGGCGTGGAAGCTCGAGGAGGGGAAGGCTCCTGCGCGCGTGGCGGACGGAGCGCTGCTGCTCGACGTGAGGGCGCTGCCGAAGAAGGCGGCCGTGCGGTTCGACGCGCTCGAGAAGAACGTGCTCGCCCCGTACGGCCTCGCCATCAACGAGCCGCTCGACGTCGTGCCGGACCCGTACGGGGTCGCGCGCTGGAAGCTGTTCGACGCCGACGGAGATCGGAAGTTCGACTCTGCGTACGCCGGCGGCACCGTCCTCATCGATCCGAAGGAGACGCTCGCCGAGCCGATCACGAAGGCGCCGATCGCCGTGGTGCGTCGCGAGCGGCGCACCTGGGCGCTCATCGGCTCGCAGACCCTGGCCTCGGAGGACGGCGACTCGGGCGCGGTGACGTTCGGGGAGGCGCGCGGCCAGCTCTTCGCGGCCCGGCTGCTGGAGGGGCTCGACGAGCACGAGAAGAAGCGCACGAAGCTGGCGCTGCGCAGGCTCGCGCCGCGGCTGGCCGCCGAGGGCTCACCCTGGCCGCACCCGGTCGCCGACGTCGGCACCGACGTGCTCGCCGAGGAGAGCGGCGTGAGGGGGCTCGAGCGCGCCGTGGTGTCCGTCGTCGGGCTGTGGGGCTCGTCGCTGATCTTCGAGCTGGATCGCGAGCACGTCGCCGCGTCGCCCGCGGAGATGGAGAAGCGCGCGCGTAAGGGGCAGGGCGCCGACATGGCCTGGGTGCGCCGCAGCGAGACCGAGTGGTTCCTCTACGACACCGACCGCGACGGCGCGTTCGACGTGATGCTGTTCCAGCCTCCGACCGGGGCCGTCGAGGGCTTTCGGCTGGAGAAGGGTGTCGTGAAGCGGGCCCCCGAGCTCGACGGCGCGAAGACCGTGCGGCCCGGGTTGCTGAAGGACGAGCAGCAGAGGCAGGCTCTCGCCGCCTTGGCCAAGGTGTTCTTCAACCCCGAAGTGGTGGAGCAGTGATTCGAAAGGCCACCGTTCGCCCTGAGCGGAGCGTGCAGCGCGGAGTCGAAGGGGGCCCGCGTTGCCTGCACGAGACCACTTCGACTGCGGCGCCTCCGCTCAGTGTGAACGGAGGCAAGACGTGATCGACGCGTCGCGAATCTCCGACGAGCCCGGCGCGCTGCGCCTTTCGGACATTCCATCGCTCGAGTGGTGGAAGGCGAAGCAGCACGCGCACCAGTACGCGCTCTCGGAGTTCCCCACGTTCGACGAGGCGTGGCTGCTCTGGCTCGTCTTCCAGAGCGAGCCGCCCAGGGCGCTCGAGGCCGTGAGCCACTACGCAGAAGACGTGCGGCAGGGCCGCTACACCGACCGCGTCGAGCCCGAGCAGTCGGCGCAGGCGATCTACCTGGCGCTGGCCCAGGCGACGGCCTCCGACCGCCGCGCGTTCCTCGACGAGGTGCAGGCCTTCTTCGACGTCATCGCCCGGCGCGTGCTCGCGGGCGACTCGATCGCCACGACGCCGCTCTTCGCCAACGAGCCGCGCTTCCAGAAGTACATCGCGGCGCTGGTCGACGATCGCCGGCTGTACCGCGAAGATCTGCAGCGGTCGCAGACGTGGCGCGTGAGCATTCCGCCGCGCAGCGTGAAGCTGCTCGCGCTCGACAAGCCGGCCTCGACGCAGTTCAAGCTCTGGGCGCGCCGCCTCGACGACTGCGCGCTGCTGCTCGTGCGCCAGCCCGACGGCACGCTGGTGCTGAGCGCCGACCCGTCCTCGAAGCTGAAGGTCGACTGGGCGGCGCCGATCCTCTCGAGGCTCGACAAGCACCCCTGGTACGCCGGCGAGCGCCACAACGGCACGCTGATCGCCTCGTCGCGCGAGGGCACGCGGCTGTCCTTCGAAGCCGTCCGCCGCGCCCTCGGCGGCCGCCTGCCGACCTCGCGCGCGCTGCTCGCGGTGCCGGTGCTGGTGACGGTCTTCGCGGTGACGATCGCGGTCCTCCGCCCGGACGCTCCCGGGAAGAGCCCGCCGACCGTCGGAGCCAAGGGCGACCCGATTCCGCGCGCCGAGGTGCTGAACCTGCTGCAGCGGCCGGGCGGCCCGCACACCTTCGAGCACTACGCGCTGATCGCCGGCGTCTGCAGCTACACGGGCGATCGGGCGCTCACGGCGCCGTGCAACGACGCCCGCGCCGTTCGGAAGCTGCTCATCGACCGCTTCGGCTACTCGCCGCAGAACGTGCTGCTGTTCGTCGACGACGACGCCAGCGAGCGGGACGGCGTCCCCGACGCGCCGAGCTTGAAGCTCGCGGTCGAGCGGTTCCGCGAGCGCTTCCCGAAGGCGGACGCCGACTCGACGTTCCTCTTCTACTACTCGGGCCACGGCGGCTACGAGAAGGGCGCGCGCAAGGACTTCGGCGTGCTGCAGCCGGCGGGGTACTTCGAGACCCCGGACGCCCCGATGATGTCGCGCGGCTGGGACATGGAGGAGCTGATGAGCGACCTCCGCAAGGGCGTGCCGAGCAAGCACGTGATGGTGGTGCTCGACGCCTGCTACAGCGGCTGGGCCGTCGGCGCGAAGGGCGACGCCGAGCTGTCTCCCGAGGTCCGCAGCCTCTGGGCCGAGCGCGCGGAGGTGGTCCTCACCGCCGGCACGAAGGGCCAGCGCGCGTGGGAAGACGACCCCGACCACCCGAAGTGGGACCGGCACTCGGCGTTCACCGCGTTCCTGCTGCAGGGACTGGAGCAGGGCGACGTGAACGCCGACCGCGTCATCACGGACGAAGAGCTCGCCGCGTACCTCAAGAAGAACGTGCCGCTGGCGGTGAAGAGCGAGAAGCACGCCGACCAGACGCCGCAGTTCTTCCGCTTCGACGAGGCGCTTCCCAAGAGCGGGCAATTTCTGTTTGTTCGACCTCCTTGAGCCACTCGAGCGGCCCGTTCTTCGGCGAGCTGTACCTGCGCAGCACGCGGCCCTTCCTGCCCGAAGAGGTGACGCGCACCGAGGGTGACTACCTCACGCGCGCGTTCAACCACGTGCGCGTGCCGGGCCCGCTCCTCGACGTCGGCTGCGGGCACGGGCGGCACCTGCGCAACGTCCGCACCGACCGCATGCTCGTCGGCGTCGACTTCGACCCGCTGTCGCTCGGCGAGGCGCGCCAGGTCACTCCGGTCGTGCGCGCCGACTTCTTCAAGCTGCCGCTCCGCACCGCGAGCCTCGCGGGAGGGTGGAGCTGGTACAACACGCTCTTCATCTTCGAGGACCACGAGCAGCGCGCGCTGCTGTCGGAGATCGCGCGCTGCCTGAAGCCCGGAGCCCTCTTCGTCTGCCAGGGCCTCGCCCGGCAGTACATCGAGGCGAGGCCGCACGCGCACTACGACGACTACCTGCCCGACGGCTGCCGGCTCATCGAGCACTCGAAGTTCGACCCGGCGAAGGGGAGGGACGAGGCCGAGCGCACGCTCATCACCCCCGAGGGGCGCACCATGGTTGCCCGGTACTTCATTCGTTACTATTTCCGCGACGAGATGGTTGCGCTCATCGAGCAGGCAGGCTTGAAGGTGCTTTGGGTGCACGGCGGCGTCGACGACAGCCCGCACGGCCCGGAGTCGATGGACCTGATCGTGGGAGCGGAAAAGCGTGTCTGAACGGAAGCTGAGAATCCTGGTGGCGAAGCCCGGCCTCGACGGCCACGACCGCGGCGCGAAGATCATCGCCCGCGCGCTGCGCGACGCCGGCATGGAGGTCATCTACACGGGCCTTCACCAGACGCCCGAGATGATCGTGAGCGCCGCGATTCAGGAAGACGTCGACGCCATCGGCATGTCGATCATGTCCGGCGCGCACATGACGCTGTTCCCCGCCGTCATCGAGCTGCTGAGGGAGCAGAAGGCCACCGACATTCGTGTCTTCGGCGGAGGCATCATCCCCGACGACGACATCCCCAAGCTGAAGGAGAAGGGGGTCGCCGAGATCTTCACTCCGGGCAGCTCTACCCAGGACATCGTCGCGTGGATCAAGCAGCACATACCCGCCAACGCGTGAGCGTGTACGAGGTCGGTCCGCGCGATGGCCTTCAGAACGAGGTCAAGGCGCTGCCGACCGAGGACAAGGTCCGGCTGATTCACGCGCTGATGGATGCGGGCCTCAAGCGCATCGAGGCGACGTCGTTCGTCTCCCCCAAGTGGATCCCGCAGGTCGCCGACGCCGCCGAGGTGATGGCGAAGGTCGAGCGCCGGCCCGGCGTCGTGTTCTCGGCGCTGGTGCCGAACCTCAAAGGGCTCGAGCGGGCCGTCGACACGGGCTTGCACGAGGCCTGCGTGTTCCTCTCCGTCACCGAGGGGCACTCGAAGAAGAACATCAACAAGAGCGTCGCCGAGGCGGTGGAGACGGCGATCGAGACCGCGGCGGCCGCGCGCAAGGCCGGGCTGCGCGTTCGCGCGTACCTGTCGTGCGTGTGGGGCTGCCCGTACGAGGGCCGCGTGACGACTCGCCAGGTCGTCAACGTGGCGAAGCAGCTGCTCGAGATCGACATGTACCAGCTGGCGCTCGGCGACACGATCGGCGTGGGTGTGCCGACGCAGACCGTCGAGATCCTGCAGGCGCTGTACGAGTGGTACCCGAAGGAGAAGATCGGGCTGCACTTCCACGACACGCGCGGCACGGCGCTCGCGAACGCGCTCGTCGGGCTGCAGCAGGGCATCACGTCGCTCGACTCGAGCATCGGCGGCCTGGGCGGCTGCCCGTACGCGCCCGGCGCCGCGGGAAACCTCGCGACCGAGGACCTCGTCTACATGCTCCACGGCATGGGCTACGAGACCGGCGTCGTGATGGAGGATCTCGTCGGAGCCGGCGAGCTCGCCCAGAACCTCATCGGGCGGAAGCTCACCGGCAAGTACCTGCAGGCGGCCATCGGCACGCGCGAGAAGAAGCGCGCCGCGAAGATCCGCGCGCAGAGCTGAAACGCAAGAAGCCGGGTGCCAGGGACGTTTGCGGGGAGCGCGTTCCCCTCCCTGTACCCGCTCCCGTCAACCTGAACGAACCCGGGCCCGTCGAGTCCTACCCGTCCCCGGCTTCTCCGGGCTGCTCAACCGAACAGGCCCTTGAGCCACCCGAGGAACCCGCTGCGCTGCTCGGCCATCGCAGCGCTCGCGACGGCGGCCTCTTCCTGCAGCTTCGCGCGCAGCTCGGCGGGCGTATCGAGCGTGCCGAAGGTGGCCTCGACCTCGTTGCCGCTCGTCTCCTCGCGGGCCTTGAGCTTGAGCAGGCACTCGTTCGAGACCTCGAAGCTCACCGTCACCTTCACCGAGCCCTTCGGGCCCTTCGGCAGCTTCTGAAGCTTGAGCGTGCCGAGGTACTCGGCGCGTGACGCCAGCGCGTCTTCGCCCTGGAAGACGGTGACCTCGAGCTCGCGCTGGTCGTCCTTCGTGGTGGCCAGCGTGTACCGCTTCGTCGAGGGCAGGGCGGTGTTGCGCTCGATGACGGGCTTGAAGCGGCCGCCGGGCAGCGCGACGCCGATCGACATCGGCAGCACGTCGATGAGCGTCACGCCCTGGCTCTGGCCGAGCGAGTGCGCGAGCAGCGCGGCGCCGGTGGCGACGGCCTCGTCGGGGTGCACCGACTTCGCGGGCGGCTTGCCGAAGAACGCCTCGACGTAGTCGCGCACGACCGGCGCGCGGCTCATGCCGCCGACGAGGATGACGTCGGCGAGATCGGTGCGCTTCATCTTCCGCGCGTTGAGCACGTCGGCGCAGACGGCGATGGTGCGCTCGACCAGCGGCCGAACGAGCTCGACGAACTGGTCCCGCGTCAGCGTCGAGTCGATGTCGTACGGCTTGTTGTCGATCATCGTCACGAACGGCACGTGCACGCGGATGCTGAGCTGATCGGAGAGCGCGATCTTCGCCCGCTCGGCCGCGTCGAACACGCGCTGCAGGCCGACGCGGTCGGTGACGAACTTCTTGCCGTGCGTCTTCTCGAACTGCTCGGCGAGCCACTTCACGATGGCGTCGTCGAAGTCGATGCCGCCGAGGAAGGTGTCTCCGCCGGTGGAGACCACCTCGTAGACGGTGTCGTTGAGCTCGAGGATCGAGGCGTCGAAGGTGCCGCCGCCGAGGTCGTAGACGAGCACGCGCTTCGTGAGCTGCTTGCCGAAGCCGTACGCCAGCGCGGCGGCCGTCGGCTCGTTGACGATTCGCTCGACGTGCAGCCCCGCGAGCCGGCCGGCCTCGCGCACCGCCTGGCGCTGGTTGTCGTTGTAGTAGGCGGGCACGGTGATGACGGCGCGGTGCACCGGCTCGTTGAGCCGCGCTTCGGCCGAGGCCTTCAGCTCGCGCAGGATGAGCGCCGAGACCTGCTGCAGCGAGAAGACGCGGTCGCCGAGGCGGACGGCCGCCTCTCCCTTCTCGCCGGCGCAGATCTCGTAGCTGAAGCGCTGCTTGATCTGCTGGACGATCTCGGAGTCGTAGGCGCGGCCGACCAGGCGCTTCGCGCCGTAGACGGTCTGCTTCGGGTTCGTGATGAGCTGCCCCTTCGCCGGGTGGCCGATCAGCAGCTTGCCGCGCGCGTTGAGCGCGATGATCGAGGGCAGGGTGCGGTGCCCTTCGCGAGACGGCAGCACCTGAGGCTTCCCGTCGCGCACGTACGCGACGCAGGAGTACGTCGTGCCTAAGTCGATGCCGATGATGGGGCCGACCTGCGGCGGGGGCTCGGCCGGCGCCTCGAAGACCGGTGCGGTGAGCTGGGCCTGGTCGCCGCCGACGTGCAGCGTGCCCTTCTCCATCGAGGGCAGCGTCGGCAGGGCCTGCGAGGGCGGCGGCGCGGGAGGCGCCGAGGGCCTGGGCTTCGGCACCGCATCGGGAGAGCTGTCGCGCTCGCCGACGCCCTTCGGCACGGGGATCTCTTTCGAGCGCGCGTGCGGCATGGCCGCGGCCATGGTGTCGAGCAGCCGCTGCGTGGGCGGGTCGACCGAGACGAACTCGAGGCCCATGCCCGGCACCGCTTTGGTGACCCACTTCACGACGCACTCGGCGTGGATCATCACGGCGCCGGTCTCGATCTTCACGTCGAGGCTGACGCGGGTGCCCGGCGGGTGCAGCACCTTGGTGCGCAGGTAGAGGCCGCCCTTCGAGACGTTGCCCCCGTAACGCCCGAGGAACTCGGCCTCGGTCGCGAAGGGCAACTTCACGGCGAGCTTCACGGGGTCCAAGGCCGCTCCTATTTACCTGCGCCGGCCAAATAAGTAAGAGCCGTACATGCTGACCCCGAACATCAGGCTCGCGCTGACTTTCGATGACGTGCTGCTTCAGCCGGCCGAAAGTGCGGTGCTGCCCAACCAGGTCGACGTCTCCTCGAGGCTGACCCGGAACCTGCGCGTTCCGACGCCGCTGCTCTCTTCGGCGATGGACACGGTGACCGAGGCGCGCATGGCGATCGCGATGGCGCAAGAGGGCGGCATCGGCATCATCCACAAGAACTTCACCCCGGAGCAGCAGGCCAAAGAGGTCGCCCGGGTGAAGAAGCACGAGAGCGGCATGGTGACCGAGCCGGTGACCATCGAGCCGTCGGCGCCGCTGTCGAAGGCGATCGAGCTGATGAAGCAGCACGGCATCAACGGCATCCCCGTCGTCGAGGGCGGCCGGAAGCTGGTCGGCATCGTGACGTCCCGCGACGTGCGCTTCGAGAAGAACGTCACGCAGCGCGTGGATCAGATGATGACGAAGAAGCTCGTCACCGCGCGCGAGGGCGTGCAGCAGCACGAGGCCATCGAGCTGCTGCACAAGAACCGCATCGAGAAGCTGCTCATCGTGAACGAGCAGTTCGAGCTCAAGGGCCTGATGACGGTGAAGGACGTCGAGAAGCGCAAGACGCACCCGAACGCCGCGAAGGACGGCAAGGAGCGCCTGCTCGTCGGCGCCGCCGTCGGCCCGGGCGCCGACCGTGAGGCCCGCATCGACGCGCTGCTCAAGGCCGGCTGCGACGTCATCGTCATCGATACCGCGCACGGCCACTCGCGCGGCGTCATCGACGCGGTGCGCGACACGCGGAAGAACTGGCCGAAGGGCTTCGAGCTCGTCGCCGGCAACGTGGCGACCGCCGAGGCCACGAAGGCCCTCATCGAGGCCGGCGTCGACGCGGTGAAGGTCGGCATCGGCCCGGGGTCCATCTGCACCACGCGCATCGTCGCCGGCATCGGCGTGCCGCAGGTCACGGCGATCGACGACTGCGCGCGCGCGGCGGACGGCAGCGGGGTGCCGATCATCGCCGACGGCGGCATCAAGCACTCGGGCGACATCGTGAAGGCGATCGCGGCCGGGGCCTCGACGGTGATGATCGGCTCGCTGTTCGCCGGCACCGAGGAGGCGCCCGGCGACACGATCTTGTACCAGGGCCGCAGCTACAAGCTGTACCGCGGCATGGGCTCACTCGGCGCCATGCGCCAGGGCTCGAAAGATCGCTACTTCCAGGGCGGCGTGCAGGACCCGGGGAAGCTGGTGCCGGAAGGCATCGAAGGTCGCGTCCCGTACAAGGGCTCGATCGGCATGAACGTGTTCCAGCTCGTCGGCGGCCTGCGCTCGGGCATGGGCTACACCGGGGCGAGGAACATCGAAGAGCTGCAGAAGAAGGCGACGTTCGTGCAGATCACGAGCGCGGGCCTCAAGGAGAGCCACGTGCACGACGTGATCATCACGGAAGAGGCGCCGAACTACCGCGCTGGCGACTGAGCGCGCCGGGGACGCGGACGGATGCCGTGAACGCGGACGGATGCCGTGAACGCGGACGGATGCCGTGAACGCGGACGGATGACGTGAACGCGGACGCCTCGACGGGCCCGGGTTCGTTCACGTTGAGGGGACCGGGAACGTTGGCGGGGACGCTTACTTCGTCTTCTTCCGCGGCTCGGCCTTCACTTCGACCTTCTTCTCCGCGTTGCTGACCTTGTTCAGCAGCGAGTCGCGATCGTCCGGGTTCAGCGCTTCGATCGCCTCGCGGAGCACGCCGAAATCCATTCGCGCGACCACCACCGTGCTGCCGCCCTTGATCTCCTGCACCGTGGGCACGTTCACGAGCTCGCGCACGTAAGTCTCGAACTCGACCTTCACGTCGGCCATGTTCTGGATGCACGTCTCCTTGGCCTGAACGATCTCCTGCGAGCCTTCCTGGAACTGGAGATCCGGGTTTCGCGACATCGCCTCGTCGAACCGCGCGACGCGGGTCTTCAGCGAATCGAAGAGCTCCTTGTAGGAGACCACGCGATCCGTCTCCGGCCGCGAGTCATTGCGCGCCTTGTTGAGCTCGTTGTTCGTGTCGTCGCACTTGATCTTCGCGAGGTCGGAGGCCGTGTCCGAGCCCTTCACCTCGTTCTTCTGCGTGGCGCGCTCGAGGCGTTCATCGCTCGAGATCTCCTTCACGCAGCTGAACGACGCGACCACCAGACCGGCCATGATGAGAGGACGCATGGCCTGCGAGTGTCGTAGCCGCAGTGGCCCAAGTCAACGCGAACGATCCCTGCTAAAGCGATTCTCAGCCATGTCGATGACCGAAGAGCGGGTGCTCATCCTCGATTTCGGAAGCCAGTACACGCAGCTGATCGCCCGCCGCGTGCGCGAGCTCAACGTCTACTGCGAGATCCACCGGCCCGATCTGAGCGCCGCCGAGATCAAGGCGTGGAACCCCAAAGGCATCATCCTGTCGGGCGGCCCGGCGAGCGTGGAGCAGAAAGGTGCTCCGATGTGCGACCCGGCGCTCTTCGACCTGGGCGTCCCGGTGCTCGGCATCTGCTACGGGCTGCAGCTCATGTCGAAGCTGCTCGGCGGCCGGGTGGCTCCGAGCAGCCACCGCGAGTTCGGGCCCGCGCGCGTCGACGTCCTCGAGGCGGTCGGCCCGCTCTCCACGCTGGCGAAGGGCTCCACGACCGACGTGTGGATGAGCCACGGAGACAAGGTCGAGGCGATTCCCCCCGGCTTCCGGGCCATCGGCACGACGCCGTCGTCCCAGTTCGCCGCCATCGCGCACGAGTCGAAGCCGCTCTTCGGGCTGCAGTTCCACCCCGAGGTCGTCCACACGCGCGACGGCATGCTCATCTACCGCGCGTTCCTCTTCGACGTCTGCAAGCTGCACGGCACGTGGAGCATGCGCGGCTTCATCGACGAGGCCGTCACCGCCATCCGCGCGAAGGTCGGAGGCGAGGGCAGGGTGATCTGCGGCCTCTCGGGCGGCGTCGACTCGTCTGTCGCGGCGATGCTGCTGCACAAGGCGCTCGGAGATCGGCTGCAGTGCATCTTCGTCGACAACGGCCTGCTCCGGCACGGAGAGCGCGAGCAGGTCGAGGCCACCTTCGCCGGCCGCTTCCACATTCCGCTGAAGGTCGTCGACGCGCGCGCCCGGTTCCTCGAGAAGCTGCGCGGCGTCATCGACCCCGAGAAGAAGCGCAAGGCCATCGGCTACGAGTTCATCGCGGTGTTCGAAGAGGCGGCGAAGGAGATCAAGAACGCCGACTTCCTCGCTCAAGGGACGCTGTACCCCGACGTCATCGAGTCGGTCTCGACGAAGGGGCCGTCGGCCACCATCAAGAGCCACCACAACGTGGGCGGCCTGCCCGAGAAGATGAAGCTCAAGCTCGTCGAGCCGCTGCGCGAGCTGTTCAAGGACGAGGTCCGCGTGCTCGGCCGCGAGCTCGGCCTGCCGAACGAGATGGTGAACCGCCAGCCGTTCCCCGGCCCGGGCCTCGCCGTCCGCATCCTGGGAGAGGTCACCCAGGAGCGCTGCGACCTCGTCCGCAAGGCCGACGTCATCGTGCAGGAGGAGATCACCCGCGCCGGCCTCTACGAGAAGATCTGGCAGGCGTTCGCCGTGCTGCTGCCGGTGCAGAGCGTCGGCGTCATGGGAGACGAGCGCACCTACGAGAACGCCTGCGCCATCCGCGCGGTGAACAGCGTCGACGGCATGACCGCCGATTGGACGCGGCTGCCCTACGAGGTGCTCGCGGTGATCTCGAGCCGCATCATCAACGAGGTGCGCGGCTTCAACCGGGTGGTCTACGACATCTCGTCGAAGCCGCCGGCCACCATCGAGTGGGAGTAGGGCGCTTCGGCGTTATTCTCAGCTCGTGCCCGTTGCCCCCAAACGCACGCCTCCGTCGAACGAAAATGTGGACCGCGTCGACAAGCTTCAGTCGTACTTCCGTGCGGGCGTGCCGCATTACTGGCTCGCGGACCCCGTCGAACAGGTCCTCGAGGTCTGCCGCCGCACAGAGCTCGCCTACGCGCTCGTGCTGACCGCCAAGGCCGGCCAGAAAATCCGCGCCGAGCCCTTCGACGCGGTGGAGCTGGAGGTCGACGCCCTCTTCGGCGCCGACCCCAGCGAGTGACGCCTACTTCGAGCCGGCCTTGGGCGCCGCGACGGGCCCGCCCTTGAGCTCGTCGACGATGCGCTTGGCCCCGTAGACCTTGTCGAGCGACTCGATCAGCGCGGCGCTGTGCACGGCCACCGCGCGGTTCAGCGACTCGTCGAACCCGTAGTCGCCGCCCAGCGAGTGGATGTTGCCGTCGAAGATGAGGCCGATGACCTCACCGTCCTTGTTGATGACGGGCGAGCCGGAGTTGCCGCCGATGATGTCGTTCGTCGTCGCCATGTTGAACGGCGTCTCGAGCGCGACCTTGGTCTTCGCGTCGAGCCACGACTTCGGCAGCGCGAACGGATCCGCCCCGGTGTGCCGCTCGTACGCGCCGGCGAACGTGGTCAGCGCCGGAACCTCGCGGTCGCCTTCCTTCCAGCCGGCGAGCTTGCCGTACGAGAGCCGCAGCGTGAACGTCGCGTCGGGGTAGGTGCCCTGGCCGAACACCGCGAAGTACGCCTTCGCGAGCAGCTCGCCGTTCTTCTTCACCGCGCCCTCGACCTCGTCCTCGATGCGCTTGCGGGCCGCGCGCGCCTCGGCGTCGAAGGACTTCACGAACGCCAGCATCGGGTCCTTCGAGGCGTCGATCTTCGCCTTGCCGCCCTCGAAGAGCTCCTTGCGAAGCTTGTCGTCCTTCAGCTTCGTGCCCTTGATGAGCTCGGCGGCGATCTGCTGCGGGCTCTTCTGGCCGTAGACCTTCTTCACCACCGGGTGATCGGCGCCGAGCTCCTCGCGCAGCTTGTCGAGGCTGAAGGCGAGCTTCGCGGTCTCGTACTCGTCGTAAACCGGCGTCTTCGCGAACAGGCCCTGCTTGAGCTGGGGCAGGCGGCCGTCGGTGTACTCCTTGAGACGCTCACCGTTCGGCTTGCCCGACTCGTCGGCCCAGCGCACGAGCTGGCGCGCCCACGAGAAGACGTCGCTCTGCGGGCCGCGCTCGAGCTCGTACTCCTTGCGGTAGGTGCGCAGCTTGTCCATCGCCGCCGCGACGCCGTCCCACGCGCCGGCGTATTCCTTCTTCAGCTTCGCGTCGGCGTCGACCTTCTTCCTGAAGTCGGCCTCGGCGGCGACGCGCGAGGCGTAGAACTTCTTGTCCGCGAGCGCGCCGTGGCGGCCCTTGTACGCCTTGAGCGCGTTCTCGATGTAGAAGAGATCTTTCTTCGAGACACGCTCGGCCTCGGCGTTCTTCTTCGCGAACTCCTTCAAGAAGCCGCGCCACTCGGACAGCTTCGCCATCGCGACCGGCCACTTCACGTCACGGTCGTACTCGAGCTGCGCGGTGGTCATCAGGCGCGAGGTGCCGCCCGGGTTGCCGGCGACGAAGGAGAGGTCTCCGTCCTTGGCGTTCTCCTTCGACCACTTGAGCCAGTGGTCGAACTTCGCCGGGCTGCCGTCCTTGCCGTAGACGCGGACGAACGAGACGTCGAGGTCGTAGCGGGGGAAGTTGAAGTTGTCGGGGTCGCCGCCGAAGAACGCGATGCCCAGCTCGGGAGCGAACACGAGCCGCACGTCCTGGTACCGCTTGTACTTGTACAGATCGAAGCGGCCGCCGCGGTACAGCGTGACGACGTCGCAGCGGACGGTCTCGTCACCCTGGCTGCACTCCTTCTCGATGGCCGCGATTTCAGCCTTCTGCACGTCGTTGAACTTCTCGACGGGCGTGGTCTTCGTCGCGTCCTGAACGCGCTTGGTGACGTCGGAGATCTCGACGAGCTGGTTGATCTCCATGTCCGGGCACTTCACCTCGTCCTTCTGCGTCTTCGCGAAGAAGCCCTCCTTGATGAAGTCCTTCTTCTTCGTCGACAGCTGCTCGATGCACTCGTGCGAGCAGTGGTGGTTCGTCATCACCAGGCCGTCGGGCGACACGAGGCTCGCGCTGCAGCCGCCAGCGATGCGCACCGACGACAGCCGCACGTGATCGAGCCAGTCCTGCGACGGCTGGAAGCCGTACTTCGCCTTCACCTTGTCGGCGGGGAAGTTGTTGAACGTCCACATTCCCTCGTCGGCAAACGCGGCCGGCGCGACGAGCAGGGACAGAGCGAGCAATCGCTTCATGTGAGGCTCCTTTGTTTTTCGGGACGCGGCTAGATGCCCCTCGCGTCGCGGTTTCGTCAAGGCATAAGGTCGGCCACATGAAACGGTTGGGGGCATGGTGTTTCTTCCTGGTGTCATGCTCGGGATCGAGCATCTCGATCGACGACATGCCGGCGAAGGCCGCGAAGACGATCTGCACGAAGGTCTACGCGTGCTGCATGGCGTCCGAGGTCGCGAACAACGGGCAGTACGGGCCGGACCAGCTCGGCTGTGAGGTGAAGCTCAAGACGGCGTTCGACGGGCAGAAGAACGCGGGCACGGCGAGCGAGTCGAAGGGGCGGGCCACGTACAAGGGCGACAAGCTCGCCGAGTGCCTGGCCGCGTACGAGAAGCTGACGTGCGAGGAGCTGAAGAAGAACGCCGACGCGGAGATCGCCGCGTGCGACGCCGTCTTCGAAGCCAAGGTGGCGCTGGACGGGGCGTGCTCGCAGGACTTCGAGTGCCTGTCGGGCAGCTGCCGCGGAGCGGGGGCGGCGGACGGCGCGTGCAAGGCGAGGTCGGCCATCGGCAGCTCGTGCATGGACACCGCGTGCGTCGACGAGGCCTACTGCAACGGCGGCGACTCGACCTGCCGCGCGCTGAAGTCCGACGGCGAGGCGTGCGCCGCACATCGAGAGTGCGCGACCGGCGGCTGCAACGGGCGCAATCCGGACGGCGGAATGCCGAACATGGGCACCTGCGGACAGAAGGGCGGGCCCGGAACGACGTGCTACGCGCAGGACGGCTGCTCGATCGCCGGCGGCGCGCCGCTGATCGTGCTGGCGCTGGCGGCCCTCAGGAGGCGTCGTCGGAGTTGAGGCGCGCAGTTTACATAACGCTCATTACCGGACTCGCGGCCTGTCCCAAGGGAGGCGAGCCGGATGCGGCGGTTCTCGTCGGTCCTGATGTGGCTGTGGTCGATGCCGGCGCCGTCGCCGAGCTCGCCGTCGACGCCGGGCCGCCGCAGCCCGCGGAGCTCCGGTTGATCGTCACTGCCACCGGCGCCGACGGCGGCTTCGAGGTCGTCGACGGCCAGGTCGACCCGGTGAAGCAGCTCGGCATCTGGATTCCGGTGGCGCTCGCCGATTACCGGCTGCGCGTCTTCGACGACGGAGATCGGATCGTCCCGTCCGACGACACGGCGCACGAAGCCGACGGCGGCATCGATTACCAGGTGATGTTCCTGGAGCCGCTGAGGTCCGGGCGCAGCTACCGGCTCACCGTCGAGTCGCAGCTCGGCCAGCAGCTCGAAGGCTTCCGGGACGCCGAGGTGCTGTTCAAGGTCCGCGGTGAGATCCAGCGCGAGCCCAAGAAGACCGGCGGCAAGAAGAAGAAACGTTGATGGCTCTGTTTCGGCTCCAGTTGACGTCGTTACCGTCAGGCGATTTCGCGGCGTCTTGGTTCGACGACGGCACGGGCCTTTGGACTGACGAGCGCCTCTCTAAGCCGGAACCGCTCGAGGACGTCTGGAGAGTCCAGCAGCTCCAACTGCCGGATCCCGAGGACCGCCTAACACCCGTAATGTTCAATCCGAACGCCCTCGCTGTTTGCGCTCGCGTCCGTGATGAGCTGTTGCCGCTGGGCGGCGTGGAGTTTCTCCCAATCATCTTGCTCGGCGAGCCCTACTTCGTTGTCCATGTCGTCGCGACGCGCGATGTGCCGTCGGGGAGCCGATACCGACGCGTCGATGTGGCGGACGGTAACCTCGTCGAGTTCTGGGCGTTCCCGCCGGGGCACGAAGAATCGGCGCCGCTGTTTCGCTTGCGCCACCTGCCAGACTCACCGGCGGGTCGAGGCGGCTTCTGCTTCAAGCACATCTTCGCGAACGACGTCGGTGCTCGGGCTGTCGATCGGTACTGTCGCGGGTATTTGACGCCGCTGTTGGTGCCTTGAGTCACAGCTCCAGCAGCAGCTTCGAGACGTCATACAGCACGTCGCCGCGCTCGAACGGCGCCCGGAACGGCTCATCCCACGCCAGCTGCTCGGCCGCCCGCGTGATGCAGAGGTCCACGAGAGATCTCAGGTTGATGGCGTCGTACAGGTTGTACTCGACGAGGATCCGCAGCGCGTCGGGGTTCTTCGTCGTCTGCCACTCGCGCCACAGCCGGATCGCGTCGTAGCCGCGAATTCCTTTCAAGTGCGGCGGCCGGTGAAGCCCGAGGTGCTCCTCGACTTCTTTGAGCCCCCCTTTCAGCCGCACCCGCCGCACCAGGAACCTCAAATCGAGGTGCACCAGCGGCGACTTCAGCCCCGGGAAATGCCGCCTCAGCACCGGGATGTCGAAGGTGCCGCCGTTGAACGTCACCCAGATCGGGCTCTGCTCCAGCCGTGTCGCGAGCTGTTGCAGCGCCTTGGGCCCTTCGAAGTCGCGGATGAACGTCGCGACGCCGGCGCCGTCCATGACGCCGCCGACCGTGATCTGCTCGTCGCCGTCGGCCTCCAGATCCAGAAACGCGGCCTGGTCGACGAAGTGCGGATACAGGCGCCAATGCTCGCGCTCGGGGATCATCTGCGCGAGCTCGCCGAGCGAGGCGCCGCGCGCCTTCGCGATCGCCTCGCGCAGCTCGGCGTCGATGCCGGCGCTCGCGACCACCTCCGACGCCTTCTCGAACGCCGCCCAGTCCGGGAAGCCCTTGGCCCAGATGTCCTTCTCGCGCCAGGGGCCGACGCCCTTGACGAGCTGGAACGTCCGTTCGATCACGCCTTCAAGAGATCTCACCGCGCGCCAGCGCGTTCAACAAGGGCACGTCGGCCTCGCAGAACGGCAGCGCCTGCATCTGTTCGAACGTGCACCAGCGCAGCGCCTGGGCGCCCAGCGGCTTCGGCTCGCCCGACACGATGCGCGCGGCGAACAGCTCGAGCGTCACGGTCAGATCTTCGTACGCGTGGGTGGTGCCCCAGACCCGCCGGCCGACCTCGAGCTTCACGTCGAGCTCTTCCTGGCACTCGCGCACCAGCGCGGCCTCGTCACCCTCGCCCGGCTCGACCTTGCCGCCGGGGAACTCCCAGAGGTTCGCGCGCGCCTTGTTCGGGAGCCGCTGTTGCACGAGGTAGCGGCCCGGCTCACTCGCCGAGCGAATGAGCGCCGCGACGACGCGGATCTGCTTCACGACCCGCCGCCGCGCAGCTCCAGCGCGAACACGGTGCCGAGGTTCGAGAGCACGTACATGCGCGTGCCGTGCACCACCGGGGTCGCGGTGACGCCCTTCCCCGGGTTCCATGCCACCTTCGCGCGGCCCTTGAGCGGGTCGACGAACACCAGCGGCCCCGTCGTCGGCACGGCGAGCAGCCCGCGCAGCAGGATCGGCGGCCGGCCCGCGGGCGCCGCGTTCTTCTTGCCCGGCGCCAGGTTCAAAGACCACAGCTCGCGCCCGGTGCCCGAGTGCAGCGCCGCCACCTTGCCGTCTCCGCCGGTCAGCAGCACCTCGCCGCTCTGCAGCACGCTGTTGATGCCGCCGCGCGCGGTCACCCACTGCGTCTCGCCGCTCTCGGCCTTGAGCGCGTAGACGCCGTCTTTGTAGCTGGCCGCGTAGAGGTTGCCCTGATCGTCGAGCACCGGCGTCGCGTCGGCGTCGAGGAACTGCAGCCCGCCCGAGGTCGAGAGGTTGCGCTCCCACTTCTGCACGCCGTCGTCGAGCGTCAGCGCGACCACGTAGCCGTCGGCGAAGCCCATGTAGACGACGCCGTCGCGCACCACGGGGGTCGCCGTGCCGCGCACGGTGAAGCCGGGAGGCGCGTCGCGACGGTACTGCCACTTCCACTTGCCGGTGGCGCGCTCGACGGCGAACAGCGTCTCGCTCTGCGAGGCGACGAGCACGAGCTCGCCGGCGATGACCGGGGCCGTGACGAGCTCTTCGCCGGCGGCGTAGCTCCACACCTGCTCGCCGGTGCGCGAGCGCAGCGCGTAGAGGACGCTGTCTCCACCGGGGACGTAGGCGATGCCCTCGTGCACCGTCGAGCCGGCGAAGCAGCGACCGCGCACGACCTTCTCCCACTCGACGTGGCCGTCGACCGGAGACAGGCAGCGCACGAAGCCGTCGCGGGTGCAGACGATGACGCGCTCGGTGTCGGGGTCGACCGCGGGGCTCGCCGTCTCGCTCGGCTGGAACTCGAGCAGCGTCGGCTTCACCAGCGGAGTCCACCACTCGACGTCGAAGTACTGCGGCACGTGCAGGTGCTCGTCGCTCGCCGGCATCATCGCGTCGCTGTCGAGCGAGATGGTGCGGCAGCCGCTGGCGAGCACCGCGGCGGCGAGGGCGAGGGCGATTCGCCTCACGAGCCCGCGTCGAAGCCGAACTGCGAGGGCGCAGGCTTCACGAGCT
This sequence comes from uncultured Myxococcales bacterium, assembly GCA_937980205.1. Lineage (GTDB taxonomy): Bacteria > Myxococcota > Myxococcia > Myxococcales > Myxococcaceae > Xiheicaenimonas. The sequence continues at coordinate 122,646 of CALJKW010000055.1, read as the reverse complement.
CGGGGATCTTCACGCCCTGCGAAGCGAGCACGCCGATGCGCTCGACCGCGAGACGCGCAGCCGAGCTGCCCGGGGCAGCCGTGTCGATCTGCTGCAGCTGCTGGATGCCCTCGGCCGTCTTGCCCTGGAGGAGCAGCACGCGCGCGCGGTGGTACAGCCCCATGCCCTTCATGAACTCGGCGGTGTTCTCTTTCGAGAGCTGGTCGAACGCGGCGAGCGCGGCGTCGTAGTCCTTCTTCGCTTCGAGCGCGTAGCCGCGGCCTTCGAGCGCGGTCGGGCGCAGCGGGTCGTCCGAGGGAGAACCCTTCAGGTAGTCGTCGAACGCGGCGAGCGCTTCCTGCGCCTTGCCCTCGCGCAGCAGCGCGTGACCGAGCGGCAGCGCGGCGGTGGCGCCGGCCTTGTTGCTGCCGTTCTTGGTGCGGAACTCGGTGAGCGACTTGATGATCGCCTCGTTCTTCTCGGCCTCGGTCTTGAAGACCGGGGGCGAGCCCGGCTCGGAGACGCCGGCGGCGTTCACCTCGCGGGAGACCGGCTTGAGCGCCGCGCCCAGCTCGGTCATCGCCCTCTGGTCGCTGCGCGCGTTGATGTACTGGATGAGCGTCACGCCCAGGCCGACGACGACGAAGATGATGATCGCGCCGACGACCGTCTTCTGGTGCTGCACGAGGAACGGTACGGCCTGAGCGCCCAGCTTCTGGAATTCGTCAGGAGCTTTCAGCTCCTTGCGGGTCAGTTTGTCGGTCGTGGACATCGGGGCGGGCACATTGCGCAGGCGGATGGGGGCTGTCAACGCTTACCAGCGAATGACTCTGAGCCCCTTTACGCGCCGGTAGTGCTTCGCATTGCGTGTGATGACGGCCAGATCATTCGCCAGGGCGATCGCCGCGATCATCGTGTCGGCGGTGCCGATCTCGCGGCCAGCCTTTCGCAGGTCGGCGGTGATCCGGCCGTAAGAGACGGCGGCAGCGTCGTCATGAACGACAGCTGCCGCAGGAGGGATGGGGCAAGCCCATCGCGCTATTCGTCCTGCGCGAGCTTGCGCCGGTTGCCGCGGCGGCGGGCCTTCTTGGCGTCGAGCGCCTTGTACCGGGCGACGGCCTGCTTCCGGTTCTTCTCACCCGGGCGCTCCTTGAACTTGAGCCGCACGGGCACTTTGAGATCGAACGTCTCGCGCAGCTGATTGAGCAGGTACCGCTTGTACCGATCGGGCACGAGCTGCGGGCGGTTGCAGATGAACTGGAACGTCGGCGGCGCTTCGCCGATCTGCGCCACGTAATACATCTTCAAGCTCTTGCCGCCCTCGGTCGGCAGCGGGTGCTCGGTCGTCACGTGCTGCAGCATGCGGTTGAGCAGCGGCGTCGAGGCCCGCATGTGCGCCTGGCGGTGCAGCTCGACGGCGAGGTCGAGCACCTTGCCGACCTTGTCGCCCTCCTTCGCCGAGACGAAGACGATGGGAGCCCAGGCGGCCCAGCGCAGCTGCAGCTTGACCTCGTCGCGGAACGCCTCTTCCTTCACGACGCCGCGCTTCAGGTCCCACTTGTTGACGACGATGATGAGCGGGCGGCCCTGCTCTTCGGCGAGGCCGGCGATCTTCGCGTCCTGCTCGACGGCGGGCTCGGTGGCGTCGAGCACGAGCACGGCGACGTCGCAGTCCTCGAGCACGCGCAGCGCCTGCATCACCGAGTACTGCTCGACCTTCTGGGTGATGACCGCCTTGCGGCGGATGCCGGCGGTGTCGGTGATGACGAAGTCCTGCTCGCCGCGGGAGAAGCGGGTGTCGATCGGGTCTCGCGTCGTGCCCGCGACCGGGCTCACGATGACGCGCTCCTCGCCGAGCAGCGCGTTCACGAGCGACGACTTGCCGACGTTCGGGCGGCCGACGATCGCGAGGCGGATCGTGCCCTCCCCGTCTTCGGGCGCCTCTTCGTCGGCCTCGGGAAGCGCCGCTTCGATGGCGTCGAGCAGATCGTGGATGCCGTGGTTGTGCTCGGCGCTGACGCCGATGGGCTCTCCGAGCCCGAGGCCGTGGAAGTCGGCGAGCAGGGTCGCCCCGTTGCGAGGCTCGTCGATCTTGTTCACCACGAGGCGCACCGGGCGCGACGACTTGCGCAGGTAGCGGCCGACCTCTTCGTCGGCGGCGGTGATGCCGGTGCGCGCGTCGACGACGAACAGCACGAGCGTGGCGCTCTCGACCGCGGCCTGGGCCTGGGCGCGCACCGCGTGGGTCAGCGAGTCGTCCTTCGACTCGGGCACGAAGCCGCCGGTGTCGACGTAGACGATGCCCTCGGCCTCGGCGTAGTGGCGGTCGCGCGTGACGCCCGGAGCGTCTTCGACGATCGCCTGGCGGCGCCCGATGAGCTTGTTGAACAGCGTCGACTTGCCCACGTTCGGGCGGCCGACGATCGCGACGAGGGGCTTCACGTCAGTCTCCGTAGCCCATCTTGCGCAGGCCGCGGAGATCCTCGCTCCACCTCGACTCGACCTTCACGCGCAGGGACAGGAACACGCGACAGCCGAGCATGCGCTCGATCGACTTCCGCGCGTCGGTGCCGATGGTCTTGAGCATCGAGCCGCGCTTGCCGATGACGATGGCCTTCTGCCCTTCCCGCTCGACGAAGATGGCCGCGTCGATGCGCACGAGGCCCTGGCGCCCCGTCTCGCGCTCGCTCTCGTCGAAGATCTCGACGACGACGGCCGAGGAGTACGGGATCTCCTCGCGGCAGTGCCGCAAGAGCTGCTCGCGAATCAGCTCGGCCACCAGCGTGCGCTCGGCCTGGTCGGTGAAGACGTCGGGCGGGAACAGCGGCTGCTCGGATTCGGGCATCAGCTTCGCGACGAGCTCGAACAGCCGATCGACGCCGTCGCCGGTGCGCGCCGAGATGGGCATCACCTCGGCGAAGGGCAGCACGTCCTTCCACTTCGCGATGAGCGGCAGGAGCAGCGCCTTCTGAATCTCGTCGATCTTGTTGATGACCAGAATGACCGGCTTCTTCGCGTGCTGGAGCTGCTTCACGACGAGCTGGTTGCCCTCGCTGACGCCCTGGGCCTCGGCCTCGATCATGAACAGCACGACGTCGCACTCGTTCGCGGCGGTGAGCGCGACGTCGACCATCATGCGGTTGAGCGCGCCCTTCGCCTGGTGAATGCCGGGCGTGTCGACGAACGCGACCTGGCCCTCGGGGCGCGTGACGACGCCCAGGATGCGGCTGCGCGTCGTCTGCGGCTTGGGCGAGACGATCGCGATCTTCTCGCCGGTGAGCCGGTTCAGCAGCGTGGACTTGCCGACGTTCGGCCGGCCGATCAGCGCTGCGAACCCTGCTTTCACAGCTTCGTCGAGATCTTGAGCTTCTTGATCTTCACGTCGGTCTTCGGACGGTCGCCGCTGTCCTTGGGGATGATGTTGGCGACGCGCTCGACGACGTCCATGCCGCTCACCACCTCACCGAAGATGGTGTGCTTGTTGTCCAGCCACTTGGTCGGCACGACGGTGATGAAGAACTGCGAGCCGTTCGTGTTCGGGCCGGCGTTCGCCATGGCGAGCAGGCCGGGGCGGTCGAAGCGGCGGCCGCTCTGGAACTCGTCCTCGAACTTGTAGCCGGGGCCGCCGGTGCCGCGGCCGAGCGGGTCTCCGCCCTGGATCATGAAGTCCTTGATGCAGCGGTGGAAGATGCTGCCGTCGTAGAGCGGCGTCTTCTTCTTCTCGCCGGTGCCCGGGTGCGTCCACTCCTTCTCACCCGTCGCCAGGCCCACGAAGTTCTCGACCGTCTTCGGCGCGTCTTTCGGGAACAGCTTCACGGTGATCGTGCCTTCGGTGGTCTCGAAGGTCGCGTACAGATCACTGCCGTTCCGTGCCTCGTCCATCATGCCCATGTGTGCCCTCGAAGCTTGTTTACTTCTTGGCTGCCGGAGCCTTCTCGGAGATCTCGATGCTCTTGATCACGACGTCCTTCACCGGCTTGTTCGCGCCGGCGGTCTGCACCTTCGACGTCTTCTCCACCACGTCGTAGCCCGAGACGACCTCGCCGAAGATGGTGTGGCGGTTGTTGAGGTGCGCGGGCGTGGAGACGGTGACGAAGAACTGCGAGCCGTTCGTGTTCGGGCCCGCGTTCGCCATCGCGAGAATGCCGACCTTGTCGAACTTGCGGCCCGACTGGAACTCGTCTTCGAACTTGTAGCCGGGGCCGCCGATGCCCTGGCCGAGCGGGTCGCCGCACTGGATCATGAAGTCGGGAATGATGCGGTGGCAGATCGTGCCGTTGTAGAGCGGCTTGCCGGTCTGCTTGGCGCCGGACTTCGGGTCCGTCCACTCCTTCTCGCCGGTGACGAGACCGACGAAGTTCGCGACGGTCTTGGGCGCGTCCTTCGAGAAGAGCTTCACCACGTAGGTGCCTTCGGAGGTGTTGAAGGTCGCGTAGAGATCTTTGCCCTCCGACGCCGCCTTCATCATCTTGCCGTCGGCAGCCGCGGCGAGAGGAACCAGAACAGTGAGCGCGAGAACGATCGATTTCATGGCGCGCGGAAACTACGCGCCGCCGTTCTGATTCCCAACTGTTTTCTTTTGATCTCGCGACAACATCTCGAGCGTCTCTCGCGCCGCCGCCTGCTCGGCCTCTTTCTTCGAGCGCCCCGACGAGCGCGCGTAGACGTCGGTGCCGATGAGCACCTCGACCTCGAAGATCTTCTCGTGGTCCGGGCCCTTCTCGCTGACGACGCGGTACCGCGGAGACTGCTTCAACCGGATCTGCGCGTCTTCCTGCAGCAGGGTCTTGTAGTCGAAGCCGCTGCGCCCGAGCGCGACGCCCTCGAGGGCCTCGGCGAAGAAGCGGTCGACGAGCTCCATCACCTTCACCATGCCGCCGCCCAGGTAGACGGCGCCGATGACGGCCTCGAGCGCGTCGGCGAGCACGCTGCTCTTCTCGCGGCCGCCGGTGAGATCTTCTCCGCGGCCGAGCTGCAGCAGCTCTCCCAGGCCGATCTTGCGCGCGATGCGGGCGAGGCCCTCTTCGTTCACGATGAGCGCGCGGAGCTTGCTGAGCTCGCCCTCGTCGGCGTTGGGGAAGCGCTCCATCAGCCGGTGCGAGATGGCGAGATCGACGACCGCGTCGCCTAGGAACTCGAGCCGCTCGTTGTCGGCCTGCTTCACGTCGCGGTGCTCGTTGCAGTAGCTCTTGTGCGTGAGCGCCGAGACCGCGGTCTCGACGTTGGGGAACGGGAGCAACAGCTTCGTCTCGAGCGCCTGCACGCGCTCGGCAGGAGACAACCTGGGGCTCACTTCGAGTCTCCGGCCAGCTGGTCGGCGAGGGTGTACGGGTCGAGCTCGAGCCTGGCGATCTGCGCTGCCACGTCGGAGAGATTACCTTTCTCGCGTTCGAGGCGCGCAAGGCCAGCGGCCAGGAGACGATCGCGTAACAGCGACACCAGCTGCGTGGCCGCCCGTTGACGCTCGCGCTCTTGCTTTTTTCCGGTCGATTCGAGCCAGGTGCGGTGCTTCGCGACCTCGTTCGCGAGGTCGGCGAGGCCCTGGTCGCGCGCGGCCACCGTCTTCACGATGGGCGGCTCCCACTCGTCTTCTTGCGCGGGCGCCAGCCGCGTGCCCGCGGGTCCGGCCTTCATGCGGTGCTGGGCGTCGTGATCGAGCACCGGAGGAGCCTTCACCGCGTGGCGCAGCTCGAGCATCGAGCGCAGCTCGCGCACGACGCGGTCGCTGCCGTCGAGGTCGGACTTGTTCACCACGAAGACGTCGGCGATCTCGAGGATGCCGGCCTTGATCGCCTGGATGTCGTCGCCCAGGCCCGGCACGAGCACCACGCAGGTGGTGTGCGCGAGCTGCGCGATGTCGATCTCGTCCTGCCCGACGCCGACGGTCTCGACGATGATCACCTCGCGGCCCATCGCGTCCATCACCTTGAGGCAGTCGCCGGTCGCGCGCGACAGGCCCCCCAGGTTCCCGCGCGTCGCGAGCGAGCGGATGAAGACGCCGGGGTCGGTCGCGTGGCCCTGCATGCGAATGCGGTCGCCCAGGATCGCGCCGCCGGTGAAGGGGCTCGTGGGGTCGACGGCGATGACTCCGACGGTGCGGCCCTCTTTGCGGTAGTGCGCGATGAGCCGGTCGGTGAGCGTCGACTTCCCCGAGCCGGGGGCGCCGGTGATGCCGATGACGTACGCGCGGCCGGTGTGCGGGAAGAGCTTCTTCAGCGTCTGGGTCGCGCCGGGCGCGCCGTCGTCGATCTGGCGCATGAGCCGCGAGGCGGCGCGGATGTCGCCCTTCAGCACTGCTTCTTCGAGGCTGCTCACGTCACAGCACCTCGACCCGGCTCTCGGAGACGCCGAGCAGGCGCGCCAGCAGCGGCTTGATGCCGGGGAAGTCGTCGAGCTCGAAGCGGTCGGCCCAGAGCTTCCCGTTCGCGCCGGCGAGGAGGCCGCGGAAGGTGCGCCCCGAGACGCGCGCGGCGGCGAAGCGGAACTGCTCTTCGCCCACCTTGAGCTCGATGAGCACCTCGACCGCCGAGCGGCCGGGCACCGCCGCGCCGGGGCCGAACGCCGCGACCAGGTCCTTGAAGTACAGCGGCACGTCCGGCGGAGGCGCCGCCGAGGAGACCGGCTCGGTGTCCACGTCCGACGCGGTTCGGCCCGTGCGCGGCCGCGGCGTCGCGATCGCCGGCGGGGCGCGGCCGTCTCCGAACATCGCGACGAGGTAGGCCTCGAGCGCTCCCCTCTCCCGGAACTCGGAGAGCTCGAAGCCGTGCGCCGACGTGGTCGTCATCTCGACCCCGGCGTTCATCGCCCGCGTGACGCGGAAGTTGCCGAGCCGATCGGTGCCGATGGTGAAGTGCCACGGGTCGAGCTTCAGCTCGGCCGACAGCTGCAGGCTCGAGGGGTCGACGTGCGGAGACAGGCCGAGCGCGGTGAGCTGCTCCGAGCGCCGCTGCACGTGCAGCATCGCGTCGTTGAGGCTCTTGACGATGATGTCTTCGAGCGCGGCGCCCTTCGACACGTGGCTCAGGTTGATGGGCGGCATGCCGACGAGCTCGGCCGGGTAGATGGTGATGAGCCGGTCGCCGACGACGGTGAACTGGGCCTTGGAGATGAACTGCCGCGTGAGCGGGTTCATCGCCAGGTTGGAGGTCAGCTCGAGCTCGGCTTCGATGACGCCGTCGGCGTCTTTCACGCTCAGGCCGAGGTCCTCGAGGAACGAGCGGTTCATCGCGCCTTCTCTTTAAGAGGCAGCCTTCATGATCTCGCGGGCGATGATCGAGCGCTGCACCTCGCTGGTGCCCTCGCCGATCTCGCAGAGCTTCGCGTCGCGCAGGTAGCGCTCGACGGGGAACTCGCGCGTGTAGCCGTAGCCGCCGTGAATCTGCACCGCCTTGTTGCAGGCGCGCGTCGCGGCCTCCGAGGCGTAGAGCTTCGCCATCGAGGCCTCGCGCGTGTACGGGCGGCCTGCGTCGGCGAGCGAGGCGGCGCGGTGCACGAGCAGGCGGGCCGCGTCCATCTCGGTCTTCATGTCCGCGAACATCCACTTGAGCGCCTGGAACTCGGCGATGGGCTGGCCGAAGGCGGTGCGCTCGAGCGCGTAGCGCCGCGACTCTTCGATGGCGCCGCGGCCCAGGCCGACGGACAGCGCGCCGATGGTGATGCGGCCGCCGTCGAGGATCTGCAGCGTGTTGATGAAGCCCTGGTTCAGCTCGCCCAGCCGCTGCGAGTCGGGCACCTCGACGTTCTCGAGGTGCAGCTCGGCCGTGTCGGAGGAGCGCATGCCGAGCTTCCCGTGAATCGGCCGCTGCGTGAACCCCTTCTGGCCCTTGTCGACGATGAAGGCGGTGATGCCCTTCTGCTTCTTCGACGCGTCGGTGACCGCGAGGATGACGAAGACGTCGCCGACGGTGCCCTGGGTGATGAACATCTTGGCGCCGTTGAGGAGCCACGTGTCGCCCTTGCGAACGGCCGTCGTGCGCATGCCGGCGGCGTCGCTGCCGCTGCCGGGCTCGGTGAGGCCCCACGCTCCGAGGAACTCGCCGGTCGCGAGCTTCGGCAGGTACTTCTTCTTCTGCTCGGCGTTGCCGAAGACGCGGATGTGGCTCGTGCCGAGGCCGTTGTGCGAGGCGACGGTCAGCGCGAGCGAGCCGTCGTAGCGCGCGACCTCTTCGACCGCGACCGCGACGGCGAGGGCCCCCAGGCCGGCGCCGCCGTACTCCTCGGCGACGCGAATGCCCATGACGCCCATGGCGCCGAGCTCTTTGACGACCTCCATCGGGAACTTCTCGGTGCGGTCCCACTCTCGGGCGTGGGGCTTTACACGGCGCTCGCAGAAGTCGCGGATCGACGACTGGAGCGCGCGAATGTCGTCGGGCAGCTCGAAATCCATGATCGTGCGTGGCTTATAGCGTTTCGCTTTTCGTTACCACCACCACACCCACGGGGCGTCGAGGCCGACGCTCACGTCCGAGAGGTAGAGCGCTCTCGAGACGTAGGGCTGAAAGCCCGCCGTGACGTGCAGCCCGCCCCAGGCGAGGTGGCCGGCGCGGACCTTGAGCTCGATGCGCGGCGCGAAGCCGAACGTGCTCCACGTAGCGCCCGCACCGGCCGAGAGGTGGAACAGCGCGTGCGCCGGCGTGCTCGGCCAGGGCAGCGAGATGACGCGCGCGCGGATGACGAGCCGGGCGTCGACCGCGCGGTTCGGGAACCAGGCGAGGCTGGCGGCGAAGCCGATGAACGCCGGAGAGCGGTCGGGGACCACGGCCTTCGGGACACCGAGCGCGAAGTGCTCGCCCCACCCTTCGCGCGGGACGTCGACCGCGAGGGTCCAGACGAGGCCGTCGTAGGCCCGGTCGCCGTCGAGCTGCACGACGTACGAGGGCGCGAGCGTCGCGGCGGCGCGGGTGCGCCAGTACGTCGAGCGGCAGGCGTCGTCCGCCTCGTCGGAGAGGCGGCAGGCTGAGAGAAGGAGCGTGACGAGCGCTGCCGTCACACCGGGCACACGGTGCGCTTCTTGCGCTCCGGCGTCCGGTACTGCTCGCGGTACATGGCGAAGCGCTTCTGCAGCTCGGCGCGCAGCTGCGAGCCGGGCACGATCTCGTCGACGACGAGCTCGGCGGCGAGCTTGTAGATGTCGACGTCGGCCTTGTACTCGTCGCGCAGCTTCTGCACGTACGCCTGGCGCTCGGCTTCGGGCTTCTCCTGAATCTTGTTGAAGTAGACGGCGTTCACCGCGGCCTCGGGGCCCATCACGGCGATCATCGCCTGGGGCAGCGCGAGCGTGCAGTCGGGCGCGAAGCCCGGCCCGCTCATCGCGTAGAGGCCGGCGCCGTACGCCTTGCGCACCACCACCGAGATCTTCGGCACCGACGCCTCGCTCACCGCGGAGATCATCTTCGCGCCCGCGCGGATGATGCCGGCCTTCTCGACCTTCGTGCCGATCATGAAGCCCGGCACGTCGGCGAGGTAGAGCAGCGGCACGTTGAAGGCGTCGCAGAGCCAGATGAAGCGCGCGGCCTTGTCGGCGCTGTCGACGAAGAGCACTCCGCCTTTGTACTTGGGCTGGTTCGCGATGATGCCGATCGTCTGACCGTCGATGCGGCCGAAGCCGGTGACGAGCTCCTGCGCGAACAGCTTCTTCACCTCGAACCACGAGCCCTCGTCGATGAGCTCGTTGATGAGCGCGTACATGTCGAACGGCTTGTTCTGGTCGGGCGGGATGATCTCCTCGACCTTCTTGCCGCTCGCCTTCGGGGCCTTCTTCTCGACCACCGGCGGCTTCTCGGAGAAGTTGGCGGGCAGCAGGCGCAGGTACTGCTTGCAGTACTCGATGGCCTCTTTTTCGCTCTTCGCCAGCACGTCGCCGCAGCCGGAGATCGAGCAGTGCATCTTCGCGCCGCCCATCTCCTCGAGCGTGACCTTCTCGCCGATCACCATCTCGGCCATGCGCGGAGAGCCGAGGTACATCGACGCGTTCCCGTCGACCATGATGACGATGTCGCAGAACGCGGGGATGTACGCGCCGCCGGCCGCGCTCGGCCCGAAGAGCAGGCACACCTGCGGCACCATGCCCGACAGGTGAACCTCGTTGTAGAAGATGCGGCCCGCGTGGCGCCGGCCGGGGAACATCTCGACCTGGTCGGTGATGCGCGCGCCGGCGCTGTCGACGAGGTAGCACAGCGGCACCCGCAGGCGGTGCGCCGTCTCCTGAATGCGCAGGATCTTCTCGACCGTCCGCGCGCCCCAGCTGCCCGCCTTCACCGTCGAGTCGTTCGCCATGATGGCGATGGTGCGCCCGTCGAGCCTTCCCAAGCCCGTGACGACGCCGTCGCTCGGCAGCTCGGGGTCGAGGTTGTTGGCGAGCTTCCCTTCTTCGACGAACGAGCCGGGGTCGACCAGCAGCGCGATGCGCTCGCGCGCGAACAGCTTGCCGACCTCCTTGTTCTTGGCGTGGTACTTCTCCGCGCCGCCTTTTTCGACCTGCGTAATCTTCGCCTGGAGAGTTTCGTCGAAGGACATATGCGGCGCCGCTAGCACAACTCACCTAGGGTGCGCGCCCATGATCGACCTGCGCAGCGACACCGTCACCCGCCCCGGTCCTGCCATGCGCGAGGCCATGGCCCGCGCCGACGTCGGCGACGACGTCTTCGGAGACGACCCCACCGTCAACGCGCTGCAGGAAGAGGTCGCCGGGCTGCTGAGAATGGAGGCCGCCCTCTTCTTCCCCTCAGGCACCCAGTGCAACCTCGCCGCGCTCATGTCGCACTGCCGCCGCGGAGACGAGTTCCTCGTCGGCGCCGACGCACACACCTACGTCCACGAGGCCGGCGGAGCCGCCGTGCTCGGCTCCCTTCAGCCCCAGCCGCTCGTGCAGGAGCTGGACGGCACGATCCCCCTGGACCGCATCGAGAAGGCCGTGAAGCCCGACGACGATCACTACGCGCGCACGCGCCTGCTCGCGCTCGAGCAGACGTTCGGCGGGCGCGTGCTGCCGCTGAAGTACCTGCAGGCGGCGACGGCGCTCGCGAAGAAGCGGGGCCTCGCCACGCACCTCGACGGCGCGCGGCTGTTCAACGCCGCCGTGAAGCTGGGCCTGCCGGTGCGCGAGCTGGTCGAGGGCTTCGACTCGGTCAGCGTGTGCCTGTCGAAGGGCCTGGGCGCCCCCGTCGGCTCGGTGCTGTGCGGCTCCCGCCCGTTCATCAAGGAGGCGCGGCACTGGCGCAAGATGCTCGGCGGCGGCATGCGGCAGGTCGGCGTCCTCGCGGCGGCCGGCCGCTACGCGCTCGAGCACCACGTGGCGCGGCTCGCGGAGGATCACGCGAACGCCGCGCGCATCGCCCATGCCCTGTCGGGCGTGCTCGACGTCGAGCCGCCGCAGACGAACATCGTGTGGATCCGGAACGCTCCCGCCGGGCTGGTGCCGAAGCTGAAGGAGCGCGGCGTGCTCGCGACCGGGACGGCGACGGTGCGGCTGGTGACCCACCTCGACGTGACGGCCGCGCAGTGCGACGAGGCGGCGCGCATCATCCGCTCACTCTGCTGACAGCACGCTGTCAGGAGCGGGCCGGCATCGTGCCGACACTCCGCAATCACGCGGATGGGAGGAACACACGATGCACAACGTCAACTACGTCGAGCTGCACACCCAGAACGTCGACCAGGCCCGCGCCTTCTACGGCGAGCTGTTCGGCTGGAAGTTCAACTCGCTGCCCATGAAGCCGCGCTACGAGGAGATCCAGGGGCCGCAGGCCGGCGGCATCATGGAGGAGCCCGCCGGCAGCGGGTACTGGCTTCAGTACATCGACGTCGAGGACGTGACCGCCTCGGCGAAGAAGGCGCAAGAGCTCGGCGGCAAGGTGCTCAAGCCCAAGACCGAGGTGCCCGACCTGGGCTGGTTCGCCATCGTGTCGGATCCTTCCGGCGCGCCGTTCGCGCTGTGGCAGAAGAAGTAGCCACGATGCGCCGCGCCGACCGCCTGTTCCGCCTCGTCCAGCTCTTGCGCAAGAGCCGGCTCGTCACCGCGCAGCGGCTGGCCGAGGAGCTCGAGGTCAGCGAGCGCACGGTGTACCGGGACGTCCGGGATCTGTCGCTCTCGGGCGTCCCCATCCGCGGAGAGGCCGGCGTCGGCTACGCCCTCGCCCACGGCTTCGATCTCCCGCCGATGACGTTCACCGAGGAGGAGATCGAAGCGCTCGTCCTCGGCGCCCGCGTCGTGCAGGGCTACGCCGACCCCGCGCTGGCCCGCGCCGCCGACGCCGCGCTCGCGAAGATCGAGATGGTGCTGCCCGAGGGCACGCGGGCGCGGGTGGCGTCGACGCGGCTGCTCGCTCCGCGGTTCAAGCCGGGCGCGACCGCCGGGCCGCTCGGCGTCGTCCGCGAGGCGCTGCGCTCACGGCGGCGCCTGAAGCTCGACTACCGCGACGAGAAAGGCGACGTCACGAAGCGCGCCGTGCGGCCGCTCGCCGTGGCGTTCTGGGGGAAGACCTGGACCCTCGCCGCGTGGTGCGAGCTGCGCGACGGCTTCCGCAGCTTCCGCCTCGACCGCATCGCGAAGGCCGACCTCTCCGGCGCGTTCGACGACGAGCCGGGCAAGTCTCTCGACGACTTCATCAAGTGGGTGACCCAGAGGGAGCGGGCGCCGCGCGAGGTGCGCGTCGGCTCAGCGCTGCCGTGAGGGCGGCGACGGAGGCGGCGTTCCCTCGGGCGCTGGAGGGCCGACGTCGCGGCTCTCGAGCAGCTGTCTCACGCCCGGCAGGTTCCTGTCCTTCGCAGAGAGCTCGAGCAGCCCCATCGGCCAGTGCGGGAAGCTGCGCTGCTTCACCTGCGTGCGCTGCAGCAGCGTGATCTGCGCGTGCCGCGGGTCTCTCTGGATCCGGGCGAACAGCGCCTCGACGTCTGCGGCCTCGCCCTCGAGGATTTGAATGAACGCTCCCGCGTCGCAGAGCATCACGCCCGTGATGCCGCGCACGCGGTTCTTCCGCGCGGCCTCGGCGGCCAGCGTCACGAGCTCCTCCGGGGTCATCGGGCGGGTCGCACGGCTGGTGTACGACAACTGGAGGAGCATGCCCCCGTGCCAGTGCACGTCACGCGCCGCGGCGCGAACCCGGCGCAGTTGCTCGGGCCGCTCCGGGTCGTTTCCGCCCCGCGGGGGGTCAGGTGCCGCGCCAGACCGGCTTGCGCTTCTCGGCGAACGCCTTGAGGCCCTCGAGCCGGTCTTCGGTCTTCAGCACCAGCTCGTACGCGCGCTGCTCGAGCATCAGCGCCTCGGAGAGCTCGAGGTGCTGCCCTTCGTCGATCGCGTGCTTCGCGGCGTAGACGGCGACCGGCGCGTTCTCGGTGATGTCCTGGGCGAGCTTCATCGCGACGTCGAGGCCGCCGAGGCGATCGGCGAGGCCCAGCTTCACCGCCTCTTCGGCGCCCACGCGCCGCCCGGTGAGGATGAGATCTTTCGCCGGCCCCTTGCCGATCAGGCGCGGCAGGCGCTGCGTGCCGCCGCCTCCGGGGATGATGCCGAGCTTCACCTCGGTGAGCCCCATCTCGGCCGACGGCGCGACGACCCGCAGGTCGCACGAGAGCGCGAGCTCGGTGCCGCCGCCGAAGGCCGCGCCGTTGATGGCCGCGATGAAGACGGTGTGCGACTTCTCGATGGTCTGAAAGGTCTCGCGCAGCGACTCGAGGAAGTTCCGGACGTCGTGCTCGTTCATCGTCGCGCGCTCTTTGAGGTCGGCGCCGGCGCAGAAGGCCTTGTCGCCCGCTCCGGTGAGGACCACCGCGCGCACCTGCGGGAAGGTGTCGTTGACCCGGTCGAGGTGGGCCTCCAGCTCCGCCACCATGGCGCGGGACAGGGCGTTGCGCCGGGCCTCTCCGTTGATGGTCCACCGCTCCACCGGTCCGGCCTGCTCGATGATGAACTCCGCCATGTTTCGCCGTTCTTCCCACGGCTCGGCGCTTTTGACCACCTGCGCGCGCCCCGTGAGCGTCGTGCTCAGAGGGTGAAAGACGACGCACGCGCGCCGTGGTCAACGCTGCCGAGCTCGTGGTTAGGTTGTCGTCATGAACCGCGCGCGTTGGCCCGTATACCTTGCCGTCCTGTTGTTCGCGCTGCCGGCGCTCGCGCGCATCGGCGGCGGAGAGCACTACGCCGGCTCCAGCGACTCTTCGGGCAACGGTGGCGGCGACGGTGGAGAGCTGCTCGGCTGGCTCATCTACATCGCGATCCGGCACCCGGTGATCGGCGTCCCCCTGCTCATCGGCTTCCTGCTCGTCGCCTGGTACATGAAGTCGCAAGAGGGCTCGGCCTCGACCAAGAAGGCCTTCCAGCAGGCCGAGGCCCAGGTGCGCACCACCGTCTCCGCGCAGGCCGTCACCGGCTGGGTGAACGCGCTGAAGACGAAGGACCCGTCGTTCGACCTGCTGCACCTGTTCGACAACGTGAAGAAGCTGTTCGTCGAGGTTCAGGGCGCGTGGTTCAAGCGCAACCTCGAGCCGGTGCGCCGCTACCTGTCCGACGCGACGTTCCAGCGGCTCTCGCTGCAGATGCGCCTGCTCGACATGCAGGGCATTCGCGACGCCATCAGCGACATCTCGGTGCTCGACCTGCAGATCATCGGGCTCGAGCAGAACGAGCAGTTCGACACGGTCCACGTGCGCGTGAAGGCGCAGATGCGCGACGCCGATGCGCCGAAGACGGCCACCGACGAGCAGGCGCTGGCCCTCGCGGCCAAGCAGCCCGTCGAGCAGTTCATCGAGGTCTGGTCGTTCGTGCGCAAGCCCGGCGCGAAGACCAACTCCGCGCAGGAGCTCTCGAGCGGCAAGTGCCCCAACTGCGGCGCTCCGTTCGAGGGCGGCGCCGCGAACCGCTGCCAGTTCTGCAACGCCGTCGTGAACAGCGGCAACTACGACTGGGTGCTCGCGGAGATCACCCAGGGCTCCGAGTTCACCCGCGGCGGAGACGCCGTCGAGGGCTTCGCCCGCGCCAAGCAGACCGACCCCGCGCTGAACACGGAGACCCTCGAGGATCGTGGCTCGCTCATCTTCTGGAAGTGGGTCGAGGCGCAGGCCACCGGCGAGACGGTGGCGTTCACGAAGCTCTGCGGCTCCGACTACCTGCAGTGGCTCACGAACGACCTCAACGAGCTGCGCGGCCGCGGCAAGCGGAAGGTCTTCCTCGAGTGCGCCGTCGGCGCGGTGAACACGCGGCGGCTCGACAACGACGGCTCGAATGACCTCGCCCACCTCGAGATCCGCTGGAGCGCCCGCATGGGCGTGGGGCCCATGAACGAGAAGCCCCCCGCTCTGCCCGTCGTGCCGCAGCGGTGGGTCTTCACGCTGCAGCGGAAGGCCGGGGCCACCACGAACGCCGCCAACGGCATGTCGACGAACCGGTGCCCGAACTGCAGCGCTCCGCTGAGCGACAACGGCCAGCCGAGCTGCGAGTTCTGCGGGACCATGCTGCAGAGCGGCGAGCGCGACTGGGTGCTCAAAGACGCCCGCGTCTGGGAGTCGTGGGCGGCGCAGAAGCGGCCCTCGGCGGCGGCGGCTCCGACCGCCTCGGGGCCTCGCGATCGCGTCGTGACGAAGGAAGAGCGCGAGCGGTTGCTGTACATGATGGCTGCGATGGCGGCGGCCGACGGCGTCGTCGACGCCAAAGAACGCGCGCTGCTGAAGGAATGCTCTCAGCGCTGGAGCGTCGCCTGGGCGAACGTCGAGCTGGCTTTGTCGGCGGGCTCGGGGTTGTTCGATCGGCTCGTGCAGAAGGGCACGCCCGAGGCCGAGCACTTCATGAACGAGCTCGTGTCGATGGCCCTCATCGACGGGAAGATCGACCGCAGCGAGCGGAAGATGCTCGAGGCCGCCGCGCATCACCTCGGCGTCGGTGGCGACAAGCTCACCGCGATGCTGTCGCGGTCGGCCTGAGGGCCCTCAGCACATCAGGAAGAAGGATTTTGTCCGGCTACCGGACCAAATCCTTCTCTGAGATGGGTCATGAGGGAGGAAGAGTGGCTCAGTCCCTGAGGCCTGGGCCGCTGCCGCGAGTGCGGCGGCTTTCGACGGACGCGCGCGGGACCCGAGGCGCTCTGCTGTGGCAGGCGGCCACCGGATCGGTCGAGAGCTTCCGCCGGGAGGGGCAGTCACGACGCGCCCCGTGAAGAACCGCGGCGGCACCGATAGCCGCTCGCCAACGCACCGAACCGCTGACCGGAAGCAGGCCCAGGAGCTGAGTCACTCTTCCGCCCTCCACGGCGACGAGCCGAAGCGGGTTCTCGATGGCCCGCGGACCTCGCCGGTTCAACGCCGCGGATCCGAGATCTCTACAGCCTTCGGCGCGCGAGCCTGCGGCGTCGGCCCACGAACATCGGCACTGCCCACGCGGCGGCGAACAGCGCGAAGAATGCAGCTGAGTTGATGCTCTCGGCGACCGCCTTGGACAGCAGCGCAGTTCGCAGCTCGGGGCTCGCACCGCGCACCGCTGCGAACGCGACGGCTGCGTTCCCGACGACGAACAGCCCGAAGAGCCCGAGCGCAGTCACTGCCACGCGCGCGGCACGAACCGTCGGCTTCACCGCGTACGCAACGGAACAGAGCAGCGGCACCGCGGCCACCGCCCACGCGATCACGGGGTCCGCTCGGGGGTCCGGTCGGTCGGGGTCACGACGCTGGGCGGAGACGCCGGCGGGGGCCCACCCTGCGGCGGGTTCTTCTTCGCGCGCCACTGCTTCCACAGGCGGGTCAGCACGATGTACCCGGTGATCACCACTGCGAGGCCGATGAGCACGCGGATCTGGCCGGTGCGGACGGCCTGAATGAGCTGCTCGAGCTCTCCGCCGAAGCGGTAGCCCAGGTAGATGAACACGGGCGCGGAGACGAGCGCGGCGACCGAGTCGAAGAAGACGAAGTGCGAGTACTTCATGCGCACCGAGCCGGCGGTGAAGTACGTCACCGCGCGCACGCCGGGCAGGAACCTCGCGATCATCACGATCTTCTCGCCGTGCTTGGCGAAGAGCCCTTCGACGCGCTGCCGCTTCTCGGCGGTGAACAGGCGCGCGAAGAAGCCTCCGCCCGACACGATCTTCAGCCCGAACCTGCGCCCGATGAAGAAGACGAGCGAGTCGCCCAGGATGATGCCGACGTACCCGGTCACCATCATCAGCGCGAGGTCGGCCTTGCCCTCGTAAGCCAGGAAGCCGCCGAGGATCAGCGAGACGTCCTCGGGGATCGGCAGCCCCAGGCCGCAGAGGATGAGGATCCCGAACACGAGCCCGTACGAGAGCGCACCGCCGCTCGCACCCCCGAACAGGCTCAGGAGGAACTCTTCCACTGTCTATTTCTTAGGTCCGCCGGTCGACGGGCGCTTGGCCTCTGCCTTGGCGAAGGCGTCGGCGACCCAGGTGTCGAGCGGCTTGCCGCCGTCGAACATCGCCGCGATGTCCTTGGCGCCGAAGTAGCCGCGCGCCGCTGCGGCGTCCCACGCGGCATCGTTGGCATCCGTGGCGCGAAGTGCCACAGCCGTGGCGAGCAGCGCCGAGGCGTAATCCTGCACGGTTTGCTCGGTCGCGCCGGCCACCTGCGCCTCACGGAGCACCTGCGCCCCATTCGCCCACCCCGACGCCTTCTTCGCCACGACGGGGTCGACCATCACGCGCGCATATTCCTTGAGCAGGCCCTCGACGTTCGGCTTGTCGGCGGGGCCGACGACGAGCACCACCTCGTCTTCGGTCTGGACGCCGCGGACCTCGTTCTGCGCGTCGAGCAGGTTCACCACGAGCACGGACTCGTGCGAGCCCTCTTTCACCTTCATGATGTCGCGCGCTTTCAGCATGGGGGCGTCGATGGCGGTGAGGTAGCTCTTGAGCACCTTGCGGTACTCGCCCTGGACGGTGCCCATGAGCTCGTCGAGCTTCCAGCCGCTCCACGCCTTGGCGAGCACGGCCTCGAGGCCTTTGAGGTCCTGCAGGTCCTTCGCCTTGGGGCCGCTCGAGAACGGCGGCGGCGAGGCGCTGACGGCGTAGGCGAGGTAGCGGCGCAGCGCGACCGGGTGGGCGTCGAGGAAGGCGTCGGCGGCCTTGCGGACGTCTTCGCCTCCGCCGATGACGCGCGAGCGGACCTGCTGGCGAACCGGGTGGTACAGCACCTTCGGCACCGGGTCCTTGCGGGTGATGGGGCCGGCGTCGTAGCCGACGGCGTTCAGCAGGGAGAAGAGCGCGAAGACGCGCTCGTCGGCGCGAAGCTCGATGCCCTCACCGGTGTAGAGGCTGGCGAACCAATCGCCCTGGGCGGCCGCAGCCGGCGCGGGGGCAGGTGCAGCCGCGGGCGCCGTCGCGGCCAGAATCAAAGAAACGAGGATCATGGCGGTTACCCTACACGTGTCTCACGTCTTCAGCAGCGATCTCAGCGCGTCCTTGTTGTCGGCGACCTTCTGGCCGAATCGCGTGCAGATGCTCATGAGCAGCTTGATGCAGGCCTGGGGCTTCAGCGCCAAGGTCTTTTGAAAGTCCGCCTGGCGAATCTCGAGGGCCTTCACCAGCGTGAGGGCGCTGGCGGTGCACATGCGCTGGCCGGTGTTGATGAGCGAGAGCTCGCCGAGCCAGTCGCCGGGGCCGACCTCACCGAGCTGAACTTCCTGCCCCGACTTGTCGCGGGTGGAGAGGCCTACCCTGCCCTCGACGATGATCAGCATGCTGTCGGAGACCATGTTCTCTACGAACAGCGGAGTCCCCTGCGGATAGTTCTTCGGCGCGGTGATTCCCGCGAGAATCGTCAGGCCCGTATCCGTGAAGCCCGCAAACAGCGGGCTCGCCTTGAGCGCGGCGACGGGGTCGATCGGCGGCACGGTGCCGAGAGGTGTAACACGCGCCGAGCGACCCTTCGCGTTTTAGGGCGCTGCTACAGCCTTGATCAGCGCCTCGTCGTCCGCCGCCTCGATGGTCCGCCCCGCGACGGTGAGCTCGAGCATGCCCTTCGCCGAGCGCTTGAGCGTCGCCTTCTCCGGCCTGTCACAGCGGCCCTGCAGCTTCTCCTTGAGGCCGTTGAGGCGCGGGTCCGGGCGCGGCACGGTGATCTCGAGGCACTTCGACAGGCGCACCAACTGGGCGGTGGTCGCGGCGACGCGCTCGAGCTGCGACTCGTCGAGGGAGACCTGGTCGCCGCGCGCGAGCTCGAGCCGGGTGCCCCACGCCTTGTCGCCGCGCAGCAGCCGCACGTCGACGCGCGCCGGGCCGAAGCCGAGCAGCCGGCTCGAGGGCCTTCGCGCCTCGGCGAGCGGATCGCCGGTCTCGCGGTCGGTGACGGTGACGGCGTCGAGCCCGGCGGGCAGCGTCAGCGTCGCGGGCGCCCTCCCCGGGTCGCTGACCTCGAGCTCGCCGTAGCCCTGCAGGCGAAACGCGTAGCCGGGGTGCTGGCCGCTCTCTCCGCTCGTGGTGCGCTCGAACGCGTAGCGGTACAGCTCTTCGAGGGTGACCTTCTTGTCGGCGCCGCGGTCGGCGGCCCCGCGCAGGCCGGCGACGAGGTGGTGCGTGAAGACGCTGCCGCGCCACGGGCCGGCCTCGATCGAGGGCTCGTTGTCGGCGCTGGACGAGATCCACGCCTCGCCCTCGACGGTGAGGCGGTCTTCGGCCTTGAGCGCGAACGCGTCGGAGGGACGGCCCGAGGCCTTGAGGACTCCGCTCGCGTGGCACGAGTCGACGATGCCGAGCTTCACGTCCGCGCCGGTTCCGCGCACCAGGCCCTTGAGCTTCTCCCACTCGAGGACCTCGCGGCCGAGCTCGAGGCCTTTGCCTTCGTGGCCGTGCGCGGAGACGTAGACGAAGAGCAGCGCCTTGCCGCCCGGCTTCGCGCGGACGTCCGAGGCGCGCTGCTTCGCCCAGGCGAAGGCGGCCTCGAGCTGCGCGAGGGTCGGCGCCTCGAGCAGCTTCACGTCGGACTCTGCGACCGAGCTCACCTCGACGAGCGCGCGCTTCACGCGGGCGGCGTCGGCCTGGGCGAAGCGCAGCGGCTTGCGGCCCTCGGCGCCCTCGTTGTGGCCCGCGACGATGGCGAGGCGCGTCTGGGCGCTGACGAGCTCGAGCGCCAGCGCCAGGGCGATCACTGCCCTTCTCCGCAGCGGTCCTTCGCCATCGTGACGCCGTTCTTGAACGCGGCGCAGTACGACGCCCTGGCCTTCGCAGCGTCGCCGGCCTTCTCGGCGAGGTAGCCGACGAAGAAGTGCGCCTCACCGAACTTCGCGTCGGCGGCGATGACTTCGTTGAAGTCCTTCAGGGCGTCGTCGGTCTTCCCGAGCTTCATGAGCACGAGCCCGCGATTGAACCGCGCGTTGTTGAACGCCGGAGCCGCCGCCAGCGCCGCATCGAACGCGCGGGCCGCCTTGCCGTACCGCTCGGCGGCGCCGTCGGGATCTCCGCCCTTCGAGGCGGCCTCGGCGGCGCGCACCTCGGCCTTGCCTTGCAGCGACAGCGCAGCGGCGAAGCCGGAGCACGCCGTGGCGCGCTGCAGCTCGGGCCCGGGCGCCTCGCCGGCCTCGTGCTTCACGCGGGCGAGGAAGTAGTCGGCTTCGGCGCCGTGCAGGGCAGAGAGCGCCGCGGCGTCGGAGGCCTTCGCCAGCGCAGCGGCCTCGTCGGCGCGGCGGCAGCCCGCGGGCGGCAACGGCTCGCCGCGCTTCTTGTAGTCGGCATCGAGCTCGGCGAACGCGTCGGCCGGCGGCGTGGTCACCGCAGGCACCCGCGACGTCCACCAGTACCCCGCGGCGAGGCAGCCGAGCAGCGCGACGACGCCGCCGATGATGGGCACGGGGCTCTTCTTCTTCGCAGCGACCGCGGCGGCGGGCGGCGCCGTCATGGGCTGCGTGGCGGCAGCAGCGGCTGGTGCGCCGATCGGCGGCGTCGCGCCGAGCTTTCCGGCGTACCAGTTCAAGATCGCCACCATCGAGTTGAGGCTGGCGACGACCTCCTGCTTGCCGACCTTCACGCCCTCGTCGGTGAGGCTGCCGGCGTGATCGTGGGCCGAGAGGTTGCCCCACGCCTGCACGGTGCCCATGTGCGCGAGGATGTTGGTGGGGATGATGCCGGCGTTCGCCTGCTGGCGGAACTTGGTGATGAGCTCGTCGAGCATCGCCTTGCCGACGGACTGCTTGAGCTCGCGCGTGACGAGATCGCGGAGGATGGCCTCGAGCACGAGGCGCGTGTTCTGCATCACGCCGCGGTAGTCCTCCGCCCTGCCCCGCGCGGCGATGGCGCGCAGGTCTGCCTGCACCCGGCCGAAGTGCGCCGCGAGCGTGTCGATCTGATTGAGAAGCGGCTCGATCTCCACGGTCGTCACTTCATCAGGCGATCGAGCTCGAGCGTGGCGAGCATGAAGTCGGGCTGGGCCTTCACGACGGCCTCGAGCTTCTCTTTCGCGGCCTTCTTGTCCTTGCGATCGAGCGCATCGAGCGCCTGCGAGTACTTCACCGCGTTGTCGACCGACAGCTTGCCCTGCTTCTTGGGCGGCGGCGGCGGGTCGCGCGCGTCGGCCTTCGCGAGCAGGCCGTTCAGCTTCTCGGCGAGCTTCAGCTCGGCGTCGAAGATCTCCCCGTCTTTGAGCGGCACCGCAGCGCCGGTGACGATGCCGGTCTCGACCTTCACCACCTTGCCGTCGAGCCGGCCAGAGCCCTTCTGCATCGTGAGGCTGCCGGTGACGAGGTACTGCGCGCCGAGCAGCTTGCCGACGCGCTGCGCGGTGGTGGCGTCGACCTTGTTCGTCTGCTGCAGGTTGAGCTCGGCGATGACGTCCTCGAGCCTCGACCGCTCGACGACGGTGATGGCGGGATCAGCCGCGATGTCGGTGATGAGCATCTCGGCGATGCCCTTCTTGAGCACCTGGTGCTCGGGGTCGGTCGAGGAGATGTCGAAGTAGAGGACGGCGACACGTGGCTTCTCACCGGCGAACGCCGAGCTCGCCGTGAACGCCACGGCGATCAGCGACGAGAGTGCGACGGCGCGTGTCATGGCCTGTTCTTACCCCTATGCTGCGCCGCCATCCAATGACCACGGACGGCGCAATCGCGCAGGCGGTCGAAGCGCTCTTCGATCCTTCGCGAGTCACCTGGAATCTCACGAGGCCTGACCCCGGAGCCGAGCCGGAAGCGCAGGAAATCTTCCTCGGAGTCGGCACCCGCGACGCGCAGGCTCCCGCGCACCCGCGCATGTTCTCGTGGAAGCTGCCGCAGTGGCGCAGCGCGGGCTTGCGGTCGACGACCGAGGCGGTGATGCGGTCGGCCGAGGCGCTCGACGGGCTCTCCTTTCCGCTGAAGCTGCGCGCGCACGAGCCGACGCTCGACACGATCTGCGCCGCGCTGCTCGCGATTCACCGCGTGTTGCACAAGCGCTGGCCCGTCGCGGCGCCCACGCTGATGGACTACGTCAGCGACTGGGAGCAGGGCCGCACCGAGCGCGCGGGCCGCTACGACGCTGCGCTCGCGTCCGTCTTCTACGCCTGGCTCAACATCGAGCGCCACGATCTCAAGCCGCTGGTGAGCCTCGTCGCCGGCGCGCTGTCCGAGCGCGTGGACCTCGCCGCGCTGCCGGCGGCGCTCATCCCCGCGCGCGTCTCGCGCCGGCTGAAGGCCGACACCGATCTCTACCGCGCCGAGCTGTCGCGAGGCTGGAAGCTGCAGCTCGATCTCCCGCTCGACGACAAGCCCAACGCGGGCTACCGCCGCATCGACGCGCTGTTCCTCTCGTCACCGCAGGACGTCACGGTCCTGAAGCTGCTCGCGCGCCCGGACACGGAGGCGTCGAGCTACCGGCGCGGCTTCGAGCTGATGGCGGTGCACGCTCCGAACGAGCCGCACGCGTACAGCCGGCACACGATCACGCTCGCTCCCGAATCGGCCGGCACGCTGGCGGACCTCGGCCTCCTGCTCGACCGGATCGAGGGCCCCAACGCTCCCGACGGAACCCCGCGCGTGAAGGGGCGGCCGCGCTTCTCGTACCAGCCGGCGGCGCTCGAGGGCCTCGCCGACCCCTGGTACTGCGACGGCTACGCGTGGGCGAAGGGGCGGTCGACCCTGGTGGCTCCGCCGTTCGCGGGGACGCGGCTGTCCCGCGAGGAGATCTGGGAGACGGTGTGGCAGCGCTTCAACCTCGGCCGCAACGTGCACGTCACGCAGGCGCGCACCGTGTACGCGAAGCCGTTTCGCGTCACGACGCCGCCGTCCGAGGCGCAGCTCGAGGCCCTGGGGTTCCGCCGCACCATGCTCGCGGCCGCGCGCAGAGGGTTCCTGCCGTCCGTCATCGGCTCGTTCCACGGCGACGCCGAGGGCGCCGACGTCATGCACTGGGCGAAGGGCGACGTGCGCATCTCCGTCTACCCGTCGGACCTCGCCCTGGTCTGGGTCGAGCGCACGACGGCAGGCGCGACGCTGCTCGACCTCTCGAAGGAGCAGAGCCGCCTCTCGCACAGCCGCGAGCTCGACGGGCTCGCCGACGTCCAGGCGCTCATGGGCTTCATCGCGCCGCTGGGCCTCGAGCGCTGGCTCGTCTACGGCGCGTACCGCATCAACCGCGCGCGCTCGTCGATGCTCGACGAGTCGCGGTGCGTGCTCGGCCTGTTCCACTGCCTGGCCTCGGGAGCCGCGCCGACGCTGGCGAACCTGCCCACCGACGCCGCGGTGCAGGCGCGCACGGTGCAGAAGAACAAGGACGTCGAGCACTGGTTCACCTCGACCGGCGGAGCCCGCCTGCACCTCGAGCTCGAGGACGCGTCTGCGCCCCCGCCGCTCGACGAGGACTTCGCGCTCTTCCTCATCACGCTGGGCCAGCGCTACGCCGCGTTCGAGATCACCCGCCGCATGGCCGAGCTCGAGCGGCGCTCGCGCACGTCGGCGCTGTCGGCGCTGCGCCCGCGCGGAGACGTCCGCGGCGACGTCATGTTCTTCACCAACTCGCTGTGGTTCGCGCGGGTCAGCGACGACCCGGACCTCGACGCGCGCTACGACGCCTGGCGCGCGCTGCACGGCATGAACGAGACCGTCGAGTCGCTGCGCAGCCAGACGCAGGAGCTCGACGAATACCGCAAAGAGCGCTTCGAGAGCATGGTCGGGCTGCTCGTCTTCGTCTTCCTGCCCATCACCATCGTCTGTGGGTTCTTCTCGGGAGCGCAGTTCAACGAGATGGACCTGCGGCTGGGCTTGCCGTGGGTGACCGGGGGCTGGAAGATCTTCCTGATCTACACGGCGCTGTTCACGGTGGTGACGTTCGGGACGCTGGTCCTGGGCCGCCTGCTGACGTGGAGGAGGAGGTAGCGCCGGCGCACGGTCCCAAACCCGTGCACGCCGGGCGGAGCGCCAGTAGGGTCACGGCTGCATGCGCGCCGGAATCATCCAGCTGGTCGTCGGTGGCATCCTGATCGCCGCCGGGCTCTCGGGCCAGGTCATGCGCGGCACCACGAGCAGCACGCCGCTCATCGTGATGGGCGGCGCGCTCATCGGCCTCGGCATCTTCCGCTGGGTGCGCGCGGGCAGGCGCTCAGGCGACGACGATCAGTCGTAGCCGTCGTCGGGCTCGTCGCGGCGCGCGCGGTGGGTGTCGACGGAGACTCCGGTCTCGCTGAACTTCAAGACGCAGCCCGGCGGGAGCGCGAGGTACTTCATGACCTCGGGCACCTTGTAGGCGATCTCCTCGAGCGTCCTGGGCTGAAGCTCCGATGGCTGATGCTCTTTGCCGCAGGTGAACGTCCAGCCGCTCTCCTTCTGGGACTGCGGCTCTTTGCGCTCTGCGCTCAGGCCCGCGGCGCCGCTGAGGCAGGCGCACGTGCGCGCGGTGGTCGCCTGGTGCGGTGACTCGCCGGTGAGATCGTGCTCCTCGAGGACGAGGCGCTGCTCGAGAGCGCGGTGCAGCACGGGTGTGAGGTCGTCCTGCGGAGAGGCGGTCGGCCTCGCGTAGCCCAGCACCTTGAGCGCGCCGACGCCGTAGAAGAGCCGCTCGGGGAGCAGGCGCGACATGAACGGCGGGTGCCAGCCGCGGAACGTGCCCTGGTGAGACTCTCCCTCGGCGGCGAGGAAGAGCAGCTTGTCGAAGCCGAACGACATCGTCTGCTTGTTCTCGACGCGGCGGCCTTGCGACATCGCGTAGTCGGCGAGGTGGCCGCAGAGGATCGCGGCGTCCTCGAGCAGCTCTCCGCCCTTGAACACGAAGGAGATCTCGCGCTGGCCGAGCTTGCAGAGGCCGAACGTCTCGGCGCGGAAGCCGTGATCGCCCTGCTCGTGGAAGCCGACGGAGATGAGATCTTCGGGGAACGGATCTTCGGGCAGGTCGCGCGCGGCGCTCAGCGGAAATGGGTAGAGGCGCAGGACGTCGAGGCAGAAGCCGTCGAGGCCGGCGACGACGTCGGTGAGAATGCGCTGGGAGTCGGCGAAGAAGGTGCCGGCGCTGCCCTTGGTCTCGCGAAGCAGCGCGAGCAGCCAGCCGGCCTTCGGCTTGTAGCGGTTGAGCTCGATGGTGTGCGGGCCGAAGAGCGAGACGTCGTGCGGCGTGACGAGCTCCTCCATCTTGGTGAGGGAAAGCTCGACGCCACGCGGGACGCTCACGTCGGCGCGTGGTGCGTGCCCATCGGTGTAGATCGCGAAGAAGCTGCTCAGCAGGGGCAAAGCGCGTCTAATCCTACGCCCGGCGCCGCCGAGATCGAGATCTAGAATGCCCCGCCTTCGCGGTACTGCCCCCAGACCTTGCGGAAGACGTCGCTGATCTCTCCGAGCGTCGCGTAGGCCTTCACGGCCTCGAGCACGGGCGGCATGAGGTTGTCGCTGCCGCGGCAGGCGGCCTCGACCTTCTCGAGCGCGGTCTGCACGGCGGCGGCGTCGCGGCTCGCCTTCACTTCCTTGAGCCGCGCGACCTGCTCGTCGTGCACCTTCTCGTCGATCTTCAAGAGCTCGATCGCCGCGTCGGTGTCGGCCTTGAAGCCGTTGACGCCGACGATGATGCGCTCGCCCTGCTCCACCTCGCGCTGGAAGCGGTAGGCGCTCTCGCCGATCTCCTTCTGGGGGTATTGCTCTTCGACGGCGCGGATGATGCCGCCCATCTCGTCGATGCGGCGGATGTAGTCGGTCGCGCGCTTCTCCATCTCGTCGGTGAGGTACTCGACGAAGTACGAGCCGGCGAGCGGGTCGACGACGCGGTCGACGCCGGACTCGTGGGCGATGAGCTGCTGGGTGCGCAGCGCGAGCGTGACGGCGTCCTCGGTCGGCAGCGCGTAGGTCTCGTCGAGCGAGTTCGTGTGCAGCGACTGCGTGCCGCCGAGCACCGCGGCGAGCGCCTGCATCGCCGTGCGCACGACGTTGTTGTACGGCTGCTGCGCGGTGAGCGAGACGCCGGCGGTCTGCGCGTGCGTGCGGAGCAGCCACGAGCGCGGATCCTTGGCGCCGAAGCGATCGCGCATCACCTTCGCCCAGATGCGGCGGGCGGCGCGGAACTTGGCGATCTCCTCGAAGAAGTCGTTGTGCACGTCCCAGAAGAAGCTCAGGCGGCCGGCGAACGCGTCGACGTCGAGGCCGCGCTTCACGCACTCCTCGACGTAGCCGATGCCGTCGGCGAGCGTGAAGGCGAGCTCCTGGACGGCCGTCGCTCCGGCTTCGCGAATGTGGTACCCGCTGATGGAGACCGGGTTCCACTTCGGCATGTGCTTGGAGCAGAACTCGATCATGTCCACGACGATGCGGACGGCCGGGCGCGGAGGAACGATCCACTCCTTCTGCGCGATGTACTCCTTCAGCATGTCGTTCTGAATGGTGCCGCCGAGCTTCGCCATCGGGACGCCCTGCTTCTCGGCGACGGCGATGTACATGCACAGCGCGACGATCGCCGGAGCGTTGATCGTCATCGACGTCGTGACCTTGTCGAGCTCGATGCCGTCGAAGAGGATCTCGAAGTCCTTCAGCGTCGAGATGGCGACGCCTTCCTTCCCGACCTCGCCGCGCGACATCGAGTGGTCGGCGTCGTAGCCCATCAGCGCCGGCATATCGAAGGCGGTGCTCAAGCCGGTGACGCCGTGCTCGATGAGGTACTTGAAGCGGGTGTTCGTGTCCTTCGGGGTGCCGAAGCCGGCGAACTGGCGCATCGTCCAGAGGCGGCCGCGGTACATCGACGGCTGCGTGCCGCGGGTGAAGGGGAACTCGCCGGGCAGGCCGATCTCGGACGGCGACTCGCTGCGGCGGTCGGCGAGCGTGACGAGATCGGGAATGGGGATGCCCGAGTCGGTGACCCACTGCTGCTTGCGCAGCGGCATCTTCGAGGTGGTCGGCTCGAGGGTCTCTTTGCGCCAGCGGGCGACGTCTTTGGCCATCGCCTGCATCGTGGCGGCGTCGTAGGTGCGCGACGCGGCGACCTTCTTCTTCGGCGCGGGCGCGGCCTTCTTCTTCGCCTTCGTCGGAGAGCGGCGGGCGACCTTCAGGCGTGCGGTGCGGGGGCTCTTACGGTTGCGGGAGCTGGCCATGCGTCGCCAATACCACAGGCCGCGGTTATCCTCTCTTCGATGCGGAGCCCGTCACGCAAGCCGGCCACGTACGAGGACCTCAAGGCCGTGCCGGAGCACATGATGGCGCAGATCATCGACGGCGATCTGATCGTCATGCCGCGCCCTGCGGCTGGACACGCCAAGGTGACGTCCGAAGTCGGCTATGAGCTCATTGGGCCATTCGGGCGTGGCAAGGGCGGCCCCGGGGGCTGGCTCATTTTCGACGAGCCAGAATTGCATCTCGCGGCTGACATCCTCGTTCCCGACCTCGGAGCATGGCGACGCGAACCGGCGGTCCTGCCCGCGACGATGCCCTTCTTCACCGTCGTGCCGGATTGGATCTGCGAAGTGCTGTCGCCATCGACGGCGGTCATCGATCGAGTGAAGAAGGCGCGGATCTACGCTCGCGAGGGCGTCCATTGGAAATGGACGATCGACCCCATCGGCAAGACGCTCGAGGCGGATGAACTGCGAGACGGATCCTGGGTTTCACTCGGAAGCTGGGGGCCCGGCGAAAAGCCGCGGGTTCAGCCGTTCGACGCCATCGAATTGGAACTCGATGCCTGGTGGGATCTCATCGCCCCGCCCTGAGCCGTCTCGCCGCCTCGGCCAGCGTCGCGTCACTCTTGCAGAACGCGAACCGGATGAGCCGCTTCGCCTCGGCCTTGTGCTCGGCGCTGTAGAACGCCGACGGCGGAATCGCGGCGACGCCGACCTCCTTCGTCAGCCACCGGCAGGTCTCGAAGTCGTCGGCGCGCGCGTGCCGCCCGGCGTCGGCGATCACGAAGTACGTGCCCTGCGGCACGAACGGCTCGAAGCCGGCGGCCTTCAGCGCGTCGCCGAGGAAGTCCCGCTTCGCGCGGTACATCTTCTCGAAGCCCTCGAAGTACGAGTCCGGCAGCAGCAGCGCCTTCGCGATCGCCTCCTGAAACGGAGACGCCGTCGCGAACGTGACGAACTGGTGCGCCTTCTGCGTCGCGCGCACCAGCGGCGCCGGCCCCAGCGCCCAGCCGATCTTCCAACCGGTGAACGAGAAGCTCTTTCCCCCGCTCGAGACCGTCAGCGTGAGGTCGGGCAGCACCGTCGCCGTGCGCAGGTGCTTGCCTGGCGAGAAGACGAGGTGCTCGTACACCTCGTCGCTCATCACCACCGCGCCGCGCTTGCGCGCGTGCTGACCGATGAGCTCGAGCTCGGCCTTCGTGAAGCACTTGCCGGTCGGGTTGTGCGGCGTGTTCACGATCACGAGCTTCGTGCGATCGGTGAAGGCCGCGGCGAGCTCGGCCTCGTCGAACGTCCACTCGGGCGGCCGCAGCCGCACGTACCGGCAGCGCGCGCCGGCCATCTCGGCGCTCGCCACGTACGAGTCGTAGAAGGGCTCGAACACGACGATCTCGTCGCCGGGGTTCACCAGCCCCATCACGGCGTCGAAGATCACCTCGGTCGCGCCGCTCGCGACGGAGACCTCGGTCTCGGGGTCGACCTTCTGCCCGTAGAAGCGCGCCGCGTGCTCGGCGACCGCACGGCGCAGCGTCGCTGCGCCCGTCGTGATCGCGTACTGGTTCACGCCGCCGCGAATCGCCTCGATGGCGGCGGCCTTGATCTCCTCCGGCCCGTCGAAGTCGGGGAAGCCCTGGCCGAGGTTGACGGCTCCGGACGCGCGCGCGAGCGCGGAGAACTCGCTGAAGACGGTGGTGCCGAAGCCTGCGACGCGCGCCGCCTCGATCGTCACTTGAGCGCCATCCAGATCGCGATGGTGCCGGCCGAGAGGATCGCCGCGCCGAGCACCAGGAAGATGTTGCGCTTGCGCATGACGAGGCGGGCGGCGAGCTCGCGCTGCTGCAGCTCCTGGCTCGCGGCGACGACGTCGTCGAGGCGGACCTTCGAGGCGCTGCGGGTGACCGTCTCTTCGACGTCGACCGCCTTGCCCTGCGCGGCGAGCGCGACGACCTGCTTCACGTGCGCGATGAGCTTGTCGGCGCCGTCGTAGCCGGCGAGCGCCTGCGCGGCGTGCTCGAGCCGCTTGCGCCGCAGCACGGCGTCCTGATCGAACGCGATGTCGCCGCTGCCCCGCGAGGCCGTGGAACCGACCTTGTCGAGCGAGACGCCGGTCTTGAGGCCCGCGGCGCGGTCGAAGAGAAAGTAGTCCTCGAAGAGGAAGAGCTCCTGCCGGGTGACCTTCCCTTCCTGGTCGACCCAGGTGATGAGGTCGGCGCCCTTGGCTCCGCGGTGCCAGATGGTGCGAGCGCCCTGCTCGTCCGGCGGCGACTCCACCGCGCGGATGCGGAACATCGTGTCGATCGCGGTCTTGAGCTCGCCAGGAGTGCGCTGCAGGACGGGGCCCACGGCCCTCGTATAGCTCAGACTCTGAAGCCGAGGTTGCGCATGGAGGTCTGGAATTCGCCGAAGCTGATGCGCCCGCTGCGGTCGGCGTCGAACTTCTCCATCAGCCGATCGGCGACCATCGACGGCGGCGGGAAGTTCACGCCAGCGTCGGCGAGCATGCGCAGCACCCCTTCGCGGTCGACCTGGCCGTCGCGGCCGGCGTAGTGGCGGAACGCCGCCTGCCAGTTGCCGCCGAAGCGCCGCTGCACGAGGTCGTTGATCTTCGAAGCGATGCGCTGCTCCATCGCGCTCGGCGGCTGGCGCGCCTGCGTCCGCGTCGCGGCGAACTCGTCGCCGGGGCGGACGACTGCGGGCTGCGGAGCGGCCTCAGGCTGCGGAGTCGACTGCTGCGTCACTGCGGTTCGGAGGGCATTTGAGATGGGGAGCATGCCGAAATTCTCCCGGCGCCCCACGCCGAGGTTTCGCTTGCGCAAGTCGATTGCGCTCGGTGCGCACCCACCTCACCCTTCACTCAGCCGCTGCAGCGCCGCGTGACTCTCCGCATCCGCCGGAAGGTACGACTCGATGCGCAGCTGCTGCAGCGTCACGTCGAGCGGAGTGCCCAGCGTCGACACCATCGTGAACAGCGAGAGCCGCAGCGAGTCCTTCTGCAGCACGAGCGGGACGATCGAGGGCAGCTCGCGATCGAGATCGACCGAGCGCCACTGCGCGGGGACCCCGGGCTGGCGCAGCACCTCGTCGAGCAGCGCCTTCGCCTCTTCGTCGCCGGCGAGCACCTCGCGCTGCAGCTGGTTCGCGAAGCTCGGAGCGATCTGCTGCCAGTTCCGGATGTGCTCTCGCATGCGCGGGTGGAACAGCAGCCGCACCAGGTTCAGCGGCGGCTCGGCGAGCTCGAGCGGCAGGAAGTGCGCGAACAGCCGCATCGCCGCCGCGTTCGCGCGCAGCACGGCCCAGAGGTGGTCCATCACCACGCAGGGGTACGGATCCATCCGCTCGAGCACGGTCTCCAGCGAGCGCAGCACGTCGGCCAGGCGCGCGTCGTCGAGCGGGCTCTCGCGGAAGACGGGCGCGAAGCCCGCGGCCTCGAGCAGCGCGTTGCGCTCGCGCAGCGGCACATCGAGGGCCTCGGCGAGCGTGAGCACCATCTCGCGGCTGGGCCGTGACCGTCCCGACTCGATGAAGCTGACGTGCCGCGCCGAGACGCCTGCCTCGGTCGCGAGCTGGAGCTGGCTCACGTTCCGCACGCCGCGCCAGCGCTTGAGCAGCTCTCCACAGGGGTTCATGCGCCGTCGAACCTAGCGATTCGCCGGGAGGCGTGGCGATTACCTCCCAGGTAATTGAAGCGATGACCTCCGCGGGCGCATGAATGGGGCATGCACACTCAAAAGCGCATCGAGCTCCCGCAGGGTCCGATTCACTACCGCGACGTCGGCAGCGGGCCGCCGCTGGTGTTCGTGCACGGGCTGCTCGTCGACGGCGCGCTGTGGGAGCCGGTCGTCGAGCGGCTGAGCGCGACGCACCGGTGCATCGTGCCGGACTGGCCGCTGGGCTCGCACCGCGAGGCGATGCGCGAGGACGCGGACCTTTCGCCGCATGGCATGGCGAAGCTGATCTCGGACTTCATCGGCGCGATCGGGCTCGAGCACGTCACGCTCGTCGGCAACGACAGCGGCGGCGCGCTGTCGCAGATGGTGGCGGCGCGGCACCCCGAGCGCGTCTCGGCGCTCGTGCTCACCACGTGCGACGCGTTCGAGGTGTTCCCACCGGCGGCGTTCAAGTACCTGCTGCTGGCCGCGCGCGTGCCGGGCGTGATGTGGATGCTGGGGCTCACGCTGCGGCTCGTGCCGCCGTTGCAGAGGCTGCCGCTCGCGTACGGGGCGCTGACGAAGAAGCGGCTGCCGGCCGAGCTGCTCTCCCGGTGGGCGGCTCCGAGCGCGGATGCGGGCGTGCGCCGCGACGTGGGGAAGTTCATGCGCGGCATCCGCGCGAGCGAGCTCGTCGCGGCGGCCGAGGCGCTGCGCGGGTTCAACAAGCCGGTGCTGCTGGCGTGGACTCCGGAGGACAGGTTCTTCCCGGTGTCGCTCGCGCACCGGCTCAAAGAGGTGATGCCGCACGCGCGGCTCGAGCTCATCGAGGACGCGAAGGTGTTCGTGGCGCTGGATCAGCCCGAGCGGCTCGCGTGGGTGATCGAGGGGTTCACGGCCACGAAGGGCGCCGCAGCGGCCTGACGTGGTACTCAAGAGGAGTGATGCCCCGGCTCCTCCCCGCGCTCGGCGCGCTGCTGCTGGCTACTGCGTGCCCTCCCAACAAGACGTTTCCACCGCCGCCTCCGCCAGAGCGGTGTGAGGTCGATCTCGAGGCGCTCGGCCTGTTCTCGGCGGTCGGCTCGGGCGCGAAGGCGAGCGTCATCGACGCCGACGCCCAGCTCATCGGCGGCGAGATGGCGCACGGGCAGAAGGGCGACTTCCTGCTCGAGAACGCGAGCGTCCGCGTCGTCATCCAGGCGCCCCGGCGCGTGCTCGGCCCGAGCCCGTACGGCGGCGGCATCATCGACGCGGACCTCAAGCGCGGAGGCACAGAGGCCGGCCGCGACCAGCTCGGCAAGCTCTCGCTGCTCTACCAGTTCGGCCGCACCCCGAACGTGTCGAAGGTCGAGGTGCTCAAAGACGGCTCGATGGGCGGCTTCGCGGTCATCGCCGCCACCGGAGACGACGCCCTCAACGATTACCTGAACCTCCCCAGCGTCATCGACACCGAGATCGCCGGCGCGAAGCTCGCGGTCGACCCGAACGCCGCGCTGCCGCTCAAGGTCACCACCTACTACGTGCTCTCGCCGGGAGAGAGCCGCATCCGCATCCTGAGCGCGTTCTGCAACAACGGCCATGACAACGTCTCGCTCGCCGTCGGAGATCTCCTCGAGCAGGGCGGCAACACCGACTTCTTCAACCCGACCGGGTGCACGAACGGCATCGGCATCTCGAGCGACTGCTGGGTCGACCCCTACCCCTGGTTCGGCTTCCAGGGCGACGGCGTGGCGTACGCGATGCGCAGCTACCGGCCCGGCAGCAACAACCCGGAACCCTCGAGCGCGATGCTCGCGTTCTCGGGCGTCGTCGGCACCGTGTCGGGCGCGAAGGATCAGCCGGGCCTGTTGCAGTGGCTCGACACGGCGGCGACGCAGCGTCCCGGCGCGTTCGGCGTCGTGGCCGGACAGAGCCGCAGCTACCTGCGCGACCTGCTCATCGGCCGCGATCTCGCCGACATCACCTCGCAGCTGCTCGTCATCGACAACCTCGGGAAGGGCCGGCTCAGCGTCAACGTCACGAACCCCGACGGCTCTCCGGCAGCGGGCGCCCGCGTCGCCGTCATCCTCTCGAGCGACGGCAAACAGAAGACGCTGATGGTGACCGGCGCAGACGGCAAGGCGAAGGCCGATCTCCCCATCGGCAACTACTCGCTGAAGGTGGGCCTGAAGGGCCACGCGATCGAGCCCGCGGTCGACGCGATGCTGCCGGTCACCGGCCTCACGAAAGATCTGAAGCTCGGCGCCGCGCGGCACCTGCGCGTCACGGTGAAAGATCCGTTCGACGCCCCGCTCCCCGCCAAGGTGACGGTGCTCTGCCCCGGCGGCGCCTGCGCGAGCCCAAGCACCGCGTACCGGCCGTTCCACGACGTCGACCCCCTGCCCTCCAACGTGCAGGCGCTCGGCTTCGCCGACGGCACCGGCGTCGCCGACATCCTCGTGCCGCCCGGCGCGTACGAGGTCATCGTCTCGCGAGGCCCCGAGTACAACCTGTGGCCCGACACGGCCCCGATGGCGGCGCAGGCCGTCGACCTCACCACGGCCGACGCCTCGCTGAACGCAGTGCTCGCGCGCGTCGTCGACACGACCGGCTGGCTGAGCGCCGACCTGCACGTGCACGCCGTCAACAGCGCAGACAGCTCCGTGCCGAACCGCGAGCGCGTGCTGACGTTCGCGGCCGAAGGGGTCGACGTCCTCGTCTCGACAGACCACGACGTCGTCACCGACTACGCGCCCTACCTCGGCGAGCTGCAGCTCACCGGCAAGCTCGACACGATGATCGGCTGCGAGGTCTCGCC
Organism: uncultured Myxococcales bacterium; assembly: GCA_937980205.1. Taxonomy (GTDB): domain Bacteria; phylum Myxococcota; class Myxococcia; order Myxococcales; family Myxococcaceae; genus Xiheicaenimonas. The sequence goes on along the minus strand of CALJKW010000055.1, from coordinate 88,746 downwards.
GTTCGACTACGGCCACCAGCAGGTGTACCCGGTCACGCGCGGCGCGACTCCGAACGGTGACGCGTTCGACTGGGCCGGCGGAGACGGCGCGACGCTGCGGCTCGACCAGCTCTACGCGGGCCTGCGCACGAAGTACCCGGGCGCCGTCGTTCAGCTCAACCACGCGCGCGGCTCGCTCGGCTCATTGACGCAGCTCAAGGTCGACACCACCACGGGCGCGAGCCACGCCGACCCGAAGCAGTTCCGCATGGACCCGAACCCCGCGGCGACCGCGAACGACACGAAGCTGATGAGCGAAGACTTCGACGCGATGGAGGTGCAGAACGGCGGCACGCCGAGCCTCACGCTGATGAACGACTGGATGACGTACCTCTCGCGCGGGCGCGTCCGCGCGGCGACCGCCGTCTCCGACACGCACTACGTGAACCAGTACACCGGCGGCTACGGCCGCACGTGGGTGAAGCTCGACACCTACTCGCCCGCCGCCTTCGCCGAGGCCCTGCGCGCGCACCGCGCGGTCGGAGGCAACGGCCCCTTCATCAAGCTCACCGCGCGCAAGCTCGACGCGGGCGGCACGCCGGTCGGCGCTGACGTCGGCATCGGAGACACCCTCAGCATCAACGCCGCCGGCGGCGAGCGGGTCGAGCTGACCGTCGACGTCCAGGCGCCGGAGTGGATGACCTTCGATCTCATCGAGGTCTTCACCCACGCCTCGGGCCGCGAGGCGCTGAACGGCCAGTCGAACACCGAGTGGCCGGCCTCGCGCGTGCACCAGTCGCGCACGCTGAACCCCGCGGCGCTGCCGGTCGAGGCGGTGCCGATGATGGGCGCGAACGCCCGGCGCATCCACGTGACCGAGAGGTTCACCGTCACCCCGACGGCGGACACCTGGTACGTCGTCTTCGTCCGCGGCAGCTCGGCGACGCGCCAGCTGTTCCCGCTCGTCATCGACGGCGTCGGCTGCAACGCGAGCGGCGCCTGCACCACCGGCGCGAGGTTCCCGTGGAGCTTCACCAACGCGGTGCTCGTCGACGCCGACGGCAGCGGCAAGTACGACGACTTCCCGTTGAAGGGGCAGGCGCTCTCGGCCCCGCTGCCGGCCGTAAAGCCCGCTCCGTATCGGGTACCGTCGTCGGCCGAGGTGCGCGACGCGATCCTCCGCCTCAAGCGCCACGCGCACGACTGATGCGGCAGCTCATCGGAGGCGCCTTCGTGATGCTCCTCGGCGCGGCCGGCGGCGGCGCGTTCGGCCTGTGGTGGGTCAACGACTCGCACGAGGCCATCTGCGTGCGCCTGATGGAAGACTGCGGAATGCACGCGATGCCGCTCGACGAGTGCTTCGCCGGGCGGCACCAGGATCTGCTCAAGCACGGAGTGCTCGCCACGCGGCGGGTGCGGTCGTGCCTCGCCGCCGCGCCCCGCGACTGTCTCGCCGTCACCGCCTGCATCGCTGCAGCCGGTGACGGGAGCTGAACGCGTCAGTCCTCCTGCGGCAGCGTTGCCGCGAGGATCTCTTCGCCGCTCGGCTCGGTGACCTGCGCGCTCGCTTCCGGCGTGATGAAGAGCCGGAAGTTGTCGTACGGGACGAGGGTCATCAGCGAGCCCTCGAGCTTGTCGTCGACCTGGAGCGCGCCGATGTTCTGCGCGGTCTCGCCGCCGTTGGGCTGCGCCCAGACGACGTAGGTCGTCGCGCCATCGGCCACCTTCTGCGGCGGAGCGAGGTGCTCGATCTTCACCCAGACGCGGGTGTTGTCGTTGCTCGCGTTCATCGTCCGGACTTCACCCTTCGCGATGGAAGCGGCACCGTCGGTCTCGGGCTTGAGCTTCACGGCCTGGGCGTTCATGTGGCTGCATGCCGCCGCGAGGAACGCCGCGGCGACGAGGGAAAGTGTCTTCTTCTTCGTGTTGATCATGGGCTGTACTCCGCCCATGGGTTGTGCACCGCGCGTGCCCGTAGGGCAGCGCAGCGATGTCGAAGTGTTACCGCGACGGTGTGGCGATTAGGGCTCGCGGTAGACGATCACTCCCGCCCCGATGGTCGGGTTGGAGCGCTGCTCGTAGTCGAGCGCGATGGTGAGCTTCCCCGGGACGTGCGAGGCCATGTTGACCCAGAAGCCGCCCTGGTTGATGGCATGCACCGTCGGACCTCCGGACTCGCGCGGGTGGCAGGGAATCGGGAAAGAGGTGCCGTCGGCCGAGCGCGTCAGCTTCGGGCCGCCGCACAACATTCCGACCGTGCCGGCGCGCTGGAAGTTCGCGACGACCGCGACCTTGGTTCCGCCTTCGCTGACGACGGCCTGGTACCACTGGGTGCCGTCGAGCATGCCGACCGGCCCGTCGCGGGGAATGAGCACCGGGGTGCTCCACGCGCCCGACGTCTTCTGCGCGTACCAGAGCTGTGCGTCGGGGTCCGTCGCCGAGAGCAGGTGGAACGCCACGCGGGGGACGTCACCCTGCAGCGTCAGGCTGACCGAGGGGATCTTCGCCATCGCGTCGACCATCACGCTGCTCGTCGCGATCGGCTGCGTCGAGCCCATCGACACGTACGAGAGCGTCACCGCGCCCGCCATGTCGTCGCTGAAGAACGCGAAGCCCGGGTTGCCGGCCGAGTCGACCGCCATCGCGAACGGCCAGTCGCGCGCGGCCAGCGTGCCCTGCACCTCGGCGTCGCTGCCCCACGGGCCGCTCATGCCGGGCCGCGTGCGGTGGATGATCTTGCCGCAGGCGCCCATGCCGCACGCCGGGCGCGCGACGTACGACAGGTGCGCCGTCGTGCCCGAGTAGGCGAGGTTCGGGTTCGACAAGATGCTGCCGTCGGTGACCGCCGCGCTCGCGTTCTCGAGCGAGAAGTTGGCGCCCTCGTTCTCCGAGCGCGCGTAGCGAACGACGCCGCTCTCGTTGAGGTAGGCGATGCCGATCTGGCCGGTGGTCGGGTTGCGCGCGAGCGAGACCTGGCGGTGCGGGTGATTCACCTCGATGTCGCCGATCACCTCGACGGTGACGGGCGCCTGCCACGCGCGCTGAACGCCGTTCCACCGGGTGAAGACGAGGCGGTTGTCCGCGAGGACGCCGTCACCGTTCGGGTCGACGACGAGCGCGGCGACCATCGGGTGCCCGAACTGATCGAGCGCCATCGAGGCGCTGACGCCGACGCGCGTCATGACGCCCGCGTCGCTGGCCAGCGGCAGCGCGACCGACCAGCCCGTCGGCGGCTCGTCGCCGCGCAGGCGCCCGGCGTCGACGCCCGCATCGCTGCCGGCGTCCACGTCCATGTTGCCGCCGTCGGGCCTCGGCCGGGGGCCGGGACCACACGCCACGAGGAACAACGTCACGATGCAGAGTGCTCTCATGCGCCCACCGTCTTGAAGATCTCGCGCGCGATCACCAGCCGCTGAATCTCGCTGGTGCCTTCGTAGATAGTCTGCACGCGCGCGTCGCGCAGGTACCGCTCGACCGGGAACTCGTCGATGTAGCCGTAGCCGCCGTGAATCTGCACCGCGCGATCGCACGCCCAGTTCGCCATCTCGGAGCAGAACAGCTTCGACATCGAGGCCTCGCGCGTGAACGGCTTCTTCGCGTCTTTGAGGCTCGCGGCGCGCAGGCAGAGCAGCTCGGCGGCCTGCAGGCGCGTCTGCATGTCGGCCATCATCCACTTGAGCGCCTGGAACTCGGCGATCGGCTGGCCGAAGGCCTTGCGGTCTTTGCTGTAGCGGATGCTCGCCTCGAGCGCGGCGCGCGCGACGCCGCACGCCTGGGCGGAGATGCCGATGCGGCCCCCGTCGAGCGCGACCATCGCGAGCTTGAAGCCGTCTCCCTGCTTGCCGAGGAGGTTCTCGAGCGGGATCTCGCAGTTCTCGAACGTGAGCGCGACGGTGTTCGAGCCGCGCAGGCCCATCTTGTCTTCGGCGCGACCGACGATGAGGCCGGGCGTGCCGCCCTCGACGATGAAGCACGACAGGCCCTTGTTGCCGTCGTTGCTGGTGCGCGCCCAGACCACCATGACGCCGGCGTAGGCGCCCGAGGTGATCCACTGCTTCGCGCCGTTGAGCACCCAGCGGTCGCCCTTCTTCGTGGCGCTGGTGCGCAGCGCGCCGGCGTCGGAGCCCGCATGCGGCTCGGACAGCGCGAACGCCCCGACGCAGGCCTGCCCGGTGGCGAGGCGCGTGACGTACGTCTTCTTCTGCGCCTCGGTGCCGTAGGCGTTGATGAGCTCGGCCGCCATGTTGGTGACGGCCATGCCGACGGCGGTCGAGGCGCAGGCGGCGGAGATCTCCATCATCGCGAGCGCGTACGAGACGACGCCGGCCGCCGCGCCGCCGTACTCCTCGGGGATGTTCACCCCGAGCAGGCCGAGCTCGCCGAGCTTCGGGTAGACGTCTTTGGGGAACAGCTCTTCTCGGTCGAGCTTGCGCGCCTCTGGGGCCACGACGTCGCGCGCGAACTTCCGCGCCGTGTCGCGGATCAACGACTGGGTCTCGGTGAGCTCAAAGTCCATGACGACCTTCGGAGAGGACTCCGTTCACGCTTCGCGAATCGCTCCGCTCAGGGTGAACGAGAGCCCCGGACGACATCAGTGCACGGCCTTCAGGTTGAACGGGAACTCGATGGGCTGATCTTTCCCGTTGGGCGTCTTGGGGAAGGTCATCGACGAGAGCACGGTGACGACGCAGTCGTGGAGCTTCGGGTCCTTCAGCGTGGTGCCCTTCTTGAGCACCTCGGCCTTCTTCACGATCCCGCTGCCGGCCACGACCCACTTCGTCTTCAAGACGCCCTCGACGTCCTTGTCCTTCGCGGCGAGGGTCTCCTCGTAGCAGGCCTGGATCTTGGGCTGCCAGTAGGCGACGACCTCCTTCACGCTCTCGGGCGTGAACGGCATCTTGCGCGTGTCGGGGCCTTCGGCCGGAGCCGCCTCTTCGACGACGCCGGCGTCGTTCGTGCTCGACGAGTCGACGGCGATCGCACCCTTGATCGCATCGCGCTCGGCCGAGCTCTTCTTCTTCGCCGGAGCCCCTGCCGCCAACGCCAGCACCAGAAAGATCGAGAGCATGTTCATTCCTTGAGCAGCGAGGCCGAGATCACGATGCGCTGAATCTCGCTCGTGCCCTCGTAGATCTCGGTGATGCGCGCGTCGCGCACGTGGCGCTCGGCGTCCATCTCCTTCGAGTAGCCCATGCCGCCGTGAATCTGCAGCGCCTTGTTCGTCACCCGGCCCGCCATCTCGCTCGCGTACAGCTTCGCCATCGAGCTCTCGGGCGAGTGCCGCACGCCCTTGTCCTTCATCAGCGCCGCGCGCAGCGTGAGCAGCCGCGCCGCGTCGATCTCCGTCGCCATGTCGGCGAGCATGAACTGAATCGCCTGGTGATCGCGGATCGGCTTGCCGAACGTCTTGCGCTCGTTCGAGTACGCGAGCGCCTCTTCGTACGCCGCGCGCGCGATGCCGATGGCCTGCGCGGCGATGCCGATGCGGCCTCCGTCGAGCGTGCTCATCGCGACCTTGAACCCCTCGCCTTCCTTCCCGAGGATGTTCTTCGCCGGGACGCGCATGTCCTCGAAGTACATCGTGCAGCTCCACGCGGCGTTGATGCCCATCTTCTTGTCGGGCGGCTGCCGGTTGAAGCCCTTGGTCGACGTCGGCACGAGGAAGGCGGTGATGCCCTTGTTGCCCTTCGCCGGCTCGGTCATCGTGAACAGCACGATCGCGTCGGCCTTGGGGCCCACGGTGATCCAGTTCTTCGAGCCGTTGATGACGTACTCGTCGCCCTTCTTCACCGCGATCGTCTTCTGCGCGGCGGCGTCGCTGCCGGCGTCGGGCTCGGTGAGGCCGAAGCAGCCGAGCTTCTCGCCGCGCGCGTACGGGGTGAGGAACTCGGCCTTCTGCTCCTCGGTGCCGAACTTCATCACCGGGTCGCAGTAGAGCGAGTTGTTCACGCTCATGATGACGCCGGTCGAAGCACAGCCGCGGCTGATCTCCTCCATCGCGAGCGCGTAGCAGACGTTGTCGAGGCCGGCGCCGCCGTACTTCTCGGGCACCGCGACGCCGAGCAGCGAGAGCTCGGCGAGCTTCTTCACGCCGGCTTCCGGCCAGGCGTGGGTCTCGTCCCACTTCCGCGCGTTCGGCTGAAGCTCCTTCTTCGCCAGGTCGCGGCACAGCTTCTGGATGTCACGCTGAACGTCCGTGAGCTCGAAATTCATGGCGCAGCGCTTATCATCGCAAGCGGCCGATGCCCACCGAGGAGCAGTGCAGCGAAGCCGTCCGCGCCCTCTACCGGGTCCGCGCCGTCGAGAAGCCGCCGGGCCCTGACGGCCGCCGCGAGGTCTGGCACCAGGGCTCGAAGGGCTGCGAGCTGCTGTCCACCGTCGATCTCGGCGGGCACCTCGAGGAGCAGGAGCTCACCCTCTTCAAAGAGGTCATCTACTGGCGGCATGGAGACAAGCTGAAGACCGGCAAGCTGGTCGGAAACGAGGACGTCTCCAGCCGGGGCAACATCCTGTGGGACGCCGAGCCCGCCCCCGTGCGGCTCGATCGCTGCCGCAGGGCGTTCGACGGCTACACGGGCGCAGACCCCTACCTCATCCACATCCGCGACGCGGTCGCGGCGACGCTCGCCGGAATCGAGTGGGCCGAGCACCGCGTCGTCACCGCGCCGTCTCGTCCCGCAGACTCACAGGAGAACCCCATCCCCGACGGGCTCTCGAGGCACGGCAACACGCCGAGCGGTCTGAGGCGACTGGTCGGTGCCATCAAGAAGTGGGGCAAGCGGGAATAGACGTAACGATCCAGGTGCGTGGCCGTTAGCAGCGACGCCATGACCCCACTCGTCGCGTTGTGCCTGCTGGCCACGCCGGCTGCAGGTCCGAAGCTCCCCTTGGGCTTCAAGCCCGCCATCTGGGAGATCTCCGTCCCAGCCGACCGCCGCCCCACGCCCGAGCAGATCGCCCTCGGCGAGAAGCTGTTCAACGACAAGCGCCTCTCGAAGGACGACTCGACGAGCTGCGCGACGTGCCACGACCCGAAGCGCGCGTTCACCGACGGCAAGCCACGCGCACAAGGCATCGGCAAGCAGGTCGGCCAGCGCAACAGCCCGACCGTCGCGAACGCGCTGTTCAGCGCGACGCAGTTCTGGGACGGCCGCGCCGCGACGCTCGAGGATCAGGCGATCCTCCCGATCTTGAACCCCATCGAGATGGGCGTCGAGACCAGCGATCAGCTCGTCGCGAAGGTGAAGGGCATGCCCGAATACGCGAGCGAGTTTCAACGCGTGTTCGGCCGCGACGTGAACGCCGACGACATCGCGCGCGCCATCGCGGCGTTCGAGCGCACGCAGATCTTCGGAGACTCCCGCTTCGACCGCTTCCTCGCCGGCGACTCGAAGGCGATGGACGCGTCGGCGACGCGCGGCTGGGCCCTCTTCAACGGCAAGGGCCGCTGCAACAGCTGCCACGCGGGCAACGCCGTCAGCCCGCTGTTCGCCGACGGCAAGTTCCACAACGTCGGCATCGCGGCGCACAAGCAGGACTTCGTGCAGCTCGCGCAGGAAGCGCTCGTGACGGTGCGCTCGGGCGACCAGAAGCAGATCGACGAGCTCGCGCTGGGCTCGAAGTTCTCCGAGCTCGGCCGCTTCCTCGTCACCAAGGCCGAGAACGACATCGGCTCGTTCAAGACGCCGACGTTGCGCAACGTCGCCGTCACCGGCCCGTACATGCACGACGGCTCGCTGGCGACCCTGTGGGACGTGATGGACCACTACAACAAGGGCGGCGTCCCGAACCCGTTCCTCGACGGCGGCATGCAGCGCCTCGGGCTCACCGAGGCCGAGATCGACGACCTCGTCGCGTTCATGTTCGCGCTCACGTCAGACCAGTTCGCCGCGCTCGAGAAGACCGAGCTCGCCGCGCAGAAGAAGAACAAGAACAAGCGGCCGGAGCGCGATGTCGCGGCGGCGATGGGAAAAAAGGGCTCGCTGGGCGACCTCGCTCCGAACCCGGATCTCGAGAAGAAGAACCCGGCCGAGGTCGGCCTCTACGGAAACATCGGAGGGAGACCGTGAAGATGCCCAAGAGCATCGAGACGAAGCACTACGAAGAGCGGGCCGCCTTCTACGAGGGGCTGAAGCGGCTCGACCGGCGCAGCTTCATGCGCCTGGCCGGACTGTCCGCCGGCATCGTGGCGGCCAAGGGCCTGGTGACGCCGCACAGCTTCCAGCTCGTCGAGGTGGCCGGCGCGGCGCCGGCGTCGAAGCCGAAGTTCACGTTCGCGTACATCTCGGACACGCACCTCTACAAGAAGGAGCTGAACGATCGCTTCGTGCGGTCCATCTTGCGCGCGGTCGACGACGTGAACCGGTTGGATCCCCAGCCGGACTTCGTCCTCTTCGGCGGAGATCTCGCGCAGCTCGGCAAGAGGGAAGAGCTCGACCTCGGCGCGCAGATCCTCAAAGGGCTCAAGGCGCCGGTGAAGATGATGGTCGGCGAGCACGACTGGTTCCTCGACATGGGCGAGTACTGGCAGAAGCTCTTCGGCCCGCCGCAGTACTCGTTCGATCACAAGGGCGTTCACTTCGTGACGCTCATGAGCGTCCAGGAGAAGGACTTCTGGACGGCCAACGGCTACACGCCCGAGGAGCGCATGCAGATCGTCGCGGGCCTCGACGACGGCCGGCAGTCGCGCTTCGAGGTCGGGCCTCAGGGCCGCGAGTGGCTCAAGAACGATCTCGCGAAGGTCGACAAGAAGACGCCGCTCGTCGTCTTCAGCCACTCGCCGCTCTACAAGTACTTCCGGAACTGGAACTTCTGGACGGACGACGCCGACGAGGTCCAGGCGCTCTTGAGGCCGTTCGCGAACGTGACGGTGATTCACGGCCACACGCACCAACTGCTCACGAACCGCATCGGCAACATCCACTTCCACGGCATGCTGTCGACCGCGTGGCCGTGGCCCTACGCGCCGGAAGGTCTGCCGACGCTCACGGTGCAGCAGAACCGCGCCGACCCGTTCAGCGCGTTCGACGGCTGCGGAGACGGCCGCATGGACCTGCTCGAGAACGGCCTCGTCGACAAGCTCTACAACCTGTGGGACCGCGACCCGGTGACGGTGCGCGCCACGTACACCGCGAGCAACGGCAAGGAAGACCGCCCGGCTCCGACCCGGCTCCCCTCCTACTGAAAGGCACGTGACGCCATGAAGACCCTGATCCTGTTGATGGCGCTGGGAGCCGACACGCACCAGCTGCCCGCGGCGAAGAACGGCGGAGTCGTCGTCGGCATGTGCGACGGAGAGACGTCGTTGGAGGTGAAGCAGGCGCCCCAGACGCGCGCCGAAGGTCAGGCGGTCAGCGACACGCTGATGGCCGAGTGGAAGAAGAAGAACCCGAAGATGAAGTGGGACGTGGCGGCGGCGCCGGCCGCTCCGGCTGCCGCGCCGGAGAAGAAGATCGAGAGCACCCCGGCAAAGCCGCAGCCTCCCGCCGGTCACACCTACGGAGCGTTCACCCAGCGCGACGAGGCGATCTGGAAGGCGTCGGTCGACGAGGCGGTCGCCGAGGGCAAGGCGGTGTTCCACGACGCGAAGAAGCTCGGCGGCACCGTCGCGATCTCGTGCGACATGTGCCACCCCGACGCGTCGAACACGCACCCCGAGACGTACCCGAAGTTCCAGGTGCAGCTCGGCCGCGTGGCGATGCTGCGCGACATGATCAACTGGTGCATCGAGAACCCGGTTCGCGGCACCCCGATGGCCGAAGACGACCCGCGCATGAAGGCCATGGAGGCGTACATCTACGCGTCTCGGAAGGGCGTCGCGCTGGAGCCCGGCAAGCACTGACGCCGAGCCGCGCGCGGGCGCCGCGCGCCCCCTCACGCCCCCTTGAAGCTCGGCTGCCGCTTCTCGAGGAACGCCTTCATGCCTTCCTGCATGTCGGAGGTCTTCATCAGCCCGCCGAACTGGTTCCGCTCGAGCTGACAACCCTCTTCGAGCGAGACGTCGAGGCCGGCGTCGATCACCTCGAGCGCGGCGCTGACGGCGAGCGGCCCGCGCTTCGCGATCCGCAGCGCCACCTCGCGGCAGTGCGCGAGCAGCTTCTCCGGGGGAAGCACGTCGAGCACGAGCCCGATCTCCTTCGCCTTCGCCGCGTCGAGCATGTCGCCGGTGGTGATGAGCTCCTTGGCGCGGGCCGGGCCGACGAGCCGCGGCAGCCGCTGTGTGCCGCCCCACCCCGGGATCACGCCGAGCGTGACCTCGGGCAGGCCCAGCTTCGCCTTCTCGCTCGCGTAGATGAAGTCGCACGCCAGCGCGAGCTCACAGCCGCCGCCGAGCGCGAAGCCGTTCACCGCCGCGATCACCGGCACCGGGCACTCGTCGATCGCCTGCATCGCCGCGTGGCCGTGCTCGGCCTGCAGCTTGCCCTCGAGCAGCTCGCCGATGTCCGCGCCGGCCACGAACGACTTCTCGCCCGCGCCCGTGACGATGATCGCCCGCGACAGGCTCGCCTGCTTCCACGTCTCGAGCAGCTCCGTCAGCACCTGCGAGTTCAGCGCGTTCAGCGCCTTGGGCCGGTCGATCGTGACCGTCGCAATGCCCTCGCTCACTTCCAGCTTCACGAATTCCATGTGCGTCCCTCTAGTACTTGTAGAACCCGCGGCCCGTCTTCTTGCCGAGCCAGCCCGCGTCGACCGTCTGGCGCAACAGCGGCGCCGGCCGATACTTGTCGTCGCCCAGTCCCTTGTGCAGCACCTCGGCGATGTAGAGCACCGTGTCGAGCCCGATGAAGTCCGCGAGCTGCAGCGGCCCCATCGGCTGGTTCGTGCCCAGCTTCATCGCGGTGTCGATGTCCTCCGCCGAGCCGAGGCCTTCCTGCAGCGCGAAGCACGCCTCGTTCAGCATCGGGATCAGGATGCGGTTCACGATGAAGCCGGGCATGTCCTTCGACACGACGGTGGTCTTGCCCATCTTCTCGGCGAGCGCCTTCGTCGCGGCGTAGGCCTCGTCGCTGGTGGCCGCGCCGCGGATGATCTCGACGAGCGCCATCAGCGGCACCGGGTTCATGAAGTGCATGCCGATCACGGCCTCGGGCCGCTTCGTGACCGCGCCGATGCGCGTGATCGGAATCGACGACGTGTTCGAGGCCAGCACCCCACCCGGCTTCACGACGGCGTCGAGCTCGCGGAAGAGCTTCTTCTTGAGCTCCTCGTTCTCGGTGACGGCCTCGATGCCCGCGTCGGCGCCCTTCACGTCGGCGATGTTGCTTGCGAGCGACAGCCGCGACAGCGCGTCTTTGCGCTTCGCGTCGTCGAGCTTGCCCTTCTCGACCAACTTCGCGAACCCGGCCTCGATGCGGCCCTTGCCCTTCTCGAGGGCGGCGGGGAGCGCGTCGACGAGCGTGACCTTCAGGCCGGCGCCGAGCGCCACCTGCGCGATGCCGGCGCCCATCTGGCCGGCTCCCACGACGATGATGTTCTCGATCATGGGCGGCGCGTATAGCCGGCCTCGCCCTCGCGCGCACGACTCGAAACGGCGTCACGGCCGCAGGCGCTCGAGTCCTCGGCGGCAGGCCTCATCTCCTCCGGCGTCGACGCACGACTCGTACGCGGCGGCCGCGTCGGCCCGCAGTCCCATGAGCTCCTGCGCCGCAGCGAGCCCGTGCCACGCCGCCGCCCAGGACGGTTCGAGCAGCACCGCCTGCTGGTACCACTGCGCCGCGTCCGCGGGCCTCCCCCGCTCGAGCGCGAGCGCACCCAACGATCCGTAAGGCTCCGAGAGCCGGGAGTTGGCGACGATCATGTGGCGAAAGTCCTTCTCGGCCTCGTCGAGCTTCCCCTGCCGCCAGTGCGCGAGCCCGAGGTTGTGCCGCGCCTCGTTGTAGTCGGGGTTCACGTCGAGGGCGCGGAGGAAGCGCTGCTCGGCGAGCCGGTAGTCGCGGTCGGCGAGATCCAGCACGCCGAGGTTGTTGTACGCCTGCGCGAGCTCGGTCTCGATGCGCAGCGCCTTGATGTACCGCTCGCGCGCGAGCGCCTTGTCGCCGGCCCGCTGCGCGATGATGCCGAGGTTCACCCAGTTTTCGGGGCACTGCGGGCAGAACTCGACCGCATGCTGGCAGGTGATCTCGTCGAGCGTCCTCGCGCACTCGACGCCGTACGGATCATTCGGAGCCACCCGCGGCAGGCACAGCGCCGCCGCCATCACGAACGCGGCGCGCATGTCAGAAGTACACCTGTGCTGCGAGGGTGCCGCCGTAGCCGGGGCGGATCGGCGCCGCGTTGTTCACGCCGAGGTACAACGTGAACATCGCCCGCGCGCCGATGGAGACGTCCGGCCTCACGAAGTACTCGAGGCCGGCGCTGACGCCGGGGCCGAAGAACACCTGCGCGTTCGTCTCCTGGTTCGGGTTGTCGCGGAAGATGTACAGCACGTCGAGCTCGAGGCCGGCCCAGGGACGCAGCTCTTCCTCGAGGAACAGGTAGCGCGCGTAGAGCTGGCCGCCGGTCGCCACGCGCTGCCGGTTCGAGACCGGAGTCAGGAAGAGCGCGACGGGGACCCGGCCGCCGACCTCGAAGCCGTTCTCGATGTACCAGCCGAAGTCGAGCGTGGCCATGAGGCCCGTCGTGAACTCCGAGTCGGTGAAGCGCATCGGCGCCGCTTCGATGCCGAAGTGACGGTTGGCGAATTGGGCGTGTGCGGTGGCCGAGGCCAGCAACGCGAGGATCAGCAGAGGTCGCAAGGTCGTGTCTCCGAAAGCCTCCGAACACGGGAGGCAGACGGGACACGAACCGGAACCCACAGCGGCGGAGCCACGATCGTCGAGACGGTGTCGACCACCGCCTTGAAGAAGCTCCGAAGTGTGCGCGACAGGCTCACGAGGTAGTTCTCGTGAGCTGAGAGCCCGGGTTGCTTCAGGGGACCGTAAACACCGAGGTGCTCTCGTCCACGTGCACCTGGTGCTCGTGAACCTCGGGCGCGCCGGCATCGGCGCGGTACAGCATCACGAGGCCCCGGTACGCCCCCTTCCGCAGCGTCACCTTCGTCGTCGGCTCGAAGCCGGCTCCGCTCGGCAATTCCAGCTGCGTGCGCTGCAAGAGCTCGTCGCCCTGGTACAGCTGCAGCTCGACGCGGCGAATCGTCCCGAAGTCGCCCCAGAGCTTCCAGGTGAGCTCGCGCTCGACCGGCAGGAGCCCGAAGCCGCCGCGCCAGAGGAACACGCCGGCGAGCGCGACCAGCACCAGCGGCAACCGCTTCTTCACTTCACTCCTTCGAGCGCTTGCCGGCGGTGCGGGCCTTGAGCTCCGTCACGTTGACCTTCGGCAACAGCGACGGAGTGTCGGCGTGCTCCTTCACCTTGTCCGGCACGAGCTTCACCTCGGCGCGGACCTCGATGGTCATGCCGGCGATCATCTTGAGGAACTCGTTGCGGAGCTTCTCCGACTGGAGGAAGCGGCGGATCTCTTCCGAGATGACGCGGCCGATCTCCTCTTTCGTCTTTTCGGCCTGACCGAGCACCAGGCCGAGCGCTTCCTTGGGGAGCTTCAGCTGGCCGGCGAGGTTGCGAATGCCCTCTTCGGTCATGAACACGGCGCCCAGGCCCGCGACCGCGACCTTGCGCACGAGCTCGGGGATGACTCCTCGCAGGCCGGCGCTCGGGTCGGCGTGCTCACCGGAGAAGTCCTCCTCCTCCGACGGCGGATCCAGCGGATCGGGGTTCTGATCGTCGGGGAGCATGCGCTTAGCCCACACTAACCTGCGCACCGGGACCGGTCACGACGGGCGCCCGCCCGCGGACGTTCTCTGCGCTGATGCGGCCCGCGACGTTGCGGGCGATCTCCATGAACTTCTGCGCCTCGGGCGACTCGGGGTGACCGACGACGACCGGCAGGCCGCGGTCTCCACCCTGCCTCACCTTCAGATCCAGCGGCAGCTCGCCGAGGAACGCGATGTCCATCATCTCGGCCGCCTTGCGACCGCCGCCCACGTCGAACACGTGCGTGCCCTTGCCGCAGTGCGGGCACACGAACTGGCTCATGTTCTCGATGATGCCGAGCACCGGCACGTGCACCTTGTCGAACATGCCCTTCGCGCGCACCACGTCGGCGAGCGCGACGTCCTGCGGAGTCGTCACCAGCACCGCTCCCGACGACCGCACCTGCTGCGAGATCGACAGCGCCACGTCGCCCGTGCCGGGAGGCAGGTCGAGCACCAGGTAGTCGAGCTCGCCCCAGTTCACGTCGCGCACGAGCTGCATCAGCGCGCCGTGCAGCATCGGCCCGCGCCACACCAGCGCCTGGTCGGGCTCGATGAGGAAGCCGATCGACATCACCTTGATGCCGTGCGCCTCGAGCGTCTCGAGCCGCTTTCCGTCGACGCTCACCGGCTTCTTGCGGATGCCGGTCATCAGCGGAATCGAGGGGCCGTAGAAGTCGGCGTCGAGCAGGCCGACCTTCGCGCCGTGCCGCTGCAGCGCGCACGCGAGGTTCACCGCGACGGTGCTCTTGCCGACGCCGCCCTTGCCGGCGCCGACGAGCACGACGTTCTTCACGTCGGGGAGCAGCGACTGCTGCGCGGGCCCCGGAGCGGGCCGCACGCGCGCGCCCCAGTCGATCTTGCGGGCTCCGATGCCAGGCACCGCGGCGAGCGCGGCCTCGACGTCCTTCTCGATCTTGTCCTTCATCGGGCAGGCGGGCGTCGTGAGCTCGACCTTCAGGCTCACGTCGCTGCCGCTCACTTTGAGGTCCTTCACCATGCCCGCGCGCACGATGTCGATGTGGAGCTCGGGGTCGATGACTTTCCCGAGCGCTGCGAGCACGTCTCTTTCGTCGATGGCCATTGCGCTTTTCATGTATCAAGCGTCGGTCGATGAATCACTTCATCTCGGGGATCATCAAGATCATCATCCTCGAGGCCCACGTGGGCCTGCTCCTCGTCGACGCCCTCACGAAGGATCGGTTCGAGAAGCAGAAGAAGTTCGCCTTCCTCACGCTCTCGGCGCTGATGGTGTTCGCCTGGTGCAACTACGGCACGTTCAACGGCGCGGGCCTCAAGCTCGTCCACCACCACGAGCAGTTCCACTTCTATCTCGCCGCCAAGTACCAGCAGGAGGTCGGCTGGTTCGACCTCTACCGCGCCGCCGTGCTCGCCGACGCCGAGACCACGCGCGCGCTCAACGTTCAGCAGATCCGCGACAACGCCACCTTCGAGCTCGAGCCGGTCAGCAAGGCGTTCGCCGAGCGCGAGCGCATCGTCGGCCGCTTCGGTCCCCGCTGGGAGGAGTTCAAGCGCGACTGGGAGCTGTTGATGACTCCGCCCAACCTCGCCGACCTCGAGGCGTGCGAGGCGAGGCGGTGCAACGACGTCTCGACGCTGATGCAGTGCCGCGCGCAGTGCGAGCAGGAGCGCGCCCAGGGCACCGCCGCCTGGCGCTCGCGGTTCAACTCGATCCTCCAGGATCACGGCAACTCGAACTCGCCCGCGTGGAGCGTCATCACGCACCCCATCTCGCGCGTCGTGCCCTGGACGCCCGGTGGCCAGGCCTTCCTCGGCTGGCTCGACATGGCGCTGATGGCGTTCATGTGGTGGTTCATCTTCAAGACGTTCGGCTGGAAGCCCGCGGCGATCGGCATGCTGATGTGGGCGACGCCTCCCCTCGTCTTCCCGTACCTCGCCGGCAGCTTCCTGCGCTGGGACTGGCTGTTCTGCCTCGGCATGACGATCTGCATGATGAAGCGCGAGAAGTGGCTCTACGCCGGCCTCTTCTTCGGCTTCGCGGTGGCCACCAAGCTCTTCCCGCTCTGGTTCGGAGTGGCGCTGTTCTTCCGCGCCGCGGTCACGTGCTGGAGGGACAAGAAGATCCACGCCAAGTACAAGCAGATGGTCGCGGGCACGTTCGCGAGCGGCACCGCGGCCGTGCTGCTCGCCGCGTTCATGTTCGGCGGCTTCTGGGTCTGGGCCGACTACAAGAAGCGCATCGACGCTGCGGTCGTCGAGCGGTTCTACAGCATCCAGTACAGCCTACGGACCGTGTACCTGCAGATCGAAGAGAGCTCGGCGGGCGAGCTCGCGGTGCACTGGCTGTTCCCGCGCGAGATGAAGCAGGGCCGCGCCGACGTCGACATCAACGACCACCAGCTCGGCTTCAAGTTCTTCCAACTGCTCTTCACGCTCGCCGTGTTCGTGCTGATCCTGCGCACCGACGAGGTCGGCGCGTTCACGCTGGGGCCGATACTCGTCTTCACCTGGCTGGTCGTGAACATGTACTACTGGAACATGCTCGGGCTGATGGCGCTCGGCCTGGCGACGCGGCAGGACCAGAAGCCCGCGCTCGGAGCCCTGATGGGGCTGCAGGCGATCTTCATGGGCTACTACCTGTACCAGCACACGAACCACGGGTTCTCCGAGGGCTACATGGTCGCGCTGCAGCTGTGCGTGTGGCTGCTCGTGTTCGCGTGGTTCGAGCTGAAGGTGGTGCGCGCCGAGCTGCGCGATCTCGTCAGCATGCTCTACGGGCGCAAGCGGGCCTGAGCGTCACTTCCCGAGCACGCCGTTCAGCGCATCCACCATCGGCTTGCTCAGCGCCTTGTCGATGTTGCTCGCGCTCAGCAGCGTGAGCGCCGCCTCGCAGACCTCGCGGTCGACCTCTTTGCCCACCGACAAGAGGTACGGGTCGTACCGGCCGCCGGCCATCGACGCGCCCGCCTGGAACGTGCCGGTGGTGAGCCCCTTCTTGTGGCTCCACTCGACGGACACGCGCGAGAAGACGAGCTGCATGTGATCGGGCCGGCCGTCGGGGTGAATCCAGCAGTACAGCTCGGTCGCGGCGTCGCCGAGGTACCAGCGGACCTTCAGCCCATCGTCGTCCTGCATGAGCGAGCTGGGGTCGATCTCGCGCATCGAGGCGCCCCAGGCCTTGAGCTGCTCCGGCGTCGGCTTGCTCATTCGAGCGCCACCACGCGGTAAGCGTCGCCTTCCCTCGCCAGCCGCACCGCCCGCCCATCGCCGAGCGGCAGCTGCGCACCCGAAGCGTCGACCACCCACGTGCCCTGCGCGAGCGCCGACCGCGCGCGCTGCAGGCGCTCTTTCGCCAGCGGCTCCTTCGCGAAGTCCTCTTCGAAGCGCTTGGGCGTGTACTTGTTGCGCCACTGAGCGCCGAGCAGCCCGAGCGCCGCCTCGAAGTTCCCCGCATCGGCCGCGTCCAGGAACCGCACCAGCACGTCGGCGGCGGCCTCCTGCACCTGCGGCTTCGCCGGCTCGAGCTCCTGCACCCGCCAGGCGCCGTTCTCGAGCACGAGCTTCAGCGACGCGACGCCCTGCGCGCCGTCGGCCGCCGCCCGCACCGCGCGCGCCCGCTCGGCCCGCACACCCGCATCGGCGTAGACCTTCGCGAACTGCTCGGCCTCGAGCCCCGTCGACAGCGCGCGCGCGGCCTCGAGCCGGTTCTCCTCGAGCGCGTCGGCGTAGGAGCGCGCCGCGGCCTCCGGCCCTCCGGGAGCCGGCCCGAAGTGCGCACACGAGAACACCGCGCTCGAGCACAGCGCGGCCACGAAGACGGGCTTCATTCGACGGAGAAAGCGTAACACCCACCCGTCGGAGCAACAGTTTTGGGCCTGACCGCCGCGCTACGGGGGCCCGGCGTCGCGGACCAGCGAGTCCTCCGCCGGAGGCACCATGAGCGGCCCGTCGGGCGCGAAGGCTCGGGTGGTGGACGGCGGCCGAACCCGCAGGGCCGGCGGGAGCACCACCACCGGAGCCACGTTCATCGGCACGATGCCCATGCCCGCATCGACCGCGGGCGGCGGCGCGGCCGGCGGCGGCTGCGTGTTGAACACCGACAGGAGCAGCACCACCAGGCCGAAGCCCAGCACCGCTCCGATCGCTACGTTGCGCATCATCGAGCGCCGTCTATATACCGCCCGCCATGGAGATCAGAGCGCCGCGCGGAAACCGACTGACCTGCAGAGGCTGGGTGCAGGAGGCCGCGTACCGCATGATCATGAACAACCTCGACCCCGACGTCGCCGAGCGCCCTGAAGATCTCGTCGTCTACGGCGGCACCGGCAAGGCGGCGCGCGACTGGCCGTCGTACGAGCGCATCGTCGCCTCGCTCAAGACGCTCGCCGACGACGAGACGCTGCTCGTCCAGTCGGGCAAGCCCGTCGGCATCATGCGCACGCACGCCGACGCGCCGCGCGTGCTCATCGCGAACTCGAACCTCGTCGGCAAGTGGGCCACCTGGGAGCACTTCCGCGACCTCGAGGCGAAGGGCCTGATGATGTACGGCCAGATGACCGCGGGCTCGTGGATCTACATCGGCACGCAGGGGATCCTGCAGGGCACGTACGAGACGTTCGCGGCGGCCGGGCGCGCCCACTGGGGCAGCGCGGATCTGAGCGGCAAGGTCATCCTGACCGCGGGCCTCGGCGGCATGGGCGGCGCGCAGCCGCTCGCGGCCACGATGAACGGCGCCATCTGCCTCGCGGTCGAGGTCGATCGCTCGCGCGCGAAGCGGCGGCTCGACACGCGGTACCTCGACGTCATCGCGCAGTCGCTCGACCAGGCGCTCGATCTCGTCAAGGCGGCGAAGGCCGACAAGACGCCCCGCTCCATCGCGATCATCGGCAACGCCGCCGAGGTGCTGCCCGAGCTGGTGCGCCGCGGCTTCAAGCCCGATCTGGTCACCGACCAGACGTCGGCGCACGACCCGCTCAACGGCTACGTCCCCAAAGGGCTCTCGCTCGAAGAGGCGGCGGCGCTGCGGAAGAGCGACCCGAAGCAGTACACCGAGCGCTCCATCGCCTCGATGGCCGAGCACGTGCGCGCGATGCTCGCGTTCAAGGAGTCGGGCAGCCACGTCTTCGACTACGGCAACAACATCCGCGCGTTCGCCGAGCAAGGCGGAGTGAAGGACGCGTTCAGCTTCCCCGGCTTCGTGCCCGCGTACATCCGCCCGCTGTTCTGCGAGGGCCAGGGGCCCTTCCGCTGGGTGGCGCTCTCCGGCGACCCGAAGGACATCCAGAAGACCGACCGCGCGCTGATGGATCTCTTCCCCAAGAAGACGTCCATGGTCCGCTGGCTGCAGCTCGCGGGAGAGAAGGTCGCCTTCCAGGGCCTGCCCGCGCGCATCTGCTGGCTCGGCTACGGCGAGCGCGAGAAGGCCGGCCTCATGTTCAACGAGATGGTGCGCGCCGGCGAGCTCTCGGCGCCCATCGTCATCGGCCGCGATCACCTCGACTGCGGCTCGGTCGCCTCGCCGAACCGCGAGACCGAGGGCATGAAGGACGGCACCGACGCCGTCGCCGACTGGCCGATCTTGAACGCGCTGGTGAACGCGGTGAACGGGGCGTCGTGGGTCTCGTTCCACCACGGCGGAGGCGTCGGCATCGGCTACTCGCTGCACGCCGGCCAGGTGATCGTCGCCGACGGCACCGAAGCAGCCGCGCGGCGGATCTCGCGCGTGCTGACGTCGGATCCCGGCATGGGCGTGCTGAGACACGTCGACGCCGGCTACGACGAGGCGATCACCGTCGCGAAAGAGCGCGGCGTGAAGATCCCGGGCGTCACCGTCTGATGTTCGACCTCGTCATCCGGAACACGTCCGAGGTCGTGACGTGTGACGGTCCCGACGCCGATCCGCTCGCGCCCATCCCGAAGGGCGCCGTCGCGATCAAGAACGGGAAGATCGCCTGGCTGGGCCCCGACTCCGAGCTCCCCGGTCCCGGAGACGACGAGCTCGACGCGCGCGGCTCCTTCGTGGGCCCGGGCCTCGTCGACTGCCACACGCACGCCGTCTTCGGCGGAGACCGCGCCGCCGAGTTCGAGCAGCGCTGCCGCGGCGCCACCTACCTCGAGATCGCGAACGCCGGCGGCGGCATCAAGCGCACCGTCGAAGCCACGCGCGCCGCGCCCGAGAAAGAGCTCGCCTACGGCGCCGTGCCCCGCCTGGTGAACCTGCTCTCGCACGGCGTCACCACCGCCGAGGTGAAGAGCGGCTACGGCCTCGAGGTGAACGCCGAGCTCAAGATGCTGCGCGCCATCAAGTCGCTCGACGGCCTGCAGCCGGTGAAGCTGGTCCCCACCGTGCTCGCGCTGCACACGCGCGCGGACGGCTGGATCGAAGCGGTGCTCGACGATCTCCTCCCCCGCGTCGCCGAGGCGAAGCTGGCCGTCTTCTGCGACGCGTTCGTCGAGAAGTCCGCCTTCACCGCCGACGAGGCGCGACAGGTGCTCGGCCGAGCGAAGGAGCTCGGCCTCGTCCCCCGGCTGCACGTCGACCAGCTGACCGCCGGCGGAGGAGCCGAGCTGGCCGCCGAGCTCGGCGCCGCGACCGCAGATCACCTCGAGCACGTCAGCCCCGAGGGCATCGCAGCGCTCGCGAAGTCGGGCACCGTCGCCGTGCTGGCGCCGACCTCGACGCTCTTCCTGCGCGAGCGCAAGTACGCGCCGGGCCGCGCGCTGATCGACGCCGGCGTCACGGTCGCGCTCTGCACGAACTGCAACCCCGGCTCGTCGATGACCGAGAACGTGTCGCTGGTGATGTCGCTCGCGTGCCTGGAGTGCGGGCTGACCCCGGCGGAGGCGTACCTGGGCTTCACGCGCAACGCGGCGCGCGCGCTCAAGCTCCCCGACGCCGGGCGTCTCTTCGTCGGAGGCCCCGCCGACGTCGTCGTCTACCAGTGCCCGTCCTACCGGACGTTGCCGTACCACCTCGGCGTTACCGAAGTGCGACACGTCCTGAAGGATGGGCTGCTGTGCTGGGAGTTCGGCCGCGTGGTACGGAAGCGCTGATCCCATGTGCCGCATCTTCGCCGTTCGCTCGAGAGAGCCCTGGCCGGTCGCGCCCGCCTTCGAGAACCTTCGGAAGTTGAGCGTCCAGCACAAGGACGGCTGGGGCGTCGTGCAGTTCGACGACGACTGCCTCAAGCACCACAAAGACATCTGCGCGGCGCATGCGTCGGATCACTTCCACGCGCTCACCAGGAGCCTCCGCTCGCGGAACCTGCTCGCGCACATCCGCGAGGCCAGCGTCGGCGGCGCGCACCCCGACAACACGCACCCGTTCTGCAACGGCCGTTGGGTCTTCTGTCACAACGGCACCGTGCGCGGCTTCGACGAGAACCGCGCGCCCCTCGACGGGCTCATCGCCGAGAAGTGGAAGGCCTGCATCAAGGGGCAGACCGACTCCGAGCGCTGCTTCTACCTGTTCCTCACGAACCTCGAGGAAGGCGCGACCTCGCTCGACGCCGTCTGCAAGGCGCTGACGAAGACCATGCGCCAGGTCGCGAGCCTCTACCCTGGCACCCCCGACAAGCCCACCACCTTGAACCTCTTCGTCACCGACGGCTGCATCACGGCCGTCACCCGCCACGGGAAGACGCTGTTCCACGTCGAGCGCGACGGCCTGCGGATGATCGCCTCCGAGCCGCTCGTCGACGGAGAGCCCTGGCGCGAGATCCCCGAGGACCACCTCCTCACGATCGACGAGCGGCTCGAGGCGATCATCCGCCCGATCCCGTGATCCCCAGAGACCTCGACGACATCGCCACGCACCGCACGGCTCGCATCGGCTCGATCACCATGCACTGGGTCGAGGCCGGAGCGGGGCCCACGGTCGTCCTCCTCCACGGCTTCCCCGAGATGTGGTGGTCGTGGCGGCACCAGATCCGCCCGCTCGCCGAGGCCGGCTTCCGCGTCGTCGTGCCGGATCAGCGCGGCTACGCCGACACCGACAAGCAGGGGCCGTACGACCTGAACACCCTCGCCGGCGACATCTGCAACCTCATCGATCACCTGGGCGTCGGCGGACGCGCCCGCATCGTCGGTCACGACTGGGGAGGCGCCGTCGCCTGGCACCTCGGCGCCACCCGCCAGGAGCACGTCGAGCGCCTCGCGGTGCTCAACTGCCCCCACCCCGCGCTGATGCGCACGCGCGTCTTCCGCCCGCGGCAGGCGCTGCGCAGTTGGTACATGTTCATGTTCCAGGTGCCCGGCCTCGCCGAGTGGCTGCTCACGAAGGACGGCGCCATGAACCTCATGCGCGTGCTCAAGGGCAACGTCGTGAACAAGGCGCACGTGAGCGACGAAGAGCTGCAGCCGTTCCGCGAGGCGATTCGGAAGCCCGGCGCCGCTCAGGCGATGGTCGGCTGGTACCGGGCGATCCCGAGGCAGATTCTGAACCCGCCGAAGTTCAGCCGCATCACCGTGCCGACCCTGCTCGTCTGGGGCCTGCGAGATTCCGCGCTCGGCTTCGACGAGCTGGTGCCTGGCACGGAAGCCGAGGCGCCGAACCTGAAGGTCGTGCCGGTGGAAGGCGCCGGCCACTTCGTGCAGTCCGACCGGCCCGAGCTCGTGAACCAGGCGCTGACCGAATTCCTCGCCGCATAGCCGCCTCCGTTCGCCCGAAGCCGGCGCGAGGCCCGCTTCGACTACGGCCTGCGGCCTCCGCTCAGCGTGAACGAGAGGTCCTCTGCACGCGGTCCGTGGGGCGTCACCTCGATCTCCCTCCGCGTCGCGTCGAGGATCCTCAGCTCCACCCGCAGCATCGGCACGTCGATCTTCACCCGATCGATCCACTCGATCACCGCAGCGCCACCGTCCTCGAGCAGATCGAAGAACCCGGTCGCATACAGCTCATCCGCCGTCGACAGCCGGTACAAGTCCGCGTGGTGCAGCGGCAGCCGCCCGGCGTAGGTCTGCACGATCGTGAACGTGGGGCTCGAGACGTCCTCTGCCGAGACGCCCGCCCCTTCCGCGATGCCGCGGACGAGCGCGGTCTTCCCCGCGCCGAGCTCTCCGGCGAGACCGATGACGTCACCCGGCTGAAGCAGGCGCCCGAGCTTCACGCCGAGCGCGTGCGTCTCCTCGACAGACGCGCTGATCAGCGTCCCCACCGGACCCAGACCTCGCCCAGGCCGTCGAGCAGATCGCTCGCCACCAGCCCCATGAGGCCCTTGCGCTTCGCGACGAGATCTCCGGCGAGGCCGTGCGCGTAGACGCCGGTGACGGCCGCGTCCTCGGGGCCCAGGCCTTGAGCCAGCAGCGCGCCGCAGATGCCGGACAGCACGTCGCCGGTGCCTCCGGTCGCCATGCCCGGGTTGCCGGTCGGGTTGATGAACACCGTGCCGTCGTCGCGAGCGATGAGCGTGCGCGCGCCCTTCAGCACGACGACGACGTTTTGTTCCTGCGCGATCGAGCGCGCCGAGATGATCCGGTTCTGGTTCACCTCGACGACGGTCTTGTCCGCGAGGCGCGCCATCTCGCCCGGGTGCGGCGTGAGCAACAGCTCGCCCTTCGCCTTCTTCAACATGTCGAGGTGGCCGGCGAGCGCGTTGAGGCCGTCGGCGTCGAGCACGCAGGGAATGCTGAGCTCCTCGAGCAGCGCGGCGAGCAGCTTGTGCGTCTCCTCGCCCCGCGGAATGCCGGGGCCGAAGACGACGGCCTCTTTGCCCTCCGCGGCCTCGAGCAGCGGGTTGAGATCCGACGGCCCCAGGGGCCCATCGTTCACCAGCTCGACACCCATGAGCTCGGGCGCGAACGACATGATCGGCACCAGCGACTCGGGGCGCGTCGCGACCGTGACGAGGCCGGCGCCGGCACGCAGCGCAGCCATGCCGGCGAGCGCCGCCGCCCCCGTCTTGCCCCACGAGCCGGCGATGACGAGCACGTGCCCGAACGTGCCCTTGTGCGAGTCGGGCTTCCGCGGAGGCAACCGCCCGCGCACGTCGCTCTCCTCGAGGAGGTAGACCTGCGGCTCCTTCAGCACCGAGTGCGCCGCGCGCGGGATGCCGATGTCGACGACCTCGAGCTCTCCGCACAGCGAGGCGCCGGGCTCGAGCGCCTGCCCCACCTTCAAGAACCCGAACGCGAGCGTCGCGTCGGCCGCGACGCAGGGGGCGAACGGCACGCCGTTGTCGGTCTGCAGCCCGCTCGGCATGTCGGCGGAGAGCACCTTCGCGCCCGCCGCGCGCCACACCGAGATGCGCCCGATGGCGTTCGCGAACTTCCCTTCCGGCGCGCGCGAGAGGCCC
Source organism: uncultured Myxococcales bacterium (assembly GCA_937980205.1). GTDB lineage: Bacteria > Myxococcota > Myxococcia > Myxococcales > Myxococcaceae > Xiheicaenimonas. The sequence continues at coordinate 64,746 of CALJKW010000055.1, read as the reverse complement.
GTGCCGAAGATGCAGTCGATGACGACGTCGCCGGGGCCGACGGGGAGCTCGTCGGAGATCGGCGACACGCTGACCGCACACGCGGTGAGCGCCTTCAGGTTCCGGTGCGCCTCGCCTTCGAGCGCGTCCTTCACGCCGACGATCTCGACGTTCACCAGCCGCCCCATCGCGGCCAGCTTGCGCGCGGCGACGAGGCCGTCTCCGCCGTTGTTGCCGGTGCCGCAGAGCACGAGGAAGCGGCCCTGCGCCGACGCGAGCTTCAGCGCCTTCTGCGCGAGCGCCTCGCCGGCGTTCTCCATCAGCACGGAGGCCGGCATGCCGTGGGTGTCGGCAGCCTTGTCGACCTCGCGCATCTGCAGCGTGTTGAGGGCGCGCTTCACGCGTCCCTCATGATCGCGACCATCTCCTTCACGGCGTTCTCGAAGCCGACCAGCACCGCGCGGCTCACGATGGCGTGCCCGATGTTCAGCTCGTCGATCTCCGCGATGCGCGCGATCGGCCGCACGTTGTCGTAGTTCAGACCATGCCCGGCGGCGCAGCCCATGCCGAGGCGCGTGGCCGCCTTCGCGGCGTCGACGATGCGCTGGAACTCGCGCTCGCGGTCCTTGCCGGTGCGGGCCTCGCAGTAGCGGCCGGTGTGCAGCTCGACGCGATCGGCCGACACCTTGTGCGAGGCCTTCACCTGGTCGAGATCGGGGTCGATGAACAGGGACACGATCATGTCGCCGTCTTTGAGGTTCTTCACCACGCGGCCGATGGCGTCTTTCTGCGAGTTGACGTCGAGGCCGCCCTCCGTCGTCAGCTCTTCGCGGCGCTCGGGCACCAGCGTGCAGACGTCGGGCTTGTACTCGTAGGCGATCTTCACCATCTCCTGCGACGCGGCCATCTCGAGGTTGAGCAGCGTCTGCACGGTGTCGCGCAGCACCTTCAGGTCGCGCACCTGAATGTGGCGGCGGTCTTCGCGCAGGTGGATGGTGATCTGCTCGGCGCCGGCGAGCTCGGCGATGGCGGCGGCGGTGATGGGGTCGGGGTAGCGCGACTTCCTCGCCTGACGCAGGGTGGCGACGTGGTCGACGTTGACTCCGAGGCGCTGGGTCATGCCGTCAGGTTCTACCCGCCACTCCGGCGGCGGCGAAGCAGGAACAGCAGCGCGGCCGGCACGAGGCCCGCGGCCTCGCTGCACGCGCACCCCACGCCCAGGTCGACCGGCTGCCCGACGCCGCCGTCGACCGGCGCCACGCCAGCGTCGGGCGCCGCCCCGGCATCGGCGAGTCCGCCGTCCTGCACGCCGGCGTCGGGGCCGGCGCCCGCATCGGTTGCGCCCGCGTCCGGTGCCCCTCCGTCGGGCTTCCCTGCGTCCGGCACTCCGGCATCCGTCGGCAGCAGAACGTCGAGTCGCAGGGTCGGCCGGTTCGGCTGAACCAGCTCGTCGCGCGCCCACGCCCGGAAGTCGGAGAACCCCTGCGCCGTGATCCGCAGCTGCACTCCGCGGTTGAGCGCCGGCGTGTCGAGCCACGCCTGCGCGGTCGCCAGGGGAATGGTGAGCGCGCACGTGCCCCCGGGGCACACCAGCTGTCCAAACACGGGGCCGACGTCGTTCATGCCGCCGGCGCCGGGGGTGCTCCACGCGACGGCGTTGCTCGCGCGATTCCACGACGCCTCGAGCTCGACCCAGTCGTGAAGCGGCAGCCGCGCCTCGACCGGAGCCGTCTCGGCATTGGAGACCACGAACGTCGCGACGGCCGCGGTCACCGTCGAGCCGGCGGGGATCGCCGAGACGTCCCAGCGGATGAGCCCGACCTGCGTGCCGTCCGTCGCGTCGATGCCGACGCGTATGTCCTCCTGGTCACCGCGGTTCTCGTCGGGCGTTGCGCTCCGCAGCGTCGTGTCTCGCGTGCCGGTGTAGCCGTTCAGCCCGTCCTGGAAGACGAACGTCGTCAGCGCCGCGCGTTGTGTCGCGACCTCGAGACCGGGCTCGCCCGGCGCGCAAGCCGAGACCGCCACGGCAGCGACGACGGCTGCACGCCCCATCCCCCAAGCCTAATGCCGATCCTCAGCCCAGCGCTTCCAGGATGGCCTTCGGCCGCTGCTCGGGGATGCAGTGCCCGATGTGCGGCAGCACCGTGAACGGCGCGTTCAGCGACGTCGCCAGGTGCTCACCGTGCAACAGCGGCACGAGCGGATCTTTTTCGCCCCAGATGATCTTCGTCGGCACCTTCGCCGCGCGCAGCTGCTCGAGCGGCAGCCGCCACGACGCGACCGCCCTGCCCGCCTCGAGCATCCCCTCCCACACGCCCTCGGCGCGCAGCGCCTCTTCGTAGATGTCGAGGTGCCTGTCGGTCAGCGTCCCCCGCTCGACCCACAGCCACTCGAAGTACTGGCGCACCGCGCGGCGGTACATCGGCAGCCTCGAGATCCACCCGATCGCCACGTCCGCCGTCGGGTGCTCGAGGAACTGCCGCATCTGCGTCGGCAGCCCCAGCGCCGGAGCCGCCGCCACGACGAGCTGCGACACCACGCCCGGCCACCGCGCCGCGAGCTCGAGCGCCACCAGGCCCCCGAACGAGTGTCCGACGACGGCGAAGCGCTTGAGGCCCCGCTTCTCGAGCCACGGCATCAGCCGGTCCGCGATCGCCGCCGGAGTCGACGCCGCCCACGATTTCGACCTTCCGCTGCGAGGCAGATCTACCGCGACGAACCGGTACCGGTTCCCGCCCCCGGAGATCACCTCGTCGAACACCCGCACCGTCGACGCGAGGCCGTGCAGCAGCACGACCGGCGGTCCGCTGCCCTCGTCGCGATGGTGCAGGCCTTCCAAGGTCAGGCTCCGAAGATCTCCTGGAAGTCCTTCCGCCAGGGAGCGTCGTCGTCGTCCTCGACGAGGTCGAGCGTGATCTCTTCCTTCAGCTGGGAGATCTCCTGGGGCGTCAGCAGCTTCGCGATGCTCTGCGCCGTGTCGCGCGCCTGCCGCAGGTCACCGACCCGCGAGATCGAGCGCACCAGGTGCCCGACCACCGCCTCGCGCATCTGCTGCGACGCCCGCAGCGCCGCGACGACCCACTCGCCCTCGACCTTCTTGTCCGCCTTCAGCCAGAGCAGCACCGGGTCCTTCAAGAACTCGTCGCGGGTCACGCGAGCGCCCTCTCGAGCGCCTGGCCGATCTCCTCCGCGTACGACTTGTTGCGCTTCGCGTCGGGGCCCTCGATCAGCACGCGCGCCTTCGGCTCGGTGCCCGAGAACCGCACCAGCACGCGGCCCGAGTCCTTGAGCTTCTTCTCGACGTCGCGAATCGCCTTCATCACGTCGGGCAGATCTTCCAGCTCGCGCTTCTGCTTCACCACCACGTTGAGCAGCGTCTGCGGCACCGCCTCGAAGATCTTCTTCAGCTGCGACATCGGCTGGCCCTGCCGGCACATGACCGCCAGCGCCTGCAGCGCCGCGAGCGTGCCGTCTCCGGTCGTCGCGTGATCGAGGAACACGAGGTGGCCCGACTGCTCGCCGCCGAAGTTGTAGCCGTTCCGGCGCATCTCCTCGACGACGTAGCGGTCGCCGACCTTCGTGCGCACCACCTTCACGCCCCACGGAGCCACCGCCCGCTCGAGGCCGACGTTGCTCATCACCGTCGCGACGAGCGTCTTCTTCGCCAGCTGCTTGCGGCGAATCAGCTCGCCCGTGCAGATGGCCATGATCGCGTCGCCGTCGACGACCTCGCCCTTCTCGTCCACCACGATGAGGCGGTCGGCGTCACCGTCCACCGCGATGCCGAGGTTCGCCTTGTTCTTGAGCACGGCCGCCGAGAGACCGTCGGGGTGCAGCGCGCCGCACTTGTCGTTGATGTTCCGGCCGTTCGGGTTGACGCCGATCTTGATGACCTTCGCGCCGAGCTCCTCGAGCACCGCGGGCAGCACCTTGTACGCCGCGCCGTTCGCGCAGTCGCACACGAGCGTGAGGCCCTCGAGCGTCAGCTCGCGGGGGAACGTGTTCTTCAGGAACACGATGTAGCGGCCGGCGGCGTCGTCGAGGCGAACGGCTCCGCCGATCTTCGTGGCGGTCGGCCGCAGGTGATCGATCGTCTTCTCGGCGATCAGCGACTCGATGACGCTCTCGGTCTCGTCGGGCAGCTTGAACCCGTCGCGCCAGAAGAACTTGATGCCGTTGTCCTGGTACGGGTTGTGGGACGCCGAGATGACCGCGCCGGCGTCGGCCCGCATCGACGTCGTCAGGTTCGCGATCGCCGGAGTCGGCAGCGGGCCGACCAGCACGATGTCGACGCCCATCGACATGATGCCCGCCGAGAGCGCCTGCTCGATCAGGTAGCCGGAGAGCCGCGTGTCCTTTCCGACGATGACGCGGTGCCGGTGGGTCCCCTGGCGGATGATGTGCGCCAGCGCGCGGCCGAGCTGCATGACGACCTCGGCGGTCATCGGGTGCACGTTCGCGACGCCACGCACGCCGTCGGTGCCGAAGAGCTTGGGGGGAGACTCCGACGACTTCCCGTTTCCGTTTCCGTTCGTTGCTGCCATTGGGCGGTGGCTTAGCTGTTAACAGCCGGCCCGCCAACGGGCTACCGCTCAGGCCGCGGATCGCGGCGCTGCTCCGCTGAGCTGCGCCAGGAGGCTGTCCTGAACCTCGGCGTCGAGCGCCGCCTTCAGGCGAAGGTGCATCACTTCGCCCTGCAGCGCATCGCGCTCCGCGTTCGCCGCCTCCAGCGCGTCGCGAAGGTCGGCGAGCGCCTGCAGGGCCGCAGATCGTTCCGCCTGAAGTCGCTCGAGCTCGTCGTGGAGGTCACGCACGTAGGGAACAACGCTCCTTGGGGGCTCAGCCTTCCCGACGTGTCACCGCGCGGTGCGCACCGCATCGCCCACCGCGGCGGCGTCGCGCGCCTCGCTGACGGCGTGCACCCGCACGATGTCGGCGGTGCCCATCATCGCGGTCACCGCGACCGTCGCCGCGGTCGCCACGTCGCGCTCGCGCGGGGGCTTGCCGCCCGTCAACGCGCCCAGGAACGCCTTCCGGCTGCATCCGACGAGGACCGGCACCTCGAGCTCGCGGAAGCGACCGAGGTGCTTCAGCAGGGTCAGGTTGTGATCGAACGTCTTCCCGAAGCCGATGCCCGGATCGACGATGACGCGCTGCCTCGGCACTCCGGCCGCGACCGCCCGCTCGACGGCCCCGCGCAGGAACCCGAGCACCTCACCCACGACGTCTTCGTACCTCGGGTCGTTCTGCATCGTGCGCGGCACGCCCTGCATGTGCATCACGCACAGCCGGGCGCCCGCCTTCGCCGCCAGCCGCGCCAGCGCGTCCGACTCCCGCAGGCCGGTGACGTCGTTGACCAGGTTCGCCCCGGCCTCGAGCGCCGCCGCCGCGACGGCCGGCTTCATCGTGTCGATCGAGATCTCCGGCGCCGCCCCGCGCAGGCCGCGGATGACGGGGATCACGCGCGCCAGCTCGTCGGCCTCGCTGACCTCGGCCGCGCCCGGCCGCGTCGACTCGCCGCCCACGTCGAGGATGTCGGCGCCCGCCGCCGCGAGCGCCCGGCCGTGCGTGATCGCGGTGGCGGGCTCGAAGAACAGCCCGCCGTCGCTGAACGAGTCCGGCGTCACGTTCACCACGCCCATGATCGACGTGCGCAGCGTCAGCGACCACCGCCACGTCCGGCCGACCTCGTCTTCGACACCTTCTCCCGCGCGGTGAAAGCCCACCCGCTGCAGCACCCGCGTCGACGGGTTCGCCTCGGGCAGCGTCTCAGCGACGACGCTCGTCACGCCCGCCGCCCGCGCGAGCAGCACGAGCTCGCGCGCCATCGCCGCGGCGTAGCCGCGCCCCTCGAACGGAGGAAACGTGAAGTACGCGATCTCCGGCGCCCGGCCCGGCGACGGAGCGTTCTTGAACGCGCACGTCCCGATGACCCGGTCGCCGTCCCACGCGAGGTAGCCGCCCCACGGCGCGGGCGCCTCGGGCAGCGCGAGCGTCTGCGCCACCACCTTGCGCAGCTGCTCGGTCGTCTCCGCCGGCAGCTTCATGTCGGGGCGAATCGGGTCGAGGCGAATCACGCCCCGCCCGTAACACACTCACGCTCCGGCGAGGGCTCCGGTGACGACGCCCTTCGCGAGCGAGGCATCGCCGAAGTCGTCGACGAGCGCGCCGTCGGTCTTGCGCACGCCCATCGCGTTGATGAGCGTGTTGAGCACGAGGTTCACGTTGCGCCGGTTGTGATCGATCACGCGGCCGGTCGAGAGCTGCCCGCCACCGCTGCCCGCGAGCACCCACGGCGTCGTCGACGCGTCGTGCGGCGGCCCGTTGCCGAGATCGTTCGTCCACACCGCCACCGAGTCGTCGAGCAGCGTGCCCCCGTACGGCGAGGGGTACGAGGCGAGCCGATCGAGCAGGTGCTTGAACAGCTGCATGTGGAAGCGATCGACCTTCGCGTGCAGCTCGACCGCGTCGGGAATCGGCTCGCCTTCCGACCCGTCCGCGTAGATGCGGTGGCTGATGAAGTGGAAGCTCGGCAGCTTCACGCCGTCGATGATGTACTGCGTCGCGTCGTTGCCGTGGCCGATCTGCAGCGTCGCCACGTGGTTCAAGCGGCAGTTGAACGCCCACGCCGCGAGATCCATGAACCGCCGCGCCACGTCGGGCCGCACGTCGTTGCCCTCGGGAGCCGTGATCGCGTTCACGGCGGTGACCTGCTCCATCGGCAGGTCGCAGGTCGTCTGCAGCTCCATGTCGCGCACCGCGGTGAGGTGCTGGTCGAGGCGCTGCTTGTCCTTCGCCGACAGCCGCGGGTCGGAAGAGAGGTCGCGCAGCTGCCCGCGCACGAGATCGTTCACGCTCTTGCGGCGGTTCGCGACCAGCTGCTGCACCTCGGGCGGAGCCGTCGACAGGCCCGTGAGCCGCATGAAGGCGTTGCGCGGAGAGCGCTCGGCGGCGGCGCGCTGCTGCGGGCCGCTCCACGAGAGCGCGTTCGAGATGTACGCGTTCGTCGGGCCCGCCATGAACGTGAGCGGCGCCTTGCCGGGACCGTTGAGCAGATCCGACAGGTGCCAGTCGACCGAGCGCCCCATCGCGAGCGGCGCGTTGCCGCTGCCGCCGGTGTGGTTCTGCGCCGTCAGCACCTGCGGAATCGCCTCGGAGTGGCCGCACGAGTTCCGCGCGAACGGCAGCCGCACCTTCTTGATGAAGAGCAGCTTCTCCGCGTAGTCGGCGAGCACGCTCGTCGCGCGGTTCGCGTCGGTGGTGCGCATCGTCTGCGCGTTCAGGGCGCCGGTGGCGCTCGGCCAGAAGCGCTCTCCGCCGTCGCCGCCCTCCTGCACGATGCCGTTGCCGGCGCGCAGGACCATGAGGAAGCGGTGGCGGGTGCCCTGCGCGTGGGCTCCGCGCGGCAGGAGCGACTCGAAGAACGGAAGCGCGAGCGTGACTCCGCCCACGCCGGTGAGGAAGCGGCGGCGGCTCCAGTCGGTCATGGCGTCTCTCCAGGGCGCGACTTGAACGGCTCGCTCTCCACCAGGAGGCGCAGCACTTCTCGCACCGGCAAACCTTCGGTCAGCGATCTCTTGCCGACGCGCGCGATCAGCGGCTTGTCGACAGAGGCGTACGCGCGGCCCGCGAGGAACTCGAGCCAGTGGCGCGCGTAGCAGTCGTGCGTCATGCGCTCTTCGGCCATGACGTTCTGGATCGCGAGCGCCCCGTCGTACGTGCGGGGGCTGCCGCCGAACACGTACGTGTCCCGGGCGTCGACCGGCAGCCCGTTGTCGGTGTCGCGCCAGCGGCCGAGCGCGTCGAAGTTCTCGAACGCGAAGCCGGCCGGGTTGATCATCGTGCTGTGGCAGCCCTGGCCGCACGTGCCGTTGCCGGTGAACTCGGTGATGCGCTGGCGCAGCGTCTTCGGAACGCTCGGGTCCGGCCGCGGCAGCGGAGGCACGTTGTTCGGCGGCGCCGGCAGCGGCGCGCACAGCACCTTGTGGTTCAGGAACACGCCGCGGTGAATCGGGTCGCTCTCGGTCGACGACGCGTTGAGCGCGAGGAAGCCGACCTGGGTGAACAGGCCGCCGCGCTTGCCGTCGGTCAGCGTGACGCGCTGGAAGCTGTCGTCGAACGTGCCGGTGAGGCCGTAGACGCGCGCGAGCCGCTGGTCGACGAACGCCGCCTGCTCGGTGAGCAGCCTGGTGAGGCTGCCGTTGCCGGCGATGGCGACCGACTCGATGAAGCGGATCTGCTCCTGCTTCATCGACTCGCGCAGCTGCACGGAGAACTCGGGGAACAGCGTCGTCGAGCGCGTGATGTCGGCGTACTTCGACTGGTCGAACAGCTCGGCGTGGAACGCCTGAATGCTCGCGCCGGTGCGCGGGTCCATCAGCATGCGCGAGACCTGCGCCGTGTACGTGGCAGGGTCGAGCAGCGAGCCGTCTTCGGCGGCGGAGAGCAGCGCGGTGTCCGGCATCGACTGCCAGAGCGCGTACGAGAGCCGCGTGGCGAGCTCGGGCGCCGACAGCGCGACCTTGTCGCCCGCGCCGGTCGACAGCTCGAGGCGGTACAGGAAGTGCGGAGACTGCAGCAGCGCCTCGAGCACCAGCCGCGCGCCCGCGAGCCGCGCCTGCATCGCGGGGTAATACGTGCCGCCCTGGCCGAAGAGCGTGGTGAGCGCGGTCTGCTCGGCGGCCGTCAGCGCGCGGCGGAAGACGCGGCGCCCGAGCCTGGCGATGAGCGTCGGGTCGTCGGTGGGCAGCGTGCCGCCGGCGGCGGCGGTCAGCGCGGCGGTGTCGACGGTGGCGCGGCGGGCGACCTCTTCGGCGGCGGTCTGGTAGTCGGCCCACTGCGCGGCGGTGACGGTGAGATCGGAGCCGTTGTTCGTGAAGGTGCTCGAGGTGACGTCGGGCAGAAAGCCGGTGGTGATGCCGAGCGTGGCCTGAGCGCCGAGCAGATCGCGGACGGTGTTCTCGTACTCGACGTGGGAGAGCCGCGCGGCGCGCGACGAGGGCCCCGGCAGCTCGGGCTGGGGGATCTCCTGGGTGGGATCGACGGGGCCGGGCCCCGGTGGGTTGCGTGGCGCGACGACGGTGCCTTCGCACGCGATCAGCAGGCCGACGAGACAGCTCGCGAGACAGCGCATGGTCACGCATTGTCCACGCCGCGTCGTGTGCGCACAATCTGGTAACTCGAGTGATCAGGCGTACATGGACGCCCAAAAATGGGGACTGTCCCCATTTCCGGTGAGAAATGGAGCGTGCCTGCTCCAGAAAGTCGAAGGGCGCCAGCACACCATGTGCTGACGCCCTCAGAAGCCCTTGCAGGCGGAACCGGCTCGCTACGCCTTGCCGGGCTCCATCTTGGGAGGCAGACCCTCGAGCGCGTCGAGGATGCGGCGGCCCTTCTTCTCCTCTTCCTTCTTCGGAGGAGCGACCACGCGCGGCGGCGGCTTCGCCCGCGTGATGGGGTTGCCGGCGATGAGCAGGTCGAGCTCGTTCGCGTCGATGGTCTCGTACTCCATCAGGGCCTCGGAGATGCGCTTGAGCGCCTCCATGTTGTCGACGAGCGTCTTCTTCGCGCGCTCGTAGGCGCCCATGATGATGCCGCGGACCTCGGCGTCGATCTGCCGAGCGGTCTCTTCCGAGTAGTCGGGGCGGTTCGCGAAGTCGCGGCCGAGGAAGACCTCGCCTTCACGGTTGCCGAACGCGAGCGGCCCGAGCTTCTCGCTCATGCCCCAGCGGCACACCATCGCGCGCGCGAGGTGGGTCGCCTGCTCGATGTCGTTCGCCGCGCCGGAGGACATCTCGCCGAACACGAGCTCCTCGGCGATGCGGCCGCCGAGCGACATGCACAGCTGATCCATCAGCTTCTTCTTGTAGTAGCTGAGCTTGTCTTCCTTCGGGAGGAACTGGGTGACGCCGAGCGCCTGGCCACGCGGGATGATCGTGACCTTGTGGACGGGGTCGCAGCCCGGGAGCATCTTGCCGACGAGCGCGTGACCGGCCTCGTGAACGGCCGTGTTCCGCTTCTCCTCCTCGTTCATGATCATCGACTTGCGCTCGGGGCCCATGAGGACCTTGTCGCGCGCGAGGTCGAAGTCCGCCGTCGTGACGCGCTCGCGGTTGCCGCGCGCCGCGTACAGCGCGGCCTCGTTGACGAGGTTCTCGAGGTCGGCGCCCGTCATGCCGGGCGTGCCGCGAGCGATGGTCTCGAGCTCGACCTCCTGATCCAGCGGAACGCGGCGCGTGTGGACCTTGAGGACGCCGAGGCGGCCCTTGAGGTCCGGACGCGGCACCACGATGCGCCGGTCGAAGCGGCCCGGGCGCTGGAGCGCCGGGTCGAGGACGTCGGGGCGGTTCGTCGCCGCCATGAGGATGACGCCCTCGTTGGACTCGAAGCCGTCCATCTCGACGAGCAGCTGGTTCAGGGTCTGCTCGCGCTCGTCGTGACCGCCGCCGAGGCCCGCGCCACGGTGACGACCGACGGCGTCGATCTCGTCGATGAAGATGATGCAGGGGGCGTTCTTCTTGCCCTGCTCGAACAGGTCGCGGACGCGCGAGGCGCCGACGCCGACGAACATCTCGACGAAGTCGGAGCCGGAGATCGAGAAGAACGGCACGCCGGCCTCACCGGCCACCGCCTTCGCGAGCAGCGTCTTGCCGGTCCCCGGCGGGCCCATCATGAGCACGCCCTTGGGGATGCGGCCGCCGAGCTTGGTGAACTTCTTCGGGTCCTTGAGGAACGCGATGATCTCTTCGAGCTCTTCCTTGCACTCGTCGATGCCGGCGACGTCTGCGAACGTGACCTTGTTGTGGCTCTCGTTGAGCAGCTTCGCCTTCGACTTACCGAACGTCATCGCCTTGCCGCCGGTGCCCTGCAGCTGGCGCATGAAGAAGATGAAGAAGAGGAAGAGGAAGACCACGGGCATCCACTGGCTGAGCATCGTCACCCAGAAGCTCGTCTCTTCCGGCGGGTGGAACGTGACGTCGACCCCGTCGTCGCGCAGCTGCTTGACGAGGTTCGAGTCGGCGACCGGGCCGGTGGTCTTGAACTTCTCGTTGGTGCCGGCGATCTTGCCCGTGTACTTGTTGCCCTTGATCTCGACCGAGACGACCTTCTTGTCCTTCACGTCGTTCAAGAACGAGGTAAAGCTCTTGTCGACGACGGGGTCCTCTCCCGCGTTCTGGAACACGTGGTAGAAAGCGATGAAAAGGGCGATGAGGATCACCCAGAGTCCGATGGTCTTGTAGCTGGATCGCAAGCCGGTTCTTCCCTTTCGAAATCACTCTATAACAATCGACGCGTTACCGCGCCGACACTTCAGAAGTCGTCTTTGGGGCAAGGCGGTGACGCCCCCGGTCTCAATCGCGTGTCGCATGCGCTCGATGAGGTCTCCGTCCACGGCGAGGCCCAGCTCCTTGAGCCACCGCGAGAGCACACGGCGCTCCAACGAAGGGGGCAGCACCGAAAGGCCACGCGCGTCGAAGCGATCGGGCGCGCGCCGGAGCTTCGCGAACGCCTCGTCGGCCTGCGCCTGAAGCAGGGCGTCGTCGTCGGACGCCAGCCGCGCGAAGCGGGCGAGGCGCATCGAGACGCGCGCGTCGGTCGCCTTCTCGAGGGCGGGCAGCACGTCTTTGCGCACGCGGGTGCGCAACAGCGCCGAGTCGTCGTTCATCGGGTCGTCGTGCCAGCGCACGTCCTGCTTCGTCAGCCAGTCGCGCACCTGCGCGCGCGTGGCGAACAGCAGCGGGCGGATGACGCGGTCGCGGCGCTCGAGGATGCCGGCGGCCCCGGTCAGCGCCGAGCCGCGCGCGAGGCGCATGAGCAGCGTCTCGGCCTGGTCCGACGCGGTGTGCGCGGTGGCGACCCAGTGGAAGCGGCGGCGCCTTCGCTCGGCCTCGAGCGTGGCGTACCGCTTCGCGCGCGCGCGCTCTTCGACACCGGGGCCTCTCTTCAGCGCGATGCGCTTCACCACCGCCGGGAGCTGCAGCGCGCGCGCGTGTTCGATCACCTTCTTTGCCTCCACCTTCGATCCCAAGCTGAGCCCGTGGTCCACAGTGACCACTGCGAGCGAGGCATTCAACCGGTCAGACAGGCGGGTCGCTCCCAGCATCAAAGCGAGGGAATCGGCCCCCCCGCTGACCGCCAGGATCAATTTCCGCTGATCCGCTGTTAAATCCCGGAGGCTCAAATAGAGCTGCTCGAGGAAGGCATCACCACTTCCAGGCATCTGAAATTCCTCGGATTTGACGCGGAAAAGGATGTTACCGGACGGTGGCTTGCTGAGGGTGGGGTGGCCTCTTATGATCTAAGTGAGTTGCGTGAAATGGATCAGGCGGGTGGGTGTTCACGTGAATAAGACATTCTGAAAGTTGGGCCCAGGGGTCCCCCCCCTCCCCCTCTGGGCTCACGGGACCGGACGGAGCAATTCGCCTCGGTCCTTCTTTTCGGAGACGCCTCGGGTCAGAGATGACCCGGGGCGTTTCCCTTTTTGGGGCCCGGCTGACTTTCGCTGTTCACGGCTGCCGCGAGTACCAGTTCGTGAGCGACACATCCGGCGCGCAGCGGGTGAGATCTCCGGGCTGCCGCTTCCCGAACCAGGCGATGCCGGCGTCCGTGCGATCCGTGATCGTGGCCGGCGGAGTTCCGCCGTCAGGGAGCGAGCCGATCTCCTGCACCGCGGGCCAGTTCACGTCGGCGACGTAGAGCATCGCGCACGGCGCGCCGAGCAGGATCTCCTGCGGAGCGAGCGGAATCGTCGCCGCCGGCGTCGGAGCCCCTTTCAAGAACACCTTCACCACCGGCTTCGGCGCCGCGCGGCACTCGCCTGCCCCGAGCGGCCGCCCGCCGTCCTGCGGCGGCGTGGCGACGCAGCGCAGGTCCGTCGCGCACGAGCACTGCTCGCCGTCGGCGCAGCCCGTGCCGCCGTCGGCAAAGCACGAGCCCATCGCGCCCATGCGCGCGTCGCGGAAGTAGTGGACGAAGACCTTGTACGCGCAGCGGCCGCCGTCGCAGCGCTCGTCGTGCTCCGGGTAGTTGAGCGACGCGGCCTCGAGGAGGTTGCCGGTGCCGAGGTCGTCGATGTTCAGCTTCGGGTCGTCCGTCGTGCCCAACAGCCCCCACTCGAAGTCGAAGGCCGGCATCGTCATCTTCGCGCGCCACGAGTAGCCGTTGACGTCGCCCGACGTGCGCGAGCTCGCGCCCTCGTTGAAGTACGAGAACGCGCCGCTGAACGGGTCGCCGGGTGTCGTCGAGCTCGGCCGCACCAGGTGCAGATCGAGATCGGTGTCGGCGAACCCCGTCCACTGCAGCTGCACCGCGAGGTCCTGCTTGATCGCGACCGCGAACTTGATCGGCACGACCGTCTGGTTGCCCTGCATGTCGGCGACGGTGAGGGTCATCGCGTAGTCGCCCGTCACGATCGGCGTGAAGTTGAACGTCGGGCTCGTGCTCATGCCCAGCGGCGGAGACCCCGGCGGCGTCTGCGTGATCGCCCACTGGAACGTCAGACCGGTGCGGCCGTCTTCCGGATCCGTGGTGCACGACGTGGGCATGTTGTCGGACAGCGCCGAGAACTGCACCATCGCCCTCGGCTCGACGTCGCGCGAGCGCGAGAAGTCGTAGCCGCCCATCGGCACCGTCAGCACCTCGGACCACCGCGACCGGTAGTCGCGGGGCAGGTCGTCGACCGGCGTCACCTGAATGAGGTTCGCGCACACCGTCGGCGGCGCGTTCGGCGCGAGCCGCCCGGTGAGCGCCACGCTCACGCTGGGCGCGTCGGGGTCGTCGCTCTCGATGATCAGCGTCGCCGAGTAGTTGAGCTGCGCGGCGCTCAGCGGCCGGAAGCGGATCGGCACGTTCACGCCGGCCGACGCCTCGTACTCGAGCGGCGTCATCACGTTGCCCTCGATGCGGAACGCGGCGGCATCGGTGCCGGTGATCTCGAGCCGGCTGATGACGAGCGCGACCTGGCCCTCGTTCGTGATCGCGACCGCGGGCAGGCGCGACGCGTCGATCATCATCTGCCGCATCAGCGGCTCGGCGCCGAAGTCGAGCGACGGCGGGCTCACCACGGCGGTGCCCATGCACATGCGCGAGGCCGCGCAGTCGGGCGTGACCTTCAAGATCGGCTTGGCGCCCTCGCCGATGAGCGGAATGCGCACCGTGGGCCGCTCTTCGTCGTTGGTGGTGAGCACGAGGTTGGCGCCGTACTCCTGCAGCACCGTGGGCGAGAACCGCACGGACAGGTTCTGCGGCGTGCCGTTCGCGACCGTGATGGGCGTCGTGCTGACCATGAAGGCCTCGGGCCCACCCACCGAGTTGCCCTCGGTCAGCTCGATCTTCGAGATGACGACGTCGGCGCTCGTCTGCGCCTCGAGCCGCACCGACCGCACCGCGGTGTCGCCGTTCTTCACCTGGCCGAACTGCACGGCCGGCGGAGAGAAGCCCAGCGTGGGCTTGATCTGCTGAATCCGCTCGCACCTACAGCCTACGACCGTGACGACAGCGATCACTGCCCAGAGACGTCGCATGGCGCGGCTCTTACCCGACGGTGACGTTCTGGGTCGAGCGTGGCCACTCGTGCGCCTGCGGGGTCGATGAGTGTGCCGCACGGATGTTGGAGCCTCTCTTCCGCAAAAGCGGTTGACGCCCACACTCCACCGGCTAACCTCTCACTTCCGAATCGCTTTCCTGCGGAGACACCACATGGCTGGCACCGACAAGCGCAAGCAGTCGCTCTACTTCCCCGAGGAGATGCTGAAGGAGATCCAGGAGGAGGCCACCCGCCAGGACCGGTCGCTCTCGTGGGTCGTTCAGCAGGCCTGGAAGATTGCCCGTGAACGCATCAAGGGCTTCCCGGCCGTCAACGACGTCACTGGCGAAGAAGGCATCGATCGTCGCGAGGAGGCGTAAGCCTTGTCGACCACCGATCACCGGAAGCAGTCGCTCTACTTCCCCGAAGACATGCTGGGCGAGATTCAGCGCGAAGCCGAGCGGCAGGATCGCTCGATGAGCTGGATCGTCCAGCAGGCGTGGAAGCTGGCGCGCGCCGAGATGAAGCGGATCCCGTCGGTCAACGACGTGCTCCCGCCCAGCGCCCCGCGCTGACGGCTCACGGCCTCGCCGGCACCGCACAGTTCGTGAGGGTGATGCGCGGCTCCTTGGCCAGCGTCTTCCCGACGTACGTCCGCTGCAGGTACTCGCTCGTGATGTTCGAGTCGATGCCGCCGAGCTTCTGCGCCTGCTCCACGTCGCGGCGCGGCAGCGCGTAGCCGTCCCCTCCTCCGAGCAGGAAGGACGACATCGCGACGCGGTAGAGCTTCGCCGTGTCGTTCGTCATCACCAGCTGGCCGTTCACGGTGAGCGACGTCACCCGCGAACCGGTGAGGCGGCTGCAGTCGATCGTCAGCTTCACCGCCTTCGACACCTGCAGGAACTGGCCGGACGGGTTCACGATCGGCTGACCGGTCGCGAACAGCTGCGCCACCGAGTGCTCGAACATCGCCTTCACCTCGGAGCCGTTCAGATCCGTGGCGACGATCGTGTTCTCGAACAGGAGGATCTCGTGCAGCACCTGGTCGGTGATGGTGCCGCTCACGACGTTGCGCGTGACGCCGCACAGCCCCTCGCTGCGCAGCGAGCCCGAGTTCAGCACGCCGAAGTCCGCCGTCATCGCGTCGGCGAACGCGTCGGCCGCGGCCTGGCCGATCGCGTTGTTGTCGTGACGCGCGTTGGGGCGATCGAGGAAGACGTCCGACTCGAGCGTGACGACGGCGGCGTTCGGATCATCGACCAGCGCCGTGCACTCGTCGTTGAACGACTGGCAGGCGGCGAGCACGACGATGAGCACGCACGCGCGCATCAGAAGAACACCCTCGCGCCGAGCATGGCGTTCACGCCTTCGCGGGGAACTCCGCCGGTGATGCGGTCGGGGCGCGGGGCGTCGTCTGAGTAGTCGACGTCGAACAGGTTGCGAACCATGAAGCTGAGCTCGACGTGCTCGAGCAGCGCCTCGGTGCGGACCTGGAAGCCGACGAGCGCGTACGGCGGCAGGCGGTAGCGGCGCAACAGCTCCAGCACCGAGCGCGCGTTGCTGCGGCGCTCGCCGTGCACCGTGGCGAAGACGTCCGCCGCGAGGAAGGGGCCGAGCGGAACGCTGAAGCCGCCGTTGAAGCGCAGCTGCGGCGTCTCGGTGACGAGGTACGCGGTCTGGACGGTCCCCAAGTCCTCCACGCGGACCCACGAGAGGTTCACCCACGCTCCGCCGCGGCCGAGCTCGAGGCGCGCCTCGGCCTCGAGGCCGTACGCCTGCACGCCGTCGGTGCGGTTTCGCACCGGGTACTGGTTACCGGTCGTGTCGACGGGGACGATGGGGCTCGTGAACTTGTCGTAGAAGCCGCCGGCGCGGAGGCGGGCGCGGGCCTCTCCGACTCCGAAGAGGTACTCGAGCGAGGCCTCGACCTGGTCGAGGTACGCGGGCGTGAGCGCCGGGTTGCCGACGACGCGGCCCTGGTTGTTGGTCGTCTCGGGCAGATCGAGCGCGAGCTCCTCGACGGTCGGAGCGCGAAAGCCGCGGGTGTAGTGCGCCTTCAGCACGAGGTTGTCGAGCGGCGCGAACGCGACCGCGATGCGCGGCGAGAGCCCGAGCGCCAGCTGCGCGCCGTCGACCTGCCCCATCGCGTTCGCGGTCGGGAGCTGCGCGATCTCGAACCTCACCCCGCCCTGCACCGTGATGCGCTCGATCGGCCGCCACTCGTCCATCAGGAAGACGCCGACGGAGAGCCTGCGCGAGGCGACTCCGGTGCCGGCCTCGAGCGGGTTGTCGACGTCGAGCGGCTGCTGGCGCGTGCGGTCGCCGGCGAAGTTCGAGAGCAGCGCGTAGTCGTAGAGGGCGGCGTACTCGCCGCGCACGCCGCCGAAGAGCCGGTTGTTCATCGGCAAGAGGAAGTCGACGACGGCCTGCAGGCCGATGACGCGCTCTCCGACGCGAATCTGCTCGATGAGCCCTTCGGTCGCGTGCAGCGAGGTGGGAAAGCCCGGCGGCGTCTGGTGGAAGAGCCGGTCGGTGTTCTGCTGGCTGAACCAGCCGTGCACCTTGAAGCCCACCTCGCGCGTCATCTGCTTCTCGAACAGGCCGTCGACGAGCACCGCCTGCCAGCGCAGCGAGCCTGCCCCCGTCGTCACGTCGAACTGGCCGACGAGCGGCGTGCGCGTCTCGTCGAGGTAGCGCCCTTTGAGCGTCAGCGTGCCCGTCTGCTTCGAGGTGAACGACGCAGCCGCGCCCACGTTGACGAGCGTCCGGCGATCGAGCGTGTAGCCGGCCGGCGTCGCGAGCTTCAGGCCGTCGGCGACGATCGGCTTGTAGTAGCCGTTGTCCTTGAGCACGTCGGCGTCGAGCGCGAGCGACAGGCCGACGTCGAAGGTGTGGCTTCCCGCGAGGTGACCTTGAAGCGACCCGCGCTGATCGACGCTGCGACCTGGCGCGGGTGGAGCCTGAGGGTTGGCAGGAGGGCCGCCGTACACCGAGTTGAGGCCGGCCTGAAACCCCGCGCGCACGCCGGGCTTTCGGTTCGGGACGAGGTTCACCAGCGCGAGGAAGTTGCCCGCCGGGTCGAGCGCCGAAGCCGGCCCGCGGATGAGCTCGAT
The DNA here is from genome assembly GCA_937980205.1 of uncultured Myxococcales bacterium. Lineage (GTDB taxonomy): Bacteria > Myxococcota > Myxococcia > Myxococcales > Myxococcaceae > Xiheicaenimonas. Next base: position 47,130 of record CALJKW010000055.1, on the reverse strand, counting down.
GCGCTCGAGGTTGTCGATCGGCAACCACGCGAGCGCCCGGCCGTCGTGGAACGTGTTCAGCGGGTGGCCGTCGTAGAGGTAGAGGATGCCCGCCTCGTCGCGGATGCCGCGCACCGCCGCGCGGTAGAAGCCCTGCACGTCGCGGCTCACCGCCATGCCGGGGAAGAGATCGAGCGCTTCGTAGACGTGGCGGACTCCGGCGGCCTTGAGCTGCGCGAACGTGAGCACGTAGACGTTCTGTGGCGTCTTGCGCGTCGCGGGCTCGAGGCTCACCGCGTAGCCGGCCGGGTACTCGGCGCTGTAGACGGCGAGCTCTTCGTCGAGGCTCTCGCTGCGCGCCTTCGGCGGAGGCGGAAGCGGCGCCTCGTCTTCGAACTTCTTCTGCGGTGGCGCCTCTCCTTCGGGCGCGAGCACCAGCACGCGCGCCGGCTTCCGCGCCGTCATGAAGAGTGGGATGCGCTCGCCGTTCTTGCGGCCCTCGACGTAGTACTCGACTCCCGGAGGAACCATGCGGGCGGCGGGGATGACGGCCCGATAGAGATCTCCGTATTGGATCTCCATCTTCGCCTCGACGTAGTCCTGGCCCGGGCCGCGGTAGAGCAGGATGACGTCCTTGTAGTCGCCGCCGGTGAGCGAGCCGTCGACCTGCAGCGACTCGTTGGGCTTCGCCTGCGCAGGAGCCGAGTGCTGGAACACCGGCTTCGCGTCCGCGGCGAGCAGCAGTGCGGTCAGCGCGAGGATCACCGCCCGCGCATTGAAGCACGCTCGCTGCTTCGCGCCGAGCGCTGTGTTGCTGGCGCTCGGCTCACGGGAGTGTCGAGCACGCGCCTCCCTTCGCTTCGCGCCGAGCGCTGTGTTGTTGGCGCTCGGCTCCCGGACGAGCTTCGCTCGTCCTGCTCCGCGGCGCGCAGACTCCGCGCCGAGCGCTACAGGAGTGTGGCTTGAGTTTTTTGCGGCCGACGAAAGGACGTGTCACCGTTCGGGTCGTGCCCTCGTCGCGCGCATCACTGTCTTTGCAGCTCTCGCTGTACCGGCGCCAGAAAGCCCGCATCAACCGCAGCGTGATCGGCTCGTCGCCGGTCTTTCGCCGGTACGAGGCGCGCTACCGGCGTGCGACGAAGAGCTACACCCGTGTCTCGACGCTCGCCGAGGTGCGCAAGGCGGCGTGCGCCGCCGACATCGTGTACGTCGGCGACTACCACACGCTGAAGCTCGCCCAGACCGGCTACCTCGATCTGGTGCGCGAAGCAGTGAAGACGAACCGGCGCGTCGTGCTCGCGCTCGAGCTCGTCGAGGGCCGGCACCAGCACACCGTCGACGAGTTCCTGCTCGGCAAGCTCTCCGAGACCGAGTTCCTCGGGGCCATCGGCCACCCCTACCGCGGCGCCTTCGACATCTGGCCCAACTTCGCGCCGATCCTCGAGCTCGCCCGCGAGAAGGGCCTCATGGTCCTCGCGATCGACAAGCGCTCGCGCTCGAAGAGCTCGCTCGACGAGCGCGACATCTTCGCGGCGCAGCAGATCGCCGCGGTCTCGCGCGCGGAAGATCGGCCGCTCGTGCTCGTGCTGATGGGCCAGTTCCACATCACGCCCGCTCACCTGCCCGCCCGCACCCGCGAGGCGCTCTCCGACGTGCAGCGCGAGCACCTCGTCGTCTACCAGAACGCCGAGGGCGTCTACTGGCGGCTCGCCGAGAAGGGCCTCGCCGACACCACCGAGGCCGTCGAGGTGCGGCCGGGGGAGATGGCGATCGTCTCGGCCTCTCCGGTCGTGTGCCAGCAGAGCTTCCTCGACTACCTCGAGGCCGAGCTCGGCGACTCGCCGCTCGACGACTCGGCGGCGGCGTCCACCTTCCGCGATCTGGCGCGCGCGCTCGGGCGGCTCGTCAACGTCGACGTGAACAAGGCGCTGCGCGACGTCGAGGTCGCCACCGCCGGAGATCTCACCCTCATCGAGCGGCTCAGCAAGCGCGGCCACTTCCGCCGCGGCGAGCTCGACATGCTGCGCCGCCACGTGCTTTCGCGCGAGAGCGCGTACATCCCCCGCGCGCGCATGGCGTACCTCGCCTCGCTGTCGCTCAACCACGCGGCCGAAGAGGCCACCCACTTCGTGCGCCACGTCGCCGTCGGCGAGGCGATGGAGAAGCCCCGCAAGCGCTCCGACGCGTTCTGGGCCCGCTGCCTCGAAGAGGCGCTCGGCTTCTTCGGCTCGCGGCTCTTGAACCCCAAGCGCCGCTGCACCCAGCTCGCCGAGTGGAGCGCGATGTTCGCCGGCGGCTCGCCCGCGCAGCGCGACGTCTCGGCGTTCGTGCTCGCGCTGAAGGCCGCCGAGGCCGAGGGCGCCGCCGCGTCGCGCCGCCTCATTCCGATGGCCGACGATCACCTCTTCCACGCCGTCAGCCACGCGCTCGGCTACCTGCTCGGCGAGGCGCTCGCCCGCGCGTTCGAGGACGGCCGGCTGACGCGCAAGGAGATGCGGGCCCTCTTCGTCGACCCGTTCCCCACCCCGGCCGATCGCTACTTCACGCTGGCGTCGCGGCTCTTCTCGATGGCGTAGAGCCGGTCCATCAGCGCCTTCAGCTCTGCCTGGCCGGCCGGGTGCGCCTCGAGGAACTTCTCGAGCTCGTTCCTCAAGACCATCGCGCTCGGGCGCTGCGCCGGGCTCTTCGACAGGCAGCGCTCGACGATCGCGCAGAGCACCAGCGGCGCCTCGGGCCGCAGCTCGGCCACCGGCACGTGCTGCGCGTCGGCGATCGCCGTCAGCACCGCGAACTCGTTCTTGCCCTGGAACGGCATGACGCCGGTCAGCATGCGGTAGAGGTTCACGCCGAGCGCCCAGAGGTCGGCCGAGCCGGTGATGGGGCCGCTCTTCACCTGCTCCGGGGCGATGTAGCCCGAGGTGCCGCGCACCTTGCCGGGCTTCGTGATCTCGCGCGTGCTCTTGCCCTTCGCGATGCCGAAGTCGAGCAGCTTCACCCCGCCCTCGTACGAGATCATGATGTTCTTCGCCGAGACGTCGCGGTGCACGACGTGCAGCGCGTGCGCGTGATCGAGGCCCGCGCAGCACTCGGCGATGATCGCGGCGGCGAGCCCGGGCGAGAGGCGCTCGCGGCGGTCGTCGAGGCGCTGCAGCACGTCGTGCAGCGTGTGGCCCTCGACGTACTCCATCGCGATGAACGGCCGGCCGCGATCGAAGCCGACGTCGCGGATCTCGGCGACGGTCGGGTGGCTGATGATCGACGCGAGGCGCGCCTCGTTGAGGAAGCGCGTGACGGCGTCCTTGTCCTCTTCGCCGCTCGAGCTCACCGTCTTGAGCACCAGCGTCTTGTCTTCGGCGTTCTTCGCCAGGAAGACCTCGCCCATGCCGCCCTCGGCGAGCTTGCGGACGATCGTGTACCGGCCCACCACCTCGCCCGGCTTCAGGGCGCTGCGCGGCGGCGTCCACGGCGTCATCGGCGTGCCCTTCTTCCAGCTCGAAGGAGACGGCGACGGAGCAGGCGCCTCGACCTTCACGTCGTGCTCCGACGTGATGTCGCGGGTGATCTCGCGCGTGCGCACCAGCGACAGGCGGCGGCGCGCGGCGTTCATCACCTCGGGGCTGAGCTCGAGCTTGAGCAGATCTTCCGCGAACGCGGCGCAGCCGGCCGGCCGCAGCTCGGGGTCGGAGGACAGCGACGCGAGCACGAGCCGATCGAGGGCCGGCGGCACGTCGCGGTTCAGCTTCGAGGGCGGCGCGGCGCCGACGTTGATCGCGAGCAGCATCGCCTCGGCGTCGTCGGCCTTGAACGGCAGCACGCCCGTGAGCGCTTCGTAGAGCAGCACGCCGACCTGGTAGACGTCGGACTGCGGCGTCGGCGTGCCGTGCGCGAACACCTCGGGCGGCAGCCAGGGCAGGTGCTCGGGCGTCCGGCGGTACGGCGAGCCGAAGCCGGTGAGCTTCACCGTTCCGGCCCCGTCGATGAGCACGTTCGACGAGCGCAGATCGCCGTGCAGCACCTCGAGGTGGTTGCCCTCGCGCGACATGATGAAGCGGTGGCAGTCGTCGAGCGTGGTCAGCACCTCGCGCACGACGCTCAAGACCGCGTCGACGGGCACCGGCTGGCACTTGCGCGCGAGCTCGGTGAGGCCGTCTTCGAGCGACGAGCCGCGCACCAGCTCAGTCGAGAGCCACGCCTCGCGCGTGTCGACCATGCACGAGTAGACGCGCACGACGCCGGGGTGATCGTGCAGGTGGCGACCGAGCTCGACGGCCGAGAGGAAGCGGCGGGTCCACTGCTCGACCTCGGCGGGCTCTCCGCGGAAGTGCTTGAGCGCGACGTCGGGCGCGCCGTCGGTGTCGGCCGCCGGGTTCAGCGCGCGGGCGCGGTAGACCTCGAGCGAGCGGCCGCGCGTGAGCAGCGGGCCGAGCTCGAAGCCGCCGATGCGGACGCCGGGCTCTCCGGTGGGGACGGCGCGGGGGCGCGGGAGAAAGAGGAAGGCGCGGACGAGCTGGTCGACGAGCGAGGTCGCGGAGCTGTGCGTGTGGAAGCGCAGGCCGGCGATGCACTCGTCCTTCTCGTTGCGGCGCCAGACGATCTCGGCGGGCACCGTGAGCATCTCGCCGGTCTCTTCGTGGCGGACCGAGAAGAGGCCGTGCGCCGCGGGGGGCGGCACGAGCTCGCCGCGGATCTGCGCGCCGGTCTGGCTGAAGTTGACCATCTCGAGCGGCGTGGCACCGCTCGAGCCGGGGCCGGACCAGAACGCCTCGGCGTGCACGTCGACGCGCGGGCCGGCGCGGTGGCCGCTCGGCGTGCGCATGGCGCCGAGCATGAGCGCCTCGATGCCGGAGGACGAGGACGTGTCGAGCGCGGCGAACTTGAGGCCGGCGATGTACTGGCGGGGGGCTCCGGTCTGGACGCGGACGACCTCGGCCTGGACGGTGACCTCGACGCTGCCGTCCGTCGCGACGAGCACGAGGTTCTCGATGTTGCCCGGCACCAGCGGAGACGCGGTGGCGATGGCGAGCCCGGTGGCCGAGAGGTTGAGCGCCTTCTCGGGCACGAAGCGGTGATCGACCTTCCGCAGCACGGGCAGATCTACCGCTACGCGCGGAGCGCGCCGATGGTCGACGAAGCCGGTGGTGTGCATGACGAGGCGGGCGCTGCCTGCTGCGGAGCCGAATGGTACCGCCATCGCGCCCTCGCCTGCTTCAACTTCCACGAAGCCGACCTCGCCGCACAACGCCTGACAACCCTGCGCGAAAAAGGGGACAGGCCCCTTTTCCTGGAGCGGGGACGCTCCATTTCTCACCGAAAATGGGGACAGTCCCCATTTCTGTGGCGCTATGGTGCGGCAGGTTTTCCAGGAGGGTGTGACTGGCCGCTGATGCCATCGAGGTTCAGTCGTCCGCCGAGCGCTTGGAGAAGGCCATGCGCGACGAGATCGGCCCGTTCGGCCGCTCGATGGCGCGGCGCTACTTCGAGCCGGTGCGCTTTCCGCAGTCGGCGATCGACACGCTGACCCGGCTGTCGGCGCAGGGCCTCGTGGTGCACGTCATGCGGACCACCGCATGGGTGAACTACCTGTACCTGTCGTGGGCGCTGGTGAAGCACGGGCTGCCCCCGGTGCGCGCGGTGGTGAACCTGCGCCGCTGGTTCACGAAGCCGTGGACGCGAACGGCCCAGCGCGGCGAGTTCGACGTGCGCTTCGCGTACGCGCGCAAGCACCAGGGCTCGGGGCTGGTCTTCCTCAAAGAGAGCGCCTTCGGCTCGGCCGCGGGCCGCGACACCAGCGAAGACCCCTTCCCCGCGCTCGTCGAGATGGCGCGCAAGAGCGATCGGCCGGTGTACCTCGTGCCCGAGCTGCTCGTCTGGGAGAAGTGGAACCAGAAGATCGCCCCCAGCCTGTTCGACCGCCTCTTCGGCAGCCCCGAGGCGCCCGGCTTCCTGCACACGCTCTTCACCTTCCTGCGCAACTACCACCGCGCGCAGTTCCGCCTGGGCGAGCCGATCGATCTGCAGAAGTTCGTCGCCGAGAACGCAGACGCGCCGACGGCGGTGCTCGCGCGCAAGGTGAAGAGCACGCTGCACCACCACCTCGCGCGCGAGACGCGGGCGGTGTTCGGGCCGCCGGCGAAGACGACCGACCGGCTCATCGAAGAGACGCTGCGCGACCGCACCCTGCGCAGGTCGCTCGAAGACGCGGCGAAGGAGAAGAGCCGCTCGATCGAGAGCGTGACGCGCGAGGCGAAGCGGAACCTCGACGCCATCGCGGCGCGCTACAGCCCGTCGGTGGTCGCGGTGGCCTCACCGATCCTCGACTGGGTGTTCAACCGCATCTACGACGGCATCGACGTCGACGAGGCGGGCCTCGAGCGGGCGATGAAGGCGGCGGCGAAGGCGCCGGTCGTGCTGACGCCGAGCCACAAGAGCCACGTCGACTACCTCGTGATGAGCTACGTGCTCTGGTACCGCGGGTACTCGGTGCCGCTCGTGGCCGCCGGGGCGAACCTCTCGTTCTTCCCGCTGGGCGTGTTCCTGCGGCGCGGCGGAGCGTTCTTCCTGCGGCGCAGCTTCAAGGGCGACCCGATCTACACGGCCGCGTTCAAGGCCTACATCAAGAAGCTCGTGCACGACGGCATCCACCACGAGTTCTTCCCCGAGGGCGGCCGGTCGCGAAACGGCAAGCTGCTGCAGCCGAAGCTCGGCATGTTCAGCTGGCAGGTCGACGCCGTGCTCGAGGGCGCGCGCGAAGACCTGCTCTTCGTGCCGGTCGCGATCGACTACGAGAAGGTCGTCGAGTCGAGCTCGTACGGGGCCGAGCTGCGCGGCGGCGAGAAGAAGGCCGAGAGCGTCGGGCAGCTCTTGCAGGCGCCGAAGGTGCTGTCGGAGAACTACGGCCGCATTCACCTCTCGTTCGCCGAGCCGATCTCGCTCGCGGGCCTGATGAAGGAGCGCAAGCTCGACGCGCACAGCGTCACCGAAGAGCAGAAGCGCTCGCTCGTGCGCGCGCTGGGGCACCACGTGATGTACGGCATCTCGCGCGTGTCGACGGTGACTCCGCACGCGCTGCTCGCCTCGGCGCTGCTGGCGCACCGCCGGCGCGGCATCTCGGCGAAGGACGTCGGCGAGCGCATCACCATGCTGCGGCGCATCGCCACGGACCTCGAAGCCCGCTTCTCGCGGCAGCTCGAGGAAGCGCCGTCGAGCCCGGCGACGCTGGGCCCGATTCGCGACGCGCTGTCGATGTTCGCGGACCAGGGCATGGTGAAGACCGTCGAGGCGCTCGGCGAGCCCATCTACCAGGTGGAGGACGAGAAGCGGCCGGAGATGGCGTTCTACAAGAACACGCTCATCAACCTGGTCGCGGGCCGGACGATCGTGGCGGCGGCCATCGTGAGCACGCCGCTCGACTCGCTGCAGGTGATTCGCGAGCGCGCGCTGCTCTTGTCGCGTCTGTTCAAGTTCGAGCTGACGTACCCGGTCGGCAAGACGTTCGAGGTCATCTTCGCGGAGACGGTCGAGCACCTGAAGAAGCTCGGCCTGGTGCTCGCGGACGAGACGACGCTCAAGGCGGCTCCCGAGCCGTTCGCGAAGCCGATGCTCTCGTTCCTCGCGGAGATGATCCGCGACTACCTCGAGTCGTACTGGCTCGCCGCGAAGCTGGCGGCGACGCTGCCGGCCGCCGGCGTCGAGAAGAAGGAGTTCGTGAAGCAAGCGCTCGAGGGCGGCCGCGGTGAGTTCCTCGCCGGCAGTCTGACGGCCGCCGAGGCGCTCTCGCGCACGAACCTCGACAACGCCCTGCAGTACCTCATCGACCAGAAAGTCCTCGTCGAGCAGGACAAGAAGCTCGTCGCTCAGGCAGGCTCGGCGAAGGCGTTGATGGAGACGATTCGCAGCTACATCGGAGAGTAAACGTGACCCTGAAGCCGCTCGCCGTACTCACGCTCGTGGTCCCGCTCGCGGCGTCGGCCCAGGACGAGCTCGGCCTCGACCTGAGCGAAGAGAAGACGCCCGTCGAGTTCCGGCCGTCGATCGCCTTCATCGGCATCACGCCGGACACCGCCGAAGAGCCGCTCGCCATTCGGGCGAAGCTGCTCGAGGCGGAGCTCGGCAAGCTCATCGGCGACTCCGAGCGCTTTGCCACGGTGAAGATGCCGGTCGACGCGGCCGGCGTCTCGACGACCGCGCGCAAGTGCCTCGACTTCGCGTGCCTCGAGACCCTGGCCGAGAAGCTCGGGGTGCACCGCATCATCCTCGGCACGCTGGCCAAGGCGGGGCCCGGCACGGTGCTCACGCTCAACGGCTTCGACCCCACCCTGCCCGCCGTGCTGCCGATGTCGATCGAGAGCGGTGAGAAGCAGGAGAAGGCCCAGCTGGGCGGCTTCGCCGGCATCGCCGGCAAGAGCCAGGCGCAGCGCGACAAAGAGTTCCTCGCCAAGACGAAGGGCCCCTTCAACGAGATGCTGAAGAAGATCGCGACGCCCCTCGGCAAGCTCTCGGTCGACGTCATCGAGCAGAAGGCCGTCACGCGCCTGCGCGGCAAGGAGCTCGGCACCGGCAGCTTCGAGAAGGCGATGCCGGTCGGCACCTACGAGCTCGAGGTCGCGGCGGACGGCTACCTGCCGTTCAACGACACGGTGAAGGTCGAGCCGACGAAGAAGGCCGAGGTGAAGGTGACGCTGGTCGCGAAGGAGATCGAGCGCGTGGAGACTCCGGTCGTCACGGCCGAGCCGGCGCCGGTCTTCTACAAGCGGCCCGGGCTGTACGTGGCGCTCGCGGGCGCGATCTTGATGGGCGTGGGCTTCTCGTTCGGCGCGATGGCGAAGTCGACCGAGAACCGCGCGGTCGACGGAGATCGCGACGGCATCATCGACATCACGCGCGCGCAGGCCAACACGGCGCGGACGCAGGCGCTGCTCGCGAACATCTTCGTGGCGACGGGCGCGGTGGCGGTCGCCGCGGGCGCGGTGTGGGCCTTCGTGATTCCGTTGATTCCGATGAAGAGCGGCGGCCAGGCGCCCTCGGGGCCGTCTCCGGGAGATCCCGGCGAGGGCTCGGGCTTCGGACTGCAGGCCGCCTTCGGCGGGACGTTCTAGAGCGCGCCATGAAGCGGCTCTTCTTCTTCGCGGCGCTCGGTGCCCTGCTCGGCTGGGCGGCTTCGTGCACGGTGAAGTTCGACGAGACGAAGAAGTTCAAGTGCAACGGCGACGGAGACTGCGGCGGCGGCGGCTTCGTGTGCCTCGGCAACTCGTACTGCTGCAAGATGGACGGCGACGAGATCTCCCGCGGCTGCGACGGGCAGGACAACGACTGCGACGGCATGACCGACGAGGGCGTGGGCACCGTCGAGATCTGCAACGGCCTCGACGACGACTGCGACGGCGACGTCGACGACGGCTTCGACCTGATCCAGGACCCGCGCAACTGCGGCATGTGCAACCGGTCGTGCATGTCGAACCAGGCGTGCATGAACGGAGTCTGCGTGTTCCGCGGCGAGTCGAACTGCATCGACATGATGGACAACGACTCGGACTCGCTCGTCGACTGCGCGGATCCGGAGTGCGCGCTGCAGAGCTGCGGCGCCGGCTGTCAGTGCCGCGCGATGAAGAAGGCCGAGGGCAACTGCGACGACATGGTCGACAACGACGGCGACGGCGCGTCGGACTGTGCGGACGGCGACTGCGAGGGGGCCGGCTGTGGGACGGCGGGCTGCACGTGCTCGAACATGGCGAAGCGCGAGGTCGACTGCCGCGACTCGACGGACAACGACGGCGACGGCGCGACCGACTGCGCGGACACCGACTGCGCCGGCCAGCTGTGCATGGCGGATCCGTCGACGCTGCGCTGCGGCGGCGGAGGGATGTGCGCGTGCAACGACGGCGGCACGGTCGCCGAGACGGGCGCGCGGTGCCGCGATCGCATCGACAACGACTGCGACGGGCTCACCGACTGCGCGGAGATGGCCTGCGACGGCCTGTCGTGCGCGCTCGACGGCGGCGCCGGCTGCGTGTGCGCGGGGCTCGTGGCGAAGGAGACGAGCTGCGCCGACCGCCGGGACAACGACAACGACGGGTTCACCGACTGCGGCGATGCCCTGCCGGACGGCGGCGGCGACTGTCCGATCAATACGGCGTGCACGTTCCTGAACCCCGGCGGGATGGTGAGGAATGGGATGTGCGCGGCGGATCGGACGTGCAAATGACTGTCGGGTTCGGGTTCGGGTTCGAGGGAGCCGAACCCGAACGCGAACCCGCACCCGGCTGTCAACGGAATGAAGCGCCGCGCCCCGCGCGGAGCTCCTTCAGCGCCACCCGAAGCTGCTCCGAGTAGTCGCGCCCGCGCAGCATGAAAGGCCTGCCTTCCACGATGCACCGCTGCTCGTGCGCCTCTTCGATGAACGTCGCCTGCTGCTCGCAGTTCAGCTCCGCCCACGACTTGCCCTCGCGCAGGCCCTTCTCGAGCCGGTAACCGTCGCCGACGAGCTGCGCCTCGAGCGAGTCGGCGATGTAGGCGTGGCCGCCGTTCTGGTGCTGCCAGACGTGGCAGATCTCGTGGACGAGGACGGCGGACTGCAGCGGCAGGAACCGCGCCGGGACGAACAGGGTGTCCTCGATCACGAACGCGCGCTTCGAGACGCCGAGCAGCCCGGCGACCGGAGCCCGAATCCGCACCCGCGAGAGCTCGACGCTGTCTTCGTAGATCGGCTCGAGCAGGAGCCGCTCGGGAGGCGTCAGCCTTCGCTCCGGCGCGTCGGACAACCGGGCTGCCGCGAGCACCGCCTTCGCCGCCGCGAACCCGGCGCCCTGCTTCCACCAGCCCGTCACTTCGCGGCGACCTCCATCCACTTCTCGATCGTCGCCTCGTCGCGCTCTCCGCTGAACGAGGCCACGATCACCGCGCTCGAGTCCAGGAAGACCGTCGACGGCAACGACCTGAGGCCGAGCGGCCCCATCACCTCTTCCCCCCACGCGAGCGTGCTCTCGACCTCGGCCTTCCCGGCAGCGTCGAAGATGGCCTGCTCGTCGGTCTCGAGCGACAACGCCACGAACCCGATCTGCCGGCTCGCGTTCTTCGCCTTCACCTTGTCGAGCACCTCGAGCTGCCGCATGCACGGCGCGCAGCCCGGCCGCCAGACACTGATCACCCACGGCTGGCCTGCGAGCGTGCTCCGATCGAGCAGCTGGTCGGTGAGCGTCACCGCGTGGAACTCTTCCGGCAGCGGGCGGTTCTGCTTCTTCACGCCTTCGCAGGCGCACGCGATCAGCGCGGCGGCGAGCAGCACCTCACGGCCGCGCACAGCGCACCCCGTGCAGGCTCTGGCCCGAGCCTTCGCTCGCGCTGAAGTAGCTCTGACCGTCGAGGCCCCAGACGATCGCCTCGCCCTGTGGCTCGTCGATGGGCACCGGCGCCTCGAGGGGCATCGCCGTGAAGGCGCTCTCGAACCCCGCGTCGGGCGCGGCGTGCAGCACGACGTTGCGGTTGTACATGCGGAAGATCACCGCGTCTCCGCACGGGCTGATGTCGCCGCCGGTCACCAGCGAGTCGCCCTGCGCAGGCACCGTGGCGTCGCCGAGGTCGATGAGCGTCACGGTGGTGCCGGGCGTGAACGGCCGCGGGAAGCGGAAGACGCGGCTCTGCGTGCCGCCGGGCGCCTTGGTGACGATGTAGAGATCTCCGGTGACGGGGTGGCTGAGCAGCGTCTCCGCGTTGTGCCGCTCTCCGTTCGGGTACACGAACGGCAGGCGATCGAAGGTGAGCTCCATCTGCACCGGCGCCTGCATCGCGCCGCTGACGACCGCGCGCAGGTCCGGCTCGCGTGAGCGGTAGATGACGTAGTTGCCGCGCCGCCTCAGGTTGTCACCGATGTCGGCGAGGAAGAGGCACGAGCCGCCGCCCTCGCAGGGGCCGAGCGCCATGTCCTCCCAGTCGGTGGCGGTGGCGCCGGGCAGCTTGAGCTCGGCGAGCAACAGGCCCGTCGCGCTGAACGCGAACAGCCGCGCCGAGTCGCCCGAGTCGTTGTGCCCATAGAAGACTCCGGGCATCGCCGCGCTCGCGGAGAGGCCGGAGAGCTCGACCAGGTCCATCGGCAGCGGCGCCAGGATCTGCACCGGGCCCCACGTGTCGCAGGGACGGCAGTCGAGGCCGGCCAGCACTCCGGCGTCGTCGAGCCCTCCATCGTCGCCGACTCCCGCATCGCGGGTCGGCTTCGGCAGGTCGAGGAGCGGCGTCACCCGCGGGCCGCAGGTGGCAGACGCGACGATGGCGAGCACGAGCACGAAGCGCGTCATGAGGCGTCCCGCTTGCCACCGGAGCGCGCGAGAATCCACTCCGCCACTTCCTCGTGGAAGGTGGACTTGAACTCGCGCCGGAAGATGCCGAAGTGGCCGATGGCGCGGGTGCCGAGCTCGGCGGGCCTGAGCTCCTTCAGCTCGATCGGCGCTCGCGCGTGGAAGTCGACCAGCGCGCGGACCGATGCGGGCGGTGCCAAGGCGTCGTCCGAGATGAGGTACGCGCGGATCGGGATCTCGAGCGAGTCGTGCTCGGCGTACGGGCTCGAGAGGATGTAGCGGGGATGCCGGCCCCAGCTCGCCCACTCGAGCGCGACGCCGAGCGGCACGTTCTCGCCCTGCCGCACGGCGGCCATCGGCAGGTAGCCCGCCGCGCGCGCGACGAGCGGCATCAGGTGCCAGTGGAGGAACATCAGCGCCCGCGGCGCGCCGGACCAGTTCTTCCAGTAGCCGCTCTGCGCCGCGACCAGCACCGCGCCTGTAAGCGACGGGGCCCGCGGGCACAGCCCGAGGATCTGACCGCCGATGCTGTGGCCCACGAGGAAGGTGGGCGTCGACGCACCGAACCGCTCGCGCGCGAAGTCGATCGCCGCGGGGAGATCGAGGCGGGCCCAGTCCGTCGCCGTCGCGTGAAAGCCGCGCAGCGTGGGCGGCTTCGACTCGCCGACTCCGCGGTAGTCGAAGGTGACGGTCGCGATGCCGCGGGAGGCGAGCGTGCCCGCGAACGCGCGGTACACGCGCTGCAGCACGGCCATCGCCGGAGCGACCACGGCGATCGCGCGCGGTGCCTCTGCCGGCGCGAAGACCTGGGCGCCCAGCACGAAGCCGTCGCTGGTCGTGACTCTCGCGCGCTCGCCCCTCTCCCCGGCGGGGGGAGAGGGAGGGGTCACATCGACGCGTCTTGGACCACCATCCATGAACTGCCTCTCGGTTGGAGGACCACGAGCGTGTTGCCCGAAGCGGACGGCTTGTTCGGATACGACAGGTTCCACTTCGCGATCACCGACACCGCGCCCGCCGTCACGCGCACGTCGAGGAACTCGAACGTCAGCGTGCCCATCGCCGCCTTGTCGGGGTAACGCTTCTTGTAGCGCGCGAGCACCTGGTCGCGCCCCTTGGTGAGGCCGCTCGGCGTGATGAACGTCGCGTCGTCGGCGTACGAGGCCGCGAACGCGTCGAGGTCGCCCTTGTTCCACGCCGCGGCCTGCTCGTTCATGAACGCCTTAACCGCCTCGGCGCGCACCGTCTCGGCCGGGCCGGTGTCGACGATCACCCCGCCCTTCACGACGCACGCGGCCTCGATGTTCCTGGTCTTCGTCTTGAGACAGGCTCGCAGCGCGTCGGCGTCGGAGACTCCTGCGTCGGGTGCGGCGGTGACGGCTACGAGGACCAGGGCGAACATTTTTCGAACCTAGCCGATTGTGCGCAGCGCTCAACGGCCCCCTCTTCCCGACGAGGGGAGCGGGAGGCGAGTCAGTGCGCGCACTCGCCGGACTGCACCTTCTTGAGCTCGGCGAGGAACTGATCGGGCGGCAGAAAGCCCGTCACCTTCGGGTCCTGCAGCACGGTGCCCTTCGGGTCGACGAACGCGACGGTCGGCAGGCCCTTCACGCCGAAGCGCTCGTAGAGCGTGTCGAGCACCTCGTGATCGTTCGTGCCGTCGACCTTGATGTTCACGAACCGCTCGGTCTCGGCGACGACGGCCTGCGAGGTGTACGTGTGCGCGTCGAGCTCCTTACAGGCGGCGCACCACTCGGCGAAGAAGTCGATCATCACCGGCTTGCACGTGGCCTTCGCCTGCTCGAGCAGCTTGTCGAACGGCTCGGCGCTGCCCACGACCTCGGCCTTGAAGCTCGCCCACTCCATCGGGCGGCCTCCGCCGGCGGGCTTCGCTTCCGGCAGCGGAGACGTGCGCAGCGACAGCGCGACGACGAGCGCGAGAACGCCGGCCGCCTTCAACAGCGCCTCGCCGCGGGTGCCGTCCTTGAACGAGAGGTGAACGGCGCCGAGCACGACGCCGACGAGCGCGAGCACCGCCGCCGTGATGATCGCCGGGTTGCGGCCGAGCGCGGTCGTGACGGCGGCGAGCCCCTCGCGCACCGCCGGCACCGCGTCGCGCAGGTACGAGATCGCGAGCGCGACGAGCGCGATGCCGAAGACGCTCTTGACCCACTCCATCCACACGCCGCCCTTGGGCAGGCGGACCAGGAACACGCCGATGAGGAAGAACGGGACGCCGATGCCGAGCGCGTAGATGAACAGCAGCGCGCCGCCGAGCGCCGGGTCCTGCGTGCGAGAGACGAACGTCAGCACGCCCGAGAGCACCGGGCCGGTGCACGGCGCCGCGAGGAAGCCGGAGACCGCGCCCATGAGCAGCGCGCCGACGAGGCCGCCGCCGCCGACGGTGCCGAGCCTCGTGGCGAGGCCGGGGGGCAGCGCGAGCTCGAACGCTCCGAACATCGACGACGCGAGCGCGAGCAGGAAGACGGCGATGCCGACGGCGACGAGCGGGTTACCGAGCGCGGTGCCGAACGCCTTGCCCGCGAGCGCCGCGACGACGCCGAGCGTGGCGAACACGACGCCCATGCCCACGACGTACGCCGTGGTGAGGATGACGGCGCGGCCGCGGCTGTCGGCCTGGCGCGCGCCGAAGACTCCGACGGTGATGGGGATGAGCGGGTAGACGCAGGGCGTCAGCGAGGTGAGCAGACCGCCGAGGAAGATGACTCCGGCGGCGACGGCGAACTGGCCGCCGGCGAGGAACTTCGAGGCGTCGAGCCCCGCGGTGGGCCCGGTCGGCAGGATGAACGGGATGAACGCGATGCCGAGCGCGGCGGCGAATCCCAGCAGCAGTACCTTCGAGCGGGCCATGGGGTAGACGACAGTGACCTCAAGAGGGGTTCAGTTTCACTCTACGTACGCGAGCACGGTGCGCTCGGGATCCCAGCGCACCTTCGTCACCTGAAAGCCGACGTCGAGGGCGAGCTTCTTCGTCGGGTCGACCAGGACGGTCTTCGACTCGTGAATGCCCTCGAGCACCACGGGGATCTGCAGGCCCTTCGGGCCCGCGGCCTTCGCGTCGAGCGAGATCTCCACCTGGGTGCCGCTGAGCTTCACCCGGGCGTCATAACGCGGCACGGCCGTGATGCCGTTCCACCGCGCGAAGAACGGGCCGAAGTCGTGGCCGGTCTCCTTCTTCGCGAACGCCACGAACTGCGCCGTGGAGACCGCCTTCTGCCGGTTCGCCTGGTACCAGTCGCGCAAGAGCGCATCGAACTTCGAGGTGCCCAGCTCGACCTCCATCATGCGCAGCATCCACGGGCCGAGCTGGTACGGGACCTGGTCGAAGATCTCGGCGATCTCGGTGTGCGCAGGCTCGATCAGCGCGTGCGGGTTCTCTTCGAGCGAGTCGTCGAGCGCGTCTTTGCCCTCGTCGAGCAGCGCGAAGAACTTCTTCTCGCCCTCGGCGTGGCGGAAGTAGCGGAACGTCGCGTAGTTCGTGAAGCCCTCGCTCATCCAGAAGTCGCCCCAGTGCTGGATGCGGACGTTGTCTCCGAACCAGTGGTGCGCCGTCTCGTGGGCGGCGGTCTCCTTCGCGTCGTCGACGTCGCGCAGCGCGCCCATCATCATCGCGACCGCGGCGGTGTGCTCCATGCCGAAGAAGGGCCCGTCGACCTCGACGAGCTTCAGCGTCTCTCCGTAGTCGAACTTGCCGAGCCAGCTCGCGTAGAAGTCGAGCGCGGCGCGGGCGGTGTCGCGGTACGCCTTGCGGCTCGGCTCGGTGGCCGCGCGCGCGCGACCGAACGACTCGACCTTCACGCCGTCTTCGCTCGTCCCGCCGTCGCCAGGCAGGAAGTCGGGCGAGGTGTACACGGCGATGCCGTAGGCCGGCGCCTCGGCGCTGGTGACGAACGAGCCGTCGGCCTGCTGGGTGCCGGTCGCGACCGCCTCCATGCCGCTGCCCACCTTCACCGTCACGCGCGCGGTGGAGCCGTCGGCCGGGTCGGAGCTCGAGGGGAACAAGGCGCCCGTGTTGTACGGCCACGTCAGCGTCCACATGTGACCGGTGTACTTGTCGCGCAAGAGGCCGAAGCTCGTGTCGGTGACCTTTCGATCGTCCGGCTTCACCGTGTAGTCGACGGTGATCGCCTTCGCGCCGCGGGCCGAGACGTGCAGGCGGCCGTCGCGCAGCTCGAACGGCACCGGCTTCCCGCCGGCGGTGACGCTCGCGATCGAGAGCCGCTGGGGGTTCACCTCGAGGATCGCGTCGGCCGGCGCCGCGGCGTCGAGCGTGATGACGGCGCGCGCGGGGAACGGCGGCTTCTTCGGGCTGAAGTCGAACGTGAGGTCGTAGTGCTTCACCTGCACGTTCGCCTGCGGCACGGCGTTCTCGAGCGCGGCCTCGAGATCTTTCGGCAGCGGGCCCTTCGAGACGCCGATGAGCACGCCGAGCGCCTTGCGCACCGGAGTCAGCTCGAAGCTGTCGAGCTCGGCGTCCTTGCGCAGCAGCAGCATGATGCTCCGCGCGGCGGCGCGCTCCTTCGGGTTCGCGATGCCGGCCTGGGCGGCCTCGAGGTCCTTCAGCTCGCGCTTCGTGAGCTTGCCGCTGTCGGCGAGGGCCCTGGCGAAGACGGCGGCGAACTTCCTGGAGCTCACGTCCGGCATTGCTTCGTTGGCCTTCTACCACGCGGCGCTCTTGCGCTACCTTGTCCCCATGCCCCTCGAGTTGAAAGACCTGGCGACCCAGAAACCCCTCATCGTCCCCGAGGAGGGCCTCACCTTCGGTCGCGAAGGCGGAGACGCCAACATTCAGCTGCGTGACACCGGCGTGAGCAAACGCCACGCGCGCGTCTTCGGAGAGAACGGCGCCTGGTTCCTCGAGGATCTCGGCTCCTCGAACGGCACGTGGCTGCAGAAGGAGCGCATCAAGGACGCGACCGAGCTGCTGCCCGGCGACATCTTCCAGATGAGCCAGGCGAAGTTCGAGGTCGTGCAGGTGATGGCCGACGGCGAGGCCGCCGAGCCCACCAACATGGCGCGCGGAGACGACGAGGGCGCGATGGACGAGCCCGCCAGCGAGGACGAGGCGACGCCGAAGCCGATGCCCGCCGCCAAGGAGGCGCCGTCGAAGAAGAACGCCGGCGCCGCGGGTGCGGCCTCGAAGGAGCCGAGCATCTCGAAGGGCAAGAACCTCTCGCAGCCGCCGCCGTCGAAGAAGCCGCCGGCGAAGGCCGAGGCCGAGCCGTCGAAGGGCGCGGCGAAGAAGCCGGCGGCCGCCGATGCGGCGGTGCCGACGGATCCCGGCGCGGGTGAGCCGAAGAAGATCACCGTCGGCTACTTCCTCGTCGCGGTGCCGAAGGCGTTCGCGTTCTACCTCGCGGCGATGCCGGTGATGTTGTTCAACCCGGTCGGCACGATCCGCAAGGGCGTGCAGGAGCAGAAGCACGAGCCGAAGGGCCGCTTCGAGCTGATCGCCTACGCCCTGCCCGGCTACCTCATCAGCGCCGCGTTCGGGTTCCTGGGCGCGCTCGTCGTCGGGCTCGTCAGCGGCACGCTCAGCATCGGCGACATCCTCCCCATCGGGGCGCTGATCGGCGCGGTGATCGGCGCCGCGGTGACCGGCTTCATCTGGCACCCGGTGCTCAACTGGTGGGTGAAGTTCCTCAAGGGCACGTCCGACGATCGCTCTCGCACGAACCTGTTCATGCTCTACATGACGGCGTTCGCGCTGCTGGCGCTGCCGAACTTCGTGGCGATGGTGCTGTCGCTCGTGCACCTGCCGCTGATCGGCCTCGTGCCGCTCGTGCTGCGGCTGGCTGCGTCGCTGCTGACGCTCTTCATCTTCTTCACGTGGTTCAGCGCCGCCGGCGTCGTGAAGTGGTTCCGCATCGTGCTGATGGTGCTCGGCGGCCTGGCCTGCTTGAGCACGCTCGCGGGCATCCCCGGGGCGATCGCCGGCAGCGGCGGCGTGGCGACCGGCGGCAGCGTCGACGCTCAGGTCGAGGCGGCGCAGGCCCAGGCCGAGGCGCTGCAGAAGCAGGCCGAGGCTCAAGCGGAGGCGGCCGAGAAGCAGGCAGAGGCCGCGGTCGCGCAGGCGGAGAAGCAGGTCGCCGCAGCCGAGAAGCAGGTCGACGCAGCGCAGAAGCAGGCCGACAAGGCGGCCGCCGCTCCGCCGCCCCCGTCCGAGGAGAAGAAGGCCGCACCGCCGCCTCCGACTCCGGCGCCTCCGCCGGCGAAGCCCCCCGAGGCGAAGCACGCGGAGGCGGCGCCTCCGGTGCCGACCGGCGGTGGGTACGCCGCCTGGCACTCGAAGATGGAGGCCATCGAGAAGCGGATCACCGACGACCCCACCGTGCTGAAGGACCAGGCCGTGCTCGGCCTGTACCGCAAGCTCGAGGAGGAGGCCGCCGAGGTCGAGGCGAAGTACTCGAAGAGCAAAGAGCCGCGGCGGGTGCGGGATCACCTCCGCGACGCCGAGCTCTACGAGAAGAGCGAGAAGACCGTCGGCGAGCTGTACGGGAAGCTGTTCAAGTAGCTCGCGAAGCGGGCCGGAGTCGAAGGGGGCCGAATGGGTGTCCACCGGTCCGCTTCGACTCCGCGCTGCGCGCTCCGCTCAGCGTGAACGAGAGGCAGCTTCCTTCGCCGCCTACTGCGCCGGCTTCTTCGGAAGCTCCAGGCCCGCGCTGCGCGCGAGCCCCATGACGCCCTCGACGGCGGCGGCCACGTAGCCGAACGGGTTCGCGCCATCGACGGCGGTGACGTGGACCTCGCCCATCTTCTGCTGGAACGCGGCGGCGAGCTCGGGCAGGCGGTTCGCGACCGCGAGCTGGATCACCTCGGGCGTCAGCGTGTTGTCGATCTCGCGCAGCTTCGCGGCCCGCTCGAGCTCGAGCACGTGCGCGAGCTTCTGCTTCTGCGTCTCGAGCTCGACGGTCTTGAGCTCCAGCTCGGTGAGCAGCCGCTTGCCCTCGGCCACGCGCGCCTGCGCGGCGAGCACCTCGGCCGCCTGCGTCTCCGCCGCGATCCGCATCGCGTGCCGCGCCGCTTCGGCCTTCGCGTCCGCCTGCAGCTGCGCCATGCGCGCGCGCTCGGCCGCGAGCTGCTTCTGCATCGTGACGGCCGCCTCGGACTCGATCTTCTTGAGCAGAAGCTCGCGCTCCGAGTCGAGCTGCGCCTGCCTGGCGGCGCGCTCGGTGGCGAGCCGCGTCTCCTCGACGCGCGTGTCGGCGGCGAGCTTCTCGAGGCGCGCGGCCTCGTCGGCCGTCTGCTTCTCACGCCGCACCTCGGTCTGGGCCGCGACGCGCGCGAGCTCGATCTGCCGGCTCGTCGCCGCCTCGTCCTGCTGCACCGCGCGCTCGCGCGCGAGCTCGGCCTCGCGGGCCTGGCGCTCGAGCTCCTGCCGGAAGCGGGCCTGCATGTTCGCGAACACCGCCGCCGACATCACGCGCACGTCCTGGATCTCGATCGAGTCGACGACGACGCCCCAGCCGCGCTGCGTGCGATCGTCCGGGCGCCCCACGCCGCCGACGACGGGGGCGATCTCGCGCATCAGCTCGGAGGCGAGCGCGTCCTTCCGGCGCGTCATGCACTGCTCGACGGTGAGGTTCGCGACGAGCCGGCGCGTGGCGCCGATGAACATCTCGACCATCATCGAGGCGAGCTTCTCCTGGGCGCGCTCGGGGTAGCTGAAGTTGAGCATGCGGAACGCGATGAGCGGGTCGGCGATGCGGTAGACGGCGACGCCCGTCACCTGCACTCCGACCTTCTCGCTGGTGACCTGGTCGGCGACGAAGTGCAGCCGCTGCACGGTGGTGGGGACGATGCTGACCGACTCCCACGGCCACTTGAACGTCGTCGCGCCCTGCCCGCTCAACACCACCTTGCCGCCGCGCATGCAGATGAGGAACTCGCTCGGCTTCGCGGAGACCCAGCCCCAGCGCTTCATCTTCTCGGGGTCCTCCTCGGGTTTGCCTTTGCGCCAGCCTTCCGTCGTCACGTGCTGCTTCGCAGGGAGTGCGGTCATGCGCCCTCTCGTCTGCACCGAGAAGGCCACGTCGCAGGTGCGCGATTCGCCGTGACGCCCTGTTCCGGACCGGAGCGCGTTGCGCCGACATGGACCGCCCGTTACGGGCGAGGGATAGTGGACTTGACTGGTCCACATTCATTTGATTACAGAAACCCTCGTGAAGCTGCCTATCTACATGGACAACCACGCGACGACGCCCCTGGACCCCCGGGTGCTCGAAGCGATGAAGCCGTACCTCACCGAGGATTTCGGCAACGCGGCTTCGCGCAATCACGTGTTCGGCTGGAAGGCCGAGGCCGCGGTCGAGGCCGCGCGCAAGCAGGTGGCCGCGCTCATCGGCGCCGACCCGAAGGAGATCGTCTTCACCTCCGGCGCGACCGAGAGCGACAACCTCGCGATCAAGGGCGTCATCGACTTCTACCGCGCGAAGGGCGACCACATCATCACGCTCAAGACCGAGCACAAGGCGGTGCTCGACTCCTGCAAGCGCCTCGAGCGGCAGCGCCAGGAGCGCATCGACGAGCTCAAGGTGATGCGCCTCGAGGAGCTGCTCGAGCGCGACGTCAGCACCGAAGAGGTGCCGACGCTCGAGATCAAGCACGAGCTCGACAAGGACGCGAAGCTGCAGAAGTGGATCTCGAAGGTCCAGACGGGCGCGCGCGTCACGTACCTCGACGTGAAGAAAGACGGCCTCGTCGACCTCGAGCAGCTCAAGGCCGCAATCACGGACAAGACCGTGCTCGTGTCGATCATGTTCGCGAACAACGAGATCGGCACCGTGCAGCCGGTGAACGAGATCGGCGCGATCTGCCGCGAGCGCGGCGTGCTCTTCCACTGCGACGCGGTGCAGGGCCTCGGCAAGGTGCCTTTCGACGTCAACGCAGCGAAGGCCGACCTGGTCTCCATCACCGCGCACAAGATGTACGGCCCCAAGGGCGTCGGAGCGCTGTACGTGCGCCGCAAGCCGCGCGTGCGCATCGCGCCGATCATCGACGGCGGCGGTCACGAGCGCGGCATGCGCTCGGGCACGCTCAACGTCGCGTCCATCGTCGGCTTCGGCAAGGCGGCGGAGCTCGCGAAGGCCGAGATGGCCGAAGAGGGCAAGCGGCTCACGAAGCTGCGCGAGCGCCTGCTCGAGGGCCTCAAGAAGAAGCTCGACATGCTCGTCGTGAACGGGAACATGGAGCACCGCCTGCCCGGCAACCTCAACGTCTCGTTCGCGTACGTCGAGGGCGAGGCGCTGATGATGGCGATCAAGGACGTCGCGGTCTCGTCGGGCTCGGCCTGCACGAGCGCGTCGCTCGAGCCCTCGTACGTGCTGCGCGCCTGCGGCGTCGACGAGGACATGGCGCACAGCTCCATCCGCTTCGGCCTCGGCCGCTTCAACACCGAGGAAGAGGTCGACTACGTCGTCGACCTGATGGCTCGCTCGGTCAACCGCCTGCGCGAGATGAGCCCCTTGTACGAAATGGCGAAAGAAGGCATCGACCTCAAGTCGATCGCCTGGACGGCGCACTGAAGGAGTTCGACATGGCCTACTCAGAGAAAGTCATCGAGCACTACGAGAACCCGAAGAACGTCGGGACGCTCGACAAGGAAGACCCGAACGTGGGCACCGGCCTCGTCGGCGCTCCGGCCTGCGGCGACGTGATGCGCCTGCAGCTCAAGATCTCGGACGACGGCGTCATTCAGGACGCGAAGTTCAAGACCTTCGGCTGCGGCTCGGCCATCGCCTCGAGCTCGCTCGTCACCGAGTGGGTGAAGGGCAAGACCGTCGAGCAGGCCGGCACGATCTCCAACAAGGAGATCGCGAAGGAGCTGTCGCTCCCGCCGGTGAAGATCCACTGCTCCGTGCTCGCGGAAGACGCGATCAAGGCGGCGATCGAGGACTTCAAGAAGAAGAAGGCGGCGCGGGGCAAATAATGACGGCCGCGCCCGCCACTTCTGCGAAGCCGATGGGCAAGGGAGTTCTCCTCGCCGACTCGGCTGTCGACCGGCTCAAGAAGCTGCTCTCGGAACGGCAGACGCCGCAGGCCGGGCTGCGCATCGCGGTCAAAGGCGGCGGCTGCTCCGGCCTCGCCTACCACATGGAGTGGGCCGAGCAGGCGAAGGAGCGCGACAAGGTGTTCGAGCGCGACGGCGTCCGCGTGTTCGTCGATCCCAAGAGCTACCTGTACCTGATGGGCACCGAGCTCATCTTCGAAGAGACCATGATGGCCTCTGGGTTCCGCCTGCGGAACCCCAACGAGAAGAGCGCGTGCGGGTGCGGTGAGAGCTTCACGGTGTGACCGTGAACCACTTCGAGATCTTCGGGCTTCAGCCCTCGGTCGACCTCGACGTGTCTTCACTCGAGGCGAAGTACCGCGACCTGTCGCTGCAGAACCACCCCGACCGGAACCCCTCCGATCGCGTCGCGGCGGCGCAGCGCACGGCCGCCATCAACGACGCCATCAAGGTGCTGAAAGATCCGGCGCGCCGCGCGCTGTACCTCTTGCAGCTGAAAGGCATCGACCTCGAGCGCGTTCAGATGCCGATGGATTTTCTGGAGCGCATCCTCGAGCAGCGCGAGCAGCTCGAGATCGCGAAGGCGAAGAAAGACGTGCCGCGCGCGAGGGGCCTGGCGGCGCAGATCTCGGCGGAGTCGGACGGCGTGCTCGCCGAGGGGCAAGCCGCGCTGCGCGCCGGTGACGTTCAGAAGGCCACCACGGCCCTCGCGAAGGTTCGCTACTTCACGAGGTTCATCGAAGAGGTCGAGGCGTTCGAGGAGGAAGTGGCGTGAAGGGGTTCTTGCAGATCCACGACCCGCTGAAGCCCAAGGGGCACGCGGTGGGCATCGACCTGGGCACGACGAACTCGCTCGTCGCCGGAGTCATTCAGGGCAAGCCGGTGTGCCTCGAGGCAGACGAGGGCGGCTCGAAGCTGCTGCCGTCGGTCGTGCACTACGGCAAGGACGGCGGGGTCGTCGTCGGCCAGCGCGCCGTCGCGCTGATGCCCGAGCACCCCACCGACACGCTCAAGAGCGTGAAGCGCTTCATGGGCAAGTCGCTCGGCGACGCCGAGACGAAGAAGCTCGGCGCGTACAAGTTCGCCGGCAGCAGCGGGGTCGTCCGCTTCGAGGTCAGCGGCGGGCAGCCCGTGACGCCGATCGAGGTCTCCGGTGAGATCCTGCGCGCGCTGAAGCGCCGCGCCGAGTCGCACTTCGCGGGCAAGGTCGAGCAGGCCGTCATCACCGTGCCGGCGTACTTCGACGACGCCCAGCGGCAGGCCACGAAGGACGCGGGCCGCCTGGCCGGGCTCGAGGTGCTGCGGCTCTTGAACGAGCCCACCGCCGCCGCGCTCGCATACGGGCTCGACAAGGGCTCGCAGGGCAAGTTCGCCGTCTACGACCTAGGGGGCGGCACGTTCGACATCTCGATCCTCGAGCTGACCGACGGCGTGTTCCAGGTGAAGGCCGTCGGCGGAGACAGCGCGCTCGGCGGCGACGACTTCGATCGCGCCATCGTGAAGTGGCTGGTGGGCGACCGCACGTTGTCGGCGGCCGAGACGGCGTCGCTGCTCCAGGCGGCCCGCCACGCGAAGGAGAAGCTGACCACCGAAGACTCCGTCGAGCTGCAGGGCAAGCGCCTGTCGAGGGGTGACTTCGACCAGCTCATCCAGCCGCTGCTCGAGAAGACGGGCGTCGCCTGCCGGCGCGCGATGAAGGACGCCGGCGTGAAGCCGGGCGAGCTCGACGGAGTCGTCCTCGTCGGCGGCTCCACGCGCGTGCCTGCGGTGCGGAAATACGTCGCGCAGGTCTTCGGGCGCGAGCCGCTCGCCGACATCGACCCCGACCAGGTGGTCGCGCTCGGCGCGGCGGTGCAGGCCGACCTGCTCACGAACGCCGACCGCAAAGACGAGGTGCTGCTGCTCGACGTCATCCCCCTGTCGCTCGGCCTCGAGACGATGGGCGGAGTCGTCGAGAAGATCATTCCCCGCAACAGCACCATCCCCATGGCCGCGGCGCAGGTGTTCACCACCTTCCAGGACGGGCAGAACGCGATGGACATCCATGTGGTCCAGGGCGAGCGCGAGCTCGTCGAGGACTGCCGCTCGCTGGCGCGCTTCCGGTTGAGCGGCATCCCCGCCCTGCCCGCCGGCATGGGCCGCGTCGAGGTGAAGTTCTCGGTCGACGCCGACGGCATCTTGAGCGTCGCGGCGAAGGAGCAGTCGACCGGCACCGAGCAGAAGATCACCGTGAAGCCGACGCACGGCCTCACCGACGAGGAGATCGAGCAGATGCTGCTCGACTCGATCGACCACGCCGAAGACGACATGCAGAAGCGCCTCTTGCGCGAGCAGCAGATCGAGGCGCAGCGCATTCTCATCGACGCGCGGAAGCAGCTGGCCGAGAACGGCGACCTGCTCGAGGTCGCCGAGCGCGAGAGCATGGAGGGCTCCATGAAGTCGCTCGAGCTGCTCGCGCAGAGCACCGCCGATCACCACGCGCTCAAAGAAGCCATCCACGCGCTCGACGAGCAGAGCAAGCCGTTCGTCGAGCGCATCATGAACCGCGCCATCTCGAAGGCCGTGGTCGGCCAGAAGGTGTGACGTGCCGAAGATCCACTTCTCCAGCCCGCTCGACGACGTCACGGTCGAAGTGAAGCCGGGGACTCCGATCCTCGAGGCGGCGGAGGAGTGCGGCGCGAAGGTCGGCCACTCGTGCGGCGGCGTCTGCGCGTGCTCCACCTGCCACGTCTGGGTGAAGAAGGGCTTCGACTCGCTCTCCGAGCAGCAGGACGAAGAGATCGACCGCCTCGACATGGCGTTCGACGTGAAGCCGAACTCGCGGCTCGGCTGCCAGGCCTGCGTGAGCGATCAGGATCTCGAGGTGTGGATCACCGAGGAGTCGCTCAAGGCGTACATGGACGAGAACCCCGACGTCCGGAAGAAGCTCGAGGCCGAGGGGAAGTGGCCGCCCAAGAAGTAGTTGCCGTCCGCTCGTCTACAGCCGTCGCCGTCGCCGTTCACGCGCGCACCGCGTAGAGGTTGTGCAGGCCGAGCTGCTTGAAGGTCTCGAACGGCTCCTGGTCCATCACGATGGAGAAGCCGCGTGCTCGCAGGGTCGCAGAGATGCCCTGCACGTTGGACGTCTCGACGATCAGCTGGCGCAGCTTCGGCCAGTCCTGCTCGGCGATGCCCGCCAGCACCCGCGCTTCGGAGCCTTCGACGTCGAGCTTGAGCAGATCGATCTGCTCGAGCTTCGCCTCCGCGATCACGTCGGAGAGCGTGCGCATCGGCACCCTCACCTTCTTGCGCGCGAGCCTTCGCACGAGGCCGATGCCGGCGGCCGCCACGCGCGGCACGCCGAGATCCTTCGCGAGGGCGCCGGAGTCGACGTGCGGCGGAGTCTCCATCGTGGCGGTAGAGCTGACGAACGGATCGTAGGTGAGCTCGGCCGTGCCGTTCGTCTCGCCGAGGGCGCAGTTGTAGAGCGCAACCTCGGGAGCGTTGCGCTTGAGCGCCTCGAACGTCTCCGGCACCGGCTCGATGGCCACCTGCCTCAGCTTCCACTTCGAGGCGAACCAGAGCGTCGCGAGGCCGATGTTGGCGCCGGCGTCGACGACGGTGTCGCCGTCCTTCAGCGTGAGGCCGTGCCCGTCGTAGGCGCCGTTCACGAAGATCTGCTGGTGCAGCACGCCGGCGTCGGTGGCGTTGAGCGCCCAGACCTCGAGACCGCCCGGCAGCGTGACGCGCTTCATCGCGAGCGGAACGCAGAGAGCAGCTGCGGCACGTACTTCTCCTCGAGGTTCTTTCCGCCGAAGAGCCCGACGTCGACGGGAGGCCTCCGTCCCTCCGGCGCGATGCGCGTGCGGAACAGCACGTCCCAGATGATGAGCACGTGGCCGTAGTTGCCGTTGGCCTCCTCCGGCACGCGCGAGTGGTGCCAGCGGTGCAGCTGGGGGCCGGCGAGCAGCCAATTGAACGGCCCCAGCTCGAGCCGCGTGTTCGCGTGCTGGAACTGCAGGTGCGCGATGGTGAACGCGCCGCCGAGCGCGAGCACCAGCCCAGAGGCCCCGAGCAGCACCAGCGGAGTCCCCGCGAAGACCAGCAGCGCCAGCATGTCGAGGGGGTGGTTCCGCGACGCGTTCAGCGAGTGCAGCCGCCGGGCGCTGTGGTGAACGATGTGCACGCGCCACAGCACCCTGGTCTCGTGCATCCACCGGTGCGCCCAGTAGGCGAAGAACTCGGCGATGACGACGGCGAGCACGACCTGCGCGACGAGCGGCCAGGCGGCGGGCCACAGGCCGAAGGCCGGCAGGTGCGCCGCGCCGAAGACGTACAGCGCGTCGATCGCCAGCGTCGAGAAGAAGAGGTGCAGCGTGTCGACGCCAGAGTCTCCGACCGGCTTGTTCCACCGCCACTCATAAGGAGCCGCGCGCTCGACGAAGCCGACGAGCACTCCGGCGAGCGACACCACGCCCAGCACCGCGAGATCGAGCCTCAGGCCGGCGCTGCCGAGCGCCCAGACCGCGAGCGGAGCGCCCACCGTCAACGCGACGTACGACACGAGCGGCAGCACGCCGTAAGACGTATCAGAGCCGCGCGGTGGGTTAGAAGGCGCGCATGGTCCCCGCTGCCTCCGACCTCGAGCTCCACCGCGTCGCCCTCACCGGCCACTGCTACCGGATGATGGGCTCGGCCGCCGACGCCGACGACGCCGTGCAGGAGACGCTCGTCCGCGCCTTCAAGAGCTTGGGCCGCTTCGACGGGCGCGCTTCGCTGAAGACCTGGCTGCACAAGATCGCCACGAACGTCTGCTTCACGATGCTCGAAGAGCGCCAGCGCCGAGCGCGGCCGATCGAGTCGGGCCTCGAGGGCACTCCGGACGACGTGCTCGAGCAGAAGCCGCGCACGCACTGGCTCGAGCCGGTGCCCGAGGCGCGCGTGCTGCCCCATGACGCCGACCCTTCGGAGCTGCTCGTGCTGCGGCAGAGCATTCGCCTCGCGTTCGTCGCGGCGCTGCAGAACCTGCCGCCGAAGCAGCGCGCCGCCCTGCTCTTCGCCGACGTGCTCGGCTGGTCGGCTGAAGAGATCGCCGGCGCACTCGAGACGACGGTGCCCGCCGTGAACAGCGCGCTGCAGCGGGCGCGCGCGACGCTGTCCGAGAAGCCTCCTCCGGCCGGCGCCGACGCGCTGACCGCGAAGCAGAAGGAGCTCGTCGACGGCTACCTCGACGCCTTCCTGCGCTACGACGTCGACGCGCTGGTGAAGCTGCTGCACCAGGACGCGGTGCTGTCGATGCCGCCGTTCACGCTCTGGCTGCGCGGCGAGGCGAACATCCGGCGCTGGCTGCTCGGGCCCGGGGCTCCGTGCCGCGGCTCGAAGCTGCAGGCCGTGCAGGCGAGCGGGCTGCCGGCGTTCGCGCAGTGGCGGAAGAACCCGGACAAGCCCGGCTACCACGCGTGGGCGCTCATCGTGCTCGAGCTCGACGGAGCGGCGATCTCGTCCATCACGTCCTTCCTCGACGTGGGGACCTTGTTCCCGAAGTTCGGTCTGCCGCTTTCGCTGCCCTGACCGATGATTTTCGAAAGGCTCGGCGGTCTGAAAGGCCAAACCCGCTGTTTGGAGGCCCATGCCATGACCGCTGCAACCCTGAACCCTGTCGTTTCGAGCCCTTCCCGCCCTGCCCTGTGGACCGGGCGCGTCCTGAGCGCGCTCGCCGTGCTGTTCCTCACGTTCGACGCCTCGATGAAGCTGTTCCTGGTCCCCGAGGCCATCGAGGGGACGGCGTCGCTCGGCTACCCGGTGCACGTGCTGCCGATCATCGGCGTCATCCAGGTGATCTGCCTCGTCGCCTACCTCGTGCCGCGCACCGCCGTGCTCGGCGCCGTGCTGTGGACCGGCTACCTCGGCGGAGCCATCGCCACGCACGTGCGCGTCGAGAACCCGCTCTTCACGCACGTCCTCTTCCCCATCTACGTCGCGGCCTTCATCTGGGGCGGCCTCTACCTGCGCGACTCCCGCGTGCGCGCGCTGATCGCCCGCTGAGGATGCACGCAATGAACTCCCGCAAGCTGTTCGTGAACCTGGCCGTTGCCGATCTGAAGCGGTCGATGGATTTCTTTTCCCGGCTCGGCTTCGAGTTCAACCGGCAGTTCACCGACGAGAAGGCCGCGTGCATGGTGGTGAGCGACGACGCCTACGTCATGCTGCTCACCCGAGAGTTCGCGAAGACGTTCACGAAGCGCGAGCTCGCCGACACCAGCAAGGTCACCGAGGGGCTGTTCGCGCTGTCGTGCACCAGCCGCTCAGAGGTCGACGCGCTGGTGAAGCGGGCGCTCTCGAGCGGCGGCTCGCCCGCGATGCCCGTGCAGGATCACGGGTTCATGTACGGGCACAGCTTCTACGACCCCGACGGGCACCACTGGGAGCTGCTCTGGATGGACCCGAGCCACCTGCAGCAATGAACGTGTCAGGGCGGTGCCGTTGCGACGTCGCTTGACCCTGCGCGCCGCGATCCCTATAAGCGCGCGGCTTCCATCGCCCAGGTGGTGGAATTGGTAGACACGCTAGATTCAGGGTCTAGTGGTGGCGACACCGTGGAGGTTCGAGTCCTCTCCTGGGCACAACGGGATCCGGCGCTCTTCAAGACGCCGGGTCCCTTTGTCTTTTTGGCGCTAGAATCGCCGCGTGGGGATCGGCTGCCCGCGCCGCGGCAACAGAAGCTGGGTGTCTCGCGCATGGGCGCTGGTGCTTGGGCTGACCGCCATCGGCTGTGGCCGTTGTGTCGGGGGCTCGGGCCAGGGACCCGCGGTGCTCGCCCAGCCACGCGTCTTCGCAGTCGGCCCCGCCTGGATCGGCGACACCAGCCAGACGCTGCAGTTCGGCTTCCACCGGATTCACACGTACGACTGCAAGTTCAAGACGGTCGACACCCTCTGCGAGACGTTGCGCTTCGAGCCCAGCCCCGTCACCGAGCTCGAGGTTCAGCCCGCCGGGCTGTTCTCCACGACCGACCTCGGCGGCGGCTCTGTGAAGGTGGCGCCGGTGTCGGCGGGCACCGCGACCTTGAGCGTGCGCATCCGCCACGCGGACGGCGAGGAAGGAGTCGTGCAGGTGGCGCTCGACGCACGCGTGCCTGACGCCGTGCGCATGACCCCGTCCTGCCAGATCGCTCCCGTGGGCGAGGTCGTCGAGGTGCCCGGAGGAAGCACCTACGTGCAGGCGCAGGTCACCGGCGGAGACGCCGGGCTGCACGTCACCGGCATTCCGCCGATCATGAGCGGGCCGTTCACGGTCTCCGACCTGTCGATCAGCGACGCCGGCCTCGGCCACGCGAGCTTCCGGCTCATCACGCCGGACGCCGGCGCAGCGGGGCGCGTCTTCGCCGAGGGCTTTCCCTCCGACGGTTTCGACTACCGCACGTACGGCCCCGCCGACGTGACGGGCGTGCGCGTCTACATCGGCGGGCGGGTGCAAGAGCCCGACGCCGGCCTCGAGCGCAGCGCCCGGGAAGACGACCGCGAGGTGAAGGTCACCCACGAGGTCGGCGGAAAGCCCGTGTGTCACGAGCTCGGCTCGCTGCCGAGGCTGCTGACGTTCGAGACGCCGCTGGTCTGCTCCATCTACCCGTTCCCCGCCGATGGCGGCTCCTTCGAGGTGCCGCAGAACGTCGTCCTGCGGCTGGGTTTTCCCCGCGAGGGGCTGTGCCGGTTTCACGCCGACTCGCCGGGCACCGGCTTCCGCGCCACGGTCGAGCTGAACGTGCTGCCGCCCTGAGCTGCGTCAGGTGAACCAGGCCGCGAGCCGCGCGTCGCCGAGCGGCTCTCCGCGCAGGCCCTCTTCGAACGACAGCGGCATCGCGTGGATCCCGCGGGCCTTCAGCGCGTCGAGCAGCGTCGTGCGCGCGGCGTCGTCGGGGCAGAAGAACACGCAGCCGTCTCCCCCGCCGGCGCCGGAGATCTTCCCCGTGCACCCGAACGAGCGGCCCAGCGCGAGCAGCCGCTCGACGCCGGGCGTGACGACGGGACCGAGCGTCGAGAGCAGCTCCTGCAGCTGGGTGGCGGCCTCGCTGACGGCGGCGAAGTCGCTTCGAAGCAGGCCTTCCTCGAGCTCGCGGCCCAGGCCGTCGGAGGCGAGCATGAACCGGTGCCGTGCGGCCTCGTCGAAGCGCCGCTCGATCTCGGCGATCATGACGCGGGTCGAGGCGCTCTCTCCGCTGAACGCGTAGGCGAGCGGGACCTTGATGCCCGGCACCCGGTAGAGGTCGACGGGGGGCGCGTCGGCGAGCCGGGCCGAGAGCGCGCCGGTGCCGGCGACCTCGAGCAGCGGCTTCACGTCGTAGCGGCGGTAGCGCACCATCGTGCCGGCGAAGCAGGCCGCGACGTCTCCACCGCTGCCTTTGCCGCCCTGGGCCTCGGCGTGCGCCAGCAGCGCGAGCTTGAGCGCGTCGAAGCGGGCGTCGAGCGCGTAGCGGGCTGCCTCGGCCGCGAGCACCACCGCGCGCGCGCTGGACCCCAGGCCGAGCTTGAGGCCGCCCGGCCCCGTCGGCGACGGCGCGAGCGCGAGCGAAAACCCCGGGCCTTCGCGGCCGACGGCGCGCAGCACGAGATCGAGCGTGCGGGCGACGAAGTGGAAGTCCTGCGGCGGGGGCTCGTCCCAGCGGACCCCGACCGGCGTCATGTCGCCGTACAGCTTGCTGCCCTCGAGGAGGATCTCGACGCGGCGATCGCCGCGCCGACGCACCAGCGCGGTCGTGCGCGGGCCGACGGCGGCGATGCGCGCGATGCCACCCCAGAGCACCGCGTACTCGCCGGCGAGGAAGAGCTTGCCCGGCGCGGACAGCGCGCGATCCATCAGGCCTTCCCGCGCGAGTACTCGACGGCGAGCTCGGCCGCGAACCGCGCGTTGTTCTCGAGCAGCGCCAGGTTCGCGGTGAGCGTCTTGCCCGGCATGCGCTGCGCCATCTGCTTCAAGAGAAACGGCGTCACCGCCTTGCCCTTCACGCCCGCCCGGTCGCACTCGGCGAGCGCGTCGCGCAGGTGAATCTCGACCTCGTCGTAGGGAATGGCCGTCTCCGGCGGAGGCGGCACGGCGAACACCACGCCGCCCTGCCCGAGCAGCTTGCGCGTCTTGAACAGGTGCGCGGCCTCTTCGGCGTTCTCGACCCGGTGCTCGAGCTTGAGGCCCGTCGAGCGCGTGTAGAAGCCGGGGAAGTCGTCGGTGCCGACGCCGATGACCGGCACGCCGAGCGTCTCGAGCGTCTCGAGGGTGGCGGCCACGTCGAGCACCGACTTCGCGCCGGCGCAGACGACGGCGACGGGGAACTTCGCGATGGCGCCGAGATCCGGCGAGACGTCGAAGTGCGTCGAGGCGCCGCGGTGCACGCCGCCGATGCCGCCGGTCGCGAACACCGAGATGCCCGCGCTCGCGGCGATCTCGCAGGTGGCGCTGACGGTGGTGCCGCCGGTCTGCTTCTTCGCCACCGCGACGGCGATGTCCCGCGAGGCGATCTTCGTCGCCAGGCCGCCGCTCTGCGTGAGCCGCTGCAGCAGCACCGGCGGCAGGCCGACGTGAATGTCTCCGTCGATGATGGCGATCGTCGCGGCGACGCCGCCCTTCTCGCGAACCGCGGCGGCGCACCGCCACGCGCACTCTTCGTTCTGGGGGTGCGGCAGGCCCTGCGCGAGCACGGAGCTCTCGAGGGCGACCACCGCGCGCCGGTGCGTCAGCGCGGCCTGCACGTCTGAGGAGATCTTCATGGAGTCTGGGTCCGCGAGCGCTTCTGCGTCCGCCGCTGAACGGCGGGCTGTGCCGGCTCGGTACGAGCTTCTGCATCGACGCGCGCAACCGCGCGGCGCGGCAAGCCGTCAGGTTGCATCGAATACGCACGCATCGTCGGCCATTCCTTCGGCCGCTCGACGGCACGCGTGCCCTGCTCGACGGTTCGAGCCTCGGAGGCGTCACGCGTGCGCTGCGACGGGCGTGTCTGCTGCTCCCGCCGGTTCACACGCGCCTCTTTTCCACCACGAGCTGGTAGTCCTCGATCTTCTTG
The DNA here is from genome assembly GCA_937980205.1 of uncultured Myxococcales bacterium. GTDB lineage: Bacteria > Myxococcota > Myxococcia > Myxococcales > Myxococcaceae > Xiheicaenimonas. Next base: position 14,804 of record CALJKW010000055.1, on the reverse strand, counting down.
TCGAGCGTGGGCCGCGAGATGCCGAGGATCGCCGCGGCCTTGATCTTCTTGCCGCGCGCCTCGCGCAGGGCCTCGCTGATGGCGTCGCGCTCGAGCCGCTGGATCATCTGCGCGAGCGTCTTGGCGACCTCGGGCGCGCCGCCTTCCTGCACCTCGGGCGGCAGCTTCAGCGCCGGCACCTCGGTGCCGGCGTAGAGCAGCGCGAGCCGCTCGGCGACGCCCTTCAGCTCCTCGATGTTGCCGGGCCACGCGTACTCGCCGAGCAGCCGGCGCGCGTCGGGGGACAACGTCGGCGGCTCCTTGCGGCGCGCGCGCGCGACCTTCGCGGCGAAGTGGTCGAAGATCAGCGGCACGTCGGGCTTCATGTCGCGCAGCGAGATCGACTCGATCTCCGCGCCGGCGAGCGCCTTCGCGAGCTCCGTATCCAGCTCTCCGCGAGAGACCATGACCGACGGCTGCGCGTGGCACGTCGCGACGATGCGCAGGTCGACCGGCTCTTCGCCGCCCGCGCGCGCAGGAGCCACCTTGCGCGAGAGCAGCCGCGCGAGGCGCTCGGCGGTGTGCCGGGGAATCGCCTCGATCTGCCTGAGCACCAGCGTGCCGCCGTCGGCGCGCAGCAGCGCGGACGACGAAGGAGGCACGCCGGCGGCAGAGGCGCGGCCGAACAGCTCCTCTTCCACTTGCGCGGCCGGCCTGCGGCAGTCGACGACGACGAAGGGCCCCAGCGCCCGCGGCGAGCGCGAGTGAATGTACTGGGCCTTGAGCAGCCGGCCGGTGCCGTTCTCTCCCCAGAGCACGACGGTCTCGCCGACCGCGGCCGCGCGGCGGATCTGCTCGACGGTCTTGCGGAACTGGCGCGACGAGCCGACGAGCGTGATCTGCGGAGCCTCGTTCTCGTTGCGCGCGCGCACCGCGGCGAACGCCTCGCCGGCGAGCCGGCCGAGCGCCGCGCACACGCGCTGGGCGTCGACGGTGAACGGCTCGGGCCGCTCGGCGTAGAGGATGCCGAACGGGGCGCCTCCGGAGGCGAGCAGCGGCGCGCAGAGCAGGCCGCCCTTGCGCGAGGCCTCTTTGCGCTCGAGCGCTCCGCGCACGAGCGAGCGGGGAACTTCGACCTGCTCGGCGCCGACGACGGCCGCGGTGAGCAGGCCTTCGGTGCCGCCGAGCAGCGCCGCCGCCTTGTCGGCCGAGACGCCGCGCGCGAGCTCTTCGGCGGCGCGCCTGAGCACCATCGCCTCGGACGTCGCCGAGAGCAGCGCGACGCCCGCGCCGTACAGCGAGGCCTCGGGCCCGACCGCGGGCAACAGCTCTTCGACGGGCTGGTTCTGCAGGTCGCCCGGATCTTCGCGCTCGGTCAGCGCCGCGCGCGTCGGCGGCTCGAACAGCACGGTGGTGTCGCCGACCTGAACGCGGTCGCCGGGCAACAGCACCGCCTCGGCCTCGATGCGCTCGCCGTTGACGATGGTGCCGTTGCGCGAGCCTAAGTCGCTCACCCGCGCCGTGCCCTCTTCGATCGCGATGCGCGCGTGGCGCCGCGAGACCTTCGAGTCTTCGAGCGGAATGTCGCAGGAAGGGCTACGGCCGAGGATGACTTCGCCGGTCACTTCGCGGCGGAGGCCGGCCGCGGGGCCACTCAACAGGAGGAGCGCAGGCATTGATTGGAGGAAAACGCTTTTACATCAGCTTTTCGGCCAAGAGCAGCGTCTTCATCTCGTCGGGGTCGAGCTGGCGTCCCTCGCGGGCGACACCGATGGCGTTGATCTGCGACTCCTCGACCTCGACGTGGGCGCCCTTGCGCCACTCGGTCGTGCTCTGGCCGCCGTCGACGAGCTTGCCGATGACCGTCCCGTCTTCCCAGGTGATGACCTCGACCCAGAGCCGCTCTTCGTCGGGCTTGCCTTCCGCATCGGGGTGCACCTCGAAGGGGACGCGGACGAGGAAGGCGAGCGGCTCCATGAGGCCGCGGCGCTGGAAGCGCGACTTGAAGGCGGGGAGCAGCTCGCGCGCCTCTTCGGCCTTCGACTCGGCCTCTTCGTCGGTCTCGGCCTCGAACCGCTCGCGGTAGTGCGAGAGCAGCTCGGAGAGGTTGTGGCGGCCCTCCGGCGAGACGACGGTGAGGAACTGCATCTCGTGGCCGGCGAACGTCTCGAGGTTGATGCCGCGCAGGTTCGGGCGCGCCTCCTCGGCGGGCAGCAGCATGAACGCCGCGCCGACGCTCGTCGCGACCGGGGTGCGCGGCGGCGGAGACTGACCGAACGCGAGATCGGTGCACAGCTCGTGGAAGAAGATCTCGGCGGCCTTCAGATCCTGCTCGCCGAGGTTGAAGACCTCGACGTCCCACAGGCCGAACTTCGACATGCCGTGCGAGTGAATCCACAGCGGGGTCTCGCCCTGCCCCGCCTCGACGGCGTGCAGCGAGATGTGATCGCGGATGTCGAACTCGAGCTCGGTGAGCTCTTCGATGTCCTCGGGTGTGTGCAGCTTGAAGGCGGTGATGTCGATGGCGACGCCGTCGACGAGCTCCATCAGCGTGCGCACGCACCACAGCGCTTCGAAGACGGCGACGGTCGCCTGCGGCTTCCCCGGCTCGAATGAGAATCGGTAGAAGCCGCGCGAGCCCTGCAGCGCCTCGTGGCTCTGCGGAGTGCCCGAGAGCAGCTCCGGCGACCAGCCCAGGTCTTCTTTGCGCGACTCGAAGCGGACGTCGACGCGCGTGGCCTCGGCGCGCACGGAGAAGAGGCAGTCTCCCTCACCGAGCACGAGCTCGATCTCGTCGGACTCGAAGGCTTCTTTGAGCTCGTCTTCGGTGACCGGCTTCGGCGAGGCGGTCGCGAGGATGTAGACGTCCTTCACAGGTGCTTTTCCACCTGGTTGAGGAGATCCACCCGGTCGACGAGATCGGTCAGGTAGTCGAGCTTGTCGGTGGGGAGCGTCAGCACCGGGCTCATCTTGTAGTGCTTGAACCAATCTTCATAGAGGTCGTTCAAGCGCTTGAGGTACGCGGTCGGAATGTCCTTCTCCATCTCGCGGCCGCGCAGCGCGATGCGCGCTTTCAACGTCCGCACCGGGCAGCGCAGGTAGATCATCAGATCCGGCGGCTTGAGCGCCGCGGCGATGGTCTCGTAGAGCTCCCAGTAGGTGTGCCAGTCGCGCTTGTCGATCTTCTTCGTGCGCCAGAGGTTCTTCGCGAAGATCTCGGCGTCTTCGTAGATGGTTCGATCTTGCAGCGCGGTGCCGGCGCTGCGCTCGAGGTCGCGGTGCAGTCGGAACTTGTGGGTGAGAAAGAAGACCTGGCTCTTGAACGCCCAGGCCTTCATGTCCTTGTAGAAGTCGGCGAGGTACGGGTTCTGGTCGTTCGGCTCGTAGAACGGCTGCAGGCCGTAGCGGCGGCAGAGGAACCGGGTCAGCTCCGTCTTGCCCGCACCGATGTTGCCGGCGATGGCGATGAATTTCTGATTGGCCACGAGGCGTTGGCGCCGGTTTAGCACCTTCGAGGGACGTGGTATCTGCCTATCCCTCGTGAGCCGGGCCGGTTCTCTCATCGCGACGGTGGTGATCGCCGGCTGCAGCACGCCCGGCGAGAGCGAGCTGCTCGAGGGCAACCGGCTGGCCGCGCTGGGGCGCTTCGACGAGGCCGCGGCGCAGTACCGTGCTGCGTGCGAGAAGTCGCAGAAGGCGCGCCCGCGCGAGCTGCTCGGCAAGGTGCTGCATGCGGCGGGCAAGCTGGACGACGCCCGCACGGCCTGGCTCGAGGCGGTGCAGCTCGAGCCCGACGCAGCGGACGCGCAGCTCGGCCTCGCCCGCATCGACTCGGAGCGCGGAGACCAGGCCGCCGCCCTCGATCGCCTCGACCGCCTGGTCCAGCGCCAGCCGAACCGCGTCGACACGCGCCTGCTGCGCGCGCTCGTGCTCTTGCGCCGCAACGCCGACGGAGACGTCGAGCGCGCTCTGGCCGACAGCGAGCTCGCGCTGCGCACGGCGCCCAAAGACGCCGACGCCCAGTACGTGCGCGGCAGCGCCCTGCTCGCGGCGAAGCAGCACGACGCGGCGACGGCCGTGTTCGAGGCCTTGCGGGCGCAGCGGCCCCAGCTCTCGGCGTGGGGCCTGGCCCGCGTCGCGGCGGCCCGGTCGCGGAGCATCGACGTCATCGTGTACCTGCGCCAGGCGCGCGAAGCAGCAGACGCGGGCTGGGTCGCAGCACGCGTGCGAGAAGACCCGGCGTTCAGGTATCTATGGGACGATCCGGAGTTCTCCAGGGAGTTCTGATTTGCCGCGGTGGTTGCTGAAATATTTCTGCATCTGGTGGATGGGGGCCACGACCGTCTTCTTCTTCCCCTACTCGATCTTCCTCGTGCTGATCGGCGGTGGCGATCACTCGATGAAGTTCATTCAGGGGCTGTGGTCGCGGCTGATGCTGTGGGCTCCGGGCGCGACGCTGAACGTGCGCGGCAAGGAGAACGTCGACCCATCTCGGCCGACCGTGTTCATCAGCAATCACCAGTCGACGCTCGACATCCCCGCGCTGCTGCTCGCGCTCTCGCCCGTGCCGTTCCGGTTCGTGATCAAGAAGATCATTCAGTACGTGCCGCTGTTCGGCTGGTACCTCACGCTCGCGGGCTTCATCTTCATCGACCGCTCGAGCAAGAAGTCCACGCAGGAGACGCTCGAGCTCGCCTCGCAGCGCATCCGCGGCGGCACGAGCATTCTCGTGTTCGCCGAAGGGACCCGCAGCGCCGATGGACAGATTCTGCAGTTCAAGAAGGCGATGTTCGCGATCCCCGCTCGCGCCGGCGTGCTCATCACCCCCGTCGCCGTCGAGGGCTCGCGCGTCATCATGCCGAAGAACAGCTGGTCGGTTCAGCCGGGCGAGATCCGCGTGAACATTGGCACGCCGATCGATCCGACTCCGTTCGGGGATGATCGCGAGGCGCTGGCGGCGCACGTGCGCCAGAAGGTCATCGAGCTCGCGAAGGAGATCGGCGGGCCGGGCGGAGCCGACCTCGCCGCACAGCCGCGGTCCGAGCCGAAGCCGGCGTCACAGGAAGAGGCCGAGGCGTGAAACTTCATCCGATCACCCTGAGCGGAGGCCGCAGGCCGGAGTCGAAGGGCGTTCGAATGGGCGGATTGGGCCCGCTTCGACTCCGCCCTTCGGGCTCCGCTCAGCGTGAGCGGTGGTGGCTGCTCGGCCTGTTGCTCCTCTCCTGCGCCACGACCTCGACCGTCCAGCTCACCGAGCGCGAGCGCGCTGCCGTGCTCATGCAGCGCGGCGACGCGAAGTCGGCCGTTCCCATCCTCGAAGATCTGCACGCCCACGCCGCGAACGACTGGGCGCTGGCGCGGGCCCTCGCGGAAGCGCACGTGAAAGCCGGCTCGGCCCAAGCGCTGCTCGAGCGCCTCAAGACCGCCGACACCGCCGTGTCCCACTACATGCAGGGCCTCGTGCTCTTCGCCCGGGCCTCCGACGCCACGGGCCCGGCGATCGCCGAGTTCCAGCGCGCGGTCGAGCTCGAGCCTGCAGCCGGAGAGCTTCACCACCGCCTCGGCGTCGCCCTGCTCGAGAGCGAGAAGTACGAAGCGGCGCGCGCGCCCCTCGAGAGGGCCGTGCAGCTTCAGCCGAACGAGCTGTCGTGGCGCCTGCCGCTCGCGAAGGTGCTCTACCGCCAGGGTGACTCGAAGGGCGCGGTCGCCGCGCTCGCGCTGGTGGTGCAGGGCTCGCCGACTCCGCAGGACGTGAAGGTGGCGCGGGCGCTGATGGATCAGATCGCCGACCCGTTCGCCGGCTTCCCGCAGGCGGCGCGCGGCACGCTCGAGCAGGGCATCCAGTGGCTGCAGGTCGCCGACGTGCCGCAGCAGGCGATCATCTCGTTCGAGGAGATCCTCCACGACTACCCCGATCTCGCCGTCGTGCACGCCCTGCTCGGCCTCGCCTACCAGCGCATCGACGACGCCGGCCGCGCCGTCGACGAGCTCAAGCGCGCCATCGAGCTGGCCCCCGACGACGGCAAGGCGCACCTCTACCTCGGCGAGCTGTACCTCTCGCACCAGCGGCCGAAGCAGGCGAAAGAGGAGCTCGAGAAGGCGCTGCAGCTCAACCCGCTGCTCGACGACGCCTACGTGCGCCTGGGCGACCTCGCCCTCGACCGCCGCGACTTCGTGTCCGCGCGCCGCTACTTCAAGGCGCTGTCCGCCATCGCGCCCGACAGCGTCGCCGCGCACGGCAAGCTCGCGCTCGTGTACCAACTCGAGGGCGATTGGCCGGCCGCCGACCGCGAGCTGCACCTCGTCGTCGACAAGGATCCCGACAACGCCGAGTTCATCCTTCGCCTCGGCGTGCTGCACACCGAGCGCTTCACCAAGGCGAAGACGGCTGAAGAGCGAAAGACCGCGTCGGCCGAGGCCGCCAAGTGGCTGCAGAAGGTGCTGGAGAAGCAGCCGGACAACGCCATCGCGTCGCGCGCGTTGGAGACGGTGAACGCGCGCTGAGGTAGCCTCGCCAGGCCGTGAGCGAGAACCCCGACCAACCCGGCGGCCCTCAGGCGCCGCCGCCCGAGCTCGAGCTCGACATCCCGAAGCCGAAGCCGTCCGTCTCCGGAGGAGTCCGCAGCGCCGCCCGCGCCGCGCCGCTGCCGGAGGAGAAGAAGAAGCTCACCAAGGAAGCGGTGCGCGAGGGCGCGATCGACGTCCTGCTCAACAGCTTCTCGATCCTTCGCGAGATCGCCGAGGACTTCCGCAACTCGGATCGCTACTTCAAGTACAAGGCGCTCGTCCTCTCGGTGTGGGTGATGCTCGTCGCCACCAGCGTGGGCGTCTCGTGCGCCGGCGGCGTGCAGGGCAACTCGTTCGGCGCGCGGCTCATCGTCGCCGGCGAGGCCAAAGACCGCGCGTACATGGTGAAGAACGACAGCGACGACGACTGGCAGAACGTCCAGATCACCGTGAACGGGAAGTACTACGTGACCGCCGAGCAGCTACGGCCGTACGGCGACATCTCGCTCTCCCCTCGCCTGATGTTCGACGAGCACGGGAAAGAGGCGCCGGCGAGCCTCGTGATCTCGGAGATCCACGTCAACTGCAGCGAAGGCGACGCGTACCTGTTGCGCGGCGGCGAGCTGCAGCAGTGATCGAGCTCGTCCGAAGCGACCTCACGAAGCTCGACGTTGACGCCATCGTGAACGCGGCGAACTCGTCGCTGCTCGGCGGTGGGGGCGTCGACGGCGCAATTCACCGGGCGGCGGGACCGGAGCTGCTCGAGGCCTGCCGCAAGCTGAACGGCTGCAAGACCGGACAGGCGAAGCGCACGCCGGGCTTCAAGCTGAAGGCCCGCTGGGTGATCCACACCGTCGGCCCCGTGTGGCAGGGCGGCGGCCACGGCGAAGACGCGCTGCTCGAGAGCGCCTACGCGCAGTCGTTCGCGCGGGCGCTGGAAGAGCCGGCGATTCGATCCATCGCCTTCCCCTCGATCTCGACCGGCGCGTACGGCTTCCCAATCGAGCGGGCGGCGAAGATCGCGCTGGCCCAAATGAAACGCCACGATGCCTCGTTCGAGCGCATCGTGGCGTGCCTCTTCACTGAAGCGGACCTGAGGGTCTACCAGGCGGCGTTCGCGTACCACTGACGGTGCAGGACGGCGACGTCCGCGGGCGAAGGTTCCGTCATGGTCCTGGAAACCGAATCAGAATGCCGTCGCCGTCCAGCTTGAGGTCATGGAGGTTCGCCCAATGGGGGCTGTCTCATCGCCGTACTGCTGAGCGCCGACGGAGTGTCGCTCACCTCGATGCCGCCCCCCGCCTCCCCTGGGGCAGATGTGGGTGGTGCGCGGCACCCTCGAGCTCAACGGCATCGGACGCGTCGGGACGGCGATCTGGGCCGTCGAGAACCTCGGCTTCACTCTGAAGTTCGACGGACGTTCGAGTCCAGGCGCTAGAGGTCGTGGCGGCGCGGATCAATTGCAGCGCCTCACGAAGACCTGGTTCTGCCCGTTGCGCGAGTACACCAGCAGGTCGGAGCCATCACGCGTAGCGACAGGCGCCCCTTGAGCGCCGCCTGGAGGCTGCCCACACGATCGCGAGTTCGACCACTGATAGTTGCTGTTTCGAGTCACGCACCAGATGTTGCCGTCGGTCTTCAACGAGCACGCGTCGAGCCTGCCGTAGCCATCCCACGCGACGGTCGGATCCGACGTCATCGTGGAGTGGCTCATCACCGGCGCGAAGCCCGTCCAGCTGTTGAGGTAGAAGGGCGGCGAATACTGGATGCCGACGGTCCGCGTGTAGAGATAGTCGTTGGTCCCGCGAACGAAGATCTCGACGACGTTCGGCGCCGTGGCCACCGCGGCCGGCGCGGACCCCGTCTGCAACACGCCGTCGGTCTTCGCTGCCCAGCCCAACCAATTGTTCGGCTCGTCGTAGGTGTACGCCTGGTAGTGGTTATAGAGCAGCGCGCCGTCGGTGCTTCGGCGGGCGAAGGCCCAATAGTGCTGGATGACGGTCTGGTCGTACCAGGGTCCCGTCACCTCCGCGTACGAAGCGACCGCCGGTGACGAATCGATTGGATCCGGGAGAGCTGCGACGGTCGAGTAGGCGAGGTGGCAGTTGTAGACCGGGGGTAGAGTCGTCTCGACGCCCCACATGAACAGTCCGCTCGTCGCGTCCCGCCAAGCCACCAGCTCACACCCATTGGGGTGAATCGTCGGGCCGACGGCGACAGTACCGGAAGCTGCATTGGGAACCTTAAGGCCCCACCACGGAGTGGGGGCATAGCGCCAGCTGGCGTGAAGCCCCTGGCTCGAGAAACCGTACAACCCGCCCGACGTCGAGTTCGACGCGACCGGTGACGTGCCGAGAGACGTAAGGCTGAGGCCCGCGGGCGTCACGCCCATCCAATTGTCGCGGAACCAGGACCACGCGACGCGCACGAGAGGATGGTCCGATGTTACGTAGGGCTTCGCAGTCGGGATGGTCAAGAGCCCGGAGCCGGCGGCCCAACTCGTCCAGACCTGATCGATTCGGTTCATGTCGATGGTATGCGTGTTCATGGTCAGCCCGAGGTTGCTCAATGGCATCAGGGCAGCGGCCTCCGTCGGATCCGTAGGTCTGGCATTGAAGTCGCCACCGACCATCACGACGTCAGCGCCACGCGTGGCCTGGATGAAACTCACCAAGGTGGGGATCTGAGCCTGCGCCGCGGGCCATGGGTCCGTATGCACGTTGTACACAGCAAAACGCATCCCCGACTTGTAGATGGTCGCCTTCTGAAAAAGGCTCTCGCCGTTCGGTCCCGGCGTCGAGACCTCCTGATCCCACAACGTAGTCTTGCTGAAGATCATCAGCCCCGCCTCGATCCTGTTCTCCCCCGGACCACACTGCCCACCCCAGTAGGACCCGGCTGTATTGGGGACGAACCAGGAGTAGGGATAGGTGCTGGAGAGCGCCGCAATCAGCTCGTCTGGCTGATCCGGACAGCCGGGGTCGTGGTGATAGCGGTGATGGACTTCTTGGAGGAGGACGACGTCCGCGTTCGCCGCCAGGATGTCGTTGGCGGCGTTCGTCACAGAAGGGGCTTGGGTTCCGGGCATCACGCCCCCGGGATACCCACCCTGAATGTTGAACGTCGTGATGGAGAGCGTGTCGCCCGCTTCCGCCTGTGAGCTCGCGACAGCGAAAGCCGCAAAAACAACAAGACTCGGAAAGCGCATGCGCGAACAGGAACACAGGCGCGGCCCATCGGAAAGACAAAACATGGCGCTGCGCGCGCGGCTCGCGCCTCGAAGCAGCCCGCGATCGAACACCGAAGTGCGATCGCACAGCGCTGCTTCCGCGAAGACCTTCAGCTCGGCCGGCACGGTGCCGGTGGCGCGTTCATCCCGCGGTCACCGGCACGGCTCGAGAACGGGCGCGTCAGCTCTCTTCTCTTCAGTCTTCTTCTAGCCGCCAAGATGAAACGCCACGATGCCTCGTTCGAGCGCATCGTGGCGAGTCTGTGCAGCGAAGCCGACCTGAAGGTCTACGAGTCGCTTACTCGCGCCGGCCCGTGAACATCAGCGTGTAGCTCGCGGTTCCGCTGCCGCCTGAGGTCGAGCTCTGAGTGATCTGACCGGAGATGCTGATGCTGAGCGATTCCGCCTGGAGCATTCCGGTGCCGTTGCTGACGGTGACCATCTCGCTCTGGTTGTCCAGGGTCGAGGTGCGCGAGAAGCCCTGACCGCCCTGGAACGTCAGCGACATGCCCGAAGCGGTGGCCGAGTACGAGGTGTTGTTGTCGATGAAGAGCCACTCGTTCGGCTCGTCGCCCGGCATCACGAGGTAGACGACGTTCGCATCCGTGATCGTAGTCGTCCCGCCACCACTGTTGGTGATGGCCGTGGTGGACGTGCCCTTGTACGCGCGCACCTGCGCACCACCGCCACAGCCGAACAGCGCAACGACGCCCAGCACCACAATGGAAAGCTGCTTCGTCATGTTCCCCTCCCTCTGAGGATTTACGACTGCTTCTCTTCGGTCTTCTTCTCGCCGCCGTCGCCACCAGCATCGGCCTTGGCCTCGGGGCGGTCAACGAGTTCGAGGATCGCCATCTCCGTCGCGTCGCCGCGGCGGAAGCCGATCTTCAGGATGCGGGTGTAGCCGCCCGAGCGCTTGGCGTAGCGGTCCTTCAGCTCGCCAAAGAGCTTCTGCAGCAGGACGCGGTCCTTCACCGTCTGCGAGGCGAGGCGCACGTTGTGAAGGCCGCCCTTCTTGCCGAGGGTGATGACCCGCTCGGCCATGCGGCGAGCTTCCTTCGCGCGGGGAATGGTGGTGGTGATCCGCTCGTGCTCGATGAGGCTCGTCACCATGTTGCGCAGCATCGCGAGGCGATGCGCGGTGGTGCGCTGCAGCTTGCGGTATCCGACTCGGTGTTCCATGACAGCACTCAGTCTTTCTCCGCCGGCCGTGTCAGGTACCGGTGGGCTCTACGGGTTCACTGCGTACAGCGTTGAACCGTGCCGGGAGCCGTTAAGCCCCCGGCCCGGCTGAAACGAATTACATCCGCGGGCCGCCGTTGACGCCGGGCGCGCCGCCAGCCGGAGCGCCAGCCGCCGGCATCGTCTTCGGCGGCCAGTTCTCGAGCTTCATGCCGAGCGAGAGGCCCATCTCGGCGAGGATCTCTTTGATCTCCTTCAGCGACTTGCGGCCGAAGTTCTTGGTCTTGAGCATCTCGGCCTCGGTGCGCTGAACCAGGTCACCGATGGTCTTGATGTTCGCCTGCTGCAGGCAGTTCGCGGAGCGCACCGAGAGCTCGAGCTCGTCGACCGAGCGGAAGAGGTTCTCGTTGAGCTTGGTCTCTTCGCGGGGCGACTCGGCGACGACCGGCTCTTCGGTCTCGTCGAAGTTGATGAAGACCGTGAGCTGCTCCTTGATGATCTTCGCGGCGAAGGCGACGGCGTCCTGCGGGGTGACCGAGCCGTCCGTCCAGACCTCGAGCGAGAGCTTGTCGTAGTCGGTCTGCTGGCCGACGCGCGCGTTGGTGACCTGGTAGTTCACCTTGCGAACCGGCGAGAAGAGCGAGTCGACGGGGATCGTGCCGATCGGCGCGCCCTGGACCTTGTTGTTCGTCGCGGGGACGTAGCCACGGCCGCGGCGAGCGGAGAGCTCCATGCGAACCTTGCCGCCCTCGGCGATGGTGCAGATGTGGTGACCGGGGTTGAGGATCTCGACCTGGTCGTCCGCGATGATGTCGCCGGCCTTCACTTCCTTCGGGCCTTCCGCCTCGATGCGAAGCGTCTTCGGCTCGTTGGTGTGCATGCGAAGGAGGACTTCCTTCAGGTTGAGGACGATGTCCGTCACGTCCTCGGAGACCTCCGGGACCGTGGTGAACTCGTGCTCGACGCCGTCGATCTTGACGGTCGTGACCGCGGCGCCCTGGAGGCTGCTCAACAGGACGCGGCGGAGCGAGTTGCCCAGCGTCGTGCCGAAGCCGCGCTCGAGCGGCTCAGCGACGAACTTGCCGTACGTCGGGGTGAGCGAGTCCTGATCGACTTCGAGCTTCCGGGGCTTGATGAGATCGCGCCAGTTCTTCGCGCTGAACGTGTTGTCTGCCATGTGTGTTGCTCCTCGTATCAATGAGACAGCACCGACTTACCCGCCCGAATGGCAGGAGGCTGCTCACGGAACCTTCAAAACTCGGTTTGAGACTTCGACTGCAGTGCCGGAGAGGAGATCTCTCGCCTCCGGCGGGGCGGGGACCCGAGGTCCCCGGACGGGCTACTTCGAGTAGAGCTCGACGATGAGCTGCTCCTGGATGGGCATCGTCAGGTCTTCGCGGTTCGGCACCGACTTGACCTGGCCTTTGAGGCCCTTCTTGTCGACCTCGAGCCACTGCGGAATGCCGCGGCGGTCGACCGTCTCGATGGCCTCCTGAATGCGGAGGACCTTCTTGCTCTTCTCGTGGACCTCGATGTTCGAGCCCGGGCGGACGGCGAACGAGGGAATGTTCACGCGGCGGCCGTTCACGGTGAAGTGGCCGTGGCGAACGAGCTGGCGCGCCTCGGAGCGCGTGTCCGCGAAGCCCATGCGGAAGACGACGTTGTCGAGGCGGAGCTCGAGGTTTTGCAGCAGCGTCTCGCCCGTCTTGCCCTTGGCGGCGGCGGCTCTACGGAAGTAGCCACGGAACTGGCTCTCGAGCAGGCCGTACATGCGCTTGACCTTCTGCTTCTCGCGCAGCTGCACGCCGTAGCCGGAGAACTTCACGCGGCCCTGACCGTGCTGGCCAGGAGGATACGGACGACGCTCGATCGCGCAGCGATCGGTGTAGCAGCGGTCGCCCTTCAGGTACATCTTCAGGTTCTCGCGCCGGCAGATGCGGCAGACGCTCTGGGTGTATCGGGCCATTCTCTTCTCGTTCCTGTAGGTGGTCTGACCGCGAACTAGACGCGGCGGCGCTTCGGCATACGGCAGCCGTTGTGGGGGATGGGGGTGACGTCGCGGATGAGGCTGATCTTGAGACCGGCGGAGGCGATCGCGCGCAGCGCCGACTCGCGGCCAGCGCCCGGGCCCTTCACCATGATCTGCACGTTCTTGAGGCCGTGCTCCATCGCCTTCGCGGCGGCGTCGCCGGCGGCGACCTGCGCGGCGAACGGCGTCGACTTGCGCGAGCCCTTGAAGCCACGGGCGCCGGCGGTCGACCAGGAGATCACGTTCCCCGAGACGTCGGTGATCGTGATCATCGTGTTGTTGAACGTCGCCTGGATGTGGACGATGCCGTTGAGGATGTTCTTCTTCTGCTTGCGCTTGACCTTGCGCTCGGCGGCGCCTTCGGCCGGAGCAGCGCCGGCGTCAGCAGCAGCGGCGGGAGCAGCAGGTGCAGCGGGAGCCTTCTCTTTGGTCTCTTCAGCCATGACTTATGCCTTCCCCGCCGGAGCCGCCGGCTTCGCGCGAACGATGCCGCGCTTGGGTCCTTTGCGCGTGCGCGCGTTGGTGTGAGTACGCTGGCCACGAACCGGCAGGCCCTTGCGGTGACGCAGGCCGCGGTAGCAGCCGAGGTCCATCAGCCGCTTCACGTTCATCGTGATCTCGCGCCGCAGATCGCCCTCGGTCTTGTAACCGTTCTCGATCGTCTCGCGGATGCGCCGGGTCTGATCTTCGGTCAGATCCTTCGTGCGGAGCGTGAGCGGGATGTCGGCCTTCGCGCAGATGTCGTGCGCGCTCTTCTTGCCGATGCCGTAGATGTACTGGAGCGAGATCACCACGCGCTTGGCGGGCGGAAGATCGACTCCGGAGATGCGTGCCATGTACTCGTTACCTTCCTTCTAGCCTTGACGCTGCTTGTGGCGCGGGTTCACCGAACAGATGACGCGCACCACGCCCTTGCGGCGGATCACCTTGCACTTGTCGCAAATCTTCTTCACTGACGCTCGGACCTTCATGACTCTCCTCGAAAGCTCCTCGACCTACTTCGCTCGATAGGTGATGCGACCGCGGCTCAAGTCGTATGGCGAAAGCTCGACCTTCACCTTGTCGCCCGGAAGAATGCGGATGAAGTGCATACGCATCTTCCCGGAAATGTGCGCGAGGACCTTGTGCCCGTTGTCGAGCTGCACTCGGAACATCGCGTTGGGCAAGGGCTCCATCACAGTGCCCTCGACCTCGATGGCATCATCTTTCGGCAATCAAAAATCTCGTGTTCTTCGGGTCATAGGCAGCACCCGACCATGTAGGAAACGCGGCGCATTAGCATTCCGGGCGTGCGGAACGCAAGTGGCCGATGAAGGGCTTGAAATTCAGGCGCTTGGAGAGGGGTGCCGGTGACTGCGAACGATGAACAGCTCGACGATGTGTCCCAATCCGCGGGCAAGAGGGGGCGTCGCATCGTCTTGCTCACTGCGGTGATCGTGCTCGCCCTGCTCGGGGGGCTCGCCCTCGCCTTCTCGTTGTACGTCGGAAACCAGGCCGAAGGCTTCGAGCTGACGCTGACGTTCGGGAAGCGGACGACGCACGTGCTGGGCACGAACGTGACGCTCACCGACGGCGAGGACGAGCGGAAGTGCGTGCTCTCGCTGCTCGACTTCCGGGCGCTGCGCGAGCACAGCCAGCCGCTGCTGTCCGCCACTCCGCTCGAGGGCAAGGCCGCGCGCGGCGCGCCGACGTTCACGATCTCGGAGGGCGCGACGGTGAACAGCGGCTTCATCGCGCCCGACCAGGTGCAGCCGATCGACGCGTTCGTCATCCAGCGGGCGAGCGCGTGCATCAAGACGTACGTCCCGACTGCGCCGACGCCGGTGCAGTGAAGATCTCCGGCTCGCCGGCGGTGATGAGGATGGTGTGCTCGAAGTG
>CALJKW010000054.1 GCA_937980205.1 uncultured Myxococcales bacterium | reverse complement strand
GTCTACGAGCTCAACCCGCACCGGTGGATTCCGGCTCCCGGCCAGGGCGCCATCGGCGTGCAGTGCCGCCGCGACGACGCCGCGACGCGCGAGGCGCTGCGGAAGCTGCAGCACGAGCCGACGGCGCGCGCGGTCAACATCGAGCGCGAGCTGTTGCGCATCTTCGAGGGCGGCTGCACGGCCCCGTTCGGAGCCCTCGTCGTCGGCAACGTGTTACGCGCCGGTGCGGAGATGAATGGACGCTGGCGCGCGCTGAAACGCGAGGTACCCTCCGCGCCGGACGAGCAGTTCTACCGCGACACGCTGGAAGCGCTGGGCAAGGCGGGCACCGATGACGACGAAAGCTGGCTCTACCGAGAAGTCTGAGCTTCCCCCCGGCGGGGACCCCTCTCGCCGGTCGACTGCGTCGACCTCCGAAGCGCTGTACGCACGGGCCGTTCAGGTCATCCCCGCAGGAGTCTCGAGCCCGGTCCGCGCCTTCAAGAAGGTCGGCGGCCGGCCGATCTACTTCTCGCGCGGCGAAGGCGCCGTCGTGTTCGACGAAGACGGCAACCGCTACGTCGACTTCTGCATGGCGTGGGGCCCGCTCATCCTCGGCCACGCGCACCCGGCCGTCGTCGAAGCGGTGACGCGCGTGGCCCGCGACGGCCTCGCGTTCGGGACGGTGCACCGCAACGAGCCGAGGCTCGCCGAGCTGGTGCTCGAAGCCTTCCCCTACGCCGAGCGCGTGCGCTTCGTCGTCAGCGGCACGGAGGCCGTGATGACCGCGGTGCGCCTCGCGCGCGGGGCCACCGGCCGCACGCTGCTGGTGAAGTTCGCCGGCTGCTACCACGGCCACGGCGACGCGCTGCTCGCGAAGGCCGGCAGCGGCGTCGTCACGCAGGGACTGGCCGAGAGCAAGGGCGTGCCGGCGTCCGCGGTGCGCGACACGCTCGTGCTGCCTTTGGGAAATCTCGACGCGCTGAAGGAGGCGTTCGAGAAGCACGGCAAAGACATCGCGGCGGTCATCATCGAGCCGCTGCCCGCGAACAACGGCCTGTTGAAGCAGACGAACGCGTACCTGCAGGCGGTGCGGAAGGCGACGCAAGACGCGGGCGCGATGCTCATCTTCGACGAGGTGATCAACGGCTTCCGCTTCGGCTTCCACGGCTACGCCAAGCTGTGCGGCGTCGAGCCGGACCTGACCACGCTCGGGAAGATCGTCGGCGGCGGGCTGCCGGTCGGAGCCATCGCGGGCAAGGCCGCCGTGATGGAGCAGCTCGCTCCGCTCGGACCCGTGTACCAGGCCGGCACGATGGCCGGGAACCCGGTGGCGCTGGCGGCCGGCATCGCGACGCTCGAGGAGCTGCGCAAGGGCGAGGTGTATCGGCACCTCGACGGCCTCGGCCGCGCGCTCGACGCGAAGCTGAAGTCGCACCCGGTGGCGAAGAAGGCGCGCGTGCTCCGCGAAGGCAGCGTGGTGTGGCCGTACTTCAACCTCGACGCCGCGCCGCCGGTGGAGGCGGATGAGATCAAGATGCCCGCGGTGGAGCAGTACCACGGCGCGTACCGGCGCTGGCTGGAGCGCGGCGTGTACCTGCCGCCGTCGGCGTACGAGGTGAGCTTCCTCTCCGCGGCGCACACCGAGGCGCACGTGGAGCAGTTCCTGGACGCCCTCGCGGCATGAAGTCCTGGCTCTCGCGCAACGCGGAGACGATCGTCCTCGCGACGGCGCTGGTGATCATCG
This sequence comes from uncultured Myxococcales bacterium, assembly GCA_937980205.1. GTDB lineage: Bacteria > Myxococcota > Myxococcia > Myxococcales > Myxococcaceae > Xiheicaenimonas. The sequence goes on along the minus strand of CALJKW010000054.1, from coordinate 101,891 downwards.
CCTCGCTCGTCGTGTGGTGGGCCGTCTTCACGAACCGCCTCATCCTCGAGGTCGACGCGGCGCGCGCGGACCGCCTCAAGTTCATGATCCGCGGCGAGTCGACGGTCTTCGGCGTCGCGCTCGTCGCCTGCATGTTCGCCCTCTTCGCCATCGCGCGCCGCGCGCGCACCGACCGGCTGCGCATGGAGCGCCTGCTCCAGTTCACCAGCCACGAGCTGAAGACGCCCATCGCCGGCGTGCGCGCGCTGCTGCAGTCGCTCAACCTCGGCAGCATTCCCGACGACGTCCGCGCCGGGCTGCTCGCGCAGGGCGTGGGCGAGTGCGATCGGTTGGAGCACCTCGCCGAGACCATCCTCGCGTACCAGCGCACCGTCACGCGCAAGGTCTCGCAGCGCGAGCGGTTCGCGGCCGACGCGCTGCTCGACGAGGTCATCTCGCACCGCAAGCGCACGACGCAGGGCGAGTCGCTCGAGGTCGAGCCGCTCGGGTCCGCTCCGCACGTGTGGGCCGACCGCGACGCGTTCCGCGTGATCCTCGAGAACCTGCTCGACAACGCACGCAAGTACGGGGCAGGAAAGACGCGCGTGAGCGCGAGCTCCAAAGGTCACCACTGGCAACTGCACGTCCGCGACGACGGCCAGGGGTTCGATCCGCGCGACGCCGACTCCCTCTTCGACCCGTTCACGCCGCGCAAGTCGACGGGCGTCACGCACGGCAGCGGCCTGGGCCTCAGCATCTCCCGCCAGCTCGCGCGCCAGATGGGCGGAGACCTCACCGCGACCAGCGACGGGCCCGGCACGGGCAGCACGTTCACCCTCTCGCTCAAGACCGGCGATGCCTGACACGGTCCTCATCGTCGAGGACGAGAAGCTCGTCCGCGAGCTCGTCTCGCTCAACGTGAAGCACGCCGGCTTCGACGTGCGGCTGGCGACGAACTTCGACGAGGGGCTCGCGGGGCTGACCGCGAAGCCGCAGCCGTCGCTCGCGATCGTCGACGTCATGTTCCCCGGCGGCGACGGCTTCCTGCTCACCCGCACCGCGCGCGACCGCGGCGTCACCTGCCCCATCTTGATGCTCACCGCGCGCAGCGACACGACCTCGAAGGTGCGCGGCCTCGACTGCGGCGCCGACGACTACCTCACGAAGCCGTTCGACGTGCCCGAGCTGCTCGCGCGCATCCGCGCGCTGCTGCGGCGCGCGACGGGGACCCCCGAGCTGATCGGCCGGCCGCGCTACGAGCTGGGGAAGCACTGGATCCGCTTCGACACGGGCCAGGCGCTGACCCGCGAGGGCGAGCTCAGCCTCTCGGACAAGGAGCTCAAGCTGATGGAGCTCTTCGTCTCGAACGAGAACCGCGCGCTGTCTCGCGCCGACATCCTCGAGGCCGTGTGGGGGATGGACGCGTTCCCCACCGACCGCACCGTCGACAACTTCGTGCTGCGGCTGCGCCGGCTGTTCGAAGAGAACCCCGAAGAGCCGGTGCACTTCGTCACGCTGCGCGGCCGCGGCTACCTGTTCCGGCGGAAGCCCGAATGAAGGACGCGGTGCTGATGGTGAACGTCGGCTCTCCCGACGCGCCGACGGTGCCGGCGGTGCGCCGGTACCTGCGCGAGTTCCTCTCCGACGCGCGCGTCATCGACATCGCCGCGTGGAAGCGCTGGCTGCTGGTGAACCTCATCATCCTGCCGACGCGGCCGAAGAAGAGCGCCGAGGCGTACCAGGCGGTGTGGAGGCCCGAGGGCGCGCCGCTGGTGCACTTCTCGAAGCTGCAGCGCGACGCGCTCGAGAAGCGGCTCGGCCGGCCAGTCGTCCTCGCGTTCGGATACGGCCAGCCGTCGTTGCCGTCGGCGATCGCCTCGCTGAACGGCGCCGCGAGCTTCACCGTGCTGCCGATGTTTCCGCACTACGCGTCGGCGACCGTCGGCTCGGTGCTCGAGGGCGTCTACAAGAACCTGAGCAGCAAGCAGGTGGTGCCCGCGGTGCGCGTGGTGCCTCCGTTCTGGAGCGTGCCGGGCTTCCTCGACGCGATGGCGGACAACATCCGCGCAGCCTCGGCCGACGCCGAGCACGTGGTCTTCAGCTACCACGGGCTGCCCGAGCGGCAGGTGATGGCGGCGGACCCCGGCTGCCTGCGCACCGAGGCGTGCTGCGAGCGGCTGCCGGCCGGCTGCTACCGCGCGCAGTGCCTCGCGACGTCGAAAGAGCTCGCCGCGCGGCTGCCCGGCGTCTCGCTGTCGACCGCGTTCCAGTCGCGGCTGGGGCGGGACAAGTGGCTCGGCCCCTCGACCGAGAGCCACATCGAGGAGCTGGCGAAGAAGGGCATCAAGCGCATCGCGGTCGCGTGTCCCTCGTTCGTGGCCGACTGCCTCGAGACGCTCGAGGAGATCGGCATCCGGCTCAAAGAGCACTGGGTGGCTCACGGCGGCGCCGGGTTCACGCTCGTGCCCTGCGTGAACGACTCGCCGAAGTTCATCGAAGGACTGGCGCAGTGGATCGACAAGGCATGACACAACCTCCGTTCACCCTGAGCGGAGCGCAGCGGAGTCGAAGGGGGCCCGAAGCCGACCGGCGGCCCGCTTTGGACTGCATCGGAGGCCATTCGTGAACGACGTCGTCGAGTACCTGAAGGGCCTGCAGCAGCGCCTGCTCGCGCGCTTCGAGCAGCTCGACGGGAAGGCAAAGTTCCGCCGCGACGCGTGGCAGCGCCCGACGGGCCTCGTGGGCGAAGGCATCACGGCAGTGCTCGAAGGCGGCGCCGTCTTCGAGCGCGCGGGCGCCAGCTTCAGCGACGTGCGCGGCTCGCAGCTGCCTCCCTCCGCCACGGCGCGCAACCCGCACCTGGCCGGCAAGCCGTTCCGCGCGGCGGGCGTGAGCGTCGTCATCCACCCGCTGAACCCGCACGTGCCGACGAGCCACATGAACGTGCGCGCGTTCGCGACGGACGACGGAGCCGGCTGGTGGTTCGGCGGCGGGTACGACCTGACTCCGTATTACCCGTACGAAGAAGACGCGCGTCACTGGCACCAGACGGCGCGCAAGGCGACGGGAGACCGGTACCCCGAGCTCAAGAGGGCGTGCGACGAGTACTTCGTGAACAAGCACCGCGACGAGGCGCGCGGCATCGGCGGCATCTTCGTCGATGACTTGAACGACGGAGACCGCGAGCGCTGCTTCGCGCTCATCCGCGCGATCGGAGACAGCTTTCTCGACGCCTACGCGCCGATCGTCGAGCGACGTCGCGAGACGCCGTACGGCGACCGCGAGCGGCAGTGGCAGCTCTACCGCCGCGGCCGCTACGTCGAGTTCAACCTGGTGTGGGATCGCGGCACGCTCTTCGGCCTGCAGTCGAAGGGCCGCATCGAGAGCATCCTCACGTCGATGCCGCCGCTGGTCGCGTGGAAGTACGACTACACGCCCGAAGCGGGCTCACCCGAAGCTCGGCTGGCGGAGTTTCTGAAGCCGCGCGAGTGGGCGTAGTTGCCTCGTCGTCGTGCGCGACTGACCCTCACGGGTGGTTCAGCATCACCGGCTGCTTGGGGAACATGCGGTTCCACAGCCGCCCGGCGTTGTCGTTGCCGAAGTCCTCGGGCCGGTTCTGCGAGAACGCCTTCTGGAACGACTTGATCTCATCGCCGGTCATCGGCACCAGCGGGCCACCCTCGAGCTGCTTGAAGAAGCCGAGCTTCGGGTCGTGCACGACGCTGGTCGTCTCGCGGTTCGTGATGTTGAGCCGAATCGCATCGGGCGACAGCCGCCGCCCCAGGTAGTCCTTCGTGCCCGCCGGCACCACGTCGGCGGTGTCGGTCTGGTAGCCGCCGTCGGCGATGGCCGTCTGCATGTTCTCGACCTGCGCCGCGGTGTACCGGCGGCGCCCCGTAGCGCCGCCTTCGGCCGCCATCAACGAATCGACCGCCGCCTTCACCGGCGCCTCGTCGAGCGTCACCACGTCGGGGCCGGTCTTGGCCTTCTCGAAGCGGTCGACGAGCGAGAAGAGCGCGCTCGCCTCGTCGCGGCCCTTGATGACGCCGTCGCCGTTCAGGTCGGCCGTCGCCACGTTCACGCCCTTCACCGAGGTACCCGCTGAGATGCCCTTGTCCGACATCGCGGTCACGAACTCATCGCGGGACAGGGTGTTCTGCTGCGGCACCGGGTCGTCGGTGCGCGCCGGGGTGCTGCCCTGCTGGCGCTGGAAGTTCGGGGAGATGGCCGGGCGGTCGAGGCGATTGATGGTCATTTGCCTCAGAGGACGGACCCGGCCCAGAAAACGTGCGGGGACGGGGTTGGCCGCGGGCCAACTCGCTCAGGTCATCGCTGACAGCGGCCCGCGGTAGTCGGGGTGGCCGAAGAAGTCGACGTTCTGATCGAACGCCTGCGCGATGCTGACGAGCACCTTGTTGTGCGCGACGGCGTTGGGCGCCTTGTTGCCGACCTCGAACCAGCCGTCGAGCGCCTCTTTCCCGGGGCGCAGGCGCAGGTAGCGGCCCATGCGGAACTTGCCGTTCGCGCCGCCGGCGAGGACCCAGGGCACGCCGTGGCTCTCGTGCACGTCGGGGTTCCCCAGCTCGTTGCCCCACAGCACGATGGAGTGGTCGAGCACGTTGCCCGTGCCCTCCGAGATGTTGCGAAGGCCGCCGAGCAGGTGCGCGACCTGCTCCGCGTTCCACCGGTGGAACTGGTTCAGCTTGCCGCGAATCATCGCGCGGCGCGCCGGGTCGGTGGCGCCGACGTGGTGCGCGAGGTCGTCGTGCAGGTTGTCCGAGATGCCCAGCCACGGAGCGTCCGGCTGCGGAATCATCGGCATCGTCACGAAGCGCGTGAGGTCGCACGCGAGCGCCTGGATCATCAAGTCCATCAGCAGCTTCGTGTTCATCGGCACGCGGTTGATGTCGCCGAGCTGACCGCCGCTCTGGGCCGCGGGCTGCGCCGGCCGCGCGCACATGGTGGCCGAGCCCTCGATGCGCTTCTCGATGTCGCGCAGCGCAGACAGGTGCGTGTCGAGCTTCGCGCGCTCGGGGCCCGCGAGCTTGCCCTGCAGCCGCGTCGCGTCGCGCACGAGGTAGTCGAGCAGGCTCTTCTTCCGCGCCGTCGCGCGAAGCTCGGCCGCCGACGGCGCGCCCGTCATCAGCCCCGAGAACACGCGCTGCCACACCTGGCGCGGATCGCGCTCCCACGGAACGCGCGTGCCGCCGGGCCCGAACGAGAGCGAGTCGTTCGTGCCCTGCCCGCCGAACGCCGAGTACGTCATCAGCTGCAGCGTGCGGAAGCGCGTCGCGCTGCCGAGCCGCGCGCCGAGGAACTGGTCGAGCGACTCGGTCTTCGGCATGCCCTCGCCGCTCACCAGCGTCATCTGGCTGCCGGTGAGGAACGTGACCGGCCCGCCCTCGTGGCCCGACTGGCCGTACTCGTAGAGCACCCGGTAATCGAGCCCGTCGAGGATGAGCAGCTGGTCGCGGTACGGCTGCAGCGGCTGCAGCGACGAGTCGGGGAAGTCGATGACGAAGTCCGTCTCTCCGCCCTGCGGAGTCCAGAACTCGTCGAGCTTGCCGTGCTGCGTCCACAGCGCGACGAAGCGCATCGGGGCCGCCACCTGCGCCTCGCACACGCTCGGCCACAACAGCCGCGTGAAGCCCGCCATCGCGCCGGCGCTGCCCATCAGCTTCAAGAACGCGCGGCGCGACGCAGCGCCGTGAATCGTCGTCGGCTGAACTTCGGGCTCGGTGAACTTGTTCAAGCTCACTGCAGCACCGCCCTCTCCACGAACGCGTCGCTCTCGACGAGGCCCTCGAGCGCCCCGTACAGGGAGCCGCCGTTGTCCGTGTACTTCTGCAGCATCAGGTCCATCGTGCACTGGTCGGCGCTCTTCTCGAGCCGGCCGATGGAGAAGCGCATGAGCTGCGTCGTCGCGCACTCGCTGACCTGCTTGCTCTGCGTGAGCTTCGCCGCGAGCTCGGGTCCGCCCTTGAACGGGCCCTCGACGTCGGAGCCGAGAATCTCGCCCGTGTCGTCGATGGCCTTCCCGGCCTCCATGGTGCGCGCCTCGCCGAAGCCGTCGTAGCCCTCGAGCCCGAAGCCGATCGGGTCCATCATCTTGTGGCAGCCGTTGCACGACGGAGAGTTGTGCGCCGCCGCGCGCTCGCGCGTCGTCGCGTCGGGTGACACCGGCGCCACCGCGGCCACCACCGTCGGCGGCGGAGGCGGAATCTCCTCGCAGAGCAGCCGCGTGCGCACCAGGCGCCCGCGGAGCACCGGCGAGCCATCGTCGTTGTGCGCGTACACGCTCAACAGCGCGGGGTGGGTGAGCAGGCCGCGCCGCGGCAGGCTCGCCACCGAGATGCGCTGCATCGACATGCCGGGCCGCTCGGTCGAGCCGAGGAACTCGGCGACGGCGTCGTTCGCGTACGTGTAGTCGGCCTTCAGCAGCTCGGGCACGCTGCCCTTCGAGCCGGCGAGCACGGCCTCCATCATCTTGTACGCCGACGCCGCCAGGTCATCGCGCAGCTGCGTGGTGAACTTGGGGAAGTACTCGTTGTTCTTCTGCACCTTGCTCATGTTGCTGAGCCCGAACCACTGCTCCACGAACGAGCGCAGGTGAACGACCGCGGCGGGCGTGTCGAGCAGCCGCCTCAAGTGCTGCACGCGCACTTCCTTCTTCGAGAGCTCCCCGTTCGACGCCGCCACGCGCAGCGGAGCATCCGGCGGCAACCCCGTGGCGAGGAAGCTCAGCTCGGAGGCGATCTCCCACTGCGTGAGCTTCGTGCTCTTGCCGGCGCCGGGCGCGGTCTCGCCGAGCTCGGTGCGGTACAGCGTGCCGGTGGACTCGAAGACGCCCTGCATCGCGAGCGCGAGGCCCGTCTGGAAGTCTTCGTCCATGCGGCCGGCGTCGAAGAGCGCGAGCAGCTCGTCCGTCTCTTCGTCGGTGACGGGCCGGCGCCAGGTCATGCCGGCGAGGTCCTTGAGCACGCGGCGGGCGCAGGCGCGCTCGGCCTCTCCGCCGGCGCACGTCACCTCGGCGGCGCGATCTTTCGCCAGCGTCGCGGTCGCGCTGTCGAGCTGGTCGGCGAACAGCGTCGACACCTGCAGGCTGTCGTGGCCGAAGTAGCCCAGCTGCATGTCCTCGGCGGCGAGGTTCTGACCGATGGAGACGGGCGCCCCCAGGCCCGCAGTCAGCGTCGCGTCCAGCTCGGCGCGCGTGAGGCGCCGCACCTTCGCGGGCGGCAGCTCGCACGTCGCCGGGCGACCGATCTGACCTTCACAGGCACAGAACAACACTGCAAACGACAGAAGGACCCGGACCATCAGCGCGACTCACCGCATTAGGCCATGATGGCCGGCGCGATCAACCTCCGTCCCGCTTCTGCTGAGGCGTGACGGCCTTGATGACCTTCTGCACGAACGCCTCGAGCTCTTTCGGAGGCCGCTTCGTCTTCGGGCCGACGTGGTAACGACCTCCGGCGAGCGGCATGCCGGTGCGGCCCGCGAGCGCGGTGACCGCGACGCCGAGCTTGCCCTTGCCGAGCTCCGCGACGTCGAGCGTCACCAGCACGTCCGAGCCCTTGGCCACCCGCTCGAGGCACGGCCCCGCGCGGCAGCCCTGCGGCGGCAGCTCGCTCTCGTCGACGCGGCGCGCGGTGAGACCCTTGGCGTTCATCAGCTCCACCGCCTCCATCGCGAGCGCGCGCGACTCGTCTTCGTACACGGCGTCCTCCGCGGAGACGTCGAGCACGACGACGGTCTGCGTCGCGACGAGGGACAACAGCGCGGTGAGCAGAGTCATGGCCCGGCGAAGATCTGGTAGATGAGCACGAAGCTCACGAAGCCGCACATGTAGAGCCCAACGGCCGAGACGAGGGCGCGCCGGGCGAGCGGTTTGCCGACCGCGGGCGACGAGCCGCCGCGGATGGCGACGAGCTCCATCACCGCGAGGACCCCGCCGGCGAATCCGATCGGCATGGCAATACAGACGCCCGGAAGCACGACCGGCATCCGGAGCAGCACACCCAGCCAGGACAAGACGAACACCGCCCAGGCGGTTCGCATGACCATGCGCGCGCTGCGCGCCAGAAGTGAGGGCGGTCGAGCTGCGGTACGTGCGAGGCACGCCGGACACTGGAACTTGTCGCCGACGCGCTCGCTGCACTCGGCGCAGATGAACGCTCCGCACCGGTCACAGACGTTGCGGGCGCGGCGGTCGGGATGCGCACCGCACGTCGCATCGTCGGGGACCATTGGCACTACGTTACGCGGTTTTCTGACCGCTTTTGGGGTGCGTTTACGTCTACTGCCTTCACCTGCTATGGGACCGGCGCGTTTTTCCTGCGCCTATGACCGCCTGTTACACCATCGAAGCGAAAGCGTGCATCCGCTGTGCGGCGTGCGCGACCATCGCTCCGAGGCACTTTCAGGTGAGGCAGGGGCCCGCGAAGGTGCTGCGGTCGGCCGAGACGCCGCGGGAACAGGCTGCCTGTAACGCGGCGATGCGCATCTGCCCGACGCAGGCGATCGTCCCGAGCACCGAGGTGATCGCGGCCGACGCCCCGAGCAGGCCGGAGCCGCCGCTGCTCGGCGCGGAGGCCCACGCGAAGTCGGTGTGGGCCGGAGCAGCGGCGACGCAGTCGCCGCGTGAGACGAGCAGCCGGGAACACGACCTCTACCCCACCGTGATGGACGTCGCCGAGCACGTGCGCTGGAAGGTCAGCGACCTGCCGTGGGACCGCTTCGACCCCGCGAAGGCGACGCCCGAGCTCAAGGCCGTGGTGCGCGAGATGGCGTACTCCGAGCAGACTACCTTCTCGGCGACCCAGAAGTTCATGGCGGCGTTCGGCAAGGACGCCGACTTCTCGCAGTGGATCAGCGTCTGGTTCTACGAAGAGACACGCCACCCGCTCGTGCTGCTCAAGTGGCTGCAGCTCGCCGGCGAGATCCACGACGACGACTTCGTGCAGAAGGGCCGCGAGTCCGAGCCGTTCATGCCGTCGCTGGTCGGCACGCTGGTCATCAACATCATCTCCGAGATGGTGGCGGCGCACGCATACCTGCACATGGCGTCGGGCAAGCTCGAGCCGCTGCTCTACGCGACGGTGACGAAGCTCGCCGCCGACGAGGGCCGCCACGGCGCGAGCTTCTTCACGTTCGCGCGCCGGCTCATCGAGACGAGCGCGACGCCCGAGCGCGACCGCCTCGACGCGCTGAAGGTGCTGCACTTCTGGCTCAACATCGGCAACGACGTCAGCCACCCGGTGAACCAGGCGATGAAGCGCCTCGAGGTGCTGCTGCCGCCGCTGGGCGCTCCACCGTTCGTGCCGCCGAACGACCGCATCGCCCAGGTCATCGGCGCGCTCACCGGGCTCGAGCTGAATTCCGCCGCCGATCTTCCGAACACGATGTTGGAGCACACGCGAAAGGTGCGGGCCCTGCAGGCCGCGCCTCGAGCTGCCGTCTGAAGTGAAAGCCGTAGAGAGGGGTAACGAAACGATGTCATCGCCGCCGGCCTTACGCTCACACCTCAAGGACCTCATCGTCCGATCGTGCGGGCTCACCCACGTGACCCCGCAAGAGGTCACCGACGACGAGATCCTCTTCGGCCCGCAGACGCGCGTGCAGCTCAACAGCCTCGACGCCGTCGAGATCGCGATGAACATCCAGATCGAGTACGGCGTGAAGCTCGAGAACTCGAGCTCGGCGCGCGAGTACTTCAAGTGCGTGCAGAGCCTCGCGGACCACGTCGCCAGCAAGATGGAGCCGCAGCGCCTCGCGGCGTTTCAGTGAGCTGACGGCATGGCACTCTCCCCCATCGCCATTCGCGCGCGGTCGGCGATCTCGTGCTTCGGCGACACCGCCGGGTCGCACGTCGCCGCGCTGAAGGCGGGCCGCTCCGGGCTCCAGCCGATGGACCCGGCGCGCGGGCTGGGCACGCACCGCGCGGCCACGACCGAGGCGGGGCTGTCGGAGCAGGAGCAGCGGCCGTTCGCGCTCGTCGGCGCCGCCATTCGCGCGCTCGGCCTGTCGAAACGGGAGCTCGCCGAGTCCGCCGTCTTCGCCGGCACCACCACCGGCATCGCCGCCTCCGAGGAGATCGCCTACCTGCGCGACAAGGCCGCCGGCCTGCCGTGGCGCGCGGCGTTCCACTGTGGCGGCCCGGGCCGACTCTCCGCCTGGTGCACGAAGGAGTTCGGCATCACCGGCCCGGCGTTCACCTACACCACCGCCTGCACCTCCACCGCCGTCGGCGTCGTGATGGCGGCGCGCATGCTCCGCCAGGGCCGCATCCGCCGCGCGGTCATCGTCGGCCTCGACCTGATGATGAAGATGTCGCTCGAGGGCTTTCGCCTGCTGCAGCTGTACAGCGAGACGGAGTGCCGCCCCTTCGACGCCCGCCGCGACGGCCTGAACCTCGGCGAGGCCTGCGCCGCGCTCGTGCTCGAGCCGGGCGAGGCGCCGGTGATGCTGCTCGATGGAGCCATTCACCACGACCCCGGTCACATCGCCGCCGGCAGCACCGACGGCACGACCGCCGCGGCGGTGATGGCCGACGCGCTCGCGCGCAGCGGCGTGAGGCCTGAAGACGTCGCGGCGGTGAAGGCGCACGGCACGGGGACTCCGACGAACGACCTGACCGAGCTCAACGCGCTGTCGGTGGCGTTCGGCGCGAAGCCTCCGCCGTTCTCGTCGTTGAAGTCGACGTTCGGGCACACGCTCGGCGCTTCGGCCGCGCTCGAGCTCGTCACGTGGACGTGGTGCGCCGAGGCCGGCTTCATCCCCGGCACGCACGGCTTCCAGCAGAAGATCCCCGAGTCGGCGCTCGTGCCGCAGCTCGAGCCGACCGCCATCGGCAACAGGTCGCCCGCGGGGCTTGCCCCGCCCCCCTCCGGGAGGAGAGAGATCGAACCGACCGCGATCGGCAACGAACGCTCGGTGCACCTCTTCAACGCGTTCGGCTTCGGGGGCACCTCCGTGTCCTTCGCGGCGGAGGTGCGCCGATGACTGCCGGCATCAAGGCGGTGCACGCGTTCGCGACTCCGGGGAAGACGGTCGCCGAGTGCGCGGCGCAGACCTCGCTCGTCAGCGTCGACGTGGGCGGCGTCGAGGGCGCGAAGCTGGACGCGCGGCTCGTCGAGCTCACCGGCAAGCGCTTCCGCAGGCTCGGCCGCTTCATGCAGCTCGCGCTGACCGGCGCCGTCGAGGCGGCGACGAAGAGCGGCCTCGCGTTGCCGCCTGCGCGCACGGGCGTGTTCCTCGCGACCGGCCTGGGCAACATCTCGGACCTGATGCCGTTCTCGCACGCCGTCTTCGGCGACCCCGGCTTCCACGTCAGCGCGATTCAGTTCGCGAACTCGGTCGGCAACGCGGGCGCGTTCTACATCGCGCAGACGCTGGGCCTCACCGGCCCGGTGCTCGCCGTCTCGCAGGACGAGGTCAGCTTCGAGGCGGCGCTGCTGCAGGCGGTGACGCTGCTCGACGCAGGCGACCTCGACGTCGCGCTCGTCGGCGCCGTCGACGTGGTGATGCCGGCCGTGCGTGACCACCTCGCGCGCATGGGGCACGCGCCCGATGCTCCGCTGAAGCTCTCCGAGGGCAGCGCGTGGTGGGTGCTCGCGAAGCCGGCGGCTTCCGACTTCGCGACGCTCGAGACGCTGACGCTGCAGCACGAGCCGGGCGAGAGCGGAGTCACCGGCGAGCGCGAGTACGACGTCGGCATGCACTACGCGAAGAGCGGCCTGTACCCGACGCTGTTCCTCTCCGAGGCGCGCGAGGGAGAGACCTTCGAGACGGTCGCCCGGACGCGCGAGGGGCTCACTGCGAGGACGCGAGTGCGCAAGGGAGGACTGCGGTCGTGACGAAGCGAGTCGCCCCTGCAGCCGGAGGAGCCCTCCGATGAAGCGCGTCCTCCTCGTCTGCTACTCGCAGACCGGCCAGCTGCGCCGCTGCGCGGACACCTTCCTCGAGCCGCTGCGTCGCGCCGGCGCAGAGGTCGACGTCATCTGCCCGCAGCCGAAGACGCCCTACCCGTGGCCGTGGGGCTTCGGAAAGTTCGTCGACGCCTTCCCCGAGTGCGTGCAGGGCAAGGCGCCCGAGATGGAAGCCGCGACGCTGACGCCGCCGCACCCCAGGTACGACCTCGTCGTGGTCGCCTACCAGGTCTGGTACCTCGCGCCCGCGCTGCCCGTCGTCGGCTGGCTCGAGAGCGACGCCGCGAACGTGCTGAAAGACACGCCGGTCATCGCGCTCTGCGCGTGCCGCAACATGTGGCAGCGGGCGTTCGTCGACCTGAAGCGGCGCATCACCGCGCGCGGCGGCCGCGTCATCGACCACGTGGTGCGCGAAGACTCGGGCCCGGCGTGGGCGACGTTCTGGTCGACGCCGCGGTGGGTGATGACCGGCGACAAGGTGGGCGCCACGAAGCTGTTGCCCGTCGCCGGCGTCAGCGACGAAGACATCGCCACGCTGTCGAGCCCGGGCGGCAAGGTCGCCGAGGCGCTGATGAACGGCAAGCTGGACTCGAGCGTGCTGGGCGGCAGCGAGGCGCGCATTCACCGCGTCTTCGTCATCCCCGAGCTCATCGCGCGGTTCTTCTTCGGCCGCTGGGCTGCGCTCATCTCTGCGGCGGGCCCGTCGGGCCGCTGGTTCCTCTGCCGGATGTTCTTCGTCTCCCTGTGCTCGTCGCTGACCTTGATGGTCCCGGTCGCGATCGTCTCGCTCTTCATTCGCCTCTTCGCCCGGCGCTGGTTCCAGGGCAAAGTAGACGAGGTCACTGCTTGAACGCGTTCATCACTCAGATCTGCACGTTCCTCCCGAACGAGCCCATCTCGAACGACCGAATCGAAGACGTGCTCGGCAAGGTGAACGGGCGCGAGTCGAGCGCCCGCGCCCGCGTGCTCCGCAACAACGGCATCCGCCAGCGCTACTACGCCATCGACCCGAAGACCGGGCAGCCGACGCACAACAACGCGCAGCTGACCGCCGAGGCCGTGCGCAAGCTGCTCAAGAGCTCGGGCGCCGAGCTGCGCGACGTGCCGCTGCTCTCCGTCGGCACCGCCTCGCCGGACCAGCTCATCCCCGCGCACGGGCCGATGGTGCACGGCGAGCTGGGCACGCCTCCGTGTGAGGTGTTCACCGCCGCCGGAGCCTGCACCGCGAGCATGGCGGCGCTGAAGTACGCCGCGATGGCGGTCGGCGCTGGCCACGCGACGAGCGCGATCGTCACCGGCAGCGAGCTGATGTCTCCGCTGATGCGCGCGCGGCACTTCGCGCCCGAGCTCGAGAGCCGCCTGCAGGCGCTCGAGAAAGACCCCCACGTCGCGTTCGAGCACGAGTTCCTGCGGTGGATGCTCAGCGACGGCGCCGGCGCCTGCCTCGTCGAGAGCGCGCCGACGAAGCGCGGCTCGCAGCCGGTGCTGAAGATTCAGTGGCTCGAGTCGGTGTCGTTCGCCGGCCAGCTCGAGACCTGCATGTACCACCTGGCCCGCAAGCACGACGGCAGGCTCGACGGGTGGAAGCAGGCGGACCCGAGCGAGTGGATCAAGGGTGGCTTCTTCAACGTCGGCCAGGACGCCCGCATGCTGGGCAAGCACATCGGCACGGCCGTCGCGGACGCCATCAAGCTCGCCGTCGATCGCCGCGGCCTGACGAGCGACCAGGTCGACTGGTTCCTGCCGCACATCTCGTCCGCGTTCTTCCGCGGAGAGATCGCGAAGCAGCTGCCGCGCATCGGCTTCCCGATTCCCGAGGAGCGGGTCTTCACGAACCTCTCCACCGTCGGCAACATCGGCACCGCGTCGGTCTTCGCGATGCTCGAGGAGCTGCTCGACTCGGGCCGCGCGAAGCCTGGTCAGAAGATCTTCTGCGTCATCCCCGAGAGCGCGCGCTTCAATGCATCGTTCGCGCTGCTCGAGGTGGTCTGATGCGCACCGACGAAGTGCCGCAGGACGGCGCCTACCTCGAAGGCAAGAAGCGCGGCGCCTACGCGCTCGACGCGAACGGGCGCTACACCGTCGTCGCCACCGCCGGCTGGGAGGCCGAGACCGCCGCGACCCGCATGGCGCTCGAGGCCGCCGACGCGCAGATTCAGGCGGCGTGGGCCGATGTCCGCGACGGCCGGAAGAGCCCGCTCTGGTACCACCTCGCCGCGCGCCAGCTGAACCTCGCGCTCGTCGCCGAATACGCCGGCTGCTCGCGCCTGCGCGTCTGGTGGCACTGCCGGCCCGGCCCCTTCGCTTCGCTCGGTGACGCGTGGCTCGAGCGGTATGCGAAGGCGCTGCGGGTCCCGGCCGAGAGGCTGCGCGTGCTGCCCGAGCAGCCGGAGAGCTGGCTGTGAGCTTTCGCCACGAGCTCGCCGCGCACTGCGAGAGCGGCGTCACCGCGAAGCTGCTCTCGCACGCCGGGTTTCCGCTCACCGAGCCGCGCGCGCTCGGCATCGGCAGCGGGCTCTTCTTTCTCCAGCTGCCGATGGATCAGCTGGCGAACGCTCCGTCGACGAGCTTCCGCTCGAAGCCGGGGACCATCTTCACGAAGGTCTGCAAGCGGCTCGGCGCGCGCTTCGAGGTGCAGACGTACTCGAACCCGAAGAAGGCGCACGACGCGCTGCTTCGCCAGGTCGACGCCGGCCAGCTCGTGGCGCTGCAGACGAGCGTCTACTACCTCGAGTACCTGCCGCGCCGGTTCCGGTTCCCGTTCAACGCGCACAACATCATGGTGTACGGCCGCAAGGACGGGCGCTGGCTGGTGAGCGACCCGGTGCTCGACGAGGCCGCCGAGTGCGACGACGAGTCGCTGAATCGGGCGCGCTTCGCCGCGGGGCTGCTCGCGCCGAAGGGCAAGGCGTACTGGGTGACCCAGGTGCCCGAGGCCCGGCCCGGAGTCATCGAGGGCGCGATGCAGGCGGGCATGCGCGAGACCGGCTTCTTCATGGGCCACTCACCCATCCCCTTCTTCGGAGCCAAGGCCATCGGCTACCTGGCTCGCCGCGCCGCCGCGTGGCCGAGGCGCTTCGCGAAGGAGCCGCAGAAGGCGCTGCTCCTGCTCGCCAACGTGGTGCGCATGCAGGAGGAGATCGGCACCGGCGGCGCCGGCTTCCGCTACCTCTACGCCGCGTTCCTGCAGGACGTCGCGGACACGTTCGGCGACGCCGCCTACGCGAGGCTCAGCGAGCGGGTGACGGCCATCGGAGACCTGTGGCGCAAGTTCGCCGGCGCTGCCGCGCGCTTGTTCCGCGGCGGGAAGGCCGACGAGGCCACGTTCGCGCCGATCGTCCAGATGCTGCGCGAGCTCGAGGGCCTCGAGCGCGCGCTGTTCCGCGACCTCAACGCGCACGTGCGCGAGGGGCGCAAGGCGCTGCCGGCGCCGTCGACGCAGCAGGCCTGACCGCGCGCGGTTCACGCCGGCGTCTCAGCGACGTCACGGCTGTTTCTGCGCCCGCTCCGACACGTACAGCGCGACGTTGCCCGCCGCGAGCAGCGAGGCGCGGTCCAGCCGGTCCTCGAACTTGTCGAAGTTGCTCTTCACCCGCACCTTCGTGGCGATCTCCTCGAGCGTCGTGTTCTTCGCGGTGTCCACCACGCGCACGTTGATGGACAGCACCGTGTCGTACCAGCCACCGGTCTCGAGCTTCACGACGCGCGGCTTGAGCAACAGCGTCGCGCCCTGCGGGTTCGCCTGCGGCGTCACGGTGATGCCCTGGTCCGCGAGCCGCGACTTCAGCGCCATCGCGAAGCCCTTCGACGCGCGCGCCTGGTCGGACGGCCACTCGGCCTTCCAGGTGTCGTTCTGCCCGGCGATCCACGCGTCCTCGGGGAGCCCGTCGACCTCGGCGTTCTGGAACAACAGCGAGTCGAGCATCAGCACCGTCTGCCCGGCGAGCGGGCTCTGCTCGGCCTTCTGCACGTACTTGAACGGACCACAGGCGGTGAACACCAGCAGGAGAAGCGGGACGCAGCGACTCATGGCCCGTTGCTTCTAATTCATCAGCTGCGGCAGAACGAAATACAGATCCACGTCCCGGTCGCAGTCGACGCAGCGCCCGCGCACGACGCGCTGCCCCAGCCGCGGAGTCTCGCCCAGGCTCTTCACCCGCCCGCCGCACCCGCAGCGCGCGGCCTCGACGACCTCGTCCATCAGCCGCGCCGACTTCAGCACCACCGGGTTGTCCGGCGAGTAGCCCGGAGCTTTGGCGCGCAGCGCGCGAAAGCGCCGCCGCTTCCACCACCGCGCACCGCTGCGCACGGCCACCGCGCCCATCGCCACGAGCAGCGCCAGGAGAATGAAGTCCACCGCGGCGACCTAAGCACGAAGCCGGTCCGCTGCTGCGGGCCACCGCAGCCCGTCAGCTGCCCTGCGTCGGCTGGGTGGCCTGCGGCTGCTGACCGCCCTGGCCGAGCGCGCCGAGCAGCTGCTGCAGCATCGGCAGCAGCTGCTGCAGCATCTGCAGGAAGCCCTGCTTCTCGGACTCCGCCTGCTGCGCCGCCTGGGTCTGCGCCGGATTCTGCGCCCGCGGCTGCTCGAAGGTGTCGCGCGTGCAGTGGCCGTGCTGGCACCGCTGCGGCGCCTGCGTCGGGTTCGGCGTGGGGTTCTGGGGAATCGAGCGCGGCGTGTTTCCAACGCCGTGGCGGCCAATGGACTGAATCGTCATGGTGAAGCCTCGCGAAGAAGCCGCGCCTCGTGTCCCGTTTTTTCGCGCGGGCGCCGTGCTTCGAGAGAGTTCTCGCGCGATGAGAAGCGCGGTTTCGCTTGCGCACGTCGATTGCGCACGACGCGCACGCCTGCGCTCTGCGACCGCTCGTCCAGCGACATCGACCGCTCGCCGTGCGCGCGCCCCCGCGCCGGCGGCCCGTTCGTACCCTCTCCACCATGCGTCCCTTCGCGGTGGCCTTCGCGGTCTGGCTCGTCCTGCTGCACTTCCTCTTCCGCACCGACCCACACGAGCTCGTCGAGCCGCTCGCGAAGGGGCAGCTCGCCGCGAAGCGCACCGAGCTGCGCGCCTACAACCCCGAGTGGGAGCTGATGGGCCGGCTGTTCGCCGCCCTCTCCTACGCGAACCTCGCGTTCGAAGACCGCTCGTACGTCGAGCCGCTGCGGCAGCTCGCCGACGAGACCGACGCCCTCGAGCGCGCGCACGGGCCGACCTCGTACCTGCTCCCCTACGGCAAGCACGCGACGCAGTCGCTGTTCGTCGACGGAGAGATCGCCCTGATGCTCGCCGCGAAGCAGCTCCACGCGGGCGGCGACCCGACGGCGCTCGAAGACCGCATCGCCCGCATCGAGCGGCAGCTCGAGTCCGCGCCGCTGCTGCTCGCCGAGAGCTACCCCGACGAGGGCTGGGTCTTCTGCAACACCATCGCGGTCGCCGCGCTGAAGACGTCCGATGCCGCGCTCGGCACCGACCACTCGGACATCATCGCGCGCTGGCTGGTCTCGCTGAAGACGCACTTCGTCGACCCGAAGACCGGAATGCTCGTCTCGAGCTTCCACGCCGACGGCCGTCACCGCGACGGGCCGGAGGGCTCGACGCTCTGGCTCGCGGCACACATGCTCCAGCTCGTCGACGAGCCGTTCGCAAAGGAGCAGTACGCGCTCGCCCGAGCGCACCTCGGCCGCGGGGCGCTCGGCTTCGGCTGGGCCGCCGAGTGGCCGCGCGAGTGGGAGGGCGGCGTCGACATCGACTCGGGGCCCACGATTCCGCTCGTCGACGCCAACGCGGGCTCGAGCGGCACGGCCCTGCTCGGAGCGGCTGCGTTCGGCGACGACGAGTGGCTTCGCGCGCTGGTCACCAGCCTGCGCTTCGCCGCGTTCCCGACGACCGACGAGCGCGGCGGCCTGCACTTCGCCGCCGGCAACTCGCTCGCCGACGCGGTCACGCTGTACGCCCTCGTGCAGGGCCCGCTGTGGAAGTGCCTTCAGAGAGGAACCGCATGCTCCGCGCCGCGCTCGTGATGCTCGCCGCCTTCGCCGCCCTGCACCTCTTCGGCGCGCGACCTTCGGTGTCCGTGCTCTCCGGCACCGTCCACTCCTGGCCGCAGGCGTTCCTCGGCCTCGCGTACGCGGCGGCGTACTTCGCGGCGGTGCTGCTGGCTCCGCCGCTGCTGGCGGCCGGGCTGTTCCGCGCCATCGCCCGCAGGCGGCGCGCAGCGACCGACCGGTCACGGCCTTAGGCGCTTCGGCGACCGACCGGCACGCGCACCAGGCGGTCCGAGCGGCCGTCGTACGCGGGCTCATCGCGGTGGCGGTCGTGCGCGAGCACGCTGGCGAACAGCGCGATGCCTCCCGAGATGAGCTCGAGGCCGGCCGCGACGCCGACGAACGCCGCCGTCGCCTCGCGCCAGTTCGCGAGCAGCACTGCGCCGATCACGAACGTGAACGCCGTGTCGATGGCCTCGCCGAGCTGCGCCTGCGGCCGATCGATCACCACGTCGATGCCCCGGAAGATCGCGTTCCAGATGCAGTACATGCCGATGGCGAGCGCCAGGGGGCCCGGGCCCATCACGCCCTGGCCGTAGAGCCCGTGGACGAGCGTGAAGACCGCGAGCCCCAGCGCGAGCAGGCCCGAGAACACGTGGGCCATGCCGGGTCCGCGGTCACGCGTCAGCAGCGCTCCGGTCGCGAGCTCGAGGAGCGCAGCCAGAACGATGGCTGCGGCGGCGTCCCGCGCGCTCAGAATGCCGTCACCTGCGACGGCGAGGATGATCAGAAAGAGTCCTGCAGCAGCCGTCGCGACGCCCGCGGCGAGCGGCCAGGGCCTGTGCTTCTCGGCCATGACTTGTGCTCCTGCCGAAAACGGTAGCGGCCCCGTTACGCCGCCGCCACGCCTTCAGAGGTCCGGCCCGTTTCCACGGCTTCGACGTTTCATTCCTTCAGGAACTTCGTCACGGCGGCGACGAACGCCTCGGGCGACTCGCGGTGGCAGAAGTGCCCGCCGTCGATCGCCGCGACGTCGTAGCGGCCGGTGAAGTGCCGGCGCGCGCGCTCGAAGTCCTCGGGCGTGACGGCGGGGTCCTGCCGGCCGCAGATCATCAGCGTCGGCACCGCGATGCGCGGCTTCATGAACGGCGGCGTCACCACCGAGGCGCCGCGGTAGTAGCCGAGGGCTGCGTTGGCGCTGCCCGGCGTGGCGAACGACTCCTTCACCCTGCGGGTGTCCTCGGGCGTCAGCTTCCACGTCGGAGACCAGCGCCGGCAGTACACGTCGACCCTCGCGAAGTCGTTCGCGCAGAAGCGGCCCAGCGCGCCGGGCAGCGTGAGGCCGACGAAGTGCCGCGCCGCCCACGCGATGCCGGGGCGTTTCGGCAGCTGCGTGCGGTGCGGAATGCCGACGCCGACGAGCTTCTCGATGCGCTCGGGAGCCAGGCCCACCGCCGCCGTCACGGCCTCGGCGCCCCAGTCGTGCCCGATGACGGTCGCGCGCTCTGCGCCGAGCGCGCCGACGAGCGCGACGACGTCCTCGCCGAGGTCCTTCGACGTCGTGTCGCGCGGCGGCAGCGACGTCGGCGCGTACCCCCGCATCCACGGAGCGACCACCCGGTAGCCCAGCTCCGCCACGCGCGGCCCGACGACGTCCCACGTCCACGGCGTGTCGGGGAAGCCGTGGAACATGAGCACGAGCGGACGGCCGGGCTCGCCCCACTCGAGGTACCCGAACCGCAAGCCGTTGGCCTCGACGAACCGGGTTTCCACTCGCGCGGCACTTTGCACTATCTGGCCCGCTTCATGGGAATGGACCTCAACACCGTCGAGACGCCGAAGGACGTGCCCGCCTCGTACGCGAAGGCGCACCCCGAGCCCGGCTACTACCGCTTCAACGTGCAGGGCATGGCGTCGATGGTGTCGCTGATGTCCGCCGCCGGAGTGCTGTCGGACGAGCCCTCTCCCAAGTTCCCCGAGCGGCCGGCCCCGAAGGACCGCAAGCACCAGGAGCTCTACGACGAGGTCATGGGGGGCAACAAAGAAGCGCGGGCGAAGCTGAAGGCCGACGAGCTGAAGGTCATCGACGCGTACGTCGCCGCCGTGCGCAAGCTGCAGAAGACGCGCAGCACCTCGGCCGACAAGGTGCCGGCGTACAAGTTCCAGACGAACGACGGCTGGTTCGTGTCACCCGACGAGTGCCGCCTCATCGCGCGCGCGATGCGCAACTTCGCGACGCGCGTCACCGCGACGCAGGCGAAGGCGGCGAACGAGGCGTCGATGCAGCGGGACGAGCAGCTGTACAAGGTGGTCGACCCGCACGGCACGATGGTTCGGCTGACGCAGCAGACCGGCATGACCGTCGAAGAGCTGCGCACGTGGATGCTGGACTGGGCGGACTACAACACGCTCGCGTCGTTCTCCGGCGGCTACGAGGTGAACTAGGCGTCAGGTCAGTCGGGCAACAGCGGGTCGCTCTGCAGCGGCCCGAACGGAGCGACCGGCCGCTGGCCGCGCGCCATCTTCTCGAGGTGCCGCTCGCGGGCGACCAGCTCGCGCTCGTAGAACGGGCTCACCGTGCGGTTCGCCTCGGTCTGCACGAAGTCCGCGCCGGTGGTGTGGCAGGCGGCGCAGCCGACGAGCTCGATGTTCTTGCGCAGGTTCGGGTACTGCGCGGCGACGTCGGCCCTCAGGCCCGCAAGCGACAGCGGCCTTCGCGGCACGCCGTCGACGACCTGAATCGTCGGAGCGCGGAACCGCTCTTCGATGAGCATCGTGCGCGCGTCGAGGCGGGCCGCGTTGTCCGCCACCCACGCGAGGAACGCGTCGCGGCGCGGGCCGGCGGCGTTGAGCCCCTCGACGTCGACCTGCTGGAACAGCGGCGGGTTCACCAGCGTGAACGGCAGCGTCGCAGAGGCGGGGCCCTTCACCCACTGCCGCCACTCCCACGGCTGCGTGCTCAGCTCGACCGTCTCGATGAGCGCGAACCGCTCGCGCGTGAAGCCCTCGCGCCACAGCGCGCGCACCGCGGCGCGGAGGGGCTCTCCGTCGAGGCGCGACAGCTCGGCCCACTTGCGCGCGGCGCGCGTGCAGCCTTCGTCGTCCGGCTCCTGCGGCTGGTTGAAGATGAACAGCATGTGGAAGTCCTGCAGGCCCAGCTCGGTGCTCACCACCGAGACGCGCAGCTCGCCGCAGTGGCCGCCGGCTCCGTACTGCGCGAGGTCGAGGCGGTTGTGCACGCCCGTCACCTTGAACGCGATGCGCTCGAGGTCCCACTTCGTCGAGTCCGCGCCCTGCGCCGCGGCGACGTCGTACATGAGCTGCTCGGGCGCGGCGCGCGACGAGAAGCGGTAGGAGCGGAACCAGTCGTCGAGCAGCGCGCCTCCGTGGCCGTCGGGCGCGATGGTGGCCATCAGCTGCGCGAACGAGAGGGTCGCCGCGTCGTCGAGCAGCACCGCGTCGTTCCAGAACAGCGAGCGCGCCGAGCTCACCACCGGCGGCTCGTACGGTTGAGCGCCCGCGTCGACGCCCGCATCGCTGCCCGCATCGACACCGGCGTCCGGCGCCGACACCACCGGCACCGGGCCACACGCCATCACCAGCATCGCTGCGAACCACCGCCTCACGTGCGCGCACCTTACTTCCGGGCCCTTGACTGATTCCCAAGTCAATGTGCTATGGCCGCCGACCAAAAGCAAAGGGGCCTTCCCCGAAGGAGAAGGCAATGCAGCTCGCCCTCATCATTGCGCTGTTCGAAGCCGCCACGAGCCCGAAGGCCGTCACGAGCCCGATGGGAGGCAACGGCCACAACGTGAGCTTCGACGGCCGGCTGTTCATCGCCGCGCACGGCAACGGCTGGAACGCGACGCTGCTGCGGCCCGAGCGCATCGTGATGACGAACGGCTTCCCCGACGTGAGCCAGGGCGCGTTCACGCCGTTCGTGCCGCTCAACGCGTCGATGGGCAACGAGAACGGCATCGCGATGTGCGAGGAGACCGCGCAGCCGACGCGCTGCAACCAGGACGGCACGCCGAACGGCGCGGGCGCGTACGCCTGCTACGAAGAGGTCATCATCGACAGCGACGCGACCGCGCCGGCGCCGAACAACTTCATGCGCCGCCGCAAGCTGCGCGTCGTCATCAGCAACCCGGGCACCTCGAACGCCGACATCGACAGCTTCACGTGGGTCGACAACTCGAAGACTCCGCTCTCCACCACGCTGCGCGGCATCGAGCCGTCCGTCACGAAGGACGGCAAGCTGCTCGTCTGGCAGGGCTGGCCGACCAACAACGGAGACATCGACACCATCGTCTACTCGTACAACCCGACGCCGTGCGCGCAGAGCGGGTGGACGGCGCCGAAGTCGATCACCGCCGCGTACCAGGACCCGAACCTCGTCGGCCGGTACAAGATCGCCGACCGCCAGCTGCGCGGCGCCGACGGCACGCTGTACACCTCGAGCCAGGTCGTGCGCGCGGGCTACCCGTGGATCTTCCCCGCCGGCGACGCCATCAACTTCACCGCCGTCGGCATGCCGTGCCGCGTGACGACGCCGGGCATGGAGGACCCTCCGGGCTGCGGCCCGCGCCGCAACGCGCTCGCGGTCATCGGCTACCTCACCAACTGGCAGCTCGCGCACATCGACGGCGACGTGAACCCCGACACGGATCAGACCGTGCGCCTGTTCTTCTCGTCGCCGGGGCCGCTCAACCTGTCGCCCAGGTTGCCCGCGACCGCCGGCCTCGACGTCTGGCCGTTCTTCGGCAGCAACACGAGCAACTACACCGAGCTCGTCTTCGACGACGGCCTCGACGGCCGCTACGGCGGCATCTGGCACCTGAACGAGCTCGTCACCAACGCCGGCGACTTCGACCGCACGCGCACCGCCGACTCGTCGGGCTACCTCAACACCGGCCGCGTGCTCGGCGGCGCGACCTTCCCGCTGCGCAACAACGGCAAGCTCGGCAAGGCGCTCGCGCTCGACGGCCTGTCGGGGCGCTTCGAGGTGAACAACTCGGCGTCGCTCAACCCGACCAGCGCCATCACCGTCGAGCTGTGGCTCAAGCCCGCGTCGAGCCCCGACTGCAACCCGGCGACGAACAACTACCGGCTGCTCATCGGCAAGGGGAACCTCGGCGGTGCGTACAGCATCGTGGTCGAGGACGACCTCTCGTTTCAGGGGCGCGTCCGCGTCGCCGGTAACGTCATCTACGACATCCGCTCGAACGGGGTGACCGCGCCCGTCGGCCAGTGGACTCACATCGCGATGCAGTACGACGCCGCCTCCGGCGCGCTGGCGTTCCTCGTCAACGGCACCGAGGTCTCGCGCGTGCAGAAGCCGCCCGCGCTGCTGACCGGCTCGACCGACGTGCTGCAGGTCGGAGCGCCCGGGGCGCGCGCCGCCTGCCCGATGACCGGCGACGGCGCGTTCCATGGAGAGATCGACGAGGTCGCCATCTCGCGCATCTGGCGCTACGGCACGCCGCCGACCGTCTTCGTGCCCGACGCCGGAACGGGTGCGGGCGGAGGCGCCGGCGGCAGCGGCGGAGGCATGTCGGGAGCCGGCGGAGGCATGTCCGGCGCCGGCGGAGGCATGTCCGGCGCCGGTGGGGGGACATCCGGCACGGGGGGCGGAACGACTGGCACCGCCGGCGGCGATGGAACAGGGGGCGCCGCCGGCGGAGTCAGCGGAACGGGAGGCGGCGTGAGCAGCGGCGGTGGAGGTGGCTCGACGAGCGGCCCCGGCGGAGGCGCCGGAGGCGGCACCGCGAGCGGGACGGGAGGTGGAGCCGTGGCCACCGGGGGGAGCTCGGGCGGAGGCGGTGAGGTCGTCGAGGCCAACGGCGGCTGCTCGAGCGCCGTCGCCCTGCTGCCGTTCGCCGCCCTGCTGCCCGCGCTGCGGCGCCGGCGACGGGGCCGCTGAACGAGGGGCTGACGGTGCCGGGCACCGGCGGCCCCCAGAGCGCGCCTTCGTCAGAACTCGAAGCCGGCCTTGGCGTTCAGGTCCCAGGTGCTGAAGTTCGCACCGCGAATCACGCCCACGTTCGTCGCGGGGTGGAACGAAAAGCGCCCATCGACGATGACGCCGCTGCGTCTCCACGAGAGGCCGACGCCGACGGGAAAGGTCGCCGCGGTGCCGGTCGGCTCGACGTCTGCGGTGCTGAGCTGCGCGTTGCCGAGCGAGTAGTACATGAAGCCCACGCCCGCCGCGGCGTACGGCTGCCATTCATCCTTGAGGAAGTTGACGCGGAAGAGACCCTCTGCGCCGTTGCCGGTCATCACGGAGTTCGGAGACACACCGAACGTGTTGATCGCGTTTGCCGTGCCCACGTACGCGGCCTCACCCGCAAACCGGGTCCGCGTGCCGAACACCATGCGTGCCTGCCATTGTCCCTGCGCCGACGTCGCGCCGTTTGCGGTGTCGCCGATGAACCCGCCGATGCCGCCACCGGCCTCCAGGCTCATGCCGATGCCGCTCTGCGGCTTCGCGGGCTGTTCGCGCTGCTGCGCGGCTGCCGCGCCGCTGACTCCAACGACCGCAACGAGCAAACCGAGAGTGATCGCCTTCATGTGCTACTCCTTCTGTCTGATGTGTCCGAGTCATTCGGACGCGGGGGGCGGTGGTGCACCGCCCGTGCCCCCATCGCCGCGCGCACGCGTTGCGCGCAGGCCGGCGGCTCCACGCTTCCCGCAGCGTTGTCCCGCGCGTCGCGTCGCGGCGCGCACGCCCGCCGAGCACAGCGTGGCAGCCCCGCCCCCCACACGGCTCCCCGGGACGACACCGGCCGGCCGCGTCGAACAGTTGAACGAGCGGGCGGGCGGTGTAGCGTCGCCGCACTTTGGCGCGCGCCCTCGCGTTCGCATCGCTCGTCTGCTTCGCGCTTCCGGCGTTCGCCGACAACACGGCCGACGAAGCCGACGTCGCGTTCCGGCTCGGCAACGAGGCCTACGCGAAGCGGAAGTACGACGAAGCGCTGGCGGCCTACTTCCTCTCGAACCGCCTCGTCCCGAACAAGAACGTCCTCTACAACATCGCGCGCTGCTACGAGGCGCTGAAGAGCTACGACGAGGCGTACCGCTACTACTACGACCTCTCGACCGCGAGGGACCTCGCGCCCGAAGACGCGAAGGACGTGCAGGCGGCGCTCGACCGGCTCGCTCCGAAGGTGGCGCTCGTCGCGGTGACGACCGACCCGCCGGGCGCCGACGTCTACATCGATCGCGAGGACCTCGGCTCGCGCGGCCGCGCTCCCCAGACGCTGGCGACGAACCCGGGCACGCACAAGATCAAGGTGAAGCTCGCCGGCATGCGCGACGCCGAGGCGACGGTGCGCGTCGCGAAGGGCGCCGAGAAGAAGGTCTCGCTCAAGCTCACTCCGATCGTCGGCACCGTCGAGATCACCGGCACGCCCGCGGACGCCGTCGTGCGCGAGACCGAAGACGGCCCCGAGCTCGGCCGGCTGCCCGCGAAGCTCACCTTCCCTCCGAGCCAGCGGCTCTTCATCGTCAGCGCTCCCGGCTACACGTCGACGCAGGTGCTGGTGACGGTGAAGGCCGACGAGACGGCGGCGGTGAAGGCGAACCTGACGCCGCTGCCGCCGCCGACGGGCAAGGTGGTCGTCACCGCGAACCGCGAGAACGCGCTGGTGCGCGTCGACGGCAAGGACTCGGGCTTCACGCCGACCGTGCTCGTGCTGCCCGTCGGCAAGCACGAGATCGAGGTCAGCTCGAAGGAGTTCCGCACCGTCACCGAGACGGTCGAGGTGAAGCAGGACACGGACCTCAAGATCGCCGCCGAGCTGCGCTACGCGGCGCCGAAGGTCAAAGCGGCGAGCAAGGCGCTCACCGACGCCGACGACGCCGCGGCCAGCATCACCGTCATCACGCGCGAAGAGATTCAGGCGATGGGCTGGCAGACGCTCGGCGAGGCGGTCGCCACCGTCCGCGGCGTGCAGCACCACCAGGACCGCATCTACAGCTACCTCGGCATCCGCGGCTTCTCGCCGCCGGGCGACCTCAACACGCGCGTCCTCATCTTGTGGGACGGCCACTACTTCAACGACATCTGGGCG
This sequence comes from uncultured Myxococcales bacterium, assembly GCA_937980205.1. Classification (GTDB taxonomy): domain Bacteria; phylum Myxococcota; class Myxococcia; order Myxococcales; family Myxococcaceae; genus Xiheicaenimonas. Next base: position 75,933 of record CALJKW010000054.1, on the reverse strand, counting down.
GGGCAGGGCTTCGCCGAGCGCGGCCTCGACGTCGACCTCGCGGACATCGAGCGCATCGAGATCGTCCGGGGCCCCGGCTCTGCGCTCTACGGTACGGGCGCCTTCTTCGCGGTCATCAACCTCGTGCCGCGCGACGTCGTCGCCGACGGCAAGCACGTCGAGGTGGTCGGCGGAGCGGGCGGCCAGTGGGGCGGCAAGGGTCGCGTCACCGCCAGCGTCGGCAAAGACGGCCCGACCGCGCTGGTCACCGCCGCCGGCTTCGCCGCGAACGGAGACCCCGTCACCGACCTCGGCGCCCGCGGCGTCTCGAACGGCAACGACGCCGAGCAGGCGTTCTCCGCCGGGGTGCGCGTGCGCGGCGGCGGCTTCACGTTCCACGCCCGCTTCAACCACCGGCCCAAGCAGATCCCGGTCGCCCCGTACGACACGCTCGTCGGAGCGCCCGGCACCTCGTTCACCGACACCCGCGGCTTCGCCGAGCTGCGGTGGGAGAAAGACTGGGAGCGCCTCTCGCTGCTGGTGCGCGGCTACTACGACCTCACGCGCTACTCCGGCACGTACACCTACGGCGACGACCTCGCCGCGGTGGACCTGTGGACGCGGCAGAGAGACTTCGGCGGCGCCGACTGGGGCGGCGGAGAGGTCCGCGCGCGCGTGAAGCTCTTCGAGGGCAACGTGCTCTCGGTCGGCCTCGAAGGGCAGTACCAGCAGATCAAGCAGGCGAACTCGACCGATGACTTCCTCGACGTGCGCTCGTTCACGCGCGTGCTCCTGTCGGCGTACCTGCTCGACGAGTGGCGCATCGGGAAGCGGCTGCTGCTGACGGCCGGCGTGCGCGTCGACAAGTACCTCGACCTCGACGCGACGCCGATCACTCCGCGCATCGGCCTCGTGGCGCGCCTGTACGACGGCGGCGTGACGAAGCTCGTGGCGGGCTCGGCGTTCCGCGCGCCGAACATCTACGAGGCGTACCAGAGCGACGACAACGTCTCGCAGCGCCCGGTGACCGGCCAGCTGCAGCCGGAGACCATCTACACCGTCGAGCTCGAGCACGGTCACGACCTGAACGAGGAGCTGCGCGTGACGATCGGCGGCTACTTCAACGCCATCGACAAGCTCGTCATCCTCGGGCTCGACGCGCCGCCTGCGACTCCGCAGTGCGGGCTCGACCCCTCGAGCCCGGATCAGTTCTGCCTGGTGAACACGAACTCGAACCAGCTCATCTTCGCGAGCGGCGCGGAGGTGGGCTTTCGCTGGCAGCCGTCGCGGTTCCTGTTCGTCGACGCGCAGTACTCGTTCGTGCGGCTGTGGGGCGCGACGAGCGACATCTACCTGCTCACCTCGCAGCACCTGTTCGCGGCGAAGGCCGTCGTGCCGCTGATGGAGAACTACGTGCGCGTGGGCGCGCAGGCGACGTACGCGTCTCCGCGCTCGGGGACGAACCTCGGAGAGACGTTCATCGCGAACGTCGGCTTCTCGGGCACGTTCTCGCACTTCCGCTACTTCGCCGGAGTGAACAACCTGCTCGACAGCCGCACGCCGGTGCCGGTGCCGACCGCCGCGCAGTTCCCGCTGGTGCCGATCTACGGCCGCACGTTCTGGATCGAGCTCGCGCTGATGCTCTGATGGGCAAGGCGATCGCCGGCGCAGTCGGAGTCTCCGTGACGATGCTCGGCATCGGGGTCGTGCTCGGCTTCATCACGATGGTGGCGCTCAACGGCTTCGGCGAGCGCACCGGTGCGCGCATCATGCTGGTCATCGCGGCCGGCTTCTTCGCGGTGCACTACGCGGTGGTGTCGAGTGTCGCGCGCGGGTTACTCCCGGAGGCCGAGAAGCCCAGGGCCCGGACGATCGGAATCGTGCTCACCGCCGTGCCGGCGATGCCCGTGCTGGGGACCCTGCTGCTCTTCTGAAGGTGGCACGCCGCGCGCACTACCGGGCGGCATGGGGTACCCGCAGAGGAAATCAGCGCGCTTGAGCGCGCGAGCACTGGCACATGTATGCGCTGTGGTGACCACTCTGGTGATCAGCGGCGAGGCGTTCGCGCACGCGCGCCTGAGGACGCCGACGCCGCGCACGAACGACGACAACCTCAAAGACGGCGTCGGCGGAGCGCCCTGCGGCGGCAAGCCCCGCACCGGCACTCCAGCGCGGTACACGATGGGTCAGACCATCACCGTGCAGTGGGAAGAGACCATCAACCACGCGGGCTGTTTCATCATCAAGCTGAGCCCGGCGAATGATCAGAACTTCACGATGCTCGCGAACCCTCCGCACAGCACGACTGGCGGGGTGCCGCGGCAGTACTCGGCGCAGGTGAAGCTGCCCGACGGCATGACGTGCAACGCGTGCACGCTGCAGCTGATTCAGGTGATGAACAACACGGTGCCCTGCCCGGTCGTCAACATCCCCGCGGGCGACTCGTATTACTCGTGCGCGGACGTGCAGATCGTCGCGCCGCCTCCGCCGGATGCCGGCACCGGCGGCTCGGGCGGCGGCTCGGCCGGAGGCGCTGGCGGTGGCGGCGGTGGCGGCTCGGGCGGCGGCGACGTCGCGCAGGGCGGCGGCAGCGGAACGGCCGGCGGCATGGCGGCCGGCACGGGTGGAGGCTCGGAGCCCGTCGGCACCGGCGGCGGCTCGGCGGGCGGCGGAGCTCCGTCGCAGGAGATGGACGGCCTGTCCGGCGGCGGTCTCGCCGAAGGCGGCTGCTCGTCCGCGGGCGCGTTCTCTGCGGTCGCGTTGATGGCGCTCGCCGGAGCGTTGCGGCGACGGCGGTCACGGCGCTGAGCCGCGGGTACAGTATCGCCTCATGACTTCAGCCATACGCCTTGCGCTGCTGTTCATGGCGCTCGTCGTGGGCTGCTCTTCGGCCGGCAAGCCGGAGGACGCCGGCGTCGACGCCGGTACACGCGACGCCGGCCCGCAGGGCACGAGCTGCAGCTCGACCTGCGCGGGCTGCTGCGATGACGCAGGCACCTGCCGCGCCGGCCGGGCGCAGGACGAGTGCGGCGAAGGCGGAGCGGCGTGCAGCGCGTGCGCGCCCGGGAAGCTGTGCAGCGCCGGCGGCTGCATCACGGTCACGCAGTGCGACGTCGCGTGCGCTCCGCAGTGCACGTGCGCTGCGCCGGATGCCGGCTCGCTCGAAGGCTCGCGGTGGCGACTGCACATCGTCTCCGCGACCATCGCGCCCACGCGCCCGAACGGCGCGCCGTGGGACCAGCACAATGAGCCGGACCCGAAGGTCTGCGCCGGCGCGCAGTGCACGCTCGAGCAGACCGACACCTTCTCTCCGGCCTGGAGCACGACGCTGCCCGGCACGTACGACTACGCGGCGCTGCAGAGCATCGAGCTCAGCGTCATCGACGTCGACTTTCCGGGGCAGACCGTCATCGACGAGCTCGGCACCGTCGACCTCAGCCCGCGCAGCACCGCCACGCAGCAGTGGAGCATCGACGGCGCGTCGGTCACGAAGCTGCGCGTCGACGTCGTGCCCGCTCCCTAGAGCCTCACGGCGCGGCGACGCCGTCGCCCTGGCTCGACTCGAGCATCTGCAGGCGCTGACGGGTCTCGGCGTCGTCTTCGACGCGCAGCGAAGCGTCGTAGGCAGCCCACAACCGGCGCTCGTTCGCGTGAATGAACGGCAGCGGACGCTGGGCTCCAGCGACGAGCCCGACGAGCAGCGCGCCGGTGAGCACGAGGGGAACGCGGCGCGGCCACACCATGATGGCCCACATGCCCGCGAGCCCGAACACCATGCCGCCGAGGTGCGCCCAGTTGTCGAAGCCGGCGAACGCGCCGATGACGAACCAGAGCCCGGTCATCATGACGTCGCGCTGAAGCCGGGGGTCGTTCCACACGGCGCGCCACGAGCCGAGCGCCAGCCGCCAGCGCAAGAAGCGCGCACCGATGAGCCCGAACAGCGCACCCGAGGCGCCCGCGGCGACGGCGTCGTGGCCGATGACGCTGAGGGCAGAGCCGGCGAGGCCGGCGCCGAGGTACAGCGCGAGGAACTTCACCGGGCCGATGTCGCGCTCCAGCTCGGTGCACATCCGAAAGCCGAACCAGCCGTTCCAGATGAGATGCATGGGGCCGATGTGCAGGAACATCGCAGTGGCGAGCCGCCACCACTCGCCGGACCACACCAGCCCGCGCCACACGGCGCCGTAGCGCAGCAGCGTCTCCGTCTCCCGCGTGCTGCCGTGCGCCTCGGCGATGGCGAACAACGCGACGTTGGCGACGATGAGCGCCACCGACGCGGGCGAGCGCTTGATCAGCTCGCCCAGCGACGAGGGCGGCGCGGCCGGAGATCCGCTGTCCATCAGAGCAGCTCGTACATCCCGCCGAGCGTCAGGCCCACCTGAAGCGGAGCGGCGCGCCACGGCTCGAAGTCGGCGCGCACGATGCCGCCCAGCACCTGCAGCGCGAGGTAGGCGGCGACCGTGTCGGCGAAGTGCGGATCAATCGCCACGCGGCCGCCGGCGGAAACGATGGGCTGCCATGCAGTGTCGCGACCGCCCGCTGCGCCTCCCGTGGCGACTCCGCACGCGCTGAACCACGCGACGTGAAAACACACCGGCACCGTGGCGGTGATGGCCATGCTGCTGATCCGCTCGACGCATCGCGGCCAGCACCCGTAGGTCGAGGGCACCCTGACCTCCTCCTGGCCCGGCAGAAAGAAGGCCGCCTCGAAGCCCCAGCTCACGCGCGCCACGCGCACCCGCATGCCGGTCGTCACACCGACGTTCGCACCCGGCGCCATTCCGCTCGCGAGGGCGAGCGCCGCGTGAACGCCCAGCCCGACCTGCGCGTGCTCTTCGACATTCGTCAGCGGATCAGCCGCGAGCACGCCGGTGAGCACCAGGGCCATCATGCGCGCGCAGCATAGCGTGGTAAGGGAGCCGCCCATGAGCACCGCCCACAAGCTCTCCCCCCGCGACGAGCTGCGCGCCGAAGTGCGCGCCTCGATGGAGTACGCGCTCCAGAACCTGTCTCGCCTGCAGATCGACTCCGGCAGCTGGCCGGGCGACTACGGCGGCCCGATGTTCCTGCTGCCGATGTACCTCGCGCTGTGCCACGCGACCGGCCGCCTGCCCGACGCGCGCAAGGTCGAGCGCATGAAGACGTACTTCTTCAACGTGCAGCGCGAAGACGGCTCCATCGGCCTGCACGCCGAGGCCACGCAGGGCAGCATGTTCTGCACCGCGCTCTCGTACGTGGGGCTGCGCATCCTGGGCGCGCCGGCGAGCGACCCGCGCGTTCAGAAGATGCGCGAGTGGATCAAGGCCAACGGCTCGCCGCTCGGAGCCGCCTCGTGGGGCAAGTTCACCCTCTGCCTGCTCGGCCTCTACGACTGGAACGGCATTCACGCGGTGCCGCCCGAGCTGTGGCTGCTGCCGTGGTCCGCGCCGATGCACCCGGGCCGCCTGTGGTGCCACTGCCGCCAGGTGTACCTGCCGATGGCGTGGCTCTACGGCACGCGCAGCACCATCGAGGTCGACGCGCTGATCCGCGACCTGCGCGAGGAGCTCTACGACGGCCAGTGGAGCGACATCCGCTGGGAAGACCACCGCGACACCATCTCGAAGGCCGACGACTACCGGCCGCTCACTCCGGCGCTGAAGGCCGTCAACGCGACGATGGACCGCGCCGAGAAGCTGCCCTTCAAGCCGCTGCGCAAGAAGGCGCTCGCCGAGTGCCTCAAGCACATCCAGTTCGAGGACCGCGTCACGACGTACATCGACATCGGCCCGGTGAACGCGGTGCTGAACGCGTTCGTGCACTTCTTCCGCGGGCCCGAGGGCCGCGAGGAGCTCGAGAAGAAGCTCGCCGCGAACGAGCCCGCATACCTCTGGGACGGCCACGACGGCATGAAGTTCCAGGGCTACAACGGCAGCGAGCTGTGGGACACGGCGTTCGCCGCGCAGGCGATCCTCGCGTCGCCGTTCGCCGATGATCCGCGCTTCGAGAAGATGATCGCGAAGGCGCACCAGTACATCCGCGACAACCAGATCCTCGAAGACGTGCCGGCGCTCGGCGAGCACTACCGCCACGCGAGCAAGGGCGGCTGGCCGTTCAGCAACCGCGCGCACGGGTGGCCCATCACCGACTGCACCAGCGAGGGCTTCAAGTGCGCCCTCTTGTTCGAGAAGCGCTCGTACGAGCCGGAGATTCCGGCCGACCTGCTGCGCGACTCCGTGCGGCTGATGCTGTCGTGGCAGAACGAAGACGGCGGCTGGGCGACCTACGAGAACAAGCGCGGCGGAGAGTGGCTCGAGCAGCTCAACCCGAGCCAGGTCTTCGGCGACATCATGGTCGATTACTCGTACGTCGAGTGCACCTCGACCAGCATCGACGCGCTGGTGAAGGCCAAGCGCCGCTTCCCCGGCGAGTTCGACGCCGAGATCGACCCCGCGCTGCGCCGCGCCGAGACGTTCCTGCGCAAGCAGCAGCGGCCCGACGGCAGCTTCGAGGGCAGCTGGGCGGTGTGCTTCACGTACGGCACCTGGTTCGCGATGAGCGGCTTCCAGGCGCTCGGCGTCGGCCCCAAAGACGGTGCCGTGCAGCGCGCGGTCGAGTTCCTGCTCTCGAAGCAGCGCCCCGACGGCTCCTGGGGCGAGCACGGAGACACCTGCCGCGAGCGCCGGTGGATCGAGGCGAAGGAAGGCCAGGTCGTGCAGACGTCGTGGGCGCTGATGGCGCTCTTGCGCGGCGGCTGCACCGACACCGACGCGATGGACCGCGCCGCCCGCTTCCTCATCTCGCGGCAGGAGACCGACGGCAGCTGGGCGCGCGAACCGCTCGTCGGCGTGTTCAACCGCACCTGCCTCATCAACTACGACAACTACCGGCACTACTTCCCGCTCTGGGCGCTGGCCGAGTGGTCGGCGCGCTAGAAAAGAGAAGTGCGCCCGAGTGGAGAAGCCTCGAGATTTCTCGTTCCAAAGACGAGCGCGTCTGCCATTTCGCCACGGCCCGATGAGTCGGGCCGGCTGGATTCGAACCAGCACGTCGCTTGCGCGACACTTTGCGTGTAGGGCCTCTCTCGCCGGGCGCGGCTGAAGCGACGCGTGCCGGCCGAAGACCTGACTTACGCGGTCGCTTGCAGCATCGACGCGCCCGAGGCGAGCGTCGTCTGCAGCTGGCCCATCAGGCGCGCGACCTCGAGGCGCGACACCTTCGCGCCGGGGCCGTTCTCTTCGAGCACCTTGAGCGCCGCGCGCGCGAGCATCACGGAGATGCCGGTGAAGCCGAGGTAGCCGCGGGGGGCTCCGCCACGCTGGAGCGCGTCGATGTACTTGCTCGCGCAGTCGAGGTCGTGCCGCGCGAGGTCGAGCACGTCGTCGCGATCGACGCCCTTCGGCAGGTACGCGCGGCCGTCCTTCGCGTCGTCGCCCGAGTCCTTCAAGATGTTCACGAGCTGCAGGCCCTCGCCGAACGCGATCATGTTCTGCTCGAGCGCGCCGCGCACCGACTCGAGCTGCGGCGAGTCGTGGAGGAACACCTCGGTGAGCAGCTCACCGACGATGCCGGCCACGATGTAGCAGTACGCCTTGAGGTCGGGGATCGACGACAGCTGCAGGTTCCCGTTCGCGTCGCCGCGCGCCACGATGTCCGCCATGCCCTTCGAGGTGCGCACGGTGTGCTTGATCAGGATCGCGCGCGCGCCCGGCGTCATGTCGCGCAGCGTGCCCACCACGTCCGGCGTGAGCCGGAGCAGCTCGAGGTAGCCGGCGTGGCCGTGCGGGGGCTTCTCCATCCACTTCTTCGTGAGCGTGCGCAGCCGCTCGACGTCGACCGAGGTCACCGCGTCGGCGAACTCGTTCAGCGCGGCGATGCGCTCGGCGCGCGGCCACGTCGTCGCATCTTCGAACGTGTCGGCGATGCGGAAGAGCAGGTACGCGACCGAGACCTCGCGGCGCGTGGGCTCAGGCAGCATGGGGATGGCCAGGGCGAAGGTCCGGCTCGTCTTCGTCAGCAGATCATCGAGATCCATCGGGCCACGCACGTACCCGCTGACATCTGTCAAATCAACAGCGCGCGCCGACTTTTCAAAGCGCGTGGCCGTGCGCTATGGCCTCACGCCGAAATGACGAGCGACGTTGTCGTCGTGGGAGGCGGTTTCGCAGGAATGGCATGTGCGGCGGCGCTGGCCGCGCGCGGCCTGAAGGTCGTCGTGCTCGAGTCGCACCACGGCCACGACCCGCGGTTCCGCGGAGAGCTCATTCACCCTCGCGGAGTCCGCGCCCTCGACGCGCTCGGCCTGAAGGCGCCCCTCCTCGCCGCCGGCGGAGTCCCCGTCAAAGGCTTCGCTGTCTCGCCCGGCGCCGGCGTCGACCTGCTGCTGCTCCCGTACGTCCAGAGCTGGGGCGACGGCCTGGGCATCGACCACCACGCGATGGTGCGCGCGCTGCGCAACGAGGTCGGCGCGCGGCCCGGCGTCACGCTGCACCAGGGCGTCCCCGTCACCGAGCTCATCGAAGAAGACGGCCGGGTCGCCGGCGTGCGCCTGCGCAACGGCAGCGAGTTCCGCGCGCGGCTCACCGTCGCCGCCGACGGCCGCCAGTCGCGCGTCCGCAAGCTGCTGGGCCTCGACCCCGAGCTGCAGCTGCTCTCGTACACGGTCGTCGCCACGGTGCGCGGCCCCAAGCTGCCGTGGCGCGGCTTCGGTCACGTCTTCCTCGGCGCGCCCGGCCCCATCCTCGCGTACCCCTACGGCGACGAGCTGATCCGCCTCTGCATCGACGTGCCGCTCGACGCTCCGAAGGGCCGCGACGGCATGCGCCGCTACGTGCGCGAGCAGTTCGCCGAGTGCGTGCCGCAGCCGCTGCGCGACGCGATGCTCGAGTCCGTCGAGAACGACCCGTTCGAAGGCTGCGCGACGCACTCGGTGTACACGCAGGCGTGTGCGGTGCCGGGCGCCGTCCTCCTCGGAGACGCCGGCGGCTGCAGCCACCCGCTCACCGCGACCGGCATGACCGCCGCGATGAACGACGTCTTCGTGCTCGCCGACGAGCTCGGCAAGAACGGCATCACCGACGACGCGCTGAAGAGCTACCAGCGCCGCCGCTACCGCTTCGTCCGCGCGCGCGAGCTGTTCACCGAGGCGCTGTACGAGGTCTTCCGCGCGCACGACGCCGGCAGCGAGTCGCTCAAGGCGGGCACGTTCGACTACTGGCGCAAGAGCCGCCGGGCCCGCGAGGTCTCGATGGGCATTCTCTCGGGAGAAGACTCGCGGCCCCGCACCTTCGTCGCCGAGTACACGCGCGTGATGGGGCTCTCCGCGATGGGCACGTGGAAGGACCCGCGCCGTACGCGCTCGCTGCTCTCGACGTCGCTCTCGCGCCTCGAGCGCACCGTGCAGCGCAGCGTCTCGACGTGGATGGAAGAGCGCCAGGTGCGGCTGCACGCGCTTCCGATCAAGTCGGGTGCCGGAGAGCAGCAGCAGCAGCAGCGCGCGTCGGCCTGATCAGCGCCGCCGCTTCTTCTTCTTCACCGCCTTGCCCTTCTTCGGCGGAGGCTCGGCCTTCTTCGCCGGCTCGGCTGCTGCGACGGCGCCGCCCTTCTTCGCGGCCTCGAGCTCTTTCTGCAGCTTGTCGCGCTCGGCCTCGACCGCTTTCAGCTTCGCGGCGGCGTCGGCGGCGGTGGTCTCGGCGGCCTTCACCTTGGCCTCCGCGGCGGAGATCTTCTCGTCGACGCCGTTCTGCTCTTTGCGCAGCTGATCCATCTGCGCGGTCAGGCCGACGTACTTCTCGACGGCCTCGTTCGCGCGGCGCGTCTCGAGGCTCAAGCGCCGCGCGAGCAGGCCGCCGACGAGGGCGAGCATGACGGCGGCGACTCCGAACAGGATCCACGGCAGCGGGTGCTGCCGCGCCGGCAGCACGTCGTCGTCGTCGGGCGGAGGATCTTCCCGCTCGACGCGCTCGAGCGCGCTGATGTTCGTCTGGGTACTCTCGTCGCTCACTTGGGCCCAGGTGAGGCTACCACCCGGGACTTCATGATCCAGACACCGCGCGCCCGGAACACCCGTTCGACGAACAGGGCATGTAGCGCGTGCAACGGGCCGGACGCATGCGCCCCCTCGAGGACGTCGAGCGCATCGGCGATCGCCTCGAGCGTCGAGCGGCCGAGCGGATCGTCGCTCTCGCGCAGCCGCAGCGGCGCCTCGGCCTTCTTGGGCAGCACCAGCCGCGGCACGTTCGCGAGCGCCGGCAGCTTCTTCAGCATGCGCCGCGTCTGCCGCCAGGTGCCGTCGAGGACGATCAGCCGCCGCGGAGGCTCGGCCAGCGGCTTCGGCTCGACCCCGGTCTCCGGGAACAGCAGCGCGGCGCCGTCGGTCAGCTGCGCGAGGGCGGCGTCGGCGAGCGGCGGGTCATCTCCGAAGTCGACGAGCTGCGAGCGCTCGAGCGCCTGCAGCGCGACGCGGGCCGTGCCGGTCGACTTCCAGGCCTCGCGCTCGTGGCGGACCACGACCACCTCGGTGCGGTTCGGCACGCGCGGCACCTCGGCGCAGATGCAGAAGGCGGTGCGGAGCCAGCACCGCGGGCAGCGGCCGGGCAGGTCCGAGAGGGTACGAGAACGCATCGGGTGGCCCGTGCGTAATATCGCGACATGCTCGCTCTGGTGCTGTCGCTCGCGCTGTCCCAGTCGCTCTATCCGGGCGTGGGGCGGAACAACGCGCTGTCGAGCACGCTCGAGCCGGCGCTGGCCGCCCGCATCTGGGCGCGCACGACCGGGAAGCCCACCACCAGCCCCAGAGCGCCGTTCACCGCCACCGACTTCAAGCCGGTGCAGCCGCGCAGCGTCGCCCAGGCGATGGTCGACGGCTCGAGAGAGCTGACGAAGGAGCAGAGCAAGGCGCTCGTCGACGGCCTGAACGGCGGGCTCGACGTCTTCGAGCAGGAGACGCGGAAGAACAACGTGGCGCACGCGCTCGCGTTCCTCATCGGCATCTCGATGCAGGTGGTGAACGAGCGCGAGGTCAGCGACGCCGAGTCGCAGATGCTGGCTCAGGCGATCAACGACGAGCTCGCCGCGGCGCCGCAGTTCAAGAAGCTGACGCCGAAGCAGAAGCAGCTGCTCTACGAGACCAGCGTCGTCGTCGGTGCCCTCATCGGCGGCATGGCGGCGGAGGCAGCCGAGCGCGGCAATGCGGAGCTGAAGGCGCAGGCGAAGACGATGGCACAGCAGGCGCTGAGCGTGTTTCAGGGCCAGAAGTAGACTGCGTTGCCCGAAGCCGACTCGCGGCCCGCTTCGTCGACCAGAATACGCGGCGAGTGCGTCCTCTCGATAACGCTGAGCGGAGGCACGCGAAGCGGGCCGCAGTCGAAGCGCGCTCGAAGCCGTCCATGGGCCCGCTTCGACTACGGCCTTCGGCCTCCGCTCAGCGTGAACGGTGGCGGTTCAGATCCGCGCCACACATCGCGACGGCAGCGCCTGCGACGACTTCTCTTCCCTGCGCCCGCTCGCGCTGACCGCGACTCCCGGAACCCCGTATTTCTCCGTGCTCCGCACGTCGCGGCTCCACAGCAGCTGCCAGCCGGGCAGCCCGTCGGCGAACGCCGCCTCGAGCTGCTCGGCGGTCGGAAGAAACCACAAGCCCTCGACGAGGCCGCCGCTGCCGCAGCGGGCGGCGGCTCCGGACTGCGAGGCCGCCGGCTGCGGCTCGCTCCACAACAGCCGGCGCTGCTCGTCGAACCAGACCTCGCGCCCGTTCGCGTCGCGGGCCAGGAGTCGCAGCGAGCCGGCGCGCGCGCGGCCGGGAAACGCGACCGCGCACTCCTCGAGCCGGCCCTCGAGCGTGCCTCCCTCGAGGCCGCACCCGTGCGCCGCGGACACCGCGCCGCGCCACTGCACCGTGGGCCGCACGCGCCCCACGCCGAGGCGCGACGCCAGCGCCGGAAACGCGGCCACGAACGCGTCGCGCTTCACCGCACCGCCGAGCTTCAGCGGGGCCATCGCCTCGGGGCCCTTCTCCAGCGCGCGGGTCAGCGCTCCCGGCGAGACGCCGAGCTCCGCCGCGGCCGCGGGCAGGTCGAGGTCGCGCTCGTACGCCAGCGCCGCGCGGGTGACCGGCTCTTCCTCGGAAGGGTCGATGCCCAGCGCCTCGAGCGCGGCGAGGAAGCGCTTCGCGTCGAGCGAGAACAAGGTCTCCGCGCCGTCGGGGTGCAACAGCTCGACGGCGCGCCGCTCGTGCGCCGAGAACCCGGCCTGGCTCGCGCGCACCGCGCGCGCCACCTGGTCGCCCTTCGCGATGAGGCCGCGCGCGTGACAGCCCATGCACGACAGGCCGTTCTCGACGGCGCCGTCGGGGCGGCGCGGGTCCCTCACGATGGTCGTGGGCCCGCGATCGATGCGGCCTCCGCGCGCGTCGGTGAGCAGGTAGCCGAACAGACCGTTGGGCAGCGAGAAGATGTGCTCTCCGCCGTCGTGCACGAACGTGAGCGGCCGCTCGAACAGGTTCCGCGCGCCGACGTTCGAGGCGAAGTCGTAGCTGCGCCAGTACGCGCCGAAGCGGGTCGCGTGGCGCTCGATGAGCCGGTTGTTCTGCGAGACGCCCGAGCTCGCGAAGCCGATGCGCACGACCGCCTTGCGCGAGACGTCGTCCTTCACGTTCACGTCGAGCACGGACTCGAGGCCCGCCTCGTTCGCCGGAGTGCGCGCCAGCGCGTGGTACAGCGGAGGCCGCGTCGCGTTCGCGAGGAACCAGTCGGCGCGCAGCACCGGCTGGGCGCCGCCGCCCAGCAGCGACAGCGTGCCGTCCTCGAGGCCGAACGGGTACGCGCCGACGAGCGTCTGCTCCCAGTCGTCACGCGACCAGCCGAGGTCCTCGAGGTCGACGCGCACGAGACCGTCCACCACCGGCACCGGGTGCACGAGGCGCGGCTTCCACGACAGGCTGTTGAGCGCCTTCGCCAGCGCGGGCCCCTCGCCGGGCCGCACGAGGAACCAGCGCGCGGTCTGCGGCGACGAGACGTTCGGCAGGTCCGCGAGCACGGCGCGCTTCACCTGCTCGCGGTCGAGCAGCTCGGGCCGGGTGGACTTCGGCGCGTCGAACCCCTCGGCCGGCGCGCCCGCGCGGATCCACCGCTCCAGCGCGGCGAGCGCCTCGCGGCGGCCCTTGCCTCGCTCTTCCGGCGGAGGCATCTCGCGCTTGAGCAGCCGCTGCACGAGCACCGACGCCTGCGGCTTGCCCGGCACGATGAAGCGCTCGCGCACCAGCGCCTCGCGGTCGAAGAGAAAGTCGAAGCCGCCTTCCGAGGCGTCTTTGCCCGCGTGGCAGCGTCCACACGCGACCTCGAGCGCGTGGTGCGCCTCCTGAGCAGAGCTGGTTGCAGCGAGAGCGACGAGCACCGGCCAGAACATCGGACCCGCGGGAAGTTCATGGTGCGTGCCGGAGTGCTCCGCCGCGTGCTGCCGTGAAGCGAGGCGCGCTGCTGCGCTGCGGGCTGCTCAGTGACGCGACGCGGATCGAGTCACGTGCGTGTCGCGTGACACCGAAATCCCACAACTCGAGAAGCGAAGGCCCCGAGAACTTTCTCGTGGGATTCACGCTCGACAGACTGGCGCGCTGCATCGCAACGGCCGCGAGGAAAGTTGCGTGCTCCCACGACGAGGAAGTCGAAGGCGTCGCCAGGGTCTCTCCGCCTCCACCATTCATTTCGGAGCCTGAGAAACCACCATGTCGACTTCCAAGCTGACCGCTTGCCTCGCTGTCCTCCTCCTCGTTTCCGCGGCGTGTGAGCGGCAACCGCCACCGGTGCCCGAGTCGCCTCCGCTGGACCCCGAGCTGCCCTTCTCGTGCGACGACGTGAAGCTCGCCTGGAGCTACACCTTTCCGGAAGACAGCGTCACGCACTCGGGCTTCCAGTACCGCGGCGTCACCGACGCGGCTGGGAACCTCTACTGGGTCGAGTGCCCGTCGTTTCAATGCGCGCTGGTGTCGTTCACTGCCCGAGGCGTCGAGCGGTTCCGCCGTCCCATCGACGACATGTGGCCCTGGATCGCGGGGATGATGGTGTCGCACGGACGGGTGTACGTCTCCGACGAGCGCGGGCGCCCGGTGGCGCTCTCTGACTCGACCGGCGAGGTGCTGTGGCGAGCGGGCGGAGCGGGCTTCATCACCGAGGCTGGCGTCGACCCGGATGGGAACCTGTGGACCATCGAGGGGTCGAAAGACGACGTGAACCGGCTCTCCGTCGTCTCCTACTTCGGAGCGACCGGGACGGTGCGGTGGTCGACGCCGTTCAGCGGCCGGGTCGATGGACTCGTGCTCGACGCCCACGGGAATGCGTACGCTCTCGACGGCCGCGGCTCTTCGGCCGGCTGGCCCGAGCTGGTCAGCATGGACCGGGACGGTCGGGTGCGCGGCACCCACCTGTTCGGCTTCGCAGCGCCGATCGCCGAGCTGGACGGCCGACTGCTGATGAGCGACGGGACGTTGCTCTCGATTTCCACGGGCGCCGTCCTCGTACAGGGCACGACGCTCTTCGGCTCCGCGAACCTCTCGCCCCTCATCTCCTCCAGGGCGAGGTTCCGCTGGGCGGTCGACCTCGACGCGATGAGGTTCCCGACCGACCTCGTGCTCGAGGGGTACGTCGGAGACGAGGCGGCCCCCAGCTTTCGCGCGCCCGTGGGCCGGTACGTGGACGTGGAGTCCGAGCAGACCTCGCCGCTCCTGCTCTCGAATGGAAACGCGCTGCTGGCGGTGGCGAGCACGCTGCGCTCCATCGCGCCCGACGGCCGCGACGTGTTCTCGTGTCCCCTCGGCGAGGTCGGCAGAATGGCCCGCCCCACCGCGCTGATCGACGAGACGTGGGTCGCGATGACCATCAACGGCACGACGCTGAAGCTGTTGGCGTTCACGACGCCGGGGTTGAAGCGCGCCGCGCATGGGTGGACAGGCCACCGCGGAAACCCCGGCGGCACCGGCCGCGCGGCTCAGTGACTGGCTACGTCACGCGCACCAGGCTGACGACGGGCGGCCTGAAGCTGGGCGAGAACGTGAGCCGCCGCGTGGCCGCGTCGAACGTCCACAGCACCACCCGGCGTCGACCTCGACGCTGATGCGTCATGGCTCGCACGCGGAGCTCGTCACACGAACCGTCGGGTCGACGGCGAGCTGCAGCGAGCCGCAGGTGACGCTGCAGAGCTCGACGAAGCCCGGCGGCGTCGGCGTCGCGAGGTACCAGCCTCCGTCGGCGCACGCGGTGGAGTCGGCGACCTGGGGAATCGGAGTCGGGGTCGAGGCATCGGTGGCCCACTCGACCGACACACTGGACGAGGGGAAAGCGCCTCCGTCGGGTGCAGCAAGGGAGTAGCGGCAGTTCAGCCGCCTGCGGGTGACGCTGGCGAGCGCCTCGGCGATCACGTTGCCGTTGCCGTTGCCGAGGTTCCAGTGCCGACACGGCCCATTGCCGTTTCCACAGGTGTCGGTGATGCCGTTGACCGTGTCGGGGTGCAGGGGAGCCGAGCCGCCAGTGGCGAGCGTCTCCACCATCGCGAAGTTCGCGGCGGTCATGCCGAACACGAGCGTCACGATGCCCGTGTTCGTGTGGTGGTTCTGAAGGAGGTTGGAGAGGTTGGTCAGGTTGGAGTCGCAGCCCGTGGGCAAGTCGTCGGTGATCAGAATTCCCACGGTGTCACGGCCTGGGCGCCGGTTCGGCGCGCGACCCGTGAAACCCGTGATGCCTCGAATTCCGCCTTCAATCGAAGAGTTCGTCGAGGGGAAGTGGGAATTGAGGCTCGAGTTGAACGCGTTCGAGGGCAGCGAGACGTAGCCGTTCCCGGACATGGGGATCTCCGACACGTCGTAGCCCGCCCCGGTGACGCAGCTCGCGCCGGCGAGGTCGAAGTATTGGAGGCTCGCCGCCTGGCCTGCGGCGGCCGGCGAGCTCATGTACGCCGAGACCGCGTTGATCGCGCGGCACCACTTCGAAGCCGTGGTGCTCCCGATGTTGCAGTCGGTGCCCATGCTGCCCGACTGGTCCAGCATCAGGAAGAAGTCGATCGGCACCGGTTGCTTGCTGGCGGTCGCCACCTGGCACGAGCCCGCGTCTGCCGCACCGCCCGCTGCACCGCCCGCAGCACCGCCAGCGGCCCCACCCGCAGCCCCACCCGCGGCACCACCCGCCGTACCGCCGGCAGCTCCGCCCGCTGCGCCGCCGGCGTCGCCTCCGCCTGCCGCGCCTCCGCCGCCTCCGCCTGCCTCGCCGCCTCCGCCACCTGCCTCGCCGCCTCCGCCGCCTGCCTCGCCGCCTCCGCCGCCTCCGCCTGCCTCGCCGCCTCCGCCGCCTGCCTCGCCGCCGGCGGCTCCGCCTGCCGTACCTCCGTCAACGGTCGCCACGGGTGAAGAGCAAGCGACGACCAGAGAGCAGCCAGCGAGCAGCACAAGTCGCATTGGTAGCTGGGTGGCGCCGTACCGCCGCACGCGGCCCGTTTCCACCCTCCTCCTTTCAAACCGTACGTGCGGATTTCCCGCCTACGGCTCACCGGTGTTGTTCTCGTTCAGCGTACACGGCTTCGGGCACTTCACGGTTCCGCGAATGCGATGCAGTCCTCAAGCCTCAAACGACGGTCGCTCCCAGGCCGCCGCGGAAACCCCGGCGGCACCGGCCGCGCGGCTCAGTGACAGGCGGTCGAGTACGTCACGCGCACCAGGCTGCCGACGGGCGGCCTGAAGTTGGGCGAAAACGTGAGCCGCCGCGTGGCCGCGTCGAACGTCCACACCGTGGTGCTGCCGGACATCGGCAGCACCACCAGACCGTCGACCTCGACGCTGATGCCGCTCGCCGGCTCGGCGGTGAGCGTGAACGAGCTCGAACGGCCCGACGCGCGCTGGATGAGGTCGTCGAACAACGCCGCCCAGCTCGCGTCGGTGATGCACGCGGTCGAGCCTCCTCCGAGCGCCGAGATCAGCGCCGCGTGGTTCGGCGCCGGGCAGCTGGCGATGACGTGGTAGTTGCCCCGCGCGCGCTCGAGCTGCGCCGCGGACGGCCCGACCGTGGCCGGACCCTCGTCCGCATCGGTCACCACGAGCACGGCGAGCACGGCGTCGTCGCGCAGGAAGCCGACGTTCCGCGGGTCGCGCAGCGCCGCGATGACCGCATCCACGAGCACCTCGTAGGCCCCCGTCAGCGGCGACGCGATGCGCGCCTGGAAGCCCAGCACCAGGTTCGGCGTCGCGCGCGTCAGGAACCTCGGCGTGCCGACGAGCTCACCGAACTCGGGCCCGCCGAACTCGGTGTTGGTGACGCCGAGGTGAAAATCGAGGCCCGACGCGAGCAGGCGCTGCAGCAGGTCGTCCATCCCCGCGCGGACCTTCGCGTCGACGCTCGCCATCGAACCCGAGTTGTCGCGCACGATGAGCAGATCGACCGCGCCGTTGGTGGTCACGCGAAACTCGTCGACGTTCGAGCCGTCGGTGTTCCCCGCGCCCTTGAAGTTCACGACCTCGTCGACCGCCTGCCCGTTCTGCACCACCTTGAACGTGACGATGCCGGTGTCGGCGCCGGCGGCGGACGGCCGGTACACCACCGGCACCGTCATCGACGTCGCGATGGGCCCCGAGGAGAACGTCGCCGTGAGCTCGGGCGTGGCCACCTGCACCGTCTGCAGCGTGACCGGCGTACCGGGGCACGTGTTGTACAGCGTCACGCTCCGCGTCTCGGAGTTGCAGCCGACCGCCACGCTGCCGAAGTTGAGGTCGCGCGGCGACACGGCGACACAGCCCTGCCCGACCGTCGCGCTGAGCGCGACGCTGTGCAGCGGCGCGGTCGGCGACGAGATGGAGAAGCTCACGACGCCGGCGTGCCCCATCAGCTGCTGCGTGGCCGTGGTGGGAATCGCGCGCACCGGAACGTGGAGCACCTCGCCCGGCATCAACGTGCGCCCGTAGACGGGCCCGCCCGGCAGCGAGAAGAGCGACGAGCTTCCCGGCGCGAGCTCCAGCGCGGGGATGAGGCACGTCTCGTTCGCGTTCATGCCGAGGTTGCGGATGCTGAACACCAGCTCGCGACGGTCCGGCGGAGCCAGGCGGCCGAAGCTCAGCGACGTCGGGGTCACCGAGAAATTGCACGGCGGCAGTGCGACCGAATTCGCGGTGAGGCGCACCACCGTCTGCTGCTCGTCGGCGTCGTTCGAGGTGAGCACGAGGCTCCAGTCGAGGTTCCTGTTCGACGCGTTGGGCGCGATGCGAATGCGCAGCCCGCGCTCGCTGCCGCCGGGCACGGTGAGGGGCAGCTGCGGCAGGGTGACCTGCGACGGGTCGGAGTCCGCGTTCGCCGCGCCCAGCACCAGGTTCGACACCACCAGGGTCTCTGTGCCGGTGTTCCTCACCCGAAGCGTGCGCTCCACGAACGAGGGCGTCGGAGCGGCCGCGAAGAACGGAATCGCCCCGAAGGCGAGCGTGGTCGGCGTCACCTCGATGTCGGGGCCTCCGCCGCGGCCGCGCAGCGCACACTCGAAGCCGTGGCTCGCGGTCATCGTCGCCTCGAAGTCGCCCAGCTGCGCCGGCCGGAACGTGACGGCGAGCGGGACCTTGCTGCGCGCCGGCACCGTCAGCGTCATCGCCGCCGCGCTGAACGGCGACGGAGCCGCGATGTTCGCGAGCACCACGTCGAACGCGGTGGAGTTCTGAATCTGCACCTCGAGCTGCCGCGGCGCGCCAGGGTTCGACGTGCCGAAGTCGATCGGCGCGCCGAGGCACTCGACGTTCTTCGTCGCGGCCTGCCCGCGCGCGGTGAACCGCGCCGGCGCGCACCCGGGCTCCTGCACCTCGACCTGCGTGGTGTAGGTGCCGACGGCGGTCGGCGCGAAGACGAGCGTGTTGGCGGTCACGCGGAACATCGCGGCGTCACCGCCGACGAGCCGGCCCATCGGCAGCGCGAGCGCGCGCACCGCCTCGCCGGGGAACGCGACGGTGCCGAAGTCGAGGTCCCCGAACGTCTTGCACTGCATCACCGGCGCGGGTGTGCCGGTGCCGCGCAGGAACACGCGCGTGAGGCCTTCCGAGGTGGTGAGCACGAGCTCCTTCTCGAACCTTCCGGCCTCCACCGGGGCGAACGTGGCGTCGAACGCGGCCGCGCCCTTCGCCGGCACCGTCAACGGAATGAACCTCACGCTGAACGGGCTCGTCGCCGGGTCGAGCGACACCAGCTTCAGCGCCGTCTCCGACGGGTTCTCGATCAGCAGCTTCTTCGAGACCGACGCGCCGACCTGCACCTCGCCGAAGTCGACGGACGCGTCCTTCAGCACCGGTGGCGCCGAGCAGTCGCAGCCCGCGAGCAGCAGCACGATGAGCCCCGTCGCGATGCGCTTCATGCGGCGAAGATCACCACACGCGGCGCTCCCGCGCGAGCCGGAAGCCTTGCTATGACTTCGTCCTTGCGATGAGCAAGCCGAAGCGCCCGCCGGTCGTGCTCCTCGTCGTCGCCGCTTCGATCGTGCTCGGCATCGGCGTCGCGCTCTGGCGCTACGGCCGGTTCAACGACGTCCACGTGGTGAACGGCTTCTCGGTGCCGCTCGACGTCACCATCGACGGCCGCTCCTCCGGCAAGAGCGTGAACCCCAACGGCCACGTCGTGTTCAAGAACGTGAGCGCCGGCACCCACGTCATCGAGGCGAAGCGCGAGGGCCGCTCCGTGGAGACGGCGCTCGTCTTCGTCAAAGGCGGAGGTCACGACCTCGTCTACAACCCCGGCGGCGCGGCGCCGGTCGTCTGGGAGAAGATCGCCTACACGAAGTCCAGCACCCCGCAGCAGCCGCAGTGGACGATGTACTGCGGCCGCCGGTTCATCGAGCTCGAAGGCGTCGACTACGCGTTCGTCGAGCCGCCCCGCTCCATCTCCACCAAGGGCGGCGGCACCATCTACAAGACGCACCTCACCGTCGACGAGGGCGGCCTGAAGACCTGCCAGACCTGGGCGCTCGACAAGGGCACGCCCGAAATGTGGGCCGAGTGGCAGCAGCTCGAGGCGAAGCTCGACCCGAAGAGGTCGCTCGACGCCGTCCACGAGCTCGTACGCCAGGGCGAGTGGCGCGAGGCGCAGCTGCTGCTCGAAGAGGCGCTCGCGCTGTCGGCGCGCGGCGGCCTGCACCTTCCGCCCGGGAAAGAGCCGTCGTTCGAGCTGCACCGCCTCTACCAGTCGGTGCTCGTCGCGTCGGGCCAGCGCGACAAGGCCCTGGCGAAGTACCGCCGCGACCCCACCGACGAGAAGGCCACCGAGGTCGACCTGTTCCTCGCCGCGCGCCCGATGCCGGCGAAGGAGAAGCTTCAGTACCTCGAGCAGGCGCTGCAGCGCTTCCCCGACTCGGGGTGGCTGCACTGGCAGAAGGGCTCGCTGCTCGACCGGCAGGGCGACTCGAGCGCCGCGCTCGCCGAGTACGCGCTCGCGGCGAAGAACCCGCCCGAGAGCCTGGAGTGGAACCTGTACAACTCCGAGGTCGTGGCCCTGTTGCGCGCGCGGCGCCCGCAGGAGGCGTGGGCGCTGGGCGAGAAGCTCTACAAAGACTCGACGACCATCGAAGGCGCGGTGACGCACGCGCGCCTCGCCGCGGTGACCGGCAACGGCCCGGCGAAGTGGGACACCCGGCTCAAGCCCCACCAGGTCCGCTGGGTGACGGCGCTGCTCGGCGGCATCGTGGCCGAGCTTCTGCCCAACGCGAAGGACCGCGACCCCGACGCGTTCCGCAAGGCGCGCGAGCTGATGCGCTGGGCGCTCGAGAAGTCGCAGGTCCCGCCGTCGAAGAAGGCTCCCGCGGAGGACCTCTTGCCTCCGCAGCGCGCGCTCGCCAGCGTGTCCAGATACACGGACAGCGAGCTGCGGCTGTTGCCCGGCGGAATCGTGTGGCTGCTGCTCACCGAGGCCTGGCGCACGGGCGACACCGTCGCCGCCGCCCGGCTCTCGAAGCATGCGTACGGCTACGACGCTCCGAGGCACGAGGCGGCGATGCGGTTCATCGCCACCGGAGTGCTCTCTGCCGACCTCGACGGGGTCAACGACGTCGACCTCGCCGTGCTGTGGCTCGCACGCGGCCGCAGGCTGGCGGCGCTCGGTGAGAGCCCGAAGACCGCCTACGACGAGGCGCGGCGGCTCGACGCGCTCCATGCCGTAGTGTGGCGCGCGCTCGAGACCTGGCCCGAGCCGAAGGCCGGCGCGAAGCTCGCGTGGCTGCCGGTCGCAGAGAACTGATCAGAACGCTGCACATTGCGCAGGGGTCTGCGCAGCTCCGGACGGGCCATCTGCAGGGGCCGTGGCTCCTACCGAAGGCACGCTTTCTGCTACCGTCGCCGTCGCTGTCGAGGTCTTTGCCTGGGGGATGCGCGGGGCCGCTGTGACGCGCACGTCGCAACTTCGCTGTCTCGCCGTGGAACCGGGGTGCTCCATTGAAACGAGTCGCCGCAGTCGTCAGCAGTGTCGCCGTGGCAGCAGCCCTCACCGCGTGCAGCGGAGCCGGCACGGGCCCGGCGCGCTCCTCCGGCTCACTCGCCGTCTCGAGTGACAGCAAGTACCTCTACGCCGCGGACACCGACAACGGCCTGCTGCTCGTCGTCGACTCGAGCTCGCTCGAGAAGGTGCGCGAGGTGAAGGTCGGCTCCCGTCCGGCCCGCGTCGTCGTCTCGAAGGACGACACCATCTTCGTCGCCAACCGCGGCAGCCGCAGCGTGAGCGTCGTGCGGCGCGACGAGTCGACGGTCTCCGCCGAGATCGCCACCGGCGTCGACCCGGTCGGCATGCAGCTCACCGGCGACGGCAAGACCCTGTACGTCGTCTCGGCGGCCGCCGTCGACGACTCCGAGAACGGCCTGCTGCAGTCGATCGACGTCGCGACCCTGAAGGAGAACTGGAGCATCCCCGTGCGCGACGAGCCGCGCGGCCTCGCGCTGGTCAACGACGACAAGCGCGCGCTCATCTCGCTCTACAAGGCCGGTGAGGTCCTCACCGTCGACCTCGAGAAGGTCAGCGTCCCGCAGAACAACATCAACTTTCACAGCCCGATGAACCACCAGGCGGGCCTGACGTCGACGAGCGTCCCGACCGGTCAGTCCACCTTCCACGCGCGCGGCATGACCGACCTCGCGGCGACGCCCGACGGCACGCGCGTGTTCGCTCCGACGCAGCTGTCGCGCGAGGCGCCGATCCTCATCAACCCGACCCCGGCGACTCCGTATTACCAGGCGCAGGGGCCCCGCCTCGCCGGCTCGGTCTCGACCAGCGGCGTCATCACGTTCGAGACCACGCCCGGCGCCGACGTGAGCCCGCTCGTCGACGACATCACCGACAGCAGCAGGGGCTTCGGCTGCGGGTTCTGCGGCGGCTCGCAGCAGACCGACGATCTGGACTTCCCGCAGACCAGCCTCGCGGTCAGCGGGTTCGCGGGCAACGGCTCGACCGACTCGACCACCGTGCTGCAGGGCACGACCGCGGCGGTCGTCGACGTCACCGGCGACTGGCTGTTCATGGTCAGCCGCGACTCGCGCCGGCTCTCCATCATCTCGACGAACAAGCGCGTCGCGCGGCCGGCCACCGAGAACCAGACCCAGTACGTCTATTACGGCTACAGCGAGCTGCCGTCGGTCTACTCGAGCGCGAACCTCGGCCACGGCGCCGACGGCATCGCCATCCTCGGCGACAACAAGACCGCGTACGTCTACAACCAGTTCGACCACACGGTGCAGCGCCTCGAGCTGAACGGCTCGAACCAGCTCGTGGTGAAGCAGACGACGGGCAAGCTCGCGCCCGAAGTGCTGAGCGAGGGCGAGGCCATCGGCCGCAAGGCGTTCTTCGACGCGAACGACCGGGAGATCTCCGGCCTGACCGCCTCGGTCGCCTGCTCGAGCTGCCACCTCGAGGGCCGCGACGACGGCCACACCTGGCAGTTCCCCGACGGCCCGCGCTCGACCCCGACGCTCGCCGGCCGCGGCATGCGCGACACCGCCCCGTACCACTGGAGCGGTGAGTTCGACACCATGGGCAAGTTCCTCGAGCACACCATCATCTCGCGCATGGGCGGCACGGGCCTCTCGCCGCAGAAGCAGGACTTCATGAACGGCTTCGTCGACAACCTCCCCGCGCCGGAGAACCCGTACAAGAAGCTCGACCTCACCGACGCCCAGGCGCGCGGCGCGCTCGTCTTCCAGCGCGCGGAGTGCGGCTCCTGCCACTCCGGCGAGTGGTACACGAACAAGGGCGCGGCGAACGTCGGCACGCTCGTGACGAGCGGCGCGAACCCCGACGTGCTGCAGCCGGGCAAGAGCGGCCTCGACGTCCCCTCGCTCCGTGGCCTCGCGCGCAGCGCGCCGTACCTCCACACCGGCGAGGCGCGCACGCTGAGGGAGCGCCTGATGAAGAACCCGAACAACGCTCACGGCAAGACGAGCGGGCTGACCCCGGAGGACATCGACGACCTCGTCGCGTTCCTCCGCACGCTCTAGAGCAGGGCACCCCTGCTTCGACACGGCCCTCGTCCTCTCTTGGACGGGGGCCGTCTGCTTTCAGGGCTCGACCGCGACCCCGAAGGCCTTCGCCAGGGCTCCGCCGGTCTTGTCGAGCAGGCGCTCCATCTGGGCATCGAGCACGGCCGACGCGTTGTCCGCCGACGTCAGCACCGCGACGTCGGCCTCGTCGAGCTCGACCGGCACCGTGGCGAGCGTCTGGCCGTTCAGCGCCGCGGTCGCGGTGAGGCCGACGAGCGGCCAGCGCGTCCTGCCCACCTGCACGCTCTTCTCGAGCAGCCGCGGCGTCAGCGAGACCTCGATGGCGACGCCCTTCTCCACCGAGCCGGCCGACACCGCCAGCACGTCGCGCGCGCGCGCCGTCAGCGCCCGCGAGAAGCCGTCGTAGAGCTTGAGCGGGAAGCGGGAGATCGACTCCTTCAGCTCGCGCTCGGAGAAGGCCGAGGCCTGCGCGCCCGTCGCGCCTTCCGGCGACAGCGCCTTGGCGCGGAAGCTCACGCGCGGGTGGCTGGACTTCTGGACCGCGAGCAAGAGCGCGTCGAGCGCGAGCAGGCGCGGGTCCGTCTTCTCCATCGTGGCCTCGAGGCCCTCGCGGGCTTCGCGCACCTTCGCCGCGCGGTACGCCTCGAGCTGCGCGTTCGAGGCGTCCTGCGGCCGTCGCTCGAGCGCCTTCGCCAGCTCGGTCGCGTCGCCGGAGTTGAGCGCGTTCGCCCACACCTTCTCGCGCTCGCGCGTCGCGCCGACCACCGCGGCCGCCGTCGCGAGCACCGCGGCGACCCCGGCGCTGTACGCCCAGCGCTTCGCGCGCGCCTTGCTCTTCTCGGTCTTCACCTTCGACCGGCGCCCGGGGGCCAGGAACTCGAGCGGGATGAAGTCGAAGCCGGCTTCGGCCTCGAGCAGGCCGCCGTGCATGAGCTGCAGCGCGCGCGTGCGGAAGCTGTGCAGCGCGTTCGCGAAGTCGACCGCGAGCTGCTCGCCGCGAATGCTCACCGCGACCTTCTTCTTGCCGAACTGCAGCGTGACGTTGCTCGCCGTGTACACGCCGTTCGTGTACTGGTGAACGATGCGCGGCTCGCTGAAGTTCACCAGCGGCCAGGCGACGAGCTTCTCGACTCCGACCTCGAGCATGTAGAGCGGGTGAACGCTGACCATGCGCCGGTGCGGCGCCGCGAAGCTCCACGACAGCTCGCGCCACGCCCACACCGTCGGAGCCGTCGCGCCGAGCGCCACCAGCCAGTACGCGACCGCCAGCGGCCCGGGCCAGCCCGACTCGTTCATCACGCTCACCAGCGCGACGAGGCCCCAGATGCAGGTGAAGAGCAGCGCGAGCGCCACGTCCCAGAACTTGCCGCGGCGGTCGTGCCGGAAGATGTGCGGCTCTTTCGCCTCGTCGGCGAGCCACTGCTGCGACGACTCGGGCAGCTCCTCGATGAAGACCTCGAGCCGCTGGGGGAACTGGACGCCCTGCTCTTTTCCGCCGAGCTCGCGGGCGGCGGTCAGGAGCAGGTTCGCCTCGTCGGGCAGCGTGCGCGAGAAGAAGAGCGCCGCGAGGCTCTGCAGCCGCTGCGCCGCGCCCTGCCGGTTCTCCTCGTCCTTCGGGTCGAGCGACCTGGAGAGCTGCTCGAGGTCCTGCTGAAGGCCCTTCTTGTCGGCCTTGTCGAGGCGCAGGTGCATGCGCGAGAGGATGAGCGGCGCCGGGTGGTCGACCTTGGTGATGCCCTCTTCCAACCGGCGGAACGCCTCGTCGTGCCGGCCCTGGGCGGCGAGCGTGTCGGCGATGAACTCCCAGGCGAGCGAGTCTTTGCCGCCGCTGATGCGCACCCACGCCTCGGAGGCCTGGTGCGCCTCGGCGTGGCGCTCGAGCCGGTTGAGCACGAGCGCGTGGCGGTAGAGGTACCAGGTGTTCTCGGGGTTCCGCTTCACCAGCGCGGCGAGCTGCGCTTCGGCCTCCGCGAAGTTCTCTTCGTTGAAGTACACCTGCTGCAGCAGGTTGCGCGCGTCGTCGACGTCGGGGCTCTCTTCGACGATGGCCTTGAGCGCCGTGCGCGCGAGGTCGATCTGCCCGGCGTGCAGCTGGGCCAGGGCCTCGCGCAGCCGCGTGCGGTACGGCTCGGCGACGTGCTCGTACGGCTCTTTCGCCTCGGCCCTCGCCGCGCGCGCGGCCGGGTCCTTCAGCTCGTCGTACGCGCGCTGAAGCTGGTTGAACTCGTTCGGGCTCGTCTCGGGCGGGAACTGCCGCAGCAGCTGGAAGTACCGCTTCTTCAGGTCCTTGTCCGAGACGTCGCGCGGGACGCCGAGGACTTCGAAGGGGTCGTCGGAGACTGGAAGCCCGGAGCTCATTTCAGAACGCGTGCTCGAGCGCTTCGCTCAAGCTGCTCACGGCGATGAACTCGACCTTCTCGGTCACGAGCTTCGGCAAGAGCTTCACGTCGGCCGAGTTGCCGCGGGGGTGCAGCACGCGGCGCACCCCGGCGAGCCGCGCCGCGACGGCCTTCTCGTAGACACCCTCGATGCGCTGCACGTCGCCGTGCAGGGTGATGGCGCCCGTCGTCGCGAGCCGCGGGTAGAGCGGCTGCTGGCGCAGCGCCGACAGGCCGGCGAGCGTCAGGGCGAGGCCGGCCGAGAACCCCTCCTTCGTGGTCTCGATGTCGGTGAAGTGCAGGTGAAGGTCCATGCCGCGCACGAGCCCGTCGATGCCGAGCTCGGCGCCCTTGTGCTTGAGGCAGGTGTAGCCGACCGAGCACGACTCCTTGATGTGGTTGCCGATGTTGCCGGTGAAGCGCAGCTCACCGTCGCCGACGACCGCGAGGGCCTCGAGCGTCGAGACGGCTCCGCCGACCTCGGTCCACCCCAGCACTCCGATGCGGCCCGGCGTGCGCACGTCGATGAGCCTGGCGAGCCTTCCGGGGCGATACGGGCGCGCGTCGAACTCCTTGGCCTTCTCGAACGCCTTCGTCGAGCGCTGCGTCTCGCCCTCGCTCATCCAGATCTCGCCGCGGATGCGGTGGAAGAACCCGGTCGACTGCAGGCCTTCGTCGGCCATCGCGAGCCTGCGCTTGGCGCCGATGAGGTCGCCGTCGAGCAACAGCCACAGCGCGTCGTGCAGCGGGCCCAAGGGGCACTCGGAGAAGAGGTCGAGCGTGTCGTCTTCACCGAGCGCGTGCAAGAGCTTGTCGCGGTCTTCGACGATGCGCGCCTCGCGCTGGGTGATGTGCATCGCGCGCCCGAGGCAGAGCCTGGCCTTCTCGAACAGCCGCCGCCGCGCGTACCAGCGGCCGAGCTCGGCCCAGCGCTTGTGCTCGTCGGGCTCGCGCTCGCACGCGGCCTGGCCGAACAAGAGCGCGTCGTCGACCCGGTGGCGGTCTGCGTGGTCCATCGCCGTCGCCCACCAGCCCTCGGGCCGCGCGTTGAGCTGCGAGGTGAGCTCGGCGTGAAGGCGCTTCGCGCGGACGTGGTCGGGGTCGACGCGCAGCGCGCGCTGCAGCTGCTTCATGGCCTCGGGCAGCTGCCCCTCGCCCGCGAACGCGGCCGCCAGCGCGAGGCGCGCGTCGATGTCCTCCGGCGCGAGGACGACCGCCTTCTTCAGCTCGACGAGGCTCACTCGAGATCGAACAAGGCGTCCGTCAGATCGGCCTCGGCCGCCGTCTGCTTCGCCGCGTCTCCTGCGGTGCGCGCCGACTCGAGCGCGCGAATCTTCGCCTCCAGCGCCGCCTTCTGGTCGGCGGAGACGACCTTGAGCTTCTCGCGCGCCTTCTCGAGCAGCGGGTCCTTCTTCACCTCGGGCGCGCCGGGAGCAGAAGGCTTCGGCGCCGCCCCGCCGTTCCACTCGCGGTCGAGGCGCTTCTGCGCCTCGTCGCGCTCCTTCTCGGACATGCGCTGGCCGCTCTTGTCGACCATCAGCGCGGCCTCTTTGCCCGTGGAGTTGATGCGGGTCTTCACGTTCAAGATGCCGTTGATGTCGTAGGTGAAGGTGATGTCGATGCTCTCCTGGCCGGCGGGCTTGGGGGGCATTCCGTCGACCGTGTACATGTCGAGGAACGTGTTGTTGCGAACGAAGCGGTCTTCGCCCTGGTAGATGCGGACGTCGACGGCGCGCTGGTTGTCGGCGGTCGTGTAGTACGTCTCGGTGCGCGACACCGGCACCTTGCAGTTGCGCGGGATGATGGGGCTGAACAGGCCGGTGACCTTCTGCTCCTTCGCCGAGCCCATCACCTCGACGCCGAGCGTGAACGGCGCCACGTCGGCGATCATGATGCTGTTGCTGCTCTTGATGGTGCCGCTCTTCAGGCCCGCCTGAATCGCCGCGCCGAGCGCGACGGCCTCGTCGGGGTGCACGCCGCCCTTCGGAGGCTTGCCGAAGAACTTCGTGAGCAGCTGGTGCACCATCGGGATGCGCGAGCTGCCGCCGACGAGGATCACCTCGGCCACCGTCGCCTTGTCGAGCTTCGCGTCCTTGAGCGCCGTCTCGATGGGCTTGATGGTGCTCTCGAGCAGGCGCCCGAGCAGCTTCTCGAGCGTCTCGCGCGACAGGTCGAGCTCGAGCGAGACCGGCTCGCCGTTCACCTGGCCGAGGAACGGCAGCATCACGTGCGTCTCCATCACGTTGGAGAGCTCGATCTTCGCCGCCTCCGCGGCGACCTTGAGGCGGGCCTTCGCCTTGGCGTCGTTGCGCAGGTCGAGGCCCATGCCGTCGGCGGCCTGCATGAGGTGCTCGGCGATCGCCGCGTCGAAGTCCGAGCCGCCGAGGTGGTTGTTGCCCGCGCTCGCCTTCACGTCGAGCACGCCCTCGAACATCTCGAGCACCGAGACGTCGAACGTGCCGCCGCCCAGGTCGTAGACGAGCACGAACTGCTCTTTGTCGAGGTGATCGATGCCGTACGCGAGGGCGGCCGCGGTCGGCTCGTTCAAGATGCGCTCGACCTTGAGGCCCGCGAGCGCGCCGGCGTCTTTGGTGGCCTGGCGCTGCGCGTCGGTGAAGTACGCGGGCACGGTGACGACGGCCTCGACGATGGTCTCGCCCAGCGCGCGCTCGGCGTCTTCTTTGAGCGCCTTGAGCACGAAGCCGGAGATCTCCTGCGGCGTGTACGAGCGGTCGCCCAGGCTGACCTTCTGGTTCGTGCCCATGATGCGCTTCACTTCCATCACGGTGCGCTCGGGGGCCGAGACGAGCTGGTTCTTCGCCGACTCGCCGACGTGCACGTTGCCGTTCTTGTCGAGGCCGACGATGGACGGCGTCAGGCGCTTGCCGTAGCGGTTCGGGATCAGCTCGGGCCGCTCTCCCTTCATCACCGCGATGAGGCTGTGGGTCGTACCTAGGTCGATGCCGACGACGGGAGGTGCCATGGCGCCTGCGGAATGTAGATGCCGCTTCGTGCCTGCCACAAGCTGCTCTTGAGCGCGTCTTTGCATTGACGGCCACGCGGCCGCTTCGTGAGAGTCGCCCGCAATGCCGAGAGTCGCAGCCGCGTCCACGACGCCGTCGAGCCGAGCCGCGCGGGCCGCCGCGCCGGCGCTGCTCGCGCTCGCGCTGCTCGGCGGATCAGCGGTGGCCGACGCGCCCGCGGCTCCGCTCGGCATCACCGTGAGCGGCGGCGTCTCGCTCGGCACGTGGGAGGCCGGCGCGCTGTACATCTACGGCGAGGCGCTCAAGCTCGCTCCGAAGCGGCAGCTGCGCGTCGTCACCGGCGCGTCCGCGGGCAGCATGAACGCGCTCGGCGCGGCGCTGTCGTCGTGCCGCGCTCCAAACCCGTACCCGCGGCGCGACCTCGGCTGGCGCGTGTGGGAGCCCGTCGGCTTCGAGCAGCTGTTCGACAAGAAGCGCGCGACCGACGATGCGCTGTTCTCGCGCGACGCCGTCGAGCGCGCGTTCGAAGAGGTGCGCGCCGAGTGGAACCAGGGCCTGCGCGAGGGCTGCGACGTCGTGTTCGCCGCGACCGTGACGCGCGTGAAGCCGCGGCAGGTGAAGCTGCAGGAAGGCCTGTCGGTGCCGCGCGCGCTCGAGACGTTCATCGTGCGCATCGAGGGCCGCGGCCCCGGAGTGCCGCCCCGGCTCTCGAACTTCGTCCACCCCGCTTCGACGGTGCCGGTGCCGCTGTTGCCGTTCGGGAAAGACGGCACCACCAACTTCAACCTGCTGCGCTCGGTCGTCTTCGCGTCGGGCGCGTTCCCGCTCGCCTTCGCGCCGCAGCCGATACCGCACTGCCTCGTCGTGCCGCCGTCGCTGGCCTGCGATCGCCCCGAGCTCGTCGACCTCTTCTTCGACGGCGGCCTCTTCGACAACCAGCCCCTGCGCGCCGCGTGGCAGGTGTCGGAGATCGACACGTTGAACGACATGCACTTCGCCTTCTTCGACCCGTCGACGACGGTCTACCCGCCCGAGGTCGATGACGCGGCGACCGACTCGACGCACGGGGTGCTGTCGAAGCTGTTCTCGATGGGCGGCGGCATGGTCGAGTCGGCGCGCGCCCGCGAGCTCGTGCAGCTCGCCAGCGAGAAGGCCGACGTCGCCACGCGCGTCCACTTGTTCCGCGGCAGCCTGCCGAAGGCCGGCGAGCAGCTGCAGCACTTCATCGGCTTCTTCGAGAAGGACTTCCGCATCTTCGACTTCTACGCCGGCATGTACGACGCCTTCGTCGAGCTCGAAGAGCGGCCGTTCGACTTCGACGCGATGATGTCGGTCGACGACGAGGCGCGCAGCGGCTGGGCGCCGTTCATGTGCCTCCTGTCGGTGGTCGAGCCGGGCTACGAGAAGTACGCGCCGCTGTGCTCGCTGCCGGGGCAGGACAACTTCCGCGTGCTCTTGCAGGTGAGCCTCGACCGGCTCTACTCGGCGTGCCGGGCGCAGGCCGCGCCGGCGTCGGGGAGAGATCACCCGCACTGCGCGCGCGCGCGGCTCGGCCGCATGGCGCCGCGCGTCCCCTCGGTGAAAGAGCTGCCCGACGGCCGCCGCGAGCGCGGGAAGAAGGAGCCGGCGTTCGACTACTTCATGCGCCTGCTCGAGGAGTACGGGTTCGAGTTCGTCGACCTCGGCCTGTCGAGGCTGCACGCCAGCCGCGGCATGCTCGCGCTGCGGCGCAAGCTCGACGGCGTCGTCGAGGCGTGGGTCGGCGCCCAGCCGGGCCTCGCCGACCGCGTGCTGACGAAGACGACGGCGACCGCGGCGCTCAACACGCTCGCGTACAGCCCGCCTCCGCTCTCCGCCTACGTCGGGTTCGGGACGGTGGCCGAGGTCGGAGTCAGCGTGCTGCCCTGGAAGATGCTGCCGCAGTGGCTGCAGCTCACCGCGGCGCTGGGGCTCAACTACTTCTTCTCGCTGTTCACCGACCGCAGGCCGCAGCTGACGGTGAATCTCGTCGCCGGGCCGGAGGTGAGGCTGTCGGTGCTGTCGAACGCGTACATTCAGCCTCGCGTCGCCGCGCGTGCGGGCGTGCAGCTGTCGGTGCTCGATACGCTGGGCACGAGGCGCTGCGACGAGACGCTCACGTTCGATCGCCGCAACTGCACGCACCCGCTGGTCGAGGGCCTCATCGGAGCGACGCTGCTCGAGCGCCTGCGCGCGCAGGTGGTGTTTCAGACCTTCCCGTCGCTCTACCGCAGCGGCGACGCGTGGTTTCACGTGCAGTTCGCGGTGGGCTTCCAGTTCTACTGAGACTCGCGTAGCACTGCGGGGGTGCGCGGTTCGGTTCTGCTGGTGGTCACCGCCGTCGCGTGCTCGCCCGGCACGAGCCCCCGGCTGCCGGTTCCCCAGCCGCGCCTGCAGGTGCAGCCGGAGCGCGTCGACTTCCTGCGCATCGTCGAGCCGGCCTCGCGGCAGCTGAAGATTCGCAACGTCGGCGACCCTGGCACCGAGCTCGTGCTCGAGCCGCCCCGGCTCGAGTCTGCGGACTTCACGGTGAGCGACTCGCTGGTGGTCACCGCCACCGCCGCGACGCCGGGCTTCAAGGCCGCGGAGCTCGTGCTGGTGAGCAACGGCGGCACCGTTCGCGTCCCCTTGGGCGCCGACGTCGTGCCTCTGGAGCCGTGCGTGTTCCTGGTGAGCCCTGCGCAGCTGGACTTCGGGCTGGTGACGGCGCCGGCGATCAAGAGCGCGAACGTGACGGTGCGCAGCTCGGGCGCCGGGGCGTGCTTCATCAGCGACGTCGAGATCGTCGGCTCTTCGGTGTTCTCGGTTCCCGCGGCTCAGCTTCCTTTGCAGCTGCTGCCCGGCCAGGAGCGCCTGCTGCGCGTCGACGCCACACCGGGCGCCGCGGGGCAGCACAAAGCGACGCTGCGAATCGGTCCGCACCAGGTGCGGCTGGTCGCGACCGTCCCCGGTGCGTGCCTGACGATCTCCCCGAGCGACCTCGACTTCGGCACGGTCCAGCAGCGGTGCCCGTCGCCGAGGCGCACCTTCGCCATCTACAACACGTGCGTGGCGCCGGTGACGGTCGCCAGCTACGGGCTGCTCGCAGCCGGCGGCGTCCAGCCGGGAACGCCGTCGTGCCCGGGTCCGACGCCGTGCCCCGAGTTCTTCATCGACGGCACGCCGAGCTTCGAAGCGGGCACGCAGTTCGTGGCCGGCGCGGCGCCGCACACGTTCGCGCTCCGCTACAAGCCGCTCGACGTCGGTCCGGACACCGGCGCGTTCCTGCTTCGGGTCCTCCAGAACGGTGAGACGGTCGACTACGTCGTCACGGTCCGAGGCACCGGCGACGTCTACGTGCAGCAGACGGACTCGTACCTCGTCGGCCGGCGCCCGGCGGTGAACCTTCTGCTGGTGCTCGACGACGGGCCGGCCATGGCGGGCCTCCGTTCGTCCGTCACGCAGAACCTCGAAGCGTTCGCCGACTACTGGTTTGGCGGCGCCTTCGACACGCGCATCGGCGTCACCACCTCGAGTGGAGACGGCGGGCTGCTCGGACCCGTCATCAGCGATCGAACGCCCAATGCGCGCGCTCTCTTCGCCCAGCAGCTCGCGCTGATCGGAGTCAATGGCACGGCCACGCCTCCGCTGCTCGAGATTGCGGTCGCGGCCTCATCGGCCATGGCTCGCGATGGCGGCCACCTGGGCGTCATCTCCGTCTCGGCGAGCGACGACGCCTCGCCGGCGCCGGTTCAGACGTACACCGCGCAACTCGACTCGTTCTCTACCGTGGGCCCAGAGCTCGACGGAGGT
Organism: uncultured Myxococcales bacterium; assembly: GCA_937980205.1. Taxonomy (GTDB): domain Bacteria; phylum Myxococcota; class Myxococcia; order Myxococcales; family Myxococcaceae; genus Xiheicaenimonas. The sequence continues at coordinate 43,327 of CALJKW010000054.1, read as the reverse complement.
CAGCCGCGCGCGCGTGCCGCCGCCACCGAGCTGAACGGTGTCATCGAAGACATTCACACGCCGAATTGGCACTTCGCGTTCAGGTCGAACATCGGCTTGCCCCGGTCGCCATGGACGTTCCACCTCACGGCTGAACCGGCGTCCGCGCCGGTCGTGAGCGTCGACGGCGTACCCGCGCCGGCCGGCAGCTGGAGCTTCAACAGCGTCATGAACGCCATCGTCTTCCAGCCCTTCTCGATTCCCGAGGGCTCGACGGTGACCGTCACCTACGACGTCACCTGCCTCTGAGTCAGCTGCGCCGCGCCGCCTCGAGCGCGCGCGTGTACGGCTCGGCGCGCCGCTCGGCGAAGAGGTCGGTGGCCATCAGCGCGGTGGTGCCGAACAGCAGGGCGAGGCCCAGGCCGGCGGCCCACTCGCGCTTCACGAGCATGATGAGCGCGAGCGCTATGGCGGTGAGCACCGTCCACGCGAGCTTGGCGCGAGGCCACAGCTGGTTCACCTTCACCATGCGCTGGTACTCGGCCTCGGTGGCCGTGTCCGGCGCAGCCTTCAGGTCCGCCTCGAGCTTCGCGACCTGGCCGGGCGTCTTGCCGGCGAGGAAGGCGCCTCCTCCGGAGAAGGCGAGCCCGAGGACGCCGAGCGTCACCATCAGCGCGAGCCCGAAGCCGCCGTCCTGCGTGCGCCACAGCCACACTGCGACCGCCAGCAGCGCGAGGCCGTAGACCGCGAGCGCGAGGCCGAGGTTGCGCTCGCCGCGAAAGTAGAGCTGCAGCGCTTCGTTCAAGGCAGGCATGGTGCCGGCTATCATCGGTCAAATGCGCCGCCTCCTCCTCGTCAGTCTCTTCGCGGTGTCCGGCTGTGGAGTCCTCCCCATCGGCAGCAAGAGCGCTCGGTGCGACCTGCGACCGAATCGCGACCAGTGCACGGACATCCGCAACTTCGTGGGCCCGTCGCTCGTCACGTTTCAAGGCGTCTGCGAGACGCTGAAGAGCGCCGCCGGCGGAGCGACGTACACCGAGAACGCCACCTGCGACTCGGGCTCGAGCCTCGGCGGCTGTCAGGGCACGAGCGCTGAAGGCTCGAAGCAGACCAACTGGTACTACCAGGGCAGCAGCTACCCCGACGCCGCGGCCGCGATGTCTCAGTGCGACAGCGGGCAGACCTGGGTCGGGCCGCAGCAGTAATGCTGCCGCTTCTCGTCGCTGCCGCGCTCTCGCAGACGCCAGGCCTCGACGAGGCCGTCGCTGCGCGCTTCGCGAAGCTCGCGCTCGCCTGCGTTCACAAGGAGTACCCGAACAAGCTCGCGCACGTGCTGAACGACGCGCGCGATGCCCGGACGCCCTCGCAGCTCACGCCGGCGTTCTACGGCTGCTACGACTGGCACTCGGCGGTGCACGGACACTGGCTGCTCGCCCGGCTCGTGCGGCTGTCCCCCGAAGCCGCATTCGCCGCGCAGGCGAAGAAGGCGCTCGCGAAGAGCCTCACAACGAAGAACATCGCCGCCGAGGTCGCGTACATCACCGGCAAGGGCCGCGTCAGCTTCGAGCGCCCCTACGGCCTCGCGTGGCTGCTCTTGCTCGCGGCCGAGCTGCGCGAGAGCGACGCGGCGCTGGCGAAGGTGCTCGAGCCGCTCGAGCGCGAGGCGGCCAATCGCATCCGCGCGTGGCTGCCGAAGCTCTCGCGCCCGATTCGCGTCGGAGAGCACGACCAGACCGCGTTCGCGTTCGGGCTCGTCTGGGACTGGGCCGCCGTCGCGAAGGACGAGCCGATGCAGGCGCTGCTGCGCGAGCGCATCGCCGCGTACTACGCGAAGGACGCCGACTGCCCGCTGCGCTTCGAGCCCGGCGGCCAGGACTTCCTCTCGCCGTGCCTCGCCGAGGCCGACCTGATGCGCCGCGTGCTCCCGCCGGCCCAGTTCGCGCCGTGGCTCGGGTCGTTTCTGCCCGCGCTGCCGTCGCGCGCCGGCGAGGCGTGGCTTTCACCCGAGGTCGTCACCGACCGAAGCGACCCGAAGCTCGCGCACCTCGACGGCCTCAACCTCTCGCGCGCGTGGATGCTCGAGGGCATCGCCGCCGGCCTGCCCGAAGGCGACGCGCGGGCCGGCGCGCTGCGTGCCGCTGCCGCTGCACACCGCTCGGCGGGGCTCGAGTCGGTGACCGGCGAGCACTACGAGGGCGGTCATTGGCTCGGCAGCTTCGCGACGTACCTCGTGACGGGAAGAGGACTGAAATGAGACGAGTCGCCGTGCTGGCGCTGCTCGCGGGCGCGCTACCCGCCGCAGCAGAGGAACGGCGCTTCGAGCCGCCCGAGCTTCCGGCGTGCGACGAGCTCCGGGCCCGCGAGGCCGCGATGCGCGGGCTGCCGCGCAACTGGGTGATGTTGACGCAGAAGGACGGCGAGCTCGTCCGCACCTCGCAGTGCAACCACGAGGACAAGTTCGTCATCGTCGATTCACCCAAGGGCTACACGCTGCGCGAGGAGCCCATCGAGGGCGGCAACTGGTACGAGGCCACGTCGGTGACGCGGGTCGACGGCGGTGTTCAGTTCGAGACGGACCGCGGTACAGCGACGCTCATCTGGCCCGCCCGCCCCGACGTCGCGCAGTTCATCTGCCCGAAGATGGGAATGAGCGCCAACAAGGTCGGGAAGTTCAAGGTGCAGAAGTACAAGTGCGATTGATCGAGCTGAACGGCGGACGGCCCCGGGTTAGCGTCCGTGCATGTGCATCATCTGCGTAGAGCTCGCCAAGCAGGCCATGACCCCCGCTGAGGCGCGGCGCGCCCTCGGCGAGATGAAGGTGAAGCTGGACTCCGCCCACGTCGCCGAGGTCGAGAAGAAGGTGACGCAGGCCGAGGCGGCTGCGGCGAACAAGAAGCCGTAGGCGCGCCGACTGCGGCGGGACTGGCTGCGGCCGCGAGCCGCGCATTCTGCTGCGAACCCTGCAGTCGACCGGAGCTCCGCATTCGACCGGAACCCCACACTCGACCGGGGCCCACACGCGGGCCCGAGTCCATACTCGGCCACGAGCCCTGCTCTCCCGGCGCCATGCACTGACAGTGCCGACCGACGGAGAACGCTCCCGCACGGGAGCCGTGCCGTGCAGGTCGCATGGAGGTGAAAAAGAGAAGTAGCGCGAATCGCGATTCGCCGTTCGCGGCTCGGCGTTCAGCGCACTTACGCGCCCGAAACTGAGTAACCGTGATTCGCGCTTCTTCTCTTTTTCACTGCCGCGTGACCCGCACGGCCTGCGCGGCCCAAACGACTCGAGTCGTGAGAAACGGAGTCTCTGCGCTCCTCCCGCGAACGGCCATGGCGGGACGTAGAACCCGGCGGGAGGTTCCGTTGTCTCGCTCCTGTGCGCCTGTTCGCGGCAATCCTCGCAGTCACGTCGGCACTGGTCGCCAGCTTCGTCGCCTGGGCGAAGGCCGAGCCATCGCGCCGGCTCGCCGCCCTCGAGCGCAACGCTCGCATCGAGCCGCTCGACCTCGTCTTCCAGGATCTCGAGTGTGGCCTGCGCTGCAACCTCATCCGCGACATCACGGGCAGCCGCTACACACACGTCGGCATCGTGCTCGAGGAGCGCGGCGAGCGCGTCATCTGGGAGGCGTACGGCCCCGTCGGTCCCACGGCGCTGGCCTCGTGGGTCGGCCGAACCGGAGGAGACGTCGCCGTCTATCGGTTCGACGAGGCGCTGCGCTCGCGGGCGGCAGACATCGCTCGCGAAGTTCGCGCCATGCGTGGGCTGCCGTACGACGGCGAGTACCAATGGGACGACGAGCGCATCTACTGCTCCGAGCTCATCGCCAAGGCGGTCGAGCGGGCGACCGGCACGACGCTGTCACCACCGCGGACGTTCAACTTCGGCGCGAGCCGCGAAACCATCGCACGCATGACGCACGGCCGGCTCACGGAGCAGACCGGCATCGTCGCGCCGATCGACCTCGCCAGCTCTCAGCGAGCACGGCGTGTCGCCGGAGACCTCTGAGGACCCGGACTCCAGCGAGCTGGCCCGTTCTCCGCAGGTCCAACGCGTGTCGCCGCAGAGCTCTGACTACTCCGCGATCGTCTTGAAGAAGAGGTCCGCGAGCGCTGCGTGCCCGTCGGCGTTCGGGTGAATGCACGTGCCGTCGAACCACAGCGCCTGCCCCGGCCCGCGGTAGCAGAGCGCCTGCGGGTTGTTCCGCTGGTACCCGTGCCCGCAGAAGCTCTCGAGCATGAAGACCATGTCGCTGCGCGTGTCGACCGCGATCTTCAGGTACTGCTCCGTGATCCACACGACGAGCTGCGCCTGCGCGGCCTTGTCCATCCACGGCTGGATGCCGGCGAGCGACGCGCCCGGGCACGACGCCACGTCGCCGGTACCGTCGGTGAACTCGTAGTTGTTGGCGAAGACCACTTCGACGCCTCCAGGCACGTTCGCGGGGTTCTTCATCCACGCGATCGCATCGCGCAGATCGTTCACCATCGTCTGGGCCTGCGCCTGCAGCTGCGCCAGCGTCTTCTGCGGCATCGCGCCGCCGCCGGCCTGAGTGATCGACGAGATGTCGTTGCCGCCCATGGTCATCACCACGAGGTGCTTCAGGTTCCGCTTGCCCGGAGGGATGCAGTCTTCGACCTGGTTGTTGTCGCGCATCAGGTCGTCCACGCGCGCGCCCCACTTGGAGCAGCTCACGAACGCGCCGGACTCCGCGGGCAGCGCCTGGCCGTCGAACGGGTTCGCCCCGCCCCACCCGGGCCCGGGCGGAGGCAGGTTGAAGTGCATGGCCAGCTTCTTGGCGAGGATCGCCCGGTAGACGGCGTTCACGTCGAGGTTCGTCGGCGGAGTGCCGACGGTGACGGAGTCTCCGAGGAAGACGACGCGCTGAATTCCGGTGATGGCCTGGTGGTTCGTGCCGCGGCAGTGCGTGCCCAGCGTGGGGCTGAACTGGTCGTAGTTCGGGCCGACCGACGACGTCGGGTTCAGGTACTCGTTCGCGAAGCACCGCGCCGCGGTCAGCACGCCGGCGTCGGTGCCGGCGTCGACGCTGGTGCCCGCATCGACGGCTGCCGTGCCGGCGTCGGTCCCCGCGTCGATCGGCGATTCGAGGCCGCCGCCGGGCGCGGCACCTCCGCCGGAGCCGCCTCCCGAGCCGCCCCAACCGCCCGCGCCACCGCCCTCATCACCGCCGCCGATTCCTGCATCGGGCTGCGGCACCGGCACCGGAGCGCCCTGACACGCGCACACCACGAGCACTGCGAGCAAGCGCTTCATCGTGACTCCTCGACGCGCTTCATCGCGCGCGCCCCCATCGACGTCAGAATCTGCAGTCCGAGCGGCAAGCGGGGCTCGTCGGGATCGAGGATTCGATCCAGCGCGAAGCCCTGCAGCGTCGCCAGCGTGAACCACGGAGCCGTGTCGAGCGCCGGCGTGTCGCGCAGCGCCGGGAAGAGCTCGTGGAAGGCCTCACGCACGCTGGCTTCGAAGCGGCCGGCGATCGCCTTCATCGCCTTGCGCAGCTTCCGGTCGGTGCGCGACGCCACGAGCAGCTCGAGCCAGGCGTAGAACGTCGGCCCCGACGTGAGCGCCCAGAGCCGCTCGACGGCGGCGCCGACGCGCTCCTTCGCGCCCTTCGGCACCGAGGCGCCCGCGAACTGCGCGCGAAACTCTCCCACGCGCTTCTGGAGCACGTGGTCGATGGCCGCGACGACGAGCTCGTGCTTCGTCGGGTAGTGGTGCAGCTGCGCCCCACGCGAGACGCCCGCCCTCTCGGAGACGACCGTCGTGCTCGTGCCCGCGAACCCCAGCTCGTGCAGGCACTCGACGGTCGCCTCCAGCAGCCGCGCGCGCGTCGACGTGCTGCGCTCTTCCTGCGTGCGCCGGCGCGGCAGAGCGGTCGAGGGCCTCATCGGCCCCCTCCTCACATGCTTTCGAAGATACCGTCAAGCCTGCTTGTAAGTGCGCTTGGAGGTGAGAACGCGACGAGAGTCAGCCGTTGCAGTGGTGGAACGGCATCGTCTCCCACTCACCCTCGACGTGGTGCTGCACCGGCACGCCGCGGATGGTGGCGCTGACGTCCTCGACGAGCTGGCGGCGGCAGATGGTCAGGTCTCCATCGCGCTCGAGGTGCTCGACGAGCACGACGCGCACCCAGACCTGCTCGATGCCGGGGTTGCCCTGAAGAATGTGGTCCGCGTTCATCTGCTCGCTGCACCTTCCGACGGCCGCGCACGGCAGGTTCGTGCCCTCGACGCGGTGGTCGAAGTGCGCGAGCTGGTCGAGGTGCGGGATCGAGACCTTGAGGAAGCTGTCTCCGCCGTAGCCCAGGAGGGTGCAGAACACCGTCTGCTCGTTCAGCTGCAGGTCGATGAGCGTCGTCTCGTCGCTCACCGTCCGGGTGAACGTCGAGATCCCGCCGCGCAGCGCCGGGTGCACGACCGGCTTCTCGATGCGCCTCACCGGCTCGAGCTGCACCGGCTCCGTCTCCGTGGGCTCGACCGGCGTGACCGGCTCGATCGGCCGTTGAATCTCCGGCGGCAGACCACATGCCGCCAACACCAGCAACCCGATGATGCGCTTCATGGCTTTGGCTCCTCGCAAGTGTCCTCGGCGCTCCATGCGCTTCGACGAAGCAAGGAGTACCGCCGTCGCCACGGATAGAACCAATAGATGCCGCCGGTCGCTATGATAGCTGCCACCTATGGCCTCAATCCTCTCGCACGCCGACCTGCGCTACTTCGCCGAGGTCGCCCAGGTCGGGAACATCTCGCGCGCCGCCGAGCGCCTCGGCATCAGCCAGCCGTCGCTGAGCACCGCGGTGCAGCGCCTCGAGCGGCGCTTCGAGTGCGACCTGCTCGTGCGCGGCAAGTCGGGCGTCCAGCTCACGCGCGAGGGCCACCTGCTCGCCTCGCGCGCCAAGGCGCTGCTGCACGAGTGGGAGACGCTCGAGGCCGCGGTGAAGAAGCAGGCCGAAGAGCCGGCCGGCACGTACCGAATCGGCTGCCACATCTCCATCGCCTTGAACTGGCTGCCCACGCTGGTGCCCGCGCTGCTCGAACGCTGGCCGCGCCTCGAGCTCGAGCTCGAGCACGACCTGTCGCGACGCATCACCGAGCAGGTGGTCAGCCACGAGCTCGACTTCGGGCTCGTGGTGAACCCCGTGCGCCACCCCGACCTCGTGGTGAAGGAGCTCGCCCACGACGTCTTCACGCTCTGGGGCAGGAGCGCGCGGCTCGCGCAGACGGTGCTGTACGACCCCGAGCTGCTGCAGGCGCAGGCCGTGCTGCGCAGCCTCGAGCAGCGCGGCGTGCGCTTCGGCCGCAAGGTGTGCTCGTCGAGCCTCGAGGTCCTCGCGCACCTCGCGTGCGAAGGCGCCGGCACCGCGATTCTGCCCACGCACCTCGCGCGCCGCATGCGTCCCAAGCTCAGGCGCCCGGCCGGCGAGATGCCCGAGCAGCGCGACACGGTGTGCCTCGTGTACCGCGCCGACGTCCAGCGCTCGGCGGCCGCGCGCGCGCTCAGCGCCGCGCTGAAGGACGCCCGCCCGCGCAGCGCCGGCACGTGACACCGCCTCTGAACTCGTCCTCTCGCGGGGCTGAACTAGATTCCCGAGCCTCAAGTGCTCGACGACCACGAGCTGCGACGGCACCCGCGGTTGCCCGCCGAGCTACCCGTCCTGCGCCGCAGCAAGGGCGGGAAGGCCATCAGCGAGCGCTCGAGCGAGCTCTCGCTCGGCGGCCTCACCCTGCTCTCCGCCGATCGCCTCTTCCCCGGCACCCGCGTCGAGCTGAGCATCCGCGACGGGAAGCGCGACGTCGCCGTCTCGGGCACCGTGAACAGCACGCGCATCTCGGTGAGCCGCCCCGACACGGTCGCGGGCATCCAGTTCGACCCGCTCTCGCCCGACACGCTCGACCAGCTGCGCGGGCTCATCACGCGGCAGCTCGCCACCGCCGATCAGCGGCGCGCGAGCCGCCGCATCAGCGTCTTCTCCGAGGCGTACTGGCAGGCGGGGACGAACACGCAGCACCTCGAGCTGGTGAACCTCGGGCCCGGCGGGGCGCTCTTGCGCGGCGCGACCGCTCCGATGGCCGGCATGCGCGGGCTGCTCGTCATCCGCGCAGAGGGCTCGGACGCGGACATGATCAGCGTTCCGGCCGAGGTCGTGTGGTCGCGGCTCGAGCAGCCGCTCGCGCTCGCCGGAGTGAAGTTCCCTGCCAGCCCCGAGGTCGCGACCCAGGTGGACCGGCTGCTCGCGGGGTTCATCTCCGGACCGCAGGGCCCCCCGCCGCCGCCGGTCGCCGCGTCGGTCGCGCGCAGCTTCCGCGTCGGCCCGCTCATCGGCCAGGGCGCGTGGAGCCGCGTCTTCCGCGCGCAGGCCGTCCGCGGAGAGCGCAGCGGCAAGGACGTCGCGCTGTGGCAGGTCGACGAAGAGCTCGCCGACCTGTCCGAGTGGTACCGCCGCTTCTGGGCCACCATCGAGCTCGCGCGCTCGTTCTCCGACCCGGGCATCGTGCCGGCCTACGAGGCCATCTGCAGCCTCGAGCGCTCGTGGCTCGTGATGGAGCCGGTGCTCGGCTTCTCCCTCGACCGCGTCATCGCGATGTTCGGGCAGAGCAAGAGCCGGCTGCCGATGCCCGCCGTGCTCGCGGTCGGCATCGAGGTGCTCGAGACGCTCGCCCGCTGCCACGCGCACCGCGAGTACGGCAAGCCGAAGGCCGTCATCCACGGCGACCTGCGGCCGTCGCGCATCCTCCTCACGTTCGACGGCGACGTGAAGCTCGAGCCGTTCGGCGCTCGCGCAGCGGGCCGCACCAGCACCGCGAACCTCAACGCCGAGGCGCTCGCGTACACCGCGCCCGAGCTGCTCGACGGCAGCGCGCCGACCGAGCGCAGCGACATCTACCAGGTGGGCGTCGTGCTCTACCGCGCGCTCACCGGCGTGCACCCGTTCACCGCGAACACGCCCGAGCAGCTCGCGAAGTCGGTGAAGAGCACGCCGGCGAACCCGTCGCGCATCAGCCGGTCGATGCCGCCGGCGGTGCGCGACCTGTTGATGGCGATGCTCGCGGTGAACCCGTCGAAGCGCCCGCCCAGCGCGCTCGCCGCGGCCGAGAAGCTGAAGGCCAGCGGGGCCGCTCCCGAGGTCGAGGCCGCGCGCCTCGAGCGCATCGGCCTGCTCGACGAGGCGCGCAAGGCGAGCTCGGCCCGCGTCGGGTTCTCCTTGTTGTCCGTCGAGGTCGACGACGTCGAGCAGCTCGCCGCGCCGAAGCCGCAGCCGCCGCCGCTGCCTCCGCGAGCGAAGAAGGAAGAAGAGCCCGTCGACGCCGCGCTCGCCGCGGAAGGCGTCGCCGAGAAGGCCCCCGAGCCCGAGGCGCTGAAGGCCGGCCAGCAGATCGGCCGCTACTCGCTGCTCACCCAGCTCGCGCAGGGAGGCATGGCGCAGGTGTGGCTCGCGCGCGCGGCGGGCCCCGGAGGCTTCGCGAAGACGCTGGTGCTCAAGACGATTCTCCCGCCGCTGGTGAACTCGGAAGAGTTCGTCCAGATGTTCCTCAACGAGGCGCGGCTCGCCGCGATGATCAACCACCCGAACGTGGTGCAGATCTTCGACCTCGGCTTCGAGCGCGGCATGCCGTACATCGCGATGGAGCTCATCGAGGGCCGCACGCTGCACGAGGTCTGCGCCGCGCACACGGCCGACAGCAAGCCGTTCGCGACGTACACCGCGGCGCGCATCATCGCCGACGCCTGCGCGGGCCTGGACTTCGCGCACCGGCTGCGCGACGTGTCGGGCAAGCCGCTGGGCCTCGTGCACCGCGACCTCTCGGCCCGCAACATCCTCATCTCGTACGCGGGGCAGGTGAAGCTCGTGGACTTCGGCATCGCGAAGTCCGACGGCACGCGCGAGACGTCGCAGAACGGCGAGGTGCGCGGCACCTTGAACTACCTCTCGCCGGAGCAGCTGCAGGGCCTGCCCGCGACCGCGCAGAGCGACGTCTGGGGCCTCGGCGTGAACCTGTACACCATGCTCGCGGGGCGCTCGCCGTTCGCGGGGCCGAACGAGACGGCGACCTTCGCGGCCATCTTGAACGACGCGCCGGTGCCGCTCTCGAAGGTGCGGCAGGACATCGACCCGACGATGGAGCGCCTGGTCGCCCAGGCGCTGGAGAAGAACCCCGCGAACCGCATCTCGAGCGCCGGCGCGTTTCGCGAAGAGCTCGAGCTCTACCTGCGCAACACGCGACAGGTCAGCAGCTTCGATCTCTCCGCGATGATGGAGCGCATGTTCCCCGCCGCGAAGGACCCGCGGCGCGTGCAGGTGAGCGAGATGGCGTCGCGCAGCCGCGTGGTGCCGCGCGCGGAAGGAACGCCGAGCACGGGCGGGCACCGCGCGCCGGGGCGGCGGTGGGTGCGCGTCGCGCTCGGCCTCTCGGCAGCCGCTGCCGCCGGCGGTCTCGCGCTCGGCGCCGGCGCGCTCTCGAGGCCCTCGCCGGCCGCGCGCCTCGAGCCGGTCGGGGTGGGGCCGGTCGTGGTCGCCGCGCCCATCGTCGAGAAGCCCGCGCCGGGCAGCCTCTCGGTGAGCTGCAACGTGGCCTGCACCGTGAGCGTCGACACCACGCTCGTCGGCAAGGCGCCGGTCGAGCTCGAGGCGCTGAACCCGGGCCGGTACCAGATCGACGCGGTCGCCAACACGCCGCGCGGCCGCGCGACGCGGCGAACGAAGCTCGACGTCGAGCCTGGCGCCCGCGCGACGTGGAGCGTCGAGTGGCAGGACGGAAAGCTGACGCTGCTCACGCGCCCCGGGCTCGAGGTCACCCTCGACGGCGTCGCGTTCGGCAAGACTCCGCTCAAGGCGCGCCCGGTCATCGAGGGCGAGCACGAGGTGGTGCTCGTCGACCGCAAGCGCAAGGCGAAGGTCAGCCAGCTCGTGACGGTGAAGCCGGGCAGGACGACCGAGGTGAAGCTCGACGTGAAGAAGCGCTGAGTCGGCGCTTCGACGGCGGCGCGCGAAGCCGCTTGCCCCAAAAGTCCGTCACGGCCCGAGGACCTCACTCCGGGCGACGTACCCCGGGGCGTTGAGCGCCTCGAGCTTCCTTCGTATTCCAACGACCTGAAGGCCGTCGTTTCAGCTTTGGGGGAGTTCGATGCCGACGCAGACCGAGGATCCGAACATCTGGCCGGTGTGCAGCCTCGGCACGCTCGTGCTGCTCGCGGCGGCGCGAGCGGCGGGGCTCATCGCCCCGCCCAGGCCGCAGCCGGTCGCCGGCGCCGCCGCGAAGTGAACCGGTGAGCATCAGCGGCCGTGGTGCTGGCCGCCGCCGTGGTGGCGGCCGCCGCGCATCATCTGCTTCCCGTCGCGGTGGAACTTCGCGAGGAACAGCGCGAGCTGCGCCTTCTTCTGCGGCGTGAGCTCCTTCGACACGGAGAGGAACATCTCCTTGTCGATGGCGGCCATCTGGGTGCGCAGGTCGAGGATGGAGGTCGTCGCCTGATCGACCTTGGGCAGCGCTGCGGAGTCGCCGTCGGACGCCGCCTTCACCACCTTCATCGACTCGAACATCTGCTCGCGCAGCGGCTTCCGCTTGTCGTCGAAGGCCTTCATCTTGTCGGCGAGGCGAATGGCCTCGGCCTCCGAGAGCGACAGCGCCTCGGCGACGCCGACGACGAGCATCATCCGCATGCGTTTCTCGCGCTCTTCGCGGCGCCCTTCCATCTTGTCGTCGTCCCAGTCGCCGAAGCCGGGCTTCGAGGCGGCGACGACCTGCTGCTGGGGAGGCGCGGCGAACGAGACGGCGGAGACGGCGAGAACGGCGGCTGCGATCAACTTCTTCATGACTGCTCCTTTTACGGGGACGGCCAGGACACTTCGAAGGTGTCGAAGTCTTCGTCGGTGTCCAATGACGACGCGACCTCGGGTTCGTAGAGGGCGATGGAGAGATCCGGCACCTCGGTCAGGCCCGGCTGCGCGCCCAGCTTCGGCAGCAGCGCCGCCGACGCCACCACGGCGCCCACGCAGGCCGCCATCGCGAGCCCCGCGAGCCGGCGCACGACCGAGCGGCGCCGATCGGCCCGCTGGTACTGGTGCAGCACCCGCGGAGCCAGCCCGTTGAGCGCCGCCTTCTCTTCCGCCGTCGGCGCGGGCAGCGCGGCGTCGGCCAACAGCCGGGCAGAGGACGCCTGGTACGCGCGGCACTTCTCACACGAGGCCAGGTGCTCGCGCGCGGCAGGCGACAGCTCTTCCGATGTGACGAGCTCGAGCTCGACGTCGTCGCAGGTCATGACGGCTCTCCTCGGAGGCGCTCGTGCACGAGCTCGTGCAGGCGCTTCACGGCGTAGTGAAAGTGGCTCTTGGCGTTGCCCTCGGTGATGTCGAGGGTCGCGGCGACGTCGGCGAACGACATGCCGCCGTCGATGCGGAGGGAGAAGACCTCGCGCTGGCGCTTGGGCAGCTGCAGCACCGCTTCGCGCGTGAGCGCCTCGCGCTGCGACTGCTCGAGCGACGCCGAGGCGGTGGCCTCGATGCGCTTCTCGCTGTCGATGACCTCGACCGAGACCTTCTGCCAGCGGCGCGCGTCGCGCAGCTGGTTCTTGCCGAGGTTGATGGCGATGCGCACGAGCCACTGCTTGAACGGGACGTCGCCGCCGGCGCTCGCGGCAGCCGAGATGCGCGGCAGCGCCCGGCGCGCGGCCTCGAAGGCCTGCAGGTACGCGCGCTGCGCGAGCTCCATCGCCGAGTCGTCGTCGCGCGCGTAGCGGCGCACGAGCCTGAACACGAGGTCCTGGTGGCGGCGAACGAGCTCTCCGAACGCCTGCGCGTTGCCGTCGAGAAAGTCGCGGCACAGCTCGGCGTCGGTCGGCGCCCGACTGCTGATCAGCTGGAGCTTCACGCTTCGCTCGGCCACGGCGTTCACATTCACTCCCAACACCGCAGACTTGACGAGGTTAAAATGCAGTGTGGACGGGCGGTTACCGGGGTTGCACACCCCCGACCGCCGGGGGGTTCAACCGTCACGATGCGTCTGGGAATCGTTGCCCTCTTCCTGCTGATTGGCTGTGCACACGTGGCTCCGGTGGAGCCGCGCGACGAAGTCCTCCTCTCGGTGCAGAACGTGACGGGCCACGACGTCTGCGCGGTGCACCTGTGGAGCGAAGACGAGAGCTTCAAGAGCGTCGAGAACAAGCTTCTGCCCGGCTCGCAGCTGCTCGAGCCGGACTCGGCGTTCCGCCTGCACTCCGGCTCGCGGCGCGACTTCACGGTGTTGAGCGGTGCTCCGCTTCGGCTCGAGGCGGTGGACTGCGAAGGCCACCTGGTCGACTCGCGCGAGCTGCGCGTCCGCGCGGGGACGATCGTCTCGCTCGCGCTGGTCGAGCCGAGCCGCGGGTGATTAGCTCACGCGGCTGAATGACGACTCGTCTCTTCGGGCTGCTGCTGGTCGCCGGGTGCTTCACGCCGGTGGCCGAGCCGTGCCGCAGCCCGACGCGGTGTCGGCCCGACGGCGGTGAGGCCTCGTGCAGCGTCGGCTCGGTGCGCCAGTGCGGCAGCGCCATCGGCATCTGCAAGGTCGGGCGGCAGACGTGCGGCGCGAACGGCACCTGGGGCCGCTGCATCGGCGCCGTCGAGCCGGGCGTCGAGCAGTGCGACGGGCTGGACAACAACTGCGACGGCGTCGTCGACGAGGGCGTCGGCAAGCTGTGCCCGCTGCAGAAGGGCGTCTGCGCCGGAGCCTCGGCCGGCTGCGGTGACGCCGGCGACGTGTGCCGCGCGGCGTATGGGCCGAGCTACCAGGTCGTCGAGAGCGCGTGCGATGGCCTCGACAACGACTGCGACGGCATCATCGATCGCTCGGCGCCGGTCAACGTGAGCCAGTCGCCGGGGGTGGTGTCCAGGGCGCCGGTCGCGGTGCGGGCGCCTGGCTCCGAGGCCACCCTCGTGATGTACGAAGAGGGCTCGAAGATCGTCTCGCGCGTGGTGGGCGCGGACGGCACCCTCTCCGAGGCGGTGGCGCCCTCGACCACCGTCGAGGCGGCGACGCGCGCCTGGGCGCCCGCCCTGGCGGTGAACGGCGGCCTCGTCGTCGCGGCCTGGGCCGAAGAGACGGCGATGGCGACGCGCGTGGTGGTCGCGACGCTCGACCCTGCGACGGGCCGCTCGAACCTGATGGATCAAGGCGCGGTCACCGCCGGAGCGTTCGTGAACGTGGTTCAGGTCGCCGTCGCGGTCGATCAGCCCACCAGCCGCCTGATGCTGATGGTGTTGTCCGGCACCTCCGTCTTCGTGCGCGCGTATGCCGCGACGCTGCCGACGCCGATGCCGCTGTTCGGGTTCGACGCCCTCATCCAGGGGCGGAACCTCACCGTGTCGTCGGCAGGCGGCGGCTTCTTCTCGTTCGGGATCGACAACCCCGACGGCCGCACGATGCGCGGCTTCATCACGCCGTCGAGCGGCGTTCACTTCGATCGCGATCAACCGATGGGCCAGAGCACGCAGCTCATCGGCCTCGGCGACGGCGGCCTCGTCAGCGGCCACCTCGCCGGCACGGGCATGTCGAAGCGCGTGACCGTCGAGCGCTGCACGCTCACCTCGGACGACGTCAGCTGCGTGAACCCGGTGCTGCTCAACGCCCCTTCGGACTCGAGCGCGCTGCGCGTCTCGGCGGGCGGGCTCGCCGCCTGGCAGGACGGCGTCTCGTCGCCCACGGTGACGCAGTGCTGGGTCGACCGCCCCGACGCAGGCCAGAGCCTCGGCCCCGGCCGCCGGCCCGCCCCGGTCGCGAGCTCCTCGCTGGCGAGCGTCTTCTTCGACACCGAGTCCGTCGTCTCCGCGACCGTCTCGACCGACGAGGTCTACCTCGTGCGCAGCTGCCGTTAGCGCCGTCCCAGGAAGTGCCTCAGCGTGAACGCCTCGAGCGCGCGCCGCGCCTCGCGCACCTTCACGGCGAGCTCGTTGTCCGTGCCGTGCGCCTCGTAGTGCCGCGCGCGCGGAATCGCGGGCAGCTCCCCCGGAATCAACGCGTCGAGGTGCTCGCGCAGCCTTCGCGCCTCGTTCACCAGCTCGACGGCCTCGTCGAACGGCACCTCTTTGTCCTCGAGCGCCCGGCCCAGCATGCACACGAAGCGCGCGCAGCCCTTCGGGCGCAGCGCGTAGACGCGGCACCTGCACCCCTCGCCCAGGTTCTCGCACGGCTGGCGCAGCACGCCGTCGAAGCCGAGCCGGCGCGACTCCTCGTCGGTCAGCGCGACGTGCGTGAACAACGTGCCGTCGCAGCACAACCCACACGCAAGGCACAGCCGCTCCAGAGACACGTGGAGCCCATGTTACACAGGCTTCCGCAGTGCGAATCGCCTCCTGGAACATCAACGGGCTGAGGGCCGTCGTCCGGAAGGGCTTCACCACCTGGCTCGACGAGACCCGCCCCGACCTCGTCTCCGTGCAGGAGATCCGCGCGCACCCGCACCAGCTCGAAGACGAGCTCGAACGCCTGAAGCCGCGACACGTGCACCTCACGCCGGCGAAGCGCGCGGGCTACTCCGGCCTCGGCCTGCTCGCGCACCGGCAG
Organism: uncultured Myxococcales bacterium; assembly: GCA_937980205.1. Lineage (GTDB taxonomy): Bacteria > Myxococcota > Myxococcia > Myxococcales > Myxococcaceae > Xiheicaenimonas. Next base: position 27,793 of record CALJKW010000054.1, on the reverse strand, counting down.
CCCGACGACTTCTACGCGTCGCTCGACGTGCGCCGCTTCGACATCGAGGGCCGCTTTCAGCTCGCGCGCTACGGGAAGCTGTGGGTCTGCAACGTCTACGTGCCCAGCGGCAACGGCGTCGACCGCGACCTCTCGCGCACGCCGTACAAGCTCGCGTTCCTGCGCCGCCTGCGCGAGCGCCTCGAGCCGCTGCGCGCCGCGAACGAGCGCGTGCTCGTGATGGGCGACTTCAACATCGCGCACCAGGAGATCGACCTCGCCCGCCCGCGCGAGAACCGGGAGAACAGCGGCTTCCTGCCCAAGGAGCGCCGCGCGCTGCAGGCCTGGCTCGACGCGGGGTGGATCGACACGTTCCGCGAGGTGCACGGCCCGGTGCCGGGCCACTACTCGTGGTGGAGCCAGCGCCTCGGCGTCCGCGACAAGAACATCGGCTGGCGCATCGACCTCGTGCTCGCGACGCCCGCGGCGATGAAGCTCGTGCGGCACGCGTTCATCGAGCGCCACGTGCGCGGCTCCGACCACTGCCCGGTCGGCGTGGTATTGAAGGGCGCATGAAATTCGAGGTGCGCGTGAAGCAGCTCCGCGACGGGCAGTGGCAGGCCCGTTACATCGGCGGAAAGGTCGAGACGCTGGACCTCGTCGCCGAGTCGAAAGAGGCCGTCCTCGAGAAGATGCGGGACAACATCCGCTACCACCTCGAGTACTGCCCATGAAGCGGTGTCTCTGACGAGTTCGTGGAGCTCGTGATCAGTTGATGGTGACCGGAGCGCAGGTCGACACGCCCGCGCCGACGATCGTGCGCCCGGTGTTCGCGACCGCCTCGGTCACCGCGCCGGTCGCCGCCTTCATCTCCCAGACCTTCGTCGAGGCGTCGCTGTCGCGCTGGTAGAAGATCCAGAAGCTGCCTCCCCAGAACGCGAACGCCCACGAGCTCGCGTTGCCGTTCAGCTCGGGGGCCATGAACGTCTGGCTGAACGCTCCGCTCGTCTTGTCGATGCGCGCGACGAACGGCGTCGCCGTGCCGATGGGGAAGAAGCCCCACAGCTGCGCGCTGCCGGTGCCGGTCAGCTCGGGCCAGCCGACGAGGTCCGCGCCCGGCATCGGCGCAAACGTCGCCACGTCGAGCCGCCCCAGCTTCGACGCCGGCGTCACCGACTGGCCTCCGGCGATGAAGAGCGTGTCGGTCATCGCGCCCGGCGAGTCGGTCGAGAAGCCCATGCCGAACACGCGGTACGTCGCGTCCGGCTGGAACGCGGTCTTCGTGCACGCGAGGGTGTCGGTCGAGACCTTGAACAGCTCGCCGTCGTCGTAGAGCACGTAGGCGAAGGCGTCGCGCGCGATGGCCATCGAGAACGGGCCGGCGCCGGCCTGCGCCGGGCAGCTCAGCGTGCCGATGTCGCGGAACGTCTTCGTCCGCGGGTCGAACGCGGAGAACGTGCGGTCGGCGGCCACGACGTAGACGGTCTTCGATTCCTCCGGGCACAGGTCGCCGAGGCCGCCGCCCGCGCCACCTCCGCTCGAGACGCCTCCGCCGGCGCCACCGGAGCCGCCGCTGCCGCCCGAGCCTCCGCCGGTCGACGTGATGATCGTCGACGTGCTGCCACAGGCGCAGAGCAAGACCGCCGCGAGGACCCTCATGCGCCCATCTGCTTGAGGCCCCACTGGATGGCATCTCGCAGCTCACGGCCCTCTCGGTACCCCTTGAGGTACGCCTTCTCGAGCATCACGGGCAGCTGCGGGTTGGGCTTGGTGATGGCGAGCGCGAACTGAATCTGCGAGTAGCTGCGCTTCACCTGGGCGATGAGGTCCTTGATGGCCTGCTTCGTCGTCGCCGAGACGACGGTGAAGCGACAGCCGACGCCGGTGATGTCGCGCTTGCCGCGGAAGTCTCCGAGCTCGGCGACGTAGCGGACCTCGACCTCGGCGCTGTGCGGCCCCTTGCCGGGGATGTCGAAGGAGACCTTCAGCCGTGCGTCCTTCGGCGGAGGCGGCTTCAAGGCGATGAAGCACCCGCCTTCGCTGATGAGCAACAGCTGCGTCTCGACATCTGCCCCGGGCCAGGTGACGTGGGCCTTGAGCTGAACGGGGGCGCGGGGCTGATTTCTACGGTTGTTCGTGAATCCGAACATCGACGGCCTCCCGCGGTGGGGGCCGTGAATCTATCAAGGCCGGCGCGCGCCGGTCATCGCCTGCCGACAGAGGCGAATGCCCTTCTGCACCGTCTTCTGCGCGGCGTCGCGCTGCGGGCCGACGACGAGGTGACCGGGCAGCCCACCTCCCGGGTCGCTGTGGATGACGTAGACGACGTGCGTGCCGCCGGCGCGAGGCTCGAACTGCCAGTAGCCGGCGAGCCGCTCGAGCCGCACGAAGCCCTTGCGCAGCGCGGGCGCCTTCTCGGTCGTGTTGGCGAACGTCAGCTTGCAGAAGCCGTCGGGCCTGCGCTCGCGCTTGATGCTGAACGTGAGGTCGCGCGGAGAGACCGGCGTGGGCGTCGAGATCTCGTCGTAGACGATGCGCGTGTCGCCGCGGTCCTCCAGCAGGCGCCGGTCCTTGAGCTGGTCGTGGTCCTTACCGATCGAGCTCCACTCGTAGATGCCATCGCAGAGCGCGCCGGGGCTCACGTCCGTGTCGGTGGTGACGCGGAACTCGTAATACGGACTGCCGGGAAGCTCGCGCTGCTCGACGACCAGGCCATCCTTGTTGGAGACCTCTTTCCACTGTCGTCCGTCTGCGCTCAGTAACACCAGAATCAGGGCCGATGACACCATCACCCCATCAATAAGGGCGCGGAATTTTCTGATCCTTTTTCCCGTGCGGATGTTTCCGAAGGCGGCTGTTCAGCCGATGAGGCCGAAGAAGCCTCGAATCTTCTCCAGCAGATCCGTCTCGGTGGTGGCCAGCTGCTTGAGCTTCGCCTCGGCGCTCACGCCCTCGCGGGCGGCCAGCAGCTCTGCCTTGCGCTGCGTCAAGACCGCGGCGACCTGCTCGGCGAGGGCCGGGCGCTCCTGCAAAATTTCCCGGAAGGTCGATTTTTCCAAACGGAAACACTCGGTGTCGGTCACCGCGATGACGGTGGCCGACCGGGGCTCACCCGTCATCAGCGACATCTCGCCGAAGAACGACGGCGAGTTGATGGTGGCGACCTCTTTCTCGACGCCGCCCTCGGCGACCCGGACCGAGGCCACGCCTTCCTCCAGCACGTAGAGCCAGTGGGCCTCGGCGCCCTGCCGCGTCATGACCTCTCCGCGCGCGAACGGCGTGTGGCGCATGCCGCGCGCGAGCTGCAGCTTCTCTTCCGGGGTGAGATCTTTGAACAGGTACAGCGTGTCGAGCAGCCGCACGATGCGCTCGAGCTGCTGCTTCGTCTTCACCTCGGCGCGGTCCCTCGACTCCTCGGTGAGGAAGACGGCGTGCGCCGGCATCGACAGCTTCATGCCCGCGCGCTGCAGCGCGAAGTAGATGACGGTGCGCACCTCGGAGTCGGTCGGGTCGTCGATGGCGAGATCGGTGAGCATGTAGCGCACGGCGTAGCGGCCGTAGCTGTCGCCCATCTCCATCAACACGCAGTTGGGGGCCGGGTCGGCCGCCACGCGGGGGATGTGCGCGTTCTTCAGCGCCGTGACCACGACCTGCACGACGTCGGTCGGCGGGTAGCGCCAGTCGACGTTGAAGTAGACCCAGCGGCGCCAGTACTGCGGCGCGCCGGTGCGCCGCCCGAGCACCGCCACCTGCGACTTCATCACCACCGAGTTGGGGACCAGAATCGTCTCCCAGTTGCGGGTCTCGATGGCCGTGTACCGCCAGCGAATCTCGGTGACCCGGCCGTTGACGTCTCCGACCTTCACCCAGTCTCCGACCGCGATGGAGTTGTCGACCTGCAGCGCGAGCCCGCCGGCGACGTTGCTGATCACGTCCTGCAGCGAGAAGCCCAGCACTGCGGTGAACACGGCCGACGTGGCGATGAGGCCGGAGAGGGCGACGCCGGCGCGCGACATCACCGTCACCGCGGCGACGACACAGGCGAGCGCGACGATGACGTCCTGCAGGATGCGCGGCGTCTCGAGGCGCACGCGCGGCAGCGCGACGTTGAACAGCACGGCGCTGACGCAGCCGACGAACGCGACGCCTCCGGCGACGAGGCCGACCAGGCGGATGTCTTTGTAGACCTCGCTGTCGAACGTGCGCAGCGTGCTCGCGACGACCCACGCGATGACGTGCACCGTGAAGAGGAAGGTGACGGCCTTGAGGCGCGTCGGCTTCTGCACCGCGAACGCCCGCACCAGCACCGCGGAGACCAGGAACGTGGCCAACAGCCAGAGCGTGTGGCCCTCGGCGGCCTCGTCTCCCAACGCCTGCAAGAGCCCCATTTGGCCCGGGGACGATACCGTGCCGGATCGCTTTTGGGGGCCCGGACCACGAAGTCGCATGAACCTCGTTCGCGCTGCGCTGGTGACGTCGCTGGTCGCTTGTGGTCCCCTGCCCGTTCAGAACCTCCTCGACGGCGGAGGCGGCTCGGGCGGAGGAGGCGGCAGCAGCGGAACCGGAGGCGGCTCCAGCGGTACGGGCGGCGGGACCGCCGCCGAGCCTCCGACGGTCCAGCTCAGCATCGACAACTGCCCCTCGCTCACCCCGTGCGGAGGAGCGCCGCTGCCCGGCACCTGGCACTACACGCAAGGCTGCGTGAACAACCCGTTCCGCTCGGCGCAGCAGGCGTGCGGGGCGATCACCTTCTCGAACCTGCAGGGCACCGTGAAGGGTCGCGTGACCTTCGATGCGACGACGGTCACCCGCCGGGTCGACGTGCACGTGGAGGGCACCATCAACGTGCCGGCTTCGTGCCTGATGGGCGTCATCACCTGCGCGCAGATGCAGACGACGCTGCGCCAGTCGCACCCGACGGCCACGTGCGCGTCGGCCGGTGGCGGCTGCGACTGCGCGGTCAGCGACGACGACGTCATCGACGACGCCTCGGCCTGGTCGGTCAGCGGCAACACCGTCACCGTCGGAGCGGGCACGTATGACTACTGCCTCGCACCCGCCTCCACGCTGAAGTACCGCAAGACCGGCAGCGCAAACGTCGAGGACGGTTTGATGACGCTGACGAGGCAGTAGGTTAGATCATCTGCCTGCATGGTGAACCTGCAGGCCGGTGACCTGACCATCGAGGTCGACGAGCGTACGCCCGGTGTGCTCGTCGCGACGTGGCTGGGCCGCAGCAACAACCGCAACCCGGCGGCGGTGCTGCACCCCTGGTTCGACCAGCTGTTCAGCTACGCGCGAGAGAAGAACGCCGCCATCGAGATGCGGTTCGAGCGCGTCGAGCACTTCAACTCGTCGACCATCGCCGTGCTGATTCAGCTGATCACGTCCGCGCAGGACCGCGGCCTCAAGCTCACGGTCCGCTACGACGCGAGCGCCCGATGGCAGACGCTGTCGTTCGATGCGCTCAAGCGCGCCATGCGGCCGCTCGAGGCGAACGGCGTGGCCTCGGTCAACTTCGTCGGGGCATAACCACAACCCGAACCCGACCGCGAACGCGAACCCGGCCGCTCGCGCGCCCCAGCCTAGGTGACCTTCTCCGGCGCCGCGCCGCCATCGACGCGGTGGACCTCGACGTTGCCGGTCGCCTTGTTGAGCAGCGCGATGGCCTCGAAGTTGTGCCCCTGCCAGCGCTGCGAGCCGTTGTAATAGAGGACGAGCTTCACGCCCTTCTGGCCGGCCTTCTCGATGAAGCGCAGCAGCGTGGCGACGGTCGACGAGTTGAAGTGGCCGAGGTCTTCGAAGTGCAGCTCGAGCACGAGCTTGCGCGTCGAGGCTTCGGCGACGGCGAGCTCGAGAAACGGGCGCAGGCCGACGCTGGGGTCTCGGCTGTTCGACGACCCTTTCCAGATTTGAACCAGTTTGCCGGGGAACTCCTGAACTTCGATGTTCAAGTCCCCGAGCGAGAGCCCGTGCATGACGGCGGCGGACGTTACTCGACGCGCCGGAGCAAGACGAGCGTTTGATCATCGTCGACCTTGGCGGCGAACTGCCGCACCTCGTGCAGCAGCTCGGCGACGGCGCGCGGCAGCGACACCTTCCCGGCGACGCGGGAGAACGCCTTGCGCAGGCGGTCTTCTCCGAAGAACTCGCCGCGGGCGTTGCAGGCCTCGGTGACTCCGTCGGTGTAGAGCAGCACCCAGTCGCCCATCTTCACGGGGATGACCTGATCTTCGACCGCGGGCCGCACGTCGTCGACGACGCCGATCCACGTGCCGTTGTTGGAGATGGTCTCGACGCGATCCGCGGCGGCGCGCCAGACGAGGATGTCCTGGTGCTTTCCGGCGACGGTGATCTGATCACGCTCCAGGCGGATCACGTTCAGCGTCATGTACCGGGTGCCGCCGAGGCGCGAGACGTTCTCGCGGATGACCTGGTTCGTGTGCACGAACACGTCGCTCGGCTTGCGCTGCGGCATGTCGTTCACCAGCGTCGCGATGGTGGTCTGCGTCATCATCATGACGAGGCCCGACTCGACGCCGTGACCCGAGACGTCTCCGACGGTGACCCAGTGCTCCTTGTCGCGGGTCTCGAGGAAGTCGTAGTAGTCGCCTCCGACCTCTTCGGCGGGGCGCATCACCGCTTCGGCCTCGTAGGGGCCCAGGCGCCGGTTCTTCGGCAAGAGCGCGGTCTGGATGCGCTGGGCGACCTCCATCTCGCTCCACAGCTTGTCGCGCGCGAGCTTGAGGTCGGCCCGCGACGTCTCGAGGTTGACGTTGGTGTCTTCGAGCTCGGAGCGCAGGCGGAACTCCTGCTGCAGCAGGCGGTAGCGCGTCTCGGAGAGCGCGACGACGAGCACGACCGAGGCGAGCAGGAAGTAGAGGTTGTTGACGAGGGCCGACGCCTCGAACGGGCCGCCGAAGACGATGTTCGCGACGACGTAGAGACCGACCGCGACGAGCGAGTTGAGCGCGGCGTGGAACGAGCGCCACGGCAACAGCACGTTCACCGGGAAGATCACGAGCATCAGGCCGGCGTAGTAGGCCGAGTTGAAGCCGCCGAGGTCGACGGTCATCCACACGATCATCCCGCAGACGAGGAAGCTGAAGATGTAGCCGTGGACGAACGAGAGCTTCGAGGGCTTCGTCGCGCGCAGGATGAGGAACTGGGCGAGCGACGTCGCGGTGGCCGCGGCGCGGTAGGCGGCGAAGCGCCGCAGCAGCTCCGTGGGCATCGTGACGTAGTCGAGCAGCACGAACAGCGGCACGAGCGTCACGCCGAGCACGGCGAGGATCTTCATCCAGTCGTGGATGAGATCGTCCGCGTAGTCGACGAAGGACCGCGTGGTGCGTGGCTGAGCCGGCAAGGCGTTCATTCTCAGGGCGTCACGACCGTTCGACCTTCAAAAACATCTGCGCGCCGGAGTCATCGAAGGTGATGGTCGTCTTCGCCCCGGCAAGTGGCGCGGTGAGCTCGAGCATCTCAGCCTCAGTGCGGTAGTACAAAATCCAGTCGAGCCAGTAGGCCATGTAGTACCGGCTGGGGTTCGACGCATGGTAGTTGCCGACCACCATCGCGCCACCGGGCTGTAGCAGGTCGTACAGCTTTCCCATCAGGGCGCGCGCCACCGGCGGCGTCAGGTAGTCGAACATGCCCATCGTGTAGATGAAGTCGAAGCGGCCCACCTTCGCGGCCAGGTCGCGGGTGCGCAGCAGCGTGCGGACCGAGTCGTTGACCCACTTCACGTTGAGCGGCCGCTGCCGGCGCTGGCCCATCACGTCGACCATCATGCGCGCCGCGGCGAGCGCCTCGTCGTCCTGGTCGAGCAGCGTGAGATGCAGCCGGTCGCAGTCTTCGTCGCTCTGGAAGAAGTCCTCGAGCTCGCGCGCGGGGCCGCAGGCGACCGAGAGGATGTTGAAGGGGCGCCGGTCGCTCGTCGCGAGCAGCTCGCGCATCATCTTGGGCACCAGCACGCGGCGGTTGCGCACGGCCTGCGCGGCGGCGTGCTCGACCGGGTGCTTGTGCAGGAGCTTGTTGAACGCGTACCGGCCGACGAACTTGTTGTCGTACAGCATGTCCATCATCACCGCGTCGCCGGCGTAGCCGCGGGGCTTCAGGTTCGTGCGCTGCATGAACGCCGCGCCCATGATGTAGGGCCACAGCGCGCGCCGGAAATAGTAGCCGTGGCGCTCGTGCTCCTCGGGGGAGAAGTCCTTCACCAACGCCGCGAGCTCGCCGAGCTTCTTGTCGAGGAACTTGAAGAACTCGCCGCCGGCGCGCGAGAGCAGCACCACCTGCGCCGCGGCCGCCACCTGCGGAGACTCGCGCGCGAGCACGCGGTCCTGCTCGTCGAAGAACTTCTTGTAGACGGACAGGTCGTAGAGCAGGTCGGCGACGTAGTCGCGGAACGTGGGGTTCACCCGCTCGCGCTGGGCCAGCACGAGGGGCAGCTCGTTCATGAAGCCGAGCAGGTTGGAGACGCGGCCGACGCGGAACAGCGCGTCGCAGTCGTAGACGTCGTCGAGGAAGACGAGCTGGCCGGCGTCGTACCGGCAGCGGCTCAAGATGGCCTCGCGGTCGGGCAGCTGCAGCGTGAGCCGCTCGAAGACCATGCCTTCGCGGACGCCCGGCTCGAGCTCGACGTTGAGCGAGAGCTTCGACGCGCGAGAGACGCGGCACTGCACGCGTCGATCTCCGACTTCGAGGACTCCGGGCAGCCAGGGGGTCGGCGGCTGAGCGCTCATCCGTACATTCCCTGGGGGCGGTACACGGCCGACATCGCGAGACGGCGCTCCGGCGTGACGTAGAAGTCCACGACGCAGCGGCCCTCGTAGGCGATGCGGATGAGACCCAAGCCCGACTCCCCCAGGTCGTGGCCGCGCGCTGAGACGAGCTTGAGCCGTTCGACGTACGCCTCGAACGGGCTCTGGAAGCCGCGGATCCACTGAATCTGCTCGTCGAGCCGGCGCAGCGCGCGCAGGTCGTCGGCCGTCGGGCACTGCACCTCGACGGTGACGCTGCGCGGAGCGACGTCGATGGAAAGACCGATGAGGTCCTTCGGCGCGCGCTCCCAGTCGCCGTACTTCACGGCGTTCTCGAGCAGCTCCGAGGCCGCCATGGTGAGCGCGTACACCTCGTCGCGATCGAGGCCCTTTGAGGTGAGGAAGTCCGAGCACTCGTTCCAGAGAGCTGCAGCGGCGTCCCAGTCGCAGGGAATGTCGCGGGTGAAAGCGCCCGCGGTCGGCATCGACGGCATTGCGGTTCCGCAGAGTGGGCTACCCGCGAAGAGCCGTCAATTGATCAGGCTGTAGCAGCTAGAACAGCTCTCCCGTCACGAGCCTGAGACCCAGAGTTCCCCACAGTGGGCGAAGGGTGCCGAAGACGCCGTGGCCGACGGTGAAGTCCATCTGCACGTGGTCGTTGAAGATGTAGCGGCCGCCGAGCTGGACGATGCCGGTGTCCTCGCCGGTGAAGGCGTCTCCGTAGGCGATCTCGCCCACGGCGTGGAGCCCGGCGAAGGTGCGCAGCTGGGCGCCGAGGCCGAGCAGCGGGCGAGCCCCGTAGCCGGCGCCGTGCTCGTGGCGGCGGACGGAGACGCCGACGTTGGCGTGGATGAGCAGCCACTCGTTCTCGCCGAGGTTCTCGGTGAGCGCGAGGTAGGTGAAGCCGCCCTGGGTGCCGGGGAAGCCGCCGAAACCAAACGGCAGCAGAGAGCCGAAGGCGATGGCTCCGCCGGGCCAGGAGTTCATCTGCGCGTGCTCGAGCAGAATCTTCACCTGCACGAGGGGGCCGTTGAGCGAGTAGCGGGGCGGCTCGGCGCCGTAGGTGGCTCCGTGGACGACGCCGACGGTGACCTCCATGCGGTCGTGCGGGCCGAACGCGGGCATGAGCCAGTGCTGCACCGAGCCGCGATCGACCTGCAGCCAGGTCTCGAGCTGGAGCAGCGCTTCCCCGACCACGCGCCCGTCGTCGGTGACGAACGGGCGAATCGCGAACGCCGGCGCCGGCGCCAGCGCGAGGCACAGCGCCGCGATGTGTGGGGCCCTCACCGGCGGCGCATCATGCCCGAGCGGCGCGTGATGCCCAGCTTGAGCATCTTGCTCTGCAGGGTCGAGGGCTCGAGGCCCAGCGCCCTCGCGGCGCCGTTGGCGCCATAGATGCGCCCTCCGCTGGCAGCGAGCGCAGCGCGGATCGCAGCGCGCGAGGCGTCGGCGAACGTCGCGACCTTCCGTGTCGGCGCTGGCGCTTCACGCTCGAAGCCGTCGGGGAGGACGAGCACCGCGTCCGCGTCCGAGGAGAGCAGCATCGCGCGCTCGAGGACGTTCTCCAGCTCGCGCACGTTGCCGGGCCAGGTGTGGCGCTCGAGCCTCCGGAGCGCGACCGCCGTCACCCGCGGCACCAGCCGGCGCTGGCGCGCCGCGAGCCGCTGCAGGATCGCGGCGACCAGCGGCTGGAGATCCTCAGGGCGTTCGCGCAGAGGCGGCACGTCGATGGGGAAGACGTTGAGGCGGTAGAAGAGGTCGGCGCGGAACTTCTCGCGCTCGATCATCGATTCCAGGGGCCGGTGAGTGGCCGCCACCACGCGGACGTCGACGCGACGACGCTCGCTCGCTCCGACGCGCTCGACCTCGCCGTCTTGAAGCACGCGCAGCAGCTTCACCTGCGCGTGCAGCGGCAGCTCGCCGATCTCGTCGAGGAAGAGCGTGCCGCCGTCCGCGCGCTCGAAGAGGCCGGGCTGGGTTCGTTCGGCGCCGGTGAACGCGCCGCGCTCGTGGCCGAAGAGCGCGCTCTCGATGAGCGTCTGTGGCAGCGCGCCGCAGTTCACCGCGAGAAACGGGCGATGGCTGCGGGCGGAGAGCGCGTGCAGGTGGCGGGCGATGACCTCTTTGCCGGTGCCCGTCTCTCCGCGGATGAGCACGGTGGTGTCGGTGCGCGCGACCGCGGGCAACAGCTCGTGGAAGATGCGGCGCATCGCGCGGCTGTTCGCCACGATGCTCGCGGGCAGCACGACGCGGCGGAGCTCGTCGCGAAGGACCTCCGAGTCCTTCGTGCTGCGCCGGTTGAGGTCTGCGACGCGCGAGAGGACCTCGATGTGCTCGAGGGCGATGGCCAGCGCGGCGTCGATGACCCGGGCCGAGTACTTCGACGAGCGACAGCGCCACTCGCCGTGGGGGCGGCGCACCCGGACGCCGTGGTCCCGGAGGATCGCCTCGAGGCCGGAGTGCGTCCGGGCTCGCGCGCAGGCGGCGATGAAGGAGAGATCGTCCACCGACATTTCGGTGATTGTAACCGGCCCGTCGGTGCAGTTGCCCTATGGGTCCAGCAGTGTCGCGTCGATGGCCGGCGGCATCTGCGGTGCACGGGTGGCGTGCATGGCCTACGTCATCACCGAGCCCTGCGTCAGCACGTGCGACACCGCGTGCGTCAAAGTCTGCCCCTGCGACTGCATTCATGGTCCCGTGAAGCCGGAGGAGCTCGAAGCATTGAGCGCCGACGAGCGGAGCGCGCGCGTACAGAAGCTGCAGCTGTTCATCGACCCCGCCGTCTGCATCAGTTGCGGCCTCTGCGAGAACGAGTGCCCGGTGCGGGCCATCTACTCGGAGAACGAAGTGCCGGAGCACTGGCGCGAGTACATCGCGCTGAACGCGGAGTTCTTCGCGAAGTGACCGCGCCGGTCGAGGTGGCTTGGGGGTCTACGACTTGTGAGGAATCCATTACGCAGTTTGGGATTTTTCCGAACTGCGTCACCAAATCCTCACAAGTCAGAGCCCCCCTCGGGCCCCTCGGGGCCGGGCAACGAGGAAGTGCTTGCGCTCGCGAGCTCCGGCGGTGCCGCGGACCCTGTCAGACCGACCACGTAGCATCACGCTCATGGACTTCGGCCTCTTCGTTCCCAGAGGAGATGCAGAGCGCATCTTCGCGAGCCGCGACGTCTTCACGCGCGAGGAGTTCGCGACGTCGTGGGTCGCGGCGGGCCACTCGCCGGCATCCGCGGACTCCGTCCTCAACTACTACGACGGTACGGGGCGAATTCTGCGCGTACGCCGGGGGCTCTACATCACGGCCGAGAGCCGCATCGACCCCTTCGTCATCGCCAGCAAGCTGGCGCCGGGCGCGGTCATCGCCTACAGCGGCGCGCTCGCCTTCCACCGTCTTCACGGGGTTGGCCACTCGATGGCGGTGGCCGCACCGAAGCGCGCGCGGCCGTTCACGTTGAACGAGGTCTGCTACCGCACCGTCCCGCATCCGCTGCCGGCGGGCCGTGAGCTCGAGCACACGGAAGAGCACGAACATGAGGGGATCAAGCTGCGAGTCACGACGCCGGCGCGCACTCTCGTCGACTGCATGCATCGCCTCGAGCGCGGCCCCGGATTCCTCTCGACGTTCCGCGCCTTCGCTTCACACCCGGACTTCCACGTCAACCTGCGAGAGATCGCCGCGTACGCGTTTCTCCTCGGCAGCAAGGTCGCGGCGGCGCGCACGGCGGCGTGCCTGTGGGGCCATCCGAAATGGCACAGCCTCTCCTACGACCAACAATGTGCTCTCGCTGCACTCGCCGGCAGGAACACCGTGTACGCAGTACCGCCTCCACTCGAGGAGCCTCAGTATCTCGCACGCATTCGCGTCATCGTCCCCGGAGCCTTCATGTCGATCGTTCACTCACCCGAGACAATCGATTGGCGTCCACCCGGCGACGCCGACTATCAATGACGCTCCGTCGGATTCTCGCCGCGCTAGCGTCCTCGGCGCATGGCCGCCCTGCCCCACGGCACCGAAGTCACCACGCGCGTCGACCGCCACAGCGGTGAGCGCCGCCTCGCGTCCGGCACGGTGGGCCGCGTCGTGCGCGCGCGGGACGGCGGCTACGACGTGCACTTCGTCGGGGTCGGCGAGCTCGAGCGCGCCCGAGACCTCAGCCCGCTGCCGGAAGAGCCCGACTACGAGCGCGCGAGCCAGCTCGTGCGCCGCGCGAACCTCGAGCTCGCGCGCCGCTTCATTCACCAAGTGCCCGGACCGTTCGGTCAGCAGGCACCGCCGCCGCCGTCGTGGGGGACCGATGCTCACTGAACACCAGCAGCGCGTGATGAGCTCCGTCCTCGCGCAGGAGTCCGCGCGGCGCACGCACGTCGTCGTCTCGCTCTCCGGAGCGCACGCCTACGGCTTCCCCTCGCCGGACAGCGACCTCGATCTCAAGGCCATTCACCTCGAGGCGACGCGCGCGCTGCTCGGCCTCGAGCCGCCGGTGCAGAGCGCAGACCGGCTCGAGGTCATCGACGGCGTCGAGATCGACTACACGAGCAACGAGCTGGGGCCCGTGCTCGCCGGTGTCCTGCTCGGCAACGGCAACTACATCGAGCGCGTGCTCGGGCACCTGCAGCCGGTGCGCAGCGCGTGGCTCGAGCCGCTGCAGCTGCAGGTGCAGGCGAACCTCTCGCGGCGCATCCACCGGCACTACGCCGGCTTCGCGAAGTCACAGCTCAAGGAGTGGGAAGCCAGCGGCTTCGCGTCCGCGAAGAAGCTGCTCTACGTGCTGCGCACGGCGCTGACCGGCACGCACGCGCTGAAGACCGGCGAGGTCCAGACCGACGTCACGCAGCTGCTCGGCACCTACGGCTTCGAAGACGCGCACGAGCTGGTCGAGCAGAAGCGCCGCGGCGAGCTCGCCTCGCTGCCGCCCGACATGGCGCAGCGCTGGCGCGAGAAGCTCGACCGCGCGTTCCGGCTGCTCGACGAGGCGCGCGACGCCTCGCCGCTGCCCGAGAAGCCGCGCGAGGCGGAGGCCCTCGAGGCCTGGCTCATCGAGGTGCGCGTCGCGTTCCGCGCCTGACCTTCTCAGAAGAACGAGACCGAGCACGACGTCGCGCCGGCATCGCGGACCTGCAGCGCCCGCGACGTCTCACCCGCCGACGTCACGGTGTAGTCGCCCACGGGCAGCGCCGGCACGGTGCACGTCTTCGTCTCGAAGCGGATGTCATCGGTGCACGCCTGCACGACGACCGGCTCGCACGAGATACCGACCGCGGCGAGGCGAATCTCTCCGCCGTCGACCGTCACCTGGCACTCGCTCTCGACGCGCTGGCAGCCGCCGCCGGCGAAGGCGCGCAGCTGCAGCGACAGCGGCTGCCCGGCAGGCGCCACGCCGCCGTCCGGCACGCACGTCGGCCCGCCGGTGTTCATGAGCGGCTCGCAGCGCTCCGCGGGGCCGCTGCAGGCCGCGCTCACCAACGCCGTGAAGAGAACCGCTCGCATGCTCACAGGCTCGGAGGCGCGGAGCATGGCGCCGCCGTTCCGCCGTCGCGAACTTTCAGCAGCTGCGCGGGCTGGCCCTGGGCGACGACCGTGTAGTCGCCCTCCGGCAGCGGAGGCAGCTCGCAGTCGAACCGCAGCGTCGCGCAGATGGCCGGACACGCAGTGCCCGGGGGCGGCTGGCAGACCGAGCCCGCGATGCTGAGCTCGATGTGGCCTCCGTCACGCGCCACCGCGCAGGAGAGCTGCGTGCCGGTGTTGCCGCAGCTGCCGCCGCACGAGTCGACGATCTCCAGCGTCACCTTCTGCCCTGCCGGAGCCACCCCGGAGTCGGGAACGCAGAACGGGCCGCCGTAGGACTTCTCGTCGCAGCGCCCGCCGGGGCAGGCCGTCAGCGCCAGGGGAACCGCCAACCAGAGGAGTGCTCGCATGCCGGGACTGCACTGCACGCACCGTGCACCGCGGCAAATGCTCGTTTCGGCTCACGGTGGAGCGCGCGTGTCGCAACGGAAATTCGTCGCGCTCTGGGCGCTCAGTCTTCGAGGCCTGCGGCCCTCGCGAGCCGCCCTTCCGCCGCGAGCATCTCGACCTTCCGCACCTCGAGCTGCGCCCGCACCTGGGCGACCTGCGACGCGGCGAAGAACCGCTTGTTGTCGATGTCCGACAGCTCGAGCGCGGTCGCCAGGCCCAGCTGAAACGCCGCGTCGAGCTGCTTCTGGGCCTTCGTCGCCAGCGCCGCCTGGGACTCGGCCTGGGCGAGCGCGACCTCGGCCGCCTGCAGGTTCGCCTTCGCGCTCAGCCACCCCGCCCGCGCCTTCGCGCGCTCGCTCTCGAGCTTCGATCGCGCCGCCGACAGCTTGGCCTCGTCCTCGTGCTTCTGCGAGTAGCGGACGCCGCGGTCGTACAGCGGCAGGCTGAACCCGACCGACAGGTCGTACCACCAGTTCGTGCCGATGAAGCCCTTGTTCGAGTTGTAGCTGCCCTTCGCCGCCGCGACGATGGTCGGCAGGAACATCAGCGTGTCGTAGGTGATGTAGTACTCCTGCGCCTCGACGCCCTTCCTCGTGGCCTGCACGATGTACAGCTGCTCCCACGGGCGGTCGTTCTCGCTGCTCGGCTGCCAGTTCGGCAGGCCGGTCACCTGCTCCTCCGGACGCACCGGCTCGCCGACGAGCGACTCGAGCGTCGCGAGCAGGCCCTCGCGCTGACCGGCGAGCTGCGCGAGCGTGCCGCGCGCCTGCGCGGTCTCGGTCTGCGCGCGCAAGAGCGCGATCTCTCCCTGCGTGCCGGCGGCCACCTGCCCCATCACGTCGCGCTCGCGCTTGAGCGCCACCGTCTCGGCGTCGCGCGCGGCGGCCTCGATCTGCTGCAGGCCCTGCAGCCCCAGGTACAGCCGCGAGACGCCGAGCAGCACCTGCTCGCGCGCCTCCGAGGCTCCGAGCTTCGCCGCCGCGTAGCCCGGCTTCGCCGCCGGCAGCAGGAACAGCTGCGGCGTGAACAGCAGCTGCTGAATCTGCAGCGTGCCGTAGAGCGAGTTCCGGCCGATGATCTCGACCGGCTCGAGCGCGCCGGCCGGCAGCGGCGTCCGCTCGCCGAGCGTCGTCGGCCAGCTGCCCTGGACGAGGTCGAGCACCCCGCCGAAGCCGAACACGGCCGGGGCGCTGGTGTGCACGTACGAGCCGCTCGCCACGATCTCCGGCAGCAGCGCGCCGTACACGCGGCTGGTCTGCGCCTGCACCATCTGCGCGTTCGCGAGCGCGGCCTGGTAGTCGTGGTTGTTCTTCGACGCGAGCTTGAGGGCGTCGGCGAGCGACACGACCCTGCGGCTCGAGGCCGCGACTGGATCAGCCGTCACCGGCGCGGCCGGCGCCGGCGGCTCGGCCCATGCTGCTGCTGCTGCTGCCACGACCAGGACCGCAGGAGGTCCGTACTTCATGCTCCGCTCCCAGATGGTTGAGAAGGTGCAGCCGGAGGGCTCGCCGGCGGAGGCCCGACGTGCGTCTTCTCCGCGGGCGGCTCGACCACCGGCTCCGTCACCAGGCGCCCGACGCGCCGCTTCGCTCCGAGCTTCTCGAAGAACGCGAACACCACCGGCACGACGAGCAGGGTGAGGAACGTCGACGTGATGACGCCGCCGATGACGGCGATCGCCATCGGCGCGCGGAACTCGAAGCCCTGCCCGCGCCCGACGGCCGTCGGCACCATGCCGATCGCCATCGCGACCGAGGTCATCAGAATCGGCCGCAAGCGGCGCGGGCCGGCCTTGAGCAGCGCGGTGTCGATGTCGTCGCCGGCGCGGATGTTCTGCAGCGCTCCGTCGACGAGCAGAATCGCGTTCTTCGTCACCAGGCCAGCGAGCAGGATGACGCCGATCATCGCGCCGAGCGTGAGCGTGTAGCCGGTGATGAGCAGCGAGAGCAGCGCGCCGATGAGCGCGAGCGGCACCGACGCGATGATGGTGAACGGGTGCTTGAACGACTCGAACTGCGACGCGAGCACCATGTACACGAACACCAGCGCGAGCCCGAACGCGAGCGCGAACGCCTCGTTCTGCTCGCCGAGCGTCTTCATCATGCCGTCGTAGTGCACCGAGTACCCCTCGGGCACCGGGGCCGCCTCGAGCCGCTTCTTCAGCTCCGCGGCGACCTGGCCGAGGCCGGCGCCCGAGACTCCGGAGATGACCATGATGCGGCGCTGCCGGTTGAAGTGCTCGATGACGCTCGGCACGTCCTTCATCTGGAAGGTGGCGATGTCGTTCACCACGCGCACGCCCTTCGGGGTGAACACGTCGAGCGCCTTGAGCGCCTCGGGCGTCGAGCGGTCGGCCTCGGTGAGCCGCACCACGATGGGCGTCTCGCGCGAGCCCTCGCGCAGCTTGCCGACCTCTGCGCCGTTCATCGCGAGGCGCAGCTGCATCGCGAGCATCACCGAGGTGAGGTCGACGTCCTGCGCGCGCGCGCGGTCGATGGCGATGCCGAGCTCGGTCTTCGGCGGGCTCGACTCGATGCGCACGTCGGTGGTGCCGGGAATGCTGCGCAGCACGTCGGCGATGCGGTGCGCCTCTTTGTCGAGCGTCGCGAAGTCGGGGCCCATGATGCTGAGCATGATGGGGAAGAAGTCGCCGAGGCCTTCGATCATCGGCGGCTCGATGAAGTTCACCTTCACCGTCGAGGGGAAGCTCTTCGCCATCAGCGCGCGCACCTCGTCGCGCACCTCGTGCACGCCGCGCTTGCGCTGATCTCTCGGCTTCGTCAGCACGCGCAGGCGCGCGGTGTTCGTGTCGCTGGAGAACGCCCCGAGCGTGACGCCGACGATGGTGTAGATGTCCTGCACCTCGGACACCTGGTGGATGAGCGCCTCGGCCTCGGCGGCGCGATCCGCGCTCTCCTGCAGGCTGGAGCCCTCGGGCAGCTTCAGCTCGATGAGGAACTGCGAGCGGTCTTCCGGAGTCACGAAGTCGCCGGCCAGCTTCGTCGCTCCGAAGCCCGACGCGACGAGCACGAGCAGCGTCAAGAGCGCCGTCTTGCCCTTGTTCGCGATGACCCAGCGCAGGATGTGCTCGTAGCCCCGCTCGGTGGCCTCGAACGTGCGGCGGAAGAAGGCGGCGACGGCGTTCTCCTTCCGCACCTCGCCCGGCTTGCGCTGCTTCACGAAGCGCGCCGACAACATCGGGTCGAGCGTGAACGAGACGAACAGCGAGATGAGCACCGCGCACGACATGGTCAGGCCGAACTGCTTGAAGAACTGGCCGACGATGCCGGGCATGAACGCGACCGGCACGAACACCGCGACGAGCGAGAGCGTGGTCGCGAGCACCGCGAGCGCGACGTCGGCGGTGCCCTTCGAGGCCGCGTCGAACGGAGTCTCTCCGTGCTCGAGCCGGTGCGTGATGGCCTCGCGGACGACGACGGCGTCGTCGATGAGCAGACCGATCGCGAGCGACAGCGCGAGCAGCGTCATCTGGTTGAGCGAGTAGTCGAGCAGGTACATCGCGAAGAACGTGCCGATGACCGACGTCGGCAGCGCCAGCGCCGAGATGATCGTGCCGCGCAGGTCGAGCAGGAACATCAGGATGATGAGGATCGCCATCGCGCCGCCGAAGATCAGCGCCACCCAGACCTCGTGCGCGTTCGCCTCGATGATGGTGCTCTGATCGATGATCAGCGACGAGTGGAAGCCGTTGCCCATCGCCGGGGCGACCTGCGCCATCGCCTTCTTCACCAGCGTCGCGACCGCCACCGTGTTCTCGCCGGGGCGCTTCACCACCTCGACGATGACCGACTCCTTGCCGTTCAGGCGGGCGATGGCGCGGCGATCGGCGATGCCGTCGGTGACGGTCGCGATCTCGTCGAGCCGCACCTGCGCGCCCGCCTGGCTCTTCGCGATCGGCAGCGCGGCGATGTCGTCGACGTTCTGGAACTGCCCGAGCGTGCGGACGTTGAGCTCGTTGGGCCCGAGGTCGAGACGGCCGGCGGGGAGGTTCAGGTTCTCCATGCCGAGGCGCTCGGCGATCTGCCCCGGGGCGATGCCCGCCGACTTGGCCTTGTTGATGTCGATGTCGACGCGAATCTCGCGCGTGTCGCCGCCGGTGACGCGGACCTCGGCGACGCCGGGCACCTGCGCGAGCATCGGCTCGAGCTTGTCGCGGATGAGCTGCCTGAGCTCCTGGCTCGGCATGTTCGCCGAGACCGCGTAGGTGACGACCGGAGCCGCCTGCACGTCGACCGCGACCACGCGCGGCGCCTGCGCGTCTTTCGGCAGCAGGTTCGTGATCGCGCCGACCTTGTCGCGGACCTCCTGGGTCGAGCGGTCGAGCGACGACGAGAGCGAGAACTGCGCGAAGACGAGGCCGAAGTTGTCGCGCGAGAACGACTGCACCGTCTCGATGCCGCTGATGCCCGAGATGGCGTCCTCGACCGGCTTGATCACCTGCGTCTCGATCTCCGAGGGGCCCGCGCCCGGGTACACGCAGGTGATGGTGACGAAGGGGAAGCTGACGTCGGGGAAGAGGTCGGTGCCGAGGCGCTTCACGCCCACGACGCCGAGCACGACGAGGAACAGCGACATCATCGTCGTGAAGACCGGCCTCCGAATGGAGACGTCGCTCAGGGTCATGTCGGGCCCTGCTTCGTCGCGGTCTGCACCGTCGACGGGTAATCGACGATCTGATCCACCGGCTCGGCGGGGAGGACCACGACCTCCTTCGGGTTGCGCTCGAGCACGGTGACCGGCACGCGCTTGAACGTGCCGCCCGAGTCCTGCGTGAGCACGTGCTCGCCGCCCGTCGTGCCGAGCGCGGTGGTCGGAATCGCGATCGCCTTCTTCGCCTCACCGAGCGGCAGCGTCGCCTTCGCCAGCGTCATCGAGACGAAGCGGCCGTCCTGGTTCGGCACCGAGATCTCGATGGGGATGCGGCGCGTCGACGGGTCGGCGGTGGGGATGACGACCTTCACCGTCGCGTCGTCGGTCGACGCTCCGCTGCCGACGGACTCGACGCGCACCTTCATGCCCGGCTTCACCAGCGCGCGCGTGCTCTCGGCGATGGTGGTCTTGAGCGTCAGCGTGTCGATCTGCTGAATGATGAAGAGCGGCATGCCGGGCCCGATGAGGCCGCCCGGGTTGTCCGGCGCATCGATGACCGTGCCGGTGATGGTGGTCTTCAGGTCGTGGCGCTTGCGGCCCGCGCGCGCCTGGGCGAGCTGGGCCTTCGCGGCGGCCAGGCCCGCCTCGGCCTGCTTGCCTTGCGTGAGGGCGTTTTTGCTCTGCACGTCGGAGATGGAGCCTTCGGCGCGCAGCTTCTCCTGGCGGCCGGCGACGTCGGTGGCGAGCGTGGCGGCGGCCTCGGCGGCGGCGACTCCGGCCTCGGCCTGCGCGACCTGGGCGTCGATGATCTCGGTGTCGAGGCGCGCGACGACCTGGCCCTCTTTCACCGTGTCGCCCTTCGCGGCGTGAATTCTCACCAGGCGGCCGCCGACCTCGAAGCCGAGCGGCAGGAGCTTCGCGGGGAAGAGCTGCCCGGTGAGCTGCTCGCGCGCGCTGGAGGTAACGGGCCGCGGCTTCACCCACTTCACGGTGGAGCTCGGCGTCTTGAGGGTGGACTCCTGCGCGTACGCCGTGAGCGACGACAAGAGGAGGACGACGTACCGCTTCACTGGGGACTCCTTGCGTTTCTTGCGGCGAGGTGGCGGCGGACGGTGCGCTTGCCGCGTGCGGCGATGGGCGGCGCGCAGCCCTCGCGGATCAACCGGTGCAGCGCCTCGACCCACTGGTCGAGGTCGGGCCGCGACTGCAGGCGGCTCATCTGCTGCGCGACGAGCAGCCAGGTGCCGACGACCATCGACCCGAACAGCTCGGACGGCACGTCGGTGCGGCAGGCGCCGAACGCCTTGATGGCCTCGAACTCGTCCTGCACGCGCTGCACTTCCCGGTGCGCCATCTCCCAGACGAGGCCCTGGAACTCGGTGCCCTGGCTGCCGGAGACGAGCACGCCGACGACGTCGCGGTACTCCCAGAGGAGCTTGAGCACGTCGCGATCGAGCTCGGTCTCGAGCTCGAGCAGCTTCTCGTAGCGATCGGTCTTCTTGTGGAAGTCGACGGCCGAGACGGGGCCGTGCTCGACGAAGAACCCGGCCATGCGCTCTTTGCGGCGCTCGAGCGCTTTGTCCATGCCCTCGCGGAGCTGGTCGACGAGCTCCTTGAAGAGCGACTCCTTGCTCTTGAAGTGGAGATAGAAGGCGCCCTTCGACAGGCCGCAGCGCGCGGTGATGTCTTCGATGCGCGCGCCCTTGATGCCGGCGGCAGCGAACTCGAGACGTGCGGCGGCCGTCAGCGAACGACGCGCGTGCGGATCAGCTGGGCGGCCCATGGGGTGCGGGCGTTTCTAACCCGTGGGTCAGGAATTGCCAGCGAACGTGATGGTGGCTGCACTGCTACATGAGTGTGGCTGATGGGGGTTACCAGCGGCGGGGCGCGTTCATCGCGTTCAAGCACAGCTGGGGAGCCGGCGAGAAATCACCGAGCGCCGCCCGACGCCTCAGCCCGGGAGCTCGACGAAGAAGCGGTTGCCCGCCTCGGTCGACCGCACGCCGATGCGCCCGCCGTGCGCGTCGGTCGCGAGCTTGCAGAACGAGAGGCCCAGGCCGTGGCCTCGCGGTCCCGAAGGGTCGAGCCGGCTGAACGGCACGAAGAGCGACTGCGCCTTGTCCGCGGGAATCGGCGGCGCGCTGTCGGCGACCTCGAACCTCACCCAGCCCGGCTCGGCGGCGAGGACGACGCGAGTCAGCGTCCGCGGCGGAGAGAACTTGAGCGCGTTGCCCACCAGGTTCGAGAGGACGCGCTCGAGCAGGTCGGGGTCGGCGGAGAGCGGCACCGCGGCGCGCGGCAGCTCGAGCTCGACGTGCTGCGACTTGTGCGCGGCGACGACACGCCAGCCGCGCGCGTGCGCCTGCAGCTGCTCGGCGGCGTCGAGCTGGCGCTTGCGGACGTCGAAGCGCCCCAGGTCGCCGAGGCAGACGTCGAGCAGGTCGTTCAGCATGCGCGACATCGTCTGGGCCGCCTCGACGAGGTCGGCGACGACGGCGCTCGAGACGCCCGGCGTGCTCGCCAGCGCCTGCGAGAGCAGGTTGATGGCGGTGAGCGGGCTGCGCAGGTCGTGCACGACCATCGCGGCGAGCAGCTCTTTCGACGAGGCCGCCTGCTCGGCGTTGACCAGCGCCTTGTCGACCCTGACCAGCCGCCGGCGGAGCTCGAGCTGCGACTCGACGAGCCGGGCCAGGCGCGTGAGCGTCTCGAGCGTCGCCGGCTCGAGCGTGCGCGGCACGCGGTCGAGGATGCAGAGCGTGCCGAGCGCGTGGCCGTCGGGCGTGCGCAGCGGGACGCCGCAATAGAAGCGGACGTTGAGGTCTCCGGTGACGAGGGGGTTGTTCTCGAAGCGCGGGTCGCTCAGACAGTTCTCGACGGTGAGCGGGCCCGGGTAGCGGATGGCGTGGTCGCAGAACGCGATGTTCCGCGGCGTCTCGGTGCCCGGCATGCCGACGTTCGCCTTGAACCACTGGCGGTGCTCGTCGACCAGCGTCACCAGCGAGATGGGCGCGGAGCAGAGCCGGGCCGCCACCTGCACGATGTCGTCGAGCGCCGCGTCGACGGGCGTGTCGAGCAGCTCGTAGCTGCGCAGCGCCGCGAGTCTTGCCGATTCCTCGAACCTGTCCCCCATGGGGCCGGCGAATTTAGCCCACAGGCGCTCGGTCGAGGCAGGAGGAGGCGGCGCCGGTCAGCCGCCCGGGTTGTGCTGCCCCGAGCGGAACCACGCCATCAAGCCCTGCAGCGACGTCAGCGCATCGGCCTTGGTCATCGCGCCGGGGCTCACCCGCGCCTCGCCGATCATGTCGCGCAGCAGCGCGAACGCCTCGGGGCTCACCTGCTTCAGCTCGTCGTGGAACCCGGCGAGGTACCACTGGCCCAGGTACGCGAACATCTCCTCCGCGTTCGGGTACCCGTCGGGCTGGCCGTCTTTGCCGCCGATGGCGTTCCACACCTGCACCACGCGCTGGTACGCGGCGTCGCCGCCGCTCTGTCGCAAGAGGTGCAACAGCTCGTGGGCCGCGCCGAGGTCCCACCGGCGCATCGAGTCTTCGCGGATGATGAACGCCGGCCCCCGAATCGAGCGGCCGCCGCCCGCGAAGCCCTGGCCGCTCGCGACGCCCTCGATGCCGTCGCCGAAGCCCTCGAGCTCGGGCAGCGCCTCGACGCCGCGCCCGGGCGGAGTGATGACGAGCGTCGTCTTCGCCAGCACGGCCGCGAAGGTGGGGCTCGCGTTCAGGCCCTTCACCATCGCGCGCATGCGCGCCGCGGCGGCTTCGCTGCCCGGGTACGTCTCGAGCTTCGCGCCGCCGGGCAGCGTCTCGGACGCGCGGACGCGGAGGTCGAAGCCGGTCTCGACCGCGCCGCCGAAGAAGAACGCGCGCAGCTCGTCGAGGCCCGCCGCCACGTGGGGCGCGAGCTGGTCGCGGTACTCGACGCCGGCGAGCACCTCTTCGGCGGTGAGCAGCCCGGGGTAGCCGTCGAGGTCCAACAGCGGCGACTGCCAGAGCAGCTGCAGCGCGGCCATCGCGTTGGCGCTCTGCTGGAGCTTCGGCGGAATCGCGTTCAGGTCGAGCGCCTGCGTCGGCGGCGGCGCCACCACGAAGAACGGCCGCAGCCCTTCGATCGCCTGCTGCATCGCCGGCGGGAAGGTGTCGCGGTACTGCTGGGCGAGGCGCCACTCCTGCAGGGTGAAGCGCGCGGGGTTCTGGTCGGCGTTGAGGTAGGGGTTCTGCGCCAGCGCCTGCAGCGCGCGCGTGAGGTACGGCTGCGCCAGCAGTGCGGGCGGCAGGTTCCGCAGGTCGAGCGTCTCACGGAAGACCGGAGGCCGCGGGCGCGCCGGAGAGGTGTTGCCGTCGAGCTTGCCCGCCTGCGACGCGGTGAACGCGGGCTGCGCGGCGAAGAAGTCGAGCATCGCGGTGAGGTCGTCGGGCACCACCTCGTGGCCGCGGCCGGGAAGGCGATCGAACCGGAACGCGTCGCCGAAGCCGGCGCTCTGAAAGCGCGCGGCGAGCCGGTCGCCGACGGTGAGGTGAATGTCGTCGACTCCGACGCGCAGCAGCGTCGGCGTCTTGCGGCCCGCGGAGAGGTCGGCGCCCTCGGCCACCGAGCCCAGGCCCGCGCCGAGCACCGCCGCCCCGGCGAACACGTCGGGGTAGGCGGCCACCAGGTTCGAGCTGTAGAAGCCGCCCTGGCTGTGGCCCGCGGCGAAGACGCGCGTGGCGTCGGCGCGGTCGTTGCCCTTGGAGGCCGTGAGCTTCTTCAAGAGCTCGTGCACGAAGCGGTCGTTCGCGCCCTTCGGCCCCGCGCCGACCGGGTCCCAGTTCAGCATGCCGCGGCCGGTCTGCGAGTCGGCGCGGTCCTGCGGCAGGCCGACCGGGTACACCACCTGAAAGCCCTGCGCGGCGGCGAGCGCGTTGAGCGCCTGGTACTCGGCCGTCTGCTCGGGCGCGTAGCCGCCGTAGCTGCCGTGGAAGAACATCACCGTCGGCCACCCGCCCGGCGGCGGCTTGCCCGGCGGAGTGTGAATCGCGAACACGCGCGTGTCGCCGTCGACCGTCAGCGTCCGGCGCTCGGAGGAGAGCGTCACCGGCTTGTCGCTCACGGCCTTGGCCATCGCGCCGTTCACGAAGCTCACCATGCCGCGGGCGAGCGGGTCCGACGTCACCGAGGGGTTCTGCGTCCAGTCCCACGAGATGGTGATGGCGTACGCCCACTGCAGCTGCTGCTCGACGGTGCCGCCGGCGGGGAACGGCTGGGCCTGCAGCGCGGTGATGGTCTCGAAGGGAACGTTCTGCGCCGCGAGCGCGAGCTGCTCGAGTTCGGCGCTGGGCTGCACACCGGCGGCCGAGGCGGAGACCACGCCCTGCACGTAGGCGACCATCGCGGCGCGCGCGTCGTTGGTGGCGAGGGTCCACACCGGGTTCTGGAGGTTGGGCAGCGAGGGCCGGGCGAGCGCCCACTCGAGCTGCGCGGCCTCGCTGCGCGGGTACGGAGCGGAGCGCAGCCGCGCGAGCACCGCGGGGTCCTTCGCCACCTTGGCGTCGAGCCGCTGCTTCGCGGAGAGCACCTCGGCGGGCGTCGCGTCGATGCGCGGCGCCTTCACCACGTCGCCGGGCTTGCCGGCGGCTTCGGGACCGATGACGCGGGTCGTACGCGGGGCCCCGTCGAGCGGAGTCGTGCGAACCGGGGTGGCTGCGGTCATCGCGTCGGCGGGCTGGGGCTTCGCGGCGCGCTTGCTGACCGCGGGCGCGCGCGCGGTGCTCGAAGCCTTCTGCTTCGGTGCTGCACGCGCGCTGCCGCGCGACTTCACCGCGTCGAGCCGGGTCTTCATGCCGTGCGGTTCTAATCCTCTTCGTCCACCGCGCGCACCCCGCGGACGTGACGAAACGACGCGCGCACGCGACAACCGCTACGGCGCTGGGAGCTAGACGAAGACGGACCCGTGTGGCGGATGGCGTGGTCGCAGAGCGCGATGTTTCGCGGAGTCTCCGATGCAGGCACTGGCGGCGGTCGTCGAGCAGCGTCACCAGCGAGATGGGAACGGGGCAGAGCCTCGCCGCAACCTGCACGATGTCGTCCAACGTCGCGTCCACCGGCGTGTCGAGCAGCTCGTAACTGAGCAGCGCAACCAACCTTGCGGATTCCTCGCTGGGTGCCGTGATGACGGCGGGCGATCTTGCATACCGACGCCCGGATTCGAACCGGGACCTCTCGGGTCTGAGAGCCCCACCATGGCAGCAAGAGCTCGGTACGGGCGCTCCGACCGTGGGAGTGCAGCAGGGGCGGCCAGGACGTCGCCGCTCCGGGGAACATTTCATTCGTGGGTCGCGCTGCGGGTTTCGCGACGCGCACCTGCGTGGCAGATATCGTTTGTGGCTGCTGAACATTGCAGCTACACCTTTGGAGGGAGGACGGATTTGGCTCAAACGCACCCGGATGAGCACGTGCTGAACGTACCTGCCGCCGAGCCGGTGCAGTACGAGCGGAACCTGATTCGCCAAGCGGTCTGCGAACTACGCTTCCCAATCTTGCTGGAACTCGAGACCGAGCAACCGGTCGCACTTCAGCGAGCCCTGCGAAAGGACTACCCTCATTACGAGGCCAAGCTCGACCTGGAAATAAAGCCTGGAGCAGCGACCAGTCAGCGTCGTCACGTTTTCTGGTCGAAGAAGCGAACGTGGGCTGTTGCCCTCAAGCCATTCGCGATCACTGTAGAAGCGGTCGTCTACTCGAATTTTGAAGAACTGCTGTCCCGGCTGGAGAAGGTGCTGCAGGCAGCACGTCCGATCATTGATTCCGACTTCTTCACCAGAGTCGGTCTGAGGTACGTGAACGTTATTCCTGCGGCGCAAGGCGAGATCGACGGCTGGGTCAATGCGGACTTGATTCGTCCTCTTGCGAACGGTGTCTACGGCACGGCGAACCTGTATTGGCAGGAGATTCGCGGGCGTACGAACCACGGTGGCTATCTGTTCCGTCACGGTTACGCGCCAACCGAAGGAGCTTCACCAAAGGAATATGCCCTCGACTTCGACATGTACCGGGAGTCCGTTGAAGCGGACCAGGTCTCCAAGGTACTGAGCGACTTGCACGCAGATCAGTTTCGATTCTTTAGTTGGTCGATCGGAGACAAGGCGAAGCAGTACATGGGCAAAGCGTCGAAGAAAGGCCGACTTTGAGCCTCACGATTTCCGCCGACGTTACGTCGGCAATCAACGCTCCGTACTCGGAGGAGCGCGTTGAAGGAACGGGGCTGAGTCCGAAGTGGGAGCAGCCGAAAGCCGATACTGAAACTCTGCGAGGAGGGCTGCCGGACATTTCCGGAAGCACGTCGGGGACTGGCCTTGTCACTGCGGCATTCATCGCAGGGGCGTCGCAACCCACCTCCACACCGGGATACGACGCCTTCAGGAACTTTGCGGAGCCCCAAGGCCATTTTGATCCGGCCTCGAAGGCCAACAGAGATCGGCTCGAACTTCTTGCGAGACAATTCGTCTCGAGCAACTTTTCTGACGAGGAGTTCGCCCGCCTTCAGATCGTCATGGACCGAGTCGCGCGCCTTGTTCCTCGCGTGTCGCTTGCAGATTGGGAAGGACTCGAACGCGTTGCAAAGTCAGCGGCTAGCATCGCGGATCGGCTCGAGAAGCGCAGAGCGGATCGAGAGCGCCGACGCCGAGGATAGGCTCGTGCTCCCTTTCGAATACCCTTCGAAGAAGCACCGGCGTCGATTCTCGGTTCCGGACACCGGCCGCCACGACGATGTGAAAGCAACTCTGCGCCTAGAGTTTGCCGGGCAGTGCATCTATTGCCGCCACCTCGACAGTTACAAGGGGACGGATGGATTCGGCGTAGAGCACTATCGTCCGCGAAGTCGGTTCCCACATCTCGCGGCCACCTATTCGAACCTCTTTTACGCCTGCAACGCCTGCAATCGCCGCAAGAGCGACAGATGGCCGAGCGCTGCGGAGATGAAACGGGGACACTACGTCCCGAACCCGTGCGATCACGTAATGGCACGCCACTTCCGCTACGACGGCCCTCGAGTTGAAGCTGAGAGCCTGACCGGAACCTTTGCTGAACCAGTGCTGATGCTGAACGACTACGCGTCGGTCGAATATCGGAAGCACCATCTTTCCTTGATCGACGGTCTCCGCAGCTTGCGTCGGCGCATCGACGGAGACTTGAGGGTGGTCAATTCACAACTGCGCAAAGAGAGAAGTCCAACGCAGGTCACGCAGCTTCAAGCGGAGCGAATGGAACTTCTGAGCGCCGCCCGCGAAATCGAACAGAATCTCGAGGTGCTGCTCGGGAAACGTCTCCTTGGCTAGCCGCCGCTCGCGCCAGCCGGTCCCTCCGACGGACCGACGGTGCGCAGGCAGGCTCCGACGAGCGACGAGATAGACGCGACGCGTGGCACCTGCTCGCGTTCAACGGTGATCGATCAGCGACGCCGGGATGAAGCGCGCGCGCCAGCGTGATGTTCTCG
>CALJKW010000053.1 GCA_937980205.1 uncultured Myxococcales bacterium | reverse complement strand
GCGCCGAGCCGCTTCTTCTTGTCCTCTTCGTAGTCCTGGAAGTTGCCCTCGAACCAGACGACCTTCGAGTCGCCCTCGAACGCGAGGATGTGCGTCGCGACGCGGTCGAGGAACCAGCGGTCGTGGCTGATGATGACCGCGCAGCCCGCGAACGTGCTCAGGCCCTCTTCCAGCGAGCGCATCGTCTCGACGTCGAGGTCGTTCGTCGGCTCGTCGAGCAACAGCACGTTGCCGCCGTCTTTGAGCAGCTTCGCGAGGTGCACGCGGTTGCGCTCGCCGCCCGAGAGGTCCTTCACCCGCTTCTGCTGATCCGCTCCCTTGAACGCGAACCACGAGAGGTACGCGCGCGAGGCCACGATGCGCCCGCCGAGGTCGATCTGATCCAGCTTGTGCGAGACCTCTTCCCACACGCTCGCGTCGCCCTGCAGCGCGTCGCGCGTCTGGTCGACGTAGGAGAGCTTCACTGTGTCGCCCACGATCAGCTCGCCGGCGTCGGGCTTCTCCTGGCCCATGATCATCCGGAACAGCGTCGTCTTGCCGGCGCCGTTCGGGCCGATGATCCCGACGATGCCGTTCTTCGGCAGCTTGAACGAGAGATCGTCGATGAGCAGCTTGTCGCCGAAGCCCTTGCGCAGGTTCTTCGCCTCGATGACCTGGCCGCCGAGCTTCGGGCCCGGCGGGATGAAGATCTCTCCCGTCCCGTCGCGCTTGTCCTTCTTCTCGAACTCGTCGCGCATCTCCTCGTAGCGGTTGAGGCGCGCCTTGCCCTTCGCCTGCCGGGCCTTCTGGCTCGAGTGCACCCACTCGAGCTCGCGCTCCAGGAACTTGGAGCGGTGCTTCGCCTCTTTCTCTTCCTGCTCGAGGCGCTTCTTCTTCTGCTCCATCCACGACGTGTAGTTGCCCTTCCAGGGCACGCCCTCGCCGCGGTCGAGCTCGAGGATCCACTGCGCGACGTTGTCGAGGAAGTAGCGGTCGTGGGTGACGGAGACGATCGTGCCCGGGTACTCCTTGAGGTGCTGCTCGAGCCACAGCACCGACTCGGCGTCGAGGTGGTTCGTCGGCTCGTCGAGCAGCAGCAGGTCGGGCTTCTCGAGCAGAATGCGGCACAGCGCCACGCGCCGCTTCTCTCCGCCCGAGAGCTTCGTCACGTCCGCGTCGGGCGGCGGGCAGCGCAGCGCGTCCATCGCGATCTCGAGCTTGCGGTCGAGCTCCCAGCCCTGGCCGGCGTCGATGGCGTCCTGCAGCTTCGCCTGCTCCGCGAGCAGCTTGTCGAAGTCGGCGTCGGGCTGGCCCATCGCATCGGAGACCTCGTTGAAGCGGTTGAGCAGGTCCTTCATCGGCTTCACGCCGAGCTCGACGTTGCCCTTCACGTCGAGCTTCGGGTCGAGCTGCGGTTCCTGCGGGAGGAAGCCGATCTTCGCCTTCGGATCCGGGCGGGCCTCGCCCATGATCTCCTTGTCCTGCCCCGCCATGATCCGCAGCAGCGTCGACTTGCCCGCGCCGTTCGGCCCGATGACGCCGATCTTCGCGCCGGGGAAGAAGCTGAGCCAGATGCCCTTGAGGATCTCTTTGCCACCCTTCACCTTGCGGAGGTCCTGCATGGTGAAGATGAAGTTCTCGGCCATGCGCGGGTGAGTAGCCGAGGCGCCCAATGCTGTCGATGAGGATCAGCGGCGCAGCAGCACGTCGAGCGCATCCGCGTCGCCGGAGAACGCGAGCACCTTGCGCGCCAGCTTCCCGCGCGACAGCGCCTCGACCGCCATCGAGCGGAACGCAGCTCCGGTCACCAGCCGCACGCACCGCACGCCGCGCAGCTGGGCGTCGATGACGAAGCGCTCCATCGCTCCGCGCGCGGCGTCGGGCTTGAGCGCCTGAACCTCGAGCTTCGACTTCGGCGGCAGCCGGCCGAGCAGCTTGCGGTCGAGGCCCTTCGGAGCCCCGACGACCCGCTCGCCGCTCTGCTCCACCTCGAGCTCTGCGTCGCCGACGACCATCTCGGCGAGCTCGAGCAGAGACTCGGCGTCGTCGTCGGCCTGCTCCACCGCCGGCGCCGGGGCAGGCTCCTCTTCCCGCACCGGCTTCACGGGGTCGAACGCGCCCATCGCGGCGAGGAACTCGGCCGACTCGTCGGCGACCGAGACCTTCTGCTGCTTCGCGCGCGGCGGCGCCGGTGCAGGCTTCGCCGGGGCGGGCGGTTCCTCTTTGCGGACCTTCAGCGCCCCGAACGGGTTGTTGAACGGCTTCTGCTTCGCCATGCCCTGGGTTCAGAGCACGGCGAGCACGAGCGCGCCACCCGCCGCGGCCGCGAGCGGCACCGACAGGTTGTCGTCGATGCGCAGGCTGAACAGCTCGGCGAGCGCACCGCAGAGCGACGCCACCGCGACGACGGCGAGCGCGGGCAGCAGCGCGAGCTCGGGGTGAAGCACGCGCAGCAGCGAGAACGCGACGAGGCCTCCGCCGAGGAAAAATGCGACGGTGCCCTCGAGCGAGCGGCCGTGAACGAGCTTGATGCGACCGAAGCGGCGGCCGATGAGCCCGGCGAGCGGATCTCCGACGCCGAGGATCGCCACCGCCACCAGGCACAGCACCTGCGAGCGCGTGAGCGTCAACAGCACGAGCGCCGTCGCGTACCAGGTCGACGAGTTGACGCGCACCGCCTCGTGCGAGTGCACGACGTGGCGGAAGAACTTCAGCAGCGCCGCGTTCATCTTGTCGCTGCGGCGGCGGCCGAGCTCGAGGAACCAGAACGTCCCCGCGTAGAGCAGCGCGGCGAGCGTGAGCCCGAGCGGCGGCAGCACCTCGATGAGCAGCACCGAGACTGCGGCGCCCGCCACGTGGAAGATGCTGCGCGCCCAGTTCGTCGGGCGCAGCGACGGCACGTGAATCTTCTCGGCGCGCAGCGTCGTCGCGATGGCCTCGTAGGCCGGCTGCAGCGCCTTCTTGAACTGAAGCCAGCGCGACCGCGCGTCCGGGGCCGCCTCGGGACCGGGCAGCTGCGTCTCCAGCTCGCCCGCGAGGGCGGCCAGCCGCTCGCGCTGGCGCAGCCGCTGCTGCAGCTCGACCAGTCGCGCGCGCAGGCGCCCGGCGGCGTCGTCGCGCCAGCGCAGCACGTCGATCTCGCTCAAGAGCTGGTGAAGCTCGAGCACGAGCACTTCGTCGGCGGGCTGCTGAGGAGTCATGGAAGGAGAACAACCACGCCGCGCGCCGCGAGCAAGGGCCCGCGACGACGGCGATGACAAAGCGATGACGGTTACCGCTTCAGTTCATGTTCTGCAGGTGCAGGTGGTTGTCGTGGTTCGGGTAGGCGCGAACGAGGCCTTCCCGCACCAGCACCGGGTCGTTGAACAGAATCTGGATGTTCGGGTTCGCGCGCTTGATCTCCTGAATCAGGCGCCGGGTCGCCGCGCGGTCGTAGTGGGGGCTGCGCCACGTCGCGTTCACGCTGTTGCGGTTGCGCTCGATGTCGGTGCGGCCGTCGGAGAACGCCATGTCGATGTCGACGTTGCGGCCGGTCTCGTGGCTCGCGTGGCCGGAGATGTCTCCGCCGCCGCGCAGGCTGATGTCGCCGATGCGCAGCGTCTGGCCCGTCGCCGCGTGGTAGCGCGCCGCGACCGTCTTCAGCGTCTCGATGGTGCGCTCGGTGCCCCAGCGCCTGCTCGCCGAGTAGTAGCCCATCCACCCCGGGCCGCGGTCCGGCATCTGGTGGTCGACGCGCGTGTTGTTGAGGCGCCGCAGCTCGGCGGGCGTCATCACCTGGCCCGGGTTCGTGCGCCCGTCGTCGTCGAAGCCGTCCGCGCGACCCTGCAGCCGCCCCTGCGTCTGCGAGCCGACGATGCCGTCGACCGTGATGCCCTGCTGCCGCTGGAAGGCCTGAACGGCGGCCTGCGTGCGACGGCCGAAGATGCCGTCGACGTCTCCCAGCTCGAACCCGGCTGCTTCGAGTTGTTGCTGAAGACGTTCGACCTGAGAGCCGCGTGAACCGTATCGGAGCAGAGCCATGAGGGCACCCGAGGGAAGGTGTGACTGCGTGTCGGATCATCGCGGTCATCTCGGGCGAGTTTCCGTCGGCATGTCGATTGCGCTTCGAGTGCAAGGGTGCGTACACGCCGGTGACATGAAGCGGATCGCGCTCGCAGTGGTGCTGCTGCTCGGGGGAGCCGTCGCCTACGTCGCGCTCAAGCCGTCGAAGGCGCCAGACTGGTCCGTAGCCCGACGCGATTCGGATTTACTCGCGCGCGGGTGGACCGTGTCGCCGTACCGCAGCCCGCTGCAGTCGCAGACGAACCCGAGCGCCTGTGGGCCCACGTCGCTCGCCAACGTGTGGAGCTCGCTCGACGCGGGCACCTTCGAGTCGCCGTGTCCCGCCGGCTTCTGCTTCGGCGGCCTCACCCTCGACGAGCTCGCGAAGGCGACCGAGCGGCCCGGCTGGACGGTGACGGTGCTGCGCGACCTCACCATGGACCAGTTCCGCGAAGAGCTCTCCCACGTGGCCGACCCGAATCGGCGGTACGTCATCAACTTCCACCGCGGGCCCATCTTCGGAACCGGCGGGGGACACCACAGCCCCATCGGAGGCCTCGTCGGTGACGACGACGTCTTCATCCTCGACGTGAACGAGAGCTACGGGCCGTGGGTGGTGCCGGTCGCGAAGCTGTTCGAGGCGATGGACACCGTCGACGCGTCGTCGGGCAAGAAGCGCGGGCTGCTGCGAGTCGAAGTGAACTAGCGGCGCGCGGTATCGCAATTGCTCCACCGAGCGCTGCCGTGCCCTCGCCCACGACGACTCGCGCTGTTGCGCTTGCGCTTCTTGCGCAAGTGGCCGCCTGCACCGGCGAGGCGGCGCTCCAACCCGGTCCACAGAACGTCAACACCGCGAGCACCGGCGGAGGCGGCTCCCCGACGACGACGACCGGCACCGGCGGTGGAACCGGCGGCGGCACCATCACCTCGTCTACCGGTGGAGGCACCTCAACCTCCGGAGCCGGCGGCGGTGCGGCGACGACTCCGGCGTGCACGCGCGGCGGCCCGCTCGCCACCTCCATCCGCCGCACCGCGCTCGCCGCGACCGCGGACTTCGGAACGCCGGCGCACTTCACCGAGCTTCCCAGCGGCGCGGCGCTCGCGTTCTCGTCGAGCGGCGCCATCCAGCTCCGCGTCCTCGACGCGAACGACGCGCTGACCGCGACGGGCTTCTCCGTCCCCGGAGACATGGTGCTCGGCCTCGCCGCCGGCCCCGACGAGCTCGGCCTGCTCGTCTCCCGCGCGCCCGACAAGCTCGTCTTCGTCCGCGTGTCGCTCGCTGGAGCCATCAAGGAAGAGCAGACGCTCCTCACCGGCGGAGACCACACCGTCATCGGCACCGAGTGGTTCGGAGAGTTCGCGCGCACGGGCCGCCTGGTGAAGACGCCGACCGGCTACGCCGCGTACGCCGCGCTGCACCGCCGCTGGCCGGACAACATCGGCCACCAGGGAGACACGCTGAAGCTCATCACGCCCGACGCCGGCTGGCAGAACGTCTGGGACTGGGGCTGCAGCCACAGCGGAGACCAGCGCCTGCACCACAACGGCATGAGCCTCGGCGCGATGTGCCAGTCCGACTGCTACCCGCAGAAGGCGATCATGTTCAACCACCGCCAGACGCTCATCTCCGACGAGCCGAGCGGCAACTGCGTCGGCGGCTACGGCGGAGAGCTCGGCGGCCTCACCTCCGACGCCGACGCCGGCTTCATGCTCACCTACGCCTCGCGCGAGGGCCGGCAGGACTGGGACGTCGCGCTCGTGCACCTCGGCAACACCGGCCAGGTGCTCGCGCGCGCGTGGCTCACCGCCGACGCCGGCGACGACCGGCGGCCGCACCTCGCGCGCTTCGACGGGCAGCTGCTCGCCGGGTGGACGACCGGGCAGAGCGCGAAGCTGCAGCGCCTTCCGGCCGGGCCCATCGAGACGATTCCGCACGCGCTCGGCGACGACGGCTCCGATTGGCAGAGCCTGAAGAACGGAGACGTCGCCTGGGTCCAGCGCACCGGCAACGGCACGCTCGAGGTCATTCGGGTCCGCGCGTGCCCCTGAAGTTGAGCTAAGCCAACAGCTCGCGTGCCCGCAGTCCTCGAAGTCCAAGGCCTCACGAAGCGGTACCGCGGCGACCTCACCGCGCTCGCCGACGCCAACCTCACCATCGAAGCGGGTGAAATCTTCGCGCTGCTCGGCCCGAACGGCGCCGGCAAGACGACGCTCATCGGCTGCGTCTGCGGGCTGGTGAAGAAGACGTCCGGCACGGTGAAGCTCTTCGGCGTCGACGTCGACCTGGACCCGGTGCGGCCCCGCTACGACGTCGGGCTCGTCCCGCAGGAGATCAACTTCGACCCGTTCTTCACCGTGCGCGAGTCGCTCGAGATTCAGCTCGGCTTCTACGGGAAGGCCGCCGACCCCGCCCGCATCGACGAGCTGCTCGAGGCGCTGAAGCTCCAGGACAAGGCCGAGGCCGCGACGCGCGCGCTCTCCGGAGGAATGAAGCGGCGCCTGCTCATCGCGAAGGCGCTCGTGCACCGTCCGCGCCTCGTCTTCCTCGACGAGCCGACCGCGGGCGTCGACATCGAGCTGCGCCGCGACCTGTGGACGTACGTCCGCAAGCTGCGCGCCGAGGGCACCACCGTCGTGCTCACCACGCACTACCTCGAAGAGGCCGAAGAGCTCGCCGACCGCGTCGGCATCATCGACAAGGGCCGCCTGAGCCTCGTCGAAGAGAAGCACGCCCTCATGCGCCGCCTCGGCGAGCGCCGCCTCGAGGTGAAGTTCGCCACGAAGGTCGACACCGTCCCCGCCGGCCAGCTCGCCGCCGACGGGCTGAGCCTCACGCACATCGAGGCGAACGGAGCACCGCCCGCCACCGAGGTGCTCCGCCAGCTCTACGCGGCCGGTCTGCCCATCGTCGACGTCGCGGTGCACAGCTCGTCGCTCGAAGAGGTGCTGCTGCGCGTCTTGCGCGGCAACGAAATCAGGTAAGCCGTCGTCATGCGCCGACTGCTCGCCTTCGCATTCGCCTTCGCCTGCGCGTTGACTCCCGCAACTTCGACGCCCGACGCCTCGACGTCGTCCGTCACGCCGTGAGCGCGGCGATTCGGCTCGAGAACGTCACGCGCCGCTTCGGGCGCGTGCAGGCGCTCGACGGCTTGAGCCTCACCGTCGAGCCCGGCGAGGTCTACGGCTTCCTCGGCCGCAACGGCGCCGGCAAGACGACGACGCTGCGCATCTTGATGGGCATCCTCAAGCCCGACTCGGGCACGCTCGAGCTGCTCGGAGAGCGGGTGCAGCGCGTCTCGGTGCAGCACAAGCAGCGCATCGGCTACGTCTCGCAGGAGCCCACGTTCTACCCGTGGATGACCGCGCACGACCTCGGCCGCTTCGTCGGTGGCCTCTACCCGACGTGGGACGGCGCCGAGTTCACGCGGCTGCTGAAGCTGCTCGACGTGCCCGCCGACCGGCGCGCCGCGGAGCTCTCGGGCGGCACGCGCGCCAAGCTCGGCCTCGCGCTCGCGCTCGCGCCGCGGCCTCCGCTGTTGCTGCTCGACGAGCCCACCGCGGGCCTCGACCCCGTCGCGCGGCGCGAGTTCAACGACCTGCTCGTGCAGCTGCAGCGCGAGCGGGGCGCGACGGTGTTCTTCTCCTCGCACCTCGTCGGCGAGGTCGAGCAGCTCTCCCACCGCGTCGGCATCATTCAGGCGGGCCGCGCCCGCTTCGAGGGCAGCCTCGAGCTCTTGCGCGCGTCGGTGAAGCGCGTGAGCCCGGTGCCGGTCGCGGCGCCGCCGGGCTTCGAGCTGTTGCGCGACGGCGTCTTCCGCGCGACTCCCGAGCTGTGGGCGAGCGCGAGCTGGCCCGAGGGCACCGCGGTGTCCGAGCTGTCGCTCGAGGAGGTGTTCCTCGCCTTCGCCCGGGTCGGCGGATGATCCGCGCGCTCCTCTGCAAGGAGTGGCGTGAGCACCGCTGGGTCGTGCTCGCGCTGTGGGGCCTCGTCTGGGCGTTCACCGGCTTCCGTGCGTGGCGCGAGCTCGACGTCGGCAGCCCCTTCCTGCCGTTTCAGCGCCTGCTGCCGTTCGCGCTGCCGCTGTTGTGCCTCGCCGTCGCGAACCGGCTCGTCGTCCGCGAGTACACCGGCAAGACGCAGCTGTTCCTCGAGGCCCTGCCGCTCACGCCCGCGCGCGTGCTCGGAACGAAGTGGCTGCTCGGCGCCACCTGGGTCTGCATCCCGCTGGCCTCTCAGCTCGTGGGCCTCGCGGCGCGGGCCAGCGCGCACACCTCCGTCACGCTCGAGCTGTTGCTCAACATCGCCGCGCGCACGTTCACCTTCGCGCTGTGCTTCTACGCGCTCGCGTTCACGCTCGGCCTGCTCGGCCGGTACCGCTACGTCGGCTGGGGCGTGGTGGTCGGCATCGTCTGGGCCATCGACCGCTACTCGCAAGAGCCCGTGCTGAGCCTCGCTCCGCTCGGCCTCGTCGCGCCGTCGATGGTGGTCGAGCGCGAGCCCACGCCGTGGGACCAGCTCGCCCTCACCGCAGCCCTCATCGCGGCGTTCGTCGGCTGCGCGGCGGTGCTGGCCCTCGCGCGCGAGGGAGCGTGGGTCGCCGCGCTCGCCCACCGCATGTCGCGCCGCGAGAAGGTCGCGGTCATCGTCGCGGCCACGCTGCCGCTCTCGCTGGTCGCCACCCTCGACGCGCGGAAGCCGAAGCCCGCGTTCGACCTGCTCGAGGCGGTGCGCGCGAAGGCGAGCGCGCTGGGCCTCGTCGTCGGCATCGCGCGCGCTTCGCAGCTGAGCGAGGCCGATGCGCGCGAGCTGGGAAGCTCGCTCGCGGGCGACCTGGAAGAGCTGGGCAGCTGGCTGGGGCTCTCCGCGCTGCCGGCCGTCTTCGTCCTGCCCGACGCGTCGCTCGACGTCGACGCGTACCAGCGCGCCGACCTGCCCGACGCCGACGGGGTCGTGCTCAAGGCGCCGCTCGGCAGGCTCGGCTTCCAGACCGCTGACTTCCGCGTGTTCGCCGTGCACGAGGTGCTCACCTGGTACGCGCGCGCGCGGAACCACCGCGAAGCGCGGCACTGGCTGCTCGACGGGTACTCGGCGTGGTGGGTGGCCCGTGAAGAGCCCGCCTTCCGCGCGCTGCTCGAGGGGCGCGCCGACGCGGCCACGCACCTCGTGCCGCTCGACGTGCGCGCGCTCGAGCGCTGGGGCGAGACGCAGGAGACGCTGGGCGACTGTCTCGGCACCGCCTTCGCCTACCGCGGCGTGACGCGGCTGATGCAGCAGCCCGGCGCGCGCGAGCTCTTGCGCGAGGTGCTGGGCACGCGGCCGGTGAACGACATCCGCGCGGCGCTGCGAGCCGGCCCGGTCGACGCGAAGCTCTCTGCCGCGCTGGCCGAAGCGCTGCGCGACGCGCCGAAGGTGTTCGGCCCCGCGCCGAAGCTGCTGGGGTGGAAGGCGCGGTACGACGCACGGCCGGTGGGCACACGGCTCTACGAGGTCGAGTTCGTGGTGCGCCGCCCCGACGCGGAAGCGAAGGCGCCGTTCACCGTGCGCTACGACACGCTCGACCCGTGGACGCCCGAGGTCGGCGGGCAGCTCCCGCGCGTGGACGCCACGCAGGACGGGTACCTGCCCGTCACGCCGATCGAGGGCACGCGGCTGTTCACCGCGGTGGAGAAATACGACGCGGACCTGCAGTGTACCGTGCGCATCGGCGCCCGCCGCTGGGAGGTTCGGTGAAGGCGCTGCTGCTCAAAGAGCTTCGCGACCAGCGCGTCTTCGCCGTGCTCGGCCTGGCGCTGTTCGCGGTGAACCACCTCGTGGACGCCGTGTTCGGAGACCCGGACTTCGAGGCGCTGTCCGAGACCTTCTACGAGCTCGGCGGCGGGGGCGCTTCGGTGGCGCTGCTCGTCGCGTTCGCCGTCGGCACCGGCCTGCTGGCGCGCGAGGCCGACGAGGGCACGCTGGGCTTCCTCGACGGGCTGCCGCTGTCTCGCCCGCGCATCTGGACGGCGAAGGTGTGCTGCGCGCTCGCGGTGCAGATGGTCTACCCGGTGCTCGCCGCGGTGCTCGCGGTGGCGCTGCACCTGTGGTCGCGCGGCTCGCTGAACCACGAGGTGCACCTTCACCTGGTGCTGCAGCACCTCGGCCTGATGCTGCTCGCGGTCGCGGTGAGCCTCTTCGCCGGCATGCTGCTGGGCTTCACGCGCGCGCTGGCGTGGGCGTGTCTCGGCCTGGTGCTGAGCATCATCTCGTGGGGCTCGCGCTCCGTCCCCTCCGTCTCGCTGCTCGACCCGACCCAGCTGCTCTACCCGAGCTTCGTGGGGACGCGGTGGGAGGTCCCCTTCGAGAACCTGCTCACGCAGCTGCTCATGGCGGCCGGGCTCGCGCTCGCCGGCCTGCTCGCGTTCATGCGCGCGGGCCGCTCGACGCGGTCGGTGGAGGAGACGCTCAAGCGCCCCGTGGTCTCGGCGTTCGTCGCGGTGGCGACGGTCGTGTCGCTGGGCGTGGCGCTGCGCTTCATGTTCGACAACGGCGGCGACCGCCACGAGGGCCAGACCGAAGAGGCGCCGGGCGCGTGGTTCTCGCAGGGCGCCGCGGGGCACGCCGAGACGCAGCACTACCGCTTCGCGTACCCCGCCCACCGCGGCGAGCGGGCGCAGGAGCTGCTCTTGGGAGCCGACGAGAAGTTCGAGCAGGTCTGCGCCGTGCTGGGCGTCGACGGCGGAGCGCCGGTCTCGGTCGACCTGTGGGGCTCGTCGGCGAACACGCTGGGCACGGCGCTGCACGAGAGCGTTCGCATGGGGCTCGACGCGCCCGACCTGCTCGGCGTGCTGGCGCACGAGACGACCCACGTGCTCGCGGGCCGCCTCGCGCGGGAGGAGCACGGTCGCGGCCTTGCCCAGATGTCGGTGTTCAACGAGGGGTTGGCGAGCTGGGTCCAGCGCGCGGTGTCGCCGGGCGACGGCGGCGACGCGGCGATGGACCGGTTCCAGGCGGCGTGGGTCTTCAGGCGCAAGCTGGTGGAGCCGATGCTGCTGACCGAGCCCGAGAAGCTGGCGCAGACGCAGGACCTCGAGCTGCAGTACCCGCTGGGCTCGACGTTCATCCAGGCGCTGGTCGACCGCCACGGCCAAGAGGCTCCGCGGAAGGTGTTGCAGGCGCTGGCGCGCGAAGACTTCCCGCGCGACCTCTTCGGGTTCGAGCTGTGGGCGGCGGCGTTTCAGCTCGCGGGCTACGACGTGGGCCTCGTGTTCGACGACTACAGCCGGCTGCTCGAGCGCTACGAGCGCGAGCACTCCGCCGAGCTGGATGGGCTGCCGCGGCTGCGCGGCATCTTGAGGCGGGAGGACGGGTGGGTCGGCGTCGAGGTCCGCGCCGAGCCCGCGTTGCCCGAAGGGCTGTCGGCGGTGGTGCGCTTCAAGCCGGGGCGAGACGCCGAGCTCGACACGCTGTTCGTCATCGAGGCGCGGCCGGAGGACCAGACGGCCTGGACTGAGCGCTCGCGGTTCGGCGCGGAGGTCTGCTTCCAGCCCGGCCTCCGCGCCGGCAAGGTGAACGTCTTCGAGCCGTGGTCGTGTGTGCCGCTCACGGCCGTGGAGTGACGGTCACGGGCCGATGAGCGTCGCGTAGCTCGCGTCCTTGAACGCGCACGCGTCGGCGGAGCCCTCGGTGGGGAAGAGGCCGAGCGTGTCGGCGTAGTGGGTGCGGTTGAGGTCGGCGTTCCAGCACTCGGTGAAGCGCGCCTCGGTGGTGAGGTCGCCGTCGGTGCCGGTGACGTCGGCGCGGCCGGCGCCGGTCTGCAGCCAGCGCGACTTCACGGTGAGGAGCTCCTTCGCGGAGGTCTTGGTGACGAAGTCGCTGGCGACGCGGAACTCGAAGCTGCCTTCGCCGCCTTCGACCTGCGAGTACGCGTAGTCCGACGGCGTGCCGCCGCGGAAGCCGACCTTCACCTCGAGGTCCTTCTTCGCGTTGCGCGCATACGTGACCTCGGCGCTGGTCTTGTTGTCGACGTCGCGCAGCACGAAGTCACCCGAGCCGGCGCGCAGCTCGCCGAAGGTGTGCTGGCCGGTGAGCACGACCTCGTAATCGGCGTCGGAGGTGGAGCTCTTCGCGCGGCGCTCCATCACGTACTTCACCGACTTCTCGCCGGCGCGATCCATCTTCAGGCGGAAGCTGTGCTTCCACAGCGGCTGGGTGAGGGGGCCCCACTCGGCGTGGTCCTCGGTGAGGACGGCGGGCTCCTCGGAGACGATGGCGGCGACGACGCCGAGCGTGAGGCCGACGCCGCCGTTGACGAGCAGGGTGGCGACGAGGGTGACGCCCGGCATCAGCGCAGGCTTCGAGTCGTCGCCCAGGCCCTGCTTCGTCGTGTTGCCGCTGGGCATCGACACCTCGAGCCCCTGGCTCGAAGGTGAGGCGGCGCGAAACTGCTCGAGGGGGGTAGGACCACAGGCGACCAGGACCAACACGGCAGCGCAGATGAGCTTGTTCATGGTGACGAAGCCCATGAGCAATCAAAGTGCCGGTCGCTGCACCGTGCTGATCCGCGGCGTTACGCGAGGACAAAGCGACCGAGGTAGCGAAAGCGAAGCTGCCCAGGTAGCGGAGAGCCGATCGCGATCCCGATCCCGGCAGCTCGCGAAGCGAGCACTCCGCCCGCAAAAGAGAAACCCACCGTCACCTGTGGCGACGGTGGGCTTCTCACCCTACCCGCAGAATTCGAAGTTACGGACCGAAGACGCCCTCGAGGAAGCCCGGGAGCGGCGCGCCACCGGCAGCGCCCGTCATCGGAATCTCGACCATGTCGTCCTTCGCGAAGT
Organism: uncultured Myxococcales bacterium; assembly: GCA_937980205.1. Classification (GTDB taxonomy): domain Bacteria; phylum Myxococcota; class Myxococcia; order Myxococcales; family Myxococcaceae; genus Xiheicaenimonas. The sequence continues at coordinate 91,124 of CALJKW010000053.1, read as the reverse complement.
GACCGCCGCCGTGGTTCTTGTGGCCGTTCGGCACGAAGATCTGCGGGTGGTCGAACGGGGCCGCGGCGATCGGCACGCGCGGGTCGGTCAGCGACTCGAGGAACGCGACGATGGCGTCGACCTCATCCGACGTGAGCGACGGGATGCCCAGAGGCTCGACGTCGGTGACGCCGTCCATCTGGCGAATGGGCGCCACGTTGCCGCCGCGCGAGTACAGCTCGACCGCCTCGCGCAGCGTGTGCACGTCTCCGTTGTGGAAGTACGGCGCCGTCAACGCCACGTTGCGCAGCGACGGAATCTTGAACGCGCCCTCGATGCCCAGGCCCTTGCTCACCGGGGCGCCGTCGAACGTCGCCGGCAGCGCGCCAGGGAAGAGCCGCTTCGTCGCCGAGAGGGGGCCGAACGCGTCGCTGTCGCCGGTGCCGAGGTCATCGGCCGTCGGGCGCACGCCGATGTTGTTGAAGCCCTTGTCGATGATGTTGCCGTCGCGGTTGCGGACCATGCCGTTCGTCGCGGCGTTCACGCGGCGCGCGGAGGCGTCGGTGAGCTCGGCCGACTCGTGGCAGTTCGAGCAGCGGATGTTCGTCGGGCCGCGCGTGCGGTCGTTGAACAGGTGCGCACCGAACAGCGCCAGGCGGCTGATGTGGTTCGGGTTCGTGTTCACCCACGGGTTGAGCAGCGGGTTCGTCGAGCCCGGCACCTCGCGGCGGAAGCGATCCCACGGGGTGTCGTCGGCGATCAGCGTCGACTCGTACGCCTGAACCGCGAGGCCGAAGAAGAGCGCGAAGTTGTACTGCATGAGCGTGAACTCATCGCTGCCGCAGTTACCGTTGCCCCGCGCGTCGACGAAGCTGATGGTGTCGTCCGAGTTCACGCGGATGAGCTTGTTGCTGTTCCACCAGACGTCGTGGAACGCGTCGCGGATCATCTGGTCGTACGACTGAACCGTCAGGCCCTTCGCCGGGTAGCGGCTGATCGAGCCGAGCACGCTGTCCGTCGGCGACACGCGCTGGTCGATGAGCGGACGCTGGCCCTGCATCTTCTTGCCCATGCGGCGGTTGCGGCGCAGCAGGTCACGCGCGACGTCCTGCATCGTGCGGCCCGGCTCGGCCATCTCGAGGTCGCTCAGGAGCGGGGCGACGGCCTGCGAAGCGAGGCTCGAGTTCGTCAGCGCGACCTGCACCAGCGACAGCGAGTCCGGCGTATCGGCGCGGACGACGCGCGCGTTCGGGTCGCGCGCGCCGACGTGGTTCACGCCGTTGAAGATGTTCTCGGCGCGGCCATCCCAGAACTGGCGGTGGTTGTAGACCGCGTTGATGACGGTGGGCGTGTTGCGCGGCTCGACGCGGCGGGCCTTGCGGAAGCCGAAGTTGAAGCCGAGCGGGTCGAGGCCCGGGTCGAGGAAGGGCACGCCCTGCGAGCTGACCGCGTCGTTCGAGTCGGTGTTCGGGTCGAGCGCACCGCGCACGCCCGGAACCGCGAGGCGCGTCAGCGGGAAGTCCGCCGCGGTGAGCTGGTAGTTCACGCCGCCCGTGGTGAACTCGAGGTCCATCTGCGGGACGTGCTTGAGGCCCGGCGACATCTGGTTCTTCGAGCGCGGATCAGCGCCCGCGCGGAAGTGGCACGACGCGCACGCGGTCTTGTCGTCGCTGCCCACCTGCATGTCCCAGAACAGCGCCTTGCCCAGGCGAATCGCCGCGGCGTTGTCTTTCACGTAGACCGCGAGGTCGGCGGCCGACGGGCCCGGCACCGGCTGCGCCCGCAGGTCGCCCGGCAGGGCCGACAGGTCGGACGCGGGCGGCGGGTTCTGCACCCGGGGAATGGTCCCGTCTCCGGTGAGGGCCTGCGAGGTAGAAGCAGTGCTGCGCGGCGTCGGGGCGTTCACTTCACCGCCGCATCCAGCGGCGACGATCCCCAACAGCCCAGTAGCGAGTCTCCAGTTCATTCCGTTTTTCCCCTTTTTGCGCGGTCGGCGGGGAACCACGTTGCACGGGCGGATCCAGCGGATCCGGGCCCGCAAGTGCCCGGCGCGCAAAGATCGCGCGGAAGACCCCTGCATCGAAAAACAGTCAGCCCTCGCGCAACCGACCGGGTCCTCTAGTGGAACACGGGTCGCGGCGGCCCCGGCGCCAAGTGCCCGTCACTTCGACGCTGCTCGGATCAGCGACCCGGAATCGATACAGGCGCCGATGGCGGAGAACGTGGGTTTGGCAGCCGTTTTCAGCAGCCTATCTGTCTAGCGACGCCGGCGGCGCAGCAGCGCACCCACCGCGAGCAGCAGCACCGGGCCCGCGCCCGCGCCGCAGCCGCAGCCGGAGTGCGGCTCGCCCAGCTCGATCGACTGCGACGGCAGCACGACCGGCTCGGGCTCGGGCCCAGACGTGCCGGCGTCGGGCACCGGCATCATCGGCTCCTCGCACCGGTCGGCCGGCTCGTAGTCGAAGCCGAGGTTGTACACGGTGCGGTCGCGCGAGCTCGGGTTCACCATCGTGAAGTAGACCTCTCCGCCGCACGGCACCGCGATCTCGAGGCGGCCGCTGAGCGTGCCCTGCGTCGAGGTGGGGATGAGCTCGACGTCGGCGTCGTGCGCCAGCGCGCTCGCGGTGCGCGTGAACGTGATGGGCGCGTTCTTCTTCGCGACGAGGCGCACGCGGGTGGTGCCGCCGCTGCCTCCGCCGCCGAAGCTCTGGCCCGTCAGCGTGACGGCCTTCACTCCGGCCGGCGCCTTGAACTTGAACTGGAACGGGCCCGGCACCAGCGAGCCCATCGCGAGGCCGGCGCTGAAGCTGCCCGGAATCGCGTAGTACGGCCGCGGCGTGCGGTCGTTGGTGAGGTCGAGCACCTTGCTGCAGCTCGTGACCCCGCGCGAATCGAAGACGGCCTTCATCTTCTGCTGCGCGTCGGGAATCGAGGGGAACGCCTGCGCCACGCTGCCGGCGATGATGGCCGCGGCCTTCTCGAAGTCGACGTCCTTCGGGAACGAGACGAGCGCGGCGTAGAACGCGGCGTCGAACGTCTTGCCCTCGTCGGTGCCCTGGAACAGGTTCTGCCGCGCCTGCCAGATGGCGCCGGTGTAGTGCAGGCTGTCCTGGTGCGACTCGCCCCACAGCACGTCGGGGCACTTCGCGCTGTTGTCGAGGTCGCGGATGCCCGAGCTGCCCGGCGTGGCGCGCGGCCCGACGTAGGCGCCGACGTTCGAGAGGTTGCCGGTCATCGCCGCGATGACGTCGGCGTTCGCCTCGTGCAGCGCCTGCGACTCGGCGTTCGCCGAGCGCGAGTCGATCGCGATGGTGTAGTTCCAGTTCGCCGTCGCGTGAATCGCGCCGTGCCCGAACTCGTGCCAGACGACCGGGCCGTCGTACGCGTAGTCGGCGCGGTCGCCCTGGTACATGATCAGCGCGTCGGAATCGAACGCGTACTCCGGCACCGCCATCGCCTGCATCTGCTCGCGCTGCACGTACATGGCGTTGTCGGTGCGTGCGAGCACGTTCGAGGTGATCATCGAGCCGCTCTGCGTGCCGGCCTGGAAGTCCGGGTCGCTCGCGTTGACCCACACCGCGGTCACGCGGCCGAGGCGCTCGTCGCGCAGGTTGAACGGCATGAGGCCCTTCTGCGTCGCGAACGGGCCCGTCGAGAGCGCGGCCAGGTAATCGTAGGCCTTGTTCACGTGGTAGTACGCGTGCACCTCGGCGAACTCGTCCCAGTCGGCGAGCGACGCGAGCGTCGGACGCGGGCTCGTCGGCGGGTCCACCGGCGCGTAGACGAAGTTCTCGTTCGGGTTCACCGCCGGGTCGTTGTTCGCGCGGTGCTGCCGGTCGCAGATGGCGACGTCGTACGTGAGCACCTGGCCGCCGAACGTCTGCACCATGCCGGTCGCGCGGCGCGGAGCGGCTCCCGCATCAGCGCTGCAGCCCGCCGTGGGGCAGCAGTTGAACGAGCGGATGTGCGAGCCCTCGAGCGTGCCGCCGTCCCACGTCGCGGGGAAGTCGGCGAGCTGCACGTCGATGAGCGGCGTGACGCCGACGCCGCCCGCGAGGCCGAGCGGGCTCGACGCGTAGACCTTCGCGTCGGTGGCGTGGTGCACGCGGTTCTCCTCGAAGATGACGTGGCCGTCGGCTGCGTCGATGGCGAGGTGCCAGTTCTCCTTGAGGTCGAGCGTGGGGACCCAGGTGAGGTAGCCCGCACGCAGCCTGCCCTCGACGGGGAAGATGTACGGCTGCCAGCCTCCGTAGGGCGTGCGGTCGGCCTGCAGCTGCGCGAAGTGCACCTGTGCGGCGGCGGCGCGCAGCGCGTCGGGGCCCGAGAGGTTCCAGACGAGCCCGCTCGCCGGAGCGGGAGACAGCGACGAGCTCACGCGCACCACGCGGCGCTCGGTGTCGAAGGTGACGATCGCCGTCGCGCCGTAGACCGCGACACCCGCGATGCGCTGCTCGAGGTGCACCGTGGCGCCGAGCTTCGTGGAGAAGGCGTCGCCGATGACCAGCGTGCTGCCCGGCCCGAGGCCGAGCTCGGCCTTGCGCGAGAGCGCGAACTGCAGCGCCGCCTCGCGCAGCTCTCCCGTCACCGGCGCCGAGAGCACGCCCTGCGCGAGGTCGATGCGGCCGTCGGCGCGCGAGAGGACCTGGGGAGACGGTGCTGCACAGAGCGACAGAGCGAGGGCGAGGGTCAGCATCGGTCCGGGCCTCTAGCAGAGCCGTGAAGGCCCTTGAAGATGGGGTAGCATTCGCGCGCCTTCCTCATGGCTCCCCGTTCCTCTCCGCCGCTGCTCGCGGGCAAGTACCGCATCGAAGGCCTGTTGGGGCAGGGCGGCATGGGCACCGTGTTCCAGGCGGTGAACACGGCGATCGGCCGCCGCGTCGCGATCAAGACGCTCGACGCGCGGCTCGCGACGGATCAGCAGTTCATGCGCCGCTTCGAGCTCGAGGCGCGCGCGGCCGCGATGATCAACCACCCCGGCGTCGTCGACGTGCTCGACCGCGGGACCTCCGAGAAGGGCGAGCCCTTCATCGTGATGGAGTACCTCGAGGGCGCGACGCTGCGCTCCGTGGTGAAGCAGCTCGGGCGGCTGGCTCCGGGGGAAGCGGTGTACGTCGCCTGCTGCATCCTCGATGCGCTCGCCGCCGCGCACCAGGCGGGCGTGATTCACCGCGACCTGAAGCCGGCGAACATCTTCATCTGCACCGCGCCGACCGAGCAGGTGAAGATCCTCGACTTCGGCATCTCGCGCTTCGGCTCGGGCTCGGGCCTCACCCAGACCGGCACGACGATGGGGACGCCGGCGTACATGTCTCCGGAGCAGGTGCGCGGAGAGAAGTCGGTCGGGCCGCAGAGCGACCTCTATTCGGTCGGCGCGATGCTCTACAACATGGTGACCGGCGTACCCCCGCACGAGGCGGACAGCGACATCGCCGTGGTGGCGAAGGTGCTGACCGAGCCGGTGCAGCCGCTGCTCTCCCGGCGCGACGACGTCGGGCCCGGCCTGTCGGCCGTCGTCGACCGGCTGCTCGCCAAGGCGCCGGCCGAGCGGCCCGCCGACGCCAGGACCGTCGCCTCGAGCCTGTCGAGCATGGTGAAGGTCGAGCGCGGGCGCGTCTTCTCCGCGGCGCGCGCGTGCGTGGCGCAGGGAGCCAGCGGCAGCATGAAGGCGCGCACCGTCGGCGGCCCGCTCGCCACGCCGCAGGCGGTAGAGGAAGAGGCGCCGGCGGAGGTCGAGGCGCCCGAGCCTCCGACGCGGACGGCGCCCCCCGCGCCGTCGCCGATGTCGGCGCTGAAGGTGGTGGGGCTGCTCCTGGGCGTGGCGCTCGTGTCGCTCGCAGGCGTGATGACGTACCTCGCGATGAGGCCGGCGCCTCCGTCACACGCTCCCCTCGTCGGGGAGACCGCCGGGGTGAGGGGCCCCGAGCAGCCGGCAGTGACGCCACCGCCGCAACCGGCAGAGCCGCCGCCGGAGCCGGCGCCGGAACCGGAGCCGGCTGCGGTCGCCGCTCCACCCGAACCCACGCCCGTCATCCCGACCAAGGCAGAGGGAGCCAAACCCGCGAAGAAGACGAAGCCCAAGCCGGCGGGCGGCCTCAGCCTCGAAGAGAAAAACCCGTACCAGTGATGTCGAGAAAACGGTGGCGGCTTCGACCTCGTGGTGGAAGGTCACCCACAACGAGGAGAGCGCCATGAAGTACATGCTGCTGATGAACGCGACGGCGAAGGGCTGGGGCTCGTTCGGCACGATGAAGCCCGAGGAGATTCGCGCCCACGTCCAGTTCATGAAGGACATCAACGCCGAGCTGGAGCGCACGAGGGAGCTGGTCGACGCCCGCGGCCTCACTCCGCCCGAGATGGCGATGAGCGTCCGCGCGGGGGCCGGCGGCGCCGTCGTCACCGACGGCCCGTTCCCCGAGACGAAGGAGTTCCTCGCCGGCTACTGGGTCCTCGACTGCAAGACGCCCGAGCGCGTGAAGGAGATCGCCGCGAAGATCTCGACCGCTCCCGGCCCGGGCGGCCAGCCGATGAACTTCCCGGTCGAGATCCGTCCCGTCGGCTCTGCGCCCGAAGTCTGAAGACGCACTTCGCGACGGGTCGCTGTATGACCCGCTCTTGAAGTGAACCCGGAGCTGCTCAGAGAGCTCGCGCCGCAGGTGCTGGCCGCGGTGCTGCGGCGCTTCCGCGACTTCGCCGCCGCGGAAGACGCGGTGCAGGACGCGCTGCTGGCCGCGGCGCAGGCCTGGCCGCGCGGCCGGCCCGACGACCCGCGCGCGTGGCTCATCCAGGTGGCGTTCCGCCGGCTGACCGATCAGTCGCGCGCCGACGACGCGCGGCGCCGGCGCGAAGACGAGCACGGCGCCGAGCTGCAGCGCGACTTCGAGGCCGACGTGCCCGCGGTCGATGCCGGCGACGACACGCTGCTGTTGCTGTTCATGTGCTGCCACCCGTCGCTGACCCCGGCGTCCGCCATCGCGCTGACGCTGCGCGCCGTCGGGGGGCTCACCACCGCCGAGATCGCCAAGGCGTTCCTCGTCTCCGAGGCCACCATGGCCCAGCGCATCAGCCGCGCGAAGCAGGCGGTGCAGGCGTCGGGCGTGCCCTTTCAGAAGCCGGCTCCCACCGAGTGGCCGTCGCGGCTGGGGCAGGTGCTCCACGTGCTGTACCTGGTGTTCAACGAGGGCTACGCCAGCAGCTTCGGCGAAGAGCTCGTGCGCTCGGAGCTCACCGGCGAGGCGCTGCGGCTCGCGCGGGCCGTGCACCGCGTGCTGCCCGACGAGCCCGAGGTGGCCGGGCTGCTCGCGCTGATGTTGCTCACCGACGCGCGGCGGCCGGCGCGCACCACCGCGACCGGCGAGCTGGTGCCGCTGCACGAGCAGGACCGTACGAAGTGGGACGCGGCGGCCATCGCCGAGGGCATCGCGCTCATCAGCGCGGCGCTGCCGAAGGGGCAGATCGGCCCGTACCAATTGCAGGCCGCGATCGCCGCCGTTCACGACGAGGCGAAGCGCGCCGAGGACACCGACTGGCCGCAGCTTCTCGCGCTCTACCGGGTGCTCGAGCGCGTGGCTCCGAACCCGATGGTGTCGCTGAACGCCGCCGTCGCGCTCGCGATGGTGCACGGCCCGAAGACCGGCCTCGAGCGGCTCGAGGCGCTGGCGTCCGACGAGGTGCTCGCCCAGCACCACCGCCTCGAGGCGGTCCGCGGGCACCTGCTCGAGATGGCGGGCGACGCGCGCCAGGCGGCCGAGGCGTACCGCAAGGCCGCCGAAGGCACCGACAGCACGGTGGAAAAGAAATACCTGCTGTCGCGTGTAGAGAAAATCGGGGCGGCTCCGACGTCTGGGGTGAACCCCAACTGGAGGAGTCCGACGTGAGCACGAACAAGGCAACCCCCTTCCTGATGTTCAACGACAACCTCGACGCAGCGCTGAAGCTGTACGCGCAGGTCTTCCCCGACACGAAGGTGCTGATGCGCGCCGGGCAGCAGGCCGAGTTCGTCGTCGGCGGCCAGCGGTTCATGGCCTTCGAGGGCGGGCCGCACTTCAAGTTCAGCGACGCGTTCTCCGTCTTCATCGACTGCGAAGACCAGGCCGAGGTGGACCGGTACTGGAACGCGCTGCTCGCGGCGGGCTCGAAGCCGACGATGTGCGGGTGGATCAACGACCCGTTCGGGCTGGCCTGGCAGATCGTCCCCCGCCGGTTCATGCAGCTCATGGCCGACCCGAACCCGAAGAAGGTGAAGGCGGTCGTCGACGCGATGCTGAAGATGCAGAAGCTCGACGTCGCGGAGCTGGAGAAGGCCCACCGCGAGGCGTGAGCCAGTAGGAAGTCGGAAGTCGCGCGGGGCGCGCAGGCTTGGAATACGCTGCGCGCCGCATGCAGCGACTCTGCTCTCTCCTGCTGCTGCTGCTCCTGAACGCGACGGCGTGGGCAGCGGCGAAGCCGAAGTCCGAGGCCGCCGTCCGCTACGACCGCGGCGTCGCGCTCTACAAAGAGGGCAACTATCCCGCCGCGCTCGCCGAGTTCCGCGCGGCGCAGAAAGCGCAGCCGACGTACGAGGTGCTGTTCAACATCGGCCTCTGCGAGCGCCGGCTGTTCAAGTACGGAGACGCCGTCCGCACCTTCAAGCAGTACCTCGAGCAGGGCGGCGCGAAGGTCTCGAAGGACCGCCGCGAGGCCGTCGCCACCGAGCTCGAGCAGATCCGCTCGCTCACCGCCGAGGTCACCGTCACCGTCGAGGGCGGCCCCGCGAAGCTGCTCGTCGATGGAGAGCCCGCCGGCACCACGCCGCTCACCGAGCCCGTGCTCGTGGGACCCGGCAAGCACACGTTCCGCGCCGAGCGCGACACCGGCGAGGTCGACGAGGTGTCGCTCGAGCTCGTCTCCGCCACGCAGACGAAGGTGAAGCTCGACCCGAAGAAGGCGTCGGCGAAGCCGGGCACGCTCGTCGTCGACAGCGCTCCCCCCGGCGCGGTGCTGACCGTCGACGGCACGCTCGCGGGCGTCGGGCCCCTCACCATGCCGCTGGCCGCGGGAGGTCATCAGGTCGTCGCCGAGCTCGACGGCTATCAACTCGCGCGCACCGAGGTCGTCATCACTGCGGGAGAAGAGCGCAAGCTCACCGTCGCCCTCGACCGCATCGTGGTGGCGCAGCAGAAGCGCAAGTTCCCCGGCGCCGGCATCGGAGTCGCCGGCGGCGGCGTGCTGCTGCTCGGCGGCGCCATCGGCCTCAACCTCGTCGCGCAGAACGCCGCGCGCCAGGTCTCGACGTTGTTCATGAACGGCGGCACGTGGGACATGTCCGCGCAGGCGACGCAGTCGCGCGGGCAGCAGGCCCAGACCTTCTCCGCCGTGCTCGCGACCGTCGGAGTCGCCGCGCTCGTCGTCGGCGTCGTCCTCGTCGTCGTCACGCTGTTCGGCGAGCCGTCCGCGCCGGAAGACGAGTCGGTGCAGGTGGAGGAGGGGGCGGTGTCATGGAGGTTCTGAAGAAGGGGACAGGCTCCTTTTTCGCGGTCGTCCTGCTCCTGACCGCGTGTCCGTACTCCCCCACGCTGCAGGACTGCAGCGTGCGCTGCGGCCCCGACGACGCGTGCCCGACTCCGTACGTCTGCCAGCGCGGCTTTTGCCGCCCGGAAGAAGCGCCCGGCGCCTGCGACTGCCGGCCCGGCGAAGAGCGCCCGTGCGGCGGAGGCAAGGGCGAGTGCACCCCCGGCGTTCAGCGCTGCAACATGCAGGGCCAGTGGGCGAGCTGCCTCGGCGAGGGCAAGCCGGTCGCCGAGCTCTGCGACAACAAGGACAACGACTGCAACGGCGTCACCGACGACGTCTCCCTCGGAGACTCCCCCGCGTGCGGCATGAACGCCGGGGTCTGTGCGGGGCGCGTGCAGGCGTGCGTCGCGGGCCAGTTCCAGGCGTGCATGCCCAGCGACTACGGGCCCAACTACGAGCCGTTCGAGCGCACCTGCGACACGTTCGACAACGACTGCGACGGCAACACCGACGGCATCGCGATGCTGCGCATTCTTCGCACGGTGGGCGAGCTCGAGGTGCTCGGCTGGGACGCGGGCTTCGCGGTCGTCTACGCGTACCCGGATGCCGGCGGCTCCGACGTCTGGGCCGCGGCGTACGACCGCAGACTGCAGCCGGTGCTCGGGCCGGTGAAGCTGGGCGGCGGCTCGTCGCGCATCCAGCTCGCGGCGGCGAGCGCAGGGAATACGGTGTGGGCCGCGTGGGCCGACCCGACCGACGGCGGCGGAGAGCTGCAGCTCGTGAAGCTGGTCGACGGCACGCCGACGTTCCCGCCGGTGCCGGTGGGCGCCGAGGTCTCGGGCTCGCTGCGCGCGGGCGCGTCGGCCGACGGCACCTTCACGGCGGGCTGGCGCGCGGTGGCGAACACGCGGGCGCGCGCGTGGACCTGGCCGGCGGACGGGGGCTCGCCCACCGCGGTCGAGCTGAACGAGCTGCCCGACGGCGGCCGCATCACCGAGGTCGTCTCGGAGGCGAACGTGTCGGACCTTGGCGACGTCGCGACGTTCCGCGGCTTCACCGACTTCGGCGACGGCGGCACGTTCTCGTTCGTGCGCACCCTGCGCGTGGTCGGCCCGCCGCGCGAGGGCCACATCTCGTGGGGGGCCAACGCGTCGATCATCTCGCACCCGACCGGCGAGCTCGTCGGCGTCTGGGATGACTCGGTCAACATCCCCTTCTTCCCGAACCTCAGCTACAGCCGCGTGGTGTTTTCGCAGGACCTCTGGGATGCCGGCACGCGCGTCACGGTGAAGGATGCCCCGAACATGCCGGCGCAGATTCACAGCGCGTCCGCCGTCCCGCTCGCGCCCGGCACCGTCGTCGCGAGCTGGACGGAGATGTCGACCATCTTCTTCGGCGTCCAGCTCAATGCCTCGAGCTTCCGCGTTCGTCTGGTGGCGCCGATCGACTCCGCGGCGTACGCGCCGGTCGTGCGGTCCGACGGCGACACCATGTTCTTCGTCGTCAGCCGCGGCGCGCGCACGTCGCCGTCCGACGTGTACGCGACCCGCGTGTGTCCTCCATGAAGCGCCTCGCCGTTCTCCTCGCGCTGGCGTTCGTGCGCTGCACGCTCGTCACGTGCGACGACATCTGTGACGTGCCGGTCGACGCCGGCATGGCCGGAGGCGGCGCCGGCGGCGCAGGTGGCAGCGCCGGCGGAAGTGCCGGCGGCGCCGGCGGCGGAGACGTCGACGGGGGCGAGGTCGCGGACGCGGGGGACAGCCCGGACGCTGGAGACGCGCCCGACGCCGGAGATGCCGCCGATGCCGGAGAGCTCGACGCCGGCTTCGACGGCGGTGTGCCGGACGCGGGCGTGCCGCGGCCGAGCGTCGTGTTCGTCACGAGCGGGCGCTTCACCGGCAACTTCATCTCGTCCGGCGCGCCGGGCGCGGCGGGGGCCGACCGCTACTGCTCCAACGCGGCGATGGCGGCTTCGCTGCCCGGCAACTTCAAGGCGCTCATCGCCGGCGCCGCAGGCCAGACGCCGTCGAGCCGCCTGGCCGACGCGTCGCCGTGGGTGCTGAACGGGACGACGACGGTGCTCTTCGCCACCAAGGCGTCGCTCGGGGCCTTCCCTCCGGCGCCGATCAACCGCGACCAGAACGGCACGCTCGTCGCGTCGAACCCGGCGGTATGGACGGGCGCCTCGAACGTGAACACGACCGGCGCCAACTGCTCGACGTGGTCCTCCAACACCGGCGCCGGCATCGTCGGCAGCGCGACGTCGGCGGTGCAGTGGCTCAGCACCGGAGTCGACGCGGGCTGCGGCACGATGGCTCGCCTCTACTGCTTCGAGCAGCCATGAACTGGGTCGGGACGCGGACGCTGCTGAAGAAAGAGGTGAAGCGCTTCCTGCGCGTGCCGGGGCAGACCGTCGCGTCGCCGCTCGTCAGCACGACGCTGTACTTCCTGGTGTTCGGCTACACCGTCGGCAGCCGCGGCGAGGTGCAGGGCATCCCGTACATCTCGTTCATCGTGCCGGGGCTCGTGTTCCTCGGGGTCGCGAACAACTCGTTCCTCAACTCGTCGAGCTCGCTGTTCATCACCAAGATTCAGGGCACCGTGGTCGACCTGCTCGCGGCCCCGCTCGGCGCGCGCGAGCTGCTGATCGGCTTCGTGACGGGGGCGATGGTGCGCGGCCTGCTCGTCGGCGTGCTCACGTGGCTCGCGGCGCTGCTGTTCACCGAGGCGCACGCGGTGCACGCGGCCGCGACGCTCTTCTTCCTGCTGCTCTCCGCGTACGTCTTCGCGATCCTCGGCCTGCTCGCCGGGCTGTGGGCCGAGAAGTTCGAGCAGATCAACTTCTTCCCGACGTTCCTCATGCTGCCGCTGACGTTCCTGGGCGGCGTCTTCTACGACGTGCGCGGGCTGCCCGAGCCGTTCCGCACCCTCTCGCTGTTCAACCCGGTCGTGCACATGGTCGAGGGCCTGCGCGCGGGGATGCTCGGGTTGGATCAGCGCGCGACGCTCACCGGCGCGGCGCTGCTCATGACCGTCGCCGTCGGTGGAACCGCGACCGCCTACGTGCTGTTGAGGTCAGGCTACAAGCTGAAGTCCTGACGCGCTAAGGTCCCGCCACCCTCGATGTCCATCAACTTTGGTCGATACGAGCTGCTCAAAAAGCTCGCAGCCGGCGGCATGGGTCAGGTGTTCCTGGCCCGCAAGAAGGGCGTGGGCTTCGAGAAGCTCGTGGTGCTGAAGCGAATCCTCCCGCACCTGGTCGAGGACGAAGAGTTCTTCACGATGTTCCTCGACGAGGCGCGGCTGACGGCTCGCCTCAACCACCCGAACGTCGCGCAGATCTTCGACGTCGAGGCCGAGGCCGGCCAGCACCTCGTCGTGATGGAGTACGTGCAGGGCGAAGACGTGCGCCGCGTCGAGAAGAAGGCGCGGCTCTCCGGGCAGAAGCTGCCGGTCGGCGTCATCCTGCGCGTCATCGCCGACGCCGCCGCCGGCCTGCACTACGCGCACATGGCGCGCGATGATCAGGGCCAGCCGCTCGGCATCGTGCACCGCGACATCTCGCCGCAGAACATCCTCGTCGGCTTCGACGGCGGCGTGAAGCTCATCGACTTCGGCGTCGCGAAGGCCGCGGGCCGCGCGCAGCACACCGCCACCGGCGTGCTGAAGGGCAAGTTCCCGTACATGAGCCCCGAGCAGGCCGAGGGCGAAGAGCTCGACGGCCGCTCCGACGTGTTCGCGCTCGGCATCGTGTTGTGGGAGCTGCTCTGCGACAAGCGGCTGTTCAAAGGCGACAGCGACGTGATGAGCCAGCGCCTGGTGAAGGCCTGCCAGGTTCCGAAGCCGTCGGAGCTGAACACGCAGCTGCCTCCGGACCTCGACGCCATCGTGCTCAAGTCGCTCGCGCGCGATCGCAACCAGCGCTTCCAGACCGCCCAGGAGCTGCGCGAGGCCATCGAGGCGTACTGCCTCAAGGCGCAGATCCCCGCCTCCGCGTCGCACCTCGCGACGTTCATGCAGAAGCTGTACGCCGACAAGATCGCCGACCTGGCCGATCCGTCGAAGCTCGACGAGCTGCCGCCGGACTCGGACATCGAGGGCTTCGGCCCGCGCGGCGGCATGGCGACTCCCGCGCCGAGCCAGGGCTCGCGCCGCGGCAGCGCCGTCGTCGGCGGAGCGGCCGAGCTCGGCGGCATGACCGCCACCGCGCGCGCCCACACCGAGGCCGTGCGCCGCGATCAAGAGGCGAGGTCCCAGGGCTCGCGCGCTCCCGTCTTCATCGGAGTCGCCGTGCTCGCGCTCGGCCTCGCCGGCGGCGCCGCGTGGTTCGCGTCGCGGAAAGACGACGGGCCGGTCGTGGTGCAGCCTCCGCCTCCGAAGAAGCCGGACACGCAGGTCGGCGGGGGCACCGACCCGACACCACCTCTTCCGGCCAAGGTGGCGCTCAAGGTCGAGAGCGAGCCCGCCGGCGCGACGGTGGAGATCGCCGGAGTGCCGCGCGGCATGACGCCGCTCGACCTCTCCATCGACCCGGCGCAGCTGCCGGCGCTGATGAAGCTCACGCACGACGGCTACGAGCCGATGCAGACGACGCTGACGGCCGACTCGTCGCCGGTGGTGTCGCTCACGCTCGCGAAGAAGAAGAAGGCGGGCGGGGGCGGCAAGCCGCTGGAAATCAAGACGGGGCGCTGATGCCCGTCCTCCCGCGGTGCGAACAACACCGAGCCCACGCCGGCTGGAAGTGCCAGGGCTGCAAGCGCGTGCTGTGCCCCGACTGCGTGGCGACGAAGCGCGTGCAGGTCGTCACCGACCTCGACGTCTGCCTGAGGTGCGGTGAGCTCGTCGAGCCGCTCACCGTGCACCGCTCGCAGCAGCAGGCGTTCGCCGCGCGCATCCCGGGCGCGCTGGTGTGGCCGCTGTCGAAGGCGGGCCTCATCGCGATCGCGGGCCTCGCGCTGGTGCGCGCGTGCTTCAGCTACCTGGGCTCGCTGGGCTGGGCCCTCGGCGCGTGCCTGTTCGCGGCCGTGTGCTTCGCGTTCATCCGCTCGACGGCGCGCGGCAGCGACGACTTCGACGGCTACGACTTCGGAGACTTCTTCGCCGACATGCTCGTCCCCGGCGTCAAGGCGCTGGTCGGCGCGGCGGTCGTCTGGGTTCCGGCGGTGGTGTGGCTGGTGATGCGGCCGGGCAGCGTGCTCGCCGATCCGCTCGCGGTGCTGAAGGACCCGGTGCTGTGGGCGCTGCTCGTCGGGGGCGTCCTCTACGCACCGATGGCCATCCTCGTCGGCGCGAGCGGCGGCTCGCTGCTCGGCATGCTGAACCCGGTCTACGTCGCGCGCAACGCGCTGCGCCTGGGCGGCAACTACGTGCTGATGGTGGGCGTGCTCTGCGCGCTGTTCGTGGCGTGGTTCCTGTCCCTCGGCGTCGGCGCGATGGTGAACGCGCTGCCCATGCCCTTCTTTCCGCGCGTGCTCGACTACGCGATCGCTTGTTACGTGCCCTTCGTGGCTGCGCGAGTGATGGGACTGCTGTTGTACACGCACGGAGATGAGGTCGGTTACGGCGTCGAGAGCGAGTACCTCGTGCCGGTGCTGCAGGGCGTCGCGCCGCGCGGCGTGGCGCCCGACGAGCCCGTGGCGGCCGAGGCGCCGAAGCGCAGCTACGCCCCCATCGAGCTGCCGGAGGAAGAGGCTCCGCTGGTCGAGGCGAGCGTCGAGAAGCCGAGGGAGCTCGACCCCGACAAGCTGCCTCCGCTGAAGGTGGAGTGATGCTCGCCGCGCGCCCGCACATCGAGCCTCGCCGTCGCGAGGCGGCGGACTCCGTGATGGTGAAGGAGATCTACCTCTCGCTTCAGGGCGAGTCGTCGCACCAGGGCCTGCTCTGCGCGTTCGTGCGCCTCACCGGCTGCCACCTGCGCTGCACGTATTGCGACAGCGAGTTCGCGTTCAGAGGTGGAACGCGCATGAAGAACGACGAGGTGGTGCGGCAGGTGCTCTCCTTACGCACGCCGCGCGTCGAGGTGACCGGCGGCGAGCCGCTCTTGCAGCCCGGCGTGTACCCGCTGATGGAGCAGCTGCTCGCGAAGGGCCTCATCGTGATGCTCGAGACGAGCGGGGCGATCGACGTGCGGCTGGTGCCGCCGGCGGTGCACAAGATCGTCGACCTCAAGACGCCGTCGTCGGGCGAGAGCGACCGCAACGACCTGCGCGTGCTCGACTCGATGAACGCCAACGACGAGCTCAAGCTCGTCATCGGCTCACGCGAGGACTACGAGTGGAGCCGCGCGATGCTGAAGCGCTGCGAGGGCAAGCCGTTCTCGGTGCTGTTCTCGACCGTGTTCGGCAAGCTCGAGCCCGCGAAGCTGGCGGAGTGGATCGTCGAAGACCGGCTGCCGGTGCGGTTTCAGCTGCAGCAGCACAAGTACCTGTGGGACCCGAACGCGCGCGGGCGCTAGAGCTGCTCGACGTACTTCAGCAGCTCGGCGACCTCGAGGTTGGTGAGGCCCGCCGTGCTCGCGTGACGCTCGACCGCCGCGTGCAGCGTCGGCGCGCTGCCGTCGTGAAGGTACGGCGCCGTACGGCCGACCCCGAGCAGCGACGGCACGTTGACCCCGCCCGCGGAGAAGCCGCGCTCGTCGGTGCCGACGTGGGCGAGCTCGTTGTTGGTGAGCTGGGGGCCGGCGTGGCAGGTGCTGCACCCCGCGCGCACGAAGAGGGCCGCGCCGCCGGCGCTCGCGGCGAGCGGCGGGCGCGGCCGAGCAGGCACGGTCTCGAGGTACGCGAGCAGCTGGGCGGCGAGCGTGGGCGTGAGGCCGGTACCTCCCATGCGCTCGACGGTGTGCTGCATGAGCGCCTCGAAGGTCGCGAACGCTCCGTTCCAGTGGAACGGAGCAGTGCCGGACAGCCGCCCGCCGGCGAGCGAGGACGTCTGCCTGGGTCCCTCGGCGAAGCGCCAGACGTGACCGTCTTCGTCGCCGCCCTCGATGTGGCAGCTCGCGCAGGCGACGCCGACGGTGGGGCTCGTCAGCCGGGGGTCCGTCGCATCGAAGAACAGCTTGCGGCCCGCGACGACGTCGGCGGCCAGCACCTCTTCACCGACGGAGAGCGGCGGCGACACCTCGAGCTGTACGCCGCCGTACGGTCCAGCGCTGATTCTGGAGAGCGTGTGGTCGAGCGCGTTGTGCACCCAGATGGTCCGGTCTTCGGGGCCGAGCACGATGCCGGTCGGGTTTCGGCCGACGCGCAGGGTGAGCCAGGTGCCGCCCTGCTCGTTCCCCGGCTTCGTGAACGCCGCGGCGGCCGCGTTGCCGTGCGGATACGCAACCCAGACGTACGAGCCGTCCCTCGCGACGGTGACGCCCGAGCCGCCTTGCGTCTCCCACCGCGAGACGAGCTGCGTCTCGCGCGTGAACGCCAGCGTGCGCGGCAAGGCGCTCGGCTCATCGAAGGGCGGGCAGACGTTCACTGCGTCGACGTGCGGCCGGCCGGCGGTGTCGAACGCGAGCAGCGCCGGGGGCGCCACGAGCTTGTCGAGGCACGGGTGCCGCTCGTCGTGCGGCCCCTCGCGCGCCAGCGTGGCGAGCGCGTACACCCGGCGGTTCGCCGCGTCGTAGACGACGGTGGAGACGTCGCGAGGGTGGAACGTCGCGTTCCTCGTGTGGTCGTTCATCGCTTCGTGGACCGAGGTCGCGGTGTGCTGCACTTCGCGCCGCGTGAGGTCGACCCACATCAGGTCTCCGTCTTTGAGCAGCGCCACCACCGCCGAGTGCTCGTCGATGAGCGTGATGCCGCGCGGCTCGCGGCCGAGCGCGAGCTCCCAGCGCTGCGCTCCACTGCGCGCGTCCAACGCGAGCAGCATGCCGTGCGCGGGCGTGTCGGCGGCGATGGCGCTGACGACGTACACGGTCGTGCCGTCGGGGCTGAGCGCCAGGCCGACCGGCTCGACCCCCGCGGCCCACCGCTCGACCGAGGACCACTCGCCGCGGCGGACGACGCTGAGGCTGCCGTCGCGCCGGTTTGCGACGTAGAGGGTCTCGTCCGCCGCGACCGCGACGAGGTGGGCGCCCGCGCCGACGCGGATCCCGGCGACCTTCTCGGTGCTCTTCACGTCCACCACCGCCACCGTCGCGGTGTCGGCCTCGACCGCATAGATGAGCGCTCCGTCCTGGCTGAACGCCAGCGAGCCGGTGCTGTGGTTGGGAAGGTCGAGGTTGCGCGGCTGGCACGCGAGGCCGACGAGACACAAGCCGGCTGCGGTGAGTGAGCGCACGGCGCCTTCCTCTCACACTCGCGTCGCCGGGCGCCACCCGCTCACGGCTCGGCGGCCCTCGCGCGGTCGAGCCTGCTCGCCTTCGTGCCTCGTGGGTCGAACGGTGACGCGGCGCGCGCCATCACTCGCGTGTGACGCAGGCCACGCCCCCGTGCTCCACCTTGCTCACCTTCTCCTTCACGAAGGTGAAGCGCCACCAGTGGTACGGCCCGTCGGGGCGGTTCGGCGGGTCACGGTAGTGCCAGCTGTCGGTGCCCGAGCCTTCTGTCGGCTCCCCGATCAGCGCTCGCACCCGCGCGCGCGTGTCGCCGGGCTTCACCTGCGCCGCGCGGTCGGCGAACGGCTTCGGAGCCGGGTGCCCGGCGTCCGCCGCCAGCGTCACCGCAGCGTAGAGCCAGAGCATGGGTGGCCGCAGACCAGGAGCGCGACGGGACTCGGCAGGAGCATGCGGAGCAGTGTACCTCGCGTGTCGCTCTGCGCGTCGCGCTCACGGCATCGGGTTCGCATCGAAGAAGTCGGCGAACGTCCGGGTGGCGCCCGGGTTGCTCGCGCTGGGCTGGAACCAGGTGTGGCTGCCGTTGGTCACGGTGTGGAGCACCACGCGCCCGGTCGCAGGGCACGGCCACTCGTCGGTGCTGACGCTGCCGGACGTGCCCGTGCGCGTCGGCGTCTGCGAGCTGCACCCGTTTCGCGTGGCCCACGCCTTCATCGTCGCGTCGGTCGAGGGGTACCAGATGCCGGTGTACGGGACGATGGCGTCGGAGGTGCCGTGCATCTGCACGATGGGCACTGGCCGCGAGGGGGTGCAGGGCATGCGCTGCAGCTGCCCCGCGCACGACGCCGCCGACGCGATGAGGTCCGAGAGCTCGCACGCGGCCCGGTGGGCCATGAAGCCGCCGTTGCTCATGCCGGTCACATGCACGCGCTTGTCGTCGATGCTGTACTCCGCCTTCAGTGCATTGATGACCGCGCGGAGGAAACCGACGTCGTCGACGTTCTGCGAGACGGCGGTGCCGCAGCAGGTGCCTCCGCCGTTCCAGCTGTTGCTGACGCCCTGCGGGTAGACGGTGATCCACCCGCGCGCGTTGGCCACCGCGTCGAACCCGGTCTGCAGCTGAATCAACGACGCCGTCTCGGTGTACCCGTGGAGCACGAGCACCAGCGGCACCCGGCCCGTCGCGGACGCGGCAGACGCGTGCACCCGGAAGCTGCGCTGCACTCCGCCGTGCATCAGGCTCCGGGTGAAGTCGCCTGGCTTG
The DNA here is from genome assembly GCA_937980205.1 of uncultured Myxococcales bacterium. GTDB lineage: Bacteria > Myxococcota > Myxococcia > Myxococcales > Myxococcaceae > Xiheicaenimonas. The sequence continues at coordinate 72,129 of CALJKW010000053.1, read as the reverse complement.
CCGGTGTGGCCGCCGCCGGCGCCGCCCGCGCCGCCCGTGGGAGTGCCGCCGCCCGCGCCGGAGGTCGCGCCGCCGCCGGCGCCGCCCGTGGGAGTGCCGCCGCCCGCGCCGGAGGTCGCGCCGCCGCCGGCGCCGCCCGAGGAGCTGTCATTGCCGCCGTCGCCGAGCTCGGTGCCTCCGCCGCCTCCTTCGCCGCCGGTGGAGCCTCCTCCGGAGCCGCCAACCTCAGGTGGTGTTCCGCACGAGAAGGAGAGGAGCATCAGCAACAGGACCGGACGCACGAAATAAACCTCGGCGGTTCCCCTTTGCTTTCCTGCCTCGTACCACCGTGGGCCGCGCCATGTCCAAGCGACGAGGCGACCCGGGGGCTGCCGCGCGCCAGAGCTCGGCGCCGTGCGGAGCCGGACACGCGCGCCGCGTTCCATCCTATGCTCGGCGGCCCGCATGAACTCCGCCGAGCAGGAGCGCTTCAAGCTGGGCCGCTACGAGGTGCTCACCAAGCTCGCCACCGGCGGCATGGCCGAGCTGTTCCTCGCCTACTTCACCGGCCCCGGCGGGTTCAGGAAGTTCGTCGCGCTCAAGCGAATTCTCCCCAACTTCCGTGGAGAGGACGAGTTCGTCGCGATGTTCCTCGACGAGGCGCGCATCTCGGCCGCGCTCAGCCACTCGAACATCGCGCAGGTGTTCGAGCTCTCAGAGGCCGGCAACGACTTCTTCATCGCCATGGAGTTCATCGAGGGCCAGGACCTCGGCCGCATCAACCGCGCCGCGCGCAAGCTGGGCGGCGTGCTGCCGGTCGGCTTCGCGGCCGCCGTCATCCGCGACGTCTGCGCCGCGCTGCACTACGCGCACAGCTTCACCAGCCCCGCCGGCCGGCCGCTGCCCGTCGTGCACCGCGACCTCTCGCTTCGCAACGTGATGCTGACGTACGCGGGCCACACGAAGGTCATCGACTTCGGCATCGCGAAGGCGAAGGGCAGCCTCGCCTCGACGCAGGGCGGCCAGGTGAAGGGCAGCGCGGGCTACATGTCTCCCGAGCAGATCCGCGGAGAAGACCTCGACGGCTCGTCGGACCTCTTCGCCGCCGGCGCGGTGCTGTACGAGCTGCTCACCGGCCGCCGCGTGTTCACGGGCGCCGACCCGACCGCGACGATGTACCGCGTGCTGAACGAGACGCCTCCGCCGCCGCACGCGCTGAACCCCGAGGTGCCGCCGGCGCTGTCCGACGTCGCGATGAAGGCGCTGGAGAAGCAGCGCGACCGGCGCTTCGCGAACGGCCGCGAGATGGCGAAGGCCATCGAGGCCGCGACGCCGCTGTTCGACGAGCAGGAGCGCGCCGTGTGGATGGAGGCGAGCTTCACCGACAGCATCGCGCGGACCCGCGCCATGCTCAGCGTCGCCGAAGAGCAGGACGAGGCCCGCATCGTCGCCGCGGCGAGCGCGCTCAAAGAGGGGGCAGATCAGCCGTCGCCCGGCTCGGCCTCGCACGTGAGCCTGTCCGCGATTCAGCCGACGAAGACGGTGGCGCCCGCCGACGTGCCGACGGGCTCGGCGGTGAAGCCTGCTCCCGCGCGCAACGCCACCATCCTCGTCGTCGACGACTCGCGGGTCGGCCGCATGGCCGTCGAGGGCACGCTGAAGGCGGAAGGGCACCGCGTCATCGAGGCCGAGAACGGCAACGAGGCGCTCGAGGTGCTCGAGCAGCTCAAGCCCGACCTGCTCGTGCTCGACGTGCGCATGCCGGGCATGGACGGGTTCGAGCTCTGCGCCAAGATCCGCGCGAAGCCGGACCTGCGACGAATTCCCATCATCTTCGTGTCCGCCGCGTGCAGCATCGAAGAGCGCTCGAAGGGCCTGCAGGCGGGCGCCGACGACTTCCTGCGCAAGCCGTTCGAGCCGCACGACCTCGCCGAGCGGGTGAAGCTGTATCTGCAGCGCGCGCTGGTGATGCAGACGAGCGCGCCGAAGTAGCTCCGCTCAGTGTGCACGGAGGCGCTACGAACCCAGCGGCAGCCCCGCCGCCTTCAGCGCCCGCATCAGCGCCGGCCCGTCGATGATGCTCTTCACCAGGTAGGCGTCGGCGCCCGCCGCCAGCGCGGCCTTCCGCGACGCCTCGTCCTCCAGCGCCGACAGCACCACGATCGGCACGCGCGTGTCTCCGCTTCTCTCCCGCAGCATCGGAATCAGCTTCGCGCCGTCGACGCCGGGCATCTGCAGATCGCTGATCACCGCATCTGGCCGGGCTTGCGCGAACGCGAGCAGCGCCTCGGCGCCGTCCTCCGCCTCGACCGCCGTCACGCCGACCTCGGCGAGCGCCTCGCGAACCACGCCGCGAATCACCCGGCTGTCGTCGACGATCAGCACGCGCAGCGAGCGCTCGGCCACCACCGGCTTCGGCACCTGCCCCGTGGGAGCCCTCGCCCGCGCGGCCGCCACCTGCAGCCGGCGCTCGACGTGCGTGCGCACCTCTCTCTCCAGCACGTCGGGAGCCACCGGCTTCGTCAGCACCGCCGCCGCCCGCGCCTGCAGCTTCGAGCCGTGGTCGCCCTTCGCCGTCACCACCACCGGCACGTGATGTTTGTTCGCGTTCGCGAGCGCGTCCTCCACCGAGGCGTTCGGGCCCGATGACGCCGGCACGTCGAGCAGCAAGAGCTCACAGTCCGGCAGCCGGTCCGCCGCGTCGGCGAGCGACAGCTTCCGCGGCGCGAAGCCCTGCTCCTCGAGCAGCTTCACCAGCAGCTTCGACGTCACGTTCTCGTCGCTCGCGACCACCACGCGGCCACGGCCGGCGCCGACCTCGGTCGTCGGCTCGTGCGCCGGCAGCTTCGCCGTCGTCACCGGCTCGAGCTCCATCGCGATCGCCGACAGCACCAGGTCGAGCACGCCGAACACCCGCTTCGAGAGCTTCGCGTCGCCCTCGATGGCCAGCAGCGCGACCTCTTCTCCGACCTTGCCCAGGCGCGACAGCGAAGCCAGCCCCGCCATCGCCGCAGTGCCCGCCACCTTGTGCATCAGCTCGCGCGCGGGCTTCAGGTCCTCTGCTTTCCCGCTCGAGCGCGCCTTGTCGAGCGCCGCGCGCGCGGGCTGCAGCTTGGGAAGTGTCTCGTCGCGCAGCGCCTGCAGCAGCTTCGCCGGATCCACGGCGGCCCAGCCTACTGAGCGGCGCGCTTCATCACCACCTGGTGAATCGCCTCGTAGTCGAACCCCTCGAGGCCCTCGCGCGGCGCTTTGAACATCGGCAGCTCGAAGAAGCCGACCAGCTCGCGGCCGAGCCGCAACTGAAAGCCCGACGGCGTGAGCAGCAGCATCAGGTCCGGGCGCGTGGAGGAGAGCGCGATCTCCATCGGCCGCCCTTCCGGAATCTTCCGCATCAGCGTGCGCACCGGCACCTTCGCCTGCAGCTTCATCAGCGAGTTGTAGAAGACGCGCCGCGGGTCGGCGTCGTCCGCCGGGTTCTCGCTCTTCTGCGTCTTCGACGTGTCGCCGCCGCCGCCGGTCTTCGACGTGATGATGCGGCCGCTGTCGCCGGTCTGGCTCTTCGACGGGCTCACGGCAGCTCCACCATCGAGAGCACCGGCACCTCGCCGCTGAAGTCGGAGTGCCGCACCCAGCGCGGCTTCACGCGGAACCAGGTGATGCCCGGCCACTGCTCGCGCTCGCGGCCGTCGGGGAAGCTCGCGAAGTAGAGCTCCTTGCACCGCTCGAGCTCTTTGCCCTTCGGCTCGTCGGCCACGCCCTCGTACTGCACCGTGCGCGCCTTCGGCTCGTCCCACATCGTGAGCGCGAGCCGCGGCCGCTTGCGCAGGTTGCCGGCCTTTCGCGTGTCTCCGAGCGTGTCGAACACGAGCTCCAGCGCGTCGGACACCGCGTAGCCGACGACGGCGGCCTGCGGCTCCCCGCTGTCGGTCACCGTGGCGACCACCCCGTGTTTCTGTGTGCGCATGAAGTCGACGACGTCGCGTACGTTCACGGCGAAGCAGGGTAGCATCGGGGGCCTTCGTGCGGAGGGTTCAAAGCTTCGCGGTCCTCGTTCTGGCCTGCGCGTTCGCACAGGGCTGCGTCTCGTGTGCCGACTGGCAGCGGTCGCGGCCGTACTTCTGCGCGCCCGACGCCGCGACCCCCATCGACGTCGAAGACCCGCAGTGCGGCCTCGGCTGGCGCTGCGGCTTGAACGAGCGCTGCCACCCGATCGGCAAGCCCGCCCCGTACGACTGCCGCACCGACGACGACTGCGAGGCGCGGTGGCGCTGCGGCCCCGAGAAGAAGTGCGTCGACGTCGCCGCCGAGGCGCTGAGGGCCAACGCCTTCGCCGGGGCCCTGCGCGCGAGCGTCGTCTCTCCGCGCGTGAACCTCGCCGCCGCTGATCAGGTCGCGACCGCCTCGTTCTCGGTCTCGCAGGTGTGCGGCGCTCCCGTGCCCGCGATCTCGCTCGCGTTCGTGAACGACGCCGGCACCGTCCGCAGCACGCAGTACCCGTTCGGGCGCCTGCTCGCCGCCTCCGACGGCGGCACGCCCGACTGCGACGCGGGCACCGGCCTCGACACCGTCTTCTCTGCGGTGGGCACGGCCGCGCCGATGACGCGGCCCGCGGTGGGGCTCGCCGACACCGCGCGCGCCACGTGGGTGCTCGGCGCGGGCGGCCAGCTGTGCCGCTTCGGAGTCGACGACGCCGCGCTCGGAGGCTGCGAAGGCATCAAGCTCGACTTCGCCGCGACCGCGGTGCGCAGCGGGCGCTCGCCCGACACGTCGGTCGTGGCGCGCTCGAGCTCGCGCTACGTGGTGCTCACTCCCGACGGGCGCGTGAGCGTCGCCCGGCGCGTGGCACCCTCGGGAGTCGAGCAGCAGATCGACGACGTGCTCCCCACCTCCCTCGCCGACGGAGGCACCGCGCTCGTCGCATCCACCCCCTCGGGCCTGTTCATCGCCGAAGTCCCCGCCACCGCCCCCGACGCCGGGGCCGCGAGCGCTCCGGCCGACGAAGCCTGGGCCGCCGCGGGGGTGCCTGGTGTCTCGTGCCCCGGCAATCCGCCCGGCCCCAACTCCATCGGCGCGCTGCGCTGGCTGGGGTGGGCGAGCGGCACCCCGGTGCTGACCGGCATCTCGCGCGGCCAGGACGGCGATGACCGCGCGGTCGTGTTCGGCGGGCTGGCCAGCAGCGGCGGTCTGTGCGCGCTGCTGCGCTTCGACGGCATCGAGCCCGGCTCGCCGTATACCTGTCGCGCGTGCTCGGGTGAGACGCTCGAGTCGTTCACCGCCGCAGCCATCGACACAGCGCGGTTCGCGCTCGAGCTGCGGTGCCGCGGCGCGAGCGGCGCCCTGTCCGTCTGGGCGGCCACGCTCGACGAGAACGGCTGCTCGCCCGAGCGCGTGACGGCCTCCGCTCCGCTGCCGCAGGTGGTCGCCACCGGCGGCCCGTCGGCGTCGGCCTCGGGCGGCGCGTCGGGCCAGCTCTGGCTCGCGACCGGGGCGGGCTTTTCGCGCGAGGCGCGCTTCCTCGACCGCACGCCTTCGCTCGTGCTCGGCGACCCGCAGACGCTCACCGTCGGCGCCGCGGCGGTGCCGGTGGTGCTGCCGACGGGCACCGTCGAGCTGCTCGCGCCGCAGCTGTTCGAGCTCCGCGAGGGCCAGGGGCTCGTCTCGCGCACCGGAGGCACCGACCTGCTCGCCGCGGTCGAAGGCGCCGGACGCTGGGCGGTGCGCGACGCCGTCGACGGTGGCTCGCTGCTGCCTCCGACCGTCGTGGCGCTGGAGCCCGACGGCAGCAAGCGGCTGCTCGCCAGCTTCACCACGAGCGAGACGTTCAAGCCGCCGTACCACGCGGCGTCCGCCTCGCGCGCCGACGGCGGCACGGTGCTCGTGGTCAGCGCGTTCGACGCGCTGCTCGCGACCGAGCTCGAGCCGTCGGCCGAGGTCGACCTCTCGACCGCGCCGGTGCTGCGCGTGCGGCTGGTGCCGCTCAACCGCAGCGAGATCACCGCGCTCACCGTGCTGCCGCGCGATGGCCAGACCCGCTACGTCGAAGGTTGGCTGCTCAGCGCCGGACGCTTGCACCGCTTCTTCGCCGACAGCCCCACGGTGTGGAAGACCGACGAGCTCTCGCTGCCGCCGGGAGACCCGCTCACCGTCTTCCACGACGGGCCGCGCGGCCGCGTCGCGTACACCGACGGCCGCATCTTCTCGCTGCCGGGCCGGGTCGAGATCGCTCCCTCGCTGCCGGTGGAAGACCAGCCCGCCGCCGACTTCGCCGACGTCTGCGGCCAGGTGCTGAGCGTCGGCAAGACGCGCGCGTTCCGCCTCGTCGCCGACGGCACGTCCAGCGTCGGGACGTGGCAGCCCATCTCGTTGCCCGCGGGCCGGGGCGCTCCCGCCAGGCTGCACGCGACGGAAGACGGCGCGTTCGTGTTCTTCGACGACGGCCGCGTCGTTCGCCTCGAAGGGTTGGTGTGCCTGTGACGGTCCTCGCGCTGCTGCTCGTGCTCGGCCAGACCCCGTACCGCCTCGCGGACATCGAGACCGCTCCGGCGAGCGAGAGCAACTCGGCGCCGGACAACTTCAAGGCGGCCGGGCCGATCGCGTTCTTCTACGCGAACCAGTCGAACGACAGCACCGAGCTGTGGGTGACCGACGGCACCGACGCCGGCACGCACCTGGTCCGCGACATCGCGCCGGGCGGCTCGATCGAGAAGAACCCCATCCTCGTCGTCGATGCGGGCGTGGTGGCGTTCGTGCACAGCGACGACCTCTACGTGAGCGACGGCACCGCGGGCGGCACGCGGGTGCGGTGCTGCGCGACGAAGCTCGTCGACGACGCCGCGGTGCTGCCCGACGGAACCGTGCTGCTCGCGGTGCACGACGACCTCGGCGCGCGCGCGCTGTTCCGCACGGACGCGTCCGGAGAAGGTGGCAGCCTCGTCGCCGCGCTGTTCGTCGACGAGTTCCTCGGCGTGGTCAACGGCGTCATGCTCCTCATCGCCGCGCCGTCCGGCACCTCGACGTACTCGCTCTACGCGACCGACGGCACGCCGGCAGGCACCGTGGTGCTGGTGCCGGGCATGGTCTCCGACTTCGGGTTCACGCAGCTCGCGCGCATCGGAGACGCCGGCTACTCGTGGGGTCGCATCGGCGGCGTGCTGCAGGTGGTGCGCTCGGACGGCACGCCCGCGGGCTCGCAGCCGCTGGGCCGCTTCGACGGCGGCACCGTCGGCGGCCCCGTCATCGCCACCGGGCCGCTCGCGTGCTTCCGCGGCAGCTATCCGAGCACCGGCGCCGAGCTGATGTGCACCGCGGGCTCGCCCGGCGACTACCGGGTGCACGTCGAGGTGGCCCCGGGCGCGGCCACCGCCGACGTGCGCCGGCTCGCGTCGTTCGGTACGGGCGTCCTCTTCCTCGCGAACGACGGCGTCTCCGGCGCCGAGCCCTGGTTCACCGACGGCTTCGACGGTGGAGCCTGGCGGCTCGCCGACGTCAACCCGGGCGTGGGCAGCTCGAACCCCGACGAGTTCACCGTGAACGGGACGCGCGCCGTGTTCACGACGTCGAACAACGGCCCGCTCTGGCTGACCGACGGCACTCCGGCGGGCACGCAGCTCGTGCCGGGGCTGGGCGCTGGCGCCTCTGCGTCGAGGGTCGCGGCGTTCGGCAGCGGTTGGCTCTTCTCGCGCTCGGTGTCGTTCGTCGCGAACCCGTGGTTCACCGACGGCACGGCGGCGGGCACGCGTGAGGTGCAGCAGATCTCGCGGCGCGGCACCGAGTCGTCCGTGCCCGCGGTCTTCACGCCGTTCGCCACGCGCATCGCCTTCGGCGCGGACAGCACCGCCGTCGGCTACGAGCTCTACCGCTTCGAGGCGCTCGACGGCGGCCTCGCGCGCGTGGCGGACCTCAACGCCGGCTCGCCCGACGGCGTGTACTCGATTCTCGGCCAGGCGGGCGGCCGGCTGATGATCGGCGCCGACGACGACACGACCGGCATCGAGCTCTACTCCACGAGCCTCGACGACTCGGACATCACGCTGGTGAAGGACATCCGCATCGGGTTCTCGAGCTCGGACCCGTGGCGCTCGGTGACCGCCGGCCACCGCATGTTCTTCGCCGCGGCGACCGCGGGCGAGGGCTACGAGATGTGGGTCACCGACGGCACCACCGCCGGCACGGTGATGCTCGGTGACCTGAACCCCGGCGCGGCGAACAGCGTCGTCGATCTGTTCAACGCGGAGCCCGTCGCGCTCCCCGACGGCGGAGTCATCACCGTCGCCGAGATCCCCGCCGGCCGCTACCTGTACGGCTACACGGCGAACGGCGCCACGCGCCTCGCCGACGACTGGGCGCTGTGGCTGCGCGCCGTGGGGCCGCGCGTGTTCGCCGACATGTGCTCGGTGAACAGCGGCTGCGAGCTCTGGTCGACCGACGGCACGGTCGCGGGCACGCGCGAGTGGGCCGACGTGCTCCCGGGCTCGCAGTCGGGCAACCCGCGCAACTTCGCGGTGGAGGGAGACCGGCTCTTCTTCGTCGGCGACGAGGTGGACGGCGGCCGCGGGCTCTTCGTCGCGAGCCCGGCGGCGCCGGGCGCGACGCGCATCGCGGGCTTCGACGTCAGCGTCTTCCCGCAGCCGGGCGTCGGCGGGGTCTTCTTCGAAGTGTCGACCCCCGAGACGGGGCCCGAGCCCTGGTTCTCCGACGGCACGACCGCGCAGCGCGTGGCCGACATCATCCCCGGGCCCGAGGGCAGCTCACCCGACGAGTTCGTCGCGGCGGGGCGCCGCACGTTCTTCGTCGCGTCGGATCGCGAGCACGGCCGCGAGCTGTGGGTCACCGACGGCACCGCCGCGGGCACGCGCATGGTGGCGGATCTCGTGCCCGGCCCCTCGTCGTCGGGGCCGGTGCGGCTGACCTCGGCGTACGGCTGGCTCATCTTCCGCGCGATGGACGCGCTCGGAGACCAGGAGCCGTACGTGCTGGCGCTCTCCGAAGCGCCGCCGAGCATCGTGCCGCAGGTCACCGGCCAGACCGGCGGAGACGGCGGCTGGTACGTGAGCGACGTCGCCGTCAGCTTCCGCGTCACCGACCCCGACGCGCCGATCCTCGCGAGCAGCGGCTGCGGCACCAGCCGCACGGAGATCGACGGCGGCTTCATCGGCAGCACCCTCGTCACGCAGGACGGGCCCGACACCGTGCTGCCGTGCAGCGCGCGCACCTCGGGCGGAGAGACGAGCACGAGCGTGAGCGTCCGTCGCGACGCGACGGCCCCGCGCATCTCGTGTCCGGGGACGGTGGTGGCCCCCGCGACCGGCACCATGGGCACGGTGGTGACGTTCCCGCCGCCTCTGGCGGTCGATCAGATCGACCCCGCGCCGGCGGTGAGCCTGAGCCACGCGAGCGGCTCGTCGTTCCCGCTCGGGCGCACGGTGGTGACCGCGACGGCCACCGACCACGTCGGCCACACCAGCGACTGCACGTTCGCGGTCGAGGTGCGTGACGACCGCGCGCCGGTGGCGATGTGCCCGATGAGTCAGAGCGTGCCGTTCGGCACCGCGGTGACGTATTCGGCCAGCGCGACCGACGACGTCGACCCGATGCCGATGGTCACCTCGAGCGCTCCGTCGGGCACGGTCTTCCCGCCGGGCCGCAACGCAGTGTCCGTCGTCGCCATCGACGCCGCCGGCAACGTCGACACCTGCGCGTTCTTCATCGACGTCGCGAGCGCGCCGGATGCGGGCAACAACGGCATGGTGACCGGCTCGGCCTGTGGCTGTGCCGCGTCGCCAGCGGGCGCGCTGCTGCTCGCGGTCGTCGCCTTGCTGCGGCGCAGGAGAGCGGGCCGGGGTGAGGCGGCAGTCGGCGCGCTCCTGCTGCTGCTCGCCGCGGGCTCTGCTTCGGCGGCCGAGCCCGCGCCGGCGAAGAAGCCGAAGCTCATCGTGCTGCAGCTCGCCACCGCCGGCGGCGTCGAGGCCGGCATCGGCTCGGCGCTCACCGAGGCGGTCACGACCGAGGTGAGCTCGCGCGGCTTCTTCGAGGTCATCTCGAGCAAGGACGTCGAGACCCTGCTCAACGTCGAGCGGCAGCGCGAGCTGATGGGCTGCTCGGACGAGGCGACGAACTGCCTGACCGAGCTCGCCGGAGCGCTCGGGGCCCGCTTCGTGCTCAACGGCTCGGTGGCGCGGCTCGGCGACGCGTACCAGCTCAACCTTCAGACGATGGACTCGCAGAAGGCGCAGCCGCTCGGGCGCTCGACGCTGATCGGCAAGGACCTCGGCGTGCTGCGCGAGCAGCTCAAGTACGTGGTGGCCGAGGCGACGGCGACGCCGATTCCTCCGCCTCCGTCGCGGGTGATGCAGTTCTCGCTCATCGGTGCGGGCGCCGCGTCGATCCTCGGCGGCGCCGTGCTCGGCCTGCTCGCGGTGTCGCAGGAGCTTGCGCTCTCGCGCGAGCTGTCGGCGGGCGACACCAACCCCGACGTGCTGCGCTCGCGCGCCGACTACCAGGCCGAGGTCGAGGGCTTCATCCGCCCCGCGAAGACGGTGTCCATCATCGCCCTCATCGTGGGTGCGGCGCTCGTCGTCACCGGCGTGGTGCTGATGCCCGGCGAGACGCAGGCGACCGGACCGCGCGTGAGCTTCGTTCCGACCGCGAGCGGCGGCGCGCTGGTGGGCTTCTTCTGAGGAGACCACGAAGGCGCGCACCCTGAGCCGTCGCGGCCGAAGCGGACCGCGACGATCGAACGGGTCCGCAGCATCGCCTTCGAGAAGGCTCTGCCCAGATCGCCCGGAGGGTTCGACAGGCTCACCCTGCGCGGTTTCTTGTCTCTCTCAACTCTCGACCCGCTCTGAAGCGATCAGCCCGAAGAACACGAACGCCGCGAAGGCGATCATCGCCACCGACAGCAGCAGCAGCGGCGTCGCGAACAGGAACGTCGCAACCACCCACCGCCTCCCGCGCGCGGCGCTCAGCCCCGCCTTCATCCTCCGCCACTCCATCACCGCGATGGTGAGCGCGGCGAGCGCGCCGGGCCCCGGCACCAGCACGAGCCCGATGAGGAACAGCGGCGTGCGGTAGCCGAACGCGAAGCCGCCGAACGCGAGCCACGAGAGCCCGGTCACGACGAGCCCGGCCTTCGCGAGCTTCGAGCCCGGCACGTTCACGCGCGCGGCGCAGTCGGCGCAGAACGAGTCGTCCTCGACGAGCTCGATGCAGTCTCCGCACAGAAACCTCCCGCACCGCTGGCAGACGTCGACCGCCGCCACCTGGGCGTGCGTCGCGCAGCGTGCTCCGGCGGGGACCATCTGACTGCTTTATGCGGCCGCCGCGGCCGGCGTCTTCTTGCGCTGCCGCACTTCCCACAGCACGCCGAGCACCAGGAACGAGAGCCCGCCGACGGCGGCGCCGACGGCCTGCCATTTGATCATCGCGTTCGCGACGTTGAGGGCGGTCTCACCGCAGTTGCACAGCGCCGAGCCCGAGGCCGGCGTGTGGTCCCAGGCGATCGTCGGCGGAGCGATGAAGTCGACCACCACGACCCCGAGCACCGCGCCGATCAACAGGAACAGCACCACGGTTTTCACGCTGGCCATGACCGCGCTAGATAACACGCGTGCTGCTCGCCATCGTCGGCCAATGCTTCCTGCTGCTCGCGGTCACGTGCTTCGTGCTCACCCTGCGGCACGCCTTTCAGCGCAGCCTCGGCACCGGCTTCATGGTGCTCTGCATCCCGCTGTTCGCCATCTATTACGGCTTCGCGCAGTTCGAGCATCGCCAGAAGGGCCTCATCGTCGCCGGCACCTGGGGCGGCCTGTTCATCGGCATCGTGCTGCGGACGCTTGGAACGGTTCATTACGCCTGAGCCGGTGATCGGCACACGGCTGCTCCAAGTGGGTGGATCACCCCTCACGAGGTGGGTTTCCCTCCTACGCGCAAGTGCCGGAAACCGCTGGCCGTGAAGGTTGGGCCTGCCCCCTGCACTGGGGAGGCGCATGGTTCGCTCAGTCCTCGTTCTGATGGCCCTGGTCGCAGCCCCCGCGTGGGCAGTCGGTGAGCGCATCTCGCTGCCGAAGGGCGGCGCCTACGCCGATCAGCTCAAAGAGACGCTCTGCATCTCGATGGAGTGCGGCTCGGGTACCGACGCCTCCATCACCGCGAAGGTCATCAAGGGCAACAAGGTCGAGCTCAAGGTCTTCGCCGCGAACGGCGCGCTGAAGGCGACCGTCACCGCTCCGCTCAACGACGACGGCCGCATCTCGTCGATGGACCTCGTCGCCGCGACCAGCGGGCTCATCGCGGGCATCGAGGCGCAGGACTCGCTGAAGTCCGCGCCTGCCGCGAAGGAGCCTTCGAAGTCGAAGAAGGCCCTCGCTTCGAAGTCGAAGAAGAAGTCGTCGTGGAAGGTCGCCGCGAAGTCGCGCGGTGGTCACTCGCGCGGCTGAAGCCTCACCTCATCAGGTGCAGCATCAGCCCGGTGACGGCAGCCGCCGACATCGCCGCCATCATGAGCAGCGCCCACGGTGAGGTGAGGAGCTGTCGGGTACGCTCGGCCATCTGTTGTTCCATGCGGTGGTGATGATCACGTTGCATGCCGCCCCCCTCTTCAACGCTCAGGCGGACTTGGCGGCCCGCCGACGCTTCGTCACATGGCGCGCGTGCCGCACGAGCTGGAGCTTTTGCGTCCGTGAAAGCTTCTTCAGTGTGGCTTCGAGTGAGAGCGCGTGTGACCGTGTCGGCACGCGCCGCTTCCACACGAGCTCCACCGGCAGCCGCGACCGCGTGTAGCGCGCGCCCCGGCCGGCGTTGTGCGCGGCCAGGCGGCGCTCGAGGTCGTTCGTCATTCCGGCGTACAGCGAGCCGTCTGCGCAGCGCAGGAAGTAGGCGAACCAGCGCTCTTGCATCACGAGTTGGTTAACATACCCCCCGTGGCCGACGAGCTCGACGAAAGAGCCAAGGAAGTTTTGAAGGCGGTGGTGAAGGAGTTCATCACCAAAGGTGAGCCCATCGGCTCGAGCTCCCTCGCGCGCCGCGGCGAGTTCGAGGTCTCTCCCGCCACGATGCGCAACGTGCTCTCCGAGCTCGAGGAGCTCGGGTTCCTCGAGAAGCCGCACACGTCCGCCGGCCGCGTGCCGACGGATCGCGGCTACCGCTTCTTCGTCGACTCGCTCCTGCAGCTGCGCGAGCCGGGGCAGCGCGAGCAGCAGCTGATTCAGCAGGGGCTGTCGGTCAACGCGGGCGTCGAAGAGCGGCTCGCCGAGGCGAGCAAGGTGCTGCACCAGCTCACCCAGCACGCGAGCGTCGTCATCACGCCGCGGCCGAGCACGCTGGTCGTGAACCGCATCGAGCTCGTGCGGCTGCGCGAGGACCGCGTGCTCGCCATCCTCGTCGGCGCGAGCGGCCAGGTGCAGAACAAGCTCCTCTCCGTCGACTTTCAGCTCTCGGGCGACGAGCTGGTGCAGGCGGCGAACTTCTTGAACGAGCTGTTCTCGAAGGGCGTCTCGCTCGACGACGTGCGCGGCCGGATTCTGCAGGAGCTCGAGAGCGAGCGCGCGCAGTACGACGCGCTGGTGCAGAAGGCGCTCAAGCTCGGCGCGCAGGCGACCGAGCTGACGTCCAACGAGCGCGTGCTGATCGAGGGGCAGGGCAGCTTCCTCGAGACGCGCGAGTTCGCCGAAGACGTCAAGCGCATGCGCGCGCTGTTCAAGGCGCTCGACGACAAGCACAAGCTGCTCGCGCTGCTCGATCGCGTTCAGCGCGGCCGCGAGATGCGCATCTTCATCGGCGCCGAGAGCGAGTTCTCGTCGCAGGGAGACGTCACCGTCATCGCGAGCCCCTACGGCAGCAAGGAGTCCGTGCTCGGCGCCGTCGGCGTCATCGGCCCCACGCGCCTCGACTACCAGCGGGTGATTCCGCTGGTCGACTTCACCGCGCAGGTGCTGAGCCGCGCGCTGGACGACGAGTGATCCGACGCACGTGTCATGTGAGCCACTGTGCGTGAGGGAAGAAGTGAAGGTTTTCCCGAATGGTGACACGTAGGGCTTTCGCGTGACCGCCTTCGCGGTGTCCTCCTAGACTGACGACCGCACGCCGATTGCAGCCGTGCCTTTGCAGCCGTGACCGCACCCTCCGCCGCGAACGTGAAAGTGCTCGATTCGCTCCCCGGCGATGCGTGGAGCGACGCGTACCTCGCGCAGGCTCCCGGTCACGAGAAGCTCGTCTTGCGCACGCTGAAGGCCGAGGCCGCCGCGGACCCCGCCCGCGTCGAGCGCTTCCTCCAGGGGGCCAAGGCGCTGGCGAGCCTGCGTCACGGCGCCGTGGTCAGCGTGTTCGACGCCGGCAAGACGCGCGACGGCAAGGTCTACGTGCTCACCGACCACGTCGAGGGCGAGTCGCTCGCGATGCGCTCGCAGCTGCCGCTCGACGAGGTCGTCGACGTCGGAGTCCCCCTCGCCGACGCGCTCGGCGCCGCGCACTCGCTCGGGCTGGTGCACGGCGCGCTGTCTCCTTCGCGCGTGCTGTTGACGAAGGGCGGGCCGAGGCTCGACTTCACGCTCGCTCCGCTCTTGCGCGAAGAGACGGCCGACGCAGCCGGCGACATCCGCACCCTGGTGGCGATGCTGCAGGCGCAGCTCGCTCCGGGAGAAGACCGCGAGCCCCTCGACGCCTCGCTCAAGCGCTCGCTGACCGGGCTGCCCGACGCGCGCGCGCTGCGAGACCGGCTGGCGAGCATCAAGAGCGGCGGCATGGCGCGCACGCAGCTCGAAGACGTGAACCGCACCGCGGTGTCGAGCCCGAAGCGCGTCATCGTCGACTCGGGCACCGAGCCCCCGACCGTCGTCGAGGGAACGCCGATCGCGGATCCGGACCTCACCGGGCAGACCATCGGCCAGTACAAGATCGAGAAGGTGATCGGCGAGGGCGCGATGGGCCGCGTCTACGTCGGCCGCCACGCGCGCATCCACCGCGAGGCGGCGATCAAGGTGCTCAAGGCCGAGCACGCGCAGAGCCGCGAGCTGGTGCAGCGCTTCATCCAGGAAGCGACCGCCGTCAACGCCATCAAGAACGACCACATCGTCGAGGTCTACGACTTCGGCGAAGAGAAGCTGCCCGACGGCACCTCGCGCGTGTTCTGCGTGATGGAGCTGCTCGAGGGCATCTCGCTCTGCGACGAGATGTGGAAGAACCCGATGCGCATCGAGCGGGCCGTGCGCATCACGCAGCAGATCGCCCGCGCGCTCGGCGCCGCCCACCAGGCGCACGTGCTTCACCGCGACATCAAGCCCGACAACATCTTCCTGCAGCAGAAGAACGGCGAAGACTTCGTGAAGGTGCTCGACTTCGGCGTCGCGAAGCTGCTCAAGCAGATCGGCGATCTGCCGAAGAGCGGCACCGCGCAGGGCATCGTCGTCGGCACGCCCGAGTACATGGCGCCCGAGCAGGCGCTGGGGTTACCCATCGACGCGCGCGCCGACATCTACTCGGTCGGCCTCGTGCTGTACGAGATGCTCACCGGCGTGCAGCCGTTTCAGGCCGAGACGTTCGGCAAGCTCGTGGTGCAGATCACGACGCGAAGCTTGCCGGCGCTGCCGATGCGCTCGCGCGCCGGCGAGATGATTCCGCGCTCGCTCTCCGAGGTGGTGCTCAAGTGCCTCGCGAAGAAGCCGGAGGAGCGCTTCACCACCACCGAGGAGCTCGCGCAGGCGCTCGAGCCCTTCACCGGCCGCGCCCCGCCGCCGGACGTCGCGCCGGTGGAGAGCGACGTCGCCGCGATCGAGGCGATGAAGCCGAAGACCGGGCGCATGCTGCTCATCGCAGCGGCGGTGCTCGCGCTCGTCGCCGGCGGCGGGTACCTCGCGTTCCGGCCGTCGCCGGAGGTCGCGGCGCCGGCGCCGCCGCCGGTGGAGACCCCGACGGCGCCGGAGCAGATCGTGCTCGAGATTCAGAGCAGCCCGACCGGCGCGCGGGTGAGCAACGCGGAGACCGGCGACGTCGTAGGGGTGACTCCGCTCGAGGTGAAGCTCGACAAGAGCGAGGGCATGCTGACGCTCAAGTTCGAGCTCGACGGGCGGCAGACGCTGCAGCGCGCCGTCTCGCTCGCGCGGAACAACGCGCTGTCCGTCGATCTCGCGCCCGCACCGGCGGAGAAGGCCGAGCCGGCTGCGAAGCAGAAGAAGAAGACGCGCTGAGGGCCTCGCGCCGCGGTGGCGCAAAAGTGACACGCTTTGGCGCACACACCTCCCCGCTGCGGCGCATGGTGCGCGCATGTTCTCTCGCAGCGCAGCGGCGGCAGCGGCAGTCCTGGTCCTCGTGGCGTGTCCCGGAGGCGGCGGCTCCGACGGCGGCACGGGAGGCGGCGGCGGAGGTGGCGCGGGCGGCGCCGGCGGAGGCACCGCGGCGACGCTCGACAGCCTGACGCTCTCGCCGCTGCAGGTGACGCTCGGGGTGCCCGAGCAGCAGCAGCTCACCGCGACCGGGCGCTACTCCGACGGCTCGACGCGCGACGTGACGGCGAGCGCCGAGTGGACCTCGTCGATGACCATGGTCGCGACGGTGGCGGGCGGGCTCGTGACCGCGGCGATGGACGGGACGACCGAGATCCGCGCCGCGCTCGAGGGCAAGACGGCCACGCTGAGCGTGACCGTTGCGGGCCCGGCGCTGACGTCCGTCGCGGTCACGCCCGACATGCTGCAGCTCGGCGCCGGCGCCACGGTGCAGTTCGTCGCGACCGGTGCTTTCGCCGACGGCAGCACGCGCAACGTCTCGTCCGAGGCGGCGTGGACGTCGAGCACGCCGGCGGTGGCGAGCGTCTCGGCCGCCGGGCTGGTCACCGCCATGACCGCGGGCACGACGACCATCGAGGCGGCGCTGCGCGGCAAGCGCTCCAGCGTGACCGCGACGGTGGGCGCGAAAACCGTGACGGGAATCGCCGTGACGCCGCCGGTGCTGGTGCTGAAGCCGGGCGACACGAAGCAGCTGACCGCGACGGCCACGTTCTCGGACGGCTCGACCGGCGACGTCACCTCGACCGCGGCGTGGACGCTCAGCGACATGTCGGGCGCCGCGACGGTGAGCGCGACCGGGCTGTACTCGGCGGTCAGCGCGTCCAGCGGCATGCGCGTGACGGCGACGCTGCAGGGCGTCGAGGGCAGCACGAGGACGCGCATCACGAACCCGGGCTTCGACCTCGCCGCCCTCGTCTACCGGGCGCAGCCGCTGCTGCGCGGCCAGACGACCTTCCCCCACTGGCCGGATGCCGACTTCGGCGGCGTCGGCTCGAGCAACTTCACGCTGGTGGTGTGGTCGAGCGGCGACCCGACCGTCGTCGAGATCCTCCCCGACGGCCGCTGGTACGGGAAGAAGGTCGGCACCTCGATGATGACCGCCGTCACGTACACCGCGGCGGGGACGCTGAGCGTCACCGGGACCGCCACCGTCCAGGAGCCGGTGCCCGACGCCATCACCATCTCCACCGGCGCGAGCGGCACCGCCACGCTGGCGCAGGGGACGACGCTCAAGCTGACCGCGACGGGGACGTCGGCCGCGTTCCCGCAGCTCAACGCGGACCTGAGCGCCCAGGTCACGTGGATGTCGAGCAACATGAGCGCGGTCACCGTCGACGCCACCGGCCTCGCGAGCGGAGTCGGGCAGGGCACCGCCACCATCACCGCCCGCCTCGGCACGACGACGGGCACCACGACGCTGACCGTGCCGGCGACCACGCCGCCCGAGCAGACGCTCACGCTGTCTCCGGCGGACGACAACAGCGTGCTCCAGAGCAGCATCACCGCGAGCGCCGCGACGACGGTGTACCAGACGAACGCGCTGTTCTCGGGCCCTGGGCTCGCGGTCGGCTGCACGTGGTATTGGAACCCGCCGATCGGCCCCGCGCCCGAGCGCTTCGACTCGCTCTGCGGGCGCGCGCTGATCAGGTTCGACCTCTCGCAGCTCGCCGGGAAGACGGTGGTCAGCGCGAAGCTGCGGCTGACGACCGCGGCCTACGGCACCGGCTCGGTTCCGCGGCGCTGGGCGATCTGGGCCCTCGCCAGCCCGTGGAGCGGCTCGAGCGTCACCTGGAGCAACTCGCTCGGCTTCCAGCACTACGTGTACTCCGAGACGCAGCACGAGCCCCCCCAGTCGGTGCTCCAGGTCTACGAGCTCGACCAGACCCAGACGGTGAAGAACTGGGTGAGCGGCGCCTACGTCAACCAGGGCTGGGAGCTCGGCATCACGAACTACCTGTACCCCTACCTCCGGTACAACTCGTTCGACGCGTTCGAGTTCCACTCGCGCGAGGACCCCAACGGGCGGGGGCCGAAGCTGATCGTCACGTACCGCTGAGCGGGCCTTCAGCGGGCGGTCGGGGCTCTCCGCTCCCGGGGCTGGGCCCTGAGCGCTCTCGAGCGTCGCGCTGCGTCCGCGGCCATCACGATGCCGCAGGCGGCGCAGATGACTCCGATGACGAGGAAGCGACCGACCCCGCCGTACACCCGGCTCCACGCGTTGACCTGCTGCGTGAGCCAGAAGGTCCCGCCGGCGAGGCCAAGACACAGGGCCCCGCAGAGGCCGAGCACGACGCCGCCCCAGAAGTCTCGGCGCGCGACCTGACGCTGCAGTGCGACCACTTCGGGGTAGGTCTCGTCCGGCGGCGAGCGGCGCATGACCTTCAGACGCACCAGGCGGAGGTGATTCAGGACGGCCGCGGCGGGCTCGCTCGCCACCGATTCGACTCCATCAGGCGCCCTGATGCCCGGGCGCAGGGCGCACCTTCACGCGGCGCGCGCGAGCCTTCGTACGGCGCCCGCCGCTTCGTCGCCCGCGCGCGGTTGAAGCAGCGCCGCGTAGGCCGCGCGGTGCACCCACGCCAGGTAGAGCTGCAGCCCGACGAGGAGCAGCGGCAGCCCGAGCGTCGACGGCGGAGTGAGCGTCGCGTGGAAGAGCACGATGTTCACCGTCACCGGAGCGAGCAGGGTGAGCGCGAGCGGCACGAAGCGGTTGCTGAGCAGCAGCACACCGACCGCGATCTCGGTGAGCTTCACCAGCGTGAGCAGGTAGCTGCCGCTCATGAGCTCGAGGAACCGCTGCGCCGTCTCCGGCGGCGGCGGCTGGGGAATGAAGTGGAGGAAGCCGTTCAGGCCGAAGACGAAGAAGGCGAGGCCGAGCAGCGTGCGAGCGACGTGGGGGGCGATGGTCTTCATGGTGCTCCACGGTTAATCTGATGCTCGATGGCGAACTACGGCGTGTCCCGACAACGTACTGTTGCTTCAGACGGTACAATTGACCTCAACCGCGTGCGGGCCTTCGTGCGCGTCGTCGAAGACGGGTCGTTCACCGCGGCGGCCCGGCGGCTCGGCCTGCCGAAGTCCTCGGTGAGCAGGAGCATCACCGCGCTCGAGAAGTCGCTCGGCGTGCGCCTGCTGCAGCGCACGACGCGCGCGCTGCACCTCACCGACGCCGGCCAGACCTGGTTCGCGCAGGTGCGGCCGGCGCTGACGAGCCTCACCGACTCCGCCGCCTCGGTGCGCGAGCTCGGGGCCGAGCCGCGCGGGCGCGTGCGCGTGAGCTGCCCGCCCGACTCGCACGAGCTGATGGCCGGGTACGTGTCGCGGTTCATGAAGAAGTACCCGCGGGTGCAGCTCGAGGTGAGCTTCACCGCGCGGCACGTCGACCTCGTGGCCGAGGGGGTCGACCTCGCGATGCGCGCCGGCGAGCTCAAGGACTCTTCCCTCGTGGTGCGCCGCATTCACACCACCGACCTCGGCCTGTTCGCCGCGCCGTCGTACCTGAAGCGCCGAGGCACGCCGAAGACCGTCGCCGCGCTCGCGCGCCACGACTGCATCGCGATGTCCGCGCCGAGCGGCCGTGCGGTGTGGACGCTGGTCGGGCCCTCGGGGGAGCCCGAGTCGGTCGAGCTGCAGTGCTCGCTCACCACCGACCTGGTCGAGTTCGTCGGGCGCGCCGCCGTGGCGGGCCTCGGCATCGCGCTGCTGCCGGAGATGTTCGCTGGAGGCTCGTCGCAGCTTCAGCGCGTGCTGCCCGAGCACCGCCGCGTCGGCGGCTCGCTGAGCGTGGTGAGCCCGAGCCGCGGCTTCGAGCCGCGCGCGGTCACGCTCTTCAAGGAGGGGCTGATCGCCGAGCTCTCGTCGCTGACGAAGGCGCGCTGCACCCACGCCGGAGCGCGGATGCTGGGCCGCAGGTAGCCCAGGCGGCTAATGCCTCGACTCCCGCCGCGAACCGGCGGACGATGAGCGCTCGATGCTGGCGGCGGTGCTGATCTCCTCGCTCGTGCTTCACGCCGCTGACGGGCCGGCGCGCCTCACCTCGACTTCGCCCAGCCGCGCCGCGCGGTGGCCCGCGCTCGCCGTGGCCGCCGGGGCGTTTGCGCTCGCGGGCGGCGGCGCCGCGCTGCTCGTGCAGGGTGCACAGCTGCGGGGGCCGGGCACGCCGCTCGTGGTCGCCGGCGCGGTGATGGCTGGCGCCGGCGCGCTCGTCACGGTGCTCGGCTTGATGTGCTGGTTCTGGCCGGGTCCTGCGACCGTCGCGCTGCTGCCGTCGACCGACGGCTTCGCGCTCGCGCTCGGGGCGGCCTTCTGACGCCATCGTGCTGATCGCGGTCGGCCACGCGCGCTCCACCTGTCGTCTGCCGTAGCCGGCTCGGCGGCAAGCGCGCTTACGCATTTCCTGCGACGGGCTGCTGAAACGCGCGCGTGACGGGGGATTCCTCAAGAACCTCGGGAGCTTCGGGGCTCGGTCGCGCCCCTGCTGATCACCGGCCAAAACGGCCGATCTGGCACCCGGCGTGGATCTTCCCCAGCTCTATGACGCTCAACCGCACTGTCGCGCTGGGGTTTCTCTCGTTCCTGGCGTGTGGCCGCGCCGAGGAAGCCGCGCCGGCGCCGAGCGCGCAGCGGTCCGAGCTCGCCTCCGCGTTCGAGGCCGCCGCGCGAGAGTTCCAGGTGCCGGTGCAGCTGCTCGAGTCGATCGCCTACGTCGAGACGCGCGTGTCTCCGACGGCCGGTCTCTACGGCCAGGCGGGCGGTCACGGCATCATGGCCATCACCGACCGCGAGGACTGGAACATGCTCGCGCGCGCGACGGCGCTGACCGGCGCGACGGCGGGCCAGCTCGACGTCGACCCGAAGGCGAACATCCGCGGCGCGGCGGCGGTGCTGCGCGAGCTCGCCGACAAGTCCTTCCGCGACTTCCCCTCGCTCGACGCGAACGAGCTCGGCGACTGGTACCACGCCGTCTCGCTGTACCCCGGCTACGACTCGGCGCCCGCCGCGCAGGACTACGCGGCCGAGGTCTTCGTGCGCATGGAGACCGGCTTCGACGTGCCGGGCGTCTCGCTCGCTCCGACGGCGAGCAGCTGGCGCGAGAACGCTCCGGCGCAGTCGGCGAAGCGCGACGCGCTCAACGGCAGCGACTACCCGGCGGCCGTGCGCTTCCTCGCCTCGCCGCACAACTCGGCGCGCAGCACGTACGAGTTCGTCGTCATCCACACCATTCAGGGCAGCTACTCGGGCTGCATCAGCTGGTTCCAGAACCCGTCGTCGCAGGTGAGCGCGAACTACGTCGTGCGCTCGAGCGACGGTGAGATCACGCAGATGGTGCGCGACAACCGCGCCGCGTGGCACGCGCAGTGTTACAACGCGCGCAGCATCGGCATCGAGCACGAGGGCTTCGTCGCTGATCCGGGCCGCTGGTACACGCAGGCGATGTACACCGAGTCGGCGAAGCTGACCCGCTGGGTCGCCGACCGCTACGGCATCCCCCGCAACCGGTCGCGCATCATCGGGCACGTCGAGGTCGCCCCGAACTGCAACACCAGCCGGCACACCGACCCGGGCGGCGGCTGGAACTGGACGCTGTACATGAACCTCGTCAACGGCACGACGCCGACCGCGACCACGGGCGTGCTGACCGGCGCCATCTACACCGGCGGAGATCCGAACAACCGCGTCTCCGGCGCGACGGTCACCATCAACGGTCAGACCCAGACGACCGGGGCGAACGGCCTCTACCAGTTCACCCTGCCGCCGGGCTCGTACAACGTCGCCGTCAGCAAGGCGGGCTTCTCGAACAACACGGTCACGCGCACCGTGACGGCGGGCGGCACCATCTGGGGCTCGATGGAGATCAACCCGATGACCGCGACCGGCGTGCTGCGCGGCAAGGTCTACGCGTACAACGCGGCGAACCCGGGCGACCTGACGCAGGCGATCTCCGGCGCGGTGGTGACGGTGTCTCCGGGCGGCGCGACGGCGACCACGGGAGCGGACGGGAACTGGTCGTTCAACCTCGCGCCCGGCACGTACACCGTGACGGCGGCGAAGGCCGGCTTCGCGAACAACCAGCAGTCGCGCATGGTGACGAGCGGCCAGACGGTCTGGGGCAGCGTCGGGCTGTCGTCGACGTCGGCGCCGGATCAGCAGGCGCCGGTCGTCGCGATCTCGTTCCCCGCGAAGGACGCGCAGCTCGACCTCGCGGTGCTCGACCTGCGCGGCACGGCCAGCGACGACCGCGGCGCCATCGCGGCGGTGAAGCTCGCGCTCAACGGCGGTGCGCCCGCCGACGTGCCGGTCACCAGCGGCGCGTTCACGGTGCAGGTGAAGCTCAAGCCCGGCACGAACACGATTCGCGTCACCGCGACCGACGCGGCGGGCAACGTCGGCACCGCGGAGTCGACCGCGACCTTCAACGCGGGCGTCACCGGCTTCGTCTACGTGCAGGACGACGAGGCGGCGCGCGTCGCCGGCGCCACGGTCGAGCTGCTCGAGCCGAGCAGCGGCGTGAGCGTGTCGAAGGCGACCGCGGACGCGACCGGCAGCTTCGTGCTCGGCGTGATGACGGTGCCGGCCGACTACAAGCTCGTGGTGAAGGCGGCCGGGTTCGACACCCACGTCGAGACGCTGACGGTCGGCGACGACCGGCGCATGACGCTGAACGTGTCGCTGATGCCGGGCGGCGACACGGGCGGCGAGCGCAGCATCGCGTTCACCGAGCCGCAGGACGGCGCGACGGTGAACACCGAGAGCGTGACGGTGTACGGCCTCGCGAGCGGCTTCGAGATTCAGAGCGTGACGGTGAACGGCAAGCCCGGCGAGACGCTCGGCGGCAACGGGTTCTCCGCGACGGTGCCGCTCGTCGAGGGCGAGAACACGCTCGTCGCCGAGGTCGTCGGCGTCGACGGTGAGAAGGTGACCGGCTCGCTGCGCGTCACGCGCAAGCTCACCACCGGCCGCCCCCGCGACGACATGAAGGCGAAGGGCGGCTGCTCGGCGACGGGCGGGCTCGAGCTGCTCGCGCTCGTCGCGCTGGGTGGGCTGCTGCGTTCCCGCCGCCGCTCACGCTGAGAGGGTCGACCAGAATGCCCCGCATGGCCGACCTCCGTTCACGCTGAGCGGAGGCGCCGCAGGCGCCGCAGTCGAAGCGGGCCCGAAGCCGACGCGTGGCCCGCTTCGACTCCGCCTTCGGCTCCGCTCAGCGTAAACGGCGCGGTAAACGGGCGACGTATTCTGATCGACCGTCTGAGCGAAGGCGCCGCAGGCGCCGCAGTCGAAGCGGGCCACGCGCCGGCTTCGCGCCCCCTTCGACTTCGCAGCCCTTCGGGCTGCTCTGCTCAGGGCGAACGGAGCTGCCAACATGTCGCCGAGGGCGCGCTCGCCACGCTCATTCGCGTCGGCATCCTCGTCGTCGCGTCACGCAGTCGGCGCGATGCCCTTCTGGGACACCAGCACCCAGAACGAGTCCGTCTTCTTCGCGTAGAACAACGTGATCGCGACGTCGCGCCGTCCATGCGCGAACGCGAAGGTGAAGCCGAAGGTCTCGTACAGCTCCTTCTTGCGCACGCCCTCGAGGAAGCGCCCGTGGAACTCCTTCACCTTGGTGCAGGGGGCGACCTCGTCGAAGAAGCTCTTGCCGACCTGGCGCGCGGGGTCGATGCGCGCGAGGCGGCCCTCGGTCTTGTTGAACTTCTTGATGCGTCCGGTCGAGTCGAGCTCGATCATCCCGAAGGGGAGCTCGTCGAGCTCACGCTCTCCGAGGGCGTCGAGGCGCTTCACCACGTCGTCGATGTGCACGTTCATTCGTGCGGCCTACGGCCGAGCCTGCGTTCCGTTACTTCGCGTCTTCGCAGCGCAGCAGCTCGCCCTTGTCGCACACGCTCGGACACCAGCGCCCGTTCGCGGCGTCAACGACCCGACGTTTGCAGAGGCGGCGTCCGAGCCGACTCCGGCGGCAGCTGCGTCGTGCTCGAGGTCACCACCGTGTCGCGCGCGGCCTGGTTCATCGCGAGCTTCGCCTTGCGCCGCACGAGCGCGTCGTGCAGCAGCACCTGAATCGCGCCAGCCACCGGCAGCGCGAGCAGCGTGCCGATCACGCCCGCGAGGCTGGTGCCCGCCAGCAGCACGAGCGTGATGACGAGCGGGTTCATGTCGAGCGTCTTCCGCTGCACCAGCGGGCGCAGCACGTGGTTCTCGAGCTGCTGGTACACGAAGAAGACGACGGCGCAGATGGCGGCCGCCTTGCCGCCGGCCGCCGCGAACGCGACGCCGATGAGCAGCACGGCTCCGAGCGCGGCGCCCAGGAAGGGGATGATGCCGAGCACCGCGAAGAGCAGGCCGAGCGGCACGAAGTACGGCACGCGCAGCACGATGAGCGTGACGGCCATGACGACTCCGCCGATGGCCGCGACGACGACCGTGCCCGCGACGTAGCCGCCGACGACCTTGCGCAGCCGCTGCAGCACGCCCTTCCACTCGACGCGCTTCTGCGGCGGCAGCCACTCGAACGCGGCGCCGAGCAGGTCTCCTCCGAACAGCAGCATGAAGAGCGTGAGCGTGATGATGGTGATGGCGCCGGCGAGGCCGTGCAGCAGGCCCTTCGCGGCGCCGAGCGCGGGCGTCGCGATCTTCCCCGCGCCGTCTTCGACGCCGGCGCGCAGCCGGTCGATGACCGCGAAGCGCTCGTCGGCCCACTGCACCGCGTCCGACTCCGCCAGCCGCTCGACGAGCTGTGGCGCGCGCGCGACGAGCTCGTGGCCCTGGTGCACCAGCATCGGCACGAGCGTCGCCACCATCGTGCCCACCGCGACCAGCAGCACCAGCGCGACGACGAGCACCGCCCAGCCGCGCTTGAAGCGGTGGCGCATCAGCCACTCGACGGCGGGGTCGAGCACGAGCGCGAGGAACAGCGCGACCAGCGTCCACTGCACGATGGTGCGCAGCTTCCAGAGCAGCAGCACGCCGAACGCGAGGCCCAGCGCACTGAGCAACGCCTTCCATACGTCGCGCGACGCCATGTTCGGTCGTAACTGCCGGGCTTTCGGTGCCGCAACCAAAGTAGGCGCCGGTAGGTGTGAATCGGTGCGCCGCCGCTCGTTAGACTTTCCATCGAGGTCTCGAGGATGTCGATCGCCGCAGTGGTCGTTGCGCTCCCGTTGCTGCTCGGTGTCCATCCGGATCCCAGGTTCCGCGCCGGCGTCGTGCTCCATGACTCGGGCAAGCTGAAAGAGGCGATCGGCCTGTTCCGCGCGGTGTTGAAAGATCGGCCGCACGACCCCGCCGCCGTCTACGAGCTCTCGTTCTCGCTGCTCGCGGCGCGGCAGTTCGACGCCGCCATCGCGCTCATCGACGAGGAGCTGAAGAGCGGCTTCACCCAGACGCCGCGGCTCTACGCCCTGCAGGCGAACGCCTACGACGCGCGCGGAGAGCACGACGCGGCCGAGGCCACGCTGCGCAAGGGACTGCAGGTCGATCCGAACAACCCCGAGCTCTCGTACAACCTCGGCGTGAACCTCGGCAGCCGCGAGCGCTGGCCCGAGGCGATCGCCGCGTTTCAGGCGTGCGCCGACGCCGAGCCCGGCAACCCGAGCGGGTGGTGGGGCCTGGGCCGCTCGTACGAGGCGCAGCGTGAGAACGGCTCCGCGCTCGCTGCCTACGCACGCGCCGCGCTGACCAACGCGGAGAAAGAGCGCGTGAAGGCCGCCGCGAAGCGCGTCGTCGCGCTCTCGCAGAGCACCGAGTCGCTCATCCGCTCGCTCTCGGAGCAGGGGCCGTATTTCGCCGACGCGCGCGAGAAGGGCCACCTCGAGGCGCTCGCGTACGAGCTCTACCGGCTCGGCGGCGACGCCTCGGCGGAGCTGTGGTGCGCCGAGCACGCAGAGAAGGTGAAGGCCTTTCGCGCCTGGGCCTCGCGAAGGCTCTGATTGACCGCCGCGCGCCGCGTCCGTACGAGTGGGCCGTCGTGCTCGGCAAGCTGATCGGCGGGCTCATCTACCTGGCCTGGGTGCTGTTCGTGATTCTCACGCCCGTGCTCGGCGTGTGGCTCGCCAGCTCCCTCGTCGCCTTCCACGGCGGAGCCGCCGAGCTCGCCGTCCTGGGCGGCGCGCTGCTCTTCCCGGTGCTGCCCGTCGCCTGGGAGCTCCGCGCCGCCCGCGCGTGGAAGAAGAAGCTCGAGCGCAGGAGGCAGCTCGTCGGCGCGCCGAAGCGGACCTTCACGCTGACCACGCGCCTCATCGCGCGCACGCTGTTCTTGAACCTCGCGTTCCTCGCCGTGCTCGCGGTCTGGTTCCCGAAGGTCGCCTTCCCCGCGGTGGCCACGCGCGGCGACTGGTTCCTCGAGGGCAAGACGAGCCCGCTCGCCAACCACGTCCGCGCGGACCTGCACGCGGCCGCGGCCGGGCTCGAGTGGCTCTACGAGCTGGCGACTCCGAACCCGTACAAGAAGCAGGGCGACGAGGCGCCGGTGCCGAGCGACGTGAAGCCGCTGCCGGAGCAGAGCTCGCTGCCGCAGCCGACCGCGCGCCGGTGGATTCCCGGCGCCGGCACCTGGCCCGGCGGCGGCGGGCAGAAGCCTCCCGAGCCGGTGCAGCCCGAGCCCCCGAAGCTGCCCGAGGGCGCGAGCTGGGCGGTCGGCGAGACCCACTGGCCGTGGCCCGCGACCGCCGACGACCTGGCGTTCGTCGACGAGTCGAGCCTCGAGGCGGTCGGCCAGAGCATCGCGGCGCGTGAGCGCGACCCGTTCAAGCGGGTGAAGCTGCTGCACGACTGGGTGGTGACGCGCTACCGCTACGACAGCGAGGCGCTGAAGACGATGCGCATTCCTCCGCAGGACGCGCGAGAGGTCTTCGGCAAGCGCGTCGCCGTCTGCGAAGGCTACGCGCGCACGCTCGTGGCGCTCGGCAAGGTGACCGGCGACGACATCGTCTACGTCACCGGCGACGTCCGCGAAGAGAGCGGAGAGGCCGCGCCCATCGGCCACGCCTGGAACGCGGTGAAGCTCAACGGCGCCTGGTACCTCATCGACGCGACGTGGGACGACCCGGTCTCGAAGGACGGCCGCGACGTCTACCGCACCGACTACTTCCTCATCCCTCCGTCGCTCGCCATCTACGACCACTTCCCCGACAACGCGCAGTGGCAGCTGCTGCAGCAGCCGCTCGACCGCGGCGAGTTCCTGCGCCAGCCCCTCGCGCGCCCGAGCCTCGCCCGCGAGGGCCTGACGCTCGTGACGCCCGAGCGCTCGACGGTCGAGGTCGACGGCCCGCTCGTCGTCGAGCTCACCAACCCGCGCGCGCTGTACGTGCTCGTGCACGCGTCTCCGCAAGCGGGCGGGCGCGACATCGAGTGCGGCGTCGCGAACGACGCGAAGCTGAAGTTCGTCTGCGAGCTGCCCAAGGGCGTCTCGACGGTGCGCCTGTTCGGGAACAAGGAGCAGACGGGGCTCTTCGACTCCATCGCCTCGATTCGCGCCACGCGCAGGTGACGTTTCGAGGCCGGGTGGTTGCGTGTGGGTGCGAAGGCAGGGCACGATGGCTCTCATGAGCCAGGATCAGAAACAGAACCGCGTCGGTGCGCTGTCGGGCTCCGAGGCCAAAACCCCCCTCGAACGCGCGAAGCAGATTCAGGAGATGCAGCGCCAGATGGACGCGATGCCCGTCGCTCCGGCGAAGCAGGCTCCGCCGGCGGTGCAGGCGCAG
The DNA here is from genome assembly GCA_937980205.1 of uncultured Myxococcales bacterium. Classification (GTDB taxonomy): domain Bacteria; phylum Myxococcota; class Myxococcia; order Myxococcales; family Myxococcaceae; genus Xiheicaenimonas. The sequence continues at coordinate 44,180 of CALJKW010000053.1, read as the reverse complement.
GCCGCGGTCGCCACGTCGCTGCAGAAGCTGGTCGAGACGTTCGATGCGAAGCCGGTCGAAGCGGTGAACCTGATCAAGAACGAAGGCAACGTCAGCGCCGACGCCGCGCTCTACGGCTCGCAGCAGGTCGACGAGAGCTCGCTGTTCGGCGGCCCGAAGAAGTCCGACGGCCCCGAGGTCACGGGCCCGGTGTGGAAGACGATTCCGTTCGGCCCGCCGCAGACCGCCGCGCTGCTCGACGTGAAGAAGCCGATCGAGACCTACAACGTGCAGGTGCCGCCGCAGGCGGTGAAGATCAAGGAAGGCACGCTCTTCCAGCTCACCGCGACTCCGAAGGCGGGCAACGAGGCGCCGATCAAGAAGCCCGTGCTCGTCGATCAGAAGGGCAACATGAAGGGCGCCGAGTTCAAGTCGAAGGGCCAGCTCGAGCGCGCGCTCAACGAGATTCCCAGCTTCGCGATGAGCCTGTTCCAGTCCGTCTTCGGCGAGGGCGTGCTGAAGGACGCGCAGAAGACGCACCACAAGATCGTGAGCGTCGACCAGGGCAAGCGCTCGGCGTTCGAGGTGAAGATCGAGCGCAAGAACGAGATCGACGGCAAGTGGCGCAGCGAGACCGTCACGCTCAACAACTTCGGCCTCAAGGTTCCGCCGTCGAACGACCCCCGCCGTCACGACATCAACGTGGCGATGTACTACCTCGATCGTTTCCAGGCGGCGTGAGCTGACCGGAGCCGGCAACGAAGAGATCGGGCCGTGCAGCCGTTTTTCAGCAGCCTGCTAGGCTGTAGGTCTCGTGCTGAAGGTCCTGGTCGTCCTGCTCGTGGCCGCCTCGGCGGCTCCGAAGAAGAAGACGAAGCCTCCTCCTGCGCCGGCACAGGTGAAGCCTGCGCCCGAGCCGGCGCCCGCGCCCGTCGCCGAGCCTGCACCTGCACCCGAGCCGGAGGCGCAGCCGGAGCCGGTGAAGCCGCCCGCCGAGCCGGCCCCCGCCGCGCGCGCCGAGCCGCCGCCGGCGGTGAGCGACGCTCCGCCGGCGATGAAGCCGGCGAGCGCCCTCGAGACGCAGAAGCCGAAGCTGGTCATCCTCGAGGTGACGGCCGGAGGTGGCGTGGACCCCACGGTGGCCGCCGCGCTCGGCGACGCCATCACGCTCGAGGTGCAGAAGCGCGGCTACTTCACGCCGACCTCGATGAAGGAGCTGCAGACGATGCTCGGCGTCGAGCGGCAGCGGCAGCTGATGGGCTGCTCCGACGCGTCGGCCTCGGCGTGCATGGCCGAGCTCGCCGACGCCATCGGCGCGCGCTTCGTGCTCAGCGGCGCGCTCACGCGGCTCGGCGAGGGGTACCAGCTCTCGCTGCAGACCATCGACACCGCGAAGGCGCAGCCGATCGGCCGCAGCGTGCGCATCGCGAAGGACCCGGCGGTGCTGACCGACCAGATTCCGTTCGCGGTGGCCGAGGCGACGGCGACGACGCTGCCTCCTCCTCCGTCGCGCGTGCTGCCCTACACGCTCATCGTCACCGGCGCCGTCTTCGTGCTCGGCGGTGGAGTCGTCGGCCTGAACGCCCTGACGCGCGACCTCGCGGTGCGCAGCGAGCTCAACTCGAGCGTGCAGAACATGGCACTGCTCCGGCCGCTCGCCGAGTACGAGAAGGACGCGTCGGACCTCGGCCTGCAGAAGACGGTGTCGCTCGCCGCGTTCATCGGCGGCGCGGCGCTCATCGGCCTGGGCATCTTCCTCATGCCGCCGTCGTCGCCGGCGCAGGTCGCGCTGGTGCCCTCGGGCAACGGAGCCGCCCTGGTGGGGCTCTTCCCGTGAAGCGCGCGCTGCTCGTGCTCGCGGTGGCCGCGGCCGGCTGCCAGGCGTTCTTCGAGCCGCAGCTCAAGCAGGGCCGTGCGTACCCCTGCCGGCTCGACGCGGGCGACGGACCTCCCGATGGCGGCAAGCTCGCCGACGGCAGCAACCCGCAGTGCTCCGGCGGCTGGCGCTGCGGCCTCGAGCACGGCAGAGAGGTCCCCGTCTGCCACGCGCCTGGCGACGAGCGCGCGTACGTGTGCACGTCGACGGCCAACTGCGAGGGCAAGTGGACGTGCGGCATCGAGGGCTTCTGCATTCCTCCGGTCGACGACGCGTTCCGTCCCGGCGCGAACGAGGACGCGGGCCGCATCGTCGAGTGGGCGAGCCAGGCCGTGCTGCTGAGGCGGCCGGAGCACGTCGTCGCCGTCGAGGAGCGCACCTTCCTCGCCGGCTTTCACGGCAGCTCGGTCGGCTTCATCGAGGGCGGGAAGCTGACCCTCGTGGTGCGCACGCGCTTCGGCCCGCCCGACGCTCCGGCGGTCGGCGCGTTCTCGCACGAGGTGCTCGGCGGGCCGGCGCCCGCGAACGTGAACGACGTCGGCGGCTCGCTCGGCGTCGCCGCGCAGGTGTTCGCGCTGACCGACGACGGCGCCGGCTACTTCCACCTCGACTTCGACGGGGTGCGGTTTCTGCCCGACACGCCGTACCAGCCCGTGTGGCCGAAGGTCCGCCAGGAGCACCTGAGGATGATTCCGCACGCGGTGCCGTACGTCGTCGCCTTCGGAGACGGTGGGACCATCACGCAGCTCCTCTTCCCGTTCGATCCGCGCGGCTTCGTCCGCGACGGCGGCGACCCCTCGTCGACGTTCGGGCACTTCGACTACCCGCCGATCGCGTTCTTCCTCGACGGCGGCTACCACCTGTTCAACCGCGTCGACGACGTGAGCGCCGTCGCGATGCCCGACAACCGATTCACCGTGCTCATCGCGAGCGTCGACGGGCTGCTGTTCAACGCCGAGCGCTACCTGACGCCGGCGCCGTTTCCGCGCGGCGAGTTTCAGAGCTTCGTCCCGCTCGGCGACGGCGGCTTCGTGCACCAGCCGAACTTCATCGGCGACGCCGGCTTCACGTTCCCGCTCTTCTACCCGATGGAGTTTTTGCCCCCGCAGGGCGGGCGCGCCGTGCCGCTCGAGGCGAACGGCTACCAGTTCGACGACGCCGGCTATCGCGCGGGCCGCATCCGCGTGCGGGGTCAGCGCGTCGCCATCGAGATGTTCAGGAGCGGCGGCAGCCCGAGCTACGTCATGCTCGGCGAGGAGTTCTTCGAGCCTCCACCCGGCGCCGCCGAGCCGCTGCCGTTCGCGACGGTGCTGCTCGCGCCGTGTCAGGCGTGCCCGCCGGGGCTGCAGCTGACCGACTTCCGGCCGTTCACTCCGCCCGGCGCCCTCACGACGGCGCAGCCCATCGTCGAGGTGAGGTGCAGCGCTCCCGGCGGAGTGGAGCTCACGTACGTCGTGCAGCCCGCGGTCGGCTCTGCCGGCTGCAGCGCGCAGCAGGTCGACGTCGACGAAGGCGGACCGGGGCCGCTGTTCGACGCAGTGCTGGAAGACGAGAGCGTCGTCGGCGCCGGCGGGTGGATCGGCGACCACGGGCAGCTGTGGCTCGGCGATTCGCTGTCCTCGCCGCTCGCGTACTTCCTCGACGGCATTCCCGCGGCGGTGGTGCGCGGCGGCAGCGATGTCGCCGCGTTCAGGAACCAGACCGTGTACTTCAACCGCGCCGGCAGCCCGTTCGGCTTCATCTCCGAGTCGGGCCTGCCCCAGGACGGCATCAAGGTGGTGGCCTCCGTCGCGGGGCGCGACGACTGGGTCGTCATCGACAGCCTCGTCGTCGCGCGGCAGACGCTGGGCGGCTTCGGAGCGAGCGGAGGAGAGGCCGTCGCGATCCCCGGCCGCTCCATCGACGAGCGGCTGCTGGGCCCGCCGTACTTCGGCACCGTGGCGTTCACCAACGACGGCGGCGCGATGGTCCTGCTGAGCTCGAACGACGCCCTGTTCTCGGCCGACGTGACGGAGATTTACCGCGACGCCGGCGCGCGCTTCGGCCAGGTGGAGCTCAGGCACGTTCCGGTGAACCGCGTCGCCATTCGCTCGCTCGCCGCGCTCGACGTGCCGACCGACGGCGGCCCGTACGCGCGCGGCTACGTCCTCGCGCGCGCGAACCTCCTCGAGTTCGTCGCCGACGACGTCGAGCACTGGAGGAGCCGGGCGTTGCCGGTGCCTCCCGGCGAGATGCTCGAGGTCTGGGCCGACCACGACCGCGGCCGTGTCGGCTTCGTCGACGGTCGAGTCTTCTCGCTGCCGGGGCTCAAGCAGCTCGCGCCGCCGCTCGGCTCACCGGTGCACGACTATCTCCAGTTCCAGGGCCAGCCCTGGGCCGTCGCCGAGACCGGCGTGTGGAGGCTGCGCGCCGGCGCGGACGCCGGCATCGGTGAGTGGTACCAGGACGTGCAGCCGCCGAACGACGGCGGGCACCTCGAGTACCGCGGCGCCCGCCTGTTCGAGGCGAACGGCGCGGTCTACCTGTTCACGGTGCACGGCGTGGCCGTGCGGTTCCGCTAGAGACCGCTCGCCACCTTCACGAAGCTGTCACCCGTGTTCGGCAGCGAGTCGTTGTTCGTGTCGGTCCACTCGAACACGTACCAGCTGTCGGGGTACGCGGCCTTATTGGGCAGCATGACGTTCGAGTAGTACCAGCCGGCCGCCTGGGTCCCGTAGCCGCCGCTGCAGACTCCGTACGCGATGAGCGCGAGCGTGCCGCTGGAGGGGTCCTTCACCAGCTCGACGAGCAGGTAGTCGTGGTGCGAGCTGCAGGAGCTCTGCGGCGCCGTGACCAGGTTCACGTTGTCGCTGCGGCGGCGGAAGTAGAACGTGTCGATGTTGTTCGAGGCGAAGAACACCTTCGTCGTCATCGACGTGCGCTCGAGCCACTTCACCGGCTTGTTGGGGAACGGGCCACCGGCGGTGACGACCGTGGTACCGCCGCCGAAGAGCAGCGCGCCGGTCGTCTGATCCACCCAGGCCGGGTTCGTCTGCGGCCCGTACTGAATCATCGTCGTGTTCGGGCAGTTCGCCGAGATGGTCGAGGCCAGCATGTTCGTCGCCGCGTCGTCGTTCGCGATGCCGTCGTAGATGACGTACACGTTCGGGTTCGCGCAGAACTCGGGGAACGTGATGTTGCGGCACATCGTGCCGTCGCAGAACTGGTTCGCGCCGCAGGCGATGTTGCAGCCGCCGCAGTCGGTGAGCGTCGAGGTGGCCTTGCACGCCCCGCCGCAGCAGCCGAAGCCTGCGTTGCAGCTCGTGCCGCAGGCGCCGCAGTGCTGCGTCGTGTTGAGGTTGACGCACGCGCCGGCGCAGCAGCCCTGGCCGGCACCGCAGACGTTGCCGCAGGCGCCGCAGTTGTTCACGTCGCTCTGGAAGTCGACACAGTGCATCGAGCAGCACTGCTTGCCGGCGCCGCACGGGTTCTGCGCGCTGCACGCGGCGACGCAGTTGCCGCCCTGGCACACCTGGCCGGCCGAGCACTGGTTGTCGTTCGTGCAGTTGCTGCACGAGTGGTCGGGCAGGCAGACGCCGCTGGGGCACTCCGCGCCGGTCTTGCAGCCGCGCTCGCAGACGAAGTCGGGGCGGCAGTACTGGCCCAGGGGGCAGTTGTCGTTCGGCCCCGGCAGGCAGGAGACGCAGCGGTTCGCGCCGAGGTCGCACCGCGGCGTGCTGCCGCCGCACTGCGCGTCGGAGGTGCACTGCACGCACTGGCCCTTCGTCGTGTTGCAGATCTGACCGGTCGGGCACGCGGGGTTCGCCTGCGAGCAGCCGGGGATGCAGGTGTTCTGGCTGCAGACCTTGCCGACGCCGCAGTCGGTGTCGGTGGTGCACGCGACGCAGAGGTTGGTGGTCGTGTCGCAGATCGGCTTCGACGCATCTTTGCAGTCGCCGTTCATCAGGCAGCCGACGCACGAGCGCGTGGCCGGGTTGCAGACCGGCTGCTGCGGGGGGCAGTTGGCGCTGGTGAGGCAGCCGACGCAGGTGCCTGCGTCGACGTCGCAGACGAGGCCGGGCAGGCAGGTCGGGTTGAGCGCCGAGCAGCCGGGGCGGCACTGGTGCGTGGTCGGGTCGCAGATGCGGCCGTCTCCGCAGTGGCCGTCCTGCGTGCACTCGACGCACGCGGTGGAGCCGGGCAGGCAGTAGCTGCCCTGAGGACAGCCGCTCGTCGCGGTCTCACAGCCGCTCTTGCACGTGCCGTCGGCGGCGCAGACCTGGCCCTGCGCGCACAGCGCGTTCGGGCCGCACGCGGCGCACGTGTTGTCCGGCAGGCACGAGCCCGACGGGCAGTTGGCGTCGTCGACACACTCGACGCAGGTGAGGTCCACCGTGTTGCAGATGAGCGCGCCGGGACAGTCGGCGTCGTTGCTGCAGCGCGTGCCATTCGCGGGTGGGGCGCACTGGCAGCCAGCCAGCGCGAACAAGAAGGAGACGGGAACGAGGAAGGACGGCGAGCGCATCGGGGATATCCGGTTTTCTCGAAACGGGGGCCTACTGTTGCCCACAGTTGTTCACAGCAGTCAAACCATCGTCCTTGCGGGCATTTGTGAGTGGGGTAGCGTTACGACCTGGTGATCGGGCTCCTGATCAGCGTGGCGCTCGCAGCCTCCGTCGATTCGACGCAGGCGCTGTCGTCGGCGCGGAAGCTCGCCGATGCCTTGCGGTACGAGGAGGCCGTCGTCGAGTACCAGCGCTACCTCGGCGCTGCGGCCGAGCGCCCGGTGCGCGAGCGCGCCTCGGCGCTGTTCGAGCTCGGCTTCATTCACCTCGTGCTCGGCGACGACGCCAACGCGCAGAGCCGCGCGATGGAGGCGCTCGAGCTCGACGCCTCGCTCACGCTGCCGCCGTCGGCTCCGGCGCGGCAGGTCGACTTCCTCGCCGAGGTGAAGCGGAAGTTCCTCACCCGCACGCGCGTGACGGTCGAGCAGGGCGCGGGCCCGCAGTCGATTCGCGCGCGCGTGGTCGACCCGGAGAAGAAGGTGAAGCGCGTCTTGCTCCGGCACGCGCTGTCGTCGAACGGGCCGTTCTACGCGGTGGAGATGAAGTGCGTGATCGATGTCTGTTCCGCCGAGCTGCCGTCGCCGGAGCAGGGCGGAGACTTCACCGCCTGGTACTTCGTCGAAGGCCTCGACGCGAAGAACGCGACGGTTGCGTCGGCCGGAGACTCGGCGGCGCCGCGCCAGCTCGCCGTCGTCGGCGGCCGGCCCTGGTACCAGAGCCCGATCACGTGGGGCATCGCGGGCGGAGCGCTCGTCGCCGTCGGCGTCGTCATCTACCTGCTGTCGCCGCCGCCGCCGCGCTGATCATCGGCGTGGCAGCCTGAGCACGAGAACTCGGACGCGATCATCATGCGGTGGCCTTCGGGCTGCTCGTCCGCCTTCTTGCGGAAGTGCTCGACGTTCTCGTCGGCCTCCGCGATGCGTCGCTCGAGCACGTCTCTGTACGGCCAGCGGTCGAACGTCTTCGACAGCTTCGCGTTCGCGTACATCACGCGCGCGGCCTTCACGTCTCCCGCCTTCACGAGCATGTCGCCGAGGTTGAGCGCGAAGCCCTCGTGGTTGTGCGGCGCGATCCACCCGTTCCAGCAGACGCGCTTGACGCCCTCGGTGGTCTGCGCCGCCATGTACTTCGTGTAGTCGGGGTTCGCGCGGTCGATGGTCGCGTCGAGGCAGACGTCGATGTTCTTCCACATGTCCTCGAGGCCCTTCTTGAAGAACTCGTGGTCGACCGGGAAGCTCGAGCGCGTGAAGCCGCGGGAGAAGAGGTTGAACTCGGGGTAGTCGTCGACCGCCTTCTCGAGGCGGAAGTAGCCGGTGCGCAAGAGCCGCTCGTCCTTGTGGATGGTGCCGTTCGCGAGCTCGGTGATGGCCAGGAAGCCCTCGAAGCGCGGGTCGTGCGTCATCTCGACCGCCTCCGTGAAGTACCGCTGCGAGAGCAGCATGTGGTCGGTGATGCTGGCCTCGAGCTTCGGCAGGCGGCTGCGCTCGGAGATGGCCCAGATGTGCAGGAAGCCCAGGTGCGCGGCCGTGGCGGCGTCGTTCGGGTCGGTGAGGTAGGCGCGCTGCAGCTGCTCCTTCACGTCGGGGATCTGCTCGTAGGCGCCGGCGTGCAGGGCAGCCCAGAACGCATCGTTCGCCTGCTTCGCGAGCTCGGTCTGCGCGGCGCTCGGCTGCTTGGGCTTCGCCGCGCTGATCGCGATGGAGGCGCAGCCGGAGAGGAGGAGAAGGGTGATGGCGTGACGCACGGCGCTGCACCATAGCCCGCATCCGCTCAGGCTTTGATTCTGGACGGTCATCCGTTATAACGGATGCCGCGCCCGTGCTCCCCGATCTCGAAGGTTCCCACCCCGCCGATGTCCTTGCCTGGGCCGCCGAGCAGTACGCGGGCCGCATCACCCTCGCGACGTCGTTCGGCGTCGAGGACTGCGTGCTCATCGCGATGGCGGCAGAGCGCGGCCTGAAGCTGCAGTACTTCACCCTCGATACCGGCGTGCTGTTCCCCGAGACGTACGCGCTGTGGCGTCGCATCGAGGCCCGGTACGGCGTGAAGGTGCAGGGCGTGCTCCCTGCCTCGAGCCTGGCCGAGCAGGCCGCCGCGCACGGAGACGCGCTCTGGGCGCGCGAGCCGAGCCGCTGCTGCAACCTGCGCAAGGTCGAGCCGCTCAAGAAGCACCTCTCTGGCTACGCCGCGTGGGTTACCGCGATTCGCCGCGAGCAGTCGAAGGACCGCGCGAACGCCGCCGTCGTCGAGCACGACGCGCGCTTCGGCCTCGTGAAGGTGAACCCGCTCGTCGGCTGGACGAACAAGGACGTGTGGAAGTTCGTCCACGCGCACGAGGTTCCGTACAACCCGCTGCACGATCGCGGCTACCCCAGCATCGGCTGCACCCACTGCACGTCGCCGGTGAAGCCGGGTGAAGATCCGCGCGCCGGCCGGTGGCGCGGCACCGAGAAGACCGAGTGCGGGCTGCACGTCGAGGTGAAGCCGTGAGCCTGTTTCCCGCGTTCCTCAAGCTGGGCGGCCGCAAGGTCGTCATCGTCGGCGGCGGCAAGGTCGCCGCGTCGAAGCTGAAGGCCGTGCTCGACACGGGCGCCGTCGTCACCGTCGTGGCTCCCGAGATTCTCCCCGAGCTCGCGCGGCCCGGCGTCACGCTGGTGCGCCGCGGGTTCGAGCCCCACGACCTCGACGGGGCCTGGTTCGTCGTCGCCGCCTCGCACGCCGAGGTGAACCGGCAAGTGTCCGCAGCAGCCGAGGAGCGCCGCGTGTTCGTGAACGCCGTCGACGACGTGGAGGCGGCGTCTGCGTACCTCGGCGGAGTCGTCCGCCGCGGAGGCGTCACCGTCGCCATCTCCACCGACGGCGTCGCGCCCGCGCTCGCCGGGCTGCTGCGCGAGGGCCTCGAGGCGGTGCTGCCCGACGACCTTCCGCAGTGGGTCGAGCTCGCGAAGGAGCACCGCTCGCGCTGGCGCGCCGCGGGAGTCCCCATCGAGCACCGCCGCGGCTTCCTGCTCGCCGCGCTCGTGGCGAAGTATGCGACCACGATTCCGTCGCCGGTCACCGCGAAGGCTCCGCGCGGCTTCGTGTCGCTCGTCGGCGCGGGCCCAGGCGACCCGGGGCTGCTGACCCAGAAGGGCGCGCAGCGGCTGCGCGAGGCGGACCTCGTGCTCTATGACGCGCTCGTCTCGCCCGAGCTGCTCGCGCTCGCCGGCGCCGCGCAGCGCTTCTTCGTCGGCAAGCGGGCAGGGCGGAAGTGCATCGAGCAGCGCACCATCGAGCGGCTGATGGTGCGCGCCGCCCGCCGCGGCAAGCGCGTGGTCCGCCTCAAGGCCGGAGACCCGTTCGTCCTCGGCCGCGGCGGCGAAGAGGCGCTCGCGCTGCACGACGCCGGCGTGCCCTTCGAGGTGGTGCCGGGCATCTCATCCGCTATAGCGGCGGGGGCGTCGATCGGCGTGCCGGTGACGCACCGGGGCCTCGCTTCGAGCTTCATGGTCGTGACCGGCCACGAGGAGACGCCGGCGTTCGAGACGCTGGCTCCCGGCGCGGCGACGCTCGTCGTGCTGATGGGGCTCGGCCGGCGCGCGGCGATCTCCTCCCGCCTGCTGGAGCTCGGCTGGAACGCGATCACTCCGGCCGCCATCGTCACCGACGCGACGACTCCGCGGCAGTGGTCGTGGACCGGTCCGCTCTCCGACCTCGCGCGCGCGCAGCCCCCCGACGGTGCGCCGGGCGTCCTCATCATCGGCGACGTCGTGAGCGCCGCCGCACAACTCACCCCTGCGCTCGGCTGGGAGCACGGGGCGGCGCGCGGAACTTCTCCACGCGCCGAAGACACGGTCACGAAGCGCGCCGCGCATGTGCTCCGCACTGCCGAGCGCCAGGTTACGGCCGAGAAGGAAGCACGTCATGTCCATGGATGACCCCAAGACGTTCGGCCGCGCGAGGCTGTCGTTCGCGAAGGAGGCCGAGGTCGACAAGTTCGTCTCGATGCTCGACCAGTTCGAGAAGGGAGAGATCGGCGCCGACGAGTGGCGCGCCTTCCGCCTCGTGCACGGCGCCTACGGCCAGCGGCAGGAAGGCGACCTGTCGATGCTCCGCATCAAGATTCCGCAGGGCATCCTCACCGGGCTGCAGCTGCGCGCCATCGCGAACGTCGCGCGCACGTACTCGCGCGGCTTCGGCCACATCACCACGCGGCAGAACATCCAGCTCCACTTCCTGAAGCTGCACGACGTCGAGCACGCGATGCGCAGCTGCGCCGAGGCGGGGCTCACCACGCGCGAGGCCTGCGGCAACTCGGTGCGCAACATCACCTGCTGCCCGTGGGCCGGCGTCTCGCACGAAGAGCCGTTCGACGTGACGCCGTACTCCGAGGCGCTGACGCGCTTCCTGCTCCGCCACCCGCTGGCCGCGACGCTGCCGCGCAAGTTCAAGATCGCCTTCGAGGGCTGCACCACCGACCACGCGTACACCTCGATTCACGACCTCGGCTTCACCGCGCGCGTGCAGGACGGCAAGCGCGGCTTCCGCGTCACCGTCGGCGGAGGCACCGCCATCCTCTGCACCGACGGCAGCGTGCTCTACGACTTCCTCCCGACCGAGCGCATCTGCGAGGTGGCCGAGGCCGTGGTGAAGATCTTCCACGCCCGCGGCGACCGGAAGCACCGCCAGAAGAACCGCCTCAAGTTCCTCGTGCGCGAGATGACCTGGGACGGCTTCAAGGCCGAGTTCCACCGCATCGTGCAGGAGAGCCACGCGCCGCTCGAGCTCGACCCGCCCGTCGAGGGCGCTCCGACGTGGAGGCGCCTGAACGCGCCCAGCCTCGAGCTGCTCGCGGCGAAGGTGCGCTCCGGCAAGCTGAAGGGCCCCGGCATCGTCCCCGAGGTGGACCCGCGCGTCGACGCCGACGCCGCGACGCTCGCGCGCTGGCGCGTGTCGAACGTGCGCGGGCAGAAGCAGCAGGGCTTCAGCAGCGTGCTCGCCACCGTGCCGCTCGGCGACCTCACCTCCGAGCAGATGGAGGCGCTCGCCGATCTCGCCGCCGCGTACGGCGACGGGACCGTGCGCGTCACCGTCGACCAGAACGTGCTCTTCCGCTGGGTGCCCGACGCGCAGGTCGACGGGCTCTACCGCGCGCTCGCCGCCGCGGGCCTGCACCTGCCCGACGCGGGCACCGTCGCCGACGTCACGAGCTGCCCGGGCGCCGAGTCGTGCAAGCTCGCCGTCACGCAGTCGCGCGGCCTCGGCCGCACGCTCGGCGAGTTCCTCCGCGCGCGAGCCGACCTCGTCGACGCCGCGAAGGACCTCATCGTGAAGATGAGCGGCTGCCCGAACGGCTGCGGCCAGCACCACGTCGCCGGCATCGGCTTCCAGGGCAGCGTGCGCAAGCTCGGCACGCGTCCGGTGCCGCAGTACTTCGTGCTCGTCGGCGGCGGCAGCAGCGCCCGCGGCGCGAAGTTCGGCCGCATCGCCGCGAAGATTCCGGCGCGCCGCATCACCACCGCGCTCGAGCGGCTCATCGGCCTGTACGTCCGGGAGAAGCACGACGGCGAGACCGCGACTGCGTTCTTCCAGCGCGTCGAGCTGCCGAAGGTGAAGGCGCTGCTCGTCGATCTCGAAGGGCTCACCGAGGCCGACGCGAAGACCGACGATTTCATCGACCTCGGCGAGACGCACGCGTTCAACCCCGAGACCAGCGAGGGCGAATGCGCCGCCTGAGTCATCTCCAGGACCTCGAGGCGGAGAGCATCCAGATCATCCGCGAGGTCGCCGCCGAGTTTCAGAAGCCGGTGATGCTCTACAGCATCGGCAAAGACTCGCAGGTGATGCTGCACCTGGCGCGCAAGGCGTTTCACCCCGCGCCGCTGCCGTTCCCGCTGCTGCACATCGACACGACGTGGAAGTTCCGCGAGATGATCTCCTTCCGCGACGCGTACGTGAAGCAGATGGGCCACCAGCTCTTCGTGCACACCAACCGCCGCGCCATCGCCGAGGGCATCAACCCCTTCGACACCACCTCGCAGAAGTACACCTGGGCGATGAAGACGCAGGCGCTGCTCGAGGCGCTCGCCGAGCACGGCTTCGACGCCGCGATGGGCGGCGCGCGCCGCGACGAAGAGCGCTCGCGCGCGAAGGAGCGCGTCTTCTCGTTCCGCGACAAGAACGGCGTCTGGGACCCGAAGAACCAGCGCCCCGAGCTGTGGAGCCTCTACAACGCGCGCGTCGACCGCGCAGAGAACATGCGCGTGTTCCCGCTCTCGAACTGGACCGAGCTCGACGTGTGGCACTACGTGCTCGCCGAGAAGCTGCCGGTCGTGCCGCTGTACTTCGCGGCCGAGCGGCCCGTCGTCGTGCGCGACGGCAACCTCATCATGGTCGACGACGAGCGCATGCGGCTCAAGCCCGGAGAGAAGCCGGTCACCAGGCGCGTCCGCTTCCGCACGCTCGGCTGTTACCCGCTCAGCGGCGCCATCGAGTCGAGCGCGAAGACCGTGCAGGAGATCATCGACGAGATGTCCGCCTCGCGCGCCAGCGAGCGCCAGGGCCGGATGATCGACCACGACGAGGACGCGTCGATGGAGCTCAAGAAGCGCGAGGGGTACTTCTGACATGGAGCTCCTGCGCCTCGCGGTCGTCGGCTCGGTCGACGACGGCAAATCGACGCTCATCGGCCGGCTGCTCTACGAGACCGGCTCGCTGTTCGAAGACCAGATCGCCTCGGTGAAGCGCGCCTCGAAGCAGAACGGCTGCGACCTCGACTTCTCGCTGTTCACCGACGGCCTCAAGGCCGAGCGCGAGCAGGCGATCACCATCGACGTCGCGTACCGCTACTTCTCCACCGACAGGCGCAAGTTCATCATCGTCGATACGCCCGGGCACGTTCAGTACACGCGGAACATGGCGACCGGCGCCTCGCGCGCCGACGCCGCGGTGGTGCTCGTCGACGCGCGCTACGGGCTGCAGCAGCAGACGCGGCGGCACGCGTACCTCTTGCGGCTGCTCGGCATCGACAGGCTCGCCGTCGCCATCAACAAGATGGACCTCGTCGGCTTCGATCGCGCCCGCTTCGACGCCATCAAGCGCGACTTCGAGGCGTTCGCGCGGCCGCTCGAGTTCGCGCGGCTCGATTTCTTCCCCATCTCCGCCAGCGGCGGCGACAACGTCTGCGCGCCGAGCCCGCAGACGCCGTGGAGCGAGGCGGGCACCATCCTCCAGTACCTCGAGCGCGTGCCGTCGGGCTCGGGCTCGGCCTCGCTGCCGCTGCGCTTCCCGGTGCAGACCGTGCTGAGGCCGCACCTGGACTACCGCGGCTTCGCGGGCCAGCTGGTCGCGGGCGAGCTGCGCCCCGGAGACGAGGTGCTCGTGCTGCCCGCCGGCCGCAAGACGCGCGTGAAGGCGATCGACACGTTCGAAGGAGAGCTGCCGGCCGCGGCGGCTCCGCAGTCGGTGACGGTGCGGCTGACCGAGGAGGTCGACGTGAGCCGCGGCGACGTCCTCGTCTCGGTGGCTGAGCCGGCGACGGTGGCGCGCGAGCTCGAGGCCAACCTGGTGTGGCTGTCGGACGCGCCGCTGGCCCTGAGCAAGCCCTACCTGGTGAAGCAGGGGACGCGGACGACTCCGGCGAAGGTGACGGCGCTGCACGGGCGCGTGGACCTCGAGACGCTCAGCGAGGTGCCCGCGCAGGGGCTGTCGGCGAACGACATCGGCCGCGTGAGCGTGGAGTGCGCGCGGCCGCTCGTCGTCGACGCGTACACGCGGGTGCGCGCGACGGGCGCGTTCATCGTCATCGACCCGATCTCGAACGCGACGGTCGCCGCCGGCATGGTGACGAGCGCGAAGCGCACGGGCGCAGACGCCGGCGTCGTGACCGCCGACGAGCGCTTCACGCGCCTCGGCCACCGCAGCGCGATGGTGCGGGTCGCGACCCGCGAAGCGGCGGAGCGGCTCGAGCGACAGCTCTTCGACGCGGGTGTCGTCGCCGCGGTCGTCGCCGACGAGGCGTCGGCGAAGGCGCTCGAGGCGGCCGGTCTGGTCGCGCTGCTCGTCGACGGCGCAACCGAGCCGCGAGACGTGCAGACGCTGCTGGCAGCGCTGCGATGAACCACCGTTCACGCTGAGCGGAGCGCGCAGCGCGGAGTCGAAGCGTGCCGGAGGACACCCATCCGGCCCCCTTCGCCTGTGGCCCGCTTCGCGTGCCTCCGCTCAGGGTGAACGCGAGAAGTTCCAGCCCGCGACGATCGGCTTCGCATGCTCGTAGCCGGCCAGCGCAATCTCCCGCACGCGCTCGACGTCGAAGATGGCGTACTTCTCCACCGGAAACCGGACGTGAAAGTCCGCGAGCTCGCCCATGGCGCGCGCATGGCCGTCGCTGGCGAGCTGCACGCTGCGCATCAAGATGTCGACGATGCCGGGCAGCGCCGCGTCGCCGGTGAGCCGCTGCACCAGCGCGCGCCACGGCGAAGGAAACTCCGTGGCGGGCGGCCCGCCGAGCGCGCCACCGGTGCCCGAGGCGTTGAACGCAATCACCCGCCCGGCGCCGCGCTCGCGCAGCAGGTCCACCGGCAGGTTGTTGATGAGCCCGCCGTCGACGAGCAGCTGCCCGCCCTCGAGCACCGGCACCGCCACGGCCGGCAGTGAGCAGCTCGCGCGCACCGCCTTCCACACCGGCCCGCGCTCGTGCACGAACAACCGCGCCGTCGAGAGGCTGGCCGAGACCGCGAGGTGCGGCACCCAGAGGTCTTCGAGGTCGAGGTCGCCGTACGCCTCCTGCAGCCCGCGATCGACGCGGGTGCCGCCGATCAGCGAGAAGACCGGCATGGTGAGCTCGCGAAACGGCTTGTGCGAGAAGATGCGGCGGTTCAGCTCGATCATCTCGTCGAAGTCGAGGCCCATCGCCGCCTGCGCCCCCATCGCGGCGCCGGTGCTGGTTCCGCCGAACGCGTCGATGGGAATGCCCGCCTCACGCAGCGCCCGCAGCGCGCCGATGTGAGCGAAGCCGCGCGAGCCTCCGCCGCTGAGCGCGACGGCGACCGACCGGCCGGTGAGCACGCGCGCCGCCCGCTCGAAGTCGGCGGGCGTGTCGGTCGCCACGTGCACGTGACGAGACACGCGGCGCGCAGACAGCCACCGCGCGGTGCCGGTCGGCCGGCGGCGCCGGTCGGGGTGCAGCAGCACGAGCGTGCACTCGCGCTCGGGCGGGACGACCGTCGTCTCCACGACGCGATCGGACGCTTCGGCGAGCAGCACGACGCGGTCGGCGTGGCGCAGCGCGAGCCGTCCCCAATCGTTCGGCTCCGCGTCGAGCTCGAGCACGACGTGGCGGTGCTCGCGCGCCTGCGCCTCCAGCCAGGCCGCGTCCAGCTCCGGCCTCTTCGCGGGCGTCACGTGCAGCGTCGGCTCGAGCCGCTCGAGCGCCCCGACGAGCCGCGCGGCCGCCTCGCGCAGCCGCGGGCTCGAGCCGAGCAGCACCAGCGCCCAGTGAGACGGCTCCGGCGCCGCATGCTTCGGCGAAGCGAGGCTGCGCGCGAGCCCGAGCGACGCCTTCGCCGAGCGGCCGAGCACCTGCTCGAGCACGCGCGCGTCGAGTCGGGCCACCCGGGTCTCACGCAGCGCGGTGACGCTCGCACGGTAGGGAACACCGGCGAGCACCTCGGAGCAGCCGACGCACTCGCCGGGCCCGTGTGCAGTCAAACGCCCGCCGAGCACCAGGAAGCAGGCGTTCGGCGGCGAGCCTTCGCGAACCACGACGGCGCCCGGGTCCAGCGTGAGCACCTGCGCGTTCCGCTCGAGCTCGGCGACCACCTCGGGCTCGACGGCGCCGAGCCAGGATTCCACCGCCGCAGTGAACGACACGCGCGCGGAAGGCTACTTCACGCCTCTCTACCGCGGGTCGACTTCCACCACGTACACCGCGTACCGCACGGCGCCCTCGGCCGTGTTGCCGCGGCGCGCGGTGAACTGCGTGCCGGTGGAGTTCATCGCGAAGTCGGCGACGTAGTGGCTCGCGGACTGCGCGTTGTCCATCTCCGTCTCACCGATGGCGCCGCCGCTGTGCGTCTGAGCGCCGGTGGTGATGAAGCTGCGCGAGGGGTCGACCTGCGAGGGGATGTTGACGGTGGCCGTGCTCGCCTGGTGGGCCATCGTCACGTCGATCTGCTGCACCCGCCAGCCGGTGGGAAACTCGACGCGCTCGAACGCGACGTTCATCGTCCCGTCGTCGGTGCACGCGCCCGCCGTGTTCCCGTTCGCGCGGTTGAACTGCACCGCGGTGGTGCTGGTGTGCAGACCGCGGACGTTTCTCTCGCAGGTGTCGTTGCCGACCGAGGTCGTGCGCCACGAGTACAAGAGCATCGTGCGACCGCGATCGATCGCCGGCAGCGACCCCACCGTGACCTGCCGGTTCCCGCTGAACTGCGCGGTGCCCCGCTCGACCGTCGCTCCGGCGAGCTTCACCACCTGCAGGTCGTGCGTGTCGTTGTAGTTGCAGTTCTGCGCCGCGTGCGTGAGCGTGACCGCCGTCGGGCTCGACACGGTCGTCGTGTAGTACTCGTTGTCGTCGACGTTGCCGCCCGTCACTGCGACGGAGCGCAGCGTGAAGACGTCGCCGGTGTTCCCCAGGTTCGAGACGGAGACCGACTGGTTCACGCCGTTGTTCGCGCAGGTGATGTCTCTGACGTGCTGCACGTTCGCCGCGGTCGGCAGCGTGACGGTCTGCCAGTGGATGCCGACCGTCGTGCCGCCGCCGGGGTTGGCTCCGCGCCGGCAGACGATGGTCGAGGTGGTGGCGACATGGCAGCGCGCGAGCGTGTCGGCCGCGTCCGCGTCGTTGTTGTCCGGCTCGGCCTGGTAGACGAGGAACGTGCGGTCCAGCGCCAGCAGCGCCGGCGCGGGGATGTTGCAGGTCACGCTGAAGTTGCCCGAGCCGATGGTGCAGTCACCCCTGCGCACCGCCGGGTGAATGGTGACGCTCTGGCTCGCACCCGTCAGCGAGCCCGACGTCGCGCCGAGCATGAACGTGCCGCCGGTGACCGCGCGGAAGTAGAAGCTCGCCGAGCTCGTGCCCGCCGCGATGTTCACCGCCGACGCCGCCGTCGTGCAGCTCGAGTCCGAGAAGAACGTGAAGCCGTTCACCGCGGTCAGGTTCACCGTCAGCGGAGAGGTCGTGTTGGTCGGGTTGTTCGACGCGTCGCGCGACTGCACCGTCACCGGCCCCACGCACTCGCCCGCGTACCGCGTGAACGGCGAGGTCGAGAACGCGAGCTGCGTGATGCCCGGCGTGATGGTCACGTTCTGCGAGTCCCCCGTGAAGCCCGGCAGGCTCACCGTCACCGGGAACGTCCCCGCGGTCGCGCCGCGGACGTGGAACACCGCGCTGCTCGTGCCCGCGTCGAGCTGAATCGACGGCTGCGGAGCCGCGCACGCCGGCCCCACGTGCGCCTGCACGTTCGAGCCGCCGTCGACCGACACGAACACCTGCGACGCCACCGCAGACAGGTTGCCGAAGGCGTCTCGCGTCTCGAACCGCACCGGCTCGGCCGAGCACACGTTCGCCGGCGTCGAGCGCGCCGGCGTGGTGATGACCAGCTCCGACGGCGGCGCCGGCGTGATGGTCTCGTTCTGCGTGTCCGCGGTGAAGCCGGTCGCCGCCGCGGTCACCGTGGACACGCCCGTGCGGCGCCCCACGAACCAGAAGTTCTGGCTCGCGGTCATGTTCGCGATGGTGATGCTGTTCACCGCCGCGCCCATGCAGCCTGCGGAGTCGTGGAACGTGAAGCCGCCGTCGTTCGCCGACAGGTTCACCGTCACCGGCCCCATCGTCACCGGCACCCGGTTGCCCGCGAGGTCCTGCGTCTCGATGTTCAGCGGCGTCGGAGAGCACGCGCCCGCCTGCTGCGTCCGCGAGTTCGTGGTGAACGACAGCCGCGCCGCCGCGCCCGCATTCACGGTGTGCGTCTGCATCGCGGCCGTCAGCGCGCCAGAGCTCACCGTCAGCGGCAGCGGCCCCGCCGCGTTCCCGACGAAGCGGAAGTCGAAGCCCGTCGTGCTGGTGACGTTCATCGGCGCCGCGCTCATGCAGCCCGCCGCGCTGCCGTGGAACGTCACCATCGACGCCGTGCTCGCGTACGTCACCGGCAGGTTCGTGACGCCGACGGCGTTGCCGAAGCCGTCCAGCACGTCGACGTGGACCAGCGGCGAGCACCCGCCCGCGGTGACCGTGTGCTGCGCCGTCGTGATGCTGAGCGACGCCGGCGCCGCGCCGGTGATGACGTGCGTCTGGTTCGCCGCGGTCAGCATCGGCGCCGCCGCGTCGATGCGCTGCGACGGCGTGCGCTGCGCGCGGAACCGGAACGTCGCCGACGGAGACCCGCTCAGCATCAGCGGCCCGCTCAGCGGCACGCTGCACGTCGTGTCGCCGTACGCGGTGAAGCCCATCGACGGCATGCCCGCCAGCGTCACCGCGATCGCCGCCGGCGGGTTCACCGGGTTCCCCGAGGCGTCCTGCAGCGTCACCGTCACGGGGGGCGAGCACGCGCCCGCCTGCACCGTGTGCGCGCCCGTCGTGAACACCAGCCGGTCGGGGGGGCCCACGCCGATGCTCGCCGGCTGCGTCGCCGGCGTCAGGCCGCCGCCGCTCACCGTCATCGTCGCCGAGCCGACCATCGAGCCCTTGAAGTGGAACGTCGCGAGGCTGCCGGCTGCCGCGGCGAGCGACACCTGGCTGATGGCCGCGCCGCACGTCAGGTCGTCGTGGAACGTGAAGCCGCCGACGCCGCTCGCCATCAGCGTCAACATCAGCGGCCCGGGCAGCGTGGCGGCGTTGCCGAACCCGTCCTCCGCGCGCACCTGCGCGACGGCGGAGCAGGTGTTGACCGCGAGCCCCTGCTGCGCCGAGACGAACGCGAGCCGCGCCGCCATGCCGGCGTTCACCGTCACGCTCTGGCTCGCCGCGCTGAAGCCCGCCGCCGTCGCCGACAGCATCGTCGTGCCCGCGGTGACGCCGCGCACGTAGAACGTCGCCTTCGACTGGCCGGTCGGAATGGTGACCGAGGTGACCTCCATGCCGGTCGTGCACGCGGCGTCGGAGAAGAAGACGACGGCGCCCGCCGCCGCGACGCCGAGCGAGACGGCGAGGTCCGCGCTCACCATGCGCGGCGTTCCCGCGCCGTCCTGCGCTTCGACCTCGACGGCCATGGAGCACTCGCCCGCCACCACCGTGCGCGCCGGCGTCGCGAACCCGAGCCGCGACGCTCCCGGCGGAGTCACCGTCTGCGTCTGCATCGCCGACGTCAACGCGCCCGACGCCACCGTCACGTCGACGGTGCCGGCCATCGCGCTGGTGAAGTGGAACGTGAAGCTGCTCGACGGCGCCGCCGCGGTGAGCTGCGTCACCGGCAGGGTGCACGCCGCGTCGGAGAAGAACTGCACGCCCGCCGCCGGCGCCGCCGCGAACGTCAGCACCGCGCCGCCCGGGAGCACCGCGGCCATGCCCGCCATGTTGCGGCTCTCGACGGTCAGCGCGGGCGAGCACGCGTCGGTCTGCACCGTGCGCGCCGGCGTCGTGAAGGCGAGCAGCGTCGCGGGCTGCGCGCAGCCGGGCACCGCCGAGCACTGTGCGTCGGCGCAGCCGCCCTGGCCGTCGCAGTCGAGGTCGTTGAGCGTGAGGCAGTCTTCGTTCGCGCCGGGGAAGGCCGTCGCGTCCATGTCGTTGCAGTCGGGACCTCCGCCGACCACGCCCGCGAAGCCGTCGCGGTCGGCGTCGACGTTCGCCGCCGGAGCGCCGAGGTCGAAGACGATGGTCTCGACGCCGCCGAGCGGGAACTGCGCCGGCTTCTCGACGAGCGCGCCGTTCGGCTTCGCGCCGGTGCAGCCCGACGCCGACCACAGCGGCTGCACCGAGATGACGATGTCGCGCGGGTAGTTGTCGCTGCCGATGCCGAGCTGCACCTCGGCCTTGCCGGAGAACGCGAGCTGCGTGCTCCCCAGCTCGGTGCCCTGCGTGTTCTTCACGCGGACGTCGGCGCAGCTGACCTTGGCGCCCGAGGCGAGGCGCAGGCTGGCGATCAGACCGCCGACGCGCGTCGGCTTGGAGCACGAACAGACGAGTACCGTCGCAACGAGGACGAGCTTTCTCATGAGAGGGCCGGGCGGGCCCCGAAGGTTACCTCAACGCCGCTGCCACTTACCGGAGTCGATGTCGTAGATGAGCACCGTCGTCATGTCGGGCATCACCGTACCCACCCACTCGGGGCTCTTCTTCCCGCCCGGCAGCACCACCGTCACCGCGTAGCGGCCCGACGCGATGCGCTGGTTTACCGGCGCCGGGCCCCAGTCCGAGCGGTCGACCGTCACGCGCGACGCCACGCTCGCCGGCTGCGTGCTGATGCGCAGCTGACCCTGGCCGGGAGGAATCGACGACTCGCTCTCCGTGCGCTCCGGTTTTGCCGCGGGCGGGTCGCGCCGCGCGTGCTTGGGCGGCCTCGTCGCGTGCTGCTGCGGTCTTACCGGCGTCGGCGGAGCCGGCGTCTCTTCCGTGACGACCGGCTCGGGGTCCGCTTCCACCACTTCGACGGCCCCCGCGCCCCCGCTCCCCGCGCTGGGGAGAGGGTCGGGGTGAGGGGGCACCTGAGCGGGCGGCTGCTCCACCGGCTTCGGCGCAGCCGCAACGGGCGGAGGAGCGACGTCTTCGCCGCTCATCGCCAGCGCGAGCACGATTCCGCCGCCGACCATCACCGCTCCCACGAACGCCGCGATCATCACCATCGGCCGCTGCTTCCGCTTCGGCCGCTCGTGCACCTTGTCGGTGACCCGCTCGCGCTCGTCGCGACGAAACGGCCCGGCCGGCGTCAGCGGAATCGTCTTCGGCTTGCTCGGCACCTTCTCGACGAGCCGGTCCTGCAGCCGCTCGTTCACCGTCGGCTGCGACACCTCGGGCCCCAGGGCGTCCGGCGCGACGCGCGTCTCGGCGATGCGCGTCTCCTGCTGGCCGAGTGGCACCTGCACCTGCCCGCGCGAGCCGGTGGGCACCGCGGTGATGGCGCCGTCGTCGGTCACGTAGCCGAGCAGGCTCTTCGAGCCGATGCGGAAGCCGTCGGCGAACGCGGCCTGCTCGAGCGCTTCGCGCATCTCGGCGGCGGTCGCGTACCGGTCGGCCGGCTTGAGCTGCATCGACTTGCGCACCACCTCGTAGAGCCCGCGCGACAGCCCCGGCTGCACGTCTTCGAGCGGCTTCCACAGCCCGCGCACCAGCGCTCCGTTGCGCTCGGCGTGCGACTGGTGGTGGTCGAACGGCGTCGCCCCGAACGCGAGCTTGTAGAGCGTGACGCCGAGGGAGAAGAGGTCCGAGCGGCCGTCGAGCGGCTTGCCCATCGCCTGCTCGGGGCTGAAGTAGCCGGCCTTGCCCTTGGTGACGCCCGGCGAGGTGAGGTTCCGGTTCGTCGCCGCCTTCGCGATGCCGAAGTCGATGAGCTTGAGCGAGCCGCGGGAGCTGAGCAGCAGGTTGTGCGGAGAGACGTCGCGGTGCACCAGGTTCACGTGGCTGTCGTGCAGCTTCAGCGCGTGCACCGCCTCGAGCGCGCTCGCGCAGTAGATGCCGATGGCGTACAGCGCCTCGTCGGTGAACTTGTCCTTGTGCTCGCGCAGCGTGCGGTTGACGGTGGCGAGCGTCTCTCCGCCGACGAGCTCCATCGCCATGTAGAGCAGGCCGTCGGCCTCGCCGACGTCGAAGATCTGCACGATGTTCGGGTGCGAGAGGCCGCACGCGCAGCGCGCCTCGTCGAGGAACATCTCGCGGAAGTCGGGCGAGCTCGAGTACTCGGGCCGAATCACCTTCAGCGCGACCGGGCGCACGATGCCCGCCGAGAGCTCCTGGTCGGCCTTGTACACCTCGGCCATTCCTCCCTGCGCGAGCAGCTTGCGAATGGTGTAGCGGCCGATCTGCTGATCGGGCGCGAAGGAGGTGGACTTCACGGCGGGCCGGGAGCTTAGCAAAAGCCTGCGGCTCGACCCGGCGCGCGCTGCGGGCATACTGCTCGAGCCAACGATGCTGCGCGCCCTCTTTCTCGTGCTGCTGTCGCCCCTGACCGCCGCCGCGGCGACCTACGAGGTCGGGCCGGGCAAGCCGCTCACCACCATCGGCGCCGTGCCCTGGGAGTCGCTGATGCCCGGCGACCTGGTGCTCATCCACGCGCGGCCGACGCCGTATGCCGAGAAGTGGGCGCTCAACCGCTCGGGAGTCACCGTCCGCGGCGTCCCCGACGCCTCGAACAACCTGCCGATCATCACCGGCCTGGGCGCGACGACGCGCAGCCAGCTCGCGTACCTGCAGCAGGACCGGTCGATCGTCTTCGTCGGCGCCACGACCATGCCGGCCGACACGATGGCCACCGACGTCGTGTTCGAGAGCCTGCACTTTCGCCGGGCCCGCGAGGGAGACGCCTTCACCAGCGCGGGCGGAGTCGCGAGCACGTACGGCTCGAACGCGGCGGCGCTGTACCTCGCGAAGGGCCGTCGCATCACCGTGCAGCGCTGCATCATCGAAGACTTCGAGCGCGGGCTCGTCGCCGGCCCCGACGTCGAAGACCTCACCGTCGAGCGGAACGTCTTCCGCGGCAACGCGCGCGGAGGCGGCGCCGTCGGCAGCGCGAACCTCGACGTCGAGGTCATTCGCCTCACCGCGCGCTTCAACATGTTCGGCAGCCCCGTCATCGGCAGCGAGGCCGAGAACGTGCGCGACAACTCGGCGGGCTCGACCTACGCGTACAACTTCTTCGCCGGCGGAAACCGGCTGCTCGACCTCGAGGGCGACAGCGTGCACTCGACGCGGCCCGAGCACGCGCGCATTCGCGTCTTCGGCAACGTGCTGCTCAAGACGAGCGTCGGCGGCAACAACGCCCTCATCCAGTTCGACGCGGTGAACGGCGGCAACCGCACGCTCGAGCTCTGGCACAACACCTTCGTCTCGCGCCGCGTGCAGTCGCGCATGGTCAACGGCGGCCTGCGGCCGGGGCTCGCGGTGAAGCTCATCAACTGCATCGTGCGCGGCCCGATGAACGGCGACCTGGTGCTGATGGACGGCGAGGGCTCGTTTCAGCACGGCGGAAACTGGGTCCAGACGACGACGCAGCCGACCTCGCCCGCGTCGACCGCGCTCACCGTCGACGACCTCGGCGGCAGCATCGACGGCATCTCGCCCGGCTTCCTCGACGAGACGCTCGACGACTTCCGGCTCACCAGCGGTGCGGCGCCCATCGACCGGGCCATTCCCCTGCCGGCAGGGCTCGACGTGCCGGTGCTCGAGTTCCGGCACCCGGCCGAGGCCTACCCGCGCGGAGACGACGGCAAGCCCGACATCGGCGCGTTCGAGCAGGCGATGGCGCCGCAGATTCCGGACGCCGGCACGATGATGCCGGACGGTGGGACCGTGCCGCAGGTCGGCCTCGTGGGCTGGAAGGTCGGCTGCAGCGCCGCGCCGGGACCGCTGATGCTGCTCGTCATGCTGATCACCCGCGCGCTTCGCAGGGGTGAGGGGGCAGTGAAGCGCGGCACGCGCAGTCGCTCGCCCTGAATCGGCTCCAGCGGTAGCTTCGCCGATGATCCGTGCCCGACTCCCCGACGCAGACGATGGTCTTCCGCGGCCTGAACGCGGTCGAGCTGCTCGACGTGCGCGTGAAGGCGCCCAAGGGCGAGCACCGGCTGGCGCTCGGTGAGGTCGTCATCGGCTCCGACACCTCGTGCGACGTCGTCGTCGAGGACGGCGCAGTCTCGCGCCGGCACTGCGCGGTGCAGCTCGACGAAGCGGGCGTCCGCGTGCGCGACCTCGGCAGCAAGAACGGCACGCGCCTGTCCGGGGCGCGCATCGTCGAAGCGCTCTGGGAGCCGGGCCAGGTGCTGCAGCTCGGCAGCACGAAGCTGACGCTCGAGCTCGGCCCGCAGCCGACGGAAGTACCGCTCGCCACGTCGAACCGCTTCGGCAGCGTGCTCGGTTCGGGCGTCGCGATGCGCGCGCTGTTCGCGGTGCTCGAGCGCGCCGTGAAGACCGACACCACCATCCTCATCACCGGAGAGACCGGCACCGGCAAGGACCTCGTCGCGCGCTCGCTGCACGACCTCGGCGCTCGCCGCGAGCACCCGTTCGTCGTCTGCGACTGCGGAGCGCTCGCCCCCGACGTCGTCGAGGCCGAGCTCTTCGGCCACACGCGCGGCGCCTTCTCCGGAGCCGCTGAAGCGCGCGCAGGGCTCTTCCAGGCCGCGCACAAGGGCACCCTGTTCCTCGACGAGGTGGGCGAGCTGCCGCCCGAGCTGCAGCCGAAGCTCTTGCGCGCGCTCGAGACGCGCAAGGTGCGGCCCGTCGGCTCGACGAGCGAGGTGCCGATCGACGTTCGGGTGCTCGCCGCCACGCACCGCGACCTGCGCGGCGCGGTGAAGAAGGGCGCCTTTCGCGAGGACCTGTTCTTCCGGCTCTCGGTGCTCGAGGTCCGTGTGCCTCCGCTGCGCGAGCGCCGCGACGACGTGCCGATGCTCGTCGAGGAGCTGCTCGCGCAGCAGACTCCCAAGCTCGGCCTCGCCGACCTGCCGCCGAACGCGCTGAAGCTGCTGCAGGCGTACACGTGGCCGGGCAACGTGCGCGAGCTGCGCAACGTCGTCGAGCGGCTGGTCGTGACGCGAGAGCTCTCCGGCCTCGGGCAGGCCGCCGGCGCCGAGACGCTGAGGCCGTGGCACGACGCGCGCGGTGATGCGATCGCGCGCTTCGAAGCCGAGTACGTACAGCGCGCGCTGCTGCAGACCGGCGGCAACATCGCCGCGGCGGCTCGCGCGCTCGGCGTCTCGCGGCAGCTCGTGCACCAGCTCGTGACCAGGTATGGGCTCGAGCACGCCTGAGTCGCCCCGGGTCGGGCAGTACACGCTCGGCCGTCGCATCGGCCGCGGCGGCATGGGCGTCGTCTACGAGGCGGTCGCGGCCGATGGCTCGCTCGTCGCGGTGAAGCAGCTCGCCGCCGCAGAAGACGGCGCCAGCGGCGTCAACGTGCAGCGCTTCCTCGACGAGGCGCGGCTCGGCGCCGAGCTCGATCACCCGAACGTCGTCCGCACGTACGAGGGTGGAGTCGAGGCCGGCCACGCCTGGCTCGCGATGGAGCGCCTCGTCGGCGCGCCGCTCTCCGCCGTCTTTCGCGCGCCGCGCGAGGGGCTCGAGCTCGACCTCGCGCTCGGGCTCGCGGCGCAGATGCTCGACGCGCTGGCGTACCTGCACCTCGAGAAGGGCGTCATCCACCGCGACGTGAAGCCGTCGAACGTGTTCATCACCGACTCGGGGCTGGTGAAGCTCATCGACTTCGGCATCGCCGTGGCCGAGTCGCTCGACGCGACCGCCACCGCGACCGGAGCCGTGCGCGGCAGCTTCCCGTTCGTCTCGCCCGAGTACCTGCGCGGCGAGCCGCTCGACGGACGCGCCGACCTCTTCTCGTTCGGCCTCGTGCTGCACGAGCTGCTGACCGGCACCCGCGTCTTCGCGCAGCCGAACCAGGCGGCGGTGGTCAGCGCGATTCTGTTCGCGACGATTCCGCCCGTGCGCGCCTCGCGGTCCGACGTGCCCGAGGCCCTCGACGTCGAGTTGATGAAGGTGCTCTCGCGCGAGCGCAGCGGTCGGCACGCCGATGCGCGCGTGCTGAAGGAGCGGCTGCTCGCGGTCGCAGGCGTCGCTCCGGCGGGGAGGGAGAAGATCGCCGAGTGGCTGCAGCGCGCGAAAGAGGAGCGCCGCGAGGACACCGGCACCGGGCAGCTGCCGATCGTCGAGGGGTCTCCGATGTCCCTCGCCGCGCCGCCGAAGCGCTCGCGGGCGCCGCTGTTCGCGCTCGCCGGCGTGCTCGTGGTGGGAGGCAGCCTCGGCATCGGGTGGACGCTCGCGCGGATGAGCGCGCCGGCGGCGGCGACGCCGGCTCCGGCTCCGGCGCCGGTCGTGGAGGTCGCGCCGCCGGCTCCGGCAAGGCAACCCGAACCCGAACGCGAACCCGAACCCGAACCCGAGCCTGAGCCCACGAAGCCGGCGGCGACGTCCAAGAAGCCGCGCGCGACGGGCTTCCTCACGGTGGACGCGCAGCCGACCTGGGCGAAGGTGAGCATCGATGGGAAGTCGGTGGGGCCGACTCCGCTCTACCGCCGCGTCGTCGGCGCCGGCGTGCATCGCGTCGAGGCGGTGACGCAGGACGGTCGGCGGAAGAGCAAGACCGTGACGGTCGCGAAGGACCAGGAAGCGCGCCTCTTGTTCGAGTGGTGAACGGAGCTTCATCGAGCGCTTCGCGGTAGCCTCACGCACGCGTGCTCGGCGCCCTCCTGCTGCTGCTCACCACCGCGGACCCCGAGCCGCAGATCCGCGCCGGCGAGCAGGCGTACAAGTCGCTCGACTTCCGCACCGCGGCGGGCGCGTTCGAAAGAGCCTGCGCCGCCGACGCCTGCACCCGCCCCCAGCTCCTGCGCGTGTACACCGGCCTCGCCACCGCGCTGGCCTCGCTCGGCCAGACCGCAAAGGCCGCCGAGGCCTTCAAGCGCGTCCTCTTCATCGCCCCGGACTGGCAGCTCCCGCAGGGCGCGTCGCCCCGCCTGCGCGAGCCGTTCGACGCGGCGCTCGTCTTCTGGCGCTCGCGCGCGGCAGCGCAGGTCACCGTGAAGCCCGCGGCGCTCGAGCAGAACCAGCCCGCGAGCATCACCGCGCAGCTCGAGGCCGATCCGCTCGACCTCGTCGATCACCTCGTCCTCCTCGTCCGCCGTGCGGATCGCGAAGCGCGCCTCGAGCCCGCCGACCGCACCCCGCTCGCGGACGGAGGCTTCGCGCAGCGCTTCGATCTCCCCAGCTCGCTCACGGCACCGGGCCAGCTCACGCTGATCGCCCAGGCCCTGTCCGCTTCGGGCAGCGTGCTGCTCGAGACCCAGCTCGAGCGGGAGATCTCCGGCGAGCCGCGCGCCGCCCCCGCACCGACGCCGGTCGTCGAAGAGACGCCGAAGCCTGAAGGCCGCGCGCTGCTGCACCTCTGGGCGACGGCCGCCTTCGACGTGCTCAGCCGCCAGCTCGGCGCCGAGGTGCTCGCGTCCGTCTCGCCCACATCCATCCTCGACCTCAACCTCGGCGCGACGTTCGGCGCGAACATCGGCGTGCGCCTGGGCGCGACGCTGCACCTGCCTCGCACGTATCGCGCGAGCCCGTTCGTGCAGGCGCGCCTCGGGCTCCACCCGACCGCCGGTCCCGCCTTCGGCGGAGGCCTCGCGCTCGGCGGCACCGTCGAAGCCGGCCCCGGCCGCGCCACCGCCAGCGTCGCCGGCGAGCTGTTCCGCGCCGCGCCCCAGTACGCCGCCTTCGCGGTGCTCGTGCAGCTCGGCTACGAGCTCGACCTGCCCGGGCTGCGCGCCGACTGATCCGAAGACAGGCGTCAAGCGGCGCTTGACGGCCCCCCCCGGCACTCGACTCGAAACCCGAGCCGCGACGCCCACTTCGGCAGGGGCACGTGCCTTGCGAAACGCCGGTCCGTGCGCTCCCTCATCCTCGCGGCCGCGACGCTGTGCGCCGCCTGCACCGGCGAAATCCTGTCCGGCACCACGACGGGGCCGTCGGGCGCCGGCGGCGGTCCCATCGACACCGTCGACCCGGGCGTCCCCTACACGCTGCCCGCGTGCGACCCCTCGGCCGCGCCCCTTCCCACCGAGCTTCGCCGCCTCACCCGCGAGGAGCTGGGCGCGACGCTCGCCGACCTCTTGCCCGGCACCGACCTCTCGACCTGGCTCTCACAGCTGCCCGCGGAGGACTTCACGCGCGGCGTCGCCTCGTTCGACAACCGCTACACGCAGCTCCACGCGCAGGTGCTGCTCGAGCTCGCCATCGGCGCCGCGAGCTCGGTGACCTCGACGAACGCGCGGCTCGACACGCTGCTGCGCGCGCACTCTCCGTGCACGACGGCGAACGTCACCGACACGTGCGCGCGCGCCTTCATTCGCAGCTTCGGGCAGCGCGCGTGGCGGCGGCCGCTCAGCACCGACGAGCAGAACACCGTCTTCTCCGCGTACCAGACCGGCCTCGACCCCCGCGACCGCTTCTCCGTCGCCCTCTCGGTGCTGCTCGCCGCGCCCGAGCTGCTGTACCACCTCGAGCTCGGCACGGCGGCGCAGGGCAGCGACGCGCGCTTCGCGCTCACGTCCTTCGAGACGGCGAGCCGCCTCTCGTACGGCCTGCTCGGCACCGCTCCGACTCCGGAGCTCACCCTCGCCGCCGAGCGCGGCGCGCTGTCGACTCCGGCCGAGCTCGAAGCGGCGGCGGCGCAGCTGCTCGCCGACCCGCGCGCGCGCGGCCGCACGCACGCGTTCTTCGCGCAGTGGCTGGGCACCGCGAACACGCCGGGCCTGCCCACGAACCCGCGCTTCCTCGCCGGGCTCGAGACGAACGGGCTGCGCGCCGAGATGGCCCGCGAGCTCGACCAGTACCTGGACTGGATGGTGTGGACGAGGCGCGGCGCCTACGCCGAGCTGCTCGAGTCCGACGTCTCGTTCGCGCGCACTGGGGCGCTCGCGTCGATTTACGGCCACGCGCTCGGCAGCGACCCGGACTCCGCGACGCAGCGGATGGAGCCGGGGCGCAAGGGCCTCTTGCTCCGCGGCCCGTTCCTCACCTCGCCCGACGACTTCACGCACCCGCTGCCGCGCGGCGCACGCCTGCGCACGCAGGTGCTCTGCGACGTGCTCGGCATCCCGAGCCCCGAGGCCTTCGGCGCGCTCAGCGAAGCGCTCACGCCCGCGGCGGTGAAGGAGGCCAGCGGCCGCGTCCGCTTCGAGCAGAAGACGAGCTCAGCGTCGTGCAGCGGGTGCCACGCGCTGGTGAACCCGCTCGGCTTCGCGCTCGAGGGCTTCGACAGCGTGGCGCGCCAGCGCACCGTCGAGGTCGCCTACGACGCGGTGACGCACGACGTGCTCGCGCAGCACCCCATCGACACCACGGCGAAGGACCTGCGCATCGACCGCAGCAAAGGCGAGAGCGCGACCGGCGCCGCCGACCTCATCGGCCTCATCGCGCACAGCCAGAAGGGCCCGTTCTGCATGGCGCGCCAGGTTCACCGCTTCTACGCGCTGCGCGCGGAGGACACGCAGGCCGACGCCTGCGCGCTGCTCGAGGTGAAGGAAGCGCTCGAGAAGGGCAGCATCGTCGACGGTCTGCGCATTCACGCCGCGCGGTGGGCGGCGTCGGACAAGGTGGTGGGCCCGTGAGCTTCTCCCGACGTGACCTGCTGAAGTCGCTCGGCCGCGCTGCCGTCGCGCTGCCGGTGCTGCCCTCGTTGCTGCCGAAGCGCGCGCAGGCGCAGGCCGCGACGCCTCCGCTGCGGTTCGTGTTCCTGATGAACCGCAACGGCCAGATGGAGCGGAACTTCTACCCGACCGTTCCCGGCGCTCAGGTGCAGCCGGAGATTTTTTCGGCGCGCCTCGCCGACCTCAGCGGCAACGTCTCGCAGGTCTTCGGCCCCGCGTACGACACGCTGAAGACGAAGATGACGATTCTGCGCGGGCTCGATCTCACCTCGAGCACGTCGGATCACTGCCGCACCTCGTTCCTCTGCGCCTCGCAGCCGGCGCCGGGCTCGGGCGCCGAAGGTGACGGGCCGCGCTTCGGGGCCTCCGTCGACTGGCTCATCGAGCGGTCGAGCTCGTTCTACGCGAGCGCGCCGCGGCTGCGCGCGATGCGCTTCTCCGTCAGCCCGGGCCGCGGCTTCTCGTTCTCGAACGTGAACGGCACTCCGACGTCGCTGCCGTACCTCGCGACGGACCAGGGCGTGTTCAACAACGTCTTCGCCGGCTTCACCGGCGGAGGCCCCGCGGTCGTCGACCCCGCTGCGCGACGCAGCGCCGTCATCGACGCGACGCTCGCGCGCTTTGCGCTGCTGAAGGCGAACCGCCGCCTGAGCGGAGCGGACAAGCAGCGGCTGCAGCAGCACGCAGATCATCTGACCGGCATCAAGTCGGGCCTGATGACGACGCAGCCCACGATGTGCACGCCCCCGTCTTCGACGCCGTTCTGGCGCTCGGGCGAGCCGCTGCGGAAGAAGTACGAGAACGTGAACGACCTCATCGTCGCCGCGTTCACCTGCGACATCACGCGAATCGCGTCCGTGTACATCGAGGACTTCGACGACACGAACACCGACTACTCGTACTTCCACGGGCTCTCGCACGCCGACGAGGCGAGCGACCCGGGCGCGCGCACCGCCTCGGCGAACGCGAACCGGTGGATCGCCGACCGCGTCGCGCACCTCATTCACAGGCTCGACTCGACCCTCGACGTGAACGGCCGCCCGATGCTCGAGAACACCATCGTCGTCTGGGGCAACGAGATCTCGAACTACTGGCACCGCGGCGAGAGCATGCCGACGATGATCGCCGGCGGCGGCGGAAAGTTCGCGATGGGGCTCTACCTCGACTACCGCCAGCGCCCGTTCAAGCACTACGCGAACCGCGGAGACTTCCCCGCCGTCGGCCGCCCCTACACCCAGCTGCTCTGCTCGCTCATGCGCGCCGCCGGCCTGCAGTCGTCCGAGTTCGAGCCGTACGGCCAGAACGGCAAGTTCGGAGAGTTCACCCAGGGCACCTACGACAACGGCGAGTACACCAAATACGCGAGCACCCGCACCGACCCGCTGCCGGTGTTCGCGCTGTGAGACGCGCGCTGCTCGCAGCGCTGCTGCTCGCCGGCTGCGGCGCGGCTCCACTCGACGTCTCTGATGCCGGCGTCGGCGGAGGTGGAACCGCAGGCGGTCTCGCCAGCGGTGGTGGTGGGGGCTCCGCTGGCGGCTCCGCTGGCGGCTCCGCGACCGGCGGCAGCGGAGGAGGTGGCGGCGGCGCGGGCGTCGCAGGCGGCTCCGGTGGAGGCGGGGGCTCCGGTGGAGGTTCCGTGTCGCCTGCGCGCTGCGCTCCGCTGCCGGCGGCCAGCGGCAACGTCATTCGCGTGACGCCCGCGCAGGCCGCGAGCCTTCCGGGCATCGTCTCCGGCGCGGCGTTGGGCTCGACCATCCTGCTCGCCGACGGCACCTACGCCGTGCCCGGCACCGGCATCACGCTCTCGAAGCCGCTCACGCTGCGCAGCGAGTCGGGCAACCCGTCGGCCGTCATCCTCGACGGGCAGTACACGACGGCTGAGGTGCTGCGCGTCACCGGCACCGACGTCACCGTCGCCGAGCTCACCGTCACGCGCGCGGTCGACCACCCGGTGCACGTCTACCCCCCGACGGCGAGCGGCAACATCGCGCGCATGCGCTTCTACCGCGTGCGCTTCATCGACGGCGGAGAGCAGTTCCTCAAGGCCAACGGCGCGAGCACCAGCGCGTACACCGACGAGGGCACCGTCGAGTGCAGCCACTTCGAGCTCACGAATGCGGGCCGCCCGCACGTCGAGCGCGCCGTCGGTGGCTGCTACACCGGAGGCATCGACGTGCACGGCGGCCGCGGCTGGGTCGTGCGCGACAACACGTTCAAGGACATCTTCTGCGCGGGCGAAGGGCTCGCCGAGCACGCCGTGCACTTCTGGACGGGCTCGCGCGACACGCTCGTCGAGCGCAACGTCATTACGAACTGCGCGCGCGGTATCGGCTTCGGGCTCGGGCAGAGCACCGCTGGCCGCACGTATTCGCCCGACCCGTACCCCGGCGTCGCGAACGTGGGGCACTACGGCGGCATCATCCGCAACAACTTCGTCTGGGCGGACAACGCCTGGTTCGACACGGGCATCGGCCTGGAGCAGAGCCGGGGCACGCGCGTGCTGCACAACACCGTGGTGTCGACGGCGGGGACTTCGTTCTTCAGCTCCATCGACGTCCGGTTCTCGGCGAGCCAGGCCACCGTGCGGAACAACCTCGCGCGCCGCATCACCACGCGCGACCTGGCGAGCGTGACGGCCGACCACAACCTCGAGATGCCGGCGACGTCGCTGTTCGTCAGCTTCGCGACGGGGGACCTGCATCTGGTTCCCAGCGCCAGCGCGGCGATCAACCAGGGCGTGGTGGATGCCGAGGCCGGGCTCGACATCGACGCGCGCGCGCGTGACGTGGGCGCGCCGGACCTCGGAGCGCACGAGCTGCGCTGAGCAGGGAGAAACAAGAAACCGCGCACACTGAGCGGAGCCGCGAAGCGGCGAAGTCGAAGTGTCCGGGCGATCTGGGCATCAGCGCCCGGACCCATTCGACACGCGTCGGTCCGCTGCGCGTCACGACGTCGTGCAGTCGAAGTGCACACCGTGCGCTGCCGCCACCACGCGGTCGCGCCCGTTCTGCTTCGCCGAGTACAGCGCCCGGTCCGCCCGCACCAGCAGCGCATCGAACGTCTCGCCGGGCGCGAGCTCGACCACGCCCGCCGACAGCGACAGCGCCACCATCGACCCATCTTCCACCGCGGGCACGGCGCGCACCGACAGGCGCGCCCGCTCGACGACGGCGGCGGCCTCGACCAGCCGCGTCTCGGGCATCAGCAGCAGCAGCTCCTCGCCGCCGTAGCGGCCGAGCTTGTCTTCTTTGCGGACCGCGCGGCTCACCGCGCGCGAGACCTCACGCAGCGCCGCGTCGCCGGTCGCGTGACCGAAGCGGTCGTTCACCGCCTTGAAGTGGTCGAGGTCCAGCATCGCGATGGCGAGCGGCCGCCCGTACCGCTGCGCGCGCTCGACCTCTTCCTTCGCGAGCTCGAAGATGCGCCGGCGGTTCAACGCGCCGGTCAGCGCATCGGTGGTGGCGAGGCGCTTGAGCTGCTCTTCGGCCGCCTTGTGCGCGGTGACGTCGCGGATGCCGAAGACCACCGCCACCTCGCGCCCGTAGCGCACCACGCGCGCCGAGACGTCGGCCCAGAACGACGTCTCGTCCTTGCGCTTGAGCTGTGTCTCGAACGAGCTCACCGCGCCGTCGCGCGAGACCCGCTCGAGCAGCACCGAGCGGTGCGCCGGCTCCACCCAGAAGTCCGTCGCCTTGAGGCCGAGCACCTCGGCCGGCGGCACGCCGAACATCGCGGCGGCCTTCGCGTTCGCCGCGGCCACGGTGCCGTCGGACGTGCGCGTCATCACCAGCGCCACCGGCGCCGACTCGAACAGGAGCTGGAACCGCGCCTCGCTCGCCTTCAGGTCGCGCGTGCGGTCTTCGACGAGCGCCTCGAGGTGCTCGCGGTAGTAGTCGATCGAGCGGGCCTGCTCGGCGCGCTCGGCGGCTCCGAGCACGATGGAGACGAAGTCGCCGAAGGTGCCGGCGAGCAGCTCTTCCCACGGCTCCCACGTGCGCGCCGGCCCGATGTGCTCGTGGCACACCACGCCCGCGAGCTGCCCGTTCAAGAACACCGGAGCGTCCAGCATCGACGTGATGCCGTGCTTCTCGAGGTAGCCGCCCGCGAACTCGCGCGTGCGGGGGTCATGGAGCGCGTCGTGCGCCGCCACGCTCCGCTCCGTCGCGAGCGCCGCGAAGTACCCCGGCGTGTCCCGCGCCAGCAGCTCAGCGCCGGACGTGTGCGTGCCGGTCTTCCGTTCGAACAGGTCCACACACACCAGCCGCGAGCGGTCGAGCTCGAAGCGCCAGACGCTCGCGCGCTCGACCCGCAGCGTCGCCGCCGCGACTTCGGTGAGCTGCCGCACGGCGGCGTCGATGTCGCCGCGTTCGATGGCTTCCGACCGCATCAGCGCGCTGAGCTGTGAGGAGAGGGACATGTTCTTTGATAGATGCCGCGAGGGGCGAGAACCTTTCAACGCGCCGCGGCGAGGCCCCATTTCAGGTGCGTCGTGCGGTTACCCGGCGCTACATCGCCGGCTTGCTGCGTGCGAGCGCGACGTGCTCGAGGTTCCGCCGCGCGTGCACGAAGAACATCGCGATCGCGGCGGCCGACGTCACGTGCCACAGCGCGTGGCCCTGCCACACCGAGCTCGGTTCGCACAGCGGCATGCCCTCGATGGCCGAGCCGTGCCACACGGCGACGCCGACGCCGAAGACGACCACGCCGGCGCGGAACCACCGCTTCGGCAGGCCCCGGTCGCGCCGGTGCAGCCAGACCTCGGACACCAGCACCGCGACCACGAACACGCCGACGGCGTTGCCCACCACCGGCGCCGCGACGAGCCCCAGGCCCATGCCGGCGATCGAGAAGCCCAGCCAGAACGGCAAGAGCCCGCGCTCGGTGAGCGCCCCGCCGCGAAACAGGTTCACCGCGATGAGCAGCCCGATGATGGCGAACATGCTCATCGCGTCGACCGCGCCGGCCCAGTCCATCAGCGAGGCGTGGAAGAACATCGAGCCCAGGCCCTGGAACACCAGCGTGAGCGAGAAGATGAGGCCCAGCGCGCGCGGCAGCGCCACCGGCCCCGGGCGGCCCACGTCGTGCGCGACGGCGACCGCCGCGAACAGCGGAGCCACGTTCGACCACGTGTTCACCGGCTGCTTCCACAGGCCCGGCGCGCTCGCCTCGCAGTAGCAGAGCAGCACGGTGCAGTCGATCGGCGTTCCGGGCCAGCCCGCGACCGCGAAGGCGCACAGCAGCGCGAGGCCCAGCACCATGGCCACCGCCGTCCACACCAGCGCCTCCCTCGAGCGAGTCATCGCGGGTCGATGGTTCCCTCCGGTATCACGCGCTCGAGCTGCGCGCGCGCGGATTCGTCGAAGCGGCCGTCACGCACGTACGCGTCGAGCGCCTGCATCCACCGGCGCGACTGCGCCACCGCGCGCGAGAACTGCTCCGCGAAGTGCGGGAACACCTCGGCGCGCACGCGCTCTTTCTCTTCGCGCGGCGCCACGCGGCGCCCGAGCGGTGACGCGATCAGCTTCACGTACTGCACGTAGCCCTTCGACCAGCTCTTCAGCTCCTCCCGCGACGGCGCCTCGCCCCACGCGCCCTGCAGCACGCGCTCGACCGCGTCGGCCACGCGCCCCGGCTTCCACAGCGGCGAGGGGTCGACGATGCAGTGCTCGTACAGCGCGCGCGTGCCCATCACCTCGAAGCCCATGCGCGCGTCGTGGAAGAGGATGCTCTGGTACTTCTCGACCTCCTGGTGCTGCCGCGCGTGCGTGTCGCGCAGCCGCTCGGCGCGGGCCGCCGCGAGCGCGTTCACGTGCGGGTGCACGCTGCGGTCGACGGCGGCGTGGCTGATGTAGCCGAGCGCCAGAGCATGCAGCCAGGCGCCATCGTCTCCGCCGAGGCGTGCCGCTTCTTCGGCCAGGCCGCGACCCACGGCGATGGGCGCGCGGTGGTGCGTGACGTCTCCCCACCGCGACGGAGCCGGCGGCCGGTCGAGCAGGTACCGCAGCACGGCCGAGGGGAAGCGGTCGAAGTAGGGCAGGTCGACGAAGACGGCGCCGAGGCGTGCCGCTCCCGGGTGCGGCGTGGCGACGGCCGAGTCGTTCAGCGCAGAGAAGTGAACGCCTTCGGCGGGCATGCGTCAGCGGTGGAGGTTAGCGTCTGGGCGCCGCTTCAGGCATGGTGCCTTCACACACCGAAGTCGGGGGGAGTTCCGATGAACAGAATGCTGCCGGTCCTGCTCGTGCTGTCGAGCTGCTCGAACGAGTACAGCGATGGCGCGCTCGCGCTGAAGTGGAAGCCGCCGCCGGGCGTCGAGCTGCAGGGCGAGACGAAAGAGGGAAACATCACCACCGCCCGCTTCAGCGGCGGAGTCGAGGTGCGCTCGGTGGTGGGCGCGCCGCCGGCGATCGGCGAGGACTTGAACGCGCTCGAGGCCGCGCTGGTGACCGGAGCCAGGCTCGCCCTCACCGGCGACATCCGCTCGGGGAAGGCGGGCACGATTCCCGCCGGCCAGACCGTGCGCTGGGAGCTGTACTCCGGCGAGGACAAGAGCCTCATCTATTACGTGCCCGGCAAAGACCGGTACGTGGTGCTGACGCTCACCGCCCCGTCGAAGGACTTCAACAAGCGCTCCGACAAGCTGGAGCTCTCGATGGGCTCGCTGCGGCTGCAGTGAAAAAGGGGACCCTTTTTCACTCGTCGATGCCGCTGATGCCGAGGCGGCGCAGCATGCGGTGCACCGACTGCCGCGGCAGGCCGGCGCGCTGGGCCGCGCGCGTGACGACGCCGTTCGCGGCCTTCAGGTGCTCGACCAGGTACGTCTTCTCGAAGCTCTCGAGCACGCGGTCTTTCGCCTCGTGGTACGGCAGCGCGAGCAGCTGCTTCGACACCTCCTGCGTCAGGTGCTTGCCGCTCGCCTCTTCGCCTTCCATGTTCTTGCCGAGCGCCTTCGCGATGGCCCCCGCGCCGAGGTCGGGGAACGCCGCCAGCCGCTCGAGCACCGCGCGCAGCTCGCGCACGTTCCCGGGCCAGTCGTGCCGCGCCAGCATCTCGATCATCTCGTCGCCCAGCGGAGCCACCCGCGTCTTCGACTCGATCGCCGACTTCGCCTCGAAGTGACGCACCAGCATCGCGATGTCTTCCGGCCGCTCGCGCAGCGGCGGCACGCGCACGCGGAACACCGACAGCTTGAAGTACAGGTCTTCGCGGAAGCGGCCCGCCTTCACCTCGGCCTCGAGGTCCTTCTGCGTCGAGCAGATGAGGCGCACGTCGACCTTGAGCGACTGCGTGCCCTTCTTCAGCTCCTTCGTCTCGAGCACGCGCAACAGCTTCGGCTGCACCGACAGCGGCAGCTCGGAGACCTCGTTGATGTACAGCGTGCCGCCCTGCGCCTCTTCCAGCGCGCCGGGCCGCGCGACCGGCCGGTTCACCGACGCGTCGTGGCCGAACAGGTCGGCCTCGATCAGCGCCTCGTTCGACGCGGTGAGGTCGACGACGACGAAGTCGTTCTCGGTGCGCTTGCTCTTCTCGTGAATCGCGCGGGCGAGCGCCTCTTTGCCGGTGCCGGTCTCTCCCTCGAGGACGATGCTCGAGTCGGTCGGAGCCGCGCGCTCGAGCAGCGCGAACGCGCGCCGCATCGTCGTGCTCTTGCCGAGGATGTCGCCGAACCGCTCGTGCGGAGACAGCGGCCACTGAATCTCGTGACGCTCGGGCTCGAAGCGCAGCTCGGTGCGCCCGACCGTGAGCCGCGCCTTGTCCGAAATCTTCGCGTCCAGCACCTGCACGCCTTCGATGAAGACGCCGTTCGTCGAGCGCAGGTCGCGCAGGCGGTAGCCGCCGGGGCCGCCGGAGAGCTCGAAGTGCCGGCGCGACACGCTGCCGTCGGTGAGCTTGAGCTGGCACGTCTCGTCGCTGCCGACGACGACGGTCTGGCCTTCGAGCACCACCTCGACGCCCTTGTCGGGCCCCTTCACCACCGAGAGCCGCGCGCGCGGAAAGCGGGCGAGCTCGGGGTGCAGTACTTCCGTGAACGTCTCGGGGGGAGTGGCCATGGCTGAAGGCCACCTTATTCCGCGGCTCACCCGAGTTGAACACTTGCGCGCACGCTTCGTGACAATCGCGCGTCGTGCGCAGAACAGGCGAAACGCGTCACCAGAGGATGTCCTGATCCTCCGTCACGCCCGGCACGTCCTTCACGACGTGCTTCTGGCCGTCGGCTTCCACGAAGCCATTGAAGAGGCCGACCGGCTGCACGAAGTGGCTCTTCACCACGCGCAGGTCGCGCTCCTCGCGGTGCGCGCCGATGGGCGTGAACTCGAGCTGCACGCGCCCGTCCGTCGTCTCCACCGTCCACCGGTCGAGCGGGTCGGCCTTGTTCCAGCGGAAGCGCGCGCGCCCGAGCGGGTACAGCCTGCCGCCGAGCCACAGCGCGTTCTCGTTCACGTCGCTGCGCGTCTCGTTGAAGCCCTCGACGAGGTTCACGCCGACCACAGAGCCGTCGGCGAGGCGGCCGCACATGAAGCCCCAGCGCCAGGCGGTGTGCCGCGCGAGGTAGCCGTGCGTGTAGTCGAGGCCGCCGACTCCGCCGTCGAGGATGAAGCGCTTGCCCTTCGCCCAGAGGTTGCCGAACGCGAGCATGCCCGCCCACTTCTGCGTGACGTTGACGGTGCCGTCTCCCTCGACGGGCGCGATGACGGTCAGCGGCGGAGGCGCGCCGGCGGCGAGCAGCGACGCCTGAATCTCGAGCTTGGGCTTGAGCAGCGGCACGCGCGGGCCGACGCGGGCCGAGAGGTGGTACCGCTCGTCGGAGCTCGGGCGCGAGGCGCGCAGCTCGGCGACCGCATGGGTGAAGCGGACGTCGAGGCCGGCGCCCGGCTTCTCGGAGACGCGCACCAGCGGGCCGGGCAGCCCGAGCCAGCCCTCGTCGACGAGGATGCGCTTCTCCTTCAGGTCGGCGACGAGCGTGAACGCGTTCGAGGTGTAGGTGAGGTCGGCGACGGCCTGCACCGCGACGACCTCGGCGGTCGCGATGAACGAGTACAGCCACCGCTTGTGCTTGAGCACGCGGAAGGGCAGCGACGGCCGGTGCCCCTCGGCGAGGCGGGTGAGGTCGACCGCGTCGAGGCCGCCCTGGTAGGTGCCGAAGCGCGGCTGCCCCGACTCGTCGGCGACTGAAGCAGGAGCCTGCGGGAGCAGTGCGTCCACGTCGCCGGGAAGCTTAATCGGGTGGCGGCGCAGTTCCACTCCATCCGTCCGATGACCGACGGTCGCTCGTCCGACGGATGTACGCCTGACGCGAAGACCCGGCGCCGGGCCGTACCTTGCCGCGCATGAACCGAACCGTTCTGCTCGTCGTGTCTGCCGGTGCCCTCGCGTTGGTTGCGCTGGTCGCCGGTCGTGGTCCCCTGGCGCCGGTCGGCGGTCGCGCCGCGCCCCCGGTCGTCGTCTCTCCCGGCGGCAGCGGCGCGCTCACGCTGGCGACGTCGCTGGGCAGCACACACGTCGTGCCCGGAGTCTCGACGCTGTACGCGAAGCTCGACCTCACCGCCGCGGGCGGAATGGAGCGGGTGTCGCGTTCGCCGGTCAACCTCGCGCTCGCCATCGACTGCTCGGGCTCGATGTCCGACGGCAAGATGGAGTCGGCCATCCGCGCCGCCGAGTCGCTGATCGATCAGCTCCAGCCGCAGGACCGCCTGGCGATCATCGCGTTCGACGACCTGACGCGCGTCTACGAGAGCAACCTCGCGAACGAGCACAACCGCTCGTCGATGCGCGCGTTCGTGCGGGCGCTGGCGCCGAGCGGCTCGACGAACATCGGGCTCGCGCTGCAGGCGGGCTACTCCGAGGTTCGGCGCTACACGGGCTCGTACGAGGTGTCGCGCGTGCTGCTCATCTCCGACGGCCAGCCGACGGTCGGCATCACGTCGGTCGAGGGCCTCGCCGGGCTCGCGGCGACGGCGCGCGACCAGAAGATCTCGACGAGCGCGTTCGGCATCGGGCTCGACTTCAACGCCGGGCTGATGCGCGACCTCGCTGCGCGCGGCGGCGGCGCGACCGCGTTCCTCGAGAACGCGGCGAGCCTGGGCGGCATCTTCGCGGCGGAGCTGAAGGGCGCGTCGGAGCTGATCGCGCGGGACGTGAAGGTGACCCTCACCCCGGCGGCAGGCGTCACGGTCGAGGAGGTGATGGGCTACAGCTTCACCCGCGTCGACGGCGCGGTGATCGTGTCGCTCTACGACTTCACGCCGCGGCAGACGGCGCAGCTGCTCGTGCGGCTGAAGGTGAACGCTCCGGCAGAGGGGAACGTGTCGCTCGGCACGGCGTCGCTGTGGTTCGTGGACGTGCAGAAGGGCACCGTCGCGAGCGCGCTGGCGCCGCTGAGCGCTCAGGTCGGCAGCGAGGCGCAGGTGGCCGCGGGCGAGAACGCCGACGTGGCGGAGATGGCGAAGCGCGTGGACATCACCGCGCGCGTCGCGCAGGCGCAGGCCGCCTACTCGCGCGGCGATGCGAAGAGCGCGTTCGACATCATGGCCAGCACGCGGCGGCTGTTCGGCGCTTCCGTCGACGCCCTCGCTGGAGACAGCGACATCATCGAAGGCAACTGGAGGCGCGGCGGCGACGACGCGCGGCGCACGGAGATGGACCTGACGAAGAAGACGATGAAGAACTTCGGTCAGTACAACGCGTACTGAGGGCCCACAGGTCGAAGGGGACCCGTGGGGTCGGCTTCGCCCCGGCGGCCCGCGCGCAGATCCGAGTGGTTCGCGCGGGCGCATGCGATGCAGACGGCGCCTGCCATGGCGCGAATTCTCGTGGTGGACGACGAGCAGAACATGGGCCGGGCGATGCGGTGGGAGCTCAAGGGGCACGAGGTGCACATCTGCAACTCGCGGGAAGCGGCGTGCGAGCAGCTGAGCCACCAGAAGTTCGACGCGGTCATCTGCGATTGGAATCTGGGCGAGCACGAGACGGGAGAAGGCGTGCTCGCGACGGCGGCGCGGCTGAACGCCGGAGCGCGGCGGTTCATCGTGTCGGGCGTGGTGCCGGACGGGCTGGCGTCGCTCCTGGTCGCGGGCGTGGCGCACCGCTACATCGCGAAGCCGTGGCGGCCGCACGAGGTGCGCGAGGTGGTGGGGCAGGAGCTCGGCGGGTAGTCGCGCTGCGCACATTCGGCGCAGGGGTTGAATCGAGTTTCACGACGCGCTGAAGCGCGGGTCGTATACTCGCGGGCGTTTCGTTCGAGGCCGGTCCGGTCAGCCTCGAAGGAGGACGCCCAAATGAGCTACTCGCGCTGGCTTCTCGCCGTGTCCGTGGTGAGCGTGGTGTCGTGCGGTCCCGGTCGGACGATGCAGGTCGACCGCAAGCCGATCGCCGAGTTCAAGTTCACGCAATCGACGGTGAGGCCGCAGGTGTTCGCGTTCGACGCCGCCCAGAGCCGGCCGACCGTCGGTACCATCGCGAAGTACCGGTGGACGTTTGGGGATGAGGGCGCCGGCGGCGCCCCGACCGAGACGCCCATCGCGACCGCCCAGCACGCGTACAAGATGGCGGGCACGTTCAAGGTCACGCTCGTCGTGCTCGATGACAAGGACACGGAGAGCGAGCCGGTGTCGAAGGATGTGACGGTTCAGAGCGTCAACAGCGATGGCCCGACGGCGATCCTCGAGGGCGACAGCACGGGCAACCCGGGAGCCCCGCTGACCTTCAACGGCTCGAAGTCGACGCCCACCGGCGACATTCAGAACTACGAGTGGGACTTCGGCGACAGCACGTCGATCGTGTCGGGGAAGGACAAGACGATCGTGCAGCACACCTTCGCGATGGCGGGGCGGTTTACGGTGAAGCTGACCGTCACCGATTCGCTCGGCGCGAACTCGACGGCCACGCTTCAGGTCGCGGTCGGCGCCGTCGGGCCGCTCGCGGTGTGCAGCTGGATGCCCTCGACGGTGACCGTTGGCCAGCCGGTCATGTTCACCGGTGCGCAGTCGACTGCGCCGGCGGGTTCCATGATTCAGAGCTACATCTGGGACTTCGGCGACGGTGTGATGAACGTGCCCGGCGCGATGCCTGGGGGCACTGCATCGCACGCGTACAACATGATGGGGACGTTCAAGCCGAAGCTCACCGTCTACGACAACGCGACTCCGCGGCGATCGCACGAGACGTTCTGCCCGGACGTCGTCGTGGGGGCGCCTGCGCTGTGTAATGGCGAGTACCAATGGATGGCCACCAGCGGTGGTGGCGGTGGTTGCTTCATGGCTACCACCGTCAGGCTGGTTCAGAACGCCAACGGTACGATTACGATCACTGAACCGTCTCCCAGCGGTCCCATCGTGCACAGCGGAACTTGGAGCGGAAATACGTTCATGACGACGGGTGCCGACTCGACCTTCGACTACGACATGACCGGAACGTTCGCCGGGTGCGGCTCCTTCACGGCGACCTTCCACACCACGTTGGACGGCTTGGGTGTCATCTGTACCGTTCAGGTCAGCGCGACGCAGATATGAGAGCCGCTCCTACCGTGCTGTTGATTGCCGTCGCCTGCGGGCCGGTACCGCGGCCGACTGCTGACCCGGGCATGCTGCAAAGATCGGCAAGGGCTGGCGAGCCCATCACGTTTGACGGATCTGCATCTCGCGGTTCCATCACCAGCTACACTTGGGACTTCGGAGACGGGAGTCCTCGCGTCGAGGAAAAGGCGACCACGCACGTCTACGCGGCGAACGGCGACTACTCCGCGACGTTGACGGTACGTGGCCCAGGGGGCGCGCACAGCGCAGGCATCCTCATCAACGTCGTTGGTTGCGCTGCCACCGCGCGCATAAGTGTCGTGACGCAGGACCCTCAGCCGAACGCAACGGTGATTATCGGCAGCAGCGGCTCGTCGGGCTGCATGGGTGCCCCGCTCACCGCCTACGAGTGGGACTTCGGCGATGGCTCCATGATCAGCGGTGACGCGTCGCGAGCAACTGTCAGCCACACGTATTCGTCTGCAAACACGTACATGGTGAAGCTGCGTGTCGTCGATGCTGATGGCAACGAAGGACGCTCGACATATGCGCTGGGCGTCGGTGTGATGACCACCTCGAAGCCGACCATCTCGAGCTGTGCGGCCAACGTGTCCACCGCTCCCATTCAACGCCAGGTTCAGTTCACCGCTGTGGCAAGCGATCCCGGCGGCAAGCCCATGACTTACGCATGGACGTTCAGCGACAGCACCAGCGCTAGTGGTTCAACCGTGCTGAAGTCTTTCGCGACCGCAGGGACGTATATGGCCACGGTCGTTGCAACAACGTCGGACTCACGCGTTTCAGATCCGTGCACGAGGACCATCACCATCACTCCGCCGCTCGACTACTCCGGTACTTGGATCTTGAGCCCCGGCAGCGGGAACTTCAGCGGCACTTGTCCCTTCAGCGTGAGCTTTCCAACTGCATCGATCTCGATCTTTCACGCGTCGAATCCAGACGGGGGCGCGTCAGAGCTCATCGTCACGCCCAATGGAGGTACCTATCCCGCAGGAAATGAGCTGCGCGGGAACGAAGAGTCCCCCGGCAACTTCGTCGTCACGCGAAATACGCCAAACGAGAACGGCACTGGCGCGTGTGCGATGTCGCTGACCACGCGTCACAGCCTTCGGCTCAGCTTCACTAGCGGGATGGACGTCACGGGGAACTGGACCAAGATCTACAATGCCGGTCAGGCGACCTGTGGCTGTGTTGCTGGTGGCTCAGTCAACGGCGCGTTCACCGGCTTCAAGCAGTAGATGCAGCTCGCAGACGCCATTCGGACAACCGATGGTCTGCTGCTCGTCGTGACGGGCGCAGGCATCAGCTTGGCCTCCGGCATCCCGACGTTCCGGGGAGCCGACAAGGACGCCGTTTGGAAGCGAGATGTCACTGAACTGGGCACCGTCCGCTACTTCAGCGAAGAGCCTGCGGGCAGCTGGAGCTGGTACCTCTCGCGGTTCGACAAGGTGCTCGGCGCGAAGCCAAACCCCGGACACACGGCGCTCGTCGAGCTCGAGAAGTGGTGCGAGGAGAAGGGCCGCCCGTTCCTGCTGATCACTCAGAACATCGACGGTCTTCACGCCGACGCCGGCTCTAAGAAGCTCATCGAAGTGCATGGCTCTGCGAAACGCGTGCGGTGCTCAGCGCAAGGTTGCGTGCACGGCGCGCCGCGCGGCTCGCTCGCGCGCGACTCCGTCGACATCACCGAGTTCCGTAAGAACCCCATCGACGCAAACGTGCCGAAGTGCCCCGCGTGCGGCGAG
The DNA here is from genome assembly GCA_937980205.1 of uncultured Myxococcales bacterium. Lineage (GTDB taxonomy): Bacteria > Myxococcota > Myxococcia > Myxococcales > Myxococcaceae > Xiheicaenimonas. The sequence continues at coordinate 235 of CALJKW010000053.1, read as the reverse complement.
TTGCTGCGTCAGCACGTGCTCTGGTTCGACGAATTCTACAACGGGCACGCCGACTACCAGTGGGAGCGCGTGCTCAAAGCCGCAGCAACTGCACAGCTCGTTATCTTCGTCGGTACGTCTTTCGCGGTTGGAGTGACTGAGCTGCTGACCTCTGCTGCACGTGATCGCGATGTCCCGATCTGGAGTTGACCCGATCCCGTGGAGCGCGTCGGGCTTCGCTGTGAGCCCGAGGCTT
>CALJKW010000052.1 GCA_937980205.1 uncultured Myxococcales bacterium | reverse complement strand
CCTCCGCCCGGTGGCGGCACCATCACCAGCATGCCCGACCGCTCGCGCGACTCGTACGGAGGCGGCTCGAATCCTCCTCCGCCACCTCCTCCCGGTGGCGGCCCCATCACCAGCATGCCGGGCTACCAGCGTGAGCCGCCCGGCGGCTCGCAGCAGCCTCCGCCGCCGCCGCCGCCTTCGGGTGGTGGCACCATCACCACGATGCCGGGCCGCGGTGGCTTCGCGACGGGCAACGTCGGTGGCGCGCCGCCGCCGCCTCCTCCTTCGGGCGGCAACGTCATGCCCGACCGCTCGCGCGACTACGGCAGCCCGCCTCCGCCGCCTCCCGCGGGTGGCGGTGCAGCGGTCGGCCGCACGCCTCCGCCGCAGCCGGCCTACCAGCCTCCGCCGCCGTCGTATTCGAACCCGCCGTCGCGGGACACCGGGCAGCGCGTCGAGGGCATGCAGCGCACGCCGCCGCCGTTCCGCGAGAAGGTCGAGCTGCCGCCGCGTCCGCCGCCGCCTCCTCCGTCGCTCGCGCAGCCGCCGAGCCGCGGTGGGCCGCCGCCGGGCATGGGAGGCGGAGCTCCTCCGCCGCCGCCCGGGGGTGGCATGCCGCGGCGGCGGTGACGCTGAACAGCCGGGTTCGGGTTCGCGTTCGGGTCCGGGTTCGAACGCGAATCCCGGCTCTTTTGCCCCGCTCTCACCTCGCGTTGAGACACCGATCCCTCTAAGCTGCCGCGCGAACCGGCCGATCGCTGTCCCCGTTCGCAATGAGTCACTTCTTCAGGCTGCTGTCGCTCCTCGCGCTCATCGCGCTCGGCGGGTGCTCGCGCACCGAGCTGCTCTTCTGCGGGCCGGGCGCGGCCACCTGTCCCAAGGGCTTCGCCTGCGTCGCGCAGCGCTGCGTCCCCGGCGACGGCGACATGCCCTGCCCCATCGCCACCCAGGTCCGCTGCGGAGACACCTGCGTCGACCTCACCTCGAGCCCCGCGAACTGCGGCGCCTGCAACCGCACCTGCGCCACCGGTCAGCTCTGCCAGGCCGGCAGCTGCGTCGGCATGTGCAGCGCCGGCCTCACCAACTGCAACGGCGCGTGTGTCGACCTGAAGGCCGACGAGCTGCACTGCGGGAGCTGCGCGACGCAGTGCGCGGGCAGCGAGACCTGCACGAACGGCATGTGCGACTGCCCGGGCAACCTCGTCAGCTGCAACGGCACGTGCACCGACACCACGAGCGATCCGAAGAACTGCGGCATGTGCGGCCGCTCGTGCGCCGCCGGCCAGGTGTGCCAGGCGAACAACTGCGTGAGCCAGTGCTCCGGCGGCCTCACCAACTGCAGCAACGCCTGCGTCGACACGGGCACGAACGTGAACCACTGCGGCGGCTGCAACCTCAAGTGCGCCGCGGGGCAGCAGTGCCAGGGCGGCATGTGCGTCACCACGTGCCTGCCGAACCAGCAGCTGTGCAACGGCACGTGCCGCGACGTGCAGAGCGACCCGCAGAACTGCGGCGGCTGCAACATCACCTGCAGCGCGACGCAGAGCTGCCAGTTCGGCGCCTGCGTGAACTTCTGTCAGCCCGGCCAGACGTTCTGCAACGGCACCTGCGTCAACACGCAGACCGACCCGAACAACTGCGGCCAGTGCGCGCGCAGCTGCGGCCCCGGCATTCCGTGCGTCGGCGGCACCTGCTTCTGCAGCTTCCCGCTCACCATCTGCGGCGGCAGCTGCGTCGACACGCGCAGCGACCCGACGAACTGCGGCGCGTGCGGCCTCTCGTGCGGCCCGAACCAGGTCTGCAGCAGCAGCATGTGCACGACCGTCTGCCCGATGCCGCTGACGAACTGCAACGGCGCGTGCGTGAACCTCACCAACGACGCGCGCAACTGCGGCGCCTGCAACTCCATCTGCGCGGTCGGGCAGCTGTGCCAGGGCTCGATGTGCCGCTGCACGAACCCGAACCAGGTCGCCTGCGGCGGCGTCTGCACCGACACCCGCAGCGACGCGAACAACTGCGGCGGCTGCAACATCCGCTGCGCGCTCGGCCAGAGCTGCACCAACGGCACGTGCGCGTGCCCCGCGGGAACCAGCCTCTGCAACGGCGCGTGCCGGAACCTCGCCTCCGACCCCGCGAACTGCGGCACCTGCGGCAACGCGTGCGGTGCGGGCCTCGCCTGCACGAACGGCACGTGCGCGTGCCCGCCCGGCACGAGCTTCTGCGGCGGCGCGTGCCGCTCGCTCTCGTCCGACCCGGCCAACTGCGGCACGTGCGGCAACGTGTGCCCGGCGAGCTCGGCGTGCGTGATGGGCAGCTGCACCTGCAACGCGGGCTTCACCCGCTGCGGCAACGCCTGCGTGCAGACGAGCACCGACAACGCGAACTGCGGAGGCTGCGGCATCACCTGCACCGGCGGCCAGACCTGCCAGGCCGGCATGTGCCGCTGCGCGCCCGGCCAGCAGCTCTGCAACGGCCAGTGCCGCAACGTTCAGAACGACCCGGCCAACTGCGGCGGCTGCGGCGTCACCTGCGCCGCGAACCAGATGTGCAACAACGGCATGTGCCAGAGCGCGTGCCCGACCGGCTTCACGTCGTGCAACGGCCAGTGCATCAACCTCACGAACGACAGCGCGAACTGCGGCTCGTGCGGCAACGCCTGCGGCTTGAACGGCACGTGCGTGAACAGCCTCTGCAACTGCGCCGGCGGCACCACGCGGTGCAACAACCAGTGCGTGCGCACGCAGGCGGACCCGAACAACTGCGGCATGTGCAACCGCGTGTGCGCGGCGGGCCAGGCCTGCCAGAACGGCAACTGCCAGCCGATGTGCAACTTCGGCGCGGTGAACTGCAACGGCTCGTGCACCTTCACGCAGTTCGACGTGAACAACTGCGGCGCGTGCGGCAACGCCTGCGGCGGCGTGGCGAGCAGCTGCTTCAACGGCCAGTGCAACTGCAGCGCGGCGCAGGGCTTCACCCGCTGCGGCAACAAGTGCGTGCGGCTGCAGACCGACGCCGCGAACTGCGGCATGTGCGGCCGCGCGTGCGCCGCGGGCCAGGTGTGCATCGCCGGCAACTGCCAGGCGATGTGCCCCGCGGGCCAGAGCTCGTGCAACGGCACCTGCTTCAACCTGCAGAACGACTTCGCCAACTGCGGCACGTGCGGCCACTCGTGCAGCAACTTCGAGCAGTGCGTCGGCGGCGTGTGCTTCTGCACCGCGGGCAGCGCGTTCTGCTCGGGCCAGTGCCGCGACCTGCAGAGCGACCGGAACAACTGCGGCATGTGCGGCCGCACGTGCACCTTCAACCAGTTCTGCGTCGCCGGGACCTGCCAGTGCCAGGTCGGCCTCACCACGTGCAGCGGCATCTGCCGCGACCTGCAGAACGACCGCAACAACTGCGGCACCTGCGGCAACGTCTGCCCGGGCAACCCGTTCACCTCGGGCTGCGTGAACGGCGTCTGCACCTGCGCGACGGGCCTCACGCTCTGCAACGGCCAGTGCCTGAACACCCAGTTCGACCGCAACAACTGCGGCGGCTGCGGAATCATGTGCAGCGCGACGCAGGTGTGCAGCATGGGCACGTGCCAGGCGCCGTGATGCTCGGGCTCGTCGGCCTGTTGCTGGCGGCGGAGCCGCAGGCGCTCACCGCGCGCTTCCACGCGCTGACGCTGAACCCGAACGAGCGCCGCGAGCTGAAGGCGGTAGGGCTCGAGCGCGTGACGGCGAGCTCGGGCGCGTGCCTCGAAGAGGGCATGGCGCTCGACACCCTCGAGACGATGTACGTCGAGGCCTCGTGCGCCGGCGTGCGAACGAGCATCGCGTGGCTGTCGAACGGCAAGCGCATTCACGTGCTCGTCTGCGCCGAAGACGAGACGCGCAGCACCGTGGCGCTCAAGAAGCGGCAGGCGGTGCAGAAGGACCTGAAGAGCTGGAAGGCCGTCACCGCGTGCGTGCGCGGGCAGGAAGTGCATTTGCTCGGCTGGGCGCAGAACAACGCCGAGAAGGACAAGCTCGCCGCGCTCGCGAAGAAGCACGGCATCATCGACAAGGTCGAGGTGCTCGGCGAGGCCGAGCGGGACTAGATATCTAGTGACACTGCAGGTGCGCGACCGCCTGGTCGAAGCGGCGCGCGGCGAGGTCGTCGGGACGGATGAGGAAGTAGACGAGGCCGGCGTCTCCGAGCAGCGCGTCGTCTTCGGAGTCGACCTGGAACAGCAGCTGCCACTCGGCGGCCCTGCGCCAGAACTCGACGGTGGCGCCCCACTGCTCGGGCGCGAGGCCGGCGGTCTCGGCTTCGACGTTCACGTTCGGGCTGCTCTGCAGCGGGTACGCGTAGCCGAGCAGCTGGTGGCGCGGCGGGTCGAAGATGAGGCCCGACGTCGAGACGAGCTCGCCGAAGGCGTCGCCGGCCTCGCGGTAGCCCTCGTGATAGCCCGCGACCTCGAGCACCGCCGGCCAATACGGAGACTCGATCGGCGGCAGCTGCCAGTGCTTGCTGAGGCTGAGCGCGCGCGCGGCGAGCGGCTCGAGGTTCGGCGGCGCCGTCGCCGGCTCGACGGGTGCGTCGAAGAAGAGGACGCGGCCCTCGTCGCCGAGCAGCGCGTAGAAGAAGGAGAGGACTCCGCGCGGCGGCAGGCGCGGGTCGCTGACGTCGGCGAGGTTCACCTGCCCGAGGAAGTCGAGCGGCTCGCCGCGCTTCGAGGTGGGCCACGGCGTGCCTCTCGGCAGGTCGGGCAGACCGCCGAGGCGGGAGGCCCCCGTCACGGCCTCGGTCTCGTCGTCGCTGAGGCCGACGAAGCACGGCTGAACGAGGGCGCTCACCGCGGCGGCGCGCTGAGGCACGCGGCTGCGCACGGCGTGGAGCAGGTCGTCGCGCTCGCGGTCGTCGAGCCAGCGGCGCAGGCGCGGGCCGGCGCTGGTGAGCTCGGCGACGATGGCCTCGGCGCTGTCGAGCTCGGCGGCCTCGGGGAAGACGAAGTCCGAGGGCATCGCGAGCGCCACGTCTTCGACGTGCGCGAGCATCGTCGGCAGCGCGCGCAGCCAGCCGTCGAGCAACACCCGCGCGCGCGCCTCGGGCAGCCCCTCGGGCAGCAGCTCGACGCGCTGCTCCTTCAGGTCGCGCAGCGAGCCGTCGTCTTCGAACGCCTCGAGGCGGACGACGGCGTGGCGGCCCTGCGCCTCGAGGACGGTGAAGGCGAGACGCTTCGTGCGAATCGGCAGCGCCGTCGCGAGCAGCGCCGCGAGGTCCACCGAGAGCTACTTCGCCTTCCCCTGGGCGGCGACGGCGGCCTGCGCCTTCGCGATCTCCTCGGCGTCGCCCAGGTAGTAGTTCTTGATGGGCTTCAGGCTCGCGTCGAGCTCGTAGACGAGCGGGCGGCCGGTGGGGATGTTGAGCGCGACGATCTCGTCGTCGCCGACCTTGTCGACGTACTTGATGAACGCGCGGATGGAGTTGCCGTGCGCCGCGATGAGCAGCCGCTGGCCGGACTTCACCGCCGGCGCGAGCACGCTCTCCCAATACGGGACCACGCGCGCGACCGTGTCGGCGAGGCACTCGGTGAGCGGCAGCTCGTCGGGCTTCAGCTTCGCGTAGCGCCGGTCGTGGCCGGGCCAGCGCTCGTCGGTCTTCTCGAGCGGCGGCGGGCGCACCGTGTAGCTGCGGCGCCAGATGTGCACCTGCTCGTCGCCGTACTTCTTCGCCGTCTCGGCCTTGTTGAGGCCCTGCAGCGCGCCGTAGTGGCGCTCGTTGAGGCGCCAGTCTTTCGTGACCGGCAGCCACAGGCGGTCGAGCTCTTCGAGGACGATGTTCAGCGTGCGGTTCGCGCGCTTGAGGACGCTGCTGTAGCAGGCGTCGAAGTCCCAGCCCTCGCGCTTGAGCAGCTGGCCGGCCGCGCGCGCCTCGGAGACGCCCGTCTCCGACAGGTCCACGTCGGTCCAGCCGGTGAAGCGGTTCTCTTTGTTCCAGGTCGATTCGCCGTGGCGGAGGAGGACGAGCTTGTACATGGGTCCCCGTTCATAATTCTCAGCCTCTCAGATTGGATCGTCTTTTTGCTGGGACGGCCGGCCGCCGACCGGGGTCGTGTGGTGGCGCTTTCCCGGTGGGGCGAAAGTTGCTCTACCGCGGGTGGTGGATCGTCTCGCTCCGACACGGCGGCCAGCCCGGCCCGCGCAGGGCACGCAGCGGTGGCACGAGCTGTTGTTCTCTCACTGGGAGGTCGACGCCGCGGCGCTGAAGCCGCTCGTGCACCCGCGCCTCACCATCGACACGTTCGACGGCAAGGCGTACCTCGGCGTCGTCGCGTTCACGATGCAGAAGGTGCAGCCGTGGTCGTGGCTGCCGCGGGTGCCGACCGCGAGCGAGTTCTTCGAGATCAACCTGCGCACCTACGTGCACCTCGACGGCGGGGAGCCCGGCATCGTGTTCTTCAGCCTCGACGCCACCAGCACGCTCGCGGTGCTGGCCGCGCGCGCGCTGTGGGGGCTGCCGTACCACCGGTCGCGCATCTCCTGCGCCGGCGGCTGGTCGTGCGAGCGCGTGTGGCCCGCCCCGGCGATGACGGGCTTTCGGGCTTCGTTCTCCGTGGGCCCCGCGCTGCCGCCGTCGCAGCCCGGCTCGCTCGAGTTCTTCCTCGCCGAGCGGTACCAGTTCTACGCCGCCGGGCGCGGCGGGAGGCTCCGTCGCGCGCGCGTGTTTCATCCGCCGTATCCGCTGCACGAGGTCCACGGCGGGGCGGAGGTGACGCCGGCGCTGCTCGGCCCGCTCGGGGTGAAGCACGCGGAGCAGCGGATCGCCGACCTCTACAGCCCGGGCGTCGAGGTGGAGATTTTTCCGCTCGAGGACGTGCCGTGATCGGCCTGCTCGAGGTCGTCTTCCCCCCGGCGTGCGTGGCTTGCGATGCGGTGCTGTTCGGGCGCGGCGTCTTCTGTGCCGACTGCGCGCCGCTGCTGCTCGAGGTCGGGCCCGTGCACTGCGCGCGGTGTGCAGAGCCGGGGCGGTTTCCCGGCGACCTGTGCCCGCGGTGCCGCAAGCGGAGGCCCGAGTTCTCGCGCGCGTTTGCTCCCTACGAGCACGATGGGGCGATCGCTCGGGCCATTCACCGGTTCAAGTACGAAGACCGGCCGGAGCTGGCGGGGCCGCTCGGCTCGCTGCTCGTTCGCGAGTCGGCCGCGTTCTTGTCGCGGTGCCCGGTGCACGTGTGCCCCATTCCGCTGCACGGCGCCCGGTACCGGGAGCGGAGATACGACCAGGCGACCCTGCTCGCGCGCGAGCTGTGCGCGCTCGTGCCTCGCCTCGTTCTCGCCGATGAGCTGCTCGTGCGGAAGAGGGCCACGCACCGGCAGGTCGGGCTGTCTGACGAGGCGCGCATCGAGAACGTGCGCGGCGCGTTCGAGGCGCTCGGCGGCGTGGAGGCGGTGCTGCTGGTGGATGACGTGATGACGACCGGGGCAACTGCGGATGCGGCCGCTCGCGCGCTGAGGCTCGCTGGGGTGAAGACGGTCGATGTGCTGACGCTGTGCCGGGCCCGGCGCGTGTTCTCGGCGTGATCCGGGGATCGCTGTCGCCGGCGCGACGGGGCGTTCGACACGGTCTGGGGAAACTCACCCGCATTGGCGCGGGCAAGTTTCCCCAGAGGTGATCTGGTAGGGTCCTCGCCCATGCGAATCGGATCCCGGAGCACCCCGAAGGCTGCGCGTCCCGCGAAGAAGACGGCGGCGAAGAAGAAGTCGGTGCTGCGCAGCGGCGGCGGCAAGGGCGGCACCAGCACGCGGCGCACGTCGACGGTGCGCGCCGGTGGCGGCAAGAGCGGCGGCACCGTGCGGCGGACGACTCCGGTTCGCACGGGCGGCGGCAAGGGCGGCGGCAGCGTTCGGCGGCCGACTCCGCGTACCGGTGGCGGCAAGGGCGGCGCGAGCACGTTCACGCCCGTCGTTCGCTCGGGCGGTGGGAAGGGCGGCGGCACCGCGCGCCTGGGCGGCTCGAAGTAATTGAGTCGCCTCGCGCGGAAGCTCACCGCGCTGGCCGAGCAACGGTCTCGCGGGCTCGCTGCAGTCCGCGACGCCGCTCGGGAGTTTCGCGCGCTGGCTCGCTACGACGGGCCCGAGGCGCTCGAGCTCATCGTCCGGTGGACGCGGGCCAGGCTGGCCTTCTCCGGCGCTCGCGGCTTCGTGTTCGGAGCCAGCGGCGGCGTCGACTCGTCGCTCGTCGCGTGCGTGCTGGCGCGTGCGGCTCCGCGGCGGGTGACGGCGTTCGTGCTGCCGTGCGACTCGCGGCCGCAGGACGAGCGCGATGCGCGTGCGCTGTGCCGGGCGCTGAAGATTCCCGTCGAGCGCATCGATCTGAAGCCGGTGTTCGAGGCCGCCCGCGCCGCCTTCGGTCCGGCCGAGGCCGTCGCGCTCGGGAACCTGAAGACGCGGCTGCGCACGATGGCGCTGTTTCACGAGGCCCAGCGCCGCGACGCGCTGCACGTCGGCACCGGCGACCTCGATGAGGGCTGGGTCGGCTACTACACCAAGGGCTCGTCCAGCGACCTCGCGCCCATCGGCTCGCTGCACAAGCGAGAGGTGCGCGCGCTGCTGCGGCTCGCGCTGAAGGGGCCGCTCGGTCTGCGGCTGTCGAAGAAGCCGGCCGACGCCGGGCTCGGGGGCGGCACCGCGGAGCAGGAGCTCGGCGTCTCGTACGACGAGATCGCCGATGCGCTGGGCGTCGTGTTCTCGGGCTGCGGCGTCTACGAGGGCGGGCTCGTGCCTCGCGAGGGGTTCGACGCGGCGTTCGAGCGCTCGCGGCTGTCGGAGCGCGCGTTCCTTCGCATCGCTGACCGCATCTACCGCGCTCGCCACAAGGCCTTCGGCGCGCCGGTGCTCTGGCGCGACGACTCGATGCCGGATCGGCTGGAGCGCTTCGAGAGCGAGTGAGCGCTCGACGGCCCCTCACCTGGGGCCTCGCCCGTGCGTCAGTGGCCGGTGCCGGCCTGAATCTTCCCGTCCTGAATCTGCAGCGCCCGCTTCGCGTGCTTCACGACGCGCGGGTCGTGGGTCGAGAAGAGGAACGTGACGCCCTGCTCCTTGTTGAGCTCGAGCATGAGGTCGATGATCTGCTCGCTCGTGGCCGAGTCGAGGTTCGCGGTCGGCTCGTCGGCGAGCACGAGGCGCGGCTCGGTGATGAGCGCGCGGGCGATGGCGACGCGCTGGCGCTGGCCGCCGCTGAGCTCGTCGGGCTTGTGGTGCAGGTACGGCTCGAGGCCGACGCGCCTGGCGAGGTCGTTGACGCGCTTGCGCAGCTTGTCGGGGGCTTCCGGGTTCTTCCGCACCGCGCAGGGGAACTCGATGTTCTCGGCGACGTCGAGCACGGGGATGAGGTTGAAGCTCTGGAAGATGAAGCCGATCTTCTGGTTCCGCACCTCGGCGAGGTCGTCGAAGTCGCGGTTCGAGACGTCGACGCCGTCGAGCACGTAGCTGCCCTTCGAGGCGCGATCGAGACAGCCGATGATGTTGAGCAGCGTGGTCTTGCCGGAGCCCGACGGGCCGGTGACGACGGTGAACTCACCCTTCTCGACGGAGAGGTCGACGCCGCGCAGCGCGGTGACGGTCGTCTTGCCCAGCTCGTAGTGCTTCTCGATGCCCTTGAGCTCCAGGAGGTTCATGGCGTGCCTTTCATCATCAATAGAACAGTCGCAGCTCGAAGAAGACGCGGAACAGTTGCGGGAATGAGCCGTACTCGGTGACGTACCTGCCGCTCGACGGCAGCTTGGCGGCGAGCGCGTTCGGGCCGGGGATGGGTACGAAGCCGACGAGGCTCAAGCTGAGCCACTCGGTCGCGCTCCAGATGACGCTCGGAGTCCACAGCGTCGAGAGGTCCTGCAGGTTCATCAGCAGCACGAGCTGCACGGTGAAGTCGTCCTTGATGCGCGGCTTGTTGAAGGTGATGAACGCGTAGTGCTTGGCGGTGGGCACGAAGTTGAAGCGCGCGGGCGTCGCGCTCGCCGAGCCGCTGCTGTCCGTCTGCGCGGGGACGATGAGCGCGGCCTCGGGGGGAATCGGGAAGCCCGCCATGCGTGCCTGCGAGATTCCGTCGAACGCGCTGACGACGTCCTGCCACTGGTCGGGGCGATAGCCGTCGGCCTGAAACAGGTACTCGACGGAGAGGAACGAGTCGTCGTCGAACTGCTTGCGGACGCCGGCGAGGATGCGCGGCAGCCACGTGGGGTCACCGAGGCGGAAGCGGCCGGCGAAGGGCGTCATCTGCGCGTTGCACGCGACGGCGGCGGCGACGTCGGTGACGCAGTCGTGCTCGACGTAGACGCGATCGCTGCCCTGCTGGAGCAGCCCTTCGACGTGCACCTCCCAGGTGTCGAAGAAGATGCGGCTCAGCGACGCGCCGGCGCGGACCTTGTTCCGGAACTCGTCGTTGTACTTGTTGGAGAAGTACGCCATCACGTTCACGTCGGTGTTGAAGAGCAGGAAGTAGGCTCGCGCGCCGACGAGGTAGTGCGCCTCGTTGTCCTGCTTGTCCCACTTCGGGTACTCGATGAAGCCGTAGGGAATGCCGAACGCGCTCTGCGTGACGCCGGGCGCGAACAACAGCGTGAACGCCGAGGTCTCGAGCGGCACCTCGATGCGCGCGAGCCAGGCGCCGGCGCGCTGGAAGGTCGGGTCGGTGGGGTCTTTGCGGACGTTGAGCAGGTCGGTCGGGTTGAACGCCTGGCCCGCGCCCCAGACGATGCGCTTCTTGCCGAGCATGAAGTTGAGCCACGGCGTCACCTCGTGCAGCAGGTAGAGCTCGTTGATGCTCATCAGCGGCCGCGCCGCGGGGGAGTCGCGCGTGAAGTCGGTGCGCTCCATGCCGGTCGGGTCCATCGACCGGTAGTCGAAGCCGAACAGCCCGATGGCCGAGGTGTCGCTGTAGACGAAGCCGCTCGGGTGGTACGTGACCTTGAGCTGGGCGTTGAGCTCGAGCATCTCGTTCCACTGAGGCAGATCGGTGGTCGGGATGATGCCGCTCCAGCGCGAGCGGCCGTAGCCGGTGCGGCTGTTGAGGTAGCCGTTGATCTCGACCTTGTGCGTGAAGCCGGGCGGCGCCTCTTCCGCCGGGACCGGGTCTGAGACGGGGACCTCTTCGGAAGGCACGCCGGTGCCGCCGTCGGGAGACGTCTCCAGCTGCGCGAAGGCGGGGGTGGAGAGAAGAAGGACGATGAGGGCACCGTTCACCGCGAGCGAGAGTCGGGGCGCGCGCCGACCTCGGGCGCCCTTCGACTCCGCTGCCCTTCGGGCAGCTGCGCTCAGGGTGAACGGAGGAGGCATGGCCTACTTGCCCAGGTCCGCCTGCGTGAAGCGCTGCGCCGGCGGGTCGACCTTCAGGGTCATGCGCGACGTCTTCATCTCGCTCTTGCGGCTCTTCACGAGCTCGTTCTGCATCACGATGCGGGCAGGCCGCGTGAAGCCCTTCTCGAACTCCTTGTGCTCGGAGAAGGTGGCGGAGCGGATCATCTGCCCGCTGGTGCCGAAGTACTGCCCTCTGAGCGGCTGGAAGTCGCTCTTCCGCATCCACAGCTTGATGGAGTCGTACGAGGTCTCCTTGTGCTTCGCCTTGAGCTCGATGCAGTACGCGGCGGGGTCGTCGGACTCGACGAGCTTTCCGTCGTAGTCGGCGGCGTAGTTCACGCGCAGGACGTCGGCGTTGTTGAAGTCTCCGCCCTGGAAGTTGTCCCGGTTCGCGACGCGCGTCGCGCGCTTCAGGTTCGGGATGTAGACCCAGAGGTTGTCGCCGTTGCGGAGCATCTCCTGACCCTTCACCGCCGAGGGCTCGGAGAACCAGAGCCGGAACTTGTCCTGGTCCTTCTTCAGGAACTTCATCACGTACGTGCGGGTCGAGCCGTCTTCGCGCGTGGCGGTCATGCTCGCCTCGGCCTCGAACGCGGCGGGGCCCATGATGGAGTCGTACTTCGTCAGGAGGTCGTTCACCGACGGGTCCGCGGCGAGCAGCGTCAGGATGAGTGCGTGCATTTGCGTGTGCTTCCTTTCAGGCGTTTCTCAACGCATCGACGGGATTCAGACGTGAAGCGCGCCGGGCCGGCAGCGCCGAGGCGAGCAGCGCGCCGAAGATGGCGACGACGACGGCTCCGGCGACGAAGGCCGGGGTGACGTACGGCTGCAGCATCGCCTTCCCCGAGGTGCCGGGCAGCTCGATGGGGATGCCGATGGTCGCGATGACGAGCAGCGCGAAGCGGCCGATGACCGCGCCGGCGACGCCGCCGACGAGCCCGATGACCGCGGCCTCGAGGATGAACAGCTGCAGCACCTGAAAGCGGCGCACGCCGACGGCGAGCAGCGTGCCGATCTCCCGCACGCGCTCGAACACGCTCATCAACATCGTGTTCGCGATGACGGTGAGCGCGATGATGAACAGCACGACGCTGATGGCGCTGAAGATGATGCTCTGCCGGTTGATGACGTCGCGCACGAACGTGTTCAGCTCGGCCCAGGTGTGGACCTCGTAGTCGGGCCCGAGCGCGGCCTGCAGGTCTCTGCGTGTCTGCTCGAGCTTCGCGAGGTCGTGGACGCCGATGGCGTACTCGGTGACGCGGCCCTCGAGGTCGATGAGCTCTTGCGCGGTCTTCAGCGGCACCGCCAGCACGCGCTTGTTCTCGAACGGGAAGCTGGAGACCGAGAAGCCCTTCACCGTCACGTCGATGGCGTTGCTGCGACCTCCGGGGCTGCTCGACTGGACGCTGATGGTGTTGCCGAGCTTCGTGTCGAAGCTCTCCGCGAGCTCGAAGCCGATGAGGGCGCGCGTGGTGTCGCCGGGCTCGAGCGGCTTGCCGCCGGGGCTGACGATGGACTTCGAGCGCGGGCAGGCCTCTTCCTCGCGCTCGAGGTCGAGCGCGCGGCCGACGAACATGGTCTGGGTGACGCCGTTGCTCACGAGCCCGTTGAAGACGATGCGACCGGTGACTCCCTTCACGTTCGGCACCGCCTTCATCTTCGCGATGAGCTCGGGCGTGTAGGGCATGTTGAGGCCGGTAGGCACGGACTCGATGCTGTCGACGTAGCCCTTCTTGTGGACCTGCAGCGCGCCCGAGCGGCCCTCGACGACGTCGGCGGTCATGAGCGCGCCGGCTCCGTCGACGAAGCCCTTGAGCAGCATCACCATGATGACGGCGATGACGATGGCGACGCCGGTGATGAGGCTGCGGCGCCGGTTGCGGCCCACGTTGCGAACGGCGAGTGCGGGGAGTCGGCTCATGGCTTTTAAGCGGTGGCGAGGGCTTCGACGGGACGGAGACGTGACGCGCGCCACGCCGGCCAGAACGTGGCGAGGGCGGCGCCGAGCGGAGTGCCGATGAGCGCGCCGACGACGAAGCGGGCGCTGAGCCAGGGGCGGACGATGGAGTCGACGGTCGCGCCTGGCGCGGGCAGCGGGATGCCGTGGTGGTTGAACCAGGCGACGAGCACGAGGCCGACGGCGAGACCGAGGCTGGCGCCGACGGTGCCGATGACCGCGCCCTCGAGCATGAACAGGCGGATGATCTGCCGCCGCCGCATGCCGACCGCGAGCATGGTGCCGATCTCGCGGGTGCGCTCGAGCACCGTCATCAGCATGGCGTTCACGATGCCGAGCAGCACGACGGTGAGGAACACCGCGCTGACGATGGAGAAGATGAAGTCCTGCGTGCCGGTGAGGCTCTTCACGAACGGGAAGAGCTCGGACCAGGTGTGGACCTCGTAGTCGGCGCCGAGCTTCGCCTGCAGCTCGCCTTTGACCTGGTCGACGTGGTCGAGCGAGTCGGTGGCGATGCCGTACTCGGTGACGCGACCCTCCATGCGCAGCACGCGCTGGGCGATGGTGAGGGGGACGAGGCCGACGCGCTTGTCGCCGGGGCTGAAGCTGGGGAAGGTGCCGCCGAGCACGACGTTCTCTCCGTTGAGCGCGCCGTCGCGGTCGCCGGCGAGGAAGGCGAGCTGCTGCTCGATGGGCGGCAGCTCGGCGCCGGGCGGGTGCAGCTTCGCCTCGAGGCCGCTGGCGAACTCGGCGTTGAGCACCAGCTCCGGAGTGTCGGGCGTCGGCGGCATGCGCCCCACCTTCACCAGGCTGCTGCGCCGCGGAGTCACGTCGCCCTCGGTCGCGGGGTCCACCGCGGTGGCCATGAAGAACGAGGTCTTGCCGCGGTCGGCCTCGGCGAGCTCGCTGCCGTCTTCCGGCGCAGGCTTCTTGTCGGGCGTCGAGACCATCGCGCCGAACTCGATGCGCGGAGAGACCGCGGTGACGTGCGGGGTCTGGGCGAGCTTCGCGCGCAGCTCTGGCGAATCGGCCATGTCGAGCTGCAGCGGGCTGGTGAGGACGTTCTTCACGTAGCCCTTGCGGTGCACCTGCAGCGCGCCGATGCGGCCCTTGACGACGTTCTCGACCATCACGTCCTGCTGGCCGTTGATGAAGCCGCGCAGCGCGACCATGCCGGTGACGCCGACGACCATGGCGACGAGCGTGATGGCGGTGCGGCGGCGGTTGCGCTTGAGGTTTCGGACCGCGAGCTTGAGCAGGGCCATGGGTTGCCTAGTGAACGTTCGTTAGGTTACGGCGGACCAGAAAAAATCGAGGTGGCGGTCGAGCTCGGCGCGGAAGGACTTCATGTCGGGCGGGCCCTTGGGCATGACGAGGTAGATCATGCGCAGCATCATCAAGGGCCCGACGAACTCGAGGGTCAGCGCGTACGGGTCGGTCTTCTTGATGATCTTCTTGCGCATCATCAGCTCGAAGACGCGCGCGAGCTGGGTGCGGGCCTCGCGGACGAAGTGGGGCAGGTGCAGCACCTCGTGCTCACCGAGGCGCGGCCCTTCGGACAACATCAGCCGCGCCAGCTTCTGCTCGCGGGGCGTGGCCCACAGCGTGGTCATCATGTCGACGAGCTGCTCGAGGAACTTGCGGGCTCCGAGGCCGTCGATCATCGCGCCGAGGTCCATCTCGGCGAGGTGCTTCGCCTGGCCGGGTCCGAGCGACTGCAGCAACCCCTCGAGGATGGCCTCCTTCGAGGGGAAGTGGTGGTACAGCGCGCTCTCGCGGACTCCGACGCGCCGGGCGATCTCGCGCATCGAGGTGCCGAAGAAGCCGTTCTCGGCGAAGAGATCGAGGGCCGCGTCCAGGATGTCCTGGCGGGTATCGCGCTCCTCGCTCTTCCGCGGGCGGGCCACGGCCTGATTAATAGAACAGTCGTTCAATTAAGGCAAGCCGTCACGTCGGACTGCCGTTCACCCTGAGCGGAGTCAGTTCCGGCGGATGTACGTGAGCCCCGTGCTCGAGCTGTTCCACGCGATGGCGTGGAAGACGCCGTTCGCGTCCATCACGGCTCCCGCGACGACGCGGTTGAGCGGCAGGTTCGTCACCTCCGTCAGCGTCGGTCCGGTCACCGGCCCACTGCGCGCGGTCACCGGCCCGTTCGTCGTCGCCTGCTCGAGCGTCATCACGCCGTTCGGCCCGCGGGCGCCGCTGAGTGACGCGCCGGAGTACCACTGCACCGGCTGCGCGATGGTGCTGGTGCTGAGCGCGGTCCAGTGCCACCGCCCGCTGCTCTGGCCCCACAGCTCGAGCGTGCTGCCGTTCAGGTAGAGCCGGGTGTCCTCGAGGTAGAGGTTCGTCGAGACGGGCACCGGCGCCGTGAAGATGCTGTTGGTGCCCTTGGTGTAGCTGGCGTACCCGGCGATGTGGACCACCGAGCCGCCGGCCTCGACGAAGATGGCCGGCGTCCGAGAAGCCTGCGTCGACGCCTCGATCGCCTGCAGCCACGCGCCCTGGTACGTGCGCCGGTACTTCGCCCGGTGCTGGTTGTTGACGACCGCGTCGTACGTCACGTGCGCGTCGCCGTTCGAGTCCAGCGCCATCGCGATCTCTCCGGAGATGATCTCTCCCGTCGACCACGCGCGCCCGAGCTCGATGGCCATCGACACCTGCCCGCTCGGAGACAGCCTCATGTAGTTGTACGAGTAGATCGACGAGAAGCCGCTGCCGGGCACGTAGTAGATGACGTGCGCGTTGCCGCTGCCGTCGACGAGCAGCTGCATCACGTGCGTGTCGTAGCCGCCGTAGCCGGCCGCCCGGAACGTCGTCCACGTGTTGGTCCCGGTGCGCCGCGCGACGACGAGGTCCTGCAGCGTGACGTACGCGACGTAGACGTCACCGCCGGGCCCGATCGCGATGGGGTTCGACCGCAGCGTGGTGTTGTTGCGGCGCGCGTTCGCGTCGATGAGCTCGTACCTCCAGTCGGAGTCGATGCAGATGCGGCCGTTGAGCGTGTAGCCGGCCGCGCACGTCCGCGCCGAGCACACCGTCGCGTCACACCCGAAGGTCGCGGCGCCGGTCGTCGGGCACAGCGCGCAGGCCGTCGAGCAGAACAGGGAGCCCGCGCTGCACGACATCGGCACGCACTGGCCGCCGCTGACGCCCTGCCCGTCCACGCAGGACGCGGCGATGCACGCCGGGCCGGAGCACGTCGTCGAGGTCACGCCGCTCGTGGGGCAGGCGCGGCAGGCTCCGCCGCACGAGCGCTGGTTCGCCGGGCAGGTCGCCGGCACGCAGGCGCCGTTCTGCAGCTCGAAGTCGACGGCGCAGGTGGCGGCGACGCAGGTGTCGTTGGCTCCACACGTGGTGGTGGCGACGCCGGTCGCCGGGCACGGCGCGCAGACCTGGCCGCACGCGCGCTGGCCCGAGCTGCAGGTGAACGGCTGGCAGCTGCGGTTGCTCGGCCCCGTCGACGGGCACCGCGTGCCGCTCGCGCACGCTCCGCAGCTCGCCACCGTGCGCGCCATGCCGCAGCGGTCGGTGGCGCTGATGCTGCCGCAGCTGGTGTTCGACAGCGCGCACAGCTCGGCGTCGGTCTGCGGCGTGCAGCCGCACTGGTTCGCGGTCCCTCCGCCGGCGCAGGTGTTGAAGCCGGTGCACGAGCCGCAGCTCGTGACGTTGCGCGGGTTCCCGCAGGTGTCGGTGCCGGACAGCGGGCCGCACTGGGCGCCGAGCCGCGCGCAGAACTGCGCGTTCGACTCCGCCGGGCAGCTGCACGAGCCGCCGATGCACTGGTTGACGCCGGTGCACGTGCCGCAGCTCGCGACGCTGCGCGAGCGGCCGCAGTTGTCGGTGCCGGTCGCGGTGCCGCAGCTGACTCCGCGGCGGGTGCAGAACTGGGCGTCGGTCTCCGGAGTGCAGGTGCACTGGCCGGCGGTGCACGTGTTCGGCGTGGTGCAGGTGCCGCAGCTCACCGTCCGCGCCGCGCCGCAGTTGTCCATTCCCGAGAGCGCGCCGCAGGCGGTGCTCTGCCGCGCGCAGAACTGGGCGTTCGTCTCCGGCTGGCAGACGCAGGCGCCGTTCGAGCAGAACTGCCCCGACGTGCACGTGCCGCAGCTCGCGACGCTGCGCTGGGCGCCACAGTTGTCCGTTCCGGTCTGCGGGCCGCAGACGGCGCCGCGGCGGGAGCAGAACGCCGCGTTGTTCTCCGGCACGCACGCGGCACCGCCGCCCGTCCCGCCGGAGCCCCCGGCCGAGCCGCCTCCGCTGCCGCCGCCCATCGAGCCGCCTGCGGCGCCGCCCGCAGCGCCACCGCCCATCGAGCCGCCCGCAGCGCCACCGCCGCTGCCGCCGCTGCCGCCGCCACCTCCCGTGCCGGGCGTGCAGAGGCCGGCGCTGCACTGCTCTTCCGCCGTGCACGCGGCGCACGCATAGCCGTCGAAGCCGCACGCGCTCTGCTGGTCGCCGACCTGGCAGAACCCGTTGGAGTCGCAACAGCCGGCGCAGGTGTCGCGGTTGCAGACGGGAGCGCCGCCGTCACCGCAGGCAGCGAGGACCACGACGAGAACGGGCAGCAGGAGCCTCATGCCGCCGTGAGTGGTGGGAGGCCCTGCGGCTTTTGATCACTTCGTCGATTTCGTGAGCACGACGGCGATCTCGCGCTCGCCGCTCGACGGCACTTCGATCTTCGCGCGGTACGCCTCGTAGCCCTCGAGGCTCACCTCGAGCCAGTACGCGCCGGCGCCCGCGGGAGGCAGCGTGCACGGCGTCCGGTCCTTCAGCGGCTCTCCGTTCCAGTAGACCGCCGCGCCCGGCGGCTGGCTCGAGACGCGCACGACGGCGCCGGACGCCTTGAACAGCTGCAGGCCGAGCACCGCGACGAGCGCCACGAACGTGATGCCGAAGAGGAAGGCGAACAGCGCGGTCAGCAGCTTCGCGCGCTCGGCTCCGGGCGGCGGCGCCGCCATCGTCTGCGTCCGCCGCTTCGGCTCGGGCGGAGGCGCCTTTACCGACGGCTCCTTCGGCGGCGGAGGCGCCGGCTCTTCCTCTTCCTCCTCGTCGTCGGGCGGCGGCGGCTCCTCGCGGCTGCGGAGCAGCTTCGTGCCGTCCTCCTTCTTCGCCGCCTTCGCGCTCTTGCTCTTCCGCCGGCGCTCGATGGAGTTCTTCTCGATGTCCTTCGCCAGCCCGTCGACGAACGCGGCGAGCGCGCTGGCGGACGAGGGCAGGCTCTTCTCGACGAGCCAGCCTTCGAGCGCGAGCTGCAGCTGCTCGGACTCCTGGTAGCGGTCACGCGGGTTCTTCGCGAGCGCCTTCTTGACGATGTCGTCGAGCGCGTCGTCGATGCCCTCGGCGTAGTCGCTCGGCGGGTCGACGATGCACTGGTTCACCGCGGTGAGCGTGGAGACGTCGGTGTCGCGTTTGAAGAGGCGCTTGCCGACGAGCAGCTCCCAGAGCACGACGCCGAGCGCGAAGATGTCGGTGCGGCGATCGATGCGCGCGCCGGCGGCCTGCTCGGGCGCCATGTACGCGAACTTGCCCTTGAGCACGCCGGCGCGGGTGTGGGTCGAGGAGTCGGCGGCCTTCGCGATGCCGAAGTCGACGACCTTCACTCCGCCGGCGCGCGTGATGAGGATGTTCTGCGGCGAGACGTCGCGGTGAACGATGCCGAGCGGCTTGCCCTGCTTGTTCGTCTTCTTGTGCGCGTGGTGAAGCGCGGCGGCGGACTCGGCGATGATCCGGCACGCGTACTGCGGAGGCATCGGCTCGCCGCGCGCCTCGCACATCCGCCAGATCTCGCGGAGGTCGCGGCCGTCGACGTACTCCATCGCGATGAAGTACGTGCCGCCCTGCGCGCCGAGGTTGTAGATCTGCGTGATGTTCGGGTGGCTGAGGCGCGCGGCGATGCGCGCCTCGTCGAGGAACATCTTGATGAACTGCGGCTCGCGCGCGAGGTGCGGGAGGATGCGCTTGATGACGAGCTCTTTCTCGAAGCCCTCGAGCCCGAGCTGGCGCGCGCGGAAGATCTCGGCCATGCCGCCTGTGGCGATGCGCTCCAGCAGCTCGTAGTTGCCGTAGGTCTCCGACACGGGTCTCGTCCGAAAACCCTAGTAGACTGTCGGACGATGGACGACGCCAACAAACCTCCGTCTCAAGTGTTCCTCATGTCCGACGGCACGACCGCCGACTTCGAGGAGTTCTTCAAGAAGGACCCCATCGGGGCGGCGCAGTACGCGACCGGGCTCGCCAAGGCGACGCAGCAGAAGTTCGACGGCCTCGAGGAGATGGAGAAGATGCTCGAGGCGCCCGGGCTCTCGGTGGAGGCGAGGAAGCAGCAGCTCAAGTCGCTCGCGCCGAAGATGTCTCAGAGCCTCTTCAAGTTCGTGGAGGCTACCGAGGCGCGGATTCAGGCTCGTGACGAGACCCTTGGCTGGACCACTGGCTGAAAAGCCAGATGGCAGGGCGAGGGCGAGGGCACGTTCAAGGGCCCCGGTTCACGGGGAAGGTTGCCCGGTGAAGGTGAAGGAATCAGTCCCGTCGCCTTCGCAGCAGGGCTGACGCCAGCAGCACCGTCGGAAGCGCCGCTGTCGTCGAGCAGCCTTTGTTCGCCGGCTGCTCTTGTTCTGGCGGGTCCGGCATCGTCTCCGGCGGCGTCACCTCGGTGTCGCACGCGTCGCCCACGCCGTCGCCGTCGCTGTCTGCCTGGTCTGCGTTCGCGACCGTCGCGCAGTTGTCCTGCACGTCCGGCGCTCCGTCGCCGTCGCCGTCGAGGCACGCGTCTCCCCGGCCGTCGCCGTCTGCGTCGGCTTGATCCGGGTTCACCACCGTCGGGCAGTTGTCGGCGCTGTCGACGATGCCGTCTTCGTCGCCGTCGGCCTTGCACGTGTTCGTCGCGTCGTCCGCGCACTCGTCCGTCGCGTTCGGCGTTCCATCACCATCGCGGTCGTCGTCGCAGGCGTCTCCTCGAGCGTCCTGGTCCTGGTTCGCCTGGTCGGCGTTCGGCACGCTCGCGCAGTTGTCCATCGCGTCCGGCACTCCGTCGGCGTCGTCGTCGAGCTCGCACGCGTCGCCGCGGTTGTCTCCGTCGGTGTCGAGCTGGTCGGCGTTCTTCACCGCCGGGCAGTTGTCGGCCGTGTTCAGCACGCCGTCGCCGTCGAGGTCGGTGTCGCAGGCATCGCCCTTCCCGTCGCCGTCCGTGTCGAGCTGGCTCGGGTTCGCGACGAGCGGGCAGTTGTCGGCGGCGTCGGCGTCACCGTCGTTGTCGTCGTCTCCGTCGCAGGCGTCTCCGCGCTTGTCGCCGTCGGTGTCGAGCTGGTTCGCGTTCTTCACCGTCGGGCAGTTGTCGGCCGTGCCGCGGATGCCGTCGTCGTCGGGGTCCGCGTCGGGGTAGAGCTGGTTGGTGCCGGCGATGTCTCCGGCGCTGAGCGTGGCCCAGTCGTGCAGCAGCGGGCTGCCGTCCTTCTTGACGATGGCGTAGCCGCCGCAGCCGGTGCGGTTGTACGTGGTGGATCGGTAGTGCATCGTCGACACGATGTCGTACGGGCCGACCTTGCGGACGCCGGTGCTCAGCTTCGTGTACGCGTTGCTGCCGATCGGCACGCACCCCGAGTTGATCTTCACGTAGTTGTCGCGGTCGTCGCGCTGCTGCTCGTGCCACAGCCCGAGCGTGTGGCCGATCTCGTGCGTGATGACGCTCTGGATGCACGCGGTGACGCCGCTGAGGCTCGTGTCGCGCAGGTTCACGAACTGCTGCACGCCGCGGTAGCCGATCTCCGCCGCGCAGACGGTCTGCCCGGGCTTCTCGCGGAACGTGACGTACGCGGTCTGGTTCGTGCGCGCCACGAAGCGCACGTTCGTCTTGTTCTGCCACTCGGCGATCGCGGCCCGCACCGCGCCGGGGTTCGAGACGGAGCTCGCGATGGTGTACGGCACGACCCCGTTCGGCCAGAGGTTCGACGTCAGCGAGCTGCCCTGCTTGAAGAGCGGCTGCTGCACCGTCGCCGGCCCGTCCCCGCGCTCGAGGATGATGTCGTCGAACACGACGAGGTCTCCGTTCTCGACGATCGGTTCGAGGTCGGGGTCGCTGCAGGCGGCCAGGGTCAAGACGAGAAGGGTCTTCCGCATGACCCGTTGTCGGCCGACGCCGTCGCGGGGCTTTCCGCGAAACTGCTGTGACCTTTGCGAAAAATTGCATTGGAAGGCGCCCCGCGGAGTCATGTAGGCGATGGCCCCCATGCGCCTCGCTGTCGTCGTCCTGATCATCACGGGTTGTGGAACGGCGTCGCAGCCGCGCTGCACGGCTCCGGCGGACTGCGCGGCGTACTCGTGCACCTGCGCCGACGGCTTCGTGTTCGACTCCGCGCGCTACTGCCTCAACGAGCTGTGCCAGGACCTCGCGACGACGTGCGCGGACGCCTGCCGCGATCACGGCGGCGGAGGCAGCGGCGGCGGCAGCTCCTCGGGGACCGGCGGCGGCTCGGGCGGGGGCTCCTCGGGCACCGGCGGCGGCAACCAGGTCGGCCAGTGCACGGCCGGAACGTCGGGCTCTTGCGGCTCGCCCGACAACCTCGAGAGCTGGACCGGAAGCATGTGCTGCTACTCGACGCCGGTGACCTGCACGAACGGAACCGCGGGCTCGTGTGGCTCACCCGACAACCTCGAGCACTGGAGCGGCGCGCAGTGTTGCCTCGAAGGCACCTTCACCTGCACCGACGGGACGGGGGCCTCGTGTGGTCCACCCGACAACGCCGAGCACTGGACCGGTGCGTCCTGCTGCCTCGCCGGCACGCGCACGTGCGTCACCGGCACCGGAGCGTCGTGCGGCTCACCCGACAACCTCGAGCACTGGACCGGAGCCTCCTGCTGCCTCGACGGCGTGGTCACCTGCACGTCTGGGACGGGCGCCTCATGCGGCTCGCCCGACAACATCGAGCACTGGACGGGCGACTCGTGCTGCCTCGAAGGCGTGCGCACGTGCGTCGCCGGCACGGGAGCCTCGTGCGGCTCTCCCGACGCCAAGGAGCACTGGACGGGTGCGTCCTGCTGTCTCGACGGCGTGATGAACTGCGTCGCCGGCTCGGCGGCCTCGTGCGGCTCACCGGACCCGAAGGAGCATTGGACCGGCTCGCTCTGCTGCGTCGAGCCCTGACCGGCTGCTAAGGCGCCGGCGCCAGCACGACGACGCTGTACCCAACGGCGGTCGAGCCGCCGGGGTTCGCGTAGGCGTGGCGCTGGTCGCCGCGGAACACGACGACGTCGCCGGGCTCGAGCTCGAACTTCTCGCCGCTCGCGGTGAGCGTGAGCCGCCCCGTCTCGCAGGTGAGGTACTCGCGCGTGCCGGGCGTGTGCGGGACGCCCGTCATTCCGCTGCGGGGCGGCAGCTCGAGCCGCTCGAGCGTCATGCCGGGAATCGGGTCGGGCAAGAGCGAGCGCACCGCGACCGGGCCTCGCTGGCGCGTCTTGAGCTCCGCCTTCGCGTAGCGCCGGCCGGTCGCCTTCGGAGCCGAGACCAGCTCCTCGAACGAAACCTGCAGCGCCGCGGCGACCTTGGCGATCACCTGCAGCGTGGGGTTGGCGGTGCCCGACTCGAGGTTGGCCCAGGTCGCGCGCGGCAGCCCCGACAGCTGCGCCATCTGCTGCTGCGACAGGTTCCTGCCCTTGCGCAGGTCCTGGAGATTCCTCGCCAGCCGGTACGCGATGTCCATGTGATGGCATTCTGCCAATGCGTTGGCAGTTCGGACAATCAGATGACCGGGCGCGCATCTTGGGGGCATGAACCTGAGAGACTCCCGAATCGTCATCACCGGAGCGAGCCGAGGCCTCGGAGCAGCGCTGGCCAGAGGGCTCGCCGCGAAGGGCGCGAAGCTGCTGCTCGTCGCGAGGAACGCAGTCGACCTGAAGCCCGTCGCCGATGCCACGAAGGCACACGCCTTCGCCGCTGACGTTGGAGACCCCGCCGCAGCCGTCGCCATCGCCGGCGCCGCGCAGCAGCTGCTCGGAGGCGTGGACGTCATCGTGCACAACGCGAGCACCTTGGGCCCCGTGCCGCTGCAGCCGCTGCTCGACACCACCGATGAGCAGTTCCGCCGCACGCTCGAGGTGAACCTGCTCGGCCCCTTCCGCCTCACGCGCGCGCTCGCCGGCGCGATGGCGCTGCGCGGAGCGGGCCTCGTCGTGCACGTGACCAGCGACGCCGCGACGAGCGCGTACCCCACGTGGGGCGCCTACGGCGTGTCGAAAGCCGGCCTCGAGCACCTCGGGCGCATCTGGGCCGCGGAGCTCGAGGGTCGCGGCGTGAAGTTCCTCACCTTCGACCCGGGAGAGATGGACACCAAGATGCACGCCGACGCGATGCCCGAGGCCGACCGCGCCACGCTCGCGCGCCCCGAGGCCGTCGCCGAGAAGCTCCTCGCGCGCCTGGAGGCCGGGTCATGAAGGCCGGAACGGACCCGCGACGTCCCGTCGAGGAGGTGAAGCTGCTGTACGTCGACTCCCGCGCCGGCGCCTGGCGCGACGGGCGCTTCACCGAGCTGCCCGCGCTGCTCGGCCCCGGGGACCTGCTCGTGCTCAACGACGCGGCGACGCTGCCGGCCTCGCTGCGCGCCGGAGACGTCGAGGTGAGGCTCGCCGGCGAGGTCGAGGGCGGCTGGCGCGCCGTGCTGTTCGGAGCCGGCGACTGGCGCACCGACACCGACTTCCGGCCGCCGCCTCCGCGCGTGAACCCCGGCACGAGGCTGCGCTTCGCCGACGACCTCGAGGCGACCGTCGAGTCCATCTCCACGGTGTCGCCGCGACTCGTGACGCTGCGGTTCGCGCAGAGCGGCGCCGCGCTGTGGGGCGCGCTGTACCGCCACGGCCGCCCCGTCCAGTACTCGTACCTCGAGGCGCCGCTGCCGCTCGACGCGGTGCAGACGGGCTACGCCGCGCGGCCGTGGGCCTCGGAGATGCCGAGCGCCGGGCGCCCGCTGCGCTGGCCGGTGCTGTCGAAGCTGCTCGACGCCGGCGTGAAGGTGGCGACGCTCACGCACGCCGCGGGGCTGAGCGCGACGGGCGACAAGGCGCTCGACGCCGCGCTGCCGCTGCCCGAGCGGTACGAGCTGCCCGCGGCGACGGTGGAAGCGGTGCAGGACGCGAAGCGCGTCATCGCCGTCGGCACCACCGTGGTGCGCGCGCTCGAGGGCAACGCGCGCTCGAACGGCGGCAGCCTCGTGGCCGGCCGCGGAGAGACCGACCTCGTCATCGGCCCACAGACGTCGCTGAGCGTCGTCGACGGAATCCTCTCGGGCATGCACGAGCCGGGCACGAGCCACTTCTCGCTCTTGAGGGCGTTCGCGCCGGAGGGCCTGCTCGAGCAGGCCGCCGCACACGCGGAGGACGCGGGCTACCTCGTGCACGAGCTCGGAGACAGCACGCTGGTGGTGTGAGCCGTGAGCCTCCACGCGCGTCTCACCTGCGTCAGCGGTGACAGGCCTCGGCGGCGGCGCGGCAGGCGTCGATGGGCATCGAGCGCCAGACACCGAGAAACGCGCGCCGCTCGCAGCGCGGGGGAGCGGCGTCGATGAACGCGACCGTCCGCCAGTCGGGCCGGCCGTCGGAGTCCGAGTCGATGAGGTTCGAGAGCACGTCGCTGGTGGGGTCCGCCGTCTCGGAGACGCGGCAGCGGCCGAGCGCGTAGGTGGGTCCGAACTTCAGCACCCAGGGGCGGCCCCGGTACCAGACGACGTTCACGCGGGTGCTGGCGACGATGCCCAGGCCGAGGAAGCAGAGCAGCAGCGCCGCGGCGACGAAGGCGAGCGCGCGCTTCACACGCGGGAGAGGAAGCCGCGGACGAGGTCGACCAGACCTTCCACCTGGACCTTCATGCTCGCGCGCGCGGGGGCCTCGAGCGTGAACGACGCCTCGGTGCCGCGCTCGAAGAGGTAGCCCTTCACGGTGCCCATGTTCTTCGACTCCATCACGCCGGGCTCGACCATGGTGTAGCGGGCGGTGGTCTCGTCGAGCACGTCGTAGCTGGCCTTGAACTCGCTCATCACGCCGTGGAGCAGCTCGTCGTTGCCCGCGGTGCGGATGGCGAAGAAGCCGTTCTTGCCGGCGGCCGTAGTGGAGCCGGAGGCGTGGAGGTCGAGCGCCAGCGTCCACGGGCCCTCGTCGAGGACGGGCATGAGGAGCTGCATCTCCTTGGGCACGTGGTCGTCGTGCGCGGCCTCGCGGTTGAGGTCGGTGTCGTCGTTCTCGTTGTGCCGCGTGCCGTCGCGGAAGCCTTCGGGGTTCACCAGCGGCACGACGGTGAACTCGAAGCCGGGGAACAGGTCGGGGCTCTTCGCGACGAGCTCGAGCAGCTCGACGGCCGACATCGTGCCCGCCGGCTCGGAGCCGTGGACCCCGCCGGTGATGAGCACGCGCTTCGGCTCGGTTCCCGGAGGCGGCGGCGCGCCGTTGAGGCGCACGACCTGCACCGGGATGCCGTCGATGTCGCCGAGCGTCTTCACGTCGACGCCGGGGATGGCGTCGAGCCTGGTCAGCGCGTCGAAGACGGTCTGCGGCGCTCGAGGCACGACGTCGAAGACGTTGCGCTGGGGGTTCGTCGCCGGCTTCGCGGGCCTGGCGTCGAGGGCGACGCGCGGCTTGCGGCCGCCGCGCTCGAAGCCGCGCGGCTTGGGAATGGACTTGGGCTTCGGTGCGCCGGCGGCCGTGGTCTTGGTGCTGCGAATCGCAGGTGAGCCGACGCGGCGAGGCACGGCGTCGACCCTAGCACCGTTCCCCCTGAGCGGAGCCACGCGGAGCGGGGCGCGGTCGAAGGGGGCCCGCAGCCTGCTTCGAACCCCTTCGACTCCGCAGCCCTTCGGGCTGCTCCGCTCAGGGTGAACGAGGGTTGATCAGGGCTTTGCGCGCCGGCGCCACCTTGAGGTGCCGGTTCAGCGGGCTGGCCGGGTGCGTGGCCTGCCACGTCCACGCGTCGCGCAGCGTCTCTTCGAGGGGACGCGGCGAGAAGCCGAGCTCACGCCGCGCCTTCTCGCTCGAGATGGCGAAGTCCTTCGCGACGGTGTGCACCGAATACGGAGTCAGCAGCGCGCGCCGCCCGGTGAGCAGCTCCCACGCCAGGCCCCCGTACGCGAACACGCGCGCGAGCCACAGCGGCAGCGCGTACAGCGGCGGACGGACTCCCGCAGCCTTCGCGACGAGGTCGCAGAGCTGCACGTTGGTCAGGTAGTGCTGGTTGAGCAGGTACGCCTCGCCGGAGCGGCCCTTCTCCGCGGCGAGCAGCGTCCCCTCGGCGACGTCGCGCACGTCGACCCAGTCGTAGCCGCCCGCGATGATGATGGGCACGCGCCCGCGCCCGGCCATGCCGACGAGCTGACCGGCCTCGCTGCAGAGGAAGTCGTGCGGGCCGAGCACTCCCGTCGGCAGCACCAGCACCGCGTCGAGGCGCCCCGCGCGCGCGGCCTCCTGAACGAGCCGAGAGGCCGCGGCCTTCGACTTCCCGTAGGCGCCGTGAGCGGTGGCCGGGTCGAAGCCGCCGTCCTCGACGAGCGTGCCGCCGCTCCCCGGCTCGGTGAGGGCGTGCACCGACGACGTGTAGACGAGCCGCTTCACCTTCGCCGCGATGCACGCCTCGACCACATTGCGCGTGCCCTCGACGTTCGTCTCCTGCAGCAGCTGCTCTTTCCCCGCCGTGATGCTGACCAGGCCGGCGCCGTGGAAGACGAGGTCGGCGCCGGCGAACGCGCGGTCGAGCGAGGCGCGGTCGCGGACGTCTCCCGCCACGCGCTCGACCTGCAGCTCCTCGAGCGCGCGAACGTCGCTCGACGGGCGCACGACGACGCGGGGCGTGACGCCGCGCGCGTTCAACGCGCGCACGAGCACGTTCCCTAAGTGCCCCGTGGCGCCGGTGACGACGACGTTCTTCATACGAGGAACGGGATGACGGCTTTGCGCTCGCGCGGGTAATCGGGGAAGCGCTCCTTGTACCAGCGGTGGTGCGAGATGGCCCGCGGCACCAGGTTCGCGAAGGTGAAGAGGAAGAACGCCAAGGCCGCGAGCGACCAGGCGGCGAGCGCGAAGCCGCCCCACTCGATGAGCTCGCCGAGGTAGTTCGGAGCGGACACCCAGCGGTAGGCGCCGCCGTGCGGAATCTTGTACCCGTCCTCACCCGGCTTCCTCAGGCCGAAGAGCACGTTGTCCGACTGGATGTTGAGCGCCATGCCGAAGACGAAGAGCGCGGCGCCGGCGAGGAAGCGCGGGTCGGCGAGCCACGACGTCGGGTAGCTGCCGAGCTCCGAGAGCCACCGCGCGTTGATGTACGCGTTGATGACGTTGAACACGACGGCCATGCCGGAGACGGCCGCCGGCATGTGCTTCAGCTTCTTCGTCATGCGCAGCGGGAAGAGGAACGTGCGGTGCACGTAGTGCGCGAGCCACATGCAGGCGAGCGCGAGCGGCGCGGGCTCGAGCGCGTGGGAGCCGCTGAAGAAGATGGCGGCGAAGCCGAGACAGCTGGGGCTCTCCATCAGCGTCCAGCCGAGCCGGTTGGAGATCATGAAGCCCCAGCCCGGGCGAGAGTGGCGCCCGTAGGGAGCGACGACGAAGAACAGCGAGACGAAGACGACGGCGCCGGTGGCGATGACTCCCCACGCGAGCGCGCGGTGCAGCTGGGCTTCGGTCATTTCTTCTCTGCGCGCCGGCGAATCTCGCGGACGAGGTTGAACGACGCCTTGCGCTGCGCGCCGCGGGCGAAGGCGGGCGGCACCAGGCCGCCGATGTCGGTGAAGACGACGTAGGTGATGCGCGCGCCCTTGGGGTCGGGAGCGGCCGTCACCGAGCCGCGCAGGTTCATGCGCACGAAGTCGTTGGACGTGGGCTTGCGCTTGTCGTCGACGCTCTGGAACTCGACGGTGTTGCCCTTCTTCTTGAGCGACATCACGTAGTCGCGGTCGCTCGCGGGAGAAGCGCGGATCTGATCCCAGTAGAGCCGCTCGTTCTCGTCGTCGAGGAAGATCTCCCGCTTCACGATCTCCGGGCTCGCGCTGAAGTCCTTCGCCGAGCCCCACCACGCCTTGATGAAGTCCTCCGGGCTCGCGCGCGTGGTGCCGGTCACGCGCAGGTTCTCGAGCATCGAGCCGGAGATGGGTTGGACCTCGAGGACGAGGCCGTCCTCCTCCGAGAGCTTCTCCCAGTTGTTGTCGGCGCAGAGCAGCACCGCGACCAGCGGAGCGAGCAGCACGGGGCGCAGTCTCCGCTCGCCGTGCGCGAGGGTCAACCGTTCAGGGCGCCTGAATCCGCCCCGGAGCGCCCTCGCGCCCGTAGGGCGTGTGACAGGTGTTGCAGTCGCGCTCGGTCTGCGGCGTCGTCATCGTGCGCGACAGCGAGCCGCGCACCACCTTCGCCGTGTACGGCATGCGAACGCCGGCATCCATCGGCACCGAGCCGTAGAAGTTGCCCGAGGCGATGACCGGCAACGACAGCACGCGCGCGCCGGTGACGTCGAAGATCTCCACCACCACGCCGGCGTCCGGGCCGATGGTGCTGATGCACAGGTCCTCTTCGTGCGGAGCCGCGTACACCGTGCCGATCGCGTCGTACGTCGGCCACATGCCGAGCGCTCCGAACGGATTCTGCCCCTCGAAGTTCAGCCCCTGGTGGCACGAGTTGCACGCGAAGCCCGGGGCCATGCCCTCTTCTCCACCCGGAGCCATCGTCGTCGGCCGCGGCTTCTTCTGCCCCGACAAGCAGGTGAGGGGCGGCGGCCCGGCGTCGATCGGCAGGCCCCCGTCGAGGTCGGCCTCGCACGTGCCCGTCGGCAACCCATCCGTCACCCACTTCTCGAACAGCGCCTTCTCGTCGGCGGTCAGCTGCGGCGCCGCAGGCGGGGGCATCGGGTTGTTCGCGTCCTTGATCCGCGTCACCGAGCGCTGCGCGAACGTGGCCGACGGATCGAGCGTCGACTTCGCCGCGAAGTGCTCGCGCTTGTAGAGCGCCACCGGCGCCGAGTACCCGAGCGGAGACCCGTGGCACTCGAGGCACTTCGCCGAGACGAGCGCCGCGAGGTCACACGGCAGGCCCTGCTCGACCGGAGGCGGTGAAGAACACGCGCTGAGGAGAACGACGACGACCGTACGAGCTCTCATGACGACACACCGTTGGTTGTTCCGTCCGGCCCACGGTGCCGTCTAACACCGCCGGAGCTCAGTTCGAACGCCTCAGCGGCCGATCGGCGCGATCCAGATGATCTCACCGTTCTGGTTGTTCGCGAGGAAGAGCCGGCCGTCGGGCGACACGGTGACGTCCGTGGGCCGGCCGTGCGCGTGCGAGGGAATGTCCCAGCCTTCGAGGAAGTCGGCCATCGCGCCGGCGTCGACACCCGGCAGGTTGCTGCCCGGCAGCGGCATGCCGGTCGCGGGGTCGAACGAGATGCCGACGACGCGCGCGCCGGCCCACGTGCCGAACGCGCCGTGCACCGCGACGTAGACGCGGTGGTCCCACGGCGGCGGGAACTGGTTGTCGATGAACTCGAGGCCGAACGGCGTGTCACCGATGATGAACGAGGCGTTCTCGGCGACCGTCGTGTCGCACTTGGGCGAGCAGCGCGCGGTGCCCTGGCAGAACGTGGTCGACATGTTGAGCGGCTGCGTCGCCGCGGAGCACGTCAGGCACTCGTCGAGGTACGGCAGGTCTTTGCTCGCGCAGCAGGGGTAGCCCCAGTCGTCGCCCTCGCGCACCGGAATCAGCTTCTCGCGGCCGCCCTGCGCGGCGCTGTAGTCCTTCGCGAGCTCGTTCGCGAAGCAGTGGTTGTTCCCGTCGTGGTGGCAGCGCAGATAGATGGGGTTGCGCAGGCCGCGCGCGATGAGCTTGCCACCCGCCGAGCCGTCGATGGCGAGAACGCCGCCGCGGAACGGCCGGGCCGGGTCGCACGTCTCGCCCTGCGTGCCGCCGTTGGTGACGAAGACGGTGCCCTGCTCGTCGGCGTCGATCGTC
The DNA here is from genome assembly GCA_937980205.1 of uncultured Myxococcales bacterium. Taxonomy (GTDB): domain Bacteria; phylum Myxococcota; class Myxococcia; order Myxococcales; family Myxococcaceae; genus Xiheicaenimonas. The sequence continues at coordinate 259,164 of CALJKW010000052.1, read as the reverse complement.
TTCGGCCAGTGACCGAAGTCGACGTACACCTGCACGTCGACGACCGCCTGGGGGGGCGTCGCGCCCGGCGCGCGCTGACCCGGGGTGTACGGCTCCTTCATGATGCGGGTGCGGTCCTGAAACCAGAAGCCGCCGTCGTGGAACATGAGGCCCTGCGTGCCGGGCAGGTTGCTGCGCCAGGTGATGATGCTGTCGGCCAGGCCGTCGTTGTCGTCGTCCGGCATGAGGACGATGGCGCTTCGGCCCGACGCCCCGCCGCTGGTGGTGCCCATCGTCGGAGACGCCGCGAACAGCTCTCCGCCCGGAGCGAAGCGAAGCTGCCGCACGTTCCCCACGCGCGCGAACGGGTGCACGCAGAAGCCCTTCGGCATCGTGATCCACGTCAGCGGGCTGGGGCCGCCGTCGAGCTGCGCCACGCTGTAGTAGCCGGCATCGCCGTGCACCCACGAGCCGGGCAGGTCGCACCAGCCGCCGTCGAAGCGCGGCATCACCGAGCCGCCGCCGGTGCCTCCTCCGCCGACGCCGCTGCCGCCGCCGGTGCCCATGTTCCCGCCGCCGCTGCCGCCGGTGCCACCCGAGCCGCCGCTGCCGCCGGCGCGGCCGCCGCCTCCGCCCATGCCGCCGTCCATCTCGGACGGGCCAGGACAAGCAGTGAGCGACATGACGGCGCTGGCGATGATCAGGGCGCGAAGCACGGGACGGCCTCTCTATCTCGTAATGAACGCCACGGGCCACTGTGGCGTGTCGTCTGCGCCCAGGCCGCGCAGCAGAATGGAACCGGCAGTCCCCTTCGCGACCGGGAACGGCACCGACAGCTCGAGCGTCGCCGAGACGCCGTCGTTGAACAGCTGCTTGTCGAGCGACGCCTGCATGGTGAAGTCGCCGGACCAGTACAGAATCTGCACCGGCCAGTCGGGGACTTCGCCGCTCGACCAGCCGCGCACGGTGAGCGTGATGCGCTCTCCGACCGAGAGCGTGCGGCGGCCGGCCGGCTCCACCTCGAAGCCGAACGCGGTCGCCCCCGCCGGGGCCGGCACGCAGGGCTCCTCGCGGCGCGCGATGGCCGCGTTGGACCAGACGCGCTGCAGCGTGTGGCCGTCGCGCTCGATGAGGCGGCCCCAGCAGAAGTCTCCCGCCTCGGGCCCCAGCGACGACCAGCCGACGGTGGGGTCCGACAGCGCGAACGCCGGAGCGTTCCGCGGCGACGGATTGGTCAGCGCGTCGATGACGAGGCGCGCTGCGTCCATGTGCATCGCCTCGTGCTGCTCGAGCTGCGCGGAGAAGCGCGGCGGGCAGCCCGGCACCACCACGTACGCGACGTCTTCCTCGTCGAGGTGCTCGTGGTACCCGGTGCCCGGATTCGAGAAGCAGGTGCGGTTGCCGTAGCGGTCGACGATGGCGAGGCCCGGCGGGCCCCAGACGACGTAGACGTTGCCGGGGCTGACTCCACGGGCGCGCAGCATCGCGCGGATGTCCGCGTCGATGAGGTCCGCCGTCGGCGCAGCGAGGTCGACCGAGGCCGCGACGCTCACGCGCTCGATGCCGTACTCGGAGCCGCGCTCGACGAGCCACCCGCTCTCCGCGAGCCAGCGCACGAACGCGTGGTGACCGGTCTCGGGCCCGAGCGCGATGCTGACGAGCGTCGACTCGCGAAGGACGGCGCCGCCGCCGTTCGGAAGCTGCGGATACCGGTGAACGACGCCTGCGTCGGGAGCGGGCGCAGGACGCCCGGTACAGCCGAGCGCCAGCAGCACCCACCACCACGACTTCACTGAACGACCTGCTCGCCTTCGAAGCGAAGGGCGTCGTCGCCAATCTTCGCGAAGCTCTTCGAGAGCTCGAGCAGCTTCTGGCGCAGCGGCTCCTGCTCCTGCGTGTAGCCGTGGCCGATGCCGCGAATGGCGTCGGCGCGAGGCATGGTGTTCTCCTCGAGCGTCTTGACGATGCGGTGCCGCGCGGAGAGCGCCTGGTTCGGGTAGTTCAGAATCTCGAGCTCGCCCATCACCGTCGGGTTGTCGGGCTGGTGGCACATGAAGCAGCTCGTCTTGCGCATCTCGAACTCGAGGTCCCGGAACGCCTCTTCGAGCGGCTCGCGGTGCGGGTTGTCCTTCGAGAGCAGCCAGGTGAAGAGCACGGCCTTCGGGAACTCCTCGCCGCCCAGCGTCCACTTCCACTGGCCGCCCCACTCGTGGACGACCTCGGGCCGGAAGGGCGGCTGCGCGAGCAGCGGCTCGGTGCCCTCGAAGCTTCGCCGACAGGCGACGATCTTCCCGTCCTTGATGAAGAAGATGAGGTGCTTCTGCAGGAAGTACGCGGCCCACTTTCCGGGGCGGTGCCAGAACGGGTACGGGTAGCTGCCCATGTCGAGCTCGCTGCGGAACTTCGGCGCCATCTTGAGCAGCGTGTAGTCCCCCTGCTTCTCGACCGTATGGCCGCCGGGGAACATGTAGACGGACAGGTAGAGCCGACGCCAGACGAGCGGGTGAAAGCGCGTCATGTGGTCGTTGAGGGCCCAGTGGTCGTAGGCCTGCTGCTGACCCCAGAGGAACTTCTCGGCCATGGTGTCGCGCAGCAGCGTCGACTCGGTGAGCTTCACCGCACAGTCGCTGCGCGCGGTCTCGCTGGCGGGGTCGGCGTCGGGGCAGCTCTCGATGAGCTCCTTCGCCATGGCCTCGGCGAGCTGCTCGTCGGACCCCTTGAAGCCGGGCTGCTGGCAGCCGGCGAACACGAACAGGAAGAGCAGTGCGCGCCGCATCGTCACTCCACGAAGACCGGGACCTGGGTGAGGCCGCGGGCCGCGATGCGCAGCCCGGGCTGATACGTCGCCTTCTGGTAGACGACGGGGAACGAGAGCGGCGTGCAGCCGGGCTTGTCGAAGCGAACGGGGAAGTTCTGACCCTCCGGCACTCCGACGAGCCACGCGTTGGGCCGCGAGCCGTTCTGCATCATCGGCACCGAGCGGTCGGGCTGACTGGTGCCGGGCTTCACGTACATCGCGAGGGCGCCGGGCATCGGCTGCGACGTCTCGGGGTTGAGCACCTTCACGGTCGCGCCGGCGGCGTCGCAGCGGCCCGACATCGAGATGACCTGAATCGCGAGCACGCCGCGCTCTTCGTCCGAGCCGGCCTGCGCGTTGTACGCGCCGATGGACGACGAGGGAATGACGAGGATGTCGAGGCCGGTGACGACGCGGTCGGCCTCGAGCTGCAGCGGCGTCAGCGTCGTGCCCGCGTAGAGGTACTTCCACGTGCGCACGGTGAACGTCGTCTGCGCCGGCACCTGCAGCACGTAGAGCCCGTCGGCGCCGGTGGTGTACGTGGCGCCGGTCTCCGCGACGGTGACCACCACGCCCTCGACCGAGAGGTCGTTGCCGTCGAACACGCGGCCGGTGATGGTCGCGGTGGCGAACTCGACTTGGGGAATGGCGGGCAGCGGATCAGCAGGCTTCTGCTGACAGGCCGTCAGGAGGACGAGGGGTAGAAGGAGATACCGCACGCGCACGAGTGTCTACCTCGAATGCCCCGGCCCTCTCAAACGAGAGGTTATGGGTTGGCGCGGGTGAAGATCCACTCCGGTTCAGGCGAGTCGCGACGGAGCTCGGCGGTTGAGCACGTAGGTACAGCTCGCTCCGTCGAGCGAGATGATGCGCATCTCGTCGATCCACCCTGGCACGATGCGCCGGCCGCCCTCCATCAGCCCGGCGTAGAACCCGGGCAGCCCCGAGACGTCGGAGATCCACAGCTGCCACGACGTCTCATCGAGGCGGGTGAGCCTCGCTTCGATGAAGTTCGCTCCGGCGCGCAGGTTGTTCGTGGTGCGCTCGAGCATTCTCGGCACGCCCAGGATTCGGGTCGCGGCGATCATCGCTCTGCCGACGAACATCTCGGCGATGCGCCCCACTGCGATGGCGCCCAGGTTGCGGTGCTGAAGCTCGGCCGGCGCGCCGGGAAGCAGGTCGGCGGCGATCAGCGTGATCGCCTCGACCCAGTCGCGTTCCGGGTAGGTCGGGCTCGCCGGCGTGAACAGCGGCAGGCCGAGCTCGATGAGCCGCCGCTCGGTCTGTGGCCGAACCCGCCCGCGCGCGACGTGAGTCAACGCCTGCATCGAAGACCCGAAGATGAGCTTGGGCTTCCCCTCCAATGGCATCGGCCGACGACGTAACCCATAAACCCGGCCCACAGAACCGGGCAGTGACACGAACCCCGATGCGTGAATGCCGTTCGCCCAGGCGCGTCACAGCCGGCCATGCGCGCTGTCGGGTTGGGGGTGTTGCTGAGCGGCTGTGTGCTGCACCACGTCGAGACGTACTCGTTCGAAGAGAGGTCCGCCGCCGAGGTGTCCGAAGCCGCGCGGCGCGCCGCTCAGAAGCTCGGCTGGGAAGCCGACGCCAGCGCACGCGGCCGGCTGCGCCTGCTCGACGTTCCGCACGAAGGCGCCTTCCGCACCGCGCTCGAGGTGTTCAGCGAAGACGGCAGGCTGATCATCGAAGGAGACCGCCCCGTCGACGCCTGGCGACCGTCGCCGCTCGGGCCTGCGTCCCGGGTGCTCGCGACCGAGACCGCACGCGAGCTCGCCGCCGAGGTGCGTGAGTCATCGCCCGCCGTGGCCCCCCGGTCGAAGCTCGCGGCCGCGGCGCTCGACGTCCTCTTCCCCGCTGCCGGCGCGCTGTACGCGGGACTCGGCGACCCCTACCTGACGTCCGGCGCGACCTCGTGGGCGAGCCACCCGTGGGCGCAGTTCGGCCTGAGGCTCGCGCTCGACGCGAGCGCTGGGCTCTTCGCCTCGACGCTCGTGCTCCGCCGCGGCGGCCCCGAGCCGACCTGGTGGGAGTGGGCGCTTCTCGCGGAGATGCTGGTGGTCAACCGCGTCATCGCGCTGGTGTTCGATCTGCGCGCGATCGGCTTCCGCAACGCCTACGCCGAAGGCGGCCTACCGTCGCCGCACGCGCCGCTGCTGTACCCATCGAGCATCGCGTCGCGCTGAACTTTCCGCGCCACCGCTGAAGCGCGGTGCGCTCAGTAGTTCTCGTGCACCAGCGACTCGGTGAGGCGCGGGTCGTTGATGGCGATGACGCGGTTGCGCTTGAGCAGGAAGGCGAAGACCGCGAAGAAGACTCCGCCGATGCCGATGAGCGCGGTGATGTCCGTCCACACGATGTGGAAGTGCGACTCGTGGCTGCCCTCGACTTTGAAGTTCGGGAGGATGAGCCAGTAGAAGTCGACCAGGTACATGAACAGGATGTACGCGGCGCCCAGGCCAAGGCCCACGCGCTTGCGCTTCACGTGCCGCGAGAGCAGGAAGAAGAACGGCACGAAGAAGTGCAGCACCGGCAGCGCGTACGAGATGCCCGCCCAGCCGCCGTGCAGGCGCATGATGTAGAACTCGGTCTCTTCGGGGATGTTCGCGTACCAGATGAGCACGAACTGGCTGAACGCGATGTAGGCCCAGAAGATGGTGAAGCCGAAGGTGTACTTGCCGAGGTCGTGGAAGTGCTCGGAGGTGACCGCGTCCTTCAAGACGCCCGCGCGCTGCAGCGCCATCGTGACGAGCGCGATGAACGCGAAGTACGCCTGCACCGACGCCGCGAAGAAGTAGACGCCGAAGATGGTCGAGTACCAGTGCGGCATCAGCGACATCATCCAGTCGATGGCCGCGAAGCTCTGCGTCAGCGCGTAGAGGATGATGCCCGCGGCGGCGACCGCCCAGAGGCGGCGCACGCGGCGCTCGACGGCGGCTGCGTCCGTCGTCGTGTCGTTCGCGAGGGAGCCCCGGTACATCACGATGGCCAGAATCGACCAGATGATGAAGTACGCGACCGCGCGGCCCATGAAGAAGCCGTCGGAGAGGAACCAGCGCTTGCGCTCGAGCACCGCGTCGGTCTCGTGCGTCCACGGGTAGAGCTCGTGGTAGCCGATCGCGATGATGGGGATGAACAGCACCGCGAACACCGGCAGCGTCGCCGCCATCGTCTCGGCGATGCGGCGGATGACGACCGACCACGCGGCGCGCGCGACGGTGTCGATGAGCAAGAAGCCCAGCGCGGCCAGCGCGAGGCCCAGGAACACCTCGAACGCGAACAGGTAGCTGAACATCGCGCGGGCGCGGTGCTCTCCGCCGGCGAAGCCGATGGTGGCGAAGAGGCAGACCAGGCCGACGACGGCGCCGATGACGGGCAGCTTCGCCCAGAGCGACGTCTCGGGAATGTTGATGTCGGTCGGCTTGGCGGGTGCGTGTGCCGAGCTCATTCCTTCAGCTCCTTGATGAAGAGCGCGAGGCTCTTGATGCCGGTGTCGTCGATGGGCGGGTTCGGCGGAGGCATGACCGGCGCGAAGCCGTCGACCACCTTCGCCTTCGGGTCGAGAATCGACTCGCGGATGTACGCCTCGTCGACGACGACGTCGCCCCCGCTCGTCTTGTGGGTCTGGCCCCAGATGCCCTTCCACGAGGGGCCGACGACCTTGGTGCCGTCGAGCGAGTGGCACGCGTTGCAGCCGCGGTTCTTGTAATAGAAGCGGCCGAGCGCGACGGAGACCACGTTCACGTCGGGAGGCGGCTCGGGCGGCTTGCCGTCGAAGCCGACGCCCTGCATGCGGCGCACGTACGCGGCGATGGCCCAGCGGTCGTGCGTGGGAATCTGCGTGGCGTAGCTCGGCATGTTGCCGTTGTTCACGCCGACCTTCATCGACGCGTAGATTTTGCCGATGGGCAGGTCCTTCGCCGCCTGCGAGAGCAGGTCGCGCGGAGGAACCTCGAGCCGCATGCCGCCGTCGAACGCCTTCTGCGCGACGAGGCCCTGGCCGTTGCCGGTCACGCCGTGGCAGGGCGTGCAGTAGACGCCGTAGCGGAGCTGGCCGCGGGTGACGAGCTCTTCGTCGATGCCGCCGTCGGGCAGCTGCACCTGCGGCGGGAACTTGAAGGTGAAGTCCGGCCGGCCAGTCGCGCCGCCGTCGAGCCCGACCGGGTTCAGGTCCCAGCCGTCTTCGTAGAGCTCGTCGTCGTTGAGCTGGCCGACGGCGACGGTGCCCTCGGGCGGCGCCTGCATGAAGCGGCCGTTGGGGAACAGGCCCGAGGTGTCCTTGCGGTACGGACGCGCCTTCTCCTGCGTGTCCATGTTGTGGATGAGGTGCACGGGCGGGTCTTCGGAGACGCCGCCGCGGCAGGCGATCAACAGCACGACGAGAGCAGCCCGCTTCATGATGCGAGCTCCTCCACCGTGGTGGCGCCCGTCGCCTGCAGCAGCGCGCGGGTCTTCTCCAGGTCGAACTTCGGGTCCTGCGACTCGATCATGATGAAGAACTTGTCGTCGGTGACGCGCTCGAACGCCTTCGAGTTGAACGCCGGGTGGTACGGCTCCGGCAGCCCGCTCAGAATCCAGTTCGAGAAGAACGCGGTGAGGCAGCTCGAGAGAACGGTGATTTCGTACCAGATGGGCACGAACGCCGGCAGCGAGAACAGCGGCTTGCCGCCGACGATCATCGGGTACAGGTTGCCCATCGCGAACGACTGGAACCACAGCATGAACGTCGAGCCGCAGAGGCCGACGCTCAGCACGATCCACGGCAGCTTCGAGGGCTTCAAACCCATCGCCTTGTCGAGGCCGTGCACCGGGAACGGCGTGCACGAGTCCCAGTTCTCGTAGCCTTCGTCGCGGACCTTCTCGCAGGCCTTGTAGACGGCGTGCGGGTCTTCGTACTGCGCCAACAAACCCCAGATGCGGGGACCACGCTCGAGAGCGGTCATGTCAGTGCCCTCCTCCCGTGGTGGCTGCGGCGGGAGACGTGTGCGCGGCGCCGTGGTCGGGGCCGGTCGTCTCGTAGCCGTGCCAGTGCGGGTTGGCCTGCGGCATCACCGACTTCACCTCGGCCATGGCGATGACCGGGAAGAAGCGGACGAAGAGCAGGAAGAGGAAGAAGAAGAGGCCGAACGTGCCGAGCAGGAAGAGCGGCTCGGTGACCGGCACGAAGTACTCCCAGCTCGAGACGAGCGCGTCGCGGTGCAGCGACGTCACGGTGATGACGAAGCGCTCGAACCACATGCCGATGTTGACGAAGAACGCGAGGATGAAGCTCCACGCGACGCTGGTGCGGATGCGCTTGAACCAGAACAGCTGCGGCGAGATGACGTTGCAGCTGACCATCGTCCAGTACGCCCAGGCGTAGGGGCCGAACGAGCGGTTGATGAACGTGAAGCCCTCGTACTCGTTGCCCGAGTAGAACGCGACGAAGTACTCCATCGCGTACGCGTACCCGACGAGGGTACCCGTCACGAGGATGATCTTGTTCATGTTCTCGATGTGCTTGACGGTGACGATGTCTTTGAGGCCCAGCCACGCGCGGGCCGGCAGCATCAGCGTCTGAACCATCGCGAAGCCGGAGAAGATGGCGCCGGCGACGAAGTACGGCGGGAAGATGGTGGTGTGCCAGCCGGGCAGCTGCGACACGGCGAAGTCGAAGGAGACGATGGTGTGCACCGAGAGCACGAGCGGCGCCGAGAACGCGGCGAGAATCTGGTACGCCTTCTCGTAGTGCACCCAGTGGCGCGTGCTGCCGCGCCAGCCCATGGCGAGCATTCCGTAGAACAGCTGGCGCCAGCGAATCTTCGCGCGGTCACGCAGCGTCGCGAAGTCGGGGACGAGGCCGGTGTACCAGAACAGCAAGCTGACGAAGAGGTACGTGTTGACGGCGAACACGTCCCACTCGAGCGGCGAGCGGAAGTTCGGCCACAGGCCCATCTGGTTGGGCAGCGGGAACAGGTAGTAGTCCATCCAGATGCGGCCGGTGTGCAGCGCGACGCACGACGACGCGGCGAGCACGGCGAAGATGGTCATCGCCTCTGCGTACCGGTTGATGGACGTGCGCCACTTCTGGCGGAACAGGTAGAGGATGGCGGAGATGAGCGTGCCGGCGTGGCCGATGCCGACCCAGAAGACGAAGTTGACGATGTCCCAGGCCCAGCCGACCGGGTTGTTGTTGCCCCAGATGCCGGGGCCCATCCAGAACAGGTAGCCGACGTAGCCGCCGAACATCGCGAAGCCGGCGCCGGCGAGCGCGATGCCGAACTTGAGACCATTCGGCGTGGCGAGCACGGGCTTCTCGTTGACGGCGACGACCTTCTCGGTGACGTCGTGGAACGAGAGGTTGCCGCGGACGAGCGACTCGCGACCCTGAACCGGGTCCTCGAGCGGCACGTCTCCGCGCACGTTGGGGTCGTTGGGGAGCGCTGCTTCTTGAGGACTCATGACGCCTTCAGCTCCTCGTTCGGGTTGGAGACCCGGGCCAGGTAGGTCGTACGCGGGCGAACGTTGAGCTCCTGCAGCATCTCGTAGTTGCGCTCAGAGAGCTTGAGCTGGTGCACGCGCGACTTCTCGTCGTTGATGTTTCCGAAGGTGATGGCCTGCGTCGGGCAGGCCTGCGCGCACGCCGGCGTGATGGCCCCGTCGGGCAGCGCCTTGCGGTCGAGCCCCGCGCGCTTCGCGACGCGCTTGGCCTCTTCGACGCGCTGGGTGCAGTACGTGCACTTCTCCATGACGCCGCGGTAGCGGACGGTGACGTCCGGGTTGCGCTGCAGCTTGAGCGTCTGCCACCGCTTCGCCTCGTCGGGGTTCTTCCAGACGTTTCCGGAGTTGGAGAAGTCCAGGTAGTTGAAGCGGCGCACCTTGTACGGGCAGTTGTTGTTGCAGTAGCGCGTGCCGATGCACCGGTTGTAGGCCATCGAGTTGATGCCCTCTTCGTCGTGCACGGTGGCGCTGACCGGGCACACCGGCTCGCACGGCGCGTTCTCGCAGTGCATGCAGGTGACGGGCTGGTGCACCGCCGCCGGCTGGTCGATGTCGCCGGTGAAGTAGCGGTCGATGCGAATCCAGTGCAGCTCGCGACCGAGCAGCACCTGCTCGCGGCCGACGGTGGGGATGTTGTTCTCGGCGATGCAGGCGATGGTGCAGGCGTTGCAGCCGATGCAGGAGCCGAGGTCGATGACCATGCCCCACTGCTGGCCCTCGTAGACGACCTCGTCGTGCGGCTGCAGCATCTTCTGCGGCCGGTTGCGCGGCGTCTTGAGCTGCACGAGCGCTTCCGGAGCGTCGCCTTCGCGGAACGGCTTCTCGCCGTCCTTCTCCCACGCCTGCGCGCTCGCCTCGCGGTACAGCGGGCGCGAGCCGAGGCCAAGCTTGCGCTCGCGCGCGCCGGCCTGCTGCGCCGTCATGTCGGCGAACGACATCTCGTTGAACGGGTTGCCCGGCACCGAGAAGTGGTCCTGCGTCGAGCAGAGCTCGACCGTGTTGCCGGTCTTCTGCAGCTTGACGCCGCCGATGACCGGGCTCGCCGAGAGCAGCGGGTTCACGTCGACGCCGACGCCCTTCGCGACGTCGCCGACCTGCCGGCCGTAGCCCTTGATGATGGTGGCGGTGTAGGTCGCGAGGCCGGGGAGCACGAAGGTCGGCGCGCTGATCTTCCGGCCCTCGACCGTGAGGTCGACGACGTCGGCGACGTAGCGGTTCTTCTTCATCGCGCTCTCGATGCCGAGCTCCTTCGCGAGCGTCGGCGAGACGAGCAGCGCGTTGTCCCAGCAGAGCTTCGACATCGAGTCGGGCAGCTCCATGATCCAGGAGACGTTGGTGAGCCGGCCGTCGAGCGCGTGGCCGTGCAGCGCGATGAGCTCGAGCGTGTCCTTCCCCGGGACGGGGTTCGCCTTCACCGCCGCGAGCGCCGCGACGACCGCGCCGCGGTTCAGGTCGCCCTTGCTCTCTTTGCGCGAAGCGCCGGGGACGGTGTTCGGAATGACGCCGTCGTGCAGCGCGCGGCGCCAGACCTTCAGGTCGGCGAGCGGGAACTTCGGGTCGGCGAGCGCGGCCTTGGGGGTCGCCGCCTGCACCTGGCCCGGAGCCGGCGTGCCGCCGTCCGCGCCCTGCACCGGCGGAGGCGCCGCGACCGGAGGCGTCGCCGCCGCCGCTCCGCGCCACGTGGTCTCGACGAGCTGCTTGTCGTTGGTGACTTCCTCACCGGCGATCTGCGCGAGCAGCGTGGTGTTGGTGCGGCCGCCGAACAGCGGCATCACCAGCGGCTGGACGATGCTGGCGGTGCCGTCGAAGGCGCGCGCGTCGCTCCACGACTCGAGGAAGTGGTTCATCGGCAGGTGCCACGAGGCCTGCAGGCCCGTCTCTTCGGGCAGCACGCCGATGTGCACCGTGGTCTTCGTCTTCGCGAACGCGTCGGCGAACTTCGTGCCGCCGGCCGCCGTGTAGAGCGGGTTCTGGTCGAAGATGATGAGCGTGTCGACCTCGCCGCTGGTCAGCGCGGGGATGAGGCCGCTCAGCGCCTCGTGCATCGGCGTGCGCGGCTGGGCTCCCTCGGCCTGGCTGACGGTGAACGTGGTACCCAGACCGCCGAGCGCGACGTTGACCGCGTGGACCAGCGCGTGGACCGCGGCGGGCTGGCGCTCGCCGGTGATGATGACCGAGGCGCCCTTGTTCGCCGCGAGGTCCTTCGCGAGCACCGCGACGAACTTCGCGGTCTCGGCCGGCAGCTGCGCGTTCTGCACCGCGGCCTGAACTTCGGGCCCCAGCGCGAGGCCGTGGCTCGACTGCAGCTCGGCCGCGACGGCCTTGAGCAGCTCGAGCTGCTGCGCGCTGGAGAGGCGCAGGCGGTGGTCGGCGTTCGAGCCCGTCACCGTGTACGCGCCCTCGGAGGCGTACATGCGGGTCATGTCCTTCGTCGCTGCCGCCTCGAGCGGCGAGCGCGACTTCGACCACTCGCGCGCGAGGCGCAGGTGGTCGGGACCCTGGGTCATGAAGTCGGAGTCGAGCGAGAAGACCACCTTCGCCTGGGTCAAGTGGTAGTGCACGCGCGCGCCGGGGCCGAACGCCACTTCCGCGCCGCTGAGCGCGGCGTCGGGCGAGAGCGGGTCCCAGCGGACGACCTTGGCCTGCGGGAACTTCTTGAGCGCCGCGGCGAGCACGCGCTCGAACGTGGGCCCTAAGTCTTCGCCGAGGAGGAACGCGAGGCCCTTGCCCTGGGCTTCGGCGTAGCGGGCGAAGTTCTCCTTCGCCAGCGCGTCCCACTTCTCCCAGGTGGACGGCGCGCCCTTCTGCAGGGGCGTGCGCGCGCGCTCGGGGTCGTAGAGGCGAAGGACCTCGGCCTGGGCCCAGATGTCGGAGCCGCCGAGCGACGACGGGTGCGTCGGGTTGCCTTCGATCTTGGTGGGGCGGCCTTCGTGCGACTCGACGAGCAGGCCGACGGCGCCCTCGCTGCGCTGCATCGCGGTCGCGTACATGAGCCGCGTGCCGGGGATGATGTTCTCCGGCATGCGCACGTAGGGGAGAATCTCTTCCACCGGCCGGCGCAGCGGCATGTGGAGGTCCTTGGCCTGGTCGCAGGCCATGCCGCCGAGCGCGAGCGCCGCGGCGCCGAGCTTCAGCGCGTCGCGACGGTTCCACTCGTTGGAGGCGGTGACGCCGCGGGGAAACTCGGGCTCGAGGTCTGCCTTCAGGCCGGCGTCGCCTTCGGCCATCTCGATCGACCGCCAGTACTTGGGCGGCTCGTTCTTCTCGAGCTGCTCGCGAAGAGGGGCGTACGGATCCTTCTTCATCGGTGTCGTTCCTCTTTAGCGGTGACAGCCGCTGCAGCCGGCCGTCGCGAAGGTGTGGTGTTTGCCGTCGGCATCGGTGCGCATCGCGGTGGTGAGCGCGCCGGGCGGGTGGAGGGTGGTGGCGATCTTCATCGCCTTGTCCTTCCACGCGAGGTCGGGGCGGAAGCCCATGGTGGTGATGTTCGCGACGGGGCGCAGGTTGGGCGCCGGGTCGTTGTGGCAGTCGATGCACCAGGCCATCGAGAGCGGCTGGTTCTGGGCGACGACCTCCATGGTGTCGATGCGGCCGTGGCAGGTCTCGCAGCCGATGGCGGCGCGGTTGTCTCCGACGCCGACGCCGAGGTGGGCGGAGTGGTCGAAGAAGGCAAAGTCGGGGAGCTTGTGGATTCGAATCCACGGGACCGACTGGTCACCCTGCCCGCCCTTCCACGAGTCGCGGACGAGCTGCAGCGCAGGCGAGTCTTTCTTCACCTGCTGGTGGCAGTTCATGCAGACCTGCGTGGGGGGGACGCCGGCATGCGGGCCACGCTCGGCGTAGGCGTGGCAGTAGCGGCAGTCCATCTTCAGGTCGCCGGCGTGCAGCTTGTGGCTGTAGGCGACCGGCTGCTTGGGCGCGTAGCCGACGTCGGTGTTCCACGGCGACGCCCACCAGTACACCGCGAAGATGACTGCGGGCACTGCGAGGAACGTCCCGACCGCGATGAGGCGTGGGGTTTCGTTCGTCCACTTCGGGAAAATCTGGGCCATGGGATTGGGAGAATTCCGGCGGTGCGCGTAGTCAATCTTGGGTCTTGCGCCAAGGTTTATTCGCGTCCCCCCTCGAAGCCGGGCTTCTGACGGGCATGAGTGGGCCCCTTATGGGCCGGGTCTTTTTCGCTTCAGGGGGCGCTTGCTTCGGCGATCAGCCGGTGAAGTCCCGCCAGCGGGAGGCGTCTTCCAGGAAGACGCGCTCTCCGCCGGGCAGCTGCAGGCGGCTGCCGGAGGTGAGCGGCACGCCGTCCATGGACCAGGCGCCGTTCGCGTCGCGGAGGAAGGTCGGCCCGAACATGCGCGCGACGGGGTGCTCTTCCGGCAGCGTGCGCTCGAGCTGGGCGCGCACCGGCACGACGCCGCCGCTCATGCGCTGCAGCTCGGTGAGCGAGGGGCGCGCGAGGACGGTGAGCAGCTCCTCTTCGGGGTCGAGCAGGCCGGCGTCTCCGGGCAGGCTCACCTCGGAGCCGGTCAGCTTCGCGAGCGCGATGGAGCCGCAGATGAGCTTGAGGCGTGAGGAGGCTGCGACGACGACGCGGCCGATCAGGTCGACCGGAGCGCCCCAGTGCAGGTTCGCGTGCTGGCGCAGGTCGACCTCGGAGAAGCGCTCGGCGGAGAGGAAGGGCACCGGGTCTCCGGCGAGCAGGCGCAGGCGGCTGACCTGCACCGGCAGGGCGTCGATGAGCTTGTCGGCGTGCTGTTCCCAGTCTCCGGCGAGGTGCAGCGCGAGGCTCTCGCACGTCTTCGGCAGCCGGCGCGCGGAAGCGGCGAAGGCGTCGAGCTGGTGCGGCATCAGCTGCACCTCGAGGCTCTCGAGCAGCGGCGCGCGGTCGAGGAGCTGCTCGAGCGCGTGCAGCTGCTGCGCCTCGACGGTGGCGGGCATCAGCCGCTTGGTCATCGGCCGGTCGCGGTCGAGCGGCATGACGCTGAGGCTGCGCGCGTGGCCGAGGCACCAGCCGATGTCGAGGGGCTGGGGCTGCTGCCGGTGCAGCTTCCGCAGCTGGGCGAGCTGCTTGTTCGCCGGGTGCGCAGGCAGCGAGAGGTCGTACGCGATGAGCTCGCCGCGCGCGTCGCCCTGCTGGAGCAGCGCGTCGGCGTAGACGCCCCAGGCGGGGAAGTCGGCTTCGGTCTGCGGGAGTCGGCTCGGACGCACGCGACTCTACGATACGCCGCTCGCGGCCGATGAGCGCCCTCAACGGTGCTACGGTTGCCCATCCGATGGCCTTGCGACGCTGGAGCTTCCGCGGCCACCGCATCGAGCTCGAGGTCCTGGGGCCGCTGTTCTTCGTGCTCGAAGTCGACGGACAGACCCGCGCGAAGCTTCCGCGCGGCGAGGCCAGTGAGGTCTTGCTCGAGCTCGACGGTGAGCGACTCAGGTTCGCCGTGCGCGGCGATGCTGATTTCACGCTGTCGCTGGGAACGGCGCGCGTTCACCCGGTGACCGAGTTCATCGACCTGGTGCCGGTGCCCCCGCTGGCAACGTGCGCCGAGCACCCGGTTGCTCCCGCCGCCGTTGTGTGCGGCAGATGTGGCCGCTTCGCGTGCGTCGGATGTGCTTCGCCAGACGGGGTGCGCTGCGCGGAGTGCTGCGAACCCGCTGATGGGGCCGAAGCGTCCGCTCAGCGAGAAGAGCGGATCTGGCAGCTCATCGTGTTCGTGGCTGCAGTTTTGGGTGTCGTGTTGGTGCTCGCGATGCTCCGCTGAGCATCAGGCCGGCTCGAGCTCGATCAGATTCCCGCAGCCGTCGCAGGTGAAGCTGCGCTTGCCGTTGAAGCGCAGCTCGAGCGGGAAATCGCGCTCGACCTTGCACCGTGGGCAGCTGCCCTTCATCGACTTGAGGCGCTTGACCTCGGTGAACTGGAACAGCGCGACCGCAGGCCCGAGGAGAAGGAAACTCGGCACCAGCAGCCAGTGCAGGATGGGGAAGAAGATGCTGACGCCCGCGAGGCCCCACATCAGGCCGAGGCCCATCACGGCGCGGCGGACCCGCTCGATCATCGACCACTCGTAGACGATGCCGTTCGCGGTGGTCGGCGTCTCGCCCGGGAACGACAGCTTCAGCATCTGATTCTGGTCAGCCACGCTGGCACGCTACATAGCGACGCAATCGTTGGTGCTCAAACGAATTATCGCCCGAGCTCCGCGAGCAATCGATCGAGGTTCGGCATGATCGTCGAGTCTCCGAGGTCGCTCTCCAGCGTTGAGATGAGTCTCCGAACCTCGTCGAGGTCTACATCCGCTCGGCGTCGCAGCAGTCGGCGCAGGTCTTCGATGTCCTGCGGACGCGCGGCAAGACACTTGAGGACGATGAGGTGCTCGAGGCGAATGACAGGGAGCAGACGACCAGCCAGGCGCAGGTGAACGGCCTGATCTGCGATGTGCTGCTCGAGGCCGGGGCCTCCCAGCACGACGTCGGTCTTCATCCGAGTCTCCCGATGCCGAGTCGGAATCACGCGAGTCGTAGCGACGAAAGCTTCGTCGTCGTGCAACAGCTCGAACCCTGCTTCCTTCAGTGACGCGACGAGCTCGTCAGTGCTTCGTTCGCCGAGAAGCACGGTGACGTCGACGTCCTTCGTGGTTCTCGGCGCTCCGTGGATGCCGACGGCTCGAGCTCCGAACAGGAACCAGCTTGCGCCGAGTCGGCGGACCGCTCGGTCGATGTCCATAAGGACGCGCTGAACGTCCGGCTGCGGCTTTCGCGAGGAGCTCAGCGACGCGCTGGTGACTTTTCCAGTCTTCTTCGAGGTCATCTTTGGTCGGCCAGTCTGGCGCCGACCAGCGCGCGGCTTCATCGAGCTCCTCCATCTCCTCGAGCAGCTCTATCCATCGCCCCTCCCGAACCATCTGTGCGTACTCCGCGTCCTGCAGCCGCTCCGGCAGGCCCCAGTCTCGACTCAGGTACTCACGCACGTTCCACTTCACGCCGCCGACACTACCCCGGCTTCACGCCGTACCGTGACAGCACGCGGAAATGGGGCCTGTCCCCTTTTTCTGACAGTGCCGCGACGCCTCGCGAGCGCCGGCGCGGTGGCGATGGCACGCTACCGTCCATGCGCCGCCCGCTGCTCGCCGCCCTGCTGTGTGCCGCCTGCCAGCCCCCGCCGCTGCCGATCGACGACGACCCGGCGTGGTCGCCGCCTGCCGAGACCTGCGCCGAGTCCACCGAGCCGAAGACGTTGGCGCCCTGCACCACCGGCAGCGGCATCTTCGGCACCTGGTTCACCGACGACGCGGGGCTGCCCGCCTACCGCTACGCCTTCGACGAGCAGGCCGACGACCGCGCGCTGTGGGCGAACACCGAAGGCGTCGAGCGCCGCGACCACTGGCTCGCCTTCGGCAACTCGCGCGTCAACGCGTTCTTCTCGAACGACGGCCCCGTCGAGGTCGTGCTGCAGGACCGCGGAGTCTCCTACCTCGACAAGCGCGACGACGCGCGCCGCAACTTCGGCGGCGGCTTCTCGTTCATCGACGACGGCGAGGCCCGCTGGTGCTCTGCCTACGCTTGGCGCCCGAAGCCGTCCGCCACGCGCCGCGAGTCGGGCATCGGCTGGGCCCGAGCCGAGACCACCCACCGCGGCGTGAAGGTCTCGCGCCGCCTCTTCGCTCCGCCGGGCGACGACGCCGTCGTCCTCGACGAGGTCACCCTCACCAACACCTCGCAGCAGCGGCGGAGCTTGAAGCACTTCGAGTACTGGGACGTCGCGCGGCGGGACATCACCATCAACTGGCTGGTCTCCGGCGACCCGTTCACCACGCTGCCCGCCGAGGCGGTGACGAAGCGCGAGGCGCAGAACGCCGACTTCACCGAGACCGTCTCGTGGTCCGCGGCGTCGCGCGCGCTCGTGCTGCGCAGGGCTCCGGTGGCGTCGCTGCAGCGGCCCGCGCGCGAGGCGCCGAGCGACGTCGACTTCTACCCGGCCGACGTCTTCCTCGCCGTGCTCGAAGGACAGGCCGACGGGCTCTACGTCGACCAGGCGGCGTTCTTCGGCGACTCGGGGCCGGCGGGCGCTCGGCTCGAGGTCGAGGCCATCGCTCCTTCCGACGGCGAGGTCGCACCCGCGCGGCGCGGCACCGGGCAGTCGCGCATGTTCGTCATCCGCTCCGACGTCACGCTCGAGCCGGGCGCCAGCACCACGCTGCGCTTCGCCTACGGCGCCGTCGCGCAGGGCGCCGAGCTCGAGGTGCGTGACGCGTGGAAGACCGCCGAGCCGGGCGTGCCGCCGCTGCTGCGCTTCACCGCTCCCGGCGCCGAGCACCTGCAGCGCGAGCTCGCGTGGCACGCGTGGCAGCTCGAGGCGTCGGTCGGCCGCCGCGAGTACTTCGGCCAGCACGTGGTGCCGCAGGGCTCGGCGTACCTCTATCTCCACGGCGCCGACGGAGCCGCCCGCGACCTCGGCCTCTTCACGCTGCCGCTCGTCTACACGCACCCGTCGCTCGCGCGAGAAGAGCTGACGCTCTACATGAAGGTGCAGTTCGCGGCCGGCGAGCGCTTCAGCTACGCGTTCCAGGGACACGGGCGGCTGGACGACGCGCTGGGGCTGCACAGCGCTCCGTCGGACCTGGACCTGTTCTTCCTCTGGGCGCTGGCCGAATACGTCGGCGCGACCGGAGACGTCGCCCTGCTCGACGCGGCGGTGCCGTACTGGCCGGTCGAGGCGCGGCCGAACGCGACGGGGTTCGACCACGTGCGCTCGGCGGTGCGGCACCTGTTCGACGTCGTGGGCACGGGGCCTCACGGCCTGGTCCGCGTCGGCACCGGCGACTGGAGCGACGGCATCGTCGTCGAGTCGAGCGACCGCTCGCGCGCCATCGCCAGCGGAGAGAGCGTGCCCGCCTCGCAGATGGCGCTCGCCGTGCTGCCGCGCGTGGCCGACCTCGTCGAGCCGCGCGACCCGGCGCTCGCGGCGGAGATTCGCGCGCGCCTGCCGCCGCTGTGCGAGGCGGTGAAGCAGCACGCGTGGACGGGGCAGCAGTTCGGCCGCGCGTACTTCGGCGACGGAGTGCTCGTGCGCGGCACGTCCGCCGACCTCGAGGCGCAGGTGTGGGGCCTCATCGGCGACTGCTTCCGTTCTCCCGGCGACCGCGCGCTGCTCGTGGAGCGGGTGCGCACCGCGCTCGACGAGCCGTCGGCCATCGGCGCGACGCTCTCTCCGGGCGGCGACGTGTGGCCCGCCATCAGCACGCTGCTCACGAAGGGCTACGCGGCGTCGGGCCGCGACGACCTCGCGTGGGCGCACCTGAAGCGGAACACGATGGCGAGGAAGGCGGTCGCGTTCCCCGAGCAGTGGTGGGGCATCTGGAGCGGCCCCGACGGGCTCTCGTCGAAGAGCGGCCGCGCGTGGAAGAGCCCGGTGACTCCGATGACGGA
Source organism: uncultured Myxococcales bacterium (assembly GCA_937980205.1). Lineage (GTDB taxonomy): Bacteria > Myxococcota > Myxococcia > Myxococcales > Myxococcaceae > Xiheicaenimonas. The sequence continues at coordinate 240,464 of CALJKW010000052.1, read as the reverse complement.
CTTCCCGGTGCAGAACAACAACGTGCACGCGATGACGATGGCGGCGGCGCTGTGGGTCGCGGGCCTCGAGGCGACGGCGACGGGCCTGCGCGTGTCGCCGCACGTGCCGGGGAAGCGGTTCGCGCTCGAGACCGAGCTCGTCGACGTGAAGCAGGAGGGCAACGTGCTCAGCGGCACGTACCGGAAGGTCGGCCCCGGGCCGCGCACGCTCGAGGTGGTGGTGCCGGACATCGTCCGCGCGACGCTCGACGGCGTCGAGGTGGCGGCGAGCGGTGGGTCGGTGCGGTTCGACGTGACGGGCTCGCCTGCGCAGTTCCGGGTGGAGTCGGCGCCCTGAAGCGTCGCTCACCACCCGTTGATGCTCTTCACCAACGGGAGCAGCTCGCGGGCGATGCGCTCGTGCAGCTCGGGCGAACCGTGGCCATTGCAGGCAGTGATCTCGCTCGGGACCGCTTCGCCTGGCTCGGCGAAGTAGACGCGCGTGTCTCCGCTCGCGACGCGCGTGTCGCGCACTTCGCCCATCGCCGCGCGAATCGTCGTCCGCGTGTAGAGGTTCTGCGCGGGCCGGTCCGGCACCGTCGGCGACAGCACCAGCACGATGTTCGCCACCGGGTGCGTCGTCCGCAGCAGCTCGACGAAGCCGTTGATCACGTCCGCGAGCTCGGATGACGTCATCGGTGCTCCACCATCGGTGACGCCGCCCAGGTCGATGCCGCCGGTCATGAGCAAGATGGTGTGCGGCTCGAACGCCGAGCCAGGCACCACCGAGTTGCGATCGAGCGGGTCGGTGCGGGGGTAGATCAACGTCAGCGTGAGCGTGTCGCTGCTGACGATGTTCCGCGCGATGCCTTTGCCCGAATGAACCGCCGCGCTCACGTCGGCATCCACGAGCTCTCCCAGCACGGAGCCCCAGGCGCGCCGGAAGTTGAGGTACCGGGCAGCCCAGTCGGGGCCCGGACAATCCGGGCCCAGACCGACGCCTTCGATGCCGAAGCCGGAGGACGCCGAGTCGCCGACGATCTCGATGCGGCGCTCGCGCGCAGGCGGGGGGGCCAGAAGGCGGCCCGTCCCGAACGACAGCCCGAAGAAGCGGGTCGCGCCCGTCTGCGACTCCGAGCGGCGGAACAGCGTCACCGAGTGCTCGCCCGGAGCGAGGCCGCCGGCGAGGCGGTAGCTGTGCCGCCCGAGCTGCATCACGAGCTTCGACCGCGTCACGCCATCGATGTCGACGTCCCACTCGCTCGGCCCGCCCTGCATCCACGATTGGACCAGCTCTTCGGCGTCCAACCAGACCTCCGTGCCGTTGAAGCGCGCGTGAACCTGCAGCCCCGGCCAATGTGCCACCGGCGCCGCCGCGTCACGTTGGTCGAAGCGACCGGTGAAGCGATAGCCCGGCGGCCCTGGATCCGGATTGGGCTTGGGCTTGGGCACCTCGAGCCGGCAGGGCTCGGCCGCCGCCACGCGACAGACCGGCTCTGGCGTCGTCACGCACGCTCCGGCCTGGCAGGTCTGGCCGACCGCGCAGGTTCCACAGCTGCCGCCGCAGCCGTCGTCACCGCAAGCGCGATTCCCACACTCCGGCACACAAGCGTGCGTTGCGCAGGAGCTCTCCGCGGAGCACGCTGGCTCTCGCTTCGTGCCGGGTGACGAATCGCCGCAGCCGGCGAGGAGTGCGAGGCAAAGGACCCCTGGAAACCGTCGTCGCCGGTGGATCATCGCGGGTGACGGCGAGCAACGTGCGTGCCGCCGAAGACGGCGGAACCGCTTCTGCTCCGGCTCGACCCGGCCTCAGCCGTGTAACTGTTCGAGGTGGATCAACGCCGTGATGGTTCAGTTCGGTAGCAGGCTCGCTCAGGGCTTCACGCCGTAGCGCGACAGCAGCCGCGCCGCGTTGATGGCGTTGCCTCTCCCCTCGGCGTCGTCCTTCCAGAAGCCGCGCAGCGCTCCGTTCTGGTCGACGACGGCGACTCCGGGGAGGTTCGAGAACTCCGCCGGCGTCGAGCCCGCGTCGGTGCCCGCCCAGGTGAGCCAGCCCTTGCGGAACGCCTCGACCACCTGAGGCTCGGCCTCGCCGCCCAGCACGTACCAGCCGCGCTGCGACGGCGGCGGCGGAGTCGCGGCGGTGAAGCTCACCAGCACCACGCCGCCGTCCAGGTCTTCGAGGTGCGGCAGCGAGCGGCCGAACGACTCCTGGCGCGTCACGCAGTCGGGGTCGCACGGCGAGGCCACGAAGGACGCCATCCACACGCGGCCGCGCAGCGAAGCGCTGCCCACCTGCTCGCCGGAGGAGGTCAGCAGCGTCCACTCCGGCAGCGTCACGATGGGCGGCGGCGCCTTCAGGAACCGCTTCTGCAGAAACGGCAGCACCGTGAGAATCACGGCGCCGGCGACGAACGCGACGACGAAGATGTTGGGCTTGAAGCGCTTCACGTCAGCGCATCTGGCGCGCGATCCACCACACCAGGCCGCCGATGGCCGAGAGCGGCAGGAGCGACATCACCACCGTCATCACGACGTACGCGCCCGACGTCTGCTCGGACGCCTGACCGCAGACCGGGCACGCCAGCACCATGAGGGTGGAGAGCATCATCTAGAAATACACCCGCCAGTAGATGACCGGCCAGGCCCCGACCACGAACGTCCAGAACGAGAGCGTCGCCAGGTAGAACTCGCGCGACATGGTGCCGCGCTTGAGCCTGAGGAAGCCGAAGCCCATCGCCACGATGCACACGGCCACGTGCAGCGCGTGCGTGCCGACGATGAGATAGAAGAACGCGCCGAGCGTCGACGAGGTCATCGTCATGCCCTGCGAGAGGAGCGCGGCCCACTCGCGGCCCTGCAGCGCGACGAAGCCGGCCCCGAGCACGAACGCCGCGGCGTAGAGGCCGACCGACGACTTGCCGGCGCGGTACTGCCGGTAGGCGAGCAGCAGCAGTACTCCCGAGACGAGCAGCACCACCGTGTTCACCGCGGTCGCGGCGGCGGGCAGCATCGGCTGCCCCGGCGGAGGCCACATGCCCATCGCGGCGTTCGCCTTCGAGATGGTGAACGCCGAGACGAGGCCGGCGAAGAACATCACCTCGGTGACGATGAAGACCAGCATGCCCAGCATCGCGCTGGGGACTGCGGGCTTGCGCTGCGGGACCTGCCTCAAGACTGCTTCCATGACGTCACTTCCACTTCACTTGTGATCGGGGACTCCGCCGCCGCCCTCGGGGGCGTGCTCGGGCTTGATGCCGGGCTCGCCCGGGACCTTGCCGTCGTTGAGCTGGTGCTTCTCGTCGTCGGGCGCCTTGTGGGCGTCGCCGTGGCCGTGACCGCTGCCCTTCTCCATGCCGCGCTTCACCTCGGCGGCGGCGGCCTCGTTGTGCCAGTTCGCGCCCTCGTGGTGCATGACGTCGGGCGCGACCGCGCCGACCATCAGCACCATGAGCACAATCATCGAGCCGACGAGGTACGCGACGTACTTCTTCTCGATGTTGATGTGCATGAAGTAGCGCACGACGATGTACGCCTTCACGACGGCGATTCCGAACGCGGTGAGCAGCGTGACGACGCGGATGCCGAGGAACGGACCCACGAAGCTCACGATGAGCAGCGCGAGCAGGATGCCCCAGATCTTCACGTACGACGGATGCGCGTGGCCGTGGGCGTCAGCGTTGGCAGGAGCGGACATGGGTCAGTGGCTCACTTGGCGATGTAGAGGAGCGGGAAGAGGAAGATCCACACGACGTCGACGAAGTGCCAGTAGATGCCGATGTTCTCGACGCGCTGGAGCTCCTGGTTCTTCCGGGCGTCGGCCGCGACGATGAGCATGATGATCATGCCCGCGAGCACGTGCAGACCGTGGAGCCCGGCGGCCGTGTAATAGAACGACCAGAACGTGTTCGACGTGATGGTGTAGCCGTGGCGAATCTCCGTCGTCCACTCGATGCTCTTGACGACGAGGAAGATGAGGCCGCCGAGCGTCGTGTACATCAGGTACTTCGCCGCGCCCGGGCCGTTCTTCTTCTCGGCCTCGGCGTGCGCGAGCACCGCGAACAGCGACGAGGTCAAGAGCACGAACGTGTTGAACAACCCGATCCACGGGTTGGTGGCCTCGGACTGGTACTGCCACTCCGGGTGCCCCAGGCGGTGCATGATGTACGAGCCGAGGATGCCGCCGAAGATGACGATTTCGGAGGCGATGACCCACCAGACGGCGAGGCGCCCCGTGGGCATCCCCGTCGCTTCGCGCAGGGTGGCGACCGGCTTCGGGAAACTCATGACGTCGCTCCTTCAGCGGGCGGCACGTTCTGCGGCCAGTAGTCTTCCTTGCGGTCCGGGTGCGCGTACTCGTACGGGCCGCGGTACACGTTGGGCAGGCCGTCGGGGAAGTTGCCGTGCGGCGGCGGAGACGGCGCCACCCACTCGAGCGTGTTCGCCTGCCACGGGTTGGCCGACGCCTTCGGGCCCCAGAAGATGGAGTAGAAGAAGTTCACCAGGAAGATGGCCTGCGCCGCGAGCAGCAAGAGCAGCGAGACCGTCGCCATCACGCGCATGTCCTGCATGCCGGCGCGCATGAGCTCGGGGAAGTGCGTGGGGTCGTAGATGCGGCGGTGGTCACCGCGCGCTCCCAGCAGGAAGAGCGGAATGAACACGCCGTTGAAGCCGATGATGGTGAGCCAGAAGTGCACCTTGCCCCAGGCCTCGTTCATCATCCGGCCGAACATCTTCGGGAACCAGTGCGTCATGGCCGCGAAGGTGCCGATGAAGGCGATGGGGAAGAACGTGTAGTGGAAGTGCGCGAGCACGAAGTACGTGTCGTGGAAGTAGATGTCCGCGCCGGAGGCTCCGAGGAAGATGCCGGTGACTCCGCCCATGAGGAACTCTCCGATGAAGGAGAGCGCCCAGAGCATCGGGACGGTGAGTCGAATCGCCGCGCCGTAGAGCGTGGCGATGTACACGAACACCATCTCGGCGACGGGGATGGAGATGATGAGCGTCGTCACCGTGAAGATGTTCGCCATGCGCGGGTCGATGCCGGCGACGAACTGGTGGTGGGCCCAGACGAAGAAGCTGATGATGCCGGTCGCGATCGCCGTGTAGAGCACCGTCTTGTACGCGAAGAGCTTCTTGCGGCCGTGGACGGTGATGACCTCGGCGGTGATGCCCATCGCGGGCAAGAGCACGACGTACACCTCGGGGTGACCGAAGAACCAGAAGAGGTGCTGCCACAGGATCGGGTCACCGCCGCGGGCCGGGTCGAAGAAGCCTGTGCCGACCTGCTGGTCGAACATCAGCATGACCGCGCCGGCGACGAGCGGGCCGACCGACGCCATGAAGAGGATGGAGGCGATGATGATCATCCACAGCACCATCGGCACGTCGAACATCTTCATGCCCGGTGCGCGCGAGTTCATCAGCGTGGTGACGAAGTTGATGCCGCCCAAGAGGAAGGCGACGAACTCGAGCGCGACGGCCAATAGCCAGAGTGTCGAGCCCCAGGGTGTCAGGCTGTACGCGCTCTTCGCGGAGAGCGGCGGGTAGGCCGTCCACGCGCCGCCGAACGCGCCGCCCTGCACCATGAAGGAGAGGATCAGCACGATCACCGAGAGCAGGAAGATCTGGTACGAGAGCCGGTTGATCCGCGGGAACACCATGTCATCGCAGCCGATCATCAGCGGGATGAGGTAGTTGCCGAACGCGGCGATCAGCGCGGGCATCGCCACCCAGAAGATCATCACCGAGCCGTGCGTGGTGACGAGCGAGTTGTAGTCGCTCGCGGTCACGCGGCCCCAGCCCGGAACCGGCATGCCGGGGAAGGCGAGCTGCATGCGGAAGACGTAGACGGCGAAGCCGCCGATCACCGCCATGAACATGGAGGTGAAGAGGTACTGCATGCAGATGATCTTGTGGTCCGTCGACCAGAGGTACTTCATGAACCAGCCCTGGTCGTGGTGGCCGTGCGCGTCGTGGCCCGCATGGCCATGCGCGTCGCCGGGGCCGTGACCGTGGCCGCCGCCGTGGCCGTGCGTCTCTGCTGCGGTGCTGCTCATTTCGTACCTCCGGTGGTCGGAGCCGGGGCCGCCGCGCCTGCTGCCGCGACGGGCGTCACCGCCTTCAACCACGCCTCGTGAACGTCATGGTCTTCGACGAAGATTCGACCGGGCATCAGCGCGTGGCCGATGCCGCAGATCTCGGTGCACTGGATGTCGAACTGGCCGCTCATGGTGGGCTTGAACCAGCCCTTGATGACGCGGCCGGGGATCGCGTCCTGCTTGAGGCGGAAGACGGGCACCGAGAAGCTGTGGAGCACGTCGCGCGAGGTGAGCTCGAAGCCGTAGGTCTTGCCCTTCTCGACGTGCAGCTCGTCGACGAGGCGGATGTCGTCGGGGGTGTCGAGCTTCCCGTCGGGGCCGGCGTGCGTGAACGTCCACGCCCACTGCTGCGCGGTGATGCGCACGGTCTCGTCGACGGGCGGCTGCTCGATCTTGACGTTGGTCCAGACGCGGATGGCCGCGACGAGGATGATGACGTCGAACACGAGCGTGGCGTAGTGCGGCCAGGCGACCCAGCGCTTCTCCTTCGGGTCTTCGCCGGAGACGTACTTGGCGCGGACGCCGTCGCGCGCGGTGTACTTGACGATGAGGCCGATGAAGAGGCCCTCGGCGAGCAGGAACCAGAAGCCGGTGATGAGCAGGATCCAGAGGATCAGGTCATCGATGTCGCCCGAGTACGAGGAGGCAGATTCGAGGTAGCGCGAGATCATCTGGAGTCCTTCAGGGCGCGAGAATCAGAGCGGCCGCGATGAACGCAGCGGCACCGGCGGCGACCATCACGAACAGCTTCCACGAGAGCTTCTCGGAAGCGTCAGCAGCTTTGGGGGAGGAGTCGGCCATGGTGTCGTGCCTCTACGGGTTCAGCGTGCCGATGTACGCGATGACGTTCTTCATCATCTGCTCGTCGACGAGGATGGCGCTCATCGCGCGCATCGTGGCGCCGGTGGTGTCGTTCGGGTTGGCGCCGCGGATGCCGTGCTTGAACTTCTTGAGCTGCGCCAGCATGTACCAGTCGTTCATCTGGGCGAGCGGCGGGCCCTTGGTGGCGGCGTTGCCTTCGCCTTTGACTCCGTGACAGGCGATGCAGGTGGCGTAGCTGGCCTGGCCGGCCTTGGGGTCGCCGTCCTTGATGAGGTGCTCGCCCTTCTGGACGGGCAGCGACGAGACGTAGCGGGTGACGGCGTTGACCTCTTCGAGGTTCATCATCTGCCGCGACATCGGGCGCATGCGCAGGCCCTCGTAGTCGTCGGGGTGCGCGCCGCGGATGCCGGTGCGGAACTTCGACAGCTGCGCCTCGACGTACCAGTCCGGCAGGCCGGCGATGGCCGGCGCCTGGATGCTGGGGTTGCCCTGGCCGTGGTCACCGTGGCACGCCGAGCACGCGCGGAACATCTCCTTGCCGGAGATGACTTTCTGGGCCCCGTCGGGGCGGTAGCAGGCCGAGCCGAGTGCGACCACGGACAGGCCGAGAGACAGGCTTCGGATGATCGGGTTCATTCCTCGCGGCGCGGTTTTACACAGGGGGGTTTGCGTGCCAAGCGTTTTGAGGCCGCTGGCGGGAGCAAAACTGATGGGCGCTCTCAGTGCGACGTGAACGTCTTCCGGCACGACTCGGAGCAGAAGTAGACGCGCCCTCCGTCTTTGGCGTCGGCGCTGATCGCGTCGGGGGTCACCACGACCTCCATGCCGCAGATGGGGTCCGTCGCGGTCTCGGGCGCTGAAGCCTTTTCGCCGGTGGCGGGGAGCTTCTTCACGTACGCCAGCAACGTGACGAGCTCGGTCGAGTCGATGACGCCGTCGTACGTCGGCATGCGCAGCGGGTAGCCGCGCACGCGCTTGGCGTCGGGGATCAGGATCGACTCGAGCAGGTACCCCTCGTCGGCCTCGACCAGCAGCCCGTTGTCGAGCTCGACCTTCCGCCCGAACAGGCCGCCCAGCGGCGGAGCCAGCGCCGGGTTGTCGTGGCACGGCCCGCACGACAGCTGCGCGTACAGCTCCTCTCCCGTGCGAGGCTGCGCCGGCAGGCTCCCCGGCGGTGGAGCGGCCGCCAGCGCCGCCGCGTCGCGCACCAGCGCCTGGAACTCTTCGCGGTGCTCGGAGTCGTAGACGCCGCGGACGTCGCCCTTCGCGTCGACGAGGATGAAGACGCTCGTGTGCACGATGGGGTCGAGGCCGGCGTCGGTGCGCTCGGCGGTCACCTTGAACCCGTCGAGGATGCGGTCGAGCTCTGCCTGCGTGGTGGCGAGCAGCGACCAGCGCTTCTCCTGCGGCGCCCAGGCCTGCGCGTAGGCGCCGAGCGTCATCGGGTCGTCGTTCTCCGGGTCCACCGAGATGGAGACGAACCCGACCTTCGCGTCGGGCAGCTTGCGCTGCAGCTGCACCATCTTGGCGGTCAGCAGCGGGCAGACGCTCCGGCACGTGGTGAAGATGAAGTTCACCACCCACGGGCGACCGGCGAGCGAGGCCTTGCTGACGCGGCCGCCGCGGTGGTCGGGCAGCTCGAAGTCCGGAGCCGCCCACAGCGCGTCGAGCTTCCGCTTCCCCGCCTGGTGCGCGAGCTCTTCCGCCTGCAGCTGCCGGTCGTGCGTCCGCGTGACGAGGAAGCCGAGGCCGAGCACCGACGCGCCGAAGAGGATGACGACCAGGAGTGCGACGTGCTCGAGCTTCACGCCGCCCGAGTAACACGTCGCCGGCCTGCTTCGTCACTCGAGCTTGTCGTCGCACGCGGCCGAAACGAACGAGCACAAGTAGCTCGCCTGAAGCCGCGACTGGATGAACGGGTTCCAGTCGAGCTCCGACGTGTACGAGAACGCGTGCACCACGGCGCCGGTGCCGTCGGTCACCTCGTAGGTGAAGGTCGACGGCTTGTGCGACGTGAACGCGGCCTTGCGCACCGAGACCTTGAGCGCGGCCGTCGACGGCCCGGCGAGCGCGTCGCAGCCCTTGGCCATGCGGTTGAACTCGTCGGGCACCTCGGCCATCTCGCGCTTGAGGTCCGCGTCGGGCGCCTGCCAGGCGGCATAGGGCTGCGCGTCGGCCTCGATGCTGGCGGTGGTCAGCGGCTCGAGGCGCACGGGGCACTTGCCGCGGTACGTCGGCTTCGGCGAGCCCTCGAGCGTCTTGGGCAGCTGGGTGAACTTGAAGCAGCCGCCGGCGACGGCGGCGGTCACGGCGATGATCAGCCTCCGTCTCATAAGGCGCACGTCCCCTCCTGGCTGCAGTAGCCCGAGCAGCAGTCGCGCGTGAGGGCGCCCGACGGCCCGCACGCCGCCCCGCTCACCCTGCAGCGGTTCGCGCAGGTGGAGAAGTCGTTGCCGCCCAGCCGCTCGCAGTAGCCCGACGCGCACTCCTTGCTCGCGCGGCACTGCTCGCCGTTCTCCAGCGAGCCGTCCGGCGCGTAGCCGCGGCCGCACGCGAAGAGGCCGGCCAGCAGCCCAATTCCAATCAGCGTTCTCATGCGGCGCATGGTGCCGGCGCGCGGCCGTCGCTCGCCATGGTCATTGGTGCACGCACGACGCGCGAGCAACGCTCGCCTGCAGCTGAGCAAGACCTGCTCAGCGCGAAGCCGCAAGCGGCGGGCGCGACGGCCAACCCCGCTGGCCCCGCGCGTGAACACGGGCCCTTCCGCCATGGCCACGCGCGTCCACGTCATCGAGGTGCCCCACCAGGCGCTGCGGATTCCCGACAGCTTCACGCACGCCGAGCGCGAGGTGTTGATGCTGGTGCTCGAGGGTCTGTCCAATGCGGAGATCGCCACGCGCCGCGGCCGCAGCAGCCGCACCATCGCGAACCAGCTCGCCGCGCTGCTCGAGAAGGCGGACGTGTACAACCGCGCCGAGCTGCTCGCCGCCTGCGCGCCTACCGAGCCGCTCGCCCCGGGCAGCTGGCAGAGCCTGCTCGAGGGTCGCTTCAAGCTCGCGGGCCCGGAGCGGCGCGGCGACGCCGTGCGCTTCATCGCCTTCGAGCGCCCGCAGCCCCTTCGGCTGACCGATGCCGAGCGCGCCGCGCTCGAAGCCGTCGCGGCCGGAGCTCCGAACAAACAGATTGCGCCGGTGCTCGGCGTGGGGCTCAGGGCCGCCGGACGCCGCGTCGAGGTGGCGCTCGCGAAGCTCGGAGTCGACCGCCTCTACGTTCCGCTGCTGCGCGCGATCAGCTGCCGCCGCTCAGCCGAAGCTCCTTCAGCTTGAGCACGAACGTGCGGCGCGGCATGCCGATGAGCTCTGCGGCCTTCGTCTGCACGCCCCCGGCGGCCTCGAGGGCCTCTTTCATGCGCCGGCGCTCGAGCTCCTTCAGCTCCAGGGCGAGCGGCACGAAGCCGCTGGAGCTGCCGGCCACCGCAGCCGCCTTCTCCGGCCCGCCGGTCAGCTGCGCCGGCAGGTGCTCGGGGTCGATGAGCGCGCCGGTCGAGGTGGCGACGGCGTACTCCATCGCGTTCTTGAGCTCGCGCACGTTGCCCGGCCAGTCGTGGCGCGCGAGCACCGCGAGCGTGCGGCCGGAGATGAGCGGCGCCGGGCGTCCGGCCGCGGCCGCTGCCGCTTCGACGAACATGCGCGCGAGCAGCGGCAGCTCACGCCGGCGCTCGCGCAGCGGCGGCAGGTTCACCACCGCGCCGCTGAGGCGGAAGTACAGGTCTTCGCGGAACCGCCCTGCTTTCACGTCGGCCGGCAGGTCGCGGTGGGTCGCCGCGACGACGCGCAGGTCGACCTCCTTCTCCTTCACGCTGCCCACGCGGGTGAGCCGCTTCGTCTCGAGCACGCGCAACAGCCGAGCCTGCGCCGAGAGGGAGAGCTCGCCGACCTCGTCGAGGAAGGCGGTGCCGCCGTGGCTCGCCTCGAGCAGGCCCTGCTTCGGCGACGTCGCGCCGGTGAAGGCGCCCTTCTCGTGCCCGAACAGCTCGGACTCGAGCAACGTCTCGGGCAGGCCCGCGCAGTTGATGCCCACGAACGGCCCCTTCGCGCGCGCGGAGAAGTGGTGCACGGCGTAGGCGGCGTTCTCCTTGCCGACGCCGGTCTCGCCGAGCACGAGCACCGGGAGCGAGGCCTTCGCGAGCCGCTCGAGGAGCGCGTAGACCGCGGCCATCGAAGGGTCGGCGACCAGCACGGTGCGCCGGTCGCCGAGCTCGAGGCGCCGCGCGGTGCGCTCGGCGGACTCGAGCGCACCTTCGCCCGCCGCCGCGGCGGCCTGCCGCGCCGCGAGCACCAGCGTGTCGGCGTCGGGCCCGTCGGCGGGGAAGACCGCGAAGCCGCCCCGCGGCTCGCGCAGCAGGCCGGCGAGCGCCTCGACGATGCGCTCGACCTGCGCCGCCGCGTCGGGGGCCTCGACCTCGGGCAGGAGCAGGTAGAGGCAGCCGTCGAGCCAGGCGGCGGCGTCCATCACCCGCAACGTCTCGCGGAGCTTGCGCTCTACGGCCTCGAGGCCTGCGGCGTCGGGCGAGGTCGCGGGCCTGAAGCACGCCACGCAGAAGCTGCGCTCGAAGCGCTGCGCGCGCTCGAGCTCCGCGGCGAGGCGCTCGCGAAAACCGCGCTGCGAGTGCACCGGCCGAGGCGCCGCCGGGCGCGCCCCGCAGTGCAGCACCAGCGTGGTGTCGCTCACTGCGATGGAGTCTCCGGCCGCGAGCTGCACGTCGACGCCGGCGCGCTGGCCGTTGACGCGCGTGCCGTTGTGGCTGCCGAGGTCGGACAGCGTGACCAGCCCGTGCTTCACCTCGAGGCGCGCGTGCCGCCGCGACACGCCGTCGTCCTGAAGGCACACCTCACACTCCGCCGCGCGGCCGATGAACACCTCGCCGTCGTCCGGCAGCGGCACCACGCGCGAGGTGTCGGCCTCGAAGACGAGCAGCCAGGCCCGGCGGCCGGCGGCGCCGGGCGCACGTTCGTCGCGGGTTCGCGTGTCGTCGAGGTTCACGGCGCGGCCTCCGTGTACTCCGGAGCGGCCGCCGCCGCGACCGCCTCGCGCACCTCGGTCGCGGTGGGCCGCCGCGCGGGGTCGGTGTCCAACATCCGCTCGAGCAGCGCGCCCAGCGGCACCTCGCGCGGAAGCGGCGTCACGCGCTGCAGCGGCCGGTGCGCCAGCTGCGCGAGGTACGGGGCCTCGACGAGCGGGTACTGACCGGTGAGCAGCTCCCACGCGAGCAACCCCAGCGAGAACACGTCGCTCGCGCGGGTCGCGGGCTCGCCGCGCACGACCTCGGGCGCCATGTACCGGGGAGTACCGACGCGCGCGCCGGTCTGCGTGAGCGCGTCGGTCTGCGGCGCACCGCGCGGCGCCGTCGCGGCGCTGTCGAGCTCGGCAGGCAGCTCGGCCTCGGGGCGCGCGACGCCGAAGTCGGCGAGGCGGGCGACGCCTCCGCCGAGCAGCACGTTCGACGGCTTCAAGTCACGGTGCACGACGCCGGCCGCGTGGACCGCCTCGAGGCCGCGCGCGATGCCGGAGAGCACGTTGAGGCCCCACGCGACGTCGCCGAAGCGCGGGCGCAGCGCGTCGAGGCTGTGGCCGTCGACGAGCTCCATCACCAGGTACAGCGGCCCGTTCGGCACGAGGCCCACGTCGACGACCGGCACGAGGTTCGGGTGGCGCAGCCGCGCCGCGAGCTCGGCCTCGCGGGTCAACCGCGCGGCGTCGACGCGCGAGCTCTTGTCGCCGAGCAGCTTGAGCGCGAACACCCGCCCGTCCATCAGGCGCGTGACGCGGTACACCTTCGCCATGCCGCCTTTGCCGAGCAGGCCCTCGACGCGGTAGCGCTCACCGATGACTTCATCGCGCTGCGCGTCGCGCGGGGTCGGCGGCGGCAGGCTCGCGAGCGTGCCGCGAAGCTCGCGCGAGCGCGCCTCGACCTGGAAGCGCAGCTCTTCGTTGAGCCGCTCGATCTGCCCGAGGCGCAGCTCCATCGCCAGCGCGGCGCCGCGGAAGCGGTCTTGCACCACCAGCGCCATCGTCGCCGCGAGCGCGAACACACCCCAGTGCGCGGTGTTCTGCGGCAACAGGTGCAGGCCCAGCGTCCACGCGAGGTCCGGCAGCGACAGCAGCGCCGAGACGGCGAAGCCGATGAGCAGCTTCCGCGCCGCGGCGTCGCTCACGCGCGACCGCCACAGGTGCATCACCGCGAGCGCGATCGCCGGCAGTTGCAGCGCGGCGGCCACCACCGACGACACGCGCAGCGACACCACCGCGGCGAGCTGTAAGCCGAGCGCGAGCGCGAGCGCGCCGAGGAAGACGACCGCGAGCGCGCGCAGGGGCCGGGCCCGTTCGGGCACGATGCGCGAGAGGAAGAAGACGAACGCCGCGGGGTAGAGGAACGACGCCACGTCGCGCGCGGCGCGCAGGCTCGGCGGGTCGAGCGCGAGCAGGTTCTCGTGCAGGTGCGTCTGTTGGAGCAGCTGCAGCCCGACGCCGACACAGAACACCGCGGCCGCGGCGAGCGTGAGCGCTTCGCTGCCGCCTCGCAGCACGAGCAGCAGCTGGAAGACCCCGGCGAGCAGCAGCGCGAACGCAATCCACAGCGCCCACGTCTCGGTGCGCGACATGTACGCGCGCTGCTCGCTCTGGCACACGGCGAGCACGTCGCCCTCGCGCAGGTGCTGCGAGGTCTGGAAGCGCAGCACGGCGGTCGCGCCCGCCTCGGACGACAGCACCGGCACGAAGCACGACGACGACTCGACGCGGCGCTCGCCGATGGTCGCGCCCTTCAGGTACACGCACGTCGACACCCAGAGCGCGGGGTCGACGCAGCTGCTGGGCGCGACGACGAGGCGGGCCTCGAGCGACGTCGCGTCACCGCGCCCGGGAGGCTGCGGCGTCAGCGACGCGGCAGGCTGCCACGGGCCTTCACCCCACCGGACCTCGAGCGGGACCTTCGGCCACTGGGGCTTCGACAGCCCGAGCCACGCGCCGTCGGGCCTTCCCGCCCGGCCGCCGCACGCCGCGACGAGCAGCAGCGCCAGGCAGAACGTCGCGCGGTGGACACCGATGACCATTGACGCGCGCGCATCATTTCAAGCCCACGGCCTTCAGCCCAGCGCGGCGCGCACCTCTGCCATCGTCGGGCGCTCGGCCGGCAGCTCGGCGAGCATGCGGTCGACGAGCCCGCGCAGGTGCTCGGGCAGGCGCGGCAGCGGCGCGCGCTCGAGCGGGCGCCCGGCGAGCACCGCGACGTAGGGAGGCTCGACGAGCGGGTACTCGCCGGTCAGCACCTGCGCGAACATCAGCCCGAACGAGTAGACGTCGCTGGCGCGCGTGGCGCCGTCTCCACGGGCGACCTCGGGCGCCATGTACCGCGGCGTGCCGACCATGGCGCCGGTCTGGGTGAGCTTCGTGCCGTCGCGGGTGGCGGTCGAGTCCGGGTCGGGCGGCCCGCCCTCCGGCTCCGGCCGCGCGACGCCGAAGTCGGAGAGCCGCGCGAGACCGTTCGAGAGCAGCACGTTCGACGGCTTCACGTCGCGGTGCACGATGCCCGCGGCGTGCACGGCCTCGAGCCCGCGCGCGACGCCAGAGAGCACCGGCAGCGCCCACTGGGTGTCGCCCCACTTCGAGCCCAGGCGGTCGAGGCTGTCGCCCTCGACCAGCTCCATCACGAGGTACAGCGGGCCGCCCTCGACGCGGCCGACGTCGACGACGGGCACGAGGTTCGGGTGGTCGAGCCGCGCGGCGAGCTCGCCCTCGCGCGCGAACCGCGCTGCATCGACGCGCGTCCCGCCGCGGCTCATCAGCTTGAGCGCGAGGGCCCGGCCGTCGAGCAGGCGGGTGACCCGGTACACGCGCGCCATGCCGCCCTCGCCGAGCAGCGCGTCGACCCGGTAGCGGCCGGCGATGACCTCTCCGCTGACGGCGTCGCGCGGCGCGGCGGGAGGCTCGGCAGCGAGCGCCGTTCGCAGCTCGCGCGAGCGGTTCTCCACCTGAAAGCGCAGCTCCTGGTTGAGCTGCTCGATGTCGGCGACGCGCTGCGCGACGGCGCGGGCGCGAGCGCGGAACCGGTCCTGAAGCACGAGCGCCATGGTGCCGGCGAGCGCGACGAGGCCGAAGTGACCTACGTTGGTGGGCAACAGCGGCCGCCCGAGGACGCCCCAGAGCACGTCGGGCACCGCGAACGCGACGGTGACGGCGAAGCCGAAGAGCAGGGTTCGCGCGCCGGCGTCGGACCTCGCGTTGCGAACGAGGTGCACCAGCACGGCAGCGATGACACCGAGCGTGAGCAGCGAGGCCCAGCGCGCGCTCGCCCTGAGCGACTGCACCGACGCGAGGTCGCCCACCAGCGCGGCCAGCAGGGCGACCGCCATCAGGGCGCTGACCCAGAACAGCCACCGCCCGCGCGCCGGCACGGCGAAGCCGACGAACGCCGCGAACGCCCCGGGGTAGACGAACGCGGCGACGTCGCGCGCCGCGCGCAAGACGGGCAGCGGCACCGGGCTCACCTCGTGCGACGGGGCCGTCTGCTGCAGCGTCAGCACGCCGACGCTCACGCAGAACAGCGCCCCGCTGCCGAGCACCAGCGCCTCGGAGCCGCCGCGCAGGGCGAGCAGCGTGAGCGCCACGCCGGTGACGATGAGCGCGAACGCGACCCACAGCGCGCCGAGGTCCGAGCGGGACTCGGCGCGGCGCAGCGCCGCGTGACACCCGACCTGCACGTCGCCTTCACGCAACAGCTGCGTCGACTCGAGGCGCAGCTCGACCACGCGCCCGACCTCCTCCGGGCTGACGGGGATGAGGCAGCCATGAAAGGGAGCTTCGCGACCGCCGACGCGCGCAGAGACGAGGTACGCGCAGGTGGTGAGCAGCACCGCGGGGTCGACGCAGTCCACCGAAGGCAGCGTGAAGCGCGCCTCGAGCAGGTTCGCGCTGCCGCGCCCCGGCGGCTGGTCGCGCAGCGTCGGCACCGACTGCCAGGCGCCGGTCTCGCCCCAGCGCACCTCGAGCGGCGACACCTCGACCGCCGGCGGCGCGGGCGCCGCGGTGCTGCAGCCCGCCGTGACGAGCAGCACCGCGAGCCACGGCGCAGCGGTCAGTTCGCCGCGCAGTCGCCGATGATGCTGCAGTTGATGTTGGCGATGACGTGCGTACCGCAGCCGATGGTGACGGTGTTCGCGTTGGGCGCAGTGCACGTCGCGCCGGCGGTGTACACCGTCCGCAGGTTGGTGGGCGAGAACCCGGCGGGGCAGGCCTGCTGCGTCGGCACGCTGAACGTCTCGACCGGCGGCGGCCCGATGTTGCACATCTTCAACCGCGGCACCGTGGAGTACTGGTTGGCGAGCAGGCAGCTCGCGCCGGCGTTCGGGTTCGTGTCGCGGCAGTCGACGCCCATGCAGGTGCTCGACGGGCGCGTGCCGGCCGGCGCGTTGCCGTTGGTGCAGGCGGTGAACGCTCCACCGGCGCACCAGCGGTCGTTGTCGGCGTCGTTCGAGACCGTCATCGACTCCCAGACGCTGCCGTTGCCGTCGTTGCAGTCCGAGCTGCCGTTGCACGTCGAGGTGAAGCGGCGGCCCGGGGGCGCGGACGCTCCGACGCAGGTGCTGGCCGCCGAGCCGCTGCACCGCCCGTCGCCGTCCGAGTCGGCGGAGGTGAGCTCCATGCGGTACGCGTTCGGGTCGTTCGGCGAGCAGTCGGTGCCCAGCGACGCCGAGGGCGAGACCATGCCCACGGGGCAGTTGCCGAAGGTCGGCCGCGACGGGTTCGGGCACACCTGAGCGCCGTTGCTGTTCGAGGCGTAGCGGTCGTTGTCGCCGTCGGGGAAGCAGGTGATGAAGGTGCCCTCGTCGACCTGGCCGTCGCAGTCGTTGTCGACGCCGTCGCACGTCTCGGCGACGGGGTTGCCCGCGGTCGCGCTGCAGGTCCGCGCGCCGGCGGTGCACACCCACGAGCCCGAGCGCGCGCACGCGCCGGTGCCGACGGAGCACGAGCCTCCGAGCGTGACGCAGCTCGAGCCGCAGGCCACCTGCCCTGCGCTGCACGCGCACGCACCGGCGACGCAGCTCTGCCCGGTGACGGCGGGGCAGAGGGCCGAGGGGTTCTCGTCCACGGCGCCGTCACAGTCGTCGTCGAGGCCGTTGCAGCTCTCGGTGCCGGGCGTGCCCGCCACCGCGTCGCAGCCCAGCGCGCCGGCGGCGCAGCGGGCCATGCCCGAGCTGCGGCACGCGCCGACGCCGACCTCGCAGGTGCCGTCGGAGCGCACCAGGCCGCCGTCGATGGCGGTGAAGCCGGCGTCGGAGGCGAAGCTCACCGCGTCGTCGGCGGTGCCGTCGCAGTCGTCGTCGACGCCGTTGCAGACCTCGGCGGAGACCGGCGCGGTACACGCGGAGAGCGCGGTGTAGCCGCCGTCGCTCTCGCAGGTCTGCGTGCCGCGCCCGGAGCAGCAGGCCTGGCTCGTCCCCGGGCTCGTGCACGCACACCCCTCGTTGACGGTGCCGTCACAGTCGTCGTCGACGAGGCCCTCGTCGCAGCGCTCGGCGGCCGAGGGGCTCACCGCGGCGGCGGTGTCGTCGCAGTCGTCGCCGGTCTCGACGGGCACGGCGGCGGCGCAGCTCTTGCCGCGATGGCCGTCGCCGTCGAGGTCTTTAGCGCGCAGCGTGCACTGGCCCATCACGCAGCGGGCTTCGGCGCAGCCCATCGGCGAGGGCGCCGCAGCCGCCAGCGCGTCGAGACAGTCGAGGTCGGCGGTGCAGCCGCCCGAGCCGTTCTTGGGCACGCAGCTGCCCGAGCGGCACTCTTCGGTCGCCGGGCACTCCCTGTCGGAGGCGCAGGGCGCCGGCACGTTGCCGGTGGAGCAGGCCACGGCGAGACACGAGACGACAAAGAGAACGCGTTTCATGGCGGGCTCGCTCGCTGTGTTCAGAACGTGGCGACGCCGACGCGGCCGTTGCCGAGAATCTCGAAGTTCACCGGAATGCCGAAGAACTCGCGGCGGAACGTGCGCGTCGCGTTCGGCCCCGAGCCGTCGAGCACGAAGTCTTCCCACCAGAAGAACGCGCCGATGCGCACGCGCGTGGCGAACGTCGTCGAGTTCGCCACCTTCACCGTGGTGGTGCCCGAGTTGCGCGTCGAGCAGCGCGCGGTGTTCGGGGCCTGGAACGGCGTGTAGATGATGAGGTCGTCCCGCTGCGGCGGAAGCTGCAGCGCGCACTGCACGAGCAGCTCCTGCTCGAGCGTGGCCACCTCGGTCGGCGCTTCCGGGGCGGGCGCGTCGGGTTCGGTGCCACAGGCGACGGGCAGCAGTGCACAGCAGACGAGCAGACGGGTTCGCAGGTTCGAGCGCATGGCGTGCCCGCTTCGCAACCCCGAAGCCACGGGCGCGGCACGGCGGCTCGCGGGGTTGCGCAGGCCGAGTGAGCAAGCGTTGCTCTTCAGGGGCAGCCGGGCGCGCCGTTGCTGCTCGCGGGCGGGCTGACGACGCCGCTCACCATGCACCCCGTCACCGCGTTGAGCCGGATGCGCCCCACGCCGCCGCCACCGCCGCCGCCCGGGACGTTCGACTGACAGCCCGACGTCGAGGGCGCGCCGCCGTTGCCGGCGGCCGTGGTGCCCGCGCCGCCGCTGCCGCCGTTTCCACCGCAGGCGCCGATGCTGACGCACAGCGCAGGCACCGCGGTGAGGTACGAGCCCTCCTGGCCGTCGACGCCGCTCCACATCGCGCCGCCGTAGCCGCTGCCTTCTCCGCCGGCGCCGCCGTTGGCGGTCAAGGCGCTGCCGCCGTTGAGCTGAATGCGCAGCGCCTCGATGAGGATGCCGCCGCCGCTGCCTCCGCCTCCGCCGCCGATGCGCTGGTCGAACTGGCCCCCGCGGCCGCCCGAGCCGGATGCCGTCACGTACGCGCCGCCGTTGAGCAGCACCTGGCCCGAGGCGGTGAGCTGCACGGCGCCTCCGCCCGCGCCGCCGAAGCCCCACGACGCGTTCGAGCGGCCGCCGTTGCCGCCCTGGCAACCGCCCTGCAGCGGCACGAGGTCCGCCGAGCCGCGGAACGTGCCGCCGAGCCCGCGCGGGCCGCCGTTCTGACCGGCGCTGCCGTTGCCGCCGTCGGCGCCGAACGCGCCGCCGCCTCCGCCGCCCGCGGTCTCGGGGCTGCCCGACGCCATGCCGTCGGCGCCGCGGGCCGTCAGGCAGTCGTTGTTCGAGCCGGCGCCGCGCTGCGCGGCGAGCACGCTGCTCACGTCGATGTTGCCGCTCAGCGTGACCGCACCGTTGACCGCGAGGATGACCGGACGCCCGCCGATGAGGCGCAGGCTCGAGCCGCCGTTGACGGTGAGCGCTCCGAAGTGCACGAGCACCGCCTGCTGGCCGCCGACGGTGATGAGCCTGCTGTTCGGCACCTGCTGGCCCGCGCACAGGTTCATCCACTGCACGCCGCCGTCGTTGCTGACGGTGTCGAGCACGGTCGTGCCGCAGCCGAAGGTGTAGCTGCCGGACGACGCCGGCAGGTCCGCCGGGCTGAAGTTGCTCGGCACGAACGGGAAGGGGTTGACCGTCGAGCAGCCGCCGTCGGCGCCGCAGACGCCGCCGTCGCACGGCCCGGTCCGCGGGGTGTACACGCAGCCGCCGTCGGCGTTGCAGTTGCCGGAGAACTGGAAGCACTCGCCCGGCAGCGCGGTGCACGTCACGCGCGTGCCGGCGCAGCCGCCGTCGCCGTCGCAGCCGTCGCCCACCGTGCAGTCGTCGAGGTCGTCGCAGGGGCCCGACGCGAGCGGCGGGTAGTCGCAGCCGCCGTCGAGCGCCTCGCGGCAGACGCCGTTCGTCGTGCGACACGTCGCCGTCCCCGCCGGGCACGCGATCGGCGTGCCGGCGCAGCCGCCGTCTGCGAGGCACGCGTCGCCCTCCGTGCAGCGCAGCCCGTCCTCGCAGGTGGTCGCTCCCGACGGCGTGAACACGCACGTGCCGGCGTCGGGCAGGCACTGGCCGACCGGCATGAAGCACGCGCTCGGAGCCGTGCACATCGTCGTCGAGGCGGGCGCGCAGCCGCCGTCGCCGGCGCAGACGTCGCCCATCGTGCAGCGGTCGAAGTCGCTGCACGTCGCGCCGGCGGGGCAGTCGGAGTCGAGGCAGTCGCGGACGCCGTCTCCGTCGTTGTCGAGGCCGTCGGCGCAGAGGCCCTGCTCGGTCGGGGCGAGACAGCCTCCGTTCATGCAGGTGCCCTGCATGCCGCAGCCCATGCCGTTGCAGGCGGGCACGTCGGCGCAGTCGACGAGGCCGTCGCAGTCTTCGTCGAAGCCGTTCGCGCAGAGCTCTGGCGCCGAGGGGTTCACTCCCGCGTCGGCGTCGTCGCAGTCGGCGGGCAGCGGGAAGCCGTCGCCGTCGAGGTCGGTGCCCGCGTCGCCGTTCGTCGTGGAGCCGGCGAGCGTGAGCCGCACCACGGGGAACTTCGCGAGGAACGTCGCGGAGACGCTCGCGCTCTGCTCGGCGGGCACCGTGCGCGTGGTGCACTGCGCGTCGGAGTAGCCGACCGCCTGCAGCCTGATGTCCTGCGGCAGCGCGCCGCGCGCGACGCCGACGTGGAGCTCGGTCTTGCCGGCGAGCGGCATCGGCTTCGTCTCGACGGGCTCGCCGCCGCCGGTGGCGATGACGCGGGCGCAGGTGCTGGCGAGCGGCGCCTCGAGCTCGACGATGACCTCGATGCCTTCGCGGGGCGTCTTGCCCGAGCAGGCACAGGCCACGAGGAGAATCAGCGAACGGCGGACCAGCACGGGCCGAGCATAGTCACCGTTGCGGCGGCTGAGCGACCGGGCGCGGAGGAGCCCCACCGGGGGCTCCTGGCTCAGTGCTTGACCCAGCGGCTCGCGAGCGGCGCCAGCACGCGCGCCCAGAAGTGCGGCGCGGTGCCGAAGAGCACTCCGGCGGCCAGCGCGAGCGGCGGGGTGAGCGCGACGATGTACAGCTTCGAGCGGTGCGCGGGCGCCACGGCGAGCAGGCCGACCGGCAGCAGCCAGAACGCGGCCAGCCCCACGTAGAACTCCGCCGGGCCCCAGCCGCCGGGCGCCGGGCCGTCCACCCACGTCGCGCCGAGCGCGAGGCCCATCACGAGGTAGATGAGCGCGCTGGGACCCAGCAACGCGCGCAAGAGCTTCACGAGGACGTTCACGCGACGCGGCACGTTACCGCGGCGGACAGAACGCGACATTCTCGGGACCGGTTCCCCCAGGTGGAAAAAGCCTGCACCTGATCTGCACGCTGCGGGTCGTGCGGCCATGAACAACCAGCTCTCGGTCGGTGGAATCGTGCAGAACGGCCTGCAGACGGGCCTCAAGAACGCGACGGCGCTGCTCGGAGCCGTGGGCCTGTGGCTCGTGACCCTGTGGATTCCGTACCTCAACGTCGGCACCACCATCGGCCTCATCGGCCTGGTGGCGGCGATGAGCCGCGGCGAGGTGATTCGCCCGACGGAGATCTTCAAGGCCCAGTACCGCGAGCGCATGGGCGAGTTCTTCCTCGTCATCGCCTTCGTCGGCATCGGCGTCGTCGTCGGCCTGGCGTTCATCGGCATCCCGGGCGTGGTCATCGGCCTGACGTGGATGTTCGCTCCGCTGCTGGTGGTGGATCAGGGCCTCAACCCCTCCGAGGCGCTCACGCGCAGCAACGCGCTGACGTCGGGCCGGAAGGTGACCATCTTCTTCGGGCTCTTCCTCACCAACTTCGCGGCGATGGCCGTGGTGATGCTGGTCACGTACCTCGGCGGCCTGGTGCACGGCTTCTTCGGCTTCATCTTCGCGCTCGCCGGCTACGTGCTCGTCATCGCGGTCGGCATGGGCGCGCAGGCGTTCGTCTACGGCACGCTCACCGGCAACTGGCCGAAGAGCGAGCGCGAGGTCAACGAGCCGGTCATCATCGGCGGCGCCATCGGAGCGGCGGTCGTCTCCATCGCCCTGCTCGCCGGCGTCAACGCGATTCACCGGCACTACATGATGAAGCGGTTCGAAGAGGAGTGGAGCAAGAGCCGCGCGGACTACGGCTCGACGAACTACGGCTCGGGCCGGTATGCGCCCGCCGCGCAGGTGGCTCCGTCGCTGTCGGATGAGCCGGCGCCTCCGCCGCAGAAGAACGTGGCGATGAAGCCGGCGCCGAAGAAGCGGAAGTAGGCGGCCCCGGGTGGACGGCGAGGCCGCCCACTGAGGTAGAACGCGAGGGCCCATGCGCCGCGCCCTCGCCCTGCTCTTCGTAGCCTGTGCTGCTCCTCCGCCTGCAGGTCTGATGGAGGCAGAGCAAGGGCCCGGGCCGAAGGTGATGTTCGACGTCTACCATCGCCCGCTTCCCGAGATTCCGCTGCCGAACGACTACGCGACGCGGGTCGACGGCAGCTCGCCGACGGGGCGGAAGATCAACGCGGCGATCGAAGTGGCGCCGACACAGTGGGAGAAGAAGACGCGCGCCGAGCTCGACGAGATGACCGGCTGGGGCACGCTCGCTCCGGTCACCGTCTCGTTCTCCGAGCTCATCGACCTGCCCGACCTCATCGCGCGGCACCAGCACGTCACCGACCTTCAGGACGACGCGCTCTACGTCATCGACGTGACCGAAAGCTCGCCCGAGCTGTGCGAGCCGGTGCTGCTCGACCTGGGCCAGGGGCACTTCCCCACCGTGCTCGACCGCCGCGAGTACTACCCCGACGACCCGCACCAGAGCCTCGAGCAGCTCGTCTTCGAGCAGGAGGAAGAGGACCTCGACGGCGACGGCGAGCTCGACCCCGGCGAGGACACCGACATGGACGGCGTGCTCGATCACCCGAACCTGCTGCCGGGCAAGACCGGCCCGTTCGACGTGATGAGCTTCTACGAGCGCGAGACGAACACGCTCATCGCGCGGCCCCTCTACCCGATGCGCGAGAAGACGACGTACGCGGTCGTGCTGACGACGCGGCTGAAGGGCACCGACGGCAACCCGGTGCGCTCGCCGTTCGCGGCCATCAACCACGCGCAGCAGACGCACTTCCTCCAGAAGCTGCCCGGCTGCCTCGAGAAGTTGGGCCTGGCCATGAAGGAGGTCGCGTTCACCTGGACGTTCACCACGCAGGCGGTGCACGACGACGTCATCGCGGTGCGCGAGGGCCTCTACGGCCGCGGCTCGCTCGGGTGGCTCAGCGAGAAGTTCCCCGCGAAGATCAACGCGCTCGAAGACGCGCGGCGCGCGACGAGCCGCACCACCAACACCAAGATCGTCCCGGGGAAAGACTTCCGCGCGCTCGGCGCGCGGCTGTTCGAGTTCTACGGCGGCGGAGCGGGCGCCGGCGAAGGCACCAAGAAGGTGCTCGACGACGCGCTCTCGTTCGTCGACTTCTACACCGCGGGCAACATCGTCTCGCCGCAGCTGTTCCCGCGCACCGACCTCAACGGCCGCAAGCTGCCGCTCTACGAGCAGGTGTGGGACGTGAAGCCGTCGACCGGAGAGGCGTACACGCGGCCGGAAGAGGTGTCGTTCTTCGCGGCGGCTCCGACGGGGCGCAACGGGAAGCCGGCGCCGGTGGTCATCTTCGTCCACGGCCACAGCGGCTCGAAGCTCGACTCGCTGATCATGATGGGCCCGATGGCGCGCTTCGGGCTCGCGGTCGTCGGCATCGACGCGGTCAGCCACGGCATCGGCCTCGACGACACGACGCAGCAGATCGTGAACGAGATCGTGAAGCCGTACGGCCTCGAGCCGATGACGAAGGCGCTGATGAAGGGCCGCGGCCTCGACCACAACGGAGACGGCGTCATCGACTCGGGCGCCGACTACTGGACCGCGTACGTCATGCACACGCGCGACGTCGTGCGACAGACGGCCATCGACCAGATGCAGATGGTGCGCGTGCTGCGCTCGTTCGACGGCGTCCGCACGTGGGACCACGACGTCAACCGCGACGGCAAGCCCGACATCGCCGGAGACTTCGACGGCGACGGCAAGGTCGACTTCGGCGGCCCGGACGTGCCGATCTACCTGGCGGGCGCTTCGCTCGGCGGCATCCTCTCGTCGCTGGTCGGCGGCCTCGAGCCCGAGGTCGACGCGATGGTGCCGATTCTGCCCGGCGGCTACCTGTCGGAGATCGGCACGCGCTCGAACCTCGGCCAGGTCCGCGACTCGATGATTCTGCGCATGATGGCGCCGCTGCTGCTGGTGCGCGACGGCACGCTGACGATGATGGTGCCGGACGCGCACACGAAGTCGGCGACGCTGAAGCTCGCGGACATGCCGGCGCTGCAGGCGGGCTCCATCGCGGTCGCGCGGAACCTGAAGACGGGCGAGTGGCGGTGCGGGCGCGTGCAGCCGAACGGGCGCCTGCGCGTCGCGGTGCCGTCGGACGACGGCGACCCGCTGCAGCTCGAGCTGTACAACGAAGAGCTGCCGAGCCGGAAGCGCGAGGGCTGCGAGACCGAAGGGTTCACGCCGTGGAAGGTGGTGAACACGTTCGAGCACGAGGTGAAGTTCGCGGGCAACACCTACGCCGCGGGCTCGAAGCTGGTGTCGCTGGGCGACGGCTACGGCCTGCGGCGCGGCTCTCCCGACCTGCGCCGGCTGCTGACGCTGGCGCAGATCGGCCTGGAGCCGGCGGACCCCGCGAACGTGGCTCCGCACTGGGAGGGCACGCGCAAGCTCGTGATGGGCGACGGCTCGCAGGTGGCGACGCGCGCGCTCCTGGTGCCGATGACCGGAGACCCCGGCGTGCCGATCGCCTCGGCCGTGGCGCTCATGCGCGCCGCGGGGCTCATCGACTACAAGAAGGTCGACCCGCGGTACGGCAAGACGCAGCAGCAGGTGCTCATCGACACCGGCTTCGTCGAGGGCGTCGAGCGCACCGGCCGCTACAAGGACATGCAGGGCCGCGACGTGCTGATGGACGTCGACGTGCTGCAGAGCGTGGCGCAGGCGGACGACGGCTTCGGCGCGCCGCGGCTGAACCCGCCGATGCGGCTGTTGCGCGAGAGCACGCTGCCCGGCGGCAAGACGGTCGGCGCGGTGTTCCCGATGATGAGCCCGCGCGGAGACCACAGCTTCCCCGTGCCCGACCCCAACACGCCGTTCGACCTCGGCATGCTGCTGATCAACATCTTCGGCAACTACCTCGCGAACGGGACGGTGCCGCTCGAGAAGTGCATGGAAGACACGAGCTGCGACTGGATTCGGCCGGTGCAGCAGTGACGCTGGCGTCGTCGTTCAGCCGCGGCTGAAGCCGATGCCGAGGGTGCCTCCCACCATGAAGTCATAGGGGCGCGACTGGCGGTTGTTGAACGCCACCTCGTACGTGAGGCCGACGCCGACCCAGAAGATGCCGATGGGGATGCGCTGCAACACGTGACCGCGCAGGCCCACCACGCCGCGAACGAGGTCGAACGTCAGCAGCGCCGACACGTGATGTTGCCCGACCAGGCCGCCGCCGAGCTCGAGGCGCGGCGTGATGCTCTCCGGCAGCAGCGCCCCCTTGAAGTCCGTCCCCCTCGCCTTGATGTCGTTCGAGCCGAAGCCCTGGACTCCGATGCCGGCCTGGCCGCCGACGACGAGCGGGTAGCGCGCTTCGCCCCAGGTGGTGGTGGTCTTCGTCTCAGTGACCTCGATGTAGTTGCCGACCTGCCGCTCTCTGCGCTCGATACCCACCAGGGTGAGGCGCGTCAGGAAGCGCGCTCCAGCGATGACACCGGCGCTCGCGTCGAAGGTGAAGGTGCCTCCGCCGCCGACGGCGCCGTCGAAGTACGGCACCACGTGCCCGCCGAAGTCGAGGTGGGCGAGCACGCGCGCCCCCGCAGAGAGCGTCATGCTCGCGTCGGTCCGCTCGCGGTCTTCGAGGAAGTCGAACTCCTGCACCCAGGTGTAGGGGCGATTCACCAGGGTCGCGTGACCCAGAACGGTCACGAAGGGGATGGAGATTTCGTCGATCTTCGGCGCTTCGGGCTCCGTCACCGCAGGCGCGGAGAGCAACACCACCAGCACGACCAGCATGGGCCGAGTGTCCGCAACGTCGCGCTGCCGCATCCATGGTCATTTGGGCACCGCCGCGGCGTAGGCGGGCGACCCGGAGTGAGCCATGCTGCGGCTCACATGTTCGCCCGCGATGCGGTTCCGCTCTTCGCTCTGCTGTCTTTCGCCACCGGCTGCGCCCCGCTGACCGGCGGCGGCATGGTGCAGCGGTAGCCGATGCCGAGGTTCAGCGCTCCCGTCGTCGTCGCCGTCGCGCTGCTGAGCGCCGCGCTGGGCTTCGTGGTTCGCGGCTTCGTGACGCCGCCGCGCACGCAGGTGACGGTGACGCTGCCGCCGCCCGTCACGGAGCCGGCGCGGCCGCCCGCCCCCGTGCCCGAAGTCGAGGAAGTGCCAGATGCGCAGGTCGCTGCACCGGCGGAGGTCGCGGTCGTGGCTGCCGCTCCCGTCGCGGAGGTAGTGCCCACTCCCGCGGCGCCTTCGCCTCCGGAGCCTCGGCGCATCACCCTTCCCTACGAGCACCTCGAAGGGCTCGCGCAGCGCATCATCATTCCCGTCACGCTGAACGGCCGGCACACCGTGAAGATGGCGCTCGACACCGGCGCGCCGGGGACGATTCTCTCCGCGCACGCGGCGACCAGGCTCGGCCTCATCGACGCGGCGGAGGGCCGGCTGCTCACCCAGGCCGGCGGCATCGGAGGCACCGCCAGCGCCACCCTGGTCGTGCTCGACTCCATCGCGATCGGTGAGGCGCGCAGCGAGTTCGTGCCCGCGACCATCACCGACGGGAAGCTGTCCGACGCATGGGACGGGCTCGTCGGCATGGACTTCCTGGCCGGGTACGAGATCAGCATCGACTCCGCGAAGCACGTGCTCGTGCTGACCGAGCAGCCTGCGAGCGCGAGCGCGCCCGCGGGTCACGACGAGAGCTGGTGGCGGCGCACCTACCAGCTGCTCGCGGGCCAGCGCGCGACGTGGAGGAACGTGAAGGCGGCGCTCGAGCTGAAGAAGGCGCGGTCGGACATTTCGGCCGGTGGCGAGGCCGACAAGCTCGATGCGCTGCTCGCGTTCGCCCAGGCGCAGGACCGAGAGGCGGAGGTGCTGGCGTCGAAGCTCGAGCGGTACGCGGCGACGCACTCCGTGCCGCTCGAGTGGCGGCGGCCCTAGACGCGTAAGACGCTCAGCGCGCGGTTCGTCGCCAATGCCGCGCGGGTCGCCAGGCAGCGGCAGAGGAGGTGTCCGCGAGGCTCGACCCCTATGCGGGGAAAGTTTTTCATGCACGCATCCCCTAAAAGTTTGGGGGATGCGTGCGCGAGAAGATTTCCGCGAGACGCCAGCGGACTTCATCGCCAGGAACCCCTGCTTTCGAATCGAAGAGTTCATGGCGGGACGCGATCGCAAAGCCGCGCGCAAGTCACTCGAGTACCACCTGCGCACCGGCCACATGGTGGTGGTGCGAAAGGGCACGTACCTCTGGAAATCGTTCGCCTGGAGCCCTGACCGTTTCCTGCTCGCGAGCCGGCTGACTCGGGGCGCCGTGATCTCGCACGCGAGCGCGCTGTGGTGGCATGGCCTGCTGCCGCCTCAACAGACGATGACCGTGACGTCTCGAAGCCGCCTTGCACCGTTCTCGTTCGCAGGAGTCACGTACCGGGCGCTGTCTCCGCCGCTCGCACTGCGCCATGAGGACGTTCTCTTCACCGGCGGAATCCAGAGGACCGAGCGCCTTGGTGTCAGCATCGACGTCTGCACACCGGAGCGCGCGTTCGTCGACTGCCTCGACCGGCTCGATGTCTCGCCCGACCTCGAAACGCTGTGGAGCGCCTTCAACGTGAACTTCGACCCACTCGACGGCGCCGAGATGGTCCGTTACGCGGTGCAGCTCGGAAACCGAGTGACCTGCGCGAAGGTCGGACTGTTCGTCCAGTACCGCGCGCGGATGTTCACGCGCGAGCCGAAGTTGCATCTGCTACGGCAGCGGATGCCAGCCGCGCCCGCACTGGCGGACCCCGGAAGGGCCCCGCGGCATCTGTGCCAGTACAGGAGCGACTGGCGCCTGCTGCTGCCGTCGAGGTTCTACTCGATGATGTTCTCGTAGAGTCGCGCTCGGCGCCGGCGAAGAAAGTGAGCGATGCTGCGGCTCGCATGCTCCTGCGCGCCCCGCTCCTCCTCGCTCTGCTCGCGTTCGCCGCGGGCTGCTCGCCGACCTCCGACGGTGGAACCGGAGGTGGAAGCGGCAGCACCGGTGGCTCGAGCGGCACCGGCGGTTCGACGGGCACCGGCGGCGGCTCCTCCGGAACGGGAGGCGGCTCGAGCGGCACGGGCGGCGGCAGCGGCACCGTCGACGCCGACGCGGTCTGCACCGCCTGGGCGGACAAGATGTGCAACAAGCTCGAGTCCTGCTCGAGCTTCATGGTGCGCGGCCTCTACGGAGACCTCGCGACCTGCAAGGCGCGCGCGAAGGTCGGCTGCGTGCCCTGGTTCGGAGCTCCGGGCTCGGCGGTCACCGCCGCGGGCACCGAGCGCTGCGGCGACGCCTTCGCGGCGATGTCCTGCGACGACGTCGAGAACAACGTGAACCCCATCGAGTGCCGCGTCTTCGGCAGCTTCGCGAACGGCGCGACGTGCGGAGACAGCGCGCAGTGCCAGAGCGGGCACTGCAGCATCACGCAGGGGCTCTGCGGCACCTGCAAGACGCGCCAGCAGGCCGGCGGCTTCTGCGACATCGACAGCAACTGCGAGCGCGGCCTCATCTGCAACGGAGGCATCTGCTTCGCTCCCGGCGGTACCGGCGCGCCGTGCAACATGGCGCAGCCCTGCAAGAACACGCACGCGTGCGTGAACGGCCAGTGCCAGCGCTACCCGACGGTCTTCGACGCGCCGTGTGACGTCAACGTGGGCTGCGACAACTTCCTCGGGCTGTGGTGCAACTTCCAGACGGCGAGGTGCGATTACCTGCAGCTCGTCGCGAGCGGCACCTGCGGCTACAACGGCAACACGTTCACGCTCTGCTCGCGCGCGGCCGACTGCTCGATTCCGCAGGGGCAGATGCTCGGCCAGTGCGTCTCGCCGGCAAACGACGGCCAGACGTGCACGACTGCCGCGCCCGGCGCGTTCAGCTGCTTCTCGCCGGGCCAGTGCATCAGCGGGCGCTGCACGCTGCCGAGCGCGACGTTCTGCCAGTGAGGCGAGAGTGACACCGATGGTACGGCGTCTCACCCGAACCTCCCTGGCCGCGCTGCTCGTGATGTGCGGCTGCCAGACGGCGCCGCAGGTCGTGGCCGAGTCGCCGACTCCGCACGCCGAGGTTGCTCCCGCGTTCGCGTGCGTGCCGACGTGTTACCCGCAAGAAGCCGTCACGCCTCCCGGCTGCAGCGGCAGCACCGGCTGCGAGTCCAGGGGCAGCGGGCTCGCGCTCGCGCTGAACGTCGCCGCGTTCCGGCTCGCAGAGGCGCAGCGGGCGAGCGACACCGGCGACCAGGCGACCTGTCAGGCCGCGGCGCGGGCCGTGCTGCTCGCAGTGCGGGGTCTCGAGCCCTCACGGGCGCGGCACCCCGAGTGGACGAGCGGCGACTTCGTCACCAGCAGCGGCGAGCGGTGGACCGAGACCGCCGCGATGAACGTGCTGGGAGATCTCGCCGCCGATGCGAGCGCGCTCTACCGGCGCTGCGGGGGCGCCGAGCCGCAGACGACTCCGCAGGACGAGCTCGCCTTCTACGGGGCGGGCGCCAGCGTGCCGGCGAAGAGCCCTGCGCCCGTGGAGGAGATCGTCGCGATCACGCTCGAGGGCCCGCGCCGCGTCTGCCCTGGGGAAGAGCCGGCCTACTCCGCCATCTTCCAGCTCGCGAGCGGAGCGAAGCAGCGCGCCGCTCCGGCGCTGGTGCGGTTCTCCGCGTCGGTGGGCGCCTTCTTCGACAACGTCTACCACCTGCCAAGCGAGCCGGCGCAGCTGCTCGGCGCGCCGCCGGTGCTCCAGGCCGCGCCCCTCGACGGCGCGGGGCCGACGGCGTCGTTGACGCTGAAGCTCGACTTCACCTGCGCGCGGGTCGTCAACATGCGGGGCCAGGAAGGTCGCAAGGGCGCGCCCGGCACTCCGGGCGAGCGCCCGGCAGCCAACGCGGGCTGGGGACCTCGAGCGCTCGCCGGCAACGGCGGCGTCGGCGGGCCGGGAGAAGATGCTCCGCCGGTGCACGTCTACGTCGCGAGCGTCGCCGCGGCGGTGGGCCGGCTCGCGCTGGTGCGCGTGGCCTCGGCGCGCAAGCAGGAGCTGCACCTCGTCGATCCGCTCGGCGCTCCGCTGGTCATCGATGCCTCCGGCGGAAGCGGTGGACCCGGCGGCGAGGGCGGTGAAGGTTTTCGCGGCGACCCGGGTGACGACGCGCCCATCAGCGGCGCGTCCCGAGGCGCGGCAGGTGGCATGGGCGGTCCCGGCGGTTCGGGAGGCCGAGGCGGCAACGGAGGCCGCGGTGGCAGCGTGACCTTGCACCTCGACCGGCGCTACCCGGAGCTTCAGCGCGTCGTGAAGGTCATCAACGACGGGGGCGATGCCGGGCCCGCCGGCGCGCCGGGCCCAGGAGGCAACGGCGGACATGGCGGCTTCGGCTCGCTGCGGATGGGCACGCCGCACTACCGAGGCGGCGAGACGGGCGACGACGGCTTCGTCGGCCCCGAGGGCGCACCGGGCACAGCGGGCCGTCCGGGCCCCAAGGGCCCCACGCCGGTCGTCGTCATCGGCGAGGCGGCACAGATGTTCTCGGCCGAAGTATCGAAGGGCGTGAAGCTCGAGCCGCCGCGCTAAAGCGTCCCGCGGCTGAGACAACTCCGAGACCGCGTTGCACACCTGCCCTGCCCTCTGTGTACAGGCGATCACCATGCGCCAATTCGCTCTCCTCCTCCCGCTGCTGCCGTCGATGGCCTTCGCCGGTCCGTACAAGACCCGCCTCCTCGACGCGCTCGACGCGCTGGAAGCCGGCCGGTCTTCGGCGAAGCGGGCCTCGGGCGACTGCCGCGAAGCGCTGCTCGGCAACTTCGACAGCGCCATCCGCGACGTCGAAGACGCGCGCGGCCGGCCCAACTCGAAGCGCGTGGAGCAGATTCAGCTGTTCGTGGCGGGCATGGCGCTGAGCGCCGGCCTCGCAGGCTGTCCCAACTCCGTCGTCGAATCGCTGAGCGATGCGCAGCAATCGCTGACGCGCGCGAAGGGCCTCGCGGTGGATGCGGAGGACGACCGGGATGATCGCGATGATCGCCGCTCGCGCCGCGATCGCTACCGCGACGACGACGATGATCGCGACGACCGACGGTCGCGCCGCGACCGCGACCGCGACGACGACGATCGCTACGAGCGCCGGTCGGAGAGGCCGCGCGCGCCGCAGCCGATGGCCGAGGCCGACTTCAACGCGCTGGTGCGCGCGGTCGGCGCCGAGACGTTCGGCCAGCAGAAGTGCGACGTGGTGCAGGCTGCGTCGCGCGGCTACTTCACCGTCGACCAGGTCGGCCGCCTCGTCGATCAGATGACGTTCGGCGGAGACAAGGTGAAGGTCGTCTCCATCTTGAACACGCGGATCATCGACCCGCAGAACAACTACAAGCTGTACGAGCGCTTCACCTTCAGCTCCGACAAGGAGAAGGTGAAGCAGATTCTCAACGGACGCTGAACGCGCGGGGTCCCTCCCAAAACCCCGCGCGTTCCTCGAGCGCTCTGGCGAGCGTGGCCCCTGACGCGTCAGGCGGCCCGCGCGAGCATGCCGGACTCCAGGTCCCGGCTGAGCTCGAGGAACGCGGCGTCGATCTCGGCGCAGACGTCGGCCCGCGGCTTCACGATGCGGCGGGTCCCGAGCGGCCTTTCGCCGTCCGTCACTTCGATGCGGAGCTTCAGTCGATCATCGACGGCGCGCTCCAGCCACGCGCTGCAGGAGCGAGCCGCAGGCACACGCGCCTTCAACGCACCGAAGTTGTCCCGGATGCGCGCGTTGAGCGCGTCCGACGGAAACATGTTGCGGTAGGTGACTTCGTACGCAGTGCCCATGACAAGCCTCCTGACTTTGTGCCGGCCTTCGTTACGCGGCCTGGCGGATGTCCTCTTCGAACGCTTCCTGGAACGCGGCGGCCCGCTCGAGGCCGACGACCTGCAGCTTGCGGCTGCGCATCGACGCGAGCGCGGGGATGAGCGCCACCACCGCCGACTCGCGATCGCACTCGGCGTCGGTGAAGTCGAGCTTCACCGGCGTCGTCGCCGGAAACAGCGAGACCAGCTTCGGCAGGAGAATCGCCTGCCGAAGTCCGAAGACGCCGTTGAACCGCACCGTGATGCTGCCATTGCCGTTTCGGATGATCTTCATGGTGGCGCGCCTTGTTCAAACGGCGCGCCAGCGCTGGGGCTCGGCGAGTCGCGGACTTAGCTCTTCCGCCGCCGTGCACGGGCGCCGCAGGTCGCCGCAGCAGGCGTGGCGTTGTGGCAAAGCGCCACAACCGCGCTCGGCGCGCAGCGTCGTGAGCCGAGCGCTTGGGAAAACGGGGCCGGAAATAGCAGTTGCCCTCGGCCCGGCACGGGGACAAACACCGCCATCGCGCCCACATGGCACTGTTCCCCCGGTCGGCCAATACCGTGGCGAGAGTCACGGGCGCCGTCGCGCTCTGCGCTCCGCTGGCCGCGGTCGCCTTTCTGCTGCTCATCGCGCGGACGCCGTTCGTCACCAACCAGTCCGTCGAGCACGCGCAGCCGGTGCAGTTCGACCACCGCCACCACTCGTGGGAGCAGGGCATCGACTGTCTCTACTGCCACGCGTCCGCCGAGCGGTCCGCCGTCGCCGGCATCCCCACGGTCAGCACGTGCATGGGCTGTCACGGCCAGGTGTGGAACCAGTCGCCGCGGCTCGAGCCGGTGCGCGCGGCGTTCTTCTCAGCGAGGCCGATTCCGTGGGTGAAGGTCCACGACCTGCCCGACTTCGTGTACTTCGACCACTCCATTCACCTCGCGAAAGGTGTCGGGTGCGTGACGTGCCACGGTCGCGTGGACGAGATGGCGGCGGTGCGGCAAGCGGCTCCGCTCACGATGTCGTGGTGCCTCGACTGCCACCGTGATGCGGCGCCGCACCTGCGGCCGCGCGCGGCGTTGACGAGCACCACGTGGAGCGGCGCGCCGGAGCGCCGCGACGACGTTCACCCCCGCGAGTCCTGCGACACGTGCCACCGATGAGCTTCCCGCTGCCCGTCATGCGCGAGGAGTTTCCGCAAGGCGCCGACCAGCTCGACGACGTCGGCCGCCGCGACTTCTTGAAGCTGCTCGGCGCGACGGCCGCGCTCGCCGGCGCCGGCTGCTCGCGCCGCGAGCCCGAGACGCTGACGCCGTACCACCGCACGCCCGACGGCCTCACGCTCGGCAACCCGCTGCACTACGCGACCGCGCTTCCGCTCGGAGTCGTCGCGGCCCCGGTGCTCGTCACCTCGCGCGAGGGCCGGCCGGTGAAGATCGAAGGCAACCCCGACCACCCGATGGTGCGCGGCGCCTCGGGGCCCATCGAGCAGGCCGAGCTGCTCAGGCTGTACGACCCGCATCGCGCGCAGCTGCTCAAGCGCGAGGGCCAGCCGGTGTCGCGGCGCGCGTTCTTCGAAGAGATGGGCGCGCTCGTCGCGAAGGCGTCGAAGAAGGACGGCGGGAAGTCGGTGCGGTTTCTGTGCGAGCCCTCGGCGTCTCCGCTCTTGACGGCGCTGAAGGCGCGCATCCTCGAGCGGCTGCCGAACGCGCGGTTCGTGTCGTGGTCTCCGCTCGCTCCGCAGGCGAGGTACGACGGGACGAAGCTGGCGTTCGGGCGGCCGTTCGAGCCGCTGCACGACTATGCGAAGGCGCGCGTCATCGCATCGTTCGACGCGGACTTCCTCTCGGCGTTCGGGGCCAACCTCGGCCACGCGCGCGGCTGGGCCGAGCGCCGCGCGCCGGGCGCCTCGATGAACCGGCTGTACGTGGTGGAGCCCTCGCTCACCGTCACCGGCTCGGTGGCCGACCACCGGCTGCGGGTGAAGGGCACCGAGGTCGAGGGCGTGCTGCGCGCGCTGGTCGCCGAGGTGGCGAAGATGCGCGCCGCGCTGCTGCCGCTCGCGGCGAACGCACCGAAGCTGGATGCGGCGAGGCAGAAGTGGGTGACGGCGCTCGCGCGCGATCTCGTCGCCGCCGGCAAGGAGGCGCTCGTCACCGCCGGCGACCGCCAGCCGCCCGTCGTGCACGCGCTCGCGCACGCGCTCACCTCCGAGCTCGGAGCCCTCGGCCACACCGTGCACCTCGTCACGCCGGGGCACGTGGACCCGAACATCGGACCGGGCCCCTTGAAGCTGCTCGCGGACGAGCTCGCGCAGGGGCAGGTCGAGCTGCTCGTGGTGACGGCGCCGAACCCGGTCTACTCCGCGTACGCGAACATCGACCTCGGCGGCCTCTTCAAGCGCGCTCCGGTCGTGTACCTCGGCGCGTACGAGGACGAGACGGCCGCGGTCTCGCGCTGGTTCGTGCCCCAGCTGCACGCGCTCGAGACGTGGGGCGACGCGCGCGCCCTCGACGGCAGCGTGCTGTTCCAGCAGCCGCTGGTCGAGCCGCTGTACCGCGACGCGATGAGCGAGGCGCAGCTGTTCGCCGGCTTCGTGGGCGACGGCGAGGTGAAGCCGCTCGAGGTGCTCAAAGACAGCTGGCGCCGGCGGCAGGGCGTGGCGGCCGATGACGCGACGGCGATGATCGCGTTCGGGCAGACGTTCGACCGCTGGCTGCAGGCGGGGACGGTGCCGAACAGCGCGGCTCCGTTCGAGACGGTGCCGATCGACCTGAACGCCATCGCGGCGGCTCCCGCGGGGCGGCCGGTGCCGGGACTGGAGCTCGCGCTGGTGCGCGACACGAAGGTGCACGACGGACGGTTCGCGAACTGCACCTGGCTGCAGGAACTGCCCGACCCCGTCACGAAGCTGGTCTGGGACAACGCGGCGCTGATGTCTCCGGCGACGGCGAAGCGGCTGAAGCTCGAGCCGGGGCTCACCGGAGAGGCCGGCTGGAGCCGCGAAAGCCCGCGGGTGAAGCTGACGGTGCAGGGCAGGAACCTCACCCAGTCGCTGCTGGCGCCGGTCTTCGTGCTGCCCGGGCACGCGGATGACTGCATCACGCTCGCGCTGGGCTACGGGCGCGAGGCCGCGAGCGAGCCGGTGGGGCTCGGCGTGGGGGTGAACGCGTACCGGCTGCGGCTCTCCGATGCGCCGTGGTTCACGGCCGTCGACGTCGAGGTCGCCGAGGGCACGCACGAGCTGGTGACGACGCAGGAGCACTGGAAGATGGAGGGCCGCGACCTGGCGCTCGAGACCTCGGCGGCCGAGCTGGGCGGCGTGCGCGCGCGGCTCGCTCCCCTGAACGGCCCGGTGCCGACGCTGCAGCAGCCGGCGGACTACTCGAAGGCCGAGTACCGCTGGGGCATGGCGACGGACTTGAACGTGTGCACCGGCTGCAGCGCGTGCGTCACCGCGTGCCAGGCCGAGAACAACATCCCCGTCGTCGGCAAGGCCGGCGTCGCTCGCAACCGGGAGATGTTCTGGATTCGGGTCGACCGGTACTTCACCGGCTCGTTCGACGAGCCGACGTCTGTTCTGACGCAGCCGGTGACGTGCCAGCACTGCGAGACGGCGCCGTGTGAATATGTCTGTCCTGTCGCAGCCACCTCGCACAGCGACGAGGGGCTGAACGACATGGTCTACAACCGGTGCATCGGCACCCGGTACTGCAGCAACAACTGCCCGTACAAGGTGCGACGGTTCAATTACTTCAACTACCACCGCGACCTGCAGCCCGTGGAGCGCATGGCGTTCAACCCCGACGTCACCGTGCGCGCGCGCGGCGTGATGGAGAAGTGCACGTTCTGCGTGCAGCGCATCGAGCGGGCGCGCATCGAGGCGCGGCGCGAGGGGCGGAAGATTGCGGGGCTGCAGACCGC
Organism: uncultured Myxococcales bacterium; assembly: GCA_937980205.1. GTDB lineage: Bacteria > Myxococcota > Myxococcia > Myxococcales > Myxococcaceae > Xiheicaenimonas. Next base: position 204,610 of record CALJKW010000052.1, on the reverse strand, counting down.
GTGTCAGCAGGCGTGCCCGACGGGGGCCATCTCCTTCGGCTCGCTGGCGGACGCTTCGAGCGAGGTGGCTCGAAAGCACGCGGACGTCAGGCGGTACGAGCTGCTGCACGAGCTGGGGACGCGGCCGAGGAACGCGTACCTCGTGCGCGTGCGAAACCCGAACCCGGAGCTGGCATGAAGCCCGGAGAAGCACCGTTCACACCGAGCGGAGGAGGCATCGGGTGACGTCTCCTCTGTTGGCCCCCGGCAACACCGACGAGACGCTCACCACGTCTCTGCTCGAGTACGTCTGGCGCAAGCCCACGCGCGGCTGGAAGCAGCTCCTGGCGTTCGGCCTCTCCGGCACCGCGCTGCTCGTCTTCTGTCTCATCTGGCTCATCAGCCGCGGCATCGGAGTCTGGGGCAACAACAACACGGTCGGCTGGGGCTTCGACATCATCAACTTCGTCTGGTGGATCGGCATCGGCCACGCGGGCACGCTCATCTCCGCCATCCTGCTCATGTTCCAGCAGCAGTGGCGGACCAGCATCAACCGGGCAGCCGAGGCGATGACGCTCTTCGCCGTCGTCTGCGCGCTGATGTACCCGACGGTCCACACCGGCCGGCCGTGGTTCGACTGGTGGATGCTCCCCTACCCGTCGACGCTGGGCATCGGGCCGCAGTTCAAGAGCCCGCTCATCTGGGACGTCGTCGCGGTCTCGACGTACGGCACCGTCTCGCTGCTGTTCTGGTACGTCGGCCTCATCCCCGACCTCGCGACGCTGCGCGACCGCTCACCGTCGCGCGTGGCCCGCCTCGTCTACGGCATCTTCGCGCTCGGCTGGCGCGGCAGCGGCCGGCACTGGTCACACTGGAAGCTCGGCTACCTGATGCTCGCCGCGCTCGCGACGCCGCTCGTGCTCAGCGTGCACTCGGTGGTGTCGTTCGACTTCTCCGTCGGCATCCTGCCCGGCTGGCACACGACCATCTTCCCGCCCTACTTCGTCGCCGGCGCCGTCTTCAGCGGCTTCGCGATGGTGGTGCTGCTGCTGTTGCCCGCGTCACGCCTGCTCGGGCTCACGCACGTCATCACGCCGCGGCACTTCGACAACATGAACAAGATCATCCTCGCGACCGGCCTGATCGTCACCTACGGCTACGCGATGGAGCACTTCATGGCGTGGTACTCGGGCAGCGAGGCCGAATACACGCTGTTCTTCCGCACCCGCGCGTCGGGCCCGTACGCGCCGTTCTATTGGCTGATGTTGTTCTGCAACTGCGTCGTGCCGCTGGTGTTCTGGTGGCCGAAGGCGCGGGTGACTCCGTGGATCATGTTCACGGTCGCCATCGCAGTGAACGTCGGCATGTGGCTGGAGCGGTTCGTCATCGTCGTCGTCTCGCTGCACCGCGACTTCCTCACGTCGAGCTGGGCGCTCTACACGCCGACGTGGGTCGACATCTGTATGTATTTGGGCTCGCTGCTCTTCTTCTTCACGAACATGCTCTTGTTCCTCAAGTTCATCCCGGCCGTCGCGGCGTCCGAGGTGAAGGAGCTGAACCACGCATGACGCACGTGGTGCTGGGAGAGCTCGCGTCGCCCGCCGCCCTCCTGGAGGCGGTGAAGACCCTGCGCAAAGAGAACGTGCGCGAGCTCGACACGCACACGCCGTGGCCGGTGCACGGCCTCGAAGAGGCGCTCGGGCTCCCGCGCAGCCGCGTGACGTGGGTCGCGTTCTTCGGCGGGCTGTTCGGCGCCGCCGGGGCGTACCTGCTGCAGCTGTACTTCAACGCGTGGGAGTACCCGCTGAACATCGCGAACAAGCCGCCCCACTCGGCGGCTCCGTTCGTGCCGGTGACGTTCGAGCTGATGGTGCTCGGCGCGGCGCTCGCCATCGTCGGGTCGCTGGTGGTCTGGTTCTGGGGCTTCCCCCGGCCGCACCACCCGGTGTTCGAGCACGACGCGTTCGTGAAGACGGCGTCGTCGTCGGGCTACTGGGTGTCGGTCAGCGCGCGCGCGGGAGAAGAGGCCGAGAAGGCGAAGAGCCGGCTCGAGGCGCTGGGCGCGAAGAACGTCGCGGTCATCGTGGAGCCCGACGCATGACAAGCCGACTCCCGTTCACGCTGAGCGAAGGCGACGCAGTCGCCGGAGTCGAAGCGGGCCGATGGACGGCTTCGCAACCGCTTCGACTCCGGCCCGCTTCGCGCGCCTCCGCTCAGCGCGAGCGGAGAGGACTCGGGCTCACCGTCATGTGCGTGTCTCTTCTGCTCGTCGCGTGCGGGGACGACCCGTTCAACCGCATGGTCGAGCAGCCGAAGCTGCGGCCGCAAGCCGACGGCGCGAACCGGGTGCCGCCGGCCGGCACCGTCGCGCGCGAGCGCCAGCTCGAGCTCGAGCGGCAGGCTCCGCCGATGACGATGGCGCTGCTGCAGAAGGGCCGGCACCGGTACGAGATCGTCTGCGCGACCTGCCACGGCCTCACCGGTGAGGCCGACACCGTCGTCGCCGGCAACTTCGCGCAGCGGCACCCGCCGTCGTTTCACGAGCCCCGCCTGCGCGAGAAGGACGACGCGTACCTCTTCAATGCCATCACGCTGGGGTACGGCGTGATGCCGAGCTTCCCGGAGATTCCGGTGGAAGAGCGCTGGGGCATCGTCGGCTACGTGCGCGCGCTGCAGCTGTCTCAGCGCGCGACGCTCGAGCAGGCGCCGGCGGAAGAGCAGCAGCGGCTGAAGGGGACGAAATGACTCCGTTCACACTGAGCGGAGGCCGAAGGCCGGAGTCGAAGTGGGCCACGCGTCGGCTTGGGACCCCCTTCGACTGCGCCGCCCTTCGGGCGGCTCCGCTCAGGGCGAACGGTGGAGAGACCGAGCCATGAGCTCTCCCTTCACCGGCGGCCGCACCCTCATGCTCGGCTCCGCGGCCACGGGCATCCTCTGCCTCGCCCTCACGGTGTTGGGCTTCGCGCGCGACGCCACGCTGGCGGCGACGAGCTGGCTGCTCGCGTTCACGTACTGGACGGGCCTGACGATGGCCTCGCTGCTCATCGTGGTCATCTTCAACACCGCGGCGGCGAAGTGGATCACCCTGCTGCGCCGGCAGCTCGAGCACCACGCCTCGGCGCTCGCCGTCTGCGCCGCTGCGTTCGCGGGCGTCGTCCTCTCCGCGAAGCACCTCTACCTCTGGGCGGACGAAGAGGCGGTGCAGCGCCTGCCCGAGCACGCACGCCACCTCATCCACCACAAGCACGCCTGGCTCAACGTGCCGGGCTTCACCCTCCGCGGAGCCATCTGCCTCGCCATCTTCCTCGGCGTCTGGTTCCTGCTCGACCGCGCCTCGCGCCGGCAGGAGACGCGCCCACCCGACGACAAGCTCCGCAGCACGACCCGGGGACTGAGCGCCGGCAGCCTGTTCTTCCTCGCGCTGGCGATGACGTCGGGCGCGGTCGACTGGCTGATGTCGCTCGAGCCCGAGTGGTTCTCGGCCATCTTCGGCGTGTACTGGTTTGCCGGCTCGTTCGTGTCTGCCATTGCCCTGCTGATGCTGGCGGTGATGGTGCCCTCCGACCCGAACCTGGCCGCGGCCCGCACCTCGAACCAGCACGTCGCGAACCTGGCGGCGCTGCTCTTCGCGTTCTCCTGCTTCTGGGCCTACGCCGGGTTCTCGCAGTACCTCATCATCTGGCAGGCGAACCTGCCGGAAGAGGTGTCGTGGCTCTCGGCGCGCGGCCTGTTCGACCTCGCGCGCTTCCACCGCGGCATCGACCCGCCGCTCAGCGCCGCCGAGTGGAACCCCACGGGCACCGCGTGGTTCCCGGTCACCGCGCTGCTCATCATCGGCCGCTTCGCGCTGCCGTTCCTGCTCTTGCTCTCGTACCACGTGAAGCGCGACCGCAAGCTGCTCACCGCGCTCGCGGTGTGGACGCTGACGATGCAGTTCGTCGACACGTTCTGGATGATCAAGCCCGCGCTGCGCCTGCGCTCGGCCGGCCTCGCGTTGCCCGAGGCGACCGTCACCTGGACGGACGTCACCGCGTGGGTCGGGCTCGGCGCGCTGTGCTTCGCGTTCGTCCTCTTCCGCATGCGCGGCCGCCACGCGGTGCCGCTCAATGACCCGACGCTCGAGTACAGCGTCCACTACCGGCAGCCGCTCGCATGAAGACTCCGGTGCTGGGACAGGAAGGGCCGCACGCGGAGGACCAGCGCGACGAGCGCCTGCCGTGGGCGCGGCTGCTCAAGTACGCCGCCGCGGCGCTGACCCTCTTCGCGGTCGCCTCGACCGCCGCCGTCATCGTGCAGCGCGACGAGCTCGGCGCCAGCTCGGACCAGGGCAAGCCCGCCGCCCGCGCACCGCAGGGCCTCATCGAGCAGCACCGCCGCGCACAGGACCTCGCCGCCGCGCGCCGCCAGCAGCTCGAGACCTACGGCTGGGTCGACAAGAACAAGGGCGTCATCCACATTCCCATCGAGCGCGCGATGCAGCTCGTCGTCGAGGGCAAGCGGTGAGGCTGCTCGCGCTCATGCTCGCGGCGAGCCCGCTCGGCGCGCAGGTCGACTGGCCAAAGCCCGAGGCCGTGCAGGGCGTCGACGTCGTCGAGAACCTCAACGAGCGGCTGCCGCTCGACGTCGCGCTCGTCGACCACGAAGGCCACGCCACCACGCCGGCGCAGCTCGTTCGCGGCGACCTGCCGGTGCTCGTCACGCCCGTGTACTTCGGCTGCTCGACGCTCTGCCCGCTCACGCTCAACGGCGTCGTCGGCGCGCTCAAGGGCTCGGGCCTGCGCCTCGACGAGGACTACCGCATCTTCACGTACAGCATCGACCCGCAAGACGGCCCCGCAAAGGCCGCCGACCGGCGCCTCGAGCTCTTGCACGCGCTCGGCTACCCGTCGGGCCGCCCGGGCTGGGCCTTCCTCACCGGAGACACCCGCGCCCTCAGCTCGGCCCTCGGCTTCCAATACCAGTACGACGAGGCCGCGCAGCAGTGGGCGCACGGCGCGGCCGTCATGGTGCTCACGCCCGACGGCCGCATCTCGCGCTACCTCTACGGAGTGCAGTACCCGCCGCGCGACCTGCGCCTCGCGCTGGTGGAAGCGAGCCAGGGCCGCGTCGGCACCGCCTTCGACCGCGTGCTGCTCACCTGCTTCAGGTGGGACCCGAACGCGCGCGGCTACCAGTTCTGGGTGAAGGGGGCGGTGCGGGCGGGCGGCCTCATCACCTTCGCCGCGCTCGCGGTGTTCATGGGCGTGCTCTGGCGCCGGGAGCGCAAGTCCGCGTGAGCGAATTCTTCCGCCAACTGCTCGGGCTCCCCGAGCCCGCGTCGACGTTCGCCGAGCGCATCGACACGCTCAACTACGTCATCTTCACCGCGACGGTGCTCACGTTCCTGGGCATCACGGGAACGATGATTGTCTTTTATTTGAAGTTCCGGCGGCGCCGCGAGCGGCAGGTGACCGAGCGCTGGAACCCGCCGATGGAGCTGGAGCTCGCCTTCATCGCAACTCCGCTGGTGCTCTTCATGGCGTGGTTCTTCATCGGCTACCGCGACTTCGTGTGGCTCAAGCGCGCTCCACCGAACGCGCTCGACGTCTACGTGACCGGGAAGAAGTGGATGTGGAAGTACGCGTACCCCGAAGGCCCGGGCTCCATCGACGCGCTGCGCGTGCCCGCGGGGCGGCCGGTGCGGCTCTTGCTCACCAGCCGCGACGTGATTCACAGCTTCTTCATCCCCGCGATGCGCGTGAAGCAGGACGCGATTCCGGGTCGCTACACCGAGGTCTGGTTCCAGGCGACGAAGGCAGGCACGTACCCGGTGTTCTGCGCCGAGTACTGCGGCTTGAACCACAGCACGATGGCGGGCCGCCTCATCGTCATGGAGCCCGCCGACTACGAAGCCTGGCTCACCGACGCGAAGGCCGTCACCTGGCCCGCCCGCGCCGACGCGCGCGGCACCGCCGAGCCGACGATGGCCAGACAGGGCGAGCGCCTCGCGCTGGAGAAGGGCTGCGGCCGCTGCCACACCGTCGACGGCACGAACCACCTCGGCCCCACCTGGCGCGGCATGTACCGCTCCGAGGTGAAGCTGACCAACGGCAAGACGGTCATCGCCGACGAGGCGTACCTCACGCGCTCGATGATGGACCCGATGGCCGAGCTCGTCGCGGGCTACGCGCCGACGATGCCGTCGTTCCAGGGCCAGCTCACCGCCGGCGAGACGGCGGCGCTGCTCGAGTACATCAAGTCGCTGGCCAGCCCGGAGGCGGACGCGCTGTGAGCTACCTCACGCACGACACCTCGCTGGGCTCGTGGCTGGGCACCACCGACCACAAGCGCATCGGCGTGATGTACCTGGGCACCACGCTGCTCACGTTCCTCGCGGGCGGGCTGTTCGCGATGGTGCTCAGGCTCGAGCTGCTCACGCCCGGCCCCGACGTCATCGAGGCGCAGATGTACAACCGCCTCTTCACCCTGCACGGCATGGTGATGGTGTTCCTGTTCATGGTGCCGGCGATTCCTTCCATCTTCGGCAACTTCTTCCTGCCGCTGATGCTCGGCGCGCGAGACGTCGCGTTCCCGCGCCTCAACCTGGCCACGTACTGGCTGTTCGTCACCGGGCTGGTCATCGCGCTGTGGGGAATGCTTCACGGCGGCGCCGACACCGGCTGGACGTTCTACGCGCCGTACTCGACGACGACGGTGACGAAGCTCGCCCCCATCATGCTGGGCATCTTCGTCATCGGGCTCTCCTCCATCCTCACCGGCATCAACTTCATCGTGACGACGCACGCGCTGCGGGCGCCGGGCCTGTCGTGGGGCAAGCTGCCGCTGTTCGTGTGGGCGCTGTACGCGACGAGCGTCATCCAGGTGCTGGCGACCCCGGTGATTGGAATTCTGGTGCTCGCGGTGTTCGCGGAGCTGGTGTTTGGCTTTGGCCTCTTCGACCCGGCGCGCGGCGGAGACCCCATCCTCTTCCAGCACCTGTTCTGGTTCTACTCGCACCCGGTCGTGTACCTGATGGTGCTGCCGGCGTTCGGCATCATCTCCGAGGTGGTGGCCACGTTCTGCCGCCGGCAGGTGTTCGGCTACAAGCTGGTCGCCGCCTCGACCATCGGCATCGCCGGCGTCGGCTTCTTCGTCTGGGGCCACCACATGTTCGTGTCGGGCCAGTCGACGTTCGACGCGGGCATCTTCGGCGCGCTGTCGATGCTGGTGGGCGTCTTCACCTCCATCAAGGTCTTCAACTGGGTGATGACGCTGTACAAGGGCGCCGTGCACATGACGGTGCCGTTCGCCTACGCCTGTGCATTTCTGTACTTCCTCGTCTTCGGCGGAATGACAGGCATCTCGCTCGCCGTCGTCTCGCTCGACGTGCACTGGCACGACACGTACTACGTGGTCGCGCACTTCCACTTCGTGATGGTGGGCACGGTGCTGATGGCCTTCCTCGCCGGCCTTCACTACTGGTTCCCGAAGATGTTCGGCCGGATGTTCAACGAGAGCGCGGGCTACATGGCGCTCACGTTCATCTTCATCGGCTTCAACGGCACGTTCATGCCGCAGTTCATGCTCGGCAACATGGGCATGCCGCGCCGCTACTACCAGTACGACGAGATGTTCCGGAACCTGAACGTCCTCTCGAGCGCCGGCGCCGCGCTGCTGGCGGCCGGCTTCACGCTCGTGCTGCTCTACCTCGTGCTCGCGCTGTTCAGCGGAGAGCGCGCCGGTGACAGCCCCTGGCACAGCAAGGGCTACGAGTGGACGACGCGCTCTCCGCCCGAGCCGCACAACTTCACCGGGCCGGTGACGCGCGTGGAAGAGCCGCACGACTACCACCAGGCGCCCGACGACGAAGAGGTGCGCGATGCCTCCTGAGACCGGCTTCACGGCGCACGCCGAGCACTTCCCCGACGCGCCTTCCGAGCGGCGCGCCGCGCAGCTGGGCATGTGGCTGTTCCTGGCGAACGAGGTGCTGCTGTTCGGCGGCCTCTTCTGCGCCTTCGCCGTGTACCGCTACCTGTACACGGACACGTTCCGCTACCTCGCCGCCGTCCACCTCGACTGGAAGCTCGGCACGCTGAACACCGTGGTGCTGCTCGTCTCGAGCTTCACCGTCGCGGTCGCGGTGCACCACGCCGAGGCGCGCAAGACGAAGCTGGCCGGCTGGTTCCTCGTCGCCTCCATCGCGCTCGCCGAGGTGTTCCTCGCCATCAAGTACCTCGAGTACTCGCACAAGGTGCACGAGGGGCTGCTCCCCGGGCGGTACTTCTCTTTCGACCTCACGCACCTCGAGGCCGTCCGCGGCGTCGACCTCGCCAGGGTCGGCCCCGGCGCGCCGATGTTCTTCGTCCTCTACTTCTTCATCACCGGCCTGCACGCGCTGCACGTCGTCATCGGCATCGTGGTGCTGGGGTGGATCGCGGTGCGCGCCTTCAAAGGAGAGTTCGCGCGGCGCAACGCGACGCCGGTGGAGCTCGCCGGCATGTACTGGCACCTCGTCGACCTCATCTGGATCTTCGTGTACCCGCTGCTCTACCTGCTCTGATGCTCCGCTACGCGCTCGTCTTGGGAGGGCTGCTCGTCCTCACCCTGCTGACCTTCCTCACGGCGAGGCAGCTCGACGCATTTCTGCCGCTCGCGCTGCGCGTGCCGCTCGCGGTCGGTATCGCGTGCCTCAAGGCCGGCCTCGTCGTGTGGTTCTTCATGCACCTCGGCCGCCACGCGCCGACGACGCGCGCGTACGCGCTCGCGACGGTGGTGCTGCTCACGGTGATGATCGGCCTCGTCGTCGCCGACGTGGCCACCCGGTGGCCGCCGACGAATCCGTGAAGTGATGCGCTCGTCGCCGGGCCGCTTCGCACCTCGTCGGGCTTCGACAGGCGTGCACCGATTGCGGGAATTCCCTGACTCGACGGCGGGACACGCGTCGCGTAGAGGCCACCCATGTCGTCGTCTTCTCCGCCTGGGGCGCGGAGCACCGATTTGCTGGCAGCCGGCCGCGATCAGGTCGCGCACGCGATGCGCTACACGACGCTGCTGTGGGTGCCGGTCGCGCTCGTGGACTACGGCGTGGGCACGCACAACGGGCGGACGCTGATCGGCCAGCTCGTCTTCGTCGTCGGCGTGGTGGTCTTCTCGTTCGTGATGGCGCGCCTGTCGGAGCGGTCGCTCGACCTCCTGCTCTCGTTCATCGCCGTCGGCTCCGCGGTCACCGTCGCGTGGCTCGCGTACACCTGGGCCTCGACGTTCAGCTCGGCCCTGGCGGTGCTGTTCGCCCTGCCGCTGCTGTCCTTCGCGGTGTTCGGCAACCGGCGCTTGCCGACGGTGACGGCCGGCTTCGCGGCGACGGCAGCGACGCTGTGGCTCATCACGCGCCACGACGCCGGGGCCGCCGAGCTCGCGCGGTGGGGCACCATGTTCGCGGTGTCCGCCGTGTACCTCGGGTACGGGTTCTCTCGCCTCGGCCACGCGAGCCGGCTCGAGCGAACGCAGATCGAGCACGAGTACCGGTTCCTCATCGAGGCGCTCGCCGAAGGGGCGCTGGTGCGCGCGCGCTCCGAGCTCGAGGTCCTCTCCTCGGCGGGCCGGCTGCTTCGCCGGGCCGAGCTCGACGCCGCGTTCCTCAAGGTCGACGGCGAGGTGATGCGCATGACCAGCGCGAACTACGTCGTCCGGGGCATCACCCGCCCGCTGCTGGAGCTGGTCCAGGGGCGGCTGCGTGACATCACGCTGCGCCTCGACGCGCTGCCCTGGCTGCAGCAGCTGTTCGAGCTGCGGCGCGCGGCGATTCGTCCCGACATCAGCGAGCAGCTTCGGGCCGCCCTGCCCAGGTCCATCTTCACGACCGTCTTCACCATGCTCCCCACGCACGGCGGCGTCGACGTGCCCCTGTTCGTCGACGACCGGCCGTGGGGCGTCATGACGGTGCGGGGGAAGCGGCTCTCGCCTGCGACGGTCGCCGCGCTCGAGCTCTTCGCTCACCAGCTCGAGATCGCCTTCGAGAACGTCGAGCTCCACGAGCGGCGGCGGCGCCAGCTCGAGGCGATGACCGAGCTCAAGCGGGAGCTGCTCGAGCAGCAGCGGCTCGCCGGCCTCGGAGAAGCCGCGGCGGTGATGGCCCACGAGGTCCGTAACCCGCTCGGGGTGATTCAGAACGCGGTGAGCCTGCTTCATCGGCAGCTGCCGGCAGGAGCTCAGGCCGCCGGAGTGCTCTCGATGATCGACGAAGAGGTGAATCACCTCGACGTGCTCGTGTCGAAGCTGCTCCAGGTCGCGCGGCCGCTGGAGCTCAAGCTCGAGCTGCTCGAGCTCGGCGCGCTGCTCGAGCGCTGCGCGGTGGCGGCGCGGAACACCCCGGCGTGCGCGCACGTGACCATCGAGGTCGTGCGGCCCGCGGCGCCGGTCTTCGCGCGGGCGGACGTCACGCAGCTCGAGATCGCAGTGGGGAACCTGCTGCTCAACGCGGGGCAGGCGTCTCCGGCGAACGCGTCCGTCCGCATGGACCTCGAGCTTCGGGGCGACTCGGTGTGCCTGCGCGTCGACGACTCCGGCCCGGGCGTGCTGGTGGACCTGCGCGAGAAGATCTTCCAGCCGTTCTTCACCACCCGCGCGAAGGGGACGGGCCTGGGGCTCACCATCGTGCGCCAGGTGGTGCGGTCGCTCGGCGGAGACGTTCAGGTCGGCGACGCGCCGGGCGGCGGAGCGCGGTTCGAGCTGTTACTCGCGCGGCAGCAGCCCGCGTAGCGGTACGTTCGGGCCCGCCGTGGCGAAGGACACCCTGGGAGAGATCTTCACGGAGAAGCGCGGCGGCCGCCTCGTCCAGGTGCGCCGGCTCATCGTCGGTCGCAACGCGGTCGAGGGAATTCTCGCCGAGGTGAGCAGCGCGACGAAGCTCTCGCACCCGCTCATCCTGCGCCCGCTCGACGCGAGCGCCGACGGAGGCCTGGTCACCATCGTGACCGAGACGCTCGAAGGCCGCACGTTGCGCGGCCTGCTCACCACGCTCGCCGCGACGGGCGAGAAGCTGCCGGTGAGCCACGCGACGTGGATCGCGCTGCAGCTGCTCGAGGCGCTGGAGCACGCGCACTCGCGCAACGACGGCGCGGTGCCGATGCCGGTGTTCCACGGTCGAATCTCTCCCGAGCACGTCGTGCTGACCGCGAGCGGCCAGGTCCGGCTCACGGGGTTCGGTCTCGATGCGGCGTGCCGGCACCTGCTCAAGCCGGAGGGGAAGACGGACCCGACGTTCGCCTACGTCGCTCCGGAGCAGACGACGGCCGAGCCGCTGAACGCCTCGTCCGACGTGTTCGCGGTGATGAGCGTGCTCGCCGAGGCGGTGCTCGGCAAGGCGCTGTTCCTCGAGGACACGTTCGCGAAGACGTGGGAGGCGATCGCGAACCGCCCGCTGCCGGTGCTGAGGCAGGCGCGCGACGGTGTGCCGAAGGCGCTCGACGAGGCCATGGCGTGGGCGTGCGAGCGCAACCTCGCGCGGCGCTGCCCGCGACCCGAGGCGCTGAAGGTGCGGCTCGAGGCGTTTCAGGGCGTGCTCGACGTCGGAGACCGCGTGAAGCCCGACGAGCACGCGCGCCGCATCGCGGACCTCATCCGCCTGCGCATGAAGGGCGTGGCGCCGGGCGCGGCCGTCGACGTCACCAGCATGGAGCCGGTGAGCACTGCCGCTCCGGAGAAGAAACCCAGCCGCAAGGCGCTGCGGTTCCTCCAGCTCGTGTTCGTGTCGCTGGCCGCCGCGTTCTTCGTCGGCGTCTGGGCGAAGTGGGAGCAGCTCGAAGAGCCGGTGCGCCGCAGCATTCCGCCGCAGGTCGCGACCGCGCTCGGCATCGAGCCGGCGTACGTACCGCCGCCTCCCCCGCCGGTGGAAGAGGTCGACGCCGGCGCCGCGGAGCCCGCCGACGCCGGCCTGGAGGAGCCCGATGCCGGCGCGCCGCCGCCGCCTCCTCCACCGAAGCCGGCGCTGGTGACGATTCAGACGACTCCGGCGAAGGCAGAGGCGACGCTCGACGGCAAGCCGCTCGGCACGACGCCGCTGGTGGACGTCGAAGTGCCGCCGGGCGAGCACGTGCTCGAGCTGCGCGCGAAGAAGCTCAAGCTGTCGCAGAAGCTCGTGATCGGCGAGGGCGAGACGAAGAAGCTGACGTTGAAGCTGAAGAAGCGGTAACCGACGCGCTGCTTCCACGTAGAGGCGGGTGTGATGAACCTCGAAGAACAGCTCGGCGGGCTCGGTGTCCGCCCCGGTGACGTGCTGATGGTGCATGCGTCGATGCGGAAGCTCGGCCTCGCGCGCAGCCAGGGCGTGCCGAATGGAGCGGACGTGCTGTTCGACGCGCTCGACGCAGCGGTGGGCCCCCGCGGCACGCTGCTCATGGTGCTCGGCACCGAGTACCCGCTCGACCCGGTGAACCTGAAGCCGGTGAGCGAGCGCGCGGCGCTGCTCGCGGGGACGCCGCCGTTCGACTTCCACAGCGCGCCGGTGCTGCCCGAGGTCGGCTGGGCGGCGGAGGCGTTCCGGCGCCGGCCGGGCACGCTCGTCTCGGACAACCCGAGCGGCCGCTTCGGCGCCCGCGGGGCGCGCGCGAAGGAGCTCCTCGAGGGCCAGCCGTGGAACGACTACTACGGGCCGGGGTCTCCGCTGCAGAAGCTGTGCGACTGGGGCGGGCGGGTGCTGCGGCTGGGCTCCGACCCCGACACCGTCACGGTGCTGCACTACGCCGAGTACGTCGCGCAGCTGCCGAACAAGCGGCGCACGCGGTGGGACTACGTGCTCGAGGGCCGCGGCCACGTGTTCATCGAGTGCCTCGACGACATGAACGGCATCGCCGACTGGGACGGAGAGGACTACTTCGCGCTCATCACGAAGGCGTACCTGGCAGAGCGCAGGCACCGCGAAGGGCCGGTGGGCGGCGCCAAGGCCGAGCTCATCGAGGCGCGGGACATCGTCGAGTTCGGCGCGCGGTGGATGGAAGAGAACCTAGCCGGTTGACCGCATCGTCGGCTCTTCGCCCTCGACGTCGATGTCGAAGGTGTCATCGAGCTTGAGCTCGTGGAACTCGAAGGCCTCGGGGTCGGTCTGGCTCCTGCCGCAGGTGGTGTCCGCCGGCATCCCGCGGATGAGCGCGAACAGCGCGTCCTCGGTGGACTTCGACGGCGTGTTGAACCGCACGCGGGCGCCGTGCAGCGCGTGCAGCGAGCGCTGCCGGCCGCGCGGAATCGTACCGACGACGCGGCCGACCAGGCGCAGGTCGCGCTGCGCGGCCCGAATGTCGAGCAGCACGTTCTTCCCGATGGGACAGAAGTACCGCAGACCGAGCAGCGCGCCGCCGAGCGAGACGTTGTCGATCTGCGCCTCGGTGAGCACGCCGTCGATCTTCACGCGCGCCCAGATGCCGCTGCCGTCGTACCGCGGGTGCTTTCGCTTGTTGGAGACGCGAACCATGAGCACGGGCTGTGTGAGCACGCCGCGTGCCGTGTGTTGATCCGCCCGGTTGCGAGGTGTCGCCCCCCCCGCCGTTGCGCACGGCGCGCACGTGAGCGTGCGCTCCACGAGAAAGCGTCGTGCTATGCACGGACAGATGGGGCGGCTGGGGTTCCTCCTCCTGATCTGTGCGTGCGCGACGGCTCAGAAGCCGGCGCCGGCCCACCGCGACCTGACCGAGCTCGTCACGCTCGAGGGCGACAAGATCGTGGTCCGCGAGTCGATCACCTTCGAGCACGCGAAGGTGGACATCGCGGAGAGCTCGACCGACCTGCTCGACGCCGTGGCGAAGATTCTGGACGACAACCCGAGCATCAAGCGGCTCACCATCGTGGGCCACGCCGACGCGACGGGAGACCCCGCGAACAACCCGCCGCTCTCCCTCGCGCGCGCGACCGCGGTGAAGAAGTACCTCGAGGGCAGAGGCATCGACGCCGCTCGGCTCGAAGCGCAGGGCGTCGGCGCCGAGATGCCCATCGACACCAACGACACCGACGAGGGGCGGGCGCGGAATCGCCGCGTCGAGTTTCGCGTCTCGCGCTGAGAGCCGACACCAGACGGCGGGCGCGACGAAGTGACGCCGCGAGGACACGGAGTTAGGACAAGCTCATGCGAACTGCTCTGCGTTGGTCGGTGGTGACGTCGTTGGTCGCGTTCTCCTTCGCGCTCGCCGGCGAGCCCACGAAGGTCGAGAAGATCGACGCGAAGGCGGCCGCGGCGCTCGCCGAGAAGGGTGGCGCGACCCTCATCGACGTGCGCGAGGAGGAAGAGGTCACCTCGGGCATGGCGAAGCCGGCGAAGTGGTTTCCGCTCACCAAGGTGCGCAGCGACCCCGCGGCCTTCAAGGCCTTCCTGGCGAAGCAGCCGAAGGGGAAGCTCGTCTTCTACTGCGCGGCGGGGAAGCGCGCGGGCGAGGCGGCCGAGCAGGCCGCCGCGCTCGGCTACCCGGCGGCGAACATGGGCGGCATGTCGGACTGGGAGGCTGCGGGCCTGCCCACCAAGCCGAAGCCCTGAGGCTCGCCTTCAGCGAAAGCGGCCCATCGCCTCGGTCGCGAGGCTCGCGAACGTCACCCGCGTCGGCTCGCGGCTGACCTCTTTGCCGTTCACGTACTTGATGCGCACGTAGTCGTAGCCGCTGGAGTCGGCGAGGAACTTCGCGACGACGGCCTTCTCGGCGGCACCTCCGCCGGTCGTCGAGAGGTGCTTGAGGCCGAGCAGCTTGGTGAGCCAGTACACGCGCTCGGGGTCGCCGCCGGCCCCGTCGAGCGCCTTCGAGAGCGCCGTCGCGGTGGCGGGACCCGAACCGGGGCACTCGGCCAGCAGGTGCTGGTACGCCGCGACCTCCTCGGGCGAGAACGACTCGCGCCGCGCCATCAGCGCGAACATCGACGGCACCAACACGGCGGCGGGCCGCTTCAGCAGCTCGGCCTTCACCTTCTCGACGAGGGCGGGCTGCGCCAGCGCCGCGAAGTGCAGGAGCAGCTGCTGGTCTTCGGAGCCGGCGAGCTCGAGCGCGCGCTCGAGATCGCGGTACGAGAGCTTCGGCGACGCCTCGAACACGGCCTCGATGAAGTTCGCGCGGTCGTGCTCGAACAGCACGTCGAGCGCCAGCGCCCGCACCTGCGCGTCGGAGTCGGACAGGTACTTCCGCGCCGCCGGCACCGCGCGCGCCCCCAGCTTGCTCACGCCGGCGCGAGAGCGCTGCAGGGTCTGCTGCCGCAGCCGCTCGCCGTCGCTCGTCGTCCAGGCGTCGCCGTCGAGCCCGCGGACGCTGACGAAGATGGCGTCGATGTCGCCGGGCGCACCGGCTCCGAGCGCCTCGAGAATCGTCGCCCGCCGTCCCGACGCCACCGCCCAGTCCTCGCGCTCGCCGATGACCTGGCGCACGCGCTCGGGCTCAGCGCCGCCCAGGATTGCGCGCGCCGCGTCCTCCAGCCCCTGGGAGTCCATGCGCGCGACCGCGGCGATCACCTCGTCCGTCACGGGCACCTTCACCACCGCCGCCGCCTTCGCGATCGCCGGCGTGGTGCGCTTGTCGGTCGGGCTGAGGCGGCCGTACTGCAGCACCGCCTCGGCGAGCGCCGCCGGCAGGCGCGGGTCCTGCCCCGGCGGAGTCCGCGGCTCGGCGCCGAGCGGCTGTCCGTCGGCGGGAAAGCCGACCTCGAAGTAACGCGCGGCCTTCATAGAGGTGCCGAGCGCGAGCGCCACCGCGACGAGCACGTCTTCGCTGACGCCGGCCCTCGAGTCTTCGAGCCAGGTGATGAGCGGGTCGGTGTCCGAGCCGCGGAACTCGTCGCGCAGCACCTGGCGCACCGCGTGCGCCACCTGGGCTCCGGGGTAGGGCAGCCACTTCTTCACCGAGGCGCCCGGGCAGCGGTTGACGACACACGCGAGGGCGACGGCGTCCGGCAGCTTCTGCGTCGAGAAGACGGCGTCGAAGAGGGCGAGCCGCTCGGGCGTGCAGTCTTGCTGCCCGAGGTGGCCTGCCAGCGAGACCGCTGCGGCCGCGACGTTCGGCGAGTCACCGTGGGCGGTGAGCAGCTCGAAGTCCAGGCGCCACGTCTCGCCGCGCAGCGCCGCCTCGACGGCGCGATCGACGCGGGTGAACCACCAGTACCCACCGGCGCAGAGGCCGGTGATGAGCACGAGCGCTCCGACGACACGAAGCTTCTTCACGCCCGGTAGCTCATCGGTTGCTCAGCGCCGTGGAGGCCCGTCGCGAACGCCTGATGGGGAGGCTGTGGGCCTCCCCATCAAACCGAAGCCCTGCTCAGGGAGGAACCGGGCCGACCAGGTCCGGCGTGCAGATGTACGACGCGTTGAACGTCGTCTGGTTGAAGGCCGGGTCCAGCGGCGTGCCCATCATGACCGTCACCGGCTGGCCGTCGACGGTCAGCGTGCCGGAGATGACGTTCGAGCGGCCCGCGAACGTGCCGTTGTAGGCCTCGAGCGCGACGCCGGTGAGCGCGATGTCGAACCGGCTGCCGTCGCTGACGAGCGACATGTTGCCGTTCGCCATGGTCAGCATCTCGATGCCCGCGACCGGGGTGGTGATGCTGTAGACGCCGGCGTTCGCCATGCTCTCGCCGCCGACCGGCTGCACGCGCGCCGAGGCGGTGCCGGTGAGGGTCGAGCGGGTCGGGGTCAGCGGCATGCCGCCGTCCAGGTTCACCACCGCGTCGTACAGCTCGAAGTTGGTGAAGGTGATGTTCGTCATGTCGAACGTGCCGGCGTCACGCGAGACCGGGACGATCGGCGGCATGTTCTGGCGCAGGCCGCGCACGGTCTTCGTGCCGGTCACCGCCACCGAGCCGCCCGCCCTCGTCTGCGTGCCGATGCAGTTCGTCGCGATGGTGGTGTTCGCCGGCAGCGGGCCGATGCCGCAGGCGTTCACGGTCCACGTGATGGAGCCGGGGTTGCCCGGCGTGCCCTGCACGTCGGTCGGGTTCATCAGCACCGAGGCCGCCGCGAAGCCGCACATGTTGTTGCCGTTCGCCATGCTGGTCGCGGTCGCGACGTTCTTCACCAGCAGCCGCGCCGCTCCGATGCCGAGCGCCTGGCGGAACGAGCAGGCGGCGTCGGCCGGGGGAATCACGATGCGCGGCGTGCACGCGTAGCTCTGGTCGAACGTCATCTGGTTGAACGCGGTGTCGAGCGGCTCGCCGCCGGCCATCAGCGGGTACGCGGTGGTGTCGACGGTGATGGTGCCGGAGATGGTGTTCGACGCCATGCCCTTCGTGCCGTTCTGCGCGTTCAGCATCGAGGCGCCGACCGCCATGTCGAAGCTGTTGCCGTCGGTGGTCAGCCGCACCGAGCCGTTCGTCCACGACAGGTCCGAGAACGTCGCCACCGGCGTCGAGATGCTGCACGCGCCGGTCGCGCTGTCGATCGCGGTGCGCGGCGCCACCTTGCCGGACAGCGTGCCGCTCTTCACGAGCAGAAACGACGTCGAGTCACTCTTCGTGACGCGGAAGTCGGTGAAGGCGAGCGTCAGGTTGAACTCGGCCGGGTCACGCGTCGCCGGGACGATGGGCTGGCGCGGGTTGCCGGTGCGGAAGCCGCGCACCGTCTTCGTGCCGGTGACCGTCACGGTGCCGACGACGCGCGTCTGAACCATGTTGCAGTCCGTGGAGACGGGGGTGTCCATCGCGAACGTGATCGCGCACGGCGTCGAGATGGTGAACACCGCCTCGCCGTCGTCCTTGCCGACGGTGCCGGAGAGCATCGGCGTGCCGCCGACCGCGGGGCTCGAGAAGCCGCACATCGTGTTCGCGTCGATGAGCGACGCCACGGTGCCGAGGGTGCGAACCGAGGTGCGCGCGACGCCGCCGGCGAGGCGCGGCTTGAGGTCCGCGCACATGAAGCTGGTCGGCATCTGGAGGCCGGGCAGGCAGGCCCACGACTCGGCGAACTTCGCCTCGTCGAAGTCGGGGTCGAGGCCGTCGGTGTCGTTCGGGTCGATGGCCGCCACGTCCTTGCCGAAGACGGTGATGTTGCCGGACAGCGTGTTCTTGATGTCGCCGTTGACGCCGTTCTGCGCGGCGATGTTCGACGCGTCGACGGTGGTCGAGAACTTGTTGCTCGGCGAGTCGACGAAGACCTCGCTGCCCATGTCGTACTTGATCTCCGAGAACGCCGAGTTCGGAGTCGCGATCGAGCACGAGCCGTTCGCGGCCGCGACGGCGAGGCGCGGCTTGAGCACCGCCGAGAGGCTGCCCTTGTTCATGGTCAGCTTGTTCTCGCTGTTCGACTTCTCGACCACGAAGTCCTCGAACGTCGCCTTCTCGATGGTGATGGTGACCGCGTCGGGGCCGGCCGGGATGACCGGGTTCATCATGTTGCCGGTGAGCTGGCCGGTGATGGTGCGCTTGGCGGTGAGGGTCACCTTGCCGCGCGCCGTGGTGGTGGCGTCGAGGCAGTCTTTCGAGACCTCGGTGCCGCCGCCGGCGTCGATGACGCAGTCGGTGGCCTGGTACGTGACGGTGCCCATGCCGCCGACGTTGCCGCTGATGGTCGGGTTGCCGAGCACGCTCGTCGCGGCGAAGCCGCACGTGGAGTTCGCGTTGAGCAGCGTCGCCATGGCGCCCACGTTGCGGACGGTGAGGCGTGCGACCGCCGGACCCACTCGGCCCGGAGCGCACTGCGGACAGCCCGCCACCAGCATCAGACCCACCATCGACAGCAGGAAACGACTGTTCATCGCGGTTACCCCTCTTCGCATGTGTGTGAAGCCCCCGTACGGCGCGCAGCGTGCGCAGCCGTAGCGTGCCTTGCGAGCGAGGTAAAGAATTACTCGCGCTGATCAGAACGTCAGCTGCAGCTGCGACGCCCCGGCGGGGCCCGCGTTGCCGAGCGACGCGCCGCCCTGGCCCGGCGTGCCGAGCATGAACGACGTGCCGCTCACCGGCGTCCACGTGGTGCCGGTGTTCTTCACCAGGCCGTAGACGTTGCCGCCCGCTCCGCCGCCGCCGTGGCCGCCGCGGCCGCCGTCTCCGCCGCGACCTCCGCCGCCGCCGCGCGTGGCGTCGCCCTGGTCGGAGCTGTAGTTCGAGCCGCCGCCGGGGCCACCCGTGCCGCCGCCGCCGCCGTCGCCGCCGCGGCCGCCGTTGCCGCCGTTGCCGCTGCGCACGTTGACCGCCGTCGCCGTGACGTTCGCGTTGTAGAGGAACAGGCCGATCGAGCCGCCGCCGCCGATGCCGCCGGCGCCGAAGCTGCCGCCGCAGCCACCGCCACCGCCGCCGCCGCCCGCCGAGCCCCACGCCTCACACGACGCGAGCGACGGGTGAATGATGGGCTCCTGGCCGCCGGCTCCGCCGCCGCCGCCGCCACCGCCGCGCCCGTGACCGCCGAGCGCGCCGTTCGCGCCGTTGCGCAGCACGTAGCCGCTCGCGTTGAACGCCGCGGTCGCCGCCGCCGCCGCGCCGTTCGCGCCGGCGGCGCCCGACGCGCCGTCGCCGCCCCAGTACGCGGTTCCCGGCTGAGGCGTCGTCAGGTGCGGCACGCCGGTGCCCGCGGCGCCCGTCCCGTTCGGAGCGGGGTTGCCCGGCGAGCCCTGCGGCACCGGCATGATGTCGAAGTCGAAGTGCGACGGCTGTCCGCCGGCGCCACCGGGGTAGCCGCACGCGCTCGAGCCGCCGCCGCCGCCCTGGGGCCGGTTGCAGTTGCCTTCGGTGATGGCGCAGATGAGCTGGGGGTCGATGCTGCCGCTGAACGGCCGCGTCTCGGCGACGCAGCCGGAAGCCCCGAAGGAGCCCGCGCCACCGGGAGCTCCCGTCGAGCCGCTGGCGCCGTCGCCGCCGTTCGCTCCGCGGCCGGCCTGCACGAACAGCCCCTCGAGCCGCACGCCCTGCGACTCGCTGACCCAGCCGCCGTAGGCAGAAGGGTTCGCGCCGGTGCCGTCTCCGCCCTCGAAGCGGAAGCCCTGCACGAGCACGTTGTTCACCGCGTCGAGCTTCAAGGCGGGGTTGCCGGTGCGCACGGTGGTGGTGTTCGCGGTCGCGCGGCGCCACGTCGTCGGGTGGTACTGCCCCGCCGCGTTCACGCCCGAGAGGCCGAGCAGCTCGAGCGGCTCGTCGTACGTGCCGGCGGCGACGTAGAGGTCGCGCTTGCCGGTGGTCGCGAGCGCCACCACGGCGGCGGCGAGCGTGCGCTTCGGCGCCGCGCGCGTGCCCGCCGCGGCGTCACTGCCGGCGGGGGAGACGAAGATGCCGTTGCCGAGCTCTCCGTCGATGCCGTCGCAGTTGGCGTCGACGAAGCCGAGGTCCGGCAGGTCGGTCGCCGACATGAACGTGCACTGGTACTCGCAGCCGTTCGCCGGGTCCATGTCGAGGTCGATCCACCCGGTGTTGCAGGTGAACTGGCAGTTGCCGCCGACACACGAGGGGGTCGCGTTCGCCGTCGAGCACGCGCGGCCGCACATTCCACAGTTCTGCACATCGGTCGCCGAGTTCGATTCACAACCATCCGGGTCCATGTTGTTGCAATTGGCCCAGCCCATGTCGCAGGTGTCGACCTTGCACGTCGCCATCTCGCACCTCGGCGTCGCGTGCGGCAGCATGCAGACCTTGCCGCAGGCGCCGCAGTTCATGACGTCGGCCTGCACCGGGAAGTCTTCGTCGGTGGTGCCGTCGCAGTCGTTGTCGAGGCCGTCGCAGAGCTCCATGCCTCCGTCGCCGGGCGTGCACATCGCGGCCGAGCCGCCGACGCAGGCCGAGACGGTGCGCTGGCAGACGCCGACGCCGCAGGTGACGGTGCCGCCGTCTTCGTCGATGACGCCGTCGCAGTTGTCGTCCTTGCCGTTGCAGACGTCGGCCTCGGGCGTCGGCGCGTCGCAGACGACGTCGTTGTTCACCACGTCGCACTGCTTGATGCCGTGGCAGGTGCCGAAGGTGTTGGTGACGGTGCAGGGCTGCAGGAAGTCTCCGCGGGCGAGGCAGGCGCACGAGGCGTTCATCGGCACGCACTGCTGCACCTTCGCCTTGCCGTCGACGCCGAGGCCGTTCACGCAGCGGTAGCCCTCGGGGCAGTTCTGGTCGAACGCGCAGTCGCGGCCGCAGACGTTCTCTCCGTTGACGGCGAGGCACGAGTCCGACGGGTAGGCGCAGTCGGTGTCGGCCATGCACGACTGGCAGAGGCGGCGCTGATCAGGCTGGCAGGCGAAGCGGTTCGGCGTGAACTGGATGCAGACCTCGCCCGAGTTGCAGCCGCTCGAGCACTTGCGCACGCACTTCGGAGTCCCCGTGACCGGCACGCCGTCGCACAGGCCCGTCTTGCACTGGTCGTCGCTCTGGCACGTCTCGCCCTCTTCCTTCAGCGTCGGCTTCGGCGCTTCCTTCTTGCACTGACAGCCGGCGACGACGACGAACACGAGGCTGGAGAGGAGCCAGTGGGCGCTACGCATGATGTGAAACCTCAGCTTCCTGCCGAACGGGGGCGCTTCGCCGCGCCTTCTGCCACACATTTCGTGCGGAAGGGAAATCACCCCGGTAGCCTCGCTCCCATGGAGCCCCTTCACACGCGACGCCGCCGGCTGTCGGCCTCACCGCTGTGCCGGGGCCTCACCGAGACCGAGCTCGACCAGGTGCTGCAGGTCACCGAGGAGGTGACCGTGAAGTCAGGCGACCACGTCTTCAAGCAGGGCGAGCTCGCCGACGGCCTCTTCTTCATCGCGCGCGGCCGGGTTCAGGTGAGCAAAGACGGGCAGCCGCTCGCCGAGCTCGGCATCGGAGAGGTGTTGGGAGAGCTGAGCGTGCTCGGCGGCGGTCACAAGCGCTCGGCCTCGGCGAAGGCGATGAGCGAGACGCTGGTGATGCGGATTCCGACGAAGAGCTTCCGCAAGCTGCTCGAGGTGTGGAACGTGGCGGCGATGAAGATCACCGTCAACCTCGCCTACCAGCTCACCGAGCGCGTCGTGACCATCAACGAGAAGATGCTCGAGGCGACCAAGGCGCAGAAGCAGGCGGCGGCGCGGCTGCCGCAGATGCAGTGGAAGCTCTGAGCCCGCAGTGCAGCGAGCGCTGCGGGCGCGAACACCGCCACCCTCCCCCTCGCCTCGGCTCACCGCGTCGGCACCCTCTGCACCGCGAGCTGGCCCTGCCGCGCGTAGTCGATGGCCTCGGCGAGCAGCCGCGCCGCCTCTTGCGGAGCGTGGAAGCCCATCGAGTTCTCGGCGTTCACGAAGTCGACGCGGAACTGCGCCTTGCGCTGCAGCTCGAAGGCCTCGCCGAGCTGCTCGTCGGTCGCTCCGGTCTTCTTCGCGTCGGCGAGCGCGTTGATCAGATCGACGACCGCGTCCTCGGCGCGGCCCATGAGCTGGTGCGTGCGCTCCTGGATGGTGGAGACGCGCGCGAGCAGCTCGCCCTCGGGGAACCGGTGGCAGGGCTGGCAAGAGCGGCTGACGTCGAGCAGCGGGCTGCGCACGTGGTGCGACGAGATCTTCATCGCGCCCTCGCGCACGTACGGCATGTGGCAGTCGGCGCACGAGACGCCCGAGCGCGCGTGAATGCCCTGGCTCCACATCTCGAACTCGGGGTGCTGGGCCTTCAGCACCTCGGCGCCGGTGAGCTCGTGCTTCCAGTCGTAGAAGCGGTGGCCGTCGTCGAACTTCGTCGCGTTCCAGGTGGCCTCGATGCGGTCGAAGTCGAGCCCGTTCTTCCACGGGAAGCTGAGCGTCATCTTCGAGCCGCAGTAGTACTCGACGTGGCACTGGCCGCAGACCATCGAGCGCAGCTCCTGGCGAGAGGCGTCGGCGTTCGGCTCGTAGTCGCGCGCGCGGTCGCCCGCGCGCCACCGCTCGATCGACGGCAGGTGCGGCACGCCGGCGTCGCTCTTCGCGAGCGCGGCGATGCCGTTGAGGAACCCCGGCCGCGTCACGCGCAGCGCCATCGTCTTCGGCTCGTGGCAGTCGAGGCACGAGACCGGGTGCTTCACCAGCTTCGTGGCCTCGACGTACGGCAGCTGCCCGATCAGCTCGAAGCCCTTCATCAGCTGCGCGCGCGCGTTCGGAGTGTCGAACGGCTCGTCGATCGCGCCGGGGACGCCCGCGTCGACTCCCGCGGCGCGGTACGCGACGACGTTCGACGCGTGGCAGTGCAGGCAGGCGCCCGACTGCGGCCGCTCGGTCACGCGCTTCGTCATGCGCTGGTCGTCGAGCATGTACGCGTGGCCCTGGCGCTGGTTGAAGTCGATGGCGAACGCGTAGCCCGCGAAGATGGTCTTCAGCCGCGGGTCGTCCTCGAGGCGGCTCTTCGGCATGCCCTCGCTGCCGGCCCCGCCGTACTTCGTCGAGTACCGCTCGGACGTGCGCAGGTAGCCGTCGTACTGGCGCGGGAAGTTCTTGCCCCACTCGGCCGGGTCGGCGGTCGTCTCGGTGAGCTTCACCAGCTCGAGGTGCGTGAGCTTCGCCTCGTTCTGCCGGTCGCGGACGTTGGAGAAGAGCGCGAGCACGAGCGCGGTGGCGACGGCGGCGGCGAGGGCGATGAGACCGGTGCGAAGCGTGGGAGACATCGGGCTCCTTGTCTGGAGGTCAGCGCGTGGGGCCGTGGCCGACCGCGGGGTGGCAGCGGACGCAGCCGTAGAGGTCGGCCCTGGCCTGGGGATCCGTCGGGACGCCGAGGGTGCCGTGCGCCGTAATCTCCTCGGTGACGCGGCGGTGGCAGTACAGGCAGTTGGTCTCGAGCACCTTCGCGTTCGACGGGCGGATGCGAATCGGCTCGGGGAAGTTCTGCAGCGTGAACGCCTTCGAGTGGTTCCACCCGTTGAGCGCCTTCACCCACAGCTTGCCGACCGCGCTCTCGTGCGGCAGGTGGCAGTCGTTGCAGACCGCGACCGCGTGGTGCGAGCCGTGGCGCCAGCCGTCGTACTGCTCGCGCATGATGTGGCAGCTCACGCAGACCTCGGGGTCGTTCGAGAGGTACGACGTCCCCTTCGCGGCGACGAAGGTGTAGGCGCCCGAGCCCACGAAGCTGCCCGCGAGGACGCTCGCCACCACGGTCAGCCAGGCCCGGACCATTGGGGGCCATCAACTAGCGGCCGGCGGGCGATTGCGCCACTTCCGCAACACTGCGTTGCTACCCGCACCGCGGCGGCGTGGTTAGGCTGCACGCATCATGAAGCCCGCCATCCTCGGCTCACGTCCGCTCGGTCCGTCTCCTTCTCCGTGGGAGACCGACGACCCGTTCCTCTTCTGCGTCCACCACGTCGACGAATACCCGGCGGCCGCCGAGGGCTTCGGGCCCGCGCGCGCGTCGCTGGCCGGCCGCAACATGGGCATGGACTTCGAGGGCAAAGACGGCTGGCGCATGTACCACGGAGACCACGTGCCCGGCTTCCCGCAGCACCCGCACCGCGGCTTCGAGACCGTCACGCTCGCGCGGCGCGGCTACATCGACCACTCCGACTCGCTCGGCGCGGCGGCGCGCTTCGGCCACGGCGACGTGCAGTGGCTGACCGCCGGCGCGGGCATCCTCCACTCGGAGATGTTCCCCCTGCTCGAGAAGGACAAGCCGAACCCGGTCGAGCTCTTTCAGATCTGGCTGAACCTGCCGGGCGCCGACAAGATGGTGAAGCCGTACTTCTCCATGATGTGGAGCGGCCAGATTCCGAAGGTCCTCCACCACGACGCGAAGGGGCGCGCGGTCGAGGTGACCGTCATCGCCGGCGCGCTCAAAGACGCGAAGCCGCCGAAGCCGCCGCCGAACTCCTGGGCGAGCCGGCCGGAGGCGCACGTCGGAATCTGGGCCGTGCGCCTGGTTCCCGGCGCGCAGTGGAAGCTGCCTGCGGGAGCCGCGGGGCTCAACCGCACGCTGTACTTCTTCAAGGGCGCCCAGCTCGCCGTCGACAACACGCAGTTCGTCGCGGGCACCGCCATCAAGGTGCGCAGCGACGCCGAGCTCACCCTGGAGAACGGCGGCGCCGAGAGCGAAGTGCTGGTGCTCCAGGGCCGGCCCATCGGGGAGCCCGTCGCGAAGTACGGACCCTTCGTGATGAATACGCCGGAGCAGATCCAGCAGGCGTTCCTCGATTACCGCCGGACCGAGTTCGGCGGCTGGCCGTGGCCCAGCCACGAGCCCGTCCACCAGCGAGAAGGGCGATTCGCCCGCCACGCCGATGGACGCGTCGAGAAGGCCGAGAAGCCGCGGGGGGCCTGATCAGGTCAGGTCCTCTTCGCCCTGCTCCCAACCTTCGAACTCGCCACGCGGCGGCGGAGGCGGGACAGCCTGGGGCTCGCCCTTGTCTTCCTGCTCGAGGATGTCTTCGAGGTCCACGACCACTTCCAGCTCGTCGTTCTGTTGCTTGCCCATAATGCGAAAGCCCTAGGGCAATCGGCGTACCGTGTTGATCAGTAAAGGTTCCGCGCGGATCGCTCGAGGCCGGTGTGGCACCTTGGTGTGACGCCACACCCGTTTACGCCGGGCTGCCACTCTCGTGGTCAGCACGGAGCCTCGATGCTCCAACTCATCGGCCCCCGACACGTTTCCGGGTTTACACGTCCCCTCTGAGGGCGTGAGGGCACCGTTGTTGCTGAGGCGTAACGGCACGGATGAGCACGGCCGAATCGCGGGTGCCCACGCAGCAGTTCCTCTTGCCGGGGCAGCAGTTCTGCGTCGGCCTCCCCTGGGAGCGCGCCGACCTGCCCAAGCACGGCCTGCCGCCCGCGCCGCCTGCGCCGGCGCCGCAGGTGAACCCGTTCGACAAGGCCGAGCTCGAGGCCGACCCGGTCGCGGGCATCGACATCGGCTGCTGCCAGGTGATTCGCCGGCTGTCGTCGAACTCGGGCAACGCGCTGCTCGCGATGCGCGTCGACCCGCGCGAAGGCACGGCGCTGGTGTGCCTGCGCAAGCTCGACCTGCCCGACGAGGGCATGCAGGACCTGCTCGAGCACGCGCACTGGGCGAGCCACTTCCGCCACCCGAACCTCGCGCGCGTCTATGGCAGCGAGGCGAGCGACGAGGGCATCTTCTGGGTCACCGAGTTCGCCAGCGGAGCGACGCTGCACGAGATCAACGCCACCTGCCGGAAGATCGGCAAGTCGGTGCCCGCGGGGCTCGCGCTCTCCATCATCCACGAGGCCGCGCTCGCGCTCGGCGAGCTGCACGTGCCCGGCGCGCACCCGCACGGGTTCATCAGCGACGAGAGCGTGTTCGTGACGTTCGACGGCCACTCGAAGCTGCTCGACCTCGGGCTCATGCGCTGCATCGCCGGCAAGATCCTGCGGCCTTCGGGCCTCGCGGCGATGGCGCCGTACCTCTCGCCCGAGCAGGTGCACCACGGGCGCATGCCCGACCCGAAGACCGACGTGTACGCGCTGGCCGCGCTGCTGCACGAGACGCTCTCGGGGCAGAAGCTGCCGAACGGGTTCGAGCGCCAGCCGCACTTCGTGCCGCCGTCGAGCTTCAACGTGGCGCTCGGGCGCGAGCTCGACGCGGTGCTCGCGCGCGCGCTCGACACCGATCGCTCGAAGCGGTTCCCGAACGCGGTGGAGTTCGCGAAGGCGCTCAAGGCCGCAACCTCGGCGTTCATGTGGAAGGCCGAGCCGCGGGCAGACTTCGTGTCCGGCCTCTTCCAGACGCGCAAGCGCCGCGAGCAGGTGCTGCTGTTGGGCTGCGAAGAGAAGGCGTGGAGGCCGACGCGCACTCCGACGGCGCCGAAGCTGCCGGTCGCGCCGGCGCCCTCTGCGCCGAAGCCGACGACGTCGATGCGGGCGCCGCAGCCGGTGGCGGCGACGTCGAAGACGAAGCAGAAGCAGAAGCAGCAGCGCCGCTCGTACGCGCGCACGCTCGCGCTCGCCGCGGTCGCCTGCGGGCTCGCGTTCGTCTGGGAGCGGGGGCTCGCGGACGCGGTGCTCAACCCGCCCGACCCGCTCGCGGTGAACGCCGCGCTGCGGCTCGAGCACGCGCCGGCGCAGCTGCCGTCGGAAGCGGGCGACGCCGGAGAGTCGAGCGAAGAGGCCGCCGAGCGCTCGCTCGAGCACGCGCGCTCGGTCTACGCGTCGCGGCCGAAGGTCGCCGGGAAGTCGTCGGTGCGGAAGAAGGCCGATGCACCGCTGCCGCCGTGGCTGCAGCCGAAGCGCGGCCGGCGGTAGCCCGGCGCGTTAACCCTGCGCCCGCCGCGCAGGTGCGGTAAGCGGGCGGTCATGCTTCGTCTGCTCGGTCTGAGTTCCCTGCTGCTGTGCTCCGCGTGCTTCGAGTGCCTCGACCCCGGAGGCGGCGGCACCGGCGGTGGCTCGGGCGGAGGCGTCGAGAGCTTCACCGGCGAATACGCGCTCGTCGAGGCCACCGGCAGCTGGAGCGTCACCGGAAGCTCGGACAGCGGTGGCTGCACCAACACCACCACCTCCGCCGTGCGCACGCTCTCCCTCGCGGCGCCGGTGAAAGACGCGGCCACGTACAGCTCGCGCATCGGCGTGTTGCAGGGCTTCGCGCAGGTCCAGGGCCGCATCGAGGCGCGCACCGGCACGACGTCGTGCACCAGCGGCACGATGCGCGCGTGTCCCAGCACGGCGGACCAGGCGCAAGACGTGCCGTTCGTCTTCATCTCTCTCGCCGCCGAGCCGACCCTGCCGCTCGACGCGCCCGACGGCCTCGCGTTCGTTCCGGTCATCACCGCGATGCAGCCGCCCGAGCTGTGCGACCGGACGCAGTACGCGGTGAGCAAGAGCTGGCTGCGCGGCAAGCCCATCACCGTCGCGCAGCTCAAGAGCGGTCGCTTCGTGGTCGAGGCGAGCGGGACGCTGCCGCTGCTGCCCGCCGAGGTCGAGGTCGGCGAGCCGGACCCGCAGCCGGTGACCGGCACGCTCACCTACTCGTTCCGGCTCGTGTACCAGGCGGACGACTACGACCCGTCGAAGGCCGTCGAGCCGCCGCAGCTGCCCTCGTTCGACGAGTGCCTGGTGGACCTCGAGCCCACCGAAGCCGACCTCGAGCGCGCCGAGGCCGAATACGCCGACGGAGGCACCGACATCGCGCTCAACTCGACCGGCTGCCGGCGGCTCACCGTCGCGCGCGGCAGCGACACGCTCGCGGTGCAGCACACGCTCACGCGCGGCACGAAGCTCGTGTTCGACGCCGCCTCGGGCACCACGCGCGCCGAGCGCGACTCGGTCGTCCTCTACTCGCTCACCGAGGACGCCGCGGGCGAGCACGAGAAGTTCGACTTCGACCTCGACGGCACGTTCGAGCAGACGACCGAGACCACGTTCTCGGGCCCCGACTGGGCTTCGTCGGTCGCCACCCTCGGCGCGACGAAGTACACGCAGACGCGGCTCGACGCGAACACCATGCGCGTGCGCTTCGAAGAGGGCGGCGTCCTCGTCGAGGAGTACGACACGCCCATCCGCCAGCGCGCGTGCTTCGACCAGTCGTCGATGTACGACCCGGCGTGCGCGCCGCCGGCGCCGATGCCCGGAGGCCCCGCGTGCGGCGGCACGCCCGCTCCCTGCAGCAAGGCTCAGCGGAACACCATCAAGAAGCAGCTCGGCGCGGCGCTCAAGAAGGGCACGAAGTGCATGAAGGACATGAGCTTCAACGGCTTCCAGCCCGAGGGCAAAGGCCTGACGCTGGCCACGATGGGCAAGCTCAACTTCATCTGCGACCCCGACCCGTGCTCCGACTACGGCAGCCTGAGCCGGGGCGCGAACGGCAAGTTCGACTTCACCATCAACACCTCGCGCGCGGTGGGCGCCGAAGCGGCGAAGACGCTGTTCCACGAGATGCTGCACTCCGACCCGTCGTTCTCGCACGACGACACGGTCGTCTCGCTGGCCGCGAAGGCCTGCAAGCTGCAGATCACCGACCGCACCTACGCCTGCGAGACGATGTGCTTCGCCCCCAGCCGCGGAGGCTCGTGCGCGTGCGTGCGCTGCCTCAACCCGAAGAAGGGCGCGCCGGCCAAGGAGATCTGCGACAAGTGCAGCAAGTTCGGCACGTGCCCCGGCCGCCAGGGCGTCCGCTCGGACGGGATGCGGGGCAACATCTCGCAGGGCATCGGCGCGTACTGCGGACGCAACAAGATCTTCTGCGACACCAAGGCCGAGTGCGACACCGCCTGCACCCTGGGCGGCGGGTGCCAGCAGACGAAGACCGTGTGCGACGACAGCTGCAACTGATGTCGCTCGCGGCGCTGCTCGCCTGCGCCGCGTGCCGCAAGCCGGCCCAGGCGCCCGCGCCCCGGGCGGCTCCCGCGGCGTGCGCGCCGCTCGGTGAAGACACCCTCGACCTCGCCGAAGCCGCGCTGCTCGACGGAGGCGCCGACACGCTCTCCCTCGACGACGCCGGCTGCCGCACGTACCGCGTCGCCTGGCGCGACGGCGGCGCTGCGCGGCTCGAGCTGAGGCAGCGCGGGACGCTCACCTACGCGCGCGAGGTCGCTCCGGGCGAGGTGCTCGACCTCATCGACGCGGACGGCGACGGCGTCTTCGAGCGCGAGCTGTTCGAGAAGCGCGACGACGCCGGCCGCGTCGCGTGGAGCACCACCGAACGCCGCGACGCCGGAGTGCTCCGCGTTCGAGAAGAGCGCGTGCGCCTGGGCTTGAACCGGACGGTGAGGGAGCGCTGGGTCGACGGCGGCTGGTTTGTCGACAGCGACAGCCTCGGGCCGTCGAAGCCGCGGCTTGGGCCGTGAAGCGGCACGCGCTGCCCGCGCTCGCGGTCTGCCCCTGGGGCGCCCGTCGGCTAAAGAGACGCCAGCGCCGCCCTGGCCTCCTTCGTCGCGCGCTCGAGCCCCGCGAAGATCGGCGCGTGCACGGCTTCGGGGAACCCCGGAGGCAGGCGAGCTCCCGTCTCCGCGATGGCGCGCGGAACCGCCTCGAGCACGGCATCGAGGATGCCGCGGCCCGAGCCCGGAAGGCCGCAGCGCCGGCCCGTCTCGAGCCAGTGCTGCACCCGAATCTCCTTCCACCGGTAGTGCCGGTTCTTCCCCTGCACCGCCATCGCGAGCTTCACCTTGTGCGGCGAGAGATGGCGGGGACTCTTGCCGAGGAAGGGATAGGCGGACAGGACGTCGTAGCGGGGCGTCGACACGAAACGGCCTTCAGGCTCGATGAAGAGGCTGAAGTTCTTCGCGTGGCCGTCGATCGCGCACAGCAGCCAGAACACCAGCTGCGTGCGAAAGAAGTCGGCGCGATCTTCGAGGGGGCGCGTCGACCCCTGGAGCACGGTCATGATGTCGAAGATTCCCGGCCCGCCCTGGCTCTCGTACTTCTTCGCGGGCGGCGTGCCGGTCGCCTGGCAGAGGTCCTCTTGAGGGCGGCGGATGATCCACCTGCCGTCCGGCGCCATCACGCGATCGAAGCGCTCGACGACGAGGACCTTCTGACCGTCGAACGTCTTCATCTCGCAGCTCGCGCAGGGCACTCCGAGTCGCGGCAGCAGTTGGGCGCAGAGCCACTCGTTCTCCACCGACGCCGAGAGGTCGGGCCCGAAGGCGTCGTCCGCGAGGATCGGCAGCTTGAAGATGTGCGTGCTCGGGGTCGCGCCCTGGGGGATGAACCAGTGGCCGCCGTGGCGCAAGAGGGCCGTCTTCTCCTGCGCGCCGGCGAGTGACAGCCGGAAGTCCTCCTCGTCTCCGGCGCCCAGGGCGGGCGTGCGAACCCGGGACAGCAGCTCCGCAATCGCCGCGTCCCTGATGCGCCGCCCTTCGATGCGGCGAACGTCTGGGGCAGGCGCATCGGCCGGGAGCAGCTGAACGGCGCCGACGCAGTCACGCCCCACCTGCTCGAGGAGGTCGAACGCGCCCGTCGAGGCCGCGCCGAAGCGGCTCATCATCCGCCTGCGGAGCTCATCGCTGTCGGGCAAGAGGTTGTCGAAGAACGGTCGAACGACCGCCGTGGCGTACGGGCGGCCGGTCGGTCGCAGGGGCATCGACAGCGACAGCGGCCGCCGCAGCGGCGACTCGAGCCACTCAGAGTGGTACTCGAACCGGTCTTCTCCACGCGCGTGCGTCCACCTCCCGACGCGCTCTCCGTTCATCCAGACGTCGAGGGCAGGCATCGCGAGCTCACCACTCCACGCGAGCGCGTGAGCGGTTGCGCCGACCGTCGGCGAGCATGAGCTCGACCTCGAGGGCCCCGAGCAGCTGGAAGAGTCGGGACAGCGGCATGCGCTCGGCGTGCGTCTCGGCGATGGAGATGGCCTTCTGGGGCAGCCCCAGGCGCTCAGCGAGCTGCTGCTGCGTGAGGCCCCGCTGCGCGCGGATGCCGCGGAGAATCGAGCCGACCTGGGCGGGCGTCTTGGCGAGGAACGGTGTCATGATATCCCCAACCGGGGATACTGGGTGTTTATCCCCATATTGGGATGAACGCCAGCCATCCCCAAGCAGGGATAATCGCCGTGAAGGCCCGAAGCCCGGGAGACATCGGCGGGCTCGGCGGGCTACCCTCGCAGGCGTCCTGATGTCAGCCGCCGACCCCAGGGTGTTGCTGATCGACGACGACGCCTTCGCCTTCAAGGTGGTGAAGACGCTGCTGGAAGAGTCGCATTCGCGCCTCTCGCTCGAGTGGGCCGACAGCTACGAGAAGGGCCTCGGCCGGCTCGTCTCGGGTGGCGCCGACGTCTGCCTGCTCGACTTCCAGCTCGGTGAGCACAGCGGCCTCGAGCTGCTCGAGGCGCTGAAGGCGCGCGACGTCCGCACTCCGGTGGTGATGCTCACCGCGACGACCGACCACCAGACCGACGTGGCCGCGATGCGCGCCGGCGCCGTCGACTACCTCGTGAAGGGCGAGTTCACCGGCGCGGTGCTCGAGCGCGTCGTGCGCTACGCCGCCGAGCGCGCCCGCACCCTCGAGCGGCTGCGCGAGAGCGAAGAGCGGTACGCGCTCGCGGTCACCGGCTCGAACGACGGCATCTGGGACTGGAAGACCGGCGACGCGCGCCTGTTCATCTCCGCGCGCTGGAAGCAGCTGCTCGGCCTCTCGGGGGGCGACACGCACGACACCGTCGACGCCTTCTACGGCCAGGTGCACCCCGAGGACCGCAGCCGGCTCAAGGGGGCCATCGACGGCCACATCGCCGGGCGGCTCCCCTTCCTCGAGGTCGAGACGCGCATGCTGCACAAGGACGGCAACTGGCACTGGGTGCTGGTGCGCGGCACCGCCGTCCGCGACTCCACCGGGCGCGCGACGCGCATCGCCGGCTCGCTGACCGACATCACCAGCGCGCGCAACCGCGACCCGCTCACGGGCCTGGCGAACCGGGCCCTCTTCCTCGACCGCATGGAGCACGCGCTCGCCCGCGCGAAGCGCGACCCCGAGTCGCACTTCGCCTGCCTGTTCCTCGACTGCGACCGCTTCAAGAACATCAACGACTCGCTCGGCCACAGCGCCGGAGACGCCCTGCTCGTCGACATCGCCCGCCGCCTCGAGCGCTGCGTCCGCACCGTCGACACCGTGGCCCGCTTCGGCGGCGACGAGTTCGCGGTGCTGCTCGAAGACCCGCGCGAGCCCGACGGCGCCACGCGCGTCGCCGAGCGCATCGTCACCGAGCTCGGCAAGGCGTTCGTCGTCGGGGGCCGCGAGGTCTTCTCCGGCGCGAGCGTCGGCATCGCGATGAGCCGCCCCATGTACGCGCGCCCGGAGGAGATCCTGCGCGACGCCGACATCGCCATGTACCGCGCGAAGTCGAGCGGCCGCGGCCGCGTCGCGGTGTTCGACGAGCAGATGCACGAGCGCGCGCTCGCCGTGCTGCAGATGGAGAGCGAGCTGCGCCACGCCGTCGAGGCCTCGCAGCTCGAGGTCCACTACCAGCCGCTCGTGACGGCGGCCGGCAAGCTCGTCGGCTTCGAGTCGCTCGTCCGCTGGAGACACCCCACCAAGGGCATGATCGTCCCCGACTCCTTCATCCCGCTCGCCGAGGAGACCGGGGTCATCGAGGGCATCGACCGCTGGGTGCTGCGCGAGGCGTGTCGCCAGCTCGTCGCGTGGCGGAAGGTCCAGCCCGAGCTCACGGTCGCGGTGAACGCGTCGCACCGCCAGCTCGATCGCTCGGGCGCGGCGCAGGCGGTGCTCGCGGCGCTCGCCGAGACGGGGCTGCCGGCGCAGGCGCTCTCGCTCGAGGTCACCGAGTCGGTGGTGATGGATCACCCGCAGGCGGTCTCGAACCTGTCGCTGCTCAAGGAGCGCGGCGTCCGCATCGTGATGGACGACTTCGGCACCGGCTACTCGTCGCTCGCGAACCTGCACCGGCTGCCGTTCACCGGCCTCAAGATCGACAAGAGCTTCGTGCAGCGCCTGGGAGAGGACGCCGCGGCGCGCGAGGTGATCCGCGCGATCATCACGCTCGGCCGCGGCCTGGGCCTCTCGGTCGCCGCCGAGGGCGTCGAGGCCGCCGCGCACGTCGAGCAGCTCGCCTCGCTCGGCTGCGAGCTGATGCAGGGCTTCCGCTTCGGGCTGCCGCTCAGCGCCGCCGAGACGCAAGCGCTGTGGCTGCAGCGGCCCTGATCCGCTCACGGGTCGAGAGCTGCGGCGTCTCGGCGCGTCCGCATGGGTGGACCAGCGCCGGCCCCCAGCCCTGTCGCGCCGCGCGCTGCCGCTGGCCTGACGACTGCTCGGAGACGACCCCGAAGACTGAGCTTCAGGCCGGGGCGCGCGCGCCCTGCGGCTTGTTCGCGGCCGTGATGCTCAAGATCGCCTCGAGCAGGCGCTCGGCCCGAATCGGCTTCTCGAGGAAGGCGGTCGCGCGCCAGCGGCGGATGTACGCCCCGTTGTTCTCGTTCACCGAGGTGATGATGCGGGGGATCGCCGCGAAGACGGGCTCGGTGTCGCAGGTGTCGCAGAACGACTCTCCGTCCATGATCGGCATGTACATGTCGATGATCATCGCGAGCGGTCGCTCGCCGCCGCGCAACAGCTGCAGCGCCTCGAGACCATTGCGCGCGGTGAGGGTGCGGTAGCCCGCCTCCACCAGCACCTCGCTCGCGGCGACCCGCGTGTCGCGATCGTCGTCGACGATGAGAATCGTCCCCAGCTCACGCGGCCGGCCAGCCAATCTGTCCGGTTGTTCCAGCTTCACGTCGGGCAACTTAATGACACGGTTTGCGGTGTGCACCGGATCGCGCCGTCACCGCGGCGTAACGTTCCCTCAGCGCAGCAGCAGGCGGTCGGCGCTGTGCACGTAGTCGGTCTCGGCCGCTCCGGCGTGGCACACGTTGCAGGCGCTGGTGCCCGGCGGGCCGTAGCCCTCTCCGTCGGGCGGGCCGATGCCGCGCCAGCGGATGAACGGCTGCGAGACCGAGCCTTCGAGCTCGAGCCACTCCCAGTTCGTGGCGCCGTCGGCGTTGTAGTTTCCGCCCCGCTTCGCCATCGCGAAGATGCGGTCGGAGGCGGTCTTCACGATCAGCGTGCCGACCGGGAAGCGCGTGGCGCCGCGCGGCGGCATCGCCTTGATGTAGACGGCGCGGTCTCCGGCGAGGTGGCTCAGCTCGAGCTCGGGCGCGCCCGGCAGCGTGAACGACGGCCACTGCGTGTAGTTCGCGAAGTGCGACGCGAAGGGCACGTAGCTGTCCGGCTCGGGCGGTGGACCGCCGCAGGCGAGGAGCAGGAGAGGGAGCAGCCGCTTCACTGCCGCCGTTGATATCCGCAAACGCGCGCGGCGTGCACCCGGGGGTGACGCTCGGCCATTGTTGGCGCTAAGAGGGCGCCGAATGCTCTCCCTCGTGCTGTGGTTTGCAGTGTCAGCCGTCGCGGAAGACGCGCCGGTTGCCGAGCCCGCGCCGGTCGCCGAGCCTGCGCCCGCGGTCATCACGCCCTCGGTCGAAGCGCCCGCTGCCGAAGAGCCGGTCGGCTGGGACGTGCAGTAC
This sequence comes from uncultured Myxococcales bacterium, assembly GCA_937980205.1. GTDB lineage: Bacteria > Myxococcota > Myxococcia > Myxococcales > Myxococcaceae > Xiheicaenimonas. The sequence goes on along the minus strand of CALJKW010000052.1, from coordinate 169,860 downwards.
TCCGCGGGTGCGGTGGCGGCGCTGGTCGCGGTGCCGGCGAGCCTCTACCTCGGCGAGTGGCTCGGCTCGCTGTCGAACAGCCTCATCTGGTCGGCCATCCCCGTGCTGTTGAGCATCGGGTTGATTCCGCCCATCGCGGTCACCGCCGCGACGGTCATCGTCGGCAACTGGAAGACGCCCGGGCGCTACCGCTGGTGGCCGGCGCTGATCGCGACGACGGTGGTGAACGGCGCCTCGCTCGCCATCGGCGCGTCGCTCGGGCTGTCGGTGGGCATGGTCGGCCGGGTCATCGTGTACACGCTGGCGCAGGCAGTGCTGCAGCCGGGCGTGGCGGTCGGCCTCGAGCGCGCGTGGCCGCGCACGGACTCGGCGGTCATCACGCTGCGCAACGAGCCGGTGTCGCCGTCGACGTTCTTCGTCCCCACCTCGACCTGGAGCTTCTGAACATGAACGCTCTGCTCGTATTGACGATGCTCGCCGCGCCCTGCCCGACGCGGCCTTCGTGGCCCACAGCCGACTGGCCGAGCTCGCGCGTCGAAGAGGTGAAGGCGGCGAAGGCGGCCGAGATCAAAGCGCTCGAGGACTACCTGTTCACGCTCGAGGGAGAAGACTCCGAGCGGCGGGGCCTGCGCACCGACGGCATGGTCATCGTGAAGGGCGGAGAGATCATCTACGAGCGCTACGCCCGCGGCTGGTCCGCCGGCAACCGCCACATCAGCTGGAGCGTCGCGAAGAGCTTCACCACCGCGCTCACCGGCGTGGCGGTGCTCAAGGGGGCGCTGACCATCGACGACTCGATGTGCAACTACGTCGAGGCGCGCGAGGAGCTGTGCCCCATCACCGTTCGCCACCTGCTCGAGTTCGGCAGCGGCATGCACTGGCAGGAGTCGTACGAGAAGCAGACCTACCAGTTCAGCTCGGTCATCGCGATGCTGCTCGGCGAGGGCCACAAGGACATGGTGAAGTTCGTGCTCTCGCACCGGAAAGCGGCCGAGCCGGGCACCGTGTGGAACTACTCCACCGGCGAGTCGACGCTGCTGTCCGAGGTGGTGCGGCAGGCCGGCATCAAGAAGGGCTACCAGAAGGACTGGTTCTGGTCGGACTTCTTCGACCGCATCGGCATGAAGAGCGCGGTGCTCGAGGGAGACCCGAAGGGCGCGCCGGGCGGCGGCAGCTACGTGTTCGCGACGCCGCGCGACTACGCGAAGTTCGGCTGGCTGTACCTGAACGACGGGTGCTGGGACGGCAAGCGCGTGCTGCCCGAAGGCTGGGTGAAGTCGTCGACGACGCTGAGCCAGACGTTCGCGGCGGGAGCGCCGGAGGCCGAGGACACTCCGAGCGGGTGGCAGTGGTGGCTCAACCAGGTGGCGCCGAAGAGGGGAGAGCGCCCGTGGAAGGACGCTCCCGAGGACACGTTCTCGGCGAACGGCCACTGGGGGCAGTACGTCACGGTGGTGCCGAGCGCCGACGTCGTCATCGTGCGCGTCGGCGACGACCGCAACAAGAGCGTCGACCTGAACAAGATGATTCCCCTGGCGCTGGAGGTGGCGAAGTGAGGCGCTTCCTTGCGATCGCGGCCCTGGTGCTCGCCTCCTGCGCGGGCGAGAGCGCGTCCGGCGAGCGGACGTACGACAACAACGACGCGCAGCTCGCGGTCGGCAACGCCGCGTTCATGACGTGCACGTGCATCTTCGTGATGGAGATGCCCGAGGACTTCTGCAGCGCGTGGGTGAAGGCGTCGCCCGCCGTCGCGCGCGTCGGCATCGACCGCGGCGCGAAGGTGGTGGAGTCGAGCGCCTTCGTGACGTGGGCGGCGCGTGCGCGATGGCTGGATACGAAGCGCGGGTGCGTGCTGGAGTAGCCGTCGTATGCGTCGCTCGCTCCTCTTCCTCGTCCTCTGTTCCTGCGGAGCCGTCTCCTTCGACGTCGAGCAGGACCTGCAGCGCCAGCTCATCCAGGGCAACCCGCTCGGCGGCATCCTCTCGTCCGCGTTCCTGCCGAACCCCTACTCGCTCAACATCGACCTGAAGGCCGAGGTCGCCAAGCGCGGCACCGGCCCGGCGACCAAGGCGTTCCTCAAGTCGCTCAAGTTCGACATCGCCGCCGACACTCCGAACGCGAACTTCGACTTCGTCGACGAGACGCGGCTGTTCGTGGAAGGGCCCGGGTTGTCGAAGGTGGAGATCGCCCGGAAGGTGCCGGTGCCGAACGGCCTCAAGACGCTCGAGTTCGAGGTCGTCCCCGACGTCGACCTGCTGCCGTACATCAACGCCGGCGCCACCATCACCGCGACCGCCACCGGCAGCCAGCCCGCCGCCGACACCGCGTTCACCGGCAAGGTCATCGTCGAGGTCCGCATCTGAAGAAGCTCGTCGTCGTCTTGCTGCTCGCGGGCTGTCTGCCGCGCTGGTTCGTGCAGGTCGACCCGCCGGTCGCCGAGCCGAAGCCGTCGGCCACGCGCGGGCGGTGGCTGTTGCTCAACAAGAGCTTCCTGAAGGTCGGGCTGCCGCTGCGGCTGACCGGCGCGCTGTACCCCGTCTCGCTCGAGGCCGAAGACGGCCCCACGCTGCTCGGCGGCCGCGACGGGCTCAACGACCTGCTGCCCACCGGCTACACCGGCCGAATGCTGGGGCCCGAGGTCGCCGGGGCGACGGAGAACTGTCTGCTCTGTCACGCCGGCGCCGTGCGCGGGGACGTGGTGATGGGGCTGGGCAACGCGTTCGTCGACGCGCAGCTGCCGAAAGACGCCGACCTCATCGACGCGAACCGACTGGCGAAGCTCGAGCCGACCCCGGAAGAGCTCGCGGTGCTCGACGCGTGGAAGCAGTACCAGCTCGGCGTGCTGCCCTACTCGCGCGCGACGACGCCCGGCTCCATCGCCGCGCTGTACTTCACCGGGTACTTCTTCGCGCACCGGTCCGCCGAGACGCTCGACTGGGTGGAGGAGCCGGTCTACCCGATGCTCGAGACGCCTCCGCCGGAGACCGACGTGCCGGCGTGGTGGCTGCTCAAGAAGAAGAAGTGTCTGTATTACGGCTGTGAGCTCACCGGCGACTTCACGCGGTCGCTGATGCAGTTCATGTCGGTGCCGGGCAACAGCGGAGAGGACATTCGCGCCGCGGAGAGCGACTTCGCCGACGTGCTCGAGTACCTGCGCTCGCTCGAGCCGCCGAAGTTCCCCGGGCGCGTGAGCTCGCGGCTGGCCGAGGCGGGGCGCGCCGTGTTCAACGAGCGCTGCGACGGCTGCCACGGCCGCTACGGCGAGCTGCCGACGTACCCGAACCGCGTCGTGCCGCTGAAGAAGGTCGGCACCGACCCCGCGCGCAGCGAGTTCATGCACCGGCTGAAGTTCGCCGAGCACTACCGAGCGACCTGGTACGGGCAGAACTCGAAGATGCAGGCGACGGACGGCTACCTGGCTCCGCCGCTCGACGGCATCTGGGCGACGGCGCCGTACCTGCACAACGGCTCGGTGCCGACCCTCGAGGCGCTGCTCGACCCGTCGCTGCGCCCGAAGTACTTCACCCGCGGCCGCGACTCGACCGCGTACGACCTCGAGCGCGTCGGCTGGGAGCACGAGGTGCTCGACCACGGCCAGGCCGCCGAGCCTGACCCGGCGCGGCGCGCGCGCATCTACGACACGACGCTGTACGGCAAGGGCAACCAGGGGCACGAGTTCGGTGCGCGGCTGAGCGCGGACGAGCGGCGCGCGGTGCTGGAGTATCTGAAGACGCTCTGAACCGCTGCCGTTCACCCTGAGCGTGAACGTCGCACTCCCGATTCACCGTACTAAAACGCGCTCATGACACTCGGCCTGGCGCTGTCGGGGGGCGGCTCGCGCGCGGCGGCGTTTCACCGCGGCACGCTGCAGGCGCTCATCGACCTGGGCCTGCGCAAGGACGTCACCTCGGTCTCCACCGTCTCGGGCGGCTCGCTGTTCGGCGGCGCCTGGCTCGCGGCGCTGGCCCGCAACGAGACCGACTCCCAGTTCCTCGAGGCGATGTCGGCGGAGCTGCAGCGCGGGTTCGTGCTGCGCGCCATCCTCCACCCGCGGCTGCTCAAGCTCTTCGTCCCGTTCTGGAAGAACCGCACCGACGTGCTCGCCGAGCTGTTCGACGCCCTCTTCTTCCGCGGCGCCTCGCTCTCCAGCCTGCCGGCCGCCCCCGCGCTCTGCATCAACGTCACCATCCTCGACGACGCCCAGGTCGGGAAGTTCCACAAGGGCGGCTTCAGCTCGCGCGTGGTCGCGTCGAGCAACGCCGCCTACCCGCTCAGCCGCGCCGTCGCCGCCTCGGCCGCGTTCCCCGTCGGGCTCCCGCCGCTGTGGCTCTCGCGCCAGCGCGACCTCGGCGGCGCCGACTTCGCGAAGCCGTTCGAGACCCGCCGCGGCCTCTCGCTCACCGACGGCGGAGTCCTCGAGAACCTCGGCGTGCAGAGCCTCTTGCAGGGACGCTTCGAGAGCTGGGACCTCGTCGTCAGCGACGCCGGCACCAAGGAGCAGCCCTGGAAGGCCCACCCCCTCTTGGGTCCCATCAAGTCGGCGTTCATCGCGCTGCTCAGCGGCGGCGCGCTCGACAAGGTGCTGCTGCTCATGAACGACAAGCAGAACCGGTGGATGCGCAAGCACACCATGCAGCTGCTGCTCGAGAGCTGGAGCCGCCACACGCTCAGCGGCACTCCGCCGCAGCTCGGTGCGGGCATGCGCGAGTGGCTGGGTCGCGACCCGGTCCAGCCGCGTCGCCGCCTGCTCTTCGTCCGCGTGAACCAGACGTTCGAGTCCATGCTCGAGTCGCTCGTGACGTGGCGCCTCGCCGAGCTGTGGGACCGCCAGCACCCCGGCGTGCCGCTTCCTTCGCTGCCGAAGACCGCGACAGAGCTCGAGCGGTTTCTCACTGACGAGTGCGGCGTCGCGCTCACGCGTGCGCGCGAGCTCTACGAGCGGCTCGGCGGTCACGCCGCGGCGGACGCGATGAACGAGGTCAGCACCCAGTTCACCGGCCTTGCGAGACAGACCGTCGACCGGCTCTCGCTGCACGCGCAGTGGCAGGTCCACGCCGCGCACGCGCTGTACTGGAGCTGAAGACCAAACGTCAGCGGATGCGCACCGCGTCGGCGATGACCACGCCGGCGCTCGAGGTCCAGCGCGAGAGGCGGATGCGGTTCCAGCCCTGGCTGAAGTTGAAGGTGCCGAGCTCGTTCCACTTCGCGCCGCCGAGCTGCTGGTTGACGCTCACGGTGCCCAGCCTCACGCCGGCGGCGTTCTCCGCGATGAACGGCGCCGCCGCCGAGCGGTTCGAGCCGGCGGTCCACCACGCGTCGACGGTGCGGGTGCCCGCGACCGGCAGGTAGAACCAGAAGTCCGCGGCGTCGGAGACCGCCGCCGCGGTGGCGTAGTAGTAGCCGGTGCCGAAGTAGCCGGCCGTCGCCGAGGTCGAGGTCCAGTTGGCCGAGACGCTCACCCGCGCCTGCGCCGCGTCGTTGCGCGCGTTGTTGCTGTCGACGACGAGCGGCGCGCGCGTGCTCCACACGGTGCTCGCCTTGAAGTTCTTGTAGAGCAGCGCGACCAGCGACGAGCCGCCCCAGCGGCTGGTGCCGCACTGGCTCGCGTAGGCGCCGACCCACGGGGTGTACGTGTAGAGCGCGGCGGTGGCGTTGTTGGCCGGCGTGACGAGGCAGTTGTCGAGCGTGCGCTTGGCGACGCCCTTCTTCCAGCCGCTCACCGTCGTGCGGCCGGCCTCGAGGTCGATGAGGTAGTTGCGGAACTTCGAGGCCGAGCACTCGATCTGATTTCCGAAGCCGGCCCACGACGCGCTGCAGCCGCCGCTGTCCGGGCACGCGCAGCCCGTCGCCTTCTCGAGGTTCTTCGACGTGCCGCTGCGGATCAGCCCCGACTCGGTCTCGATGCGCGCCAGCATGTAGACCGGGTTGATGTCGTAGGCGCGGCTGCGCTCGACGATGAGCTGCGCGGCCGTCTTCTTCCACTTCGGGTCGGTGTAGCCGGCGAGGAAGCTGCCCTTCGACGCGAGGAAGCTCTGCACCTGCGCGACCGTGACCCACTCGAAGCCGGCCATGTCTTCGTCGGTCAGCAGGTTGTTCATGTTCAGCGTGCCCAGCGCCGCGTCGCTCTGCCGCAGGTCCTCGCTGCGCGGGTCTTCTCCGAACGGCTGCTCTTCCTCGCCGGAGAATTCCGGGCCGCACGCCGACATCGCCGCCGCGACGCCCACCACCAGCACTGCTCGCCATGAACCCATGAAACCTCCGTGCGACAGCGCGGATCCGCGCGTCAGGACGGAGGCGACAGCAGGCGTTGTGCCGGGCGGGCCGCCACCACGCGCTGTAAGCGAAAGTGACGCGCGCGCCGTCCGAGCTTCGGACGGCACCGGTGTGTGCACGACGCCGTGAAACGCGAGCGCGACACCTTGGCTCAGGGCTCCGCGGGCTGCGAGTCGGCTTGGGGCCCCTTCGACTCCGCGCTGCGCGCTCGCTCAGGGTGAAGGGAGACTGTTCGGACGATTCACCACGGCACGGCGTCGCCGAGCTCGACCTTCACCGGCGCACCGGCGATGAGGTTGAACTTGAAGCCGGCGCTCTTCCGCGCCTGCACGAGGCTCGCGATGGAGTGCTTCTTCGCGTCCCACGTCTTCCCCTTCTTCTCGAGCTCGTGCTTGCGCAGCTTGTCGGTCGCAGCGACCGGGTACGTGAGCACCACGTCGTAGACGTCCGCCGCAGGCCGCGAGTCGAAGACCATCTCCAGCGTCGTGCGGTCGGGGTTGCCGTGCTTGCCGTCTCCGGAGAACACGTACGTCTTCGCGCGAACGTGCTCGAAGAGGTCGGCTTCCGCGTTGCGGCTGCTGCCGTGGTGCGGGACCTTGAACACGTCGACCTTCAGCGGCTTCGTCGCCGTGTAGAGCTTCGCCTTCTTCAGCGCCGCGAGGACGAAGTCGCCGCGGGCGTCTCCGGTGAAGAGGATCGACTTCGAGCCGGCCTTCACCAGGCAGACGATGCTCGAGAGGTTCGTGACGCTCTCGTCGGCGTACGCCGCGAGCACCGACGCGGTGACGAGCCCCTTCTCGCGGATGTACTTGTCGAACGCCTTCTGCAGCTTGTCGATCTGCGCGCTCGACGGTCCGAGCACCCGAATCGAAAGGCCGCCCAGGGACTTCTTGCCGCCCGCATCGGTGATGAGCCCGGTGAACGGGCTGTTCAGCTTCGCCATCGCTCCCGGGTCTGCCGCGCGAACCGCCGCGTAGCTGTTGCGCAGCGCTCGCCCCTCGCCGTGGCCGGCGAGCACCGAGGCGATCTCCCGGGCGACCTCCGCGGCGTCCTTCACCCTCTTCCTCTCGAGCTCCTTCGCGAGCTGCTTCTCGCGATTGCCCGGCGCGGAGCCGGCGAGCGTCGCGTAGTACTTGTCGGTCGCGTCGTTCAGCACGTCGTTGAACGTGTTGTGCCACAGGCGGCGCGGGCGGAGCGCGACGCTGCCGCTCTGCACCTCGGAGAACAGCTTCTTCACGCCGACGATGTGGTCGTTGTCGACGTGGCTCACCATCACCAGGTCGAGCTCGAGCGTGGCCGCGCCGCGGGCCTGCCGAATCTGCTCGAGGCGATCGCGCAGCGAGTCCTCCCAGACGCGGCCGGGGCCTCCGTCGACGAGCGCGAGCTTCGGCGCAGCCTGGCTGCCCCAGTGCAGCAGCAGGCAGTCGCCCTCCTTCGCGGGCAGCACCTCGAGCGTGAAGAACATCGTCCCCTCCTCAGATCGACTGCAGTGCGCGGAGCACGTCGACGAGGCCGTGCCCCTGGAAGTACTTCTCACGGCCGAGGTCCGTCGCGGTCTCCAGCAGCACCTGCTTCACGCGCGCGGCGTTGCCGACGAGCTCGCGGTGACGCGACATCAGCATCGCCGCCGCGCCGCTCACGAACGGAGCCGCCATGCTGGTGCCGTCGAGGTCCTGGTCGGCGAGCCCGCGAATGGGCCCTTTGATCTTCTCGCCTGGCGCGACGAGGTCCGGCTTGATGCGGCCATCGCCCGTCGGGCCGCGGCTCGAGAAGTAGCTCACGCCGTACGTGTGCGGCTTCGCGCAGTGCGTGGCGCCCACGGTGATGACCTGCTGCGCGTTCCCCGGATCGGTGATGGAGCAGAAGACGAAGTTGCCGAAGCCCAGCTCCTCTTCGTTCCAGCCGCGGTTGCCGGCCGCGGCGACGACCACGACGCCCGTCGCCGCGATGCGGTCACAGGCCATGCACACCGGAGTCGCTCCGCAGCCGTAGTTCTTCACCTCGTGCGGAATCGACATGCTGATGTTCACGCCGTGCACGGCCGGCCGCGTGCGGCTGGTGCGCTGGTTCAGGTACTGGATGAACTCGAGCGCGGCGACGATGGCGAACTCGGTGGCCTCGATGTCTCCGGGCACCAGCACGCGAAAGTCGTACAGGTTGATGTCCGGGCAGACGCCCTGGAGGATGACCTTCTCCTCCTTCCCGCTGCCGTCGCGCCGGTCGGAGAGCTTGCGCCAGTCCGCGCCGAGCGTGCCCGCCACGTGCGTGCCGTGGTCCGACGGCAGGGCCTCGCCGTCGTCTCCGGCGAGGCTGATCAGCGGTTCGATGAGCGCCCAGTCGGGCTGCAGGTCGGCTTCGAGCTGCGCGGCGATCTGCTTCAGGTGCTGCTGGGCCGTCTTTCGAAACGCCTTCAGGTCGCCGCCGCGGCCGGGCAGCGCCGCGAGCTCGTCGACGATCACCTTCACGTACGCGCCGCCGTTCTTCGAGCCCTCGAAGGCGGTGACCAGGTCGAAGTTGCGAATCTGATCGATGAGGCTGAAGTCGAACGTCTTCCGCACGCGGCTCGGGCGCTTGTCTGGCGCCGGGCTCACCGTGAGCGGCCCCGCGCTGTGGTCCTTGAAGGCCGGGTGCTGCGTCGCGATGCCCGCGTCGATGATGGCCCAGGTGATGTCTTTGCAGGAGACGTTGAACAGGCGGGTCGCCGCGTCGGCCTTGATGGTCGAGATGCCCGGCTGGCTGGCGAGCTCGGCGCGGCGGTTGAGGAACACCCGCTGCACGAGCGTGGGAGGCAACGGCACCTCGCCGGGGAAGCGCTCCTCGGGCGTGTGAAACTTTCGCGCGTGCTCGAACAGCGCGGGAGGAATCGGACGGCCGATCTCGTCGACCGCGACCTTCGCGATCGCGTCCGCCTTGCTGGCCACCCACTTCAGAAACGCGTCGTGCTGATCGGGGGCGCGCAGGCCCTTGATGAAGCTCCGGTCCTCGTGAACCGCCCAGAAGAGCCCGACGAGCGCGGCGAGCGGCGCGGCGTCGATGATCTTCCAGTTCGGGTAGCGGATCGGCGTCGCGGCCGGCGCCGCCTCGTCGGAGTCGACCATCTCGCGGCGCAGCGTGGTGAGCGCGCCTTCGACCTGCCGGCCGAGCTTGATCTGAATGGCCTTGCGCAGCGAGCCCTTGAGGTTGCGGCTGGTCAGCGCCTTCTGGTGAATCGCCCAGAGGTTCTTGTCGCGCCACCACTCGCTCAGCGGCAGCACGACCCGCAACAGCTCGTCGAGGTACAGCGTCGCCGCGACGTAGCTCTCGAGCGGAGAGATGTTCGGCCGCTCGCGCGCCCGGCCGCCGCGACGGTAGAAGGCGAGCGCGTGGTGCAGGCCGGCGGCGAGGTGCACGGTGCTCATGCCCTCGGCCGGCACGATGAGCACGCGCTGCGCCGACCACGGGTCCTTCGCGAACGCGAGCCAGACGTCGAGCACGATGCCGCCGTCCTGGCAGAAGCGCTCGGGCTGGCCGCGCCGCGTCTGGCCGAGCAGGAAATATTCGATGAGCTGCCGCGGGATCGCCGGGGCATCCGACTTGCGGTTCTTCGCCGTGGGCAACGAGACGCCCCCTCTCCGCGCGGCAGCGTGCCGGCGCTGTTGGCGGTTGTCCAGGAGTTCGCGTTTAGGGCCGGTGACCGGCTACTTCTTCGCGGCGAACGCCTCGACGGCCGGCGTCACTCCGACGAGCGCGGACGGCTGCGGCGCGGTCTTCTGAATCCACTCCACGGCGCTCTTGATGTCGCGGAAGGTCTGCTGCGGCGCCTTCGGCTTCACCATCAGCTGGTACGCGGCGAGGAAGCTGCGCGCGATGACCGCGGAGAGCCCCGTCGCAGCGACCACGATCGCCGAGCAGACGAGGTTGTCGGCGTACCGCGCCTGCAGCCGCGCCGAGGCATCACGGAACTCGTCCGACGGCGTGGACAGCTTCACCGCCTGAATGACGGTGAGGCTGATCAGCTTGGGGTGCTCCTTCACCAGCGGGTCCTGAATCCGCTCGATGAGCTTCAGCTGCTCCATCTTCCCGGTGGAGTCGAACACGGTGATGAGCATGTTGCCGAGCAGGCCCATTCGACAGCCGTGCTCTTCCGCGAGGAGCTTCACGTTTTCCATGGGTGGGTCTTTGGGCGGTCAGCCGACGATCTGCGTCTCGGTACCGCTGATGGGGCCGGGCGGAACCGGCGGATCCGTCGGCGGCGGAGGAGGTGCCATCGCGGTGCGATTGCGACCGGCCTCCTTCGAGTTCTCGAGCGCGCGCTCGGCGTTGCGCAGCAGATCCTTCATCACGAGCGGATCTCCGGGGCTCACGCTCACGATGCCCGCGGCGAAGGAGACCTTGAGCTGCGCGTCGCCGATGTTCATCGGCTTCGCGGAGAACCTGGCGCGCAGGCGGTCGAGCAGCGAGAGCGCGCTGTTGCCTTCGCACTCGTCGAGCACGAGCAGGAACTCGTCTCCGCCGTAGCGGCCGATGAAGTCGCTCGCGCGAATCTCGGCCTTGATGCCGCTCACCATCATCTCGAGCACCTCGTCGCCGGTCTGGCGGCCGTAGGTGTCGTTGATGTTCTTGAAGCGGTCGAGGTCGAACATCACCAGCGACACCGGAGCGAGGCTGCGCTGCCGCTGCGAGCACAGCGCCTGAAGCCGCTCTTCGAGGAACGGTCGCGACAACGCGTTCGTGAGCCAGTCGTGCTGCGAGAGCTCGGCGGCGCGGGCGCGCCAGTGCTCGACGACGTGGGTGGACGCGAGCGCGGCGCCGATGGCCACCGCGAGCAGCGCGGCGGCGCTGCGGCCCTCGGGCGTGATGCCGCGGCCGGTGATGGAGAGCACGATGACGAAGTGGACGACGAGCGCTCCGCCGACGGCGGGCACGGCGCTCTTCACCCCGCCCGGCATCAGCAGCGGCCACGCCAGCACGAGCGGCAGCAGCCCGAAGGAGAGCGGCCCGTTGAAGCCGCCGGCGCTCGCAGCCGCGAGGGCGCCGGCGCTGGCGGTGGCGAAGGTGAGCAGCGTCGCGAGCGCGAGCGGGCGCTGCACCTCGACCTTGCGCGCGAGCGCGAGGCCGTAGAACGCGGCGGAGACCCCCACCGCCATGATCAGCGCGACGCGGCTCACCCACGCGGGCAGCAGCGGGTCGGTGATGACTCCGCGCGAGAGCAGCGCCTCGAGGACGATGAGGAAGAGCGCGAACAGCCCGGCGGCCAGCGCGTAGCGGCGAAGCCCGTGCGCGGCGAGCTTGTGCACCTCCCAGTCGGAGTACACGCGTCCATCGTGAATGGCGAAAGCGTGCGGGGGGAAGGCCAAGGCGGCTCACAATGTACACGCGGGGGAGCCCCCGCGCAGCTTCATCGCTCGTTCGTGCGAACCGTCGCCGTCGCCGTTCACGTCAACGTCAACGTCAACGTCAACGTCAACGTCAACGTCGCGGACGCTCCACACGCCGCCTCAGCTCTCCTGGCGTTGACGTTGACGTAGACGGCGACGGCGACGGCGACGGCTTTTCCAGCCGCGCCTGAAGCAGCCGCAGCGCCCGTTTGAGCAGCGTCACGCCCGGCTCCATGCGGTGCCACGTGGACGCCCCCGAGGGGTGCGGCAGCGCGACCACCTCGACGGCCACACCGTGGTACGTCACCGCGAACGCCTTGCCGATGAAGTCGACGAGCGGCCCCTTGACGCCGAGCACCTGCTCGATGGCGAGCGAGCCGACGGGGATGACGAGCTCGGGCTTCAAGATGCGCGTCTCGCGCTCGAGCCACGGTCGGCAGTTGGCCATCTCGACCTCGTCGGGCCGTCGGTCGCCTCCGCCGTTGGGCGCCTTGCCGGGGAAGCAGCGCGCGACCGCGGCGATGTAGATGCGCGCGCGGAACTGCTCCTCGCTCCAGCCGACGGTCTCGTGAAACCACTTGAAGAGCGTCTTGCCGGCGGTCCAACCGAACGGCTTCATCACCTTGTGCTCGTGGGGGCCGGGCGCCTGACCGACGAGCATCACCTTCGTCTTCAGCGCAGGGCCGTGGATGACCGGCCCGGTCATGCCGGGGCAGCGGCGGCACTGCTCGAGCTCTCGATGAAGACGTGCGAGCGACACAAAAAAAATGGGCCGCGCACCAGGAGGGGGTTCTCACCAGGTGCGCGGCCTCGATTGCTCCGTGCTGCGAGGTCCTTCCTACGGAGCGTGGTGAAAACCGATGTGGGGTGGCCTTATTCCACCGATGTGTCCCTTGAAAAGTGAGCGGTTGGACGCCACTCTTCGGGTCCTCCCCCATGGCCTCGGACCCGACCGCCATCAGCCGGCCGAAGCCGGCCGACTTCATCCCCGGCTACCGGCTCGAGAAGCTCGTCGGCAAGGGCGGAATGGGCGAGGTGCACCAGGCCGTGCAGCTGTCGCTCGGCCGCACCGTCGCGGTGAAGCTGCTCGCGTCGGAGCTCGCCGCTGACGAGAGCTTCGTCGCGCGCTTCGAAAAAGAAGGCGCGGCGCTCGCGGCGCTGCGTCACCCGAACATCGTCAGCATCGTCGACAAGGGCAAGACGAACGAGACGTATTACCTCGTGATGGAGTTCGTCGACGGGCCCTCGATGCGCGAGGTGATGCGCAGCCCGCTGCTCGACTTCGGCCAGAGCCTGCGGATGATGATGCAGATCTGCCGCGCCATCGAGTACGCGCACGGCCGCGGCGTCATCCACCGCGATCTGAAGCCCGAGAACATCCTCTTCGACGAGCAGGCCGGCGGCATCGCGAAGGTGACCGACTTCGGGCTCGCGGGCTTCGACGAGAAGGCCGGCACGAAGCACAACCTCACGCAGACCAACGTCGCGATGGGCACGGCTTCGTACATGGCGCCCGAGCAGCAGGTCGACGCGAAGAACGCCGACCACCGCGCCGACGTCTACTCGCTCGGCGTCATCCTCTACGAGCTGCTCTGCGGCGACGTGCCGATGGGCAACTTCGACGCTCCGTCGGTGCGCAAGCCCGCGCTCGACAAGCGCCTCGACGGAATCGTCGCGCGCTGCCTCAAGACGTCGCCGTCCGAGCGGTACCAGAAGGTCACGGACCTCATCGCCGATCTCGATCCGCTCGTGCCCGCGCTGTCGATGGTCGGCACCGCCCAGCTCTCGGGCGTCGGCCGCGCGCTTCGCAAGGCGCGCGAGATCGGCAAGACCATCGTCCGCGCGACGGCGGCGGTCATCACCGTCTTCGCGCTGACCATCATCGCCGCCTCGTACATGCGCAGCGGCGCGAAGGAGAAGCGCCAGCCCGCCGGCCTCGAGCTCACCACCGACTTCGGCGCGAAGTTCCCGGTGGCGCAGGCCGGCCGCGTCGACAAGGAGACCAGCACCATCACGCTCGGCGACGGGCCGGATCAGATCACCGTGACCGCGTGGGGCCGCAAGGCGGCGACGAAGGCGGGCGACATCGTCTACGGGCCTCCGGAAGATGCCCCGGTCGGGCGCACGGTCATCGACGCGCAGGTGACGGGCGAAGGCCTGTCGTTCACGGCGAAGGTCGAGACGCAGGCGACCAAGCGCTCGAAGCTCGAGCCGATCTACGAGATCTTCCGCGGCCCGCGGCCTGACGCGCGCAGCGCGGTGATGCTCGTCGGCGACCCGGGCCGCTACGTGGCGCTGATCATCTCGGGCACCGGAGATGATCCACGGCTCGAGTGGGCGCTCGGCCCCGAGCACCGCGGCACCATCACCACCGCGATGACGTTCGCGCCCGGCTCGCAGGTGGTCGAGCTTCGCATCGAGCCGAGCACCGGAGCGCTGTCGGCGCTGGTCGGGAAGGACAGGGACCAGCGGCTGCTCGGAACGCCGGTCGTGCTCGGGTCGAAGTGGCGCGAGCTGTTCGGCGACAACCCGCGCCCGGCGCTCGGCTGCCTCGAGGGCACGTGCGCGTTCCACAACGTGGTGCTGAAGGGGCTCAAGGGCGCGGCGCCGCCGCCTCCTCCTCCTCCCGTGGTGGCCGCGAAAGACGACGACGAGCCGAAGCGCCCGGTGCAGGTGTCGCAGAACACGGTGAAGAAGCCGGCGCCGACGCAGGCGCGGCCGCCGCCTCCTCCGCCGCCGAAGAAGACGGGCGGCGGGAAGCGCCGCTGACGTCAGCGGCTGACGGAGCCGTCGGGCTTCACGTGCAGCGTGAACGCCGGCGCGTCCGAGCCCTGGTTCACGGTCAGCTCGAGCGCCTTCGGCGTGTTCTTCCAGCCGCCGAACCACGACGTCCCGCAGCTCGTCTCGGGCACGCGCTTCTTCTCTTCCTCGGTGAGGTGCTCCATCGGGTCGACCAGCACCGGCCTCGCGCCGCGCGCGGCCGGCGCGATGAAGATGGAGCCGATCGGATACGGCCCCTTCGCCGCGACCCAGCTGTCGTCCTCGGCGATCATCACGGCGAAGAAGTACTGCTCGGTCGTCCACAGCACGGCGCCCTTCTCTTTGAGCGTCATGCCCTTCTTCGTCACGTCGAGCGTGAGCTGCCGCTTCGTGATGCCGCGCGCGGTGAAGGGGTGGAACTCGACGGGCTTGCAGTCGAGGACCAGCGCGAGTGCGAGCGCGAGCATCATCCGCCGAGCAGCTTCACGTCCTCTTCGCCCAGCTTCAAGTCCGCCGCGGCGAGATCTTCGCGCATGTGCCGCTCGTCGGTCGTGCCGGTCAGCGGCAGCATCCCCACCTTCAGCGCGAACGCGAAGATGACCTGCGCCTCGGTGACGCCGAGCCGCGCCGCGATGGGCCGGGCCGCGCGCAGCGCCTCGGGGTTCGCGGTGAGCAGCGAGAAGCCCTGGTACGTGATGCCGTTGCGCGAGCAGAACGCGCGCACCGTCGCGTCCCACCGCGTGCGCGCGTAGCACCGGTTCTGCACGAACTTCGGCTTCACGCGCGCCGCCGCCCACAGCGCTTCGAGCTGGTCGAGGCCCACGTTGCTGACGCCGAGCGACTTCACCACGCCGCGGTCGTGCAGCGCCTCCATCGCAGCCCACGCCTCGGCGTCGGCCGCGTGCCAGCCCGACCGCCGCGACGGCCCGTGCAGCACGTAGCTGTCGAGCCAGCTCGTGCCCAGGTGCTCGAGAGAGCTCGCGCACGACTGCTCGACCTGCCGCGCGACGGGAGCCTTGGGGTCGTACGGCAGCCGGTGGTCCTGCCCGTCGACGAAGGTGAACTTCGTCTGCAGGAAGAGCTGCTCGCGGGGGAAGCCGCGAATGGCCTCTCCGACGGCGGCCTCGAAGTAGTGCTTGCGCTGGTTCGCGGTGTCGATGCCGCGGAAGCCGGCGTCGAGCGCGAGGCGCACCAGGCGCGCGGTCTCGCCTTCCTTCCACGCCGTGCCGTAGAGCAGCTTCATTGTGTCAGCCCCGCGGCGGCTTCGGCGATGACGCGGCAGGCGCCCTCCTCGTCCTTCGGGTCGCCGTCGATGGCGGTGCCTCCGTCGCGGGTCTTCACGATGGCGGTGGGCGTGCGGCACAGCTCGGCGTAGCCGCGGAAGATCTGCCGGCAGTCGCTCGCACCGCTCGTCTTGAGCTCGTCTTCGCAGCGCTCACGCAAGAGCTCGGCGATGCGCGTGTTCGCGGTGGCGACGGGCACGTTGCCGGACAGGTCTCCGAGGCCGGGGAAGTTGCGCAGCGTCTGGCGGATGGGTTTGCGGACCCCGGCGAACTCGTGCATCGAGTTGCAGACCACGGCCGCGCGCCCGATGAGCCGGCGCACGTAGACGCGGAAGACTTCTCCGGTCTCGACGACGTCGTGCACCTTCGCGGTGCGCTGCGCGATGCGGTCGATGCTGAGCGCCGCGCGCTGCAGCTTGTCGCACTCGTGCGTCTGCGAGATGGCGGTGACGATCGCGACGATCTGCGCGCGCACGTTCTCGTCGAGGCCGACCTCGCGCTCGTTGCGCTTGAGCTCCTGGGCGAGCGACTCCTCGAGCATCAGCGTCGCCTTGAAGTTGAAGACCGGGTCCTCGACGAACTCCTGCAGCAGCGTGTAGCCGACGAGCCGCTTGTCGTCGTTCTCGCGGTCGGTCGCGAGGATCGAGGTCTCGAAGAACGCGCGGTGCTTGTCGGCTTCCTGCGCGCGCTTGAACTCCTGCTGCCAGCGGGCCTGCTCGGCGGCGCGCGCCTCTTCCGAGGACCTCTTGTTCACCCAGCTCTGCCACGCGTTCGCGAAGAAGCCGGCGAGCGCGATGTACGCGACCATCGACTGGGTGACGAACATGAACCGCGAAGCGCGCTGCCGGCGGCGGTCGCGCAGCTCGAGGACCTCTTCCGCGGCCTTGATTCGCGCGAGCTCGTCGAGGCTCCTGCCTTCGAGGTTCTCGGGGTCCTGGGCCATGGCGGCCCGTTACTGCTAACCGACCGGCGGCCGGCCGCCCATCCATTTCTCTCCGGTGACGGTGCTGGTGACCTCGTACTCGCACAGCGTCGAGCCGGTGCGCAGGCAGCGCAGCTGCTGGATCATCGCGGGCACTCCGACCGACTGCAGCCCCTGCAGGAGGATGCCCTCTTCCATCTGGCAGTGGTGCGGCGTGGTCTTGAGCAGGCGCGCGCGGCCGGGCTTGAGCTCGACGACCTTCCAGCCGCCGATGTCACGCCCGCGGTTCGCGTGCCGGTACATGTCGTCGATGCCGTAGAGGATGTCGGCCGCCGACTTCGCGACCTGCTTCACCCGCGCCTCGTGCGAGGTGGTGAAGAGGTTGCGGCCCATCTGCACGAGCCCGGAGCGGCCGAGCTTGCGGTCGAGCCGCTCCATCGCCTCGAGCAGGGGCTCGATGGGGTACCACGCTCCGGGCTTCGCGGCCTGCAGCGTGGCGGCCAGCTCGGGGCCCAGCACGTTCTCGGGGAAGTTGATGACGTTCAGGACCGACAGCACGTCGGAGCCGATGGTCTGGTGTCCTTCGCCTCTGTACCCTTCGGGCTTCCGCTTCAAAACGTGCGAAGCTTAGTCGAGGCCGAGATGAGGAGAGTCATGAAGAGGTTGATGGCGCTGTGGGTGCTCGTCGCAGCGGGCGCGTATGCACAACCCCGCCCCGACCTGGTGATCAGGTCCGCCGAGTTCGTCGACGTCACCACGGGCGCGCCGACGCGGCTGGGCCTGTTCGGCGGCCAGGGGCGAATGCTCATCACCGCGGCGAACCAGGGCGCCGTCGAGGCGCGCGACTTCACCCTCAGCATCGCCATCTCGGCCGATGCGCAGCTGACGTTCTCGCAGGACCCCGTCGTGCTCGACGTCCCGGTCACGCTCATCGCCGCGGGCGCCACGTCGACCTTCGACATCCCGTTCGCGATTCCGGTCGCGGCGCGCGGCGTCCCCTTCGCGACGGGCAACTACTACTGGTTCGCCGTGATCGACTCGCTGTCGCAGGTCACCGAGGTCGACGAGGGCAACAACCGCGCGCACGTCGTCACGCCGGGCATGCCCACTCCCGTGCTGATGAAAGAGCCGGGACCCGACCTGACCGTCGCGCGCTTCGAGGCGCCCGTCACCGCCGGAGTCGGGGAGCTCGTCCCCGTCTACCGCGCCTTCAAGAACGTCGGGAACCGCCCCGCGACCGACGTGAAGTACCGCTACTACCTGTCGGCGAACGCGGCCGTCACCACCGCCGACCAGCCGCTGAAGATCGTCGGGCCGAACGGCACGATGACGGACTTCGGCATGCTGGCGTTCACGGCCCCGCCAGATGCGCTGAGCATGAACGAAGCAAACGAGGTGGTCGCGATTCCGGCAACGCTCACGCCGGGCACCTGGTACCTCGGAGCGGTCATCGACACCGACGGCACCGTGCTCGAGATCGACGAGACGAACAACGGGCTCGCGTCGCTGCCCATCACCGTCGCCGGCTCGGCGCTGCGCATCACCACCTCGCAGCTGCCCGACGCGATGGTGGGTCGTCCGTACAGCTTCCAGCTCGCGGTGACCGGTGAGGTGCCCGCGTCCCCGACGACGTGGACGATCGACACGACGCAGGGCGAGCCGCCCGAAGGGCTGACGCTGTCGACGAGCGGCCTGTTGAGCGGCACTCCGATGACCGAGGCGGTCATGGGCCTCACGGTGGTCGCGACGAACGCAGGCCGCACCGCGGTGGCGCGGCTCGCGCTGCGCGTGCTGCCCACGACGTCGCAGGTGGAGATCACCACCGCGTCGCTGCCCTCCGCCGTCAACAACCCCACCCTGCCGTACGAGACGTGGCTCGGCGCCGCCGGCGGCGTGAAGCCGTACGCGTGGAGGCTGGTGCCGATGCCTGGCGAGGCGCTGCCCAACGACCTCCGCCTCTCGGTCGAGGGTCGGCTGTCAGGCAGCCTCCGCCCGAACACGCTCGAGCGGTCGTACCCGGTCACCTTCGAGGTGCGCGACGCGCTCGGCACCACCGCGCGCCGGCAGCTCAACCTGCGGGTCATCGCCGCGGGCGCGATTCGCTTCACGAACCTCTCGCTGCCGGACGGTCTCGTCGGTGAGGCGTACCTGAGCGACATCGGCGTGAAGGCGCTCGAGGGCAGCCCGGCGATCGCGAAGCCGGTGACGTACCGGGTCGCCGCCGGGCGGCTGCCCGACGGCCTGAACACGACGGTCGAGCAGGACACGCTGCTGCTGCAGGGCACTCCGACGGCGGCGGGCACGTTCGCGTTCACGCTCGAGGTCGAAGACAACCGCGGCCGCAGCGACTCGGCCGACTTCCTGGTCCGCGTGCACCCGCGCAGCTTGAAGGTCGAGTCGGTCGGGCTTCCGGGCGAGCTTCGCCCCGGCGAGCCGGTCGACTTCTCGTTCACCGTGAGCGGCGCGAGCGGCGCGACGTTCAGGGTGTTCTCGGGAGCGCTGCCGATGGGCACCTCGCTCTCCGCCGACGGGCGCGTCACCGGCACCATCGCGACCGAGAACGCCGAGGGCGCGCACAACTTCGTCGTCGCTGCGACCGACGCCACCGGAGCCTCCGGCCTCGGCGCGTTCTCGGTGGTGGTGAAGCGCGACCCGCCGCGGCAGGGATGCAGCGCAGCGCCCGCGAGCGTGTTGCTGCTCGGAGCGCTGGCGCTGGCCATCCGCCGCCGCCGTCAGACCTTCTGAACCTTCGAAGGGTCGACGCCCACGAAGAAGTGGTTGTTGCCCTTCGAGCCGATGCGCTCGAGCATCTCGAGCTCCTTGAGCTTCACGAGCAGCGGGTGCTGCGCGAGCAGCTCGAGCAGCTTCGCGTCGGCCTCGAGCTTCTGGTTCTGAGCCTGCACGTGGGCCTTCGCCTCGACCTGCGCCGCCTCGGCGCGGGCCAGCGAGTCGAGGCGGGTGACCTCGGCGCGTGACTTCGCCTCGAGCGACGCGACCTCGAGGCGGGCGCGGGTGGCGATGAGCTGGGCCTCCGCCTGGCGCGAGGTCTCGATGACCTTGTTCATCACGTCCTTGAGCTGGCCCGGGAAGACGAAGTCCTTCACGTCCGCGCGCAGGATGTCGACGCCGTAGGCGAGCAGCGATGCCGCGACGTCGGCCTTGATCGCGTTCGAGAGGTCGTTGCGGTCGAGCAGGAGCTGGTCGAGCGAGCGCGTCGCGAGGAAGCGGCGCGCCGACAGCTGCACGTCCTCGTAGATACGGTCCTCGAAGTTGGTGAGCTTCGACACCGCGGCCACCGGGTCGACGACCTTGAAGTAGACGAGCAGCGACAGGCGCACCGTCACCTTGTCGGAGGTGAGGATCTCCTGGTTCTTGATGGTCGTGGAGCGCTCGCGCACGTCGACCATCACCACCTCGCGCTGCGTCTCGTCGAAGAAGCCGCCCGCGAGCTCGTGCTTGCCCGGCTCGAGCAGGCGCGTGAACACGCCGTTCTCGTAGAGCAGGCCCTTGAAACCATCCTTGATGAGCGTCGACTTCATGGTGCGTACCTCTGTTTCTTTCCGGCCGCGGACCCTTCCGGGCTGTCGCCCGCCAAGCGCCTGTCGGCGCCCCGGGGTCCGTGTCCGGAGCGGCGACGAAAAAAGAGGGGCGGGCTGCGATGACACCCGACGTCGCAGGACGGGTGACGGAGAGACCTTGGGTCAATCTCGGGCTGAGAAGTCCTTTTGGAAGGGTCTCCCGCTGCGTTGGAGTCAGCGGCCGAAGCGCCCCGGGGAGCAGTGACGGGAACGCGCCAGGGAGCCTGACTCGTAGTAGGACCACGCGCATGGCCAAGGGGGCCGCGCCTTCTCAAGACCAGCTGCTCGAGCTGATGAAGCGAGCCGCGGAGGAGCTCAAGCACGCGAAAGAGGAGGCGCGGACCGCCGTCCTCGCGCTGCAGAAGGAGCAGGCCGCCCACCAGAAGACCGAGGCCGAGCTCGAGATCGCGCTCAAGCAGGCGAAGAGCGCGAAGAACCAGGCCGGCACCGACGAGCAGCTGCTCAAAGACCAGATCGAAGCCGAGCGCGAGAACGGCAAGGCGCTCGCCGCCCGGGTGCAGGAGCTCGAGGCCGCGCTCGAGGGCGCCGCGTCAGAGCGCAAGACGCTCGAGGCCAAGGTCGCGGAGGCCGACACCGCCATCTCCGTCGCCTCGCAGCAGGCGGAGGCCGCGGCGCAGAAGCTCACCGAGCAGCACCAGCAGACGATCGCGGCGCTGAAAGAGGCGCACAACAAGGCGCTCGAGGATTTGAAGAAAGAGGTCGAGGCCGCCGAGGCGCACCACAAGGGGCTGCTCGACGACGCCGCCGGCAACCTCGTGCAGATCGAGCAGCAGCTCGCGCAGGAGAAAGAGAAGCACCAGGCCACCGCGCAGAAGCTGCTCGAGACGCGCGCGAAGGTCCGCGAGCTCGAGGCCGGCCTCGCCGCCGAGCAGGAGCGCGTGAAGGGTCTCGAGACCGCCGCGAAGCAGCTGGCCGACGCGCACGAGAAGGCCATGCGCGAGGCCGCCGAGGCGAACACGAAGGCCAACGCCGAGCTGCAGCAGGCGTACGCGGTGATGCAGCAGGAGCTCACCGCCGTCACCGAGCGCTGGCGCGACGTCGAGCGCAGCTACGAGTCGCTGCACCGCGAGATGCTGCTGACGCTGGAGCAGCGCGATGAGGCGCGGCGGCTGCTCGAGAACGAGCGCGCCGAGCGGGAGAGGCTCACCAAGGTGCTGCAGCAGCACCCTCGGTAGGCCGCTGAACTACCGGGATCGGGATCGGGATCGCGATCGGGACCGGTCGATCCCGATCCCGATCCCGGCCGTTCCCGTAAAGGCACCTACTCGCGCAGCCGCCCCGCAGCGTACGCCCCCATATCCTGCGCCACCGGATCTCCCCGCCCCGGGTCGCCCCACGCCGCGTAGACGTCGAAGATGCGCCCGTTGATGACGACGGCATCCGAGCCGTAGCGCATGCCGTCGCCGACCGCGCGGCTCGGGTGGTTCACGACGCGGTGGGCGTCGTAGCCCTTCGCGCGGAGCGCTCCGATGACCCAGGTCATCATCTCGAACGCGACCTGCCGGTCGTCGCCCTTGTCGAAGAACTCGGGGTGGTTCTGCTTCACCCACGCAGCGGCGCTGCGCGCGGCCGCGGAGTCGCTCGACGTGTCGATGGGCGCGTTCGCGAACTCGGCGCGCATCGGCACCGTCGAGAGCGGAGCCCCCGGCTCACGCGGCAGCGTCGGCGCCGGCGGCGTGGGAATCGCCGGCTCCTCGGGAGGCGCCGGGTTGTTCCGCGAAGCCTGCAGCTGCTGGTACTAGGGGCTGGTGAGGAACACCTGGCGAATGTCCTCGTGGCTCATGCCGTGCCGCAGCCCGTTCATGTGCGACGCCATTCCTTCGACGTCGGGCTCGCGGCCGAGCAGGTCGCGGTAGAGGCTGGTCACGAACGCGCGGTCGCGCTCGACCTTCGCCGCCGACGGATTCAGCCGCGCACGGTCGAACGCGTCGGCGCGCGGCTGCTGCCGCGGCACCGCGCGAGCCTGCTCGAGCTGGGTACGAATGACTGCGTGAGTGAGCTTTCGGAGCACTGAGGGCAGGGCCATGATTTCGAAATCATCTGCGCCTCCTGCGCACGGTTGTGCGGCCTTTGACGATTGCGCTTCGTGCGCAGCAATTCGTCTCGAGCTCTGAGAAGAATGCGCGCGAATGGACGCCGCCGCCCTCGCTGCCCACTACGACCGCCTCACGCCCGACGAGCGGCTCGTCGAGGTGATGGCGCTCAGCCCGGCTGATCAGGCGGATCTGTTCGACGCCGCGCAGGGCCTGCGGCCAATGACGCTCGCGGACCTGGTGCCCGCAGGCACTCCGCCGATGACGGGCGTGCCGCACGACGGCCTCAACTCGCTGCCCGCGTTCACGCGCTTTCAGAAGGTGTTCGCGCGACCCGACGTCGAGGGCCTCGACGAGCTGTGGGGCTTCAACGAGGGCTACCAGACCGTGAAGACGTTCGTCGGCCCCGGCTACTTCGTCTGCGCGAAGCACTCGGAGCCGGGAGAGCTGCTCGTCGACTACCTGCGCACTCCGCCGAGGCATCCTGCCGGCTGGCCCGAGATTCTGCCGAACGACGCGCGGCTCTCCCGCTTCGTCTTCAACGGCACGCAGGACGTGCTCCGCGGAGTCTCGAAGCACGTGTCCATCGGCCGCGCGAGCCGGGGCGGCAAGTGGATGGACAACTGGTTCGTCCTCCGTCGGCGTATCCTCTGAGCGTGCGCTGGTTGGTCCTCTCGTTGTTCTGCGCGTGCCAGTGCGGCGGCAACGTCGAGCGTCCGTTCGCGTGCGTGTCGAACGACGACTGCGTCGAGGGCTTCCGGTGCGTGGCCGAGGTCTGCACGCGCCAGGACGGCACCGGCGGTGGCGCCGCGGGTGGCTCGGGCGGCGGCGCCGCAGGTGGTGCGGCAGGCGGCGCCGCAGGTGGTGCGGCAGGTGGTGCCGCGGGCGGAGCAGCAGGTGGTGCCGCCGGTGGCGCAGCGGGCGGTGCAGCGGGCGGTGGCGGCGGCGGCTCCGCGGGTGGTGCGGCGGGCGGAGCCGAGACGTTCCGCGTCGGCGCCGACGTCCGCGGCCTCGTCACCGGCCCGCTGGTGCTCCGCAACAACGGCGCAGACGACCTCAACGTGCCCTCGAACGGCACGCACCACTTCTCCACGCGGCTGCCGGCGATGGCGACGTACGCGGTGACCATCGCGTCGTCGGGGCAGTCGTGCGGCGTGGACGGAGGCACCGGCACCCTCGCCGCGGGCGACGTCGTCGTGCCGGTGCGGTGCACGTTCACACCGCGCGCGGACGGGGGCGCGATTCCCGACGCGCTCAACGACACGTGCACTCCCGACCCGGGCGTCGAGCTGGTGAGCACGCTGCGCGTCGACGCGGGCAGCTTCACCATCGGCTCGCTGGAGCTGGGCCTCGACGGCCTCGTGCACTCCTGGGCCGGAGACCTCACCGTCACGCTCACGCACGTCGAGACCGGCTCGCGCATCGTCGTGATGGAGCGCATGACGGGCAGCTGCGGCGTGAGCGACAACTTCTCCGGCGACTACCGCTTCTCCGAGCGGTACAGCCCGACGCTGTGCTCCGTCGTCGGCATGAGCGACCGCGTCATCGATGCGGGCGCGTACGCCCCGTGCAATCGGCAGGGCACCCCGACGAGCTTCTCGAGCACGTTCGGTGGCGAGAGCGTCTCGGGAACCTGGCGCCTCACCGTGGTCGACAACGACGACGCCGACGTCGGCAGCTTGAGCTCGTGGTGGATTACGTTCGCGCCATGAGGTGGCTCCTCGTCTTCGGGGTGGTGCTGGGCGCGTGCTCGAAGTGCTCGTCCGACAAGGCGGCGCCGGACGCCGCGGTGCAGGTCGCTGCGGTCACGGTGCCGGACGCCGCGACCGCGCTCGCCAGCGGCGACGGCGACGGCGGCCTCACCGACGACACGCTCATCGCCGAGTACGCGAAGCGCTGCGGCCACGTCGTCGAGCAGGCGTACTACGAGTACGACGAGGACAAGCGCGGCGACGAGTGCCTCGCGCGCAACCTCGACCAGTCGTGCGCGCCCGACCTGTTCGACTGCTACTCGAAGGGCGAGGAGTGCCGGAAGGGCTGCGGCACGAGCTGCCAGGCCTGCTCGGAGAAGTGCGTGGGCTCGTGCGACACGTGCAAGGACGGGTGCGAGAAGCAGCCGCCCGGTCAGCGCGAGGCGTGCGTCACCACGTGCGCGAAGGCGCGGCTGCAGTGTCGCAACGACTGCATGAAGGAGCGCGGCGCGTGCCTCGAGACCTCCTGCGCGACGCTCGAGAGCACGTGTGAAGACGAGGGCACTCGCAAGCGGCAGAAGGCGTGCCCCGACTGCGCCGAGCTCGGCAACTGCATGTGGGAGCCGGGCTACAAGGAAGACCACGCGCGCTGCCTCGAGCGGTACCCGCAGAACGCGAAGGAGTGCCTCGAGTGGTGCTTCTCGGAATAGCCGCGGCGCTGCTGCTGGGCGGCGCGCCGATTCCCGGCGGCGCGTTCGTGATGGGGCGGGAGAAGACGCCGAACGACGACGAGCGGCCGCCGCACCGCGTGGAGGTGAAGGCGTTCGAGCTCGACGCCACGCTCGTCTCCGTCGCCGAGTTCCGCGCGTTCGTGGACGCGACCGGCTACCGCACCACCGCCGAGCGCCAGGGCTTCGGCTTCACCGCGCGCGAGGGCATGAAGGACTGGGAGTGGGTCGAGACGAAGGCGGCCACGTGGCGCGAGCCGTTCGGACCCGATGCGGGCGTGTTCGCGAACGGCGACGCGCTGCCCGTCACGATGGTGAGCTGGTACGACGCCGACGCGTACTGCCGCTGGGCGGGCAAGCGGCTGCCGACCGAGGCCGAGTGGGAGTACGCGATGCGCGCCGGCACCTCGACGCGCTTCCCGTGGGGCGACGAGCCCGACCCCAGGCGCATGAACTGGTGGCAGGGGAAGTCGCACGCGAAGAACGAGCGCGCCGACGGACACGTCTATCTCTCTCCGGTCCGCGCCTTCCCGCCGAACGCGTGGGGCGTCTACGACGCGTCGGGGAACCTCTGGCAGTGGACGGCCGACTGGTACGCGGCGGACGCGTACGCGAAGGGCGCTCCGGATGCGGGGACGCAGAAGGTCACGCGCGGCGGCAGCTGGTGGTGCAGCAAGCACGCGTGCGCCGGCTACGGAGTCTTCGCGCGCGGGAAGACGAACCCCGACGCCGCCTTCAACAACAACGGCTTCCGCTGCGCGCGGTAGACTGATGCCGCCGTGACGGCCCGATGGTCCCCACTTCGAGTTGCTTCAGCGTGCGCGCTGATCAGCTTCTTCGTCGCCGCTCCGGTGCTGCTCTACCTGCGCGAGGCGAGGGGCGTCGACCGCCTGCTCGGCAACCCCGTCTTCACGTGGATGCTGCTGCCGCTGCTGCTCGCGCTGCTGCTGCTCAGCGCCGACCGCGCCGCGAAGCCGAAGACGTACCTCCTCTGGGGCGCCCTCGGCCTCACCGCCTACCTGGCCATGTTCCCCGTCCTGAGCAGCTTGCGGTAATCCCTCGAAATGGCTGCAGTGGGTGCGGTGTTGGCGCTCTGTGAGCCAGGAGTAGTTGCGTTCTGACGCGCTGCGCCATGAGAATGGCTCAACGCGTCATGACGACCCTCTACGAGCCATCGACCGAGCGGGACAGCTGTGGAGTCGGCTTCGTCGCGCACCTGCGCGGCTGGAAGTCTCGCGACATCATCGAGCAGGCGCTCGAGGTGCTGTGCCGGCTGAAGCACCGCGCCGCCACGGGCGCCGACCCGCTCACCGGAGACGGCGCCGGCATTCTGCTTCAGCTGCCGCACCGCTTCTTCAAGCGCGAGGGCCTGAGGCTCGGCTTCCCGATGCCGCGGCGCCGCTGCTACGGCGTGGCGCAGGTGTTCCTGCCGCGCGAGCGCTCGGCCCGCGAGGCGTGCGAGCGCGTGCTCGAAGACGTCGTCCGCGAGCAGGGGCAGACGCTCATCGGCTGGCGAGACGTGCCGGTCGACCCGTCTCGGCTGGGCCCGCTCGCGGCTTCCGTGCTGCCGGTGATGCGGCAGCTCTACATCGGCCGCCGGCGCATGGTGCCGAGCGCGTTCGAGCGGAAGCTGTTCGTCATCCGCAAGCTCGCCGAGAACCGCGTGCGCGAGTCGGGCGTCGACCCGAGCGGCCGCTTCCACATCGCGTCGTGCTCCTCGGAGACCATCATCTACAAGGGCCTCTTGCTGCCCGAGCAGCTGCCCGGTTTCTACGCCGACCTGATGGCGCCGGACATGGTGAGCGCCATCGCGCTCGTCCACTCGCGCTTCTCGACGAACACGTTCCCCACGTGGGACCTCGCGCAGCCGTTCCGCTTCATCGCGCACAACGGAGAGATCAACACCGTCCAGGGCAACCGGAACTGGATGCACTCGCGGCGCGGCCTGTTGCAGTCGTCGAAGTTCGGCGTCTCGCTCGACGCGCTGCACCCCATCATCGTCCCCGGCAAGAGCGACTCGGCGCAGTTCGACAACATGCTCGAGCTGCTCGTGCTCTCGGGCCGGTCGCTGCCGCACGCGATGATGATGATGATTCCCGAGGCGTGGGACGGGCACCCCGACATGCCGCCCGAGCTCAAGGCCTTCTACGAGTTCAACAGCTCGCTGATGGAGCCGTGGGACGGCCCCGCCGCCATCGCGTTCAGCGACGGCCACCTCGTCGGCGCCACGCTCGACCGCAACGGCCTGCGGCCTGCGCGCTACCTCGTCACGCACGACGAGCGCGTCATCCTCGCCTCCGAGGCCGGCGTGCTCGACGTGCCCCCCGAGCTGGTGAAGAAGCGCGGCCGCCTGCAGCCCGGCCGCATGTTCCTCGTCGACACCGTCGAGGGCCGCATCCTCGAGGACGCCGAGGTGAAGCAGGAGATCGCCTCGCGCTGGCCCTACCGCAAGTGGCTCGACCGCAACGTGTTCACGTTCGACGAGCTGCCGGCGGTCGCGCCTCCTCCGGCGCCGGGGCCCGAAGAGCTCGCGCGCCTCACCCGCGCGTTCGGGTACACCGACGAGGACTTCGAGCTGCTCCTCGAGCCGATGGCGCGTGAGGGCCACGAGCCGGTGGGCTCGATGGGGCAGGACGCTCCGCTGGCGGTGCTGTCCGACCGCGCGCCGTCGCTGTTCGACTACTTCCACCAGCTCTTCGCGCAGGTGACGAACCCGCCCATCGACCCGCTGCGCGAGGCGCTCGTGATGTCGCTCGCGACCAGCATCGGCCCCGACGGCAACACGCTCGAGGAGACCCCCGAGCAGTGCCACCGCCTCTCGCTGCCCGGGCCGATTCTGTCGAACGAGCAGACCGCGCGCGTGAAGGCGATGCACGACCTCGGAGTCTTCGAGCCGCGCGTGCTGCCGACGCTGTACTCCGGCGCGCTCGACGAGGCCGTCGAGCGGCTCTGTGACCGCGCCGTCGAGGCCGTCGAAGAGGGCGCGGACCTGCTCATCCTCTCGGACCGCGGCGTCTCGCCGACGCAGCTGCCGATTCCTTCGCTGCTCGCGCTCAGCGCCGTGCACCAGCGCCTCGTGCGCGACGGCATCCGCCGCCACACCGGCCTGCTCGTCGAGACCGGAGAGGCGCGCGAGGTCCACCACTTCGCGCTGCTCATCGGCTTCGGTGCGGCGGCGGTGAACCCGTACCTCGCGCTCGATGCCGTTGCGCCGAACGCGGAGAACTTCATCAAGGCGATCAACGAGGGGCTCTTGAAGGTGATGTCCAAGATGGGCATCTCCACCGTGCAGTCGTATCGCGGCGCGCAGATCTTCGAGGCCGTCGGTCTCGACAAGGCGCTCGTCGAGCGGCACTTCGGCGGCACTCCGTCGCGGCTCGCCGGCGTCGGCCTCGTCGAGCTCGACCGCGAGGTGCGCGAGCGGCACGCGCGCGGCTTCGACGCCGAGGAAGACGTCGGGCTGCCCGTCACCGGCGGCCAGTACCAGTGGCGCCGCCGCGGCGAGAGGCACCTGTGGAACCCCGCGACCATCGCGAAGCTGCAGGCCGCGGTGCGCGCAAACTCGCCGGAGCTGTTCCGCGAGTACGAGAAGCTCGCCGACGACGAGGGCCGCGCTCCCACGCTGTTGCGCGGAATGTTCGACGTGCGCGTCGACGCGGTGCCGGTGCCTCTGAGCGAGGTCGAGCCGGCCTCGGAGATCGTCCGCCGCTTCGTCAGCGGAGCGATGAGCTTCGGCTCGCTGAGCGCCGAGGCGCACGAGACCATCGCCATCGCGATGAACCGCCTCGGCGCGCGCTCCAACAGCGGCGAGGGCGGCGAAGAGCCGCGCCGGTACATCAAGGACCCCAACGGAGACTCGCGGCGCTCGGCCATCAAGCAGGTCGCCTCGGCCCGCTTCGGAGTCACCACCCGCTACCTCGTCGAGGCCGACGAGCTGCAGATCAAGATCGCCCAGGGCGCCAAGCCGGGCGAAGGCGGCCAGCTGCCCGGCCACAAGGTCGACGAGCGCATCGCGAAGGTCCGGTGGTCGACGCCCGGCGTGACGCTGATCAGCCCGCCGCCCCACCACGACATCTACTCCATCGAGGACCTCGCCGAGCTCATCTACGACCTGCAGGCGGTGAACCCGTCCGCGCGCATCAGCGTGAAGCTCGTCGCCGAGGTCGGCATCGGCACCGTCGCCGCGGGCGTCACCAAGGCCGGCGCCGGCGCGGTGACGGTGAGCGGCTACGAGGGCGGCACCGGCGCGTCTCCGCTGTCGTCGATCAAGCACGCCGGCCTGCCGTGGGAGCTCGGCCTGTCCGAGACGCAGCAGGTGCTGGTGATGAACGGCCTGCGCGACCGCGTGCGGCTGCAGGTCGACGGCGGGCTGCGCACGTCGCGCGACGTGCTCATCGCCGCGCTGCTCGGCGCCGACGAGTTCGGCATGGCCACCGCGTCGCTCGTGGCGCAGGGCTGCGTGATGCTGCGCAAGTGCCACTTGAACACGTGCTCCGTCGGCATCGCGACGCAGGACCCGAAGCTGCGCGAGCACTTCAAGGGCCGCCCCGAGGACGTGGTGAACTTCTTCATGCTCGTCGCCGAAGGCGTGCGAGAGTGGCTCGCCCGCCTCGGAGCCCGCTCGCTCGACGAGGTCGTCGGCCGCGTCGAGCGGCTCGTGGTGCGCGAGCGTACGGACCACTGGAAGGCGGCGCGGCTCGACCTGTCGGCGCTGATCGCTCCGCCGGGAGAGGGGCCGAGGTCGTGCCGGACGCCGCAGAAGAAAGACGTGTCCGACCACTTCGATTTGACGCTCGGCTCGACGACGGTGGTCTCGAACGTCCACCGCGCCGTGGGGGCGATGCTCTCCGGCGAGCGCGTGCGCAAGAAGGTGACCGAGCCGGTGCACCTCAAGCTGCGCGGCTCGGCGGGTCAAAGCTTCGGCGCGTTCCTCTCGCACGGCGTCACGCTCGAGCTCGAGGGCGAGGCCAACGACTACGTCGGCAAGGGGCTCTCGGGCGGGCGGCTGGTGCTGTACCCGTCTCCGTACGGGCGGCTCACCGCCGAAGAGAACGTCATCGCCGGCAACACCGTGCTCTACGGCGCCACCGAGGGAGACGCGTACATCTCCGGGCTCGCCGGCGAGCGGTTCGCCGTGCGCAACTCGGGCGCCACCGCCGTCGTCGAGGGCGTCGGCGACCACGGCTGCGAATACATGACCGGCGGGGTCGTCGTCGTCCTCGGCCCCACCGGCCGCAACTTCGGCGCCGGCATGAGCGGCGGCGTCGCCTACGTGCTCGACCGGCACGGCGGCTTCGCGCGCCACTGCAACCTGGGCATGGTCGGCCTCGAGGCCTTGAGCGAGCGCGAAGACGTCGAGCTCGTGCACGAGCTGCTCGAGCGGCACGTGAGGCTCACCCGCTCGGTGCTCGGCCGGCGGCTGCTCGACGAGTGGGAGAAGACCCGCTCTGCGTTCGTCAAGGTGATGCCCACCGAATACAAGAAGGCGCTGCTCAAGAAGCCGCGCCTGCTCGCGACGGGGACGCAGCCATGAGCCGACGGTTCAGCACCGTTCACGCTGAGCGGAGCGCCAAGCGCGCAGTCGAAGCGGGCCGAAGGACACCCGAACACAGGCCGTTCGCCTCTGTCTTCCTTCGTGGAGTGGCGTCATGACCAAACCCACCGGCTTCCTCGAATGGGCGCGCGAAGACGCCCCACACCGCGACGTCGCCGAGCGCCTGCACGACGCGCGCGAGGTCTACCTGCCGATGCTGCCCGAGCAGGCGAAGCAGCAGGCCGGCCGCTGCATGAACTGCGGCGTCCCGTTCTGTCACCAGGGCTGCCCCCTCGGAAACGTCATCCCCGACTTCAACGCGGCGGTGTACCGCGGCGACTGGCGGCGCGCGTACGACGTGCTGTCGTCGACGAACAACTTCCCCGAGTTCACCGGCCGCCTGTGTCCGGCGCCGTGCGAAGCGGCGTGCGTGCTCGCGGTGAACCAGGACCCGGTCACCATCGAGCACCTCGAGAAGGAGATCATCGAGCGCGCGTTCGCCTCGGGCTGGGTCGTGCCGCGTCCTCCCGCGCGCCGCACCGGCAAGCGGGTCGCGGTGGTCGGCTCGGGCCCCGCCGGCCTCGCCGCCGCCGCGCAGCTCAACTCGCGCGGCCATGCCGTCACCGTCGTCGAGCGCGCGGACCAGGTCGGCGGCCTGCTGCGCTACGGCATCCCCGACTTCAAGCTCGAGAAGCACGTCATCGACCGGCGCGTCGCGCTGCTCGAGGCCGAGGGCGTCGTCTTCCGCACCGGCGTCGACGTCGGCGGCTCGCTGTCGTGGGACGCGCTGTTCGACGACCACGACGCGCTGGTGCTCGCCATCGGCGCGCGGCGCGCGAGAACGTTGGACGTGCCGGGCCGCGAGCTCGCCGGCGTCGTGCAGGCGATGGACTTCCTCGAGGCGCAGAACCGCGCCGTGCGCACCGGCACCGATTCTCCGCTCTCGGCGCGCGGCCGCCGCGTCGTGATTCTCGGCGGCGGCGACACCGGCTCCGACTGCCTGGGCACGGTGCTGCGCCAGGGCGCGGCGTCGGTGGTTCAGGCCGAGCTGATGCCGGCGCCTCCGGCGGAGCGCGCCGCGGGCAACCCGTGGCCGCAGTGGCCGCTCGTGTTCCGCGTCTCGTCGTCACAGGAAGAAGGCGGCGAGCGCGGCTTCGGCCTGCGCACGCAGAAGCTCGAGTCAGATGCCTCGGGCCGCGTCTGCGCGCTGTGGTGGAATGACCAGCGCGTCGAGACCGACCTCGTCATCCAGGCCATGGGCTTCCTGGGTCCCGAGACGGCGACGCTCGCCCAGCAGCTCGGCCTCGAGCTCGACGCGCGCGGCAACGTGCGTGGCGACTCGCGCTTCCAGACCAACGTGCCCGGAGTCTTCGTCGGCGGCGACGCCTACCGCGGCGCCTCGCTCATCGTCTGGGCCATCAGCGACGGGCGCGAGCTCGCTCGGCACGTCGACGCGTTCTTGAGCGGGAAGCCGTCTCGGCTGCCGACGAAGGGCCGCGACCAGCCGTTCGGCGGCCGCTGAGCACATCACAAAGAAGGAATGGGTCCGGTTACCGGACCAGAACTCACTTTCTGATGTGCCGGCGCGGCGTAGTCGCGGGCTCGTCGATGCTGAGGGGTTCGACCAGCCGTTCGGCGGACGGTAGCCCCGGTGGTAAGTGCGGCGCATGCGCGGGCGCTGGGGCCTTCTCATCGCGACGGTGGTCGGCGGCGTCGGCCTCGTGTTGTTCCTGCTCGGCTTCGACAGCCACACGACCGAGGCGCTGCCCTTTGGGCTGGTGATGTTGGGCGTGAGCGTGGTCATCGCACTGCCGAGCATCAAGGCGCTGCGGGCCGCGACGCAGCCCGAGGGCGCCTGGACGCCGAAGCCGGGAGAGACGACCGACGCTCCGCCGACGACGGTGAAGTGCGAAGGCTGCGGCAGCCCGGCGCGGCTCGAGCTCTCGCACCCGACGCACGCGGTGTGCGCGCACTGCGAGCATCGGACGGTGCTGCCGCCCGCGCTCGCGAAGCGGCTGGCCGATGCGGCGGCCGCGGTGAAGCTGCAGGCACAGTCGGAGCGGCAGATCGCCGCGGTCATCGCGACGCTGCCGGAGCGCGAGACGAAGCTGCGCGCCGCGTTGCTGCGCCTGACGGCGACGCTCGTCATCACCGCGGGGCTCGCCGGCATCTTCGGCTTCGTGCGGCGCTTCGAAGACGACGACTGGCAGGGCTTCGCGTCCTTCGCGCTCCTCGCGGGTCCCCTCTCGCTCGCGCTCGGGCTGTGGGCGGCACGCACCGTCCCGCGCGTGACGCTCGGCATCGTGGCGCGGTGGACGGCGCTGAAGCTGCCGGGAGTCGAGGGCCTCGGCTGCCGCGTGTGTGGAGCTCCGCTGCCGAAGACGGTGGCGGCCGTGCTGCGGTGCGAGTACTGCGGAGCGGACAGCCTCGCGAGCCCGGCGGTGCTGGCGCGCGTCGAAGCGCAGGCGTCGCACGCGCGGGCGTCGGTGCTCTCGGTGACGCACCAGAGCCGCGACGCCGACGAGCGCGCGGCGTTCAGCCTGGTGGCGCTGCCGGTGCTGGTGCTCGTGGTGTGGTTCGCGATCGGCGCGGTCGCGGGTGGCGTGGGGCTGCGCGCGCTGGGCGACGTTCAGCTCGACGCCGACGAGACGCCGCACTTCACCATCGTGGACGGCTGCCTCGCGTACGTGAACGAGGGCGAGCTGATCTTCGACTACGAGACGAAGCGCGCGGGCACCGCGCCAACGCTGATGTCGCCGACAGAGCTGATTGGGAGAAGGGTCGCGGGCCGCGGCGTCATCGACCGCGTGTGGCGGGAGCTGCGAACGCCGGGCCGGCACTGCGCGAGCATGGCGGACTGGCCCGCGCCGCTGTACCTGCCGAGCAAGTATGGGGGCGGGGAGAAGATCTGCTTCGCGGAGTAGCGGCCGGGATCGGGATCGGGATCGCCATCGGGTTCGAGGTAGCCGGTCTCTTCGCGGGCTTGACTCGCGGGTCGAGGCGGAGTGTCTCCCGCGGGCGACAAAGCGGCCGGTCTACGTAGGTCACGGCGACCCGGTTCGTCCGTTAACCTCGGTACCCATGGTCTCGAGAATCCGCCGCGACGACGCTCCCCGCATTCAGAAGCCGAAACCTCCGAAGCCGGAGGAGAAGCCGAAGCCGCGGGCGGCGCGCGTCGCTGCGCGTGACGAGCTGTCGACGGGGCGCGGCACCGCGCTGCGGAACCGCGGCCTCGCGACGACGGGCGCGGCCCTGCGCGCGAAGGCTTCGCTCGCGGACGTGCTGGCGAGCCGCCGCGCGTCGGCGTCCTCGCTGCGCACCGAGGTCCGCGGCGACGGACAGGCGAACTGCCTCGAGCGCGCGGTGGACCTCGCGCAGCCGGGCGACCGCATCGTGCTGCTGACGGACCGCGAAGACCCCGTGGGCCACGCGGTGGTGCAGCGCGCGAACGGCGAGGTGGTCGACCCGAACCGGCCCGACAACCCCTACGCGTCGCTGACCGCGTTCACCGCGGCGAACCCGCGCTACGGCAACCCGGCGACGGTGACGGACCAGCAGGCCGAGCAGCTCTTGTCGACGCCTCCAGGCGCGCGGCGCGATCGGCTGATCCGCGAGCTGGGGCTCGAGAACGTGGCCGCGCGGGCCGTGGCGGACGGCGCGACTTCGTCGACGAATGACCCGGCGGCCGCGGCGCGCGCCGTCGAGGCGACGTACGAAGAGACGCTCGAAGAGACCGATGACCCGGTGGCGGCGGCGAACGCGGCGGCGCAGCAGCTCGAGTCGCTGACTGCCGGCCGCGACGAGGAGTACGTCGCCGAGCTCACCGCCGCGGCGCGCCCGACCATCGATCGCATCGCGGAGACGGTCGGGCAGGCCGCGCGCGACGACCTCGACCGCGACAAGGACGTGATGAAGGACACGATGGCGCACCTCGCGAACGTCGCCGAGCGCGGCGGCGCGCAACAGCTCGCTGCGTCTCTCGCCGAGCAGCTGCCAAACGACGACGAGCTCGAGGAGATCGACGACGCGCTGTTCGAGCAGATCGAGCAGGGCGGGCAGACCGACCTCGCGCGCGCTCTCGACACCGAGCTGCGGCGCATCGGCAAGCACGACGCCGCGCGCGGCCTCGCCGACAACGAGCACGGCACCGACCTCGAGGAGCTGGTGGTGGCCGAGGCGCGCAACCTGCTCGATGCCGGCACCGAAGAGGCGCGCGAGCAGATCGTGGAGCAGTACCTGCCGTACCTCACCGAGCACATCGGCCGCGCGGTCGGCGCCGGTGACGGCGAGGCCACCGAGGTCGCGGTCGAGCTGCTCGCGGACCTCGCGGATCAGGGTGGCCCGGAGATGTCCGAGACGATCGCGCGCTCGCTCGCGGAGGCGGTGCCGAACCAGAGCGATCTGGTGAAGCTCGACGACAAGCTGCACTCGCTCGCGGAGGACGGCCGCGGCGTGACGCTCGCGGTCGACCTGGTGGAAGAGCTGTCCGAGGCCGGCAAGCTCGACGCCGCGAACGAGCTCACCGACGTGGTGACGACCGGCATCGACGCGCTGCGCTCGGACTACGAAGACGCGCAGTCGCGCGTCGACGAGCTGAACGAAGAGCTCGCGTACATGGTCGGCAACTTCGAGGGGCTGCTGACGCCGGAGCAGAAGCAGGCCGCGATCGCCGACTTCCACGAGCGGCACGCCGAGGAGTACGAGGCGCTCGAGCGCGCGGCCGAGCGGTTCGGGCAGAACGTCGACGCGATCGCGGCGGTGCTCGACCCCGACAGCCCGATCTCGGCGATGGGCGGCGACAACCTCGCCGACCTTCGCGAGTCGGCGCACCGCGCGTTCATCAACGTGCTGCCGCGCATCGCGGAGACCGCGGCGGGTGGCCAGATGGTCGCCGAGGCGCTCGAGGCGCAGGGCCGCGGCGAGGACACGTGGCTGGACGCGGCGACGGGCATCGAGCTCTCCGACGAGCAGGTGCGCGAGTACGCGAGCGACGACATCGAGGCGCTCGGCATCAACGACCTGCTGTCGTTGAACCACACGATGGCCGGGACGCTGTTCTCGGGCGCGACGCTCGGGCTGCTCGGCGACACGACGAACCACGACGACCTGGTGCGCGGGCTCGAGCGGTATGCAGGCCGGCTCGGCATCGACCCGGAGCTGGTGTCGCAGATCAACGCCGACGTGCGCGCGCTCGGGGCGCTCGGCGAGAACCCGGACCCCGCCGAGGTGCGCCGGCTGCAGGACCGCATCCGCGCGAACACCGACGAGCTCGAGGCGCTCGACCCGAACAGCCGCGCGGGCCAGGCGTTCCGCGGCTTCGCGACGGTGCTGGGCGCGGTGAACGCGATCAACGGGCTGTCCGACTTCGGAGACGCGACGCTCGAGGAGCGCATCGGCACCATCGCCGGCACCCTCGAGACCGGTCTCGGCGCGTACGAGCTCGTGCTCGGCGCGACGGGGAACGCGGCGAAGATTCCCGGCTTCGTGGGCCCGGCGGGCGCCGTGCTCGGGGGCGTGAGCGCGGTGCTCTCGGGCATCGCGGCGACCGAGGCGTTCCGCAACGGAGACTGGGTGTCCGGCACCGGGCACAGCCTCACCGCGGTCGGCAGCGGCATCCTCGCGGTGGCCGCGGCGTCGAACGTGGTGCCGGTCTGGGGACAGGTGACCGCCGGCGTGCTGCTCGCCGTGGGCCTGGGCTTGAACCAGTGGGCGAGCGTGCAGGAGTCGAACAAGTGGGAAGGCCCGTCGGAGGACTTCCTGCGCGGCGCGGGCATCTCGCAGAAGCTCGCCGAGGAGCTGTCGAACCACGGCGGCGACGGCTTCTCGGCCGGGCCCGCCATCGTCGCGCTGGCCGACTACCTCGACATCTCGGGCCCCGAGCTCTTGCGGCACCTCGAGACGCTGTCGGAGAGCCAGCTGCAGAACTTCATCGAGCGCGGCGTGCACAAGCTCGAGCTGGAGGGCGAAGGTGCGGACGCGCGCTTCCCGGAGACGGGAGAAGACGCCGAGCGAATGCGCGAGTTCATCGAGAACGGCCCCGCCGGGCTGCGCACGCCGGAGCCCGACTCGCTGCAGGGCCTCGCGCTGTGGATGCAACACTTCGGGTACCTTCCGCCGGGCGTGACGGTACCGGCAGTGTAGTCACCCGCGAACTGAAGCCGGCTCCGTTCGCCTGAACGGAGCTCAGGCTTGGCGCCCAGCCGAACCCGAACCCGGGTGTTCACGCGGCGTGCCTCCGCGCGTATGGTCCGCGCCGCCGATGTCCCGCACACTCGTTCTCCTCGTCCTCTTCGCCTCTGCGTGTGTCCGTCGCATCGAGACGCCCACCTCCATGCTGGAGGACGCGGAGTCGGCGGCCTCGAGCGAGCGCGCGACCGGGCACACGCTGGCGCTGGCAGGCTTCCACGCGTGGCTGGTGCAGAACGACCCGGAGAAGGCGCGCACGCGCTTCACGGCCGCGGTCGGCTCGGACCCGCGCGAAGCGCTCGCGCTCTACGGCGAGGCGCTGCTCGCCCTGCGCGTCTCGAAGCCGGAAGAGGCCGTGCGCGCGGCGCTGGACCTCTGCGAGCGGGCGCCGAAGCACCCGCTGTGCGCGTCGGCCTCGCGCATCGTGTTCGACGCGGCCGGCGCGGCCATCTCCCTCGACGCGCTGATCAGCACGCGCGTGCCGGGCATCCTCGCGAACGGGGCGCCGGGCGACGCGGCAGCGCTGTTGCGCGCGGCGCTGGCGAACATCCACCTCTCGCGGCGCGAGAGCGCGCAGCGTGACGCCGTCATCCGCGCGCAGGGCGTGCCGACGACGACGACGTTGATGGGGCCGTTCTCCGCGTACCACCTGCTCGAGCTCGAGAACCCCACGCCGCCGGAGAAGACCGGCATCGTGGCTCCGGCCCAGGGCCCGTTCGGGCTCATCGAGCTGCGCGAGCTGAAGTTCGCCGACGGGCGCTTCTCACTCTCCGGCGAGCCCCCGGTGGGAGATGTCTATCTGCTCGCGTTCGACCTCGAGCTGAAGCACGCCGGCGCGTACGTCGTACGCACCGTGAGCGGCATGGACCACGCGGTCATCCTCGACGGTACACCGGTGCTCACGCGCCGCACGTGGGACCAGTGGGCGCCGACGGTGACCTCGGCGGTCGCCGACCTGCCGGCGGGCAAGCACCGCCTGATGATCCGCGCCGCGAAGGACGAGGCGCAGGGCCACCTGTACGTGTCGGTGTCGCGGCTCGACGGCGCGCCGGCCGAGGTGACGTTCAGCGCGGCCGCGGGGCCTCCGCCGCGGAAGTGGGAGCGCACGCTGAAGGTGCAGCCCGAGGCGCCGAACCTCTACCCGAGCGCGGCGTCGTTCGCGGCGGCGCTGGAGCCTGAAGTCGGCGCAGCGCTCGCGCGCTTCATCGCGGCGACCGACTCGGTGACGCGCGACCGCGACGGGGCGAAGGCGCTGCTCGCGCAGCTGCCCGAGGGCTTCGGCGGCGCCGCGGTGCGCGTGCTCGCCGCGCACGTGTCGATGCAGGACCGCAGCGTGCCGAACAAGGTCGCGAAGGGCCGCGCCACGCGCGATCTCGAGGCGGCGCTGGAGCTCGACAAGACGAACGTGTCGGCGCTGCTCGACACCGCGCAGCTCGCGCTCGACGACGGCCGCGCGCTCGACGCGCTCGAGATCCTCTCGCAGGCGCGGGCGCTGACCAAGCAGGTGCCCGCTCCGCTGCTCATGCTCGAGGCGCGCGCGCAGCTCGTGCTGGGCGTCGACGCGCAGGCCGGGCTGACGGCCAAGAAGGCGGTCGAGGTGCTCGACGGCTTCTGCGACGCGCTGACGATGATCTACGACCTCGCGGTGCGCCGCGACGCCATCGCCGAGCAGCAGCAAGCGCTCGAGCTGGTGCGCTCGTGCCCGAACTCCATCGGCCGGGAGGCCGAGCACGCGAAGATCCGCGGCCACCTCGAGCTGTCGGTGAAGCTGTACGAAGAGCTCCTCGCGACCGACGAGACGCACCTGCCGGTCGCGACGTCGCTCGCCAACATCTACGTCTCGATGAAGCGCTTCGAAGACGCCCGCCGGGTGCTCGAGCGGCAGACGAAGCTGTGGCCGCGCAACGCGGCGCTGCACCGCCACCTCGCCGACGTCTACGAGCACGAGGGCAAGCCGAAAGAGGCGCTGGCCGAGCGCGAGAAGGCGCTGATGCTCGATGGTGGAGACCTGCAGACGCGGCGCACGGTCGAGCGCATGAAGAGCGGCAAGGAGCTGCTCGCGGACTCGGCGATCTCCACCGAGGAGGCGCTGAAGGCGTACGCGGCGGCGCCGGGCAGCGAAGACGCCCCGGGCGCGTACGTGCTCGACGCGGCCGCGGTGCGCGTGTTCCCCGACGGCTCGATGGTCGACCGCATCCACATCATCCAGAAGGCGCTCGACCAGTCGGGCATCCAGGACCTCGCGGAGGTCGAGATTCCGCAGGGCGCGTACGTGCTGAAGATGCGGACGCTGAAGGCCGACGGCCGCGTCCTCGAGCCGGAGAGCATCGAAGGCAAGGACACCGTCAGCCTGCCCGGCGTCGAGGTCGGAGACTTCGTCGAGTACGAGTACCTGCTCGCGCACGGCCCGCGCGGCCCTGCGCAGCCGGGCTTCACGTCGGCGAGCTTCTACTTCCAGATCGCCCGACAGCCGAACAACTGGAGCACGTACACGGTGATGGCTCCGGCCGGCATGGGCATGAAGGTCGATGCTCACAACATGTCGGCGCCGGCGCCGCAGAAGAAGGGCGACGAAGAGGTCTTCTTCCACGAAGAGCGCCGCGTGCCGCCGTACATCCCCGAGCCGAACGGGCCGCCGAGCGGGAACGAGTGGCTGCCGTACGTCACGGTGGGCGCGGGCACGACGGGCAACGAAGGCGTCGTGGCGGCGTACGCCGACGCGTTCATGGACCAGGGGCAGATCACCCACGAGGTCCGCGAGTTCGCGCGCAAGGCGGCGGGCGGGAAGACCGGCCGTGAGGCGGTGCAGGCGGTGCACGCGGCGCTGATGCAGAAGCTGCTCGGGCGCGACAGCGGGCTGCAGCTCTCGGCCACGGCGACGGCGGCGCAGGATCGCGGCAGCCGGTTGATGCTCGGCTACGCGGCGCTGAAGTCGCTCGGCTTCCCGGTGCGCATCGCGGCGATCCGCACGTTCAACGCAGACCCGGCGCCGTACCTCTTCCCCGCCGAGGCGCTGCTGCCGTACCTGTGCCTGCGCGTCGAGCTGCCGGACAAGTCGTTCGTGTGGCTCGACCCGGTGTTCCGGTTCGGCCCGTTCGGCGAGCTGCCGGAGATGGCCGCGGGGCGCGACGGCTTCCTGCTGCCCGAGCCGGGGAGGCCGCTGGAGAAGGTGAAGACTCCGGCGGCGCGGGTGAGCAACGGGAAGCAGGTGAAGCTGAAGCTCGAGCTCAAAGAGGACGGCGCGCTCGTCGGCGAAGGCAGCGAGACGTACCTGGGCTTCGGGGCGGCGCAGCTCGCCGAGGCGCTCGAGTCGGTTCCGCCGGATCAGCGCGAGCAGGCGCTGCAGAGCGCGCTGTCGCGCTACTTCGGCGGCGCCGAGCTGTCGAAGCTGGACCTGGACATGAAGCGCGAGGTGGGGGCGACGGTGACGGTGAAGTACGCGTTCACGTCTCCGCGGTTCGCGCGGGTGGAAGGCAAGTCGCTGGTCTTCTCGCACGCGACGTTCCCGGCGCTGCTGGGGCGGCGGTACATCCAGCTCGGGCAGCGGAGGACTCCGCTGTTCCTGGATTCGGTGGAGGAGAGCACGACGACCGCGACGCTGACGCTGCCCGCCGGTTACGTGCTCGACGGCCCTCTGCCCGAGGTGAAGCTGTCGTGCCCGTACGGGAAGTACGAGCGGCACGAGAAGCCGAATGGGCGGGTGGTCTCCATCGACGAGAGGTACCGCATCGAGATGGCCCGCGTGCCGCCGCAGGACTACGACAAGTTCGGTCAGTTCGCCGGCGAGGTCGACCTGGTGCAGGGCCGGGAGATGCTGGCGGAGAAGAAGTAGGCGCCTTGGAGCTCTCCGCCCGTTCACGCTGAGAGGGTCGACCAGAATGGCCCGCATGGCCGACCGCCGCTCACGCTGAGCGGAGGCGCCGCAGGCGCCGCAGTCGAAGCGGGCCACGCGTCGGCTTCGCGCCCCCTTCGACTCCGCAGCCCTTCGGGCTGCTCCGCTCAGGGCGAACGGAGCTGCGAACAGGCCGCGGATTCTGATCGACCCTCTGAGTGGAGGCGCGTTGCACTCGGAGGCCACCTCCGGTGTTGCGCCGCGCTGATCCCATGGTTTGCACCTGCAACGCCCGTTCGGAGTCTCACGAGGCATGAGACTCTCGCACCTCGCCCTGCTCTGCCTCGCGCTCGCCGCGTGTGGCGTCTCGGACGCCGAAGTCACGGCGCCGACCGAGCCCGCGACCGAGCTCGACTCCGACGAATTTGCGGTCACCGCGCTCGGCGCGCGCACCGACTTCGACAAAGGCCCGCCCGCCAACTCCGGCTGGGCCGAGCTCTTCGCGCAGACTCCGGACTACCGCGCCGTCGCGCGCGCGAAGTCGGCCGAGTGGCTCGCCATCGACCCGCTCACCGGCAAGTCGAAGCTGCAGACCACCAACGAGCAGCTCGTCGCGGCCGGCAAGCCGGAGATCCCCCTCTACACGCTCACCGGCGAGAAGTTCCGCTACGAGATGGGGCCGGTCTTCTACCGCGGCCGCCTCGACGGCACGGCGCGGGTGCTCGTGGTCGGCCAGGACGCCGCGACCGATGAAGCGCTCGTCCACCGCGCGTTCGTCGGCGGCACCGGGCAGAAGGTTCAGAACTTCCTGAACAGCGTCGGAATCATCCAGAGCTACCTCTGCCTCAACACGTTCATCTACAGCATCCACGGCCAGTTCGACCCGTACACGACCGAGCTCGCCACCGATGGCCCCATCAAGGAGCACCGCAACCAGGTCATCGCGAAGGCGTTCGCGACGAGCC
Organism: uncultured Myxococcales bacterium; assembly: GCA_937980205.1. Taxonomy (GTDB): domain Bacteria; phylum Myxococcota; class Myxococcia; order Myxococcales; family Myxococcaceae; genus Xiheicaenimonas. The sequence goes on along the minus strand of CALJKW010000052.1, from coordinate 128,698 downwards.
CCATCAAGCTCATCCTCTCGTTCGGCAACGCGGCGCACACGAGCGTCCAGCTGTACCTCGACGAGAAGCACGGCGGTCAGCTCCCGCCCGGAGTCGTCTGGGTGAAGATGCTTCACCCCGGCATGGCGGGCGTCAGCTACGACCCGAACGTGCCCGGCTCCGGCGACGCCGAGCTGCAGGCGGTCATCAGCAGCTTCACCAGCGGCTGGTGGAAGGTGTGGAACGCCAGGCGCGCGAACCCGTCGTGGCTGCCGTCGGACTCCGGCGGCCGCACCACGCAGGCGTCGAAGTTCAACTACTGGAACGCGTCGATTCCGTGGCGCGACCTGCCGTTCGGCGCGCCGCGCCTGCTCGGCCGGGGCGGCACGATGAGCGAGCGCGGCTCGGACCTGCGCGTCGAGCTGAGGTCTCCGAACGGCGCGCGCTACGAGGCGCCGTACCTGCCGCTGCCGACCTCGTACAAGTGGAACAGCGGCTACGCGGCGGGCGGCCCCGAAGACCTGCCGTGGGAGCCGCCGCGCGCGGACGCCGGCGCGCGCTTCGACCCGGGCCCCGCGTCGGCGTGGGTCTCGCAGCTCGTCTACACGCCGTACCAGTCGGTCCTCGCGCGCGACGCGGGCATCGTCGGCGCCGACGGCGGCAGCGGCATCGAGAACGACTTCGACCACGCGGTCTGGTACCGCGGCCGCACCGACGGCACCGCGAACGTGCTCGTCATCGCGCAGGACACGTCGACGGACAGCTTCGTGAGCGGCCGCGCGCTCACCGGCGACGACGGGCAGAAGATCAACAACCTGCTCGCGCGCATCGGCGCCGGCGACCGCTACCTGATGCTGAACGTCTACCCGTACCTGACGGCCAACGTGGACGCGGCGAAGCTGCAGCAACTGCAGCAGACTCCGGCGCTGGTCACACACCGCAACAAGCTGATCAGCCGCGGCCTCACCGGCGTGAAGCTCGTGCTCACCTTCGGAGAGCCCGCGCGCCTCGCGTTCCAGGCCGCCGCGGGCGCGACGTTCACCGGCACGTGGCTGCACCTGCCGCACCCGAAGGAGGCCGGCGCGGCGAGCGGGTGGAACATGGGCATGCTGCAGCTCCTGCCGCAGCAGGCCGCATTGGGCCTCAGCGGTGGAGACTTCGCGCCGTACTCGACCTCCTCGTTCGCGGCGAACGTGCGCACCGCGGTGCCGCGCAGAGACCTGCCGTACGGCGCTCCGATGTGGATGGGGACGTCGGGCGACCTCTCACAGCAGGCGAGCGCGTCGTGGCTGTTCTGGAACGCGCCGCGCTGGGTCGACTTCGAGTAGCGGAATCGGCGCGCCGTTCAGCGGAAGTTCGGCTGAAGGAGAAGCAGCAGGCCAGAGTTGTGCGGGGCGCAGCTGTACGTGGCGTCGTAGGCGTTGGTCACCGGCAGGTTGCTCGACGTCGTGTGCCCGCCGTACGCGACGCGGCCGTCGGGGGCAACGGCCAGCGCACGAAACTCATCGAGCCCGTTGCCCGCGATCTGCCCGTCGTGACGGAGCTGTCCGAGGTCGCCCGACATCCTGACGAAGAGCGCCTGGCGGCTGCTGGTGTTGTTGGGCCGATCCGAGCCGCCGGCGACGACATCACCGTCGGCGGTGAGCGCGAGGCCCTCCAGCCCGAGGCCTTGAATCGCCGCGGCTCGCGCCGGACGGTTGTAATACGTCGACGCGAGCAGCTGGCGGCCGTCGGGAGAGAGCTTCGCGATGAAGCCGTCGAAGCCGTGCCGCCGCGCGCGGCTCCAGGCGCCGACCGTGGTGGGAAGGTTGGTCGACGACGTGCCTCCGGTGACGTACGCGTTGCCCTGCGCGTCGACGGCGAGGCTGTGGGTCTCCATGCCCTCGTCGCCGTTGCCCCCGAAGTACGTGCAGTAGACCAGCGCATGGGTGGTGGCGCTGAAGCGGGCGAGCAACATGTCCAACGCGCCTCCGCTCTGTGCCTGGAACACGTTGGGCACCGCACCCTGACCCACGCAGTCGACGTTGGTCGAGTCGGTGAACGTCACGAAGTAGACGTCGCCGTTGGCCGCGACGCGAACGGAAGGGTTGCTGCCGTCGACGGTGCCGTTCGAGCCCCCGATGTACGTCCCGAACAAGAGCGTCGTGCCGTCGGCCGACACCTTGCCCAGGTAGGCATCGCGAGACCCCGAGAGCGCGCCGCGACGGCCCATCTGAGTCGGGGTGAACGCGAAGCTGCCGCCCACGTCGGCGAGGCCTGCGTAGACGTTTCCGGCACTGTCGAGGTCGATGTCTCGAATGAAGCCGCGGCCCGTGTCACCGAAGAAGGTGGACCAGAGCAGCCTGCTGCCGTCGCCGCTCAGCCGGGCGATGAAGCCATCTTGTGGGCCGTAGGGCGGGTTGGTCTCGGTGTCGCCGGCGAAGGTGGTCTGCATGACACCTCCGGTCTGCCAGTTTCCCTGCGCGTCTCTGCGCCCGGTCGGAAACCCGGAGCCGGCACGACCTGCGACGATGACGTCGCCGTTGGCCGCGACCTCGACGGCGTAGGCGCGGTCGTAGCTGGGGCCGCCGAGCAGCGTGCTCCAGAGCAGAGCGCCCTGACGATCGAACTTGGACACGAACACATCCATGTCGCCGAGCGTGCCGGGCGCCGGCGTGCCTGGGCCTCCGAAGACGCGATCGTACGCGCCCGGGGTCGTCGGAAAGTTCGAGGCCGAGGTCCCGCCCACCACGACGATGTTCCCCTGAGCATCGAACGCGACGTCGCGAATGAACTGCGGCCCGAAGTTGCCGGAGGCCGGGGGAGGCGCGTCGAAATAACTGAGCGTCAGCGTGTCGTAGCTGGCGAAGACCGACCCGGCGTCGACGCCTCCGTCAGCTGTGCCGCCGCCTGTGTTGCCGCCGCCCGCGCTGCCGCCGCCTGCGTTGCCGCCACCCGCGCTGCCGCCGCCTGTGTTGCCGCCGCCTGTGTTGCCGCCGCCTGTGTTGCCGCCGCCTGTGTTGCCACCGCCTGTGCTTCCGCCGCCGGCGCTGCCTCCCCCGGTCGCGCCCGCGACACCGCCGCCCGGGCCACCGTCTTCATCGCCTGGCTCGATCGGCTGGCAGCTGCAGGCCGCGAAGAGGACGGCGCACAGCGCAGGAGCGGCGATGCGGGTCATTCGACGAGCTTCGCGAGCGCACCCCATGGGCACCATCGGGCGACCAGCCGCCGCCTTGCTGCTCACCAGAGGTATCCGTCGACGGGCTCCAGCGCCGGCGGAAGCTGCGTGTCGCCGGCGAGCTCGCGAAGGTTCCGCTCGATGGTGCGCGACATGGCGCTGAGCGGCACGTCGGTGATGTCGTTCTCGAAGGGCTTCTCCATGAACCCGCCGACGCGCTCGAGTGCCATGAACAGGAACGAGACCGGCACGCTGACGAGCGGCGTGAACCACTCGAGGTGGGCGCCCAGCGAGAGCGGCAGCACGACGGCGTAGAAGTAGACGAAGATGCGCGGGAAGTACTCGTACTGGCGCGGCACCGGCGTCGTCTTCAGGCGCTCGCAGGCGCCCTGCACGTCGGTGAACGACGACAGCGTCTCGTCGACGCGCGCGTGGCGCGGCGCATCGAGCTCGAGCCCGCGCACCGCCTCACCCTGCAGCTGCAGAATCCACATCGCGGCGTTCGTCGAGCCGACGGCCCGCTTCACCTCATCGGGCGCGAGGAACGGCGCGAGCGTCTCGGCGAGGTCCTTCGCCTGGCCGCGCAGCTGCAGGCGCAGCGCGTGGGCGAAGGCGATCTGCCGGTAGAGCAGCGAGCGCTTCGTGTCGGCGTCGACGGGGCCGAGCGTCGCGAGCTGCCGCGCGAACGAGCGCGACGAGTTGATCAGCGTGCCCCACTGCTTGCGCGCCTCCCACCATCGGTCGTACCCGGCGGAGTTCCGGAACGCGAGGAAGATGGCGAGCGCGGCCGAGAGCGCGGCGACTGCGGTCGGAGGCACCAGCTCCTTCGACAGCGCGTAGCGCCAGTCGAGCACCGCGGAGAAGACGCCCATCGCGAGGAAGAACGAGATGGCCCTCCAGTTGCGCCGGAGGATGATCGCCCAGTTGAGGTTGTGCCGGACGATCATGCCTTCGCCGGCACGCTGCCCGAGTGCTTCACCTCGGAGCGGCCGTCCGGATACACGGTGACGTCGAAGATCGGCAGGCCCGCAGCGAGCTCGCCGAGCGTGGCCATGAGCTGTTGCTGGTGCAGCGCCTGCATCGCGTCGAAGAGCGCAGGCACGGAAGGCGGCGCCGGGAAGAGGTCGGTCTGCTGCGACATCCACCGCGCGAGCTGGCGGCGCAGGAAACTCGCCACGTCGGGGTGGTTCACGAACATCTGCCGCCCGGCGATGGACGGCGAGACCAGCGGCACCCACGAGAAGGCGTCGAGGTCCTCGGAGATGTGCACGTTCACGACGCCGCCCTCGGAATGACCTCCCGGCAGCGGCGTGACCTCGAGGTCGTGCCGGCCGCGCCAGCGCAGCTCGAGCGCGGCGCGCATCACCTGCGAGACGAGGCCCTCGCGAATGCCCCAGCGCGCGGGGAACTGCGTCATCAGCCGCAGGTGACCGCAGCCCATGTGTGCGGGCAGCGTCATCAGCTCGGCGAGCGCGGGCCGCACCTGCTCCGGCGGAGAAGCGAAGAACTGCCTGAACCACAGCGGGTCGCTCTGCCCGGCGACAGAGTCCTTCGTGCGCGCGTCGTTGCGAATGGCGGTGAGCAGCCGGTTGCCGGCCGCGGTGTCGGTGTGGAACGCGAAGCGGCCGAACGCGTCGAGGCGGCGGCGCAGCAGCTCGAAGAGGGTGCGATCGTCGAGCGACTTGCCGGTGAGCTTCTCGAACGCGCCGAGCGCGAGGACGAGCTCGCCGGCGTCTCCGCCGGGGCTGCCGACGACGGCGACGTGATCTCGCCCGTCGACGCACGAGAGGCGGCCGTGCAGCAGGAACGCGGCGACCTTCACCCAGCGCACCGAGCGCGCGTGACCGACGTGCTCGGCGATGTCCTCGCGCGAGAACGCGGCGCCGCTCTCGGACTTCGCCCAGGGGATCAGCGGAGCGAGCTCTCCGCGGCGGTCGAGCACGTGCGGGTCGCGCGACGCGGCGAGGCCGGTCTCCTTCCACGCGATCATTCCGCCGCGCATCGCGGCCACCATCGAGAGGCCCGCCTCCTCGAGCCACGCGGCGAGCGCGAGCGCGCTGGTGCCGTCGTCGTCGACGAGCACGAGCGGCTCGAACGGGCCGACGCGCGTGTGCAGGCTCCCCGCTTCCTTGAGCGGCACCCAGTCGGAGCCGGGCACGTGGCCGTGAACGCCGAGCAGGTCTTCGGCCTCGCGCACGTCGACGACGCGCAGCGTGCGGCCCTGGCGCGCGACGTAGTCGGGGCTGACCTCGGGTCTCGCGCCGTCCGTGCGCGTCAGCGCGGAGAACCACCCGGCGCGGAAGGAACGTTCACCGGGAGAGATGCCTTCATCGGGGATGAGCAGCTCCAGCGTGCGGCGCCGTTTCATGTAAAGGCGGCTCTATAGCCGGAACATCCTGGGGACACCTCCCCGAACGACCGGCCCACGCCCCGACGACGCCGCGGATCACCTGCTGCGCGATGGGGTGGTAGCGGTCCTTGAAGCGCTCGAAGAGCTCTTTCGCCTTCGCCTTCGTCTCGGGCCGCGCCGCGAGCGCGCGGTAGAGCGGCTTCAGGTACTTCATGCGGCCGAACTTGCCGACGACCTCTTCGATGCGCGGAAGCACGGAGAGATGCCCGGACTCGGCGGCGAGCGAGAGCCAGCTCACCAGCACCTCGGGGTTCTTCGTGTCGCTCAGGTGGTGCTTCGCGTCGAGCGCGGCGCACTCGGCGAACGGGCGCTTCGTGGCCTCGAGCCAGAGCTGCCACTCGGCGGGAGTCCACCCTTGCGTCTGAGTCGGCAGCGCGCCGAGCTGGCGCTTCACCGCCTCGAGCTTCGTCGACTCGGGCTTCCAGTGGTTCGCGGGGAGCCCCGGCTCGTCGACCCAGGCCTTCGCGTCGACGCGGGCGAGCAGCCCGGGCTCGAGCTCCTCGACGAGGCGCAAGAAGTCGTCGGTGGTGGCGGCTCCGAACCGGTGCGTCTTCAGCCACGTCTTGAGCAGCGCGTCGAAGCGCTCGCGCCCCGCGGCGGCCTCGAGCGTCTTCAGGAACAGGTAGCCCTTCTGGTACGGCACCTGGCTGAAGGCCTCGTCGGGGTCGATGCCGTCGAGCTTCGTGCGCAGCTTCGTGAGCTCGGGCTGCGTGCTGAACTGCTCGAACGCCTGCAGCAGGTCCTGATGCCCGATGGCGGCGTGCAGCGCCGCGACCTCGACGCCGTCGATGTTCTCGAGGATGCGGTTCTCGGCGAACACGGTGAAGCCCTCGTTGAGCCAGAAGTGCTCGGCGGTGGTGTTCGTGACGAGGTTGCCGGTCCACGCGTGCGCGAGCTCGTGGGCCACGACGTTCACCTGGCTCTTGTCGCCGGCGAGCAGCGCCGGAGTGAGAAACGTGAGGCGCGGGTTCTCCATGCCGCCGTAGGGGAACGAGGGCGGCATGACGAGCATGTCGAAGCGCTCCCAGTCGTAGGGGCCGAAGAGCTTCTCGGCCTGCTCGATCATCTGCTCGACGCCGGAGAACTCCCACGCGGCCGCCTCGAGCTGCCCCGGCTCGCACCAGACGCGGCTGCGCGGCGAGAGGTCCTTCGACGCGAGGTCGCCGACCGCGAAGGCGAACAGGTACGGAGGAATCGGCTGCGGCATCTCGAAGCGGTCGACCGCGCGATCGCCGTTGACGGTACGACCGAGCGGCGCCGCCGCCATCACGCCCTTGAGCCGCGCCGGCACGTCGAGCGCCGCGGTGTACGTCTGCCGAATCGACGGAGTGTCCTGACACGGCACCACGCTGCGCGCGTGAATCGCCTGGCACTGGGTGAACACGTAGGGCTGAGCGCCGCCGAACGTCTGCGACGGCTGCAGCCACTGCAGCGCCGAGGCGTCGGGCGCGGTGCGGTACTTCACGGTGACCTCGCGCGCGCCGGCGGGCAGCTTCAGCTCGAGCCGCGCGCCCAAGATGGGCTCGGGCGGGTGCAGCGTGAACGGCACCGACGCCGACTCGATGATGAGCCCGCGCGTGTCGAGGTCGAGGGGGCCTCCGCGCGAGGGCTCGTGCAGGTGCAGCGTGACCGAGCCGCGCAGCTCGCGCTTGTCGAAGTCGACCGTGGCGTGAAGATCGAACGAGCGGGTGCGCGGCTGGGCACCGTCGGCGTAGGAGTGTGGGTCGAGACGGGACATGGAACGGGTTCAAGCATGATTGGCGTCCTCGCGCTCGCGCTCGTGTTGGCTGGCGCAGCGTCGATTCTGTGGACGTCGGTGAAGCTCGGCATCGGGCCGGTGCCGACCTCTCGACCCGTGCGGCGCGCCATCGCCGAGCTGGTGCCGGCCAACGCCTCGACCATCTACGAGCTCGGCTGCGGCTGGGGCGGCCTCGCCCGCGCGCTCGCGCGCCGCTTCCCCAGCTCACGCGTCATCGCCGTCGAGGCCTCGCTCGTGCCGTGGGCGATGACGGCGCTGGTGCAGCGCTTCCAGAAGATTCCGAACCTCGAGGTCGTGCGCGGCAGCTTCTGGTCGCACCCGCTCGGAGAGGCCGACGTGCTCGTCTGCTACCTCTGGACCGGAGGCATGCGCGAGCTCGCCGACCGGCTGCGCATGAAGCCGGGCGCCGTGCTGATCAGCGCCACCTTCGCGCTACCGGGTCGCACCGCCGACGACACGGTGCGCGCGAAGGACCTCTACGGCTCACCGGTCTACCGCTACCGCGCGTGACGCCGAGGCCGTTGCCGGGAAATTCGCGCCGGGTGTCCAACGGCGACCATGAACCTGCTCGAACGCTGGAACGAAGGCGGCGCCGGGATGTACCCCATCGCACTCGCGGCCCTCGTCGGAGTCGCCATCATCCTCGAGCGTGCCGCCTTCCTCTTCGGGGCCGCGCGGATGAACAAGGGCGCGCTGCTGCGTGGCCTCGAGGCGGCGCTGAAGGAAGGCGGCATCGACGGGGGCCTGCGCTTCGTCGCCGGCCAGCGCCCTGCCCCGCTCGTGCTGGTGGTGAAGAGCGCGCTGATGAACACCGAGCACGGCGCCGAGGAGGTGCAGGCCGCGCTCGACGAGGCGTGCCTGCGCGAGACGCCGCGGCTCGAGGCGCGCACCGGCTACCTCTCGATGCTCGGCAACGCGGCGATGCTCGCCGGCCTGCTCGGCACGGTGAGCGGCCTCATCGAGTCGTTCCGCGTCGTCGCGCACGTCGCCGCGGCGGAGAAGGCGACGATCCTCTCGGGCTCCATCTCCGAGGCGATGAACTGCACCTTCTTCGGCCTCGTCGTGGCGATCCCGATGCTCGTCGCCTACTCGGTGCTGATGGGCCGCACGCAGAGCCTGATCAACGACATGAACGAAGCGTCGGTGTCAGTGCTCAACCTGCTCACCAGGCGTCACTTCAGGTAGTCGTCCTTGTTCGAGCACTTCCCGCTCGAGCAGCGGCCGCCCTTGCAGTCCGAGTCCGAGCCGCACGAGCCGCACTTGCCGCTCGAGCACTTGCCGACCGCGCAGTCCGAGTCGGAGCCGCAGTTCCCGCACGTGCCGCTGCGGCACTTGCTGTGGCCCTTGCAGTCCGAGTCCGAGCCGCAGTTGCCGCACGTGCCGCTGCGACAGTTGCCGACCTTGCACTGAGAGTCGGAGCCACAGCCCGCGTACGCGGCGGGCGCGGCGAAGAGAAGCGAAAGCACAGCGACGAAGCCGAACGCCTTGCTCATGAAACGCTCCTTGAAAGTGTGAGGCGGTGCACCCTATCCGAAGGCGATGAACCGCCGACACCTCTTCCTCCTCGTCGCTGCAGTGCTCGTCTCCGGGCTCGTCTTCGCGCAGAACAAAGCCGTCGTGGTCAGCGGCAGCTCGCAGCCGGTGCGCAAGTGGGACGCGTTCTGCGCCGACGCCGTCAGCAGCGGCGTGAAGACCGACACCGCCGACGAGGCCCGCGAGGCCACCGGCTGGAACGCCGTGCTCAAGCGCTACGGCGAGGGCGGCTGGGAGCCGTACCAGATGCTCACCGAGGGCAAGCACATCACCGCGGTCTGCTTCCGGCGGCAGCTGCAGTAGGGCCCTTCAGCCTATCTGCCACTGAGTTGCAGTTGGCCAGAGCCGCTGCTAGCTGACCTTTCGGAACCCCAGCATGCGCACGGCAGCCAGCGACTTCATCGGGCAGGTGCTCTCCGTGCTGTGCGTGGTGCACTGCGTGGCGACGCCGCTGGTGCTGGCGGTGGCTCCGGCGTTCGCGAACCTCTTCGGCAACGCACACCCGGTGCTGCTCACGCTGGTGCTGGCGACGGCGGCGTGGGCGTTCATTCCCGGCTACCTCCACCACAAGCAGACGGTGCCGCTGATGTTCGCGGCGGCCGGCCTGGTGCTGCTCGCCCTCGGGGCCTTCGTGTTCGAAGGCAACCTGCCGCTGGAGATTGCCTCCAGCGTCACCGGTGCGATGTTGATGCTCGCCGCACACTGGAAGAACCGCAGCGCACACCGCCACTGTCACGCCTGCGAGGCGTGACGCCTACGAGGGACATGAACATGAACCGTCGCGACGCCCTGACCACCCTGGGAGCACTGGCCATCACCCCTGCCGCCGCGCTCGCTGCGGCGCCTGCCGCGAAGGCCCCGGCGAAGGAGCCCGACTACAAGGCGCTCTCCGAGGCCGCGCACGCCTGTATCCACGCCGCCGAGGAGTGCATCGACCACTGCATCACGATGCTCTCGATGGGCGACAAGTCGATGGCCGAATGCTTCGCGGCGGTGCGCCAGATGAAGCCGATGTGCGAGGCCCTCGAGGAGCTCGCCCACCTCAAGAGCCCCCACACCAAGGCTCACGCCGCGCTGTGCGCGAAGGTCTGCCGCGAGTGCGAGAAGGCCTGCAAGCCGCACGCGGAGCACCCGCCCTGCAAGGCCTGCATGGAAGCGTGCGCCAAGTGCGCGACAGAGTGTGAGAAGGCCGCGGCCTGATGCTGGCCGCCGCGCTCGCGGTGCTGATCAGCCACACGCCGGCAGACGTGAAGTGGCTCGCCGGCAGCTGGCGCTCCGTCGACAAAAAGCACGCGTCGTCGTCGGAGGAGGTCTGGGTCTGCACCGCCGACGGCTGCGCCGGCATGTACCGCGAGGTGATGGAGGGCAAGCCCGGCTTCTACGAGCTCTCCACGCTGGTGGCTGAGGGCGACAAGCTCGTCCTCTCGTCGCGGATGTTCGACCGAAGCTTGAAGGACTCGAAGAAGACCGCGGGCGCGCCGATTCGGTTCGTGCTCGAGACGCTCGCGTTTCAGAAGGCGACGTTTCGCGGCGAGGGCGCGAACAAGGCCGTGCTGACCTACGAGCTCTCGAGCCCGCACCGGCTGAAGGTGACGCTCGACCGCGCCGACGGCGGGCCGGTCGAGACGTTCGACTTTTCGCGCTTCTTCCTCTGAAAAAAGAATCGGGCACCGACGCTCCACCGGACGAGGAGGTCGATGCCCGATTACCACCACCAGGGTCGTCGCAACGGGTGGACGTGGGTGCCGACACACGCGGCATGCGGTGCGGTGCCGTACGATGCTGCTCACCGCCTTCGCTTCGTCTCCCTCTGTGTTGCTCCGTCTGGCGGAGAAGGGTTTTGCAGCGCGCGTGCCGGGACGTAACCGCGCGAAGCGCCGTGCGAGGGGCCGACGAGCCCGCAGGGTTTTCGCGAAGAGGCTCGAGCGCCGCGCAGCCTTTGCGGTCTAGAGCGCCTTGATGAGCGTCGGGTGCGCGCCGCGCTTCGCGTTGAAGTTTCCGGGCGGCGTCGCCCCAATCTCCACGCGCCGCTTCAGCGGGTTCCAGCTCGCGTGCAGCGCGCCGCGCTGGCTGCGCGAGTCGAGCAACCACTGCCAGCCGGTCGGGAAGCCGTGCGCCTCGGCGCACTGGTCGAAGCGGTGGTCCTGCCGCTCCTCCGCGAACAGCCGCTGCAGCACCATGTACTCGTACACGGTGAGCGAGCACTGGCCCAAGGCCTGGAAGCGCGTCTCGAGCTGCGACGACTTGCGGTCGCGGGTGTCGTCGGGGAACGCGCCGTCGGAGATGGCGAGCGCATACGCGCCCTCCGGCCGCCCGCGGACGTCGCCGCTCGAGAGCTCGCGGACGTCGTAGATCCACGGCATGCCGTACTGCTGCGTGGCGTCGAGCGCGGCTGACGGTGCCCTGAGCAGCTGCGTCACCATCGCGTCGGCCGCCGCCCGCTGCACGCGCACCGGCGGGAACACCAGCACCCGGTTGAAGCCCTCGGCGCGCGCGCGCCCGATGAGCTCGTCGATCATCACCGCCGGCGGCAGCGCCTGCGCGAGCTGCGTGAGGCCGTGCTGCTCGAAGAACCGCCGGCTCACGTCCAGCGCCGAGCCCTCGAGCTTGATGGGCCGCGCCGGGGGCGCCGACGGCTTCGGCGGGGCGACCGCGAGCTTCGTCTGAACCAGCACCTCGACCTTGCCGCCACGCCGCCGATCGAGCGAAACCTTGCGGGTCGGAACCTTGACCTTCACGCCCTTCTTCTTGGAAGCGCTCTTGCCCTTGCTCTTCTTCGCGACCGCGGCCCTGGCCATGCGCGCGCCTTACCACAGGCTGCGGGCCGGTCTGCTGTTGAGCGCATTGGCGTGCGGGCCACGTTCCGAGCCGGTGCCCTGGGAGCCTGCGGACCTGTCGGACCAGCCGATCGCCGGCCTCGACGCCGAGCAGCAGGCGGTCTTCGACCGGGGAGACGAGCTCTTCGACCTGAGCCTGCGCGACGCCGACGGTCTCGGCCCGCTCTACGCGCGCGCCTCGTGCGGCCAGTGCCACGACGCCGCCGCCCGCGGCCCCGGAGTGGTGCAGAAGTTCGGAGTGATGCAGGCCGACGGCGTCACCCCGCACCCGGATCAATCGAAGCTCACGTACGGGCACACCGAGCGGCCGCTGGTGACGGCGGGCGCGACGACTCCGCTCATCGCGCCGAAGGACTCCGACGTGCGCGTCAGCCGCCGCAGCGGGCCGCCGGTCATGGGCCTCGGCTACCTCGAGGCGGTGCCCGACGAGACGCTCGCCGAGCTCGAGCGCGCGCAGGCCGCGCGCGACGACGGAATCTCCGGTCGGCGCAACACCGGACGCTTCGGCCTGAAGGCGCGGCTGTCGACGCTCGACGAGTTCACCGCCGACGCGCTGCTGTCGGACATGGGCATCACCAGCCCGCTGCGCCCGAACGAGCTGCCGAACCCCGACGGCCTCACCGACGACATGAAGCCCGGCGTCGACCTCACGATGGAGTCGCTGAAGGCCCGCGCCGACTACCTGCGCCTGCTCGCGATTCCGCGAAGGAAGGTGACCGCGGCCGGCCGCGCGGCCTTCGAGGCGGCGCGCTGCGACGGGTGTCACGTGCAGCGGCTGCGCGCGAGCGCGAACTACCCCGTGCGGCAGATCGCCGGCGTCGAGGCCGAGGTGTTCACCGACCTGCTCCTGCACGACCTGGGCGCGGGCCTCGCCGACGGGCTCGCCGCCGACGACGGTGACGCGGGGCCCCGCGAGTGGCGCACGGCTCCGCTCATCGGGTTGCGGTTCTCGCGCCGCTACCTGCACGACAGCCGCGCGGGTACGGTGGCCGAGGCCATCGAGCTGCACTTCAGCGACGGCTCCGAGGCAAACGACTCGGTATCGAGGTTCCGCGCGCTGCCCGAGGCCGATCGGGCGGCGCTCATCGCGTTCGTGGAGGCCCTGTGAAGAGGTCGTTGCTGGTGTTCGTGTTGGTCGGCTGTGGCGGCGGCGGTGGCGTCGACCCGCAGCAGAAGATCGTCGACGACATGCACGCGTCGCTGCTCGCCGAAATTCGTGCCTTGAAGGCCGCGTGCGTGGAGCTGAAGGCGCGCGCTCCGGCGAGGGTCTGGACGCGCGCGGACATCGACGCGATGAAGGAGAGCTGGGGCAAGGCGCGCACCGCGTACGAGCACATCGAGGGCGCGATCGCCCCGCTGTTCCCGGACATCGATGCGGCGATCGACGAGCGGTACGACGGCTTCCTCGAGGGGCTGGGGCCTATGGGAGATCAGAACCTGTTCGACGGCACCGGGGTCACCGGCATGCACGGCGTCGAGCGCATCCTGTGGAGCGACTCGATTCCTCCCGGCGTGGTGCAGATCGAGAGCGCGCTCGCCGGGTACAAGGCCGCGGCGTTCCCCGCGAACGACGCCGAGGCCATCGCGTTTCGGGACCAGCTCGCCACGCAGCTCGTCGCCGACGTGCAGCAGCTGGAGGACCAGTGGAGCCCGGCGAAGATCGACCTCGCCGGCGCGTACCAGGGGCTCGTCGACCTGATGCGCGAGCAGCGCGAGAAGGTGAACAACGCCGCCGACAACCTCGAGGAGTCCCGCTACGCGCAGTGCACGATGCGCGACCTGCGCGACAACCTCGCGGGCACGAAGACCATCTACGCGCTGTTCCAGCCGTGGCTGAAGTCGAAGACCGGCGGCCCCGAGCTCGACGGGCGGATCAGCGCGGGGTTCGACGCCGTCGCCGCGGCGTACGCGGACGTGAGCGGTGACGCGATCCCCGCGCCGCCCTCGACGTGGAGCGCCGAGATGCCGAGCGCGGCGGATCTGCAGACTCCGTTCGGTCAGCTCTACACGAAGGTCCGCGCCGCGACGGATCTGGCCGCCGAGGCCAGCGTGGTGAAGCAGCTTCAAGACGCCGGGAAGGTGATGGGGTTCGGCGGGCCGTAGTAGGGTCTTTCGCCGTGCCTCGCGACGCGCATGACACGACGCCGGAGATCCCGGCCGTAGACGACGAAGCGACGCGGATTGATCCGAAGCCGTCGCAGCCGACGCTCTCGGTGCCCACGGTGCCCACGCGGCCGAAGTTCGGCGGCGGCGACGAAGAGGACGACGAGGCCACGAAGCACACCGGCACTCCGAAGAAGGCGCGCGAGGCGCAGAAGATACTCGAGGAGTCGCGGCGAATGAACGCGGCCGGCGGCCCGAAGCAGCCGGCGAAGAAGCTTCACCCGCTGATTCCGCTCGGCGTCGCGTTGGCGATTCTGGCGGTGCTGCTGCTGGTGATCAATTGGATGGTTCGGTCGCCGGCGCCTGTCGATGGCGGTGAGCCGCAGCAGAGCAGCGGGTGGAAGTTGTTCGACTGGTGAGGTTGCACCGCTCGTAGGATTGAGCTCGCGGCGGTTCGCAAGATCAGCGTCTGGCGGGACCCCGAAGAGCTCGAGTGGCGCTCAGTACGCCCCGACGCGAACCGGCCGCCCGCTCGGCTTCCCTTGCAGCACGCCCTCGCGCATCACGAACTTTCCGCGCACGAGCGCCGCGACCGGCCAGCCGGTCACCTTCACTCCATCGAACGGGGTCCACCCGCACCGCGTCTTCTGCTCCGCCGCGGTGATGACGTGCTCGCGCTTCAGGTCGACGAGCGTGAGGTCGCCGTCGCGCCCTGGCTCGAGCCGGCCCTTCTCCTGCAGCCCGAACACGCGCGCGGGCCCGTGGGCGGTGAGGTCGACGAGCCGCTCGAGCGAGAGCCGGCCCTCGTGCACGTGGTTCAGCATCAGCGGCAGCAGCGTCTGCACGCCGGGCATTCCGCTCGGCGACGCCGGGTACGCCTTCGACTTCTCCTCGCGCGTGTGGGGCGCGTGGTCTGAGCCGAGCACGTCGACGAGGCCGCGCTGCACCGCGTCCCACAGCGCCGCGCGGTGCCGCCCGTCGCGAATCGGAGGGTTCATCTGCGCGAGCGTGCCGAGCCGGTCGTAACAGTCGGGCGCCTCGAGCGTCAGGTGCTGCGGAGTCACCTCGAACGTCGCGATGTCGCGCGCCGCCTCGAGCAGCGGAAGCTCTCCCGCCGTCGTCACGTGCAGCACGTGCACGCGGCGCTTCGCCGCGCGGGCGGCCTCGAGGAGGATGCGCGTCTGCTGCACCGCGCACTCCTCGTCACGCCACACCGGGTGATCGTGCACCGTCTTCGCGAGCGACTTGCGCTCTTTCAGCCGCGCCTCGAGCTCGCTGTGGCACGCGACGCGCTTCGTGCCGCTCTTCAGCACGCGCGCGAGCACCGCCGGGTCGTCGACGAGCAGGTTGCCGGTCGACGAGCCGAGGAAGCACTTCACGCCGGCGCAGCCCTCGAGGCTCTCGAGCGTGCCGAGCTCATCGGCGTTCTCCGCCGAAGCGCCGACGTAGAACGCGAAGTCGACCCAGCTCGTCTCCTTCGCGCGGCGCACCTTGAACGCGAGCGCCTCGGCGGTGGTCGTCGGCGGCTGCGTGTTCGGCATCTCGAAGAACGTCGTCACGCCGCCGAGCGCGGCCGAGGCGCTGCCCGAGCCGATGTCCTCTTTGTGCGTGAGGCCCGGCTCGCGGAAGTGGCACTGGCTGTCGATGACGCCCGGCAGCACGTGCAGGCCGCGCGCGGAGACCTTCTCCGCGGCGGAGGCATTCGACAGGTCACCCACCTGCTCGATGCGGCCGTCCTTGATGCCGACGTCGGCCTTCGCGATGCCTTGAGGAGTGACGACCGTGCCGCCGTGGACGAGGAGATCGAAGGTGCTCATGAAAGTTCAGGGAAAGGGAATGGCTTCGACGAGGTCGGTGGCACCGAAGCCTTCGATGGTGGCTCCGCCAGGGACGTAGAAGACGCCGTTCAGCACCGCGCCGCCGGTGCCGTGGCGAGGCGTGCGCATGACGCCGGCGTCCGACCAGGTGTTTGCGACGGTGTCGAAGACCTCGACGTGCGGGAACACGTTCGACGCCGGGCCGCTGCGGTTGCCCTCGCCGCCGGCGACGATGATGCGGGTGCCGGAGACTCCGGCGGAGCAGCCTCCGCGCGCGGTGAGCATCGGCGCGGCCATCGACCAGCCGGCGTCGGGGCGGCTGACGTCGAAGCGGTCGACGCGACCGTCGAGCGCGGCGATGCCTCCGCGGCGGCCGCCGATGGCGAAGAAGAGGTCGCCGACCATGGCGCCCATCAGGTGGTCGCGCGCGGCCGGAAGCGCGGTGAGCGCGACGTGTTGATCAGCGACGGGGTCGTAGCGGGAGAAGTCGGCGACCGCGTTGCCCTGGCGGAAGCCGCCGGCGAGGTAGATGTTGCCGCCGGCGACTCCGACGGAGCCGCCGCCGCGCTCGGTGCCGGCGGGCAGCTGCGTCTTCGAGGACCACTGCCGCGTCGCCGGGTCGTACTCGTAGACGACGCGCAGCGCGGCGAACGCGTTGCCGAGCGCGCCGACGACGTAGAGCTTGCCGTTCACCGCCGCGACGTTCGCGTGGTGCAGTGGGATAGGCAGGCTGCCCGCGTCACGCCAGCTCGAGCTCACCGGGTCGTACGCCTCGACGGTCGGCACCATGCTGCCCTGCCCGTTGAAGCCGCCGACGACGAAGATCTCGTTGCCGAGCGCCGCGACGCCGGTCTCCTGGCGCGGAGACGGAAGCGACGGGAGCGGAAACCAGACCGGCGGGCCTGCATCGCTCGAGGTCGAGCCACCGCCCGAGCCGCCCGAGCCGCCAGCTCCGCCGCCGGTGGCCGCGCCGCCGCCAGTCCCGGCGACGCCACCGCCGGTCGCGCTCGAGCCGCCGCCACTGCCAGCGACGCCTCCGCCGGCGCCCCCGTCTGCGACTCCGCCCGGCCCGCCGCACGCGAAGAGCAGCACCGCGAGAACCGCCGCGGGGAGGACCCGCCCCACAAAAGAGACACCAGACGTCGGATGTCTCCTCGCAAAAACGGAGCACCGCCTCGGGGCGCGAGTCATGCGCGGCACATTCTCACGAGCCGCAGAGGACGTCGACAGCGCTACTGGGACTGAAGGACGAGCTTCACGGCTCCGGTCGCGGTGCAGTCGGGGCAGCACCAGCACGGACAACGCGAACGGGAGGCGCGAGCAGGGTTGCGCTGTTCCACGCGGCCCCGCTCGCGTCTCAGCGCAACCCGAGCCGCGGCTTCACGTCGACCGCGTGAATCTGAAACGGCTTCGCGCGCTCGTCCTTCGAGCGGAAGCGGTCCGACCGGTGAATCTGCGTGGCGGTCACGAGCAGGCGCCCGTCGGGCAGCTGGGCGAACGTATCGGGCCAGCTGATGCCGCGCGCGAGCAGCTCCCAGCTGCCGTTCGGCATGCGCCGCTTCACCGCGCCGCTCTCGTAGTCGGTCGAGTACAGCGCGCCGTTGCCGTCCATCCACATGCCGTCGGCGGCGAAGCCCTTGTCGCCGAGGTCTTCGACGGCGCCGGTCGCGTCGGGCTCGAACAGCGCATCGGTCGGCACGCGGTAGAGCCGGTGGCTCGTGAGCGGGCAGTAGTAGAGCCACTTGCCGTCCGGCGACAGCGCGATGCCGTCGGCGCCGACCATGAACGGCTTGCCCTTGTCGGGGCCCTTCGTCTGGATCAGCTCGCGGCGCTCGACGTAGATCTTCACGCCCGGATCCGGCCGCACCGAGCGATGATCCTGCAGCGCGCGGGTCACCTTCCCGCTCGCGATGTCGACGACGAGGATGCCGTTCGGGCCCTTCGGCGCCGCGTCGGTGAGGTAGATGACGCCCTGCTCGCCGCGCTGCAGATCGACGCGCAGATCATTCACGAACGACTCGGGCCCGGCGACGGCGGCGCTGAAGATGACGCGGTACACGACGGCGTTCTTCTTCAGGTCGTACGCGACGAGCTTCACGGTCTCCGGAGCGACGGGCTTCTGCCCGACCTTGCCGGTATCCAGCATCCACAGCCGGTCCTTCGCGTCGACGAACACGCTCTGCACCGAGAGCAGCCGGTCGGGCCCGGCGGGACCTTCGCCCTGCTCGAAGCCCGGCGGGAAGGGCTGCGGCTCGCCGTCGACCAGCTCGGCGACGCTCATCGTCACCTTCGGGTCGATGGCCCGCGAGAACGAGACGAAGACCCGCCCCTCGGACGAAGCCGCGATGCCGACGGGCACCTGGGGCAACCTGGCAAACGGTTTTGCCTCAGCGCCCAGCGCTGAAGCCGACAGCACGCACCACAACACGGCGGTTCTCATGACGAGAACAGCCGCTGCAAGGGCCGAGCCTCAGCGCGCCGCGTCGATGATCTCGAGCATTCGCCCGAAGTTCGAGACGGCGTGCGTCGGTCGAATCGGCGTGCCGTCGTCGTACACCGACGCAGCGTGGCGCTTCGTGATGCTCGGCGCGGAGATGATGTCGAGGCGCTCGCGGTACTCCTGCGAGACGTAGGTTCCGTACTCGGCCCAGACGTCGATGGCGCCGACGGCGCGCGCGAGCGCGATGTCCTTCTTCAGCGCGTCGCCGATGACGAGCGTCTGCTTCGGGTCGACTCCGTACTTCTCGCAGATCTGCAGCAGGCCCTTCGTGTTCGGCTTCTCACACTCGCGCGGCAGCTCGACGACCGGGCACGCAGCGCGGTACTCGCCGCGCTCTTCCTTCGCGAGGATGTCGGGCGCGACGAGCTTCTCGCCCTCGGGGCTCGCGGGGAAGTGGAAGCCCGGCAGCGTGTAGAGCGCGGTGAGGTGCTTATCGAGCCCCATGCGCTTCACGCGCTGCTCGGCCGGATTCCGCGGCGCATCGGTGAGCGCGACGACGGGGATCTGCCGCTTCTGCAGCTCCTTCAGCGTCTCGAGCACCTCTTTGTACGGCTTCAAGTACTTCCGCCGCGCCTCGCGGAAGGCCATGCGCGCGGGCTCGATGACGAGCTTGTCGAAAGAGCCGAACTCGGGGAACTCGACATAGAGCGACGACTCCTGCAGCGCGAACGGGTACTCGTTCGACTCGTACTTCGCGTAGACCGTCTTGAGGCTCTGCACGACGCGGATGCGCGGCATCGCGGTCGCGAGGCACACGGCGTCGACCATCGCCTCGACCGCCGGGACGATGTAGTCGATCCACGAATACAGCGTGCCATCCATGTCGGTGACGACGAGCCGTACGGGCATGTGTGGTCACGCGCTTTAAACGAGAAGGGCCCGTCGAGTCGATTCATACGAAGTGCTACACGCCAGCGAAGAAGCCGTGGCCGACACGACCGTAGAGCCCAGCACCGACAGCGGCCCCGAGCGCCGCGGCAGCGGCCCCCTGCGCGTCTTCCGCCTGCACCTCGAGCACGGCGCTGACGCCGGCACCGAGCTCCTGCTCACGCCCGGTGAGCGCTACGTGCTCGGTCGTGCTCCGACGGGCGGACGCACCGTCGTGCTGCGCGACACCTCGAGCTCGCGCTCGCACGCCGCCATCGTCCACGACGGCACCACCTTCCACCTCGAAGACCTCGACAGCCGCAACGGCACCTTCCTCGACGGTGAGCGCGTCACCCGCGGGCCACTGCACGACGGCGCGGTGCTGCGCCTCGGAGACACGGTCGCCCTCTTCGAAGACGTCACGCTCCCGGCCGACGTTCGCCTCGTGCCCGAGGTCGAGGGGCTGTGGGGGCCGAGCCTGTTGCTGCAGCGCCTTCGCGGAGAGGTCGCCCTCGTCGCCAAGAGCAACGTCCCCGTGCTCCTCTGGGGAGAGACCGGCGCGGGCAAGGAGCGCGTGGCCCAGCTGCTCCACCAGCAGTCGCAGCGAGCCGGCGCGTTCGTGCCCGTCAACTGCGCCGCGCTTCCGGCCCAGCTCGCCGAGAGCGAGCTGTTCGGCCACGTCGAGGGCGCCTTCACCGGAGCCACCCGCCGCACGGACGGCGTCTTCACCGCGGCGAACGGCGGCACCCTGTTCCTCGACGAGATCGGCGAGCTGCCGCTCGAGCTTCAGCCGAAGCTGTTGCGCGCGCTCGCCACCGGAGAGGTCCGCCCCGTCGGCGCCACGCGCGCCTCGACCGTCGACGTGCGTGTCGTCGCCGCGTCCCACCGGCGCCTGCAGGAAGACGTCGCCGCCGGCCGCTTCCGCGAAGACCTCTACGCGCGCCTGCGCGCCTGGTCGCTCGACGTCCCGCCGCTGCGCGAGCGACGCCACGACGTGCTGGCGCTCGCGAAGCGCTTCGCCGCGCGGCACCGGGTCGAAGGCTGGGGCGCAGACGTCGCCGAGGCGCTGCTGCTGCACGACTGGCGCTTCAACGTCCGAGAGCTCGAGCAGGTCATCCAGGCCGCTGCGCTGCGCAGCGGAGGCGCCCTGCTCAAGCGCGAGCACCTGCCACCCGAGCTCGTCGCGCGCCTGCGGCCCGCCAAGGCGGAAGCAGCCACCGCTGCTCCTCTGCCGCTCGAGCTCCAGGTGCCGAAGGACAAGGCTCCCGACAAGTCCGGCCTCGAGCTCGTGCTCGCGCACTTCGAAGGCAACGTCGCGCAGGTGGCGGCCTGGTTCGGCAAGGACCGCAAGCAGGTCTACCGCTGGGCCGAGAAGCTCGGCGTGAAGCTGAAGGCCTGACGGCTCACGGCAGCTGCTTGCGCACCGCGGCCAGCCAGTCGTTCGTGTCGGGCGTGAAGAGCGACGGGTCTTCCTTCAGCGCCGCCTCCGCGCGTTCGAGCGCAGCGCGGGCGACCGCCGGGTCCTCTCGGCGCGCCAGCACCAGCTCGGCCTCGACGAGGGCCGCGGCGGCCCGGTGCATCGGCCGCACGGGCTTCGCGGCAGCGACCCGCTTCGCCGCCGACTCGAGGTTGCCGAGCTTCAGCTCCGTGCGCGCGAGCGCGACCTCCAAGAACGGCACGTCGCGCGGACCGTGCTGGCGCGCGAGCTCGACCGCCTCGGTGAACGTCGCCCGCGCCGCCTCGAGCTCGCCGAGGTCGAACTGCGCCGAGCCCTTCGCGCGCAGGAAGTAGCAGCGGCGGGGGTGAGCCTTCGAGATGCCGTCGAGAATGGACAGGCCCCGGTTCGCGTGGGCGAGCGCCTCGGAGTCGCGGTTCTCCTCGACCTCGACCATCGCGAGGTTGTTGAGCACGGCGAGCAGCTGGCCGTCGTTCGGGCCGAGGTGCTCTTCACGAATCGAGAGCGCCTTCGACAGCGCTTGCAGGGCGCGCCCCCGCTCGTTGTTGTCGATGAGGGCCGAGCCGAGGTTGTTCTCGGCCATCGCCGCGCGCATCGAGCGCTCGCCCCAGCGCTTGACGATGAAGGCGCGAGCCCGCTCGAGCGCGGCGACGGCAGCCGGCCCCTGCTTCTGGCGGCGCAGCGAGGCAGCCCGCGCGAAGAGGTACTCCCACTCGACCTCGGGAGGGTTGCCGATGCGCTCGAGCATCGCCTCGGCCAGGGTCGCGAGCCGATTGGCCTCGTCGTACAGCTCGCGCTCGCTGAGCGCTCCGATGAGCACGCCGGCCGCGCGCACCGCCATGGCGTAGTCGTTGATGCGCAGCGACTCGGCGAAGGTGCGGTTGCCCCACGTCAGCACCTGGGGGTTCGAGCCTTCGTCGTGAGAAATCTGCGTGAGCAGCGAAGCGCTCTCTGCCGAGGAGAAGAAGTCGTGCTCGGCGCGGGCCTGCTCGAAGAGCTTCTCGAGCCGCGGCCGGTACGACAGGCGCTCTGCCTGCGGGGCCCCCGGGAAGACGACGGTGAGCCGCTCGAGCTCGACGCGGCGCGCCAGGAAGCTGCGCGCGGCTGCGTCGTCTTCGGGCAACACCATGGCCGCCGCGTTCGCGTCGCTGGTGCACGGCGCGAAGGACTCGACCTCGAGCAGCGCCTCGGCGCCGAGCGCGAGGAAGTCGGGCGGCTTCTTCGCCCACTGCTCGGTGCTCGCGTCGAACATGCGGTAGCGCCGCAGCTGGCACTGCATGCGCGCATCGGCGGCGCGCCGCGTCTGCCCTCGCGACGACCAGACGCTTCGGCACGTCGCCTCCCACTCCGCGTCCCACTCGCTCCGCTGCACGTCCAGCGCGGCGGCGAGCTCGTTCCACTGGGCTTTGGCGCGCGGCGACCGCATCGCCTTCACCGCGGTCTCCAGCGCGGCCTTCCGCTCGGGGCTCCAGGCACGCGCCGAGAGGCTGCGGCCCTCGACACACGGCGCGTCGCGTTCGCGCCAGAGCCACCCTCCTGCGGCCAGCAACGCCAGCAGCGTCACCGCGACGACGGCCGCTCCGGCGACGCCGCGTTTCACGCGCGCCTGCTCGAGCGCGACGAGGAATGGGGCCAGCGAGCCGTGACGTGCGGCCGGGGCGGCCTCGAGCCCTCGCAACAGCACACGCCGCAGCGCTCCGCTCAGGGCCCCCGCACGGGCCGGCGGCTTCTCTCCGGCGAGCACCTCCCACGCCGTGACGGCGAACGCGTACTGGTCGGCGCGGTGGTCATAGGCCTTCAGCGCCAGCACCTCGGGAGCGATGTAGCCGCGCGTGCCGGCCTGCGAGGTGGCGGTGATGCCCGCCTCTCCTTCCGGAGCGAGGCGCGCGAGGCCGAAGTCACTCACGCGGGCGCGCCCGTCGGCACCGACGAGCACGTTCTCGGGCTTGAAGTCGCGGTGGAGCACGCCGTGCCGGTGGGCGGCCTCGAGCCCTCGGCCCGCCTCGACCAGCACGCGAAGCCGCTCGTCGCGCGAGCGGGGCGCCGCCTGCAGCCACTGCCGCAGCGTCGCGCCTTCGACGTACTCCATCGCGATGATGAGCTGGTCGTCGTGGACGAAGGCGTCGTGCACCGTCACCACGTTCGGGTGGGTGAGCTGCGCCATCGCCTTCGCTTCTCCGAGCGCGCGGGCCTGGCCCGCCGCGTCGGAGCCGAGGCCTCGCTGGCGCACGACCTTGAGCGCCACGCGCCGCTCGAGGCGCGCGTCCCACGCCGAATAGACGGTGCCCATGCCGCCCGAGCCGGCGTGGCCGATGACGAGGAAGCGGTCGAGCACGGCCCCCGTCGGCAGCACCATGCTCGGCGCCGGAGCGACCGGCGAGGGCCCGCTTCCGTCGCTCGTGCGCGTCGGCGCGACGATGGCGTCGAGGCGCGCTCGGCAGCTCGAGCAGCCGGCGACGTGCGTCTCGACGGCTGCGCGAGCCTCGCCGCCGAGGTCGCCGGCGACGAGCTGCGCGAGCACTGAGAGGTCGGGGCAGGTCTTCACGCGTGGCCTTGAGCAGCGCTGTACCAGAGCGCGGCGTCGCTCCGCACCCGTGACAACGGGCGCCGACGAGCGTGACACCGCCGCCTTCGAGCGTGACACCGCACGCAAGCGCACGCCGCGACGCGGTGAGGGGAGGTGGTTCGGCCCGTGCACATGGGGTCAGCGCACCCTTCACCGGAGAAGCACGAATGACCCGAATCGCCGTCTTCCTCGCCGTGCTCGCGCTGTACGCGAACAAGGCGCACGCCCAGCTCGTCCCGCCCATCGGCAACGTGGACTGGTGCTCGATCGCCACCGTCACCCGCTGCCAGGACCCCGGCTTCTACCAGAGCTTCTGCGGCCGCCTGCGCTGCCCGGCGCTGCTGCGGGGCGAGTACGACCGCCAGTTCGATGCGTCGCCCGCGCCGTACGCGCTGATGACCACTCCGATGACGCTCGGTCTGTCGTCGAACCAGCTCGCCCTCGGCAAGCCGCTGCCCTACGACTACTCGACGCACCACGCGAGCGGCGGCTTCGCCACGTACGGCTCGACGCTCGAGCGCGCGAAGGTGTCGATGCTCCTCGGGTCCCTCTCCATCGACCCGCGGTTTCAGTGGAAGACGAACGGTGCGCGCTCGCGCTCGTGCGAGGAGTGGGTCTGGGAGCGCTACCGCACGCTGCACGACTGGGAAGACGCGGCGCTCGACCTCGGCGCCGACTACCTGTCCATCTACCGCAGCGCGTACGCCGCCGGCGGGCCCGCGGTGACGCCGATTCGCGACTCGCTGGGCGGCGGCGTCTTCGGCACGAGCGGGACGGCCACGATGCTGTCGTTCCCGGCGACGTCGCCGAAGAACGGTTTCTTCGAGCCGCTCGACCTGCGCATGCCCGCCGGTGCCGGGACGTCGACGCTCACCGCGTACTGGAAGCCGCGCGTGGACGCGGGCTCGCAGTACTACGCGTGGACGTGGTCGCTGCAGAAGCAGGTCGGCGACTGGGCCCTGGCGAGCTACACGGCCGACCACCTCGAAGAGCTGTACAACCTGCAAAAGGGTCACCGCGAGCTCTTGAAGGCGCGCCGCGAGCGCTACGACGTCTACGAGCGCGACTACACGAAGTGCCGTGCGACCGGCAGCGTCGCCGCGTGTCAGCCGTACGCCGACGCGGCGACCTCGGAGCTCAGCGCGCTCGACCTCGGCATCGCGTACTCGCTGTGGCTCGGCTCGACGCGCGGGTGCCTCGACACCTCGGGCTGGCGCTCGTGCGACTGGTCGCCGCGCATGTTCTTCGACCTGGTGCAGACGCGCATCGGCGTCTTGCGCGAGCCGGACGTCGCGCGCTGCAAGCGCTTCACCGGCAACCAGTTCGGCCCGGGCAGCCTCGTCGCGGTCATCACGGCGTCGGGTCTGTCGAACGAGGGCTTCACGTACCTTCCGGCTGCGGACTACGCCGCGACGCCGAGCGGCCTCGCCGGCATGCTGGTCGGCATCGAGCGCTACGTCGCCTCGTTCGACTGGCCGAAGGACTCGTCGACCGGCAAGCCGACGCTGTCGGCGTGGGGCATGGACTCGGCCAGGCACGGCAACGAGTGGTTCGGCGTCGAGTACGGCTACACCGCGGGTTGGGGCGTCTCGAACATGTCGGTCATCTGCGAGACGCAGGCCAAGGTGGGCGGCGAGGCCTGGGCCAAAGCGAACGTCATCAAGACGCCCATCACGCTCTTCGACGCGAAGGCGTGGGTGTCAGCGAAGTACGACCCTCAGGCTCCGACGACGCTCGACCTCGAGACCGAAGAGAAGCTGTACATCGCGGGACAAGAGCTGCTGACGGCGAAGAAGACGCCGGGCTCGGGTGCCATCAACCTCGTCATCGACGTGTCCCAGCCGAAGCGCGTGAACGCGCTCACCACGTACATCGTCATCAT
This sequence comes from uncultured Myxococcales bacterium, assembly GCA_937980205.1. Classification (GTDB taxonomy): domain Bacteria; phylum Myxococcota; class Myxococcia; order Myxococcales; family Myxococcaceae; genus Xiheicaenimonas. Next base: position 103,832 of record CALJKW010000052.1, on the reverse strand, counting down.
GGGGGTGCCGGTGAAGCTGCAGGGCGGCGCCGCCGGAGTGATGGGCATCGAGACGGGCCTCGCCGGCACGCTCACCCGCAACTGCAGCGCGGGCAGCGTGGCGTTCGAGGTGGGCGGAAAGGTGAAGCCGTACGTCGGCGTCTCGGGCTTCGCCCAGGCCTCCATCGACGCGCTGATCGCCGAGGCCGGCGTCCGCGGCGAGCTCACGCTGCTGCGCGTCGACCTGCCGCTGACCGCCTCGGTGAAGACCGGCCTCGACACCCAGGGAACGTTGTCCTTCAGCGCCGGGACGAAGCTCGGGCTGCAGCTCAAGTCGCTCGACGGCCGCATCGGCATCTTCGCGCGGCTCGGCTGGAAATCGACCGAGCGCACGCTCATCGAGTGGACGGGGCCGACCGTCGATACCACCCTGTTCGAGTACAACTTCCAGCCGGTGTCGGTGTCGCTCGTGCAGGCCCACCTCTCGGACACGCTCTAAGGGGCCCGTCATGCGCGCACGCACCATCGTCCCCGCCGCCGTGTTCGTCGCCGTCGCCGCGGTGTGGCTCTGCCGCGGTGAGGTGACGGCTCCGATCGTTCCGGCCGAGGTCGGGCCGGCCCACAGCTACCTGCTCGACTGGCGCGCCAGCGAGCAGCGCGAGGGCGTCTCGCTCGATGAGGCTGCCGTCACGAACACGCTCGTGTTGAGCGGAAAGCTCGTGCTGCAGGACGAGGGCGGTGGTGCGTGGCTCGCACGAGTCGAGGAGGTGAAGACCTTCTCGCTGTCGATGTTGGGGAGCGAGCTGCCGGTGACGGCGAACACCGTGCAGGTGCCCTTCCGGTTCGAGCGCGAGGGCGAGCGCGTCGTGCGCGTGCAATTTCCCGAAGGCGCCGAGCCGCTCGCCGAGCACCTGCTGCAGGCGCTCGCGCTCGAGCTGGGCATGCAGACGAGCCGGCTGGGCGAGGTCGAGGTGCAGCTCACTCCGCGCGGCGACGGCACGCTCGAGCGGCGCCGGACCGCGTACCGGCCGTCGGCACAGCTCGCCGGCCTGGACCTGAGCGCACAGCGCGTCACCTCGCGCGCGCAAGTGAAGCTCGACGGCTCTCGGCTGGTGCGGCTCGAGGCGCACGAGCGGCTCGAGCTGGCCGGCGCGGTGTTCGACGACGTGCTGGTGGTGGACGAGCTGGGCGAGGCGGCGCGCGTCGCCGCGGCCGACGTGCGCTGGTCGCCGGCGCGGCCGGCGAACGAAGTCTCGGTGCGCACGGACCTCGACCGCAGGCTGCTCGAGCAGCGCGCCGAGGGCTTCTCTTCCGAGCAGCTGATCGACGACCTGAAGAAGCTGGGCAACGGCGGCCGCATGCCGAACCACGACCGCTGGTTGTGGCAGGCGGTGGGCCGGCTGCGGCTGCAGCCCGAGACGGCAGCAGAGCTCGAGCGCACGTTCCTCGACGGCGACGCGAACACCACGCGCCGGATGCTGATCATGGACCTGCTCGCCTCGGCCGGAACGAAAGACGCGCAGGCCGCGATGCTCAGGCTGCTCGACTCGGAGGTGGTGGCGAAGATGCCCGAGGCGGGCCTGTTGCAGCAGCGCCTCTCGTTCGTGACGAAGCCGGAGCCCGAGACGACGCGGTGGCTCGAGTCGCGGTTCGAGCGAACGCAGGGCGAGCACCGGGCCGCGGCAGCGGCGTCGCTCGGCGCGGCGGCAGGTCACCTCGCCGCCGACGGCAAGACCGCCGAAGCCACCCGCTTGAACGCGCGGCTCACCTCGTCGCTGGAGGCCGCGAAGGACGGCGAAGCCCGCGAGACGCTGCTCGCCGCCCTGGGCAACGCGGGGCTGCCGCAGAACCGTGAGCTGCTCGAGCGGTCGCTGCACGCTGCGGAGCACGGCGAGCGGCGCGCGGCGCTGCTCGCGCTGCGCAAAGACGAGTCGCCCGAGGCGACGTCGGCCATCATCGGCGCGGCGAGCGACGCCGAGCTCGGCGCCGACGCCTTGAGGCTGCTCACGCAACGCGACCTCGCGCCTTCGGAGCGCACGCGCGTGCTCGAACAGGTGCGGGCCGGCACCTCGCTGTCGGGAGACCTGGCGGCGCTGAACCTGCTCTCGCGCGACGTAGGCAGGGACCCGAGCGTCGACGAGCTCTTGCTGCTCATCGCCGCGCGGCACCCCGACGACACGTCCCTGCGCGCGCACGTCTACTCGATGCTCGCGCAAGCGCCGGCGGCGCGGTGACCGTCACAAAAACGAGAACGGCCGCGTGAGTCGATCCATACTGCGGCCCGCGCGCGATGTGGCAGCTCACGATCAACGGGCCCGGATACTTCGACACCGCCTATGACCTCCCCGAGGGCGTGACCATGATGGGTCGCGCCGACGAGAACGACATCGTCCTCTCGGGCGATCTCGTCTCGCGCAAGCACGCGCGCATCACCGTGCGCGGCGACCTGCTCACCGTCGAGGACCTCGGCTCGCGCAACGGCAGCAAGCTCAACGGCCAGCCGCTCGAGGGCCTGCAGCACGCGAAGGCCGGCGACGTGCTCCAGGTCGGAGAGAACACGCTCGCCATCCGCCAGCCCAGCACCGTCGAGAACGCCGCGACCGACATGGTCGACCTCGGCGCCGGCGGAGCCGTGAAGCGCTTCGGCCGCGGGCTCGACATCGCCTCGGCCGTCATCCTCGCGAAGGACGTTCGCGACAGCGTCGTGATGCGCGTGCTCGACAACATCGCGCCGTTCAACCCCTCGCAGCTGCCGTTCGCCGAGTCAGACGGCTCGGACATCGGCGTCGCCGCCGAGCGCAGCAAGACGTCCGAGATCGAAGTGCCGTCGGACGGCCCGCGCGAAGACACGCCGCGCAACGCGACGCCGATCGCGTTCCACTCGCTGCTGTTGCTCTACCGCGTCGCCGAGAAGCTCTCGTCCGCGACGGGCCTGCAGGCGTTCCTCGAAGACGTCACCGACAAGGTGATGGACCGCGTCGGCGCCACGACCGCCGTCGTCCTCACCCGCCACCACTCGGGGGTGATGGTGCCCGCGGCGGTGCGGCACGGCGGCAAGCTGCAGCGCGGCGAGGTCCCGGTGAGCGACGCCATCGTCGACGCCGCCATCGAGAAGGGCCAGGCCATCGCCGTCGCGAACGTGCGCGACGACCGCCGCTTCGCCGAGCGCGAGAGCGTCGTGCTCTACGGCGTCGACCAGGTGCTCTGCATTCCCATCGGCCGGCAGGCGCCGTTCGAGGGCGTGCTCTACCTGAACCGCGTCGGCGTCAGCGAAGAGCCCGTCGAAGACCTGCTCGACCTCTGCAACGCCGTGGCGCAGCTCATCGAAGCCGGCATGCAGCGGTGGAACCGCGAAGGCGGCGGCAACACCGCCGACGAGAAGCTCAAAGCCGCGCTCGAGCGCTTCCACGCGCCGACCGTCGTCGAGCGCCGCGTCGCCGAGCTCAAGAAGAAGGGCGGCAAGCCCACGCTGCTCGAAGAGAAGAACGTCACGGTGCTGTTCGCCGACCTCGGCGGCTTCACGGCGCTCGCGCAGAAGCTCGACCCGCACAAGACGCTCGAGCTGCTCAACGAGTTCTACGAGCGCGCGACGCGAATCTTGTTCTCGTTCGAGGGCACCGTCGACAAGTTCATGGGCGACAGCGTGATGGCGCTGTTCGGGGCCCCGTACTCGAAGGGCGACGACGCGCTGCGCGCCGTGCGTGCCGCGCTCGCGCTGAAGACCGAGTGGACCAAGTTCATGGCGAAGCGGCCTCCGCGCGAGCGCTGCGACATGAAGGTGGGCCTCAACACCGGCAAGGTGCTCGCGGGCACCGTCGGCGGAGACCTTCGCCTCGACTACACCGCCGTCGGAGAGCCGGTGAACATCGCGAGCTGGCTCTGCCAGAGCGCGTCTCCGCAGCAGGTGCTCATCACCGGCAAGACGCTGGCCGCCATCGGCGCGCGCTTCGACGTGACGCCACTCGGCGAGCGCGCGCTGCAGGGCAGCAAGACGCGCACGGCGGTGTTCGAGGTGCTCGAAGAGGACGCAGGCTCCGGCACGCTGTCGGGCGTGCGCACCTAGAGCGCGCTCGTGAAGACCCTGCTGCTCTCCGCGCTGGCGAGGCAGTTCCTGATTCAGGGCACCCGCTTCGCCGAGCTGCACCCGAACGACTGGCTGGTCTGGGAGGCCGGCGCGCTCAACGTCCCGCGCGGCACCATCGGCAGCGCCGCGACGGTGACCGAGGGCCTCGAGCACGCCTCCGCGCTGCCTCGCGTCGGCGACCCGCTGTGCTTCGTGCTCGACAAGAAGTTCCCCGGCGCGACGGTCACCATCGGGCGCGCCGAGGGCAACGACGTCGTCTTGAGCGACGCGACGGTCTCTCGCCACCAGTGCACGCTCGTCTACGCGGAGGACGGGTGGACCGCCTCGGCGCCCGACGAGAACACCACCTTCTTCGTCGACGGCAACCTGGTGCAGTACGGCACGTTCGTCGCGGTGTCGTCGGGGCAGACGCTCACGCTCGGCAACCTCGCGCTGAAGCTCTTCACGTCGCAGGGCATGGTGCTGCGGCTCGCATCGAAGCTCGCCCGGCGATGAAGCACGGGCGCGTGAGCGAGGAGCTGCCGGCCTCCGCGGACGTCGTCTTCGAGCTGCTGCACGACTACGGGCGCCGGCTCGATTGGGACACGCTGCTGTCCGCGTGCTGGCTCGAGGGCGGCGCCACGAAGGCCAGCAAGGGAGTCGTCTCGGTCTGCGTGGGGCGCCGGTCGCTCGGCGCGCTGGCGCTGAAGACCGAATACGTGAGCTTCGAGCCGGGGAAGGTGGCCGCGGTGAAGATGCTGAACCAGCCCCCGTTCTTCGGCACCTGGGCCGCGTCGATTCGGCACGAGCCGCTGCCGGACGGGCGCTCGCGCGTGACGTACACGTACAACTTCACCGCGCGGCCGAGGTGGCTCGCGTGGGCGCTCGAGCCGGTGATGGCGCTGGTGTTCCGGTGGGAGACGCGGAAGCGGCTCGCGGCGCTGAGGAAGTATCTGGCCTCACGGTGACTGCGGGCGCCCTTCGACTCCGCGCTTCGCGCTCCGCTCAGGGTGAGCGGAGGTTCTTCGCGCCGCTCAGCCGCGAACCTTGCCGTTCGCGTCGATGAGGTCCGAAGGCCCGTACGTCTTCGTCTCCTTCACCTTCCCGGCCTCGTCGTAGAACTTCCACTCGCCGATGCGCACCTGGTACGTCTGGTCTCCGACCTTGGCGGCGCGGACGTCGCCCTCGAACGAGATCTTCCCCTTGTCGTCGTAGAACTCGGCGCGGGCGTACTCGGAGGTGCCGGGCTTGAAGTACCACCACGAGTCCGAGCGCAGGCCGTGGTTGAACTCGCCCTCGCCGCCGTCGTGCAGGCCGTCGGCGGCGACCAGCGTCCACGCGCCGTGCTGGCGGCCCTGATCATCGACGTGCCCCGCCGCGACGAGCTGGCCCTTCTCGTACTGCCACGCGTTCTTCGCCTGGCCGTCCTTGAACTGAATCCACACGCCCTGGCGCTTGCCGTGCTCGTACGTGCCCTTCACCGAGACGTCGTACTCGCTGGCGACGGCGCCCTCCTTGTTCTCGGAGTGGAACGCGCGCGGCGCGAACTCCTGCCACTCGCCGTGCGGCAGGCCCTTCTCGTCGACCGGGCCCGACTCGAGCTTCTTGCCGTGCTCCCAGCGCTCGACGGTGCCGTCCTTCAACGTCACGCGCCCGCTCTTGCTGCCGACCGGGTCCGCGCCGACGTTCGCGTCGGGAGCGAACGTGCCGGCCGGGTGCTTCACCGTCGGGTCGAGCGTCACCGCGAGCTGCTCGGGGCCCTTCTCCACCGAGATGCTCTTGCCGAGCGCCTCGGCGCTCTTCTGCCACGCGGCCTGAATCGGCTCGCTCACCCACGACGCCACGAACTTCCGGATGCGCTCGACCGGCGGCTTCACGCCGAGGTCCTCGCCGGCCTCGGGAATCCGCCCGAACACGAAGATGCGCTCGCCGAGCTTCGAGTCGGGGAACTCGCCCGACGTCGTCGTGATCTGCGTCTTCTCGAACGGCGTGTCCGCGTCGTAGCGGACCACCGAGTTGTCCAGCGTGCTCGGGTTCAGCTTCGTCAGCATGTAGTAGCCGTCGGGGTTCTGGTCGTAGACCCACTGCTTCCCCTTCGGCGTCTGCACTTCCTTCGCCTCTCCCGGGAGGATGAAGCCGACGCGCACGTAGTCCTGCAGCTTCGCCTGGAGCTTCGGGTGCGTGATGCGCACCTGCTTGTCGGGCCGCACCGCGATGGCGAGCGCGCCGTCTTCGGTGCGCGTCACGCGGCCCTGCACGAACTCGCGCTCGGTGCCGGGCGCGAAGCCGTCGACCGCGATGGCCTTGCCCGCGGTGTCAGGCCAGCCGCGCACGGTGACCACCTGGCCCTTGAACGCGCCGACCTCGGCGGCCCAGCGCGCGAGCCACACGTTCTGCGCGGGCACCGCGAGATCGAACGTGCCGCCCGCCGTCTCGAGCTTCACCTGCCCGTCCTGCACCGAGACCTTGCCGGTGAACGCGGGGGGCTCCATCGGCGCCTGCGCTTCCCAGTTCAGCGTCTTGGCGCGCGCCTGCTGAATCGCGCCGAGCGGGTTGCGAAGCTCGGGGTGCTCTTGCGCGAGCTGCGTGAGCGCGCGGGCGTCGAAGCCCGAGGCGCCGGCGAGGCCGAGCAGCTCTTTGAGCTTCGAGAGGCCGGGCAGCTCGGCGTGCGCCTGCGTCGAGAGGTCGGCGACCCACTTCGCCGCGGCGAGCGGGTCGTTCTTCCACAGCGCGTCGAGCCGCTGCGCGACCGGTGACTGAACCTTCATGGACCTTTGCCTCCTACCGTCTCGCCGGTGCCGCCGTCGAGGAGCTCATCGACGGTGTGGTGCACGGTTCGAATCAGCGTTCCCTGCTCGTCGTAGAGCCGCCACTCGCCGACGCGGACGTCGTACTTCTCCGCGCCGACCTGCGTGAGCTCGGTCTTGCCCTCGGCCGCGAGCACGCCGTTGCGGTGGTACACCTCCGCGCGCTCGTAATCGGACGTGCCGGGCTTGTAGTACCACCAGTCGCCGACGCGGAGGCCGTGCTCGTACTCGCCCTCGCCTCCGTCGTGGAGGCCGTCGCGGCCGACGAGCGTCCACGCTCCGTGCGGGCGGAGCTCCGCGTCGACGTGGCCCGCCGCCTTCAGCTTGCCGTGCTCGAACTGCCACGCGTTCTCCGGCTTGCCGTCCTTCAACTGAACCCAGATGCCCTGCCGCACGCCGTGCTCGTAGTGGCCCTGCAGCGCCACCTCGCGTTTGCCGGCCGCGTCGGTCGCGAACTCGGACCACTTGCCGTGCTTGCGGCCTTCCATGTCGACGGGCCCCTCGGCGAGCTTGGCGCCGACCTGGTAGTGCTGCATCGTGCCGGGCTTCTTCTCCGAGCGTGAGTGGCGGATCAGCGCGCCGTTCTTCTTCTCGACGCCCCACGCCTCCGCCAGCCGCAGCGCCTGCTCGACGGGGCCGAGCGGCGGCTCGAAGTCACCGGTTGGATTCGCGACCGCCACGCGCGGGTCGAGCGCGCGCACCGCGTCGTCGGGGCTCTTCTCGACTTCGAGCTCCTTACCCTTCGCCTCGGCGGCCTTCTGCCACGCGGGCAGAATCGGCTCGCTCACCCAGCTCGCGGTGAACTTGCGCACCCGGTCGGTGACGACGCCGTCGTGCTCCTCGGCGATGCTGCCGAAGACGAAGACGCGGTGGCCCAGCTTGTCGACCGGGAAGTGCCCCGCGGCCGCCTGCACGTGCGTCTTCTCGAACGGCGTGTCCGCGTCGTAGAGCTTGTCGTCGCCCGGGTTGAGCTTCGTGAGCATGTAATAGCCCTCGGGCTGCCCGTCGTACTTCCACTCGAGCCCGCCGCCCTTGCTCGGAGTCGCCTGGGCCTCTCCCGGCAAGATGAACGCGACGCGCATGAACTTCTCGAGGTGCGCGGCGAGCGTCGTATCGGTGATGCGCACGAGCTTGTCGGGGCGCTCCTGAATCGCGACGGCGCCGTCGGGCGTGCGCGTCACGCGGCCCTGCACGTAGCCGGTCCCCGAGCCGGGGCCGAACGACTCGACCGCGAGCGCGTTGCCGGTCTTGTCCGGCCAGCCGCGCACGGTGACGACGGTGCCGTTGAACGCGCCGACCTCGGCGGCCCACTTCGCGTGCCACTGGCCGGGAGCCGTCGCGAGCGTCAGCTCTCCCATCGGCGTGGAGAGCTTCACCTGATCATCCTTCACTTGCACCGTGCCGGTGTACGTGGGCGCCTCGAGGTGGGCCTGCTCGCTCCAGCCCAGGGTCGCGGAGCGCGAGGCCTGCAGCGCGCCGAGCGGCTGCGTCAGCTCGGGGTGCTGCTCGACGAGCTTCTTCAGGGCGCCGAGGTCGAACTTCGTCGCGCCCAGCACCTCGCGCAGCTGCGTCACCGCCGGGGTCTCGACGTGCGCGTGCGCCGCGACGTTGCTCACCCACTGCGCGGCGCGCAGCGGGTCGTTCTTCCACAGCTCGCGGAACGCCCGCGTCGAGTCGTTGGTGAGCTTCATGCCCGTGTCGGCAACACCCGGCCAGGTGCGCGAGGGCAAGATTCTTCGCGCCTGATGCACATTTGCAAGCCGACGAAAGAGTCGAAATGACTCCGCAGGGCCGGTGTAAGTTGCCCCGCGCCCCGATGAGCCTCAAGGTCTCGCACTCGCACGCGCCGGTGAAGTCGCAGCCGGCCGCCGCGCGCCGGGCGACGACCGTCGACGCCGATGCCGCGCCGAAGAAGTCCGGCGACACCTTCCACTCCGCCGGCCTGCCGCCGTTCGCGTCGTTCTACCGCGAGGCGAAGAAGGTGCCGCAGCTGCCGGCAGGCAAGCGGCTGCAGACGTTCGACGAAGCGCAGGTGCAGGCGCTGCACCGCGCGTACTGGAGCGCGCCCGCGACGGCGAGCCTCGCCGAGCTGGTGAAGCTCGCGTTCAAGGACCCGGCGTTCAAGGGCCTCAAGGCCGACGCGGGCACCGAGCGCCAGGTGGGGCGGCTGTTCGCCGACCTGCCCGACAGCTTCCCGTGGGGGTGGCGCAGCCGCGGTCTCGCCGCGACCTCGCACGTGCTGGTCGATGCGCTGGTGAAGCACCCGAAGGGGACTCCGTTCCGGCACGTCGTCGAGGGGCTGATCAAGGCGGACAAGGGTTTCCCGGCGGTGAATGCGTGGATGCAGGCGCAGCGCCGCAGCTGGGTCGAAGACCCCGCGCGCTTCCCGTTCCTCGACGAGCTGCCGAAGGTGAACGGCATGCGGCAGCTCGAGGCGGTCGGCTCGACGAACGGCGCGGTGCAGAAGCACGTCAACGGCCACCTCGTGCTCGACGAGACGCTCGCGAAGAAGGTGCACGCGCTGCTGCAGGACCCGCGCATCCACTTCGACTGGCGGATGCCCGACTACGCGAAGTTCATCGACGGCGAGCTGAAGACCGCCGGCGCGTTCACCGAGGCCACGCTCAAGAACCTGCAGACGCAGTTCCCGCGCCTCGTCCCCGGAGGCCACGCCATTCACGCCGGCGCCGCGAAGCGCCTCGCCGAGAACATCCGCCGCATCTACGACAACGAGGGCGTCGACACCGTCGCCGCGATGCGGGTCGAGGTGAAGAAGCGCTTCGACGTCGAGCTGGGGCCCACCGAGCTCACGTACCTGCGCAAGGCGCACTCCGACGTCATCCCGGTGTTCCGCGAGAAGCGCGACCAGGCCGCGCGCAGCGACGCGCAGGTCCTCGTCGATGCCATCAAGGCGAACCCCGAGCAGACGTACGTCGAGACCGGCCGGCAGCTCGGCTTCGAGCCGCGGCGCGTGCAGAGCCTCTTGCAGCTCGTGCGCGACCAACTGCCGGCCGCCGAAGTCGTCCGCTACTCGAAGGAGGACAAGGCGAAGCTGAAGGCGTTCTACGACCGGCACGAGCTGGGCGAGACCGCGCAGCAGATGTTCGCGCGCATCAAGGTCGAGGAGCCCGAGCTCGCCGCGAACTTCGGCAGCAGCGAGTCGCTGTACAACGCGCTGCGGAACCAGCTCGGCATTCCGACGCTCGCCCAGACGCGGCAGGCCGAGTGGGTGAAGCTGTTCGCCGGCGTCGCGAAGCGCTCGCCCGCTGGCACGACACTGCGCGAGATGGTGCAGCTGCTTCAGGACGAGTACCCCGGCGCCTACGGCGAGTCCGCCGCGAAGCGGATTTTGAAGCACGCCGCCGACTTCCCCGAGCTTCAGAAGCTGCGCGACGCGAAGGGCAAGTACCCCTGGGAGAAGGGCCAGATTTCGCTCACCGAGTCGCTGGCGAAGAAGGTCGGAGACGCCATCGCGAAGCACAAGGGCAAGACGCACCGGCAGCTCGCCGCGGCCCTGCTGCGCGACGACGCGTTCGCGAAGGAGTACCCGACGTTCAGCTACGCCACCATCCACCACCTGCGCGCGAAGTTCCCCAAGCTCGTGCCGTACGTCGACGACCTCGCCGTGCGTGGAGACGAGATGCGCATCGACGCGCAGCACCGCGAATTGAAGAAGGCGGGCGACAAGGTGGCCGCTGCCGCCGCGAAGCTCGGCGACGTCGACGGCATCACCGTCGCGGAGCTCGCGCGCCGCACGGGCATGAAGCCCTACCGCGTGCTCAGCGCCATCCGCTTCGACCCGGGCCGCTTCCCCTGGTACTCGGCGCGACCCTCCGGCGACGTCGACCTCTTCCTCGCGACGCGCGTGGCGTACGAGATGTCGAAGGCTCCGCTCGGCGCGACGCTCGGCGACATCCAGACCGCGCTGCAGAAAGACCCGCGCTTCAAGAAGCGCTACCCGGCGTTCGGGTATCCGACGTTCCAGGCGCTGCGCGAGCGGTACCCCGACATCGTGCCGCAGTGGGCGACGCGGCAGCAGGTCGTGCGCTCGAAGCTGCTCGTCGACGCGATGGCGGGCGGCAAGTCGTTCAACGCGGCGGTGCGGGAGCTGCAGAAGCAGCACCCCGGGCAGTTCGAGGGCCGCTACGCCGACGAGAAGTACGTGCGCGAGCTGTGGGCCTCGGACCCCGAGCTGTTCGCGTTCACCGACCCGAAGCACCCGGTCGACGAGAGCGCCGACTCGCTCGCCGATCGCCTCGCGAAGCTCGAGCGCATTCCCGAGCGGCTGCCCATCCTCGACCGGCTGATGCAGAACGGCGACCTGCGGCACAAGGAGTTCTTCAAGGACTTCGAGCTGCTCGCCATTCAGCACGTGCTCGGCTCGCAGGTGCCGATGTTCGACGCGCTGAGGGCGCTCGGGGCGAAGCCCGACCGCGCGAGCATCGTCGCCATTCCGTACTCGGTGAGCGCTCCGGTCGCGGAGACGCTCGAGGACAAGGGGTGGGACGTGCGCGTGCCGCCGCTCGACCTCGACGCCTGGTACGACCTGGTGCGCGAGGCGCTGGAGGAGCGCATCGCCGCGGCGAAGAAGAGCGGCCGCAAGGTGCTCGTCATGGACGACGGCGGCCTCGTCGAGATGATGTTCGAGAAGTACCCGCACCTCGCCAAAGACCGGCAGCTGGTGAAGATCGTCGAGCAGACGCGGCGAGGCATCACCGTCGCCGACGGTGTCGAGCTGCACGAGGCCGTCGTCAACGTCGCGCAGAGCTGGAGCAAATACGTCGAGGGCCCGATGATCGGCTCGTCGCTCGAGGCGAAGGCGGTCTCGCGGCTCGCCGCCATCGGCGTCGAGAACCTCAAAGGCAAGCACATCGGCCTGATCGGCTACGGCACCATCGGCGCGCCGCTCGCGCAGTTCCTCGCGAAGGCCGGCGCCATCGTCACCGTGCTCGACAAGAGCGAGGCGTCACTGCGCGAGGCGAAGGAGGCCGGGCTGCACGTCGAGACCGACCGCGAGAAGTTCTTCTCGAAGCAGGACATCATCTTCGGCACGACGGGCGTGCGCTCGATGACGGCAGAGGACCTCGCGCTCTTGAAGGACGGAGCCATCATCGGCAGCGGCTCGTCGAAGCTCGTGGAGATCGACGTCGACGCGCTCGCCCAGATGGCGCGCGAGAAGGGCGGCAAGGTCGAGGTCGTCGACGCGAAGAGCCACCCGCCGACCGTGCGCTACACCGACGGCAAGGGGAAGCAGGTGACGCTGCTCGCGCGCGGCTTCCCGATGAACTTCGACGGCAGCATCGAGGACATCTCCGCCGAGCGAATTCAGCTCACGCGCGGGCTCATGCTGATCGGCGCGCTGCAGGCCGCGGGCATGTCGGCGGCCGGCATTCACCGCCTCGACCCGCACCTGCAGCTCAAGCTGCTCAAGGCCTTCGAGCACGTCGGAGGCCGCAAGCAGGGCAAAGAGGTCATCGAGGCGCTCGACCTCGCGAAGGACAACCTCGGGCACCTCGCGAAGAAGCACGGCGCGACCGAGCACGACCGGCGGCACCGGGCTTGAGGCCGGGTATCAGAGCGTGAGACCGGGACACGCAGAAGGCAGCGGCACCGCGTCGCCCTTTGAAGTCGCAACGCACGCCGCCTGCGTTGCGGCGCTCTGGCAGGCCGCCCAGTCTCGGGCGCCGGCGTCGCCCTCGGCACTGGGGCAGACGAGGTAGCGGTAGTAGTTCTTGCAGTCGGAGATCGTCATGTGCTCGGCGGTCGCCGACGGCGGCAAGGCGACCACGATTCTGGTGCTTCCGCCGCACGCGAGCGCGCGGTCGCACAGCGCGGCCGTCGCACTCTCGCAGGTCATGCTCCCCGAGGAGCCGCCACCGGCTCCGCTGCTGCCTCCCCCGCTGCCGCCACTTCCACCTCCGGTGCTGCTGGCGCTTCCGCCGCCGCTGCCGCCCGCCGGCGGCGTGCCACCACACGCGCAGACTGCGCAGATGAGCACCACGCTCCACGTCTTCATCGTCGTCTCTCCCCTCCGGCCCTTCCGGCGCGGCGGTGAGCAACCGGTGTGCCCGCGGCGAGCGCGCGATTTCTCGTGCGGGAGCGTCGATGCTCCAGGGCGCGGTCGCCAGAAACGCGCGTGTGACACGGAGCACCGGTGTCTCACCCTCCACACTGCAGCGCTCGCTGGGTCTCTTCGACGCGACCTCGCTCGTCGTGGCTCGACGACGAGCGCGCGGCGATCACGACTCGGGCGTCAGACCGACCCCGAACGCGACCGCGAACGCGAACCCGGTTTTTGCTACGCCCCCGCCATCTCCTCACCCTCCACACTGCAGCGGTCCCTCGGCCTCTTCGACGCGACCTCGCTCGTCGTCGGCTCGATGATCGGCTCGGGCATCTTCATCGTCTCGGCCGAGAGCGCGCGCGTGACCGGGTCCGCCGGCTGGCTCATCACCGCGTGGGTGGTCTCCGGCTGCATGACGCTGGTCGCGAGCGTGTGCTGCGCGGAGCTCGCGGCGATGTTGCCGCGCGCCGGCGGCCAGTACGTCTTCTTCCGCGAGGCCTACGGCCGCCCCGCCGGCTTTCTCTTCGGCTGGACGATGCTGCTCGTCGTGCAGACCGGCACCATCGCCGCCGTCGCCGTCGCGTTCGCGCGCTTCCTCGGAGTGCTGGTGCCGGGCATCTCCACGAAGAACGTGCTGCTGAGCGCAGGGCCCGTGCAGCTGAGCACCGCGCAGGCGGTCGCCGCCGTGGTGGTGCTCGGCCTCACCGCGTCGAACGCCACGGGCCTGAAGGCCGGCAAGTGGACGCAGAACGTCTTCACCGCCGCGAAGCTGCTCGCGCTCGTGGCGCTCACCGTCGCCGGCCTCGCGCTCGGCGCCGGCAAGCCCGAGCTGTCGTTCGACTCGGAGGCCGGCAGCGGCGCCGGCATGCTCGCGGTGCTCGCCGTCGCGATGGTCGGCCCGCTGTTCTCGCAGTCGGCGTGGAACAACGTCACCTTCGCCGGCGAAGAGATTCGCGACCCCGGCCGCACGCTGCCGCGCGCGCTGCTCTACGGCTGCGTGCTCGTCACCACCGTCTACGTGCTCGCGAACCTCGCCTACCTCTCGGTGCTCTCGTTCGAGCAGGTGAAGGCCGCGCCCGAGGACCGCGTGGCCACGTTCATGATGACGTCGCTGTTCGGCGACGGCGCGGCGCGGCTGATGGCGGTGGCCATCATGGTCTCGACGTTCGGGTGCGTGAACGGGCTCATCCTCTCGGGCGCGCGGGTCAGCTTCGCGATGGCGCGCGACGGGCTGTTCTTCGAGGGGCTCGCGCGCGTGAACCGCGCGAGCGTGCCGAGCAACGCGCTGTGGGCGCAGGCGGCCTGGGCGGTGGTGCTGGTGCTCTCGGGCAGCTACAGCGAGCTGCTGCGCTACGTCATCGCGGTCGACGTGCTGTTCTTCGCGCTGGTGGTCGCGGCGGTGCTGGTGCTGCGGCGGAAGATGCCCACCGCGGACCGGCCGTTCCGCGCACCCGCGGCGGGCCTGCTCGTCATCGTCTACTGCGCCGTCGCGCTCGCGCTGATGGCGGTGCTCGTCGTCGAGCGGCCGGCGACCAGCCTGCCCGGCTACGGCATCGTGCTCGCGGGGCTGCCGGTGTTCTTCCTCTGGGCGAGGAGGAGCAAGGCGTGAGGGCCGAGCGCTTCGAGCTCGCTCCCGGCGCGGTGCTCTTCCGCTACGGGGGAGACGACGACGCGGCGAACCGCGCGGCCATCGCGCACGCGGCGCAGCTCCGCTCGGCGCCCGGCGTGCTCGACGCGATCCCGGCGGCGCGCTCGACGCTCGTGCTGCACGAGCCGGGCGCAGCGCTCGCCGAGCCGGTGGCGGGCGCGGCGCCGCCGCAGGGCAAGCGGCACGTCATCCGCGTCCTCTACTTCGACGAGCAGATCGGCCGGCTCCACCGGGAAGCCCGCTACCGCGTCGCGTTCATCGGCTTCGCGCCGGGCTTCCCGTACCTCACCGGGCTGCCCGAAGCGCTTCGCCGGCCCCGCCTCGCGCTGCCGCGGACGCACACGCCGCCCGGCTCACTCGCGGTCGCGGACCAGTACTGCGGCATCTATCCGGCCGACCTGCCCGGAGGCTGGGAGCTGATCGGCCAGACCGGCGTGCGCCTCTTCGACGGAGAGCGCGCGCTGCTCGCGGCCGGTGACGAGGTGACGTTCGAGGCAGGAGACGTCGAGCCGCCGCCCGCGCGCCAGGCCGCGCGCTCCGAGCTCGTCGGGGCGCCGCGCTTCGGGCTGGGGCACCACGGCGTCCCGCCCGGCGGCGCGATGGACCTGGGCGCGCTGGAGGAGGGAAACCGCGTGCTCGGCAACCCGCCGCACGCGCCGGCGATGGAGGTCACCCTGCACGGCCGCGAGCTGAAGCTGCCGCGCGACGCGTGGGTCTGCGCGAGCGGCGCGCCCCTCGACGGCCCGCTCGAGCGCGGCCGGCCTCACTTCCTGCGCGCGGGCGAGGCGCTGAAGCTCGGCAAAGTGAGACACGGCGCGCGCAGCTATGTCTGTATTGGCTCCGACGCCCCGCCGCCGCGTGGCGAGGCGCTGGCTCCGTTCACGACCCGCGAGGTGGTGCTGCGGGTGCTGCGCGGGCCGCACGTCGAGCGCTTCGACTTCGACGCGTTCCTCGCGGGGCCGTGGAAGCTCTCGCCGCAGTGCAACCGCGTCGGCGCGCGCCTCGACGGCCCGAAGCTTAAGGTCCGCGGCGAGCCGGAGACGCCGCCCGAGGGCAACGCGCCCGGCGCGGTGCAGGTGCCGGCCTCCGGAGTGCCCATCATCCTCGGCCCCGACCGCCCGGTGACCGGCGGCTACCCGAAGGTCGCGACGGTGCTGGCCGAGGACCTCGCGTTGCTCGCACAGGCCCGCCCCGGAGCGGCGGTACGCTTCGTCCCCGCATGAAGCGCATCGACCTGAACGCCGACGTCGGTGAGGGCTGCGACGACGCCGCGCTCATGCCGTACCTCACCTCGGCGAACGTCGCGGCCGGCGGCCACACCGGAGACGACGACACCATCGCGCGCACCGTCGCGCTGGCGCAGCAGCACGGAGTCGCCGTCGGCGCGCACCCCTCGTACCCCGACCGCGCGCAGTTCGGGCGCGTGGCGATGGAGCTCGAGGCGGACGTGCTCACGCGCGCCGTCGCCGAGCAGCTGCAGCGCGTGCGCCGAATCGCCGGCGCGCTGCACCACGTGAAGCTGCACGGAGCGCTCTACCACCGCGCCGCCGAGTCGCTCGACGTGGCGCAGGCGGTGGTGCGCGCGCTCGACGAGCGCACGCTGGTGGTGGGGCCGCCCGGCGCGCTGCTGCTGAAGCTCGCACGCGAGGCAGGTCACGACACCGCGGTCGAGGCCTTCGCCGACCGCGCGTACGAGCCGGACGGAAAGCTGCGCGCGCGGTCGCTGCCGGGGGCGCTCATCACCGACCCCGACCTCGCCGCAGCGCAGGCCGTGTTGCTCGCGCCCACGGCGCAGACGCTCTGCGTGCACTCGGACACGCCGAACGCCGCGGCCATCGCCGCCGCGGTGCGCGCGCGGCTCCTCGCCGAGGGCTTCCGCGTCACGCCGCGGTGAGGCAGTGCTCCAGAAGCGACCGCTGAGGTCTTCACCACCGCGCGCTGACACTCGGCTAGCGTCGGCGCCCATGCGACCCGTGCTCTTCGTTCTCCTGCTCGTCACCGCAGCCTGCCGCACCTCGCGCAGCGCTCCGCAGCAGGCAGCCCTCGACGACCTGGTGGTGCTGACCTCGGGTGAGCGCATCGCCGGCAGGGTGCTCACCGAGAACACGACCGAGGTGGTCATCGCGCAGCGGTGGGGCACGTTCACCTTTCACCGCGAGCAGGTGCAGTCGGTGTCGAGGCAGGCCGTCGCGGCCGAGGTGGTGCAGAAGAGCGCTACGCACCGCCTGCCGACGTTCTCGGCGTTCATCGGCGCGGTCACGACGCGGTGGACGACGACGGTGCACCAGATTCCGGCCACCGTCATCGACGAGGGCGTGCTCCGGCACGTGCCGTACATCTCGCACCAGGCCGGCAGCATCGAGCTGAACGTCTACGGCGACCCCGACGCGCCGAGCGGCATCGAGGTGGGGCTCAAGTCGCCGTCCGACTCCGACAAGCAGGAGCTGCGCAGCTTCATCGCGGGCGTGCTGCCGCAGCCGGCAGACCAGCAGACCGCCGGAGCCCTGCCGCTCGACGCCGCGCAGGTGGAGTCCGCGGGGCTCTCGTTCGAGGTGACGCCCGACAGCGCGCCCGACGCGTTCGGCGCGTGGTGGATCTCGGTCTACGACGTCGCGGCGCTCGACGCCTCGCGCGCCTCGGCCGACGAGCTGCAGGCGATCGCCGCTGAGCAGGCGACCCCGTCGTCCGGCTGGGCGGGCTACCACTCGAGCTACCGCCCGTGGCGCAGGCCGCCAGCGCCGCGCGTCTACGTTCGCGGCTTCACGCGCAGCCGCGGCCTCTACATTCCCGGCCCGCCGCTGCCGCGCGTGCTGCCCCGGCCACCGCGGCCGCGCTTCCCGTAAAGGCGCCACGTCACGCCGCGACCTTCAGCGGCGCCAGCTCCGGCCTGTCCCCAAACCCGTCGTAAAGCCTCGCCAGCCCTTCACGCAGCAGCGCGCTGACCTCGCGCTCACTGCAGACGTGCACGCGCACGAGCCCATCGAAGCGGTAGCTGCGGCATCGCTCGAGCAGCTCCTCATCGCTGCGGCCGGCCGGCAAGCCCAACCACAGCGCGAGGTGCCCGTCCTCCGCCGCGAGCAGCGGAGCGTCCCACAACAGCTGCGCCGCGCCCTGCCGGGGCAGCATCACGCTCACCCACTCGTCCGAGTGGTACGCCGAGGGAGTCCCGCCGCGCCGCCGCTTCCACTGCAGCAGGCCGTTGTCGGGCGAGGCGATGCACGCGCCCATGTCGTAGTGGTCGTAGCCGTCGGCGATGACGCGCTCCAGGTCGACGTAGACGTTCATCGCGTTGATGTCGCCGAGCTGCTTGTTGTCCTCGAACACCTCGCGCGGATAGCCGAGGCGCCACAGCACCCACGCGGTGGTGCCGTCGTTCATCGTGTGCGGGTAGCCGACGCGGCAGCCGACCGGCGCGCCGTCGCGGCAGAGCAGCTCGAGCCGCCCCGCCTTGAGCGCGAGCTTGCGCACCAGGCCGCGCGGCAGCGGCTGCGCATCGGCGCCGTGGCGATCTCGCGCGTACGGCCGCAGCATCGTGTCGGTGAGCAGGTCCACCTCGCTCGGGCTCGTCACGCGCACCGAGGTGTAGCGCGGGCGCTGCGACTTGAGGCGCTTGCGCAGCTGCGTGTCGAAGCGCTCGGCCACCTGCTCGAGCGGCCCGTCGAGCGGCACCACCATGTGGACCTGCAGCGGCACGCGCAGCGCCTTCGGGATCGGCGCGGCCGACACGAGCGCAGTGCGCGCAGTCAGCTTCGGCGGCGTCGTCTGCGCTTCGGCGCGATCCAGGTTCAAGAGCGCCGACGTCGAGCTGCGCTGCTCGTCGAGGCCGAGGTAGACGACGCGGTACGGGCGCGGCGCGCCGGTGAGCGAGACGAGCTCCCAGTGCCACAGCCGCGTCAGCGCGGCGCGCGCGCGGAGCCGGGCCCTGAGCCGCCGCGCCCCACAACGCACACCGATCGGGACCAACCGCCTTCCGAGAGCTCGCAGCGTCTTCATGTTCGACGCAGTGCTTCACGTTGCATGCCGGATCACCGGGAAGTGACACGCTCACGTCCCATGCCGCTCGTCCCACGGGGGTCACGTCTGCCTGCTCCGCCGCGAGCAGGCTCCGCTCGCGGATACGCGACGAGCGGCCGTATGTGGGCCCAACCCCACTCCAGGGTGTGAACGACAGTGGGCACCACCGGGGTTGATCGCCCCTGATAACCGGGCTGATTCACGAATCAACCAGAGCGGCCCAGGGGTTGCTCAATGCCGGGCCGATGCGAACGGTGCTGTTCAGCTTCTTGCTCTTTTCGGGCTGCGTGGGGACTGTCTCCGACGCCCCCGGTGTGCCCGTGGAGCCGAAGCCGGTCGAGCCTCCGGCGCCGGTCGTGGTCGCGCGGCCAGAGGTCGTGCTGCCTCCGGCGCAGCTCAAGCTGCTGCCGTTCGAGGTTCGGCTGGCGCGGACCGCCGCGGCCGTCGGAGTCCCGGCCACCGACGCGCTGTTCGACGCCGCGCGCACGCAGCGCCTGAGCCTGGGCGCCCACGACTTCGCGAACGGCACCTCGCCGGACCTCTCGTGGAACGCGCAGCGCATGGCGACGTGGGTCGAGGTGATGCTGCCCGTCTGCCGCGACACCCGCGTGCGCTCGCACCTCGGCGCGTGGGACCAGGGCGGCGTCGAGAAGTTCGCCTCTGCAGGCTGGGGCCGCGCGTCGACCGCGGAGGACCTGGCCGACCTCTCCGGCACGCTCGCGCTGCCCGGCGACGAGGGCTGGGTGTCGACGTGCCTCGCGCTCGTCTCCTCGACGGAGCTGCTCGTTCAATGAACCGCGCGCTCCTCCTGCTCGTGTCGCTCGCCGCGTGCACCGGCGAGGTGTTCACGCCGTCTCCCAAGCTGCCCTCCGCGGTCGAGCCGACGCCCGAGCCGAAGAAGGTCTTCGTCCCGCTCGCGACCGCGCGCGCCGCGGTGCCGCCCGCCGAGGTGGTCGCCTTCGCGCGGCAGGTGGCGCCGATGCTGGTGGGCCGCTCGCTCTCCGCCGCCGAGCGCGCGGAGCTGGAAGCCGGCGGCGCCGACGCGTTCCGCTCGGTGCTCGAGCGCTGGGGCGACGAGCCGGCCTTCGCCGAGATGGCGCGCGATTGGATCTCCACGAAGCTCAAGGCCAGCGGCACGAGCGCGCAGCTCGACGGCTCGCTGCCCGGCAACCTCGCCGCGTGGCTGGTGAAGAACAAGCGCCCGCACGCCGAGCTCGTCACCGCCGACTCGTGCCGCGACGCGAGCGGCGCCGCCATCCCCTGCGACAGCGGCGCGCCGTTCACCGCCGGCGTGCTCACCACGCGCGTGTTCCTCGCGAACAACGCGGGCCGCTTCAACCTGAAGCGCGCGCGCACGGTGCTGCGGACGTTCGCGTGCAGCGACTACCCGCTCAGCCAGCAGCTGCAGCCGTCGCTCACGCGCGCGCAGCTCATCGAGCTGTTCCAGAACGACAAGCCGCCCGACGGCACCAACGGAGCGTTCGGCAACGGCCTCGCCTGCTACAGCTGCCACAGCCAGTTCGGCGCGCACGCGCAGCCGTTCGTGAAGTTCGACAGCGACGGCCGCTGGCAGGCGGACGCGACGGGCCTGCAGCTCCCCGGCGCAGAGCAGGGCCGCTCGACCGGCAAGCTCTTCACCTCGCACATGGCCGACCCGGCCGCGGCGCAGAGCGAAGCCACGCAGTTCTTCGGCAAGCCGGTGGCGAACCTCGCCGACGAGGCGCGCGTGCTGTCGGAGCACCCGCTGTACCTCGAGTGCGCCACGCGCTCGGTGCTGGCGTACGCGCTCGCGCTGTCCGAGTCGGAAGCGAACGCGCTGCCGCTCGAGGTGGTGCAGGAGATGGTCGCCGAGGCGAAGGCGCGCGAGTCGCAGCCGACGCTGGCGCGGCTGGTGGTGGAGGCGTTCAGCCACCCGTCGCTCATCACCGCGAGGAGGGCCGCCCCGTGAGCTTCAAGCTGAGCCGTCGAGAAGCGCTCATCGGCGCCGCCGCTGCAGTCGGAGTCGGAGCGCGCGGCGCGTTCGCGCAGGGCGCCCCAGAGAAGACCTACGTCATCGAGCTGTGCATGCGCGACCAGCTCGACTTCGGCCACGTGATGGTGGCGCCGTCGCTCGCGCGCTCCACGAACCTGAGGCGTGGAGAGAACGGCCGAGCGGCGGCGCTCTTTTTCCAGCAGAACGAGCTCATCCAGCGGCCGGGAGACATCTTCCTGACGCCGCAGTCGGCAGGGCTCGCGCCGCACGCGGACAGCGTGGCGATGCTCGAGCTGTGCGAGCTGACGTACGGCCCGGTGCACGGCCACGAGGCGGGCAACCCGGTGCGCTCGCCCGGCCGCAGCCTGCAGTCGGGCAACGGCCGCCAGCCGATGTGGAACGGAGAGCCGGGCCAGCAGAACGGCGAGGGCCCGACGTACTCGTCGACGCCGACCATCGTCTCGCTGCACAACGCGTGGATGCGGACGCAGTTCTCCGACCGGCTCAACGGCGTCGCCATCAAGGGCACCGACCGGCAGCACGCCATCTACCACTTCGGCGCGGGCCTCCCCGGCTCCGAGCTCACGCGCTTCCAGACGGTGAGCTCGCTGCTCGCCGCGTTCCCGAGCCGGACGTCCGACAGCAACACCATCAAGTCGGCGGCCTCGGCGGACGCGCTGCGCGACACGCTGGCGAAGCTGGACCGCCGCTCGCTGAGCTCGCGCCGCATCGGCAGCGCGGTGGTCGAGAACCACGTCGCGCAGCTCGGCGACGCCCGGAACCTGCTCTATCGCGGAGCGCCGAAGGTGTTCAGCCTGCCTCTGACCCCGGAGGAGCGCGCGTACTGGTCGGCGGGCATTCCGGCGAAGTACGGCCGCACCACCATCGACGTCTGGGAGCAGGCGGCGTACGCGTTCAAGCTCATCTCCAACGACGTCGTGCAGAGCGTGGCGATGGAGGTCGACATCGGCGACATCCACGGCGAGCGCACGATGCCGCAGATGCGCGACCAGACCGCGGTGATGGTGGGGCCGCTGGTGAAGCTCATCGAGCAGCTCAAGGCGGTCGGGCTCTACGACCGGACGCTGATCATCATCTCGACCTCCGACGGAGGCCGCTCGCCGGCCGCCGGCTCCTCGGGCGACGAGGGGAAGAACGGCGTCATCCTCGCCGGCGGGATGATTCGCGGCGGCTACTACGGCGACATCAAGCCGGGCGCCGTCGACGGCAACGGGCAGAAGTACGTCTACCACGCGCCCGACGCCGCGACCGGGACGCCGATTCCCAACGGCACCGAGGGCAACGACCGCCGGCTCGCCGCCGCCCCGCTGTGGCGGACGATGGCGAAGGCGCTGCGGATCAGCGACGCGTTCGCGGGGCAGTTCGCGGACGTGTCCGGCGCGCAGCCGCTCTCGTGGCTGCTGCGCTGAGCGAGACCGTCACCTTCGTTTACAGAAGCACCGAAATGGCCCGCGGGGCATCTGCCGAAAAACCCCACATGGCGATCTCCCGCGTCCCGACCTGGTCCACGGCCGTCACCGACGTCGAGAGCCGGCTGGCGAAACTCGATGACGTGCTCACCCGCGCCTCGCAGCCGGACGGCAGCGTCGACCTGAAGAAGGCGAAGGCGCTGGCCGGCACGGACGTCGTGACCGCCGACCTGGTGCAGACGGTGCGGGGCGACTTCAAGCGGCAGGCGCTCGATGCGGCGGCGGCCCGGCGCGCGTTCATGGAGCTGAACGTCGCGAGCAGCACGGCGAGAGACCGCGACGCGAACGGCGACGGCCGCCTCGGCTACCGCGAGCTATCGACGGCCCGGTACTCGGACGACCCTGCCGAGCGGCTCGTCTACAAGGCCGCGATGCCGACGCAGCTGTCGGACGGTGAGCGGGCGAAGCCGAGGGTCGCGCTCTCGTTGGAGGCGCGCCGCGAGGCCGAGGCGGTCATCGTGAAGACCGCGCGCTTCCACGCCGAGACGCCGCTGGGCGCCGAGGCGCTCGCCTGGGACATGAGAGAGCGCGTGGTGTCGGGGATGGACATCGAGAGCGGCATCGTCTTCGACGCGGTGAACTTCTCCGAGCGCGACTGGCGGGCGAAGCTGCCCTTCATCGGCGAGCGCTACCGCGGACAGGGCCACCTGAGCGACGCCGAGCTCACCCGACGCTTCGGAGACCTCGAGGCGTACGTGGCGCGCAAGCAGGCCGAGGTGAACGCGCGGCTGATGATGGACTACGCGTCCGGGTATCTCGCCGGCAGCGACCTGCCCTGAAGTCACCAGCTCGTAGCGAAGCTCAGTGATTGAAAGGGTTGAGCACCTCGACCCCTGAGGGCTCGAAGTCATCACTGTTGCGCGTGACGACGGTGAGCCCGTGAACCGACGCCGTCGCGGCGATGAGGCCGTCGGCGACCGGCAGCTGCCAGCCCGCCGTCATCTCGCCCCAACGTTCAGCGACCTGCAGGTCGATCGGCAGGATGCGTTCGGCGAAATCACGCGTGAGCGACGCCAGCCAACGTTCGAGCACGCGCGCCGTTCGCTTGTCGCGGCCGCGAATCGACTCGATGCCGTGACGAATCTCTCCGATGACCAACACCGAGGTGAACAACTCCTCTTCGCCGACACCTTCGAACCAGCGCAGAACTCCGCCGTCACAGCGGCTGCCCTTGCGGAGCTCGGAGAGCACGTTGGTGTCGACGAGAAAGCTCAAAGCTTGACCCGCCGCGGTCGGCTTCGCGCACGGGCGAAGTCGGCGTCGCTGCCGACGTTGGGCATCGAGCGAAGGGCCTCCTTGAAGCTCCTCGCGGGGCGCTTCAGGAGCGCCTCTCGCAAGAGCTCGCGGTGCTCGGCCTCGGCGGACCGCCCCTTCTGCGCGGCGCGGAGCTTGAGCGCTCTGACGACCTCTTCATCCACGTTGCGAACGATCAGCTGCGCCACGCTATCAATGATAGCAACGCGCTGCGCTCGTCGGCAATCCCGGCAGCTCGCCCCGACAACCTACGGCCGCCGCGCGCGCCGCAGCAGTCCGAGCAGGACCATCAACGCGAGGCCCGCGCCGGAAGCATCGCAGCTGCAACGGCCGTCCAGTGGGACCTCGACCCCGCCATCGGCGCCCGTTTGACCGGAGCCGGCATCGCGGGCGGCCGGCGTCCCTGCGTCACGCATTCCGCTGTCCGGAATGCCGGCGTCGGGCACCGGCGCCCCAGCGTCCTCGTCGACTCCCGCATCCGCGCCGCCGTCGAGGTCGACGCCGCCGTCGCGGAAGCTCGCGCACCGGCCACTCACACAGATGTCCGATTTGCAGTCGGCGTCGACGGTGCAGCGTTCGCCGTTGTTTCGAGGCCAACTCACGAGCACCGAGACGGTGAACGCGCCGTCGCCGCCGCCGATGGAGATGGTCTGCGCGACGATGAGGGTCCCCTCCGGCTGAGGACCGGGGTGCGCGGCGGCGCTCGGCGGGCCCAGGACGCCAGGCTCCGCGCGCAGCACCTCGAGCTGGCGGTCGACGAAGTCACCATTCGAGCGCACGCGGAGACCGCGGAGCGTGGAAGCGCTGGCCGACGCGACGTCGGTCACGAGGACGGTGAACTGCGCGCCGTCGAACACCACGGCAGGGCGAGAGCGCGCCTGCACGGTCGCCGGCGCGAGAGCGTCGACCGACGGCTGCTCTGGAAGACCCAACGTGTTCACGCGGCCGACGAACAGGCTGCCGTCGCCATCTTTGAGCGCGACGAGAAAGACTCCATCGCCGAAGGCGGTCGAGGCGATGAGCTCCGCGCTGCCGGGAAGCGTCCAAAGGTGGCGTGGCGTCGGGTCGAGGGTGACGCCCAGGTGCGAGATGCGGGAGCCGAGAACAGCGCGACCGCTCGTCCAGACGACCAACCATCCCGAGCCATCGCTGGCGACCGCCGGCCGATGGGTGTCGCTCTGGAAGCAACCCGGGACCGAGATGGGTGCTGCGTCGGCGGGCATGCCGTCGTCGGTAAAGCGACGCACGCGGCAGGCGAAGAGCGGGCCCTCGGTGGACGTGACCCACGCGACGAGGTGGTAGGGGCCGGCGGCCGAGACGGCAGGGTCGCCGACCTGCGCGCCGACTCCGGCGATGGACCGCGGGCTGGGAGCACGGACGCCCGCGTCGTCGGTCCAGCTGAACGTGCCGATGGTGTCCCCGTCCGTACGGAACGCAAAGAGGCCGGCAGCATGGACGCCTCCGCGCCACAGCGCCGTGCCGACCGGGTTGTAGTGCCGACCTGCGACAGGGTCAGTGAGCAGCACCTCGAAAATGTAGTTGTGAAAGACGGTGTACGGCGCGAGGTGAAACAGGTCGACCACGTGGATTCCCGCTGGGTGAGTCTCCGTCGACCACGACACGAACGCTTCGGCGAAGGGACTGTTGTCGAAAAAGTACGTGACGGACGGCGTCCCGATGCGAGCGCCCTCGTCGGCGATCGAGAACTGCGTTCGCGCGACGCTCTCGTAGACCGGCGGCAGCGGAGCGAGGAACTGCCCCAACACACGCCGCCGGCCCGGAACCGCCGGGTCGCGAGCCTCGTAGACGAGAAGCGACGGGGCCGCACCATTGTACCTTCCGCCGAGCGAGAGCCGGCTCTCCGGAACGAGGCCGTCGAGCGAAAACGTCTGTGGCGCGGTGTTTGGCAGCAGCAGCTCTCTGACGACCACATCACCGGCGTCGGGTTGAGCATCGCTCCACACGACGTCATCCGCGAGAGCGGTCACGTGCAGCGCCACACGCTGCGGGTCACTGACCTGCTCCGGCGCCGTGAGCCAGGAGCCAGCTCCGAACAGGCCGTAGAACGCAGCTGAGCCTTCGACCCAGGCGACCATCGAGCCGCTCACGTTCAGGTCGCGCACGACGCACCCCGCGCACAGCGGCTTGCTCAACACGGGAGCCGAGGGTGCGAGCTGCGGAGTGAGGGCCGCAACCCGCAGCTCCTGGGCGTTGACGTCGGCATAGGCGAGCACGAACGACGCCGTGCGGCTGAGCGTGAAGTCATCGACGGCGGGGCTCCCGGTGTCTGCCACGAGCTGCACGGGTGTCGCGTCGAGCTGGTTCGCATCGAGGTCGAAGCGAACGACCTGCAGCGAGAACGCGCCGCTGGGCTCGCGACGCTTCCATGCGACGGCTCCCGGGAAGCCGGAGACCGCAACGAGGTTCGGCTGGCCTCCGGCGACGACGGCGAAGTCATCGCGGGGATCCGGCGCGAGCGCGAAGGCGGCGCCGACCCCCGACGGAAGCACTCGAGCCGCGAAGACGTCGCGATCGGTGCACGCGACGCTCGTGGTTGCGCAGTCCGTCCACACAACCACCATCACGGTCGTGCGGCCCGCGACGGCGCGCAGCTCCATCACCGCAGGCGGAGACGGGTCGCGACCCGGCCACTTCGCGAAGATGGACGTGTGGTTCATGTCCCAGTCCCACCGCGAAAGCACGACGGCGTGATCCGAGTCCCTTACCCACGCCGCTTGCTGATCGAATGTGGGCGCGACGTGAGCGACGTGCCCGAGACGGCCTGTGGTCGGCTTCGGAAAGCCAGCGTCGAAGAACAGGTGCGGGTGCATCGCGGCCGCGGTGCCAGGCACGAGCACGGCCGCGAGTATCGATCCCAGGAGCTTCACGGTGCCTCTCGGCACGTTTACTCCGCTGAGGCGAGCGCCACCAAACCGCCGTCGCTCGAAGATCAAGTGCCACGCGAGCGCGTCGAGAGGGCAGCTGAAGACGTGTGCAAGCCTCTGCACACGCCTGCGCAACGGCGAACACTGCCGATCCGCCAACGTGGCCGAGCCACTCGTCCCACCTGAGGCACGCCCACTGCATCCGCGCCTGCCCGGCGAGGCCATGAGCGGAAACCTGAAGTCGATGCTGTCGGTCGCGGTGAAGAACCTCGAGACGCTGAACGACGAGCTGCTGGAGGACATCGAACAGCACCTGAGCGCCCTCGAGCACCGGGTCGCCCTGTCCCGCTGCCGGGTGGTGATCGACAGGTTCCCGCAAGGCGCCTGCTACGTCCGCCTCGAGCTGACGTTCGCTGATCAGCGCCGCACGAGCAGCTCTGCCGCAGGAATGGAGCTCGGCCGCGCACTTGCGACCGCCTTCGGCGCCGCCGGCAGGGCCTGATTCTCACGCTCTGAGAAGGCAAAACCGGGGTGCGACATATGTCCCACTTCCGGTCGAATCCCGGTCCGCCCCTGCGCGCAGCAAAGAGAACTCGCGCATGGCAAACACGATCGAACGGCGGCAGCGGCGGTACGAGCGGATGTTCGACAACCGGTCCGAGCAGGGGACGCGCTTCGAGACGCGCCGTCGTGGGGCCGCCAGCGCGAGCACTCCGAACCTCGCCGAGGACAAGTTCGACGTGGCGCCCGCCCGCGCGGCGAGCACGCAGACCGCCGCGCTCGACCCGCAGGCGATGCAGGAGCTGTTCGGCCACGTCGTCGACACCGCGGGCCTCGAGACGCTCTCCGGCCGCGCGCTGCTCGACGAGCTGCGCCGCCGCTTCTACGCGAAGCACGTCACGCTCGACTACTCGACGGCGCGCCGCTTCATGTTCACGCAGGTCGACAACCAGGCCGGAGACGTCCGCGACGTCTACACCGGCCGCGTCATCACCGACGTCACCCGGATTCCGCGCGCCGACGGCGGCGAGAGCTTCAACACCGAGCACACCTGGCCGCAGAGCCAGCTCAAGCGCGCGGGCAAGGGCGCGGCGGTCTCGGACCTCCACCACCTCTTCCCCGTCGACACGTTCGCGAACGGCAAGCGCGGCAGCTTCCCCTTCGGCCAGGTGCAGCAGGTCGAGTGGGAGAAGAACGGCGCGAAGCTCGGCCGCGACGCCGACGGCGACGTCGTCTTCACGCCCCCGCCCGACCACCGCGGAGACGTGGCGCGCGCGATGTTCTGGATTTCGACGGCCTACGGCCTGCCCATCAACAACGAGGAAGAGGCCGTGCTGCGCGAGTGGGCGAACGAGGACCCCGTCGACGCCCGCGAGCAGGAGCGCAACAGCCGCATCGCCGACGTCCAGGGCGACCTGAACCCGTTCGTCGTCGCGCCGCAGTTCATCGAGCAGGTCGCCGACTTCTGAGCCGGGCTACAGGCGGATCGGATCGCCGCTCTTCGGGCTCTGCCCCGTGTCGAGCGCGTCGAGGCCTACCGGCAGCATTGCGCCCGCGAGCTTCACGCGCCGCACCAGGTCGCGCGCGTCTGCGATGCCCTTCGCGAACGAGGCCGGGCTGTTCACGTAGGTCACGATCACCCCGTTCGGAGCGCCCTTGGCGCGCACGACCGCGAGGTACACATTGCGGTACGGGTCGCGCTCTCCCTGGTGCCGCTGCGCGACGACGATCTCGTACGCCTCGATCCCCTCGCCCGCGACCGGCGCGCTCACCAGCTCGGTCACCGGCTCGTCGATCTGCACGTACGCGCGGTACTGACCCGCCGAGACCTCGATCTGCTGCGTGCGCAGCTCCTGCATCATGCGCTCGGTCAGCGTGCGCAGCGTCTTTCCGCTCGGAAGCTCGAGCTCGTCGATGGCGAGGAAGCCGTCGTCCTCCGAGCGGCTGAAGGTGAGCGCGATGTCGGCGCGCTGCTTCTGCTGGTAGTTGCCCTTCGCGACCTTCTCGTAGTTCTGCAGCAGCCAGCCGTCGGGCATCAGGCGCCCGTCCTTGATCGGCATTACGGCGAAGTCGTGCTCCTCCAGCGTCCAGCCTCCCGGGCCGCGCGTCAGCCTCAGGCCGCAGCTGCTGAACGCGACCAGCGCAGCGGCAAGCAACGCGAGCGATCGAGTCGACATGCGCGCGCTGCTACCACGCGTGCACAGCCCAGCCAACGGCGCGCCTCAGCTCATCGAGCAGGCGCCGACTTCTGATTCCGGAACCCTGGCGTAGGCTTCGGCCGGCATGTCCCGGCCGTTCGACTTCTCGGCGCACCCGACCTTCAAGCAGGTGAAGCCCGAGGCGCTCGAGTTCATCATCAAGCACAGCCGCCTCGAGACGTACCCGCGCGGCCACGTGCTGCTCGCCGAGGGCAACGACAACCTGCGCTTCTTCGTGCTCGCGCACGGCTCGGTGCGCGTCTTCTACTCGGACCCGACCGGCCGCCAGATCGTCGTGAAGCTGTTCCAGGCCCCCGTCGCCTTCGGCGAGATGGAGTGCATCGCCGGAGTCCCCTACCTCGAGTCCGTCGAGGCGCTCGAGAAGTCCACCGCGCTCGAGATTCCGCGGCACGTCTTTCTCTTGAGCCTGCGGCGCTCTCCCGAGCTCACGTACAACCTCGTCGTCGACCTCGCGGCCCGGCTGTGCATCGCCGCCGCGAACGAGCGCTCGCTCGCGTTCAACGATGTCGAGCGGCGGCTCGCGACGCTGCTGCACGCGCACGTGATGATGTTCGGCCTGCCGGCGCCCGAGGGCACGATGATTCGCATCCCCCTCTCGCAGGACTCGCTCGCGCAGTCGCTCGGCGTGGCTCGCCGCTCGGTGACCCGCGCGCTCGCGCAGTGGACGGAAGAAGGCCTCATCAAGAAGGTCGAGGGCCGGTTCGTCATCGCCGACGTGCCGAAGCTCGCGTCCTACGGCGACCCGAACATGCTGCCCATCGCGTACTCGCTCGCGTCGGGGCTGGGCCGCGTGGAGGCACCCGAGGGCGCCGCGCCTCCGCCGCCGCGTCCGTCGAAGGGCCGCTGAGGCCGTAATGCGGCATCAGAGGTCCGCAGCGGCCAGCACGGCCTCGTCGACCGGCACCACCTCGACCTTCTCGTGCACGCGATAACGATTCTGCCCCGGGTACACGATGTACGCGCGCGCGAGAGACAGGTCAGAGAGCGCGGCATGCAGCGACTTCGTCATGCCCGGCGCATCGCCTTCTTTGAGCTCGAAACCCACGCGCTTGCCGCGGCGCATCAACAGCAAGTCGAGCTCAGCGCCGCCCTGCGTTCTCCAGAAGTATGGCTGAGCTTCGGGCGCAGCCCCGATGAGCGACTCGACCACGAACCCGTCCCACGAAAAGCCCAGCTGCGGCCGCGACGACAGGTCCTGGTGCGTGGCGATGCCGAGCAACGCGTGAAACAGGCCGCTGTCGCGAACGTAGACCTTGGGCGTCTTGTACTGCCGCTTGGCGATGTTCTCGAACCAGGGAGGCAAGGCGCGGAGCACGAAAGCCCCGCTGAGCACGTCGAGATAGCGACGGACCACTGGCTCGGTCACAGACAGCGAACGCGCGAGCTCCGAGCCGTTCCAGAGCTGACCGTGCAGATGGGCGACCATCTGCCAAAATCGCGTGAGCGCAGCTGGGGCGATGCGAATTCCCAGCTGGGGAAGGTCGCGCTCGACAACCGAGCGCATCAGGTCTTCGCGCCAACGCAGGCTCTCTTCCGCCGAATGCGCGAGATATGCAGGCGGGTAGCCTCCCCGCAGCCAGAGCCGACGGATGTTCTTCGCGCCGACTTCCCGCAGCGAGAAGCCTGACATTTCGAGGTAGTGCGCCCGGCCAGCGAGTGACTCCGAGACCCCGCGTACCAATTCGGGCGAGACGCTGCCCAGAAGCAGGAAGCGCGTGCGATGGCCCGGTCGGTCAACGAGGGGTCGTAGGGCGGTGAACAGCTCAGGCCGGCGTTGGGCTTCGTCGATGATGACGAGACCGTCGAGGTCTGACAGCGCCTGCTCGGGATTCTCCAGGGCGCGGAATCCAGCGGCCGTCTCCAGGTCGAACCAGTGCGCCTTCCGGCGGGCAGCGATTCTTCGAGCCAGAGACGTCTTCCCGCACTGTCTGGGCCCGAGGAGCACGCAAACCGGTTGGCGGCGTAGAGCCGCGTCCACCCGCTCGACCAGCTGTCGCCGCTCCAACTGCTTCATGACAGATACATAGTCTAACTATGTATCTGTCATGTTCCCAATCTACCGCTCCGCCGCGAGCTGCACCGGCGCCTTCGGCGCCTGAAGCTCGGCCCACTGCACCGCCCAGCGGGCGCCGGACTCGAGCGTGAAGCGCGTGCTCTTCGTCTGCGCGTCCTTCGTCACCTTCAGCGCGTACCGGCCCGGCGACAGCGCGAGCACGCGCGGCGCGGCCACGGAGACCTCCGCCACCACCTGGTCGCGCGCCACGTCGATGACGACCGCGCGCTGAGCGCCCTCGGGCAGCACGATGCTCGCGGTCGCGGCAGCCAGCGACGTCAGCACCAGCTCGCCGCGGCCGCTCATCCGGTAATCGAACGTCGCGTGCTGGCCGGTGCCGGACAGCTCCGTCGCCGCGAGGGTGCGCTCGTACGCGTGCCGGTACGCCTCGAACAGCGTCACCCGCTTGTCGCCGTCGACGTCGGCCGCGCCGCGCAGCCCCGAGATGAAGTGGTGCGTGAAGAGCCCGCCCATCACCTCGCGCGACTCGTGCGCCGCCTCGTCGGCCTCGCTCGACGAGATGAACACCTCTCCCCGCGCGGCGAGCGCGTCGACGATGCGAATGGGGAACGCCTCGGCGGGACGGCCCCCGCGCTGGCGGAGCCCCGCGCCGCTCTTGCACGCGTCGACCACCGAGACGCGGACGTCGGCGCCGGTGCCCTCGAGCATCGCGCGCAGCTGCACGTACGAGACGAGCTCCGAGCCCAGCTCGATGCCCTCTCCGTCGGAGTGACCCGAGAAGTAGAAGAACACCAGCGCCTGCGCCGGCCGGGCCGCCAGCACGCGCTCGCGCACGAGGCCGAACGCCTGCTCGAGCGCGTCGGCGCCCCGCCCCTGGAGCAGCAGCACGTCGTCGGCGGCCACGTCTCCGAGCTCGACGAGCACGCGGGCCATCTTGCTCGCGTCGGTCTCGGCGTAGCGCAGCGCCGGAAGCTCGCCGCTGCCCGCGTTGTTGCCCGCGACGATGGCGAAGCGGCGCTGCTCGGCGGCGGCCGAAGCCGCGACGAGCACAGCGAGCAACACCATGGGGCGCGAAGGCGTCACGACTGGGCCAAAAAGTACCGCCCACGCCCAAGCCGAAACTTGGACATATGTCCCACTTCCGGAGCTTTTCCCGCTGCGCTTTCACCTCGGCCGCGGTGTTCGGGTCTGACGAAGCTTCACCCGAGGTAGTGCTCGAGGTACCGCTGCGCCGAGCCGCGCAGCGAAAGGTGCTGAATCACGTAGTCCCGCGGGCGGTAGCCCGGCAGGCGCGCCCAGAGCCGCTCCAGTGCGGGCTCGAAATTCTCGAGCGACGAGAAACGCTCGCCGCACTCGGCGGAGAAGTACGGGACCGAGCTCGCCTCCACGTCGGGCGTGCCGTAGCGCAGCCGCTTCGGGTCGAGCCACCGGCCCTGGTCCCACGCGAGCACCGGCACGTTGCAGGACATCGCCTCGCCGCACGCGAGGCCCTGCGTCTCGTGCTCGACGAGGAACAGCATCGCGCGAGAGCGCTCGAGCAACGCGCGGTACTCGCCCAGGCCGTAGCTGCCGTACGCGATGACGTGAAAGCGCAGGCGCCGCCGCCTCAGCACGTCGAGCAGCGGCTCGAGCATCAGCTTCCGCTTCCGCTGCCGGTGCCAGATGAACTTCTCGTACACGAGCACGTCGACGTCCTTCGCCGCGCCCGAGAAGTCCGGCCACTGGTCGGTGTCGATGCCGGCGTACCAGGTGACGCACCGCGGGCCGTAGCGGCTGCCGAACAAGGTCCGCATCCACTCGGAGTGGACGAGGTACCGCTTGAAGCGTGGGTCGCGCATGAGCTCCGGGGCCTCGCCGGGATGATCGAAGAAGCCGGGGCCGAGCACCGCCGGGTTCGGCAGTTGCCAGTCGCGCAGCACGTGCGGGTAGCCGGCGATGCCGATCGGGTAGCTGGGGTTCTCACGCGCGAGCGGGAAGTCGTTCACCACCACGCGGCAGCCCTCGAGCTCGAGCCCGCGCTTCAGCTCGCGGAAGGCCATCGCGAAGCCGTTCGTGGAGCGACCGCCGCGCACCGAGCGGTACGCGCGCTTGATGAAGCGCTGCAGGTGACGGTCGCCGGAGAAGAGCCGGTCGCGCTCGCAGTCCTCGAAGAAGAGGAGCACGGTGCGATCGCGCTCGAAGACGAGCGGCCGCTGATGGAGCCCGCTCGCCGCGAGCCGTAACGCCGAGCGCGCGAACGCGGCGGGAGCCGCGGTGTACTGCAACTTCAGCTGCATGATGCCCGTACGGGGTGCAGGGCCAGCGCCACGACGTGATTGCCGGTGCTTGCTCGGACCACCGGGCGCCTGCGCCTCAGCCGGCCGTGAGATGGCGGGCGCCGTTACGGGCTGGCCACGACGCGGCGCACCTCGTGGGAACGCCGCATCACGAAGTCGAGCACCTGCTCGCCCAGGCCGTTCTGCGTGTCCGCGAAGTCGCTGACGATGGAGAGGTGATCATCGGCGTACGACTCGTACGTCTGCACCGGCACGCCCGCCTTCTCGAGCGCCTCGGCGAAGCGCTTGCCGTCGCGGCGGAGAATCTCGGGGTCGCCGTCGGCCCACGCGACGAAGAACGGCGGCGGCGCGCCCTCGCGGAGGTGCTGCGCCGGACCCGCCGCGCGCCACACCATGCGGTCCTCCCCGAACGCGGGAATCACCATCGGCAGGCCGCCGAAGAACACCGACCGCCCGAGGTGCTCGACGTCGTACGGGCCGGAGACCCCGATGACGCCGGCGAGCTGCGAGGCAGACGCGCCGGCCTCCGCCATCCACTTCGGCTCGCAGCCGGCGAGCGCGACGAGGTGCGCCCCCGCGGAGTGGCCCATCGCGAAGACCGACGAAGGGTCGCCGCCGTAGTCCGGCGCGTGCTCCAGCGCCCACGCGAGCGCGCGCGAGACGTCGCGGACCTGCGCGGGGTGCTTCGCCTTCGGAGCGAGCCGGTAACTGACGATCATCGCCACCACGCCCTGGTTGGCCAGGCGCCGCCCGAGCACGGTGTAGTTGCGGCCGAGCTGCTGGCGGTCTCCGAGCCTCCACCCGCCGCCGTGCACGAACACGATGACCGGGTGCGGCCCCTCGCCCTTGGGCACGTAGACGTCGAGGCGGTGCTTCTGGTCGTCGAAGTCGTCGCCCTGCCAGTACGCGACGTCGCGCACCTCGCGCGCGCCCTCGGCGAGCTCGACGGGCTTGAGCCACGCACGAACGGCGCAGCCCGAGAGCAAGAGGCACAGCACCGCGAACCTCACTCCACGACCTCCATGCCGAGCTTCTTGCACTCGGCGATGAGGCGCTGCCGGTCGGCGCGGTCGTGCAGCCTGTCGAGGTACGCGCGCACGTTGCCGAGGTCGTGCTCCTTGCACGCGGCGACGCCGGCGATGCCGTACGCGCGCTGCAGCCCCGCCTCGCTCTTCACCGAGCCGAACAGCTGACGCACCCGCTGCAGCGCGTCCTTCTCTTTGAGCCGGTTGTTCATCTCCGCGATGACGGTGAGGTCCTCGTCCGGAATCTTCTTCGCGCCCGACTTCGCTGCAACCGGCGGCGGAGCCGGTGTCGCAACTTCGGCCTCACCTTTCGGCGGCTCGACCGGCTCGACCGGCGCCACCGGCTCGACGGGCTTGGGCGGCTCCGCGACCACGGGCGCAGGCTGCGGCGTCGCAGTCGCCGGCACCGGCGGCGGAGGCCGCGTCAAGAGCCAGCCCGCTCCACCGATGGCCACCGCCGAGACGGCGAGCGCGACGGCGGCGAGCGGCGAGACGCCCCGCGGCCGCGGCGGTGGCTGCTGCTGCGAAGGCGACGACCCCGGCAGCGGCGGAGCCGCCACGGGCGCCGGCGTGTGCACCGACGTCGCGCCCCACGCCATCGAGTCGGGAGTCGCCATGCCCGGCCTCGCCACGCCGGACATCTCCCCCGTCTGCGCGGGCGGCAGCGTGCGCGGCACGGGCTGGCCGGAGAACGCGGCGATGAAGTCGGCGATGCTCTGGAAGCGCTTGGCGCGGTCCTTCTGCAGCGCCTTCTCGACGGCCTCGTACACGCGCGGCGGCAGCCCGGGCTTCACCTTCTCGAGCGGCACGTGCGGCTCGTAGGCGATGCGGAAGACGACCTTCGCGACGCTGTCGGCGACGAACGGCGGCTGCCCGCTGAGCATCTCGTACACGATGCTGCCGAGCGCGAAGACGTCGGTCTGCGGCCCGACGTCTTTGTTCTGCCCGGTCGCCTGCTCGGGGCTCATGTACTGCGGCGTGCCGACCAGCACCTCGTCCGCGGTCTGCAGCGTGCTCGAGTCGACGACCTTCGAGATGCCGAAGTCGAGCACCTTCACCTGCGTGCCCATCGGCGTCGGCACGAGGAAGATGTTGTCGGGCTTCAGGTCGCGGTGGACGACTCCGACCTGGTGGCTCGCGTCGAGGGCGCTGCCGACCTGGCGGATGAGCAGCGTGGCCTCTTCGACCGGCACCGGCCCGAAGCGCATGCGCGAGGCGAGGCTCTCGCCCTGGAGGAACTCGAGGACGAGGTAGGGGGCTCCGCTGGGCAGCGTGTTGTAGTCGTGGACCTCGACGATGTTCGGGTGGCCGATGCGCGTGGCGACCTCGGCCTCACGGCGGAAGCGCGCGAGCGCCTCGTCGGAGAGACCGCCGACGCGCGTGTGCAGCACCTTGATGGCGACCTGCTTGCCGGGCAGGCGCAGGTGGCGCGCGAGCCAGACTTCTCCCATGCCGCCGCTGCCGAGCAGGCGTACGACTTCGTACGTGTCGGCGACGCGGGCTCCGACCTCGAGCACGGTGGAGGTGTCAGGCATGCGGCGTGGTCTGCATACCGGGAAACACGGCTCTCCGACAGTGTGCGTCTGCGCGGGATTCTGCGCAGATGGATCAGCGATTCGTGCGCCGGCAACTCGTGCAGTTACGATGACGACCACGATGACGGCACCGCTGATCGAGGTGGCTGGCAACGCGCTGCGAACCGGAGCTCCCGACGTCGAACATCTGTACGAGCTCTCGAAGCGAAGGCAGTGGAACGCGAGCGACCTCCCGTGGGACTCGCTGGATTTTTCGTCCGTCCCGCTCGAGCTGCGCCGCGGCTTCGCCGACCTGCTCGCGCAGACCCACCACGGAGAGCTCGGCGCCCTGACCGCGTCCGCCCGGCTCGTGCAGAGCGACGCGCGGCTGATGGACAAGCTGTTCGGCGCCACCCAGGTCGCCGACGAGGCGCGCCACGTCGAGTGGTTCTCGCGGCTGTTGTTCCACCTCGACGCGCCGGCGCCGGTGATGCCCGCGCTCGCGGCGTTCATCGACGACGTCACGCAGGCGGGCGACGACCTGCACCTGCTCGTCGGCATGAACATCCTCATCGAGGGGCTCGCGCAGACGCTGATGCTGCACGCCGGGCGCATGCTGCGGGAGATTCAGGTCGAGGAGCTGCGCTCGTTCCAGCTCGTCGGCACCTGGCTCGTCGAGCGCGTCGCCGACGACGAGAGCCGGCACCTCGCGTTCGGCATTCAGCGCGTGCGCGCGCTCGTCGAGACGCTCGACACCTCGAAGCGCCTGAAGCTCGAGGACGAGGTGCAGCGGTGGACCGAGCGGCTGATGGCGCTCACCCGCGAGCACAGCGCGGGAGTGGTCGCGTTCGGGTTGGACGGCGACGAGCTGATGGCGCGCTGCCTCGCCGACACCAGGTCGCGCCTGCAGCTGGCGGGCCTCTCGTAAACAACTCCGTTCACGCTGAGTCGGAGCGCCGAAAGCCGGCAACGCGCCCGATTCGTTTCCCCGTACTAGCATCCGCGGCGGATGGACTTCCTGCGCGAGCTGCTGCGCCGCCCGGCCCCGGGGCCGCCG
The DNA here is from genome assembly GCA_937980205.1 of uncultured Myxococcales bacterium. GTDB lineage: Bacteria > Myxococcota > Myxococcia > Myxococcales > Myxococcaceae > Xiheicaenimonas. The sequence continues at coordinate 67,551 of CALJKW010000052.1, read as the reverse complement.
ACCGAGCTCACTGCGTACTGGTCCGCCACCCGCGAGGTCCGCGACGCCTTCGAGCGGCCCGTCGAGCGCGCGCTGGTGAGCGCCACCCGTGCCGACCGCCTCGCCTTCGCGTTCGCCTCCGGCTACCAGGCGGCGCTGTCCGCGCTCTTCCCCACGCTCGGCAAGCACGACCTCGCGGCGCTCTGCGCCACCGAAGAGGGCGGAGGCCACCCGCGCGACGTTCGCGCCCGTCTCGAGGCCGGCCGCGTCACCGGCTCCAAGAAGTTCGTCACCGGCGCCGGGCTCGCGGCGCAGTTGTTCGTCGTCTGCTCCATCGGAGAAGAAGGCGGCCGCAACCGCCTGCGCGTCGCGCGCGTGGCCGCGGGCGCGAGCGGCGTGAAGCTGAGGCCGATGCAGGACCTGCCGTTCGTGCCCGAGCTGCCGCACGCCGAGGTCGACTTCGACGGCGCCCGCGCCGAAGAGGTGTTCGAGGCCGACGGCTACGAGCGGTACTTGAAGCCCTTCCGCACCGTCGAAGACGTCCACGTCAACGCCGCGCTGGTCGGCTACCTGACGGGCCTGGGCCTGCGCTGCGGCTGGCGCGTCGAGCGGCTCGCGGGCCTCGCGGTGGCGGCGGTCGCGCTCGCCGCTCGCGACCCGTCGGACGCGGCGACGCACGTCGCGCTCGCCGGCTTCCTCGACGAGTCGCGCGCCGTCATCGACGCGCTGGACTTCGCCGCCGTGCCGCCCGCCGAGCGCGAGCGCTGGGAGCGCGACAGGGCCCTGCTCGGCGTCGCCGGCCGCGTGCGCGCGAAGCGCCTCGAGCGCGCATTGGAGTCGCTCTGAAATGGCCCGCAGCGTCGCCGACATTCTGCTCGAGATGGGCGCGCTGGACCCGCTGCAGCTCAAGGCCGCGCAGGCGCACGCGAACCAGTGGGGCGTGCCGCTCGAGCAGGCCGTCGTCGAGCGCCGCTTCTGCTCGGTGGACGACGTCGTGCGCGCGTGCTCGCGGCAGACCGGCTACCCGGTCATCAACCTCGACGCCGAGACGCTCGGCCCCGCGCAGGCGGACCTGTTGCCCGAGCGGCTGGCGGTGCAGTACCGCGCCGTGCCCCTGAGGCTCACCGGACGCCGGTACGAGGTGATCGAGCTCGCGCTGCAGGCGCCTCCGAACCTGCAGGTGGTCGACACCATCCTGGCGATCACGAAGAAGTCGCGCGCGGTCGTGCACCTCACGCACGGCGAGGCGATCGACCGCGCGATCGCCCGCCTCTACCGGCAGGGCGCGGTGACGACGCCGCAGGAGTGGGCGGCTCCTCCCCCGCCCGAGCGCAAGGTCGACGTGCAGAACGAGCACACGTTCGACTTCGGCGAAGAGCCGACTCCGTCTGCGGCGCCGGTGTTCCTCTTCGGCTGGCACCCCGCCGCCGCGAAGGCGATGGCGATGATGCTCGGCCAGGCCGGCATCGCGTCCGAGGTCATCGACGACGACGGCCTCGAGACGATCGGCCAGTGGGACGTGCTGATCAGCACGACGCTGGGCTTGCGGACGTCACTGCCCGGAGACGCGCGGCTCAAGTGCCGGCTGATCATCTGCGGGACCCCCGAGGCCGGCGACCCCGAGGACGCGAAGGCGCTCGGCGCGAAGCTGTACCTGCGCCCGCCGCACTCGACGGAGCAGCTGAAGAAGGCGGTGCAGCACGTGGTGAAGCCGCGGTGAGCTTCGCCGGCCGGCCGCGCACGCGGTCGCGCGGAAGCGACACCTCGCTCGCATCTGCGGCCACCGGCGCCGCAGGCCGCTAGAGTCTGGGGATGCTCCCTCAGCGGTTGCCCACCGGTTACCGTGGCATCAACCACCAGACGATCGGCTCGGACATCCTCGCGGTGCTGAAGGTGCTGCACCTGCCGAAGCAGATTCTCGGCGCCGAGCTCGAGCAGAAGCTGCAGGCGGTGAAGCCCGACGGCTGGTACCCCATCTCGCTGCTCCTCGAGACGCTCGAGCTGTTGGACAAGAAGCTCGGCCTCGCGGGAGTCCGCAACGTCGGCTTCGCGCTGTTCCGACTCACACACGAGGCGTCCCAGAGGACCAAGGCGCGCTCGGCCCGAGACATCATCTACGGCATCGACGGGATGTACCACGCGGCCAATCGCGGCACCGACATCGGGGGCTGGAAGGTCCTCTCCTTTCAGCCGGGCACCGCCCTGCTCGAGAAGACGACTCCGCACCACTGCGCGCTGGAGGAGGGCATCCTCCAGGAGGCCATCCGGCTCGTCGCCGGCATCCCCGCAAACATCCAGCAGGACGCGTGTTTTCGGCTCGGCGCGCCCGCGTGCGTGTTCCGCATCACGTCGGTGGTGACGGACGAACGTTGGGGTGGCCGCCCGTAGGCCTTTCCCCGCACCTTCTGCCCGGTCCGTCCGTCCTCGCGGGCATGAGACCTCTTTCGCTCTTTCTCGTCCTCACGGCGTGCGGCACCTCTTCCCTCGAAGTCTCGGCTGACGAGGCCGCCGGCCAGAGCGGCCGCGGCCTGGAGCTCTGGGCTCCCGACTGCGCGCCGTACCCCTACGCCATCGACGTCGGCGCCTCGGGTGAGGCAGCGGCGCGCGCCGAGTTGGCCGCCATCTCTCCCGGCGCGGTGATGAGCTGGTCCGCGACGCGCAACACTCCCGCCACCATCTTCTCGGCCTCGTTCACCTTCGAGTGCGAGCCAGGCAAAGACGCGCGCGAGCAGTGGTTCGCGTACGTGGCCCAGCACCCCGCGTTGTTCCGCATCGACCCGTCGGAGTGGCACGCGAGCCCGGTGCCGTGCGAGGCGGTGAGCACGTCGGGGTCGTGGCTGAACGCGGGCCGGGCGACGTTCGCCGGCCAGCCGGTGCGAGCCGACGTCTTCGCCTGGTACTGGCGCGCGGTGCCGAAGGGCGTGCGCGTCGAGGCGGTCGCCGGCACGTGGGTGCCGGTGGCGCAGTACAACGACGTCGTCGCGCTCGGCCGCTGCGCGGACCTCGACGTCGCCGGGGCCGAGAAGACCACGCGCAACACCAAGCTGACCTACCGGACGTTCAACTACTGCGCGCCGACCGGCGACTACACCTACGGCGCCGCGAAGGCCGACGTGTTCAGCACCGCCGCCGGCGCCGTGCTCGAGTGGAGCGAGGACTCGGGCAAGGTGCTCGTGCAGAAGACGCACGGCGCGAAGCTCGTGCTCGACCCCTCGAGCTGGACGCCCGAGCTCATCTCGTCGGACGCGAACTGCCCGCTGCCCGGCGGCACGCCGAACATCGGCTTCGAGCTCGTCTTCGATGCGGTGACCGGCCGGCTGCTCCAGCAGAAGCCCGGCGTCGGCTGCATCGTGTGCCTGACGCCCTGAGTGGGGCCCGCGCCGACTCACTGCCGGGTGAGCGTCACGCTGACGTTGCTGATGCCGGAGCACTTCGACCCGTCGGTCGAGCTCAGCTCCGACGCGTCCGAGTACGCCATCCCGGAGCACGCGAGCATCGTGCCGATGGTCACCCTGCGCGTGAACGGGCCGGAGCTGCCGCTGCACTGGAGCATCCGGTCGACCTGCTCGGTCTCGAGCGACAGCGAGAACGTGCTCGGCCGAATCGCTTCGGGCCCGTACACCACGAGCTTGGAGAAGGCCTCGCTGGTCAGCACCGGGAGCGTCAAGGTGACGGGCGCGCAGTCGGGCGAGCGGAAGTCGACGTCGACCGACCCGGTGACGCTGTAGTCCACCGAGTGGGTGAGCGTTCGCGCGACGGCGAGGTGCACCCTCGCGGTCGACCTCGAGCCGTCGCCGGCGCCGTAGTACCCGTTCTCCCAGGTGACGGTGCCGTCGTAGGGCAGCCCCTTGCCGGTGACGCGCACGCGACCCACCAGCGGCGCGACCGGCTTGTCGCGGTAGTTGCGCACCGAGACCGAGACCTTCACCGGGTTGTCGGCCGGCACCTTCGCCGGCGCCTCGTACGACATGGCGCCCGGCCCGGTGTAGGTCGCCGTGCCGACGGTGGCGTTGCCGCCCACCACGCCGTTCACCGACCAGTCTCCGAGCGAGCGCGCCGCGGACGCCGACTGCCAGCGCTTGCAGAACGCCGCCCGCCTCCCCGAGGAGGGGTCGCGGTATTCGGAGCTGCAGATCCACACCTCGAACGCCTTGAAGGCCTCGACCTCGACGCTGGTGGCTGCCGGCACCAGGTACAGGCTGAGCGTCGGCGAGTAGTGGCTGAAGTGCGTGGTGGTGACCGTCACCGTGCCCGTCGCGGCGTCGCGGGTGGTGTCGAGCTCCTCCCAGTAGCCCTCGGCGTCCTGGCGGGCGACGGACGCGAACTCGAGCGCCGAGCCGTCGAGGTCCGCTTCGCTCGGCTTGAAGCGGAGCTCGACCGGCTGAGCGAAGGTGAGCCCGTCGGGCGAGAGCGAGTAGCCCTGGCCGCGGCCGCCGTGCGCGGTGTTGGTGATCGGCTGAATCGCAATCTCGGTGTCGGCCGCGAGCGCTCCCGGAGGCACGACCACCGCGAACCGGGCGTCGGTCGTCGCGAGCGTGCCGCCGGCGGCGCCGAGGGTCGCGGTCACCGGCGCGCCGAGCGCGATGCCGGCGTCGGTGGGCGCGGGCACGACCGCCTCGTCCTCGGGGAGCGACGCGCTGCACGCGATCAGCGGCACCGCGAGCAGGTGGACCCAGCGACCGGTCAGCTCAGACATGGCCGCGAGCATCAGCGCCGCGTCCGCTCCGGGACAACGCCGTTCGGGCTTACAGCGTTTACGTGCGTCTTTCAGAACGTCGCGAAGAAGCGGCCGATCTCCGGCATGCGCGTCGAGGTGGTCGAGCCCGGGCACCTCACGAGCGCGTGGGGCGAGTGGCCGATGACGGCGCCCTTCGCTCCGAAGGCGCCGCGCGGGTAGCTCGGGTACCAGAACGCCGACGTGGCGGTGTTCGGGCAGCTGCTGTTCGCGGCGGGAGGGACAGTCTGGGCGATGGCCTGGAAGTCGTCGACGACCGTCGCGCCGCTCCAGTTCGCAGCGCTCTGGCAGTTGCCGTCGCAGGCGCGCGCGTGCAGCTCGGTGGTCGTCGTGCTCGCGAGCCCGACGGCCTCGCCGGCGTTCGCGAGCCACGCCTCGTCCTCCCGCTCGTCGTTCGAGAGCACGAACGACGTCCACATGCCGAGATCGAGGCAGCTCGTGCCGGTGCAGGTGTTGACGAAGAGCTTGCCGTTGTCGGCCGTGCCGAGGTGCGCCGCGCCCTGGTTGTACGCGAGGAAGACGCGGCCGCTCGGCGTGACGGTGAAGCCCGCCTGGTAGTGGCCGTGCGCGGTGACGAAGCCGACCGTCGTCAGCTGCCAGCTCGCCCGCGCCGAGCAGTTGCTCGCGCAGCGCCCGTAATAGAGGAGGTTGTCGCCGGCGCTCGTGCGCCCCTGCGCGAACATGACGTGCGAGACGCCGGCGCCGTCGAGCCGGAGGAAGGAGATGGTGCCCCTCAAGATGGCGCCCGCCGACCAGCTCGTCGCCTGCGCGCAGTTCGAGCTGCACGTCGCGTAGTACGCGTCGTAGTTGTCCACGTCGCCGCGGCCCACGACGCCGATGGTGCCGTTCGGCGCGACGGTGAGGCCGCTCTCGACGCCCGTCGCTCCATTTCGCAGCAGGGCGCCGAGGTGAGCGCCAGACCAGCTCGCGGCCACGCCGCAGTTGCTCGCGCACGTGAGGTACACGACCGGGTCGACGTTGGAGCTCCCCGCGGGCGTGACGCCGCTGACGACCGCGTGCACCGTGCCGGCGGCGTCGACCTCGAGGCCGTTCACCCCGACCACCGAGGCGCCGATCTCCGGCGCGCTCAAGAGCTGCACGAGCCCCCACGACGCCGGGTTCGCGCAGCTGCTGCTGCACCGGCCGTAGATGATGCGCTCGGCGTAGCCCTCGTTGAACAAGACGTGGATGTCGCCGTCGGGACCCGCGGCGAACAGCTTCGACTGCAGGCCGACGCGCAGGAACGTGGCGATGCCGGCCTGCCCACCGCTGCCGCCTGCGCCGCCGCCGGCGCCCCCCGCAGCGCCGCCGGAGCCGCCGCTGCCGCCCGCACCGCCAAAGCCCCCTGCGCCGACGCCGCCGCCGGCGCCTCCGGTGGCGTCGCCGCCCCCGCCTCCTCCGCCGCCGCCTGCGGTGCCTCCCCCACCTCCGGAGCCGGAGCACGCCACGAGGACCAACGCCAGCGCGAGAACGAACCTGTGCATGCAGCGAGGGTGACGGCTGCGAGGAAACGAGGCCAGCGCGACGGGGCTTACGTAAACTGCGCGGCGCTTGAAGACGCCCCTCCTCGATTGCCTCGCCGCGGCGTACCGGTTCGATCTCGAGCCCGGTGCCTACGTGCAGAACCTCGCCGAGACCGCCGCTCCGCTGCTCGACCGCGGGCTCGGGGTCATGTCGTATACCTACGACGCGAAGGTCCCCTCGAAGCCCGTCATCGACCACTTCGCCGTGTCGAAGCGCTTCAACCCCGAGTGGCTGCCGCCGTTCTACGCGGAGGTCACGGCCTCCGGCGCCGACGAGGGCAGGCTCGATCGCCCGACCGGCTTCGCCGCGTGGAGCCACCTCAGCGTCGGGCTCGCGAGCGCCGTCCCCGGCATGCGCAGGGTGCTGCCCGCCTTCCGGCACATCGGCGGGTCCAAAGACGCGTTCGCCGTGAACGCGCTCGACGCGACCGGCAAGGGGCTCTGGCTCGGCGCGCCGCTGCCGAAGGTCGGGTCGCTGAGCCCCGAGCGCCACGCGCTGTTCACGCGCTTCGCGGCGCACCTCACCGCGGCGTTTCGCATGCGGCGCCAGGCGGGCGCGAAGAAGCCGGCCGCGGCGGCGGTGCTGTCGCCGAGGGGCCAGCTGCTCGATGCGGGGAAGGACGACGCCGCCGCCGGCGCGCGCGACGAGCTGCGGCGGGCGGCGCTCGCGTTCGACGAGGCGCGCTCGAAGCTGCGGCGTGACGAGGAGCACGCGACGCGGCGCTGGCGGCCGCTCGTCACGTCGCGCTGGTCGCTGGTCGACGACTTCGACACCGACGGCAAGCACTTCGTGGTGGCCGTCGAGAACTCGCCGCCGACGCGCGGGCCGCAGAGAGACCTGAGCGAGCGCGAGCACCAGGTGCTCACGCAGGCGCACCTCGGCCACTCGAACAAGGTCATCGCCTACGAGCTCGGGCTCTCGCACTCGACCGTGCGCGTGCTCATGCACCGCGCCATGCGCAAGCTGGGGAGCTCGACGCGGCGCGAGGCCATCGCGCGCTTCGATGCGCTCGTGAAGAAGACGCGGGGCTGAGTCTCCGGGAGCCGGCGCGACATCACTCCGCTGAGCTGTCCGCCTCGCGGCGTCCATAGCGCTCGAGGTCGGCCTCTTCATCCGCCGCCTCGGCGGCCGCGGACCGCGAGCCGAGGTGCAGCCCGACCGACGTGATGCCGAGCACGACGGCGCCGATGAGCAGCGGCAGCGGCGGCACCACCGTGGTGTAGCGCCGCCCGCTCAGCGGCCCCGCGTTCTTCGACAGCTCGCCCGCGATCAGCTCCGCGAGCACCCACGCGATGCAGCCGAACGCCAGCGCGTAGCCGACGCCGGCGCCGAGCCGCAGGCCCAACGCCCGCGAGCGCAGCTTCTCCAGCTCCACGACCCGGCGCTCGAAGTCCGGCGACGGGGTCAGCTGCGGCTCGGCCTGCGCGAGCGCGAGCGCGAGGCACAACGCACGCGTCATCCTCCGTCGCCCGCGTCGGGAGCGCCGGCGTCTCCGGCACCGGCGTCGACCACCGCGGCGCCGCCGTCGGAGATGGCGACCGCGTACTTCGGCTTCGTCGTCTCCACGATCTGCGTCCCGTACCGCGCCCACGACTTGTACGAAATCACCATCGTGCCGCCGAGCACCGGCGCGCAGTTTCCGTAGAACGCGATGCGCCCGCTCGTGGGGTCGAGGTCCCAGCCGTGCTCGGTGCTCCGCGGGATGTCGCGGTTGTCGCAGCGCGGGTCGCGCACCGCCGAAGCGGCCACGCGCACCGACGCGGTGATGGGCTTGTGCTTGAGCTGGTACCCCGCGCCCGTCACCACGCTGCCGATGATGCGATTCATCGTCTCCACCTGCTGCGCCTGCAGCGCCGGAGTCACCATCACCGGGTTGAACACGTCGATGCTGCCCAGCACGCCGCCCGTCTCGCGGACGAGCGTGTGGTAGTCGCCGACGAAGTCCTCGGGCTCGTCGCCGCACGACCTCCCCTCGGGGCACACGATTCCGCTCACGATGACCCGCTGCTTCGGAAAGCGCGCGTCGAGCAGCGCCTTCATCCCGAACGCATCCAGCTCCGACTGGTCCCTCGTGTCCGACAGGAAGATGATGTGCACCTCGGAGTCGGGGCGGAACTCCGTCGCCGCCGAGCCTCCGTCCATGAACGTCGCCAGCGCGTCGAAGCCTCGCTCGAGGCCGGTGCCGCTGGTGCCGAACGCTCCCGGGCCGCGGAACCAGGACAACATCTGCGTCAGGTTCCCCGTCCACGGGCGGTACGAGCCGAAGTAGAACGGCGGGTACCAGCCGGTGCTCACTCCGGCGACGCGGAAGTCGAGCTGCGCGGCCTGAATCTTCTGGCTCGCCTGAAGTCCGACCGACGCGACGGCCTGCTGCGAGCTCTCCATCGAGCACGAGTCGTCGACCACCCAGAGGAAGTCGACCTTCTTCGTGCCCTCGACGGTGAAGATCTCACAGTGGTCCACCGGAGCATCCACCGCCTGCGCGACCGCCGACCCACCCGCCACGTCTTCGAGGTCGAACCCGGCCGCCTCGGTGAAGCCGGCCGCGGCGTGCAGCGCGATCACCACCGACGAGATGCGCGCCTCGTGGTGCACGGCGATGAGCTCGACCCTGAACGGCCCGACCACGTTCGCGGACCCTTGCAGGCCCGTCGCGCCGGCGCCGAGCGCCATCGAGATCCGCTCCAGCGCCGTCTTCAAGTCCACGCCCGTCGACAGCGCGAACGTGCTGCGCGCCGCGGGGTGCCCGTCCCACGTGGTCAGCGTCTGCACCAGCGGGTTCTCCACGCCGCCCGCCCCGCCGACGAGCCCGCGCACGACCGCCTCTTCGTCGCTCGCGGTCGCCCCGCGCGACGGCAGCGAGAGCGCCAGCGCGCCGACTCCGGAGGTCGAGTCCCACAGCGACACTCCGAAGCCCGTGCGCGCGACCTCGGGGTTCGTGTCGAGGACCGCGAGCTGCACTGCGGGTGGGCTGCCCGTGAGCAGCTTCAACACGCGCCGATTCTCGAACGCGCAGGCAGACACGAACGCGTCGGTCGTCTGAATCATCAGCGTCACCGACTTCGAGAACCGCACGCCGCTCGGCGAGGTCCACTCGGCGGTGATCTCGACCTGATCATGACAGTCGGGGTCCTCCTTCGCCTGGCAGGTGAACACCGTCTCGGCCGAGCCGTCGGCGCCGAGCACGAGCGAGATGCCTTCGCGCAGCGAGCCGGCGCTCGAGCGGACGTTGACGTTGCCGACGCCGGGGTCTCCATAGGCGTCGTTCGCGCCGATGATGACGCGCGCGCGGCGGCCGTCGTCGGGCAGCACGCGCGGCTGCACGTTGATGCGCAGGTCCTCGTCGACGGCGGCGCTGCGGCAGGTGAGCGCGGCCAGCAGGACAACTGCAGTGCGGACGAGGCGGCCCACCGGGGCACGACTATAGTGCCGAACCATGATCTCCCTCCTCGTGACGGCCGCCGTGCTGGCCGCGGAACCCGAGAAGCTCGAAGTCGGCGACAAGAAGGCTGCGATGCGCGTCTACACCGACGGCAAGAAGCACTACGTCGTGCTCAGCCCCGACGCGACCCGCGCGCTGCCCGAGGCCGCGTACTGGGGCGACGGCAAGACCTTCTACAAGCTGCGCTCCCCCGGAGGAGGCGGCGACCGCGACAACTGGGGCATCTCGCTCTGGGAGCCGCGCTCGGACCACGGCCGCTCCTCCATCGAGTTCCGCGAGGGCGTGCTGCGCATCGAGTGCTCCGACCGCAAGACCGAGCTCCAGCAGCTCAAGCCCGAAGAGGCGAAGGCGCTCGTCGACGGCGCGACGTTCTTCGGGCCGAAGTGGCAGCGCCTGCCCTACCTGCTCGCGCGCGACGACAAGGGCACCTACTACTTCGTCGACATGCAGCGCGACGTGCCGGGCAAGAAGGACCTCAAGCTCTACATCGGCCAGCGCGGGAAGCTCAAAGCCCAGCAGATGACGAACATCGTCAGCGACTCGGTGGGCGACATCTTCTCCACCAAGTCCGGAGAGCTTCGCCTCATCGCGAACAACGACGAGCTCAAGTGGGTCGCCGGCAAGGCCGAGGCGAAGCTCACCCGCGTGCCGGTCGACGACAACCACGTCCTCATCTACACGGACCTCGGGGTCTACGAAGGCCAGCAGCTGGGCACCCCCTGCGACATCTTCTGACCCCCAGTGCTGCAGGATCGGCTCATCCACGAGCCGCCCGGCTCGGCGGTGTTCCAGGTCTGGGGTGACGAGCTGCTCCAGGCCGGCGACCCGCGCGGAGAGCTCGTCCAGCTCTCCCGCCAGCCCCGCACGCCCGAGGTGCGCGCCGCGCTCGACGCGCTGCTCACGCAGCACCCCGAGTGGACGCTCGGCTGCCAGGCGTGGTTCTCGCTCGAGCTGCGCGACGGCTTCATCGACGCGCTGGTGATGCACGAGGGCCAGGCGCTCTCGGGCCTGGGCAGCCCCGAGGGCTACACCGCAGAGCCCGAGCTGCCCATCCTCCGCGACCCGATGACCGCGCGGCTGCGACGCTTCACCGTCGACACGCTGCTCAGCGCCGAGGGCAACCACGGCTGCTGGGGCTCGCAGACGAGCACGCTCGAGGCGCTGACCTCGCAGCCGCGGCCGTGGCTGCGCACCGTCGAGTTCGACCGGTGGATGATGACCGAGCCGCTCGACGAGGCCTCGGGCCGCGCGCGGCTGTCGCACGCGCTCAAGGGCGTGATGCACGAGGCCGAGGTGTCGTTCACCGGCCTGTCGCGCCTGTGGAAGCTGGCGCCGCGGCTCGAGCACCTCGTCGTCGCGCAGGGCCTCGAGACCGAGCTCGGCCACGTGCAGGCGCCACACCTGCGCACGCTGTGCCTGGGCCTCATGTCCGTCGGGCTGTGGCAGCTCGACGCCCTCGCCGACGCCGTGCTGCCCGAGCTCACCTGGCTCGAGCTGCGCCTTCAGCGCGAGCCGTGGCGCAACGAGCGCATCGACGCTCAGGCGGTGTGGCGCATGCTGAACAACCGCTCGTTCGGGAAGCTCGAGCACCTCGCGCTGCTCGGCACCGGCCCGAGCCGCGACGCCGGCGACGAGGTGCTGGCGGCGCTCGCCCGCTGGCCGCGGCTCTCGCAGCTGCGATCGCTCGACCTCGGGGGCCTCGAGGCGACGCCGCAGGCGTGGAGAGCGCTCGTCGACGCCCGACCGTCACTCGAGCGTGTCTGGGTTTCGCGGAACGTCGTGAGAGATCCCGAGTGGCTCGAGGCGGTGCTGCCGGTCGAGTGGCGGAAGCCGGAAGCCACCGAGCTCGCCGACGGCTGAGGCTTCACGCCATCAACCGCGGCGCCGCGTCATCGTGATCAGCTTCCACGGCTTGTCCTCGCCCTCGCGCACGAGCGTGACGTCCCACAGGCCCTCGAGCTTCTTCGGCGGAGCCTTCGACGCCGGAGCCACCCGCGCCATCACCCGCATCTCATCGGTCTGATGCGCGCGGCCCTTGAGCAGCGCACCGGACCACTCCTCGCCGTCGCCCGTCTCCAGGTCCTCGGTGAACTCGACGCGAACCTGCACGGTCTCGCCGCGCTGCGGAGCGTCCTCCCATTCCTCGTCGAACGTGCCGTCCTTCACCCAGCGCGGCATCGTCCTGCCGAGCACCTCGCCGCTCATGAGCGCACGCCGTGCCGGCGCATCAGCCGGTGAAGGTACGCGCGGTCGATGCCGGTCTGCCTCGCCGCCGCGCTGACGTTGCCGCCGTTCAGGTCGAGCAGCGCCTTCACGTACGCGGCCTCGAAGCGCTCGAGCGCGACGCGCCGGGCCTCGGCGTACGGCATCCGCGCATCCACCTGCGGAGCCGTCGCCTGCGGCTGAAGGTCTGCCGGAGCCGCCGCGCTCTTCATCACCACCGCGCGGTCGACGTGGTTGAACAGCTCGCGCACGTTGCCGGCCCACACCGCGTGCTTGAGCCGCGACAGCGTCTCGGGGTCGCGCACCACCCGCGCCTCTTCTTCGGTCACCGAGGTGTCCTCGAGGTGCGCGTCGACGAGCATGGGAATGTCCTCCGCGCGCTCGCGCAGCGGCGGCAGGCGGATGCGCAGCACCGCGAGCCGGTGGAACAGCTCGCTCTTGAAGCGGCCCTCGTTGATCAGCATGCGCAGGTCGGTGCGCGTCGTCGCGATGAGGCGCGCGCGCACGCTGGCGACGGCGGTGCCGCCGGTGCGGCGAAGCTCACCGGTCTCGAGCACCGGCAAGAGCCGCAGCTGCAGCGCAGCAGGCAGCTCGCTGATGTCCTCGAGGACGAGGGTGCCGCCGCCGGCCTCCTCGAAGGCGGAGAGGCGCTTGGGCGGCTCGCCGCGGCCGAACAGAATCTGCTCGAGGTCGGCCTCGGTGGTCGCCCCGCAGTCGACGGTGACGAGCGGCTCGAGCGAGCGGCTGCTGGCGCCGTGAATGGCCTCGGCGGCGGCGGTCTTGCCGGTGCCGGTCTCTCCCTCGAGGAGGACGGCGCGGCTCGACGAGGCCGCGCGCTCGAGCTGGGCGAAGCAGGCGCGCATCGCCGGCGACTCGCCGATCAGCTCTCCCAGCTCGCGCTTCTCGGAGAGCGGCAGCTCGTCCTGCTGGTCGAGCAGCTTGAAGCGCAGCGTGGCGGTCGGCCCGAGCTTGATCAGGCTGCCGTCCTTCAAGAACGCCTCTCTCACCTGCAGGCCGTCGACGTGCGTGCCGTTGGTGGAGCCGAGATCCTTCACCCAGCCGATGCCGTGCTCGACGCCGACCTCGGCGTGGAAGCGCGAGACCGTCGCGTGGTCGACGCACAGCTCGTTCATCGCGAGCGCGCCGATGGTGCACTTGCCGGTGGTCACCACGACCGGCGTGCTCGGCACGTCGATGCGCTGCAGCGAGAAGTGCCGCGTCGCCTCGGGAACGTGGCGAGCCACCTTCTCGGTGTGCGAGGGCCTCTTGAATCGGGGGTCGGAGGTCACCATGGCTCCCCCTATACTCTGCCGATGCGATTCTTCGGAGGGGTCGTCCTCGTCGCGGTGCTCGCCGCCCCCAGCGCGGCATCGGCCCAGTGCACCAACAACAGCCACTGCAACTTCGCGGGTAACTGCAACATCTCGACCGGCACCTGCACCTGCAACGCGGGCTTCGCGGGAGCAAACTGCCAGTACAGCAACGCGGTGACTTGCAGCGGCCGCGGCACGGCGCAGTTCAACGGCACCTGCGTGTGCTTCACCGGGTTCACCGGCGCTTCGTGCAACGCCTGCGCGCCGAACTACTACAACTACCCGACGTGCACGTTCTGCTCGGCGGCCACGACGTGCAGCGGCAACGGGACCTGCACCTCGACGGGCGCGTGCGCCTGCAACCCGGGCACCACGGGAGCGACCTGCACCGCGTGCGCCGCCGGCACGTACTCCGCCGGAGGAGCCTCCGCCTGCATGAGCTGCCCCGCGGGCACGTTCTCCGCCGCGGGCGCGATGGCCTGCACGCCGTGCATGGCCGGCTTCGGCTCGAGCGCGGGCGCAGCGTCGTGCACCGCCTGCGCGCCAGGAAGCTTCAGCGCCAACGCCGGAGACTCCTGCACGCCCTGCCCTCCCGGCCGCTACACGGACATGGCCGGCTCGACGGCGTGCCTGCAGTGCGCCGCCGGCTCCTTCAGCGCGAGCCCCGGCTCGACCGCGTGCACGCAGTGCGCGCCGGGCACGTTCACGGCGACCGTGGGCTCGCCCTCGTGCGCGCAGTGCTCGGCGGGAACGTTCTCCTCTGCGGGGGCAACTGCGTGCACCGACTGCGCGGCCGGCTCGTACTCGGCCATCGGCTCCGCGGGGTGCACGCTGTGTGATGCGGGCACGTTTGCTCCGTCGCCCGCGTCCACGAACTGCGCGCCGTGCGTCGCTGGCACCTTCGCCGACGACGCAGGCTTCGCGATGTGCGCGCCGTGCGCGCTGGGCACCTTCTCCGGCTCGCCGGGCGCAGCGCTCTGCACCGCCTGCCCGCCCGGGACGTACGGCTCGATGACCGGCGGTACCGCGTGCATGAGCTGCGCGATGGGGACGTTCGCGCTCGGCGGCGCGGCGACGTGCACCTCGTGCGCGACGTGCGACGACCTGGACCCGTGCACCACCGACTCGTGCTCGGCGACGACCGGGTGCTCACACGTGCCGACGGGCATGTGCCCCGCGGATGCCGGCATCGACGGCGGCGTGGCGGACGCCGGCTCAGCCGATGCGGGCTCCGCGGATGCGGGTGAGGCCGACGCCGGCGGAACAGGCGGCGGCTCAGGCGGCTCAGGCGGCTCAGGCGGTGGAACGACCGGAACCGGGGGCGGCGGTGTCGTCGCCACGGGCGGCGGTACGTCCGGCACGGGTGGCTCCAGCACCGGCGGAGGCGGCGGCAGCGAGATGCCCTCCAGCGGCTGCGGCTGCAGCTCGGCACCGATGGGGCTCCTCGCGCTCGCGCTGGCAGCGCTCTTCCGCCGGCGCCGTCGCTCGCGTTAATCAACAGCCGCAGTGCGGCGCACGCTCCTCGCCTTCGTCTTGTCGATCATCGCCCACCCGCTCGCGGTGGCTGCGGTGCTCGGCATCTCGTGGCTGACGCGCACCGAGCGGCCGCCGCGCGTCGAGCAGCGCCCGGTCTCGCTGCGCTCCATCAGCACGGCGCAGTGGCAGAAGAACCGCGGCGCGCCGCCGCGTCCGGAGCCCATGCCGAAGGGCCAGGTCGTCGACGTCGCGCCCGGCAACAACGTGCGGCCGGTCGACTCGAAGTACCTCGCCGAGACGAACAACTCGGTGAAGAAGCAGACGCGCGCGCGCGAGCAGACGAACCAGTACCGCCGCGCGGCCCCGAAGAACGAAGCCGCGCCGTCGGCGGTCAGCCTGGCGAGCCGCCTCGAGGCGATGAACCAGCTCGAAGGCGCGAAGCCGAGGCTCGGCTCGCTGCTCGAGCCGCAGCCCGCCATCGAGCCGTCCGACACTCCGGCCGCGACGGGCGGCGCCGCGCCGAACGACGACCTCCACGACGTCGAGGCCGGCGAGGGCACGTACCTCAACACCCGCGAGTGGAAGTTCGCGGCGTTCATGAACCGCGTGAAGCAGGCGGTCTCCGCGAAGTGGGACCCGAACGGGCGCCTCAAGCAGAAAGAGCCCACCCGCCAGCTCTACGCGCCGCGCACGACGGTGCTCGCCGTGGCGCTGCGGCCCGACGGCACGCTCGCCGACATCTTCGTCTTGAAGCCGTGCGGCATCGACTCGCTCGACCAGGAAGCGGTCGCGGCGTTCGAGCGGGCCGCGCCGTTCCCCAACCCGCCCGAGGCGCTGGTGGAGAACGGCTACATCCGCTTTCAGTTCGGGTTCACGCTGACGATGGAGAACGGGTTCATGCCGGTCATGAACCCGGGGCGGCTGCGCTGAGCGCCGCTCTCTTCAGCGGCGCGAGCGGCTGCGACCACCGCGGCGGCTGCGCTGCCCACCGCGACGCAAAGCGCCCTTGCCCGCATTCGAGATGCGCGCCGCGCGACCCTTCGACATGCCCTTGCGCTTGAGCGCGCGATACTGCCGCTTGTTCTTCACCGAACGACCCGCCATGGGTACCTCCTCCTGTTGGCGGATCAGCTAACGGCGTTGGGGTCGTAGTTCACGTTGCGCAGCCGGTCCTCGACCTCCGACACCGGAATGAGCTCGACCTGACCCCACGGGTTGATGACGCGGAAGTAGCGCTCGCCGTCGCGCTCCTCGACTCCGGTCACGAGCAGCTTGTGGCCGCCGGTGCCCCAGTCGATGCCGATGAGCACGTCGCGCCCGGCCTCGAGCTCGCTCTCGATGAAGTCGACGCCCGCGGCCTTTTCCTCGTCGGTGCCGGTGCTCAGGTACGCGTGGTCGCGGCCGTAGAGGCTCTCGAGCAGCGTGTCGACGCCGCGCGCGGAGAGGCCCGAGCCCCGGCGCTCGCCGTTCTCGTCGTAGTTCCCGTCCTCTTCGTTCGAGTAGTCGAGGTCGCCGTTGCCCAGCTCCATCAGCGCCGGAGCGAGCAGCTGCTGCGAGACCGACCGCACGCGGTCGCCGCCGAGCGCGCCCTCTTCGACGCGCAGCACGTCGCCGCCGAGCGTCGTGACCTCTCCTTCCGGCGACGCGAGGCCCGCGATGAGCCGCACGTACTCGGCGGGGTGGTCCTTCGCGAGCTGAATCTCCGTCGCCGTCGGGGCGCAGGTGCCGAACGTGCGCTGCGCGATGGACTCGGGCACCGCGATCTCCTGCACCACGTCGGAGAGCAGCTGCTGCCGGTCGATGCCCTCGCCGAGCTCCTGCGTGGCGAGGTCGTGCAGGCCGTCGAGCACGGTGTCGCAGTTGCCCAGCGCAGCAGCTCCGGGCAGGCGGCCCTCGAGCAGCATCATCTGCAGCGCGAGCGCGGCCACCGGGTCCGCGTTCGGAGCCTGCAGCAAGACCTCCTTCGTCTCGAGGTACTTCTGGCGGTCTGCCGGCGACAGGCGCGCGAGCGCGGCGCTCTCCAGCGTCGCGTTCGTCTGCAGCTGCTGCTGCGCGGTGAGCTTGCGCTTCTGAGACTCCTCCGCGTTCACGTACGGCGGGTTCGAGATGACGATGGAGCCGTCGTCGCGCCGCTCTTCCACCGGCGTGCCTTCGAGCAGCTGGCGTGCGCGCTCGATCGCCTCCGACGGAGTGACCCGCACCGGCGGCGCCGGCCGCGTCTCGAAGCGCGAGCGATCGAACATCGGCTGCGGGCGCGGCGGGGTCGGCTGGGTCCGCTGCAACAGCTTCGGGGCGCTGATCCGCGGCTTGATGGAGAGGCTCATGCCTTCAGTTCTCGTGGACTGGGAAAGCTCCAGCCGCGTGTAGGCATGAAAAATGGTTTGGCAGTTCCGGGGAAATTCAGCGGAACAGGTTGCCGAACAGGTCGTCCAGCAGGTCCGCGAGGGGGTCGGTGCCCTTGTTGTACCAGGCGGGCTGGTCAGGCCACGGCCTGGCGGAGCACGCCCGGCACACCGTGGCGCCCTTCAGGTTCACGGCCTCACCCATCGGCTTTCGCTGCCCGCAGCGCGCGCAGGAGAACTCCACGAGCTTCGGCTTCTTCGGGGCCGGCGGCGGCGGCGGCGCCTTCGCCTCCTGCAGCCGCTTGCCGCTGATCAGCTCGAAGTCGTGCGCGTCGAGCAGGGCGCCGCTGCAGGTCGCGCACTCCTCGATGGGCACGTCGCCGCGGATGAGCGAGGTGTGCAGCGGCGTCTTGCAGACGTGGCACGCGTGCGTCGCGTCGGCTCCCCGCAGCCGCGGGAGAAACGACCTGCCCGCCGCGCGCTCGAGCTCGCGGACGTCGAACCACAGGCGCGTGCACTTCGGGCAGCGGTCGAGCTCGACGACGAGGCCTTTGTCGGGAGGCGCGGCGAAGAACGGCTGCATCTTCACCGCGCACTCGGGACAATCGAGGACGCGCATTTAGACCGTCTTCGATTTCGCCCAGAGCTCGTCGAAGCGCCCCTGGAACTCGGCGGCGAGCTCGGGGTGGTTCTTCACCGTGAAGCGGTCTTCGCTGTGCTTCGTGGAGCTCGACTCGGAGAAGTTCGCGCTGCCGGCGAAGGCGTCGTCGCCGACGACTCCGAACTTCTGGTGCATCGTCTTCGCCTTCTGCACGCGGACGTCGATGTCGACGCCCTGCTCTTTGAGCTTCTTGATCGCGGCGATGGGGCCCGCGTTGTAGTCGTCGTTGAGCACGATGCGCACGGGCACTCCGCGGCGCGCGGCGGCCTCGAGCGCCTTGAACTCGGGAGAGCTGACCGAGAGGCCGTACATCGCGAGCGAGATGGGCGTCGCCGGGGTGGCGCGGTTGAACAGGTCGGTGGCGCCGACGACGACCGACGCGCGCGAGGGGGCGACGGTGCCGTCCGCTCCGGCGACGGGCGTCAGCCGCGTGCCGTCGGGGCCGTAGCCGGTGCCGCCGGCGGTGGCTCCGTAGGGGCGGCTGTTGAAGAACGCCTCGACGTCGATGGCGGTCATCAGCTCGCGCACCGACTCGATGCGCCCGGGAGTGAAGCCGAGCTTCGCGAGGTCGGCGAGCGCCTCGAAGTCTCCGTTCTTCTCGCGCCAGGCGACGATGGCCTCGGCCTGCTTGGGCAGGAAGCCGGCGGCGTCGAGCTCTTCTTTCGTGGCGACGTTGATGGAGACTTTGCCGCTGCCGAAGAACATCGGCTCGAGCTTCGCCGCGGGCACCTTCGCGAGGCCGGGCACGCGCTCGAGCAGCGCCTCCATCGACTCGAAGCGGCCGAACTTCTTCCGCTCCGAGATGATGGCCTTGGCGAGCGTCGAGCCGACCGCAGCCTTGAGCCGCGTCTCGTCGTGAGGCCGCCAGCCGTTGACGTCGAAGCTCGTGACGTCGGCGCGCGGCGTGTAGACCGGCACCGTGTCGTCGGGACGGTTCGTCGACATGTTCGGCGGCTTGCCGTGGGCGATCATCATCTCGTTCCACTTCTGGCCCTTGAAGTTCGCGAACGCGTTCGGGGTCAGCGTCGCGTTGCCGTCGTTCCAGAAGCCGGCGAACTCGCCGCCGTACTGCGTGATGGCGCGCCGCGCGGTCGCGTCTTCGCCCGAGTAGACCGAGAGGTCTTCGTAGTTCTTGGTGTCCGCCGTGTCTGACCAGTTGAAGCTGCCGGTGACGAGGCGATCGGGGCGGCCGTCGATGAACGTCGCGAAGCCCTTGTGGTGGTTGAGACCGGACGTCGTGCCGTGGTTGTACGTCGGGCGGCCGTTCTTCTCGCTCCAGACGTAGGGGAAGTCCTTCTTGTACTTCACCTGCACGTTGGGGAGCTTCTCCTTGAGCAGGCTGGGGAGCGCGTTGCCGCCGCTCGCGGTCGCCTGGCCGCTGTCGCCGATGATGCGGAAGGTGACGTTCGGGTTGTCGCGCGCGAGGTCGGCGATCGCCTTCTCGATGGAGTCGCTCTGGAACTCGAAGATCATCATGTTGACCTCCATCGGGCGCCCGTTGGCGCGCGCGACGGAGCTCTGCAGCTCGCTGATCAGCTTCGTGGCCAGGCTCTCTTCGAAGGTGAAGTGCGTGGAGACGCCGTCGAGGTTCGAGAGCGACTCCATCGAGCCCAGGTTCGACCACGCTTCGCCGAGGCCCTGGCCGAGCTGCGCGGAGTCGAGCTTGCCGGTGCCGGGCGCGGCCTTGTCGAAGGCGTCGGCGATGACGCGGACCTCGACGAGCGAGAGGACGCGGTTGCCGTCGACGCCGGCCGCCTTCACGAGCGCCTCTTTCACCTTCGCCTGATCCGCGGCGTTCGTGCGCGCCATGAGCTGCTCGACGAGGGCCTTGGCCTGGGGAGCGATTTTCAGCTGGTCGAAGGTTGCCATGTGGGCGCGGGAGCATAGCGTGAATGCCCCGATGGCCACCTGGGCGGACGTGACGAAGATCATGAAAGCGATACCGGCCGCAGTTCAGACGCCCGGCAAGCGCTGGTGGCTGGTGAAGAAGAGGCTCGCCGTGCTCGAGCGGCCGTTGCGCAAGCCCGACCTCGAGGCGCTCGGCGACGCCGCGCCGAAGGGGGACATCATCGCCGTCTACGTCCCCCTCGAGGTGAAGGACGCCCTCATCGCGCAGGGCGGGCCCTACTTCACCGTACCGCACTTCAACGGCTACCCGTTCGTGCTCGTGCTGCTGAAGAAGATCCGCGCGCCGGCGCTGAAGACGCTGCTCACCAGCGCATGCGTCGAGCGAGGAAAGCCCGGGCGGCGGTCGTGAACGCCTTTCGACGCGCACTGCTGTGTCGTCGTCCGCAGGCGCAAGCGAGGTACGCCCAGATGGCGTCGGTGACCTCACCGGGGTGGGCTTGCTTCCACCGCTCGGCGACGCGAATTGCCTCTTCGGTGTGCTCCGGATTCGGCGAGTACACCGCGGTCCACAGCGGCCGCTCGATGATGTCCACCGGTATCACCGTGCCGGGCTTCACCAGCGAGCGGTACGCGTCGATGGCTGCGGCATACTCCCCCTGCGTCGCGAGCCGAATGCGCCCCCGAGCGCATAAGGAGCCGCAACCACGAGGAGGGCCCCGAAGAACCCCGCCGCTCGACTGGAGTCATTCGCCACCGCGCCGAGAACGACCGCGAAGATGGCGGGCAGGCCCGTCAGCAACCACGGAAGCCACCGCGGCGCCTTGGGGCTCACGTCCATGAGGGCAGGGCCTCGCTGGCGACGAGAGTGTATGGGATGAGCGTCTGCGTCTGCGCAGAGGTCACGTAGACGAGCGTGTCGAAGCGCTTCCAGCCCTGGCCGTCGAGGCCTCCGGCGACGACCTGGCACCCGGCGGACGAGTTGTTCACGAGCAGCGTGCTCCCGCCAGCGTGAATGTTGATTCCAAAGAAGCCCTCGTCGAGGACCGGTCGGAGCCGCTCGATCATGTCGTCCGGCTGGAACCGCTTCACCTTGACCGGCCGTGCCTGACGCAGGGCTCGATAGCTGCCCGCGTGCAAGCCGCGCTGAAACCACCACTGCCCTTCGACCAGGTGCGCGATGCCCTTCGCGTTCTGAAACGCTGGGGAGAGTCGTCCCGGATCGCAGCTCGCGTCGAACGCCTCGACGCGCTGCGCCCCGTCGGCATCCAGCCACGCTGCGTAGATCGTATCGTTGTAGCGATTGAACTCGTTCGAGACCTTCTGGCCATGCCAGTAGCCGCGAATTCCCAGCAGGTTCAGATGCCGCGGACGCATGTCAAAGGTGAAGCCCTGGGTCTCGATGACCAGTTTCACGAACGAAAACAGCAGGTCGTTCGGTCGGCCAGCCGAGAGCCGCTGCTTCAGTGCGTTCTTGGTGTCCGCCCCGACTTTGCCGTCCACTTCGAGTCCCGCCGCGCGCTGCAGGGCCATGACGGCTCTCATCGTGTTCTCACCGAACGCGCCGTCGGGCTTGGGCAACAGAAAGCCGAGCTGATGAAGATCCTCTTGCAGCTCGTAGACGGCGCGACCTGCCACCGCGGTGCCCACGGTGATGTTTGGGTACGCTGCACGTCCGGCATCGTCGACGCATCCGATCTTCAGCAGCGAGATCGCTTCGTAGGCGCGCGTCATTTCCCCTCCCAGGTGGCCCCAACATACCGCATCCATCAATTCGCGTTATTCATGAATTCAAAAGAAGATGGGGACATGTGCCCTGTGATCACGCTGTCCGCGAACGACGCCTCGTCCGCGCAGCAAGAGCTCGAGCGCGTGCTCGACGAAGATGCGCCCGCAGTCGCCCTGGTCTTCGGCGCCGACCCCGACGCCAATGCGTGCAGATCGACAGCGCAGTCCGTCGTCAGCGGCAGTCAGGCGTGCAAAGACGTGCAGCTGGTCTACGTGCCGGAGCCGGCGTTGTTGGACACCGCGAGAGTTGCTGCATGGCGCGGATCGCCGCTGGCCCGCGTCGTCTTTCTGTCGAGGAAGCCGCGCAAGGTCTCGCATCGGCTCGACACCGAGGCCGGCAAGGACATCGGCGATGTCTTCAACGCAATGCTTCACGCGCTGGCGAACAGAGATCCGGCATGAGCTGGCTCGTCGCGACGCTGCTGTGCGCCTCTTCCGACGGTGGCGTGTTGTTTACGTTGACCGAGCGCACCGAGGGCGGCCGTCTACTCACCTATCCGGAAGCGTCCCTGGTGGACGTCGACGTGAACAGCGACGTCGACATCATCGTCAACCGAGACCTGCTGCGAACCGCTTCCGCGCGACGCGTGAGCACCGCGCTCGAGGCTCGCGCAACAGAGCTGCGAACCATTCTCGAAGCGTATGAGACGGCCCTGAAGCAGGTCTACGAGGCGCAACGGGCCGCAACGGACACAACCGCGGCGTTCCAGCAGCTCGCATCGGCGAACGATGCCGTCCGCGCGTACCTCGATCGCCAGTATGGAGTTCCCAAGCGCCGCGAGCTCCTCCTCGCGGCGAAGGAGAAGGTCGGCATCGACAACATGGCCGCCGGGGCCATCGCAAAGGAGATCGAGCAGGTCACCGCGGAGATCGACGCTCACGGCGCCGATGCCGGCTTCGCCACGCTCGAGATCAGCGCCTTCGTCGGATCTGCTCAGGTGCACCTGCCTGGCTACGACGCGCTCACTCCAGGCACCGCCGTCTTCGTGGAAAAGACGAAGTTCGTCTTCGATGAAGGCTTCCAGGCCGAGGTCGACGCCGCGCAAGCGCTGGCGAGGTCGTCCGCCGATTACAACGAGTTGGTGCACAACCTGCGGGACCAGTTCCTGGCCCAGCTGCGCAACACCGCCAGCACCACGGGCGGGCTGTTGGACGCAGCAACGAAGCTCGCCGACGACGTTCGCAATGACCCTGCCCTCGCAGACGCCGTGTCCCCCGTCCAGGACCTCGTCACGGCGCTCCAAACTCTCGAAGTGCGCATCAACGAGGTGATCGCCACAGTCAACGGCAGCGAGACCGATCCTGCCAAGCAGCTCGCGAACATCGTGGGAGGCGCGCAAGCCACGGTCACCCAGGCCCAGGTCGCGATCACCGCTGCCGAGAAGGCATTCAACGCCGTCAAAGCCATTCCCGCCGCCATCGGGACCTACACGCCGCGGGTGACGGCGCTGCTCGAGTCGCTCAAGCCGCTGCTCAGGCTCACCGACGGCGCGAAGGCGGGGTCACTTCCCGAGGTCACGGCGAGCACTCCGCAGCCGGTGAACGAAGCGCAGAATACGACCCTCTCCCTACCCAGGACGCCCAGGGAAGAAGACGACCTCGTCACCATCCGCGCGGTCGTCAGAAAACCCGACGGGACGATTCTCGCCGGGTACGAGCACGAACGGATACTGCGTGTCCGCGCCCGCGGCATCGTCTTTGCCACCGGCGCGGCGCTGATGCTCGCGCGCTGTGTCTGTAATGCGCCTGACAGCCAATCACCGGGCAACTTCGTTCCTTCCGGCGGCGCGTACGCCGTCGTGCGTTGGAAGGGGTTTCGCTGCGGCGGCGATACCGGGTCACCGTTTCTTCATGCTCTCGCGCCCGGCGTCGGCATCGCCATCATCGCGATTCCGCGCAGCGAAGACGGAACCACGCGCCTCGTCTACATGGCCACCGCGCAGATCTTCGAGGACCTGCTGCAGATCGGCATCGGTGTGGACTTGCGCGGCCAGGTCTATTGGGGATTCGGCATCGGTCTACACAAGCTCGGGCTCGGCAAGGCCTTTCCCTGACCCAGGGCACGCCGTCACCGCACCTCGAACTCGAAGTACCGCCCCTTCGAGTCCTCTTTGGCCCAGGTGACGTTCGCGGGCAGCGGCTGATCCGACCGCGCGACGCGGTTTCGGGTCTGCTTGTTCAGGGCACTCACCAGGCCCGGCAGCGGCATGCCATTCCACCGCTTCGACTTCGCCATCTGCTCGTCGACCGGGATGAACGCGACCAGCTCGTCGCTGGTCATCTGCTCGAGGCCCTTGGCCTTCAGCGTGGCGTTGTGACTGCCGTGGTGGCCGACCTTGTAGAACACCGTGCGCGCGAGCAGGTCGGTGCCCTTGACCACCTTGCCGTCGACGGTCCACGCGAGGTCCTGCCAGGTCAGCCAGCTGCCGACCTGGGCGTCGGCGGCGAACAGCAGCACGCGGCCGCGATCACCCAGCTCGATCGCGAGCACCAGGCTCGTGTTGTTGGTGGCGTTGTCGAGCTTCAGCGCGAACTCCTGCGCGTCTTCCAGCCACAGCTGATCGATGCTGCGCCACGGGTCGACGCCGAAGTAGTTCTCGCGCAGCAGGTTCGCGAGCGGCTCGTCGGTCTCGGGGTCCTTCGCCAGCTCACGCAGCTGCTCCAGGTCGCGCCGGTGCTCCGCCTCGAACGGCTCGAGGCGGTCGAGCGTGTCGTCCACGTCGGTCTGTCCCTCGAGCCGCGCGCGGAAAGCCCCCGCCATGACCGCGTCGGCCGCGTGATAGACCTCGTCCTTCACCATCAGCCGCTTGATGGCCCGCTCGTCCTGCGGAGGCCCGAGCGTATAGATGCGCACGCCCGGCACGCGCTTCGACGTCCACGGCGGGTCGGTCGGGCGGCAGTAGCGCGGCGCGTCCGGCGCCAGCGACCGCACCTTCTCGAGCATCGCGCGCGTCGTCATGCGCTGGCTCGGCTCTGCCGCGAGGAAGCTCAGCACCTGCTTGACGCCATGGGCGAGGCTCTGCTGCTCCACCTTGTCGACCCCGTGCAGGGCTTCCGCGTGCGCCTCGATCTTCTCTGCCGCGAGCTTGAGGCCCTCGACGGTCTCTTCCCGCTCGCCGGCGAGCTTCTTCGCCAGGGTGTCGGTCGGGTCTTCGGTCCACGCCATCCACACTTCGCCGACCGTCAGACGGTCGATCTTCGCCTCGTGCTGGAGGAAGCCCGACAGGTGGTCCCAGTGCTCGTGCGTCGCGACGAGAACGTCGATGCGACCTCCCGTCTCCTCGAAGATGTCGTCGAGCGCTTCTCCGAGCTTCGCTTCTGCTGCCTTTCCGGTGCTCTGCAGCAGGCCGCAGTCGATGAGGATGTGGAAGTCGGCGCCCAGCGTCACCAGGTGGCAGTCGCCGACGCCATGCCGGTACATCCGCACCCGGGCCTTGCGACCCTCCTTCGTGCCGCCGCCCGCTGCCGCCTTCTTCTTCGCGGGGGAGGCCTTCTTCTTCTTCGCGCGCGTCGACTTCCGCTTCGGCGTCACCATGACCCCACCTCCTCCGAGTGCAGGAACGCGAACGGCTCGGCTTGCGCCCGCTCACTGAAGTAGAGCGCGGCGAGGCCGGTGCGCCGCCGGTGGCAGTCGCGCTGGCTCTTCAGCCGCGAGGTGCTGCGGAAGTCTTTCATGATCGCGTAGCGGATGTGCTCGTGGTCCTTCTTCGTGTCGATGATCAGCGTGCACCCACCGCGGAACACGAGCTTCTCGCCCTTCGGCTGCGCCGGGTCGACGGGCTCCTCGCGGCGCTGGGTCACGACCGCGACGAGGTCGGTGCGGAAGGTGCCGTCCTCCGCCGTGCGCCGCGCTGGCCGCACCGAGTGTACCTCGATGGGATGCTCGGGGATGAGCCCCAGCTGCTCTGCCAGTGCGCCGCGCGCGTGCTTCATCAGCCACCCGTGGAACGCGACTGCGTTGCTCCGCATCACGCGCCAGGCGTTTCTGCGATCGCTGCTCAGGTCCCACGTGAGGTCCATGCCTGCGATGAGCTCACCGAGCCCGAGTCCGCTCGTGGGCACGACCGGCGCTTTCCACCGCATGCTCTCGACCGAGTACGTGCGCACGTTGCGCGGGTGAATTCCACGCTTGCGGAACGCCTCGAGGAACGCGACGCGGTAACCGGCGGTGTCCTTCGCGACGAGGTCGGCGTCGGCGGTGATCAACGCGCGCAGGTACTCGCCGAACGTCACGTCGACCGGCGGCAGGTAGTCGAGCGCCCGCACGCAGATGGTCAGCACGCGGTCCGCCGTGGAAGCGGCCTCGTCGGCCAGCCGCATCACGATGTCGGCGGGCAGCCGCTGCGACCGCCGAAGACCCGCCGCCTCGGTGAGCCGCAAGAGGTCCTCGCTGCGACGCTGGTAGATGGCCAGAAACGCGTCGAACACGGCGGCGACGAGCACCGACCCCAGCCGGTGCGGCTCGAGCGACGGGTCGTAGCGAAGCGTGTTGCCCGGCTCGAGCGCGCTGCGCAGCGCCACCGACCGCCCCATGCCGTGGCCGAACTGCTGCGCCAGCTGGGCCAGCCGCTGCGATTCGCTCAAGGCCCCGGCGGTGCGCTGCAGCTCATGCCGAAGCAGGTCGGCGAACGTGAAGTGCTGGAAGATGGCGACGATGTCCGCGAATGCCTCGTGAAACGCGAACACATCGGGGTTCGACGGCTCCTTCAGCCGTGGGTGCAGCCCGTCGAGCAGCGCGTGCGTCGTCTCGTGCGCGATGATGTCGTGCGACAGACAGGTGAACACCGTCGCGCCCGGCAACCCCTCCGTCGACGGCGCCGACGGGAAGTACCCGAACAGCAGCGCGAGCTTTCGCGGCGAGTAGAACGCGTTCGCCTGCCGGAGCGCGTGCGGGTGGATTCGCAGCCGCGGCATGAAGCTCTCGGTGTACTTCCGTCGCGCGCCGTCGGTGCCGTCGGACTGCTCACTCTCGCGATGACGCGCCCACATCGCAGTGCGGCCCAGCGCCAACTCGAAGCGCCGAATCGTCGTCATCGCGACGGCGTAGACCATCTGCTGGTGGAACTTCGGGTTCGCCTCCGACGGAGTCGCCCCGTCCTGCGCGAGCAGGTGCACGTCGTTGAGGTCGACGGGCGCATAGGCGCGGCCGCTGGCCGGGTCGATGTCGATGACCTCGAGGGTCTCGCCGACCGGCCCGGGCTTCAGGCTGTTCGAGCTGGTCGGCGTGGTCTCCCACGGCACCTCGACGGTCGTCTCGTTGAGGTGCGCCGTCTCGAAGCTCGTGCCGAAGCTCGGGTCCATCGAGAAGATGCGCAGCCTCCGGCTCGGCGGAGGCGCCGTCACGTCTTTGCGCACGATGCGCCGGCGCGGGGTGCTGCCGTCCGAGACCGGTGCTCCGTCTCCGGGCGGTCTCGGAGTCGCGGGCTTGCCACGCGTCGGCTGCGTCGCCGGCCGCACCGCGAGCTTCCGCTCGAGGTACTGCTTCAGGTTCCGCGAGCACCTCGGCTCGGAGAGCAGGGCCTCGTAGAAGCGCCGCAGCTGCGCAGGGCTCACCGCGTCGGGGTTCGGCACCACCTCCTCGAGCCCGTGCGAGCTCTGGGCGAGCTGCGTCATCTCGAGCCGCAGCATGTCGCGCCCGGGCGGCTCGGCAGTGACACCGAGGCCCGTCATTCCGCGCAGGAACGCGAAGATGGCGCTGTCTTTCGGCGTCGCCCTCACGTCGTCGCGCGGCCCCAACGCGAGCGCTTTGTGCGCCTTGAGAACTCCCCACCCGAGCATTTCGTCGGGTTGCCCGCGCGTTCCCACGTTCGTCTCGCGCGAGCAGGAGTCGAACAGCGCGCGCCGCACGTTCTCGACCCGGGTGTAGTTGCGCGGGAGGCTCTTGCCGTGTTTCGCGAGCCAGAGCGCCGCGGCCGACGCGATCTGCGGCGTCGCTGACGACGTCCCCTGCCCGTCCATGTTCACCAGCTCTTTGCAGCCGAGCTTGGCCCACGGCACGTTCGGCGTGTACGCCGACATCGCGGTGAACATCTTGCTCGTGGGCCCATGGCAGCCCTGCATCACGCCGATGGGCCGGTCGTAGTACGGCATGCCGTCGGCCATCACGCCGCACGCGGCGAGCACGCGGCCGAACCGGGCCGGGTAGACGATGAAGCGCGTCGGCAGCTTCGAGAAGTTGTTGCCCGCCGCGGTGACGAGCACGACACCCTTCTCATAGGCCTCGTTGACGGCAGCGGCCCAGGCGAAGGAAGCGACGCCGCCCATGCTCATCGACAGGACGTCGGCGCCGATCTCCGTCGCGTAGGCGAGGCCCTGAGCAATGGTGCTCGTATAGAACTGCACTACTGCGTTGCCGACGCGGCACGGAACGATGCGCGCTTTCGGCGCGCCGCCGTAGCGCCGCGAGCCGATCAACGCCAGCGTCGCGGTTCCGTGGCCCTTGTTCGCGATGAGCCGGTCGGTGGTGTCCGCAGCGTCCTGGTCGTCGTCGAGAAAGTCGCGCTGCGCTCGCGGGTCGAGCGCCTCGGGCTTCGTGGCGTGCTCGGGGTCGAAGCCGGTATCGAGGTGGACGATGGTGACCCCGGCGCCGCCGTTCGCCTGGTCCCGCGCCGTCCTCAGGCCGGTGTACTCGTCGTCGAGGTGCCAGTCGTCGCGCGGGCCGACGGGGCCGAGGCGCTGGTCCTGCCGGTGCAAGGTGCACGGCTTCTCGTCTGCGGCGACGGCGAAACCCGGCCGTTCGTTGTCGGCAGGCCACGCGTGCGCCACATCGGGCTCGGCCAGCAGAACCTCGCCCCCGTGGAGGCCGAAGCCATCCGCCACCGTCGCGTGCGCGGCTTCCCACAAGTTCTCTTCGCCGTCGTCGACCTCGGCCGCGGCCCACACGTCGCGCACGCCCTCGTCGAACCCGAGCCCGTCGGGCGCCGGTACCGTGAACAGCGGCTTCCAGTTCTTGAGCGGGCCGAGCTCGTGTCCCGCGAGCGAGAAGCCAGCCCGACTGCGAACCTTCACCAGGAGCCTGCGCGCCATGTCGTCCCTCCCACCGTGAGCGGCTCAGCCTAGTTCGGCTTATCCGAAATCAGGGGATTTTCTCGACCGTCGCACTTCTGCGGCGCCAGATGAGACATCGCCTCACGGCACAATCACAGTCTCATTTACGAACTCATCCCGCCGCGTCAGCGACAGCGTCGAGAACAGCTGCGACTCCGTCTCGAGCGCATCCACCAAAGTCGAGCGGGGCACCTCGGTGCCCGACCGGGGGCTGCCGTGTTTGCCCTTCCGCGTCGACATGAACGTCTTCAGCCCGCGGCCCTTCTTCTGCAGCAGGGCCCACAGGGTCTTCGGCGTCGCGTTCGTGCTGCCGTGATGCCCGACCTTGTACACGTCGACGTCGGCGAGCTTCGCGCGCACCTTCTCGTGCTCCAGCGCATACATCCAGTTCTCGAGCTGTGCGTCACCGGGGAACAGCAGCTTTTTTCCTGCCACCGTGAACAACAGAATGAGGCTGGTGTTGTTCATCGCATCGTCGAGGATGCGCACGAGCTGCAGCAGCTGATCTCCGCGCACCGCGTTCATCTTGGTGATGAACCAGCGCGTCTCGAGCGGCAGGTTCTTCTCGCCCTTCAGCACCTTCGCGCGCGGGAACAGCCGCTTCCCGCCCACCGACTGCTGCGCCGCCGCGCTCGCCGCGAGCCAGAACTCGCTCTTGCTCTTGCTGGCCTGGCGCATGATGCCGCGGGTCTGCTCCAGCGTCGGCGGGCCCAGCACGTCGACGTTCACGCCCGGCAGCAGCTTCTTGAGCCGCGTCGTCGCTCCGAACGACAGGTAGTCGCACGGCGCGATGGTCGAGAGGTTTCGCAGCGCTTCTTCGTTGGCGAGGTTGTCGTCGCCGATGAACTCGAGCTGCCGCGTCGTCGACTTGCCGAACTGATGAAGGCCGAGCACGAGCTCGTCGGACGACGTCTCTGCCGCGGGCACCAGCGCGTTCTCTGCCTCTCCTTCGACGTCGGGGCGCGCGCTGTCCTCCGGGTCGGGTCGCTCGGCCGCCGCCTTCACCTTGTCGGCCGGCTTCGGCGCCTCGCGCGTCCCCTTGCGCTGCGCCTCCGCCACGATGGCGGAAGCCGTCGCGTGCATCGCCTGCAGCGTGCCCGCGTGCAGCCGCGAGTCTTCGCCGAGCGCCAGCTTGCCCCGCCGCGACGACGGCGCCGCCGTCGCGTCGACCTTCGCGTCCGGGTGCTCGGTCCACGGCAGCAGCACGAGCTGCGGCTTCAGCTTCGCGATGGGTTTCCACGACGCGCCCGAGAACCCCGAGATGTGATCTCGGTGCCGATGCGTCGCGACGATGGCGACCAGCGAGCCACCGTCGGCCGTGCACTTCGCGGCGATGTCCTCGGCCACCCGCACCATCGGAGCGTCGACCTTCGTGTCCGCCACCGCCCGTGCGGTGCTGCCGAAGTCGACCAGCACGTGCTTCGGCGGCCCCTTCGCGTACGAGAAGCGCAGCAGGAAGCAGTCTCCGAAGCCGACGCGGTACGTGAACAGCTTCACCTCGACGGGTTTGGCTGCCATCACCAGGCCTCCGCGTTGTAGTGAGGAATTGCGGCCGAGCGCAGCCGGTGAATCTGCGACAGCGGCCGGGTCACCACCTTGCCGTTGCGAATCGCGCCCCGCGCCCACAGCGAAGCCAGGCGCTGGGTCTGCAGCTCGCCCACGAGCTTGCGGCTCGGGTCCAGCACGCCGGTGCCGATCTTGAGCTTCAGCTTTCCAAACTCGTCGAACACCAGCGTCATGCCGCCGTAGAGCATCACCTGCACGTCAGGCGACAGCCCCTCGGGTGCACGCACCTTCCAGCGCGCGAGCTCGCGAACCGGCATGCGCACCTGCTGCAGGACTTCCGCCACCGTCTCCTGCAATGGAAAGCCGTCCTCGGGCGCGATGCGCATGCACCGCCGCACCGACAGCACGCGCGTGTAGGCGCCGTCGAACAAGCCCAGCTGCTTGCGGTTCTCCCAGACGAATCGGAAGACCTCGTCGAGATCGTGCTGCAGCGAAGAGAAGCGGACGCGCTCGACCGAGACGTCCGGCACGGACGTGAACCTCTTCCACGCGCCTCCGGGCAGGACCACGACCTCTTCGTCGGTGAACTCGATGCCGTACGCCTTGAACGACTCGAGCAGGTGCCGGCGGAAGCCGTACTTGTCCGCGGGTCGAATCTGCTCGTCGGCGGTGATCATCGCGCTCAAGAACGTGTCGAACGTCACGTGCACCGGCGGGCAGTAGTCGAGCGCGCGGATGACCATGGTGAGCAGATAGTCGGCGGCCTCGGCGCCCTCTTCCGCAGCCCGTTCGCGACCGACGTAGTCCGCCCGCTCGTCACGGAAGTACTCCTTCAGGCGCTCAGCCCAGACACCGACGAACGCGTCGATGACCGCCGCGACCAGCACCTCGCCGAGGTCGTGCGCCGAGGTGCGCTCCTCGAGGTGGCGTGGAGACGGCTCGAGCACCTCGGCCGAATGCCTGAGCGCCGAACGGCCGATCATCGACATCTCCATGCCGATCTGCCGGCCGATGGAGAACAGCATCGACCGCTTGAGCCACGCCTTGGTCGTGTACTCGCGCCCGATCGCGTCCGCCGGCACGTCTTTGCGCTTCTTCGGCTCGAGCTCACCCTCGCTGTCGGCGAGGTCCATGCCGTGCAGCACGAGCTCCTTCAGCGAGAACACGGACAACAGCGCGACGATGTCTCCGAAGCCCTCGTGGAAAGCAGCCTGACCCGGCGACGACGGAACCACGTAGCGCTCGCGCAGCCCGTCGAGCAGCGCGTGACTCGTCTCGTGAACCACGACGTCGTGCGACAAGCACGTGAAGACGTTCTCGCCCGGCGTGCGCGACGGGAAGTAGCCGAACATCAGCGCTTCGTCGCGCCGCGAGTAGAAGGCGTTCGAATCCGAGAACGCATGCGGAGCGACCTTCAGCTGGTGGCCCGGGTCGTCGAAGCCCCACGCGATGCGGCGGCCGAGCGCGAACTCGAACCGGGCGAGCGTGCGCATCACGATCGCGTACACGTTGCGCGCGTGGAATGCGGGGTCGGTCTGCACCATCGCATCGGTCACCGGGTCCAGCCAGCGCTCCGGCTTCGCGGGCGCGTAGAGATGCTGGCTCGAGGCGTCGTAGTCGATGACGTGCAGGCGATAGCCGCGGGGGCCCGGGTCCAACGACTCGGCGGGAATGTCG
Organism: uncultured Myxococcales bacterium; assembly: GCA_937980205.1. Taxonomy (GTDB): domain Bacteria; phylum Myxococcota; class Myxococcia; order Myxococcales; family Myxococcaceae; genus Xiheicaenimonas. The sequence goes on along the minus strand of CALJKW010000052.1, from coordinate 35,993 downwards.
ACCACCGAGGTCAGCGGTGCGCGGTTCTTCTTGACGCTGGGGTCGGCAGAGATGACCCGAACCTGCATCGTCCGTTCGACCGGTGCGGACACAGCCTTCATGTGAAGCCCCCTCAGGTCAGCGAGCTGTAGGCATCGACGTACGCCGGCGGCAGGCGCGACTTCAGCGTTTCGTTCTTCGCCGCCTCCGCGACGGCCTTGCGGAAGCGGGCCATCAGCTCCGGCAGGGCCGAGAACAGCTGCTCGACGTGGCTCCGCTTCAGCGCCGCGCCGAGCTTCGTGTACCAGGCGATGCTCGCCATCAGCGCATCGAGCTTCGGGCCGGTGATCGCCTGGAACTTCTGAGCGAGGCCCGGCGCGGTCGGGTCTGGAAACGGCACGCGATCGAGCGCCGCAAACTGCCCGGCGGGCAGCTCACCGCGCTTCCACGCGCGGGCGAGCTCCTTGACCGACTCGGCCACCGCTCGCGACGGGTGTTGAACGTGCGGCAACGCCGTGGCTCCGGGAAAGAGGAACAGCTGCCCGTCGCAGAACGTGCGCCACCGATCGCCTCGGGAGTTCACCACCGCAAGGCCGTCGCTGAGCGCGCCGGTGCCGTGCATCGAGTCGACGTGCCCGTCCTGATCGTGCAGCACCTTCGACAATGCGCCGGAGAGCTTGTCATCGAAACCGTTCGCGTTGCTCCAGTCGATGATCTCCTGGCGCGGGACCCGAACGTGGCCGGCAGCGAAGCCGTCGGTGAGGAAGTGGTCGGCGAAGGCATTGGTGACGAGCGCCCGCGACCAGTCGTCGCCGGTCTTGCCGGCGGCCTTCTTGGCGAGCCTCAGCGCCTCGGTGTGGTGGGTGCAGTACGCGACGATGTTGTGCCAGCCGAAGTGCACGACATTGCGCATGGCCAGCTCGAGGTATGCCTTTGCATTCCACGCGAAGCGGATGTTGTTGTCTGGATAGGCGGCGGCCGGACGTGCGCGCTGGCGGTCGTCGATCCATTTGAGCTCTTCAGCGAACATCGCGCGGATGTCGCGCGTGTCATTGTCTTCCCAGAGCCAGGGAATGGCGGCGGCCTTCTCCTCGTAGAGCTCCTTGGGCGATTCGTAGAAGTCGCCGGAGAGCGCGACGAGCTCTCCGTACGTGAAGTCGTCGCGGCCGTTTTGCCGGCGAATGTGCGTGAAGGTCTCGGGGTCCACGTCGATGCCCGCGGTGCGCAGCTCGAGCACGGCGATCGAGGTTCCCGCGGTGCCGAGCCACGCATGCTCGCCACCCTCGAACGGCAGCCCCTTCACCGCCTTGCTGTGGGGCTTCGCTGCGCGCAGCGCGGCGAGGGGGTCAGGCGGTGGCTTCGCTTTCGTTTTCGGCTTCGCCGCGGCCTTCGTCTGCGGGGCTTTCGTCTTCGTCTTATTTCGCGTCCCCGACTTCTTCTTCGTCGCCGTCTTCGATGAAGTCCCCACGAGCGGGATCACGATCGATCGACTGCCTCAATACAAGAAAAATACGAAAGTGAGGGCATTGCTCGAACGGCGCGGCGTGCGGTAGCACTCGCGTCGATGAGGACTCCGTGGGGGGCGCTCGGCTTACTCGCCTCGTTTGCAGTTGCCGCACAGCCCAGCTTCGAAGGATTAGAGCCCCGTCCGCCGTTGGAGCCGGGTCAGGCCGTCACGTTGCGTTACCGGCCGGCGGACTATGTCGTGCGGCAGCTCGAGGTCGATGGCCGACCCGTGCCGTTCACGGCCGAGAAGGGTGAGGCGCGCTTCATCGTGCCGGCGCTGGGCTGGCGACGCGGGTTGCAGCAGATCAACGTCGACGTCAACAGCGTGACGTTCGCCCGGCCGCTGTATCGCGGCGCTCCAATCGCAGTCGCAGCCTCTGCCGACGTCGCAGTGAAGTTGCCGCCGCCGCCGCTCGAGATCCTCGGGTTCGACCCGGGGACCCTGGTGGGCGGCGAAGAGGCTCGGATGATTCTGGCGGTCAATGCAGAGCTGCCCGACGCCGGCATCCAACTGTCGATGTGTGGCTTCAACGCCGCGGTGAACCCCCGCTCGACCGTGGGCAGCGTCTTGTTCATGCCGCCGTACGCGAACTTCCCGAGGGACAAGAGCGTGTTGTCGTGCACCGCCGAGGTGCGCATCGGCGACCTGTCCGCGACGAGGAAGGTCGACGTCACTCACGCCCCACCCGAAAAGTTCACCGTCAGCTTTCCGATGCAGGAGGCAGCACCCGGGGCCTTCGTGGCGTTGCAGCTCGGCACCGCGGCGTACGACGTCCCCAACCGGTGGGCAGCGGTCGTCGGGACGACCGTCCAGAAAGAGCTCGTCGCGCGAGGTGGGTACCTCACCATCCAGATTCCTACGGACACCGTCGAGCCGAAGGTTCCCGTCCGCGTGCTCTACGGAGAGGTGCTCGTCGGTGTCGGTACCGTCAACGTCGCAGTACCGCCGAAGGGTTCCGATTGGGCGTGGCCCGCCGGCGTCGCGGCCGCGGTCTTGGGAACGCTGGGCGCCTACTTCGCCGGTCGCAATCGAAAGGTTGCCGTCGAGCCGGAGCCGGCGAAGCCTCCACCTCCGAGGCCCGACCCCGAGCCTGCCGAGCCGCCGAAGCTCGCGGCGCCCGCCTCATCCGTCGAGTCGCCGGCAGTGCCCGTCCCGCTGCCCCCGGAGGAGCTCGTCGAAGCGTGCGTCAAAGGTCACGGCGTGCTGGTCGCCGGCGCGCTGTTCGAAGCATCTGCCGGTGCGCCGACGGGCCCGGCCTTGTTGCGCGCAGTGGTCGACGAGCTGGCGCGCGCTGGCGGCCGCGACGCCGAGTGGCTCGACTCGCTGCGGGCGACGCAGGTCGACCCGAACCCCGCCCAGCTCGCCGGTGCGCTCGGGACGCGCTTCGCCCCGCGGCGACAGCAGCAGGCAGTTCACGCGGTGCTCACGCGGGCGAACCCCCAGCGCTCGAAGCTGCACACCGCCGTGAAGAAGATTCCCTTCGCCGGCATCATGGCGACCGGCTGGACCGATCTGCTCAGCGGCAGCTTCGCGCGCAAGCCGAGTGAGATTCACCCGCGCGACCCCGACCTCGGCAAGAGCGTGCTCGCTGGCGCGCCGTTCTACCTCCGCCTCGGCGGCGACTTGAGCGACCCCGACTCTTTCGCACTCTCCCTCGACGACCTCGAGGCGCGCGTGCGCACCAACGACACCTTCGCGCGCTTCCTCGCTTCGGTCTGGCAATCGAGCACCTTGCTCTTCGCGGGTCAGACCGTCGAAGAGCTCGAGGACTTCCTCAGGGTCGCAGGGTTCCGCGGCGACGGGGCTCCTCGTCACTTTGCGCTGGTTCCGAGCTCGAGCGGCCTCGCGCTCCAGCAAGAGCGCATGAGCTCGCGTTACGGCGTGAAGCTCCTCGCCTACAACGCCGCTCGGGGCGAGGAAGAGGTCGGCGCTTTCCTCCACGCGCTCGCGGCGCAGGCCAACGCGCGCATCTCGACGTCTCCCCCGACCGAGACGTCGCGCCCGAAGATCGACCGGGTCCGGCTCACGAACATCGGCCCCTTCGAGTCGGTCGAGGTCAACCTCGCCGCGGGCTGGAACGTGCTGCTCGGCAACAACGGCGTCGGCAAGTCGTCGCTGCTCAAGGCGATCGCCATCGGGCTTTGCGGAGACGAGCCCGACGCACGAAAGCACGCGGCCGCTCTCCTGCGCATCGGCGCCAAGGAGGGCACCATCGAGCTCTTCTCCGGGTCGACGGTGTTCTCGACGAGGCTCCGCGACGAGGGCACGAAGGTCATCGTCGAGGCCAAAGGCATCACACCGCTGGGCGCCGGCGTGTGGACGGTGCTCGGCTTCCCGGCGATCCGTGGTGTCTCGGTCGACGCTCCCCGCGGCCGAAGCGCAGACGGGGCGCCGACGCCCGACGTGAGAGACCTGCTGCCGCTGCTCGAGAACAAGGTCGACCGCCGCATGGACAACATCAAGCAGTGGTTGATCAACTCCGAAGGCGGCATGGGGCCCGAATGGGGCCGCGCGCTGCGCAACGACTTCTTCAAGATTCTGCAGCGGCTGATGCCGAACGTGAAGGTCGCCGACCCCCAGGTCGACGCGAAGACGTTCGAGATCCGGGTACAGACCATCGATGGTCTCGTGCCACTCGACGCCGTCAGCCAGGGCACGAGCTCGATTCTCGGGTGGGCGGGCACGCTGCTGCAGCGGCTCTACGAGATCAACCGGGGCGCCGCGACGTCCGCGAAGGCTCCGGCGATCGTCCTCGTCGACGAGATCGACGCGCACCTGCACCCTGCGTGGCAGCAGGCGCTCGTGCCGACGATGCGCGAGCTCTTTCCGAATGTGCAGATCATCGCGACGACACACTCCCCGCTCGTCGTCGGCAGCCTCGCCGCCGAAGAGCTGCACGTGATGAGCCGGACGGACGACGGCAAGCCGCGGGTGCAGACGCGCAAGACGTCGTTCGAGGGGTTCCGCGCCGACCAGATCCTCACCAGCAGCGGAGCCTTTGGCCTGGACCGCGCACGCAGCGGCGAAGCGACTCAGGAGGACTACGGCCGGCTCGCCCTCAAGCCGACGCTGTCCTCGAAGGAGGCCGAGGACCTCGCCCGGCTCGAAAAGGAGATCGCGTCGCCCCAGGCGACGAGCGACGCCGAGCAGCAGCTGGTCGACATCGTCGACGAGGCGATCGACCAGCGCTTCAAGAACCTCACCGCACAGCAGCGACAGGCGGCGCTGAAGCTGGCGAAGCGAATCATTCGGCCCGCTGCCGAAGTGCCCGTAGTGGAGACCGACGAGGAGGGCTCTGGTTGATCTTCGTTCGCGTGGATCCGAACTCCCCTTCGCACCAGGCGTTCTGGAAGGCGTGGAGGAAGGCTGCAGCAGCAGCCACCGTCGACTACATCGAGAAGCGCGGTCGCGACCCCAACGCACCGTTCGACCCTTCTGTATGGATTGAGCTGCGCAATTGGCTTCGCGACAATGTCTTCAACGACAAGTGCGCCTACTGCGAGAGCAAGCTCTCGGTCGTGGGGTACGGAGACGCCGAGCACTACCGCCCGAAGAAGAAGGTGACGCGCGGTCTGGCGAGCGACAACACGACGGTGCAGCACAGCGGGTACTACTGGCTCGCGTATACGTGGCAGAACATTCTGCCCGCGTGCACGCGCTGCAACACGAAGGGGAAGCGGAACCAGTTCCCCATCCGGGCGCAGCGGTACGTGAACATCGAGAACGCGAACCCGACACAGCTGGACTCGAAGGAGGATCCGCTGCTCATCCATCCCTCGAAGCGAGACCCGCGCAAGCACCTGCTGTTCGACAAGAAGGGTCGCGTCGCGCCGAGAACCGCTGGCGACCCCTACGCGGAAGCGACGATTCGGGTGCTGCAGCTCAACCGTGAAGAGCTGCGCAAGGCGCGTGAGGACGCGTGGCGTGCAGCGCGCCGAGACCTTCTGTTCGTGCTCGAGGCCGAGGATGAGACGGCGATCGAGGAGTTCTACGCGCGATTCGCGAAGGGCACCGAGGCGTATTCGGCTGCCGTGCTGGACATGCTCGATGGGATGCTGACGCGAATGGGCGCGGTCGTCGCAGCGAGCGGCTGAAGTTGCTGGGTTCGTCTACAACGGCGGACAGCGACAACACGAGGAAGGACGCATGACGGAGGTATTCCCCGTCAGATCGCCTCCACGCCGGGCTTCTCGAGCAGCCTCACGAGCTGCTCCGGAGTCCGCCCTTGATCGCCCACCGCGTAGAGCGGCGCCTGCACCTGGCGCACCCATCACGACTCAGAGCGGCGTCACGCCCGTCAGCTTGCAGCTCAGCTCGTAGAAGTCCTTCGCGAGCCGCGCGTCCCGCCCCTCGCTCGACGCCTGCGACTTCCGGCCGTCGGAGAAGTACTCGCCCGTCACGTTCGCCAGCTCCGGAGCCGTCGCGCAGTACACGCTCGTCACCGCGCCGCTCGAAAGCGACGCGCCGCCCATGCCGAACCCCGTCGCCAGCAGCTTCGTCTTGATGACGCCCGGGTGCAGCGAGCTCGACGTCACGGCGGTTCCGCGAAGCCGACGCGCGAGCTCGTTGCTGAACAGCACGTTCGCGAGCTTCGACGCCGCGTACGCGCCGTAGCCGTCGAAGCCGCGCTCGAACGTGAGGTCCGAGAGGTCCAGCGCGCCGCGCAGGTGCGCCATCGAGCTCACGTGCACGACGCGGCCCTGCTTCGCCGCTTTCAGCGCCGGCAAGAGCGCGTGCGTCAGCACGAAGTGCGAGAAGTGATTCACCGCCATCGTCAGCTCGAAGCCGTCGACCGAGAGCTTGCGCTCCTTCATGAACACGCCGGCGTTGTTGAGGAGCACGTCGATGACCGGGTGCTTCGCGAGCACGCGCTCCGCGAGCGCGCGGACCTCGGCGAGCGACGAGAGGTCTCCCCAGATCGGCTCGTAGTCTCCGCGGCCGAGCGACTTCACCGCGTCGACGGCGCGCTGCTCGCTGCGGCCGTGCACCAGCACGTGCGCGCCTTGGGCCGCGAGCTCGAGCGCGGTCTGTCTCCCGATGCCGTCAGTCGCTCCCGTGACGAGGTGGACGCTCATGTCGGCTCCATACTAAGGGCGCCGCCCATGCGCCTGCTCACCCTCCTCTCGTTGTGTGCTGCAGTTCCCGCCCTCGCCGGAAAGCCGGCGACGACCGCGAAGATCTTCACCGACAAGGGCTCCACCTACTTCCGCACCGACAACAAGAAGGCGTTGTCGGTCGGCCTCGAGCTCGATGTCGTCGCCGACGCGAAGGACACGTCGAAGCCGGTCGGGCAGGCGGTGGTGATGGAGGTGAACGGCGCGCTCGCGCGCATCAGCGTCGACGAAGACGCGACGAAGGCGGGCGGCAAGTTCGTGGTGCTGCCCACGGGCAACGCGGCGGCCGCGGCGGCACCTGCAGCGGCCGACGACGGCGACGACGACGCGCCGAAGACGCCCGCGTTCAAGGCCACCGGCAACAAGCTCGACGGCAAGCTCGGGGTCGCCGGCCTGCACTTCTCGTGGAGCAACAACTCGGACACCAGCTGGACGCAGTGCAAGCTCGTGCACAGCGACGGCAGCTTCTTCGACGTCGGCGAGGTGGTGAAGCACACCGACGACGGCGTGCTGCGCGTGAAGCTCGGCGGAGCTCCCGAGCCGGCGTTCGATCACGTCGAGGTCATCTGCTCGGAGGGCAAGAGCAAGTTCTACTTCGACAAGCCGAGCCAGCCGAAGGGCTCGCTCAAGGGCTACGCGCGCAACGACGGCGGCGGCATCATCCTCTACAACCAGATGGAGACCGCGTGGACCGCGTGCGACGTCCGCAAGCCCGACGGCACGCACTACGTGCTCGGCACGCTCAAGGGGCACTCCGACGACAGCATCGCGAAGGGCCGCTTCAAGAAGGAAGAGGACAACAAGCCCCGGTGGATCGAGATGCGCTGCAAGGAAGGCGAGCTCCGCACCCAGATTTAGGGGCAGAAATTCGCCCCCAAAATGGTGAGAAAAGGCCTCACGGCGGCTCACATGTAGGGCCGCCGCGCATCCCCTCAAGCTCCCAAGATTTTTCGAGCGCACATGTCGGAGAGCTGCGCTCAATATCTTTATTCCGACCTCTCGGAATGGTTACCGCGTGGTGTCGTTGGAAGGGCTCCAACAACACCGACCCTGGCTTCACGGGTGGCCGTGCCTCATCTCGCCGCGCCTCCTGAAGCGACCCGGGTCTCAACCAACCACGAGGTACCTTTTGAGCTCCAAGCTCCGTTCGATCAGTTTGCTCGCCGCCGTCATCGCGATGGCCGCCTGTGGGGGACAAGCAGAACTCGCAGACGTGCAGCCGTCTAATCCAAATGAGACTACATCGCCTTCTGATGTGGGCAACGAGCCCAGCGATCAGGTGGTGATCGACGACCCGATGGGCTCCATCGGAGAGCCGGGCGAGCCGATGGCTCCTCCGCCTCCGTCGGACCCGATGCCGACCGTTCCGATCGGCACCGAGGAGCCGCCCGTCGCGACGCCTCCGGCTGAAGAGCCGCCGGCGACGCCTCCTCCCGCGGAAGAGCCTCCCGCGACGCCGCCGCCCGCTGAAGAGCCGCCGGCGCAGCCTCCGCCGTCGACGCCTCCTCCGGCGACTCCGCCTCCCGCCACGCCTCCGGCCAACCCGAACGCGGGCTGGGTCTCGGTTCCGCAGGGCACGCGCCGCGTGTACATGCCGAAGGGCAAGATCGGCGGCGTCGGCGCCGGCTTCACCGTGCCCATCACAGGCAACCGCAAGTACCGCATGCGCTACGAAGTGATGCCCGAGGGCAACTTCGACTTCCGCGCGGGCGGCAAGCTCCCGGGCCTGGGCGGCGGCAGCGCGCCGGCCGGCGGCAGCACCGCGACCGACGGCTGGAGCGGACGCCTGATGTGGAACCAGGGCGGACGGATCAGCTTCTACTTCTACCGCGTGACCGGCGGCACGGGCGGCATCGACACCGGCGGCTACGGCACGCACTGGATGTGGGCCGCTGACGCGAAGCTCATCCCCGGTCAGTGGAACACGATCGAGATCGCCGTCGACATGAACACCGGCGAGACCATCGGCTACCTGAACGGCGTCGAGAAGGCGCGCCAGAACCTGAGCTACCTCTGGAACACCACCGACAAGATCGTCTTCTCGACGTTCTTCGGCGGCCAGGGCCAGCAGTACATCCCGGTGAAGGACGAGTACATGTCCTTCCGGAACATGGTCATCAAGCCTGGCGGGTGATGGGGAGAAGGTAGAGACCTGCAACAAACTTCGGCCCGGGGCCTTTTGCTAGGCTCCGGGCCGTCGTGCAGCAGCCGACCACCTCCAACCGCCTGCGTCCGTTTCGGCCGACCCCGTTCGGGCGCTACACGCTGCTGATGCCGCTCTCGATGGGCGGCATGGGAGAGATTTTCCTCGCCCGCATCGACGGGCCGCAGGGCTTCGAGAAGCTCTGCGTCATCAAAAAAATCCTCCCGCACCTCGCCGAGGACAAAGACTTCGTCACGCGCTTCGGCAACGAGGCGCGCACGCTGGTGAAGCTGACGCACGGCTCGATCGCGCAGGTGCTCGACATGGGCCAGCACCAGGGCGAGCCGTACCTCGCGCTCGAGTACATCGACGGCAAGGACCTGCGCAAAGTCGGAGCCCGCTTCCGCGAGCGCGGCATGCCGCTGCCGCTCACGTTCGTGCTCTTCGTCTTCGCCCGCGTGCTCGACGCGCTCGCGTACGCGCACCGCAAGCGCGACGACGACGACAAGGAGATCGGCCTCGTCCACCGCGACATGAGCCCCCAGAACATCCTCATCAGCTACGAGGGTGAGGTGAAGGTCATCGACTTCGGCCTGGCCAAGTCGACCCTGAGCAACTCGAAGACGAACCCGAGCATCATCCTCGGCAAGTTTCTCTACATGTCGCCCGAGCAGGCGCGGCACGCGAAGGTCGACCGCCGCAGCGACCTCTACGCCGTCGGCATCTGCCTCTACGAGCTCATCGCGGGGAAGAACCCGTTCGAGGACATTCCGCCGCACGCGCTGATGGCGGCCGTCGCGACCCCGAACATCCCGCACGTGCAGCAGGTCGAGCCGCTGTGCCCCACGAACATCGCCAGCATCATCATGAAGGCGCTCGCGGTCGACCCGGCGCAGCGCTTTCAGACCGCCGAAGAGCTGCGCGGCAAGCTGCTCGGCGCGCTGCTCGAGATCGACCCGTCGGCCGGCCCCGAGAGCTGCAGCCGCTTCATGCGCGACATGTTCGCGGCCGAGTACCACTCCGAGCGCAAGCTGCTCACGCAGCTCAAAGAGGCGGCGCGCAGCGAAATTCTTCGCGCCGAGCCGCCCGCCGACGACGACCCGGTCACCGTCACGCGCAACGCGCAGGTGCGTCCCATCGGCAGCGCGCGCCAGTCGACGCCGCGGCTCGAACCCCCACCGGCGGACGAGGCGACGCCGGCGCCGACCGACCTGCGCAAGTACGGCATGGAGCCGACGGTGCCGCGCGCGAAGGCGCTCGAGCCGGCGCCGCTGTCGTTCGCTCCCACGCCGAAGATCGGCGGCCACGCGAGCGACCGCAGCAACGAGGGAGATCGCGAGACGATGCCCGGCGTCGTCATCGGCCGCGGACCCGAGGGCCAGGTCCGCATCATCGGAAGAGACTCGGACCCCGACACCGGCCCGCACGAGGCGCTGTACCCCGAGCCGCCGACCGCGACGAACAACGCGCCCGCTCAGCCCTCGCCCGAGATGATGGCCGACGCGCCGACGCGGCCGGTGCCGGTGGGCCGCGCTTCGAGCCCGGGCATGACGCTGCCGCGGCCGGTGACGCCGATGGCCGCTCCGTCGGGGAAGGCGACGGAGATTACGGCGCCCTCGATGGAGCCGGTCACCACCGAGGCGACCGTCGTCGGCACCCCCTCGGATCTCGACCTGCCGTCGGTGGTGGTGAGCGGCCTTCCGCCGCCCGCTCAGCCGGCGAAGTCCACCGGCAGCACGAAGATGCCGCCGGTGAAGACGTCGAGCGTCCTCGTGCCCGCGGCCAGCGTGCGCACGCCCGAGGTGGTCGCGCCGCTGCCGAAGGCCCTCGAGGGCAAGCACCGGCCCGACGAGAACCTCGTCACTGACCGCGGCACGCGCACCCGTCGCACCAGCGTCGCGCTGGTGCTCTTGCCGCTGTTCGCGTTCCTCGGGCTCGCCGGCTTCGTCTTCTGGGACACCCTGATGGAGAAGATGAAGACCGAGGAGGACGAGCAGTACGCCGACTCGCTCCTCAAGTCGAACAGCGACGACCGCAAGCGGCGCGCGATGAAGCTCGACGACGCGCCGCCGCCGCCGCCGGATGAACCCCTGGTCGAGCCGCTGCCCACCAAGCTCGAGCCGCCTCCGCCGCCGAAGGACGAAGCTCCCGCGCCGGCGCCAGAGGCCTCCGCGAACGACGAGCTCGCGAAGCTGCCCACCTCGGGGGCTGCTCCCGCGCCGCCGCCCGTGGCGAAGAAGCCGCCGCCGAAGACGAAGGCGGGCAACGAGCTTCGCCTCGTGCGGAACCTGCTCGCCCGGAAGCAGAACCAGCTGGAGCAGTCGGCGGCGAACGCCTTCGAGATGCGGCTGCAGGGCCTCGAGCAGCGGTCGTTCAGCGCGGCGCCGAACAGCCTGGATGAGCGGAAACTTCTGAGGGACATCGCCGACCTCAAGGCCAAGATCGAAACCGCAAAATAGGCTAGAGCGTCATTCCCCTAGCCATGGCGTCGCAGAAGCGTTTCCCGCTCGTCTTCGTCCTGTTGCCGCTCGTCGCGGTGCTGGGCATCGCGGGCGTCATCGGCCTGAACCTGTACCGCGAGTACCAGCGCAGCGAGCAGGAAGACCTCGACGCCAGGCGCCAGCTCGAGCTCGCGCAGCAGGAGAAGATCAAGATCGCGAAGGCGCAGGTCGAGGCGCAGCAGGCGCCGCCCCCGGTGGAAGACGAGGACGAGCTCGGCGCACTGCCGGGCCAGAAGAAGAAGCCGAAGCCGGCCACGCCGACGAACGTGTCGCCCGCGACGAAGGCGTACCAGGGCTTCAAGGCGGCGTACGACAAGCTCGAGAACGCGAACGAGAACGCGGCGCGAAAGTTCCGCGCGCGGAAGCTGCAGCTCGACGACCAGTACAACGGCGGGAAGCCGGCGAACGAGCAGAAGTTCGTCGCGGACTGCGAGGCGATTCGCTCGCAGATCGTGGAGCTGCTCAAGCACCCCGAGAACCAATGAGCGCGCTGGTCTTCGAGCGCGTGGGTTACGGGCTGCTCGACGGCATCTCGTTCGAGGTGGCTCCGTCGCAGCTGTGGGCGCTGCTGGGGCCGAACGGCGCGGGCAAGTCGACGCTGCTCAAGGTGGCGCTCGGCGTCTTGCCGTGCACCAGCGGGCGCGTGCGGCTGGGCGGCGCGGACACGGCGTCGCTCGGCCGCAAGGCGCTGGCGCGGGAGATCGCCTGGGTGCCGCAGAGCCCGGCAGAGGACACCGGCTTCAGCGCGCTGGAGCTCGTGCTGATGGGGCGGGCGCCGCACCTGGGCGCGTTCTCGCTGCCGTCGAAGGAAGACGTCTCGCGCGCGATAAAGCTGCTCGAGCAGGCTGGCCTGGCCGGGCTTGCGGGGCGTCGGCTCGACGAGATGTCCGGCGGCGAGCGGCGGCTGTGCTACCTCGCGCGCGCGCGCATGCAGGACGCGAAGGTGCTCCTGTTCGACGAGCCGACCGCGTTCCTCGACGTGAAGCACCAGGTCGAGTGCCTGAGGTCGGTGGACGGCCTGGTGAAGAGCGGCGTCGCCGCGCTCTGCGTGCTGCACGACGTGAACCTCGCGAAGGAGTGGGCCACGCACGTCGCCCTGCTGCGCGGCGGGAAGCTGCTCGCCGCGGGGCCGGCGGCGGACGTGCTGAAGGCCGAGGCGCTCAGTGAGCTGTACGGGGTCAGGCTCTCGGCGACGGAGGGCGGGCTGTTCTCCGCGCGCGTGTGAAGGGGTGGATTGGGCTCGGAGCGTCGGTGGTGCTGCACGCGAGCGTGGCCGGCGTGCTGTGGCTGACGCGGCCCGAGCCGACGCCGGTCGTCGCTGCTCCGCCCGCGAAGCACGCAACCAAGGTGGCCCTCGCGTCCCCTCTCCCCCGTAGGGGACCCTTCGACGCCGCTCCGCTCCGCTCAGGAGGACAGGGTGAGGGCCGAGAGCAGCCGAAGAAGCGCCCGCGCGCGAAGCCGATCGTCGCCGCTGCGGCGGAGGACCCGACTCCGGGTCCCGCGGAAACCGCCGCCGCTCTCGAGGAGGTTGCTGAAGAACCCGCCGCCCAAGAGCCCGCGGGCGCTCCCGCGCCCCTCACCCCAACCCTCTCCCCTGCGGGGGGAGAAGGGGTTGCTCGCCGCAGCTTCGACGTCTCTGCCCTTCACGCCGTGCTCGCGGAGTCGGCGCGCCGCTGCTACCCGGCCGCGGCGAAGCGCTTTCACCTCACCGGCGAGGCGCAGGTCGACTTCTGCCTCGACGCGAACGGAGCCCTCTCGTCGACGAAGCTCGCGAGCTCCACGGGCCAGTCGCTGCTCGACGCGGCCGCGCGCGAGTGCGTCATCGCCGGCGCGATGCCGATGCCGGCCGAAGCTTCGGGCGGCTGCTACACCGTACCGGTGCGCTTCCGCTGACGCCGCTTGCTGCGGTCGTCCTCGTTTTTCATCGTCACCGTGATGCCGTGACGGGCGTCCACGCCTTCCGCCACGCTGGCGATGGTCGCGCTCGGGACGTTCCCCGCGGGGACCTTCACGACGCGATAGGGCCGGACCACGGCGGTTCTCTTCCGTGCCATCAGCCTTCACTAACGGCCTACTTCGCGCCGTACCAGTTGCTCTTCGAAAAAGCCCCGAGCGACCCGGCGACGAGGCCGTTCGACATCTCGCCGACGACCGTGCCGCGGGCCGACACCGGAGTCGCGCGCCCGTAGCCGTCGGCCTTGCCGTCGCGGTCGTCGTCGTAGATGACGCCGCGCTGCGAGGCGAGCTTCAGGCCGCCGAGCGACACCTCGAGCGCGAGCTGCTTGCCGAGCTGGGTCGCGGCCGCCTTGCACGCCGCGTTCTGCGTCGTCGACGTGAGGTGCTTGCAGAGGATGAGGTCGACGAGGCCGGGCACGTCGCTGGCCTTTCCACCCGACGCCGCGCCGATCACGATGTTGATGATGTTGATGACGAGCTTGTTCACGTCGAACTCGATGTCGCGGGCGCCGAGCATGAGCTCGTTCGAGGTGCGCGTGCCGCTGAACGCCTTCACCGTCACGGTCAGCTCGCCGTTCGTGCCGAGCGTGGGCGACTGCATCACGTCGTACACGGCGCCGTCGTACTCGAGCACCATGTCCATCCACTTCTCCGAACCGGTGACGCGGCCGTCGGGGCTCTCGGCGAGGGTCAAGACGCCCCTCGCGATGATCGGCTTGTCGCCGAACTTGAACATGCCGGCGAGCACGTCGATGAGCTTGCCGACCCACGCCGGCGCAATGATGTTCTGCGAGGCGAGGTTCGCGGCCGTGCAGATGAGCTGACCGGTGACGGTCGTCGGCATGCACGGCACGCCGTTTCCGTTGAGCGCCGCCTTCAGCACGTCGAGCAGCGTGTCGATCTTCGCGGCCTGCCCGGCGAACTCGTGGATGTCGAGCTCGTAGAAGGTCTTCATCGGAGCGCCCGCGCACGCCCCGTTGAGGCACGGCGCCGCCACGCACGCGCCCGCCTGGCACACGCTGCCGGCCGCGCACGCCGAGGAACACGGCTTCGCGCAGGTGTTCGGGCCCGCTTGGCACTCGTTGCCGGTGAGCTCGCTGCCGACGTTCACGCAGCGCGAGCCGCCGGCGCAGTCGCAGTCGCTGCCGCACCAGCCGGGAGGCGGCGTGAAGGTCGGCGTCGGGCTCGCCGGCGTCGTCGGCTGCGGCCCCGGCGTCGGCGAGCGGTCGGGGCTCTGCACCAGCACGTCCTGGTGGCACGCCGCGATGACGAGACAGCCGCTGATCAGCCCGAGTGCGCGCATGGGCGCGACGCTTCAGCAAGCGTCACGCCACGCTGCGCGCTCAGGCCGCACGCGGATCTGCGTGTGCTCCGTGCGCTTGGAGCGCAGCGCGAAGGCGCCGCGTCGTTTGCTCCAAGCGCACGCTCCACAGCCGCGCCCACTCTTCGTCGGGCAGCCGGCCGTGACGCCGCAGCGCCGCCGCGTCCGCCGCGCGGACGAGCTCGAGCTTGTCGGCGGAGACCGCGGTCGGCCGCGGGTACGCGTCGAGCCTCGCGAGCGCACGCTCGAGCGCGGGCGCGACGGTGTGGAAGTCGTGCTGAAGCAGCCACTCGACGACGGCCCACGAGAAGTCGGCGTGCGTGCGCTCTTCGCGCGCGATGAGCTCGAGCACGCGCCTCGTGACCGGCTCTTCGCAGGCAGCGGCGCACGCGGCGGCGACGTCGGCGTTGTAGTCCTCGAGCTGGCAGCCGTCGCCGAGCGACTCGGTGGCGAGCACGACGAGCGCGTTGCCGCTCACGTCGAGGCCTCCGACGAGCAGGTCAGGCATCGGCTCGACGGTGAAGCTGCGGCCGCCGTAGCCGGCCGCGAGCGCGAAGCACAGGCGCGTGTGCTCGATCTCCTCGAGCGCCGCGCGGTGGCTCCACTCCATCAGCTCGGCGGGAGCACCGGCCGCGGCGAGCATCCACGAGACGCGCGAGAACGCGGGGACGCTGGCGTGCTCTTTCTGCGCGTCGTGAAGCCACAGCGCCTCGAGCGCCCGCCGCGTCGCCGGGTCGAGGCTGCTGCCGTCGGGGCGGTCGCCGCGCGTCCAGTCGGAGCCGAACTTGAGCTCCGGGTGCAGCTGCCGGCCGCGCACGCGCAGCGGGCGGCCCCAGGCGCCGCCGAGGCCCGAGAGGCCGAGCACGGCGACTCCGCCGACCCAGCCGAGCGGAGCGCCGAGCGCCGCGAGCCCGCTGATGATCGCAAAGGCGATGCCGCTGCCGCCGCCAATCTTCATCTGCCTGCGGATGCCGAGCACCACCGCGACGATGCCGATGATGAGCTGGCCGAGCGCGAGCAGCGTGAACAGCACGATCCACATCCCGTCCTTCGAGCCCCACATCTGAAAGCAGATGACCGTGTTGATGGGGATGATGCCGACGGCCAGCAGCATCGCGATGAGCGGCGCCTTGTTGTCGGCTTCGACCGGCCTGGAACCTTCGACGATTTCGGGCATGCCTCGAAGCTACTAGGCTTTCGAGCAGATGCCGCCTCCGCCGCGCCGCCGGCCACCCCCGAAGAAGCCTCCCGCACCCGAGCCGACGACGACCGAGCCGTCGATGCCGGCGCTGCAGCCGGACGCGACCGACGAGGCGCCGGCCCACGTCCCGCCCGCGGACTCGACCGACGAGCTGCCCGCACCGAAGGCGCTCGCGACACGGCGCGGAGGGCGACCTCCCGTGCGAGCCGGACGCCTGCCCGGAAGCCGCGCCGCGCCGCCGAAGAAGCGGTCGGTGCTCGTGCCGGTGCTGCTGCTCGTGGTGCTCGCGGTCGGCGGCGCCGTCGCGTGGAAGAAGTTCCTCGCGCCGCAGCCGGTGGTGACGGGGCCGGTGAAGAACACGAACCTCGAAGAGGCAAAGCTCGCGTTCCAGGAGGGCAAGAACCTCGTCCGCAAGGGCCAGTGGAAGCTCGCGGCCGAGCAGTTCGACAGGGCCGCAGAGCTCGCGCCGGAGCTCGAGGGCTTGAAGCTGTACCTCGACGCGAAGGCCGTCGAGGTACAGAACCAGGAGCACCTCGACGCCGCGGAGGCCGCGCTCGGGAAGAGCCAGGTCGGCGCCGCCGCGAAGGAGCTCGCCGCGGTGCCCGAGACGACGCAGCAGCTGAGCCGCCGCACCGAGCTGCAGAAGCGGCTGAACGTGGTCGTGGACCAGCGCATCAAAGACGGGCGCGCGCTGCTGGGCGAGCGCGGGAAGGCGCGCGAGCTGAAGGCGCTGGCGGAGGACGTGCTGGCCGCGCGGCCGAATGATCGCGACGCGCTGAACTTCCTCGAGACGGCGAACCGCGCGCTCGGGTGGAAGGCTCCGGTGGACAAGCCGCCGGACCCGGGCGACCCGGCCGCGGAGGTCATCTCGCTGTGGACGGGCGGCGACGGCACCGCCGCGTTCGCGAAGGCGGATGCGTGCGCGGGCGCGAGCGCGCGGTGCGCGAAGCTCAAAGAGCAGATCACCCGGGCGACGGAGCTGTCCAAGAAGCTCGAGTCGCTCGAGGAGGCCGAGCTGCTCGAGGCGGTGCGGCTCGACAAGAGCATCGGCGGGGGGACGCAGAGCCCGGGGGGCAAGCAGGCCGGCGTCCGGCTCGCCGCGGTGCTGACGCCGAAGGCCTCGTCGGCCGCGGCGCGCAAGCAGTGGGGCCCGGCGATGGCCATCGCGCGGAAGATTCTCGAGGGCGCGCCCAACGACGTGACGGCGAAGAACATCGTCAGCGACGGCAAGAACGCCGCGGAGGAGCTGTACCGGCGCTGCTACGTGTCGCGGCAGTCGACGCCGGAGGACGCGATTCCGCTCTGCAAGGAGGTCGTCGAGATGCTGCCGGAGGGCGATGCCCTGCGAGAGAAGGCCGAGCGGCTGATCGCCGGCAACCGGACGGAGTGAACGCGGCGGTGCGACAAAGCCGCCGGCGTGCGTCTAGGCAGCATGAACCTTCGCGTGCTGGTGGTCCCTGCCCTGCTGCTGTGTACGTCGAGCGCGTGCGCGACCCTTCAGCGCGCGAAGGCGGCCGAGGCGATGCAGTGTCCCGAGAGCGAGCTGGAACAGCTCGACATCAAGCAGGACGACGCCGAAGGAGCGAAGCTGCTGCTCGCGCTGATCGCCGCGCCGATCTACTCGCCTCCGCTCTCCTATGGCGTCGCGCGCAAGGCCGCGCACAACCGCTTCCGCGGGTGCGGCCGCACGTTCGACTGCGACCCGGACGGCTGTGACGAGACCCCGCACTCGAGGGCCGCGCGCCTCAGCAAGGTCGTCCCCGAGCTGATGGAGAAGTCGCGGCAGCGCCTCGGCGCCGACGCCGTCGCCGAGCAGGTCGGCTTCTTCACCTGGGAGCTGAGCTCGTCACGGGGCAGCGCGCAGTGCCGCCTCGCCGCGGAGAAGTACTACGCGTGTACGCCGGACCTCGACGTCCTTCAGTGACGCCCGGCTCGTGATGGAAACGGCGAGCCCGCGACACACAAGAGGGCATGCTTGCCCTGCTCGCGGCCTCGGTGCTGTCGCAGTCGACTCCGGACGTGAAGGTCCACGTCGTCGAGCAGAAGGAGTACTCCGACCGCGGCCACCTCGAGCTCACGCTCTTCCCGTTGGCGGCGCAGGTGAACGGCCGCTTCACGCGGCACGTCGGCGGAGCCGTCGGCGTCACGTACCACCTGCACGAGAACTTCGCCGTCACCGCGATGGGGCAGTGGAACTATTTCAACCAGGAGTCGGGCTTCAACGAAGAGCTCAAGGTGAAGACGAGCTCAGAGGTCGCCTCGGCCTCGTCGCTGCTCGTGAACGGCGGCGTGCTCGCGGGCGTCGAGGTCGTGCCGTTCTACGGCAAGTTCTCCGTCTTCAATCGCGCGCTCGTGCACTTCTCCATCGTGCTCAACGGCATGGCCGGCGCGGGGTCGACGCGGCACTCGCTCAAGCCGCCGAACGCCGCGGGCCCCGCGACCTACGGCGACACCGGCTGGCGCTTCATGGCCTCGGTCGGCGGAGGCGCGCGCGTGAAGTTCGCGGACTGGTTCTCGCTGCGCCTCGAGGTCCGCGACCTCCTCTACGCCGCCGTCATCAACACGGTGAACGGGTGCGATCGCGCCGACATCAAATCCATGAACGACGCGTCGTTGATGGGCAGGAACACCGCGAGCGTCTCGGCCGGCTGCAGACAGACCGCGTTCCACGACGACACCGGCAAGTACACGACCGACGTCTCGCTCGCGAACACGCTGCTCAAGACGCCGTCGAGCGACGTGCTCAACAACGTCGGCTTCTACGCGGGCGTGTCCATCGACCTCTGATCCTGCACATCGCGGGCCGCTGCGGGGTCATGGCCTCGATGCGCTCCGCCCTCGTCGTCACGCTGCTGTTGTGCGCCTGTACCCAGTCTGGCCCGCCCGGCCCACAGGGAGCCGATGGCCCTCAGGGCCCTGCCGGCCCCCAGGGGCCGCAAGGTCCTCAAGGCCCGCAGGGTCCCCAGGGCCCGCAGGGCGCGACGGGCGAGCGCGGAGCGGAAGGCGCGGCCGGCCCGCAGGGCATCCAGGGGCCTCCGGGCATGGTGCTCGTCGTCGACGGCGGCACGGTCGTCGGACCGCCGGGCTACTCGGTGGTGGTGACTCCGGTGGCTCCGGGCTCGACGTGCCCCGCGGGCGGAGTGCGCCTCACGCAGCTCTCCGACGGAGGCATCACGCACGTGTGCAACGGCGCCGCCGGCGCTCAGGGCCCGCAGGGCCCGCAGGGCGCGATCGGGCCGCAGGGTCCCGCGGGTCCGATGGGCGCGACGGGCGCGGCCGGCGCGATGGGAGCTCAAGGTCCGCAAGGCCCCGCAGGCCCCGCGGGAGCGACGGGCGCTCAAGGTCCGGCAGGGGCACAGGGCCCGGCAGGTCCCCAGGGCGCGCAGGGTCCCGCAGGTCCGGCCGGCCCCGCCGGCGCGACGGGGCCCGCAGGTCCGATGGGGCCTCCTGGGCCGGCGCTGTACCTCGACGGTGGAGTCGTCTCGCTCGGCGAGCGGTGGGTGCGCCTCAACGGGTACACGGCGGCGACGTACGGGGGCAACCTCGGCGGCATCGTCGGCGCGAATCAGAAGTGCGACGCCGAGTTCCCGGGCAGCACGTTCTGCACCCGGTCGGACTTCATGGCCGCCGAGCCGGACACCTCGAACGCGCCGCCCGCAGGCGGAGCGTGGATCGACGGCTCCCGCACCTCACAGCAGGAGCGCAGCGGCTCGAGCTGCTCCGGCTGGACGAGCAGCTCGAGCAACAACGTCGGCAACGTCCTCGACACGGTCGGCTTCACCAGCTCGTACTGCAACGTGACCCGCCCGCTGACGTGCTGCACGATTCCCATCACGCGCAGGTTCCGCGGCATCACCGCGTTCGCGACGTCGGGCAACCTCGGCGGAGTCATGGGCGCCAACTCGAGCTGCCGCGCCGAGTTCCCCGGCTCGTTCTTCTGCACGATGACCGACTTCAAGGCCGCCGAGGTCCGCGTCCCCCCGATGGGCGGGCCGTGGATCGACGGCTCCCGCGACAGTGACGGCCGCCGCAACGGCACGGGCTGCTCCGCGTGGACGAGCGGCTCGTCTTCGAACGTCGGGAACACCCTCGACCCCACCGGGGGCGGGAACAGCTCGTACTGCAACGTGATGCGGCCGATCGCCTGCTGCCAGTAGTCAGGGCTTCGCTTCCGGCGGCGGCGGTTTCGTCGCCGCCTGCGCGGCCTGCGCCGCACGCACGCCCTCGCGCAGCGGCTCGTTGTCCCAGGCGGCGTCGTGCTCGCGAGACGTCGACTTGCCCTGGAACTCGTCCTCCATCTGCTTCTCGGCCTCGGCGAGCACCTTGCGCGCGATGTCGAGCCACGAGGCGCTGCCGACGTTCTCGGCCATCTTGGCGAGCGCGGCGACGTCGTGCTCGCGCCAGCGGTTCACCCGGCGCTGCGCGGTGTGCGCGCGGACACCGAGCTCGGTGAGCGCGAGCATCGCCATCTCGAGCGAGCTGCCCATCGTCTCGCGGATGATGAGCTTCGGCGGGATGCCGAGCTTGAGCAGCCGGTAGTAGTGCGCGCGGTTCCGGGCGCGGGCGAGGATCTTCAGGTTCGGGAAGTGGCGCTTCACCAGCTC
Source organism: uncultured Myxococcales bacterium (assembly GCA_937980205.1). Classification (GTDB taxonomy): domain Bacteria; phylum Myxococcota; class Myxococcia; order Myxococcales; family Myxococcaceae; genus Xiheicaenimonas. The sequence continues at coordinate 15,667 of CALJKW010000052.1, read as the reverse complement.
GCAGATCTCGATCGACTTCTCGACGTCGTCGACCGAGAGCACGAACAGCTTCGCCTTCGCGCAGCCCGCGCTGGTGAGCAGGTCGAGCCGCGAGGCGTCGCCGTAATAGACCTGCTGCCCGAGGCGACGGAGCACGTCGACCATCTCCGAGTCGAGGTCGAGCACGGTGACGCCGAAGCCGTTGAGCCGCAGCATGCGGCCGATCACCTGGCCGACGCGGCCGAAGCCGGCGACCACCACGGGGTTGTCTCCGTGCTCGATGGTGTCGTGCTCGCGCTTGGGGCCCGACGCGGTCACGCGCGGCAGCACCACGCGCTCGAGCAGCACGAACACCAGCGGAGTCAGCAGCATGGTGAGCGCCGTCGCGGCGACGAGCGGGCCGCCGACCGCGGGCGGGATGACGCCGGTCTGCGCGCCGAAGGAGAAGAGCACGAACGCGAACTCGCCGATCTGGCACAGCGACAGCGCGAGCAGCCACCTCGACGGACGATCGAGGCCGAACACCGGCGCCACCGTCAGCAGCACCAGGAACTTCACCAGCATCGCGCCGAACACCAGCGCGGCGATGAGCAGCGGCTTCTCGAGGAGCAGCGCGAAGTTGATCTCTGCTCCGACGGAGATGAAGAACAGGCCGAGCAGGAGTCCCTTGAACGGGTCGATGTCCGACTCGAGCTCGTGGCGGTACTCGCTGTCGGCGAGGACGACTCCGGCGAGGAAGGTGCCCAGCGCCGGAGACAGCCCGACCTTCTGCATGAGCAGCGCGATGCCGACGACGAGGAAGAGCGCGAACGCGGTGAACAGCTCGCGCAGCTCGGTCTCGGCGATCTTCCGCAGCAGCGGGCGGACGACGTAGCGGCCGGCGCCGACGACGACTCCGACCGCGCCGAGCACGAGCAGCCCCTGCTGCCAGCCGGGCCGCGCGTCGGGCGCCGGGGCCTGCGTGGCCGCCGCCGCGACCGCGAGCAGCGGGAACACCGCGAGGATGGGGATGACCGAGACGTCCTGGAACAGGAGCACCGAGAACGCCGACTGCCCGCCCGGCGTCTTCAGCAGCGCGCGCTCGTTGAGCGAGGAGAGGACGATCGCGGTCGACGACATCGCGAGCGTCATGCCGACCGCGAGGGCGACGCGCCACTCGAGGCCGGCGAGGATGCCGACGCCCGCGACGGCGGCGGTGGTGCCGACGACCTGGGCTCCGCCGAGGCCGAAGATGGGCCGACGCAGCTGCCAGAGCAGCGAGGGCTTCAGCTCGAGCCCGACGAGGAACAGCATCATCACCACGCCGAACTCGGCGAAGTGCATGACCTCGGCGCCCTCGTGGCCGACGAGGTGCAGGCCGAACGGGCCGATGGCGACTCCGGCGAGCAGGTAGCCGAGCACCGAGCCCAGGCCGAGCCGCTTCGCGATGGGGACGCCGATGACGGCGGCGGCGAGGTAGACGGCGGCCTGGAAGAGTACGGAGTCGGTCACGAGGCCTTCCTGATCAGCACGTCGAGCTCGTCGCTGAGCTTCTCGACCTTCATCGCCTTCTCGACGTCGAGCGCGTCGTCGCGCAGCGCCTCGAGCACCCGCTTGTACGCCGCGTTGTGCTCGGCCATGTGCTCGTCGGTCTCGACGCGCAGGCTTCCGTGCACCACGAAGGGCGCGAGGAACTTCATGCCGCACAGATGCGCGGTCTGGTCGAACGGTGCGAGCAGCTCGCGCATGGTGAAGCGGTTGTAGCCGTCCTTCCGGTAGGCGAAGACCGGGCCGCCGGTGGAGATGGCGTTCAGCGTGACCTTGCCCTTGAGCTTGTCGCCGCCGCGGCCGTAGGCCCAGCCGTACTCGAGGACGAGGTCCTGCCACTCCTTCACGATGGCCGGCGCGGAGTACCAGTAGAAGGGGTGCTGAAAGACGATCGCGTCGTGCTCGAGCAGGAGCTTCTGCTCGTAGCGGACGTTGATGGCCAGCGTGGGGTACGACTCGTAGAGGTCGTGCAGCGTGACGCCCTTCACGCCGGCCGCCACGTCCGCGAGCCGCCGGTTGACGCGCGAGCGCTCGAGGACCGGGTGAGCGAGGATGACGAGGACGCGCCTTGGCACGGACGTGCCGATCTACTCCAGACGGAGGCGCCGGACACCGCCCGTATTGCCGGGCAGCCGGGGCGATGTTCCGCTCGTCAGCCTGGTGCGTCCGTGAGATCTTCGCGCGCCCATGATTCGTCTCCTCGTGTCGTTCATCCTCGGGTTCGCCCTTCCGCTTCACGCCGCCACCCTCACCGTCACCACCACCACCGACGAGCTCAACGTCGACGGCGACTGCTCGCTGCGCGAGGCGATGCAGGCGGCCAACTCCGACATGGCCGTCGACGCGTGCGCGGCCGGCAGCGGCGACGACGAGATTCTCATCCCCGCGGGCAGCTACGTGCTCAGCCGGACCGGCGCAGGTGAGGACGCGAACGCGACGGGCGACCTCGACGTCACCGGCAACCTCACGCTGAGCCGCACCGGCACCGGCGTGGTGACGCTCGACGGCAACGCGACGGACCGCATCCTCCAGGTCCTGGGCAGCGCGCGCCTCGCGGTGAGCGACGTGACGTTCACCAACGGCCGCCTGCCGGACGCGACGGCCGGCACCGGGGCCGCCGGCGGCGCGGTGCACAGCGCCGGCACGCTGAGCCTGACCCGCTGCACGTTCACCAACAACGTCGCGGGCAAGGGCTCCGACGGCTCGAACTTCCCCGGCAGCGGGGGCGGCGGCGGAGCCATCGCCGCGACCGGCCCGGTCAGCCTCTCGCGCTGCACGTTCAGCGACAACCGCGGCGGCACCGGCGGCAACCTGACCGGCGGCGGCGGCGGGGGCTCGTTCCCCGGTCAGGGCGGCGCCGGGGGTGCCGTGTGGTCCAACGGAGGGACGCTCACGGTCGACCAGTGCACGTTCATCAACAACCGCGGCGGCGCAGGCGGCACCGGCGGGTTCTTCGGTGGCTCCGGGGGACTGGGCGGGGCGATTCTCAGCATCACGAGCGCCGCGGTCGTCACCGACTCGACGTTCATCGGCAACAGCGGCGGCACCAGCGGCACGTTCACGAACCACGGCGGTGCAATCGCGAAGACGCAGGGCACGCTCGTGCTGAAGAGCTCGACGTTCAACAACAACACCGGCCAGCTCGGCGGCGGAGTGTTCGCGAGCAGCGCGACGCTGACCGTGGTCAACTCGACGTTCTTCGCGAACGTGTCGACGCTGCGCGGCGGCGGCATCGCGCTCGAGTCCGGCACCACCACCGTCAACAGCAGCACGCTGGTCGGCAACCGCGGCGGCGGCGTCGCGATTCAGGGCGCCGGCACGGTCGTGCTCCGCGGCAGCATCAACGCCGGCAACCGGAACGTCGCTGACAACGACTTCTACGACTGCGAGCAGGCCGGCGGCACCTTGAGCAGCGGCGGCGCGAACATCTTCGGCGCCGGGACGAGCTGCCCGCCGATCGCGACGGACCAGTCGGTCGCGAGCTCGAGCGTCGCGACGACCGTGGTCTCCACCATGCTCGCGAGCAACGGCGGACCGACGCAGACGCTGCTGCCCGTCGCCGGCGGCCTCGCCATCGACCGCGGCTCGTGCACCGAAGAGAACGGGACGCCGATTCTGGCGGATCAGCGCGGCGTGCCGCGCGCCGGGACGCGGTGTGACGTGGGCTCCGTCGAAGCGAACGTGACGACCCCGGTCGTGCTGCGCATCACCGCCGAGCCGGCGGGCATGGCGTGCGCGACGGGCGGTACGCGCGTGCAGACGGGGCAGGACGACGGCGCAGGCGGGGGCACCGCGCTCGACGGCGTGCTGCAGGACGGCGAGGTCGACCAGACGCAGTACGCGTGCAACGGCGCCGACGGCGTGGGCGCGCTGGTGGCGACGACGACGCTGATGGCCGGCGATGCGAGCTGCGCGCAGGGCGGCACGCGCATCGACGTCGGCCGCGACGACGACCGCGACGGGGTGCTGGACATGACGGAGATCGACGCCACCTCGTACGCGTGCAACGGCGCCACCGGGCCGCAGGGGCCCGCGGGGCCGACGGGGCTCGCGACGCTGCTCAAGCTGACGGTGCTGGCGGCCGGCGACGCGCAGTGCCCCGCGGGCGGCTCGCGGGTGGAGCTGGGCGTGGACGACGACCGCAGCGGCACGCTCGAGGCGGGCGAGGTCGACGCGACGACGTCCATCTGCGACGGCAGGCCGGGCGCAACGTCGCTGGTGAAGGTGACCGCGCTCGGCACCGGAGACTCGCACTGCGCGAACGGCGGGGCCCAGCTGGACACCGGCGTCGACGACGACGGCAGCGGCTCGCTGTCCGCGGCGGAGATCGACTCGACCGCGTACGTGTGCAACGGCGCCGCCGGCGAGCAGGGGCCGAAGGGCGGCTGCGCGAGCGCGCCGGGAGGCTTCATCATCCTCGCGGCGCTCGCGGCGCTGCTGCGCGGGCGGAGGCTGCGCGAACCTCGTTGGTGCCTCCGGTTTGACCGTTGCACTTTGGCGCGCCTAGGGTGTCAACCCGTTCGAACCCAAGAGGGGCCCCCACAAACATGACCCGTAAAATCGGCGACACCCCGAAGTCGGCCGCTCCCGTCAAAGCGTCTTCCGCGAAGGCGAAGAAGAGCGCGAAGGCCGCGAAGCCCGCACGCGCGAAAGCGTTCGGCAAGAAGCCGGCGGCGGGGAAGCAGGGCTTCCCGCGCACGACGTGGCAGGACACGAACAAGCTCGGGAAAGAGATCGAGAAGAGCCAGGCCGCGCTCGCGCGCCACCCGCGCATCGTCAACGCGAAGCCGAACACCGGCACGCCGTCGACGGGCCAGCGCCCGCCGATTCAGATGCGCTACGGCCTGCCGACTCCGGCGCCGAAGCCGCCCATCCAGATGAAGTACGGCCTGCCGAGCCCCAACCCGGCGAAGCCGCCGATCCAGGCGCGGTACGGGCTGCCGACTCCGAACCCGAACAAGCCGCCGATTCAGATGAAGTACGGCCTGCCGCGCCCGAACCCGAACAAGCCGCCCATCCAGATGAAGTACGGGCTGCCGCGTCCGAACCCGGACACCTCGACCAAGAAGGCCTGACGCAGTGGCAGGCCCTCAGGGCAGCACCCAGCACGCGCGGGCCGAGACGCCTGCGCCGAAGGTCACTCCGCGCCGCGACGCCTACGCGGTCTGGGAAATCACCCTCAAGTGCAACCTCGCCTGCAAGCACTGCGGCTCGCGCGCGGGCGAGGCGCGCGACGGTGAGCTGAACACCGAAGAGGCGCTCGAGCTGATCCGCCAGATGGCCGAGGCCGGCATCACCGAGGTCACGCTCATCGGCGGCGAGGCCTTCTTGCGTCCCGACTGGCTCACGCTGGTGCGGGCCATCGCCGACCACGGCATGACCGCCACGATGACGACCGGCGGCTACGGCATCAACACGTTCACCGCGCGGAAGATGGTCGAGGCGGGCCTCACGCAGGTGAGCGTCAGCATCGACGGCCTCGAGAAGACGCACGACTTTCTGCGCGGCAAGCCCGGCTCGTTTCGGCAGTGCATGCAGACGCTCGAGAACCTGCGCGAAGCGGGCATGACGTACACGTTCAACTCGCAGATCAACCGCATGTCGGCGCCCGAGTGGCCGGCGCTGTACGAGGTGGCGCGCGATGCGGGCTGCAGCGCGTGGCAGTACGGCTTCACCGTGCCGATGGGCAACGCGGCCGATCGCCCCGAGCTGCTCATTCAGCCGTACGAGCTCGTCGACCTCTTCCCGGTGCTCGCGCGCGTCTCGAACCGCGCCATCAACGAGGGCATGGAGCTCTACCCGGGAAACGACATCGGGTACTTCGGCCCGTACGACAACATCCTGCGCCACACGCAGCACGAGCGCGGAGCCGCGTGGCAGGGCTGCGGCGCCGGCGCCTCGGGCATCGGCATCGAGGCGGACGGGAAGATCAAAGGCTGCCCGTCGCTGCCGACCCAGCCGTACACGGGCGGCAACATCAAGGACACGCCGCTGCGAAAAATCATGGAGACGAAGGAGCTCACCTTCAATCTCCACGGCGGCACGAAGAAGGGCGTCGAGCACCTGTGGGGCTTCTGTCGCACGTGCGAGTGGGCCTCGCTCTGCCGCGGCGGCTGCACGTGGACCGCGCACGTCTTCTTCGACAAGCGCGGCAACAACCCGCACTGCCACTCGCGCGCGCTGAAGCTGAAGGAGCGCGGAATCCGCGAGCGCTTCGAGCAGGTGCGCAAGGCGCCCGGGCTGCCGTTCGACAACGGCGAGTTCAAGCTGTTCGAGGAGAAGTGGGACGACCCGCTGCCGGACAACGACCCGCTGCGCTTCACGAAAGACAAGGTCAGCTGGAGTGAGAGCTGGGTAGATTGGCCCTGGCTCTAAAATCCGAAGTCGGGAGGGACGACACATGCAGGAGTACCTGTTGAAGGTCGGTGAGGGCGCGAAGGCGGAGATTCAGAAGTACCTCGACCTGAAGGCCCCGCCCGCCTACGTGCGCGTGGCGACGCTGGCGCCGCTGTCGAACTGGGGCTTCCCGGCGAACAGCGAGGGCGCCGTCATCAAGGTGCTCGAGCGCGGCCTGGTGACCGGTCAGGCCGGCGGAGACGAGGCGCCGCACGACTTCGTGCCGTGGGCGAACATCGCGTACCTGAGCGACGGCTCGAAGCTCGCCAAGGAGATGGCGGCCGAGCGCGCGCAGGCGAGCACGCCGCCGCGGGTCTGACTCACCGGTCTTCGCGGACGTGCCAGACGCGAAGGATGATCAGGTCCTTCGCCTTGAGCTCGTACCGAACCTCGTAGTCGCCGATGACGATGGAGCGCACTTCTCTGTCATCGTGCTGAGACAGTCGCCGGCCCAGCCGCGGGTGGCCCGCCAACCGGCGCACCCCGGCGAGGATCATGTGTACGGCCCTCGCCGCTGCTTGCGGATTCACCGGTTCAAGAAAGTCGTGCAGTCGCGCGAGGTCTCGATGGGCTGGTGTCGTCCATCGCAGCGCCATCAGCGCTTCTTGCTCTTGCGCTTTGCGCCGGGCAACGACGCGGCCCACTTCTCGATGTCCGCATGTTCGATGAGACGACCCGCGTCGACTTCGGCAAGCGCCTCCAACGTCAGCTCGTGGCGCTTACGCTCGAGCTCGACGTACAGCGACAGGGCTTCCTTGACGATCCAGCCCCGCGGGCGGTCGAGCGTGGACGCGAGGTCATCGACCTCTTCGGCGAGCTCTCTGGGAATATGAGCAGTGACGACGCGATCAGCCATGATTGGACTCCAATCAGACTTAATCGTATCGGTTGGTACTGCGACTCTCAACCCGCGTAGAAATTCGCGCCGCTCCGTCCTTCGCTTCGCCTACTGCGGCGGCGGCCGCGGAGCTCCGTTGCGCAGGTTGAACGCGCCGAAGTCGACCGGCGGCGAGTGCCAGCTCTGGTTCGTGACGATGCGCTCGACGTTCGCGAGGTTCGGGTTCGCGGCGGTGAGCTGCTGCAGCTGCTGGCGCGCCTGCGCCTGAGCCGCGGCGTCTCCGTGGCGGGTGTCCGGCACCGTCTCGGCCGAGGCCATCGGCGCCGCCTGCGTGCCGTTGGGGCCGCTGATGTACGTCGCGTGGAACTCGACGAGCTGGCCGGCCTTGTCGCCCTGGCCGAGCACGAAGTCTCCGAGCAGCCAGTTGCGGTCCATGTGATTCACGCGGGCCGCGGCGTTCTCGTCGGCGAGGACCGTGCGGCCGTTGAAGCCGTGATACGCCATCGCGTGCTGCGTGGTGTACGTGCCGTCGTCGTTCTTGATCGGCGCCGGAGTCGACTGGCCGTTCATCGTCTGCGGTCGGCCGAGCGCGAAGTACTGCGTCGGAGCGGCGTCGTACACGAGCTTGCCGTTCTCCATCTTCGGATCGCCCGGGAGAATCACGCCGAGCGGACCGGCGAGGCGGAACTTCTCGGCGAGCTGCGGGTCGCGAATCTCGACGTCGCCGCGCGCGGTGTTGATGAACACCGTCGCCTGCGACGCGCGCGGGTCACCGCGCGGAATGGTCTCGCCGTTGAGCCGCAGCTGCACGCGGCCGGACACGTACTTGTCCGAGTTGCCGGGCGAGAAGTCCTCGACCTGGAACTTGCCGTCGGCGCCGAGCTGGCCGCGGACGGTGATGTCGATGTTGTCGTTGATGAAGCCGCGCGCCCACGTCGGGTTCATCGGCTGATTCGAGTTCGACAGGCGCGTGCCCTTCTCCGAGGAGACGAGGTCGACGGTCTGGCCGTTCGAGAGACGCATGCGCCAGTTGCCGCCGTTCTCGTCCATCTCCATGCGGCCGGTGAGGCGCTGCGGGCGCGGCGGGAGCGACTCTTCGACGCGGTGCGCGCCCTCGACTCCGGTGGTGCGGCGGGTTCCGTTCGTGCCGGGCGCCCAGCCGGTGTTGGTGGCGGGCTGCGAGGTGGTGGTCCCCTGGACGTTGTTGGGGACCGTGTTGTCCGTACGAATCGTGGTGTTCGGGCTGACGCGGGGGTTGTCTCCGACGCGTGAGGTCATGATCAAGGGCGTATCAGGTTTGTACTGCCCGCGCGAGCCAGCGCCTCCTCTGCACCGCGCGAGTCCCCTCTCTGCAATTTGACTGCAGACAGCAGGTTCAGCGGACCGGCAGCGAGCCGGTTGCCCGGCCCGTACGCGCGCTCGTACAGCGCGGCCGAGCGCGACGCGAGCCCCTCGGCCACCGAGAGGTCTCCCTTCCGCACGGCGGCGACGGCGAGGTGCACGAGCACCTCGGCGCACTCGGGGCTCTCGGCGCCGGCGACGCGCGTGAGCGCTCCGAGCGCGCGGTTCAGCGCGATGACGGCCTCGCCCTCGCGGCTCGCAAAGCCATACATGAGCTGAGCACCGACGCGCAGCTGCGCCTGGCCCCACGCGTAGTCGTCGCGCGGCTCGAGCCCCTCGAGCTTCTTCGCCGCACGCTCGAGCACCTGCAGCGCGTCGGCGTTCTTGCCCAGCTGAGCCTGCACCGCGGCCAGCTCGAACAGCGCGAGCGCGGCCGAGCGGGCGTCGAGCTCTTCGGCCGACATCACCGTGTCGCGCGCGTGCCGCTCGGCGTCCTTCGCGTTGCCGCTCGCGCGCAGCAGCACTCCGAGGCGGCTGGTGCACTCGACGGCCCAGCGCTTGTCGGCGGTCTTGCGCGCCTGCTCGAGCACCTCGCGCGCCTCGTCGACCTTGCCGCTCATCGCGAGCACGTCCGAGAGATCGACCGCTGCCGCAGCGCTCCCCGCCTTCGCCGCCTCCGCGAGCGTGGCCCGGCCCTCGTCGAGCTTGCCGAGCTCGAGCTGCGTGCGGCCGAGGGCGTGCTGCAGCTTCGCGCGCTCTTCCCCCGTCGCGGACCCGAGCGCCCGCGCGTAGTGCGCCTCGGCCTCGGCCCACTGCCCGAACGAGGAGTGGAACGCGCCGGCCATCGCCTCTGCGCCCGGAGCCCCGGTGCTGATCAGGTCCTGTAGACGCTTCTTTGCGTCGTCCGGACGCTTGCGGCGGGCGTGCTCGGAGATCAGCGTCAGCAGCACCTCCAGCGCCTCGCGGCTGCCGGCGCCGTGCGCCTTCGTCGCCAGCGCGAGCGCGTGCTCGAGGGCGGGAGCCGCGTCCTTGCCCTCGAGCTGCAGCCTCATCGCTTCTTCGAAGGCGCGTTCGTGCTCGGACACGAAGCCATGATAAGCCCGGGTCAGGTCCGATGAAGATCAAACCTTCGGGAAGTTTCAGCCCGGTCGTCACGTCTCCTGAGAAGCAGGGGACCGACGCGAAGCCTGCCGCTCCTGCTGAGGTTCCGCTCTCCACCAAGGGCCTCGAGCAGCTCGAGAAGTTCGTGAAGACGATTCACGGCGCCGTCGACAACCAGGTCGCGGGGCTCGAGAAGAAGGGCAAAGAGGTCCCGCCCGCGCTGCTGGAGAAGAAGAAGGCGGCCGACGACATCCTCGCCGCGGCGAAGAGCGGCCGCTCGATGTCGGCGAGCGAGGTCGCGACGCAGCTCAACGCGCTGCTCTGGGAGCTCAACCCCGCGCAGCTCACCCAGCTGCACGAAGGCCTCACCGCGACGGCGAAGGACTTCGGCGAGCTCGCGAAGCTGCAGGGCCGCTTCATCCCCGGTCTGCCCGCGACGATGGAGTCGGTCGTCGACCTGCTCACCGACGCCGCGAAGATTCCGACGACGGTCCACGAAGCCGATCGGATGCTCAAGGACATCGAGACGTCGTTCGTGAAGTACCCCGAGCAGGCCGAGCGGCTCAGCGCGCAGCGTGACCTCGTGGCCGCGCTGAAGGGCCGCATCGAGAGCGGAGAGACCATCCTCAAGCCGCTCTCGCTGCCGACGACGCAGGCCGGAGCGCGCGAGGCCGTCACGAAGCTCACCGAGCAGCTCGGCGAAGTGCACGCGAAGCTCGCGGCGCTGATCGGCGACAAAGAGCCCGCGCAGCTCACCGGCGACGCGAAGGCGCAGTTCGACGAGCTCTCCGCCGAGGCCGTGAAGCTCGGCACCGACCTGCAGACGCTCGAGGCGTACGCGGCGCAGCTCGGCGGCTACCTCGAGCCGACCGCGATGGACCGCACGGGCCTGCTGATGGGCGTCTCCATCGGCCCGGCCATCGACCTCGCAAAGTGGGTTCCCGGCTTCCCGGTGCCCATCTTCGGAGGCGTCGGCGCCGGCATTCACCTCTTCGAGAAAGAGCGCGCGACCAACGACCGCAAGCTCGACTGGTACGGAGCCGCGAACCTGCAGACGCCGTTCGGCGGAGCGGGCTACGCGCTGTCTCCGTCGAAGAAGGGCTTCAGCGCCGCGTTCAACCCGCCGCTCGGCACGCAGGTCGGCATCTCGCTCGCGACCCACCCGTTCCACGGCCGCAAGCTCGACCTCTTCATCCCGGGTCTGTTTCGGGCCGAGGCGACGTCGACCGGAGCGCTCGCGATGACGCTGTTCGCGCCCGTGCCGATTCCCGGCATCAAGGTCGGCCTCACGGTGCTCGTCCGCAACCCCGTGCTCGCGAATGTGACCGGCCCGCTGCTGTGGGCGATGGACAAGGTCGCCGTGGGCGTGACGAAGGTCTGGGAGTACGGGAAGCAGACGGCCAAGGACGTCTGGGCTGCCACGTTCAAGCCGGGCGAGGGCACGAGCCCGCCTGTTGCGCCTTCGCCGGCCTGAAGGCTGAGCTGCCGGGGACGTTGACGTCCACGCCGACGTGGATGGCTCGACGGGCCCGGGTGCGTTGAGGGGAACGTCTTTCGGGAACGTCGGCGGGAACGCCGTCCTCGTTCTCGTTCACGTTCCCCAGCCCGTTCCGGTGAACGAACCCGGGCCCGTCGAGTCGTCCACCTGAGCGTCCCCGACTGCTCCGAGTCTCGACCCCCAGACCGCAGCCGATCTCTGCACCAGTACTGAAGCCGCTCTCGAGGGGAACGACAGCGGCCCGCTCCCGGTGGATTCGGCGGCGAGCCCCGGTCTGTTTACGGGTTCGGCTTGAACGTGCTGATCAGGTTCGCGTTGTCGTTGTCGAGCTGCGCGAACGAGATGCCTGGAGAGGCCGACTTGATCTGCATCATCCGGTCGCCGAGCTTCGACGCCGCGGCAGACGCGATGCGGTTGTGCGCCCGGTCGTCGATGAACGCGGCGACGACCTTCTCTTCTCCGTTCGGGCCGGACTCGCGCTCGATGGTCTCGACCCACCCCGCCTTGCCGCGCGAGTCGTGATCGAGCCGCACCGGCGGATCATTCGGGTGCCGCGCGTTGAACGCCGTCACGAGCGCTTCCGCGCGAGCGTTCGCCTCGCTCGACGGCTGCGGAGCGCCATGCCGCACGTCGGGGTTCTGAAGGCCCGCGCCGCCTTCGCTCTTCGGGCGGCGGTACACGCTGGCGAAGTCTTCGGCGCTGCCGCTGCCGGAGCCCGCGAAGATGATCTGCCCCTTGCCGCCGGTCTCCATTCTCCAGCGCGCCTCGAGCTCGGCGAGGCCGTCGACGGCGTTCGCCTCGCGCGGGCTCTTGCCCATGAAGCCGATGGGGATGCGGGAGCCCGGCTCTCCGAAGACGCCGGGGTACTTCGCGACGAGCTCGGGGTGCGCGGCGCGCCAGTGGTCGGAGGCCTGCTCGGTGTAGCCGGGCAGGAACTTGAGCGTGCCGTTCTGCAGCGCCGCGTCGAGGTCTTGCAGCTCGGTGATGTTGGCCGTGCGCGCGAGGTCCTGCAGGCCGGCGCGGACGATGGGGCGATCGTCGAGGCCGGTGTGCCGGTGGTCGATGACGATGACGGGGATTTTGCCCTCGGCGGCGAGCTCGCGCCCGAGCCGGAACAGGTTCTCGAACGTCTGCCGCTGCCGGTCGGGGGCGACGGCGGGGTTGAGGCCGAGCTCGGTGACTCCGCCGTTGGGCGTGTTGCCGGTGAGCTGCTGCGACGGGCCGGTCTGGCGCGTGCGCTCGACTCCGGGAGTCCACCCCGCGGGCCGGACGCCCTGCGTGCTCGTGGTGTTGGCCGGCTGTGACGTGTCGCTGGTCTGCTGCGTCCGGGTCGTGGTGGGCGAAGTGCCGACGCGCATCGTCATGGTGTGACCTCTATACTGCGAACCCTCCCATGCGAAGCAAACGGCTGCTCGAGCTGCCCGCGCACGGCCGCCTGCTCGTCGCGACGGACCTGCAGGGCAACCTCGGCGACTTCGAGCGGCTGCTCGTTCATCTCTACGACGCCGGGCCGGACGCGTGGCTGGTGCTGACCGGCGACCTGGTGCACGGGCCGGATGACGACACCGTGTCGTCGTGGCCGGATCATCTGGGCACGCCGTACGAAGACGAGTCGCCGCGGCTCGTCGAGCGCTTCCTCGAGGCGCAGCGCGAGTTCGGAGGACGCGTCGTCTGCCTGCTCGGCAACCACGACCACTCGCACATCGGCGGCCCCGCGACCGCGAAGTTCCACGACGACGAGCGGCTCGCGCTCGAGTCGCGGCTCGACGACGCCGCGAAGGCGCGGCTGCGCGAGGCCATCGCGACGTTCCCGCTCGTCGCGCGCGCGCCGTGCGGAGCGGTGATGCTGCACGCGGCGCCTTCCGCCGCGCTCGAGTCGCCGGCCCAGCTCGAGGAGCTGAAGCTCGACGGCTACGAGGACTGGCACTTCAGCGAGTTCATCCGCGTGCCGGTGCTCGGCCCGCTGCTCTGGAGCCGCATGGCGAAGCCGCACGAGTCGAAGAGGTTCCTCGACGCCCTCGGCGGCACCGTCGCGCTGTACGGGCACGACATCGTCCGCGAGGGGTATTCGAGGGAGGGAGATGATCAGCTCTGCTTCTCGACCAGCTTCGGGTTGTTCGACCACGACAAGGTGTTCGTCGACCTCGACCTCGGCAAGCGGTACCGCGACGTGCACGCGCTGCGCGAGGGGCGGGAGATTCGGAAGCTGTGGGCGTGACCGTTCTCCGTTCGCACTGAGACAGCACGTGAGGAACTGCTTCACCGCCTGCACGCTGCGCAGATTTCCGCGCAGTGACGGACTGTCGGCAGGTTGCCCACCCGGGGTTGGGTAGGGCATGAGGGCTGCTCTACGCTTCGAACCGGTCCGCCGTGGTCCTCGCGCTCATCGCCAGCCTGATGCTGTCCCAGTCGGACGCGCCCCGGCAGACGAGCCCGCGCCTGACGTGGCGGCTGTCGGTGGGCTCGTTCCTCGGCAGCGTGTGGGCGGCACCGTCGTACCGCGCGAACGTGGAGCGGCTCAAAGACGAGCAGCTCGGCGCACCCATCGGCCAGCAGTCGCTGTTCGACTCGCAGTACCTCGTCTACGGCGCGCCGGTGCTCGGCCCCTGGCTCACGCTCATCCGCGGCGGGCAGCAGGCGCGCGAAGACATGTGGATGCTCATCACCTCGGGACTTTTGCAAGGCGTCGGCATCACCACCATCGCGTACCGGGCGCTGACGCACGGCTCGGCTCCCCTGCCGGACGCGAAGGCGCCGCCGGGTCTCGTCATCGACGTCAGCCCGTACGTCGCCGGTCGGCTCGGCCTGTCGCTGACGCTCACCGGCTGGTGAAGCGCCGCCTCAGCCCGGAGGCCAGGTCAGCGGCCGCCCACCGAGCAGGTGCAGGTGCACGTGGAAGACGGTCTGCCCCGCGTTGCGGTTGGTGTTGATGACCTGGCGGAAGCCGGCCTCGGCGATGTTGTTCTTCCGCGCGTACTCGGCGGCGACGACCATGAGGTGACCGAGCAGCTCGCGATCTTCGACGGTGGCGTCGTTGAGGCTCGCGAGGTGGCGGCGCGGGATGAACAGCACGTGCGTCGGCGCCTGCGGAGCGATGTCGAGGAACCCGATGCACAGCTCGTCCTGGTGGACGATCTTCGCCGGAATCTGGCCGCCGAGGATTTTGCAGAAGAGGCAGTCGCTCATGGGAGCCGCCACGTATACCCGGGGTCGGGCCTGCATGGCTCGGCTGGAATGTGCACGAGCTTCAAGGCTCCGTCGCGCGCGACGACCTCTCCGCCTTCGCGCGGCGTGATGACGTAGTTCACCGCGCCCTGCGGCGGCTGCATGCCGCCCATGTACAGCGGCGCGTTCGCGTGGAGGTACGTCGAGCCGCCGACCCAGGCGAGGTGCGCGCCCTCGATGAAGACTCCGCAGACCTGCGGCTGCTTGCCGGCCTTCAGCAGCAGGCGGTTGTACGCGCCGAAGTCGTCCCACGCGGTCTGCGCGGCGCGCTCGGGGTAGGCGCCGAGCTCTCCCCAGGTGAGGCCCTTCGCCTGGTACGCAGAGAACGCGGCGGTCGCGAGCACCAGCCAGGCGAGCTGCTTCGGCAGGTGCGTGAGCGCGATGCCGACGCACGCGCCGAACAGCGGCAGCACGGTGAGGATGAAGCGGATCTCCTTGTGCGGCACCACCGAGTGCAGCGCGAAGAACGCGAGCGCGACGAGCGCGAGGCCGCGCGCGTGCTTCACCGAGATGGCGAGGCCGACGGCGAACGCGATGGCGACGCCGGTCATCGAGGAGAAGACGTGGAGCAACAGGTGGCTCCACGGGTGGGTGCCCCAGGCGGCGCCTCCGCCCTTGATGAGGTTGAACTCGAGGTACTTCTGCGCCGAGTGGAACCAGTGGCCCCAGGTGAGCCGGTCGAGCAGGCCGAAGAGGAAGGCCCAGCCGAGCAGCACGACGAACACGTCGCGCGAGGGCTTCCACTGCTTGCGCGCGAGCAGGACGGCGAGCGCGCCGGCGGCGAAGACTCCGCACTGCAGGCGCAGCAGCACGGCGAGGCCGAGCAGTGAGGCGCCGAGCGCGAGGTGCTTCCGCGCCGCGTCGGGCCGCAGCGTGAGCCACAGCCCGTAGGCGACGGGCAGCGCGCTGGCGGTCTCGCTCATGGCGCGGTGGCCGAAGTAGAGCGGCAGGGCCCCGAGCGCGAAGCAGGCGGCGCCGACGGCGGCGGGGAGCTCCTTCGCGCCGTACGCGCGGGCGAGCAGGTACGAGCCGTGCGCGGTGCCGATGGCGATGGCGATGAACGCGACGCGGGTGAGGCCCAGGTAGACGACCGGGTCGTTGCCGCCGAGCTTCAAGAGGAAGGCGACGAAGCCGGGCAGCGCCCAGTTGCGGGCGCCGTCGATGAACTCCCAGGGGACGAGGCCGTGGCCGAAGACGAGCCGGTGGGCGGGCTCGAGCGACTGGTAAATCTCGTCGGGCCAGAAGATGCCGTCGTCGGTGAA
>CALJKW010000051.1 GCA_937980205.1 uncultured Myxococcales bacterium | reverse complement strand
TCCCACCGCCAGCGCTCCCACCGCCAGCGCTCCCACCGCCAGCGCTCCCACCGCCAGCGCTCCCACCGCCGGCGGCCCCACCGCCAGCGCCGCCTCCGAGCGCGCCGCCGGAGCCACCACCGCCTGTTGCGACGTCAGCGCCGCCGCCGTTGCCCGCATCTGCCGCCGGCTCGACGACTGGAGGCACGCCCGAGCAGCCGATGATGATCAACCCCAACGCGATGTACGTCGTTCGCATGACTCCAGGTACCCCGGGCCACGCGGACACATGAAGGCGTGTCCGATTTGATGAGTCTTCGGCGCTAAGCTCCGCGGGTGATCAGGACATGATCCGTCTCATCCGCGAAGCGCGACTCGCAGACGACACGGCCCGCCGTTTCTACTGCCTGCGTGAACCCGGCTACCGGGTTTACGCGATGGAGCTGGACGGCCTCACATACGACGCGAGTGTGCTCGGCAACGCAAAGGGCACCGCCGGCTTCCTTCACGAGCTCACCGTCTGCCTCGACGGCGAGTGGATCGACCGACGGCTCGGCACCCGCAGCCTGCACTCGGGCGATGTGCTGCAGGCCCACCGCAGCCCCACGCTCACGGATCGCTGGGAACCGGGCCTGCGCCTGCTCACCTTCGAATGGGAGGACCTCACGGGGTCGGCCTCGGCTGCCACGGTCGACGTCGGCCGCGTCGCACCCCGCACCGTCGAGCGCTGCTGGACGTTCGTGCAACGGCTCGCACACGAAGAGGACGCGGGCCCGCTCGAGCGCGAGCTCGTCGACTTGACCGCCGCGCTGCGCGCCGAAGGCTACGCCGTTCCGTCGCCGCGTCTGTTGCCGACGCCTTCGCGCGTTCGCGAGATCGCCGCCTTCCTCAACCGCGCGCTCTCTGGCCTGCACGCGATGCCGACCCTCGTCGACTTCACCGCGGCACGGAGCGAACGACAGCTCCGCCGCGACTTCGAGCAGCTCACGAGCTGGCTCGGTCTCATCGAGGGCTCCTGGCGCACCACGCTGCACACGGTGCGTCTGCAGTACGCAAGCGCTCTCGTAACGGCGCGACAGGCGCGCGTGGCCGACGTCGCGGCAGCGCTCGGCTACCGCAGCGACCGCGCGCTGATCCAGGCGATGCAGCGCGCAGGGCTGCCCTCGCCCTCCGAGATTCGCCGCCGCGTCCGGCGCGCGTGACTCCAGCAAGGCCCGACTCATCAAATCGGACATCGTTGCAGCCAACCTCGGGTCGCCGGGTCGAGCGTGCATGTCCCCTCGCCCTTCCCTCTTCGTCGCGCTCCTCCTCGCGTGCAGCCCCAACCCCCTTCCATGTGAAGTCGAGCCGTGCGGCGCCGCAGGCGGCACCGCGACAGGTGGCGGTAGCTCCAGCGCAGGTGGCGGCGCCCCAGGAGGAGGTAACGAGAGCGGCGGCGAAGACGCCGGCGAGCCCAGCGACGCCGGTGCTCTCGACGCCGGCGCTGGTGGCGGCAGCGGCGGCACAGGCGGCGGAGGCAGCACGGACGGCGGAGGCGGCGCCGGCGGCGGCAGCGCGCCGGCCCCGTCGGACGGCGGCGCCACCTTCGACGAGTTCTGTACGCGCGGCCTGTGTTGGGAGACGCCGCGCCCCGGCCCGATGTGGTGGACGGACCTGCACTTCGTGAGCGCGACCGAAGCGTACGCGGTGAGCAACGACGGCCACGTGGCGCGCTTCGACGGCGCACGCTGGACGCAGCTCCGCGAAGGCGACGGGGCTGCCCTGCAGGGCCTCTGGGCGACCGCGGGCGACGTTTGGGCCGTCGGCGCTCAGGGGCTCGTGCTGCGCTACCGCGCCGGGCAGTGGTCGCGGGTGATGCCGTCGAGCCCCGTCACGGGGACCCTCCGCGACGTCATCGGCTTCTCGACCGGCGAGGTGTTCATCGTCGGCTCCGGCGGCCTCTCGCTGATGTGGGACGGCACGGCGCTCAACGCCCTGTCGACCGGCACGACACAGGACCTCGAGGCCGTCTGGGGAACGGGTCCGTCCGCGCTGGTCGCTGTCGGGCGCAACAAGACCGTTCTCCGCTTCAACGGTCTGGGGTGGAGCAGCATGACACCGCCTCCAGGCGCCGCGACGTCGGTCTACCTCACGGTGACCGGCGCCAGCAGCTCGGACTTCTACGTCGCGGACAGCGACGCGTGGCACTGGAACGGAACGACGTGGACGAAGCTCGCCAACAGCCCCACGAACTTCGTCTTCTTCACGCTGAGGCTCGTCGGCGGCCGGCTGTGGGCCGGTGGTTGGCCCAGCACCATCGCCGTCTGGGACGATGCCCTCGGCAGCTGGACCGTGACGACCAGCCCGGCGACGTCGTCCATCTGGAAGATCGACGGCCTCGCCTCCAATGACCTGTGGGCCGTCGGCAACGGCGGCGAGTTCCTGCGCTTCACCGGCACCCAGTGGAGACAACTTCGCCAGGGCAGCCGGCGGCCGTACCGCGAGCTCGCCGCCAGCGCCGACGGCCGGCTCGTCGCGCTCGCCGAGCAGGGCGAGCTCGCCGAGCGAACCGACGCGGGCCGCTGGGAGCCGCTCCCGAGCGCGCCGCCCAACGTCTCGTTCGGCCCGGCCTGCACGCGCGCCGGCGGCACCTGGGCCGTCGGTGGCCTCGAGCTGTACGCGTTGGACGCCGGCGCGTGGGTCGACGTGACGCCGCCGGGCGTCAGCGTCGGCTACCTCGGCTGCACCGGCGATTCGATCTTCGTCAGCGACTACTTCGCCGGCACGGTGCACCGCTTCGACGGCTCCACCTGGTCGAGTCGCGCCACCGGCATCGACATCGACGGCCTGCTCGGCGACGGCAGCTCCATGTGGGCCTTCGGCGGCCCGAGCGGCGTCTACGACTCACACGCCGTGCGCTTCGGGCCCGCTGCTGCGGACGGCGGCGTCGGCTTGCAGCCCACGTTCTACCGCGGCAACACCGCCGTCCGTCCGCTGCGGCACTTCGCGTCGCGCAACGGCACGCAGGCGGCCATCGACTTCTCCGGCAGCGCCGTCTACGCGCTGACCCCGGACGGAGGCGTCATCGCGGACACCGCCTACGTGCGGCCACAAGGGTTCGTCTACGCGAACGGAATCGAGCTCGCCGCACATGGGCCTCGTGCGCTCGTCACGTCCGCCTTCGGGGACGCGGTGCTCATGGAGAAGCAGCCGGACGCCGGCTACCTGACGACCCCTGCGCCGTGGGGCACCCGACACATGCGGTGCCACGCCGGCGCGTGCTTCTTCGCGGGCAGCTACGGAGTCATGCGCGGGCAGTGAGCCTCACGTCTCCAGCTCGACCCACATCTCATTCCGCCGCAGCGGCGGCAGCGTCGCCGGCGCGTCATAGCCGGCGAACATCGGCACGCCGCGCGTCTTCAGGCCCAGCGCCACCACCATCTTCATCAGCTCGAGCTCGGCCTTCGCCACGGAGGCGCCGTCGTACCGTCCGTGCCACTTCAGCGCCGCCACCACGCGCGGAGCCAGCTCCCGCACCCGCACCCGCGAATCGTTCGGCACCGGCAGCTCGGCGAGCTTCCGATGCGGAGGCATCACGAACGCCACGACGTGCCGCCCGTTGCGACGCCGGGCCATCACCGGCGCGGTCATCACCATCTTCTTCCCGCTGTAGTTCCCGCCGAAGATGTACGCGGCCAGCCGCGCGAAGCCCTCGTCGAGCGAGCCGTCGAAGTCCTTCTCCACGTCCGTCTCCGCGACCACCATCGACGGGTACTGCCGCAGCTCGAGCCGCTTCACCCGCTTGAGCACCTCGTAGCCCGGCTTCGGAGTCGTGAAGCGCTTGAGCTGCCAGCGCACCACGTTCAGCACCGCCGCGGCGGCGCCCGCGACCAGCGCCCAGCGCATCGGCTTCGACCACGCTCTCGGGCGCGCGACAAAGTGCACCACTGCTCCCGCGACTGGGACAAGCGGCACCAGCGGACCCCTTTGCAAGAGGTCGTAGACGTCGAAACTCCGGGACTCTGCCAGGGCCGTCGTTGGCATGTGGCTTACCGTTTCAACGGCCATGCCGGTAGCGTGTGGCCCCCCCGTGCCGAGCTGCCGATGCATCTCCGACGACGCCGAGGCCGCCTTCGCCGCCTGCCGCGGCACGCACCTGCGCTCGCTCGACGACGACTACCACCACGGCGTCGACCTCACCGCCTGCGCGCTCTGCGGCCAACGCTTCGCCGTCCGCTTCGACGAGCGCGTGCGCTTCGACTCGGAGCCCGACGACCAGACCTGGCAGGTCGTCGCCGTCACGCCCGAAGAGGCCGCCACGCTCGACGCAGCCCGGGCGCGCGCGCTCGCCGGCACGCGCCGCACGCTCATCAAGCACGCCGGCTCGACCGCGTTCTGGCGTCAGGCGTCGTCGAGCAGCCGCACGAGCTGATCCGGCGGGACCGGCTTCGTCACGTGGTGCGAGAAGCCCGCCGCGGCCGCGCGCTCTTTGTCCGCGTCCATGCCGTAGCCCGACAGCGCGATGAGCTTCACGCCGTCGAGCGAGCGATCGGCGCGAACCTCGCGCGCGATCTCGTACCCGTCCTTCTCCGGCAGGCCGATGTCACAGATGACGACGTCCGGCTTGAGCTGCTTGATGCGCTCGACCGCCGTGATGCCGGAGTAGTCGGCCGTCACGTTCTCGGCCTCGAACGCGAGCAGGTCGCGCATCGTGTTCGCGAGGTCGACGTTGTCGTCGATGACGAGCACGCTCAGCGGCCTGCGCCCCGGCCGACGGTCGTCCGAGCTGGTGAGCGCGCCCACCCGCGGAGCGCGCGGGGCCTCGGCCGCCGGCAGGCTCACCACGAAAGTCGCTCCGTGCCCCTTGCCCTTCGAGATCGCTTTCACGTTTCCCCCATGCAGCTCGACGATGCGGCGAACCAGCGCGAGCCCCAGCCCGAGGCCCCCGCTCTTTCTATCGAGGCCGGTCCTGGCTTGCACGAAAGGCTGAAAGAGGTGCTCGCGCATCGCGGCGTCGATGCCGTCCCCGGTGTCGGTCACCGACAGCTGCACCGCGCCGTCGTCGCCGCGCTTCACGTGCAACCACACGTGCCCGCCGTGCGGAGTGAACTTGAGCGCGTTGCCGAGCAGGTTGCCCGCGACCTGCTGCAGCCGCGCGCGATCTCCCTCGACGTACGTGCCGCGCGCGCAGTCGACGTGCAGCTGCAGCCCGTGCTCGAGGAAGGTGTCGAGGTGATCCTCCGCGACCTGTGCGATCAGCGCGGCGAGGTCGACCACCTCGCGGCGCAGCTCGATCTTCCCCCGCGAGATGCGCGAGACGTCGAGCAGATCGTCGACGAGCCGCGAGAGGTGCTTGAGCTGGCGGTCGAGCACCTGCCGCGCCCCGGGCACGCGCTCGGGCCGGCGCATCAGCTCGAGCGCCAGCATCATCGGCGCCAGCGGGTTGCGCAGCTCGTGCGCCAGCATCGCGAGGAACTCGTCCTTGTGGCGGTTCGCCTGCTCGAGCGCGCTGAACAGCCGCGCGTTCTCGATCGCGGTGCCGGCGCGCCGGCCCAGCTCGAGCGCGAAGGCCACGTCGCGATCCTGCAGCCGGCGCGGCGGCGCGGTCAGCAGCGAGAGCGCTCCGACGACCTGCTGGCGCTGGCTGACCAGCGGCACGCACAGAAAGCTGTGCATGCCGATGCGCTCCAGCGCCTCGAGGTGCGCGGGCTCCTGGGCTGCGGCCTGCAGCATCTCGCGCGGGATGACGGGGATGAGCTGCGGACGGCCGGTGCGGATGACGGCCGCCACTCCGCGCGTGGCGTTCGGATCCCACGGGGTCGGCCAGCGCTGCCGAATCTCGTGCGCGAGCTTCACCTTCTCGGGGTCGACGTGGGCGATCGCCACGCGCCGCGGCTGCACGCTCGGCCCCGCTTCCGGGTCGACGAGCTCGACGACCGCCCAGTCCGCCAGCTCGCGCACCGCCATCTGCGCGAGCTTCCGCAGCGTCGCGTCGGTGTCGAGCGACTCGCTGAAGAGCACCGTCGCCGCCGCCAGGAACTTCTCCTGCGCGTCGCGCTGCCGCTGCTCGGTGACGTCTTTGAAGAAGTTGATCACCAGCTCGACGCGGCCGTCTGCGCCGAGCACGGGCACCGAGCGCGTGTCGCTCCACCGGAGCTCACCCGTGCCCTGCAGTCGCCAGCCGAGCACCAGCTGCGCCGGCTTGCCGCGGAACGCCTTCGTCGTGGGAAGCAGCTCGAGCGGCAGCGGCTGCCCGAGCTCGTCGACGATCTGGTACCGCTCGCGCACGCTGCGCGGCTCGGCCTGCATCAGCGCGTGCGAAGACTCGAAGCCGAGCAGCTTCGCCGCGTCCTCGCTCACGAACACGAACCGCCCCGCAGCGTCGACGACCGTGATCGCTTCATTGACGTTCGAGACGATCGCCTCGAGCAGCGGACGCAGCTCGGTCATCGCGCGGCAGCCTACTTCTTCAGCCGCCTGAACCAGTAGGCCTCGGACCCGTCCTGCATCACCAGGCGGAACACCACGCTGTCACCCTTCGGTAACGCGGCGCTGAACCGCCCGCTGCCGTCGGTGCCGAGCAGCTTCCCGTTCACGAACAGCTTCGAGCCGAGCGGGGCCGTGCCGACCGCCTTCGCGCCGTCTGCCTTCTCGCCGTCCTTCGGAGACGTGATGTGCAGCGTGGTGAGCGAGTTGTCGAAGACGATGTCCATCTGGTTCATGCGGCCGCCGACCTTGTCGTTGCCCGCCTCGTCGAGCGCGCTCGCCGACCAGCGGTACGAGCCCTCGCCGAGCACGCCCTGCTCCACCGTCGCCTTCGCCTCGCTCACCTTCTTGTCGACGATCGGCTTCGACAGGTCGCCCGCCTTGTACACGCGCAAGCGGTAGCCGCGCGCGCTCACCACCTCGGGGAAGGTGAACGTCAGCGCCGGCACCGCCGCCTGGAAGAACACGGTCGCCTTGAGGCCGGTCTCCGCGACGACGTCGCTGTGGCTCGCGTCGTCTTTGCCGCCCGACGTCTCCGGCATGAACCGCGCGCGGCCCTGCGCCGTGGCCTCGCCCTTCTCGTCGAGCGTGCGCCAGAAGACGTCGCCCGACACCGGGGCCTGCACCGTCACGAAGCTCTCCGCAGGGCCCGACAGCACCACGTCGGTGAACGCCGCGTCGGCCGCGACCTGCATGCGCGTCTTCCCCTCGGGCAGGTCGAGCGCCACCTCGCCGAGCGGGCGCCTGGCGTAGACGCGGACCTTCTTGCCCATCGGCAGCGTGAGCGCGGGCCGCGGCTTCTGCGCCACCGTGATGCCGGCGCCGCCGACCGTCGCGACCTCGCCCGCCTTCACCACCTGCTTCTTGCCGCTCGTCTCGAGCTCGACCTCGCCGATCAGCACCTCGACGCGGCCCTTGCTCACGTTGACCGCTGCCTCGGTGTTTCCCCGCACCTTCAGCGGCTGCTTGCCGCCGAGCTTCACCGCCGCCTTCTTCTTCCCGTCGAGCACGACCGACGCCGCGCCGTTCACGGTGAGGCCGAGCTCGTTGCCGTCGTCTCCCGGCGCGGCGGAGTCGACGGTGCCCGTCGTGCCGCTCCCGAGCTTCACCGTCGCGCCCTCGACGGCGAGCTTCGCCTTGCCGCCGGGCCCCACCTGCACCGCGGTGCCCTCGGCGACCGCCTGCGCGCCCTTCTTCGCGGCCGCGAACCTCGCCTCGCCCTTCTTCTTCAGCAGCACGCGGCCCTCCGGCTGCAGCTGCACCTCGAGCCCCTTCGGAGCCTCCGGCGGCGCCTCGAGCTCGATCGACCCGACGCCGAACTCGAGCTTCTGCCCCGCCGCGACGCTGCGCGTACCGCCGTCGTCGCCGACCTGGACGATCTCTCCGACCGAGACGTCGACCGACAGCCCCTGGTCGCCGAGCTGCAGCGTCGCGCGCGTGCCGGGCGCCACCGCGGTGCTGCCGAACTTCGTCTTCACCTGCACCACTCCGCCGTCGCCCTCGTCGGACGCGAGGAACGAGATGGTGCCCTCCGTCACCTCGAGCTCGCCGAGCGACGTGCCGACCTCGAGGCGCGTCTTCTCTCCGAGCTCGATCTCCTGGCCGCCGGGCGCGCGCAGCAGCGCCTTGCTCGCCTCGGCGGTCTCGAGCACGTCTTTCTCTTCGAGCGGGCCCACCTCGGCCGGCTGCACCTTCGCGCCGCGCGTGAGCGTGACGGTGCCTTCCTTCGCGACGAGGCGCGCCACCGACTTCGGCGGCAGCGGAGCGACCACCGGGCCCTCGTCGTCTTTGCCGGGACAGGCCGCGAGCAGCAGCAGCAGCAATGGGGACAGTCCCCATTTCGCGCGATCCCGATCCCGATCCCGGCTGTTCATCCCAGCCCTCATCGACCCATCGGCTGCAGGTCGACCTGGAAGATGGCCTGATCTCCGTCGGCAACTTCCACGGTCTTCACCTGCGTCACGTACCCGGCCGCCTCGATGGTGAGAGTGTACTTGCCGCCGGGCACCTGCACCACGAAGCGGCCGTCGCCCTTGATCGGCACGGTGAGGTTCACGTCCGAGATCTTCACGGTCGCCTTCACGACCTTGCCCGAGACGGCGCGCACGGTGCCGCGAATCGTCGCGGGCACTCCGGCCCCGACCGGCACGACCGAGAAGTCGAGCGTCGCGACGCCCTCGGGAGGAACCTGCGCCGCGTCCTCGGCCGGCTTGAAGCCCTTCGCCTTGACGCTCACCGTGACGGGCCCCGGGCCCGCGCCGTCGACGGTGTAGCTGCCGTCCGCGCCCGTCTTCACCGCCGCGCGGCCCGCTGCGGTCACCTCGGCGTCGGCGACCGGCGCGCCCTTGTCGTTCTTCACCACGCCGCGGATGCGCCCCGGGCCGGTCGGCTTCGTCAGCTCGAACGTGACGCGCGCCTCGTCTCCCGCCTTCACGTCGACGGTCTGCTCGAGCGGCTTGTACCCGTCGAGCACCGCCTTGAGCACGTGCGTGCCGGGAGGAACGGCGTCGAGCTCGAAGTCTCCGTCGGCGCCGCTGGTCGCCTGCGGCAGCTTCGCCGAGGTGATGGTCGCGCCCGAGAGGCCGACTCCGCCGACGACCACGCGCCCGCGGATGCGACCGGTGGTGCCGCCACCGGCGACGTCCGACGCTGGGGCCGGCGACTGCTGGCGGATGCGCACGCCGAGCGCGGCGCGCACCTGCAGCTGGTTGAAGCTCTCGCCCGTCGAGCTTCCGCCGCCGGCGCCGATGACCTCGCCCTCGACGAGCGCGGCGAGCCTGAGCTCCTCGGTCAGCGCGAGGTTGAGGAAGTGCACCTGCACGCCGGCGGAGAGCGACAGCGGGTTGATGCCCGACCCGATGCCGAAGCCGGGCATGAAGCGGCCGAAGAGCTGGCCGCCGATCGGCGCGTCGGGCTCGAGCGCGAGCGCGAAGCCCACCGACGGGCCGTGCCACGCAAGCGGAGCCGCGCGCACCTCGCGCCCCTCGAGCCCGATGCCGGGCCACATGCCGCCCGCGTAGCCCAGGTGCAGCTCGAGCCCGAACCACGGCTTGGGAGACCACCGGCCGACGGCCTCGGCGATCAGCCGCAGCCCGAACAGCTGGCGGCTCACCCGGTCGCCGTTGAGGTCGACGCCGTTGATGCCGTACGTCTCGAACGACGCGTCGAGCGCCGCGCCGAGCCAGCTCAGGAAGAAGTACGCGCCGCCGAAGTGCACCACCGTCGGCGAGATGCCGCCGATGTGCAGCGGCACGACTCCGGCCTGCACCTGGTCCGAGTTGCGGCCCGCGACGCCCACCGTCAGCGACGCCCGGTAGCGCGGAGCGTCTGCAAGTCGCACGTCCGCATGTGCGCTCGCCGCGCTCAACACGAGCATCCCAAGCGCGAGCGCTCCGAGGCGGTTCACTGTCGGCCCAGCTCCCGGCTGCGACGGTACCACGTGACCCGTCGCGCCCTTAGGAACCGGCCGCCTTCTCAGCGCATGAGAAATCTTGACGACCGGAGGCACGAAACAGAAGCGTCACGAATCCGACAATGTAGGCAGTCGTGACCTCGTCATCTGCATCGGCAGCTCTGCTCCCGCTCATCACGCCTCCGAAGCCGAAGGCGTACCGGCGCGACCGTCGCGGCAACAACGAGTCGTCGATCGTCGGGCTGTACGCGCGCCTGTCCGCCGGCCAGCCCGAGCGGCGCAGCTTCCGCGAGCGCCGCGCGACGCCGCGCGTGCCGGTCGAGCTCGAGTGCGAGGAGTCGCACGGCGACTCGCGCTACGTGCGCCTCACCACCGACCTCTCGACGTTCGGCATGTCGACGAAGCACGGGCCGACGCCGGTCCAGGGCTCGCGGCTGTTCTTGAAGCTGTTCCTGCCCGACGAGCCGATGGCGCCGCTCAAGCTCGAGGCCGAGGTGCTCGGCAGCTACGACGCCAACGGGGGCATGCGGCTCAAGTTCGTGAAGCCGTCGCTCGACTCGGTGCGGAGAATTCACCGCTTCCTCGTCGCGCCCCGGCCCTGACCGGCAGCCGCGGACTTTCAGTCCGCGACGTCGCGCACGATGAGCGTGTTGGTGCGCTTGTCGACGCTCACCGTGCCGCGCGGGGACAAGAGCGCCTTCACCTGCGGCACGAGGTCGTCGGCGTTCGCGTAGTTGACGGGGATGAGCCGCGTCTGCAGCTGTGCGTCCTTCAGCTTCGCGTCTTTCAGCTTCGCGCGCTCTTCGGCTTCCTTCGTCAGCGTCGGCAGCGTGGCGACGCGCAAGATGTTGCCGTCCTGCTTCTCGTAGCCGAGCCCGCGCGCCTGGAGCACCACGGCGAACGCCTCGTTGATGCGGACGTTGCGCAGCGAGAGCGTCACCTGCCCCTGCACGTCGTCGGCGACGACGAGGTTCAGGTGCATGAGCTCGGCGAAGACGCGCAGCACGCTGGTGATGTCGGCCTTCTGCACCTCGAGGGTGATGCGCTTCTGGGCGAACGCCGGCGCCGAGCCGAGCACACACGAGAGCACCGCGACGCGAATCAACATGAGCTCACCGACCCGCGAGGGGGCGGGAACGGCTCACTGCACGTTCCAGCCGCACACGGCGATGGCGGCCTCGCGCGTCGAGCACGACGAGGTCACCGAGCGCGTCGACGAGCCGTCGTTGCACGAGCAGGTGTTGCCCGAGCACGAGAGCACGTAGGCGCGGCCGTCGGTGCAGTTGCTCAGCGTGACGGTGCAGGCGCTCGACTGGCTGTTGATGTTCGTCGAGGTGCAGGCGGTTCTCCCGCCGCTGCTGCGGGGACGGCACGTCGAGAGCGAGCTGGTCGGACAGCTGTAGCCGATGGTCGCAGCGCACGAGACCTTCGCGAAGTCGTCGACGCACCGGTCGTACGCCGAGAGGTCGTCGCACTCGTAGTCGTCGAACGCGGCGCAGACGTTGTTCTGCTGCGTGGTGCAGGTGCCCTCGTCACCGTAGAGGCGCTCGGCCGACGCGCGGCTGCACTCGAACGCCCGCTTGCAGGACGTGGCCGCGAGGCGCCGGCACGAGGCACCGAGGTTGGGCTTGCCGCAGGCCGCGGCGAGGGTCGCCACGGCGACGAGACCGAGAAGGGGACGCATGCCCGCCCTATACAGAAAACGACCGGCTCAGGCGAACCCCATGGCCTTGCTGCGCTCGATGGGCCGAGCACGGCGGCGGTGCTCGCGATGTGACGACCTGCCGGGATCGGGAGCGCGGTCGGGCCCTCTCGAGCCGATCCCGATCGCGATCCCGGCTGTTCAGCTCTTCAGCTCTTCAGCCCCGCGAGCGTGATCAACAGCTCCCGCATCCTCTTCGCGAGCTCGATGACCTGCTCCCGCGTGCCGGTGGTCTCGACGATCTCGGCCTCGACGATCTGCCGGCCGAGCGTCTCCGCGGTGTCGCGGGCCTGGGCGTCGTCGGTCTCATCGGCCGCGAGCTTGAGCTCGCGGTGAATGCGCCGCAGCGGCACGAGCACCTCGTGCAGGGCTCGCCGCGCGTGGCGGTTCCGGTGCCGCTCGCCGACGTCGACCCCGTCCAGCTCCTCGCGGCGCTCCTCTTCCTGCTTCATCAGGCGCTGGCGCTCGTCGTCGCGCAGGTCGGCGCGGGCGACGATGCGCGCGGTCTGCGTGATGCCGGTCGCCCGGTCGCGCGCGCTGACCGCCAGCGTGCCGTCGACGCTCATGTCGAAGCGAACCTCGATCGAGGCGCGCTCGTTGCCGGAGAGGCCCTCGAGCTTCAGCTCTCCGAGGCGCGCGTTGTCGACCGAGTGCATCGACTCGCCCTGGAAGACCGGCAGGCGCGCCACCGTCTGGCCGTCGCGCGAGGCGTGGAAGACGTCGGTGACCGCACACGGCAGCTGGGTGTTCTTCTTGATCAGCGGCTGCACCAGGCCACCGGCGATGCCGACGCTGAGCGTGCTGCCCACCACGTCGAGCAGCAGCGTCTTCTTCACCTGGCTCGACAGCTCGGCCGCGTGAATCGCGGCGCCGATGGCCACCGCCTCGTCGGGGTTCACCTCGAGCTTCGGCAGCTTGCCGACGCGCTCGGTGACCATCTGCCTCAGCAGCGGGACGCGCGTCATGCCGCCGACCAGCAGCACCGCCTGCACCTGCTCGGGCTTCACCTTCGACTCCTCGAGCGTCTTCTCGACCAGGTGCAGGCACAGCTCGGTCTTCGGCCGCACCAGCCGCTCGAAGAACTGCCGCGTCAGCATCGTGTCGATGACGTGGCCGCGGCCCGGCTTCTCTCCGCCGGCGAGCACGAGGTGAATGCGCGCCGAGTCGGTGGTGGAGACCGCCTTCTTCGCGTCCTCCGCCGCGGCCTTGAGCCGCTGCAGCGCCGTCGGGTCCTGCGAGACGCGCGCGCGCGTGCCCGGGTCGGAGAGGTGCGACAACAGCCACTGCACCAGCACCGCGTCGAAGTCCTCTCCGCCGAGGAAGGGGTTGCCGCCGGTGCCGATGACCTCGAAGACGCCGTCGCGCACCTCGAGGACCGAGACGTCGAACGTGCCGCCCCCGAGGTCGAAGACCACCGCGTTGCCGGTGAAGCCGGTCGAGAGCCCGAACGCGAGCGCCGCGGCGGTCGGCTCGTTGATGAGCCGCATGACCTCGAGGCCGGCGATGCTGGCGGCCTCTTGCGTGGCCTGGCGCTGGGCGTCGTTGAAGCTCGCCGGCACGGTGATGACGCAGCGGCGGACCTCGCGCTCGAAGTGCGCCTCGGCGTCGGCGCGCAGCTCCGAGAGCAGCGCCGCGGCGATCTGCACCACCGGCACCACCTGGCCGCCGATCTTGATGCGGACGTCCTCGTTGGGGCCGGCGACGATGGTGAACGGGAAGTGCTGCCGGACCTCGGCGGCGAGCTGCGGCGTCCACCGGCGTCCGATGAAGCGCTTCGTCGCCCAGGCCACGTTCTCGGGCAGGGTCTCGGCGAGCAGGCGCGCCTCTTCGCCGACGACGCGGCGGCCGTCGGGAGTGAAGCCGACCATCGACGGCAACAGGCGCTGCCCCGAGGCGCGCTCGATGAGCCGCAGCGTGCCGTCGTGAAACGTGGCGACGGCGCTGTTGGTCGTGCCGAGATCGATGCCGATCGAAGGCTCGGAGCTCAAGGGTCGGCCGGATGTTACTCCGGCTTGCTGGCCGGGATGTTCGCGTTTAAAGCGACGGGCAATGCCTGCTCTGCCGGAAGTCCTGAACGACGCCTCGAAGAAGCCCGCGGTGGTGAACGACTGTTTGACGCTGATCGATCAAGAGGTCGGCGACAAAGGCGGCATCTCGGGCCTCGCCATCAAGGCCGGCTACGCGACGGTGAAGGGCATCAAGCCGGGCTTCATCAAGAACGTCGTGGAAGACCTGCTGCCGAAGTTCGCCGAGGCGCTCGACCCCATCTACCAGGAGGCGAAGACCAGGTCGCAGCCGGTGGGGTCCTACTTCCCGCAGAACGCCGGGCGCGTGGCCGACGCGCTGCTGGGCATCACCGACGCGAAGGCGCAGCGCGCGAGCGGCGTGGTCCGCAAGACGTACGACAGCCTCCGCGGGAGCGCGAAGAAGAACGTCGAGGCCGCGGTGCCGCGGCTGGGGCGGCTGGTCGAGAAGCACGCCGGCTGAGGCTCAACGCGGCGGCTGCTTGATCGACCCGCCCGGGTACACGCGCGCCGCCTGAAAACACCCGGCCCGCAGCTCCTTCACGCGCGCGGCCGGCCACGACTCCGGCGAGGCCACCAGCTCGAGCGGGCCGCTGAGCGGCGCGTTCACGACCGCTCCGTCGCAGAAGAACCACGTCGTCCCCTCGAGCTCGTCGGCGTACGCGAAGTAGATGGCCGACCCCGCGCCGGCGTCCGCTGAGCACCGCTCGCGCGCGGCTTCCCGCTCGGCCTCGAGCCCCTTCCTCCACCTCTCGAGCTCCCGCCGGTGCTCGGAGAACCGCAGCAGCTTCGTGGCGCCGTCGAGCTCGGAACGCGCGGCGGCGACCAGCCGCGTCCCCTTCTCGATCGCCGCGCGGTACACGTCTCCCTGCGCGTACGGGCAGCGCGCGAGCGCCGCGAGGTTCTTGCCGTGCGCGTCCACGAGCGCAGGCAGCGCCCGCGTCGCGGCCTCGAGCGCGGGCAGCTCGTCGTCGCGCCACGCACCTCCGCGGGCGGTGAGCTTCTCGAGGACCTGGTTCGCCTCGTCGAGCTCGTCGAGCAGCCACGACGGCTCGGTCGCGCAGACGTCGAACCCCGACCAGTCGCGGAACGTCGCCCGCCACGGGCCGGACGACACCGTCTGCGCCGGAGGCCCCGTTCCGGCGCACGACACCACGAGCATCAGCACGGCCCGCCGCACGGCGGCAAACGGTACCTCTGCTCGCGGCGAAGGTCGTGCAGCGTTAGGTTCAAAACCGCCATGCCCCGCGCCAACGACCTCATCCAGAAGCTGTCCCAGCCCGTCGACGAGCACGCGTTCTTCACGAAGGACGTGTACGGCCTCATCGAGCAGGACCCGCGCGAAGCGCTGACGGTCCTCGAGCACGCCGAGGCGAAGAAGCTGTCGACGCCGCACATCCTCACCGCGCGCATTCACGCGCACATCGCGCTGCGCGACGCGCCGGCCGCGTGGAACGCGTTCCACGGCTACCTGAACGCGTGCCGCGCGGCGGGCGGCTTCGACGCCGAGCCGCCGTTCGAGTCGCTCAAGCTCTTCTTCGAAGAGGTGAACGAGCGGAAGTGGGCCATCGAGGTCCGGGAGATCGCCGCGATGGAGTGCGGCCAGCTGCTCGGCCGCGTCATCGGCGAGCCCGACACCCGCGAGCTGATGGACGTCAACGCGCAGCTCGACGCCGCGATGGTCGGCCCCGTCACCGACCAGGCCGAGGTCGCCCGCACCTGCGCGCTCAAGGCCTGCGTGCTGCAGAAGCTCGGTCAGAAGGCCGAGGCGCTGAAGTTCTGGAAGAAGGCGAAGGACGCCGAGCCCGAGGTCGCCGAGTTCTGGCGTACGAACTCGCTGCTCGCCTGAGGCGGCGGCGTGTCACCGCGCGGCGTTCAAGACCGACCGCGCTCTCGCGTGCCGGGGGGCGGGCGCCTCCATGAAGCTGCGCTGGGCCGCCGTGGCGATGAGCGCTGCCGGCACCACGAAGGCCACCCAGCCCAACCCCGACAGCAGCGGCAGCATCAACGCCCCGCCGACGACGAACGAGAGGACCTTGCCTCCGCGGAGCAGCGCCACTCCGAGCGCTGCGCGACGCGCTTCCCCGCTGCCCAGCCACGCGGTGGCGAGGCTCACGCCGAAGTCGCTGGCGGGCCCCGTCATGTGCGTGGTGCGCACCGAGAGGCCGGTGCTGCTTGCGACCCCCGCGTTCATGAGGCCCATCGCGAACGCGAGCAGCGAGAGGAAGGCGAAGTCGGCCGGCTCTTCGACGGCGCCGCCGAGCGGGCCGAACACCCCCGAGGCGCCGAGCACCCCTGCGACGCACAGCAGCGCGGCGGCGCCGAACAGCGGCACCGCGTACAGCGGGCGCTTGCCCCGCATGCCGCGCGCCTGAATCGCGAGCACCGAGGCCATCGCCCCGACGATGAACGCGACGAGGACGAGCAGGTACTCGAACATCAAGAACCACTGACCGAAGTCGGTGCCGATCTGCGTCGCGGTGCCGGTGACGTGGGTCACGAAGCGGGCACACGCGGCGAACGCACCGGCGTTCACCGAGCCCGCCGCGAGCGCCAGCAGCCACATGCTCAAGATGTGGCGCGCAGAGAGGACCTGCGAGGCGTCGAGAAGTGGCGGTGTCGAGCGCATCGGCTGTTCCTCAGGCGCCGGGGGTGCCCGCG
Organism: uncultured Myxococcales bacterium; assembly: GCA_937980205.1. Lineage (GTDB taxonomy): Bacteria > Myxococcota > Myxococcia > Myxococcales > Myxococcaceae > Xiheicaenimonas. The sequence goes on along the minus strand of CALJKW010000051.1, from coordinate 280,581 downwards.
CTGACGCCCTGCGGGCTTCCGGCGCGGCGACGCGGCGGGAGAACCACTTCGCTCCTCGGCAACACGGTCGACCGGCTGGTGAGGTGCCAGCGCTGCTGGCGCGGCGACGAGGGAACCATCACCACCGGGCAGTCGGGCTCCGAGAACCAGCGGGGCCGCGCGCCGAACCACTCGAGCAGCGGGCGCTCGGTGTGCGGCACGAACAGCACGTCGGCGGCGCAGTCGCGCAGCAGCTTGCGGCGCTGCTCCGAGGAGCCCTCCTCGGCGACCCACACCTGCGGCGACCTCAGGGCCGGCGCGGCCGTCGACAAGAGCCACTCGGCCGCGGCGGCGGGCGCCAGCGGAATCGTCTCGTCGCGAATGACCGGCACCGTCGGCTCGGGCACCTCGGCCAGCAGGTGCAACTGCGCGTTGACCGCGCGCGCATATTCGGCGGCGAAGGAGAGCTGCGGGTGCGAGCGGGAGGTGAGGTCGAGCCAGCACGCCACGTTGCGAATCGGCCGCTCGAGCCGATCGGCGTCGGTCGGGGGCCCGATCGTCCACAGCGGCACGCGCAGGCGCTCGAGCACCTCGAGGCGCCGCGACGGGTTCGCCGGGCGCAGGCTGCCGAACGCCGACGACGTCGAGGCCGGCATCAGCACGAGATCGACGGGCTCGCGGGCGGCGTAGTGCTCGAGCACCTCGAGCGGCTCGCCGGCCGCGACCAGCCGCTCGCAGTCGCACGTGCGGTCCGCCTCGGGGACGAAGCGCGCCAGCCGCTGCTGCGCAGCCCTGACCGGCTCGGCGCCGTCGCGCACGTGCAGCAGCGTGAGCCGCATCGAGACGGCGTCGGCCAGCCGCGCGACGTAGCCTGCGGTGCGCAGGCTGAGGTCGGAGAAGTCGACGAGCAGCAACACTTCGAAGGGGCGGGCAGCGTGCATGAGACTCCTCGTGGGAGACGTGCACAGGGTAATGAGCCCTCCGCGAGGCACCATCGCTCGTTCGAGCATCTTCCAGCCGGGTCTGGCGGTAGCCGCGCGGTCGAGGCGGCGGGAATCTCCCGATTGGCCGAAAGATGGGGTGCGTCCATCTCCGGATGCGGCAACATCCGCCGAACGTTCTCAGCAGCGGACATCGTGGCGACTTCTCCGGCCTCACCTCAGAGCTTTCCCGGCCGCGCCGGCCGGCGTGGGCCGGTGCTGCTCCTCTCGCTCGGCCTGTTCGTGGCGGTCGTCGCGCTCGAGTGGGCCTCGCGCCTCGACTACTCGCTCGGCGTGCTCTACGTGGTGCCGGTCGCCGTGGCCGCCATCGTGCTGTCGCGGGCCGAGGTGGTCATCGGGGCGATGGTGGCGGCGGCTGTGCGCAGCTTGTTCACCCCGGGCCTGCCGCCGATCGAGTTCTCGCTGCGGTTCGTGATGGCGACGTTGGCCTACAGCGGCATCGGCCTGCTGGTCGGAGAGATCAGCCGCCACCGCCGCGTCATCGCCGCGACGCTGAGCCGCCTCGAGCTCGAGCAGGCGATGCGCCAGCGGGCGGAAGAGCAGCTGCGCGACCTCGCCGACTCGAGCCCCGCCGCCATCCTCGTGCTCAACGCAGGCGCCGAGGTGCTGATGGCGAACCGCGCCGCGCACGAGCTGCTCGGCTTCGAGCCCGGCACGCTGGTGGGCGTCGACATCTCGGCGAACGTGCCGATGTTCGCCGGCGCGCTGCACGTGCTCGACGGAGGCCCGCTGCTGCGCACGTCGGCCACCGGCTGGGCCACGCGCAAGAGCGGCGAGCGGTTCCCGGTCGCGACCTGGTTCTCGGCCTACGGCCGCGGCGAGGGGCGCAGGGTGGCCGGCATCCTCGTGGACACGTCGGAAGAGGTGCGCGACCGCGAGCGCGAGAACTTCCGTCACGTGTACGCGAACAACCGGCTCTTCGCGAGCGCCGTGTCGCACGAGATTCGCAACCTGTGCTCGGCGATTCGCGTGGTGACCTCGAACCTCAAGCGGCAGCACGACATCGCGGGCAGCCCCGACCTGGCTGCGCTCGGCAACCTCGTCGAGAGCCTCTCGCGCCTCGCCTCGTTCGAGCTGCACCGGCGCGGGGCGAGCGCGGGCCCGCTGCAGATCGACAAGGTGCTCGGGCAGCTGCGGCTCGTCATCGAGCCCGACTGGGCGGACCTCGACGGCGAGGTGACGTGGGAGGTCCCCGAAGGGCTGCCGACCGTGCACGCCGACGAACATGCGCTCTTGCAGGTGCTCCTCAACCTGTCGCAGAACTCGCTGCGCGCCGTGCAAGACGTGTCCACCCGCAGGCTGCACGTGTCGGCGAGCGCGATCGGCGCGAACGTCTGCATCAGCGTGGAAGACACCGGCCCCGGAGTGGCGCAGCCGGAGACGCTGTTTCAGCCGTTCCGTGAGGGCAGCGCGGGCGCCGGCCTGGGGCTTTTCATCGCCCGCAACATCGTGCGAAGCCTGGGCGGAGAGCTGCGGCACGTCCCGACGCCGTCCGGCTGCCGGTTCGAAGTGACGCTGCAGGTGGAGGACATGCCCGCGTGAGCCAGGCACCGGTTCGGGTCTTCATCGTGGACGACCACACCCTCTTCCGCGAGGGGCTGACGCGCCTGCTGACGAGCGACCCGCGGCTCGAGGTCGTCGGCGGAGCGGGCTCGAGCGAAGAGGCGCTGGCGGCGCTCGCGAAGACGCCGGTCGACGTGCTCATCGCCGACTACGACCTCGGCACGTCGACCGCGGTGCCGCTCATCGCCGCGCTCGGCGAGCGCGGCCTGACCATCAAGAGCCTCCTGGTGACGGCCGGCGTGCCGAACCGCGACGCGCTCGAGCTGATGCGCCTGGGCGTGGCGGGCATCCTCCACAAGCAGCGCGCGCCGGAGGAGCTGCTGAGGAGCATCATCGACGTGGCCCAGGGCAAGGTGGTGATGGATCAGGGCTACTTCAAGTCGCTGGTCGAGGCGGCGGCGGTGGTGCCCGAGCGCCGGCGGCTCACCGATCGCGAGCGGACGATCTTGAAGCTCCTGCTCGAGGGCAACTCCAACAAGGAGATCGCCAACCGCCTGGGCTCTTCCGAGAGCGCGGTGAAGGCGGGGCTCCAGCAGCTGTTCGCCAAGACCGGGGTGCGCTCGCGCAGCCAGCTCGTCCGCATCGCGCTCGAGGAGCTGCGCTCGGAGCTGTAGCAGGCTGCCGTCGAAAGTCCGGTAGCACCCGGCTTGCGCGTCTGTCGGGGTGTCGTAGCGTCCGGACCGAACACCCCATGTCGAAGAAGCGCCGCTATCTCGCCGACGGCGAAGAAGGCTTCACCACGCTCATCGAGCGTGACTTCACCGCGCTCGCGCGGGAGGGAAAGCTGCCGGTCGGGCACGGGGTCGACGCGCAGGTGTCCGAGGTGCAGTCGCTGCTCACGCGGGGCGGCAAGGCGCCGCTGCTCTCCGGAGACCAGGGCGTCGGCAAGTCCGCCATCGTGCAGGAGCTCGCCCGCCGCGCCGTCGCGGGCCTGCTCGGCGAGCCGCTCGCCAGCGCGCGCATCGTCGAGGTCACCATCGCCGGCATCTTCGCGCGCACCTCGAACCCCAAGGCCTCGGCCGAGCTGTTCGAAGAGCTGCTCGAGCACCTGGCCACGGCGCAGACCGTCGTGTTCGTGCGCGACATCGCGCTCGTGCAGGGCACCGCGCTGGTGCCGGTGCTGATCCGCGCCCTGCGCACCTCGCGGCTCAAGTTCATCTTCGAGTGCGACTCGAAGCGCGCCTCGGACCTGATGCAGAGCGACGAGGCGCTCGCCGAGCGGCTGCACCTGATGCTCGTCACCGAGCCCGACCCGGCCCGCGCGCGGTGGATCCTCGGCCGCATCGCCGAGGAGCTCGAGACCGAGCTGTCGATTCCCATCGAGCCGGCCGCCTGCGACATGGCGCTGCGGCTGTCGGTGAAGTTCCTGCTCGCGCGCCGCCTGCCGCGCAAGGCCATCGAGCTGCTCAAGGAGACCGCCGTCGAAGCCAGCGGAGCCGCCCGCGACCACGTCGGCCCGGAGGACGTGCTCGCGCGCTTCTGCGCCTCGACGCGCCTGCCGCGCTTCATGGCCGACGACACGCTTCCGCTCGATCTCGACGAGATGGCGTCGTTCTTCGGCGCGCGCATCCTCGGCCAGAACGACGCGGTGCAGGCGGTGCTGCGCTCGGTGGCGCTGCTCAAGGCCGGGTTGAACGACCCGAAGCGGCCGCTGGGCGTCTTCCTCTTCTGCGGCCCGACCGGCGTCGGCAAGACGCACCTCGCGAAGCTCTTGTCCGAGTCGCTGTTCGGCACCGCCGACCGGCTGGTGCGGCTGAACATGGCCGACTACCAGCACGAGGGCGACGAGCAGGTCGTCTTCGGCAACCCCTGGGCGCAGAACCACGAGGGCAAGCGCGGTGAGCTGTCGCGCCTGCTCGACGGCAAGGTGTTCAGCGTGCTCCTGCTCGACGAGTTCGAGAAGGCGCACGCGCGCACGCACGACCGGTTCCTGCAGCTGTTCGACGAGGGCCAGTTCATCAACGCCGCCGCAGAGACGGTCGCCTGCAACAACACGCTCATCGTCGCGACCTCGAACGTCGGCGCCGAGGTGTACCGCGAGCCGCCCCTGGGCTTCTCGGCGCAGCGCTCGCGCGAAGAGCAGCTCAAGGAGATCGACCGGCGCATCGCGACCGTCTTCCGCGCGGAGTTCTTGAACCGCTTCGACGCCATCTGCCAGTTCCAGCCGCTGAACAAGGTGGAGATCCGCCGCATCGCCCAGCGCGAGGTGGGAAGGGTGCTGGAGCGCGACGGCATCCGCGCGCGGGGGCTCGACGTCGAGGTGGCCCCCGAGGTGGTGGACCTGCTGGTCGACCGCGGCTACTCGCCGCTGTTCGGCGCGCGGTTCCTCAAGCGCGAGATCGAGAAGACGCTGACCGCGGCGCTGGCGGTGGAGATCGCGCGCCGGCCGCTGCCCTCGGGCACCCCGGTGAAGGTGGTCGCGCACAAGGGGCGCGTCGTCGCCATCGCCGAGCCGAAGCAGAAGCGCGAGAAAGAGGCGACCGCGCAGGCGACGCTGCCCGCGGCCGGAGCCGTCGTAGCGAAGAAGAAGCTCGACCGCGCGTCGCTGCTCGCCGAGGCCGAGCTGCTCGTCGAGCGCAGCGGCGCGCTGGTGAGCGCGGGCGGCAAGGCGTCGCTCGAGGGGAAGAAGCGCGAGCTGCTCGCGGTGAGCCAGGCTCCGGGGTTCTGGGAGAACGGCGAGGCTGCGGCGGCGACGCTGCGCGCGTTCCGCCGCGTCGAGGCGCGGCTCGCCGATCTCGACCGCCTGCGCGAGGTGTGCACCGCGGCGCGAAGGCGCGCGCGAGAGGCTCGCAACGACGTGCAGCTCGCCGCCGCCGTCCGCGCCGTCGAAGAGGCGGCCCGCGAGGTTCAGCTCGCCGAGGCCCGCATGGCCGCCGGCGCGAGCGGCGACATGGACGACGTGTTCATCGACATCGCCGCCGCGAGCGACGGCGAGCCGGGCCGCGCGTGGGTGCGCGAGCTGATGCACCTGTACCTCGGCTGGGCCGAGAAGCGCCGCTACGAGGGCAAGGTCATCGCCGAGGGCGCCGAGCCGTCGCGCGTGGTGCTGCACCTGAGCGGCCCGGGCGTGCTCGGCTTCCTCGCCGGAGAAAAGGGCCTGCACCGGCGCATCGAGGAGGACGCGCGCGTCGGCGCCTACGTGCGCCTGCACCGCCTGCCGAACGGCGCGCACCCGCGTCCGTCGCTCAAGATCGAGGCGCGCGACGTGAAGCGGCGCACCGGCCAGTTCAGCGAGAAGGTCGGCAGCGAGGCCCGCGCGCGCGACGAGCAGAGCGGCCGCTCGCTGCAGCTGCTGGGCGCCGTCGAGGCGCGCGAGCTCGAGAAGCTGGTGCCCATCGTGCTCGAGGGAGAGGCCGAGGGCGGCGACGAGGTGCGGCGCTACTTCATGGGCCGCGGCGCGCGCGTCGAAGATCCGCGCACCGGCGAGGGGACTCCGCGGGTGAAGGACGTGATGCGCGGAGAGATCGACCTCTTCATCGCCGCGTGGATCTCCCGGCCGCCCGAGCCGGCCAACGCCGCGCTGTAGCCGCGCACGAAAACGACGCTGCACGAAGGCGTCGTCTCGGATTAGTGACGGCAGGCGTGTCACCCTGGCTGCTCCTCAGCGTCCTGTTGGGCGCCGGCGTCGATGCGGGCGAACCCACCGACGCCCCCGGCGACGGCGCGCTCGTCGAGCCCGACGGCGGCACCGACGCCGTGCCGCCCGCCGAGTCGAAGGGAGACGCCGAGCTCGGCGAGCGGCCGGCCCCCGAGGCGCTGCCCGAGCCCGTCCCCCGGCGGCCGCTCGAGCTCACCACCACCTACGCGCTGTCCGGCCGCTTCGCGTCGACGCGCTGCGAAGACGTCGACGACTCTCCATTCGAGCGGCTCTCGGCGCGCGTCAACGGCGCACCGACCGGGCTGCTCCGCGTCGACACCGGCGAGCTGCTCGGCGCGTCGGCGCTCGGGCGGCTGGCGGTGCAGTACCAGCCCGAGCAGCTCGCGCTGGCCGTCGCGGCCCTGGGCTTCTCGGCGCGCGCGATGGGGCACCGCGACCTCGCCGCGCCCAGGTCCGAGCTGCTCTCGTTCACCCGCGCCCTGAAGAAGGTCGGGCTCGCGACGACGCTGACCAACCTGCGCTGCGACTCGGCGCGGCAGGCGCTGTGTGACGTGGTCGTCTCGGCCGACGACCCGCCGCTCATCATCGACACGTGGCAGGGCAAGGTCGCGCTCATCTCCGTGCTGTCGCCGCAGCTGTTGGGCACGCTCTCCAAAGACCAGGCCGCCGGCCTGACGCTGGCGCCGCCGGTCGAGGCGCTGGCGGCCGCGACCCGGCAGGCGCGAGACCTGGGCGCGTCGCGCGTGGTCGCGGTCTTCGACCCGACGGTCGGCGACGAGACGAACGACGTGCTCGCCCTCGCCCGCGCGCTCGACGCGGACGCGAGCCCCGACCTGCTGCTCGCGCACGGCCTGCTCGACCCGCTGCACACGGCGACCCTCGGCGCCGCGAACGTCCCGCTCGTGGGAACGCGGCCCGGAGAGGCGCTGACCATCGCCCTGCGCGGCGACAACACGGTCGTGCTCGACAGCGCTCCTCCGGCCGAGCCCTCGGAGGCGGTGGTGAGCTTCGCGCGCAGCCTCAACCACGACATCTGCTCGCGGTACCAGCAGCCCTTCCCGCGCGGGACGTTGAGCCACCCGCTCACGCGCGACGAGGCCGCCGCGCTGGTGCTCGACGTCATGCGCGAGAGCACCGCGGCCGAGGTCGCCGTCATCAACATGCGGGCGGTCAGCACCGCCGCGCCGTGGCCGATCGACCCGCCGCTGTCTCCGCTGGCGCTGCTGCAGATTCTGCCGTTCGACCACCACCCCGAGGTGGTGCGCGTCAGCGGAGCGGCGCTGCGCGACTTCCTCGACTCGACGGAGGCGAAGTCCCACTTCGTGCGCGGCGCCACGAAGGACGGCGGCTGGCGCGTCAACGGCCGGCCGCTCGAGACCGGGCAGAACTACCGCGTCGTGACGACCGACTTCGTCGCCGAGGCCGTGGGCGGCCTGTTCGAAGAAGCCGAGCCCTACGGCACCGCCACCGTCCGCGACGTGGTGGCCGACTGGCTCTCGCGTCCCAAGCAGGGAGACCTGCTCACGCAGCCGGTCGACCCGGCGCAGCGCGCCCGCTGGTGGTTCAGCTACCGGCTGCAGCTCGACCTGACGACCGTGGCGGTGCGGAACCCGAACCAGACCGTCTTCACCGACACGCAGCTGGCGCGCGGGCAGGCGCTGAGCGTCGTGGGCGAGACCGAGGTGCGGGCGATCGGCGACCACCCGAGCTACGCGCTCGAGCACCAGTCGCGGCTGCGCTTCGGCGTCGTGCAGGCGACGGGCCTCGACGGCACGAACGTCGGGGTCGCGAACAACATCGACCTCGTCACCGCGCGCACGCTCGCGTTCGCGCGCAAGGTGTTCGGCTCGTCGAAGTGGTACGTGCCGCGCCCCTACTTCGACTTCTTCATCGAGTCCGAGCTCACGCGGCCCGACACGCGCCCCTACCACCACCTGCAGCTGCTGCCGACGACGGGCCTGCGCTTCGAGCTGTTCCCGCCGTTCGCGGTCTACGTCGGCGCCGGCCTCACCTGGGAGGTGTTCGCGCGGCGCGAGCAGCTGAACCCGAACGTGCCTCCGGCCGCGGCGGTGCTGGTCGCCGGCTGGCAGCTGCGTCCGACGCGCGTGGTGCAGCTCGGCGCGCGCTGGCTCGAGGCCGAGACGAACTTCGACTTCTGGGTGCGCGACCTCGGCGGGCCGACGCAGAGCCAGGCGCGCGCGCGCTTCCGCCTGCTGGTACCGCTGTTCTCGGTGCTGTCGCTCACCGCCACGTACGACCTGTACTTCCGCTCGGTGCGCCTGCAGGACCCCAGCGGCGAGTGGGCGACGCTGTTCGGCCACTCGCACGACACCTACCTGGGCCTGCAGGTGGCGCTCGGCCAGTCGCACCAGTCGTTCAGCTTCTGAGCCGCGAACTGCCGGTGAGCCGCTGTAAGCACTCGTTGCTTTCGAGCCGAAATTCGCCCTGGCCGGCGGGCGGATAACCGCTGCGCTTACTCCAAAGGGGGCCCTCATGCGCTTATCGGACTGGCAGTCTGCGGCTCGGATCCTGAAGACCGACCTCGAGAAGATCGACCGGAACCGGAACGGACGCATCAGCGTGGGCGAGACGAAGGCCTACCTCGACGAGGTCGGCGGTGCCGGCGCGTCGTCGCGTGTCGTGTTCGGCGAGCCGCTCTCGAATCGCTTCAACCTGCTGCTGGGCGGAGACCTGGCGGCGCCGCGCTCGGTGACGGTGGCCCAGGCGCGCGCGTCGCTCGACGCGACGCTGGGCTGGGCTGAAGCAGAGCTTCCCGTGCTCGTCGCGGACGACGCCGCAGAGATCGACATCGCCTCGGCGAAGCAGCAGGCGGGTGTCGCCATGCCGTTGTGGTCGCTCGACGCGGTCGCAGACGTTCTGCTGAACCCGACCGGGTTCGACGCACGCGCGGGGCTCGCCGACGCCCGGGCGGTGGTGGACGCGCTGAACCGGGAGATTCGCTCACTCGAGCGCAGCAACACGAGCAAGGCGTTGCAGGTGACCTCGCTGATCTCGCAGATTGAAGCGCGCACGGACGAGCTCCGCGATGCTCACAGGCGCAAGCGCAACATCGGGCTGATCGGCGCCATGTTCGGCTACGCGCCGGTGGTCGCGCTGTCGCTCGTCGAGATGCAGCGCGACGACTCACGGCTACGTCAGCTGAATCGTGATCTGACCACCGCGCAGGCAGATCAGTCGCGCATTCAGAACAGCCTCGCCCAGTACCAGGTGCTCAAAGCCACTGTGCTGCTGAAGATCGCCGATCTCGAGGCGGCGACGCCCGCGGCGCCCGACGCCATTCCGGCGGACCTTCCGTCGCGCACGACCCGCGTGCTGAGTGCGACCGAGCGCCTCGCGACGGCGACCGCCGAGCTGGACAACTTGAAGCAGCAGGCGGCGCTGCTCACGACCGTGCGCGATGCGGGCCTGGCGATCGGCCTGGACCTCGACGCCACGCTGCAGAAGCTGAACGCCGCGGTCGCCCGCGCCGAGCAGCTCGTCGCCGACTCGCGGAAGGCGACGCTCGAGCTGGTGCTCGTGATGCTCGACAAAGATCCCGGCGCCGCCGCGCTGCGCCGCCTCGAGGGCATGGCCCGCGCTCAACTGAAGGCTGCGCTCGGCCCGTTCCTCGATGACGTGCTTCGGGGCGTGCCGAAGCCGCTCGAGCCCGAGCTGCGCAAGCGCCTCGAGCAGGCGCTGCTCCGTGGCTTCGGCTCGTGAAGCCGCCGCAGCCGGCGGCCAACGCGGGCCTGAAACTCGTGTGAGCGCGCAGGGCGCCGCCCCGCGTCAGTGACGAGCCCATTGGCCGCGGCGAACCGCTTTCAGGCTGATGCGACTTGTCGCGGGGCGTAGACTCCCAGCTGTTCATGAGAGTCCTTTTCCTCGTCTGCGCCGTGCTCCTCGCCTCCTGCAGCAGCCCGCCGTCGGCCGTCGACGGAGGGAGCGGAGGCGGCGGTGGCGGCGGTGGCGGCGGTGGGAGCAGCGGCACGGGCGGGACCGGCGGCTCGGGCGGGACCGGCGGCTCGAGCGGCACCGGCGGCTCGAGCGGCACCGGCGGCTCGGGCGGCACCGGCGGCTCGAGCGGCACCGGCGGCTCGAGCGGCACCGGCGGCTCCGGCGGCTCCGGCGGCGGGAGCAGCGTGCAGCTGGCCTGGTTCTCCGACTGGCGCGCGGCGACCGGGACCTCGCAGCAGGCGCTCTACGACGGCACGAAGTGGACCGGCCAGCTGTGCACCGCGAACGTGGCCTCGGTCGTGCCGGCGACGGGCCTCGGCTTCCCGACGCAGAACGTCTTCCGCTTCGAGTACACGAACGACATGGAGTGCCTGATGGTGCAGGTCGAAGATCGCTGGCCCGCGCCGGCGGTGGGCCAGTACCTCTTCGTTCGTGCGTACTGGCGCAACGCGATTCCCGACAACCAGACCCTCGGTCTGCCTCACCCGATTCACATCGGGCGCGGCATGGGCGGCGCAGCCTACGCGACGTGGATGAACTTCACCGCGCCCAGCGCCGGCTCGAGCGACATGGTGCTGCAGATCGGCGGCGGCCCGCCGTATCCGGACATGTATTGGGCCTTCGCGTTCGCCACGAATCGCACGTATCGCATCGAGTGGCGGCTGCACCGCGAGACCGCGACCACCGCCCGCATCAGCCTGCGCGTGTACGACGACACCGGCGCGCTCATCGGCGAGAACGCCGACTGGAACAACCGCGATGTCGGCGCGAACCTCCGCACGCTCGCGCAGTCGAACCCCACGATGCCGGTGAACGACGCGTCGTTCCGCCTGCTCGAGGTCGGCTGCAATGGCCCCGCCGGGCTCGTCGCCGGCACTGGCCGCTACGCGTACTTCGGCGGCCTCGCAGTGGCGGTGAGCTCGAGCGCCGACGGGTGGATCGGGCCGTACCCCGCGCCCGCCGAGCGCTGACGGCGCTGAGCGCTTCGCCCCGGACGTGCACGCCTCGTCACCGCGCCCGCTCGGCCTCCGGGCTGTGACGCAGGCGCCGTCGCGCGGGGTGCGGCCGGCTACTGGGTGAGCGCCTGCACGCGACGGCTGTCGGGCGGCGGCACGAAGGTGAACAGCGCGTCGTCGAGCTCGGGCTCGAGGTTCCAGCGCAGCTCGAGCGTGTGCTGCGGCTGCCCTGGAGCGGTGGTCGCCGTGAGCACGAGCTTGCGCGGCAGCGGTCGCGGGCCGCGCGCGATCCAGATCTGCCAGTCGCGGCCGGGCTCGCGGAAGGCGTAGTGGTCGCAGACGGTGTCGTCGATGGTGGTGGGGCCGAGATCGATCGCCGAGGTGAGCCGCTCGACCCGGCTTCGACTCGTGCCCCAGTAGAAGAGCCTCGCCACGGGCAGCTCGAGGTCGTAGGCGCTCGAGGCGACGTCGAGCAGCTCGACAATCGTCCGCGGCGCAGGCGCCGTCGCGTAGAAGGTGCCGCGCGGGCCGGCCACCGTGACGCTGCGGCCGTCGTAGAAGTACTGGCGGGTGTTGCGGTCCGACGCGACGTCGGCGCGCAGGCGATCTGGCCAGCGCACGTGCACCACCGTCCTCGAGCCGAGCTGAATCTTCTGCCCCGTGTCGAGCACCTCGTCGGTCGACGCGGTGCAGGTCAGCGTCAGCGCCGTCTGCTCGCGCAGGAACGCGCCCATCCTCGCGAGCGCGGCGAGGGGCTCGGGGTCGAAGGGAGCAGGTGGTCGAGCTCCAGCCAGCAGGACGATCGCGATCACGGCGGACATGCACGCTCTGCGCAGCAAGGCGGATGCCTGCGCCACCCCGCGCGGCGTCGCACCGGCGCACGTCACGAGGCGCGCGCCGAGCGTCGACAGCCGATGGCCCGTCGGCGCGGCACCCGCGTTGCAGCCGAGAGCTCCTCGAACACCGACGAAAGGAAGACCATGAACCCGAAGCTCGAGAAGAACGCCGTCACCGCAGCGCTCGTACTGCTGTGCTCGGCCTGCAGTACGACGATGCTCTCCACGTGGAAGAAGCCGGGCGCGGACCTCTCGGAGATGGACAAGGTCGTCGTGGTGGTGCGGGCGAACGACGAGTCGGTGCGCCGCTCGGCGGAGAGCCGCATCGTCCAGAACATGGGCCCGGCGCGCGCCACCCCTTCGCACGAGCTGGCGCCCGAGGCGACCAGCACGGACACGCTGCGCGACCGCGTGGAGGGCGGCGGCTACGACGGCGCGATCGTGGTTCGTGTCGTCGGAGTGGACAAGAAGACCGAGTGGGTCGGCGGCGCAGGCCCCGGCTACGGCTACGGCGCGTGGTACGCGACTGCGCCGTACCAGCAGACCACCACGTACGTGCGTGTCGAGACGAGCATCTACTCGCTGCCCGATCAGACCCTGCTCTGGTCGGCGACGAGCCGAACCGTCGAGCCGTCGAACGTGCAGAAGCTCGTCGACGAGACGGTGAAGGCGGTGCGCAAAGAGCTCGCCGAAGAAGGCCTCATCCCGCCCGATCGCGTGTCGCAGGCGCCGGCGCCGGCGCGCGCGCTCGAGCGCGGCTGAGCCCCGAGAGACGGGCGGCCGGCTGAGCCGGGGTCAGCGCGGCCGCTCCTGCCACGCGCTGATGCTGGCGCCGAGCATCATCGAGCCGTCGACGAGCGCGACGAAGCCGAACAGCGTGGGGTCGATGGCGGGCTCCTCCCCGCGGATGAGCTCCAACCACAGGCCGCCGTACAGCAACACGGTCACGAACAGCGACATGCTCAGCATCGCGACCTGGAACGTGAGCCCGCGGGTGTACTTCTCGAGCTGACCGAGCCGTTCGTCGAGCTGCGCCGCCCTCGGCGTCGAGTAGTCGCCGTGAAACGGCGCGCGCTGCCGGCGCACGTGCAGGCGCAGCGCCGAGCGCACGAGCTGAATCACCACGGCGTTCGCGCCGAGGGCCAGCACCGTGCCCACCACACACGCGACGGCGCTGGCGCCGGTGATGTCCTTCACCTCTTCTTCGCGGTCGGCTTCTTGTACGCGGCCGGCTTCGGCTGCGCGGCCGGCGGGTCGTCGTAGTACGGATCATCTCCGTAGCCGTCGTCCTCGTACGTCTTCTTCGCCGTCGGCTTCGGAGTCGCCTTCTCCACGCCGAACCGCACCGCGATCTGGTGCTGGAAGTCGGTGAACGCAGACTCGGCCATCTTGTCGTACGGCAGGGTCGGAGACTCGTACGCCGACCCATACTTGCTGCCGTACGTCGTCCAGCGGATGTCCTTCGCCGGCTCGGAGTCGAACTGGAAGGTGTAGCGCGGCTTCTCCTCGCCCTCGAACTTCACGTCGAGGTCCCAGTAGAAGACGATGCCGAGGAACTTCTTGTCGGTCGCACCCTTTGCGCCGTTCTCCTTCACCGACTCGTAGAGCCCGCCGTTCAACCCGACCTCGTAGCGCACGATGAACGTGACCGGCGGAGGCACGTCGGCGACCTTCGGCTTCTTTCGCGACGAGTAGTCGTAATCGTAGTCGTAGTCGTAGTCGTACTTGCTGCCGCCGATGGTGACGACGCCGTCGCCGAGCAGCTTGTCGAACGCCTTGTCGAGCGACGACGTGATCTCGGACTCGCGCCGCGAGTTCGCTTCCTTCCCGAACGCGAGCCGCGGGTCGATGACCTTGCCTTTGAGGTCCGCCGGCAGCTTCTCGAGGTCGAGCTTCTCGAAGGACGTGAACGACTCGTACTTCACCGCGACCTTCGAGGCCTGCTTCTCCTTGAGCGTCTTGAGCAGGTCGACCAGCGCCGGAGCCAGCTCGCTCGTGCTGTGCGCCTTCACCTTCTTCTCGGCGTCTTCGTAGACCTTGTCGATCGCCTTCTTCGCGTCGTCGGCGTGGCGGCCGCTCGGGTACTCGGCGAGGTAGCCTTTGAGCGCCTTCACCTTGTTCGAGTACGCGTTCTTCGCGCGGTTCCACGCGTCGTTCTCGCGCTTCACCGCGTTCATCGGGATGGTGATGCCGACGGCGACGGTCGCCGCGGCGGTCACGACGCCGGCGCCGATCCACCCGCGCTTCTTCCGCTTCTTGGAGAACTCGGTCTCCTTCTTCTGGCCCTCTTCGGGGATCAGCTCGGCGGGGATGAGGCGCAGGTCTTCGCTGCCGTTCTCGAGCAGGCCGGCGTACATGAGCTCGAGCATCTTGCGGCGCTTGTCGAGGACTCCGTTCACGAAGTCGACGGCGCGCTGCTGCCCGTACATCGAGAGCGAGAACGTCTTGCCGTTGAAGATGAGGTCGATGCGCGAGGTCGAGTACACGCCGTTCGTGTAGTGGTGCGTGATCTTCGGCTCGTGCAGGTTCGCCAGCGGCCACGCGATCACCTTCCACGGGCGGACCTGCAGCATGTAGAGCGGGTGCACGATCGTGTACGCGCCGTACGGGCTCTTGAACGCCTCGATGGTGGCGCGCAGCGACCACGCGGTGAGCAGGCCGAACATCACGAAGCCGCCCCACATCGTCAGCAGCGCCTCGTTCGAGAGCGCGCGCCGCGCCGCGAAGCCGTTCACGAACGCGAAGAACAGCCCGCCCAGGCCCACGAGCAGGAGGAAGATCGGCCACCCCGCGGCGCTGTTCGGGATCTTCTGATCCGACGGAGCGCTCTTCATCTTGAGCAGCCACTGCTTCGAGGCCTCGGGCAGCTCGTTGATCTCGACCTCGAAGGTGTCCGGCATGCGGCCGGTGCCGCGCTTCGGGTCGAGGCGCGCGGCCTCCTTCATCAGCAGGTTCGCGTCGTTCACGCGCTTCATCGCGAACAGCGGAGCCGCCAGCGACGCGAGCCGATCGGCGACGTAGCGCTTCGACGACGCCTCGTCGGGGATGATCGGCATCAGCTGCTCGAGCGTCCGCACCATCGACGCCGAGTCGTTGCGCTCGATCTCCACCTCGAGCTTGCGCACGAAGAGGCCGAAGTCGCGGAAGTCGACGGTGCCGTCGAGGTTGATCGCCTGGTCGAGCGCCTTGAGCGCCTCGTCCCAGCGCTTCTGGTCGGCGTAGCAGTCCGACAGGCTCACCAGCGGCCGAACGTCGTCGGGCGAGAGCTCGAACGCCTTCTTGTACGCGGCCTCGCACTCCGGCCACTGCTTCTTCTGGTGGTGCGCGTGGCCGCGGTGCAGCTGGTAGGCGCCGTTGTTCGGCGCCTTCACCACGAGCTCTTCGAAGATCTCGAGCGCGGCGTCGGGCTGCTTGGCGTGCAGATACGACATGCCGAGCAGGTCTCGCGCGAAGTCGAGCTCCGGGCGCTGGTTCAAGAGCCGCGCGAGGATGGCCTGCGCCTCGGTGTGCTTGCCGGCCTCGAGGGCCGCGGTGGCGAGGCGGATCTGCTCGCTGGTGTACGAGTCGTGATCGGCGACCTGGTCGTACTGCTTGCGCGACTCGGGGTTCGAGAGCACCTCGTACGCCTCGCGCAGCTTCATGAACTGCTCGGGGTGCGTCTCGGGCGGGTACTTCCGCATCAGCGAGAAGTACGCCTTCTTGATCTCGCGCTCCTCGGCGGTCGTGGAGACACCGAGGATCTTGTAGAAATTTTGTGAGGTCAGGTCGCTCATGGGGGCACTGGACCTTGAGCCAACCCCCCACCCCGCCGCAAGGTGCAACCTGAAACCACAAGCACCAACAGCGTGCCGGCCCAGCACGCCCACGAGAGCGACGGCAGCGCCAGCGCCCACGACGTGGTGATGCTCACCCGCGGCGCCGCGACGCCGAACGCCGTGTACATCCACACCACCAGCGGGCTCGAGCCGGCGGCCGCGGCGAGCAGCGCGTGCTCGCGGCCTTCGCGCAGGCGCAGCATGAACGGCGCGACCACCGCGCCCGCGACGATGCCGATGATCAACGTGTGCACGACGAGGACTCCGAAGGTGCGCGCGCCGCTCGGAGACGGAGTGCCGTACCTCACCGCGTACGCCGCGCCCGCGAGGCCCAGCGCGACGAGGCCGGCGACGAAGCCGACGAGCGCGCTCTTGCGCTGACGGCGCGCGAGGGCGGCGACGAGCAGCAGCACGGCGAGCGCCGAGCCTCCGCGCAGGGCGCGGCTCACGTGCTGCTCGGCCTCGAGGCGCGTGCGCGTGCGCTCGGCCTCTTCGATGACGGCGGCGGCGTTCACGGGTGGCGGCGGCTCGGCGAGCAGCGCGGCGAGCGGAGCGCCTTCGGTGGTGGCCGGCGACGGCAGACCGAGCAGCGCCGCGAGCGTGGGCGCCACGTCGACGGCGCGGCCCTCCGCGCGCGCGCCGCGGTTGATGCCGTCGCCCGACGCGATGAGGAACGTGCCGCGGACCTCGGGCTCGCCGCCGCCGTGGCCTCCTTCGTCGCGGTGGCCGTGGTCGGCGGTGACGAGCACGGTGCTTCCGCTCCACGCGCGCAGCACGGCGGAGAGCTTCCACTCGATCTCGAGCGCGGCGCCCTGCCGGTAGGCGGGGCTCGAGGCGCCGAGCGCGTGGCCGGCCTCGTCGAAGGCACAGAGGTGGACGACGAGAAAGTCGTGTGGCGCCGCCGCGAGCTCGAGGGCGGGTGCAAACTTGTAGGAGCCGGCGTGCGCCGCGAAGGCCTGCGGGAACAGCTCCCACCACCAGTCGACGCCGTCGCTGTACACCGCCGCCGAGCCTCCGCCGCGGCGCACGAGGTCCGGCACGCTGTCGAGCTTCATCACGCGGAGGTCGTCGTTCGAGCGCCGGCCCGACGTCTGCGGCGTGACGCCGGTGAGCAGCGACACGTACTGCGCGGCGCTGATGGTGGGCAGGTCGGCCTCGAGCTGCGCGGTGGCTCCGTTCGCGGCGAGGGCGCGCAGCGTGGGGACGGCGTCGACGACGTCGCGGCGGGCTCCGTCGAGGACGACGAGCAGCACGCGGCGCGAAGGCTTGCTCGAGACCTTGGTCTCGACGGGCGCGACCATCGGCTCGTCGCGGTTGAGCGTGTAGCGGCCGTGCACCGCGCGATACGCCGCGAGCGCGAGCAGGCCGGAGAGCAGCGCAATGGAGGCCCCCTTCACAGCGGCGGAGTCTGCCCCACGTCCCCCACGAACCCCCAACCCCCACACCACCCGGGCGTGGTTGCCCTTCGGGGCTCAATCAGAAGCCGGTGCCAGACCACCCATCGGTCGAAAATGACCCCACCTCGACGCTGATCCGCGCGCAGCGAAACCGCGACGGCCCCCCGGTTGCACTGGCCCGCGGCCATGCGAATTTTCTCTCCCGCCGTCGCCCTGGCGCTGCTCGCCGCGTGTACCCGCGACACGACCGAGCCGAAGCCTCCCGACGTCAGCGTGCGCCGCGATGCTCTGACGAACGTCCCCGTCACGTTCAAGTTCGACGACTTCTCGAACACGTCGCTCCTGCAGCTCAACGGCACGGCCGTCACGACCAGCAACCGGCTGCGGCTGACCGACTCGGCGGGCAACCAGGCTGGCAGCTTCTTCTGCAAGCAGAAGATCAGCCTCAAGAACGATCGCTCGTTCAGCACGTACTTCCGCTTCCAGATGACCGACGGCGGCGGCTCGCCCGGCTTCCCCTACCCCGCCGACGGCATGGTGTTCGTGCTGCAGCCGCTGTCGAACACCGCCGGCTCCGTCGGCAGCGGCATCGGCTACGGAGGCATCGGCAACAGCCTCGGCGTCGAGTTCGACACGTACCACAACCCCGAGCTGGGCGACCCGAACGACCGCCACGTCGGCACGCACGTCAACGGCAACATGGCGAGCCACCTGGCCGTCGCGAGCTACCCGAACAACTGGGGCAACGGCAGCACCTACCACGTGTGGATCGACTACAACGGCCTCACGAACCTCCTCGAGGTCCGCGTCTCGGAGAACAACGCGAACCGCCCGGCGAGCGCGCTGCTCACCCAGAACGTCGAGCTCTCGACCGTCTTCGGCGTCGACGAGGTCTACGCCGGCTTCACCGCGGCCACCGGCGGCGCCTGGGCGAAGCACTGGGTCGACAGCTGGTACTTCCAGAACGACTACGCGCCGCTCGACCTCGTCAACAACACGTACGTCGCCACGCCGACGTCGGTCGTCGTCAGCGCCTCTCCTGCCTCGAACACGCGCTCGTCCGTCATCACCGCGACGGTGAAGAACGAAGACGGCTCCATCCGCGCGAACTGGCCGGTCACGTTCACCACCAACCGCGGCACGCTCTCGGCGACCTCGGCGACGACGAACGACCAGGGTCAGGCGCAGGTGACGCTCACGTATTCGGGCGGCGTCGCCACCACCGCCCGCGTCGGCACGTCGGCACAGGGCGGCGCGTACGGCTTCGCCGACGTCGGCCTGCTCGCGAACCCCACCCTCACGATCGTCTCCAGCGCCGGCGGCTCGGTCTCGCCCGGCACGCTCGTCGTGCCGTACGGCGGCAATCAGTCGTTCAGCATCACGCCGAACCCCGGCTACGACCTCGTCTCGCTGACCGTCGACGGCGTCGGCGTGCCGCCTTCGACCTCGTACGACTTCACCAACGTCACCGCGAGCCACACGCTCTCCGCGACGTTCGCGATCCGCACCTACGCCATCACCGCGACCTCGGGCGCGCGCGGAGCCATCTCGCCGAGCGGCAACCAGACGGTCGCGCACGGCAGCTCGATCACGTTCACCTTCACGCCGCAGGCGGGCTACCGGGTGGCCGACGTCGTCGTCGACGGAAGCTCGATCGGCACGCCGGCGTCGCACACGTTCTCGAACGTCAGCGCGCCGCACACCATCGTGGTCTCGTTCACGCTCATCGACCAGCCGCCGTCGCTCACGGTGACCTCCGGCGCCACGTCGTGGACGGAAGAAGCGCCGCCGGTCGCCATCGACCCGACCCTCGCGCTCACCGACCCCGACGGGCCGAACCTCACCGGCGCGAAGGTCTCCATCTCGGCGGGCTACGTCGCGTCGGAAGACCGACTCGTGTTCGCGTCGCAGAGCGGCATCGACGGCACGTTCAACACCGCGACCGGCGTGCTCACCCTCACCGGCTCGGCGAGCGCCGCCGCGTACGAGGCGGCGCTGCGCTCGGTGCAGTACCAGAACCTCGCCGCCGGAGCTCCCGACACCCGCGCGCGCCAGGTCACCTTCTCCATCGGAGCGAACAGCCTCTACAACCCCGACAACGGCCACTTCTACGAGTTCGTCGCCGCGGCGGGCATCTCGTGGACGCAGGCGAAGAGCCAGGCCGCGTCGCGCGCCTACTACGGCAAGCAGGGCTACCTCGTCACGGTGACGTCGGCCGCGGAGAACGCGTTCGTCGGCGGCAAGCTCGCCGCCGCGGGGTGGATGGGCGCGAGCGACCAGGCGGTCGAGCGGCAGTGGCGCTGGGTCACCGGCCCCGAGGGGCTCGAGGACAACGGCGCCGGACGCCGCTTCTTCGACCAGGCCGCCTCGTGCGTGAACGGCAGCATCGGCGCGCCGGTGAACGGAGAGTTCAACGGCTGGACCGCGTGCGAGCCGAACGACTTCGGCGGCAACGAAGACTTCGCGCACTTCTACGCGGACGGCTTGTGGAACGACTACCCCGAGAACATCGGCGCTTCGATCGGCGGCTACGTCGTCGAGTACGGCGGCATGCCGGGCGA
The DNA here is from genome assembly GCA_937980205.1 of uncultured Myxococcales bacterium. Taxonomy (GTDB): domain Bacteria; phylum Myxococcota; class Myxococcia; order Myxococcales; family Myxococcaceae; genus Xiheicaenimonas. The sequence continues at coordinate 260,921 of CALJKW010000051.1, read as the reverse complement.
CGAGCAGCCGCAGCTGTTCGGCACGCGCGACCTCGAGGTGAAGGCGCTGCCGCTGTTCCTCATCACCACCAGCGCCGGCGCGAACGGAAGCGTGAGCCCGCTCGGCGCCTCGCCCGTGAAGCTCGGCAAGTCGCTCTCGGTGTCCATCACCCCCGCGGCGAACCACCACGTGCAGGACGTGCTGGTCGATGGCGTGTCGGTCGGCGCCGTCACGTCGTACGTGTTCTCGGCGGTGAGCGCGCCGCACACGCTCCTGGCCTCGTTCGCCATCGACCAGTACCAGGTGAACGTCACGAGCGGGCCGAACGGCTCGGTGTCGTGCGTGAGCCCGGTCGACCACGGCCAGCAGTCGGAGTGCACCATCGTCGCCGACCCCGGCTACCAGCTCGCGACCTTCACCGACGACGGCGTCGATCGCCTGTCGAAAGCGAGCGGCGGCACGTACTTCATCCTCGGCGTCGTCGCGGACCACTCCATCTCGGCGACCTTCATCAAGTCGAACGGCACGACGTGCTCCAGCAGCGCGGAGTGCGGCTCGGGCAGCTGCGTCGACGGCGTCTGCTGCAACACCGCGTGCAACGGCCAGTGCGAGTCGTGCGGCGTGGCGGGCAGCGTCGGCACGTGCGTCGCGGTGAGCGGCGCGCCCGTGGGCGGGCGGCCGGCGTGCGGCAGCGACGGCTCTTCGTGCGGCGGCACCTGTGACGGCTCGACGCGCTCGGCGTGCGTGTACCCGACGTCGCAGTGCCGCGGCGCGAGCTGCGCTGCCGGCGTGCAGACGGCGGCGGCCTCGTGCGACGGCGCGGGCAGCTGCCCGGCTCCGGTGACGGCGTCGTGCGGCTCGTACGCGTGCGGCGTCTCGGCCTGCGCGACCGCGTGCGCCGACGACCTCGGCTGCGCGTCGGGCTTCCACTGCGCCGCGGGCGCCTGCCTGCCGAACGCGAACCAGGGCGGCACCTGCTCCCGCGACGGAGAGTGCGGCACCGGCAAGTGTGTCGACGGCTTCTGCTGCAACGCCGCGTGCAACGGCCAGTGCGAGGCGTGCGACGTGCCGGGCAGCGAAGGCGTCTGCACGCCGGTGAGCGGCAACCCGCACGGCGCGCGTCCGGTCTGCGACAGCGACGGCTCGCAGTGCGGCGGCCAGTGTGACGGCGCCGTGCGTGACGCGTGCAGCTACCCGGGCGCGACGGTCTCGTGCCGCGCGGCCTCGTGCTCGAACCAGACGGCGACGCTCGCCGCGGCCTGCGACGGCGCGGGCAGCTGCCCGGCGGTGCAGACCCAGGCGTGCGGAGAATACGTGTGCGGCGCGACGGCGTGCCTCGGCAACTGCCTGCACGACGCGAACTGCGCGGCCGGAAACTGGTGCAGCGGCGGCGTCTGTGCGCCGAAGAAGAGCACCGGCGCGGCGTGCGGCGCCGACAACCAGTGCGCGGGCGGCATCTGCGCCGACGGCTTCTGCTGCAACCGCGCGTGTGAGGGTCAGTGCGAGGCGTGCGACGTGGCCGGCAGCGAAGGCACGTGCAGCCCGGTCACCGGGGCTCCGCACGCCGGCCGCACCCAGTGCGCGTCGGACGGCTCGCTCTGCGCGGGCCAGTGCGACGGCGTGAACGCCTCGGCGTGCGCGTACCCGGGAGCCGGCACCCAGTGCCGCGCGCCCGCGTGCGCGACCGGCACGGCGACGCTCGCCGCGGCGTGTGACGGTGCGGGCGCGTGCCCGGCCGAGCAGACCCAGGCCTGCGCGCCGTTCGTGTGCGGCGCCAACGCGTGCCTCGGCAACTGCGCGGCGGACTCCGACTGCGCCGGCGGCAACTGGTGCTCGGCGGGCGTCTGCGTCGCGAAGCTCGCGAACGGCGGCACCTGCGCGGCGGACAACCAGTGCGGCAGCGGCTCGTGCGTCGACGGCTTCTGCTGCAACACGGCGTGCGGCGGCGCCTGCGAGGCGTGCGACGTGCCGGGCTCGCTCGGCACCTGCGTCGCGGTGACCGGAGCCCCGCATGGTGCGCGCCCGGCCTGCGCGTCCGACGGCTCGCTGTGCGGCGGCCAGTGCGACGGCGTCGAGCGGCAGCAGTGCACCTACCCGGCGGTCGAGTGCCGCGGCGCTTCGTGCGCCGACGGGACCGCGACGCTCGCGGCGGCGTGCCACCTCGGCAGCTGCCCGGCGGTGCAGACGCAGGCGTGCGGTGAGTACGTGTGCGGCGCGACGGCGTGCCTCGGCGGCTGCGGCAGCGACTCTGACTGCGCGGCCGGCAGCTACTGCTCCGCGGGCATCTGCGCGCAGAAGAAGCAGCCGGGCGCGGCGTGCGGCGTCGCCAACCAGTGCGCGAGCGGCGCGTGCGTCGACGGCGTGTGCTGCAACACCGCGTGCGACGGCCAGTGCGAGGCGTGCGACGTGCCGGGCTCGGTGGGCACCTGCACGGCGGTGAGCGGAGCTCCGCACGGTGAGCGCCCGGCGTGCGCCGGCGCGGGCTCGAGCTGCGGCGGCACGTGCGACGGCAGCGACCGCGACGCCTGCGCGTTCCCGAGCGCCCAGACCGAGTGCGTCGCCGCGTCCTGCACCAACGGAGTGGAGACGCACGTCGCGAAGTGCGACGGCGCGGGCCAGTGCGGCACCCCCACCACGAAGCTCTGCGGAGACTACGCGTGCGGACAGACCACCTGCCGCACCGAGTGCACCTCGAACGCCGACTGCGCCAGCGGCGCGTGCTTCGCCGGCCAGTGCATGGACAAGCCGATGACGGCGCCGCCCGGCCAGGTGCTCGGCGAGATGGCGGCGTGCGGCTGCGACGCGGGCGGGTCGGCGGTGTGGGCGCTGCTCGGCGCGGCCTGGCTGCTGCGCCGCCGCCGCGGTCAGCGTCAGCCGTAGCAGGCTGCTGGCGCGGGCTTCGACGACCCGTCGGGGTCGGAGGAGCAGAGGGCCTCCCTCGAGAGGCCTCGCGCCCCGGAGCTGTGCGTCGGCGGCGCGGAGCGCGGGACGCCACGCCGAAACCGCCAACGGCTCGCGCCGCTGCTATGAGAGCGGACCATGCGTGGCGCCGCCCTGCTCTGCCTGCTGCTGACCGCCGGTTGCGCTTCGCAGTCGGCCATCGCCCGCCGCAGCGCCGCCGCCACGCGCATGCTCGAGGTGCTCGGCGAGGCCGACCCCGAGGCCATCACGCACCTCGGCCTGCGCGGCTTCGAGTCCAAGACGCACGACCCCGCGCGCACCGCCGCCGCGGACGCCAAGGCGCTCGAGGACGCGGCGGCTCACTTCGCGAAGCTCATCGCCGAAGAGCCCGACCGCGAGGCGCGCATCGACTTCGAGATTCTCAGAGGCACCGCGCAGCGGCTCGCCGAGCGCGTGCGGCTGCACGACCGGCTGCTCGTCGACCTGCCCGACCTCTCGCGCATCGTGTACCAGGGCCTGCAGCCGGGGCTGACTCCCGGAGTCGGAGACGTGCTCCGCGCCGGCGCCGCCGCGCGGCTGAAGGTGTACGCCGGCCCGGCGTTCGTGGCCGACGCCATGGCGAACGTCCGCAAGGACCTCGGCGACGGAAAGCTGCCGCCGTGGTCGGGCCAGGTGAGGGCGCGCCTCGCCGCCGCGCGGCAGCTCGACGCCGAGTCGGTGAAGCTCGCGAAGCAGGCCGAGCTGCCCGAGGCCGACGCGCTCGCGCTGCAGCTCTCGGCGTGGGAGCAGTTCCTCGAGTCCGAGCTCACCCTCGCCTCGCGCGACGACTTCCGCCCGCCGCGCGAGGTCTACGCGCTCGAGCTGCGCGACCAGGGCATCGAGCAGGAGCCCGACGCGCTCGCGGCCGACGCGCACGCCGCGTTCGAGGCCACGTACGCAGAGTGGCGGGCGCTCGCGACCGAGCTCGGCGGCGAGCCTGCGGCGGTGCTCGCGCGGCTCAAGGAGAAGCAGCTCACCGGAGAGCCGCTGCTGCAGGCGCTCACCCGGGCGAACCTCGAGCTCGAGAGCGTGATTCACCGCGAGAAGCTGCTGACGCTGCCGAAGCGGCCGCTCGCCACCCGCTTCAGCACTCCGGCAGAGGCGGCGATGAACCCGGTGCCCACCATCGACGTGCGGGGGTTCGTCGGCGGGCAGCGGGAGATCGCGGTGCTCGTGCCGCCGGCGCCTCCTCCGGGCATGGCGAGCGCGTACGACGACTTCTCGTTCGAGGCCGCCGCGGTGCCGCTCGCCGCCCACGAGGGCCGGCCGGGTCACGAGCTGCAGTTCACGCATGCCGGCGAGCGCGGGCTGTCGGTGACGCGCACGCTGTTCGCGTTCAACACGGTGAACATCGAGGGCTGGGGCCTGTACGCCGAGAAGCTGATGCGGCCGTTCATGGCGAAGGAGGCGCGGTTCGTGTCGCTGCAGTTCCTGCTGGTGCGGCAGGCGCGCGCGTTTCTCGAGCCGGAGCTCGTGCTGGGAAAGATCGGCGAGCAGCAGGTGCGCGAGGTGCTGGGCAAGCAGCTCGGCTGCTCGAAGGCGCTCGTCGAGCAGGAGCTGCGCCGCTACCAGTTCGAGAGCCGCGGCCAGGCGCCGGCGTATTTCGTCGGGCTGAGGAAGCTCGAAGAGCTGCGGACGCGGGCCGAAGCGAAGCTGGGCTCGGGCTTCTCGCCGCTGAAGTTCCACGACGCGGTGCTCGACCAGGGGTTCGTGCCGGTGGCCCTGCTCGCCGACGGCGTCCTCGCCGACTTGACAGGCGACTGACCAAATCTTAAAAGCGGTCAATCGGATGGACCGGGCCAAGCGAGAGTGCATCATCGTCTCCGCCGCGAAGTGCTTCGCGCGCTTCGGCTTCAAGAAGGCCTCGGTCGACGAGATCGCGAAGGACGCGGGCGTGGCGAAGGGCACGGTGTACCTCGCCGCCGAGAGCAAGGAAGACCTGCTGTACCAGGCCATCCTCCACGAGCTGCGGGAGTGGAACGCGCAGATGTCGAAGCTCATCGACCCGCGCAAAGACGCGCTCGAGCTGTTGTCCGAGCTCGCCACGGCCGGCCTCGCCTCGCTGCCGAACCGGCCCCTGCTCAAGTCGCTCTTCGAGGGCGAGCTGCACGAGCTCTTGCCCCGCTGGCAGGACCGCTTCGACGAGCTGACCCGCATGGGCCGGCGGAACACCGTCGAGGTGCTGCAGCTCGGCGTCACGCAGGGCCGCTTCCGCCCGGACCTCGACGCCGAGGAGACGGCGACGCTGCTGATGGACCTGCAGATCTCCACCATGCTCTTCCACAACCGCGAGACGCCCGACCGCGTCGAGCGGCTGGGCCGGCGGCTGTCCGCTGCCATGGCGCTCATCGAGCGCGGCCTCCTCCGCCACGAGCGCAGCCCGCGCGTCGAGGGCGCCAAGTACCACCCGCCGTCCCGTCAGCACCCCTAACCGCAGCCTGATCGCCCAAGGAGCGTGTCGCCATGCCGTCGAATGACCAAAACACCAGAACAGTCAGTTGGACACTCGGGACGGTGGCGCTGCTGGCGCTGGCGGCCTGCGGGCCGGGGGCGATGCAGCCGACGGGGCCCGAGGCGCTCACCTACGAGCGGGACGTAAAGCCGATCCTCTCGGCGGCCTGCACGGGCTGCCACAGCGAGGGTGGCATCGCGCCGTTCGCGCTGACGACGTTCGCGGACGTGAAGATGCACCGCTTCGCGATTCGCGCGGCGACGGCGGCGGGCACGATGCCGCCCGTGCTCGCGGCCAGGGGCTGCGCCGAATACGAGAACGACACGCGGCTCACCGACGCACAGGTGAAGACGCTGGCCGACTGGGCCGAGTCCGAGGCGCTCGAGGGCACCGCCGAGCCGGCCCCTCGACACGAGACCGAGCAGCAGCAGTCGCAGCTGATGCGCGTGGACCTGAAGATGCCGATGCCGGTCGTGTACACGCCGCAGCAGTCGCCGGACGACTACCGCTGCTTCGTCATCGACTGGCCGAAGACCGACTTCTCGTACGTGGTCGGCTTCCGCGCGAACCCGGGCAACGCGAAGGTCGTGCACCACGTCATCGCGTACCTCGCGGGCCCCGACACGGCGGCCGAGTTCGTGAAGCTCGACGAAGACGAGCCGGGCCCCGGCTACACCTGCTTCGGCGGAGCCAGCGGCAGCGGCCGCGGCACCGGCTGGCTCGGCGCGTGGGCTCCGGGCGCGGTCGGCGGCATGTACCCGGCCGACACCGGCATCCTGGTGAAGCCGGGCTCGAAGGTCATCCTGCAGGTCCACTACAACTCGCTGGGCAAGAGCGGCGACCTGTCCGACCAGACGAGCGTCGAGGTCGCCATCGCGGACAAGGTGTCGCGGAAGGCCGCCTACGTCCCGTTCACGAACTTCCAGTGGATGTTCCGCGGCGGCATGACGATTCCGGCGCACGAGGCCGACGTGAAGCACTCGTACTCCATCGACCCGACGCCGTACTGGGGCGCGGTGACGAACGGCGCGCTGCCGAGCGGCGTGGGCGTGAAGGTCTACTCGGTCGCAGCGCACCAGCACCTGCTCGGCACGAAGAACCGCCAGGCCATCATCAAGAAGGACGGCACGAACGAGTGCCTGCTCGACATCCCCCGGTGGGACTTCCACTGGCAGCAGGCGTACTGGCTCTCGCGGCCGAAGCTCGTGCAGCCCGGCGACCAGCTCTCGATCGAGTGCCACTGGGACAACAGCGCCGCGAACCAGCCGATGGTCGACGGCAAGCGCCTCGACCCGCGCGACGTCGACTGGGGCGAAGGCAGCACCGACGAGATGTGCCTGGGCCTGCTGTACGTGTCCGAGTGAACCAAGAGGAGAACGCCATGACGCTGACCGACAAGCTGACGTTGATGTTCATGAAGCAGCTCTTGAAGTCTCCTCGGGGGCGCGCGCACTTCCTGTCGCAGGTCGCCGACGCCGAGAACAACGACGAGGGGAAGATCTTCGAGGCGCTGAAGGCGCGCGCCCGCGGAGACCACGAGCTGCACCGCCTCGTCGCCCGCCACGCCGCCGACGAAGAGCGGCACGCCTGGCTGCTCGAGGCGCGCGCGGCCGCGACCGGCGTCGACCGGCCGACGATTCCCGAGCACCTCAAGCTCCTGCACCGGCTCGACGAGGCCCTCGGCGGCTTCTTCGGCAAGCCGCTCGAGACGAACGAAGACGTGATGCGCATGTACCTGCTGCTTCAGGTCATCGAGGAGCGCGCGGTCACCCAGTTCCCCCTCTTCAAGGCGGGCATCGAAGAGGTCGACCCCGAGACCGCGAAGGTGTTCGAGCAGATCGAGGCCGACGAGGAGCGGCACCTCAAGTACTGCCAGGCCATCGCGCGCCGCTACGCGCCGACTCAGCAGCTGCACGACGAGACGCTGCAGCACGTCCGCCGCGTCGAGGCGAAGGTCTTCGCGCGCAACAGCCGCCGGAACCTCGAGTACGCGATGGACCACGGGCTCATCGAGCTCACGTTCGCGCAGCGGGTGTTCTGGCGCGTGGTCGGCTTCGCGTCGCGCGTCATCGACCCGTCGCGCCCGACGCCGTTCATGAAGGCTCCGGTGCTGAGGCCTGCACTGGCGCACGGCTGAAGATGAGGTAGAACCCGGACCTCGCTTTCGGGTGGGGGCCGGCCAAGGAGCCTCCACCGCTGCGCTCGAAAGGCTCCATGAACTTCAGAACCCTGCTGCTGGTCGGTGTTGCAGTCGTCGGTTACTCGTTCGTCGGCGGTACGACGACGTCGTGCGGTGAGGCCCCCGGAGGAGGCTCCGGCGGCGGCTCGGCCGGCGGCGGCAGTGGCACCGGAGGTGGAACGGCTTCCACCGGCGGCGGTACGGCCTCGACGGGCGGCGGCTCGGCGACGGGCGGCGGCTCCGCGACCGGCGGCGGCACTGCGACCGGCGGCGGCACTGCGACCGGCGGTGGCACTGCGACCGGCGGCGGCTCGGCGACCGGCGGCGGCTCGGCGACCGGCGGCGGCACCGCGACGGGCGGCGGCTCGGCGACGGGCGGCGGCTCCGCGACCGGCGGTGGCTCGGCGACGGGCGGCGGCTCAGGCACCGGCGGTGGCACGGGTGGCGCGGGTGGCGCGGGTGGCGCGGGTGGCGCGGGTGGCGCGGGTGGCGCGGGTGGCAACACGTGCGTCGCGCCGGTCGCGAACTGCACCACGTTCGACGACCGCACCGCTCCGGGTGCCAACCGCACCATCACCTTCGACTTCGCCGTCGCTCCGAAGTGCATGCGGGTTCGGGTCGGCCAGACGATTACGGTGGACTCGGTCTCGAGCATCCACCCGGTCGATCAAACCTGCGGTCCGACCGCGGCCTCAATGGTCTTCAATCTGCCGGGTGGACAGATGTCGACCGTGACCCTGAACGTGCCAGGACTCTACGGCTACGACTGCGACATCCACGGGTCGTCGATGGCCGGCGCCGTCGAAGTCATTCCCTGAAGTAGTCGAGCAACCCCTTCGCGACCGCGTACGCGAACACGTTTCGCGTACGCGTCTCGCGCCACCGCTCGACCTCGTCGAAGTCGAGCGCGTGGTGCGTCTCGACGATCACCGTCGGCACGTTGAGCGACCGCAGGAACCAGATGCGCTTCCCGTGGTTCGCGCGGTTGATGAAGCTGCCGACGTGGTCGGGCTCCGAGTCGTAGAGCCCCGCGTAGTTGACGCCCGCGTAGGGCCTGAAGCCCGCGGCGCTGAGCGCATCGGTCACCGCCCACGAGAGCCGCTGGCGCTGCGTGGTGAGCGGCGCCTCGCCCTCCGCCGACCACAGCACCGAGAAGCCCGGCTCGGCGTCGTTGCGGAAGCTCAGGCACGTGCCGTCGGTGTACGGCGAGGCGGTGCCGCGCACGTCGGTGTGCAGCGAGATGACCGCGTCGGCGGGCCACGACTCCGCCAGCGACTTGCGCGCGGCGTAGCTGGGCTCGGCGTCTCCCTCGCGCGCGAGGCGAACCTCGAACGGGCCCATGAGCGACAGCCGCGTCGCCAGGCCGAACGCGAGCTCGAGCGTGACGTCGCGCTCGCGCTGGCAGTGCAGGCCGGTGTTGCCGTCGTTCCCCTTCGCTCCGTGGCCGGCGTCGACGAGCACACGCCACTTCCGACCTCCGTCGAAGACCGGCAGCGACGGCGACACCAGGGGCGCGAGGGCGCGCGGCCACGTGGGCGGCGCCACCACCGCTGGCTGCGCCGACGCCCACGGCGGCGGGCCGTAGTCCGGCGCCTCGACGGCGAAGGGCTCGGCCGAGCAGCTCAGGAGCAGGAAGGACAACCAGCGCACCGCGCCCGAGAACAGCGCACGGCGCGCCGGCGTTCCACTTCAGAACAGGTAATCGAACAGCGTCTGCTTGCCGACCTCGATGTCGAGCACGGCGTTGCCGGGCTCCATCTTGTTGCCGGTGTTGTCGATGGTGGTCACCACCTCGCGGCCGCTGACGCCGGTGACGGTCGCCTCGGCGCGATGGTTCCCGAGCGCGATGCTCGCCTTCTGCCCTGGCCGGACCTGCGAGGCCTGCGTGGGGTCGAGCGTGGCGGTGGCGCGCAGCTGCCGCGTGTCCTGGAGCTCGAGCAGCTGCTGCCCCTCGATCACCGGTTTGCCGGCCGCCGCGGTGAGGTTGCTCACGAGGCCCTCGGTCTCGGCGTTGATCGCGGTGCCCTCCGGCTCGCTGTACGTCACGAGCGGATCACCGACGTTCACCCACTGCCCTTCCTCGACGTTCACGGCGCCGAGCGTGCCGCTCATCGGCGCCACCGCCGGAGTCACCGTCACCGGCCGCAGCTCGGTCGGCGCGCTCACCTTCGCGGGGTACGGAATGAACATCAGCGCCGCGAGCGCGGCGACGACGGCGAACAGCACGATGTACGGCAGGAACGACGGCCGCACCGCGCGCAGCTCCGCGCGGTCGAGCTGCTTCTCCGCCGACGGCAGCGGCACCACCTCATCGGTGCGCAGGTACTTCATCCACTCGCGCTCGGCGCGCGCGAACACCTCGTGGAAGGCCTGGCCGTCGAGGCTGCCGGTCGGATGATCCGCGAGCCAGTTGCGCAGCGCCCTCGCCTCGTCGAGCAGCGGAGCCGTGGCGAGCAGCCGCTCGAGGCGCCCTTGCGCCTCCTCGGCGCGGCCCGCGCGCAGCGCCTTGAGCGCCGTCTGGTACTGCTCGCGGACGAGCGGATCCCACTCGAGCCGCTGCGACCAGGGAGAGATGGCCGACGCCGCTTCGCCCGCGGTCCGCGCGATCAGCCCGTGCGCGCGCAGGTGGTTGATGAAGCCTTCGAGCGCGGGCACCGACAGCGGCAGGCCGAGGCGCGAGGCGCGGCTGACGACGTCCTCCGCGCTGCGCCGCCCGTCGAGCATGCGCGCGATGGACAGCTCGAAGCCGTGAAGGCGCATGCCTTCTCCGAAGCCGATGGGGCGGATGTGAACGACTTCAGCGCCCGACCCGGTGGGGCGCTGAGAGAGCACGACGTCTCCCCGCAATGACGGGACGGGGTCGGTCGGGGACAGGTGCTTCATTTGGGACTCCTTGTGCGACTGCCGTTTTCGTAACGGCAGGCAGGATTCCCGCTTCCCCGTTATCGATTGAGGCCGGGCACTCGCGCGCCACCGATGAAGGCGCTCCAGTCCATTCGCTCGATTCGCGCGTCCTCGGCGGTGTTGTCGGTGCCCATCGTCATCCCGTTCCCCAGGTAGATCTCGATGTGCGAAGCCTGCCCGGGCGGAATGCCGCGCGAGTTCGGGTAGTGGAAGAACACGAGGTCGCCGGGCTTCAGGTTCTCGCGGCTCACCCGGGAGTCGGCGTAGTGCCGGCGATAACCCTCCGCGGTGAGGCGCGGCGCGTTCACACCCGCCTGGTTCAGCGCCCAGTGAATGAGCCCCGAGCAGTCGAACGCGTTCGGGCCTTCGGCGCCGAAGACGTAGTTCGCTCCGACCTTCGACTTCGCCAGCTCGATGAAGCGCTGCGTGCGGTCGCTGACGCCGCGATCTGCCTCGCGCGCGATGGCGTTGCGCGTGCGCTCGTTCGCGATGCCGGTCGGCTTCAGGTCGTGCTTGCGCTGAAAGGCGCGCACCGCGCGCTCGGTCTTGTCGCTGTAGAAGCCGTCGACGCGGCCGACGTCGCGCCCCAGCTCGCGCAGGTTGCGCTCGAGCTCACGGACCTCGCCGCGCGCTCCGCTGAGCACGCGGTGGCCGATGACGTTCTGGAAGCGGTCGGGCACGTTCTTGTCGTCGCGGCGGAACGCGCGCACGGCCTTCTCGAGCTGCCGGTCGTAGACGCCGTCGACCCGCCCGACGTCGTAGCCGAGGTTGCGCAGCTGCCCCTCGAGCTCGCGAATGTCGGAGCCCTTCTGGCCGGGCCGCGCCGGCGTGCGGAAGTCGTCTTTGACGAACAGCTGCCGCGAGCGGACCTCTTTGAGCTCCGCGCGATCGAACACTCCGTCGCCGCCGAGCTTCTTCACCGCGGCTTCGGTGGCGGCGTCGAAGGTGCCGTTCACTGGACCCGCGTACAGGTCGAGCCCCCTCAGCATCCGCTGCAGCGACTCGACGGCTCGGCCCGTGTCTCCGAGCATCAGGCTGCCGGCGTCGGCCAACCGCGAGAGATCCGCCCGAACGTCCTTGCGCTGCTGCGGGGTTACGCGGTGCGTGATTTCGAGTGCCATACCCGATTTGTCGCCGGGCCCTCGCAGCTCGAATTTCCGGGTTGCTGTTCGATCTCTTGACGATGTCCCCCTTCAGAGGACACCACTACTCGTCGAGGCCCATCTTCTCTTCGACGTCGGCCTCGGTGAGCTCGGGCTGCGGCAGCGTGTCGAGCATCGGCCGCAGCACGTGCATCGTGGCGGGCACGTACCGCTCGACCTCGGCGCCGTTCTCGCGGCCGTAGTTCGCCGCGACCTCTTTGAGGCCCTCGTCGTACGACTTGTACGAGCCGCCGGCCTCGGCGGCCCAGACCTCGACGCCGTCGGAGCAGCGCAAGAGCTTGCCCTTCACGTTCGCCTCGATGCCGTCGCCGAGCGCCTTCACCGCGGGCTCGAGCCAGAGCACGCCGTCGACGCCCGCCTCGGTGCACTCGGCGGTGCGGTCGAGCAGCTGCGTGCGCGCGACGTCTGCCTTCACGAGGAAGTTGCGCTTCATGTGGACGTAGCGCCGGGCCAGGCGCGCCATCATCGCGCCGACCTTCTCGTTCGCGTCGGGCAGCGGCTGGACGACGACGACGATGCGCTTGAGGGCGTTCTTGTCTTTCGTCTCCCAGTCGTCGGCGAGCCGGTAGCTCTTCACGGCGGAACAGGCAGACAGCACCAGGAGGGCGGGCAGCAGTGGGCGCACGCGCGCCATTTAATGGAATCAGTTCAGCTGCGCCTCTCCGATTTTGCGCGCGATGCGAACGAAGAAGAGCGGGTCGAGCGGCTTCACCACGTAGTCGTCGGCGCCGAGGATGAGGCAGTCGTGGCGCGTGAGCTGGTCCTCGACGCCGGTGAGCATCACGACGCGGATGTCGCGTGTCTCGGGGTCCTCCTTCAGACGGGCGAGGAGGTCGCGACCGTCGAGGGGCCCCTGGTTGATGTCCAGCACGATGACGTCGGGCTGGACCTCTTTCGCGAGGCCGAGCACCTGCGAGGGGTCGGTCTCGGTGACGGGCTCGAGGCCTTCACGGCGCGCGGCGCGCTCGAGCACGCGGACGAGCAGGTTGTCGTCGTCGCTGATCAGCACGCGCGGCGCGTTGTTGTTGCTGAGGACGATCTTCTTGAGCGCCTCGATGCTGGGGATGCGCAGCGGCAGCGCGAGGACGGTGAAGGCTCCTGCGGCGAGGAAGCGCGCCTGCAGCGCGGCGTCGCAGTCGACGGCCATCATCACGATCTTCACCTGTCGGTTCGCGCGGTCGGCGTGCAGGCGCTCGAGCAGGTCGAGGCCGCCGAGGTTCGCGTCGAGCAGCACGACGTCGGGCGCCTGGCGGCCGACCGCCGTGACGAGCTCGGGGGCCGTCATCACGTGCTGCGCCTCCCACCCCGTCGCGGTGAACTGCCGCACAATCGAAGACGCCAGCGAAGCGTCGGCTTCGGCGATGAGCACTCTCGGTTTGAACATGCTCGAGAGCCAGAGCAACTGCCTTGCCGCCGTCGAACCGGGCGGATCTGCTCGAGACCGATCGGGTCGCCGGCGCTCCAGGAGGGTCGCGCGCCACCCGCGCAAGACGGTAGGGTGGCGCCGTGCCGTTCCGGTCCATCGCCGTCGTCGCGCTGCTGCTCGCCGCGGGGTGCTCCGGTGCGCGCGAGTGTGTGCCGGCGCAGACGTACACCTGCTACCCGGGGCCACCCGGCACCATCAACGTCGGCAACTGTCACGCGGGCAGCTTCGTGTGCCCCGCCAGCGGCATGAACGACGACTGCGAAGGCGCCGTCGTGCCTCAGGCCGAGCTCTGCGACGGAGAGGACAACGACTGCGACGGCGAGGCCGACGAAGACGCGACGAACGCGTGCGGAGGCTGCTCCGACCTCGAGGGGCAGCCCGGCACCTCGTGCGGCCCGTGCGGCACCTGGCAGTGCGCCGGAAAAGAGGCCGTCATCTGCACCGGCGGCGCGATGAACAACTGCGGCCAGTGCAACGCTCCCGACGTCAACGGCCTCGGCGCCGGCTGCGTCGGCCCCAACGGCTGCGCCGGCATGACCGTCTGCAACCCCGACGGCGGGGTCGCCGTCGCCTGCCAGGCGGTGAAGCGGAACAACTGCAACGTGTGCGGCGCGCCCGACGTGCCGGGCCTCGGCACGGCGTGCACCACCGGCGGCTGCAACGGCATGCTCGCGTGCAACCCGGCCGGCACCGGCTCGGTCTGCACCGGCCCCGGCCGCAACAACTGCAACGCGTGCAACCAGCCCGACGTGCCGAACCTCGGCATGCGCTGCACGCTGACCGGGCCCGGCTGCGGAGTGCTCGCGTGCAACGCCGCCGGCACCGGCTCGGAGTGCCAGGCCGCGGTCGACGACCCCGACTCCGACTCGGTGAAGGGCCCGTGTGACAACTGCCCGATGGTCGCGAACCTGAACCAGGCCGACGCCGACGGCGACGGTCGCGGAGACGCCTGCGACAACTGCCCCACCGCCTCCAACGCCACCCAGGCCGACGGCGACGGCGACGGCCGCGGAGACGCCTGCGACAACTGCCCCGCCGTCGCGAACCTCGATCAGCGCAACGCCGACGGCGACGCCCTGGGAGACGCCTGCGACCCCGACGACGACAACGACGGCCGCGCGGACGCGATGGACAACTGCCCCACCGTCGCGAACGCGAGCCAGGCCGACGGTGACGGCGACGGCCGCGGCGACGCCTGCGACAACTGCGCGATGGCGTCGAACGCGAACCAGCTCGACGGCGACGGCGACGGGCGCGGAGACGTCTGCGACAACTGCAGCGCGGTCGCGAACCCAATGCAGCAGGACGCCGATGCCGATGGCCGCGGCGACGCCTGCGACAACTGCGTCTCGCTCTCGAACGCCGCGCAGACCGACACCGACGCCGACGGTCGCGGCGACGCCTGCGACAACTGCTTCAGCATCGCGAACCCGACGCAGGTCGACACCGACGGCGACGGCCGCGGAGACGTCTGCGACGTCGTCATCAGCGAGCTGGCCGCGGCGGGCCCCAACGGCGCCGGCGACGAGCTCGTCGAGCTCTACAACGGGGGCCCGGCGCCGGTGTCCATCGCCGGCTGGAAGCTGCAGTACCGCTCGGCGACGGGCGCGACGTACTCGAGCACGGTCGCGACGGTGCCCGCGGGGAGGACGATTCCCGCGCGCGGCTACTACCTCATCGCGTCGGGCTCGCCGTCCGGCTACCTCGGCGGCATCGCGGCGGATCAGAAGGCGACGACCTCGGCCGGCGCCGAGACCACGCTCTCGTTCGCGGCGACCGGAGGCCACGTGCGGCTCGGCCTGCCGGGCCTCGGCTCGGCCGCGCTGCTGCCGGACGGCGGCGTCGACCCGCTCGTCGTCGACACCGTCGGCTGGGGCAACGCCGCGGGGCCCGAGGGCACGGCGACTCCGGTCGCGAACTGGGCGAACAACAATGCGGGCTCGCTCGAGCGGAAGGCGAATGAGGGGGCCACCGCGGCGTCGATGCAGAGCGGGGCGAACCGGCTGCTCGGGAACAACTGGGATACTCAGGATAACAACGCGGACTTCGTGCTGCGGGACAGCCGGGAGCCGCAGAACGCTTCGAGCGCTCCGGAGCCTTGAGAAGCCGGGGGCGGGTTCGCGTGCGCGTTCGGGGAGGCACTTCGAACGCGAACGCGAACGCGAACCCGGTTGTTGTCCGTCGGCTACAATCCCGGCGTTGAACCTCATCGCTCTCGCGATTCCCTTCTTCTTCCTCCTCATCGGCGTCGAGCTCGCCGTCGCGTGGAAGCTGCGCCAGCGCGTGTACCGGCTGCCCGACGCCCTCTGCGACCTCGGCTGCGGGGTCGCTCAGCAGACGGGCGTGCTGCTCTACTCGTGGGCGCTGATCGCGGCGTACGCCTGGCTGTACGAGCACGCGCGCCTCGTCACGCTGCCGACGTGGGCGCAGTGGGTCGTCGCGTTCATCGGCGTCGACTTCCTCTACTACTGGTGGCACCGCCTCTCGCACGAGATGAACCTGCTCTGGGCAGCCCACGTCGTTCACCACCAGAGCGAGGACTACAACCTCGCCGTCGCGCTGCGGCAGTCGGTCACCACCACCGCCACCATCTTCCCCTTCTACGCGACGCTCGCGTTCGTGGGCGTCGGCCCGCTGCAGCTCGCCGTCGCCACCTCGCTCTCGACGCTCTACCAGTTCTGGATTCACACCGAGCTCGTGCCGCGCCTGCCGTGGTTCGAGAAGCTCTTCAACTCGCCGTCCGCGCACCGCGTGCACCACGCGATCAACGCGCGCTACCTCGACAAGAACCACGCAGCGACCCTGTTGGTGTGGGACCGCCTGTTCGGCACGTGGGAGCCCGAGACCGAGAAGCCCGTCTACGGCATCACCCGGCCGCTCGGCTCGTTCAACCCGGTCTGGTCGCAGCTCGCCGGCTGGGCCGACCTGGTGAAGCTCGCGCGCAAGGCGCCGACGCTCTGGGACAAGGTGCAGGTCTTCTTCCGCTCGCCCGCCTGGCACCCCGAGTGGATGGACGCGAAGGCTGCGCCGCCCGCGACGCGCGAAGCGCAGCGCAAGTACGACGTGCAGCCCGGCCGCGCCGCCCAGGCCTACGCGCTGTTCTGGTTCACCGCCCTCGCCGCCGGCACCTTCTCGCTGCTGATGTGGGGCCGCGGGCTCGGCATCGCCACGCTCTTCGCCGTCGTCGCGGCCGTGTACCTCACGCTCGCGGCGATCTCCGGCGTCCTCGAGGGCCGCCGCTGGGTCCGCCTCGTCGAGCCCGTCCGCTACGCCGGCCTCGCGGCGCTCGGCTTCATGCTGGTGCGCGGATGATTCCTCCCGACGAGCTCTCGCTGCTGCTCGCAGCGGTCGCCGAGAACGCTTCGCTGCCGATGTGGATCATCGACGCCGACGGCAGGCTGGGCTGGTCGAACGCGTCGTACCGCAAGCTCGTGCCGGCCACGTTCGCCGAAGACACGCACTGGAAGCCGCTCTACGACCGCGCGCGCGCCTCGGGCCAGCCGGTGCTCTCGGACGAGAGCTTCGAGGTCGGCGGCCAGCAGCGGC
This sequence comes from uncultured Myxococcales bacterium, assembly GCA_937980205.1. Classification (GTDB taxonomy): domain Bacteria; phylum Myxococcota; class Myxococcia; order Myxococcales; family Myxococcaceae; genus Xiheicaenimonas. Next base: position 244,331 of record CALJKW010000051.1, on the reverse strand, counting down.
ACTTCGCCGTCTCGGTCTACCCGGTGGGGCAGCGCGTGGCGGTCGTCTGCCGCGAGACGACGGCGCAGATGAGGCTGCACTCCGCCAACGACCAGCTGCAGCGCGAGGCCGACGAGCGCGCTTCGGCCGAGCGGGTGCGCTCGACGATTCAGCAGCAGCTGCTGCTCGCCGACCGCCTCACCTCGGTGGGCACCCTCGCGTCGGGCCTCGCCCACGAGATCAACAACCCGCTCGCCGCGGTGCTCGTGAACCTGCAGCTCGCCATCGAAGACGTCTCAGAGCTCGCCAGGCGCGACGTCGCCCCCGAGGTGGTCGGCCACCTCAGAGAGGAGCTCGAAGACGCTGCCGCGGCGTGCGACCGCGTGAAGGGCATCATCCGGGACCTCAAGGTGTTCGCGCGGAACTCCGAGCGCGACGCGACCGGACCGGTGAACGTGCAGCAGGTGCTCGAGCTGTCGCTGCGCATGGCCTCGAGCGAGATCGGCCAGCGCGCGAAGCTCGCCAAGCACATCGAGGCGGTCGCGCCCGTGAACGGCAACGACGCGCGCCTGGGCCAGGTGTTCCTCAACCTGCTGACGAACGCCGCGCAGGCGATTCCCGAGGGGCAGCCCGATCAGCACGAGATTCGCGTCACCGCGCGCAACGTCTCGGAGGGCCGCGTCGAGATCGAGGTCAGCGACACCGGCGTCGGCATTCCGCCCGAGGACCTGCAGCGCATCTTCGACCCGTTCTTCTCGACGAAGCCGACCGGCGAAGGCATGGGCCTGGGGCTGTCGATCGCCCACCAGATCGTGACGTCGATGGGCGGCACGCTCACCGCGCGCAGCGAGCGCGGGCGCGGGGCGACGTTCACCGTCACACTGCCGGCCTCTGCGGGTGTGACGCTCGTCTCCGCTCCGCTCGGCGGCGGCGACGAGCTGCCGAACAAGCGCGGCCGCCTCTTGAGCGTCGACGACGAGCCGATGGTGGGCACGTTCGTTCGCCGCATCCTCGTCGCGCAGCACGACGTCGACGTGGTGACGTCGGGCCAGGCCGCGCTCGAGCGGATCAAGGCCGGCGAGCGGTACGACCTCATCCTCTGCGACGTGATGATGCCGCAGATGTCCGGCCTCGATCTGTACTGGGAGCTGCACCGCATCGAGCCGGCCATCGCGAAGCGCATGGTGTTCCTCACCGCCGCGTCCTTCACGCCGTCGTCGCGCGCGTTCTTCGAGCTGACCGCGAACCCGCGCCTCGAGAAACCGTTCGACGCGCGCGAGCTGAGACTCCTGGTGAACCGTTGCATCAACAGGGGCGAGGCTCTATGAGCCGCGGCCATGCGAAAGCTCTCCTGGGCCGTGCTGTGTGTCGCTCTCGTTGCGTGTGAGAAGAAGACGACGACCCCGACGGAGGCGCCGAAGGCCAACCCCGACGCCGCGACGGCGGCGGCGGCGGCTCCGGCGGGTGACGACGTCATCCTGATCGGCGAGGTCGGCAGCCTGACCGGCGCGCAGGCGGCGTTCGGCATCTCGACGCGCAACGGCATCGACCTGGCCGTCGAAGAGGCGAACGAGGCCGGCGGCGTGCAGGGCAAGAAGCTCGCGGTCCGCGTCTACGATGATCAGAGCAAGCCGGAAGAGGCGGCGAGCGCGGTGACGCGCCTGCTCACGCAGGACAAGGTGAAGCTGATCCTCGGCGAGGTGGCCTCGTCGAACTCGCTCGCGATGGCGCCGAAGGCGCAGGCGGCGAAGGTGCCGATGATCACCCCGTCGTCCACGGCCGAGTCGGTCACCCAGGTCGGCGACTACATCTTCCGCGTCTGCTTCATCGACCCGTTCCAGGGCTACGTGATGGCGAAGTTCGCGCGCGAGGAGCTCAAGTTCAACACGGCGGCGATGCTGAAGGACGTGAAGAGCGCGTATTCGGTGGGGCTCACCGAGGTGTTCGAGCGCAAGTTCACCGAGATGGGCGGCAAGGTCGTCGGCACCGAGTCGTACAGCCAGGGCGACAGCGACTTCCGCGCGCAGCTGACGGCGATCAAGAAGCTCAAGCCGCAGGGCCTCTACATCCCCGGCTACTACAACGACGTCGGAGCCATCGCGCAGCAGGCCGAGGAGCTCGGCCTCAAGACGGTGCTGATGGGCGGCGACGGGTGGGACGGCCCCCCGCTGTTCGAGCTCGGCGGCAAGGCCATCGAAGGCTCGTACGTGTCGAACCACTACTCCGCCGAAGACCCGTCGCCGCTCGTGCAGAACTTCATCAAGAAGTACCAGGAGAAGTACAAGGTCATCCCCGACTCGCTCGCGGCGCTCGGCTACGACTCGGCGCGCGTCGGCATCGACGCGATGAAGCGCGCCGCTTCGCTCGACGGCCCCGCCCTGCGCGACGCCATCGCGCAGACGAAGGAGTTCCCCGGCGTCGCCGGCGCCATCACCCTGAACGCGAAGCGCGACGCCGAGAAGCCGGCGGTGGTGCTGCAGGTGAAGGACGGGAAGTTCCGCTACGTCGCGACCGTGAAGCCGTAGCGACGAAGCCGGGCCGCTGCGCGCGCGCCTGCTGCCCGTTACGTCTTCAGGCAGAGGTACGTCCCATGGCCGGTGTCCGCGGCGCAGTGTTGTTGTCCCTTCTGTTCCTGGCGCTCCCTGCAGCAGCCGCAGAGCTGGTGAGCCCGAGCGACTGCGTGAAGCGGCTGCACGCGGCGAGCCTCGAGCGAATCCAATGGGGGGACCTCGCCCTCGACAACTCGCGCGACGACGCCATCACCCGCTTCGGAGAGCTGCTCGCGAGGCAGGAGCGCGAGCTCGACCGGGCGGTCGTCGACTACGCGAAGGCGAACGAGATCGAGCTGCCCCAGCGACCGCCGCCGGGCCGCAACGAGCCGCTCGAACGCCTCGAAGGCCCGGCCTTCGACACCGCGTTCCTCGCCCGGGTCGCGCAGAGCAACAAGGAGAACATCTCGTTCCTGATGCGGACGCGCGAGCAGTACGCCGACCCGACGTTCCGGCGGCTGGTGAACAAGGCCCTGGCCACCTACCGCGACAGCCAGCGCGAGCTCGAGAAGCTGTACGAGGAACTGCCCGCGGGGTGACGAACGGTGTATGAGCGCGCCTCAAGCGCTTGTACTCCTTCATCCAGCACGTCCTGAACGGCCTCGCGGCCGGCACCGTCTACGCGCTCGTCGCCCTCGGCTACACGATGGTCTACGGCGTGCTGAAGCTCATCAACTTCGCCCACGGCGACGTGATGATGGTCGGCGTCTACGTCGGCTACGCGGTCGCGTTCCTGCTCGGCCGCGACGTGCTCGGCGCCTGGTGGGTCGCGCTGCTGGTGTTCGCGGTGGCGATGACGTTCTGCGCGCTGCTCGGCCTCGCCATCGAGCGCTTCGCGTACCGGCCCTTGCGCGAGCGGCCGCGCCTCACCGCGCTGATCACCGCGATCGGCATCTCGTTCGCGATCTCCTACAGCTTCCAGCTCGACCTCTCGGTGAACGTCGGCGGGCACGACCTCACCATCCTCCCCGGCGCGGCCTCGCGGCGCTTCCCCGAGATCATCAGCCGCTCGCAGTGGCTCACGCTCGGCGGAGAAGACGACGGCGTCATCATCTGGAACTGGCAGGTGCTCTCCATCGCCATCGCCGCCGCGCTGATGATCGGCCTGCAGTACCTCGTCTTCCGCACGAAGTTCGGCCGCGCGATGCGCGCCGTCTCGCACGATCACCGCACCGCCGCGCTGATGGGCATTCCCGTCGATCGCGTCATCGCGCTCACCTTCGCGCTCGGCTCTGCGCTCGCCGCGACCGCCGGCACCCTCTACGCCATCAAAGATCGGAAGATCGAGCCGATGATGGGGCTGATGGTGGGGCTGAAGGCCTTCGTCGCCGCCGTCATCGGCGGCATCGGCCACGTGCCCGGCGCCGTCGTCGGCGCGCTCGCGCTCGGCCTCTGTGAAGAGTTCGTCGCCGGCTACACCGCGAGCTCGTGGCGCGACGCCGTCGCGTTCGGGTTCCTGATCATCGTGCTCTTGTTCCGGCCCGAGGGGCTGTTCGGGCGGGTGCAGGCCGAGAAGGTGTGAAGCTCACGCCGGCTTCGTCACCGCACCCGGCGCCTTCCCGTACCGCATCACCACGTAGCCGACGATGGCGCCGACGAGCGCGCCGGGCAGCATGATCTTCCAGTAGTACTCGGGCCGCCCGTAGTGCTGCGCGTTCAGGTGCGCGATGGGCAGGGTGATGATCGACGCCACCCCGACGCCGACCAGCGTTCCGACCTTCGTCGACTGCAGCTTGCGCGCGATGAAGCCGACGATGATGCCGGCGAGCAGGCCCTTGAAGCTCGAGCCGAGGACGATGCCAGCGAGCTCGTCCCGCACCTCCGGAGACGAGACCAGCGACGACAGGCCGTCGACCGCTCCGAGCACCAGGCCCACCAGCAAACCCATCACCGGACGATTCATCGTGTGTTTCTCCTTTGAGGGCCCATTGGGAGGGGGGAATTATTCCTTTAATTGTTTCCCACCACGCACCGTTCGGCCGTGCAGGGCGTCCGCAGCGACGACGCCAAAGAGCGCGAACGCTCGTGGGAGACGCTGGTCGCCGCCTACTGGAAGCCCGCCTACAAGCACCTGCGGCTGAAGTGGAAGCAGTCGCCGCAGGAGGCCGAAGACACCGTGCAGTCGTTCTTCGCCCGCGCCCTCGAGCGAGACTTCTTCGCCGGCTACGACCCGTCGAAGGCCCGCTTCCGCACCTTCTTCAAGCTCTGCCTCGACCGGCACAAGACCGACGCGAAGAAGCAGGTCCTGCAGGTCAGCTTCCAGGAAGCGGAAGCAGAGCTCGACCGCGCCGCTGCCCCCGATGACCCCGACCAGGTCTTCGACCGCGAGTGGAAGCGGCAGCTCTTCGCCGCCGCCGTCGAGGCGCTGAAGGCCGAGCTCGAGCCGACCGTCTTCGCCGTCTTCGAGCAGTACGACCTGCGCGAGCCCCCGCGGCCGACCTACGACGAGCTCGCGCGCCGCCACGGCCTGCCCGTCACCACCGTCACGAACCACCTGGCGAAGGCGCGGCGGCTCTTGCGCGTGCACGTGCAGCGGCGCGCAGCCGAGCTCGAGGACGAGGCTTAAGGTGTTCCTCTCCGACACCGTGCTCTCGCACGTGGAGCACGTCACCGAGGCGCCCGACCTCGCCGGCACGCGCTACGAGCTCGTCGGCCTCATCGGCCGCGGCGGCATGGGCTCGGTCTGGCACGCGAAGGACCTCGAGCTCGACCGCGACGTCGCGGTGAAGGTCTCGGCGCACGAGCTGACGAAGGAAGCGAAGGTCATCGCCCAGCTCGAGCACCCCGGCATCGTGCCGGTGCACGACTCCGGCAGGCTCCCCGACGGCCGCGTCTACTACGTGATGAAGCTCGTCAGAGGCGAGCGGCTCGACCTGTGGGCCCGCGCGCACGACGTGCGAAGCCGCCTGAAGCTCTTCCAGCGCGTCTGCGAGGCCGTCGCGTTCGCGCACGCGCGGCACGTGCTCCACCGCGACCTGAAGCCCGAGAACGTCATGGTCGGAGAGTTCGGCGAAGCGCTCGTCATGGACTGGGGCCTCGCGCGCCGGCCCGCCGATGCCGCCGAGCCGCCCGGCACCGTGCTCGGCACGCCCGCGTACATGGCGCCCGAAGCCGCGCGCGGTGAAGCGGTCACGCAGGCGTCCGACGTCTACGGCCTGGGCGCGCTGCTGTATGCGCTGGTGAGCGGGCGGCCTCCGTACGACGGCGCGAGCGCGAAGGACGTGCTCGCGAAGGTGGCGAGCGCCGACGCGCCGCGTGGGCTCGACGGCCCGCCGCCGGTCGCCGCCATCTGCGCGAAGGCGATGTCGAAGGTGCCGGCCGCGCGCTACGCGAACGCGCAAGAGCTCTCCGACGACGTGGGCCGCTTCCTCGACCAGGAGCCGGTGCTGGCCTACGACGAGCCCCTCTTCGAGAAGCTCGCCCGGTTCGCCTCGCGCAACGCGGTGGTGCTGAGCCTGCTGGGCGCGTACCTCGTGCTGCGGCTCGTGCTGCTGCTGTTCTGACCGCGGGTCGCACCGCAAGGCGGCGCGACGCTCCTGGACCGTAACGCATGCTTTAGGCGCGTGCGGCTTCTGTTCTAAGGTCCACTCGTCGTGCCGATCGACTCCGGCTCCCTCGAACGCAGGCGTGAACGCCGCCGAACCGTGGCGATCGCCGTCGAGGTGCGCGACGGCCGCGGCTTCTCGCTGCAGAGCACCCGCGACATCTCGACCGGCGGCGTCTTCTTCGACCGCGCCATCCCCTACGCGGTCGGCGTCGAGGTCGAGCTCTCCTTCACGATTCCGGGGGAGACCCGCACCATCCGCTGCCGCGGCGAGGTGGTGAACGTGCCCGACACCAAGAGCTTCGGAATGGGCGTGCGTTTTCTCGACCTCGCCCCAATAGACAAGGCGGCCCTCGAAAAGTTCGTCGGTGAATCGGCATGAAATCGCCCGCTCTTGCGTTGTTGGTGCTGTGCTCGGCCTGCCTGACCGACAATCGCGCCACCCGCGACCGGGGAGCGGCCGGCATCTTCGAGAACGTGCCGATCATTCCCGCGCCGCAGGAGAAGGTCTGCGAGAAGTACGGCAAGGGCGCCGCGCGCGGCCGCTGCGACGAGGCCACTTACCTGGCCGAGGTGTACATCAAGAAGCTCTCCACCGGCGACATGGTGTGTCTCGAGGGCGGCTTCGGCGAAGAGCCGGGCGGCGGCTGCCTCGCGCGCGCCTCGGTCGCCGACACCGCGACCGGCAGGCTGCTCATCGAGCTCAAAGACGCCCGCCCGAACTCCCGGTGGGCAAAGAAGGAGTCGAACCAGTATTGGTTCGAAGAGGGCGCGCTCGTCGAGCTCTACCTCGTGGAGAACGGGTACTGAAATGTCGTTGTTCAGCGATTTGAAAGAGCGGGTGTCGGTGGTTTCGCCATCGAACCTGCGGCGCCTCGGTAACCAGCGCCTGTCCGACCTCGTGTCGCGCGACGCGGAGCGCGCCAAGAAAAAGCTCGAAGACCTGACGCAGCGGTACCCCTCCGCCGGCCCGCGAGAGCTCGCGCAGCGGTTCATCGACGACAAGAAGACGATGGCCTCACTCATCGGCGGAGTGAGCGGCATCTTCGGCGTGCTCTCGGTGCCGCCCGACCTCATCGTGATGACGTACCTGCAGCTGCAGCTGATCACCGAGATCGCGACGCTCTACAAAGTGAACCTCAAGTCCGAGAGCTCGCGCGGCGAATTGCTCGACCTGTTCGGCTACGTGAACGGCATCGGGCCGGTGCAGCGCGCGAGCCCGAAGGTGCTCGCGAAGCTCGCCTCGTACCTGCTCACGAAGGGCGGTCTTCACTCGATTGGCAAGAGCGTTCCGCTGGTCGCGGCTCCCATCTCTGCCTACCTCAACAACCAGCACATCCAATCGGTAGGCGATCAGGCGATTCGCCACTACGATGGCTTCGACAAAGCAGCCGAGAAGACGAGGAAGGCCTCCGGCACGTAACCCGTAAGACCGTACGAGACAGGGGACTGGTTCCCTCGACAGCCAATGACCGACTTCGCTCCGCACATCGATCTGTTGACCGGTGCCTTCAAGCGCGCGCACTTCGAGAAGCTGCTCACCCAGATGGTGAGCCACACGCGCAAGGGCGGCGGGCAGATGTCGCTCATCTACTTCGACGTCGACGACTGCCAGGAGCTCAACGACTCGCACGGCAAAGACCGCGTCGACGCGGCGCTGGCGTGGGTCGCCTCGATGATCTCGCAGACGCTCGACGGCCTGGGCCCCATCGGCCGCGTCGGCGGCGACGAGTTCGCGGTGGCGCTGCGCGTCCCCGTCGAGCACGCGATGCGGCTCGCCCAGCGGCTGCGCCAGGCGGTCTCGCGCGAGCTGCACTCTTCGGCGTTCGGAGACTTCCGCCTCACCGTGTCCGCCGGCGTCGTCGCGCTGCGCCCGAAGGAGCTTCCCGGCAACCTGCTCGACGCCGGTGAAGAGGCCTGTACGAGAGCGAAGCAGCAGGGCCGAGACGCCGTCGCGATGCGATGACCTCGCTGCTGCTCGCGGTGGTCGTCGCGCAGGCTGCGCAGACACCGCTGACCGTGGCGAACACCCGGCGCACCGGCGCGACTGCGGCCGAGGGGCTCGCGATGGCGTCGCGCGTCGGCGCGCTGCTCGCCGAGGCGAACGTGCCCGTCGCGATGTCGGCGCAGGCCGCGGCGGCGAAGCTCACCCAGCTCGGCACGAAGGACGCAGCCATCTGCCAGGGGAAGAAGGCGTGCGAGCTCGAGCTCGCGCGGCAGCTCGACGTGAAGGTGCTGGTGACGGTGTCCCTCGCGAGGCTGGGCGCCGACCTCGGCGTCGGAGTGGAGGCGCTGCGGCTCGACGACGGCGCCGTGCTCGCGACCGACTCGCTCCTGCTCGTGGGGACGACGCGGCTCGAGGCCGAGCGGCTGGCCCCGTTCGTGGGACGGCTGAAGGAGGCGCTCGGGCTGAAGGCGCCCGCGCCCACCCCGGAGAAGCCGGTCGTGCTGACACCGAGGGCGCAGGAGCCGCCCGCGGTGAAGCCGGTGCCGCTGCCGCCGGCGCAGGCGGAAGAGCGGCACGTCGCCGGCATCTCGCTGGTGGCCGGCGCGGGCGCGTGCGCGGTCGCCGCCATCGTCCTGGGGCTGCTCGCCGCGGACGCCAATGCGCAGCGCACGCGCGTCGAGGGTGGCGCGTGGGCGAGCTCGTACGACGGCGCCGTCGCGTGGACGAATCGCACCAACGGGCTGTTGACCGCGACGGTCGCGACGGGGAGCGCGGCGATCGCGCTCGGCGCCGTCGGAGCGATCGCGTGGTGACGAACGACGCCGTCGACGCTGAGAGGGTCGATCAGAGTGCCCCGCATGGCCGACCGCCGTTCACGCTGAGCGGACGCGCCGCAGGCGCGGCAGTCGAAGCGGGCCCCGCGTCGGCTTCGCGCCCCCTTCGACTTCGCAGCCCTTCGGGCTGCTCCGCTCAGGGCGAACGGTGGCTGCTTCTCCTTCTGACGAGCGCCTGCTCCTTCGTCGGCCCTCCCGACGACAGCCGCCTCTTCCGGTGCGAGAGCGACGGCACCTGCCGCCCCGGCTTCACCTGCGGCGCCGACGACCTCTGCCACCCCGACGACGCGGGCTCCACCGGAGGCGGCAGCGCCGGCGGAGGCTCGACCGGCGGCGGCGCCGCGGGCAGCGGCGGCGGAACCGGCGGGGGCAGCTCGCCCGACGCCGGCCCGTGCGGCCGCCCGTGCCAGCCGGGCACCGTCTGCGGCGGCGGCGGCGCGACGCCCGGCCTCTGCAGCCGCCCGCGCGTCTGCGAGAACGGCTTCTGCTGGGAGAGCCCGCTGCCGCAGGGGCACACGCTGCACGACTCCATCGCGTTCTCGGAAGACGACGTCTGGCTCGTCGGCGACCACGGGACCATCCTGCACAGCGAAGGCGGAGGCTGGGTCGGCTACTCCTCCGGCACCACGCAGCCGCTGTACGGCATCCACGGCCGCGCGCCGAACGAGCTCTACGCGGTGGGCGCGCGGTGCACGCTGCTCCGCTTCGACGGCGCGCGGTGGACGGTCGAGCCCGCGCCGGGCGGCTGCACCGAGGACCTGCGGGCCGTGCTCGCGATGGGCGACGACACCGTGCTCGCCGTCGGCGTCTCACAGCGCGCGCTGCTGCGGCGACAGCAGCAGTGGAGCTCCGTGCCCTCGATGCCGGTGCTGCCCTCGCCTCCCACGTACTTCCAGGTCGCGCAGGTGGGTGACGAGGCGTGGGTGGCCACGGACACCGCCGGCGCGTTCAGCTGGGACCCGGGCGTCAAAGGGCTCTTCGTCATCGGCGGCACCGCCTGGCCGTTCGCGAACGGCTCGGTGACGGCGCTCGAGCGCATCGGCGACTCGGCGTACGCGTGCGGCAGGTTCCCGGGAATCTTGCGGCGCGCGGCGCAGGCGACCGGCTGGTCGCTGTACGTCGACGGCGGAACGAACGTCGACGAGACGTGCAGCAGCATCTGCGGCACCTCCGAGGCCGACGTGTTCATGGCGACCGACGAGAACGGCGTGCCGCGCGTGCACCGCCACCCCGGCAACGGCATCACCATGCCCGGCCAGCGCACCAACACCTGCACGGCCGTGCGACCGGGCCTTGCGAACCTCGCCGGCGACCACGGCTTCCTCGCGCAGCTCTCGCTCGCCGGAGCGCTCTCGGTCGACTCGCAGCGCACGCTCGACGCGCCGGTGCACCACTACCAGGCCATCTTCTCGCCCGGCGAGCCGAGCGCGCTCTGGGCACCGATGGGCTTCGGCACGGCGAGCCGCCGCACCGCCGCCGGAACGTGGTCGGACCTGGCCTTCACCGGCGGCGCGCAGCAGTCGTACGGCGTGTGGTCCTCGGCGCCGAACGACGTGTGGATGACGAGCGGCGACGGCGTGGGCGGGCGCGTGTCGCGCTACGACGGGGGCCTGTGGTCCGACCTCCCCGGAGCGATGCCGTTCGTCTACGGCATCTGGGGCCTCTCGCCGGGCGAGGTCTTCGTGGGCGGTGAAGGCCACGTGTGGACGTCGCGCGACCTCGGGCCGCTGACCTCGGTGCTGGACCTGGCGCCCGACCTGGCTCCGGTGCGCGGGCTGTGGGGCTCGCCGGTGTGGCCGCTCACCGGCGTGACACAGGCAGGCCGCGTCGTCGCGCGCTCGCTGCCCGACGCGGGCTGGACGTCGCAGACGATTCCGAACGCGTCGCTGTCGGCGCTTCACGGCGCGGCGCTGCCCGACGGCGGCACGGACCTGTGGACCGTCGGCCGGAACGGGGCGCTGTTCCACCTCGAGGGCAGCACGTGGCGCTTCGTCGACGCGGGCCAGGGCCCCATCGAGCTCCACGCCGTGTTCACCGAAGGCGACCGCGTGTGGGTCACGGGGCAGGACGGTACGGTGCTGCTCGGCGCCGAGAACGGCTGGGAGCGCGTGGTGACTCCCGCCGGAGGAAACCTTCGCGGCGTCTGGTCGCAGGCCGACGGCGGCGGCGTCTGGCTCGTCGGTGATTTCGGGCAGATCGTCTCGAAGATTCCCGGGCGGTAACGCCGTTACCAATCTGCGCACGGAGCGCGGTGCCGCCGCGGTGGCTAGAAAACACAGCGGCATGGTCCGCATCCTCGAACCGCAGCACATCTGGCGCAGGCACCGGGTCGACGAGCTCGGGCTCATCGTCGACGCAGAGGACTACTACCGCGAGCTGTACCGGGCGGCGCTCACCGCGAAGAAGCAGATCCTCTTCACCGGCTGGCAGTTCGACAGCGACGTCGAGCTGATCCGCGGCGAAGAGGCCGAAGCGGCGAAGACCCCGGTCAGCCTCGTGCGCTTCTTGAACCACCTCTGCGAGACGCGACCCGATCTGCACATCTACATCCTCGCGTGGGACTTCAACGTCGTCTTCGCGCCCGAGCGCGAGTGGATGCAGGAGTTCACCTTCGAGTGGACGTCGCACGACCGGCTCTCCTTCCGCTTCGACTCGCACCACGTCGAGCTCGCGACCCAGCACCAGAAGTTCGTCGTCATCGACGACGAGATCGTCTTCACCGGCGGCCTCGACGTCTGCGACCACCGCTGGGACAACCCCTCGCACTGCTTCGACAGCCCGCTGCGCATGAGCCGCGGAGAGCCGCACCAGCCCTTCCACGACATTCAGCTCTACGCGAAGAGCGCCGAGCTCGCGCGCACGCTGCAGGACCTCTTCGCGAAGCGGTGGGAGCTCTCGGGCGGCGAGTCGCTCGAGCGCGTGCTCGCGCGCGCGCCCGCCACCTCGACCTACCGCCCCGCGCGCTTCCACCCGCTGCCGGCGAACGAGATCGCGCTGCACCGCACCGACCCCTACGGCGTCCCGGAGTGCCAGCGCCCCGTGCTCGAGATCAAGCAACTCCACCTCTCGGCCATCGCGAAGGCCCAGAAGCACATCTACGTCGAGACCCAGTACCTCTCGTCGCGCCTCATCACCGAGGCGCTCATCACGCGCATGCGCGAGGCCGACCAGCCCAAGCTCGAGCTCGTCTGCGTGCTCAACATGCGCGGCGAGACGCTCAAAGAGCAGGCCGCGCTCGGCTTGAACCAGGCGCAGAACCTTCAGCGCCTGCGCGAGGCGGCCGCCGAGACCGGCCACCGGGTCGGGCTCTATTTCACGCTCCCGTACTGCAAGACCGACGACGAGCGCCCCGAGCGCGGCACGTACATTCACTCGAAGCTGATGATCGTCGACGACCGCTTCCTCACCATCGGCTCGGCGAACCTCACCAACCGCAGCATGGGCGTCGACACCGAGCTCAACGTGAGCGTCGAGGCCGAAGGCTCCGACCACGCGCTCATCGCCGCCATCCGCGACATCCGCCTCTCCCTGCTGTCCGAGCACACCGGCGGCCACGCGTTCACCGCCGAGGCCTCGATGATCGAGCAGATCTCGCGGCTCGAGGGCCCCACCGGAGACGGCTGCCGCCTGCGCGTTCACCCGTCTCCCACCGAAGGCGAGCGAACCGCGCTCGCGCTCATCGACCCGGACAAGCTGCCGTTCGACCCCGATCACGTCGAGGAGCTCGACACCGGCCTGTTCAACGCGCTCTCGCGCGACTGGAAGAAGCTCTGGTCCGCGGGCCGCGACGTAACCTCGATTCCCTGAAGAAGGACGACGTGGAAGCCCAGAAGAAGAAGCGGCTGTGGAAGGCGGCGACGGTCCTCATCCCCATCGCCGCCATCGTCTCGGTGTGGTTCGTGGCGGACCTGGGGTCGTACGACTCTCCCCAGGAAGTCGCGCGCGCCATCAACGGCATCGCCGAGCGCCCGTTCGGCTGGGCGCTCGTGCCGCTCGGCTTCTCCCTCGGCTCGCTGCTCTTCGTGCCGGTGAACGCGCTCATCGCCGGCGTCACGCTCTCGTTCGACCCGCTGCGCGGCTTCTTGTGGGCGATGACCGGCGGCCTGCTCGGCGCCGTCTTCACCTACGGCGCCGGCCTGGTGTTCGGCTCGTCCATCGTCGACCTGTTCGAAGGTCCGCGCGTCGAGAAGGTCGTCTCGCGGCTGCGCAAGGCGCCGTTCCGCACCTCGCTCGTGCTGCACCTGTTGCCCATCGGCAACTTCACCGCGGTGAACCTGCTCGCCGGCGCGCTGCGCGTGCCGTTCGGCGGATTCATGCTCGGCACCGCGCTCGGCCTGTTGCCCGGCGTCGCGTTCTTCGCGCTGCTGCCGAAGGTGGTGAAGCAGCCCAGCCCGCTGCACCTCGTCGCCATGGTGCTCGTGCTGCTGGCGGCGGTGGGCCTCGGGCTGCTCATCAAGCGCTGGGCGGCCCGCGGTCAACGGGAGCGCGTCGAGGCGTGAAGCTGGTCGTCGCCTCCTGGAACGTTCACCGCTTCGTAGGCACCGACGGGGTCCGTGACGTGAGCCGCGTCGCGCGAATCGTGAACGAGCTTCAGGCGCACGTCGTCGCGCTGCAGGAGGTCGACTTCGACGCCGGCTGCGACGAGCCGAAGGAGCTGCTCGACGCGGTGCCCGGCTACGAGCTGTTCGCGGCGCCCATCTTGCGCCCCGATGGCGTGCGCCACGGCAACGTGCTGCTCACCCGGCTGCCCATCGAGCGCGCGTGCCGCATCTGCCTCGACTTCGAGAAGCGCGAGCCCCGCACCGCGGTCGACGTGCGGCTCGTGACCGGAGGCCCGCCGCTGCGCGTGGTCGCGACCCACCTGGGCCTGAGGCCCGGCGAGCGGCGCTTCCAGGTGAAGCTCATTCTCAACCACGTCGCCGAGGACGAGAGCTCGGTCACCGTGCTGATGGGCGACTTCAACGAGTGGTTCCTCGCCGGCCGACCGCTGCGCTGGCTGAACCGCCGCTTCGGCCAGACGAAGTACGTGCGCACGTGGCCGTCGTTCCTGCCGATGCTCGCGCTCGACCGCGTCTGGGTGCACCCGCCGACCGCGCTGGTGCAGTACGGGCCGTTCGACACGCCGACCGCGCGGCAGGCGTCGGATCACCTGCCGGTGGTGGCCGAGCTGGAGCTGTAGACCGCCCGGCGGGCTACCGCGTGCCCCAGCGCTCATCGCGCACGGTGACGAGCGCCCACGGCAGAATCCACTGCAGCATCACGACCGCGAAGACCGCGTAGAGCACGCCGTAGAGCCAGCGGAAGCTCCGCTCGAAGCGCAGGTAGTAGGCGGCGGTGAAGATCGAGCCGAGCGCGAGCGCGACGGCGGTGCGGCCGAGCCCCTGGAAGCTGCTGTCGAACACGCGCGGCAGCTCGAGCAGCGCGATGGTGACGACCACGAACCGCAGGTTCGAGACGAAGAAGCTCACGATGGGCAACAGGCGGTTGTTCTCGCGGTACCGGGTGAACATGAAGCGCGCGAACGAGAAGCCCTCGACGATGTAGCTGCGGTCCCACCGCAGGAACATGCGCGAGAGCTGCTGGTACGTCGTCGGCACCAGCGTGTGGACGACGGCGGTGCGCTGGTAGACGGTGTCGTAGCCCTGCTTGAGGACGATGTTGGTGAGCGCCTGGTCTTCGCCGTGGTTCACGGGCCGGCCGAGGAAGCGCTGGTTCTCCCACTCGCCGAGGAAGGGCAGGATGATCGACCGCCGGAACGCCGAGAGCGCGCCCGGGCAGCACGCGACCGCGCGGTACACCGACTGCGCGGCGCGGCCGAAGTCGAAGGCGAGCGCGAACTGCACCTCGAGCATGCGGCTGATGACGTTCTCGGCGTTCAGCACCGAGACGCGCCCCGCCACGCCGCCGATCTTCGGGTCGGCGAGGAACGGCTTCACCATCTCGTGAATCGTGTCCGGGTTGATCTCGCTGTCCGAGTCGATGGTGACGACGATGTCGCCGGTCGCCGCGCGAAAGCCCGCCACCAGCGCCGACCGCTTGCCGCGGTTACCGATGAACCGCACCAGCCGCACCAGGTCGGGGAACTCGCGCCGCAGGTGCTGCATGTGGAAGAACGTGTCGTCGCGCGAGCCGTCGTCGACGACGATGACCTCGAGCTTCTCGCGCGGGTAGGCGCAGCTCGCCACCGAGCGGATGCTGCGGCCGACCATGCGGCCTTCGTTGAACGCGGGGATGACGACCGTCACCTTCGGCCACACCGGAGCCTGCGGCGTGAAGGGCCGGTAGCGCATCCACAACAGGCTCAGCATCAGCGTGTAGACCGCCTGGATCATGGCGATCATTCCGATGGGGTGCGTCGCCATGGCGAGCAGCATCGAGCCCGCGCCGCCGTCGGCCGAGACCACCAGCCAGCCGATGCTGATCACCGCGCCGACGAAGGGCGCCGCGCCTGCCACCGTGCCGCCGAAGTTCGAGAAACGCTTCACGTCCGGGTTGCCTCCGAGAGAATCGAGCGCAGCACGCCGGCTGGAAGCGAGTAGCTGTCCGGCGCCGTCAGGTCGCCGTGTACGTCGAGCAGCCTCGACTCGGCGACCAGGCGCACCATCACGCTCGCGGCCTCCTGCGCGCGCCGCTTGAGCTCGGCGGGAGGCAGGTGACTGTCGAGGCCCGTGGTGGTGAACCGTTCCACGACCTGCATCTCTACCAGCTTCTGCAGCTCGGCGACTCGCACCCGGTCCGCGCGGGCCAGGGCGCGCAGGATCAGGCCCGGCGAGCCGTCGGGCGAAGCGATCTCCGACTCGACCCAGACGCGCAGCGGCGAGCCCTCGCGGGCCTCGCGGCGAATCGCCTCGGTCGCGCCCTCGACGCCGATGCGCATGGCGCCCAGCGCGCCCTGCCGCGCCCGATCGGCGTCGTACAGCTCGAGCACCGAGGTGCCCAGGCGCCGCAGCAGCAGCGGCACGCCCTGCGACGCGCGGATCAGCGACGCGAGCGCGTCGTCGTCGAAGCGAATGCCCTGCTGCGCGCCGAGGCCCTGCATCATCGACCGCGCCGCCTCGTCGTCGAGCGCCGGCACGCAGATGGACGAGAACGAGCCCATCAGCGACTGGCCGCCGAGCGTCGAGAGCGGCGCCCACAAGAGCGGGTGCATCGCGGCGCAGAACACCACGCCGACCGTGCTGCTCGCGTGCGGCGACGACGGGTCGGAGACGGCGCTGCGCAGGCGCCCCACCAGCGTCGCCAGCACGTGCAGCGCGCGCCCCAGCTTGTCCGGCGGCTGCGAGAGCAGCTGCTCCACCTCGTCGAGCACCAGGAAGATGGGCGGCGGAGCGGTGCCCGCCGAGGTGCCGCACGCGACGCCCAGGCTGCGCACCCACTCGGCCAGCGTCGGCGCGTCGAGCTCGCCGCCGGGCATCGGCGGCACCACCGCGGCGGGGAAGCGCGCTGCGGCCGAGTCGGCCAGCCGCATCAAGAGCGTGCGCAGCACCGCGTCGACGGCCGCCGCCGCCGTCTCGCCGAACGAGACCTCGTGGTGGAAGCCGGCGAGGTCGACGTACGCCGACGGGCCGGTCGTGCGCCGCGCGACCTCGAGGGCGAGCGATGATTTTCCGAAGCGCCGCAGGCCCGTCACCACCACCCAGTTGCCGTTGCGCGCCTCGGTCAGCAGGCCGGCGACCAGCCGCTCGCGGTTCCAGAACTGGCTCGAGCTGCGCACCGGGCCGCGAACCTCGAACGGGTTGCCGCGCAGCGTGGTCGTCTCGACGAGGTCGAGCAGGTCTTCGTCGCGCCGGGTCCACGCGAGGCGCGAGAGCGCGAGCGGCAGCACCTGCACCGCGCGCGTGCCGCCGCGGGCCGCCCAGTCGAGGATGGCGCGCACCGCGCCGAGCTCCGGAGCGGCGGAGTCGGGGTGCAAGAGGAACACGACGCGCACGCTCTCGCGCTGGGCGACCGCCGCGGCGTGGTTCACGTGCGACTCGCGCAGCGCCTGCGGGTCGCCGCTGAAGACGGCCGCAGCGCGCGCGCCCCAGCGCTCCCACGCCGGGCGCTTGGGCAGCTCGAGGCACAGCGTGTCGTGCCGCGAGGGGAAGACGTAGCGCCAGACGTCCGGCGCGGCGCCCAGGCCGAGCGCCTCGAGGCTCTCGCGCACCACGCCGACCGGGCTGGCGAAGAGGCGCCGCGCGCGCGACTGGCGCACCACGAACCACAGCGCGACGACCAGCCCGAAGAGCCCGACCGCGCCCGAGCGGGTGAGGAAGCGGTAGCGGCTCCACGCGTCGATGACCTGCCTGCGCGCGTCGCAGTCGAAGTGGGCGCCGGGCGGAGTCTCGCCGCACGCCTCGCACCGCGCCGACTGCAGCCCCAGCGCGTCGCAGGCGGTCTCGGCCTCGACGAGGTGGCGCAGCCAGCCGCCGTACTCGAGCGCGGCGTCGAGCTTGAGCTTCTCGTGGGGCCGGCCCGTCTTCGGGTCCCACCGCCACGGAGAGCGCGTCACCGTCTCGCCGGTGCTCTCGGCGAGGCCCGCGA
The DNA here is from genome assembly GCA_937980205.1 of uncultured Myxococcales bacterium. Classification (GTDB taxonomy): domain Bacteria; phylum Myxococcota; class Myxococcia; order Myxococcales; family Myxococcaceae; genus Xiheicaenimonas. The sequence goes on along the minus strand of CALJKW010000051.1, from coordinate 226,955 downwards.
GCGCGGCCAGCGCTTCTTCGAACTGCACGCCCGAGCCGCGGCGCTCGCCGCACGCCTGCCGCAGCACCTCGACGGCGGTCGCGGGTGCGTCGTCGGCGATGCGCACCGTGTCTTCGGGCGAGTCGGGCAACGAGACGGCAGCGCCGTTCCACAACAGCCCGACGACGCGCTGGCAGAGGTCGTACTCGCGGGTCCGCGTCTTGGGCACCGGCGCCTTCGCCCAGGCGGTGAGGGCGGCGATGGCGTCGGCGCCGGGCAGCTCGCACTGCTTCGGCATCGGAAGCCGCTGCAGCGTGCGCACGGCGCGGCCGCACCGGTCGACCGGGTCGCCGTCGGAGGCGAGCTTGAGCGCCGCGTCGGCCACCGGCAGCGTGCGCTCGTCGAGCTCGGTGGGCGCGGGCAGCCGCCGCGCGACCCAGGCGCGGAACGAGGCCTCGTCGGTCTCGGCCGAGAGGAAGCAGAGGTACAGCTTCGCCCGCGTCGCCTCGCCCAGCTCGCTGACGTTGCTCTCGCGGTCGACCTTCGCCGACGTGGGCAGGCTGCGCAGCCAGGCGAGCATCACGTCGGGCCGCACCGACTCACACGGAGTCGAGTACAGCTCTTCGATGCGACGCCGCACGAGCAGCGGGCCCGTCGAGTCGAGCAGGTCGACGAGCTGGCGCGCCCGGCCGCACTCGCGCGAATCGACCCGCTCGTCGCACCGCGCCAGGTGAAGGTAGGCGCGCGTGAGCCTCAGCGCCGTCGTCAGCGGAGGCGCCGCGCCGGGCTGCGCCTCGTGCTCGGCCTTCGCCTCGGCGATGAGGGCCTCGGGCAGCGGCCCGCGCGACTCGAAGAAGGCCTCGAGCCCGCCCGCGGCGGGGGCCTTCAGCCGCCGGAACGACTCGGGCGCGGTGAGCTTGAACGCCTCGATGAGGATGCGGCGGTTCCACAGCGGCGTGCCGCTGCGGGCGCCGAGAATGCGGGCGAGGTGGCGCTCGGTCTCGAGCGTGCCCGCGCCCGGGCGCGGCGCGATGTCGCTGGCGCCGGTGACGTATTCGTCGAGCTGCGCGAGCGTGCGGCTGACCGAGGCCCACGCGTCGACGAGCTGCTGCAGCTCGGTCACGGTCGCGCTCGGCACGCACGCGCCGACGCTCTTCGCGTGGCCGTGCAGCAGGCCCGCCGCCATCGCCGCGGCCTCGACGCACTGGTGCTCCTTCTCGGCGACGCAGGCGTCGAGCTTCGCCGCGGTGGCCTGGGCCTTCCCGGTGCTCTCTTCGAGCGCCTCCTCGCAGCGGTCGCGCGCTGTGGTGAGGGTGCGGGTGGTGTCGGTGCACGTGGCCAGCGTGCGCTGAACCGCGGCGAGGCGCTGCTCGACCTCGACGCACGAGACCCCGCCATCGGGGGTGGCCGCGAGGGTGGAAGCAAAGAAGAACAGGGACAACGCCGACGTCATGGGGAGGTGCGCGAGCCGAGCATCTTACGGGGCCAGGGCGGGTGAAAATCACACGAGAGCAAGGTAGTTGTGGGGCCGAAGTGTCGTCCGGGCAGAGCAGCCGCAGCAGCCGAACCGAAGCGCTCCAGAAGGGGCTCTTGGCGGGGCTGTTCGCGGTGCTGCTGCTGGGCACTGCCGCCCTGCCGGCGCGGTTGGCCGTAGCGACGCGCTCGTGGGCTCCGTGGCCGGTGAGGGCCGAGCGGGTGCTGGCGGGTGTGCTGGTCGACCTGGCCGCCGTGGCGTTGCTGTTGGCGCCGCTGGTGCTGGCGCTCACCTGCCTCGTGACCCTCGTCGCACGGCGCCGCGCAGGCGCCCGCTGGCAGGGCGCGGGCCCGGCGCTGGCAGCGGCGCCGGTCGGCTTCGTCGTCTGGGTGACGACGGTCGTCGCGCAGGAGGTGAAGCACGAGCGCGGCGGCTTCCCCACCGTGTTCGACCTCGCCGAGGGCGGCGCGAACGCGAGCTTCGTCTCGGGAGCGGTCGAGTTCATCCGCTCGACGAGCGTGTGGGGGCCCGCGGTCGCCGGCGCGCTGCTCGCGATGGGCGTCATCGGCTGGCGCTGGGCACGCGCGAAGGGCGAGCCGCTGCCGTGGAGGCCGTGGTCGTTCGGAGTTCTGCTCGGCCTCTTCATCGGCGCCTGGGGCGTGGTCGGGCTCACGGCCGCGGCCGGCGCCGCGTCGAACCGGTTCTCGGCGGCGCTGCTCGGAGACCCGCTCACCGGCCTCGTCGAGAGCGCCGCCGACGTGCTGGCGCACCGCGGCCCCTCGACGCCGCGCCAGCTCGTGCTCGACGCGCAGCTGCCCAAGGAGCTCGCCGCGACCGGCGCCGCGCGGCTGGGGTGGCCGGCGCGGAAGAGCTGCCCGCCGCACCCGTATGCGCGGCCTCTGGAGCCGCAGCGCGAAGAAGCGACGAAGGACCCTCGCGGCCGCGAGCTGCTCGCCGCGCTCGAGCGCGCGTCGGCAGCGCTGTTCGAGGGCGGCGATGGGCGCGTCGCGGTGGTGGTGCTGATGCTCGAGGGCTTCCGCGCCGACGACTTGAACGCGCTGAACCCGGCGGCGCCGCGCGAGCTCGCGCCGTTCATCAACGGGCTCTACGAGGCGGCGCGCACGCCCGGCAGCGGAGTCATCGCGGCGCCGTCGCTGTACCAGGCCGGGGTGCGCACCGCGCACGCGCTGGGCGCGATGACGTGCGGCCTGGGCACGCTGCCCTACAACCTGAGCTTCATCCGCGACCTGCAGCCGATGCCGGTGCGGTGCCTCTCCGACGTGCTGGTGGACGCCGGCTTCCGCGCGTCGTTCTCGTACGGCTCGGACCCGAAGTTCGACGCGATGGACCGCTTCTTCCGCGAGCACCGCTTCAGCACGGTGGTGGGGCAAGACGACTTCCCGAAGGACGCGCCGAAGGGCACGTGGGACGGCATCACCGACTTCGCGGTCTTCGACGACGCCGTCGCGCGCGTGCGCAAGGGGCTCGACGACGGGCCGCTGCTGTCGCTGGTGATGTCGCTGTCGCACCACTCTCCGTTCACCGCGCCGCAGGACCTGCCCGAGGCGGTGTCTGCGCGCGTCGCCGCGGCGCTGGAGCAGGCGCCCCACCGCGCCGACGCCGATGACCGCCGGCGGCTGGTGGCGTACTCGTACACCGACGCGGCGGTGGAGCGGCTGTTCGCGCGGCTCGAGGAGCAGGCCCTGGCCGAGCGGACCATCGTGCTGCTCGCGGCCGACCACTCGACCGGCCACACGTACGTGTGGGGGCCGCAGCCGACCGAGACCGACGCGCAGAAGGGGCGCATTCCCATGGCGCTGGTGCTGCCCGCGGCGCTGCGCGCGCGCGCCGTCGACGCGGCGGCCCTCGACGCCGCGCTCGCCGAGGTGCAGCGGCTCGTCGCGGCGGGCCCGCTGTCGCAGAACGACGTGCCCGCGATGCTGCTCGCGCTCTTGTCGAAGCACCCGGGCATCGTCGCGCTGCCTGAGAGCGCGCGCTGGCACACGCTCGGCGGCCAGGTGACGAGCCCCTGGTTCGACCCCGGCGGCGGCGACGAGGCCTACGTGCTCGGCATCAACGGCGTCAGCGAGCTGTACGCGCTGAACAAGAGCGGCGACCGCGCGGCGGACTACGAGGACTCGGTGTTCTTGAAGACCAGGGCCGACCGCTACCGGGTGACGCCGCGGCTCATCCCCGTGACCGCGACGCTGGCCGGGCTGCTCGCCGAGCCGGCGGGGTGCAGACAATAGAGGAAGGGCCCTCCCGCGACGTCGCCGCTTCCGTTGCAGGAGCTCGCGCCGCCTGGGGACACCTTCTCCAACACGCCGTCGCGCCTCGCTCGCCGCCGCACGGCGAGCGCCGCCTCTCCTCCGCTCGTCCTCACGGCACCTGGAAACAGTAGAGGTGGTGGAGGTTGGCGCAGCTGCCGCGATCCGACGGGCTCACCGCGAACCAGGTGTGGGGCGCGTCGGTCGTCCCGCGCACCGCAGTGGCAGTTGCGCCGGTGCGAGTCCACTGAAGGCAGTGGCCCGCAGGGCTGCCGACCCACACGTGGCCGCTGACGCGCTCGCCGAACTGGTCGCGGTCGAGCACGACGCTGGGCTTGTCGTCGACCTGGGCGCGCGAGGCGAACGCCTCGACGAGCGTGCCGGCGAGGAACCAGCGGCCCGAGGTGGGGAGCCGCGAGCGGGCGTCGACCCCGTTGCGTGCGAGCAGTGCGACGAAGCGGCCGGGCAGGCCCCCGGCAATGGCGGCATCGGCGCAGCGCTGGTCCGCGCCGGCAAGGCCGGTCGAGGCATCGGGCTGGTCGCGCAGATCTCCGTTGAACGTCTCGGCGGTGGTGAAGACGAGCAGCGCCCCCGGCGGCAGGGTGCGGCCTGCATCGGCGCCGCCCCCCGTGCCTCCGTCCGGCAGCACGCCGCCGTCGTCGGCTCCGCAGCGCCCGGGCCCGTTGCAGCGCGCGCCGGTCTCGCACAGCGCACCGACCGACTCGCAGTCGAGCAGGCAGACCCGGCCCTCGCTGGTCTGGGTGCAGCTCCCGCCGTTCGGGCAGCTCGAGCGGCACTCGTGAACGCACACGCCGGTCTTGCACTCGAGACCGTCGGGGAGGCCGAACTCCTCGCACGGGTCGCGCTCGCCTGCCGCTGGCTTGCGGCAGGGCACGCCCAGCGCGTACGCGACGCAGCCCAGGCGCGTGCACGAGAAACCGTCGGGGCACGCCGCGTCGGCGCCGCAGGGGAAGGGGCTGAGCGCCTTCAAGTCGACCGTGCACGCCGCCACGAGGGTCAAGCCCAGCACGCGCCTCACGGGGCGGCTCCTCCCGGCGCGTCCGGGTAGCCGCTGGGGACGAGCACCACCGCGCCGACGATGGCGCTCAGCGCGCCGCTGATCAACGTGACCAGGCTCACCGTCCGCAGGGCGCCGGCCGTGCTCGCGCGCGCCTGAATCTCGGCGCCGCTCATCAGCCCGCCCCGGCGAATGCTGTCGACCTCGCCGTTCGAGCCTAGAAACGTGCCCACCGACACCGCCCCGAGCGCGAGCGCCATCACCAGCAGCGTCACCCCGGCCTTGCGCATGCCGCGCTGGAAGGCCCAGTCTTCCTCCCACTGCGCGTGAGCGGCGGCCAGCGCGGCGACCCGGGAGGCCGCCGCGCCCGCGCGGACACGGGGCACCTCCTCGGCTGCCTGCTCGGCGCGCCGCGTGCGCACGACGTCGGCCTCGGCGCGTCGCGCCCCTGCGCGTTGCACGAGCACCCGCGCCGCGTCGAGCTCGACTTGAAGCTGCGCCCGTTCGACGCCGGTCGCCGCGCCCAGGCACGCCGCGAGATCCGCCGCGACCGCGCCCAGCCGCTGCTCGAGGCGGGCGTAGTCGTACTCAGGGTCGAGCGTCGCCATCGCCCGCTCTGCCGGCGGGTTCATCGCCAGGGCGCGGTTCGCCCGCGCCCGCACCTTCAGCGCCGCGGGCAGGCCGGGCGCCTGGGCGAGCGCCAGCTCGGCCGAGGCGGCGGCGTCACGATAGAGCCCAGCGGCGAGCAGCGCCTCGGCTTCGTCGAGGGCGAGCGGCTCTGCCAGCGCGCCCGTCGCGCACACCAGGGTGATGAGCGCGGCGCGGGTCAATCTTCGCCCACCGTGAAGTTGCCGTAGAAGGTGGTGGGGCCGCCGTCGTGGATGCAGGTGAGCTCGCCCACCAGCTCGATGACCTCGCCGGGGTCCAGGTAGCGCAGCCCGGCTGGCGGCCGGTGCACCGAGCCAATCACGGCGCCGCCCGTGTGCACCACGTACGTCGCCGCGAGCGTGCCGCGCTTGCGCACGCCTGAGCGGTTCTTCAGGGTCGCGACGATGGAGTAGTTGTTCGAGGTCATCCCCGGATTACCGACGGTGCAGTCGCCGCCCATCGGATCCGCCCTCCACGAGAGCTCCATGCCGTTGAGCACCTTGAGCCCGCCGACCTCGAGGCGAAACGACTCGGTCTTGATCTCCTTGGCCTTGCGCACCTGCTCGGCGTGCCTCGCGTCGAGCAGCTCCTTCGCTTTGCGCTGCTCCTCCTCGCGCTGCTGCTCTTTGCGCTTCTGATCGAGCAGGCGCTGGTCGTTCACCGCCTGCTGCGCGGCGAGGCGCTTCGCCTCGCGCTCTCTCGCCTCGGCGTCGGCGCGAGCCCTGGCCTCGGCGCGCTCCCTGTCGAGCCGCTCCTTTTCGAGCCGTTTCCTGTCGGCCTCTGCCTGCCGCCGCTCTTCGGCCTCGCGCTCTCGCTGCTCCCGGGCCTGCCGGGCGGCGAGGTCGGCGGCGGCCTTCGCGTCTCTCGCCTCCTTCGCCGCCGCCTCGCGGCGGTCGCGCGCGTCGGCGTCGGCGCGGGCCTTGGCTTCGGCGCGCTGCTGGGCGAGCTCGCGGTCGCGGCGCGCGCGCTCTTGCTGCAGCTCGGCGGCGCGCCGGACCTGGTCGAGCTGCTGCTGCCGCTGTTGCTCCAGCCGCCTCGAGAGCGCGTCGGCGTCGCGCTGCTGCCGCTCGCGCGCCTGCGCCTCGGCGCGCTGCAGGTCTTCGCGCTCGCGCTGGCGGTCGGCGTTCAGCTCGTCGAGCACGCGCTGCTGGTTCTGGCGGTCGAGCTCGTCTTGCTGCTGCTCCCAGCGGCGGCGAGCGTCGCGGGCCTCGTCGAGCATGCGCTGCTGCCGGTCGCGCTCGGCCTGCTCGCGGCGCATGAGCTCGGCGTCTTCGCGCTGCTGCCGCGCGATGAGGGCGCGCAGGTCGGCCGCCAGGCCCTGGCTCTCGGTCTGCTTCGCGCACGCCTCGACGCTGCCCTTCGCGCACAGCGTCGCGAAGACCGACGCCGCGTCGTCGATGTACTCGGGGCGGTCGTGGCTGGACTTGCGGTACATCGCATAGAGCCAGCACTGCCAGTCGTCGCCCGCCTGGCACCTTTGCGAGGCGAGGCCCGCATACCGCGTGGACACGCTGACCTGCTCTTCGGGGGCACGCTGGCCTGACTGCAGGTACTCGGTGCACGCCTCGGCCTCGCCCAGGGCGCAGCCGAGGCTGCCGTAGCTCGCTCTCCAGTCGCTTCGGCCGAGCACGTCGCTGCCGATGGCGGCCGCGAGGCATGCTCGGCCGTCGCGCGCCTCACAGCCGCGACGGCCCAGGGCGACGGCCTTCAGCGCGAACGAGCGGTCTTGGGCGAGCTTCGACAAGGCGGCGCAGCTGTACGCGTCGCCGCGCTTGCACACCTCGGCCAATATCGCGCGGGCCTCTTCTCTCGGCGCGCGCCGGGCGACGTGGCCGCACGCGCGCACCTTGCCGGCCTGACACTCGCGCTTGCACGCGGCCTCTTCCCAGAAGCGGCACCCGGCCGGTGCGGGGTCGCCCCAGGCAGCTCGCCCCTCGAGCTCGAGCACGGCTTGCGTGAGCTCGACCTCGCCCGACACCTTCTGCAGCTCGAGCTCGGCCCGTCGCCACTGGGGCGCGTCGACGAGCGAAACGGAACGCCGTGCCCAACACTGCTCGCGGCAGGCATCGAACGCGGGCTTTCGGCCGCAGGCGGGGTCTTGCTGGGTCGAGCAGTTCAGACCCGCCGGCACGCCGCACTCGGAGCTGCCGCAGCGCACCGCCTCGGCCGCGCACTTCGCCCGGCACTGCTCGAGCCCGGCGACGTCCCACACGCCCACGCCGAGGCCCACGAGGGTGGTGATGAAGAGCGCGTTCATGATTGAGGGCACCCGTCGGTTCCGGCGGGGTCGTCTTCGGGCTCGCGGCGACAGCGATCGACGGCGTCGGGCACGCCGTCGCGGTCGTCGTCGAGGTCGGGGCAGCCGTCGCCGTCTTCGAAGCCGTCTTTGTCCTCCGGCGTGCTCCGGCACCGGTCGACGGCGTCGGGCACGCCGTCGCCGTCGTCGTCGAGATCGGGGCACCCGTCGTCGTCCTGGAAGTCGTCGAGGTCCTCGGGTGCCTTGGGGCAGTTGTCATTCGCATCGCTGACGTGGTCGCCGTCGGAGTCGGAGAAGCGGGCCGAGCGGACGCACCGGTCGAAGCTCGCGACGAAGCCGACGGCGCAGCGGGGCGCGGCCTGGCGCGTGCAACTGAAGCGCTCGAAGTCGGGCCGCTCGCCCGGCTCGCAGCACAGCCCGCCCGGCAGGCGCACCGTGCCCTCGGGGCAGGTGGAGAGCGCGCAGCTCTGCCCGTCATACGGGTAGCTGCAGAACACCGCGCCGCTGCACTGCCCGTTCACCAGCGTCTGACCGGAGAGACAGCAGCGGCCCTCGGGGGTGCCGGCGCGTCCGAGCCCGCAGACCGTGAGCCCCAGGCGCAGCTTCTCGCCGGGCCGCACCGTCACCCAGCGCGATGACGGCGGGTAATCGGGGTGCGAGAGCTCGAGCAGGTACACGCCGGGCTTCACGCCGGTGAGGGTGCGGGGCAGCGAGAGCTCGGCGCCGTTCCACCGCACGCTCGAAGGCGCGTTCTCACCCGCAGTCAGCACCACGCTGCCGGGGGTGTGCGCGGTCACTCCGGAGCAGGCGCCGTCCAGGTAGCCGGGGCAGCCGGCGAGCAACGACGCGGCGGCGAGCGAAGCGAACATGGGGGCCTCCAGTCTACACGGAGCGAAAACACGGTCGCAGTACGCGCTCTCGACAACGCCGAGCAGAAGGCGCAGCGAAGCGGACCGCGGCTCGTTGCCACTCTCGGCGGCGCTCTCGGGCGCTTCTGGCCGCACGGCCCTCGGGCGTCCGCCGGTGCCGCCGAGCGCAATCGAACGCATCAGCCGACAGCCGGCGGAGACGTAGCCGTTGAGCATGAAGCCCTCGGCCGAAGGAAGCAGCGTTCGCCTCGCGGACCCGATAGGCTCGCCGGCCGATGGTGCGGCTCGCCGTCCTCGCGGCGCTCACGGTGGTCGGCTGCACCTGCGGCGAGAAGCCTCAGCCTCCGTGCGTCGACGCCGACGGCGACGGCGTCGACAGCTGCTCGGACTGCGACGACGGCAACCCCTCGCGCGCGCCCGGGCGCACGGAGGTGTGTGATCAGCTCGACAACGACTGCGACGGCACCGCCGACGAGGGCGGGGTCTGCGCGTGCACGCCCGGCCAGGCGCCCACCGCGTGCGGCGCGAACGGTTCGTGCGAGCGGGCGTGTCTGTCGACCGGCCAGCTGGGCGAATGTCTGCCGCCCGGGGCGACCATGGTCGACACCCGCACCGACCCCCGACACTGTGGCCAGTGCGGCGCGACCTGCCCGGCGCCGGTGAACGCGGCCGCGCGCTGCGCGAACGGCGTGTGCGGCCGCGGCCCGTGCCAGCCGGGGTTCTTCGACGTCGACGGCCCGGCGACGTTCGGCTGCGAGTCGACCTGCGCGGCGCGGCAGTGCAGCCTGCCCGACGGCGGCGTGCTGGCGGTGCATCACGACCCGCTCCCCGAGGCCGGCGGCGTCTTCCACACCTTCTCGTCGGGCGGCTCGTTCGGCGACCAGGTGCAGACCAACAGCCAGTTCACCAACTTCGGAGTCTTCGGCCAGGGTGTGCCGCAGGCCCAGAACGGTCAGGTCGAAGCCAGCGGCGGCGCGTACCGCCACCTCGGCGGCTTCACCCCGGTCGCGCAGTAGCAGTGCTTCTTGGAGGGCTCATGCGGACGTTCATCGTGCTGGCCGTTCTCGCTCCCGCGTTGGCCGTGGCCCAGGTGCCACGCAAGCTCGGCTACCAGGGCCGGCTGCTCAACGCCGACGGCACGCCGGCGCAGGGCACGGTACAGCTGCGCTTCGACCTGTTCGCGGCGACGACCGGCGGCGCCTCGCTGTGGAGCGAGACGCAGACCATCGTCCTGAGCGACGGCCTGTACAGCACGTTCCTCGGCGAGGTGACGCCGCTGCCCGACACCGTGTTCGACGGCAGCGAGCGGTACCTGGAGCTCACCGTCGGCGGCGCCGCGCTGTCGCCGCGGCAGCGCGTGGCGTCGGTGCCGTACGCGCTGGTGGCGCGCGACCCCAGGCTGCTGGCGAGCTGCGCCGACGGCGAGGTGCTCAAGTGGTCGGCGGCGAACGGCCGGTGGGGCTGCGCGAGCGACGACAGCGTCGGCGGGAGCACGCTGGCCAACTACGTCACCAACGCAAGCCTCGCGACCACGCTCGCCTCGTACGCGACGACGGCCGACCTGGGCGGCTACGTCACCAACGCGTCGCTCTCGACCACGCTGGCGAGCTACCCCACCACCGCGAGCCTCACCACGACGCTGGGCGGCTACGTCACCAACGCCGCGCTCGGCACCACGCTCGCCAGCTACGCCACCACCCAGAGCGTGAGCTCGGCGCTGAGCGGCTACGTCACCAGCTCAAGCCTCACCTCGACGCTGTCGGGCTACGTCACCAGCGCGAGCCTCGGCTCCACGCTGTCGGGGTACGCCACGACCGCGAGCATCCCCACCTCGGTCAACGGCCTGGGCGGCGGCGCCATCAGCAGCGGAGTCACCGTCGCCGGCCCGGTCGCGGCCACCACGCTCACCCAGGGCGGCAACGCGGTCTGCGACACGAGCGGGAACTGTGGCACCACCCTCGGTGCGTTCAGCCCCTCCGGCTGCACCACCGGTCAGGTGCTGCAGTGGACGGGCACCGGCTGGCAGTGCGCGGCCGCGGGAGGCGCGCCGCCCTCGCAGCCGTGCACCGGCGCCGGCCAGGCCCTGCAGTGGAACGGCACCGCCTGGCTCTGCGTGGACCTGCGCAACTCGGGCGCCAGCGGCGGCCAGGCCAACGGGTTCGAGGTGCGCGACGATTGGGGCGACACGTGGGACGGCGTGCCCCGGTCGGCGAAGACGTGGTCGGAGGCGAACCTCGCCTGCCTCGCCGACGGCGCCCGCCTGCCCACGGTGACCGAGCTGTGGCGCAACCGCGCCAGCCACGGCACCGGCAACATCGGCGGCCCCAACGACACGCAGCAGCTGTGGACCATCGCGCCCTCGTACCGGCCGCTCTATTTCATGACCACCGCGCTCGCGACCTCGGCCTTCTCCGAGGCGCTCGGCACGGCGACCTACCCCTACCGCTGCATCTGGAAGGCGGCGCAGCCGGCGGGCTTCACCGGCACCCGCTGCTACGGGCCGGTGGGCGCCGAGTGCGGCGCGCGCGACCCGTTTCACAACGTCGACCGCTGGTCGCGCGCGCCGCAGTACTTCACGTCGGCCAGGCACGAGTGCGAGCTCGAAGGCGCCAGCGTGGCGACGGCGGAAGACTACGCGGCGCAGATCAGCAGCGGCGCGAACTTCGTCAGCAGCCCCGACCTCCCCTGGCCCGTTTTTCAGTGGACCTCGAGCGCGAGCTACCACGGGAACGGCTACCTGAGCGTCTTGCGCTGGTCGCGCAACCCCGAGCCGTGGTGGGGCCCCGACTCCTCCAGCGCGAGCCACGCGGGCCCGTCGAGCGTCTACCCGTTCCGCTGCGTGGGGAAGAAGGTGCCCACCAGCGGTGTCCAGCCGCCGAGCCCGGCCTGCCAGGGCAGCTGCTTCCAGACTTCGGCGGGCCGCAATCGCCTCACCGCCGACGGCACCGACCGCGCGGCGGCGGTGTGGCACGCAGCGCTCAAGACCTGCCTCGGCCTCGGCGCGACGCTGCCCTCGACCGAGGAGCTGAACCAGCTCGTGCACGCCGGCTGGCAGAACGGCACGAACAACTACCTGTGGAGCAGCTCGCCGGCGACCTGGGGCTGGCAGGTGTACCGCTGGGCGGGCACCGGCAGCCCGTACTGGAACCCGCACTACGACTACGCCGCGGCGGCCTACTCGGGCGCGCTGAGCGCGCCGACCGCGGCACGCCCGTACCGCTGCGTGTGGCGCGAGACCGAGGCGAGCGCGTTCGTGAGCTGCGCCGCCAACCAGGTGCAGCTGCGCGACCCCGCCACCGGGGCCTTCAGCTGCGTGAACACCGCGGCGGGCAACTCCAACGGCAACCAGAACCCGTCGGGGCTGCCCCCGTTCGTCGACGCGTGGGGCAACGCGTGGGACGTCTTCGAGCGCCCCGCGGCGAGCTTCCCGACGGCGAGGGCGACGTGCGAGAGCGCCGGGGGCCGGCTGCCGATGGCCACCGAGCTGTACCGCGTCCGCTACAACAACGGTGTGGTCGGCAACGAGCTGGGCCAGGCGTCCTCCACCGCCTACGCGTGGACGCTCAACCCCGACTACCGCGAGGGCTTTCGCACCACGGCGCGGCTGAGCGACGGCGCGACGACCGGGCAGCCCGAGACCGCGAGCTTCGCGTACCGCTGCGTGTGGCCAGCGACGGCGCCCACCGCGTTCAGCGGGCACGCCTGCTACGGCTCGCCGGCCACCCCGTGCTTCGAGACCGGCCGCCTGCGCGCAGACCAGCACCCGCGCGCCGCGCTCCCGCAGCCGGCCGCGCAGTGGGAGTGCCGCCAGCTCGGCGGACGGCTCCCCTCGGTGCGGGAGCTGGCGCAGCTTCAGCAGGCGGGGCTGGCCAACGCCGCCGCGACCACCGCGGAGTGGTCGCGCGAGTGGGCCTACTGGACCGACGGCAACACCTACGTCTTCGCGCCCCGGCGCGGCATCGGAGTCCAGGCCAACTGGCAGCTCGACCAGGCGGCGAACGAGATCGGGTGGGACAACCGCTCGACGCCGCAGCGCTTCCGCTGCGTCTTCACCGACGTGATGGAGTGACGCCCTTCACTCGACCCGCGGCACGCGCTGCACCGCAGCGCCGAGCGGGCTCTCGGCGCGGGCCCTCGCCGCACGCGGGGCGGTGAGCGCGAGCACCGCGGGGTCGCCGTCCTCGCCCCTCGGGTCGACGCCCTCGGTCACTTCCGCCGGCACGCCCACACTTCCCCGTCGGGCGCTTTTCTCGTACACGCCCTCTCACCCGTGGCCGGCGCGCTCGAGACGTCAGAGGGCATTCTCCTCGACGGAGCCAACAGCGTCAGCGGCCAGTCGCGCGCCGGCTTCCCCAACGGGCTGCTCTTCAGCGGCCTCGCGCTCGCCGCCTTCTGCGCCGCGCTGCTGCTGTTGCGCCGCGGCCGGCCGAAGCTGGTCGCGCTCGTGCTGCTGGCGGCGGCAGTCCCCGGCGCCGTCTTCGTGCTGGCGCTGCGCGGCGATGCGCCCCACCGCCGCGGCGAGCTCGCGGCCTCGGTCGCGCGCGCGGTGGCCGAGGTGCAGCGCGAAGCGCCGTGGCCGTCGACCCCGGTGCAGGTGACCCGCGAAGACGACGACGTCGTCTTCCCCATCGGCCGCTACGCGCTGCCCTCGCGGCCGGCGGTGAGCCCGGCCGTCTCGCTCGAGCTGCGCGGCGGCAGCCTCTCGTTCTCGTGCCGGCGCGCCGAAGACCGCGTCGTCTGCGGAGCGCCGCCGTGACGAGCCTGCTGGGCGTGGTCCTCGCTCACCTCTCGGGCGCCGCCCTGCTCTCGCTCTCGCGGCGCGAGCCCTACCTGCAGGCGCTGCGCCGGCCCACCGCGGCGTGGCTCGCGCTCGCGGCGCTGTACCTCGCCTCGCTCGGCCCGGCCGGCTGGGCGCTGCTCGCGCTCGCCGTCGTCGTCGCAGCGGTGCTCCCCCGCACGCGAGGCGAGCTGCCCACCCCGCTGCCCTGGCGCGCGCTCGGGCTCGTCACGGTGGTGGTGCTCGCGCGCCCGTGGGTGCCGACGCAGTGGGACGAGCTCGTCTGGCTCGGCAAGGCGCGGCTCGCGTCGCTCGGCTTCGGAGAGGTCGTGCGCGCGAGCCTCGACACCGGCCAGCACCTCGTGCCCGTGGGCTACCCGACGCTGTTTCCTTCTGCGGCGGGCTGGCTGACCCTGGGCGCCGACTCGCTCGTCGCGTACACGCTCGCCGCGAGCCTGCTCGTGCTGCTCAGCGCCGTCGCGGCGCTCGAGGCGTGGGCTCCGTTGTTGCGCGCGCGGCCGCCGCTCGGTCTCGTCGCGCTCGGCGCAGCCCTCGCGGCGCCGCTCGCGTGGGTGCACCTGCGCTCGGCCTACGTCGACCTGCCCGTCGGGCTGCTCGGGCTGGCGCTGCTCGGCCGGTTGCTCAGGGGCGTCGACGTCGAGGCGCTCGGGCTCGCCGTCGTGCTCGCGGCGCTCAAGGACGAGGGCCTCGTGCACGCGCTCGCCGCGACCGCCGCCGCGCTGCTCGCCGCGCCGTCGGGCTCGAGGGCGCGCCTGATGGTGCCGGCGCTCGCGGCGGTCGCCGTCGCGGTGACCTGGCGGGCGCTGTGTTCCCTGCACGGCGTCACCGGCAGCGACCACGCGCTCGCTGCGCCGTACTGGCCGTGGCTGCCCACGCTCGGGTCGCAGCTGTGGCTGCACGCCGCCGACGTCTTCTCGTGGGGCGTGTTCTGGGCCATCGCCTTCGCCGTCCTGCTGCACCGGCTGCCCTCGCGTGAAGAGCGGGCCCTCAAGGGGCTCGTGCTCGCGAACGGGGCGGCCATCGCCCTCATCCTCCTCTGCGGCAGCGAGCGCGTGCGCGCGTTCGCCGAGAACGGCACGCTGGTGAACCGGCTGCTGGTGCAGGTCTGGCCGGGCGCGGCGCTGCTGGTGGCGCTGGCGCTCGGGCGTTCGGCTCAGCTCGGCGGCGGCGGCACGCCCTCGAGCCCCAACGCCCACAGGTGGTAGTCCGCCGTGAACTGCCAGCGGCCGAGCACGCGGTAGCCGCTCGCCAGCGCGCGCTCGTAGAGCGGGCCCTCGAAGTCGAAGTGCGGCACGAAGCGGTCGGCGTGCTGCGAGATGACGACGACCACCGTGGGCTGCCGCGCGAGAATCGCGTCGGCGCTGCGGCCGGCGCCCGCCGCGGCGAGCGCGACCTCGGGGTCGTTGAGCCCCCACGTGTCGATGACCGTCCAGTTCGCGAAGTACGCGATGGCGCCCGCATCGAGCGTCGCCACCACCGGCCGCTCGACGTGCGGGCGAATCGAGGTGAGCCACTGCCCGATCGCGACGTGCGCCTTGCGGCCCCCTTCGCCGTAGTCGCGCTTCTCCTCGATGTGCCCCGCGAGGCGGTGGTGAAAGCTCGCGACCATGAGCACCGCGCAGCCGAGAGCGACCGCCGCCGCGGGCACGCGCCCCTCGAGCCGAGCGGTGACGCGGGCCACCGACGCGGCGCAGAGCGCGAGCAGCACCGGCACGAGGGGGAAGAGGTACCTCAGGTCGTAGCCCATCTCGTGCGCGGGAAAGAGGAAGAAGGCCCACCACGCCGCGGCGGCGCCGAGGAACAGCCGCGCGAACGGCAGCGTCGCGAGCGCGACGGCGAGCAGGCCGAACAGCCAGAGGTTGTCGACGCTGAACATGCGCAACAGCTCGACGCACTGGCGAAGCCCCGCCAGCGGCCCCAGCTCGGGCGCGACGGCCTTCACGTAGAACGGCAGCGGCAGCAGCTTGCCGTAGTGGACGACGCGCCACGCGAAGTACGCCGCGCCGGGCAGCACGTGCCCGAGCAGCACCGCAAACGCGAGCCGGCGGCGCGCGGCGGCCTCGAGCTTCCGCAGCACGAGCACGAGGCCGACGGCCACGAACAGGTTCGCCTCGGGCCGGGTGAGCCCGAGGAGCAGGCCGCACCCCGCCAGGGCCCACGGCCCACCGCGGGACGACACCTGGCGCTCGGCGAGCACCGCCCACGCGCAGACGAGCAGCGTGGCGAGCGCGGTCTCCATGCCGGACACCGCGTGCACCACGGTCGCGGGCAGCGCGAGCACCAGCAGCGCGGCGACGGCGGGAACGAGGGCGCGCTCACCGGCGAGCCGCGCCGCGAGCAGGGCCGAGAGCGCGCCGGCGCCGAGCATGCAGCCGACGCCGAGCGCCTTCGCGAAGGCTTCGGCGTCGAGGCCGAGCAGGTGCGGCAGCGCGAGCACCACCGTCCACGCGACCGAGGTGTAGCCCTCGGCGGGCGGGCCGCCCGGGTTGTAGGTGAGGCCGTAACCCTGGGCGAGGTTGCGCGCGTACCTGAGGAAGATGAACGTGTCGTCGACGGTGAACGCCCAGTAGGCGCGCACGAGCGCCGCGAACGCCGCGAGCGCGGCGATGCCCAGCACGAGTGCGGGCCACCGCGAGCCCGTCAGGCCGCTTCCTTCTCCGTCAGCAGGCTCTTGTGCAGACCGTGGCCCACGACCTCGAGGCCCATCACCGCGCCCGAGTTGTCAGCCTTGCCGAGCGCGTGCAGCAGGAACGCGCTGGGCGGCATGAAGGCGCCGGTGCCGTTCGGGCGGGGCCCGCTGACCTGCGCGGCCTGCGCGATGAGCGGGTCGAGCGCGGCGCGGAACTGCGCGTACGTCGGGAACGGGGTCCCCAGCACCGTCTCGATGCCGTTCAAGAGCGCCTCGAGGCCGAGCCGCTTCGGGTCGGTCGGAGGCATCTGGTCGAGGCCGGTAATCTCGGCGATGCCGCCGCGCGCACCCTTGAACAGCGCCGCCTGCTTCGCCGACACCTGCGCCACCTCGTCGGGCGTCAGCTCGCGGCCGATGTCGCGGGTCGCCATCGAGGCGATGAACTCTTCGACGATGGTGGTCAGCGTCTGCGGCCTGAACGCGAGCCCCTTGCCGAACGGCTCGGTCGCCGACGGCTCGCTGGTCTCGATGCCGAGCTTCTCGTGCACCGAGCGTAAGCTCTCGGGGGCCATCGTGAGGTCGACCATCCTCGCGAAGTTGTTTCCGTTCTGGCTCAGGAACTCCTTCGACTCGATCGCCGACTTCACCGCCTCGAACCTGTCGCCGAGCGTCGCCTTGTTGAGCGGCACGGTGATGCCGAGGTTCATCGCGACGTGCGCGAGCTCGGCGCAGTAGACCTTGTGGTCCGGGCTCGCGAGCCACGCCTTCGCTTCCGCCTGCTCTGCCGGCGTGCCGGTGAGGGCCTTGATCAGCTGATCGCCGATCTCCTTGATCTGCGCCGGCGAGCGCGTGCCGAGCGGATCGCCGCCGTTGTAGTCACCGGGGAAGTTGGTGAACGTGTTGGCGATGGTGAGCCACGTGCGGAAGTTGTCCATGTACGCCTTCTTCTCGGCGGCGTTCAGGCCCGGCGGGAACTTCAGCTTCAGGAAGATCATCGGGTAGTCGGCCGACCCGAACAGCCCGCCCTCGTACGTCTGCGGGTTGTTGAGCGTGATGGCGCCCTTCGACGTGGTGCCGTCCGGGTTCTCGACCGTCACGCCGACCGCGAGCTCGATGTGCGTCGAGTCGAGCTTCACCTCTTCCTTGCCGGCGCCGCCGAGCACGGGGTGCTTGGGCTTGTGGTGCTTCACTGCGATCATCACCTCGCCGGGCTCGAGGAAGCGGGCGATGTCGTCCTGCTTGGGGCCGAGCGCGTTGTCGTAGGCGATGATGGTGATCGGCTCGCCTTCTTTGTAGTGCGTCGCCATCGGCGTCGGGTCGCCGCCGTCGCGGTTCGGCACCAGCGTGGTGAAGAGGTCTTCCACCTTCGTCGCGGGGTTCGCGCCGCGGTTGAACACCGCGTTCGCCTCGGTGAAGTTCACGTCGTAGCGGGACTTCGGCTTCTCGGTGCCGAAGAGATCGACCTGCACGCTGCCGATGACGCCGGGGTCGACCGTCGGGTTCGGGTTCGTGACGACCGGGCCCGGCGTCGCGCCGCCGCCCGAGAACGTCGCGTCGGAGATGCGCCCCTGCAGCGCCGTCTTGAGCGCGCCGATCGAGCCGGCGGCCGCCGGCGTCACCGTCGCGGTGTCGAGCTTCGCGACGATCGCCTGCAGCACCGACTTGTCCGCGTTCGGGTGATTCGCGAGCTGCAGGAGCCACGCGCCGTCGGCCGCGGAGATGCCGCGCCGCTGCAGCTGGCCCCACTTCTGATCCAGCGTCGCCACCAGCCCGGCCGCGTCGGCGGTCGCCTCCGCCTGGCCGAGCGACGCGGTGGGACGTCCCAACTGCGGAAGCGAAATCGGCTGCCGGGTACCGATCGAAGCGGGCATGTAAAGCTCCAGAGGGGAGAGTTGCGCGCACCGTAGCGCACTGTCGGACAGAAACGCACCTCGCTCAGCCGCTCAGGCGGGTTCGCGGCGGGCGCGGCGCCAAGCTCAAGGCGGAAGGCACAGCCGCGCGGCGCGGAACACCTTGCTGCTGTCGAGCCAGGCGAAGACGAAGGAGTCGTCGCGCAGGGCGCCGATGTTGGGTCGCGTCCAGGCGGCAGCACGCACGACGGGCCGCACGTCGCCGGGCGGGTAGCGCAGGAGGTAGTAGTCGCCTCCGCCCGCGTCGGGCCCGCTGCCCTGCGACCCCTCCTGCTTCAACAAGAGCAGAATCTGGCCGCTCGGCGTGGTGGCCCAGGCATCGCGCAGCACGGAGAAGGGCTGGCCGCCCGGGAGCTGGACCGTGGCGCTCGGTGCGTTCGCGCCCCGGTCATAGAAGACGACCTGGTGGGCATCGAGCTGAATGATGGTGGCGCCCTGAGGGCCTCCCGCGGTGAGGGCGGTGCCGTAATCGAGGCCATGGGTGTGCGTCGTGCTCCAGCCCGTGGGGGCGAGACCTCCGTCACGCGCGATGCTGAAGACGTCGGTGCGAATCGTGGCCGGGGGCAGCGCAGTGTTGAGACCGATGAGGACGCTCCCATTCGCCAGCTCGACGCCGGCCGTGGAGTCGACGTAGCCCGAGGGCAGCGGAACGGCCCACGCGGGAAGCGCGGGGTTCCTCGGCACGAAGCCGATCGACGCGCCAGTGCCCGACCAGTTGCCTGCGGCCACGAGCACCCCGTCCCAACTGGAGATTCGCGAGACGCCGACGCCAGGTCCATAGAGGCCGCCAGCCGGCGGATGCGCGCCGGCGATGCCCACGCGCCGAGGTTTCACGCCGCCGTCCGGCTCGCGCAGCAGCGTTCCCATCGCGCTCGCGCGCCACTCCACGTAGTCGAAATCGGTGGTCGTCGGCGCAGCCCTGCTGGAGACGAGCAGTGTCTCGCCGGGGAACGAGATCAACTTCACCGAAGTCCAGCTGGCGCCCACGCCACCGGCGTACGGCTGCGTGTCGTAGCGCTCGAGCTCTTCGAGTGACCGGTTCACCGAGAGCACCCCCTGGCCCACGGCAAACATCCAGCCCCAGGGAGCCTCAGCGATGTACGTGCCGTTTCCCCACGGGGTGCTCTGCTCGGGTCCTGCGCCCGGGCTCCACCACGTGACGGCGTTCCAGTCGGCCTGGCAGCTGTCGAGCGGCGAGCTCGGGCCGGCGCCGCCCTGTTCAATCGTCGGCACGAAGATCGAGAAGTGAGACACCTCTGCCCGAACTGTGCGCCCATCGCGCTGGGTGGGAAGAAGCTCGTACGCGGTCGAACCCGCAGGGGCGGTGGCGATGACGACGGCTTCCAGCACGTCATCCTCGAGCGTGAGCTCGACGGTCACCGGCCGACGAAAGACCTGACCTTCCGGGCGGAGGTGAACCGCGACGCCCACTGCGACGCGACCCGCAGGCGGTGGGGCGGCCGTCTCGATGATCTCGATGCGGGTCGGCTGGTCGACCGCCCCTGCCGGAACCACGATCCGCGCGCCGTGCGCGGTGACGACGCCGCCGTTGGCATCGATCAGCGAGCCGTCGCTCACCGACTGCAGGCACGCGACGAGCGACGCGGCCGCGAAGAGCACGACGGTCGCGCGCCGGCGCTCGGTCGACCACCTTGCATCTCGGGTCATCAAACGTGTCCTCGCCCGCCGGCCCGTGATTCACCGGCGTTCTACCGCACGCGTCCGCGCTGAACCATCGGCGCCTGGGCGCCAGGAAGAGGTCCGCGCACCGCGGCGCACTGTCGGACGCTGAAGCACTGGTCTAGGCTTCGCCGCGCTACATGCCGCGTCCCCCGAGCATCCCCGACTCCGACGAAGAATTCGGCGACGAACCCACGAGCGCGTCGGGCATTCGAGTTCCCGAACGCGCAGGCGAGGCCCACCAGGGGCCCATCCCGATGCGCAGCGCTCCGGTCACGCAGCCGCTGCCGCAGCGTCGCGGCACGAGCCAGGCGAACCCGATTCCGCACGGCTTCGGTCCGCCTCCGCCGCCGCGGCAGGCCGAGCCGCCGCCGCTGCCGAACCCCGAGCCGACGCCGCCCGTCGGTCCGCCTCCCGGCGCGCGCCCCTCTGCGCCCGCGGTCACCGGCGGCCACCGCGCGCACGCGGCGTCGAAGCCGCTGCCGCCGCGCTTCTTCCCTCCGCAGCCGCGCGCGCTTCACGAGACCGGCCTCTCGCAGTCGATGGTGGAAGAGCTGATCCTGAAGGCGCTGTTCTTCGCCGGAGAGCTCCGCGGCGGAGAGATCGCCCAGAAGATCAAGCTGCCGTCGATCATCGTCGACGAGGCGATCGAAGGTCTGCGCAAGCAGAAGTACATCGACCTCAAAGGCGGCGGAGGTCTCGGCGTCGGCAAGTCGACGATGGTGTTCCAGCTCACCACGTACGCGACCGACCTCATCCGCCAGATCCTCGAGCGCAACCGCTACAACGGCCCCGCGCCGGTGCGCATGGAAGACTGGTTCGAGGCCGTCGCCGCGCAGAGCAGCCGCGGCAGCCGCATCACGCGCTCGAAGATGGAGGGCCAGTTCGGCGACCTCATCGTCAAGGACTACATCTTCGACGGCCTCGGCCCCGCGATGAACTCGGGCCGCGCCGTCTTCTTCTACGGAGCCCCCGGCAACGGCAAGACCGCCATCTGCCAGAGCCTGATCCGCTGCTACGACGGCGACATCTACGTGCCGTACGCCGTGCTCGTCGACGACTTCATCATCCGCATCTTCGACGAGACGCTGCACGAGCCGCGCGTCGAAGAGGGCGCGCAGGCGCACGACACGCGCTGGGTCCGCTGCAAGCGCCCGCTCGTCGTCGTCGGCGGCGAGCTCACCCTGCAGACGCTCGACCTCATCTGGACGCCCGAGGTCCGCTACTACGAGGCGCCGTTCCAGCTCAAAGCGATGAACGGCATGCTGCTCATCGACGACTTCGGCCGGCAGAAGGTCTCGCCGAAAGACCTGCTCAACCGGTGGATCGTGCCGCTCGAGAACGACGTCGACTACCTGACGATGCACACGGGCAAGAAGCTCAAGGTCCCGTTCGACTGCTTCGTCGCCTTCTCGACCAACCTGGACCCCGCCGAGCTCGTCGACGACGCGTTCCTGCGCCGCGTCCGCTACAAGCTCGAGGTGCAGCCGCCCGACGAAGAGCAGTTCCACCAGATCTTCGACGTCGTCTGCCGCAAGCGGAACGTGCCGTACGACGCGAACATGGTGCAGTACCTCATCGACGCGCACTACCGGTCGGCGCGCCGCAGCTTCGCCGGGTGCCAGCCGCGCGACCTGCTCGAGCAGGTCATCGACATCGCCCACTACCGCGGCGAGCAGCCGCGCCTGTCGCGCGGGTTGCTCGACCAGGCCGTGCGAAACTACTTCGTCAAGTTCGACCGGAAGTAGCCGCGCGGTTCAGCCGCCGCCCTCGGTCTCGGGGACGATCGGCTCGGTCGTGGCCGGCGCCTTCTCGTGCCCGGTGAACTCCCACTTCCAGGTCTTCTTCTCGCCGGCCTTCAGCACGACCTCGTCGTTCGTCGCGTCGCCCTTGAGCTCGCAGCGAATGGTGTGCTTGCCGGGCGCGAGCTTCACCGTCACCGGCTTCGCGCCGGTGCCGACCTTCTTGCCGTCGACCTTCACGATCGCGGCTTCGGGCTTCACCTCGAGGGTGAGCGACGCGGGACCTCCTGCTGCGAGCACGACGGCGAGAGCGAGAGTCACCATGGCTTTTCGATATTTAGTATGAGTCGACCATCGATGGCTTCTCTATCCGGCGCGGTGCTGGTGGTGGACGACGAGCCGTCGGTGCTGCAGCTGCTCGAGCTGCTGCTCAAGCGCCAGCACCTGCAGGTCACGACCGCGGGCACGGCGGGCGAGGCCATCAAGCTGATGCTCGACAACAGCTACGGCTGCCTGATGGTCGACAAGAACCTGCCCGACAAGAGCGGCCTCGAGGTGATCGCCGAAGCGCGGCGGCTTCACCCGTACTGCGCGTGCATCGTGATGACGGCGTTCCCGTCGTACGACTCCATCCTCGCGGCGCTGCGCATGGGCGCGGTCGACTACCTCGAGAAGCCCTTCCACGATCTGCCGCTCGTCGCGCAGAAGGTCGCGCGCGCCGTCGAGCAGCAGCAGGTCGTCTTCGAGCGCGACACGTTCGCGAAGCTGTTGCGCGAGATGCGCGGCGAGCTGAAGAAGCGCGAAGACCTGCTGATGCGCCAGCAGAGCGACATCGAGGTGCTGCAGGAGCTCATCGACGACAAGGTGAAGGAGCGCACCGCGAAGCTCACCGCCGAGCTCGAGCAGCTCAAAGAAGAGCTGCGATCTTTGAAGACGCCGCAGTCGGCGTAGAGTGCGCGCCATGCGCCTCCTCGTGCTCCTGCTCGCCATCAGCGCCGTGCCGGCGCTGGCCGCCGACGCGCCACCTCCTCCACCTCCTCCCCCGCCGCCGCCGCCGTCCGACACGACGACGACCGCTGATCAGCCGCCGCCGCCGCCTTCGGCCGAAGCGCCGCCGACCGTGGAAGCGAAGGGCAAGACGAACTGGGCGAAGCCGGCCGCGTTCATCGGCTTCGGCGTCGCCGCGGGCGTGCTCACCCTCTCGATCATCTCGCAGGCGATCGGCACCGGCATCTACTCGTGCTTCGGAGACCCCTGCTTCGGCGCCGGCACCTACCTGATGTTGCCCGCCGTCGCGCTCACCGCAGCCGCGGGGCCCGTCGTCTTCTTCGGCGGCAGGTCTGCGCGGTGGACGAAGAGCATCAGCGGCAGCACCGCGCTGCGCATCACCGGGTGGATCGGCTACGGCGTCGGCCTCGGCCTGCAGGTCATCTCGCTGTTCGCCGGCTTCCCCATCCTCGGCGGCCTCGTCGGCGCGGGCGGCCTCACCTGCCTCAGCCTCGACGCGCTGTTCTCGGCGAACGAAGCCGCCGACGTCGCGTCGATGGCGGCGCGCGAGGGGGCGATTCAGTTCTCGCCGACCGTCTCACTGATGGTGCCCGGCATCAACGGCAGCCGCGGGACGGGCGCCGTGTTCGGCATCACCGGCGCGTTCTGAGGCGATCGGCAGCGGCGTCGGCTCGACGAGCTCGAGCTCGCGCCACTTCCCGCTCTTGAACCTCAGCCACAGCACCATCGCCAGCAGCCCCATGTAGGCGACGACCCAGAGCATCGCCTCGACGTCGCTGCCTCCGAGCATGCGCACGCTCACCCAGCTGCCGGGGAAGAAGACGCCCCACGCGAGCACGAGGCGGGCCTTGAGCGTGAACGCGGTGTCTCCCGCGGCGCGCAGCGCCTCGGCGACGGTGTTCACGGTCGCGTCGAACAGCTGCCACGCCGTCGAGAGCATCAGCATGCGGGCGCCGATCTGGATCAGCGCGGCCGCGTCCTCCGGGTTGCCCTGCGCGAACGGCTTCATCAGCAGCTCGGGAATCAGCAGGTACGAGATGCCGACGAGGCCCTGCCAGATGGCGGTGGTGCGCAGCGTCAGCCGCACGATGCGCGGCACGTCGTCCTTGTCGTTCGCGCCGATGCTCTGCCCGACGAGGATGGCGCCCGCGCTCGCCAGACCGAACGCCGGCATGAACGACATCGAGTTGAGCTGCAGCACCGACATCATCCCCGCGAGCGCGACGGTGCCGAGGCCGGCGACGACGACGTTGATGAAGACGTTGAACGCGAAGAACTCGAAGAACCAGTTGAAGCCCGACGGCAGCCCGAAGCGCAGCATGCGCATGAGCTCGGCGCGCCGCAGGTACGGCACGCGCGGGTCCTCGCGCCAGAACACCGAGGCGAGCCACAAGAAGGCGACCCACGTCGCGATGGTCGAGGCGAGCGCGCTGCCGGTGACGCCGAGCGCGGGAGCGCCGAAGTGCCCTTTGATGAGCACCCAGTCCAGCGCGACGTTCAGCACCATCGCGACCACCGAGGCCACCATCGGCAGCCGCGTGTTGCCGATGCCGCCGTAGTAGTTGGCGAGCGCTTCGAGGCCCATCGCGGCGCCGCCGCACATCAGCCGCACCTGCAGGTAGCGCGTCATGAGCTCGCGCACCTCGGGCGTGTAGTCCAGCAGGCCGAGCAGCTCGGGCACGACGAGCGCCGCGGCCATGCACAGCGCCTGCGTCCCCCCCGAGAGGATGAGCCCGTAGAAGCCATAGCGCCGCGCGCCCTCGAGGTCCTTCTGGCCGTAGAGCTGCGAGGCGAAGCTCGAGACGATGAACAGAATCCCCATCGGGAAGATGAGAATGGCGAAGGTGTTGAACGCGCCGGTCGAGGTGGCGGCGACCGCGGCCGAGCCCAGGTCGGCGACGAACACCGCGTCGGAGACGCCGATCACCGTCTGCGTCGAGCGCGAGATGATGATCGGCCACGCGAGCGTGAGCAGCGACCCGAGCGAGACCGGCAGGCGCTGGGGTTGTTCAGCGGCGCTCAAAGGTCACGAGCCTGTAACGAAGCTTCGCGTGCTGCCGCTTGCGATCGAGGTCGATGATCGAGCCGAGCTGTGCATTGCGAAGGGTGACGGAGAACTCGTTGGACGCCTGGACGGGGCCGCCGTCGACGCGCTCGAGCTGGAAGCCTGACGGCAGCGCGTCGTATTTCCACCCGTTGATCTGCGCGCCGTCGGCGACCTGCCAGAGCAGGAAGTCGGCGCGCGCGTCGTCCTTCGCCATCCACACGATCTCGAAGTCGAACTCCTCGTGCAGCTTCGGCGCGACCTTCGGCATCCAGTGCGCCAGGGCCTCGGTGCTCATCGCCGACGGCGCCGCGAGGATGCGGCTGAGCTCTTCTTCGCTCAGCGGCATGCGAACCTCCTGGTGCAGCGTGCTGCCCTCGAGGCGCTGCTCCATCACGAACGGGGCGCGCGTCGGAGGGTCTCCGGTGAAGCCGCTCTGCTTCGCCGCCTCGAGCGCCTTGTCGAGGTCCGCCTGCGTGGCGGGGCCCGAGGTGCGCGTCATCGCCGCGCGGCCGGCCGTCAGCTGAACGCCGCGGTACTCGGGGAACAGCGTGGTGAGCGACGAGCGCAGGTCGGTGCCGCGCTCCACCGGCGTGCCGGCGTCGGGCACGGACGAGGTAGGGCTCTTGCACGAGCACGACAGGCACAGCAAGACGGCACACAGGCGGACGACAGGCATGGCGGGACGGCCACACTACAGGAGATTGTCCGAGGCGAATTAACCTCGTTCTTGCGAGCCGTCATGTCCTGCCCCCATCAGACCGGCGACGGGCCCTGCCCGACCTGTGACGGCGCGGAAGCGCACCAGGCGACGTTCATCAGCGAGGCGCGCCCGGTCGCTCCGCCCGCCGACGGCAGCCTCGATGCGGGCACGAAGATCGACCGCTACGTCATTCACGACCTCATCGGCCGCGGCGGCATGGGCTTCGTGTACAGCGCCGACGACCCCGACCTCGGCCGGCAGGTGGCGATCAAGCTGCTGCGCGCGTCGGCCGCTCCGGGAGATGCGGCGAGCCTCGGCCAGGCGCGGCTGATGCGCGAGGCGCAGGCGATGGCGCTCGTCAGCCACCCGAACGTGATGCCCGTCTACGACGTCGGCCGCTACGGCGAGTCGGTCTTCGTCGCGATGGAGCTCGTGCGCGGGCTCACCCTCGACAAGTGGGTGAAGGCGAAGCCGAGGCCGTGGCGCGAGGTGCTGCAGATGTTCCTGCAGGCGGGCCGCGGGCTGCAGGCGGCGCACGCGGCGGGCCTCGTGCACCGCGACTTCAAGCCGGCGAACGTGCTCATCGGAGAAGACGAGCGGCCGCGCGTCACCGACTTCGGCATCGCGCGCTCGCTGCGGGCGGTCGAGAAGCCCATCTCCGGCGACACCACGTCCGGCGAGCACGAGCGGCCTTCCTCTTCCTCGTCGAACCTCGACACGCCGCTCACGCGCGCGGGCGCGCTGATGGGCAGCCCGGGGTACATGGCGCCGGAGCAGTACGCGGGCCTTCAGACCTCTCCCGCGACGGATCAGTTCTCGTTCTGCGTCGCGCTGTACGAGGCGCTGTACGGGAAGCGGCCGTTCCACGGCTCGACGCTGGCCGAGCTCGCCCACTCGGCGACGCGCGGCCAGGTGCCGCCTCCGCCGAAGGGCACGAGCGTGCCGCCGTGGCTGCACCGGGTCATCGCGAAGGGGCTGTCGCCCGCGCCCGAGGCGCGCCACGCGTCGATGACGGCGCTGCTCGAGGCGCTCGCGCAGGACCCGGCGCAGAAGCTTCGCAACCGGCTCTGGGCGGCCGGCGTGGTGCTGCTGGTCGTCGGGTCGGCGGGCGCCGTCATCGGCACGCAGGTGTCGCAGCAGCGCGCGTGCCGTGGCGCCGACGCGCTGTTGCGCGGAGTGTGGGACGACACGGCGCGCGCGAAGGGCAAGCAGGCCTTCGAGGCGACGGGCAAGTCGTACGCGCCGCTCGCGTGGGACCACGCGCGCGCGGAGATGGACACGTACGCGAGGGCGTGGGCGGCCGCGCGCACCGAGGCGTGCGCCGCCACGCGGGTGCGCGGCGAGCAGACCGAAGCGGTGATGCTGGCGCGCTTCGAGTGCCTCGACCACCGCAAGGACGAGCTGTCCGCCCTCGCGCAGGCGTACGCGGCGGCCGACGTCGAGACGGTCGACCGCGCGTACGGCGCCGCCAGCCGGCTCTCGGACATCGGCACGTGCGCGAACGCCCGCGCCGACCGGAAGCAGCCCCCGCCCGAGGCGAAGGAGGCCGTCGAGCAGCTGAGCCGCGAGCTCGCGCAGGGCCGCTCGCTGACGTCGGCGGGCAAGTTCGACGCCGCGCGCGAGCGCATCTCGTCGGCGGTGCAGATCGCCCGCGCGGTGAAGCTGCCGGCACAGCTCGGCGAGGCCGAATACGCGCTGGGAGAGCTCGAGCGCGAGACCCGCCGGCTGGCGAAGTCCAACGAGGCGCACCTGCGGGCGATTCAGAACGCCGAGGCCGCCGGCGACGACGAGGTCTCGGCGCGCGCGCTCATCGCGCTGGTGTCGCTGGTCGGCTGGAGGCTCGAGCGCCCGCAGGAAGGGCTCGCGTTCGCGCAGCTCGCCCGCGGGAAGATCGACCGCCTCGGCGGAGACCGGAAGCTCGAGGCCGCGCTCGCCGAGGCCACCGGAGACGCGCAGTGGCAGGCCGGTGAGCGCGTCGCCGCGCTCGACAGCTACCGCGGCGCGCTGAAGGAGTTCTCCGCGCTCGAAGGCCCCGAGGGCATCGACGTCGTCCGCCTGCGCTCGTCCATCGGGTGGGTGCTCATGGAGCAGGGCCACACCGCCGAAGCGCGCGTCGAGCTCACCACCGCGAAGGAGCTGCGCGAGAAGCTGCTCGGCCCCGATCACCCCTCGCTCGTCGCGTCGTGGAACGAGCTGGGAGAGATCGCCATGAGCTCGGGCGAGACCGGCGAGGCGGTGAAGTGCTTCGAGCGCGCGCTCGCGCTGGCGCGCGCCGCCCACGGCAACGACTCGCTCTCGACGGCCCGCATGGCGCTGAACCTCGCGCACGGCCTGGAAGAAGACGACCGCGCCGTCGAGGGCGAGCCGCTCGTCGACCACGCGAGCGAGATCGCCGAGCGGCACGCGGACACACCGACCTCGTTCAAGATTCAGGCGCTGCGCGCGCGGGGGGTCATCGCGGCGGCCAAGCGCCAGTGGGACGACGCCGAGCGCTTCGGCCGCGCCGCGCTCGAGCTGGCGTCCCGCGCGAACGGCCCCAAGCACCCCGAGACCGCCGAGCAGGCCGTGGCGCTGGCGCGCGTGCTGGCGGCGAAGCGGCGCTGGGCCGAGGCGCTCGAGCTGTACGACCGCTACCTGTCGATCGAAGAGGGGCTCGGTGGCTCCGCCGACGCCGACTTCGCGCTCGCGCTGGCCGAGAGCGCGCGGCCGCTGAAGGAGCTCGGGAGAGAGCGCGAGGCGTTCGAGCGCCTCGAGCGCGCGGTCGGCATCGTGCCCCCCGAGCGCGGCAACCACCGCCGCGCCGGGCAGATCCGCTTCCTGCTGGCCGACGCGCTGTGGGAGAAGGACAAGGCGCGCTCCCGCCAGGTGGCGCTGCAGGCGCGCGCCGAGCTCGAGCAGGCGGGACGAAAGAGCGAGCTCGAGACCCTCGACGGGTGGCTGAAGGCCCGCTGAGCAGTAGACTGTCGGGCCCATGCCACTGCGGCTCGCGGTCCTCCTGGTGCTGGCGTCGTGCGCGACGACGCGCTCTGCAGAAGACGAAGACGATCGCCGGCTCGCCCGCGACGCGGACCTGGCGCGCGAAGATCGCCCGCCCGCCGAGGCCGACGAAGAAGAGCGGAAGCCCAAGGCGCGGGACAAGTCGCTCAAGCAGACCGACGGCTCGGCCGCGCTCGCCGCCGCCGCGATGGCCTCGGCCCAGAACGTTCAGAACGCCCAGGCGCGCGGCGAGAGCGAGTGCCGGCCGCTCGAGACGAGAGAGGTGACGCCCGACGAGGCGCGCACGCTCGGCAGCGCGATGGCGCTCGCCGTCGCGCGGTCGGGCAAGGGCCTCTACCTCGACGGCGTCGAGACCTCGGCCGCGGCGCTCTCGATGCAGGGGCTGCCGAAGGGGCCGAAGAACGACGTGACGTCGTACGTCCAGAGCGTCGGCGCGCGCGTCGCGAAGGGCACGCCCGTCTCCTTCGGCGTGGTGGAGAACGACGAGGTCGGCGCGTACTCGACCATGGGCGGCTGGGTGCTGGTGACGACCGGAATGCTCGGCCTCATGGAGAACGAAGCGCAGCTTGCCGGCGTGTTGGCGCGCGAGGTGAGCCTCGTCACCGCCCGCGCGTACGAGAGCGAGTACCGCAAGGCGCGGCACTCGGCGTGCCGCATCGCGCTCACCGGGCTGTACCTCGTCGAGGCGGGAGGCACCTCGATGCCCGGCGGCGAAGAGTTCGTCCGCAGCTCCCGGTACGCCAAGACGATGAAGGCGCTCGGCTCGAGCGGACAGATCGACCCCGAAGCCGACGCGGAGTTCGTGAGCTGGTTCATCGACCGGACGCTCGACATGCAGAGGCTCACCGGCCTGCCGCGCGAGACGTCGAACGCCGCGGACAAGGGCGCCGTCGAGCTGATGGGCGCCGCGGGTTACGACCCGGCGGAGTACTCGAAGCTGCTGGCGAAGCTGCCCTCGTCGTATTCGCTGCTCGCGCACCTGCCGTCGAACGACGACCGGCGTCAGCTCGTCGACCAGGCGAGGCAGGGCAAAGGCAAGGGCGGCAAGGCGCCGGCGTTCCCCAAGCAGCTGAGCTGGCCGCGGCGCCAGTGAGCCGCTAAGAAACTGAGCGTGACGTTGCTCGTGGCACTGCTGCTGGCTGCCGCGCCGGATGCGGGCGCTCCCGTTGGTGGAGCGCGGGTGCTCTACTCCGCCGCGACGACCGAGCCGCACGGCCTGCTCCAGCTCGAGCTGCACGCCGGCGGCAAGGGCCGCTTCAAGCAGGTGGTCTCGATTCACCTGCCTCCGGCGGAGATCGAGGTGCTCGAGGTGACGGTCGACGACAAGGGCCAGGACGTGTGCCTGACCCCGAAGCCGAAGGCGCTCGACGTCGCGTGCCTCGCGCACAAGGGCGACGGCCTCGAGGCGACGTTCAAGGGCAAGAAGCTGCTGCTCGAGAAGCGGTGAGCGACGCGTTCGACAGCGAGCGGCCCGACGCGGTACCGCTCGACGAGCAGCGCGCGAAGAAGCTGCCGCTGCACGCGTTCGCGCTGCTCGAGACCGGAGACGCGTTCGACATCGCGGCCGGGGCTCCGCCGAAGGAAGGCCGCGCGCGCGCCGAGGCGTGGTTCGCCGCGAAGGTGAAGGTGCACGCGCACGGGGCTGCGCCCGAGCTCACGAAGGCGGTGCGCGACGAGGCGGTGTCGCAGCTGCTCGGCAACCTGCAGCTCATCGCGCGGCTCGAGGCGGCGCGGCCCATCGAGGTCGACCTCGTGCCGCCGAAGAAGCCGATGAGCGCGTACGGGTACCCGAAGGGCGCGTCGGCGCGGGCGTCGGGGCTGTTCTGGGACCACCCGTCGTGGCCGGCCGCGCGCATCGCGTTCCTGCAGACGGCGCTGCAGTCCGAGCGGGCGCTGGTCATTCACGAGCTGGCCCACGCGATTCAGCGGCTCGCGTTCACGCAGAGAGAGCAGGATCAGATCTACCGGCTGATGCTGCCGACGTACCGCTACCGCTCGTGGGTCGACGAGGTCTTCGCCATCTACAGCGAGCGCGAGTTCCTGCCCCAGTTCGAGGAGCGCGAGCGGCACGCCCCCGGCGTGTACGGCATGGCGCGCCAGCGCTGGGACGAGCGGCACGTCTTCACGCGCTTCGTGCGGAAGCTGTACCACCCGCACAAACCGCTCGCCGGCACGACGCGCGCGCCGCCGAAGGGCCTGCTCGGCTGAGTGAGCTTCAGACCTCGCAGCCCTTCTCGATCTCCAGCGCGTCGACCCACCTGTCCGCCGCCGCGTCGAAGACGTTCAGCTGCGTCGACGCGATGTCGTAGACCCAGCCGTGGATGTGGAGCTTGCCGCTCTCGAGGCGCTCCTTCACGCAGTCGAAGGAGATGAGGTCTTCGAGCGCGTCGAGCACGTGCTCTTCGACGGCGCGGCGGAACAGCGCGTCGCCGGTGGCGCCCGTCTTCTTCGCCTTCTCGACGCTGCCCAGCAGGTCGCCGAGCCAGGCCTTCAGCTCGGGCTGCTGCGTGAGCGCGCCGAGACCGTCGATCGCGGCCTTCACTCCGCCGCAGCCGTAGTGGCCGCACACGATGATGTCGGGCACCTCGAGCACCGTGACCGCGTACTCGATGGCAGCGCCGACCGAGACGTCGTGGTGCTTCTTCTGCGGAACGTGGTTCGCGATGT
The DNA here is from genome assembly GCA_937980205.1 of uncultured Myxococcales bacterium. Lineage (GTDB taxonomy): Bacteria > Myxococcota > Myxococcia > Myxococcales > Myxococcaceae > Xiheicaenimonas. The sequence continues at coordinate 196,265 of CALJKW010000051.1, read as the reverse complement.
TGCGCACCACGAACAGGTCGCCGACGGTCGAGCTGGTGATCAGCTCGGGCACCACGCGCGAGTCGCTGCAGCCGATGTAGAGGGCCTTGGGCTCCTGCCCTTCCTTCGCGAGCTTCTCGATGTACGCGCGCTCTTCGAAGAACTTCGTCCGGAACAGCTGGTGGCCCGTGAGGAAGGACGTGTTCATCTGGCGGCCTCGGGGGGAAGGAAGGCGAGGACGTTGGCCTTGATGCCGTCGCAGATGCGGTCGAGCGGCAGGTCGTTGTCGTCGATCTCGAACGGGTCTTCGATCTCCACGCCGATCTCCTCGATGCCGAACATGATGTACGAGACGACCAGCGTGATGACGATCGACCACGGGCCGAAGCGGCCGAGCAGCGCGAACGGCAGCGTGCCGCAGAACAGCACCATCGCGCGCCTGAGGTGCACGACGTAGGCGAACGGCAGCGGCGTCTTGTGAATGCGCTCGCACGCGCCGATGCAGTCGACGAGCACCTGGTTGTTGTCGTCGAGGTCGGTGAAGAGGATGTCGGTCAGCTTCCCCTGGCGGCGCGCCTCGTCGAGCAGGAACGTGATGCGCCGCGCGATGGCGGTCGGCAGGTGCTGCGCGTCTCTGAGGGTCTCCTCGTCGCGCGGGTCGCAGCCCTGCGTGACGTGAGGCTGCAGGCGCAGCTGCTCTTTCGCCGAGTAGGGCCAGGCGGCGACGAGCTTCAAGATGCGGGTGACGCGCTCGGGGTCCGAGGCCAGCTGAACCGAGACGCCGCGGGCGAGGTTGCGCGACGTGTTGACGATGTTGCCCCACAGCTTCCGGCCTTCCCACCAGCGGTCGTACGAGGAGTTGGTGCGGAAGACGAGCAGCAACCCGAGCGCCGGGCCGACGAGCCCGTGGGCCGTCGAGGCTTCCGGAATCGACATCGGGTACACCCAGTAGTGGACCGCGGTGATGCCGAAGGCGAACGCCATCGCGATGCTGACCCGCGCGAGGATGGCGCGCAGCATCGAGCCCTTCACCGCGAAGAAGGTGGTGCGCCACTGATGGGGGTCGTAGTCGATCACGTCGGGCGCGGATGTTGTTCACTCCGCGGCCCGGCGCAAGCGAGAACTACCGGCACTCGGCTGCCGGCGGCTCGGCCGGCTTCGCGTAGTCGACGAGCAGCCGGCCCGTGCCGGAGAGGCTCTTCGCGAACAGCGCGCCGCGGATGTTGGTGTCGCCGACCAGCATGAGGTCCGCCTGCGGCGCGTAGATGGAGCCGACGAAGTCCTTCTCGCCGACCATCTTGAGGCCCGAGCCGCCGCCGCTGATGAACAGCCGCACCACGCCGGCGAGCGTGCCCTCGCCCACCTTCCACTCGCCGACGTTCTCGATGCTGCCGTCGACGTAGAGGTCGAGGCTCGCGCCCTCGGCGACATCGATGGTGTCGGTGCCGACGGTGGTGAGGTCTCCGCTGACGTAGAGGGCGGAGGGCTTCGTCACCTTCAGCTTCATCGTGCCGACGGTGCTCAGGCCCTCGACGAAGTAGCGGCCTCCCTCGAGCACGAGCTCGAGCTCTCCGACGGTGCGCACCTTCTCGCCCAGGCCGATGCTCGCGTTGTCGTTCGACGCGCGGGCGCCTTCGACCGCGGCGTGGATGTCGATGGGCGCGTCGCAGCCACAGGGCGGCGCGGCCGGCGCCACGTAGTCGCCGCGCGTGATGCCGCCGCCGGCGCCGATGGCGGTGACGCGGCCCTGGGCGCGCAGCACGCCGCCGATCTTCAGCTCGCCGACGGTGGAGAGGTCTCCGCCGACGACCAGGTCGTTGCGGACGTCGAGCGAGCCGACGCCCGAGACGCTTGCGGGCGTCACGACGTCGCGGCCGACGACGAGCGCGCCGACGTCCTCGACCCCGCTCCAGGAGAAGAGCGTGCCGCTGATGTCCCAGTCTCCGACGATGCGGCTCTTGCCGTTCACGCCGACGTCGACCGGGGCCTTCTCTTCCGACAGCACGGTGAGGCCCGAGCCGACGAGGTTCACGTCCTCGCAGACGCACAGGCCTGCCGAGAACGCCTTCGGCGCCGGAGAGCTGCAGGAGACCTCGTTCGGCGCGATGGTGATCGCCGCCTTCGCAACTGAGGTCCGGCCTTCCTCGCCGCCGTCACCGCACGCCGCCGCCACGAGCATTCCCACGACAAGCCATCGCTGGTTCATGACGCTTGGTGGCCGGTGGTGGCGGATTCGATCTCACGGCCGCGTCCAACAGTTGTCGGCTCGAGCCGACAGGACATGTCCCGAGACGTGACGAAGACTTACCGGCGCCCGGGCACCGCAATCGGCTGGATTCACGGGCCCCCGCCTCCGGCGCAGGCATTGCTCCAGGGGACCGACATGCCCGGACCTGTCGCCCGCACCCCGCTCACGAAGACCACCCCGCCGCCCGCCGACAACGTCGCCCTCGGCGACCTCGCCGGCCGCCTCGACGCCGCCGACCAGTCGATCGCGAAGCTGCAGGACCAGCTTCGCCGCATCGACGAGGCGCTCGCGAACCCGGCCCACGCCGACAAGCGAACCGCCCTGCTGCAGCTCAAAGCGCAGCTCGGCGCCCAGCTGAAGGCCGAGCTGCCCAAGCGCGACGCGCTCAAGAAGACCTTCGACGCCGCCGTGGCGACGAGCGGGTCGGCTCGCGACGGCGTCAGCGCCACGTACGCCCGGCTGCAGAACGTCGAGGCCGAGCTCGCGGCGGCGAAGGCACGCCTCGGCCCGCTCTCGAGAGCCATCTCGGCGAAGGTCACCGAGGCCGAGGCCGAGGCCAAGAAGCACCGCTCGGGGCTGTTGCACCCGGCGGCGGCGAAGCTGGCCGCACAGGCCGAGAAGCTGGGCAAGCAGCTCGAGGCGCTGGAGGCCAACATCGCGTCGCTTCAGAAGGCGAAGTCGGCCCTCACCAGAGAGCTCGAGCAGCGCGAGCCGAAGGCGCTCGCCGAGGCGAAGCAGAGCCCCGACGCCGCGGTGCGTGAAGCGGCCAGGAACCAGTCGGACGTGGCCGACCTCGCGAGCACCACGCGCGATCAGCAGGTGAAGGTCATCGGGGCGCCCGTGGTCGGCGTCAGCGCGCAGAAGGCCGTCGAGGTCGACGTCGGCCGCATCTCGACCGCGCTGAAGAACGCCGGCGCGACGAACGCGGCGCAGATGCTGGCGCTGCAGCTCGACAGCGCGACGAAGCCGCACCAGGAGGCGCTGGTGAAGGCGGCGGCGCCGCAGATCGCCGCGATCGCGAAGCAGGCCAACGGGGACGGCGCGGTCGCCGAGAAGCTGATCGACGCGATGAGCAAGACCCACGGCCTCGCGCGGTACGAGCTCTCCGGCCAGGTGGCGAAGTCGGTCACCGGCATGGACAGCGCCGTCATCAAGACCCTCGACGCGAAGATGAAGAACGGCGAGGGCCTCGAAGAGGCGTACCAGCTCGCCACGGCGCTGAAGAAGGCCGGCAAGCCCGAGCTCGCCGCGAGGCTTCACGTGCTGGTCGACACGCGCGTGAAAGAGCTGACCGACGACTTCGCGAAGCAGAGCGAGAAGATCTCCGGCGTGAAGGGCGACCTGGGGCGGCTGGTGGCCGGCTTCGGGCCGATGCTCTCGGGCGACAAGCAGCAGGCGGCGCTGAACGCGTTCAAGGCGCGGCACAAGGCCGAGTTCGACGCGTTCGAGGCTTCGGGGGCGAAGCTCGCGCGGGCGGCGAGCTTCATCTCCGACAAGTCGCGCCTCTACGAGAAGGGCTACGAGCTGTTGCCCGAGGCGCTCTCGACCCAGGGCGGCCAGCAGGTCGTCGCCGACGCGGTGCGCGACCTCGCGAAGGGGAAGCCGACGTTCCTGGAGACGTCGAAGGACATCGGCAAGCTCGGCAAGTACGCGCCGCAGCTGGTCGTGAAGGCGATGGGCCAGCAGGCGCTCGACCTGGTCGCGGCGGGCAAGCCCGAGGCCGCGAAGCAGGTGCTCGACAAGCTCAAGGCCGCGGGCGGAGTGCTGACGGTCGACGGCAAGAAGCTCGACGACGCGGTCGACGCGCTGAAGAAGGTCGTCGACGGCGACCAGGCGGCGGTGAAGGCGTTCGACACGAAGCTGCGCTCGGTGAAGGCGGACGCCGGCACCTTCAACGCGCTCAAGGGCCTCGCGTGGGCGACGAGCGCGCTCGCGGGCCTCGAGCACCTGGGCAGCGATCAGCTGAAGACGCAGGTGAAGGGCGTGACGGAGATTCTGTCGCCGACCGGCGAGAGCATCGGCTGGGGCCTCGAGGCGATCGCGAAGGCGAAGGCGAAGGCGTGGACGGACGCCGGCCTCACGGTCGCGAAGGACGGCGCGGCGCTCGCGAAGACGTTCGGCGGCGTGGCGAGCGGCATCGGCGCGGTGCTGGACGGGGTCTCGGCCGCGCAGTCGTTCATGAAGGGAGAGCTGCTCGAGGGCTCGGGTTCGACGCTGTCGGCGATCGGCGGAGCGGTGCTGGCCGTCGACACGCTCGCCGCGGCGGCCGGCATGCAGGTGGTGCCGGTGTGGGGGCAGATCGCCGGCGCGGCGCTGGTCATCGGCGGAACCATCATCAAGGGCATCGCGGCCGAACGGAAGGCGGCGAAGAAGGAGAAGGCCGCCGAGGACGACGCGCAGGCGTACCTCGAGGCCGCCGGCATCGACCGCGCGCGCGCGGACGAGCTGTCCGACCTCAGGCGCTCGGACGGGCGCAACGTCGGCATGATGATTCAGCAGCTCGCTCCGGCGATGGGCATGAAGCCCGCCGAGCTGTGGGAGAAGATCTCGAGGCTGCCGGCTTCGAAGATCGACGAGTTCGTCGACATGACGAAGGACCTGGTCGTCGGCAAGGACGGGAAGATCTCCCCGACCGTCATCGACGACAACGACAAGCCGTACATCAAGACGGTGAACGACTCGGGCGACCCCGACGGGCGGGTGACGCACAACGTGCGCCGCCACCCTCAGAGCATCCCCACCGCGGTCGAGTGGACGAGGAGGTTCCTCGCCGAGTGACGAGGCGCTCGGCGGCGGGCGACCGGGCCTCAGAGCTCAGAAGTACTTCGCGTACTTCGCGACGACGCCCTTGATGACCCCGCGCGTCCAGTTCTCCTTCACCTTCGAGAACAGGGGGTCGGCGTTGAGCTGCTCGGCGACGACGTCGAGCGACGGCCGGTCGGGGGCGTTGAGGATCTTCGCGAGCCGCTTGAGCGTGGCGTCGTCGAGCTCGTTGCCGACCTCGATCTTGCCGAGCACGTCGGGCAGCGCCTTCCTCAGCCTGTCGAACTGCTGGAACGTCACCTTCTCACCGAGGATCTTCTGCAGCCGCTCCTCGACCGGCATGTAGGGCGGGTGCTCGCTCCAGCCCGCGGCGATCTGCTCGGCGAGCCCGCGGTCCTTCAGCCTGAACCGCGCCGCGAGGTCGAGCTTGCCGGGCGCGTCGGCCTCGCCGGGCGCTCCGAGCTCGCGCGCGAGGCCGAGCCAGTCGCTGGGGTTGGAGATCGGCGTCGGCTTCATGCCCGCGCGAAGCTCCTTGAACTCGCGCAGCAGCCACGCGTCGGTCTCGGCGTCGAGCGGAATGACGCCGCGCTTCCACACCGTCTGCCGCCCCGCGGCCTGCAGCGCGCCGGCGAAGAGCGCCGCCAGGGTGATCTGAATCTCGTCCGCCGGCAGGCCCGCAACGTCACCGTCGAAGTTCACCGGCCACCCGTCGCCCACCACGGTCAGCTGCTTGCCGCCGAGCTGGTAGTGGTAGTCGGGCAGGCGCAGCGCCGGGCTCTGGCCCTCGACGCGCTCGCGGCGCCTGCTCGCGCCCGCGAGGCCCTGCATGTCGATCTCCACCTGCTTCGACGACGCCGACGCGACGATGGCCCCGTCTTTGAGGTGCTTCAGCGTCGCGAGGTCGATCGACGTCTTGCCCGTCGCGCCGACGAGCACGTCGGTGTTCTTCGCGGCGGCCTCGAGCGAGCTCACCTTGTAGCCGGCCTTGCGCGCCGCCGCGGCGGCCTCGTCGCCGCGCTCGACGACGGTGACGACGGCGCCGAGGTCCTTCATCGCCTTCGCGAGCGCCTGGCCGACGAAGCCGTAGCCGACGACCGTCACGTGTTTGCCGTCGAGCGACTGACCGAGCCGCTGCATCGCGTAGAGCATCTTCGTCGCGACGACGCGCCCGATGAACTGCGCCTCGTACTCCTTGCTCTTCGAGCGGGCGACCGCGATGACCGGCGTCTTCAGGTCGCTCTCTTCCGCCGAGATGATGCCGCGCGTCGTCTGCTCCACGATGCGCACCTGGTCGAGCACGTCTTTGTACTTCGGGTCCGAGTGCAGCAGCTCGGCGACCAGGCCGCCGTCGTCGACGACCACGATCGGGTCGCGGTTCTTCCGGTGCTCGGCGATGGTCGCGTCGAGCGCCTTCTTCACCGCCGCGCGGTACGACTCGACCGACAGCTCGGGCACGTCGACGTTGAAACCCTCGTTGCGCAGCGCCTGCGCCACCGCCGGGTTGCTGCCGTACGGAGAGCCCACCACGTGCGCCCGCGGCCCGCTCGCGCCCGCATCCGACAGCGCGAGGCCGAGCGGGAAGGTGTTGCCCAGCAGGTGCGAGATCCACAGCAGGTTCGTCTTCGCGAGCGGCTTGCCGTCGAGCAGCTTCTCCTTCGCGCGATCGATCAGCGGCAGGCGCACGTCGACGCGCGCCGACTCGACGAGATCGACGACCGCGGCGGTCTCCTTCGCGCTGCCGCCCGACAGCGCGCGGTCGACGTCCCAGCCGCCCACGTAGCGCGGCGCCTTCGAGGTCTCGCCGCGGCCCGAGAGCTTCAGCTTCCCGTGCTCGATGAACGGCGCGAGCTCGGGGAAGTCCTTCGGGTTCTTCGTCCAGTCGTCGCGGAACTTGGCGACGTAGAACGAGCTCAGCCGCGGGTAGTCGGCCACCACCGCCGCGAGCACCTCGGTCTCCGAGGCGCCCTTGGGTGCGGCGCGCGCGTACTCCGCGATGATCGCGGCGATGACCTTCGCCTGGTGCTGCTCGAGCGTCGGCTGCCCGTCGAAGATGAGCCGGCGGTTCACGTCGGCCGCCGCGGCGCCCTTCACGCCGCGCTTCTCGAGCTGCGCGTTCACCCGCTCGACGATCTCCGGCCACGTCGTCCCCGGGCTCGCCGCCCGCACCGCCAGCCGGTACAGCGAGACCACCGGCAGCGTCGACCGCAGCGACGCCGTGCCGCCGCGCGAAGACTGCGTCTCGTGCACCTCGGCCGCCTTGCGCCCCGGCTTGCCGGGCACGAGCTTGCGCAGCGCCTCGAGCCGGAACGGGCTGAGCGGCCCGAGCGCGTCGACCACCTTCGCGCTGAGCTGCTCGAAGTCGAGGCCGGGGTTCGCGGCGAGCAGCTCCTTCGCGGTGGCCTCGACGAGCTCCTTCGCCTCTTCGCCGCGCACCGGCGCGGGGAACGCGTCTTTCAGCTTCGCGCGCAGGTTGTAGTAGCGCGTGTCGGAGAGCTCGCCGAAGCGGTTCACCTTCGCGAGGTCCGAGTTCCACTCCGCCACGATCTCGCTCACCGTCGCCAGCGGCCGCGCCTCCTGCACCTTGCGGGCGAACTTGCCGACGGCCGTCGCCATCGCCTCGGAGAGCTCGGTGCTGCCGAGCGTCGTCGCCGCGCCGGGAGCGGGGAACAACGAGGGGAACGTGTCGCGCAGCGCGTTGAGCCTGCTCTTCGAGATCGTCGTCGCCGAGAGGAACGCCTCGACGCCGGCGACGCGGCTCACGACCAGCTCCTTCCACCGGCTCGAGAGCGCCTTCACCTCGGAGTCGGAGAGCTCCTTCGCCTCGCCCGCCTCGACGTACGGAAAGCGCCGCGGGTCTTTCTTCGTGAGGCCTTCGAGCTGCTCCGCCGAGAGGCCGGTGCGGCGCATGAACGCGCTGCGCGTCTGCTCGCCGCTCACCACCTGCGCGTACTGCGCGGCGAGGCCGTCGAGCCGCCACGGCGGGGTACCCACCGACGACGGCTCGGGGAACGCGTCGGGCAGCGCCGCCTGCAGCGCCTTCCACTGCTTCTGCGTGAAGCCGAGCGCGCTGCCGAAGTTGCTCGCCGACTCGCGGCCCTCGATGAGGACCTGCTTGCGGTAGCCCTTCGCGACGTACGCGATGACCGCCTCGGTGGCCTCGCGCTTGAGGGCGCTGCCGTCGCCGGCCTTCTCGATGAGCCGCGCCGCCGCGTGACCGAGCTGCTTCTTGATCTCCTCCAGCGGCAGCGTCTTCTTGCCCGTGCGCGCGTAGACCTCGGCCATCAGCTCGCGCACCGGCTCCGAGGCGTGCGCGACGTGGCGCGGCTCGAGCGAGCCGTCATCGTCGCCCCACCGCTTCTCCGCCGAGGCGAGCAGCCCGGCGAAGTGGTCGAGCATCGTGCCCTCGAGCGGCAGCAGGCGCTGCAGCTGGCGCTCGGTCAGGTCGATCTTCTTCGCCTGCGCGGTGGTGACCCGCGGGTGCGGCACCTTCGCCGAGGTCGCGACGCTCATCGGGCGGTCTCCGCGGCGGCGGCGCCGGACGTGTCGTCACCGGCGAACACGAGCGAGCCGAGCAGCGTGCCGGCGACGCTCTCCAGCACGTCGGGGCGCACGAGCTCGTAGCGGCCGGCGTGCTTCTCGAGCACGCCCTCGTCCTGCCAGCGGGCGAGGATGCGGCTCACGCTGCGCTCGCTGGCTCCGATGGCCTCGGCGAAGTCGGCCTGGCTGCGCTTGAGCTCGAGGCGGTCGCGGCCCTTCGCGCGCACCGACGCGACACGCCTGAGCGCGAGCAGGTAGTTGGCCAGCTTCGCCTCGGGCGTGACGAGCTGCACCGGCTCGAAGCGCGCCGCGAGGCAGAACGCGATGCCCGTGTTCTGCAGCACGGCGAAGCACCACGCCGGAGCGTCGCGCAGCTGCTGCAGGAACCGCTGCCGCGCGATCACCACCATGCGCGCCTCGCCGAGCGAGCGCACGCTCTCGAGGTACACCGGCTCGTCGCCGAGCTGCTCGATGACGCCGAACAGGTTCGGCGCGGCGAGCACCTTCACCACGACGCCGAGGCCCGAGGGCTCTTCGTGGCGGATCTCCACCGCGCCCGCCTGGAGAAAGTACGCGTGCGTGGCCGGAGCGCCCTTGTCGAAGATGCGCTCGCCGTCGCGCGTGATGCGGGCGGTGCCAGGGGGCACGGCTTCGTAGAGCGGGTGGGCCATCTTCTTCTTCGGGGACCGGGCGCCCATCTCAGCAGAACCCGGGCCGCCGTGCTCACCCGCCGAGAGGTTTTCTCGCGGCGCGAGAGCACTTTCCTCGCGGATCCCGCCACGTGTCGTGTTTCGGCATTTTCCCGGCGCGTACATCGCGGGGCCCATGAGGGTCTTCTCTGAGGTGTACGCAGACCATGTGTCGTTCGTGTGCCGGTGCGTGCGGCGACTGGGAGTCCGTGAGCACGAGGTCGAGGACGCCGCGCACGACGTCTTCACCATCGCGCTGCGAAAGTGGAGGACCTTCGAGGGCCGCTCCTCCGAGCGCACGTGGCTGTTCGAGATCTGCCGCCGCGTGACCGCCGACCGCCGGCGAAGGGTGAGCGGGTGGCGCGAGCTGCTCTGCGGCGACGACCTGCCCGACCTTCCCGTGCTCAACGACGGGCCGAGGCAGCTCGCGCAGCGCGAGGCGAGGCACTGCCTCGACGTGCTGCTCGACCGCCTCGAGGGTCCGTGCCGCGAGACGTTCGTGCTCTTCGAGCTCGAGCAGCTGCCGATGAAGGAGGTCGCCCAGCTCACCGGCGTGCCGCTGCAGACGGCGTACGCCAGGCTCTATGCGGCGCGGCGGCGGCTGCAGGAGGGCGTCGGCGCCGCGGCGGTCGAAGCGCCCTACTTCGAGGCGCTGCAGGCGTCCCTGGCCTGAAGGCGCCGCGCACCGCCGCTTCGTTCAGCGGAGGTCGGCAATGCGCTGGTTGTTCTGGCCGACCCTCTCAGCGTGAACGGCGGCGGCGCAGCGCGAGCGCGACGAGCCCGAGCAGCAGCGGAGACCACGTCACGCCGCAGCCGCAGCCGGGCTGCATCATCTCGTCACCGCCACCGCCGGCGCCGGTGCTGCCGCCGCTGCCTCCGGTGCCGCTCGTCGTCCCGCCGCCAGAGCCACCGCTCGCCGCTCCACCTGCCGTGCCGGAGCCGCCGCCCGTACCGCTCGAGGTTCCTCCGCCGGCGCCGCTCATGCCACCGCCGGTGCCGCTCATGCCACCGCCCGCGCCGCTCATGCCACCGCCGGTGCCGCTCATGCCACCGCCCGCGCCGCCCATGCCGCCGTCGAAGGCCCCGCAGGGGATGGCGGGCGGCACGGCCTGATCCAGATACGCGACCGTGTTCCCGCTCGAGCGGAACGCCTGGTTGTACTGCTTCGGCGCGCCGGTGAAGCCCTCGGTCACCGCGGTGTTCAGCAGCGCCTGCGCGAAGTCGCGGTCCTGCGTGCGCGTGAACCCGGACAGCCGGTACGCGTACGCCCAGCCGTGCGACACGAGGTTGTCGAGGTCCGGGTTGCCGTGGATGTACGCGGAGTTGGTCTGCGGGCAGCCCAGGTAGATGAGCGAGGCGCCGGCGTAGTCGCCCGTCGCGACGTTGCGCGCGCGCAGGTCGTCGACCGCCCAGCGCAGCGACTCGGCGGCGAGCGGGTCGCACGTCATCTTGTGGTACCGGATGAGGCTCTCGAAGAGCAGCCCGGACATGAACGACGACGCGCCGTAGTCGTTCATGCCGCAGCCCTCGCTCGGGTCGTGGTCGTACAGGTTGTGCACCCAGGCGCGGTTGCCGTTGTCGGCCTGCATTCTGCGCAGCTCGTGCACGCGGGTGCGCACGCGGTCGAGGTACATCTGCGTGCCGGTCGCCTCGTAGTACGCGAGGATTCCGAGCTGCGCGAACGCGGCCTCGCGCTCCGTCCAGAAGCCGCGCGTGTTCGGCGCCTTGTAGTACCAGCTCGCCTGGTGCGGCATGTAGAAGTTGTCGACGATGAGGCCCGCGACGCGCAGGCTCTCTTCGTCGCCCCAGAAGAAGTAGTCGCGCACCAGGCTGTCGGCGAACGTGTAGCGCGTGTTGTTCACGTAGCCGCCGGTGCAGATGCCGTGGCCGATGTTCGTGCCGGACAGGTACACCTGGTGGCGGCCGTGGTGATGCGCCCAGCGGCGGCCGTTCGTCAGGTGCCGCAGCTGACCCGACCGCACGTAGACGCCGTAGCTCGAGTTCGCGCTGTCGTAATACTGGTCGGTGCGCGCGCAGGGCGTCGTCGCGACCGGCTCGGTGTCGATGGACATGAAGCGGTTGAGCTGCAGCATGTCCCACGCGCCGGAGCCGAGCGGCTTCTGCTCCCACATCACGTACGAGCTCGACAGGTACGCCGCCGGCAGCGTCGCGATGCGCCGCGGGAAGCGCCACGTCACCGGAGTCAGCGCGCGGTCCGTCGTCGTCCTCATGCCCGCGGCGACGTCGAACGTGCGCGTGCCCGCGGCCGTCGCGAGGAACTGCACCAGCGCCACGCGAATCGAGCCGTCGTGGTGCCAGCGCGCCAGCACCTTCGTGCCGATCGGCACCTCGGTGGTGCCGTCGAACACGCGCAGGTTGCGCAGGTCGGTGAGCGCGCCCGGCGGGAAGGGGATGCCGTTGCTGACGAGCTCCGCCGGACCGTCGCCGGTCGCGTAGTCGTGAACGGTGAGCGTCACCGGAGCGGCGAACGCCGGCACTGCGATCAACAGCACGACGAGCAGCCTCATGCCACCACCAGGTCGTTGCCTTCGATGTTGAGCGGGAAGTCTCGCAGCACGCTCGCCGTCTCCACGCCCGCCGCCCGCCGCAACAGACGATACACGTGCGCGGGGGTGATCTTGATGCCGTTCGCGTCGTCGAACGCGAGCGTCGCCGGGTTCACCTTGCGCGCCTGCAGCACGCGCCCCGGGTCGGGGTTCGCCGCCGCCGCCTCGCCCGTCGTGCCGCCGATGACGCGACCGCCGGGCAGACGCCCTTGAGCGAGCGCGCGATCGTTCTGCACCACGAGCATGGTGGAGATGGGCCAGTGGCCGGTGCCGGTCGCTCCCTCGCGCGGCACGGTGCGGCCGAAGTCGCTGCACATCACGACGCCCATCGGCACGTTCGCGGCCTGCGCGCGCGCCAGCAGGAAGTCGGTCAGCTGAAACACGAGCTGCAGCTGCGCGAGGTGGTCCGCGTCGGTCTCACCGTGCGTGTCGAAGTTGCCCAGGCCGACGAGCAGCGACGTCACGAGGCCCTTCGAGAAGCCGTCGATGGCCGCGGCGCCGAGGGTCATGCTCTGACCGAGGCGCGACGCCGAAGAGACGCCCATCGGCAGCGTCACCATCGGGTTCAGCTCGAGCTCGGGCATGCGACGCGCGGCGGCGTGCGCGCGGATGTACTGGGCGGCTCCGCGACGGTGGCCGGGCAGCGTGTGCGCGTCGTGCAGGCGCTGCGTGCGCGCGACGTGCGCCGCGTCGAGCCGCGTGCGCACCGCGGCGGGCAGAAACGGAGTGCCCGACTCGCTGACGCTGCCGACCGGGTTCCGGTAGACGTTCGGGGGACGCTCGACGGCCTTGAGCTCGCTGAAGCCCTGGGTCGATCTCCAGTCGATGGGGTTCGACGCGATGAGGCCGCCGGCCTCGTTGTAGTCGAACGCGGTGAACATCGGCAGCAGCCGGTCGGCGCCGAGCGCGGCCGCGACCTGCGCGGGGAAGACGGGGAAGCCCTCGAGCATCGAGCCGCTCATCGAGTGGCGGACGCCGACGTCGTGGTTGTTGGTGAACGTGTCGACGCCGTTGAACACGAGCATGCGGCTCGCGTGCGCCTGGAAGAACGGCGCGACCTGCGGGAAGTCGACGTACGTGATGCCGCTCTGCTGCCGCACCACCGCCGAGCCGTAGTCGCGCAGGCCCTGCTTCGGGTCGGTGAAGAGCAGCTGATCCCACCCGCCGTTCGCCATCACCTGCACCCAGAGGATCTCCTGCCCCGCCTGCGCGAGCGCGTCGCGGCCGCGGAACGCCGCGAGCATCGACGCCGAGAACGCCGCCTTCAATGCATCACGTCGAGAGAGGCACATGTTCTTAGGGCTCCATGATGAAGCGGTAGTCCATCAGCAGGTACGCGACGACCGTCTGCCAGGCGCGCACGACGAACTGCGGATCGTTGACGGTGCCCGCCGGCACGCGCGCGGCGCCGGTCTGCACGTCGACGTCGTTCGCGCACGGCCGCGCGAGCCGCATGCCCGCGCCGCTCGAGGCGAAGTCGGTGCGCGCCTGCGAGAGCAGCTGGTACGTGGCGAGCAGCTCGGGAGTGTCGAGCGCCAGCCGCTCGCCGAGCAGCCGCTCGTGCAGGTGCTGCAGGTTGCGCAGGATGGGCTGCTGATCCGCCGCGCTCGCGTTGCCCGACGGGACGACGGTGGCGTCGACGTGCGGGAAGAGCAGCCGCGACGCGACCGGCTTGTCGAAGTCCCGCGACGTCGCGATGCACGACATCATCAGCGCCATGCGCTCGACGACGCGCGCGGTGATGCTCGACGGCAGGCGTTGCCGCACCTTCTGGCCCTCGACGCTCTGATCCGTCCCGCCGTACGAGACCTTGAACATCGCGGCGCGGCGCAGGTACCGCGGGCCGACGTCGTGGGCCGTGCCGTTCGGAGCGATCTCCATCCACGGCTGGCCCAGCAGCGCGGCGAGGCGCCGGTCGAGATCTTCCGGAGTCACCAGCGTGCCGCCGCCCTGTCCGGAGAGCTCCATGCGGTCGGGGCGGTCGGCCTTCGCCGCGCGGAACAGCGGAGAGAGCACCACCGCCAGCACGAGCGGCTTCAGCCTCAGGCCGTTCTGCTTGAAGGCCGTGGTCAGCCGGGCGAGCTCTGCCTTCTCGTACTCGAACGCGGCGTCGAGGTGCGCGTACGCGGGGTGCATCGGGTCCTGCGGGGCCGAGAGCAGCGGACGGTTCAGCACGCCCTGCGCGACGTGCTGCACCATCGCCTGGGCGAAGCCGTCGCGCTGGACGATGGCGGCGGCGAGCACGGCGGCGCCGCGCGGGCGCTCGGCGTCGGTCAACGGCCTCACGGTGCCCTCGTCGGTGCCGGGCGGGAACGCGCGCGTCTCGGGGACCCAGCCGCGGTCGTTGCACGACGACGACTTCTCCGCGGGCGTGAAGTAGTGCGGATGGTCGGAGTAGCCGCACTCGGTCCAGTTCGCGAGCGCTCCGGCGAACGGGTCGATCTTCGCGTGGCAGCCGGTGCAGGCGGAGTTGTTGCGCGTCGGGTTCGCGGCGAGGTCGATCGCGCTGGCGTCGATGCGCGAGGCGACCTTCATGATGTCGTACGCGAGGAAGTACTTGTACGTGAACCGCGCGCGCTTGCGGTTGAAGTTGGTCGGAGTGTTCGGGTACCGCGACAGGAACGCGGTCGTGGTGAGGATGCCGGCGTATTCGCCCGGGCCGCGGCGCTCGTTCGCGACGGGCACCTTCACCTCGCGGAAGTCGTGCGGGTCGTTCGGGTCGCCGGCGTACGCGACTCCGAAGAAGCGCGCGGTGTGCGCGTTCATCAGCCGGTAGTCGGCGGTGAGCACCTCGGTGAGGGGCCGGTCGAGCTTCGCGGCGTGCACGAAGAACTCGACCGGCTCGCGCGCGAGCGCGTCGGTGGTCTTGATGCCGGCCTCGGTCGACTGCCACTGCCAGTCGGGCAGGCCGCCGAAGTCGTTCGCCGGCGCGTCGAACGTGTCGCGCGAGAGCAGCCCGCCGCCGTGCGTGTCGCGGTTCGCGAACATGAACGCGTCGGTGAGCAGCACGTCGGAGAAGATCTCGCGCACCTTCTCGTAGAACGCCGACTCGTTCATCAGCGCGAGCACCGCGGTCTCGACCGCCGGCATTCCGTCGGCGTCGACGGCGGCGACCTCGGCCGGCGTCGGCGGCCGCGAGGCGAGGATCATCGTCGCCTTCCGCAGCGTCTCGTACGGAGAGAGCAGCGTCACGCCCGCCGTCACCGGCGTCGGAGGCGGCAGCATCGGCCCGCCGCACGTCACCGGCATGGCCGCCTGCTTCAGCGTCTCCTCGAGCACCGCGTGGCGCACGGTGCCGGGCTGCACCTGCACGCCGCCCTGGTGCGGCAGGCGCAGGGTCGGCTTGAGCAGCAAGAGCGGCTCTCCGTTGCTGGTGAGCGTCGCGGCGGTGTTCACCGCGGCGAAGTTCTGATCGAAGTGGTTCGGCAGCGACGTCGCCTTGAGCATGAAGCGCGTGCCGTCGGCCTGGCCTCCCGCGACGTGGCAGCTCACGCAGACGCTGAAGACCTGAGGCCACGCGTACTGCTCGAAGTACTGCCGCGACGAGACGCAGGTGCTCGGGTCGGGGTGAGCGGCCGCCTGGCAGGCTGCGTCGCAGACCGGGTCGGGGCCGGCGCCGCCGGTGCCGCTGCCTCCGCCGGAGCCGCCGCCTCCGCCGTCGATGACTCCGGTGCACGCCGCGGCGAGGAGCAGAACAGGCAGGCCGTTCTTCATGGCCGCCTCAGTGCCGCGGCCCGGAAAAACGGCTCAGCGCACATTCAACCACCCGTTCGCCCTGAGCGGAGCCACCCGGAGCGTGGCGGAGTCGAAGGGGGCGCGACGCCGACGCGTGGCCCGCTTCGACTGCGGCGCCTGCGGCGCCTGCGCTCAGCGTGAGCGGCGTCAGCTTCGGTCAGTACGCCATCGCCTCCGGAATGAAGGTCGTAATCAGAATCGCGCCCTCCATCCGCTTCGGCTCCCCGCGCGGCTGCCGGCGCGCGTCGAGCTGCCGATACACGATGGAGTGGTCCGGCCGCACCTCCTCCATCTGAATCAACAGCCGCCACCCTCCGCCGGACTGCACGAAGATGTCCTCGAACTCCTGGCGCCGGAGAATTCGCGCCGCGCCGAACGGCTTGCCGTCGATGTTCGTGCAGGCGTAGCGCACCTCGCTCGCGTCCTACCGCTCGACGATGACGTTCATCACCCACACCTCGCCGACGTGCGGCACGAGGTGCGACGGAAACGGCGAGGGCGTCGGAGCCGCGCTGCCGGCCGCCTGCGCCGGGGCTTCGGGCGCCGGAGCCTTCGTGCCGAGCACCGTCGCGACCACGCTCGCGATGCCGGGGAAGCGCTGGACGTCGAACCGGTCCGACCACTTCTCGCCCTGGGGCCCGGTGAGCCGGCCCTTGAACGTGGTGCCGGACACGTGCGTCGCGCTGAAGCGGTACGTCGCGCGATCGAAGGTGAACTCCTGCGAGACCTCGCCGGAGTTGAACACCGCGCCGGCTCCGAGGTGCTGCACCAGCATGCCGAGCGTCACCACGTCGCGCGGCGCAGGCACCGCCTCGAGCTGCGGCGCTCGACGCGCAGCAGCCGGCTCGGCGACCGCGCGCGGCCGGGCCGCGGACTCGAGCAGCGCCGGCACCAGGTCCGACAGGTAGAGCTCGAGATCGACGAGCTTCTGAAACGCGCCGACCTCGACCGGGTGCGACGGCTCGGGCAGCACGACCGGCTTGCCGCCCAGCGGCGTGACGCGCGATACCCACGTGCGTCCCGGCCCGACCGTCAGCTCGAACACGTGGCTCACCGTCGAGACCGTGGCGATCACCTGCAGCCGGTCCGCGTCGAAGCGGGCGTTGACGCGCAGCCGCTTGAGCCGGTCGGCCGCTCCGGCCATCGCGCTGAGGTGCTGGTGCAGCGTCGCGGCGATGCGCTCCTCGAGCGCGTCGGTCGACCCGAGGTCGTAGAACATCACCGGCCCCAGCGCGGCGAGCGGCGCCGACGCGAACTGCACGTGGTCGTGGCCGAGCACGCTGAACGCCGCGGACGCGAGCGGGCTGTTGTTGCCGGGGTGGACGACCTTGCCGAGCTTGAAGGGCAGCTCCCCGCGCAGCAGCTGCCGCTCGACGTCGAGCTGCGTGCGAAGCCCGAGCGCGTTGAGCTTCGCGGCGGCGATCTGGTTCAGGCGCTCGGGAGGAAGGGGCGAGGTGACGATGGCCTGTGGCACTGGCCGCTGTATAGGCCAGCGCGCGGCGCTAGGCTCGGCCCATGGCCCCTGCACGCTGGAGCACGTGGACGAAGTGGAATCGAAACCTCCTGCAGACGCTCGGTGACGCACAGCGCGCCCGAGCCGGAGACGCGTCGATCGACGAAGCCGCCGAGCGCGCCACCGAGCCGAGCGTGCTCGACGTCCACGAGCTCGGCAGCAAGCGGGCCGCCGGCATCTGCTGGGTCCTGTCCGCCGCCGAGCTCCACCAGCACTTCGGCTCGAAGACGCCGAGCAAGAAGGCGATCGAAGGCGGCGCGGAGAAGTTCGTCGCGCAGTTGAAGAAGGGCGAGGCCGTCGCGGTGACGGCCTACCTCAAGGGCCTGCCGTGCGCGGTGCTCTTCGCCGGCGCCTGATCAGGGGCCCCACACCGGCCCGCTCTCGGTGAGCGTGACCGGCTGTACGTCGGCGCGCAGCGGCTGCCCGTTCACGCTGCCGCCGCTCGACGTCATGCCCTTCACGAACACGACGGTCGTCCCGCCGAGCGAGACGGTCAGCTCGGTGGCGGTCTCGGTGAGCGTCGCGTCGAGGTTGCCTGCCGAAGCGTCGCGCGCCTGCACCACGTGCACCCAGTGCGTGAGCCCGGTCGCCGCGTTGTCGACCTCGAGCCGGAACTGGCCGAGGCCGCCCTCGTCGACGACGCGGTACGTGGCGGACGCCGGCGCGAGCGTGGTGAGCCGCACGGCCTGGTCCCCGTTCACCGCGGACACGTGCGTCGCGTCTTCGACGGTCGGCGGGGTCTCGAAGTGCGCGAGGAACGTCGTCGTCGCCGTCGCCTGCACGCGGTCGACGATGATCAGCGTCTCGAGCGCGCGGAGGAACAGCAGCTCGCGCTCGACGTGCTGCGCCGCCGGGTTGTCGCGCTGCGGGTTGAACTGATCGTTCACGCGATAGCCGCCGGTGAGGTCGGCGTCGACGTACGCGTACTCGGGCCGCGACTCGAGCCGGCGCACGACCGGAGTCCCGCGGCCGGCTTCGTGCGCGAGGCCGCGGCCGTTGACGAGCATCACGTTGTGCGCGACCTCCTCGCGCGCGAACACGGTGCCGGCGTCGGCCTGCCCGGTGAACATCACGTAGTAGGCGGCGCTCTCTCGCACGAGCCACGCGCCGTTGCGCCACACCTGCCAGTTGCCGAGGTCGTCGTGCGTGTTTCCCGCGCCGGTGATGACGCCGAGCTGCGCGTGCACCACCGTCGCGCCCGGCGCCCACGACGTGCGCGCGTAGTGCCACTGCGCGCCGGGGAAATACGCGTCCAGCGGCAGCGACGACAGCGCCGCCGGAACGAGCGCGGCTTCCGTCGACTGCGCGTGCCGCGACCGCGGAGCGCTCGTCAGGTTCAGCCACGCGCGCGCGGCGCGGCCGGTGCCCGCCGAGGCCCAGCGCTGCTCGACGGCGGTCATGAAGTCTCCGTACTCGGAGCGGAACGCGCTGCCGCCGAACTCCCACTGGCTGTCGTCGTTGGACGGGAACAGCTCGAAGTGCCGCGAGCTCGAGCCGTCGAGGCGCGTCGGCGCCGGCGTCGTCGCGTAGACGAGGTACCAGGTCGCGTCGCGGAAGAAGTCGGTCTCGGCCCAGAGATCGCGGCCGAGCAGCTGCGCGGTAACGAACGGCAGGGTCGCCGCCTCGACGACGTAGGCGCCGCGGTTCGAGCCGGGCTGCAGCACCCCGCCGCGGCCTGGGCCGTTCGCGCTCGGCACGAACGCGTCGCGGAAGCGCACGTCGAGCGCGTGGCGCAGGAAGCCGTCCGCCATCGCATTCTCGTGGAACGTCGCGATGCCGAAGAGCAGCTCGTTGCGCAGGTACATCCAGAAGACGTCGCTCTGCGGCATGTCCGTGTTGCCCCAGGCCTGCGCGAGCTCGGCCTGCAGGAAGCCGTTCCAGCGGGTGACGAAGTCCTGCCGCTCGGCGGGCGTCCACGCGTCGAAGCACCAGTCGTAGGCGAGGATCGCGGCCTCCGCTTCCCAGTACGCGATGTCCGAGGTGAAGGAGGAGACGTCGTGCGCCAGCGCGCGATCGATCGCCGGGCGGCACGAGGCCGGGTCGCGGTTGAGCAGCGCGCGCAGCGCGACCTCGCTCCAGGCGTCGCGGCCCGGCATCCACGGGCTCGCCGCGAACCGCGCCCGCGCAGCGGCGAGGCGCGCCGCGTCGAACCAGATGCGCGGGTGCGTCGCGGGGATGGCGAGGCCGTACGCCACGGAGTCGGTGATGGTGATGGTGGCCGTGGCGCTTCGCTCGGGCTCGGCGACGCTGGTGGCCGTCAGCGTGACGCTCGTCGCCCCGCTCGGCGCGGTGAAGGTGATGGTGGCGCCGGTGCCGGTGACGGTGCCGGCGCTCGAGGTCCAGGTGACGTTCGTGTTCGGAGTGCCGGTGACGCGCGCGGTGAACTCGCGGCTCGCGCCCGGAGCGAGCGCCGCGGCGGCGGGGAGCACGGCGATGGAGACGTCGAGCTGCCGCGTGCTGAGGACGTCGGCCTGGGTGCAGGCGACGAGGAGCAGAAGAACTCCGTTCACGCTGAGCGGAGCGCGCAGCGCGGAGTCGAAGCGGGCCGAGAGTCGGCAACGGGCCCCCTTCGACTTCGGAGCCCTTCGGGCTCCTCCGCTCAGGGTGAACGGGAGGCTCATCGCAGCCACCCCAAGCCCAGCTGCGCTCCCGCCCACGCACCGTCGACGCCCAGGCCCCTCGAACCATCCACCGTCCCGCGCAGCCGCAGCAGCGCCCACCCCGCCTCCGCCGCCAGCGACAGCACGAAGTGCCCGAACGTCACCGCGAGTCCCGCCACGAGCTGCGGCCCGCCGAAGGCGCCCGCCAGCGTCCCGCCGCGCGTCACCGCCGCATCCGTCGGCACCCCCACGATGCGGCCGACGCCGAGCCGCCCGCCGATGCCCACGTGCGCCTGCAGCCGGTCGCCGAACAGCAGCACCGCGTTGGCCGACACCGAGCCGGTGTCGAGCGACAACCTCCCCACCGCGTCGCGCGTCTGGGCGTGCTCGCCGCCGAGGTCGAACAGCCCCCCGAGCCGCGAGCGCGGAGCCCACAGCACGCGCACGCCTCCGCCCCACTGCACCGCCGGCGTCGAGAACAGCCCGCGCCCGGCGCCGAACGCCTCGACGCGCAGCACGCCCGTCGGCGCCGGAGGCGGCAGCGCCTCGCGCACGCTCTGTTTCACCTCGGGCGACGGCACCGGCCCGACCGGCTCGACCTTCGGCGCGGGGTTCAGCAGCAGCTCGCTCCACGAGGCAGACACCAGCTCGGCGATCGCGAGCGCGAGCGTACGCGCCTTCGCCTTCGCCGCCAGCCGCTGCAGCTCGATTCCGCGCACCAGCGACTTGCGCGTCACCGGGTCGTCGACGCGGATCTCCGTCGCGCCGCCGGCGCACGACACGCGCGCGCGCACCGGCTCGGGCGTCGGCGGAGCGCTGCCGAGCTCGATCGCCGCGATCCGCTCGACCTCGGCGCCGTCCAGGCCCGGACAGTCTTCCAGAGACACCTCCACCGGCTTCGACGACAGCAGCAGCAGAGTGACGAGCGCGGTCACTTCGGCAGATACCTTAGCCCCTCACCCAACCCTCTCCCCTACGAGGGGAGAGGGAGTCCGCCGTCACTCGAGCCCTCCGTGGTGGCGAACGAGGCGCGCCCGCGGCCCGTTCGGCAGCTTCTTGAGGTACTCCTCGGCCAGCGACCGCGCACGCGCCGTGTCGCCGGCCCGCGACCTCGCCTCGACCTCGCGCGCGAGCGCGTCATCGGCGAGCGGCCCCGACGGAGCGATCGCCCTCGCCTTCGCGAACGCATCGGCCGCCTCGCCCGGCCGGCCGAGCTCGTCGAGCAGCACGCGGCCCAGCGTGAACGCCGCGAGCGGCGCGCGCGGATCCGACGCGTGCCGCGCCAGCACCTGCTGCAGCGGAGCCACCGCCTCCGCCGGGTGATGCGACAGGCGCGAGACGTCGGCCGACAAGAGCAGCTCCGCGGGCTCGTCGCGCACCGGCGCCTTGCTGCGTCGAAGCTCGTCGTACGCGCCGCTGAAGTCTCCCGCCTCGGCGAGCCGCTTCCACGCCGCGGGCTTCTTCTGCGAGAGCGCCTTCGCCGGCGGCGCCGGGACCTCCGCCTCGGGCTGCGCGAGCGGGGCAGCTGCCGGCTCCGGCGGATACCAGCCCTCGCCGCCCGCGGTCAGGTGCGCCTCGCCTCCCGGCCAGCGCACGACGGCCTCGCCCTCCTCGACTCGAACCCAGACGGCGTCGGCGCGCTCCATCATGAAGCTGCCGTGGAAGCTCTCGACCTCGACGACGCCGGCGCGCATGCGCGTCGGGTACGGCGCGCGGAAGGCGATCTTCACGTGCACCTTGCCGGCCTGCAGCTCATCTCCCTCCAGCTTCGTCTGCGCGGTGAGCGGCGAGATGATGACCTGCGCCTCGGAGCCCCTCACCGGCACCGTCGGCGCGCGCAGCATCAGGGCGGCCGTGACCGCGATGCCCGCGAGCCCCAGCACCGCCGCGCTCGCGCGCACCGCCGTGCGGCGCCGCTTCTTCCGCACCATGCCGCGCTCGCTGGCCGCGGCGCGCTCGTCCGACCACTCCACCTGCATGTGCGCGCGAGCCACTTCCAGCTTGCGCGCGAGCTCGTCGTTGCTCACGAGAGCCTCCTCTCGATGTCCTGTTGCGCGGCCGAGATGCGCCGCTTCGCGGTCGCGAGCGAGCAGCCGCACAGCTTCGCGACCTGGTCGAGCGGCTCGCCTTCGATGTGACGGAGAATCCAGGCCACACGCGCCTCCACGTCGACGCGGTCGAGCGCCTGGTACACCTGCCCGAGCAGCGCGCGCTCTTCCGGGGTCGCGCCCGGCGCCGCGATGTCGTCCTGCGCGTCACCCAGCCCGAAGAACGACGCGATGCGCCGGCGCCTCAGCTTCCGTCCCGCGAGGCGCACCGTCAGCGTCGCGAGCCAGCCTTTGAGCGCGCCGGCCTCGCGCAGCTCGTCGAGGCCTTCGACCGCCGCGAGGAAGACGTCTTGCACGAGGTCGTCGACTTCTCCATCGCGGCCGAGCAGCCGGTACCCGAGCGACGCGATGTATGCGCCGTAGCGTCGGTACACCTCGCCCGCCGAGGGAGGCCCCTCGACCAGGCGCAGCTCGACTTTCGACGCAGCCGTCACGGAGCCTTCAGTGCCTCGACCGGGGGAAACGGCTCAGCCTACACTTCGCGACGTGCGCGCATGGTGGTCGTCGCGCGCGCCTCGGTGTTCGGCACGCGCGACTGCTCGCTCGCGTCGTCCGCAGGTCTCGACGTCACGCGCGCGGTCGGCTGCACCGGCGGAGTCGACGTCGGCGGCGTCCGGCTCCCCGACGGCGGGGGCCCCGCGGGCATCACCGTCCGCCTGGCCCCGTGTCAGGACCTCTGACATCCCGCTGAGCCCGTAAGTGCGCGTCGCGAGCGGCTGATCCGCCGCGTTGCACACGTTTTGGAGTGGCGGTGTCACATCCCACGACAGGAGCAGCGTCGCTGCTCTCGCCTTCCGAAAGGGGAAATCGTCATGTCGAGGTGTGTTCCGGCTTCGAAGCCGGCGTCATTCGTGTTGCCTGTGATTGCCCTGGTGGCCGCGGCGTGCGGCTCCACGGAGGCGACGCTCACCATCGATGATCCGTCGGCCCGCGACAACGCGGCGGAGAAGCTCACCTCGTCGACGTCGTCGTACTGCCCCGCCGCGCAGCTGCGCGCGACGTACGCGCTCGGCGGCACCGTCATCCTCCCGTGGGGCACGATGAACGGCTACGTGCTCGTGAAGGACGAGAGCGTCGTCGGCCTCGTCGCGAGCCGCGACGCCGTGCCGTGCGGCGCGACCGTCGTCGACACCGGCGGCGTCATCGCGCCCGGCCTCGTCGATCTCCACAACCACGTCGCGTACAACTTCATGGGCCCGTGGGCGGCGCCGAAGCTCTACAACAACCGCTACCAGTGGGCGGACGACCCTTCCTACGCGACCGCGGTGAAGGCTCCGTACAACGCGGTGAAGAGCGCGGGCCACCTGTGCCAGGCGCAGAAGTACGGCGAGCTGCGCGCGCTGATGGGCGGCACCACCACCATTCAGGGCTCCATCGGCTACACGTGCCAGAACGGCTGGGTCCGCAACGTCGAGTCGTACATGTTCTGCCGCGATCACATTCGCCAGAACGTGCTGCCGGTGAAGAGCATCACCACCACCGACGCGCAGAAGCTGATCAGCCAGTTCGATGCGGGCACGACGAAGGCGTACCTCGTGCACCTCGCCGAGGGCATCGACGACAGCTCGCGCGCCGAGCTCGACACGCTCCGCAACCTGGGCCTGGTGCGCAAAGAGGTCGTCGCGATTCACGCGACCGCGCTCAACCCGGCGCAGCTGCAGGAGATGGGCGCGGCCGGCATGAAGATCGTCTGGTCGCCGGCCTCGAACATGGCGCTGTACGGCACCACGACCGACATCCCGACGGCGCTGAGCGCGGGCATCAAGGTCGCGCTCGCTCCGGACTGGACCCCGTCGGGCTCGAACCACCTGCTCTCTGAGCTGAAGGTCGCCGACCGCATCAACAAGACGCGCTTCAACAACCTGCTCTCGGATCAGCAGCTGTTCGACATGGCGACGTCGATCCCCGCGGAGATCGCCGGCCTGCAGGACAAGGTCGGCCGCATCGCGCCCGGCATGGCGGCCGACCTCGTCGTCGTGCGCGCGAACGGCAAGGCGCCGCTGCGCGCCGTCATCGAGGCCGAGCAGGCGGACGTGCTGCTCACCGTGGTCGGCGGCCAGGCGATGTACGGCGACACCACGATGCTCGGCACGCTCGGCGTCACCGGCTTCGACACCGTCGCGGTCTGCGGCCAGCCGCGCGGAGTGCTCGTCCGCGACGCCACCGTCACCAACGGCGGCACCGAGACGCTCGCCGACGTCACCTCGAAGCTGATGAGCGACGGCGTCACGCCGTGGCCGCTCGACGGCAACTGCGTCAGCGCGCAGCAGTCCCCTCAGTGATTGCACAACCTGCCACCCACAAGGGTCCACACCGCACCATGTTCACGAATACGCGAAACCTGATGTTCGTCGCCGCGCTCGCGGCCCTCTGTGGCTGCGGCCCCGACGCCGAGCTGACCATCGACGAGGAGAGCTACGTCGAGGACCTCGAGCAGGACACCGGCGCGCTCACCGCGGTCAGCGACGACGACCTCAACGGCATCTACCGCGTCACCATGAACGGCCAGCCGTTCGCGAACGGCGATGCGGTCATCTCGTCGTGGACGGCCATCGGCATCCGCCTCGAGTTCGACGGCGTCACCACGCAGCTGACCCGCTCGGGCGACGTGCTCACCGGCACGAACGTCTCGCTGACCGTGAAGCAGGGCACCAGCAGCGGCGTGAACGACGACTCGCTCGACGGCACCATCAACGGGCAGCCGGTCGTGCTCAAGCGCGACACGTACGTGAAGGCGCCGATCGTCCTTCAGTTCCCGGGCGACCGTCCGTTCCGCTCGTTCCTCACCGAGACGATCATGCCGATGGCGCAGCGCGACCGTGAGTCGTACGTCACGCACTCGGCCAGCAAGACCGGCCCGTGGCTGCGCGACTGCGAGCTGTACCGCAGCGGCTCGTGGCTGCGGAAGTACTTCAAGGGCACGACCTGGTCGGAGCAGAGCACCTCGTTCCACAACGTCGTGAACGCGACGAACTACGTGAAGGGTCAGCCGCGGCGCATGACGAAGCAGTACAAGTTCACCAGCGCGATCAACGCGAACCTGAAGGACCCGTCGCTCGCCGGCCTCGCGATCAGCAGCTTCAGCATGTACTTCCCGACCGCGGCGGGCCGCTCGCTGCGCATGCCGATCACGTCGGACGCGATCGCCTACTTCATCACCGACCGCCCGGTGCGACAGGAGAAGATCGGCCTGGTGGTGATGGACACGCCGACGCACAACCCGCTCGCGAGCACGTTCGGGCGGCAGCTGCTCGACCTCGGCGAGATTCCGGACGACGACATCCACGACTACTCCGTCGCGATGATGGACCTGATGGCGAAGTCGTCGAACGCGCGCGCGACGGCGCTGTCCGGTGTCGCGAAGTCGGCCCTCGTCGACTGGTACGCGGTGATGGCGATCGAGGACTACCGCGGCGTCGCGTTCGGCTGGCCTACCTTGGGCTGGGGCTACAACATGACGAACGTGCAGTTCTACGGCCTCATCGCGCGCCTGCTCGCGCGCCCGGGTGAGGTCGACAGCATGGGCAACCCGGTGAAGGGCCAGGTCATCGTCGGCTGGGAGCTCAAGCCCGGCGAGGCCTCGTACGCGGACGTGCTGAACAACGGCAACGACATGCAGGAGTACTCGGACATGGCGAAGCTGAAGCAGCTCACCACGCAGTACCTGCGCCAGTACCACCCGGCGAAGGTGGCGGCGGTCGAGGCTGCGTTCGCGGGCATCGTGCCGGCCACCGAGCTCGACTCCCGCGCGCGTGCGGACATCTTCCACTACATCTGCGCGCAGCTGTACGACTCGCGCGGCCGCACCTCGGTGCTGAAGCAGGCCGGCCGCGGTGACGCGGTGGTGAGCTCGGTCGTCGCGCTCATCGACACGCTGCAGGCCGAGTCGGCCCAGCTCGAGGCGTTCATCGTGAGCAAGGGCTACGTGAAGAGCAACGTCGCCGCACCGAAGTCGACGGGCTACTGAGCGTCGCCGTGCCGCCGGCGCGCGACGGCTCAGCGGCCGAGCGTCGCGTAGCCCGGCTCGGCCGGCTGATTGCCGGTCTCGCGATAGCGCAGGTCCATGCCCTGCACGCAGTAGTCGTACGTGCGCTGGTTGCCTGCGGAGCCGACGGTGACCACGCTCCCCGAGCTGGTGAAGGTGCTCGCCGAGCCGGTGGGGACGACGTAGGTGTACGCGCAGTCGCAGCCCGCGATTCCCGCGGTGCACGTCGCGGTCGCGCCGGCGTTGGTGAGCGCCGCCTGCACCGTGGAGCAGCCCCCCACCGCGCACATCGAGGAGACCGTCACGCTGCCGGTGATGGTCAGCGTGGCGTTGCGCGTCACGGTTCCCGACGTCCCGCTGCCGGTGAACTCGAGCGAGCCGTTCACCGTGCCCGCCGTGTTGCTGAACGTGACGGTGCCGCCCAGCCCGGTGCACGTCGACTGCAGGGTCCCGAACAGGCGCGCCTGGTCGACGCAGAACCCCGTGTAGCAGTAGCGGCCGGTGAGCGCTCCGCCGCAGGCGCCCGGCGCAGGCAGCGCCGCGCAGTTCGCCGTCGTCACGTTCACCGTCTGCGGCGCACAACCGCTGCCGCCGCCGGAGCCGCCGCCCGTGCCGGAGCCGCCGCCCGTGCCGGAGCCGCCGCCCGTGCCGGAGCCGCCGCCCGTCGCAGAGCCGCCGCCAGTCCCCGAGCCGCCGCCGGTCGCGGTGCCGCCGCCCGTCGCCGAGCCGCCGCCCGTCGCGGTGCCGCCGCCCGTCGCCGAGCCGCCGCCCGTCGCGGTGCCGCCGCCCGTCGCAGAGCCGCCGCCCGTCGCGGAGCCGCCGCCCGTGCCGGAGCTGCCACCGGTCGCAGAGCCACCACCGGTCCCGGAGCCTCCGGCGGTGCCGCCGTCATCCGTCGACGGTGGACTGCCACACGCGCCGAGAGACAGGACCACTGCAGCCGCAAGACACCGCATCAGCGAAGGTCGGTTCATGGGTTCCTCAGCAGGGTTTGTGGCCGGCCACTGAAAAACGATCCGAGGCACGTCGCAACTTCTCGAACGTGCCGCGGGACTCCCCAAAAACCCGCGCGCTACGCCCGCTTCACGGCATCGGCCCACTTCTGCAGGTGCCGCGCGCGCTCGTCGGGCTCCATCTTGGGGAAGAAGACCTTGTCCGCCTTCCACGCCTGCTTGATGGCGTCGGTGCTCTCCCAGACGCCGGCGCCGAGGCCGCCGAGGAACGCAGCACCCAGCGACGTGGTCTCCGCGTTCTTCGGGCGCACCACCTGCGTCCCGAGCACGTCGGCCTGGTACTGCATCAGCAGGTTGTTCGCGACCGCGCCGCCGTCGACCTTGAACGCGGGGATGTCGCGCCCAGAGTCCTTCCGCATCGCGTCGGCGAGCTCGAAGATCTGCAGCGCCATGCCCTCGAGCACGGCGCGCGCGAGGTGCGCCGCCGTCGTGTCGCGCGAGATGCCGGCGAACAGGCCGCGCGCCTCGGGCCGCCAGTGCGGAGCGCCCAAGCCCGCGAGCGCCGGCACGAACACCACCGAGCCGGTGTCCTTGACCTTCGCCGCGAGCTTCTCGATGTCCGGCGCCTTCTTGATGAGCCCCAGGCCGTCGCGCAGCCACTGCACCGCCGCGCCGGCGATGAACGCGCTGCCCTCGAGCGCGTAGCTCGTCTCGCCTTTGAGCTTCCACGCGACCGTCGAGAGCAGCCCCGCCTTCGACGCCACCGGCTGCGCGCCGACGTTCATCAACAGGAACGCCCCCGTCCCGTACGTGCACTTCGACTCGCCGGGCTGGAAGCACGCCTGGCCGAACAGCGCGGCCTGCTGATCTCCCGCCATGCCGCTCACCGGGATGCCGTCGGGCAGCGACTTCATGCCCTTCGTCGTGCCGTAGACCTCGGCGCTCGACGCGATGCGCGGCAGCACGTCGGGGGGCACCGCGAGCATCGACATCATCCGGTCGTCCCACTCGAGCCGGCGCAGATCCATCAGCAGCGTGCGGCTCGCGTTCGAGACGTCCGTCACGTGCGCAGCGCCGGCGGTCAGCTTGAAGACGAGCCACGTGTCGATGGTGCCGAAGAGCAGGTTGCCGGCATCGCGCGCCTCTTTCACCGCCGAGACGTTCTCGAGCAGCCACTGCATCTTCGTGCCGGAGAAGTACGGGTCGAGCACGAGCCCCGTCGTCTCGCGCACGCGCGCCTCTTCGCCGCGGCCCTTGAGCTCCGCGCAGCGGTCCGAGGTGCGCCGGTCCTGCCAGACGATCGCGCGGTGCAGCGGCTTGCCGTCCTTCGTCCACGCACCGGTCGTCTCGCGTTGGTTCGTGATGCCGATGGCCGCGATGTCCGAGCCTTTGAGCCGCGCGGCCTTCAGCGCCTTGGTGATGCACGCCTCGACGGTGCGCCAGATCTCCGACAAGTCGTGCTCGACCCAGCCCGGCTTCGGGAAGTGCTGCTTGAACTCCTGGTACGACTTGCCGACGACCTTCACCTTCTCGTCGACGATGGAGATGTGCGTCCCGGTGGTGCCCTGGTCGATTGCGAGCACGTAGCGTGATCTGGCCATGGTGCCGTCGGCGTATACCGCACGGCGTGGACCCCCAGCTGTACGAAACGTTCGCGCGCGTGGCGAGGTGATGAAGAAGAGCGGTGCTGCGCGCGCTCTTCTCCGCCGAGCGCCAGTCGTGCCGCACGTCACGTTGCCGTTCGGAGTCTCGCTGTGCGCCGTCGCGGCGCCGCGGTAGCGCTTCTCGCCGAGGTTACCAGCGGCGCCCCTCGTGGCAGCCCGCGTGTGCGTCCATTACTGACCTCTCATGAAACGCCTGCTGATCGCCGTCGCATTCACGGCGACCTCGGCGTGTTGGGTCGACACGCGCACTGCACGAGGCCCGGCGCCGACCGACTTCTACGGCGAGCTCGCGCCCTACGGAGAGTGGGTGACCGTCGCTCCGTACGGCGCGGTGTGGCGACCCGCGGTCTCCGTCGTCGGCCCGGACTTCTACCCGTACTACACGGGCGGCTGGTGGGTTCACACGCAGTACGGCTGGACGTGGCAGTCCACGTTCAACTGGGGCTGGATTCCGTTCCACCACGGGCGCTGGATTACGACCGATCCGTACGGGTGGGTCTGGGTGCCCGGTGACGAGTGGTCTCCCGCCTGGGTCGAGTGGCGCGTCGGCGGCGGCAACATCGGCTGGGTCCCGCTCGGACCGCAGGGCGTCGCGAGCGTGTTCGTGAACTACCGCCCGCGCTGGGTCTTCGTCCCGATGTCGAGGTTCGGCCGCCAGAACTTCCACAACGCGCGGCTGCCGCCGTACCAGGAGTACCAGGCGTATCGCGGCTCCACCGCCATTCCTTTCCAGCGCGGCGACTGGAGGCGCGGACCCAGCCCCGACCTCATCCGCCGCGCCGGCGGCGAGGTGCGCGCCGTCCCGCTCCCCGCCCCGCGAGCGCTCAGGCCCGGAGACGTCCGCGCCGACCCACGCCTCGGCCCCCGCGCGCAGCCGCCGCCCCAGGCTCGCCGCGCGCCTCCGCCGGGGGATACGACGCCGTCGCGGAGGATGGCGCCGATGCCGGGCGCTCCGATGCCGCCGGGGTCGAGCCCCGCGCCCGGCTTCGGCAGGTCATCGCCGGGGTACGGACGGCCGACGCCGGCGCCCGGGCAGATCGCTCCGCTTCCGCCGTCGAGGATGGGACCGCCGCCGGGACAGGCTCGGCCGCCTCCGCCCATGGTGCGGCCGCCGCCGCCCGCGGCTCCTTCCCCGCCTCCGCGCATGGGAATTCCTCCGGGCGCCGGACGCGAGCCGCCTCGGGCGCCGCCGTCGCAGCGCGGAGGAGGATCTCCTCCGAGCCGCGGCCAACGCAGATGAGCGCGCCACAACCCTGCCTTCGACGATGGGCCGTCACGAAGCGCGCCGCGCGTGCGTTCAACTCAGGCGAGCCAGGACCGTCGCTCGACTGGGTTGAACGCGGCGTGGCGCGCGCCACAACCCTGCCTTCGACGATGGGCCGTCACGAAGCGCGCCGCGCGTGCGTTCAACTCAGGCGAGCCAGCAAATAGAGTGCGCGCGTGCGTTGGCTCCTCATCGGCGCGGTCATCGTGGCCGCGGCGCTCGTCTTCGGGCGCAAATCGGACGGCGGCGTCCGCAAGCCGACCGATCCGAACGAGGTGCTCGAGCGCGTCGCGTCGTCGAGCTCGAGCGGCCGCGAGCTGAAGGCGCTCGAGCAAGCCGCGCGAGACAACCCCCGCGACGTCGCCCGCGCGACCGCGGCGAGCCGGAAGGCCATCGAGCTCGCCCGCAGAGAGGCCGACCCGCGGTACTGGGGCCGCGCGCAGGCGGCGCTGCAGCCGTGGTGGTCTCAGGCGCGACCTCCCGACGAGGTGCTCGTGCTGCGCGCGACGATTCGCCAGGCGCAGCACGACTTCGACGGAGCGCGCGCCGACCTCGAGCTGCTCGATGACCCGCAGGCGAAGCTCACGCTCGCGACCGTCGAGCTCGTGACCGGCCGCTACGACGCTGCGCGCCGTGCGTGCGCCACGCTCGAGGGGAAGGCCGACGCGCTCGTCGTCGCCGTCTGCACCGCGCAGGTCGACAGCCTGACCGGCCGCGCAGCGCAGGCGCGCAAGACGCTCGAGGCCCAGCTCGCGGCCGCGGGCCCTTCACATCCGCAGCGCGCGTGGGCGCTCTCCGTGCTCGGCGAGCTCTGCGAGCGCGCTGGAGACGACGCCGCCGCCGAGGCCGCCTACCGCGAGGCGCTGAAGCTCGAGCCCGACGACGGCTACACGCTCACCGCGCTCGCCGACCTGCTGCTCGCGCTGAACCGTCCCGCTGACGTCGAGCCGCTGCTCTCTGCGCGCTTCGCCGACGACAACGCCCTGTTGCGCCTCGCCATCGCCGAGACGAAGAAGCTCGGGCGCCCCGCGTCGTACGCGCAGATGCTGCGCTGGCGCTACGAAGCGAGCGCCGAGCGCGGAGACACCGTGCACCTGCGCGAGCAGGCGCGGTTCCAGCTCGAGGTCGAGAAGGACGCCGCGAAGGCGCTGGAGCTGAGCCTGAAGAACTGGGCGGTGCAGAAGGAGCCCGCCGACGCGCGCGTGCTGCTCGAGGCGGCGCTCGCGGCACAGAAGCCGGACGCCGCACGCGAGGCCGCGAAGCACGTCCTCGATGCCGGAGCGGAAGAGCCGCGCCTCGTCGCGCTGGCGAAGAAGGTCAGCCCGCCTTGAGCTTGGCGACATCGGCCTCGAGGGCGCTGATCCGCGCCTCGTGGTTCAACTGTGTCCCGCCCATCGTGAGCAGCATGTTGTCGAGCCGGCCCTCGATGCGCTCGAAGCG
The DNA here is from genome assembly GCA_937980205.1 of uncultured Myxococcales bacterium. Lineage (GTDB taxonomy): Bacteria > Myxococcota > Myxococcia > Myxococcales > Myxococcaceae > Xiheicaenimonas. The sequence continues at coordinate 165,220 of CALJKW010000051.1, read as the reverse complement.
CTTGTCGACCTGCTCGAAGCCCGCCTGCATCTCGAGACGCAGCGCGAGGGCTGTCTCGGCGATGCTCCGGTGGACGCGATCGAACCCCTGCTTCGTGACCTCGAGGTGCTCCTCGAGAATCTCTTCGAGGCTCCGCTTGCCGTTCGGCCCTGCCATGACGCCTCCATTCTACGGGTGGAGCCCTGACGCCGCGCAACCCGGACGCCACGAAGCGCAACCGAACTTTCAGGCGCCGCGTCCGCTCGACCGTGCGCCGGCACGGACTGTCCATTCCTCACGCGCCGAGAAGCGCCCGCTGATATGCCGCGGGCCCATGAGAGCTCTCCTCGCAGCGGCAGTGCTCCTCCCCGTCACCGCCTCGGCCTTCTGCGGCTTCTACGTCTCGAGCGCGGGCGCCGACCTGTTCAACGACGCCTCGGTGGTGGTGCTGATGCGCGACGGCACGCGCACGGTCCTCTCGATGCAGAACAACTACCGCGGCCCGACCGAAAACTTCGCGCTCGTCGTGCCGGTGCCGGTGGTGCTCAAGAAGGAGATGGTGAAGACGCTGCCGAAAGAGGTCTTCACCCGCGTCGACACGCTGGCGTCTCCGCGCCTGGTCGAGATCTTCGAAGAGGGTGAGTGCCCGCCGCCTCCCCCGATGGCCATGCGCTCTTCGGTGCGCGAACGGTCGGCCAAGGGGGGCCTGCCGAAGGACCTCGGGGTGAAGGTCGAGGCGAAGTTCGAGGTCGGCGAGTACGAGATCGTCATCCTCTCCGCGAAGGACGCGCTGGGCCTCGACATCTGGCTCAAAGAGAACAAGTACAAGATCCCCGACGGCGCGGCGCCGCTGCTCAAGCCCTACGTCGAGGGCAACTGGAAGTTCTTCGTCGCGAAGGTGAACGCGAAGAAGGTGACGTTCCAGAACGGGCAGGCGGTGCTCTCGCCGCTGCGCTTCCACTACGACTCCGAGTCGTTCACGCTGCCGGTGCGCCTCGGCCTCATGAACTCGAGCGGCACGCAGGACCTCATCGTCACCGTCCTCGCGAAGTCCCGCTACGAGGTCGCGAACCTCAAGAACGTGATGGTGCCGACGAACGTGCAGCTCACGCCCGCCGCGCAGCCGCAGTTCGGAGGCTTCTACGGCGAGCTGCTCACCCGCACCTTCGGCGCCAACCCCAACGCCGTCGTCACCGAGTTCGCGTGGCAGGGCGCGCTCCCGCCGCCGAAGGTGATGACCCAGCAGGGCATCTACGGAGTCACCTGCGACCCCTGCCCGCCTCCGCACCCGATGGACGACCCGATGGCGAAGTACCTCGGCGCCGACGTGCTGCCCGGCCTCAAAGACGACGAGGCCATCGCGAAGTGGGCGAGCGAGGCGACGATGACGCGCCTGCACCTGCGCTACTCGAAGGACAGCCTCACCGACGATCTCGTGCTCAAGGCCGCCGAGCCCGTCTCCGGCGGAATCCCCGAGGTCACCAAGACCGGCCCCGCGAAGCAGAACCGCTTCCAGGGTCGCTACATCGTGAAGAAGCCGTTCGACCCGAATCGCTGCTACGCCTTGTGGGGCCGCGGAGGCGCCCCCGGCGGCAACGTCGTCCCGATGGGCTTCAACGCACAGCTCGCCGGAGAAGGCGGCAACCCCGCGAAGGCCGTCGCGCTCACCGAGCCCATCGAGTCGCTGCTGCTCACCGACGTGCCCGAGCTCGCCCTCAAGGCGAAGGGCAAGCCGCCGGCCGGCGCGAAGCCGAAGAAGTAGCTGCCCGCACAAGCGGGGCTCTTCACCGCACGCAGCCCTCGCGTCAGACCGGGACGCGGCGAACGGACTGGATGTTGCCCCAGTCGAGCGAAGCGATGTTCACGCCCTTGCCCCCGCTCGACTGAATGATCTGGCCGTCGCCGAGGTAGATGGCGACGTGACCGATGCCGTTCCTCGGCTTGAACGTGATCAGGTCGCCCGGCCGCAGCTGGTTGACGTCGACGTTCTGCAGGTACCCGTTCGAGTTCGAGTGAATCGTCCCCGACGAGTACAGCCCCTTCGCCGCCAGGTCGATGCCGAGCTGGCGGTACGCGGCGACGACGAAGCCCGAGCAGTCGAACACCTGCGTGCCCCTCGGGTACTGCCAGACGGTCCCGCTGCCGTTCACGCTGCGGTGCGCGCCTCCGTCCCACGGCACGTCGCCGAAGCGGAACGGGTTCACCGCGGCGTACGGCGCCCCGAGCCGGCCGCGCGCCCAATCGAGCATGCCCGCGATGCCGGCGGGCGTCGGGCCCGACGGAGTCGTCGGCGCGACCGGCGCTGCGCCGGCGGCCTTCGTCAGCGCCGCCACCGTCTCGGGCGTCGCGCGGCCGTCCGCGACGAGCCCGTTCGCCTGCTGAAACGCGCGCAGCGCCTCTTCGGTCTTCGGGCCGAAGTTGCCGCCGACGTTCGCGTGGTAGAGCCCGAGGCGCTTCAGCGCCGCCTGAACTTCGGCGACGTGCGGTCCAGTCGCGCCGCGGCCGAAGCCGGTCACCGTGCCGTCGAGCTGCGCCGGAGCCGGCGCCGCGGGCGGCTGGAAGCCGTCGGTCGCGCCCGGCAGCTGCAGCCGCTGACCGACGCGAAGCAGGTTCGGGTTCGCCAGGCCGTTCTGCCGAGCGAGCTGGCGGACCAGCTCGGCGGTGCTGCCCGCGACGCCCTGCGCAGAGAGGCGGCTGGCGATGGCCCACAGCGTGTCTCCGGAGCTGACCGTGTACGTTCTCATGACACGAAGGTTCTCCGGCCCGCGTCGCCCCTGGGTTCTCGGGCTTCCCGTAAGGGCCGCTGACGAAACCGCGTGAAATTCGGGCCGATGCGACTTTTCGAGGCCGGCTTCGTCTGACCTCAAGCGGCCGTGCCCGTCACGGCGCGACTGAAGCCGCCGGCCGGCTCGAAGCCGAAGCAGCAGCCTCCGGCTTCTTCTTCTTCCGCCGCGCGCGCATGTTGAGCAGCTCGACCATGAGCGAGAACACCATCGCCGCGTAGATGTAGCCCTTGCTGATCTCCTGGCCGAAGCCGTCGGCGACCAGCACGACGCCGATCATCACCAGGAACGCCAGCGCCAGCATCTTGAAGGTCGGGTTCCGCTCGATGAACGTCGAGATGCGGCCGGCGAAGATGGTCATGAACGCGACCGCGACGAGCATCGCGACGACCATGATCCACACCTCTTTGACCATGCCGATCGCCGAGATGACCGAGTCGAGCGAGAAGATCACGTCGAGGATGATGATCTGCGCGATGACTCCGGCGAACGACGCACGCTTCGCCTTCTCGGCGACCTCGTGCTCCTCGCCGCCTTCGACCTTCTTGTGAATCTCGAGCACCGCCTTCGCGATCAAGAAGGCGCCGCCGCCGATCAGCACCAGGTCCTTGCCGGTGACGGCGTCGACGTGGTGCGTGGCGACCCAGACGTCGGGAACCCACCCGATGCTCGACCAGTGAAACAGCGCCGTCTCGAGCCCCATGATGAACCGGATGCCGAAGAGCAGGCCGAGCCGCGCGCCGAGCGCGAGCCCGAGGCCCACGTAGCGCGCCACGCGCCTGCGCTCGGGCGGCAGGTTCCCGACGAGGATGGAGATGAAGACGATGTTGTCGATGCCCAGGACGATTTCCATCGCCGTGAGCGTGAGCAGCGGGAGGACCCAGTCCATCCCCCGGAACGTAATGCCGAACCGGTCACGGCGCGCGGAACGTGCCGTCGCCGAAGTTGTGGCGGGCGGCCACGCACCACACGCTCACCGAGTCGAGGTCGTCGAGCGTCTTCCCGTTGGGTAACGCCATCGGCATCGTGACGTTCACGTACGGCTGACCCGGCCGGTACAGCTGCCCGCCGATGGGGAAGCCGCGGACGAAGTCTTTGCCCAACGCTCCGAAGAGCCGCACGTCGATGCCGTTGCCGTCGTAGTGGAAGCCGCTCAGCGTCACCGTGCAGTCGTCGGTGATGGTCGCGCGCCCCTTCACGCCGTGCGCGTACGTCGCCAGATCCGCGTACCAGCCGATCTTCCGGTGCGTCTTCGCGCAGCCTCCTCCTCCGCCGCCGCCACCGCCCGCGTCCGGCATGAACAGGCCTCCGTCCGGCACCGCCGCGGTCGTCACGAACGCGACCAGGTCGCGCAGCTCGACGTCGTCGAGCCGGTCCTTCGACCAGAACGGCATGCGCCCGCCTTCGAGCCCGTCGTACACCGGGCTCTCTGCCGAGCCGCTCAGCCGGATGCGGCGCGCGACGTAGTCGGCCGCGAGCTTCGTGCCGGCGAGGTTCGGGCCGCGCACGTCTCCGCGCCCGTCGAGCCCGTGACACACCGAGCAGGTGCCGTTGAACAGCGCCTGTCCGCGCGCCGCGTCGCCACCGGCGAGCGACGCAGGCGGCGGGACGATCTCGTAGCGCAGCGCCGCCGCATGCCCGTCGGTGCCCTCGAGCCAGCGCGCCAGCGCCGTGAAGCGCTGATCATCGGCGGCCCACTTCGGCGCGCCCTGCCACTCGCTCACGCACGAGTTCACCGCGTCGAGGAAGCTCTTCGCCGCGCCGTTCTTCCACGTGCCGCGCCGCACGGCTCCCGCGAGCGGGTGCCCGACGAGCCGCGTGCCGTCGTCGTTCGGCTCGCTCAGCGCATGGCACGTCGCGCACGCGAACGAGTTCCCGTCCTCGAGCGGCTGCTGGAACACCTGCTCGCCGGTGAGCGGGACGGCAGTGCCGGGACCACAGGCAGCGGCAAACACCACGAACGGGAGCAGGCGCACACGGCTTCTACGCAGCCGCCGCGCGCCTGGTTACGCCGCCTCAGTACGCCAGCGAGAGCTGCGGTGAATCCTGCCGCTGCACCCTCAGCGCGCTCATCACCAGCTTCAGCCGCTTCGGCCCGAAGCCGCACACCTGCTGCAGCCGGCCATCGCGCGCCACCTCGGCGAGGCCGTCGACGTCTTCCACACCGAGGACCTCGCGAAGCTCCTGCGCGAGCCGCGGGCCGATGCCCGGCACCGACGCCAGCGCGCGGCGGCGGCGAGCCTGCAGCTGCTCGAGCCAGTACAGCCGCCCGCAGCGGACCCAGTCGGTGACGACGCCGCTGAGCTCCCAGTCGATGCCGAGCGCGTGCACCGCTTCGAGGCCCGACTCGCGAATGCCATCGACCAGAGGTGCCGACGCCCCGCGGATCAGCGCAGCCGCGCGCCGCACGGCCATCGCCCTCGCCGCGTCATCCAGAAGCTCCGCGATCGACTCGAGACCGCGCGCGATGAAGTCGTTTGTGAACATGCGTGCAGTATGACCAGACGGTCTGACACTGAACGCCCGACGAACGCCAACCCACTGAAACAACTAATGAATCAGTGCGCCTGCGACGGGAAGCCGGCCGAGACGATGTCGTTCCACATCTCGTAGACGGCGGCGAGGGCCGAGTCTCCGCCCTTGCGCGCCTCTGCGGCGGCGTCCTTCAGCTCGGTGAGCGCCGTGCGGTGCTCGAGGGCCTCGCCGGTGTTCATCGTCGGCAGCTTCGTCGGCAGCTCGACGCCGACCTTGCCGGCGCGGTCGCGGGCGATCTCCGCGACGGGCATGAACGCGCTGGTGGCGTTCGTCGAGGTCGGCGACTGCTGGATCATCTTGGCCTGCAGGTACTGCCACAGGGCCGCCTGCTGCTCGGGCGTCGCCTTCGCCGCAGCCGAGGCGACCTTGTCGGGCAGCGTGCCGGCGGTCTCGATCGTGGCGGCGTCGATCTCCGCGCGCAGCTTCGCGGCGAACTCGAGCTTGGGCCCGAGGGTGCGCAGCGCCTTGTCGACAGCGACGTTCGCCATCTGCAGCGACTGGTACGCGCCGTCGAGCTTCTCGTAGCGCTCGGGGTTCGGCGTCGTCGAGAGATCTTCCGGCGTGATGATGCCGCGCTCCTGCAGCACGCGCTGGAAGACGATGTCCTTCATCGCGGCCGTTCTCCAGAACGGGTGCTTGAAGGCCGAGTCGACCCAGATCTTCCGAATGGTGCGCTCGAACGGAAGCTCCTGGTCGTAGCCGCGGCCCGCCTCGTGGCGGACGCCGACGTGCTCGGTGCCGGCGTGGTGCTCGACGCCGTTCTGCCGCTTCTGCTGGACGTTGAGCGTGCCCTTCTCGAGGTCGCCGTCGTGGTGATTCGCGGCGCGGTGCCAGTGCATCATGCTGTCCGCGTCGTTGCGCTCGTCGCCCCAGTGGTACATCGGCAGCAGGTAGCGCGCCTCGCCGGCGTTGGGGTTCACCGTCCACTCGGGGTGCGCCTTCACCGCCTCGACGAGCTTCTTCACGTCGACCGTCTTCGCCGCGTCGTCGGGCGACGCGTTGCCCGCGAGCTTCTTGTACTCGGCCGGGTTCTGCTGCTGAATCTCTTCGAGCACCCACGCGCGCGTCCACAGCGGCTGCAGCGCGTTCGGGTCGATCTGCAGCACCGCCTGAATCGACGAGCGATCGATGATGTCGTGGCTGAGCGTCTCGTTGAGGTCGGGGTTGCGCTCGAGCACGTCGTAGCCCTGCACCTGGTGCTTGGTGGTGAGGTTCTCGCCGTGGAACAGGTTCTTCATCGCGAACGTGCGCAGCGACTGGATGTACTCCTCGCGGCGAGCCGGATCTTTCGGCAGCGGCGGGCCGAAGCCCTTGTCCGCGAGCTCGATGGCCCGCGTGACGACGCCCTCGAGCTTCTCGAGCGCCTTCGCGCCCGTCACGTTCACCGTCGTGCCGACCGGAGTGTTGACGCCGTAGAACGCCGCGATGTCCGCGCGCACGTTCTTGAAGGTGTGCTGCTTCACGACCTCGAACAGCGCCTTGTTCACGAAGTCCGGAGTCAGCGAGCCCGGCTTCGCCTTCGCCAGGTTCACCGTCTGCCCGTCGACCACGACGTCGACGTCGAACGGGCTCTTGATGCGGTTCTTCTTCAGCATCGCGTCGATCTGCTTCGGGACCGGGCCCTCCATCAGCGCGACCATCTGGCGGCTGATGTCCGCGACCTGAGAGTCGATCGACTTCTCGATGTCGAGCGTCACCTCGGGAATCGAGTTGGCCTTCCCGTAGCGGAAGGTCATGTCGTGCCCGTGCTTGTTCATCGTCAGCTCGTGCACGCCGTGGCCGTAGTCCTCGCTCGCGCCGGTGCGGTGCGGGATGCCCGTCTGCCAGGGCTTGATGTCGGGGTGCTCTCCCGCCGACTTCTTCCCGCCGACGTAGCCGGTCTTGCCGACGGTGATGGTCGACTGAACGCCCTGCACCTCTGTCGCAGCTCCGGTGCTCTGGGTTTTCTGCGTGGAAAGATCCGGAGTGATGACGGGGCCCTGGCGGCGCGTGACGGTGGACATGTGCCGGGGCACCATGCACCGGGACGCCGGTCGGCGTCCAGTCGCCAACCCCGCGTTTTGGCTCCCGCGTGAGACATCTTTCGATCAGGCCGAAAGGTGCGTCCCGTAGTAAGCGACGGGCCATGCGCCCACTTCCCCTGCTGCTGATGGTGCTGTGCGCGGTGCCCGCGTTGGCCGAAGACTGGAAGGCGGTGGGCAACGAGACGTTCACCGCCCTGCTGCCCGGCGATCCGCAGGTGAAAGACGACGCGGTCGACACGGCGGCGGGGAAGATGAAGACCCGCACCTGGTCGTCGCAGAAGGGGAACGCGTACTTCGCGATCGCGATGGTGAGCTACCCGCCCGACCTCGTGCACAAGTCGATTCCGTCGAAGATGCTCGAGGGCGCCCGCGACGGAGCGCTCGCCAACATCCAGGGCACCATCGAGAAGGACTACGGCGTCTTCATCGACAGCGGCCTGCCGAAGAAGAAGTGGCCGGGCCGCGAGATCTTCGCCAGCGCGCCGCAGGGCATGCGCTACGCCGCGCGGCTGTATCTCATCGACGCCGACCTGTATCAGCTCATCGTCGTACGCAAGGCGAGCGAGGGCACCGACGACGACTTCAAGAAGCTCGTCGAGAGCTTCAAGTTGAAGCCGCCGCCCGGAGCCGCTACGCCCGCGAAAAAGAAGTGACGCCCTCACCGGCGCATTAGTCGTCTGGAGAGGTGAACGCGTCTTCCTCTCCATCCGACCGCCGGCTGTTCGCCGAACATCGCGTGCCGCTCGCGTGCGCGCTGGTCGCCGTCGGCGTGACGATCCTCTCGGGGATCAACCCGGTGTCCCGGCTGGTGTGGCTCGCCGAGACGGTGCCCGTCGCCGTCGCCATTCCCGTCATGGCCCTGACCTACCGGCGGTTCCGGTTCAGTGACGCCGTCTACGTGCAGGTCGCGGCGCTGATCGCGCTCCACGACATCGGCAGCCACTTCACGTACGGGCAGGTGCCCATCACCGAGTGGCTGCGCGAGGGGTTTCAGCGAAACCCGTACGACCGCGTGGTGCACTTCGCGTTCGGGCTGCTGCTGTTCCAGGGCGTGCACGAGCTGCTCTTCCGCAACGAGCCCCGCCGGCGACTGCGCGGAGAGCTCTTGTTCGTCTTCTCCGCGCTCGTGATGGTGGGGGCGCTCTACGAGATCTTCGAGTGGGTGACGAGCGGCACCATCTCCAACCGAGCCGGCGTGAAGTACATGGGCTCGCAGGGCGATGTCTGGGACGCGCAGAAAGATCTGCTCGCCGACGCGCTCGGCGCCGGAGTGGGAGCGCTCTTCGTCGGACTCCGCGAGTGGATACTTCGGCGCTCCAAACTTCTCCGCAGGGGTAACCTCGCCACCCATGCGAACGCTCATGATGACGATGCCGCTGCTGGCGGCCTGCGTGACGCAGGGCACGTATGACCTGCTGAAGGCCGAGCACGAGACGACCACCGCGAAGCTGAACAAGGAGCTCGGCGACACGAAGGCCGCGCTCGAGAAGGAGAAGCAGAAGGTCCGCGACCTCGACGCCCGCGAGAAGGAGCTGGCCTCGAAGCTGGCCGAGCTCGAGGCGGCCTACGGAAAGTCGAAGACGGACAAGTCTGCGCTCGAGAGCGCGCTCGCCGAGCTGCGGAAGCGCAAAGAGGAGACCGAGGCCCGCGTCGCCGAGTTCAAGACGCTGCTCGACAAGTTCAAGACGCTCATCGATGCCGGGAAGCTGAAGGTCCGCATGCGCGAGGGCCGCATGGTGGTCGAGCTCGCGACGGACATCTTGTTCCCGTCGGGCTCGGCGAACCTGTCGAAGGAGGGCAAGGCGGCCATCGTCGAGGTCAGCGGGCTGCTGCAGGGCATCGGCGGCAGGAAGTTTCAGATCGAGGGCCACACCGACAACGTGCCTTTGAGTGGCAAGGGCGGGTGGAAGACGAACTGGGAGCTGGCGTCTGCGCGCGCGCTCACCGTGCTGCACACGATGACGGAGGCCGGGCTGCCGGCGGAGCGCATCAGCGCCGCGAGCTATGGAGACTCGATGCCCGCGGTGCCCAACGACTCGCCCGCGAACAAGGCGGCCAACCGGCGCATCGAGATCGTGCTCGTGCCGGACCTGTCGAGCCTGCCGGGGTTCGATGAGCTGCAGCGCGTGGGCGGGTGAATCTGTGCGGCCTCGCCCGGGCCCCGCGCCATGAGGGAAGAGGAGTGGCGCAGCTCCTGGGCCTGCGTCGTGGGTGCGGGATCGCGGCGCTGAGAGGGGCTGTTGAAGGTGCGGCGGCTTCTTCGCGCGGCGCGGTCGCCTGGGGGCTCTCCACGAGTCCGTCTGTTGCGTCCGGCGGGGCGTGAGGGCGGCGCCGCTGCCGGTCGCGTCTGTGCGGGGAAAGTTTTTCATGCGGGCATCCCCTAAAAATTTGGGGGATGCGCGCCTGAAAAACTTTGGCCGTGGACCCCCGCGCCCCTCCGCGGCCGGTCGCGAACGCCGAGCGCTCACGCTCCCGCGCCGCAAACCGGAGCGCACGGCGGTCGAGCGCAGCGCGAAGCCCGACGCGTGCCGCTGTCCCCTCGAAGCCAATCCGAGGGGCTGCCCAACTCGCGCCGGGAACAAACGGGCCTACGCGCCGGAAGCCGGCCGAGCGCCTCGCCTCTGCCCGCCAGTTGATGGAAGCACTGCCCGGCGGCGCCTGGCGGCGAGCACCCGCGTCTCGCGAAGCCGCGCCGGACTCGGCTGCCGGCTTCCACGAGAATCGCCGCACCCACCGCAGCCGATCGCCGCGCGCCGAGCCGCCGCCGGGGTGACAGGCCCTGGAGCTGAACCACTCTTCCTCCCTCCACGGCCGCGCGCCGAAGCAAGGCGCCTTCCTGTTCGAAGCCAACGCGCCTACGGCCCGCGCGACACCCGGACCTCGAGCTCTCCACCGACGACCTCGAGGAACGCACCGTTGTCGCCCAGCACCACCAGCCGGCCGACCTTCAGGCTCGCGCCGGGACGCAGCTCCTGGCGCGCGCCGGCGTTGTCCACGCAGAACACCGTGCTCAAGAACCAGTCCGCCTCGAACTGCCCTTGCTGCAGCAGCAGCTCATGCCCGGTGACAGTGAGCACGACGACGTCGCCCGACGGCTCTCCCTTCACCTCGGAGAACCGCACCGTCAGCACGCGCTGGGCATCCAGCGCGAAGCCGTCGAGCACCGCGTCGTGGAAGTTCACCCCCGGAGACTTACCGCGCTCCAGCGGCCGGAGCCCCGACCTTCTTCACCCGCTTGAAGATCGGCGGAGCCGACGCCGGAGCCGTCAAATAAGACACGATGTGGCGCAGGTCATCATCCGGCAGCCGCGCCTGGCTGAAGTTGGGCATCTGTCTATTCTGATGTCCCTCCAGCCGGCGGACGCGGCGCACGACCCAGTCGGGCTCGTAGAGGCCCGGAGCCCACACCGGCCCGACGCGCCCGTCGAGGTGGCACGTCATGCAGTACTTGTCCGCGAGCTTCTTGCCCTTCGCGGGGTCGCCGCCGGTCGGGTCCTGGAGCAGCACCTCCATCGAGCGGTAGTTCACCGTGTACTCGAGCGCGGGCGCGTTCGGGTCCTTGCTGATGGCCTCGAGGAAGGCGCCGAGGTCCTCCTCCTGCTCCGGGGTCATCCCATTCCCGAGCATGAACGCCTTCTGGCAGATCGCCGACGCCTTCGCGACGTCGGTCGCGAACCCATTCCAGAACACCTTCCGTCCGGCCGAGTTCGCGACGGTGCGGCCCGAGCGGACGTGACCGTCTTTGAGGTCCTTGTCCTCGCCCTTCGCGTGGCAGTGGAAGCAGGTCAGCTTGTTGCCCTCGCCGCCGAGCTTCTCCGAGTGGAAGAGCTTCTCGCCGCGCGACTTCGCGTCGCCGGCGGTGAACACGTATTTGAACTCGAGCGCCTTCTGCGGCTTCTTCTTCGGCGGAGGCTTCGGCTTCGGCGCCTCGGGCAGCACCTGCTGCACCGTCGGCTCGACGACGACGACCGGCGGCGTCTGCTCGTTCTTCCGATCGAACGTGACGTCGAAGATGATCTTCGCGCGGTCGCCGAGCTTGAGGAACAGCCGCGACGGGCGGGGGATGCTGAAGTCGGCGAACGGAATCACGAACGAGCCGGCCGCGCGCACCGAGCTCACGCCCTCGCGGGTGATGTTGACGGGGAAGGTGATCTTCCGCCGCACGCCGTGGATCTCGAACGTGCCGTGCACGTCGCCCTTCACGCTCGAGTTCGCCTGCAGCGCGCCCTGCGACGGCCGGTCGATCTTCTCGATGGTGAGAATGGCCTTGGGGAACCGCGTCGACTGGATGAACTCGGTTCGCATGTCCTCGTCGCGCTGATCGATGCCGGTGCGGATGGTGTCGATATCGACGGCGACGGAGCCGTTGGTCGCGGCCCAGCTCTCCGGATCCATCTCGATCGAGCCCTGGAGCTGCCGGCTCTCTCCGTGCACGTCGTCGAACGGGCCCTCGATGATGAAGTGCACGATGCCCTTCGACTTCACCCACTGGGTCGGAGCGGCCAGCGCCGCCGACGACACGAACAGCATCAGCGCAGCGTGTCTCATTCTCATTCCTCCACGATGACGCCGCGCATGGGGCCGAGGATGGCGAGCAGCTCGCCCTTCTCCTGCGCGGGGACCTTGAACTTGTCGAGCGTGGCCACCAGGTGGCCGACGAGCGCGTCGAACTGCGCGTTCGTGATGCCCATGCCCGCGTGCGACGACTTCATGTCCCGGCCGGAGTAGACGCAGGGACCTCCGGTGCCGGCGCAGACGAGCTCGACGAGCCGCTGCCGCAGCCGCGGCACGTGGCCGACGGCGAAGCGCGCGTTGATGCGCTCGTCCTTCGCGACGCGCCCGAGGAAGTCGTCGATGACCGCCTCGACCGCCGGCTTGCCGCCGAGCCGCTCGAAGAGCGACTTCTTCGCCGGCGTCTCCTTCGCGGCGACCTGCTTCGCGGGTGGGGCCCCCGCGGCAAACGAGACACCCGCAGCCAACACCAGCACGGTGATCATGTGCTTCATTGAATTTTCTCCTGTCTGGGTTGGACGGGGTCAGCCGCCGAGGACGAACAGCACCACGCCGATGGCCGCGGCGACCGCGGCGGTGATGAACATGCCGTTCGCGATCTGCGCCTGACCGATGCGCGCCTGGTCGCGGTCGTAGAGCGCCTGCGGAGAGAACGACATCGACATGTAATCCATCCGGATGGAGGACTTCGCGGACTCGGAGGTGGCTCCGAAGTAGACGCCGACGCCGGCCGCGATGAGCGCCGCGCCGAGGACGGCGTAGCTCACCGGGCGAAGGATGCTGCCGCTCTTCGGCGCCTCGTCCGTGACGGTGGCGTCGGCGGTCTGCGAGCTCTCGCTCGGCGTCAGCTTCGGCGGCTGCTCGACGCGCGGCTGCGCCTCGGCGGTCGTCGCTGCGGGCGCGGGCGCGGCCTTCTCCTCTTTCTTCGGAGCCTCGGCGACGGGCGCCGGCGCGGTGGCGCGCGCGGGCCGCAACTGCGAGCCGAGGAGCTTCACCTGGTTCCTGGCTCCGTCGAGCAGCTCGGCCCAGTACTCGACCTCGGCGCCTCCGGCCTCGGCGGTGGCCGTGCCGTTCGTGACCGCGACGTCGGAGGGCTTCCACGCGCCGCCGTCGTTGCGGACCCAGATGCGCGCGGCCTTCACCATCGAGAGCGGGTCGTTCTTCACGGTGACGGAGACCGACGTGATGCGCCCGTTCTGCGCGACGGGGTCGGTGGCGACGACCTGAATGCCGCCGGCCTGGCCGACCCAGGTGAGCGCGGGGTCGAGCGCCTTGAGGACGTCGCCCTTGTACTTGCCGGCGAGGTCGCGGCGCGGGTCCATCGCGAGGAGCTTCTTGAACTCCTCTTCCGCCTTGTCGAGCTTCTTGGTCGAAGCGAGCGAGAGGGCCTTGCTCTCGACGAGCGTGGTGTAGCTGTCGAGGTCGAGGCCGCCCTTCTTCTCGGCAGCCTCGATGGCCTTGAGCGCGTCGGGGTACTTCTTCGCCGCGAGCGCCTTCTGCGCCTTCTCGAGGTCGGCGTTCTTCGGGGCCTCGGCCGCGGTGGCGGCGAGGCTCGTGACGAGAGCTGCGATGAGGAGCGCGCGCATTTAGTTCGTGCCTCCGTCGAAGAATGCGGGGGAGAAGGTGATGGGGTTGTCGTCGGGCAGGCCCTCGAACTCGGCTGCGGGACGCGGCTGAGCGGTGTCGCTCGTGCCGGTGACGATGAGGTCGCGGACGTACTCGGTGAGCTGCGTGGTGCCCGAGCCGCCGCCTGCGCCTCCGCCTGCGCCGCCTGCTCCACCAGCGCCGCCCATGCCGCCCATGCCGCCAGCACCACCGGTGCCGCCGCCCTGGCCGCCTGCCGTGCCCCCGCCGGCGCCGCCGGCCGTGCCGCCGCCGCCGGTGCCGCCGTCAGGAACCGGGACGATGGGGTCGCAACTGCACGACTGCCACGCCATCGCAAGCATCGCGATGGCGATCATCTTGCGCATCCGGTTCATGGTCAGCTCCCCGGGTTCGGCGTCTTGAGGTACGGGAACGTGTTGTCGAACTGGTTGTCGTCCTGAAGGACGGCGTCGTGGAACGGGATGGCCCCCGACGGCGCATCGTTGCCGCTGAGCAAGATGCCCATCACGACGCGCAGAGCGACATCGACCGTGTCGTCGCCGGGGCGGCGGCCGTTGGGAAAGCCTGCAGGGTCACACGTCGACAACCCGGTGTTCAGCGGAGGCCCACTGGTGGCGTTGCGCATCGTCAGGTCGAAGCAGCCGAGCGCACCGAGGTTGTTCTGCGCCGCCGGCGCAGTTGCCGGAATTGCCGTGTTGAGACGCAGCATTTCTGTTGGCGGCTGGTTGCCGGGGAACTTGTTCACGGTCGGCACGCCGGTGAGGAATGCCGTTCCCAGGTCCGTTCTCGGGAAGACCTTCGGCGCGGAGACACCGAACAAGACTTCGAGCAGGAACGGCAGGGTCGGATTGAATACGTACTTCGCGAAGTTCGCCGCGTCGTCCTTCGGCTCGCTCGCGTTGAACTTGTCCTTGTCTGGGATGCCGATGACGACCTCATTGACCAGCGGCGCACCGAGGCGAGAGACCTGAACCCACGCTCCACCTTCACGAGAAGGAGCGACGTACGGAGCTGCCGGATTGAGCACGCGCGCCTGGCGCAGGCTCGCGGTCGACCAACCACCGATGATCGGCTGCGTCATGCTCTGCGTCAGGCAGGCCTTGTCGATCTCGAGCGCAATCGTCGTCACGTTTGCGTTAGCGATTGGGTTTGGCACCGCGCCACGGTTGGCGTCGACCGTGATCACGCCGGGCGGCGCGTTCACAAGATCGAACACCGGTCCGAGGTTGACAGCGAACCCTTCCTTTCGCGACCCGACAAACATTCGACCCTGCGTCGGGCAGCCGGGAATCGTGACGTTGTAGATGAAGGAGTTCGCATAGGCCTCGTACGAGTTGCCGGGGAACGTCTTCTGCCCGACGTTGTCCATCGGCTTGTCGAAGACCGCGCCGCCGCCCGCCGCGTTGGTGATCGGCATGGCGGCAGCGCCGCGGCGCGGTCCGCGAACGATGCCAACCGTGTAACGCTCCTGCAGGCCCTGCAACGGACCCGGCTTCGAGAACATCGGCGTCGTGCCGCCGTCATCCACGCCGAGTGGGGCCGCGTTGATCAGGGGGATCGGAATCAGCGAGATGCCGCCGTCGGCAGAGGGGAAACCTCCACCGCCGTCAGGCTGCGCGATGGGCAACGCGATGCCGACGCCGTTGGCGAGGTCGTTCTGGAAGCGGAACTGGAAGGTGATGTCCTCGACGCCCTCACCCGTGTTGTCGATGTGGATCTCGTAGAGCGCCTCGGGATCCATCGTGAAGTAGTTCGGGCCGCCGTACGGAGCCTGCAGCGGCTGGAAGTTCGAGATGATCGTCACGAAGTTCGAACGTCCCGTCTCGTAGCTGTTGAAGAGGTAGAAGTCGGTGTTGTCGACCTTCGGGTTCTTGGTAATGAACGGCGCCTCGCGGTGGCTCGAGGCGAATGCCGTCGATGAGAAAACCAAAGCGAAGGCAGCTGCGAAGAGGGTACGCATGAGACTCCTTCAGGTGATTGGCGGGCCGCGACGCTACTTCGGAGGCCAAACTCGGACGGTTTTTTTCGCGATTTTGCTGGGAGTTTTCGGGACGGCCTGTCGGAAGGATGAGAAGCCCTCGACACCCCCGGCGCCAGCGCCAAAAGCCGATCCGCGCGCGGGGCTACCGCAAGCTGCCACACTTGCCGGCCAGCTGACCGCGGAGTCGGCCGCCCGCCAGAGCGATGCCGATACGATCAGCCTCGAAGAGCTGCAGGCCGCGTTGCAGCCGCAAGGAATCACCTTCGGTCCGACGCGGCAGCTGATGGGCCGAACGCACCTGGCAATCTACTGCGGGCGGGCGGACGGCACCGATGGCGTGGAGGTCACGGTGTGCGAGTACCCGTCCGCGGAGGCTGCCAAAGCCGGTGAGCAGGAATCGAACAAGGTTCTCGGCCAAGAGCAGTCGCATGTGTCCCGCGTCCGCAAGAAGTCCGTGCTTCACCTGCTGAGGAAATCGACCACACCGGACGAGACGGTGCAGAAGATCATCGCCGCCTTCGACGGCGCATAGGTGCGCGCTCCCAATCCGTAACACCCCAACCTGATCCCTCCCGGTACCACTCCGTGCGCGTAGGCCTTGGCCGGTTAGGAAACCCACACAGTCATGAGCAACGTGTGGATTCCCATCATCATCGCAGTCGTCGGCGCGGTGCTCTTCGTGGCCATCTGGCTCGAGCACGCGTCGCTGAGCAAATCCATCTTCCGCCCGCCGGTGCCTCCGAAGCGCCTCGAGAAGTACCCGAGCATCACGGTCATCCGACCCATCCGCGGTCTCGACCCCGGCTGCCGCGAGAACACCATCGCGCTCCTCGAGCAGGTCTACCCCGGTGAGGTCCAGACGCTCTTCGTCTTCGACCACGTCGGCGACCCCGCGCTGCCCGTCGTCTCCGAGATCGTCCGCACCATGCCCTGCGGCAAGAACGCCCAGGTCCTCATCGCCGGGCCCCCGCCTCCCAACCGCACCGGCAAGCTCAACGCCATGATCTGCGGCCTCACGGCCGCCCGCGGAGAGCTCATCGCCTTCAACGACTCCGACTCCCGCCCCACCCCCTACCTGCTCCGCGTCCTCGCCGACGAGCTGCTCAGCAACGACAAGATCGGCTGCGCCTTCACCCCCGTCGTCACCCACCGCGCCCCCCAGACCGCCGGTGAGGTCGGCTACACCCTCCTCGTCAACGCCTGGTACGGCCCCGCCGTCACCGCCGCCTCAGGCCAGACCGGAGAGCTCCCCTTCATCATGGGCGAGCTCATGCTCTTGAGCCGCAAGGCCATCGACGCCATCGGCGGCCTCGAGTGCGCCCAGGGCCAGCTCGTCGACGACATGTACCTCGGCGCCTGCATCCACAAGGCCGGCCTCAAGAACGTCATGGTCCGCTGGCCCCTGCCGCTCGTCACCGACCGCATCGACATGAAGGACTTCTTCCACCTCTTCCGCCGCTGGCTCGCCTGCTCGCAGTCGGGCCTGCCCCCGGACTTCCTGCGCCGCAACTGGCGCCGCGGCGTCGAGGCCGGCGCTGCCTTCGCCCTCACCCTCCTGGGCCTCTTCGTCGGCCACGGCTGGGCCGCCATCTTCCCCGGCGCCGCCCTGCTCCTCTTCTCCTGGAGCCAGCTCGAGCTGCACGAGAAGTTCAGCGGCCAGCGCGTTCAGCTCAAGCACGCCTGGATGCCCGCCGTGCTGCCCCTCATCGGCGGCATCGTGCAGATCTCCACCAGGCTCAAGCCCAAGATCAGCTGGCGCGGCCGCAGCTACGACCTCAACGCGTCGGCCACGCTCTCGCAGCGCCCCCACGAAGAGCGCGCCAGCTCGGCGCTCTGACCGGCTGCTGGCGCTCTCTCTACCCACCCCAGCGGGTCGAAACGGCGCCAGCACCCACAGCTTAGACAACCAACGACCGCCTCCGCGTCACATGCCGAGCTCTTTGAGCCAGTCGTCGACGGCGTTGCCGACCTTCTGATCAGACACCGCAGCGGCCGTCGCGCGCGCAGGCGGCGCCTCGATCGTCACGCGCACCGGCTTCCCGTCGTTCAGCGCGACGAGCTCGCCCTCGTCGAGGAACACGCCGCGGCACGTGGTGCACGTCTCGACCCGGCAGCGCCCGAGCACCGCGGGTCGCATCGGCACCGCGCACTTCGCGCACCTCCGCGTCGTCTCACCCTCGTCGAGCCGAGGCGCCGCCGGCTTCTTGAGCACCGCCTCGAGCTCTCCGCCGTCGAACCACAGGCCGCTGCAGAACGTGCAGCGATCGAGCTCGATGCCGCTCACCTGGAAGGGCCGCATCTTCCCCGAGCAGCCCGGACACGCACGTGCGGTCGACATGCGGCGAAGTATAAGCGCCTCTCCAAGATGCGCCTCGCACCGATTGGAGTCGTCGCCGAAAAGCTCCGCGCGCGCTCACCCGACGTCCGCACCGTCGCGCTGCTGCACGCGCGCGGCCACGGCACGAACGCGCGCGGCCTCGCCGCCCACGTCGCCAGCATGCTCGAAGACGACGAGGGCGTCGCCTGGCACGCCGCCGGGACGCTG
The DNA here is from genome assembly GCA_937980205.1 of uncultured Myxococcales bacterium. Classification (GTDB taxonomy): domain Bacteria; phylum Myxococcota; class Myxococcia; order Myxococcales; family Myxococcaceae; genus Xiheicaenimonas. The sequence goes on along the minus strand of CALJKW010000051.1, from coordinate 147,256 downwards.
CGGCTCGTCGCGCCCGGCGCCGCCGAGGCGGTGCCGGTGCTGCTGCGCCTGCTCGAGAAGCCCGGCGCCGACGACAAGCTCGTCACGCGCGCGCTGTTCGGCCTGCAGATGGTCGGCAAGGAAGCGTGGGCCGCGCTGCCCGCGCTCGAGAAGTTCCTCGGCGGCAAGCACGGCGGCGAGGCGCTCGCGGCGATGGCGGCGATCGCTCCGAACGCGCCCAGCGTCGCGCCGCGCATCGCCGCCGCGTTGTTCTCGGACGACTACGGAATGCACCGGGCGGCGGAGGACGCGCTGGCCGCCGGCGGGCCCGTCGACCTCGCCGTCACGCACGCGCGCCTGTTGCTGTTCAGCTTCTCGAGCAAGAAGCGCGAGGCCGCCCAGCGGGCGCTGTACACGCTCGCGCCGCTCAAGCCTCAGGCCGTCACGCAGCTGTTGGTCCACCTCGCGCGCGGCTCGAAGCCGGTGCGGCCGCTGCTCGCGGCGATGCTGAAGCTGCCCGCTCCGCTGCACCCGGTGCTCGCGCGGTTCGCGGTCGACAGCCTCGACGGCGCGGACCTCGAGCTGGTCAACCTCGCGTTGGACGTCGTCGAGAAGCACCAGCTCGAGGCGCCGCTCGCGGTGCTGCTGCACCGCCACGCCGGCGGCGGCGCCAGCGGCCAGGCCGCGTACGTCTTCGGCCACGCCGCCCGGCTGCTCCAGGGCGCCGAGCGCGCCACCGTCGACGCCTGGCTCGAGAAGGTCACGACGGCGAACGAGGTGAGCTGGTACGCCGTCGCCGACGCGCTGCGCGCCTCTCCCACCGAGTCGAACGTCCTCGCGCTCGCCCGCGCGGCGCAGCGCTTCCTCAAGTCGAAGGACCGCTCGGGCGTGCTCGACTTCCACCGGAGCCTGCGCGAGCTGACCACGGTCGACGTGCTCGACCGGGCGGGCGTGCCGGTCACCGACCCGTACGCCGAGGCCGACGCGCCGGAGATGGACCCCGCCGACGCCGACTACCCCGACTTCCCCGCCGACGACGAGCCGCCTCCGCCGGGCCGGCTCGAAGAGATGTCCGACGCTCCGCCGCTGCTCGAGGACCTCGGCCGCGGGCTGTCGCTGCTCGGCCGGTCTCCGACGGCGACGCCTCAAGACCTCGCGCAGAGCCTGCAGGCGTTCCTCGAGCGGCAGCAGGGCCAGTCGCTCGACGACGCCGCGGTGCAGGGCCTCGCCGCGGTCTGGGCCCACGCCCTCACCACGCAGCTCAACTGGAGCTGGGCCCGCTGGGTTCGCGCCGACGAGCGCGCGCTCGCGCTGGCTTCGCCGCAGCGGACGCACATGGTCTTCCCCGCCGCGTGGGTGCGCCGCCAGCTGAGGAAAAAAGAGCCGACCGCGCTCCTGCAGTTCAACCTGCTCGTCGACGGCAAGGTCCCGCCGCCGGACGCCGAGCCGACCGCGTTGTGGTGAACGCCGCGCGAGAACCCCTCAGCTGAAGTTGGTACCCTCGCCGCCATGACCGTGCTCCTGGCGGTGCTGTTGGCGGCGAGCCCCCAGAGCTGGGTGGCGAGCGAGCTGGTGGAGTCGTTGGAGCACCGGGAGAAGGTCTCGGCGCTGCTCGCCGAGCTGGCGACCTCGCAGCTCGCCGCCGGCAAGGCGCTCGAGGCGCAGGTCGCCGCAGAGACGTGCCTCTCCATCGACCGCTACCGGTGCTCGTGCATCCGCGACGCCGGGCTCGCCGGCCTGGCGATGAAGTCGGCCGACGAGGAGACGGCCAAGGCGGTGCGCGATCACGCCTGGGGCTACCTCATGGAATACCTGCAGTGCGACGAGACCGCCCCCGACGGGCCGCGCATCTCCAAGCAGGCGCAGCAGCTCAGCCGCGGCCGGAAGTGGCCGGGGGCGCTCGCGCCGCTCGGGCCCCGCGGGCTCGACGGGCTGTCCCCGGCCCAGCTCCTCGCCGAGGGAAACTCCCGCTTCGACGGCTTGGTGCCGCTCGAGGCGAAGCGTCGCTTCGAGGCGTGTGCGCTGCGCGAGCCGGTGCTGTGCGACTGCGTCCGGCGGGTCGGCGACGTGTGGCTCAAGCTCAGCGACCGGCAGCGCGCGATGGTGTGGTGGTCGCGTTACCTCGACTGCGCGTCCGACGCGAAGGACAAGGACCTCGTGCAGCGCGACATCGCGGCCGCCCAGACCGCGCTGCGCGAGCTGCCCGCGTGGGACCTCGTGTCGAGCCAACCGCGCACGCCGATTCCCGTGGCGCCGAAGGTCGCCGCCTCGCTGCTCGCGAAGGCACGCAGCGCGGTGGCGGAGAAGCGCCTCACCGACGCGGTGCCGGCCTTCACTGCGTGCCGGCTCGTCGACTTGCGCCAGCTCGACTGCAGCCTCGAGCTCGCCAAGGTGCTCGACACGCTGGGGCGCGCTGACGAAGCGCTGCAGCTCTACCACCAGGTCGCCGAGGCGCTGCCCAGGTCAGACCCGCGCAGGGCACAGCTGCCAAAGCGCACGCCGCGCTGAGCCGGCCGCTCAGTGCAGCGAGGTGAGCCGCACCGACGTCAGCCGCGACGACACCTGCACCTCGACGCGCCCTTCCGGGCAGACCTCGAGCTCGTGCAGCTCGCGCTCGAGCGCATCGCACTTCGACGCCGAGCGGACGCGCCGGTCTTTCAGCCACACCTTCACCGGCCCGAGCTGCGGCTTCTCGCAGAACAGGCGCACGGTGACGCCGGCGCCGTCGTGCGAGCGCTTCACCGCGTGCACCTTCACGTGCGGAGAGTCGCACTGCACGAGGTCGTGCGCCGCGTGCGAGGCGTCGCGGTGCTCTTCCGGCAGCCAGTGCAGCTCGAGCTGCCGCCGCGCCGCGGCCAGGTCGCCGGCGCCCATGAACGCCGCTTCGTGGTGCTGCACGTCCTCGTTGGAGCCGCCGATCGGGTGCGCGAGCACCGGCAGCCAGCCGAACGCGCGCTCCTTCGGAGCGTTGCGCGCGACGATCCACTCGAGCCCGCCGGTCTGCGACAGCGACGCCGCGGTCGGAGCCTCGAACATCGCGTGCAGCAGCCGCCCGTCGTCGAGCGTGAGCCGCGACGGCACCGCCCAGAACGTCGGGCTGTACAGCTTCTCGCGCGGGCGCTTGATGACGCCGCCGACGGTGTCCATCTCCAGCTCTTTGGGGGCCAGCGCCGTCTCGAAGCGGCACGTCACCGTGTAGCGGGGACGCGCGACGCCCTCGACGCGAACGCGGATGAACGGCTCGTCGGCGCGACAGGTGAGCGTGCGGACGAAGCGCTCGCCGCCGAGCTCGCTGGTGATGATGACGCGAACCTCTCCGGGCGCGGTCTGCAGGTCGATGGTCGCCGGCTTCTTCGACGCGCGCTCGACCTCGTGGAAGCCGCCGCCCGCGAACTCGTGACCGAGCCGCCAGAGGCCGCCTTCGTCGTGGTACGCGACGAGGTCGAACCCCGGCCCGCGCAAGAGCTCGCCCTGCTCGGTGACGAACGACGTGATGCAGCCCCCGTCGACCCGCGAGACCACGGCCAGGTAGTGCGGCGTCTTGAGCAACAGCCGCTGGCCCTGCTGCTCCACCGTCACCGCGCCCTGCGGAGCCGTGACGGTCGCGAGCACTCCGGCGCGCGCGAGCTCGAGCGCCTTCTCGGCGGCGGCCTCTGCGGCGTCGAGCCAGGGCTTCTGCTCGGTCTCCCAGACGTGGTCGGGCGAGGTGCCGGGGATGTAGTCGTGGTGATTCGACAGCACGAGCGTCTTCCACGCCTCGTGCAGCGCCTTCTCGAGGTGCGCGTCGTGCTCCTTGGTGGCGGAGAGCTTCTCGGCGAGCAGCAGCGTGCGCGCGATGCGCGTGGGCCGCTGCTTCACCTCGGGCCGCGTGGCGAGGAAGCCCATCCAGTACGGGTTCGGGTCGGCCTCGAGCACGGGCAGGTCGGCGCGGCGCGTGTTCACCAGGCCGAAGTAGTCGTCCATGCCGGCGAGCACGCACCAGGTGCCGGTCTTCGCGTACTGGTGCTCGTTGTACCGGTGGAGCAGCTCGTTCAAGCCCTCGATCGGGTCGTTGAAGTCCATGCCGATCGGGCAGAACAGGTACGGAGTGCGCGAGTACGGCTGAAGCTGCTTCACGTAGCCGTCGATGCGCGAGGCGATGTGACGCTTCGACCGCCACGGCAGCGCGAACGTCTTGCCGGCCCAGCGGATGATGCCCTTGTGCGCGAGCATGTCGCCCTGGAAATACGTGTGCGCGTTCCAGTGGCAGAGCACCTCGGAGCCGCTGTCGTCACGCCACACGAAGTCGTGGCTGCGATGCACCTTCTCGAGCAGCTCGGCGGTCGACTCGGGCCGGGGGAACTGCGAGCGGCGCCGCCAGTCGGCGCCGATGAAGTACATGCCGTCGATGCGGGTGAGGCCGACGGCGTCGACGCCGACGGCGTTCATCAGCGTGGGCAGGTGCGGCGAGTGGCCGAAGTTGTCGGGGAAGTACGCGGTGCCGGGCGCGTCGGGCAGGCCGACCTCCTTGAGCCAGGCGTGGCCGAGCTGGAAGTCGCGCAGGATGCTCTCGGAGTGCGGCAGCAGCGTGTCGGGCGTGGTGAACGAGGTGGCGAGCAGCCTGAGCTGCCGGCTGCCGAACCGCGCGCGGATCTCGTCGCGGCGGTCTTCTCGGCGCTCCCAGTACAGCTTGAGGAAGAAGAGCGACTCGACGCAGTAGACGCGGTGCTCGTCCTTCTTCAGCGCGTCCAGGACGGCGTCGAGGATCGGCTCGACGCGCTTCTTGAAGTAGCCCTCCGAGGTCTCGAGCCAGTTGGTGTCCCAGTGGGACGATTCGGCGAAGATCAAAACGCGCGCAGCGTCGGCGGGTACACCGAGCGCCGCTCGTAACTGCGACTCGTTCACTGTGTTTCTCTCTGAGGCGAAGCCTCGTCGGAACGGGCGTCTGCTCTGGCCAGAATGGTCTTCATGAAGCCCACGGCAGCGTCACGCTGACCGCCTCTGGCGAAGAGCGCTGGCACCGCTCCACCCGGCTCGCTGTAGACGACATATGTAACGGACACGTAACCCTCGCGCACCGGATTCAGCGTCCAGTAGCCGCGCACCGCCGGCACGCGGACGAAGTTCGGATCCGGCGGGTAGTCGGGGTGCGTCGTGGTCTCGAACTTCACCTCGCACGAGCCGGTGTCCGCGGGCTTCACGAGCGTGACGTGCATCAGGCAGTCGCGGTCTTTCACCAGCGGCACGCCGACCTGCTCGTAGGTCCACCGTTCGTTGTCGGTCTCCTTGATGACGACGCGCTTCTTGAAGTCGCCGGCGACCTTCGCGTCTTTGCCCCAGACGGCGTGGCAGAGCTTCTCGAGCGGCAGCTTGCTCTGGGTGGTGATGCGGTACTCGTGGAACGGAGAGTCCTGCACCTCGCGCCACTCGACGCTGAGGCCGTCGACCGAGCGGTCTTGCTTCCAGCCCGACCCGGCGAAGAGGGGAAGCGGTGCAGCGAGTACAGCGGCAAACGTGATCAATCGGTACGGCTTCACGGCGACGAAAAGATACGTCTCGCCCCGAGCGGCGATCAAACGAACCGGGTCATGGGTCTGTCATCGCGTCGAAGAACGAGCCGACCTCGTGCGCAACTCTTGCGCGCTCGACGTCGCGCGGCATCAGGTGAAAGCCCCGCTGAAACCGAACCAGCCGAGAAGACTCGAGCCGCAGCGGCAGGGCGGCCGCCGCCCGCACGTCGATGACGTGGTCGTTCTCGGCCACCAGCACGAGCGAGGGGCACTTCACCTGCGCGACCGCGCTCGAGGCCAGCGCCTGGAGCTGGAACACGTCGCGCAGCCGCGCCGCCGGGTAGCGCTGCAGCACCGGGGCCGACGCGCGCACCTCGGCGTCTTCGAGATCGCTCGCGTACTTCCTCACCCAGAGCTCATCGAGCGGGTGGCGGCGGAAGACCTTCAGCGCCTTGAGCACCATCGCGCTCTTCGCCTGAAGCCGCAGCGCCGGAGCCATCAGCGCCAGCGCCTTCACCCGCGCGGGGAACCGCGCGGCGAGGAGCAGCGACAAGAGCGCGCCCATCGACAGCCCGGCGACGAAGACGCGGTCGAAGTCCTTCAGCGCCTCGAGGCCGGCTTCGGCCGCGCGCTCCCAGTCGACGTGGCTGACGTAGAGCATCGCCTCGGGCGTGGTGCCGTGGCCGGGCAGCTGCGGCGCGAGCACGTGGTACCCGCGCGCGGCGAGCGACTCTCCCAAGGGGCGGACTTCCCACGGAGAGCCGGTGAATCCGTGCAGCAGCAGCACGGCGGCGCGGGGCTTTTGCCCGGGTGAAGGGTGCAGCCTGAATGGCGCCGTCTGAGAGGCGTCCATGCTATGCACGACGGTCACTATGGCAGATGCGCCCGGCAAGCCCCCCGAGATTCAGCTGCAAATACAGCTCGACGACGACGTGGCGAGCGGCCAGTACGTGAACATGGCGCTGGTGAACCACACCGAGACGGAGTTCACGCTCGACTTCATCTACGTGCAGCCGCAGCAGCCGCGGGCCAAGGTGCGCAGCCGCATCATCACGAACCCCAAGCACATGAAGCGCCTGTTCATGGCGATGCAGGACAACCTGGCCAAGTTCGAGGCGCGCTTCGGGCCCATCGAGATCGCCGACCCGGACAACCCGGTTCACTGAGATGCACAAGCGCACCGCATGAAGAAGCTCGCCGTCACGCTCACGCTGCTCTCCTCGCTCGCGGCGTACGCGAAGTGCGAGCCGAACGGCATCTACGTGTTCCCGGCGCCGGGCGCGGTCATCCCGCTGAACGTGAAGTTCATCCTCGAGGGCACGGGCAGCGAGGTCGCGCGCATCAGCCGCCTCGTCGGCGGAGGCGACCTCGTGCTGCGCTCGGGAGGAGACGTGGTGGCGGTGAGCGTGCAGCGCGGCTGGTCGAGCTCGATGAAGCGGGTCGCGGTCGTGCTCAAGCCGCAGAGCGAGCTGTTGCCCAACAAGAACTACACGCTCGACCTCGACAAGCTGCTGCCCGGCCTCAGGGTGCTGAACCCGAACGCCGCCGAGACGCTGACCTGGCGCACCGGCGCCGTCGCCGACACCTCGGGGCCCCGCTTCCAGGTGAAGCCCGCGGTCGCCGAAGGCCTCTACAGCAAAGACGGCGACGCCGTGACGCGGCAGCTCAAGGTCCGCACCGTGCTCGAGGAAGAGGGCCCCGCCTACTTCGTCGCGACGGTCCAGCGCGCGCGGAACAACCCCGCGAAGCAGACGTACCCGGTGCCCATCAACGGCGGAGAGGCCGTGCTCGGGCACGACGGCTGCTCGGGGTCGTTCACGTTCGACGACGGGCGCGCGTACAAGATCTGGCTCGAGGTGTTCGACTCGGCCGGGAACAAGGCCAACGAGAAGCTCACGGCCATCGAGGCCCAGGCCCCCCGGCCGCAGTGAGAAGCCAAAAAAGCCGGGCGCGCGCTCCCAGGGACGTGGATCGGGACGTGAACGACTCGACGCGTTGGGGTCCACGCTGGCCGTCCCCGGCCGTTCCCCGTTGCGCACCTGCGCAACTGCCCACTGCTGTGATCAGTGTCTCTGGGAGCTGTTAGGCCCCCCTTATCCACTCGTGTAAGGCGCGCTCACCTTCCCCAGGCAGCCGCTGATCCGCGAGCCCTGGCCCGGCGTTCGCAGTGGCGGGCTCACGATGAAAAAGGGGCACGTGATTCTCGCAGGGGTCGCCGCGTTGTTGTCGGCGTGCGGCAGCGGGAGCGTGAGCAACCTTCCGAAGGACTTCATCACCTACGGCTTCGAGGCCGACGTCGAGGTCGCCACCGCGATGCCGACTCCCGGCCGCCGCGTCGACTTCGTCGTCGCGGTCACCAGCATCGGCAACGTCCCCGTCGAGGGAGACGTCACGCTGCGCGTGGTGAGCGACTCGGGCAGCGAGATCTACACGCAGCGCTGGGAGAAGGTGATGTTCCAGCCCGAGTCTCCCTGGAACCTGCAGAACGGCTTCCTCGCCGCCACCGACGTCGAGCCCAGCTACCGGCTGAGCGTCGAGGTGCGCCGGCACAGCACCGGCGAGCTGTTGTACGCGAACGACGAGGTCAGCCGCCTCGAGTTCCCCAAGCGCTGAAGTCGACGCATCAGCTCGAAGGCAGCGTCACGGTGAAGGTCGTGCCGACACCGGCGCCGGTGCGCACGCTGATCTCTCCGTGGTGCGCGTCGACGATGCGCTTGACCACCGCGAGGCCCAGGCCCGTGCCGGTCGCCTTCGTGGTGAAGAACGGCTGGAAGATGTGCTTCTCCGTCGCGGGAGAGATGCCGACGCCCTCGTCCGCCACCTCGATGCGCGCGAGGCTGTTGCCGTTGCGCTTCTCCACCGAGACGCGCACCGTCACCGTCCCGCCCTTCGGCATCGCCTGGATCGCGTTCACCACCAGGTTCACCACCGCCTGGCGCACGAGGTGGCCGTCGACGACGAAGCGCGGGAGCTCCTGCGCGAACTCGGTGACGATCTTCACCTGTGCGTTCGTCGCCGACGAAGCGGCCTCGACGGCGGACGCGATGATCGGCTCGAGCTCGATGGGCGCGCGCTCGGCCTCGTACGGCCGCGCGAAGTCGAGCAGGTCTCCGACGATGCGGTTCAACCGGTCAGCCTCTTCGCCGACGATGCGAAGCAAGAGCCCCGTCTCGGAGTCCGACGCGGTGCGCTTCTTCAAGCTCGTCAGCGAGTTGAAGATGACGCCGAGCGGGTTGCGCACCTCGTGCGCCATCACCGCCGCCAGCTCGCCGAGCGCCGCCAGGCGTTCGTGGCGCACGACCTCGGCCTGGGCCTTCTCGAGGCTCGAGTAGCTCTGCCTCAGGTCGTCGAACAGCTTCACGTGCTCGACGAGCATCGAGACCTGCGCCGCGCAGCTCTCCATCAGCTTGAGGTCGTCGTCGGTGAAGGCCGAGTCTCCGAGCCGGCCGACGAGCAGCGCGCCGAAGTGGCGCTCTCCGACGACGAGCGGCGCCGCCATCAGGTGCTTCGCGCCGAAGACCTCCATCTCCATCCGCGTGCGCGCCGGCGCTTCGGACAGCGACACCTTCATCGCCTTGAGGTACCGCAGGCTTCGCCCGGTGATGGAGTTGTCGTCGAACGGCACGCTCGACAGCGCGATCTTCTCGGGCAGCCCGGCGCCCGCGCGCGTCTTCCAGGCGCCGAGCCTGAGCGCGTCACCGTCTGCGTAGAAGATCGACGCGCCGTCACAGGGCAGGTGCTCGACGAACAGCTCGAGCACGCGCTCGACCAGCGGCCCCACCTCGCGCGCCGACGTGCCCTCGCGAGCCAGGTCGAACAAGAGCGTCAGCTGCCGCACGCGCTGCGAGAGCTGGTGGTACAGGCGCGTGCGCTCGATCAGCGAGCTGACCTGCACGCCGAGCAGCTCCGCGGTACGCAGCTCTTCCTTCGTGTAGCCCGAGTCCTTGCGGCGGGCCATGGTGAGGAAGGCGATCGCGCGACCGTCGAAGCCGAGCGGCACGTTCGCGATCCACCGAAAGCCCTGTGCCTCGACGGCAGCGCGGGCGGGGCCGAGGTCGCTGACGTGCACCATGCCCGGCTGCCCCGAATCGGTGGACTTCACGCGGCGAAATTGATCCTGAAGGGCGTCGGCGCCGTACGCGGCGTCGAGCAGCAGGTATTCATCCGCCTTCGCGTCGTAGATGAAGAGCGCGCTCGCGTCGCTGCCGGTCGCGGAGGCGATGAGCTCGAGCAGCGCCAGCGTGTCGGCGGGACGATCGAGCCGCATGCGGGCGATGGTGTTGACGGCGTCGAGCTCGCGCCTTCGCTGCTCGGCGCGCTCGTGGTGGGTGACGCGCTCGAGCAGGCCGCTGAGCTGCACGCCGAAGAGGGTCACCGCGGGCACGTCAGCCTGCGAGAGCGTCGGCGAGCCCAGCGTGAAGCCGCCCCAGATCTCGCCGTCGACCACCAGCGGCTGCATCGCGACCTGCTGGAACGACGCGGCGTCGATGTGCTTCGGCACCTCGGCCACGTTCTCCGGCCGGTACTTCTCGTAGAACTTCTCGGCCTCCTTGCGGACGTCGCCGATCAGCACCGCCCCGACGCCCGCCGCGACCACGCGCGCGAGCTGCGACATCGGCACGGCCATGCCCTCGAACGAGCGCGGGCTCTCGGCCCGCACCTCGGGAGGGATGTTCGCGTGCACGATGCGGACGACGTCTCCGTCGCGCTGCAGCACCGCGAACGAGAGGCCGTACTTGCGCAGCCCGTCGCCCGCGGCGCGGATCAGCCCCGCGACCGTCTTCTCCCGCTGAACCTCCAGCGCGACCGAAGACAGCGCTTTCAGCAACGCCTCGCCGTGGGGAGCCCCGCTCACTCTCGAGCACGCTTATACTCGCGCGCCGCACGATGTGGAGAGTTGCAGCGTTCTCAGTCCCCCTCTTGTTGCTGACGTTCGTCGGTCTCTACGTCGGCGCCGCCGTCGCGTACCCCGGCGGCACGTGGGAGGACCCGAGCAGCGTCGGCCACAGCTTCCTCTACAACTACTACTGCGACCTGATGCGGCCGCAGGCGCTCAACGGCCAGCCGAACCCGCTCGGCTCGATGCTCGCCGAGTGGGGCCAGCTCGTCTTCGCGCTCGCGCTCGGGCCGTTCTTCCTGGTCGCGCCGCGGGTCTTCGAAGAGCGCGCGAAGCTCGCGCGGGCGGTGCGTGTGCTCGGCGTCATCGCCTCGCTCGCCGGAGTCGGCGTCGTGCTCATGCCCTCGTGGCGCTTCGGGCAGACCGTCCACGGCGTCATGCTGCTCATCTGCGCGGTGCCGGCCATCACCGCGCTCGTCTGCGTGATGATCGGCACCTGGCGCGTGCCGGCCCTGCGAGGCCTCGCCGCCGCGCTCGTCGTCACCATGCTGCTCACCATCGGAATCTTCGTGCGGCAGATGGCCATCGGCACCGAGACGACGTTCGGCCTCGCCCCGCTGCAGCGCCTCGACTTCGCGCTCGCGCTCGCGTGGATGACGTCGACCGCGCTCAGAACCGCACGACGAGCTGACACTGCGGGCAGTTGAGCACCCAGCGCTCGAGCCCCGTGGGCAGGAAGGTGCCGGTGCACAGGCCCCCGTGTGAGCCGAGGTTCGCGAGAATCTCGCCGCCCTGCAGAATCTCGAGCGAGCCCCAGACGCCCGCGTCTCCGCCGACGCCGTAGCGGCAGCCCGTGTTGCCGCCGAGGGTGAACGACCCGGCCAGGTTGCAGGTCGACGACTCGATCTCTGCGATGCGCTCGCCGTCGGCGCAGAACCGATCGCGGCAGGTCGTGCCCGGCGTGCCGCAGGTGAGGCAGCCTCCATCGGGCGTCTGCGTGACGTCGCAGACCCGCCCGCCGTTGCACTCCCAGAGGCAGGCGTTGGCGATGCACGACCAGCCGGCTCCGCCGGCGGGGCCGCAGAACGGCACGCTCGCGCGCGTGCCCGAGCACTGGGCGACCGTGGTGCAGCCGCCGTCGGAGGACGAGGGGGTTCCGCCACCGGTTCCCGTGCCGCCGCCGGTGGCGCCGCCGGCGCCGCCGGTGCCGGTGCCGCCTCCGGTTGAGCCGCCGCCTCCGCCTGCAGCGCCTCCGCCGGTTCCACCGTCGACCTCGTCGACGGGCGTGAAGCAGGTACAGCTCGCAGCGAGGACAAGGACGATGAGGTACCGCACGTAACAGCTCGTTTCTCGGCCGACGCGCTTCTTACAACAATCGGCCGACGATGCGGTCGAGCGCGCCTTCTCCCTCGTCGGCGGAGATGGTCGGCGTGGGGAAGCCGAGGTGCAGGCACATGCGCCCGCGCACCGTGGCGGCCACGAGGATGTACGTGTTCCCGAACGCCGGCATCGAGCCCGTCACGAACATCTCGCGCGCCTTGAAGGCGCCGTGGTCGAGGCTGTCGAGCCGGCCGACGTTCGAGATGAGCAGCGCGCAGTCGCGCGTGCGGCCTTCGTTCTCGCTCTCGAGCCAGGCGGCCATGCGCGCGCCGAACAGCGTGTGCACGCGCGCCATGTCGCGGTGCTCGTCGCGGCGGAACGCGCGGGTGAGCTGCGCCTTCGCCGAGCCGGCCAGCGGCCACAGCTGCTCTCCGCCGCGGATGGGGAAGAACGAGTGCACCGCCGACGACAGAAGGCCCATCTCGCCCTGCGGGATGCCCGGCACCAGGCGGCGCAGATCCACCGAGGTGCACAGCGCGACGGTGAAGTCCTGCCGGCGCCGCACGCGCCCCGCGAGCTCGAGCGTCGCCGACGCGGAGAGGGCGTGGGTGAGCGTCACCTGCTCGCGGCGGCAGCGGTCGAGCAGGCGCGCGACGATGTCGGGCTCGTAGGTGCGGAACGCCGAGTACCAGCGGCGATCCTGCGGGTCGGCGGGAACGAACGGGCCCGTGGCGAGGCCGCCGAGCAGGCGCTGGGCTCCGATGCGCGCCATCGCCCGCGTCGGCCAGCGCGAGCCGGCGAGCACGTGCATCGGCGGAGGCATCGGGCGCGGGTAGCGGTCGTCGACGACGCCGAGCACGCCGTGGCCCATGCGCGACATCGCCGCGAGCACGAGGTCGAAGAAGAACGAGAGCGACACCGCATCGGTGACCGCGTGGTGGAACAGCACCACGAGGTGGCCGGGGGTCCACACCACGCGCCAGGCGAGGCCGTGAATCGTCTCGCGGGTGAGGCGATCCCACACCGCGCGCCAGTCGTCCTGCGTGACCTCGAGGCGCGGCTTCTCGTCGGTGCGGCGGAAGACGTAGTGGTCGCGCGTGCCGAGCTCGCGGACCACTTCGACGCGCAGCGCTTCGTGGTGCCGCTGCACCTCCTCGAGCGCGCGCATCAGCAGCGCGTGCGTCACCGGGCCCTCGATGGCGATCGCGGCGATGACGTTGAAGTTGCCCTCGTGAACGGCGTTGCCGATCGCGGTGAGCCGCTCGGTGCCTTCGAGCCGGCGCACGATGGCGCCTGGCGCGAGCGCGTGGACTTCGTGCTGCTTCAGCGCGACGGGATTCCGAGCTAGTGCGAGAGGCATCTAGTCCTGCCCGCTCCGCGACTGATTGCGCATGCGCACCCTTTCACGTCCCTCCGGCGGCCGATATTCACCGCGGCCGGGCCCTATAGCGTGAGGCTATGGCCACACGCCAGCGAGGTCAGGTTTTCTAGGTCTCGACCTGGCCGGTGAGGATGCCCGCGAGCTCGCCCGTCTTGGTGCGGCCGACGATGAGCGTCGAGATCTCGATCTCGCCGAAGCGGAACACCTTCAGGTCGGAGAGCTCGGCCGTGAGCACGTCGCGCAGCGCGCCGAACCGCTTCGCGTTCTGGGCGAAGACCGGGTCGTTCGGGTCGTCGACCGTGGAGTAGCGGTTCAAGAACTGCAGCGCGTCGCGCTCCTCGACCGGCTGGCGGGTGGCCAGCGCGTAGTCTTCGGGCGCGTTCACGACCGACATCGCCTGCGGGAAGAGGACGTCGTGCTGCGCCGCGAGCTGCGCGCGGACCGTGGCCTCCGAGATGGGGCCGGCGGGCAGCTTGCCCCCGGAGATGAAGACGAGCTTCGCGTCGGTCTCGCTCGGCATGATCATGCCGTTCAGCATCGGCGTGAGCTTCGCCTTCAGCGCGGGCAGCGCCGTGGCCTCGGTGACGCCCTGCAGCCACGCGAAGTCGGCGCGCAGGTCTGCCGGCAGCTTCGCCGCGTCCGCCTTCGAGAGCCGGCCGTCGGTGCCGGCGGCCCGGCGCGCGGTCGCCTCGGCGTACGCACGGCCGGACGCCTCGAGGACGCCGACGCTCACCGACTGCTTGCCGGTCGACTCGAAGTAGTTGAGCGCGTTGTCGCGGAACGGCTCGGCGATGCGCCGCGCCTCCGACCGCGACAGGCGACCGTCACGGCCGGCCGCGTTTTTAACGGCCTTTGAGAATTCGGAAGACCAGGCGTTGGCGAAGGTTCGGGAGCTGGGCGAGCGAGAGATGAGAGCCATGCACCGTTATCCGGCGCCTGCGCTCACAGTTGCCTACATGCGCAAAAATGCGCGACGTCAGATGGCCTTGGGGCCGCGCTCGCCGGTGCGGATGCGGACGACGTCTTCGAGCGGCTGCACGAAGATCTTCCCGTCGCCGACGCTGCCCTCGCGCGCGCCCTTGACGATCGCCTCGATGGTCTTCTCGACGTACGCGTCGTTGACCGCGATCGTCACGCGCGTCTTCTGCACCATGCGCACCCGCACCGCGCGGCCGCGCACGTATTCGACCTCGCCCTCCGCGCGCCCGCGGCCTTCGACGGTGTCGACGGTGATGCGGTAGTTGTCGCCCTCGTCGAGCACGGCAGCGAGCGCCTCCTCGACGGCCTCGAGGCGCTCGGGACGAATCAATGCCGTAATCATCTTCATACCTGGTCGAAGTGGTAGCCGCGCTCGCCGTGCACGTGCAAGTCGAGCCCTTCGCGCTCTTCGTTCTCCTTGATGCGCAGCCCGAAGATCTTCTTCACCAGCGTGCCGATGAGGAACGTGCCCAGGCCCGCGAACACGAGCGCGACGATGACGCCGACCGCCTGCTTGCCGAGCTGGCCGAAGCCGCCGCTCACCGGCGTGAAGGCGAAGATGCCCACCGCGAGCGCGCCGAAGATGCCGCCGACGCCGTGGACTCCGAAGGCGTCGAGCGAGTCGTCGTAGCCCAGGCGGCCCTTGAGCTGCACCGCCGCGTAGCAGACGACGCTGGCGAGCGCGCCGATGATCAGCGCGGCTCCGGGGCGGATGTGGCCGGCGGCGGGCGTCACCGCGACGAGGCCCGCGACGATGCCGGACGCGAGGCCGAGCGACGTCACCTTCCCGTGGTGCCAGCGCTCGACGAGCATCCACGAGAGGCCCGCCGCCGCCGCCGCCGTCTGCGTCGTGGTGAACGCGAGGCCGGCGACGAAGCCGGCGACCGGGTGCTCGGCGGCGACCGCGGAGCCGGCGTTGAACCCGAACCAGCCGAACCACAAGAGGCCGGCGCCGGTGAGCGTGAGCACGAGGTTGTTCGGCAGAATGCCCTTCTGCAGATCGCGCCGCGGGCCGAGCATCAGCGCGAGCACGAGCGCGGAGACGCCGGCGGAGATGTGCACGACGGTGCCGCCGGCGAAGTCGAGGACTCCGAGCTTGAAGAGCCAGCCGCCCTCGGCCCAGACCCAGTGCGCGAGCGGGCAGTAGATGAACGTGGCCCAGAGCACGGTGAAGACGAGGTAGCTGCGAAAGCGCATGCGCTCGGCGACGGCGCCGGAGATGAGCGCGGGCGTGATGATCGCGAACTTGCCCTGGAACATCACGAAGACGAGCTCGGGGATCGCCTTGTCTCCGAACAGCCGCGTGTGCGGCACGTTCCCCAGCGCGAGGAGATCGGAGTCCCAGCCGAAGACGCCGCCGACGGACTTGCCGAAGGCGATCGCGTAGCCGATGAGCACCCACTGCACGCCGATGACGGCCATCGCGACGAAGCTCATCATCATCGTGGTGAGCACGTTCTTCTTGCGGACCATGCCGCCGTAGAAGAGCGCGAGCCCGGGGACCATCAGCAGCACGAGCGCCGAGCTCGCGAGCATCCACGCCGTCGAGCCGGGATCGATGGTCGGTTCCACGAGAAGTGCGGCCACGTACCGCGCAGGCGATTAAGACGCAACGCATGAACGTTCTCGCATTCGCGGGCAGCACCCGTCCGGAGTCGTGGAACAAGAAGCTGATTCGGCTGGCAGAGGCCGAGCTGCAGCGCTTCGGAGTCACCGTCGATCACTTCGAGCTCACCGCCGAGAACGTGCCGGTGTTCCTCGACGACCTCGTTCAGGCGGGCCGGCTTCCGCCCGTGGTGCTCGACCTGAAAGAGCGCGTGCGCAAGGCCGACGGCGTGCTCATCTCGACGCCCGAGTACAACTACTCGATGCCGGGGCCGCTGAAGAACCTGCTCGACTGGCTCTCGCGGCCGCCGAAGGACAACCCGTTCAAGAACAAGGTCGTCGCCCAGCTCGGCGCGACTCCGGGGCCCGGCGGGACGATTCAGGCGCAGAGCGTGCTGCGGCACGTGATGGGCGCAGCCCTGTTCGCGTGGGTGCTGCCCGGCCCCGCGTGCACGTTCTCGAAGGTCGCCGACGCCATCGGCGCCGACGGGCAGCTCAAAGAGGACCGCGACAGGAAGAAGCTCGCGGACTACGTGCAGCGGTTCGTCGAGGCGATGAAGTAGCGCGCTTCACTGCGTCGCGTACACCACTCCGAGGCACATCTCGTCGCCGGTGCCCTCACCCCACTTCACGTCCTTCGGGGTCTGCTTCACGCCGGCGATGGTCGGCTGACCTTCCGCGCTGTTGTCCCAGCGGCACGTGATGCTGAGGCGGTCGCCGGGCCGCAGCACCTTGCCCTGCTTGAAGCCGTACGAGCGCTGCCAGTGAAAGTCCCAGCGGGGAATGTCGAGCAGGCACTCCTTCGTCACACCGTCGCCGCGCAGAATCTCGAAGCGGGCCGACTTGCCGAGCAGGTGCTGGTGAATCGACGCCGAGTACAGCCGCACGCCGACGCCGCTCGGAATGGCTCCGCGCGTGAGCGCGCCCATGTAGGGCGTCGGGTCGAACGCGAACGCGTGCTGGACGTCGGCGTCGAAGGCGGGAATCTGCATGCCCTTGCCTTCCACCCAGTCGGGGTTCGTCCACAGGAACAGCACCGCGCGGCGCTTCACCGTGTCGGCCAGCGCGAGGTCGATCTGGGTCGAGTCGGTCTTGTCCGCCACGCCGGGCTGCAGGTTGTAGTGCACCTGCAGCACGACCTTGCTGCCGCGCGGAATCAACAGGCCGGTGTCGGCGGGGTACATCGAGCCGACTCCGCCGGGGGCCCAGGCGCCGATCCACTCGCGCACTCCGGCGCCGGGGCCGCCGAAGCAGCGGTAGCCGTCGCCGGGGTCCGCGGCGTCCTCGGCCATCACCGCGGCCACGCGCTCGGGGGCGGCGAGGTAGGCGATGACGTGGTGCACGACCTTCGCGTTGCCCGGCACGACGCGAAAACCGGTCACGTACTTGTCTTCGGTCTCAGGCCAGTCGAGCACGAAACAGCGGTAGTCGTCGGGCGCCTCCTGCACCGTGTACGGCGCGGGGAAGTTCAACGAGCGGTCGACGCGCGTGAGCCCCGGCTGCGGAACGTCGAGCGGCTGCATCGAGGTGCCCGGAGTGCCCTTCGGCATCCCGTCGTCCACCCACTTCCCGAACATCGCGATCTGCTCGTCCGAGAGGCTGATGTCGTTCACGTACTCCGCGCACCCGCGGCCCGCGAGGTACGGAGGCATTCGCCGGCTCTCGATCGCCGCGCGCGACGCCGCGGCCATCATCGTCACCTCTTCATAGGTGCCGAGCGCGAACGGCGCGATGCCCGTCGAGACGTGGCAGCCGGCGCAGCTCTGCGTCACCAGCGGCTTGATGTCCTTCTCCCAGGTGACCGGCACCTCGCCGGGGTCGGGCGTCGAGGGAGTCCCGCAGGCAACGAGGAAGAGGACGAGGGCGCGTCGCACGGTGCATCGATTGATAGCGCCCCGGTCACACCCAGCGCAATTTGCCTCGACGCGGGCTGATGAAGTGTGTGCGCCGGGGGATCGGCCAGATGGCCTCGTAGCGGATCTTCCAGAGGTGATCCTCGATGTACGTGGGATCTGCCTCGCTCGTGATCCAGTCGCGGCGGCCCGCGACCTTCCGCAGATCCACCAGCGCGAAGCCGCGCAGCGTGAGATCGGTGCGGTCCTTCGTCCAGTAGTTCCAGTAGTACGGGTGGTACGCGAGCACGAGGTCGCGCAGCGTCTTGTGCACCGGAGGCCGCGAGCGCAGGTTCTCGTCGCGCGACTGCGCGAGCGCACCCCAGCGGCCGCGGCGGCGGTACACGAACAGGTTGTGGTCGATGTCGCGCGCCTCCATGCAGAGCAGCAGCGGCGGATCTCCGTGCTGCGAGCAGATGGCGGCGGCGGCGAGCGCGCCCTCGAGGCAGTGCGCGTTCCGCTCGCGCGCGACGCGGCGGAAGGACTTGAGCGTCGACTTGCCGTCGCGCTCCCAGTTGTACTTGAGGCCGTCGAGCCACTGCTGCGTGCGCTCGGGAGTCGAGCAGCGCGCGATGATCTTCCGCTCTTCGTCGGTGAAGGTCATGGTTGAAGGCGGCGCAGGACGTCGGCCAGCACCGGCGCGATCGGCACGACTTCGAGAGGGAACGGAGTCTGCGCCGGAGGCGGCACCGAGTCGCTCACCACCACGCGCCGCGGCTTGCACGCCGCCAGCCGCTCGAGCGCGGGGCCGACGAACAGCCCGTGCGTGGCGGCGACGGTGACGTCCGCGTGGGCGCCCTCTTTCACCACCGCCTCGATGGCGGCGCAGACGGTGCCCGCGGTCGAGATCATGTCGTCGACGACGACCGCGTGCAGGCCCTTCACCTCGCCGACGACTCCGACGGCCTTCACGTTCGAGCCCGACTGCCGCTGCTTGTGCACGACGACGACGTTGACGCCGAGCAGGCGGGCGAAGGTCTCGGCGCGCTTGACGGCTCCGAGGTCGGGGCTGACGACGACGGCGGGCCGCGGAATGTCCTTGAGCCGCTGCACGAGCGAGGAGACCGCCGACGCGTGCTCGACGGGCTGAGGGAAGCAGCCCTCGACGGCGCGCGAGTGGAGATCGAGGCAGACCATGCGATCGATGCGGCCCGCAGCGAGCAGCTCGGCGACGACGCGGGCGCCGAGGGGCTCGCGGCCGGTCTCGCGCCGGTCCTGCCGGGCGTAGCCGAGGTACGGGACGACGGCGGTGACGGAGGAGGCTCCGGCGCGGCGCGACGCGTCCGAGAGGAGCGCGAGCTCGAGCAGGTGCTCTCCGACGGGCGGGCTGGTCGGCTGCACGATGAAGACCGGCCGCAAGCGGACGTCGGCCTGGACTTCGATCTCGAGCTCTCCGTCGGGGAAGCGCGTGATGAAGCACGGGCCGAGCGGCTCGCCGAGCTCGCGTGCGAGGGCGTCTGCGAGCTTCGGGTGCGCCGAGCCGGCGAGGATCACAGGGGTCATTCGGGCCGCGCTCATAGCATGGCGCCTCGATGTGGCCTCGCCTGGCTTCGTCGCCGTGGAGGGAGGAAGAGTGCATCAGCTCGAAAGGCCTGCCTCGCTGGCGGCGGCGGCACCTCCGTCGGTCGAACGACCGAGGGTCCACCTGTCGCCCGATGCTGGGGGCCGCGGCGCGGGCGCACCATGCGGCGCATGAAACCTCGCTCGCGCCTGCTGCTCACCGGTCTCGCCTTCGCCGTCGCGTTCCTGGGGGCGTTCGCCGACGGCTGGAACCCGCTGCTGACGTTGAAGACGGAGCTGGGCCTCTACGACACCTGGTACGAGCGCGGGACGCCTCGGTGGATCGGCGCCGTGCTCGCCCTGCCGCCCTTCGTGGTGCCCATCTCGGGCGTGGTGCTGAGCCTGGCCGCCTTCGGAGCGGCGTTGCGCCGCGGCCATCGGCCCGCCGTGGCGCCGGGGCTCGCAGCGGCGATCGCGGCGTCGGCGATGCTCGGGGTCGGCGGGCTGTTGACGTGGCTCACACACTGGCCGCACGCGCCCGACGGCGTGGTGAACGGCCTGCTGCACGCCGGGTGGATCGTCGCCAGCGTCGCGCCGGCGCTGCTGTTGCGACTGCCCTTCGCGAGGCTGCGGCGCCCCGTGCTCGCGCTCGGCGCGCTGGTCGTCGCGTTCCTCCTCGCCGCGTCAGTCGCGCAAGCCGTCGAGCAGCGAGACACGCACGGCTGCCGCCGCTGGGCTTCTGCGTGCGCGGAGTTCTGACGTCAGACCCGCATGCTCTCCTTCCCTCTCATGAGGGGAAAGAACGGTCTCGTCCTGAAGTTGTTCGCCGAGCAGCACGGCGTGCTGTCTCGGTATCAAGCGCGGCGTGCGGGGCTCAGCGGAGGAACCATCGACCGGCTCTTGCGACGCGGAGACTGGGAGCCCGGCGCGCACGGCGTGTACCGGCTGCCGGGAACTCCCCACACGTGGTGGCAGCGCGCAGCGACGGTGTGCCTGCAGGGGGCTCCGTACACGGCGCTGTCGCACGCGAGCGCGGCGTACTTCTGGAAGCTGGACGGGTTCGAGCGTTGGCCGCCGAACGTGATCGACGTGACGCTGCCGCGCGGCCACGAGCTGCGAGCGCCGAACGGCGTCGTGGTTCATTCGTCGCGGACGTTGAGACCGAAATACTTCCGCCATCGGAAGGGCACGGCGGTGACGTCGGTACAGCGCACGCTGATCGACCTCGCGGCGACGCTCGACGACACGAAGCTGGACGTTGCGCTGGACTCGGCGCTGCGCGCGAACCGCGGCCTCGAGCCGCTGCTGACGCAGGTGGTCTCGCAGCTGAGCCCGAACGCGTATCCAGGGCTGTCGACGTTGCGGGAGATGCTGGTGGACCGCCAGGTGACGGACAGCGCGCTGGAGGTGGAGGTGCGGCGCCTCGTCTGGGCGGCCGACATGCCGCAGCCGATCGTGCACTTCAACGTGTTCGCCGGCGACCGGTGGATCGGCGAAGTCGACTTCGCCTTCCCGGAGCTGAAGATCTGCATTCCGGCGCACAGCCTGCTGCACCACACGAAGGCGAAGCGCTTCTATCGGGACCAGGAGCAGACGTCGGAGTTGGTGGCCGCCGGGTGGCACCCGCTGCCGACGACGAAGCGCGACGTGCTGCGCCACCCGCTGCGCTTCATCGAGCGGCTTCGCGAGACGCGGGTGCTCGCGGAGGGGCGAGTGGCGCGCGAGGGGCCGGGCGAGGGGCGACCGGCGCCGTACTGAGCTCGCGTGACAGGATCCGTCAGCGGGGGGCGCTGACAAAGCCTGGCACGCGAATCGAGCGCGGACGGAAGTCGGAGAGGTCGTGTGATGCGCCGGCGGCGACACGCGTCCAGCGGGTAGGCGCAGGCTTCTACCCGCGAGCCGACCTGGTGCGCCGCACGCTGCGGCTCATCGACCGACGAGGCGAGGCCCCGCGAAGGCGATCGCCGGATGTCGCGGGGACCCGCGTGGTGCACCTCGACAAGCCATTCGGTGCGGTCGTTGCGCCTGCTCCGTTACGTGGGCCCGTTTGTTCCCTGCGCGGATTGTCGCAGCCCCTCGGGTTGGCTTCGAGGGGACAGGGGCGCGCGTCGGGCGTCACGCTGGGCTCGACCGCGGCGCCGCTCTCGCGTGCCAGGGTTCGTCAGCGCCCCCCGCTGATAGAGCCCGCCACGCAGTGGTCGACGCCGATGCCGGCGAGACGAGCAGTGCGGGCCGAGCGAGGCACGAAGCCCCAAAGCAGACCGCCGCCCCCTCAAAGCCAAACCGAGCGGCTGCGACAATCCGCGCAGGGAACAAACGAGCGCACGTAACCGCCGAGCAGCAACGGCCGCACTGCACTGCGGGTCGAAGCGCGCCACGCAGGTCCCCGCGACATGCAAGCAGCCGACGCCCAAACCCAACCGCCGTCGCCTGAAGACCCGGGAACAACTCCGCGGCGGCAAACGTCGAGCAGCCATGGTGCTTCTGCTCGGGCTGTTGATCAGCGCCGCGCCGGTCCCGGCGGCGTACCGGCTGCCGAACGTGCCGCACGTGAAGCAGAAGCCGGACTTCTGCGGAGAAGCGTGCGTGGAGATGGCGCTGCGCCACTTCAACCGCGAAGGCACGCAGGACGACGTCTTCAAATGGTCGAAGGTGCCACCCGAGCTGAACCGGGGAGCGTGGACGAGAGAGCTCAAAGTGGCGGTGGAGACGGCAGGCTTCGACCCGGGCGCAGTCTGGTACACGGTGCCGGCGAGCTCGGCAGCAGCGCCGATGAACGCGCTGCTGGAGGAAGCGCTGAAAGACCTGCGCGCGGGGTACCCGTCGATCCTCTGCATGCACTACTCGTCGGACCCGGAGACCACCGAGCACTTCCGCCTGCTCACCGGCTACGAGGACAACGGCAACACGCTGCTCTTCGAAGACCCGGCGCTGGACAGCGGCCCGACGCGCTTCACGCGAGCGAAGGTCCTCGAGCTGTGGCCGCTGAAATACGACGCGGCGAAGTGGACGGTCATCCGCCTGCGGCTCAAGCCGAGCGACGACCCGTACGCGGCACACGTGGCCCGCACCCGCGCGAAGTACGGCAAGGCGATCGACGACCTCACGTACGCGGTCGAAGCGCCGTTCGTCGTCTGGGCGGAGAAGAGCAACGGGAAGCCGGACACACGCACGGTGCGCTGGACGGTGCAGCAGCTCGAGCGCGAGTACTTCAGCAAGCGGCCCGACGGCATCTACGACGTCTTCCTGTTCGACGGCGAAGCCAGCTACGTGCGCCACGCGAAGGAGATGTTCGGAGAAGAGCCGGGCACTCCGTACGGCTACGCGTCGTCGCAGCACCACGCGCTGGTGATGAACATCGCGACGGGGGGCGGGACGCTGGTGCACGAGATCGTGCACCCGTACATCGCGGCGAACTTCGCCGACGCGCCGACGTGGCTGAACGAAGGGCTGGCCTCGCTCTACGAGCAGAGCTCCGAGCGCGACGGCCGCATCATCGGCCTGCCGAACTGGCGCCTGGCCGGCCTGCAGAAGGCGCTGCGAAAGGGGTCCGCTCCACCGATCGCGAAGCTGATCAGCACCAGCGACGCAGAGTTCCGCGACGAGAACGAAGGGCTGCACTACGCGCAGGCGCGGTACCTGATGCAGTACCTGCAGGAGCAGGGTCTGTTGCAGGCGTTCATCCGCCGGGCGCTGAAAGAGCCGAGCGCGGCCTCGGCGCTGAAGGCGACGCTGGGCGAGGCGCGGTGGAAGACGCTCGACGCCGACTGGCGCAAGTGGGTGCTGGGCTTGAGCTTCCCGTAAGCTCGCGACGGTTGAAGAAGCTGATCATCGCGTGTGCCCTGTACGCGGTCGCCTGGGGCGTGGTCGCGTTCCTCTGGTTCGACTGGACGAACGCGTCGGCAGAGCGCGGGCGCCACGCCATCGCGCTCGGAGAGCAGCACGCGTCTCAGCTGCCGGCGCCCGACGTGCTGCCGCTGCTCACCGAGGCGTGCGCCGGGAAGCTCGAGGCGACGTCGCCGCAGGGCATCGCGGCCTACCTCGGCAAGACGGCGGTGAAGCCGGGCGACGAGAACGCATGGGACGAGGTGCTCGTCGGCGCGGGCATCGACGTGGTGCGCGAGCGGCGCGAGCAGTTCGTCCCGGTAGAGCCGCGGGCGGCGGTCACGGCGACGCTGAACCCGGCGGAGTGGCCGCGGAGGCTCGAGCGGGCGAAGGCGGGGTCTCCGGATCTGTCGACGGCGCGGTACCTGGTGGTGGCGAAGTACTTCACGCTGCAGCCGCCGGTGAACGAGGGCACCGATGGCTACACGCGCGGCAGCGGAACGTTCTCGGCGCGCGTGATCGGCCTTCGCGACGGCGAGGTCCTGTGCGAAGGGCGTGGCGAGGTGCGGATGAAAGAGACCGTCAACGCCGCGGGCCGGGGCGACACCAAGGAAGCGGCAGAGGCCGCGGCGCTCGAGAACGCCGCGAAGCTGGTGCCGTACGTGTTCTCGCTCTCGGTGACGACGAGCCCGCTGCACGCCGTCTGCGCGACGGGCGGAGACGCGCTCTGCGCGGTGACCTCGCGCTGGGTGGGCAAGTGAGCTGGGAGCTCGAGCGGCACGAAGGGCTGCCGTATCGGTTCGCGCTGCCGCCGCGGTACGACGCGAGCCGCCGCTACCCCGTCGTCCTCTATCTCCACGGCAGCGGCGAGCGCGGAGACGACACCCTCGGGCACCTGAAGAACGGAGTGGACGCGCTGCTCGGGCAGGAGCTCATCGCGGTGGCTCCGCAGTGCCCGCGCGAGGACACGTGGGGCGGCAGCTGGTACGGCGGCGACTCGGACGCGCAGCGCAAGGTGGTGTCGCTGGTGCGGGAGCTGGGCCGCCGCCGCTCGGTCGACGCGAGCCGCATCTCGGTGATCGGCTTCTCGATGGGCGCCATCGGAACGTGGGAGCTGCTCTTGCGGCACCGCGAGCTGTTCTGTGCCGCCGTGCCGATCGCCGGAGACCTCGAGCCCTCGTCAGCGCGCGCGCTGGCCGGCTTCCCCATCTGGGCGTTTCACGGTGAGAAGGACGAGCTGGTGCCGAACACCGCGATCCGCCAGGTGGCGGCGATGCTGCCGCCGCCGTTCCGCTACACGGAGGTGCCCGGGGTGGGCCACGACTCGTGGAGGGCCGCGTTCTCACACCCCGAGCTCATCGGGTGGATCACCGCTGCGCATCGGTGAGTCGCGACCCGAAGACCGAGACACAGCCGATGCGACCGCGCGGAGCGGCCGTTGTCTGGCCGTGAGCACGGCGCGCGGCGAGAACGAAGCACGCGCCGTGCATCGGCCTTCGGGTCAGAACTGGTTCCAGAGGAACTGGTTCGTGACCTCATGGTGGAACTGCACCTCGGCGACCTTCACCTTGGTGCCCAGCGCCTTCGGGCACCGCTCGGCGCTCGCCGTCTTCAGGTCGGCGAACTTCTCGTGGACCATGTCGCCGAACAGCTCGCGCGAGAACGACGACGCCTTGAAGAGGCGGATGGCGTCGTAGATGTTGTCGGGCAGGAAGCGGGTGCGGGTCTTCTCGCTGGCGGACTTCTCGATCTTCCCTTCGAGGCCGGTGCGGAGAATCGTGTACACGCTCATGTACGGGTTCGAGTCCGGAGCCACGGAGCGCACCTCGATGCGCGCGCTCTTCTCGTTGCCGAGCGGGATGCGAACCATCGAGCCGCGATCGATCGCCGACGCCTTGATCTGATTCGGCGCCTCGAAGTGCGGGTCGAGCCGGCGGTACGCGTTCACCGACGAGTTCAGCACCAGGCAGATGTCCTGCGCGTTCGACAGGATGCGCGAGATGAAGTCCCAGCCGGCCTTCGACAGGCCGTCCTTGCCCTTCTTGTCGTGGAACAGGTTCACGCCCTTCTTCGCGAGCGAGAGGTTCGTGTGCATGCCGTTGCCGTTGATGCCGGTCGCCGGCTTCGGCAGGAACGACGCCGTCAGGTTGAGCTGCGACGCGACCTGGCGCGAGAGCAGCTTGTACAGCTGCACCTGGTCGGCGCCGATGACCGCGTCCGCGTACTTGAAGTTCATCTCGAACTGCGACGGAGCCACCTCGGGGTGGTCCTTCTCGTTCTCGAAGCCCATCGCGCGCTGCACCTCGGCGGCGTTGTCGATGAACCGGCGGAGCGCGTCGCCCGGCAGCGAGTGGTAGTAGCCGCCGGTCGAGACGAAGTCGAAGTGGCCGGTCTCGTGGAAGCGGCGCTCGGCGTCGCGGCCCTTGAAGAGGAAGCCCTCGATCTCGTGCGCGACGTTGCACACGGTCTGGTCCTTCTTCCACATCGCCTCGGTGTAGGCCTTCAGCTTGCCGCGGAGGTCGGCGACGTACGGCGTGCCGTCACGCTCGAGCACCTCGCCGAACACGAGCACCTTGCCGGGGCCGAAGACGTCGGAGGGCAGCCAGTAGAACGCGGGCCAGTCGATGGAGAGGCGCAGGTCGCTCTCCTGCTGGGCGGAGAAGCCGCGAATCGACGAGCCGTCGAAGGTGAGGTTGTCGGCCGACCCGAGCAGAAACTTCTTGTCGTAGTCGAGCATGTGCAGCCGGCCTTCGAGGTCGGTGAAGCACACGGTGACCGCCTTGATGCGCTTCTCGTCGGTCAGGTACTTCACGCGCTGCTCGCGGATCTTGTCGGGCTTCTCGCGGTTGAGCCGCTGGCGCTTGGCCTCGAGGTTGAGCTCCTCCATCTCGTCGTAGGGGATCTCCAGGAAGTCCCTCAGCGCAGGGTTCGTGGGCGAGACGATGGAGGAAGAATCGAGCACGTCCTGGGTCCGGCTGCTCTTGCGGTCGAGGTCCATTTTTGGCTCCGGGAAGGTTAAACGACGAAGGCGGAAGCTTTACTGACGCACTCTGAAGCTCAATTCAAGGGTTACTTGGCCTAAATTGCGATCCAGAAGGCCTACGGTCTCGCAACGAAAATCTGACGCGGGCGCCCGAGCCAAGTGGCCGAGACCTCAGGATGACGCCGCGTGGCACGCGCGCTGCTCTGCGCGCGGCCCATGAACCTCAAAGCAAAGCTGCTCTCTGCGTGTGTCGTGCTCCTCGCGGTCGCCTGCGGTAACGCCACCGACATGCCGCTGCCTCCCGGAGAGGTGGCGTCGTCGGACCTGCCGCGCGAGCTGACCGCGGCACCGTCGCCGGACCTCGAGAAGGCCGTCGCGAACAACTCGGACTTCGCGTTCGGGCTGTACCGCAAGCTGGTGAAGGGCGACGAGAACCTCTTCTTCTCTCCGCACAGCATCACGCTGGCGCTCTCGATGACCTACGCCGGAGCGGCGGGCAACACGACGGCCGCGTTCGAGACCACGCTGCAGCAGACGCTCGCGCAGAGCGCGTACCACCGGGCGATGAACGACCTCGATCGCCAGCTGACCTCGCGCGGCGCGGGAGCGAAGGCCGCCGACGGCAAGGCCTTCCGCCTCACCATCGCGAACCAGCTCTTCGCGCAGTCGGGCTTCAAGTTCGAGGTGCCGTACCTCGACCTGCTCGCCAAGGAGTACGGCGCGAACGTGCGGCTGATGAACTTCGTCGAGAAGGCAGACGACTCGCGCCTCGAGATCAACCGCTGGGTCGAGACCCGCACCGAGAACCGCATCAAGGACCTCTTGCCGCAGGGCACCATCGACCGGCACACGCGCGCGGTGCTGGTGAACGCCATCTACTTCAACGCCGCGTGGAGGACGCCGTTCGACAAGAACGCGACGAAGCCGGGCACGTTCCACAAGCTCGGCGGCGGCTCGACGCAGGTGCAGATGATGTCGATCGGCGACGTCGCGGTGCGCGCCGCGACGGTGAACGGCACCGAGGTCATCGAGCTTCCGTACGACGGTGACGAGATGTCGGCGCTGCTGCTCGTGCCGCCGTCGGGCCAGCTGCCGGCCCTCGAGGCGTCGCTCTCGGCGGCCACGCTGAAGACGTTCGTCTCTGCGCTGAAGGGCGAGCACCTCGAGCTGTCGATGCCGAAGTTCGAGCTGCGCACCACCGCGGGCCTCAAGCAGCCGCTCGTCGACCTGGGGCTCGGGCTCGCGTTCACCGAGGAGGCGGACTTCTCGAACATGAGCAAGGCCGCGAAGCTGTCGGTCAGCGACGTCGTGCACCAGGCGTTCGTGAAGGTCGACGAGGCGGGCACCGAGGCGGCGGCGGCGACGGCGGTCATCGTCGGCACGACCTCGATTCCGGTGGTGCGGCCGGTGACCATCGACCGCCCGTTCGTGCTGCTCGTCCGCGACGACGCGACCGGCGCGATCGTCTTCGCCGGCCGCATCACGTCGCCCTGACGGCGACGTCCGTCAGCGGCGACGCCGCCGCAGCAGGGCCACGGCCCCCAGCACGAACAGCGCCTCGAGCCCCGCCGAGCAGGAGCACCCGGGCCGCAGCTTCGTCGTGCCCAGGTCGACCATGGTGTCCTCCTTCTTCGGCGGCGGCGGCGGCTCGACGACCGGCACCACCGGCGTGTCGTCGAAGATGGGAACCGTGGCGAACGCGACCTCTCCGTTGAAGCCGGCGTCGACCTCGGGCTCCACGGTGGTGCCGCCGTCCACCGGCGGCATCACGGTGCCGCCGTCCGTGGGCGGCGGGTTCCGCAGGCAGCCATTGCCGGTGAGCCGCGCGTCCATCGTGCCGCGGCCGTCGGTGGCCCACGTGAACCACTGCTGCCAGCGCGCGCGGTAGGTCTCGACCTTCGCGACGTCGGCGGGGTTGTACGTCTGGCCCGGAGGCACCACGAGCACGAACGCGACGCGCCAGCAGCTCTGCGCGTTCGGATACGCGGGGACACGCGGCCCCATGGCGCGAATGACGTCGTCGACGCTCACGTCGACGCGGGTCATGTTGCTGACCGTCTCGGCCGGCCCGGGCGCGCGCGCGCCGGCGGCGCTGTTGTGGTGCGAGCCGTCGTCGAGCACGATCGTCGGCGGCACCTCGCTCGGCGCGCGCAGGCCCATCAGGTACTGGTCCAGGTAGCCGTACTTGCGCTGGCCGCCCGCGACGCTGAACGAGCCGTTGCCGAGGTCGGTGATGAAGTTGCCGTACATCACCGAGCGCGAGTCCGTGTAGTAGCCGTAGTGGCCGTTGAGCTGGCCGGTCGAGTTCGGGTCGTTCTGGTTCGCTTCGTAGCCGCGCAGCGTGTCGCGCTGGCCGATGCCGTCGTTCTTGTCGAAGTAGATCCACGTCATCCAGTGGTGGCCGTACTCGTGGCCCATCAGCTCGGTGCCGGTGATGCCGAGCGGCAGGCCGAAGAAGATGGTGACCGGGCTGTCGGGGTTGTTCGGCAGGCGCGGCAGCGAGCCCATGAACACGCACTGCGAGAGCTTCGCGGCGCTGCCGAACTGCGCGCCCCAGTTGAGCGGCTGGGTGCCGATGCCCTGCGTGCTCCACCGCACCGGCTGGCCCTGCTGCACGTTCGCCAGGTCGTCGAGCATCTTCGGCGTGAACGTGAAGAGGCCGTCGAAGTTGTCGCCCATGACGGGGATGAGCTGCTTCGCGGCCTCTCGGCAGAAGCGGCCGCCCGGCGCGAGCAGGTCGGTCGGCGGGCCCATCATGTTCATGTAGTCGACCTGCTGGTGGGCGATGCCCGTCGTGTCTTCGACGACGGCCACGTCTCCGACCGCGAACGTCCCCGCGTGCGAAGCACGCGCAAGCAACAGAGCGCTCGCAGCAGATGCGATCAAACAAGACAGCAGTATTTTTTTCACGCCGGACGCTCCCGACTTGGAGGTCCCCTTTGAGCGAAGGCGGGACCTCTAAGACCATAGGTGCCGTCACGGTTTCAACTGATTGGCCAATCAGGCGCTCGGGCGGTCAATGACCGCCCGCGCCAAACAGCGGACACGCAGCGTCGTTCAGCCGCGCAGCGCGGTCGCCGCGATGCCGGGGAGCTTGAGCCAGCTCGGGCCCATCTCGAAGTCGATGAGCTTCTTCGCGAGGGCGTCGGCGGTCTTGTGCCCGGGGAACCACGGGTGAATCGGAGACGCCTTCACCGGCGCGCTGAACACGAACTTCTCGAGCGCGTCGTGGTCGAACATCATCGTGTTGTGCACCCAGCCGCGGCCGGACTGAATGTCCTGCAGCGTCGACGACGGGTGGGCGCCCCACGGGGCCACGCCGAGGCCGAACACCGCGCCGGCCCAGCTGTTCACGACGACCGCGCCGTACCGGAGCTCGCGCAGCGCCTTCTCGACCGCCGCCTTGCCCTTCGGGTCCTTGAGCGTGTCGGGGTGCACGACGACCATCGCCGACAGCGTGCCCCACACGCGCTCGTTCACGAACTTCACCACCTCGTCGAGGTACGCGGCGACGTCCTGCGTGTCGAAGTTCACCTCGGAGACGAGGCCGCACCACGGCTCGACCGAGTACACGCGGTCGTCGCGCTTGTTCTTGTCGACGTCGGTGATGAGCGCCCACGCGAGCTCGTCGGGGCCGGGGCTGCCGATCAGCTTCACGTTCTCGCGGCCGTCGACGAACGACTTCCAGCGCTCGTGCGCGCCCGGGTAGTACGCCTTGCGCAGCTTCGTCATCTTCAGGCCGGCTTCGATCTTCTCGAGCAGCGCCTGGCGGCCGCTCCAGGCCTTCGAGGTGACGAGCAGCTTCGCCGAGTTGCAGTTGAACGAGGCGTTGTTCGCGATCATCCCGGCGATGTTGCGGCCCTGAAAGGCGAGCTCGCCGTCCTTGTACGGGCCGGGCACCACGATGACGGGCGTGACGCAGCCGAGCTCGGAGCTGATCTCCTTCTTCAGCAGCGGCTCGTTGCGGGCGCGGCGCGCGGCCGACTCGGAGCCCGGCGGGCCCCAGACCATGTAGTCGTGCGTCTTGTCGCTGCCGGTGATGTGCACCTCGTCGACGAGCGGGTGGTTGACCAGGTGGCCGCCCTCTTCCGCGCCGCCGTAGACGACCGCGAGGAAGCCGCGCGCGATCGCCGGAGCGAACGCGGCTTCGATGAACGGCCCGAGGTACGCGTTCACCGGGTTCATCTTCAAGATGCACGCGGTGCCCTCGACGAACATCTTGTAGACGACGTCCGCGGGCGCGATGGCGTTCACGTTGCCGGCGCCGAGCACGAGGCACAGCTTGCCGTCGTGCGGCTTCCGGTAGAACGACGCCTGGTGCTGCTTGATGTTGTCGGGCGTGATGCCCGGCTGCAGGTAGACCTCGCCGACGTGGCCCGCGAGCAGCGTGCCCTCGAGCTTGTTGTTGGGGAAGATCTTCACCGCCCAGCGGCCGTCCTCGAGCTGGCGGAACGCCTTGCGGTCCAGCTGCGGCGCGCCGTGCTCCTTCACCTCGCGCAGCGCCTCGGCGGTGAGGCGCAGGATGCGGATGGTGATCATCGGGCCGGCGAGCAGCTCTTCGGCCGCGATGGGCGACTCGAAGTCGATGCCCTTCGCCGCGCACGCGGCCTTCGCGGCGTCGATGGCGACGCGGCGGAAGCCGTCACGGAACGCCTCGAGCATCGCGATGCGCTCGTCGATCGAGAGCTTCGCGAACTCCTTCGAGCCCTGCTTCACCTTCTCGACGATCTCATCGAGCTTCGGAAACGGAGTGGACGCGGGAATGGCGACGGCAGCGGTCATGGTGGGGCGCCTCTAACACAGGGGGGGATGATCACTTCACGACAGGGGCTGGCGCAGTCAGTCTGACAGGCGATCGATCGCCTCCGAGGCCGCCGCCCTCGAGTTGCAGCCGAAGAACAGCACGCGCTCGGTGTCGTCCGGGCCGCCCTTGTCGGCGAGCTGAGCAAGCGAAGGCCGCGCGCGCGACAGCTTCAGCTCGACGATCGCGTTGATGGCGGAGATGCGCACGGGGCACTTACGATGCTGCAAGAGGCCGATGAGCGCATCCTCCGCGGGTGCGTAACCGCCGCGTACCGCCGAGCGGAAGTAGGCCGGAGCGTTCTCGTCGTCCTGCACCGCCTGCAGCCGGCCGTACCAGTAGTCGCGATACGCGGGCTCTTTCTCCTGCGCGATGAGCGCCTGCGCCGCGAGCACCTTCGCCGAGCGCTCTGCAGCGCTCGCCTGCTGCACCTCTTCGATCGCCCGCTCGAGCGGAGGCGGCCCTCCGACGAGCTTCGCCACGAGCACGACGGCGCCGACGACGGCGAGCGCCGCCGCGGCGATGCCGGCGAAGCGGCCCGTGCGCGGCGACTTGATCGCCTTGAGCGCCGAGCCGGTGAGCGCGGTGCCGAGCTCTCCCGTCGGAGTGGGCGGCACGCGCGCCATCCCCTGCCCTCCGTAGGGCGCGCCGGCGGCGGCCTTCGGCACGCGGAAGAGCAGCTGCTCGCCGTGCTTGCCGGCGGCTTCCGCGCGGACCTCGGCGCGGTTCACGAGCAGCCAGACGGCCTCGGTGAGCGTGACGTCTCCGGGGTTGGAGAGGTCGCGGACGGCGGCCGCCGCGGCTACGGGCTCGCCGAGGACGTCGTTGGACTCGAGGCCGACCTCTCCGGCGCTGACGGCGACGCGCAGCTGCAGCGGCGGGGCGCCGTTCTGGTTGTGCTTCCAGACCTCGTCCTGCGCGGCGGTCGCGGCCATCACCGCGAGGGTCGGCGACTCGAACACGACGAGGAAGGAATCGGAGACCGTCTTCATCACGCGCCCGTGGAACGCGGCGAACACCGGCTCGAGCAGCGCGCGCAGCCGCTCGAGCTGGGCCTGGTTCTGCTCGACCGTCGCGCGAGCGGCGGCCTCGGAGAAGCCCTTCACATCCGTGAAGACGATGGCGAGGTTCTGGGTGCGCACCGGCCGCGGCAGCGATAGCACACCGGGCATGGTGCGGATCATTCCGGTGTGCTTCCTGATGGTGGCCTGCAGCCGTTGCGCTTCGACGCCGAGCGGGCCCCTGGACCCGACGTGCACCGAGGCGACCTCGTCGTTCGGCGCCGCCGGCACGGTGAAGGTGAAGGCCGAGGTGGTCGCGAAGGGCCTCGACGTGCCGTGGAGCCTCGCGTTCCTGCCCGGCGGTCGCATGCTCGTCACCGAGCGGCCGGGGCGAATTCGGCTCATCGAGAACGGCGCGCTGGTCGCGCAGCCGATCGCCGAGCCGCAGGTCAGCCTGCGCGCCGAGAGCGGGCTGCTCGGGCTCGTCGCCGACCCGGCGTTCGAGACGAACCGGCGCATCTACGTGTACCTGACGCTGGAGAGCGGCAACGCAGTCGAGCGGTGGACGGTGGCGCCGGACTACCGCTCGGCGACGAAGGACAAGGACCTCATCACCGGCATCGCGGCGGCGCAGTTCCACGACGGCGGGCGCCTGCGCTTCGGGCCCGACGGCATGCTGTACGTCGGCACCGGCGACGCGCGCTCGCCTGACCGCTCGCAGGACTGGGACGACCCGGCGGGAAAAATCCTGCGGGTGAACACCGACGGCGTGGCGCCGCAGGACAACCCTCGGCCCGGCAAGCCGGCGTTCATCGCGGGCATCCGCAACACGCAGGGCTTCGACTGGCTGTCGCCGACCGAGCTCGTCGTCACCGACCACGGCCCGTCGGGAGAGATCGCGGGCCGCAGCGGGCATGACGAGGTGAACGTGGCGAAGGCGGGAGACAACCTCGGCTGGCCGACCATCTGGGGCTGCGAGAAGCGCGACGCGATGGTGACTCCGCGGCTCACGTGGAAGAACGCGGCGCCTCCGGGCGGAGCGGCCGTGTACACGGGCTCGGCGATCTCGGAGTGGAAGGGGTCGCTGCTCATGGGCGTGCTCGGGAGCAAGCACCTGCAGCGCGTCGTGCTCAGCGCCGACCGCGCGAAGGTCGAGAAGCACGAGGTGTACTTCGACGGCACCTTCGGCCGGCTGCGCGACGTGGTGATGGGGCCGGACAGGCACCTGTACGTGACGACGTCGAACTGCGACGGGCGCGGCACGTGCGGGGCGGACCGGGATCAGATCTTGCGGATCGTCCCGGGGCCGTGACGACAGGTGCGACCCTCCTCCGCTCACGCTGAGCGGAGGAGGGTGGCGGAACTAGAACGTCGCCAGCACCAGCGACGGCACCGGGCCCTCGCGGCGCACGTCACCGGGGTTCATCGGCGCGGTGTTCTCGGGCGGCGCCTCCAGCTGCTGCAGGCGCTTGTTGACCTCCTCGAGCCGGTCGGACGCCTCGCGGCGGCGCGCGAGCGCGGGGAAGAGCTTCACGAGGCCGATGGTGAGCAGGATTCCGCCGGCGATGAGGGCAGCGCCGCCGATGACGGCGAGCACGGCGCCGACCGCGGTGAAGATGGACATCGTCATCCCCGTGGCGAAGCCGAAGAGCGACGGGAGGTAGATGTAGAAGATGCCGACGACGGTGAACGCGGCGCCGCCGATGACGAGGACTCCGCCGACGGCGGTGAGGACGATCGGCGCGATGAAGCCGGTGCGCGCCGGCTCGAGGCGCGCCCTCTCGACCAGCAGCTGGTCTCTCGTGAGCTGACTGACCGGAACCTCCGCGAGGTCCTGCTCTTCGGTGAGGGCCCCCGCGAAGTGGGAGGGGTCGATGGAGCCGAGGCACAGCAGCGCAGCGGTCGCGAGCATCACGGCCCGTTCTTACCCCGCCGCCTGCGCGCCATCAGCACCATTCCAGCGAGCAGCACCAGCACCGGCGGAGCCGCGCCGCACCCGCAACCGCCGCGCACCTCCTCCGTCCCTCCGCCGCCGCCGCTGCCGCCAGTCCCTGCATCGACACCCGCATCCGCGACCGGCAGCTCGCCGGCGTCGAGACACTGACCCGTCGACACCTCGCAGATCTCGTTCATCCCCATGCACTGCCCGCATGCCTGGCCGCAGCCATTGCCGCCGCACTGCCGGCCCGCGCACATCGGAGTGCACCCCACGCACACGCCCGCATCCGCGTCGCACGCTCCGCTCGCGCACATGCCGCACATTCCGCCGCAGCCATCGGGTCCACAGACGCGGCCGGCGCAGCGCGGCGCGCAGACGCACGTGCCCGCTCCGCTGCACATGGTGCCCGCATCGCACGTGCCGCACGAGCCGCCGCACCCGTCGGAGCCGCACATCAGCCCGCTGCACTGCGGCGTGCAGCCGGCATCCACTCCGCACGGCCCGATGCCGCTGCCCAGCGAGCAGCTCACCACCGGCCCCGCGGGCCGCGGGGCTCCGCCGCCCTGCACCTGCGCGCGAATGCCGTAGCGCCGCGTCCCCATGCCCGGGTCGGTGAGCGCGCCCTGCAGGTACCACGTCCCCGCCGTCGGCTGCGCCGGCAGCACCTGGCCGACGCCGGTGATGACGGCGTCGAAGGTCGGGTTGCCGCCGCTCCACGTGACGCGCTGGCCGAAGCGCGCGTACAGCTTCGGCAGCGCGCCGCGGGTGATTTGAAACCGGTCGAACGTCACCGTCGCGTTCGCCGGCACCTGCAGCTCGTACTGGAACGTCGACGGCTTCTCACCGTTGCCCATCGTCGGCGACGGCGTGTCGTTGCCGAGCAGCCGCGACTCGTGTGTCTCGCCGTCGTAGATGCGGCGCGTGCGGGTCGCGCAGCCGGGCATGTCACGCTCGCACTGCAAGCACGCGACGAGGTCTCCGGCGGAGTTGCCGTAGCGGTTCGTCAGGTGCTGCCGCACCGCGATGGCGACCTCGTTGAAGCCCGCGCTCGAGCTCACGCTGCGCAGCGCGCGCACCAGCGCGAACGCGGCGGCGTACGGCCCGAGCGACTGCGTGCGCGAGTGCAGCGCCCAGAAGAACGAGCCCAGGATGCGGCCGTCGTCGTGAATCTGTCCGAAGCGGCCGGGGTCGCCGCCGTCCAGGTTCCCGTCGCGGCCGTGGCAGGTGATGGGGTTGTCCATGCGCCGCAGGTACGGCGTGATGAGGCTGCCGGCGTCCTGCAGGTACGGGCCGATGAACTCCGCGAGCACGGCGTCGCCGGAGAGCGCCATCGCGACACAGTCGGCGCTGCCCTCGTTGAGCGAGCCGCCCTCGCCCGCGATGCCGAACGCGTCGAGGCCGTAGAACCCAAAGCCCGCGCTGCGCTGCACGACGCCGTGGCCGAGCTCGTGGAAGATGACGTCTCCTTCGTAGGCCCAGTCGGCCTCCGGGCCCTGCCCGAGCTCGATGCCGAAGCGGGTGGAGCCTCCGAGGAAGAAGCCCTGATCGCTGCCGCCGACGTTCGTATAGATGTCGATGGGCGGCAGCGTGACGCCGGCGTCGAGCGCGGCGAGCCACGCCGAGAAGCGATCGGTCGCGTAGTACGCGTTGACCTCGCCGAAGCGGTCGCTGTTGTTGACGAGGAAGCTCGGCGTGTAGACGAAGTCGAAGCTCGCGTTCGCCATGGCGCGCTGGGTGCAGCCGCCGCCGACGCCTCCGCCGTTGCAGTCGCGGCCCGCGGCGCGCGAGCCGACGAGCGTCGTCGCGTTCGTGGGGAGCCCGCCGAGCGCGCGCATCACGACCGGCCCCTTCGCCGGAGAGACGTCGTACACCGCGCCCATGCCGGCGCTCAGCCGCTCGCTCACGCGGTAGACGAGGCGGCCCGTCTCGGCGTCGACGTACGCGCGCATCGGCTGCGCGAGGCCGCCCGCGTTGAAGCGCACGAGCCACGCGGGCCGAAGCTCGAGGCCGTCGAAGCGCCACGTGCGCTGCGCCTCGAGCAGCTCCACGCCGTCGAGCC
This sequence comes from uncultured Myxococcales bacterium, assembly GCA_937980205.1. Lineage (GTDB taxonomy): Bacteria > Myxococcota > Myxococcia > Myxococcales > Myxococcaceae > Xiheicaenimonas. The sequence continues at coordinate 111,667 of CALJKW010000051.1, read as the reverse complement.
CGCGCGTGGCGACCGCCTCCGCGCGCACGACGTCGACGAGGAACGAGCCCTGCGCGAGCGGCAGCGGCGGCCCGGCGTGCACCATCACGAGCCGCTCGGCGTCGTCGAAGGTGACCTTCACCTCGTGGCCCAGGACGGGAACCGAGGCCCGGCGGCGCTCGAAGGTGGCGACACCGGCGCGGTCTTCGGCGAGCACCAGCTCGTCGTCGGGCACGAGGCCGAAGGCGCCGGCGTTCTCGGCGAGGAAGCTGCGCGCGGTGCGCTCGTGCGAGCCGGCGGAGGGCACGTCGAGGCCCCACGCCATGCGGGCGGCGGACTCCCCGGGGACATTCAGGAATGTGCCCGCGGCGGCGACCATCAGCACCAGCGCGCTGATCATGCGCCGAGGAGCTTTGCACAGTTGGGCCCGCGCCGGGGTGTACAGGCCGGTCATGAAGCGACTCGTGTCTGCCGTGCTCGCCGTGGCGGCCTCCGCGTGGGGCGAGCCGGCGCGCGTGCCGCTCGCGAAGGGCTTCACCCCGAACCCGCTGCTCATCGCGGTCCAGCGCGCAGAGGGTGGGGCCGGCGCGCTGGACCCGGGGCTCTGCAAGGATGCTCCGTCGGCGGCGCAGCTGTCGAAGTCGCCCGTGGCGGTGCTCGAGGTGCCGGAGGGCATCAGCCACCTCACGCTGCAGGCGACGCAGGGCGACCGCGTCGTCGCCGGCGGCGCGTGCGGCACGACGAAGCAGCTCACACTCGACGTGAAGCCGGGCCCGCTCGAGGTCTTTCTCGTCACGCCGGCGGCGGTGCCGGCCGACGCGCGCGGCAAGCTGCGCGTGTTCGACGCCGACCGGCCGCGCGTCCTGCCCGCGGCGGTGAAGACGGTCGCGTTCCCGCTCACGCTGTCGGGAGAGCTCGGCGACGGCGCCGTGCCCGACGCGCAGCTCGAGGTCGCGACGAAGCTCGACGGCGTGACGTGGAAGCTCGACGGCGCCGCGCGCGAGGTGTGGCTGTCTCCGCTCGCGCTCGAGGACGTGCCCGCGGTGAAGGCCGGCGACTCGCTCGCGCCGGGCCGCTACGCCGTGTGGATTCGCGGAGCGAAGGGCGCGTACACGGTGAGCGCGTCGGTGCCGCAGGCGGCGGCGGCTCCTCCCGCGCCGGAGCCGGTCGCCGAAGCCGCGCCTGCTCCTGCAGCTGCCGAGAGCACCGACCCGCTGGCCGTCGCGTCGAAGCCGGAAGCCGGCGCTCCCGTCGAGGCGCGCGTGCTGACGAAGCACCTGCCGGGCCTCGACCCGAGGGCGCTCGAAGGCTTCTCGAAAGAAGCGCTCGCGCTGCGGCAGCGCGCGTTCACCGAGCTGCCCGCCGAGTTCCTCGTCTTCGCCGCCGCCGACGGCGAGGTGCTGCTGCCGCTGTCGTTCGACGGCTCGGAGGTGAGCGTCATCTCCGCCGACGGCGCGGTCTTCTCGATGCCTCCCGCGGAGCTCGCGCTGAAGCCGGGCAACGGCGCGGTGCTCGTGCGCTCGCAGCGCACCGAGCTCGTCGAGAAGCTGAGCATCTCCGAGCTCGCGCCGGAGAAAGACGCGCGCGTGAAGTCGCTCGAGAAGCTGAAGAAGCAGATCCAGGGCTGCATCGACCGGCACCCCGACTGGCCCGACGCCGCGAAGCGCTGCAACGCGAGCAAGGTCGACAAGGCCGAGTCGAAGCTGAAGTCCGCGCTGAAGAAGGCGTACGCGAAGAAGCGCGCCGCCGAGCTCGCAGCGGTCGCCAAGCGCGTGAAAGCGGCCGTCGCGGCTCGCGAAGAGTGAAGCGCGCACATCGCTCCCTCGCGTCCGACACCGGCTCCAATGGGAAACTCGTGAAGGTCCACGGGCCGGCGGACACTCGCGGGTGAACATGCTTCGCGCCCTCTCGCTGTGCGCTGCGCTGCTCCTCTGCCTCGGCTGCCCCAACAACTTCACCGTCGGTGACGGCGGCACCAGCGACGCAGGCCCCGACGCCGGCCGCGAGCTCACGCTGCCCGACGGCGGCGCGTGCGGCGCGGCGATGCAGCAGTGCTGTCCGGGCAGCGCCTGCGACAACGGCGGGTGCTGTCTCGACGACGTGTGCCTCGGCGAGGGCACCGCGTGCGGCGGCAGCCTCGGCACCTGCATGGGCGGCGCGTGCGGCAACTGCGGCGCGCTGAACCAGGCCTGCTGCAACGGCAGCCAGTGCACGCAGGGCAACACCACCTGCGCGAGCGGAGCGTGCGTCGCGTGCGGCGGTCCCGGCCAGCCGTGCTGCAACAACAGCACCTGCCTCGACTCGAGCGCGACGTGCCGCAACGGCCTGTGCCGCGTCTGCGGCGACGTCGGCACGCCGTGCTGCCCCGGCCGCACGTGCAACACCGCCGGGCTCTCGTGCCTCACCGGCGTCGACATCTGCGGCCCGTGCGGCGGGCCGGGCGAGCCGTGCTGCGCCGGCAACATGTGCGAAGGCGGCGGCTGCTGCGTCGGCAACTACTGCGCGTCGTCGGGGGCGACCTGCGCTCCGCTGGGCGGCACCTGCATGAACGGCAGCTGCGGCAGCTGCGGCTCGGTGAGCCAGATGTGCTGCTCGGGCAGCTGCACCGGCGCCGGAGCGACCTGTCAGGGCAGCAACTGCGTCGCGTGCGGCGGCGTCGGCCAGCCGTGCTGCTCGCAGAACACGTGCACCGCGGCGGGCGCCATCTGCGCGAGCGGGATGTGCCAGCCGTGCGGCGGAGCGGGACAGCCGTGCTGTCCGTCGAGCACGCCGTGCGGCGGCGGCCTGGTCTGCGGCGCGAACAACCAGTGCCAGACGTGCGGCATGGTGGGCCAGCCGTGCTGCCCGGGGAGCATGTGCTCGACGGGCTGCTGCGACCACTTCGCCTCGCCGCGCATGTGCATCAGCACCGGCACGACGTGCCGCCGCGGAGACGTCTGCGAGATGGACGGCGAGTGCAGCAACTGCGGCGGACAGGGCCTGCAGTGCTGCCCCGGCAACATGTGCAACGCGAGCGGGCTGACGTGCTTCAACAACGGGTGCGTGTCGTGCGGCGGTCCCGGCGAGCCGATGTGCCCGGGCATGGGCTGCCGCGCCGGCGCGTGCCCCGACCCGGTGACCGGCCGCTGCATCTCGAGCGGCAACGGCCTGCCCGACGGCGGAGCGGTGTGCCTCAACGGCTCGCTGCAGGCGTGCGGCGACCCCGGCCAGCCGTGCTGCGCGGGAGGCCGCTGCGGTGGGGCGGGCTCGTGCTGCGCGGGCGGAACCTGCACCGCGGCGGCGGCGGAGTGCGCGGGCGGGCTCGGCACCTGCTCGGGCGGCTCGTGTGGCGCGTGCGGAGGTCAGGGCCAGCCGTGCTGCACCGGCAACAACGCGACGCCGTTCTGCACCGCGTCCGGCCTCGCGTGCGTGTCGAACATGTGCAGCCCGTGCGGAAACCCGGGCCAGGCGTGCTGCCCGGGCCAGGGCTGCAATGCCGGCGGCTGCTGCTCCGGCGGCACGCAGTGCCTCGGCGTCGACGCCGGGTGCCCGGGGACGTCGACGTTCTGCACGAACGGCGGCTGCGGAGGGTGCGGCCGCATCGGGCAGCCGACCTGCGACAACGGCATCGGGTGCACCGCGCCGGGCTCCATCGCGGTGAATGGAATGTGCGTCGGCTGCGGCGGGCTCGGTGAGCGGTGCTGCACGACCGTGGCCGGCGCGGTCTGCCAGGCGCCGTTCGCGTGCAGCGCGGGCATGTGCGAGGCGTGCGGCGGCAGCGGCCAGCTCTGCTGCCAGGGACGGTTCTGCGCAGATGCGGGAGTGTGCACAGCCAACGGGCGCTGCCCGTGAGGCTCCCCCGTTCACCCTGAGCGGAGCGCGCAGCGCGGAGTCGAAGGGGAACCGCATCGCCTGCACGGCACCGCTTCGACTGCGGCGCCTGCGGCGCCTCCGCTCAGCGTGAACGGAGGTCGGCAATGCGCTGGTTGTTCTGGCCGACCCTCTCAGCGGGAACGGCGCTTCGTTTTCGGCGTCGCCGCCACCGTCGCGTAGCCCTCGCGCACGAGCGGCTCCCACTCCTTCTGCGGCACCTCGGCCGGGTCGAACATCACGGCACGCGCGTCGCGCGCGTACGGTCGAAACCGCGGTCCCTCTCGACCAGCATCGCGGCGTGCTCGGGCTCGAGGCCAATCACCATGCCCTTCGGCCCGGCGCTCGCGAACGGCTTTCTGCCCACGTAGAACATCACGTCACCGTGGTGCGGCCGCTCGCTGACGCCGTCCAGCTTCGCGACCAGCTTCCGCATCTTCTCGAGCGCGCTCATGCGGCGGAGCTTAAAGCTCGAAGTCGACGCCGCCTCCAAGCGAGGCGAACACGCCGCGCGAGAGCGTGCCGTCGCTCTGCGGAGTGAACACCGTCCCGCCGCTGGCGAGCGCGTAGACGGAGCTGACCACCCGCACGCGCGCCTCGGCGGTCACGGCGTAGCGGGGAAACACTCCGACCGCGACGACGGTGAAGCGCGCGAACATCACGAGCCTCGACGCCCAGAGCGTCGCCTGCAGCGACGCGTCGACGTCCGTCCGGCCCCAGAAGAAGTGTTCGACCGCGACCTCGAACGCGAGCACGCCGCGCGCGCCGGCGCGGAGCTCTCCGTAGACCGAGCCGCTGTCGGGCAGCACCTGGTCTCCGAGCGGCACGCCGCTGAAGCCGGCGCCGACGAAGCGCGACACCTCGTACTGCGGCCCGAAGTACCCGTGGCGGAAGCCGGCGGCCTGCTTGCGCGCCTCGACCTTCATCCCGAGCAGGAAGCCCGAGAGGTCGAGCTCAGCGGTGAGGCCGGCCGCAGCTCCCGCACCGCGGCCGAAGCGCGTGCCGCCGCCGGCGATGAGCTGCAGCTGCAGCGTCTCGCCGCGGTACACCATCGCCGCGAGGTCGGCGTACAGCAGCGTGGCGCTCGGCGACTTGATGCGGTCGCCGGGCAGGCAGCCGGCGCGCGAGCCGTCGAGCGGGCAGGTCGCGCCGCCCGCGTTCCCGAAGTCGTGCGCGAGCTCGAGCGTGAGCCAGAAGCGGTCCTGCCACTGCGGCCCGCCCGAGAAGAGCCGGCCGAGCTCCACGCCGGCGAGCCCGGCGAACAGCCGCGGGCCGAGGATGTCGCTGACGAAGACCTCTCCGCGCGCGGCGCCCCAGACGAACGCGCCGTGCGCGGCCGCCGGGTGGTAGTTCGCGAGCTCCCGGTTCGAGTAGCGGTTGATCACGTGGCCGTTGCCGAGCGTCTGCAGCTTGACCGGCCCCGCGCGCAGGTGAACCGGGTCGTCGAAGCGGCCGACCCTGAGCTGGCGAATGAGCTGGCCGAAGTCCGACAGCTCGTCCCAGTCGGCGCGGCGCAACAGCCGCCCGTACTCGCCCTGGCGGTTGAGCGGCGCGTCGTCGAGCACGAGCAGGTTGAACGTCGCGCCGAGCTCGGTCGCGAACGCCTCGCCGACGTCGAGCGACACCAGCGGCCGCACGAACATGAGGCCATCGGACGGAGAGCCCTCGGGCCACAGCGTGCCGCCCGCCTCCAGGCCCGCACGCACCACGACGCCGCTCGGGGGAGGAGGCGGCGACGGCGACTCGGCCGTCCCCGCGTCCTCCGGAGTCATCGGCAGCGGAATCGCCTGGGCGAGCACGACGAGCAGGGCGACCGGCGCCATTCGTGGCGCGCAGTGTCGTTCGAGGTGGGTGACTCGGCAAGGTCAGGTACGGCCGACGCGTCGGGTTCCTCCCTGTCGGCGTGGCCGCCCGCAACTTCGAAAGCGGTACAGTGTTGGAGGGAGGCGAATGAACCGACGCATCGTGGTGGGAGCGCTGCTGCTGTTGGCTGGCGAGGTCGCCGCAGGTCCGAGGCACCGCCGCAGAGTGAGACGACGGGTGCGCCGCCGGGTGAGGCGCCGCATCCGCCGTCGCGTGGTGTGGCGCACCCTCGGAGCCCGCCGCGCGCTCGTCGTCCCGCTCGCCATCGCCGTCGGCTGGGAGCTCGCCCACGACAACCGCGTCGTCGTGGTCCACGAGGTCCGAAACGACGTCATCGTCGTCGTCGACCCCAGGACGAACGCGAAGGAGGAGCTCGCGATCGTGAAGGAAGACAACGACGAGAACACGAAGGAGCTCGAGGGCACCCTCCTCGCCGCCAACGACACCTCGACGCCCGCGCGCGAGAGCGAGGAAGACGTCGAGGAGGAAGTCGACGAGTAGGCGGATCGCTTCTCGGGCTCGGTCACGAAGTGGCATGACCCGCATCGGCGCCCGAAGCGACCCTCGCTGGTCAGGACGCCGCATCGCCGCTGTAGCGAACGCAAACGCTCGTCCCGCTTGAGACGAGACGTCCCGTATCAGCCCGACGAGGTCCCGCGCCGCTGATACGAGACGTCTCGTCTCAATCGCCTCGCGACCTTGCGCCGCTGACGGTGAAGCGTACGCAGCGTCGCAACCACGCCGCTTCAACCGACCGTCTCGCTTGAGACGAGACGTCTCGTCTCAGCCCGACGATGTCCCGCCGCTGATACGAGACGTCTCGTCTCAATCGCCTCGCGACCTTGCGCCGCTGACGGTGAAGCGTACGGCTTTCCTATCGATGCACCGACGCCATCATCGCCGCCGGGTAGCGATCCCCGGCGGCGACTCCCTTCGGAGCGATGCGCTCCAGCTCGGCGAAGTCTTCGGCCGAAAGCACCACACGCAACGCACCGAGGTTCTCCTCGAGCGTGACGCGCCGCTTCGTGCCGGGGATCGGAATCGCCGCCGGAGCCTTCGCGAGCACCCACGCGAGCGCGAGCTGGGCGGCCGTGCACCCCTTCCGCGTGGCGAGCGCGCGCACCGCGTCGACGAGCTGCAGGTTCTTCGCGAAGTTCTCACCCTGAAACCGCGGCGAGTGGCGGCGGTAGTCGTCCTTCTCGAAGTCGTCGGGCGAGCGAAGCTGGCCGGTGAGGAAACCGCGGCCGAGCGGGCTGTACGGCACGAACGTGACTCCGAGCTCGCGGCACAACGGCAACAGCTCGTCCTCCGGCTCGCGCGACCACAGCGAGTACTCGGTCTGCAGCGCGGCGATGGGGTGCTCCTTCACCGCGCGCCGCAGCGTCTCGGGGGCCGCCTCCGAGAGCCCGAGCCAGCGCACCTTCCCCTCGCGAACGAGCTCGGCCATGGCGCCGACGGTCTCCTCGATGGGCACCGAAGGGTCGACGCGGTGCTGGTAGTAGAGGTCGATGGTGTCCAGCCTCAGCCGCTTCAACGACGCCTCGCAGGCCGCGCGCACGTACTCGGGCCGGCCGTTGACGCCGCGTTTCCGCGGGTCGGCCTTGTCGCGAAGAATCCCGAACTTCGTCGCGAGCAACACCTTCGCGCGGTGCATGCGCACGAACGCGCCGACGAGCACCTCGTTGTCGCCGTAGCCGTAGACGTCCGCGGTGTCGAAGTGCTCGACGCCGAGCTCCAGCGCGCGCTCGAGCGTGGCCGTCGACTCGGCGTCATCGCGCGAGCCGTAGAACTCGCTCATGCCCATGCAGCCGAGGCCGAGCGGAAAGACATCGACTCCGGTGCGACCGAGCGGGCGTCTCGTCATGGGGCCGTCTTCTAACAAGCCGGCGCTGCTGCTACAGCGCAGCGAAAGCATGAGCACCCCGGACCTCATCGTCATCCACGAGCACCCGCTCTGGCAGCAGCCCCTCTTCGACGCGCTCACGCGCCGCGGCGTCCACTTCGAAGCCTTCGACCTCAAGAAGGCCGCGTTCGCCGACGACGCGCAGCCGCGCGCGAAGCTCTACTTCAACCAGGCGAGCCCGAGCGCCTACGTGCGCGGCAACGCGCGCGCGGTGCCGCTGTGCCTCGCGTACCTGCGCTCGCTCGAGCTCGCCGGCGCGAGGGTGCTCAACGGCAGCCGCGCCTTCGCGCTCGAGCTCTCGAAGTCGGCGCAGGCCGGCCTCATGCACAAGCTCGGCGTCGACTGCCCGCGCAGCATCGTCTTCAACGACGTCGACGCGCTGGCCGCTGAAGCGAACGGCTTCCCCTTCCCTGCCCTCTTGAAGCCCGAGCAGGGCGGCAGCGGCGCGCGCATCTCCAAGGTCTCGAGCATCGACGACGTCCGCAAAGCCATCGCGGCGGACCCGAACATCTGGCTGCCCGACGGCCTGCTCCTCTTGCAGCAGTACTTCCCGCACGACTTCACCAAGGGCATCGTCCGCATGGAGTTCCTCGGCGGGAAGCTGCTCTACGCCATGCGCGTCGTCTCGCACGGCCGCTTCAACCTCTGCCCCGCGCCGGTCTGCAACCCCGACGCCGGCACAGGCGCGAGCGTCTGCCACGTGCCCACCGTCGAAGAGAAGCCCGTCGAGTTCTACCCGTACCCCGAGGTGCCGCCCGAGGCCGTCGAGGCCGGGCGGCGCGTCTTCGAGGCCGGCGGCCTCGACGTCGGAGGCATCGAGTACCTCGAAGCCGAGGACGGCCGGCGCATCTTCTACGACGTCAACGCGAACTCGAACCTGCGGCCGAGCATCGCCAAGGCGTTCGGCTTCGACCCGTTCGAGCGCGTCGTCGACTTCCTCGTGCAGCAGCTCACTTTTGCGGAGCCGTCCGCCGCCCGGAAGTCGTCGGCGCCTTTTTCGGCGCGGGCTTCGTAGTCGACGACGACGTCGTCGTTGGAGCGGCCGTCGACGGCGCCGTCGTGCCGACGGCATCTCCGCTCGCGACTTCGATGCGTTCCTTCTGCATGCCCGTGAGGGCGAGGGACACAGCCAGGATGATTGGGGTCATGCGCGCCCAGCAGTGCATCGCGCGATCCACCTCGCGCTCCGAGGGGACTCGGTCAGCCGCGCGTCACGGCCCGTTACGAACCGTCACGGGGGCGGCATCACGAACGAGAACGTCCGGTCCGAGACCGGCCGCGTGCCGCCGTCGGGCAGGTTCGCCGTCAGCCCGGTGAGCTCGAGCACCATCGGCGTGCCCGCGTCCGTCGGCGCCATGGAGGTCACCGCGAGCGTGCCGTTCAACGTCGCGTTCACGCCGCCGTCGGTCTTCGAGCCCAACAGCCACGCGTAGTCGCCGTAGACCTCGCACGAGCCGTTCGGGTGCGGCAGCGAGCGTGGCAGCGCGCCCGCCACCGGAATCGTCGCGAAGACGAGCACCATGCGCCCGCCCTCGTGCGCGCCGGTGACCCACAGCTCGGTGCCCACGCGGTCGGCGGTGTCCCGTCGCGCCTCGTCCTTCCACGTCTCGGACAGGCTCACGCCCACGCCCAGACCGATGCCGGACCCGACGGCGTCTCCGAGGCACTCACCGAAGTTGCAGCTCGACGCGAGGACAGCGAGCACCGCGAGTCGGAGGATCATGCCGGCGCGCTGAGCAGGCCGCGTGCCGGCGCAACGCCCGCACACCTGCGGCGGTGGTGCGCAGCTGCGCGCCGCGCGTTGCGCAGCGCCTGACACCGCCGTCAGACCTTCAGGCCCGGCCGGGCGGGTTCTTCGCGAACCAGTCGGCGATTCCGCCCATCGAGGGCTCGAACACGCCGGGAAAGAAGTTGAGCACGCCCGACCTCACGTCGCCGCGGTTCTCGAAGTCGTGGGTGACTCCGCCGGGCACGAGCACGAACGAGCCGGGCCCAGCGTCGACCCACTCCTCGCCCACGAGGATGCTCATCGTGCCCTCGAGCACGTAGAAGACGTCGTCCTCGGGGTGCGCGTGCGCGCCCGGGCCTTTCGTGTGCGGCTCGAGCCACCACTCCGAGATGGAGTAGCCGCCGGCGGTCTCGTCACCGTCCGCCTTGAACACCGCGCCGATGCGCCCCATCGGGTACGCGCGGCCCGCTCCAGGGCGCAGGACGACGGGCTTGCGACCCATCACGCCTCCGCGGACTTCGACTTGCCCTTCGACTTCGCAGCGCGCTTCGGAGCGGGCTCCTTCTCCTCGGCCGCCGGCTCCGGCGCCGCCTCGACCTTCTCGGGCAGCTCCTCCGGCGACACCTCGACGGGCGTCGGCTCTTCCACCGCCGCGGCCTTCGGCGCTGCGCGCTTCTTCGGCTTCGCGGCGAGGCCCAGCTCGGCGAACACGCCCTCGACCGAGACGAGCGCCGCCTCGGCGAGCAGCCGCGCCTGGTGCAGCGGCTGCGCGAGCGTGTCGGCCGCGACGGTCAGCTGCGCGCGCAGCTTGTCGGCCTCGGCCTCGGGCAGCGGCTCGGGCGCGAACGCCGCACGCCACGCGTCGAACGCCCCGGTGACGGCGGCGACGGCCGGCTGCACCGGCGCGTAGTCGTCGCCGCTCAAGATGCGCTTCACGTACTGCGTGCGCAGGCGCTTGCCGAAGGAGCCGGTGAACTTCTCGAACTCCTCCTTCGCGGCGCGGCGCAGCGGAGCCAGCTTGTACGGCGCGAACAGCTCTTCGAGCACCGGCGCGCGCGGGCCGCCGTGGAAGGTGATGCCGGCCTGCAGGCGCTCGACCGCGTCGACGGCGGCGTTCTGCAGCGACTTCGCGAGGTCTCCGCGCACGGCCTCGAGCTCGGGCAGCTGGGCGCTCTTCATCGCCAGGCCCTCGAGCGGAGTCAGCGCAGCGGCGAGCCGATCGACCGCCGTCTGCAGCCACTGCTTCTCTTCCTCGAGCTGCTTCCGCGCGATGCGCTTCTGCGCCTCGCGCAGGCGGCCGAGCGTCGCTTCAGCGTGAACCAGGGTGTCGAACGCTTCGATGAGCATGCGGCGCGCAATACCACGCCGCGATCTTCACTTCGCGGGCGAAAGCACCAGCCACAGGTCGTCTTCGCCCTGCTTGCCGCACGGCGCGTACAGCGAGCCCTTCTTCCCGGTGCTGTAGGTCGTCTCGACCGAAGGCGTCTTCACGCGCACCGTGGCCACGTCCTTCTCGATCTTCTCGAGGGACAGGGTCGCTTCCGTGCCGTTCGACAGCTTCATCGTGTGAATCTTCCCGCTCTGCAGCTCGGGCTTGTCGACGGCGAGGCGCTTGAGCGAGCCGTACTTCACCTTCGACGACATCGCCTCCTGCATCGCCTTGAGCGTCGGCGGGTCGATGGTGTTGCCCTTGAGCGACGCGACCACGGTCTCGACCTGCACCGTGACCTTCGCGTCGTCGGCGAGCGCGGGGACCGCGCCCACGAGCGCGACCAGCAGGAGCGCCCGGCTCAGAGATCGCCCGCCTTCTTGGGAGGGTCGGGGTCGATCTCCTCGTCGCGCACGTCGCTCTTCGCCTTGCCGCCCGCATCCTGCTGCGTGTCGACCACCCAGATGATGGCGTCGCCGTTGTCGGTCTCCATCACGACCGGCGCCACCCGGGCGCCCGCCTGCGGCTTCACCGAGAGCACCTTCATCTGATCGTTCGCGTAGCCCGCATTGCCCTTCGAGGTGCCGAGCAGGAACGCGAGCGAGGCCACCGTCACCATCAGCACCGCGGTCACCATCGCGCCGACCAGCGTGCCGCGCTGGTACGTGAACATCTCCGACAGCGCCGTCTTCAGCCGCTCGAACAGCGGCGGCTTCTCGGGCGTCAGCTTCGCCAGCACCTCGTTCGAGAAGTCCTTCCAGTCCTCCTGGTCGGCCTGCTGCTCGAACGTCAGGCGCATGAGCCCCGAGGCTGCGCGAAAGTCCGCGACCTGCATCGCGCTCTCCTTGTTCGCTGCGAGGTGCTGCTCCACCTGCTGCCGCTCCTCGGGCGTCAGCTCGCCGTCGACGAACGGCGACAGCATCGGCTCGAACTTCTTCCGGGCGGGATTGTCGTTGCTCATGGCTCGCAGACCTCAAACCCTCGACGGGACGGCCTGAGGACAAATTCCACAGATATTCATTCTGTCCCCACTCCGCTCTTCGCTTCGTCCAACTCCAGGTATTCATTGAGGACTTTCTGCACTTTGAGGCGCGCGTGGAACAGGCGCGACATCACGGTGCCCTTCGGAATGTTCAAGGTGCGGGCGAGGTCCTCGTACGACATGCCCTCGATCTCACGCAGCAGCAGGATCGCCCGGTGCTTCTCGGGCACCTGCTCGAGCGCGGCCTGAATCTTCTCGGCGAGCTCTTTGCGCAGCGCGCTCTTCTGCGGGTTCGTGCCGAGCCGCGTGCCGAGCGCGCCGAGGTTCGCCTCGCTCACGTCGTGCTGGAGCGTCTCGTCGAACTCGACGTTTTCGCTCTTGGCCGAGCCCTTCCGGCGCATCACGTCGATGCAGATGTTCACCGTGATGCGGTACAGCCACGTGTAGAAGCTGGCGTCGCCCTTGAAGTGGTCGAGGTAGCGGTACACCTTCACGAACGCTTCCTGCGCGACGTCGCGGGCCTCTTCGCGATCCTTCAGCATTCCCAGCGCGACGGAGAACACCTTGCGCTGGTACCGCTCGACGAGCGTCTTGTAGGCGCGCTGATCACCGCTGCGCACGCGCTGCACGAGCGTGAGGTCGTCAGTGGCCAATGCAGGAGAACACCTAACACGGCTCTGAAGTAGTGTCGCATTGCCCGTGCTTCGCATTGCGCCCATCGCGATGGTGGTCATGGTCGTTGGCTCCGCCTGCTCGAAAGAAAAGCTGGGTGGTATCCAAGTGACGTTGCGCTTCCTCCCGTCTTCAACGGCCCGGTGCGCGCGCATTTACGCGACCGGGGAAGACGGCCGGACCCAGCGCCAGACCGACGCCCTCGCCCGCGTCGGCCGCGACCTGCAGGTGGGCGTGATGCAGTCGAAAGAGCTCGGGAACAGCGTCACGCTCGAGGCCCACGGGTACGACACCACCGACTGCACCGGCCCGTGGACCGACGACTCGAACATCGTCCAGCGCGCGTTCACGGCCGGCAGCGTGCGCGACGACGTGCTGCTCGTGCTCGACGGGCGGCCGGTGACGAACAGCGACGCCGGCGTCGAGCTCTGCGACAACGCCGTCGACGACGACGGCGACTCGCTCGTCGACTGCAAGGACCTCGAGTGCGACAGCCGCTCGTGTGGCGCACCGAACTTCTGCGTGAACATGCAGTGCACCGCGGTGACCGGCGAGGTCGACTGCCGCAACGGCTCGGACGACGACGGCAACGGCAAGACCGACTGCGAAGACGACAACTGCGCGACGCGGACCTGCGACGCGGGCTCGCCGTGCGTCACCGGCGCGACCTGCACCGCCAGGCTGTGCAGCGGAGCCCCGGTCGTCTGCAACGCGCCGTCCGAGTGCCAGGTGCCGGGCAGCGGCATGTGCATGATGGACGGTGGCTGCGGCTACGCCGAGCGCACCGGCTCGTGCGGAGACGCGGGCACCTGCACCGGCGGCGTCTGCGGCCTCACCTTCCCGTTCCCGCCGACCAACATTCCCCGCACCTTCCCCGAGGCGCAGGTCGGCGGCCTGCTGCGGCTCGACTGCGGCGAGACGCGCTTCGACACGGACACCGCGATGTGGACGAACCTCTGCGCGAGCCAGACGCCTCCGCCGACGTTCCTGCAGAACCAGCCGGGCGGCGCTCCGGTGCTGCGCGTCATCGGCGTGCGCGGCCTCGAGGTGCCGGGCATGAACACCTTCGTCGTCACCGGCACGCTGCCGCTCGCCGTCGCGGTGTTCGGTGACGCGACCGTCGGCGGGCGCATCGTCGCGAACGCCGACGGAGGCACCGACGGCGCGGGCAGCCCCGGCAGCTCCTGCGGCCCGAGCGCCGGCTCGAACGGCGTCGTCGGCACGAGAGCGGGCGGCGGAGGTGGCGGGCACAAGAGCGCCGGCGGCCGCGGAGGCCACGCCGACGGCACCAACAACACCGGCGGCTCGGGCGGGGTCGCGACGACGGACAGCGACCTGTCTCCGCTGCGGGGCGGCTGCGCCGGCGGGTTCGGGGCCATTCCCGCTGGCGTCGCCGCAGCGGGAGGAGGAGGCGGCGGCGCGTTCCAGCTCTCGGTCTCGGGCACGCTGACGGTGAGCGGTCAGCTCGCGGCGAACGGCGGCGGTGGCCGCGCGGGTCCGATGCCGAGTGGAGGCGGAGGCGGCGGCGGCAGCGGAGGCGGCATCTTGCTCGAGGCCGCGATGATCGGCCTCACCGGCAACGCCATCATCGTCGCGCTCGGCGGCGGCGGGGGTGGCGGCGCGGAGGCGAACGACACCGGTGACGACGGGCAGGACGGCCCCATCAACCGCGGCGGCGCGAACGGCGGGGCGAGCGCGGGCAGCAGCGCCGGCAACGGAGGCGACGGCGAGGACTGGGACAGTCCCGTCGAGGTCGGCGAGAGCTCGGGCGGGCCGACGACCGCCGGCGGCGGAGGCGGCGGCGCGTTCGGCCGCATCGTCATTCGCGGCCCCTGCACGCAGGGCTCGAACGTCGAATCTGCGCCGGTCATCCCGAACGGCGACTGCACGCAGCTTTGATTTGCACCCGCCGTTTGCCGTAGGGGTTGGTCACCGATGAAGGTCGATCTCTCTCCCGCGCAGCTCGAGCGGCGCGTGCTCGCCGGCCTGCTCGACGGCGTCGTGCTCGTCGCGCTGTGCGCGGCGTACTTCCTCATCCCCGTCATCACGCTCGGCATCGTGCTGCCGATGTGGGGAGTGCTCGCGGCGATCATCGGCTACTCGGTCGTGCCGCTCTCGGTCTTCAAGCAGACGCTGGGCATGCGGCTGTTCTCGATCGAGCTCGTCGGCAAAGAGGGACACCCCGTCGCGCTCGGAGACGTGCTGTTCCGCGAGCTGCTCGGCCGCGGGTGGTTTCCGGCGGCGTTCCTGTTCAACCTGCTGTTCGGCTACATCGCCATGACGCTCGGCTACGTGCGCTTCGGGATGCCGAGCGGGCTGCAGTTCGTGTTCTTCCTGGCGTCGATGGCCGCGCTGTTCGTCGCGGTCTTCGGCCACGTGCTCGTGCTCGCGGTGAAGGACCGGCGCGGCATCGCGGACCTGATGTCGCGCAGCTACGTGGTGCCGCAGCAGGCGCGGCCGCTGCCGGACGACGCCGATGACCTCGCCGAGGCGAAGCGGGCGCGAGCGCGCAGCGTGCGGAACGTCGTCATCGCCGAGGTCGTCATCCTCGCGGTCGGCCTCGGGCTGCCGTGGGTGCTGACGCGCAAGACCGAGAGCACCGAGCAGCGCGCGGCGCGGCTGCTCAAGCAGAAGCTCGAGGCGCAGTTCAAGGAGAACCCCGGCAGCGAGTCCATCACCCGCGAGCTGCAGAGGGCGCTGTGGGCCGTCGGTGAGAACGAGGAAGCCGCCCGCGTGTGGACGCAGCACCAGGCGAAGGTGAACGAGGCGAAGGACAAGCGCCTCGCCGAGTACCTGCGCCAGCTCGACGCGGATCCCGGCAACGAGCAGGTGCTCATCGACGTGCTCGGCGAGCTCCACGAGCGCGACCGCCTCGACGAAGCGAAGACGCGGTACGCGAAGTTCCTCGAGCTGCACCCCGAGCCCGAGTACCGCGCCGGTCACGCCTCGTGGCTCGGCCAGGTCGGCTTTCCCGACGAGGGCGTCGAGGAGTACCGCAAGCTCGTGATGGACGCGCCCGACTTCGAGGGCGTGCACAAGTTCTACGCGCGCGCGCTCGTGCGCGCCGACCGGCTCGAGGAGGCTCAGCTCGAGTACCAGAAGGAGCTGCTGCTCGACCCCGAGGACGACGACAGCCGCGAGGCGCTCGAAGAGCTCGACGCCCAGCTCGGCCCGCTGCCGAAGGCGAAGCTGCTGGCGCTGCAGCGAGAGCTGCGGCGGCGCTGAAGGTGTCCGCGGAAGCAGGCGGCCCGCTCGCCGGCGACGGAGCGGTGAACAGCGAACCTCGCCGCACGCGCTGAGGCGAGCGTCAGAGCCTTCGCGGAGGCCCTCGGGCTCGGGTCGGCGCGCTCACCGCCAGAATGGCTGCTGGGGACGCACGAAGCTGATGCAGCGCGTGGCCTGCAGCGCGTCGCACGCCTGGGTGCCGGCGCCTTCCGAGAAGCGGAACCACCCGGCGAGGCCGGGCTCGGTGCCGGTGACGGCGCGCGCGTGCGCCGGAGCCGTCAGCTCGGCAGCGCCGAGGGCGCGGTTCCAGAAGCGCAGCTCGCTGATGAGCCCTTTGTAGTCCTCGTACTGCGCGAGCGCGCCGATGGCGCTCTGCTTCTCGGCGCCGAAGAACCACCCGCGCTGTTGGATGGGGAAGCCGGACCACGAGCTCCAGATGGCGGCGAGGTTGGTGCGGACGTCAGAGACCTCGGTGTCGACGAGCACGCCGTCGACCCACAGCTCGAGCGCGGCCTGGGTCTGGGCCTGCCAGCGGCGTACGCACGCGACGTGGTGCCATCGCCCGTCGAGCAGCGAGGGCGTGCTCGAGGCCGGGTGCGCCTGAACGCCCCAGACGCCGCCGCTGCCGGCGGCGCCCTGATCTCCGAGCTGCCAGCGCAGGCGGCCGCCGCCGTAGAACTGCAGGCTGAAGGTGCCGTCTCCGAACGAGGCGTTGTTGTGCCCGTCGAGCAGGAAGTTGCCCTTGTACCACCAGTCGCTGGACGAGTACGGCGCCGGATCCTGCGTGCACCACTCACTGCGCTGCGCGGCGGTGCCGTCGGCGCAGGTGCCCGTCGAAAACGTGGAGTCAGGCTTCATCCACAGCTCGAGCGTGAGCTCGCCGGCGCCGAACCCGGCCGGCAGCGCGGTCAAGAGGCCATGGTCGTCGCTGCCGGCGGCGTTCGCGGTGAAGGAGATCGCGCCGAGTGCGGTGCCTCCGTCGAGCGGCGGGCGATCTTGCGCTGAGCTGAACGGGCCACCCGCAACCCAGTCGGTCATCGGCTGCAGCACCCCGTGCGTCGCGTGGGAGGACGAGTCGAGCGCCCCCGTCCCGCTGCCGGTGTCGAAGTGGAACAGGCCCGCCGTGCTCGAGTCGGAGACGTGCGGAGCCGCGGGCCGCGGGAAGCTCACACCGGTGTAGCGCAGCGTCGTCGAGACCCGCACCTCGTCGAGCAGGCCGTTGTACGAGATGCCGCCGTAGCCGTGCTTCTCCGCGCCGAAGACGAGGAAGGGGTCCGACCCGGCGCAGGAGCCGCCGTTCGGGCAGGCGGAGCTCGAGGGCACTGCGTCGTCGGGGTAGCTGACGTCGCCGGCGGGGCCGGTGCCGGTCGACTGCCGCGCGCCGTCGACGAAGATCTCCACCCGCCCGTCAGAGAGCCGCCTCGTGACCGCGACGTGATGCCAGGCGTCGTCGAGCACCGAGGTGGTGCCGCAGCCGGTGTACGCGCCCGTCGCGGTGTTGACGCTGAAGACCACCCGACCGTTCGCCAGCCCGATGCCCCAGGCTCGCGGCTGACTGTGCCGGTCACGGTCGATGATGATGTTCGAGCTGATGAAGCTGTACTGCCCGTTCCCGCACGCCACCGCGCCGTTCGGGTTGTCGGCCCCGCGCGCCTTCAGCCAGAAGTCGATGGTGAAGTCCGTCGCGCCGACGTCGAGCGCCGGGCCCGCGGTCACCGTCGCAGGGTCGTCGAGCCGCACCTTCACCCGGCTGTTCATCTGGTCGGCGCCGTAGAAGCGCAGCGAGAAGCCGCCGCTCGTCGCGGTGCCGCCCCCGGCGCCACCCGCAACTCCGCCCGCAGAACCGCCCGCGGTGCCGCCGGCCGAACCGCCCGCAGTGCCGCCCGCCGAACCGCCCGCAGTGCCGCCCGCGGCGCCGCCCGCCGAACCGCCCGCGGTGCCGCCCGCCGAACCGCCCGCGGTGCCGCCTGCGCCACCACCCGCGGTGCCGGCATCGTCATAGGCCTGCGGCACTGTGCAGGCGGCGAACAGCACGACGATGAGCAGCGGTGCGCGCATGCCGGCTCCCGCAGCTTACCGCCGCCCGTCAGCCGTGGCGCCCGACGGGTCGGCTGGGGCGCTCCTCGGCAGCACCGAGCTTCAGGACTTCGTCAGATGGGGTGCTGCGCCGGCGACACCTCGCGGAGCTCCGCCCGCGGCGAAAGCGCACTGCTCACACCTTCAGCGTGTACGGGCTGCGCGCCCAGTCGAGCAGCGGCCCGAGCTCGGCGCGCACGTCGATGAGCGAGGAGGACGCAGGCACGTAGCCGAGCTCGCGCAGCGCCTTGACCGCGCCGACGTCGCTCGCGGCCTTCAGCGTCTCCTCGGGCACCGAAGCGCCGGTGAGCCGCCCGTAGGACAGCACCTGGCTGACGGCGGTCTGCGCCGCGCGCAGCACCTGGTCGGCCTGCTCCTGCGACAGCGCGCCGATGCCGGGCACCTCGATCTCGGGCGCAGGACGCGGCTCGAGCCTCAGCCCGCTGGGCGGCGCCGGCACTCCAGCGCTCGCGCCGGCGCTGAAGGTGTCGGCAGGAGCGGCGGGCGTGCTCGCCGGCGACGGCGACGCAGCGGGAGTCTTCGGGACGACGACGGGAATGGTGGGGCGGTTCACTCGGGGCATGGCGCAACCGTAAGTGCCGCTCGGCGCGCGCGGCAGGCCGCGCGGGCGCTGCCGGCTGGCCTCACTTTCGGGACATCACCGGTCGACGCGAATCGGCACCACGCTCGACCGCAGCACCGGCGCGTAGTTGCCCTCGGCGTTGTTTCCCCAGCACGCCGCGCGGCCCGAGACGAACCGCACGCAGTAGGTCTCGGCCCAGCTGCCGCTGAGCTCGGCGATGGGCTCGGCGAACGGCACCGTGACGGCGAGCGGGCTCGCCGGCCCTTCGCGGCCGAGCTGGCCGTAGTAGTTGTCGCCCCAGCACTGCACCGTGCTGCTGCCGCTGAGCGCGCAGCCGCTCTCGAGCGTGCCGGCCACGGCGCGCACGACGGGGCTCAGACCCGGAATGGCTTCGGGCACGAGCGACCAACGGCTCCAGCACCGCACCGAGCCGCTGGTGAGCAGCGCGCAGCCGCCCAGCGGGTAGTCACGGCTCCACACCCCACGCGCGGGCTCGCCGAGCGGGAGCACCGCGCTCTGCCACTGCCACGGTGTCGGCTCGATGAACCGGCAATGCACGGAGCCGTCACGCTGCAGGACGCAGCCCTCGCCGACCCCGGGCTGGTAGCCGCAGCCGTCGCCGACGAACGCGCTCCCTCCGTCGTGAAGCCAGCAGTGCCGGCGACAATCGCGGCCGCCCAGACCGTCGCAACGCTCGAAGCGCCCGTGGGAGACGAGCTCGCCGCTCTGAGTGAAGCCCCAGTGCGTACCCGCATCGTCGACGTAGAAGCCGCCGCGGATCGGCCCCGGCACCTCGCCCCAGTAGACGTGCTGCCCCGTGCCGCCGTCGATGAGGCGCCCCCAGGTGTAGAGCGAGCGGCCCTCCGTCGCGACCGTGCCCGCCGACAGGCTCGTGATGAACCCGGCGTTCAGGTAGCGCGGCCCGAGCGGACGTGACGTGGGGACGCCGAGCTGGCCGTGCTCGTTGCTGCCCCAGCACCAGACCTGGCGGGCGTCGTTGAGCGCGCAGACGTGGTCGCTGCCCTGCACGGTGAGCTGCACGACCTCTCCGGGAACACGAACGGACCGCTCGCCACACCGCACCACGCCGCCCGACAGCGCGCGGCAGTCGGCGTGCTTCGAACCTCCGACGGCGACGGGCGGCGGTCCGTCGAGGCGCGTTCGGCTCATCCACTCGAGGCGCTCGACGCCTCCGTCGGCGAGCGTCGCGTAGACGTGCTGGTCGCCGGTCTCGAGCGACTGGACGTCGTCGAGCGTGACGCCGGCGCAGTCGAGGTGCCCGGCGAGCTCCACCGTGCAAAGTCCCCACAGCCACGCGACGTCACGCACCGGGCCGGCGTCGGCGGGCGCCAGCGTGTCCCACCTCCAGGTGTGAAGCGAACCATCCTCCGACAGGACGACCCCGTGCGAGAGCACCTTGCGTGGACGTGCAGCGAAGCCCGAGTCCGGCTCGCGCTCGTGGCGGCCGCAGGTCACGCGCCCGCTGGTGTCGGCGGCGCAGAAGCCACCCCGCCAGGAGCCGAGCGCTGCGACGTCTCGAAACCCGGGCACGAGCACGGGTGCTCGCGCGTGAGCCGGTGGAACGTCATCGAAGCCTTCGAGAGCTTGGTACCCCCGCGGATTCTGCCCCCAGCATCGGAGCGCTCCGCCGACGGTCGTCGCGCAGGTGGTGTGCTCGCTGGCGACGACGTCGCGGTAGCGACAGTCGCGTTCTCCGTTGGGGCGCGGTCGCCGCTCGCAACTGCCCGCGATGCAGATGTCCGCTTCGGCGCAGAGCACCTCGCCGCACGAGGTGCCGTCCTCGCGCGGCTCGAGCACGCAGCCGCGCGCGGGGTCGCACGTGCCGGTGTTGCAGGCGTCGCCGGGGCACTGCACCGGCGCATGCAGGCAGGTGGCATCCTCACAATCGTCGAGCGTGCAGGCGTCGCCGTCGTCGCAGTCGAGCATCGAGCAGTCGGGAGCGACGCCCTCTCCGCTGAGCCGTACGCCGAGCAGCTCGGCGGCAGCGGCCCCGGGAGTCGCCGGCGTGAAGTGCACGCTGACGCGCTTCGAGGCGCCGCCCTCGACGGTGGTGGAGGCGGCCTCGACGAAGAACGGCGGCGAGAGGCCCAGCGCCACCACCTGCCGCGGCACGCCCGTGTTCTTCAGCGTGAGCTCCAGCGAGGCGGAGCGACCGACGACGACGCGTCCGAACGCGAGCTCCTGCGGCTCGACGGCGAGCCCCTCGGGCGTCGTGGAGAGGCCGGATGCTCTGCACGCGACCGTTAGGAAAACGACGGCTGTGAGCCCCGGGCGCATCGCGAGGGGCTCAAGCAGCAACGCACGCGCCAATCGGGAAGCCGGTAGGTTACGCGGGGCATGAGGCTGGAGTAGACCGGCACCAACGGTGTTCCGCCTCGTCTTCGTCCTCCTCGTGCTCCTCCTCTCCGGCGCCTGCCGGAAGAACGACGTGCGCTCGAGCCTCGAGAAGGGCCGCGACGCCGTGTACGCCAAGAAGCCGAACGAGGCGCTGCGCTGGTACCACGCGGCGCTCGAAGGCCTCGAGCGCGACGAGAGCCCCGAGGCGCAGGTCTTCCGCGCGCGCGCGCTGCGCGGAGCCGGAGACGTCTACTACCTCGAGCTGAAAGACTACCGGCACGCGGTCGAGGCGTACCGCGAGCTCGTGCAGCTGTGCCCCGAGGCGCCCGAGACGCTCGGCGCGCGCGTGCACCTCGCCGACCTGCTCCGCCGCGAGTTCCACGACCTGCGCGGCGCCATCGCGGTGCTCAACGACGCGCTCGCGCGCAACCCTCCGCAGAGCGCCGAGCTCGCCTACCAGGTCGCCGAGCTGTACTTCGAGCTCGGCGATTACCGGCAGTGCGAGCTCGAGGCCCAGCGCGTCGCTTCGAAGTACGAGACCAGCCCCTTCGTCGACGACGCGATGATGCTCAAGGCGCAGGCCGTCGCGATGATGGAGGGCCGCCGCGCCGATGCCGTGCGCATGTACCAGGAGCTCGTCGACAAGTTCCCCGACTCGGAGCTGCAGCCGCACGCGCTGTTCGAGATCGGCAAGCTCCACTCCGACTCGGGCGAGATCGAGAAGGCCATCGAGGTGTGGGTCGAGTGCCTCAAGCGGCACCCCGACCCGCAGGTGGTGCAGACCGTCATCGGCATCGCGCGGCAGCAGCTGCGCAAGTCCGAGCCGGTGAAGATCGGCGACGCGACGAAGGCCTTCGACCGCGACGTCCCCGGCAGCTTCGTGCCGCACCGCATGCCGAAGTCGTCGATCGAGGCCGTCGGGGGCTCGCAGGCCGAGGCCGCCGCCGAAGCCAAGATGCGCGGAGAGGCCGTGCCCGAAGCCGAGCCGCCCGCAGAGGCGCCGGCGCCGAAGCCGAAGCCCGCGCCTGCGCCCGAGGCCGCGCCGCCGCCCGAAGCGGCGCCGTAACCCCCTTACTTCTTCTTCCCGTTGCCGCCCTTCTTCACCGGCTTGCCGGGAGAGGGGCCCGCCTTCAGCGGCACATCGCAGTGCACCAGCGACCCGTCGATGTACGCGGCGACCCAGCGGCCGTTCGGGTGCCAGTACACGTTGCCGAGCTTGCTGTCGTCGCGCAGGCCCGACACGTAGCAGGTGACCTTCTTGTTGCCGCCGACGTCGACGACGTAGCCGGGCCGCTCGATGTCGAAGCTGTACTCCTTCTCGACGCGCATGTTGCTGGGGCCCGTCGGCGAGGGCTTCGGCAGTTGCAGCTGCGCCTTCCAGCCGTAGGGCGCGCGGTTCGGGTCGGCGTAGCGGACGCATGAGACGCGGCCGTCGATGCGCTCGAGGTCGTCGACGTCCTTCGGCCACGAGGGCTGAATCTCTTTGTCGGTGGCGCAGAAGAACAGCTCGGTCACCTCGTTGGGACCGGAGACCGTCTGATGCGCGAACCAGGTGCCGTCCTTCGACCAGCCGAAGAACGTGTCGGAGTCCGACGACGCGAGCGCCGCGTTCGAGATGAGCGAGAGCGAGAGTGCGAGGGCGAGGCGGTGCATCGGAGGGGAAATGTAACCGCACCCGACGGCACCGCAGCGCGTTTTCTTCTAAGCGCTTCTCACATCGTCGTGACGCCGGCGTCCGCGGCGTCGATCGACTCGCTCGGCAGCAGCGGCGGGCCGCGCAGCGTCTCGGGCCGCTTGCCGCCGGGCTCGACGAACTTGTAGCCCCTCACGCCCTGCGGCAGCACGACGACGACCAGCGCGTTCTCGTCGCGGTACTTCTTGTCGACGGGCAGGCGGAAGATGCCGTCGTTGTCCGTCGTCGTCTTGAAGCGGACGCGATCTCCGATCTCGATGCGCGCGCCGGGCACCGGCACGTCGTTGCGGTCGAGCACCTGGATGAGGACCTCGGAGCGCGGCGAGTCCTGGGGTACGAAGCGGCTGGTGAGGTCCTCGTACCTGGGGCGCAGCGCACAGCTGGTGATGAAGCAGCCAGAGAGGCAGAGGAGCGTCAACACGAGCCGTCGCGACATGGGCGGCGGCTTAGCAGCCGGAGCGCAGCGCTGTGAAGGGTAAGCGCACCCCGCTCGTGACGCTCGGGCTGATGCTGGTGTGCTTCGGCATCCCGCTCGTCTGGAGGCTGCGCGTCGAAGCCGCCGACGGCCTCATCCTCGCGCCGGCGTGGGAGCGCCGCGTGCTCGCGCTCAGCATTCTGCTGCCGCTGATTCCGGCGACGGCGCTCATCGTCGCGGCGGTGCGCAAGACGCTGCGGCTGTGGGTGGTGCTGCCGCTCGTCGGCCTGCTCCTGCTCGGAGTCGTCGGCGGCGGCGCGCTGATGACCGTGCTCACGCACAACTTCCTGTTCCCGGATCGCTTCCTGCGCACCGAAGAGGTCGAGCCCGAGGAGCTGCACCTCTACGACTCGAGCTTCCTGAGCTGCACGGTGAAGGTGTACGCCGCGCCGCCGGGAGCCCTGTACGCCCGGTTCGTGAAGTCAGAGAACATCGAGTGCACGAAGAAAGAGCTCGTGCACGCGCGGTGGAAGGGCGGCGACGTCGAGGTCTACGGCGGCGGAGTGCCGGACACCGGCGGGTTCTTCTTCGGCCCTCACTGACCGAACAGGCTCAGACCTTCGCGCCCGGAGTCTTCTGGAAGGTCTCGTTGAACTCCGTCAAAGCCTTGTTCAGCGCGGCCTTGATGTCGTTCGTGAGCTCCTTCTTCTCCTCGATGTCCTTCTGAATGGCCGGGTAGCGGGCGTCGCAGAACGCGATGAACTCCTTCGCCCAGCGCGCCACGTCGGACACGGGGATGTCGCGGAGCCAGCCGCGCTTCTGCGCGTCGTCGCGGTTGGTGCCGGCGTACAGCTGCATGACCTGCTTGCCGACGGACATCGGCTCGTACTGACCCTGCTTGAGCAGGTCGGTGAGGCGCGCGCCGCGGGCGAGCGTCTCCTGCGTGGCCTTGTCGAGGTCGGAGCCGAACTGCGCGAACGCGGCGAGCTCGCGGTACTGCGCGAGGTCGAGCTTCAAGCTACCGGCGACCTGCTTCATCGCCTTGATCTGCGCTGCCGAGCCGACGCGCGACACCGAGATGCCGACGTTGATGGCCGGGCGAACGCCGGCGAAGAACAGATCCGTCTCGAGGAAGATCTGCCCGTCGGTGATGCTGATCACGTTCGTCGGGATGTACGCCGACACGTCGCCGGCCTGCGTCTCGATGATCGGCAGGGCGGTGAGCGACCCGGCGCCCTCTTCGTCCGACAGCTTCGCGGCGCGCTCGAGCAGGCGCGAGTGCAAGTAGAAGACGTCGCCCGGGTACGCCTCGCGGCCCGGCGGGCGGCGCAGCAGCAGCGACAGCTGACGGTACGCGACGGCCTGCTTCGACAGGTCGTCGTAGATGATCAGCGCGTGCATCTTGTTGTCGCGGAAGTACTCGCCCATCGCGCAGCCGGTGTACGGCGCGAAGAACTGCATCGGCGCGGGGTCCGACGCGTTGGCGGCGACGACCGTCGTGTACTCCATCGCGCCGTACTGCGTGAGCTTGTCCACGACCTGCGCGACGGTCGACTGCTTCTGACCGACGGCCACGTAGATGCAGTACATGTTCTGGCCGCGCTGATTGATGATGGTGTCGATCGCGACGGCCGTCTTGCCCGTCTGGCGGTCGCCGATGATCAGCTCGCGCTGGCCGCGGCCGACGGGGACGAGCGCGTCGAGCGCCTTGAGGCCGGTCTGCATCGGCTCGTGCACCGACTTGCGCTTCACGATGCCGGGCGCCTTCAGCTCGACGCGGCGCGACTCGGTGGCCTGGATGGGGCCCTTGCCGTCGACTGGGTTGCCGAGCGCGTCGACGACGCGGCCGAGCAGGGCCTTGCCGACGGGGACGCTCGCGATCTCGCGGGTGCGCTTGACGCTGTCGCCTTCGCGGATGGCCGTGTAGTCGCCCATGATGGCGATGCCGACGTTGTCCTCTTCGAGGTTGAGGACGAGGCCGCGGACGCCGTTGTTGAACTCCACCAGCTCGCCGGACTCGGCGCCGTCGAGGCCGTAGACGCGGGCGATGCCGTCGCCGACGCTGAGCACGGTGCCGGTCTCGGCAACGGTGACCTTCTTCCCGAAGTCCTGAATCTGATCGCGGATGATGCGGCTGATTTCGTCGGCACGGATCTGCATATTGGAAGCGTGCCTCTAGTCGCCCGCTGTGCCGGAGCCAAGGCTTTTG
This sequence comes from uncultured Myxococcales bacterium, assembly GCA_937980205.1. Taxonomy (GTDB): domain Bacteria; phylum Myxococcota; class Myxococcia; order Myxococcales; family Myxococcaceae; genus Xiheicaenimonas. Next base: position 86,702 of record CALJKW010000051.1, on the reverse strand, counting down.
TATGGTGCGCCGCCATGCGCTTCTCATGGGTCGTGTTCGCCGTGCTTTTGGGTGCCTGCAGCGGCACGCCCACCCAGTCTCTGACGTCTCCGTGCGTCGACCAGCCGGCGACGGGAGCCCTCGGCGCCTGCCCTCCCTGCCAGACGGACGCCGACTGCAAGATCCTCTCGAACCCCTGCGACGTCACCGCCTACTGCGTGCACAACAACAGCAACTGGCAGGTCACGACGAGCACGTGCTCGGACGACAAGAAGTTCCGCCCGACGCCGCAGTCGTGCCGGTGCCTCGCGAACCGCTGCGACTGGCACTGGAATCCGAAGTGACGCAACCTGGTCAGCGGTAGTCGATCGCCAGCGTGTCCTTCGCCCACTGCCGCTGGAACTTCTCCATGTCGGGCCCGACGAGCGCCTCGAGCACGCCGTAGCCCGAGGGGTCGTCGGCCCCGCGCGCCTGCATGCCGCGCACGAGCTTCGTGAGCAGGCCGTGCTCCTGCAGCCAGTAGCAGAGGTACCTCGCCTGCGCGTAGCTGGTGCCGCGCTCGTCCGCGTAGAACTGATCATCGGACAGCGACAGCAGCTTCTCGAACGTCGGCACCTGATCCGCGCGCAGCGCCTCTTTCAGCGCGGGCAGCCGCCAGTTCGGCAGCCCGATGAGGTGCCCGTCCTTCTCGCGCGGCCGCTCGAACAGCGACGCCAGCCCCTCGTTGAACCAGGAGGGACACGTCGGGCAGTTCTTCGCCACGTACGGGTGCACGAGCTCGTGAACCAGCGTCCCGTAGCCGGGCTTGATGTTCATCACCATCGCCGCGCGGCCGGGCAGGTAGAAGCCGTACGGCGTCTCGGGCGTCTCGCCGAACAGCGCCTTCGCGTTCTTCTCGTAGCTCGTCTTGTCCTTGAACACCCAGACGTCGGTGAGCCCGTCGGGGTCCGCGTCGAAGAAGTCTTTCTTGAGCAGGTCGGTCGTCCACTGCACCTGCTCCTTCGCGCGCTTCTTCACCAGCTCCGGCGTCTCGTCGCCGATCACCATGAAGGCTCCGGCGCGCACGACGGTGACGCCTTTCGGGGCCTTCTCCTTGAGCGCGTAGACGTGCTGCGCGAGGTCGGCGGCGCTGGTGTCCTTCGGCAGCACCGGCGCCGGGGCATCGGCGCGCCGGCGCAGCGCCATGCGGATCAGCGTCCACCGGTCTTTCTTCGGCTTGAACGTCCACAGCGCCATGAAGTCCGGGCGCTTCAGCCGCCCGAGCGTCGCCGCGCTCTGCGCGGGCTCGTGGAAGAGCACCTCGTCGGCCTTCGCGTCGTAGCCGACGACGAGGCGCATGTGCTCGGAGCGCTCGGGGCCGAACGAGGACCAGCCGCAGATGATGCTGGGGACTCCGGCGCGCAGGTCGGCGTGCAGCGCGCGCCACTGCGCCTCGAGCTCGACGTCGGCGTTCGCGGGATTCACCCGATTCCAGACGCGGCCGACGTCGAAGCCCAGGCCCGTCAGCGTGCGGGCGAGCTCGTCGGTGACGAGGCCGCGGCCTTTGAGCGGGTCGACGCCGGAGAGCGTGAAGACCTGGTCTTGCGTGATGTCGATGCCGAGGCGCTTGAGGGCCATCTCGGCGCAGGCCTCTCCGCAGAAGTCGGGCCGCTGCTCGACGTGGGTGATGCCGTCGATCAGGACCGAGGGGTACGTCGCCGCAGCGAGCAGGAGCGTGATCAGCATGCCCGCCGTCAGACTGCAGCCGCAATGCCGGAGGTTCCCGCTCAGCGTGTGGCCGCGTGTGCGTGCCCGGGGTCGTGCACTTCGTAAATGGGTAGAGTGCCGACCGTGCGCCGAGCCTGGCTCATCGCCCTTCTGGTGCAGGGGGCCTGTACCTGCGACTCCAAGATCCAGGAGCGGACCTTCGCCTGCGTCTCGGACGACGAGTGCGCGCCCGGCTGGGCCTGCCTGGGCGGCATCTGCGTCCAAGAAGGCGCCGGAGGCGGCGCGGGCGGAGGCGCCGGCGGGGGCTCGCAGCAGCGCTGCACCAGCACCGACCAGTGCCCCGTCGACCGTCGCTGCGTGAACGACCTCTGCGTGCCGCGCCTTCAGAACGGAGAGCTCTGCGGCGACGGCTCCGACTGCACGAGCACGTTCTGCGTCGACTCGGTCTGCTGCAGCTCGGACTGCAGCGGAGCCTGCGGCGACTGCAACCTGCCCGGCCTCGCCGGCACGTGCTCGCCGCTCGCCGCGGGCCAGGCGGGGACGCCGGCGTGCGCTCCGTACTCGTGCAACGGCGCGCTGCTCTCGTGCCCGACCCAGTGCACGACCGCTGCCGACTGCGTGGCGCCGGCGTTCTGCGACGCGCAGCGCAGCTGCGTGACGTCGGATCTGCCGCAGCCGGTGCAGGCTCCGGCCATTCGCCCCGTCGACGGCGGCTTCAACCCGGGCGTGCCGCTCGCCGCGGACCCCGGCACGTGGGGCAGCAGCGCGCCGGGCACCATCACCACCTCGTACACCTGGCAGCGCTGCGAGGCCGACGGCGGCGCCTGCGTGCCGCTCACCACGACCGGTCAGCTCACCGGCGCGAACGTCATCACCGACGCCACGCGCACCGCCGCGCTGCAGGGCGACGGCCTGCCGCCCGAGTCCAGCGCCGGCATCTGGGTGGCCACGACCAACCTGGTGCCCAACGGCGGGCTCGAGGTCGACCTCGCGAGCTGGGGCGCGTGGACCGAGAGCGGCACGATGACGAACTTCCCGACGTTCACGCGCGACACGGCGGACAGGAAGTTCGGGGCCGCCTCGATTCTCGCGACGACGAACGGCGCGGAGCAGTACCAGTCCGTGCTGGCGTTCGCCTCCGGCGTGGTGGCTTCAACGTCCTACACCGCGAGCGCCTGGGTGAGCGCGCCGGCGGGCTCGACGATGTGCCTCCTCTTCGAGAGCTACGACGCGGCTGCCGCGTACCTCGGCGAGTCGCCGGCCGTCAGCTTCACGGGCACCGGGGCGTGGCAGCGGGTGTCGACGAGCGGGACGACTCCGGCGGCGACGACGAACATTCACCTGCTCGTCTTCACGTGTGGTCCGATGGGGCAGGCGATCTCGTTCCGCGTCGATGGCGTGCAGTTCGAGCGGGGGCTCATCGCGACGCCGTACGTCGAGACGACCAACGGGGCAGCGACGAGGACGGATGCGACGCTCAGCGCGCCGTCGAGCCTGCTGCCCGTCGACGTCGGCTGGGCGTCGGTGCGCGCGCGCCCGCGGTGGACGGCGTCGACCTCACGCATGCCCTACCCGTCTCTGGTTCACCTCGGCGCGCCGGTGAACGACAAGCTGCACGTCTTCTACTACTCGGCCGGCGCCGCCTGGTCGCTCGAGCGAAACAACGGCGTGCAGAACATCGTGCGCAGCGCGCGCCCGGCGGTGGCCGGGACACCCGTCACCGTCACCGCCGCCTGGAATTCGTCGACGCTGTTCGTCACTGCCAACAACGCCCCGTTCGAGACGTTCACCGCGAGCGCTCTGCCCACGCCGGTGGCGACGGTGGACCTCGCGCGACTCGACGGGGAAGTGCTGTGGATGGTGTTCGGTCGCGGACCGCTGACGCAGGCGCAGTCCGACGCGTTGCACGCGCTCGGTGACACCGACCCGACGCTCGCCCAGCTGCCGCCGGGCGCCACCATGCTCTGGACCGCCGACACGCTCGCGTACACGGCGATCGTCGGAGGCGCCGCGACGTACACGCCGTCGGCCGCGGATCTCGGCTTCACCTTCCGCCTCGTCGTCACGGCGACGAACGGCAGCGGCACGACGACGTACACGACTCCGCCGTTCGGGCCGATCGTGCCGCCGCCGCCGGTGAGCGTCTCGGCGCCGGGGCTCAGCGTCTCGAGCGGCGGCTGGTACCGCGGCGGCGTCGTGGCGGCGAGCCAGGGCGGGTGGACCGGGGCGCAGTCGTACGCGTACCGCTGGGAGCGCTGCGACACGACGGGCCAGGCGTGCGTGGCGGCGACGGGCTCCGGCGCGACGACGGCGAGCTACACCATCGACGCGACCGACGTCGGCGGCCGACTGCGTGCGGTGGTGACGGCGACGAATGCCGGCGGCTCGACGTCGCGGGCTGCGACGCCGTCACAGGTGATCGTGAATCCACCGCCGGTGTTCGAGACGTCGACCGGCGGCGTCTCGTTCAGCGCCGCGACGAGCGTGAGCCTCGCGAGGCCGGCCTCGGTCGCTGCGGGAGAGCTCTTGCTCGCGATGCTGACGTTCAACGCGAACCCGGGGACGATGACGACTCCGCCAGGGTGGACGTTCGCCGCCGGCAACCTGCAGCCCGCGACCGGCCCGCGCGTGGCCGTGTACTGGGCCATCGCCGGGGCCAACGAGCCCATGAGCTACACGTTCACCTGGACGGGCGCCGCGACCGGCGGAGGCCGCCTCTGCGCGTACTCGGGCGCAGACCCGGCGCAGCCCATCGCCGCGACGATGGTGGGCGGCACCGTCACCGGCAGCCGCACGGCGCAGATTCCGTCGGTCACTTCCACCGGGCCGTACATGCGCCACGTCGGCTTCGTGGCGATGACCACGGCCTCGAGCTTCAGCGGGTTCCTCACCAACTGGAGCGTGCGCAACGCGACGTTCACGTCGAACCCCAACGGCGGCCATGCCGACCGGCTCCTCACGTCCGCGGGCGCGACCGGCAACACCGGCTGGCAGAGCAACGCCAGCGGCCCGGTGGCCGGGCTCGACAGCATCGGCGTGTCGTTGGTGCTGCGCCAGCCGTGAGCTCGCCCTGACCTGACCGAATGGACTCGGTGCGAGCGCGCGCCGGGCCTGGTCGCGCGTCGTCGGACGGTGCACGCTCCACGACGCCCGGGGGAAACGATGTCGGTCACGTCGCCACGCTCCGGTCCCGCCGTAGGCCCCGCGGCGGAATTGTTTCTGCCGCGCGAGGCGTTTACATTGCCCGCCGATGTTCCGCGTGTTCGCCTGGCTGTGCCTGGTCGTCCTCGTTGCGCTGCCGCAGCGGACACTGGTCAAGGCGCTGCGCGGGCACCGCGTGACGTCGTCGCGCATCACGCAGCCGCCGGTGGACCCTGGCGCGCCGGTGAACCGGTCGGCGCCCGAGCCCGTCGAGGTCGATGACGACGTCGATGACGCCGATGGTGATGGACCTGCGGTGGACGTAGGCGCAGTGGTCGCTGCACGGCTCGCTCCGGGGGCACCGCTCGATGCGGTCGCGATGCCGAGCGCGACGCTCGCCCACGTCCTCTGGTCGCGCGCGATTCAAGAATGCGGGCCGCCCTGCGCCTGAGCGCGGCGACCCGTTCTCGTTCAAATCGCTGACTCACCTCGCGCACGGCGCCACCCGTGCCCGCGCGCGAGGTCATTTCCCATTTTCCCGGTCCACTCATGTTCAAGCATCGAAGTCTCTTGCTGTTCACGCTCGCCGCGCTCTCGTGCGGCCACGAGAAGAAGGAGGCCGAGAAGGCCGCCTTCCCGGTGACGAGCCCCGTCCGTCAGGACACCGAGCTCGTGCGCAAGTACGTCTGCCAGATCCGCTCGATTCAGCACATCGAGCTGCGCGCCCTCGAGCGCGGCTACCTCGACGGCGTCTTCGTCGACGAAGGCCAGTCGGTGAAGAAGGGCCAGCGCATGTTCCAGATTCTGCCGACGCTGTACCAGGCAGAGCTGCAGAAGGCGCAGGCCGAGGCCGAGTTCGCGAGCATCGAGTTCCAGAACACGAAGATCCTCGCCGACCGCAAGGTGGTCTCTCCGAACGAGCTCGCGCTCGGCAAGGCGAAGCTCGACAAGGCGAACGCGGAGCTGGCGCTGGCGCGCGTGCACCGCGACTTCACCGAGCTCAAGGCGCCCTTCGACGGAATCATCGGCCGCTTCAACGTGCGGCTCGGCAGCCTGCTCTCCGAGGGCGAGCTGCTCACCACGCTCTCGGACAACAGCCGCATGTGGGTCTACTTCAACGTCACCGAGGCCGAGTACCTCGACTACCGCTCGCAGGTGGACGCGGGCGACGCGCTCGCCGTGAAGCTGCAGATGGCGAACGGTCGCGTCTTCGAGCACGAGGGCCGTGTCGAGACGATCGAGGCCGACTTCAACAACGAGACCGGCACCATCGCGTTCCGCGCCACGTTCCCGAACCCCGAAGGCCTCTTGCGCCACGGAGAGACCGGCACCGTCCTGATGACGAAGCCGCTGAAGAACGCGCTGATCATCCCGCAGAAGGCGACGTACGAGGTGCTCGACAAGCGCTTCGTCTTCGTCGTCGACGACAAGGGCGTCGCCCACGCGCGCGCCATCTCGGTCGCCGAAGAGCTGCCTCACCTGTTCGTCGTCGACAAGGGTCTCGACGAGCACGACCGAATCATCATCGAGGGCATCGCCAAGGTCCGGGACGGCGAAGCCGTGAGCCCCCACTTCGTCGCGGCCAGCGAGACGCTCGCGCACCTCGAAGTGCACGCCGAGTAGCCGCCATGTTCGAGAAATTCATTCACCGGCCGGTGCTCGCGATCGTCACGTCGCTCGCGCTGGTCTTCATGGGCGCGCTGGCGATTCGTACGCTGCCGACGGCGCAGTTCCCGGAGATCTCTCCGCCGCGCGTGATGGTGTTCATCGCCTACCCCGGCGCGAGCGCGGACGTGCTCGTGCAGTCGACGCTGATTCCGCTCGAGAAGGCGATCAACGGCGTGCCGGGCATGCAGTACATCATCTCGGACGCGACGAGCGCGGGCGAGGCGACGATTCAGGTCGTGTTCAGTCTCGACGCGGACCCGAACGCCGCCGTGGTCAACGTGAAGAACGCGATCGACCAGGTGATGAACCTGCTGCCGATCCTCGTGCAGCGCGAGGGGGTCATCATCTCTCGCGTCCAGCCGAGCATGCTGATGTACGTCAACCTGTACAGCACCGACCCGGGCGCGGACGAGAAGTTCATCTACAACTACGCGAACGCGAACATGCTGCCGGAGATCAAGCGCGTGAACGGCGTCGGCCGCGCGCAGATCCTGGGCTCCCGGCAGTACGCGATGCGCGTCTGGCTCAAGCCCGACCGCATGCGCGCGTACAACGTCTCGACCGAAGAGGTGATGAAGGCGCTGCAGGAGCAGAGCATCATCGGCCGCCCCGGCCGCACCGGTCAGGCGTCGGGCAAGCGCGCGCAGGCGCTCGAGTACGTGCTCATCTACCAGGGCCGCTTCAACAAGCCCGAGCAGTACGGCGAGATCATCGTCCGCGCGAACCCCGACGGCGAGCTGCTGAAGGTGAAGGACGTCGCGGACGTCGAGCTCGGCAGCGAGTTCTTCGACATCTACTCGACGCTCGATGGCCACCCGTCGGCGGCGATCGTCCTGAAGCAGAACTTCGGCAGCAATGCGAGCCAGGTCATCGAGGACGTCAAGGCGAAGCTCGAGGAGCTGCGGCCGCTGTTCCCGCCGGGCATGGACTACAAGATCAACTACGACGTCTCGGCGTTCCTCGACGCGTCGATCGAGAAGGTGCTGCACACGCTCGGCGAGGCGTTCCTGCTCGTCGCGCTCGTGGTGTTCGTCTTCCTCGGCGACTGGCGCTCGACGCTCATCCCCACGCTCGCGGTGCCGGTGTCGCTCGTCGGCTCGTTCGCGGTGATGAAGGCGTCCGGCCTCACCATCAACCTCATCACCCTGTTCGCGCTGGTGCTTGCGATCGGCATCGTCGTCGACAACGCGATCGTCGTGGTCGAGGCGGTGCACGCGAAGATGGCAGAGGAGGACCTCACTCCGTACAAGGCCGTCAGCAAGGTGCTCGGCGAGATCAGCGGAGCCATCATCGCCATCACGCTGATGATGACCGCGGTGTTCGTGCCGGTGGCGTTCATGACCGGCCCGGTCGGCGTCTTCTACCGGCAGTTCTCCATCACCATGGCGACGTCGATCATCATCTCCGGCGTCGTCGCGCTGACGCTGACGCCGGTGCTGTGCGCGATGATCTTGAAGAAGCACGAGCCCGGTCACGAACGGAAGACGCCGATCGGCATCGCGATCGACGCGTTCAACCGGCTGTTCGAGAAGCTGACCGGCCGCTACGTGAAGCTGCTCGAGCGCATCGCCCGGAAGCGGCTGCTCACGTTCGGCATGTTCACGGGCTTCTGCGCCGCGGTCTTCGCGCTCAGCACCCAGCTGCCGGGCGGGTTCATCCCCAGCGAGGACCAGGGGATGATCTACGCCATCATCCAGACGCCGCCGGGTACGACGCTCGAGCGCACGAACGACATCGCCCACCAGCTTCGCGAGGCGGTGAAGGACGTGCCGGGCATCGAGTCGATCTCGTCGCTCGCCGGCTACGAGGTGCTCACCGAGGGCCGCGGCTCGAACGCCGGCACGCTGCTCATCAACCTCAAAGACTGGTCCGAGCGAAAGGAGTCGATTCAGCACATCCTCGAAGAGCTCGAAGAGAAGGCGAAGGAGGTGCCCGCCATCGTCGAGTTCTTCGAGCCCCCCGCGGTGCCCGGCTACGGAGCCGCCGGCGGCTTCGCGCTGCGCCTGCTCGACAAGACGAACAGCGGCGACTACCGCGAGCTCGCCGAGGTCAACCAGAAGCTCATGGACGCGCTGCAGAAGCGCCCTGAGCTCACCGGCCTGTTCACGTTCTTCAACACGAACTACCCGCAGTACGAGCTGATCATCGACAACGCCGCCGCGATGCAGAAGGGGGTGTCGATCAGCAAGGCGCTCGAGAACCTCGACATCCTGATCGGCTCTACCTACGAGCAGGGCTTCATCCGCTTCGGGCAGTTCTTCAAGGTGTACACGCAGGCGGCTCCCGAGTACCGCGCGCTGCCGACGGATCTGCTGCAGCTCTACGTGAAGAACGACCACGACGAGATGGTCCCGTACTCCGCGTTCATGAGCATGAAGAAGACGCAGGGGCCGAACGAGATCACCCGCTACAACCTCTACACGTCGTCCGCGATCCGCGGAGGCCCGGCGAAGGGCTACACCAGCAGCGACGCGATTCGCGTGGTGAGCGAGGTCGCGAAACAGACGCTGCCGCGCGGCTACGACATCGCGTGGGAGGGCCTGTCGTACGACGAGGCGCGCCGCGGCAACGAGGCGCTCTACATCTTCCTCGTCGTGCTGCTGTTCGTGTACCTGGTGCTCGCCGCGCAGTACGAGAGCTTCATCATTCCGCTCGCGGTGATCCTCTCGCTGCCCGCCGGAGTGCTCGGCTCGTTCGCGCTGCTCGAGGTGATGGGCCTGGCGAACGACATCTACGCGCAGGTCGGCCTCGTGATGCTCGTCGGCCTGCTCGGCAAGAACGCCGTGCTCATCGTCGAGCTCGCCGCGCAGAAGCACGCGCAGGGCATGAGCGTGGCGGAGGCCGCCGTCGCCGGCGCGAAGACGCGCTTCCGGCCGATTCTGATGACGTCGTTCGCGTTCATCGCCGGCCTCATTCCCCTCGTGCTCGCGACCGGCGCCGGCGCCATCGGCAACCGCACCATCGGGGCCTCCGCACTCGGCGGCATGCTCTTCGGCACCGTCTTCGGCGTCATCGTCATCCCCGGCCTGTACTTCGTGTTCGGGAAGATCGCGGAGGGCAGAAAGCTCATCCGCGACGAGGACGAGCACCCGCTCACCGAGCCCGCGGAGGGCCCCCACAATGCGTAGGCTGCTCGCGCTGTTCGTGCTCGCCGCGTGCGCGCCGGCGCTGCAGCAGCAGCCGCGGGCTCCGCGCTCGGCGCTGCCGTCGGCGTACACGAAGGAGCAGACGGCGGTGCCGAGCTCGGCCCGCATCGGCTGGCGCGAGTTCTTCCAGGACCCGAAGCTCGCCGCGCTCGTCGACGAGGCGCTGAAGAACAACCAGGAGCTCAACGTCGTCGGGCTCGAGGTGCAGCTCGCGCAGAACGAGGTGCTCGTGCGCGAGGGTGAGTTTCTGCCTCGCGTGAACGCCCGCGTCGGCGGGGGCCTCGAGCGCGTCGGCTCGTACACGAGCCAGGGCGTCAGCGACGAAGCGCACGAGGTGCCCGAGCACCTGCCCGACTTCGGCTTCGGCATCTTCGCGTCGTGGGAGGTCGACGTCTGGGCGAAGCTGCGCAACGCCACGAAGGCGGCGACGCTGCGCTACCTCGCGAGCAACGAGGGCCGGAACTTCGCCATCACGTTGCTCGTCGGAGAGATCGCGAGCTCTTACTACGAGCTGCTCGCGCTCGACGCCCAGCTCGAGGTGCTGCAGCAGAACATCGCGGTGCAGAAGAGCGCGCTCGAGAACGTGCGGCTGCAGAAGGAGGCCGCGCGCGTCACCGAGCTCGCGGTGAAGCGCTTCGAGGCCGAGGTCCTGAAGAACGAGAGCCGGCTGTACGCGGTGCAGCAGCAGCTCGTCGCGACGGAGAACCGCCTCAACTTCCTGGTCGGTCGCTTCCCGCAGCACGTCGAGCGGGACGCGAAGGGCTTCGTCGAGCTGGTGCCGCCGGCGGTGCACGCGGGGCTGCCGTCGCAGCTGCTCGAGAACCGGCCCGACGTCATCCGCGCCGAGCTCGACCTGGCGGCCGCGGAGCTCGACGTGAAGGTGGCGAAGGCCAGCTTCTACCCGTCGCTGGAGATCAGGGCGGGCCTGGGCGCCCAGTCGTTCGACCTGCTGAAGCTCGTCACCACGCCGGCGTCGCTCTTCTACAACGTGGCCGCCGACGTCATGGCGCCGCTGTTCAACCGCAAGGCGCTGACCGCGAACTACTACTCGGCGAACGCGCGGCAGCTGCAGGCGGTCTGGCAGTACGAGCGCGCGCTGCTGAAGGGCTACGGCGAGGCCGCGACGCAGCTTCAGGCGATCGAGAACCTGGGCAAGAGCTACGCGCTCAGGGCCGAGGCGGTCGAGCGGCTGAACGAGTCGATCGACATCTCGAACGGGCTCTTCGCGTCGGCGCGCGCCGACTACGTCGAGGTGCTGCTGACGCGCCGCGAAGCGCTGGAGTCGCAGCTGGAGCTCATCGAGACGAAGAAGCAGCAGCTGAACGCAGTGGTGAACCTGTACCAGGCGCTGGGGGGCGGCTGGCGGTGAAGTCGGTCGGGGTGAGGCGGCGCGGCTGCGTGGGAGCCGCCCCTCACCCCGGCCGCTACTTCTTCGCCGGCGCCGGCCGCAGCGCGTCGCCCGCCTTGGCCTTCTTGCCCTTCACCTGCAGCTCCGGCACCGGGCTCTCGGCGAGCGCGTCGACCTTCGCCGGATCTCGCGTCGCCACGAACGCGGTGTCCGTCGCCGTGGTGTTGGCTGCCTGCTGCTCACCGGCCCAGGGCCCGCCCCAGCGGCCGTACACCGGGTTCGTGCACTTCACCGGCCCCTTCCACGGGTAGCGGATCGCGTAGCGGCCCTGGAAGTTGTTCCACGCGTCGCTGCGCGAGCCCTGCTCGAGCGTCTTGCCGTCGCTCATGAACTCGCGGCCGCCGACGATGGGCTTCGCGGCCTTGAACACGAGGTCCTCTCCGAGCGACGTCTTGTCGTACCGCGCGTGCAGGCGGGTGAGCACGAACTGGTTCGCCGGGTTGTACGGGTCTTCGTTGCCCTTCTTGGGCGGCAGCACGTCGGAGCCGAGCGTCGCGAAGTCTTCCGGCGTCAGCGGAGACGTCGGACACGGATCGCAGCTCGTCGCCTGCCACGCGTACTCGGTGACCACGGCCTTCGGGTTCTTCGCGAGCGTGCGGTCGAACAGGCTGACGTAGAAGAACGGGAACTCGCTCTTCGCGCTCGGCGCCAGGTCGATGTTCGTGGGGATGGTCACGTTCGGCATGTTCGCGACCTCGTAGCGCTGGTTCTTCGCGAGGATCTGCACGATGAGGTCCTGCTTGTCGTTCGCGTTGATCAGCCCCAGCCGCACCGGCAGCTCGAACTTCTCGCTGTCGTAGTGGAAGCGCAGCGGCGACAGCTTCGCCTGGCCCTTGGAATCGAACGTGACCTTCTTCACGTTCACCTTCGCCACGAAGAACTTCATGCCCTGCTGGATGTACGGGCGGAACAGCGGCTCGGCGCCGGCCGGAATCTTGTACTTGTTCTCTTTGAGCCACTGCTCGAGCGCGAGCGCGTCCTTCGCCGAGAGGATGACGACGTCGTACTCGCCGACCTCGAAGCGCGCCTCGACCTTGACCAGGTTCTTCCGCGACGGCTTCTCGTCGTAGTCGGCGCCGCCCTCCGCCGACTTCATCATCTCCTCTTCGGGCGGCTCCGGCGGCTCGACGTAGCAGGGGTCCATCTCCCAGTACTCGACCAGCCGCGGCGCCGAGAGCTGATCGACGCGCGCGAAGACGTCGCGCGGCAGCGTCTTCACCTGCTCCTTCTTCAGCACCACCGGCACGGGCACCACCATCGCGAAGTCCTGCGGCGGGCCCTGGTAGTTGTTCTGCATCGAGAGCACCGTCTTCGTGCCGTCGCGCATCAGCACGACCTGGGTGGCGTTGTTGAAGAGCTCGGCGCCTCCGCCGGCGACGTAGAAGCCGCAGAAGGCGTGGGCTGCGACGGGCAGCAGGACCGCGACGGCGAGAACGGCGCGCTTCATGGACTCCCCCTCGAAATGAAAGAGGCGCGCAGCCTCGCACAGACTGCGCGCCTCGGAATCAGGCTTCAGACGAAAGGACTTACTTCGCCCCGATGTTCGTCTTCACCTGCGAGAGGGCGACCTTGAACGACTCGTTGTTCGCCTTCGTCCACACGTCGACGTCGGTGGCGACGACGCCGCCGGGGGTCGCGAAGTCGGTCTCGGACTCGCCGCTGACCTCACCGCCCCAGACGCGGTTGCCGTCCTTGTCGAACATGTTGATGGCGTAGCGCGGCAGCGTGTGGCCCTTGAAGCCCATCGCGAACGTCTGCACGGCCCAGCTGTCGTAGACGGCGACGACGGCGTCGACGCCGAGCGCCTCGCAGAGCTTCTTCGCGACGTCCGGCGGCAGCGTCGCCTGGGTCAGCGAGTCCTCGTCGGCGGAGAAGTAGTGCATGCCCTTCCCCGAGTAGTAGCCGTCCCACGTCGGCTTGCCGCCGGCGCCGGCGTAGCCCGCGTTCGCGAGCACGTCCGCGGCGGGAACGACCTGGTACGTGTTGCCGAGCTCCTGGCCGAAGGTCTCGACGTTCTGCGCGGCGACGTTGAACTTCGCGTCGTCGACGGCGGCGGGCCCGAGCAGCATGTGCGGGTTGATCGCGTACTGCACGACGGCGACCTTCTTGACCGCGTCAGCCTTGTCCTTCGCGACGAAGAACGACGCACCACACGCGGCGAAAACCAGGGACACACCCGAGATCAGAGCTGCCAGACGCATCTTCATGAACGGCCTCCGTGGAAATTGGAACGCCGCGCGTTCTAGCAGGCACCATGGCGTCCCGAAGATGTTCTTTTCACGCTGTTCCCTGACGGTGACTAAGGTGCGCGCCGGTGAGAGCCCTGTGGTTGACCGTCGTCTTCGCGCTCGTCCGCTGCGCGGACTTCTCGGACGCCGAGCTCGAGTACTGCGCCGAGCACCCCGGAGTCTGTCCCGTGCGTGATGCGGGCTCGCCCGACTCCGGCGCCGCGCCCGACGGAGGCCCGTGATGCTCGCCGCGCTCCTGCTGGCGGCGGCGCCGCTGATCTCCGCTCCGCCGTTCGTGGCCCGCGGCCTCGAGGCGGATCAGGCCGCGAGGCTTCACCAGCACTTCGTGCAGGAGCTCGAGCGCGCGGGCGTCTCCATCTCGCCGGGCGCGAGCGTCGCCGTGGCCGGCGAGCTGTCGTTCGCCGACGGCGAGTGGATGGTGAAGCTCGAAGCCGCCGAGGCCTCGGGCGCCGTGGTCGGCAGCTGGCTCGCGCGCGAGCGCGACGAGGCCGCAGTGCTGCAGTTCCTCACCAGCTCCGCGCAGAGCCTCGCGGCGAAGGTGAAGCCGTCGCGGCGCGGCTCGCTCATCTCCGGCATCGCCGCCGGCGTCTTCGTGGTCACCGGCGCGGTGCTGATGGCGTTCGCGCGAGCGGACGAGGCCGCCATCCGCAACGGCTCGGGCATCACGACCTACGCCGACCTGCTGCGCATCCGCGGCCGCGGCGAAGACCTGCAGTTCGCCGGAGTCGTCTTCCTGTCCGCCGCCGGTGCTGCCGCGGTGGCGGCGCTGATCCTCTTCGGCTTTCAGCGCACGGACGTTCGCCCGACGGTCGCGGTCGTCCCCGGCGGCGCGATGGGCGGGCTCACCTTCACGCTTCCGTAGCGATCAACCCGACTCGCTTCGCCTCACGTTCACGCTGAGCGGAGGCCCCTCGAAGAGGGCCGCAGTCGAAGCGGTCGCGAAGCCGTCCATGGGCCCGCTTCGACTCCGGCGCCTGCGGCGCCTCCGCTCAGCGTGAACGTCCCTGAGACGGATTCTGATCCACGGCGCGCGCCTACAGCGCCGCGGCAGCCCAGAACACGCCGACGCAGATCGACAGCACGCCCGACGCCGCGAGCACGCCGCGGCGCGCCTTGTTCAGCTTCGCCAGCGGCAGCCCCGCGAGCGCGGTGAGCGCGCCCATCGACACGGCCGAGCCGAGCCCGAACAGCGACAGGTAGAGCAGCCGCTCTCCGATGCCGTGCAGCTCGAGCAGCACGAGCGTCACCAGGGCGCCGCTGCCGGCGAGGCCGTGCAGCGCGCCGACCAGCAGCGGCCGCGTGGCGAGCGTCACGGCGCCCAGGTGCAGGTGCTCTCCGCGCGCCGGGTGGACGTGCTCATGTCCGCCGTGCGCGTGCAGCGCGAGCGGACCTTCGCGGCCCTCGCGCCACGCCTTCACCACGGCGCGGACGCCGAGACCTGCGATGACCGCAGCCACGAGCAGCTCGAGCGCAGACACCGCGGCGGGCGGGAGGTGCACCTCGAACAGCGACAGCGCCCCGCCGAAGCCGAGCAGCGCGCCCGCGTGACCGAGGCCCCACGAGAGTCCCACTCCGAGCGCGGCTCGCAACGACCGCTGCTCGGCGCTGAGCGTCGACACCGCCGCGAGGTGATCAGGCTCGAACGCGTGGCGAACGCCGAAGCCAAGACCGAGCAGCGCCGGGAGGAGGGTGGACATCGACCGCCGGCCCTTAACACGTTGCCATGGCGGCCGTGCCAGCATGAACGACGCGCCTGCGTGCTCCACCGGGCAAACAATCGGAAGCGCTGATCGGCTGCTGGTCCGTGACTTGCTTCAGCTGACGCTCATGCGCCCTCTCCTCGTCACCGGGCTCGCGCTGATCGCCGCAGCTGCGCGGGCAAGTCCCCCCGTCGAGTGCTCGCAGGACTCCGACTGCGACCCGAAGTGTGCCAGCTCGGCGACCGACCTGGCGGCTCCGCAGAAGACCGTCGCGAGCTTCGACAGCGCGACGTGCAGAGTCGTCCGTAACGACAGCCTCGAGACGCTGGGCTGTTGGTGTGGGGAGTCGAGCGGTCGGACCTACGTCATCTACAACCACGACGGCGGCTGCCCGCTGCAGGGCCGCGAAGGCCAGTGCCTGTACCAGGCCGACGAGTTCCAACCGTGCGTCGACGGCGGCAACCCCGACGATACCTTCTGCCGTCCGCAGTGCGACGTCCTGCTTCAGCGCCTGAACACCGACGCCATGCGGCAGCTCAGCATCTCGGTGAAGGGAGCGGCCTGTTCGAACCGCTACGGAACGTGCGACTGCGCGTTCCAGACCGCGGGCACCTGCTACGTGAACTTCAACACCCCTGACGAGCGCTTCGACTGCAGCCGCGACGGGAAAGAGGCCATCCGCGAGCTCGGGCTCGGCCACGGCTCTTGCGGCTGTGCCGCGGCGCCGGGTCTGCTGGCGCTGCTCGCCCTGGTCGCCCTCGTCCGGCGGTCGTACCGGCGATGATTTCTGTGGCTCCGGGGCGGGTGGACGTACATTCAACCCCGCTTCAAGGAGCACACCATCGAGATCGGAGTTCCCAGAGAGCGCCTCGCCGGAGAACGGCGCGTCGCAGCAACACCCGAGTCCGTGAAGAAGCTCGTGGCTTCGGGCTTCGCCGTGCGCGTCGAGCGCGGCGCGGGCACGCAGGCGGGCTTCAGCGACGACGAGTACGCCGCCGCGGGCGCGACGCTCGCGGACACGCCGCCGCTCGCGAGCGACGTGGTGCTCAAGGTGCGCCCTCCCGCGGACGACGAGGTGGCGCAGCTGCGCGAAGGCGGCGTGCTCGTCTCGCTGCTGCAGCCCGAGCGGAACCCCGGGCTGCCCGCCGCGCTCGCCGCGCGCAAGGTCTCGGCGATCGCCCTCGAGCGCATTCCGCGCATCACCCGCGCGCAGAAGATGGACGTGTTGTCGTCGCAGGCCAACCTCTCGGGCTACCGGGCGGTCGTCGAGGCGGCGACGTACTTCGGCGGCTTCCTCGGCCCGCAGGTCACGGCCGCCGGCACGAGCCCGCCCGCGAAGGTGCTGATCATCGGCGCCGGAGTCGCCGGCCTCGCCGCCCTCGGCGCCGCCCGCGCGCTGGGCGCAGAGGTCCGCGCCTTCGACACCCGCGCCGCCGCGCGCGAGCAGGTCGAGAGCCTCGGCGGCCGGTTCCTCGAGGTCTCGCTGAAGGAGTCCGGCGAAGGCCAGGGCGGCTACGGCAAGGTGATGAGCCCCGAGTTCATCGCCGCCGAGATGGCGCTGTTCGAGGCGCAGGCGCGCGAGGTCGACATCATCATCACGACGGCGCTGGTGCCGGGCACGAAGGCCCCGCTGCTGGTGCCGCGCGCGGTGGTCGAGGCGCTCAAGCCCGGCTCCGTCGTGGTGGACCTCGCCGCCGAGCAGGGCGGCAACTGCGAGCTCACCGTGCCGGGCCAGGTCGCCGAGCACCGCGGCGTGAAGATTCTGGGCTTCGCCGACTGGGCCAGCCGCATGGCGCCGACGGCGAGCCGCATGTTCGCGAACAACCTCGTTCACCTGCTCGACGACATGGGCGGCGGCAAGGCGTTCAAGGTCGACCTCGAGAGCGACGTGGTGCGGCCCGCGCTGCTCACGCACGGAGGCGAGGTGCTGCCGCCTCCGCCGAAGAAGGAGCCCACCGCGGCTGCTGCGCCGAAGCCGGCCCCGCCGAAGCCGAAGCCGTCGGAGCAGGCGCCGACCGCTCACCCGCCGCCGAAGATTCGCGACCCGGTGAAGCGCGCCTGGGGCACCACCGTCGGCAGCCTCGTGCTGCTCGGCACGCTGTTCTTCCTCGGCCGCTTCGCGCCGGGAGACTTCCTGCAGCACTTCACGGTGTTCATCCTCGCGTGTTTCGTGGGGTGGCAGGTGATCTGGGCGGTGACTCCCGCGCTGCACACGCCGCTGATGAGCGTCACCAACGCCATCAGCGGCATCATCATCATCGGCGGCATGCTGCAGATCGGCAGCGGCGTCGACGTGCCCACGATGCTCGGCGCTGCGGCGGTGCTGATCGCGGCGATCAACGTGTCGGGCGGGTTTCTGGTGACGCGGCGGATGCTGAAGATGTTCCACCGGGAGGGCGAGTGAAACACGAAGGCGAGCACCCTGAGCCGCGTCGGCCGCGCAGCGGACCGACGCGAGTCGAACCCTTCGACAGGCTCAGGGCTCGGGCGCTGATGGCGTCGCCTTCGAGAAGCCTCTGCCCAGATCGCCCGGACCCTTCGACTTCGCCGCTGCGCGGCTCCGCTCAGGGTGCACGCTTTCGTGGGAGGCGCGCCTCATGACCGGCACCCTCGCCGTCGCCTACCTCACCGCCGGCGTCCTCTTCATCCGCTCGCTCGGCGGCCTCTCGAAGCAGGAGACCGCGCGCCTCGGCGCCTTCTACGGAATCTTCGGCATGGCGCTGGCCATCGGCGTCACCGCCATTCGCTGGAGCGAAGGCGACCTCTCCACCCGCACGGTCGGAGCCATGGTGCTCGGCGGAGCCGTCGTCATCGGCTGCGCGATCGGCGCGGTGCTCGCCTCGCGCGTCGAGATGACGGGCATGCCGGAGCTCGTCGCCGTCCTCCACAGCTTCGTCGGCCTCGCCGCCGTGCTCGTCGGCATCTCGAGCTACCTCGCTCCGCACGGCGCGGAGACGACGATGGTCTCGTACTCGGTCACGCGCAGCGACGCGGCCTCGGTGCTCGTGCACCTGGTGGAGATCTGGGTCGGCGTCGCGGTCGGCGCCCTCACCTTCACCGGCTCCGTCATCGCGTGGGCGAAGCTCAAGGGCACGCTGTCGGGCAAGCCGCTGCTGCTGCCCGGCCGCCACGTCATCAACGCGCTCATCGCGCTCGGCATCGCGGGCCTCGCCGTGCCGTTCGTGCAGACGCACGACCCGTCACAGGGCGTGATGCTGCTCGGCATCATGACGGCGCTCGCGGGCATCTTGGGCCTGCACCTCGTGCTGGCCATCGGCGGCGCCGACATGCCGGTGGTCGTCTCGCTGCTCAACTCGTACTCCGGCTGGGCCGCAGCGGCCGCGGGCTTCATGCTCGCGAACGACCTGCTGATCATGACCGGGGCGCTCGTCGGAGCCTCGGGCGCGATCCTCTCCATCATCATGTGCCGCGCGATGAACCGCTCCATCTGGAACGTCGTCTTCGGCGGCTTCGGCACCGACGGCGGCAAGCCGGCGGCCGGCCCGCAGGCCACCGGCGACGTCGTGGAGATCAAGGTGCCCGAGCTCGTCGAGCAGCTGAAGGGCGCGCGCAGCGTCATCGTCGTGCCCGGCTACGGCATGGCGGTCGCGCGGGCGCAGGCCGCGGTGCACGACTTCTCGAAGGCGCTGCGCGCCCGCGGCGCCCAGGTGCGCTTCGCCATTCACCCCGTCGCCGGCCGCCTGCCCGGCCACATGAACGTCCTGCTCGCCGAGGCCGGAGTCCCCTACGACCTCGTCCTCGAGATGGAGCACATCAACGCCGACTTCGCGAAGACCGACGTCGTGCTCGTCATCGGAGCGAACGACATCGTCAACCCCGGCGCGCTCGACGACGCCTCGAGCCCCATCTACGGCATGCCCGTGCTCGAGGTCTGGCACGCGCGCACCGTCGTCGTGCTCAAGCGCGGCATGGCCGCAGGCTACGCCGGCGTCGAGAACCCGCTCTTCACGCGCCCGAACACGCGCATGCTCTTCGGCGACGCGCGCAAGTCGATGGAGGCGCTGGTCGAGGGCCTGAAGTAGTCACGGCAGCTCGAGCACCTCGACCTGGTGTTGGACGCGCGCCGTCTTCGCGTCGAGCCTCAGCTCGCGCACCTCGATGCGCGCCCGCGTCGCGCCGGCCCGGGCGAGCAGCGCGCGACCCAGCGCTGCCGGCGAGGCGAGGCGGCCCAGCGTTCGACGCCACTCGAGGAACGCGGCGGCCTCAGCGGGCACCTCGGCCTCGGCGACGGGCTCCCAGGCCTCGCCGCGCTGCACGGTCATCGCGAGCCGAACGTCCGCGGGGCGCCGGCCCGGGGCCGCGTACATCCCGAAGCTCATCAGCTTCCACGGGTCGACGTCCCACCTCGCCTGCAGCCACAACGTGACGAAGGGCCACAGCGCGACGAAGGCGAGCAGCGCAGACGCGACGCGGCGGCGGCTCATACGAGCTCCGGAGGAAAGTCGACGCCGAGCACGCGGGCCGCGCCGAGCGCGAGCAGCGCGGCGACCGCCACGCCGCGCGCCTTCGGCTGCACCGGCAGCGGAGCCGCGCACAGCAGCAGGTTCGTGAGCAGGAGCGCGAACTGCCACTCGTGCGCCACGAGCTGAAGCGCCCAGACGAACGCGAGCAGCACCGCCCAGAGCCGGGCCCGCAGCCACGGCACGAGCGCGGCGGCGGGCGCGGCGAGCTCAGAGACCCAGACGGCGTTCGCGAGCGCCGTCCACGCGCCGCCGAGCCGGAACGGCCCCGAGCCTTCCACCTCTCGCTTCAGCGGAGCGAGCGTCGCGCGCGCGGTGTCGTCGAGCAGCGGGAGCAGCGTGAACGTGACGTCGCCGCGCGACACCATCATCCACGCGAGCAGCTCGCCGTGGAACCAGTAGCCGTGGACGACCTTCTGCACGCCGCTCCAGAAGATGACGGTGCACGGCAGCGCGAGCGCGGCGCGCTTCATCGCGTCGTCGTCGTCGCCGACGAGCAGGAACAAGAGGCTCACCACCACGCCGAGCCACGCGTGCGTCGCGGTGCGGGGGAACGTCGCGGCGCACTGCGCAGCGCCGAGCACCGCGACGAGGCCGATGCCGAGGCGCGGCCTGCGCACGGCCAGCGGTACCGCCAGCACGTGCAGCGGCAGCAACCACCGCACGTCGGAGTACGGCTCCGCGAGGAGCTGAACCGTCTGGTGAAGCGCGTGAACGGGAGCGAAGGCGAGCGCCGCCCTCAATCGCCGTCACCCCCGCCGCCGCTGCTGGCGCACACCTTCTGGCCTTCGGTGTCGTAGGGGACGTCGAACGCGCAGCTGAGCTGCTCGGCGCCGGCGCTCAGCTCGAGCGTGCCGCCCCGCCGCCCGGAGATGCCGAGGATGGTGAGCCGCAGCGTGCCGCTGCCGCCGTCGGGGATGGTCGGAGAGAGCGACCACGTCTCCAGCGCCGAGCTCGGAGGCAGCGGGTAGCTGGCCGGCGACAGCGACGTCGGGCCGCCGCTGCGGAACGAGAACTCGGTGGTGAGCGCACCGCCGCCCCACGACAGCGAATAGAACTTCACGTCGGGGAGGGTGCAGATCTGCGTGCGCTGAAGCGCGAAGCGGCTGGTCTCGTCGAGGCCGGCGTCGGCGTACGACACGCCATTCCACGTTCCGTTGCACACGCCCTTCGGCGGTCCTCCGGAGCAGTCGCAGGCGGCGAGCGTGGCAACGGCGATGGCGATGAGCAGGCGGCGCATGGGTCGTTCGGTGCCGGAGACGGCCCTGACGATCCCATCATTCGCCGCGCAATGCAGCTTCTGGGTCAGTACTGCAGGCCGGGCACCAGCCCGCCGTCTTCGAAGCGGTTGCCGATGGTGCCGATGCGGACGCCGTGGCGGCTGCCCATCGCCTCGATGGTGTGCACGCCGTCGCCGACGCTGATCGCGACGTGGTGGCCGTTGAACAACAGCGCGCCGGGAGTGCGCGCGGCCTGCTCGACCGAGATGCGCTGGCAGTGCCGGCGCTGGTTCTGCGAGCCGTCGGGGATCGAGCCGCCCGCCTGGTGCACCGCCCACTGCACGAGCTCGGAGCAGTCGAAGGTGTGCGGGTTCGCGTCGTCGAGGCGGACCTCGGCGCCGAAGACGTAGCGGTCTCCGTTCTGCTCGAGCGCGCGCTGCAGCATGTGCGCGGCGGTGCCGGGGCCGGTGGCGCCGCTCGTCTGCACCGGAATTTCGGGCGGGCGGCCGGTGATGTTCACGCCGGCCTGGGTCTCGTCGAAGCCCTCGCCGGTGATCTTCGCGTAGTTGCCGCGCAGCCGGGTCAGCTCGTCGAGCTGCAGCGTGCCGTCGAGC
Organism: uncultured Myxococcales bacterium; assembly: GCA_937980205.1. Lineage (GTDB taxonomy): Bacteria > Myxococcota > Myxococcia > Myxococcales > Myxococcaceae > Xiheicaenimonas. The sequence continues at coordinate 65,389 of CALJKW010000051.1, read as the reverse complement.
CGGCCGCCGGTCGCGGTCTCGTAGGCGCGCAGGGCCGCCTGGGTCCGGGGGCCGAAGAGGCCGTCGAGAGGACCGGGATCGAAGCCCGCCGCCTTCAGCATGCGCTGCATCTCGAGGACCTCGGGGCCCTTGTGCCCGATGCGCAGGCCGTTCTCGTTGCTGATCTGTCCGGTGAAGGAGGTGTAGCGGGTTCCGATCCGTGTGCTCATGTCGGACATTCTCTCGTTCTCTCAGACTCGAGTTGTGCCTGTGGCCTTCCAGGTCACACCGGCGAGGGCGCAAAGGGCGAAGACTCCAGCGGTGGCGTTGAACGCCACGTCCCGCAAGTCGTAGTACCGGCTCGGGAGCAGGGCCTGAATGCCTTCGTCCACCCAGCCGGCCGCGAGCGTGAACACGGCCGCCGCGACGTAGCGGCGAAGGCCGGTGAGCCGCTCGGGGGCGGCGAAGAACGCGAGCACCGCGACGACGCCGTACTCGATGAAGTGGACCTTCTCTTCCGGGCTGTCCATCTGCGAGAGCACGGCGCCGTAGACGCCGGCGGAGCTGATCAGCGTCACCCAGGTGCGCCGCTGCTTCAGCAGGCCGCGCACGCCGAGCACGACGAGCAGCGCGACGATCGCGACGGCGAACGCGACGCCGACGGTCAGCCGCAGCACCCCCGCGTCGCGCAGCGCGTTGGAGAGAACGCGGATGACTCCGAGCGTGGAGTAGATGACGCCGAGGCAGATCGGTAGCGCGATGCGCGCCGCGCGCTTCACGGCCGTGGATGTTGGCGTCGTCGTCCAGCCCGCGCATAGCCCAAACTTTGTTTGCACTGCAAACCCGGAGCTTGGGTCAGGCGGGCATGGTCCAGACCTCCCACGCAGATCCCTTCGACGCGCTCGTCGCGAACGGTGTCACTGCTGCCGGGCCGGATCCCTCGGCAGAGCAGACCGTGCTCATCGACGGCTCGGAGGACGAGGTCGTCTGGCTGCCGCCGCGCGAGCCCGAGCCGGAGCCTGCGGTCGAAGAGCCGCTGCCGCAGCTGCCTCCGCCCTGGTTCCGCACCCGGCTGGCGAGGAGGGTCGCGCTGGCGGTGACGGTGCTGGCCGCCGCGGCCGTCGCGACCGTCGCGCTGTGGCCCGAGGTGGAGATCCCGCCGCCGCCCACGATTCCGCGGTTCGTCGCTCCCGTCGAGGTGCGGCAGCAACCCGAGCCTGCGCCCGTCGCGAAGCCGGCGAAGCGCGCGACGCGACCGGCGCCACGGCCGGCGGGCTTCGCGCCCTGGCCCGGAGAGCGCACGACCGCAAACCCTCCACCGCGCGACGGCGAGCCGCTCAAGCGCCCTTCCTTCTAGAGGCCACCATGAGAGCCCTCACCCTGCTGCTGACGCTGTTCGCGACCGCGTGTTGGAAGACGGACTGGAAGCCGTGCTCGCCGCTCAACTGCGCGGGCTGCTGCGCCGAGGGCGAGTGCCTCTCCGCTCCGCCGGCGTGCGGAACCGGCGGAGCCGAGTGCACGTGCGTGCCTGGCGCTGCGGACGCCTGCACGCCCTCGTGCGACGGCAGGTCGTGCGGCCCGGACGGCTGCGGCGGCACGTGCGGAGCGTGCGGCGCCGGCGAGGCCTGCGACGCGAACGGCCGCTGCACCTCATGTGGAGCGAACAGCTGCGGCGCAGGCTGCGGAGCCTGTGCCATCGGAGAGGTCTGCTCCGCCGCCGGCGTGTGCGTCGCCGCGTGCTCGCCGTCGTGCACCGGGAAGCAGTGCGGTCCCGACGGCTGCGGCGGCGCCTGCGGAACCTGCAGCGGGGGCCAGACCTGCACCGCGAGCGGGCAGTGCCAGTGCGTGCCGTCGTGCGCCGGGAAGCAGTGCGGCTCCGACGGCTGCGGAGGGAGCTGCGGCGCCTGCGCCACCGGGACCTGCAACGACAGCGGCCAGTGCGTCGCGACCTGCACGCCGTCGTGCTCCGGAAAGACGTGTGGCTCGGACGGCTGCGGGGGCTCGTGCGGCAGCTGCCCGGCGGGAACTGCGTGCGACTCCGCCGGCAAGTGCCAGTGCGTCCCCTCGTGCATGGGCCGCCAGTGCGGACCCGACGGCTGCGGCGGAGCGTGCGGCGCCTGCGGCGCCGGCCAGAGCTGCACCGCCGCGGGTCAGTGCCAGTGCGTGCCCGCCTGCGCAGGACGAACCTGCGGTCCCGACGGGTGCGGAGGAAGCTGCGGCGCGTGCAGCGCGGGCTCGACCTGCTCGAGCGCCGGCGTGTGCGTGAGCTCCTGCGTGCCCGAGAGCGACGCGAGCTTCTGCGCGCGGCTGCAGAAGCAGTGCGGCCTCGCGACCGGCCTCGACAACTGCGGCGCGCCGCGCACCGCGAGCTGCGGGAGCTGCGCCTCCGGGCAGTCGTGCGTCGCGAACGCGTGCGTCGGCCCGCAGCGGCTCGTGTTCACCACGAGCTGGCAGGTGCTGCCCGGCACCGGCTCGACGACGGTCGAGTTCCGCTGCGCCGGCACGGTGACGACGACGGCGACCGGCGGCACGCGCTGCTTCCGCTCGCAGGGAGACCCGGTCGAGCTGCGCATCTCGGGCACGACGTGGCTGCTGTACCCGGGCTGCGACGGGCTGCGCTCGACGAACTGCATGACGTCCATCTCGCCGTCGTCGGCGACCTACAAGGACTACGAGGTCAACGCCGGCGGCCGGCTGCTCTGCGACGCGATGGGCTGGCCGCTGGCGAACACGCTCGCCGACAAGAACCCGGGGACGTACGCAGCCGACGTCGCCGTCGTGCAGACCGGCCCCGCGGTGATTGGCACCGCGCAGGGCCTCAAGAACTACGGCACGTACGTGAACTGCGAGCCGTGAAACCGGAGACACCATGAACCGCTTCATCGCCCTTTCCGTCGTCATCGCCGCAACCGCCTGGGGCGCGAGCCCGAACCCGCGCGTCACGGCCGCTGCTCCACCGCCGCTGGAGGTGTCGCAGCCGCCTGCGCCGCCTCCGCAGCCGAGCCAGCCGCCGCTGCCCGGCGCCGGCTCGTTCGGAATTCGCGCTGGCTTCGGCGGCAGCACCGCGACGCCGGGCATCGACGTCGGCAACGTCGGCATGAAGCTGATGGTGACCGACGGCATGTCGCTCGGGCTCGACGTCGGCGTCGGCCTCACCGCGGCGAGCGGCTACAGCCAGGCGAGCTTCGCGGCGGACGCCGTGCTCGGGATCTTCCTGCGCCCGCGCGGCGCGTCGTTGCGCCCGTACGTGCCGCTGCTCTTCGGCGTCGGCTTCGCCAGCCGCGCGCAGCAGCAAACGGTGCCCGTCGGCACGACGACGGTGACGACGACGCAGACCGCGGGCGGCATCTCGTTCGCGATCGGCGGGGGCATCGGCGCCGAGTACTGGTTCGCCCCGTCGTTCTCGGTCGCGGCCGAGCTGCTCCTTCGCCTCGTCGCGACGAACCTGGACCCCATCGCGGTGAGCATCGGCACGCTCACGCCGGGCATCCACGCGACCTACTGGTTCTGAACGATGATCAGCTCCGACGGGTCCGGCTCGCCGGGCTTGCGGCCGTCGCTGAACGGGTAGTTGTTGTCGTTGATGATCGCGAAGCGGCCGCCGGGCAACGGCAGCGCGCTCTCGATGGTCCAGAAGGGCATGTCGAGCTTCGCGATGTCGAGCACCTCGCGGCCCGCGCGGTTCACCAGCCGCTTGTGCTTCGTCGCCGCGCCCTGCGTGTCGTCGCGCTCGAGGACGAGGTCTGCCTGGAAGTCGGTGGCGGCCACGGCGTCGCGGTGCAGCGGATGATCGAAGCACTCGCCCGTCCACCGCTTCGCGCGCGGGTCGAAGGCACACGCGCGGACGACGTGCTCGGCGCCGATGGGCTTCTCCAGCATCGGCCACAGCAGGCCGTCGGTGCCGAGCGCCATCGCCTCGAAGCCGCCGCTGGCCTTCACGCGCGGCGGCAGCGCCGCGTACGTCGTTCCGGTCGGCCACGGCGCGGTCTCGAACAGGGCGACGGTGCGGAGCTCGGGCGCGATGCGGTGCACGTGCAGCACGGCGGAGAGGTCGAACGACTGCAGGTCGACGCGCTCGCTGAGGCCGTGCTTGCGGATGACGGCCACCACCGCCTCGGTCAGCGCGATCGGCTCGTGCTTGATCTCGAGGTTGAAGCGCACCGGCTCGTTCTTCATGCGCGCGAACAGCTGCTCCAGCGTCGGCATCGCGTAGGCGCTCGACGGCCCGGGCGCCTGCTGCTCCCCAAATGCGAGCGGGCGGCGATCGCAGACGGTGCGCTGCACCTGCGCGGCGGTGAGCTCGCGCACCGCGACCGCCTTGGGGATGCGGCACTTCTCGACCGAGAGGATCGGGTCGTGGCCGAGCACGGGCACTCCGTCTTTCGTCAGCAGCAGATCGCCCTCGAGGACGGCGACTCCGAGCTGCAGCGCGTGCTCGAACGCCGGCAGCGTGTTCTCGGGCCTCAAGCCCCGCGCGCCGCGATGGCCCTGCGCGCCGGGGACGAGGTCGGGGCGGTCGGAGATGACGTTCGCGACGCCGAGCTCGCGCAGCCGGTTCGCGCGGCCCGGATCATTCACCGTCCATGGAATGACCTCGAAGCCCGCCTTCTTCAGCGCCGCGACGTCGAAGAGCTCGCTCGAGAGGCCGGCGTCGATGCGCGCGGGCACGCCGGTGAGCGGGTCCGCATCGGCGACGAGCAGGTGCCACGGCGAGACGATCGGCACCGGCGCGCCGTGCTCGAGCGCGTGGGCCGCGAGCGCGTTCATGACTTTGAGCGCCGACGCCTCTTCGAAGCGCGCGTGGTACGGAGAGAAGAGGTCGGGCAGCGAGAACGGCGGCTCGAGCACGCGGCCGTCCGCGTCGACGTGCAGCAGGTACGGTCCGAGCTCGTCGCCCACCCAGAAGCCTCCGTCGCCGTCGGGCTGGAAGGACTCGGGGTCGAAGTCGGCGCCGGTGAGCGCGCGGCCGGCGTCGGTCCACTCGTTCACGATGGGGAACGGCACGTGGCGGAAGGGGTCGGACAGCTCGATGAAGCCGCCGAGGTCGAGGGCGCCGCGCGCGAAGTCGGGACGCAGGCGGTAGATGCGCAGGCGGTAGTCGGCGCTGTTCTCCGGCGCGCCGAAGCCGTTGTCGCTCAAGGCGAGGAAGCCGGCGTCGCCGTCGGGCAATAGGGCCGAGAAGCCCTGCACCGGCTGCGATGGGAACGGCCTCGCGCGACTGTGCAGCTCGTCGGGGTCGAGGACGCGCCCGCTCGGAGGACCCGGCGCGAAGGTGTCGGCGGGCAGCACCGCGCGGCCGATGACCTGCGGCCCGCGCGGCGGCGTCGGCACGACGACCTCAGCGCGAGGACATGCACAGAACAGCAACGCCGCGGCGAGAGCAGGTCTCACGCCGCGGCGAACTTAGCTCCGTTTACCCTGAGCGGAGCAGCCCGAAGGGGCTGCGTCCTTCGACAGGCTCAAGAGTGCGGCGGCGCGAAGCCGACGCGTGGCCCGCTTCGACTCCGCTCAGCCAGCGTGAACGACGAGAGTGTCAGTTGCACGCCTGCTGCGTGCACGCTCCGCCGGGCGGCACGCAGATGCCGCAGCTCGCGTTGCAGCACTCGAGGCCGGCGCCGCACGTCACGTTTCCGCAGGTCTTCGGCGGCGGAGCGCACGCGCAGATCTCGCAGCCGTCCGCGCCGCGCTGGAAGCCGTACTGGCACGCCAGCGTGCAGACGACCGGGGCGCAGGCGCAGGCCTGCTGGGTGCACGCACCACCCGGCGGCACGCAGATGCCGCAGCTCGCGTTGCAGCACTCGAGCCCGGCGGCGCAGGTGTTGAAGCCGCACTGCGTACCGCCCGGCGGAGGCTTGCACGTGCAGGTGTCGCAGCCGTTCCCGTCCTTCACGTGGCCGTACGGGCAGTAGATGGCGCAGACCGGGCCGCAGGCGCCGGCGTCCGGCTGGGACGGAGGCGGGGCGCACGCACAGATCTCGCAGCCGTCCGGACCCGTGGCGAAGCCGTACTGGCACGCGAGCGTGCACACGACCGGGTTGCACGCGCCGGCGTCGCGCGACGGCGGGCACAGCTGCTTCGTGCAGCCCTGGCCCGGCTGCACGCAGATGCCGCAGCTCGAGTTGCAGCACTCTTCGCCGGCGGCGCATTCGGTCGCGCCGCACTTCACCGGCGGGGGCGGGTTGCACGCGCAGGTGTCGCAGCCGTTCGCGTCCTTCACGTGGCCGTACTCGCAGTAGATGGCGCAGACCGGACCGCACTGGCCCGCGTCGGGCGCCGGCTTGCACGTGCAGGTGTCGCAGCCGTCAGCGTCCTTCACGTGGCCGTAGGGACAGTAGATGGCGCAGACCGGTCCGCACTGGCCGCCGTCGGGCTTGAGCCCGATGAGGTCGTCTTCGTTGCTGCCGTTGTCGCCGACGTTGAAGAACGTCCCGCACCCCGAAGCCACCACTGCGAACAGCATCACGTAGCGTTTCATCGTCCCTGGTCTCTCTCTTCGGCCTATTTGCTGCTTTGGGGCCTCGAGACGCAGGAACCTTTCAGCGACCGCGCGACCTCTGAATCCTCCAGCGGAGCGAGCACCGCCGCGGCTTCCGCGCAGCGGCCGCGCTTCACGAGCACGTCTGCCCAGGTGAAGCGCAGCGGCCCCGTGACGTCCGATGCCTCGAGCGCGGCGAAGCGCTCGAGCGCTTCGTCTTCTCGGTGGGCGACGAGCAGCGCCTTGATGCGCGCGACCGCGGCCTCCGAGCCGAGCAGGCCAGACGGGAAGCGGCGCTCGCGCTCGTCGAGCTTCGAGAGCGCGGTCTCAAAATCACCGCGCTGCACCGCCTCGAGCGAGGCCTGCACGAGCGCGGCCTCCTCGGCGAGCGGATCCGGCGCGCGCTTCACGGCCGGCGCCGGCGCTGCCAGCGGCACGGCGACAGGCGCCACCGACGCCTTGCGGACCTCGTTGCTCACCCAGACCGCGGCGGCGCCGAGGCCCGCGCTGGAGACGAGCGTGACGCCGACGACGGCCCAGCGCGCCCAGCCGAGCCGCGGCGCGCGGCGGGCCTCGAGCCGCGCGGCGACCCGCTGCGGCAGGTACTCGGGCAAACGAGCCGCCGGGTCGCCCGCTTGGAACATGGCCTCGAGCTGCTCGTCCTGATCAGCAGTCATGGCCGGCCTCCTTCATCGCCGCGGCGAAGCGCTGCCGCGCGCGGTGCCTGAGCACCCAGACCGCGTCGAGCTTCACCTGCAACAGCTCGGCGACCTCGCGGCCGCTGCGGCCTTCGAGCTCGAACAACACCAGCACCTGCCGGTCGCGCTCGGAGAGCTGGTCGAGCACGCGGTACAGCTCCCGCTCGGCGTCGCGCTGCTCGAGCACCTGCGGCGCGAGCGGCTGCTCGTCGGCGACGTCGAGGCCGTCGTCGCTCGAGCGGCGGAAGAAGCGGCGGAACTTCTCGGTGCGGCGGCGGGTGCGGACGGTGTTCGCGGTGAGCGCGAAGAGCCAGGTGGTGAGCGCACAGTCCTGGCGGAAGCGGGGCAGCTCGCGCTGCACCTTCAAGAACACGTCGTGGGTCACGTCTTCTGCGTCGAGCAAAGGGCCTCCGAGTCGCGCGACCCAGCGCGCCACCGTCATCACGTGCTCGCGGTACACCGCTTCGAACGACGGCGCCTCGGTGGCGTCGACGGCCTCGGCGACGGGGCTGGCGTGCGAGAGCACTCTCATTTTTCTGAGGGCCCTGACCCTCCAGAACCTTTCACTGCAAAGCCGAAGCTCACCCCGAGGACCGCGGCGAGCTCGTACTTGGGCAGCGGAACCCGCTCGTTGACGCCGGTTGCGCCGACCCGGTTGTCCAGGGGCCACGCGCAACCCCGCGCACCGACATAGGCGCCCACGTGGTCGCCGAAATAGCGGCCGGCACGCAGCGCGGCACAGGCCGAGAAGTCCGGGCCGTAGGCCACGGAATTCTGTCGGTTGAAGCCCTGGCCTTCGGCGCGGACGAGGGCCCCTTCGACCGAGACGGCCGGCTCGACGTACAGCTCGCGCAGGTCGAAGCGGTACCGGACACCGAGCCCGACCGCGACGCGGAACCAACGCACCTGGCCCGGAGCCAGCGGGATGGTGCGCGCCACCGCCGTCGAGGCCTCGAGGAAGCCGCCGAAGCGGTCGCCGAGCGAGAGCATCAGGCCGACGCCGGGCGCGAGCGGCCCGGCGAGCTGCGCGCGGGCGTCGAGGCCGACCTCGATTCGCAGCGCGTTGGGCTCGGGCGGCGGCAGCGGCGGCTCGGCGAACACGTTCGGCGGAGGAGGAGGCGGCGGCGCCGTCTCGTCCGGCGCGGCCTTGAGCGGCTCTTCGGCCGGCGGCGGCGGCTCGACGGCGCGCGGGATGTCCGGCGTCGTGGGCGGCGGCGGTTGCGACTCGGGCGCGCGCGGCTTCGTCGCCGGAGGCGGCGGCGGTGGAGCCGGCTTCGCCACGACCGGGGCAGGCGGCTCGGGAGCGGCCGGCGTCGCCACCATCCACGCGGCGAGCACGGCGGCCGCGACGGTCTCGCGCTCGGCGCAGGTGGCGGGCGCAGGCACGATGCGCTCGCGCACGACGCGGCCCTCGAGGTCGAGCAGCGTGACCTTCATGCCGGCGTCGGAGACGGCGACCGTCCACCGGTGCCGCGCGCGAACGGCCTGCGGCGCCGAGCGGGACAGCGCGTCGTCGACGCGCGAGACGTCGGGACACGGCGCCGCGCTCGAGAGCATGAAGAGTGCTGCGATCGCCGTGCCGTACATGACGGTTCACTCGTTTGACGTCGAGTTTCCTGCGCGATACCAATAGATGGTAGCGATGGCAAAGAACACGAGCATCAGCCTGGGCCGCCACTTCGACAGGTTCATCAAGAAGCAGGTGTCCGCCGGCCGCTTCGGAACCGCGAGCGAAGTCGTCCGCGCGGGGCTACGCCTCCTCGAGGAGGACGAAGCACGGCTTGCCAGCATCCGAGCTGCCCTGGAGCGCGGGGAAAAGAGCGGCTTCGTCGAGTCCTTCTCGATGGACGATGTCATCCGTACCGCGACCGGTAGGCGGCGCTCGAAGGCGTCGTGACGTGCGCCTTCGCGTAAGCCGCAAAGCACGCGAAGACCTGCTCGACATTGCGCACTTCACGGTCGAGCGGTGGGGCGAAGAACAAGCGCGGAAGTACCTGTGGCTCATCGACTCGAAGTTGAGGGCGCTGGCACGCCACCCGACGGCAGGCATTCGCTCAGATGACATCCGGCCGGGCTACTGGCGGGCGCGTGAAGGCCGGCACGTGATCTTTTATCGAGTCGGCGCGAAGACGCTGGACGTGATCCGCATCCTTCACGAGCGCATGCTGCCCGAGCGCCATCTCTGATACGTGCGCATCCCGCACATGAGTCCTCGCCGCGGCCGCTGGCTTGCCATCACCGAGTGGACGCTCTTCGCGGCCGGCATCCTCATCCACGCGACGCAGGTGCCCAAAGGGCTCTGGGGCGACGGCGCGTTCCGGTTCCAGTACCTGCAGCTGCTCGTGCAGTCGAAGCCGAGCATCTCGAGCTTCCAGTACTCGTACGTGGGGCCGATGTTCGCGCTGCCGCTCTACCTGCTCGACGTGCTGTTCAAGACGCCGACGCACTGGTTCACCGAGCGGTACAACCTGCTGCTGTTCACCATCGGCGTCGTCGTGCTCGCGCGCCTGTGGAGGAACGAAGCCGACCGCGCGCAGGTCCGCGCCTTCGCGCTGCTGCTCATCGCCGCGTCGATGCTGCCGTTCCACACCATCCTCTTCTACGGAGAGATGTTCACCGCGGTCACGGTCGCCATCGGCCTCGCGCTGCTGCCGAAGACGCGCTGGGGCTGGCTGCTCGTGGGCTTGGGCTGCGCGAACTCGCCGGCGTGTGTGGTGCCGATGGGGCTCGTCGCGCTGTGGCTCGCGTGGCGTGACCGGCGCCTCTTGCCCCTCATCGCCGTCGGCGCCACCGCCGGCTTCGTGCTGCTCGAGAACCTCGTCCGCCGCGGAGACGCCCTCGCGACGGACTACGTCGGCAGCGGCGCCGGCGCAGGCGGAGTGCTGCCGTTCACCGGGAAGCCGGGCTTCAGCTACCCGCTCTTGTTCGGCCTGCTCGCGCTGCTGTTCTCGTTCGGCCGCGGCATCGCCTGGTTCGTGCCGGGGCTGTGGCTGTCGTTCGCGAAGCGGCGCGTGCGCACCGCCGTCGACGGCACGCTCGCCGCGTGGCTCATCTTCACGGTCGGCCTCGTGGTGGTCTACGCGAAGTGGTGGTCGTGGCACGGCGCCGCGTACCAGGGCCCGCGCTTCCTGCTCTTCGCTGTCTTCCCGGCCGCGTGGCTGCTCGCGCACTTCATCGTCTTCCGCCGCGAGGAGAAGCTGTCGCCGTTCATCACGCTCACCGTGCTGGCGTTCAGCGTCTGGGTCTCGATCGCGTGCATGAGCTTCCACTACTTCAAGATGGAGCGGGTTCCGCAGTGCGGCCTGGCAGACGGCGCGCTGTGCACGTTCGTCATCGACTTCAGCACGCTCTTCTACCCGTGGGTGCAGGCGCTGCCGGTGAGCACGGACGAGAAGATGCACGACGCGCTCTGCGTGCTCGTGGGCCTGAGGTTCGCCGTGCCGCTCGTCGTCGAGGGCTGGGCGCGGCTGAAGGAGCGGTGGCTGAGGCAGCGCGCGCTGCCGCTGAAGCAGTGGGGGCTGTGACCGCAGCTACCGTCCCGGGCCGCTCAGCGAGGCGGTGAGCCGCGCCTTCCACGCCTGCGGGCTCTTCTCTCCGGCCTGCAGCGCAGCCCAGACCTCTTCGGCGAGCCAGCGGCAGCGGCGCTTGCCGAAGCCGTCTCCTGCGTCGTGGGGGCCCGACGCATCGGCGCGCGCGAGCCCCGCCTGCACCGAGCGGGCGAAGAGCGGAGCCCCGGTGCGCGCGGCGCCGCGGTGCACGCGGACGAAGTCGATGATGAGCCGCTGCAGCGCTTCCTCGTCGCGGCGGGCGAGGTCGACGACGGCGGCGTCGACGCGCTCGAAGTCGTCGGGGCTGTTCGAGATGTACAGCGTGAAGGCGAGGCGGTCGCAGTGGCGCGACGCGAGCAGCTCGACCAGCGGCGCCGTGCCCTCGAGGGTCAGCGGGAGGAAGAGCTTCACGTACTGCTCGTTGGTCGGCGCCGGGCCCGCACCGCCGAACAGCGTGAAGCGGTACGGGGTGAGGTTCTCGCGGGCGCGGGGCACGCGGACCACGACCGGGTCTCCGACGCGCGCCTCGGGCGGGGAGAAGTAGCCGGGCTCGTCGAGGAAGAGGCACAGGCGCCCGTCGGAGACGAACGCCCAGCCCGGGCCCGCCTTCACCACGCGCCACGACGGCTCCCAGCCGGCGGCGCCGCGGGTCGCCGAGGCGAGGTGCGCGACGAGGCCGCCGTCTCCGGAGGCGCGCGGCAGCGCCGGAGCCGCACCGAGGCGGCGGCAGAAGAACGCGTTGTGCACGCGCTCGGAGAGCAGCTGCACCGCCTTGTCCTGCGCGAGCTCTTCGTGATCGAAGCGCAGGCCGCCCGGCGTGAGGTGCACGCGCCTCGACAGCTCGGAGAGGGCTTCGTCGACGCCCGGGCTCATCGTCGCCCTCCGAACCCGAACCCGAACCCGAACCCGGCAGTTGGCGTGCGCGCCCTCACTGTGCCCCCCACAAGCTCTGCGGCCACCTGCTGGGCGCCCCCAGCATGTCGAGCGCGTGCCGCGCCACCGACAGCGCGCGCGCGTCGAGCACCTGCTCGTAGTGCGAGATGCCGTACACCGAGATCAGCATCGCCGCGCCGACCCAGCGCACGACGCGCTCCTGAAAGTGCCCGTCGAGTTGGAAGGTCGGCTCGCGCGCCTCGCGGTAGCCGAGCAGGAGCGCGCGGCAGAACGACGCGAGCTGCACGCGCGAGAGCACCTCGGTGCGGTGCTCGGGCGCGAGCCAGCACAGCACGTAGTCGCAGATGAGCGAGCCCAGGTCCCGGGCCGGGTCGCCCCACAGCGACAGCTCCCAGTCGAGGAACACCACCGGAGCCAGCTTCGCGCGGCCGACGCGCACCAGGTTCGCCTGCCGCAGGTCTCCGTGCAGCAGCGAGCCGGACGTCGTGTGCGCCGCCTGCGCCTCGGAGAGCGCCTGCAGCCCCGCCATCGCCGCCGCGTCCTGCTGCACCGAGGCGAACAGGTCGATGCCGACCTGCGAGAGCCGCGCGTAGAAGTCGGGCCGCATGCGCAGGAAGCACTCGAGCAGATCCGACTCGTCACGGAACGCCTCGGCGAGCGCGTAGCGGCTCGGCGACTCGCGGCTCATGCGGTGCAGATACCCGAGCCCCAGGCCCACCTGCCGCGCCACCGGCTTCGGGTACTCGCCGGTGCGCCGGTGGTAGTGGTGCAGCGTCTCGGCCTGCGACAGCCACTCGAGCGCGAGCAGCCCGCCAGCCGGGTCGAACGCGAACACGTGGGGCACCAAGAGCGGCGAGCCGCGCGCCTCTGCCAGCTGCTGCACGCGCTCGAGCACCGAGCCCTCGCGCAGGACTCCGACGTTGCCGGGCCCCTCGGCCACCTTCACCAGCATCTTCTTGCGCCCCTTGCGGCACACGACGGTGCGGTTCTTCGAGGGGGGAGGCGCCTTCTCCGAATCATCGCGCTCCAGGCCCAGGACCTTGAGGCGGGAATCGAGCTCGGCTTCCGTGAGTGGGGCGCGCAACGGAGCCCGGCACCCTATCTCAAGCGCTTCGCTGTACGCTCCAAGTTCAAAGAGGGCTGCCCCACATGAAACGTCTGGTCTACTGCGCGACGCTGGCCGTCGCGGCGTGCGTGTTCGACACCGACCTCCCCCCGACTCCGCTGCGCGGGAAAGTGCACGGAGCCATCGACCCGCAGGGCCGGGTGCCGGCCGAGAACCTCACCGTCTCCCTGGTCAGCCGCGAGGGCGCCCGGCTCAGCGCGACCACCGGCGCCAACGGCGCCTTCGCCTTCGCCGACCTCGCCGTCGGCAGCTACTACCTCGAGTGCCGCATCGGCGGGTTCGCGCCGCTGCTGGTGCCGTTCGTCGAGGTGAAGAGCGGCGGCGACACCGACCTCGGCACGCTCACCCCCACCTGGCTCGGAGGCACCTCGTCGGAGGCGAAGCTGCGCGGCAAGGTCGCCATCGCGGGCGGAGCCGACCCCGCCGGCGTCCAGATCGAGTTCCTGCTGCAGCCCTCGAACAAGTCCATCGCGCTCGTCACCGTGGGCCCGAGCGGCGACTTCCTCCAGGCGCTGCCGCCCGCCACGTACAAGCTGCGCGGCACGCACCCGCTGTACATCACCGCGACGTCGATGGACGTCACGCTCGCCGAGGCCGAGGAGCGCGACCTCTCGGCCCAGCCGCTGTTGCTCGAGCTCAACCCCGCGACCGTCACCGGGCACGTCGACCGCGAGCGCGACCGCCTCACGCCAGAGCCCGCGGCGGGAGTCACCGTCACCGTCGAGCCGTCGGGCCTGACCACCACCACCGACGCGAACGGCAACTTCTCGCTCGGCGGCCTGCCCGCGGGCGCGGCGACCGTCCGCTTCTCCCTGGCCGGCTTCCACGACGACGGGACGCACGCCGTGACGCTGAAGCCGGGCATGTCCGCGGCGCTGCCGGCGGTGACGCTCGCGCTCGATCGCGGCACCATCACCGGCCGCGTCGAGATGGCCGACGGGCGCCCCGCGCTCGGCACGGTGGCCTCGGTCACCGGGCTGCCCTACTCCGCGCAGGTCTCGCCCGAGTCCGACGCCTCGAAGGCCTCGTTCGTCATCGACCGCGTGCCGGTCGGCACGTGGGAGGTCGCGGCGCTGCGACAAGACTACTCGCGCGCGGCGCGCAGCAACGTCGTCGTGCGCCGGGGCGAGGCGGTCGACATCGGCCTGCTCACGCTCACCGCGCTGCAGGGCGACTTCGTCATCGACGACGGCGACCCGAGCAACACGAACGGCTACACGCGCGCGCGCAGCGTCACGCTGCAGCTGCAGGGCTTCACCGGCGCCGCCTCGTACCGCGCGTCGGAGGAGCCCTCGCTCGGCGACGCCGGCTTCGTCGCGTTCACCGGCCCGAGCCAGCCGTTCACGCTCGGCGCGAGCCAGGGCACCCACGTGGTGTACGCGCAGTACCGCGACAGCAACGGGACGGAGAGCCCCATCTTCGTCTCCAGCATCGTGCTCGACAGCGTTCCGCCCGCGGCGCCTTCCATCGTCCTCGAGGGCGGCGCGAGCTTCACCCGCATCGCCCAGCCGCTGACGGCCACCGTGACGGCGAGCGAGACGCCCGCGCCCGGCGTCGACGTGGTCGCCGGCCTCAAAGAGATTCGCCTCTCGGAGGTGACCGTGACCGACGGCGGCGTGCTCGCCGCGGTCCCCGTGCCGTACCAGCGCGACGTCTCGTTCACCCGACCCTCGACGGCCGACGGCCCGCAGACGGTGTACGTGCAGTTCTTCGACCACGCCGGCAACTGGAGCGCGCCGGTGAGCGACTCCGTCACCATCGACACCGCGGCGCCGTCGGGCACGCTCTCCATTCCCCGCGGCCCGAAGGCGACGGTGAACGGCTACACGAACGAGCTGCTCACCCAGCTCGCCGCCACGGCCGCGCCCGAGCCGAACGGCGGCTTCGTGCTCATCCGCACCGCGAACTCGGCCGCGGCGTTGCAGGGCGCCGTGCTGCAGCCCTTCGCGTCCTCCATCGGCTGGTTCCTCGACCCGACGGGCCCCGACGGAGACCGCGAGGTCTGGTGGCAGCTGCAGGACGCCGCCGGCAACCCGTCGGCGCCCGCTGCGGCGACCATCCGCCTCGACCGCACGCCGCCCACCGGCACGACGTTCGCGCTCGTCGGCGCGAGCCCCACGAACCAGTCGACCGTGACGCTCACCACCGCGGCGACCGACAACTTCGGCCTGTCTCCCACGCAGGGCCTGACCGTGAGCGAGGACGCGTTCTTCCTCTCGGCGGGCACGGTGGGCCCGCAGGCGCTCGGCGCCTCGGTGATGTTCCCCTTGAGCGCCGGCGACGGAGCGAAGCAGCTCTACGCGCGCTTCCGCGACGGGGCGGGCAACGAGTCGTTCGCGAGCGTGCGCGTCGATCTCGACCGGCAGCCGCCGTCGGGCACCTTCACCCTCGAGGGCACGCTCGCCGACGGCACGCTGTCGCAGACCACCAGCGCGACGGCGAACGTCACGCTCGCGGTGACGTCGCAGGGCGCGACGCTCTACGCGCTCGGCAACGAGACGTTGATGACCTGCCCCGCGCCGGGAGCGGCGTACACCGCGCTGCCGTCGAACGGCCGCATCAGCACGATGCTGACCGGGGCGGCGTCTCCGCGCGAGGTGAAGCTGTGCCTCGCCGACGCGGCGGGGAACGTCACCGGGCCGCTCGTGCGGACGATGGCGCTCGACACGATGCCTCCGGCGTCGTGCTCCGTCGTCGTGAGCGGCACGCGCGCCGACGGCAGCCCCGCGCCGGCAGGTCGCACCGCGCGCGCCGCGGTGACGGTCGCGGTGTCGGGCTGCTCGGAGACGCCGGCGGAGATGGTCGTCACCGAGGGCTCGGTGACGTGCACCGCGCCGGGCCTGCCGTGGGTGCCGTTCCAGGCGTCGCAGCCGTTCGTGCTCATCGGCGCCGACGGCATGCACACCGTCCGCGCCTGCGTGCGTGACGCCGCGCGGAACGTCTTCGCTCCGCCCGCCGCGACCACCGACCTCGACTCGACGGCGCCGTCGGGCGCCTCGGTCGTGCTCGACAACGGCGCGCCGTGGGTGAACCTGCAGCAGTACCAGGCGCGCGGCAGCACCTTCACCGCGAGCGCGGCCGGCACCGCGACCGGCGCCACCGAGTGGTCGCTCTCGACGACGCCCACGTTCACGACGTGGACGTCGTTCCCCGCGACCAGCCCGCGCAACTTCACCTTCTCGGGCACCGGCAACCAGCGCATCTTCGCCGCGTTCCGCGACGACCTCGGCAACACGACCGTGGCGAACGTGACCGACGACATCACCTTCGACATCTCGCCGCCGTCGGTGACCGGCCTGTCGCTGAACCTGGTGACGAGCGCGCCCGACCCCACGTTCGTGCCGTCCGGCACCGTGTCGCTGCAGGTCGCGAGCGCCCCGCCCTCCGACGCCGCGGCGATGTTCCCGGTGCAGGTGCCTCCGGCGACCGCGTGCTCCGCGGCGACCTTCACGAACCCGCGCGCGCCGTCGTCCGACGTCCTCTTCATCACCTCGGGCGGCGAGGGCCTCAAGCGCGTCTGCCTCGCCTTCGCGGACGCGGCGGGCAACCTGTCCTCGCCGCTGCAGCGCGACTTCACCGTCGACACCATTCCTCCCGCCGCGCCGGAGATCGTGACGCCGCCGACGCTCAACAACCTGCCCAACAACTCGATGTTCACCGTGACGACGGCGCGGCCGGTCGTCGAGGCGAACTTCCTCAGGTACGAGAAGCAGGGCGGGCAGCTGTCCTCGTGGACGACGAGCTCCACGGTGCAGGCGACGACCGCGTTCGACTTCAACCTGGTCAGCAACTCGGGGCTTCAAAACGTGCCGAACCTGCTGCAGCTGCGCGCCATCGACCGCGCGGGCAACATCGGCCCGCAGTCTCAGGTGACGGTGACGACGGACACGCAGCCGCCACAGCCGCCGACCACGAGCCTGCTCGGCGTGTCGAACTTCACGCAGTCGGCGACGGTGTTCTGGGTCGACTCGTCGAGCTCCGACGTCACGCGCTACCTGCTCGACTACGGCCCGAGCTCGGGCCAGTACACCGGCGCGTACGCGACCGAGGGCGTCTCGCCGCTCGTCGTGCCGGCGGGCGCGACGCAGCTCACGCTCCACGGCCTCGTCGACGGGACGTTCACGTACGCGCAGATGCGCGCGGTCGACGCCGCCGGCAACGTGAGCTTCCCCTCGAGCGAGGTGCAGCTGCAGCCGAACGTGAAGTCGCCGACGGTCGTCGCGACCATCGACGTGCCCAACATGGGAGAGATCGTCCGCATCATCGTCGCCGGCGACGTCGCCTACCTCGTCGGCACGAACGACCTGTGCCTCTTCACGCCGCAGACGCACACGGTCGTGGCCGCGCTCGACCTCTCGGTCTTGAAGAGCGCGACGCAGTCGGGCCGCCTCACCCTGCCGCTGCCGACGGTGCCGGTGCTCTGGCAGGTCAGCATCGCCGAGCCGCTTCCGGCGGCGACGTGCGGCCAGTACCACGCGCAGGACTTCGTGGTGGACGGCGCGTGGGGCTACCTCTCGACGAACGACCACGTGCGCTTCCTCTACCTGGGCAAGCGCGGCACGGCGCCGACGGTGTCGGCTCCCCTCACCCTGCCGTGGCCGGTGCGCACGCTCGCGCTCAAGGGCAACACGCTGTTCATCAACGGCGCGGGCGGCATGCAGGCGCTGAACGTGTCGAAGCTCTACGACGACAACGCGTCGACGCTCCCCGCACTGCCGGCGGACGGCCTCGGCGCGGTCACCGACCTGCTCTCCGACGCGGCGCCCTACAGCAACTTCCTGACGTGGGGCTCCGTCGTGGTGCGCAACCAGCTGCTGCGGCTGCCGAAGAACGCCGCCGACCTGACGGTCTGGGACATCACGAACCCGGTGCGCGCCACGCCGGTGACCTGGACGAACATGAACCTGGTCGCGACCATCACCTCGACGTTGGCCGTCACCAGCCCGGTCATGGTCGCGAGCGGCAACCTGCTCTACGGTCTGCACGGCGGCCGCGTCTCGGCGACGAAGCTGAACCCGCTCTTCGCCGGCATGGCGCCGATGACGCTGCAGGAAGGCAGCGGCGTCACCATCGACCAGCTGTTCGCTCAGGGCCCGGTCTCGGTGCGCGGCCGCGACATCCTCACCGCCGAGGACCCGGGCAACTCGAACTACTTCTACTGGGTCGACGCGACGAGCGCCGGCACCTTCCCGAGCGGGACGATGGCGCTCGCCTCGAAGTACTTCGTCGACCCCGTGCACCGCATGCGCAGCGTCGCGCAGTACGGCAACTACGCCATCACCGGCGGCCGCCGCGGCCGCGTGCACTTCTTCGAGCTCTCGACGCCGCGCGCGCTGCGCCTGTCGCAGACGGTGGCGGCGACCACGAACCGCGTCATCGTCGACGGCGCGTTCGCGTACGGAAGCGGCGGCACCGTCGTCGACCTGCAGGCCGGCGCGGGCATGGTGCACCGCTCGCCCGAGGCAGAGACGAGCGGCTTCTTCTGCGACTACTTCGACGTCGCGAAGGTGGGCGACCTGCTCGTGTCGACGAAGACGTCGGCCGCGAGCCTGCGCGTCGTCGACACGTCGGACGCGGTCGATCGCGACCCGGCGACGCTGATGCAGCTCCACCCCACGCCGAACGACGTGCTCGGCGACATCGCGCTGCCCGGCGTCACGCGCGTGATGTCGATCGAGCTGTGGGGCCGGCTGCTCGCGGTCACCGAGCTGCGCGCCGACGGCATCTGGCTCGAGGTGTTCGACGCCTCGAGGCTGCGCGACAGCGACACCGGGCTCTTGAACCCGATGACGGACACGCGCGGGGCGCTTCGGCTGACGACGTACACCGGGCCGAACCCCGGCACCGACCTGCAGATTTCCCACGGCCGCGCGTTCGTGACCATTTGGGACGGCTGCTGCGGCGGCCCGGGCGACCCGACCCCGAGCCTCTTCGCCGTCGACCTGCGCGGCCTCGTCGACGACGAGGCGACGACGACCGGCCTCTTGCTGCAGGGCTCGCTGGCCATCACGAGCCCCAGAGACCTCGCCATCTCCGGCAACCGC
Source organism: uncultured Myxococcales bacterium (assembly GCA_937980205.1). Taxonomy (GTDB): domain Bacteria; phylum Myxococcota; class Myxococcia; order Myxococcales; family Myxococcaceae; genus Xiheicaenimonas. The sequence continues at coordinate 46,625 of CALJKW010000051.1, read as the reverse complement.
GCCTACGTGACGCGCGACGCGATGGGCATCGAGGTCTGGGACATCAGCCGCGCGATGGACGACGACCCGGCGACGCTGCTCAACGCGACGATGCCGCTCGGCCAGTTCTTCGTGAGCGGCTCGGGCGGCTCGCCCCGCACGCTCACGGTGGCGGGCACGATGGTGTACGCGACGAACAACTCGGGCACCTCGACCGACGCGCGCACGTACGCCGTCGACTTCTCGAACGTCGCGTCTCCGCGCATCGTCAGCCAGGCCGACATCTCGGCCGGCGGCGCCAACTGCGGCGGCGTCTCGGTGCAGGGCGGCATCGCGCTCACCGGCAGCAAGCTGTACCTGGGCGGCTACCAGGTGTTCCACGAGCTCGAGCTGGAGTGACCGTCGGCCGCGCTCAGGGCTGCGACGCGCAGCGGGCGAGCCCCGACGCGACCGCGACGGACAGCATCGCCTGCTGCTGCAGCGTCACGTCGGTGATGGTGACCGTGCCCGTGTCTTCGGAGGCGGGCTCGAACGCGTAGCGCGCGCGAGCGCGGTGACGGAAACGCACCGCCCGCGACACGGCACCGCGGAGCTTCTTCAGAACTCGGGGCGCTTCAGCTCTTCCTTCGGCGCTTCGGCGGGCGGCGCGTTGAGGAAGCTGAAGTCGTCGGCGAGCGGCGGCGGCGCGGCCTCGCTCGACGAGTCGTACTTGCCCTGGAGCTTCGACGGCGGCGCGGGCTTCTTCGGCGCCGGGGCCGCAGCGGCGGCGCGCTTCTTCGGCTGCGGCAGCGGCGTCAGCTCGTCCTCGACGGGCGCGAGCACGGCCTTCACCTCGGGCGAGGGGGCCGGCAGCGACTGCGCCGGAGCGACGACCTCGGCCTTCGCGGGAGCAGCGTGCGAGTCGTGCTTCGTCAGCGCGCGCGCGCCGAAGGCGAGGCACACGGTGAGCAGCGCGAGCAGCGCCGCGGCGATGAGGAACGTCGGCTTCGAGTCGAGGCTCTCGTCGAGCGGCTCGACCTCTTCGACGGCCTCGGCGCCGGCGGCGTACGTCTCGGCGGAGATGCAGACGTTCTCCCGCACCTCGACGGCGGCCGCCTTGGCCTCGGCGGAGACGACCGGCGGCAGCTCCTTGCTCGACTTGCGCGGAATCGGCGGCGGGTTCGGCGCGGTGATGGCGGCCTGCGGCGCGTCTGCCGTGGCAGCGGCCTTCGCCTCGACCTCGGCGGCGTGAGCCTCGGCAGCGGCCTGCAGCGCGGACTTGAGGTCCGGAGCGGTCGGGGTCTCGGGCGGCAGCGGGTCGGCGTCGAGCGCGGCCTTCACCTCGGCCACCGTCGGCGCGGCGGCAGGCGGCGGCGTCTTGGCCTTCGCCTCGACCGCAGCCTTGGCTTCCAGACCCGCCTTGGCCTCGGCCACCACGGCGGCGGGCGTCGGCGGAGGCGTCTTCTCTTTCTTCGCCGGAGTCGCGGCTCCGAACTCGAGCGTCTTCGTCACCGGCGGCGGCACGAGCACGGCGGGCAGCGTCGGAATCACGTCGGACGCGACGACCGGCTTGAGCGACTCGACGACGGCCTTGAGCTCGGCGTCGACGGCGATCGGCTGCGACATCGCGACGAGCACCTGCACCGGCACGTTGACCTTCACCGTCGACTCGACCTGCGTCGGCACGGTGACCTGCAGCGGCTTCGAGGCCTGCGCCTTGGCGGCGTCGGCGACCGCCTTCGGCGGCAGCATCGGCTCGAGCGCGCCGGGGGCCGCCGCGAACGGCGACTTCACCGCAGCGGGAGGACGCGGCAGCGGCGGCGCGCCGAGGCCCGCGGGCAGAACGATGGCCGGCATCTCGGGGATGGTCGGAATCGCGGCGGCGGGCTTGCCGAGCAGGTCGGCGACCTCGCGCGCGCCCGGGCGCCTGGCCGGCTCGCGCGACAGCATGCGCAGCAGGAGCGAACGGAACGGCTCGTGGAAGAGCGGCGGCACCACGGGCGCCCACTCTCCGGCGACGATGGCGTGCACCACCGACAGCGTCGTGCCGGCGGGCGGCAGCGGCGCGCCACCGGCGAGGCACATCACCGCGGCGAGGCCGTAGACGTCGCCCTCGGGCGAGGGCGCTCCACCGCGGGCGCGCTCGGGCGAGAGGAACGGCGCCGTGCGCACGAGCTGGTGCATGAGGCGCTCTTCGCCGCGACGGTCGGTGAGCCGGTTCGCGATGACGAGCGGCATGTCCCAGAGGAACGCCTTGCCCTTCGCGAGCAGCACGGACTCGGCGGACATCTCGCCGTGCACGACGCCCTGCGAGTGAATGGTCGCGAGCGCGTCGGCGAGCTGGGCGCCGGTCTCGAGCAACAGGTCGCCGCTGACGGCCTCGCCAATCATGGTGGAGAGCAGCTTGCCGTCGGGGAACTCCATGGCGAGGAACGCCTTGTCGCCGGCGACGCCGGTCTGGCGCACGCGGGGGAGCGTCGGGTGCTCGGGCAGCTTCGCGCAGGCGCGCACGGCCGACTCGCCGTTCGCGTCGAGGGGCAACCAGCGGACCGCGAGCCGCGCGCCGGACTCGGTGTCCTCGGCGCAGTCGAGGCGGCCGATGCCGTCGCAGCGCAGCGGCGAGCGAATCTTGATGCGCGGGTTGAGCTCGTCGTTCTTCATTGTCCCTCCATGACGGTTCCGCCGGTGCCGGCAAAGGCGACCCGCGTTCCCATCGTGAAACCGGTCAAGAGTGCCTGGGGTGCAGTGGCGACCTGGGTCCACTGCGTCCCGTCGAAGCGGTAGATGCGGTTGGCATCGGCGGCGTACGCGTCGTTCTGAGACCTGACGACGAGGCCATCGAGCACCGCGCGCGCGGGCATCGACGTCCACGAGCCGTTCTGGAAGCGCGCGAAGAGGTTCGGGCCGGCGATGTAGATGACGTTGCCGACGAGCTTGCAGGTGCGGATGGTCCCGGCGGGCACCATCGGCACCGAAGTCCACGTGCCGGCGTTGAGGCGCAGCACGACGCCGGTGCCGCAGGCGACGGCGGCTCCGGGCGCGGGGCAGTCGACGTCCTCGAGCGTGGTGGTGGTGTTCGAGGCGACCTGCCGCGTCATGCTGCCGTCATACGCGAACAGCGCGCCGGCGCGACCTGCGAGGTACCACTCTGAATCCGAAGCGCGACACACTGCGTTCAGGCCGCCGGACTTCGTCGCGAAGGTGAGCTCGGTGTAGCCGCCGCTGGTGGTGATGGGCAGGCGGTAGGCCGAGCCGTCGTCGCCGGTGAGCACCGCGAACGTCGAGCCGGCGGCGATGTCGGTCGCTCCGAAGTCGAGCGGGAAGCGGCGCAGCTGGAAGGTGGACTGGTTGTTGGTGCGGATGCCGACGTCTCCGTAGGCGTTCATCAGCACCGAGCCCATGGCGTACGGCGCGCCCGCGACCCAGTCTTCGGCGCCGAGGTCGAGCACCTCGTTCGCGGTCGCGCCGCGGCGGGTGATGGTGCTGGTGAACGACGACGTGTTCATGTCGACGACGATGACGCCGAAGCTCTCGGTCTTCGACATCGCCTGGTAGCCGTACACCGTGTACATGAGCGGGTCGCTCACGGTGGTGCCCGGCGTGAGGCCCTGGGTGACGCGGTAGAGGTGACCGAGCTGGCGGTCGGGCGCGGTGAGCACGAACGTCGCGGGCGTCACGCCGTTGGCGCCGGTGATGGCGACGACCGCGCCGCCGTCGAGGCCCTGCGGAGTGCCGGTCGAGCTGTAGCTTCCGGTCGCCGTGTGGCGGCGCACCGCAGGGGCGTCGAGGCCGAACCACGCCTCGTCGTTCACGGTGTCGAACGCCGGGCCGCCCGAGCGGAAGCCGGCGGTGAGCGTGTCGCGGTCGTCGAAGACGCTGGTGCCGGCGCCCTGGTACACGACGCAGCCCGCCGCGGGAGTGCCGCAGGTGCCGTAGTAGTGCAGCTGCACCGTGCCGGTGGTGGTCGTCTGCATGAACACGCCGTTCATGCGGTACGGCGGATACATCGCCCGCGTCGTCGTGCTCCACGAGCCCTGGAACCGGTAGAACGTGCCCGTGCTGTCGACGACCGCGAGGTTCGTGTCGGAGACGCCGTGCACGTCGACGAGCTGCGCGTTGCCGGTCATCGCCGGGAACGACAGGACACGCGCGAACGCGCCGTTGGTGAAGCGCAACAGGCCGCTCTCGGCGACGACGTAGGCGTTGTTGCCCGACGCCCACCACACCGAGACGAGGTTGCCGCTCATGCCGGCGTCGACGCGGTTCCACGCGTTGCCGTCCCAGCGCGAGGCCGCGCCGGCCGGGCCGACCACGAGCACGTCGTCGCCGCCGGAGCCGGGCCGCTGATCGACGGCGGTGATGCGGTGGCGCACGCGCGGCAGCACCTGGTCGAACGTCGCACCGGTCGGAACGCACGCGCCGTTCGCGCAGCCGTTCGGGCACGACATGTTCGACTCCTGGTAGCGGCACATGCCGTTGTTGCACTGGCCGGGCAGCGAGGAGATGACGGCGTTGTTGCCGTTGCAGGCCGGGCCCGGAGGCGTGTTGCACACGACGCCCGCGCACGGGTCGCCGACGCACTGGCCGTTCATGCAGCCCTGCGCGCACGGCGTGTCCATCGGCATGTAGTCGCAGGCGCCGGAGCTGGCGTTGCACTGCCCGCTGAACGTGCGGAGCATGTTGCCCATGCACGTCGCCATCGGCGGCATGTTGCAGACGACGCCGGCGCAGAGGTTCGAGCCGCCGCCCGCGCCGCCGGTGCCACCGCCGACGCCAGAGCCGCCGCCCGCGGCGTCACCGCCGCCGACACCGCTGCCGCCGCCGACACCCGAGCCACCGCCGGTGCCGCCGGTGCTCTGGCAGCGGCCGGAGACGCAGACGTAGCCGCTCGGGCAGACGTCGCCCGGGTCGCACAGCGCGCCCTCGAAGTTCGGAGTCAGGCCGCACGTGCACGCCGACACGCTCACCGACAGCGCGACGATGACGTGCCGGGCGAGCCTCATCCCCCCACTCCCAACAGCGACATGACGATGAGCACGGCGCCGGCCGCGAGCAGCACGATGCCGGCCGCGACGCCGATGTTGCCGATGACGGCCTGGCTGTTGGCTTCGTTCGCGAGGCGCTGGCGCTCCATCTGGCTGAGCGCGGGGTCGGGCATCATGCTGCAGCAGCGCGCGGCGTTGCCCGTCGACATGACCCCGAAGGGGATGCCGACGCCGAGGCCGACGACGCCGAGCACGGCCGAGCCGATGCCCAGCAGGCGAATCTTGTTCACCGGCCGCGACGGCGCCTTCCCAATCACGAGCGGCTCGTCGTTCGAAGCATCGAGCAGCGGCGGTGGCATCGGCTCGAACATGAGCGGCGTGGTCTTGCCGGTGCGAATCTGCGTCACCATCGTCTTCACGCCCGACGGGAAGCGCGCGGCCACCTCGTACTCGCCCGGAGGCAGGAACATCGCGACCGGCGGCTCGGCGAAGCGCACGTTGTTCACCACCACGTCGGTCGCGCCCGGAGAGTTCAGCTCGAGCAGCCCGCGGCCCTCGCCTTCGGCGCGCGCGAGCACGGTGCCCACGCGCTCGGCGACGTCGAGCGCGTCGTTCGCGTTGGGCGCGCGCTTGAGGTACTGGCGGTACCAGAACGTCGCGAACGCGAGGTCGGCGAGCTTCTCGTGGCACTTGGCGAGGTCGAACGCGACCTCGGGCGTGACGCGAATCGAGTCGGCCTGGCGGAAGTTCCAGATCGCCGCGCCGTATTCGCCCTGCGAGTAGAGCTCTTCGCCCTTCTGGAAGTACGCCTTGAAGCGCTCCTGCTCTGCAGCGCCTGGCAGCGCCACAGGACCCGGCAGCTGATGCAGCGTCAGCGTCGTGAGCAGCGCGAGGACCAAAAGACCGTCTCCGATTCGAGCAACAGGGGTCGCGCGCTATACACCAAAAGAGGGGTTACCTCCAACCACCCCAGGCTACATTTCCTTGACATGTTGCGTCGTGGTTTTGGCGCGATTTCCCGTGTTGTCTTGGACGGTTGGATGTGGTCTGCCGCGCGTGTGAGCGTCCTCGCGGCCGTGCTGCTGATCAGCGTCTCGGTTCCACCGAAGCGGCTCACCGTCGACACGCACCTGCACGTGACGATGAAGCGCCAGGCGAAGCCCTTCTTCAGCGGCGAGCCGGGCGACGGCGTCCTCACCTGGTCGTCGCGTCCCAAGACCACGAACCAGATCGCCGCCTCGCACCTCCTCGAGGGCGGAGGGCAGCTCGCGCTCGCCACCATCTGGCCGCCGGTGCGCCTGCGGCCGGGCCGCAGCTCGATGGACGAGACGCTGTACCAGGTCGCGCAGCTCGAGCAGTTCTGCCGCGAGCAGCCGGACTTCGCGTTCGTCACGTCACCTGCCGAGGCGCGAAAGCAGATCGCCATCGGGCGCATCGCGCTCGTGCCCGCCATCGAGGGCGGCGAGGGCATCCGCTCGATCGAAGACGTCGACCGGCTCTACGCCGCGGGCGTGCGCAGCATCACCGTCGTGCACTTCGGAGACACCTCGCTCGGCGGCGCCGCGAGCGGGCAGTTCATGTACAACGTGTTCTCGAAGCTCACCGACGGCCTGAACGCGAAGGGGCTGTCCGAGCTCGGGGTCGACGCGGTGAAGCGCATGCTGCAGCTCGGCATCATCGTCGACCTCGCGCACGCGTCCGACGAGACGAGCCGCGCGGCGCTCAGCCTGAGCGAAGAGTACGGAGCGCCGGTGATCAACTCGCACGGCGGCTCGCGCGCGCTGCTGCCGATGGAGCGCAACATCCCCGACGAGCTGGCCGCGCGCATCGCGAAGAGCGGCGGCATGGTCGGGCTCACCGCGTCGGATCACCAGGTCGCGAACGTGCCGGGCAGCGCGAGGTGGGAAGGCTTCGTGCCGAACACGTGCGACGACACGGTCGCGCACTGGCTGCACCTGGCCACCGTCGTGCCGCCGGCGCAGCTCACGCTGGGCTCCGACTTCAACGGGATGATCAGGCGCCCCGGCCCGGGCGGCAGCTGCGAGCACGGCCTGAGGAACACGAGCGACGTGCCCGCGCTCTGGAGCGCGCTCGAGAAGCACGGCTTTCCGCGCGAGGCGATCGACGGCATGGGCTGGCGCTTCCTCGAGCTGTGGGAGGCGGTCGAGAAGAAGGCCGACCCGTCGATGACCGAGACCGCCCGCGCGGCGAACACCGAGCCTCACTCGACGTTCGACGTCGCGCTCTGAGGTGCGGTGAACCGCGCTTCGATGCTCCTACGCGACGCGCTTGAAGACGCGCATCAGCCAGTAGAGCGACGGGAACAGCACGACGGCGCCGACGCCGAGCGTCGGTAACAACAGCCGCAGGGTCGCCGCGGGTGCCGCGGCGTCGTGGAGCGTGAGCGTCGGCACGAGCAGATACGGGTGCTGGGCGAGCCCCCAGCCGGCGACGACGAGGGTCACCAGCAGCACCGCGAGCGCGCGCGCCACGAGGTAACGCCGAGTCCACAGCGTGGCGATGACCGAGAGCCCCAGCGCGGCGCCGGCGGCGATGAACGGCCACGAGACGAGCTGCACCGGCGCGGCGATGGCGGTCAGCGCCGCCAGCGCACCCGCCGCGACCGCCGCGGCCAGCGCGCGGACGCGAAACGCAGGAGCGAGCTCGGCGTCCTCGACGGTGAGGTACACGGCCGCGAGCATCGCGAACAGCGAGAGCGTGAAGAACCCGACGAGCAGGCAGAACAGAGACGTCCAGTGCGCGCCGGTGGTCATCACGCCGAGCGACGCGCCGAGGAAGATGGGAGTCGCGATGCTCGACACGGCGAAGACGCGGCCCCACCCGAGGTCTGCGCGCTCGCCGCCTCCGCCGTACTGGCGAAAGACGAACGCGCTGCCGCGCAGCACGATGCCCACCAGCATCAGCGTGAGCGGCACGTGCAGCACCGTCAGCAGCCGCGCGAACGCCGGAGGGAACGCGGTGAAGAGAACGACGATGAGGAGAATGAGCCAGACGTGGTTGGCCTCCCAGACGGGGGCCATCGCCCGGGTGATGAGCTTGCGCTGGGCCGGAGAGGTGGCGAAGAGGTCCCAGACGCCGCCGCCGAAGTCGGCGCCGGCGAGGAGCGCGTAGAGCGTCAGCGCCGCCAGCATGATGAGCGCCAGGGCGTCTATCGCGCTCATGGAAAATCCGGGTTCGGGTTCGCGTTCGCGTTCGGGGGCTCGCGCCGGCACAGAGTCGCCGAACGCGAACCCGCACGCGCACCCGGCAGTTGAGTGCGCTTCATGTCGCCCTCACCTGCCGCCAAAGCACCCCCGCCACGACCCCGGCGAGCCCCGCGTAAATCACCGCAAACCCCACGAACGGCGCCCACAGCCCCGTCACGGGAGTCACCGCGTCCACCGTCCGCATCACCTTGTAGATGATCCACGGCTGCCGCCCGACCTCCGTCACGATCCACCCCGCCTCGAGCGCGATGACGCCCGCGGGCCCGAGCAGCACCGTGGCCCACAGCCACCGCCGGTCCGTCGGCACCCCGCGCCGCCGGAGCACCATCAGCCCGGTCAGCCCCGCATACGCCATCGCGAGCGAGCCGAGGCCCACCATCACGAGCCACGAGAGCCTCACCACGTACGGCGGGCGGTCGGCCTCCGGCACCTCTTCGAGGCCCTGCACCACCGCGTTCATGTCTCCGAACGCGAGCAGCGAGAGCCCGCCGGGAATCTCGACGGGGCCGACCGAGATGGGAGCCCGCGGCCCCGTCTTCAGGTGCCCCTCGAGCGCGGCGAGCTTCATCGGCTGGTGCACCGCGACCATCTGCCCCGCATGATGGCCCACGAGCGGCTGCACCAGCGCGACCGGCAGCCCCACCGCGAGCGACAGCCCGAGCGCCTTCGAGTGGAACGACGCGGACGCCGGCGAGCGGTTCCGGGCCCCGCCCGGAACAGCGGCCGCAGCGCCGGGCTCGCCGGCGGCCGCAGGAATCGGCGCGCGCCCCCGCAGCAGCTGCCACGCGTGAATCGCCGCCACCGCGAACGCCGTCGCCATGTACGCCGCGAGTGTGCCGTGCACCACCTCGTGGAACGCGAAGGGAGTCGCCATCGCCCCCAGTGGATCGACGTCGTCGCCCTTCAAGCAGCAGGGCGTGTTCATCCACGCGTTCACCAGCGTGACGAACAGCGCCGACAGCGCGCCGGAGAGCGCCACCACCGCGCCGCACGCGACGTGCACCCAGGGCTTCAGCTGGTTCCAGCCGTAGAAGTACAGCCCGAGGAAGATGGCCTCGGTGAAGAACGCGAAGCCCTCGAGCGAGAACGGCATGCCGATGACGGGGCCGGCGTGCTCCATGAAGCGCGGGAACAACAGGCCCAGCTCGAACGACAGCACCGTGCCCGAGACGGCGCCGACGGCGAAGAACACCGCGGTGCCCTTCATCCACTTCTTCGCGAGGTCGAGGTACTCGGCGTCGCGCGTGCGCAGCCACTGCACCTCGGCGAGCACCATCAGCAGCGGCATGGCGATGCCCACCGCCGCGAAGACGATGTGGAACGCGAGCGAGTACGCCATCTGCCCGCGGGCGAAGAGCGCTTCGGTCACGGCACGAACGTAATCCTCAGGCCCACGCTTTTGTGGCAACGTCGCCGCCCATGCGACGACTGACAGTAGGTGCCCTGTTGGCGCTGTGCAGTTGTGCCGGCTTCCGCGCGCTCGAGCGCAGCGACTGGGTCCTCGTCTGGAGTGACGAGACCGTTCAGACCCAGATGGTCAACGGCACGCCCATCGAGGTGGTGAAGCCCACACCCGGCGCGAAGCAGGAGATCATCCCCAAAGAGCGCTACGACTCCGAGGTCGCCGAGGGCAAGCGGCGCTCCGTCGCCGCGAAGCTCGGCCAGGTGCCCAAGAAGGTCTCCGACATCAAAGAGCCCATCGAGCTGCTCATCGGCGAGGTCCGCGAGCTGCTCATCGACGAGCCGAAGAAGGAGGCCGAGGTGTTCGTCTCCGGCACCGCGGTGCGGCCGTACTGGACCAACGCGAAGACCCTCGAGGACTACCGGGACGGCCAGGAGGTCAACACGACCCAGTCGTCACTGTTCCTGCTCGCCGACGACTCCGGGACCTCGAAGGTGAAGGTGCAGTACCCCGGCAAGGAGCCGATCATCATCGAGGTGTCGGTGCACGAGAAGTGACGCGCTCTAGGCGCCCGCTTCGCGGGCACCTCGGTGGCCGAGTCGCTCCATCGAGCGCTGGTGCAGTTTTCGGAGCAGCAACAGGCCGAGCGTCGCGCCGACGATCGCGTAGGCCATGTCCTTCTGGGCGTCCCAAATGTCGCCCTGGGTGCCCAGGAAGGCGTCGCCGCCCGCCGGGTCGAGCACGAGCGCGGCCGCCCACTCGATGAGCTCGTAGACCGCCGCGAAGCCCGCGACGATGGAGACGAGCGTGAAGTTGAGCCACCCGCCGTCCTTCATCAGCTGCAGCCGCAGGTAGATCTCGCGGATGGTGAAGACGGGGAAGAACCCGAACGCGAAGTGGCCGATCTTGTCGTAGTCGTTGCGCGTGCTGCCGGTGAGGCCCTTCATCCACTCGCCCAGCGGCGCCTTCGCGTACGTGTAGAAGCCGCCGTACGCGAGGATGAGGACGTGTACGAAGATGAGCACGTACACGAACGTCGAGAGCGGAAAGCGGCGGTACGTGGCCACACAGACCGCGGCGCCGATGAGCCCGGGCCCGACCTCGAGCAGCCAGTTGAGCTTGCTCTCGGGTGTCAGCGCGAAGGTGAAAATGAAAACCGCAATCAACGCCACCAGCAGGACGAGCGGGAGCTTGCGTTCCAAATTGCCGGCAGCTTAAAGGACGAAGCCGATGCTGCGTTACCGCGCCGACACTCGCACCCTCGGCATGCTCATCACCTATGCCGTCCTCTGCGCGGGCGGTTTTCTCCTCAAGCCGACCGGCTGGCTGGCCGCGCTCTGGGTCGTCGTGACCGCGCTGGTCTCGTGGTTCTGCGCCGTCATCGCGCACAACGTGGTGCACTCGCCGGTCTTCACCCGGCGGTGGATGAACAAGGCGCTGCAGGTCTGGGTGTCGCTCTCGTACGGCTTCCCCATCAGCGACTACATCCCCGGGCACAACCTGTCGCACCACCGCTTCACGCAGGCCGCTGAAGACGTGATGCGCACCACGAAGGTGCGCTTCAAATGGAACCTGCTCAACGTCCTCTTCTTCATGGTCGCGGTGACGCCGTCGATTCTGCGCGGCAACGCCCGCTACAAGAAGCTCAAGGGGCCTCACGCGCGCGAGTGGAACAAGCAGCTGATGCTCGAGGCGGTGGTGGTCTGGTCCGTGAAGATCGGCCTCACCCTGCTCGACTGGCGCTCGGCGCTGCTGTTCGTCTGGGTTCCGCACCTCTTCGCGAACTGGGCCATCGTCAGCATCAACTACCTGCAGCACGACGGCTGCGACGAGAACCACCCGGTCAACCACTCGCGCAACTTCGTCGGCAGCGTCATGAACTGGCTCTGCTTCAACAACGGGTACCACGGCATCCACCACGACGAGCCGGGCCTGCACTGGAGCCTCGCTCCCGCGGAGCACGCGAAGCGGTTCGCGCCGACGATTCACCCCGCGCTCGAGCAGAAGAACCTGTTCGTCTACATCTTCAAGGCGTTCATCTATCCCGCGCGGCGGCTGCGCTACGACGGGACGCCGGTGGTGCTGCCTCCCCCCGAGCCGGACCGCGACTGGGTCAAGCCCGAGGACGTCGCCGACGACCAGGTGCCCGAGGTCGTCGTTCGCGCTCCTGCCGCGGGTTGAGGTATTGCGTCTGGCGCGGATGCTTCGCGCGCTTCCCCTGCTCTTGCTGCTGACGGCGGGCTGCTCCTTCGAGTGCGGCCCCGAGACCTGCGCGTTCGGCTGCTGCGACAAGGGCATCTGCTTCGAGGGCGGCGCCGAGCGCAACGGAGCCCAGTGCGGCAGCGGCATCGGCGTCGGTTCTGGCGGCGGCGCGGGCGGAATGTCCGGCGCCGGTGGGGGCACCAGCGGCGGCGGCGGCACGACCAACCAGTGCGGCACGTACAACGACGCGTGCAAGGCCTCGCTCGGCCTCTACTGCTGCAACGGCTACTTCTGCCGGAACGAGCGCTGCGCCTTCTGCGACACCGCCGGCGAGGAGTGCACGCCCGGCAGCACGTCTTCTCCCTGTTGCCCCGGCCTGACGTGCCTGCTCAAGCCCGGCTTCACGAGCATCTATGAGTGTCGGTAGCGCGCTGCTCATCGCGCTGCTCGCCGCCGAGCCGCGCTGGGGCATGAAGTTCAAGGCCCCCGACGGCTGCATCGGGGCTGCCGAGCTCGCCGAGGCGATCGAGAAGAAGCTCGGCCGCCCGATGTTCGGCGCGAAGCCCGACGTCATCATCGAGGGCTACGTCCGCGCCGAGGGAGCCCGGCGGTGGCGCGCGAGGCTGACGCTCGTCGACGCCGACGGCACGGTGAAGGGCTCACGCGAGGTCGTGCAGGACGGAGCGTCGTGCCGAGCCATCGACGAGTCGCTCGCGCTCGTGGCCGCGGTGATGATCGACCCCGCGTCGGCGCTGAAGGGCAACCCGCCGCAGCCGGCTCCCGAGCCTGCGCCGCCGCCGCCGGCCGCGCCCGAGCCTCCGCGCGAGGAGGAGTCGCACGCCTCGTCGCCGCCGCCTCCTCCGATGTTCCTGCCGCACCTGCCGCCGCGCGAGCGGTGGCCCGGCTACCTCGTGGTCGACGCGGGGAACTTCACGCAGGACGGCCGGTGGATGTCGCGCGGCACCTTCTACCGCATCGTCGGCCGGCCCGACCTCGACGCGTCGTACGGGCGCCGCGTGACGACGAAGACGCTCGCATACTCGCTCGGCTCGGTGGCGATGACCGTCGGCGCCATCTTGATGGTGCTGCAGCCGGCGAACATCAGCTGCGTGCGCTACGGCGGGACACCGGCGGCGAAGGGGCCGTGCCTCGAGACGACTCCGTGGCCGCTCGTGTCCGGCGCCATCACCGCCGGGCTGGGCCTCGCCGCCGTCATCTTCGGAGCGGTGCTCAGCACGGTGCCGACCTCCGAGAAAGAGGACGTCGATCTCGCGGACACGTACAACCAGAAGCTCAAGCCGCCGCCGACGCCGGTGACTGCGAGCCTGTGATGACGCTGCTGCTCCTGCTGCTCACCGCGAGCCCCCTCGAGGCGGCGAAGGCGCACCTGCAGAAGGGCCAGCTCGACGAGGTGCTGTTCGATCTCGAGGGCAAGACGCTCGGCGCCGCCGAGAGACCCGAAGCCGTGAAGGTGCTCGCCGCGGCGTCGAAGGCCGCGCTCGAGGCGAAGGACGCGGTGATGGCGGACCACTTCGCGGGCATGGCGCTGAAGCTCGACGCGAAGTCGCCGCTCGGGCTCGAGGCGGCCGCGCGCGCTGCGTTCGCGCAGCAGCAGTTCGCGGAGGCCGAGAAGCACGCCGATGCGTGGATCGCGGTCGAGCCCTCGTCACAGGCGGCGCGGCTGCTGCGCGCCGAGCTCGCGGCCGAGGCCGGCGACTGGGACGTCGTCCTCCGTCACGTCGAGCTCGGGAAGCTGGACTCGCCGCGGGCGCGCGCGCTCGAGGCCCGCGCGCGGACGGAGAAGGGCGAGAAGGCCGCCGCGCTCAGCGAGCTGCAGAGCCTGCAGCGGAAGATGGACGAGGCCGCGCGGCGGCCCGCGCCTGCGCCGAGCGTCGAGCCGCGGCCGATGCCCTCGCGCACCGGGGAGATCGTCCTCTACGGCACGAGCTGGTGCGGGTACTGCAAGAAGGCGCGCGAGTGGCTGACGCGCAAGGGCGTCTCGTTCATCGACCGCGACATCGAGAAGGATGAAGACGCGGCGTCGGAGCTGGCGCGGAAGGCGCAGGCGGCAGGCGTCAAGCCGCGGGGAGTGCCGGTGATTGATGTTCGGGGGAAGCTGATTCTGGGGTTCGACCCGCGGCAGATCGACGCAGCGCTCTGAGAAGCCGGGGTCGCGGTCGGGGTCGCGTTCGGTGGTGCCGAGCCGAACCCGAACCCGAACGCGAACCCGAACCCGGCCGTTAGCGGCGACTGGCGGCACGCACCATCGCCGACGCCGGCAGCGGAGACTTCTCTTGCCTCGCGTCGAACAGCCGGTCCGCCGCCTCGACGAGCGCTTCTCCGTACAGCACGTGCTTGCGCAGCCGCGCCGGGATCGCCTCGCAGCCCAGGTTCGCTGCGAGAATGGCTCCGCAGACTGCGGCCGCGACGTCCGCCTCTCCTCCGCAGCGCAGGACCATCGCCATCGCTTCGCGGAAGTCGTGCGGCACCTTCAGCGCCGCGTACAGCGCGGTGAGCAGCACCGGCGTCACGTGCGACGGCAGGCCGACCTCGCTGTCGAGCTGTGCGGCAGGCACGCCGATCTTCCGCAGCGCCGGCAGCGCGCGCGACGGGTCCCACGCGAGCACGCGCGGCAGGTAGTAGACCTCGTCGGCGAGCTCGGCGTCGCAGCCGGCCGCCGCCTTCGACAGCTCGTCGCAGAACAGCTGCGGCGTGAACGGCTCGCCCGAGATGCCGAGCTGCACCGCGCGCGCGACCGCTGCTGCGGCGGCAGCGCACGACGGGTCCTTGTGCGTGAGCACGGTGAGCACCGCCGAGTCGTGCGCCAGGCGCGAGGGGCTGTCCTCTCCCCACAGGCCGACCACGACGCCGCGCGAGAGGCACGAGGGGTCCTTCACTCCGACGTCGGCGCCGGCGCTCATCCACGGAGTCCCGCGCTGCAGCGCCTCCACCGCCTGCGTCATCGCGAGCGGCGGCTGGAGGATGACGCCCTCCTGCCAGAGCCAGCACAGGTGCGCGGCGGCCGAGCGGCCGTCGACCTTGCGCTCCTTCGCGACGCTCTCGGCGATCGCGAGCAGCACCTGCGTGTCGTCGGAGAACTGCCCGCGCGCGAACTTCCCGCGCGGCCGCGGCGCGAAGTCGTCGGCGAGCCCCGCGCTGCGCAGCATCGCCTCGGGAGCCAGCCCCCGGAACGGAAAGCCCAGCGCGTCGCCCACGGCGAACCCGAGCACGGCTGCACGGAATCTGTCGTGAAGGTCAGGGAGCGGGAGCGCCAAACCGCGCGCACCTTACGATGCTCGATGACCCGTCACGCAAGTGGGCCCCGCTAAGCGGCGGCTTGCGTCGAGAAGCTCACCTTCAGGCCGTTGTCGGCCATGTCGAGCTTGGGGTGCGCGATCCAGTGGCAGCCTCCGCAGTAGGAGGTGGCGTACCCATCGAGCACGCGGATGTGCACGTCGCCGCCGCACACGGCGCACGCGCAGGGGAACGTCGTCTCGGCGTTTCGTGGCAGTTGGCGGTCCATATGTGTTTGCTAACGCCTTAAACGCGCGGTGCAATCCCGCGGATCTACGGGGTCGCGATTGCACACCACGTTGGCATGTCCGTAGGCATTCCGGACTGTTGCCAGGGCGACGTCCGCGGCGGGAGCCCGAACGGGTGGTCCATCAGGAACTGGTACAGCGGCCTGAATTTCGTCCCCATCGCCGGCTGCGGGATCGGAGGCATCGCGTGCCCCGCGTTGTGGGTGCACGTGGTCACGAAGTGGTTGTCGGCGATGAGCGCGTCCTTGAGGCGAATCGAGGCCGCGTTGAAGTCGAGGCCGAGGAAGTCGCTCGGCCCGCCCCACAGCACGAGCGCCGGGAACTTGTTCGGCACCGGCCGGTACATCATGTCGAAGAAGCCGAGCGGATCGCGGCCGAGCCCGCCCGAGATGATCAGGAAGCTCGCGAAGTGCGCCGCGCGCGAGGTGCCCATGAGGTACGTGGCCCACAGCCCGCCGGCGCTCACGCCCATCGCGTGCACGCGCCGCCGGTCGATGTTGTGGCTCTGCGACACGCACGCGAGCAGGTCGTCGAAGAAGCGCAGCTCTTCGGCCGCCTCGGGGCTGTTCGCGTTCGTGGTGCCTTCGACGAACGGCCAGTTGAACGTGTACTGCTTGTCGCCGTTCGACTTGCGCTTCGCCTCGGGAGCCACCGCGATGAAGTCGAGCTGCTCGGTCGCGATGCTGAGCTCTCCCTCGCGAACGAAGGAGCTCGCCGACGCGTTCAGCCAGTGCCAGGTGAAGATCAGCGGATACGCGCGCGACGGGTCGTAGTCGCGCGGCACGATGAGCTTGAACTCGCGCGGCGTCGTGCCGCTCATGAAGTTCTGGACCGTGGTGACGGTGCCGCCGTCGACGATTTGAACGTTCGTGCCCCACGAGCTCGGGCACGCGCCGTTCGAATACGTGGGGAATGGTGGCGGCTGCGGCGGTCCCGCGTCCATCGTCGTCGTGGTCCCGGCGTCGGGAACGCCGGAGTCGACGGCGCCCGCGTCGGGCACGCCCGAGTCGATGATGTCGGTGGTGCCGGAGTCGGGGACTCCCGAGTCGAGCACGACCGTGCCCGAGTCTTCGACGAGCATGGTCCCCGAGTCCTGCTCCTGCTGCATCGTGCCGGAGTCGACGACGTCGACGCGTGCACCACAGCCGAGCAGCAGCAGGACCGGAACGAGACGACGCATCAGCGGTCTCATGCGCCTGTCACCACGTCGCAGTCAATCGGGGTCAATCGATTCCACGGATGCGCGGGGCGATGCGGCGCATGTTGATCTGCAGCGCGCGGCCTCCGAGCTGGTTGCGCACGTCGGCGGGCAGGTCGCGCACGCTCGGCACGCGCTCGAGGAAGCGCCCCGACGAGTCGAACCGGTAGAACTGGCCCGTCTGCGGGCCGACGCCGTAGCGGTAGCCGTCGCGCGACTGCACCGGCCGCGCCTGGTTCGCGTCGCGCGGAGCCACCGGAGGCACGCCGCTGATCTTCAGGTCCGTCGCGTGGCCGGTCTGCGGGTTGTACTGGTAGTGCACCGTCGTCCGCGTGCCGTCGCTGTGGCGGATGGTCTGCTGGTACTTCTCGTAGCCGCTGCCGCGGAAGCGCGGGTCGTCGTTGAGGCCGGGCAGCCGCTCTCCCGCGCCGGGGTTCGCGCGCACCTGGTTGATGGCCGCCTGCTCGCGCAGGTTCGCCGGGTCGCGCGAGCCCCGCGTCGGATCAGCCGTGTGCGAAGGCAGCGTCGGCCCCTGCAGCGGAGTGTTGTCCATCGGCGGCCCGCCGTTGTGGCCGGGGCCGATCGGCGGGCGCGGAGGTCCGTCGGCGCTGGCGAGCTGAATTCGTCCGGACGGGCGCGCGGAGTCGAAGCCCGACTCTCCGTTGTGCGCGCGCATCGCGGGCGTGTTGGGCCGCTGCTGCGCAGGGTTGAGGGCCGGCGGCTGCTGCGCGACATCAGGCGTGAACCGCTGCGGGCGGACTCGATCGAAGGAACCGACGGTGAGCGACACAGCTCGAACCTCGTTCCCCTTTAGACGTACACATTCTCACGGTGTGAGAGCGGGAGTTTCTTGGGGCGTGTCGATTGCGCTTCGTGTGCAGCTACCGCCCCACGTCCCCGTGAGCCAGCAGCCTCGCGATGACGGCATCAGCTCCGACGAAGAGCTTCTCTCCGTCCCACAGCGCCGGCACCGACTGCTCGCTGCCGCCGTGCTTCTGCAGGTCCGCGAGCACCTCCGGGTACACGACGTTCCGGAACCGCGTCGCGGAGAGCATGTCGTGCTCGGAGATCCACTTCCGCACGCGAGCCGAGCCCGCGTCGGAGATGGCGTGGAACAGCTCGAGCTTCACCGCACCGCTCCGACGGAGACTTCTCGGCTGCGATGCTCGCGTCGCCCGGACCCATTCGACTCGTCGCGGTTCGCTGCGCGACCGCGACGGCTCAGGGTGAACGCCTTCGTGTCGAGCTTCACCGCTTCTCGGCGACTTCGACGCGGCGGGCTTCGACCTTCACGCGCTGCGCCTGCGCCGCATACTCCGGCGCCGTCGGAGAGATGGCGTCGAGCTTCTTCTGCGCGTCGGCGAGGCGGGTGCGCGCGGCGGCCACGTCGATGCTCTCGAGCGGCTCGGCGCCTTCCGCGAGCACGCGCACGTGCTCAGGGCCCGCTTCCGCGAAGCCGCCCGCCACGAAGAACTTCTTCTGCGAGCCGCCGTCGACGATGGTCAGCGGGCCTGCCTGCAAGAGCGCGAGGTACGGCGTGTGGCCGGCACGGACTCCGAACAGACCGTCGGCGCCCGGCGCGATGACCTCGTCGCACTCCTGCGAGACGAGGCGGCGGTCGGGGCTGACGACTTCGACTTTCAACTTTGCGGCCATCGCTATCTCCTAGTGCGAGCCTGCGCCCAAACGGGGCCGATTTGCGTTCGAGTCGCGAGCGATGCGAGGCCGCAGCGAGGACCGCGCGGAGTGGACGTGGTTGGTCCACGAGCACGGACCGCAGCGAGAACGAAGCAGCGCGAAGCGAATCGGACGCAAGGCGGCCTCGTTTTACCCCTGGGCCATCTTCTTGGCCTTCTCCACGGCCATGTCGATGTTGCCGACCATGTAGAACGCCTGCTCGGGGAGCTCGTCGTGCTTGCCTTCCGCGATCTCGCGGAAGCCGCGGATCGTCTCGGCGATCGGCACGTACTGGCCCTTGTTGCCGGTGAAGATCTCGGCCACGAAGAACGGCTGCGAGAGGAAGCGCTGAATCTTGCGCGCGCGCGACACGGTGAGCTTGTCCTCTTCCGAGAGCTCGTCCATGCCGAGGATCGCGATGATGTCCTGCAGCTCCTTGTACCGCTGCAGAATGTTCTGCACCTTGCGCGCGACCGCGTAGTGGTCGGCGCCGAGCACCTGCGGGTCGAGGATGCGCGAGGTCGAGTCGAGCGGGTCGACGGCGGGGTAGATGCCGATCTCCGTCAGCGCGCGCGAGAGCACGACCGTACCGTCGAGGTGCGCGAACGTCGTCGCGGGCGCCGGGTCGGTGAGGTCGTCGGCGGGCACGTACACCGCCTGCACCGACGTGATGGAGCCCTTCTTCGTGGTGGTGATGCGCTCCTGCAGCGCGCCCATCTCGGTCGACAGCGTCGGCTGGTAACCGACGGCGGAAGGAATGCGGCCCAGCAGCGCCGACACTTCCGAGCCCGCCTGCGTGAATCGGAAGATGTTGTCGACGAAGAGGAGCACGTCGCGGCCTTCCTCGTCACGGAAGTACTCGGCGACCGCGAGGCCGCTCAGAGCGACGCGCGCGCGCGCGCCGGGCGGCTCGTTCATCTGTCCGAAGACCAGCACGCACTGCGACTGGCCCTCGATGAGCTTCATGTGGCCCTTCTCGTCGAGCACGGGGTGCGCGTCTTTCCCCTCGCCCTTCTTCTCGACCTTGATGACGTTGGCCTCGATGAACTCCTTGTAGAGGTCGTTGCCCTCGCGGGTGCGCTCGCCCACGCCGGCGAACACCGAGAAGCCGCCCTTCTCGATCGCCGCGCCGCGGATCAGCTCCTGGAGGAGCACCGTCTTGCCGACGCCGGCGCCACCGAACAGGCCGATCTTGCCGCCGCGGGTGAACGGGCAGAGCAGGTCGATGACCTTGATGCCCGTCTCGAACATCTGCACCTTCACGTCGAGGTCGGTGAACTCGGGCTTCGGGCGGTGAATCGGGTAGGCCTTGTCGAACTTCACGGGCCCCAGCTCGTCGACCGGCTCGCCGACGACGTTGAGGATGCGACCCAGCGTGCCCTTGCCGACCGGCACCGAGATGGGCGCGCCCGTGTTCTTCACCGCAGCGCCGCGCGCGAGACCGTCGGTGGTGTCCATCGCGACGCAGCGGGCGGTGTTCTCGCCGAGGTGCTGCGCGACTTCGATGGTGAGGTTGTCGGCCTGGCTCGAGATCGCCGGGTTCGTCACCTTCAGGGCGGTGAACACCTCGGGCAGACCGCCCGGCGGGAACTCGACGTCGACGACGGGTCCGAGGATCTGGGTGATGCGGCCGGCAACGGTGGTCGAAGCGCTCATGGCGCGGCCGCATGTAACAGAGCCTCCGGGCAAGGCAAGACGGATCAAGCCTTGCGGGATGACTCCAACTTCCCCCGGGTATCAGCGGACGATGAGGTGGCTGCCCTCACCGGGGGAGCCGTCGCTCCCCCTCCCGCCGAAGGCGAAAGTTCAGCGGATGATTCGGTAGCTCCCGGGGTACGGGCCCCAGGGGAACGCCGTCACGCCGTTCGCGTCGCCGCCGACGAACCGCTTCTGCGCGGGGCGAATCTCGACCGTGACGCTGCCACCCTCGGCCCGCGTCATCAGGCCCAGGTGCGCGGCCGCGGTGCAGACCGGCGAGTCGTCGGTGTACGGGTTCGAGCCCCACACGGCGAACTCGCTGCCGTTCTTGATGCAGTTCATCGTGTACCGCTGGCCGTACTGGCCGCGGAACTGCGAGACGCCCTGATTCCAGTGCCAGTTGTCGAGCACGATCGGCGCACCGCCGTCCCAGTACTCGCGGCCGTCGTCGTACTCGTACGCCGGCCAGCCGCCGTCTTCGGCGGCGACGGGCTCCATCGCGCCCGAGCCGGCGTCAGGCTGCTCCGACGGGCTCATCGGCCCCGGCACCACGGGCTGCTGCTGCCCGCTCGGGCCGCCGCTCTGCGGCTCGCCCATCTCGCCGGTCTGGCCCGTCGCACCCGGAGTCATGATGCGGCCGGTACCCATCTCGTCGCCGCACGACTGGATGATCACGAACAACACTCCCAACCCCACCACCGTCCACCCACTCTTGAACATCGACTTCTCCCTCCGCGACCATGGACGTAATTGGGGCGATCACCGGCTCGCCATTTTTTGTCGGGGCGTACCGGGCGGGTAGCATCGCGCTCCTACCGAAGGGGGTAATCGATGCGTTACGTCTGGATGACGGTGTTCCTGGTGGCGTGCGGTGGCGGCAACTCCACGCGGTACTTCCGGGTGTTGTTCCCGGCGTCGAGCCCGCAGCCCGACTCCTGCTACCAACCGCAGCAGCTGGCCGCGCCGTCGAACCCCGACGAGCTCGCCGCGCAGTCCTACTGCGGCGTCGGAAAGAAGCCGACGAGCATGGGCACGATGAGCAACCTCGTCACCGCACAGGCGTGGACGATGGTCGACGTCGGCGACAGCAAGCTCTACCTCGTCACGACGAGCGGCAACACGTCGACCGGCGTCGAGGGCGCCTTCACCGAGGGGAAGTACCGCTTCAGCGCGTCGAGCTCGAGCTTCACGAAGCAGTGCCCCGGCGGCACGCCGGGCGTCGTCGAGTGCAACGGTGCCTGCGTGAACACGCGCAGCGACGCCGCGAACTGCGGCGGCTGCGGCCGTCCGTGCATGAGCGGCCAGGCGTGCCGACTCGGCCAGTGCATCGCGATGTGCCCCAGCACTCCGATGACGTGCGGCGGCTCGATGACGAACCTCGAGAACGACCCGGCGAACTGCGGCTTCTGCGGCAACGCGTGCCCGACCGGCCAGGTCTGCTCGGGGCGGCTCTGCGTGGCGGCCTGCGCCGCGACGTGCAGCGATCGGTATGCCGCCAGCGACTGCGGAAGCCCGCGCGAGTTCTCGGAGACCAACGAGTCGGTCATCGAGTTCACGGTCGCCGGCGGAGCGCTGAACGGCACCTTGAGCGGCAGCACGAGCTACGCCTGCACCCCGCCGGGCTGCTCTGCGGACTTCAGCCAGCGGTGTCCCACGTGCGCCCGCAGCTTCAACCTCGTCGGCCGCGAGCTGAACAACGTGACCGAGTTCGAGCAGCGCTGAGTGTAGGGCGTTACCTGACCTGCATGGGCATCATCGATTCAGGTCAGCAGTACGAGAGTGATGATCAGGCGGTTGAACGTTACCGCTACCTCCTGCGCACGGCGCCGCCGGACGATCTCGAGCGCGCGCACCAGGAGGCGTTCGCGCGACTGACGCCGCAGCAACGGCAGCTGGTGCTGCGCTCCATCTCGGCGGTCACGCCGGAGACCGAGCGCCAGCGCCTCACCGAGGACCCCGCGGCCCTCGCCCGCGCCGCGACGCGCGCCGAGATGCGCTCGCCCGGAGTTCTCGAGCGCTCGCTCGCCCCGGTCGGCGGCGGCCTGTTCTCGAGCCTCGCCGGCGCCTTCATCGGCAGCTCCATCGCGCACGCGCTGTTCGGCGGAATGTTCGGTGGCTATGGCGCGTACGACGCGCAGAGCGGCCACGACGAGCAGGCCGCGAACGACGACACCGAAGCGCACACCGACGACGCGAGCTACGACGACGCGGACGTCGGCGACTTCGGAGACTTCGGCGACGTCTGAAAGTCGCCAGTGAGCTCGCGCGGCGTGGTGGTCTGTTCGACTTCGGCCCCACGCTCCATGGCATGACGACGACCGCATGGTGATGACCGCGCTCGCAGAGCCGCGGTTCGTGAGGTACGTGTAAGGCGTGGAGGGAATGCCATGGCGGTAGGAGCGCTGGAGTTGCGCGGCTGGAAAGGCTTCGACGCCAAGCTCCCCCTTTGGCCCGTGACGTTTTTGGTCGGCCCGAACGGGAGCGGGAAGAGTTCCATGCTTGAGTCGCTGGCCCTGGTTTCACATCTGGCTCGGCGCGGCACCCTACGTGAGGATCTGCGCAGCTGGTTGCGCGGCTGGCCGGACGGCGTGTTCACGCGGGGCGGGGCGGGAGCCCGGTCGGAGGAAGCGTCGATTCACCTGGAGTGGAAGAAGGGCAAGTACACGCTTGGCCTGAGAAACCCCGAAGCACCCGAGATCTACAACGAGGAACTGGTCATTGGCGGCCACCGCTACGTGTGGACTGAGACGAGCGGAGGCCACCGCATCCGTAAATTCAGCGGCGAAGGCGCTGGTCGCGCGCTGCGTGCCCGCGATGCGACGCAGTCCGCGCTAGGCCTGTACGCCGTCGATCCGAAGCGGCGTCGCGGCTCAGCGGCCATGCTGGATCTGATGAAAGGCATCGAGGTCTACGCCCTCGATGCCGACTTTCTCCGCGGCACCGCGGTCGACTCCAGACCGATCCCATATGCCCGAAAGGGTCCGGGCCTCGTTTCGGGGCTCATCGACGCGTATCGCGATCCACAGGTCTTCGACGCCATTCAAGCCGCCGTACGAGCAGTTCAGCCCGACCTCGAGAAGATCGAGGTGCGAACCCGTCCTCGCGGCGTGCTGCTCAAGTACACCGATGGTCGGGAGACCCAGCTAGACGAAGAGAGTGACGGCCTGGTCCGCGCGGCCGGAATGTTCCTCGTCAGGTATCGGCGGGACTGTCCGGGCATTCTCGGATTCGATGAACCGGAGAACGGCTTCCATCTCTCCCGCCAGATCGAGGTCATCTCGCGGCTGGCACCTTCGATGGGTGATAACCTTCCGACGCCGGACCTCCTCTTCCTTGCAACGCATAGCCCCGAATTGATCCGCAAAGCTGCACGTGTGGTCGGCGCGCGCATGGGGGTCATCGTTCTGTTTCGCGGCGTTGATGGCCGCGTGCAAACTTCGGTCTGGGAGGGCAAGGAACTGCTGGACCAGGACAACTTTGCGCTTCTCCTCGCCGAAGGCTTCGAGGGACGCTGAGGTGACGAAGCTCTACGTCGTTCTTTGTGAGAACGGCCTCAACCGAGACGAGAACCTGCTTCGCGGTTTGCTCCACCCCCGACCCCTTCGAGTCATTCCCTGTCTGGGGCCAAGTCTTGACGACAAGGCCGCACGATTGGTTCAGCGTGTATCGGGCTCGGCGGGAAGCGACGTGGTGCTCGTCGTCCATCGTGATGCGGATGACGATACCGTGGAGCGACGTCGCGCCGAGATCGACACGTGGGTCAGGCGACACGACCTCCAGCGGCATTTCGTCAGACTCGTGAAGTGCGTACCTTTGCCTTGCTCGGAAAGGTGGCTCTGCTTCGGAAGCAACCTGAAGACGGACGGGAAGGCGACCCGGAATTCCTGCGCACCGTGGAAGAAGCGCTGGGAGCAGGAGCGACGACCCGAGTGGAAGCGACTCAGTGAAGCGATTCAGTCGTTGTTGTTGCGAGGGCGAGCGCTACCCGACTTCGCACAATTCATGGATGAACTCGGTGAGTGACTTCGGCGACGTCTGAAAGCTTTTCAGCCGCCGGCGGCGCACGGACGTAGAGTCCGCGCGCATGCGCCCCTTCAGCCGCCGTGAGCTCCTGCAGGCCTCCGCCGCAGGCCTCGCCCTCTCGCAGGTCGCCTCCGCCCGCGGGCTGCTCGTCGAGCAGCTCCTGCAGGACGTCTGCAACGCCGCGCTCGACGCCGCCAAGAAGGCGGGAGCGACCTACGCCGACGTCCGCATTCACCGCCGCCGCAACGAGTCGGTCGAGGTCCGCGACGACCACGTCGATTCGGTCGGAGACCACGAGAGCTACGGCCTCGGAGTCCGCGTCCTCGTCGACGGCGCCTGGGGCTTCTGCGCGGCCTCCCGCGTCCAGGTGAAGGACGCTCAAGGTGCCGCGAAGACCGCCTGCGACATCGCGCGCGCGAACGCGAAGGTGCTCACCTCGAAGGTCGAGCTCGCGCCGAACCCCGCGCACGTCGACGTCTGGCAGACGCCGCTCGAGAAGGACCCGTTCAAGATTCCCATCGCCGACAAGGCGGAGGTCCTGCTCGGCATCACGGGCGAGCTGCTGAAAGTCCCCGGCGTGAAGTACGCGAGCGCCGCGCTGCAGTCGCGCCTCGAGTGGAAGCTGTTCGCCAACAGCGACGGCGCGCTGCTCGAGCAGAGCATCACGCGCATGGGGCCCTTCTATTCGGCGACCGCCATCGACGAGAAGACCGGCGAGTTCGAGAGCCGCGCCTGGGAGGGCCAGCCGCGACAGGCCGGCTGGGAGTGGCTCGAGCAGTCCGGCTTCGCCCGCGACGCCCGCCGCATCGGCGAGGAGTGCGTGCAGAAGCTCAAGAGCCCCTCCATCACCGAGGTCGGCAAGAAGCACCTCATCCTCCACCCCTCGAACCTGTGGCTCACGATTCACGAGTCCGTCGGCCACCCGACCGAGCTCGACCGCGCGCTCGGCTACGAGGCGAACTTCGCCGGCACCTCGTTCGCCACGCCCGACAAGCTCGGGAAGCTCAAGTACGGCAGCGACCTCGTCACGCTCTACGCCGACAAGACCACCCCCGGCGCCCTCGCCACCGTCGGCTACGACGACGACGGCGTGCGCACCGGCAGGTGGAACCTCGTCGAGAAGGGGCTGTTCGTCGGCTACCAGACGACCCGCGACCAGGCCGCGTGGATTGGAGAGAAGCAGAGCCGCGGCTGCTGCTACGCGCAGGACCACCGCAGCGTGCCGTTCCAGCGCATGCCGAACGTGAGCCTCGCCCCGAACCCGACGAAGGACCTCGGCGTGAAGGACCTCATCGCCGCCACCGACGACGGCATCTACGTGGTCGGCACCGGCAGCTGGTCGATCGATCACCAGCGCTACAACTTCCAGTTCACCGGCCAGATGTTCCACGAGGTGAAGAAGGGCAAGCTCACCCGAACCCTGAAGGACGTCGGGTACCAGGCGAACAGCATCGAGTTCTGGAACTCGCTCGACCTGCTCGGCGGCCCCTCCGAGTGGGCCATCGGCTCCGCGTTCGACGACGGCAAGGGAGAGCCTCCGCAGAGCAACCCCGTCAGCCACGGCTGCCCGCCGGCGCGGTTCAAGGCGAACATCCTCAACACCAAGGCCGCGAAGAAAGGAGGCGCGTGATGCCGCTCGAGCCGAAAGAGGCGTCCGCCGCGCTCAACGAGCTGCTCGCGCGCGTGAAGAAGCTCGAGCCGAAGGCCGAGGCCCGCGGGTGGATGTTCAGCGCCCGCTCCGCGAACACGCGCTTCGCCCGCAACGAGGTCACCACCTCGGGAGAGAGCGACGAGTCCGAGGTCTCGCTCTACGTCGCGCTCGGCAAGCGTCACGCGACCGCCCGCTCGAACCAGCTCGACCCGGCGTCGCTGTCGGCGCTGGCGGCGCGGGCCGCGAGCCTCGCCCGCGTCGCTCCGGAGGACCCCGAGGCGATGCCCGTGCTCGGCGCGGTGAAGCCGCCGCCCAGCCCGTCGGCGTTCGACGACGGCGCGGCCAGGATGACGGCCGCGGCCCGGGCCGAGAACGCGCGGGTGGCCATCGAGGCCGCGAAGGCGAAGGGCCTCGTCATCGCCGGCTTCGTCGAGCACGTCGGCGGCACGCTCGCGATGGCGTCGAGCGCGGGCCTGAACGTGCAGCAGAAGCTCTCCTCGGTGGAGATGACGGTCACGGCGCGCACGCCCGACGGCTCGGGCTCGGGCTGGGCCGGCGCGACGTCGCGCAAGCCGGGAGAGGTCGACGCGGCGAAGCTCGCGGCGATCGCGTGCGAGAAGGCCGCGCTGTCGAAGGCTCCGCGCAAGCTCGAGCCGGGGCGCTACACCGTGCTGCTCGAGCCCGCGGCGGCTTCGACGCTGATGAGCTGGCTGTGGGAAGCGCTCGACGCGCGCTCGGCCGACGAGGGCCGCAGCTTCTTCTCGAAGCCGGGCGGAGGAAATCGCGTCGGTGAGCAGGTGCTCTCCGAGCGCGTGACGCTCGCCTCGGATCCGACGGCGGCGGCGACCGCGGGCGCGACGGTCGACGGCGAAGGCCTCGCCCTGCCCGGGCTCACCTGGGTGGACAAGGGCGTGCTCAAGGCGCTGCGAGCGACGCGCTACTGGGCGCAGAAGACGGGGCGGAAGCCGACCGGCGGCTACGGAGGAGTCGCGCTCGCCGCGGGCTCCGACGCGTTCGACGCGATGCTCGCGGGCGTCAAGCGCGGCGTGCTCATCACCCGCTTCTGGTACTCGAACTGGGTGAACCCGCAGACGCTCACCATCACCGGCCTCACGCGCGACGGCACGTTCCTGGTCGAGGACGGTCGCATCGTCTCTGCCGTCAACAACTTCCGGTTCAACGAGTCGGTCGCGAAGGCGTTCGAGCGGTGCGACGCGCTGGGGAAAGAGGCTCCGCTCGTCGGCTCGCCGGAGAGCCGGTGCCCGGCGCTGCGGACGCACGAGTTCAACCTGGCGTCGGTGAGCGAAGCCGTGTGACTTTGCAGTCGAGGCGAAGCACGGTTATAGGGCCGAGCCGATGCGACCTCTCTCCGGCAGCAAACTGCAAAGCGCCGTCGTCGGTAAGGCCACGCTGGAAGTGCGCGGCAAGCCGCAAGAGGTCGCGGTCTACGACTTCGCCAAGATCAAGGCCCAGTACGCCGAGCACGTCGAGGGCACCGGCCACCCCGGCAGCTACCGCATTCAGGGCAGCCTCACGGACACGCAGAAGGTGAGCCTCACCGTCGACCCGAACGGCAAGGTGCAGCTCGCGTCGTCGCACTTCGAGCCCGACCCCGAGCTCGGCGGCGCCACCGGCCCCTACCCCAGCCGCGTCGACCCGATTCGCAACCTCTTCCCCGAGGAAGTGAAGAGCCTCGCGCAGGGGCTTGCCGGCATGGACAAGCTGGACCCCGCGTTCGGCATCGTCCTCGAGCGCATCGGCGGCAAGGCGTCTCAAGACGTGAAGCCGAGCGAGAAGCTGCAGCCCTCCGAGGGCAAGCCGCTGTCGAGCCCCGGCGGCATGCGCGGCGCCGGCTACGACGTCGTCGACAAAGAGTAGAAAAGAGAACGCCGTCTCCCTCATCGGAAGACGGCGCGCTCACTGCGCGGTCGAGGCGACTTCAGCTCGCCGGCGCGTAGTCCTCACGCAGCTTCTCGGCGTCCTTCTGGTAGCCCTTCAGCGTGTCGATCGCCTTGCCGAGCACGCGATCGAACTTGGCGTCGTCGAACTTGCCCTTCGCGCCTTCGAGGACGGGGATGAACTTCTCGCAGCCGTCGATCGCCGAGGTGAGGAACGCGCGATCGAACGCGTCGCCCTGAAGCTTGCCGAGGCGCTCCATGCTCTCGCTCTTCTGCGAGGCGGCCTTCTTCTCTGAGCCCTTGAACATGCCGGTGGCGTCGGAGAGGACGATGTCGTTCTTCTTCGCGTAGTCGATGAACTGCTGATCGAGGTTCACGAAGTCCTTCGACATGCGCTGGCCGAGGCGCTTCACCTTGTCGGACCTGGCGCGGGTCTGCGCGAGGTTGCCCATCTCCGTGTGACCGACGGCGACCTTGTGAAGCTTGTCGAGGAGCTCCGACTGCGAGAGGTCGGTCTGCACCGGCTTCACGTCGTCGGTCTTCTTCTCGGTGTACTTCTCGTCCTTCTCGTTCGTGGCGCCGTACGTCTCGGGGCGCGGCTTCTCGAGAGCGGACTTCTCGTCGCCCTTCTCGTTCACCTTCTTCACGTCGCCCGCAAGCGCAGCAGCGGACGCGAGCAGGACTGCGGACATGAGCATCGCTTTCATTCGTTTCCTCCTACGGGTTGCAGCGGAGAGGCAGTGCATCGCCCATGCCCTTCGAGGCACCACGGTCTGGGCACTTCGGACGATGCGCGAGGTCGTGAATGCCACACGGTGTGGCGCCGCAGGCCCGGTCGCCGCAGCGCCGCGATCGCCGTGGCCGGCGGACGGCGGCCGCTTCGCCGCAGCGCCGGAAGCGGCCGGATTCCCTCCGACTCCCCGAAGGCATGTCGGTTGCTCATCCGCCCGCGAACATGTCCCGAGCCTGCCTTGCCGTCCTCGCCCTCGTTGCCTGTCAGAAAACCCCGACCGAGTCGCCAGCGCCTGCGGCGGAGGCGCCGGAGCCGACCGCGTACGAGCTCCTCGACGCGCCGGTGCCCGACGTGACGCCGACCTTCACGCGGCTCGCCGAGGCCGTCGCCCAGAAGGTCGTCGTCAAGCCGCGCCCGGAGCTGAAGGGCCCGCGCGAGGACCTCGAGGCGCCGAAGCTCACCTCCGGCGACGTACCGTTCACGCTGCAGCGCACCTCGGTGAAGGCGAAGGTCTCGGGCACCATCGCCCGCGTCGAGGTCACGCAGCTCTACAAGAACCCCACGGCCGATCGCCTCGAGGCCATCTACGCGTTCCCGCTGCCGGCGAACGCGGCGGTGACGGACATGTACTTCCGCATCGGCAAGCGCATCGTCTACTCGGAGGTGCAGAAGAAAGAGGAGGCGCGGCGCACCTACGAGGCCGCGAAGACCGAGGGCAAGACCGCGGCGCTCACCGAGCAGCAGCGGCCCAACCTCTTCACGCAGTCGGTCGCGAACATCCCCCCCGGCGAGACGGTCGCCGTCGTCATCCGCTACGTGCACGAGGTGCCGCTCGACGACGGGCGCTACGCGTTCGTCTTTCCCACCACGGTCGGCCCCCGCTACACGCCCGCGGGCAGCACCGCGCAGGTCGTGACCGGCCCGGTCGCCGCGGCGGGCACCAGCGGAGCCGACGTCGATATCTCCGTGCAGCTCGTCCCCGGAGTCGCGTTCGCCGACGTCGCCGCGAAGTCGCACCACATCGTCACCGGCATGGACGGCGACGGCGCGCGCCTCGTCGCGCTCGACGAGAGCGACCGGCGCCCGAACAAGGACTTCGTGCTGACGTGGGCGCCGGCCGGCGCGGTGCCGACCGCGCACGCGGTGACCGAGAAGCAGGGCGGCGACGACTACGTGATGCTGATGGTGCAGCCGCCCGCCGAGGTGCAGGCGAAGACGATTCGCCCGAAGGAGATGGTGTTCCTCGTCGACGTCTCCGGCTCGATGGGCGGCCAGCCGCTCGACACCGCGAAGGCGCTCATCAGCCAGGCGCTCGACAAGATGGGCCCGGAGGACACCTTCCAGCTCATCGCGTTCGCGTCCGACACGCAGCAGATGACGGGCCAGCCGCTGATCAACACGCCCGCCAACGTCGAGAGCGCGAAGACGTGGCTGATGGGCATGCACGGCGGCGGCGGCACCGAGATGATGAAGGGCATCTACGCGGCGCTCTCTCCGCCCGCGGACCCGAAGCGCCTTCGCATGGTGGTGTTCTGCACCGACGGCTACATCGGCAACGAGCAGGAGATTCTCGCCGCGACCCGCAAGTACCGCGACCAGGCGCGCGTGTTCGGCTTCGGCATCGGCTCGTCGGTGAACCGCTACCTCATCGAGGGCATGGGCCGCGAAGGCCGCGGCGCCTCGGACGTCGTCGGCTACCACGAGAAGGTCTCCGACGCCGTCGAGCGGCTCTACAAGCGGCTCGACCGGCCGGTGCTCACCGACCTGTCGGTGTCCTTCGAAGGTCTCGAGGTGATGGATCGCCAGCCCGAGGCGCTGCCCGACCTCTTCGCCGGCCAGCCGCTCGTCGTCGTCGGCAAGCTGAGCGGCGGAGCCAAGAGCGGCAAGGCGGTGCTGACCGGCCGCTTCGCCGGCGCGAAGTGGTCGCGCGAGCTTCCCATCGAGCTCAGCAAGCGCGAGGGAGAGCCCGTGCTCGGCACGCTGTGGGCGCGCCGGAAGATCGACTCGCTGACGTGGGCGCAGCCGTCGGTCGACTCGGACACGCGCGAGGCCATCACCGCGCTGGGGCTCAGGTTCAAGCTCATCACCGACTACACCTCGTTCGTCGCCGTCGAGCGCGAGCTGCTCGCGGACGCGAACCTGCCGCTCACGCAGGTGCTGGTGCCGAACGAGATGCCCGAGGGCTCGTTCGGCACTCCGGCCGACGTGCAGGTGCTGCCGAACCGCGTGAAGCCGGGTGACCCGGAGGTGCGCGTGAAGGCCGCCGCGACGGCGCGCGCGGTGCGGGTGAAGCTGCCGTTCGAGGACCGCCAGCGCGACGCGGCGTTCGACCGCGCGAGCGGCGAGTACGTGGTCCGCTTCCTGGTGCCGAGCGGGTTCCCCGACGGCTCGTACCAGGTCGGCATCGACGTGCAGCACGAGAACGGAGTCGTCGAGCACCGGACCTCTCCGCTGCGCGTCGACACGACGCCGTCCGCGGTCGCGGTGGTCTCCGCCGACCCGCTGATGGTGCCGGGCAAGCCGTACACGCTGAAGCTGAAGCCGGCGCTCGCGGTGTCCGAGCTCACGCTGAACGGCGACGCGCTGAAGGCCGCGATGGAGACGAAGGAGGTGCTCGTCCACGCGCCCTGGGGCGAGACGGTGTTCGCGCAGATGAAGGGCCCGTTCGGCGCCTACGAGGCGACGGTGCACGTGCCGGAGCAGCTCAGCGGCCCGGTGAAGCTCGAGATCGTCGCGAGCGACGCCGCCGGCAACGTGAGCCGCCGCGGCTACGAGGTCCCGGTGCAGCAGAAGCGGCTGTCGCTGCTGTTCGGCCTGGCCGCCTGCATGATGATCGGCCTCGCGATGCGCGGCCGGGCGGCGCGCAAGTGAAGCGCCTGCTCTTCGTCGCGGCCGTCGCCCTCGTGTACTGGAAGCACGAGCGCCTGCAGCACCTCGCCGTACCGGTGCTGACCAAGCCCGACGAGCTGCCCGCCGCGGCTCCGCACGGCATCGGCGAGGGCCCCGCGCTCGAGACGGAGCTCGTCGCGACGTTCCCCTCGCGCGTCACCGCGCTGCTCGAGGCCAGCGACGGAGCGCTGTGGACGGGCACCTTCGATCGCTGCGTCTTCCGCGGCGAGCGGCAGCTGGGCGCAGACGGCCGGCAGTGCTTCGTCAACGCGCTGGTCGAGCACGCCGGCCGCGTCTGGGCGGCGACGTACGGCGGCGTGCTCGAGTACCGGCTCGACGGGACGCTCGCGCGCGTGCACCTGCCGGGAGTCTCTGCCGAGGCGCTCGTCGTTCATGAGGGTCGGCTCGTCATCGGCACGGTGCGCGGCGTGTATCGGGACTTCGTGCTCGAGCGCTCCGACGTCCGCGTGACCGCGCTCACCGTGAGCGCCGGCCGCCTGTGGATCGGCACGCCGAGCGGCGTCTACGAAGGTGACGGCACGTGGCACCCGCTGGTGTTCGGCCCCGAAGCCTCGCAGACGAACGTCGTGCTCGCGCTGGCGCCGTGGAAGAGCGGAGTCCTCGCGCTCACCGACAACGGCGGGCTCGTCGACGTGCAGCCGGGCCGCGAGGTGAAGGCGTACCGCTTCCTCGAGCCTCGGGCGAACGAGGGCAACCCGGGCGCGCTGCTCGCCGCCGGCGGCGCCGTGCTCGTCGGCACGCAGGGCGGCGGGCTCTTGTCCTTCTCCGACGGCGTGCAGCGGCCGCGCGGCTGGCGCGCGCCGATCGTCAGCGCGCTCGCTCGGGGGCTGGTCGGCGACGGCGAGGGTCGCGTGCTCCGCGTGAAGAGCACGGTGCGCACCGCGGCGCGCTGATCACCGCGCCAGCACCACCATCGGCCACGGCCGGTAGCCCTTCGACACCTCGAGCACCGCGGGGCCCGGCTTCACGCCGCCCTCGAACGGCACGGTGAGCCCGTGCGCGCTCTTGTCGACGGAGAACAGCGGCACGCGCTTGTCGCCGTAGATGAGCACCGCGTCCTTCGCGTCGTCGGGCGCGCCCTTCACCACCAGCGCCTGCTCGACGATGCGGCCGAACGGCGTCCCCTCGTCGAACTGGGCCCCCGCCGGAGGCAGCGCCTCGAGCTCGAAGACTCCGCTCGCGGGCGCGGTGACGACGGCGCCGTCGATGCGCGCCTGCAGCTTCGTCATCTTGTCCTTCGTCGCGGTGGCCTCCTGCTTCAGGAGCTTCGCCTTCGTGCCGTGGTCGGCGGCCTCGGCGAACCGCTCGGCGCGCTCGAGCGCGGCCTCCTTGCGAGAGACGTCGAGCTCGGCCTTCGAGCGGTCCTTCGCGCGCGCGAGGCCGGCCTTCGCCTTCGCGAGGTCCGCGCGGGCCTTCGCGACGCCCTGCCTCGCCTTCGCGAGCAGCGCCGGGTTCGCTCGCGAGAGCTCCTTCGCTGCAGCGGCGTCGAGGCGCGCGGCCGTCTTCGCGAGCTCGTCCTTCTCCGCCTTCTGCTTCGAGACGTCGAGCGTGGCGATGACGGTGCCCTGGTCGACGCGCGCGCCCGACTGGACCTCGAGCTTGCCGAAGACTCCGCCGGGCATCTTCGGCTGCGCCTTCGGCGTCTGCACGAGCTGCACGTCGAGCTTCTGCACGGCGGGGATGGGGAACGCGAGCGCGACGAGCAGCACGACGGCGCCGCCGATGATGAACGGCGTGCGCTTCGGCGGAGTCTCCTCGGCGGGCTGCTGCTTCGGCGTGCGGCCGGTCGTGCGGCGAGGCGCCGAGGCTCGCGGGGGCTTCGGCTTCTCGGCCTCTTCGGTCTCGGCGGCGGGCGCGGGCCGCTGCGGCGGCGGGCCGACCACGGTGCGCTCGGGCATCGGCGGCAGCACGGGCTCGGACTCGGACATCACCTCGGTGGGCCCCGACTCCAGCGGAGACGTCGCCGCGGCCGGCGTCTCGGGGGTCGTCTCGCGCGGCGGCTCGACCGGAGCCTCCGGCTTCGGCGCCGACGGGCGAATGACCGCCGTCTGGCGCTCTTCGGCGGGCTCGTCCTCGAACGGCTGCTCCGCGGGCGGAGGAATCGGCGCCGACGGTCGCGAGATGACGGTCTTCGCGAAGGCCGTCCGGTCGGGCGGCGGAGCGCTCGCGCGCACCTGGAGAATCTCCGAGTCGGGCGCGGGAGCCGGCAGCGGCGACGAGGGCCGCGAGATGACGGTCTTCGCGAACGGCGCCTCCTTCACCGCGGGGACCTCGCCCGTGCGCGGCGGGAAGATCGGCTCGCGCGGCGAGGCGTCGCCGGCGGGCTTCACCTCGTCGAGCACGGGCGGCAGCGGCTTCGTCTCGTGCAGCACCGGCGGCTCGCTCGGCGGCGCGGGGCTCGGGGCGGAAGCGGGCGGCTTCGCCTCGGCCGGCTTGAACGGGCTCTTCGGCGGGAAGATGGGCGCGCGCGTCTTCGGCGGCGAGGACTGCGGCGCGGTGGCGATCACCGTCGGATCCGTCAGCACCTGCTCCTCGACGGTCGGGCTCCGGGGGATCGCCGCCTGCTTGCCCGTCTCGCGCGTCGCTTCGGTCCCGAGCGCCGGCTGCTGACCCGTCGCGCGCGCCGGCTCGAGCGCGGTGTGCTCGCCGGTCGTCCAGGGAGAGGTCGCGGCCGGCTGTTCGCCCGTCTTCCGCGATGTCTCGAGGACGGTGTGCTCTCCGGTCGTCCACGGAGACGACGCGGCCGGCTGCTCTCCGGTCTTCCGCGACGGCTCGAGTCCCAGTGCGGGGACCTCGCCGGTCTTCCGGGGCGCCGTCGAGCCGAGCGCTGCATGTTCACCGGTCTTCCGCGCGGTGATCGGCACCTGCCACGGCTTCGGCCCGACGGGAATCGAGAGCGGCTCGGGCTCGAGCAGCGACGTCGGCTTCGGCGCCGACGGCTTCGGCGCATCGACCGCCGGCGTCTCGATGGTCTTCGCCGGCGGGTTCCACACCGGCCCCTTCGGAGCCGACGGCTTCGGCAGGTCGAGCGCGTGGTGCTGCCCGCTGCCGCCGGTCAGCGGCTCGGACGCGGCGACGAGCGCGGGCATGGGCTCCTCGACGCCGTGCAGGTCTTCGAACGAGACCTCGGTGACCGGCCCGCTGTCGAGGTGCTGCTCGACGCGCTGCTTGAGCGAGATGGCCTCGGGCGTGTCGGGCTGAATCTCGAGCAGCGCATCGATGTACTCGAGCGCGTGGCCCGGCCGCCCCTGCCGGAACTGCCGGAGCGCCGACTGGTACAGCTCGCGAATCTCGGGGCTCCAGGTGTTGCGCGCAGGCCACGTCGGGTCGCTCTGCGCCGGGGCGACCACCATGCCCTCGACCACGAAGCCGTACGCCTTCATCTGCCCGATGAACTTGCTGAGGCTCTCGGGGGTCATCGGGATGCCGATCTTCCCGGCGGCCTCGATCACCTCGGCGACGGTGTGCCGGCCGTCGAGCAGCCGCGCGATGTGCACCTCGAAGTCGTAGAGCGTGAAGCTGCGATCACGCTGCTTGTCCGTCACCAGCATGAGGCCCGGCTTCGGCGCCGCGGCGACGCCGAGGTCGGTGCGAAACGCAGGCACCTTGTCGTCGGGCAGCAGCGTCGCCTGCGCCAGCTTCGCCGCGGGCGACGGCGTGTAGTCGATGAGCTCGTTCGAGTGCAGGCGCTGGAGCAGCGCCTCGACCTGCTTCGGCTCGATGTCGATGCCCGCACCTTTCGCGGCCGCCGCGAGCGTCTCGGCCGTCGAGCCCGGCACCACGAGCGCGAGCAGGCGGCCCTCGGTCGGCGTCAGCGTCAACGTGCGCCGATTCAGGTCGTCGACGATGCGCGCACCCGCACCGGGCTCGAGGACCAGCTTGACGTTGGGCCTGAACATCTGAGGCGGAGCAGCCTACCGGTTACGCGGCCGGATTCAGACTTTTCCGGCGGCGCTTCAGAGGCCTGCTACCGCTGGGAGGTCATCAGCGCGTTGAACTCACGCTGCCGGCTCGACGACAGGAACTTCGTCCCGAAGCCGAGCGCGTTCATCGGGTCCACCACGCGCGGAGCGCAGTTCCGGGCGGCGTCGAGCTTGTTGTTCTCGCCGATGAAGAGGTCCATGAACGCGCCGAGCTGCCGCGCGGTGATGAACTGGCTGCGGCACGTGTCACGCAGCATGCCGCTGCGCGCGGACTCGGAGATGGTGGCGCGCAGGCTGCGCATGAAGCCGTCGAACACCGTGCGATCCATCGGCAGCGGGCCGCCGCGCGTCATCGAGCAGCCCGGATCATCCAGCCCGAGACCGCAGTCGCGCTGCCCCACGTTGCCCATCGGCGGCGGAGGCGGCAGCTGGCCGGGAGGAGGAGGCGGCGGCGGGTTCGCCGGCTGCGGCGGCAGGTTCATGCGGCTCAGGCGCCAACCCGGCGGAGGCGGCGCGGGGTACTGGGCCGTGAACTGCAGGTCGAAGCCCTGCAGCTCCCGGCCGTTCATGTCGAAGATGCCGCCGTGCACGAGGAAGCGGCCGTTCGCGCTGTCGACCTGCCGCAGCTGGTCGTACGGGATCAGCGGGCGGTACGGGTTGTTCCACACGAACTGCGACGAGTTCACGGCGATGGCAGGCAGCGACTCCCAGACGCCCCAGGCGCCGTTCTCCGGCCTCCAGTGCCACGCGTAGTAGACGTTCTGGTTCTGGAAGCCGTTGATGACGACGGTCGGAATCGCGACGATCGCGCCCTGGCCGCCGCCCTGCTGCACCTCGGCGCCCTGGAAGATGATGCCCGTCTGCACCGGCGGCGGAGGCGGCGCACCCGGCCGGCGCCGCCGCGCGTCGCTCGCCGCGTCCTGCAGATCCGACAGCGCGCGCTGAATGTCGCGTGCGTAGTCGTTCGGGCAGTTCGCCTGCGCGAACCTCGAGATGTCCTGCAGCTGCTGCGCGATCTGGTCGAAGCGCGCGGGGTCGTCGCTCGGCTTGAGCAGGTCGATCTGGTCGATCGCCTGCAGCAAGCCCGGCTCGCTGCGGTTGCGGCACATCTGCGAGGCGCGGTTGTTGTCTTCGATCGCGCGCTCGAGGCGGTCTGCCGCCTGGGCCAGGTTCTTCCGAATCGACTCGGCGAACGCAGGAGCGGACAGCACGAGCACAGCAGCCAGAAGGGGAGTCGGGCGCATGGTCATGGGGACGAGCGCATTGTCCGCCCCATTCACTTCACCGTCCAAGAGGAATCAGAAGCGACCGCCGCGCCGCCCCCGTGTGGGAGGCGCTGCGTTGAGCGCTACAGGTGCCTTCTTCGCCGGCTCGAACGCTCCGCCGCCGTTCACCTGTGCATACACCCACCGCACAAGCTCGTTCAGGTCGGCGTCGCTCATCGGGCTGGGGCCGAAGTTCCTCACCAGCGCGGGGATGTAGCCGTGCAGCGGAGAGCCGGGCTTCATCGACAGCGCCGCGCCGAGGTTCCGCAGCACGATGATCTGCCCGTCGTTCAGCCTCTGCCCGGCGCGCACGTAGTCGTTGAGCAGGTCGCCCATGAAGGCCCAGGCGTCTTCCTCGTTGAAGAGCTCGAGGTCGGCCCAGCGACCCGTCGTCTCGATGAACTTCACCGAGAACTTCTTCACGTCGTCTTCCATGCCCACCCCGCTCGCTGCACGAGAGCGTACCGCTTCACCACGGCGCCGTCGCGCACTGCTCGACACGCCCGGGCAGCGCGGCTTCCTCCGCGTCGCTCTTCGAGTCGAAGTCGCGGTTGTTCACGCTGAAGCGCTTGCCGCCGGTCTCGACGTTGATGACGACGTCACCGCCGACGATGGAGCGCAGCACGTGGTCGCGCACTTTGTCGTCGCTTCCGCCGGTGATGTACACGCGGCCGATGTCCATCAGCGGGTCGTAGACCTTCTTGTGCGGGTGGCCGTAGTTGTTCGCGCCCGAGCTGAAGACGCTGACCTCGGGGCGCAGCACCTTGATGAAGCAGCCGTTCGACGAGTACTGCGAGCCGTGGTGGTTGACGCGGTAGACCTCGACGTCGCCGACGGGGCCCGCGATGCTCGACTCGACGTCGTGGTAGCCCTCTCTGTTGCCGCGGTAGTCCTTGTGGACGGTGGCGCCGGTGAGGTCTCCGCCGGTGAAGAGCTCGAACTCGCCGTACGTGAGCTTCAGCGCGACGGAGTAGTCGTTCTCGGACGCGGGGTAGATGGAGAGGTCGTCCGGCTTGTCCTGCATCAGCTTCTCGAACATGCCGTTGCCGTTGACGGCGACGACGTCGACGACGAGCGGAGCGCCCAGGTCGATCTTGTCTCCGAGCTTCAGCGCGACGTGCTGCTTCACCTTGCCGCTCGACAGCCAGCCGGGGATCGCGCGCTCGAAGTCCTTCTGCACGTCGCCCTTCGGGGCGTCGCCGTAGATGATCTCGCCGCGGTCGTAGATGGTGCCGATGGTGACCCCGTCGGCGAGCACGCCCCACAGGCCGTTGCCCGAGCGCGAGCTGCCGACGTGGTCCTGGTGGTAGTGGCTGAGCACGAAGTAGTCGAGGTGCTTCTTGCCGGTGAGCTGCTGCAGCGTCGCCGCGATGACGTGGTAGCGGTCGGCGTCTTCGCTCTCGCGTGACTCGCCCGCGTCCATCAAGAGCGTCTTGCCCTGGTGGTAGACGAGCATGCCGTCCGCCTGGCCGAGGTCGAAGAAGATGATCTTCAGGCCGACGTCGGTGATGGCCGAGACGCGGTTGGCCTCCGCAGCGCGAGCGCGCTCGGCGCGCTCCTGGTAGCGGCTCTTGCGCGGACAGGCGGAGAGAACGAGGAGAAGGACGAGCGGTAGTCGGCGCAACAAGGCGGACCGAACCCTATCGAACGGCCGGAAATGGGGACAGGCCCCATTTTCCCGGCGACTATTCGCATCCGGTGAAGCGGCTCGTGCTCATCTTCGCGGCGGGGACGGCGCTCTACTTCGTGCCTGCGCCGAGCGGCCTCGAGCCGCGGGCGTGGTCGCTGTTCGCCATCTTCCTCACCGTCATCGCGCTCGTGGTGGCGAACGTGGTGCCGGTGGTGCTCGCGGCGCTGCTCGGCGTGTCGGCCGCGGTGCTGACGGGGACGCTCAGCGGGAAAGAGGCGTACGCGGGGTTCTCCGAGGACTTCATCCTGCTCATCGTCGCGGCGTTCCTGGTCTCGCGCGCGATGCTCGAGTCGGGCTTGGGCGCGCGCATCGCGTGGTTCATCATCCGGCGGCTGGGCAGGTCGACGCTCGGCCTCGCCTACTCGCTGCTGATCACCGACATCCTCATCGCGGCGGCGTTCCCGTCGAACACCGCGCGCAGCGGCGTCATCTTCCCGGTGCTCAAGTCCATCTGCGTGAGCCAGGGCTCGCTGCCGGATCAGCCGTCGCGGCTGCGCATCGGCCGCTACCTGATGATGTCGTCGATGGCCGGCCTGAGCCTCTCGTCGGCGATGTGGCTCACCGCGATGGCGGCGAACCCCGCGGGCGCGAAGCTCGCCGCCGAGCACGGAGTGCAGGTGACCTTCGGGACCTGGGCGCTCGGAGCGTCGGTGCCCGTGCTCGCCTGCGCGGTGCTGATCCCGTGGCTCTTGTTCCGGTCGATGAAGCCCGAGGTCGCGCACACGCCCGATGCCCCCGAGCAGGCGCGCGCGGCGCTCGCGGCGCTCGGGCCGATGAAGCGGCTCGAGAAGATCACCCTGGCCGTCTTCATCTCCATGGTCGCGCTGTGGGCGCTGTCGAGCGTGCTGAAGATCGACCGCACCGCGGTGGCATTCGCCGGGCTCGCGGTGCTCGTGCTCACCGGCGCGTACCCGAAGGACGGCTTCAAGCGCGAGGGCGAGGCGCTGGAGATCTGGATCTGGTTCGCCCTGCTCTACACGCTGTCGACGCAGCTCAACACGCTCGGGTTCATGAAGTGGCTCGGCGGCGGAGTGAGCTCGGGCGTCGCCGGCCTGCCGCCGCTGCTGGTGTACGCGGTGCTCACGCTCGCGTACGTGGCGATTCACTACTTCTTCGTGAGCCAGTCGGCGCACCTGCTCGCGCTCGCCGGCGTGTTCCTGCAGGTCGCGGTGACCGCCGGCGTGAAGCCGGCCCTCATCTCGTTTCAGCTGCTGTTCGCGACGAACTACTTCTCGTGCCTCACGCCGCAGGGCTCGAGCGCGAACGTGCTGTTCGTCGGCAGCGGGTACCTGACCACCTCAGAGGTGTACCGGTTCGGAGGCCTCGTCACCGCGGTCAACACCGCCGTGTTCCTGACGCTGGGCTCCGCGTGGTTCCTGCTGCTGGCGTGAGACGTCTCCGTTACGTCTTTCAAGCAGGAGACATCGAAATGGCCAGACCACGCATCACCATGGCGGGAGTCACCGGAGGCAGCATCGACAGCCCCCGCCGCATCGCGAGCGACGACATCGAGGTGACCGCCGAGAAGACCGCGGCCGGACGCGCCTACGCGAGCCGCAAGCACGCGGGCGTTCGCGCGCGGAAGCTCGCCGCGCGGCGCAAGCAGACGCGGCGCCGCTGAGCGCTACCTCACGAAGGTGCGCTTCACCCGCTCGGAGCGGAGGAAGTAGATGATCCAGACCACGCCCCAGCCAGCGCTGGCGGGCGCCTGGTTCATCAGCAGGTTCGCGATGATCGAGAGGCTGTAGAAGCCGATCATCAGCAGCGGCGCCTGTCGCGTGCGGCTGAAGAAGTTGAAGGCCGTGAAGCCGCCGTAGCCGGCGAGCAGCCCGCCGAGCAGCAGCGCCAGGAACTCGCCCGCGACGAGCGCGCCGAACGCCATCACCACGCCGGCCAGCGGCGTCAGGACGACGGTGATGGCGGGAAGCACCAGCCAGCCCCCGATGCCCTCGGCGTCGGACGCCGCCGGCT
The DNA here is from genome assembly GCA_937980205.1 of uncultured Myxococcales bacterium. Lineage (GTDB taxonomy): Bacteria > Myxococcota > Myxococcia > Myxococcales > Myxococcaceae > Xiheicaenimonas. The sequence goes on along the minus strand of CALJKW010000051.1, from coordinate 6,672 downwards.
GGCGTGCGATGCAGTCGGTGCAGAGCGAGCTGCCCTCGGCCAGCTTCGGCGCGCAGCGGATGCACACGAACTTTCCGCAGCGCGAGCAGGTCCCGCCCACCGGCAGCTCGGGGTGAACGGGACAGGGGTGCTCGAGCGCCGGCGCCGGCGCAGGCGGCGCGGCCTGCTGAACCGGCTCGCCCGTCACGCCGACCGTCGACGGCTCGATGGCGGGCTCGGCGCGCGGCGCGCGCTTCGGCTCGTCCCCGAGCTCGCGGCCACACGTCATGCAGAGCAGCGTGCCGTCGTTCAGCGAGCCGCACGAAGGGCAGTACACGCCCGCGAAGCTACCGCGCTCAGGCCGGCGGCAGCCAACGCTTCCCCGTCTCGCAGTCGACGTGCTCGAGGTGCAGCCCGTCGGCGCGCAGGTCGGCGACTCCGAAGACGATGGGCAGGCCCGGCCGCCGCGGCCCGATGGAGCCGGGGTTGAACACGGTGAGCCCGCGCTCGACCGCGATGAACGGCACGTGCGAGTGGCCGCAGACGATGAGGTTCGTGTTCGCGGCGCGCGCCTTCTTCGCGACGTCGGCGCGGATGCGCGGGCCGTAGACCGCGATGTGCGTGAGGTAGAGCTTGAGCGGCCCCAGCTCGAGCACGCGCGCCTCGGGGAGGCCGGACGAGGCGTCGTCGATGTTGCCACGCACCGCGTGCAGCGGCGCGATCTGCTCGAGCCGCTCGAGCACCTCGAGATCTCCGATGTCTCCGGCGTGAAGAATGACGTCCGGGCGGAGCCCCGCCAGCAGCTCGAGCCCTTTGGGGTGCGGCTGCGAGTGCGTGTCGGCGACGACTCCGATCTTCATGGTCAGCCATGGTAACCGGTGCGGGCCGTGCGCAATCCCTTCGATGAGCTGGAGCCAGACCCGCGCGCCGCAGACGCGGCCCGCGCGCTGCAGCGCCGGCTGCCCCAGCTGAGCGAGGGGAAGATGTTCGGCGTCCTCGTCGTCGAGGGAGCCGACCCGCTCTGCGCGGTATCCGGAGACGCGACGCAGGCGCCTCCCGACTTCGTGCCGCACCTCTACGACGCCGAGGCGCGGGCGCAGGTGGAGCCCCAGGCCTCCGCAGCGTTGAAGCACCTCGCGCAGCGGCTGGAGCGCGAGCCCCACCGCCTGCCCGCCATCGAGCGCCTGCGCCGCTTCGTGAGCCAGCAGGCGATGAAGCGCATTCACGACACGTACGTGCTCGAGAACGCCCTCGGTGAGCGCGCGCCGCTGCGCAGCTTCTTCGCGAGCGAGCCTCCCGGCGGCGCGGGTGAGTGCGCGGCGGTGAAGCTGTTGCAGCACGCGATTCTGCGGAAGCTGAAGCCCCTCGCGCTGGCCGAGTTCTGGTGGGGGCCGCCGCCTCCCGGTGGAGCGCGCGTGCACGGCGCGTTCTACCCGGCGTGCCGGAACAAGTGCGGCCCGGTGCTGCCGTTCCTCTTCCGCGGGCTCGACGTCGCACCGCGGCGGCCGTTCCGCTCCCGGCCCGCGCCGTTCGACGTGCTGCACGAAGACGCGCACGTCGCCGTGCTCGCGAAGCCGGAGGGGCTCTTGTCGGTGCCGGGGAAAGAGGAGTCGGATTCGGTGCTGAAGCGGCTGCGCGACCAGTACCCCAACGCGATGCTGGTGCACCGGCTCGACCTCGACACCAGCGGCGTCCTGCTCGCAGCGCTCGACTTCGACACCTACCGGCAGCTGCAGGCGCAGTGGCGCGGCGTCGAGAAGCGGTACGTGGCATGGCTCGACGGGAAGGTCCGCGGCGACCGCGGCACCATCACGCTCCCGATGCGCGTCGATCTCGAGCAGCGGCCACGACAGGTCGTCGACCTGCGACACGGGCGGCACGCCGTCACCGACTGGGAGGTCCTCGAGCGCAAAGGCGGCCGCACGCGCGTCGCGTTCTTCCCGCGCACCGGCCGCACGCACCAGCTGCGGGTCCACGCGGCCCACCGCGACGGCCTCGCCGCGCCCATCGTCGGCGACCGGCTCTACGGCGCGGAAGGCGAGCGCCTCATGCTGCACGCCGAGGCGCTGACCTTCACGCACCCCGCGACGGCCGAGCGGCTCACCTTCCGCGCGCCGGCGCCGTTCTGAGCAACGTGCGTCACCGCGACGTTCACGCTGAGCGGAGTCCTGCCTACTTCGGGACCGGGAAGCCCTTCGACCTGAGCAGCGCGTCCGGCTTCGGATCTCTGCCGCGGAACGCCTTGAAGGCCTCGGCCGGGTCCACGGTGTTGCCGACGCTCATGATGGTCTTCTTGAACTTCGCGGCGACCTCGGCGTCGTACGGGCCCTTCGCCTCGGTGAACGCCTCGTACGCGTCGGACTCGAGCACCTCGGCCCAGATGTAGCTGTAGTAACCGGCCGCGTAGCCGTCGCCGGAGAAGATGTGCCCGAACGCAGGAATGCGGTGACGCATCACGAGCTGGGGCGGCATGCCGATCTCCTTGAGCGTCTCCTTCTCGAACGCCTTCGGGTCGACGGGCTTGTCTCCCATCAGGTGCAGCTTCATGTCGACGATGGCGCTCGACTGGGCCTCGGCGACCTGGAAGCCCTGGTTGAAGGTCTGCGCCTTCTCGATGCGCTCGATGAGCGAGGCGGGAATCTGCTCGCCCTTCTCGTTCACGAGCATCTTCATCACCTCGGGGCTCGTCAGGTAGTGCTCGTGGAACTGCGACGGGAACTCGACGAAGTCGCGCGTGGTGTTCGTGCCGGAGAGCGTCGGGTACGTGACCGCCGAGTTGAGGCCGTGCAGCGCGTGGCCGAACTCGTGGAACATCGTCCGCGCGTCGTCCCACGAGATCGTCACCGGCGAGCCGTCTCCCGACGCGATGAAGTTCGAGTTGTTCGAGACGATGGTGGTGATCGGCTTGTCGATCTTCTGCTGCTCGCGGTACGCGCTCATCCACGCGCCCGACTGCTTGCCCGGCCGCGCGTAGGGGTCGAAGTACCAGAGGCCGACGTGCTCGCCCTTGGGGCCCTTCACCTCGTAGACGGTCTGGGCGGGGTCGAAGACGGGAACTCCGGAGACCTTCGTGAAGGTGAAGCCGTACAGCTGCTTCGCCATGAAGAACATCGCCTCGCGGATCTTCTCGAGCTGCAGGTACGGCTTCACCTCGTTCAGGTCGAGGTCGTACTTCGCCTTGCGCAGCTTCTCGGCGTAGTAGCGGTAGTCCCACGGCTCGAGCTTGAACTTCGCTCCCGCCTTGTCGGCGAGCGCCTGGCACTCGGCGACGTCTTTGATGAACTGATCGCGCGCCGGCGCCCACACCGACTGCATCAGCTTCATCGCGGTGTCGGGGTTCTTCGCCATCTGGTCCGACAGGCGCCAGTGCGCGTAGGTCTCGTAGCCGAGCAGCTTCGCCTTCTGGGCGCGCAGGCTGAGGATCTCGGGCACGAGCTTGTTGTTGTCGCGCTCGGGGTTCAGCTCTCCGCGGCTCGTCCAGATCTTGAACGCGCGCTCGCGCAGGCCGCGGTTGTCGGCGGCGACGAGCAGCGGCTCGATGGACGAGCGCGTGTTCGCGAACACCCACTTGCCCTTCATGCCGCGGCGCTCGCCCTCGGCGGCGGCGGCGGCCTTCTGCTGCGGCGAGAGGCCGGCGAGCTCGGCTTCCTTCTCGACGATGAGCGCTTCCTTCTCTTCGTCGCCGAGCTGGTTCTGCGCGAACTTCGTGGTCAGCGTCGCGAGCTTCTGGTTCAGCTCGGAGAGCTTCTTCTTCTTCTCGTCGTCGAGCGCGGCGCCCTGCTTGACGAAGTTGTTGTAGACGACCCAGACGAGCCGCTGCTGTTCGGGCTTCAGCTTCGACTTCGCCGGGTCGTCGTAGACGGCCTTGATGCGGGCGAAGAGCAGCGGGTTCTGGATGATCTGATCCTGAAACGCCGCGAGCTTCGGCGACAGCTCCTCTTCGATCTTCCGGAAGTCCTCGCTCGACTTCGAGCTGCTCCAGGTGCCGAAGAGGTTGACGGCGCGGTTGAACGGCTCGCCGGACTTCTCCATCGCGACGAGCGTGTTCTCGAAGGTGGGCTTCGCCTTGTTGTTGGCGATCTTCTGAAGCTCGGCGAGCGTGTCGGCCATGCCCTGCTCGAGGGCCGGCTTGAAGTCTTCGACCTTCACCTGGTCGAGCGGAGGCACGCCTCCGTAGGGGCCCTTCCAGGGCTGAAGCAGCAGGTTCTTCTGTGAGTTGGGCATGGCGCTGAGCAGGAGGGTTGCGATGAGAGGGAGGCTCATTACGGCCTCGCTCTCTACGCGCAACCCCCGCTCGGCGTCATTTGATCTTTCCGTAGCCGTTGATGACGCTCGAGAACGCGGGGTACGTCTTGCGGCGAACGGCGTCGCCCGAGTTGCCCTCGATGGTCTGGATCCAGAGCTGGCCGTTCTTGCGGAAGACCTTCTCGACGATGCCGACGTGGTCGGCCCAGGCGCCGGTGTTGCCGTCCCAGCGGAACGTGACGGCGTCGCCGGGCTTCGGGTTGTGGCGGCCCTTCCACGAGCCGCGCGACTCCAGGTACTGCGCGACGCCGTGCGCCGAGGCGGTGTTGAGCTTCAGGCCCGCCTTGTCGGCGAGGTAGCTGACGAAGTCGGCGCACCACGGCTCGGCCGGGCGGCCGAAGTGCCGCGAGAACGGGTTGCCGTTGTTGCCCTTCTCTTGGAAGCCGAGCCAGTTGCGCGCGATCTTCAGCATCTTCTGAACCTGCGCTCCGCCGTTCTTCTTCTCGAGCGCCTTCTTGATCGCCTTGGCGGTGCCGCTGCCGACCTGGCCGGTGACGTTGAGCTTGTGCTTCTTCTGGAAGCGGCGGACGGCGGCCGCGGTGTTCTTCGAGAACAGGCCGTCGGCGGGGCCGGTGTCGAAGCCGAGCTGCTTGAGCTGCTTCTCGGTGCGCAGCACCGCGGCGCCGCGCTCGCCGATGCGCTGGGCGGGGCTCGTCGCGCTGGCGGCCGCGAACAGCTTGCCGCGCAGCTTCGACCAGGTGCGCTCGTCGACCTGGCCGGTCTCGGGCAGGCCGCTCTTGCGCTGGAAGGCCTTCACCGCGGCCTCGGTGCGCGAGCCGAACTGTGCGTTCGGCTTGCCGAGCTCGTAGCCGGCGGCCTCGAGGTGCTTCTCGATGTTGAGGACGGCGCGGCCCTTGGCGCCGACGCCGATGCCGTCGCCCTTCGCGGCGGTCTTCGCGGTGAGGTCGTCGAGGCGCTTGTGCTGCTTCAGCCCGCCGATGGTGCGGCGCGAGTACGGGCCGTGGTTGTAGCTCTGCGACGCGCGCTTGAGCTCCTTGAACATCCCCTCGGAGATGAACTTCTTGTTGTCGGGGACCTGCGGGTCGGCGTCGCGGTAGCGCTCGACGGCCTTGGCGGTGGCGGCGTCGAAGACTCCGTCGACCTTGCCGGGCTTGAAGCCGAGCTTCTCGAGCATCGCCTCGGCGCGGCGGATGTCGCTGCCGCTCTGGCCGATGGTGGCGGGGCGCTGGAAGCCGTCCTTCACGAAGACCTCGGTCGACTTGAGCGCCTTGAAGGTCTTGCCGCCGACGATGCCCGAGCCCTCGAGCTTCTTCGCGCGCTGCAGGTTCGCGACGGCGTCCGCGGTCGCCTGGTCGAACGAGCCGCTCACCGGGCCGGAGTAGACGCCCGCATTCTTGAGCTGGCGCTGCAGCGCCGCGACGGCCTTGCCGCTGTCGCCGAGGTTGAGCGCGTCGCCGGACTTGATGGTGCGCTGGATGACGGCGAGATCGGCTTTGACCTGCTTGGCTTCTTTGGGGAGGACGCGGTGGGTGAGCACTTTCATGCCCCTGCGTCATCGCAAGGGCTGATCCACGCGGGCCTCCCGGTACCCGCGCGGAATCGCGACGGTCACATTGTGGGAGACGGTGTCGTCACGAGTTGACTGTCGTCTCGCGTGGACATCGCGCTGGGCTCAGGCCGACTGGAAGAGCGCGGCCGCGCCCATGCCGCCGCCGATGCACATGGTGACGACGCCGTACTTGCCGCCGCGGCGCTGCAGCTCGCGGAGGATGGTGCCGGTCATGCGGGTGCCGGAGACGCCGAGCGGGTGGCCGAGGGCGATGGCTCCGCCGTTGGGGTTCACGCGCTTCGGGTCGATGCCGAGCTCGCGCACGCAGTAGACGCTCTGCGCGGCGAAGGCCTCGTTGAGCTCGAAGACGTCGATGTCGGAGACCTTGAGCTTGTTGCGCTCGAGCAGGCGGCGCGTCGCGGGGACGGGGCCGATGCCCATGATGTCGGGCGGGACTCCGGCGACGGCGAAGTCGACGAACCAGCCGAGCGGCTTGAGGCCCATGGCCTTCACCTTGGCTTCGGACATGACGACGGCGGCGGCAGCTCCGTCGGTGAGCGGAGAGGCGTTGCCGGCGGTGACGGTGCCCTTGGGGTCGAAGGCGGGCTTGAGCTTCGTGAGGCCCTCGAGCGTCGTCTCGGGACGGAGGATGGTGTCCTCGGTGAGCGTGAGCTCCTGCGCCTTGCCGGCGTCGTCGAAGACGCGGACCTTCATCGGCGCGATCTCGTCCTTCAGCCTGCCTTCGGCGCGGCCGATCTTCGCCTTCATCTGCGAGTCGAAGGCGAACTTGTCCTGGTCCTCGCGGCTGACGTTGAAGCGCGCCGCGACCTTCTCGGCGGTGGCGCCCATCGAGGTGTAGACCTCGGGGTACTTCTCCA
>CALJKW010000050.1 GCA_937980205.1 uncultured Myxococcales bacterium | reverse complement strand
AAGCCTCGGGCTCACAGCGAAGCCCGACGCGCTCCACGGGATCGGGTCAACTCCACTCTGGGCTCAAGGCCCCACTGCGAGTGCGCTGCGGCCACTTCGCTCACCCGCTGCCGCAGCGTGCGCGACCAAATACGCGCTTCAGCTTGGCGCCGGGCGACGGTGCTCGACGAACGGGTACGGATTATCTGCGACAATCTGCGACGCAAATCCACGGTAGGTGATGAACTGGCATGGATGGTCGCCGAGCAAATGATTTCACGGGTGGTTCCGCCGAGGCTCCAGCCGCTTTCAACACTTCTGAATGCGCCTTCTTCATGAGGACAGGGAGCTACTGGGGGCTTTCAGGCGCGGAGAGGCTGGCGCACTGAGCTACGTCTACCGAGCCCACGTCCAGCGCCTGGCCGAGTATCTGCGGAGGGGCTTCGCGGTGGAGGCCGATGGAAGGCACTTCGCGGGCCTTTCGACTGCAAGCGAGATCGAAGACGCCGTCCAGGACATCTTCGTGCGCGTGTTTCGCGAAGACGCTCGCCAGCGGTACGACGGCATTCGCCCCTTCGAAGGCTGGCTGCTCGGCATCGCGCGCAACTACGTCATCAGCGACCTGCGGCGGCGGCGTCCGGCAAGCGAACCCCTTCCCGCCGATGGCGTGAGCGCCCAGAGCCCTGATGCAGGGCTGGAATCCATCGTCGAAGACAGAGAAGTCGAGGCGATCATCCACGCCTTCCTCGCGACCCTGGACGCACGCGAGGCCGGGATCTACGAAGCGCGGTTCTCTCGGCAGCTGTCGCAGGAGGAAGCCGCCGCGGCGCTTGGCCTGACGCGGATCCAGGTGCGCAGGTCGGAGGCGCGCATCAAGGCGCGATTGTTGGAATATCTTCAGCAGCGCGGGTACCTGGCCGCTTACAGCTCCGAGAGGCTCCGCGATTCGCGGCTGCGCTAGATCCGTTTTTCTCCGCCGGGGCGAATGACATGATGGAGCCTCTTCGCATGACCGTCGCATGCCAGATCGCGCAATGGATTCTCCGCTCGGAGTTCGTGCGTTCCGCGCCCCGATTCGGCGGAACCTGGGCGCGCGCCCATGCCCGACGATGCAGGCAATGCGGCGAGCAGTACGACGCCCTCGCGAGCTTCGAGCGGGCGGCCTTTGGCCACGCTGGGCTCTCGGACCGGGCGGTTGGCCGCGTGGAGAGCGACATCCTGCGGGACCTCGGGAGGAGAAGTCCGTCGCGACTGCGGCCGCTGATGGTTGCCGCAGGGGTGGCCTGCGCAGCAGGGGTGGTTGCCGCGATCGGAGCCACGCGCCTGGCCACGAAGGACGACAGGTATCAGCCGCGACGGTCGACGGCCACCGCCCTCCACGTCCGGCTGTTCTGCCTCGCCGCGGACGGAGCGGTTCTCGCCTCTGCCGGTCCTGGACAGAGTCTGTCCTGTCCCCGCTCGGGCTTGATCCAGACGTCGTACTCGGCGGCGAGACCGGGTTACCTCTCCGTGGTCGGCGTGGACGCCCACGGCGAAGCTCACTGGTATCACGGCCCGAGATCCGGCCCGCCAGCGCTGCCGGTGGCGGCGTCCGCCGCTGAGGTCGTGCTCCCGGGCAGTATCCGCCTGGCAGCGAATCACCACCCGGGGCAGATCGAGGTGCGGGCCTACCTGCTCGACGACGCGCCCGTGACCGCCGACGCAGCCGGCCTCCCGGCGCCCACCGGCACCGACGAAGACCCACCACCCGTGCTCCTCACCGTGACGCCAGACTGAATGAAGCCGAACAGCCAGGCCGATGTCCCTCTGGTAGCATGCGCCCGATGACCCCCGGGCCCTCTCTGCGGTCCTTCCCGATCGCCGCGTGTCTCGCGGCGACGCTTGGCTTGGCCACACCCTCCGCGGCAGGAACATTCGCGCTGGTCGTCGGCAACAACCATTCGCTCGACGCGGCGGACAAGCCCCTGCGCTTCGCGGACGACGACGCCGCCAGATACGAAGAGCTCTTCAAGCGCTTCGGCGCGAAGACGGTCCTCCTCGCCGTGCTCGACGTCGAGTCGCAGCGGCTGTTCCCAGAGTCGGCCGCGTCCGCGCGCGCGCCGACCCGCGCGAACCTCGTAAGTGCCATCGACGCGCTGAACCGCGAGATCGAGCGCGAGGGCAGCGACGGGCGCGCAACGACCTTCGTCTTCGTCTTCGTCGGACACGGCAGCGTCAGCGGCGGCATGGGCTACGTTTCGCTGCTCGACGAGCGCTTCACCCGCGCGAACCTGTTCCGCGACGTCGTGTCGCGGTCCAAGGCGACCTTCAATCACGTCATCATCGACGCCTGCGACTCGTACTTCATGGTCAACTCGCGCGGTGGCGGCGACGAGCGTGGACCAGACCACTCGGCTCGCATCGCGGAATACGTGCTCGACGAAGATCTCTCACGTCATCCCAACACCGGCGTGCTGCTGTCGACCTCGAAGCGCCAGGAGAGCCACGAGTGGGAGGGCTTCCAGGCGGGGGTGTTCTCGCACGAGGTCCGCTCCGCCCTGCTGGGCGCCGCCGACGTCAACGAAGACGGGCAGGTCGAGTACTCCGAGGTCGCGGCGTTCATTCAGGCCGCGAATGCGTCGCTCGACGACCCGCGGGCCCGAACGGCGCTCTTCGCGCGCGCTCCGGCGCTCGATCTGCACCGCCCCGTCGTCGATCTCTCGGGTGGAGGGAGGCAATTCATCGCGCTCAGCGGCGAGGTGGCCGGGCGCTTCTTCCTGGAAGATGCGCGCGGCGTCCGAGTCGGCGACTTCCACAAAGCCATCGGCAACCGGCTCGTCCTCGCGCCGCCGCCGAGCCCTTTCTACTACCTCCGCGGAACCGATCGAGAGGCGAAGCTCGTCTTCACGGCGGACGGAACGCTGCGTGTGTCCGCCGGAAGCTTCCGGTCGCAATCACTGGCGGCGCGCGGCAGCCTCTCCGAGGAGCTCGACCAGCGGCTGTTCGCGGTTCCCTATGGGAGGAGCTTCTACGACGGCTTCGCGGCGCAGATGCCGGGAGTCCCGGTTCGCCGTCCGGAGAGGCCCTTCCCTCCCCCTGAGCTCGCCCTGCCACCGGGCGTCGTCTCGCCGCTGATGAGCAATCCCTACTGAGCGCGGATCCTGCGATGTTGACGCTACTCTTGGTCTGTTCGGTCACGCTCACTGAGGGGTCTCCGAAGAAGACGTTCGACGAGGCAGAGGCGGCGGCCACCGCGGGCAGATGGACGGAGGCGGCCCAGCTCTTCATCGAGAGCTTTGGCCGGCGGCCTCACGCGCATGCCGCCTACAACGCGGCGCAGTCACTGCTCCGTTCCGCGGACCTGGAACGCGCGCTCGCTTGGCTCGACGAAGCGGCGCGCGCCCCGGGACATGAATCGCTGCCCGGACTCGAGGAGCAGCGGCGAGCGCTCGCGGCGGTGGTCCAGGAGGGCCACGAAGCGGCCCTTCTTCGCGTTCACTCGGTGCCCGTGGGTGGTCGGGTCTGGCTCGACGCCGGCCCCATCGGGCACACTCCCACGGCCGTTCGGCTCGAGCCGGGCCAACACGTGGTACGGATCGACGTGGAGACTGAAACGCTCCTTCGTACGGTGTCGCTGTCCAAGGGGACCACCGAGGAGCTGTGGGCCATTCCTCGTCGCCGCGGTCCCGCATCCGTCATCGGCGCCGCAGTCGCCGCCGCGGGCATCGCCACGGCGGGCATCGGCATCGGCTTTGGCGTGTCCGCCCAGCGCAACTCGCAGGAGCTGCGTCAGAGCGTTCACGACGGCGGAACTGCGCAGCAGCTCTTCGACCGAGCCCGCGACCACTCGCTGGCTGCAAATGTCCTCTTTGCAGCCACCCTCGCGCTGATGGCCACGGGCGGGTGGCTGCTCTGGTTTGACGGACGCGCCGAATGACGAGGCCTCTTCTCGCCGCGGCGTGTGCGGTGGGCGCGCTCACCGCCTGTCTCGTCGGCTTGACCGGCGCGCCATGCGCCAGCGACGAGAACTGTCCTCGAGGGCAGGTGTGCACGCCGGCGAAGACCTGCGATTGGACGCCGCCAAGCGCCGTCCCCGGCGACCCTCAGGCGAAGAGCCCCGATGGCGGGACGCCGGCGTGTCGAAACGGCGTCGACGACGACGGCGACGGCCGGGTCGACGCCGCCGACGACGGTTGTGCCTCGCCGGACGACCTCGACGAGCGCGGCTCCGGCGCGTGCGACGACGGCCTGGACAACGACGGCGACGGGCTCACCGACTTCGGTGCCGCGGGCGATCCTGGCTGTCAATCCGCGGCAGACCAGAGCGAGCGCGGAAGCGTGGCGTGCGACGACGGCTCCGACAATGACGCTGATGGGCTGAGCGACTACGGGGCTCACGGTGGCGGCGACCCCGGCTGCGGCGGTGTCCTCGACTCGAGCGAGCGCGGTGCGGGTCCGTGCGACGACGGAACGGACAATGACGGCGACGGCTCGACCGACTACGTCGCTACCGGCGGGGGCGACCCCGGCTGCGAAGGACCCGGTGACGGTGCAGAGACCCGGGCCGGCCTGGCCTGCGATGATGGCCTCGACAACGATTGCGACGGCAGGGTGGACTACCGGACGAGCTTCGGCGCCGGAGATCCTGGCTGCAGCAACGGCTCCGACTCCTCGGAACGCGGGATGATCGCCTGCGACGACGGTCAGGACGACGACGCCGACGGCAAGCTCGATTTTCTATCGCCCGGCGCCTGCGCTTCGCCTCCGCCGGAGGTGGGCGATGCGCAGTGCTCGTCGCCGAACGACTTCTCCGAACATTTGTAGATCCAGTCCGCCGCGGCGGGGCGTATGAGCTTGGCGAAAGGGCGCCGTGCGCGAGGCCGGCCGGCACCCCACCACGGAGATTCCCATGAGAGCGCAGTGGCTTGTCTTCGCCCTTCTCACCGCCGCCCTCCTCGCCGCGGGCTGCAACTGCGGCGTCACACCGCCCGCCGGCGGTTCCATCGAAGTCTCGCCGGCGAACGTCGAGGTCGTGCTCAACGCGACACAGCAGTTCACCGCCGTTCCGGCGGACGTCGACTGGTCGGTGGAGGGCGGCGACGCGAACGGCACCATCACCGCGGAAGGACTCTATACCGCGCCCCCCGCGCTGCCTGCCGAACCGACGATCAAGGTCGTGGCCGCCGCCAAGGCCGACGCTGACAGGCGCGGTTTCGCCACCGTGGTGCTGAAGGCGGACGCGAACCCGGTCGTTTCGCTCGCGATCACGCCTTCGGCCGTCACCCTCGCCCCCGGAGCATCGCAGCAGCTGACCCTCACCGCCACCCGGCGGGACAGCAGCACGGAAGACGTCACTGCGCTGGCCACCTGGAGGAGCCAGGCTCCGGCGATTGCGACGGTCACCGCCGGCAGGGTCGAGTCTTTGGCCGAGGGTACCGCGACCATCGAGGCCACCTACGCCGGGCAGTCCACCTCGATCAGCGTGGTGGTGAGCGCCGGGCCCGCCCTCAGCTCGATCGCCGTGGCGCCGGCGGCCGCGTCCATCGCGAAGAACACGACGCAACAGTTCCAGGCAACCGGCAACTATTCGGACGGGACCACCCGAGATCTCACGTCCGCGGTGACGTGGTCGTCGTCCAACCCGAGCATCGCGACCGTCTCTGCCGCAGGCGTCGCGCAGGGAATGCTCGCCGGATCGGCGACGATCACCGCGACCCTGGGGGGCGTCACCGGTACGGCGCAGCTGACCGTCACCGACGTCTCGCTGACGGCCATTTCAGTCGCGCCGGCCAACCCCTCCGTGCCGATCGGCGCTTCGATCGACCTGGTGGCGACCGGCAGCTTCTCCAACGGCACGACGCAGGACATCACCGGCCAGGTCGCCTGGGCGAGCTCCGACGCCAATAAGGTCTCGGTGGCGGCGACTCCCCGCGGCCGAGTGACTGGCGTCGCGGCGGGCACGGCGACGGTGACCGCCACCCTCTCTGGCGTCAGCGGCCAGACGCTGGTGACGGTCACCTCGGCGACCCTGCAGTCCATCACCGTGACGCCGCCGAGCCCGACGCGCGCCAAGGGGTTGACGATCCAGTTCGTCGCCACGGGCCAGTACTCCGACCAGACGACGCTCGACCTCACCAACCAGGTGAACTGGGCCTCGACGGATACCGCCGTCGCTTCCATCTCGAACGCGTCGGGGTCGCAGGGGCTCGCCACCGCGGTCGCCGCGGGAAGCGCGAGCATCCGCGCGACGCTCGGTGGGACGGTGGGCAACACGACCCTGACCGTCACCAACGCCGCGCTCGCTTCGGTCGTGGTGAAACCGGCGACCGCCACGGTCCCCGCGGGCGCGACCGCTCAGCTGACCGCGGAAGGGACCTTCAGCGACGGCTCGACACAGGACGTCACGGCGCAGGCGGTATGGACGTCCAGCGCGACCAACGTCGCGACGGTCGGCGACACCAGCGGCCAGAAGGGCCTCGTCACCGGAGTGGCGGCGGGCAGCGCGACGGTCACCGCGACCATCCAGACGCTGAGCGGCACGGCGAACGTGACGGTCAGCGCAGCGACGCTCCAGTCCATCGCGGTGACGCCCGCGAACGCCAGCCTCGCCAAAGGGACGACCCGCGCTTTTACCGCCACCGGCACCTACTCGGACAACACGACGCAGGACCTGACCCGTCAGGCGACCTGGACGTCGAGCGCGACGAACGTCGCAACCGTCTCGAACGCGTCCGCAGATCGGGGCCTCGTCACCGGGGTCGCGCCGGGTACGACGACCCTGACCGCGGCGTTCGGAGGCAGGTCTGGCTCCACCCAGGTTACCGTCACCAACGCGACGCTGCAGTCCATCGCCGTCACGCCGGCCAGCGCCTCGGTGGCGAAAGGAAAGACCCAGCAGTTCACCGCGACGGGCACGTTCACCGACAACTCGACGCAGAACCTGACCACCCAGGTGGTCTGGAGCTCGAGCAACACCAACACCGTCACCATCTCCAATGCGGCAGGCAGTGAGGGATTGGCGACGGCCGTCAACCAGGCGCTGCAGCAAGTGACCCTCACCGCGACGATGGGAAGCGTCAGCGGCACGGCGACCATGACCGTCACCGCGGCCACGGTCGACTCGCTGTACATAACCCCCGACCCGGCGACCGTCCCGGTCAATGACACGAGGCAGCTGACCGGCACCGCGCTGTATTCGGATGGGACGTCGCAGGACGTCACGAACACGAATGGCTTCAGCTGGAGCTCGGCGAACACGGCGGTGGCCACCGTGAGCAACGCCTCCGGCTTCCCGCGCGCGGGCGGCGGGGTCGTCACCGGCGTCGCCGTCGGGACGACCACCATCACCTTCACCCAGACGTCGACCGGCAAGACCGACACCGTGCAGCTGACCGTCAACACGGCGACCCTCCAGTCCATCACCGTGACGCCGGCAAACGCTTCGCTGCCCAAGAGCTTCGGGCGGCAGTTCCGCGCCACCGGCAACTACAGCGACGGCAGCACGAGGGACCTCACCGGCAGCGTCACGTGGACCTCCGGCAACACGAACGTCGCGACGGTGAATGCCAGCGGCTTCGTCACCGCCACCGCGACGCCGGGCATGAGCACCATCACCGCCTCCACCGGCGGAGCGATGAGCGTCAGCGGCAACACGGGCGTGACCGTTACCAACGTGACACCGTCGTCACTGGACGTCACCCCGGCGAGCTTCACCGTTGCCCGCCAGCAGACGCGGCAGCTCACCGCGACCGCGACGTTCAGCGACAACTCGACGCTCGATGTGACGACTCAGGTGAACTGGAGCTCGAGCGCGCAGCTCACGGCATTCGTGAATTCCAGCGGCCTGGTGACGGGCGGCTTCCAGACGGGCAACGCGACCATCACCGCGACGGTCCCCAACACCACCCCCGCGGTGAGCGATACTTCCGCGGCGACGGTCGTCCCGTGAGATGGACGTCGAGCAGCCTCGAAGCGTGAAACCGCACCGCGAGGAGACGTGCTCGTGACGAGCACCCATACGGCGGTGTCGTGTCCGAGGGCAGTTTCAGTGGCCCCCAAGGGAGCCTGATTTTTCCAGATCCCAGACCGGTACGACGTGCGTATCGCCCGGGCACCTCTCCAACCCACGGAGTTCTATGTTACCCAAGCGTGAATCGGTGTGTGGCTCTGGACGGTGGTTCACCCTCGCCCTGCTGACCTTCGCCCTCATCTCGCCGCGCTGTTCGAGCGGGGCAGAACGGCCAGCCGTCGGTGGTGATCGCGGGGCACGGAATCGACCGAAAGGGCGTGCCGCGGCCCGCGTTGCCCGGCGGAGTGATGTTGGAAAACCACGAGGAGTTGTGATGCCATGACAAACAGACTGCTTCTGCTGACCACGCTCCTGTGCGGTGCCTGCGGCTCGGATCCGTTCATCGGGACGTACAACGTGACCGTGACCGGCACCGAGACAGAGACCGCGCCTCGCAACGCGATGCGCACCATCAACGGTCTGGGCACTGTCTCGGTGAGCCAGAACAAGGACCGCAACGGCTACATCATCGTGTTGGGCGAGCCGTCGTATCTGTGCCGGCTGACGGCGACGCGCGGCTCGTCGGGTGGCGGCCTCGAGCTCGACCTGCCGGGCGGGCAGACCTGCAACGTGCAGGGCTACAGCGGCACGGCCGCCGACGCGAAGCTGACCATCGACCCGCAGACTCTGAGCAGCGTCACGCTGACGGTGCCGTACGCGTTCACATACACGGCGACCTTCGAGAACCACGCCGGTACCGGGACGCGCACGTACACCGGGCCTCGGCTGTAGTCTTTGCGGCGCCGGCCGCCGCCCACCGGCAGCGCTTGCACGCGTGGAGGCAGCGCGATTCGCATCCAGGATGGGCACCGATGGGCGTCGTCGTGCGTCCGCCGCGAACGGATGAGGCGCCCTCGGTCTCGCGACGGAAGGCTATTACCCTGAAGCAATCGACGGCTGGGTTCCGCCGATGACCGACCGGATGGTCGAAGAGCTGGGGGGAACATCACCCTGGTGCCGACGTCCGTGGACCCGTCTGCGCTCCTTCCGCTCGCCCCGCGCGCGCACACGCACGATGGGCTCTGCGGGATGGCCGAGATGGGCGAAATGGGCATGCCGGTGCCGCACAACAGCATCCCGATGGTGGGGCAACGCGGGAAGCACGACTACATCACCATGGGCGGCATGTTCACCGTGCTGAAGGTGCGCGACCGGCTGGACAGCTACGAGGACCCGGGGTGGTACGAGGCGCGGCGTAGGGGCGAGCGGGAGTGAACGATCACATTGAGGCGGTGTAGCCGGCGTTGCCCGCATCGCGCGGCCCGTACCGCGCGTACCGGAAGTTTTTGCGGCGCTCGCGCGGCAAGGGGCCGAGCCGGACTGTGTCGCGGTGAGCGCGCTGAATCGCAGCGTGGAAGGTGAGTGCGCCGCCAGTCCGGTAAGCAGCCCTGAGTCGGCACATCCGGCGAGCGGTTCTCATCGCCCAGTGTTGGCCGGCGCGCTTCATCCGAACCTGAAGCACGTGTCGGTGTGCGCTCTCGACCGCGCCGCTGCCGATCGGGAACCCGTGCTCGCGGTACATCGCGTATTTCATGCGATGTGCATTCGAGCGGTAGTAGCGGGCGAGGTCGTCGAGCGCCGCAAGCCCGTCGCCGTTGCCGCGTCGCCGCTTCTCGACCTCCGGGACGCACGCCATCACTTCATTCAGCAGCGCGTACGGGTCTCCTGCCATCAAGAGCGTCTCCGCACGCTGCTGCCACAGGGCCAGGTACGGGCTCTCTTCGCCCAGAAGCTCCTTCCCGCACGTCATCGCGTGCTCGACCGCGTGGTACCAGTCGAGGATCTGCACTGCATCTGGCGCGAGCTGGTCTGCCAGCGTCCAGTTGCACGCAGCGCCGTCACCAACCCAGACCACGCAACTCGCCTCATCGATGCGCTCAGCGTCGAGCGCCTCTTCGAGCGCCGGAGCGAACTCGCTCATCCCGCCCGCCACCGCGACGTAGCGGTCGGTACCTTTGATCGGAGCGTTCTCTTCAACATTGTGCCGGTACGCCAGGCCGACCTTGGCTTCCTTCCAGTTCTCGTCTCCGCGGATGGGAAGCATGCTGCCGTCGGTCTCGATGACGAGCAGCTCGGGCGGTAAGTCGTTCTTGGCCTTCAGCTGCTCCTGAAGGCGCCCCTGGTCAGCCGACTCACATTGAACGCCAACGCGGGCGACGACGCGTCGGAACAGATTCGACGAGAAGGTCTGCTCGTAGTGAAGCTTCCATCGGGCCGCACAGTCGTCGAAGACATCGTTCACGGCGAAGTCGAGCGTGCGCTTCTCCATCTCGGAAGTGAGCTCGCCTTCCTCAGGGACTGTTGGCTCCCGCGTAGTTCGACCGCGAGCTGACCGCGGTCTTTGACGCTGCGGAGCGCGCGGTTTCCCGATCTCGGACCCACGGTGAGCGTGCGTGGTCAGGTGAGCGAGATCGGGAAGCGGCTGGCGATCACCAGAGCCGAAGCTGGCGCTGATCGCCGGGCGCGAAGCGGCGCAGGTGCACCCGAAAGAGTTCGACGAGCGGCAGTCGGGCGATGACCGCGGCTGTGCGGTGGGGTGGTCCGGTGTTCAGCCGGCCGATCTCGCGCATGGCGGCGATGAGTGGGTCGGGGGCGAGCCACACGGCGACGCCGCGCTCGAGCGCGAAGCGTGCGATGGGCGTGCCGCGCGCGAGCCACTCGGGCGTGACGAGCTCGAAGTCGAGACCGTCGGTGGCTTCGATGTACGCGAGCAGCGACCAGCAGCCCTCGTCAGTATGCGTTGCGCGCAAGGGCTGACCGGCACGCCCATCGTCGTCGACGGCGACGGCGACCAGACTTCGGCCGCGCGGCGACCAGAAGCCGATTGAGCTCATGTCGCCTGCGGCAGGGCGGCTTGCACGTGCTCGGCGGTGACGACCTTCGCCTTCGCGAGCGCGGCCGCCATCAGCGAGTGGTGCGCGAGCAGATTCAGCCGTCGGTGCAGCCCGCTGGTGGCCTGGAACAGCGCCTCGGTCGCGGACACGTCGAAGAGGGGCAGCTCGGTGCCGGCCAGACGCAGCAGGTGCTGAAGGTACGCCGGAAGCTCGTCGCGGTTGAGGCCCGCGAGGTGGTGGCGCACGACGACGCGCTGGTTGAGCGCCTCGTGCACCGCCATGCCCAGCCGACGGCGCAGCTCGGCCTGGCCCACCAGCAGCAGACACAGCCGGTTCTGCGAGTCCATCTCGTAGTTGGTGAGCAGGCGTAAGTCTTCGAGCACGTCGCTGCGCAGGTGCTGCGACTCGTCGACGATGAGGACCGGCTTCACCTTCGTCTCGTGGCACAGCCGCGTCACCTCGGCGCGGATGCAGCGGTAGAGCGCGGCGCGGCTGCGTTCAGTGGGCAGGCCGAATTCCCAGGCGATGGACTTGTACATGTCCATCGCGTTGCCGGTGGTGAGCGGGACGTAGAAGACGCGGTGCAGGCCGGTGTGCAGGGCCGACACCACCTTGCGGCACAGCGTCGTCTTGCCGCTGCCGACCTCGCCGGTGACGAGCCCGATGCCGCGCAACTCGAGCAAGTGGCCGAGCCGGACCTCGAGTTCCCGGCCGGCCGACGAGACGAAGAGCTCGTCGGGTGGCAAGTCTTTCGCGAAGGGGTGCCGAGTCAGGCCGAAGTGCTTGCGGTACATGGCTACCCTTCCTTCCCGTCGCGCAGCGCCGAGAGCTTGAGGCCGGGCGGCGGCGCCTCGGGCCCCGCTGAGGCCACGAGCGCGTTGTTCGCCCGGTTCCGCTTGACGAAGCAGTTGGCGAAGACGTCGACCACCTTCGCGTCCTGCACCTTCTTGCCCTCGTGCCAGACCTGCACGCCCTTGGTCTGCGCGGTGGGTTCGAAGCGCAGCACCACCGTGGCGCCGACGAGCGAGGCGTCGACCTCGTAGACGAGGCCGTTCAGCGAGACGGTGCGGTCCTTCGCCACCTTGCGCCGGGCCTCGGCGAGGCAGAGCTCATCGAGCTCGTCGTGCGCGGCGAGGTAGTGCACCTCGTCGCCGCACTTCGCCCACCTGTCGAGCGGCGTCTCGCCGTCGAGCCCGCGATGCGGCGACTGGTGGTACTCGCTTTCCACCCACGCCCACAGCCGGCGGTTGAGCGCGTCGAGGCTCGACGTGTCGGCGTCGTTGAGCAGCGGCAACAGCTGCATTCTGACGGTGCGAAACCAGCGCTCTTGTTTTCCCTTCGCCGCGGCATCGTACGGCCGGGCATGGATGAGCGTGGTGCCCAGCTTCGCGCAGACGAGCGCGAGGTGCTGGCTGCGGTACGCGGCGCCGTTGTCGACGAAGAGCCGCTTGGGCACACCCCGCCGCATCACCGCCCCTTTCAGCACCGGCAGGAAGGCGGCGACGTTCTCTTTGAGCGCGAAGGCCGCGTACGGCACCACCCGCGTCGCGTCGTCGAGGAAGGCGATGAGGTACGTCTTCCGGCGCTGGCGGCCCGCCACCGTCACCGCCGGGCCGTGCATCACGTCGCTCATCCACAGCTCGCCGGCCTTCTGGAAGGCGAAGCGGTGTCGGTCGGCCTCGCCGCCCCCATCGCCCGACTTCTTCATCAGCCCCGCCCGCGAGAGCACGCGGTGCACCGTCGTCGGGGCGAGCTGCAAGTCCGCCGGCACCTTGCCGCGCGCCAGCGCTTCCTTGATGCACAGCTGCACTGACAGCTCGGGGCTCTCGTCCTTGATGAGCACCAACAGGTCCTTCACGTCCTGCGGCAGTGCCCGCGAGTCGCCGGCGTCCTTGCGCACCTTCGGCTTGAGCGCTTCGAAGCCGCCCGCTCGCCAGTGCCGCAGCCAGCCGCGAATGGTTTCCTCAGCCACGCGGCTGCGCGTGCTGAAGGGAATCGGCCAGCTCTTTGCCGCTTTCTCTTCGAGCAGCCGGTACAGGCCGCGCGTTCCAGGCGGCAGATGCACCATGTCCGCGATGACGCCGTACCGGAACAGCGCCACCTGCTCTGTCTTCGTCTTCTTCGTCTCGTTCACGCCTCTTCCTTCGTTGAGGCCCGCTCATTCGGGCGGCGAGACAACTACGCGCCGGTCCGAGGCGGGTCTGCGCCCGTTCCCTGTTGGGCGCGGCGTCGCCCGGTGTCACCGCCAGCGGGCCGGGGGCCGAATCCGACTGGCGGCGGCAGCGCGGCGAGCTGCGCCCCCGCGACTTCCCGCAAATGCGGCAGCACGCGCTCGACCTCGAGCACGCGTCTGAAGTCATCGAGGTTGGGCTGCGCCCCAGCGAAGAGGTCCGGTCGAAGGCCCTTGAGTGCCAACAGCGTCACCGCCACCCACGCGGCACGGCGTCGCAGCCAGCGCAACCCGCCCTGGGTTCCGACCTTCGGCCGCACGGCCTCGGCGACCGCTTCGCGGCTCGGGCCCTTGTCGATGGCGCTCGCAGCGAGCTCGATGTCGTTCAACGTCGACGACACCCGCGACGCCAGGCAGTCCGGCAGCAGGCTGAAGGTCGTGTGGCCCGTGGGACAGTAGTGCCGCGCGATGAACGCGCCCGCCGGCTCGAC
Organism: uncultured Myxococcales bacterium; assembly: GCA_937980205.1. GTDB lineage: Bacteria > Myxococcota > Myxococcia > Myxococcales > Myxococcaceae > Xiheicaenimonas. The sequence continues at coordinate 267,075 of CALJKW010000050.1, read as the reverse complement.
CCGCTCGTACGGCGTGTGCCGCGCGAATCCACAGCCGCCCTTCGGATGCAGCGGGCACCGGTCGAGAGTGGCGCTTCGCCAGGCTTCCTGCTTTACGTATTCCTCGCTGGTCAGCTTCCGGCGCGGTGCCGATCAAGCAGTCACGCCAACCACCGCCGGTCGATCACGAACGATCGCGGTCAACAACACCTCGGCTGCGGAGACGTTCGGCGGGGCTTCACGGTGGTCCGCTGCGTCGACTGCGCGGAGTCCTCTCTCATCGCCTTCTCCTGTTAGTCGCGCGCGTGGTGCCCCTCATGCGGAGCGCGCCGCGCCCACGAGACGGCGCTGTACCTGGGCGAAGTGCTGCCACAGGTGGCGTTCAGGCAATGGACGCTCTCCGTGCCGTTCGCGTTGCGGTTCTTGCTGGTGAAGGAGCCGAAGCTGCTTCGGAAGGTGGAACGGCGCCTGGTGGAGGCCATCTTCAGGTGGCAGCGGCAGCGAGCCAAGGAGCTCGGTGCCACCAGCAAGCGCGTGGGCGGCGCGGTGTGCTTCACCCAGCTGTTCGGTTCGGCGCTCCAACTTCAGCCTCACGTCCACGGGCGGGTGGCCGAGGGCGTGTGGAACGACGGCGTCTTCATGGAGTTGCCGCCGCCATCGCCGGAGGAGGTAGAGGGCGTGCTCGAGCGCGCGGTCGCGCAGCTGCTGCCGGACTTCGTGTCCCGCGGCGTAGCGTGGCCAGAGGACGAGTACGAGGCGTTGCACGCGAAGTCCGCGCAGCTGCGTCTGCCCCTCGACGACGCCGCCGCCCCGGCGAGACGAGGGCGATTGGCGCTGATGATGGGGTTCAGCCTGCACGCGAACACCGGCGTGAGCGCGAACGACCGGCAGGGACTGCTTCGGCTGGTGCGATACGGCGCGCGCGGCCCCGTCGCCGAATCAAGGCTCTCCCGACGAGACGACGGCCGGTACTCCTATGAGACGAAGCGCGGCGTGACGCTCGTGCTCACCGCCGAGCAGTTGGTGAAGCGGCTCATCGCGCTCATCGTGCCCAAGGCGCTCCACCTCACCAACTTCCACGGAGCGTTCGCCCCCGCGGCCGTCGCGCGCTCGATGGTCGCGCCACCACGGTCTGCCCCCTCGAGCTCGAGGTCGGCACCGGCGCAGCAGAAGGGGAGCAAGCGCCCGAGAATCGACTGGGCGACGCTTCTGCACCGCACCTTCGCCTGCCCACGGCCCGCCCTCGCCGCTCGCCACCTTGACGCGCACTGCCTCACCTTGACGGAGTTCGGGCTCTTGAACCTCCTCACCTTCTCGGAAGCCGAGCATTGCGCCGCGCCGACGCCCGCGTGCGATCGCCGCACCGGCACGTGCGTCGAGTGCGTCGACTCGCGCGACTGCGACGGAGGCACGTTCTGCGCTGCCGGCGCCTGTCGCGCGCCGTGAACGGCCTGATCCCGCACCCCGTAGATACCTATCCCCGGGCTCGCCTGATCAGGCCCGGTGCGAGACGTGGCGCCCCGCGGGCGCCGAGCTGAAACTGTTGCGAGGTGATCGCCAGCGTCCCAGTCCGCGTAATAGCAGTCACTGAGTGCAACCGTTCCCGGTCGTGGCGCGGTCAGAACGTAGCCCAGGTCAGGGCGCTGCTCGCCGCCGCCCAGCGGGAGCGCCGTCGTCGCCCAGAAGTCGGTCTTCGACGGCGACCCGTCTTGGCTGAGTGCGAGCTTGACCTGCGAGTCGACCACGGAGCCGCCCCGCGTCACCCGCACGGTGCGGGCCATTTGATGCCGCGACCGGGAGCCGGAAGCGCGGCAGGTAGAGCTGTGCCGGCAGGAACTCGCTGCTCCAGCTCGGCCCCCCGAGTGATTGAGAATCGAGCCGTACGTCAGCAACTCCATCGAGCTCTGCGACCGCGCGCCACGACGCGCGCACCCGGCTGAACGTCGAGACATTCGTGGGTCGCGTCTCACCGCCGGAACAGTCGGAGCGGAAGCGCTCACTCCAACGCTGGCGAGGCAGCGTGCTCGAGCTGCACCGGCGGCGAGGCCCCCGTCGAGGCGGAAGGCCGCCTGGAACACGGCTTCAGCCGCTGAGCTGAACCTCCGCCTGACCTTGGCACGGCGACTGCTGAAGCTGCGCTCCGTGCGCCAGCCGAACGCATCGTCGCACGCAGAGACCGCCCGTGCGCGAAGTCGCGCAAACGATCTGCACCCACCCAGTCGTTCTCCAACTCGGAGGAGAAACCCGATGAGCCCGTCCTCGACGTTCGCGGTATGTGCGCTGTTCGTCTTCACCAGCTGCCTCGGCGATGGAAGCGAAGTCGACGAGGTGATCGACGATCGCGGCTCGAGCGGCCCGTCGCTGAACATCGCGGCCGGGGGCGGCGCGACCTACTACGTGGCGACGACCGGAGACGACGCCAGAGACTGCGCCACCGCTCAGAACATCGCCACCCCGCGAAGGACCATTCGCGGCGGCGCTCGATGCCTGGCAAGCGGCGATCGGCTCGAGATCCGCGGAGGAACCTACGCCGAGCCCGGCATCGACACCGGGAGCCAGCCGCGAGGCATCATCCCCAGCGGCACATCCTGGTCGCGCCCCACGCGCATCGGCGGTTATCGCTCCGAGAACGTCATCTGGGCGATGACCCAGCGCGCAGGGATCAGGCTCAACAACAACGACCAGTACATCGTAATCGAGAACGTGGTGCTCGACGGCACGGCTTTCAGGCAGATCCAGTCGCAGTGGAGCATCTCCGGGCTGACCTTTGGTCCCGGTGCTCATCACATCCGCGTGAAGGACGTGGAGGTGAGGTACTTCACCGGCGGCGGGGGCTCATCGGCCGCCGGAAGTGGCATCATGGCGAGCAACCTCGCTCATCACCTCGAGCTGGTCGGGCTGAATGTCCACCACAACGGCGACTTCTTCAGCGCCACGCCGCCCACCAGTTACTCAGGTCACGGGATCTACTTCAGCGCCGATGATTCGCTGGTCGAGGGCTGCAGAATTCACGACAACACCAGCCTCGGCATCCAGTTCTACTCCGGGTACCCCAACGCAGGCGCCGGAGAAGACCGGGTCAGCCGGAACACCTTCCGCAACAACCGCGTCTACGACAACGGCAAGGGCGACCAGGGCACCGGCGTCGCGATCGACGGCGACGACAACCTCGTCTACAACAACGTCATCTTCGGCAACCCGTCGAGCGGCGTCACGGTCGGCTACAGCCCTGGGAGCCGCCGCACGAAGATCTTCAACAACACCCTGTACCGGAATGCGGGGCCCGCAATCTCGGTCGGTAACTCGAGCACGGCGACGGACGACACCTTCGTCAGAAACAACATCATGTTCCAGAATGGCATCGACGGCGTGAAGGCGGTGGGAGCGGCCGGCACCATCGTGCAGTCGCACAACCTCACCGCAGACCCGAAGTTCGTCAACCCCGCTTCCGGTGACTTTCGTTTACAGCCATCCTCGCCGGCCATCAACGCGGCGCTGACGCTCGCCGAGCTCGACACGGACGCAGAGGGCAAGGCCCGCCGACCCGGGACGTGGGACATCGGCGCTCACGAGTTCGAGAGCACCCTCGCGGCGCTCAAGTCGCCCACGCCCCTGATCATCGACGGCACGCTCTCGGAAGCCGCGTGGTCGAAGGCCCAGGGGGTCTCCTTCGCGAACCCCGCCAGGAGCGACAACGCGGTCGTCGTGCTCAGCCTATGGGACGACACCAGCCTCTACTTTGCCTACGACGTCACTGACGCCCATGTCGAGGCGGGCAGCGGGCCCCTCTACCAGGACGACGGTGCCGAGATCTATCTCGACACGGCAAACGACCGGTCAACGACGCTCGATGCCAATGACTACCAGATCATCGCCAACGTCAACGCAATCGCCAGCCGCCCGGGCGTCACCTGCCGCAAGCAGCCGCGCGCTGGTGGCTACACACTCGAGCTCCAGATTCCCTGGAGCGTCATCGCCACCGCTCCGTCGGCAGGGAAGACCGTCGGTCTGCTGCTCGCCAGCAACGACCGCGACCTCGGCACGCCGAAGCAGTTCGACTGGTTGAACCTCATCGCGACCGGCAGCTACTCGCGCCCGAGACTGTGGGGGAGCCTTGCGTTGAGCGCCACCCTCGCGTCGCCGCCCGACACGACTCCGCCGACCGTGACGATTCAGTCGCCGCTCTCCCGCGCGAACGTCTCGGGCACCGTCACCGTCTCGGGCACCGCCGCCGACAACGCGGCGCTCGCCAAGGTCGAGGTCCAGGTCGACGGGGCGGCCTTCGCTCGCGCGACCGGTCTCGCCAGCTGGACGCTCGTCGTGAACGCCGCCTCACTCTCGGCCGGCAGCCATACTCTCACCGCGCGAGCGACCGACACCAGCGGAAACACAGCGGCCGTCACCGTCGACGTGGTGGTGACCGAGTCCCCCTCCCGAAGGACCTTCTACGTCTCGACGAGCGGTAGCGACACTGCCAATCCCGGCACGCTCGTGAGGCCTTTCCGGACCCTCTCGAAGGGGCTCTCGGCGATGCGAGCTGGAGACGCGCTCTTCATTCGGGGAGGACGTTACGCCGAACGCATCAGCACCGAGAACCAGATGATTCCCGCGGGGACCGGCTGGGCCGACGCGCCGCTCATCGCGGGATACCCTACCGAGACCGTCGTGCTGCAGCCGTCGAGCGGAGACGCGGTCATTTTCCTCGCAGGGCCGAGTGTGCGGTACCTCAAGTTCGAGAACCTGGTGCTCGACGGCACGGGCCTCACGGCGAACACCTGGTCCGATGCGGGCATCAAGCTGCACAGTCCGGTACATCACGTGCGTTTCAAGAGCATCGAGATTCGCAACGTTGGTCTGTCAGCTGCTAACGCCGGAGGGTTCGGCGTGATCGGCAACGCCAGCGATCTCGAATTCTCGGGGCTGACGGTGCACGACAACGGCTTGAACGACTTTCACCATGGCTTCTATCTGTATGGGAACAACGTGCTGATCGAGAGCTCTGACATCTACCGCAACGCTGGCTGGGGAATTCACAAGTACCCCGGCGGCGACGGTCACATCTACCGAAACAACCGCATCCACGACAACGCCCGGGTCGGACCTCGCGGAGCGGGCATCGGCCTGTATGGCGGCAGCGGGGCCCTCGTGTACAACAACGTCATCTGGGGAAACGCCACAGGCATCAGCGCGAACTACGGAGCCAGTGGCGCCAGGCTTCTGAACAACACCCTCTACGACAACCGCGTGGCCGGCATCGACCTGGGGGCTGGCGCGACCGGCATGGTGCTGACGAACAACATCTTGCACGCGAATCCAGTGGCAATTCGGAACGCCGGGACGGTCGCCAGCGCCTCGAGCAACCTTTGCACGGCACCGGGCTACGGCTGTTCGAGCGCCGGTGACCCCCGCTTCGCCGGCGCGGCTGCGGGCGACTTCCATCTGCAGGCGGGGTCCCCCGCGCTCGACTCCGGCCTCACGCTCACCGAGTTCACGACCGACTTCGATGGCAGGGCCCGCCCGAGCGGCCAATGGGATCTGGGAGCCTACGAGCGCTGACTCGACCTCACGCGGGCCGCTCCCCGTCGCCCTCAACGCGGCGTGAGCTCGACCGTGCTGGCGATCCCCGGCTTCACCGTGACTTCGGCGACATCCGTCAACCGGCCCTCGGGCTCGACCGCGGTCAGCCAGTACACCCCCGGACGCAGCCGCAGCTTGAGCGGCGTGCGGCCGAAGAGCTGCCCCTTGATGAAGATATCGGCGGGTGGCGCGGCCAGAACCGTCAGCGCACCGAGCCGTGGCCGCCGGTCGCCGCGGGCGGGTGGTGCGGGTGCGTCCGGCGTGCTCGCTGGCACATTCGCTGGCGCGCCGGCGGCGATGATGCTGGGGGCGGGGTCGGACTCACTGACCGCGTGGGGCGGCTGTGCCGCGTCGACGGCGGCGCCGCCTGCCGGCTCAGGTTCGAGCTCCACGCCACGCTCCTCCCGCACGGGCAGCACCTCGGCGACGGGCGCCGCGGCCGGCACGTGCGAAGGCAGGTGGGAGCCCGACAGCCGGTACCACGCGACCGCCGCGACGACGACCGCGGTCGCCGCCAGGACCAGCGCGCTGGCGGTCAGCATCGGCGACGCGGCTCCGGTCACCTCGGCCTTCGCCGTGACAGCGCCTGCCCCTCGCAAGTTCCGCGTCCGCCCGAGCGCTTTCGGTGGCTCCTCCTCGCCGGCCACCGGCGCAAGGTCCCGCTCGGTCGTCACGTGGCGCGCAGGGAGCTCTTCGGTGAAGACCGGTCCCAGGTCTGCCACCCTCGGAGCTGGGGCCGCACGCGAGGGCACGAGCTCCGGCGTTGTCTCCAGCCTCCGCTGAGCGTCGGCCTGAACCGCCTCCAGGAACAGGCGCGGCTCGGCGCGGGGGGCGGCGGAGCTTCCGCTCCCCACCGCATATCCGAGCATGCTGGCGACGACCTCGGGGGAGTAGCGTGGCAGGTGGCGAGCGTTGAACTCGCCCAGCGCCTGGGCGAACGCGGCCGCGGACTCGAAGCGGTCTTCCCGCCTGAAGGCCATGGCCCGATCGACGAGCTGGGTCAGGTCGCGTGGGAGGCTGCGATCGACGGTGTGGGCGCGGGGGTGCTCGCCGACGACGATGTTCCCCAGGATCTCGGGTTCGCTTCCCTGGTAGGGCGCGCGACCCGTCAACAGCCGGTACAGCACCACTCCGGCACCGTAGACGTCCGTGCGGGCGTCGAGCGGCTCGGCGCGCAGCTGCTCGGGCGCCAGGTTGGCGATCTTGCCCCGCACGTGGCCTACCTGGGTCTCGACCCGGCCGGCCAGCCGCGCCTTCGCGATGCCGAAGTCGACGACCTTGACCTGGCCGTCGAAGCCGAGCATCAGGTTCTGGGTCGATACGTCGCGGTGCACGACGCCAAGGGGCTTGCCGTCGTCGTCGCGCAACGTGTGGGCGTAGGCCAGGCCGCGGCACATGTCGCCGACGATGCCGGCGCTCAAAGTGGCAGGCAGCGCCAGGTGGCCCCGCTCGGCCAACCGCTTGAGCAGCTGCGACAGCGACAGACCGTCGATGAACTCCATCACGAGATAATGGCTGCCGCCGCTCTCGCCGAAGTCGTAGACCTGCGCCACGTTTCCGTGGCTCATGCGCGTGGCGATCTTCGCCTCTTGCACGAACATCGACATGATCGCCGGGTCGGCGGCGAGCTCGGGCAGCATGCGCTTGATGACGACCATCTTGGTGACGCCCGCCGACGCGTGGAGCACCGCACGGTGGACTTCGGCCATGCCACCCGTGGCGATCTGCTCCAGCAGCTCGTACTTGCCCGCGATGAGCCCGTCGTCCCGGATCATGCCTGGATCCTCGCGGCCGGGTCGTTTCCGTCAAGCCGCGAACAGACCCCTTCGCGGAGCGCGGAGACGCCTGAAGTGTGGGTGTCGGCCGCGGCGATGACGACGACGTTCGCGCCGGTGCGCTTCGCAGGGTGACTCATGTGCAGCTCGGAAGGCTTCGATTCGTCTGCGGCAGGTGGCGCCTGAGTCAGGGAGCTTCGCAGATTCGCGGCCGGCAGAGGAAGCACGAGCTGCAAGAAACCCGAGACGAGCGCCGCGCGCGTCTCGGATCCGGCACGGGTGGAGCGGACACGCCTGCGACCGGACGGAGGTCGCGCACCGGCTGCCCGCCCTTTGGCGTCCGGCACCGGCCCTGCAGTGCTGCGAGGCATGCCACAGCGCAAAACGGTTTCCGGCCATCGGTGCGAGTGCCGCCAGCGTGATGGGGCCACGCAGTGGGCCGTGGCCGGCTGCGCGACGGCCCGGTGCGCAACCGTCTCGGGCGCGCCCCCGCCGAGCGAGCGGCGAAGCGGCGAGGCCCGCTCCAGCGTGCTCGGGCAGGCGCGGGGAGCTCGCCTCGAGGTCGCCTGCCGGCCCCGATGCCTTCGCGAACCAGGGGCACCATGAGCCGCTTCGAGTACTTCGCGAGAATGAAGCTGGGCCGCCTCGCGGAGTTCCGCGTCGAGATGGAGTACTTCGTCTTCACGCAGTACCCGAGCCGCCTGGTCTCGAACCCGCTGCTGCCTGTGGAGCTTCACGGCGTGGTGGGCACCGACGATTGCTACGTCACCCTGATCGACGAACCCGAGGGGCGACATGCGCTGGCGGGGAGCATCGTCTACCTTGCGCCACGCCGGCCTCTGATCGTCGAGGAAGTCTCCGGGCTGGAGCGGGCGGTGACCCGGCACATGCTCAAGCGATCGTTCGGCGAGCGGTGCAACCCCACCTTGAGCCGGGCCTGGGAGGTGGTACGCGATCGGCTGCGCGACCGAATCTGGCGACCCGGGAGTGCTGCCCTGGAACGCTCAGCCGACGGGTCGCCTGCCCTGAAGATCGACGCATCAATGTCAGCCAAACAAAACCAGCGCTTGCGCATCACAGATAAGTAATACAACAAAACAACGAACAGCCACTGCAGCGCGCGTCGCGTGCTCAGCGGCTGTACGCCCACGTCGCGAGGTGCTCGAGGAACGCCTGCTGGAGCGCCGGGTCAAGACCGGCCTGCGCGTCGAGCAGCCGCTGGCCCGCCTCGACCGCGGCGGCGGCCAGGGTGTCCGGGTCGGCGCCCAGTTGCTGGAGCTCGACGCGCGACTTGAGGTGCTCGAGCTGCCGGGCAAGCTTGGGCTCGCGCCGTGCCAGGTCGAACAGCTCCAACGATGCCGCGGCAGTGCCCAGCCGCTCGATGACCGGGCGGGGGTCGACGAAGACCTCCCCCTTCACCTTTCCCACGGCGCCTTCGACCTCGCCGAGCGGCGCCACCTGCTCCAGGTCCTTCTCGTACAGCGCAGTGAGCGCGCTCCGCACCAGCTCCCGCGGGCTGACCAGCGCCGAGTGGGCCAGCACCGCCGTCTTCACCCCATCGAGAGCGGCGTCCCGGGTGATGACGTCGGCGCCGCAGACCGCTTCGACGGCGCGCTGAACTTCGGCCTGCGCCTCGGGCGCGAGGCGCGCCCCGCGCTCGTCGGCCAGGGCGTCGTCGAGCTTCGGCGGGCCTTCGGCGACCACGTGAGCCCGCGTCACGGGTCGCGCCTGGGTGCGCTCGCCATCGCCGGCCACCGCCGAGAACACCTGCTCGCCGACCGCGTCTCGCACGAGGTGCTCGATGTCCGCGGGCAACTTCAGGCTGGCGACGAACGAGGCCACTCCAGGGGCCAGCAGCGGCTCCTGGCCCAGCAGCTTGCCGACCTTCAGCGAGGGGTAGAAGTTCAGCAGCGACCGGCCGAGGTCGAGGGCCGGCGTCACTTCGCGGCGATTCAGCTCCGACAGGGCGCGACCTCCCACGACGATGCTCTCGTCGGGCACCTCGAACGCTCTGGCCGCGCGAAGCAGCAGCGCCGCGACCTCGGGCGTCGCGGGCCAGTCTTTCGACCAGACGGAGGGGTGCACCGTGACGGCGAGGCCCAGCTCGGCGGCGCGGATGAAGTTGCGGAGCTGGACCAGCGCCTGCGGAGCCAGGCACGTGCCCGGCCCCAGCTCGCGGCCGTGCAGGCGGTTGCCGAAGAACTCGGTGACCATCGCCTTGGCGGCGTCGTCGTTCAAAGCCAGCAGGTCCGCTCGCGAGACCTGACGATTGTCGGCGATGGCGAGGTGCAGGGGTTCGAACTGGCGAAACTCGTAGTTGGCCACGCCTACGGGCGCCGAGGCCTCAGGCGCGATGGCGCCTCTGACCGCGGGCGGCCAGTTCAGGCGCTCGGGCTGCGCCGACTCCCCGGTGTAGCGCAGCGACGCGAGCAGCGTGCGCGCGCGCTCCAGCCGCGCGTCGGCGTCGGCCATGCCGTCGCTGGGGCTGGGCACCAGCGCCCGGCCTTCGATGGCGACGGGCCTCGTCACCTGCGTGGCAGGCCTGGCGAACCTCAGCACCGCGTCGCGCGGCGAGGAGGTCGACGCGTCGGGCTTTGAGAGCGGCGGCATGCGTCACTCCAACATCGAGACGACGGCGGGAGCCACCGTGGCGCGCAGGCCGTGCATTTCGCTCACCACCACGGTCTTGCGGAACATCTGCGCCGCTGTCTCGCGGGCTTGCTTGCCCACAGCCACGGCCGAGGCCTTGATGCCCTTCGCCTGCAGCACGACCTCGAACGGGCGCACGCTCACGTGTGCCTTGGCCTTCGCCAACATCACGCCCTTGAGCCCGCCCGCCTGCTCCGACATCAACCGTTCCGAGGTGCTGATGGCGAGGGCGTCGTTCGCCTGGCCCACCACCTTTTGGGTGGCGTCCGCCGGGCTCCACGTCTTCAGCGCGTCGGCCATCCATGCCTGAACCACGCCGTCGACGATCGACTTCTTCAGGTCCGGGTGTCGCTCGCGGAACATCTGAAGCCGCTTCAGCACATCCTCTCCGTCGTTCGAGGGCGGCCCGAACTTGCGAAGGGGGAGCACCTCTTCGTCGTAGGCGACGATCGAGAAGCGCATGCCCACCTTCGACGCGATGGCGTGCACCACCGCGGCGAACTCGTCGAGCATGTTGATCTCGGGGTTCAACCGGCGAACCAGCGTGGGCCGGAAGTCGTGCCCCTCGACGCCGCAGGCCAGGCATACCGAGACCTGGTGGCCCGTGAGGTCGACGAGAAAGGTCATGCCGGTCTGGGCGGGCGCGAGCCCCTTGTCCGTCATCACCTTGCGAATCTCGGCGACCTGCGACTCGATGAGCGCGGCGTTGAGCGGCTGCCCGATCAGCTCGGCGTAGGTCCACGGTTTGACCGCGGCGCCCGCGAGCCGCGTGTGTTGCACCTTGCGCAGGCCCAGCAGCGAGGGCCCCGAACGGGTGGGCGTCGCCTCCATGCCCGTGGCGCCGGCGGCCTGGGGCCTCGCGGCGGCGCTTGCCGCTTGAGGTCTCCCTTCGGCCGCTTTCGACGCGCGAGCGGCCGGGCTCGCGCCTGCGCCCGTGGGCCTCAGTACCGTCGTCATGTGCTCTGCCTTTCCTCGTCGAGCTGAGCCATCAGCTCCAGCAACCGCTGGCCCACGAACTGCCCGGAGTCGTCGTCTTCGACGATGGGCGCCAGCGCGGTTTGCAGCGCCAGCAACACCTCCGCCACCTCCCTGTTGCTCGCGAGCTCTGCGTCGGCCTGCAGCTCTGCGGGTCCGGGCAGCGTGCGCAGGCGGGCTTCGTACCGCTCGAACAGCTCCTGCCCGACCACCTCTGCCCGCTCCACGAAGCTCTGGTACTGCCGGTGGGTGATGCGGTCGGCCCAGCCGTAGCTGCGGGCGGAGTCGGTCTGCCGGGCCATGGCCTCGACGGCCAAAACCAGCTTGAGCATCGACGGGCCCTTCACCTTCTCACGCAGGGCTCGCAGCGCGGCGGTGGCCTCGCCCCAGGCGACATCGACGGCCGTGTCGTCGACGTCGGGGCGCGTGGCCACCTCCGCGGCGACGAAGAGCTGGCGCCCCGCTCCCAGGTCGGCGAGCGGACGGTGCAGCCGAGTGACCAGCGCCTCGAGCCGCTTCGGGTCCGCCTGCAGCTCAGGCGCGAGCGAGAGCTTGAGCACGCTGGTCTGTGGGTCAAACGAGGTCTGCACATCGACGTGAGAGAGCACGAACTGCTGGAGCCGCGGCTGGAGGTCGTCGAGTGGCTCGTTGGGCGTCGCCAGCACCCGCCCCAGAACCGCGCGCGCGCCGGGGTCGAACACGAAGTTCAGCTTCTCGAGGCGGCTGTTCGCGAGCAGCTTCGGCAGAAGCTCGTCGGCGTACCGGAGCATCGCCGGAGCGTCGAGCTTGCCGAAGTCGGCGACGGCCGAAATCTGGCGCACTCCGGGCGAGCCCAGCGACTTGCCCAGCTCGGCGTGTGCGTCGGGCACCCCGTCGAAGTCGGCCACCACGTACAGCCGCTTCACCCAACGCGCATCGGTGTTGAGCAGGTCGTTGAGCGCGGTCGCGACCTTGGGGGCGTTCTGCGCCAGATTGGCCGGGTTCTTCAGCACCACGAGCACGTTGCCTTCGCCGGTGGCCTTCTCGAGCGCGGCGAGATTGAGCGGCGCGCCGTCGTTGCCGAAGAGCGCCGGCACCATGCCGTCGATCGCGGCAGACAGGTCGACCTCGACGCGCCTGGGAGGCGTCGGGGTCTGCTGGCCGGCGCGCTTCTGACCGAGCAGCTCCTCAAACGCCGAGAGGGCCTCGAGCTTGCCCTGCCCGAGCTCGCCTCCGAGCACCAGGAGCGAAGGCGTGCGCCGCGTCGACGACAGCCCGTCGGCCCGCGCCCTCGCGAAGGCCTCGAGCGCGCCCGCCTGGCCCCACAGGCCTTCGGGCATCAGCTCACGCAGCTCGGCCACCTCGGGTGGTGCGCCCTCCACCAGGCGATGCGACGAGAGGGCGAGGCCGCTCTCGGCGCCGACCGGCCGGACCCCGCCGGCCGAGATCTCGACATCGCGAGCCTTCAGCGGCGCCTCGAAGAGCGATGCGTGCACCCGCTCCAGCACCTGGGCGTCGCCCCCGTCTTTGCACCGGGCTCGCCACAGCTCGAGATTGGACAGCGTGACGGGCTGGCCGCCCCCGACCCGCTCGAGCACCTCCCGTTCGCTCGCGCTGGCCGGCAGCTCGAGCGGCGTGGGCTTCACCAGGCGGGTTCGAATCAAGCCCATGGTCAGGCCTCGGGTGGGACGCTGTAGCGGTAGAAGTGCGGAGTCAGCTCGCCCGCCTCGAAGAAGGGCCCGACGACCGACCCGGCCACGGCAGGTATCGCGCGGACGTCGCCAGCGATCGCCGACTCGGGCATGGCCTGGTCTTGGCGGACCTTCACCTTCGCGTCCTGCCGCGAAGTATCGAGCGTCTGGAGCGCCAGCTGCGGCTGCACCTGGAGGTTGCCCGTCGACTTGTCGAGGGCGACCACCTTGCCTCCCAACACGTCGAGGAATCTGCCGCTGGAGAGCACCATCGGTGACACGACGCCCGTCTTGAGCGGAGAGAAGGTCTCGATGCTCCCGGTCTTCGGGTCGAACGCCTGGACGGCGGTGGACGAGGCGGTGAAGGGCAGCATACCCGGCATGCCCGCAGCCAGCTCCTCGCCGCCCACGAGGAAGAGCTTCCCGTCGTGGGTCGCCTTGCCCATGTTGGCGCGTGGCACGAAGCCCTGGAGCTGTCCGCCATCGAGAAAGCTCCAGGTGTCGGTCGCCGGATCGAAGCTCATGGCCACGGGCTGCATCGGCGTGCCGTTGTTGAGCTCGAGCTCCGGAGCAGGGCTCCAGGCGCCGCCGGTCTTGCTCACCTCACGGCCGCCGAAGACGTAGACCTTGCCCTCGACGGCGCCGTACGCGGCCCCGGCCAGCGCGAGCGGCGGCTCGGACACCTTCTTCCACGGGCTACCCCTGGCGGAGGCGTCGTAGAGGTACGCGGTCATCACCGGCTCGTCGCCCTGCTCGGGCAACGTGGTGGCGATGAACAGGGCCCGGTTCTCGTCGAGGTCGATGCCCTCGAGCGCGTAGTTGGCCTCGGCGAGCTGCTGGGGCAGCGCGACCGGCGTGTACGTGTCGGGAACCTGCACGCCGTTCACCTTCCCGCCGGGCTTGAGGAAGCTCATCTCGATGGGCGAGAAGTCGCCCTTGTCGGCCACCACCCAGCTCCTGCCACCCACCGAGCCGGTGGCGAGCACGTTGAGCACGCCGTCTTCGCTGTGGGGCACGGTGCCGGCGTAGTCCTGGAAGATGGGCCGGGCGTTCAGGTTGCGGATGACGAGAGGGAAGCTGCTCGAGGTGGTGCCGCTCGGCACGTCTTGCCCGGCCTTGAACTTCGCGGCGAGCTTGCCGAGCTCGAGGCCGGAGACGGCCGGGTCGAGGTCGAGCACGTACTGCCCGTCTTCGAGGAACGGGTAGGTGTCGAGCCTGGGCTGAATCAGATCGTCGAGCACGCGCATCAGGGTGCGCGTGCCGTACTTGCGGGACGAGACGGCCTCGCCCAGGAAGTCCCTCAGGCGGTCGGTCATGCCGTCAAAGCCGAACTCGTAGCCCTCCTGCTGCCGGGTGGCCTCGATGAGCTTCTCGAACGAGCGATCGAGCTTGGCCGCGGCGATGGTGGCGATGTCGGCTTGACCCAGCTCGTCCATGCCAATGACGTTGCTCTCGCCAACGCGGCCGACCATCTGGGTGGGCATCTCGCGCATGGCAGATCGGGTGTAGTGCTCGCGGCGCTGCTCCACGCTCATCGTGTCGAGCGCGGGGTCGTCGTAGCCGGCGTTGGTGGTGAAGATGATGACGCCACCCTTGAGCTCGTCGACGACCTTGTTGTTGAGTCGATACTCGCCCTTGTCCACGTAGTTGGCGAAGTAGTTGTAGATCTCGTGCTGCAGGGCCTTTCTGGCCTTCTCATCGAGGGCGGCGCCGGCACGGCTCAGCTCGTCGACCAGAATCACCGGAGTCTCGCCGGCCTTGGCGAGGGTCTCGGGCGTCACGGGCTCCTTGCCCTCGCCGTAACCGACAAAGCCCTGGGCCGACCCCTTCCAACGGTTCAGGTCGGCCGCGCTGCTGATCTCTGTGCAGTCGAAGACGATCGGGACTGCGTTCGGGTCGTCGTTGAGGATTCGGGCCAGGGCCTCGGCTCCGGAGGTCTTACCGACGCCCGAGGGGCCGCCGAGCACCAGCGCCATGGGCTTGGGGTTCTGGACGCGGCGGGAGAGGCTCGCTTCGAGGGTGCGCTCGAGGGCCGCCTTGAACAGCGGCTGACCGACGACCTGCTTGTCGAGCTGGGCCCGAAAGGCGTCGATCTTGCCGCGGATCTCCGCCTGACGCGGATTGACGACGGGGTCGTCGCTCCGCAGCTGGACCGCGGCGGTGTCCGCGGCGCTCACCCGCGGCGTGGGGTTGAGCAGCTCGCGCAGCAGGCCCCGCAGCGCCAGCACGTCGGCTGCGTGATCGGGCGTCGACTGAAGGACCTTCAGCTTTTCCTGCACCGACGCCGCAGAGACGTCGCGAACGTCACCGAACTGCTGCTGGACGAGGCTCTTGTAGAGCGGGGGCAGCGAGTCGACGCCGAAGGAGACACAGCGGCCGCGGGCGATGGGCATCTTTCGGGGCCTTCCGTCAGGGGGTGAGCTTCGAGGGGGTGAACAGCACTCCGAGCTTCATCGCGACGTTGAGCTGGCCCTTGACCTCGAGCTGGGCCAGGTCGAACGCCTGCCTGGGTGTCAGGAGCGCCGAGCTCAGCGCTCCGAACACCGGCGCCGTGCAGATCAGCTCGCAGTCGGCCTTCGAGGCGCGGCCGGCGCGGATGCACGGGGGCCTGGCCTTGCCGTCTACCACCCAGTCACCCCCTCGCTCGCCGCCGACGTGGAACTGAACCACGTACTGGAAACGGGGGAGCCAACTCGGCTTGCTGGCGAGCAGCTCGGGGAGGTTCTTCTCGAAGTACGTCTTCGGGTCATTGGAAGGGGTCATGGCGCCTCGTGGTCTTGCTCAGAGCACGGTGATGCTGACCGGCGTGGAGAGCGCGCCGAAGCGCACGCCAGGGTCGTCGATCATCCGCCACTGGAAGACGTAGCCCCCGGCAATGGCGGGGGCCGTCACCGTGAACCTGAACGTCTTCGTCTGCCCGACGTGAATCTTCTCGCTGGGGCCGAGCCTCACCCGATTGCTTCCCCAACGGAGGTTGTCGGCCGGCCCCTCGGACGCGAGGCGGAACTGGTTCTGCTCCGTCCACGCGGCATTGCCCAGGTTCCTGAACGTCACCGACACGGCGAAGACCTGCTGCCGCTTGACGACGGCCGGCACCACCTGGTTACGAACGCAGCCCCGCGTGTCGCGCGGTTGATGGTGGCCTCGAACACCGCCTTGCGGCGGGGCAGAAACGTGCCGGCGAGCGCCGCCCATGAACTGGTTGGTGCGCACCTGGCCGGTTGGCCGCGATCTGGTGTTGCCGTAGTTGTCGATGTGGACCACCGGCGAGAAGCCCGGCAGGCCGGTGAAGTGGAACGAGCGCAACAGCGCCGCTCGCACTGCAGCGGTCTTCGTCGAGAGGCTGCTCCAGAAGTTGAGCACCGGCCGGCACCCCTCGAGGCCGAGATCCAGCCGGGGGTTCGCCAGCACCGCCTCGAAGATGGCGAAGTTCCGATCGCCGGTCACCAGCCCGGAGCGCCGCGCGAAGATGACGCGGTACTCGCCGCAGTGGGCTCCGGTCACTGGCGCCAGGTCGAAGCGGTTCACCACCGCGATCGGGAAATACGCCCCCGGCGCCGCGGGGTTCACGAACGGGTCTGTCGTGGCTTGCACGCCTTCCGGCCGCGGGCACTCGTGCGGGAATCCGTTCAGGGAGGGGACTCCGTTCACCTTCTGATCGTCACAATGCGCCCCGAGGCCCAGCCCAGGCGCGCGACGCTGGGTGTCCCACCACTGCCGGAACAGCGCGAGGCTGGTCAGCCCGCTCACGCCGCTCTGGGCGACGAGCTGATCCATCACCGCCTTCAAGGTGAACCCGGTCAGCACCGCCTGGTCGGTGACCATCAACGACTTGCGGGGGTCGATCGCCACCGCGGCCGCTTCCTGCTCCCCGTCCGGCAGGGCCATGGCGCCGATGCCGCCCCGGTCGGACGCACTCTCGGCCTCCAGCGACATCTCGACGTCGTCAACGGCGCCGGCGGGGTCTCCGACGAATGCCTCGCTTCCGACACCACAGCCCGAGGTCATCGAGACGCACGTCAAGATGAGGGTGGTAAGAGCGCTGCGCTTCATGGTTGCTCCTCGGAAGGGGGACGACCGACGTGGCTGCTGGGCTCCACCGTGCAGCGCCGGTGCCATGGCGTGACTCGCGGCGGCTTGCCGGCTTGGATTCCGGCACAGGCCCGGCTGCGCACGGCCGCGCGCTCCACCCGTGTCGACGACGAGACAGAAGGCGACGGTGTCTCGACGCGGTTGACAGGGGCTGAGTTCGCACCGACGATTGCGCGCGTGTGCAGCCTTCGTCTGGGCCGGGTGCTGTGGCTCATTCTGAGCGGTGTGCTGTGCACGTGTGAGCCGGGGCTCGACCTCCAGGGCCACGTATTTCGGTGCGCGGTCGACGCGGAGTGCGGAGCCGGATGGCGCTGCGACACGACTTCGGCGCTCTGCGTCACAGGCCCGAGAGACCCTGGGGAGCTGGGCCCGCCTCGCCTCGGCGTGCCCCACGCGCCGCTCCCCAACTGGCAGCTCGAACCTGCGGGAGAGCAGCAGGCGCGCGCCCGCGCGGATGCCTACGACGGCGGCTGGTGGGTCGTCTGGCAGGATCACCGCCGCACCGTCCACTTCGCCGACGTGTACGCGGCGCGGGTGAGCACCAGCGGTCAGGTCCTCGACCCTCGTGGCGTCGCGCTGGGGACCTACGCCTACGACGACTGGACTCCGGACGTCGCATGCGGGCCGACCGTCTGCCTGGCCGCATGGCGCACCGACGTCGACACCCGCGGCGTACGGCTGTCGTTCGACGGCGCGGTGCTCGATCAGCCACCGTTGATTCTCGACGACCTGCCCTCGGGGCACGTCGTGGCGCCGGTCATTCACGTCGACGACGCCGGGTTCCAGGTGGTCTGGTCGCACCGCACCAGCCTCTCGCGGCGCACCGTCTCACCCAGCGGCGTCATGTCTGCGAAGCTCACCGCGCCTGCCGCGCCGCAGGCCTGGCTCGCGGCCGAGCTCGACGGTGACCGGCAGGTCGTCGCCTACCCCGCGAGCACCGACGAGATTCACATCGCGGCGTTCGGCACCGGCGGGCTCTCGACGCCCCAGGTCGTGGCGATGAATGCGCGGCGCCCGGCGATCGGGTCGGTGGGGCAGCAACTCGTGGTCGCGTGGAACGATCGAAGTACTGCGCGGCCACCGGGGGTCCGGCTGCTGGGTCGCGATCTGACGCCCCTCGGCCCGCCGATGACGGTCGGCGACGCCGGCGCCGTTGAAGTCACCGCGGCCTCGACGCGCGACGAGGTCGTTCTGCTTTACCGGATCCCCTCGGGAGCGCTGTGGACGGCGAGTGTCACGGCCGACGGCGGCGTCGGGGGAGCGCGCGTGGCCAGCACCGCCGACGCGGGCCAGCTCGAGGCTGCCTTCGCCGGAAGCACGGCCTCGGCGGTGGTGTTCATGCGCGCGACGGTCAGTGACGACGTCTTCCTCGCCCGGTGGGAGGGTGGCGCCGTCGACGCGGCCGAGGTCCGGGTGGCTTGGTCGGGTGAGGCCCAGCTGGAGCCGAGCCTCGCGGCCGGGCGCAGCGGCGCCGCGGTCGCGTACGCAGTGCAAGGCGCCAGCGCGCGCATCGAGCTGTTGCACGTCGACGGAAGCGGGAAAGAGCTTGGGGCGCCCACCGTCGTCGCCACCAGCCCCGGCGCGCTCGGCTCGCCTCGCGTCGCGTGGGACGGCGAGGCGTACAACGTGGCCTGGTTGGACCGCAGCCGCGGTGGTTGGTACCTCCGCCGGTACGACGAGTCGGGTGACGCGCTCGGAGGCGAGCTGGCGCTGGCGTCGTCGAGCTCAGGGGCCTTCGCGCTCACGTCGATCGCCGGCGCGACCCTCGCCTGCTGGGAGCAACCCGGTCAGGGGTTGCGAGGCCGCCTGGTGTTCACCGACGGCGGCGTCGGCGCCGAGCTCCCGCTGAGCGGGGGCCGTGCCGGCTCGTGCGCGGCGGCCGGGTTTGGCGACGGGTTTCTCGTGGCCTGGCTCGGGGCAGGTAACGAGCTGTCGTGGCGGCTCGTCGATCACCTCGGCCGCCTCGGCGGCTCGGACACGCTCCCCGACTCCGGCTCTTCGCTGACGACGACGCTCCCCCTCGAGGTGAGCGTCGCCGCGAGCCCTCAGAACTACCTCGTCTCGTGGCGCCGGAGCAGCCCGTTCGTTCTCGAGAGCGTGCGCGTCGCGCACGACGGCGGCCTGCTCGATGCCCGTGGAATCGTGCTCTTCACCCGCACCGAGTCGCCGCTTCAGGGTGAAGGGCGCCAGCCCGTGACGGCCTTCGACGGTCACGACTACCTGGTCGCGTGGGACAACACGTTCGCAGACGGGGGGAGCGACATTCTGCTGCGCAAGATGCGGCCCGACGGGACACTGTCGGCCACCACACAGCTGGCGAGCGGAGAGGCGAACCAAGAGCGGAGCGCCCTGGCCAGGCTGAGCCCAGGCCGCGTGCTGGCGGCGTACAGCGAATACGAGCCGGTCGGGGGGCCCGATTCGCTCCGGCTTCGCACGCGGCTGGTGGCAGACGTTCGTGATGGCGAGGCGTGTGCCGGCTCGTTCGAGTGCCGGGAGGGCACCTGCCAGGGTGGGCGGTGCTGCATCGACTGCGGAGAGCGCGGCGGCCAGTACGAGGTCGCGTGCGGCTGTAACGCGGGCGGGCCTGGGGCTGGCCTGCTCGCCCTCCTGTTCGTCGCGGTGGTGAGGCGCCGAGCGCACGGGTAACCCGCGGCAGAATGTCGAGCGTGCGCCGGCTGTTCGGGGCGAGCGGGTCAGGGCTCGGGCTCGGGCGGGTCCGGCTCGAGGTCGAGGGCCTGCCCCGAGCCGCCGACTGGAGCGCCGGGGCAGGGAAACGAGATGCCCCCGTTGGTCGCGAAGGGAGCATGCAGTGAGGTGTTGATGTTCGACCTGTTCGAGGGGTTGAAGCGCATGTAGACACCCGACGAGTCGGCGAACCACGCCGCGGTATGCCCACTGAAGCCGGCGGTGCCCATGGCGCGCAGAGCGGCGAGCGTGGAAACGGGCATGGCCTGGGCGAAGCTGCAGCTGGGGTGAAGGCCGGCGAGCTTCACGACCGGGCTGACCGCGCCGTGATCATCTGCCGTGTAGAGCAAGCGCAGCGGGTTCGGAGCGAAGCCGGCGGGGAACGCGAGCTCGTAGGTGTACGCAGATGAGGCCCCGAGAATGAGGTTCGTCTTGTTGAGCTGGATCCTTCCGTCGCCGGATGTGCTGACGCTACCGTCCGGCCCCGCTCTGGTGAGGGTCAGCACCATGTTGTTCAAGGTGGACGGCGCCGGTTGCGTGCTCGAGAAACGCAAGGTGCCAACCCGGTACGCACAGCGCAGCGCAGAGTTGCCCGACACCGGCACGCACGAAGGGTCGCGATTGAAGGGATGGTCTGGCACGACCGTCTTGCCGGGCAGCCCCGCCAGCGTTCCGTCGATGTCTAGAATTGCGGACGTGAGGGCCGCATCGCCTGACAAGTCAGCCGGAGGAGCGATCTGGAACTTCTGGTACGGCTCCGGAGCGAAGGTGAGCTGCTCGACGGCGTTGCGCCACCGATTCACGCCGCCGACGTTGAGGAAGGGCACCGGGCTGACATTCCACCCGTTGTGAATGAGCGGTTGACTGGGGAACCCGGCAAAGTGAACGCCCCGAAGCTCGAAGGGGCCGTCATACAGCCGGATTCCGTGAAATCTCGACCGCGCGGGCATTCTGGGCTTCAGGTAGTCGAGGTCTCTGGTCGAATGGTTCGAGCTGAGCGCCACGATGGCTGAGCTCTCGACGACTTGGTTGAAGGCAAAGAACAGCGCCAGCCCGTTGTCGGCGGCGACCAGATTCGAGAACGTCACGGTCGTGGCGCGAACGTAGATACCAGCGATGTTCTTGAAGACCCTCAGGTTGTCGAACCGCGGAAGCGGCTGCGACGTGTCGGTGCGTCCCTGCGGCAGGTACACTGAGGGCACGATGAACCGGTCGGAGGGGTGCATGGGGTTGCCCGTGAGCGCCCCGTCGGCCGCCCCATCCCAGGACATGCCGAGCTTCGCGCTGTGAGCGACATTGCCCGAAAAGGCAGTCTGAACGATTCGAGCCGGAAAGACCGCCGTACCGCTGGGCATGCTCAGCGGGTGGTCGCAATGCTGGCCCTGGCAGACGAGCTTCTGACTGAACGACATCCAGAATCCCGTCCCCTCGGCGCCCGATGCGACGTTGTCGGTGACGACATTGTCTGGGTTCGAGATCCAGAATCCGCTCGAGGCAGCGAAGCGCTGGTCGTTGATGGGGTTGCACACGCCGGTAGGCAACAGCTTCCCGGTGCAGAAGTCGGAGATCAGCAGGGCCTTTTCGAGCGGAATCTGCTTCGAAAGCATCGAGAGGTTCTTGCGTATGACGTTCTTCGTCTCGCCCCCGTTCTCGAGGAAGTACCCGTGACCGAAGTGGTTGTAGCAGACATTGCCTTCGACCAGCGCGCCATGAGTGCCATGAATGCTGAGGCAGCGCTGGTATGAGCTCCTGATGCTCGAGTTCTTGATGAACTGCCCGGCGACAGGGCCGGCGAGGTGCCAGTGAAAGGGGTATCGCCCCAGCTTGCCCATCTGTCCCATGCGGACGAGCTCGACTCCGTCGACGTAGGCGAAAGCGCCCGCCATCGTCATCATGTGGGCACCGAGCTTCGCGGCGTCGAGGTCGGCGTCCGTTCCGGCAGATTCAATCTTGATGTTCCGAGTGAGGTTCGCGACCTCGGCGCGCTCGTCGAGCGTCCACTGCCGGGTGCCATTGGAATACGTCTCGGTGCGGCCGAAATGCGGGTAGAGAAACGGCGCGCTGACCTCGACGAGGCTTCCCCGTACCGCCGTGACGGTCCGCTCCTCCGCTTCGTGGGGGTCGAAGCCGGACGGGCCGACGACGACGAGGTCCCCCACTTCCCAGCCGGCCGTGCTCGGCACGGTGAAGGCTCGATCGCCAGCAGAGATCTGGGCACCGAGCCGGGTGAACCCCGCCTTCCTGCCGTCGCCGAACAGGCGAATCGTGCCCCCCGCCATCGCTGCGAAGGCGCGCTCGCCCATCGAGTGGCCCGGGTGCATTCGAGACACCAGCTCGGCGCCCGGCTTCAGAACGACACTCAACTTGCCGTTGAAGCGCGCAGCGGCTGACGAGCCACACTCGAAGACCGAATTCGGCCCTTCGACGAGAATGCCCTGTGAGGAGATCACGAAGCTCCCGGTGGTCGGGCAGACCAGTGCGCCGCCGACGTTGATGATGCCGATGTCGACGCTCTTGTCGATGGTGACCCGCTCACCGCTGGGGATGAGCAGCTGAAACCGCGGCCCAGCGGAGCTCGGCACCTTCTCCGAGAGCAGATACGGGACCCTGGCCGGCAGGCGAAAGACGCCCGATCGGTTGAGGGCGGAGTTGGTGGTGGCGGTGCCGGCCGTTCTGATCCCGTGCACGAAGACGGTTCGACCCAGGTTCGGGGTCAGCTTGTCGCGGCTGACCTCGATCACGAAGCGATGCGGCTTTCCCGCGGTTCCGCACGCGGCGGAGATGCTCGGTTCAGATGGCTGATCGGCGGTCGCCCAGGTCACGTAGGTGCCGCCCGAGAAAGCGGAGGCTCCGGCATAGAGATGCACCTTGATGCTCGCGTTGACGCCGGTCTGACAGGCCCACCCGCGAACCTCGGCTCCAGTGGCCGTATCGCTGACACCGTCGATTTGGCCGGTGACGGCGAGCGCTGCAGAGCTCGAGCCGGTCTCGCCCGGGTCGGGCTGCTGTTCGTGAGCGTCGAGAGGGCCGCAGGAGAGCGCCGCGAATGCGATCAAAGACAGCTGTCGGAGGATCATCCGCGGCGCTCGAGCAACCCTCATGCCGCGCGCCGCGCACAGGGCGGCCGTGCGGTCGAGATCGACAGAGGCTCGAGATTGGCCGCATTCGCCACCCATGACAGTCGCGCTGCTGAGACGACCCACCCGCCGTCGCTCGGCCGAGTCGATTGGAGCGTCCAGGCCGCGCACCTGGACCTGCGCAAGGCGAGACAAATCGAACGCCAGAGCAGCCCGAGTCGCTGGCCGGCCGGTTGCTCCTGGTGGTCGCATCGATTCCAGCAACCACCATGTCCCCCACCGATGCACTACGACGCCCCGCCTTCGTCCCCCGTCACCGGCGATTTCGCAGAGCTCCGCCGCGCCGCGGACGACGCGGGTCCTATGAACGCAGAAGTGGGCTGCCGGTTCGGCTTCTGGCAAGCTCCACGACCGGCGCACGCTCTTCGTCACGACGAGCCCAATGGCTGACATGAGCAATCCCGAGCGGCAGCAGGCCACCGACGAGCTGCTCCTGGAACCTCCAGGAAACGGTGGGCCGCTGGTGGTCGAATGCGTGCAGGGCAAATCGGCTCGAAAGCGCGTGCTGTTGACCGGCTCACTGGTGGTGGGGAGCGATGCAGGCTCGGACCTGGTGCTCGATGACGGCGCCGTCTCGCGCCGGCACCTCTCGCTCCGTAGGACCAGCCGCGGCGTCGAAGTGATCGACCTGGGCAGTGCCAATGGCACCTTCTACCTCGGAGCACGCGTCGAACGGGTGCGCCTTCCGCCGGGCTCCTTCCTCGAGCTCGGCCGCTCGGTCATCTGCGTGCGCCCCGGCGATCCACTCGACGGTGACGGGCCGTCATTCGAGAAGCTGGGAGTGGTGGGCTCTTCGCACGCGCTCAAGGCGGTGCTGGCGTTCGTGTCGCGGGTCGCGCCCACCCCGACGAGCGTCCTGCTGATGGGCGAGACCGGCGTGGGCAAAGACGTCATCGCCCAGGTCCTGCACCGCCTGTCACCGCGGGCGAAGAAGCCTTTCGTGGTGCTGCAATGCGCGGCCGTGAATCGCGAGCTGATCGAAGCCACGCTCTTCGGCTACGAGAAGGGGGCCTTCACCGGGGCGGTCCAGGCGCGGCCTGGCCTGCTCCAGGCGGCGGAGGGCGGCACGCTCTACCTCGACGAGGTGGGCGAGTTGCCGCTCGAGCTGCAGCCCGTGCTGCTGCGCATGCTCGACGCCCAGACGTACCGCCCGGTGGGCGCGGAGCACGAGCTGCGTGCCGACGTGCGAATCGTGGCCTCTTCCCGGGCCCCCTTGGAAGAGCGCGTCGCCGCCGGCCAGTTTCGCGCCGATCTCTATTTCCGCCTGGCGGTGTTCGCCGTGGAGGTCCCTCCGTTGAGGGTCCGAGCCCAAGACATAAGGCCGCTCGCGCGGCATTTTGCCAGGGCCATTGGCCGCGCGGCGGCGTTGCCGGCCGATCTCATGGAGCGCCTCGAGGGTCACTCCTGGCCAGGAAACGTGCGGGAGCTGAAGAACGTGGTCGAGCGCTACGTGCGCGTCGGAGAAGACGAGCTGGCCATCGGTCATTCGACGGTCAAGTCGTTCGACGAGGCCCAGGCCCGAGTCGTCGAGCAATTTCAGCGCAACTACCTGAGCCGCTTGCTGGAGGAGACGAACGGCAACGTGACGGAAGCGGCCAAGCGGGCCGCTGTGTCTCGGGCACGGTTCTACCGGATGCTGAAGGTCGCCGGCATCAAGACGTAGTGGCCGTGCAGGCGATCGGGAGCCAACAGCTCACGCGCGAGGCGGGCCAGCGTCACGTCTCAGCGCCGCGACAGTCGGAGCGGACCCGGGCACTCCACCCTGCGATTGCGCTTCACAAGGGTGCCTGGGCTGGCCGCCGCCGCGTGGCTCTCGGGTTGCTACCTCACCCGCGGCAGCTCAACCCGACAGGAGCCGACATGTCACGCATCGATGCAGCTCACGGCAGCACGTCATTCAACCTGGACGCGGCGGAAGCCCGCCGCCGTCTGACCGAGGCCGAGCAGGCCCTCGCTGCGGCCGCGGCACAGCGGGCCGAGGCGGTCGCCAGGCTCGAGGCGCTCGAGCGGTCCGGGCACGCCGGCGACCGCTTCGAAGGCGCGGTCGGGGCGCCGGGAGCGGGTCGCCGGGACGCACCGAACGCCGACGACGAATTCCAGCAGACCGCTCTGGCCGAGAAGCTGCGCGGCGGGAAGGTCTACCGTGCGCTCGAGGAGCGGCTGCCCCCGTGCCTGCCGATCGACGGCGCTCGGCTGGAGAGCTGCATCGAGCAGCTGTCAGCGAAAGGGCTCACTCCGTCGGAGCGTCTGTTCCTGCTCGACCTCCAGGACTCTGGCCGGCTCTCGACCGACGCGAGCGCTCGGATCGAGCAGGTCA
This sequence comes from uncultured Myxococcales bacterium, assembly GCA_937980205.1. Lineage (GTDB taxonomy): Bacteria > Myxococcota > Myxococcia > Myxococcales > Myxococcaceae > Xiheicaenimonas. The sequence goes on along the minus strand of CALJKW010000050.1, from coordinate 242,219 downwards.
TGATCGACCACCCGATGAACCCCTACCTGACGCGCGACAGCGAGCCGTACCAGGCGGCGCTCCAAGACAACTCGAAGCTCATCAGCCAGAACTTCGACAACGCGGGTCACCGGACATGGCTCGGGCGCGACACCTCGGCCGAGGAAGTCGCCGCCTGCGATCTGCGCAATCAGATCTTCGACACCGTCAGGGCGTCGCTGGGCCGCCCCGGCGGGGGGATGACGCCGGGGCTGGGCGATGGTCAGGCCGAGGCCCGGTACAAGAGCCGTCAGTGGTACGACCTGGCTGAGAAGCGCCTGGCCGAGTGCGGCCTCGAAGAGCTCATGACCGAGCCGCCGGGCTACCTCGCCGCGCGCGGCGCCCCGCCGCCGCCGATGGAGCGGGAGTTCGTCGTCGAAGACAGGTCTCTGGGAGTGACCTACGCGATCAACGAGAGCAACCTGGCGCTGAAGACCGCCTCGATGCGCGCTGCGGGGCGGGACCCCAGCACGCTGCTGAAGCTGACCCCGTTGAGCCCGGGCGAGACCCTGTACGAGGCCCTGCGCCGCGGCGACCTCGAGTCCCAGTTCGAGGCGGATCGCCGGCGAGCCCGGATTGGCGTCTGAGGTCTGAGGGTGGAGATCTCGTTTCTGGAACCGCCGGCGGGCGCGACCGTACCGACTCCTTCGGTGACCCTGTACGGGACCACGGACGGCAGAGCGCTCAGCGCGGTCAGCGTGAATGGACGCGCGGGAGAGGTTCTCGCGCCCGGGTTCTTCTCTGCCATCGTTCCTTTGGAGGAGGGGTCGAACACGCTGACCGCGGTCGTCACCGATCTCGATGGGCTGAAGGCCCAGGCGAACCTCCAGCTGACCCGGCGGCTCGTCACCGGCGAGGCCCCCTTCGACAGCCGCGTGACCGGCGGCTGCGAAGCGGTCTTGCACGCGACGCGGTCGTCGTGGGTGTCTTGACCGTGCTGCACCTGTTCCGGCGCCGGCTCCGGGCGCCGCCGAGCCCGAAGCCGGCACGCCCTCGCACCGGGTCCCTACGGGGGCTCCTGCGCGGAAGAGGACGTAGGCTATGGTGAGCCGCCGTGAGGTTCCTCGTCGCAGTGCTCCTCCTCGCGTCGCCGGCGAGCGCGGACGGCGCCCCAGCAAGCGGTTGGCTGGTCGAGCGCGCCCGGCCCTTGTTCGAGGCCGGCAGGTACAACGAGGCGCTCGCGCTCACAGAGGCGGCGGAGTCCTCGGGCAAGCATGATCGCAAGACCCTGCTCGCCCTGCTCGAAATTCGGGCGCAGTGCCTTTCGGCCCTCAAGCAAGCCAAGGAGGCGACAATCGTCTGGCGCCGCTACTTCGCCCTGGACCCGGGTCGAGGCCCCCCAGAGGTCGACCCGCTGGGAGCAGCGGCCGCCGCACGCCAGTGGGTTCAGGTGAACGGGGTGCTGGTGAGCGACGCGACGGTCTCGCAGACGCGCGAAGCGCTGGTGGCGCTCACCATTCGGGTCGCAGACCCGGTGGGAGTCACCGATCAGGTTCGCGTGCACTTCCGCGAAGACGGTGGGCCGTGGAAGGAGCGAACCTTGACCCGGGCTGGGGGCACCGTCGAGCTGGCGGGCACGGGCGTCGAGTACCACTACGAGCTGATCGATCGCCGCGGCTCGACACTTCTCGAGAAGGGCAGCGCAGCTGCGCCTCTGCATGCCTCCCTCAGTGAGGCACCTGCCGTGACCGCGCCCGCCGCAAACGAAGAGCGCCCCTCACTGGCTCCGCAGCCCCAGGGCCCCGTGGAAGCCCCACCCAGCGAAGTTGCGCCGGTCGCGCAAGTGGAGCGGGTGACCGTCTCGCACCGCTGGCGGTACGTGGGTCTGAGCCTGCTCGCAGGTGGCGCAGTGGCCGCCGCCCTGGGCAGCGCGTGGGGCGTGGCCAGCCGACGCTCCCGGGAAGAGTTCCAGCGCGCGGTACAGGAGGCCGGGGGCGGAGCCATCAGCATGCTCACCCGAGCGCGGGCGCTCGAGCTGCAGACCTCGGTCGCGAACAACGCGGTCGTCGCCAATGCCCTGTTCATCGCCGCAGGGTGCCTCGCGCTCGCCGGCTTCGGCCTGATGCTGTTCGACGTCATCACCGTCACGCCCTCGCCGCAAGGAGTCGCAGTGGCCGGACGAATGCCGTGAGGGTCAGGGCGGCCGGGACCGCCTCGAGCACGAGAGCCCGGCGAGGACGATGTCGTCGCCGACCATGACCATCGGCACGTACCCGTACCGCTCGAGTTGCGCCTCTCGTCTGCGAGCGTTGCCGTCGGCGCATCCGCAGGGACAAAAGCGAACGCGCTCGGGCCCGTCCAGAGTCCCGTGAGGCCGACCTCGCGCACGCCCCATTGGCCGGCGGCGAACCACCGTTCCAGTCGACGAGCGCAGCAGCGCGCGAATCGTTCCCGGACCCTGCAGAGAGAGGGTGCGCTGGACGCGCGCGCCAGCGCCGTCCCGGCGATCGCCGTCTTCCGGTGATCAACTGACGCGGGCACCTCGCCAGCGGCTACACTCGCGCGCGCCCCCGATGCGCACCGCGCTCCACGCTCCCGCTGCGCTGCTGCTCGCCGCGTTCACCGTCAACGTCGGCGTCGACGAGGGCAAGGCGTGCGACGACACGCACCGCTGCGTCATCGCGGGCCACGTGTGCGTCGACGGCCGGTGCGTCACGCAGGCCGCTACGGGCGGAGGCAGCACGGCGGGTGGCAGCGCCGCGGCCGGAGGCGGCAGCGCGGGAGGCGCGGCCGACGCAGGCCCGTGCGACGGCACGCGACCTGCCGCGGCTGCTGCCGGGGCGGCCAGTGCCTCGTCGGGCTCGACGCGCGGGCGTGCGGCTTCGGCGGCGCCGCCTGTCAGACCTGCAGGGACGGCGGCACCTGCGACGGCTTCAACTGCAGCGGCTGCTCGGCCGCGAACTGCCCCGACGGCTGCTGCTTCGGCGGCGTCTGCAACCGCTCGGCGGCCGCGACGTGCGGCACCCCGGGCGAGGTCTGCGTCAGCTGCGCGCCTTGCGGGCGCCCTTGCCGAACTCGACCTCGACGACGTACGCGGCCTCGGGCACGTCGGAGCCACGCTCCTCGCGCAGCTCGTGCTTCTCGCGCAGCTCGATGACCACCCTGCGGTCGAGCGCCTCGCGCAAGGCCTGCAGCGTGCCCGCGGCCCAATCGGAGCCAGCCTCACCCGCTCCGACGAGCACGATCACCAGGGCTGCGGCGTTCACTGGCGCGAGTCCCACTCTAACCGGCGCACCCTGTCCGGAGAGAGGACTACTTCACGCGCAAGAATTGCGCGCTCACGGGTCGACGAGCGCGTGCACCACGCGATCGAGCTCCCTGACGCTCGAGTAGCGGGCGACGAGCGCCGGAAACAAGAGCTCCCGGTCGGCGCGCCAGTGGTCTTCGATGGCGCGGCGCAGCCGGGCGAGCGCGGCGGCATGGTCGGTTCCGTCGCGCTATTACCCTGAAGCAATCGACGGCTGGGTTCCGCCGATGACCGACCGGATGGTCGAAGAGCTGGGGGGAACATCACCCTGGTGCCGACGTCGGTGCACCCGTCTGCGCTCCTTCCGCTCGCCCGCGCGCGTTCACGGTCTCCATGCCGTCGCCCCGCCACCGCGGCTCGCCGACCCATCGGGCTACCGGGCCGCCCGTCGAGTTTCCGCCCTTTTTCCTCACCTTTCATGGGCCCGACGTTCGATCCTTCGGGGCTGTACCGCTTCAACGCGGCGATGAAGTGGCGGGGAGGCGGTCGGCCTCACCACCACGAAGAACCGCACGCACGCGCACGCGCTGCAGCGGCGCTTCAGCGCGGGGCTTCCCGCTGGACCGATTTCCGCTGACCAGCTTGTGGTGCCGCTCGAGAACTCAGCGCGCGGCCAGTTCCTCACCTTCCGCACGCCTGACGCGAACGCGCTGTCGGCGACGCTCAAGCTGCACCGGGTGATCACCGACGCGCGGGACGATCGCCTGCGCTTCGGCTTCGGGCCGTACCATGACGAGGGCGACGTGGCAGAGCTCGCTCGTTCACTCCGCTAGGCGGCTCCGTCTTGCCGCATTCCCCGCAGGTCGACGCCCGGGCTAAGATTCTGTCCCCATGCGCTTTCCCCTCATCGTGGCTTCGTTGTTCCTCACCGCCTGCGGTCCCCTCACGTTCAGCACCGAGATGACGGGCAACGCGACGATCGCCGGCAGCCCGCTCGGCCAGTTCTTCAGCGCCTTCCCTCAGGCCGCCTCGTTCGCGAGCATCGACTTCAACCAGAACCAGGACTTCAAGAACAACAACACCTCGCGCGACAAGGTGAAGACGACGAAGGTGACCGCGCTCTCGCTGAAGATCACCTCGCCCAACTCGCAGGACTTCGGCTTCCTCGACTCGCTCGAGGTCTCCGTGAAGGCCGGGGACAAGACGCAGAAGATCGCCACCAAGACCGACATCGCCTCGCTGGGCCTCGCCGCCCCCAACCCCACGCTCAACCTCGATCTCATCGACGCCGATCTCGCGGAGTACGTGCGCTCGTCGGCCTTCAGCATCATCACCTCGGGCTCCGGGCGCCAGCCTGCCCAGGACACGCAGATCGAGATCAACGTGAAGTTCCTGGTCGGCGTCGGCCTCTGAGCTGGCACGCAGGTTGATGATGCTCCCCGAAAGACCGTGAACCCGCCGCTGCGCCGACGCATTTCCGCGTCTGCCTGGCCACACTGCGCTCGGCGCGATCGGCGACTGGCCGCGGTTCATCGACACCGGCGTCCCCGCGGCAGTGTCGCGACCCTTGGGCGAGGCCGCCACCAAGGCGGCGCTGCTGACGCTCACCGGCCTCTCGGTCGCGGTCGCCTTCCGCGTGGGCCTGTTCAACATCGGCGCTCGAGGACAGCTGGTGGTGGGGGCCCTCGGCGCCGCGTTCATCGGGGCGCACCTCGAGCTGCCTTCGGCCGTGCATGTCACGCGCGCCCTGGTCGCCGCCGAGCTCGGTCTGGGCGCTGCTCGCCTGCGGAATCGCGACCGATGGAGCCGTGAACAGCAAGGCAGCGTAGGGAGCGGAACGTGAGCCACCAGAGCCTGAGTGTCGGCGACCCCGTACCGGACTTCACCCTCCCCGATCAGGAGGGCAAGGCCGTGTCGCTCCGCGAGCTGTTGGTCTCGGGCTGCCTCGTCCTGTACTTCTACCCGAAGGACGACACCCCGGGCTGTACCGCCGAGGCGTGCTCCTTCCGAGACGAGCACCAGCAGCTCGCGGAGGCCGGCGCCTGCGTGGTCGGCGTGAGCTCCGACGACGTCGAGAGCCATCGGCGCTTCGCCGAGAAGCACCGGCTTCCGTTTCGACTGCTCTCCGACCGAGGGGGTGAGCTCCGCAGGCGGTTCGGCGTTCCGAAGACGCTCGGGCTCCTCGACGGCCGCGTCACGTACGTGATCGATTCGCAGGGGATCGTCCTGCACGTCTTCAGCCAGCGGGCGCACGTTGCTGGTAGAGATGCGGGCCGCGCACGTGAGGCCACGCCTGCCCATTCGCACCTCGGTGGTCGCCGCCATCCTCGCGCGGGTGGCCGAGGCCGACGCCGACGCGGCTGCGCTCGCGGCTGAGCTCGGGCTGCCGGAAGGGGCGGCGACCGAGCCCGAGGTGGTGCTGCCGCTGTCGACGCTCGAGCAGCTCTACGCGCGCGCGGCCGAGCTGACGGGCGACCGCGACTTCGGGCTGCACCTGGCGGCGAACTACCCGCGCGGCACCTACGGGCTGGTCGAGTTCATCGCGCGGAACTCGCCGACGCTGCGCGAGGGCTTCGCCCGCACCGTGAAGTACGCGTCGATCATGAACGACCGGGTGCGGGTGACGCTCTCGGAGCGCGGGGGCGCGGTGCGGCTCGAGCACCAGGTCGTCGGCCGGCCGCTGGGCTACGGGCGGCACGGCAACGAGTTCTTCATCCCCGCGGTGCTGATGCAGGCGCGGCTGCTCGCGGGTGAGCCGCTGAAGCCGACGCGGGTCTGGTTCGCGCACCAGGCGCCGGAGGACGTCTCGGAGCACGTGGCGCTGCTCGGCACCGAGCGGCTGCGGTTCGGGGCGGGGTCGAACGGGTTCGAGCTGCCGGCGGAGCAGGCGTCGCTGCCGATTCCGTCGGCCGACCCGCCGCTGCTGTCGACGCTGGTGGCGCAGGCGGAGCGGGCGCTGAAGGGCGCGCCGACACCGGGCTCGCTGGCCGAGCAGGTTCGGGCGGTGGTGGAGGCGAAGCTCGACCAGACCCCGAGCCTGCAGTCGGTCGCCGCCGTGCTGCACATGAGCGCGCGGACGCTGCAGCGAAGGCTGGGCGAGGAAGACGTCACCTTCGCCGGAGTCGTCGACGCGGTGCGCGAGCGGCTGGCGCGGGAGCTGGTGAAGGACCCGGCGGTGGGGCTCTCGGAGGTCGGCTTCAGGCTGGGCTATGCCGACCTGCCGGCGTTCCTGCGGGCGTTCAAGCGGTGGACGGGCAAGACCCCGAGCGGCTTGAGACGAGACGTGTCATCGCAGTCTGGCGAGACATCGCACGGCTGATGCGAGACATCCCTCTGAGTGTCCGCCCGCGTTTCGTCACCTGAACGCGACGCCGGGCTGGCGCTCCATGCCAGCGGTTCTGGCGCGCGCGGCCACCTCGCTTCCGGACCCGCGGCGGTACCGATGCGTGCATGCGAACTCCCGCTCTGCTGCTCTGCTTCGCCGCCTGCTCGCCGGACGCCGTCATCACGGTGGACGACGAGGGCGCGGCCGCCACGGCGCTCTCCGCGCCCGCCCGGCTCGACTGGTCCGGCTTCCCCGACCGCCTGCAGTGCCTCGCCGCAATCCAGCGCTTCTACCCCGCCCGTTTCAACGCGCGCGTCCCGCTGGCGCGCAGCGCGTGGACGGGCAGCTGCGCGCCCGACGGCGCGTGCCACCTCTGGCTCGACGACCTGCCCGACCCTTCCGTCTGGGAGCGCATCTCCTACGGCAGCGGCCGCAAGCCCGGCGCCTACGACCTCGTCGTCTACCCGCCGAGCGGCACGAACCCCTGGGGCCACGTCGCCTCGGTCGACCACGTCGACGACGCCGGCAACGTCTTCGTCATGGACGCGAACTTCAACGGCGACGAGCGCCGCGCGCTCTCCCCGCACACCGTCGCGCGGGCGCCGTACGGCTGGTACCACCTGCGCGCGCTCGGCGGAGGCGGCACCCCCGACTTCGACGGCGACGGCTGCGCCGACCTCTGGGGCCGCACCGCCGGCGGCCAGCTCTCGCTCTACTCCGGCGACTGCGGCGCCGGGTTCCGCCGCGAAGACCGCCGCATCGGCAGCGGCTGGTCGGGCCTCGACTCCATCTCCCACGTCGGCGACTTCGACGGCGACGGCTGCGCCGACCTCATCGCGCGGCGCCCCGGCGGAGACCTGCTCCGCTACTCCGGCACCTGCACCGGCAGCCTCCGCGACGCCGCAGTCATCGGCACGAGCTGGCACTCCCTCTCGCTCATCACCGCCGCCGGCGACCTGAACGGCGACGGCTGCGGCGACGTCATCGCGCGGGCCCCCGACGCGCGGCTCCTGCTCTTCCCCGGCAACTGCCGCGGCGGCTTCGCGAGCGAGGCGGTCGTCATCGGCACCGGCTGGTCGAGCCTGAACGCGCTGCTCGGCGGCGACTTCTCGGGAGACGGCTGCGGCGACGTGCTCGCGCGGCACGGCGACGGCCGCCTGCTCCTCTTCGCCGGAGACTGCGCCGCCCACCTCTCCGAGGCCGTCCCGGCCGGGCACGGCTGGGGGCCGTTCGACGCCCTGCTCGCCCGCGACTGGAACGCCGACGGCTGCACCGACGTCGTGGCGAGGCTTCCCGACGGCACGCTGCGTCTCTACCAGAACCGCTGCCCGGGCCTCGACGACGGCGCGGTCATCGGCGCCGGCTTCGACGCCTTCACTTCACTTCACTGAGGCTGACGAGGTTTCCCCCTGGCCGCCGCAGTGGCGAGCTCGGTGCCGGCACTCTCTCCGGAGCGACGCCGACAGCCGGGTGATGGTCGCGCTGGGGAATCTGATGTCGTTCTTCCGGTTCCAGATCACCGAGGTCACCTTCGCCGAACGAGAGGGGCTGCTCGACCTCGACTTGACGACGCGCACGCCGATCCGCGCGGACATCCACGCCAGCTACACCGTCGGCTCACCGAAGCGGGCCCTGCCGGCCACGTCCGCCTCCCGCAGCCTCGAGGAGGCAGGCAGCTGGCCCGTCGAGCTGTTCGCAGCCTTCGATCACCGCCCCGAGCACGCATGGATCGACGTGGTTCGCATCCATCCAGCGCGGCGAGTGGGACGTCCAGGTGGTCTCTGACGAGCGGGCAAGTTACGGGTTCATCTCCGCCGGGGCGCCATTCACCACGGCGCGCCTGGACTCGGTATTCCTCGTCGAAGACGTCCCCCACCGCTGGCACCGGCTGGAGAAGCGAGCACCCGGAATTCTGCCGGCCCGTTCGCCCCGGGTGCTAGCATCACCCGCGGCAGGCCGATGGCCTGAAGCGGGCGGGAATTCGCGACCGAGCGCCGTCGGCGCCATGCCGGGAGTGAGGGATGCATGACGCTGCCGCAGGATCCACGGGTGAGATGGCCGGCCGGGCTGCAGCCTGAAAACAGCCCGGTCTTCGCGCACAATGAGCTTCAGGTCGCCCCGCCGGCATCGGCGATCTGGGCATGGCTGCTGGCTGCGCCGAGATGGCGGGAGTTCTATTCCAATTGCTGGCGGATGCAGCTGCCCCCGGGCGCCCACGTCCTCGCTCCGGGAATGCGGTTCACCTGGTGGACCCTGGGCGTCCCGGTGGAGACCGTGGTGGAGGTTTTCGAGCCCCATCGCCACCTCGCCTGGAGCGGCCGCGGCGCAGGCTCCCGTGGGTACCACGCCTGGCTCCTGGAGGAGAGCCCGGGCGGGACACGGCTGGTGACCGAGGAAACACAGGCGGGTCCCGTCGTCCGGATCCTGGCCCCGGCGCTGCGGCGGGCGCTCCTCCACTTCCACCAGCGCTGGCTGGAGGGGCTGGCCAGGGTCGCGAGCCGGGATGCGCCCGCATGACCGTCGAGCGGACCGTGGCGTTCGCTCGCCGGCCGCACCGAGCCAACGATGGCGCCTGCGAACACCTCGTCGGGCCGCCGGCCGGACGCCGGGCACCGGAGGGCTTCGCCTACCAGAGCGCGGGCTCGCTCCCTCGCTGCTCCGAGTGGCCCGCCGGGGTTCCCCGGGCGTCGGCTTCGGGGCCAGGAAGAGCGCCTGGCCGCCGAGCTTCCGGCCGAGCCCGCCGCCGCGCTGCGCGAGGCGAACCACGGCAAGGCCTTCGATCTCCACCAGCTGGTGAATGGAGTCAGCCGCCGCACCGGAGCGCCTCCGCGCGTCGCCATCGAGCAGCTGACCGCGGCCCTCGCCGAGACGGTGCTCGCCGACCTCCGGCCCGACCTACCGCCGCGCAGCAGCGGCTGCTCTATCCGCGCCGGCCCGCGGAGCCGGTGCCCCCGAGGGTGCACGCACCGGCGCCCGGCCACACGCTCGCCGAGGGAGCGCCGGGCAGCAGCCGCCCGCTGTTCAGCGCCCGTCCGCCCGACGCGCAGCGCGAGTCGGTGGTGGAGAGCGACAACCCCCACGGCGAGACGAAGCTCTCGAGCGCCCGCGGCCTCACACAGGAGCGCGAGGGCCGCACCCTCGCCACCGGCCGGCGTTGAAGCGCGGAGGCGGGCGGCCTTACATCTTGAAGGTGAGCAGCATCATCATCGTGTCGGGCGCTGGAGCGGCCCCCGTGGCGCTCCGCGAGGCCGGCTACCGGCTGCTGCTGGTCGGCGCGCGGCGGGAAGAAGTGGTTCGGGCGATCGACCTGCTGGCGAGCGACGAGCGCTGGTGCGATCTCGCGGTCGGTCTGCTCGGCCAGGGTGACGGCGCCCGCGCGGTGCTCGAGGCCGATTCATGTCGCTCTCAACCTGTGGGTGAAAGTCCCGCCCGGGTAATCGCCGGAGAGCCCGGAAGCAGACCAGCGCCTGTGCGAAACAAGAGAGACCCGTTTCGGCGGCAAGAACGGCTCACCGGGTGGTAGTTGCCCTGGCGGTCGACCAAGCAGCGGTGCTACATGCCGCCTTGACCGCATCGACATTTAGAAATACTTCTATACGCAGCCAGGTTCAAGGAGGCCGGACGTGGACGACCCGAAGCTCGTGCGAGTGCTCAAGGCCCTGGCCGACAAGGGCCGCTTCAAGATGGTGCAGGAGATCGCCGCTGCGGGCGAGCTCTCCTGCGGTCAGGTCGGTGAGCGGTTCGACCTCACCCAACCCACGATCTCCCATCACCTGAAGATCCTCGCCGGCGCCGAGGTTCTGCTCGTTCGTCGCGAAGGCCAGCACGCGATCATCTCGGTGAATGAGGCGCTCCTGGACGAGGTGGCGGCTCTGTTGCCGCGAAGGCTCAGGTCGAAGCCGCGCGCCTCCCCAGCCCGCGCCCGGAACAGCACAGGCGAAGACCGACCGTAGGCAGGTCGGGCCTCGGGCGCGTGCGGGTGCCCGAGCAGGAGTTAGATGTATTTGAATCTCTCGATGGATGAAGGAGGCAGGCAGACATGGCACTCGAGAAATGGGACTTCGACCTCGTGCACTCCAGCATCAACTTCTGGGTGCGCCACATGATGGTGTCCAAGGTCCACGGCCGGTTCACCAAGTGGACGGGGACCATCGAGATGGACGAGGCGCACCCCGCGAGCTCTCGCGTCGAGGTCCAGATCGACGCTTCGAGCATCGACACCAAGGAGGCGCAGCGGGACACCCACTTGCGCTCGCAGGACTTCCTCGATGCCGAGAAGCACCCGCACATCCTCTTCCGCAGCACGGGCGTCGAGCCGAGCGGTGACAAGCGGTTCCGGCTCACGGGCGACCTCAGCATCCGAGGGACGTCCCGCCCGATCGTGCTCGACGTCGAGTACGCCGGGCGCATGAAGGATCCCTGGGGAGGTGAGCGCGCGGGCTTCTCAGCGCACGCGTCGCTCGACCGCAAGGACTTCGGCCTCACCTGGAACCAGGTGCTCGAGGCCGGCGGAATCCTCGTGGGCGACAAGGTCGAGATCAACATCGAGGTCGAAGCCGTGAAGAGCAAGGCAGCGTAGGGAGCGAAACGTGAGCCACCAGAGCCTGAGCGTCGGCGACCCCGTACCGGACTTCACCCTCCCCGATCAGGAGGGCAAGGCCGTGTCGCTCCGCGAGCTGTTGGTCTCGGGCTGCCTCGTCCTGTACTTCTACCCGAAGGACGACACCCCGGGCTGTACCGCCGAGGCGTGCTCCTTCCGAGACGAGCACCAGCAGCTCGCGGAGGCCGGCGCCTGCGTGGTCGGCGTGAGCTCCGACGACGTCGAGAGCCATCGGCGCTTCGCCGAGAAGCACCGGCTTCCGTTTCGACTGCTCTCCGACCGAGGGGGTGAGCTCCGCAGGCGGTTCGGCGTTCCGAAGACGCTCGGGCTCCTCGACGGCCGCGTCACGTACGTGATCGATTCGCAGGGGATCATCCTGCACGTCTTCAGCTCGCAGCTTCGGACGCGGAAACACGTCGAGGAGGCGCTTCGCCTCGTGCGTTCGCTGCGTGGCAAAGCGAGCGCACCGTCGAGCGAGACCTCTGCTGCGCCCGGACACGGGAGTCGCGCGTGACGCCGCGGAGCGAGACAGCGGCGGTGTGCATCGCGAACATCGGTCCCCGGGAGCGCCGAAAGCGCATGAGGTTCGGCGTGGTGCTCCTCGTCGCCGGCGCGGGGCTCGCGGCGCTTCTGGTCGGTCTCCAGGCGGACCGCCTCTGGCGGCTGCTCTTGTTCCTGCCGTTCTGGGCGGGGGCGGTGGGCGTGCTGCAGGCCCGGGAGAAGACCTGAGTGGCGCTCGCGTCGCGCGGTCAGCGCGACATGGACACCGGGCCGGAGGCGATCGCGGACGACGTCGAGCTCGCCCAGGTACGCCGGCAGGCTCGCAAGGTCCACGTGAAGTCGTTGGTCCTGGCGACCGCGCTCGTCGCGCTGGTGTTGATGATTCCAACCTGGAGGTGAAGACAATGGCACAACGAAGCAAGGGAAAGACCATCGCGCTCTGGGTACTCTCGGGGCTCCTCGCGGCGCTCTTCCTCATGGCGGGTGGCTCGAAGCTCGCGGGCGCCGAGCAGCACGTGAAGGGCTTCGCGCACTGGGGCTGGCCTGATTGGATGCGTCTGGCCGTCGGTGCTGTCGAGGTGATCTCGGCGGTCCTGCTGCTCGTCCCGCGGGCAGCGTTCTTCGGCGCGGGCTCGCTCGTGGTGGTGACGACGGGTGCGACGTACACGCATCTCTTTCGTGCCGACGGCGAGGGCGGCATGGCCGCCATGACGGTCGTCCTCTTGGGGCTCAACGCACTTGTGGCGTGGGTGCGGCGGCCCGCTTCACTCGGCGGACACGCGGCAGGTGCCGCCCAGAAGGTCGCGTAGAGAGGGAGGTGGATGGTGAGCGTGCTCGTCAAGCTGTACTCCGACTTCGTTTGACCGTTCTGCTTCATCGCGGAGCGGAGCAGCCTGGTCAGGCTGCAGAAGGAGTTCGACGTCGTGGTGAATTGGCGCGGGTTCGAGCTGCATCCCGAGACGCCTCGGGGCGGCATTCCCGTGACGAGCCTTGTTCCGCGCGGCCGGCTCGAGAGCATGCGTGAGTACATGGGCCGGTTCGCCGCAGGGTTTGGCATCGAGGACATGACAACGCCCGACCGCCTTCCGAACACGCGGCGCGCGTTGGCGATGGCCGAGTACGCGCGGGACCAAGACCGGCTCGAGGCCTTTCGTGACGCCGCGATGGACGCGCACTGGCGCCGCGGCGAGAACCTCGAGGCCGACGCGGACCTCCGTGAGATTGCTGCCCGCGCCAGGCTCGATTCGGAAGCAGCTCTGCGCGCCGCCGCCGACGCAACCTACCAGGCGCGCGTGGATGCCATTCGAGGCGAGGCCTCCGGCCAGGGAGTCACGGGCATTCCGACGTTCGTGGTCGGCGAGGAGGTCATCGTGGGCTGCCAGCCCTATGAAGTCCTCGCTGCCGCCGCGCGGAGAGCGAGCGCAGGTTCGAGCGCATGACCGGTAACCGAGCATCAACAACGAGCAAGGAGGAAAGTCAGATGCGAGTCTTCGTCACTGGAGCAGCAGGGTACATCGGATCGGCGGTCGTCAAGGCGCTGGTCAGAGCAGGTCATGAAGTCACCGGCCTGGTGCGTTCGGCAGAGAAGGAGACCCAGCTCAGAAAGCTCCGTGCGACGCCCCTGCGCGGCGATCTCAAGGACCCGGCGAGCTACCAGGCCGCTGCCGCCGAACACGACGGCATCATTCACGTCGGCTTCGAGTACGGCCCGGAGGGCGTTGCCGCCGATCGGAAGGCGGTCGAGACGCTCCTCGCGGCCGCTCGCACCGGCGGCAAGCGCAAGAGCTTCATCTATACCTCCGGCGTGTTGTGCCTCGGGAACACGGGTGACAAGCCAGTCGATGAGGACGCGCCCGCGGACGCCATCCCCATGGTGGCGTGGCGGCCGGCGCACGAAAAGCTGACGCTCGACGCCGCGACCAACACCCTGGCGACCGCGGTGATCCGGCCTGGGTTCGTCTACGGCGGCGCCAAGGGCCTCATCGCCGGATACTTCGAGAGCGCCACCCGGGAAGGCGCGGCGGCTTTCGTCGGCGACGGCAACAACCGCATGGCGCTCGTTCACCGCGACGACCTGGCCGAGCTGTACCGGCTCGTCGTCGAAAAGCAGGCGCGCGGCATGTTCCACGGGGTGGACGGGGCCGCGCCACGCATCGCCGATCTGGCTCGGGCAGCGAGCGAGGCCGCGGGGAAGGCCGGCGCCACCAAGAGCATTCCCCTCGAGCGAGCGCGCCAGATGATGGGCCCGTTCGCCGAAGCCCTGTGCACTTACCAGGTGGTCGTGACCAAGCGGTCCGCCGAGCTCGGATGGAAGCCCGCGCACGCGCGCGCTCTCGACGTGACGGCCGACGTATTCGCGGAATGGCGCGCGGAGTCGGAGAAGCGATGACCGCGCTTCCCGGCGATTCCACGGCGGCTTCTGGCAGACGATGACCGGCGACGACGACCTCGAGAAAGCCAGGAACACGGAGAAGGCGCGAAGGGCGGCGTCTTCACCTGATCGCCCCGGTCAGGCATGTCGCGGCGTGCCCGGCGCGTTCGTTCCCGTCATCAACCGATCGAAGTGCGAGGGAAAGAGCGACTGCGTCGACGTGTGTCCGTACGACGTGTTCGAAGTGCGCCTGATAGAAGACGCCGACTTCGCGAAGCTGGGCTTGCTCGGCAAGCTGAAGAGCATGGCGCACGGCCGAAAGACGGCCTACACGCCTCGTGCTTCTGCGTGCCAATCGTGTGGGCTCTGCGTCGTCGCATGTCCAGAGAAGGCCATCGAGTTGGTCGAGGTGAACCGATGACCGAGCTGCCGAACCTTGGTCCTGAGCCCGGTTGGCACGAGCTCGTGCCGCCGCAGACCGTGGCCGGACGCTCCTTTGTCTCTGGCGAGCCACAAGGCGACCGGCTTCGCGTGCGCTACTTCACCAGCGAGGGCGGTGCCCTGGTCGCCAAGGTCTGGTTCGGCCCTGGTGCGGTGGGGCCCCCGAACCACGCGCACGGCGGAAGCCTGGCCGCCGTGCTGGACGAGGCAATGGGGGCCGCGGCCTGGCTCGCGGGTCATGTGGCGGTCGCCGCCGATCTCCACCTGAAATTCCGGCAGATGGTGCCGCTGGGTACCGTCTTCATGGTGTCCACTCGGGTCACGACGGTGGACGGCCGAAAGGTCCGCACGGCGGGAACGCTGCGTTCTCTCGATGGCGCCGTCACGTACTGCGAGGCGGATGGCCTCTTCATCGAGGTGGACGCCGAGCACTTCGGCGACATGGCGGAAGAGGCATTCTCGGTGCTCGCGGGCGCGCGTGCCGACGCAAAGAGCGATCGGGATGCGGGTGAGGGATGATGGCACTCGATCGGTTCGACCGACTTCCAAACACGCGCGACCGTCGGGCGCTCTACGACGCGTGATGCTGTCGATCTTGGGCCTCCCGCTTGCGATCATCGGCACCGGGCGGTGGTCGGCTGTTGTGCCTTGTCGCCCCGCTATCGCGGACCGGTCTGCGATCACTTCGACGGCGCCCGCTTCAGGAACCAACGTGCCACCGAGCACGGCAGCTTTGGCGATGTGCTGCGATGGATGTGGACCGCGACCCTGGCCCCTGGAAAGACTGGACCGATGCCGGTTTCGATCTCGACGCCGTCTACAGGTTCTGAAAAAGCGGTTGGCTTGACATAATAGAACGACCGTTCCATTAACGGTCCCTATGGCGCGGCCCAGGAAGAGCGAGGAGCGCGACACCCGCCAGGACATCCTGGACGCCGCCCTCGATCTCTTCGCCGGGAACGGCTTCTTCGGCACCTCGATGCGCGAGATCGCCCGCCGCGTCGGCGTGCGCGAGAGCGCGCTGTACCACCATTTCCCCTCGAAGGGGGCGATCCTCGAGGGGCTGATGCATCAGCTCGGGCCGGGCCAGTCCAAAGCCGTCGCGGAGATGGACCTGGAGGCCATGATCGATGCGGTCGGCGGCCGCGGGCTGCTCGAGCAGTTCGTGCAGATGATGACCACCATCTGGGCCACTCCCCGGGAGCAGAAGATCCTGCGGCTGATGATGTCCGAGGGGCCGCGCCTGGGAGCGAGCGACGTGCTCCACCTGCCAACCTTCGTGCGCGAGGCCCGGCGCAACGTCTCGCGCATCTTCGAGGCGCTGATGAAGAAGCGGCTCATCAAGAAGGCCGACCCATATACCCTCACCCTGGAGCTGATGGGCCCCTTGATGATGCTCCGCATGGTCTACCTGGTGATGCCGAGGGGACCTCACGACCTGAAGGGGTTTCAGGCCGAGGTCGGCGCGCATCTGAACTTCTTCTGGAATGCCATCCGATAACTTAACGAACGTTCGCTAGTGTCGAGAAAGCCATGGCGTGCCGGTGCGCCTTCGCTACGTGATGGTGCCGCGATCACCGCGTCCGCCAGCTGCGCGCGGATCGCCAGAGCCCAGCTCACACTGCGGCGCGAAAATCGGCGAGGCGGCGAGCAAAGTCCGGATCAGTCGGCAGGGCTGTGATGCTCGTGGGTAACCCGTCCATCGCCGTTCCACCCTGTATGACGGCGATCAACTCGAGCTCCGCAGACGAGGTCGGATGCTTGAGCACGAGGAGCACCTGCTCGTTCCACCCCAGGGAGTCCTCCGTCTGGATCGAGAAGCCCGAAACGGGCGCAGCAGCGGCGGCGCGGTCGAGCGCTTCTAGATCTTTGAAGGTGACCCGCAGTCGCTTCATCGTCATCGTGGCTGTTGAATCTACCGTCAAGCTCCTGTTAGTGTCCATGTCTACTTTCCGAATGCTCATTCGGAGCCTGCGCCATGGCAAGCCTCCCTCAACGACGAGACCGCGCCCACGCGAGAACGCGCGAGGACATCATCGAGGCGGCCGCGCGCGCGTTTGCCCGTGACGGGTACCGGGCCACCACGATGCAAGCGATCGCGGCCGAGGCGGGGTACACGGCCCCTTCGCTGTACTCGTACTTCGCGAGCAAGGAGAAAATCTTCGACGGGCTCGTTGCCCATCTGACCGACCAGTTTCTCGAGGTCTTCGACGAGCTCGTACCCTCGGACCTCACTTTCGCGCAGCGACTGGAGATGTTGATGCGCCGGCTTCTGGAGCTCGCCGACCGCAGGCGTGATTCGTTCGTGGTGTTCTTCTCGCTGCGTGCGAACCGCGACTTCCTACCTCCAAAAAAGGGCGAAAAGCCCCGTGTGACCGGCTACGCGGTGTTGCTCAAGCGAATGCAAACGTGGATGGGAAAAGCCGCTCCCCCCAGCCTCCTCGCGCGCCACTCCGCATACGACCTGGCCCAACTCCTCGTTGGCATCAGCAACGCGTTCTTCATGACTTGGCTTCAGTCTGGAGACCGTGGGGACAGGCTGTCGCGGCGCACCGAGCTGATCGTCGACTTCTTCCTGAACGGCGCGAGCGCCGGTACCAAGCGGGCCGTCTCAGGTGTGGCACCACGCGCTTGAACGAGAGGGCACCCTGGCGAGACCCACCTTCGAACTCGTCGTCGTTTGGGAGAGCATCCCGGCCCCTGGCACGCTCAAAGCGTTCTTTGCGGAGCTGGTCGAGACGTTCAGCCTCGAGCAGGTGACGTCGGTCTGCACCTTCCACGCGACGAGGGTTCCAGCGGCCCTTCTACTGACAATCGACTTCTCGGCGTACTCGAGGCGGAGTCTCGATCGGCTGGCGCGCAGTGCCTCGGTATCCGGCGCGCGCGTCATCGAGCCAGCCCGCCTGCCGGACAAGGACCGCGACGACTTTCGTGCGGCCTTCTCGAAAGGGGAACGGTCGATGGCGGTCGACATCGAAGAAGCTGGGCAACTCATCGCACGCCGCCTCTATGTCGCCTGAGGGAGCGCACCCCAGTCGGGTCGCCCTGACCCGGGCGTTGATCGACCCGCTGGTGATCCTTGGGGGCCTCCACCGATCGACTCCTCGGAGACAACGACACTCGAGGGACTTCAACGCGGAGGTGTCGCGTCACCTCGACTTCTTCTGGGTCTCGGCCAGGCGCGTGTGATGCCAATCGGAGCCGCTGTGCACGGGCGTTCAGCTTGCGAGCACGTTAGTAACGGATTACTAACGTTCACCTTGCCGCGCCCGCGCCTGATCAGCAACGAGCAGATTCTTTCGACGATGCGCGCGTGCGTGCTGGAGCATGGGCCCGCAGTTTCGCTCGACAAGGTCGCCGCGAAGCTGCACGTGTCGGGCCCGGCCTTGCTCAAGCGCTTCGGAAGCCGCGAAGAGCTCATGCTCCACGCGCTGCGGCCTCCGGCCGAGCCGCCGCTGCTCGGGCAGTACGCGACAGGCCCCGACTCGCGGCCACTGGAAGCGCAGCTCGTCAGTCACTTCTCGGCCACCTGGGACTTTTTTGCGGAGATCATCCCGTGCATCGCGGCGCTGCGTGAGAGTGGCATCGCGCACACGAAGATCTTCGACGCGAAGCGCGTGGGCCCGCTGAGGCTCGTCAAGGCTCTCACCTGCTGGCTGGAGCAGGCGATGACCAAGGGCCTCGTCGACTCGCCGGCGCTGGAGAGCGCCGCGACCGCCATGCTCGGGGCGATTCAGACGCGGGTCTTCACGGCGTACATGCTCAAGCAACCCTATTCGGCGACGTCGCAGCGCGAGTACCTCGACGACATCGCACGGCTCTTCGCCCGCGCGTTGGCCCCGCCTCGTCGCAAGCGCACCGGCAACGAATGGCGTCTGCCACGCACCAAAGGAACCGCACCATGATTCGCCTCGTCGCCACAGCACTGCTGCTCCTCGCCGCCTGCCAGAAGCCGGCGCCGGTATCGGAGGCCGGGTCCCAGAAGCCGGAGCTGGTTGCACTGACTCCCGTGAAGGTGGAGGTGGATGAAGTGCGGCACCAGAAAATGCCGCGCTACCTGACCATCACTGGCAGCGTGCTGGCAGATCGGCAGTCGGAGGTCGCCGCCAACGTCGGCGGGCGTGTCACCGCGACCTATGTCGAGCGTGGCATGCCGGTGAAGCTCGGCCAGGTTCTGGCGGTGGTCGACTCGAAGGCCGCGACGTTTCAGGCCGCCGCCGCGATGGCGCAGTCGCAGGCCGCGCAGACCCAGGTTTCACTCGCCAAGCAGGAGTGCGACCGCGCCGACACGTTGTTCAGTCAGGGCGCGATCCCCAAAGCGGAGCACGACCGCCTGAAGACGCAGTGTACGTCCCAGCTGTATCAGGCCAACGCCGCGCAAGCGAACGCCGACCTGGCTGGGAAGCTCGCTGGCGACACGGTGATCCGCGCCCCCATCGACGGGATCATCGGCGAGCGCTACGTGAACGTGGGTGAGTACGTGCAGCCACCGACCCGCGTCGCGAGCGTCTACCTCGTCGACCCGGTGCGGGTGTCGATCTCGGTTCCCGAGCCGGCCGTCGCCCTGGTGAAGATCGGCCAGACCCTCGACCTCGAGGTGTCGGCGTACCCGGGCAAGCTCTTCCCAGCCACGGTCCGCTTCGTCAGCCCCAACCTCCGTGTCAACACCCGAGACCTGATCATCGAGGCGACGGCGAAGAACCCGGACGGCCACCTACGGCCGGGCATGTTCGCCATCGCACGCCTGACGGTCGGTGAGGACGAGCAGCCGACGGTGCCGATCGACGCGATCAAGGTGGAGGGAACCACCAACCGCATGTTCCTGGCCCGAAACGGCAAGGCCTTCGAGTTGGTTGTGCGCACCGGTGTACAGAAGGACGGGCGCGTCACGGTCTTCGAGCCACTGGCGGCCGGCGACAAGGTCATCATCAATCCGCCGCCGGGCCTGCAGGACGGCTCGTCGATTCAGTGACGGGAGACTCCCATGCAATGGCTCGCTGAGTTGTGCGTCAAGCGCCCCGTCTTCGCGACGGTGCTCTCGCTGATCATCCTCGTCGTCGGTGGTGTGTTCTACCGGCAGCTCGGCGTCGATCAGTTCCCCAAGATCGACTTCCCCGTCATCGTCGTGACCACGATTCTCCCGGGCAGCTCGCCAGAAGACATGGAGCGCGACGTCTCGGAGCGCATCGAGGCTGCCATCAGTACGCTGTCGGGTGTCGACGAACTGCGCTCCCAGTCGGCAGAGGGCGTGTCCTCCGTCATCATCCAGTTCAACCTCGAAAAGAACGTCGACGTCGCGGCGCAGGAGGTGCAGCAGAAGATCAACACCGTGATGCCCGAGCTGCCGCGCGGCATCGACCCACCGGTGGTGATGAAGTTCGACCCCGATGCGCAGCCGATTCTTTACGTCGCGCTGCGGGGCCAGGGCAAAGATGTCCGCGAGATCACCGACCTGGCCGACCGGATCGTTCGCCGCCGCCTCGAGACGGTGACCGGCATCGGCCAGGCACAGCTGATCGGCGGGCGAAAGCGGCAGATCAACGTGCTCGTCGACCCGATCAAGCTGAAGGGCCTCGGCGTCAGCCCCCTCGAGGTCGCGGGCGCCATCAACGCGCAGAACATCACGCTCCCCGGAGGCCGTGTCGACGTCAGCCGCGACTACTTGAGCGTGCGCGTGCAGGGACGGGTCGCGAGCATCGAGGAGCTGCGCGCGATCATCATTCGCGACCAGGTGGGCCGCTCGATTCGTCTCGACGAGATCGCCAAGGTCGAAGACGGCGTCGAAGACATCTCGACGACCGCGATGTGGAACGGCGAGCGCACGGTGCTCATCTCGCTGCGCAAGCAGTCAGGGACCAACACCGTGGCGGTCGCCGATGCCGCCAAGAGCCGTCTCGCTGACATTCAGCGGGAGCTGCCCTCAGGTTACGCGCTCGAGGTGCAGCGCGACGGCGCGGCGGTCATCAAGACGGCCGCCGACGCCGTGACGGAGCACCTGATCTTCGGGGCGATCCTTGCTGCCCTCGTGGTGCTGCTCTTCCTCGGCAACCTGCGCAGCACCATCATCGCGGCGCTCGCCATTCCCACTTCCATCATCGGCACGTTCGCGCTGATGAAGCTCCAGGGCTACACCCTCAACTCGATCACCCTGCTCGCCCTGGCGCTGGCCGTCGGCATCGTGATCGACGACGCGATCGTCGTGCTGGAGAACATCTTCCGCCGCGTGGAGGATCACGGGGAGCACCCGCGGAAGGCTGCCGTGACGGGCCCGAGGGAGATCGGACTCGCCGTGCTCGCGTCGACGCTGTCGCTGATCGCCGTGTTCCTCCCGATCGCGTTCATCGGCGGCATTCCTGGCCGCTTCCTCGGGCCGTTCGGCGTCACGATGGCGTTCTCCATCGCGGTGTCGTTGTTCGTCAGCTTCTCGCTCACCCCGATGCTCGCGAGCCGCTGGCTCAAGCCTCACAAGAAGACCGACCAGAAGCCCTTTCTCGAGCGGGTGGTCGACGTCTTCTACCGGCCAATCGAGCGCGGCTACGTGGTGATGCTCCGGTTTGCGATGAGCCACCGGTGGGTCATCATGCTCGCGGCGGTGGCCGCCCTCGTGGCTGTCGTGCCGCTCGGCAAGGCTGCAAGGAAGGGCTTTCTCCCGCTCGACGATCGCGCACAGTTCGAGGTGCTGGTGCGCCTGCCCGAGGGCCGTAGCGTTGCGAGCACCGAGCTGGTCGGAGAGCGCGTAGCTCGAATCATTCGCGAGCTGCCCGAAGTCACGGCGACGCTGCTGACGATCGGAGATGACGTCACCCGCACGCCGAACCTGGCGCGAATCTTCGTGAAGTTGCTGCCGCCGGACCAGCGGAAGCGGTCACAGGACGAGCTGCGCAACCTCGTGCGCGAGAAGATCCTGCCGACGTTGCCTCCCGACTTGCGAGTCACCGTCGCCGATGTGAGCGAGTTTGGCGGCGGCATGGCGACTGCGCGAATCCAGTACTTGCTTGCTGGACCGGACTTGAAGCTGCTCGAGAAGGCAAACAACCGCATCCTCGAGCGATTGCACAAAGAGGCCACCGGCGCCGTCGACGTCGACTCCTCGATGGTCGTGGGCAAACCGGAGCTCGGGGTGCACGTCGATAGGGAGCGTGCCGCGGACCTCGGCGTGCAGGTGGTCGACGTGGCGCAGGCGCTGCAATACCTCGTCGCTGGACAGAAGATCTCGAACTTCTCCGAGGGCGGAGAACAGTACGACATCCGCCTGCGATCGACGCCGGAGTACCGCACCAGCCAGGAAGCGCTGAGCCTCATCACCGTGCCCTCGAGAAAGCTCGGCCTCGTGACCCTGGCTGACGTGGTGAAGGTGATTCCTGGCGAAGGTCCGGCGACCATCTCGCGGTATCAGCGCGAGCGCCAGATCACCTTCATGGCGAACGCAGGGCCGGGATACGGCGACAACGACGTCGGCGACAAGATGAAGGCGATCCTGGAGGACGAGGCCTCGAAGTTGCCTCCGGGCTTCGCCGCGAAGCCGGTCGGCCAGACGAAGATCATGAAAGAGGTCTTCTTCTCGTTCGCTCTCGGCCTGCTTGCCTCGTTCCTCTTCATGTACCTGATCCTGGCAGCGCAGTTCGAGTCGTGGCTCCACCCTGTGACGATCCTCGTGTCGCTGCCGCTCACGCTCCCCTTCGCGATCGCGTCGATCATCCTCTTCAATCAAGCCATCGACCTGTACAGCTTTCTCGGCATCTTCGTGCTGTTCGGCGTGGTGAAGAAGAACGCCATTCTTCAGATCGATCACACGAACCAACTGCGCGAGGGAGGCCTGGCGCGCCTCGAGGCGATCATGACCGCGAACAAGCACCGTCTCCGCCCGATTCTGATGACGACGAGCGCCTTCGTCGCCGGAATGATCCCGCTGGTCACGGCGAAGGGCGTCGGGTCGGGGTTCTCGCGGGCGACGGCCGGCGTCGTCGTGGGCGGCCAGGTCTTGTCGCTGGTCCTCACGTTGCTCGCCGTGCCGGTCGTCTACTCGCTGTTCGATGACGTGTCGCGCTTCATCAGGCGGCTCCGAGGTGTACCTGAGGATTCCCCGACCACGATCGACCCCCTGTCGGACGCTTCGGATGCGGAGCCACGGGCGGCGAAGGCCGCTGTCGTGCAGGCACCGCTGCGCGTGGCGGACCTTCCGACGGAGGCGGGCAAGTGAGAACGCCGGGAGTGGCCGCATTGGTGCTGGCAACGAGCGCAGCCGCGCAGACCCCCGGTCTCGCGCAGTTCGTCGATTCAGCGGACCAGCAGAACCTCGATCGGCTGATTTCGGCGCAGCAGAGGGAACGGGCGGCGGCGGACTTCCGCACCGCGTGGTCCGGCCTGCTGCCTTCGCTCACTGCGAACGCCGGTTGGACGCACAACCAGGTCGCAGCCGAAGTCGCGTTTCCCAGCTTCGTCAACCCTGCCGAGAACATGGGGCAGTTTCTCAAGGCCTGCCAGGTCGACGCCGACTGCGCGTCAGGGCAGGTCTGCTCGGCGAACCACCTCTGCTCGTCGAAGACCGTGATCATCCCGAGCGATCAGCTCGACGCGGTGTTGCGGTTCGAGCTGCCGTTGATCGACGCGGGAAGGTGGTGGCGGGTGATGGCGGCGTCCTCGAGCGTCTCGGGCGCGGAGCACCGCGAGCAGCTGGCGCGCGACTTCGTGAAGCGCCAGGTCGTCGGCGCCTACTATGGATACGCGGCGGCGCTTGCGGTGCGCGAGTCGGCCAAGAAGTCGGCGAGCGTGGCTGAGGCGCAGCTCAAGCTGATGGAGATTCGAGCGAGCGCCGGTGCGAGCACCGAGCTCGATCTGCTGCGCGCGAAGGCCGAGGTCCAGCGAACCCGCCAGGTGGTGGCGGATACCGAGTCGCTGGTCGCGACGACGCGACGGTCGCTTCGCAGCGTGAGTGGGCTCGAGCCGCCCGCGAACGTGCCGCTGCCGGACGACGACACGCGCCCGGAGCCGGGTTTCGGCGAGTTGGAGCAGCGCGTCGGCGAGCTGCCGGCGGTACGGGCGGCTGAGGACGACGCGGTGGCAGCGGGTCGGTTCGCGACAGCCTCGCGACTCGCCGCGCTGCCGATCATCACCGCTCAGTTCACGCAGCGCGTCACCAACGCGACCGGCTTTCAGGGCCAGGCTGCCGTGTACAACACCGGCATCAACATCTTGTGGCGCATCGACGTCCCGACGTTCATGAACATGAGCGCACAGGCGGCGAGCGAGGCCACCGCGAACCTCGCCGTCGAGCGTGCCAGGCTGCAGGCCAGGGATCAGATCCATGCCGACTGGCAGCGGCTCACGGCGTCGTTGGTCAAGATCGAGGCGGCGGCGGGGCAGGTTCAGGCAGCCGCGCGCGCGGCGCAGGTCGCGCGAGACCGCTACAACGCCGGCTCCACGACCCAGGTCGAGGTGATTCAGGCGGAGCGAGACCTCTTCGCCGCCGAGGTCGGCCAGATCCAGGCGCGCACCGAGCTTGCCTCGGCCCGCGCGTCGCTGCACATCAGCGCAGGGCTCCCGCTGCCATGACTTTCGTTACCGGTGAACCGCCGGCACAACCGCTCCGGCGAGACGCGCGAGGTGCCGCGTGAATCTCGAGAATGAGGCGCCGGCCGTCTGCATCGCCAATATCGGCCCGCGCGAGCGGCGCAGCCGCTTGGGCTTCGGCGTGGTGCTCCTGGTCGCGGGCGTGTGCGTCGCGGCAGTTCTCGTGGGAGTCGATGCACATCGGCTGTGGCGGCTCGCCGTCTTTCTTCCGTTTTGGGCGGGCGCCCTTGGCGTGTTTCAAGCGCGAGAAAAGACCTGAGTCAACCTGGCGTCGCGCGGTCAGCGCGACATGGACGGTGGAGCGGAAGCGATCATCGACACCTCGGAGCTTGCGCAGGTGCGCAGGCAGGCTCGGAAGGTCCACCTGAAGGCGCTGATCGCCGCGACTGGGCTCGTCGCGCTCACGTTGATTGTTCCGAGTTGAGGTGACGGTGTGGGGCAACGACAGCAACGCGATCTCGTTCCAGCGGCCCTCACAGGTGCGAGCGCGCTGTTCATCTGGGACGTGAGTGCGTCCGCAGAACGCGCGGCGGCATTCGTCGAGATCCTCGGTGGATGGTTGTCGCTCGGTTCCCCCTGGATTCGGGTCGCGTTGCATCGCAGCCTGGCAGTCGTCTGCGTGGAGCTCGACCCGGCTCTCACGCCGCCGAGGGTCATCTCCCAGCTGGAAGCCCAGACCCGGAAGGCCGGTGGCCGATTTCTCGCGCTGAACGGCATACGGCAAGCCAAGCGCGAAGATTTCGCCAGGAGATTCCTGACGCCATCGGAGGGCGAGCACTTCACCTTCGACAACTTCACAGCTGTCGCTGACGTCGTGCGTGGCGCCTTGCAGGGGGCACCAGACTCAACCTCAGGTATCGACCCACCAACATCGCCGCGACGCGGTTCGCCATTGGGGCAGCGAGGGCAGCCCGACGACGGAGCTCGAGCTTCAACGCGCTACCGCGTTCTCTTGGCCGTCGAGTTCAAGACGGTCGATGACTTCGTTCGCGAGCACGCGACCAATATCTCGAAGGGGGGACTCTTTGTTGCGACGCCGGAGCGTCCGCCTTTGAACAGTGAAGCCCGACTCACCCTCCACCTTCCCAACGGCAACCGCCTCCACACCGTCGTGCGGGTCGTTCACCATCGCGACGCCTCTGAGCAAGGCGGCGTCGGGGTCGCATTCTCGCCGGACGATGTTGGCTTCCGAGAAGAACTCCGAGCCTATCTAGCGTCGTTGTCGTAACGAGCAGCCGGGAAGAGCCTCCCGCGGCTCTTCCGGCCGCGGCGTTACCTCGCGCCCGACGTGATTCTGCGGTTCATGCTTCCTCATTCTCACGGTCCCGAACCCCATGGTACGGCCGACGAGCCGTCTTGAGCGACGGGGATCGCGGTCACCGGCGCGGCGCCAATGCTCACCGCGGGCAAGTCTTCAGAACCCATATCCGTCACGCGGCGCTCGGTCTCGCGTTGTCGGACTCGGTAGTCGCGATTGTGGTCGCGGTGATCGGCGAATCCCTCGGGTGATGACGCCTGGTGCCTCGCGCGCGCGTGAGCCCTTCCGCCAGCGCCTGACGATCAGCTTCCTGAAGCTCGCCGAGCGCCGCCGCGAGCGCGGCCTCGAGGCCCTTGCGCTCCGCCGCTGCCTCAGGCGACGGCGCTTCGTCCGCGACGACAAGGGCACCCGGGGAGAAAGCACCCTCCTTGGAGCGCAGCCTGCGCCGCATCAGCGTGCGGCACTCCCCCACGAGAGCGGATTCTTCACCCGACCGGCAAGAGCGCGGGGCTCGAGGACAGCACCGTCACCGACGACGGCGACCGCGTATCGCTCATCATGAAGATGGGTTGGAGGGGTTGGGTTCATCGGCACCTCGTACGAGACGACCGTGCGGTGGACAGTTTCGGAGGTCGGTCACGTGCGAGCGGTCGTCGATCGGGACACGGCGACCATCCCAGTCAAAGCTGCGAACGCGGGGCAGCTCGATCGTTTCTTCCTTCCGTGACCAGGTAATGCCGACGGTTCCACCGGCCGAGCCGGAGCCCGAGCGGATCGCGGTCACGGAAGGTCCCGTTGATCGCGAGCCGGCCCTCGCTGTTGCGGCACCGCCGGAAGGACCCGCACCTCCCCCGCCGCCTCCTCCTCAATCAGTCCTGGCTGTCGCTGACCCGCCTCCGCCGCCGCCCATGCGTGAGGACTCTGCTCGCTCGCCGGCGACAATTGTGGCGACCGTACCCGCGCCGGCGACGCCCCCCGGTGAACATCAACATCGACTGTACCGATCGAGGCGCAGCTGGCGGTGCCGGCTCACGAACTTCGAGTCGCCGAGCTGAGTTATCGCGATGCGCTGGCGGCGGCACCGGGCTGCGCACCCGCGACGAACGGTCTCGGCAACGTGTTCTTCAAGCGGGGCGAGGTCCGTGAGGCGATCAGTGCGTACAGGGACGCGGTCGCGGCTGACCCGACGTTCAAGTTCGGCTGGTTCAACCTCGGTTACGCTGCCGCGTCCTCCGGCGACTTCGCGACGGCTTCTTCCGCGTACGACCGCTACACCCAGCTTGAGCCGGCAGACCCCGACGGCTGGTACGGGCTCGGCGAGGCTCGCCGCTTGAGTGCCGATGTTCAAGGCGCGGTCATCGCCTACGAGAGGTACGTCGAGCTTGAGTCTCGGCCGTCGCAGCAGGGCAGGCTCGACACGGTGAAGGGGATCATCGAGTCGCTCCGGCGTCGGCGATGAGCACCGGTCGCATTGTTGTTACGGAGCCAGACCGCTGAGCGTGATCGCGCTTCTTGATGGTGTGCGTGCGCCACGTGATGTCGATCACCGATTCCACGCGAAGCCGATCGGGCATTCCACGGGAAGCCGATCACCCGTTCCACGCGAAGCCGATCACTGATTCCACGGGGGTCGATCACCCCATGGGCAGCTGAGCGGCAGTCGTTGACGGGGCTGGACAGACCACGGACGCGGACCTTCCGAAAGGAAGGTCACGTTGCCGGCAGAGAGGCTGTCCATGCGGAAGTTGAGAGAGTTCCTGAGGCTGCACTTCGAGAACAAGCTGTCGGCGCGGGCGATCGCCAGGAGCCTGAAGACGTCGCCGTCGACGGCGCAGGGGTACGTGTCGCGGATTCGAGTGGCGGGGCTGACCTGGCCCCTGCCGCCCGAGCTCGACAGCGACGTCGCGCTGACGCGGCTGCTGTTCGCTGAGGGTAACAGCGCGACGAAGGACAAGCGGCCCGAGCCCGACTGGGCCTCGGTGCACCTCGAGCTGAAGCGGAAGCACGTCACGAAGCAGCTCATCTGGGAGGAGTACAAGGCCGCGCAGCCGGGCGGGTACCAGTACAGCGCCTTCTGCCTGCACTACGTGGCGTGGGCGATGCGGCTGCAGCTGTCGATGCGGCAAGAGCATCGGGTCGGCGAGAAGCTCTTCATCGATTTCAGCGGCGACGGTATCGACGTCACCGACCCGCTCACAGGCGAGGTGAAGGTCGCGAAGCTCTTCGTCGCGGTGCTGGGCGCGAGCAGCTACACGTACGTCGAGCCGGTGCTGCATGAGGACCTGCCCACTTGGGTGCAGTGCCACATCAACGCGCTGAACTTCTTCGAGGGCGTGACCGAGCTGTGGGTGCCCGACAACCCGAAGGTCGGCGTGACGAAGCCCGACCGCTACGAGCCAGACCTGAACCCGACGTACGCCGACCTGGCGAGCCACTACGGCGTCGCGGTCATCCCGGCGCGCGTGAGGCGGCCCAAAGACAAGGCGAAGGTCGAGGTCGCGGTGCTGCTCGCCGAGCGGTGGATCATCGCGGCGCTGCGGAAGCAGAGCTTCTTCTCGGTGGCGGAACTGAAAGCGGCGGTGAAGCCGATGGTCGAGAAGCTGAATGCGCGGCCGATGCGGCGGCTGAAGAAGTCGCGGCGGCAGCTGTACGAAGAGCTCGACAGGCCGGCGCTGAAGGCACTGCCGGCGCGGCCATACGAATTCACCGAGTGGGGCAAAGGGAAGGTCGGGCCGCACTACCACGTCGCGTTCCGCGATCACTTCTACAGCGTCCACTACACGCTGGTGCATCAGCACGCCGAGGTGCGGGCCACTGCGTCAACGGTCGAGCTGCTCATCAAGGGCGTGCGCGTCGCCTCGCACGTACGCGACGACACGCCCAACAAGTACACGACCAAGACCGAGCACATGCCGAAGGCGCACCGCGACTACGCCGAGTGGGACCCGCCGCGGCTCATCGAGTGGGCGCGGAAGGTCGGGCCGGCGACGGCCGAGCTGGTCGAGGGAATCATGAGCCGCCGCAAACACCCGCAGCACGGCTTCCAGGCGTGCCTCGGCGTGATGTCGCTGCGCAAGACGTACGAAGACGCGCGCATCGAGGCGGCCTGCGCCCGCGCAGTGAAGGTGAGCGCCTTCTCGTACAAGAGCGTGAAGACGATTCTGAAGAACGGCCTCGACCGCCAGGAACTCGGCGAGCAGCGCGACGTGCCGCTGCCGCTGCACGGGAACATCCGAGGGCCGGGCTACTACCACTGACGAACCGCTGGGCGCCGCCAACGGCCTCGCGGCTCACAGAGGGCGCCTCGCGCGGAAGAAGCCCCGCGCGAGGCGCAACAAACATCGAGGCCATCAAAGGAAGCGAAATGCTGATGGAACAGACGCTGGAGAAGTTGAACGCGATGAAGCTCTTCGGAATGGCGAAGGCGCTGCGCGAGTGGCACGACGCACCGAAGAAGCAGAGCGTCGAGCCGCAGGACTTCGTTGGATTCCTCGCCGACGCCGAGTGGGTCTACCGAGAGAACCGACGGCTGCACCTGCGACTGATCGCCGCGCGCTTCAAGATGCCGGCGTGCGTCGAGGACATCGACTACGGGCACCCGCGAGGGCTCACGAAGTCGGCGATGCTCGAGCTCGCCTCGTCGCACTGGGTGCAACAGAAGCAGAACGTCATCCTGACGGGGCACACCGGGCTCGGGAAGAGCTACATCGCGTGCGCGCTCGGCCAGAAGGCGTGCCGCGACGGCTTCTCAGTCGTCTACCGACGCACGACCCGCCTCTTCGACGAGCTCGCGCTCGCGCGCGGTGACGGCTCGTACGCGACGCTGCTCAAGCGCTTCGCGAAGACGAGCGTGCTCGTGCTCGACGACTTCGGTCTCGAGGCGCTCACCGCCCAGCAGCGGAAGGATCTGCTCGAGATCCTCGACGACCGGTACAACACCAGCTCGACCATCATCACCAGTCAGCTCGAGCCGAAGGACTGGCACGCCGTCATCGGCGACCCGACGCTCGCCGACGCGATCTGCGACCGTCTCGTGCACAACGCTCACCGCATCAAGCTCGTCGCGTCCGAGTCGATTCGCAAGACGCAGCACTTGACCCCGAAGCAGAAGCCGTCGAAGTAGCCGTCACATACCAGCCTCGTCGCGCTGGCTCAGGTGATCGGCTTCGCCTGGAATGAGTGATCGCCTTCGCGTGGAACAGGTGATCGACATCGGTGGAATGCGCAATGGTGCGGCCGTCATGAAAATCGAGGGCGGTTCCCGGTTCCGGTTCCCGCGCACTCTAAGGGTTGACGGGAACGGGAACACCACCCGCTCAGCGGTACCCGGCGGCGATCATCTCCCTTATCTCGGCGACCACCGGCTCCAGCTTGGCGAGCCGCAGCTTGATGTCGCTCGCGCGGGCTATGCAGGTCTGCTTGTGCTTCTCGAACGCAGCGGCTCTCTTCGCTGCTTCCGACCCTGAGGGCGCATCTGCGTACTTCTGGAGGCCGTAGTAGGCCTGCTCGCAGAGCACAGCCGCAGCCATTGCGTCCTTGCCGAGCGCGGCCACCGCCTTGGCGCACGAGTCTGCCTTCCGCAGGAGCGTCTTGAGGCGGGTTTTCTCGTCGGGCGCCACGCTCCGGTCGACGAGGTCTTGGATCTCGTCGACGGCAGCCGGGCACAGGCGCGCCCACAGCGGTAGCCCGAGTTCGGCCTGCTGGAAGAGGTCACGATTCACAGACTGAAGAAACACCCACGCGTCGGTCAGGTCGGTCGCTGTGGCTGGCGGCCGGACTCCCGCTTCGTCTGACGGTCGAGGTCGATCGGCGGCAGTACCGGCGACGAGCTGCTCGCGACCGGTACTCACTGGTTGCGAGACCGCCCCGATTCCTGCTCGGCCAACTTCGGCCGCTGGAACAGTCGCCGTCACCGTGCTGGACTCCACCCTCCGTTGGGCATTCGCCCGTTCCGCGGCCTCCAGTTCTCGAAGCCGGTCGCGTGCGCGTTGCCACAGGCGCTGTTGCGTGAACGAGGACTGCGGCGATCGGTTGCGCCCCATGACCTCGATCTCCGGCCAGTACTTGTCGGGCCACTCCTCCATCTTCTCGGTCACCTCTTCAAGCTCGTCGCGCGAAGCAGTCTGGAGAACATCCACGAAACGGCGCGCGGCAGCATCAGCGTCCGCTCGGCGAAGGTTGAGGTTCGCCGCCAGCTTTGCCAGCACAAGGGGGTTCGTCGACTTTGTCTGAGCCACGTCGGGCTGGGGCTGGACCTGGGCGATGTGCTCGGCAGCGCGGCAGTAGCGCGCCCGCACCGCCTCGAAGTTGGATTGCCCCTCAAGGGCGAGGGCAGGCCCCCGCGCGGTCAGGAGCGAACAAGTCTCCCGTGGTGTCATGTTCGCGCTGTCGCTGGCCGCAACGAGATCGCTGACCATCTCGGCGTGCCTCGCCGTCGCGCACGCTACCGTCGCGAACAGCACTAAGGCCCGTGTCCGTCGCTCCATGCGTCTTCTCCTCGCGCAGCTCCACTCAGAGCGGCGACACATATACGCCTTAAGAGGCGTAGGACAATCGGACCCCGGCCGCAGACGGTGCGCCGCTCATGCGCCGCGCCGACCCGCAGCTCGTTGTCCGCAACGTCGGGCTCCGAATCGCCGAGCTGCGACGGGAAATGTCACTCACGCAGGAGGAGCTGGCACAGCGCCTGGGAATTGGCGTGAAGTACATCCAGAAGATCGAGCGCGGGGTCGTCAACCTCACGCTGCACACCCTGGTTCGTTGGGCGAACTGGCTCGCCGTCGAGCCTGTGGACCTGCTCAAACCACCAAGCTCTCAGCCGCCGCGACGCGGTCGTCCACGTCGCCGGTGATGTCAGCTCAGGCCTTCGGTCGACAGGACGAAGGGGACGGCGGTGCCGGCGGCCGCAGCAGCGGCTTCCGCCCGTGCGCGAGTCGCAAGTTGCTCATCACCGAGCCGCGTCGCGATGGACGCTTTCAGCAGCCACGCGTCCCGGTTGCCCGGTGCAAGCGTCGTCACCGCGTCGACGATCCGCATGGCTTCGAGGTCGTTGCTCGTCGCAACGTGGAACCCCGCGAGCGCCAAGTGGCATGCATCGTCGGCCTCGCCAATGTTCGCCAGTAGCGCCCAGATACGAGGCGTCTCACGGTCAGCGGCGTCCCGGTCAGGCGCGGTCAGCCTGCGTCGGAGTCCGCGGATGATGACCGCCTCAGAATGCCGGTACGGCGGCGCAGCAGGGTCCATGGCGATTGCCTCCTGAATGAAGTTGAAGGCCGCGACCGCGTCGCCGGAGTAGTCGGCGTAGATCGCGTTCACGAAGCAGATGAACGCCGACCTGATGCCCAGTCGCTTGGCCGTCATGCTGACTTCGGCGGTGAGAGCCGAGGCCGCGACGAGTTCACGCTCGTCGAGCAGCCGTTGAAGCCGATGGCAGGCCTCGGCAAGATCCATCGCTGCACTGCGTGAGCGTGTCGACATCGTGTCTCCTTGGCTGATGAGGAGACGGCGGCTGGCGCTCGAAGCTCCGCTCAGGCCGACGCGGGTATCTGAACAACGAAGTACCGATGCCGACCGGTCGTGATGATGTCCCCTGGCTGGGCCATCGCGATGACTGCGTCGAACATCGCAGCGGCAGACGTGCCGTCGGGCATGGCGAGCGGCGCGGCCGTGCCGTCGGTGAAGGAGGTGCGCCGCCTGAGTGACGGCGCACCTCGTGTCGTGCCCAGCATCCAGATCATCGCCTGGAAGATTCCGTTCGGGCTACGCCGCCAGGAGGGCCAGCGCGGCTTCGCCTGTGGCGCGGTCGGCACCGGCGTCTTCGATGATTGCCCTCACCGCGGTGGCGGCTCTCGCGACGCGGGCATGGGCCGAGCTGACGGCGATGCCCGCGGTCGCCGAGATCTCACCGAGAGAGCGGTCGCGCAAGCGAGCCCGAGTCGCTTCAAGCATGTCGGCGTCAAGTTCGGCGCGCAACTTGGTGACCACCTTTTGGACGTCGACCAGGTCGATGTCCGCAACCGCTTCGGTCGGCGAGTTGAACGGCATCGTCGTGCTTGTGAAGTACGCCTCGCGAAGGCGCTCGGCCACCCCGGCGATGTCGTCGAGCTGCGGTGCATCTTCGCGGTGAAGAATCCAGGCGACGGCAGCGGCAACGTGAGCCGTGTGGAGCTTGTCGTTCTTCATCAACGAGAGAGGCGCGGAGTCCCGAGCTGGAGGCAGACCACGGAGGCTCACCCGGCGCACGGCGTCTCGCAGTTGCTTCACCAGATGCCGGTGCGGCGACCGCTCCGCGATGACCTGCTGCATCCGGTGCCGCACAACAGCACGGAGCTGCACCTCGTCAAGATCGACGAGGAACTTCGCCGATGCCGAGGTCCCTCGGTGGGTCGCCTCGATGAGGCGCACCAGGAAGTCACCAACAACATCGTCGACCTCCGCGTCATCGCCGGCGCGGAGAACCTGTCGAGCGATTCTCTTCAGCTCAACAGGAATCGTGGTGGGGCCAGTGCCGCCGTGAACGACGGCCGCGAAGAAACTGCGGAGGGACGTGGTGGGCTGCATTGTTCTCCATCGACATCGGCAGGACCACCGGGCTCATCGAGCTGGTTGGTGCCGGGTCATCGCTGCCGAGTCAGCTCGCCGGTCTCTTCATGGGCACTGCGAGCACAAGGTACTCGATGGAGATCACCCCGCACAAGAGGGCGCCGTTTTCTTGCCATCGAGATCGACGCCAGCACGATCGAGGGCACCTGAATGTGGTGCGGGAACTGTCAGAAACCGTTGACCGAGGGGCGATGGGCGGCTGGCGAAACGCTCAAGTCGTGCCCGCGCTGCTCCGAACTTGATGGTGATGAGCACGTCTTCTACCGGTACCCGCAAGCGTTCGGCACGAGCGAGAAACGGAGCTCGAACCCTCACGCGGAAGGGCCGCAGAGCCATTGCCGCAACTGCCGCAACTGGGGCAGCCACAACGAGACGCCTCAGCGGTGCTCCGCAGTGGCGCCTGTGCGAGCGAGACCCCCGGTGCGGCGTCGCCGGCCGTAGTTCCTCCCTGATTCAGGGGAAGCCAGCACTCACGCGTGGCCTCTGTTGGTCCAACTCGCAAACATCATGCGCTGCTGGGTGAGGATTTCGGCCGTGCGTGCGTGGTCGTAGAGTCGGGCGAGGTGCTCCGGCGCGTCGTTTTCGCCGTTTAGGAACTGCTTCATGGCATGCCGGAGCGAGCACACGTCGAGGCGCTCGTGCCTGGAGAGCAACTTCTGGCAGTGAAGCGTGCAGACGCCGCATAACAGCACCCTGCCGCCGGCCTCGGTCAGTGGTTGGTTCTCGATGAGGATCGATTCGCCAGTGACGGTGTCCGCGATGTGCCCGCATGGGTAGAGCAGGATGTCGTCCTGCCCGCAGACGCCACAGGCGATGATCGTCGCGCTGGTGGGGTCGAGGTCGCATTCATCGTACGTGGCCATGTCGTCCATGCTGTCGTCTCCCGAGACTGTCGAACATGCTGACTGTAGCGTGCGGCGGTATCGGCACGGGGCCCCCACCGTTCACTAATCGCTCATGTCCGCGCTGGCCGCCGCCCTCTCCGGCGACCTGCGCCAAGAAGTCACCTTCGCCGCCGTCCTGTGGACATGACCCACGCGTCCGGACAAGCCCTCTACATCCGCACTTCAACCGCAGACCAGGACGGGCAGGCCCAGCTTCACGCGCTACGCCGGGCCGCAGGGGCGCGAGGCTGGTCGGCCACGCGGGAGTTCATCGACGTCGGGCACAGCGGCGCAAAGGCAAGTCGACCCGCGCTGAATGAGCTGAAGGCGGCCGTGCGCTCGGGCGAGATCGGCACGGTGATGGTCTTCGGCCTTGACCGACTCGGTCGAAGTCTGCGCGACCTGCTCGCTCTCCTCGACACGCTTGCCGCAGCGGGGTGTGCGGTCATCAGCTTGAGGGAGGCCATCGACCTGACCACGCCTGCGGGCCGGCTGATGGTCCACCTCATCGCCGCCCTCGCCGAGTTCGAGCGCGAGCTGATCCGCGACCGGGTCCGGTCTGGCCTCGCTCGCGTGAAGGCCACCGGCAGGACCCGCTCGGGCAAGCCGGTGGGCCGGCCCCGCCGCGACGTCGACGTCGAAGCCGTGCGGCGGCTGCGCGCCGCGGGTCGGAGCTGGCGACAGATCGCGGTCGCCCTCAAGGTGCCGACCCGTACCGTCCACCGGGCGTGGCAAAACCTGGGGGACCGCCGCCCCCAGTAGCGCCCAGGGGCCAGCCGGGTGTGGCGCAAGGTTCAGGTTGTGCCACACGCGAGACCGAAGTGGCGCGGCCTCGACGGCCTTTCAGGGGGCCGGAGATCGAGGTCGATGATCGAATGTGCAACGACGCCGTCGTCACGACATCGGAACCTGCGATCACTGCGTCAGATCAGCCTTCTTGAGCTCGGGGTCGCCGACAACGTACATCGCGAGGTAGTCCACGGCCGCGACTCCTTCGGCCCGCAGCGCGCGGTTGGCGAAGAAGACCGCCTCCCCGACGGAAGCGCCACCGTCCCACTCCTTGAAGAAGTGCGCGAGCCATCTTGCCGCCAGTTCGGCGTTCAGAGGCCACGCACTTGCGACGACGGCACGCGCCCCCGCCTGAAGAAACTCGCTTGGCAGGCCGAGGACCCGGGTCGAGTTGGGCTCCGGCGTCAAGCGACCGGCGTGGCACACGAGAAGCACGACGAGCCGCGCGTCGTTGAACGCGCGTGCGGTCTCGACTGACGAGAGCTGACTTCTGGGTGTCTCTCCCCCAAGCAGCCGAAAGGCGGAACCGGCGAGCACCCCGTGGGCACCCAGGACGAGCACGCTGGCGGGCTCCCCCCTGGGCGGGGCGTTTGCATCGAAGACGCTCATCTTGCGTCCCCCGGCAAAGGCCCTGATCGATGCCGCCAGCGGCGCGAGCGCCTTGCGCGGCTGCTCGGCGTCCGCCGGCAGAATCCATGCGAGCTCCTGATACTCGGCTGCGCGGGCTGGCGACTGGCGAGTGGACCACCACCACGTCAGACTCGGCACGACCGCGATCGGTCCCAGACAGCCTGAAAGTTCGCCACTGCGCACGAGAAGCTGCGGCGGCAGCCGCGAGAGCCGTCCGGTGTGAACGACGACGACAGCGCCGGTCGGCCGACCGGCCGAGCTCCCGATCCGCTCATACTCGGCGAGCCACTCGGAGTGCGGGCGCGCGCGGTGGTTCGGATCTCCCGCGTCCGCAAGGTCTCGCTCGATCCAATCGTCGAACCTGTCGGCCGAGAAGATGCTCTCGCCTTCGCGCGTCGATGCGACTTCTCCCGCGACGATTGACGTTCGAAGCAGCGCACCGTCCTGCGCGAGCGCGAGCGCCTGCACTTCCACGCCGGACTTCGTCAGGGCGACGAGACCCTCGAGAATGGCGTCCCACCGCCTGACGAGGATGCTGACGGTGTTGGCGCTCCCCGTCACCGGCACCGCATGGTTCGCCATCAGCTCGATCGCCAGCAAGCGATCGCAAGGTTCGAAGTCAGACAGCTCGAGCGCGCGCAGCGCGTGCAACTGGAGCTCGTTTGCGTCAGTGCCGACGTCATCGGCGTACAGCGCCGGACCCACCTTCTCTGCCGCGTTCAGCAACTGCTCGCGGGTGAAGCTCGGACTCATCAGGTCGCGCAGCTTTCCAGCGGCGGGCTCTCCGACGCGACCCATCGCAAACTCGAGTGCGGCAAGGAAGTGCGGCGGAAGGTCGATGTGCTTGAGACGACCATGACGGATTACCTGGGCAAGGAGCGACCCAGCAATCAGCACGTCACCACCGAGCTCGAGCTCTGCATGCAACCCGGTGACAAGCGCGTTGCCAACGTCGACGAGCCCGAGCCGAAACGCATCCGGCGTGCCGTTGGCCTCGTTCTTCAGCAGGAGAAAGTACCGAATCTGAGTTGCCGTAACGTCGAGCCTGAAGCTCAACGATTTCTCGAGCCCCGCCTTGCCGAGGATGTCACGGGCGACTTGAAGGCGCTCGAGGGCCCGCTCGGACGCGCCGAGATCCCGCAGCGCGTACACGGCGGTGATCACCTCCTGAAAGGCCTGCTCAATGCCCGGCGTGACCCCGCCGCTGTCCGCCACGAGTAGCCCGACGAGCCCCTCGAGCGGCTGCTGGAGGCGCCGGTATGTCTCGGCATGGATGGACCAGACACTCCTCCTCGTGGCCGCTGGCTGCGTCTGCGACCACAACAACGCGCCTTCGACGAGATTGCGCGCAGCCTGGAACTCTCGTGCGTTCACAAAGCCGGCGCAGACCAGCCTCAAACAGTCGACGAAGGACGACGTGTCCCCAGTCGCGGCCGCGAGGTCGTGGTGAAAGGCAAGCTGCAGACGGATGAACTCTGCGTTGCCCGGCTCTTCTGCGAAGCGCCAGTTCGCGTGCTCGATCACTTGCTCGGATGCGCTTTGGAGCCGTGCCAGATCAAGAGCGGCGAGCGCTGCCGGCAGTGGTCGCGCCTTGAAGATGTCGATCGTGGCGCCGACGGCCGAATTCGCGTTGAACCACTGTTTGTACGCGGGCTGGAGCGCCGCGACATCCTCCTCGGGCACAGAGCGGTTCGGTGGGCGAACCTGCACGTCCACGATGATCGCGGCGTTCAGTACCTCGTGCATGACCAGGACGAGACCGTCGGAGCCCGATGACCGCCGAGACAGTGTCCGAACGAGATGGACGCGAGCGGTGCCGTCATTCGGGTGCTCGAACAGGTACTGCAACACCGCGCGCAGCACCTTGAACAGTGGTGAGTTCGAATCAGCGAGACCCTTGGCGCGCGGTTCGCCGCCGACGAGCGCGACGTCCAGAAGAAGTCGATCGAGCGCTTGGAGCAGGTCTCCGATGTCCACGCCCTGGTCATACGACGCCACGGGCCACAGCTCACCTCTACCGGTCGAAGCGTCCGCTCACACCAGAAGGGGGTGGGCGATTGCCGCAGAGATGAGTTCCGCCGCGGAACATGCAACGCGGCGCGCACGACGCGCGTGGTCGACGGACCCCATCGACGGAACGTCTACTCTCGCGCGCATCACACCCCACGCCAGCCGACTGGAAAAGGAAGGGGACGTGGGGACGGCGGAGCCGGTGGCGTGCCAGGTTGAAGCCTCTCCGGCGGCGCTGTTGCCGGCGGGCAAGCGATCTGCGGCGCGCTTGCCGTTCGGCAACTGGGAGATGCGCGCGCTGGAACTTCCATTGCCGCGCGGCAAGAGCAATGGCGCTGCAGCTCATCGAGACGCGCTCGAAGCCGAGCGTTCTCTTCAGCAAGGCGGAGAAGTTCACCTCGCGGATCTGGCCCGAGGGCCTTGGCGATGTGCCAGCGCAGGGTTCGAGGACTCAAGCCCGGTGTCATGGCCGCGAACGCGTCCGTGCTCAGGCCGGACGCCTGCCATCGACTGACAAGATCAGTCCACTCCGGCATGGGCCGATGAGCACGCCTAGACATGCCGGGAAGATTGAGTCCGAGCGAACAATCTGTGGCGAAGTGCGCTCACATCGACGCCGTCGTATAGAACGCGTATTTAATTCCGGAACCCTATGACGACACCGAAGCGGCGAAGAGGACGACCACACGCAGCAAACCCGGCGAAGACCTATGCGGGGAAGAGCTACGTCATCACGACGTTCCGCCTCAAGAAGCGAACGATCGCTGAAGCCGACACGATCTCAGAGGCGCTTGCCCTTAGCTCACGAACGAGTGCCATCCAGTACGCCGTCGAGGTGGTCTTCAACGACCTGCACCGACTGTCGCGCTCCCTCTCTCGGCGTGCGCTCGATACGGACATGCGCCAGCGGCTGAAGCGGCTGGGCGGTTAGCACGATCCCCGACGTGGCGCGTCGGGGCGATCCCTATTGCACTTGTATTTAATTACCGCTATAGTGCCGATCGTCATCGACGCTGATGACCGCGATTTGTTCTTCCCAGGCTTGTCTGCGCAGTGACTAAGCCCGAAGGCATCACCAGGCACCGGCGGGAGCCGGAGCCATCGGGGTTCCTCCGTTACGCCAGGAGTGGAGCTCCGATGGAAAGTGACGCCAAGAAGCAGGAAGCGTTCGAGCAGAAGGTCGCGCGGCTCATCACCGCTTGGCAGGTGCTCGGGGAGTTCGTGTCCCGCGTCGAAGAGTCGGCGAAGACGCCCGGCACGCTCGACGCCAAGTGGCCGCACATCTACAGGGGGCTGCTCGACGCCATCCTCGACGGTGAGCTGCACGTCGCGGGCATCGACGCCACTGGGCGATGTCGACTTGTCCGTGCATCAACACCAGCTGCGATGTGGCAGTAACCACCAACCAGGAGGAACACATGTCTGCGACCAACCGCGGTTCATTGCGTCACCCGGCCGACTTCTACGCCACGCCCTCGTGGTGCGTCGATCGGCTCTTGGAGAAGCTCAAGTTGCCGGGCGGCAACTGGCTGGAGCCCGGCGCCGGCGAGGGCAACCTGATCACGGCCGTGAACCGCTCCGATGTCCGGTGGACGGCGCTCGAGCTCCGTGAGGAGTGCCGGCCGGTCCTCGAGGCGCTGTCGCCGCGGCCGGAGATCATCATCACCGACAAGTTCGTCGCCGCCGGCGTGGAGGAGCGCGCGAAACCGCTCCACGGGCGGCACTTCGACGTCGCCTTCGGCAATCCACCCTTCAGCCTCGCGATCGAGTTCGTGCGCGAGTCCATCAAGTATGCCGACCACGTGGTGATGCTGCTGCGGCTCAACTTCCTCGGCAGTCGCGGGCGTTGTGCGTTCATGCAGGAGCACGCACCGGACGTCTACGTGCTCCCGGACCGGCCCTCGTTCGACGGCAAGGGCACCGACAGCATCGAGTACGCCTGGTTCGTCTGGCGTCGGGCGACCCTCCACCAGCCCTCGGGGCGCATCACGGTGCTCAATGTCACGTCCGCGGACACCAAGCACGAGACCAAGCGCCTGTCCCTCTCGCGCGCGGCCTGAGACCAGGAAGCCGGTCATCTGGATTCCAGGGCCGGCGCGAGTACCTCGGCAACGGCTTCGACCTGAGCTGCCGGGACGACTGACCTGAACATCTTCGTCCAGTCCAGGTAGATGCCGACCAACAGGACGTTCGCCGCCATGAGGACGCCACGCTCGGTCGGCTCGGCGCCTGGCTCGGTAGCCAACGAGGCGAGCCAGGTCGCCCGCTCCGCGCGGATCTTCGTTGCGAGCGCGTGCGCCTGTACCTGACCGATGAGACCGGCGGTCAACGCCGCGAGCACCAGTCTTGCGGCACATCGCCGCACGGCCGCAGCGGTGGCTGCGATGCGATGCGCATCGAGACGGAGCCGCCGTTCGCGCGCATCCGCTCGGAGGAGATCGAGAAAGTACGTCGCGATCCGGTCGGCAAGATCGTGCTCCGTCGGGCGCGCACGCGGATCTCGATCCCCGCCCCGCTCGGCGAGAATGGAGTCCACGAACCTCTGGGGCACCGCGAATGCGGGGAGCTCGTCCGGCGTCGCCCGGTATCGATCGGGCTCAACGGCGATGCCCTCGGTGATGAAACGGTTCACGAGCTCGCTGGGCACGACGACCGCCGGTGGCTTGGGGACCGCCGCCCGGCGGCCGAGCTTCGATGCGGCGTCATCGGAGAGCGGCTGAGCGCTGATGATTCGACCCTTCTTACAGCCCGGAGCACTCACGGGTCGCCGGTGGAATTCTCCAGCTGCGCACAGCGCGTCGAGAGCGACCTTCACCTGGGCGGTGCTCCGACCGATTGCCCGGCTGAGCTCGGGGGTGGTTTCGAGCGTGTACCCGTCGATCGCGACGGCTCGCCGGAGGTGTGCGCGGAGTAGCTCGCGGGTGGTGGGCTGTGCGGCGATTGGCAGCGGGCGCCACGTAGAGGCGCTTGCGATCAGCTTGCCGTTCGAATCGCGGGTCTCCTTGGCGCGCCGGTTGGGGAGGCGCACGCCAAGGCGATCGCGTGCATCCCAGACCGCCGTCCGCTGGTGAGGGGGAACAGCGAGCCTCCACGGTTCACGCGTGAGCTCGAGCCACCCCTTCTTCTCTGCGACCTCCGCCCAGGTCGACATTTGCTGCGGTGTACACTGGAGGCGACCACAGAGCTTGACGACTTCCTGGCTCGTGCCCTCTACGAGGCCCAGCTCCATCACCAGTAGGCAGAGTTGGATCGCGCCAACTTCGGCGCTCGCACGAGAGACGAGGTAGATCTTCCGCCAACAGCGCCACTGCCCGTTCTCCTCCGTCCGGTGAACGTCGGAGATGATCTTCTTGGACTGCTTGAGCCGCTTCAGGATCCTCCCCACCGTCGACTTGCCCCGCAGGCCGAAGCGGTCAGCGAGATAGTCATCAGTCCCGTGGAAGGCCTCCACCCTCGAGGATGTCTTCAGCAGTTCGAGCATGTTCGTGTCCTGCTGGCGCCGCCGCTCCTCTCGTTCCTGCTTGCGGAGCTCAGCAGGGGACGAAGGGGTGTAGCTGTCGCTCGGAAGATCGAATCGAGGATCTCCTTCAACATCATCAAGGCAATCGATGGGATTGCCCTGAGTGATAACTTTGATGGGATCTTGGAGCATCAGCACCGGCCCATCGACGGCTCCGCGGCGACTGCACCGTCTGCGGCGGCGGCGTCGGAACTGGTGACCGTAGCCGCCAGTGCCTCTTCCATCTTGGCTGCTACTGCGAGGCCAATCAGCGAGTCGCTCAGCCGTCTGAACGCCTTCAAGAACGCATCGGAGAGCTCTCGAAGAGCGTGACGTTGCACGTCATCCAGGTCTCCGACCTCGATGAGCTCCACGTCCTGCAGGAGGCTCTTGGCGGTCGCGATGAATCTGTCGGCGCTCACCTCGGGCTCGAGCGTCTGTGCCGCATCTGCAGCGTCGTCCTCGATCGGCTGCGAGAGCGAGAGCGCCTCGTCGACACGGGCTCGGAGCTGGTCGCGGGTCAAGCCGACAGCGACGGGGAGCAGCTTCGCCTGCTCGCTCATTTCGAGGCGGATGAGCTCGTCGACTTGGGCCGCCTTGAGTCTCTTGGCTTTGAAGGCGGCCAGGACATCCGGGTGCGCCTTCTTCAGGCGGCTCGCGGCCTGAGTGACAGCTGTCTTGCTCTTGCCGGTCTTGCGCGCGACTCGCGTGACGCCC
Source organism: uncultured Myxococcales bacterium (assembly GCA_937980205.1). Lineage (GTDB taxonomy): Bacteria > Myxococcota > Myxococcia > Myxococcales > Myxococcaceae > Xiheicaenimonas. The sequence goes on along the minus strand of CALJKW010000050.1, from coordinate 200,817 downwards.
GTGTTCCGCGGCGGAACGCTCCGCTCCTCGTCCTGCGCCTCCGTCGCCCGGCCCGTCATGCATGCTTCGATGGCCAGCAGCTTGACGAGCGCGGCCGTCTCGTCGGAGGCGCTGAGCTTCCGTCTCCTGAGGTTCTCGACCAGCCCCATCGCCATGGCTTCGTCATCGTCGACTTCGACGATCTTGACCTCGACCTCCCTGAGGCCCGCGCGCTTCGCGGCCTCCAGGCGGTGGCGCCCCGCGACCAGCGCGTAGCGATCGCCACGTGCGCGCACGGTGATGGGGTGCAGCATCCCGTGCATCGGAATGCTGTCGGCGAGAGCGGCGACGATGTCGGAGTCGAGGCCTTCGCCCTGCCACGCCTCGCCGACCTCCACGTCTTCGACCTTCACCGTCTTGATGGCCGGGGGGCTCGAGCCGGAGGTGCAGGCGAGGTTGTCGGTGTCACCGCTGACGTCGGTCGTGTTGGACATGTGCGTTCTTCCTTCGAGAAACGGAGGCCGGCTGAATTGCCGGACCTGACCGGCGCCTCGGCGCGGTCGACGAGCACAGTAGCGACAATGCGGTGACCTGCGGGGAGCTCCGACGCGCGTTCTTGCGCTCGGGACGGAATCTCCCAATCCGTGCCAGGGCTTCCAGCGTCGCCTTCTCTGAACTGGCACGCGTTCTGGCGAACCCAGCCGCCCGACTCTGCCGCGACGCTACCGTGCGTTGGTGAGCACTGAATCCGGCCAGGCTGCTGTTCCCTCCGCGGAGACCCTGCTCAGACTGTTGACGGAGTCGATCGCGAAGCGCGTCGCCGAGCTGCTCGCGTGCGACCGTGCGAGCGTCACCGCGCCAGCGCCCCCGCGTACGCGATACCTCGACCTGGACGAGGCCGCCGAGTACCTGCGCCTCGGCGGGAGCACGCTGCGCCGGCTCCAAGCGCGGGGAGACATTGCCAGGGTCGAGCTCGGCGGAAGGGTGCTGTTCGCCATCGAGGATCTCGACGCGTTCATGACCCGCCACCGCCATCCAGCTCGCCACGATCTCAAGTCGACGCGGCCCGCGCGGCATGAGCCGGCCGCCATCGAAGTGCAACATGGCGACCGAGACCCGTTCGCCGAGTACCGGCCTCGGACCACCTCGAGCCGGAACCGAAAGGGCGAGCGCCTCCCGCAGTCCCCTGTTGCAGGCGATGCGAAGGCGTAGAACCAAGCAGACCGGCTGCGTGTACGACCGCAATCGCGGCAAGCGGCCGACGCCCAACTACTGGATCAAGTGGAAGGGGGCTGGCGGCGGCTGGCACTACGAAGGCGGCTTCGGTCCCGACAAGCCCCGAGCCGAGGCGCGGCTTGCGCTGATCGTGCTCGGCATTGAGTCAGCGAACGCCGCGCCCGCGACGACCAAACTCGAGTACCCGACGCTCTCTGCTTACTCGAAGCACTGGCTGGCGCTTCGAATGGCACCGGGCCATGACGGCAAGCCGGCAATCCGGAGCTGGAAGGACGACCGAGCGCGCCTGCACCACTACATCCTGCCCTTCGCAGGCGAGCGCTCGCTCGATCAGCTTCAGAGTCCGAAGTGGGTGAAGGAGTTCATCGCGTTCGTCCGGCCACAGCTCGCCCCGCAGAGCATCAGGAACTGCCTCAACGCGGTCAGCCGCATGTTCAACGACTGGAACCAGGACCATGCCGATGACGGCATGGACCTGAAGAACCCGGTCGCAAGGCTCGACCGGGCGACGCGGCGAGCCATCGGTCCCAAGTGGGACCCGCGCAAGACGCCGTACCTCAAGACGAGCGAGGACATTCGCCGCGTCTACCTCGCCCTGCCTGAGCTGGCGCGCGATGCGCCGTGGCGCGCGATGTTCGCTGTCGGCGTGCTGGCGGGGCTGCGCACCGGCGAGGTTCGAGCTCTGCGGTGGTCTGACGTGGACCTGCGCAACCGCAGAATCCACGTTCAGCGCTCCGCTGAGGGCGGCGTCGAGGGTCCTCTCAAAGACAACGAGAGTCGGCTCGTTCCGATGAGCGACAGCCTCGTTGAAGTGCTTCACGCGTGGCGCCGAGCTTCGAACCCGATCGGCGAGCTCTGCTTCCCGTCCACCGGGCACCGGGGTCGCTTCGTGAAGGAGCACAACCTGCATCGCGCGTTGAAAGTCGCACTCGAGCAGGTCGGCGTCACCGGCATGCGCTGGTACGAGGCGACGCGCCACACCTATGCATCGCAGTACGTGATGAACGGTGGCTCCCTGGCGATGCTCGCGCAGCGCCTCGGCCACTCGACCACCGAGGTGACCGAGCGGTACGCGCACCTGCAGGTCGATCGCGTGACGGAGCAGGAGCGCTCGCTGGTCGACATCGGCCTCGCGCGTCCACGCCCCGCGGCGCGTCCGCCCGCCCCGCCGGTGCACCTGCTCAACTAAGCGATCGGAATCACACGCCCGCTCGACCGAGCCTGGACGCAGGCTCGCCAATTGGTATGCGGCGATCCACACCGTCACTAGAATGAGATCGTGGCCACCGCAGAACAGTTGAAGGCGCTCGTCGAGAGCTATTCGGAGCGCGACGACGAGCGCTTCATGAGCGTCGCCCTTCAAGTTGCGGCTCACTCTGCGAAGCAGGGCCACGTCCGCCTCGCGCGCGACCTCCGCGAGCTGGTCGAGAAGGCGAAGAGCCAGGGACATGTGCTCGATGCCGGCCGGCGCCCGGTGCCCGTCGCTCAACCGCGGGGCGATCTTGCCGGGTTGCTCAGCGTCGTCTACCCGGCCACGCGGTTGGCTCACATGGCGCTCTCGCCGAAGATCCGCGGGTTGCTCGAACGTGTCCTGCTCGAGCAGCGCCAGCAAGATCGGCTTCGTTCCCATGGACTTCCACCCAGGCGGAAGCTGCTTCTCGTTGGCCCTCCAGGGACGGGAAAGACGATGACGGCGGCAGCGTTGTCCGGCGAGCTCGGCTGGCCCTTGTTCACGGTTCAGCTCGACGGGCTCATCACCAAGTTCATGGGCGAGACGGCCGCCAAGCTCCGTCTGGTCTTCGACGCGCTGGCGCGAACGCGGGGCGTGTACCTGTTCGACGAGTTCGATGCGATCGGCAAGCGGCGGAACGAGACGAACGACGTCGGGGAGATCCGGCGCGTGTTGAACTCGTTCCTGCAGTTCCTCGAGCAGGACGAGTCGACCAGCATCATCATCGCCGGGACGAATCACCCCGAGCTGCTCGACCCCGCCCTCTTCCGACGGTTCGACGACGTCATTCAGTACGACCTTCCGACGGAAGAGCAGGTCATCGGGACGCTGCGAGACAAGCTCGCCCTCTTTGCGCCCGCGGGCTTCGACTTCGCGGCAGCGGCTCACGCAGCCACAGGCCTGAGCCACGCGGAGATCACCCGCGCCTGCCAGGAGGCGCTCAAGGACGCGCTCCTGACCGATCGCGAGCACGTCGAGCTCCCGAAACTCGAGCGCGCTTTCCAGGACCGTCGCGAAACGCGACGCTGATTTCCGGGTTTTGTGGGCTTCTCCTATTCTGCGGTGAATGCCCCAGCGCCTGCGTCACCTCGTCCTGGAGATCGCTCCGCAGTCGATCGCCTACACCTCCCCCCGGTCGGTCAATGAGCGCAGCTCGCCGAGCCGGACGCGTGCCGCCCATGCCGCGAGCCTCCGACAACAAATCGACGAGTTGATCGCAGAGGCGGAGCTCAGAGTCGGCTTTCGCGCTGCAGTTCTCCCCGAGTCCCGCGATGACGGCGTGCAGGTCGTCTTCGAAGGCGCGCCCGGCTACGAGCTCCAGCTGTCGAGCATCGAGAGTCGCACGGCCAACATCGAACTGCTCTCCGTGCGTGAGGTTGGTGAAGGCTCCCGACGCATCGTCGTCGCGGCGGCCTACGTTCCCATGCAGGGGCTCGCGCACCTGCTCAACCGGTTGACCGCCTACGCGACTCAGCTCATCCACGGGAAGCCCAAGAACCAAGCTCTCATCGAGAGCATCGAGCAAGTCAAGATGGCGGTGGTCGAATCGCTGTGGACCGACGCGGCCGATCGTCTTCCACCTCCCGGCTCAGTGACGTGGTGGGAAGTGTGGCTGCGCGACGGAAGTGGCGAACAAGCACGCGAGGCCTTCGCCGCGGCGGTCGGCGAAGCGGGCATCAAGGTTGCCGCCGACTCTCTGAAGCTGGTCGACCGCACCGTGGTCCTCGCGCACGCCAATCGCGAACAGCTCGCCGACGCATTGCTGCTCACTTCGGCGATCGCGGAGCTGCGGAACGTCGCGCTGGTTCCTTCGCGTGTCCTGCGACAGTCGCTGCGCGAGCAGGCGGAACAGGCACAGCGGTTGCGCGCACGCGTCGAGCAGGTCGGCCGGGACGTCGCCGTGACCCTCCTCGACGGTGGCGTTGATCGCGGCCATGTGCTGCTGGCGGACGTGCTCGCGGAGATGGACTGCCATGCAGTGAACCCCGATTGGGGAACTCACGACAGCTGGAATCACGGAACGCTGATGGCGGGCCTCGCAGTGTACGGGGACCTTTCGACGGTGATCGGGTCGAACGACCCGGTTCAGCTGACGCACCTTCTCGAGGCGGCGAAGATCCTTCCACCGCCGCCAGACAGCAACGATCCTCAGCTCTACGGCCACGTGACGCAGCAGGGCGTGTACCTGGCCGAAATCGAGAACGGCGAGCGGCGACGCGCGATCGTCAGCACCGTCACGAGCGACACGACACGTACGACCGGTAGGCCTACTTCTTGGTCAGCGGCCGTAGACACCTTGAGCTACGGCGAAGGGTCGACTTCACGCCTCTTCATTCAATCGGCCGGCAACGGCGATCCGAACCAGTGGGCGCGGTATCCGATCGGGTCCGAGACCGCGCCGCTCGAAGAGCCCGGCCAGGCGTGGAATGCGCTCACGGTCGGCGCCTTCACCGAGAAGGTCAGAATTGAAGATCCCCAGTTTTGGGATTGGCGACCTGTGGCGCCGCTCGGCTGTCTGGCGCCCGTCGGCTCCTGCTCGGCCGCGTGGACCGCGAGCTGGCCGTTCAAGCCGGACATCGTGATGGAGGGTGGCAACCTGGGCCGCCCACCTGAAGGCGGCGCCGACGTTGTCCCCGACCTCGCGTTGTTGACCACAGCGCGCCCGGGTGACGGCGTGCTCGCGACCGCGGACGGAACGAGCGCTGCGGCAGCCCTCGCGGGTCGGCTCGCCGCACGCCTTTCGGCGGAATACCCGAACCTATGGCCGGAGACCCTTCGGGCACTGATGGTCCATGCCGCCAGATGGACGCCAGCGATGGAACAGCGCTACCAGCCATGGCGCTCGCAGGCAGACGCTGAGCGCACGCTCCGCATCTGCGGGTTCGGTGTGCCACGTGAGGATCGGCTCAACTGGAGCGCCCGCGACGCGCTCACCTTGATCGTCCAGCGCGAGATTCAGCCCTACTCGAGCGGCCAGAAGATGAAGGAGATGCACGTTCATGATCTCCCATGGCCGCGCGACGTGCTCGAAGGCCTCGGAGAAGAGCACGTCGAGCTCAGGGTCACGCTCTCATACTTCGTCGAGCCCAACCCCTCCGACCGCGGCTGGGGCGGCAACCACCGATATGCCTCCTCGATGTTGCGGTTCGCCGTGCGCCCACCGACCGACGACGACGCAAGGTTCATTCGTCGAATGAACGCCGCCGCCCGACTGCCGGAGGAGTCGCCGTACGGCATGGCGCTCGCCGAGCCCGGTTGGCTGCTCGGGCCTGTGCGCCGCACGCGCGGCTCGGTTCACTGTGACGTATGGCGGGGGACAGCCGTCGACCTCGCCCGCCGTGGCGCGGTCGCAGTCTTCCCCGTCATCGGCTGGTGGCGCGAGCGTGAGTCACTCGAGCGTTGGACGAGGAAGGTGCGCTACTCGCTCGTCGTCTCGATCGAGACGACGGCGGTCGACGTCTACACTCCGGTCGCGACCCAGATCGGTGTGCCGATCGAGATCGGCGGCTGACCGTTGGCCCGGCCAAACCACCAGAGTCTCAGAGGAAACCCATGCCGTTTCCGGGTTGGGCGACGCCGTCGAATTGGGTGATCGATGGCACGACCACTTTCAAAGGTGCACCGGAACGGGACGCCCTACACGCGTCCAGCCGAAATCGAAGCCGACCTCGACGTTGCCTTGGCTCAGAGTCCTGCCGTCATCGCGCAACGTGCTGCCCTCGGCCCCTCATCGCCCGGGTACCTGCGATCCGAGGTGCTGCTTCACCTGATCCGCGACGCTCGGCGGCGCAATGACCGCGTCGTCAACGAGCTTGTGCCCCTGCTCCTCAGGAGGTGCGTCTTCAAGTTGAAGAGCAAGACCGACGACGGGCACGTGATCGACGAAGTCCTCGGCAGGCTCGCCGAGATGATCGCCTCTGACGGACATGGACCGAATCCCAATCAGCTCGACTTCTTCGAGGTGAGATTCAACCAGGCGTTCAAGGCCCTGCGCCTCGGCATTCAGCTGCGGGAAAAGTCGCGGCAGGAAGGCGTGGATCTCCCGTCCGAACCAGTTGCCCAGCCCGGATTCGACGACAAGACGAAGACGCAGTCCTCATCCGACGGATCCCTCGCGGAGGGCGAGACGTCCGCGCGCCGCGAGCAGCTGCTGGCAGCCATTCGAACACTCCCCGACGACGTGCGCGAAGCGGTCACCCTGGTCCGGTGCCTCGGGTACAAGATCGAATCGACGGACCCCAACGAGGCCACGGCAGCGACCCGCTGCGGGGTGACCGGGCGCACCATTCGCAACCGTCTCGCTGAAGCGGCGAGGCTGCTCAAGGACTTCAAGGAGGAACCATGACGACCAACGATCGCGATAGGCAGATTCCACTCTCCGATGCCCTGTACGAGCTCGCTCTGACGGACACGCCGCGTGCCGCGGTTCTTGACGACCTGACGCGCCGGTATCCACAGCACGCGGCGGAGCTCACCGCCTTCGCGATTGCGTGGGCGCTCGAACCGGGTCGCGATGACGACGACGAACACGTCGACTCACCGACTGTGGAGACAAGTGCCGCCGTGACGCGGGCCATGAGCCGATTTCAGAACAAGCTCTACGAGGTCGGCTCCTCGCCGGCGATCCCCGCCGCTGTCCCTGCGGAGAATCCTCTCTCGAAGCTGGACCGTGAGGGGTTGCGAGCTCTGGCGGCCGAGCTCGACGTCAACACGCCATTCCTCACCAGGGTCAGAGACCGCCGCATCCGTCCTGAGACGATCCCGCTCGACTTCAGTCGACGCGTAGCTACCGCGATGAAGGTGCCCGTCGAGGTCATCAGTGCACACTTGAGCGCTCGACCTGTGATCCACCACGCCGTGCGCCACAAGTCAGTTCGAAAACCCGAAGCCGTCGCGCAGCAGTCCTTCGAAGAAGCGGCGCGAGCCTCGCAGCTCACGGAAGCACAGCTGAAGAAGCTGCTCGGCAGGTAGCGCATGGATCCGTTCGATCCGATCCGCCGTCGAGCAGCGGAGCTCCATGAGCAGCTGGTTCGCCAAGGCGCTGACCCTTGGAATCCGCTCGACCTGGCGACCCGCGCCGCGGCCCACCTTCGACTCGAGCTGACGTGGCTGGCCCCGGACGACCTCGCGCTCAACGGAGCGCATGCGGTCTTCGATGATCAAGCCGGACTCATCTCGTGCGCCCGGAGCGATGACCCGGGGCAGCAGGCACTCCTGGTCGCGCACGAGCTCGGCCACGCCGAAATCGATCATTCGTCGAGCGAGTGTGCGGTCGAAGACATCGACCCGTCCCAATCGACTGAGCCTGCACCCGTTGGCCTTCAGCGCGTCGAAGACTACGGGGCCCGCGTGCGCAGCGAGCTGAAGGCCAACGTCTTCGGACGCGAGCTGCTCTTGCCGCGGGTCCGTGCTCGAGCCCTCTACCTCGACGAGAAGATGCAGGTCGAAGCCATCACCTCTCGCATCGGCCTGCCCATCAACTTTGTTCGGCAGCAGGTCCTCGACGCACTGTTGTTACCGCAGCTGGTTCCGCAGGCGACTCGAGAGCCTTCGCCGGTGTTGGAGGACGCGTCGCAAGACGTCGCCGCCGCACATCGAGGTTCGCCCCTGCTCCTCGAAGCGGGGCCCGGAACCGGGAAAACCCGTACGCTGGTGAAGCGCGTCGAGTCGCTCATCCGCGAGGGCGTCGATCCCGCGTCGATTCTGATCCTCACGTTTTCCAACCGCGCGGCGGGTGAGCTCGCCGAGCGACTGTCGACGACCGTCGCCGCACACGCACCCAAGATGTGGATCGGCACTTTTCACGCGTTCGGCCTCGACCTCCTGCGACGCTTTCATGACCTGCTGGGCCTGCCGCCCGAGCCGGTGCTGTTCGACCGAAGCGATGCGGTCGAGATGCTCGAAGAGACCCTGCCGACGCTCGCGCTCAACCACTATCGCAACCTATGGGATCCCGCGATCGTGCTGCGCGACATCATCTCTGCCATCTCGCGAGCGAAGGACGAGATGGTCGGGCCCACGCGGTATCGCGAGCTCGCTCAGGCGATGGCCAACACGGCAACGAGCCCCGATGAGATCGAGGCCGCCGAAAAGTGCCTCGAGATCGCCACCGTGTACGACGCCTACGAGGGCGGCCTGCGTGCGCGCGACGGCGTCGACTTCGGCGATCTCGTAAAGCGTCCGGCCGAGCTCCTTCAGACCAATGACCGAATCAGAGCGGCCGTCCAGCTTCGTCACCGACACGTGCTCGTCGACGAGTACCAGGACGTCAACCGGGCGAGCGCCTGTCTGCTCAAGCTGGTCGGTGAGGATGGAAAGCGTCTGTGGGCCGTAGGAGATGCTCGGCAGTCGATCTACCGCTTTCGAGGGGCCTCATCGGCCAACATGCGCGTCTTCCCCGCCGATTACCCTGGCGCGGCGGTTCAGGCGCTCGCGGTCAACTACCGCTCCTCCGCTGAAGTCATCCTGACGTTCTCCAGTTTCGCGCGGCTCATGTCGGCGTCGCAGGGGATGAGCGAGCTCAAGCTCACCGCAGCTCAGGGCAACGCGGACCTCCGCCCCGAAATCCGATCGTTCGAGGATGCCGAACATGAGGCTCAAGGTGTGGCCGACGCGATTGAGGAGCTTCGGAAGGAGGGCGTGCCCTACCGCAACCAGGCGGTGCTCTGCCGGTCGAATCGCCGGCTGACCGAGCTGGCCACAGCGTTGGAGGCTCGGAACATCCCCGTCCTCCATCTGGGGAGCCTGTTCGAGAGGGAGGAGATTCGCGATCTGCTCGCGCTGCTACAGATGTTCGTCGATCGGTTCGGTGACAGCTTGCTGCGAGTCGGCGCCCAGACTCGTTACGCGCTGTCACTGCAAGACTGCTTCGCCGCCACGCATCACCTGCGCGGCGGCGACCGACCGGCCGCGACACGCCTCCGAGACGCTGCGCAGGCGGCAGGCCTCTCGGCGAGCGGCGCGTCCTCGTTGTCGCGGCTCGCCGCTGACCTCGATGGGCTCTCCCCGAACGCCTCCGCCTGGGACGTGCTCGCGACCTACCTGCTCGATCGTACGAGGCAACTCGAACGCGTCGCCCGCGCTGCCGACGTTCGTACTCGACTTCAGGGAATCGCCATCTGGCAGTTCCTGAACTTCGTCCGCGACCAGAGCCCGGTGGGTGGTGGGCAACCCATACGTCGGACGCTCGAGCGCGTGCGCCAGATGATGCTGTTCGCAGAGGAGCGCGACCTGCGCCAGGTCCCAAACGCCGCCTTGGGCATGGATGCCGTGCGGCTGATGACGGTCCACGGCAGCAAGGGACTCGAGTTCGAAGCAGTGCACGTACCCACCATGAACGTGCAGAGCTTTCCGGTCTCGGGCCCGCCCCCGCGGTGCCCCGTTCCGGACGGCATGATTGACGGTGCGGAGACGTCGAAGAGTGCCATCGAGATCAAGGCGGAGCAGGACCGCGAGGAGCAGTCCCTGTTCTTCGTTGCGCTCTCTCGCGCGCGAAAGCACATCCGGCTGAGCTTCGTGCGGCGACAACGCAACGGCAAGGCGCGCAGCGAGTCGCCGTTCCTGCAGCACGTGAAGATGCACTGCGGGTCGAAGGCCTTTTCACCTGGGGCTGCGGCGCGGCCGAACGCGGCGGAGACCCGCATCGCGGTGACACACGCGGCGGATTGGCGGCTGACCGACTCTATGATCGCTGCCTACGAGAAGTGTCCGCGGCGCTTTTTTTACACGCACGTCGTCGGGCTGCGCGGCGGGAAGAAGCCGACGGCGTTCGTTCAGACGCACGACTGCCTCTATGAGATGGTGCGGTGGCTGTCGCGCACACGAACCGATGAGACGTTCGACCGCAGCGCAGCCCTGGCTGAGTTCGATCGCATCTGGCAGAAGTCCGGGCCAACCGACCACCCCTACGCCGCCGACTACCGCCGGCTCGCGACCCGACTCGTCAACTATCTGCTCGCGTCGGGCGACGGTGTGCGGTTCCGCGCACCCTACCCACTTTCCATCGACTTCGAGGACGCGAAGGTATGGGTCGAGCCCACCGCCATCGGCGAGCTCGCCGGTGAGACGCTCGTGCGGCAGGTGCGAACGGGCCGGGAGCGCAAGAAGGAGTACGACCGCATCGAGTACATGCTCCTTCACATGGCGGCGAAGGAGGGCTTCGGCGCGGGCTACCGGCTCGACACCGTGTACCTCAGCGACGAGTCGATCGGGGTGGTGACCGAGCCCACGGCCAAGGTCGCGGCCAACCGCCGCAAGACTGTGAATGACATGGTGACGGCGATTCTCGATGGCGACTTCCCGCCATCTCCCGATGCGTTCAGGTGTCCGCGGTGCCCGCACTTCTTCATCTGCGCGGCGACGCCCTCGGGCGAGCTGACGAAAAATTCGTAGCCGTCCGTTTCCGGGTTCCACCGGCGACTCCAATTGGCTCAACAAGGACGGCGCGAGCATCTCGCTCGACGCTTCGCTCCCCAGTTGGAGACACACGGTATGAAATCGATCGACATCTTCTTTCAGCGCGAGGGCGTTCGGGACGTCGGGCACCTCGAGTGCGACGCGGAGGCGAGCTTCGCCTCCATCAAGGCCCGGCTCGTGGAGCTCGGGGCCGCGACGGCCGAGGCCCTGCTGTTTGCGGAGGACACCGACGACCCCGTCGACGAGGCCGAGGCCGTGGGCAAGGCGGCCGGGAAGGCGGGCGTGAAGCTCCACGTGCACCGCTGCCGGCACATCGAGGTGGCGGTCACGTTCATGACCAGGACGGAGAGCCGCAACTTCGCGCCGGGCGTGACGGTAGCGAACGTCAAGCGCTGGGCCGCCGACAAGTTCAACATGAGCAAGGAGGACGCGACCGAGCACGTCCTGCAGCTCAAGGGCACGCACGACCGCCCGCCGCCGAGCACGCACATCGGCGCCCTCGTCCAGGGCCTGAAGTGCCGCGTGGACTTCGACCTGGTGCCGAACGAGCGGGTGCAGGGGTAAGCCGTGCTCCCCGACGAGAAGGCGCTGCGCGCCGACATCGCCAGCCCTGCCTTCCGAGCCGCCGTCGCTGACGGGCGATGGCGGCTCCTGGGCATCACCTGGCCCCACGTTTTCGTCGGGGTAACAGCCGCCGACGGCGTCGAACACGTGCTGCGGCTCAACTGTGCCGGCTTCCCAGAGACGCCGCCTACCGGCGGGCCGTGGGACATGGAGAAGAATTCCGTGCTCGCCTTCGGACGCTGGCCGAAGGGGAAAGGGGGCCGCCTCAGCGCGGTGTTCCGGACCGACTGGAAGGATGGGACGGCGCTGTACCTTCCCTGTGACCGCGCGAGCATCGAGGGTCACGCCGGCTGGCTGACGGCGATGCCGTCGAAGATCTGGCGCCCGTCAGCGGGCATCACCCAATACCTGGAGTTGGTCCATGAGCTGCTCAATTGCAGTGACTATGCGCCGGCTGTTCGCGCCGCGTCATGAGCTGTCCTTCTCGTGGTGGCTGTGGGTGAGGCTGCTCCGGAGTTTGCGTGAGCGCGGTCGCGGCGTTCACGAGAGCGGCGCGTTCCTACTCGGCAAGCGTGAGGCGAGCGGCAGCGCCCACGTTCACGACTTCGTGCTGTACGACGACCTCGACGCGAACAGCCTCTCTACCGGCATCGTCCGCTTCGACGGCCGCTACTACGGCGAGCTCTGGCGGTTGTGTGGCCGGCGCGGCCTCGACGTGGTCGCCGACGTCCACACGCACCCCGGAGGAGAGTGGCAGAGCGGCTCCGACCGCGAGCACCCGATGATCGCCCAAGCCGGCCACGTCGCCCTCATCGTCCCCAACTTCGCGCGCGCCCCGGTGAGCCCTCGCAACGTGGGGATGTACCGGTATCTCGGCAACAGAACGTGGCAGACCATTCCGAACGAGGCGCGCTCCTCGTTCCTCTTCCTGGGACCCTGGTAATGAACGCCTCATCATCGACATCCGCGGACCATCTGCATCGCCTCGTCAAGCAGGCGATCGACAGCGGCCTCGCGCGCACCATCGAGGAGGCCGAGGCGCTGTTTCGTGGCTACCGGCTCTGCATCGACATCGGGCCGGCCGAGAGCTGCGAGCCGGCGCACCAAGCGTCATTGCTGACCGCGGTCGCACTGGGTTCCCGTGTCTTTCTGGGCGGAGTCACAGTCGTCGGTGCCCTCGACGTCCCCTTGCGCTGCCCCCTGCCGCTGGGTGGCACCCTGCGTGAGGCCGTGGTCGGCGTGGGCGGCAGCACGGCCGACACCGTGCCGCCGGGTACGCCGCGCATCACCATCGGCGGCGGTCAGGTCGCCCGGGGAGCTGAGTTCCACGTGCGGACGGTGTACGGCGGCTGGCGCGCGGGCGTCGTGCCGGCGCACGGAGCGTCAGCGTTGGACGACCGGGCACCGATGGCGCTCGCGCCGATGCTCTCCAGCGCGCTCGCGGTGAGCGAGGCCTACCACCACGTCTCCGGTGAGGTGGCCGCGGCAGGCCGACGCGGCGTCGGGCTCTCGCTCTGGCAGCCGCAGCTCGACTGGCTCGAGCCGGACGGCGCGCCCCCGCTGGACCTTCTGCCTTCACGGCTCTGGCTGATCGGGCTCGGTCATCTGGGGCAGGCCTATCTTTGGGCGCTGGGGCTGCTCCCATACAAGCAGCCGGCTGGGCTCGAGCTCGTGCTGCAGGACTTCGACGTCATCACGCCGTCGACCCAGAGCACGTCGATCCTCACGTCGGCATCCATGGTGGGCCAGCGCAAGACGCGCGCGATGGCCACCTGGGCCGAGGCGAGGGGGTTCACCACGATCCTCAACGAGCGCCGCTTCGACGACTCATTCACCCGCGCGGAAAGCGAACCGGCGATCGCCCTGTGCGGCCTCGACAACGCCTTGGGCCGCCGCGCGCTCGACCAGGTCGGCTTCAAGATGGTGGTCGAGGCTGGCCTCGGCAGCGGCCATCGCGACTTCCGTACGATGCGGCTGCACACCCTGCCGGGCAAGCGGCCAGCCGCGGAGCTGTGGAAGAGCTCGCCGGCGGGTGAGCCGGTGGCGAAGCAGCCGGCCTACGAGCACCTGCTCGCGAACGGTGGGCTCGACCAGTGTGGGGTCACCCTCCTCGCCGGGAAGGCCGTGGGGGCTCCGTTCGTCGGGGCGACCGCAGCGTGCCTGGCCGTCTCCGAAATCCTCCGGCTGTTGAACGACGGCCCGAGCGCCGCGACGATCGATCTCGACCTCGCCAGCATCGAGCACCGCACCGTCATCGCCCGCGACTCCAGCTTCGGCGCGTTCAATCCGGGGTTCATCAGGGCGACTGGGCCTGCTCGAGTAGCGACCGGAGTCGTGTCCGTATAACAATTGCTATAGCGGCGTTGACATCAGAACGCGGTAGCGAGCATGCTGTCGCAGTGACTGGTGAACGGCTGCGACGTCTCCGAGAGCGCCTGGGGCTGACTCAGGAGCAGCTCGCTCATCTCCTCGGGGTGGCGTTTGCAACCGTCAACCGCTGGGAGAACGTCGCTGGAATCTCAGGTCCACGCGGCGCGGTCGCCGTCGTACTGCGCGCACTGGAAATTGGAATTCGGCGCGACCGCGACTTGCCGAAGCGGCTCAGCGAATGGGAGCTTCGCGGCCAGCCCTACTTGATGCACCGGCTGTTCGCGCTGGCGTACGGTCGCGATGGTTCATCTGCAGCGGGGAGATCGCAATGAGGCAGCAGAAGTACGCACTGATCAAGTCGCTTGGCATCGGCGGCTTCGGGGAGGTCTGGCTCGTTCGCGACGACGGAGGCCGACTGCTTGCCCTGAAGCGCTTGATCGACCGCGCGGGCCAGCGGCTCGGCGAGCTTCACAAAGAGGCGCTCAAGCTGCTCCGGCTGCGCGGTGCCCCCGGCATTATTCAGCTCGTTGACCACGACCTCAGCGGCGATGACCCGTACATCGTGATGGAGCTCGCGGATGGGACGCTACGAGACCTTCTCACAGGACCGGTGCCCGCGAAGAAGGCCGCCGGCATCGCCCTCGAAATCGCTAACGCTGTGAGCGAGGCGCACGCACGTGGAGTGGTGCATCGCGACATCAAGCCCGAGAACATCTTCGTGAAGGATCAGCACATCGCGCTGGGCGACTTCGGCCTCGGGAAGAGCGCGGAGTCCCTTCTCGCCACTGTCGGCGGTGCCGGAACGCCCGGCTACATGCCTCCGGAACAGATCGAGGGGCCGGCGCTGCCCAAGTCGGACGTCTACGCGGTCGGCGCGACGCTGTTCGAGATGCTCACGCACCAGCGGCCACCGGTCGACCGCACCAGCCTCGACCCTCGTGACGCCATCGAATGCCCCGACGAGTTGGCGAACCTGGTGGTCAAGATGACCGCCGCGAGAGTCGCGGATCGGCCCACGCTCAAGCGGGTCCAGATGTCACTGGCGGCGTTCGTGAACCGGCCCGACCACGAGGCCGCGACCGAAGGGCCAACAGAGTCCGGAACCTCGCTCTCGGCGGTTATTGGCGTGGGCGTGGCAATCGCCATTGTGGTCGCACTCGTCGTCGGGCTCGTGTGGTTCATCGTCTCGCGGCTTGGTTCGCGCGACGAGGACGCCGTCGCCACGTAATCCCAAGACGCTTGAGCGCCACATCTACAAGGTCGAATCGC
This sequence comes from uncultured Myxococcales bacterium, assembly GCA_937980205.1. Taxonomy (GTDB): domain Bacteria; phylum Myxococcota; class Myxococcia; order Myxococcales; family Myxococcaceae; genus Xiheicaenimonas. The sequence continues at coordinate 185,753 of CALJKW010000050.1, read as the reverse complement.
GACCCCGTCGCCACGACGCCCGACGATCGCCTTGCCGGCGCAAAGCATAGGCCTCGTGGAGCATCGACGAAGCGGCGTCGCCAGGATTATGATCACCGCATGGCAGGTCTCGACCGCTACAAGGTAAATCCCAGCGCCTTCGATCGGTACTACGACGCCTTTCTCCAGAATAGCCTTCGCGGCCACCGCTTCCGCCTGCGGCTGAAAAGTGGCGACGCCGTTACGGGTGTCCCAACGAGCGGCTCGATCGCTGACCCTAAAGACCCGAACGTAGCCTTCAGCCTGAGAACCGGCGATGGGCACCTCTACCGAATTCCGTTTGCCGAGCTCGATGACGCCGCTTCTGTCGAGCCAGTCCCTGGAGTCGTGCGCACGGTCGACCCGACTACCTGGGCCGCCGCCGATTTCGTGGTCGATATTGACGATGGGGAGGCCGATCGGCTCTACCTGAGCACCGACGAAACCACCGTGCGCGCGCAACTACACGAGCCGAAATCCTTCGTCGACTCGGCGCCACCGGGTACCTACAAGTTCCTGACGATTGGGGGACGCGATTTTCTTATCAAGAAGATCGGTCGAGTCGACGGCACCGCCGTAGAACTGCTCGTGGCCCCCGAGTAGGTCGATGGGGATCGAGAAATACCGGGTCGCTCCGGGAGTCGAGGAGTTCAGGTCACGATTTGAGCAGAACCTCGTCCCACGTGCCCAGTTCAACCTGAAGACGACCGAGGGCCCACTGGTCGGCATTCCGACGTTCGACCGGGTTCGACACGGCACGGAAAAGTTCCAGGTTCACACTCCCGACGGCCATGTGCTGCTGATCCCGTTCGCCGAACTGGAGGCGGCCGAGGACCAAGTCGCGTCGGACGACCGATTCATGGACCTCGCGATTGCCGAGGCCAGGAAGACACCTCCCGAGCAAGGGAAGGCCGTACAGCTCTTCGTTGGGGCGGCATTGGTTCTCGACAACGAGGTCCTGGGAACTGCATACCGCGGCGAGCGAACAGCCGGTCACCACGCCGAGCGCACGCTCCTGGAAACGAAACTCGGTGACGCGAAGCGCGACCTCAGCCGCGCGACCCTCTACACGACACTCGAGCCGTGTACGAGGGAGGCGCGCAGCGCAAGCGAGATCGCATGCGTCGAACTCATTCTGCGCCGACGCCTCCAACGCGTCGTCATCGGAATGCTCGACCCCGATCAGCGGGTTCGCGGCGAGGGGATCCTGCGCCTCCGCGAGGTCGCGATCGATGTCGCGCTCTGCAACCCGAGGCAGATGCGCGCACTTGAAGACCTCAACCGCGAGTTCATTGCCCACAAGCGGGCCAAGAACGCCGTCTTCGTTGCGGGGCCGCCGCCGCCCGCGCCACCTGCAGCCCCGTCGTCTGCTTCGACGCCACCCGGAACACCGGCAGCTGTGTCGTTCGACTGGTCCCTCGCAGGCCAGTTTCTCAGCGCCGAGATCCGGAGCCCGATCGTCTACCGAGCGCATCGATTCCTGTCGTTCCACGTCCGACTTCGAACGCAGCAACGAATTCCGCCAGGCCTCCAGCTGCGCAAGTGGCGAGTCACCGGCCTGCGCGTTGATGGGCTTCTGGCGCCGGACTCAAAAGACCACGACCTGGAGTTCGTCACGCTCCGCGAGACTGGAACTACGGATCTGCAGAACGAGATCATCGTTCCGCTCGACGACCAGCAGCTCAGGAAGCAACAGCTCTCGCTGTCAGGCGCTCTCTTCTTCGAAACGCACCCGGACCACTACAAGGTGACACTGCCGCTCGAAGAAGTGTACTGCCGGAACGTGTCGGGCCGGTGAGCCTCTAAGGAGTACGAGAACGGTGGCAAGGCGCTCGATCGGAAACTGAGCGGCGCCTTGAAGCCGTGTTCTTGGCGGAGGTCGCGACAGCGTGCGGCCGGGTGAGCCTGGAGAACGACTCGCAGTGGTGGAGTTCGTTGGCAACGTTCCCCACCTCGTGGTAGCAGGGCCGCCGTTCAGTTCTGGAGGGCGGCGGCGTCAGAGGTCGAAACGGGGGATAAGTTACACCTGAAGTTACATTCGGGGTTGTGCGGAGCAGTCAGAGCCTCTAACTCCACGAAGTTGTTTTACGGAGCAGTGGCCGAGCGGTTGAAGGCAGCGGTCTTGAAAACCGCCAGAGGTGCAAGCCTCTCGTAGGTTCGAATCCTACCTGCTCCGCCAGGATCGGTTTGCAGGGTTTGTTGGACGCTGGTTCTTTGAAAGGTCGATGTCGAGATGGAGAGGTGGCCGAGAGGCTGAAGGCGCAGGTTTGCTAAACCTGTATACTCGAAAGGGTATCGAGGGTTCGAATCCCTCTCTCTCCGACGCAGCTTCATCAGAAGCAAAATTGCTCCCTTAGCTCAGCTGGATAGAGCGTCGGACTACGAATCCGAAGGCCGGAGGTTCGAATCCTCCAGGGAGCGCTAGCAGCTACGGGTTCGGCGGACAGCAGCCTGTTGGACCGCCGTCGCGCCCTGCATGGGGGACGCAGCCGCACTCCGGCAGGTAACTCCCGCAGGCGTATCCCGCCGGGCAGGTCTGCGAGCCTGCGGGGCAACCCGCGGGCGCGGGACATGGCTTCGTCGAGCTGCAAGCGACGAGGAGCCCCACCGCCAACAACGCCACGATTCGGTGCGCGGTCCTCATGCGACTCAGGATATCTCGACCGCATGGAAGCGCAGTTCATGTCCCTCGCGCTCGAGCTCGCGGAGGCCGCCGGGAAGATGGGCGAGGTGCCCGTCGGCGCGGTCGCCGTGCACGAAGGCGTGATCATCGGCCGCGGGCACAACCGGCGCGAGATCGATCACGACCCGTTCGCGCACGCCGAGCTCCTCGCGATGCGCGAGGCTTCCCAGGCCCTGCGTTCCTGGCGCCTGTCCAACGTCACCGTCTACGTCACGCTCGAGCCGTGCGGCATGTGCGCGGGCGCGATGGTGCAGGCGCGGCTGGGCGCCGTCGTCTTCGGCGCCGATGACCCGAAGCAGGGCCGCGCCGATCTGCTCGTCGGCCACAACCACACCGTGAAGGCCACGTGGGGCGTGCTGGCCGCCGAGTCGAGCGCGCTGCTCAAAGACTTCTTCGCGCGGCTGCGCGCCTGAACCTCTCTCGCGCGCCGCGAGCTCGGCCGCTGACGAGGCGCGCATCAGCGGCAGGCCTGGGCGGCGGCGGCGATCTCGGGCAGCGCGGCATCGGCGAGCGCGACCAGCGTACGCTGCAGCGCCTCTTCGAGCTCGGCCTCGCTGGCGAAGTTCGAGAGCTGGCTGTGGCTGGCGGTGAAGTCGCGCTCGAGCAGCACGTCGCCCGACCGCGAGAGCCGCAGCGACACGGTCAGCCTGCCTTCGGCGTTGACGTACTCGTCGACGAACAGGTCGCGCAGGCTGCCCTCGAGCGTGCAGCAGCCGGCCGCCGGCTCGGGGCTCGACAGCGCGTCGCGCAGGTAGGCGGTCACCCACTCGGCAGGCGCGTCGCCGGTCCGAACGCTCGCGGTGGGCCAGTACAAGCCGTTTCGAACCGTGCCGACCCGCGACGTGTCGTCCCGAGCGTCGGTGAGCGGCTCGACGACGACGCAGGCTCCCGGGCTCACGCGGCGCTCGGGCGCGAGCAGCCGCACCTGTCGCGGCACGTAGGCGCAGCTCGAGACGCACAGCAACAGCGCCACCGCTCGGGTCGTGCTCATGGGCCGTTGGTTGCCACGTTCCCTACAGGCGATCAGGTACGGGCGCGGGTTGGGCGAGAACCAAGGGCTCAGGCTGGACGGCCGGGTGCGGCAGGGACGACAATCGCAGGTCCGGTCCTTCAACACGGCGAGGTCCTCTCGAATGTCCCTTCGAATCGGCGGCGGTCTGGCAGCGAACCTCTCGGCGCGGGTCGAGCAACCGAAGCCCCGGGTGGCACAGGCCGGAGCCGGCGGGTCGATCGGTCACTCCGCGGCCGACTCGTTCACCGCAGGTGGGCCGTACCTGGGACTCGAGCCCTCGCGCGCGTTGTCGCTGGCCCGCCAGCTCGGTGAGTCGTTGTGGAGCGTGGCGCAGCCCGCGATCGACTGGGCCCAGGCGAAGGCGCAGGAGGTGCTGGAGCAGGAGGCGGTGCGCGATCGCCTCGAGGCGCTCGACCCGCAGCGGCAGATCGAGCAGCTCGGCCCCGGCGACTCGTACAAGGTCGGCTTCGAGCTCGGCGGCAGCATCGAGGCGGCCAAGGGCGGCATCAAGGCCGACAGCGAGGTGAAGTGCCGCGTGAAGACGAACCCCGACGGCACGCCGGTGCTGGGGCCCGATGGTCAGCCCAGGCTCGAATACGTGGTCACCACCGGCGGCGGGCTCAACGGCGGAGTCGGCAGCGGCTCGAAGTCGGGCACCGTGGGCGTCGACGCCCGCACCGAGCTGGTCGTCGACACGCCCGAGGAGGCGCAGCGCGCGATGCAGCTGATGTCCCGCATTCGCGGCGGCAACCCGACTCCGGGCGGAGTCGACCCCGAGCACTTCACCGCCGAAGAGCTGCAGTTCATTCGCGAGCACACCACCGCCATCGAGCTGAGCGGCAACGCCGCGGTGCAGGTGGCGAAGGCGCTCGGCGTCAAGCTGGACGAGTCGGTCAACCTCTCCGGAGGCGGGGGCGGCGGCGGCTCCGGCGCGCTGAGCCTGCGGCTCGAGGTCGGCCCCGACGGCCGCTTCTCGAGCGCGACGGTGAAGCAGCAGGTGCAGGTCGACGTCGACGTCGCCACGCCCAGCACCGACGGCGGCGTGGGCAACACCGGAAACAAGGGCACCGCGTCCGTCACCGTCGAGGACAAGTTCACGTTCCCCTCCAGCGTGACGCCCGGCGACCTGCTCGACGACCCGAGCGGGACGATCTCCCGCCTCGGGGAGAGCCGCCGCGAATCGACCCTGACCGTGAAGGTGGCGGGGAACCGGGGCGCGCGGGGCGGTGAGGTCGAGCTGAAGCTCAGCGGGAAGCCCGACGAGATCATGAACCCGCGCCTGCTCGAGCGGGCGCGCGAGGGCGATCTTCCGGGCGCGCTGCGCGAGGCCGGCCAGAACACGCAGGTCGAGCTCAACGTGACGACCCAGCAGCGCCGGGGCCTCAACGTCGGCCTCAACATCGAGGTCTTCGAGGGCCGCGCGGTGGCCGAGCGCACCGACAGCGAGGTCGTGCTGAACCGGAAGGGCACCGCCAACGACGTGGCCGACGCGCTGGCCGACGCGGCGCGCCTCGCGCCGGAGGCCCCGCTGATGAGCTCCGAGGTCCGCGGGCGAAGGCTCGTGGCGGGCCTCAACGGCGCCTGAGCCCGCCGCCGGCGACAGAGGGCCGGGCGCAGTGCCGGGGGCGTGCGGGGCTCACGGGGCGCCCAGGGCCCGCATCGGAAGCGTCTTCAGGACGGGCTCTTGTCGCGCGCTGCGATCGCCGAGACGACTCCCCAGCAGAACGCCTCGTCGAGCGTCTTCGTGGGGCCGGGTCCGTGGGGGTTGAGGACGAGGCCGTCGACGCCGAGGTTGGAGAACGCGGTGAACAGCTGCTTGCCGCTGCCGGTGATGCGCTTCCAGCGCTTCGCTTCGGCGCCCCCGGCCTTCAGCGCGGCGTCGCAGCAGTCGGGCGCGGTGAACACCATCGCCGGGTTCTCGAGCTTCCCCTTCCCCGCCGCGGTCGCGAGGGTGCCGTCGGGCTTTCGCAGCGTCGAGAACGAGCCGAAGTCGATGAGCTCCTGCGTGAGCTCGCGCCTGCGCTTGCCGGCGAGCAGGCGCTCGAGCACGACCGCTGCGCCCCAGCGCCGAGACAGCTCGACCCAGTCGCCGCCGAAGAACCACGAGCGCTCGGGCGCCGAGCCGGGGTTCACGTGGACCTCGGTGAGGCTCGGCGGCAGGTGGCGAAACAGCTCGGCCCCCGCGACCGGAGACGCGTACGGCCCGAGCGACGTCGTCTTCGCGGCGCGCTGGCCGGCCTCGACGTCGGTGAAGAGGTAGAGCTGGCCCGCTGGCACCTTCGAGACTGCGCCCCAGACCGACAGGCACTCGAACGTCTTGCCGGTCATCACCGCGGTCGCGACGTCGATGGGCACGAACCACTTGTCGTGCTCGCACAGCGCGCGGAGCAGCTGGTCCTTCCCGATCTTCTTCCGCGCGAAGGCGCCGAGTGCGTCGAGAGGCACGGCGCAATTGTACTCCGCGGCTTGCACCGACGCGCACAGCCGTGCTCTTTAGGGGCCGCCTCTTAAGGGGAAGCGAGAGGGGCCCTCGTGCGGTCGGCAACGATTTCGGCAGTGGTGATGAGCGTGCTGCTCGCGTGGCCTTCGGCCGCGCAGGTGAGCACTGTCGGCGACATCTACGTCGTGCAGGATCCCTCGGGCTCCATCACGAACCTCGTGGCGTCGATGATGCCCGGCTCGATCTTCCCTCCTCCGCAGGAGCAGTTCTGCCGCGCGGCGTTCAACGCGATTCGCGCGGCGGGGGCGCCGGACGACTTCGACGGCGTCTTCTCGTTCAGCACCTCGGATCAGATCACGGATCTCAACAACGTGTGGATGGGCCCACCGGTGCGCTCTGCCGCCACGGGCATCGGGCGCGACGGCGTCTTCCCGTCGGTGAACACGTACAGCTCGAGCAAGCTCGGGCAGTGCGTGTACATGGGGGCGCTGGGCACCACGAAGGGGTTCATCCCCGGGCTGCCCGGCAGCGAGCCGATCCCGGCGGATCCGGATGCGGACTGGTCTCCGTCGATCGGGATTCCGTTGCCGGGCGTCACCAGCCTCACCGGCATCGAGATGCTGGGGCACGAGTACGGCCATCACTGGCTGCTCGGCGTCGAGTTCGACCAGGCCGACGGGCGGGGCAAGCAGCACTTCATTCGCGCGCTGACCGGAGCCGACCCCGAGGGCGGGCAGATGGGGCACCCGAACCAGCACTACTCGCGGCTGACCGACTCGCGCTCGGTCATGTACGGCGAGTGCATCACCGATCTCGGCGGCGGCTCGTTCCGGCTTCAGGGCTGCCCGCGCAAGTACAGCCACATCGATCAGTACCTGATGGGGCTGCGCGGCGAGAACGAGGTGAGCCCGATGATGGTGCTCGAGGACCCGGCCGCGCCCGGCGAGGGTGTCGACTCGCTGCCGATGTCGCGCACCTCTTCGGGACAGACCGTCACCGGCCTCGTGCGGCACGACATCACCGCGGCGGAGATCATTCGCGCGATGGGGCCGCGGGTGCCGGCGTACCCGCACGCGCAGCGCTGCTGGAAGGTGGCGTTCATCGTCGTGCTCGCGCCGGGCCAGACCGCGGTGCCGGCGGCGATGCTCACGAAGGTGCAGAAGTACCAGCAGCGCTGGGGGCCGTGGTTCAACATGGCGACCGACGGGCGCGGCACGATGCTGACGTCGCTCACCGGGCCGGGGTGTCCGACGCCGGACGGCGGCGTCTTCGTCGAGCCGGATGCGGGCGTCATGGAGCCTCCCGACGCCGGTGGGACGGAAGAGGACGCGGGCGTCGTCGAGCAGCCCGACGCGGGCGGCGAGGTCATCACGCCGGCTCCCGATGCCGGGGCGCCGAAGGGCCCGACGAAGGAAGACACGCGCGTCGACCTCGGCACGACGAAGCTGCGGCCCGGCTGCAGCTGCAACGCCGCCGAGGGCCTCTTGCTCTTCGCGCTCGGCGGATGGCTGGCCCGGCGGCGCCGGAAATAGCGTATGCCTCGCCGGCGATGAACCCGCTCATCTCCGACCGGTTCGTCGACTTCGTCCTCTACGACGTGCTCGACGTCACGGCGCTGTGCAAGCTGCCCGCGTTCGCGCACCACGGCCGCGAGACCTTCGACCCGTGGCTCGAGGCGTGCCGGCGACTCGCGCGTCAGGTGCTGTTCCCCTCGTACCGCGAGATCGACGAGCACCCTCCCCGGCTCGAGAACGGCGGCGTTCGCGTGCACCCGAAGATGCACGCGCTCCATCGCGAGCTCGTCGAGCTCGGCCTCATCGCCGCGCCACGGCCGGCAGCGGTCGGCGGCCAGCACCTGCCGATGACCGTCTTCACGCTCTCGGCCGCGTACCTGATGGCAGGCAACCTCTCGGCCGCCGGCTACCCCGGGCTCACGCAGGGCGCGGCGCACCTCATCGAGGCCTTCGGCAGCGAGCAGCTCAAAGCCCGGTTCCTCGAGGCCATGTACTCGGGGCGGTGGACCGGCACGATGGCGCTCACCGAGCCGCAGGCCGGCTCGAGCCTCGCGGATCTCACGACGCGCGCGCGGCCCACCGCCGACGGCCACTACCTCATCAGCGGCTCGAAGATCTTCATCTCCGGCGGAGACCAGGACCTCACCGAGAACATCGTGCACCTGGTGCTCGCGCGCATCGACGGCGCTCCCGCGGGCACGAAGGGCATCTCGCTGTTCGCGGTGCCGAAGCGGCGCGAGGGCCCCGACGGCGCGCTCGTGCCGAACGACGTCCACGTCGCGGGCGCCATCCACAAGATCGGCTGGAGAGGTCTGCCCTCGCTCGCCCTCTCCTTCGGGGACGAGGGCGACTGCCGCGGCTGGCTCGTCGGAGCTCCGAACGCGGGCCTCAAGCAGATGTTCCAGATGATGAACGAGGCGCGGCTGATGGTCGGCACGAACGCGGCGGCGACGGCCTCGGTCGCGTACCACCAGTCGCTGGAGTACGCGCGCGAGCGCCGGCAGGGGCGGCCGCTGGGCGTGGTGGACGCGACGACCGCGCCGGTGCCGCTGACCGCGCACCCCGACGTGCGGCGCATGCTGCTGCGGCAGAAGGCGATCGTCGAAGGGTCGCTGTGCCTCGCGGCGGTCGCGGCGCGGTACGCGGACCTCGCGGAGCACGCCGTCGAGCCCGAGACCCGGGCGCGGGCGAAGCTGCTGCTCGACCTCTTGACGCCGATCGCCAAGACGTTCGCCGCCGAGAAGGGCTTCGAGGCGAACGCGCTCGCGCTGCAGATCCACGGCGGCTACGGCTACTCGAGCGAGTACCTGCCCGAGGCGTGGCTCAGAGATCAGAAGCTCAACACCATTCACGAGGGCACCACGACGATTCAGGGGCTCGACCTGCTCGGTCGCAAGATCGTCGCCGGCGGCGGCGCGGCGCTGATGGCGCTGGCCGAAGAGATCGGCCCAGACCTCGAGCGCGCGCACGCGCAGGGCCTCGACGTGGCCCCGATGCGGCAGGCGATCGAGACGCTCGGCGCGCTCACCGCGACGCTCGGCGGCCGCGGAGCCGCGGGAGATCTCGAGGGCATGCTCGGCCACTCGGCAGACTTCCTCGAGCTGTCGTCCCTCGTCGTGATCGGCTGGATGTGGACGAAGCTCGCCGCGGGCGCACCGGACGACGACTTCGGCAAGGGCCTGCGCGCGGCGGCGAAGTACTGGCTCGCGACCGAGGTGACGCGCGTGCCGCAGCTGGCGGCGCTCTGCGAGTCGGGCGAGCGGAGCTACCTCGAGCTGGAAGACGGCTGGCTTTGAGCCCGCCGTCCGGGTGTCCGCCGGCCCGCTTCGACTGCGCGCCCGCGGCGCTGCGCTCAGCGTGAACGGCGGCTGTTCCGGGCCGCTTCAGCGCAGCTGCGCCACGTTCGGCACGACGATGGCGACGGCGATCGACTGCTCGGCGATGAGCCGCTCGTTGTCCGAGCCGAAGAACAGCCGGTTCTGAATCGCCCGGTTCTCGGCGCCGATGACGACGAGGTCGTGGCCCTCGTGCAGCCGCTCGGCCCAGCGCACGACGCGCGGCTTCACCGGCGAGGCGCGGAAGACCGGAGAGATCTGATCGGGCGCGAGCCGGCTGTCGTGCCCGGGGTCGGTGCGCTCTTCTTCGGGCAGGTTCCGCTCCTGCGGCACGACGGCGATGGTGAGCTCGCTCTGCAGCGTCTCGGCGCAGCGGGTCGCGAAGTCGACGGCGACGCGCGCGAACGTCGTGCCGTCGAAGACGACCATGACCTTGCCGTAGTGGTTGCCGTTGGGGCCGGCCTTGACGATGGCGACGTGGCAGGGGGCTCCGCGGACGATCTGCTCGAGCACGGGGCCCCCGAGGGCGTCTTCGCGGTGCGAGGCGCCGACGACGATCAGATCGCAGCCCTTCTGCGCCTGCTCGAGCACCGCGCTGCCGACGTCGTCGCGGGTCATTCGCCGCACCGGGCTCACGACGCCGCCCTGCTCGAGGCGCTGCTGGATCGCGACGGCCGCGGCCTTCGGGTCGACGGCGTCGGGGCGCTTCTTCCAGGGCAGCAGGGCGAGCAGCCGCTCTTTCACGCTGCGCTGGGCGTCGACGTGGAGCACCTCGATGGGGTGAGCGCTGCCCTTCGACACGCCGGCCGCGACGCGCGCGGCAGCGACGAGGTTCGTGCCGCCGGACACCGGGAGCAGCACGCGCAGCTGCTTGGGGTCGAAGACACCGGCCGACTGCTCGGCGAGCAGGCGCTGGCTCTCTTCCTCGGTCATCCGCACCTTCTGCATCGTGAGCCGCAGGCCCAGCGGCGCCATGAACGAGGTCACGACGGCCACGATGACGATCATGCTGAACACCTGCTCGTTCAGGATGCCGAGCGAGAGGCCGATGGTGGCGACGACGAGGCCCATCGCGCCGCGCGCGTTCATCGCGACGGCGATGGAGAGCGCCTCCCAGATCCGCAGGCCGCCCCACAGGCTGCCGAGGGTGCAGCCGACGAGCTTGCCGAGGCAGGCGACGACGAGCACCACGGTGAGCATGGCGACGCCGCCGCCGCTCAACGACCACAGGTTGACCTTCAAGCCCACGATGCCGAAGAAGATCGGCGCGAGCACGGCCATCACGAACGACTCGAGGCGCACGACGGTCTCGTGCTTGAGCGCGGGGACCTGCTTGAAGACGGTGCCGGCGATGAAGGCTCCGAAGACGGCGTGAATGCCGATCGCCTCGGTGATGGCGGCGCACAAGAGCGTGACGACGAAGACGAGCACGAGGTCGGCGTCGGGCGTCTTGAAGCGGCGGGTGACGAACCCGGTGAGCCAGCGCGTCGACGGGTACAAGAGCAGCACGGCCCCGGCGAGGAACATGCCGGTGAAGATGAGCGTGACGAACAGCGCGTCGATGCGCAGCGAGCCCTGGGTGGCGACGCCGGCGATGAGCGAGAGGATGAGCCACCCGACGGTGTCGTCGACGACGCCCGCGGAGAGGATGACGAGCCCGATGTTCCTTCGGGTGAGCCCGAGGTCCATCAGGATCTTCGCGATGACCGGCATCGCCGAGATCGCCATCGCGGTGGCGAGGAAGAACGAGAAGAGGATCCGACGGTCGGGGTTCGCCAGGTACTCGTCCGGCATGAAGACGCCGAGCAAGAGGCCGCTGATGAACGGCACGACCATGCCCATCCACGACGCGATGAACGCGGCGCGCCCGAGGTGACGCAGCAGCTTCAGGTCGGTCTCGAGGCCGGTGAGCAGGAGCAGCAGCACCATGCCGAGCGTGCCGACGACCTCGAGCAGGTGGAACTGCGCGGCGTCGTGCGGAAAGACCGCGGCGAACATGCCGGGCGCGAAGTGGCCGAACAGCGAAGGGCCGAGCGCGATGCCTGCGGCGAGCTCTCCGACGACGGCGGGCAGACCGATGCGCTTGACCAGCTCTGCGCCGATGCGCGTGACGACGAGCAGCAGCGCCATCTGCACCAGCAGCAGGAAGACGGCGTGCCCGCCTAGGGGTTTGAGCAGCTCGTCGCCGGACATCGAGACGCGAATTTGCCACGCGCCCGCGCTTCGCCCAGGCGCAAAAAACTTTGAAGCCCGTTTATCTGCTGCTGCCGCCCGCGGAGCCGGAAGCGGCACCGGACGGCTGGGACGAGCGCTGCACGGCGCGGGTCAGCCAGCGCACGAGCTCCTGGGTGTCGAACGGCTTGGGCATGAGCGCGTCGCCGCCTCCGAGCTCGGTGGGCGCTCCGCTGGTGCCGGCGCCCTCGGCGGTGAGGATCACCGTCGGCAGCTCGAGGCCGCGGCGCTTCACGTCGCTGAACAGCTGAAGGCCGTCTTCATTCTCGAGCCGGACGTCGAGCACGAGGGCGTCGACCCGCTCGCGCTCGACCACGTCGAAGCCGCCCTGGAGCGTGTGGCGCGACGTGACCCGAAACCCGTGGTGCTCGAGGCGCAGCGTCATCAGCTCGCAGAAGTCGACCTCGTCGTCGACCACCAGCACGTGAGGGCGCGTGTCGCTCATTCGGGGCCGTGGGGCCGAAGCCACTTCCGTACCAACCGCGGCGTGCGGGGAGCCTTCGAAGGCCCTGTCGGGATTCGTCGACGCTGCAGCGCCGGACTTCACCGACGGTGTCGGAAATCACCGACGCCTTCGCGAGGTCGCTGAGAGGGGGCGCCCCATGGCACGAGCGGTGAACAGCGGCACACGCCATGTCCACCGTGAGCCGCCGGCCCACCCAGTCCGACACTGCTGCACCTGTGCGGGAGCAGCTGCGGCCCGCCCTTCGCCTGGTGCCCCCGCCGGCGGCACAGACCGATGCCGACGACTCGCGGACGCGCCGGGTCTTCAACTCCGTCGAGCAGACGGTGGGGACCTTCAGCCTGCTGCTGTTCGTCGGTGCGGCCATCGCGCTGCGCGAGAGCGTGCTGCGCGACGACAACCTGCTGTTCCCCGCGGGCTGCGGCCTGTTCCTCCTCTCCGTGCTGCTGCCGATCATCACGCGCTCGCGCAGCTGAACCTTCACCCCTCACCAGCGGACCCCCATGGACACCGTGCTCTCCCGCCTCAAGAAGTTCAACACGCTCTGGGACGCGCGCTTCGAAGACCTCGAACGCAAGACGCTGGGCAAGACGCTGTACCGCGACTTCAGCGCCGGCCTCATCGTCGCGCTGACCGCCATCCCCATGGCGATGGGCTTCGCGATGGCGAGCGGGCTGCGGCCCGAGCAGGGCATCATCGCGGGCGCGCTGGCGTGCTTCGTCGGCCGCACGTTCGGCGGCTCGAAGTACCAGGTGTACGGCCCGACGGCGGCGTTCATCCCCGTGCTCGCGGGCGTGATGATGAAGTACGGGCCGGCGAACGGCGGCAGCTTCGAGGTCGCGCACGGCTTCCTCGTGGCCGCGAGCATGATCGCCGGCGTCGTGCTGATGCTGATGGGCGTCGCCGGCCTCGGCAAGCTCGGCAAGCTCGTGCCGAACTCGATCATCGTGGGCTTCACCGTGGGCATCGCGGTGGCGATCGCGATGTCGAACATCGGAGAGGCGTTCGGCCTGTCGGTCGCGGTGAAGGGGCACCTGGGCCAGCAGCTCGCCATCATCTGGGAGCACCTGCACGAGGTGAACTTCTACACGCTCGCTCTCGCGCTCGGGACGTTGATCATGACCCGCCGGCTCTTGAAGGTCTCGATCTTCATCCCCGCTCCGCTGCTCGCGCTCGGCCTGTGCACCGTGCTCGCCGCGACGGTGCTGACCGGCAAGGGCGTCACGGTCGTCGCCGACAAGTACGGCTCGATTCCCAGCAACTTCTTTGTGTTCACGCCGCCGCAGCTGCCGGGCCTCACGGCGGGCGTGCTCTTCGACATCGGCTACTTCGTCTTCGCGATCGTCTTCGTGTCGGCGGTCGAGAGCATTCTCTGCTCGACGATGGCGGACCGCCTCGCGAACAACAAGCGCACGCCGTTCAACCCCGACAAGGAGCTCTGGGGTCAGGGCCTGGTGCAGCTGCTCGTGCCGCTCGTGAACGGCTTCCCGTGCACCGGCGCGCTCGCGCGCACCGCCACCAGCATCAAGGCCGGCGCGCTCACCCCGTTTGCGGGCTACTTCAAGTTCGCCTTGAAGCTGGGCCTCGCCATCTTCCTCGCGCCGTACCTGGAGAAGGTGCCGATGGCGTGCATCGGCGGAATTCTGCTCTGGGTGGCGAGCAACATGATCAAGCCGGCCGAGATCAAGAAGGTGTGGGCCGAGCACCGCGGTCACGGCCTGCTGATGGTCTACACGGCGGTGATGGTGCCGATGACGAACTTCCTGACCGGCGTGCTGTCGGCGCTCGTCATCTACGCCATCTTCTACAAGAAGCTGAAGCTCCCCTCCGTGGCCGAGCCGGAGGCCCCGCTGGCGGCCGCCGAGCCGGCTCCGGAGAAGTCGGCTGCGTGATCGGGCGCGAGGCTATTGCTCGCGGGATGGCGAGCCTCGAAGCTTGAGCCACCGTGAAACCTCATCTCGATCGATTCCGCGCGAAGGCGCTCTTCTGGCTGCCGTCGGTGCCCGACGGCCTGCTGCCGCGCCTGACGCTGTCGCACTTCGCTCCGCTGCTGCTGCTGGCGTCGGCGCTGGCGCTGCTCCTCGCCGCGCTGTTGAAGGTGACGTCCGTGCTCGGCACGCTGAAGGCGACCGAGCTGGCCACGCTGCGTGACGAGGGCGAGCTGCACCGGGCGATGTGGGAGCTGGACGTCGCGATGCGGCACGCCCACGAGGACTGCCGCACGGGCGAAGCACGGCCCGAGGCGGTCTCGGAGGTCAGGCAGCGCGCGGCCACGCTGAGCCAGCAGCTCGAGCGCGCGCCGGCGACCGCGCCGATGCGGCGCTTCGCGCTGGAGTACCTCGCGGTCAGCCAGGAGATCCGTGACGGCCGCGCGTGCGACGTGCTCACCGCCTCTTCGAACGCGCTGCGCCGCGGCAAGCTCGACGAGAACCTCACCAACCTCTGGGTGAGCCGGCTCGAGCAGTTGCACGAAGCGGTGTCGGCGCGCGAGGAGCAGGGACGCGCCACGGGCGTGGCCGCCAGCCGCGCGGGGATCGCGCTCACGTTCGCGTCGGTGCTGCTCGCCGTGCTGCTGGTCCGGCGCCTCGCGGCGTCGTTCCGCCGGCCGCTGGTTCGGCTGGCCGAGACGGCTCGGCGCGTCGGAGACGGAGACTTGAGCACTCCGGTGGGCGCCGAGGGGCCCCGCGAGATCCGCCAGCTCTGCGACGATCTCGAGCGCATGCGGCAGCAGCTGATGCAGCTCGAGTCGGCGAAGCAGAACTTCCTCGCCTCGGTCTCGCACGAGCTGCGCACGCCGCTGTCGATGATTCGAGAGGCGCTGGTGTTGCTCGACGACGGAGTGGTCGGCACCCTCGAGCCGAAGCAGGCGCGCGTGCTGGAGATCGCCCGCCAGGCCTGCGAGCGCGAGATCCGCATGGTGTCGACGCTGCTCGACCTGTCGCGCTTCCGCGCCGGCAGCCCGCTGAGGCTGCGCGAGGGCACGTCGGTCGACGCCGTGCTCGACGCGGCGGTGCGCGACGAGCGCGCGCAGGCCGACAGCCGCGGAGTGAAGATCGTGCTCCTGCGCGAAGGTGAGGCGGCGAAGGGCTGGGCAGACCCGGTGCTGCTCGAGCGCGCGTTCGCGAACCTGGTGCGAAACGCGGTGTCGGTCTCGAAGCGCGGAGACCAGGTGACGGTGCGCCGCACCTCGGACGAGGGCCACGCGTGGATCACGGTCACCGACAACGGCCCCGGAGTGCCGGAGGCGATTCGCAAGACGGTGTTCGACGCGTTCGTGACGCACCCGGTGCCCCAGTCGGGCAAGACGCTCGGCATCGGCCTGGGGCTGACGCTGGCGCGCGAGATCGTACGCGCCCACGGAGGAGAGCTGGAGCTCGAGACGCCGCAGGCGTCGGGCGCCACCTTCCGCGTGCGCCTGCCGCTGACGCGCTCGCGCGCGGCCGACGACGCAGCGCTGGAGGCGAGCCATGTCGGCTGAGGCCGCCGTGCCGCTGGACCCGGGCCCTGGTTCCCCGGCGCGACCGGTCGAGGCGCGGCGCCCCCACGTCGTGGTCATCGACGACGAGCGTGACCTCTGCGAGCTGCTCACGCTGCGGCTCGAGCACCACGGCTTCCGCACCTCGACGGAGCAGACCGGGCGCGGGGGAATCGAGATCCTCGAGCGCGAGGTCGTCGACGCGGTGATCCTCGACCTGCGCCTCGAAGACGCGAGCGGGCTCGACGTGCTGGAAGAGCTGCAGAAGCGCTCGGCGGATCTGCCGGTCATCATCCTCACCGCGCACGGGACCATCGAGACGGCGGTCGAGGCGATGCGGCGGGGAGCCTACGGCTTCCTCACCAAGCCGTTCGACGATCACGAGCTCGTGCAGAAGCTGCAGCACGCGGTCGAGCACGTGCGGATGCGGCGCGAGCTGGCGAACCTGCGTCGGCTGGTCGGCGCTCCCGAGAGCAACGAGCAGCTGCTCGGGACGAGCGCGCGCATCGCGGCGGTGCGCGAGCTGTTGCAGCGCGTGGCCCGCTCGGACGCGACGGTGCTCATCACCGGAGAGTCCGGCTCGGGCAAAGAGGTGGCCGCCCGCATGGTGCACGCGTGGTCGGGGCGGCGCGATCGGCCCTTCCTCGCCGTGAACTGCGGCGCCCTGCCCGGCGAGCTGCTCGAGAGCGAGCTGTTCGGTCACGTGCGCGGCTCCTTCACCGGCGCGCTGAAGGACAAAGAGGGCCTGTTCAGCGCCGCCGAGGGCGGCACGCTGATGCTCGACGAGATCGGAGACGCGCCGCCGAGCGTGCAGGTGAAGCTGCTGCGCGTGCTGCAGGAGCGCAACTTCCTGCGGGTCGGCTCGGTCGAGCCCGTGCAGTCGGACGTGCGCGTCATCGCGGCGACGAACAAGGACCTGAAGGCCGAGGTCGACGCGGGCCGCTTCCGCGAGGACCTGTTCTACCGGCTGCACGTCGTGCCGGTGGTGATGCCTGCGCTGCGCGAGCGGCCGGAGGACATTCCGCTGCTCGCCGAGCTGTTCCTGACGCGGGCGGCGGCGGCCCACGGCCTGTCGGGGGCGCACCTCTCGTCCGAGGCGCTGCGGCTGTTGATGGCGCACTCGTGGCCCGGCAACGTGCGCGAGCTCGCGAACGTGGTGGCGGGGGCCGCGCTGCTGACCACCGACGGCGTGCTGCGGCCGGCGCACGTGGCGGCGGTGATGGCGCAGCGGACTCCGGCGGCGGTCGAAGCGCCGGTGGCGGGCTCGGACGTGCCGGCGCCGCTTCACCGGGCGGTGCTCTCGACGATGACCGAGCTGCCCCCGCTGCGCGAGGCGCGCGAGGCGTTCGATCGCGCGTACCTCGAGGAGTTGTTACGGCAGTGCAACGGCAACGTGAGCGCTGCCGCGAGGATGGCCGGTCGCAACCGCACCGACCTGCACGACCTGCTCAAACGGCACGACATCTCAGCGACCTGGTTTCGAAAATGAGCTTGAACGGAGTGATCGGCATTCGCGTTGGCCCGGTGGTGATGGCGCGGTTCCTCGTCGAGCCGACGCCGGCGACCGACCGCCTGATCAGCGCGCTGACGGCCGAGGCCTTCGGCGAGACCGGGGAGCCGATCACGTTCGTGGCGGTGCTGCCGCACGCGGCGGTGGCGGGTGTCGAGCTGTTCCGCGAGCGGCTGTTGGCGCGCAGCAAGCGCGAGCCCCGCACCGCCGCCGTTCACCTCGTGCTGGAGGGAGACGACGCGGGGGCGGAAGAGCGCCGCAACGCCATCGCGGCGCTTCCGGCGACGGAGGGCCTCTCGGTGCACGTGCACTCTCGCGCCGAGCGCTCGCTGATCGCCGCCGCCGCGCAGCGCAGCCTCGACGCGTCGGAGCTGTTCGCCGCCGCGCAGGCCGCCGGGGTGCTGCCGCAGCGGTGACGGGCGACGTCGAGGCGCACCCAGTGCGGCGGCCTCCGACACGGAGGATGAGCCGTTTTCCCTCGCCGCGGCGGATGCGCCCGCGCTCCGCCAGAGCGCTGGTGGGGCGAGTTGCTCGACACCTGCCAACCCGTGGGAAGCTCGGACGCGGGAAAGTGTCTGATGCCGGGTGCCGAGTGCGATCAGACATCCGGGCCGGCCTGCTGCGCCGGCGACGTTTGTGATGCAGTGACCGCAGACGGAGGCGTGACCTGCCGACCCATCATCGACTGACCATGGCGCGTCGTTGGCCGTCGATGCGCGGTGTGGCGCTTTGGGCCGTCATGGCTCTGACGGCGTGCGGGAACGCTCCGAAAGGGGGCGGCGTCCAGGTCAACGTGACGTACCGCCTGTCGGGAGGCTCCGCGGGCTGCGTTCGCGTGAGGGCCGTGCCCGACGTCGGCAAGGATGACGCGTCCGAGATCGGGCTGGAAGGGCGCCCGCGAATGGGGGGCGTGCGCGTGGGCGTCAATCGCAGGGACGAGTGGCCGGAGCCTGGCGTCACGCTGATCTCCACGCTTCACGCGGCGAGCTGCGCCGACCCCGCAGTCGTGACGCGCACCCTCACCGCTCGGTTTCCGAGTGGCACCGTCGACGAGCTCGACGTGACGCTCGAGGAGCCCGTGAGCGACGGAGGGCAGGCAGGCGGAGCTGGCGGCGGTGGCGGTGGCGGTGATGCGGGCGGCGGCGGCGGCGCGGCGGGCGGAAGCGGCGGCGGCGCGGCGGGCGGAAGCGGCGGCGGCGCGGCAGGCGGAAGCGGCGGCGGCGCGGCGGGCGGAAGCGGCGGCGGCGCGGCGGGTGGCAGCGGCGGCGGCGCGGCGGGAGGCATGGCGGGTGGCGGTGGCGGCGGCGCTGCCGGCGGCGCGGCAGGTGGGACGGCGGGCGGAAGCGGCGGCGGCACGGCGGGTGGCAGCGGCGGCGGAAGCCCGATCCGGTGCGACGGCGGCTTCGTGATCGTCGCAGCTCCCGCCACCATGGACGTCAACGACGTCTCGGTGCTCGCGGGCGGGGTGTGGATCGGCGGCACGAACAGCCCGCGCCTCGCGTTCCGTGACGCGGTGTCCGGGGACGGCGGCTTCGTTGGGCCGAGCGGCACTTGCAGCGAGAACGCCGACGCGCTGTGGGCGGCGCCGGGCGGGCCGGTGTTCTTCGCGGGAAACTTCGGGCGCATCGATCGGCTCGCGAGCACCTCGGCGGCCTGTACCGCGGGCCCGGTGGTTCAGAACTCGCGCGTGACCTCGATGATCGGGTTCCCGGTCGGCGGCGGCTACGAGGTGATCGTCGGGCACGAAGACGGGCGCATCTCTCATCGCGGCCTCGACGGCCTGATGCTGACCCTCACGCAGGACATGGGCGACGATGTCTGGGCGATCGACGGCTTCTCGCCGAACACCCTGTACGCGTCGGGCGGCGCAGGCGGCGGCGGGAGAGGCGCGATCTTCAAGCGGCAGCCAGACGCCGGCTGGACGACGGACCTCGCGCTCACCACGGGCAACACGCGGCTCTTTGCGCTCTCGGTGGCCTCGCCGGCGCTCGCGTATGCGGCGGGAGAGACGCCGAGCGTCTACCGATTGAGTGACGGTGGATGGGTTCCCGACATGGCGACGCCGTTCACCATCCGCAGCCTCGAGGCCTTCTCCGAAACCGCGATCTACGCGGTCGGCGACAGCGCCACGGTGCAGAAGTGGAATGGCAACCAGTGGCAGCAGGTCGCGAGCTTCGCGGGTGTCACCAGCCTCAAGGAGATCCGCGGCGACTCGGAGTGCAACCTCTGGGTCGTCGGCCCTGGTGGATTCGTCGCCACCACGAATCAGCCCTGAAGGGTCGGGACGGCGCGCTCGAGCGTCCGGTGCACTCGAGGGCTCCCGTACCGGTTCCCGCTGAGATGGTGCGCCTGGTGAGCGAGCACTCTCGACCGGGTCGAACTCAACCCGGGTGTCGCCGACACCCCCACCGGCGAGGCCCCAGGCGCTACGGACTCTGCAGGCCTGAGGCATGGCTCGTGGATTGCGTTCGTAGCCGGCGTGCGTCTCACCACTGCCCTTCAAGCAACGCTCGACGCAGACCCCAACGTGTGTGTGGCCTTGGACGCCGACGGGATCATCCGGTACGTCAACCCGGCGTGGAGTCGGCACGCGGACGAAGCCAATGCGCCTGAGAGCTGCCGGCTCGAGGCAGTGCTGCACCGTCGCTACCTCGACTTCGTGGTGGGGGCCCTGCGCCCGTCGCTGGAGGTCGCGATCGCGAACCTGCTCCGGGGCGGCGGCCCCTCACGACCGGAGATGTTCATCCACAGCGAGTGCAACACGCCGCAATGGTTCCGCCGCCTGACGACGCACCTGACGCAAATCGGGCCGGCCGCGGGAACGGCTTCGGCCCAGGGGCTTCTGCTGCGCCACTTCCTGCGAGTCGAGGGGCCGCTGGAGCGCCGGTACGAGCTGACGGACTCCCCGGCGGAAGAGCTCCAGGACGCGAACGGGGTGCTGACGCAGTGCTCGTGCTGCCGCCGTGTGAAAGTTCCCGGCACCGAGCAGTGGAAGATGAGCCTTGCCCTGTTCGAGCCCTCGCCGCGGATGACGTCCCACGGCCTGTGCCGCAGCTGCCTGGAGGCGTACTACCCGGAGCCCCGTGGGGCGTAGGGCGACGCTCGACTCGCTGCCGACGCACCGCTCTCAGGTTTTCGGGGTTGCCCGCGTCAAGGCGACGTTGGTAGATGTTGCCCGTCTTTGGAGAGCTGGCCGAGTGGTCGAAGGCACCTGACTCGAAATCGTTTTTCGTCGGGGCGTCGCGCGGCAAGTTCCTGGAATGCGTTCAGACGCGTACCGCTGGCGTTCACCTGCGGTCGGGCGATTACGTACGAACTACGTACGTTCGAGTGTCGTAGCCCCTGTTGCGCCGGCTGGTGGTCAGCGGACCGGGTTCCTCAGCAGGCGGAGCTGAAGATCCTCGAGCTCCGCAACTCGGTGACCCGACGCCTTGGCCTGAGCGATCAGCACCGGAGTCGCAGCAGCATCGACGACGAACAGCGCCTTCGAAGCCGCTTGCCGAACCTCGCCGTCCCAGCCGACGAACGCCTCCACGAGCCCCTCAGCCGCCGCGTTGCGCGTAGCGTGCTCGAGCTCGCGATCGGGCAGCGTCTTCCACGCCCACGCGTTGCCCACGTCTCCAAGTGCCTTCACCAGCAGCTTCGCCCGCGCAGCAGACGGCTGCTTCGCGAGCTCGGCACGCAGCAACTGCGCCACCTCGGGACGGCGCAGCGCACCAATACCAGCGACGACAGCGTCGCGACCGATGAAGCTTCGCAGCATCGCAAAGTCTCCCAGCCGCGCGAGCCCCTCGGCAGCCGCGCGCTGCACCAGAAAATGCCCTGCCTCATCCGCCAACGACCTCTCGAATACCGAACGCGCGCGCGGGTCTCGCAGAGTTCCCAGCGCCTCGAGCACAGACACGCGCCAGGCGAGCACGGCCGACTCCGTCCACGACGGGTCGCGCGGCTCGGTCGCGGCGGCGATGAGATCCGTCACCGCGTCGCGCCCGAGAGTTTCGAGCGCCGGCCGAATCGAGCTCGCGAGCGGGCCGCGCTTCAACATGTCCATCCGTGGCACCTGCGCGCGAACATCGGCCACGCTCCCCGCGTACGCCGCAGAAGAGACCAACACCGCCAACCCGAGCGCTTTCATCGTCCGCCCTCCCACCACTTGGTCGCGGGGATCTTCCGCGCCGCGTTCGTCGCGCAGTGAACCTCGCCGAGATTCACGTGGTACAGGTCCCAATCGTCGAGCCACCGCACCGTGTAGCCGATGGTCGCCAGCTTCTGCTCGAAGTCGGCCTTGAAGATGTCCTTGCCGTCGATGATGGGCCCGAACGGATCCGGCGCGATGAAGTCCTTCTCGCCGGCCACGTAGCCGTTCACGAAGCCCGGCTGATAGGCCACCGAGGCGCCGTACTCGCTCTTGTGCAGGAAGGGCACCCGGATGATCTCGTCATCGCGAATACCCGTGGCCTGCTTGATGATCTGAAGCTGCGCATCGACCTCAGCCGCGGCCTTGGCGCTCTCACCCATGACGTCGGTGTTCCCCAGCACCTGGCTGATGGTGGCGGTCGCCGGATACGGGTTGTAGTTGTCGTCGTACCAACTCTTCCCGATGAACATCCGCACGCCACCGTTTCCGCGGTCGGCCTCGGCCTGCAGCATCGAACGTGCGAGCGTCGGATCATTCACCAGCAGCACCCAGCCGCGCGGAGTCGCCGCCTTGAGAAACGAGAGCGTCTCGTCAACGTGCGCCACGAGCAGCCACGACGTGTCGATGTAAAGCGGCTCCTGCACGACCTGTGACTCGAGAAGCTTCTTGAAGACCGGGTCGGGAGAGAATGACGGCACGCTCCCCCTCAAGATCCGGCCCACCGGGTAGCGCTCTCCGTTAACGGTGAAGGGAGGAATCGTCTCCGTGTTGCCGAACGAGTTCAGCGTCTCGGCGTCCGGATCCTGCTGCAGCGTGAACGCCTGGGCGCCCGCGTTGTCCTTGCCACGAAGGCGCGTGAAGACGATTCGGCCCGCCGGCCGCAGTGGAGACGGTCCCGACTGGCGAACGCCGGCCGAGCGGAACGCGACGCGCATCACGTGCTGCACTCCGCCGGGCGCCGGCATGGACGCATAGCCGGTCTCGAAGAAGTCCTCCGTCCACAGATCCTGCTCGGGGATCTCGACCAGGGGGGCATTCTCCGGCGTTTGGGCAAGCAGGCCACGCAACGAGGTCACGAATTGCGTGCTGTCCGGATCCTGCGGGAAGCGCGTGACGTAGGACGTCTCGGGAGGCGTGAGGTGATCGAAGAGCATCACGGGCGACACGCGCAGCTTCACGGAGTCCGAGTCCTGCTTCCCCGGGCTGTTCACCGTGAGCGAAACCGTCACGTACCCGTCCCACACCGCCGAGTCGCGGATGATGTCCTTCGCTTCGATGAAGAGATCGACGCCGCCCCGCAAGTCGTTCGTGCTGAGCACGGCTGAGGTCTCATCGAACAGCACGTAGCCCTCGGCGGTCTTGCGGAAGAGGCGCGCGCGCCCTCCAGGGGTCACCGCGACGCGGCCCGACGTGCCGTCCGGCGCGTTCGACCATGCCGCGATCTTGAGCGGAGCGAGGTCCAGGGCGTCGTCGCCACCGTTGACCACGTCGTCCGCAGCGTCGTGGCACTGCGGCAGCTCCATGTCCGTGCCGGTCTTCGGGCAACGACTCAGATCGTCGTCGATGTTGGCGAGGAAGATGGCTCCATGGCGGGCGTCCCAGGTCTCTTCGCCATCATCGTCAGCGGGGTTGGCCAGGTCGACGATGCCGTCACGATTCACGTCGGCGCGGATGTCCACGAGCGGCAGCGCGACGACGGGTGCCAGCTGCGGCTTGACGTCGAGGTTCTCCGCGAGCGGTAAACCGCACGCCGTAAGAAGCAACAGCGGAAACGACAGGCTCGAACGAAACCGCATGATGCACATCTCCCTGGCCGGCCCTTTTCCCAGCGCATACCAGACAAGACGAGCCGGAGGAAACGGCAGCTCGCGCTGTCACCCCTCGGTGCCTCACTACGTGGCGCAAGAGCGAGCTCCGGATACACGCGAAGCCAACGCACCTCCATGGCGAAGTCGGCTCAGGCTTTTCTTGGCGGTCACCGCAGCGCCGCCCTCAGACCGTTGAGGATGATCAACACTTCGCTGCCTTCGTGGCCGACTACGGCCGCGAACATCGACAGGCCCGCCGCGAACACGCCGGTCACCAGC
Source organism: uncultured Myxococcales bacterium (assembly GCA_937980205.1). Lineage (GTDB taxonomy): Bacteria > Myxococcota > Myxococcia > Myxococcales > Myxococcaceae > Xiheicaenimonas. The sequence goes on along the minus strand of CALJKW010000050.1, from coordinate 162,346 downwards.
GCCGCCACGATGAGGAGCGAGATGCCGATGTTCTGCGCGATGATCCGCGTGCTCCGGCGCCCCAGCTTGATCGCGTACTCGAGCTTGGAGAGATCGTCCGCCATCAGCGCGACGTCCGCCGCGGCGATCGCAGCGTCCGAGCCGGCGACGCCCATGGCGATGCCCACCGTGGCCGTCGCCAGCGCCGGAGCGTCGTTGATCCCGTCGCCCACCATCGCGACGCTTCCGTACTTGCCCAGAAGGTCCTTCACCTTGCTGACCTTGTCCTCCGGCAAGAGCCCTCCGTAGAACTCGGAGATGCCCACCTGCTGCGAGATCCACTTCGCCGTGCCCGGGTTGTCGCCGGTGAGCATCACGATGTGCTCGACGCCGGCGCGCTTCAATGAAGCGATCAGCTCGGCTGCCTGCGGCCGAATGGTGTCGGCGAGCGCCACCAGGCCGCTGGCCTTGCCGTCAGCGACCACGACGACGACAGACTCTCCCCTGCCCTGCGCCACCTCGCGCCACGCGTCGGCATCGGCGTCGAGTGCGATGCCCTGCTCGACAGCCGCCGCCGGCTTGAGCACCGAGATGGTCTGCCCCTCGACGACCGCGGTGACGCCAGCCGCCGTCAGCGCGCGGAAGTCCCGCGCCTCGGGCGGGGTCAGCTTTCGCGCCCCGGCGGCGCGCATCACCGCCTTCGCGAGCGGGTGCTCCGAGAGGCGCTCGACCGCCGCCGCGAGGCGCAGCACTTCGTCTTCGGAGTGACCCAAGGCCTTGATCGCGGTGAGCTCAGGCTTGCCGCGGGTGATGGTGCCGGTCTTGTCCAGGGCGACCGCCTTCACCCGACCCAGCGCCTCGAGCACCGAGCCGCCCTTGATCAGTACGCCGCGTTTCGCGGCCGACCCGATGCCCGCCACCAGCGTGACCGGCGTCGCCACCGCGAGCGCGCACGGCGAGGCGGCGACCAGAAACGAGATGGCGCGCTCGAGCCAGGCCGACCAGCTCCCACCCAGCAGCGGCGGGAGGACCGCCAGCAGCACCGAGCCGCCGAGCACGACGGGGCTGTACACGCGTCCGAAGCGCTCGACCCACATCTGCGAGCGCCCCTTCTTCGCCTGCGCCTGCTCGACGAGGTGGATGATCTGATTCACCGTGTTGGCCTCGAAGGCCTTCGTCGCCTCGACGACGAGGGCTCCGTTGCCGTTGAGGGTGCCGGCGAAGACCTGCTGCCCGACTCCGCGCTCGGCGGGGAGCGACTCGCCCGTCACCGCGCTCTCGTCGATGGCCGATGACCCGTCGCGAATCAGGCCATCGACGGGAATCGATTCTCCGGGGCGAATCTGGATGTGCTCGCCCACGCGAACGTCCTTCACCTCGACTTCGACCTCTTTGCCGTCTCGCAGCACCCGCGCCTTCGGTGGGACGAGATCCATCAGCCCGCGAATGGCGAATCGCGTCCGCTGGATGGTGAAGCCCTCCAGCGCCTCGGTGATGGAGAACAGCGCCGAGACCAGCGCCGCCTCTCGCCACTGTCCGATCGCGGCGGCGGCGATGATCGCCGCCGTCATCAGCAGCTCGATTCCGACCTCGCGCTCCTTCCACAGCTCCTCGACCGCTTCGCGAGCGAAGTAGAAGGCGCCACAGACGATCGCCGCGGCGAAGAGCCCGGTGCGCAGCAGCGGCACGTCGAGCCAGCCCGAGGCGAAGGCGATGGCGATGAAGATCCAGGCCAGCGCCGCGGCCCTCACCGGCTTGCTGCCCCACAGGCTCGGCTTCTCGGCGGGCAGCTCTTCCGAGCAGGCATCTTTGCAGGCGGTCATGACGGTCATTCCTCCAAGCCGAGCGCTTCGAGCATCTGCGCCTGAGCGGTACGTAACTGCTCCTGGGCATCGATGTATCCACGCCGTGCCTCCAGCGTGTTCCGCCGGAGCACCAGCGCCTCGAACAAGGTCAGCTTGCCGACCTGGTACGCCGTTCCCACCAACGTCAGGTTGTCGTCGATTGCCGCGATGACGTCGTGCTCGAAGGCCTGGGCGGCTTCTTGGGCCGAGCGCAGCCGCATCGCGGCCAGCAACACCTCCTGCCGCACCCGGCGCTCGACGGCCTCGGCGGCGCGCTCGGCCTGCATCAACTGAGCGGCCGCGACGCCTCGCTGCGCCTGGTTCTGATTGAACGCCGGCAGGTCGAGCTGAAGCGTGCCCCGGAAGACCTGGTCACCTTCCTCGCGCTCGTAGCGGGCGCCGATCCTCGGGCGGGGAATCCACTCCCGCGCTGAGAACCGTTGGTCAGCGGTCGCGAGCTCGATGGCGTGCTTGGCGGCGACGAGGTCGGCTCGCGTGGCCAGCGCCTTCGTCACCAGCGCCCCGTCGTCGGCGGCAATCGCCGGAGCGGAAGCAGGGGAATCCTCGAGCCGCAGCTCCGTGGTCGGCTCGAGGGCCAGCAAGAGGCGAAGCTCCGCAAACGCCGCGTCGCGCGCGCGGACGCTCGTGCTCAGCTCCTGGGCGGCGCGGGCGACCTCGACCCGGGCGGTGTTCAGGTCGATGCGCGAGCCGCTGCCGAGCTCGTACTTCCTCGCCGCGGCAGCCGCCACCTGGCGTGAGAGCTCGAGCATCTCACGCGAGACCGAGTACCGCTGCTCGGCAGCCAGGGCGCGGGCGAAGGCTGCGCGAATGGCCGCGGCGATCTCCACGCGCCGCGCCTTGAGGCGCGCGACCGTCATCGACTGGTTCGCGCTCGCGCCGTCGATGCGGGCCCGGCGGGTGCCGTAGATCTCGAGCTCCTGCGACACCTCGACGCCGTAGTCCAGCAGCTGACCGTCGGCGCCCCAGCGGGGCCCGACGTCGGCGCTGAGCGTCGGGTTGGTCTGGGCAAGCAGAGACGCGCCGGCCAGCCGGGCTTCGGCGCCCTTCACCTCCGCGGCGAGGGACAGCAGCTCGGGGTTGCCTTCGAGGCCGAGCTCCACTGCGCGCCTGGCGGTGAGCACCTGCGGCGGCGCCCCCAACGCACCGCGCGCGCACAGCCCCGCGACGACGAGCAGCAGCGCTCTCATGACGCCGCCCCCGTTGAGGCGCGCCGTCCCGCCCCGAACGCGGTGAAGAGCACCGGCAGCACGAGCAGCGTCAGCACCGTCGACGAAAGCACGCCTCCAATCACCACGGTCGCCAGCGGCCGCTGCACCTCGGCGCCGGGGCCCGTGTTGAACGCCATCGGGATGAAGCCGAGCGCCGCGACCGATGCCGTCATCAAGACGGGACGCAGGCGGGTCACTGCTGCCTCGCGCACCGCCTCGACCTGGCGCATACCGCCCTCGACGAGCTGACGGATGCGGGCGACGAGGACCATGCCGTTGAGCACGGCGACGCCGAACAGGGCGATGAACCCCACCGCAGCGGAGATGGAGAACGGCAGGCCGCGGATCAGCAGCGCCATCACCCCTCCGACCAGCGCGAACGGCACGCCGCTGAAGATCCTCACCGCGTCCCAGACGTGGCGGTTCGAGACGTACAGCAACAGGAAGACCAGCAGCAGCGCGAGCGGCACCACGATGAACAGCCGCAGCCGTGCACGCTCGAGGTTCTGGAACTGCCCCCCGAATCTCACGAAGTAGCCGCTGGGGAGCTCGACTTCCCGTTCGATGGCCGCCCGCGCCTGGTCGACGAAGCCGCCGAGGTCTCCACCCGAGACGTTCACCTGCACCACGATTCGGCGCTTCCCCCACTCGCGCTGAATCGTGTTGGGCCCCGAGACCTCTTTCACGGTCGCCAGCCGCGCCAGCGGGATGCGTGCACCGGCGGGCCCCTCGACGAGCACCGCGCCGAGTGACTCGGCATCGCGAAACTCCTCCGAGAGCCGCACTCCCAGATCGAAGCGCCTCTGACCCTCGCGGACTTCTCCGGCCTTTCGAACGCCCATGGCCTCGACGACGTCGAGAACGTTCTTGGCCGGGATGCCGTACCGCGCGATCGCCTCGCGATTCACGGTGACCTCCAGCACCGGCTGGCCAGACACCTGCTCGACGCTGACGTCGCTGGCCCCCGGCAAGCGCCGCACCACGGCTTCGATTTCGCGCGCCTTGGCCTTCAGCACGTCGAGGTCGTCACCGAAGAGCTTGATGCCCAGGTCGCTGCGCACTCCTGCGATCATCTCGTTGACCCGCATCTCAATGGGCTGGGTGAAGCTCATCCTCATGCCGGGGAGGTCTTCGAGCTCCTTGCGCATCTCTTCCACGAGCTCCGCCTGGGTACCCGCGCGCTGCCATTGGTCCCTCGGCTTCAGAGCGACGAAGACATCGGACACCTCGAGCCCCATCGGGTCGGTGGCGACCTCCGGCGTGCCCGTGCGCGTCCAGACGCGCGCCACCTCCGCCGGGAACTTTGCGAGCAAGACCTTCTCCATCTGGGTGCCGACCCGCGCCGACTCACCCAACGAGACCTCCGCGAGGCGAACGGTGTTGATGACCACGGTGCCCTCACCCAGCCGAGGCACGAACTCGCTGCCGAGGAATACTGCGGCGACGCCGGAAAGAGCGAGGAGCAGCAGCGCGCCTGTGACAACGCGGCCAGGGCGCCGCAGCGCCCGGTCGAGCACTCGCGCATAGCCGCGCTGCAGCAACCCCACGACTCGCGGCTCACGGTGCGCGCCCTTCCGCAACACGAACGAGGTCATCACCGGCGCCAGCGTCATCGACAGCAGCACCGAGCCGAGCAGCGCGAAGATAACCGTCAGCGCCATCGGCTGGAACAGCTTGCCCTCGACCCCCTCGAGCGTCAGCACCGGCAAGTAGACCAGCGCGATGATCAGCTCGCCGAAGAGCGTCGGTTTGCGAACCTCGACCGCGGCGTCACGAACGACGTCGAGGACGGGACGAGTCCCGTTCTCCAGCCCCAGGCGGCGCTCGGCGTTCTCCACCAGAATCACCGAGCTGTCGACAACGAGGCCGAAGTCGATCGCGCCGAGCGACATGAGGGTGCCGGCGATGCCGAACCGGCTCATCGCGTTGAACGCGAACAGCAGCGACAGCGGGATGGCTGCGGCGACGATGACGCCTGCGCGGAAGTTGCCCAGAAAGAAGAACAGAATCGCGATCACGAGCAGCGCGCCCTCGAGCAGGCTCTTGCGCACCGTGTGAAGCACCAGATCGACGAGCTCCGTGCGCTCATAGACGGGCGTCACCCGGACGCCAGGAGGCAGCGTCTTCTGGATCTCGGCGAGGCGCGCGGCGAGCGCGGCAGTGACGGTGTGGCTGTTCTCTCCGATCAGCAGGAAGCCCAGGCCGAGCACGGTCTCGCCTTTGCCGTCCGCCGTGACGGCGGCGCGGCGAATCTCGTGGCCGACCTCCACGCGTGCGACGTCGCGGACGAAGATGGGCACGCCTTCGTGCGCGGCGATGACGATGCCCTCGATCGCCTTGCCGTCCGACAGCACCCCGACGCCGAGCACGAGGCTTGCGGCGCCGGCGTGATCGAGGATTCCGCCACCCACGTTCAGGTTGTTCTGCTCGAGCGCGGAGTACAGGTCGCCCAGCGTGAGGTGAAACTTCTGCAGACGCCGCGGGTCGACCACCACGTGCCACTGCTTCTCGTTGCCGCCCCACGAATTGACCTCCGCGACGCCGGGAACGCTGCGCATCTGAGGAGCGATGACCCAGTCGTGCAGCGTGCGCAGCTCTTCGAGCGACTGACTCTCGCTTTGAACGAGGTAGTGGAAGACCTCTCCCAGGCCGGTGGCGACCGGCCCAAGCGTCGGCCTTTCCATGCCCGCGGGCAGCTCGACACGGCCCAGCCGCTCGTTCGTGACCTGCCGGGCGAACCAGAGATCGGTCCCGTCCTTGAAGCGCAGCGTGATCTGCGACAGGCCGAACTTCGAGATCGACCGCAGCTCTTCGACGCGCGGCAGCCCGGCGAGGCTCTGCTCGAGGGGCAAGGTCACCTGTCGCTCCATTTCCAACGGCCCGAGCGCCGGCGCGACGGTGTTCACCTGCACCTGCGTCGGCGTCGTGTCGGGGAAGGCATCGATCGGCAGGCCGATGAACGAGACGACGCCTGCGATGGAGATCGCCAGCCACGCGGCGAGCACCGCCCACCGGTGCTGCAGCGCCAGCTCAATGGTTTTGGTCAGCATGGGATGACCTCAGTCATCGGCGCAGCCGGCGCCGATCGAGTCCTTGAGGATCTCGGTATTCAGAAGGAACGCGCCGGTGGTGACGACGTTGGCGCCGGGAGTAAGGCCCGAGAGGATCTCGACCTCTTTTCCGGCTCGGCCGCCGACCTTGACGGTTGCGGGCACGTACTCGCCCGGGGCGCTGCGCACGAAAACGAGAGAAGCTCCTTGAGCGCGCTGCACCGCTTCTTCGGGAACCAATAGAGCTTCGTGCTCGGCGGTCACTTCGATTCGGGCGCGCACGAAGACGCCGGCGAGGAGCTTCCGCTCCGGGTTCGGCAGCTCGACCCGTGCTTCGGCGGTCCGCGTGCGAGGGTCGACCGAGACCGACATCCGACTGACGGTGCCAGTCAATGGCTCTGCGCCGTCGAGCTCGATGGTGGCTCGCTGGCCCACGCGAACTCGAGGCGCCACTTCCGCCGGAACGTCAAGCAGCGCCCACATCGAGCCCAGGTCGGCCACTTCGATCAGCATCGTCTCCGCGCCGACGCTCTTGCCCGCGACGGCCTCGCGAGCGACGACCGTGCCGTCGAATGGCGCGGTGAGCGTGTACTGGCCTGCGGAACCGCTCTCAGCGGCGCCAGCAGCCCTCAGTGAGGCCCGCGCGCCTTCGTACTCTGCCTGCGCGGCGGCCAGCTCGGTGCGCGCATTGTCCACGCTCTGCTTCGAGGTGATGCCGTCGGCAAGCAGCGCTTGTTCTCGTGCGAGCGCTGCGGCCGCGGCGTCCACCCGCGCCTTGGCCGCCGTCAGGCGCGACTGGTCTTGCCCCACGCTGCCAGACGCGAGGACCACCAGCGGTTGCCCGCGCTTCACGTCGTCGCCGACGTCGACCTTCACCTCGACGACGAGGGCCGCGCCGCGGGCCGAGAGCCTGGCGAGGCGATTCTGATTGAAGTCGAGCTGGCCGACGACGGTCACCGTGTCGGTGAACTTCCGCGACGCGACCTTGACCGTTTGAATCCCCGCCTCGCGCTCGGTCTCCGGCGAAGCGAGCTTCACCCTCGTTCCTGGTGGCGGGAAGACAGGCGGTCCATGTCCCGCGGCGGTGGCGCGCTCGGGGTTGCAATGGGGGCACACCGATTCGGGAAGGCCGTGCTCGCGGCAAAAGTCTCCGGCCTCGATGAACTTGGGGATGAGCTGCGGCTTGCACTTGGTGCACTTTGCTTCCGGCACGCCGTGCTCGTTGCACCAGGGTTCCCCGGCGGGCTTCGCGTCGTCGGCGGCGGCGAAGCTCAGCTTCGGGTTGCACTGGTAGCAGTGCGACTCGGGAACACCGTGCTGATTGCACCAGTCGCCCTTCTCTTTGAAGACCTCGACGAGCTCGGGATTGCACCGGGTGCAGAGCTCGGCAGGGACCTTGTGCTCGCAAAGCCTCGGCGACGCGGCGTTGTCGACAGCTGCGGGCTTCTTGTCTTCTTCGGTCGGCGCTGGCGCGGGCGGCGGCTTGTTGCACGCGACCAGGACCACGAGCGCCGACGTGGCGAGCCTGGCGATCACGGCTTGACGCCTTCTTTCGCCAGCTCCGGTTTGCAGATCGCGCACTGCGACTCCGGCCGCTTGTGCTCGGCGCACCAGTCGCCCTTCGATTTGAAGACGGCTTCGAGCTTCGGGTTGCACCGCGTGCAGAGCGACTTCTTGACGCCGTGCTCGCACCTGGCGGCGGCAGCGGGAGCGTCGCCGGATGGAGCAGCAGCGATGCTGGGCACCGCGAAGACGAGGGTCGAAACGACGAGGAGAGCCTTGAAGGAATGCGTGTGCATGTGAGCTCCGCGGCCGATGAAGGCCCGGTGAAGAAAGTGAAGAATGGAAGTGTTGCAACGGCGCGCGATCGGGGCTTGCCCGCGCGGCACCTGGAGCAGCGGTTCAGAAAACGGTCAGGCCCGCGGAGGGTGAAACACTCGCGTCGCGACTTCCGGCAGACGCACCGTCTCGGACGCCAGGCGCACGGAATCCCGCGTCGACGGTCGAACGAGCTCGATCGACGCCGACGACGCCAGCCCCACCACCGTCTTCGCACAAACACCCTGGGTGCAGTTCGGCGGACAGCTCTGCGACCCCAGCGAGCCCTCGCACTCCTCGGGGCAGGGGTCTTCGAGACCCAGCGCGTTGCCGACCATCCGCGGAACGCCCGACAGCACGGCGAGGAGCAAGAGGGTGAGCGAAGAACGCCGCATCGCGATCACATGAATCCCGGAGCCGTGCTCATGTCAAGTCGGCGGACGATGAACGACGGGCAGGTGCAGGGTCCGCTCTCTGTCGAGATCCAGGTTGCCGACGTGCAACGTCAGCGGTGACTGCACCCATTTGTAGATGTTTTGGGAGAAGAGCCTGACGAACTTCTCGGCGTCGCGCTTCACGGCCGCGGGGCCTCGTTCGGGGAACATCGTCATCAGCGCGTCGACGAGCTCGCCCGGGGCCAGCTTCTCGGCTGCGTACAGATGAAGGCACGCGTCCAGAATTGGGAATGGCATCAGCTCGGATTCTCCGACCTGATCAGGCGCGAGCTCGGGCCCGGCCGGGGTCGAGAGCACGAGCCGGATGCCCTCGTAGGAGTGCTCTTCGTGCAGGTAGGCCAGCAGGTAGTTGACCATCGTCTTCGGCACGTTGCCGATCACGGCCAGGCCGCCGGTCAAGTCGCCTCCGATCGTGGTGTAGCCCACGGCCTTCTCACTCATGTTGCCGGTCTGAAGGAACAACGCGTTCGCGCTGTTCGCCCAGCTCCACATGCGCTGGGCGCGCAGCCGGGCCTGAATGTTCTGCTTCGTCACTTCGGTCAGCGCGACCTCGCCACCGAGCATGGCCTGGGTCGCCTTCATCTCCTGCTCGAAGGCATCGTCGATCGAGCACTCGGTGAAGCCGACTCCGAGCTCGCGCGCCATCACCTCCGCGGCGTGCCGCGTAGCCGACGATGAGAACCGCGTCGGCATGTAGAACGTGTGGATGAGGGAGCCCGGACTCTCGGGCCGAGCCCGCTGCGCATAGCGGTGCGCAATGAGCAGAGTGAGCGTCGAGTCGCGGCCGCCAGAGAGCGCGATGCCGATCTTCGTGAACGCCGCGTTCTTCTCGAAGTAGTCGCCGACCCCGAGCGCCAGTGCGTCGAGCAGGTCTTCGCACACCGACTGCCGCTGGCTGCGCGGCAAAGGAGCCGCCGGGATGAAGTAGCGCGCCTCGGAAGATGCCGGGTACGCGAGCGCGCCGCGCTTCGTTGTCAGGTCACACCGGCGCACGGGGATGTCACGACACCGGCTCGCCCAATGTGCCTGGTCGGTGCGCCACGTCGTGTTCTCGGCTCGAAGTCGCGCAGTGCGGTCGAGGTCGACGGTCGCGGCGACGTACCCTTCTCGAAATCTACGCCCCTCAACGACGGGGCGGCCGTTCTGATTCAGGAAGCTGCCCCCGTCGAAGATCAACCCGTCGTTCGACCCTACCTGGCTGACGTACGCGAGCGTGCACTGGTGGTCGGCAGCTCGCGTCGAGACGAGCTCTCGCCGCGTAGCGTCGAAGCCCAGCCGGAACGGAGACGCCGATAGATTCACGACGAGCTCGGCGCCCGCGTAGGTACGGCGGCGGATCGGCCCGTCGGAGCTCCACAGGTCTTCGCAGACTTCGACTGACAGAACGCCGAAGTCGAATGCGAAGACCTGATCCCCGAGGGCGACCGGATCTCCTCCGTCCGGCGGAACGTAGAGCTCCCTCATTCCCGGGTAGCCCCGCGAGAACGTGCGGCCCTCGTGGAAGACTCCGTAGGTCGGCAGCTTCTCCTTGGGCACGAGCCCGATCACCTTGCCGCCGGCAACGACGGCAGCGCAGTTGTAGCGAAGGCCCCTGTGGCTGACGGCCAACCCGAGCACGTGGACCATGGGCGCGTCTGCGGTCGCTGCCGCGAACCGCTCGAGCTCGCGCCATTGGCGGGCGATGAAGGCGTCCCACTGGATCAGGTCCTCGCTCGGGTAGCCGCCGATCACCTGCTCGGGGAAAGCCGCAACCGTGACGCCGTCGTGTCGCATCGCGTCGGCCTGGTGAAGCGCCCGATCAACGTTTGCGCGGAAAGCGCCAACGGTCGTGTTGATCGACGCAAGCCCCACCTTCACCAGACGCATAATCCCAGCTGTAGCTTGCGCTCGACCCGGGCGCATAAGAACCACGTGTCATCGCAGCGACCGGCGTCCCGACGACTTCGCACGGTCACACGCTCCGTGTCGTCGAGGTGGTCGTGTTGTCAATCCGCGTCTTGACGGCACTACAGTTCCGGCCCAAAGCGAGTCGTATTGCTCTCCTTCGCCCAGGTCGCCGGCAAGCCAGACGGGAACACGGTGCCCGCGAGCTCATCACTGAGCAGTGATCGGTACGCGCGGAATCGGAATCCGTGGCCCAGGCACAGAACAGGGACGCTCCTCATCATTCTCCTCGCGGGGTGCCAATGCAGGGAGACCGTGGAGCCGCTGAGCGAGGTCTTCCGCGTCCCGGTCGAGCTTGATGTGGGCACCGTTCCGCTCGGAGCTGCCCGGCACGCGTCGCTCGTGTTGACGAACCTCAGCCAAAGCGAACTCGAGATCGAGCTCGCTGCCGCGCCGCCGTTCGCGCCAGCCTCCTCCGAGCTCGTGGTCTCAGCAGGCGCCACGGCGACGATAAGCATCGTGTTTCGCCCCGTCGTCGTCGGCGCTGCGCAAGGAGTCCTCCGCGTGACGGGCGCTGGCCGCACGGTCGACGTAGCGCTCCGCGGGCAAGGCTTGAGTCCCTGCGCCGCAACGGATGCGTGCCACGATGCCGCCTTCGACGTGGACGCCGGTCGCTGTATTGCCCTTCAGGCCGCTGAGGGCACTCCTTGCACGCGCCCGTGCATCAACGGCGGAACCTGTCGCGGCGGGGCCTGCGTCGGGACGTTCACGACGTGCGATGACGGCAATGCGTGCACCGTGGATGCTTGCGGCCCGAATGGTGATTGCCTGCACGCACCCCGCGAGTGCCCCATTTCCGATCCCTGCCGCGTCGAGCGTTGCGACCCGACCCAAGGTTGCATCAGCGAACCCATCGCCGACGGCACGCTCTGCGGCGCGGCTGAGTGCACGGCGGCTCGGGTGTGCATCGCAGGCAGCTGTGTCGACCGGCCCAATCCGACTGCGGCAATCGACTGCCGGTACACCGCAGTCTGCGCGTCGTGGAACTACACCTGCGCCGCAACCGTCAGTGAAAAGCTGCGGTGCTGGGGCTCGGGTCGGGCGCTGGGCCACAATTCACGGGTCGTCTCACCCCACTTCGTGCCCGGCGCACTTAAGGTCAAGGCGCCCATCTGCGACGAGGCTGGTCCCTCTTGGCTCACCACCTCGGGTGTCGTTGGACCGCGAGACCCTTTTCGGGCTGCCGATGCCGGGCTGGGACCACTCGTGGACGTTCACGCGGCTCGAGACGGGTGGTTGGGGCTTGATGTCAATGGAACCGTTAAGCTCGTGCGTTCAGTCGATTCCGGCGTAGCCGTCTACGCAGAGAGTGGCGCCGCGCGCCTCTTTCCTGGACTGTGCGTTCTGCGACAGGACGCTGGCGTGAGCTGCGGCGGAATGATGGTGGTGTTCCCTGGCCGCACGCCTCTGGACATGGCGTTCGCTGGCAACACACTCAGGTGGGCGGGGCTCTTCGCGACGGGGACAGTGGAAACCTCAACAGGCCTCGTCCTTCTCGATGGCGGTGGCACGGCCGTGGGCAGCGTCGCTGATCGCCAACTGTGCTGGGCCGTTCCCGGTGCCCTGCATTGCGAGGGGGGCAGCGGCGTTCCCGGCGGCATTTCGATCCCCTGGCCAGACTCCATAGCGGTCGCAACATCGGGAGGCGGAGCGATTTGCGGACTCTCGGACGCAGGCCGGCTCACGTGTTGGGGCGAGAACATTTTTGGCGAAACCAGTGATCGCAGCACGGAACCCTCAGGCCTTGTCCGCGTGGGAGACGGCGGGTTCACGGACATCGCGGTCGGTTTTGGAGAGGTTCTGCTGATACGCGGAGACGAGGTGCTGGCCACGGGCAGCCTCGGCTACGACTTCGATGGAGGCCGTAGACTCGTCTCGATGGCCCTCGGGGACTCCAGCCTGGTGTCCCTGGGCCACTTGTCCCAACTCACTGGCGTTGGGTCCCAGTGCCTGATTCGCGCCGGAGCGATGTGGTGCTGGTCCGCGGGTACGCCGCTGCGTTTCGTGGCTCCAGACATGGAACGCCTCTGCCGGACGGTAAGCTGCGGCATCGACCGCACGGGCCGCATGTGGTGCATGAGTCCCGGCGGGACTGTCGGCATCCGGGCGATGGGGCTTTCCCCGACGGAGGAGTGTCAGCTGAGCTGCCGACTGCATTCCGACGGCGGCATCACCTGTCCGCTCGGTCCCTGGCCGGACATTGCGGTTCATCTGCCAGGCCCGGCGACGTTCCTGACCGAATCCGCCACCGATGGCTGCGCACTCGTCATGGGTGACGTCTGGTGCTGGCGCAATTTGATCTCCGACCGCTACGACGGAGGGCTTCTCGCGCAACGGGTCAGCGGCTTGCGATCGCCTGTTCGAATACTGCGCGGGATCGATGGCTACCGTTGCGTGGTCTCAGGGCAGAACGGGCTGCAATGTTGGGAGGGCATCGGTCCCGTTGTCGATGTCGCCGTCTCGGAAGCGATCGTCGACATCGAGATCGGCAATATGGGCTGGGGTACGAATGCTTGCCTGCGCTACGCGAACGGACAAGTCGACTGTTTCGGAAACAATCGATTCGGCCAACTGGGCTTCGTACCAAACACTGGACAGCGCGCAGTGCCAGTAGAGCGGTGACTGGCTGCCAGCGCGTGCGGTCGACCGAAGAACGGCGGAGGCGCCGAGATTGACCTGGTCGTCGCCGGATCCTGACGCGGCGGCTGCTCGCCCGGGTCGTCAGCGCCGACGTCACCGTCCCTGCGCCGTCAGCTCGATGGGTGCCGGGAAGCATGCGCGGCCTGCGCCGCAGAGTGCGTTCCGCCACGCGAAGGAGCATGAGCATTGCTCCGCATGCGCAAAGGCTTGCCGGGAGTGCGAGGAAGCCTGCAAGAAGCTCGTTCAAGCCCTACCAAGCGCGGCCTGACGGGATCACCTGCGACCACGGCTACGCAACGGACCTCCTGGCGTGTCCAGAGAGCCGGGTTTGCGCGCCGCGCCGCACCCTGTTAGCTCGGGGCCGTGGGCCGCGTCTGGACGACACGCTTCGCGCTGCTGCTCGCACTGAGCCTGGGCGGCCAGGTCGTGGACGACGTCGACCAGCCCTGTGACGACGACGCGAGCTTCATGGACTCGTGCACCTTGTGTCCCTGCTGCGCGAGCTCGTTCAGCTCTCCCCCGGTCGTGGCGATCGCCGTCTCACCGCCGGCAATCGACGCTGCGCCGCCCGAGCTGCCGGTCGGCAGCATCGAGGCCCCGGCGCCCCCGACGCCTCCCCCCATTCTCTCCTAGGCGCTGGCTTGCGACTTCGCGCGTGAAGCCCGGCAGCGTGGTGCTGCCAAGGGGCTCGCGCGCGTCCACCTCCAGGAGAGAAAAATGAACGCGTCGTTCTGGGCTGGACCGCGCCTCGGTCTGGCCATCGCCACCGCTGCACTCATTGCCGGGCTCGCCCAGGCGCAGGAGCCTTGCCCGCCACGCATCGACCGCTCCAATGTCGTCGCGTGCGTGCTGGCAGCGAGCCCATTGCTGCGAGCGGAAGCCGCGCAGCTGCGCGCAGCCGAGGGCCGTCGCGAGGCGGCGCGCCCTATCCTGCCCTCCAATCCAAACGTGAATGGCAGTGTTGGAACGCGCTCGATCCCCGGTAACAACGCGCTCAATTGGAGCGTCGGTGTCGCCCAAGAGCTCGAGGTCGCCGGCCAGCGGGGACTTCGCCTCGAAACGGCCGACGCCGAGGTCGCAGCCCAGTCTTCACGGCTCGAGGCGACTCGCCAGTCCCTGTGCCAGGCAGCCTGGGAGAGCTACTTCGGAACGCTGGCCGCAACCGAACGAAGCGCCGTCAGAACGAGCATCGGGAACGCAGCGGCAGAGTTCTCCGCGACGGTGCGCGCGATGGCGGCCCACGGGCTCGTTTCCGAGGTGGACGGAAGGGTCGCCGAAGCCCTCGCGCTCGAAGCGGCCGAGCGCTCGCTCCTCGCCGAGCAGGAGCTGCGCCTTCAGCGCGAGCGCTTGACGGTTCTCATCGGAGCCTCAGCGCTCGCCGATGCGGTCGGCCCGCTCGAGCCGTTGTCGGGCATCGACGGAGCGCCCTCGGTCACGCTGCCGCAACGGGCCGAGCTGCAGGCCTCGGCGCGCGACATCACCGCCTTGGAGCACCGCATCGCACTGTTGCGGCGCTCGCGAGCCCCGAACCCGACCATTTCGATCTACGCGCAGAACGACGGCTTCAACGAGCGCGTCTTCGGCGTCGGCTTGCAGTTGCCGATACCCCTGCCGCACCCCGTCGGGTTCACCGCCGCCGGGCAAATCGCCGAGCACCTCGCGCTGGCCGAGAAGGCCACTGCCGACGCCGACCGCCTGAAGCGGGACCTGCAGCTCGAGCTCATCGCGGCAGGGGCCGAGCTCGAGACCCGACGACGAATCCGGTCTCTGTACACAGCCGAGCGAACGGCCGCGGCGATCTCCGCCCTCGCGGCGATTTCGCGCGAGGTGAAGGCGGCGCGGCTCGCGGTGCGCGAAGCCATCGTTTCGCAGCAGGCGCTGACGCAGCTGCTGCTCGCCGACGTCGACGCACGCGAGGCGCTCGCCCTCGCCTCGGTTCGATACGCGCGCGCGGCTGCAATTCCGCTGGAAGGAGAGCGCCGATGAAACTGCGCTTCGCGCTGACCACGCTGCTCATCGCTGGCGCTTGCAAGCAGCCGGCGGAACCGGCCACGGAGCACGCCGCGCCTGCTCATGAGCACGAAGAAGAGCATGAACAGTTGCCTCGACAGCTGCGGGTCCCGCCAGACACGGTTCGCACGGCCGGGATTGAAACGCAGAAGGCGGTGAGCGCTCCGCTCGCCGCGACGGTGGCCCTCCCAGGGGAGATCGCCGCGATCCCCGACCGCTCGGCAAAGCTATCGGCCGCGGTGCCTGGCCGCCTCGAGCAGGTCTCTTTCAACGAGGGCAGCCTGGTGAAGAAAGGCGACATCCTGGCGGTGCTCCGCGTGCCCGACGTCGGCCGGCTGCGAGGCGCTCATGCGTCGGCCATGGCGAAGGCCAAAGCCGCTCGAGCCAACGTCGAGCGACTCAAAGCCTTGCGAGAGAGCGGCCTGGGCTCGGAACAGGCCCTGCTCGATGCCGAAGCCGAGGCCAGAGCCCAGGAGTCGGAGGCGCGCGCCTTCGGCGACCAGCTCGGCGCGATCGGCGCGAGTACGGAGAGCGGCCTCGGCTTTCTGGTCAGCCTACGGGCGCCGCTCACCGGGAGCGTCGTGACTCGCGATGCCGTGGTGGGTCAACCCGTCACAGCCGACCACGTGCTGGCGACGATCGTCGACTTGTCCGAGGTCTGGTTTCTGGGTCGCATCTTCGAGAAGGACCTCGAGCGATTGAAGCTCGGCTCGCCCGCCGAGGTCCAGCTGAACGCCTTCCCCAACGAGCGCTTTCACGGCGTCGTGGAACATCTGGGTCAACAGACGGATCCGGTGGCGCGGACGCTGACCGCGAGGGTCAGGCTGAGCAATGCGGACGGGCGGCTGCGGCTCGGCTTGTTCGGTACGGCGCACGTCGCGTCTGGCGAGCGGGGCCCGGAGAAACCGACGTTGCTGGTTCCGCGGTCGGCCGTCGCTGAGGTCGGCGACAAGAAGATCGTTTTCGTCAGGGCGGCGGACGGCGACTTCGTCGTCCACGAGGTGATGCTCGGTGAAGCGGCGCTCGGCCAGGTGCAGGTGCTTCAGGGCCTGGACGAGGGCGAAGAGGTCGTCTCGCGCGGCGTCTTCACGCTGAAGAGCCTGCTGCTCAAGTCGACGCTCGCAGAGGACGAGCACTGATGCTCGCGCTCTTCGGCGCCGTCGTCCGATGGTCGCTCGCGAACAGGCCGGTGGTCGTGGCCGTCACCGTGCTCTTCGTGGCCGTCGGCATCCGCTCGGCGTTTCAGCTGCCGGTCGATGTCGTACCGGACATCACGAACGTCCAGGTCCAGATCATCACCGCCGCGCCGGCGCTGTCGCCCGTCGAGGTGGAGCAGTACGTGACGGTTCCCGTGGAGCGGGCGATGGCCGGCATTCCGCGATCCACCGAGGTCCGCTCGATTTCGAAGTACGGGGTGTCGGTCGTCACGGTCGTCTTCTCGGACGGCACCGACATCTATTGGGCGCGGCAGCTGGTGAGCGAGCGGATGCGGGAGGCGGAGAGCGCCGTGCCGACGCAATACGGCCGGCCCGAGCTCGGGCCGATCACGACCGGGCTGGGCGAGGTTTTTCAGTTCGTCGTGCGCAACGACCGCCTGACGCTGATGCAGCTCGAGGAGCAGCTCGACTGGTTCATCGCACCGCAGCTGCGCATGGTGCCGGGCATCGTCGAGGTCAACAGCTTCGGGGGCGAAGACCGGCAATACCAGGTGGTGCTCGATCCTGGCCGCATGCAGGCGGCCGGAGTCTCGGTCGCGCAGGTGGCCGAGGCGCTACACAAGTCGAACGCGAATGCGGGCGGCGGCTACATCGAGCGCAACCGCGAGCACTTCGTCATCGGTACCGACGGCCTCGTGCGCAGCCTCGATGACCTCAAGCGCGTCGTGATCGGCGCCACACCGCAAGGCGTTCCGATCACGGTCGCGACGGTCGGGGACGTCCGCTTCGGGCCGAAGCTGCGACGGGGAGCCGCGACCGAAGCCGGCGTCGGCGAGGTCGTCGTCGGAGTCACGCTGATGCTCAAGGGCGAGAACTCGCGGAACGTCACCGAAGCCGTGAAGCGCAAGCTGGACGAGCTCGTTCCGTCGCTTCCGGAGGGCACCCGCATCGAGCCGTTCTACGACCGCTCGATGATGGTCAATCGGACGATGGCCACCGTTGGAGAGAACCTGCTCGGCGGCGCCCTGCTGGTGATCGTGGTGCTGCTGGTGCTGCTGGGCGATCTGCGCGCCGGGTTGATCGTCGCGGCGACCATTCCGCTCGCGCTGCTGTTCGCCGTCACCGTGATGAACGCGCTCGGGCTGTCCGGCAACCTGATGAGCCTCGGAGCCATCGACTTCGGGCTGCTCGTGGATGGAGCCGTCATCATCGTGGAGAACACGGTGCGGCGCCTGTCCGAGCGCCAGCGTGCCGTTGCGGTGCCGCTCGGCGACGCGGAGCGCACCGCCGTCGTGGAAGCCGCGACGCTCGAGGTGCGCGCCGCGAGCATCTTCGGGGAGGCCATCATCGCCATCGTCTACCTGCCGGTGCTGGCGCTCATCGGCGTCGAGGGGAAGTTGTTCAGACCGATGGCGACGACCGTACTGCTGTGCCTGCTCGGCGCATTCATTCTGTCGTTGACCCTGGTGCCCGTGCTCGCGAGCTGGCTCATCAAGCCATCGCCCGGCCACGGCGACACGTGGCTGCTGCGCAAGGCGCACGCACTCTACGTCCCGACTCTCCGCCGCGTGATGCACAGACGACTGCTGACGGTGACGATCGCGCTCGCTGTCATCGCAGCGGCCGCCGTCGGCTTCACCCGCCTCGGCGCCGAGTTCGTTCCCCAGCTCGATGAAGGCGACCTGCTCATCGAGGCACGCAGACTGACCGGAGCCTCGCTGACCGAGTCGGTGCGCACCGACGTGCAGCTGGGGGACGCACTGCTGCAGAAGGTCCCGGAGGTGCAGCGGGTCGTCTCGCGCATCGGGTCGCCGGAGCTCGCCACTGACCCGATGAGCCTCGAGGCGTCCGACGTCTACCTGCAGCTGAAGGCTCGCGAGACGTGGGCACGCGGCGTGACGAAAGCGGGAGTCGCCGAGAAGGTTGCACGCGTGCTGGCCGAGTCGCCGGAGGTCGGCGGAGCCATCTCCCAGCCGATTCAGATGCGCACCAATGAGCTCGTCGCCGGCATTCGGTCGGACGTCGGCGTGCTGGTCTATGGGCGCGACCTCGCGGAGCTGGCGCGGCTGGGCGATCGCATCGCCTCGGTCGCGCGCAGTGTGCCGGGCGCGGTCGACGTCCGGGTCGAGCAGGTACAGGGGCTCAAGTACCTGCGCATCCATCCGGATCGGAACCGGCTCGCGCGGTACGGCCTCACCATCGAGGACGTCAACCAGGTGACGGAGACACTCGCGGTCGGCCATCACGTCGGAGAGGTGCTCGAGGGCGAGCGCCGCTTCGGCATCGTGATCCGCGTCGCGCACGCCTTCGAGGACGACCTCGAAGCGATGCGCATGCTGCCGCTTCGCGCCGTGACCGGCCAGGTCGTTCCGCTGGGTGACGTCGCGGACCTGGAGTTCACCACCGGACCGGCCCAGGTCAGCCGCGAGGCTCAGTCCCGCAGGTTCACCGTCGAGTTCAACGTCCGAGGTCGCGACCTGCTGTCGGTGGTCAACGAGACGAAAGCGAAGGTCGAGTCGCAGGTGAAATTGCCGGAGGGATATCGGCTCCAGTGGGGCGGCCAATTCGGCCACTACCTCGAGGCCCGGCAGCGGCTGGCGGTCGTCGTGCCGATCGCTCTGGCGCTGATCGCGTTCCTGCTGTGGCTCACGTTCAGGTCGTGGCGGTCGGCGGCGCTCATCTTCCTCTGCGTTCCGTTCTCGGTCGCCGGCGGTGTCTTCGCGCTGTGGATTCGGGGCATCCCATTTTCGATCTCGGCAGGTGTCGGCTTCATCGCGCTCTTTGGCGTCGCGGTGCTGAACGGCCTCGTGCTGGTCGCCTTTGCGCGCCACCTTGAGGCCGAGGGCCTGCCCCACGACGATGCGATCGGAAAAGCTGCGGAGCTGCGTCTTCGTCCGGTGCTCATGACCGCGATGGTCGCTTCGCTCGGTTTCATTCCGATGGCGGTTTCGACGGCGCCAGGATCGGAGGTGCAACGGCCACTCGCCACGGTGGTGATTGGCGGCTTGCTCTCAGCCACGCTGCTGACGTTGCTGGTGCTACCCGTCTTGTACGCGCGCTTCGGAAGGGAGACCGCCAGCGCCAAAGGCCGACCGTAACCGGCTGAAACACCACGAGCTGACGAGGCCTGTAATGCCGTGCGGGGAGGTCCGTCAGCCGGAATGAAACCAGCACGGGAGAACTCACATGGCCTCGAATCACCATCACGCAGCGCACGAGCCGGAAGACGCAGACTTGGCGATCGACCCCATCTGCGGGATGAAGGTCGACAAGAAGAACCCGCGCGGCGGCACCGTCGCGCACGGCAACCACGTCCACTACTTCTGCAGCGCCAGCTGCCGGACGAAGTTCCTCGACACGCCGCACGGGCGCTCGGCCATGCGGACGCCGCAGCCCCAGCAGCCGGCGCCCACCAAGCAGGCGGCGGACGACGCCCTCTACACCTGCCCGATGCACCCGGAGATCGTGCAGAAGGGCCCCGGCAGCTGCCCCATCTGCGGCATGGCGCTCGAGCCGAAGACGGTGACCGCGGCCGACACCGAGGACGCCGAGTACGTTGACATGAAGCGGCGCTTCGTCGTCAGCGCCGCGCTCACGGTCCCGACGTTCCTGCTCGCGATGTCCGATCTCATCCCAGGCCAGCCGCTGCAGCGGCTCCTCTCGCCGAGCGTGATGACGTGGACGCAGCTGGTGCTCTCCACGCCCGTCGTGCTGTGGGGCGGCTGGCCGTTCTTCCAGCGCGGCTGGAAGTCGGTCGTCACGCTGAAGCTCAACATGTTCACGCTGATCGCCCTCGGCACCGGAGCCGCGTTCGCCTTCAGCGTCTTCGCCACGCTCTTCCCCGAGTCGCTGCCCCACACGCTCGTGCACGGCGGCATGGCGCCCGTCTACTTCGAGGCTGCGTCGGTCATCACCACGCTCGTGCTGCTCGGACAGGTGCTGGAGCTGCGCGCGCGTCACGCCACGGCCGGCGCGCTGAAGAGCCTGCTCCGGCTCAAGCCGAACACCGCCCGCCGCGTGCTCGACGACGGGGCCGAGGTCGACGTGCCGCTCGAGCACGTGAAGCACGGCGAGAAGCTGCGCGTGCGCCCCGGAGAGAGCGTGCCCGTCGACGGTGTCGTCCTCGAGGGCCAGAGCAGCATCGACGAGTCGATGGTCACCGGGGAACCGATCCCCGTCGAGAAGCGCCCGAGCGACCCCGTCACCGGCGGCACCGTCAACGGCCGCGGCTCGTTCGTGATGCGGGCGACGCGCGTCGGCGACGAGACCCTGCTCTCTCGCATCGTGCAGCTCGTCAACGAGGCTCAGCGCAGCCGCGCTCCGGTGCAGCGCCTCGCGGACCGCGTGTCCGCCTGGTTCGTGCCGGCCGTGTTGCTCGTCGCGGTCGCCACGGCCATCGCCTGGGCGGTCCTTGGTCCCGAGCCGAAGCTCACGCACGCGCTCGTCAATGCGGTCACCGTGCTCATCATCGCGTGCCCCTGCGCGCTCGGCCTCGCGACGCCCATGTCCGTCATGGTCGGCATCGGCCGCGGCGCGCAGCTCGGCGTCCTCATCAAGAGCGCCGAGTCGCTCGAGCGGATGGAGAAGGTGAACACGCTCGTCGTCGACAAGACCGGCACGCTCACCGAGGGCAAGCCGCGGGTCGTCAGTCTCTCGACGACGCCCGGGTTCGACGAAGCCACCGTGTTGGCGCACGCCGCGTCGCTCGAGCAGGCGAGCGAGCACCCGCTCGCGTCGGCCGTCTTGGCTGCAGCCGCCGAGCGGAACGTTCGCGTCCCGCGCGCCGTCGACTTCGAGGCGCACGTCGGCCGCGGCATCGTCGGGCACGTCGAGGACCGGCGCGTCGCCGTCGGCACCGAGCGCCTGCTCGGCGAGGAAGGCGTCGATGCCTCGCCCCTGCGCTCGCGCGCAGAGGCGTTGCGCGCCGACGGCCAGACCGCCGTGCTGGTCGCCATCGACGGGAAGCCCGCTGGCGTCATTTCCATCGCCGACCCGATCAAGGCGACCGCCGCCGGCGCGATCGAGGCCCTCAAAGCGGCCGGCATCGAGGTCGTGATGCTCACCGGAGATGCCCAGGGCACCGCCGCTGCCGTTGCGCGCAAGCTGGGCATCACGCGCTTCGAGGCTGGTGCTTCGCCCGAGGGCAAGGCCGACTTCGTCGGCAAGCTCGCGGCGGAGGGCCGGACGGTCGCGATGGCGGGCGACGGCATCAACGATGCCCCGGCGCTGGCGCGGGCCCACGTCGGCATCGCGATGGGCACCGGCACCGACGTCGCCATGCAGAGCGCAGGCGTGACGCTCGTGAAGGGAGACTTGAACGGCATCGTCCGCGCGGTGGCGCTGTCGCGGGAAGTGATGCGCAACATCCGCCAGAATCTCTTCTTCGCGTTCGTCTACAACATGCTCGGCGTTCCGGTGGCCGCTCTCGGCATCCTGGGGCCGATGCTCGCGAGCGCTGCGATGGCGCTGAGCTCCGTCTCGGTGATCGCCAACGCACTGCGGTTGCGCCGCGCGGTGCGTTGACCTGGGCAGCGCTCAAGGCTTCGCCGGCTGCAGCGCCATTCCGCAGATCGGGCAGGGGCCAGGCTCCTGCTCGCGCACCTCGGGATGCATCGGGCAGCTGTACTGCACACCCCGATGAACCACGTCCTTCACCTTCGCCAGCAGCTCGTCGGCCGGTCCGCTCGCCTCGAACCCCAGCTGGCCGTGTGGCGAAAGGGCTCGCAGGTGCGGCAACAGGGGTGTCCTCGGCGCCTGCGACGGCCGCGGGAGCCTTCCGCTCTGCGAGGTAGGCGCGCTGGCCCGCGCGAAAACCTCTCGCGGCACTTGGGGTTGCAGAAGTAATACCTGCGCTCCTCGAACGCGTACTGACCCCTTTGGCCTTGCCGGGGGCAACGTCATGGTCGGCTCGTGATCGGCGGCTGCGTGATGCGCTGCAGGGTCATGGGCGTTCATCGCGTCCTTCGTGTAGCCGGAAAACCCGCGAGACGCTCCCGCCTTACAGTCACAGCTGACGTGTCACGCCCGCCCGACCTGGCGCCTAAGGAGTTCAGAAACCTCGATGCGCTCGCGCGACCCCCTGGCTGTCACTTTTTCATCGTACGGCTCGAGTCGTGCCGGGTAACGACATGCGCCGAATCAGGAGGTTGCGCGTCCACAGCCTCGCCGTCGCGCTGCTCGCCGGCCTCGCCTGGTCTTCGGACTCGAATGTAACCGACGACGCCGCCCTGCAGGGGCTGATCGCAGAGGCCCTCGCCCGGCGGCCCGAGCTGCGGGCGGCCGAGGCGACGCTTGAGGCGCAGCGGCAGCTCGCCCCGCAGGTGCGGGCGCTGCCCGACCCGATGCTCGAGGTCGGCATCCAGAACGACGGCTTCGCCCGGCTCGAGCTGGGCACGATGGAGACGAGCTGGATCTCGATCATGACGTCGCAGACCGTGCCGTGGCCGTGGAAGCTGGCCGCGCGCGGGAAGCTCGCCGAGCTCGCGCCGGCGCAGGCCGAGCAGGCCCTGGCGCGGCTTCGGCTCTCGACCGAGGCCGACGTGCGCCGCGCCTGGGTCGACCTCGCGCTCGCCCGGGATCGCCTCGTGCTGCTGGGCCGACTCGAAGAGCTGTGGCGGCAGTCGGCGGAGCTCGCCCGCAGCCGCTACGAGGTCGGCGAGGGCGCGCAGTCGGACGTGCTTCGCGCCCAGCTCGAGCTCAACCGCGTCAAGCAGCGGCGGCTCGCGCTGCAGGCGGAAGAGCGGCAGAGCCTGCAGGCGCTCAACCGCCTGCGCGCGGCGCCGCTGGAGACCGCGATCGCGACGCCCGCCTCGCTGCGTGATCGGCCGCTCCCGCCGGTGCCTGAGGCCGCCGCGCTCGTCGCCGACGCGCTCGAGCGCAGCCCCGAGCGCGCGCTGACTCGCCTCGGCAGCGCCGCCGCGGACGCTGCCGTCGCGGTAGCGCGTCAGAGCTGGGGCCCCGACGTCACCTTCCGAGCGGGCCTCATGCCGCGGGGCACGACGCTGCCGCCGATGTGGCTCGTCTCGGTCGGCTCCACGCTGCCGGTGTGGGGGACAGTCAAGCAGGCGCGCGCCGTCGAGGAGGCAGCCGCGCGACTTCGGGCGGCGCGTGCGGATCTCGAAACGATCGAGCAGCTCGTCGCGCTGCGCTCGTCGCAGCGGCTCGCGGCGATGCGCGCGATCGGGGACACGCTCGCGCTGTACCGGGAAGGTCTCCTCATCCAGTCGCAGGCGACCGCCGCGAGCACGCTGGCGCAGTACAAGGTCGGCAAGGTCGGCTTCCTCGCGGTGCTGGAGGCGAACGCCGGGTACGTCGCCGACGAAGATGGCTACCTTCGCGCCCTCGCCGATGCGTGGCGGCTGGCGATCGCCGCTCGCGAGGTGAGCCTCGACGCTCCACCCGCGCTGGGCGGGGCCGCCATGGCAGCCCCGGTGATGGCCGGCTCCGGCGCTCAGGCGCAGCCGTCCGCTGCGGGCGGTACCTCTGCCGCGCCGCCGCAGGGGGGCATGTGAGCGCGCCGACGCCGCCACGTCCCGCGACACCGCGCAGGTTCGGCGTGCTGTCGCTCGTGGTCGTCGCGGTGGTGAGCGCGGTCGTCGCCGCGGGCGGGGCCGTGCTCGCGACCCGGCCCGCTGCAGCTCCGACAGCCGCGGCGGCTGCCAAGGAGACGTGGCAGTGCCCGATGCACCCCCAAATCGTGCGAGACCAGTCGGGCGAGTGCCCCATCTGCGGCATGAAGCTCGTCAAGGTGGAGAACGGGGCGGCGCCGGCGACTCAGCAAGCCGCCGCGAAGAAGTACCAGTGCCCCATGCACCCGCAGATCATTCGGGACGAGCCTGGCGACTGTCCCATCTGCGGCATGAAGCTGGTGGAGATGGACCCCGCGTCCGCGGCAGCACCGAGCGGCGGCGCCCCAGAAGGCGTGGCCGACGTCACGATCGACCCGGCGCGGCAGCAGCTCATCGGGCTCAAGACGGCGCCGGTCACGCGCGGGCCGGTGGGCACCGCCTGGCGCACGAGCGGGCGCGTGGCGGTGGACGAGACGCGCGTCCGCCGGGTGAACGTGAAGATCGGCGGCTTCGTCGAGCGCATCTTCGTCGACTTCGTCGGGCGCCCGGTGAAGCGCGGCGACCCCCTCTTCGCGCTGTACAGCCCCGAGCTCGTCGCGGCGCAGGACGAGTACCTCTTGGCGGTGAAGACCCGCGACTCGCTGGCGAAGGCCGGAGGAGCAGACCACGGCGGTGATGCGCTCGTGGCCGCTGCCAGGCGAAAGTTGACGCTGTGGGACGTGCCCGACTCGGAGCTCGAGCGCCTCGCTCAGACGGGCGACCCGCTGAAGACGCTCACCTTCCGGTCGCCGCTGTCGGGCGTGGTGACGAAGAAAGACGTGGTCGAGGGCATGCGACTCGAGGCCGGCGCGATGCCGTACGAGATCGTCGATCTCTCCACGGTGTGGGTGCTCGCCGACGTCTATGAGACCGAGCTGCGCCACGTGAAGACCGGGCTCGAGGCGACGCTCGAGCTCAAGGCATTTCCGAACCGCGAGTTCCACGGCAAGGTCGTCTTCATCGACCCGGTGCTCGACCCGAAGACGCGCACGGTCAAGGTGCGGCTCAGCTTCCCGAACCCTGCCGGGGAGCTGAAGCCCGAGATGTTCGGCGAGGTCGTGCTGCGGGCCGCGCCTCGCGAGGGCCTGCGCATTCCCGCGGACGCGGTCATCGACTCGGGCACGGAGCAGATCGTCTTTGTCGCCCTGGGCGAAGGAAAATTCCAGCCGCGGAAGGTGAAGCTCGGCGCGACCGACCGCGCGCACGTGGAGGTCGTCGACGGCCTGGGTGAGGGCGAAGAGGTGGTGACGCGCGCGAACTTCCTCATCGACTCCGAGTCGCGCCTGCGCGCTTCGCTCGCCCAGACCGTGGGAGCCGCGGCGCCCCCCGACGGCGGCGCGGCAACGGGGCACGAGGGCCACGTCCGGTGATCTCGCGAATCATCCGGTTCTCGGCGGAGAACCGTTACCTCGTGATCGCGGCGACGCTGGTGGCGCTGGCGTTCTCGTGGTGGTCGATGCGGACGATCCCCCTCGATGCGCTGCCCGACCTCTCGGACACGCAGGTCATCATCTACAGCCGGTGGGACCGAAGCCCCGACATCCTCGAGGACCAGGTCACCTACCCCATCACCGCGGCGCTGCTCGGTGCGCCGAAGGTGAAGGCCATTCGCGGCTTCTCGGACTTCGGCTTCAGCTACGTCTACGTCATCTTCGAGGACGGCACGGACCTCTACTGGGCGCGCACGCGCGTGCTGGAGTACCTGTCGAAGATCACCCCGCAGCTGCCCGCTGGCGTGAAGACCGAGCTGGGGCCCGATGCGACCAGCGTCGGCTGGGTCTTTCAGTACGCGCTGGTCGATCGCAGCGGCAAGCACGCCTCCGACGAGCTGCGGTCGTACCAGGACTGGTTCCTGCGCTACGCGATCCAGAGCGTGCCCGGCGTCGCCGAGGTCGCCACGGTCGGCGGCCACGTGCGGCAGTACCAGGTGACGGTCAACCCGAACGCGCTGGCGAGCTACCAGCTGCCCCTCGAGAAGGTCATCGCCGCGGTCCGCTCGGGGAACAACGACGTCGGCGGCCGTCTCGTCGAGCTCTCGGGCCGCGAGTACATGGTGCGCGGCCGCGGCTACGTGAAGAGCATCGGCGACATCGAGAACCTGGTCTTGCGCTCCGAGGGCGGCACGCCGGTGCTGATCAAAGACGTCGCGACGGTGGCGCTCGGCCCCGAGATGCGCCGCGGGGTCGCCGACTACAACGGCGAAGGCGACGTGGTCGGCGGCATCGTGATCATGCGCGACGGTGAGAACGCGCTGAACGTCATCGAGCGCATCAAGGCGAAGCTCGAAGACCTGAAGCCCTCCTTGCCTCCCGGCGTCGAGGTCGTCACAACCTACGATCGCTCCGATCTCATCGAGCGCGCGATCGAGACGGTCAGCGACAAGCTGATCGAGGAGATCATCGTCGTCTCGCTGATCATCCTCCTGTTCCTGTGGCACTTCCCGTCGGCGGTGGTGCCGATCGTCACCATCCCCGTCTCCGTCGCGCTCGCGTTCATTCCGATGAAGGCGATGGGGCTGAACGCGAACCTGATGTCGCTCGCAGGCATCGCGATCTCCATCGGAGTGCTGGTCGACGGCGCGATCGTCGAGGTGGAGAACGCCTACAACAAGATCCACCACTGGATCGAAGACGGCAAGAAGGGCGACTTCCACCAGGTCCGCTTGCAGGCGTTGATGGAGGTAGGGCCCGGCGTCTTCTTTTCGCTCCTCGTGGTGGCGGTGGCGTTCATGCCGATCTTCACGCTGGTCGATCAGGAGGGACGTCTCTTCCGGCCGCTGGCGTTCTCGAAGAACCTGGCGATGGCGATCGCCGCGCTGCTCGCCATCACCCTCGACCCCGCGATGCGCATGCTCTTCGCGCGCATCGAGCCGTTCACCTTCCGCCCGCGGCCGCTCGCCTGGCTCGCCACGAAGTTGCTGGTCGGCACCTACCACTCGGAGGAGCGCCACCCGATCAGCGCCCTGCTCCACCGCATCTACGAGCCGCCATGCCGCTTCGTGCTGCGGCACCCGCGCGCGACCATCATCGTAGCCCTGCTGCTCGTGGCCACCACCGTGCCGGTCTACCTGCGGCTGGGCTCCGAGTTCATGCCGCCGCTGCGCGAAGGCACGATCCTGTACATGCCGTCCGCAGTCGAGCCCGGCATGTCGGTCGCGGAGGCGCAAAAGGCGCTGCAGGTTCAGGACAAGATCCTGATGACGTTCCCCGAGGTCGATCGGGTGTTCGGCAAGGCAGGCCGCGCCGGCACCTCGACCGACCCCGCGCCGTTCACCATGATGGAGACGACGGTGCTGCTCAAGCCAGAGAGCTCCTGGCGGGAGAAGCCGCGCTGGTACTCGTCTTGGGCGCCGCAGTGGGTCAAGCGCGTGCTGCGCACGGCGTGGCCCGATCGCATCGGCTACGAGGAGCTCGTCGACGAGCTCAACGCCGCGCTGCAGCTGCCCGGCATCTCCAACGCGTGGACGATGCCCATCAAGGGGCGGCTCGACATGCTGTCGACCGGCATCCGTACGCCGGTGGGCATCAAGGTGATGGGCGCGGACCTGGCGACCGTCGAGCGGCTCGCTCGCGAGACGGAGGCCGCCGTCTCGAAGGTCCCCGGCACGCGCAGCGCCTACGCCGAGCGCGTCGCCGGTGGCTACTTCGTCGACTTCGTGCTCAAGCGCGACAAGCTCGCGCGGTACGGCCTTTCGGTCGACGACGCCAACATGATGGTGATGACGGCGGTGGGCGGCGACAACCAGAGCACGACCGTCGAAGGTCGCGAGCGCTACGGCATCAGCGTGCGCTACGCCCGCGACTATCGCGACGATCTGCAGTCGCTCAGGCGCGTGCTGCTGCCGCTGCCCTCGATGCAGGGCCAGATCCCGATGGAGGAGATCGCCGACGTGGAGCTCACGCACGGCCCCTCGATGATCCGCGATGAGAACGGCATGCTGGCGGGCTACGTCTACGTCGACTTCGACACCTCGAAGATCGACGTCGGCAGCTACGTCGACGAGGCGAAGCTGGCCGTCGCCAACGCCGTGAAAGTGCCGCCCGGCTACTCGATGACGTGGAGTGGCCAGTACGAGAACATGCTGCGCGTCAAAGAGCGCCTGAAGCTCGTGCTGCCGCTCACGCTCGTGCTGATCTTCGGGCTGCTTTACATGAACACCCGCTCCAGCTTCAAAGCGGCGCTGGTGATGCTCGCGGTGCCCTTCTCGGCCATCGGCGCCGTCTGGCTGCTCTGG
Source organism: uncultured Myxococcales bacterium (assembly GCA_937980205.1). Taxonomy (GTDB): domain Bacteria; phylum Myxococcota; class Myxococcia; order Myxococcales; family Myxococcaceae; genus Xiheicaenimonas. The sequence goes on along the minus strand of CALJKW010000050.1, from coordinate 134,379 downwards.
GCCCTCGACTACAACGTCTCCATCGCCGTCTGGGTGGGGATGATCGCCTTGATGGGGCTCGACGCCGAGACCGGCGTCTTCATGCTGCTGTTCCTCGATCTGGCGTACGACGACGCGAAGAAGCGCGGCAAGCTCGAGACCCTTAAAGACTTGCGCGAGGCCATCGTCCATGGCGCCGTGAAGCGCATTCGACCGAAGGCGATGACGGTGTGCGCCGCGATGTTGGGCCTGTTGCCGATCATGTGGTCGACCGGCACCGGCGCCGATCTGATGAAGCGCATCGCCGCACCGATGGTCGGCGGCCTGCTCACGAGCTTCCTGCTCGAGCTGTTGGTCTACCCAGCCGTGTACCTGCTCTGGCGACAGCGAGAGCTCCCATCCGGGCCGGCGAGCACGGCAACAGTGTGATTTGGGTCATCACAGTTGCAGTGCGCCGCGCACGCGCAACCGGCCGTCTTCCGGGGCTCGCTGCGCGGCGCGCGACTTGCTGGGCGGGGCCGCGATGAAGACGTGGTCGACCATCTCCCGGCGGCTGTTGGTGGCGTTCGGCGCACTCGTGCTGCTGTTCTCGGCGGCCACGTACCTCGCGATCGCAGGCATGGCCGAGATCCACCAGCTCGTCCACAGCGCGCAGGCGAACGAGGAGAGCGTCCGCATCGCGCTGGAGCTGAAGGCGGCCATCGCCGAGCTCGCCGCACAGGAGGCCCAGGCCGCGCTGCCGGGCGCCGAGGCCGAAGCCGGCGCCGCACGGGAGCGGACGTCGGCGCGCATCCGCTCGACCCTGGCGACGCTGCGCAAGCGCGCCCGCTCGGCGGAGCAACGCCAGCGACTCGATGAGCTCGAGCGCGCTCTGCCCACGGCGGGTGTCGCGCTGGCTGCCGCCGCGCGCGTTCAAGAGAGCTTCGAGCGCTCGACGGTGCGCTTCGACGAGCACGCTGCGGCGACCGAGCACGCCACCTTCCGGTGGATGTTGGTGGCGCTCATCGGCGCGACGCTCTTCGCCGTCGCGGTCGCGCTGTACATCGGCCGCAGCGTCGCGAGGCCCATCGCTCGCCTCGAAGCCGGAGCAGCGCGCGTCGCCGAGGGCGATCTCGACACACGCATCGACGTCAAGGGCCGCGACGAGTTCGGCCGGTTGGCCGAGCGGTTCAACGCGATGACGGCCGCGCTCAAGGCCCACCAGGAGCGGCTGGTACAGAGCGAGAAGCTCGCCGGCATCGGCCGTCTCGCCGCGGGCGTCGCGCACGAGATCAACAACCCGCTCGGCGTCATCATCGGCTACGTCCGGCTGCTCGAGCAGAAGGCCGAAGGCGGGCTCGCCGAGGACCTCAAGGTGATCGCCGACGAGGCGCTCCGGTGCCAGGAGATCGTCGACGGGCTCCTCGAGCTTTCGAGGCCGGCTCGCACCGCCTCCGTGCCGTGCCCGCTGCGCGACCTCTGCGACGAGGTCATCGCGCGCATGCGCGAGTCAGACCAGCTCGACGGAGTGACCATCGTGGTGGAGGGCTCGGCCACCGCGGCGGGCCACCCGCAGAAGCTGAGGCAGATCGTCTTCAACCTGATCAAGAACGCGGCCGAGGCGGCGGGCGAAGGGGGCTCCGTTCGCGTCGAGTTGGAAGCCGACGAAGGGGGCGCCTCAATCACGGTCAGCGACAACGGCCCCGGCGTGCCACTGCAGCAACGGACGCGGCTGTTCGAGCCCTTCTTCACGACGAAGCCGTCGGGCACGGGCCTCGGCCTCGCCGTCTCGCAGGCCATCGCCGAGGCGCACGGCGGCAACATCGAGCTGCGTTCGGCGCCGGGTGCCGGAGCAACGTTCACGGTGAGGCTGCCCGCGCCATGAGCCGTTCAACCGTGCTCGTCGTCGACGACAAAGAGAACATGCTCAAGCTGTTCACGCGCATCTTGGGCGCGGCGTACGACGTCACGACGGCCAATGACGGGGCGCGTGCGCTCTCGCTCCTCGCCACGCGGCGCTTCGATCTCGTCGTCACCGACATCCGCATGCCCGGCGCCGACGGCTTCGAGGTGCTGAAGGCGGTGAAAGAGAGCTCGCCGCTGACCGAGGTGGTGATGATGACGGCGTACGCATCGGTCCAGAAGGCGGTCGAGGCCATCAAGCTCGGCGCGTACGACTACGTCCAGAAGCCGTTCGAGCCGGACGAGGTCGCACTGGTCGTCGCTCGCGCCGTCGAGCGCAAGCGGCTGCGTGAGCAGGCGGCGAACCTCCAGAAGGAGCTCGAGGGGGTCTACGGCTTCGACGCCCTGGTCGGAAAGAGCGCGGCCATGCGCGAGCTGTACACGCTCATCGATCGGGCCGCCCAGGTCGACATCACCGTGCTCGTCACCGGAGAGACCGGCACCGGCAAGGAGCTCGTCGCTCGCGCCATTCACCGCCGCAGCACCCGGCGCGAGCAGCGGTTCGTCGCGGTCAACTGCGGCGCCTTGCCGCCCGAGCTGGTGGAGAGCGAGCTCTTCGGTCACGCGAAGGGTGCGTTCACCGGCGCGGTTTCCGCCAAGGACGGGCTCTTCCACGAGGCCAACCACGGCACGCTGTTCCTGGACGAGATAGGAGATTTGCCGCTGACCGTTCAGGTGAAGCTCAACCGCGCGCTGCAGGAGCGCGAAATTCGCCGTGTCGGCGAGAACGCGCCCAGCAAGATCGACGTTCGCGTGATCGCCGCAACTCACCGCGACCTGAAGGCAGAGGTTCAGACGGGGCGCTTCCGTGAAGATCTGTTCTACCGCTTGAACGTCTTCACCCTGCGACTCCCGCCGCTGCGCGAGCGGAAAGAGGACATCCCTCTGCTGGCTGCGCACTTCCTCAAGCGCTACGCGAAGGCGCACCAGCGGCCTGCCGACCGGTTCGAGCCCGACGCGCTGAGGACGCTCAGCGGCTACTCCTGGCCGGGCAACGTCCGGGAGCTCGAGAACGCGGTCGAGCGCGCCGTCGCCGTGTCGACCGGGCCCCAGGTCGCCGTCGATGCGCTCCCCGCAGAGGTGAAGGGCGTGCAGGGCGGTCAGCTGCCGCCGGAGCTTCTCGTAAAGATGCCCTACCGCGATGCCGTCGAGCTCGCCCGAGATCGCATGTCACGCGACTATCTCGTCGCCCTTCTTCGCGAGTTCGCCGGCAACGTCACGCGCGCCGCGGAGCGCGCGGGCATGGAGCGCGAGAACCTGCACCGGCTGCTGAAACGCTACGGGGTCGACGCACACGACTTCCGCCTCAAGGAGCCCTGACTACGGCCGGGCGCTGCTCGGCGACGGAGCGCTCGAACGCCTCCCAGGTCGCCCGCACCGACACTTCCGCGTCGAACGGCGCGTGCACCCCACCACCGCGCACGACGGCGTCGACGAACTTCGAGACGAGCGTCTTCATCGGTGCTCCGTAGAGCTCGACCGGAGGTCGTCGCACGGCATCTGTCGGGGCCAGCTCGCGCTCTTGCACTTCACCCTTGCCCAGATACTGAACGCGCCGCGCGCCGCCGTCGGGCAACGCGAGACGAATGCTCGCTCGCTCGGAGCTGAGCACCACCCGGTAGGCCTGAGCGGGATCCGCTTGAGGGACGGGCACGATCGTCGTCACGACGCCAGAGCGGTGCTCGATCAGCACGGTGGGCGCAAAGGCCTTCGGGTGCCGCGACCGCCGCTCCTTGAGCTCGGCCGGGTAGCGCGCCGCCACGAACGCGCGCTCGGCCGGGCCCGCAAGATCGAGAGCCATGTCGATGCCGATGACCATGGTGCGACTCGGCGACTCGATGGTGACGCGAAGCAATGTTCCGCTTCGAGACAGCTCGTCGCGCGCAGCTGCGTACGCAGGACACAACCGCAACGAATAGTCGGTGGCCGCGAGGACCTGCTGAGAGCGAGCGAGGGCCCCAAGCCGCGCCACGTCGTCGGCCGCGGTCGCGACCGGGTGCGAACACAGCACGTGGCACCCGCGGCCGAGCAGCTGCTCGACGAGCATCACGTTACGCGTCTCGTGCACGGCCACCGACGCCACCTGTGGAGATACGCTCGCGATCGCCGCGGACAGCTCGGTGAAGAGGGGGACATTGAGCTCCTTCGCCAGCGCCTCGCTGCGATCAGAGCCGGTGCCGACCAGACCGCACAGCTGAATGCGATCGTCCGAGGCAAACACGCGCGCGGCATGCGCGCCCCACCCGCTTCCCACGGCCAGCGCGCGAAGCCTCACGCGATCACGTGCGGCAGCGGATTCAGCACCGCGCCGCTTGCCAGAGGGCCGGTGATGCGGGGGCTCGCCAGCCGACGGTAGGGCTGACCCCACGAGATCTCGACGGCGCCGGGAACGAGCACCCGGACGACGTGCCACTTGGGGCCGAAGACGTCGGGCAAGCTCCGGTCGATGACCCAGGCGCTCCAACCGGCGCGCTCCAACGCTTCGCGGATCCACTCGGAGGCGTCATCGCGCCGCGGCCACCGCTCGACGAGCGATGCGCTGTCCACGCGTTCATTCATTTTCCAGAGGTAGTCGATCGCTGGCCTCGTGTGCTCGGGGTCGAGGTAGTACTTCAGCTGGTCCAACGGCCCATCTCGGCGCATGGGGTCGTTGAGGTCCGAGGGCGGGCCGGCGCGCGGCGCTCCGATCGCCTCGAGGCCGGACTGCAGCTCGATGCCCACCTTGCGCCACGCCTCTGCGAAGCTCACGTCAGCCGCGGCTGCGGCGCGCAGGCTTCCATCGGGAAGGCGCGCGACGGCGAGCACGACGGGCAGGTCGACGTCGGAGCTGGCGAGAAAGCAGCGGACTTCGATGCCCGGCTGGGGAAGCGCGATGGGCAGGTCGGCGCCGATGAGCGGCATCGGACGGCTGAGGTACCACGCGCGCAGCACCGCATCGCGCTCGATCACCTCGAGCAGCGCAGCCTGGGTCGCTCGCTCCTTGTCCGTGTGCGCCGCATACCCGTTCGAGGAGGCATCGACCAGGCGCGGAGTTCCCTTCGACGGCCGGCCGACGAGGCAGGTCGGCACGAGCAGGCGATGGCCCGTGCGCAGCTCGGTGGCCCAAGACCAATCGAGCGCGAGGTCCGTCGAGTACCGTGGGTGACGGAAGCCCGGTACCCGGTACTCCTCTTCGCGGAAGAGCAACGACATCAAGCCGTCGTGATCCAGGGCAGGCTCTTCGAGTCGCAGCCGCGGCGTCGCCGCCACGTCGGGCCACGCGTGCAGCATGCAGAACCGTTCCACGCCCTCGGCGAAGGCGCGCAGCGTGGCGTTCTCGCCAGTCGCGTTGGTGACCCCGAAATCCTCGAGGGTCTGGTCCGATGCCCGACGCGACTGTCGAAACAGCGCGCGGGCCGGACGGCCAGGGCCTCCGGGGTCGATGCAGACGACGGGCGTGAAGCGGCGGCGGCGCGCCTCTTCCCAGCTCGCTGGCCCGGGCTCAGTGGGCTTGCTCGGACCAACGCAATCGCAGGAGGGATGCGCGGAATAGGCCTCCCACGACGTCTTCCAGTCCGACGCATCGAGCGCGAGCGCACGTCCCGGCGACGGCCGCACGGCGCCGGGCTGCGCGAGTGCGCCGAGCCACCCGAACATCAGCCGTTCCAGAGGCGCCCGGTCGCCAACCCCGACGGCGCGGGCGTCGAAGCGCGACTTCCTGCCGTCGACGAACGCGTCGACTCGGCCCGACGCGCTGCGCGAAGACGCGTCGAACATGAGGGCGCAGTGGATGCACGGTCTCGACACGCCGTCGTCGTAGGCGAACGCCATGGATGCAGCGCCCGAGAGCCATGCCCCCAGCACGGGCATGCCAGCCCCGCGCGCTGCGGCGAGGAAGTCGCGCAGCTTCTCGCTGGCGCCGTCCGCTGCAACGAGCAGGAGATCGGCGGCCCGGACCTCTTGCGGCGTCGTGATCTCGCGCGCAGCTCGAAGGTCGGTGGTGAGGTCTGGTTTACCGACGAGGTTTGCGAACAGCGTCGTCATCGGGACCGGGGCAATGATCCCAGCGTGAACCAACGCCGTCATCGCGCGAGAGACCGAGCCCTCGCTGTACTTCCTGGCAAGCTCGTCGAGCGGCTTGCCGCTGGTGAGGCGCGAGACGAGCTCCCGTTCGAACTCGCGGCTCCCCAGATCCACCTTGCGCATCCGATGCCCGGCGGCCCAAAGGCCGTCGGACATCGCGAACAAGGTGGTCCCCGGTGAGATCCGGTACCGGGGGAGCTCGTCTCGCCGCATCAGCTCAAAGACGTGCGGCAGGACTCAGTCTGCGTCGCCGAACGTGCGATCGCACGAGCAGCCGAGCGACGCGAACTCCTCTTCGAGCTCCTCGATGCGCGGCTCCGGGAGAACAACAGGCTCGACGACTTCGGTCTCAACAGTGTTCATGGTGTGTCCTCTCTACTTCGGGTTTTCCACCGCCAAGTGTGGAGGTCTCCTGCTACCAGGGTCAACCCTCGCAGATCAAGTCGAAACGTCAATAAATCCAGAGTGTTGCATGGACTGCTTCAGTGTGACGCGCGCGTTCACGGATCCAGCCGCGAAAGGAATCGAAAAATCGCGGCGATCCGTCAACGGACTTGGCTGACGAGACCCAAGTCGCACTGGTGTGCCCGTTCGACAAACGCACATGGACTACCAGATCAAACGGGGTGACACGCTGTCGGCGCTGGCCCGTCGCTTCGATACGACGGTGGCCGCATTGGCGAGGGCCAACCACATCGAGAACCCGAACCTGATTCGGGCAGGCGCCAGGCTGCACATCGTGGGGCGAGACCAGTTCGCCGATCGGCCCCGGCCGCACCCGACCCGTGACGACGCGTTCACAGAAGGCGCCCGCGCGCAAGAGCGCAACAGCGGCGGCAAGGTCCAGAAGCCGCCGGTCATCTGGAAGCCCTCGCCCAACGAGAGCTCTCGGGAGGGCGCCGACATCGACACCGTGGTGCTGCACCACACAGCGTCGAACAACACGGCCGCAGACCTGGCCACGCTGCGCAGCCCCTCTGCACAGGTGAGTGCCCACTACCTCATCGGCCGCGACGGGAAGATCTACCAGCTGGTCAAAGACGGGCGTAAAGCCTGGCACGCCGGCGTCTCTGCGCTGCGCGGCGACAGCTCGCCGAGCGTGAACGCACGATCGATCGGCATAGAGATCACGAACGCCGGGGACGGCAAGACGCCGTTCACCGAGGCGCAGTACCGCGCCCTGGAGCAGCTCGTGCCGTGGCTGATGAAGACGTACAAGGTGCCGATGCAGAACCTGGTCGGACACAAAGACGTCGCGCTCCCCCGTGGGCGAAAGATCGACCCTGCCGCGAACTTCGACTTCGGCCGCATTCGGGCAGCGGTTCGGCGCGCGACGTGATGTCACGCTGGCCGATGTCCGGCCTATGACCGGCATGACCCGTACAATCCTCGTCCTCGCAGCACTCGCCGCGGCGTGCGGCGGTATGAGCGGTCCTGCCGCGCCGTCGGACCTCAAGGCGGAGCCACTCAGTGGCGGCGCGCACCTCACGTGGAAGGACAACTCCACGAACGAAGCGCAGTTCATGATCGAGCGAAAGACCGGCACCGGCTCGTTCGCGACCGTCGGCACCGTGCCGTTCGACACGACGCAGTACCACGACGCACCGGTCACCTCGGGTACGACGTACGTCTACCGCGTGATGGCCGTCGGGTCGGCGGGCCACGCGTCGGGCGTGCCGTCGAACGAAGTCACCTTCAACGCGCCCTGAACGCGCTTCGAGCTCAGGGCGAGACGCGAAGCTCGCCCATCATCCCGCGCTCGGCGTGCTCGAGGATGTGGCAGTGGTACATCCACATGCCGAGCTCCTCGTAGCGGACCGCGAACCGCAGCTTCGACTCCTTCGGCACGTTGACCGTGTCCTTGAGGCCGAAGTGCGCCGGCGGCTGCCCATCGAGCGACTGCACCTCGAAGAACATGCCGTGGAGATGGAACGGGTGGTCCATCTCGGACTTGTTCTCGATCTCCCAAATCTCCAGGTCACCCTTCTTCACCAGCACCGGGTCGTTGAAGGGCCATGACCGATCGTTGATGGAGAAGACCGGCCCGTCGGGCATGTCGCGCTCGGCGAGCGTGAACGACTTCACTGGCGTCGCGGCGGGCACAGCCGTAGGCGTGAGGTCGCGCCATGTCCCCGGCAGCGCACCGGCCGCCTTCGAAGACGGACCATAGGCGACCTGCAGCAGATCCTGCGGGCCGGGATCCGGAATGTCGTGGCCGCGGTCGTAGTGCAGCGTCTTGAGCCAGCCGCCCTCCTTCTGATCGAAGTCGACGAGGATCTCGTAGCGCTCGCCGGGAGCGACGAGCAGCGAGTCCACCCGATACGGCTTCGGGAGCTTGCCGCCGTCCCACGCGATGACGAGGAACGAGTGGCCCGAAAGGGAGAGGTTGAAGTAACGCCCATTGGCAGCGTTGATGAAGCGCCACCGCTCGCGGCTGCCGCTCGCCACCTCGATGCCCGCCTTGCGCTGACCGTTCACGAGCAGCACGTTGCCCTGCCGGCCCAGCATCATGTCGAGCTGGTCGGTGGTCTCCGAGAGCTTGCCGCTGGCCTCGAGCTTCACGTCGTCGAGGATGAACGTGCGGTCGGCGGCCACCTCCGGCTCGTTGGCGCCGCGGACGATCAAGGCGCCGTACAACCCTTTCTCGATCTGCAGATCCGCGCGCACGTGCGGGTGGTACCAGAAGGTGCCCACGTCCTTCGCCTCGAAGCGGTACTCAAACTTCTCCCCGGGCTTCACCGCGACCTGGCTGGCGTTCGAGCCGTCTGCGGCGTTGGGCAGGCGCAGGCCGTGCCAGTGGATCGTCGTCGCCGCCGAGAGCTGATTCTCGAGCTCGACGACGATCGTGTCGCCCTGATTGGCGACGATCGTCGGCGCGGGGACGACGCCCGAGCCGTTCGCCGCGTCGCGGTAGGCCCAGACGTCGGCGGACTTGCCGGTGAGGTACTCGGTCTTCCCCTCCCCCGCGATGAGCCGAACCTTGACGGTCTTCGCGTCCGCATCGACGTCGGTCGCAAGAGGCACGTCGACGAGCGGGAGCTCGAGCATGGCGCCGCGGGGACCGCAGGCGAAGAGGCACAGGGCGGGGATCAGGTATCTCATCAGTTCAGTTGTTGGGAACGGCGAGTTGCGGTCACGGGGTCACGTCGGCGCGCCAGCGTCGACCCACGCTGACACCGCTGCGGTGTCGAGGCCCAGCTGCTGAAAGCCGGGAATGACGAGGTCGCGGACGGCGAGGCGGAGCGCCCCCTCGATGAGGTCGCGCGTCAGCGCGCCCTGCTCCACGAGCTCCGGGCGGCTGGGGTACGAGCGCGGCGTCTCACGCCACATCTTCACGTTGGCGCGAGTCAGCCCGAGGGCGCGCCTTGCGACCGCGTCTTTCGCCCCGCGATCGACCGTGGCGAGAAACGCCCAGCCGAGGCGAGCGTGGTCGACCTCGTCCGACAGCAGCTCGCGAAGCGCCGCCTTGGCGTAAGGCCCGGTCGTCACCGCGAGCGATGCCTCGAGCACCGCGCTCGCCATGGTCTCGTTGAGACAACACTGACCTACGACCCAGAACACGCGCCGCTCGGTGTCCGTCGCGCCTTCATGCTGCGGCACGGTAATGGGAAGGCGCGCCGGAGCGGGCAGCGCCCGGCCCGCGAAGCGGGAAGCCACGAGCCGTGAGAGCTCCTGGTGCCGGCTTTCGTCATCGACGGCGCGCTCGGCGAGCTCGACCAGCTGCGGGTCCGCGCCGAGCTCTTCGAGCGTGTCACGGATCACGCCGAAAGAATCGCCAACGCGGCGCTCGGCGGCGGCGCGCTCCAGCCAGTGCTGAGCGAGCTCTTCACGAACAGCCGGCTCGAGCTTGTCGATCGTCTCGTCCTGATCAGGCAGGTCTCGACTCGTCAGCCTGCCGCCCCATCGCTGAGCGGTCATTACTTCGTAGGCGCCCAGCCGCCGTCTTGAAGCATGCGGCCGCCATCCTGGCCGGCGTCCGCACCAGCGTGCATCGCTCCGCCGCCGGACCCGCCGGTCCCTCCGCCGGAGCCGCCCGAGCCGCCGCCCGAGGCGATGGTACCGCCACCCGAGCCGCCCGCGCCGTTCACGCCGCCGGCGGCGCCGCCGCTCCCTCCGTCAGGAAGGTCGACGCTCGGCAGCCCGCCACACCCCGCCAGGGTTCCGCCCATGCTCACTGCGATGACGACGATGGCCTGAAAGAGTCTGGAGCTTTTCATTGCGCTTGGGCTCCTACTGCTCCTGCGCTTTCGTTGGCAAGCCAGCGGACCTCGACTGTGATCGCGGCCGACACGGCGTGACGCGCCTCGCAACGAAGTAGAGCCGTGTCCCACACGAAGCCAGTTGATCCGGTGATCGCCTACGGGGCGCTGACTTCGAGATGAAGCACGGTGTGGTCGAAGGTCTCGGCGATGTAGACGTGTCGGCCCGCGGCGTCGATCACGAGATCCTCCGGCTCCGTCCGCCGACCGACGAGCTGGGCGAGGTTCCACACCTCGCGGGTGCCGCCGTCGCCGTGGAAGATCGCAACCACTTGCGCCAGCGAGTCGCACACGTAGACGGTGTCGCGGCCGTCGACGTAGACGCCAGTCGGCTTGATGAAGTCTTGCCCGCCGAAGCCGCGCCACTCGGCGAGGAAGCCGCCGTCGCGGTCGAGCTTCTGGACGCGCCGGTTGCCGGTGTCCGCGACGTACAGGTTGCCGCGCGAATCGGTCGACACACCCCAGACGCCGTTGAAGGTGCCGGGTTGTGTTCCAGCTCCCCCGTACGTGGCCAGCAGGGCGCCGCTGGCGCTGAATTTCCGCAGCGTGTGCAGGGCGTAGTCGCCGGCGAAGATCTCACCCGTCTCGCGCTCTATGCCGATGTCGTGGATGTGCTGGAACTGCGCGTCACCCCACTGCCGCACGAAACCGCCGTCGAGCTCGAAGACCTGCAGCCGGCGGTTCTCCTGATCGCCGACGTAGAGGAGACCGCGCGCGACGTCGACTGCCAGGCCGTGCGGGTGGTTGAACTGCCCGTCACCTGACCCCGGAGCTCCGATGACGTCGATGAGCTGTCCGTCCGGCGTAAAGCGTTGAAAGCGATCTTCGTGGCCGGCCACGATCACCGTACCGTCAGGGTCGAGCTCTACGCTGCTCGGCTCGATGAATTGGCCCGGTTCGGTCCCGCGCCCGCCCCACGACCCGACGAAGCGAGGCAGCCCCGGGCACGAGACGCATGCGTCTGGTGAGCCTGCGTCCGGAGGCGGAATCGCTGGCGAACACCCGCCGACCGCCATCATCACCGCAAGCAGCCGCGTGCTTCGCGCCATGCGCGCTGCCAATAGCGTGGCAGGCGCTCCGGCGTCCAGGCGCCGACGCAGACTGCGTGGGGCGACACACCGCGTGGGCGTTTGCAGGAGCATCGCCGCTGCGAGCAGCGGGCCGGAACCTTCACGGGACGTCGAAGCTGCCCGGGCGCGGCACCGCCGTATCGAGCGCGCGAGCGCGCACGCGGGGGTCGGCGGCGGCCTCGACGCGCTCGAGGAGCGCGACGTAGCGCTCCGCTGACGCATCCAGGTGCTCCCGCCCGATGCCGCGGTCGACGAGCGCGAGGAACAGTCCGGGCAGCTCTCCCGCGTGCGCGATGCCCTCGGGACACAGGCCGCCCGGCAGCGGCCGCCCGGACAGATTCGAGAGGTCGCTGCCGAGCATCACCGCCCCCGGCGGCCCCAGCGCCGAGTAGTGCAGCCAGTGCGCGACGACGTCGTCGCAGGTACCGGGCGCGTAGCCGGCCCAGCGCTCGCCTTCCGGCACCGGGGCCAGCAGCGCGTGCCGGTAGATGCCGACGCCGAGCAAGCCGCCGAGCGCGAGGATGCGACGGGCGTGCTCGTCGCCGAGCGAGCGCCCCTGCAGCGTCGCGCCGATGTGTGACGCGATGACGGGCACGTGCCGTGCCTCGGCGAGCTGGAGGACGTCTTCGACGGTCTGCGCGCTGCAGTGATCGACGTCGACGACGACGCCGAGGTCGAACAGGCGGTCGACGACTTCGCGGCCGAGCGGAGTCAGCCCGTCCGCGGGGCCGTCCAGCACCAGCCCCAGGAGCCGGCCCAGCTGGTCGTCGCGGGCGCCAGCGAGCGCGTTGTCGCTGAAGTGAGCGAGCCCGAGCGTGCGCATGCCCGCGGCGAACAGCACGTCGACGTCCGCGACGCTCGCGATGGCTTCGCCGCCCTCCAGGCTCGGCACGAGGGCGATGCCGCCGCTCGCCATGATGCGCCGCGCAGCTGCGGCGTCGAGCGCGAGCCCGAAATCGGGCGCCTTGCGACCGAAGCGCTCCAGCTCGCGCAGCTGGATGATGGCCTCCGCGAGCGGTCCGCGCCCCGGCCTCAGCGCGGGCGGAGGCCACAGCGCCGCCCCCACCATCTTGACGCCGGCACGCCGCAGGCCGGGCGCATCGAGCTGGTTGACGAGGAGCTGCGTTGGTCGTCTCGCGAGTTGGCCGTTGCCCGGTTCGCCGGAGAAGAAAAAGAGACTCCGCTTCATGATGACGTGAGCGTGGAGATCCGCTCTGCCCGGAAACGACGGCTGGGCAGCAACTGCGGCTTGCCCTGACGCGCAGCCCGCGAGGGGCAAGGTGACCGCGACGTTGAGGCAGACAACGCAGAACGCCAGCGCGTTGCGCTTCGCGTGAACCCAGGCTCGGACCGGCGGCGAGCGTCGGCGGCAGACGGGGCCCATCGGCGGGCACCAGAACCACGTTCACGTCGCGTTCTGACGCGGCCGCTCGATGACCTGGATGCCGTAGGGCTTGCATCCCGGCGTGACCAGCGCACGAACCTTGTCGCCGACCTTCACGCTGGCGATGCGGCCGACGCGCTCGTAGCCCATGCGCTCGCAGGACTTGAGTGACGCGAAGTTCGAAGTCGCCACGTACGAGACCATGCCTTTGCGCCCCTCGCCACAGACGGTCGCGAGCGCGACGGCCATCGAGATGGCGTGCAGGCGCTGGCCGCGGTTCTTCGGGTCGGTGAAGCCGTTGTGCATGTAGACGTACGCGGGGTCGAACTGGAGCAGCATGTCCCGGCCGAGCTCCACGAGCTCCGTGGGCTGCGTCGCGTACCAGCCGTAGTTCGCGAGGTGCTCACCCTCGAAGACGGCGAAGCAGCGATCCTTGCGCTCGGCCGCGGCATCGAGGAACTCGTGGCTGAGCGTGTTCGCCTGGCCGACGTAGCGGCGCAGCGCTTCCGCGCCGACCTCCTGCACCATGCTGCACTTCGGGTCGGAGAGGATCTTCGGGTCGAGCCGATCCATCGTGATGACCAGCGCGTCCCACAGGGTCGTGCGAGCGACGCGATTCACCCCGCGGTAGGCCGCGTAGTACAGCGTGCTCGCAGCACCGTGGCGGTCGATCATGTCGCGGTAGAACTTCGTGTTCAGGGGCAGTGCCGGGTCCAACAACGACACGACGGTTTCGACGGGACCTTGCGTGTTCAAGACTACTCCTCCAGTTGAAAGGGTGACGCTCCGACCAGAACGAAAATGGCGGCTGTCATCGACGTCATTTCTACGCGGGCACCGCGGCCTGCGCAGTGGAGCGTGTCGATGTCCGGGGCACGTGACGCGCCGACGATCCGGATCACGGTGTGACCGGGAACGTCACAGCTGATGGAGGCCGTAACGTTGCTGCTGCTGGCTCCGCGCTTGCTCTGCTGTCTCTCAAAGGAGAAGCGCAGATGCACTTCAAATCAAAGCACAGCAGGTTGTTGTTCGCCGTGGCCCTCTTGACGGCACCCCTCACGATCGTGGGCGGTGCGGCCGCCCAAAATGCCACAGGAGGCAAGACAGAGCAGTTCGAGATCGAATACCTCAGGTTCATCATCGACCACCACTTCAGCGCGCTGCGGATCACCGAGCTTGCCGCGGGGACCGACGCGCAGCGCAACGCCGAGGTAACGCCGAACGAGGGCACGGCGTCGACTCCGGGCTTCGAGCACGTCCGGGCGAAGGCGCGGCTCGACGAGCTGAAGTCCATGGCCCGCAAGGACAACCGCATGCAGCGAGAGGAGATCATGGACGCGCAGCGCATGCTGCGCGAATGGTACGGCATCGATCACAAACCGGCGTTGCGGCCCTCAGGCAAGCGGATGATCGAGATGATGGAGGCTGCCGCGCCCGGCGAGGAGTTCGACCGGCGGTTCATCGAGATGCTGAGCCAGCACCACTCGATGGCGATCATGCCGAGCACGGCGTGCCAGGTGAACCGCAAGCTCGAGCACCAGGAGCTCGGCGTGTACTGCCGGTCGGTCGCCGAGTCGCAGATCGCCGACGTGAAGCAGCTGCGCATGCTCGGCTGTGAGAAGTACGGCATGTGCGATCTCGTCCCGATGGACGTCTCGAAGGAGCTGCGGCAGTAAGGCCCCACGAAGCTTCGCCCATGAGGCGCCGCGGCTTCCTCTCGGGGGCCGCGGCGTTTTTTTTCGCGCCGAGCATGGCTGTCGCGGTCGCGTGATTCGCGGCATCACACCCTGCACGGCAATGTCACACGGAGTTGCCGGAGCACATTGACGCGCGTCGGCTGTCGTCATACTCGGCGCCATCGAGTGTCTGCCGTGTCCCGAGTGCGTTGGGTCTTCAGCGCGGTGCTCGCCACCTTCTGGCTGGCGATGCCGGTGCTCGCCGGCGCTCACACGTCGCACGCGCACCGTTACTGTGCCGAGCACCGCACGGTCGAAGAGGGCGCCGCGACGGTTGAGCGCGCCGAGGCAGACGACGTCGGCGACGCGGCGCTCCTTTCCGCCGAGCTGCTGACGTCAGCGAGCGAAAGCCACGACGAATGCCTGGTCCTGGCTGCCCAGGCTCGAACCGCGACCCTGGCGTGTTCGGCTGACGCTTGCCGTGAGCGCGTCTCGTGTTCGGACGCCGTCGAGCCGCGGTCAGATGCGGCTGCTCAGCAGATTTCGGTGCTGGCCGTCGCGCCGAAGAGCTCGCCTCCAGCCTGCTGACGTCTGTGCGCCGTGCGCGCGGTCGCTTCCGCGGCCGTGCGTTTCCTGAAGACTCAGCTGATGCCTTCTTGGCCAGACCGTCCGCGTGCGCGGCGGCGAGGCCTTCCCCTGGAGCCTTTCGTGCGACGAGCTCGCGATTTCTTGTGGTGCACCTTGCTTTGCCTCGGACCGCTCCGTCCCATCGACGCGGCCGGAGCCGACGTCCCGGCGGAGGAGCTGACCCCGCCGCAGGTGGTGTCGAGCGTCGAGGCCGTCTACCCGCTGTCCGAGCTGGCCGCCCGGCGCGAGGGCACGGCCGTGCTCTGGGTGACGATCGACGAGACGGGCAAGGCCGCGGCGGTCGAGATCGCCGAGTCCGCCGGCGAGGCGTTCGATCACGCCGCGCTCGAGGCCGCTCGGCGCTGGACGTTCATTCCTGCCAGGCGCGGCGACACGCCCATCGCGAGCCGGGTGCAGATTCCCTTCCGCTTCGTCTTCCCGGACGCTCCGCCTGCTCGCCCTGACGCGGGAGCGGCGAGCGCCGAGCCTCTCGTTCAGCGGGCGCCCGCCGCCGACGCCGGAACGGAGGGGATCGACGCCGGCGGCCCCGCCCTCGAGTCCGCCGAGCCGTACGTGCCCGAGCTGGCCACGGTGGTACGTGGTCGCCATGCCGCTCCACCGCGCGCGACCAGCGACTTCGTGCTCGAGCGCGAGGTCCTCGCGGCCGCGCCTCATCGGTCGGCCGGCGAGCTGTTGGGGTCGGCGCCCGGCGTGTACATCAGCGCGCCCGAGGGCGACGCCGTCGGCCACGAGATCTACCTGCGCGGCTTCGACGCCGACCACGGGCAGGACATCGCCCTGAGCGTGGGGCCGGTGCCGGTCAATCAGCCCTCGCACATCCACGGCCAGGGCTACTCGGACTTGAACTTCGTCATCCCCGAGACGGTGCGCTCGTTGAGGGTGACCGAGGGCGTCTACGACCCGCGGCAGGGCGACTTCGCGGTCGCCGGCAGCGTTCACTTCGACCTCGGAGTCGCCGAGCGTGGTTACCACGGCAAGGTCAGCTACGGCTCCTTCGGGCAGTTCCGGGCGCTGCTCATGTGGGCGCCGAAGAACGAGCCGGACGAGACCTTCGGCGCGTTCTCGTTTCAGCGCACCGACGGCTTCGGCCAGAACCGCGGCTCGCAGAGCGCCAGCGCCATGGGCCAGTACGCGTTTCATGTGCCGGGCGGCTTCGACGGCCTGGTCCACGTCGCGGCGTACGGCGCCCGCGCGAATCTCGCCGGCGTGCTTCGGCGCGACGACGTGCAGGCGGGCCGCGTCGACTTCTACGGGACCTACCCCGACCCGACCGCCACGGCGCAGTCGGCGTTCACCAGCCGCTACCAGGCTGCGGTCACTTTCGATCGTGCGCACGAAGGCGGCGCGCGAACACACATCGGGCTGTGGGGCCTGTTCGCCACGTTCCGCGGCCGCTTCAACTTCACCGGCTACCTCGAACGCTCGCGGGAGAACCCCGAGTGGATTGGGCGCGGCGACCTGATCGAGCAGAGCAACCGCGACGTCGGAGTCGGCGTGTCCCTGTTTCATCGAACGCAGCGCGTGCGGCCGTTCAGCTGGTTGGACGGCCGCCTGGAGCTGGGCGTCACGGCTCGAACCGACTTCATCGAACAGGCGCAGAACCTGCTTCGGGCACCGCAGAACGAGACGTGGGATCGGCGCGTCGACGCGACGCTGCAGGTGTCCGACGTCGGCGCGTATGCCGACGTCGACGGCCGGTTGGGCCCCTACTTTCACCTTCGCGCGGGAGTGCGCGCCGACGTGCTCCACTTCGACGTCGACGACCGGCTGGGCAACTTCATCCCCAGCTTTCAGCGGCAGAGCTACATCGTGGGCTATCGCCGCACGGCGCTCGGCATCGCAGCCGGCCCGCGCGCGACGCTCGAGTTCGAGCCGGTCTCGTGGCTGCAGGCGCTCGCCTCGTACGGAGAGGGGTTCCGGTCTCCGCAGGCGCTCCAGCTCGAGGAAGGCGAGAACGCGCCCTTCACGAAGGTGCGCGCGCTCGAGGCCGGCCTGCGCCTGAAGCCCGGAGAGGGTCTGTCGATCTCGGCCGCGGGGTACTTCACCGAGCTGTCGAACGACCTGGCGTTCGATCCCCGGCAGGGGCGGCTCGAGCGCATCGGCCCGACGCGCCGCGTGGGCGCCGCCGCGCACGTGCTGGCCAAGCCGGCGCGGTGGCTCATCGCATCGGTGTCGGCGACCTACGTGAACGCGACGCTGACCGCCCCGCCGGCTGCGACGGCCGAGAACCCCACTCCGCCCTACCAGCCCGGGCAACTGCTGCCGTACGTCCCGCCGTGGGTGGTGCGCGCGGACGCCGCGGTGACGCCGGAAGTGACCGTGAAAGAACAGCACTTCGACACGCGCGTAGGGCTGGGCCTCACCTACCTCTCTCCCAGGCCGCTGCCGTACGGCCAGTTCGCGGCGCCGGTGTTTCTCGTCGACGCCGCTGCCTCGGCGCGGTGGCGCTTCTTCGAAGTGGGCGTCGAGATCTTCAATCTGTTCAACCAGCGCTACGCCGCGAGCGAGTACTCGTTCGTGTCCGACTGGGGGAACCGCGAGGCGCCGTCACTGGTGCCCGCGCGCCACTTCGCCGCCGGCGCGCCGTTCTCGGTGCTGGGTCACGTCGCGGTGCACCTGTGAGGGCGCTCGTGCGCACGATGTGGCTGAGCGTGACCCTCGGCCTGGGCGCCTGTGGTGGCGCGACCGGTCAGCGCGAGCTCGTGTACCCGGTGCTCGGCAGAGGCGAAGCGGCCACCGCCTTCGACGCGGGCGGCTGGCAGGTCACGCTGTCGCGGGCCGACGTCGGCATCGGGCCGGTCTACTTCTGCGCGACGGCGGCTGCGTCGTCCGACCTGTGCTCCACGGCGGTGTCACAATTCGCGAAGAGCGCCACCGTCGACGGCCTGTCGGCCGAGCTTCAGCCGCTCGGCGAGGGCGAAGGCCAGAGCGGCACGGTGCGCTCGGCCACCTACGACTTCGCGTACACGTGGTTCGCGACGCAGCAACGTCCCACGCCCGCCGCCGGCGCTCCCATGGGCCACTCGGCCCACTTCGTCGGTCAGGCCGTGAACGGGGCACGCACCGTCGTTTTCGAAGCGCTCGTCGACGTCACTCCGCAGGTGCAGGGAGCGCGGTCGGTGCAAGGCGCTCCGGTGGAGGCGACCCTCGATCGTGATGATCTGCAGCTCGTCGTCGACGTTCGCCCGAGCGACTGGTGGCGCGACGTCGACTTCGATGACGTCGCGCAGGGCGGCGAGCCTTCCGTGCGCATCTCGCCCGGCTCGCGCGCCTACGAGAGCGTGGTGCTTGCGATGACCGCCAATCGGCGACCGACGTTCACCTGGGGCCCCAAACCTTGAACCTCACCCGAAGAAGGAGCAGCTCATGAGAAGCAGCATTTTGTTCATCATCAGCCTTGCCGCTGTCGCGTGCGGACGTCCGACCGGAACCGTTCAGGTCTTCGTGCAGCCGGAGGACAGCATCCCCGACGGGTTGCAGCCGGGCACCGGCGACGAAAACGTCAAAGACGGCTGGACGGTGACGTACGAGAAGTTCCTCATCACGATCGGCAACGTGCGCGCGGCGCAGTCCGCACGCGCCTCGGAGAAGCTCGCCGAGCCGAAGGTCTACGTCGTCGACCTCCTGCGCGTGCCGGCTGGCGGCGTGGTCATCGCGTCGTTCAACGGCCCCGAGGCTACCCGGTGGGACAAGTTCGGCTTCGACATGCCCAACGCGCCGGCTTCCGCTGAGAAGGCCACCGGCCTGAGCGACGCGGATCATGACCTCATGGTGAGCGGTGGCCTGTCGCTCTACGTGAAGGGCAGCGTCACCATGCCGGGAGGCCGCTCCTGCCGCCCCGCGGCGCCCGCCGACTGCGTGCCGCGCGAGACGGTGACGTTCGATTGGCGGCTGAAGGCCGGCACCTCGTTCGAGGACTGCGCGTCGCAGACGGGTGAGACCGGCTTCGCCGTGCCCACTGGCGGCACCGTGCAGATCAAGCCGACGGTGCACGGCGATCACTGGTTCTTCACCAACATCACCCAGGGCGCCGAGGTCACCGAACGCAAGGCGCAGTGGATCGCCGACGCGGATCTCGACCGGGACGGCGCGACGACGGTCGAGGAGCTGCGGCAGGTACGCGCGTCCGACCTGTTCACCCAGGCGCGCGGCTACAACCTGTCCGGCGCCATCATCCCGGTGAACACCGCCTTCGATTACCTCGAGGCGCAAGCGAGGACGTTGGGGGACTACCAGGGCGACGGCGAGTGCCCTACACGAAAGATTCTGCCGTGACTGGTTGGACGGCGTGACGCAGCGAATCACGCACCATGTTCGACATCGTTACCGAGCGGTTCCCAACGAGGCATTCCTGCCGAATGGTCCGGGCAGGCGGGACGCAAGTGGCGCCCCCAGCCGGTAAATCTCGCAACGCCCGCCGACACCGACTGGGCCCGGCCGATGCAGCTTCTCGAGGCCGAACCCCAACCGGAGCGTTCTCATGCACAACTACGAATCCATCCTCAGCACCACCCCGAATCCGTCGCAGCTCGACACAAAAGTCCTCGCGGCCTGCCTCGACGCCTGCGCCGGCTGCGAGCTGTCGTGCGTCTCGTGCGCAGACGCATGCCTCAACGAAAAGAACGTCGACATGCTGCGACGCTGCATTCGCCTCGACCTCGACTGCGCGGACGTGTGTGGCACGACCGCGCGCCTGCTCGCGCGACTGACGAGCGCCGACGCCACGCTTCTGCGCGGCCAGCTCGAGATCTGCGCGCAGGCGTGCGCCGCTTGCGCCCTCGAGTGCGAGCGGCACGCGCAGCATCACGAGCACTGCCGCATCTGCGCGGAGGCGTGCCGCGCCTGCGAGGAGGCCTGCGAGCAGCTGCTGCAGACGCTCCCCTCAGCGGCCTGACCTCTACCGATGGTGACCGCCGCCATGCCCGCGCCCGTGCGCAGGAGCATGGTGGCCGCCACCGTGGTGTGCGCCGCCGCCCCAACTGCGGTACGCGCGACCGCCGCCATGCCCGTCGTCGTGGTGGCCCCGGTACACCGGTGCATGCCCGTGTCCGTGGAAGATCGGCGGCAGAGGCAGGACGACGTGATGGCCGCCGTGCCCGTGATGTCCGTGGTGCGGAGGCGCCCAGCGGTCTCCCGCGAACGCCGCAGTCGAGAGCAGCATGGTCGCCACTGCACTGAGGGTGAACAAGGTCTTCATGTCTTCTCCAGGTGAACGGTTACGCGGCTGAGACGCCTGGGCGCGGGGCGGAATTCACGACCACCGACCGGCCTGCGTAAAGATTTTTGATACGGCGTCGTAAAAATAGAACAGATTTACTATACGATTCAGTGGCAGCTACAACCTGCGGCGTGATGAACGACGGTCACGCAGGGAGCAGCGTCCCCCGAAGCTTCGCGGCGCGGATTGCCGCGTGCCTCGTCTCCGCAGCAGCCGGCCTGGGCGCCGCCGAGGTGGTCGCGCGGGCGGCACACCGGGGCGCCTACCCCTACCTGAACCTGTTCGAGGCCGACGCGCGCTACGGCGTCCGCCTGCGACCCGATGACGCGACGACGGTGCGCAGCCGCGACGGCCGCCTGACGGAGATCGCCACCAATGACCTCGGGTTTCGGGGGCCCGCCTGGCCGCAGAGCGCTCCGCAGGCGCGCCGCGCCCTGCTGCTGGGCGACTCCCAGGTGCTCGGCTACGGCGTGGCGTTCGGCGACACGATGGCGGCTCGGCTCGAGCGACGCGCGGACCTCGAGGCCCTGCCCGCCGCGGTGCCGTCGTGGGGGCCGCCCGAATCGGTGCTCGCGCTCGCCGACCTGGCGCCCCGCTTCAAGCCGACGCACGCGGTGTTCTTCGCGAACGCCGCCAACGACTGGTTCGAGACCTTGCCGAACACGCAGCGCACCACGGCGGTCGACGGTTGGGCAGCGGCGGCTCCGGCGACGGCGGCGCGCGACTTTCCGCTCCGTGGCTTTCTGTTCGGGCGCTCGCACCTGGTGCTCGCCGTCCGCCAGCTCGTTCACGCGATCGGCGACGGCGGACCACCTCCGGCTGCGGCTCCCCTCGCTCTCGAACGCGAGGCCGCGCGACGCGGGGCGCGGCCTGGCCCGTTCCGCACGCCGCTGGCCGAGCACCTCGCGCGCGCGGTGAGCGTCTGCCGGGAGCACGGCTGCCAGGTCGTTGCGGCGGCGCTGCCGCTGGATGTGCAGGTGACCGCCTCCGAGTGGCAGAAGTACCGGGCAGCGCCGCGGGACATGACGGCCACCGAGGCCCTGCTCGAGGACTTCGTCGCCGACGCACGGGGCCTGGGCGTGCCGGCGGTCAACCTGCTGCCGGCGCTGCGCGCGGCGGGCCCCGGCGTGTTCCTCCCCGACGACTACCACCTCTCGGCCGCCGGTCACGCGGTGGTGGCCGACGAGCTGGCCGCGCTGCTCACAACCCTCGACGCACAGGTGAAGCGATGATCGCCTCCGAAGGACTGTCGCAGCTCTTGCTGCGCGCGCTCGCGCCATTGGTGTGGCGCAGCACCGAGAAGATCGCCGCCAAGCTCGACGGCTTCTCCGCGACCGAGGCCGGAAGCGCCCTCGACATGCTCAAGGCCGCGGAGCTCGCCGAGGAGCCGCGCCTGCGCCGGCTGTTCTTCCGGCACGCGATGGACGAGGCGCGGCACGCTGCGCTGTTCCGCGACGCCGCACGGGCCTTGGCTCCTCCAGCTGCGGAAGGGGAGTACCGGCTCATTCACGCGCGAAGGCAGAACCTCTTCGCGCGCATGTCGCTCACCGTGTTCCTCGCGTTCGTGTACCTCGCCGAGCGCCGCGGCGAGCTGCAGTTCCAGGTGCTGCGCCGCCACTTCGCGGACCAGCCGGAGCTCGAGGCGCTCTTCGCCCGCGTCGCGAAGGACGAGCGGTTCCACGTCGTCTACAGCGGGCAGCTGCTCGACGGCCTGCGCCGCCAGGGGCGCCGCCGCGAGGTGCTGTCCGCGCTGCTCAAGGTCCGCGCCCGCCGCGCGTGGGAAGCCTGGCGCAGGGCCGGCCGCGTGCTCGGCGACGCGGTGAGCCGCGTCTTCCTGGGCGGCGTTTACCTGCTCGCGCTGCCGCTGTTCGCGCTGATCGCGCGGGCGGTCGAGCCGTCTTCCGCAGGCTGGAAGCAGCGCTCTACGGCGGCGTCACTCGAAGCGGCGCGGAGGCAGTTCTAGATGATCGTCCTCGGAATCAGCGCGTTCTTCCACGACTCGGCGGCGGCCCTGCTCGTCGACGGCGAGGTCATCGCCGCGGCCCAGGAGGAGCGCTTCAGCCGCATCAAGCACGACGCCGCGCTGCCGGTGCAGGCCGCGCGGTT
The DNA here is from genome assembly GCA_937980205.1 of uncultured Myxococcales bacterium. Classification (GTDB taxonomy): domain Bacteria; phylum Myxococcota; class Myxococcia; order Myxococcales; family Myxococcaceae; genus Xiheicaenimonas. The sequence continues at coordinate 112,036 of CALJKW010000050.1, read as the reverse complement.
CTGCCTCGAGCAGGCCGGCCTCGCCATCGAAGACGTCGATCACGTCATCTTCTACGAGAAGCCGCTGCGCAAGCTCGAGCGGCTGCTGGTCACGCACCTGCGCGAGTTTCCGTTCGGGCTCGCCCAATTCCCGCGCGCGATGGCCACCTGGCTCGGGCAGCGCTTATGGATCGAACGCGATCTCTGCAAAGGCCTCGGCTGCCGCCAGGACCAGCTGCTCTTCTGCGAGCACCACCTCTCGCACGCCGCGTCGGCGTTCTTCTCGTCGCCATTCGAGTCCGCCGCGGTCGTCACGGCGGACGGCGTGGGCGAGTGGGCGACGACGTCGATCTACCGGGCGCGGTCCGACGCCTCCGGCTCGACCGTCGAGCTGCTGGAGGAGCTGCACTTCCCCCACTCCATCGGGCTCTTCTACTCGGCGCTCACCGCGTACCTCGGCTTCGAGGTCAACGAGGGCGAGTACAAGGTGATGGGGCTCGCGGCGTACGGCCAGCCTCGCTACCTCGACGCGCTCGAGAAGATCTGCGCCGTCTCCGACGACGCGTCGCTCACCATCGACGAGCGCTACTTCTGCTACCAGCGACACCCGACGAAGAGCTTCACGCCGGCGCTCGAGGCCCTGCTCGGCCCCGCGCGGCAGCCCGGCGCTCCGCTGGCGTTGCCCGCCCGCACCGCGGAGGACCAGCGCTTCGCGGACATCGCCGCGAGCCTGCAGCAGCTGACGGAGCGCTACATGCTCGGGCTGGCCCGCCGCGCGCACGCGCTGACCGGCGAACGTTCGCTGTGCCTCGCCGGCGGGGTCGCGCTCAACTGCGTGGCGAACCGGCGCGTGCAGGTCGAAGGTCCGTTCGAGCGCCTGTTCGTGCAGCCGGCCGCAGGCGACGCGGGTGGCGCCCTCGGCGCGGCGCAGTGGGCGACGCACGTACTGCACGCCCAGCCGCGGCGCGCCCCGATGCGCCACGCCTTCCTGGGAGCAGCGTGGGCGCCCGACGACATCGCGGCGTTCCTCCGCGACTGCGGCGTCGAGCACTCGGTCTTCGTCGACCGGGCGCTGCTGGCCGACGAGGTCGCGCGGCTGCTCGCCGATCAGCAGGTCGGCGGCTGGTTCCAGGGCCGCTTCGAGTGGGGGCCACGCGCGCTCGGCGCGCGGTCGATCGTCGCCGACCCCCGAGATCCGAAGGCGCAAGACCGCGTGAACCGCAAGATCAAGTTCCGCGAGCGCTTCCGCCCATTCGCGCCCGCGGTGCTCGCCGAGGAAGCAGACGCCTGGTTCGACGTCGACGCCGATGCCGACCTGCTCTCGCCGTTCATGTGCTCGGTCGTGCCGGTGCGCGAGCACACGCGCCAGGCGCTCCCGGCGGTGACGCACGTCGACGGCACCGCGCGCGTGCAGGTGGTTCGCGAGCATGACAACCCGACCTTCCACGCGCTCGTCTCGGCGTTCCGCCGCCGCACCGGAGTAGGCGTGGTGCTCAACACGTCGATGAACCTCAAGGACGAGCCGCTCTGCGCCTCGCCGGCCGAGGCGTACGCGGTGTTCGCGCGCTCGGACCTCGACTTCCTGGTGCTGGAGAACTGCCTCATTCAGCGGAGACCCACATGAGACCGATCGCCCAAGCCGTCATCAGCCGTGCGGCCCGGCCGAGCGCCGCCCCCGCCGTTCGCCGCAACGTCTTCTTGGAGCTGTGCCGGGCGCTGCTCGCCAGCCGCCGGTGGTGGCTCATCCCGCTGGTGGTGGTGCTGGCGCTGTCGGCAGCGCTGCTCGCCGCCGTGGCAGCCGTCGAGTACGTCGCGCCGTTCGTCTACACGATTTTCTAGGAGGAGGAGCCCGTCATGAGATGTCTTGCCGTCGTCGTCTTGTTCGCATTGTCCGGTTGTCTCGTCACCACCACCGAGTCGGAGAAGCTGCCGCCTCGAGGCCAGCAGCAGTCGCAGCAGCAAGGCCCGACCGCGAACGCGGATCAGCCGCCCACGCGCAGTGTCCAGGGCCCGCGTTGCGCAGCGGCCGGAGACACCTGCAGCGCCGACTCCGACTGCTGCGGCGACAGCTTCTGCTTCACCTTCACGTACGCCCCGCCCACCTGCCGCGCGAAGCTGGCCGACGGGGCCTGGTGCCTGGAGGACAGTCAGTGCCAGAGCGGCAGCTGCGTGAATGCCGTCTGCGGCGGCGCGTGCACGAACCTCGGCACGGCGTGCGAAGACGACTCAGACTGCTGCCCGGGCTCGTTCTGCTACGACTACACCTACGAGCCGATCGTCTGCCGTACGGCGCTGGCGAACGGCTCGCACTGCCTGCAAGACCGGCACTGCGCCAGCGGCAACTGCGCGAACTACAGCTGCGCGCCTTAAAGCGGGCAGCAGTGTGACGGTCGACGTCACTTCCCCCGCTCACCCGTTCGTGGCAGACGCTCTTGCGCCGGGCCGGAAAAGGAGTCCCTCGACATGATGAGCCGTGGCCTTCTCGCGCTGCTGCTGTTGCCGTGCGCCGCGCACGCCTCCAGCGTCATTCCCCAGTCGGCCGATGCGCTCACGCGCCAGGCGACCCACGTGGTGCGCGCGATCGTCGAGAGCCAGCGCGAGGGCTACGACGAGCGCGCGCGGCACGCCACGGTCGAGACGACGTTCACGGTCTCGAGCAACCTCAAGGGAGACGCGGGGAGCACCGTCGTGGTGAGGCAGCTCAAGGGCATCCCCGGCGACGCGCGCTTTCGCGTCGGAGAGGAGGCAGTGCTCTTCCTGCGGTCGGGCGGCGGACCGCACCTGGGGGTCTTCTTCATCCTCGGCCTCGGTCAGGGGAAGTTCGAGGTGACGCGGCCGACCGGTCGGCCGGCGTTGGCGGAGCGCGACTTTTCGGAGCTGTCGTTCGTAGCGAAGGGCGGGGGCGCGGCTGCAGCGCCGGAGCGCTCCCTCGCGCTCGACGAGCTCGAGCGCGTCGTTCGGCGCGCAGCGGGAGGTGGCCGATGAAACGCGCCGCCGTCATCGCGGGCGCCATGGTCATGGCTGGCGTCTTGATCACCAACGCCGCCGCGTACCCGCTCTACACCACCGGCACGCAGGTGCGCGGCAACACGTTCCGCTGGCACTACTCGGGCCTCGGCTCAGACGGCATCCCGTGGTCGAACACCACCCTGACGCCCCTCGATGTGCGCAGGGCGGTGCTCGCGAGCTTTCAGGACTTCACCGCCGGCGCGCCGAAAGACAGCGCCGGAATGGCCTGCTCGTCGCTCAACCTCATCGAGGTCGTCCCGGCGGCGCCCGACGCCGGACCTCCAGCGGCCCCTGACGCAGGCACGGACCCCGACGCGGGCACGGACCCCGACGCCGGCATCGTGGACGCAGGCATCACCGTCTTCACCGGAACCACGGCGCGGGTGAACGACCGCGACGGCATCAACGCGCAGGGCGTGTTCATCTCGAGCCGAAGCGATCCGCTCTACCCGTACGTGCAGGGCGGCGTCGTCGCGTTCGCCTCGCCGGTGCCGGACAGCCAGGGCTACGTGAGCGACTGCGACACCGCGTACAATGCGGTCGACACGCCGTTCGCCCTCAACGGCAGCCAGAACGCGATCGACCTCATGGGAGTCGCGCAGCAGGAGACCGCGCACTGCTTCGGCCTCCACCACGTCTGCCGGCAGTCCGGCGCCGAGAACCTGCCGCGCTGCTCCTCTCCGGGAGTCGACATGACGTCGGTCATGTTCCCGTTCGCCGGCGGAGGCCCGACGCCGCAGCACCCGAACGCGCGCGACCAGGACAACATGTGCCAGCTGTACCCGGTGAACGGCATCGGCCGACCCTGCGACAAGTACAACCCGCAGACGGACGAAGGCTTCACGGTGGCCGACTGCCAGCAGGGCACTTCGTGCGGCTGCACGAGCGTCGGTGCGATCTGCACGCGGCCGTGCGGCGCTGACGCGGGCGGCGCGAGCTGCCCGAGCGGCTCGACCTGTGACTCGACCGGGCAGTGCATCGCCAACTTCAACCCCGGCACCCTGACGGCCTCGGGTCAGGTGCGCAGCATCTGGACGTGCGGCAAGCCGCCGGGCGCCTCGGACGTCGGCTCGCCGTGCGACAACGACGCCGACTGCGGTGGGGGCATGACCTGCCTCCCGTCAGGCGCAGGCGGGTATTGCTCGATCAACTGCGCGTCGACCGCGTGCCCGAGCGGCACGGCGTGTCTGCGCGGCGTAGTGTCGGCGAACGATTCGTTCTGCGTGCAGCTGTGCGCGATCAGCACCGGCACCTGCAACGCGTCGTCGTGCCGCCCGGGCTTCACCTGCCAGTACATCGGCGCCGGCCGCACCGGAATGTGTTGGCCGGGGTGCACCAGCGACGCCGACTGCGACCCCAGCCCCAACCCGGTGCTGCGCTGCCAGGTGTCGAATGGCCTGTGCTACCGCGCGAGCGGCGCGCCGCTCTGCATGGGTCCGACGACGCGGTCGTGCGCGCAGTCGACGTGCGCGAGCGGTTCGTTCTGCGACACGACCAGTGGCAACTGCCTCAAGCGCATCCCCGATGCCGGCGTCGTCCCCGTGGACGCGGGGGCTCCCGAAGACGCGGGCAGTGAGCCGACGAACGACGCAGGGTCGACCGTGGACGCCGGCGAACCCGGCATCGTCGACCCGCCGCAGCAGCCGGGTTGCGGCTGCAGCGGCACGGCGGATGGAGCCTGGCTCGCGCTCGGGCTCGTCGTGCTGGCCGCCGCCTCGAAGCGGCGCGCGGCGGTGCGCGTTCGGGCCGCTCGCCGCCGGTGAAAAGTGGCGGGAACAGGCGAGGGCCCGCGCGGGTTGCGTGCCGCGGGCTTTGGACGCCAAAGTCCGTCGTGAAGATGCGCGTCGTCCCCCTCCTGTGCGGCATGACCCTGATGCTCGGCTGCCCGAAGGCGCCCGAGCCGGTGCCCGACTGCAGCCAGAGCGTCGCCCCCGCGCCGCTACGGCTGCTCACCCGGTTCGAGCTCGACAACACGTTGCGCGACCTGGTGGGAGACACGACGCGGCCGGCAAAGGCGCTGCCCGCCGAGCCGCTGATCATGGGCCTGGACAACAACGGCGACGTCCTGCAGGTGACTCCGGCGTACCAGAGCGCGTTGCTCGACGTCGCCGAGCAGGTCGCGCGGCGAGCCGTCACCGAGCGCAAAGCGTCGCTGGTGAGCTGCGCCGTGCGAGACGCTGCCTGCGGGCGCAGCTTCGTCGACGCGTTCGGCGAGCAGGCCTTCCGCAGGCCGCTCACCACCGAGGAGCGCGCGGTGTTCTCGACGCTCTTCGAGCAGGGTCTCGCTGCCGAGGGCTTCGACGGCGCGCTGGAGTGGACGATCACCGGCTTCTTGATGTCTCCGCAGTTCCTGTACCGGCTCGAGCCCTACTCGACTGCCTCGACGGTCGAGCGGCTCGACGGCCCGGCGCTCGCGGCGCGCATGTCGTACTTCCTGTGGGGCACCATGCCCGACCGCGAGCTCCGCGAAGCCGCCGCGACCGGCGCGCTGGAACGTCCCGAGCAATTCAACGCGCAGCTCGATCGAATGCTCGCGGATGCGCGGGCGGCGGACCCGGCCGCACACTTCTTCGCCCTCTGGCTCGACCTCGACCAGGTCGAGGGCCTGGAAAAGGACACGAAGCTGTACCCGGCCTTCGATGCGCGCCTGCGGCCGGCGTGGCGGCGCTCCATCGAGCTGTTCGTGGGCGACGTGTTTCAGACGACGCGCACCCTGCCGAGCCTGATGACCTCGCGAGCCCTGTTCGTGAACGATGCGATGGGCGGCATGTACGGCGAAGGGCCGGTCAGCGGCACCGACTTCACGAAGCTGCAGATGCCGGCCGATCGGCGTGCGGGCCTGCTGACCCAGCCGGGGCTGCTCGCGCGCCTGGCGAGCCCCGACCAGTCGTCGCCGGTGCGGCGCGGCGTCTTCACCCTCGAGCGCGTGATGTGCGAGCACATCGCTCCGCCGCCGCCCTCGGTGATGGCGGCGCCTCCGCCAGTCGACCCGTCGTCGACCACGCGCGAGCGCTTCGCGGAGCACTCGAAGAGCCCCGGCTGCGCCGGCTGCCACGTGCGCATCGACGGCATCGGCTTCGGCTTCGAGCACTACGATGGCGTTGGAGCGTACCGCACGACCGACAATGGCAAGCCGATCGACGCGAAGGGTGAGGTCGTGGGTGCAGCCGAGACCGGGCTCGACGGCGCCTTCGATGGAGCCATCGCGCTCACCGAGCGGCTGTCCGGCTCGCGCCAGGTGCACGACTGCCTCGCGGCGCAGTGGTACCGCTACGCGCTCGGCCGGGTCGAGGCCGAGGCCGACGCGTGCGGCGTCGACGCGGTGAAGGCTCGCTTCTTCGAAGCTGGCGGCGACTTCAACGCCCTGCGCCGCGCGCTGGTCGAGAGCCCGGCCTTCCGGTCGCACGCACGAGCGGGAGGTGCGCCATGAGAAAGCCCAGCCGCCGCGAGCTCCTCGTCGCCGGCGCCGCCGTGCTCGCCGCGCCCCGCGCCTTCGGGCAGGCTGCCCGGCCGAAGCGCTTCGTCGCCATGTACATGCCGAACGGGTGCTACCCGTCGGGCTGGTTTCCGCAGGGCACCGAGACTTCGTTCACGCTGGGGAGCAACCACGCGGCGCTCGAGTCGCACCGGCAGCACTGCCTGTGGCTGCAGGGCGTCGACCTGAAGGTTGCGGTGACCGGCCCTGGAGAGCAGCACCAACGCGGCATCGGCGCGTTCCTCACCGGGCAGACCTTGCAGACGGGGACCTTCATCGGCAACGACGGCACGACGGCCGGCTGGGCCAACGGCGCGTCGCTCGACCAGCTGCTGCTGCCGGTCATCGGCAAGGGAGCCGCGGCGCCGAGCCTGCAACTCGGCGTGCACTGCATCGAGCGCGACGTGTCGGGCGTCATCAGCTACGCGGGGGCGGGCCAGCCGTTGCTCGCGAACAACGATCCGAAGGCGACGTTCCGCGCGCTGTTCGGCTCGACGCCGATGGCGCCGACCGACGAGCAGGAGCGCGTCCGCCGGCGCCGCGCCTCGGTGCTGGACGCGGTCAAGAAGAACTTCCCTCTCTCGAAGCAGCGCTTGAGCGCGGAGGACCAGCGCCGCCTCGATCGGCATCTCACCGAGGTGCGCGAGCTCGAGGCGCGGGTCGCGGCGGTGCCGCCGGGCTCGTGCGCGGCGCCGATGGAGCCGCCGACCACGGCGTTCACGTCCGAGAGCGCGATGGATCAGGTCTCCAAGCTGCAGCTCGACCTGCTGGTGAAGGCCCTGCAGTGCGATCTGACGCGCTCGGCGACGATCGCCTTCAGCGACGCGAAGAATCACATCGGGCTGCCGTTTCTGGGCATCAACTCCGACGTCCACAACATCTCGCACTACGGGGACGATGCTCCCGAGCGGGCTCAGCTCGGCAGGCGCGACAAGTGGATGGCCGAGCAGTTCGCGTACCTCGTGCGCCGCCTCGCCGAGACTCCCGACGGCGACGGGACGCTGCTCGACAACACGCTCGTGCTTTGGGGCAGCGAGCTGGGCTCGGGCAACACCCACTCGCACGCGAACACCCCCGCGGTGCTGGCGGGGCACGCGGCCGGCTTCCGCATGGGTCGCTTCGTGAAGGCGAACGGCCGCTCGTGGAATGACCTGCTCCTCGCGATCTTCACTGGAATGGGCGGCACGGCCAGCTCGTTTGGCGCGTCGGCATTCAGCGAAGGACCGCTTCCCGGCCTTGCCTGACGGCAATCAGAAGCCGGCCAGCCCGGTGAAGGCCCCGTGAAAGCTCTGCGAGCCGATCTTGAAGCGAATCCCGTTGACCAACTGCAAGAGCTTCTCATCGGCCTCGGCGCGCGTTCGGCCGCGCACTGCGATCCATCCCAGGTAGTCGGACGCCTCGGGCGGAACACGCACCGTCTCGCCGAGCTCGCGGCAGACGACCAGCTCTGCGAGCGAGGGATCGTCCTGCACGCCGGGATCGACCCGAATGGATCGCAAGACGCCGCCCACCGGCGGCCTGAAGGCCGCGCTGCGCAGGTGGCACGACGCAGCTGACGGGGGCGTCACGTCCAGCGGCACGCCGAACGCAATTTGCATGGCACCCTGGACGAGATCCACCCCGAAAGCGTCGAGATTGAAGCGGTGGGCCGCCGTTGCGCCGACCGTCAGCTTCACATCGATCGGTTCCGCGCCCTGCGTCGTCCAACGGGCATCGACCTGAGCGCAACAGTCGTCGAGGTCGAGCGCCTCGAGCACTGCGGCAGCCATGCGAACGAGCTCTTTCTGCGTGCCTCCTGGCAGGGCCGAAGGGATCCGCCGGCCTCGCTCGAGAAAGTAGGGCTCCACCGGGGCGAACCTGTCCGCCACCGCCGCATAGTGGAGCTGCCCCGCCTGAACGAGCAGGTCGATGGTGACCTCAGGCCCTTCCACGTATTCCTCGACGAGCATGGTGCCGTGCGTGCGCCGGGCCGTCCTGGGGTCCATCACGAAGCGCGCCTGGAAGTCCGCGAGCACCGCCTCGAGCTCCTGCAGCCCGTCGACCCGGCGCACGAACACGCCGCCCACACCGTGCGCAGGCTTGACCACGACCGGAAACGAGATGCCCTCGGTGCGAAGCGCCGCAGCGACGTTGTGCTTGTCGATGTTCACGTATGTGTACCGCGGCGTCGGAACGCCCTCGGCGCGGCATGCCTCGCGGAAGCTCTTCCTGGCCGTGGCGCGAGCAGCGCTTCCCGGCCCTACGCCCGGCAGCCGGAAGGCGGCGGCCAGCTCCGCCGCCATCATCACGCTGGAGTCGTCGAGCGCCAACACCGCGTCGGGTCTGCCGCTGTGGCGCCGGACTTTGTCGGGGAGGTCTCCGACGGGCCGCATCGGATCCACGACCACCCAGTCGTCTACGAGCGGCGCGGCCCAGTTCGGGCCCTCACCGACGCACGTGACACGGCCGACGCCCAGGCGGCGGATGGCCGTGAGCACCCGCTGCCGTTCAACTCCCCCAGTACCTGCAAGCAGCAGGTGCTTGCCTTCGAAACCAGACGTCACGAGCGGCAGTCGCCACCGTCAGTAGATGCCCTTCATCGTCGGGTCCGCGAGACCATAGTCCCGCATCGCCTGGCGCATGAAGAAGGGCACCTCTTCGTACTTCGACAGCTCGATGCAGGCCCGGTTCGACGAGCAGGTGCACTGGCTGTTGTCGGTTGAATTGCAGCCCGGACGGCCCTGCGTGATGCCACCCGTGACGGGATTGATGGTGCCGATGCTTGCGTCGTACTTCACGACGGGCCGACCTCCCTGCAGGGAAGGGACCACCCAGTCCGCAGTGCCGTCGCCGTCGACGTCAGGCCCGTTCGTCGTGACATATGCCTGTGCCATGAGGGTGTTGGCCCACTCGAGGATCCGTGCCGCAATGCCTTTTTGAACGGTGCGACCGAGAATCTGCTCCTTGCCAAACGTCTTCGCAATGTATGTCTTACCGTTGGGCAGGTGCAGCTCGATGCGGTTGCCAAAGCCTGGGTCGGTGTCCGTGCCGAGCTCCCAGATGCCCATCATGTTCAGCCAATGCTGCTGCGCGTTCTCGGGGAGGTACAGCAGCGTCCACGCGATGAGGAACTTCTGCTGCTCCCAACCGACCTGTGGCTCGATGGCAATCGTGTTCGCCGGAGCCGCATCGCACGAGAGCGAATTCTCGTTCTGGAAGCACACCGCGGGAGTCGGCTTCCACCATTGCAGGTACCCGAGGCCCTTCGTAGGGAAGCGCTGCGCGTCCACCTGTGGGGTGTTGCCGGGCGTAGCGGCGATTCGCGGGCCCCGGATCACGTCATCACCCGTGAGGTTGTTCGCGAGCCAGCGGCGATATCCGTCCGGGAAGACGTCCGCCATCGACACCGCGCGATAGCGCGCATCGAGGAAGTCGCGGCGCGACGCACTGATGAAGTTGTCCACGGACTCCGTCATCAGCATCGTGGTGAAGGCCTTCTCGTAGTAGCTGCCTGCGTTGATCGTGTACTCGGCGTCGTACTCGCCCTTCGTGTCGGCGAGCGCGTTCTCCAACGGGCGGCCGCCGCGAGCGACATTACCGAAGTAACCCGTAGCGCCGTTGGGGATGGCGACGACCGCGGCACCACCGTTGCCGGCCGTGTCGGCGGACGAGCGCAGCACCTTTTCAGCGCCCTGCGTACCGTTGAAATGCTCGCCCGACTGGGGTCGAGCCATCTGGGCCGCGAAGTGATCGAACGCGAGGCCCGACGCGAGCAGGTTCGGGGCGAAGAACGCGCTGCCCACGTACGGCCACAGCGACTCGAAGTCGTACCCCATGGTGGCGGCGAAATCGCGGTAGACGTTGGCCATCAGACCGAGGCCCTTCGCGCCGTCACGCACCTTTTCGTTGTACCGCTGCAGTTGCCGATTCGCGGCGCCGCGCACCGAGAAGGTGTGTCGATTGCGCCGGTAGTTGTCGAAGATGTGATTGACCTCTTGCTGGGTGATCAAGAAATCGAAGATCTCGTAGGGGTCTGCGCCGTTGTCGTTGCGGTACACAGACAGGTTGCCCAGGTCGGCCCAACGATCGGTAGCAAAGCCATAGGGCCAGCGCACGCGGCCGCCAGAGACCTCGACGCTGTTCGAGCTGCGCCCATTGCCGCCCTCCATGGCCGTCGCGGTGCGCATGCGATCCCACTGCACGTAGTCGACGGGTTGCTGGCGGCAGCGCGTCTGCTGACCGCCGACGGACACAATGCGACCGTCGAGCAGCGGGTGCCAGACGCCGTCTCTTTGCTCGTTCCAACCCGAAGGCTTGAAGCGATTGGCGTCGACCTGCACGCAGTCGCGGATCAGGCCCCAGGCCTGCTGCAACGCGCTGTAATGAATGTTCTCGACGTCGCCGTTGCCGTCTCCAATGGCTGGATTGAAGCCCAGAATCCCGCCAAAGCTGTCCATCTTGTCGAGGGCACCAAAGGCGACGTTGGAGCCGACCTTCTTGTCGTTGTCCCCGAATACAGTCACCACATCGCCGTAGAACATGCGGGCGGCAGCAAAGTCGTAGGCGCCCAGACCGAGCAGGTCCTGCGTCGCTTCACCCGCGTAGTCCATCGTGGACGACTGCATCCACATCGAGATGAGGTTGTTCTTTTCGTTGGTGTTGACCGGGTCGAGGTAGCGCGGCCCCACGCAGGCGCCGTTGGCGTCCAGCGTCGTGCACTGGGTGGTGCTCTTGCCGTTTTCAGTGCGCAGCTGCCAGTACTGTGGCCGGTAATTGACAGCGTCGGAGCTCGAAACAAAGTTGTGGCGCAAGCCGACGGAGTGACCCATCTCGTGGGTGGTCACCGCGTAATGTGCCCGCTGCGCGAGATAGCGCCGCATGCGCTCGGCGCGCTGGAGCTGCGCAGCCTTGTCGTCGTTCTTGTTGAACTTGCCGAACTTCTCCTCCAGCAGGTTCGCGAGATCGGCGATCGCCACCGGAGCCGGAGCCTGCTGCATGATGCAGGCTCCACGGTCAGCAAGAGCGAGCTCCTTCAGGTTGCGGACGTTGCGGTTGACGGAGGGGTTGGCACCTCGCAGTGGCGAGGTGAAGTCGGTCAATTGGCTCGCGTCAATCTTGCTGCTGCCATTGGTGGCGAGCTGCTGAAACGCATTCGTGATGAGCGCAGCCTCCGTCGCGGTGCCGAGTGCGCGCTTCCGGCGCGCTTCATAAATGGGCGCAGTGGTTGAAGGCGACATGACGTCCGCAGCGATCTCGCGAACCTCCTTGAGCTTCGCCTTCATCTGCTTGGCGGCCGGGCTCTGCTTGAACTGCTTCATCCCGGCGCGCAGCTCGGCGAGGTCCTTGCCGAGCATGTCGGCGATCATCTGGTCCTTCTCGTCTGGCGTCATGCGGCTCAGCACACCCGCTCGGGTCGCGTTCTCCGCGGCCGAAGCCCAGTCGCGCACATAGGTACCCTCGGTGACGTCAGCCGTCGTCAGCTCGCCTTTGATGTACCGCGCCGTGTCGACGATTCCCTGGCTCCACAGATCGTTCACGTGGGTCCAGGTGTTGATGCTGGCAGCGACGACTTCCCCGGTGAGCGGGTCGTTCGAGTCGACCATGATGCCCCATGGCGACGGCGTCTGCGGTGCGCGAATGGCATTGACCTGGTGGTAGCGCAAGTCGCCGCGTCGGACGACGCGCGCGATGCTGCACAGCGCGATCTTCTCCGTGTCACCCGTGGCCCGTGCGACCTCGCAGTCGGCACCGGTGGTCCCCGCGGGCAGTCGTGCTTGACCACAGAAAGCGTGATCGGAGGCCTCGACGGGGCTGTGACACAAGACGACCATCGGCTGCATCTTCGCCGTGGCCACCACGCCGGCGGAGTAGCCACGCGCCTGGGCGATGCTGTCGGCATAGGCTTCGCAGTCGTTGCCACCATTCACTTTACCGGCGCGGCACGCCTCGACCTCCTTCGCGAGATCGATGAGGTCCTGTTCGTCGTCGGCCTGGCCGCTGTAGACGGGGAACTTCGCTGCGCAGTCGCCCGCGTTGATTCGGTTGCACTCAGCGTACCGGGCAGCGAGGACGGCGCTCCGGAGCGCGACGTCCCACTCGAGCGCTGCTTCGGCGGTCGGCTCGAAAAAGTCGGGATGCGAGCCCTCGGCGTAGTACCAAACAACCGGCTTCTCCTTACGGTCCTTGTACGGCAGCGTGCAGCGCTGCTTGAACGTGTCGCATCTGCTGCCGCCACCGATCGAAGCGCATTCGTCTTCGGTACCGTCACCGTTCAAGTCGCGGTGGGGATCCTGCCCCGCGGGGGTCGTAGCCGGCGTGTAGCAGGCGACCTCGCCGGTCATGGCGACCGGGTCCGAATAGAAGTGGCTGCGCTCCCAGAGGTTGTACCGGTTGATGAAGCGGTGCCACTGCGTGTCCGTCATGCCGTAATTGCGGTTGTAGCCGTAGCGCTCGGTCGTGAACGCCCCGAAGGCCTGGAACCGGTAGCCGTCCCAGTCTTGCGGCTCGTAGTCGGTGTCCGTCACCCGCCTGAACGACTGACGGATGGTCAGCTCCACCGGCGCGCAGCCGGTCGACGGCGCGGAGCCACCAGCGAAATCAGCGTCGAGCCAGCACGCAGGGATTGCGCCCAGGCCCCACATGTTCAGCTCGATCATCTGGGGGTGCGCCCACGCCTTGTTCGTGATGTCGAGGTAGCCCTGACTCACGTCGATGTGGGGCGCGTCGGGTGAGCTCGGGTCATTCACCGAGTACGCGAGGGGCTCGTACGTGACGCCGCCGTAGATACCGAGCATCGAGAGCGTGTCGTAGTCGTAGTTGTCAGTCGAGTGGTTCTCCGACCAGTCGACGCGAATGTACTGACGCTTGTACCAGGGCCGATCGAGGTTGTTCTCAACCAGCACGTTGATGAGCTCACCTGTGCTCGGGTTGTACGTGCGCCTGATGTCGAAGTGGCTCTCGATGTGGTACGCGGCCACGACAATTCCGTCGTTGACTGACTTACCCAGGCCCTTTCCGTCGGAGCCGGCAACGCGCTCGTAGGCGAGGCGCGCGATGAGCCACTGCTCGGTGATCTCCCACTTCACGCGCGTCAGCGGCTGCGCATACGTAGAGGTGAACAGACCGTCTTGTCCGGCCCCGTAGCCCACGTCTACCAACGTGCCCTGCGCGTAGAATTCGGGATCGTCCGAGGCGCTCTGGTAGTCGGTCCCGACAAAAAAGGACTTGTCGAGATAGTTTGGTTGAACCTGATTCACCAGAGGCTGCTCCTGGCTGCAGCCGGCCATCACTGCAACGACGGCACACCAGAACGATTGGAATGGACGCTTCATCGCGGAGAGCTCCGTTTACGACTTGTTGAACAGCTTCGAAGTGATGGCCTCGATGTTCAGTGTGAGATCGAGGTACAGAACCGTGTTGCGGTTGAAGAGTGGGAATTGGTACTGGCCGCTCGCGTTGAGCTGCGAGCTGATGGTGAAGGCCGTCAGGGCGACGCCGACCGGCTCACTGAACTGCCAGCTCGCGGACAAGACGAACCAGGTGCTGTCGCGCACCTTCGAGTCGTTCGCGAGCTGCGATGCCTCGGCCTCCGATCCGACGCCCGAAGACCGGAGCGCGTAGAGCCACTGGCGCGCCCACAGCATCGTCGCGTCGATCGAAATGGTCTCGTGCGGCTGGAAGCTGATCGATGGACCGTGGCTGAGGTCGAAGTACGGCACCCGGCTGCCGATGTTCTGACTACGGGCACAGTCGGCCTCGGCCATCGCGGCGTCGATGCACGACACGAAGCTGGGCTGATTTACGTACCCGGTGGTGAACCGGCTGAAGCGCACGGTGCCACGCGCCAGGTATACGAGCGTGAGACCCGAGAGAACCGGGAACGTGCGGGAAAGCACCGCGGCCGGACCGACGGTCATGATTTGAGTCCGCATCTGCGACAAGCGCGAGGTCGGAAAGCCGAAACGGACGTTGCCGCTGATCCGGATGCCGCTGTGCTTCTCGAGATACCCGGTCGTCCCCACGTCGAGCAGCGTGTCCGAGAGCTCGACCTCGTTCCTCCGCGACGTCGTGTCCGACAGCGTGAATTCCTGGGAGATGAAGAGCCGACCTCGCGCGAAGAAGAGGTCGTTGAAGTGCCACTCAGGCAGCAGAACGAGGTTCTGAGCCCACGTCGGGTTGTAGAGGTACGCCGGCCGTCCGTCGCCGTCGGTGGCGTTCCCCGGCAACGGATCGCCGTTCGGCGCGAACGTCATCGCCGACAGCGAGTGGCCATAGCTCATCGACGAGCCACGCCATGGAACCTTCGTCGCCGAGCTCCCGGTCGTGGTGGCGCCAGCGACGTTGCCGCCGGCTTGTGCGTACGCCACGGAACTAACGCCGAACGCGATCACCGCGATCGCAGTGGCGCAGTCGAAGCTCGAGCGTCGGCGGGGCGAGAACATGGTGCGCAGCCGTATGCATGACGTGCGCCCCAAATTTCAAATCCGCGATCAGCACATTGTGACGAGCGCCATCACACCCGCTGGCTGCGGAATGTTTGTGCTCACGGCAGCTGTCGACTCAGAGCGTCGAGCAGTGCATCGAGGGAAATCGGCTTCTCGAGGAACTCGGTCGGCGCGCAGCGAGCCTTGAACTGATCTCGGTCCCCGATGCCGGACAGAACGAACAGCGGTACGCAGTGAAGTCGCGGATCGGAGTTCCACTGGTCGCAGAGCACGAGTCGGTCTGTGTCGGGCATCACCAGGTCAACAACCAGCGCGTCCGGCCGCACCCCGTCGCCGATCTGCTGAAGGGCGTCGGCACCGCTCTTCGCCAGCGCGACTGAATACCCCTCCTCCTCGAGCACCTCGCGGAGCAGCTCCCTCAGCTCGCGGTCGTCCTCCACGATCAGCACCACGCGCCCTGGCTTCGACGTCACCTTCGGTTCAGCGCTCGCGCCCACAGGGATCATCTAACGGCGCCGCCGGGTGGACTCAGGGACTCGGGTCCCATTCCATTTCACGCCAGGTCGAGTCGCCGGACTGCCTCAATATGAAAGCTTGAGGCCCGCGATGAGCGTGCGCGGCGCGTTGGGACGTGCACCAAATGGCCGACGGGCGATGATGACGCGGTTGTCGGTCACGTTGCGCGCATCGGCGTACAGGCTGAGCCAGTCGAACACGCGGAAGCCTACGTGCACGTCGACGGTGACCTGGGCGTCGGTCAGCGGGCCTTCGGCGCCCTGCCCGGCCACCTCGCGCATGCGATCGATGAAGTTGAGCTGCGCGTGAGCCGAGACGCGCCACACGTCGACACCGGCCGACAGGTTCAGCTGGTGGCGCGGCACATACGGAAGCTCGTCGCCGGCTGTCACCTGGCCAAGCTGGGCGTCTCCGGACGTGAAGCTGTCGAGCAGCTCGGTCTGGGCGAGCGTGTACGCGACCGAGAGCGGAATGACGACCTGCGAGAAACGGAACGTCTTCTCTCCGTACAGCTCGAGCCCGTAGATCCTCGCGCGGCCAGCGTTGAACTGCATGTCGACGTTCGCCGCGGAGCAGCCCGAAGACTGGGTGCAGATGTTCGTGAGGTTCGAGTAGTCGTTGAAGTAGCCGATCGCCTCGACGCGCTCGCCGCGCCTCGCCCAACGCGCGCCGGCCTCGTAGTTCACGGAGTACTCCGGCTGAGCGTCGGCCTGGCCGGGAGCTGGCGGCGTGAACCCGCGGTAGACGCCGGCGAGCACGCCGAGCTCCGGGAGGATCGCCCAGTGCGCGCCGACGCCCGGCAGCAGCGCGTTGACGGCTCCGTGCGTGAGGGTGCCGAGCAGCTTGTCGTTGGACCGCGAGCGGATGAGCTCGAAGCGAAGCCCGGGGGTGACCGTGACCGGCCCAAGCCGCATCGCGTCGATTGCCGCAAGCGCGAGCGCCTTGGTGTCCTCGAGGTTCGAGAGCAGGTCGAGGCGGGCTTCGTTCGCGCTCACCAACGCGCCATCGCGCATGTTGTACCGCTCTCCGAGGTGCTGCCGGCTCGCGAGATCGTAGTGGTAGCGGGCCTGCACCTCGAGTGCGTGGTGCACGGGGCCCGTGGTGAACGGAGCGCGGAGCACGGTCTGGATGCCAGCGGAGACGAAGCGGCGGTCGTTCGTCGCGAGCACGAGCTGGTCCGCGAGGCCGGCGGAGTCGAGGTCGCCGGTCAGCACGCCGTAGAAGATCATGTTGCGCGGGCTTTGCGGGTTCGCGAGCACCGGGCCGGGAGGAGCCCCGCCGACGAGATCGAGCCGCCGCCAGACACGGGAGAAGAAGTTGCCGTACGCCGTGGTGGTGACCGTCACGTCTCCGACATCCAGGCGGTGCGTGAGCGCCACCGACTCGCGGTGGTTCGACATGTGGTCGAGCGCGCTGCTCGCGTAGCGCCGCAGCGGATTGGCTTGAAAGTCGGCGTCGGTGAGGCCGAGGTAGGTCTCGTTCGACTCCTCTGCCGAGAAGCCGAGCTTGGCGACGAAGGTGTGCTGCGCGCGGCCGAGCGAGAGGCGGTGACGGGCCTTCGCCATCAGCTCGGTGCGGGCGAAGCCGGTGTCTCCACCTCCGTCGAGCTGCTTGAAGCCGCTCGAGCGCACGTGCACCGCTTCGGCGAGGAAGCCGCTGGTTTCGTTGCTGAAGCCGAACCAGCCATGCAGCTTGCCGTAGAGGTACTGGCCGATGGCGAGATCAGCGCCGGCGACCGTGCCTGAGGGCACGTCTTTGGTGATGAAGTCGATCGCACCACCGACGGTCGACGGCCCGTAGAGGACCGCGGAGGGCCCCTTCACGACGCGCACGGACTCCATTCGGGTGATGAGCGGGAAGTAATAGGCTGCCGGGGCGGAGTACGGGGCAGGCCCGAACAGCACGCCGTCCTCCATCAGCGTCACCTTCTTGCTGCGATCCGCGTTGGCGCCTCGGAGGCCGATGTTGGGCCGCAGCCCGAAGCCGTCTTCGCCGCGCACGTAGACGCCGGGCACCGCCTGCAGCACGGCGTGCGGATCATCGAGCTCGAACCGCTGGAGCCTCGAGGCCTTGATGGTGTGCACGGAGCCGGCGGTGCGCTCCTCGGAGGTGCCCACCACGACGGTCGACAGCTCGCGGGGTGGAGGGACGCCGGCATCTGGTGTCGCCTCCGCCAGGGGCGCATCGGTGGGCGCATCCGGTGGTTGACCGGCGTCGTCCGGTACGGAGACCGCCGAATCGTCGAGCGCGGCGGCAGCTCCACCGTCGGCGGCCTCGACAGCTCCGCCACCGTCGGTGAACGCCATCAGCGCTGTCAGGACCAGCGGTGTCAATGGTTCGCGACACCAGCGACGACGATCTTCCCGTTGGACTGCACGACTACAGCTCGCGCCGTCTCGTCCAGTCCGCCGTTCGGAGAGACATTCAGCGTCACGACGCCCGTGCCGCCGAAGGTGGTGTCCAGCGCGCCCTGCGGCGTGAAACGCGCGACAGTGAAGACGCCGTCGCCCGCCTGGTCGATGAAGCCCGCGGCGACCGGGCGGCCGTCGTTGTCGAAGGTGACATGCCACAACCGATCGTTGCCGGTCGGTGAGAGGGCGACCTTCCCCGAGAATTCCGCGGGGCCGCCGGTAGCGGCCGGCATCAGCAGGAGCGCGGAGTCGTAGTCATTCATGTTCAGGGTGCCGCTAAAGCCGACCGCAGCCACCTGCATGCCGTTGGGCGACAGCGCGACACCGAAGAACGCCTCGTCCGGCTTCATGAAGTTGTAGAGCCTGTAGCCGGTCGTATTGAAGGTCGTGTCGAGCTGGCCTCCCGGCGTCATCATCAGGACCATCGCGTCGAGCACCCCCTGCGAGACGGGGCAGCTGCTGCCGGCGACCAGCAGGCGCCCGTCGGGCAGCATCACCATGTCGCGTGCGCGGTCGTCGGTCATGAATCCCCCAAGGATGTCGAAGAGGAAGTAGCCCTGGTTCGAATTCCAGGAATCGTCGAGCCGGCCCGTCTCGGTGAGGCGGTGGTTGACGATGTCGACGGTCCCGCTTGGGCGGGCGCGGGCATAGCCGGCGGTGATGTATTGGCCTGTCATTGTGCGAGCGACCGCGTAGGCCTCGACCATGCCCGACGGGCCGCCGTCGGTGGGACGAAATGCGGGGTGCATCGGCACAGCGACGCCGCCGTCGCCGAACGTGGGATCGAGCGCACCGGTGGAGTCGAGACGGATGATGACGGGAAAGTTCTGCGTCGTTACTCCGCCGTCGGCGGCAACCGACGGGTAGCCCGTGTAACCGCCCATCATGATTTTGCCGCTCGGCTCGACCTCACCGTGGCGGGTGTTGTCCTGAAGACCGTTCGAGTCGAACCGGAATGTGCCGGTCCCGGCGAACGTGGTGTCAAGCACGCCGTCCGCCGTCAGTCGCACGGTGACGCGGTCGTTGTCGTTGCCGGCGCCTTTGGCGGCGGCGAACAGTACGATGCGGTCGCTCGAGTCCTTCTCCATGGACCAGATGGAGTCGCGGTTGCCGGCACCGTTCGCCGTACCGAGGTCGATGCGGGCGACGCCGTTCACGCCGAAAGTGGTGTCCAGACCCCCGTCGGGGTTGAAACGCGCGACGACGACATCCAGGTCGACGAAGGCCGCTCCGCCTCCGCCTCCGCCCGTCGCGCCACCCGCGCTGCCGCCACCCGCGCTGCCGCCTGCGCCGCCACCCATGCCTACGCCTCCGCCCGTGCCGCCATCGGAGCCCCCGTCACCCGAGCAGGCCGTCAGCCCGGCGCACAGCGTTGAAAGCACCGCAATGCACTTCCACTCCTGCCCGCTCCGCGCCATAATTCGGCTCCATTGCAAATGATATTGATTCTCAAAATCACATGCCGCCGCATTCGTCAATACTCATTCGTGGTGCTTGCGGTTGCCGCGGCCTGCAGCGGGCGGCTGTCGCGACCGGACTCCGGCGTCGAGCCGGTGCTGCCCGACGGGGGTGCGACGGTTACGCGCGCTGCCGTGGTGGGCGCCGCGGCAGACTGCGCAGTCCTTTCTGCAAAGGAGTTCCGCGATGCCGTCGCGACGCTGAAGACAGCCACTGCGACGTTCGCTGGTTCAGGTAGTGCAGCGGATCGCCAGGCCGCGCGCGAGTCATTTCACGTCGCGTTCGACGCATGGCAGGTCAATGAGGTGCTGCAGTTCGGGCCATCCGCTCCCTCGACGATGCCCGGGGGCCTCGACATGCGTGATCAGATCCATTCGTGGCCTCTGGTCAGCCGGTGCGCCATGGAACAGGCGCTGGTCGCGAAGTCCTACGAGGGCGGCGTGAGCTCGATGCTGGTGAACCAGCGTGGTCTTCCGGCGCTCGAGTACCTGCTGTTCTACGAGGGGGACGACACCGCATGCGACGCGACGTCACCGATCGTGACCCAGGGCACGTGGGCGGCGATGACGTCCGTCGAGCGCGCCAGCCGCAGACGGGCCTACGCGGCGCAAGTCGCGCTGGACGTCCACGGCCGCGCGAGCGAGCTCGTCGCGCAATGGGAGAACGGCTTCAAGGTGAGCATGGCGACCGCGGGGAATGGAAGCGCTCTGTTCCCGACGACCCAGGCCGCGCTGAACACGGTGACCGACGCCCTGTTCTACGTCGAAACCGCGATGCGGGACGCGAAGCTGGCGCGCCCGCTCGGGTTGCGCGACTGCGCCGCCGCTCCGTGTCTCGACCAGCTCGAGTCGCCGTATGCCGGGCGGTCGAAGCGGAACATTGCCTACAACCTCATCGGCGTCCGACGCGTGATCATGGGCTGTGAAGCAGATGGCTCGGGCATCGGGTTCGACGATCTGCTCGTCAGCGTCGGCGCGCAGACCACCGCGCAGCAGCTCGAGGCAAGCGTTGCATCGGCGCAGGCCGCGGTGACCGCCATCGACGAGCCGGACCTGAAGGACGCTCTCATCGCCGACCCCGCTTCGGTGCGGGCGCTTTACGATGCGATGAAGGGAATCACCGATCGGTTGAAGACGGACTTTCTGACCGTGCTGGACCTCGAGAGACCCTCGTCGCTCGAGACCGACAACGACTGACTGCCGGCGGGGAGCTGCCGTCGGTTTCAGTGCGGCACAGCGGCGCGACGGTCGACGGCGGGCACCACGTGGCTGCGGCAGCACTCGGGCATCTCGGCCCGGAGCACGTCGAGCGCGCGGGCTGCCTTCTCGAGAAAGCTCGCCTGGCTCTCGATGATCACCCGACGGCCGTGGCCGGCCCAGGCACGCTCGACGCGGGCGTCGATTGCCGCGGCCTCGGCAGAGGTCTCGATGCGCACCGGGTTGCTGTGATCGTACCCGTGCGCAGGCGCTGGGGTGCGCAGGTGAAGCACGGCGTGATAGCGCGACAGCTCGGCCTCCCGGGTCGTGCCCATGGCACCGAGGAAGTTGCCCGGGCCGGGCCAATAGGCCAGGCCGTCGAGCGTGCCTCGGTCACAGAGCACGATGGCACCCTCGCTGTCGGCGTCGGCGGCGGCCTCGAGCTCTCGCTGGACATGGAAGATGGCGCGTTGGGCCGCCGCCTGCGCGGTGGCCGACTTCCCCCGCCGAAAGCCGCCCCCGAAGAGGATGCTCGCCGCTTCGGGGAGCACGTCGACGTGACGGCAGAAGTGCTGCCGGATGAGCTCGAGCACCGCCGTCTTCCCCGCGCCGGGGCCTCCGGTCAGCACGATGCGCTTGCGTTCGTGGGGCCGGGTGCAGTCGCATTCGACCATGTGCCACCTCCTCGTTTGAGTGCGCGACGGAAGAGCTTGCCCACCTCGAGCACGCTCACCGGAATGAGGCCCAGCAGCAGCGCGACGCCGCACTCGGCGAGCGTGAGCCCCTCGATGCGGAACAGTGCCTGTGTCGCCGGGATGTGCTGGATGCCGATCTGGACGAGCACCGAGAGCAACACCACGCCCAGCAGCGTGAGGTTGCTGAAGGCGCCCAGCTCCCAGAACAGCCGCGACGGGCTCCTCGCGGCGAAGGCGCGCAGCAACTCGCAGAAGATCAGCACCGAGAAGGCGAGGTTGCGCGCCGCCACCTCGTCCCGCGTCTTCAGCGCCCAGGCGAAGACTGCGAGCGTAACCGTTGCCTCGAGCATGCCGGTGAGCACCACGAGCCACCAGTCCGCCCGGCGCAACATCGGCTCAGCGGGACGGCGCGGAGGCTGGCGCATCGCGTCCGGCTGCGGGGGGTCCATCACCAAAGCCAGCGCGGGCAGCCCGCTCGTGACCAGGTTGACCCACAACAGCTGCAGCGGCAGCAGCGGGAGCGGCAGGCCGGCGACCGCGGCCGCGAGCATCAGCGAGAGCTCGGCGATGCCGGTCGTCACGAGGAAGGCGAGCGCCTTCCTGATGTTCTCGAAGATGCCGCGACCCTCGCGCACCGCCGCGACCACGCTCGCGAAGTTGTCGTCGGTCAGCACCACGTCGGAGGCCTCGCGGGTCACCTCCGTGCCCGTCTTGCCCATGCAGATGCCGACGTGCGCCTCTCGCAGCGCGGGCGCGTCGTTGACGCCGTCGCCGGTCATGGCGACGACCGCGCCCTTCGCCTTCCACGCCCGCACGATCCGCAGCTTGTCCTCCGGCGTCGCCCGCGCGTGTACCCGGCCCTCGGGGCTCTCACCCTCGCGGACGATGCCGAGCTCCCGGGCGATCGCGAGCGCGGTGAGCGGGTGGTCTCCGGTGATCATCACGGTCTGGATGCCGGCTGCGCGCGCCGCCGCCACCGCCTCGATCGCCTCGGTGCGCGGGGGGTCGGCGATGCCGAGCAGGCCCACGAGCTCGAGGCCAGCTTCCTCGCCGCCCTGCCCGATCGCCACGGCCAGGACCCGGAGCCCCCGGGCGGCGAGCTGAGCCGCGGCCTCGACTGCCCCCGCGGTGCCCGCGCTGCACCGAGGCAGCAGCACCTCGAGAGCCCCCTTTACGTAGAGGCGCCCATCGGCGCGCAAGATCGACATGCGCATGCGCTCGGAGTCGAACGGGTTCACCACGACCCGCGCTCGCTCCCGCTCGATGTCCGCTCGGCGGATGTCGCGCTGAGCCGCCTCGGTGAGGATCGCGAGCTCGGTGGTGTCGCCGACGCCGCCACGGCCGCCCTCGCCCAGCTCCGCGTCACAGCAGGCGGCGGCGACGTCGAGCAGGCGCACGTGATCTGCCCCCCACAGCTCCCGCACGGCCATCACGCCGGTGGTGAGCGTACCGGTCTTGTCGGTGCAGATGACGGTGGCGCAGCCGAGCGTCTCGACCGCGGGGAGCTTGCGCACCAGCGCCTGCCGCGCCGCCATGCGCTGCACCCCGATCGCCAGCGCGATGGTGACGATCGCAGGTAGTCCTTCGGGCACGGCGGCGACCGCGAGCGATACCGCAGCGAGGAAGACGTCGAGCGCCGAACCGCCGCGCGCGAGGCCGACGGCGGCGACGACGGCGACGATGATGACGCAGACCACGAGCAACACCCGGCTCACCTTCGCAAGGCGGCCCTGCAGCGGCGTGGCGGTCTCTTCCGCCGTCGACAACAGCCGCGCGATCTTCCCCAGCTCGGTGCGCATGCCGGTAGCGACCACCACCCCGCGACCGGTGCCGCGCGCGATCGAGGTACCCATGAAGACCGAGTCGGTACGCTCGGCGAGGGGGGCATCGCCGGCCGCCGCCTGCGTCGACTTCTCGACCTGGGCGCTCTCTCCGGTGAGCGCGGCCTCGTTCGCGGCGAGCCGGTGCGCCTCGACGAGCTTCGCGTCGGCGGCGACGACGTCGCCGGCTTCCACGACCAGCACGTCGCCGGGCACGACGTCGACGGCGTCGATCGACGTCACGCGGCCATCGCGCAGCACGCGGGCCTTTGGCGCGGTCATGGCGCGCAGGGCCTGCATCGCCCGCTCGGCGCGGTACTCCTGGAAGAACCCGACCGCGGCGTTCAGGACGACGATCGCGGCGATGGCGATCGCGTCGACCACGTCGCCGAAGACCGCCGAAACGACGCAAGCCCCGACGAGCAGCAGCACCACCGGGCTCGTGAACTGCGCGAGCAGCATGCGCCACGGCGAGGGGCCGGCTTCCTTCACCAGCTCGTTGAGTCCGTGCTCGGCGCGCAGGCGGACAGCCTCCTCCGAGGTGAGGCCCGGGGCGTCAGCTGGGGCGGTCGACGTCGCGCTCATGACGGTCACCTCGCGCTGGCGGGAGCGCCGCCCGTGGCGCGCAGCCGCTGGGCGCGCTCGAGGATCTGCCTGGCGACCTGGGGGTCGTCGGCCCGGACGAGCACCTCGAAGCCTCCCGGCACCGCGCTCACCTTCGCGGTCGCGCCCTTCGGCACCAGCGGGCATGCGGGCATCTCGGGCACGTCGTGGCCGAGCGAGGCGTTGCGCGCGAGGTGGCAGTCCACGTGCCGCTGCAGGCCATCGGCGGTGAGCCCCTCGACGGGACGGAAGATGATCCGCGCGCCGCCCTCGACGGGGAGCACGCTGCTGACGTCTTCGGCGTGCTCGAAAGGGCTCATGTCGCGTTCACCGGGAGCGATGCCCTGGCAGGCCCGAGCCTCGGCCTCGCGCAGGGCGGCCGACGCGGCGCGGTGGTCCGCCGCGTGACGGCGGTGCGCCTCGGCCTCGTTGAGGTGGCCCTCCGTGGGGTTCAGCACCGACGACCAGCAGGCGTCGTAGCCGTAGCCGGCGGCACTGCCCGCACGGGCCGAGGCGCCGCAGGCCGGCGACCTGAGCTGAGCGCCCTGGTCGTACCGGCCGGCGTGCTCGGCGGCCGTACGGTCGTGCTCCGAGGCGGTGGCCTCGTGGCCCGCCGTGCTCATGTCGTGCGGTTTCGCGCCGGGCGTGGCGCAGGTGAACAGCAGGAATGCGGCGGCGTAGATGGCTCTCATGGCGTGCTCCTCGGTTTGAGACTGCGCAGGTGACGCGTTCTCCAGACGACGTAGACAGCGGGGACGACGACGAGCGTGAGGATGGTGAGCGACAAGAGGCCGCCCCACATCGGTGCGGCGATGCGCTTGGCGACGTCCGAGCCGACGCCGTCGTCGAGCAGAATCGGCAGCAGGCCGAAGACGTTGGTCATCACCGTCATGAGCATGGGGCGCACTCGCTTGGCGGCGGCTTCGAGCGACACTTCGAGCAGCCGTTCGGTGGAGTCGATGCCGCCATCGTTCCAAGCGTCCTCCAGGTACACGACCATCACGCTTGCGGTCTCGGCGGCGACGCCCAGCAGGGCGATCATGCCGACCCAAACGGCGATCGAGGTGTTGAAGCCGGCGATCCACAGCGTCCAGACGGCGCCGACGGCCGCGAACGGCACGCCGGTCATGACGATGAGCGACTGCGTCGCGCCCTTGAAGTTCAGGTAGAGGATGACGAAGACGATCACCAGCGTGAGCGGCAGGATCCACGCCATGCGCGCGCGCACGCGCTCGAGCAGCTCGTACTGCCCCGTCCACTTCACGGTGTACCCCGGCGGCAGCTGCACCTCGGCGGACACCTTCTGCTTCGCGGCGTCGACCCAACCGCCGACGTCGGCGGTGTCGATGTCCACGTAAATCCACCCGGTGAGCTGGCCCATCTCGCTCTTGATCATCGGCGCGTCCATCACCGTCTCGATGCGCGCGAGCTGGCCGAGCGGCACGAAGGCCGAGCGGGCGGCGACCGACGCCACGCTGGGCGCGGCGGCCACGTCGGTCATCGCCTCGCCGCCACCCGACGAGCCGCTTCCGCCCATGCCCGAGCTCGCGGTCATCGCGGTGCCCGCCGCCGGGCCGCCCGACATCGACTGAGCCCGGGCGGCGCTCGCCGGCAGCGGCCGCGGCGCCAGCGGTGAGATCGGCACGAGCACGGCCCTCAGCGCGTCGAGGTTGTCGCGCAGCTCGCGAGGGTAGCGGACGTTCACTTTGTAGCGCTCGCGGCCCTCATAGGTGGTGGTCACGTCCATGCCGCCGATGGTGCTCTCGACGACGTCGAGCACGGCGCGCACGGTGAGGCCGTAGCGGGCGATCGCCTCGCGGTCGGGAGTCACGTCGAGGAAGAAGCCGCCCAGCTCCCGCTCGGCGTAGACGCTGCGCGTGTTCGGCAGCGTTCGCAGCGTGCGCTCGAGCCCGTCGTTGAGCCGGTTGATGACCTCGAGGTCTTTGCCCATGACCTTCACTCCGATGGGCGTGCGGATGCCGGTCGAGAGCATGTCGATGCGCGCCTTGATGGGCATCGTCCACGCGCCCTGTACGCCGGGCAGGCGCGTGCGCTGGTCGAGCTCGGCGATGACATCGGCGAGCGACTTACCCTTGCGCCACTGCTCCTTCGGCTTGAGGCGCACCAGGGTCTCGAACATCGACAGCGGCGCCGGGTCGAGCGCCGTCTCTGCCCGGCCCGTCTTGCCGAACACGAGCGCGACCTCGGGCACCGAGCGGATCTGCTGGTCCTGCCAGGTCAACAGCCGCTTCGCCTCGGCGATGGAGATGCCCGGAACGGTGATGGGCATGAAGAGGAGATCCTCCTCGTACAGCGGCGGCATGAACTCGGAGCCGAGCTTCATGAAAGGCCACGCCGTGACGAGCAGCAGCGCCAGCGCGCCACCGATCACGGCGTAGCGGTGCCTGAGCGCCCCGCGCAGCACGGGCCGGTACAGCGCGATGAAGAAGCGGTTCAGCGGGTTCTGCGCCTCGGGCTTGATACGGCCCTTGAGCAGCGTGACCATCAGTGCCGGCACCAGGGTCACCGCGAACAGCGAAGCGAACGCCATCGAGAACGTCTTCGAGAGCGCCAGCGGGCCGAACAGGCGCCCTTCTTCGCCCTGGAGCGCGAACACCGGCAGGAAGGCGATGGTGAGGACGAGCAGCGCGCCGAACATCGAGGGCCCCAGCTCTCGCGCGGAGGCGATGATCACCTCACGGCGATCGACCTGCCTGCCTTCTCGCTCGGCCTCCTCGATCTTCTTGTGCGCGTTCTCGACGAGCACGCACGCGGAGTCGACCATGTCACCCAGCGCGAGGATCACGCCGGCCAGCGACATGATGTTGATGCTGATGTTCAGGTAATAGAACGTGATGAAGGTCGCCGCGGTCGCCACGGGCAGCGCGATGGCGGCGACCAGCGCCGAGCGGAAGTGAAAGAGGAACAGGAAGATCACCGCGATGACCACCGCCAGGATCTGCAGCAGGTTCACCGACAGCGTCTGCACCGAGTCGTTGATGAGCTGGCTGCGATCGTAGGTCGCCACCACCTTCACCCCCGGCGGCATCGAGGGGGCGACCTCTTCGAGCTTCGCCTTGACGCGTTCGATCACGTCGAGCGCGTTCTGGCCCGAGCGCATGATCACGATGCCGCCCACGACCTCGCCGCGCCCGTCGAGCTCCACGAGCCCGCGGCGGATGTTGCCGCCTACCGTGACGTCGGCGACGTCGCGAATGCGAATCGGCGTGCCGCGCTCGTCGGTGCCGACCACCGCGAGCTCGAGATCCTCCTTGTCGGTGACGTAGCCGCGGCCGCGAAGCGCGTACTCGTGCTGCGCCATCTCGATGACCCGACCGCCGACCTCCGCGTTGGCCCCACGGATGGCCTGCGCGATCTGCCCGACCGAAACGTTCCGCGTCTTCATGCGCGTCGGGTCGACCTGCACCTGGTACTGCTTCTCGAAGCCGCCGACGGAAGCGACCTCGGCGACGCCGGGCACGCTCTGCAGCCAGTAGCGAAGACTCCAGTCCTGGAACGAGCGCAGCTCCTGCAGGTTGTGCGTCCCGCTCTCGTCGACGAGCGCGTACTGGAAGACCCAACCCACGCTCGTGGCGTCGGGGCCGATCTGGGGCGTCACCCCTTCGGGCAGTCGCCCCTGAACCTTGGCCAGGTATTCCACGACGCGTGAGCGCGCCCAGTAGAGGTCGGTGCCGTCCTCGAAGATGACGTACACGAACGACATGCCGAACATGGTGAAGCCACGCACCGTCTTCACGTGCGGCGCTCCCAGGAACGTGGTGACGATCGGGTAGGTCACCTGCGTCTCGATGAGCGTCGGGCTGCGGCCCATCCACTCCGTGGCGACGATGACCTGCGTGTCGGAGAGGTCAGGCAACGCATCGAGCTGCGAGCGCTGCGCGCTCACTACGCCCCACACCGCGAGCGCGCCGGCGAGCCCGAAGACGAGCAGCCTGCGGCGGGCCGCGACGTCGATGACGCGCTGGATGAGGCCCAGCTTCCCGTCTGGGTCAGTGCCCCCCATGGCCGGCCCCTTTCGACGAGCTCGCGCGCACCCGGCTCTCCGAGTCGAGCAGGAACTGCGCCCCTGTGGCCACGCGCTCGCCGGCGGCGAGGCCGGTCTCGACGATGTAGCGATCGCCCGCGAGCGCGCCGAGCCTCACCTCGCGCGGCTCGAACTGCGCCGCAGGCTCGCCGTGTGCGACGAAGACGATCGACCGGGTGCCGGTGCGGATGACCGCGCTCTCGGGAACCGTGAGGCCCCGTCCGACGGCGAGCTCGAGCTCTACGTCGACGAAGGCCCCCGGCAGCAGGCGCGCGGTCGTGATGTCGAGCTCGAAGCGCGCTTTGCGCGTGCGCGTCGCCTCGTCGAGCGTCGGGTACAGGAACGCGACCGTCGTGTCGATGGGCGCGGACAGGCCCTGGATGCGAAGGCGCGCGCGGGCGCCCTCCGTCACGAAGGGCACGTCAGCGTCGTAGACGTCGGCGAGCACCCACAGTCTGGTGAGATCCGACAGCGTGTAGAGCTCGAGCGAGGCGTCGACGTACATGCCCTGCAGCGCCTGCTTCGCGACGACCGTGCCCGCCCGCGGCGCGAGCAGCGGAAAGGTGCGGCGGGCCTCGCCGCTGCGCTCGAGGCGAGCGATCTCGGACTTCGGTACGTCCCAGAGGGCGAGCCGGCGTCGCGCGGCCTGGAGAAGCGGGCCGCCCTGACCGAGCACCGCCAGGAGCTCGCTCTCGGCGGCGTACACCTCCTGGCTGTAGATGGTGCACAGGACGTCTCCCGCCTCGACGCGCTGGCCCACGAAGTTGACCGAAATACCGTCGATCCAGCCGCGCACCTTCGGGTGCACGTGCGCGGTGCGCGTCTCGTCGAGCACCACGAGCCCGACGGTGCGCACCCGCCGCGTGACTTCGCTTTCTTCGACCAACGCGGTCGAGACGGCCATGGCCGCGAGGCGAGACGCCTCCACGCTCACCGGCACGTAGCCGTGAGGCGCGCCCGCATCGGGCGCGTCCGCCGCCGGCGCTCCCGCATGTTCCGAATGGCCCGGCGGCGCCGCAGTGGCGGTGTCGTGCTGCGCGTGATCGGGCGCGGCAGGTTCCTGCTTGCCGCAGCGGGCCGCGAGCAGCGCGACGCCGACCACGGTAAGGACGACCAGCGGAGTGACGGTGCGGCGGCCGAGGTCGAAGGCGCTCATCGTCGCGCCCCCCGCGCAGCGACGGCGCGGTCGAGGCGCGCCCGCGCGATGCCGAGCTCGGCCTCGGCCATGATCACGTCGGCCTGCGCCATCCATAGCGCCTGCGCCACCTCGACGACGCTGACCAGCGGCAGCTGGCCGGTCATGTACCCGGCGAGGCTCGCTTCGACCGCCTGCTTCGCCTTGGGCACGACCTGCTCCTTCAGCGCCACGTACCGCTCGCGCACCGACGCGACCTCGGCGCGCGCCCGCGCCGCTTCGCCGCTCACCATGCGCTGCATCGCCTCGAGGTCGGAGCGCGCCATGCTCGCCATCGCCTCGGCCTCGGCAACCCCGGCGTTCAGACGCCCGCGCCACAGCGGGATGCTGACGCCGACCATCACCATCCACCCGAATTTGTCGGCCATCGTGTACGCGGGGCCGGTGCGAACCATGCCCATCGGCAGGTACATCGAGCGCATCGTGCGGATGTCGGCCTCGGCGCGGTCGATCTCGGCGCGGCCTGCCCGCAGCTCCGGGCGCGCGTCGATCGCGGCGCGCACCGCCTCGGCCGGCTCTGGGGGCACCTCGGTGACCGCGGCGGCGTCGAGCGGTGGAATCTCGGCCATCGCCGGACGCGCGAGCGCCGCGTTGAGCATCGCCTCGGCGCCGCTGACGTCCGCGACGGCCGCGCGCGCCAGTGCCTCGAGGCGGGAGAGCTCGATCTCCGCGCGAAGCACGTCGGCCTGCGCGCCGGTGCCGGTGCCGTAGCGCGCCGTCGCCGCCCGCACCATCTGCTGCGCGAGCGCCCGCTGCTCCACCAGGATTCGGGCGAGGCCGCGGCGCTCCTGTAACATGAAGAAGGCCCGCGCGGCGTCGAGCTCGACGTCGAGCTCCACGCGCTTCGAGTCGGCCGTCAATCGCGCCGCCTCGGCCTCGGCGGCGCTGCCGCGGTGGGTGAGCACGCGCGAGAGTGGAAAGCGCTGCTCGAAGGTGAGGCTCACGTCGGCGCCGCCGCCCATGAACGGCACGTGATCCGCGCTCGGAAACACCATCGGATCGTCGAGCGCGGTGACGATGGCGCGCCGCTGCCCTGCAGCGCGCGCCCGCGCCGTGGCCGCGGCCACCTCCGGGCGACGTTCCGCCGCGCGCTGGAGCACGTATTCGAGCGGCAGCGGCGAGGGCAGAGCGTCGGCCTGCTCCTCGGCCGCCGCGGAAGAAGCGAGCACGATCCAGGTGCAGGCGACGACGCGCGGACTCATGGCGCCTCTCCCGCGCGCGCCCCGCCCTGCGCGCCGTTGAGCCGCGAGAACCGCGCGAACATCGCCATCATCGCGTCGAGGCGCTCGCGCCGAGCGCGGGGGTCACCGGCGGCGACCGCGGCTTCGAGCGCGGCCTCGAACTGCTCCGCGAGGATGACCCGCCCCGTCTCGATCAGCGCGGCCTGCACCGCAGCGAGCTGGTGCAGCACCTCCACACAGTCACGCCCCCCCTCGAGCATCTGCTGAATGCCCGCGACCTGACCGGCGATCCGCTTGAGTCGGGCTTGCGCGTTCTTGTCGTTCTCTCGGGCCACCGCACTACCCTCCGGGGGTACGGGATTCAGAAAGCGTGCCCACCGTCCTTCCCCGGGACACATCTGCGCGCAGCGCAAAAAACGCGACGGCCGCCACCGAACGCGCAGGTTCTGCAGGGGCGGCGTCACCGTATCGAGAGCAGCACCAGGGGCGCGCTTCGTGCGTGCACGGTAACGCCGCCCGCCACCCGGCGGCAGAGGAGGTGCACCGAAGACATGAAGAAGAAGCTGAAGATCCGTCACTGCGGCGTGTAGTCCCCGCCGCCGGCCGCACTCGGCGCGAGGTCAGCGTCGAAGGCACGGCCGAATCGATCCACCCTGACCGGCGGCCGAGCATGCTCGGCCGCCACTTCTGTTGCTCACCATGCACTTCGACACTCTCGTCATCGGCGGCGGTCTGTGCGGCGCGCTCGTGGCCGATCATCTCTCGCGCGCGGGCCGCCGCGTGCTGACGTTCGAAGCAGGCCCCGTCCCCCGCCGGCCGCTTCCCGGCGACTACCCCTGCTTCCTGCGCGCGACGAAGCGATTGACTGCCGTCGACGCCAGTCGCTGGCGGTACCGTGCGCCTCGAGGATACGCGTGGCACCGCGTGCGGGCCCTTGGCGGGCGGACGCTCCTGTGGGGCGGATGGATGATGCGCCCGCGTGCCGACTACTTCCGGTGGCGACGAGCGCTCGGCGCAGCGTGGCCGCGAGAGCTCGAGCAGCTCGCGCCGTGGGTGGCGCTCGCCGAGCGCCGGCTCCACGTCATGAGCGGCGCACGTGGACAGGTGCACCGCCGGCTGGCGACGCTCGGCCTCGACGCCCTGGTGAAGCGCGAAGCCGTGCTGCGCCGCGGGAGCAGAATGCTCACCGCGGCCGACCTCGCGTGGCGAAGGGTGCGCCAGGCGACCGCGCTGTCGTTCGAGTCTTCTGCACGCGGCGTCGCGGTACGCCTCGCGGACGGCACCGTCCTCGAAGCGCGGAAGCTCGTGCTCGCCGCCTCGCCGGTGGAGACCGCCCGAATCATCGAGGCGAGCCGCGGGTCGCGGGCGAGAGCCCGCCTGCCGTACGCCGACCACCTGCTCGCGGGGGCGCTCTGCATCGTCGCGCGCCAGCCGGCGCGACCTCACCCGGTCGGCCGGCCCGATTTCTCTGCAGTCATCGCGCCGCGGCCCGACGCCGACGTTCGGTTCACCCTCGAGATCCGCGGGCCGACACCGCTCGAGCACCTCGACCCCGACGACGTCGCGGAGCTCGGCTTCACTGCCAGAACGGCCGCGACGAAGTCTTTCTACGTCGTCTTCGCGATGGGCGAGACCGACCCGTTGCGGCCGCGCACCGTCGAGCTTGACGCGCGCGCGCGCGACGCGCTGGGTCGCGCAATACCGCGCTTCGTGCGCTGTCAGCACACGGACTGGGAGAACCGCCTGGCGAAGCAGATGAACACCGAATGCACGCGCATCGCAGAGCTGCTGGGCGATGGCGGCGCCGACGTCTACTGCATCTACGACGCGAACGACTTTGCCTCGGGCGGTCACGAGACGGGCACGTGCCTCGACCTCGTGGACAGCGATGGCCGCCTCCGCGAGTTCCCCAACGTCTTCGTCGCCGACGGCGCGGGCGTGCCCGGCGCCACCGACGGTCATCCCAGCCTGACGCTGGCAGCGAACGCTCTGCGCGTCGCAGGCTCGGTGCTTGCGAACCGCAGGGCGCCCCTTCGGTCATCGAGGTGAAGTCGACGGCAGCACTTCACTCTCAAGCCGCTGGCCGGGACTGACCGAGTTGACGCCTGACACGTGCAGGAGGTTGGGCAGTTCTCGGAGCTGCTGCGGTCGGAAGACGTGCGCGACGTGATGGGGACGGTCCCGCTCGCCATTTCACCGCACACGCGCGTCGTCGACGTCGGCGGCCGCGTCCTCGCCACAATCACGACGTTCGACATCGCGCGGTGGGTGGCCGGCGCTCCCTGAGGTCGCTCAAGCGCGCCGCGGCGCAGCAGAGGCGCGACACTTCTCCAACAGCGCGAGCATCGACAAGCCTTGCTCGCGCAGCTGAGCGTGGCGCAGCACGTCCCAGTGCTGTTTCAGGTACGCGGTGAGGAAACCGACGACGTGCGACATGGGCACCGTCGTCCACCGCTCTCCGTCGGAGGGTTCGGGGGCGGCACCGAATGCGATCATGCGAACCACGTGACCGGCTGGCGTCTCGGCACGGCCGCGGGACAAAAGGGAGCGCACGACTGGCCCCATGTGCTCGGCGCTGCAGCAGCCGAAGCGCGCGAGCGCTATCTCCAGCACCGCCGGATCTCGCGTCGCCGGGTTGAATCGCGCGACGCCCTCTTTAATCTCGCCGACGATCATATCCGGCCGATCGACGGGGGCGCCGAGGACCGCGTCGGGCGTCACGCCCAACGGCCCATGAGCTCGCCCGCGCATGACGTCGTGGGCGGCGTGCGGAAACCGGAACGCCAGAATGTCGAGATCGGTCACCGAGCGGGCGCGCGCGCCGTGCAGCGCCTCGAGCACCGGATACTCGGCCACGGTGAAGTACCCGTTCACGTGAAGGTACGCCTGCACGAGCGCGACGGACGGATCCATGGTCCAGTCAACCTCCTGGCCGCATCGCGACCACCATCGGTCGCTTCCCGGCGGCTCCGGCCGGAATCGCCGCGACGTGCTCGATCTCAATCGGCGGGGGGCGCACGCCGGCGCTGTCGAGGGCCGCCTCGAGCAGCGCCCTCAGCTCCTCGTCGCGGAGCGCCTGCGCAGGCTGCGCGAGCAGCACCCTGAGGCCGGCCGGCTCCTGCCGGACCTGCCAGGCCTGCGCCGGAACGGGCTCGAGCACGCGGTGAAAGAGGACGGGGTGCACCCGCACCGTGGGGCCCCGCGCCCCGGGCAGCTGCAGCACGTCGTCGCTGCGGCCGTCGACCGACGCGATGAGCCTGAACGGCAGGCCGCACGTGCACGGATCCACGGCGAAGGTGACGCGGTCCGTGAGCTCGTAGCGGATCAGCGGCACCGTGCGCGACCCGAGCACCGTGACGAGCAGCCGCGACGCAGAGACGCCGTCAGGCACCGGCCGATACGCATCGTCGACCGGCTCGGCAATCAGCAGATCCTCGAACACGTGCATGCCGCGGTGATGCGAGCACTCGGCGGCGATGCCCGCAGTCTCGGTCGCCGCATAGACCTCGAAGACGCGCACCCCAAAGGCGCGCTCGGCGAGCGCTCGCGCGTGCAGCGTCAGCACTTCGGACGAGCAGTTGACCGCCCGCGGCGCCAGGTGCAGCCGGCCCTCGAGCTGCTCCGCGGCAAGGATGCGGAGCATCGAGGCGTACGCCACCAACACCTCGGGCTGGAATGCGTCGAGCGCGCGCGTTATCGACGAGAGCGATTCGGCCGCGTCGAGCCTCAGCGTCTTGACCAGCGGGCTGTCGATGCTGCGTGCGACGACGTTCGATTGATGAAACGCCGCGCGCGAGCTCACCACCGCCATGCGCGGCCGGTGGCGCGGCGAAATCCGGATGCCGGCCCACTCGTTCGCGCGCGCATAAGACGCAATGACCGTCGCCCACTCGGTCGGGTCGCTGGCGATGGTCGAACGGCGCCCCGACGATCCGGAGGTCGCTGCGACGCGGTACCGCCCCACAAACAGCTCGTCGCCATCGGCGCGGTCGACGAACGCAACCAGCTCCGGCAGCGAGAGCCGCGGGTCGGTAACAATGTCCGCGTACGACTCCAGCAGCACGGCCTTCGTCAGCACGGGCTGCTCGTGCAGCGGAGCACCGGGCTTCAGCACGCGCCGGTAATGGGCGGACCGTTCGCGCGCGAAGCTGAGCAGGCGCGCCAGCTCGCGGCCCTGGTGCTCGAGCACCCGCTCCCGCGACCAGCTGCTCCGGCGCCGCACTCGGGCGCGCATCGCCAGCATCCTGGCCAGCTCGGCGATTCTCATGACCAGAAGCGCAGCACCTTTCGTGCCGGCGCCGTTCGTCGGCGGGCGCCGGAGCCTCGGGCGCAGTTGCTGCGCCGGGCTCTGCTCCGGCGCATCTGCTGCACGCGCCCTTGGGTAGGAGCGTGGGCCGCGCCGGCGAATCCGCGTTATGACGCCGGCCGCATCAACGTGCCCCGTCGACTTCTCGAGGCGTTCTTCGGCT
Source organism: uncultured Myxococcales bacterium (assembly GCA_937980205.1). Classification (GTDB taxonomy): domain Bacteria; phylum Myxococcota; class Myxococcia; order Myxococcales; family Myxococcaceae; genus Xiheicaenimonas. Next base: position 77,561 of record CALJKW010000050.1, on the reverse strand, counting down.
CGGTGAGCGGCCTGCCGCGCGTCTACTGGTATCTATGGACCGGGACGCTCATCAACCGGGTCGGCTCATTCGTGATGCCGATGCTCGCCGTCTACCTGACCCGCGAACGCGGGCTCAGCCTCACCGACGCGGCGACCGTCGTCTCCCTGTTCGGCCTCGGCGGCCTGGGTTCGGTTCAGCTCGGCGGAGCGCTGGCGGATCGCTACGGGCGCAAGGCGACGATGCTTTTGTCGCTGTGCAGCAGCGCCGCAGCGATGCTCGCGCTCGGCTTCGCGACCAGCACCCCGCAGCTGATGGCAGCTGGGCTCGCGCTGGGTTTCACCAGCTCGATGTACGCGCCGGCCTCGCAGGCGATGCTCGCCGACCTGGTGCCGCCGGCGGACCGGCACCGTGCCTACGGCCTGCTGTACTGGGCGATCAACCTGGGCTTCGCGATCGCCGCCGTGCTCGGCGGGCAGCTCGCAAAGTGGAGCTTCACTGGCCTGTTCCTGCTCGACACGGCGGCGACGCTCGCCACCGCGGCCGTCATCTTCACGAGCGTGCCCGAGACGCGGCCGCAGGTCGCAACGCATGAGCGGGTGCGCGGCGGCAGCTTCCTGACGCCGTTCTTCGATCTCAGCTTCCTCGTGTACCTGATCGTGCACCTGCTCCTGGTTCTGGTCTTCTTCCAATTCCAGGTGGCCGTGCCAGCGGAGATGCAAGCCAAGGGGCTCGACTCCGGCCACCTCGGCGGTGTGCTGGCGCTCAATGGCGTCATGATCGTCGCGCTGCAGCCGTACGTCACCCGGCGGCTGCAGGGCTGGAGGCGATCACGCGCGCTCGCGCTCGCCGCGCTCTGCGTGGGCTTCGGCTTCGGAGCAAACGCCTTCGCACGCGGCCTCGGTGGCTTCGCGCTGTCGGTCGCGATCTGGACGATGGGCGAGATCATCATGGCCCCGGTCAACTCGAGCATCGTGGCCGATGTGTCGCCACCCGACATGCGCGGCCGCTACCAGGGCGCCTTCAGCCTGACGTGGGCCATCGGGCTCACGCTGGGGCCGTGGTTGTCCGGCTTCATCATCACGTCCAGCAGCACCCAGACGTTGTGGCTGCTCTGCGTGTGGGCGGGGCTCGTCGCGTCGCTCGGCCACCTGCTGCTCGGACCGGCGCGGCTCGCGCGCCTGAAGGAGAGAAGCCTGGAGGGCGCCCGAGACTGAAGGCCGCAAACCGCGGTGCTCGCGTGTGCAGCGGAGTCCCCGTTTCTGTCGTGCGGCCGCTCCACTGCCGCCGCGCGCACAGGAAGCCGCACGTAAATGTTTTCTTTATGCCGATGTAGCGAAAGAACAGATTTCGCATACTCGTACTCGGGACTATGCAACGCGTCGGAGCTACCCGAATGAGATCTGACCCCGGCCTGCGGCACCGAACGCTGACTCGCAAACACTTTCTCATTGGCGCCGGAGCTGCGCTCCTCGCCCGATGCGGCCCGGGCCCGCTGGTGATGGGCCCCGAGTTGGCGCCGCCCGACGCCGGGGACCCCGACTCGCGCTCCGATAGCGGCTCGCCCGACAGCGGGTCGCCCGACAGCGGCCCGCCCGACAGCGGCTCTCCCGACGCGGGCGTGCGCGACGCCGGCGTGACGCCCCAGTGCCCCGAGACGGCGTACGACTCAATCGGTCCGTGTCACCGGCCGAATGCGCCGATCCGCACGTTACTGTCGGAGCCCGGTGACGGAGCGCCCCTATTCATCACGGGCCTGGTAACCGGCAAGAGCTGCCGAGCGATAGCGAACGCGGAGATAGACGTGTGGCACGCCAACGCGCAGGGCACGTACAGCGACTTGAGCGTGTGTGGCGGCTCCGACGGCGCCACGTTCCGATGGCGCGGGCGGCAGTTTTCTAGCCAGGACGGCGCGTGGGGGCTGCAGAGCATCTACCCCGGCTCGTTTCAGAACCGGCCGATTCACATCCACCTGCAGGTGACCGCACCGGGCTACCAGCCGCTCATCACCCAGATCTACTTCCAGGACGACCCGTTTCTGGTGAACGAGGGCCCCAAGCCCACCTCGTTGGTGGTGCTGCCGCGCTGGGTCGGCGCCGAGCGGCACGCTGTGTTCAACGTCGTGCTCGCGCCGGTGTGACGCACCCTGCCCAACGCGCCTTTCTTTTGCCAGCAGTGCGGTAACCTCCGGCGCGTGGAACTCCCGCCGCGCATTGCACCACGAACCGTGCGCCGACCCGGCGCGTGCGACTCGGTGGCGGAGTTGCGAACCTGCGTGCTGGCGGCGTGCGCGGTGAGCATCCTCTTTGCGACTGCCTGCAAGACCACCGGCACGGCGCCGGACGCGCCGAGTCATCGGCACTTACGCGCGGCAATGACGCCACACGCCCAGCTTGAGGTCTGCTGGATTGAGTTTGGCCGTTATGCCGCGTGGTCGCCGCTCGGCTCGGCGGGGATGACGCAGGCGGACAAGTGGAACGTCACGTTCTCTGGAGTCCTCATCCGGCATCCTGAAGGCGAGGTGCTGCTCGACTCCGGATACAGCTCGCGAGCGCTCGAAGAGATCGAATCACTGCCGCTGCTCGCACGCACCTGGGTGGGCACGTCATTCAAGAAGCTCGAGGTCTTCACCCCTGCCGACAAGGCGCTCGCCACGGCGGGAGTCGACGCCACGCGGCTCAAGTGGTTCATCCCTTCTCATGCGCACAACGACCACGTCGGCGGGCTGGTCGATCTGCCACCACAAGCGATCCTCCTGCCGCAGGAGGAGAAGGCGTTCATCGAAGCGCCCAACGCTCAGGAGTTTCACATTCCACCCGCGCATTCCGCGGTGATGAAGGGTCGCATGACGGCGATGAACTTCGCCGCTCAGCATTACGAGATCTTCGACGAGAGCTTCGACCTGTTCGGCGACGGCTCGGTCGTGATCATCCGTATGGGTGGCCACACGCCCGGGAGCATTGCCACGTTCATCAACGTGTCTGCAGATCGGCGCATCGTGCACGTCGGTGACCTGGTGAGCACGGTCGAGTCCATCGAGCGGCAGGTACCCAAGTCACGCTTCGTGCAGTTCTTCACTGACCACGATCCGCAGGAGACGGCCCGCCAGGTCGGCCGACTTGCGCACCTGCGGCAGGAGCGCCCCGAGCTGCTCTTTCTTCCAGCGCATGACCGCGCCGCGTGGGAGCGTGCGTTCGGCGGCGCGTCCCGATGCATCCGCGCCCGATGAGCTCGCCAGGTCGCTCCCACCTGTGAGCCTGAAGCCGCGAGTGAACACCTCGCCGGCAGTGTTCAGGCACACACCCTGAAACCACTGCGTTTCCCAGCGGCAGCTTCCTTGCTGATGGACCGGGGCATGCGAATCGGATCGACCGGCAAGGCAGTGCTGAAGCTGGAGCGGCAGCTCGAGACCCTGGGCGCCGCGCCCGGAAAAGTGGACGGAGTCTTCGACCGGGACACGTTCGACGCCGTCCAGCGGTGGAAGCGCTCGCACCCGAAGCTCAAGGTCGACGACGCGATCAAGAAGCTGAGCCACGCCGCCTACCGCGCGCGCGTGAAGCCGACGAAGGAGCGCCGCCGCCTGGACGCCGCCACCGCGACCGCCGCCCGGCAGGGCATCACCCCCGGCGCGACAGGCCGTCCGGTCGTGAACATCCAGGCGCGCCTCGAGCGGGCCGGCTACGGCTTCACGGGCAAGCGCGGCGTCTACAACGAGTTCACCCGCGCGATGGTCGAGCAGTTCCAGCGCAAGAACGGCCTGCCGCCGAGCGGCACCGTCGACGAGCGCACCTGGAACAAGCTGTCGAAGGCGAACCTGTACGCGAAGAACGCGACGAGCCCCGCGCAGCGCATCGGCGAGAAGGACCGCCAGGTGCTCGAGACGGAGCGCATGCTGAAGCGCCAGGGGTTCAAGGTCGGCCGCGTCGACGGGCTCTACGACAAGAACACCGCCCGCGCGGTCCGCCGCTTCCAGCGCCGGCAACTCATCAAGAAGGAGCCGGGCGTCGGCAAGAAGACCCTGCGCGCGCTGCGCATCGAGGACAAGCTGCGCGGCAACAAGAAGCTGGAGCTGGTGCGCGACTTCGCGCTCATGGCCAAGCGCCGCGGGCTGCCTCCCGAGCTGCCGATCATCACGGCGCTCGTCGAGTCGAACTTCAGGAACGTGAACTTCGGCGATCGCGACAGCCTGGGCATGTTCCAGCAGCGCGCGGCCTGGGGCCCACGCAGCGTGCGCCTCAACCCCATCAAGTCTGCCCGCATGTTCTTCGACGGCGGGCGCGGCGGGCAGCGGGGCGCCGTCGACTTCAAGCACCACTTCAAGGGCCGGGGCCCCTCCGCATACGGAGCCTGGGCGCAGGCAGTGCAGGTGTCTGCCTTCCCCGATCGGTACCAGCAGCGCATGGGCGAGGCGCGCCGGCTGCTGCGGGCCGCCGGAATTCGCTGACCGGGCACCGAGCGCATTTGACGTCCGGCTGCGCTCGCGGCTAACCCGGCACGGTGCCGTCTCTGGTCCGGCCAGCTGCGCTCCTCGGGCTCGTGCTTGGCGCGGCGTGCGCCGAGCCTGCGCCAGGCGGCACCGACGCAGGTGCGGACGCCGCAGTCTCCGCTGCGGATGCCGGCGATGGAGGACCAGCGAACACCGACGGCGGTAGCAGCACCGATGCCGGACAGACTCAGAGCTGCGAAGCGGACGCGGGCCTCCTGGTGTGCGACTCGGATGCCGGCGTCACGTTCGCGCACGTGCAGGACGTGCTCGAGCGGCGCTGCGTCGTGTGCCACAAACCCGGAGCGAAGATCTTCGGCGGAGTGCTGCTCACCAGCGACGTCTCGTACTCGAACCTGGTGCTCGCCCCGTCGAGCTGCGATCCCGTCATCATGCGGGTCCAGCCCGGCCGGCCGGAGCAGAGCATGCTCTGGCTCAAGGTCGCCGATCGCGCGTGCGGGTGTGGACGGTTCCGCTCGATGCCTCCGGGCACGAGCGGGCTGCTGGCCACGCCCGACGACTTCTGCACCATCGACACGTGGATCCGCAGCGGCGCCCTCGGCAACTGACGGCACCGTCCCCCCCTCATGGCGGCAGCGAGGAGATCCAGGCGTCGATGACCTGAACACCGAGCGTGTCGACGCGCCTGCGCCCCACCGGCGGCATCATCAGGTCTGGGTCGGCGGAGTTGAGGCGCGCCCGCAGAATCGACCGCATCGGGTTGCCCGGAGTGATGAGCGGTGCGTCCCACAGGCCGAACGAGTTCGCCATCGGCATGTTGTTGTGACGCACGTTGAGCAGCTTGCGATCAGCGAGCGCCACTCCCGGCATCGCGTTCCAGGTGTCGCCACCGAGGAAGGCGGCGCCCGGGTGATGGCAGCCGCTGCAGTTCGCGGCGAGGTACGCCTCGGCGCGTGCGGCGATCGGCGCCGTGGTGTCGGTCGGATCGGCGATGGGGGGCCGCGCGTACTGCAATGACGCGCCGTCGAACATGCCCGCGGTCGCCAGCGCCTGGAGCTGGTTGGTGCCGTTGGCGAGCGTGTAGTTCAGCTGCTGGTCTCGAAACCCAATGATGCGGTTCTCGGCGCGGTGGCAGGCCCAGCACTCACCGAAGCTGGGGTAGTGCCACTGGCGCGCCTCGAGGGGGTTCAAGTCTTCGATGCGCTCGTCGTGGCCCTCGATGACGAGGTCGGCATCGGTGCCCTCGGGGTTCCACTTGTACGAGACGCCGTAGGTGTCGGTCGCGCCCACGACGAGGACGCGCGTCTCGATGCGCCTGCTGCGGCCACCGGTCGGCTGCGCGGACTCGGGCAGGTCGAACTGCTTCACCAAAAGCGAGCCGGGCGGCAGCTTCATGTCGGTCACGCCGGCGTCGGCATCGAAGGTCATCTTCGCGGTCGCGCCGGGGGGCACGTACAGCCAACGTTTCTTCGCGGCGCCGTCGGACCAGAGCGACGAGCGGATCTCGTAGGGCAGCAGCGAAGAGGAGGTCTTCAGCGTGCTCAGGTCGCGGAAGATGCGCGTCTGCGACAGCTTCGTCGGCACCGCGTGCGGAGCCGGCGCCTTCTGCAGCTTGTAGATCTTCGTCCACGCGATGATGAAGAGCTCGCCGCTGGGGTCTTCGGCGAAGCCCACCGGTTTGGTCGAGTAGTCGTTCGACTCGAACAGCGAGGTGCGCTTTTGCGTCACCGGGTCAAACGACCACACGCGACCGGTGGGCCAGTCGGAGTAGATGATCTTCCCCTGAAGCTCGGGCATCGCCGCGCCGCGGTAGACGTAGCCCATCATCGTCGCGGCCAGATCTCCGAGCTCGTGATGCGGGTACTCGTACACGGGCGCCTTCAACGTGCCGATGCTGATCGTGCCGGCATCGCGCCCGCCCTCGTTGCGCAGCTTGTTGCCTTCCCACACGGGCCAGCCGTAGTTGCCGCCCTTCTCCACCTTGTTGATCTCTTCCCGCCAGTTGTCGCCGACCTCGCCGACCCACAGCTCGTTGGTCATGCGGTCGAACGTGATGGAGTACGGGTTGCGAAACCCGAGGGCGTAATACTCTTCGTTGGCGTTGGGGACGCCGACGAACGGGTTGTCGTTGGGGATGTAGTAGCCCTGCGTCACGGCGTCGGTCGGCTGGCGCGGCGGCGGGTGGCTGACCGCCCCCCCCTGCATGTCGACGTCGATGCGAAAGATTCCGCTGAAGAGGCCGTAGTCGATGCGCTGCGCAGTCACGTCCTGGCGCTGGTCGTCGCCGTTGGTGAAATAGAGGAAACCGTCCGCGCCGAAGCGCACGCGTGCGCCGTTGTGGACGTACGCGCCCTCGATCTGGTCGACGAGCACGAGCTCGGACGCCGGATCGAACTTGTCGTTCACCGCGTCGTACGTGAAGCGCGAGAGGCGCTGATGCGACGGGCCGCCGGTGGTGTACGGGCGGTGGTTGTACCAGACGTAGACGTACGGCTTCGGGTCGGTGGCGTCATTGAACTTCGGGTGCAGCGCCATACCTAGCGCGCCGCCCTCGTCGCACGGACACGTCTGCACCATGATGTCGAGCACGATGGAGCGGTTCGCCCCGCCGAACAGGTGCAGGATGTAGCCATTTCGGGAGAGCGCGAACGGGAAGTTCGAGCCCTTCGGCCAGGCGATGTCCATCACGCTGAACAGCGGCGCGCCAGGGTACTGGTTGACGAGCTCGTACCCGAACAGCAACGGCGTGGCGCTCGGGAAGGCCACCGGCGGCAGGTCGAGCCCCCCGTCGTCGCCACCACCTCCACCCTGCGCTCCGCCTCCACCTTGGGCAGTGCCGCCACCCATCGAGCCACCCCCGTTGGCAGCGCCGCCGCCGCCCCCGCCGCCACCGTCCCCGTTCGGAGGACACGCGGACAGACCAGCAGCGATGGCGACGAGCAGCGCAGTGCGGGGGAGCATGAGGCGGCGGGTTAATGGGGCGACCTCGTCATTTCCATTCGCCGTCGGCCGCGTTACGGGTCGGTGCTCACTTCGCAGTGAGCGAAGGCGCGTCGCAGGGCCGCCTGTCCAACGACTTCATCGGCCTTTCCGGCTCAGACGAGCGCGCGCGCCAGGGCCTCGATCGGCTTGAGCCCGGCCCCGAAGCGAGCGATCGACTCGCGGTGCTTGCCGAGCTCGCTGTATGGCAGGTACCGCACGCCCTTCTCGCCGATGTGCTTGAACGCCGGCCGCTGCAGCTGCGCGCGGACGTCTTTCTCCCGCGCGTCGGGCGCGACCAGGTACAGCCCCCGCACCGCCTGCTCCGGAGCGCCGAGCGCGAGATCCAACAGCCGCACGATGCCCGAGTAGATCGACGTCGTGTGCTCGACCTCGAAGGCCGCGACCACGCGTTGGGCCTCACGCTCGAGCCACAGCACGTCGATGAACGCGATCGCCTCGGCGCCCGGCGCCGACGCCAGCGCGCGAGGCAGCTCGGTCAAGCAGCCGTCTCCGAGCGCTCCGGCGCCGTACGGCCGCGACCGATCGTTGACGGCGACCCAGACGTCGAAGCCGAGCGCACGGCCGAGGTCCTTGAGCCAGCCCTGCATGTCGGTGTGCGTGACGTCGGCGTCGTGTTCCTTCTTCTCGGCCGCGGTCTCTTCGCGCACGCGCGCGAGGTCGGCCTCCCAACTCGCCGCATCGGCGCCATCGAGCGGCGGAGCGGCAAAGCGCCCGCTGCCGACGTCGAAGAGCAGCGCAGCTACCGCGCCGAGGTCATTCGAGAGCGCCTTGCGGTGGGCCTCGTTGAGCCGCAGCACCCCTTCGCGCATCGCGAGGTACTCGACCCAGCTGCCGAGCTTCACCTTGGCGCCGGTCAGCGCGTTGTAGCCCTTCACGATCGCGGTGTTGAACGGTGGCGCGAGCGTCGGGTGCAGGAAGTAGAGGATGTTCGCCGCCGCCGGGCCGAGCCCCTTGATCTTCTTCTCATCGAGGCGGCGAATGGCGGAGACGACGTCGTCGCCGCAGCTGCAGCCGCAACACGCATCGAGGAACCGGCCGAACGCGCGCTGGTTGTCGGCGTGCTCGTAGATGTCGGGGATGCGCAGCTTCGGCTTCCAGAGGAACGCGTGATCCGCGCCTTTGAAGACCTGCCGCTGCTCGGCGATGGCGTGCACTACCACCTCGAGCGACGACCCGCGGTACGCGTTGCCGAAGGCGCCGCGCGAGATCTCGTCGACGACCACGCGAACGCCGCTGCGAATCGAGCGAAAGTTCTTGATCCGCTCCTCCCACAGGAACCAGGAGCGGTAGCTGCCCCCCGGATCCTCCCTCCACCGGTCGATCAGCCGCGCCACGAGCTCGCTCATGCAGGTTGGAACTTTTCCACGCCTCGACCACGTCACGCCACGGCCTTGGCGCGCCTATCACCCACGAGATGAAGACGCTGACCCTTGCTACCCTCACGCTGCTCTTCGCCGCCTGCGAGCGGCCCGCGCCACCGCCTCCTCCCCCCGATGACGGCCTCAGGCCCGTCGCGGCGAGCGAGGTCTGCATGGTCAACGACCGCCACATGGGCTCGCCGCAGCTGCCGATCGCCGCCGCCGGGAAGACGTACTACGGCTGCTGTGCGGGCTGCGTGAAGCGGCTCACCGACGACCCGGTCGCGCGCACCGGCGTCGACCCCCAGACCCGGCGGCCGGTCGACAAGGCCTCCGCCTTCATCGTCAAGCAGCCGACCGGCGAGGTGTTGTACTTCGAGACGGCGAACACCTTCGCCGCCTACCGGAGCCGCGGGCGGTGAGGAGCTTCTCCGGGCGCGACATCCTCCCGCCCACCTCGCCGTGACGCCGGCCGGCGACGTAAAGAGCGAGCCCTTCACCTTCGCCAAGGTGTGTCCTCTGTCGGAGGACAGGAAACTTCACACCCGTTCCGGGGTGCTTGGAAATGGTTATGGCTCGCGCTCCGAACGTCGCACTCGCGTTCTCCGTCTTCTTCATGGGTTGCCTGGGCGACATCGCCGCGCCCCCGCCACGCGAGCCGCGAGCTCCCGAAGCCCCCACCGGGCCGGTGTCGGCGTGCCGCGGAGACCCGCCGGCGCCCGGCGCCATCGCCCAGCAGTTCGCCTACCTGTTGCAGAAGCTCGACGCCGTGCAGGAAGGCGGGCGCACGCTGCTCGACAACACGGTCGTCTGGTGGAGCCGCGAGATCTCGATCGGCAACACGCACGACGTGAACGGCATGCCGTTCGTGCTGGCGGGCAGCTGCGGTGGCTACTTCCGCACCGGGCGGTTCTTGAGCTTCCCTGCCGACACGCCGCACAACCGCCTGCTCGTGTCGATCTGCAATGCGATGGGCGTGCAGGTGAGCTCGTTCGGAGATCCCCGCTTCACCGGCCCGCTGCCCAACCTGACCTGAGGGAGAACGTGATGCCCCAAGGCTCGGCGGTGCTGTTCGCAGTGTTCGTGATTGGAGCTGGCTGTGGACAGCAGCCCACCGGAGGCGGCAGCGGCGACGGTGCCGCCAACGGCGGCGGGGCAGCGACCGGCGGTGGTGCGGCAACCGGCGGCGGCGCGGCAACTGGCGGCGGCGGTGATGGAGGAGGCGTCGCGGGCGGAGCACCAGGCGGAGGAGGCGGCGGTGCAGCCGGCGGCGTGGCAGGAGGCGCCGCGGGTGGCGCGGGCGGAACCGGCGGCGGCTCGGCGGGAGGATCCGGGGGCGGCTTCACGGCAGACGCGGGCCTGAGCGTGGTGATCAACGCTGCGGCCCCGTTCATCGTGCCCGAGGGAGGCACGGCCATGTTCACTGTCCGGCTGAGCCAACCGCCGGCAGCGGTCGTCACGCTGTCGGTCGCGCGGGCCTCGGGCGACACCAGCCTGTCCATTCAAGGAGCGTCGACGTTCGGCTTCTCCTCCGCGAACTGGAACGTGCCACACCAGGTGACGGTGGCGGCAGCGCAGGACGTGGACACGAGCTCCGACTCTGCCGTCTTCGACATCTCTGCCCCGGGGGTGACGACCGCGAGCCTCACGGCGACCGAGCGCGACGATGATGGCGACGCGGGCGTCATCCTTCCCCGCGAAGCGGGACTGCTGCCCGATGGCGGCCCCGACGTCGCCGGCGACGACTTCGAGCGTGCGAACCTGCGCAGCGACTGGACCGTCTACTTCCCCATGGGCTCGCAGGCGAACCAGGTGAAGATCGTCGCCTCCAGCGACCTCGGCATGGGCCCCGGCCCGCAGGGCTTCTTCCTGGTGAACTGGACGCGCAACAGCTTCAGCGCCGATCAGTTCTGCGAGGCGACGCTCCCCGTGGACGCGACCCCGGGGTGGATCTACATGGTCTACGTGCGCTGGCGCGCAGCCGACGCCGCTCGGTATGGCTTCGCGTACAACTCGGACCCCGGTCAGGCTTCGTACGGAAACTGGATCTTCAAGTACGACGGCGTCCCCACCGCGCAGACGCGCGTGTTCGCCACTGCGCCGGCCACTTCCGCGCCGCAGCCCGGCGACACCCTGCGCGTCGAGATCGTCGGCTACACCCTGCGTGGCTTTCACAACGGCCGCCTCGTGCTCGAGGCCACCGACGTCGACGCGACGCGCATCGCCAATGGAGTCCCGGGGCTCGCTGCACGCTGGGCAAACGGCAACACCTCGACGGCAATGGACGTGAAGGTCTGGGAGTCGTGGAGGGGCGGTAGCCTGTAAGCCCGCACTCAGCTCGGTGATGCTGCGGCGCACGTCGCTGGAGCGTGCGCCGCCAGCCAGCGCCTCGCCGCCGCCGTGTCCACCGCGAAGCGCTCGAGGCCGGGAAAGACCACGTCCTGCATCGTGGCCACGAAGATCTCGAGCCGAGCGCCGCGGCCGAGCGCGCCGTAACCGTCGAGCGTGGAGCCCGCGCTGCCCTCCCCTGGCCAGAAGAGCTCCTCGCTGACCGTGCCGGCGAGGATCGCCGGCATTCGCTCGCCGAGGAAGGCCACGGCCCCGCGTTCGTGCTCGAGCGCGAGGTGCGCCCAGCCGAGCCGGCTGTGGTCGATCTCGTCGCGCAGGATCTCGTGCACGGTCCGCTTCACCTCACGGTCGTCCGCACGGCGCACCATCTCGAGGAGCAGCGCGGCGCTCAACGTCTCCGTCACGCAGCACATCGCGACGATCTCGTAGAGCAAACGCTCCCTGCGCTGCAGCCCGGGTGGAGCGAGCGACGGGCACACGACCGGCGCGCCGCCGCTCGAGGTGGAGCAGCCAAAGCGAGTCGCGAGCTCGGCGCACAGCTCCGCGTGCCGCTGTTCGTCACGCGCGGCCTTCCGGGCAAGCGCCACGAGCCCCGTCTCTTGCGAGCCGACCTCCAGCTCGAGCGCGAGGCGCTCGAACCGGGACGATGCTTCGCGCTCGGCGCGTGCCCGGTATGCCCACACCCGCCCTGCCGCGTTCACGGCGTGCACAGGCCGCTGAACGCCGAGCAGCACGGCGCCGTGTTGATGCAGTCGGTCACCCAACAGCAGTTGCACCCGCATGGAGCCGTCGGAGGCGCCGGGTCAGGCGGGCAGCTCAGCGGACCGGCTCCGCCGGCGCCTCCGCCGTTCGCCGCTCCGCCCCCGACTCCGCCGGCGCTGCCAGCGCCGGCCGTGCCGCCGCCGTTGCCGGCGACCCCGCCGCCGCTGCCTCCTGCGCCCGCCGCGGCCCCGCCGCCGGCTGCTCCTGGGCTTCCTCCTGCGCCGCCGCCCGCCGCCGCCGAGCCTCCGCCGTCGCCGCTCGTGCCTCCTGCGGGACCGCAGCCCGCACTCAAGGTCGCGCCTCCCACCACCAGCACGTTGAACAGTCGCTTCAGTCTCATGTCAGGTCCTCACTGTCGGCCGGCCACCTGACGACAATGACTCACGAGACGCCGTCTGGAGAATCAGTATGATTTGAACCAGCACGTAAAGCGGACCTTTATGCAGATCGGTCGTCGATCAGATCGCGCCGCCCGCCGGCGGCGCTGGCGGCGGGGGGTGAGCCTCGTGACCCTCCTCGCCGCCGAAGGACACGGAGTAGCCGGCGCTGACCCGGAACTGCTCCACGTTGGAGATGACGCCGCGCTCGAACGCCTGCACCATCGGCAACGACACGGCGGCGAACAGCGAGTGGTGGCCGAACGACGCGCGCAGCGCTGGGGTCACGAACACCGAGTAGACGCCGCTGTTCTTCTTGATCTCGTTGTTCTCGATGTCCTGCTGCTGGAAGAAGCCGTTGAGCTCGACCGACGGGAACAGAACCCACAGGCGAGTGCCGACGGCGAGATCCGCCTGAATGGAGTTGCCGCTGCGGAACGAGCCCGCGCCTTCCGTGTTCACCCGGACCAGCGCGTCGGCCGTGACGAACACGTACTTGCCGAACTCGCCTGCGTAGGCGACGCCGAGCTGAAAGTCGACGGAGCCGCTGCCGGGCTGGTTGTGCGTCCCCACCAGGTCTCCCTGGTTGGTCCGCTGACGGACGTCCCCGGTCGGCAGCTTCAGCCCGCCGATCACCGAGAAGTGCTGCTCGCTCACGTGGAAGAACATGTACCGCCCCAGCAGCAGCAGATCGCCCAAGCCCTGCGAGATGGTCGTCCTCGACAACCGGCCGCTCGCGAGCGCGTAGGCGTCGCCGTTGTCGGTGAAGTTCTCGAAGCGATTCGCCTGCAACAGCACGCTGAGATCGAAGTTCGTCAGGAAGCCGAACGTCGCGCCGAGGAACACGGTGTGCTCGCGCGAGTGCTGGTGCACGTTCTCGCCGTCTCGCTGCCAGGCGAGCAGCTCCTCATCCGAGAACAACGAGTAACTGCGCAGGTCATAGCGAAGGTAGACCGACGCACCCGTGCTCGGCTCGCCGCCGAGTGTATTGACGCCGGCGCCGCCGACACCGCGCACCGACTCGCCGTGCGCGGAGGCCGAAAGAGGAACCGCAGAGGAGACCGCGAACAAGGCAATGGCGGCATGACGCGAAAGCATGTGGAGACACTCCAGGTGCAAGAGGACAATCGCGGGCGTCTCGCGCACCGCGATCGAGGTAGAGGGCTTCGAAGACGTCGAAGCGCTGCTACGGCCCCTGGGGTTGTTCGCTGCGGTACCAGGCTCGCCGGTACGGTGCCGGTGGCGTCGCCGCTGCGACAAGCGCGAGCTCTGCGACCACGAGCCGCAGCTCGGGCAGCGCCGGCGAGGCGTGGAAGAGCACATTGCCATGCTCGAGGCTCTGCCCGCCGTGGTCGTGATCCGGGCGGGCCGGCGCTCCGTGGCTGTGCGAAGGAGCCTGGCGCTTCGACTTGGCCGACTTGAGCTTGAGCGACTTGGGCTGCCACAGCACCGGGGTGTGCCGGTGCTCTGCGAGCTGGTGGTGCAGCTGCGCGCCGGCGAGGCCCCAGGCGAGGACGAGCGCAGAGACGAGCCCTGCCGCGAGCCGGCCTCGCCCACCCACGCCGACTGGACGCTCCCGGTTGTGCACCCTCACCCCCATACGGACGCCGGAGCAGAGCAGATTCCGCCTCCGCCGGCGCCTCAATTTCACCGTCGAGCTTCGTCGGAGGCGCTGTTCAGCTCAAACGCCCACGCCGCGCACCGCTCCAGGCACCGGCTTGGGGTCGGACGCCGGGTCGATGCCGTCCCGCTTGAGCTCCTGGTCGGTCGCGGCGATCGACAGCGTGCCCTTCGGGTTCTCGTACCAGCCCGGGTCTTCGTAGCTGTCGAGCTTGTCGCGAACTTTCAGGATCGTGAACATGCCGCCCATGGTGATGTAGTCGTGTTTGCCGCGCTGGCCGACCATCGGGAGGCTGTTGTGCGGCACCGGCATGCCCATCTCGCCCATGTCGCCCATGCCCGTCTCGCCCATCGTCATGTAGCCGGGCAGAATCTTCCGCACGTCGGCGTCGAGCTCGCCCTTCTTCACCCCGATCATGTTGGGGAAGCCGTGGCCCATCTGGTTCATCACGTGATGGGTCATGTGGCAGTGCATCGCCCAGTCGCCGGGGATGCCCGGCTCGAGCTCGATGGTGCGCGTCTGCCCGACCGCGACCAGCACGGTGGTCTCCGGCACCCAGGCCGTCTTCGGAATCTGCCCGCCGTCCGTCTCGGTCACGTGAAACGCGAGGCCGTGGATGTGAATGGGGTGATGATCCATCGCGCTCAGGTTCGCGAGGCGAATGCGCACGCGCTGGCCCGTCTTCATCACCAGCGGCTCCGTGCCGGGAAAAGCCTTGCCGTTGATGGTGAGCAGGTTGAACTCGATCATCTCGTTCGGGTTCGGCCGCTTCGACCCGACGTCGAGCCGCCACTCGTGCAGCACGAGCGCGAAGTCGCGATCGATCTTCCGCTCCGGCTTGCGCGGGTGCACGACCACCATGCCCGTGAGGCCCATCGCCATCTGAGTCATCTCGTCGTGATGCGCGTGGAACATCAGCGTGCCGTGCTGCCCCATCACGAACTCGTAGCGGTACGTCTCGCCCTTCAAGATCGCCTTCTGGTTGAGGCCACCGACACCGTCCATCCCGTTGGGGATGAGGAAGCCGTGCCAGTGCACCGTCGTCGGCGCCTCCAGCCGGTTCGTCACGTAGATGCGCACGTGATCCCCCTCGACCATCTCGAGGACCGGACCGTTCACCTGCCGGTTGTAGCCCCAGCAGAACGCCTTCAGGCCCGGAGCGAACTCGTGCTCGAACTCCTCGACCACGAGGTGGAACACCTTCACCCCGTCGACGATCTTCCACGGGCACTTCGTGCCGTTCGGCACCACCACCGGCTGGTAGTCGCGGCCCGGCATGCCCGGCGGCATCTTCTTCGGCGCGAACACGCCGCCCGTCGCCGGCACGACGGGTGGCAGCGGCATCGCCCTCGCCGGCCGAGCGCGCAGCACACCGAGCGCCGCGGCCCCTGCGGCGACCGCCCCGGAGGAGGCGATGACGCTGCGCCGCGTGGGGCCTTCGGCCTCTTTCTTCGACGTCGGATCCGAATCGCTCAAGGCTGCGGTCGCACCTTTCGCCCGGCCACCTTCTTCTCCGCCCCGCCGATGCGGAGCTTCGTCGCGTGCAGCGTGCCGTCTTTCATCGGCTCGCCCATGGCCACGACACGGGCCCCCGGCTTGAGATCCTCGAGCTTGCCCGGCGCTCCGTTCGTCTCGATGACGGCCTTCGCGTCGACGTGCACGTTCACCGGCTTGCCGTCGGTGCCCTTCAGCACGAGCTTGCTGTCGGCGAAGCTCTCCACGGTGCCCTTGACGTGCTTCTGGGCGCCTGCGCCGTGATCCTCGCCGTTGTGCGCGAACGCGAGGCCCGCGACCGCCACCACCGCCATCAGCACCACCTTCTTGACCAGATTCGACATCGCTTTCCTTTCAGTGATGCCCTTCATGGGCATCCGTACCGTTGAGGAAGTCGTCTTCTTCCTGTTTCAACTTCAACGCGCTCGCCGGGACCGGATTCATGCCCTTCATCTCCTCCAGCTGGGCCGGCGTCAGCTGCGGCAGCTGCCGGATGAACGCGACCAGCTCCCATGAGCCCTGGTCGTCGTCGCCGCTCTTGCCCCACGCGGGCATGCCGGTCAGCCGTACGCCCTGGTTGATCGCCCAGTACAGCTCTCCGTCGGTCAGCTCCTGCGTGCGCGGCGCACGCATGTCCGGCGCCCGCGGGTACATCATCCGGCCCATCTCGCTGCCCGAGCCGTCGTTGGCGTGGCAGATCGCGCAGTGATCCGCCCAGTGCTCCATCGCCCCGCGCAGCCGGTCGGCGTCGAGCGTCACGGGGTTCTTCAGCTCCCGATAGCGCGCAGGCACCGCTTTTCGCCGCGCCGTCAACGCGAGCTTCGCCTCGAGCTCCGGTGGGTCGGGCCGCGCGCTCAAGCCGCTGCCCAACATCTGTAGGCCGACGATGGCTCCCCCGACCGCCCCCACGAGCGCGAGCGCTCCGATGACGGCGAGCAGCTTGAGGAGCCGATCTTTCACTTCGCCTCCGCCGCCGCGGCGATGGGCCGGTCGAGCGGGCCGCCGATGGCCCGCTCGAGCTCCGCCCGCGAGGCCCAGTACTCCGCCAGCGCGTCGATGTAGCCGCCGAAGGCCTGGGTCTGATCCCGCTTCGCTTCGGCGAGCTGCACCAGCCCCACCTGCATGCCGTTGTACTGGAGCTGCGTCTCGGCGAGCACCCGCTCGCGCAGCGGCATCAGCGACTTGCGGTAGGCCTCGACCATGTCCCGGGCGATGACGTAGCGCGCCTTCGCCCGGCGGACCTCGGCGCGGACACGGACGCCGGCCGCTGCCAAACGCCGCTCGGCCTGCCTCAGCTGCGCCTCGAGCCCCGCGATGTACGCGGTGCGCTGATCGAACAGCGGCAGCTCGAGGCTGATGTTGGGGCCCGCGACGAGCGGCCCGTCGGGGTCCTGGTGGATGTCGACGCCCACCTCGAAGATGCCGGTGACTCGCGACGCCTGCGCCACCGCGACCATGCGCCGCGCGAGCGCGGTGCTGCGGCGGAAGGCCGCGAGGTCCATTCGCTGGCGCACCGCGCGCGCCTCGAGGCCGTTCAGATCGGGCTCATTCGCCAGCGGTTCGGGCAGCTCTTCGCCCAGCTTCCAGGCAGTCTGCTCGCCGAAGAGACCGAGCAGCTCGTTGAGCTCCTCGCGCTCGAGCGCGAGCTTCTGCTCCGCCGCTGCGAGCTCGATGCGCGCCTGGGCAAACTCGGCACGCTCCTGAGCGAACTGCAGATCGGTGATGTTGCCGGCCTGGTGCTGGCGCTCGGCGAGGAACGCTCGGGCCCGCGCCGCGTCGGCGACGATGCGGTGGAGCTCGACCTGCTTCTGCGCTGCCTGCACCTCGGCGGTGTGCTCCGCTGCCTGCGCTGCCACCGTGAGCGCCTCGTTCGCGACGCGCGCCACCGATGCGGCGAACTGCTCCGCCGCCACGCTGCGCCGCAGCGGCAGCAGGAAGATGCTCATGAAGTCCATCACCAGCGAGCTCTCGACCTCGGCCAGCGAGCCGCCATTGATTGGAAATCCGAGCGCAGCGGAGATGCGCGGGTTGGACAGCAGCCCCGCCTGCACCATCTCGGCCTGGGACACCCCCAGCTCCTCGTAGGTCGCCTGCAGCTCACGGTTGTTGACGAGCGCGATCTGCACCGCGCGGTCGCGGGTCAGACCCGCGCCCAGCAACGCGTTGACCCGCGCCAGGACCTGCGCGTCGTCGGGCGTGCCCTGATTCCAGCCGGTGTCGAAGCCCGTGCGCTCCTTCACGCGGGCAGCCACGTCGTCGTGCCCCTTCTGTGGCTCGATGGTCGCGCAGGCCGTGGAGGCGATGGCGAACAGCAGCAGCGCACGCTTCATCGGTGCCCCTCATGCCCTTCCTCGGCTGCGGGCTCGAGCTTCATGCCGCACTTCGGACAGCGGCCGGGCTGCCCCTGGCGCACCTCGGGATGCATCGGGCACGTGTACACTTTCGCAGCAGGAGCTGGGCGAGGCTTCGGCGGCGGCTCAGTCTTCTTCTGGGGCGGCGCTGCGCCCGCATCCACAGGAGCGGCCGGCGCAGCCTCCTGCACGAGGCGCATGCCGCATTTGGGGCACTCGCCGGGAGTCGCCTGCCGAACCTCGGGGTGCATCGGGCAGCTGTACATCGCGCCCGGCGCCGCCTTGCCACCGCCTTCGTGCTCATGTGGCGTGGCGGCTTCGAAACGGGCGGGCGGTGGGCCCGGCTCCAATGGCCGCGCCTCGGCAGGCAGCTCGCCCTCCAGCGCGCGCGACATCGGCTGCGGGCTGTCTTTCGTATAGTCGCTCGCCGGATCGAGCTCGGGCGGCGGAGGCTTTCCGTCGCTCACGCAGCTCGCGCTCCACACGGTCGCCAGCGCCAGCACTGCAAGTAGCGGGAGTCGGGGAACCATGGGCTGGGCTCTAGCTTCTGGCGTCTTTTGCGTACAGCGACATTCGGCGTTCGAGCTGCAACCACGTCGTACGGGCAGCATGAGGCTGATAGGCCCCGCCGGCCGAGGCGTGACCGCGAAACTTCACTTCGCCGGCGCCGCCCAGAGTCGGCCCACGGACAGCGACGTCGTCATACCCAGGACCAGGCCGGCGACGCCCGCGAAGCCGATGCAGGCGCAGCCCAGCGCACCGATGAGCCCCGCCGTCACCGCCGCAGAGCCGACGAGCTGCCAGCGCATGGGCGCGCGCATCGCGGTCGCAGCGATGATGAACCCGGCCAGCACGCCTCCCAGCACGCAAGCCGGCACGCAGAGCGACGTGCAGCCGTCCGCCGTGCAGACGTGGCCGTAGAGGTTCGCGGCATGTGCCAGCACGAGCGGCACGACTCCCGCTTTGAGGCCCACCGACAGCCCGCGGCCGAACGCCTGCCCTCGCCAGAGCAGCGCCGCGGCGACCGCGATCAAGAGCACCCCCAGGACGACAGACGGCATCAGCCGGTGGCCGACGGCGAACGACCCGAGCGGCAACACCGTGAGCGGCAGCACCGACAGAACCGCCCACCTGCGCCGGCCGCGCTCGTACGCGGCGCTCACGGTTTCGAACAAAGCGTCATTCATGTTCAGCGCTCCACAGAAGCTTGAGTCGACTCAACGCCCGCTGCCGTCGCTTGCGCCACGTCACGCCAGTGAGGCCCTCGAGCAGCGCCTGCCGCTCGACCAGCGATAGGGCGGCGAGGATCTCGCCGAGGGCGGCTTCGATCTCGGCGCGCTCGACCACGGCCTCCGCCGATGGAGCCGCGTCCGCCACGGCGAACGCCGCGGCTGACAGCGCCTCCGTCCTCGAGCGGGCGCGCCCTTTGAGGACGCTGCGACATTCCCACAGCGCGATCTCGAGCGCCCAGGTCAGGCCGTCTCGTTCGAGGTCGTACTGCGACGCCTGCTCGAAGAGCCGGATCAACGCACGCTGCGCGGCGTCTTCGGTGTCGCCGACGTCCCGGAGCATCCGGCGGCAAAACCCTCTCACCAGAGGCCACGCGGTCTCGAAGACCTCGCGCTGCGCCGAGCGATCGCCCCGAGCCAGTCGGGCGAGGGCGAGGCTGAGCGTGGCATGCGAGGCTGCGGTCATCGGCTGGCAAACAACGCTAGGCGCGAGAGGCCCAGAGCGTGACATTGCCTCTAGCGCCGCTCCGCGCCGGTGGACAATGCCGCCCCCCCTGGCGAACCGCCGTTGCGATCCGGTATGGGCGTGGTCGATGCGCTCGCTCCTGTTCCTGCCGTGTCTTGCCGTCGCCGCGTGTGGCCCCGGGTATGCCGAACACCTCGACCTCTCCAGCTCCGGCACTGGCCCCAAAGACGTCGTCGTGTACGCCCGCGCCCCGCAGCTCGGCAAAGGCAGCCACACGCTCGAGTCCGTGACGTTGACCGAGATCGCGGGCCCTGCAGCAGGTCTGCGCACGCCCCGCGATCTCGCCTTCAATCCGCTGCGGCCGGACGAGCTGTGGGTCGTGAACCTGGACGACGACAGCGTCACCATCGTGTTCGACGCCAGCAAGCCGACGCGCACGACCGAGCGGCGCAAAGACGCCTTTGCGCTGCACTTCATGGAGCGCCCCTCGTCGATCGCCTTCGGCGCCGAGCAGACGACCATCGGCAAGCCCGGCACATTCGGCACGTGCCAGGAGTCGCGCAACACCTACGACGATCGCGCGCCGCCCAACGACTTCATGGGCCCGGCGCTGTGGTCTTCCGACCTCACCGTCTACGCGCAGTCGGACCCCCACGGCCTGGGCGCCCACCTCGACATGCTCCACGAGAGCCCCAACTGCATGGGCATCGCGCACGAGCGCGACAACGTCTACTGGGTGTTCGGCGGCAAGGCTCAGACCGGCGTGGGCGCGGCGCGGCAGCTCCCCATCCCCGCAATCGTCCGCTACGACTTCGGCGCCGATCACGGCATCGGCACCGACGACCACTCCAACGGTGAGGTGGCGCAGTACGCCGAGCTGCAGGTCAAAGACGTGCCCGGCGTGCCCAGTCACCTCGTCTTCGACCCGTCGACGAAGCTGCTGTACATCGCCGATACGGGCAACGCGCGCATCGCGAAGCTGGACACGACCTCAGGCACGCGCGGCGCCGCGCTGCAGGCGCAGGAGCCGCTCGTCGGCTACTACCGCATGGACGGAGCGACGGTGACTGACGTCGTGCCGCAGTCGTCGCAGCTGCTGACCCGCCCGTCCGGCCTCGAGCTGTTCGACGGCTTCCTCTTCGTCTCCGACAACGCGACGGGACGCATCAGCGCGTTCACGCCGCAGGGAGAGCAGGTCAACTGGCTCGACACCGGCCTTGCGGGCGCGCTCTCTGGCATCGCGTTCGGCCCGGATGGCCGGCTGTACCTCGTCGACATGCTGGGCAACCGCGTGCTGCGCGTCGATCCGAAGTGAGCTCGCGCCAGCTCGACCCACTGCTCCCGCGCGTGCACATCGGGCTGTAAACTGCGCCGCCGATGCCCGCCCGCGATCGTCAGAACGCGCTGCGCCTCGAGCGTGCGATCTATGCGCGCGTCGCCGCGGCGATGCGCTACCCCGATCCGTCGAGCCTCCTGAAGGATCTGTCGCGCGATCGCCAGCGCCGCTACTCGCCGGTCGAGATCTCTGCTCGGTGGGCGACCGCGGCGGCGCAGAACCGGCCAGGCACGGCGTGGAACCTCTACGTCCACGTGCCTTACTGCAAGAGCATCTGCGACTTCTGCAACTACAGTCGGCTACGCGTCTCCTCGACGGAAGCGCTCGATGCGTACGCCGCGTTCATCGCCGCTGAGGCGCGGCTCCTCGCACCGGCGCTGCGCGGCGTGCGCTTCGGCGCCATCTACATCGGCGGCGGCACCCCGAGCGTGCTGTCGGCACGGCAGCTCGAAGTCCTCTTCTCGGCGCTGTTCGCGTCGTTCGACTTCGAACCGCACGCGCAGAAAACGTTCGAGTTCGACCCGATGGTCATGACCGAAGATCGGCACGAGGTCGTCCGCCGGTTCGGGTTCTCCCGATTCTCCTTCGGCATCCAGTCACTTCAGCCCGATGTGAATCGCTCGCACAACCGCGGTCCGCAGTCGGCGTACCACGTCGACCGCCAGTTCGAGCTGCTCGAGCGCCATGGACGAGGGACGGCCAACGTCGACTTCCTGTTGGGCCTCGCCGGCACGACGCCCGAACAAATGCTCGCGGACATCGAGCAGGTGCTCTCGAAGCACGAGCCGAACCAGGTCTGCGTCTACTTCATCTTCCCGACGGACGAGTACGTGGCCAAGCACTTCGGCGGCCAGGTCGCCCGTTTCCGCGAATTCCTCGCGCCGTTCGAAGCTCGCCTTCCGGCGGCGCTCGCGGAGCTCGCGCAGCGACTGGGGTACGAGATGATGCCCGACGGCCACCACATCTTGCGCTTGACGCGCCGGCGACCTCTAAAGAACGGGTTCTTCACCAAGCCCGAATTCAACTACTGCGACGTTCCCTCCGAGATTCACCGACCGCTGCACGTGCTCGGGCTCGGCGACTCGGCGCGGTCGCGCATCTTCGGCTCACTCTGGTACCGCGCTGACCACGATCACGGAGCGCATGACCCGAACGAGCAGCGGTACGTCGGCATCGACGCTTCGCTCGCAGACGAAATGTTCGAGTACGTCGCGATGCTCACCCGCGACGCTCCCGCCATCTCGCGCGAGTTCTTCCGGCGCACGTTCGCAGCGGACTTCGTCGAGACCTTCGCGCGGCCCTTGCGAAAGCTGGAAGAGCTCGGCGCCGCGCAGATCGAGGCCGATCGCGTGCTCCTCACGGCGGGCACGCGGCACGAGCGGCTTCGCGACCTCTTGTTCCTGCTCCCGTCCGAGCGCCGGGGGGCGCTAGGGTCGCTGCCCGGCTCTGCTTCGACTGCTGTCGCCGCGCCGGCGCGAGCTCAGGTTGTGCCGCCGCCGCTTCCGAAGGGAGCGAAGCTGCTGTCGGCGGCGGCCCCCGCGCACGAAGCGCTCGGTGACGAGCGCGAAGGGCAGTAACGGGCGCCGACACGATGTGATCCGTTGAGTCACGAACGCAAGGCGCCGTTGTCGCGCGCCATCGAGCCCATTACCTCGCGAGGGCCAATGGACTTCGGATTCTACCGCGAGCTCTCAGCTCGCCATGGCGCGGCGCGCCTCCTCGCGCACGGCGCCTACCGCGCGCTCGGCCGGCTCACCGGCCTCTCGGTGTGGAACATGATGGCCGCAGAGCTCGACGAGCTCGAGCGCCTGGACATCGGCCGGGGGGCCGACGCGCCGGAGCTCGAGACCGGGGCGCTCGCACCGCACACGCGCAACCCCGACAGCACGGGGCTCGCCGAGGACGCGTACCGCGCGGCCACGGCGCGCGGCGATCGTTGCTTCGGCTTCGTCGAGAAAGACCGCCTCGCGCACTTCAGCTGGTTCTCGACCCGACCCACGGTGATGTTCGACATGGGCAAGCGGTACGTCCTGCACTTCGACTCGCGCGCGTGGGTCTACGTGCACAACTGCTACACGAATCCCGCAGATCGCGGCCGCCAGCTTCACGGCCGCGCGCTGGTGAGCGCAGCGCGGGCGCTCCGGCGCGAGGGCTACCGCGGGATGCTCGCGCGCGTCGCGTGGAACAACTTCGCCTCGCTCAAGTCGTTCGAGCGGCTGGGCTTCCGCACCGTGGCCTACGCGCTGCTCGTGCCTGGCAGCGAGCGGCCGATGCTGACGCGCGGACGTGAGCGTTTCGGCTTGCGCTTCGAGCCCCCTAAGCTTCGCGTCGCTGGCGAAAATTCGGTCGGAAAATGACTCGGGAACCACATGTAGGTCTGTCAATGCACCTCGCGGGGACACGGAAAGCCCCGGCGCGGCCCCGCCCGAGAAATGGGCATGGCCACGTACACGATTCGCAGCGGCGACACCCTCACCGGCATCGCAGCCCGCTACCGCACCACGGTCGCGGCGCTCGCCGCACAGAACGGCATCTCGAACCCGAACCTCATCATCGCCGGCCGCGCCCTGCAGATCCCGGACGGGTTCGACGACCCGGCCTCCCCGGCGCGCGGGGGCAGCTACACGGTGCGGCCTGGCGACACCCTGAGCGGCATCGCGTCGCGCAACGGCACCACCGTCTCCGCGCTCGCCGCGCTCAACGGCATTCGCAACGTGAACCTCATCTACGCGGGGCAGTCGCTGCGGCTTTCGGGCGGCGGCGCTCCTTCGCCGACGACGCCGTCGGCTCCGGTGACTCCGAGCGGGCCGGTGGGGCCGACGCGCGGCGGCGTCACGCTGCAGCAGCTCAAAGGCGTCATGCCGAACCTGTCCGATGCAAAGGCGCAGGCGTACCTCGCGCCGCTCAACCGGGCGATGGCCGAGGCCGGCATCACGACCCCGCGGCGTCAGGCGGCGTTCCTGGCCCAGCTCGCGCACGAGTCCGGTGAGCTCAAGTACTTCGAGGAGCTCGCCAGTGGCGCGGCCTACGAGGGGCGCTCGGACCTCGGCAACACCCAGCCGGGCGACGGCGTCCGTTACAAGGGCCGCGGGCCAATTCAGCTCACCGGACGCGCGAACTACCGCGCCGCGGGCCGCGCGCTCGGCCTCGATCTCGAAGGCAACCCGGCGCTCGCCGCGACGCCCGAGGTCGGCTTCCGAGTCGCTGCGTGGTACTGGGGCTCGCGCAACCTCAACGCGCAGGCCGACGCCGGCAACTTCGACGCGATCACCCGAGCCATCAACGGCGGCTACAACGGCAAGGCGAGCCGCGACGCGTACCACCGCCGCGCCCTGCAGGTGCTCGGCGCCTGAAGCAGGAGGAAACCGGCGCCTCCTCCAGGGATGCTCTGGTACGTGACCCCGCTGCGCCGCATTTCACGGTTTGCCGGCTGCGCGCTCGCGCTGGCGCTGGCGGGCTGCCTCGAGGTCGTCGACCACACTCCGCGCGATGCTTGCTCGACCGATGACGATTGCCCGTGCGAGGCCGAATGCTACGTGCCGGAGGGTGAGTCGCTGTTGCGCTGCCAGCCGCGGCGGTCGATGACGTGCACGGTCGACCATGACTGCGTCGCCCGCGTGCTGTGCCACTCGGTGTCGCGCGACGGGGGCCTGTGCAGCTATCGCACCTGCCGAACGCCGTAGTCCCTCAAGCTGAGCCGTGACGGAAGTAGAGCCCGCTGTAGTGCTCGACGCTGCGCTCTGGCTGGAAGGGAATCCGGCAAGAGTGGATGCGGTCGTTCCACTGGTCGACGAGCCGGTACCCCAACTGCTCGATCGAGGAAACGAGCTGGCCGCGGTTGAAGACCTGCTGAGGCACGAAGGAGACGCCCGCGTTCTGGAGCGTCACGAACGGGGGCCCGTCGTACAGAGGCACCTTGTTGAGCAGCAGGTGGCGGGGCTTCGTGGCGTACTTGCCGATGATCTCGGCGAGCGCAGGAGCCTCGATGTAATGGATCGCGCCGGCGCTGAGGAAGACGTCGCAGCCGTCGCCGTCCTCGAAGCGGCTGGTAAACGAGAGCTCCCGCCGGCCCTGCTCGCGCGCAAGCTCGGCGCCACGCTGGGCGATCTCGGGCACCTCGCAGACGACCCACCGCAACCCGGCGGGGAAGTCGAGGTACTTCGAGTACGCGTAGCACTGCACGCCCACGTGGCCGCCGAGATCGAAGAGGCGTGTCTCGGGAGTCAGCAGGTCGCGGAGCCAGAACAGCACCGGGTAGTCGTAGTCGTAGATCCGCTGCATGCGCTCGCGGTACTCCTCTGCGAACTGCTTCGAGTCGAAGCCCAACGGCTTGGTCTTTGGAGCGCTGGCACGGGCTTGGTCGAACGTCCGGTACACGCCGCGAAACGAGCCGTAGAGATCCGTCGCGAAGCGCTGCTCGTAGGCCTGCTCCTGGTACTGCCTCACTCCGGGAACCCGCTTCACGATGGTCTTAATCGTCTCGAGCGTCGCCATGGTGGGCCTCGATAATCGACGCTCGCCCGCGAGGCAACGCAGTGTATCGAGGCGACCGTCCCCGCTTCTCCGGCTCGCTTCTCGACGATTCGAAACGGCAGCTCGCGGCTCATCTGCCGCAACGCGCAGGGCTCCCGCGTCTCTCACGACTCGAGAAGACCGTGCACAACTGTTCCACGAGACGATGCAAACGACCATCGCGCCCGCGCTCGCGCAGTGCGGCATACGTGTCTCATCGGCACGGCGCGCGGCCTGATCGTCAACACCGCTTACGAGAGTGGAGCATGCACGAAGCGCAAACTTCGGCGGCCCCACAACCGCCTCGGCGAAGAGCCGAGACTTCCGCATGGCCCTTCGCATCGGAAGCAGCGGAAGCGCAGTCACCCGTCTGCAGCAACAGCTCCTCGCGGCCGGCTTCGATCCCGGCGGCATCGACGGCCATTTCGGCCAGCAGACGCGCAGCGCCGTCATCGCTTTTCAGCGGGCGCGCGGCCTGGGCGTCGACGGCATCGCGGGCAACGAGACGCTGCGAGCGATCGGCGGCACGAGCAGTTTCGAGCCGGCCCAGCCCGCAGGCGCGCCGACCACCGCGACGGCGTCCGGCTTCGACCACCGCTTCAAGCGCTTCCGCGAAGTCGCCGTCGACCGTCTGGCCGCGGCGTTGCCCGCCCGCGCGCGGCATCTGGCGCCCGACTTCATCGCCGCGGCCCGCGAGAACGGCCTCGATCCGCTCACGCTGGTCGCGATCTCGCAGCACGAGACGGGCAACTGGACGTCGAGCGCCTACCGCAACAAGAACAACGCGATGGGCATCTCGGACTCGCGGGGCCCGCGGCGCATGTCGTCGGTGCGCGCGAGCATCGACATCATGGCGCGCACGCTCGCGAACCCGACGGGTTACTACCGCAACGCGCAGAACCTGAGGCAGCTGTGGGGCGTCTACGCGCCGGGGCCCGCGACGGGACAGGGGCGGCAGCGCAACGACCCGAACAACCTGAACCGCTTCTGGGGGCCGAACATCGTCGCCAACATTCGCGACCTGGAGCGGCAGGTCGGGCTCGCGCCGCCGAACTGAAAACCGCGCTCTCACGACGACCCTGAGCATTTCGTTTTCCCGCGCGATGCCGTACACGGCACTGCGATGAGACGCGGCGCCTGCGTGGTCTTCATCGCCCTCGCCCTCGGCCTGGCGTCCCCTGCCGTGTCCGCTTCCCGGCGCACCGCGCGCCTCGAGCACTCGCGCTCAGCCGGGGCCGAAGCCTGCCCGGACGAGCAGGCCTTGCGGGCCGCGGTCGCCGCCCGGCTCGGCTACGACCCGTTCACGCCTGATGCCTCGATGCTCATCGCGGTCGCGGTCGACAGCTCCGCCGACGGCCTGCGCGCCACGGTGCGCCTGGTCACCGAAGCCGGACGCACGGCCGAGCGGAGCATCGTTTCACGGTCGACCGACTGCCGCGAGCTCGCCGAGTCCACCGCGCTCGCCATCGCGCTGGCCATCGACCCCCAGATGTCGCTGCGCGCGCGCCGCGAGCCGGCGACGGCCCAGGCTCCGATTCCGCCGCCTGCGCCGCCTCCGCCCGAGGCACCCGCGTCAGCGCCCCTCCGACTCCGCCTCGAGGCTGACCTGCTCCTCGCACTCGGCGCAGCTCCGGATCTCTCGTTCGGGGGCGCTCTGCGCGGCGCGCTGCGGTTCACCTCGATCGCGGTCACCCTCGAGGCCCGCGCCGACGTGCCCGCCAGCACTCCGTTCGAACGAGGCCGGGTGGGCAGCTCGCTCCTCGCCCTCGCCGCGGGCGGCTGCTACTGCTGGAGGTACGTGCACGCCTGCGCCCTCGTCTCGGGCGGAGCGGTCCGCGCGTTCGGTGAGGGCTTCCCCGAGGCCTCCGTTCGCTGGCAGCCCTACCTGGCCGCGGGGCCGAGGGCGCTCGTGCAGGTGCCGCTCGGGGGCCCTCTCTACCTTCAGGCCCACGCGGACGTGCTGTTCCCGTTTCTCCGCAGCGCGCTGCTCATCGGCACCATCGAGGCGTGGCGCATGCCGCCGGTCAGCGGGGCGCTGGGGGTAGGTCTCGGCTTTCAGCTCGAGTGACGGGGCCCTCGCATGACAGAAACAGCGGCCTCGATCTAATAGCCCAGAGGTGAACCCCCAGCCGACAGCGGAGCGCGCCCCGGCATCGCCGCCTCCACTCGCACTGGAGAGCGTCTACCGGGCCGAGGTCGGCTACGTGTGGAACTCGCTGCGCAGGCTGGGCGCCCCGGAGCGCGAGCTGCCGGACCTCACCCAGAACGTGTTCCTCGCGGTCCACCGCCAGCTGCACGCGTACGACGCGCGCCGCCCGCTGCGGCTGTGGCTGTTCGGCATCGCGTTCCGCGTCCTCTCGAACTTCCGCCGCGGCACTCACCAGCAGCGCGAGGTGCTCGAGGAGCCTCCCGAGCCGCGCGATGAACGCCCGTCCGCCGAGGAGCAGCTCGACGCGCAGCAGAAGCGCAAGCTCGTGGTGCAGGCGCTCGCGCAGCTCGAACCCGAGCGCCGCGCCGTGCTGGTCATGCACGATCTCGACGGCCACACGATGCCCGACATCGCCGAGGAGCTCGGCGTCGGCCTCAACACGCTCTACTCGCGCCTGCGCCTGGCGCGCGCCGACTTCCTCGCCGCCGCAACCCGCATTCGCCGCACCCGAGGTGAACCATGAGGCCCGAGCTCGAACCACCGCCTCCCGAGCTCGAAGAGCTCTTCGCTGCCGAGCGGTCGCGGCCCGGTCCTGCGCCGGAGATCGTCGAGCAGCTGCTGCTCGCAGTGCAGGCGGCCTCGGTCGCGCCGGCCCCGGGACCGGCCGCGTCAGCGTCGACCGCGCACGCGGCTGCCGGGACGGCGGCTGCGACCGCCAAGACCGGTGCGCTCGTCGTCGCCGCGTTCCTCGTCGGCGCGGGATCGAGCGTGGCGCTGTACCGCCAGGTCGCTCCGCCGGCGCCGCCGCCGATCGTCATCGTGCACGCCGTGCCGGTCAGGCCGACGGCCGAGACCGTGCCGCCCTCGCCCTCACCCGCCGCGCGCGAACAGCCTCCTGCGCCGGCGCAAGAGGCGCGCCCGGCCCGGAAGCCGCAGCCGGCGCCAGCCTCGCCGCCGCCGATCGTCGAGCAGGCGGCGACCGAGCCGCGCCCTGATCTCGACGCGGCGCTCGGCGCCGAGCGCATGTTGATGGAACAGGCGAACACGTCGCTGGTACGCCGGCAGCCCCGCGAAGCGCTCGCCGCCCTGGAGCAGCACCTCGCCCGCTTCCCGCAAGGCCAGCTCGCCGAAGAGCGCGAGAGCCTGTGGATTCAAGCGCTGCTCGCAGCCGGAGACCGTCCGGCGGCCGCCGTGCGCGCCCGCACGTTCAAGGCGAGGTACCCCTCGAGCATCTTCCTCCCGGCCGTCGAAGCGCTGATCCCCGACGATTCCGTGACGGAATGATCTCGGCCCCAACAATAGGGTGCGTCCGCGCCGGAGCGGGCTGTGGAGCAACCGCGATGAAAACCTGGCTTCCCGCGCTGTGTGCCATCTGCCTGATTTCGTCGTGCCTCGTGCCCGTTCAAGTCGGGCTGCTTCCGGACGGCGGCGAGGCGGAGGACTCGGGGGTCGACGCCGGCCGCGACGACGGCGGCCAGGGCGGCGGCGACGACGGCGGTCTTCGCACCGACGGAGGGCTCGATCTCGCCAGCTGCAGCGGTGAGTGGTGCTGGGAGAACCCGTCTCCACACTCGAACGGAGTCGACGCCATCTGGGGCACCTCTCCAAGCGACGTCTGGGCGGCCGGGCGCGTCGGCGTCATCGCGCACTGGGACGGCAGCACGTGGCGCGTCACCCCGAGCGGTACGCGCAAGGGCATCCGCGGCCTCTGGGGCAGCGCGGCGAACGACGTGTGGGCCGTTGGCGAGGAAGGGACGCTGCTGCACTGGACCGGGGCGTCCTGGTCCGCGGCCGCGGGCGTCACCGCGACCTTGCGCGCCGTGCACGGCACCTCGGCGAACGACGTCTGGGCCGTCGGCCACGGCGGCCTCGTTCTCCACTGGAACGGCGTCAGCTGGAGCCCCTCGGCGAGCGGCGTCACCGCCGACCTCGAGGGCGTCTGGAGCGCCTCGCCCACGGAAGCCTGGGCCGTCGGCCGCGGCACGGCGCTGCGGTGGGATGGAGCTCGCTGGTCGACCATCACGCTGCCGCCGGGGCCCTCGGGCTTCCCCTGGGGGTTGCACGCGGTCTGGGGCGCCGCCGCCAACGACGTCTGGGCCATCGGCGATGGCGGCGGCAAGGTGCTGCACTGGGACGGCACGGCCTTGTCCGCGATGGCGGTGCCGAACGGCAACGGAATGTGGGCCATCACCGGGCGCGCGGCGAATGACGTCTGGGTGAGCGGCTCCGGCGGCGCCGTGCTGCGGTGGAACGGCAGCACCTGGTCGAACGCGAGGGCGCAGCCGACGATGCCCGAGCCCATCAGCTACTCCGCCATCTTCGCCGTCGGCGCCGTGGAGGTCTGGACCGCGCGCTACGACGGCCCGCCCATCTCGCGGTGGACGGGCACCGCGTGGGCGGACGTGTCGAGCTCCGCGACGCTGGAGGACCTCGTCGACGTGAGCGTGCTCTCCGAGCGCGACGCCTGGGCCGTCGGCCGCAACGGCGCAGTGGTCCGGTGGAACGGCGCCAGGTGGAGCCCCGTGACGACGCCCAGCGCGGTGTGGTTCCGGGCTGTGTGGGCGCGAGCCGCGGACGACGTATGGATCGTCGGCGACGAGGGCACCGTGCTGCGGTGGAACGGCGCCCTGTGGACGCGGGTGGCGACCGGTGTCGACCACGTCTTCGCCGGCATCTGGGGCAGCGGGCCGAACGACGTCTGGCTCGTGGGCGACTCCAAGTTCAGCGACGTGCGCGCCACCACGCGCTCGATCTTCCACTGGAACGGCACGACGCTCTCCGAACGCCGCACGTGGGATGCTCCGACGCAGTTCGGCGCCCGGCACATCGCGATGTGGGGGAGTGCGTCGGGCCGCGTGTGGGTACCGGAGGGCGACCGTGACGCGGCGAGCGTGAATGCGGTGCTGGAGTGGAACGGCAACGCCTGGAGCGTCATCCCGGGCACACCGCAGATGACGCACGCGGTGTGGGCGGCGAGCGATTCGGACGTCTGGGTCGCCGGCTGGCGAGGCAGCCTCGCGCGCTGGAACGGCAGCTCGTGGAGCACGATGCTGAGCGGGACGACGGAGACGCTGCTCCACATCTGGGGCCGCAGCGCCACGGACGTCTGGGCCGTCGGCGACAAGGGCACCATGCTGCACTTCGACGGCGCGTCGTGGCGCCCGAGCCCGAACGGCTACGCCGGACAGCTCATGACCGTGCGCGGCGGCCCGGCCGGCAGCCTCTGGGCGGTCGGCAGCGACGGCACGATCCTGCGCTGGCGCGGGCCGTGAGCCTCACGAGCCTGGAGATTTCCCCCCTCTGCGTCCGGCGCTAGGCTTGGCGTGTGCTGACGAGCCTGACCATCGAGCGATTGCGTGGCGTGCGACACGGCACGATCGAGGGCTGTGGACGCGTGAATCTGCTCGTGGGTCCCAACGGGGCGGGAAAAAGCACCGTCCTCGAGGCGCTGTGCCTCCTCAGCGCCGCGGCGCAAGCGACCGACCCCGTCGGTCGGAGCTACACGCAGACGATCATGCAGCGCCGCAACGAAGCGCCCGAGGCCGGGTCTCCGTTTCCGCGGGCGTGGTGGTTCCGGCTCGACCGCAAGCAGCCCATCGACGTGAGCATGAAGATCGGGCACGACCCCAACCACATCACGAGCGCCGAGACGAGCTATCACGCGAACTCGAGCGACCCGAAGACGATCGCGATGACCGACCCCGCGAAGCGGCGTCTGTCTTCGACGCTCCTGATCGACGTCGACACGGTGAGGGATCCCGATATCGAGCGAAGGCTCTGGGACGACCTCTTTCGGCTGCGGCTGGACAAACAGATCGCGCCGGAGATCAACAGAATCTACGGGCTCGGCCTCGAGCACTTGACCGCCGAGGTTGGCACGGGCCGACTGCTGGCCGCACTCCCCAACACGGGTTTGCCGTTGGACGCACTGGCGGCGGGCGTGCGCATGGCGATCCGCCTGCTCATCGTACAGCTGGCCACGCGCGGTTCGCTGCTGCTGCTCGAGGAGATCGATGCATTTCAGTCCCGCCAGTCTCTTCTGGGCCTGGCCGAGTGCATCGTGCGTCTCGCGCGCGCTCACGATGGACAGGTGTTCATCTCGACGCACCGCCACCTGACGATCGAGGCGTTCCTGAAGGCGGGGGCACCGGAGGGTGACGTCGTGGTGCTGCCGCTTCAGCTCGACGCAGAGGGAGAGCTGCGCGGAAAGGCGATGCAACACGCCGACGCCGTCACGTTCACCGACGCTGGCGGCGACGTCCGCGACCTGTTTCGTCTTCGGGCGATCAAGTGAGCGTCGCTGCCGCGCAAGCGGCGTACGCGAGCACCGAAGGCGATGTGGATCGCGTCGTCGTCGAGTCCTGGCTCCGCGGCACCGGCTACGAGGTGCTGCCGAAGCGCAACGCGCCCGGCGCGCGGGGAAAGGCCGCGGCAGTTCAGACGCTGCACGCGCTGCTCACCCAGGGAATGACGCGCCTCGTGCTCGCGCTGGATCTGGACGAAGGGTCGGAAGGCGACCTCCGCGACTTCGTCGAGAAGACCCTGCGATCGCGATGTACGAGCGACGAGAAGACCACCCTGCGCGTCGACACCACCGATATCGGCCTGCTGGATGGCCGGGCGGCGCTGCTTCCGGTGGGCCTGCCGACAGACGCTCGGCTCGGCTCGCTCGGCGTGACGCATCACTCTGTCGAGGACTACCTCATCGTCGCGCTGCACGACGACGAATGCCTTTCCCGCTTTGCGACGGCGGAGCGAAAGAACGTGCGTGTGCCGTCCGGACTGACCGCCGCGAAGGATCTGTGGAACGACATCAGCAACCGGCTGCGGGATTGCCGTGCGAGAGGGTTCGAGCTCACGTCCGCGAAGAGCGTGCTCCAGTTCTTCTGCGCCCTCGTGGGCTTCCCGGCTCGTGCTTCGACTTTGGCCGAACGGTTGATCGAGGTCTCCGCGGGTACGGCCGCGGAAGCGCTTTTCCGCCTGCCGAGCGGTTTCGTGGTGCCGTGAGCCCTCAGCCCACGTAGTCATAGTGCCAGTACTCGCTCGGCAGGTTGCGGAAGCCGAAGCGGCTCGCGTTCGCGAGCAGCCAGCGATCCGCCGCCGTGCCTCGGCCGCCGACGCCGCCAATATCCATGGCGATGCCGTTCTGGTGGTTCGAGTAGCCGGGCCGCGCCGCGCGCGGAGACCCGTACTGCGCGTACAGGGACTGCTGCTCCGCCATCGTGCGAAAGCCGCTCGTGGCGCTCAAGTTGATGCCGTCGGCACGAGCCGCCGCCTGCATGCGCTCCCACGCGCGGGCTGCATCGCCGCGCAGGTACTGCCCGTTGCCGACCGGCACGACGCTGATCGTCCGCGGCTGGCCGTTCACGTACGCGGTCACCTGCTTGCTGCCGCCGGGCGTGAACGTATCAGCACCGTCGACGGCCGCCGTCGGCCGCGACGACTGCGGCGCGCCCCGCTGCAAGGCCGCCCACGTCTGCGGCCCGACGATGCCGTCCACGCTCAGCCCGCGACTCGCCTGGTACGCCTTCACCCCCGCGAGCGTCTTGGGCCCGAAGATGCCGTCGATCGGTCCCACCTCGATGCCCGCGTTCCGAATGAGCTGCTGCATCCGCGCCACCTGCGGCGATCGCGCGCCGTAGCCCAGCAGCGACTGCGAGGACGGGCGGGAGACATGTGAGTGTCGGGCGGCGGCTGAGACGGGCATGGGCGGCTTCCTCTCTCCATGGAGTTCTCGCCGCACACTGCGACTCTTCCTGCGCGGAATCTGTCAGCTCCCGATGCACTTCGTTCGGAATTTCGGGCCGAATTTTCC
Source organism: uncultured Myxococcales bacterium (assembly GCA_937980205.1). GTDB lineage: Bacteria > Myxococcota > Myxococcia > Myxococcales > Myxococcaceae > Xiheicaenimonas. The sequence continues at coordinate 44,316 of CALJKW010000050.1, read as the reverse complement.
CAGCCGCGCTTCTTCGACGAGCAGCCATGCGGCTACTTCGCGATCGCCTTGTCGATCGCAGCCGCGAGCGCCGCATCGTTCGGGGCCACCGCACCGGTCTGCGACCAGACGACGTTGCCCTTTCGGTCGAGCAGGAACGACGCCGGCAGCGTTTGAACACCGAACGCCGACGCGAGGCGCTCGTCCGGATCGTGCCACAGGGGGAAGACCACCTTCCGCCGGTCGGCGAACGTCTTCACGTCGGACGCGGTCGCGGTGCGGTCGACGCTGACGCCGACGACGACGAGGCCCTTCTCGCGGTGGCGTGCCTCCAGCGCTGAGAGCTCGGGCAGCTCCATGCGGCAGGGCTCGCACCACGTCGCCCAGAAGTTGACCAGCACCGCCTTGCCCGCGAGCTGCTGCAGGGAGACCTTCTTGCCTTCCAGCGTCGCGACCTCGGTGGAGGGCGCCTGTTTCACGCTCGACCGGGCAGTCGCCTCCCCGGCGGCCGCGGACGTCGCCGACACCTTCGGAAAGGCCGACATCGGCGCCCGTGCCAAACGCGGCGCCTGACCGTCGGACCACACGACCACCAGGTCCTTCCCGTCCCTCGCGATGCGCGGAAAGCCGCTCTGCCGCATCGCCGCGCTGGCCCCAGCGCTGACCGTGTCGCCGACCCGGCCGTCAGCGGCGGCGCGGCGGACGAAGACCTCGGCGTCCTCGCGCTTCGCGGCGACCCAGCTGACCAACGCCGTGCCGTCGTCGTCGAGGGCGACCCCGACCCGCCCGATCGGCATCGACGCTCCGCGCGCGGCGTCGATCTCGATCGCCTCTCCGAACGTCGCGCCGGAGTCCGACGAGAATGCGACACGAACGTGGGGCTCGCTCTTCGCGTACGTGTACCAGGCCACGACCACGGCGCGACCGCGTGCCGCCACCTGCGGGCCGTTCACCGGGCAGCCGGGAATCGACCAGCCGTCCGCGTGCACCGCGCGCGGCTCGCTCCACGTTCCGCCGACCCGGCGCACGATGGAGATGTCCCGCACCTCTTCTCCGCTTCGATCCCGATAAACCAGCACCGGCCCGTCGGCAGTGACGGCCGCCGACGTGCCGCAGCAGTCGCAGACGCGCCCGTCGACGACCTGGGAGACGACGGCGTCCTTCGCGAACGTGCCGAGCCGCAGCGCCGTGGCGCCTCCGTCGAGCGTCTGTCGTCCGTCGAGCCACGCGAGCGAGAGGCTCTTGGGCTCGGGCACCATCGAGACGAAGCCGTGCTCGGTCGGAGTCCCGTCGTCGTTCGCGGGGCCAAGCCGGCGCCACGTCTTGCCGTCGTCGGTCGAGCGCGCGACCACGGCGTCGTACGCGTGGTGCGCTTCGCCGTTGCGCTCGGCCCAGTGCGCGATCAGCACTCCATCTCCGCCGCGTGCGACGGAAGGCGTGTCGGCCCAGTTCGCCACCAGCTTCGCGGACTCGGCGATCGTCACGGGCGCCGTCCACGCGCCCTTCTGCAGCCGCGCGAACCGCAGCCGCCATGTCTCACCGGGGTGATCGATCCACGTGAGGCACAGGTCGTTGGCCGTGCGGCACAGGCCCGGGGCCATCGCGCCCTGCCCCCACTCCGGAGGCGTGATGGGCGTCAACGTCGGGGACGCGGCGAGGACGAACAGCAGGGCGAGCGCGCTCATGCCCTCGCTCGATACATCGAAAGCGAGCCGAACAGGGTGCGTTGGCGCCCGGTCTGGATGACGGACGAAAAGCCGGCCTCGCGCATCAGCTCGCCCAGCCGACCTTCGACGTTGTCGCGGGTGGTCTCGAAGCCGTCGAGCAGCTGCACGCCGAGAAACGCCACGCGCATCGCCACGTCGTGCGGCCTGCCCCAGTCGGCGACGTGCAGCTCACCGTCCGGAGCGAGCAACCGGCGCGCGCTCGCCAGCGCCACTGCCTTCGCCTGCGTGCTGAGGTGATGAAACAGCAGGCTCGACACGATCCGGTCGAACGAGCCTGGCTCGAACGGCGGCTCGGTGGCGAGGCCATGGAACAGCTCGAGCTCGACGCCGGCGCTCTGTGCCTTGCGGCGGGCGAGCTCGAGCACCTCGCGATCGCCGTCGAGACCGACCACGGCTGCCGCGGGGCAGGCCTGCTTCAAGAGGAGGCTCAGCGTCGCCGTGCCACAGCCGAGATCCAGGATGCGATGTCCCGGCCGGGGGTCGACCTGCCGGACGAGCTCCGACTTGAACTGCTCATCGCGCATCGTGAACCGGAGCACGCCGTCGTAGAGCCGCGTCAGGCTGCGAAAGCGAAGGGCGGGGATGTATCGGTCGGTCGTCACGCCGATCGTAGGCGCGAGCGGGCAACACCGTGACGCTCAGGCTCTCGCGCGCCGGCGGCGCGCGACGATCGCCGCCAGACCGAGCACCCACTCGAGCCCCGGCGCCGCACCGCACCCGCAGCCTGCTTGCTGCACCGGCTCCATGCCTCCGCCGTCTCCGCCAGAGCCTCCGCCCGACGCACCGCCCGACGCACCGCCCGCGCCCGCGGTGCCGCCGCCTGAGGAGCCCGCCGTCCCCCCGCCAGACGCGCCCGCCGTACCGCCGCCCGACGCTCCACGTGCGCCGCCGCCTGAGGTGTCACCGCCGCCGGCGCCACCGGCTGCGGCCCCTCCGCCACTGGCACTACCGCCGCCCGTGCCGCCCGCGGCTCCGGTGCCCCCCGAGCCTCCGGAGCCGCCGCCTGCGCCGCCACCGGCGCCCGTAATCGTCACCATCTGCTGTGCGATGCCGACACCGCCCTCGTTGTCGCGGACGATCAACGTGACGGGGAAAGTCCCGCCCCGCGTCCACGTCTTGCTCACGTCGCGGCCGTTGAGCGTCGCACCGTCCCCGAAGGCCCACTCCCACGAGACGATCTTTCCGTCACTGTCGGTGCTCGCGGTTGCGACGCAGCTCATGGTCAGCGGCGCCGCGCCGCCGGTCGGCGTAAGGGCCATGGACGCGGTGGGGTTCTGCGCCGGCGTCGCGCCGGTCACGAACTGCACGGTGCGCGTGGCTCGGTTGGCCGCCATGTCGTCGACGCTCACGGTCATGGTGACGAGCGTCGACGGCGGCAGCGACAGCGGAGGCCCGAAGACGTTCGCGTAGGCCTGCGCGTCTTTGCGTTGGAAGAGATCGGCGACGTTCGTGTTCGCCGCCCTGCCCCCGGCACCTCCAAGCGCCCGATCGAACGTCACGCGCAGCGACATCGGGTTGATGCCGCTCTGTCCGTCCGCGTAGGTCAGCACCACGCGCGGGTACACCGAGAACTCGTCACGCGTGGGGCTCACGACGTCGAGCTGAGGCGCGGTGGTGTCAGCACCCGGGGGGGCCGCCCCCGCCATCGCCGCGACCGGGCCCGCGTGTGCGCTCTCGGCGTGCTCGGGACCCACGTGTGAAACCCAGTACTGGTACGTCACGCTGGGCGTCGCGGTGCGGTCGGTGAACTGGATCTCGTTCATCGCTCCATTGAGCTGCACGTCGGGATCACCGAGCTGGGCGGTCGTGGTGAAGCGCGTGATCGGCGCGAAGAAGCCCTCGTCCTCGTGCCGGCTGCGTGCGATCACCTTGATGAGCGTGCGATCCGATCTGCCCAGCTCCGCGCTCGTGGAGCGATAGACACGGTAGTGCCGGTTGGTGGCCGCGAACGCCGGCGCCGTCCACGCGAGCACCACGGGCCCCGTTCCCGTCGACACCACGCGCAGCTGCTGCGGCAGGTCCGCCGGACGCCCGTCCGTTCGGCGGTACGAGTTGATCAAGGGGCGCACCTTCTCACCGGGCAGGCCGACCCAGAGATCGTACGTCCCGTCTCCGTCGATGTCGCCGACGTCGAGGTCGGCGCCGAACGCCACTCCCGGCCCCGGCAGGGTCATGCTGAACGTCGGGCTGTAAGTCATCACGCCCGTGCCGCTGTTCAAATACACCTGCACGTCCTTGCCTGCGGCCGTCTTGCGCAGCGCGACGAAGTCGAGGTCTCCGTCGTAGTCGACGTCGACCACCTCGCTGTTCTCGCCCCACAGATTGGTGGCCGAGCCCACGATGAAGCGCGTGCTGCTCTGGTCGGAGAACATCCCCGTGCCGTCGTTGATGTAGATCTTGTGCGCGATGGTGCCCGCGTCGGCCCCAGGGAACTCGTTGCCGAGCACGACGTCGAGATCTCCGTCGTTGTCGATGTCGGCGAGGTGCGACCCCTGCGTGAAGCCGCCCGGCGGCGGCAGCAGGTTCAGGTTCGTCACCGTGAACGACCCGGTGCCGTTGTTCTTCGCCACGCCCAGCTGCCCGGTGTCTCCCCTGCCGAAGACGAGATCGAAGTCCCCATCTCCGTCCAGGTCGCCCGCGACCGGCTGGACGATCTCCGCGGACACGGGCGGAAGGCCGCGCATGGCCGACTCTTCGGTGTAGTTGCCTTGACCGTCGTTGACGTACAGCCCGAAGTCGACGGGGCCGCCGCAGTTCGGCAGGCCGCAGCCGCAGTTGTCCGGCCGCCCGCAGTAGGCGTGCGCGACGACCAGGTCAGCGTCGCCGTCCTTCTCGAGGTCGATGCTCACGATGTTCAGGGCGCTGTCGCTCGTCTTCTTCCACTTGATGCTGAAGCGGCCGCGCCGGTTGATCTGCAGCGTCAGCGGCTCGCCGTTGCCGCCCTGCACGCTGTCGAGGTCTCCGTCGCCGTCCACGTCGACCCACTGCACCGCGTCGTTGCCGACGTTGTCGGCGTCGCCGAAGCGGTACTGGTTGAGGTTCCGCGCGACGGGAGTCATGAGCCCGCCGCCGGTGTTGAGCAACAGCCCGTAGCGAGAGATGACGCCCCGGTCGATGCGCCCGTCGCCGTCGATGTCGCCGAAGTCGCCGTCGTAATAGTTCTCGTTCGTGTCGCCCGCTTCCGGGTTCGAGTTGCCGCCGAAGTCGAACCGGTTCGTCTGCAGCGCGGTGCTCTGGTCGGTGAACCCATTCCACTGCGCGAGGGCTGGGCACGACAGCAGCACGACGGCGAGGGCGATCTTTCGCTCACACATGACGTCTCCTCCTTCGGAGTGACAGCAGCACAAACGCAAACAGCGGCAGCAGTGGCCCGCTCGAGCACGCGCAGCGGCCACGCGACTCGTCGGCGGGAAGCGTCGGAGCGGTGCTCACCTCCGGCCGCCCGTCGATGGACGCGAGGTACGTCACGAGGTCGTCGAGGTCCGCGTCCGACGTCCCTTCCAGCCTAGCCGCTTTGAACGAAGTGCGGAGCACGTCGCGCAGCGTCGCGGCGCTGCCGTCGTGCAGGTAGGGCGCGCTCGCCCAGACGCCGACGAGGCCAGGCGTGTCGATGCCCGCGAGCGGCTGGCCCAGCCGCTCTCCCGTCATGGGCGTGATCGTGCCGATGTCCCACAGCTTCCAGCTCGACGGAGCGACCTCGAGCGAGCTGTCGGACCGCAGGGGTCCTGAATGGCACTGATCGCAGCCGGCGGCGAAGAACAGCCCGCGGCCGCGGAGTGCACTCGCGGTCAGCGTGCCGTCGGGACTCCGAAAAGGGCTCGGCGGGGCCTCCCGCAGCGACGCCACGAACGCGGCCAGCGCGTCGAGCTCGGTGCTGCGACCCGCATTGCTGCGCCCCAGCGGAGCGAACGGCGGCTGCCCATCTTGCGCAAGGCCGGTGCCGCCGAACTGCTCGACGATGTCCCGCTCGAAGTCCTGCACCTCATCGAAGTTCGCGCTCCAGTGCAGCGGCCCCTCGGCCGTCCCGTGACCGCGCAGGTCGCGCGTATTGCGCAGCCCTTCGCCTTTCTGGCTCGTGTCCCACGTGCGCCCGTCGCTGGCGCCGTCGGGATGGCACGACGCGCAGGCGACGTAGTTGCCCTTCGAGTGCTTCGGCTCGGAGCTGCGGAAGAAGAGCCGCTTGCCGAGGGCGACCTGCGCAGAGAGCGGCTCCTTCGTCACCTCCACCTGCGCGGTGAGGCGCGGCTCGCGCGGGTTCGACAAGTCGATGACCGCGACGGTGCGCGCCAGCCAGCACGAGACGAACAGCCGCGTCCCGTCAGGCGACAAGATCGCGCCGCGCGGCGCGTCGCAGAGCGGGATGCGAGCTACGAATGGCACGGTGCTGCCGTCTCCGCGGCCGCTGAGCCCCATCGCAGGAACGTCGTACACCGACAGCGTGCCGGCCCCCTGGTGGGCGAGGAACGCGTAGCGCCCGTTCGCCGAGAACGCGATGCCGGTGACGCTGTCGGCGTCGTTCGTGTCGAGCCTGCGCTCCGGAGGCTCGACGTCGGCGGTCACCTCGAGGCGCGCCGCGAACCCGCGCACCCAGTTCGTCGGAGCGAGTGGGCTGCCGGTCAGGCGAGGCCCGCTCGCCGTGTTCGACTTGAGCCCGCCGACCCAGACCCACTTGCCCGCGGGCTCGACCGCGAGCGCCCCGAGCAGGTTCGGAAAGCCGCGACCCGATGACGTGGTGTCCGGCCCCGGATCTTCCGGCAGCTCGATGCCCGTGACGGAGCCGCTCGTCAGATCCACGCGGCTCACCCGCCCGCGCTGTCCACGCGTGAGGAAGTGAGAGACGAACGCCCTCGTGCCGTCGGCCGTCAGGGCGATGGAGGAAGGATCTGCGGCGAGCGGATACCGCGCCAGCTCGGCGCGCCCGCCGGGCTCGAACACGAGCAGCGCCGGCGTCGCCTGGTCGGTGACGAGCACGCGCCCCGTCGCCGGCTGCGTCACCACCGCCGCAGGGCGGAGCGAACCGTCGAGCTCGCGCACCATCGCGCCGCCGGCGTCGAGCACGCGCAGCGCCGTCTCACACGCCACGTACAGCAGCCGCGCGCTGGCGTCCCACGCGACGCTGCCCGGGCGCCTGCAGACGGGGATCTCACGAGTCGTCGAGTCGGCGATGAGCAGCCGCGTCACGCTGTCGGAGTCGGGGTTCACGACCCAAAGCGCTCCGGCCTCTCCCGGCACGAGGGGCGAGCTCTTCGCGCAGCAGCCGGCGACCGGAGCCTCGAGGATGAGCGCGCTGCCGTCGAGGACGGCGGTGTCGGCGCCATCGCTGACCGTCAACGTCACACGCACGGCGCCGGGAGTATCGAACGTGCGCGTCACCTCCGCGCTGGTCGCCGACGTCCCGTCGTCGAACGTCCAACTGAAGGTGACTGCCGCGGGTCCCATGTCCGGATCGACCGTGCCGGCTGCGCTGAAGCGCACCGGCTTCCCGACGGCGGCTTCCGCCGGGTCGACCTGCAGTTGCGGCAGCGGTGGGAAGTTCGCCCACGCCGGTGCAGACGCCAGCAGGACGATGAGCGCATGTCCGCGAGGGTGGATCATCCGGTGTGTGCAGGACATCCCCGACGGCGGCCAGAGTTTCCCCGTGGCCATGCTACGCCATTTTCATGACGTCAGATCTCGACGGGTTGCTGCGCGAGCTGCTTCGTGACTGGAAGCACCTCAGCAGCGACATCAACCGGCTCTGCCGACTCGTCCAGCGTTCGCTGGTAGGCAGGACGGCCGAGACGCGGCTGCTCCTGTCGAAACGGGAGGCCGCGAAGCTCCTGGCCATTGACCGCGGCGCGACCCTCGACGCGCTCATTCGCAGCGGAGCGCTTCGAGCGGTTCGCAAGAACGGCCGGCTGGCGGTGCCGCTCACCGAAGTCCAGCGGCTCGGGCGTGAAGGCTTCGACGTCCACGGACGCGCGAGGCGGCGACACCCGCGGACGCGGCCCAGCGCGAACAAGCCGGTGTCGGCCTGGAAGCTGAAAATCTGAGTCAGCGCGCCTTGGGCGCCAAGAGCCTGGCCAGGGCGGCCGCGAGGCCGGGCTCGTCCGCTTCGATGGCGCCCGTCTTCGACCAGACGACGTTCCCGTTCTTGTCGATGAGAAACGAAGCCGGCAGCGTTCCCACGCCGAAGGAGGCGGCGAGTTGCTCTTCCGGGTCTCGCCAGATCTGGAACGACAGCTTCCGGCGCTCGGCGAAGGTCTTGAGGTCGCCTGCGGTGCTGCCGCGATCGATGTTCACTCCGACCACGACGAGTCCGTTGTCGCGATGACTCGCTTGAAGCTTCGAGAGCAGCGGCAGCTCCTGCCGGCAGGGCTCGCACCACGTCGCCCAGAAGTTCACGAGCACGGACTTGCCGCGCAGCTGGGCGAGCGAGGTCTCCCCAGCCTCCAGCGTCGTCGCCTTGACGTCTGGCGCCTGCTTGCGCTGCGCCGCAACCTCGATGCCGTCTTGCGTCGATACGACTCCTGTCGCCGTCGCCGGCGGGATACTCTTCAGCGGCGCCCGAGCGAGCTGAACGCCGCTCGCGATGGTCGAGACCACGACGAGGTCCGGACCATCGCGGGCGATGCGTGCGAAGCCGATCTGCCTGCCGGAGGCTTCGCCTCGAGGTCCGACGATCTCCCCCACCCGTCCGTCGCTCGCCACTCGCCGCACGAACAGCTCCGCGACGTCGCGGCGCGAGGCGATCCAGCTCACGAGTGCAGTGCCGTCGTCATCGAGAACGAGTCCTACTCGCCCCAGCGGCATCGAGGTGCCGCGTGCCCCGTCGACCTCGATGGGCTGACCGAACGTGGAGCCCGAGTCGTTCGAGAATGCGAGCCGAACACGAGGCTGGCTGTTCGCGTAGGTGTACCAGGCGACCGCGACGCTGCGTCCCTGCGCGGCGACGGCGGGGCCATTCATCGGGCAACCTGGGATCGACCAGCCCTCGGTCGCGACGGGCCCCGGTGGCAGCCACTTGCCCTTCACGTTCCGCACGACGGAGATGTCGCGTACTTCCCCGTCGGCACGATCGCGATAAGCGACGATCGGGCCATCGCCCGTGAGGGCAGCCGAGGTTCCGCAGCAGTCACACACCTTGCCATCGAGGACCTGCGAGCTGACGGACTTCTGGTCGACGTGTCCGCCCCGGAGTGCGGTCGCGCCGCCGTCGACGGTGTCTCGACCGTCGAGCCAGAACACGCTGACGCCCACGGCAGTCGACACGGCAGAGACGTGCCCATGCTCCGTTTCAGTCTTGTCGTCGTGCGCGACGCCGATCTTCCGCCACGTCTTGCCGTCGTCCGCGGAGCGCGCGAGCAGAACGTCCTGTGCGTGGTGATGATCACCGGAGTGCTCAGCCCAATGCGCGACGAGCACGCCGTCGGCGCCCTGCTGCACCCCGGGGGCGTCGATGGCTTCAGCGACCATTCTTGCGGACTCGGCGATCGTCACCGGCTCCGTCCATGAACCCTTCTGTAGCCGCGAGAAGCGAAGCCGTGAACTGTCGCCGACGCGGTCGATCCACGTCATGCAGAGCTGCGTCTTCGTGCGGCAGAAACCTGGGGCGACGCCGGTCGCAGTTCCTGAGGGTCCGTCGAGCGGACGAAAGAGGCTTGGCGCGGCAGTGAGGACAATGGCGAGGACGGTGAGCACGTTTCGTCTCGGAGAAATGAGGAGCTCACCGACTGCCACGTCCATGGCGATCTGGAAAGCCCGCTCGCGCGCATGTGACTCGACCTGTCACAGCGAGTCAGCCGGCGCCACGGGGCGGCGGCGCTCGTCGGTGACGTAGACTCCCGCGCCTCCGATGGCTCTCAGTGACGAAAATGAGCGCACCTTCGTGTTCGCCGACTTGTCCGGCTTCACGGCGATGACGGAATCGCACGGCGACGACGACGCCGCCGCGATCGCAATCCGCTTCGCTGACCTCGCTCGTTCGTGTCTGTCAGACGGCGTGCGCGTGGTGAAGACCATCGGAGATGCGGTCATGCTCGTGGCGCCGCAGCCGGGTCCGGCGCTGCGCTCGGCCATCGCACTTCGGACGGCGGTGCAGAGCGAGCCCCGGTTTCCGCTGCTGCGCACAGGCGTCCACCACGGCCCCTGCGCGGAGCGCGCCGGCGACTTCTTCGGGGCCGCGGTGAACCTCGCGGCCCGCGTCGCTGGTCACGCCCAAGCGGGGCAGTTGTTGGTGACGTCCTCGGTCGTCGGGGCGGTACAGACCTTGCCGGGCCTGTCGGTGCGGGACCTCGGTCTCGCGGCGTTCAAGAACGTCTCGGTGCCGGTGAAGGTCTTCGAGGTCGTCTGTCCCGACGCCGCCGGAGCGCTCACGGTCGATCCCGTGTGCCGCATGCGGATCAAAGAGACCGAAGCGGTAGCTCGGTTCGTGCACGCCGGGCGCGCATACATCTTCTGCAGCGACGAATGCGCCAGGACTTTTCTCGGTGCGCCTGAGCGATACGCAAGCCGCTGATCCCCCGAGTGCTCGCCCTGGATCGCGGCGACTCGTTCGGCGTCGTCCACCAGATTCAGCGGAGGGCTCGGGCACCATCGAGACCAAGCCGGGCTCGGTCGGAGTGCCGTCGCCGTTCGAGGGGCCCAGCCGGCGCCAGGTCTTGCCGTCGTCCGTCGAGCGCGCGACCACCGTCTCCGACGTCGCCGCCGCCGAGTGGAAGTCGCACGAGCTCGACTGCCGCATCATGCTGCGCCGCGACCTCGACGTGCCCGCGTACTCCGCACGTACTTCAAGGCGGCATGACCATCAGCTCGCCCATCATCCCCCGCTCGGCGTGCTCGAGGATGTGGCAGTGGTACATCCACATGCCGACCGGCTCGTAGCGCACCGCGAAGCGCAGCTTCGACTCCTTGGGCACGTTGACGGTGTCCTTCCAGCCGAAGTGTTCGGGCGGCTGCCCGTTCAGCGACTGCACCTCGAAGAACATGCCGTGCAGGTGGAACGGATGATCCATCTCCGACTTGTTGTCGATCTCCCAGACCTCGAGCTCGCCCTGCTTCACCATCACCGGGTCGATCGCCGGCCACGAGCGACCGTTGATGGAGAACACCGGCCCGTCAGGCTTGTCCGTCTCGGTGAGCTCAAACGCCCGCACCTGTGCAGTCGAAGGCACCACCGTCGGCGTGAGGTCGCGCCACGTGCCCGGGAGCGCGGCGGCAGGCTTCGACGCCGGGCCGTACGCGATCTGGAGCAGGTCCTGCGGACCCGGATCCGGAATGTCGTGCCCTCGATCGTAGTGCAGCGTCTGCAGCCAGCCGCCCTCCTTCTGATCGAAGTCGACCAGCAGCTCGTACCGCTCGCCGGGGGCGATGACGAGCTTCTCGACGCGGTACGGCTGGGGCAGCAGGCCGCCGTCCCAGGCGATCACCAGAAAAGAGTGCCCCGCGAGCGAGAGGTTGAAGTAGCGGCCGTTGGCGGCGTTGATGAAGCGCCACCGCTCCCGGCTGCCGCTCGCCACCTCGATGCCCGCCTGGCGCTGGCCGTTCACCAGCAGCACGTTGCCCTGGCGGCCGAGCATCATGTCGAGCTGGTCGGTGGTCTCCGACAGCTTGCCGCTCGCCTCGACCTTCACGTCGTCGAGGATGAAGGTGCGATCGGCCGCGACCTCGGGCTCGGAGGGCCCGTGCACCACCAGCGCGCCGTACAGCCCCTTCTCGATCTGCAGATCGGCCCTGACGTGCGGGTGGTACCAGAACGTGCCGACGTCCTTCGCCTCGAAGCGGTACTCGTACTTCTCGCCGGGCGCGACCGGTTGCTGGCTCGAGTTCGAGCCGTCGGCCACATTCGGTAGCCGCAGGCCGTGCCAGTGGATCGTCGTCGGCGAGCTCAGCCGATTCTCGAGCTCGACGACGATCGTGTCGCCGACGTTCGCGACGATGGTCGGCGCGGGGATCACGCCGTCCCCGTTCATCGCATCGCGGTACGCCCACACATCGGCCTGCTTCCCGGTCAGGTACTCGGTCTTTCCCTCACCGGCGATCAGCCGAACCTTGACCGTCTTCGCGTCGGCATCGACGTCGGTCGCGAGCGGCACCTCTTTGAGCGGCAGCTCGACAGCGGCACCGCGCGGTCCACAGGCGATGACGAACAAGACTGGGAGCAGGTTTCTCATGGATTGGTCGCTCGTCACCAACATCCTCCAGGACGAAACTTGTTTCCTGGAGGAAACTCGAGCCCTCCATCGGGATGCTGTTGCAGGAGGCTTCATGCAATCACGTTTGGTGCTGCTTGCGACCGCGGTGTTGATGACTTGCACGCCTGCGACTCCCACCCTCACCTCGCCCGAGGCCCCGAGCCAGCTCAGCGCCGAGGAGGTGGGTGGCGGCGCACATCTCACCTGGAAAGACAACTCGTCCAACGAAGAGGAGTTCGAGGTGTGGAGGAAGCCGAGCGGCGGCGAGTCTCAGAACGTCGCCACCGTGCTGTTCGACGCGCAGCAGTACCACGACGCGACGGTGTCGCGGGGCGTCATGTACGTGTACAGCGTACGCGCCAGCAACGCGAAGGGGCCCTCCTCGTTCAGCAATGAAGTCGCGTTCGTCCTCGGCGGCAGCGGCGGCGGGTCGGGCGGCGCGGGAGGCTTCGGCGGTGGCTCGGGCGGCTCGGGCGGCTCGGGCGGATCTGGAGGCTCAGGCGGCGCCGGAGGAGGCAGCACTCCCGACGCCGGCAGCGCACCAACGTGCACCATCACGGCGCCGGTGAGCGGCACGACGGTTCCGTTCGATCAGCAGGTCACGTTCGTCGCGAGCGCCAGCGACCCGGAAGACGGCGCATTGAGCGGCTCCCGCGTCGTGTGGCGCACCAACCTGGCGACGGCCCAGCTCGGCACCGGCTTGTCGGTGACGACGACCCTCCCCCGACCGGGCGTGCACACCGTCACCTGCACCGCCACGGACTCGCAGGGGAACACCGGAGCGGGCAGCATCACCATCACCTCGCAGTCTCCCCTGGCGCTGCTCAATCACCCCAGCGACGGCGAGGTGCGGGCCGCGGCGAACCCCATTCCATTCGTCGGCAACGCGCGCGACTTCGAAGACGGGCTCATCCCCGATGCCGGCATGGTCTGGACCAGCAACCTCGACGGCACGATCGGCACCGGCCGCACCTTCACCCGGACGCTGTCCGCCGGTACGAACGTCGTGACGCTCACGGTCACGGATTCCAACGGCAACACCGGCGTGAAGTCGATCACGCTGACGATCACGCCCTGACGCTGTCCACTGCGGTTGACACGTCAACGGCAGGCTTCACGGAAGTTCTCGGCACATCGGAAGGTTGCAGCGGGCACGTCCCCTGAAGTGTCCGCGCCGCATGTCACTCAAAACTCTGCAGCGCGCTGACCGCACCGGGAATCGGGCCATCCAGGCCGCTCTGGACAACGACGTCGTTTTCGCCGAGGGCACGCAGGCCGGCTCGGTGAAGTGGGTCGAGCGCATGCTCGAGATCGCCGGCTTCAAGCCGGGCACCCGCGACGCCAGTTTCACCGCCAATACCGCGAACGCGCTCGAGCAATTCCAGGCGGCACGCGGCATTCCCGTGACGGGCCAGCTCGACGCGCGGACGTTCGCGCACCTCAAGACGGTGCAGAGCCGCGTGCGCAATTTCCACGGCAGAGACGTCTTCAGCAACGGTCAGCGTGACTCGAAGATTCTCGAGGCCGAAAAGCGGCTCCGTACGCTCGGCTACTCGACGGGCCCCGTTGACGGGACGTTCGACGCTCAGACGAACAAAGCGCTGCTCGCGTTCAAGAAGGACCAGAACAACCTCGGCAAGTCGGGCCTGCTCGGCGAGCGCGCGTACGACGCGCTCAAGAAAGAGGTCCGCGCGTTCGACCATGCGCCGTATCGGGCTCGCACCACGAAGGGCATCAAGCAGCACCGCCGGCTCGACGCGCTCACCGCGAAGGCGGCCGAGCGCCAGAACGCGGACGGCACCGTCGGTCTGGGCGAAGGCGACAAGGGCCGCGCGGTGAAGAACGTCCAGCTGCGCCTCAAGAAGGCGGGCTTCGATCCTTCGCGCACGGACGGCGTCATGGACGAGCGGACCGTCGGCGCGCTGAAGGCATTTCAGCGCAAGGGGGGCCTCGAGCCCACCGGGCGCGTGACTCCGCGCACGTGGAAAGAGCTGAAGGCCTCGCTCATCCTCGCGAAGACCGGAACCAGCCCGGCGCAGGACCTTCACGAGCGCAGCGCTGCGGTGAAGAACACCGAGAAGATTCTACGCAAGCTCGGCTACAAGAAGGTGAAGGTCGACGGCGTCTTCGATCGGTCGACGGCCCGCGCCGTTCGTGCGTTCGAGAAGAAGCACAAGCTCAAGCGCAACGGCGAGGTCTCCACCGGCGACCTCAACAAGATGAAGAAGGTGCTCAAGGCGAAGCAGAACGGCCTGGGCAAAGGGAAGCGCGTAACCGCGTTCAGCAACGGGTCGGCCTTCAAGACGAGGGTCTACAACGTGGGCGGCGGCGAGTACCTGCAGAAGAACGCGGCCATCAACTACAAGAAGATGATCGCCGCCGCGAAGCGGGCCGGCATTCCGCTGAGCAACACCAGCGGCTTCCGCACGATGGCCGAGCAGCAGCGGCTGTGGGTGCAGTTCGGAATGGACCCGAACCGCGTCGCGCGCCCGGGCTTCTCGAACCACCAGCAGGGACTGTCGATGGACATCGGCGGCGTCGGTGGTTTCGGCACGCGCGCGTACAACTGGCTGCGAGCGAACGCCGGCCGCTTCGGGTTCGTGAACGACGTCGCCGGCGAGTTCTGGCACTGGACGTACAAGCGCTGACGGGGTGCACCCAAGCTGCGGCGTGAAAATGATCGTGCTCGCGTCGACGCGCGCTCAGCCGTTCAAGGCTCCACCATCAGCTCGCCCATCATTCCGAACTCGGCATGCTCGAGGATGTGGCAGTGGAACATCCACATGCCGAGCGGGTCGTATCGAACCGCGAAGCGGACGGTCGCTCGCTGTGGAATGTTGACGGTGTCCTTCCAGCCGTCGCGAGCGCGAACCTGGCCATCGCCGCCCAGCACCTGGAAGAACATGCCGTGCAGATGGAAAGGGTGATCCATCGCGGCCGCGTTGCGCACTTCCCAGATCTCGGTGACGCCCTGCTTGACCCGCACGTGCTGATTGTCCGGCCACCGCTCGCCGTTGATGGTGAAGACCACCGGAAATCCCGGCTGCGCGTATTCGTCGAGAACGAACCGGCGAACCGGAGTCGTCTCGCTGACGTCGAGCCGGGGCAACGTCGGCCACGAGACGGCCAGAGGCTCGGGGGTTTGCGCCGCAGGGCCGAAGCTGATCTTCATCAAGTCCTGCGGTCCCACGTCCGGCAGCTGGTGTCCGCGGTCGTAGTGCACCGTCTGCAGCACCGGGTTGACGCCTACCCGGTCGTCGAACGTGACCAGCACGTCGTAGCGCTCGCCGGGTGTCACCAGCAGCGTCCGGGTCGCGTACGGCTCCGGCAACAAACCACCGTCTGACGCGATGACCAGCAGCTCGGCGCCGGGAATTTGAAGGTTGAAATACCTGCCGTTGGCGCCGTTGACGATTCGCCAGCGCTCGCGGGACTTGGCCGCCACGCGGAGGTGCACAGGGGCGCGACGACCGTTCACCAGCAGGACGTTTCCCTGGCGGCCCATCATGCGGTCGAGCTCGGTCGTCTCCCGGTTCAAAGACCCGTCGGCGTCGATCTTCACGTCGTCGAGGATGAGGTAGCGATCGGCCGCCACGTCGGGGGCGACGTCGCCTTCGATGAACATCGGCCCGTACAAGCCGCGCTCGATCTGCTCGTTGGCGCGCATGTGCGGGTGGTACCAGAACGTGCTCGCGTCGCGAGCCACGAATCGATACTCGAACTCGCCGCCGGCCCGAATCGCCGGCATCTGAAATGACGGCGCGCCATCGAACTCCGCGGGCAGCCGCAGGCCGTGCCAGTGCACCGTCGTCTCCATGTCGGGCAGCTCGTTCGTGAAGTGCACGATGACCTGATCGCCCTTCTTGGCTTTGAGCATCGGGCCCGGCACCGTCGCGCGGCTGTCCGCGAGCGCTCCGTCGCGGTACGCCCAGACGTCGGTCTGTTTTCCCGTGAGGTATTCCGTCGTCGAGACGCCCGCGACGAGACGAACCTCGACGATGTTCGGATCGGGGTTGAGATCGGTGAGCACGGGCGGGTCAAACAGCTCGGGCAGGCCCAACGTCGACGCGTCTGCTCCCGCGCAGCCGGCGACCGCACCCAGCGCCACGTAGAGGAGCTTCCTCATGGCTCAGTTGTTTTGAGCTCCCTGGAGAATCCAGTTCTGGATCTTGGTGATCTCGTCGGGGGTAAGCGCACGTCCGCCGGGGTTGATCGCGGAGTTGATCTTCGGCATCCGCGTCACGGCGACGCCGTTCACGGAGCACTTGCCTCCGAACGAAGCGTCGCCATTGATGACCTGCCACAGCAGGCTCGCCTGCAGGTTTCCCGGGACGACGTACTTGGCGCGGGCCTGCCACGTGGCTGCATCGCAGAGCATGCTGTGCTGCTGCATCAGCCGCTCGTAGAGGGTCAGGTTGGGGCAGCCGGTCGCCACGCTGTTGGTCGGATAATCCGAGTACGCGCCGAGCGGCGCATCCACCGGCGAGAACCAGATGACGCGGCAGGGGCCAAACTGAGCCATCGTTCGGCCACTGGATTGTCCCGCCGGGTGGCACCCACCAGCGCCGCCTCCGCACGTCGCGTTCAGCGCCGGGACAACGTCGTTCCTGAACGACACGACGGTCGCGGTCCCGCCGCCGGTACCCGTCGAGCCGCCGGACCCGCCGCCAGTGCCGCTCGAGCCGCCTCCCGTGCCGCTCGAGCCGCCCGAACCACCGCCAGTCCCTGTCGAGCCTCCGCCCACACCGCCGCCAGCGCCGCCTCCCGCCCCCCCGCCCGTGCCCACGGAGCCGCCGCCCGTGCCACTCGAGCTGCCGGGAACCGCCGTCGCCTCATTCGTATACGACGAGAACCCGGAGGCCAGCTTCGCCCTGACTCGATAGGAATATGAGGTTCCATCAGCGACGTCGGCGTCATGGTACGAGACGGTGTCGAAAGGCACCGCGGCGAGCGGGGCGAAGGCCGGGGCTGCGCCGATCTTCCGCTCGATCTCGAACTCCTCTTCACCAGTCGAGTTGTCCTTCCACGTCAAGTGCACACCGCCGCCCATGGGGCTCGCGGTCAAATTCGTGGGCCGGTCCGCATCGGGGTCTGTCGCGCCGACGCACCCGGCGATGAACCCCACGCACATCAACCCTCGGCGGAAAATCGGTTGAGACATTCTTTCACCCATTTTGAACGTCGCAGGAACGGCATCACAGAGCATCCCCAACGGGCCTCAGAGTTTCCCCGATGTCCGCGGAACGGGAAACTCTGGGCAGGACGAGGACTTACATCACCGCGCGGGCGCCGCAACCGCCTGGCGCCGGCCGCGTGGAGTGAGGCCCCCCGGCTTGAAGACCGAGAGCGCGGTCGTCAGCGCCAGCACCGCCAGCGCGAGGCCGGAGTCGCCGACCAGCTGCGTGCGAATGTGTCGGAGCTCCGGAGTCTCGAGGGTCGACTGTGCGGCCGCAGCGGCTGCGCGATCGATGGGGCGCAGGTGCACCAGCAGCAGGAGCGTCGCGAGCACCGTGACGATCAGCTTGATGGCGACCCAGTAGTACCGGAGCAGCCCCCACGCGAAGATCACCCCCTGCAGGATGCCGGTGCTGACCGACACGAGGCTCAGCGGGAGGATGAGCCCGCGTCCGAGCATGCCCATCGCCACGTACGCGGTGGTCATCTTCAGCGTGTCCTCACTTCTCAGTCCGATCACCGCCAACACGGGAAACGCGAGCACGGCCCCGAACCAGCCGACCGAGCTCGCCACGTGCAGTGTCAGCAGCACCTTCTGCAGTCGGAGCGGATTTTTCGAGACATAGTGTCTACAATAACACCCCGTGCCGAAGATCTGGAGCGACAGCATCGAGGCGCATCACCGCGACGTGCGCGACGCCATCCTCGGCGCGGCAGCTGCGGTCATCGGGCGGCGCGGGCTCCACGCGCTGAAGATGGCGGGCGTCGCCAGGAAGGCCGGCATCGGCCGGGCGACGATGTACAAGTACTTCGCCGACGTCGAAGACCTGTTGCACGCCTGGCATGAGCGTCAGCTCGACATCCACCTCGCGAACCTCGCCGAGATCGGGAACCGCGGAGGCAGTGCCCTGCGTCGGCTCGAGGCGGTGCTCGAGACATTCGGCACAATCTGCCTTCACCATCACGGCAGCGAGCTGGCCGCCCTGCTGCATCGCGCCCCGCACGTCTCTCGTGCTCGCCAGCAGCTGCGAGACGTGGTGCAGCGCCTGCTCACCGAAGGCGCGCGCGGCGGCGAGGTGCGTGCCGACGTCTCGGCAGTAGAGCTGTCCGCCTATTGCCTTCACGCCGTGACTGCAGCGACGGGCGTGAAGAGCGCCCAGGCCGTGAAGCGGCTCGTCGCCGTCACCCTCGCCGGCGTCCGGTCGAATGAGTGAAACCCGAAGGCGTCAGCGTCGAGGTCGCAGAACATGCGACACGAAAGGGTTCTGACAGCGCACCGAGGCCACTGCGGCGTCGGCGCACCGTGTGTGCTGTCCGGTTCGGCGTCACCTGAGAGCGTCACGGAACCCCGCCCTCCCTCTGAAGAACTTCGTTGGAACGCCGCGTGCCTAGTGGAGGCCCGCGCGGCGATCAGGCACCGAGTCGCGCGGGTTTCACCTGGGTGTCACGGCGAGGCGACACATGGTGTTCCGGAGCTCGAGGTTCCTGGCGGCGGCGGTACTGGCGATGAGCTGTGGCGAGGCGGAGCTCTCCGTCGACGCTCAGGAAGACGTCGAGACCGGCGGCGCTGCATCGGCCGAGGCTCAGCTCCGGGCGTCGCCGACCTACGACCGCCTCTTCGAGCAGGCCGGCGCCACCTTCAGCGTGCCCCCAGCGCTGCTCAAGTCTCTGGCCTGGGCCGAGACACGCTACGAGATGGTCGTCGGAGAAGCCGAGCACGAGGGTCAGCAGGCGCGCTTCGGCCTCATGGCGCTCTGGGGCGAGGCGCTCACGCAGGGCGCGACGCTCGCGGGCGTCACCCAGGAGCAGGCGAAGACGGAAGCGAGCGCGAACGTCATGGCCGCTGCCGCCTGGCTCGACAACCTCGCGCGCGCCCGCGGCATCGACCGCAACGACGCCGAAGGCTGGGCCGCGGTGCTCGAGGACTACGCGCGGATCGAAGATCCCGACGCGCGCACCGAGTTCGCGCGGCGTGACGTCTTCGGCACCCTCGAGCTGGGCGTCGGCGCGCCGACCGCCGCCCTCGCTCGCGAGGGCAAGCTGCTGACCTTGCGAGTCCCCGGCGAAGATACGGCCAGCCTCCAGCAGCGGCTGTCTGCCGGCCCGGACTACGCACCGGCCGTATGGCGCGCGTCGCCGAACTTCAACTCCCGCAACGGCGTCGCGCCGAAGATGGTGATCATCCACACCTGCGAAGGCGCCTACAGCGGTTGCTGGGGCTGGCTCACGCGCGCTGCTGCCAAGGTCAGCGCGCACTACGTCGTCTCGACGGGCAGCGAGGTCTCGCAGCTCGTACGCGAGTCCGACCGTGCCTGGCACGTATCCGCCTCCTACAGCTGCAGCCTGAACAGCCAGACCGAGTGCTCGCGCAACGGAACGTCGATCAACAACTTCAGCATCGGCATCGAGCACGCCGGCTTCGCGTCGCAGTCGTCCTTCCCTGCGGCGCAGCTCGAGGCTTCGGCGCGCCTCGTCTGCAACATCACGAAGGACCGCGGCATCCCGCGCGACCGCTACCACATCGTGGGTCACGGCCAGCTCCAGCCGGCGAGCCGCGTCGATCCGGGTCGGAACTGGCCGTGGACGAGCTACCTCGCGCGCATCAACAGCATCTGCGGCTCGGCGGCGAGCACTCCTCCGCCGTCGACGACGCCGCCTACGACGCCTCCTCCGGCTGGCGCCGAGATCGTCGTCGACAGCAACAACTCGCGGAACGACCAGTCGCGCGGCTACATCCAGGTGTCCGCAAACTGGGTGAGCGCCGCCGCGGCGTCGGGCTTCTTCGGCACCGGCTACTTCTTCGCCGACACCACGACCGTCTCGGACGGCGCGACGTTCTGGTTCAAGCTCGACGCTCCGGCGCGCAAGACGGTCGAGGCGTGGTGGACCGCCGGCACGAACCGCGCGACGAACGCACCGTTCTCCGCCTTCAACGCTCAGGGCACCCGGGTCGGGGACGCGAGCGTGAACCAGCAGCTCAACGGCGGCGCCTGGCGCGTCGTCGGCAGCTTCGACTTCACCGCGGGTTGGAATCGCGTGGTGCTCTCGCGGCAGGCCACGGCGGGGAAGGTCGTCATCGCGGACGCCATCCGCGTTCGCTGAGTCATAAAGGCCGCATTCACGCGCGCGTAAACGAAGAACGGATTCTCTTTACGTTCGCGGGGACCTAAGGAGTGCCGCATGCGACAACTCCTGAAGGCGCTCATGCTCTGTCTTGCTGCCTGTGGCCCCGCGGTCGGCGGAGGCACCGGCGGCGGCTCTGCGGCCGGCGGTGGCGCTGGCGGCTCTGGGGGCTCCGGAGGTTCCGGGGGCGGCGCTGCCGTGGAGAACCCGATGCCCTGCACAGCCGGCGGCGCGATGACTGCGCCGGCAAGCATCACCGGCCGCGGCCTCTCGCTCGACTACGGCACGACCTCCCTCGTGGCGCCCGGCTCTGATCTCACCGGCTCGCTCACCACCGGCAGCCAGATCCGTCTCGGGCTGAAGCCTGCCGCCATGAATGACCCGCCGCACACCGAGCTTTCGCTGTTCTTCAACGGCTGCGCCGTCGGCAAGCTCACCGATCCGGGCGAAGAGTATTTTTGGACGACCCGGCCCGGAGATCCCGCGATCTCCATCGAGCCGGGGCGGCACCTCGTCGTCGAGGTCGTGCGTGCGGGGCAAGGCGTCATTCTGCGGCGCTCGTTCGCGCTGCCGTCAGTACTGCCGAAGCTCACCGCGCCGGCCCCACGCGCCGCGCTGTCTGCTCCGCCGACGCAGCTCACGTGGGATCCGCTGACACTTCCCGCCGGGAGCAAGCTCTCGGTCACGGCGTGGCGAAGCCTCGGCGGCGGCGCGGGAGGCACCGACGGCTATCTGCTCCTCACCGATCCCGCTGCCGGACAGGCGACGTGGAACGACGGTCGCTCGCGCTGGACGAGCCTCGCGCTCACCGCCGAGCTGAAGCCCGAGACGAACGTCACGTTCTACGTAACCCACTTCGTCCCGGTGAACTGACCACGGCGGCGTTCGCATTCTCAGATTTCGGGAGGCGAAACGGCTTCGTAAAGGCAGCTGACGCCGGGAGCGTGCGCTTGAAGCGAACGCGACGTCGTTCTCGTGCTGGGTGCGGACAGCCAGGCCACAGGCCTCCCTCTGACGGAGGTCTGGCCCAGGCGCTGCAACGGCTCTCGGGCATGCCCTCGTTCACCTCGACGGTTTCTCCTCGGCGGATGCACCGGCTGTTGACCCTCGGCGCGCGCGGCAACGACGTGTCGCGCCTGCAGGACGCGCTTCGCAGCGCGGGGCTGGATCCCGGCGCCAGTGACGGCATCTACGGACGTCGCACCGCGGCCGCAGTTCGGCAGCTGCAGCAGCAGCGCGGCATCGGCGTCGACGGCATCGCGGGACCGGACACGCAGCGCGTGCTGCAGCTCAACTCGGACACGTTCGAGCCCGCTCCTGGCAGCACTGCTCCGGCAGGGACCCGGCCCGTCAACGGCAGCAATCGCCAGAAGCTCGACTACGCGATGCGCCGCGCCCGCGAGCTCGGCCTGCGCATCACCTCGACGACCGGCGGCCGACACGCGCCGAGGTCCTTTCACTACGTCGGTCGCGCCGTCGACGTCGCCGGCAGCCCCACGGCGATGCGGCAGTTCTACCGCGAGATGGCCCAGCTCAACCCGACCGAGCTGTTCCACGATCCCATCGGCGGCATCAAGCGCGGCAGGCAGACCGGCCCCATCGGCGGCCACCGCAACCACGTGCACGTCGCCTTCTAAAGAGCCGCGTCACGCTGCAGCGATTCGCGCCTAGAACGGATCGAAGTGATCGATCCGCGTCTTCCGCTCGCCCTCACGCTCTTCACGCTCGCCGGTTGCACCCGCGACACACCCGCTGAGTCTGCCGAGTCGCGGCTGCTCGCCGAGTTTCAGGGCTCGCTCGCAGCGGAAGCTCCGAGCGGCGGCCGCGTCCGCGAGTACGACCTCGAGGCTGCCGAGAGCGAAACCTCACTCTACGAGGGCGCACCGCGCACGCGCGTGTGGGCCTACAACGGCACGGTGCCGGGCCCCACGTTCCGCGTGAAGCTCGGTGAGACGCTCCGCGTGCGCTTCCGCAACCGGCTGCCGCAGCCGACGACGGTCCACTGGCACGGAGTCCGCGTGCCCAACGCGATGGACGGCGTCCCGTACCTCACGCAGCCGCCGGTCGAACCGGGCGGCGAGTTCGTCTACGAGTTCGCGCCGAAGGAGGCCGGGACGTTCTGGTTTCACCCGCACCTGCGCTCCAGCGAGCAGGTCGAGCGTGGCCTTTATGGCGTGCTGATCGTCGAGGACGCGAAGCCGCCGCCTTACGACCAGGACGTCGCATGGGTGCTCGACGACTGGCTGCTCGACGGCGACGGCCAGGTCCACGGCGAGTTCAATACGCGACACGACCTCGCGCACGACGGCCGCTGGGGAGGCCTCGTGACGGTCAACGGCCGCAGCGACACCGTGCTGCGCGTGAAGTCCGGCGAGCGGGTGCGGCTGCGCCTGCTCAACTCGGCAAACGGCCGCGTCTTCAAGCCGGACTTCGCAGGCCTCGACGCTCGCGTCATCGCCGTCGACGGCAACTACACGCGCAAGCCTCTGCCCGCGGAGGGCTTCGAGCTCGCGCCGGGCAATCGCCTCGACGTCGAGCTGCGCTTCGATCAGCCGTCCAGCGGCCCGATCGAGCTGTTCGACCGCTTCGTCGAGCGCCGGCCCAACCGGCTCGCCACGATCCTCGTCGACGGAGTCGCCGACCCTCGGCCTGCCTTCCCCTCACCGACGAAGGAGAAGGTGCCCGCGTGGAGCGACTGGGCGCGCGCTCCGCTCTTTCACGACTTCCGTCTCGACGCGCGCCAGGGCGGACAGTTCGGCATCGAGTGGACCATCGACGGCAAGGCCTTCGCTGGACACGAGGCCCACGCGCACCACGAGGCAGCGCTGAAGCTACCGCTCGGCCGCTTCGTGCGGCTGCGCTTCACGAACGCGTCGTACCGCCTGCACCCGATTCACCTGCACGGCATGTTCTTCCGCCTCCTCGCGCGCGACGGCCGCAGCGTCGACGAGCCGTTCTTCCGCGACACGGCACTGATCCATCCGAAGGAGTCGATCGACATCGGCGTGGTCCCACTCGACGAAGGTCGATGGATGATGCACTGCCACATCCTCGAGCACGCGGAAGCGGGGATGATGACGACGCTCGAGGTCGCTGCATCGCCTTGAGGGCCCAGATCTCTCAGCTCGTAAGAACTCGGAAGCGCTGCGATTTTGGCTGCAGGGTGACGCAACTCGGCGCGAGTGGGCCCGACAACCACATCAACCCACTCGCATCCCAAGGAGCGCGCCATGGCCATCTCGCCGACCACTACCGCCACCAACCTGATCCAGAAGTTCAACGTCAGCCGCAACGACAACAAGGCCTTCTCCGGTTGGACGATGCAGGAGTGGACGACGCGGACCGTGCTGGGCGCCGCCGAGTCCCGGAAGATCCTCGCCGAGATCAAGAAGCTGCCGGTGTCGCAGCAGAAGTCGGTACTCCGGGCGATCGCGGGTCGCGTCGACAAGGAGTTCGCCTCCGTCGGTGGCCTCTACATTCAGCCCGGCGGCGTCACGCTCTTCGAGAAGGCGGCGGCCAAGCTCGGCTTGAAGACCCAGTTCGACGGCGTCGCGCAGCCGCCGATGGTGATGGGCTGACGCTCATGGACGACGTCGAGAACCTGGTTGACGACATCCTCGCGCGCTGCGTGCCCGGCTACGTCAAACCCGAGCGGAAGAAGCCGGCGCCTCGCCGGCCCCTCGTGGTGAAGGTGGTGAAGGACGGCTTCTCGCCGGCGCCGGCCGGCGTTGAGGCGCGGCGAGCTCCCTGACAACATCCGCCGTCGATGACCCGAATCCGCCTCGACGATGCCGCCGCCCCGGTGGCCAAGGTCGAGGCGGCGCTGAGCGGACGGCTCCTCGCGCGCTATCCACTCGACGCGCTGCCAGTCGTTCGCAAATCGCTTCGCCGCGACGCCGCGCTCTTCTGGAGCCAGCGCGCGTGGAGCGAATACGCCGCGCTGCCCATCCTCTCGCAGGTGTTGTTGCGCTCCGTCGGCGAAGCGGCGCCGCTCACCGAGAGCCAGGCGGCCGCCGGCATCCTTCAAGATGAGGCGCTCCACACGCGCCTCTCGCGGGACGTCGCCGAGGCGTTCGGAGGCTACGAGGCGCAGGTCCCGCCGCACTTCGCCTACGACCCCGCCGCGCTCTCGCAGCCGAGTGAGCTCGGGCTCGCCGGCTGGCTCGTCGCCGGTGGCGCGGTCGGCGAGACGTTGTCGCGCGCGCTCATCTCCGCTCGGCTGAAGTACACGGAGCCGCCTCAGCTCAAGGCGATCGTCACCCGCACGCTCAAGGACGAGAACGTCCACGTCGCGTTCACCTGGGCCGCGCTCGAGCGCGCGGTCAAGCCTCTGCGCAAGCAGGAAAAGCGCAGGCTCGTGGAGATCGCGGCCCCGACGGTCGAGGCCGCCTACCGATCACTGTGCACCGACGGCCTCAGCGGAGCCGCGCTCAAGAGCGAGCGGCGGCTGCGCCAGAGGCTGGCCGACGCACGGCTCGGGTGCTGTCCACCCGACGTCGAGACCGACGTGGTGAACGAGGCGCTCCAGCGCTTCATCGTCCCAGGGCTGCAGCGAGTCGGCCTGCCGCTCTGACTATCGCGAGCCGGACACTCGGACGCCCACGCCGCGCACGGCGCCCGACGCCGACTTCGGCTCCGCGGCGGGGTCGATGCCGTCGCGCTCGAGCTCGTCCTCCGGGGCGCTCGCCCTCAGCGTTCCCTTTCGGCGTGTCGTACCAGCCCAGGCGCCGGCGGAGCCGGCAGACGCGCAGCCGCGTTGACTGGTATGGGGCGCCATGCGCTTCCGAGCGGCGCTGCTCTTCAGCGTCGGTGTTGCAGCGGCCGCCGGCTGCCGCTGCGGCCCGTCGCTCGAGCCGCTCGAACAGGGCTTCCTCGCTCCTCCTCAGCTGGACCTCGGCAACGTGCCGGTCGGCGAGCAGCGGCAGCGTCCCATTCGCGTCACCAGCATCGGCCGCGGCGCGCTGCGAGTGGCCGCGACCGTCACGCCGCCGTTCGAGGTGGACACTCCGGACCTCCAGCTCCCCGCGGGTGGCACGCGTGATGTTCGCATCTCGATTCGCCCCTCAATTCTCGGGCTCGTCGAAGGCGTGCTGACACTCGGCTCGGGCGAGCTCATGCGCACGGTGCGTGTGCACGCAACCGGCGTCGACGCCTGCCCAGCTCTCGACGCGTGCCGTGGCACCGTCTTCGATGATGACGCTGGCCTCTGCCGGAATACGGTGCTCCCAGACGACCTGCCCTGCTCGACCGCCTGCCTCGAAGCAGGTCGATGCAGCGCGGGAACCTGCGTCGGCCTCTTCGCCACATGCGACGACGGAGATGCCTGCACCGTCGACGCCTGTGCGCTGGACGCGGGTTGCATGCACGTGCCCTTGGAATGCCCCGTGACCGACGCTTGCCGCGTCGCGCGCTGCGATCGTCAGCGGGGCTGCGTGAACGACGACCTCGTCGCTGACGGCACGCTCTGCGGCTCCGCGAGCTGCGCGATGGCGAAGGTCTGCATCGGCGGCGAGTGTGTCGAGCGCACGACGCCGAATGCCGCGGTGGACTGCCGCTATACGGCCGCCTGCGCAGCCGCGAGCTACACCTGCGGCTCGACCGTCAGCGGCAAGCTGCGGTGCTGGGGGGCAGGCAAAGCGTTGGGCCGTGCCGGCCGGGTCGTCTCCCCCGACTTCGTCGCCGGCGCGAGCCAGGTGAAGGCGCCGATCTGTGACCAGACCCGACCGCACTGGCTCACCACCGCCGGAACCGTTGGCCCGACCGATCCCTTCGTGCAGGCCGGCGCTGGGCTCGGACCGCTCGGCGACGTGCGCAGCGAGCGCTACGGCTGGCTCGCGCTGGACGCAAATCGCAGAGCGACCATGGTGCGCCCGCCGAACCCCGGTTTCTCCACGTACGCCGAGGACGTCGTCCGCCTCTTTCCCGAGCTGTGCGTGCAGCACGCAGACGGGGGCATCATGTGCGCTGGCGGCACGCGGCAGATCTTCGCCGGGCTCGCACCCCTCGACGTGACCTTCTCTCCGTACGACTTCACCTGGGCGGCGCTGCTTCCGGGCGGACGCGTGCAGACCTCGGCGGGGCTGGTTCTGACAGATGCCGGCGCCACCGCGGTTGGCAGCCTGATGGACTACCGGATCTGCTGGGGCGCTGCCGGCAGCTTGCACTGCGCCGTTCACTGGATTCCGGACAGTGGTTCCGCAATGGCATGGCCGGAGCCGTTCGTCGGACTGACGAGCGGCGGCAGCGCCATCTGCGGCGTTTCCGACGCGGGGCGGCTGACCTGCTGGGGAGACAACATCAACGGTGAGACCAGCGACCGGGGCACTGAGCCCGAGGGGCTCATTCGCCTGGGCGATGCCGGCTTTTCCTCGATCGCTGTCGGCTTTGGCGAGGTCCTCGCCCTACGCGGGGAAGAGCTGTTCGGCACAGGCTCCATCGGTGCGAATCCCGATGGTGGTCGCCGGCAGGTGTCCACGACGGTGAACGACTCGAGCCTGGTTTCGCTGGGGCATTGGCCCGGTGCGACGCACGTCGGGCGTCAGTGCCTCCTGCTCGCAGGCGGGCTCTGGTGCTGGCGCCATGGAGAGGCCGTGCGATTCATGACCGGAGAGATCGTTCGGTTGTGTCGCACCGCTCAATGTGCGGTTGATCGAACGGGCCGTCTCATGTGCGTGCAGACCAACGGAATGCTCGAGGTCCGCGCGAACGACGTCGCGCCCGCGGACGAGTGCCCCATCGGCTGCCGCCTTCAGAGAGACGGCGGGGTCAGCTGCATGTTCGGCCCAACCGTCGAGCGCCGCGTCCTGCTCCCTGGGCCGGCAGCTTTCGTGACCGAAGCGGATCGGGACGGCTGTGCGATCGTCGGCACCGAAGTCTGGTGTTGGACCAACGCGCCGGCAGGCCCCGACGGAGGCATCCCCGCCGTCCGCATCACCGGGGTGCGCGCACCGATTCGCCTCCTCCGTGCGGCCGATGGCTTTCGCTGCGCCGTCTCTGGCCAGAATGGGCTGCAGTGCTGGGAGGGCGTCGGTCCCGTCACGGACATCGCCGTCAGCCAACCGATCGCAGATCTCGAACTCGGCTCCGGAGGCTGGGGAGCGAACGCGTGCGTGCGCTACGTGAGCGGAGAAGTCGACTGCTTCGGGAACAACCAATACGGCCAGCTGGGCTTCGTCCCCAACACTGGCCAGCACGCCGTGCAGGTCGTCCGCTGACGGCGCTCAGCCGGCGTAATCGTAGTGCCAGTACTCGCCCGGCAGATTGCGGAAGCTGAACCGTCACACGATGCCTCTACTTGCGCGGGTATTTCTCGCCGATTTTCGGTTGCCGATATGAAGCGCCGCGCGTGAAGAGTCGTACCGGCATGGTCGCAGGACTCATGGTTTCGGGCCTCGCCGGGTTCGTGCTCTTTGAAGCCATGCGTACGGCGCGGCGCGCGGCAGCAGACTTCGATCCGCACGCCACTCCTTTCGTGCTGCCGTCCCCGGTGCCGAGGCACCAGCTCGTGACGCTCTCGACCAGCGCCGGAGATCGCATCGCCGCGTCGTTCATCGCGCCCACGAACGGCGTCGCGGTGATCCTCGGACACGGCACTCCAGGTTCGAGAGCCGACTTGTGGTCCGACGTCGTGCTGCTGGCGAATGCGGGTTTCGGAGTCCTGGCCATCGACTGGCCAGGCCACGGTGAGAGCACGGGGCGGCTGACCTTCGGCGAGCCCGAACGCGCCGCGTTCGCGGCGGCCGTGGACTTTCTCGTGTCCCGCGATGACGTCGAGGTCGTCGGGGCCTACGGCTACTCGAACGGGGGATCGCTCGCCGTTCTGCACGGAGCCGCCGACAACCGCGTGCGCGCGATTCTCTCCGTGAACGCCTGGGCCGATGGCCGTGAGCAGGTCTTTCACGAGCACCGCCGGTGGGGCCCTCTGCGGCAGTACCCGGCGTGGTGGGGGTGCCTCAGTCGTATGGCAGGCGGCAACATCCGACTGCTCGACGTGGCTCCCCAGCTTCGCGACCGTCGCACCCTGTTCGTCGGTGCCGCCGACGACGAGATGGTGCCGCCGAGCTCGGCACAACGACTGGCCGAAGCTGCGGGCGGAGAGTGGCGTCTCGTACCCGGCGCCGGCCACGGAGACGTCCGCGATCGCATGGCCGAATGGCCTCAGGTCCTGCTCGGCTTCTTCAATGCACAAGTGCCGCGCAGAGCGCCTTGAGCCCGGCTCGGGATGACGCGACACGCACGCCGCGGTGTCACGGCGGTTGAAGATCTGACTCGCTCATTCCCGCGCTAACCTCAGGCGCGTGATTCTGTTGGGGCTGTTCGCGCTCGCAGCCTCGCCGCACACGGTCGCGGTGGACCTCAGCGCACTCGATCGCAAGAGCTACCTCGAGCTCGACGCCGTCACGCTCGAGCGCGGCGTCGTGATTCGCCTGGTTCAGGAAGGCTTCGCGGTCGTGACACCGAACGCCTCTCCGGAGATCCGGCTCCGCATCACGCGCGAAGGCCGCAGCGTGTCCTTGGTGGCCGGAGAACGCAGCGCCGTCGTGGAGCTGGACCCGAAGCACCTTCGTGAGTTCCACCTCGAAGTGGCACAGAAGGCCGTCGAGCTCACACGCGCTGCGGCGACCGCGCTCCCCGAGCCGCCGCAAACCCCGCCGCCCGAGAAGCCTGCCGCGCCCGTAGAGCCTGCCGTCACCTCATCACCGGCGCCGGAGCCGCCGCCTCGTCCCCTGTGGAACGTGCTGGCGGCGGGCGGCATCCTCTTGCGTGCTCCGGGGCTCGACCCATTCGTCGCGCTTGCTACACGACTCGCCGCGACCCCCGTCGTCGGAGTTCACCTCGAGGTCGCGCTGGCTCCTGTCGTCGGCGGTCCGCTGTCCGCGTACGACGCGAACCTGCTCGTCGGCGCCGGCTTGCAGCTCACACAGGGCGTGTTCCGTCTCGAGCTCGGCCTGAGCCTCGGCGCCCACCTGCACGTCTTCACCGTCGACGTGCTCGGCGCCGAGGAACGCTTGGGCTCGCGTGTGGACTTCGTCGGGAGGCCGTTCGTGCGCGGAACCCTCAACCCTGTTGGCGGTCTGCTGGTGTGGCTGCAGGTAGGAGCCGGTCTCTCATCGCGCGCGCGCGAGCATCGGCTGCAGGGACAATTGCTGTATTCCCGCGGGGCTCTGTGGGTCGACGTGCAGCTCGGACTTGTTGTGAAGTGCGTCGCAAAGTGGGTCCCGAACGACTCGACATTGTCCGGCGGGGCCATGCGTTGCATTGTCCGGATGGCTTCGGAGACGAGACCGAAGGTGCGAGCGCGTGAATTGTGGAGGTAACACGCCAGGAGCACGGACTCGCGAACGCGCGCGCGTCGAAAGGTCGCCTTGGGTGTGCGCGCGGCGCGCTGCACTTCCGCGTCTCCGTCGCCGAGCTTGCGGTATTCCTGCTCGAGATCCTTGACCGTATAGATGTCGACGAGGACGTTTGTATCGACGACCGCTGTGAAGACTCGCGGTAGCTGCGGGACCTCGATCATCGCTACAGCATCGCAAGAATTGGACGGAGTCGCTTCGCCCCGCACCGGTTCCAGCGATAAACCCTCCGATCGCGACGGGCTCGCACTACCTCTTCTTGCCCAGGTACTCGGCCTCGAGCGACTCGATACCCCGGAGCAGGGCGAGACGCAGAACCGCAGAGCGTGTCAGCCGCCACGCGCGCAGCTCCGGGGCGCGTGCCATTTTCTCCGCAAGGGCAGCGGCGCGCCTCACGGCGTCCGCCGGCAGTCGGAGCGCGACCTGCGTCTCGTTCGGCATGAGCCCTTCTAGCCCGCTCGTCGCAACAGTCGCGACACCGTCGTGGCGTGCCAGCGCCTTCCTCGAGCAGGAGTCGCTTCGGCGTTGAGGCGGGCGGCGATCGCATCGATGGTTTCGCCCGCGCCGCGCAGCTTTCGCACCAGGGCGATCACTGTTTGCTCGTTAGGGTCGGGTTCGAGATGGCTGTGATCGGCGGCCAGCCGAGAACCGAACGGGATCTGTCCGACTCGCTCGCCTCTCGCCCGCTTCACGGCGAGCGCCACCTTCGTGCGACTTCGGATCAGCGCGCGCTCATACTGCGCGAATACGTCGATGATGCCCCTCATCAAGAGGCCCTCAGGGCCATCGCTGTTCCCTGTCCCATCCGCCGCCAGAAGGCGGCCGCCTGCTCGTTCGACCAGCCGCTCAACCATTGCCGCCACCATGACGTCGCGCGCGAGGCGATCACGTTTCGCAATCAGCAAGATGCCCGCTTGCGTTCGCCGCAAGTCGTCGACCGCAGCGAGCAGGCCCGGTCGCCTCTCGAGCTCGGCTCCGCCTGAGACACCGATGTCTTCATGCACGGCGAGCAGGCCGATGCCATTGGTTGCGCACCAGCTCTTGAGCGCTCCGCGTTGGGCCTCTGGGCTCAAATTTTGCTCGTCGGTCGAGACGCGGATGTAGCCGACCGCCCGCTTGGGATCTGGCGCACCGATGCGACGAGGACCCATGTCGCCATTGTGCCCCGAATGGGATGCATTTGCAACACACACCGGACGGTGCGTGTTGAGGATCAGCGGCCTTTCGGTGGACGCGACCGGCGCGGACGCAAGCGGAACAGTTGCGCGGCGTCGATCTCCATTCCGGCGCAGACCCGAGCCAGGGTAGTAACCGTGGCGTTGGTCTGCGCTGCCTCGAGGCGCTGATACAGAGGCGTTGCCAGCCCGCTCCGATGCGCGGCTTCTTCCTGGGTCCAATGTCGCGCAGCGCGAACGGCCCGAAGGTTCTCGGCGAGTCGCTCCAGCATCTCGCGATAGGCCGGGCTCTTGTACTGGTCGGCCCGGTCAGGCCGCCTCTTCCGCATGGGCCCGCGGAGATAGTGATCGGGCGCCCGCCTTCACCACAACGCTAGCGTTGTGTACCATTCGCTGACTACTCGAGCTGGGAGAAGTAGATGAACCGAACTGCCCCGACGCTGCTCGTCGCATGCACCGCCGTACTCTTCGCGCCGCTCACAGCAAGTTCGGCTCCCGAGGATCTCGTTCAGGATCTCGCGGAAGCCCTCGGGCAGCACGACGTCGAGAGGTCGAAGCTGGACGAGAGCGGCTGGGGAGCCGTCCGAAGTTGTGCCGAGACCGTGCGTCGAATCGACGAGGCCATGGAAGACGAGACCAGCGCGCGCAAGCGAGCCCAGTTGACGACGCTGAGACAGAAGGCGGTCGCGTGCTCGAAGACCTCGGCGCAGCTCACGCGCGAGGGCATCGCGCTGGCCGAGGAGTGCGGCGATGTCCTCCGCACCCTCGCCTCCGAACGTCCCAGCTCGGCGGTGATCAAGGCCGGCACCGCTTGCCTCAAGCGCCTCGCGCGCTATGCGGCGCAGGCGCAGGCGCACGCCAAGGTGATCGAGGCCCAGGCGAAGGTGGTGCAGAACGACTTCGACCCGGTCGTCAGATTCTGCACGAAGGCTGTCGGGCGACTACAGGAAGCCTGTTTCGCCGGGGCGCGCGCGAGCGAGTTCACAAAGCCAGAGCTCGCCTACGTCATGAAGGCCTGCGAGGTGCACTCCGCTCTCACGCTCGAACGCTGCCGTCCAGGACCAGCGTTGAACTTCTCGACGGCATGTGACGAGGCCACCACCTACGGCAGAACGTTGTCCCGCATGGTGGAGCTCACGGAGCCGGGGGTCGCGAAGAAATTGTCGATGGACCAGGGCTCGGTCGGGAACCACGCCTACCAATTGCTGCAGCTGGAGGAGCCGGTCATTTCAAGACGCAGGTCGCTTCTCGAGCGTGCCATCGAGGCTGGCCACGCATGGCTGTCCACCACCGTCTCGGCCGCGAACCGAGAGAAGTGCTCCATCGCCGATCGCATCGCAGGGATCGATGGCGAGAAGAACGCGCAGCTCGGCAAGGACATGGTCGCGACCGTCAAGAGTCAATGGCGCCAGATCTCGGCTTGCCAGCAGTTGAACCTCGCGAAGCACCCAGGTGCGATGGGTGACGTCAAGATCCGCTGGAGGGTTGCCAAGGATGCGACCACGATCCTGTCCAGCGAGCCCACGACTTCGGACACGACCGAGTTCATCGCCTGCATCTCGAGGGGCATCGTCGAGTGGTTCGGCGCCGACTTCGCAAGGAGCGAGCCCTATGCATATCGGTTCCCGGTGACGCCAGAGCGACGCGCCGCCAGCGACGTCGAGCTTTAACCGCCGTTCAGGCCGGTGCGTCGTCCATCACGGGGAACGCCCGCTCCAAGACGTCGTCGGTCAGCTGCCGGTATCCCCAGCGGGCGAGTAGCCGAGCGTGACGCAGCCGATCGGCTGCGGTCGCGGTGCTCAGGTCGATGCGTACCGTTGGTACGAGGCGCGCCCAGGCGTCAGCTTCGACCAATGCCAGAACGGCCACGACTGCGCCATCGACCCACGCTTGCGTGTCGAAGAAGATCCGGCTCACGGTGAGCACGCCATCGACGAGCCGCACGTGGACGATGCCATCGTACTCTGCGCCGTCGCAGCCGACCCCAACGGCGCGAAGCGTCCTTCCGGCGTTGAGCTGCGAAGAATCATCCGGAAGGGAGATGCGCGCGTCGACCTCCACAAACCTGGACGGCGAAGCCAGCATCATTGGGAGCGGTCTCATGTGTGGCGTGCGCGGCGCACGGTCACCGCCGGAACACGAAGCCGGCATGATGACCGGTCATCGCGGACGCGGCGGTCGGGAGCTTGTTCGACATCGCCGGCGCCACGGGTTTCGGTACTGGTGCCGGACCTTCAACTCCTGCCATTACCGGCTGGTGCTCCAACGCCTTGACGATCGTGGTGAGAGCGTCGATCGCCCGCGTCACCGACTCCTTGAGTTGCCGGTCCCAGCTGACCTCCGGTACCAGGGCCAGGTACCCGCGGAGGGTTCGGCTCGCGATTCCTTCGGTCCGGCAGAAGTCCTCCTGCGTTTTTCCAGACGACTGCCAGCGCCTGGCGATGGCGATCTTTTCTTCGCGGCTTCGTGCCCGACGGGCGAGGCGGGTATCCATGAGATTACGAGGCTCCGATCTGCAGAGTTGTCCACGCCAGAGATTACGGCGGTGACCTTCACCGGCAGACCGCTCGGCAGCGCTACCCGCTAAGGTTGCTGCCGGGAGGCATGCCGCCAACGAGGTGATGACGGGAGCTCCAGTGCCGCCGGTGTTTGTCGACCGAGACGCCGCACTGCGGTGGTTCAAGCTGGTCCACGCCGCACGGGACCGGGTCATCGTCTTCGCCTACCCGGATGAGAAGGGCACCAAGGTCGTGAACCGGGAGGTCGAGCTCGGAGGGCATCCGGGTCCCGACTTCTGGAGGGACGCCGATCTGTGGCTGAGGAACCGGATGTCGATCGCGGCTTCGCTGGCTGCCTTCGAGTCCGGCCACCGCAGGACCAAGGAGAACGCCCGGCAGCTTAGGGTTCTTGGGATCGACATCGACGTGAAGCACGCCCTCCTCCT
Source organism: uncultured Myxococcales bacterium (assembly GCA_937980205.1). Classification (GTDB taxonomy): domain Bacteria; phylum Myxococcota; class Myxococcia; order Myxococcales; family Myxococcaceae; genus Xiheicaenimonas. The sequence goes on along the minus strand of CALJKW010000050.1, from coordinate 10,668 downwards.
CTGCCCCACGGCGAAGACCGCGGAGGAGATCGCGCAGGCAGCAGCACAGAAGCTCGCGGGTCTGGGACTCCCACCTCACTTCTTCGTCTCCAGCGGCCGCGGCGTACACGTCTATCTGAGGACTGAGCCGCTCGACGTGAGCACGCAGTCGACAAGGGTGGACGTCGAAGACCTATGGTGGAGGATCGCGAACACCCTCGGGGGTGCCACCGAGAAGTGCGACGTCACCACGGTGCTTCGGCTCCCTGGCTGCTTCAACTTCAAAGAGGGCGGCTGCCAGCCTGTCCGCTTCCTCGCCGGGTTCGATGAGTCCCTGGTGCGGCCGCCGTACAAGATGAGCGAGCTGAAGATGGCGGCGGCGGCCCTGCCGGGCCGACCGCCCAAGGGGAAAAAGAAGTCTGGTGCTGCCTCGGGGGCTGTCTCCTGGGTACTCACTCCCGCGGCCAAGGCGGCCCTGGACTTCGCCATCACCAAGGACTGGATCGCTGACCAACAGGAGCAGGCGTACACGGCGCCGGCGAACAGCAAGAAAAGGAGTGAGCTGGAGTTCGGCTACGCCTGCACGCTGGCCCGGCTGGGCTTCAGCTCCCGGGAGATCAGCTCCGAGATCTCGCGCTGCTCCAAGGGCAGGACCCGTGACGAGGGCTATTGGGAACCGACAACTACGGGGGCGATGTCGGCGGTCTATCGGCTCCGAACCGACCGGAGCCTCAGAGAAATTCACTTCTACGCCGACATCAGCAGGGCCATACCCATAGTTCTAGGAAGGACATTCCAGGGGGAGAGGGCGTGCGACCCCAAGAAGTCGATCCTCGTCACCATGACCCGAGCCGGAGACGGGAAGACCAGCGGCCTCCTTGATGTGGCATCGCTCCGGCAGGTGGATGGGCACACCGGGTTGGTGATCTCCGGGCTCTTTGTCAGAGAACTGCTCCGGCACGAGGACGCTCTCAACTCCAGCTACCGCGAACCCAGGATCTATCTCGGGCCAGATGGCGAGGTGCTGAGAGAGCCCAGACGACCTGCCGATACCCATGACGCTGTGTGGAAGGTACTTGCCGCGGTGGTTGGTCACACCTGGACGAGGGAGCGCTTCGAGACCGAGGTTGCAGATCCCACCGCGTTCCAGCTCAACCTCCACCACCCATACGTTGCCGATGAGGGCCTCCAGTGGGAGGAAGATGAGAGCGGCAAACTCCAGCTCCCGAGCTGGGCGCGGGGGGCTGATGATCCGGACCTCTGGCAGCCCTACGCCGTGACAAAGTTCGCGGCGCAGGCGCCGCTTTGCATCGCGGGTCATGACCAGAACCTGCTCAGCAGCCGGGAGCGACCCTGCTCCAAGTGCGAGTTCCTGAGTTGCCGCGCGAACACCAACCGCAAGCGTAAGCCTCCGCACGTCGGAGCCAAGACCCTTTGGGCGCGTGCACCGATCCGACTCGTCTCGCATCAGGGGCTCAACATCCAGCAGCGCTTCGGGAAGCAGCCCGTGAAGGCCGAAGCCCTTGTCCTCGACGAGCTCCCCGATGACGTGTACCGCGTGGTGGAGCTGGGCGTGTCAACGCCCGCGACCTTCGAGGCGGAATGGAAGTGCGGTGACCTCGATCGGGTAATCACGCTGCTCAATCGGATCGCACTTCAGAGCCAGAAGACCAAGAAGAAGACCGCGGTCGAGATGCTGCGTCGTCTCCAACAACGGCGGCAGGTACTCATGGAAGCCTGCTCGCGCGCTCGGGATGAGTTGGCGCAGAAGGACGACCTCACCGTCTACACACGGATCAACCGCTTCAGCCCTTTCCTGACGACTGAGGAGTGCCGGCGGGTCTTGGGCTGGGAGCGCGACGTCACCGAGGAGGACGACTTCGATGATGAGCGCCTCGACACTGGCGATGCTGGCGCGCTCAAGCGGCTCCTCGATTTCGCAGGCGACGCGGACTTCGACGTCATCGAGGAGCACCAACGCTTCAAATCCGGAGCGTTCCGCTACGTCGTGCGAAGGCCCATCAACTGCTGGCCCGACTTCTTAAACGAGCGCGACGGCAACCCGAGAGCGGTTCTGATCCTCGATGCCACCGCCGGTGTCGATCCCCGCTACCTCCTTACCGGGGCCGATACGGAAGAGCAGTACCCGGCGGCCAGCTACCCGAACACGACGCTCGTGCTCACAGCGAGCCGCAAGAGCAAGAACACGCTCGCCGAGGAACTCGCACAGGACGGAGCGGACGTTGTTCGCCGCGTCGTCGAGCAGTTCCGGCGTCACGCGGACCGGGTTGGGCCCCGCTTGCTGGTGATCACCCAGCTCGAGTTTGAGGACGAGGTGCGCGCCGGCCTCGAAGCGCAGCTCCCGAACGCGCAGGTTGCGCACTTCGGTGCTCTTCGCGGCCGGAACGACCTGGTCAGCTTCGACGCCGTCTACTTCACGCACGTCTTCCTCCGGCCGAACCACGTCTATGTCGGTCTTGCCATGCTGCTGGGCAGTTTCGACGGGCTACCTCGCGACTGGACGCCGGAGGATGAACTTCGGCGCGGGCGGCGGGAGGACGAGAAGGACAGGGCGATCAAACACCCGCTCTGGCAGCTCGCCGATCTCCTGCGGTGGCGGTGGGCGGCGTGCGACTTTTACCAGGACGCGATGAGGATCGCCTTGCGCTCCAATCCTGCCAAGCCGACGGCGATCTTCATCCCGAGCACCGATCCCAACCTGGTCTGCAGGCTCCTGCGGTTCTTCCCGGGCGCCAGCGTTCTGAAGCCCGGGGACGAATGAGCCGAGGCTCCCGCGCGAGCTGCTCTACGCAGCCCGCAGGCCGCCGTGCTGCAGCTCGTGCTGAGCCCGGACATCGCGGCGCACCGAGAGCGGAGTCGTGTCGAGCACGGCGATCGCTCCCACCGAGCGCCGCGCCGCTCTGCCCTGCCAGACGAACCATGCGTACTCGATGCTGTCAGTGCCCCGCCCATCGAAGGACGGGCGGTCGGGAAGCACGTACACATCGGGCGTGTGCTTCTGCATGAACGCCGACCGGCCCGCGGAGCCGATGAAGTTGAGCCTGAGCAACATGACGACCGTGTCGGCGACCCTCATCGACTCCTCGACGAACTCCTGGGCGAGGCTGAAGGGCGGGTTGCCGAGGGCGACATCGAAGCGCCGTCCGTGCAGCGGCTTCTGCTCCTCAGGCAGGGCGGGCGAGATGAACTTGTCGGTGATGATGATCTCGGGGCGCGGGGTGAGCAGCTCGAGGTTCTGACGGCACTCGGCGGGCAGCTCGAGCGCGGTCCACCGGACGTCCGACCGCTTCACGGCCCGGATGATGTTTCCCTCGCCCGCGCCGGGTTCGAGCCAGCACCACGGTGGGTAGCGGACATGTGATCTCCAGTTTGGATCTCCCGAGGGAGACAATGCTGTAAGGCGGTTTGGTGGACAGGGGCACTGCGAGCTCGGCGTCTAGCACCTCCGGTCAATGACCACGGTCGGAGCCGATGCACCGGCTCTTAGGAAGTCACTTGTAAGGCGCCACTCCCAAGGCGGTCGAACTCGGGGCGCCGTCGTAAACAACCGACCCCTACCTTGTACCACATGCCGCCGCAGAAGGTCAACACCCTGGGCAGGTGTGTACATTAAGTCAGGAATGTCAACGCCTTGCGACGGCCTGTGTTTGACATAGCTGTGCCCGCATGAGACCATGCATTGCGTTGTTGGCGGCATTCTAGACGTCGCCAACGGCAAACCAACCCGCGGACCAGCGGAAAAACACCACACCGGTGAACGCCACAGGTCTGCCTTCAGCAAGGAGTACATACATGTCGCACACGCTAAAGAAGCCCACCCAGCCACAAACCACCACCATCGGGACACACGAATCCGTGAGCCTCGACGACATCGACATGCCCACCTGGCAACGTCGGCCCGTCGATGAGGCGGTCGTCGACGACCTCGCCGAGAGCATCACCAGAGCAGGGCTCCTCCACCCCCCGACCGTCCGCCGTCAGGGTGAACGCCTTGAGCTGGTCGCTGGCCAACACAGGCTCGAGGCGCTGAAGAAGCTGGGGGTGCAGGAGATGGTGGTCATGGTCACCGAGGCCGACGACCGCGGTGCCGAGGCCGTCTCACTCATCGAGAACCTCCGGCGCAAGCCGCTGAGCCCGTCGGAGGAAGCGGCAGCCATCACCCGCCTGCATGAACTGCTGAGGACGTCCGAGCCCGCGAACACCGACGGGGAGCGTGCGCCGCGCACGCCGCTTGAAGGGACGGTGCGCACGCCCGACACCACGCACAAGACTTCAATCAGCAGCATCGCGGCGACCGCGAAGACCGCCGGCGTCAGCCGCAGCAAGGCGAGCCGCGCGCTCACTCGCCTGGAGAAAGCGAGCCCCGAGGTCAGAGCTGCAGTCGCGGCTGGCGAACTTCTGGTCAGCATCGCGGACGAGCTGACGAAGTTCAGCATGGCTGAACAGAATCGGATTCTCCCGGACGTGAAGGGGAAGCCCCGTGACGAGGCGCGGAGCTACATCAGGCAGCGGGCGAATCCCAACAAGCCGCCGACACCGGAGGTCGACGCCGCGTTCGTGGCCAAGGTCGCGGGCTTCGTCGAGGTCTTGCGCAAGTACGAGGCGCGCGTCGCGAGCAGCAAACTCCATGACTCCGTGCTCGACTGCCTGAAGCAGGCGAGGGAGATGATTGACACCCTCCTCGCCATCCCAACGCAACCACCGGCCGCTTCGGAGCCGACTGCTCCTGCCCGGCAGAAGAAGATCAACATTGTGGACGTCAGCTCAGACGCTGATGGTGAGGTGGGCAATGTCGACTAACCTCAACGCCCTGCAGGTCGCGGCCGCGAAGGTGAACGCGGCAACGCCAGGGGCCGCGGCGTCGGAGTCACCCGTCCGGTGGAGGGACCGTGGAGTCGTGCGGCGCGAGGTCGTGTACTCGGTGTTGCATCAGAAGCTCCTCGCGAGAACCGACGGCGGCGAGTGGGACCTGCGGAACCCGGTCAAGCCATCCGCGGCCGTGGAACACCTCCGGTCGCTGGGCGTGAGTGCGGGGGCCGCCGAGGAACTCCTGCTCGACCGTAGGTACAACGTGATTCACGGAGTGGACCGGAATCCACGCAAGGCCGAGTTCTTCCGCCAGTCGGGCCAGCGCATCCTGAACACCTATCGTTCGCCGGCACTCACGATTCGGAAGGGAGAGTTCCCCGGCATCATGGGCCTGCTGACCTCGGTCACCGGTGGAGATGACGAAGCCACCAACTGGCTCATGAACTGGATGGCAGCGAAGGTCCAGGAGCCGGGACTTCAGAGCCTGACCGCACCGGTGCTGGTGGGCGCCCCAGGCATTGGCAAGACCAAGCTCGGCCTCGTCCTCGCCGAAATCCTTGGCGAGAGGAACTGCGCGACGCTCGGGCCTGCTGACCTCCGCTCGAAGTTCAACGCCAGCTACGTCGACAAGCTTCTGGTGGTCGCCAACGAAATCGTCGGACCCCAAGTGAGCCGGGACTTCGAGAACCGCTTCAAGGCGTACGTGACTGATCCGACCGTGATGCTGCACGACAAGTACGTACGCTCGCACCATCGTCAGAACAGGATGTCGTGGTGGCTGACGAGCAACAACCTTCTGCCCCTTCGCCTCGATTCGGATGACCGCCGATTTACCGTCATCGAGAACCGGCGTCCCGCGTCGGACAGCGTTCGACGTGAGTTGGAGGGCCTCCACGCCGCTGACGGCAGGTGGTCCCGCGGCGCGCGGGTTCAGATCGGGCGCTTCGCTCACCACCTGCAGCACTACCGGGTGGACCGGGAGCTGGCCCGAAGACCGCTCAAGAACGAGGCACGAGACCGCCTGATTCAGATGACCAGACTGTTGGAGATGGCGAGCCAGCAGCACCGACGGAACACGGAGATGCGCCATGGATGAACAAGCACGCGAACTCGTCGCTGAGTCAATTGCGGCTCTCAGTCGAAGAATCGAGGAAGACGACGCACCGCGAGAATGGGCGGCCGCCTGGTATGCCTACCGGGAAATCCGGGACGCCTTTCCGAACTGGTTGGTGTGGAGAGCGGAGGCCTCGTGTCCTGGCTGGAAACCGGGAAAGAGCGGCAGCTGGTTTCAGAACTGGCATCACGCCATCTACACCGGTGCACCCGCAATCGCGGCACTGGCCCGCTACTGCGCACTCGCCGACGCGATTGACGAGCACACGTCTCACTTCGGTCTCGTACCTCCATGTCCGGGCGATGAGCAGCTCATGCGCAGCTTCGCGGTGCTCACCGTCGATGCCGGCGAACTGATGTTGTTCGCAGACGCCCCCGACGAATCACCCGATATCGAGATCGTGGAGCTCGGCATTGCCGTCGTTCACGGCGAACTGGAGTTCGTGGCGCCCGACCTCGCGGCGACCATCGGCGTCCCGCGGCGCGCGATGCGACACGTGGAGACCTGACAATGGACTGGTCCGACTACAGACAGATTGCCGAGAAGTGCGCGGCCGAAGGTCACGGCACTAACGACCGTGGATACGGCTTCTGCGTCGGCGGCGTGCCCCTTCCGGACGGGCGCACGGTGCTCTGCTATCAGAACTACTACACCAACGAGGCCGACCCAGCGCTCGCCGGGACATCCTTACGGGATCTGGAAGACACGGAGCGCATCCGCGCGTGGCTGGAAGCCGAGGGCATCGACGAACTGGCGTGCGCGAAGTGGCCGCGCGCCAATGGTGGCGATGGGTACACCCGCGCCACCCTCATCGACGCGCCACCACAGCTGATGAACCTCGCGTTCCACAAGATCGAAGCCGTGCTCGAGCTGTCGCGGAACACCGACATCGTCGGAGAAGCCCGGTGGGACGCTCCTCCGAGGCTTCCCAATTGACCGACACCCAGCAGACCGGTGAACGACGATGAACGACAAGAACAAGACTGAGCACCAGAGCATGACGGATGTGGCGGTCTACGACGAATGCGACTTCGATCCAGCAGCTGCCACACTCGTCTCCTGCGGTGTTTGCGCATGGGGAGACATCTTCGTGTACCCGTGCGGACACGTGTCAGATGGCATCACGGGCAACCCCATCTGCATCAAGGATCAGCCGCGCACCCGTGGCGGAGTCAGGGTCATGCTCTGCGACACTTGTACGTACTTCTGCGAGACGCTTCTGACGGGCGGCGAGGCCCTCGACGTGGACGCGGTGCGACGGGCGATCGAGCGGTTGCATGACTTCGACGAGCGCCGGCTGAGCGGCACGATGGGCGACGACGACAGGGCGTTCGTCCTTAGGGCGTACCTGCAGGAACTGGAGAAGGGCCGGAGGCCGCATTCACAGACCTCCTCTCGTGAAGAGGGCGCACTTATGTCGGACACCATGAGCGGGCGTTCCCCCGTAGGCGGTCGTGGCAGCTGAGGAGTTCGGGGCCAGCGGAACATCGCCAGCTCCAACCTCTACAGCCGACCTCCTTGCGGTCCTTCAGCGGATTGCTGATGGCATCGACGAACTGCGGCAGTTCGCGCGAGCCACTGCAGTCAGTGGCTCCACGGCGAAGGCCGCGGTGACGGTGACCGAAGCCGCGCAGCTGCTCGGCTGCGGCCGAACGCGGGTGTTCGCTCTTCTCCGCGACGGCACGCTCAAGCGCGCGTCCAAGTCGGGCCGCTCCACGCTCGTCACACAGGAGTCGGTGCAAGTTGCGCTCGCCGCCCCGGCCCCCGCTTCTCGCGCACTACGCCACCGTCGCTCAGCTGGTGGTGGGTGGAAGCCCGTCGACCGTGACAAGCTCGGTGTGTGACTGCGCCGCCCCGGGGGGTGATCAGGTGCAGCGGGAAGATCGGCAAGATCGTATTCACTCGCGCCGCCTCGCCACTTGTCGAGTGAAGACGGGCCCAGTGGAGGTTGGCCAGTTCGCCAAAGGCGCGCGCTTCCCCCGCGTCCCTCAGCTACGGAAGAGGTCGATCGCGGACGCCTTGTCGGAGGGGCTGATGATACCGGTCCGTCTCGAGCATGCCCCTACCAATCTAACGGGGTCTTGGTCAGAAACTCCGACAGCTCGCGCATGTGCCGCGCGTACGCAGGGAAGAAGCGGAGGTTCATGAAAACGTCATCCTCGTTCACGACTCCCGGCGCCTCGGGGTGGCCTGCCGAGTTGCGAATCCGCCGCAGTAGCTGGGACCCAGCGACCATCTCGCCCCCGAAGAACTCGACGAGGTCTTTGGGCAGCGGCGTCTTCTTGGCGGCGATCACCTTCTCGAGCGTTTCTTCGAAGACGCGATAGCGGCTGGTGATCATCCAGTTCTTCGCCAACTGCATCTCGAACGACGCCTTCTTCGTCCCATCCGCGATCGATGACCTCAATGCGTCGATTGCGAGGAGGATCAGCTTCTCCGATGCAGCGCCGAGCATGACTGCTGATGCACGCATGCAGCCCACATTGAACGTCTCGACGGCCTCCCTCACGTATGCGATCACCACGGGGTCAGCATCAGCGCCGGCGGTCTGCATGAAGTACTCGATGAACCCGTCGGCGTCGTACGGCTGCGGCCGGCCGGCATCGACGGCCGCCTGCCCTGTCACGGTGACCGCGTAGAACGGCCAGTTCGGGTTCATGCGGTTCGCACCGGGCACCAACAGGCCACGGACAATGAACCTCCACATCGCTTGGCGAACCATCTCGTAGACCAAAGGCCGATCGGCTTGCGAAAGCCTGTCCACAGCCCTCCCACCGCTGCTGAAGCCACCGTGCGATGCAAGAACAAGCTGCTGCTTGAGCGCGAGCCTCGCTACATCGTCAACGAGTTCCTCGTACTGTCCGGCAGGGATGTCCTTCAGTGATTGCAGAACCAAGCCAGAGACGATCTCGAAGGTGAGGGGCATGGGGTTTCTCGTGCGGTGGCCGCAAAATCAGCCGACGGCTGCTGGAACCCGGTCGGCCGGCAGCTCTGGATCTGACGGCGGATCGTCGGGATGCACCAGCTGCAGGTTCGCCAACCGGATGAACGGCGGGATGTAACTGAGGTAGTGATCCTTGGTGATCGTCGAGCCGTCGCGGTGCCCCACGATCTGCTGAACCTCGCGCAGGTCGACGCCCCGCCCGCTGACGGTCACCTTCTCGCCCTCAGCAGTCGCCCAGCTGATGAAGCTGTGCCGCAGCTGGCTCGCCAGCAGGTAGGGCACGTTCTTGCCGAGCCTCAGAGCCGCGCGCTTGAGCGCCTTGCCCATGGTGCCCTTGGGGGGCGCATACTTTGTGTCCATGAGGCGCTTGACCGCGGCCAGCATCTGCCCGTCGAGCGAGAGCGCGTGCTCGTGGCGGCCCTTGTGGATGAACGACACGACCGCGCAGATCTCAGTGCCTCCACCGTCGACCTCACGCAGGTGGCAGTCGCCCGCCGCAATGCGCTCGACCTCCGAGCCGTGCATGCCGGCCTTGGCACGGAGCAGCAGCAGGTCGCGAGTTGGCTGCGTGTCGAGCGCTGCGTAGTGCTGCGCGACGACCGCCATCGAGTAGCCCTTCTGCTTCTTCAGCTTCCCGGGAGGCGGCGCCTTGATCTCCACGAGCGCCGCCGGGTTCTGCGCCGCCGCGAGCCGCCCCGCCTTCACGTAGTACGTGCAGAAGGACTTGAGCGCCGCCAGCCGATGGTTGCGCGACTTGTTCTTCGTCAGAATCTTCTCGATGTCGGCCTTGCTCACCGCCTGCAGCGGCTTGCCGCGAAGCTCGTCGGCCCAGTCAGCCAGGCACCTCGCGACGTCCTTCAGGTACGGCTCGGTCCGGTTGTCGCGCCGAAGCGCGCCGATGACCTCGCGGATCGACGCCTCGTCGATCCGGAGCCCTTCAGGCTGCGGCGCGGTTCGCGTCAGGTGCTGAGCCCGGTACAGAACGGGATCACGCATGAACAAGGCGAGCTCAGCTTCCGCGCTTTGCTTGTCTCCAACCCCGAGAGGAATGGTATAGCGCTCGCCGTGGAGCATCTTTTCGATCACGTAGACCGTGCCACGGCCACTTCGATGGTTCTCGTAAGTCCGTCCTCCGGCCCAACGTCCCGACCATTTCCCGTCAGCCATGGCTCCTCCAGTTTACGTACGAACTACGTGAGTAGCACCGCATTCGGGTTCATTGTAGCATATGCCGTGACGCAGTTTTAGTTAGCAGTTGCAGTATCTTGGAGAGCTGGCCGAGTGGTCGAAGGCACCTGACTCGAAATCAGGCATACCGGCAACGGTATCTAAGGTTCGAATCCTTAGCTCTCCGCAGCAGCTGTAGAGGGGATGCAGGTTGGAGAGGTGGCCGAGTGGCTGAAGGCGCACGCCTGGAAAGCGTGTGAGTCCGAAAGGGCTTCGTGGGTTCGAATCCCACCCTCTCCGCTCGGAAAGCTGTTAGAGAGACGTCACTTCTGGTCAGGGCAACGCGGGGCCGTGAACCCCGCCAGGTCCGGAAGGAAGCAACGGTAGCGTTACTTCGCGTGTGCCCTGGCCGTCACTTCCCTCAAGAGGGAACTCGCCTCCGGCGGGGCGGGGGTCAAGACCCCCGGTGAGTCGTGCCCTGGCCGTCACTTCCCTCAAGAGGGAACTCGCCTCCGGCGGGGCGGGGGTCAAGACCCCCGGTGAGTGATGCCCTGGCCGTCACTTCCCTCAGAGAGGGAGCTCGCCTCCGGCGGGGCGGGGGTCAAGACCCCCGGTGAGTGATGCCCTGGCCGTC
>CALJKW010000049.1 GCA_937980205.1 uncultured Myxococcales bacterium | reverse complement strand
CTCCGGCTCCTCCGCCCGTCGCGCCTCCGGCTCCACCGCCCGCCGCGCCTCCGGCACCACCGCCCATGCCGCCACCGCTACCACCACCGGCACCGCCCGCATCGGGCACCTCGATGAGGCACATCGCGGAGCAGCCGTCGCCGCCGACGACGTTGCCGTCGTCGCACTGCTCGGGGCCGTTGATCATCATGTCGCCGCAGCGCGGGCCGAGGCCCGTGCAATCGCCGCGACAGAAGCCGTACTGGCCGTTCGACATGCCGTCGTCGCAGACCTCGCTGCCCGCGACCGTGCCATCTCCGCACAGCGTCGCGAGCGTGGTGAACGTCGACGTGCCGCTGAGCGCCACACCGGCGTCCGGCGCCGCGCCGTGCAGCACGCGCACCTGCCAGCTCCCCGGAGCCGTGGGCGTGTACGCGACGTCATACGTGCCGTCGCCGTTGTCGACGACGCCCGCGTTCGGCTGCGCTCCGGTCGAATCGGAGACGAGCCCCCAGAAGAGCTGGCCGAAGCCGCCGACGCGCAGCGGCTGGTCGCAGCTGTCGTACGACCGCACGCGCAGCGTCACCGGCTGCCCGACCTCGACGACCGACGGCGGTGGAACCGTCACGCGGCTGAGCGCTGAAGCGGTGTGCGCCGCGATGACGACGTTGCGAACGACGACGTTGCGGGCGTTACCCGAGCCCCAACCGATGCCTCCATCGAAGAGCGGCACGCCCGTCGACGTGTGGCTCGTGGTGAAGCCGAAGTACGCCGCGTTGCTCGGAAACGCAGCGGCGAGCAGCGCCGCGTCGAGCTCGACCTCGACGTCCGGGTACGGCACGCCGACGCGGAACGGGTCGTAGTAGACGCGCAGCCAGCCCGTGGGCTGCCCCGGCGCGCGGTCGTACGTGACGCGCACGCGCTGGTTGTTCGACTGGGCGAGGTAGAGAGGGGCTCCGCAGTTGAAGTTTGGCCAGGGGCAGTACCACTGGCTCCGAGTGACGATGTCGAGCTGGGCGACGCCGTGGTTGGCTGAGTTCGGCAGGCCATAGCGCGACATCACCGCGATGTGGCTCGAGTTGGGATCCGACGAGATCGCCTGCTGGGCCGGGTCGAGCTCGACCGCGAGCGACGGGCTCACCCCCGCGTAGCCGAGGTTGTAGCCGTTGCTCGTCATGGTGGTCGGCGTCGGCATCGTCAGCACGTTCGGCCCGACCATCGGCGCGCCCGACAACACGAAGGCCATGCCTTCACCGCCGGACGGGCTCATGTCGAGAACGAAGTCGACGCGGAAGTTGTCGAGCGGCAGCGGAGTCGCCACGAAAGCACCCGCGGGGTCCGGGTCCGCCGTCGAGGAGATCTGAAGGCGCAGCCCGCCGTCGGGCGTCGCGCGCGCGTCACCGAGGAAGGTGAAGGCGGAAGCGGGCCTCGGCGTCGCCGCCGGCGTGCACGCCGCCGCCTCGAGCAGCTGGAGCTGCAGCTCGGGGTCGTGCAGGCCGCGGTGCGCGTAGAACACGTCGAGCGGGTAGGTCTCACCGGCGGTGAGCCCCAGCTGCGCCGCCACCGTGTCGAGCGCGATGGAGCGCGTCTGCCGCGCATGAATGCCGCCGAGGTCGACGACCAGGCGTCCGTTCCAGAACACCCAGAGGTCGTCGGCGGACGCGAAGCTGAGCGTCGCGCCGGGGAGGTACGGCATGACGTCGTGGGCCTCGAAGGTGAAGTTCCGGTTCGGCACCGTGCCGCCGCCGGGGTCATCGAGCGGGTAGAAGCGCGTCGTGTCGAAGTTGAAGACACGGGCGTCGCCCACCAGCGCGTTGCTCAGGTAGAGCGGGAAGGTGCGCCGCGGAGCCGTGTCGCTCCACCACTGCGCGAACGACGCGGCGGACGCGATCGTCGCCGGAGCTCCGTTCAGCACGGGCCGGCGGTTCGCGCCGAGCACGGACTGCACCATGTTCGCTCCGCCGCCGTTCCCCAGCCCGAAGTCGGCCTGGGTGGCGGAGAAGTCCCGGAACGTGCCGGTGAGGCTGCGCAGCGGCGACTGCGCATACACGTAGGTCACGCAGCATTGGCTCGGGGCGCTGGCGGACATGCTCGACGCCTGGAAGCAGACGAAGGCCCCGGTCTCGGGGCCGGGAGGGCTGACTTGTACTGGAATGCGTGGAACCAGCACGCGCAGCCGCGCCGTCGTCACCTGCCCGCTCGTCACCGTCACGAAGCGGGAATCGACAGGCAGAGGGGTGCTCGTGATGGTGACCACATCGGTCGCGATGCTCGATCGCGCGGTGATGTCGAGCGTGTCCTCGCGGCCCACGTACACCGTGCGCGTGGTTCCGCAGAGGCCGGGGTCGAACGTCACCATCGGCGGCGTGGCACCCGACACGGAGATGGCGAAGTCGTACGGGGCGACCGTGCCGTCGCTCGCCGTCATGCGGGTCTGAACCGCGTAGAGCCCGGCATCGGCCGGCGTCCAGCTGAGAACGCCCGTGCTGCTCACCGCGAGCCCGGCCGGCGCCGGCAGCACCAGTCCCGACTGCGCCGGTGTCGCTACCGCGTGAGCGACGGTGGTGGACGGCGGCGCCGTCGCCGGGAGCTGAAAGCTCAGCGGCTGGCCGACGTAGGTGTAGACGCGCGGCAGGCCCGTCGTCGACGGCGAGCGCGTGGGGCCGGAGGCCGCCGGCAGCGTCGTGGTCAGCCGCATCGGCGTGCTCGCGTTCGAGTCGCGCAGCGTCGTGACGCGGCAGCAGTCCTCGTAGCGGACCTCGATCGGAAGCTGACTGCTCGAGACGGTGACGACGGCCTGGCCCTGCGCGAGGAACCAGTCCTCCGCGGCGTTCGACGACACGACCGTGAGTGAGATCGACTGAGTCGTGGCGGTACCGCTCGCAGGCGTCAGCGTGAGCGAGAAGTCGGTGGCGAGCACGGTGCCGAGGGCCGGGTTCGCTCCGACGCTCCACGCGTAGCTGCGGCGCGCCGCAACGGCGAGCGTCACCGTGTAGCGCGACTGGCCGGGCGTCATGAAGCCGGTGTCCTTCACCCAGCTCAAGGTCCCGTAGCTGAAGCGTGACGCTTCGGCGTACGACGCGAGCAGCAGCACCGCGACCGCAGCAAACCGAATCAAGTGGGCTCCCCTCGTTGGCGCAGGCGCGGCGAAGCGTCGCACGGCGGGTCAGGCGGCGTCACGCCCTCGTAGCGCCCGTGAAGTCCCCCCCGGTGCTGGCTATTGAAACCCTCGCCACCCGGAGGGGGAGCGACATTCCAATGACGTCACCAACCAGACCGCTCATCGCGACGTACCGCCTCCAGCTCCACAAAGGCTTCGGCTTCGCCCACGCGATGGAGCGCGTCCCCTACCTGAAGAAGCTCGGCGTCAGCCACCTGTACCTCTCGCCGGTGCTGCAGGCCGCGAAGGGCTCGACGCACGGCTACGACCTCATCGACCCGACGCGCATCAACGACGAGCTCGGCGGCCGCGCGGGCTTCGACCAGCTCGTGCAGACGGCGCACTCGCACGGCCTCGGCATCATTCTCGACATCGTCCCCAACCACATGTCCATCGCCGACCCGCGCAACGCGTGGTGGTGGGACGTGCTGCAGTACGGCCCGACCGGCCGCTGGGCGCACATGTTCGACATCGACTGGGACGCGCCCGAGCCGGGCCTCAAGGACGTGGTGCTGCTCCCGGTGCTCGGCGACCACCGCCACCGCATCCTGCAGAAGGGCGAGCTCAAGGTCCGCCGCAAGGGAGGCCTCTTCGTCCTCGAGTACCACGAGCACCGCTTCCCGCTCGCGCCCAAGAGCATCGGGCCGCTGCTGCGCGAGGCCGCCGGCCGCTGCAACAACACGCGCGTCCTCTTCTTCGGCGACGCCTACGAGCAGCTCGAGCACCACGACGTGCTCGGAGACCTGCTCGAAGAGCTGCTCGAGAAGAGCCCGATGTGCGCCGCCGCGCTCGACGACACCATCGAGCGGCTCAACGGCAGCCCCGAGCGCCTCGAGACGCTGCTCGACCAGCAGTCGTACCGCCTGTCGTACTGGCGCCGCGCCGAGCGCGACCTCGACTACCGCCGCTTCTTCGACGTCAACTCGCTCGTCGGCCTGCGCATGGAGGACCCGCGCGTCTTCGACGCCTGCCACGCCCTCGTCGCCGAGCTCGCGAAGTCCGGCGCCGTCGACGGCGTCCGCGTGGACCACGTCGACGGCCTCGCGAACCCGCGCGCGTACCTCGAGCGGCTGCGCTCGGTCGTCGGCGACGCCACCATCCACGTCGAGAAGATTCTGGGCCACGACGAGGCCCTGCGCGCCTGGCCCGTTCAGGGCACCACCGGCTACGAGTTCGCGAACGACCTCATGGGCCTGTTCGTGCCGCCCGAGGCCGAGGCGCCGCTCACCGAGCTGCAGGCCGAGCTCGCCAACGAGAAGCGCCCGTTCGCCGACATCGCCGCCGAGGCCCGCGGCCAGGTGCTCGAAGAGCTGCTCGCCAGCGACGTGAACCGCCTCACGCACACGCTGCTCGAGCTGCGCGACCGGCACAGCGACATCCGCGACTACTCGCGCCACGAGCTGCGCACGCTCGTCCGCGCGTTCGTCTCGTCGTTCCCGGTGTACCGCAGCTACGTCGAGGCGGGCCGTGACGTGCACCCGACGGACGTCGCGCTCGTCGAGAAGGCGCTCGCCACCGCGATGAAGCGCGAGCCCGAGCTCGACCCCGCGCTGTTCGAGTTCGTGCGCGACGTGCTGACCGGCAAGCGCACGGGCGCGCTCGAGCAGCGGTTCGCCGAGCGCGTGCAGCAGCTGACGGCGCCCGCCATGGCGAAGGGCGTCGAGGACACGGCGCTGTACCGCGACGTGCGGCTGCTCGCGCTCAACGAGGTCGGCGGCTCGCCCGAGCGGTTCTCGCTCTCGGCGAAGGAGTTCCACGCCAAGCAGGCCGAGGCGGCCGCGAAGTGGCCGATGCGCATGCTGACGCTCTCGACGCACGACTCGAAGCGCAGCGCCGACGTGCGCGCGCGGCTGGTCGCGATGTCGCACGCCCCGGCGGGCTTCGCGGCGCTCGCGCGCGACTTCTTCGGCATGACCGGAGACGCCATCGACGGCCGCCTGCGCCTGCTCGCGCTGCAGACGCTCGTCGGCGCGTGGCCCATCGACCTCGAGCGCTTCAAGGCGGTGCTGCTCAAGTCGGCGCGCGAGGCCAAGCTCGAGACGCGGTGGACGCGGCAGAACGCCGACTACGAGAAGGCGCTCGAGCAGTTCGCCGAGAACGTGCTGAAGAACGAAGGCCTGTGCACCGCGGTCGCGCGCTACGTGCGCAGCATGGACGTGCACGCGCGCGGCATCTCGCTCGGGTGGACGCTGCTGCAGCACACCTGCCCGGGAGTGCCGGACACCTACCAGGGCACCGAGCTGTGGAACCACGCGCTGGTCGACCCCGACAACCGCCGCTCGGTCGACTGGAAGCTGCGCGACGAGGCCATCGACGAGACCACGCTGCCGGCCCTCGAGGCCGACGAGCAGGGCATCAACAAGGTGCACGTCATTCGCCGCGCGCTGGCGCTGCGCCGGCGGTACCCCGAGCTGTTCACCAGCTACACGCCGGTGAAGCTCGTAGGCTCGCACGCGAACGACGCCATCGCGTTCTCCCGCGGCGGCGGAGTCGTCGTCGTCGCCGCCACGCGCCCCGTCGCCCACTGGGGAGACACCTCGGTCGAGCTGCCCGACGGCACGTTCGAGTCGCTGCTGATCAGCGACGGCCGGCACAGCGGCTCCACCCGCCTCGCCGCGCTGTTCGAGGCGCTGCCGGTGGCGCTGCTCAAGATCGTGTGAGGCTCAGCGCGCCGCGCGGCGCCACGCGTCCGGCGTCGTCTTCCGCTGGCTCTTGAACAGCGCCACGAGACGGCCGGCTGACGGCAGGCCGACCATCGCCGCGATCGCCGCGAGGTCGAGGTCGGTGTCCGCGAGCAGCTTCTCGGCGCGCGCGAGGACGTGCGCCTGCCGCTCGGCGCGCACCGACGAGCCCGCCGCGGCGAGGTGCCGCTGCAGTGAGCGGGTGCTCATGCCGAGCGTACGCGCGAGCTTCGCGACCGAGAGCGGAGCGTCGTGCGCGGCGAACACGACGCGCACGCGGCGCACGATGTCGGGCACCGCGAACAACGACTCGCGCAGCGCGGCGACGTCGCGCTGGACGCTGGTCGCCCCGGCCCACTGGAACGCGGCGTCCTCGTCTTCGAACGCCGCGAGCTCGAAGCCGCTGGCGGCGAGCTGAAACGCGCCGAGCACGAGCGCGCCGGGGAAGCTCGCGCCGTGCAGAATCGCCTGGCGGCCGGCGCGCGGCAGCCACTCGGGCCGGCGTGCGCTCAGCGACTTCACCAGGCGCTCGAACCCGACCACGCTGACCGCCTCGAGCCCGCGGAGGTCGGTGATCGAGGGCTTTCCCGCGAGCGGCGACGTCAGCAGCGCTGCGTAGACGGCGAACATCTCGTCGACGTCCTGATCCGTCGTGCGGCCCCAGATGATGGTCCCGTTGATGCCGGACTTCGATCGCCAGAAACAGAAGTGGCGGGAGATCAGCGCGCGGTTCGCGGTTCCGGTGAACAGGCGTGCGACGTCGGTGGTGGGCGTGAACGGGTGCGTCAGGCTGCGTCAGAATACGGGCTCTGCAGCGCCCCTGTCGCGGCCAGGTGGCACCTGCGATGCAGCCCTCGTCTGCATCATGGCAGCGCAACTCAAGCCGATTTCAGAGCAGGTCATCGTCATCACCGGAGCCTCGAGCGGGATCGGCCTCGCGACGGCGCTCATGGCCGCGAAACGAGGCGCCAAAGTGGTGCTCGCCGCGCGAAGCGACGAGACGCTGGCGGACATCGTGAAGAAGATTCAGGGCGACGGGGGCATCGCGTTCGCGGTGTGCGCCGACGTCACGGTGCGCGAGGACCTGGAGCAGATCGCCTCACAGGCCATCAACACCTTCGGCCGCATCGACACCTGGGTGAACAACGCGGGCGTCGCGATCTACGGCAAGCTCGAAGATGTTCCCGAGCTCGACAGCCGCAAGCTCTTCGACATCAACTTCTGGGGCGTCGTGAACGGCTCGCTGATCGCGCTGCCGTACCTGAAGCAATCGAAGGGCGCGCTGATCAACCTCGGCAGCGAGGTGTCGGAGGCCGTCGTGCCGCTGCAGGGCATGTACTCGGCGTCGAAGCACGCGGTGAAGGGCTTCACCGATTCGCTGCGCGTCGAGGTCGTCGACGTCGACAAGCAGGACGTGAGCATCACGCTGATTCAGCCCACCGCGGTCGACACGCCGTACCCGCAGCACGCACGCAACTACATGGAGCACGAGCCGAAGCTGCCGGGCCCGATGATCGAAGCCGACAGGGTGGCCGAGGCGATCCTCGAGGCGGCGCAGAAGCCCAAGCGCGACGTGAAGGTCGGAGCCCGCGCGGTGGTCGACACGCTCATGGGCAGGTTCGGCGGCCGCCTCGCAGACAAGGTCGCCGCGAAGTTCGCGGACAAGCAGCAGTACGACGAGAAGCCGCGCGACCCGGCAGGCACGCTCGAGAAGCCCGGACAGAGCGGGCAGGTCAAAGGCGGCGGACCCAACAAGTCTGCGGCGTGACCGGAAAAAGCCGGGTTCGCGTTCGCGTGCGGGTTCGCGGTCGACCCCGAACCCGAACGCGAACCCGAACCCGGTCGTTTGAATACGACCAGGGCACCCACGTCGGTAGCCCCATGTTCCCCCGTGCACTTCTCGCTGCGGTGGTGCTCGCCGCGCCCCTCGCGAGCGCTCAGACTGGCTACGACCTCGACTACGACGGAGACGTCGACGCCGACGACTGGTTCCCGTCGCCGCCTCCGCTGCCGACGAGCGAAGACACCGGCTGGGCGGCGTACCCGGGAGAGCAGCCGCCGCCGGTCGCTCCCACGCAGACGCAGCTCGAGCAGCAGGTCGCCGCGTACGGCACCTTCGTCGAGGAGCCGGGCGTCGGCCGGGTCTGGCAGCCCGCGCAGGCCGTCGTCGGCGCCGACTTCGTCCCGTACACCACCGGCGGCCAGTGGGTCGCGACGACCGCGGGCTGGCAGTTCGCCTCGACGTACCGCTTCGGGTCGACACCGTTCCACTACGGCCGCTGGTACCAGTCGCCGCGCTACGGCTGGGTGTGGTGGCCGCAGACGCAGTGGGCTCCGGCGTGGGTCGACTGGCGCTGCAACACTGCGGGCAACGTCGCGTGGGCGCCGGTGGCTCCTCCGGGCGTCAGCGTCGGCTTCCGCGTCGGCAACCCCGGCTGGAGCTACGCGTACGGCCGCTACAGCCGCCCGTCCATGAAGAGCTTCTCGTGGGGCCGCTACGGCGGGTGGAACGGCGGCTGGCGCGGGTGGCACGGCGGCGGAGGCCGTCGCTCCTGGCGCTCGCACGACGCAGCGCCGGTGTACCGCGGCGGCGGCTACCGCGGCGGCGGCTGGGGCGGCGGCAGGAACTGGGATCGCGGCGGCGGCCGCGGCGGCGGCCGCCGGCGCTGGTGACTCAGAAGCAGGAGTAGTCGGCGCGACACTCGGGATTGCCGCCGTCGGACGGCGGGCGGCAGATGCCCGACGCACACTCGAAGCCTCCGAAGCAGGACGCACCGTTGCTCTTCCGCGCCGTGCACTGGTCGGAGTTGAAGTCGCAGTAGAGGTTGGACGCGCAGTCGCCGTTGTTGCCGTTCATGCAGGTCTCGCCCGCAGTGCCAGGAGCCTGACACGCGCCGATGGCCGCGAAGCCGCCGTCGAGCCCCACGCAGCGCGCGACGGGCGTGCACGCTTCGTTGCGGTTGCACTCGCCGCCGATGCCGCTCCACGCGCGGCACGAGGAGCCGCCGTCGCCGTGCGGCCGGCACCACGCGTCGAACTTGCACGGAGCGCTGTTGCACTCTTCGCCCACGGACCGCGGCGAGCGACACGTGCCGATGCAGATGGCGAACTGGCCGCACTCCGTCTGTGACGTGCACGTGGCGCCGACGGGCTTGATCTGCGTGCACTGCCGCGTCGTCGCGTCGCAGTAGTAGCCGCCGGCGCACCGCTGCGGCGTCTGCACCCCGCCGTCCGCCTGAGCACACGACTGGCCCGCCGGCACCGGGCTGCGGCAGATGCCGTCGTACACGTACGAGGTGCGCTGGCACTCGGCGCTGCCCGGCGGCATCCCGTCGGCCACGCGGGTCAGACACGAGCCGCCGCAGACCCCCGCGGGCCGGCTGCAGTAGTGCGTGGTCGGGCAGTCGTCGCTGCTCTGGCAGCTGCCTCCAGGCGCGGAGAGGCCCACGAAGACCGCGCGACAGTCGGCGTTCATGTCGAGGGAGTCGAGGCCGGTCGCGCAGGGGAGCGCCGCGACCGCCGACAGGCACCGCGAGGCGGCCAGGCCGTCGAAGCTCTGGCGGCCCGCGTCGACGGCGAACCGGTTCTCGCTCGCGCAGTCGTTCGGGTTCTGGGCGTTGAAGTACAGCAGGCAGTTCTGGAACGACGTGAAGAGACCGCAGTTGGTCAGCTGCGCGCAGTACGCGCTGCCGAGCGCAGCGCAGAGCTGGCTCAGAGGAATGGCGCCGCCATCCGTCGCGAAGCCCCCACCCGCACCGGAGCTGCCGCCGCCCGTCGCGCTGCCGCCACCGGTCGCAGTGCCACCGCCCGTCGCAGTGCCGCCGCCGGTCGCAGTGCCGCCGCCCGTCGCAGTGCCGCCGCCCGTCGCAGTGCCGCCGCCCGTCGCAGTGCCGCCGCCCGTCGCGGTGCCGCCGCCCGTCGCGCCACCGGAGCCGCCGGTGCTGCCTCCACCGACACCGCCGCTGCCGGCAGTGCCTCCGCCGGTGCCTCCATCGGGGTTGCCGGGGCCAGGACATCCAGCGAGCAACGTCACGACGAGCACCGCGAGAAGCCTTTTCATAGGCCCGTCTTACCCCAACGCGCTTCAGCGAGGCTGACCGTTTCTTCCCGGCGAGCCGCCGACGCCCGTCCACCCGCTCGGCGCGACGGTGAGGCCCGGCACCGCGTACACGCGCAGCACCGGGGGCGGGTCGTGAATGCAGCTCGGGCACGACGTGTGCTCGAGCACGGCCCAGCGCCCTTGCGTCAGCGCCGTCGCGCCGCCCCACCTTCGCGTGGCGCCCATGCCGAGGCTCGCGGAGCCGATGGTGCACGCGAACGTCTGCGCGCCGCTCGAGTCGAGCGCGCGCAGCTTCACGTCGGTGCCGCCCTGCACCTGGCTCGCGAACAGCACGCTGCCGTCGGACAAGAGCTGCGGCTGGCTCACGCGCGACGCGGACGTGCCGAACGACGCCCACGTGAAGCGCGGCTGCGTGCCGCCGACCGCCCACCCCTGCAGCGCCAGGCTGCCCGCGCAGTCGCACGCCGGGCAGCACTCGTCGTCGACCCACCGGTAGCGCCCGGTCGCCGACATCAGCGCCGCGAGGTCGCCGCGGCTCCAGTCGCGGTACGCGCCCGGCTTCACCGCGCCGTCGAGCGTCGAGCGGACCTCGCCGCTGTTCATCAACAGCTCGCCGTTGAACACCGCGTGCGGGGCGTCCCTCCACATGAACGAGAGGGTGAAGCGGGTCGCCCCCGACGGCGCCAGCGACACGAGGTGGTGCGCCGGCGCGGCGGCGCCCATCGGCAGCGGGAGCGACGTGTCGCTCACCACGAAGTAGACGTTGCCGCTCGCGTCGAGCGTGAGCCCGCGGGGCGTGCCGCCGAGCTTGCGCGCGATGCCGACGCTCGCGCCGGGGTCGTAGCGGATGAGCGACCACGAATCCGTCTCGCCCTGGAAGTGCTCGGCCACGTACAGCCGGCCGCTGCGGTCGGCCACCATGCCGTCGAGCGACGAGCTGCCGCCCGCGGGCTTCGTCCACAACAGCGCGCCGGTCTCCGAGAACGCCGCCACCGAGGCGCCGCGACCGGCGACGAAGATGCGGCCGCCCGCCGCGAGGTGCGTGACGCCGGTGATGGTGGTCAGCGTCGGAACCGTCACGCCGAAGCGGCGCAGCCCGTCCGGCGAATACGAGACGAGCTCGCACGGGTTCACGCCGCGCACCGCCTCGCACTCGACCCAGTACAGGTTCCCGCTCGGGTCGACCACGCCGCGGAAGTCGACGCCGTTGTACGGCATCGGGTGGCTCCACGAGAGCTGCAGCGACGTCGCCGCGGGCTGGTTGCAGGTGCCCGCCGAGCACCGCCCCTTCGCCTGACACGGAGACGCGTCGCCGCACGCGTAGCCATCGGGCACCGCCATCGCGCGGCACGTGCCGGCCATGCAGACGTGCGCGGTCGTGCAGTCGCTCGGGCCGCACGCGGTGCCGTCGGGCGCGGGCTCGCTCGCGCAGCCGGTCTTGGGGTCGCACCGCGCGACGTGGCACTTGTCGGCAGGCGCGGGACAGACGGTCGCGACGTGCTGGCAGCCGCCTGAGGGCTCGCACGCGTCGACGGTGCACGCGTCGTGGTCGTCGCACGACACCGGCGTGCCGGCGCAGACGCCGCCGACGCAGACGCCACCGGCGAGGCAGGCGTTCTGCGACGTGCACGCCGAGCCGTCGGCGGCGTTCTCTTCGACGCACGTGTTCGTCGCCGGGTCTCGCTGCACGCGGCGGCACGGCTCCGAGGTCGAGCACTGCGCGGGAGCCACGGCGTCGCCGGTCAACGCGACGGCCGCCTCGACGTCGCCGCTGACGACGAGCACGCCGGCCGCAGCGCCCTCTGCCGCGGGAGCGAACGGCACCGGCACCTGGCGCGATTCGCCCCCGGACAGCTCGACGTCGAGCTCGAGCGCGAACGGTGCCCCGGACGAGACGTGCAGCTTCAGCGGCGCGCGCGACGCGTTCATGAGCGCCACCGGCAGCGTGCGCGTGTCGCCGGTCGCGGTGGCGGGAAACACCAGCGCGCTCGGCTCGACGAGCAGGTCCGCCGACACGCGCTGCAGCCGGGCGTCGCACGCCACGAGGGACAGCGCGACGAGGGCAGCGGCACGCATGGGCGGGAGCCCCGTCAGCAAGCGACGCGCCACCGCGCCCGGCCAGTCGAAGCGCGCGCTTGGCGCAGGAGCGCCGGTGAAAAACTGAGATGATCAGTCGGCGGTCGAACGGCGGCCGAGGTTCCCCGGCATGTTCGCGAGGTAGCGCGTCACCACGAGCGCGACGCTCGCGGCCTGCGAGATCTCCTTCGGCTGAATCTTGTCGCAGGTGTCGTCGGCGGTGTGGTGCAGGTCGAAGTAGCGCGAGCGGTCCTGGTCGAGCTCGACCTGCGGCACCCCGGTGAGCTCGCTGGTGTCGGCGCCGCCCGCGTCGGAGGCGGTCGGCGGAGGCAGCCCCAGGTCGACCAGCTGCGGCGCCAGCGCGGCCATCGCCTTCGCCGCGTCGGGCCCGCCCTTGAAGCCGACGCCGGTCACCACGCCGGCACCGCTGTCGGCCTCGAGCGCGGCGACGTGGCGAGGCAGCTCGTCCGCGTGCGCCTTCGCGTACGCGCGCGCGCCCCGCAGGCCGTTCTCCTCGTTCGCGAACAGCACCACGCGCACCGTGCGCGCCGGCTTCTCGGCGACGAGCCGCCGGGCGACGTCGAGGATGATGCCGACGCCCGCGGCGTCGTCGATGGCGCCGTCACCGAGGTCCCACGAGTCGAGGTGCGCGCCGAGCACGACGAGCTCTTCGGGCTTCGAGCTGCCCGGCACCTCGCCGATGACGTTCGCCGACTCGGCGTCGGGCAGCCACTGCGGCGTCAGCTCGAGCTTCACGCGCACCGGCTGGCCGTTCTTCACCAGCGTGCGGCGCAGGAGCTCCGCGTCGGGGATCGCGAGCGCGGCGGCGGCGATCTTCGGCACTCCGTCGGCGTAGCGCATCGCGCCGGTGTGCGGGAACCGCGCGTCGCTGGTGCCGACCGAGCGGATCAGCGACGCGACGGCGCCCTTCTTCGCGGCCTCGATCGCGCCCTTGGTGCGGACGTCGACGGTCTTCCCGTAGCCGTGGCCGTCGGGGTCGCGGGACATCACCTTGTCGAAGAAGACGATGCGGCCCTTCACGCGCTCTTCGGGCAGCTCGCGCAGCTCTTCGATGGAGGTGACGCGCACGACGTCGGCCTCGACGCCCCCGGGCGGAGTCGCGATCGAGCCGCCGAGCGCCGCCACCCAGAAGCGCCGGCTGAACGGAGCGACGAGCTCGGCGCGGGCCTCCCCCCTCACCCAGTGCGGCACCGTCACCGGCTCGGCGCGCACGTTGGAGAGGCCGAGCTGCTTCATGTTCATCAGCGCCCACTGGACTGCGCGGGCGTCGCCGTCGCTGCCGGCGAGGCGGGGGCCGACGTCGTCGGCGAGCGAGCAGGCGAGGTCGCGCGCGGGGCTCGCCTCTTCTCGGCCGCCGGGAGCCGCGGAGCCGACGGCCGCGGAAGTGGCCGCACAGCCTGAGAGAACCAAGAAGATGAGCGGTCTCATGCAACGAGAACTACCATGTGTGCGAAAATCCCCCCAGGCAGCTAAGCTCTCTTCCCTTCCTGCAGTTCCTCCCTCAGGAGCTTCACAACATGGCTGATCCCATTGGCGGCGCTGGCTCCAGGCCCGCGGGTCTGACTTCGATTCCCACGCAGCGCGACACCGCCTCGACTCCGGCGGCAACCGAAGTGGAAGGACAGGTCACGAACCGTGGCTGGGGCCCGAGCGCGAACAACAGCGCCGGCCGTACTCCCCGGCAGCAGGCCGCGTTCGAGAAGGCGACGAAAGAGCCGAGCTGGCTCGGCCTCGCGGGTCAGGTCGCGAGCGCGGGTCTGCGCAGCATGATCGGCTCGATGAAGAACGTGCCGATCCTCGGCAACGTGCTCAACCTCGTCGACGCCACCGTCGACTTCGGCAAGCTCGCCGGCATGTACGCGATGGGCAAGGGCACTCCGCAAGAGCGCATGAAGGTCGCGACCGACCTGCTCTCGCACACCGTCGGCATCTTCAACCGCCGCGTCGGCGCCGACTACGACAAGGCCCAGGCGAGCATGCGGCTGCACATCGCCGGCGCCGAGGCGCTGTCGAAGGTGACGGGCATCGACATTCCGCCCGAGCTGCGCCAGTGGTTCCCGGTGATGTCCGCCGGCTACGGCGGCCTGCGCGGGTTCATGCCGAGAAACCCCGACGGCTCGCAGCGTGAGCTGCCGATCGGGCCGAAGGGCATTCTGGCCATCGCGGCGGGCGGCGCGTTCGTGCTGCCGCGCCTGCAGAACATGCTCTCGGCGGGAGGGAACTGAAATGGAAGCCATCAAAGCGTTCCTCAAGGGTCCGCCGTCCGACGAGCCGGGGCCGTACATCGACTGGCTGTACCGGCTGCACCTGCAGCTGCAGGAGTCGCCGCAGAAGCACATCGCGGACATCGGCCGGCCGCTGAAGCAGATCGCCGACCTGCTGGTGAAGATGAACAACGCGACCGAGAAGGAGCAGCAGGAAGCGCTCGGCACCATCAACGTGTGGATGGCCGAGGCCCAGGGCCTCGCGCTCTACGCGTACCTGGAGGAGTTCCGCAAAGCCGCCGACGCCATCGCGAAGGAGGCGAAGAACGCGAAGCCGGGCCCGCAGAAGGAGCAGTTCGAGAAGCTCGACAAGGCGTACCGCGAGCTCTTCAACCTGCTGCAGAAGACGTACAACGGCGCGCTCGACGGCAACCAGCAGGCGCTGCACGACTTCCCCGCTGCGATGCAGAAGGCGGAAGAGTTCGTTCAGGCGCAGCTGAAGAACTGAAACGCCGCGCCTCGACGCGCGAGTGATGAAGGCCGGTGGCGACTCGCCATCGGCCTTTTTCTTTGCGCCTGATATCTGTGCCGCCCATGCGCCTGTTCTTCATCGCCCTGCTCGTGCTGAGCGCCGTCGCCTGCCGCCACCGCCCGAAGGTCGTCGAGGCCCCGGTGACCTACCTTGGAAGTGGGCCGTCCGACCGGGACCCCAAGATCCTTCCCACCCGACGCGTCTTCGTCGACGTCGAGAACCGCTTCGGCACGTCGAGGAAGATTGGCCGAGACGTCAACGCGAACATCCCGATCCAGGCTGAGCCGGCCGAGGTGGTGCGGATGGTCGATGCAGGGTTCCGCATCGAGCTCGCGCGCGTGGGTGCCAAGATCGCCACGTCCGCGAACGAGGCCGACGTGGTGCTGAAGGTGGGGTTGAGCGTGGTGAACGTCGAAGAGGGCGGCAGCTACTCCGCTCGGCTGGTGGCGCAGATCGAGGTGACCGACGCCGGCGGTGCGACGCTGGCCAACTCGACGCTCGAGGGAGCTGGCTCGCACCAGGGCCGGGACTACGACGGCGACGAGGTCAACGTGGCGCTGAACAAGGCGCTCGCGGACCTCATCGGCCGGGTCTTCAGCAACGAGTCGATGATGAGCAAGCTGTAGGGGGCTTACTCGCGCAGCTGAACCCCGGTGGTGCACTCGGTGACGCGCGCGGCGCGCTCGGCGTCGACGAAGCCGATCTTCACCAGCCGCGAGAGGCCCTCACACTTCTCCGGCCACGGCGTGCCGCGGTCGGCGAGCAGCTGCTGCAGCACCGACTCCGGGTCCTCGACGGCGGCGATCATGCGGATGCGCTCGACCGGCGTGTCGAGCTGCAGGTACTTCGGCGTGTCCGGGCTGGTGATGTCGTACCGCTTCCAGTCGGTGCCGGGGTTGCCGCTGTGCGCGAACGTGCCCCAGTAGTCCATCATCCGCTTCGAGAGCGCGTCGCGCGGGCCGTTGTCCTCGGAGTTGTAGAGCAGCTCCTGGCCCTCGAAGTTTCCGAGCACGAACGGAATCTCGATGCCGTGCGCGGCGCCGAGCAGCTTGCCGAGCTCGGTGCCCAGGCGCGTCGGCTCGTCGTCCCAGTCGAAGCGGTACGACCACACGTCCTCGTAGCCCGACGACTTCATCGCGTGCGCGACCTGGTCGACGCACGAGCCGCGCCACAGCCGCGTCACCGCCTGCGCCGTCGCCTCGTAGCGCTGCTCGTCGCGAATGCGCGGGAGAATTCCGAACAGCCAGTACGTGTAGCGGCGGTCGAAGAGCTGGAACAGCTTCGCCTCGTCGCGGTTGCTGCCGGTGATGACGGGCACCTGGTTCCACCCGTCGGGGCGCGCGAACGCGTCGAGCCACGTGCCCTCGGGCAGCACCGCGCCGTCGGGGAACAGCACCGGCAGGTCGAGCATGCCGGCGGTGATGGGGGCTCCCTCTTTGTAGAGGTCCATCAGCTCGCTGACGGTGAGCGCGCGCAGCGCCGCCGCCTGCGCCGCGAGCGGGGTGAGCTCGAGCTTCGCCTTCGCGTCGGCCTGGTCGTGGGCGCCGCGCTTGAGCATCAGCCGCAGCTGAATGTCGCCCGAGCTGTTCGCGCGAAGGTCCTCGTTCTCGGCCTGCTCGAGCGTGGTGCGCGAGATGCTCGGGCTCTGCGCGATGGCGCGGTGGAAGAGGCCCTTCGCCTTCGGCGACAAGAGCAGCGAGTACACGTTCGTGCCGCCGGCCGACTCGCCGAAGATGGTGATGGCGTTGGGGTCTCCTCCGAAGCTCTGGACGTTGTCGCGCAGCCACTCGAGCGCGCGAATGAGGTCGAGCGTGCCGTAGTTGCCCGACTGGTCGTCGGGCCCGACGCCCTCGCGCAAGGCGGGGTGACGGAACCAACCGAAGGGGCCCAGCCGGTACTGCACGCTCACCGCGATGACGTTCTGCTTCGTGGCGAGGCGCGAGAAGTCGGTCTGCGCCGCGCTGCCGATGCTGTTGCCGCCGCCGTGAATCCACACCATCACCGGCAGGTCCTTCGCGACGTGCGGCGCCCAGACGTTCAGGTAGAGGCAGTCTTCGTCGCCGAAGACGCCGTCGTGCTCGGGCTCGTTGATGGTGAGCTGGTTCGCCGGCTGGATGCACGCGTGCTGGTAGTGCGTCGCCGCGACGGGGAAGTTGCGCTTCTGCGGCGGGTGCGGCGCCCGCCAGCGGAGCTCTCCGACCGGGGGGTCGGCGAACGGGATGCCGAGCCACGCGTAGCCGCCGAACTGGCCGTAGCCGCCGACGACGTCGCCTTCCGTCGTCTTGCGCCGCGTCTCGTCGAGCTGCTTGTCGATGGACCAGGCCGGTCGAACCGTGCGGCAGGCAGTGGTGAGCAACAGACCGAGGAGCAGGACCCGCATGCGGGCGCGAACTTAGTACGCGGCAGAAGGCTTGGGAGTACAAGCTCAGCGGGGCAGCGCGCCGGTCTTCACCGCGAGGCCCACGCCCGCCGCGGCGAGCAGCAGCACCGCGAGCAGCACCCACCAGAGCACGCGCTTCTTGCGCGGCGGAGGAGCCGTCACCTCGCTGACGGTGTCCGTGCGCGGCGCGGCGACGATGGGCAGCTCGAGCACCGTCTGCGCCGCGACGGGCGCCATCGGCTCGGTCTCGACCGTCACCGGCCCCCGCTGCGGCGGAAGCGTCGGCACCTCGTTCTCGGAGCGCGGCGGCCCGTTGCGCAGCGCGACCAGCAGCCGGTTGAGCCGCTCGTGAACCTCGCTCGCGCTCGGCCGCGAGGCGGCACTCTTCTGCAGCATGGCGTCGACCAGCGAGCCCAGCGTCGGAGGCACCTGCGCGCGGCTCGACAGCGGCCGCGGCGGCGCCTCGACGTGCAGGCGGTAGAGCTCACCGTCGTCAGGCGAGCTGAACACCTCGGCGCGCGCCAGCAGCCAGTACGCGACGCAGCCGAGCGCGTAGACGTCGGCGGGCGCGCCGATCTCCGTGCCGACAATCTGCTCCGGCGCCATGAAGCCGACGGTGCCGATCACCATCCCCGGCTGGGTCGCGACGTGCGAGATGCTGCGCGTCAGCCCCTTCGCCACGCCGAAGTCGAGCACCTTCACCTGCAGCGCGCCGAGCCGGCGGCCGACGAAGATGTTGCTGGGCTTCAAGTCGCGGTGCACCACGCCGGCCGCGTGCGCCGCGGCGAGCGCCGCCGCCACCTGAGCGAGGATGTCGACCGAGTCGACCAGCGACACGCCGTCATCGCGGCCGAGCACGCGCAGGTTCTTGCCGGTGAGCAGCTCCATCACCAGGTACTGCCGGCCGTCGGGCAGCGTGCCGAACGAGAAGACGTCGACGATGTTCGGGTGGCCCACCGCGTTCACCGCGCGCGCCTCGGCGACGAGGCGGTGCGCCTGCTCGGGGTCGCGCGACGCCTCGCGCTGCATGACCTTGATGGCGACCGGCTTGCCGATGACGGGCTGCACCCCGCGGTAGACGACGCCCATCGCGCCTTCGTCGAGCCGCGCGAGCACCTCGTATTCGCCGACGCGCTGGCCGACGAGCGAGTCGCGCGGCTCGGGAGGGCGGCTGGGAAAGACGGGCGCCGCGCGGATGGTCGCGTCGAAGCCGAAGCTGCTCGCCGTCGAGCGGCAGGCCTCGCAGGTCGTCAGGTGCGTCATCACCCCGTCGCGCGAGCCGTCGGCGAGGTCTCCCTCGGCGAGCGCGCGCAGCTGCTCGGCCGGCACGTGCCCGTTGGGGTCGAAGTGGACCTTCGCGGTCGCGAGCTGCGCGGCGGAGTCTTCTGCGCCGAGCTCGAGCGGCGGTCTCTTCGACGAGGACATCTTGCGCGCCGGAGCTTACGGCAGGTCGACCACCCCGTCGTCGTCCGGGCGCGATCTGTCTACCCCGTGGCGCCTCGACGCGCTGCTGACCTTCAGGGCCCGAGCATCGCCTGCTTCTTCGCCCGGGGCTTCGCCAGGCGCGCGATGTCGGCCTTGAACGCCGCCATGTCGAGCTGCATGCCGTTGAGCATCGTGCTCATCAGCCGCGTGTAGCCGGCGATCGCGACGGCCTCGGAGATCTCCGCGTCGGTCGCTCCGTACGTGCGCGCGAGCTCGGTGCCCGAGATGACGCAGTACTGACACGGCACCTGCGAGGCGACGGCGAGGCCGGCGAGCACGACGTACTTGGGGGGCATCGCTCCGTTCGGGTTCATCTCGATGTCGCGAATCGTCCGCCAGGCGCCAGGCAGCGCGGCCTTCGGGTACCGGCGGTAGTGCTCGGGCACGAAGCCGTACTGGCGCTCGATGTCCTTGTACGCGCTGTCGGCGTCGGTGACCTGCATCATCGGCTTCGGCACACCGGACATCGACTGCTTCATGTTCGCGGTCATCTTCATCAAGTCCTTGCGGAGCTGAGCCTCGTCGACCTGGGTGCCGGCGGTGAACGCGCTCCACTGCCTGGTGAGGCCGGCCTCGGCGATGGCGGTGCCGAGCTCCGCGTCCGTCGCGCCGTTCGCGCGCGCGAACTCGGTGTGGGCGACCACGCAGTAGGCGCACGGCACCTGTGAGGCGACCGCGAGGCCGATGAGCTCCTTGAACCGCGGCGGAATCGCCGTCGTGTTGCTGAGCTGCAGCGTCTTCATCTGCTCCCA
Organism: uncultured Myxococcales bacterium; assembly: GCA_937980205.1. Taxonomy (GTDB): domain Bacteria; phylum Myxococcota; class Myxococcia; order Myxococcales; family Myxococcaceae; genus Xiheicaenimonas. Next base: position 266,296 of record CALJKW010000049.1, on the reverse strand, counting down.
GATGCCGGGCAGCGCCGCGTCGGGCAGCGCCTTCATGAAGCCCGGCACGAAGCCCCACGTCTTCTGCATGTCCGCCGTCACCGACTGCCGCGTCGGCTGCTGCTGCTGCTGCATCGGCTGCTGCTCCATGGGCTGCTGTGGCTGCTGTTGCTGCTGCTGCTGCATCGGCTGCTGCTGCGCCGAGGCACCGAACGAGACGAGCACGACGCAAGCGAGAACGCGCTTCATGGCAAAGCCCCCCGTGAGTGGTTGAGGCGGCAATGCCTAACGGCGCCGGCGGCGAGCACCTCCGTCCGCGGGCTGAGAACGTCAGCGCCCTCGGCGGACCTCGAGCACGACGGTGGCGTCCTTCACGTCGCCGCGCACGCTGACGGTGAGCCGCTCGTCGCCCTTGAGCCACTCGCCGGCTGGCGTCGGCCGCCAGCCCTGCAGCGGCAGCTCGCGCGCGTAGAACGTCTGCAGCTCGGCGGGCGCCTGCGCGAGGCGGAAGCTGAGCACGGTGTTGCCCTCGAACTGCACCGGCACCGGCTGGCCGGCGCCGGGAGGCACGGGCAGCCCCGCGACGACGGCCTTGCGGTCGAGCGGGCGCGACTCGCCGAGAATCACGGTGGTCAGCTCGGCGGTGTTCGGCTGAAGCACCACCGAGTAGGTGATGACCGCCTGCGGGTCGACGCCGGTGAGCAGCCTGGTGATGAGCTGCCTCGGCGCGACGTAGAGCCCCTGCTTCTTGAAGCTCTCGAGGAAGTGGCGGCCGATGTCCTCGGGAGCGCCCTTCACGAGCAGGTACCGCATGCGCACGGGGATGCCGTTCACCAGCGTGGTGCCGTCGATCGGCACCTCGTGCACGGTGTTCGGCGGCAGCTCCCAGGTGAACGGCAGCGCCGGCAGCGCGAGGGGGCCGGCGTCGGGCTTCACCCAGCCGGGAGGCTCGAAGCGCATCGGATCATCGAGCTGCTCGTTCAGCGGCGCGGCGGCGAGCAGCGCGCCCGCGAGCAGCGCGGTCACGGCACTCCGCCGCCGCCGAGGAAGCGCGAGCCGCTGCGCGCGCCGTACGACGCGGCCCAGGCGCCGAGCGTGCCGGGCGACGTCTTCCAGTCGCGGTCGCCCTCGGAGACCGGCACTCCTTCCGTGAAGGTGCTCTCTTCGCCGCGGAAGCTCATCTGAAAGTCGGTGACGGTGTTGATGCCGCTGGGCGGCGACTGCACCATGCCCTCGACGAAGCGCACGTGCTGGCGGCCGCGCGTGCCGTCGCCGCGGCGGTTCGCCTCGAACGTCGCGCGCGCGAAGTCGAAGAAGCCGGGGTTGGCGCACCCGCCCATCGTCAGCTCGCACTCGTTCTCTTCGCCGCCCATGTTGGTGAGGCCCCAGTCTCCGATGGCCATGACGAACGGGCGGCACGCCTCGTTCTGGCAGAAGTCGAAGTTGCGCTGCATGCGGCGCATCGGCTCTTTGAAGAAGGCGCCGCGCTCTCCCGGCTGGTCGAGGAAGTAGCGGGTGAGGCCGTTGGGGACGACGGCGAGCTGCGAGGTGCACGAGACGCCGCCGTTGTTCTGGTACACGCCCGACGTCGGGCTGATGGAGAGGCCCAGGCCGGTGCCGGCGGTGCACTGCGTGCGCGCCGGGTTCGCGCGGGTGAACACCATCGTGCGCGAGCGCATGCGGCCGTTGGCGAGGTTCGTCGCCGCGCCGACGGCGCCGGGCGTGCGGTCGAACACGCCGGTGTACGAGTTGTGCTGGTACGCCGTCGCGTCCCACAGCGGCTCGGTCGCGGCCTCGGTGGCCTCGAGACGGAAGATGGAGACCTCGGCGAGGAAGATGGCTCCGAGCAGCACCGGGACGATGAGCAACAGCCCCAGCGCGACCTCGGTGACCGCCTGTCCGCGCGCGCGTCTCATAGCGACCCACACGAGTTGGAGCCGTCATCCACCGGAGACATCATGCGCATGCTGTACTCGGCCACGACCGGCAGCACGTACTCGCCGGCGGCGGCGCGCGCGGCGACGGCGGCTCCCCAGCCACCGAGGTTGGTGCCACCCCACGTGGCGCGCTGCGTGGGCATCAGCGGGTTCACCGCTGCGTAGCCGAGCACCATCTTCGAGATGACCCAGTTCGCGAACGGAATGCGCATCGGGTACCAGAACACGAGCGTGGTGCGCAGGCGCTGCGGCGGCCCGGGCTGGTCGAACTCGAGCTCGCGCGCCGGGTCGACGGGGATGGAGAACTCGCGCTGCATCAGCATGATGCTGCGGCTGAAGGTGAGCGCGCCGCCGCCCGCGGTGTACTGCACGCCGTCGTAGCGGTAGCCGTTCGCGGGGCCGTGCCTGCGGAACTCGGTGGCGAGCCGCTCGGCGGGTGAGCCCGCGCCGGTGCCCTGGTGGTAGTCGCCCGAGACGAAGGTGCGGAACGACGGCAAGAGCACGAGCAGCGCCGCGTCCATCATCGGGCCGCAGCGGGCGTGGTTCGTCGAGCCGACGCGCACCGCGCGGAACACGGCGTACTCGGCGAGCACGCGCGCCTGAAGAATCTGGAACAGCTGCAGCACGCCGAGGATGAGGAAGATGGTGAGCGGCAGCGTGAGCGCGCTCTCGACCGCGGCCTGGCCTGAATCTCCGCGCGCCCGACCCACCCGCGACGAGGTCGCGCTGCTGCGCGTCGAGCGCTGGGCTGCGTCTGCGCGGCTCACGGAATACCTCGATACGTGGCGCCGAGCAGGTCGAGCGCCTGGCGGTTGGACGCGGCGATGGAGCTGCCGATGTCTCCGCGCCCGGTCGCGTCGATGTTCGAGCGCACCAGCGTCGCGCGCCAGTACGGGTTGAAGAGGTTCGGCGGCTCTTTCCAGTGCCCGGGCCGGTGGTAGTAGGCCATGCCCGCGGCGAGCGACTGCAGCTGCGGCACGACTCCGGCCACGGCGTGCTGATCGGTGAAGTCGATCTGCTGGCCGCCGCCCCCGCGCGCGAAGCTGAACCGCATGAACAGGTTCCACGGGTCGGCCTGCCCCGCCAGGCTCTTCGTCGCGGTCACCAGCATCTTCGGCTGGCCCCACACGTCGCCCGGGTCCGCCACGAGGCCCGCGTTCGTGTCGTAGAACGCCGGCCAGATGCACGACGTATCGGCGCACTCGTCGATCGCCGGCGGCGGAGGCACCGTGTGCGGGTGCAGCGTGTGCCGCTCGTCGGGGGGCACCGCCTCGGGCTGAAAGTCTTCCGGACACCAGTCGTGCTTGTCGGCCGTGTCCTGCTCGTCGGTCGACTGGACCCACGCCTCGAACTGCAGCGGGAACGCGGCGGCGCCGGTGTTCGCGGCGGGCGTCACGGTCGCGTCGGGCCCGAGGTAGTTCGCGGACACGACGCTGTGGTCGTCTCCCCAGCCGGCGAACGTCGTGGCCGGCCGCGCGCCGTGAATGCGCGACGTCGCGAAGTAGCCGTTGCCGACGAGCGGCGCGATGGTGACCTCGGCCGGAGACGCGCCCGACGGGGCGAGCACGCGCTCGATCTGCTGCTCGAGCGCGCGGGCTCCGTCGGTGCGCAGCGTGATGAACGGGTGCGCGCGGCTGCCCATCGCCGCCTCGAGCGAGTTGTCGATGAAGCCGCCGCCCGTCGAGGCCTCGTACTCGCGCAGCGCGACGCCGGTCGACGGCGCGTTCGGAGTCGCGCCCACGATGGCGAGGGCGGTGCCCGGCCACGCGGCGATCGCGCCGCGCGCCTCACCGAGCGCCGCGCCCTGCAGCTCGTGGTACTTGAACGCCTCGGACTGGACGTTGCGCGCCTGCTCGCCCGCCGCGTCGTCGAGCGCCTGCCAGATGGCCTTGATCCGATCGAACTCGAGGCGCATCAGCGGCATGCGCCCGTTCGGGTTCATGCGGCCTTCGGCGCTCGGCGGAAGCGCGCCCCAGCCGTAGATTTCGTAGTGCACGCGGCACGCGTTCACGGCGCCCTGGCCGAAGCACATCTGGCGCGTGGCGGCGTCTTCGCCGTGGTGCGCCCAGCGGCAGTCGACGTCCGAGCGGTAGATGCCGTCGCCGTCGGCGCCGTCTCCGGGGCACAGCCGAATGGGGATGGTGGAGCCCGAGGTCGGGTTGCCGTTGCAGTACTCGCGGCGCAGCTCGTACGCGTAGCTGTACCAGGTGGCGTTGAGCGCGGCGCGGTACGACGACGCGTAGCTCACCGCGCTGTCGACGCCCGAGAGCGCGACCATCGTGGCGACCTGCGCGCGGTTGAGCAGCGCGACCGAGTTGAAGGCGCGCGCCGCCGCGACGGCCTGCGAGTACGCGGCGGTGTCGCTCGCCACTTGCAGCTCCATCTTCTGGTGCGTGAGGTGCGCGAGGCTCATCGTCGCCATCGTCGCCAGCACCAGCACCAGCACGAACATCGCGAACAGGACGAGGGCCTGTCCGCGTCGCGGTCGTGGCGAGGTGCTGCGGGGCATGGGGCGGAGTCTTTGCCTCTACGGCACCCCTCGCAATGAGACAGGTGGACGGCCTGTCACGCGGAGGTGTCTGTGCGGAGAGCAGCGCCGGTGTGCGTTCGAGGTCGACGTTGACCCCGTGCGATTACCGTGCCTTGCAGAGCCTGTGCTAGCCGGCGAGCGTGCCGATCGACTTCCGAGCCGTCATCGACGCCGCGCGCGACGCCATCGCGGTGCTCGATCGCTCCGGCACGTACCACTTCCTGAACCCGGCGGCGTTCGAGCTCACCGGCAAGAGCGCCGAAGCCGTCATCGGCCGCCGCTACGAAGACCTGTGGCCCCGACTGAAGGGGAGCCCGTTCGACCTGGCGTTTCGCCGCGTCGCGGCGGGAGGCCCCCGCGAGCTGGTCGAGTACCCGAGCATCGAGAACGACACCTGGATTCGCGTCGACCTGGCTCCGGTCGGCGCCGACTTCATCCGCGCGACGTGGTACCAGCTCAGCACGGATCAGCGGCTCGAAGAGCACCTCGACGCCGCGATCGCGGCGGCCGGCCTCGGCCCGTGGCAGCTCGATTGGCGCAGCGGAGTCTTCGAGGCCAGCGAGCGCACGCGGCAGCACCTCGCCCTGGGCGCAGACGAGCCGCTCACGGTGGACACCTGGCTCGATCGCTGCGAGCCGGATGACCGCGCGCTGCTGCGCGCGGCGCTGCAGCGCACGCTCGAGGGCGCTCCGTTCGTCGTCGAGCACCGGCTGCAGGACGGCAGGTGGCTGCGCGTCACAGCCCGCCTGGTGTCGCGCGACGAATCGAGGCCGCGGCTGTCCGGCTTCACCGAAGACATCACCGCCGCGCGCCGCCGCGAAGAGCACCAGCGCTTCCTCGCGCGCTCCGGCGAGCTGCTCGCGTCGTCGCTCGAGCTCGGCCCCGTGGTCCACGCCATCGCGAACGCTGCCATCGGCGTGCTCGGAGACATCTGCGTCATCGACCTCGTGGAAGACGGCACCCTGCACCGCATGGAGGTCGCGTTCGACGAGGCGGTCGGCGACCCCGGCGCTTCGGCGCTTCGCAAGCTCGACGTCGCGAAGTACGGCAAGACACACCCCGTGCGGCGCGCGCTCGACGGCGAGTCCGTGCTGGTGTCCGAGTGGACTCCGGCGATGTACGAGTCCGTCGCGGTCGGGCCCGAGCACCTCGCCGCGATACGGAAGACCGGGGCCAGGTCGGTCATCTGCGTGCCGCTGCGCAGCGGCGGTGCGGTGCTGGGCGTGCTCACCTTCACCTGGCGCCGGCCGACGCGGCGACACGACGCCGACGATCTCGCGCTCGCCGAGGAGCTCGCCCGGCGCATGGCGCTCGCGGTCGACAACGTGCGCAGCCACCGCGAGCTCAAGCAGATCGTCGAGATCGTGCAGGAGAGCGGCGACTTCATCGGCTACGCCAGCCTCGCCGGCTTCGCCGCGTTCCTCAACCGGGCCGGCCTGGCGCTCGTCGGCGCGACGCTCGAAGAGGTCGTCGGCCAGCCCATCGAGCAGTTCTTCGTGCCGGAGGACCTGCCGGCGGCGCGAGAGAACGTGCGCCGCGCCCTCGAGCACGGGTCGTCGGTCGCCGAAGTGCGGTTCCGTCACTTCCGCACCGGCGCGCCGATTCCCGTCTCGTGGAACGTCTTCCTGCTGCGCAACGCCAAGGGCGAGCCCGACCGTCTCGCGACCATCACGCGCGATCTCACCGAGCAGAAGCGCGCGGGCAAAGAGCGCGAGGAGCTGATCGCGCAGCTGCAGCACGCGCTGAAGCTCGCCGACCTGTTCGTGGGGATTCTCGGCCACGACCTGCGCAACCCCCTGAGCGCCGTGCTGGCCGGCGCGAAGCTGCTCGAGAAGAGCAAGGAAGAGCGCACCACGCGGACCGCCGCGCGCATTCGCTCGAGCGGGCTGCGCATGAACGAGCTCATCGGAGACCTGCTCGACTTCACGCGCATTCGCGTCGGCCAGGGCATTCGCCTCGAGCGGGTCGAGACCGACGCGGCCGAGCTGTGCCGCAACGTCGCCGCCGAGCTGGAGCAGGCGAACCCCGACCGGCGCATCGAGGTTCACGCGAGCGGGCAGACGCGCGGCGCGTGGGACCCGCACCGCATCTCGCAGGCGGTGTCGAACCTGGTGGGCAACGCGGTGCAGCACGGCGGCGGCGCCCCGGTGCGGGTGACGGTCGACGGAGCGTCGCTCGACGGCGTGAAGGTCACCGTGTTCAACCAGGGCGCTCCGATTCCGGAGCAGCTGCGCGCCGGGCTGTTCGACCCGTTCAAGCGCGCCGAGCGGAATCGCGAGCAGGGTCTGGGCCTGGGCCTGTACATCGCGGATCAGATCATCCGCGTGCACGGAGGCCACCTCACCGTGACCTCGAGCGAGGCCGAGGGCACGTCGTTCACCATCGAGCTGCCGCGCCAGCCGGCGTGAGACCTCAGCAGCGCCACTCGAGCATCGTGGCGGCGGGGTCTGGTCTTCCGCCGACGGTGCGGATCAGCGCCGACGTGTCGCGCGCCTTCACGAAGTAGTCGGTGGCGCCGAGGCGGCCGCAGCGGACGGCGATGCGCCACGAGTCGAGCCCGGTGAAGACGTAGACCGGCAGCGTGGGCAGGCGGGCGCGGATCCACTCGATGAGGTGGAAGCCCGACTGCTCGGGCAGCTTCAGGTCGGTGATGACGACCTCGGGCACGGCCTCGTCGACGAAGCACTTCGCCTCGGCGACGCGGGTGGTGGTGAGGACGAGGCGCTCTGGCGAGTGCAGCGCGCGCGCGAGACCGCGAAGGACGAGCTCATTGGCGTCGACGACCAGGACGTAACGCATCGTGGGTTCCCCCATGGGTCCCATCGGTACTCCCGGTCACCCCTTCGGCACATCGGTCCGGGGGATGAGGGCACGCCGGAACCGGCTAAGGTCGCCGCCCTTGAGACTGCTCATCCCGGCTCTGCTCCTCGCGTCGGCGTGCTCGCGCCAGGTCGGTTGGTTCCGCGCCGACAAACAACCTTCGCAGGAAGAGCTCTACGAGGAGCGGTTCGAGGCGATCGCGATGGCCCCCGAGGGCCCGTGCGACCCGGTGCGCGCGCGGCTCGGCGAGGCGCCGGCGCCCATCATCGTGCTCGTGCCGGGAGTCGGCGGCGACGGCGACGAGATGCGCGAGTCGGTGCCCGCGCTGATGAAGGCGAAGCCGGCCTCGATGTTCATGTTCCGCTACGACCCGTTCTGGCAGATCGGCGAGCTCAGCGACCTGCTCGCTTCGGGCCTGAATCGCCTGGCCGAGTGCGTGCCCGAGGGTGCGGGGCGGCTCATCGTGCTCTCCCACAGCGGAGGCGGGCTCATCTCGTCGTTCGCGGTCTCGAAGGTGACGCCGCCCAAGGACGTCGAGGGCAACTGGCTCACGCTGCTCACCGTCGCCTCCCCGCTCGCCGGCACCGGCCGCATTCCCGTCATCAGGCCCGTGGAGAAGCAGCGGCTGATGCGCGTGCTGGGGATGAACAACGACGAGCCGTTCCCCGAGCCGGCGAAGGGCGTGAAGGTCGTGCACCTGCGCTCGAGCGCGCAGTCCGATGGGTACATGCGCCCGGCCGGGGAACATCTGCCGAATGACCCGAAGGTGGGGTCTCCCGGGGCGCCGCAGTACGACCTGCCCGTGGAGCTCGACCATGGGCAGGCGCTCGTCTACGTCGCCAAGAAGGTGGGCGACGGCAGCTACACCGAGTGGCTGAAGTAGCTCGAGCAGCCGAGCACGCCGTCGCTACGAGGTCAGCTTCACGATCGCGTTGAGCGTGCCGTCGGCGTCGCGCACGAACGGGTTGTTGTCGTCGAGCACGTAGCCGCCGAGCACCGCCGTGATGGACCGCTTGATCATCTGGTCCTTGTTCGGCAGCAGCAGCACCTTCTGCAGGCGGCCGTCGTACCAGGCGTGCACGAAGACGCGGAACACGCTGACCGCCTTCGCCATCACCTGGCTGTACTCCGCGTCCCAGTCGACGGCCTCACCGGACAACTGGCGGTGCGTGAGCTTCGCCGCGCGGTGCGCCGACTCGAGCGCGAGCGTCACGCCCGACGAGAAGACCGGATCCAGGAACTCGCTCGCGTTGCCGGTGAGCGCCCAGCCCGGCCCGTGGAAGCGGCTCACCGAGGCCGACCAGCCCTCGAGGCGCTGCGTCTTCATCACCGGCACCGCGTCGCCGAGGCGCCTGGCCACGTTGGGGTCGCTCATCATCAGCGCCCTCAGCCGCTCGGCGTCGTTCGCGCCGAAGGCCTCCAGCGTGGCGCGGTCGCCGACCATGCCGACCGACGTGCGGCCGTTGCTGAACGGGATGACCCACCCCCACGGGCCCTTCGGGTGGCAGCACACCCAGATGTCGCCCTCCTCGCCGGGGGGCGGGCGGAGGTCGCCCTCGAAGTGGCTGAAGATGGCGCAGCGGGGCCCGAGCGACGGCGGAGACTCGAGCTTGAACAGCTTCGGCAGCACGCGCCCGTAGCCGGAGCAGTCGATGACCATCTTCGCCTCGACGGCGTACTGCGCTCCGGTCTCGACGTCGGTCACCCTCGTGACGCTGCCGCCCTGCCCCAGCTCGACGCTGTCGACGCGCTGGTTGAAGCGGACGTGGGCGCCGTGCTTGCGCGCGGCGGTGGCGAGCGTCTGGTCGAACTCGGCGCGGACGACCTGCAGCGAGGACGGGGCCATGCCGGGGAACATCTCGGCGAAGACGAAGCGGTCGCGGCGGTCTCCCTCGAGGAAGAGCGCGCCGGGCTTCTCCATGAAGCGGCGGTCGATGACGGCGTCGTAGAGGCCGGCCTCCTGGAGGATGTCGTTGGTGCGCGGCAGCAACGACTCTCCAATCTGAAACCGCGGGAACGTGCCCGCCTCGAGGCAGAGCACGCGGCGGCCCAGGCGCGCCAACATCGAGCTGGCCACGGAACCCGCGGGGCCAGCGCCAATCACCAGAACTTCCGTCTTCATCGTTTTCCCTTCTTAAAGCTTTTCCATGAACATCTCGGGCGGAGCGCCCTCGATTCCGAGCTCGCGCACCAGCCGATCGAGCAGCTCGCGGAAGGTGCGCAGGTCTTTCTTCGACAGCTTCGTCAGCGCCGTCTGCAGCCGCTGCTGCACGATGACGGGCGGGTTCTTCAGCAGCGCGCGACCCTTCGGGGTGAGCGAGATCTCGACGCTGCGGCCGTCGTTCGGCGAGGCCTTCTTGGCGAGGAAGCCGCGGCGCGCCAGGCGCGCGACGACGACCGAGACCGAGCTGTGGTCGGTGAGCGTCAGCTCGGCCAGCTCGCGCAACGACAGGCGGTCGTGCTCGGCGAGCTGGCGCAGCACGAACAGCTGCGAGCCGGTGATGCCGATCTTCGACTCGACCTCGTGCGAGGAGAGACGGACCTCGCGGACCAGCTTGCGGAGGTTGTTGAAGACGGCAGCGTCGTCGGACGGCATTCGGTGGGACTCAACGTATTATTAGTTGAGTCCCACACATTTCGTAAAGGGTCCCCCTGCGACCCCCTCGCCCCGGAGTCAGAGCACGTCGTGCCAGGGCGGAGACGCCGCGAAGGCCGCGTGGATCAGACCGACGTGCGAGTAGGCCTGGGGGAAGTTGCCCCACATGCGCTTCGTCTTCGGGTCGATGTCCTCGGCGATGAGGCCGAGCGGAGACTGCGGCCGGGCGCGCTCGAGCACGGCGCGGGCCTCGTCCATCGCTCCGATGCGGGCGAGCGCCTCGACGAGCCAGTACGTGCACAGCGTGAACGCGACCGTCGGGCGGCCGAAGCCGTCGTCGATGAGGTAACGGTAGAGCCAGCCGTCGTTCTCGAGGTCCTTGCGCACGGCGTCGACGGTGCTGCGCAGGCGCGGGTCGTCTCCGGGCAACAGGCGCAGCGTGGCGATCTGCAGCAGCGCGGCGTCGAGCACGTCGCCGCCGTGCGTGGCGGCGAAGCTCTTCTTCGTCTGAACCCACGCCTCGTCGAGGATCTTCTGCTTGAGCGCCTCGGCCTGCTTCGCGAGCTCGGCGGCCGACTGGGCTCCCCGGGCGGCGGCGAGCTTCGCGACGCGGTCGGCGCCGGCCCAGCACATGACGGACGAGAACGTGTGCACCTGGGAGGCGGAGCGCAGCTCCCACAGGCCGGCGTCGATGGTGCCGGCGACCTTCAGGGCGCGCGCGGCGAGGCGCTCGAGCAGGCGCCAGGTGGCGGTCGAGCGCTCTTGCACGAAGCGCTCGTCGAGGAAGATGGGCGTGAGCGCGAGCACCATCTCGCCGAAGACGTCGTGCTGCAGGTGACTGACGGCGGCGTTGCCGGTGCGCACCGGGCCGTGGCCCTGGTAGCCGGCCCAGCTCGGGTGAACGACCTCGGGGATCTGATCAGACCCGTCGACCCGGTAGAGCGGCTTGAGCGCCAGCTCCTGCTCGCGCTCGGCGATGGTGAGCAGGAAGTCGATGAACTTCTCGCGCTCTTCGAAGTGGCCGAGCAGGCGGAAGGCGTCGAGCGTGTAATACGAGTCGCGCAGCCAGCAGTACCGGTAGTCCCAGGTGCGGCCGGTCGAGTCGGGGCTCTCGGGAATCGACGTGGTGGGCGCGGCGATGATCGCGCCGGTGTCCTCGAAGCAGCAGAGCTTGAGCACCAGCGCCGAGCGAATCACCTCACGCTGGTAGAGCGGAGGGATGTTGCACTGCTTGACCCAGTGCCTCCAGTGACGCGTGGTCGCGTCGAGGAAGCGGTCGGTCATCGGGGCCAGCGGCTCTTCGATGGGCTCGCCCCAGGTGAGCGCCATGATGCGGCGGCCGGTGAGCGCGAACGGCTCTCCGTCGACGAACGACAGCGGCACGTCGGTGGTGAGGCGCAGCCGCGAGGGGAAGCCCTGGTACGCGATGTGGTTCGAGCCGTGCGTGCGCTCGGGGCGCTGCTTCGACCAGCCGAGCACGGGTGAGCACGAGACCCGCACCAGCGGAGTCCCCTGCACCGGCTCGATGACCCGGAACAGCGCCGTCGGCCGGTACGTGCGCGAGTACTGCGAGAAGCGCGGCGCGAAGTCGATGACGCGGAACTGGCCGTCGGCGGTGGTGAAGAGCGTCTCGAGGACGTTGGTGTTCTCGAGGTACCGCTGGGTGCCTTCGCCGCCGCGCGCCGGCGCGATCTCGAAGGTCCCGCCGTCGGGGTCCATGAGGCGGCCGAACACGGGGTCCGAGTCGAAGCGCGGCAGGCAGCAGAACTCGACGCCGCCGCGGTTGGAGATGAGTGCAGTGAACTGGCAGTTGCCGACGAGCCCGAGATCCTCGAGGCGCATGGACCCTCTTATAGTGCGCTGCGGATGCTTCGGCGGGTTCTTGCAGTGGCGGTGCTTCTCTCGGCCTGCCGGGGAAGGGACTGCCCCATTCGCGTCGTGGGCGGGACGCAGGACCCGATTCCCTTCTACACGCCCGGTGAGCCGTACGAGGCGCGCATCCGCACCGGCAACTCCGAGGTGTGCCTCACGCAGCGACCGACCGTCCAGGCGACGGTGCTCGACATCGACAACGAGATCGTGCCCTCCGAGGTGAGCATCGCCGACGACGACCCGTCGTTCGCGGTGCTGCGCTTCACCCCGACGGAGGCCGGCCCCTTCCACTTCGCGGTGCGCTTTCAGCCGAACCTCTCGCTCGTGCAGGGCGGCATCTACCGCGCGTTCAAGAGCGACCGGGTGAAGCTCGCGGAGCTCCCGCTCATGGAGCGCGTGGGCCGCTGCTACGACCTGCTGTCGTCGGGCGCCCTGCTCTGCCAGATCTCCAGCGGCGTGGGGATCATCGAGGGAGGGCGAGTCACGCAGAGGACACCCGGCAAAGTCGTGTCTGCGGGCAGCGTTTTCTGGAGCCAGACGGCTACCGAGCTGGAACGGTGGGCCGACACCGATGCGGGCTGGGCAATCACCCATCGCCTGGCGCGGTACAGCTGGACGCCGCTCGCAGCGACGCCGACCGAGCTCTTTGCCGCCGACGGGGACGGAGGCGCCTGGCGCATCGACATCGACGGAGGCGAGCTCGTCGGTACCCCGCTCGCTCTGCCCGCGCCGGTGCTCGACCAGTTTGGAGCGATGACGCCCGACGCCGGAGCGTGGTGGGGCGGCGGCTGCCTCAACCCCGTGCGAGCCGACGGTGGCCAGCAGTGCTTCGGCGGCTTTTGGAACGAGAACGTCGAACCTGCGGGGCTGTGGAGCCACGTCCCTGGCGGCCCCATCACGTTCGTCGGATTGGACGGCGTCACGTCTTCGCATGCGGATCCCGGCACCACCGATCCGGACGCGCCGTTCCTCCGGTTCGGGCTCGTCCCGCTCACGTTCAAGCTCATCGCGTCGATGCACGATGGCGGGCTGCGCCTCGAGCACCTCGACGAGGAGTTCGGGTCGGGCGCAGTGACGTCGGATGGCACCAGGCTGCTCTTCACGGACGCGGCCTCGACCAAGGTGACGGTGTACCCCCGGTAAGGCCACCCGCGGCTGCGGTAGACTCCGCCGCCGTGGATCCGACCGGCAAGCGGGGACCGCGGGATGAGGGATCATCTGATCCCACCGCTCCCAATGGCCGGCCGCTGCTCGACTTCGACGAGCCCGAGTCCGCGTCCGAGTCCGAGTCCACGCAGAACGTCTCTCCCGACGCCGGCCTGGTGAACGACCCGCGCCGCGTCGTGCGGCCGAGCACCGCGAGCGAGTCCGACCCGACGAAGAACGTGCTCCCGCAGGCGCTGGTCCCCCACAAGCACAACGTCATCACGCAGCCGCTGCCGGACCCCGACGCGCCGACCCACGCGGTCTCTCCGGATCCGGCGCTGCACAATGCTCCGCACCGCGTCGCCGCTCCGCCGCCCGCCGAGGTCCGCACCGACCCCGGCCAGGGCGCGCCCACCGTCAACGTCGTCCCCGACCCGGCGCTGCACAACGACCCGCAGCGCATCGTGCGCGCGCGCTCCGAAGCGAGGACCGACCCCGGTCAGGATCCGGCGCCCGTCCTCGCTGCGCCGCCGCCCCGGTCGGAGGTTCCCTGGGAAGAGCCGTCGCGGTCTCCGACGGTGCACGTCGAGCCAGACCCCGCGCTGCTCAACGATCCGATGCGCATCGTGCGCGCGCGGGAAGAGTCGCAGCGCGCGCCGACGGTGAACGTCGTGCCCGACCTCGCGGTGCACAACGACCCGAACCGCATCTTGAAGGCGCGGGCCGAGGCGCAGACCGCTCCGACGGTGAACGTGGTGCCGGACCCGGCGGTGCACAACGACCCGAACCGGCTGCTGTGGGTGCGCGAAGCCCCGCCCGACCCGCCGACGGTGAACGCTCCGCCGCCCCTCGAGCCGGCTCCGAACAGCGGGCTGCTCTGGGTCCGCGACGAGCCCGAGACGCCGCAGACGGTGAACACGGTCCCCAGCGCTTCGAAGATCACGGATCCGGATCCGCGCATGCCGCCGCCGGACGAGCCGTCGGTCATCACCGACCCCGACGCGACCTCGACCGACGACCCGAAGACGCGGCACGCCGACTTCCCGGCCGAAGCGCGCGTGTTGACCGGCGCGCTGACTCCGCTGTCTCTCCCGCGGCCGAGCGCGGCGCGCACCCAGGTGCCGCTCGGCGGGCACACGAACGGCGAGGGCGTGGTGCCGCGGCCGAGCCCCGCGAAGGCGCCCCTGCTCGACGGCGTCGCGCCGCTCAAGCCGCCTCCGCCGCCGGTGCACGACCCGACGGTGCGCACGGACCCTCCTCCGCCTCAAGCGCACGCGCCGCTCGTGCCGCTGTCGATGCTCGCGAACGTCGAGCCTCCGCCGGTGAACCCCGACGCGACGGAGAAGGGCCAGCGACCGGTCGAGGCCTGGCGCGAGTCGACGGCCGTCCTCGAGTGGAAAGACGACCCGCTGGACTCGACCAAGATCATGCCGGCCGCGGGCAGCGGCGCCCACCGCGCCGTGCGGCCGCCGCGCGTGCGCGACATGCTGGTGCTCGCCGTCGGCTTCGTGCTGCTCTGCGTCGGCATGGTGCTGGCGCGGCGGCAGACCGACGAGGGCGTCGGGCCGCGGGCCGCAGAGAAGATCAAACCGCCGCCCGGCTACGTCGCTCCCCCGCCGCCCAAGGAGACGGCGCCGTACGTGCCCCCCGACGACGGCAGCCGCAAGTTCACCAGCGTGGCGCCCTCGCCGTCCTCGTCTTCCGGCTCGGGCTCCGGCGGGACGAGCGGTGAGAGCGCGCTCGCCTCTTCTACCGGCGGCCTCATCAACGTCGCAGGCGCGCCGGCGCCGTCGACGCGCATCGCGATGCCGAAGTGCCACCTGAACGTGCCCGCCGCGCTCGACACGCAGGCGAAGTGGGTCGTCGAAGGGAAGAAGAAGCTGCTGCGGCTGCGCGCGACGCCGACGCGGCTCTCGATTCAGAAGCAGAACCTGTTCATCGCGAGCGCGTCGCACCCGGAGGGCGCGAAGATCGAGCGCACCGAGAACGCGGCCGTCTTCTTCGAGGTGTTCCTCGAGGTCGAGCCGAAGGGCGAGGTCGCGCGCGTGGTGCTCGACTGCGAGTGCGGCCTCGCGACGGCCGAGGTGCAGGCGACCATCAACAAGAAGTCGCTCGAGGTGGACTTGAAGTACGCGAAGGTGACTCCGCCGCAGGTCATCGCGGCGAAGGCGCGGAAGAAGCGCTGACCTGCTTCAAGGCGCGTGGCTTCGGCTCGGCAGCATGCGCCGCACCGCCAGCGTGACGAGGGCGAGGGCGGCGATGGGCACGAGGTGGAACATGCCCTGGTGCCACAGCGTGCCGTTCGGGCAGTGCAGGTGCACCGCGAGCATGCCGGCGCTGGTGGCGGCGACTCCCGCGCAGAGCGCGCGCGTGGCCTCGAACGAGAAGCCGGTGAGCACGAGCATCGCGAGGCCGAGCGGCAGGAACGCGAAGGCCCACTCGATGATGGCGCAGCCGACGCCACCGACTCCGGGGTCGTGGCCCGAGGCGGCGGCGAGCGTGAGCGCGAAGCAGGCGCCGACGCCGAGCAGCAGCGCGACGCGCGACGAGCGGCCTCCGGGCCGAACGGCGAGGACGGCGCCGGCGAGCATCGCGACGGCCCACGCCGCGGAGCTCGCCTGCCTCAGGGTCATCGAGACGTGCTGCACCGTGTTGGGAGCGAGCAGCACGACGCCGAGCCCCGCCACCGCGGCGCACGCGAGCAGCAGCCCGCCGGCGGCGAGCCACCAGGGACGCGCGCGGGGCACGCGCTGCAGCTCGGAGAGCGCCGGGCCTTTGAGCCGCTCGACGTCGACGGCGGGGGCCGGCGCCGACAGCGCGTCGCGCACGGCCCGGCACTCGGCGCAGGTCAGGAGGTGCGCGGCGTCGACGGGCTCGAAGAGTCGCGGGCAGCTCATGGGCTCCACACTCCTTTGAGCAGCTCGCGCAGGCGCTCGTACCCACGGTGGGCGCGGACCTTCACGGCGCCCTCGCTGACGCCGAGCGCGTCGGCGATCTCGGCGAACGACATGCCCTCGAAGCGGTGCATGACGATGGCGCTGCGCCAGGCCTCGGGCAGCTGCACCAGCGCGTCGCGCACGCTCTTCTCGAGGCCGGCGTCCTTCACCGTGGGCTCGACCACCTCGGTCGTCGTCGGCTCGGCGGACAGCTCTTCACCGCGCCTGCGCCGGTGCAGGTCGCGCGCGGCGTTCGTGGCGATGGCGTAGAGCCACGGCTTGAACGTCGCGCCGCGCACGAAGCGGCCGCGCGCCTTCACCACGGACAGGAACGTCGCCTGGGTGAGGTCGTCGGCGGCCGCGCCGCTGCCGCTCACGCGGTGCAGGTACGCACGCACCTGCGCGGCGTGACGCGCGAAGAGGGCGTCGAAGGCCTTGCTGTCCCCGTCGCAGAACCGGAGCATGAGCGCCTCGTCGCTCTCTTCGCCGGAAGGGCTCAAAGCGAGCCCCTCTTAGCTCACTTCTTCTTCGCGTCGGCGACCACCGTGCCGCCCTTCGCCTTGCAGTCGGCCTCGGACTGAAGCTCGATGCCCTTGCCCTTGCACTCGTTCTTGCCGGCGCAGGCGTTGCCGGCGCCGTGACAGGCGCCCTTGCCTTTGCACTCGTTGACGCCGGTGCACTTCACGTTTCCGGCGGCCTTGCCGTCCTTCGCGGGGCCCTTGGCGTCGGCGGCGTAGGCGCCCATGGCGAACAGCGAGGCGACGGCAGAGGCGACGAGGGTGCTCTTCTTCATGTGTGATTCTCCTTGTGGGGGATTACGTCGGTCGGCTTTTACGGTTACGCAGTTACCGGAATTCACCGGCGTCCGTACTTACGGTCATGAGACCCCTCCTGGTTTTGGCGTTATTCATTTCGTCAGTCGCGTGCGCAGCGGAGCGGACCGGTTCTGCGGAGAAGACCGGTTCTACGGAGAGGACCATGTCCTACACGAAGCCCCCAACGGATCAGCTGAAGAAGAAGCTCTCGTCGCAGCAGTGGCACGTCACCCAGGAGAACGGCACCGAGCGGGCCTTCACCGGCGAGTACTGGAACAACCACGAGCCCGGCATCTACGTCGACGTGGTCAGCGGCGAGCCGCTGTTCTCCTCGACCGACAAGTTCGACTCGGGCACCGGCTGGCCGAGCTTCGTGAAGCCCCTCGAGAAGGAGCGCGTCGTCGAGAAGCGCGACTCGTCCTACGGCATGGAGCGCGTCGAGGTCCGCAGCAAAGACGGCAACTCGCACCTCGGGCACCTGTTCGACGACGGCCCGCGAGACCGCGGAGGCATGCGGTACTGCATCAACTCGGCGTCGCTGCGCTTCATCCCCGTGTCCAAGCTCGAGGCCGAGGGGTACGGTCAGTACCTCAAGCTGTTCAAGACGGAGGCAGCGAAGGTGAACACCTCGCAGACGATCAACGTGGAAGTGGCGGTGCTCGCGGGCGGCTGCTTCTGGGGAATGGAAGACATCCTGCGGAAGATCCCCGGCGTCATCGACACCGAGGCCGGCTACACCGGCGGCCACCTCGAGAATCCGAAGTACGACGACACGCACGACAGCAAGTCGGGGCACGCCGAGTCGGTGCGCGTCCGCTTCGACCCGTCGAAGCTCCGCTACGAAGACCTGCTCGAGAAGTGGTTCTTCCGCATGCACGACCCCACCACGCTCAACCGGCAGGGCAACGACACCGGCACCCAGTACCGCTCGGCAATCTTCTACACGAACGAAGAGCAGAAGAAGGTCGCCGAGGCCGTGAAGGCGCGCGTCGAGAAGTCCGGGCTGTGGAAGAAGCCGATCGTGACGGAGATTACGGCCGCCTCGAAGTGGTGGCCCGCCGAGGACTACCACCAGGATTATCTGGTGAAGAACCCGGGCGGGTACACCTGCCATTACATGCGCTGAGCCGGCTCGCGTCGGCTTTGCGCGCGTAAACACTCGATCATTCGTGTTACCGGACTGTGCCGTGCGCGGCGCTCGGGGATGGGATACTTGCTGTTGCCTCGATGCTGGTCAGCGCCCTGCTCCATCTTGCTCTCGCGTCCGCCGACGTGACGGTGACGAATCGCCGGCTCGAGCACGGGCAGACGATTCTGGGCGCGCTCAGCGAAGCGAACGTCGAGCCGGCGCACGCGATGCGGCTCATCGACGCGCTCGACGACGTGTTCGACGTGCGGCAGGCGCGCGCCGGCCATCAGCTGCGCATCGTCCGCGTCGACGGGTTCGTCGAGCAGCTGGACCTGAGGCTCGGCGCCCTCGACGAGTACCAGGTGCGCCGCGACGGCTGGCGGTACGTCGCCACGAAGCGGCAGGTCTCGTTCGAGCGCCGCGTCGCGCGGTTCGACCTCGACGTCTCGACGTCGCTCTACGAGGCGGCGATGTCGACGGGCAAGGACCCGGTCATCGCGATGGCGCTCGCCGATGCCTTCGGCTGGGAGCTCGATCTGACGCGCAACGCGCGGCTCGGAGATCGCGCGAAGGTGCTCGTCGAGACGCTGGTGCACCGCGGCCGCGTCGTGCGGTACGGAGACGTGCTCGCGGCGAGCTACGCGCCGGTGCGCGGGGCTCCGATGGAGATCTTCCGGTACCAGCTCCCCAGCGGCGAGCGCGCCTACTTCTTCGCCGATGGGACCAGCGCGCAGCGCACGTTCTTGAAGAGCCCCGTCGGCTGGGCGCCGATCTCCTCGACGTTCGGGAACCGGCTGCACCCGATCTTCAACGAGCTGCGGTTCCACGACGGCGTCGACTACGGGATGCCGTCGGGGACTCCGGTGCGCGCGGTGTCGAGCGGGCTCGTGTCGTTCGCCGGCTGGACGGCGGGCGGCGGGAACACCGTGTGCGTGATGCACGAAGACGAGTACGAGAGCTGCTACCTGCACCTGTCGAAGCTCGCGCAGACGGTGGTGAACGACGCGCTCGTGTACCGGAAGCAGATCATCGGATGGTCCGGCGCGACCGGCACCGCCACGCGGCCGCACCTGCACTTCAACCTGAAGCACCACGGGTACTACGTCGATCCGCTGCGGCAGAAGTTCCCGCGCACCGACTCGCTGCCCCCCGAGCTGCAGGCCGACTTCTCGTCGGCGGTCGCGAGCTACATGAAGCAGCTGCAGGACGAGCCGATCCTGGTGCACGCTCCGCGGTGATGCTGGTCTCGTTGTTGCTCGCGCAGTTGGCGTTGCCCGACGTGCTGCGCTCGCTCGGCGACGAAGCCGAAAAGCGCGAGAAGGCCGGCGCCTGCGACTACCGCGAGGTCACCCTCGTCGAGGAGCTCGCCGAGGACGGCGCGGTGAAGGGCAGCGAGGAGCGCGTGTACGACGGCACGCTCACCGGCATCGAGGTGACCCGGCGCGAGAAGAAGTCGGTCACGGCGAAGGGCGAGCCGCTCGCGGATCTGCTGGTGGAGCCCAAGGGCGCCAAGGGCCGCAAGCCGGCGCGCAGCCCGTTTCATTCCGCCGTGCGGTCGCAGTTCAAGTTCGCGCTCGCCGACGGGCCCACGCCCGAGCTCAAGCGCGTCACGCTCGAGCCGCTCAAGCCCGACCCCGAGCGGCCTCGCGGCGAGGCCTGGGTTCGCGCGTCGGATGGCCGCCTCGAGGAGCTGCGCGTCGCGCCGTCGAAGGTGCCGTTCCTGCTCTCGGCGCTGAGCTTGAGGTTCGTGTTCTCGCAGACCGCGTGCGGGCGCATGGCGACGCTCATCGAGACCGAGGGCCGCAGCGACACCGTCATCGTGGATACCCGGTTCCGCACCCGCACGGTGCTCTCGGGGCACGCGCCGGCGGTTGCTCGGACGCGGTGACACGGGCTCATTCCCGCACGGTGACGTCACGAAAACCGCCACGCGGCCCGTTATTGAGCACGAGCGATGCGTGCTCTGTTCCTCATCGCACTGGGCGTGGCCGTCGCGCAGGAACGTCACCTGCGACTCGAGACGGACAACGGCGCAGTGCACGTCTTTCAGCCGCGCGGCTACGACCCGCGCACGGCGGGCACCGTCTTCTACGTGCACGGCTACTACGACGACGTCGACGACGCCTGGGACGAGCACCAGCTGAAGCGCCAGTTCGACCAGAGCGGCAAGAACGCGCTGTTCATCGCCATCGAGGCGCCCAAGGGCGAGACCGAAGACGTGCGCTGGAAGTCGCAGGTCGCGCTGCACCAGACGCTGAAGTCCTACGGCATCGAGCTGCCCCGCGGCCCCAAGGCCGCCGTCGCCCACAGCGGAGGCTTCCGCACCGTCCGCGCCTGGCTCTGGGAGAACCAGCTCGACCACGTCGTGCTGCTCGACGGCCTCTACAACGCCGAGGACCAGTTCGGCGCCTGGGCCGCGACGAGGTCCGCGCCGGCGAGCCTCGTGCTCGTCGCCGGAGCCGGCACGCGCGAGCGCACCGAGAAGCTCATCGCGGCGCGCGACGACGTCGCCACCGTCGAGTCGCACGACGCCGCGAGGCCGGACGCGCGCATCGCCGTCGTGCGCTCGAACGTCGGTCACATGGAGATGGTGACGAGGGTCTCCGTCATCCCCGCCGTGCTGCAGTGGCTGCCGCTGCCGCCGCTCGAGAAGCCGCTCGCTACTTCTCCGCGTGCAGCGCGCCGTCCCAGTCCGGAGGCGGGGGCTCTGCAGTGAACGTGCTGCACCGCTCGTGCAGCACCCGGCTCGGGCCGTCGTCGAGCTGCTGCGACAGCAGCGCGCACGCTCCGCCGAAGTCGCGCCGCGCGTAGGCCGCGAACGCCTCTTCGTACCGCGTCCACGTCGCGCGCGAGACCGCCGGAGCGTCGAGCGGGCCGAGCAGCTCGAATACGTGCACCGCCTTCGACTTTCCCTTCACCGCCACCTTGTCGAGCTTGCGGAACGCGAAGACGTGGCGCGCCCGCGCCTCGATGGCCTCGGACACGATGATGCGTGTGCCGAACACCTTGTTGAGCCCCTCGAGCCGCGAGGCGAGGTTCACGCCGTCGCCGATGGCGGTGTAGCTGACGCGGTCGGGCGCTCCGAAGTGGCCGACGAGCACGGTCGAGGTGTGCAGCCCGAAGCGCGTCACCAGCTTCGGCCGGCCCGCCCACTGCGGCGTCGCGTACAGCGCCTCGGTCTCGCGCAGGCAGCGCAGCGCCGCGGCGCACGCGCGCACCGCGTGGTCGTCGAGCGTGTTCGGCGCGTTCCACAGCGCCATCACCGCGTCGCCGATGAACTTGTCGACGATGCCGCTCTCGGCGTGCACCGCGGTCGTCATCGCCGCGAAGTAGTCGCCCAGCCACTGCGCGAGCGTCGCGGGCTCTTCGTGCTCGACGAGCGTGGTGAAGCCGGCGATGTCGGTGAACATCACCGAGAGCTCGCGCGGCTCGGACGAGAGCTCGGGTTCCTGGTTCGCCTCGAACAATCGGCGCACCAGCGCGACCGGCACGAACCGCGACAGCGCACGCATCGCCGTCTTCGCGAGCTCGAGGTTCCACAGCGCCTCGCGCACGTCGGAGAAGCGCGAGCGCGGCGGAGACGGCGTGAAGTCGAACTTCCGCATGCGCTCGGTCTCGGTCTCGATGCGGCCGAGCGCCTTCTGCAGCGAGCGCGTGACGCCGATGGCGCCGACGAGCACGAGCGCGGCGAACGAGGCGAGCACGAGGAAGAGCGTGCGCAGGCCCTGCTTCACGTCGGACAGGTAGTAGTCGTCGGGGCCGACGACGCCGACGGCCCAGCCCTGCGTGCCCTCGAGCGCGCGGAACGAGACGTGGTACTGCCGCCCCTCGAGGTCGAACGTCCCGTCCGAGCGACGCACCTCGAGGCTGAGCTCTTTCAACGCGGGGTGCTTCAGCGCGTCGTCGATGGCGGGCGGCGACGAGACGGGGTCGATGCGGAACGCGTCTTCGTATTCGATGAGCTGATCGGCCTCGGTGAGGCCGGCGATCAGCCGCCCCTCGGGGTCGCAGACGAACAGGCGGAACGGGTCGTCGGGGGCCGGGTTCACGCGGACGCTGTTCACCGCCCTGCGCAGCTGCGGCTCGACGAGGCCGACCTTCAGCGTCCCGGTCTCCATGCCGTAGAGGAAGAGGAAGCGCACCAGGCCGTCGACGAACACCGACGACGACAGGTCGCTGCGCATCACCTGCCCCGGGTTCTGGAACGGCATCATGTAGCCCCAGCTGTCGGTGGGGTCTTCGTCGTCGCCGAGCTCGACCGGCTTGCCTTCGGGCTTCGCGGGGCCGAGCAGCTGGTACGGCAGGCGGCACGCGGTGCGCTTCTGCCGCTCTCTCCACCCGACGTACTGCGTGCAGATGCGCCCGTCGGGAGCCCGGTACACCGTCAGCTGCCACGAGCCGCCCTCCTCGGTGACGAAGGTGACCTCGGTGAGGTCGGGGCTCCCGGCGAGGGCGGCCAGCAGGCACGACTCGGCGGTCTGCACGGTCGCGCAGCGGCCCGCGGCGAACTCGCGCTCGAGACCGTGCAGCGCCTCGTCTCCCTGCGCGAGGTACTCGCTCACGCGCTTCACGACGGTGTCGACGGCCGTGGCGCGCGCGGTGGCGGCGAGCTCGGCCACGCGCGCCTCGGCTCGCTCCGACATGATCCAGAACGCCACACCCAGAACGAGCGTGAGCGTGGCGAGCGCGAGCCAAACGGCCGTTCCGAGGGTGAACCGCATCTACCGGGCGTGGAGGATGGCACCGTTTTGCAATGCGGGCAGCATCCGTGAAGCGCCGTTATCGAACCTCTGTAGCAGGACGTCGCAAGATGGCACTTCTTCAGGCGCTGTTCTCGTTCATCGCAAGGTCCGCGGGTCGAATTCTCAACGCCATCTTCGGGTGGGCGGTCATCGCGCTGTTCGGGCGAACGAGCCCCAAGCAGCAGACGCTGCTTCAGCTGCTCGTGGCGACCGCCGCGCTGTGGCCGGTGCTGCTGTTGGGCATCGCGTTTCCGCGGGTGACGACCACCCTCGTCGCGGCGATTCCGCTCTCGAGCCACGTGCCGAACGAAGGCATCCGCGTGATGTGGATCGCGCTCGCGGCGATCGTGCCGCTCATCGTCGGCACCGTGGTGGCGAAGAAGGCGCCGCCGGACGCTCCGAAGGAGTCGTGGGGGAAGAGGCTCGCGAGAGGCTTCCCCATCACGCTCGGCCTCTCGTGCGCGTTTTTCCTCATGTTCGTCACGGTGCCCGTGCTGCGCCTGCTGTCGGCGCTGCGCGGCCGGAAGGACGAGCACGTGCCCTGCATTCTGCAAGGCCAGGAGTACGAGCTCGTCGCGGGCCACATCGAGAAGATTCTGCGCGCGGCGGAGGTCGACGTGCAGCGGTCTGCGCCGTCGTGGTGGCTGGCGGGGCCGTCGAACGTGCTGCGCAAGCTCGGCGGCAAGTCGCTGCGCGGCTTCATGCCGGCCCACCTCGCGTACTGGAAGGGGCCGCACGTCGAGCTCGCCTTCTACCCGTCGGACATCCTGATCCGCGGCGAGAAGGGCCACACCGCGTGGACGCACGGCCTGCTCGCCGAGCAGCTCGCGCGCTCGGCCGGCCTGCAGACGTACGACCCGCGCGCGCAGGACCTCGAGCGGCAGATTCGCCAGGTGTGGCGCGTCTATGACGAACACCCCGTCCGCCACCGCGACTCGAAGGTGCTGAATCGTCGCGTGAAAGAGATGGCCGAAGAGCTGCAAGAGCTGCCGGTCGACTACCAGGACTGGCAGGTCCTCTACCGCCAGCTCGTGCAGCTGGCGCGGGCCATCGACGGCGAGCGGCAGATTCTCGAATCGCTCAACACGAATCAGGAGCAGAGCATGATCCCCGAACAAGAACGTCCGCTGGCCGCCGAGCCGACCACCCAGCTCGTCGCCCGCCTCGTGCAGGACACGAAGGCGCTGGTGCAGACCGAGGTGGCGCTCGCGAAGGCCGAGCTGCTGCAGGACGTGAAGCGCGAGGTGCGCATGGTCGAGGGCCTCGGCATCGCCGCCGTCTGCGCGCTGTGCACGCTCAACCTGCTGCTCGTCTCGCTCGCGCTCGCGCTCTCGTACGACCTCGCGGTGATGGACGGCTGGGCGGCCGCCCTCGTCGTGGCCGCCGGCGTGCTGCTCATCGGCACCGTCGCCGGCTTCGTCGGCTGGAAGATGCGCGTGAAGGCGCCGCTGGAGAAAACCCGCAAGACTCTGAAGGAGGACGTCCGATGGGCGAAGGAACGAATGGCGTGACCGTGAGGGAGACCACCCCCGACCCCGACAAGCTCGAGCAGCGCGTCGCGATGATTCGCGAGCACCTAGGCGACGTCGTGAAGGAGCTGGACTACCGCCGCCACGAGCTGACCGACGTGAAGCGGCAGCTCGAGAAGCACGCTCCGCTCGCCGCGGGCATCGGCGCCGGAGTCCTCGCGCTGATCGGCGCCGGCATCGGCTACGCGGTGTACCAGTCGAAGAAGCGCGAGAAGCTCAAGGTGAAGCTCGAGCGCGAGCAGCAGTACGAGAGCATCCTGCACAAGATCGTCTCGACGGCGGCGGGCGCGCTGGTCGGGGTGGCCGTGAAGGCCCTCGCGAACCGCTTCATGAAGCCCGCGATCGAAGCGGGTCGGCAGCCCCTTCCGGCCCTGCCGGACTATTGAGGCGCCCGGACAGCGCGGCGAGCACCTCGCGCGCGATCGCGACCTTCCCCGGGGGCATGCCCTCGAGCACGCTCTGGACGGCGCCCTCGACGGTGCCCGACGGGTCGACGTTGAGCGCGCGGCCCGCATCGGTGAGCGCGAGGAACCAGCGGCGCGCGTCGTGCGGGTCGGTGCGGCGCATCAGCAGCTTTCGCCGCTCGAGGCGCTTCAAGATTCCGCTGACCGTGGACGGGTGAACGCCGAGCGCCTCGGCGAGCTGGCCGGGCGTGATGCCCGGGAAGCGGCCGATGAGGCGCAAGGTGAAGCGCTGGGGCCCGGTGATGCCGAGCTGCTTCTCCATGCGCTTGCTCGCCCGCTGCAGGCCGTGGTCGATGGCCCAGACCAGCCGCAAGAAGTCGAGGTGGGCACCCAGGGGAAGGTTCACGACGCGACCCCCGCCGCCTTCTGCCGCGCCTTCGCGGTGAACGGCTTCGACCGCAGCAGGAGCAGCTGCCACAACAGCTCGTCGATGTGACTCTGGTCCTCGAGGAAGTACGCGGCGCGCGAGCTCATCTTCTGCCCGATGCGGATGGTGAGCAGCCGGCCGGGCTCGTCGCGGGCGAACACGTCTTCGTCGGTCTCGTCGTCTCCGACGTAGAGCGCGGTGTCGCAGCCGAGCCGGTCGCGCGCGGCGGAGAGCGCGATGCCCTTGTGCGGAGCACCCTCGGGCAGCAGGTTGACCACCTGGTGGCCGCCGACGACGCGCAGGGGCTCGAGCTCCCTCGCGGCCGCGGCGATGGCCTCGCGGGCGAGCCGCTTCTCGCGGCTCTTGCGGTAGTGCACGGCGACCGAGAACGTCTTGTCCTCGATGACCACGCCCTTGTACGGAGCGAGCCGCTGCTTGAGCGTCGGAATCCACCGCTTCACCTGCTTCGCGAAGTCTTCCGAGCGGCGCCACGGCTCGAGGCCGTGGTTGCCGATGACCTCGAGCAGGCCGACGCCGCGAACGCGGTCGCGCACGTCCGAGGCGGCGCGGCCCGAGACGATGATGGCGGGGTAGTGGCGGCACACGCGCACCATCAGCTCGCGCGTCCGGGCGCGCATCTTGGCCGCGGCCGGGTCGGGGACGATCGGGGCGAGCGTGCCGTCGAAGTCGAAGGCGAGCAGCAGGTCACTCGACGCGAACTCGCGCAGGACCTCGATGTTCTTCTCTGCCAGCAGGTTGCGAATCACGCGGTGCGCTCCAATCCAAGCAGGCGGTCGCCGAGCCGAACGGTGAGGCGCTCGCGCGCACGATGGCGTGCGGCGTCGACGAGCATGCGCCCGGCCCAGCGGTAGACGTTGAACTCGGCGAGGTAGGCGCGCATCGCGCGCAGGCGGTCGGCCTGCTCGCTCTCCGGCATGGCCAGGGCGGTGGCGAGCGCAGAGCTCGCCTCTTCGAGGTCGTACGGGTTCACCACGAGCGCCTCGGTGAGCTCGCGCGCGGCGCCGGTGAAGGAGCTGAGCACCAGGACTCCGCGCTCGTCGTCGCGCGCGGCGACGAACTCCTTCGCGACGAGGTTCATGCCGTCGTGAAGGCTGGAGACGTAGGTGAGGTCGGCGGCGCGGTAGTACTTGAAGACGGTGGGCGGCTCGTGGTGCGCGCGCAGCAGCGCGATGGGCTTCCACCGGCCGCTGGCGAACTTCTCGTTGATGCGCTTCGCGAGCGCCTCGACGCGGTCGTTGAGCGCCGAGTACTGCTCGATGGCGGTGCGGCTCGGCGCGGCGAGCTGCGCGAAGGTGAAGCGGCCGCGGTACTGCGGGAAGCGCTCGAGCAGGCGCTCGACGGCCAGCAGGCGCTCTTCGACGCCCTTGGTGTAGTCGAGGCGGTCGACGCCGACGCCGAGCTTGCCGTCGGCGGGCAGCCCGAGGTCTTCGAAGATCTGCTTGCGGCACTCGTCGGCGGGCGGCGCCTCGCGGGCCCACCGGTTCGGCCAGTCGATGGAGATGGGGTACGCGCGAATGGCGGTGTTGCGGTTGTGGTGCACGATGGCGCGGTTGTCGCGATCGATGCGCGCCTCGAGGAAGCGGTCGATGGCGTCGATGAAGTTGTTGCAGTGCTGCTGGGTGTGGAAGCCGATGATGCTGGAGCCCAGCATTCCCTCGAGGATCTCCTTGTGCCAGGGGCACATGCCGATGCGCTCACCGTTCGGCCAGGGGATGTGCCAGAAGCTGATCAGCGTCGCGCGCGGCAGCCGCTCGCGGATGAGCTTGGGCGCGAGCGCGAAGTGGTAGTCCTGAATGAGGATGATGGGGTCTTCGGTGTCGACCTCGTCGACGACCGCGTCGGCGAACCGCTTGTTGACCGCCTGGTAGTGCCGCCAGTCGTCGATGCGGAACGTCGGGCGCGTGTGCGCGACGTGGCACAGCGGCCAGAGCCCCTCGTTGGAGAAGCCGTAGTAGTAGCCGCTCTCCTCTTCCTGCGAGAGCCAGACGCGGCGCACGGTGTACGACTCTTCGCCCGGCGGCACGCGGACGCGGCCGTGCTTGTCGGCGGTCTCGCGGTCGGCGCTGCCGGCGCCGTGGGCGACCCAGGTGCCGCCGCACGCGCGCATGACCGGCTCGAGCGCGGTGACGAGGCCGCTGGCGGGGTGGAGGACGGTGATGCTGCCGTCGTCTTTCTTGTGGTGGATGTACGGCTCGCGGTTCGCGACGATGACGACGCGCTCGCCCTGCAGGTGGCGCTGCAGCGCCTGCTTGAGCCGCTCGGGAGTCCACGCGCGGGTGCCCTCGACCTCTTTCTCGTTGGTGAGCTTCTCGACGAGGTCGCGGACGTCGCGCAGCAGCGGCTGGAACTCGCGCGGCTGCGCACCGCCCTTGAGCAGCTTGCGCAGCTGGTTGCTCCAGCCGCGCCACGACAGGCGGGCGGCCACGACGGTGACGACCGAGGCGGCGGCGGCGAGCAGGCCGAAGACGACGAGCAGGAACTCGCGGGTGCGCGCCTCGCGCCGCTCGACGAACGAGAGGTCGTGAATGAACACGACGCTGCCGAGCGGCGCGGCTTCGCCGGCGATCGGCACCGCGGAGAGGTGCACCCGCCCACCGGGGAGCGAGACGATTCGGGACGTCTGGCCGAAGCTGCCGCAGTCGACCTGCTGCGGCCAGTCGGGGCTCTTCGCCACGAGCTTGCCTTCGGTGCTGCAGGCGCCGGTCGCCATCACGCGCTCGTCGCGGGTGATGTCGGCGAGCACCTCGCCGAGCGCCTTCTTGTTGCCCGACTCCCACTGGCGTGACAGCGCACGGCGGGTGCCGAAGACGGCGAGCTCGCCGCGAAGGCGCAGATCCTTCTCGAACCAGTCGGTCATCGTCGACGAGACGAAGTGCAGGGCGGCGAAGGCGAGGACGCCCAGCGCACTGACGAGCACGGCGAGGAACCGGAGCAGCGACGACATGGCGCGGCACTGTTGCACAAGATGATTGCTGTGCCAACTATCATCGGCAGGTGTGCTCGTGGCGCCGTGGTAAGCGAAGGGGCGCATGCCGAAACCGCTCGAGGTGATCAGGGCCGAAGCCGCGAAGTACCCCGAGGCCGAGAAGGCCTTCTTGTTCGGAGACCACGAGGTCTACCGCGTGAAGAAGAAGGTCTTCGTGTGGCTGGGCGAAGGCGAGACGCCGGGCAGCACGTACGTGTCGGTGAAGCTCAAGGACACGCAGGGCCTGGCGCTGTCGCTGCCGTTCGTTCAGCCGGCCTCGTACGGCATGGCGAAGTGGGGGTGGGTGGCCGCGGACTTTCCGAAGGGGAAGTTCCCCGCGTCGCTGGTGAGGGAGTGGATCAAAGAGAGCTACCGGCACACGGCGCCGAAGAAGCTGCTCGAGGTGTTGGAGCCTCGAGCGGCAGGCAGCAGGCGGCTCAGGTCCCGGTCGCCCGCACGACGCTGAGCGACGAGGGGGTGCGGCCGTCGCTGCCGAGGGTCTGCGCGAGGGCGCTGAGAACCTCGCGCGCCACCGCGGTCTTCCCGGGGGGCAGCTGCGTGAGGATGCTGTCGACGGCCGCCTCGACGGTGCCGAGCAGCTCGGTCTCGGCGACGCCGCGGCCAGCCTCGGTGAGGAGCAGCTTCCAGCGCCGCGCGTCGTTCGGGTCCGACTGGCGCGAGACCAGCTTGCATCGCTCGAGGCGCTTCACGATGCCGCTGACGGTGGACGGGTGCACGCCGAGGGCTTCGGTCAGCCGACCGGGGGTGATGCCGGGGAAGCGGCCGATGATGGAGAGCGCGAACCGCTGCTGCGCGGTGACGCCGAGCTCTCGGTAGGTCTTTCGACTGGCGCGGTAGAGGCCGTGATCGAGCACCCAGAGCACCCGCAGGAAGTCGAGCGCGCCGCTCACGGGAAGGGTGGTGGCGACGTCGGAGCGAAGCGCGCCAGGTCCCTCTGCTGCTGTGAGCACGCCGGGCAATGAGCCTCCTCGAGGAAAGACGAGGGCGCCTTGCGAGCTTCGCGCCACGGCCGAAAGGCCCGTGAACCCGGGGGCCGGCCGGCCGGGGGCCTCGCATTCTGCACGGGTGCAGACGCAACGTGCGTCACCCGCGGCGTAACCCGCCGTCGGCGGCTGCGTAGAGGGAGCATGCTCGAACGAAGCCGGGGGTTCCTCGAGAAGCACGAAGTGTCGCTGCGGTCCGCCGCCCTGCTGCTGGTGCGGTTGTCGGCGGGCATCGTGTTCGCGCAGAGCGGGTGGGGAAAGCTGCACAACCTGGAGCAGCTCGTCGCGTTCTTCCGCGAGCTCGGAATCCCCGCGGCAGAGCTGCAGGCGCCGTTCGTGTCCGGGCTCGAGCTCGCCGGCGGCATCGCGCTCATCCTCGGCGTCGCCTCGCGGTTCCTCGCGCTGCCGCTCATCGGGACGATGGTCGTCGCGATGCTCACGGCGAAGGCGAGCGAGGTCGAGGGGTGGACGGACGTGCTCGGCTTCATCGAGTGGCACTACCTCGTCTTCTTCGCCGTCGTCGTGCTGTGCGGCCCCGGCACGCTGTCGATCGACCACCTGCTCGGCAAGAGGCTCTTCAAGCCTGCGGCGCACCCGCCGGCGGTGGCGCAGCCTGCCTGACGTCGCTCGTCGCTAGTTCAGCCGCACACCGAGCGCGAGCTTGGCCGACGGCAACGTCGCCTCGAGCACGTAGTCACCGCGCGTCCAGACCTTCGAGACGCCGGCGAGCAGCGCGAGCTCGAAGCGCATGACCTTCAGCTCGAGCCCGGCGTTCAGCGTGCCGAAGTCGTAGGTGATGGGCCTGCCGGTGAAGTACCTGCCGATGTCGCACGAGAAGATCGGGTGCAGCACCCAATCGGAGAACGGCACGAGCTGCAGACCTCCGCGCGCCCCGAAGCCGATGACGTTGGTGAGCGCAGCAGCGTGGATGCGCACGTGCGGCAGCGGCGCGAGCGACGCGCCCACCGCGATTCCGTCGGGTAACGCGGCGTCGGCGGTCACGCGCACCTTGAACCAATCGGTGACGCGGTCCTCGGGGTGAATCGCGTGCACGTCGGTGGCGGTGAGCGCGGTGAGGGCGAGGGCGCAGAGCATCAGGCTCAGTCGAGCAACGCGCGCGCCACGACCGGGCGCCGGCCCCTTGCGGCCGCCAGGCGAGGCGACCTGCCTCAGTTACCGTGCAGCCGCACGGTGCACCTCGGCGCGCAGCCACTGATTCGCCGGCTGCTCGTGTACCGAGGGGTGCCACAGCTGCACCACCTTGAGCCTCGGGGTCGCCGGCGGCAGCGGTACCACCTGCAGCGCGAACTTCTGCGCGAAGCGCACCGCCAGGCTCTCGGGGATGACGGCGATGAGGTCGGTCTCGGCCAGCACCCACGGCGCGGTGAGGTAGTGCGGCACGAAGAGCACGATGTTCCGCTCGGGCCCGCGCGCGCGGCTGACGGTGCCCCCGCGCGGAGAGACGTTGAGCTGCGGCAGCCGCGCCGCCACCTCGAGCGGCTTCTTCAGCGCCGGGTTCCCCTTGCGCCCGATCGCGACCATGCGCTCGTCGGCGAGCAGCTGGCGCTTGAGCCCCACCGGCGCCCGGTCGCCCGGCGCCACGTCGAAGACGCCGAGCACGAGGTCGAGCTCGCCGCGCTCGAGCTCGACGCCGGGGAACTGCAGCGGCAGGGGAACGACGCGCAGCACCACGCCCGGCCACTCGCGAAGCCGGCGCGCGAGGTCGGGCACCACGAGCAGCTGCGCGTGGTCGCTCGCGGCGATGACGAACGTCCGCTTCGCGGTGCGCGGGTCGAACGGCTCGGGCGGCACGAGCCCCTCGCGCAAGAAGCGCAGCGCCTCGCTCACCATGGGCTGCAGCGCCACCGCGCGCGGTGTCGGAGTGACCCCGCGCGCGTGCCGGACGAACAGCGGGTCCTTCCACCGCGCGCGCAGGCGGGTCAGCGCGTTGCTGATGGCGGGCTGCGAGCGCCTGAGCCGGGTCGCGGCGCGGGTGACGTTCCGCTCGACCATCAGCGCCTCGAAGACGAGGAACAGGTTCAGGTCGACCTCGGCCAGCGGGTCGGCGGCTTCCATTCATGCCGTGAATACCACGAATCACCGCCATCCATTGGCGTGACACCGGCTCGCGCTGCACGAATGGAGACATGAGACGACTGCTCCCGCTGCTGCTCTCGGCCTGCGGCCTGCCGTACGTGGCGCCCTCGCCGTTCACGCAGCCGACCGCTCCACAGACGCCGATCGAGGTGTGCTGGCTCGAGACCGGAGGCCTCGAGGTCGGCGGCGGCTTCGGCGCGGCGGGCCGCGTCCACGCCGACACCTGGCACGCGACGACGAGCGCGCTGCTGGTGAAGCACCCGAAGGGCGACGTGCTCATCGACAGCGGCCTCTCCGCGACGCCGGAGGAGGACGCAAGAGAGCTCTCGTCGTGGGGGCGCTTCGTCTTCGGCCAGACGGCGGGGCGCAACCTGCCGCGCGGCGCGCTCCCGAAGCTGCTCGCGCTCGCCGGCA
Organism: uncultured Myxococcales bacterium; assembly: GCA_937980205.1. Lineage (GTDB taxonomy): Bacteria > Myxococcota > Myxococcia > Myxococcales > Myxococcaceae > Xiheicaenimonas. The sequence continues at coordinate 234,933 of CALJKW010000049.1, read as the reverse complement.
GCAGCGCCGTGAGCGGCATCGTCCTCTCGCACGCGCACGCCGACCACGCCGGCGGCCTGGGGCTCGTGCCGAACGCGCCGGTCTGGGTCGCGAGAGAGGAGCTCGACTTCGCGGCGCGCGAAGGCAACGACGCCGTGCTGCCGGCGCACGCGCGGCAGGTGCAGGCGCGGGGGCAGGCCATTCCCTTCACCGACCAGGGCTACGCCGGCTACCCGCGGAGCTGGGACGTGTTCCAGGACGGCACGCTCGTCGTCGTCCCGACCTTCGGCCACACGCCCGGCAGCGTCGCCACGTTCGTGAACCTCGGCGCGCGGCGGTTGGTGCACGTCGGCGACCTCGTCAACCTGCAGGAGTCCGTCGAGCGCGAAGCCCCGAAGTCGTGGGTGATGAGCGCGCTGACCGACGAGGACCGCGCCGCGACCGAACGCGAGGTCGCGCGGCTGGTGCGGCTCCAGAGGCAGGACCCCGGGCTGTGGATTCTCCCGGCGCACGACCGCGCCGCGTACGAGGCGTTCTTCGGGGCCCTGCCCGTCGAGTCGCACGAGCCGCGCTGCGTGACCCGCTGATCAGCGCTCGGCCTCGGCCGCGGGCCGGGCGCTCGCCCGCGGCGCCTCGCCGGCGCCTCCACACATCGCGAACCCGACCACGACGACGACCACGGCCAGCAGGGCCAGCCTCAGCTGATGAAGCTCTTCCCGTCGCAGCATGGCGCGCTCCCCTGCGAAGGCCGCGCCAACTGCCGCGCTCTCGATGAAGACCCAGCGCCGCAGTCGAGGACCCTGGCTGGATGCGGCGACCGCGACGCAAATCGCAACAGCCGCGGCGGGCCGCCTCTCTCGTGAGCGCACTGGCCTTTGCCTTGCTCGAGGCCGCAGGCGATGCGGGCGATGCGGCTTGACCGGTTCATGTTTCTCTTCGTGATGTGGGCGTGCGCGGCACCTCAGGCGGCCTCGCCCGACAGCGAGCCCGAGGCGGCCGCCCGAGACGGCTGGCACCGCGCGCTCCGAACGTCGCGCGGCACCGTGCACGTCTGGACACCCGCCGGCTACGAGCCGAGCACGGCCGGAGTGCTGCTCTACGTGCACGGCTACTACACCGACGTCGACACGGCGTGGCGCAGGCACCACCTCTCGCGACAGTTCGCGGCCAGCGCGCGCAACGCGCTGTTCATCGCGCCGGAGGCGCCCATCGGCGAGCACGAGGCGGTGCGCTGGCCGAAGCTCCAGGAGCTGCTGCTCGAGGTGAGCGAGCGCACCGGCACTCCGCTGCCGGCCGGCCGTCGCGTCGCGGTCGCCCACAGCGGCGGGTTCCGCACCGTGCGCTCGTGGCTCGACGAGCGGCTCGACACCGTGGTGCTGCTCGACGCGGTCTACGGCGGCGAGGCCGACTTCCGGCAATGGTTCGCCAGCGCTCCTCCGAGCGGCCCGCGCCGGCGGTTGTTCCTCGTGGCGGAGAAGACGACGCCGCGCTCGACCCGCCTCGCCGAGGCGCTCGGCGGCGCTCACATCCTCGACGCGGTGCCGGGCCGCGCGGCCGCCGAGGTCCCGCGAGACGCGCGCGTGGTGCTGCTGCACTCGCAGTACGACCACATGCGCATCGTCACCGCGGGCCGCGTCATTCCGGCGGTGCTGCGGCTCACGCGCCTCGAGGACGTGCAGCCGTGATGCGGACGTTCGCCTTCTTCGCGCTCGCGTTCGCCACGGCCTGCGCGCACCGCGAGCCGCCGCCGCTCACCACGCGCCACCTCATCGGCGGCCAGGTCACGTTCCGGGCGTGGGGCGGCGCGGGCATCTGCGAGGCCGAGCCGCGCTTTCTGCTCGACGAGCTCACCGCGGTGAACTCGGCGCTGCAGCGCTGGCTCGACCGGGTGCGCGGCGACGCTCCGGCGGCGTGGCCCGAGTCGCGCATCGCCGAAGCGACGCGCTCGATGGACCCGCTGGCGGACCTGCTGCGGGAGCACACGCTCAACCTCGAGGCGCTCGGCGGCTGCGACTTCGCGGAGTCTGCCGGCTACCCCTTCGTGCGGCGCCGCGGCGCCGAGCTCGTCAGCGCCGTGCGCGAGCGCACGCAGCAGCTCGAGCGCGTGCACGCCGCCTCCCGCGCGGCGCGCGCGTTGGAGGCGTGGGTGAGAGGCCTCGACGCCGAGCGCACCGCGGCGCGCCGCAGCTGCCCCGCGCGGGCGGCGGCCCCGGTGGTGTTCTTCGGGTGGCGTGACGAGGAGGGCGTGACGCACTGGCTCTTCTGCGACGGCGCCTCGGTCGAACAACCCCCGAACGCCGAGCCCGTGCTGCTGATGGGTGTCGAGGACCCGCCCAGGCGCCGCCGCTACAAAGACGAGCAGTACCTCGAAGCGGCGAAGAGCTTCCCCGCCGGCCGCGTGTCGGCGCCGCCCGGCGCGTGAGGCGTTGTTTGGGGCTCAAACGACCTGGGGGTTCGTATGGTCGGGTGAGCGATGGGCGCCAAACACTTCGACAAGCTCGATGACGAGGGGCGCGCGCTCAGCGAATCGTGGCGGCAGATGGCGCGCGTGGTCGGCATCACCGGGGCGATCGCGGCGCTGGTCTGGGCGGCCTGCGCGCTGTTGAGACAGGCGGTACACGTCTCGTCCGAGTGGGTGCTCGACCACGCTGAAGCGCGCGACCTCAGCGGCGGCGCGTACCTGCTGTCGGCGCTGCTGCTCGGCGGCGTCGCGCGCGCCGTGCTCTACCGCTCGCCCACGTGGCGAAAAGCTCACGGCGACGGCATGGACCAGACGCTCGCGAACTTCCAGGTCACGTACGAGGACGACCGCGACGACCCCGGGCCACGCTACGAGCGGCCGGACTTCGCTGCTGCCGGTCGCAAGGCGGCAGCGACCTGGCTCACCGTCGGCTCGGGTGCGTCGGGGGGGCTCGAGGCGCCGCTCGTCAGCATCTCCGAGAGTCTGGCCGCGGGCGTCGCGCGCGTGCTGCGCGTGAAGAGCGAGCACGAGCTGCGCACGTACCAGCTCGCCGCCATCGCGGCCGCGGTGTCGACGCTGCTCGGGGCGCCGTTCACCGCGGCGCTCTTCGCCAGCGAGGTGGCCTACGGCGGCAGCCGCATCGTGTACCGAAAGCTCGCGTACGCGCTGTGGGCCGGCGTCGTGGCCTACTGGCTCAACACCTGGCTGCGCGGCGCCTACGTCCCGCTGTTCAGCGGCCCGCGGCACGCGCCGGAGTACACGCTGCCGGAGCTCGGCGCCGCCGCGCTCGTCGCCGTCGCGGTCTCGATGCCCCTGGCGCTCGGCTTCGGCCGAACGATGCGGGGGCTGCACTCGCTCGTCGACCGGGTCCGCCCCGCGTGGCACGGCCCGGTGACCTCGCTCGCCGTGGGAGGCGTCGCGCTGGCGCTGTTCTGGGGCACGGGGCTGCACCCCGGTCACGTGCTCGGCGTCGGTGAGCAGACGCTGTCGGGCATCATGGAGGGGCGCTCCGAGCTCGGGGCGGGCCTGTTGTTCCTCGCCGTCGTGGGAAAGACGGTGACGACGGGTCTCACGCTCGGCGGCGGCGGCAGCGCGGGCTTGTTGATTCCATCGATGTACCTCGGCGGCGTCGCCGGAGCGCTGGTCGCGCACGTCTGCAACCTCGCGGGCATGAGCCTCGACCCCGCGCTGTTCGCGGTCGTCGGCATCTCGAGCTCGCTCGTCGCGGTCGTCGGCGTACCCCTCGCGGCCATCGCGCTGGTGTTCGAGGTGTTCGGCCGCACGTTCGGGCCGCCGGCCATTCTCGCCTGCGGCGTCACGTACCTGCTCACGCTGAAGGTGAAGGTGTACCAGTGGCGGGCTGCGACCAGCACGCGGGAATGATGAGCACGCTGCGGCGAGCGCGCGCGACGAGCTCACCGTTGGGCTCGGCGGCGCCGCGCTGTTCCGCGACCACGATGAGGTCGCTGTCGAGTCGGCGGGCCACCTCGAGAATGCCGTTCACGCGGCTGGGGCGGGCGGTGACGATGAGCTGGGCATCGGGCAGCAGCCACTGGGTCGCAGCCCGCAGCGCACCGATGCGGGTCTCCAGCGCGGGGGCCGCGTCGTCTTCGACGCTGCGCACGAGCACCGCCGAGCCGTGAACCGGCCCGGTGAACGCGGCGATCTGCCGCAGCACGGGCAGCTCGGGATGGTCGAGATCGACCGCCCCCACCACCGCGCCGCGCCTTGCGGGGCGAGCGACGAGCACCGGCACGCGCAGCATTCCGACCAGGTGCTCGGCGACGCGGCCGGCCTCGGGCCGGGCGGGCACCACCATCAACGCGGGGACGCAGCGCGACGCCGACTCGGCCGCTGCCGCCGAGAGCTCGCCCTCGCGCACTTCCCGCCCGTCTTCCCGCAGCGCGGCGGGCAGAGACATCGAGCACCAGGCCTCGAGCGCGGCTTCGCGCTCCGCGAGACGGCAGCCCACCGGCACGGACAGCACCACGCGCAACCGCCACCCCACCGATGCGGCGGCCCCCCACCCGCGGTCCAGCGCCACCTTCGCGTCGTCGTCGAGTGCGTGCAGCACGACCAGCACCGCCCGCTCACTGCCGTCACATGTTCGAACCATGGCCATCTTGCATGTCCCGCTTGCGACCATCGCGCCTTGACGGGCATCAAGCGCCCGACCGATCCGACGCAGGCCCGCCGACGCTGCGGCCGAACGCGTGGCTCTCGACGGGCACCGCGCTGAAGCCGCCGCGGCACAAGGCCATTGAGGCCTCGCAATTCGCAACGCCCGCCCTCTTGCCGCGCGCGCCAGCGGCGAGAATCGCGCCACATCACCGTGCGTTGCGTGCGTGGCTCAGGGCTCGCAGGGTGGTTCGACCATGACCGCCGACGTGGTGCGCGCACTCGAGGCTGCGCCGGTGTTGCGAGAGCTGTGCGACCACGACCTGGCCGCGCTCGCCGCCAGCGCGAAGCTCTGCCGGCTCGGGGCACGAGACCACCTGTGGAGGGCGGGCGAGCCGGCGCGGCACCTGGGCGTCGTGGTGTCGGGCAGGCTCAAGGTCGTGCGCCACGCCGTACCGCGCGACCTCATCACCGAGGTGATTGGTGCGGGCGACCTCGCCGGAGAGGTCGCGCTGGCGCTTCACCGCAGCTACTGCTTCGACGTGGTGTGCCTGCGCCGCGCCGCGGTGGTGCTCGTCCCCGCCGCGCAGGTGTGCGCCGCGTTGGATCGCACCCCGCGCGCCGCCCGGGCGCTGGCCGCCGAGCTGGCGAACGACGTGCTGCGGCTGACGCGCCGGCTCGAGTCGCTGCACGCGCGCACCGTCGAGCAGCGGCTCGCGCGCGTGCTCCTCTCGTTGATGGAGCGCTTCGGTGAGCGGCTCGACGGCAGCGGCGTGCTCGTGCCGGTTCGGCTGCGCCGCGACGAGCTCGCGTCGCTGGCGGCGACGACGCTCGAGTCGACGAGCCGACGCCTGTCGCAGTGGCAGCGGGCGGCCATCGTGCAGCCACAGCCTGCGGGCTTCCTCGTCCGAGACGAGCCCGCGCTGCGGCGCCTCGTCGACGGGGAAGACTGAGCGCCGTCAGCAGAACAGCGCGACGACGCCGCGCAGCTCTTCGACGTCGACCGGCTTCCTCACGATGTCGCAGGCGCCGGCGAGCAGCGCGTCGCGCGCCGCTGCCCGGTCACCCGTGAGCAGCACCACGGGCAGTCGCGGAGGCGCCGCCCTCAGGCGACGGCACGCCTCGACGCCGCTGCAGCCGGCGAGCTCGGCGTCCGAGATGACGAGGCGAGGCAGCGGCAGCCGGCCGGCAGACCGCTCGGCCAGCGCGAGGTAGTCGAACAGCTCGAGGCCGTCTTCCACCGCGACGACGCGGTAGCCGTCGCGCGAGAGCACGCCGGCCAGCGCCCCACGGAGCCCGTCGTCTGATTCAGCGACGAGCACCGTGGGGAGGTGGACGTGGACCCGAATGGAGGCTCCCCCGTTCATGAGTGGTACGGGTTGAACCACGAAGGCGCACGGCTGATCCGCCGGAATGCGACCGCGGCTTGACGCCCGTCAACCTGGCGGAGGCCCGCCGTCATCGCCGCGTGCGGCCGTTAGCAAAGGGGGGAGGTGTCTTCGATGTGGTCCGTTCGATGGTTCGTCCCGCTTCTTCTTCTCGTGCCGCTGAGCGCAGCCGCGTCGGCGCGCGCCACGGTGTCCAAGTCGGACCTGCTGCGCGTCTCCTTCGGCGACCGGAAGGTCGAGGCCCGCGCCGGCGCCGTGGGCTACGGCGGTGAGAACATCGCGCTCGCGTGGCGCGGCCAGCGGCTGACCGGCCGCTGGCTGAACCAGGCCGTCGAGCTGCAGACCAGCCGCGTGGTCGTCGACGGGCAGCTCGGCGGGCGGCCGCTGCTGGCGCGCATCTCCCGCGCGGTGACCGGCGGCACCATCGCGCTCGCGTTGGACGGGCAGCTCGGAGGCGAGCCCATCGCGCTGAGGGTGACGCCGACGTGGATTCGCGGGCTCGCGGGCGACTGCACGTACTCGCTGGGTCTCGCCGGCCAGGCGTACCGGGGCTGGCGCGACTGCGACCTCGGCGGCACGCCGCAAGCCGTCGAGCTCGAGCTCCCGGTCGTCGGCGGCCACGACGACGACGGCGGCCTGGCGGCGGTGCTGCTGGTGGCGCTGGCGCCGCGCGCCGATGAGCTGGGGCCCGCTCCGTCGGCGGTGCGCGAAGAGGTCCTCGAGGACCGGTTCGGTCTGTCGCTCGGCGACGCGCCGGGCGGAGGTGCGCGCGTTCAGCGCGTGCGCGCCGGCAGCGAGGCCGACGCCGCGGGGCTGGTCGCCGGGATGGTCATCGAAGCCGCGGGCGGCGAGCCGGTGACGACGGCCGCGGACCTCGAGCTGCGGCTGTCGCGGCTGGCCGCGGGGCAGCGGCTCACGCTGGGGTGCAGGTGGCCGGGCCTCGACGTCACGAAGAAGCTCGCGATCAGCGCGCCTCCGCTGCGCTGGTGACCAGAGACCCGACGCGTCCTTGACGCCCGTCAAAGACGCGCGGCGCGCGGCCGACGATGTGCAGCGTGACGTGCGACGCAGGCAGCACAGACGATCGGCTTTCGACGTTCCGGTGTCCGAGGTGGTTCGCGGCAAGGTGCCGACGGTGGCGGCGTCGGCCGGAGCTCAGTCGTTGCGCCCGCTCTTCCGCGACCCCGCGGTGGAGCACGTCGCCGTCATCGACGAGCGCCAGCGCGCGGTCGGCGTGGTCTCGCGCGTCGACTTCCACCTGCGCACACCCGTCGAGAGCAGCGGCGCGGTGCTGGGGCTGCTGAGCCCGGGGGTCATCGCCGTCGCCGGAGACCTGAGCCTCGGCGCGGCCAGCGCGCTCTTGGTGCGGCGCGGGCTCGAAGGGCTGCTGGTGCCGGTGCGCGGCGGCTACGCCTGCCTGTTCGCGGCCGACGTGGTGCGCTGGGTCGCGCAGCAATCCGGCGAGGGCTGAAAAAAGCGCCGGCGCAGGTCGAGAACGCGCCGGTTCCGCTAGGCGCCGCTGCACGAGGTTCATACGCTCGTTTCGGCGTCATGCTCCTCGACCTCGTCCGCCTCGGCGGCGGCATCGTTCTGCTCTACTTCGGCGCCGAGTGGCTCGTGCGCGGCGCGTCGGGCATCGCCGCGGCGATGGGTGTGCGGCCCATCATCATCGGGCTGACCGTGGTCGCGTACGGCACGTCGATGCCCGAGCTCGTCGTGTCGACGGCGGCGGCCGTGGGCGGCAAGAGCGACATCGCGCTCGGCAACGTCATCGGCTCGAACATCGCGAACCTCGGCTTCATTCTCGGGCTGACCGCGCTCATCCGCCCGCCCGAGGTCGACGGCTCGCTCATCCGCCGCGAGCTGCCGTTGATGGTGGCGAGCGCGCTCGTCGTGCCGCTGCTGCTGTGGGACGGCGAAATTTCACGCGTCGAGGGGCTGCTGCTGCTGCTCGGGGCGCTGGGCTTCACCGCCCTGCTCGTCCGCACCGCGAAGACGGTTCCGAGCTCGTCGGCGCTCGGCGAGCAGGCGAAGGCGGACGCCGAGCCGAAAGAGAAGGACTCGCCCCAAAAGCTCGCCGCGCTCGCGGTGCTCGGCCTCGCCGCGCTCGTCGGCGGCGGCAAGGTCTTCGTGGACGGCGCCGTGAACGTGGCGCTCGCGCTGGGCATGTCCGAGCGGATGGTGGGGCTCACCATCGTGGCGGTGGGGACGTCGCTGCCCGAGCTCGCCGCGAGCGTGGTGGCCGCGCTGCGCGGCCAGTCGTCGCTGGCCATCGGCAACGTCGTCGGCTCGAACATCTTCAACGTGCTGCTCATTCTCGGCGGCGCGTCGGCGGTCTCTCCCATTCGTGGCGCGCTGTCGCAGCTTCGCGTCGACCTCACGGCGATGGCGCTGCTCTCGGTGGTCGCGACGGCGATGATGGCGAAGCGCCGGCTGGTGTCGCGCGCAGAGGGCGGGCTGCTCGTGGTGCTCTACGGCGGCTTCATGTGCCTGCTCGCCCTGTGGTGAACGCGGCTACTTCTTCTTCGGGCGCGCGCGGCCGGCGTCGGGGGCCCCGGCATCCACCGCCGGCGCGCCGGCGTCGGCAGCACCGGCGTCGGCAGCACCGGCGTCGGCGACTCCGGCATCGGCGACTCCGGCATCGGCGACGGTGAGGCCGGCATCGGCGGCAGCCTCACCGCCATCGACTCCACCCTCGGAGGCGGAGAGAGCGCCGGCGTCGGGCTCGGCGGGGGCCACGCCCGCATCGGCTTCGGACATCGGCGCGGGCGCGGGCGCCGGCTTCTGCTCGTGGGCGCAGCCGGCGGCGGCGAAGAACGCGGCGACGATGACGAAGAACACCGTGGCGGCGGCGGCGTTGAGAAGGACGAGCGGGTCCTTCACCAGGTCGAGGAATGGGCGCATGGCTTTCATGTGCGGCGCGCCGAACGCAAGCGGTGAGCCACCGCCGTGCCGTCTCGGGAGCGGGCCTTCGCGAGGCGGCCGCGTGTTGCAGGGTGCGGCGCGACACGCGCCGTTTGCAACGGTGAGCTTCGAGGGCTCAGTCGACCGGGGTGACGAGCACGCTGCTCGCCGCCTGGCGCACGACGTGCTCGGCCAGGCACGGCTCCACGAAGGTGGGGCCTCCGACGCGCGTGCCGACGACGAGCAGGTCGCACTGGTAGCGACGCTCGGTCTCGAGAATCGCGTCGAGCGGGTGCTCGCTGCGGGCGACGAGCACGTCGGCCGACGGGGCGACGTCGCCGACGACCTGCTCGAGCAGCTCGCGGCACGTCGTGACGGCGAAGACGTCTTCCGCCACCGCGCGCTCGGGGTCGCCTTCGACGAGCGCGGGCCGCGAGCCGGGCAGGCTGTGCAGCACGACGAGCGGAGCCTTGAGCCAGCCGGACAGCTCGCTCGCGCAGCGAATCTCCGGGTAGCGGCGCCGCTCGAGGTCGGTGGCGCCGACGACCGCGCCGCTGGGCCGCTCGCGGCGCGCGACCAGAACCGAGACCCGCGTGTGCCGGGCGATGCCCGCGGCGCGCCTCGCGGCCAGGGGCCCGTCGGCGAGCACCACGAGGTGCGCGCGGTCGCGCGAGACGGCGGCGCTCACCTCGCGGGCGAAGTCTCCGCTGCAGACGCGCAGCGCTCCGGCGCCGAGCGACTCGGACATGAGCCCCCGCAGCTCGCGGCGCAGCTCACGCTCGGCGTTGAACAGCTCGACGAGCGGGGTGGGCCGCACTCCGGAGGAGCCGAGGCTCGGCGAGACCACGAGCAGGACGTGCAGCTCGGCGGCGGCGACGTCTGCGAGCGCGCGGGCCCGCTCGAGCGCGACGCGCATGCCCGGGCCCACCTCGTCGATCGCCAGCAGCAGCACGCTCATGCACAGCCTCCTTGGAGAAGGGGTCGGGGCGCTCCTGCGAGGTTCGCGCCACGCGCCTGGCGCACGGGGCGCCGCCTTCGGGCGACGCAGAACGCCACCCCACCGGCGCAGAATGCGAGGCATGGCCGGCCCGTTCAGGGGCGCCGCGCGTGGCGCGTGGCTTGCGTCGCGTCTTCGGCCCCGCTGGGCCCCGGCCCGATGTTAGTGGGACAGTGCTGATCATGAGCCCCACCAAGGGTCATCCCCGGCGGCGGGCGGCGGCGGCCGCGGTGGTGTGGTGCGTGCTGCTCGCGCTGGTGGTGGCCGGCGCGGTGCACCTCATCGAGCGCGACCGGCGGCAGATCACCGAGCGCTTCGGCGCCGAGCGCCTGGTGCACCTCGATGAGGCCGTCGAGCTCACGCGCCGCGACCTCGAAGGCGTGGCCGTCGTGCTGCGCATGGCGAGCGAGCTCGTGCAGCGCGGCCGGCCCGAGAGCGAGCTCGCCGCGCTGCTCGCCTCGAGCGAGCACCTGCAGCGGCTGGTGGTCTACGACGTGTCGGGCGTCGAGCAGCTCGCGGTCGAGAACCCGCGCCACCAGGAGCCGCTCGAGTCGCGCGCCGAGCTCTTCGCGATGGCCGAGCGCGCGCTGGCGCGGCCGGGGGACCTGCAGATCTCGTCGCCGCTCAAGACCAACGGCACGCGGTCGCGGCGCATCATCGCGCTGGCCGTGGTCGGTGAGCGGGCGCACGCGCTCGCGCTCGTCGTCGACTCCGACCGGCTGATGTCGAAGCTCGGCATGCTCGCCTCGGACCCCTCGACGCACCTGTTGTTGCTGGGTCCGCACGGCCGGCCTTCGGCGCCGAGCCACCCCGCGCTCGTCGACGCCGTGACGCGGGGAGCCCTGCCCCACTCCCTGCAGCGCATCCTCGCCGCGGTTCGCCGCAACGAGCGCGGCACCGAGTGGGTGCGGGCGGGTGAGGCCGTTGCGCTGGGCCTCGGCGACGCCGACCTCGTCGGTACGTACGCGCCGCTGCAGACCGACGGCCTGGGCCAGTGGAGCCTCGTCATGCTGACCTCGACCGCGACGCTGCGCGAGACCGAGCGCAACGTCACCGGCCGCCTCGTCGCCGCCGCGAGCGCCATCGCGGTGCTGCTGCTGGTGTTCGGAGTCTTCGCCGTCGTGACGGCCCGGCGCTCGGCCCGCACCGAAGAGCGGCTCTTGCAGGCCGAAGCCCTCGCGCGCATGCGCGAGCGCACCGAGAAGACGCTCGACGCCATTCCCGCCGGCGTCATGAGCCTCTCGTCGAAGCTCGAGGTGACGTCGCTCAACCGCGTGCTGCGCGACCGCTCACCCCAGGTCCACCTGCCGTCTCCGCTCGGGGCGGTGCTGCCCGAGGCTCCGGCGTCGGTGCTCGAGCGGCTCACGGCGCTCGTCGCGGCCGCGAACGAGAAGCGCGCGGTGCAGAGCATTCACGGCGAGCGGCTGGCGCTGTTCGGGAACGAGGCGCAGTACAGCGTGCACGCGGTTCCGCTCGGCGAGGCGTACGACGACACCCGGGCGCTGCTGGTGTTCGAGGACGTGAGCGAGGTGCGCTCGCTCGAGTCGCAGCTGCTGCGCGCCGAGAAGCTCGCGACCATCGGAGTGCTGGCTGCGGGCCTCGCCCACGAGGTGGGCACGCCGCTCGGCATCGTCCGTGCGCGAGCCGAATACGTGCTCGGCAAGCTCGGCAGCTCGCACGCGCAGGCGGGCGGCCTCACCGTCATCATCGAGCAGATCGACCGCGTCACGCGCACCATCCGCCAGATGCTCGACTTCGCGCGGGTGCGGCCGGCGTCGGTGAGGCCCGTGTCGCCCGCGCAGCTCGCGGTGTGGCTCGACGACGTGATGCGGTACGAGGCGCAGCGGCGGAAGGTGAAGCTCGAGGTCCGGCTGCCGCCGCAGCTGCCGAACGTGTCGGCCGACCCCGACCAGTTGCAGCAGGTGCTGCTCAACGTGGTGATGAACGCCTTCGACGCGTGCCGCGACGGCGGCCACGTGACGGTCTCGGCCGAGGTCGCCTCCGACGCGTGGCGGTCGCTGCGCATCGACGTGAACGACGACGGCTGCGGGATTCCCGAGGACCAGCGCCAGGGCGTGTTCGACCCGTTCTTCACCACCAAGAAGGGCGGTCAGGGCACGGGCCTGGGGCTCACCGTCGCGGCGCAGATCGTGCGCAACCACGGCGGCAGAATCGAGCTGTCGAGCGAGGTCGGCCGCGGCACGCGGGTCTCGGTGCTGTGGCCGCTCGCGCAGGCGCAGGCCAAGGGCGAGGTGGGCAGCCATGCCGCCTGAAGCGCGCATCCTCGTCGTCGACGACCAGCTCGAGATGGCGCGCGTGCTCGCCGACGACCTCACCGACGCCGGCTACGCGGTCGAGACGGCCGCGAGCGCGAAGCGGGCGCTCGAGCTCGCCGAGAAGCACGTCTTCGACCTGGTCATCAGCGACCTGCGCATGGAGCAGGTCGACGGCTTCGACCTGCTCAAGCAGCTGAAGAAGAACGACCCCGAGCTGCCGGTGCTGATCATGACGGCGTTCGGCGCCATCGACACCGCCATCACCGCCATCAAGCTCGGCGCCTACCACTACCTGACGAAGCCGTTCCGCCTCGACGAGGTGACGTCGCTGGTGGGCCGCGCCCTCTCCGAGCGCCGGCTGCGCAGCGAGAACAAGTCGCTCAAGCGGCTCGCGCGCGAGCGGTCGAGCCTCGGCGCCATCATCGGCAAGAGCCCGCCGATGCAGCGGCTGTTCGAGCTCGTCGAGCGCGTCGCGGCGTCGAGCGCCTCGGTGCTCGTCTGCGGAGAGACCGGCACCGGCAAGGAGCTCGTCGCCCGCGCCATTCACCTCGAGGGGCCGCGCCGCGAGGGGCCGTTCGTGGCGCTCAACTGCACCGCGCTGCCCGAGGCCCTGCTCGAGTCCGAGCTGTTCGGCCACGTGAAGGGCGCCTTCACCGGCGCGACCTCGGCGCGGCGGGGCCTGTTCGTCGAGGCCGACGGGGGCACGCTCCTGCTCGACGAGATCGGCGACATGCCGCTCGCCCTGCAGGCGCGGCTGTTGCGCGTGCTGGAAGAGGGCGAGGTGCGCGCGGTCGGCTCGGACGAGATCAAGAAGGTCGACGTGCGCGTCATCGCCGCCACCCACCGCGACCTCGCGCAGGCGGTGCAGGAGAAGACGTTCCGGCAGGACCTGTTCTACCGGCTCAACGTCGTGCCGGTGACGGTGCCGCCGCTGCGCGACCGCGTGCAGGACGTGCCGCTGCTGGTCGAGCACTTCCTCGCCCGCGCGCGCGAGCGCAACCCGTCGGCCCGCGTGCAGGAGCTCGCCCCCGACCTCATCTCGGCGCTCGCCGCGAGGAGCTGGCCGGGCAACGTGCGCGAGCTCGAGAACCTCGTCGAGCGCCTGGTGGTCATCGGCAGCTCGCCGCGCGCGACGCGTGAAGACCTCGACCGCGCCCTCAGCGCCGGGCCGCTCGCCGACCCGTCGTTCGACCTCAAGCGGCAGGGCGTGGTGCCGCTCAAGCAGCTCGAGGCCGAGTACATCGCGTGGGCCATCGCCCAGTGCGGCGGAAACAAGACGCGCGCCGCCGAGCTGCTCGGCATCGACGTCTCGACGATTCACCGCCGCAGCAAGGGGCACGGCGAGACGTAGCGGGCGCGTAACGCGTTGCAAACGGCAACGTCGCGCCGCACCGTGCAACGCCGCCGGTCGGAGAAGCGCCCGGGTCTCGTGGGGGCCGCGCTGGCCCGGCTCTTGCGAGGTCGCCTCGAGATGGCTCCGCACCGCCGCTTGACCGCCGTTCTGATGGGGGAATCCGACGCCTTTCGCGCCCTGCTCGTCGACGTGCTGTTGGACTTGCGGGTCGAGCTCGAGCTGCACGAGAGCGGCACGGTCCACCCCGATCTCGTCTTCGCCATCGTGCGTCAGGGCGACGTCTTCGGCGTGCTCGAGCTCGCGAAGCGCGCGGCGTTCGGGGCCCCCATCGTCGCGGTGATGGCGCTCGGCGACGAGCGCATGGCCCAGCGCGCGGCGCTGGCGGGAGCGCACGTCATCTGCGCGCTCGACGGGCCGCTCGACAACCTGCGTCACGCGTTTCTCGGCGTGCTCGCCCGGCAGCCTCTGCAGCGGGCGCGGGCCGGCTGACGCTCACGACGACGGCGGCGGGAAGAAGAAGTCGGTCGGGCGGCGCAGGAACAGGCGGGCGACTGCGCGCACCAGCCTCACGGTGGCCAGCGCGCCCGCGGCCCGCGCGCGCAGGGCGACCCACAGCGCGAGCGCGAAGCTGACGCCGAAGTTCATCAGGCCGACGAGCGCGACGCCAGCGACGGCCCAGCCGAAGTCGGAGTGGAGAACGCCCTCGGGGCCGCGGGCGGCTCCGGCGTAGGCGAGCTGACCGGTCGCGATGGAGACGTGCGGCAAGGTGAGCGGCAGACCGAAGAACGCCGCGAATGTCGGCACGAAGCCCATCTGCAGCCCGAGCGCCAGGTTGCCGCCGAAGCCGGCGACGTGGGTGAGCAGCCAGCCGGAGAGCCTTCGCGCGCGGTCGTCTCCGAGCATCGCGCGCACGCCGCGGTGGCTGGCGACGGCGGCCGGCAGCCGGCGGTAGACGGCCCAGTTCTCCAGCGTACCCGCGGCGATGCTCGACACCCACAGCGCGACGCCGGTGAGCACGGCGCAGGGGACGAGCAGCGTCTCGAGGGGGTGAAGCGACGCGATGACGCCGTCGGCGTAGTCGGAGTCCAACAGCCCGCGGCCGGCCACCTGGCGCAGCCCGAGGTCGATGAGCACCGCGACGGGCACCACCACCGCGAGATTTCCCACCGTCGCCGCGAACTGCGAGCGCACCGCGCGGGCGACCTCGTGGGCCAGCGGCTCGAGCTGCTGCTGTTCGCTCGGCCCCTCGCCGAGGGCTCTGGCGAGGTGCGCGGCCGTCATCGACGGCTGCTTGCTCGCCAGCGAGAAGTGCAGCAGCTGCATCGTGATGAACGAGCCGACGTAGTTGAGCGAGAAGAAGAAGCCTTCCCAGAACGGCGCCATGCCCGCCCAGCCGACGATGAACTTGAACATCGCGGTGAAGCCGGTGACGAGCCCGCCGCCCGCGGCCGAGCCGACGAGCGCGTGGTACTCGGCGGGAGTCTTGGTGACGTAGCGCTCTCCGCTGTGCGCGGCGGCGTCGACGACGCGACGCGCGAGCAGCCGGGTCGACGTGCGCAACAGCTCGAGCGGGCTGCGGTCGCGGTACGCGCCGCGGACGAGGGTGAGCAACAGCCGCACCGCGGCGCCCTCGGCGACAGCGCCGCCCGCCGGCGCGACCAGGCCGAGCAGCGTGTAGAGCCGATCGAGCTGGCGGCGCATGAGGTCGAGCCGGTACACGAGGTCGACGCTGACGCCGGTTCGCTCGAGCGACGCCTCGACCTCGTTCGCGCGCCTGCGGCAGGCGGCGATGAGCTCGCGGCAGGTCGCGGCCGCGGTGCCGCGTTCGCTCACCGCCGCGCGTACGCCGGGCGGGAGCTTGTAGAACGGGGACTCGTCGACGGGGCCCTTCGGCGAGCGCTCGCGCACGTCGTTGGCGAGCCCGTGGTTCGCGACGCGCAAGGCGAGCACCACGGCCGCCTCGGCCATGTCGTGCACGAGCGGCGCGAGCTTCTCGCCCTCGGGCATCGCGAGCAGGCGGAACAGCGCCGCGAGCTGTTCCGGCGACAGCGCCTCGAACCACTCGACGGCGCGCCGGTCTTCGAACAAGCGGGTGAGCACCGCGGCGAGGTCGCCCTCGACGGGCGGGTCGGGCAACAGAGAGCGCGACGCACGGTCGACCGCCTCGGAGAAGAAGCCCTGCCGCGAAGGGACTCCGACGTCGGTGAAGAGGGTGACGCCGCGGGACTCGGCGAAGAGGCGCGCGACGGCGGCGCGAAGGTGCGCGACCCGCTCGGGCAGGTGCTCGAGCGCCTCGAACAGCGTGCGCAGCCGCGCCTCGGCGGTGGGCTCGCCGGGCCGCTGCTCCGGAAGCCGGCCGCGCTCGCGCAGCCAATGGAAGAGGTCTTCGAGCCACTCGGTGAACTGAGCTGGAGACAGCTCGGGGCCGAGGCGCGCGAGCAGCTCTCTCAAGCGCATGGCGCGCCGCTCGCGCAGGTTGCCCCGCGCGAACCGCGTCGCGAAGTTGCCCGGCACCAGCAGGTTTGCCGCGGCGGCGAGGTCCGGCTCCTCGGTCACGGTGCATTCATAGCAGCCGGGCGCTGCCGTTCGGCGAGCACGAAGGCGACGGCCGCCACCGCGAAGACGCCGATGACCGCCTCACCGGCGAACGCGCCCCAGGCCTTCGTCGCGGTGACGCCGGCGAAGTTCGACAGCGCGTGGAAGGCGACGGCCGCCCAGTACCACCGCGGCGAGCGGTCGCGCACCGCACGCAGCACCGCGAGCGAGAGCGCGACGTGCACGCACATCGACGAGATGCGCTCGAGGCCGCCCATCAGCGCGAGGGCGGGCGTGAGCGCCGCGAACTGCTTCGTCACGGCGTCGAGCGCTTCGGCGGGCAGGGGCAGCGCCGCGCCGCTCGCGAGCAGCACGTAGAGCACGAGGTTGCCCGCCAGCGACAGGCCGATGAGCAGCATGGCCTCGAGGCCGCCGTGGCCGAGCCCGAACATGACGCCCGCGCGCCAGCTGCGCTCCGCCGTGAGCGCGCGCCGGAAGGCGAGCCAGCGGCCGGTCTCCTCGAACAGGCCGGCGGTGAGGCAGGAGAAGACGACCCACGCCATCGCGAGGGCAGAGGACTTCGCGAAGTCGTCCTTGAGCCAGACGCCGACGCCGATCTGCCACGGCAGCCGCAGCACGCACTGCGAGACGAAGAACGTGAGCGCGCCGGCGCCCAGCGCGAGCCACGGCGCGCCGGTGCGGCGGCGGAACACGAGGGCCGCGGCGAGCGGGCCGAACAGCGCGACCGCCGCCGACACGCCGAGCGCGACCGCGACGCCGGCGTCGAGGGTGAGGCGCGGTGTCATGCCCGGGGACATGGCGACTCGCAGCGCGCAGGTCCAGCAGATCCGGCTGGCGCCCTCCCGACGCCGCAGTTAAAGCGGGAGCGACAACGCGTAAGGGTGCGGGCCTTCGTCGGGGCCGCAGGCAACGAGCTGGTCGGGCCGCCAGCTCTTCGAAGACACGAGCCTTTCGAAGACTCGTGCAACGACCATGAACGACCGCCCCGCCCCACTCGCGCACGTGCTCGTCGCGACCGACTTCTCCGAAGGCGCGACGAGAGCCGCGCTCCGCGCCGCGTCGCTGCCGCTTCAGGCGGGGGCGCGGCTGAGCCTCGTGCACGTGATGCCCGAGCGCCTGCCGGCCCGCGCGGCGGAAGAGGTCGAGCGGGCCGCGCAACGGCAGCTCAGCCGCCACGCCGCGATGCTCAAGAAGGCCGTGGTGGCGCCGCGCGCGGTCGTCACCTCGGAGCGCGGCCAGGGCCGCCCTTACGCCGAGCTCGACCGGCTCGCGCGGTCGCTCGGGGCGCAGCTCATCGTCGTCGGCCGGCACGGCGAGCGGCCGGTGCGCGACCTGCTCATCGGGTCGACGGCAGACCGGCTGGTCCGCGTCACGAGGGTTCCGGTGCTGGTGGTGCAGGCCCCGGTGAGAGGGGCCTATCGGCGGCCGCTGGTGGGGGTGGATCTCGAGCCCTCGGCCGAGCGCGTCGTCCGCGCGGCGCAGCAGGTGTGCTCGGACGACGTGGCCCTCACGCTCGCGCACGCGTTCGACGTCTCGTTCGAATCGCTGGTGAAGCCGGCGCTGTCGGCGGCGGGCCTGGCCGACCTGCGCAAGGAGTATCGCGCCGACGCGCAGGCCCGGCTCGACGCGCTGGTGGCGCGGCTGGGGCCGGGTCGGGCGCCGTGGCAGCGCGCGGTGCTGCGCGGAGATGCGCGGCAGGTGATGCTCACCGAGGCCGTGCGGCGCGAGGCAGACCTGCTCGTGGTGGGCTCGCGGGGCCGGTCGTCGCTCGCGGAGGCGCTGCTGGGCGGGGTCTCCTCGTGGCTGGTCGCCGCGGCGCCCTGCGACGTGCTCGTGGTGAGGTCGGTGCGCTGATGGCGACCGCGACCTCGACCGCCACGGCCGCGAACGGGGCGAAGGGGGCGAAGGGGCTGTTCGCTGCGGTGGCGCGCCCCTTCCGCGCGCTGTTGGGCATGCAGGCGGCGAGCGGCGTGGTGCTGTTCGCGAGCGCGGCGGCGGCGCTCGTCTGGGCGAACGTGCACCCGCAGACCTACCGGGGCGTCTTCGAGCTCGACCTGACCGTCGGCGCGGGGCTGGTGACCGGGCACTTCACGCTGCGCGAGCTGATCAACGACCTGTTGATGTCGATCTTCTTCTTCGTCGTCGGCATGGAGATCAAGCGCGAGCTGGTGACGGGCGCGCTGAACACGACCGCGCGCGCGCTGCTGCCGGGCATCGCCGCCATCGGCGGCATGGTGGCGCCCGCGCTCATCTTCTACGCCTTCAACCAGACCGGGCCGGGGCGGCCGGGCTGGGGCATTCCCATGGCCACCGACATCGCGTTCTGCGTCGGCGTGCTGACGCTGCTCGGCTCGCGCGTGCCGCGCACCCTGGTGGTGTTCATCACCGCGCTCGCCATCTTCGACGACATCGGCGGCATCCTCGTCATCGCGATCTTCTACGGTCACGGCATCAGCACGGCCTGGCTGCTCGGCGCGGCGGGGCTGTTGCTCCTGCTCGTCCTCGTCGCCCGCGCGGGGGTGGTCAACGGCCTCGCCTTTCTGGGCATCGGCGTGGGCCTGTGGTTCGCGCTGCACCACGGGGGGATTCACGCCACGCTGAGCGGCGTGCTGGTGGGCCTCGCGATTCCGGTGAGGCCGAAACGACCCGCCCGCGAGGTCTTGCATGAGCTCGCCGGGCACACGGCGACGCTCGACCGCAAGCCCGCCGACGAGGAGCTCGAGGCCGAAGAGATTCTGGCCATCGAAGAGAAGCTCGAAGACCTCGAGTCACCGGTGCGCCGCTTCGTGCACATGTGGCACCCGTGGGTGGCGTGGCTGGTGATGCCGGTCTTCGCCCTCGCGAACTCGGGCGTGCAGGTCACCGGCTTCACGCCGGCCGCGCTGCTCTCGCCGCTGGCGCTGGGAGTGAGCCTGGGCCTCCTGCTCGGAAAGCCGCTGGGCATCTTCGGGGCGACGTGGCTCGCGGTGAAGCTGAAGCTCGCCCCGATGCCGGCGGGCACGTCGGCGTACCGGCTCTTCGCGGCGTCCGTGGTGGCCGGCATCGGCTTCACCGTGGCGCTGTTCATCGCGGCGCTCGCCTTCCCCGCCGAGGCGCAGCTCGAGCAGGCGAAGGCGGGCGTGCTGGTGGGCTCGGCGCTCGCCGGCGTCGTCGGAGCGGTGCTGATCCGCTTCGCGCCCAGGCTCTCCGAAACGAAACTTTGAGCGCACAACCAATTTCGGACTGGCGGCGTGTCGCAGGCCCGGTTACCGGCTCCAGACAGCGTTAGCGCGATGTCGGCCGAAGACCTCTCCGAGGATGTGCAGCTCTTTCTCCGCGATCGGATCAGATCGTTCGAGCAGCTCGAGGCGCTGCGGCTCATCCACTCCGAGCGCACGGAGGCGTGGACGCCGGAGGCCATTGCAGCGAGGCTGCGCATCCCCCCGGCCGTGGCGGACGAAGCGCTCCAGAGGCTGTACGCGCAGGGCCTGCTCTCGTCGAGGGTGCAGGCGGGCATCACCGTCTACCGCTACGCCGCCGACGCGCAGCTCGACGCCGGGGTCGCGAACATCTTCAAGGCCTACGACGAGAACCGCGTCGCGGTGATGACGGTGATGACCAAAAACGCCGTCGAGCGGGTGCGGGGCTCGGTGATCAACACGTTCGCCGACGCCTTCCTCATCGGGAGGAAGAGAGATGGCTGAGGCCGTCTACGTCCTCTGCGCGGTGGCGAGCGTGACGTGCGCGGTGCTGCTCTTGCGCGGCTACCTCGCCAGCAAGACGCGGCTCTTGTTCTGGGGCTCGTGCTGCTTCGTGGGCCTCGCGCTGAACAACGTCCTCTTGTTCGTGGACCTGGTGATGACGCCCCCCGACATCGACCTGGCCATTCCCCGCTCAATCATCGCGCTCGTCGCCCTCGCCACCCTGCTCTACGGGCTCATCTGGGACACCAAATGAACACGTTTCTCTGGGGAGCCCTGGCGATGTCGAGCGCCGTCGCGGGCCTGTTCTTCCTCAAGTTCTGGAAGGAGAGCCGCGACCGGCTGTTCGTCTTCTTCGTGCTCGCGTTCTGGGCGATGGCGCTCAACTGGGCGCTGCTGGCGCTCGTCCAGCAGCCGACCGAGACGCGACACTGGGTCTACATCCTGAGGCTCTGCGCGTTCGTGCTCATCATCGTCGGCATCATCGACAAGAACCGGCGCGCCTAGAGAGGGCCCTTCAGCGGGTGACGTCCACCAGCAGGCCGGGCTGCAGCACCAGGGGGTCGTAGCGCGGCATAAGTCTCACCTCGACGGTCTGCCGCTTCGGGTCGACCGCAGGTGCGATGCGGTCGACGGTCGCGGGCAGCGTCACGCCTCCGCGGCGCACCGACAGCTGCGCACCCTCGACGAGCCCACGCATCTCGTGGGCCGGCACGTGGACCACGACCGCGACCTTGTTTCCGGCGCGCGCGCCGTCGGCCTCGACGCGGCCACGCCAGGCCGTCCGGGCCGGCGCCGGCTCGGGGGCAGCGGTCTGTTGGCGCGGCGGAGGCTCGGCGCGACGGGCGTGCGCCCTCGGCGGTTCGGCGGGCCGCGCACAGGCGACCAGGAGAAGCAGAACGCACGGCATTCGAAGCATGCCCGCCGTGCCTTCAAGCGGCGGGCCAGCGTCAGTGGCCGTCGTGCTGACCCACCTGCAGGAGCCGGGCGTCGACGTCGGCGAGCAGCAGGTCCAGGCTCTCGGTGGAGACGCGCCCGGCGCGGTGTGCGTCGAGCAGGGCATCTTTCTCCGCGGCCAGGGCGCGGCGCAGCGCGGCGCGGCGCTCGGCGGCGGCGAGGTCCTCCTTCTCGACGTGCAGCGCCGCCGCGGCGGCGTTCGCGTCGTCGAGGCGCTTCTTGAAGTCCGCCTCGAGCTCTCTGGCCACGGCGGCGTGCAGCGTGCCCTCGCGCTGCATCTGCTCGAGCTCGGCGAGCGCCGCGGCGGCTCCGCGCGCGGCCCCCTTGAGCCGGTCGTACTCGGTGTCGCCCGCGCTCTGGCCGACGAGCTTGAGCCGCCTGAGCAGCGGGCCCATCGTCAGCCCCTGCACCAGGATGGACAGGATGACGACGCCGAACGTCATCGTCTGGATGAGCGAGCGGTGCGGCACGCCCGGCGGCAGACCGAGGACGAGCACCATCGAGAGCCCGCCGCGCAGGCCGCCCCAGGTGAGCACGGCGGCCCAGCTCTTCGGCACGGCCTCCTTCGTCCTGCGCAGCAGGAAGGCGACGGCCATGACGATCGCGGCCCGACCGGCCGTCATCGCGAGCCACGCCACCACGATGGGCAGCCAGGCCTCGAGCAGCGCGTGCACCTTCACCTCGAACCCGATGAGCAGGAACACGAGCGAGTTGAGCGCGAAGGCGAGGTACTCCCAGAACGTCATGACCGCGACGCGCGTGGACGGGCTCATGCCGCTGCGCGCGGCGTAGTTGCCGCACAGCATGCCGGCGGTGACCGTGGCGATGACTCCGGAGAAGTGGAAGTGCTCTGCGGCGACGAAGCTGCCGTACGCGGCGATGGTCGTCAGGGTGATCTCGATCATCGGGTCGTCGACCTTGTGAATGACGACCGACACCGCGTAGCCGAGCACCAGGCCGACGCCGACGCCCATGCCGACGATGCGCACGAAGTCGAGCACCGCCGTCGGCAGCGAGAAGGGCTTCCCCGCCGCGATGCCGAGGATGATGGTGAAGACGACCACCGCGGTGCCGTCATTGAGCAGGCTCTCGCCCTCGACCAGCACCGCGAGCCGCTTGGGCGCGCCGAGCGACTTGAACAACCCGACCACCGCGATGGGGTCGGTGGCCGCGATGACCGCCGCGAACACCAGGCCGTCGACGAGCCGGAAGTCGTCGACGAAGTGAAGCCCTCCGGCGATGGGCACGAGCAGCGCCGCGGTGAGCACGATGCCCGCGACCAGGCCCGGCAACGCGAGCGCGCTGATGGCCCACTTGCTCGCCGCGAACTTCTTGTACTCGAGCGCGAACGCGGCTTCGAACAGGAGGCCGGGCAGGAAGACTGCGTACAAGAGCTCCTGCGTCAGATGCGGGGCTTCGAACGCGTGTGCGGTGCCGAGCGCGAGGCCGGCGACGACGAGCGCGACCGTGTACGGCACCTTGAAGCGCCGGGCGACCAGCGCGACGGCGGTCGCCACCGAGAACAGCGCGACCATCGCGATCTCGACGTGCACGAGGAGCGCATCTACCGCACGCCCACCGCAGCCTCTAGCGGGCTGCTGACCTCAGGCTCGCCGTTGCAAAGTGCCAGGGTTGGCCGTGGCGGAATGCCGCTTCCCGCCCCTGGCGCAGGTGGGCGCGCCCGGCCCCAAGGGCACATGGCTTGCTCGCGGCAGGGCACCTCATGCCCCCGCTGCCCCCGCCGGCGATCGTCGAATGGCCCGCCGACCTCTTGCGGGAGCACGACATTCGCGTGACGCGCGACCACATCACCGTGCGGGGTCGCGAGCACCCCATCGCCCGCAGCACGGCGGTGGACGCGGCCACGCACGAACCTCGCGCCTTTGCCGCGCTCGTGCCGCTATGTTTCGGGGCGATGACGCTGCCGTTCTCCCTGCACGCGTCGCCCCCTTGGGTCGTGGGGGTGCCCATCGGGCTGATGCTGCTGGCCGGTGCCCGGCTGCTCACCGCGCAGACCGTCTATCGCGTGGTGCTCACCAGCGACGGAAAGCAGCTCACGCTCTTCGAGAGCGATGACCAACGCCTCGTGATCGCGCTCACCGCCGCGGTGCGGGCGGCGATCGAGGACGCCTGAGTGCGGCTGCGCTTCCTCGATCTCGCGCGGTGCCTCGCCATCGTGATGATGACGCTCGCCCACGTCCGCGACGGGCTCATCTCTCCGGAAGGGAACGCACACGCGCTCGCCCGGCTTCACGACCACACCCGCGGCCTCACCGCGCCGCTCTTCTTTCTCGTCGCCGGTTGGGCGTTCACCGCCGCGACGCTGCCGCGCTGGCGCGCGTTTCGCGCCTGGGGGCCTCCGCTGCGCGCGCGCGTCGAGCGCATCGTCGTGCTCTTCGCGCTCGGCCACCTGCTGACGCTGCCCTGGTGGCACGAGGGCTTCCCGGTCGACGTGCCACGCGAGGTGTGGCTGCCGTTCGCGACGTCGGGCGTGCTCGAGTGCCTCGCGCTCGCGATGCTGACGTCGCACCTGCTCTTGCGCCTGTGCCCGTCCCCGCGGGCGCTCGCCGTGGTGAGCCTGCTGCTCGCCGTGGGCGCGGTCGCGGCGGCCGCGCCCGTCCAGGAAGCGACCTCGACGTGGCCGCTCGCGCTCAGAGGGCCGTTCAACGCCGACGGAGTACCGGGTGGGTTCCCGCTCGCGCCCTTCGCCGCGTACTTCTGGCTGGGCACGGCGGTGGGCGTCTGGCGCCCGAACGCGGCGCGGCTCGCTGCCGCGGGCGCAGCAGCGCTCGCGGTCGCGTGGCTTCTGCGCGACGCGTTCCCCGGCCCGCGCATGGACGTCGGCAGCCCGGCGCTGTTCTCGAGTCGCACCGGCTGGGCGCTGCTGCTGCTCGCCGCGACGGCTGCGGCCGACCGGCTGCTGCCGGCGGGGCTGTCGTTCGAGCGCCTCGCGAGCCGGGGCCTCACCTTCTACGTCGGACACATGCTCGTGCTGTGGGGTGTTCCGTTCGTGCCGGGCCTCGTCCACCGGCTGCAGCACGGCCTCTCGACGGAAGGCGTCGTCGGCGTGACCGTCGTGATGTTGGCCGGGCTGTGCGCGGTGTGCCTCTCGACCGAGCGTCCGGCGCCGGAGGCCGAACGTGCCGCCGAGGGCTGATCAACCCGGCGTGGGGCTGACGCCGGCCGCGACGGTTGGTACGAAGCCCGGAGTGCCGAGCCGCATCACCACCACGCTGATCATCGTCCTGTTCACCTGCGGGCTGGGCGGAGGTCTGTGGGCGCTCGTCGCGCTCGTGCAGCGCGACCGCGCCGAGCTGGTCTCGCAGTTCTCGGAGGACCGCGAGCGCCAGCTCGAGCGCGCGGTGCTGGCGGTCAGCGACGCCATCGACGACGTCTTCGAAGACGTGCGCTTCGCCGCCGAGCTGTTGTCGAACGACACCGACGAGGCGGCCCGGCGCCGGGCCCTCGAGGCGCTGCTCGAGGCGATCGGTCAATACCGCGCGGTGGGCGTCTACGGCGCCGGCGGTGAGCAGAGCCTGGTGCAGTTCGACCGGCGCGCGACGGGCACCGGCGCGCTGCGCGAGCTCGAGCCCGCGATGCACGAGACCGCCGACGAGGCGCTGCGCGAGCCGGCGGGCCGCGTGGTGAGCTCGAGGGCGCTGCCGTCGGGGTCGGGGTTTCTTCGGGTGTTCGCGACGCGCTTCGACGACGCCAGCGGCGCGCCGACGGGAGCGGTCGCCGTGCTGGTCGACGTGGCGCCACTGCTCGCGCCGCTCGACGTCGTGGTGAAGGACGCCAACTCGCGGCTGATCGTCTTCGGCCCGCACGGCCGGCCGTTCCCCTCTTCGGACCCCCGGCTGAACGCACAGGCCGCGGCGCTGCCGGCGGGCCCCGGGCGCTTCGTGCTCGACGCCGCCACCGCGGTCAGCGTCGGGCTCCCCCCGCGCGAGGCCGTGGCGATTCGCCTGACGGTGCCGCTCGAGGGAGCGACGCCGTGGGCGGTGCTCTCGGTGACGAGCACCGAGCCCCTGCGCACGCACGACCGGGCGCTCGTCGTGCGGCTGGTGCTCGTGTCGGCGCTGCTCGCGTGCTTCTTCGGTCTGCTCGGCGGCGCGCTGGTGCTGGCAGCGCGGCGCACGCGCGAGCTCGAAGAGTCGCGGCGGCACCTGGCCGAGCTGCAGTCGCTCGAAGGGCAGCTGGTGCGCGCCGAGAAGCTGGCGACGGTCGGCGTGCTCGCCGCCGGCATCGCGCACGAGGTCGGCACTCCGCTGGGCGTCGTCCGCGGCCGCGCCGAGCTCGCGCGGTCGAAGCTGGGCCGCGACCATCCTCAGGCCGCGAGCCTCGACGTCGTCATCGAGCAGACCGACCGGGTCAGCCGCACCATCCGCGAGCTGCTCGACTTCGCTCGGCCTCAGGCGGCGTGCACCCAGGCCGTCTCGGTCGAGGTCGTCTTCCACTCGGTCCGGTCGCTGCTGGACGTCGAGGCGGAGCGCCGCCGGCGCCGGCTGGTCGTCTTGCCCCCGCCCGACGCGCTGCTCGAAGCCGACGAGCACCAGCTCCACCAGGTGCTGGTGAACCTCGTGCTGAACGGCTTCGACGCGTGCGCCGACGGTGGGACGGTGACGCTGCAGGCGAGGGTCGACGGCACGGCGCGCTGCGAGCTCGTCGTCTCCGACGACGGCGCCGGAATTCCGCAGGACCAGGTGCCGCGCATCTTCGACCCGTTCTGGACGACGAAGCGGCGTGGCCACGGCACCGGCCTGGGTCTCGCGGTCGTCGAGAAGGTGGTGCGCAACCACGGAGCCAGCATCGAGGTGACCAGCCGGGTGGGCGCCGGCACCACGTTCAGGCTGCGGTGGCCGCTGCACGGCGCCCGGCACGAGCGGGGTGCCGCATGAGCACGGCGAGCCGGCTGCTCATCGTCGACGACCACGAGCCGATGGTTCGCCTGCTCGCCGAGCAGCTGGCCGACGAGGGCTACCAGCCGCTCACCGCGTCCTCGGGTGAAGAGGCGGTGCGCGCGCTCGCCGAGCAGCGCATCGACCTCGTCATCACCGACCTGCGCATGAAAGACGTCGACGGCTTCGACGTGCTCGACGCGGCGAAGGCGTGCACGCCGCCGGTGCCGGTGCTGGTGATGACCGCCTTCGGAGCGGTCGACACCGCGGTGCAGGCGATGAAGCGCGGCGCCGCGCACTACTTCACGAAGCCGTTCGCGCTCGACGAGGTGCTGGTCTACGTGCGGCGCGCGCTCGAGGACTCGTCGCTGCGCGCCGAGAACCGCGCGCTGCGGCAGCTCGCGGCGGGGTCCGCGGCATCGCGGGGCCTGGTGGGCACGAGCCCCGCGATGCGCGAGCTGAGGCAGGTGATCGACCACCTGGCCGCGAGCGACGCGACGGTGCTGGTGCGGGGAGAGAGCGGCTCGGGCAAAGAGGTGGTCGCGCGCGCGATTCACGACGCGAGCTCGCGCAGCCGGTCGGCGTTCGTGGCGGTGAACTGCAGCGCGCTGCCGGCGACGCTGCTCGAGAGCGAGCTGTTCGGCCACGTGCGCGGCGCGTTCACCGGAGCGACGGTGAGCCGCCGGGGCCTGTTCGTCGAGGCCGACGGCGGCACGCTGTTCCTCGACGAGATCGGCGACATGCCGCTCGAGCTGCAGGCGCGCCTGCTGCGGGTGTTGCAGGACGGCACCGTCCGGCCGGTGGGGTCGGATCGTTCGAAGGCGACGAACGTGCGCGTCATCGCGGCGACGCACCAGGACCTGGAGGCCCGCATCCGCGAGGGCCAGTTCCGCAACGACCTCTTCTACCGGCTGAACGTCGTGCGCGTGCGCGTGCCGGCGCTGCGCGAGCGCCGCGAGGACATTCCGCTGCTCGCCGAACATTTCCTGCAGCGCGCACGGGCGCGCGGCGCGGTGGCGCAGCGGTTCTCGGCGGGCGCGATGGGCCTCTTGCGCGACCACGCCTGGCCCGGCAACGTCCGCGAGCTGGAGAACTTCGTCGAGCGCGTCGCGGTGTTCTGCCGCGCGGACAGCGTCGAGGCGGCGCTCGTCACCGAGCAGCTCGCGCCGGCGCCGGCGTCCAACCCCCTGAGCGCCGCGCTCGACCAGGGCTGGAGCTTGAAGCAGCTCGAGGCCGAGTACATCCGCGCGGTCGTGCAGGCCTGCGGCGGCAACAAGACCCGCGCGGCCGAGATTCTCGGCATCGACGTCTCGACGATTCACCGGCGCGAGCGCGCGAAAGACGCGGCCCCCGACCCGCCCACCCCCGGGAGCTGAGGCGCTCAGAGCTCCAGCGCGACGCGCGAGGCGACGAACGGCCAGGCGCCGCGCAGGTCGACTCGCGCTCCGGCACCCGCCTGGACCACGAGGCTCGGCGCCGGCCGCCAGCTCACCTGCGGCGTCGCCTGCAGCGCGAAGCCCCCGTGCGTCGAGCCGGACAGCTGCGCCTCGAGCCCGACCGAGGCGTGGGGTGACACGTCGATGAACAGCGAGGGGCTGACGAGCGCGGCCGCTCCGACGTGGCCCGTCGAAGCCCGGGTCAGCGCCGGGCCGGCGAGCAGGTTCATCGACGCGCGCTCGGACAGGCGCGCAGCCAGCACGTAGAGCGCCGACGCAGAGAACGCATCGCCGCCGGTCGAGACCTCGCCGATGAGCTGCAGCCCGTGCACGAGGCGGCCGCGCGCGGTGACCGCCGCGGTGCCCTGCACGGTGAGCTTGACCGCCTCGAGGTGCTCGTCGCGCAGCGGCAGCTCGACCTCGACCGCCCAGCCCGGAGCGACCGCGAGCTCGAGCTCCGGCGCCCACGCCAGGCCCACCCGGTCGTCGCCGAAGCGCACGACGGCGAGCACGTTGGCCTCCAGCTCTCCAGGGTGAGCGCCGAGGCGACGGACGAGGTCGACCATCATCGGCTCGGGGACGGAAGGGGCGCAGTAGCCGTCAGGTCCCCACCGCACGCAGGGCATCACCGTCGAGGTCTCGCCGACGTCGAGCTGGCCGTTGCGGTTCCGGTCCTCGACGCCGTCGCGGACGTCGTCTCCGTCCGTGTCCGCGAGCAGCGGGCTCGACTCCCAGAGGTCGCGGTGGCCGTCGCGGTCTGCGTCCTCCACGCCGTCGGGGATGAGGTCGCCGTCGCTGTCGGGGCTCCTGGGGTCGGTCTCGCCGGGGTCGACGCGGCCGTTGTGGTTCTTGTCTTCGAGGCCGTCGTGCAGGCCGTCTCCGTCGGTGTCGACGGGCTGAGGCGGCGGCGCGAGCGACGCGGTCAGCGCCCAGGAGGTGAAGAGCACGATGAGCAGCATGCCTCGGGCGGCCTTGCACGGAGCGGGCTCGCGGCGCCGCCTCAGCCGGAGCCGAGCGGGCACGCAAACTGCCGCGGCGGTGCGTTGCACGATGCAACACCGGCCCTCAGCGGCCACACTTCTGCCGGCTGATCAGCCCCGAGCGTGGGCCGCTCTTTGCATCTGTGCTCAGTACGTAACCGCAGCAGGAGAACAGCACATGAAGTTCGAATCACTTGCGAGGATGACGAAGGTGGCGCTTGCGGCAGGAGCGCTCGCCCTGGCCGGTTGTGCCACGAGCAAGGTGGCGCTCAACGGCACCGGCCAGCTCGCCGCGGCGCAGGGCCTCATCAAGGCCTCACCGACCGCCAACGACAACACGTCGCTGGACATCACGGTTCAGCACCTCGCGCAGCCCAACCGCGTCGAGTCGGGGGCGACGACGTACGTGGTGTGGGTGCGCCCGCAGGGCTCGGAGATGGCGCAGAACCTCGGCGCCCTGAAGGTCGACGGCAACCTCAGCGGCCGGCTCAAGACGATCACCCCGTACGAGAACTTCGAGGTGTTCATCACCGCCGAGCCGACCGCCGCCGTGAGCCGGCCGCGCGGGGACCAGCTGCTCTCGGCGGTCGTCAACACGAACTGATCAGCCCCGGCCAGCGCAGATGCGGCGCAGCAGCTCGCGCACCGAGCGGTGGTCGGGCGCGCGAAGCTGCGCCGACAGCGGCCCCGCACCGACCGCGACGGAGACTCCCGACGGCGGCAGCGCCGCGAACAGGTCCTCGTCGGTCGTGTCGTCGCCCATGGCGAGCACCAGCGTCTGCGCGTCGACGGCAGGCATGGCGTTGCCCTTGTTGACGCCGTGCGGCCGCAGCTCGACGACCATGGCACCGTGCAGCACCTCGACCGGCGCGTTCGACAGCTGATCCGACAGGTGCAGCTTGAGCTCGTTGGCCTGCGCGAGCCCGAACTCGGGGTCGGTCATGCGGTAGTGCCACGCGAGCCCGAGCGTCTTGTCTTCGATGAGCGAGCCCGGGGTGACCTGGGTCCACTCCTCGAGCACGGCGCGGGCGTGCGCGCGCCAGGCGCCCGGCGCGACCGCGGACATCGTCCACTGCCCGCCTGACGGTCGATGCCACAAGCCGTGCTCGGCATGCAGGCCCAGCGGCAGCTCGCCCAGCCAGGCGTCGAGGGACTGCTGGGTCCGCCCGCTCACGACGTGCACGGTCGTGTGCGGACACCCGGCGAGCGCGCGCAAGAGCTCGAGCAGCTCAGCGTCCGGGACCGCGAGGCCCGGAGCTTCGGCCATGGGCACGAGCGTGCCGTCGTAGTCGAGCATCAGCACGAGCTTCTCGGCGGAGCTCGCACGGGCAGCGACCGCGTCGAGCTCCGCGGCCGTAGACCAGCCCGCCGCCGAGGGAACCGCCGAGAGCCGGTCGACGAACGTGGAGGCCCAGCGGTGCACGTCGTGCGCGAACACGCGGTTGCGAAGGCCGCGTATGCGCTGCCGGCGCTGCTCCTCGGGCATCACCAGCGCGCGGTGAAACGCGTCGGCGGTGCGAGAGAGGTCGTAGGGGTTGACGCGCACGGCCTCTGCGAGCTCGCTCGCGGCGCCGGCGAACTCCGACAGCACGAGCACGCCCGAGCCGTCGACGCGAGCCGCGACGAACTCCTTGGCGACGAGGTTCATTCCGTCGCGAATCGGCGTGACCAGCATGACGTCGGCCGCGCGGTAGAGCGCGACCACCTCGTCGGTGGAGAGCGACCGGTAGAGGTAGTGCACCGGCGCCCAGCTCGGCGACGAGAAGGCCCCGTTGATGCGGCCGATGAGACCGTCGACCTGCGACCGGAACTCCTGGTACGCGCCGACGCTGGCGCGCGACGGCACCGCGACCTGAATCAGACGAACCGCGCCGCGCAGCTCGGGGTGGTTCTCGAGCAGCCGCTCGAAGGCGAGCAGGCGGCGGGGAATGCCCTTGGTGTAGTCGAGGCGGTCGATGCCGACGAGCAGCTGCCCGCGAAAGCCTTCCCGCAGGCCGGCCGCCAGCCGCTCGACGTGGGGCTCAGCGGCGAGCCGGGCGAACTCCTTCGCATCAATCCCCATGGGGAACGCGGCGACCTGCACCGCGCGGCCCTGCCAGGAGATGCGACCCGCGTTGGCCGAGCGGCCGAGCACGCGCAGCACCGAGCCCTCGAAGCTGCGACCGTACTCGGCGGTGTGAAAGCCGATGAGGTCGGCGCCCAGCACGCCCTCGAGCAGCTGCTCGCGTTCGGGGAGGGTGCGGAACACGCCCTGCGGAGGGAAGGGAATGTGCAGGAAGAAGCCGATGCGCGCGTGCGGCAACCTTCGGCGCAGCATCGCGGGCACCAGCATGAGCTGGTAGTCGTGCACCCAGATGACGTCTCCTTCGCGGTAGCAGGCAGCCACCGCGTCGGCGAAGCGCTCGTTCACGCGCCGGTAGGCGTCGAAGCCCTTGGGGTCGAGCGGCATCGTGTCGAGGAAGTGGTGGAACAGCGGCCACAGCACGCCGTTCGCGTAGCGCTCGTAATACTCCTCGACGTCGGCCTTCGACAGCTCGGACGGGCCGCACGTGAAGCGCTTCCATGCGCGCGTCGAGCTGCTGGGCCAGTGAGGCGGGCAGCGGCTCGGTGAGTCCCGTCCAGCCCAGCCAGAGCCCGCCTCGCTCGGCGTGCAGCCCGGAGAGCCCCGTCGCGAGCCCCCCTGCGCTCTTCTCGACCTCGAGCAGGCCGTCTGCCACCTTTACGGTGATGGGCAGTCGGTTGGAGACGATGAGCAGTCGACGCATGTCTTCTCTTCGCACTCCGCAACATCCCGACTCAAGGGGCGCCGCACGCCGACATGTCGGGAGACCTTGACGGGCATCAAACCGCGCTGGTGCGTGCGCTCCCCGGGTGACGGCGCCGCGCTCACGTTCGCCAGCGTCGGCCGCTACACCGCGGGCAGCCGCACCCGCGCCTGCTCGCGCAGACGCTCCAGCAGGCCCGCGTGCGCCTCGCGCACCGCCGGCGGCCTCGCGCCGAGCGCGAGCGCCAGCGCCGCCGCCGGGTCGAACGCGGCGGCCTTCGCGCACCGCGAGGCGTGCAGCGCGCGAAAGTCCTCCGGCACGCGCCAGGTCCAGTTGTCGGGGTGCACGATGCCGGGGCGGTTGTAGAGGTCGGTCTCTCCGAGCACGTCGCCGACCCAGAGCATCACGTTGCGCGGCGGGCCGGTGAAGAGCAGCGCGAGCTCTCCCTGCGCCAGCGCCTCGCGCGACCCGTCGAACCAGCGCTGCAGCACCGCGGCGCGGGCCGGGTCAGCGCCGCTCAGGCGCCGCGCGGCGTACGCGGCGCGCGCCTTCGCCAGCTCTCCGCTCCACTCGCTCGCCGCGCGCCACAGCGTCGCGGTGTCGTGCGTGCCGGGCATCACCCAGTCGGGCTCGGCGGCGTTGTCGAGCAGGTAGACGTCGTCAGCCTTCGTCACGTCCGCTTTCCCCGTCACGCGGAAGCGGCCGAGCCCGTGACGCTGCAGCACGCGCCACAGCGGGTACGGCACGGTGCTCAAGACCTCGCACGCGACGCGCGCGGTGCCGCCGGCCGCCTGCACGAGCAGGTCGATGACCCACGCGTACCGGGCCACCTGCTCGTCGTCGAGCTCGCGCACGAAGCCGTCGGCCCACGGCTTCACCGACAGGTCGAGCTGCTCGGGCCGCGCGATGTCGTGCGCCGCGAGCGGCGCGAGCTCGGGCCTGGGTCCGATGGAGTGCAGCCGGCCGCCGGCGCGCACCGCCGCGTACGGGTCCTGCTCGGCGTCGCGGTACACCCAGGGGCACACCTGGCCGTGCGGGTGGTCGACGCGCACGCCGTCGTATTCGCCGAACAGCTTCGTGAACCGCGCGGCGAGCAGCGCGCGGGCGGCGTCGCGCTTGCCCGGGTCGAGCACCGGGTAGCCCCACGGCTGCCCTTCGGGGTTCGTGCGGCTGGGCGGAGCGCCCATCGCGTACCCGCGAAGCACGCAGTCCTGGTGCGCCCAGACATCGGCGTGCGAGAGGCCGATCTGCAGGTCCGCCCAGACGCTCAGGCCGAGCGCGTGCGCGCGCGCGCGGAAGCCCTGGTGCTGCAGGTGCAGCAGCCACTGCTCGCGGGCGTAGCGCGCGAGCTCCTGCCCGCTCGCGCCTGCGCCGACGCCGGCCGGCCACCGCCGCCAGTCGGTGGTGCCGAAGCGGCGCGACTGCGCGCGGTGATGCGCGTCGCTCTGCAGCCACGGCCCGGCGGCCGCGACGAACGCGTCGAGCCTCGCGTCGGTGCGGCCCGCAGCCTCCCACTCGGCGTGCAGCGCCGCCCAGGCGCGCTCGCTCTGTGCGAACGCGCGCGGGTAGTCGCAGCGGCTGCCCGACGGCGCGCCCGACGCCGGCAGCGCCGCGGCAGGCGCGAGCCCGTCGGCCACCGCCGCGCTCCACGACACCAGCAGCCGCGAGCGCGAGAACACCGTGCCGTCGTACGGAGACAGGTTGTGCAGCGACACCTCGCCGGCGGGCCCGAGCTGCACGGTGTCGAAGCCCAGCTCCTTCACGAACTCGAGCAAGCGCGCGGCGCCGTCTCCGCCGGGAGCGCCGCAGCCCTGGTCGTGCTCCGCGTCGGCGGGCAGGCAGCGGTCGTGCACCGCGCAGGCGAGGCGCTCGACTCCGAGGGCCTTCAGCGCCTCGCGGACGAGGCCGCCGGTCACGGCGTCTCCGACGTCGAGGCGATGATGCGCGCGAGGCCGGCGAGGGGGATGCGCAGCCACTCGGGCCGGTTGTTCAGCTCGTACTCCACCTCGTAGATCGTCTTCTCGATCTCGTAGAAGTCCAGCAGCAGCGCCTTCGCGGCGTCGTTCTGGGGCAGCAGCGGGCTCGGGCCCAGCTCGTCGAGGTAGGCGCGCAGGTACGTCGACCGCACCCACGACGTCCACGCCTCGGCCCACGGCTGCAGCCGCCCGATGTCTTCCTGACGCACGCGCCCCGAGCGCAAGACGGCCTCGGTCGCGTAGCTGAACGACCGCATCATGCCCATCGCGTCGCGCAGCGCGCCGCGCTTGAAGCGGCGCTCGTTGATGGGGCGCGCCGGCTCACCTTCGAAGTCGATGATCATGAAGTCCGAGCCGGTGAACAGCACCTGGCCGAGGTGCAGGTCTCCGTGCACGCGAATGCGCTGCGCGTCGATGCGCCGGCCGACGACGCGCCGCATGAGGTTGTCGAGGTGCTTCTCGGCCGGCAGCACCTCGCCGATGAGCTTGCGGGTCTCGGGGTTCATCGTGACCGCCCGCTTGCGCAAGAGGTCGAACGTCCGCGCGATGTTCACGTGCGCCCACTGGTAGATCGACTGCTGGTGCTGCGCGCTGAACGGCTCGGGCGCGAAGGCCGGGTCGTCGTCACCCCGCGAGAGCAACAGGTGCATCTGCGCGGTGCGCTTGCCGAGCTGCCGGGCGAGCGAGAAGTAGCGGCCGACCAGCTCGACCAGCGGCTTGGGGATGGCTTCTTCCGACTGCTGGAACGCGCTGCGCGCCAGCGGCGCCGGAGCGGGCGCCGCGGTCGTCTGGCTCAGCACGCGCTGGAAGAAGAGCTCGACCTCGGCGAGCGTCAGCTTCCACGCGTCGCCCTCGTGCTGCACGAGCTCCTGCGCGAGCGCGATGTGGCCGGTCGGCCGCCGAGGCGCGGTGAACGTGGTGCCACCCAGCACCGCCGGCACGAGCCGCTGATCTCCCATCAGCTTCGTCAGCCGGTGGCCGACCTCGGCCTCGCAGTTCAAGCCCTCTTCGACGAGCCGGTAGACCTTGAACAGCACCCGGTCGCCGATCATGACCACCGTGTTGGTCTGCTCCAGCTCGGGCGCCCGGATGACGGGGCGCTGGGGCTGCGCGAGCAGCTCGGCGAGCGAGCCGTGCGCCTCGGTCTGCACCCGGCAGCCGTGCGCGCCGGCGACCACCTGCGCGTGAAGCATCGGCCACACCGCGTCGCCGGTGGCGAGCGTGTCGAACAGCACGCCCGAGACGAGCTCCGGCTGCCCGTCACCTTTGACACCGTCGACCCGCGCGATGACGGCGGCGGGGCTCTTGTGCTCGCGGTGGTCGGCGTCGGCGCCGGTGTAGAAGCCGAGCGCGAGGAAGTACGTCTCGGGGGCGCCTTCCACGAACTCGACCTGGACGAAGGCGAGCACGTGCAGGTCGGGCTCCTTGCCGATGACGGCGCGGTCGACGAGGCGCACGTCCTTGATGGTGCGGGCCTTGCCGCGGAACCAGCGCCGCCGCGCGATGTAGCGCATCAGGCTGGCGGCCAGCTCACCTTCGTTGTCGGCGGCGAGCAGCGCCGGCCAGGGGGCGCCGCGCGCGTCGAGCCTCGCCGGGCCGTCGCCGATCGCGAACGCGGTCGGGGCGTGGGTGATGTTGAACCAGAAGAACGCGTGCGGCGACAGCGTGAGCAGGTACGGCTCTTTGCCGATGGAGGGGAAGCGCACGTTGCTGAACATCTCGACGGGGATGAGGCCGTCGAACTGGCCGAGCTCGAGCTCGACGTACTGCGGCAGCCGCGAGAGGTTCGCGACGACGAGCACGCGGGTGTCTCCGTACACGCGCAGGTACGCGAGGATCTTGTTGTTGTCGGGGTGCAGGAACTCGATGGAGCCGCGGCCGAGCGCCTTGTGCTTCTTCGCCACCGAGATGAGGCGGCGCGTGAACCACAACAGCGAGTGCGGGCTGCCTTCCTGCGCTTCGACGTTGATCGCCTCGTAGTGGTACTCGGGGTCGGTCACCACCGGCAGGTAGAGGCGCTGCGGGTTCGCGCGCGAGAAGCCGGCGTTGCGATCGCCGCTCCACTGCATCGGCGTGCGGACGCCGTCGCGATCGGACAGGTAGATGTTGTCGCCCATGCCGATCTCGTCGCCGTAGTAGAGGACGGGAGTGCCCGGCAGCGAGAACAGCAGGCCGTTGATCAGCTCGATCTTCTCGCGCGACTTCAAGAGCGGAGAGAGCCGGCGGCGGATGCCGAGGTTCAGCCGCGCGGTCGGGTCCTCCGCGTAGAACCGGTACATGTAGTCGCGGTCCTGATCCGTCACCATCTCGAGCGTCAGCTCGTCGTGGTTGCGCAGGAACGTCGCCCACGCGCACCCCGGCGGCAGCGGCGGCGTCTGCTGGAGGATGTCGACGATGGGGAACCGGTCTTCCAGCTCGAGCGACATGAACAGTCGCGGCATGAGCGGGAAGTGGAAGTTCATGTGGCACTCGTCGCCCTTGCCGAAGTAGGCGGCGGCGTCTTCGGGCCACTGGTTCGCCTCGGCGAGCAGCATGCGATCGCTGAACTTCGCGTCGACGTGCGCGCGCAGCTTCTTCAGGAACGCGTGCGTCTCGGGCAGGTTCTCGCAGTTCGTGCCCTCGCGCTCGTACAGGTACGGCACCGCGTCGAGCCTCAAGCCGTCGACGCCCAGCGCCATCCAGAAGTCGACCACCGAGAAGATGGCCTCGTGGACCTCGGGGTTGTCGAAGTTCAGGTCCGGCTGGTGGGAATAGAAGCGGTGCCAGTAGTACTGCCGCGCGACCGGGTCGTAGGCCCAGTTCGAGGTCTCGAAGTCCTTGAAGATGATTCGGGCCTCCGGGTACCGGTCGGCGGTGTCGCTCCAGACGTAGAAGTTCCGCTCGCGGCTGCCGGGCGGAGCGCGCCGCGCCCGCTGGAACCACGGGTGGTCCTTCGAGGTGTGGTTGATGACGAGCTCGGTGATGATGCGCAGCCCGCGCGCGTGCGCCTCGTCGAGCAGCTGCGTGAAGTCGTCGAGCGTGCCGAAGACGGGGTTGACCGACGTGTAGTCGGCGATGTCGTAGCCGCCGTCGCGCATCGGCGACGGGTAGAACGGCAAGAGCCACAGCGCGGTGACGCCGAGGTTCTTGAGGAAGTCGAGCTTGCTGATGACGCCGGGGATGTCGCCGATGCCGTCGCCGTTCGAGTCGCAGAACGCGCGAATCGGAATCTCGTAGATGATGGCGCTCTGGTACCAGGCGGGGTCGGACTGCAGGCCAATGCTCGCGGCGCGATGTTCCAAGTGGGGCCTTCTGGGGTGCCGACGCTGATGATGCAAATAGCGGTCATGGCCCCGCGAGGCAACCCGGCGGTGACGCGCCCGCGGCGAGCGCGAGCCCGCGTCTCGGTGACAGCCGCGGCCTGGCCGTTACCGCCGCGCCGCAACCCGACTGGCGCCTCGCAGGGAGAGCGGGTGGCACGACGCGTGATGGAGCGCCGCTCCGCAGCAAGGGAGGCCGCTCATGGGCTTGCTCGTCATCTTCGTCGTGCTCACCGCAGACGAGGCCTCTCGCGACACGGTGCTCAGCCAGGCGGCCGCAGTACCCGAGCGCGGCAACCTGCGCATCGGCGCCGGCGGAGCGGTCGACCACACCGACTCCGCGGTGGGCGGCTGGGCGAGCTGGTCGCTCGGAGAGGGCCTGAGCGTGTGGGCGGGAGCCGGCCTCGGCCAGCAGGCATTGACCTCGGGGCTGTGCGTCATGTGGCAGGTGCTGAACCAGTCGACCTCGCGGGTGAACCTCGCGGCGTCGCTGCGCGTGCGCTGGTTCGACGGAGGGGCCGGCTCGGCGGTGGACTTGAGGCTCGCCGTGAGCCGCGTCGTCGATCGCCTCGCGCTGCTGCTCAACGCGAGGGCCGGCACGGGAGTGAAGGGCCGCGCGTTCGTCGAAGCCGAGGGCTCGCTGGCGGCCACGGTGGCCATCTTCGAGGAGGTGCGCGTGGGGCTCGAGGCGTCCGCGGGCGGCATCGTGCCGGGCAGCCCGGCGGCGCCCGACGACTACGCGCGGGCGCTGCAGGTGGTCGCGGGCCCGGTCGCGACGGTGCAGCTGGGGCCGGTTCGCGCGCAGGCGCTGTTCGGCGCGAACTGGCAGCGCAAGCCGTGGCCGCTGGGAGCGACCGCGCGCGCGGTGTTCAGCGTGGACCTGTGAGGGCCGGCGGTTGGCGTAGAGTGCGCGCCTCATGACGCCGGTCAGCACTCCGCCTTCGGTGACGACCTGGATGGTCGAGGTGCGCTGGGGCGATCGCCGGCTGCACGCCGAGGCGCTGGACGCCGAGGGCCGCACGAAGCTCGTGCTCGGCCGCGGAGACGGCGCCGACGTCGAGCTCGGCACCGACGTGCGCGCCGAGCTGCAGTGGACGGAGCTGGGGCTGCGCGTGACGCTGTCCCCCGGCTTCACGGGCTCGGCGTCGCTGAAGGGAGATCGGGCGGCCGCGCTCAGCGCGCTGGTCGGCCGCGGCCGCGCGAGAGAGGTCTCGGCCGGGCTCGAGCTGTTCCTCGAGCCGGGTGACGCGCTGACGCTGAGGGCCGGGACGCTGAAGATCGACGTGCGGCCGGCGTTCCTGCCGGTGCGGCGCCTGCCGATCGACGTGCGCGTGCTCGGCGTGCTGGGGCTCGCGCTGTTCGCGGTGGCGCTGGTGATCGCGTCGGTGGTGGGCTGAACCGGCCGGAATCGGGGGCGGCGCCGGGTCGCTTCATCGGTACAGCGCTTCGATCTCCTTCGCGTACCTCGCCTCGACCGCGCGGCGCTTCACCTTCAGCGTCGGCGTGAGCAGCTCGTTCTCGACCGCGAAGTCCTCGGCGAGCACGTGGTGCTTCTTCACCGTCTCGTACGGCGCCAGGTGCTGGTTCGCGGCGGCGATTGCCTCGGCCGCGGCGCTCGCCGGCGCCCCCGGCTGCAGCGTCACGAGCGCGACGAGGTACGGCCGCCGGTCTCCGATGACGACCACCTGCGAGATGCGCGGGTCCTGCCGCACGAGCGCCTCGATGTTCTGCGGCGCCACGTTCTTGCCGCCGCCGGTGATGATGAGGTCGCGCTTGCGGTCGGTGATGCGCAGGAAGCCGTCCGCGTCGAGCGCGCCGACGTCGCCCGTCTTGAAGAACCCGTCCGGCGTGAACGCCGCGCGCGTGCTCTCGGCGTCGCCCTCGTATTCGGCGAACAACCCCGGTGAGCGCACGAGAATCTCGCCGTCCTCGGCGATGCGCACCTCGATGCCCGGCAGCGGCCGGCCCACCGACCCCAGCCTGAACGCCTCGGGGTGATTCAGCGTCACCGGCGACGAGGTCTCGGTCATGCCGAAGCCCTCGATGACCACGATGCCGAGCGCGTGAAAGAACTTCAGCACGTCCAACCGCGCGGGAGCCCCGCCCGTCATCACGAACCGCACGTTCTCCCAGCCGAGCCGTGCGCGCAGCTTGCGACCGACCAGCCGCTGCCACAGCCGCCACTCCGCGGCGAGCAACGACGGCACGGGCTTCCCCGCCTCGCGAAGCTCGACCGCGCGCAGACCCACGCTCAGCGCGCGACCGAACAGCTTCTTCCGCAAGCCCGATGACGCCGCGACGCCGTCGAGGATCCGCTGCTGCACCTTCTCGAGCACGCGCGGCACCGCCGACACCATCGCCGGCTTCGCCGCCACCCACGCCTCGTTCACCTTCTCGAGCGCCTCGGCGAAGAACGCGACCCCGCGGACCTGCAGGTAGCCGTAGTAGTTCACGCGCGTGAGCACGTGGGCCATCGGCAGGTACGAGACCGCGAGATCCCCCCGCTTGGCGCCGATGAACTGCGTGCCCAGGCGCGACGTCGCGAGCAGCGCGCGGTGGCTCAGCGCGACCGCCTTCGGCGGCCCGGTCGTCCCGCTGGTGTAGACGAGCGTCGCGAGGTCGGTCGCGCGCACCTCGCGCATCCGCGCCTCGACGGCCGCGACCTCCTGCAGCCGAAACCGATCCAGCTCCGTGTCGAGCACGACCACCTCGAGGCCGCCCAGCACCGCCTCGAGGCGCTTCTTCTGCGCCTCGCTCTCGACGAACACCAGCCGCGCCCGCGAGTGGTCGAGGATGTACTTCACCTGCGCCGGAGTGCTCGTCGGGTAGATGCCGACCGTCACCGCGCCCACGGAGAGGATCGCGAGGTCGACGGGCCCCCACTCCCAGCGCGTGTGGCTGATGATCGCCACCCGATCTCCCCGCGCGATGCCGCGCGAGAGCAGCCCGGCCGCGACCTCGAGGCGCGCCCGCCGCTGCGACGCCCACGTCTCCGGCTGCCACTTGCCGCCGCCCACCGGCCGGTGCGCCGCGACGGCCTCTCCGGCTTCCGTCTCGGCGCGGTCCGCCACGACCCCGACCGTGTCTTCGCGATCTCTCGGAACGGCTTCGAGCATGCTGCCCAGCTACCGCACGCCTGATTCTGGAGTCAACCCGCGACACGTTACCGCCCGGTGCCATGCGCCGCCGTCGTTGCGGCACCTGCAGCGGCTGCCTACACCTTCCGCGCATCATGGAGCCGGCCACCGAGCCCACGAAAGACCTGCGGAGCCCGGTCTTCGCCGTCGGGCTGGGCGTCGCCGTCACGGGCGGCTTCATCGTGGCGGCCTGGCTGCTCGGCGCAGACGCGGCGCGCGCCGTCGCCGACCGCATGAAGGTGAACGCCGCGATCGGCTTCGCGTGCGCGGGGCTGGCGCTGGTGCTGCGGTCGCGCCGCACCGCGAGCATCGCCGGTGACGCGCTCTCGCTGGTGCCGGCGCTGATCGGCTTCTTGACGTTGCTGCAGTATGCGACGGGCGTCGACCTCGGAATTGATCAGCTGATCCAGCGTGAGTTCTCGTCCCTCGACGAGGCCGCGCCGCACCCCGGCCGACCGGCGCCGAACACCGCGTTCGCGCTGCTGTGCGTGGGCCTCGCCGTGTTCGGAGTCTCGCGCAGCCGCGTGGCGGTGTTCGTGGCGCAGGGGCTCGCCGTGCTCGCGTTCTTCGCGGGCTTCAGCGCCGCGGTCGGGTACCTCTTCGAGGCCCAGCAGCTCTACCAGCCGACGACCTACATCCGCATGTCGGGGCTGTCGGCGATCGCCGCGAGCGCCCTCGGCCTCGCGCTGCTCGCGCTGCGCACCGATCTCGGCATCGGCGCGCGCATCGCCGCGGACGACGCCGGCGGCTACGTGCTGCGGCGCGCGGGCCCGATGGTCATCGCGCTGCCCGTGATGGTCGGCTACGTGCGCATGCACCTGCAGCAGCTCGGCGTCATCGACACCGCGACCGGAGCCGCCTTCCTCGTCGTCACGCTGACCGTGCTGAGCGGAACCGCGGTCGTCTTCCTCGCCGCGTCGGTGTCGCTCGCCGACGACCAGCGCCGCACGAGCGAGCGCGCGCTCGCGGCCTCGGCGAAGCTGACCGCGGCGCTGTCGCGCGCCACCACCGTCGACGAGGTCGCGCGGGTGGTCGTGAACGAAGGGGCCTCCGCGCTCGGCGCCGCCGGCGCGAGCCTGCTGCTGCCCACCGCCGATGGAGAGCACCTCGAGGTGCGCGGCACCTCCGGCTACGGTGAGTCGACGATCAGCGCGTACCAGCGCGTGCGGGCCGACGCGCCGTTCCCGGCGGCCGAGGCGTGGCGCAGCGGGCAGCCGGTCTTCGTCGCGCGCCGAGACGAGATGCTCGCGCGGTACCCGACGGTGCCGCCGCAGCACCTGCAGTACGAGGCCTGGGCGGCGCTGCCGCTCGTCGGGCGCGACCGGCTGCTGGGCGTCATCGCGCTCAGCTTCCCGTCGCCGCGCGGCTTCGAAGGCGCCGGGCTCGAGCAGCTGACGACGTTCGCGTGGCACTGCGCGCAGGCGGTCGAGCGCGCGGTGCTGCTCGACGCCGAGCGCACGCTGCGCGCGGCCGCGGAGCGCACGATGACGGAGCTGCGCGCGGCCCAGCAGGACGCGGTCGCCGCGAACAAGACGAAGGACGAGTTCCTCGCGATGCTCGGTCACGAGCTTCGAAACCCGCTCGCGCCCATCGCCATCGCGCTCGACATGCTCGACCGGCGCAAAGAGACGGCGCTGATGCGCGAGCGCAAGATCATCTCCCGCCAGGTGAAGCACATGATGCGCATGGTCGACGACCTGCTCGACGTCTCGCGCATCGCGCGCGGCAAGATCGAGCTCACGAAGACCCGCGTCGAGCTGTACCAGGTCGTCACGAAGGCGGTGGAGATGGCCGCTCCGCTGTTCGAGCAGAAGCAGCACAACCTCCTGCTCGACGTGCCCGAGCGCGGGCTGCCGCTCTGGGGCGACGAGCACCGCCTCACCCAGGTCGTCTCGAACCTGCTCACCAACGCCGCGCGCTACACCAACGACGGAGGCCACATCGAGGTGCGCGCCTCGCGCCGCGATGGGCGCGTGCTGCTGAGCGTGAAGGACGACGGCGACGGCATCGACCCCGCGCAGCTGCCCAACCTGTTCGAGGCGTTCGTGCAGGCTCCGGTCGAGCAGCGCAGCTCGGCGGGCGGCCTGGGGCTGGGCCTGGCGCTGGTGAAGCGCTTCACCGAGATGCACGGCGGCACGGTGCGCGGCGAGAGCCCGGGGCTCACCCGCGGCTCGACGTTCACCGTCGAGCTGCCGCTCGCGAGCGCGACCGAGCAGCAGCCGGACGCGACGAAGCCGGTGCGCCGTACTCCGGCGGGCGAAGGGAAGCGCGTGCTGGTGGTGGACGACAACGTCGACGCGGCCGAGCTGCTCGCGGAAGGGCTTCGCGCCGAGGGGCACGACGTGCAGGTCGCGAACGACGGCCCGCGCGCGCTCGACCTCGCGGTGGGTCACAAGCCGGACGTCGCGTTCCTCGACCTCGGCCTGCCGGCGATGGACGGCTACGAGGTCGCCGCGAAGCTGCGCGAGCTCGACCGGCGCGTGGTGCTGGTGGCGGTGACCGGGTACGGGCAGCCGTCGGACCGGGCGCGGACCGCGGCGGCAGGGTTCCAGCATCACCTGGTGAAGCCGGTGGACCTGGAGACGACGCTCGGCATCGCGCGGTCGGCCGCTCCCCAGCATGTGAACGTGCAGTAACGGGCCTGCACGGTCCGATGTGGGTCCGTTAACTGATTCACCGTGCAGATTTCGCCCACGCTGCGCCGCGCGCTGGCGGCACCGCTTCTGTTGATCATCGTCCTCTGGGGGCTCACGCTCCTGGCGAGCCAGATCCTCTCCGGCCGGCTGCGGACCTGGGAGACCGAAGACCTCGCCCAGCGCGCGGCCGCACAGCTGCCGCGCATCGCCAACGCCCGCTCGAACGTCGAGCTTCAAGCGACGCTCGCCGACCTCGCCCGCGAAGAGCCGCTGCTCGCCGCCGCCGTCTGCGGTCACGACGGCACGCTGCAGGCCGCGGCGGGGCAGCTGCCCGAGGGGTTCGCGTGCGCGACGAAGGGCCTGTCGAGAGACGCGCTGACGCTCGAGGGCGCGGACGCGGCGCTCGTGCTGATCAGGGAGACCAGCGCCATCGAGGCGCGCGAGCGGTCGATCGCCCGCTGGCTCTGGCTGTTGTTCGGCGTCGGCGCGGTGCTCGTCGCGGGCGCGACGCTGTTCCTCGAGCGGATGATCGAGCGCAAGCTGCTCGACGACCTGCGCGCCGAGCGCGAAGAGCTCGCCCTCGACGGCCAGTGGACGGAGGCGCGCCTGCGGCAGCTCGTGTCGGCGCAGCTGAAGACGTCGAGCGTCACCGTGGTGTCGAACCGCGAGCCGTACGTGCACACGCGCTCGAGCCAGACCGGAGAGATCAAGGTGCAGCACCCCGCGAGCGGCGTCGTCACCGCGCTCGAGCCGGTGATGCGCGCGTGCGGAGGCACGTGGGTGGCGCAGGCGTCGGGCTCGGCCGACCGCGAGACCTCGGACGCGAAGGGGCGCCTGCGCGTGCCGCCGGGCGACGAGTCGTACATGCTGCGGCGCGTGTGGCTCAGCCCCGAAGAGGAGCAGGGCTACTACTACGGCTTCTCGAACGAGGGCCTCTGGCCGCTCTGCCACCTCGTGCACACGCGGCCCGACTTCAAGGCGGAGGACTTCGCGCACTACCGCGACGTCAACATGCGGTTCGCCGACGCGGTGGCCGAAGAGCTCAAGGTGAAGGACCCGGTCGTCCTCGTGCAGGACTACCACTTCGCGCTCTTGCCGAAGATGCTCACCGACCGCATCCCCGGCGCGACGGTGGTGCTGTTCTGGCACATCCCCTGGCCGTCGGCGGAGCGGCTCAGCATCTGCCCGTGGCGCGACGAGCTGCTCGAGGGAATGCTCGGCGCGAGCATCGTCGGGTTTCACACGCAGCAGCACTGCAACAACTTCCTCGAGGCGTGCGACCGGTTCCTCGAGGCGCGGCTCGATCGCGAGAGCAACGCGGTGGTGCGGCGCGGCCGGCAGACGAACGTGCGCTCGTACCCCATCAGCGTCGAGTGGC
This sequence comes from uncultured Myxococcales bacterium, assembly GCA_937980205.1. Taxonomy (GTDB): domain Bacteria; phylum Myxococcota; class Myxococcia; order Myxococcales; family Myxococcaceae; genus Xiheicaenimonas. Next base: position 191,758 of record CALJKW010000049.1, on the reverse strand, counting down.
CGAACCGCTGGGTCGCGAAGAGCCCGCCGGTCGAGCAGTGCCGCAGGGACTTCCGCGCCGATCTCGGCCTGCCCGAGGACACGCTGATCGGCGTCGGCGTCGACCGGCTCGACTACACGAAGGGCTTCGAAGAGCGCGTGCTCGCGGTCGAGCGGCTGCTCGAGCGGGCCCCGCACCTCGTCGGGCGGTTCTGCTTCGTGCAGCTCGCGGCGCCGACGCGCACGGAGATCGAGCAGTACAAGGCGCTCAACGAGCGGCTCGAGCAGCTCGTCGTCCGCGTGAACGCCAGGTTCGCCGGGGCGCGGGTGCCGCCGGTGAAGCTCTTGCGCGCGCACCACGAGCCGCCGGCGGTGTTCCGCGCCTTCCGCGCGGCGGACCTCTGCTACGTCTCGTCGCTGCACGACGGCATGAACCTCGTCGCGAAGGAGTTCGTCGCCGCGCGCGACGACGAGCAGGGCGTGCTCGTGCTGTCGTCGTTCACCGGCGCGGCGCGCGAGCTGACCGAGGCGCTGGTCGTGAATCCCTACGACCTCGATGAGGCGGCCGATGCCCTGCGCACTGCGCTCGAGATGAAGAAGAGCGAGCAGAAGGGGCGCATGCACGCCATGCGCGCGCAGGTGAAGGAGTTCAATGTTTACCGCTGGGCCGGGCGGATGCTGATCGACGTCGTGCGCGAGAGGCGGCATGCGCGGTTCTCGCCGCTCAAGCTCGTTCACAGCACGAAGCAGGCTGCGTAGGGCGCTGCCGGGAGAAGCCGGGTGAACGGAGTACGGGCCCGGGTGCGTTCAAGGGCACGTCGGCGGGTACGTCTTGGGGGAACGCCGTACGCCTCCCCGTACGTCTCCCCGTACGCCATCACGTCCCCCTGAACGCACCCGGGCCCGTCGAGTCGTTCACGTCCAGGTCGGCGTCAACGTGACCCGGCTGTTGTCGGTGATCCTCCCACCCCCAACTGTCTCCCCGACGTGACGCCGCGTTCACCTGTCGTATTTGGTCCCCCACGCCCGGCTCCTACGCTCCTCACCCATGCGACGCATCCGGTCCCGGGGTCAGGCGCTCGTCCTCTTCGGGATGCTCATGCTCATCCTGGTCCTCGCGGCGCTCGCGACGATGAGCCTCGCGCACCTGACGCAGCAGAAGATGGAGATGCAGGTCGCGAACGACACCGCCGCCTACTCGCAGGCCGTCGCCGCCGCCCGCACCTACAACTCCGTCGCGCTGCTCAACCGCGCCCAGGTCGCGACGATGGTCGCGCTGCAGGGCATTCACAGCGCGATCAGCTTCGCCGGCACCTACCGCGGCTCGATCAACGCCGCGATGTACGCGTACCAGGACGACTTCAACAAAGAGTTCGGGAAGTGCACCGACTGGAACTACGAGTTCAACTTCGGCAACAACCTGAACTCGAACTCGCGCAACACCTGCGAGATCGTCGACCGCATCTACGACGAGCGCAGCTGCCAGCGCGCGCACCCGTTCAACCTCAACCTCATCTTCATCAACATCAACATCCCCTTCCTCTGCTCCGGCGAGGCGTGTGACGCCCGCAGGGAAGTCATGGGCGAGTGGGGCTTCCTCTCGCTCGACTGCAACATGCGCCTCGGCGGCAGCGGCGGCCGCGTCCCGCTGCTGAAGGACGAGTGGTGCCGCGTGAAGAACATCTGGGACGCCCTCGATGATCCGACCGGCGAGCAGGGCCGCGACGCCCAGGCCGAAGCCGTCGCCTTGGGAGAGCTCGAGCGCGTCGCCCTCACCGCCCTGCCCGGCGGCCTCGCTCCGCTCGCGACGAAGAGCGTGAACGTCATCGGCGCCCAGGCGAACGTCAGCGTCGGCGTCGGCGAGGTCGCGCGCTCGTACGCCGGCGGCGGCAGCTACAACGGCGTCGAGGCCGCGCTCGGCAGCCGCGCCCACCCCTTCATCTCTCAGCGCGCCGACGGCCGCCGCGCCATCGAAGATCAGCTGCGCCGCGTGGTCGCTCCGTCGGGGGCGCCGCCGGACGAGATCATCGTCGAGCCCGACTTCAAGGGCTCGAGCTTCTTCGACCAGCCGTCGACGAACGCGAACCGCTACTCGTATTCGCACGGCATGCGCGAGCCCCAGGCCTACGCGTCGTGGGCCGACGAGCACGGCCGCGTCTCGGTCTCGTACGAGGGCCCGCGGCAGAACCTGCGCACGCCGGGCGTCGCGAACTCGCGCCACCGCCGCTCGTTCAAGGGCTCGCAGTCGGCGACCGACGAGCAGCACGAGGGCGACACCCACGAGTGGTGCCCCGCCGACCTGAACGCCGAGTCGCGCGACCCCTACCTGCGCCACACCCTGCTGCCGCACCGGATGCCGCCGCCGAACGAGTACGACCCCTGCCAGAACACGTCGTGCATCTGGCCCGGCTTCTACGACGCGAACGCGACGCTCATCCCGAACGCCGATGACGTGTTCGGCCACCCGAAGCTGTTCACCGTGGCGTCGAAGGACCTCGCCGCCGACAAGAACCCGTGGAACATCATCAAGCCCTTCCGCTTCGCGCGCACGGGCTCGTTCCAGCGCGTCGACTTCACCTCGAAGCACGCGCTCAAGGGCTCGGGCGTCGTTCCCGACTTCCAGGCGATGTCGGCGGGCATGGCGTACTACCACCGGCCCGGGCACTGGAAAGAGCACCCCAACTTCTTCAACCCGTACTGGCGCGCGACGCTCGTGAGGTCCGACGTCGACGGCTCGTGGCGCGCAGACGTCACCCGCAGCCTCGCTCCCGTCAACAGCGACGCGTTCAACCGGCTCTACAACGCGGGCTACCGGGGGATTCCGTGATGCGGCGCGCTCCCCGCGGCCAGGCGGTCACCGAGGTCGCGCTCGGCCTGCTCGTGCTGGTGCCGACGCTGCTCACCGGCATCTTCCTCGCCGAGTCGGCGATGTTCCGCCTCGAGGCGACCGAGGCGGCGACCGAGCCGCTGTGGGACGCGACGGCGTACGCGCAGCACCAGTACGAGGGCTCGTTCGTGCTGACCCCCGGCGCCATCGGCACCGCGACGTCGCGCGCGAACTCGCGCATGCGCGGCCGCACGATGGTCTACACCCGCGCAGCAGCGCCGCGCGTGACCTGCGGCGGAGCCGGCGACATGGCGTACGGCGTCGGCGGCGTTCCGTACGAAGAGAGCGGCGGCATCTCGTGCAGCGCGCGCGTCGCCGTCGGCGCGAGGGACCTGACGCGCAACTTCCTCGATCAGGGCAACAGCGGCTTCTTCAAGGAGCCGCTCGCCAACCTGCGCCGCAGCTTCGACTTCTGCGAGAACTCGAAGTGCCGCCCGTTCAAGATGTCCATCGGCGACTGGGGCCTCACCAACCAGGGCGGCGAGGCCGAGGAGTGCCGGCTCACCATGGACGGCTGTGAGAACAACGGCTTCTTCGGCAAGGCACGGGCGACGTACCTGATGAACAACAACAGCGGCGGCGTGAAGGGCACCGAGCACACCGCGTTCATGAACGCGCTGATGAACCGCGCCGGCGCGCCCGCCGACTACGACCGCGTGACCGACTTCCAGATGAGCTTCCAGGGCGAGACCGAGTTCATGGAGTCCGTGCCCGTCATCGAAGGCGACCGCGATTGGCGGACGACGCCGTTTCTCTACAGCCGCGTCGACTCGTACAACAATCGCGTCGCGGACTTCCTCGGACGTCGCCGGTAAGTGGGTCCCGTGGTTCTGCTGCTCTTGCTCGCGAGGCCGGACGCGGGCGACGCCGCGATTCGCCTCGGCCCGCCCGACGCCGGCCCGCTGCCGAACGCGATGCCCGGCCTACCGTTCACGTGGGAGTTGCCTCCGAAGGCGATGCACGAGGTGCCCATCGACGGCACCACCTACGTGAGCGGCGTGCCGGTGCGCCTGCGCTACGTGATGGTGAACGACACGCCGGTGAACGTCGGCAAGCACTTCCTCGAGAGCTTCAAGAAGCAGGGGCTCTACGTCGAGGCGGGGCAGGACGTCGGCCGCATGCTGACCGGCGTCGACCCGCAGAGCATCATGACCTACACGGTCGTGCTGCAGCCGAACGGGCCCGACCACACGACCGTGATTCTCGGCGAGGCCAAGGTGCTCGAGAAGAAGCCGCCGAGCGCCGGCGGGCTGCCGCTGCCGCCCAGCGCACGCGCGCAGAAGGTGCTGCCGGTGGTGTTCGAGGGCTACACGGTGGTGAGCCTGACCGTGCCGGACGCGCTCGCCGACGTGCGGAAGTTCTACTCCGTCGAGCTGCCGCGCAGCGGCTGGCAGCCGAAGAGCGAGACCGAGTGGTTCAGGCCCGGCGAGCAGCTCGAGGTGTCCCTGACCATCGACGCGGCGACGGGCCGCACGCGCATCGTGCTCAAGCAGCGCAAGATGCAGTAGGCGGGGGCCATGCGCCTCGTGCCGTGCGTGCTCGCGTTGACCTGCTGCGCGCGCGAGCCGCTGCCCAACCTGGTCGTCGACCGCGCGCGCGCCGAGCGCTCGGTGCTGACCGAGTGGGTCTTCTTCTCGGCGTCCGACTGCGCCGTCCAGGAGGGCTGCGTGGGAGGCGCCGGCCCGCGGAGGCTCTTGCGGTTCGACCTCGCCATCGAGAACCGCGGAGAGGCGGACGTCGTGCTCGGCGCTCCGACCGGGCCGAGCTTCCAGCAGGCGAGCTGTCACCAGCACGCGCACTACCTCGACTTCGCGCGCTTCACGCTGCGCGGCCCGACGGGTGACGCCGTGCTCGCCGCGAACAAGATGGGCGGCTGCTTCCGCGACGACGAGCAGCTCGACGGGGGCCGGGCGGGCCTCGTCTACGACTGCAGCAACCAGGGGCTCACCGTCGGGTACGCGGACGTCTACGCGCGAGACCTCGACTGCCAGTGGCTCGACGTCACCGGCGTCGACGCGGGGACCTGGCGCCTCGAGGTCGAAATCAATTCCGACCGGCGCATCGTCGAGAGTTGGTATGACGACGACCGTTTCGGGTTCGACGTCGTGCTGCCTTGAGACGGGAGACGAACATGTTGCGTGCCGCTTTGCTGCTCGGAGTCTCGCTGGTGTCCGTCGACGCGTGGGCCGGGGGCTGCGTCGCGTGCACGACCGCCGCTGACTGCACCACCGGCGGCAGCGGCTTCTGCGTGCAGTGGACCACCAACCCCGGCTGCGGCGTGATGAACCGCACCTGCTGCCCCGGGCAGACGCCGAACACCGGCTCGTGCGTCCTCGAAGGTGGCCGGCCGCGCTGCGAAGACGCGGGCACCTGCACCGTCGTCGGCGGCAGCGGCGGAGGGACCGGCACCGCCGGCGGCAGCGGCGGAGCGGGAGGCAGCGGCACTGGTGGCAGCACCGGCACTGGTGGCAGCACCGGCACCGGCGGCAGCACCGGCACCGGCGGAGGCACGACCGACGGTCAGGGCTGCGGTTGTGGCGCGGCTCCTGGCGTGCTCGTCGCCGCGGCGCTCGCGGGATTGCTGCGGCGCAGGCGCCGCTGAGCGCGGTCAGCGAACGGCTTCGCCGCCGCGGCGGTCGACGTCAGGACCGCGTCTTGGGGAAATGTACCCCCTCTAATGCGGGCAAGTTTCCCCAGGCGCCGCCGGCGCAGCTCACAGCGGCCCGGGCAGGTTGATGTCCGGCAGCAGGTCCCCCAGCCCGCTGACGAAGTCACCGACCGCACCCGGCACGTCCTTGAGCGTCCCGAGCGCATCCTTCGCGACGTCGAGCCCGGCGTCGGCGAGGTTCTTGAGCCCCTCGGCCGCCTTCTTCGCGACGTCGGCGCCGGAGCTCGCGATCGACTTGAGCGCCTCGACGCCCGCCTCGCCCAGGGCCTCGAGCCGGTCGACCGCCGCTTCGGCCACCGCGGCGCCCAGCTCACCCGGAGCCTTCGCGATGTACTCGAGCGCCTCGACGCCCGCCTCGCCGAGGTCCTTCAGCTTGTCGACGGCCTGCATCGCGATCTCCGCCGCGGGGCCACCGACCTTCTTGATCAGCTCCCACGCGCCCTCGGCGAGCTTGCCGCCCTTCCCCACCGCCCACAGGCCGAGCTCCGCGGCGTCCTTCACGCCGTAGGTCGCGACCAGCTCGGGAATCCCCGCGCCCGGCGGCGGGCCGATCATCGCCACGCCGATGTTCGCCGCCTTCACCCAGTCCGGAGCCTCGTAGCCCTTCGGGTCCTTCTGGAACTTCGCCTTCTCCGTCGAGAAGCCGAGGTCGAGCGCGAGCGCCGCCACGCCGGTGCCCATGCCCGCGAGCGTCCCGATGCCGGGGATGAACTCGAGCGCCGCGTCGAGCGCGTTCAGCTTCATGCCGGTGTGCGCGAGGAACGCGAGGTCGTCCTGCTTGCCCTGCAGCTCGACCGCTTCCTTCCCGAACTTGTACGCGCTCATGCTGCTGACGCCGACGCTGATGCCGGGCAAGAGCTTGCCGAGCCCCTTGAGCGCCTTCGACGCGATGCCGGCGTCGAGGTCGACCTTCATCACGCCGAGCGCCTTGTCGAGCAGCGCCATCGCCTTGTTCACCGCTTCGCTGCCGGCGACCTTGGAGAGGGTCGGGATGAAGTCGTTCACCAGCGACTCGGGCGCGACGGCTCCGAGCTTCGTGACGAGCTTGAGCGCCGCGCCGTTCATCTTCGCGGCGGCCTGAGCGAAGTCGTCGACCTTGTCGGCGTCGAGCTTCGCGAGCGTGTCGGTGAAGCGCTGCGCCTCGTCGGCGCTGCCGAGCACGTCGTCGAGCGTCTGCGGCGGCATGCCGTCGGCGACCGCGAGGAAGCGGCCCTGCGCGTTCGCGTCGAGCCCCTCGAGCATGGGGCCGATCGACCTCAGCGCCTCGGGCTTCAGCTTCGCCGACAGCTCGGTGAGCTGCTGCAGGCGCGCCTCGGGCAGCTTCTTCACTGCGTCGAGGTCGAGGCCGCGCGAGCCCAAGGTGGCGAGCACGTCGCCCTTCTTCGCGATCTCCGCGGCGTCGGGCAGGCGCGCCTTCTTGAGCAGCGCCGTCATCTTCTGAACGTCGTACTTGAAGTCCGAGATGCCCATGCCGAGCTGCGCCGCCGCGATCGCCCGGTCGCTCGTCGAGGACTTGTCATCGACCAGCGTGAACGCGGCCGAGGCGATGCGCGCCGGGCCGTCGACGCGCGCGAGGCGCGCCGACACCTGCGGCAGCACCTTGCCGATGCCGGCCTTCATGCCGAGGGCGAGGTCGACGCTGGCGTCCAGCTTCTCCTGCGCGGAGGCGTTGGGGTCCTGCAGCCGGTCGAGCGCGCCGATGATCTTGTGCGGGTGCTCCATGTGCTCGAACGCCTTGTCGAGCAGGGACTCGCGCGTGCCCTCGGGCAGCAGCTTGCCGGCCTTGCCGCCGAGGTCCATCACCGCGACGGCCTTGTCTTCCTGGCTCGCCTTCTCGTCGGTGAGCGTGTCGATGGCGCTCGAGAGCTTCTGCAGCTCGTTCGAGCCGGCCTTCTCGGCGATCCTGGCCACGTCCTGCGGCTTCAGCCCCGCCTGCTCGAGCGCCGGTCCCGCGTTCGCCGCCGAGCGCCCGTCGATGCCGTGCGCGACCATCGTCGCGACCACGGGGTCCTTCATCTGCTCGGCGGCCTCACCCGTCTGCGTCTCGGCGCTCGCCTGCAGCACGCGCGTGAGCGCCTTCTTGTCCTGCACGGCGCCGACGTTGATGCACTCGCCCTTGCCCTTCAGGCTCGCGGCGTAGTCGTTGCCGAGCTTCTGGAAGTCGCGCGCGCTCTGCACGCCGAGCTCCTCGAGGGCCATCTTGGTGCCGGCCTCGTCGGAGAGCTCCTGGAAGCGCTCGCGCGCCGCCCTGGTGGCCTCGGGCTTCAGGGCCTCGAACCGCGTGCTCTTCGACTCGCGGCGCACCGGCTTCTTGGAGAGCGCCTCGAAGCGCGTGCTCTTCGACTCGCGGCGCACCGGCGCCTTCTTCAGCGCCTCGAAGCGGGTGCTCGGCTTCTCGCGGGCCTTGAGCTTCTTCGCGGCTTCGGCGGCCTTCTTCGCGGCCTCGGCGGCCTTCTTCGCGGCGGCCTCGGCGGCGCGCTTCGCAGCCTCTTCGGCGCGGCGGCGCGCTTCCTCGGCGCGGCGGCGGGCCTCGGCGGCGCGAGCGGCGGCGGCAGCAGCAGCGGCGTTGTAGTCGGTCGGCATGGAGGGGGACCTTTCGAGGGACTCGGGAGAATTGTCTCCCAGACCTCATGCAGGGTCGCGGGCCCTCGATGATCGATCATTTTCCAACGTGTCACTTCGCGTTGACATGTATGTGCGGATGCGAAGTCGTGCTGTAGTCGCGACGCGCATGCGGCGCGTGCTTCCACTCCTCGTCCTCGTCGCGGCTTGTGATGACCCGGTGGGTCCACAGCCCGACCAACCGATTCGCCCACCCGCGGGCTACGACGGGAAGCCGCCGTTGCCTCCCGGTCCGCCGGAGCCGAAGCCTGCGCCGAAGCCGGTCGAGCAGGCCGCGGCGCCTCAGGTCGAAGCGCCGCCTCCTGCCCCGGTGCCGGAGCCGCCGAAGTGTCCCTCCGACGTCGGCACGGCGCTGACCGTGAAGGCGAAGCCGGCGAAGGACAAGCGCAAGCGCATCGCCGTCGAGCTGTCACCGAAGTCGAAGAGCGGCCCGAGCATCTCGTTCATCAAGGTGGTGCGCACCGAAGAGGGCGTCACCGAAGACGTGAAGGTGAACGGCTCCGAGCTCGAGGGCTTCGTGGTGCCGTCGGCGCCGAAGGGGAAGGCGACGATGGTCGTGAGCGTCGCGTGCAACGGGGTCGACCGCCTCGTCGCGGTCGCCGTCGACCCGAAGGGCACCGCCACCGCGAAGGAGGTCGCTCCTCCGCCCGAGCCCGGCTACCTCGACGTCGAAGCGCCGGCGCAGACGAAGGTCAGCGCCTCGGGCAAGGACCTCGGCGTCGCGCCGTTCAAGGGCGTCGCGCTCGCGCCAGGCAAGTACACGCTCAAGCTGCAGCCCGCGAAGGGCAAGGCGAAGACGACGACGGTCGAGATTCGCTCCGGCGAGCACGCGACGGTCGCGATGGAGTCGCCGAAGAAGAAGTAGCGCGGTGAGGGCCGCCGATCGCTCGACGGCCCCCTCACCCCAGCCCGCTCAGTTGATCTGCGGAATGCACGAGCCCGCGGTGCAGACGAGCCCGCTCGAGCAATCGGCCACGGTGGCGCACGGCTGGCCCTGACCGCCGGGGTTGCAGATGCCGTTCACGCACGAGCCCGACAAGCACACCGCGTTCGCGGAGCACGCTCCTCCGGAGCCGACGGCGTTCGGCGGCGTCGTGCAGGCGCCGGCGGTGCACGTTCCCGAGGTGCAGTCCGCGGCGACGTTGCAGGGCGCATCGGCTCCGCCCTTGCCGCAGAAGCCATTGGTGCAGACGCCCGAGAGGCAGCCCGAGCCGGTCGTGCACACCGTGCCGCTGCCGCCAGGGCCCGGCGGCGGAGTCCCCTCACCGAGCGGATCCGTCGGGTTGCCCGGGTTGTCCGAGCCGTCGCCGCCGCCGGTGCCTCCGGGGTTGCCGCCGCCCGGCGTCGTCGGAGTCGGACACGTCATCGCCGTCGTCTGCACCTTCCCGGTGTGGATGACCGGCCGGAGAATCCAGAGGTCCTCGCCGCCCGTCGGGTGAACCCAGATGCTCTTCTTCCCGTCGAACTGCAGCGGCACGTTCGAAGCCTGGCACCCGTTCACGTCGAACAGCCCCTTCAGCTTGATGCCCGACTGGATGCCGCTCGGCACCTTCAGGTCGATGCGCTGGCCGTCGTTGCGGGTGACGTACTGCTCACCGCCCTCGAGCACGTAGAGGCGAAGCTGGGTGATCTTCCCGGCCGGCACGTTCTGAAAGCCGAGCGACTGCGCCGATTGCTGAAGCTTCAGGATGTCGACCTTCACGTCGGTGTCCGCGATGGTGACCCAGCCTGCGGTGGTCGAGTGCGCGGTGACCTTGTCGACGGTGACGATGATCTCCTTCACGCCGAGAGAGTTGCCGACGCCCGGGCCTGCGCTGCCGGGCGCCGCGGTGAGCGAGGCCTCGACGCGCCCGACGCTGGAGCCGTCGAGCTCCGACCCGGCACACGCGGAAATGGCCACAGCGAAGATGAGAGAACGACGATTCATTGTGTAGAGCCTCCCGCCCTTTGTTCGGTGCGCTCGAAGTGCAGCTTCGTTGCCGCGCGCAACGAGGGGAGATCGCGACGCATTTGCACGACGCCACCCAACGCATGCGCGCTCCACTGATCACTGCCGTGCTCACGTGACCGAAGTCAGGCCGCCGAGGTCACGCGCCTCAGCTTGATGCCGTGCTTGCTCATCAGCCGGTAGAACGTGACGCGGTTCACGCCGGCGCGCTTCGCGGCGTCGTCGACCTTTCCGTTCGCGGCCTCGAGCAGCTGCTGCACGTACGCCTTCTCGTGCGGAGCGACCCACTGCTCGCGCAGCTCCTGCAGCGAGCGGGGCGCCGAGGGCTTCGGTGCGGGCGCCTTCTCGACCGACGCGGCCGGAGCCACCGCGCCGCGCATCACGGGCGGAAGGTCCTCCGCGCGGATCTCGTCGCCGGTCGACATGATCACCGCGTGCTCGAGCGCGTTCTTCAGCTCGCGCACGTTGCCGGGAAAGTCGTACGCGTGCAGCGCTGCCACCGCGTCGCGTGAGAGCCGCGAGACCTTGCGGCCGTGCCGCTGCGCCGCCTGCTGCAGGAAGACCTGCGAGAGGATCTCGAGGTTGTCCTTGTACGTGCGCAGCGCGGGGAGCTCGATGGTGACGACTCCGACGCGGTAGTAGAGGTCTTCGCGGAAGCGGCCCTCGCGCGACATCGTGGCGAGGTTGCGGTTCGTCGCGCAGATGAGGCGCACGTCGACGTGCTCCGGCGCCTCGTTGCTGCCCAGCGGAGTCACCTCGCCCTGCTCGATGGCGCGCAAGACCTTCGCCTGCAGCATCAGCGGCAGCTCGCCGAGCTCGTCGAGGAACAGCGTGCCCTGGTGGGCCTTCTGAAACTCGCCCACCTTGTTGAACGTGGCGCCGGTGAACGCGCCCTTCACGTGGCCGAACAGCACGCTCTCGAGCAGCGTCTCGGGAATCGCCGCGCAGTTCACCGTGACGAACGGCTTGCCGGCGCGCTTGCTGTTGAAGTGAATGGCGCGCGAGACGAGGTCCTTGCCGGTGCCGCTCTCTCCGGTGACGAGGACGGGCGCGTCGGTGGAGCTCACCTTCTCGATGCGCTTCTCGACCTCGAGCCAGCCGGGCGACAGGCCCTTGATGACGAACGGACGGCCGTCTTCGCGCGTCGAGCGCGCGAGCGCCGCGCGGCGCAGGAACTTCGCGCTCGTCGCCGCGACCTCTTCGAGCGCGCTCACGTGCGACTGGTCGAACGCGTGCGGCTTCGACGAGCTGACCGAGAGCACTCCGATGGGCTTGCCCTGCCACGGAATCGGGACCGCGAGCACCGAGCCGACCTCGAGGAAGTAGCGCGCGTAGTTGGGGTCGGCCTTGGTGTCGTTGCAGAGGTACGGCCTGCCCGACTCGAAGCAGCTCACCGCGATGCCGGAGGGCCGCCCGTCGTGCCGGGGCTTGAGCACCGCGCCGGTGCCGGGCAGCGCGACGATGACGCCCTCGACCATGTGGAAGTCGACGGTGAGCCCCTTGAGCTTCGCGTCCCAGAGGAAGACGGCGCCGTGCCGCGTGCCGGTGCGCTCGCAGGCGACCTCGACGAGGCGGCGCGCGACCGCCTCCATGTCCGCAGAGTGGAGCTCTGTCTCCAGATTCGACATTCGTATCCACTGATACACCAGTTGTTGCGCTAGATGCAACATTGCCGTCCGTAAACGCCCGAAACCGAAGCGGGTGGGAGTGGCACGCAGGGTGCTCTAGGGCCCCGGCATGAACTCCTTCTCCAAGACCCTCGTTGCTTCCTTCGCCAGCTTCTTCCTCCTCGCCTGCGGCTACGACGATGCCACCATCGCCGGCGCCGACGACTCTTCGTACGAAGTGAACGAAGAGGCGCTGGCGACCAAGGGCAAGTTCGAGACGTTCACGGGCCGCGACGGCAAGACGTACTTCCACCTGCTCGCGGGCAACGGCGAGAAGGTGCTGCAGTCGCAGGGCTACGCGACGCAGGCGAGCGCGCTGAACGGCATCGAGGCGCTCAAGGCGAACGGCGGCGATGCGACGAAGTATCTGCTGCGCGAGGCGAGCGACGGTTCGTGGTACTTCGTGGTCGCGTCGCAGGCGAACGGTGAGATCCTCGCGTGGAGCGAGATGTACGTCAGCCAGTGGAACGCGACGCGCGCCATGGCTTCGGTCGCCACGGTCGTTCGCACCACCATCAACCAGGGCATCGCGCTGACCGGCGACGCGCGCTTCTTCGTCTTCAAGGGTCTCGACTCGAAGTTCTACTTCCACGTCCGCGCGCTGAACGGCGAGATCGTGCTGCAGTCGCAGTCGTACACCACCCGCACCAGCGCGCTGAACGGCGCCATCTCGGTGAACACCAACGGCAGCGACGCGACCAAGTACACGGTCCTCCCCGCGGCCGACGGCCAGTACTACTTCACCCTCAAGGCCGCGAACGGCGCCATCATCGCCCGCTCGGAGACCTACGTCTCGAAGTCGAACGCGCAGCGCGCGGTCGCCTCGGTGGTCGAGCTGCTGAAGACGCAGCTGCCCCGCTGATTCGCTGAAGCAAAGAGTCTGGGAGTTCATGAAGCCGCCGGTGCCCGATGAGGGACCGGCGGCTTCGCTGTTTTTCGCGCCAGGGGCTCGCGCGTCAGGGCCCGCAGAAGTTCTCGAAGGCCTGCAGCACGTCGCGCGCCCGACGCTGGCCGGGGAGCTGCCGCTCCAGGGCGGGCAGGTGCGGCCGCGCGTCGTCACACCGGCCTGCGCTGACCTGCGCACGCACGAGCTCGAGCCGGGTGAACGCGTCAGTGGGGTCGAGCCGCACCGCGCGCTCCAGGCGCTGGAACGAGACGTCGTCGCTGGTCGAGTACAGCCGCGACGCGAACGCCAGCGCGCAGGCCAGCGCGCCGAGGCCGAAGAAAGCCGCCAGCGGCCAGCTGCCGGACTCGCTGCGTGGCCCCGTGGCCCGCTTGAGCCCCACGAACGCCACGCAGGTGAACAGCAGCGCGCCCGCCGGCAGCTGGGTCACCGCGTCGAAGGCTCCGGTGACGGCGACCGCAGCGAGCGCAGCGGCGCGGCGGCGAAAGAGCAGCGCGGCCACCGCGAGGCCCAGCAAGGCGCCGAGCGCGCCACGCTCGACCAGCAACGCCACCGCGTCGGAGTTCAAGAACCGGTTCGTCTCGCGCGGCAGGGTGAGCTGGCCGTTGCCGGGACCCACGCCGAGCACCGGATGCGCAGGCACCGCGGCCAGCGCGCCCGACCACTGCTCGAGCCGCCCTGCACCGCTGCCGTGAGCCGCATCGAAGAGCCGGTGGAAGCTGTCGGCGTACGGCGACTCGGCACGCCACGGCAGCGCGGGCAGCAGCAGCGCGACCCCGGCGCCGGCCGCCACCACCAGCACCGGCCACGGCCGCCGAGAGGCCAGCGACATCACCAGCGTCATCACCGGAGCCGCGAGCCACGCCGCGCGCGAGCGGGTCATGACCACCACCGCGGCGACGAGCGCCACGCCCAGCCACCAGGCTTTGCGCCGCTCGGCGAGCTCGCACAGCACCACCAGGCCGAGCACCAGCACGTGCGCCAGGGTGTTGCGCTGCCCGAGCAGCGACGAGGGCGCTCGCCCGGCGAGGCTCCAGCGCACAAGGCCAACCCCCTCGACCAGGCCGAGCACCGCGAGCACGACCACCGCGGCGCCGAGCCACTCGAGCCACAGCGCGCGGTCTTCGACGTCTCTCACGGTCAAGGCGATGGTCAGCGTGGCGAGGGTGAGCAGCGCCGGCCGCCACGCCAGCGCCGGGCTCAGAGCCAGTGCGGCGCTCAGCGCCGTCACCGCGCCGAACGCGATCAGCGAGGCGTCGAGGGCGTCGAAGCGGCGCGCGGCGGTGAAGCGCCGGACGAGCACCGCGGCGAGCACGGCGATGACGAGCTCCTTCGGCAGGTGCGTCACCTCGAACGACGGCCGAACCGGACCCATCACCAACAGCGCGAACGCCGCCAGCGCCGGAGCGACGTGCTTCACCGCGCGTGCTTCTCGTCGCGCCAGGTGCTGCCGAACGACTCCACCGTGACCCAGCCGCCGTCGCGCCAGAGCTGCACCGCAACCTCGCGCCGATTGCCGCCGAGCGCGGTGCTGACGGTGCGCCGCCGGGCCGCGCCGCCGTCGAGCGGGAAGCTGAGCTCGACCTGCTCGGCCATCCCGGCGTCGGTGAAGCGGCTGCGTACCTCGATGTCGAGCACGCCGTCGGCGTTGCTGTCGCGGCCCTCGATGGTGAGCGGCCCGCGCACCTCGACAGCGCTGGTGAGCCGCGGCCGTTTGCCTTCGAACGTCCAGCGCTCGATGCGGCGCGTACCGCCGTCGTCGGTGATGAGCTCGGTCTGCCGGCGCGAGGGAGGCGCCGCGGGGCCCAGCAACGGCAGCTCACCCTCGACCGCCCCCGCGGCCGTGCCGACCAGCAGCAGCAGCAACGCGGTCAGTTGCAGTTGGGGTCGCACGTGGCCCGAATCGGCATGCAGCTGCGCCCGCTCGACGCCATACACGCGGTGTCGCACTCTGCCTTGGTGTCACACATCGTCTGGCTCGCGCTGCACCACGCGGCGACGGCGCTGGCCACCGGGTGGCTCTTGCCGTCGGAGCCAATCTCGTAGCGCTTGCTGCACGCCTCGGTGGAGCCGTACTTGTTTTCGCACTCGGTGCAGATCTTCGTATTGAGGATCTCCGAGACCTGGGGCGACAGGCAGCGAATGCAGGTGCACGCGTCGACCGACTTGTTGAAGCACATCGCCTCGCAGGCGTAGGTGCGGTCGGACATGAACAGCTTGCCCAGCTTGGCGGCGGCGGTGTTCATCTCGTTGTTGTGGTGGAAGCGGCCGTCGGAGTGCAGCAGCTCGTGAAACAGCGTCGAGTCGAGGCCCGCTGCGTTGGCGGGCGCGGTGTTGATGACGAACACGTGCTTGCCGTCTTTGTTGGGCTTGGGGTCGAACGAGCCGAGGTCACCGTTCGGGTCCGAGTCGCACATGAGCACCAGCTGGTCTGACGCGATGAGGGCGAGCCCCTTGCCTTCGTAGTCGAACGACTTGAAGCCGGTCTTCTCGATGCACTTGCTGCCCTTGCCGGTGACCCTGGCGATGCGCGGGAGCAGCGCCTTGACCTCGGTCGCCGAGCACTCCTTCTTGGTGGTGGTCCCGCCGCCGCTGCCGCCGCTGCCGCCGCTGCCGCCGCTCCCGCCGCCGCCGCCGCTGCCGCCGGGCTCGCACTTCGCTTGCGGCAGCGTGGCGTCGAACTCGCGCTCGACCTGCAGCGCGCCGGCCACCAGCCGCTCGATGACCACGTGCATGCCGGTCGCAGTCTTGGTGGCGGTGACGCGCTGGGTGACCCCGCCGGCGCCCGGCTGCAGCTCTTCGCTGACCTGGCGCTCCCAGACGCCGGCGCCGTCGAAGGACCAGGTGTTGGTCGCTTCGAAGAAACCGTCGGCGTCGAAGTCGGAGCGGTCTTTCACGCCTTCGGGCCCGACCTCGCGCACGTAGGTGGTGACCGTGTCCGGCGCGGTCGTCACGGCTCCCGTGGAGAGATCGTGGTTGAACTTCGTGCCGCGGCTCACCACGTGCTCGAGCCGCGTGCCGCTCGCGTTCCGCGTGACGACGAGCCGCCGGCAGCCGCTGGGGTTGAGCGCGATGTCGCTGGAGCCGGCGGCGAAGGCGTCACGCGCGGCGGTGAGCGAGGCCTCGGTCGGCTCGTCGTCGAGCGTGCAGCCGTCGTAGGTGGCGAGGTCGGAGGCGACGGGGGCTTGCGCAGGAGGCTGGTAGCCGTCGACCTCGAACACGAAGCGGTAGTTCCAGGTGAGGGTGCCCTCGGTGGTGTCCGTGGCCAGGCCCTGGTCGGGCACCGGCTGCTGAATCGGCGAGGTGCCCTGCGACTCGAGGGTGAAGCGGCCCGAGAGCAGCTGCTCGACGGTGATCGGCTTGGCGCGCTCGACGGCCTTCGCGACGTCGTAGTCGTCGCCGTTGGCGCACAGCTCGGGCAGCACCGGCTGAAGCGTGGGGAAGATGACCTCGGGTGGCGTGCCGGTGCCGAGAAACTTCGGCTCGGACTCCAGCGCCAACAAGAAGCCCGGGCCGGAGTAGGGCGTGTCGGCGAAGCTCGGGCACGCCCTGGTGGTGGTGCCGCACAGCTCGCTGCCCACCCGCGCGCCGCGCGTCAGGGTGTAGTTGGCCGAGATGGAGAGCGAGCCGGACTTGCTGTCGAACGTGGCGGCCGTCTCTTGCTGCTGCGCGGGCAGCGCGATGAGCGTCTTCGACTCGCTCGTGGTGCGCGTGCACGTGCCGCTCACCCGCGTGCCGGTGACGCTCAGCTCGCCGCTCGCCTCGACGAGCTTGTACTTGAGGCGCACGCCCTCCGAGCCGCCGCCTCCTCCGGTGCCGCCCTGGCCGCCGTCGTCACACTCGCCGAAGAAGCACGAGCCGGTGAGCAGCACACACACAGGGAGCAGCCCGACGAACCGTGGGACGCGCATCGGCCCGGTCTAGCAGGCTGCTGAAGAACGAGCGAACGGCGCGAGGTCGAAGCCCGTCGCGCTCGACCCTCGTCAACCCAGGCCGAGCTGCTTCGCGGCGCGGCGGAAGACCTCGTACTCCTGCGCGCCCTGGATGGCGCCGATGGGCCGGTCGCCGTCGAAGAAGACGTAGGTCGGCACCGCGTGAATGCCCATGCGGTGGGCGGCGGCGATGCTCTGGTCGACGGCGGCGTCGAGGCCGCCCTGCTCCACCGCCTCGCGCATCGCGGCGCCGTCGACGCCGACGTCCTTCGCGGCCGCCTCGAGCACCGGCCACTTCGACAGGTCCTCGCCGCGGCCCCAGTAGTGGTCGTTCACCGCCGAGTGGAACTGGTGCAGCTTCTCGAGGCCGAGCGTGCGGACGTACTCGTTGGCCGCCAGCGCGCGCCGCGAGTTGGGCACCCACTCGCGCTCGACGAGCGGCAGCTTCAGCGCCTTCGCCCGCGCCTGCAGCGGGTTGTCCGGGTGGTTCATCTTCGCGCGGATGGACTCGGGCAGCGCCCAGCCCTCAGGCGGCGCCTCGGGGCGGAGCAGGTACGGCTGCCAGTCGACTGGCACGCCGAACTCCTTGCTGAATTGCTCGGCCACGACCTGGCCGACGTAGCACCACGGTCAGACGTAGTCGGCCCAGGCGCGAAGCACGATACCCATGGGTATCATCCTTAACGCCTCCCGGCGCTCGCCACACGGGGAGACTGCGTCTCCCCTGCTGCGCGTCGGGCAAACGTCGCCCTCGTGCTGCGCGGCGAGCTCCGTGTAGGCCCCGGCTTACACCTGTTGCGTAGGGCGAACCCCGGCGATACTGCCAACTCGATGATCGGCGTCGTCGTCGCAACCCACGGCCGGCTCGCACAGGAGATGCTCTCCACGGCAGAGCAGATCATCGGTCCGCTGACGCAGGTCGTGGCGTGCACCGTCGAGCCGGGCTCTTCCGCCGACATGCTGCGCGACAAGATTCACGAGGCCATCCGCCAGGTCGACACCGGCGACGGAGTGCTCGTGCTCGCCGACCTCTTCGGCGGCTCTCCGTGCCAGCAGTCGGTCGCGCTGTGCAACAAGGCCAACCTCGAGGTCGTCACCGGCGTGAACCTTCCGATGGTGATCAAGGCGAGCTCGCTGCGGGCCGAGGGTCACTCGGTGACTGCGCTCGCGCAGGCGCTGGTGCAGTACGGGCAGCGGAACATCACGCACGCCTCGGCGCTGGTGCGTGACGCGCTGCGCGCGCAGGCGCACTGAGCCGCCTCATTCGCCGCCGGCACCTTCCACCCGCGCGACCCCACCCCGGCGGCCGACTCGACAGTCCCCCGCGTCAGCGCTAGAGCCGCTCGCAGACCGTCGTACAGGAGCGTTCTTCCGCCGTGATTTCGTTCATCCGCGTCGACAGCCGATTGATCCACGGCCAGGTGATCGAGACGTGGCTGCCGCACCTGAAGATTCAGCGCATCGTCGTCGCCGACGACGCCTCGTCCGCCGACCCGCTGATGCGCGCTGCCATGGCGCTCGCCGTGCCGTCGGACGTCGACGTGCTGCTGGCGCCGATCGACGAGATTCCCTTCCAGCGCATCGCGAGCGACGCGCCGCGCACGCTCGTGCTGTTGCGCGACATTCCCAGCGCGCTGCGCGCCTACGACCGCGGGCTCGTCGGCCCGCTCAACCTCGGCAACGTGCACGCCGGCCCGCAGCGCCAGCCGGTGAGCCGCACGGTGTTCCTCACCGACACCGAAAAAGAGCAGCTGCAGCACCGGTCGAAGGACGGCCTGGCCGTCACCATTCAGGCGGTGCCGAACGAGCCGGCGCAGCGACTGGCCTGACCGTTGAGGTGCTAGAGAAGGCGTCGAACCGTGTTCGCCCTTCACGTCACCCTCGCGGGCTTCTGGGGCGGCCTGCTCGCCATCGAGCGGCGGGCCTTCCTGCAGGCGATGTTCAGCCGCCCCCTGGTGGCGGCGACGGGCACGGGGCTGCTGCTCGAGGACGCCGAGTCGGGCCTCTACGTCGGCCTCGTCTTCGAGCTCTTCCACCTGGGGGCCGCCTCGCTCGGCGGAATTCACCAGGACAACGAGACGCTGCCCGCCGTCGGCGGCGCCGCCTTCGCCTGCTGCCTCGCGAGCGCCGCGAACGGCCCGGGCACTCCGGCCATCTGGAGCCTCGCCATCATCCTCTCCGCGCCGCTCGGGCCCATCGGCCGCGCGCTCGAGAACGCCTTCGACACCCGTGCCGTGCGGTACCTGGGCGCCGCGCTGACTTCAGCCGACGGCGCCAACTTCCGCCGCGTCGCGCGGCAGAACCTCTGGGGCATGTGGCCGCACTTCGTCGCGTTCGGTGCGCTGGCCGCCGGCTTCGCCGCGCTCGGCTACGGCCTCGAGCCGGTCGAGCGCACGCTGCCGCTGCCGCTGCTGCGCGGCCTCGCGTGGGCGTACCCGGCGATGGCGAGCGTCTCCGCCGGCCTCGCCGTGCGCGGCAGCCACTCGAAGAAGGCCGCCGTCTTCGCCGGGGCCGCCGCGCTCGCCACGCTGTTCGCCTTGGCCGTGGGAGGCAGATTCCCGTGAGCAGGCACGGGGATAGGCAGCTTCTGCGGCGCCAGGTGTCCGACGTTGACGTTGACGTGGACACAACCTCAACGACTGGGTCTCTCCGCCGAGGCCCCCCATGAGCGCCGCCACCCTCTCCGCCACCACGCGCGCGCGCGTCTTCTGGCGCAGCCTCTTCATCCAGGCCGGCTACAACCCGCGCGGCCAGCAGTCGCTCGGCCTGACGTACGCGCTGTTGCCCGCGCTCAAGGTCCTCTACCCCGACGCGCAGGCCGAGTCGGAGGCCGTGCGCCGGCACCTGGAGACCACCTTCAACACGCACCCCTACTCGGCGGCGGCGATCGTCGGCGGAATCCTCCACTACGAAGAGCGCATCGCCCGCGGCGAGCGACCGGCCGCCTCGGCCGAGCACTTCAAGGCGACGCTGATGGGCCCGCTCGCCGCGCTCGGCGACGGCTTCTTCTGGTTCTCGCTGCGCCCCGCGTGCGGAGCCCTCTGCGCCGCGCTCTACCCCTGGCTCGGGGTCTTCAGCGCCGCGCTCTTCCTCGTCCTCTTCAACGCGGTGCACTTCACCGCGCGCGCGTGGTTCTTCTCGCTCGGGTACCGAACCGGCGACGGCCTCGTGGCCTCGCTGGCGCGCGCGAACATTCC
Organism: uncultured Myxococcales bacterium; assembly: GCA_937980205.1. Classification (GTDB taxonomy): domain Bacteria; phylum Myxococcota; class Myxococcia; order Myxococcales; family Myxococcaceae; genus Xiheicaenimonas. The sequence continues at coordinate 171,955 of CALJKW010000049.1, read as the reverse complement.
CCGCTGGGGAGAGCGCCTGCGCGGCATCGCGGCGGTGTGCGCCGGCGGACTCGCGGCTTACCTGAGCGTCTTCTTCGCGTACCGCAGCGGGCTGTCGGTCCCGTTATTGACGGGAGGATGTCTCCTGCTCGCCGTGATCGCCTTCGCCGCGTCCGAATCGAAGCGAACGCGGTGGCTCGCGCTGTACGGATCCGCGTTACTGGCCATTGTCGCGGGGGCACTTCAATGAGAACTTCGGGCCCGCAGAAATTTTCGAGGGGATGATGGAGACCGCGTCGGCCGAGCTGGAGATCATCAACGCGCTGGGGCTACACGCCCGCGCGGCGGCACAGCTCGTCAAGATCGCCAACCGCTTCAGGTGCGAGGTGACGCTCACCTGCGAGGGCCAGAGCGTCAACGGCAAGAGCATCATGGGCGTGCTCATGCTCGCGGCCGCGCAGGGCATGACCATCACCGTGGCGTGCGAGGGCGAGGGCGCGAAGCAGTGCGTCGACGAGATAACGAAGCTGGTCAAAGACCGTTTCGGTGAGCCAAGTTAGTAAGTCAGCGGACCTCTAAGTGAGCGCGACGCAATCGTTCCAGGGAATTGGAGCATCACCGGGTGTGGCCGTCGGCCACGCCTACGTGCTCGACAACCGGCGCGTCCGCACACCGAAGGTGAAGCTGCAGGACGTCGAGATCGAGCCCGAGGCGCTGCGCTTCAAGACGGCGATCGAGCTCAGCTCGCGCCAGCTCGAGGACCTCAAAGAGAAGCTCAAGCGCGACGCCGAAGAGGGCCAGCAGGACCACGGCCTCATCCTCGACGCCCACAAGCTGATGCTGCAGGACCCGATGTTCCTCGTCGAGGTGAACCGCCTCATCCGCGAGGAGGCCATCAACGCCGAGTGGGCCGTGCGCCGCGTCGCCCGCCGCATCAAGCACCAGTTCGACAACATGGAAGACGAGTACTTCCGCGAGCGCCGCGCCGACGTCGACTTCGTCGCCGACCGCGTCGTGCGGAACCTGCTCGGCCACGCCATGGACGAAGAGGTCGAGCTGCCGCAGGACTCGGTCGTCGTCGCGCACGACGTGAGCCCCGCCGACGCCGCGATGCTCGTCCGCACCGGGAAGGTCGCCGCGTTCGTCACCGACATGGGCGGCCAGACGAGCCACACCGCCATCGTCGCCCGCGCGCGCGAGGTGCCCGCCGTCGTCGGCGCCGGCAAGGCCAGCGACGCCATCCGCAACGGAGACCTCATCGCCGTCGACGGCAACCAGGGCCTCGTGCTCGTCAACCCCACCGACGCGCAGCTCGCGCTGTTCCGCGAGACGATGCGCCGGCACCTGGCGAGCGAGCAGAGCGCGCTCAAGACCGCCGAGCTGCGCGCCGTCTCGCTCGACGGCCACGAGATTCACCTCAACGGGAACATGGAGTTCCCCGAAGAGATCCCCTCGCTGCTCGCGCACGGCGCCGAGGGCATCGGCCTCTACCGCACCGAGTTCCTCTTCCTCAACCGCACCGAGGCTCCGACGGAAGAGGAGCACTACAAGTGCTACCGCGAGGTCCTCGAGGCGATGGGCGGCCGGCCGGTCACCATCCGCACGCTCGACCTGGGCGGCGACAAGGTGCCGGGCCGCAAGCCGGAGAAAGAGGCGAACCCCGCGATGGGCCTGCGCGCGATTCGCTACTGCCTGCACCACCGCGAGATGTTCCGCGTGCAGCTGCGCGCGATGCTGCGCGCCTCTGTCCACGGCAACCTGCGCATCATGTTCCCGCTGATCAGCGGGCCCTCCGAGCTGCGCGAGGCGCGGTCGGAGCTCGAGCACTGCCGCAGCGAGCTGGGCCGCGCGGGCGTCCCCATCGGCAAGCGCTTCCCCGTCGGCATCATGGTCGAGACGCCGAGCGCCGCGTGGATCGCCGACCGCCTCGCCCAGGAGGCAGACTTCTTCTCCATCGGCACGAACGACCTCATCCAGTACTCGCTGGCGATCGACCGCCAGAACCGCGAGGTCGCGTACCTCTACCGCCCGCTGCACCTCGCGGTGCTGCGGCAGCTGCAGAACATCGTGCGCGCCGCGAAGAACGCCGGCATCCCCGTCGCGATGTGCGGCGAGATGGCGGGCGACCCGACCTACACGCTGGTGCTGCTGGCGCTCGGGTTCGAAGAGCTGTCGATGACGGCCGGGCAGATCGCCGCGGTGAAGGGTATCGTGCGCCGCACGAGCCGCACCGAAGCCCAGGCGCTGCTCGAGCGAGCGATGGAGTTCTCCACGGCCGAAGAGATCGAACGGTACGTGCGCACTGAGATGGAGCGCCGCTTCTCGAGCGGCGAGTGAAGAGCGATGGAGCAGCTCGATTCGAACGCGCTGAGCGCGATCCTGCGCGATCTGCCCGTGGGGGTGTGGGTGGCGCGCGCGCCGGGGGGCGAGTTCCTCTACGCGAACGAGGCCTTCCGGCAGATCATGCGCACCGCGCCGAAGCCCGAGGCGCACGCCGGCCACTACACCGAGCCGTACGGAATCTACGGCCTCGACGGCAAGCTCTTCCCCGAAGATCAGCTTCCGTTCGTGCAGGCGGTGCAGCAGCGGCGCACCGTGCAGGTCGACGGCATCGTCATTCACCGCGGCGACGGTACGCGGGTGAACGTGCGCGCGTTCGGCAAGCCGCTCTTCGGAGCGAGCGGGGAGATCGACCTCGTCCTCGTCACGTTCTACGACGTGACCGCCGAGGTGCAGGCGCAGGCGCGGCTCGACCTCGCGCTGGAGCACGCGCCGATCATCGTCTGGGCCGTCGACGCGAACGGCATCATCACCCTCTCGCAGGGCAAGGGCGTGGCGGCCCTGGGCTTCCGCCCGGGAGAGATCGAGGGCAAGTCGGTCTACGAGCTGTACGGCCAGAACCCCGGCGTGCTCTCGAACATGCGGCGCGCGCTGAGCGGCGAGTCGTTTCACGTCTACACCGAGGTGGGCGGCGCCGTGCTCGAAGGGTGGATGGGGCCGCTGCGCGACCCGGCCGGTCGAGTCACCGGCGTCATCGGCATCACCACCGACGTCACCGAGCGGCACCGCGCGCAGAAGGCGATGTTCCGCTCCGAGCGAATGGCGGCGATGGGGACGATGGCCGCGAGCGTCGCGCACGAGATCAACAACCCGCTGACCTACGTGCTCGAAGGCCTGCGCAGCATCGAGAAGGAGCTCGGCCCCACGGCGGGCCCGCGCGTGAAGCAGCTCTTGTCGGACGTGAAGGAAGGCGCCGAGCGCGTGCGCGTCATCACGTCGGACCTGCAGACGTTCTCGCGGCGCGACGACGAGCCGCTCGCGCCGGTCGACGTCTCGTGCGCGACGCGCACCGCGCTGCAGATGTTGTCGAGCCAGCTCGAGGGCCGCGCGCGGGTGGCGCTCGACCTCTCCGACGGAGTGCACGTGCTCGCGAGCGAGCGCCGCCTCGTGCAGGTGCTGATGAACCTGCTGCTCAACGCGATTCACGCCGTGCGCGAGGTCGAGCGCCCGGGCGGTCACGAGATTCGCGTCGTCACGCGCCTCGACGGGGGCGACGCCGTCGTCGAGGTGGCCGACACGGGCAAGGGCGTGCCGCTCGAGCTGATGGAGCGCATCTTCGAGCCGTTCGTGACGACGAAGGCGGTCGGCGAAGGCACGGGCCTCGGCCTGTTCGTGTGCCGCAACCTCATCGGAGAGCTGCGCGGCCGCATCGACGTCGACAACCGCGCCGAAGGTGGAGCCGTCTTCCGCGTGCGCATCCCCGCCGCCGAGCCGGCGAAGCGCCACGAGGGCGCGCGCGTGCTCGTCATCGACGACAACGTGAACCTCGGGCGCGTGATGGCGAGCGCGCTCGACCTGCAGCGCTACCAGACCAAGGTGGTGCACTCGGGTCGCGAGGCGGTCGACGTGCTGACGTCGGGAGAGACGTTCGACCTCGTCTTCTGCGACCTGATGATGAAAGACGTCTCGGGCATGGACGTGTACGACGAGCTGAAGAAGCGCCGGCCCGGCGCGGAAGCGGCGCTCGTGTTCATGACCGGCGGCGCCTTCACCGAGCGCGCGCGGAAGTTCCTCGACTCGGTGCCGAACGTGCGGCTGCAGAAGCCGTTCGACATCTGCGACCAGGTCGCGCGGCTGCTTCAGCGGCGGGAGTCGTGAGCCGCGCGGTCGTGCTGCTGCTCGTGGCGGCGTGCGCGCACGCTCCGCCGAGGGCGACGGTGCTCGGTGGCAAGCGCGTGGGCCTGGGAGAGCTGGTCGGAGACTCCGAGGTGAAGGCGGTGCTGAAGGACGCGCTCGCCGAGAGCTTCGAGCTGGACTCCGCGAACCCGCCGCTGCACCTGCACGTCGACGCGACGATGAGCGGGTTCGACGAGCCGGTGAACGTCCTCGGCCAGGGCATGACCGCGCGGTCGCCGATGATGCCGGTGCAGTACCGGCGCGTGCAGACGATGCGGGCGACGCTGCGGCTCGTCGAAGACGCGACCGGTGAGGTGCTCGCGACCGGCGTCTACGAGCTGGTGGAGAAGGGCCCCGAGCGGCCGCGCGAGGCACGCGCCACCGACGAGCTGGGCATCATCCTCGCGCGGCGCGTGGTGCGGGCCTTCATCGAAGAGCACAAGCTCTGACCGCTCACGGGCAGAGGTTCGTGTTGTTGTTGAACCCGCCCGTCACCGTCCACGTGGTGATGGTGGGGTCGCAGTTGCCGCCATTGTCGCACTGCACGTTCCACGTCGTGCTGTAGGTGCCCCGCGGCGTGCAGTTGGGCCCCGGGTTGATGGTCGCACGCCACCACTGGCGGCACATGCCGCCGTCGCAGTCCGGCGAGCCGGCCTCTTCGGTGAAGCTGACGAGCGTGCCGCCGTCCGGAGGAACCACCGCGCCGCTGGTGAAGCGGTACGGACGGTCGAGCGTCGTGAACCACCGCATCTGGTACGGGTTCGTGCCGGTCACCGGCAGGAGGATGGAGGTGTTCGGGCGGAACAGCGCAAAGTTGTTCACCGGGAACGCCGCGCAGAAGTCGGCCGAGTCGTGCGTCGACGTCACGGAGTACTGCGTGAGCGCAGGGTTGATGGTGCGGCAGTCGCCGCCCGGCGCGCACGTCACGTCGAACTGCCACTGGTACATGCCGTCGAGCTGGCACGCGGGGTCCGAGTACACCCTCGCCTCGAAGTACTGCCGGCAGCGCAGGCCGCCGGTGGCGGGTGTCGGGCAGCTGCGCGAGACCTCGACGATGGAGTCGAGGTGGAGGCCGGCAGGAACCGTGACGCGCGGGTTGCTCAGCTCCACGGGGAAGTACGCCACCGTGCCGAGCTCGATGATGGCGGGCTCGTTGATCTCGAGCGGCGAGAGCTCTTTCGTGATGGCCGCGGCGATGTTCATCGGCACGTAGCCGCCGTCCCAGTACGGACCGGCGTCGACCGTGCCGCCGCCGGAGCCGCCGCTTCCTCCACTGCCGCCGCCGGTCGCGCTGCCGCCGCCGGTCGCAGCGCCGCCGCCGGTCGCAGCGCCGCCGCCGGTCGCGGCGCCGCCGCCGGTCGCGGTGCCGCCGCCGGTGGCCGTGCCTCCGCCCGTCGCCGTGCCTCCGCCCGTGCCGGAGGTGCCTCCGCCGGTGGCTGAAGTGCCTCCACCGGAGCCGGAGGTTCCGCCGCCTGCGCCGGCATCTTCACCCGACGGCGACGGCGAGCACCCAGCGACGACGAGCAGGACGACGACCGCAGCACGAACGTTCATGAACTCCCTCCCTGGGGCGCGACGGTAACAGCTGCATTCCGGGCCCGAACCCCGTCAAAATGGAGGGGTGTCCGCTGCGCTCACCGCGTGCGTCGAGCTCACCGCGCTGGGGCCGCAGGGCTCGGTGCCGAGCTACATCGCTGCGGGGCACGGCTGCATCGCGCGCGCCGTCGGCGCGACCAGCGGCTTCGTCGGAGTCAGCGTCCGCCTGCGCCCGCGCCGCGATGACCCGCTCGAGGGCTGGCGCTTGCCGGTCTTCTACGCCATCGGAGCCAAGAGCCGCGAAGAGGCCGTCGCCGTGGAGCAGGAGCTGCGCGAAGAGACGTACGTGAACGACGCCGTGGTTCGAGCCGTCATTCGCGACAGTGGGCGCCACCGCGTGTACCACGACCCGGATCCCCGAAAGCCGCCGGGGCGGCCCAACACGCTCGACGAGAAGTACTGGACGATGCTCGGCCTCGTCGATCGCCTCAAGCTCGTCTACGAGGTCTCGGACCGCGTCGCGCTGCACTTCGGGTTCGACCGAACCGCCGGCGCCGAGCACTTCACCGCGCGCGAGCGCGGCCTGCTGGAGGACGTGCTGCTGGGACTGGGTCCGTGGGCGCGACGCGTGGCGCTCATTCACGGGTTCCTCGAGGATCAGCAGCCGCTGTCTCCACGCGAGCGCGACATCGCGTGCGCGCTGCTCGGCCATGCCACGGTGAAGCAGATCGCCGCCCAGCTCGACATCAGCGAGCCCAGAGCGCGCGAGCTCGTCCGTGCGGTCTACCGCAAGCTCGACGTCGGCAGCCGCGCCGAGCTCGCCTCCGAGTGGTCGGCGGCTCCGGCGACCGCGGCGGCTCTTCCGGTTGCGATGACGCGGGTTCGCCGCCGTATATAGAGACCGCGTGTCCGTCATTCCTCCCAAGACCTCCGTCGTGAAGCTGCCCGACGCGTGGTTCATCGCGTGCCGCGCGCGCGAGCTGAAGGCGGGCAAGCCGCTGCCGTTCACGCTGCAGGGCACGCCGCTGGTGCTCTTCCGCACGGTCGAGGGAAAGCCGGCGGCGCTGCTCGACCGCTGCCCGCACCGCAACGTGCCGCTCTCGCTCGGGCGCGTGACGAAAGAAGGCCAGCTCGAGTGCGCGTACCACGGCTGGCGGTTCGACGGCTCGGGCGCCTGCCGCGCGGTGCCCGGCCTCGTCACCGACCAGGACGTGGCGCTCAAGTCGCGCGCGGCGGAGAGCTACCCCGCCGAAGAGTCCGACGGCTTCGTCTGGGTCTACTCGACGGGGGGCCCCCGGCCCGCGACGGGGCCGTTCCGCTTCCCGCACCTCGACGACGCCCGCTACTCGACGGTGCGCCGCGACTTCACCGTGACGTCGACGATGCACGCGGTCATCGAGAACACGCTCGACGTGCCGCACACCGCGTTCCTGCACGGCGGCCTGTTCCGCACCGCGGAGAAGAAGAACGAGATCGAGGTGGTGGTCCGCCGCCACGCGACGCACGCCGAGGCCGAATATCTCGGAGAGCCCGCGCCCCAAGGCCTCGCCGGCCGGCTGCTCGCGCCGCAGGGCGGGGTCGTCACGCACTTCGACCGCTTCCTGCTGCCGTCCATCGCGCAGGTCGAGTACCGGCTCGGAGAGAAGAGCCACCTGGTGACGACGTCGGCGATGACGCCGCTCGACGACTACCTGACGCGGGTGTGGGCGGTCGTCACGTTCCGCCTGCCGATTCCGCACTTCCTGGTGCGGCCGTTCATCACGCCCGTCGCCGAGCGCATCTTCCAGCAGGACGCGGTCATCCTCCGCGCGCAGACCGACGTCATCAAGAGGTTCGGGACGGAGCGGTACACGTCGACCGAGCTCGACGTGCTGGGGCACGAGATCTTCCGGCTGATGGAGCAGCACGCGCACCACCAGGCGCCTCCGACGGACGTGAAGGAGCACCGCGTGAAGATGCGGACGTGAGCTACCGGCGGGGCGGCCGCTCGTAGCCGGCGAGCCGCTCGCCCAGCTCCTCGAGCCCGTAGTGACGCAGCATCGAGCAGAAGTTCGCGAAGACGGACCACGTGCCCGTCGGCCGGGTCCACGTGAAGCCGCTGACGAGCTCGAGGACGCGGCGCTGAACGGGCGAGAGCGCCTCGAGGCTCTTCGGCGGCGCCTGCGGGTCGAACACCAGCGCGAGCATGGGGCTGGCCACCGAGAAGATGCCGGCGCGCTGCGCCTTCACCGCCGCGACCATCGCGTCGGCGGCGCGCTCGCGCTGTTCGGGTGTCGCCTGCCGCAGCGCCGAGCCGATGTCGGCGACCTGGTCGGAGCCGAACACGAACTGCGCGTAGTCGGCGCGCTCGAGGTCTGCGAGGTGTTCGGTGAGCACGCGCGCCGCCGCCTCGGGCAGCTCGGCGCCGAAGAAGCCCAGCGCGAGCGCCGCGGCCAGCCGCACCAGGGGGCTCTCGTCGCCGAGCGCGTCGGTCAGCAGCGCCCGCGAGCCGGGGAAGTCGAGCGCGGCGAGCGCGAAATGCACCGCCGCTCGCAGCGGGGCGTCGCGCACGGCGAAGAGCCGGCGCTGCAGCTCACGCAGCACGATCGCCCTCGCGCCTTCGCAGCGCGAGAGCAGCCTCACCGCCTGCCGCCGGACGGCGGGCTCGGCGTCGGCGTCGAGCACCGCGAGGAAGCTCGGGTGCACGGCGCTCAGCGCGGCCTTCACCTTCTCGACGTCGGAGAGCTCCTTCGCGAGCCTCTCGGCGAAGCCGGGCTGCTCTTTCAGAATGGGCCCCACGAAGGCGAGGTGCTGGTGGACGTCGTGGTAGCTCGTGCCGTGCGAGATGTTGAACAAGAGCTCGCCGATGTGCTCGCGGCCCTTCACTGCCGGCGCCGCGAAGAGCTCGACGAGGAAGGGCACCGCGCGCGAGGTCGCCTCGTACACCGTGCCCTGGTGACAGATGTTGCCGTAGAGCGCGTCGAGCGCCTCGTCGCGCTCGTCCGAGTCCTCCGATGCGAGTCGGCGGATCAACCCCGGGACGTCCGACGCCTCGCCGTAGGCGTGCTGCAGCGTCTTCCAGGGAACCGCGTCGAGCCCCTCGAGCATGCGCGGTTCATATCCGCAATCACGGCTCGTGGTGGTCGAACGCGCCCCAGATGACCTCTCCGTTGCCCTCCGTCTGGAGGCGCGCGACCAGCGCTTCGGAGAACAGCGGCAGCGTGTCTTCGGCCGCGGCCTGCAGCGCCTCGACGTCCTTCGCGAAGTAGCCCTGCACCAGCGCGTGGCTGAGCTGGTCGAGCTCGAAGTTGAGGCTCGCCTTCTCCGGGTCGTGCAACGCCTCGACCGCGTCGTGGATGAACGTGTGCGCGTCGTCGCCGCGAACGCCGTACGACGCAGCGAGGCGAATGGCCGTCTGCAGCGCCTGGGTTGTCTCCTGCCCGTGCGCGTCGACGCGCAGCGACTCGTCGATCATCACCTCGCGCACCTGGTTCGGCTTCAGTCCCAGCGCGCCGAGGCGGGCCGCTTCCCAGTCGAGGCCGCGCTCGACCAGCGTGTCGGCCTCGTCGGCCGCGACGCCGAGCGTGGTCTGCAAGAGCTCGGACATCTCCGCTTCGTCGGGCGCGGTGGGGTCGTCTTCGCCCGAGATGAGGTCTCCGATGAGGTGCACGGCGCCGCCGACGGCGCCGAGGACTCCGTCGACGGCGGTGCCGGCGACCGGCACGAAGCCGGCGACGTCTCCGACGAGCGAGATGCTGGTGCCGACGAGCGAGACGATCTCTCCCGCCTCGGCGCCGTCGGACAGCTCGGCGATGTCCTGCCCGAGCTGAATCGCGTCGGCCGCGAGCCCCAGCACCGGAGTCGCCTTCGCCGCGAACCCGGCGAGCGAGCCCGCCGAGCTGGACGCGGCGTCGAACGTGGTGAGCACCTGGCCGGCGAGCTGCAGCCCGGCCTGTGCGCCGCCAGCGGTGTTCTTGAGACCGTTCAAGAGGTCGCCGCCCGCGAAGTCCTCGCCGGCCGCGAAGAGGCTCTGCGCGACCGACGCCGCGGTGAACGCCTTCCCCAGCTTCGACGCGTCGGCCCACGCATCGACCTGCTGCTGCACGGCGTCGAAGCTGCCGTTCGCGGCCGCGACGAGGTTCTTCTGCAGCTCAGTCACTTGCGCGCCGATGCCCGTGACGCCCTTGGCCGCGGAGAAGCCGCCGATGAGGTCGTTGAAGTCGTCGAGCGCGCGCTGGCGGGCGACGGCCTCGGGGGCGCCGCTGTGGCGCGCGAAGATCTCGGCCTGCGCGTAGGGCAGCGCGGTCGCGACGAGGTCCTCTTCCAGCGTGGTCGCCAGGTCGCCCTCGGTCGCGGCGTCGAGCTTCTCGAAGAGCTCGGGGCTCTGGTCCAGCCGCTGCGCGAACGCGATGGCCCGGTCGGCGTGCTTCGGGCTCTTCGCCAGCGAGAGGTTCGCCTCGAGCAGCGCCTCTTCGCCGCCCGCGCGCGACACCACGCCCTCGGAGCGGCGCAGCATCTTCGCGAGCTCGTCGGCGGTGGAGGCCTCCTCCGCTCTGATGTCCGCGTTCTCCGGCAGGCTCCAGAACTCGTCCTTGAACTGCTTCTGCTGCGCAGGGGTCAGCGTGTGGCCGACGGCGGAGAGCTCGCGGTTGAGCCGCTGCTCGGCGTTGGCGTACGCCTCGGCCGCGTCGTCGTGCGCCGCCGTAGCGCCGTTCAATCGCGTCGCCGCGTTCGGCTTGAAGTTGGGCTGCAGCTGCACCGGCGGCGCCTGCAGCGACTCGAAGAGCGAGCTCTGGGGCAGCGCGAACGGGCTCTTCGCGCGCGCGGCGCCGGAGACGGCGGGCGAGCCGGGCTGCGGCTCCTGCGCCTGGGTGCGCTGTGACTGCTGCGCCTGCTCGCGCGCGGCGCGCTGGGCCTCGCGCGCCTCCTCGGCGCGGCGGGCGGCTTCTTCGGCGGCGCGCTGCTGAGCGAGCGCGGCGTTCGCGGAGGTGGTCGAGGAGGTCGCGGGCGTGGTCATGCCCGCGTGCACTGCGAGCCCCTCGCCGCGCGCAAGCTACCGAGCGGCCTGCGCTTGCCCTGCACCCTGCAGGAGACCGTCACCGCCCGTGGACAGGCCTACCTGTGTGCGCGTGTGGTCTCTGACCGGCACGGTGACGAGCCCGAACTGCTCGCCGGTGTCGGGATCAACGAGCTTCAGGTTGAAGTTCACGCGCTCCTCGTCGCGCTCGAGCGGCTCGAAGTCGAGGCCGCCGTCGAGCGAGCCTCCCGGCTCGAGCACGCCCTCGGGCATTCCCGCCGGACCGGCCCTCAGCTCGAGGTGCAGCGGCCGGGGCCACGGCTCGAGCCGCGGGTACAGCACGCGGTGCGGCGCCGCGACGAAGAAGCCGCGTGCCACGAAGCGCTGAGGCCCGCTGCGCATGACGCCGTAGTGGCGCTTGCCGTCGAGCGACACGTCTTCATAGGTGAGCCGCACCGGCCGCCGGCCGACGTTGTCGAGCTTGAGCCGAACGCTCGCGCCGTCGACGTCGACCTCGGCGCGCACCCCGGCCCGCTCGATGATTCCGTCCGGTAACAACGTCGCTTCGAGAGAGCACCCGCTCGCCACGAGCACCCAGAGCCACGCGCGCATCGGGTTGAGGGACTTCACGCCACGTGCCAGAAACCGGCGCATGCGCTCACTGCTCTGCTCGGTCGTGCTCCTCTGCGTCACCGCCTGCAACTGCGGCGGAGAGGTCATCATCGGCGGCAGCGGCGGTGGCGCGGGCAACACCGGCGGCTCGACCGGCACCGGCGGCGCGGGCAACACCGGCGGCGGCAGCGGCACCGGCGGCACGAGCGGCACGGGAGGAACCGGCGGCTCGACCGGCGCGGGCGGAGGCCTGCCCGGCGACGGCGGCTTCGTCGACCCCGAGCCCGACGACGCGGGCATGAACGACTACGACGGAGGCTGCGGCCCCATCGACGCGGGCAACCCGCCGCTGCGACGCCGCTGCGTCCCCGCGACCAACAACGAGTGCGACGGTCCGACCGACGCGCTGCTCACCACCGGCGGCGTGCAGGCGGCGCTGCTCAACGGCCAGCAGGGCAACGGCTTCGACGACGACTGCGACGGCAAGGCCGACGAGGGCTGCTTCTGTCCGGGCAACGGCCAGACGAAAGACTGCTGGCTCGTGCCGGCGACGCAGGCCGACCCGACGACGCGGCAGCCGGTGGGCTGGTGCAACCCGAACGCGAAGGGCAGCCTCGACTGCGCGGGCAACGAGCTCGCCACGTGGAGCGGCGTGTGCCGCGGCGCGAACCCGCCCGCCCGCAGCGACAGCTGCGCGCCCGGAGACTTCAACTGCGACGGCCTCGAGGGCAACAGCTCGGTGACGGGCTGCACGTGCCCGCCGTCGGTGGTGTGCCCGACGCAGCCGCTGACGCTCGCGCCGTATCCGCCGCCGACGATGATTCCGCGCATCGACGGCAGCCTGTGGATTTCGGACCCCGCGCAGCGCGCGAACGCGACGAACTGGACGTGGACGGTGCTCGGCGGTGACTGCGACAACGTGCTGCCGTTCCCGACGTTCGCGCTCTACAACCAGGCGAGCTCGGGCGCGGCGGGAGCGCGGCGCGGCACGCGCACTCCGGTGCGGTTCGACATGAACGCGCAGCGGTACGTCGCCGCGGCGGGCGAGCCGCTCATCGCGATTCAGGCGGCGGGCTACGGCAACGGCGTCGCCGGCGGCCAGGTGCACACCGCGTTCGGCCTCTCGGGCGACTACACGGTGCAGGGCGAGTTCGACCTGAACGGCACGCACTTCGTCTGCACGCAGAAGGTGCAGGTCCGCGCGCCGGGCATTCGCGCCGAGCTGTGCTGGGACTCGGTGGGAACCAACGACATCGACCTGCACTTCGCGCGGCTGCAGGGCACGACGTGCCCCGACGCCGGCTGGGACCGCACGTGCCAGCCCGCGACGCAGAACCAGGACTGCTACTACCTCAACTGCGACCTGGGGGACCTCGGCTGGGGCTACGCGCAGTCGCCGATGAGCGCGTGCAAGGGCTGGGGCAGCAAGCGCGCGTCGATCGCGAACTGCGACAACCCGCGCCTCGACCAGGACAACATCACCTGCGACCGCACCGAGTCCGACCCCATCGACCCGGGCGACAACTTCTGCGGCCCCGAGAACATCAACCTCGACAACCCGCGCAACGGAGACCGCTTCGTCGTCGGTGTGAACCACTTCCAGACCGACCTCGGCGCGAGCAGCAACGCGAAGCCGCACGTGAACCTGTACTGCAACGGCCAGCGCGTGCTGTCGGTCGGCTACAACCCGGCGAGCGGGCAGACGCAGTTCCCGCTGCTGCGGACTCCGGGCCGCGACACCACCGGAGACTTCTGGACGGCGGCGGTCATCACCGCGCGGCTCGACGGCGGAATGTTGACCCACTGCGACGTCGAGACGGTGCCGAGCCACCACGCCGACCCGACGCGCGACGGGCCGGGCCCGACCCCGACCGCAGGCAACGCGCTGTGCGTCGACTCGCAGTCGAACATGAGCATGCCCGCGTTCAGCTACACCTCGCACCGCTTCGTCGACCCCGGGTCGGCGCAGGGCATTCCGGCCGGCTCGATTCCGATGACCGCGGCGCAGTTCTGCAAGCACTGAGAGAACGTGAAGCGGGTCGGGCTCCACATCTTCTTGTTCCTCGGGACGTGCGTCACCACGTTCTCGTGCTACCGGTTCTATTTCGGCGCCTCGCCCTCGGAGGCGGCGGTGTTCGCGGCGTGCGCGCTGGCCATCCTCGGGGCGCACGAGATGGGTCACTGGGTGATGGCGCGTTACCACCGCGTCGACACGTCGCTGCCCTACTTCATCCCCGTGCCCATCGGCTTCGGCACGTTCGGCGCGGTCATCCGCCTGCGGGGGAAAATTCCCACACGCGACGCGCTCGTCGACATCGGCGCCGCGGGGCCGCTCGCCGGGCTCGCGGTCGCGATCCCCGTGCTCGTCGCAGGCATGGTCACCGCGCGGCCGCTCGACCTTCCCGCGGCGCAGCTCACGTTTCCCGGCCGTATGTCGCTCGTCAGCGTCGTGCACGGCGCGTGGAGCTGGCTCATGACGCGGCAGGAGCCGGTGTTCAGCAACGGCATGGAGTTCGGCAACAACCTGCTCTCGCTCGTGCTCCAGCGGTCGATGTACGGAGACGCCGAGGTGCACGCGTCTCCGCTCCTGGTGGCGGCGTGGTTCGGGATGCTGGTGACGATGCTGAACCTCATGCCGCTGGGTCAGCTCGACGGCGGTCACCTCACCCACGCGTGGCTGGGGCCTCGCGCGATTCCGCTCGGCAAGGCGCTCGCGGTGGGCATGGCGTTCCTCGCGATGTTCTGGAGCCTCGGGTGGCTCGTGTGGCTCGTGCTGACGACCCAGGTCGTCGGGTTCAAGCACCCTCCCGTCGAGCGGCCCGAGGAGCCGATGAGTCGCGGGAGGAAGCTCGTGTGCGTGGTGTCAGCCGTGTGCTTCGTGCTGACGTTCATGCCCGTCCCGGCGACGGTGTTGTGAAGTCGCCTCAGCGCGCCGAGATGGTGATCCGCGTCGGTGTCCTCTGCACCGGCGCCGGCCTCGAGAACACGCGCCGCAAGTCCGGCGCGAACCCCAGGCCGAACCCGAACAGCACGTGCATGACCAGCATCGTGCCGATCATCATCGACGCCCGGTTCGCCATGACGGGGTTCACGACCGGCACGACCACGAACATCATCAGCACGAAGAGGCCCAGCGCGAACGCGACGCCCGCGAGCATCGCGACGGGCCGCGGCGTGTCGCGGCGGACGAGCGTCGCGAACAGCACGCCGAACGCCGCGGACACGAGGAGGTGCAGCACGACTCCCCAGGCGACGGTGCCGAAGCCGGAGACCAGCGCCTCCGGCCCGCGGAACGCCGCGCCGATGAGCTGGGGAATCACGAACGGGCCCTGCTGCAGCACGAGCCCCGCGACGATGGCGTAGACCGCCATCACCAGCCCACCGATGACGCCCGCGACCGCGCCGGCCTTCACCACCTCACCGGTGACCGGCTCGTCCGTCGCCTCGAAGCGATTCTTGAGCGTGACCTCGGCCATGGCGCTCAGACGCTCTGCACGCGCTTGTTGATGTTCTCAGCGACGCGCAGGTGCTCCTTGAGGACGGGGAGAATCTTGGCGAGCACCGAGCTCACCTTGGCATCCTGCGTCTGGGTGAGCGTGCCCTCGATCAGGTCGACCGCCTTCTGGTGGTCCTTCACCATCATCTTCGCGAACTCGCGGTCGAACTCTTCGCCCTTCAGCGTCTCGAGCCGCTTCATCTCGTCCATCGCGGACTGCATCTCGGCCCGCTCTTCCTCGGTCTTGGGCGCCGGCATGGTGAGGTCGATGTTCTTCTTCTTCGCGAGCGCCATGATCTGCTTGTCGGCCAGCGCGTGGTCCTTGATCAGCAGCTCGCCGTACTGCTTCACCTGCTTCGACTGGCCGTTCTGCCTGGCCAGCTTGCCCATCTGAATCTCCATCTCGTTGTCGTGGTGGAGCTTCGCGAGACACTCGATGTCCTTCGCAGAGGCTTCGTCGGCCTGCTTCGCCGCCTTCACGTCGCCCGCGGCCGGGCTCGTGCGCGGCAGGTCGTTCATCGCGTCCGAGTCATCGGAGCGGCCGATCGTCGACGGGTTGTTCATCGGCTGCTGCTCGGTCTTCTTCGGCGTGTCGCTCGGCGGATCCGCCGCGAACACGACCGCCGACACCGAGATGGCCACTGCGAAAAGCAACTTCTTCATGCTCAAAGCCTCCGTGAGGGGTTTCCCTCGCAGTGGAGGCTGCAGGCTGTGTGCCGATGCGCTACCCGCGCGAGGCCCCGTGTGGTTACCGCGCAAGAACGCCCCAGGCCTGAGGCAAGGCTGTAGAGTTCGCCGGCGTGAAGTTCCTCTGCATCGGGTGCAATCGACTGCTCGACGTCGAGAGGTTTCGCATCGACGGCGGCGTGCTCGTGGTCACGTGCGCGCAGTGCGGCGCCGAGAACCGCGCCGGTACTCCAGCGGTCGTAGCACCGCCGGTCCTTGCGGCGCCGCTCACCGTTCCACAGACACCCGCGATGGACTCCACCGCGCTGGCTGTGCCCGCGACGAACGAGCAGGCCTTCGAGGTTCCCGCGGGCCACTGCCCCAAGTGCATCAGCCGCCGCATCCCCGACGCGCTGGCCTGCCCGTCGTGCGGCCTCGTGTTCGCGCAGTCTCCCAGCGGAGCGTTCAACCCGAGCGAGTGGCTCAAGGGTGAGTGGCTGTCGCTGCTCGGCGCGTGGAGCGACGACGGCCGCCACGAAGCCCTGCGCGCCGAGGCGATGACGCGCGCAGAGCTCGCCGAGCTCGGCCGCCTGTACCGCATCCGCCTCGCCGTCGAGAAGCAGGACCCGGTGGCGAAGCGCGGCCTCGACGAGGTGCTGCGGCTCGCGGTGCTGCCCCAGCTTCAGCTGCGGCACCTGAAGGCCCAGGGCCCGGGCGAAGTGCCGCGCTGGAAGTACGTGATGCTCACCGCGGTCATCGTGGGCTGCCTCGTCGCGATGTTCATCCTGGTGCGCCAGTTGCTGACGTTGTCCTGAGCCGGGGCTCGCGGGTAGCCTTTCGGTTTCATGCGCAAACTCTGGTGGGGAACCCTCGTAGCGGTGCTGCACTCGTGTGCGCTCGATCTCGAGCTGCCCGCGCAGCCGCAGCGCGGCGCGCTGACCGGGAAGATCGACACGCAGGGGCACATCACGCCCGGCGACCGCGAGGTGGTGCTGATCGACGCGCGCGGCGGCCGCGTCCTCACGCGCACCGACGACGTCGGCGCCTTCGTCTACTCCGACCTCGCGCCGGGGCTGTACGCGGTGCAGCTCAAGCTGCCCGGCTTCGCGCCGTACACCGAGCCGAACGTGAACGTCGCCTCGGGCGGCACCACCGACGTCGGCACGCTCGCGCCCGCGTGGGTGCAGGCGGCCCAGCAGCAGGGCACCGTCGCCGGCAAGGTGAACGGCCCGCCGGGCGCCGAGGTCACCGGCACGAAGATCGAAGTGAAAGACGGCATGACGGTGGTGGCGACGACGTCGGTGCCCATCGACGGCACGTTCACGCTGCGCGTGCCCGCCGGCACCTACGACCTCTTCGCGACGCACCCCTGGTACACCGCGGGCGAGCAGCGCAACGTCACCGTCGCCGCCGACGCCACCGCCGACGTCACGCTCAACATGGGCCTCAACCCGGCGCGGCTCACCGGCGAGCTGTTGCTCGAGCAGGAAGACGCCCCCGCCGCCGGCCAGGCGAACGTGCGCGTGCTGCTCAACGGCGTCGACCGCGGCGGCACCGACGCGACC
This sequence comes from uncultured Myxococcales bacterium, assembly GCA_937980205.1. Lineage (GTDB taxonomy): Bacteria > Myxococcota > Myxococcia > Myxococcales > Myxococcaceae > Xiheicaenimonas. The sequence continues at coordinate 154,929 of CALJKW010000049.1, read as the reverse complement.
GGCCGCTTCACCGTCGAGAACCTGGCGGCGGGCACCTACCAGGTCTCGTTCTCGTCGATGCGCCACGCCGACGACGTCCCCTCGCGCACCGTGCGGCTCGAGCCGCTGATGACCACGGACGTCGGCACGCTCACGCTCCCGCTCATCCGCGGCAGCATCAAAGGCTCGGTGAAGATGGCGGACAACACTCCCATCGAGAACGTCACCGTCGCCATCACCGGCAAGCGCTACGGAGCGACCGTCGCCCGCGACGGCACCGACCCCTCGATCGGCCGCTTCGAGCTGCGCGACGTGCCCCTCGGCATGTACCAGGTGGTCGCGAGCCGCGAGAAGTACTCGCCGTTCACCGCGCAGGCCGACGTGACCGGCACCGGCGCCGTCGACGTCGGCACGCTGACGCTCGCGCTCCTGCTCGGAGACTTCCAGATCGACGACGCCGACCCGGCGAGCGTCGCGGGCTTCACGCGGGTGCGCGCGGTCAACCTCGTCTTCGACCGCTTCCCCACCGACGGCACCGTCGCGAGCTGGCGCGCCAGCGAGGACCCGACGTTCATGGGCGGCGCGCTGATGTTCCAGCCGTACACCGGGGCGACGCAGCCGTTCATGCTCTCGGCCGGCGACGCGAGGAAGACGGTCTACGCGCAGTACCGCACCACCATGGGCACGAGCAGCGGCACGTTCTCGAGCTCCATCACGCTCGACACGACGCCGCCGCAGCTCGACAGCGTCGCGTTCGCGCAGACCGGCGCGGTGGGCACGACGAAGTTCACGAAGTCCTCCAGCGCGGCGCTCGGGCTCTCCATCTCGGGGCTCGACCCGCAGTCGATGACGAACACGAGCTCGGGCATCGCGACGATGCGCGTGGGGCTGACGCTCGACGGCATGGGCAACGTGACGGCTCCGGGGACGACGTACCAGTCGCCGACGACGGTGACGCGGCCGCTGCCGCTCGCCGACGGGCCGCTGACCGTCCACGTGCAGCTCGTCGACAACGCCGGCAACGCGAGCACCGTGCGCTCGGACACGGTGGTGGTCGACACGACGCCGCCGACGGGCACGCTCTCGGTGCAGCAGGGCGCGCAGGCCGAGGTCGCCGGCTTCACCAACGACCCCATCGCGACGCTCGCGCTCGGAACTCCGGCCGAGCCGAACGGCGGCGTAGTGCAGGTGAAGCTCGCGAACGCCTCGGGCCTCGACCTCGACAGCGCCGTGCCGCGCGCGGTGACGCCGATGGTGACGTGGTTCCTCGAGCCGACCGACGGCGCGAAGACCGTGTACGCGGTGTTCGTCGACTCGGCGGGCAACGTGTCGTCGCCGGTGATGTCCAACATCACGCTCGACACGCAGCCGCCGAACCCCGCCGCGGTGAGCCTCACCTCGGCGGCGGTGACGAACCAGCTGCAGGCGGCGCTCTCGTTCACCACCAGCCCCACCGACCTCGCGCCGATGACCGGCCTCACCGTCTCGGAGAGCCTGTTCTTCACCGGCGCCGGCACCGTCGGCCCGATGGCGCTGCCGATGAGCGCAGGCCTCAACTTCGCGCTCTCGGCGGCCGACGGGCAGAAGACGGTCTACGTGCGCTTCCGCGACCGCGCCGGCAACGACGCGCTCGCCTCGGTGTCGGTGACGGTCGACCGCGTGGCTCCGACGCTGCAGCTCTCGGTGCGCGGGGCGCTCGCCGACGGCACTCCGTCGAGCACGGTCACCGCGAGCCCGACGGTCTCGCTCGACCTCGTGAGCAACGAGAACGTCTGGTACGTGGTCGGCAGCGAGGCGCTGACGTGCCCGGTGGCGACGTCGGCCGCGTGGATGCCGCTCACCTCCGCGACGCTCAGCGGCCACTCGCTCGCCACGAGCGCGACGAGCCCGCGCCAGGTGAAGGCGTGCGTGCGCGACGCGGCGGGCAACATCACCGGCCCGGTGACGGCGAGCATCGCGCTCGACGACGTGGCCCCGTCGAGCTGCAACCTGACGCTGACCGGCTCGCGCGCCGACGGCCCGGCCGCGCCGCCCGCGGGCAAGACGGCGAACCCGAACGTGCGCGCGGGCATCACCTGCTCGGAGACCCCGGCCGAGGTGTTCCTCACGCAGGACCCGGCGGTGACCTGCACCGCCGCCGCGGCGCTGTCGTGGCAGCCGTACTCCGCGATGGCGACGACGACGTTCCTGCTCTCCGGCCCCGACGGGCTGAACACGGTGCGCGGCTGCGTGCGTGACCGGGCGCGCAACGTCGGCACGCTGCCGGCGGCCCAGCTCACGCTCGACACGCTGCCGCCCGACTCGGCCACCGTCGTCATCGACACCGGCGCCGAGTTCATCAACGGGCAGACGGTGACGGCGCGCGGCGGCAACATCGGCCAGGTCACCGGCTTCGCGAACGGCGCGGTGGAGTGGGCGCTCTCCGAGAGCCCCGGCGCGTTCTCGAACTGGGCGGCCTACCCCGGCACGCAGCCGCGCAGCTTCACCTTCGCCGGCACGGGCCTGCGCACGCTGTACGCGTCGTTCCGCGACGACGTCGGCAACGTGAGCGCGACGCCGTTCGATCAGATCGACATCGACGTGACGGCGCCGGACCCCGTCGCGGCCGGCACGTCGGTGACGCTGCGCTCGCAGGCTCCGAACGCCGAGTACACGAACAACGTGTCGGTCGTCGCCGAGCTGCGCAACGCGCCGTCCGACACGTGGACGGTGAAGCTCGGCGAGACCGCGGCGGCGGGCGCGTGCACCACCACCGCCGTCAGCTCGAGCCTCGCGCTGCCGCTGGCGACGAACTACACGTTCCTGCTCACCGCGACGCAAGGGCTGCACCGGCTGTGCGTGCAGCTCATCGACCGTGCGGGCAACGCGACCGGGAACGCGGCGCTGGTGAACGACACCATCACGTTCGACTCGATTCCTCCGACCGCGCTGCAGATCGTGACGCCCGCCGGCTACGTGAGGGCCGCCGCGGGGTCGAGCTTCGACGTCGTCACCGCCGGCCCCTCGACCGACGCGTCGCCGGTCACCTACGCGCAGCTCGGCGGGCAGAGCCACCCGAGCTTCAACACTCCGCCGAACCAGGTCTCGTCGAGCCCGCCCACGTTCCGCTTCGCGCTGAACAACAGCGGCGCCGTGGCCGGAACGGTCAACGACCTGCGGCTCAAGGCGGTCGACGCCGCGGGCAACGAGAGCGGCGTGTCGAGCGTGCTCATCACCGCCGACAACGTCGCGCCGGCAGCGGTGACCACGAACACCGCGTGGGTCGACAACACGTCGATGGGCTCGACGGTGTTCTGGCAGACGCCTTCGCCCGACGTCGTCGAGCACGTCATCCGCTACGGCAGCTCGCCGACCGACCTCACCGGCACGTATGCGTCGCAGGGCATCTCGCCCATCTCGGCGCCGTTCCAGTCGAACCCCGATGGCGGCGCGACGACGGGCAGCTTCACGCTCGCGAACCTGCCGAACGGCTCGCCGACCTTCGTGACCATCACGCCGGTCGACCGCGCGGGGAACCTGGGGCCGCAGAGCGCTCCGTTGCCGCTGCAGCCGAACGAGGTGTCGCCGAACGTCATCGCGACGCTGGGCATCGACGCGGGCACGAACACCACGGTGCAGGTGCAGCGCATGCAGTCGATGGGCACCGTGCTCTACGCGGCGGGGCCGGTGACGAATGCGGGCACCTGCACGGGCGCCTCGGGCCTGGTGGCGGTCGACGCGCAGGCGCTGGTGTCTCCGGTGCAGGCGGGGCAGCTGCTCTCGAGCCCGCCGCAGCCGAAGGTGCAGTACGTGGCGACGTTCGCGGACGGCATCATCACCCCGTGCAACCCGGGCTCGAACGCGGACCTGCTGCTCGACGGCAACCACCTCTTCCTCGCGGCGGGACGTCACGTGCGCGTGTTCGACGTGGCCGACCCGCTGCTGCCGGTCGAGCTCGCGGACATCGACCTCACGTCGCTGCCCACGTACGGCGCGACCTTCGAGGCCAACGGCCTGACGCTCATCGGCGACCGGCTGTTCGTGCGCAGCGACTGGGTGAGCATGTTCATGGGCTACAACGTCGTCGCCGCCATCTCGCTCGCGAAGCTGTTCGATGCGAACGCGCTGACGAAACCGACTGTCGCGGGCGGAGACGTCGTCGCTGTCGTCGCCGCGCCGGGCGGCGGAGAGTCGCTCGCCCATACGCGCGACCGCCTCATCATCTCATCGACGAGCGGCGGCGGAGCGACGGAGCACTTCAACGCGCTCGAGGCCGTCGACGGCGATGCCGTCAACAGCATCACCACGGTCGGCGACGGGCAGGCGCTCAACTCGGCGTCGCGGCCCATCGTCAGCGGCAACTACCTCTACGCGGTGGGGTCGAGCTTCGGCTTCAGCGTCTTCGACGTCACGCCGGCGTGGACGGCGGCGTTCGGCCCGCAGCTGCCGGTCATCTCTGCCACCACGAACTACGCCGTGGGCCAGTTCGAGGTGCACGGCACCGAGGCGTACACCGTCGACGGCACCGGGGTGCTGCACGGCATCGACCTGTCCGACCTGAGCTACATGCGAGAGACGTCGGTCTACACCGGGTTGCCGGTGACCTCGCAGTCCGGGGCGCACGTGCACACGATGGGCAACTACCTCGCCGTTGCCGGCGGCGGGACGCTGACGTTCCTCGAGCTCGCCACGCCGCGCGGCATGCGCGTGAACAGCAGCATCGTCGGCGCGGGCTACCGGCCGCTGCTCCACGGCGGCTTCGTGGTGCAGAGCGGCCTGAACCGCGTCTACGACGTGCAGCAGCCGGTGCCCGCGTACATGAACCCGTACGCCACGCCGGTCCAGCCCGCGAACTGCGTCACCTCCATCGCGATGATGGACGACTGGGAGCTCTCTGCCGAGTACATCCGCATTCGCGCGATGCACCACGAGCGGGAGATGGACCGCGACCCCGCGACGAACTTCAACAACGCCACCGACCAGGAGTTTCTCTCCATTCCGGTCGCCAACGCGCGCGTCACCGACGTCGACGCGGTCGGCAGCTGGATGATTACGACCGAGGTCCGCTTCGGCGGAGGCGCGGCCGCCGACGGCATCTGGCTCGAGGTGTGGGACGTGCGCAAGTGGCGCGACCGCGAGCCGACCACCGACGTGGTCGCCGGTGACCTCCGCGGCGCGTTCCGTGTCAGCGCGAGCGGCGCGGCGAACACGACCGTCGCCGACGCGACGTTCTGGGGCAGCAAGGCGGTCATCACCATCGACAACAGCGCCGCGGGCATCGGCACGCTCGCCGACAACGTGTTCATCGTCGAGCTGCAGCCGCTGCTCGACGACGTCGCCGGCGGCGCGCCGACGGTGGTGGCGACGTTCCAGACCCCGAAGGCGCGGCTGCCGGCGGTGTTCCCTCCGTACATCGCGGTGCCGACCTCGCGCGGCGTCTACGTGTTCGACGCGCCCGAGGCGTTCGACACGAACCCGGGCACGGTGGTGCCGAACGGGCGGACTCCGCGGTTCGGGTCGCCGTTCTACCAGGCGTTCCACTTCGACCAGGTCGCGGTGCACGGCAGCTACATGTTCCTGGTGCCGGCGAGCCCGCTCGCCGGCAGCCTGCCGCCCGGCATGCCGGTCTACGACATCAGCGGCGCCACCGCGTGGACGCAGACGGCGCTCATGCCGCTGGTGATGAAGGCGGGCTCGGCGTGCTTCATCGCCGGAGACCCGTCGTTCCGCATCCCGCGGAACGGCATCGCGGTGAAGGGCTCGCGCGCGTGGCTGAGCGTCGAGACGACGCTGCGGGAGCTGAGCCTCGAATAGGCGCATGAAACCCGACTTCCCGTCCGACTCTCCGCTGAACGTCTTCACCGAGGACGAGGTGAACGCCATCTTCGCCGCAGGGCGGCCGCGCGAGTGCGCCGCGGGCGAGGCCGTCATCATCGAGGGCGAGGCCGGCGACTCGATGTTCTTCCTGCTCGAGGGCGCCGCCGAGGCCCGCTTCGACGGCGGCAAGAAGGTGCGCGCCTACGGCCCGGGCAGCTGGTTCGGAGAGCTGTCGTTCATCAACCCCGGCCAGCGGCGCGCGACCACCATCGTCGCCACCGCACCCTCGCGCCTGCAGGTGCTCGACCAGGCGAGCGTGCGCACGCTGCTCGCCTCGCACCCGCAGGTCATCTTCACGCTGCTGCAGCGCGCGTGCGCCTTCCTCGTCGACAACGAGCGCGCGCTCATCGCCGACCTCAAGCGCCGCAACGCCGAGCTGCAGCAGACCATCAAGAAGCTCGAGTTCACGCGGCAGCGCCTCACGCAGGAAGAGGAGACCGCCCGCACCGACGCGCTCAGCGGCCTGTACAACCGGCGCGGCTTCGACGCCGAGCTGCCCAGCTTCATCGAGCGCGCGAGCGCGCTCGGCAGCGGGCTCGCCGTGGTCGCCCTCGACCTCGACCACTTCAAGCCGCTCAACGACACGATGGGCCACGCGGCCGGCGACTTCGTGCTGCAGGCGGTGGGGAAGATTCTGCGCCAGAAGGTCCGCAAGACCGACCTGCCCTGCCGCGTCGGCGGAGACGAGTTCATCATCCTGCTCGCCGACGTCACGCAGACCGCCGCCTCGATGCGCGCCGAATCGCTGCGCGCCGCCATCTTCGAGCTGCCGCACCCGGGCAACGAGCGCGGCATTCGCATCACCACCACCATCGGCGGCACGCTGTACCGCGCCGGAGAGTCGCGCGAGGCGCTGCTCGCCCGCGCCGACGAGGCGCTCTACGCCGCCAAGCGCGCGGGCCGTAACCGCGTCGAGTGGAAGTAGCGGGGCCTACCGCTTCTTCACCAGGAACATGCGCTTCTGAGCGTAGGCCTGCACCAGCAGCATGGTGCCGCCGTCGCTGTCGACGACCACCTGCCAGGCGAAGCTGGGGCAGGGCCAGACCGCGATCTCTCCGCTCCCGGCGGGCACGACGCCGCCCTGCTGCGCGTTCGGAACCGGTCGGAGCACGCGCAGGCCGGCGACCGGGTCGCACGCGGCGCCGGCGAAGTCGGTCGCGGTGGCGTGCAGCACGAAGGGGCCGCCGCCCTGCAGCCGGGGCGCGTCGATGAACCCGCCGGTGGCGCGCCGCACCTCGGGGAAGGTGGGGTTCTGCTCCTGGAGGATGACGTCGTAGTAGCCGCCGCTCGAGACGAACGACATCTTGCCGTCGGGGCTGAGGCTGAGGTTCACGCCGTCGAGCTGGCCTTTGATCTCGTTGTCCGCGACCTCGGTCGGGCCCCACGCGGTCTGGGCGGCGTTCGCGAAGGCGAACTCCGGGTGCTCGAAGTTCTCGAACAGCGGGAAGCCGCTGTTCCTCCGCACCGTCCACTGAACGCCCAGCGTGCCGGCGAGCGAGAACATCTGCACCACGCCCTGGCCTCCGCCCGTGCCGAACCCCGAAGGCGGAGCGAGCGTCCTGTCGACCGACCACGAGGGCGGCCGCACCCGGATGAAGCCGGCATCGGGAGCCTGCGCCCACGCGAAGAAGCCCGTCCCGTCGTAGCCGGCCCCGAGCGCGTTGCGCGCGGGGACGCCGGTGGAGACGAGGGTCGGCAGCCCGCCGCTCCACCCGAGGCGGTAGAGCGTGCCCGAGCGCGCTCCGCCGTCGGGAGAGGACGTCGTCACCAGCGCGACGCCGTCGGGCTGCAGGCCAGCGTCGGGCACCAGCAGCACGCTCATCACGAAAGAGCCGGGGACGTCGAGGTGATGCAGCCGCGGCGCGACGCCGTCATGAATCATGACGCCCCAGCCGCCGTAGACGAACGGCGGGTCGGGGTAGCGGATGGTGCCGACGACCGTGCCGGGCGCGCCGAGGAACGTCGACGGAAACGGCGTGTAGTCGTCCTGGTCCTGGTTGATGGCGATGCCCGGCATCCAGCTGGGGAGGAAGGAGCCGGCGTCGGCGGTGCCTCCGGAGCTCTCGACGAACACCGCGCCCTCGGCCGGGAACGGATAGCGGAAGACGATGCGGTCGTTCTGCCAGACCTCGCCCGCGTCGGCCTTGAGCGACGACGACGTCACCGTCACCGCGCCGATGCTGCTCACCAGGCGCAGCGTGCCGGCATCGCCGAAGTCGGCGCCGAGAATCGTCAGCGCGCTGCCGTAGTGGCCGCTCGAGGGAGAGAGCGGCGTCAGCACTCGCGGAGGAGCGCCCGTCGTCCCGCCGCCGGAACCGCCCGCGCCACCGGTGCCGCCGCCCATCGCACCGCCGCCGGTGCCGGTGCCGCCGCCCGTGCCGACGCCGCCGCCCGTCGCGGCGCCGCCGCCCGTCGCGGCGCCTCCTCCGGTCGCGACGCCACCGCCGGTCGCGACGCCTCCGCCGGTCGCGACGCCTCCGCCGGCGCTCGCTCCTCCGCCGCCGAAGCCGCCGTCGTCGGGGTCTCTGGGCAAGTCGCAGCAGCACCCCGAGAGGGCGAGCACGGCGCACAGCGCTGGAGCCAGTCGCGTCACCGGGTCGAAAAGATACGACACGGCTCACGCCCAGCGTGGATCGCCCGCTGTGATTTTACGTCGTGATGGTGGCGCCGCCGTCGACGACGAGCACGTGGCCGGTCACGTACGTGCTGGCGTCGCTCGCGAGGTACACGGCCGCGCCCGCAATCTCGTCGGGCTGCGCGTGACGGCCGAGCGCGGTGCGCGCGACGACGTGGCCACGGAGCTCGTCGTTGCTGACCAGCGCGCTCGCGAACTTCGTCTCGACCAGGCCGGGCGCGATGGCGTTCACGCGAATGCCGGTGCCGCCGAGCTCCTGCGCGAACGTCTGCGTCATCGAGATGACCGCGGCCTTGGTCATGCCGTAGACGCCCTGCATCGGCGCCGCGCGCAGGCCCACCACGCTGGTGATGTTCACGATGGAGCCGCCGGCGTTGCGCGACTGCAGGTGCGCCACCACCTCGCGCGTGAGCATGAAGTAGCCCTTCACGTTCACCTCAAACGTCTTGTCCCAGGCGCCGTCCTCGACGTCCATCAGCGGGCCGAAGTACGGGTTCGTCGCGGCGTTGTTGATGAGCGCGTCGACCTTGCCGAACTTCTCCACCGCCTTCGCGACGAGCGCCCGCACGTCTTCGAGCTTGCCGGTGTGCGCGGCGACGGCGAGCGCCCTGCCTCCACTTCCGTTGATGCGCGCGGCCACCGCCTCGAGCGCGTCGGGCTTGCGCGCGGCGAGGACGACCGCGGCGCCGGCCTCCGACAGCCGCAGCGCGATGGCTTCGCCGATGCCGCGGCTGGCTCCGGTCACCACAACCACGCGGTCCTTCATCGAGAACAGGGAGGGCGTCATGGCCCCACCGTACACATCTTCACGGGCACATGCCGTTCATGCAGGGCGAACAGGCGCGGCCGCACACGCCGCAGTTCATCGCGTCGACGGCGAGCTCGGCCTCGCAGCCGTCGCTCGGCACCCCGTTGCAGTCCTCGAAGCCCAAGTCGCACGCGGTGCGGCCGCACACCTGGTTCAAGCACAGCGGCTGAGCGTGCGGCGGCAGCGGACAGGGGCTTCCGCACGCGCCGCAGTTGAGGGGGTCGAAGCGCAGGTCGACGCACGAGACGCCGCCGTCGCAGACGACGACCGGCGGCGTGCAGGCGGCGGCGCACATGCCCATCGAGCAGACCTGGCCCGGCGCGCAGGGCTGGTTGCAGCCGCCGCAGTGCAGCGGGTCCGTCCCGGTGAAGACGCACTGGCCCATGCAGAACGCCTGGAACGGTGCGCAGTTCGACTCGCACACGCCGGCGGCGCAGCGCTGCCCGGGCAGGCACACGTTCGTGCAGCTGCCGCAGTGGAGCACGTCGATGCTCGTGTTGACGCAGGCGAGCCCCGGGCCTTGCGCGCACGCGAGCGTGCCGGGCGGACACACCTCTTCGCAGGTGCCCGCGTTGCAGCGCTGGCCGGGCGCGCAGGCGCGGCCGCACTCGCCGCAGCTCGCCGGGTCGTTGCGCACGTCGACGCACGCGCCCTGGCACTGCAGCAGCGGAGGAGGACAGGCGCCGACGCAGACTCCGTCGACGCACGCGCCGCCCGGGCAGTCCGCGTTTCGCAGGCAAACAGGGCCCTCGCGCGCAGCGCACACGCGCTGGCGGCACAGCCCCGAGCCGCAGTCGTCGGGGGTCAAGCAGGCCCGCCTCAGCTCGCAGCGGCCGCAGTCTGGGCCGCCGCAGTCGACGTCGGACTCCTGCCCGTTGCGCACACCGTCCGAGCAGGTCGGCGGCGGCCGCGCGCACGTCACGAGCCCCGCGCACGCGAGCGCCATCAGCAGCCGTTGCACTGGAGCACCCCGTTGCAGTTGGTGAAGCCCCCCGCGCACGGCTGCAGCGGAATGCTCGTCGGCTGCAGCATCTGCATCGCGTTCTCGCACAGGCACGAGAGCTGGCCGTCGCACGCCTCGCAGCCCATGCAGGTCATCTGGTACGAGCCCATCGGCAGCGGCCCGCAGCAGCGGCCGAGCACGCACTGCTCCGAGCCGCTGCAGGCGCGCATGCAGACGCCGCAGTTGAGCTCGTCCACCGCGAGCTCCGCCTCGCAGCCTCCCATGCCGTCGCAGTCGGCGAAGCCCGGCAGGCAGGCGCTGCGCGTGCACCCGGGAGGTCCGCACGCGGGCAGCGCGTTCTGCACCGGCGGACACGCGACCCCGCAGCCGCCGCAGTTGAGCGGGTCGAAGCGCGGGTCGACGCAGGCGCCGCCGTCGCAGGCGAGCAGCGGCGGCGCACACGCCGGTGTGCACTGGCCATCGAGGCACCCACCACCGGGAGGACAGGAGCGGGAACAGCCGCCACAGTGCAGCGGGTCGCGGTCGGTCGACACGCACACGCCTCCGCAGTCGACCTGGCCGGGCGGACACCGCGGGACACAGTCGCCGCCGACGCACAGCTGACCGGGCAGACACGAGCGCGTGCACGAGCCGCAGGCGTTCGGGTCCGAGGCGACGTCGACGCAGACCGTGCCGCACTGCTGCGTTCCTCCCGAGCACACCGGCCGGCACATTGCGCCCACGCATGCCTCGCCCGGGGGACACGGCATGCCGCAGCCGCCGCAGTGAGCGGGGTCGACGCGCGCGTCCACGCACGTCTGGCCGCACACCAGCAGCGGCGGAGCGCACGGCCCCGCGCTGCACGCGCCGTCGAAGCACACCCCCGAGCCGCAGTCGGAGTTGCGCACGCAGCCGCCCGTGCAGGCGACGCACGGGCCTCCGCAGTCGACGCCGGTCTCCGTGCCGTTGCGCATGCCGTCGTCGCAGCGCGGGGCGTCGCAGCGGTTGAGCGTGCAGACTCCGCTGCCGCAGTCGCTCTCGAACAGGCAGAGCCGCCCCGGCGCACAGGGCGAGCACCGGCCGCCGCAGTCGACGTCGGTCTCGGCGCCGTTGAGCCGGCCGTCGCGGCACTGCACGGCGAGGTCGACCGTGGGGCAGGCGGAGAGGACGCACGCGCTGACGAGAAGAAGCGCACGGCGTCGACTCCGTTCACGTTGAGCGGAGGCACGCGAAGCGGGCCGGAGTCGAAACGGGCCCGAAGCCGTCCATCGGCCCACTTCGACTCCGCCTTCGGCTCCGCTCAGTGTGAACGGTGCTCTCACCGGGACACCATCGCAGACTCGAGCACGGTGGGGGCCTGGGCTCCGGCGGCGCGCGCGGCCTCGAGCCGCGGCTTCACCTCGGGCGGCACGGAGGTGAGGCGCAGGTAGACGACGTTGGGCCGCACCTGGGCCTTGAGCACCTTGCCGTAGAGCTCGCCGGGCAGCAGCGCTCCGCCCTCGACGACGCGCAGCTGCAGGTCGCACAGCGCGGGCAGCTCGTGCTCGACGCGCAGCTCCATGCCGAGCTCCGACAGCGCCTCGACGTGCGCGACGTGCTGCAGCTCGCCGACGGTCTTCCCTTTCACCGTGGCGTACCGCAGCTCGAGCGGCGCGCCGGGCGGCACCAGCTGCTCGCTCGCCGACTGCAGCTTCACGTCGAACGGCGCGCCGACCGCGAGCGCCTCGTGAATGGTCAGCGTGCCCTTCACGCCCTTGGGCGAGACCACCTGGGTGGTGCCGATGGTGACGAGCTCCGCGCAGCGCTCCCGCGTGGCCTCGGAGATGAGCACCTGGCCGCCGACGGTGAACGACTCGACGCGCGAGGTGAGGTTGATGGTGGCGCCGACGATGCCGTACTTCGCGCGCAGCTCGGAGCCGATGTTGCCCAGCACGACCTCGCCCGAGTGTATGCCGATGCCCATCTCGACCTCGGGCAGCTTCTGCGCGCGGTTCCACGCGTTGATGTCGGGCATCGCGTTGAGCATGTCGATGGCGCAGGCGACGGCGCGCGCCTCGGCGCGCTCGAGCTTCAGCGGAGCGCCGAAGACGACGAGGATGGCGTCTCCGATGAACTCGTCGATGGTGCCGCCGTAGCGGGCGATGATGCGCGTCATCGCCTCGAGGTAGTGGTTGAGCAGGCGCACCACGTCTTCGGGCTCCATGGTGCCGCACATGCTGGTGAAGCCGCGCAGGTCGGTCATCATGATGGTGACGAAGTCGCGCTGGCCTCCGAGCTTCAAGCCGTCGGGAGAGTCGAGCAGCTGCTGCACCACCTGCTCGGTGAGGTAGCGGCCGAACGTCGAGCGCACGAACTCGCGATCGCGCTCGGCCTTGGCCTTCGCGTTGCGGGCCGCGCGCGCGGCGAGCACCACGCAGGAGAGATACGTGAGCGCGACCGCGCCGGCCGGCCCCACCGTCGGCGTGTGCACGCCCGACGACGCGAGCAGGAACGAGGCGGTCAACAGCGCGAGCAGCAGCAGCGAGGTGGCCAGCAGGCCGACTCCCGCGGGCGCCGCCACCGCGACGACCGCCGTGGCGAGCGCGGCGGCGAGCACCACCAGCCCGTCGAACCACGGCGGCGTCTGCACGAAGAAGTCTCCGCTCAACAGGTTCGCGAGCATCGTCGCGTGGTGCTCGACGCCGGGCAGCTCACCGAGCGGCGAGTTCTTCAGGTCCGCCGCCGCGAGCGCGGTGGAGCCGACGAGCACGTGGCGACCGGTCAGCATCGACAGGTCGTGGCGGTTCACCTGCGCGCTGCCGAGCGCGGTGGTGAACGACAGCCGCTCTTCGTCGATGAGCTCGAAGCCGGGCTCGCTGCCCGGAGGCGCCGGCTCGAGCTCGAGCACGCGGCCCGGGTCGGGCGAGTACCGCGCGACTCCGCGCACCAGCGCGCCGGCGCCGAGCGTCGACGGGTCGAGGCCTCCCGACAGCCTCGTGCTCTCGTCGAGGATGAAGCGCTGATCATCGCCGAGCGGGTTGCCCTGAAGCGTCAGCGTCGAGTCGGCCCGCAGCACCGACCAGATGGAGAGGTACCGGAACGGGCCGTGCCCGCGGGTGTCGTGCCGCCCCTGGTACCGCACGAGCGTGCGGCCGAGCTTGTCGAGGGGCACGCGCCGTTTGCCGCCGAGGTCGAGGTGCGAGCCGGGGTGCACCTTCACGTCGCGCAGCGGCACGTCGAGAGCGCGCGCGGCGAGGCGCAGCGACAGCGACGGGAGCAGCTGCTCGCCGAGGCGCGCCACCATCAGCGAGTGGCGCAGCACGTCGTCCTCGCCGTCGAGCAGCACGTTCGCCATCGCGATGACCGCGGCGCCCTGCGCGATGGGGTCGACGACCGACTGCGGAGCGGCGTCGCCGCCGATGAGCTCCGAGTACTCGGGCAGCCCGCGCGCGGTGTCGTGCCAGGGAATCGTGTTCGCGTCGAACGCCTTCACCGCGGCGGGCGTCAGCACCGGCTTCGACTCGCCGGTGATGCGCGTCACGGTGAAGCTGAAGCCGACGTTGCCGGCGCGGGCGCTGGCGTCGCCGACGGCCACGTCCCACTCGGGGTGCTCGCGCGAGCCGTCGAGCAGCGAGACGTCGAACGTGAGCGAGGCCGGCTTCGCGGTGGAGACGGCGTCGATGAGCCGCGCGTAGTGGTGGCGCGGCAGCGGCCAGCCGAGGTGAGCGATGGTCTCGTCGTCGAGCGCGAGCACCACCACGTCGTGCTGCAGCCGCGCCGAGGCCACCTCGCGGCCGGTGGCGAGCTCCGCCTGTGACCGCTCGGGGAAGCGCAGCCGCATGAAGAGGTCGTGCGCGCGCGTCTCGAGCGCACCGCCTACGCTCGAGGCGTCGAGCGCGAGCACCACCGCGCCGCCGACGACGACGCCGATGCCGAGCGCACGCACCGCCCGGGCGCGCCCGACCGGGAGCTTCTCGAGCCGCTCTTCGGTGGCGTCGAGCGCGGCCAGCGCGCGCGCGCGGAGCCAGGCCAGCGCCTCGCGCAGGTGGAAGAGCCCCGCGACCACGAGCAGCGCCGCGGCCGCGCGGGCGAGGAACGACGCGAGCGGCAGCGTCAGGGCCGGAGCCGCGCGGAACGCCGCCCACGACGCCTGCTCACGCAGGAGCCACAGCGCCACCGCGCCGGCGAGCAGCACGACGCCCAGCGCGAGGGCGCGGCGGTTCTTCACCTGCCCACCGTGAACGCGTGCACCTTCGACTCGGGCCCGGCGAAGCCGGCCGCGTCGAGCGCGGTCACGCGCCAGAACCACTTGCCCTTCGGCAGCGCGGCCGGCCACGAGAGCGTCGCGGCTCCGGCGACGCGCTCGCTCTTCGCCTCGACGATGAAGTCGGCGTCACGCGCGACCTCCACCACGTAGGAGGCGGCGTCGGAGACGGGCTGCCACTCGAAGCGCTGGTCCGCGCCGATGGCGCCTTTGAGCGGAGCGGTCGCCCTCGGCTCGGCGGGCAGCGCGCGCGGCGGCGCAATCTTCCCTTCCGCGCCGACGACGGTGCCCTGCCCCTTCGCCAGCTCGACGGGCGTCGCGTTCGGCTCGGCGGACGGCGTCACCGCGACGAGGCCCTCGAGCGTCTCGATGCGCGTGTCTCCCGCCGCCTCGACGCCGAGGCGGAACTGCGTGCCGCGCACCGACGCGACCGAGACGCGGCTCGAGGCCTCGAACTTCGACAGCTGGCCGGCCTTGCGGACGTCGGCCACGATGCTGCCGCGCAGGACTTCAATCTTCACCTGCCGCGCGCTGCCGCTCACCTCGAGCACCGGCATCTTGATGGTCGACTCGGGCTTCACCTCGATGCCGCTGCCGTCCTTCAGGTGAATGGAGACCTTCGCGCCGGGCCCCGTCTTCACCAGCTCGTTCACCAGCACCGGCATGCCGGGCTCGGCGGGCTTGAGCGTGGCCTCCTCGGCGCCGAGGAAGACGGGGCCGACCGACGCCGCGATGCGCGCCACCACGTCTTCGGGAGCGCGCTCGACGTACCGCAGCGAGATGCCCATCGCCTCACCGGGCTTCGGCGCGGGCGCGAGGCCGAAGACGCGGTTCTTCGGCAGCCCGGCGTCGACCAGCGCGGCCGCGAGCGCCTTCGCCGAGCTCAAGCCCTTGCCGCTGGCGCGCTCGGCGTCGGTGACGAGCGCCGCCACCGTCACCGCGCGCACGAGCCGGTACCGGTCGACCTCCTGCACGATGTCGGCGAGGCAGCCTTTCCCCTCCGCCGACTTCGCCCAGTCTTCGGTGAGCGGCTTGCCCAGGCGAACCTGCCCGGCCTCGAGCTTCACTCCGCCACAGCGGTTCTCGGCGGCGGACGCGAGGTGACTCGAGAAGACGACGAGCGCGAAGACGACGACTCTCATTCCGCTTCTCCGATGATGAGGAACTCTACTCTACGGTTCTGCTCGCGACCCTCGGCCGTGACGTTCGACGCCCTCGGCCGCCGGGGGCCGTAGCCCTTCGCCACGAGCCGCGCCGGCGCGATGCCCGCCTTGTTCAGGAAGGCGCGAATCGTCTCGGCGCGCTTCTGCGACAGCTTGATGTTGGCGGCCGCGCTGCCGACGTCGTCGGTGTGGCCCTGAATCTCGATGGAGAGCGAGCGGTTCGCCTTGAGCACCGCCGCCACCTGCTTGAGCAGCTTGAACGACACGGGCTGCAGCGCGGCCGACGCGGTCTTGAACTGCACGCGCTCGTCGAGCACGACGGCGCCCTTCTTCACGTGGACGACGGCGGCGCCGGGGTCGGGGCAGCCGTCCTCGTCGCGGTTGCCGTTGATGGTCTCGGCCTCGAAGGGACACTTGTCGGCCTTGTCGTCGACGCCGTCGCCGTCGTTGTCGGGCTCCGGGCAGCCGTCGTCGTCCTCGAAGCCGTCGCGGTCCTCGGCCGACATCGGGCAGCGGTCGGCGGCGTCGGGCGTGCCGTCGCGGTCGAAGTCCGCCGTCGCCGCGTCGGGCGGAGCCGGGTCGCTCATCGTCCGCGCCGCCTTCGAGAAGCCGGCGAGCGCGAGCGGCGGAGGCGGCGCGTGCGGGCAGCCGTCGCGCGGGTCTCCCGGCTCGAGCGGGCAGCGGTCGAGCGCGTACTCGACGCCGTCGCCGTCGAGGTCTCCGTGCTCGTCGGGGCAGCCGTCGTCGTCCTTCCAGCCGTTGAACGTCTCGGCGGCCTGCGGGCAGCGGTCCGCTTTGTCCGCGATGCCGTCGGAGTCGTCGTCGACCTCGGGACAGCCGTCTTCGTCTTCGAAGTCGTCGGCGTCTTCGGCGGTGAGCGGGCAGCGGTCGGTCGCGTCGCTGAGGCCGTCCTTGTCGCTGTCCTGGCTCGCGAGGGTGCGGTCGATGGCCGTCGTCGAGAAGAGCAGCCGCGCGAGCGCCGCCTGCGACTCGTGCTCGGGGCAGCCGTCTTCGTCGCGCACGCCGTCGGCGGTCTCGGGCTCGAGCGGGCAGCGGTCGGCCGCGTCCGCGACGCCGTCGCCGTCCTGGTCCGGCGCGAGGTCCGCGCAGCCGTCGCCGTCGTCGACGCCGTTGAACGTCTCGGCGACGTTCGGGCACGCGTCCGCCACATCGGCGATGCCGTCGGCGTCGTTGTCCGGCTCGGGGCAGCCGTCTTCGTCCTCGAAGGCGTCCGTGTCCTCGCGCGTGAGCGGGCAGCGGTCGCTCTCGTCGGGGACTCCGTCGGCGTCGGAGTCGGCGGTGAAGAAGGGGTTCACTCCGGCGCCACCGTCCCGCTCGGGCGACGGCGCCACGCCGGCGTCGGCCGCAGCCGGCTTCGCGCGGACGAGCACACGGGCGAGCGCGGCTCCCGCGTCGCCCTCGTACTCGGGGCAGCCGTCGAGATCGCGCACGCCGTTCACGTTCTCCGGCTCGAAGGGGCAGCGGTCGAGCGCGTCGGCGATGCCGTCAAAGTCCGCGTCCGCGATGCTCGGTCGTCGCTCGACGGGCGCGGGGGTTTCCTCGGCCGGCTCGGCCTCTGCGCGGCGCGGCGCGTAGCTCAGGCGCAGCATCGCGCGCAGGTCCGCAGTGCCCGCCTGCCCGAGGAAGCCCGTGCCCACCGCGGCGCCGAGCATGAACGTGCCGCCGAGCCACGCGCTCGCGCCGGCGAGCAGCTCGACCGACATGCCCGCGGGACGGAACGCGTCGTCGCCGAGAACCTGGCTCGTGAAGCGCGCCTCGGGGCCGAGGTACAGCCGGTCGGAGAGCAGCGAGGCTCCGAGGGCGAGGCCGAGGCGCAGCTCCGGCGCGGCGACCATGCCGAGCGGCGGCGGCCCGAGCGAGGCGTACGGCCGCCAGAGGAACGCGCCCTCGAACGTCCACCGGCCGGCAGCGCCGAACGCGCCGGCCGCGATGAGGCGAGGGAGGAAGCGGACCTGGAGGTCTCCCGCGTGCCGCTGCGCGCCGCCGAGCGGAAGCCACGCGTCGAGGCCCACGTGCAGCGAGAACGCGTCGCGCTCGGCGTCGCCGAGCAGGCGCAGCAGCACGCCGACGCGGAGGTCCGCGAACGCGATGCCCGTGATGGGCGCGGCGCCGCTGACCAGCTCGGGGCGGCCGGCCTCCAGCAGCACGAGCGGCAGCGAGGCAGAGAGCCGCAGCCGGTCGAACAGCGCGCCCGCGAGCTCGACGTGGCCGAGCACGGCGTGGTCGACGATGGGCTCGACGGGACCGCGGCCGGTCTCGAGCCGGGGCACCAGCACGCGGCGGCCGTACTCGGCCGTGAGGCCGGCGGCGAAGTACCGCGTCGAGGAGTACCAAGGGCGGTCGAGCAGGAACGTGCGGCTGCCGACGGCCGAGGGGTCGAGCCGGTGGACCGAGAAGCCGCGCTCCTGCCCCAGCGCGGGAGCGCAGATGAGCGCCAGGAGGAACGCGAGGCGGACACCGCGCGACGGCATCGAGGGCAGGAGCCTAGTACGGCAGTTCCGAAGTACATCGCGGAAGCTGCTCAGTGGCCTCGCCACAGCTCGTTTGCGTGGACGGAGGAAGAGTGGCGCAGCCCCTGTTCGCCTCAGTCGGCGCATGTAAGAAGCACCCCGACGTGAGCAGTCTCGAATCCATCCTCGGCCCCGGCGGCAGCCTGAGCCGCGCCCTCCCCGGCTACGAAGCCCGCCCGCAGCAACTGCAGCTCGCGCGCGCCGTCGAGCGCGCGTTCTCGGAGCGGCACTCGCTGCTCGCAGAGGCCGGCACCGGCACCGGCAAGACGCTCGCGTACCTCGTGCCCGCGGCGCTGTCGGGCCGGCGCGTCATCATCTCCACCGCGACGCGCGCGCTGCAGGAGCAGGTGTTCTTCAAGGACCTGCCGCTGCTCGAGCAGGCGGGCGTCGACGTCTCGAGCGCGCTGCTCAAAGGCCGCGCGAACTACCTGTGCCTCTCGCGCTTCGCGCAGTTCGACGCGATGCCGCTGTTCGACGCGCCGGACGACGCGGTGCACTGGCCGGCGTTCCGCCAGTGGGTGGACGCGACCGCGACCGGCGACCGCGGAGAGACGCAGCTGCCGGACGCGTGGCCCACGTGGTCGAAGCTGTCGACGCCGTCGGAGAGCTGCGCCGGCAGCCGCTGCCCCGACTTCGAGCGGTGCTGGGTGACGAAGGCTCGGCGCACGGCCTCGGAGTCGCGCCTCATCGTGGTGAACCACGCGCTGTTCTTCGCCGACCTGGTGCTGAAGGCGCGGGCCGCGCAGGTGGCCGAGCGCCGGCGCGCGCGCGGCCAGGCCGAGGTCGACCTCTCGCTCTCGGTGCTGCCCGAGTACGACGCCGTCGTCTTCGACGAAGCGCACGCGCTCGAAGACGTCGCCACCGAGCACTTCGGCCTCTCGGTGACGAGCGCGCGGATGATGCTGCTGTCGCAGGACGCGGTGCGCGCCGGGCAGTACAAGCAGGAGCACTCCGGCATGCTCGCCACGCTCGGCCTGTCGCTGCGCGAGCGGGCCGACGCGTTCTTCCGCTTCGTGTCGGGGCACCTGGGCCTGTCCGAGTCGCGCTCGGACGTGCGGCTCAAGCCCGAGCAGCTCGGGCCGCTGCAGACGGCGACGGGGCCGCTGCTCGAGACGCTGTCGGCGCTGTCGGCGCTCTGCGCGCGCGCGGCGGACGACGCGGGCGACGTGACGAAGAGCATCTACGAGGGGCTCAAGCGCCGCGCGACCGAGGCCGCCGAGGCGCTCTCGTTCGTGCTCGAGGCGCCCGACGGCACGCACGTGCACTGGGTCTCGCAGAAGGGCCGCACGGTGTGGCTGCGCGCGGCGCCCATCGAGGTGGGCCAGTCGCTCGAGAAGTGGCTGTACCGCACGACGGACACGGTGGTGTTCACGTCGGCGACCCTCGCGACCGCGGCCGGTCCGCAGGCCTTCGGCTACGTGAAGGAGCGGCTCGGCCTCGAGCCCCAGGCCTCTGCGGTGAAGGTGGACTCGCCGTTCGACTACCCGAGGCAATGCGGGCTGTACCTGCCGCGGCACGTGCCCGAGCCGTCCGAGGCCGGGTGGACCGACGCGGTCTGCGACGAGGTGCTGCAGCTCACGAAGCTGACCGGCGGCCGCGCGTTCGTGCTGTTCACGTCGCTGCGGCACATGGAGCAGGTGCACGGCCGGGTGGCTCCGCTGCTCTCGGTGCCGGCGCTCTTGCAGGGCGAGCGGCCGAAGCGCGCGCTGCTCGACGCGTTCGTCGCCGAGCCGACGGTGCTGTTCGCCTCGCAGTCGTTCTGGGAGGGCGTCGACGTGCCGGGCGACGCGCTGTCGCTGGTCATCATCGACAAGCTGCCGTTCGCTCCGCCCGACGAGCCGCTGATGGCGGCGCGCATCGAGGCGCTGCGCGAGCGCGGAGGCAACCCCTTCGACGAGCATCAGGTGCCGTCCGCGGCGCTGTCGCTGCGGCAGGGCTTCGGGCGGCTCATCCGCACGAAGCGCGACTTCGGCGTCGTGGCGCTGCTCGACTCGCGGCTGACGCGACGGCGCTACGGGAAGACGTTCCTCGACGCGCTGCCGCCGGCGCGGAAGCTGTACCGCTTCGAGGACGTGAAGGCGTTCTGGGAGCGGGGACTGACGTAGCCGTCAGTCACAGCCGACGGCGATCTCCAGGGCCTGGCAGGCCTTCGACAGGGTCGTTGCGGGGACTCGCCCGAAGCGCCGAATGAGTCGCTTGCGAGAGAGCAGGAATGTCGGTGTCGACGTCGTCGTCATCGAGGTCGAGCTCGACGGCGAGGTCGCCGACGGCCAGCTCAGCGGCATCCAATGGGTGCTGGCCATACGTCGCGACGTCGCGCCTGAGCCGCTCGGCACGAATGAGCCGACGCAGCGCGACATCCACCGTCTCGGAGAAGGAGCGCGCGTCGACGAGGGCGCGGGCAACATCTGCCGCGCCATACCTTTCATACTACCTGCGGGAGGTCTCTCTCGCCGTACCGCTACTTCTCCGCCCTGAGCTCCTCGAGCGACTTCTTCCACCGCGCGCGCCACCACTTCGGCCAGTCGCCGCTGGTGCGACCGGTGAGCTTGCCGAGCAGCGCGACGGCGGACGGCTTGTTCGACAGCCGCACGAGCCCGGGCAGCGCGGCGCGGCCGAGGTCGACGATGCGCTTCTCCGCCGCCGCCTTGTCTGAAGCCTTCTCGTAGGCCTCGACGAGCGCGTCGATGGACGCGGGCAGGCACTGCCACTTCTCCACGTCGAGGTGGGCGACCCTGAACTTCTGCTCGCTCTTCTGCCGCTTGCCGCCGGCCTCGAACGAGATGACCTTCGCCTCGAGGAAGACGTCGCCGGGGCAGTCGAAGTCCTTCGGCACGTAGGCGACCGTCTGCGAGTTGCCGGGGACGTCGACGTAGACGTGCTTCTTGCCCTTCACGTCGCCGATCGGGTGCTGGGCAATGACGTTCGAGATGGCGCCGTCGAGGACGACGTCGTTTCCAATCTCCGAGTACAGCGACACCTGTCCGAGGGTCAGCATCATCAGCGCAGTCGTCATCATGGTCCCATCACCGGCGCGCACGTCGAGACGCCGGCGCCGACCACTTCGAGGCCCGGGCGCGAGAAGACGAGCTGCGGCACCAGCGTCGCGCGGGGCACCTTCCACACGTCGGCGCCGATGAAGATGTAGAAGGCGCCGCCCCAGAACTTCACCGCGTAACCGCCGTTGCTCGTCACGGCCGGCAGCGGGTGCTGGCTCATGACGCCGCCGTCTGTCGGCTCGAGGCGCGCGAGAATCGGAGGCCCTCCCGACGGCCCGAGGCCGCGCGGCTGGAAGGCCCAGAGCTGGCCGTCGCCGGTGCCGGCGAGCTCGACGCTCTGCAGCGGCAGGTTGTTCGTGATGACCGACGTCGTCAGCGTCGTGAGGTCGAGCTTGCCGAGCGAGCGGAACGTGGGGCCGCCGGCGATGTAGAGCGTGTCGACGCCCGTCGTGGAGTCGAACACCGAGCCCATGCCGAAGCCGGTGAAGCCGTTGCCGCCGGGCATGTACGTCGTCGACGAGCAGGCCGCGTTCGTCACGTCGACCTTGTGCAGCCGGCCGTCGTCGAACACGACCCACGCGGTCGCGTTCTGATCCAGGTTCATCGAGAACGGCAGCGTCGTGTTCATGCACGCCAGCGTACCGACGGTCGTCGACGTCAGCGCGGAAGGGTCGAAGCGCGAGAACGTGCCGTTGCGGTCGACGGTGTAGATGAACTGTCCGTGCTGGTTGCAGACGGTGCTGATGAACCCGCGCACCGGCACCGAGCTCATTCGCCCGAGCTGGTTCGCCGAGAACGTCAGCGTCGCGCTGCGCTGGTGCGGCGGCGCGCTGTCGAACGCGGCGAAGCGGATCGGCACCTGGCCCGTGCCGCCCGGCGAGAGGATGAGCGACGGCGGGGCCGCGACCAGCGAGAACAGCGAGCTGCCGGTGAGCGTGAAGCCGGAGATGGTGCAGGTGTCGAGGCCGTCGTTCTTGAACGTCAGCGCAGCGGTCGTCGTGGTGTTCAGCATCACGTTGCCGAAGTCGAACGGGTTCGGGGTCGCGACCCACTCGCAGATCATGCTGCGCGCCTCGAGCAGCACGACGAGCGGCTGCGTCTCGGTGGTCGCGCGCACGCGGAGCTGCCCCGTGCGGCGCGAGGGCGCGGCGTCGTCTCCGGTGAAGATGATCGCCACGCGAACCGCCGAGCCCGGGGGAATGGAGTTGGGGAGAGTGTCGACGCCGGAGAACCCTGGGTCTCCGCCGAGCGCCCAATCGGTGAGGTCGCAGCGCGCCTCGCCGTCGTTCACGAGCGTGACGTTGCGGACGTCGGTCTGGCCCGGCCGCACCGGCATGAACGTGACGAGCGCCGGCTGCGCCGAGAGCTCGCAGCGACCGACGCGCGCGCGGACGGCGATGTGCACGCGGGTGCGGTTCGGCTCGTTGATGCTGAACGTCAGCATCGCGGTGCGCGTGACCGGCGTCGCGGTCTGCGTCTGGAAGCCGAGGCGCATGACGAGGGGCATCTGCGGAGGCAGCCGCGCCGGCGGCGGAAGCGGCAGCGTGAAGTCGCCGGTCGGCGCGAGGGCGACGTCGTCGAGCACGCAGTCGCCGTCGCCGAGGTTGATCAGCACGATGGTTCGCAGCGCGGCCTCGCCGAGCGGGACGACGCCGAAGTCGATGAGCTCGGTGACCATCAGGCGGCAGGCGCCGGGCTGGACCGAGCCTCCGCCGGTGCCGCTGCCGCCGCCGGGGGCGCCACCTGCCCTTCCTCCGCCGACGCCGCCAGCACCACCGTCGGGCGGCGGCGGCGCGTCACCCGGCACCAGAAGCAGCGTGCGCCCACAGGCGAGCAGCAGCAGGCTCAGGATGACGACGCGCACGGTGGGACCCTACCAGCCTGTGCGTGATGGCGACGAACCCTGCTTCGGATCGCTGCCGTGGAGGAGAAGAGGAGTGGTTCAGCTCCAAGGCCTGCGGCGTCGCGGCGGGTCGCGCGACGTTCCGCGAGGGCGCCCAGGCGAGGCCCGCCCATATCCGAGACATCCGACGTCGGATGTCCCGAATAGGGAGCGGCACGCGCCTCCGGCTGCCGCGAGTCATCGACGCGCGAGCTGCGCGAGAGCGCCGCGGCGGAGACCGCCGACACGCGGCCGCGACGCGGCGGGTCTCCACCACGAGGACGCACGCGTGAGCCGCTTCCGCGGCCGCTGATCACCGACGCATGGATCCGCGAGAGCGCCGACGTGGACCCGAGCTCGGCGACCGCGCGCGGCCGCGACCGCCGCTCCGTCGACAGCCGATCTCCAAACCGAACGACCTGCCTCAGCGCCCCAGGCCGAGGGGCTGAACCACTGCTCCTCCCTCCACGGCACCGACCCGAAGCAGGGCCCCGAACACCTCCAACCTCACATCGACACGCCAACGACGAGCGGCACCTGAATCTCGGCCTCGGTGTCGCCATCGAACGGCGGGAACACCATGCGCTTCGCGCGCTGCATCAGGCACGCGCCCCAATCGGAGCTCTCGTGCACCTTCGGCGAGATGCCGGCGCTCTTCACCGCGCCCGACGGAGCCACCGTCACCGCCATCGCCACCTTCCCCACCTTCAGGTTCGGATTCCGCCGCAGGCCCGACTCGATGCAGTCCTGAAACGCCATCTGCGAGTGGGCGACCACCTTCGCGGCCTCCTTGTCGTCGAGCCCGCCGGCGTGCGCCTGCGCGGTCTGCGCGCCGTCGTCCGCGCGCACGCGAGGGCCGCGGTCTTTCTTTTCCGTGTCGCCGTAGAACGCGCCGAGCGAGCCCGAGACGCCGCCCATCTTCTGCGCGTTGCCGGCGCTCGTGCCCTTTCTTCCATCCAGGCCCATGTCGAGGCCGCCGGTCTTCGCGCCCGCAGTCGGAGAGGCAGCCAACGCCTTCTTCCTCTCCTCCGCCTTCGCCTTCGCCGCGGCGCGCTTCTCGGCCGCCTTGCCGGACAGCACGTCGCCGATCGCCGACATGCCCTCGCCGGTGAAGAACGACTGCTGCACCTCTTCGCCGTTCTCGTCGACCACCGTCACGCCGACGACCTTGAAGGTCGAAGACAAGAGGAACAGCACGCCGACGGGCAGGCCGATGACGCCGACCACGAACAGCGCAATCTTCCACGGCGGGTTGCGCTTGTTCGCTCCCGACTTGTTGATGAAGTGACGTGTCTCTTCGCCGATGGTGTTGGGGTCGGAGGGCGGCTTCGACGGCGCGTCCGGCACCGCGGCGAGCGACTCCTCACCGGCGGCCTGGGCGGCGCTGATCATCTCCTCGGTCACCTCGAACACCTGCTGGCAGGCCTTGCACTTCACCCGCAGCTTGATGCCCGGAGTCGCCGAGCCGGCCGGCAACACGTACGCCTTTCCGCAATTCGTGCAGGAGACGTTCACGCTGGCGGGCAGCATAGTGCTACGAGCGCAGGCCATGAAGCGTGGAATCCTCGCCCTCGTCGCGCTCGCAGCATGCGGCAGTCCGCCGCCGGTGATGAAACCTCCCACGGTGGTCGCCGAGTTCGACCCGTCGCTCGTCGAGCCGAAGCTGCCGCTGCCCAACCTGCTCGCCGTCGATCCCGACACCGGCAAGCTCGACGTCACCGACCCCGCCGACGCGAACGACGCCGAGAAGGCGGTCAACGCGTGGCTCCGCACGCTCAACGGCTTCCCCGTCACCAGCGTCGCGCACGTCGACTTCTCCGGCTCGCTCGACGCCCGCACCGTCAGCGGCGACACCGTGAAGCTCTACGAGCTCAACTCCAACAACACCGTCACCGCGCTCACGCCGAAGAACGTCTTCTACGACGCGGAGAAGAACCGCCTCAGCATCTCCTACGTGTGGCGCGCCGGGCGCACGTACGCCGTCGCGCTGATCGGCGGAGCGAACGGCCTCAAGGGCGCCGGCGGTGAGGCCGTCGTCGGCAGCCAGGCCTTCGACCTGTTGCGCGCGACGTACCCGCTCGTCACCTGCGAGCAGCTCACCGACGCCGCGTGCCGCAGCGCGAACCCCGGCATCCGCGGGAAGACCCTCGACGACGAGCGCCGCCGCGCGCTCAAGATGGAGAAGGCCCGCCTCGCCGCCGCTCCCGTCATCGAGGCGCTCGAGGCCGCAAACGTCGCGCGCGCCGACCTCGCGAGCGTCTTCACCTTCCGCACCCAGACCGAGACGCTGTTCGACCCGGTGGTGAACTTCGAGCCCGCGGTGCGCGCGATCCCCTTCCCCAACGACGCGCTGCTGGTCAACGGCCACCCCAAGCTCCCCGAAGAGCCCGGAGACGACGCCCTCGTCGCCGAGACCAAGGCCGAGCTCGGCCGCCTCGACGGCTTCTCCACGACCGCGCACATCGTCACCGAGCGGAACATGGTGATGAACGCGGTCGGCACCGGCCTGCTCGCCGGCAGCGCGCAGGCCGCGCACTTCCAGCTGCTCGACACCGAGATGGGCAACGCGAACGCTCCGTTCACGCTCGTCGTGAAAGAAGCGCCTGATCAGCTCTCGCTCAAGCCCGACAAGCCGCTGCGCAGCCACCACAAGTACGCCGTCGTGTGGACGAAGGGCGCGAAGACCATCAGCGGGCAGGACATCGGGCCGTCTCCGGCGTGGACGATGCTCACCGCCGGCGCGCCGTTCACCGACGCGATGGGCAAGAGCCGCGTGCGCACGCTCGAAGACGCGCAGGCACAGGACCTCGAGCGGCTGCGGCAGTCGGTGGTCGCGGGGCTCTCCGCCGCGGAGGCGAAGGGCATCGCGCGAGGCGACGTCCTGCTCGCGTGGACGTTCACGACGCAGACGACCGCGCCGACGCTGCTCGAGCTGCGCAACAAGCCTGCGCAGTGGAGCCTGCCGACGAGCGTCACGAACGTCGTCGACCTGACGCAGGTCGGCCAGCTCAGCCTGGTCTCGCAGTTCGCCGGCAAGGACTTCCACTCGCACATCCGCTCGGGCAAGGAAGGTGTCTACGTCACCGGCAACGCGCTCGACCTGATGGGCCACGAGCTCGACCTCACGAACCCCGAGGCGCCGGTGACGGTGGAGACCGAAGGGCCGTTCACCGACGCGACGCTGATGACTCCGCGGCAGGAGCAGCTCAAGTTCCTGCTCGTGCTGCCGAAGGTGCCGAAGCACGCCGACGGCCGCATCCCCGTCATCATCTTCCAGCACGGCATCACCCGCTTCCGCCGCGACGCGCTGTTCATGGCGAACTCCATCGCGCGCCGCGGCTACGCGACGCTCGCCATCGACCACCCGATGCACGGAGACCGCAGCTACTGCACCTCGAACGCCGACTGCGCGATGGGCTTCATGTGCACGGCGCACCGCTGCCCGCCGGGCGGCTACCGGCCCGAGGGCGGCCTCGAGGGCCAGCTGCTCGGCACGCCGGCGGTCTCGGGCCTCAAGTTCAGCTCGACCACGAACCTCGCCGCGACGCGCGACCAGATGCGCCAGCTCGTCATCGACACCGCGCAGCTGGTGCGCGTGGTGAAGGACACCACGGCCGGCATCGGCAGCATCGACGTCGATGACCCGATGACCGCCGGGGTCACCGAGCGGCTCGACACCACCGAGCTCGGCTACATCGGCATGTCGCTCGGCAGCGTGATGGGCTCGCTCGCCGTCTCCGCGAACCCCGAGATCACGCGCGCCACGTTCAACGTCGGAGGCGCCTCGCCCGCCGACATCCTCACCCAGGCGAACGTCGACTTCCTCGCGTCGAAGAAGCAGGCGCTCGATCGCTACCTGACGGCCGCGCGCGGCATCGCGCCGGGCACGCAGGCGTACGACGACTTCTACGACATCGCCCGGTGGATGCTCGACACCGCGGACGCGCAGAACCAGGGCCGCAACTACATCGACGAGCCGCTGCCGGGCTTCCCGAAGAAGCGCATCTTCCTCTCGTGGGTGCAGGACGACCCCTGGGTGCCGAACGCGACCACGCGCCTGCTCAGCAACGCGATCGAGCGCACGACGGCGCCGATGAACTTCGGCGAGCACATGTGGACGGGGGCCGCGCGAGGCGACCACTCGTTCATGATGAACTTCAACTTCGCGGACGTGCTGGCCGCGCAGGACGAAGCCGTCGCGTGGATCGACGCGCCCTGAGCGTCTTCGTAGCGATAGACCTCGACGAGCGGGCGCGAGCCGAAGTCGCGGGCGTCATCGATCAGCACCGCGCGAGCGTCGAGGCGAAGTGGCTGCCGCCGCAGAAGCTGCACCTCACCGTCGTCTTCCTCGGCAACCCGCAGCCGGAGCCGCTCATCCCCAAGCTCGACGCGCTGGCGGCGACCGCGAAGCCGTTCTCCCTCGAGCTGACCGGCTCGGGAATCTTCGAGACCGAGCGGGCGGCCGCCGTGCTGTGGCTGGGCGTCGGCGGCGACCTGGAGCAGCTCCGAGCGCTGCAGCGAGCAGCGTCGCAGCAGCTGGGCGACGAGCCGCGAGAGTACGTGCCGCACGTGACGCTGGGGCGAGCGCACGTGCCGGGGGCGTACGACGAAACGGCGAGAGCGCTTCAGCGCTTTCGAGGGGCCCGCTTCGAAGTGCGGCACCTGACGCTCTACGAGAGCACGCACCACAGCTTCCGCGTGGTCAAGACGTCGGCGTTCCCGCCCACGTCCCGGTGAACGTCCCGGTGAACGAACCCGGGCCCGTCGAGTCGTTCACGTCCAGACGTTCACGTGAACGCCAGCCGTCCCCGGCTTCTCCGGCCTACCGGCACCGCTCGTTGCACGACTGCGGCAGCTTGGCGGGGTCGAGGAAGTCCGCACACGACAGCGCGCGCCGATCCGACGAGCACGCCGACGCCTTGGACAAGTCGAACGTCTTCCCCTGGTCAGCGCCGGTGCACAGCTCGTCCTGCGTCGCCTTCTCGTCGCACCGGGCCTGCGCGGCCACCTTCATCCGGCAGTCGTCGAGCGAGAACCCCCAGCCGCCCTGAAAGCCGGGCGAGGCCTTGACGGCATCGCTCTGGCACTCGAACTGCCGGGTGCACTCGAGGTCGACGCCGCGGTGACACAGCTCCGCCGGAGATGGAACGCAACCGATCAGCAGCACCACCGCCATGAGCCCGCGCATGCGCGCCGCTCATACTCAAACCTCGATCGCTGCGCACGCGCCGCCTGCTGAACCCGCGCTCGAGCCCGGCGGCGCAAACGCCGCGGCAGCCCTGCTACAGCTGCGCCGCCGCCGCGGGGTCGAGCCAGAGCCGCACGTACGAGGCCTCGCGCAGCACGCGCGCGACCGGCAGCGGCGAGTCGGGCCGCATCGCCGACGCGATCATCGGCGCCTTCGCGGCGCCGGTGACGACGACCCAGACTTCGCGCGCGGCGCAGAGCTCCGGCAGCGAGAGCGTCAGCCGCTTCGGCGGCGGCTTCGGAGCGTCGTCGATCGCGAACGCCCGGCGCGCGGTCTCCTCGAGGCCGGGGTGCCCGGGGAACAGCGACGCCACGTGCCCGTCGGGGCCGACGCCGAGCAGCGCGACGTCGAGCGGGTGCGGCAGCTTCTTCTCGTACTCGCTCGCCGAGTGGAACGGGTGCGCCACCGCCGGCACCTTCGACAGCCAGTGGTCGTTCGCCGCCTTGTAGTTCGAGTCCGCATGCGACAGCGGCACGACGCGCTCGTCGACCCACCACACGTGCACGCGCGTCCAGTCGAGCGACGCGTCGGCGAACGAGGGGAAGACCAGGTTCGCGACCGAGCCGCCCGGCACGGCGATGTGGAACTGGCCGCGGAGCTCCAGGGCGTCCGTGGCGACGCGCTGAAGCTGCACGCGAGCCTCGAAGCTCAAGTGTCCTTCGCTGGCGACGATTCGTTCCACGGCGTTTGAAGGCTCTTAACGCGCTCGGAAGCGGCGGGTCAGCAGTTCGTCGAGAGAGAACCGCCCCGGTCCCATCACCATGAACATCACGGCGATGGCGAGGTACACGCCCGCGAGCTCGAACGAGCCGCCCTTGGTGAGGTGCCGGTGCACCGCCACCACCATGGTGCAGGCGATGCCGAAGCACGCCAGCGGGGTGAGGGCACCGGCCGCGAGCGCGAGGCCCCCGAAGAACTCGGAGACGGCGGCGAGCATCTGGAAGAACGGCGGCGCGGCGTCGGCGCCCTTGTCCATCCAGTGGAACGGGTCCTGAATCTTCCCCCACCCGTGCGTCGCGAGCATGACACCGGAGAAGACACGCAGGCCCAGCAGCGCGGCCGAGGCTCGGCCCCCGAGATCCGGCGGAATCAGCTTGTTCAGCATGGTCAGTGCGAATAGCACTTTCAGCCGATGCTGCTCGTGGGTGACATCGGAGGGACGAACACGCGCGTGGCGGTGGTGCCGCCCGCCGGCGGAAAGCCGGTCTACGAGGCGCGCGTTCCGAGCCGGAGCTTCGGCTCCTTCAACCTCGCGCTGAAGGCCGCGCTCGCCGGGACGAAGTACAGGTTCAGCGGCGCCTGCTTCGGCATCGCGGGGCCGGTCATCAACAACCGCTGCGCCGCCACCAACCTGCCGTGGATCATCGACGGCCGCGCGCTCGCGAAGGCGTTCAAGATTCCGCGGGTGCGTCTGGTGAACGACCTCGTGGCGCTCGCGTACGGAGCCCTCAACGCGAAGCGCTCGCAGCTCGTGCCGCTCAACGGCACCCGGCTGCCGAAGACGACCGGCTACAACCTCGCCATCATCGCGGCCGGCACGGGCCTCGGCCAGGCGGCGCTCGTCTGGGACGACGAGACCGGCCGTCACGTGCCGCTCGGCACCGAAGGCGCGCACGGAGACTTCGCTCCGCGCGACGAGACCGAAGAAGAGCTTCGGCACTTCCTCGCCCAGCGCCACGGCCGCGTCAGCACCGAGCGTGTGGTGGCCGGCCCCGGCCTCAAAGCGCTCTACGAGTTCTTCCGCGACGTGAAGAAGATTCCGACCGGCGAGCTGCCGAAGCCCGACGCCGACTTCAGCGCCGAGGTGACTCGGCTCGCGCTCGCCGACACCTGTCCCTGCGCGCGCACCGCGGTCGCCCAGTTCGTCCGCTCGTACGGCGCCGAGGCCGGCAACATGGCGCTGCGCTACTTCGCCGTCGGCGGCGTCTACGTCGCCGGCAACATCGCGCAGGTGCTCGCCACGAAGATGAAGTCGGCGATGTTCCGTGATGCGTTCGTCACCAAGGGCCGCTTCTCGCCGCTGCTCGAGACGCTGCCGGTCGCGATGGTGACGGACACGAACATCGGCCTCGCCGGCGCGGCGGTCATCGCGCGCGGTGGCTGAGTCCAGTAACGTCCGCCGCCTATGAAAATCGCAATGGTCGGCCTCGGCCGCATGGGAGCGAACATGGTCCGCCGTCTCATGAAGGGCGGCCATCAGTGTGTGGTCCACGACCGGGACCCGAAGGCAGTGGAGAAGCTCGTCTCGGAGGGCGCCATCGGCGCCTCGTCGCTCGAAGACCTCGCGAAGAAGCTCGATGCACAACCTCGCGCGGTGTGGATCATGGTGCCCGCGGGCGAGGCGACCGAGAACACCGTGCAGCAGCTCTCGGGCCTGTTGTCGAAGGGCGACATCATCATCGACGGCGGCAACTCGTACTTCAAAGACGACGCGCGCCGCGCGAAGCAGCTCGAGCCGAAGGGCATCCGCTACGTCGACGCCGGCACCAGCGGCGGAGTCTGGGGCTTCGAGCGCGGCTACTGCCTGATGATCGGCGGCCAGACCGAAGCGGTGAAGTACCTCGAGCCCATCTTCGCGACGCTCGCTCCGGGCATCGGCAGCATCGAGCGGACGCCGGGCCGCAAGGCGGATCAGGGCACGGCCGAGAAGGGCTACCTGCACTGCGGGCCTCCGGGCGCCGGCCACTTCGTGAAGATGATCCACAACGGCATCGAGTACGGAATGATGCAGGCCTACGCAGAGGGGCTCGACATCATGCGCGGCGCGAACCAGAAGCACCTCGCGCCCGAGCACCAGTACGACCTGAACCTCGGAGAGATCTGCGAGCTCTGGCGCCGCGGCAGCGTCGTCACCAGCTGGCTGCTCGACCTCACCGCCATGGCGCTGCTCGAGGACCCGAAGCTCGAGAAGTACACCGGCTACGTGAACGACTCCGGCGAGGGCCGGTGGACGGTGCAGGCGGCCGTCGAAGAGGCCGTGCCGGCCGAGGTGCTCACGTCGTCGCTCTACACGCGCTTCCGCTCGCGGCAGGAGCACACCTTCGCGGAGAAGGTGCTGTCGGCGATGCGCGAGAAGTTCGGCGGGCACACCGAGAAGAAGGGTTGAGCGACAGCGACGAGCAGAAGAAGAAGGACCCGGCGCTCGAGCAGACGCTCGTGGAGCCGCTGCCGCGCGATGCGAGCAGCGCCGAGCGAAGTGTGCCCGGCGCGGAGCAGGGGGACGCGGCCGCTCGAGAGCCGCGCGCCCAGCAGTCCGTCTCGTCGACCATCGACACGTCCTCGACGCTGGCCTCGATCCGGCCGCCGACGCTCACCGACCCGGTCATCGGCGCGAACGTCAGCGGCTACGTGGTGAAGTCGCGGCTCGGCGTCGGCGGCATGGGCATCGTGTACGAGGGCCAGCACGAGGTCATCGGCAAGCGCGCGGCCATCAAGGTGCTGCGCCCGGAGTACGCCGAGAACCCCGAACAGCTGCAGCGGCTCGTGTCCGAGGCGCGCGCGGTGAACCAGGTCGGGCACCGCGGAATCATCGACGTCTTCGCGTACGGGCAGCTGCCCGACGGCCGGCAGTGCATCGTGATGGAGTACCTCGACGGCCAGCCGCTCGAGGACGTGCTCCAGGACCAGCGGAAGAAGAACGCGCTGCTGCCGCTCACCGAGGCGCTCGAGATCCTCGACGAGATTCTGTCGGCGCTGAACGCCGCGCACACCGCCGGAGTCGTGCACCGCGACCTCAAGCCGTCGAATGTGTTCATGGTGCGGCAGCGCGACACGCGCTTCGTGAAGCTGCTCGACTTCGGCATCGCGAAGCTCGGAGCGCTCGGCGGCTCGACGCCGGTCTCGCGCGCCTCGATGATCGCCGGCACGCCGACGTACATGGCGCCCGAGCAGGCGCGCGGCGCAGGGGCCGCCCCGACGATGGACCTCTACTCGGTCGGCATCATCGCGTACGAGATGCTCACGAATCAGCCGCCGTTCGACTCGGACTCGGTGATGGGCATGCTGATGATGCACGCCGAGACGATTCCGAAGAAGCCGTCGACGCTGCGTTCGGACATCCCCGACGCGCTCGACGAGCTCGTCATGCGGCTGCTGGCGAAGAAGCCGCAGGACCGGTTCAAGAGCGCCGACCACGCGCGCGCCGAGGTCGTGCGGCTCAAGGCCCACCTCAAAGACCCCGTCGCGCCGCGCACGCTGCAGGACGAGGCGGTGCTGCCGTCCGTGCAGTCGGAGATTCTCCCCATCTCGCAGGAGGTCGAGGACCCGCAGCGGAACAAGCAGACGCTGATCCGCCCAGCGGCGCCTGCAGCTCCGGCGCCTGCGCCTTCGGCGGGCGCGTTCAAGGAGACCATCGCGATTCCGAAGCGGCAGGTGGCCGAGGAGCCACCGCCCGGGACCTCGCAGATCATCCCGCAGCGCAGCCGGCTGCCGGTGTTCGTGCTCGCGGTCGCCACCGGCGCCCTGTTCGTCGGTGCTGCGTTCATCGCGCTGAAGCCGGCGCCCGAGCAGCCGAAGCCTCAGCCGGTCGCGGTGGTGCAACCGAAGCCGCAGCCTCCGCCGCCCCCGGTCGCGAAACCGGAGCCGAAGCCCGAGCCTCCTCCGACGCCCGCGCCTGAGCCGGTCAAAGAGCCCGAGCCGACTCCTCCGCCCGTCATCGCCGCGAAGCAGCCGGAGCCGGTGAAGCCTCCGCCTCCACCCACGCCGCCGCCCGAGCCGCCGAAGCCTGCGCCGGTCGCGCGGCAGCAGGTGGCTCCGCCGCCGCCTCCACCGCCGAAGACGGCCGTGAAGTCGAGCAGCCTGCTGACGCGCGTGAAGAAGCTCGAGACGCGCCTCGACCGAGCGCACCAGGGCGGCGCGGAGGTCGCGCTGTACCTCAAGCAGGTGCAGCGCATTCGCGAGAAGATCGAGGGCGGCCCGCTGTCGCCCGACGACCAGACGCGCGTCGAAGTGGCGCTGGAAAGCCTCGAAAAGAGCACCGATTACTGATTTCGACCGGCCGGTGTCGAAATCGTGCGGGCACAGCCGATGAGGGGTTGAAGCCGGAATTTCTCCGGCTCATTTTCCAGACGAAGGAAACGAACCATGGACTACGCACTCCTCATCTACGCCTCGGAAGCCCGCTTCGGTCAGATGTCCCAGGAGCAGCAGGGCAAGCTGTTCGCGGACTACGGCCAGTACACGAAGGACCTGATGGCCACCGGCAAGGCCCAGCCGGGCGCCGCGCTCGAGCCGTCTCACACCGCGACCTCGGTGCGGGTGCGCGACGGCAAGACGCTGATGAGCGACGGCCCGTTCGCCGAGACCAAGGAGCAGCTCGGCGGCTTCTACATCCTCAAGAGCGACAACCTGGACGAGGTGGTGAGCTGGGCGTCGAAGATTCCCGACGCGGTGCACGGCACCATCGAGATTCGGCCGCTGCCGGACATGAAGGGCGCGCCTCCGTACCCGCCGACGGCGCCGAAGCCGGCCGACGCGAAGAAGGAGTACCTGCTGCTCATCTACGAGCCCGAGTCGCTCTGGGTGAACATGTCCGAGGCGAAGAAGGGCGAGATCTTCGGGAAGTACTTCGCGTTCTCCGGCGAGCTGCGGAAGGCGGGGCTCTTCGTCGACGGCGCGGCGCTGACGCCGACGATGGCGTCGAAGACGGTGAAGGTGCGCGAGGGCAAGCGGCTGGTCAGCGACGGCCCGTTCGCCGAGACCAAGGAGCAGCTCGGCGGCTACTACCGCATCTGGGCCAAGGACCTCGACCACGCGGTCGCGCTCTCGAAGAAGATTCCGGCCATCGAGACGGGCACCATCGAGGTTCGCCCGGTGATGGATACGTCGCAGTTCACGTAATGCCGACAGGGTGAACCGCAGTGGACTCGGACCACGCCCTCGCAGAGCTCGTCCTCCGCGAGCGGCGTGTCGTCCTCTCGTCCCTCGCGCGGCGCTACGAGCTCGGCGTCGCGGAGGAGGCGGTCGACCAGGCGATCGAGCTCGCGCTCACGAAGTGGCGCACCGAGGGTGTGCCTCCCGAGCCGGGCGCCTGGCTGCACCACGTCGCGCAGCGGCGCGCCATCGACGCCACCCGGCACGCCGCCATCCGCGCGCAGTACCGCGAGCGCGTCGGCGCCGAGTCGGAGGAGGCGAGCGACTCGCCCGACCTTCCGCCGCCGGTGGCGGACGACCAGCTGCGCCTCGTCTTCACCTGCTGTCACCCGGCGCTGAGCATCGACGCGCAGGTGGCGCTCGCGCTGCGGCTCCTGCTCGGCCTGTCCACCGAGGAGATCGCCCGCGCGTTCCTGTTGAGCGAGCCGGCGCTGCTGCAGCGGCTGGTACGCGCGAAGCAGAAGATCCGCGATGCGGGCGTCCCCTACTCCATCCCCGAGCGCTCCGAGCTGCCCGAGCGCATCGAAGCGGTCGCCGCCGCCATCTACCTCGTCTTCAACGAAGGCTACGTCGCGACGCGCGGGCAGCTCGCGCGGGCCGAGCTCACGCGCGAAGCGATTCGCCTCGGTGAGCTGCTGGTCTCGCTGCTACCCGCCGAGCCGCTGCCGCACGCGCTGCTCGCGCTCATGCTGCTCATCGAGGCGCGCCGCGCCGCCCGCGGTGACGGAGACACGATGGTGCTGCTGGCGGATCAGGACCGCACGAAGTGGGACGCCGCGCTGATCACCCGGGGCAAGGACCTGCTGCTCAGGTCGCTCACGCTCGGGCCGCCGTCGACGTACGCGATCGAAGCCTCGATCCAGGCGGTGCACGACTCCGCCGCGCGCGCCGAGGACACCGACTGGCCGCAGATCGTCCGCCTCTACGCGATGCTTCGGCAGAAGAACGACACGCCGATCGTCGCGCTGAACGAGGCGGCGGCCATCTCGATGACCGACGGCGCCGCCGCGGCGCTCAAGCGCCTCGAGGCCCTCGACCTGGACACGCACCACCTCTACTGGTCGAGCCGCGCGGACTTCCTCCGCAGGCTCGGCCGCAAGCACGAGGCCCTGAAGGCCTACGAGCGCGCGCTGAAGCTCACCTCGAACGAAGCCGAGCGCCGCTTCCTCGAAGGGCGCATCCGCGACGTCACATGAACAGCCCAAAACGAAACAGACCGCTTCGCCGTGTGAGCGAAGCGGTCCGTTGGGACTGCGAAGGCCGAACCGAAGCGCTCTTAGAGCTCGCGCGACATCAGCAGGCGGAGCTTGCCGCTCTTCTTGCTGACGACGGTCGCGACGGTCGTGAAGCCGTTCGCGCGGTAGAAGCTGACCGCGGCGGAGTTCGCCGGGTCGACGCGCAGCGCCAGCGTCTTGCGGTTCATGTCGCGAGCGACCTTGAGCGACTGCTCGAGCAGCTGCTTGCCGACGCCCTTCTTGCGCAGCTCGTGCTTGACCACGATGTTGCGCATGTACGCGGCGCCGGGCACCGGGCCGTCGCGCTCGACGGTGACGTAGCCGACCGGAACCGCGTCGACCTTGCCCAGCGAGATGAACGGGCGGAGCTTGGTCAGCGCCTCCATGGACTCGGCGGGCGTCTCACCGCGGTCTTTCCAGGGGTGGCTCGAAGAGCGCAGCGTCGCGAGGAACTGCATCTCCTCGTCGCTCGGCGCGGAGAACTTCACGAGCCCGGTGAAGTCTTTGTTGAGATCCAAAGCCGGGGGCACCGTCGCCGTCGCACCCGTCTGCTCCACCTGCTTGTTCGTCGTCAAACCAACACCTCCTCACCGTTGCGGCCCACGCGGTTGATCCTAATCACCCTTGGGAACAGTTCGCACGCCTTCTCCTGTTCCCACACCTACCTGCGCGCACAACTCGCAACCGGGCCGATGCACTTGGTGACGTACGTGTGTTTGTGCGGCAAATTCGTTCACCGTGCAACTGAACCACGCTCAGCGAGAGCTGACCGTCAAGATCGTCTATTACGGGCCGGGCCTCTCTGGGAAAACGACGAACCTGCAGATGGTTCACCAGCGCACGAGCCCTGACGTGCGCGGCCGGCTGCTGACGGTCGAGACCCACGACGACCGCACGCTCTTCTTCGACCTGCTTCCGGTGTTCTTTTCGACGTCGAACGGCTTCAAGGTGAAGGTGAAGCTGTTCACGGTGCCCGGCCAGGTGATTCACAACGCGACGCGGCGCATCGTGCTGCAGGGCGCCGACGCGGTGGCGTTCATCGCCGACAGCCGCCGCAGCGCCGGCCCCGAGAACAACGCGTACTGGAAGAACCTCTACGAGAACATGCGCGAGAACGGGCTCGACCCCGCGCAGGTGCCGCTGGTGATCCAGTTCAACAAGCGCGACCTGCCGGACACGAAGACCGACGCGGAGATCGAAGAGACGCGCAAGAAGGGCAAAGAGCCCGTCATCGGGGCCATCGCGGTCCGCGGCATCGGAGTGCTCGAGACGCTGCACGCGGTCATGCAGGTCGCCTACCGCTCGCTCGAGGCGCGCGCGAACCTGACGAAGAACATCGGGCTCACCGAGAGAGAGTTCCTCACCCAGATTTTCTCCAACATCGACACCTCGGGCACCGAGCTGGAGAAGGACTACCCGCCGAAGAAGGCGGGCGCGAAGTGAGCGAAAAACCGCAGGCGAGGGGCATCTCGGTGTTGCAGCGGCGGCTGTCGCTGTCGGAGATGCTCGACGTCCCCGGCTTCACCGAGGTGGTGAAGAACTTCGTCGAGCTCTACCGCGTCGGCATCAAGGTGTTCGACGAGAAGGGCGCCAAGCTCGCCGACGTGAAGATCGGCAACGGAGACTTCTGCGGCTACGTCTTCTCGTTCCCCGAGGGCCGCACGCGCTGCACCGCGACCGTGGCGCGCGTGAAAGACGGGCCGATCGCGACGACACACGGCGCGCGGCTGCCCGTGCTGGCCGAGGACTCGGGCCCGCAGGCCCGCGGCATGGTGACGGTGCCGTGCTTCACCGGCCTGCGGTACCTGATCATGCCGGTGACGTGGGAAGGCGATCCGATGGGCCGCATCGTCTTCGGGCCGTTCGTGCCCGACGACATGAAGCAGTTCCCGCAGTCGCTGCTCGACATCTCGACCGGGCTCGACGTCGCGAACGCAGAAGGGCTGCTCGAGAAGATCCGCCGCGCGCCGGAGAGCGCGGTGGCGAAGGTGATCATCCACTTCGCGACGCTGTTCGACACGATGGTCGCGAGCGGCCAGAAGATGTTCCTGACCTCGCAGATGCACGTCGAGGCGACGCTCGAGTCGAACAAGGAGCTCGAGGCGAGGAACCAGGCGCTCGAGGCGATGAACACGAAGCTCAAAGAGCTCGATCGGCTCAAGAGCGCGTTCCTCGCGACGGTGTCGCACGAGCTGCGCACGCCGCTGACGAGCATCATCGGGTACTCGGAGATGCTCGCCGAGGGCCTCGCCGGCCCGATGAACCAGGAGCAGGTCGACTACGTCCGCACCATCATGGAGAAGGGCGAGACGCTGCTGAAGCTGATCAGCTCCATCCTCGACATCTCGCAGATCGAAGCGGGCAAGGTGCGGCTGGCGTTCGAGCCGGTCGACATCGTCGAGGTGATGCAGTCGAGCATCTCTTCGGTGAAGCCGCAGGCCGCGAAGAAGGGCGTCGCGGTGCAGGCGAAGATCCCCGACGGGTTCAAGGTGAAGGCGCTGGCCGACAAAGACCGGCTGCGCCAGGTGGTGGTGAACCTGCTCGCGAACGCGGTGAAGTTCACCGGCAAGGGCGGGACGGTGACGGCGTTCCTGTCCGAGGTGGCTCCGCAGCCGGAGCTGAACGCGGAAGGGTACCGGATCATCGTCGAGGACTCGGGCGTGGGGATTCCGGCGGATCAGTTCGACAAGATCTTCCAGAGCTTCTACCAGGTCGACTCTTCGTCGACGCGCGAGTTCGGCGGTGCGGGCCTCGGCCTGTCGATCGTGAAGTCGTTCGTCGAAGGCCACGGCGGCGTCGTGCGCGTGACCAGCGAGATGGGCAAGGGGTCGAGGTTCTCGGCGATTCTGCCGGTGACGCCTCCGACGCCCGCGGCGCACGTGGTGCCGCCGCTGCCGCCGGTGGCTTCCGAGAGCGAAGACCGGTTCTGAGCTCAGAACGCCTTGAGCAGGTTCACTGACGTCGCGAACGCTCCATCGAAGGTGAGCGACTCTCCGCCGCTGCCATTGGGCACCCACTTCGGCCTCATCCCGAACGTCACGTAGACGTCGAGCTGGAACATGCCCTCGAGCAAGAGGTGCAGTCCGGGCCCGAACGACCAGGCGAGCTTCAGCGGGCCGCGGTCGGCGAGGCGGTCGACGTCCGTGTACACGGCCACCTCGCTCTGGATGCTCACCTTGAACACGTCGCGCGTGATGGAGAACCGGAACTCGGGGTTCACGCTCGCGGCGCGGCGCACGAACGTGGCGCCGAACGCGCCGTGCAGGAACTCGCCGAGCGAGATCTCGTCGTGGAACACCGACTCGTACCAGACGATGTACGCGTTCGCGCGCAGGACGAGATCGTGCCAGCCGAACGGCTGCACCCACCGGTAGAACATGCGCGTCCACGCGAAGGGCCCCGCGCCGATGCCGGGGAACTGCTGGTGGAAGTCGAGCCAGAGGATGTGGCGCCGGTCCCACCGCGGGTTGTCGGGATCGAACGTGAAGTCGAGGCGCAGCGCCGCGAACGGGCGGGTGCCCGCGCTCGGCCGAACATCAGGAGCCAGCGGGTAGTTCACCTGGTCCGTCGCGGGCAGCAGCCAGAAGATGCGCCGGTCGAAGATGCCGCCGCCGATGTAGAGGCGGATGCCCGGCGAAGGCTCCCACTCGAGCAGGCCCGCCGCCGACAGCTCGCTCGCGTAGTAGTCGACG
The DNA here is from genome assembly GCA_937980205.1 of uncultured Myxococcales bacterium. Lineage (GTDB taxonomy): Bacteria > Myxococcota > Myxococcia > Myxococcales > Myxococcaceae > Xiheicaenimonas. The sequence continues at coordinate 115,844 of CALJKW010000049.1, read as the reverse complement.
AGGTTCAAGTCCCCGCGCAGGCGCGACATCAGGCTCGCCTTCGCCTGAATCGCCGGGCGCAGGTTCCCCGGCAGCGCGGGGAAGTAGTACTGCCCGTCGAACGCGACGCGCGAGAAGTGGGGATAGAAGGCGTCGGTGATGAAGTGGCGTCGCAGGCCGGCGGCGACTCCCGCCACCAGCCTCCACCGGTCGTCGATGAAGATGCCGCTGCGGCCCTGGTAGTTGCCCTGAATCTCGAGGCCGTCGATGTAGCCGAGGCGCAGGTCGGCGCCGAGGCCGCTCTCCCAGTCGCGGTCCGGCAGCACGATGTGCAGCTCGTACGCGCGCAGCTCGTGAAAGATCGCGAACCCCTTCACCTCGGGCACGTCCTCGAGCTGCGGGCCCATGTGCTTCATCACCGTCGCCGGCACCAGCACCAGCCGCAGGCCTTTGAGGCCCAACTGCTCGGACAGCTGCTTCACCTGCCGCTCGAGGTCGGGCCGGTTGAACACGTCGTTCGGGATGTCGAGCGCCAGCTTGAAGCGCACCGTCTGCACCGTCTGCCGGCCCTTGAAGACCACCTTCTCGAGCGCGCCTTCGTCGATGTGGACGGTGACTCCGCCGTCGGTGAGCTCGGTGTCGACGTGCGCGATCTCGTAGCCGGCGGCGCGCAGGAAGCGCATCACCTGCAGCCGGACCTCTTCCGCGGTCTCCGGCGACGGGCCGGCGTCGGGCGGAAGCTTCAGCATCAGCCGGTACACCTCTTCCGGCAGCACCTTCTGGCCGTGGAAGTGCAGCCAGTCGGCGTCGACGGGCTCGAGCGGTGGAGCGGTGAAGCGCCCTCCGTCCTCCTCATGTGCGAGAGCGACTGCCGGCAGCAAGATGGCCAGCAGCAGCAGGCGCTGGGTCATTTTCGCGGCATCACGAGGCAGGTCGTCGTCGCGTGCGCGTAGAGCTTGCCGCTCGCGTCGGTCAGCCTGCCTTCTGCAGTTGCGGCCCTGGTCCCGCGGTGCACCACGCGGCCCTCGGCGGTCACCGGGCCGGTGTCGCGCGAGAGGCCGCGCACGAGGTGCACGGTGAAGTCCATCGTCGTGTAGGCGCTCTGCGCGTCGAGCGTGCTCATCACCGCGCTGCCCATCGCCGAGTCGAGCAGCGTGGCGGACCACCCGCCGTGCACCGAGCCCATCGGGTTGTACTGGTACTCGTCGGGCCAGCCCTCGAAGCGCACGAGGCCTTCTTCGGCGTGCACGAGCTTGAAGCCGAGCGTGACGCCCATCGGGGCCGCAGGCAGCTCGCCTCTCAGAATCGCGGTGAGGAAGGCGAGGCCGGTCTTCCCGTCCGCGCCGCGCAAGAGCGTCTGCGGATCCGCCCAGCTGAACTGTCGCTCGCGCGCCATGGCTTCTACCGAGAGTATGCCCGTTACGGGTTCAGCTCCACGACGTGCACCGTGAATGACGCCGAGCTGCGCGAGGCGGCCCGGCTGACCTGCAGCTGCGTCGCAGACACGAGCTGCAGCGTAGCCGACGCCTCGCCGAGCACGGCGCCGCCGTCGACGGCCGAGGCGCCCTCGCCGCCGCCCTGCCCTGCTCCGCCGCTCTGGCCGGAGGCGAAGACGAGCGCGCGGGTGAGGTCGACCGCGCTGATGGTCCGCGTCGCCGACAGCACGCCCGCGTCGAGCCAGACGCTGAGCTCCTGCACGCTCGCGCGCGCGCCGGTGTCGACGCGCTCGACGGCCCACGCGTCGATGTCGAGCCCGGTGCACTGCGAGGCGTTGTTGCCGTTGCCGCGCGAGACGGCGACGGCGGTGTTGCCGGACAGCACCGAGCGCAGCATGCGGTCACAGACGCGGTTGTCGCCGTTTTGTTCGTTCGAGTGACGCCACTGGGCGGTGGTGAAGGCGTCTGCTCCGAGGGCCGGCAGGCCGGACCCGCCTGCGCTCAGGCCGCCGCTCAACGTGCCGGTCGCGCGCGCGACCGTAAAGCCGGGCACGTGTACGACCTGCGCCTGCCCGCGCCGCACCGCGCAGCCGTTGCTCCACTGGGCGACGAGCTGAGACGCGGACGGCGTCGCCACGAAGAAGTCGTTGGCCGACAGCGCGCTGCCGTTCGTGCTCGACGCCAGCAGCGTGAAGACCTGCGCGGGCTGCACCATCTGCGCGAGGGGGATGAGGGTCGCCTGGCCTCCGTCGGTGGGACAGCGCACGTCGTAGCGGTCGACCCGCGAGTCCGACAGCTCCGCCGTCTGCCAGGTCACGTTCGCGAAGCCGACGCCTTCCTCGCGCTGGCAGGTGACGGCTCCTGCGTCGGCGAGCACGCACGCCACCGTCGAGCGCGACGGGTCGCTCTCCGGAGACGACGCCTGGTACACGAGGAACGTTCGCCCGAAGTCGAGCTGCGGAGGAGTGACGGCGCACGTCTTCGACGTCTCGTTCATCGACAGCGTGCAGCTGCCCGAGCGCACCAGGGGCCGCAGCACCACCTGCTGCGTCGCGGGCATGAAGCCGCTCGACGACGCGGTGAGGGTGTAGTCGCGGCCGCTGTCGGAGCTCACGTAGAAGCTCGCGGTCGTCGCTCCGGCCGCGATGGTCACGAACGTCGGCGGCTGGCCGCCGCAGTTGCTCTGGGTCGAGAAGCGCATGCCGCCCGGCATCACCGACAGGTCGACGCGCCGGCCTCCCGACGGCGCCGCCAGCGGCTGATCCGCCCCGTCGCGCGACTCGACGGTGATGGGCCCGATGCAGCCCCCCGCGAGCTGAACCGGCGGGGCCGCCGTCGTGAACGCCAGCCGCGGCATCCCGGGCGGGACCACCTGCTGCACCTGCGTCACCGTGCCGGCGTTCGTCGACGAGATGGTGAGGTCGTAGGAGCCGGGCGCTCCGGTAGAGAACCAGACGCCCGCATCGGAGCGCAGGCGCACCAGGGAGACCGGCGTCATGCAGCTCGGGTCTCCGTACTTCTCGAGCGTCGAGGTCACCGTCACGGAGATGTCCGCCGGCGCGCTCACCGGCGTGCCTGCGTCGTCGAACAGCGCGAAGCCGACCTCCGGAGAGCAGGTGCCCGCCATCACCGTCCGCGGCGGCGTGGTGAAGCGCAGGTGCAGCGCCGCTTCGGCCTGCTGGCCTCCACCCGTGCCGCCGCCACCGGCGCCGCCGCCCGCCGAGCCACCGCCGGTGCCTCCGTCGGGAATCGGGCTGCCGTCGGGCAGGCAGCGGCCCGCGCCACAAAACCAGCCCTCGGCGCAGTCGGAGTCGGTCGCGCACGCGAAGCCGCCCGCGTCGAGGCTCGACGGCAGGTCGCAGGTGCAGCGGAGAAGAATGACGCAGAGAAGAGGTACGAACGCTCTACCGTTCACCCTGAGCGCAGACGCCGGAGTCGAAGTGGGCCGATGCGGGCAACCCTGGGCGCCCTTCGACTCCGCGCTTCGCGCTCCGCTCAGGGTGAACGGTGACTTCATCAAGGCACCACTCTCTCACGCTCCGAGCATTCGTCGAAGGCGGCGCACCACGGTGCTCTCTTCCAGCGCGCGCCGCGTCCGCGCATCCAGCGTGCAGCCGCTCACGTCGAGCACCTCGAGGGCCGGCCACTGCTCGAGGAAGTCGACGTGCTCGGCGTCGATGCGCTCGAACCTGAGGCCCAGCCGCTTCACCGCGGGGTGCCCGGCCTCGAGCAGCTCGCGGACGCCGCGCCGGCCGAGCCGGGTGTCGAACAGCTCGAGGCGCTGGAGCTTCGGCCAGCGCCGCGGGTCCACCCGCGTCTCCACGCGGTCGAGCGTGAGGCGCTGAAGCTCGGGCCAGGCGGGCACCACCGGCACGCCGTTGCCGATGTTCACGAACGAGCGCAGGGGCAGCGACGACAGCGACGCGAGCCCGCGCACGCCCAGGTCGAACTCGAAGCTCAGCTCCTCGAGCGGAAGCCGCGAGAGCACCTCGATGTCGCCGAGCACTCCGCCTTTGAACGTGAGCGCCGAGGGCGCCAGCGTCGCGAGCGCGTTGAGGTCTCCGGGCTGGAAGGTGATGGGCAGCGTCAGCCGCCGCACGCGCGCCGCGTGCGGCGAGACGCAGAACGCGTTCCAGCCGCCGGCCCAATCGCGCGGGTCCTCGTCGGTGAAGACGACCTCGCGCAGCGTCGGAGCGATTCGGAGCGCGCGCTCGGCGTACCGCACGAACACCGAGGCGTGCGCGTGCTGCCGCTCGGGGAAGCCGCGCACGAACACCGGCAGGAGCTCGAACGGCCAGCCCTGAACCCACGCCGCGCCGTGCGCGTCGAGCAGCGCCTGCTCGCGCTCCGCGAGGCGGTGCTCCTCGGGGCCCCACTCGTCTTGCGGCACCGCGGCGAGCCGGCACTGCACCGCGATGAGCTCGCCGCGCGGGTCGCCGCGCTCGAGCAGCGCATCGGCGAGCACGCGGCGGGCCTCTTCGTCGTCCGGGTGGGCGACGACGCGCTGCCAGAGCGGGTCCATCAGCGCACCCGGAACGAGCGCAACAGCCGCCCGTACACGAGGTCGACGACGAGCACGCGCCCGTCGGTGTCGCACCAGACCGCGACGTCCTTGCGCATGCGCACGCGAAAGCCGGCGCTGCGCGGCAGCTGCACGACGTGGCGCACCGAGACGTTCGGCACGTCGGCGAGCATCCACCGGTTGCCCGCTTCGCTGCGCGCGACCAGCGAGAACCAGGTGCCCGCGCCGTCGACGTCGACGATGACTCCGCCGGCGAGGCCGACGAGCTGGCGGCGCTCGGTGGACGCGAAGAGCTGGTGCCAGGCGATGCCGCCCTGCGTGACGCAGAGGCCTCCGTCGGGCAGCACGTGCAGCCGCTCGTTCACCTGTGGCAACTGCAGCCGCTGCCGGTTGCGCAGCGTGAGCGACGAGAGCTCGTAGCGCCACCACTCCAGCACTCCCGGCTGCGGAGACGGCACGACGCTCAACGACAGCGCGCTGCGCGTCGGCCTCGCGTAGGGCGCCGGCATCGGCACGCGCCACAGCGCGCGCAGCTTCGGCTCGTGCAGGTCGAGGCCGCACAGCGCCTGGCCGTCGTGCACGAACCACATCGAGCCGTCGGTGCCGTCGGCCCAGGTGAAGAGGTTGAGCTGCGGCAGCAACTCGACCTTGCGCTCGGCGAGGTCGATGCGGGCGGCGACCAGCGCCTCGCCCCGTGCGGCGAGACAGAGCGTGCGGCCTCCTGAGTCGTACGGGACGAGCGACTCGGCGGGGACGTCGAAGTGCGCCGCGGTGCGGCCGTCGCGGGTGAGCAGGCGAACGCCCGCTTCGCCGAGCGCGACCACGGCGCGGCCGTCGGGCAGCAGCGCCGCGTCGTGCACCGCGAGCGTGCCCTTGTCGAAACCGTCGACGTCGACGCGGATGGGCGGGCTGCGCGTGTCGAGCTTCACGTCCGGCAGCCGGTGCGGAGGCAGGTCGGCCTTCAGCGCCCCGTCGGCGGCGAGCTCGAGCAGCTGCGCGCTGGGTGCACCGGCGGCGTCGCGCATCACGCTGCGCACGGCGGCGCGCGCGAGCTGGCGGGCGCCGGGGACCGAGAGGCCCTGCGTCTGCAGCTCGGCGGTGATGACGGCGCGCTCGGCGGCGGCCTCGGGGTCGTCGCTCTCGAGGCGCTCGAGCAGCGGCGTCGGGTCGGCCTTCTCGCCGTCGTGCACCAGGCGGTAGACCTCGAGGCGCGCCGCGGTCGGGCCGCCCTGCGCGATGCCGAGGTCGATGAAGCGGCGCGCGAGCGGCTTCGCGTCGGGCAGCGGCTCGAGCGCGACCACGGCGTTGAGGTAGTCGCCGCTCGTCGCGAACGCGTCGGCCCACAACAGCCGCAGCTGCTTCGCCTCGGTGGTGTGGTGCGTGCGGCTCAAGCGCGAGATGGCGTCGCCGAAGACCCCGTGGCGGCGCGCGACGGCGACGGCGCGGGGGATGTTCTTCGCGAGGAACCACTGCCGCACCTGCATGCCCGGCGGCAGCTGCCGCGCCTCGGCGAGCTCGGCCGCGAGCTCGTACTGCTCGTGGCGCTCGAGCAGCGCGACGGCCTCTTCGTCGGCGTGCAGGAGCTCGGCGAGGACGAACGCGGCCTCCTTGTAGCGCCCTTCCGCTTCGAGCTTCTCGGCGGCGGCGCGGTAGCGGCGGCGCAGCTGCTCGTAGAAGTCTCCCACGACGTAGGCGCCGCTCGCGGGAGCGGCGGGGCGCAGCGGAATGTCGAGCGACGCGCGCGGCTGCGGAGTCCCGAGCAGCGGCCGCTGGGGGGCGGCGGGCGTGCGCTGGTCGGCGAGCGGCACCGCGTGACGCAGCGCCTGGTCGAGGTCGCCCCGCTCGAACATCTGCATCAGGCGCGCGAAGTAGTCGGCCTGCCGCTGGCTGAAGATGGCCGAGAGCCGCGAGGCGTCGAGCATGCGCGTGAGCGCCGCGTCGACCCGGTCGAGCCACGACGGCCGCGGCGCCGCGAGCGCCGAGGTGCTCGGCCCGCGCCGGCTGAACAGGCCGCGGAACCAGCGCGCGACCGAGCGGACTCCGGAGAAGAAGCTGCGCGCCGCGGGGCCGATGGGCGCGGGCGCTTCGACGTTCTGGGGCTGGGCCGGCATCGAAGCGCCGGCGCGCAGCGACTGCTGCACCGCAGCGCCTTCGCTGGAGAGCGGCGCCATGCCGAGCGCGGTGCGGGCATCGGCGCGCGGCCGCGGGGCGAACGCGAGCTCGGGCGGAGGAGGCGGCTCGCCCAGCGGCTCGACGGTGGCCGCCACGGAGAAGGGGGTGGTCTCGAGCCAGGCGGAGACGTCGACCGCTGCGCCCGGCTGCCGCGCGACGAGCCTGCCGTGCTCGACGACGGCGACGCCGGGTGGCAGCTCGGCGAGCTCTTCGGGGGTCAGCGGCGCGCCGGTGAGGCGGCCGGCGGCGGCGACGAGCGGCAGGCCCGGCGCCGCGTCGCAGTGCGCGCGCTCGGGCTGAGGCAGCAGCCAGAGGAGCTTGCCGGGGGACCACGCGTGGACCTCGTGGCCCGGCCTCCAGCGGCGCAGCACCGTGGCGCGCGCCGCGGGCGTGTCGCTGACGACGTACGCCGAGGCGAGGACGCTGCCGCGGTGAACGAAGTGGCGGGGAGAACGTCGCGTCAAGGCCCACCCCCGTTCGCCCGGAGCGGAGCGCGAAGCGCGCAGAGCCCACTTCGACTGCCGCGCCTGGGGCGCCTCCGCTCAGAGGGGCGGTCAGAATCCGCGGCCTGTTCGCAGCTCCGTTCGCCCTGAGCGGAGCAGCCCGAAGGGCTGCGGAGTCGAAGGGGGCGCGAAGCCGACGCGTGGCCCGCTTCGACTGCGGCGCCTGCGGCGCCTCCGCTCAGCGTGAGCGGCGGTCGGCCATGCGGGCCATTCTGGTCGACCCTCTCAGTGTGAACGGGAGCGCTCATGGGTCGCTCCCGCCCGTGAGCAGCCGCAGCACCACCTGCTGCCGCCGCAGCGAATACACGCACAAGAGCCCGCCGGCGTCCTCGTAAGCGAAGTGTGAGCTGAACGGGCTCACCGCCAGCTTCACGATGCGAGACGCCGCGCGCACCACGCGGAACACCGACTTGCCCGTGCACAGCACCACGGTGCAGCCGTCGGCCTCGACGGCGAGCACGGCGGGTTGGTCTCCCGGCTCCGCGCACGCGACGCCGTACACGGTCGCGCCGGCCGGAGCCACGATGTCCGCGCAGTCGACGTTCTTCCGCAGCCGCACCACGCGCCACCGCCCGTCGGCGAGCTGCATGCCGACGGCGGCGGTCAGCTCGGCGAGGTTGTCGAAGCCGAACACCACCGGCGCGTCCGGCTTCACGCCGCGCACGGTGATGACGCCGTTCGACGCGGCGAGGTCGCTGAACAGGCCGGCGACGCGCGCCTTCGGCGGCTGAAACAGCTGCACCTTCACTCCGGCAGGCTCCACCGCACGTCCGGGAGCCGGGAACTTCACGCTCGCTCCGGGCGCGGGCGGAATCATCTCGAGGTACGCCTCGCCGGCGTTGCGCTCGACGGTGAGCAGGCGGCCCCGGTGCATCGCGACGCCCGCCACGTTCGTCTTTCGCACCGCGTACGTGCGGTCCGGCAGAATCTCGACGAGCTCGCCGTGGCTGGTGAGCACGCGCCAGCCCGGCGCCTGAATGCACGCGCCGAGCACGTTCTCGACGTGGCCGGCCACCCCCCAGCCGTCGACGGTCTGCGGCAGCGGCAGGTGCCAGGCGCCCTGCCCGCGCAGGTGCCCGCGCTTGCTGTACCAGTTCACGCGCAGCGAGCCCTGCCGCTGGGTCACGAGCAGCAGGCCCTTGTCCCAGCCGGCCGCGACGACGGTCTCGTCGCGCGGCGGCGTCCAACTCATCGGCGCAGACGCGAAGCCCGGCGCGCCGGGGATGATGTGCGTCACCAGCGCGCCGTCCTGGGTGCCGTAGAGCAGGCGCGAGCCGCCCGCGACGAAGACCAGGTTCGTGACCGGAGCCCCGGTGCGGCGCAGCGGAGCTTCCCTGCGCAGCGGGTCGCGGATGAGCTGCGTGCACACCGCGTCGGACGGCAGCGGCAGCCTCACCTCGCGCGTCGGCGTGGTGAGCGGCTTCACGTCGACGACGAGCGCGCCCGCGGCCTCGCGCACGGTGAGCAGGCTCACGCCACGGAAGCGCGCGGCGCGGCGACCGCCGAGGACCCAGAGCTCGTCGCCGCCCGTGGTGCGGCCGAACGCCTCGCGCCAGCCGGCGAGGTCGTCGTCGGTCGGCTCGTGCGGAGTCCTCGCGCGCATCCAGTGCTCGACCGCCGACGCCGAGATGCCGGTGAGGAAGCGGCCCGGGGGCTGCTGGAGGACGCCCCAGAGGAACTCGGACGAGGCCTCGCGCGCGCGACGCTCGAGGACGACGAGCGCCGCGAGGTGCGCGAGCCGCGGGCTGCCGAGCTGCGACGGGCCGCTGTCGAGCAGCACGAGGCACCGGCGCTGGCCGGCGGGCGCGCGGAAGGCGAGGCGGAAGAAGGCGTGCTCTCCGCTGGTGGCGCGGCGCGCGAACTCGTCGGGGTGCTCGTCGGCGAGCGCCCACTCGGCGGCGAGCAGCCGCTCGTACGGGCCGCGGCGCGCGAGGCCGTCGAAGCCGTCGGGCTCGTCGGTGCCTTCGGCGCTGCTCTGTCGCAGCGGGCCGACGGCGCCCGCAAGCCGCGGCAGCCAGGCCCCCAGCTCGAGCGCGAGCTGGCGCGGAAAGAGCGAGAGCGCGCTCGTCCACGGCTGCAGCGGTTTCGGCAGCTCGCTCATGCGTCTAGAGGTTCTCGCGAGACAGCGGCCGCGCCGACGCGAGCGGAACGACGAGGGGCTCGGCGTCGAGGCGCGGCAGCAGCAGCGCGAGCGGCCCGCCCGGCAGCTTCGGGTGCGCGCGGCGCAGCGCGCGCTCGAGCAGCTGCGGGTGCACCGCCGGCTCGGCCCACGTCGGCAGGAGCAGGGCGCCCTGCGCGCCGAGGTAGAGGGCTCCGTCGACCCAGGGGAGGTCGGAGCCGAGCACGACGAGGGCTCCGTCGGCGCGGACGCCCGAGAGCCGCTGCAGCTGCTCGTCGGAGAGCCGGCGCAGGCGCGCGGCGAGCGCGGGCGCGTGCTCGGGGAGCGCGGCGACGGCGACGGGGTGGAGCGGCTCGGCGCGTGGCGCGAAGTGGACCACCGTTCACCCTGAGCGGAGGCACGCGTGAACGGTGGATTTTCGGCACCCCGGTCTCAAGCATCCCGTCCCGTGGCATCGATGATCTGCTGCCGCACCGTCTTCAGCGCCTCGGGCAGCTGCTCGGGCGGAAACCCCGCATCCATCTCGCGGGCGACGCCCTCGAGCTTGAGCCGCCAGGCCTCGAGCGCGCCGGGGTCTCCGCGGTCGGGAGGAGCCTCGAGCAGCTGGCCCGCCGCGTTGGCGAGCCGGCGCGCGCGGGCGAGCGGCCCGAGCGAGGCCTCTTCCGCAGCCGCCGGCAGCGCCGCGCTCTCCGACGCCGCGAGCACCTCGCGCAGCACGTCGCGCGCGAGCGTCTGCGCCTCGGAGGTCGGCACCGCGTACAGCAGCGTCCACAGGTCGGCCTCGTTCGCGCGCGTGCGCCCGGCGAGCACCGCGGCGGCCGCGATGAGGCGCTGCACGCGCACGACGCGGCGGTCGGTGAGCTGAATGCCCGCCTGGCGCAAGAGCCGCACCGAGTGCGCGAGGGGCCCGCGCACCGCGGCGACGTCGACCGAGCGCGCTGCGGCCGCGAGCACCGACAGCTCTTCCAGCGTCGCGGTGTGGGCGAGCGGCTTCGTGTCGAGCGCCCAGCCCCCGCCGAGCAGCTCTTCGAGCCGGGCGTCGGGCAGCGACTGCAGGAAGATGCGGGCGAGGAAGCGGTCGGCGAACGCGGCCAGCATCTCGTCGGCGGGCAGCGCGTTCGACGCGCCGACGCACACGCGCAGCGGGCAGGTCATGCGCGTGTGCCCGCGGCGGAAGGTGCGCTCGTTCAAGATGCCCAGCAGCGTGTTGAGGATCGCGGTGGACCCCAGGAACACCTCGTCGAGGAACGCGATGTCGGCCTCGGGCAACATGCCGTCGGTCTGCGTCTCGACGACGCCGTCGCGCAGGCGCTTCAGGTCGACCGGGCCGAAGACCTCGGACGGCTCGGTGAAGCGGCCGAGCAGGTACTCGAAGTACTTGCCGCCGAGCGCGCGCGCGACGCGGCGCACGGCCTCGCTCTTCGCGGTGCCGGGAGGCCCGATGACGAGCAGGTGCTCTCCGGCGACGGCGCACAGCCCGACGAGCTGCACCACCGCCTCGCGCTCGACGAGCGACTGCGACGCCGCGGCGAGCGCGTGCTGAAGCGAGGTGGCGGCAGACTGCAGCGGGGACGACACGGGAGCGCGAAGCCTACTTCAGCCCTTCGCGATGCGGCGCTTGAGCAGCACGCGCACGGCAGCTCCGGGGTTGCGCGGGCTCAAGGTCAGCGTCCCGCCGAAGCCCTCGACGATGCGCCGGCACACGAACAGCCCGAGCCCCGAGCCGTGCGGCTTCGTGGTGACGAACGGCGTCGCGAGCTTCGCGAACACGCGCGGGTCGAAGCCGGGGCCGTTGTCCTCGATCAGCACCTCGGCCCACTCGTCCTCCACGACGCGCGTGCGCAGCGACAGCGCGTTCTGCTCGAACGGCCGGTCGCCGAACGCCTCGACCGCGTTGATCAGCAGGTTGCTCAGCACCTGTCCGAGGCCCACGTAGTCGGCGGTGACGCCGCCCTGCTCTTCCAGCTCGAGCTCGAGCCGCACGCGCGGGTCGATGCGGTGCGCGAGCAGCTTCACCGTCGACTTGATGACGCGGCCGAGCTCGACGCCGCCGTCCGACTTCCCCGGAGTCGCGAGGCGCCGCAGATCCGTCACGATGTCGCGAATGCGCTGCGCGCCGTCCGCGCAGGCGGCGACGTCGTCGGACAGCGCGGGCAGCGACTTCTCGACCTGGCGGCCGACGTGCTCGAGCCCCAGCATCACCGACGAGAGCGGGTTGTTCACCTCGTGGGCGATGACGGCCGCGAGCGCGTTCACCATCTGCAGCTGCTGCTCGTGCTCGAAGCGCGCGGTCTCGAGGCGCCGCTCGGCGAGGCGCTCGCGCTCTTCCGCGTTCGACTGAAGCCGCCACAACAGCGCCAGCGTGGCGGCGGCGAGCACGACCAGGAACGCGACGGTGAAGTAGAGCCGGTCGATGAACGCGCCGAGCCGCTCGGACTGGCGCGCGTTCACGCGGCGAAGCGCCGCGATGGTGCCGGCGACCTCGGCCCCCGCGTCGCCCCGCTCGAGCGCCGCCGACAGCCGCGCCGCCGCGGCCGCGACGTCGGCGTCCGGGTGCTGCGTCAGCTCGCGAGCGACGCGCGCCGAGTCTTCGGGGCGCGCCGAGCCGTCGCTGAAGCGCTGCAGGGCGACGAGGTAGCCGACGTCGCGCTCGACGTAGCCGCGCCCCACGGCGATCGAGGCCGCGGACCAGATGGAGAAACCGAGCGCGAGGCTGAGCGCGACGGCGACGACGATGAACGTCAGCCGGCGAACGCGGGTCTGCGAGGAGGCCGGCACGCGCCGAACCTAGCCCACGAACGCGAGGGGATCAGGCGCCGTCCCCGCCTTGATGTAGCCGGTCACCTTCCACGTCTTCGTGTCGAAGACGGTGACCACGCCGGCCTCTTCGCTCGCGACGAAGCCCTGGTGCGCGGTCGGGTGCAGCGCGGCCATGATCGGCCCGCCGGTGCTTCGCTTCGCCACGCCGTCGCGGCTGATCTTCCCGACGACGAGCGGAATGCGCGTCACCTCTTTGCGCGTGCGCGCGTCGATGACGGCGACGTCGTTCGAGTCGTAGTGCGAGACGAGCACGTTCTTCCCGTCGGGCGTGAACAGCACGCGAAGCGGCCCGCCGGGAGAGTCGATGAAGCCCTTGCGCTCGAGCGTCTTCGCGTCGAGCACGGTGATGCGGCCGGTCCAGCTCGCGGCGACCCAGAGCTCCTTGCCGTCGGGAGAGAGGTCGAAGCCCTCGGTGCCGTCGCCGGTGCGCATGAGCTTCGTCTGCTTCCCGCTCGCGCGGTCGATGGCGGTGAACGTGCCCGACAGGTCCGTCGCGAAGTACGTCTTCTTGTCCTTCGACAGCTTCACGAGGTGCGTGTCGGCCTGGCGCGTCGGCAGCTCGCGCTCGATCTTCGACGTGCGCAGGTTCACCTCGAGGATGAAGCCGTTTTCGGTCACTCCGGGCTTGCCGTCGACGGTGACCGCGACGCGGTCGGCGTCGAGCCACTGCAGGCCGTGCGCGCCGGTGTAGCCGGGCAGCTCGATGAGGCGCTGCTTCTTGCGCTCGAGGTCGAGCAACGTGATGGCCGAGCCCGCCGCGTTCGGCTTGCCGGGCAGCTTCTTCACGAAGTGCGGAATCGCGGCCCAGCGCCCGTCGGCCGAGAGCGCGAGCTCGTGCGACTGGTCGGGCAGCGCCACGCGGCTCGCCACGCGGCCGGTCTTCAGGTCCACCACCATCAGGTCGGACTGGTTCTTCTTCTCGTTGGGCAGCCGCGGCGAGTACGGCGCGACGCCCTTGTTGACGATGAGCAGCTTGCCGCTCGCCGGCGCGGGAGTGGGCAGGCCGGGGAGGCGGACGACTCCGGGACGCTTCACCGCCGCGAGGGCGCCGCCGAGCTCGAGGCGGGTCGACAGGGCGGGTCGCGATGTCGTGACGCGCATGTGCGGGTCCTCGTCGCCTTTCTACTTCGCCTGCCCCGCGGGCAGCACCGCGCTCTTGAACAGGCCGGCCACCATCGAGGCCTGCGTGCCGCGCGGCACGAAGCGCATCAGGAAGTCGTTCAGCCGGTTGAGCGCGCCGGGCACCACGAAGCGCCGCCGCTGAACGAACGCCGCGAGCGCGGCGCGCGCGCAGACGTCCGCGTCCATCATGCCCACGTCGCCCTTCTTGTACTTGCGCGACGTGCCGCTCTTCTCACCCATCTCCGTCGCGATGCCGCCGGGCGCGAAGACGGTCACCGAGACGTCTTTGCCGCGCAGCTCTTCGGCGAGCGCGACGCCCCACGTGTTCAGGAACGCCTTCGTGCCCGAGTAGAACGCCTGGTACGGCGTCGGCATCGTGCCGGCCATCGAGCTGACGACCATCAGCCCGCCGCCGGGCGCCTTCTGAAGCTGGTGCTCGAGGAACGCGTTCGCGAGCTTCACCACGCTGATGACGTTCGTGGCGAGGATCGCCTGCTGATCAGCCCACGGCATCTCGAGGTGGTGACCGAAGTAGGTCACGCCGGCGTTGAGGATCGCCGCGTGAACCTCGCGGCCCTTCGTCGCCTCGCCGATGACGCGCTCGACGTCCTCGGGCTTCGACAGGTCCGCCGCGATGCACACCGCCTTCGCGCCGTGGCCCTCGAGCTCCTTGGCGAGCTCTTCGAGGCGCTCACGCCGGCGCGCGACCAGCACGAGGTGGCCACCGTGGCGGCGTGCGATCTCCCGCGCAATCTCGCGCCCGAGGCCCGACGACGCCCCGGTCACCAGCGTGTACCGGCCTTGGAGTGACAACGGCTGCATGTGCTAGACACCTCTCGCTGCGAAGAAGGGGACAGCGCGGAGCCGTATACATGACCGAGTTCCCTTCGGTGGAGATCTGCATCGATGACAGCTGCATCGATGACAGCGCCCTCGATGACAGCGCCCTCGATGACAGCGCCCTCGATGACAGCGCCCTCGATGACAGCGCGCTCGATGAGCTGACGCCTGCGGCGGACCTGCTCTCCGACGCCGACGTCTCCACGCGCGCGACCCGGCCCTACGAGGTTCCCCTCGACGAGGAGCTCTTCGGCGACCTCGTCCGCACCAGCGCCCAGCACACCGTGCCGCTGACGCTGGACGAGCTGCCCGACGAGGCGTGGCCGACCGAGGTCTACATCCTCGAGACGTAACGCTTCGGTAACGGCTCCATCGGGAGGCTGACACCGGCGCGTGCATCGACTACGGGAGTGACGCGGTCACTCCTTGAGCTCGGTACCCAACATCGCGTTGCCGCAGCCCCAGGGCTCGCTCGTCCTGGACCTCGACGGCACCATCACCCACTGGAGCACCGGCGCCGCCTCGCTCTACGGCTGGCAGGCGAACGACGTCGTCGGCCAGCCGCTGCCCAAGCTGTTCCCCGAGCAGAACGTCGCCGAGCTGCGCGCCGAGCTCTCGCGGGTCCGCGAGGGTCACGAGCTGCGCGCGGAGAAGTTCTCGCGCAAGGCCGACGGCGCCCCGCTGTGGGTCGACGTGCACGCGACGCTCATGCTCGACGTGAACGGCGCGCCGAGCGGAATTCTCGCCGTGGTGCAGGACGCGACCGAGCGCCGGCGGCTCGCCGCCGAGGTGCTGCGCCAGACCGAGATGGAGCACCACCTCATCGCGATGGTGAGCCACGACCTGCGCAACCCGCTCTCGGCCATCACGCTCTCGGCGTCGCTCGGCCTCGCGCACACCGAAGAGCCGAAGCTGCGCCGCCTGCTCGAGCGCATCCAGGTCTCCGCGAACCGCGGGGTGCGGCTCATCCACGACCTGCTCGACTTCAACCTCATGCAGCACGGCGGAGCGCTGCCCATCCAGCGCCAGACCCTCGACCTCGGGCCCGTGGTGAAGGAGCAGCTCGACGAGGTGCTCTTCTCGCGGCCCGAGCGCGAGGTGAAGCTCGAGCTCGACGGAGACCTCACCGGCAACTGGGACCCCGACCGCGTCTCGCAGGTGGTGAGCAACCTCGTCTCGAACGCGCTGCACCACACGACCGAAGAGGTGCTCGTCGCCGTGCGCGTCACCGGCTACGCGCATCACGTCGAGCTGAGCGTGCACGACCAGGGCGCCGGCATCGCGCCCGACGTGCGCAAGCGGCTCTTTCAGCCGTTCGTGCGCGGCATCGCCGGCAACAACACCGGGCGCAGCGTCGGCCTCGGGCTGTTCATCACGCGCGCCATCGTCGAGGCGCACGGCGGCACCGTCACCTGCCAGAGCGAGCCGGGCCGCGGCACGACGTTCACCGTTTTGCTTCCTCGGGAGGGAAGAAGCACATGAAGCAGCAGGACCACGAGCCGAAGCGGGTCCCGACCGGGGTGCCTGGCCTCGACACCGTCCTCAAGGGCGGGCTGCTCCGCGGCGGCGTCTACATCGTGCAGGGTCAGCCCGGCGCGGGGAAGACCGTGCTGACGAACCAGATCTGCTTTCACCACGCCCGCAGCGGCGGCAAGGTGCTCTACACGACGCTGCTCGCCGAGTCGCACGAGCGGCTGATGTTCAACCTGGGCACGTTCAAGTTCTTCGACCCGGCGGCGGTCCCCTCGCTCATCACGTACCTCTCGGGCTTCTCGATTCTCGAAGAGGGCGGCCTCAAGGCGCTCGTCGACCTGGTGCGCAAGGAAGCGCGCGATCGCCACGTGAGCCTGCTGGTCATCGACGGCCTGGTCACCGCGGCCGAGTCGGCGGAGACCGATCGCGAGTTCAAGCGCTTCATCCACGCGCTGCAGATTCACGCGGGCCTGATGGGCTGCACGGTGATTCTGCTCACCAGCGGCACCGTCAACTACGTGCGCCCCGAGCACACGATGGTCGACGGCGTCATCGAACTGGCGGACGTTCGCTTCGCCCGCCGCGTCGAGCGCGAGCTCGAGGTCCGCAAGTTCCGCGGCTCGGACTACCTGCGCGGCGCGCACACGTTCAACATCGAGTCCGACGGCGTGCGCGTGCACCCGCGCATCGAGGTGCTGCTCGGCAACCCGAGCCAGGAAGACCCCTGCGGAGACCGCCGCATCTCGACCAACATCCCGCGGCTCGACGCCATCCTCGAGGGGGGCCTCATCTGCGGCTCGACGACGCTCGTCACCGGGCCCTCGGGCTCGGGCAAGACGACGCTCGGCCTGCAGTTCCTCGCTGGGTCGCGCGAGAAAGAGCCGGGCCTCTTCTTCGGCTTCTTCGAGACGCCGCGGCGGCTGATCAACAAGGGCCGCGCGCTCGGCCTCGACCTCGGCACGCTGGCGGACAAGGGCGTGGTGAAGTTCCTCTGGCACCCGCCGACGGATCGCACGCTCGACGCGCTCGGCAACCTGCTCATCGACACCGTGCGCCTGCACGGCATCAAGCGGCTCTTCATCGACGGCCTCGACGGCTTCACGAAGTGCGCCGCGTACCCCGAGCGCATCTCGCACTTCTTCTGCGCGATCGCGAACGAGCTGCGCACGCAGGGCGTGACGACGCTGTGCACCGCCGAGCTGCGGCAGGTGTTGAGCGAGAACATCGACCTGCCCGTCACCGGCATCTCGACGATGGCCGAGAACGCGGTGCTGTTGCGCTTCTCCGAGGTGCACAGCGAGCTGTTCCGCCTGATGTCGGTGCTGAAGATGCGCGACAGCGGGTACCACCCGGCGACGCGCGAGTTCCGCATCGGCAACGGCGGCGTCGACATCTCCGAGTCGTACCGCAGCGTCGAGGAGATTATGGAAGGCCGTGCGAAGCCGCGCATCGACCCGAACGAGGTCGTCGTGAAGCCGACGCCGACGCCTGCCCGGTCGCCCTCGCCGAAAGGAAAGAAGAAGAAGTGACGAAGCGAATCCTCATCGTCGACGACGAGTTCGGCATCGTCGAGGCGTTGACCGACGTCCTCGGTGAGGAAGGCTATGCCGTCTCGTCCGCGCGCAACGGCAAGGACGGGCTCAAGCGCGTCGAGGAGACGAAGCCGGACCTGCTGCTCGTCGACTACATGATGCCGGTGATGGACGGGCTCGAGCTCATCGAGCAGCTCAAGGCGCACAAGGACGGCGCGATACCCATCATCCTCATGACGGCGGTGAAGAAGGACCAGCTGCCGACGGGCTTCAAGGTCCAGGCGGTGCTGCAGAAGCCGTTCGGAGTCGACGAGCTGCTCGACCTGGTCAAGCAGCTCATCAAGTAGCGAAGCGGCGCTCAGGCCGCGCGACCGCTCTCGGCGTTCGCGGCGATCAGCGCGGTCACGCGCTCCTCGAGGTCGGCTTCGATTCTTCGCGCGTCGGCGACGTCGCGCACCAGCAGCACCGCGCCCATCACGCGGCCGCTCGAGTCGCGCAGGGGCGACGCGGAGCACAGCAGGTTCTTCCGCACGCCGTCGACGCAGACCAGCTCCATCACGCGGTTCTGCGTCATCTCGCCGTGCTCGAGCGCCGTCTGCAGCGGAGTCCCGGGCGCCTTGAGCGCCTGCCCGTCGCGCATCCACCACTTCAGCAGCTCGCCGTACGCGTCGCGCGGCGTGGCGCTCGAAATGTTCAGCACCGCGGCCGCCTCGTCCGTCATCTGGGTGATGTGGCCTTCGGCGTTCGCGACGAGAACTCCGACGTGCTGCTGCACGAGGCGAGCGGAGAGGTCGCGCCCGAGCCGCAACACCTCTTCCATCTCGAGCAGGCGCCGCTCGCGCTCGCGCAGCAGATCGGCCTTCAGGCGAAACGACGAGTAGATGGCCACCTTCTGCTTGAGGATGGCCGCGTCGAACGGCTTCGCGAAGTAGTCGACGCCGCCGACCTCGTAGCCGCGCTTGACGTACGGGTCTTCGGAGAAGACCGCCGTCACGAAGATGATGGGGATGTCCTGGCCGTGCGGCATCGCCTTGATCCGCGCCGCGGTCTCGAAGCCGTCGAGCACCGGCATCTGCACGTCCATCAAGATGACGTCGAGGTCGCGCCGCGCGCTGACGATGTCGATCGCCTGCGTGCCGCTGGCCGCGTAGATGACGTTGTACGCAGAGCCCAGCACCGCGTCGATGGCGAGCAGGTTCGCCCGCGTGTCGTCGACGGCCAGGATATTCGCCTTTCGAAATGGTGTCGCGGGGGCCACGCCATGCGTTCGATGCATCCCCTACGCCCGCTGCAACACGCTTCAGTCTCTCGAAGGTGTGAGGCAAACCGCCACGCGCGCACCCCTTACTGTGGCCCGAATGCGTCTGCGCGAGTCGATGAAATGCGGGCAGTAAAGGGGACCAGACATGTCGACTTCGATCGCGACGGCCCGCTCGACTCAGGGCGCGTCGCAAGCACCCGTTCTCTTCCAGACCCTCAAGGCGAAGGTCGCCAACCGGCCCACGTTGCTGGTCATCTTCGCGTCGCCGCAGGTCGCGCTCGAGGGCCTGATGAAGGCGGCGGCCGAGGCGCTGCCGGGCGTGACGGCGATCGGCTGCACCACCGCGGGCGAGTTCACCGAAGCAGGCCAGGGCAAGGGCCAGTTCACCGCGTGGCTCCTGGGGGGCGACGACCTCGTGGCGGCGGCGGGCATCGCGACGGGCTTGAGAGCCGACGTCGAGCGCGCGGTCGCGGAGGCGATTCCGAAGCTCGCGGACGATCGCGACCGGCCGCACCGCACCGCCATCGTGCTGCTCGACCCGTTGAGCGGCAACGGCGAAGAGGCGGCGCTGCTCACGTCGATGACGCTCGGGCCGACGGTGCGGCTGGCGGGCGGCGCGGCAGGAGACGACCTCGCGTTCAAACAGACGCTGGTCGCGTGCGGCACGAAGGTGGCGAGCGACGCCATCGTCGTCGCGGTGCTCGCGTCGAAGCGGCCGCTCGGCATCGGCGTGCAGCACGGCCACGCTCCGCTGTCGAAGCCGCTGACGGTGACGCGCGCGAAGGGCGCGGTCGTCTACGAGCTCGACGGGCGTCCCGCGTACGACGTGTGGCGAGAAGAGGTGCGCGCCGCCGGCGTGGAGATCGGCCCACACCCGCCGCCGGACATCGGCGCGCAGCTGCTGCGCTACGAGGTCGGCCTCATCGCCGGCGCGAACGAGTACAAGATTCGCGCGCCGCTGTCGGTCGGCGCCGACCGCTCTCTGTCGTTCGCGTGCGGGCTGCCCGAGGGCGCGGTGGTGCGCGTCACCCAGAGCGTCGAGGAGAAGCAGATCGAATCTGCGCGGGCGGCGGCCGAGCGGGCGCGAAAGGCGCTGGGCGGCGCGAACGTCGCCGGAGCGCTCGTGTTCGACTGCATCTGCCGCGACCTCATTCTCGGGCAGCGCTTCGGCTCGGCGGTGAAGGAGATTCAGGCCGTGCTCGGGGCGCCCCTCGCGGGCTTCGAGACGTACGGAGAGATCGCGATGGACCTCGGCCAATCATCGGGCTTCCACAACACGACCACGGTGGTCCTTGCCTTCCCAACCTGAAGCGCCTGCGCCGAAGCTCACCGAGCCCT
The DNA here is from genome assembly GCA_937980205.1 of uncultured Myxococcales bacterium. Taxonomy (GTDB): domain Bacteria; phylum Myxococcota; class Myxococcia; order Myxococcales; family Myxococcaceae; genus Xiheicaenimonas. The sequence continues at coordinate 96,227 of CALJKW010000049.1, read as the reverse complement.
GCGACGTCGAGCTGATCAGCGCGCACATGGCCGCGTCGATCGGCCAGCAGAAGGCGATGTCCGTCGTGGCCGCGGCGGTCAAGGAGCTCGGCCTGCCCGAGGCGGGGAAGCTGGCCCCGGGCGATGCCGACCGGCTGTTCGACCGGCTGCAGAACGAGCCGGGCCTCGTCGGCCTCGCGGCGAAGGTGTCGCGCCAGATGGTGCGGATGGGCGTGGCGCCGCTGAAGCCGGCGTTCTAGACGTCAGCGCATGAAGACGATCATCTTCGCGTGCGTGCACAACGCCGGGCGCTCGCAGATGGCTGCGGCGCTGTTCAATGCCCGCGCCGCGGGGCGGGCACGCGCGGTCTCGGCAGGCACCGAGCCGGCGGGGGCGGTGCACCCGGTCGTGGTCGAGGTGATGAAGGAGCTCGGCATCGACCTGAGCGGCGCGCGGCCGCAGAAGCTGACCGACGAGCTCGCGCAGGGCGCGACGATGCTGATCACGATGGGCTGTGGAGACGCCTGCCCGCACGTGCCGGGCCTGCGGCGCGACGACTGGCCGCTCGAAGACCCGAAGGGCAAGCCGCTCGAGCGCGTGCGGGAGATTCGAGACGAGATCGGCCGGCGCGTCGACGCGCTGCTCGCCGCGCAGCTTTGAAGATGGGCGAGCCGCCCATCTAGTCGGTGAGGCAGAACTCGGCGGTGAGCGCGCTGAGCAGCCGCTTGCTGTCGACGGGCTTCGGCACGACGGCGCGCGCGCGGTACTTCATGGCGCGCGCTCCGTACTCGGCGGTGACGATGATGCGAGGGATGTGAGCGAAGGCGGGCTCGGCGTCGCAGATCTCGCAGAAGCGGCGGCCGTCCATCGTGGGCATCGAGAGGTCGATGAGCATCGCGCGCGGGCGCAGCCCCTCGTGCAGGTGCTGCAGCGCCTCGAGGCCGTGCTGTGCGGTGATGACGGACCAGCCGGCGCTCTGCAGCAGCTCGGTGGATGCGTTCAGGGAATCCGGATCATCGTCGATGACCAGCACGCTGGGGACATTGAGCATGGAGGACCCGTGGATCAGGCGGTGGGAGAGCTGCCGAACGGTCGAGGCGTCGGAGGCACGAAGCCGCTGCCGCCGCCGCCCATCAGGTCCTCGATGGCTTCGAGCAGCTCGTTCTCGTCGATGGGCTTCTTGAAGTAGCGGGCCACGCCGACGGTGGGAGGCTCTCCGGCGGCGCCAGAGATGACCACGATGGGGATGGCCGACAACCGCAGGTAGGCCTGCAGCACGGTCAGAAAGTCCCACCCGTTCATGCCGGGCATCTGCAGGTCGAGGAGGACCAGGGCGGGCTGCACTTTCCCCGAGGTGAGGTAGTTCAAAGCCGTGCGGCCGTTGCCCGCCTCGACTACGGAGTAGCCGCGGGGCACGAGGAGGTCCTTGAGGCTCGACCTCCAGTCGGCGTCGTCATCGACGATGAGTATGGGACCGCTTCGTCGCACAGCGAGATTGGATCTACGCAGCGCCCGGTCGGTTCGCATGCCGAAGTGGTGACGGTTACCGGGGCGTAACGCTGCCGAAAGATCTGCGGGCGAAATTCCCGAGCGCGAGAGGAAAGGGGACCTTGCTCTCGGCCAAAGACATCGCCGGCGAAGTACGCGCAGTGCTCCAGCGAACGGGGAGTCCGCTCAGCGCGGAGCAGATTCTCCACGGCATCCCGTCGGCGGAGCTGCTGAAGGCGCAGGGCGGCAAGGGCACGCGCGGGTACTTCTCCGCGGTGGGCCTGGTGCGCGACGCGCTCGAGAAGCACCTGCGCGCGGAGGTGAGCTTCATCGAGCTCGACGTCGAGAGCGTGCTCAGCAGCGTGATGGCGGCGACGTCGCGGCGGACGCGCCGGCTCGTCGCGGTCTACCGGCTCTGAGCGGGGACGGTCGTCTCGAGCACGGCGAGCAGCCGCCGAAACGGAACGGGCTTCGGCAGCACCGCGAGCAGGCCCAGCTCGCAGTTGATGGCGATCTCGGCGCCGCGCGCGTCGCCGGTGATGACGACCGCGGGGAGATTGGGGACGAGCTGCCGCGCGGCGCGGACGAGCTCGACGCCGTCGTGGTCACCCATCTTGAAGTCCGTGATGAGCGCGTCGAACGTCTCGGCCTGCAGCAGGGCGATGGCGCTGTCGTAGCCGTTGGCGCGCTTGACCTGTGCGCCGTGGTCGGTGAGGACCTGGCCGAGGGTGTCCGCGAACTGGGGGTGGTCATCGACGATGAGAACTCGGCGCGGCTCCATGATGTGCGCGTCAGCGTACCGTGAACGCCACAGGCGTGAAGAGGGTCGACGGCAGCGAGCGGAATCCGAGCAACGAGACGCTTGACGCTGGCACGAAAGTGATCGTTTCGCGCCGATGGGGCAACCCATTCGTCATGGAAGTGAGACTGACGCTGCTGGCAGTGACCCTCTTGTCGTTCACCTCGTTCGCGGGCGAAGGCGCGCCCAAGAACGCCGTCGGCGAGCCGCCGCCCAGAGAGATCATCGTCGTCGACGACGTCGGCGTCGGAGACCACTTCCCCTCACACGTTCCGGGCGCCGGGAAGTACCGGCTGCCCGAGCCGGAGGTCGCTCCGCGGCCGCAGCCGGCTCCGCAGGTGGCCGCGCCCGCCGCGGGGCCCGCGCCGGTGGGAGCGGTCTCTGACCCGGCCGAGTGGGCCGCGCCTCCGGCGTCGCCGGTGACGCCTTCGGCGCCGCCGCCGGTGCAGCAGCCCGCGCCGGCGCAGACGCACCAGGCCGTCGCGGCCCGCCCGCCGTCGCCCGCAGCGACCGCGGCGGTGGCCTCGGCCGTGACGCCCGACCTCGAGCGCGAGACGCTGCTGCGCGCGAGCGACGCGCTGCTCAGCGGCAGCTGCGAGAGCGAGCTGCCCCGGCTCGCCGAGCTGCTCGAGCGCACCGAGAGCGCCGGCATCAAGGCGCGCGGCCGCATCCTGCGCGCGCGCTGCTTCGCGCAGCGGTCGAAGGCGCTGCAGGCGAAGGCCGAGTACCAGACGTACCTGAAGGACTTCCCCGAAGGCCTGTGGGTCGACGAAGCGCGCGCCGCGGTCCGCGCCGACTGACGCGGCTGCTCAGCGCACGCCGCCGTCGGGCGGCGCCGCACACGGGTAGAGCATGACCACGTCGGGCTCGGACGCGGTGCCCAGCGTGCACAGCCCGCGGCCTTCGTTGCCGAGCCGCACCTGACCGACCGCCGCCACGCTGCGCCCGTCGGCAGACACCTCGAGCTCGACCGTGTGTCGCCGCGTCGTCACGCGGTAGCTGCCTGCGGCGACGCCCCAACGTCGTTGACCGGCGGGCGGCACGACCTCGCCGCTCGTGCGCGTCACCGTCGCGTCGTCGTGCGTGCTGAGCCAGAGCGGGCCGCGCTGGAGCTCGGCCTGCGCCTGCCGGCAGAGGTCGCTCGTCGCAGGCCCGAGCTGCGGCAGGTCGGGGCGGCAGACGCCTTCACAGCACGCGACGTCCGCGTGCAGCTCGCCGTTCGCGGCGAACACGCGCACGCGGGTGCACACGTCGCTGCGCCGGGTCTGCACCCACGTGCCCGCTTCCCACGTGCCGGCGAGGTTGCCGCGGCACGCCCCCTCGACGAGCCACTGTCGCTCGGCGGCGTCACTCGAGGCGCGCAGCTCCTGCATCGCGGCGGTGACGGGTGGCGCCGGCGGCGGCTGCTGCTGCTTCCGACACGCGGCCGCGACGACGACGAGCATCACCGCCAGGACCTTGCTCAAGGCTGCGTGAAGCGCGCCATGTTCTCGCCGACCATCTTGAAGCCCAGCGACACGAGGTGGTCGACGAGGTCTTTCGCGAACGGGGTGCGCGAGCTGAACTGCGCGGTGCCGCCGGGCACGAGCACCCGCATGATCTCTTTGGCGATCTGCTTGCCGAACCTGCCGAGCACCGGGCTGGGCAGCGCGTTGCCGCGAATCTCCTTCACGCTGCGGTCGGGGTACGGCAGCGCCTCGGCGCCGGCGTCCAGCACCGCGCCCGTCGGGTCGCGCTTCAGAATCGCCTCGAGGCTCTGCTGGTTGCCCATCATCGGGTTCACGTTGACGAACCCGGCGACCTCGCCCTCGCCGCCGAGGTTGAGCCGCACCTCGCCGAGCTTCTGCGGCACCCACTGCGCGCCGGCGTGCGTCGGCTCGGGGAGGCTGGTCATGAACAGGCCGTCTCCCGCGACCGGCGCGGGCACGTGCTGCGCGCTCTTCGGGTCGAGCTGCACCGGCGCGCTCACCGTCTCGCCGAACTGCTGCGCGTCGGGCCGGACGACGGGCACCACCGCAGGGACGTCGACGGTCGGCTGCACCTCGACGCGCTCCTTGGGCACGGAGCGCGTCGCGGGCGTCTTCGTGTCGAGCTTCACGGCCATCGGCGCCACCGTACCGGCTTTTGCGCCGCGCGCGCTACAGCACCATGCCGCCCGAGGCCTCGATGCGCTGGCCGGTGATCCACCGGTTCTCCTCGAATCATCGAGACTGTGCCCGGCGCTGACGCCCTCGGCGGAGAAAATTTCTCCGCGGTGCACCGCCCGTCACCGAAAGGTAACGCTCGGGCACGGCCCCGAGCGAACCGGCTGGTGACGGCGCCGAGACGGCCTTGAACGGCCCGCGTGCGCCGCATACTTGTTTGGCTCTTCTTCGACTGCAGGGTGCTCGCTCTTGCTGCCGGCACTTGCGCACCTCATGGACCCGACGTCTTCCTCCTTCAAGCTCCATGAGCCGCGGCCCTCGACCGTTCTCGTCGTAGACGACGACTCGAGCAGCCGCGAGTCGCTGGGCGAGCTGCTCCAGAACCTCGGCCACCGCGTGTTGTACGCGGAGAACGGCAAGCGCGCGCTGGACCTGCTGCGGCGGGAGAGCGCACCGCCCACGGTCATCCTGCTCGACCTGATGATGCCGGTGATGAACGGCTGGCAGTTCCTCGAGGCGCGGCACCAGGACGCGGAGCTGTCCCGCGTGCCGGTGCTGGTCATCTCCGCCGCGCTCGACGCCTCGGCGGCGCTGCCGGGCGTCACCGGCTACCTGCGCAAGCCGGTGGCCTCGGAGCAGGTCATCAGCCAGCTCGAGCGCATTCGCGCGGGGGCGCCCGTCGCGGCGACCCCCGAGGCGCCCACGTGCGCCCGCGCGCACCCCGAGCGCCCGCGCGTGCTGCTGGTGCAGGAGAGCGACACCGATGCCGCGGCGACCACGGCGCACCTGACCACCGGAGCCGAGGTCGAGTTCGAGGTGCAGCGGGCGAAGACGCTCGACGAGCTGGCCACGAGAGACGCGTTCGCGAGCGTCGACGTCGTGCTCCTCGACGCGACGGCGACGGGTGAGGCGCCGCTCACGATCCTGCAGAAGACGGCGCGCCGCGCGCCGGGCCTGCCGATCGTCGCGCTGCTCCCGGCTGCCGAGCTGCGCACCGAAGCGCTGCGCCGCGGCGCCGAAGAGGCGCTGATCAAGACCGCCCAGACGCCCGAGCTGCTCGGCCGCGCGCTCCACCACGCGATGGAGCGTCACCACCTGCGCGCCGAGCTCGAGCAAGCCCGAGAGCTCGCGGCGCACGAGCGCGAGCGGCGCAGCCTCGAGCGCCTCTCGCGGTCGCGCTCCACCGTCGCCGCGGAGCTCCTCGGCCAGGTCGCGCTGCGCCAGGCGGCTCCTGCCGCGTTCGAGCGGTTCGTGAAGGAGTTCGTCGTCATCTGCGAGAGGTCGATCGCCGAGCGCGAGCACGAGCTCGAGGCGACCGACCAGCGCCGCGAGCTGCACCGCTTCTCCGAGGCGCTGGCGACGCTGCGCGTCGGGCCCGGCGACATCGTCGACGTCTACCAGGAGGCCCTGCAGTCGGGCTGGAGCACCGAAGGCTCCGAGCTCGGCGCCGCGAAGCGCGAAGAGGCGCGGCTCATGCTCATCGGCATCCTCGGCTACGTCCTCGCTTCGTACCGCCTCTACGTCAACCCGCAGCCCCCGCCGGACTCCGTCGCGTGAGGAACGACATGGCACGACACCAATTCCGACTCTTCATCTCCGGTCAGGCGGGCAACTCGCTGTCGGCGATCGCCAACCTCCGGGCGCTCTGCGCACAGCTGCTCGGCGGAGACTACGAGCTGCAGATCATCGACGTGCTGGAAGAGCCCGAGCTCGCCGAGCGCGAGAAGATCACCGTCACGCCGACGCTGATCAAAGACGCTCCGCTGCCGGCCCGCCGGCTCATCGGCGACCTCTCTCACACCCCGCGCGTGCTCGCGGGGCTCGGGCTCACCCAGCTCGACGACCGCCTCCCCTCTCCAGGAAAGAACCCGTGAACGCTCCCGACCCGGTCAAGAAGCTCCCCAGCGGCATGGAAGGCCTGGACCACGTCACGCGCGGCGGCATTCCGCTCGGGCGCACGACGCTGGTCGCCGGAACCGCGGGCAGCGCGAAGACCATCTTCGGCGCGCAGTTCCTCACCGCCGGCATCACCCGCTTCGACGAGCCCGGCGTCTTCGTCACGTTCGAGGAGTCGCCCCAGGACATCCGCCGCAACGTGCAGAGCTTCGGCTGGGACATCGCCGGCTGGGAGGCGCAGTCGAAGTGGACCTTCGTGGACGCGTCACCCGACCCCGCGCAGAGCCCGCTCACCACGGGCCAGTACGACCTGGGCGCGCTCATCGCCCGCATCGAGAACGCGGTGCGCAAGACGGGCGCGAAGCGCGTGGTGATGGACTCGCTGGGCGCGGTGTTCAGCCAGCTGGGCGAGACGCCGCAGATCCGCCACGAGCTGTTCCGCACCGCCGCGGCCCTGCGCAAGATGGGCGTCACCTCGGTCATCACCGCCGAGCGCCTCGAAGACTACGGGCCGATCGCGCGCTACGGCATCGAAGAGTTCGTCGCCGACAACGTCATCATCCTCCGCAACATTCTCGAGGACGAGAAGCGCCGCCGCACCGTCGAGATCCTCAAGTTCCGCGGCACCGAGCACAGCAAGGGCGAGTACCCGTTCACCGTCACGGACGGCGGCATCGTCGTCATCCCCATCTCGGCCATCGAGCTCAAGCAGCGCTCGTCGGCCCTGCGCGTCTCGTCGGGCATCCCGCAGCTCGACGACATGTGCGGCGGCGGCTTCTTCCGCGACTCCATCATCCTCATCTCCGGCGCGACGGGCACCGGCAAGACGCTGTCCGTGGCGCACTTCATCAAGGGCGCCGCGGCGGCGCGGGAGAAGTGCCTCTTGTTCGCGTTCGAAGAGAGCCGCGAGCAGCTCATTCGCAACGCGACGGGCTGGGGCCTCGACTTCGAGTCGATGGAGAAGGCCGGCCTCTTGAAGGTGGTCTGCGACTACCCCGAGGTGAAGAGCCTCGAGGACCACCTGCTCTCCATCAAGCAGGCCATCACCGAGTTCAAGCCGAACCGCATCGCGGTCGACAGCATGTCGGCGCTCGAGCGCGTGTCGTCGCTGAAGAGCTTCCGCGAGTTCGTCATCGGCCTCACGTCGTTCATCAAGCACCAGGAGCTGACGGGCCTGTTCACCTCGACGACGCCGACGCTGATGGGGGGCACTTCGATCACCGAAGCGCACATCTCGACCATCACCGACTCCATCATCCTGCTCCGGTACGTCGAGATTTACGGCGAGATGCGGCGCGGGCTCACGGTGCTGAAGATGCGCGGCTCGAAGCACGTGAAGGAGATCCGCGAGTTCATGATCGACGAGCGGGGCATGCACATCGGCAAGGCCTTCCGCAACGTCACCGGCATTCTCGGCGGCCTCACCACCCAGCTGTCGCAGAACGAGGCCGAGCGCATCGGGCGGCTGTTCGAGGCTCCGGGCGAGCCCAAGGGGTGAGCCACGTGCAGCCGCTCGTCCATACGCCGGCGGCGCGGCGGGTCGCGGAGCGCCGGCAGCGGGTGCTTCAGGCCTTTCAGGAGCGCGCGCAGCCGCGGCTCGCCGACGCGGGCGCGATGGCCGCGCTGCTCGACGAGCTCGCGCGGGTGCTCGAGGGGGCTGACGCGCACCTGCCCGAGGCGTGCCGCCGCCGCGGGTGCGGCAGCACCGCGCTCGACGCGCTGCAGAACCTCGGCCTGCTCGAGCGCGTCGTCCTGCAGGAGCTCGAAGCAGCCGGCCCGCTGACCGCCGACGAGCGGGTGAAGCTGCTCGACGCGTTCCACGTCTTCCGCGTCGCGGTGACCCAGGAGCTGAACGACCGCGAGCAACACCTGCTGACGGTGCAGCGCAGCGAGGAGCGTTACCTCGCCGCGGTGCGCGCGGCGGGCTTCGCCATCTGGGACTGGGACCTGCGCGCCGAGACCATTCACTGGAGCAACAACGTCGAGGCGCTGCTGGGGCAGCCGCTCGAGTCGCTGAGCCAGCTCGCCGCGTGGCTCGAGCACGTGCACCCCGGCGACCGCCAGCGGGTGGCCTCGGGGCTCGAGGAGACGGTGCAGCAGGGGCGACGCGGCTGGTCGGACACCTTTCGCTTCCTCCGCCGCGATGGGGTGTACGTCGGGGTGCTGGGACGCGGCTGGGTGCTGCGCGACGAGGCGGGCGAGGCGCGGCGGCTCGTCGGGGGCCTGGTCGACGTCAGCGAGCAGCAGGAGCTGGCGCGCAGACTCACCGAGCAGGAAGCGCTGACGCGCACCGTCGCCGAGAACGCCGCGTCGTGCCTGTTCGTGCTCGACCCGCGCGGCCGCACCACCTACCTCAACCCCGCGGCCCAGAGCGTGACGGGCTACGCGCTCGCCGAGCTGCGCGACCAGTCGCTGCACGAGGTGCTGCACCCGCACTACGACGACGGGCGTCCCTTTCCCATCGAGGAGTGCCCCATTCACTGCGAGGGGGCCGCGCTGCGCGACTACGAGTGCACGTTCATGCGCCGGGACGGCACCGTCTTCCTCGCGTCGTGCTCGGTGATGCCGCTCTCCCGGGCCGCCGGAGGTGGCGCGGTGCTCGAGCTCCGCGACGTCACCGAGGTCAAGCGCGCCGAAGAGCGGCTGCGCCGCGCGATCCAGACGCGCGACGAGTTCCTGTCGATCGCCTCGCACGAGCTGCGCACGCCGCTGACGGCCCTGCTGCTGCAGATTCAGAGCCTCACGCGCGGCCCGCACGGCGCGGCGATGGACGCGGAGCTCTTGCCCCGGCTGCTCGCGGCGGAGCGCAGCGTCGACCGCATGACGCGGCTGGTGAACGACCTGCTCGACGTGTCGCGCCTGCGCGCGGATCGGCTGAGGCTGCAGCTCGACGAGCTCGACCTCACCGAGCTGGTGCGCGAGGTCGCCGAGCGCCTGCAGCCGGAGGCGAACCGCGCCGGCTGCGAGCTCGAGCTGGCGGTGCCCGACCGCGTGGTCGGCCGGTGGGATCGCAGCCGGGTCGACCAGGTGCTCACGAACCTCCTGACCAACGCGTTGAAGTACGGCGCGGGAAAGCCGGTCTCCATCACGCTCAGCGCCGCGGAGGACCAGGTGGGGTTGCAGGTGAAAGACGAGGGCATCGGCATCGCGCCCGAGGAGCACGCGCGCATCTTCCACCGCTTCGAGCGCGCGGTGTCGTCGCGGCACTTCGGCGGCTTCGGCCTGGGGCTGTGGATCGCGAAGCAGGTGGTCGACGCGATGGGCGGCACCATCCGCGTCGACAGCGCCCTGGGGCGCGGCGCCACGTTCGAGGTCATGCTGCCGCGGTACGTGCGGGCCGAGAGCGGGGGCGCATGACCTCGGCGGGCGCCCCCATGACCGTGCTGGTCGTCGACGACGACGACGACATCCGCGAGGCGCTCGGGCTCGTGCTGTCCGATCTCGGCTGCCCCGTCATCGCGGCGCGGAACGGGCGCGAGGGCCTCGAGCTCGCGCGCGCGGCCAAAGGCGGGGTGCACTTCGTCCTGCTCGACCTGATGATGCCGGTGATGAGCGGCTGGCAGTTCCTCGAGGAGCGGCGGCGCGACCCCGCGCTGCAGGCGCTTCCCGTGTGGGTGATGACGGCGGCACGCGACGCGACCGTGGAGGACGCGAGCGTGCGAGGCGTGCTGCGCAAGCCCATCGCCTATGAGGAGCTGGAGCGCGTCCTCGCGGCGGTCGGAAAGAGGCCCGAACGGGTCGGAGAGCCGGCGTGAGCGAGACGCCGCCCGCTTCCGGCGGCTCCGCTTTTGCGTGAGTGCGCCGAGCGGCCGGCGTATGGAGGAGCCATGGAGTGTCCTCAGTGTGATGTCGAGCTGGCCGATCTCGCGAACGACGACGTGCACGTCTTCTCGTGCTCCGAGTGCGAAGTGTTGTGGACCGACGGTGCGCAGCTCAACGCGTTGCTGCTGCACCACAGCCTTCCGGGGCTCGACTCGCTCGGCGGCAGAGCCGACCCCGACGCCGAGACGGGCACCTGCCGCGCTTGCGGAGTCAGTCTGACGCGCATCGAGCAGACCGGCCGCGGTCAGGCGTTGATGTTCGAGACCTGCGAAGACTGTGGCTTCGTCGCGGTCAGCGACGAAGGGGCCGCGGCGACCGATCTCGAGGCGGCCCAGGGCGCGCTGGTGTCGTTCTTCAGACGCTTCGTCGCCCGGAGTGCCGGCGCGAGGCGCTGAGCTTCCCCACGAACAGCACGTGCGGCGTGGCCGAGGCACCGGGGCGGGCAGCGCTGCGCTCGACGTGCGGCTCGAGGCCGGCCTGGCCCATGAGCTTGACCAGCTTCGCGTCGGGGCCGGCCGACCAGATGACGACGACGCCGCCAGGCCGCAGCGCCGCTTTGATCACCGAGACGCCGTGCGCCTCGAACAGCCGCTGGTTGCGCTGCGCCGACATCGCGCTCGGCCCGTTGTCGACGTCGAGCAGGATGCAGTCGAAGCCGCCCGGGGTGCGCCGCATCACCTCGGCGACGTCGTCGACCGCGACCTCGACGCGGGGATCTTCCAGGGGCCGCCCGGCCAGCTCGGCGACGAACGTGCGGTTCCACTCGACGATCGCGGGAGAGATCTCCGCGACGACCGCCCGGCCCCCCGCGGGCATCGCGTCGAGCGCCGCGCGCAGGGTGTAGCCGAGGCCGAGCCCGCCGATGAGCACCACCGGCCTGCTCGCACGCACGCCTTCGAGGCCGATGCGGGACATGGCCTCCTCCGAGTGGTGGTGCGCGCTCGACATCAGCTCGCGGCCGCCGGAGCGGACGACGAAGACTCCGTCGCGCTCCTGCAGCAGCAGCTGCTGCCCTTCGAGCCCCGGCGCGCTGGCCAGTGTGGTCCACGCTTTCATGGCCTGCACCATGCCTCAGGTCCGGGGCTCATGAGCGTGGAGTCGTGCGCTCGACCGGGGTCAGCGGCCGTTCGCGGCGAGGCGGTCGCCGGGCGGCCAGGGGTGGAAGACGACGTCGGGCCGGGCGGCGCGGCGCAGCGGGCCCAGGTCGTGCCCGGGCACGATCAGCACCTCGGGGTGCTCCTGCCGCAGGCGCAGCAGCTGACCGAGCGAGGCGCGCGCCGCCACGCCGTCGTTGCTGACCCAGGGCAGGCCGATGCTGGCGCTGTCGAGGTTCCGCTCCGTCCACGCGACGTCGCCGGCGAGGAACACCCAGCCGCTCTCGAGCCGCACCGCCATCGACACGTGGCCGGGCGTGTGACCGGGCGACGAGACCACGTAGACCGAGCCGTCACCGAAGAGGTCGACCGAGCCGGTGAAGGTGCCGAACGGCGGAGTGCCGGTGAAGTCGAGCCCGCGCCACCGCTGCACGCCGTCGTACTCGGCGGGCACGTAGTTGTAGTCGGGGTCGCGGCGCCCGTGCTCGAGCTCGCGGCGGTCGGTGACGAGCTCGGCGCGCGGGAACTCCTCTACGGCGCCGACGTGCTCGGGGTGAAGGTGCGAGACCACGATGGCGCGCACCGAGGCCGGGTCGACGCCCGCGGCCTCAAGCTGCTGGGGCGCGCTCTGGCCGGGGGCCTGCTCCATCGGCATCAACCCCGCGGCGTGGATCCACCCCAGGTGCCGGCCGGGGTCGACCGAGATCTCCGAGTGGTGTCCGGCCTCGAACATCACCCGGCCGAAGCGCGGGTGCTCCACCAGGTACGCGGGCTGATCCATCAGCCGCTCGCCGCTGCCACCCACCCACACGGACCAGCCGGGGATGACCATCTTCCCCGTCTCGAAGACGTGCAGCCGCACGCCCGGCTGCGCCACCGCCCCGGGCAGGGGCGCCGACGGCCCCTCCCAGGCGATGGCGGCGCGCCGCCCCAGCCCCGCTCCCCACGCCGCCAACACCCCGACGCCCACCACCGCGACCGCCGCCACCGCCACGCCCGTCCGCCTCATGACTGTCTCCAGGTCAAATAGTTCGATGTCGAGTATCTCGACGTGGAGACAAATAGCAACGATGTTTCTCGACGTCAAGACACCTGAGCTACGGTGGCCTCATGAGCCGGCGAGAGCCCGACCACGTCGATCGCATCACGGAGCAATGGAAGAAGGAGCTGCCGCGCCTGCCGGTGCGGGCGATGGGGCTAATCGCGCGGCTCGGCATGCTGGCCCGCGTGGGGGAGCAGCGCATCGAGGCCGAGCTGGACCGGTTCGGCCTGAAGCTGGGCGAGTTCGACGTGCTCTCGGCGCTGCGGCGGTCGGGCGCGCCGTACGAGGTGACGCCCACCCAGCTGTACCGGCTGCTGATGCTCTCGTCGGGCGCGATGACGAACCGGCTCGACCGCCTGGAGCAGGCGGGGCTGGTGCAGCGCAAGGACGACCCGGAGGATCGGCGCGGCTACCGCGTCACGCTCACCGCGAAGGGCAAGCAGCTGATCGAAAAAGCGATCGTGGCCCACGTCGAGAACGAGGAGCGCATGGTCTCGGCGCTCACCGTCGCCGAGCAGGAGCAGCTCGACGGCCTGCTCCGCAAGCTGCTGGGCGCCGCGTTCCCGCCGCCGGAGCGAGACTGAACTGCCCGGGCCTCAGGGCGTGCCGGTGCCGGAGAGCGGGACGGTGAGCGTGCCGCCCGGTGTGGCGGAGATGGTCAGGACCGCCGAGTGAGCTCCAGCGGTCGCCGGCACGAACTGGACGAGGAAGTTGCAGCTGCCGCCTCCGACCAGCTGAGTCGACGAGCCACACGAGTTGAGAGGAGCGGAGGCGATGACGAACTGAGGATCCGACGTGGAGAGGGCGACCGTTCCCGAGCGTGCAGCCCCCACACCGTTGAACACCGTGAACATCGAGCCCGCGGACGGCGCCCCGCCGACCTGAGCGGGTGAGAACTGGAAGACCGTGGGGAGCACGGACAGCGTCGCCGGGAACAGCGCGTTGCCGTTCAGGGCGATGGTCCCGGACGGCGGGCTGTAGGTGACGAGGGCGCTCTTGAATGCGAGCGTGGTCGGCCGGAACTGCAGGTCGACCTGGCACGACGAGCCCGGCAACAGGTTGCCGGTGCACTGCGAGACGACGGCAAAGTCGTTCGGCGACGCGCCGCCGATGTTGAACACCGGGGCCGGGACGTGGGGGAGACCGCCGTCGTTGTTGAGCGTCATCGTCCGGGTTGCGGTCGTGCCGACCGCGATGCTGCCGAAGTCGTGGGCGGTCAGGCTCGGCGTCACTTTCGCCGGGGCGCAGCCGGCGTCCTGCTCCTTCCAGACGTCGGTGGGGCAGACGCCGCTCGAGCCGGTGCACGACTCGGGCAGATCGCACGACGTGAGGGCTGGCCGGCAGGGGGTGCCCACGTCGACGACCTGGTCCGCCGGACACGACGACGACGAGCCGCTGCACGTCTCGGCGAGGTCGCACGTTCCGGCAGCGGCGCGGCACGTGGTGCCCGACGGGGCGAGCACATCCATCGGGCAGGTCGCGTTCAGCCCGTCGCAGACCTCGGCGAGATCGCAGTCGCCCATCGCGGCGCGGCAGCTCGTCCCCGCATCCGCGAGGGCGTTGGCCGGGCAGCTGTCGGTCGTGCCGGTGCAGTATTCGGCGAGATCGCAGGGACCGGCGCTCGCGCGGCAGAGCGTCGTCACCGGGCGCTTGTCGTCGGCGGGACAGTCTGCCGACGTGCCGTCGCAGTGCTCCTCGACGTCACAGTCGCCGTTCGAGGGACGACAGACGTCCTGGTTGCGGAGCACGTCGGCAGGACACGCGCCCGTCGTGCCGTCGCAGACTTCAGCGACGTCGCAGGGCCCGGCGGCGGCGCGACACGTGGTCCCGTTCGCGTAGCCGTCGCACGTCGTGTTGCAGCACGGGCCCGCGGCGTAGTCGCAGACCTCGCCGCACTCGACGCGACCGTCGCCGCACACGCGGTTGCAGCCCGCGTCGGGAGGGCCTCCATCACCGGTGCCGGGGTCAGGTGGAACCGGAGTGCAGCCCGCGACAACGAGCAACGTGAACAACGCACGGCGCGACATGTACCCCTCCCGCGAAGCGTCGACTGACGCCGCTCATATCGCAGTGGCGCGGCTCGAGCGTGCCGGCGTTCGACCAACCCCCTTCACGGGCGCGTCAGCGCAGGCCCCTGGAGGCACTCGCACGACGGGCAGCCGTCGGCCGACGGCGCGTAGCCGCCGGGGCAGCCGCCACACGCGATGTCGGGGCAGCGCTTGGCCGGCTCCCGCGCGGGCGGTGGAGGCTTCGGCTCAGGCGGCGGCTTCGGCTCGGGGAAGCCCCGGACCTGGACGGGCTCGCCGCCGCAGAGCTGGGGCACCTCGCCGACCGCGGCAATCACCATCGACAGCGGATGCGGCCCGCCCACGAAGGGCTTGCTGCAGGCGCCGCCGCTGCGGGTGAGCACGCCTTCGCCGAGCTTCACCGTCTGCCCGGCAGCGAGCGTCACCGTGACCGGCTCGTTCGCCACGCAGGGCCCCATGGCGCAGGTGTCGAACGCGTGAACGCCCTCCGGCAGGCCGTTGATGACGAGCGGCGGGTTCGGGCAGCGGCCCTGCATCGTCACGGTCTGGGGTCTGGCGCTGCGGTTCTTGAGCTGACCCTCGAGGCGAATCGCGCTCGCGCTCCTCCTCACCTTCAGCACCAGCTCGACCTCGCAGGGCCGCGGCGGCGGCGGCGGCTGCCGGCGCACGATGGCGCCCGGCATGTCGTCGTCGAGCTGCGACACCAGCACCAGGGTGAAGAGGGCGAGCATGTGAAGTGGGACGGCGCACAGCCCCCTTACTTCAACCGCGGAGCATCGCGACCACCCAGCCGACGTGGCGGCCCTTCGCGGTCGACAGCCCGTGGGCCTCGAGCATCGGCGTCTCGAGGATGCGCACGTGCGCGTCGAGGTTGGTGAGGAAGCGGGAGCCGGGGATGACGGCGCCCGTGGGCAGCACCTGCTGACCCTCGATGCGCACCCGCCGCAGCACCTCGAGCGACGCCAGCCGCAACAGCTCGTACCGCCGGGCCTCGAAGCCGGGCGCGGCCTGCACCGCGACGATGAGCTTCCCGAACGTCGGGTCCTTGTTCACCAGCGTGTCGCCGGGCGCGAAGCCCAGGTCGCAGCGCACGGTGAGCTGCGCGATGCCCTCGACCCCGGCCGCCGCGAGCGCCGCGCTCACCGTGTCGGAGTCAGGCACCTCGAGCACGTCGAAGCGACCGGCGTTGGGCAGGAAGAAGCCCTTCTTCCCGTCGCGCGGGTCCTTGAGGTCGGGCCTCCACGACTCGGCGTTGAGACGGAACTCGCGCGCGACGTGCGTCTGCACCACCTGCTGCTGGGTGAACGGCAGCGGGCGACCGCTGGCGATGAGCAGCTGCAGCGCCACGAGGTCGAGCGGCTGAAGGCCGTCGACCGAGCGGATGCGGTGGGCCTCCTCGGTGACCGGGTGCTCGACCTGGATGCGGGTGTTCATCTCGAGCAGGTAGAAGTGCCCGTCTTTGAACATCAGCTCGACGGTGCAGGCGCCGACGTACCCGCACTCGTCGGCGATGCGCACCGCGATGCCGCAGATGCGCTCGGCGAGCTCCGGCTGTTCGCGCAGCAGCGCGGGAGGCGCCTCTTCCTGAATCTTCTGGCTGGCGCGCTGCTCGCTGCAGTCGCGCATGCCGAAGTGGCGCGTGTTGCCGAAGCGGTCGCGCAGCACCTGCACCTCGAGGTGAATCGTCTCGGGGATGTTCTGCTCGAACATCACGCCGGGGTCCCAGCCGTTCGACTGAATCTCCGAGAGCACGCGGGCGACCGCGGCGCGCACGCCCGACGGGTCGGCGCAGACCACCTGCCCGCGGCCGCCGCCGCCGTTCGCCGCCTTGATGCGCGCCGGGAAGCCGAAGCGCCCCTCGGCGTGGCCGGCCTCGATGGCGGCGACGATGGCCTCGGCGTCGGTCTGCTCCATCACGATGCCCGGCGTCACCGCGCCGGGGTCGATCGACTCGGCGAGCTGCCGGAACTTGCGCTTGTCGCCGGCGCGCTCGACGACGTCCTGCATCGGGCCGATGAAGGCGATGCCCTCGTGGCGGAAGTGCTGAATGGCGGCCGAGCTCTCGGCCAGCGGGCCGTAGCCCGGGTACAGGGCAGCGCGCGCGAGGTGCTCGGGAGCCTGTTCGCCGAAGCGGGCGCGGAACGCCTCGTGGACCCGCGCTGAAATCTGCTGCGGGTTCGCGTACGTCTCCTTGAAGTTGCCGGTGAGCCCGATGGCGAAGCCGCCGAGCTGCCGGGCCAGGCGCACCTGCAGCGCGTTCGCGTCGTCGGCCTCGTTGAACAGCACGACCGGCGTCGCGCCGAACGCCGCCGCCTCGCGCACGGCGCGCGCGCCCATCTCGCCCTTGTCGGCGACCAGCACGTAGTCGAGCCTGCCTTCCCCGACCGTGGTGGCGGGCAGGCGCTTGAGGTCGTAGCTGGCGAGGTACAGCACGTCGGCCGCGCGCGGGTCATCGCGCGTGAGCGTGGCGGCCTCGTCGCGCAGGCGCGCGCGCAGGTCGGCGGCGAGCGCGGGGTGCTGGTGAATCGCGACCAGCCACTCGACGGAGTGGGCGCCGACCCCGTCGGCCTCCGCGAGCTGCGCGGCGAGCGACCGCAACGGCGCCGCCGCGAGCCGGGCCTGCCACTGCTGCGCGTCGAGCGGCGCGCGCCGCGCGTCCTGCACCTGGGCGTTGAGCTCGAGCACCTTCATCGGCCCGAGCGGAGCGACCCGCGCCAGCGGCGCCTCCCACGCGAAGTGCTTGAGCCACGTCTCGCCGTTCGCGATGAAGTAGCGCAGCGCCACCAGCCGGTGGCCGAGCCGGCCCAGCGGCAGCGAGGCCAGCGTAATCAGCCGCGCCTCGGCCGGCCCCGCCAGCACCGCGAGCACTTCGTTGCACCCGACGTTCACCCCGGCCGGGTTCACGCGCGCGCTCATCGCCGCGACGAGCGGAGAGCTCGCCGCACCTTGCTTCGAGTTGAAGGTCTGCACGGGGGCCGTGCATAGGGAAGCCCCCGGGCCGGCACAATTCGATGAGCACGGACGCGACGTTTCGGTAAACCGAAACGTCAGTGACAGGTCACTTCGTCCACTTGAGGCCGGCGCACGAGGCCGCCCACCGGGTTCCGCCGCCGCACGCCCTCTTCGCGGGAATCGAAGCGGTCGTGCACGACGACACGGGCGTGTCGCCGAAGCAGCTCGAGCCGCAGTAGCACGAGTCGCTGCTCCGGCAGCACGTCGTGGTCGGGCACGTCGAGACGATCATTTCGTTGTCGCGAACGTTGCCGACGATCAGGTGGCCGAAGTACGTGCACTCGCAGCGATCCGTGTCGGTGTCGTACGCGCACAGAGCGCGGTAGCAGTCACAGGACGTCGTTTCGCCGTCTCCGTTGATGTCGTGGCAGCACTGCGTGTCGCTCGGCAGCGCGTCGCAGTTGGAGACGTATTCGGTGTCGTCGCCGAGCCCGGGGTCCTCCGTCGAGCACGAGCACGCTCCGGAGGCGCGGTTGCTGATGCAGTAGACCTTCGGCGGCTCGTCCTTGACCTTGCCACCGGTCGGATCGATGACGATGCAACTCGCAGCGACTGAAGCGACCAGCACGCACGCCAAATTCGCTCTGTTCGTCATCACGATCTCCTTCAGCTGCGGGTAGCCAACGCGCGGCGGGTTGGAGCGCCGGTCCTCGCGAGCAGACCGGTGACCTGGTTGGCGATGGTGTGAATCGAGCGCCCGCGGCGGGCGGCGATCTCGGCGTTGGTCAGGCCATCTGCGATGAGGTCGAGCACTTCCCGCTGCACCCGGGTCAGCCCGGCCAGCTCGGCCGTCGCGCGCTCGGGAACGCTGAGGCGTGCGGCGAGGCGCACGAGCTCGGTGCGACTCGAGAGACCCAGCTTCGTCGCCGCGCTCTCGAGGCGCGAAGACACCGTCGGATTCGAGATGCCGAGCGAATAGGCGATGAGCTTCGCCGAGAGGCCCCGCGCGGCGGCGCTCACCACGTCGCGCTCGGCGGAGCCGAGGCTGCGCATCGGCCGCCGCAGCGGCGGGTTTCCGACGACGAGGTACCGGCGGCGGCCTCCCTCGGAGCGCTCGACGAGGCTCGCGTGGCCATCGATGAGCGCGGTCCACAGGTCGAGCGACTCGGCCGCCCGGCGGTGACGGCGTGTGCGGGCACGCTCCGTCATGCGGACGCTGTGCCGCAGATTCTCGCGCGAGGGCGCTCCGGGCTCGAGATGGACGACGCGCCCGTTCGACTCGACGACGGCCTTGACCTCCTGTGGCCGCCGGCGCGCTCGCAAGCCCGCCTCGAGGTGCAGCGCGAGCTGCGTCAGCCTGCGGCGCTCGTGCCGGGTCGGCGCGGACGCGTGCGGAATGCCTGTCGAGATGACGACCGACTCTCCGAGAGCTGGCTGCAGCACGAGGCCCAGCGCGTCGCTGATCCCGGTTTCGCGGCGGAGCTGCTGCAGCAGGGCGCGCGCGTCCGCGGGCAGGCGGCGCTCCAGGTGCCGGTGCGAGTTCACCAGCGTGGGAGGGAAGAACAGGGTGAGAAGCGCGCTCCGTGAGATCGCATCGAAGGCGCGGAGCTGGGTCTCCGCGGCTCCGCGGTACTGGTAGCCCGCGCTGAACGGCACGTCGATCGCAGCCCCGGGCTCGGGCAGCACGACACCGACGATGTTGATGAACGCGGTCTCGGAGAACAGCCGCCGGCAGGCCTCCAGCACGCGGGCGGCCCAGGCGGCGTCATCGGCGGCGGGCGAGTGCGCAGCCTCGATCATCCCCACCCACTCCGGGTCGCGGCGCAGGAGCCTCTCCACCAGCGCCACAGCCTAGACGCACCGGGTCCGACCGACCCATGGCTATTTGTTTCGACGCCACGCGCGCCAGCCGCTCAATAGGGCGTGGTGCACGTCGACTCCCCATCGCACGTGCCGCAGCACTCCCGCGACGACGAGTAATACGTGTAGTAGCAGCTGGTGCAGAAGCCCTGGTAGCAGTCGGTGCCGTTCAGGTAGTGGCACGGGTCCATGCAGGCGATCGGGCCCTGCGGGTTGCTCGACGTCGGCCGGCCGCGGGCGCAGACGTTCGAGCCACTGCAGGTGTTGCGGTAGACGACCG
This sequence comes from uncultured Myxococcales bacterium, assembly GCA_937980205.1. Lineage (GTDB taxonomy): Bacteria > Myxococcota > Myxococcia > Myxococcales > Myxococcaceae > Xiheicaenimonas. The sequence continues at coordinate 76,844 of CALJKW010000049.1, read as the reverse complement.
CGCCGCACGAGTTGATGCGCACCACGGCCCGCTGGTCGGCCGTGCAGCTGTTGTCGATGCCGAAGCCCTGGTTCAAGCAGTACCTGGGCGTCGTCGTGTTCCCCAGCGCCGAGCAGCTGTCGAACGGCTCATCTCCGTTCGGTTGAATGCAGTCGGCGTAAACGGTGCACGTGTGCGTGCAGTAGCCCTCGGTCTCGCCCGGCGCGACCACGCAGAGGTTCGAAGCGCAGTCGGAGGCACGGGTACAGAGTGCGCACGCGCCCTTCGTACCGGCGGGGAACTGACAGCGAGCCGTCCCTCCGTCTTGAACGCAGCGCTGACCGCTCGGGCACGCCTGACTCGTGTACGTGCGTCCACAGGCGTCAACCTGGGCGAAGCCCCCCGCGTCCGCAGTGCAGCGGAAGGTGCGAACCGGAATGCAGGTTCCGCTCCCATTGCACGTCATGTTGCTCGGGCACGCGGGAGAGCCGCCGTCGGTCGCGCAGCGCGCGCTACAGAACTTGAGGTTCGGAAAGGCGAGGAGCCAGGCGCACAGCCCGCTCTGACAGTGGACGCCGGCGTCACACGCGCTGCAAGCGGTGCCCGCGCCGACGGGGCAGGCCGCGGTGCCCGTGCAGCCGAAGTCGGCGCAGTCGCGGTACCCGTCGCAGTCTTCGTCACGGCCGTTGTTGCACGCGCCGGCCGTGTTCTCGGCACCCGAGGGCGTGCACCGGCCGGCGTCGCAGATGGTGACGGCGCCGTTGCGCGAGCACGCGAAGTCGGCGCAGTCGGTGAAGCCGTTGCAGTCGTTGTCGATTCCATCGCTGCAGTTGTCGTTGTCGTCCTCGGAGGTCCGCCCTGGGCAGCACGCGGGCACGTTGGGGTTGTTGCGCGAGCAGTCGAAGTCGCGGCAGTCGATGAAGTTGTCACAGTCGTCGTCGATGCCGTTGCCGCAGGCCGCGGCGGTGTTCTCGGCGCCGGTCGGAGTGCACGCGCACACCGTGACGCTCGCGTTGAGGTCGCATGAGAAGTCGCGACAGTCGACGTAGCCGTCGCAGTCATCGTCGATGCCGTTCGCGCACAGTGCATCGGAGGTCTCGGGGACACAGCCACCGGAGCCACCGGCGCCGCCGGAGCCACCCGCAGCGCCGCCAGCGCCCGCGGAGCCGTTTCCGCCGCCGTCGGCACACGGGCCGCAGACTCCGTCCGCTCCGCAGCACGACTGGCAGGCTCCGCAGGGGCCCTGCGAGCTGCAGACCATCAACAGCACGGCCGACGACGCGACCAACGCGAGCGCGCGAACAGGCATGCGCGCAGTGTACGGCTCACCTCGAGCATCAGGTCCGCATCCGAGGAGTGTCGAAACAATTCACCATGCGGGTGCGGGGGAGCTCGACGGCGCGGCGTCGCACGCGTGTGTTATCAGCGCACGCCCTGAGGGAGGGCTTCATGAAAGTCGTGACGTGCCTGCTCGGCGTGCTCCTGCTGGCCACGTGCGCGCGCTATCAACTTCGTGCGGCCTCCATCGGCATCACGCGCACCATTCACTGCGAAGAAGACGAGATGTCGCTCGATACCGAGGGCCCCGGCTACATCGGCCGCTGCAACGTCAAGGGCCACCCCAGCTACGGGCGCGAGGCCTACTGCGTCGACACCGGCGAGTGGAAGTGCTTCGAGCTCAAGCCTCTCGAAGAGCTCGCCATCTTGCAGGCGTCGTTCGACGCGAACTGCCCTGCCGAGCGCGTCACCAGCCGCGGGGCCAGCACCGCGTCGAAGCTGCGCGGCGACGTGCGCGTCGACGCGTGCGGAGCGAGCTGGGTGTGCGCCATCGACGAGGGGCGCGCGACCTGCCGCCCGGAAGGTGGAGCGGCGCCCGCGGCGATCGCGACGAAGCCGGTGGCGTCCGAGGCGGTCGCGCCACCGGCGTCGAGCGGTTCTCGCACCCCGCTGGGCGCTGCTCGCGCACCGGTGCCACCCGCGCCCGCGGCCGCTTCGTGCCGACCTCCCTGCCGCGCCGGCTTCACCTGCGACGACGGCGTCTGCACGCGGGCCTGCAACCCAGCGTGCGACGCGACGCACGTGTGCATCGACGGGCGTTGCCTGTCGAAGTGCAACCCGCCGTGCGAGTCGGGCGAGCGCTGCACCACCGACGGCGTCTGCGCGCCAGGAAGGTGAGCGCTGCTGCTCGGGAGCGACGGCGAGGTCGCCTCGAAGAAACCGGTCAATCTTCGATGACGCTGTGCCGCACGCGCTCGCTGAACGGCTGGCGGCTCGACTGGGCCGACGACACCACCCTCGCATCAGTCTCCAGCGGCTCCTCGGTCGAGTGACCCGTCGATGGCGCCGGGGCCCGAAGAGGCCGTGAACGCCAGTCCGAGCACGAGCGGCTCACGGCGGCGGGGTGGGCGCCTCTTCGGCTCCGGCGAAGACGCCCGACAGCGTGAGGTCGACCCCCTCGAGCAGGTGCGGGGTGAGCTCGGCGAAGGTCTCGGCGCCGACCTTCAGCTCGCGGCGGAGCGTCGCGGTCATCTGCTCCATCACCTTCTGGCGCGCCTCGGTGAGCCAGCGCGTCGAGGTCGCGCGGTGGACGCGGTACATCCGCCCGAGCTGCTCGGCGGAGACGCCCTGCACCACGTGCAGCTTGAGCAGCGTGCGCTGGCGCGCGGTCAGCGCGGCGGTGGCCTCGGCCAGGGCCTTCTGCACGGCGCCGCCGAGGAGGTGACGATCGAGCGCCTCGTCGGCGCGCAGGCGCGGGTCGCACGCGACCGCGAGCGCCTCTTCCAACGTCTGGGCCGGCTTGCCCTGGCGCTGGGCGTCGACGGCGAGCCGCATCGCGACCACCATCGCGAACGAGGCGAGCGGGCCTCTGCCGCCGTAGTGCGACAGGCCGGCCTCGCGCGCGCCGTCGGAGACCAACAGCCGCGCGCGCGTCGCGTTCACCACGTCGGCGGCGCGCTCGGCGTTCGCCTCGACGCCGCGCACGGCGTCGGCCACGCGCGGCATCACGTCCCGCTCGAAGGTCGCCAGCGCGCGAGGCTGCGCTTCGAGGCAGGCCCACGCCAGGCACAGCTCGGAGAGCCGCAGCTGAGAGAGGGCCGCGGCGGTGCGCTCGTCGGCCGGCAGCCGCTCGACGAGAAACTGCGCGAGCCCGGGAGCGTCGAGGTCCACCTCCGGCCGCTCGCGCAGCAGCGCGGCGTGCAGGCGGGGCAGGCTGGCCTGCGCGGCTGCGCGCTGGCGAGGCCCGAGCGCGATGAGGCATTCTTCGACGAAGCCCATCTTCGGGCTGACGCTACTTCACCCATGTCCGCCGCGCCCCCACCCGATGACGCTCTCGCGCGCGCGTTCGTGAACGGCCAGCTCACCGGCTCGACGCTCGAGCGGTTCGAGCGGGCGCTCGACGCCGACCCCGCGCTGCAGCGCCAGGTCGCGGACCTGGCGCGCGACGTGACGCTGGTGGGCACCTCCATCGCGGAGCCACCGAAGCAGGAGCGGGCGCTCAGCGGCGACGCGGGCGATCGCCACCTGCAGGTGGGCCCGCTGCTCGGCAGCGGCGGCATGGCGCGCGTGTACTCGGCCCGGCAGACCCACCTCGGCCGCGAGGTCGCGGTGAAGATGTTGCCCGAGGGCTCCGATGCGTGGGCCCGCCGCAAGCTCATTCAGGAGGCGCGCATCACCGGCTTCCTCGAGCACCCGGGCATCGTGCCGGTGCACGACCTCATCGAGGATGAGCAGGGCGAGCTGCAGGTCGTGCTCAAGCGCATCGAGGGCCAGAGCTGGCTGCGGCTCATCTCGCGTCCCGAAGAGGTGCGCACCCGCTTCAAGGTCGAGCCGCTCGACTGGCACGTCTCGGTCGCCATCGCGGTGTGCAACCCGCTCGAGCTCGCGCACGCGCGGGGCGTCGTGCACCGCGACATCAAGCCCGCGAACGTGATGGTCGGACGCTTCGGAGAGGTCTACCTGCTCGACTGGGGCGTCGCCGGGACGCTCGCCGAGGACCCCAACGGGCTGTTGCCGAGCGTGGCCGACGCGCCCTTCGCCGGCACGCTGTCGTGCATGGCGCCCGAGCAGGTCGTCGCCGACATGACGCGGGTCGGGCCGGCGACCGACACGTATCTTCTGGGCAGCTCGCTGTTCCACGCCGTCTTCGGAGCGCCGCCCTTCGCGCTCGTCGGTCTCGAGGACCGGCGCGCCAAGCCCGACGCCCGGCCTCGCTTCCCGGAGCGCAGCGACGTGCCCGACGAGCTCGTCTCCATCGTGAAGCGCGCGCTCGAGCCGGACCCGTCGGCGCGCTACGCGACCGCGAACGAGCTCAAGGCCGCGCTCGAGCAGTACCAGCGTCACGGCGACGCGCGCCGGCTGGCCGCCCGCGCCCAGGCGCAAGCCGACGAAGCGCGGCGGGCGTGGGGCCAGGAAGACCGCGCCGCCGGCGAGCAGGCCGCGGCGGACGCCGAGTTCGGCTTCCGCGCGGCGCTCGAGCTTCGGCCCGACGACGTCGCGGTTCAGCGGCAGCGCGCGCAGCTGGCGACCGACCGGGTGCGCTTCGCCGTCGCGCGCGGCGAGCCGGCGGCCGCGTCGTGGCTGCTCGCAGGCCACTCGGCGCCGCCGCCCACCCTCGTCCACGAGGTCGTCAAGGCGGTGGAGGTCGAGCGCTCGGAGCGCGAGCGCCTCGAGCGCCTCGCGCGCGACGCAGATCGCCGCACCGGGCTGCGGACCAAGCGCATCATGCTGGCGCTCTTCGGCCTGGCGTGGCTCGGGTTCTGGGGGTGGACGGCGCTGTCGCCCCCGTCGAGCGCGCTGCCGATGTCGGGCTTTCTGGGCGCGTGCATCGTGTTCGGCGCGCTCGGCGCGGTGGCGTCTCGACGCGAGCTGCTCGAGCACCGGCTGAACCGCGAGATGATGCTGTGTCAGCTCGCGATGTCAGTGGCTGGCGTGACGCTGGGTCTGCTGGCCGCTCCGCTGGGCCTCACGGTCCCGGCGGTGCTCGTGCTGATGATGCTCGTCTTCGCGCTCGGCATGGGCGCGATCGCGGCCATCGTCGAGCCGACCTCGCTCGTGCCGAGCGTCGCGTGGGTCGCCGGCGCGGTGGTGAGCGCCCTGTGGCCCGCGGCGCTCGGCGCGAGCCTCTTGAGCGCTTCGTTCGTGCACGCGGCGGTGCCGCTGTGGGTGAGCCTGAAGGTGCGCCCACAAGCCGACGCCGCCCCTCAGTGACCTTCGCAGGCGCGCCGCGGCCGTTGCAGCTACTCCTCGCCCGCGTCAGTTGCAGTTCGCGCCCAGCGGGGCGTCGTTCTCGTCGTACGCGTAGACACACCTCAGGGTGCCCCCCGTGAGGACGACCGACGGTGCGGTCGCAGCAACCTGGGTTGCCGCCACGCTCAGCGTCATCGTCCCGGCGCCGCCGGTCACGGTGAAGGCCTGGGCCGCGATCACACGCGAGCTGTCGATGCGGCTCACGTAGGCGCCGTTGCCGGCCGCCAGGTACAGACCGACCACAGAGCCGGTCGAGGTCGCGCTGAACTGACTTCCCCGCGCGATGAAGCTCGTGTTGAAGAGGGTCGCCGCCGTCGCGGACCCGTTGGGGTTGCCGGTCTGGCTGGCGGTGAACGACCCGCCCTCGATCTTCACGGAGGGCGCTTCGAGCTGGAGCGCATACACCGCGGGGGTGCCGCCCGTGGCCGCGCCGGCAGCCTCCACCGTCACGTCCTGCAGCGTCATTCGGCCGCTGGGGTGCGCGTAGTAGATGCCGAGGGTGGTCAGGGCGGACCCCGAGACCTTGAAGACGCTCTGGCTGGCGTCGACCGAGGCGCCCGTCGCGTAGATGCCCGCCACCAGCCCGTTGGCGGTGCCGGTCACCCGGGAGCGGGAGATGATCAGGTTGCCGGCGTTCAAGGCGCGAATGCCCATCCCGAGGCCGGAGGTGCCCGTCACGGTGAGCTCCGAGTCTTCGAGCAAGGCGGTGCCGGTACCTGTCGTGAACAGCCCCACGGTGTTGCTCGTGCCCCCACTGCTGCTGATGCGCACCCTGCGCGCGGCGGTGAGCCCGCCCGGGTTGAGGGTGAGCCCCAGCGCATTCGCGTCGGCGGTTCCTCCGCCGTGCACGATGCTGAGCTCGCGGACCTCGGAGCGTGCCTCCATGCTGACGACCGAGCTCGTCGGAGCTCCCTGAACCGTCGTCACCTCGCGGCCCGAGCCCTCGAGGTCCACGTACGGCTTGCCGACGTAGGCGACGGCGCCGACGTCGTAGATGCCCGGCTCGAGCTTGATCAGGTACGGCTTCGAGGCCGAGTTGTCGGTGATGCCCGCGAGCGCGGCGAGCAGCGCGGCTCCGTTCTGCGCCGGGGTGCCCGAGGGGCTGACGACCACCGTGCTGAACGGCTTGCGCGCATACCGGGCCTCGTGCAGGTGGTCGCCGCGCGCCACCAGGGCCGCAGTGCCGTTGTCTCCGCCTGGCGCCGTGAACGCGGCGGTGAACTGCCCAGCCGCGAGGTTGAGGCCCTGACCCGCCGTGTACGTCGTGCCGTCGTCAGTCGCGCAGCTCCAGCCCGAGCCCGTCGACTTGAGGATCTGCCCGTTCCCGCACGTCGCCAACGCCAGCGTCGGGGAGCCGCTCGTCGCGCCGCCGGTCAACCCGCCCGTCGTCGGCGTGATGATGCCAGTGAGCGTCCCCGGCCCGGGCGGCCGGGCGGCCCCTGAGGGCCCTGCGCGCCCTGCATGCCCTGCGCTCCGTTGCAGGCGTAGGTGACGGCGGTGCCGGCGGTGAAGCGCGACCCGCCCGTCGGGCAGTTGACGCCGGCAGGCTCGCTCGCTCCGACGACCGAGGTGCCTGAAGGGCCCTGCTCGCCCGGCTGGCCATTGCAGACGAAGACGTACGAGCCGTCGACGGCGGTGAGCCTGGCTCCGCCGCGCGGACAATCGGCGCTGCCCGCATCGACGCCCGCGAGCTCGACGCCGACTCCCGGCGAGCCAGGCAGCCCCGGGTCGCCCCGGTCGCCCTTGTCGCCGCGGGGTCCGGCGGGGCCCTCAGGCCCTGCTGGACCTTGGGCACCGCTGCCGCACGCGAGCAGCACCGTGACGGCGACGAGAGAGAGAGATGGGCGCATGAGGTGGCGCCATACACTTGGCCGCGCGACGGCGCGAGCTGAACCATGGCGCGCCGGCCAGGCTGCGAGAGGCCGTCAGTGCCCCTCGCAGGCGCGACGACACTCGTTGACGCACTTCGATTTGTTGCGGGCGCCGTGGCAGCGGCTGTTGCAGCCGTTGCGACACTTGCGAACGGCCTCGTCGTCGTTCGCCGTCGGGTGAAACGCGGCGGTCTCGACGTCGCCCGCCGCGGTCTCGGAGTCGAGGTCCGGCGGCGCCTGCCGGCATGCAGCAGACGCCATCACCACGCAGGCCAACACCGCCAACCACCACGCACGGAAGGTCGCTTTCGAGCTCACGGCCGAACGACGGAGCGCGCTCGAATCTGTCGCACGCACCGGCGAGCCGATGGAGTTTCAGGCGCTTGGCCGGGCGCTACAAATCGCGGCGGGGTCCGTCGTTCGGGTGGGCGTACACCTCAAGGGAGCCAACATGGAGATCGGCGGCAGCGGCGGCACGACCAGGGACAGCGGCACCCGAGAGAGCTCGACGCGCGACGCCGCGGCAGAGCGGGCAGCGGCCGAGCGCGCAGCCGCCGAGCGCGCCGCAGCGGCCGAGGCCGCGCGCCTGTCGGTGGAGTCGCGGCAGGCGCTGACCTCCATCAACGGCCAGAGCGCGTTCGAGGTCACGCGTGCGACGAGCGCGGCGCAGCTGACCGGCGTCGCTCCGGCGCGGGCGCTCGACGTCTGGGACGTGACCGCGGCGCTCGACGAGCAGACGGCCCGTCTCGAGGCGGCGACGGCCGCCGTGTCGCGGCTCGAAGAGCAGCTCGCGGTGGAGCTCACGACGCTCGCCCCGGCCCTCCCGCAAGAGGAGCTGCAGCGGTACGCGGACACGTTCCGGGCGGCGCACCCCGAGTACCAGCGTGCGCGCGACGCGGCGCGAGAGCTCGTCGAGCTGCACGAGCGGCTGGCTCCGGACATGGCGGCTGCGGTCGAGGCGGCGGCCCCGTCCGGGCGCAACATCGCCGACACGAGGCTCGAGGGGAGCCTCGACGCCGCGGCGGCGGCGCTCGAGCGGCAGATCTCCGCCGACCCCAGAGGTGACCCCGAGCTCGCCGAGGCGTTGGAGCGCGCGGGCAACTCGCTCGGCACGCTCTCGAACGCCGCCGCGACCGGGGGCGGCGCGGCGCAGGCGTACGCGTCGACGGGCCGGCGCCTCGCCGAGCTGGCCGGCAAGGCGAGCAGCGCGTTCGGAGCCGTGGGCGGCGTGTTCGACGCGATGAACTACGGCAGCCGCATCGCGAACGGCACGGCGCGCACCGAGCACGTCATCGGAGCGGGCGTCGCGGTGGCCGAGGTCGGCGTCGGCGTGGCGACCATCGCCGGAGTGACGGTGGGCGCGCCGGTGGCGGTGGCGCTCGCGGCGGTCGGCGTCGGGGCCAGCGCGGTGTCGTCGTACCGCGACGCGCAGGAGCGCGCGGCCTCCATCCAGGCGAGGCTCGAGTCGCTGGGCTACGACCGCGAGCTGGCCGCGGGGCTGGCCGGCTCGTCGCCGCTGGCGACCGGCAACCTGCGTGACGCCGGCTTCACCACCGACGACCTGCAGGCGCTGGCGCGCAGCCACCCGGGTCTGCTCGGCAGCTCGGTGACGACGACCAGCGCGCTGACCGCCCTTCGCCGGCTCGAGCTCGAGCCGGCGCGCGCGATGGGGCTGTTCTCGTTCATGCACCAGCGAGGCGTCGACGCGCCGCAGCTGCTCGCCGACGCCGAGCTGCTCCACGACCCGGAAGACGCGCGGGGCATGCTGGCGGCGATTCGAGCGGTCGACTACCGGGGCGCGCAGATCGCCGACTACCTCGCCATCGACCCGCGCTCGCCGTGACCTGACGGGCTGGCCGCACGAGAGCCCGTGGCGCGCGAGACGCAGCCAGGCGCCGGCGGCCGAGCGCTGTCGCCTCGAGCGCAGCACGCGCCCTTAGGTCGCCGACCAAATGCCGCCGGGTGACGACGCGCCGCGGCTTCGCCACACTGCCGCGCATGCGCTCGCCTGTCTGGCTCGTGTCGGCCCTGGTGGCCTGCTCCGCTCCACCGCTGGAGGTGCCCGTCACCGAGGGCTGCGACAACCTCAACGCGCAGGGCTGCCTGCTGCCGTGGCCGTCGGATCGCTACCTGGTGAAAGACGCCTCGCAGGCCACCGGCTTCGCCCTCTCGTACGAGGCCGGCGCGCTGCCCCGGAACGCCAGCGGCGCGCGCATGAACCCGAGGCTGTTCGCGCGGCTCGACGGGCACTCGCCGGCCTCGCGCCTCATCACGAAGCTCGCGCGCCCCGCCGACCTTCAGGCGTCGCGCGCGCCGCTGCAGCCCGACCCCGGCCGCTCGCTGGAGGCCGACTCCCCGACCGTGCTGCTCGACCTCTCGACGCGCACGCGCATCGCCCATTGGGTGGAGCACGACCTGAAAGACCCGCAGCTGTTGTGGCTTCACCCTGCCGCGGTGCTCGAGCCGAACCGCGCCTACGGCGTCGCGCTGCGCGCGCTCGTCGACGCCGAAGGCACCCCGGTGCCCACCGAGGCCGGGTTCCTCGCGCTCCGCGACCGCTCTCCCACGTCCGCGGGCGACCTCGAGGCGCGGCGGCAGGCGTACGACGAGCTGTTCGACACGCTCGAAGGCGCGGGCGTGCTTCGCGCGACGCTGCAGGCCGCGTGGCGCTTTCACACGGCCAGCCTCGACGCGATGCACGGCGACATGCTCGCAGTCCGCAACGACGGGCTCGAGCGCCTGACGCCGCAGGGGCTGGGCTGCACCGTCACCCACGTCGAGGACGACTTCGGCGCCGGCACGCGCGTCACGTCGTACCGGCGCATTCGCGGCACGTACACCGTGCCCAGCTTCATGGACTCGCCGCGCCCGCCCGCCCGGCTGGCGCGGGACGCGGCCGGTCGCCCCACGTTCCGCGAGAACGTCGAGGTGCCCTTCACCATCATCGTTCCGCGGGCGGTCGCGGCGCCGGCGACCGGAGCGCCGAAGCCGTCGCGCGTCATCGTCTACGGCCACGGCCTGATGGGCGAAGGCGAGCGCACCATCTCGAGTGAAGACTTCCGCGCCGTGGCCGAGGCCCTCGAGAGCATCATCGTGGCGACCGACTGGGCGGGCATGAGCGTACCCGACTCCGGGGCGGTGGCCGACGCGCTCAACGACGCCTCGAAGTTCGTCTTCGTCGCCGAGCGGCTGCAGCAGGGCCTCTTCAACCAGCTCGCGCTGATTCGCTCGATGAAGGGCGCCTGCGCGAGCTTGAGCGAGCTGCGCATCGGCGGCGTCGACCTCGTCGACCCCCAGCGCGTCTACTTCGCCGGCGGCAGCCAGGGCGGCATCTTCGGCGCCACCGTCATGCGGCTCGGGCCCGACACCGACCGCGGCGTGGTGATGGTCAACGGCGCCGCCTTCCCCTTCATGATGGAGCGCAGCATCGACTTCGTCCCCTTCCTGCCGCTGTTCGAGCTCGCCTACCCCGAGCGCGCCGAGCGGGCCGTCGCGCTCGCCCTGCTGCAGGGCCCGTGGGACGCGACGGACCCTGCCACCTGGCTCCGCGCTCCTTCGGACTGGCCGTGGAAGCGGCGCCTGCTGTCCATCAGCGTGAAGAACGACGCGCAGGTGCCGAACCTGGCCACCGACCTCACCACGCGCACCGCGGGGCTGCCCGTGCTCGAGGGCAGCGCGCGCACGCCGTGGGGCAGCGCCCCCGCGGGCGCCGACCCCGGCGACGGAGCGCTCGTCATCGACATGGGAGACCGCCCCGTGCCGGAGGGCATCATCGCGCCGACCGCGAACGACAAGGGGCACTCGCGCGTCGTCGGCGCGGCCAGCGCGCAGCGCACCATCGACCGCTTCCTGCGGCCCGACGGCGTCATCGCGCCCGGCTGCGACGGCGTCTGTGACCCCGACTGAGCCCCCCGAGGCGCCTCACTTCACCTTGCGCACGAGCGGCAGGGTGATGGCCGCCGCGGCGACGAAGTGCATGAGCGAGAGCGCGACCTTGGTGCCGACCGACGCCTCGAGCCTCAGCGGGCCGGCCAGCGACACCAGCGCGAACACCACCGCGATGCCGGCGAAGACCGGGCCGGGCCGCTTGGTGGCCTTCGACAGCCCCAGCATCACCAGCGCCGCGACGAGGCTCGGCACGAAGGAGCTGACCGCGGGCAGGAACGGCGGCAGCGGCGCGAGGCCGACGTTGGGGTCGAAGTTGCCGATGTAGTCGACCCCGGCGACACGGGTGATGCCGTACAGCGCCATGTTGGCCGCGGCGGCGATGGCCCCGCCGAGGAGCGCGGCCTTGAAGAGCGCTCCGGCGGTGACGTTCGCGGGGGTGGGCTCGGCGGTGAGGGTGGCGGCGGTCATGTGCGGCTCCTTCTGGGGAAGCGAGTTGTCTTCACGGCGTGTTCTGAGCCAGAAGACGCGTATGGACAATCCGCGTTTCGTGAACTCTTTGTCCAATCAGTGGGACAACCTTCCCGACCTCGAGGCGGTGCGTGTCTTCGCCGCCGTCGCCGAGCTGAAGAGCTTCCGCGGCGCCGGCCTGGCGCTCAGGCTGCCGCGGTCGACGGTGAGCCGGAGGCTCGCGAACCTCGAGGCGGCGCTGAAGACGCGCCTGCTGCAGCGGACGACCCGGCAGGTGAGCCTGACGGACGCCGGCGAGGCCTTCTTGAAGCAGGTGCGTCCTGCGCTGGCGATGCTGACGGACGCGGGCCGCTCGGTGGTCGACGCGCACGCGGAGCCCCGCGGACTGCTGCGGGTCACCGGCACGCCGCCGATGGCCCAGCGGGTGGGCGGCATTCTGCTCGAGCTGCTCGAGCGCTACCCCGACGTTCGGCTCGAGCTCGACTTCACCGACCGCCAGGTGGACCTCGTGGCCGAGGGCTTCGACATCGCGGTGCGCGCAGGCCCGCTGCCCGACTCGACGCTGGTGGCGCGGCCGCTGGCGCTCGGACGCAGCGGCTACTTCGCCAGCCGCGAGTACCTCGCCAGGCGGAAGCGGCCGCGGTCGCCGAAAGAGCTCGCGCAGCACGAGTGCATCGTCTTCTCCGGCTCGCCGCGAGGGCCGCGCTGGCGCTTCAAGGTGGGCAAGCGCGCCATCGACGTGCCCGTGCGCGGGCCCCTCGTCACCAACAGCGTCGAGCTCACGCGACTCGCCGCGCTGCGCGGCCACGGCATCACGTGGATGCCGGAGCTGTTCGCGCGCAAGGACGTCGAGGCCGGCCGGCTGGTGCCGGTGCTGGAGAGCTTCTGGCCCGACCCGGTGCCGATTCAGCTCGTCTACCCGTCGGCCCGGCACCTCGCGCCGCAGGTGCGCGCCGCCATCGAGCTGTTGGTGTCCAGGCTGAAGAACGAGGGCTTCTGACGTTCACATCAGCGGCGCGGACAGCCAGCGCGTCGCGTCACCGTCGATGAGCCGCTTCACCACGAAGACGAGCGCGGCGGAGTGGTCGAGGTTCTCGGGGAGGTCGAGCTGCGGCGCTCCGGGCACGCCGATGGTCCGGTCGTTGGGGACGAGGTCGCCGCTGGGCGCCATGATCGGATCTGCGGGCGCCTGCGTGCGCAGGTGCACCACGTGCACGAACGGCGCGGCCTCCGGGTAGCCCACGATGCGCGAGCCGAGGTCCAGCATCAGCGTGGCCTCGGCGCTGCCATCGGCGTTGCCGGCCCGGCGCACGGTGCCGGCCAGCGGCGAGGCGACGGTGAGCACGTCGAGGCTCTGCCCTTCCGCGAGGCGGACGCGGCTCGCCGCGTGGCTGACGACGACGCCGCCGGCGCTGTGCGCGATGACGACGATGCGGCGGTCGCCCGCGCACTGGGCCAGGTGGCTCAAGCCGGCCGCGAGCCGTTCGGCGACCTCGTCGCGGTCGTCCCACGCCACCCAGCGGAACATGAACAGCGCGGGCGGCGCCCAGCTCGCCAGCAGCGGAACGCTCTGCTCCATCTCGGGCCCCTCGCCGCCGATGCCGTGCACCAGCACGACGACGGGCTTCTCGCCGCCCTCCCGCAGGCTGGGACACGGCAGCGCCGCGTCGTTCAGCGCGAAGGCCTCGAAGCGGCTGCGGTAGTGCTCCGACTCGGCGGCGTCGGCGCGGAACCAGCCGCTGATGCCGGCCCGCTCGGCCAGCCGGCGGGTGAAGCAGCCGGACGTCGTCAGGGCGACGGCGGCGAGAGCGACGGCGACGCCCGCCCGCTGGAGGAAGGTGTGAGGATGCGGAGTCATGCGCGCCATGAGCATCACTACGCGCCAGGCGCGGGGGTGTTTCCGGCCTCGCGCCGGATCACGTCGCCGCGATGCGGTCGCTCACCAGCGCGCGCAGGTGCGTCGGGTCGAACGGCTTGTCGACGCGCTGGTTCGACACGCGGTCGAGAAACTCGCGGGCCTTCGCGGTGAACGCACCGCCGGTGAGGAAGATGACGCGCGACGCCTCGGCGGGCGAGATGCGGCGCAGCTCCTCGTAGAACTCCACGCCGGTCATGTGCGGCATCATCATGTCGCAGAGGATGACGTCGAACCGCGCGCCGGCTCGAATCTTCTCCAGCGCGTCGGCCGCGCTCGAAACGCCGACCACGTCGTGAATGCCCGCCAGGGTGCGCTCGACCGCGCGGGACACCAGCGCGTCGTCGTCGATGACGAGCACCCTTCCGCGCCGCGCGGTGGGAGGCGCCGCCGCCCGAGCCGGAGCCGCCACCTCTTCGCTCACCTGCGCCACGGGCAGCGAGAGGCGCACGGTGGTGCCGCGCCCCAGCTCGCTCTGGATGTCGATGCTGCCGCCGAGCTCGTCGACGATGCGGCGGCAGATGGGGAGCCCCAGGCCCGTGCCGACGCCCGCCGGCTTGGTGGTGAAGAACGGCTCGAAGACGTGCTGCAGCGTCTCGGGGCTCATGCCGCACCCGGTGTCGGAGATCTCGACCACGAGGCGCGCGCCCTGCTGCTTCGCGGCGATGCGAATCTCGTTCCGCTCGACGTGGCCCTCGTCGATGGACTGCGCCGCGTTCACCACCAGGTTCAAGAACACCTGCCCGAGCCGGGCCTCGCTTCCGCGCACCGGCGGCGCGCTCGCGTAGTCCTTCACCAGCCGCGCGCGGTGGCGAAGCTCGTTCCACGCCATGCGCAGCGTCGAGTCGAGCACCCGCGCGACGTCGACGTCCTGCTGCGCGTCGTCGTCGCGCCGAGAGAACAGCTTCAGGTCCTTGACCACCTGGCGGATGTGCTGCGCCGCCTCGCGCGCGTCCTTCAGCGGCTCGTGCTCGCGGGGGTCGAGGCCGCTCGACAACAGCTCGAGGTTCACCATCAGCGCGGCGAGCGGGTTGTTGATCTCGTGCGCGACGCCGGCGGCGAGCACGCCGACCGACGCCATGCGGTCGGTCTGCGCCACGTACGCCTCGAGCTTCTTCTGCTCGGTCACGTCGCGGGTGATGACCGACAGCGCGACGATGCGGCCGGCCTCGAGCACCGGAGAGACCGTCACCGAGGCGGTGAACGTCGAGCCGTCGGCGCGCATGCGCTTCGTCTCGAGGTTGCGCAGCGCCTCGCCGCGGGCGGCGCGCGCGAACATCTCGTCGAACTCGGCCAACGTGTCGGGCGGCACGAACGACCGCTTCGGTCGCCCCACGACGCTCTCGCGCGGGAAGCCGTAGATGCGGGCCGCCGAGGGGCTCCAGTACTCGATGGTGCCGTCGAGCGAGAGCCACTCGATGGCGTCGGCCGCCGACTCGACCAACGCCGCGAGGCGCGCGCGCTGGCGCTCGGCGTCGCGGCGAGCGCTGACGTCGCGGAACACCGACAGGTGCCGGCCGGGGACGAAGTTCGCCTGCATCCGGTACTCGACGAGGCGCTCGTCACCGTCCGGGCGCACGATGCGCGCCTCGCCTTCGGCCTTTCCCTTCTCGAGCAGCTCTCTCCAGACCTGCGGCGCACGCTCGCTGGTCTCGGGGGGGCTCAGGTCGCCGACGCGCAGCAGCTTGAGCTGTTCCTGGGTGACACCGAGCAACCGCAGCGCGGCCTCGTTCGCGTCGAGGTACCGGCCCTCGCTGTCGTAGATGATCATCCCGTCGAGCGCAGACTGAAAGAGCGCGCGAAACTGGCGGTCGCGCTCGCGCAGCGCCTCGAGCGAGCGTGCCTTCTCGATCGCGTGCTGAATCGCGCGATGGAGGTTGTCGGGGTTCAGCTCTCCCTTCACCAGGTGATCCGCGGCGCCGGCCTTCAAGGCCTGTCGCTCGACCCCGCGGCTGTTGTCCGCGGTGAGAAAGACGAACGGCGTCGTCACGCCATTGGCGATGGCCCTCTCGATGAGGTCGATGCCCGTTGCGTCGCCGTCGAGACGGTTGTCCACGAGGCACACGTCGTACGGCCGCGAGGCGAGCGCGGTGAGCCCCTGCTCCGCGCTGGGCGCCCAGTCGACGGTGTAGGGGAACGTGCCGTCAGCGGCCGGGTCGAGCAGGTCGCGAATGGTCTCGAACCACAGGCGCTCGTCGTCGATGGAGAGGATTCGAACGGTGTCGTCGGCCAAACGCGCTCGACGGTACAGCAAGGCGTCCCCGCCGCTGAAGGGTCCTCGGTGACCCGCCCGTGCGTGCTAGGGTGCGCCCCGCTTGCGCTTCGCTGCTCTCCTGCTGCTCATCTCGCAAGCCGTGATGGCAAATCCGGCTCACCGCATCTTCTTCGGCCACCAGTCGGTCGGAGACAACCTGCTCGACGGCCTCCGGGCGAGCGCGCCGGCGTTGAAGGTCGTCGAGACGCGCGACGCCGTCGACGGCCCCGGCCTGTACCACGCGAAGGTCGGCAAGAACGAAGCGCCGCTCACCAAGCTCGAAGACTTCGAGCGCACCGTCGAGAAGCTGGGGCCCAACCTCGACGTCGCGCTGGTGAAGCTCTGCTACGTCGACTTCTCGCCGACCACCGACGCCGACGCGCTCTACACCGCGTACGAGGCGACGCTGCAGCGGCTCGAGGCGAAGTTCCCGAACGTCACCTTCGTGCGCGTGACGGCGCCGCTCACCACCGTGCAGGGCGGAGTGAAGGGCCTCGTGAAGCGCGCGCTGGGCAAGCCGCTCGCCGGCGCCGTGGAGAACGCGAAGCGCCACGCGTTCAACGAGAAGGTGCGGGCCTCGGGCAAGAAGCTCTTCGACCTCGCGAAGCTCGAGAGCGTGCGGCCCGACGGCACGTTCGAGCGCGACGGCAACGGCACGCCCGCGCTGGTCGCCGACTACACCGACGACGGCGGCCACCTGTCGAAGGACGCTCGAGCCCGCATCGGCAAGGCGCTGTACGACTTCCTCGCCGCGCTCTGAATGTTGCGCCGCGTCTTCAGACTGCTCGTGCGTGCGCAGCTGTGGCGGTGCGTGAAGGTCGGCGCGCGCGTGCGCGTCGAGGGGCGCGTGGTGGTGCACGGGCCCGGGCGCATCAGCCTGGGCGACGACGTCACGCTCGACGGCCGAGGCCTGCCCATCGAGCTGTTCGCGGGGCCCGGCGCCGAGCTCGTCGTCTCCGACGGCTGCGTGCTCGAGCCCGGCGTCTCGCTCGAGGCCCACCGCCGCGTCAGCATCGGAGCGCGCTGCCGGCTCGAGCGCCTCGCGAAGGTGATGGACAACAACTCGCACACCGTCGCGGGCGACCGCCTGGCCTCGACGCGGGCCTCTCCGGTCACGCTCGACGATGACGTCACGGTCGGCAGCCGCAGCATCGTGCTGCCCGGCGCCTGGCTCGAGCGCGGCGTCACGCTGCTGCCGAACACGGTGGTGAGCCGCCGCGTGAAGGCGGGCGCCACGCTGAGCGGGGCCCCCGCGCGGGTGGTCAACGCGGCGGCGGCGCGATGAACGCGCTGCACGAGCTGCTGAGGACGCTCGAGCTGCCGATTCAGGCGCGCACGGCGCTCGCCCGTGCGCGGGCCCGGTGGCTCTTCCGCGGCGCGGCGGAGCTCGGCGCGAAGACGATGGCGAACGGCCGCGTCGAGGTCGACGCCAGAGGCCGCCTCGTCATCCGCGACTGCGTCGCGTTCATCTCGGGCATCGTGCCGTGCCAGCTCACCGTGCACTCCGGCGCGGAGCTGCGCGTGGGCGACGGCTGCGTCTTCAACTACGGCGTCGTCATCGAGGCGAAGCGCAGCGTGCACCTCGGAGCGCGCTGCATGTTCGGCAGTCACGTGCGCATCTGCGACTTCGACGCGGGCGGCGCGCGGCCGGTGAAGCTCGGCGACGACGTGTGGGTGGCCCACGGCGCCGTCATCGGCCCCGGCGTCGAAATCGGAGACCGCGCGGTCGTCTCCGCCGGAAGTGTGGTGACGCGAGATGTTCCTCCGGGCACGATGGCGATCGGCAACCCCGCTCGCATCGCGAGCCAGGCCCTCACTCTCTAGTGCGGTGAATCCGAGTACGGTGAAGACGTGACAGAAGCCAGACAGAAGCTCCGCTCATTCATTCAGGACACTTTTTTCGTCGACCACTTCAAGGACAGCGACAGCTTCCTGCAGACGCGAATCATCGACTCGACCGGCATGATGGAGGTCGTCGCCTTCCTCGAAGAGGGCTTCGGCGTGAAGGTGAAGGACGACGAGCTGTTGCCGCAGAACCTCGACTCCATCGACAACCTCGTCGCGTTCCTCGCGCGGAAACGACAGGGTTGAGCTCGCCGTTCGACTTCGACTGGCTCGAGCAGCACGCGAGGCTGGTGCCGCAGGCGCCGTTCCTCGGCAGCCCGGGCACCGGCTGGCTCGACTACCGCACGGTGCACGAGCGCGTGCTGTCGCTCTCGGCGCTGCTGTCGTCGGCGGGCGTCGTCCCCGGCAGCCGCGTCGTCTCGAGCCTGCCGCTGGTGCCCGCGGCAGCCATCGCGATGCTCGCGGTGCACCGGCTCGGCGCCGTCGCGGTGGAGCTCGACCGCGAGCGCAGCGAGGCCGCCATCGCCGCGGTGCTCGCGCAGACCCGGCCCGTGCTCGCCGTCGTCGCCGGCCGCGACGTTCGAAAGTTCAGCGGCCTCGAGCGCCTCGTCGTCTGTCACCCCACGCGGGACGAGCGCCTCGCGGCGGTGCTCGGCGCGCGGCGCGCCGGCTGGCTCGGAGAGAACGGCGACTGCACGCCGGCGAGCAGCGTGCCCTCGCCGCACCGCGACGCGAAGGCCCTCGCGCAGTTGGTGTTCACCTCGGGCAGCACGGCGGCTCCGCGCGGAGTGATGCTGAGCCACGAGAACCTCGCGTCGAACACCGACGGCGTCGTCGCCTCGCTCGGCCTCGACGCCCGCGCGCGCGCGATGCTGGTGCTGCCGCTGTTCTACGTCTACGGCAAGAGCGTGCTGCTCTCGCACCTGCGCGTCGGCGGCTCCGTCTGGCTCGACGACCGCTTCCTCTACCCGCGCGTGGTGCTCGAAGAGCTGTGCCACCAGCGCTGCACCCACTTCGCCGGGGTGCCGCTGACCTACCAGCTGCTCGAGCGGCTGCCGGGCGCGCTCGAAGGGCTCGACCTGTCGTCGCTGAAGGTGCTCACGCAGGCCGGCGGGGCGATGTCCGCCTCCACCACGCGCTGGGTGCGCCAGGCCTTCGCGCCGGCGAAGCTGTTCGTCATGTACGGGCAGACCGAAGCGACCGCGCGGCTGTCGGTGCTCGCTCCCGAAGACGCCGAGCGCAAGGCGGGCAGCATCGGCCGGCCGATTCCCGGCGTGACGATGAAGGTCGTCGACGACGAGGGCCGCGAGGTTCCCGACGGCACGGTCGGCCACCTCGTCGCGGCTTCGGGCGGCGTGATGGCGGGCTACCTCGACGCGCCCGACGAGACGCGCGCGGTGCTCAAAGACGGCTGGCTCTGGACCGGAGACCTCGCTCACCGCGACGCCGACGGCTTCTTCTTCATCACCGGCCGGGCGAAGGAGATGCTGAAGCTCGGCGGCCACCGCGTCGCTCCGGCGGAGCTCGAAGAGGCGCTGTGCTCGCACCCGGCCGTCGCAGAGGCCGCCGTGGTCGGCGAGCGCGACGAGCACGGCGTCGAGGCCGCCGTCGCGCACGTCGTGGTGCGCGCGCCGGTCGAGCCGCAGGAGCTGCTCAAGCACTGCCGCGCGCGGCTCTCCGCGGCGCTGGTGCCGCGGCGCATCGTCTTCGCCGACGGCCTGCCGCGCACCGCGACGGGCAAGCTCGCGCGACACCTCTTGAAGGAGAAGGAGCGAACGTGAACCCGGACGTGTTGAAGCTGGACCTCGAAGCCACCGCCGAGCGGCTGGGCTCGCGGCTGAAGACGGCGGTGCTGGAGACGCTGCGCCGGCGCGGCCTCGTGGTGGGCATCTCGGGCGGCATCGACTCGGCGTGTGTCGCCGCGCTGGCGGTGCGCGCGCTGGGCGCAAAGCGCGTGTTCGGCCTGCTGATGCCCGAGCGCGACTCGCAGGCGCTGAGCACGCAGCTGGGGAAGAAGCTCTGCGAGAAGCTCGGCATCGCGTACGAGCTGCACGACATCGCGCCGATCCTCGAGGCGGCGGGCTGCTACCGCGCGCGCGACGAGGCGGTGAAGAGCGTGTTCCCCGCGTTCGAGCCGTCGATGCCGTGGAAGCTGGTGATGCACGGCGACCGGCTGAGCAGCGACACGCTCAACGTGTTCCACGTGGTGGTGCGGACGCCGGGCGGGACCGAGGAGCGGGTGCGGCTGACTCCGAAGGCGTACCTGCAGATCGTGGCCGCGACGAACTTCAAGCAGCGCACGCGGAAGATGCTCGAGTACTACCACGCCGACCGGCTGGTCTTCGCCACGTCGGGGACTCCGAACCGGCTCGAGTACGACCAGGGCTTCTTCGTGAAGCTCGGCGACGGCGCCGCGGACGTGAAGCCCATCGCCTCGCTGTACAAGACACAGACGTACGCGCTGGCGCGGCACCTCGGCGTCATCGAGGAGATTCTCGGGCGCGAGCCGACGACCGACACGTACTCGCTCGACCAGTCGCAGGAGGACTTCTACTTCTCCGTGCACTACTCGAAGCTCGACCTGATTCTCTGGGCGAAGAACCACGGCGTGCCGGCGGAGACCGCCGCGAAGGAGCTCGGCTTCACGGCGCAGCAGATTCGGCGCGTGTACCAGGACATCGAGCAGAAGCGCGCGACGACCGCGTACCTGCACGCGCCGCCGCTCTTGCTCGAGCCGGTGGAGGAGCTCGAGCCGTTCAAGCTCCACCTCCGCTCACCCTGACCTGAGCGGAGTCACCGCCGCCCCAGCAGGAACCAGGTCTCCATCGGCCCCTTCCCCTTCACGTCGATGATGCCGCGGCGGTCGAACGCAAAAGCCTCGAGCAGGGCTTCCCGCGCCGCAGCCGTCACGTGCACGCGGCCGGGCAGGCCGCTCGACTCCATGCGGCTGGCGATGTTCACGGTGTCGCCCCACAGGTCGTACGAGAACTTCTTCAGCCCGATGACGCCGGCGACGACGGGGCCGGTGTGAATGCCGACGCGCAGCTGCAGGTTCAGGCCGCGCCGCGCGTTCACGCCCTCGAGCGCGAGCTGCATGCCGAGCGCGAGCTCCGCCATCACGCGCGCGTGGTCGGGCCGCGGCTTCGGCAGGCCGGCGACGGCGAAGTAGCCGTCTCCGAGCGTCTTGATCTTCTCGACGCCGAGCGCGCCGGCGAGCTCGTCGAAGCTCGAGAAGACGTCGTTGAGCAGGCTCACCACGTCGCCGGGCGCCATGCGCGCCGAGAGCTGGGTGAAGCTGACGAGGTCGCCGAACAGCACCGTCGCGGCCTCGAAGCGCTCGGCGATGCCCAGCTCTCCGTTCTTGAGCCGCTCGGCGATGGCGTCGGGCAGGACGTTGCCGAGCAGCCGGTCGGCGCGCTGGCGCTCGCGGCGCAGCTCTTCGACGAGGCGCCGGTTCTCGCGCTCGATGGCGAGGGTCTCGAACGCCGCGTGCACGGTGACGAGCAGCACCTCGGCGGCGACGGGCTTCTCGAGGAAGCGGTAGACCTCGCCCCGGTTGATGGCGGCCATCGCGCCTTCGAGGTCCGCGCGGCCGGTGAGCATGATGCGGCACACCCGCGGGTACCGGTCTCGCATCAGGTCGAACAGCTGCACCCCGGACATGCCGGGCATGTCCTTGTCGCTGATGACGAGGTCGACGGGGGCCGCGGCCAGCTTCGCGAGCGCCTCTTCGCCTCCGCCGGCGAGCTGCACCTCGTAGCCGTGGCGCTCGAGCAGGCGGCGCAGCGACTCGAGGATGACACGCTCGTCGTCGACGACGAGGACTCTGCGCGGCTCCATCTTGGAGCCATCAAGTTAACAGCGAATTTGCAGACCTCGCAGGTAGTTCGTGTTCACTGGGCGCAACCTGCTCGCGCTCGAGCAGCGTCGCGAGAAAGCGGCCGATGACGCGCAGCAACGGCTCGGCGCGGCGGAACAGCTCGACCTGTCGCGGGCCGGGGTCGACGCCGCAGAGCGTGCCGAGCAGCTTCCCGCGGGAGTCGACGAGGGGAATGCCGAGGTACGCGCCGATCTCCAGCTCGCTGATCACCGGCAGGTTGGCGTACTCCGGCACTGCGGGGATGTACGGGGCGTACTGCGGCCCGCCTTGGAGCATGCGCGCGCAGATCGTATCGGCCCACGCGAAGGCGGTGCCGGCCGACACCGGATAGACGTCGCCCGAGTGCACGGCGTCGATGACGACGACCTGGGTGTCGGTCACCCGCGCGACGACCCACATCTCCATGCCGATCTCGTGCCGGAGCATCTTCAGCGTCGCGCGAATCGCCGTGCGCGAGTCCGGGAAGGGGTTGAGCAGCAGCCGCTTGTCCATGGTCGGACCCGGGCTGATCCGAAAGCCGTGCCAGAATCGAGCGCGGTCGGATCAGCCGCTTGGCGCGCTGCAGCAACGCTTCCGCAGGATTTGCGGGTAGGTCGCCGCCGACCCACGTCAGCGTTTGAACCCAGGGGGGAGCAGCTCACACGGGAGCTGCCCGTTCGGCGCCTTCGCGAGCTCGCCGGGGCGGTCGACGCAGTGGGCCTGCGCGACGGGGCCGGCGTCGGTGCCCGCGTCGGTGTCGTCCGGCGGGCGCGGACACGCCGCGAGCAGCAGCGCGACCAGCACGACGAAGCAGCGCTTCATCAGTACTTCACCCAGATTTCGTCGTTCGCCTGCAGCGAGGTGAGCGCGTTGACGCCGGCGGTGCCGCTGATCAGCTCGGTGATGGCGGGGTTCGGGCTGAACGCCTGGTTGCCGCGCCAGACGATCTGCGCGTCGGAGAAGAAGACGAGCAGGTTCTCAATCGCGACCGGCACCGTGTACTTGTTCCAGCCGGCGCGGCGCGCGGGCAAGAGCCTCGTCGCCGGCGCTTCCTCGGGCTCGCCCGCGTCGGGTGGAACGCCGGACGTGTTCGTCCACAGCGAGGTGAGCGTGCCGCCGTCGGGCAGCTTGCAGGTCTGCACCGTGGGGAAATACAGCGTCGTGAACGGCGCGTTCGGCAGCCGGGCCCGGATGCCGAGCTTGTAATAGTGGGTGTCGCCCGGGTTGATGTCGGCGTCGTCCTTCGTCCACGTGACGGCGGTCGGCTGGCCGGTCGCGTTGGTCTCGACGGTGGCGCGACCGAACTCGCTGTTGAGGACACGGACTCCGCTGAGGCCCGCGGGCAGCGTGGTCTTGATGGAGGTCGTGTCGAACGCCTCGCAGCCGTGACCGACGCCGAGGACGATTTCCTGCGTGGTGCCCGCGAAGCCGGGGCTGGTGGCCGAGATGTGAGCGACCGCGGGGATCGCGAGGACGAAGAGCACGAGGAGCAGGCGGCGCATGGCCGGCGAACCCTACCCCTTGACCCGCTCCGAGTGGAAATGCCAAGCCTGCAGTGCCGTGCGCCTCAGCGTTCTCGCCCTGCTCGTCGTGGCCGCGTGCTCGCCGCCGCAGCCGCCGCGACCCGACGGAGGGACGGACGGGGGCGGCCCGATGGTGTGCGACGTGGTGCTGCCCACCGAGTGCAGCGACGCCGGCGCGGCCCTCGACTACTCGCACGTGAAGCCCGCCTTCGACACGCACTGCGCGAACTGCCACTACGGCGCCGTCGGCGGGCCGTGGCCGCTCAAGACGTACAACGACGTCGTCGACTGGGCGCAGATCGTCCGCGACAGCATCGCGAACTGCACCATGCCGCCCGAGGACGGCGGCACGAACATGACGAAGGCGGAGAAGCAGCAGATCCTGGAGTGGCTGCGGTGCGGCTACCCGCGCTGAAGCAGCCCCAGGTGAACGGCCGCGGGCGGGTTCGCGTTCGCTTGTCGTGTGACGCGAGACGCGGGAAAGCACGGCTCCGTGTCGTCACGCCTCCTGCTCCTGCTGCTGTTCGCCGCAGCGCCGGCCTTCGCGCAGGACGACGCGCAGCCCTGGCGCGCCCACGAGGCGCTGGGCCTGTCGTGGCTGCGCTTCGGGCTCGAGCAGCGCACGCGCTTCGAGCACGTCGAGAACGACTTCCGCCCCGCGGCCGGCAGCGACTCGACCGGCCTCGCGCTGCGCACGCTGCTCTCGGCGGAGCTGCGCTTCCTGCCCGTCGTCGTCGGCTTCGAGCTGCAGGACTCGCGGCTCTACGCGACCCGCGACACGCCGCTGAACACCACCCACGTCAACCCGCTCGAGCTGTTGCAGGGCTACGTCGGGCTGAGGCGCGGCGCGCTCTCCCTCACGCTCGGCCGCTTCACCATGGACCTCGGCAGCCGCCGGCTCGTCGCGCGCAACGAGTTCCGCAACACCATCAACGGCTTCACGGGCGTCGACGTGATGTGGACCCGCGCGTCGCGGCTCACGCTCCGCGCCTTCGCGATGATGCCGGTCATCCGGCTGCCGTTGGAGACCGGCGCGCTGGCGAAGAACGCCGTCGCGTTCGACGTCGAGAACACCTCGGCGTTCTTCGCCGGGGGCTTCGTCTCGGCGCCGCTCGGCGCCGAGGTCCAGGTCGAGGCCTACGTGCTCGGGCTGCACGAGTCGGATCACCCCCTCGCGCCGTCGGCCGACCGGCGGCTCGTCACGCCCGGCGTTCGGCTGCTGCGGCCGCCGGCGAACGGCACCTTCGACTTCCAGCTCGAGATGATGGCGCAGCTGGGCACCTCGCGCGCGACCGCCGAGGCCGCCGACGGGCGCGACCTGGCGCACCGGGCGTTCTCCGCGCACCTCAGCGCCGGCTGGCGCTTCGACGTCGCCGCCAGCCCGCGCCTCGCGCTGCAGTACGACTTCGCGAGCGGCGACGACGACGCGCGCGACGGGCTCAACGGGCGCTTCGACGTCCTCTTCGGCGCGCGCCGCTTCGAGCTCGGCCCGACCGGCTTGTGGGGCGCCATCGCGAGGAGCAACCTCCACTCGCCGGGCGTGCGCGTCGAGGTGGCGCCGCACCCGACGCTCGAGGCGTTCGCGGCGTACCGCGCGCTCTGGCTGGCCTCGCCGCGCGATGCGTGGACGACCGCTCCGCTCGTCGACCCCACCGGCGCGTCGGGCACGTTCGTCGGCCACCACCTCGAAGCGCGCGTCCGCTGGAGCCCGCTGCCGCGCAACCTGGCGCTCGAGGTCGGCGGCGCCTGGCTCGCGCAGGGCACCTTCGCGAAGTCGGCGCCGGGCGCGCGCGGCGGCGACAGCGTCTACGCCTACGCGCAGCTGGTCACTGCCCTCTGAGCCGGGTGTTATGAGCGCATCGACCATGTCGCGCTTCGCCGCCAGCCTCCTCCTCGTCGCGTGCGCGACCTCGCAACCGCAGCACGGCACCTTGAGCAACCTCAGCACCGTCGAAGGCACGCCCGAGCTGTGCGAGCACGAGGTGCCGGAGCAGACCTGCACGCGCCATCACCCCGAGCTCGTCGCGCAGTTCCAGAAGGCGGGCGACTGGTGCGCAGAGCACGGCGTGCCCGAGTCACAGTGTCTCGTCTGCCACCCCGACCTCACGTTCGAGGCGCTGCCGAAGCTGCCCGACGGCGCCGACGTCGCGTGGCTGGCGAAGCAGGGCGAAGACGTGCCGTCGCTCGACGAGCACCTCGCCAGGGACAAGGTGACGCTCGTCGACTTCTACGCGGACTGGTGCGCGCCGTGCCGGAAGATCGACGCCCACGTGTACCGCCTGCTGCAGCAGCGCGGCGACGTGGCGGTCCGCAAGATCAACGTCGTCAGCTGGGAGACGCCGGTCGCGAAGCGGCACCTCAAGAACGTGCCGACGCTGCCGCACGTGCGCGTCTACGCGAGGGACGGCCGCGAGGTGAGGGCCATCTCGGGCTTCGACCTGAAGGCGCTCGACCAGGCGATCGAGGAGGCTTCACGATGAGACTCAAAGCTGCGCTCGCGGCGTTCGCGCTCGCGCTCGGGTTTCAGCCGACGCCCGCCGACGCCTGAGCGGGCTGAAGCAACCCGAACCTCCCGGTCGGGGGGTCGACAGCCGTGGCGGTGCACGAGGGCCAGCTCTCGGCGACCTTGTCCACCCAGGGGACCGCGATTCGCGTGGTGCACGACGCGTTCGACGAGACGCCTCCGAGCGTGCACGACCAGCTGTTCTACGTCGGCGAGGTCCGCCCCATCGTCGAGTACGGCCTCACCGAGTACCTCGGCGTCGAGCTGCAGCTGCCGGTGCGCATCGTGCGAACCACCATCGTGTTCCGCGACGCCGCGGGCGAGCCGCTCGCGAGCTCCGAGGGCGGAGAGCTTCACCACCGCAACGAGACGCTCTTCGGCCTCTCGGACCCGTGGCTGAGCTCGCGCTTCTACTGGCACGCCGGCGGGCTCACCCTCACCGGCCGCCTCGGCGTCACGGTGCCGGTCGGCCGCACCGAGCAGAACCCGTTCGCGCTCGGGCGCGCGGGGCTCACCCACCAGCACATCCAGCTCGGCACCGGCACGTTCAACCCGCTGGCCGCCGTCGACGCCGCGTACACCGTCGGCCGCTTCTCGTTCCGCGGCTACGCGCAGGCCCAGCTCACGCTCTACGACAACGACAAGGGCTACCGCGCCGGCAGCCGCTACGGCGCCGGAGTGCTCGCCGAGGCGCGCGTCGTCGGCGACCTGCGACTCGCGCTCGGCGCCGACGTCCTCGACGAGCAGCCCGAGCGCTGGGACGGAGTCATCGAGCAGGACGGCAACGTCGGCCGCACCGACGTGCTCGTCGGAGGCTCGGTCGGCTACCGCTTCGGCGACCTGCTCGTCACGCTCGGCGTGAAGGTGCCCGTGTACCAGCACTTCAAGCAGGTCGGTGACCACGACCCCGGCCAGCTCACCTACCCGGCGATCGTGAGCCTGTCCGCGCAGACGAGCGTCGACCTGCGCTCCTCAGCGCGCTAGCACGACAGCCTTCTCGTAGCGGCGCTGCACCTCGTCCCACTTCGCGTTCGCGAAGAAGGCGTCGACGTACTTCGCCGCAGCGGCGCCGTAGTCGAGCGCGTACGAGTGCTCGTACATGTCCAGCACGAGCAGCGGCACGGCGCCGGCGAGCGCCTGGCTGTGCTGGCCGCTCCACTGGACGACGAGCTCGCCGGAGTCGAGCTGCAGCGCGAGCACGGTCCACCCGCTGCCGCCGGCCTGGGACAGCGCGCAGGCGCGCAGCGGCTCCTCGAAGCGCGCGAACGCCTGGGGCACCTTGCCGTCGCCGCCGAGGTTCCCGAAGTACGCCTCGTGGAGGATGACGGAGTTCCGGAACGTGAGCTCGCGCTCCTTGAGGCCGGACACGACGAAGCCCGGAGTGTCCTTCGTCACGCGCTCGAGCTCTGCCTGGGTCTTCACCAGGTTCTTCAGCGCGCCGCCGTAGTTGTTCTCGTGGTGCGAGACGAGCAGCTTCTCGGACAGGCCCCTCAGCTTCGCGGGACTGAACGGCAGCGGCTTCAGGCTGCGGGCGCTCAGCGGCGCGGCCGGCGCCAGCCCGGCATCAGCGGCCGCGGCGGGCGTCGCGGCCAGCGCGAGCACTGCTTCTCTTCGCGTCATCATCGCCACAGCTTCGTCGAGGCCGAGCCGGGGTGGGCGAGAAAGTCGCGCAACGCGGCACCTGCACGTACCGTTGCGTACGTTTCGCGGTGGCCGCCGCGCCCCTGCTCAGGTCCGAGGGAACATGAAAACGCTGATCCGCTCGCTCACCCTGCTCGCCTTCTTCCAGATGGGCTGCAACTGTCAGCCCCCCGCCAACCCCGACGGAGGCACCGGCGGTGACGGCACCGGCGGCAGCATGTCGACCGGCGGGGGCACCGGCACCGGCGGCGACGGCGGCAGCGGAGGCGCAGGAGGGACCGGCGGCACCGGTGGCGCCGGCGGCACGGGCGGAAGCGCGGGGGTCGGCGGCGGCACCGGAGTTCAGGCCGACGGCGGGTGCACGCGCATCATGTGCGGCGCGCAGCAGTACGCCTGCGGCGACTGCATCGACAACGACAACGACGGCCTGCTCGACGACCGCGACCCCGACTGCCTCGGGCCGTGCCACAACAACGAGAGCGGCTTCGGCACCGGCATTCCCAGCTTCCCGTCGACGCAGTGCGACCGCCTCGACTGCTACTACGACACGAACCAGGGCCGCGGCGACGACGACTGCGAGCACGACCACCGGTGCGACATGCTCAACCCGTCGGCGAACCAGTGCACCTACAGCGCGAGCGTGATGTGTCCCTCCACCCAGAGCGCCACGTGCCTCAACTTCTGCCAGAAGCTCACGCCCGCGGGCTGTGACTGCTTCGGCTGCTGCACCGCCTTCGCGCGCGACGGCGGCAGCCGCGACATCTACCTGGGGTCTGAGCTGCTCACCGGCACGCCCTGCACGCTCAACAACGTCAACGACCCGACCGTCTGCCGCTCGTGCACGAAGCAGGCGAGCTGTGGCAAGGGCGGCTGCGGCACCTGCCAGCTCTGCCTCGGCAAGACCAGCCTGCCGCCCGAGTGCTTCATGACGCCCGACGCCGGCACGCTCGCCGACGGCGGCGCCGCGCCCGTCGACGCCGGCTCGCTGCGCTGCCCGGTCGGAGTTCAGGCGTGCGGTCTGCCCGGCGACGCGCCGTGCACCGCGCCCGCGTTCTGCCAGACCGGCTGCTGCATCTCCATCAACTGAAGCGCGCCCGCAAGCACCGGGCCGTAACCGGCGCCGGGCCTCTGCGTAGTCGGAAGAGAAATGGCACCGCTGCGAACCGCCCTGGCTGCCGGCGCCCTTCTGGTCGCCTGCGGAAGCCCCGCTGACGCCCCGGGCACGACCCAGGCCGACCTCCAGGCGCTGGTCCAGGCCGGGGACTACCTGGGCTGGAAGGCGGAAGCCGCGGCGCACGCCTCGGCGGGCCCGCATGGGCAGGTGCGCACCTTCGTCAACGACCTGCTCTACGCGTCGATGAAGATGGGCAACGTGACGCACCCCAGCGGCAGCGTCGCGGTCAAGGAGCTGTACTCGGGCGGCGCGCTCAACGGCTGGGCTGTGGACGTCAAGCGCAGCGACGGCCAGTGGGTCTTCTACGAGGGCTTCAAGCCGGCGCTGAACCAGTACTACTTCGTCGGAGGAAACAACCTCTGCGCGAACTGCCACCAGGGCGGAGTCGACTTCGTCCTGCTGTCCCCCAGCTCGCTGCCGTGACGAGGCCTCACTCGCCGGCGATGGCGCGCGCCGAGCCGTAGCCGACGAACAGCTCGGCGGCGAACGCGGCCGGCGCGTGGCGCGACCTCGGCCGCAGCCAGTCGTTGATGACGCGACCGGAAGCGTCGACGCGCTGCTCGGGGCGGTGGAGGTTCATCTTCGCGCGCGTGACGCCGCGCCCGCCGCGGTGCACGTACGTCACCGTGCCGTCGACGTCGACCGTCTCCACGATGGCGACGTGCGTGTAGCCGTCGTTGAGGCGCCCGTCGCGGTTGCGGTCGTAGGTCTCGCGGAAGAAGACGAGGTCTCCCGGCTCGGGCCGCTCACGGTGCAGCGCGCCGCGCGCGTGCGCGAGCCGGAAGATGTGCGTGACGCCGCTCGTGGTGCTGCGGTCCGCCGCCGCCATCAGGTCGACGCCTTCGCGCTCGTACGCGAGGCGCACCAGCCCCGTGCAGTCGTCGGGCAGGTGCGGCGCCGCGACCCGCAGGGGCACGTCGACCAACGCCCCCGCCGCCGCAGCGATGCGCACCCCCGCCAGCAGCGACGGCGGCGCAGGCGGCGGCGCGGGCCACCCCGCAAAGTCGTCGCGCGGCGGCTCGGGCGGAGGCACCGGCGGCGGCCAGCCGTCGGCGCTCTCGCCCGGATAGGGCTTGAGCCCGTCACCGCTCGGCGCCTCGGCCTCGAGCAGCTGCGTCCGCGCCGCCGTGCATCCCACGCACAACGACATCGCGGCAGCCAGCCGAAGCACCATCGCGTCCTCGACGGGCGAGGCGCGGCGGTTCTTCACGTCCTCGCGTCACATGCTCCAGGCCATCACCGCGGCCGCGTGCGCCGCTGCGTAGGTCGCGGTCACCGGCACGATGAGCGGGCCGACCTCGGCGGAGAGCTCGAGGCCGAGCCCGAGCCGGTCGGTCACCTTCCACACCGCGCCGGTCGCGATGCGGAACGGCACCGCCACGTTGGCTCCGGCGCGCACGAAGGTGATGTTCAGGCCGACGAGCCCGCCGACCCACGCCTCGAGCTTCTGCACCTGCAGCGGGAGGATGAAGCGCGCGCCGGCGGTGGGAATCAGCGAGACCTCGCCGGGGCGGAAGCCGAACGTCATGTCGACGAGCAGCCGCACGAGCTTGTGCACGCGCGCGAAGTCGTACGCGATGCCGAGCTGGGCGTGGGTGTTCTGCTGCGCGACGCCGGCGAGCACTCCGGCGCGGACCCGCCAGGGCAGGTCCTGTGGAGCAGGCTCGTTCACCACCACCGCCGAGGTGCGGGGAGCTGCGCCGGTGTCCGCCGGAGGAGGAGGCGGTGGAGCCGCCTCCGTCGCGACGAGCAGTGCAAGCGTGAGTGGAGTCATCATGGTCCTTCTCCTTTCGCGCGCCTCTACGGACCGCCCGGCGCCAGGGGAGAAACTTTTTTCTCCCCGGCCCGCAGGCCGCCCGTATCGGCAGGCATGGACAGCCCGACCCAGACGAACACTTCGCCGACGACGACCGGTGACCTCACGAAGCTCGCGGCCCGGCGGCTCACGTCTTCTTTCCGGCGGCGCGCGGGCGTCGCGTGGGCCGCGGCGGCGAGGTGGGTCCGCTCGCACCGCCGCGTCGCGCTGGCCGCGGTGGCAGCGCCCGCCCTCGCCTTCACCGCGGTGCACACCGCGACCCGCCCCTCGGTCGACGGGTCCGTCCCCGAAGGCAGCTCGCGCGACCTCGTCACCTTCCTGGTGCAGTCGCGGCAGAACGACCGGCTGGGCGCCGGGCCGCGCGAGGCGCTGCTGCACGCGCGCGCCGCGCTGGCGCTGGGCGAGTACACGGAGATGCTCGAAGCGCTCGAGCTCGCGCTCAAGGCCGAGCCGAAGCTCGCCGACGACGAGGAGTTCCTCAAGCTCGCGCTGCAGTCGTTCAACGCGGGCCGCACGATGCGGACGCAGGCGCTGCTGCAGCGCGCCGAGCGCAAGCGCGTCGAGCCGGTGCTGCAGGCGGCGACGTCCGACTACTCGTACCGCATCCGCCACGGGGCGGCGGATCAGCTCAAGCTCCTCGGCGTCGCGGTCGCCGACCCGGTGCCGATGATGTTGCTCGACGTCTGGCAGCTCGACCGCTGCGACGCGCGGCGCTCGGCCGCGAACCGGCTGCTCGCCGCTGCGCGCGGCGACGCCCGAGTCACCGCCGGCCTCGAGGCCGCGGCGCGCCGTCCCGCCGACGACGGCTGCCTCAAGGGTGTCGTCGCGGTGTCCAGCCGATGAGCAAGAGCATGTCCACCGACGCGCACGAGCCCGTCGGCGCGACGCGCCTGTCCACCGGGCGGCTGCTCGCGCCGGGTCAAGACGTGCTCGGCGGTCGCTTCCGCGTCGAGGCGCTGCTCGGCACCGGCGGCATGGGCGAGGTCTACGCGGCAGAGCAGACGTCGCTCGGCCGGAAGGTGGCGCTCAAAGTCCTGAGCGCCGACATGTCGCTCGTGCCGGGCATGACCGAGCGCTTCCGCCGCGAGGCGCTGCTGCTCTCGAGCATCGACCACCCCGCCGTCGTGCGCATCATCGACTTCGGCGAGTGGAGCGGCTCACCGTGCCTGGTGATGGAGCTCGTGCGCGGCGAGTCGCTCGAGGCGCTCGCGCGCGGCGGGCCGATGCCGCCCGAGCGCGCGGTGCCGATGCTGCTCCAGCTCGCCGAAGGGCTCGCCGCCATTCACGCCGCGGGCATCGTCCACCGCGACCTCAAGCTCGAGAACGTCATCGTCACCGAGACCGCGAAGGGCGAGCAGGCGCGGCTGCTCGACTTCGGCATCGCCCGGCTCGCTCAGCCCGATGCGGGGCCGGCCGCGACGCAGGCGGGCATCGTGCTCGGCACGCCCGAGTACATGGCGCCCGAGCAGGCGCTCGGGCACGCCGTCGACGCCCGCTCGGACCTCTACGCCTGGGGCGTGCTCGCGCACCGGCTGCTCGCCGGCGCGCACCCGTTCGCCGGGCCCACCGCGCGCGACTTCGTGCTGCAGCACATCTCGGCGGAGCCGGTGCCGCTCGCGAAGGCGGCGCCGCACCTCGGCTCGCGGCCTGCGCTCGTCGAGCTCGTCGCGCGCTGCCTGCGCAAGGAGCCGGACGCGCGGCCGAGGTCGGCGCTCGAGCTCATCGAGGCGCTGCGCGCTCCCGAGCCCAGGCCGATTCCGCTGGTGACGCAGCCGGTGACGGGCCGTACCGCCGAGTTCGCTGCCCGCGCGGTGATGCGCTCTCCCATCGTGGTCGCCACGCTCGGCGGCGCCGTGCTGCTCACGCTCGTCGCGGCGGCCGCCATCGCGTCCTACCGGTCCGCTCCGCACCGCGTCGCCGGGCGGCAGCTCGAAGACGGCGACGCCCGGGGCGCGCTCGCCACCTTGAGGGTCGCCCGCGCCCGGCAGCAGCTCGAGCCCGCCGCGTGGGTGCTCGAGGCCCGGGCGCTGCACCAGCTGTCGCGCCACGAGGAAGAGAGCGTCGCGCTCGCCGAGCTCCCCGCGCCCGAGCTGCAGCACGTCACCGACGGCGACGTGCTCGCGCTCGTCGAAGACTTCGGCCGCGACGAGAAGTCGCGCGAGCGCCACGAGCAGCTCAACCGGCTCGCGCAGGCGCACTTCGAAGCGCTGAAGGCGGCCGCACGCGCCGACGAGCCCGACGTGCGCTGGGGCGCGGCGCGCTACCTCGACGCGTGGGGTCAGGCGCCCGACGCCGTCGTCGACGGCTACATCGCGAGCCTCGGCGACGCCGACTGCGCGCGGCGCGGCACGGCGGCCAGGCGCCTCGGGGAGCTCGGCGACGAGCGCGCCACCGAGGCGCTCGAGCGGCTCAAGGCGCTGCCTCGCAAGCGCAGCTTCCTCTTCGAGGAGAGCTGCGGCCACAACGAAGCGGCGCAGGCGCTGAAGAAGCTCGGCACGAGGCGGGGGCCATGAGTGCTAAGGGGCGCGCGTGGGCGACGCTGACCTCGACCAGGTCCGAAGGCTGCGCGCCGGCGAAGCCGCGGCGTATCGCGAGCTCGCCTCGCGCCTCGCTCCGAGATTGCGGGCGGCGGCGATGAGGTACTTCCGGTCGCCGTTCGAGCAGGAAGAGGCGGTGCAGGAGGCGCTGCTGCAGGTGTTCAAGGTGCGCGACCAGCTCGACCCGCTGCGCGCCGACACGATGGACGCGTGGGCGATGACGGTCGCCGAGCGCAGGATGATCGACCTGCAGCGCGCCGCGGCGGCACGTCCGGCCTCGGCCGGCGAGCCGGTGCCGGACACGCCCGCCGAGCGGACGCCCGAGGACGAGGCGCGAGACGCCGAGCTGCGCGCCGTGGTCGCGGCCTTCGAGGAGAAGCTCAAGCCCGCCTGGCGCCCGTACTTTCGCGCCGTGTTCGTCGAGGGGCGCGACTTCGACGAGGCGCGCGCCGCGCTGGGCCTGGGCCGGCTGCGCGCGAAGTACCTCAAGCAGGTGCTGCTCGGCCGCATGCGCCGCCACCGCCCGCTGCTCGAGGCGCTGGGGAGGCTGCGATGAAGCTGCTGCTCCACCGGCTGTACTGGCGGCTCGACGCGTACCTCACCGGAGCGGCGCTCGCGCCCTCGGCCGAGGTGGCGCTGCGCGAGCACCTGAAGTCGTGCGCCGGGTGCCGCGGCTACTACGACGAGGGCCTCGCGTTGATGCGCGCGGTGCGGGGGAGCCCGGCGCTCCCCGCCGCGGGTGAGCTCGAGCGGCTCGCGCGGCGCGCAGGTCAGCTGAACGTCCAGCCCAGGCCCGACGTGAAGCCGCTGCTGGCGCTCGCCGCCGCCGCGGCGGCGGTGCTGCTCGTCGTCGTGTCGTGGCCCGGCGCTCCCGTGGTCGGCGAGGTGGTGAGCATCGGCAGCCGCGCCTCGGTCGGCGGAGCTGCGGTTCAGGCGGGCGCCGAGCTCCACGAGGGCGACGTCGTCGCGGCGGTCGAGGGCAGCGCGGTGCTGCGCCTCGAAGGGGGCCGCGACGTCACGCTCGCCGAGGGCACGGTGCTGAGCGTGGGCGAAGGCGGCGCCTTCGTCGCGCTGGAGGGCGGCCGGGCGCGCTTCTCCGTCGAGCCGGGCCGCGGCCCCTTCGCGGTCCGCGCCGGAGAGACGCGCGTCGACGTCAAGGGCACCGTCTTCAGCGTCGCGCGGCAGGGCAGCTCGGACGTCACCGTCGCCGTCGAGCGCGGCCGCGTCGAGGTCACGGGGAAGAAGGGCGCGGTGACCGTCGACGGCGGGCAGCGCACGAGCGTGGGCCGAGACGGCGCGCCTCGGGCGCCGAGCGCGCTCGAGGTGGGAGACCGCGACGAGCTGTTGCGCCTCGGCGAAGAGCTCGAGCGCGGCCTCAAGAAGCTCGGCAACAAGGTGCGCAGGTTGTTCCGCTGAGCACCCTCTACATTACGAAAACGTAACTCGGCGGCCTCGACCCGAGCGCCTTCAATGCGCCGCGGATGTTGTCCCGCATCGTCGAGCTGTCGGTCCGCGCGAAGTACCTCTTCACGGGCCTGCTGGTCTGCCTGCTGATCGGCGGCGGGTTCGCGGCGAAGAACCTCTCCATCGACGCGGTGCCGGACGTCTCGACCATCCAGGTCTCGGTGCTGACCGAGGCGCCGGGCCTCTCGCCGGTCGAGGTCGAGCAGGCCATCACCTTCCCCATCGAGGCGGTGCTCAACGGCGTGCCGCAGCTGCAGGAGCTGCGCTCGGTCTCGCGCTCGGGGCTCTCGGCGGTCACCGTCGTCTTCAAGGAGAACACCGACGTCTGGTTCGCGCGGCAGCTGGTGCTCGAGCGCATTCGCGAGGTCGAGGGGGTGCTGCCGCCGGGCGCGGGGACTCCGCAGCTCGCCCCGGTCTCGACGGGCCTGGGCGAGATTTACTGGTTCGTCGTCCGCTCGGACTACCACGGGCCGAGCCAGCTGCGGACCATGCTCGACTGGGAGATCGTCCCCAAGCTGCGCATGGTGCCGGGCGTCATCGAGGTCAACACGCTCGGCGGAGACCTGAAGCAGTACGAGGTCCAGGTCGACCCCGCCCGGCTGCGCGCGCAGCGGCTCACGCTCAACGACGTCCGCGAGGCGCTCGAGCGCGCGAACCGCAACGCCGGCGGCGGCTACATCGAGCGCGGCGCCGAGGCCTACAGCATTCGCGGCACCGGCCTGCTCGCGAACGAAGACGACATCGCGAGCGTCGTGGTCGACAACGTCGGCCCCGACGGCGCGCCGGTGCTGGTGAAGCACATCGGCGACGTGCGCGTCGGAGCGACGCTGCGCCAGGGCATTCTCACCCGCGACGGCAAGTCGGAGGCCGTCTGCGGCATCGTGATGATGCTGCTCGGCGCCAACAGCCGCGACGTGGTGCACGCGGTGAAGGCCCGGGTGAAGGAGATTCAGGCGAGCCTGCCTCCGGGCGTCATCATCGACGTCGTCTACGACCGCGCCGACTTCGTCGCGCGCACGCTGAGCACGGTGATGAAGAACCTGCTCGAGGGCGCGCTCATCGTCGGCCTCGTGCTCTGGCTGTTCCTCGGCAGCTTGCGCGGCGCGATCGCGGTCATCATCGGCATCCCCGCCGCGATGTCCATCGCGCTGTTCGGCATGCACGCGACGGGAGTCACCGGCGACCTGATGAGCCTCGGCGCCATCGACTTCGGCTTCCTCGTCGACGGCGCCATCGTGATGCTCGAGGCCGTCATCGCCGCCGTGGCGGGGAAGAAGCTCGCCGGGGAAGCGCGCCACGCCGAGCTCGCGCGCACCTGCGCGGCGGTGGCCCGGCCGGTCGCGTTCGCGATCGCGATCATCATGCTCGTCTACCTGCCGCTGCTCACGCTCGAGGGCATCGAGGGGAAGATGTTCCGCCCGATGGCGATCGCGATGGCGTTCGCGCTGTTCGGAGCGCTCGTCTACTCGGTCGTCTTCTTCCCCGCGCTGGCGACGCTGCTCGTGCCGAAGGACGTCGGCCACGGCCCACATTGGATCTCCGCGATCGCCGAGCGCTACAAGCAGGCGCTGCCCACGGCGCTGAAGCTGCGCTGGCCGCTGCTCGGCGCGGCGGGCGCGGCGCTCGCGGCCAGCGTCTTCGTGCTCGCCACCGGCGGCGCCGACTTCGTGCCGCGCATCGACGAGGGAGACCTCGTCGTCACCATCCGCCGCGCGCCCTCCATCAGCCTGCCGCATGCGCTCAGGCTCGACCTGGAGACCGAGAAGATCCTGCACGAGTTCCCCGAGGTGCTGACCTCGGTCGGCATGACCGGGCGCGCGGAGATCGCCTACGACCCGGTCGGCAACGACAACACCGACATCCTGGTGAACCTCAGGCCCAAGGACGAGTGGACCAGCGCGCGCGACCTCGACGACCTGTCCGAGAAGATCAAGGTCGCCGTCGAGAGCCGCGTGCCCGGCACGTTCGTCTCGGTCTCGCAGCCGATCGAAGACCGCACCAACGAGCTGATCAGCGGCTCGCGCGCCGACGTCGCGATTCAGCTCTTCGGCCCCGACCTCGAGACGCTGCGCTCGCTCTCCGAGCAGATCGGCGCCATCGCCAAGACCATTCCCGGCTCCGGCGACGTCCGCGTCGAGCGCATCCTCGGTCTGCCGACCATCACCGTGAAGCCCGACCGGTCGCGGCTGGCCACGCTCGGCGTCACCGTCGACGACCTCTTCAACGCCGTCGAGGCCGCGCGCGTCGGGCTGCGCGTCGGCTCGGTCTACAACGGCAACCAGCGCTTCGACCTACGCGTCTTCCTGCCGCCGCGCGAGCCGACGACCGCGGGCCTGGGAGACCTGCCGGTGAAGTCGGCGCGCGGCACGGTGCCGGTGAACCAGGTCGCGAGCGTGCTCGAGTCCGACGGCCCCACGCAGGTGCGGCGCGAAGCGCTCACCCGCACCGTCCGCGTCGAGGTGAACCTGCGCGGGCGCGACCTCGTCTCGTGGGTCACCGAGGCGAAGGCCAAGGTCGGCAACGGCGTGCAGATTCCCAACGGGTACACGGTGACGTGGGGCGGGCAGTTCGAGAACTTCGAGCGCGCGCAGCAGCGGCTCGCCATCGTCGTGCCGCTCGCGCTGGGCATCATCCTCGGCATGCTGCTGTGGATGTTCGCCAACTTCCGCTACGCCATCGCCGTCTTCGCGACCGTGCCGTTCGCGCTGACCGGCGGCATCTTCGGGCTGTTCGGCCGCGGCCTGTCGTTCAGCATTCCGGCGGCCGTCGGCTTCATCGCGCTCGCCGGGGTGTCGGTGCTCAACGGCGTCGTCATCGCCTCGGCGGTGCGCCGGCACCTCGACGCGGGCCGGGCGCTCGGTGACGCGGTCGTCGAGGGCTCGTTCGACAGCGTGCGCGCGGTGCTCACCACCGCCACGGTCGCCGCGCTCGGCTTTTTGCCGATGGCCATCTCGACCGGCGCCGGCTCGGAGGTGCAGCGCCCGCTCGCCACCGTGGTCATCGCGGGAATCTTCGTGTCCACGGTGATGACGCTGTTCCTCTTTCCCGGAGTCTTGAGCGCGGTGATCGGCACGCAGCGACCTGTTACACCGCCTTCTCCATGAAGGTGCTGCTGGTCGAAGACGACGCGAAGCTGACCGGCCTGCTCGAGCGCGTGCTGGCCGAAGAGGGCTTCACCACCGACGCGTGCAACAGCGGCCGCGAGGGGCTCGACCGCTCGCACTGGGGCGCCTACGACCTCGTCGTCCTCGACTGGATGTTGCCCGACCTCGACGGCGTGTCCGTCTGCAGGCAGCTGCGCGAGCGCGGAGACGTCACCCCGGTGCTGATGCTGACCGCGCGCGGCGAGGTGAAGGACCGCGTGCTCGGCCTCACCACCGGCGCCGACGACTACCTCGTCAAACCCTTCGAGCTCGAAGAGCTCATCGCGCGCATGCGCGCGCTGCTGCGGCGCACCACCGTCACGGGCCGCCTGCGCTGCGGCCCGCTGCTCGTCGATCGCGTCGCGCGGACGGCTGCGCTCGACGGCGCGCCCCTCGAGCTGACGCCGCTCGAGCTGAAGCTCCTGTGTGTCCTCGGCGAGAGCGGTGAGCGGCCCGTCCCGCGGGCCGAGCTGCTCGAGCGGGTGTGGTCGCTGAAGTTCGACCCGGGCTCGAACCTCGTCGAGGTCCACATCAGCCGGCTGCGCGACAAGCTCGGGGCGCACGCGGGGCTCATCGAGACGGTGCGCGGCAAGGGCTATCGGCTGCGCGCAGAGGCGCCGCGGTGAGCTTCCGCCGCCAGCTCGTCGGCGCCGCGACGGCGCTCACGGTCGCCACCCTGGGCGTCGCGTTCTTCGCGGTCTACGTGGTCGTCAACCGGTCGCAGGAGCAGCAGCTCGACGCGGCGCTCCGGGCCGAGGCGCGCGAGGAAGCGCTCGAGGCCGCGAACCTCGGCGGCGACGAGCTGGCCATCAGCGACCGGCCCGGGCCCGCCGCCAACGACGTCGGCCCGCTCACCAAGTACGCGGCCATCTATTCCGAGAGCGGCGCGGTGCTCGCCAGCACCCCCACGTTCCGCGGCACGCCGCCCGAGCTCGCCGCGCTGCCGCAGCGGGACGGCGCGTGCTTCGACCTGTCCTTCGGGGGCGAGCACCTGCGCGGCGTGCGCGTCAGCGTGCCGTCGCACCGGGCGGTGCTGCTGCTGGCGGCTCCCCGCGCCGACCTCGACGGCGACGCCACGTTCCTCGCTCGCGCGATGCTGCTGGTGTTCGCGGCCGCCGCGGCGTGGACCATCGCGGTCGCGTTCTGGATCGTCCGCCGCCTCACCCGCGGCCACGCCGCGATCGCCGCGGTGGCCCGCCGCGTCGCCGGGGGAGACCTCGAGGCGCGCATCGAGATGTCGTCGAGCGACCGCGAGGTGGCGCAGCTCGCGCGCGACGTGAACGAGATGATCGACCGCCTGTCGCGCCTGCTCGCCGCGCAGGGCACGTTCATCGCGCACGCCGCCCACGAGCTGCGCGCTCCGCTGACGACGTTGTACGGCGAGCTGTCGCACGCGGTGCGCCGCGACCGCGACGCCGAGGCCTACCGCGCGTCGATCGAAGAGGCGCTGGGCTCGGCGCGCCGGCTGGTGACGCTCGCCGACGACCTGCTGACGCTGGCGAGGCTCGGCGCCGGTCCCGAGGGGCCGGCCGAGCACGTCGACGTCGCCGCCGTGCTCGACGAGGCGCGCGCGATGATCTCGGCCGAGGCGTCGGCGCGCGGCGTCACGGTCGACGCCACCGGCCCGGCGGCGCCCGTCATCGGCCGCCGGCGAGACCTCGCCCGGCTGTTCCGCAACGTGCTCGAGAACGCGGTCCGTCACTCGCCCGCGCGCGGCACGGTGCGCGCCGAGCTGCGCCGTGAGGACAACGTGGTGCTCGCCGTCATCTCCGACGACGGCCAGGGCGTCGCCGCCGAGGAGCGCGAGCGCATCTTCGAGCCGTTCTACCGCGGCCCGCGCGCGCAGGCGGAAGGGGCCCCGGGCGCCGGCCTGGGCCTGGCCATCGCGAGAGAGATCGCCCGGGCGCACGGCGGCGACGTCGCGCTCGACGCCGCGGCCCGCCCGGGCGGCGTCTTCGTCATCAAGCTGCCGCTGATGAAGCAGTAGCCGCTCGCTTCAGCCCTGCGGCACGCCGGCACGCGGCATCCGCAGCACGAACCGCGTCCCCGCGCCGAGCACGCTCTCGACCTGAACGGTGCCGCCGTGCGCCTCGATGATGTGGCGGGTGACGAAGAGCCCCAGGCCCAGGCCGCCGTACGCCTTCGGGCGGGCGCGCTCGAAGCGGCCGAAGATGCGCTTGAGGTCCGACGGCTCGATGCCGGGGCCCTGGTCCTTCACCTCGATCTCCACCGTCTTGTCGGTGGTGAGCA
The DNA here is from genome assembly GCA_937980205.1 of uncultured Myxococcales bacterium. GTDB lineage: Bacteria > Myxococcota > Myxococcia > Myxococcales > Myxococcaceae > Xiheicaenimonas. The sequence continues at coordinate 37,467 of CALJKW010000049.1, read as the reverse complement.
GCGACAGCTCGACCGGAGCTCCGGGCGCGTGCTTCACCGCGTTCGCCAGCACGTGCATCACCGCGCGCTCCATGCGCTTGGCGTCCCACCGGCCCGGGCACGGCTTGAAGCCGCGCAGCCGCAGCGACGCGCCGAGGTCTTCGGCGTCGGCCGTCACCCGGCGCGCCGCGTCGGTGACGACCTGCGCGAGGTCGCAGCCCTCGAGGTCGAGGCGGAAGTCTCCGTTGTCGATCTGCACCGCGTCGAGCACGCTCTCGACGGTGCTCGCGAGCCGCTGCGCCTGGCCGAGCGAAGACTGCACCCGCGTCTGCGCCGACGAGACGGCGGCGCTCGGCTCGATGCGCTTGAGCACGCGCCGCGTGCCCTCGAGCTCGAGCTGCAGCGCCGTCAGCGGCGTGCGCAGCTCGTGCGAGGCCAGCGAGAGGAACTCTTCGCGCACCGCCGACGACGGGTCGGAGATGGTGGGCGCGACCGGCTTCGGCTTCGCGCCCTGCTGCGGCGACTGCGGCAACCGGAACCAGAACGTCGTCCCCGCTCCGGCAGCCGTGTCGACGTCGATGGCGCCGCCGTGCGCCTCGACGATGCCGCGCGCGATGGAGAGCCCCAGGCCGTGGCTGTCGCCGCGCGCCGCCCGGCCCTTCGAGTACCGCTCGAACAGCCGCGGCCGCACGTCGGCCGGTATGCCCGGGCCCTGGTCCTTCACCGAGAACAGCACGCCGCCGCCGTCGGTGCGCCGCGCCGCGAGCGTCACGAACGAGCCTTCCGGCGAGAAGCGCAGCGCGTTCGACAGCAGGTTCGAGAACACCTGCAGCACGCGGCCCTTGTCGCAGAGCAGCTCGGGCAGCGAGGGCTCGACCTGCAGGTTGAGCCCGACCCTGCGCTCGGCGAACTGCGCCTGAAACGCCTCGCGCGCCTCGCGCACGAGCTGCACCGGAGCGTGCGGCGCCGCCTCGACCTTCAGCTCACCCGAGTCGATGGCGGCGAGGTCGAGCAGGTCGTCGATGAGCCGCTTCATGCGCGCGACCTGCCGCTGAATCGCCTCGACGTGGCGCTGCACCGCGTCCGCCTTGTCGCCCGCGCGGCGCACCACGAGCTCGGCCGCGGTGGCGATGGCGGCCAGCGGAGAGCGCAGGTCGTGGCTGACGACGGCCAGCGTCTCTTCACGCGAGCGGGTGGCGCGGCGCGCCTCGTCGAGCAGCAGCTTCACCTGCTCGGCGTACGCGTGCTCCGCGTCCAGCGCCTCTCTGCGCGCGGCCTGCAGGTCGAGCTGCGTCCGAATGCGCGTGATGAGCTCGTTCGCGCTGAACGGCTTGACCAGGTAGTCGTCGGCGCCGGCGTCGAGGCCGCTGAGCGTCGCGTCTTCTCCCGCGCGCGCCGAGAGCAGCACGACGGGAATCGTCCGAGTCCGCGCGTCGCTGCGCAGCGCGCGCAGCAGGGCGAGGCCGTCCAGCTCCGGCATCATCACGTCCGACAGCACCAGGTCGGGAGGGCGGTGGAGCGCGGCCTCGAGCGCCTGGGCCCCGTTCTTCACCAGCTCGACGTGCCACGAGGGCTCGAGCAGGTGCTGCAGGTACTCGCGCATGTCGGCGTTGTCGTCGGCGACGAGAATGCGGGCGCCCTGGTGTCCCGGCGAAGCCGAAGGAACCGGCACCGGCCGCGTCCAATCGGCGGCCTCTTCGAGGAACGCGCGCGCCGTGGCGGGGGCCGGCGGGCGGGCGCCCGCGCGCAGGCGCTCCTTCGGCAGGTGCTCGGAGCCGGCCTTCAGCCGCACGGTGAAGGTGGTGCCGCGGCCGAGCTCGCTCTCGACGGCGACGGTGCCGCCGTGCTGCGTGACGAGCTCCTGCACCAGCGCGAGGCCCAGGCCCGTGCCCTCGTGGCTGCGGCCGCGCGCGTTCGGCACGCGGTAGAAGCGGTCGAACACGTGCTTCAGCTCGGACGCGGGGATGCCGGTGCCGGTGTCCGTGACGCCGAGCTCGACGTGCCCGGCCGCCTGGCGCAGCCGCAGCGTCACGCCGCCCTCGAGCGTGTACTTGAACGCGTTCGAGAGCAGGTTGAAGACGACCTTCTCCCACGCTGCCGCGTCGACCCAGACGGGCTCGGCGAGCGGCTGACAGTCGACGGTGAACGTCATGCCCGCGCTCTCGATGACCGAGCGGAAGTTCGACGCCAGCTCGCGGGTGAGCGTGCCGAGGTCCACCGGCGCGAACGACACGTCGGCGCGGCCCGCCTCGATGCGCGAGAAGTCGAGCAGCGCGTTGACGAGCTTCTGCAGCCGCAGCGAGCTCTTCTGCACGAGCAGCGCGCGCTCGCGCTGGCGCTGGGGCAGCGGCTGCTCGGCGTCGGCGAGCGCCTCTTCGAGGGGGCCGAGCATCAGCGTGAGCGGCGTGCGGAACTCGTGGCTCACGTTCGAGAAGAACGCCGTCTTCGCGCGGTCGATGGCCGCGAGCGCCTCGGCGCGGGCCTTCGCCTCTTCGAACGCGCTCGCGTTCGACACCGCCGACAGCACGTGGTCGGCGGCGAGGTTCCAGAACGTCTCGTACCGCTCGTCGAGCGCGCGGCGCGCGTTCACGCCCGTGACGAGGTACCCGATGGGAGCCCGCGACGTCGGCTTCACCAGCGGGCAGATGACGGCGGTGTGCGGCGACTGCGGGTACGGCCCCTGCGGCACGTGCCGGAAGCGGCGCTTCAGGTCGCTGACCCGCTCGAGACCGCGCGACAGCATCGCGCGCTGCAGCGGCCAGCCGCGCTCGGGCTCAGCGCCGGACAGGTCGATGCGCTGCGCCGCGAGCTCCGAGCCCTCGGGCAGGCCGGTGGCCGCGACGAGCTCGGCGGCCTGACCGTCTTCGCTCGCGAGGTAGACGAGCGCGAACGGCACGTCGACCGGGTTCTGCTTGAGAATGGAGACCGCGGTGCTGCACGCGCCGGCCCGCGTCTGCGCCTCGCCGGCGGCGCGCAACAGGTCGCGCAGCGTGCCCAACCGCCGCTCGCCCTCGACGCGCTCGGTCGTCTCGGCGACGACGGCGAGCATGCCGCCGACGCCGCCGCTCTCGTCGCGAATCGGGCTGTACGAGAGGTCGAACCAGCAGTCCTCGAGGTAGCCGTTGCGGTTGAGCGGAATCAGCACGTCGTCGAGCGCGACCGCCTCGCCCTTGCGCGTGCGCTCGAACAGCGGGCCGATGAAGTCCCACGCCTCGGGGAAAATCTCGCGCGCCGGCGTGCCGATGGCGCCCGGGTGCTTCGTCGCGCCGAGCACGGGGCGATAGCGGTCGTTGTAGAGGAAGCGGAACTCGGGGCCCCACGCGACCACCATCGCGAAGTGCGACTCGAGCATCATGCTCACCGCGGTGCGCAGGCTCTGGGGCCACTGCTCGATGGGGCCGAGCGGGTGGTGAGCCCAGGCGTGCGAGCGGATGAGGCGGCCGAGCTCTCCTCCGCCGGGCACGAGCGAGGCCTTCCGCTCCGGCTCGGAGTCGAGCGTCACCTTCGCAGGCATCAGGCCCTCGGGCGTCATGATGCTGGCGTGAGACGGGTCTCTCATCTCAAAGAGGCCCCCACCGCGGCGAGGAGCCGCTCGAAGGAGAACGGCTTGGGAATCACCACCGCGCCGCGCGGCGCGCGGTTCGGGTTCGACGTCGACACGATGACGGGGATGCGGTCGAGCTCGGGGTCGGCCTTCATCGTCTCCCAGACGACGCGGCCGTCGAGCACCGGCATCATCAGGTCGAGCACGACGGCGTCGGGGCGCTTCTCGCGCTCGGAGAGCAGGTCGAGCGCCTCGCGGCCGTTCGCCGCCGCGCGCGCCGCATAGCCCTCGTGCTCGAACGCCTCGCGCAGGCCCTCGCGCACGTCGGGGTCGTCGTCGACCACGAGCACGACCTTGCGCGGCGCCTTCGCCGCGACCTCGGCGGCACTGAGCGCCGCCGGCACCGCGTCGGCCGCCTGCTTCGGCAGCCGCACGGTGAACGTGGTGCCCTGCTCGCGCGTCGACGCGACCGTCACCTCGCCGCCGTGCGCCTGGGCGATCTGCTGCGCGATGAACAGCCCCAGGCCCAGGCCGTCGCCCTTCGTCGCGCTGTTCTTCTGCCGCACCCGGAACGGGTCGAACAGCGACGGCAGCACCTCGGGGGGAATCGTTCCGCCGTTGCTCACCTCGAACAGCACGTCGGCGCCGCGCGCGTGGCACTTCACCGTCACCGGCCTTCCCGGCTCGCCGTGCGTGAACGCATTCGCGATGAGGTTCGAGAAGGCCTGCAAGAGCCGATCGCCGTCGCCGACGGTGGTGCAGCCCGGAGGCGCGTCGACGTGCAGCGTGCGCTCGACCGCGGCGTGGTGCAGCTCGTCCGCCGCGCGCGCTGCGAGCGCGCTCACGTCGACCGGCTGGCGGGTGCGCACGAAGCCCAGGCCTCCGCCCAGCCGCGCGCGGGTGAGGTCGAGCAGCTGCTGAATCATCTCGTTCATCCGCGCGCCGGCCTGCTGCATGCGGCCGAGCGTCTTCTGCGCGCTGGGAACGGCCTCGACCTGCTTCTTCAAGACCTGCGTTCCGGTGAGCAGCGCGCTCAGCGGGTTTCGCAGGTCGTGGCCGAGGATGCCGACGAACATCTCGTTGAGCTTGAGCGCGTTCACCAGCTCGCGGCGCTGGCGGTACAGCTCGCAGAACACGTCGGCCTTCGACTTCAAGATGACGGGGTCGACGGGCTTGTAGAGGTAGTCGACGGCGCCGCTGCCGTAGCCCTCGAACATGCGCTTCTTGTCGCGCGCCGCGGTGAGGAAGATGATCGGCACCGACTTCGTGCGCTCGTTCTTGCGCATCGCCTCGGCGAGCTCGAAGCCGCTCATGCCCGGCATCTGCACGTCGAGCAGCGCGAGCGCGAAGTCGTGCTGCTCGAGCAGCTGCAGCGCCTGGGCGCCGGTGCGCGCCTCGAGCAGCTCGAGGCCGTCGCCCTCGAGCAGGCCCCGCAGCGAGGCGAGGTTGTCGGGCGTGTCGTCGACGATGAGGAACTTCACGGGGTCGGACTTCAAGGTGACCCTCCGAGTGCATTCAAGGTGGGGCCGAGCTCGCCGGGCGCGAGCACGTGCGTGGGAGTGAACAGCGCGAGCGCGGCCTCGGGCATGTGGGGAACCTCGGCGGTGTGCGGGCTCTGCACGAGCGTCACGCCGCCCGCTCGCGAGATGGCGTGCAGGCCGGCCGCTCCGTCTTCGTTGCCGCCGGTGAGGAGCACTCCCGCGACGCGCGCCCCGAACGCGAGCGCCGCCGACTCGAACAGCACGTCGATGGAGGGCCGCGAGAAGTGCACCGGGCTCGCGGTGTCGAGCACGAACCGGTGGCGAGCGTCGATGCGAAGGTGGTGGTCGGGCGGGGCGACGAAGACCCGACCCGGCACGAGCGGCTCACCGTGGCGCGCCTCGCTGACCGGCAGCGCGCAGCGCGCGCCGAGCACCTCGGCGAGGTGGCTCGGTGCGTTCTTGAGCCGGTGAACCACGACGACGATCGGCAGGCCGAAGTCCGCCGGCAGCGTCTCGACGACCCGCAGCAGCACCTCGATGGCGCCGGCGGAGCCGCCGATCACGACCGCGTCGACCTGGGGCAGGCCCTTCGCGATGCGCGCTGCGGCGCGCTCCCCTTCGAGCTGCGGAGTCATCTCAAGCGCTAGGCTCTAACGCACCGGGGTTCGGGTGTAAGAGGCACGTGCGCGCGTTACCGTTCGGTAGCGTCACCTTGGGGTCTCGGCACTTCGACCCTGACGAACGTCGGGGACGTGGAGGGCTCGACCGGCCCGTCGGGACCTCCACGTTCGAGGTCCACGTCCACGTCTGAGGCAGCTCGAGCTCGACCGAGCGCGCGTCAGCCGTGAAGCGCGTGGCCTTCCTGTGCGGCGGTCGCGAGCTCTTCCACGATGTCGCAGACGAGGTCGTCTTCGACGGGCACGAGGAGGAACGCGTGCACCGGGCCCATCTGGTGGGGCGGCGGCAGGCTCTTCGCGAGCAGCACCCGCGCGACGTGGGGCCAGCGCGCCTCGACGACGTGGAGCAGCTCGATGCCGCCGACGGTGCCCGCAAGACAGCCGGTGACGACGGCGTCGAACCAGGTCGTCTCGAGCCGCGACACCGCAGACGACGCATCGGCCGCGAACGACATCGACCAGGCGTCGCGCTTCTTGCGGACGAGGCGCTGAACTTGCGCGAGCCCCGAAGGGTCGTCGTCTACGAACAGCACCCTGAGCCTCGCGAGCGTCCCCACCACCATGCGCTGGAGTAGAACGACGCTCGATTTTCTCCGCCTGACTTTTCGCTTGTGGCGCGGCCGTAACGGGTTCCACCCCGTGACGGCTACGGACGCGTAACGGCCCGCCCGCGCAAGCCCGCGACGCGACTGGGGAGCGCGACCGGAACGCCGTTTGAAAAGTCTTCCGCGCCTTCATGTTCGACCCCACGAAGCTGCCGGACGAAATCCGAGGTGTGCTCGCGAGCTCCCTCATGTTGCCGCTCACTGCGGGTGAGATCTTCGAACGACTCCCCTCGCGAGACGCGCTGCTCGCCGACTGCGCGCGACGCTCGGACGCGAGCGAAGCGTACGAGCTGGCGACGCGGCTGATCAGCGACGTGCTCCTGCGCCGGCTCGGCGGAGAGGTGGCCTTCGAGGTCATCGAGGGCAACGGCCTCGCCGTCGACCTGGGCGACACGCTGCTCACCACGGCGACCGGAATGGTCGTGGTGTATCGGTTACACGAGCTCGCCGCCGAGGGAGCCCGCTTCTAGGGGCGATCCCTTCGCGCTTCCTTCCGTGTCTGTCTCAACCGCCGGGCCTGGCCGAGGCTTCGGCTTCACCCAAGGAGAAGTACGTATGAAGACGATACGCACTCTGTTGTGCATGGCGTTCGCGGTGGCCTGCGGAAACCCGCAAGGCGGAGCGACGCTCGAAGGTCGGGTCGACGACGGCGTCGGCTCGCAGAAGCAGGGGCTCTCTTCCACCGAGCTGGGCGGCAGCGGCACGGTCTCGGCCGCGTCGAAGGTCCGGCTGATGCGCCTGAAGGCCGACGGCTCGCTCGAGCTCGTCACCGAAGCGACGGTGAAGTCCGGCGGCGCGTACGAGCTGTCGGCGCCGGCGGGTGAGAAGAAGCTCATCGTGCAGTCGCTCGACGCCTCAGGCGGCGTGCGCGCCTCCGCCATCGTCGAGCAGACGGGGGCTGAAGGCTCGAAGACCGTGGTGGCCCCGATGAGCACCGAGTCGTCGGTCGAGGCGGAGGTGCTCGCGAAGCTCGTCGCCTCGGGTGTGAGCCTCGCCGAGGCGAACGCGGTCGACCTGCGCGCGCGCATCGACGCCGACACCGCGGCGGCGGTGCGGGCGAGCTCGGATGCGGCGGCGCGGGTGAAGGCGCTGGCCGAGGCCGTCGCCGCCGCGCAGCGCGCGCAGCTGAAGGCGCTGGCCGAGGCGGGCGTGAACACCACGCAGTCGGCGCTGTTCGACGCGCAGCTCGCCGCCGCGGCGAAGCTGAACGTCGCGCTCGACGCGGCGGCCGATGCCGCGGCGGCGCAGAAGGCGTACGACGACTTCGTCGCCGAGCTGCACGCGCAGGCGAAGCAGACGGCGGGTGACGTGAAGAAGGCCTCGCGCGGCGAGCGCGCGGCGAGCGTCGCGTTCCGCGCCACGGTGACCGCGCGCCTGAAGGTGAGCGGCCAGGCGCTCGACCCGGTCGCCGACGCGGCGGTGCGGCACGCGGCGGGCCTCGAGGCGCGGCTGTCGACCGCGGCGACCGAAGCGGTGCTCACCGCGGGCGGCGCGGCGAGCGCGACGATGACGGCCTACGCCTCGGCGAGCACGACGCTGGTCGCGTCGCTGCGCGCGAGCACCAGCGCCGCGGCGACGGCGAGCGCGTACGCCACGTACCGGGCGTCGCTGGTCGGCTCGGGCAACGTCACCGCGTCGGTGCTCGGCAGCTACCTCGAGGTGAACGCCGCGACGCAGGCGACCGTCGAGACCGCGGTCGCGGCGACGGTGAGCGCGCAGGCGCAGCTCGACACGGCGCTGACGGCTGCGGCGACCGCGTCGGTGAAGGCCTCGCAGGCGATCGACTTCGACGCGTGGGCCGCTGCGGTGGTCGGCGCGCTGAAGACGTTCGACGCGACGGTTCAGACCCAGGCGGCAGCGCTCACCGGCTTCGGCAGCAAGGCGGACGTCGCGGTCGAGCTGATGGCGCAGGCCAACGGCTCGCTGCGCATCGTCGAGCAGTAAGCGGTCAGTGCTTCTCCGCGGCCTGTCGGAGGGTCTGCTCGAGGGCAGACCCTTCGATGGGCTTCTGGAGGAAGGCCATCGCGCCGCAGAACCGCTGGCGGTGATCCGCGTCACGGTTCGCCGAGATGAGGATGCGCGGAATCTTCTGAAGCCGCGGATCTTCGTCGAGCGCCTGGCAGAACGACTCTCCGTCCATCAGCGGCATGTAGTAGTCGATGAGGATGGCGACGGGCTCGACGCCGCGGCGCAGATAGTTCAGCGCCTCCAGGCCGTTGCGCATGGTGACGGGCCAGTAGTCCATGTCGGCCAACAGCTCACTCGCGGCCGCGCGGGTGTCGAGGTCGTCGTCGATGACCAGCACGAGCCCCTTGTCCATCGAGCGCTTGATCCGAGTCGGCTTGCTCTCGGTCGCCGCTGCATTCATGCCGCGCACCATAGCCCGCGCCTGTCACCGCGCAAGGACGGTTACGAGAAGGTAACGCCGGTTGCGCGGAGAACCGCCTCGCAGTACCCATCGGGAAGGCATGACCACGTCGTTGGACAAGACGCTGGAGCGGGGGCTCGAACAGCTCAGCGAGGCGGCGCCGCTCGTCATGGTGGTCCAGCCGGATCGCGACGAGCGCCAGGCGCTGTGCGACCTGCTCGAGGTCGACGGCTATCGCGTCGTCGAAGCGCAGAACGGGCACCTCGCGCTGCAGCAGCTGAGGTCCGGCGCCGAGCTGCCGCGCCTGCTCATCGCCGAGGTCGACGGCTCGCTGATCAGCGGCGCCGAGCTCTTGCGCATCATCCGCGAGACGCCGGTGCTCTGCCGCATCACCTGCGTGCTCGTCGCGAATCGGCGCGACATCGAGAGAGAGGCGAAGCGGCTCGGCGCGGTCGCCGGCCTGCAGAAGCCGCTCTCCGACGCGCTGGTGCTGCAGACCGTCGGCTGGCTCACCGGCCGCAACGTCGCGCGCTGAACGCGCGAGGCTCAGCCCGCGAGGCGCGCGAGGTACTGCTCGACGAGCTCGTGCACGACGCGGAACTGCAGGCCCAGCTGCGTGACTCCGGACCAGGCGACGACGGCCTCGACGGCCGCGACCGCCGACCGCGACTCGCGGCCCGGCATGATGAACAAGAACGTGTGGACCGTGCCGACGGGCAGCGCGGCGCGCGTGACGAGCAGCGCTCCGCCGCGCGAGAGGTTCACGACGCGGTCGAGCCGCGGTGGAGCGTTCGCGCGAATGGCGAGCAGATCGACCGCAAATCGAGGGAACCGCCTCGCTGGCGAATACTCGTTCGGCATGAGCTCCACGACACACCCCCAGAGGTTCTCGAATGGTGAGCCTTCGCGAGAGATTGCTCAACCCGAGAATCTCGAGTTACGCGCCCGTTACCCGCACACGCGGCGCCGCTGTAGTCGCGCTGGGCAGGGGTCCTGGCGCACCGCGGAGGGAGCGCAGTGACCCGCCGGGACCCCGCGCAGATCGGCCAAACTTCGGGTGATCCACCCGGGCACGCGCGGTGCAACCTCAACCCCGCGACATGGAACAGAGAATGAACTGCGCCCGCATCAGTCTCCGCGACGCCGAGGCCCGCCTCTCGTCGCTTCGCTCGAACTCGCACCTGAGCCCGCGCGCGAAGCACGACCTCGCGAACGCGCTCACCCTGGTGCTGTCGTGCCGCGAGATTCTGACCGAGGACCACCCCGAGGCGGAGCTCATCGACGAAGCCGAGGCGGCGCTGCGCCGCGCGATGGAGATTGTCGGCGGCGTCGAGGCGATGAGCTGATCGCCCGGGTCAGTTTTCACCCGCTTTGGCGCCACCGGGTTTCCGGCGACCCCCTCGTGCCTTCGTAATCCCCGGGGCTTGCCCTGGCGCGATTGGTGGACGCGCCTCTTCCCTTCCACTCGTGGCGCCATGGTTCGCTCGCAGAGAAAACTGCTCGTCGGAGTCGTTCTCGCGACGGTGGTGTTCATCCCGCTCGACGTCATCTTCGGAGCGGCGCAGACCTTCGAGCTGAACCTCGCGCGCGTGCTGCTCGTGGGCGGCTTCGGCGGCGTCGCGCTGGTGCTGCCGCGCCTCGCCGAGCTGCAGCGGCGCCTCGCGCTGACGTTCCTCGGCGCGCTCTCTCCCCTCGCCGTCGCCATCATGTGCGCCGGCACGGGCGGCACCTCGAGCCCCGCGTTCGCGTTCATGTGGGGCCTGCCGCTGCTCGTCTCGATGCTGCTGCTCGAAGAGCCGTTCGCCGTGGTGGCGGCCACGGTGCTCGGCGCGCTCGCCGGCACGGCGCTGATGGTGCAGGACGGCAAGACCGGCCCGCCGCTCGCGTACTACGTGATGGTCACCCTCTCGGCCGGCGGCCTCGCCACGGCGTCGACGGTCATCCTCGGGCGGCATCACCGCCTCGAGCTGCAGCGTCAGGTCGAGCGCGACGCGCTGCTGCGCTCGCTCACCGAGGCGATGCCGGCGGCCATCCTCGTCGTCGGGGCGGACGGGCAGCGCGCGTGGTCGAACGCGCAGGCGTCGAACCTCGTCGAGCTCGGCCAGGACGCGCGGGTGAAGACGTGCCTGTCGAGCGCGCTGCAGGGCGACCGCTCGCAGCTCGAGCTCGACATCGCCGGCCGCGGCTACGAGCTGATGTGCGGCCCGCTCGCCGGCGCGAACGGCGCGGTGACGCACGCCATCGCGATGCTGCTCGACATCACCGAGCGCAGGAAGAACGAGGCGGCGCTCATCGAAGCGAACGACCGGCTGCTGCGCGCCGAGCGCATCGCCGCGCTGGGCACGCTGTCGGCGGGCGTCGCGCACGAGATCAACAACCCGCTGCTCGCCATCGCCGCGAACCTCACCTTCCTGCGCGACGACCTCGAGAAGAACCGCGACGACGACGTCAGAAAGCTCGCCGGGCTGGTGCGCGAGACCGAAGAGGGCGTCGTGCGCGTCCGCGACATCGTGCGTGACCTGCGCACGTTCGCGGGCTCGCAGGAAGAGCGGCCCGCCGTGCACGTCGACCTGAACCGCTGCATCGAGGCGGCGCTGTCGATGGCGGGCTCCACCGTCACGCAGCGCGCGGTGCTGAAGAGAGAGCTCGCGCGGGTGCCGCAGGTGCGCGCCAGCGAGCCCCGCCTCGCGCAGGTGTTCGTGAACCTGCTCACCAACGCCGCGCACGCGACGGCCGAAGGCCAGCGAGAGCGCCACACCATCACCGTGCGCACCTTCGTCGACGCAGAGGGTCGCGTCGCCGCCGAGGTCTCGGACACCGGCAGCGGCATTCCGCACGACGTGCTGCCGCGCATCTTCGAGCCGTTCTTCACCACCAAGCCGCCGGGCATGGGCACCGGCATGGGGCTGTCGATGTGTCACGGCATCGTGAAGCAGCTCGGCGGTGAGCTCGAGGTCGAGACCCGCGTGGGCAGCGGCTCGACGTTCCGGGTGCGGCTTCCGGCCGCGTGACCCGCCCGGTGCGAATCGAGCACGGCGGGCTCCTCCAGAAGCCCGTCGACTGCGACGCGCTGCTCGCGGCGGTGCGCAGCACGGTCACCGCCCCGTAACGCGCTTCGCCGGGCCGCGCGTCAGATTACTCATCTGGTGGTTGGAGACCTCGACCCCGCAACGGCTGCCCCTCGCGCGGTTCCTGCGCGACCATCGCGACCACATCCTCGAGCGGTGGACGGCCGAGGTGCTGCGGCTGCCGCGCGCCTCGGAGCTCGCCAGGCCCGCGCTCATCGACCACGTCCCCGAGCTGCTCGACGCGCTCATCGGCGCGCTCGAAGGTGGCGACGACGCCGCGCTGGCGCACAGCAACCTCGTCGCCTCGAACGAGCACGCGACGCAGCGCCTCGACCAGGGCTACGACCTGCGCGACGTCGTCGCCGAGTACGGCGTGCTGCGCAAGGTCATCGAGCAGCTCTGGGAGCTCGCCGACAAGGACGACGCCGCCCACCGCGAGTACCTCGTGCTCGACCGCGCCATCGACCGGGCCATCGCGGTCTCGGTCAACCGCTTCACCACCACGCGCGAGCGCACGCTGGTCGCGGTCGACCGCATCTCGGCGGCCGCGTTCGAGCACGGCGACGCGACCGAGCTGCTGCCCCGCTTGCTCGAGGCGCTGATGCAGACGACCGAGGCCGTCGACGCGGTCGTCGTGCTGCTCAGCGACGGGCAGACACTTCACGTGCGCGCCGCGGCCGGGCTGCCCGAGGCCGAGCTCTCGAGCGCCGCCATCGACGTCGGCCGCGGCTTCGAGGGCCGCATCGCGCGCGAGCAGCGCGCCCTGCACGTCGAAGACGCCGCCCACGACGAGACCGTGCAGCTCGAGCCGCTGCGTGCGGGCTTCAAGGGGCTGTACGGCATGCCGCTGATGTTCGACGGCCGCGCCGCGGGCGTGGCGCTCATCGGCTCGCGCACGGCGCGGGTGTTCTCGACGGACGACCGCATCCTCTTCCGCACCATGGCGACGCGCGCCACCGCGTTCATCGCGCAGCACCAGCTGCTCCTGCGCGAGCGCGAGGCGCGGGCGCTGCTCGAGACCGTGCTGGCCGCCTCGCCGGTCGGCATCGCGTTCGTCGACACGCAGCTGCGGTACGTGCGCATCAACGAGGCGCTCGCCGCGGTGAACGGCCGCACGGCCGCGCAGCACGTCGGGCGCACCGTCCGCGAGGTGCTCGGCGACGCAGCGACGCCGCTCGAGACGCAGCTGCGCGGCGTGCTGACGACCGGCCAGCCGAAGCTCGGCGTGGAGTTCGCGGCGCCGCCTCCGAACGGCGCGGGCGGGCTGCGGCACTGGCTCGCCAACTTCTACCCGGTGCACACCGAGCACGGCGCGGTCGCGGGCGTCGGCGTCATCGTGCTCGACGTCACCGAGAAGGCGCGCGCCACCGAGCAGACGCGGCGGCAGGCCGCCGAGCTCGACGCCATCATCGAGGCGCTGCCCGACGCGGTGCTGGTCGGCGACGCACGGGGAGTTCGCCTGGCGAACCAGGCGGCGCTGCGCATGCTCGGCTTCGACGACGTCGGGCAGCTGAACATGCCGACGGCCCTGCTCGCCGAGCGGCTCGACGTGCGAGACCCGGCGACGTCCGAGCCGGTGCCGTTCTCGGAGCAGGCGTTCGGCCGCGCGCTGCGCGGGCTCACCACCGACCGCGAGGTGTCCTTCCGCAACGCGCGGACCGAGCAGCCGGCGACCGTGCGCGCCCTGGGCGTCCCCATTCGGCTCGGCGACGACTTCATCGGCGCCGTCGCGCTGCTGAGCGACATCACCGAGCGCAAGCACCGCGAGGTCGACCTGCGCGCACACGCCGAGCGCACGCGCCTCGCGCTCGAGGCGACCCGCGCCGGCCTCTTCGACCACGACCTCGTCGCCGACACCATCCGCTGGGACGCGCGCACGCACGAGCTGTTCGGCGTGCCGCAGCGGACCAAGGTGACGCTGGACGTCGTGCTGGCCCGAATTCACCCGGAAGACCAGCAGCGCGTGTGGCAGGCCTTCGCGGACGCGAAGGACCCGGCGAAGCGGACGCCGTACATCATCGAGTACCGCACGCGCGACGGCGCCGGAGCGGAGCGGTGGCTGATGGCCCACGGCACGGTGCTGTTCGACGAAGGCGGCACGCCGCTGCGGCTCGTCGGCACCGTCATCGACGTCACCGACCGCAAGCGCACCGAGGTCGAGCTCAAGCGCACCTCCGAGTTCCGCGAGCAGTTCATCGGAGTGCTCGGCCACGACCTGCGCAACCCGCTCGGAGCCATTCGGGCGAGCGCGGAGCTGCTCTTGCGCCGCGAGGGCGTCTCGTCGGCGCAGGCCGGCGTGCTCAAGCGCATCGTGGGGAGCGCCGACCGGATGACGCGCATGATCTCCGACATCCTCGACTTCGCGCGCGGGCGCCTGGGCGGCGGCTTCCCGATTCAGCGCCGGCGCGTCGACCTGCACGAGCTCATCCGCGCGGTCGGAGAAGAGCTGCACGTCGCGCACCCCCAGCGCCAGCTGCAGCTCGAGCTGCCCGGCGACGGCTGGGGAGACTGGGACGCCGACCGCATGTCGCAGGTGCTCTCCAACCTCATCGGCAACGCGTTCCAGCACGGAGCGCACGACGCGCCGGTGCGGGTGAGCTCGCGCCCCGAGGCGAAGCACATCGTCGTCGACGTCACGAACCGCGGCGGCGGCATTGCGCCCGAGCAGACGGCCACGCTCTTCGAGCCGTTCCGCACCGGCTCGCCGCGCGCGGGCAGCGGCACGAGCCTCGGCCTGGGGCTGTGGATCTCGCGGGAGATCGTCGTCGCCCACGGCGGCAGCATCACCGTGCACTCGAACGGCGAGACGACGTTCCGCGTCACCCTGCCCCGCTCGACGCGCGCGACGCCGCGCCCCGTCACCCGGCCGTAACGGTTTCTGGTCGGTGTGGCGCGGTGGGGTGCGCGTCACTATCGAAGCACCTCTCATGCTCGTGGGGACCGGGACTCAGGCGAAGAAGAAGACGGGGCGGACGCTCGACCAGGGTCTGGTGCTGATCATCGACGACGACCTCGAGACGCGGGCCGCCAGCTCGGAGCTCGTCGCCGACCTCGACTTCTGGCCGGTGACCATGCGCAACGGCCTCGAGGCGCTCGAGTTCCTGCGCCAGGGCTTCCGGCCGGTCGCGATCCTCGTGGACCTCTACATGCCGCTGATGGACGGAGAGGCGTTCTGCGACGCCCTGCGCGACCTGCCCGCGCTCGCGAAGACCTCGCGCATTCTCGTGTCGGCCGACGAGCGCGCGGTGAGCCGGGTCGCGCGGTGCGGCGCGGCGACGTTCCTCCAGAAGCCGCTGAAGCCCGAGCAGCTCGCCGAGGCGCTGCGGCGCGCGAAGGAAGCTGCTGCCTCGGGGACGTAAAAGCGCTGTAGCCTCGTGCGGACCATGGTCCGCGCCCTCGGTCTCCTCGCCGCGCTGTGCTGCTGTGCCTGCTCGAAGCAGCCCATCGGAATGCCGTGCAGCAGCGACTTCGCCTGCGAGTCGAAGGCGGAGAAGTGCCTGCGCCTGAACGGCGCTGATCAAGACGGCGTGTGCTCGCGCCGCTGCTCCAGCCCGCAGGACTGTGGCGAGCACGCCTCGTGCGGCCGCGTCTCGATGAAGCACCTGGGCGGCATGATGGGGAAGCTGTCGGCGGGCGGCACCGAGTCGTGGTGCGTGCCGCGCTGACGGTCGCCGCGCGCTTCATCGGGGCCGGGCTTTTCCCATCGTCGGCTTCCTCGACGGCGGTGTGCGGCTCGGCGCTGCGCACCGCCCGGCACCATCCCCCAGCGCGACCCCCGCCGGCGGGGGCGAGGCCCCGCCAGGGCGCCGGGCGACTGGCGCTGCCGCCGCAGGCCCTGGCCGCTATTGAACTCTCGAATGTCCGACGAAGCCGGCCCGCTGACCGAAGACGACCTGCGCGCCGAGCTGCAGCAGACCCACGCGCGGGTGCGCGAGCTGCACCAGCAGCTCGAGGCCCTCAAGGTCCGTCACGCCGCCTTCGTCGACTCGGCGCCGCTCGGGTTCTGCACGCTGGACGCCTCGGGGTACGTCACCGAGGTGAACGCGGCCGGCGCCGCCATCCTCGGCACCACGCGCGAGCGGCTCGTCTTCCGCCACATCGCCGTCGCCTTCGGCCTCGAGCGCCGCGCCTTCCAGAGCCACCTCGAGGCGGCGCTGGCGCGCCGCGCGACCGCCGAGCTCTCGGTCACGCGCAAGACCGACGGCGTCACCATCGCGCTGCACGTGAGCTCTCAGAAGAGCACCGAGGGCGGCTACCTCACCACCTTCGCCGACGTCACGAAGACGAAGGAGCTCGAAGAGCGGCTGCGCCAGCTCGTGCGCGCCGGCGACATGCTGAGCGTGCCGCACGACCGCGCCACCGTGCTCGCCGCCATCACGCGCGTGGTGGTGCCCGCCATCGCGGACCTCTGCATCGTCGACCTGTACGACGAGGCCTCGGTGCTGCAGCGCGCGACGGTCGCGTTCGCGGACCCGCGCAAAGAGGCCGAGCTCGCCACGCGCCTCTTGCGCGGCACGGCCGACCGCCCCGGCTGGCGGACGCCGCAGGCGAAGGTGCTCGAGTCCGGCCAGCCCGCGCTCATCGAGCTTCGGGGCTCGACGGTCGAGGGCGCCGACGTCCTCACCGACGCCGGCATGGAGTCGCTGCTCATCGCCGGCCTCACCTCGCGCGACCGCACCATCGGCGCGCTCACGCTCGTCTCGAAGCGCAAGTACGGGCAGATCGACCTGCAGATCGCGAAGGACCTCGCGCACCGCGCGGCGACCGCGCTCGACAACGTCGTCGTCGACGAGCGGGCGAAGCGCGCGACGAGCGAGCGCGACAACCTGCTCGCGATGGTGTCCCGCGAGCTGCGCAACCCCTTGAGCGTCATCATGCTGAAGCTCGCGCACCTCGCGAAGCACGCGCCCGAGCACGACCGCCGCGACACCCGCGCCCTCGACGCCATCGGCGCCGCGGCGCACGCGCTGAAAATTCTCGCCACCGACTTGAACGACATCGACGCCATCGACTCGGGCCGGCTCAACCTCGACAAGCAGAAGCACGCGCTGCGCGAGCTGGTGGAAGAGGCGCTGCGCCAGGTTCGGCCGCTGGCCGCCGAGCAGCAGCAGTGGCTCGACATTCAGGCCGGCGACCCGGGGCCGAACGTGCAGTGCGACCGCCCGCGCATGCTGCAGGTGCTGTCGAACGTGCTGGAGTACTCCATCGCGCACTGCCCCGATGGCGCGACCATCTCGCTGCGCACCGAGGTCATCGGGCCGTTCGTGCGCGTGCTGGTCGCCGACACCGGGGCGGGCCTCGAGCCGGAAGAGCTCGCGCACGTGTTCGACCGCTTCTGGCCGCAGCGGCGCAAGGCGCGGCACGGCAGCGGCGTGGGGCTCTCCATCGCGAAGGGCATCGTCGAGGCGCACGGCGGCCGCATCTGGGCCGAGAGCCGCGTCGGCGACGGCACCCGCCTCTTCTTCACCATCCCCCTCGCCTCGGCGTCGCAGCGCACCGTCATGGTGGTCGACGACGACCCGACCATGCGCGACACGCTCAGCGAGGCGCTCAGGCACGAGGGGTACCACGTCTCGTCCGCGCGCAACGGAGCCGATGCGCTCACGGCGCTGCGAAGGCTGCCCACGTCGGTGGTGCTTTTGGACCTCGGCATGCCGGTGATGGACGGCTGGGGTTTCCTCGAGGCGCGCGAGGAGGACCCGAAGCTGAAGGCGATTCCGGTCGTCGTCATCTCCGGGGCGGCGGAGGACCAGTCGAGGCTCGCGCCGTACGGCGCCGCGTGGGTGCCGAAGCCGATTCACATCGACGAGCTGTTGAAGACGCTGGAGCGCGTGTAGCGCTTTGCCTGAGGCGTCACCGGGGGGAACGCTACGCCCGCGACCTCGGCAGCGTGACCACGAACGACGTGCCCTCTTCCGGCGTCGAGTGCAGCGCGATGCTGCCGCCGTGCGAGCGCACGACCTCGTGCACGATGTAGAGGCCCAGGCCGAGGCCTCGCGAGCCCTCGCTCTTTCGCATGCCGGGCCGCTTGAACGGAGCGAACACCTGCGTGCGCATCTGCTCGCTCATGGCGCCGGGGTTCCAGACCTTCAGCCTCACGACGGCGGGGTCGTCTCCGTCGACGACGATGCGAATCGGGTCGGTGCCGCTGCCGTGCTCGAGCGCGTTGCCGAGCAGGTTCTGCAGCACCTGCGCGAGGCGGTCGGCGTCCCACTCGCCGACGCTGTCGCCGGTCGACCTCACCTCGATGGGCTGCGACGTGTTCACCGCGACCTCGTCGACGAGCAGGAGCGCGAGCACGCGCAGGTCCATGGTGCGGCGCTGCACCGGAATGCCGCCGCCGAGCCGCGCGCGCGTGAAGTCGAGCACCTGCTCGATCATCCGCGTCATGCGGTCGACGCTGCCGCGAATGCGCGTGAGCGGCCGGCGCAGCTTCTCGTCGACCACCTTGCGCAGCAGGCCGTCGGCCGAGGTCGCGATGGCGGCGAGGGGCGTGCGCAGGTCGTGGCCGAGCACACCGACGAACGCGTCCGACAGCTCGAGCGTGCGCTCGGCGTCGTTGAGCTTCAGCTCTCGAACGCGCTCGATCGCCTTCTGCTCGGTGACGTCGGTGAGCGTCATCAGCACCCGGTCGTAGGCGCCGCTGAGCTCGGGGAAGCCGACCGTCACGACCACGTCGCGGCGCTCTCCGGTGAGCGTGCGCACCGCGGCCTCGCCGCTGAACACGGCGCGCCGGTCGGCGATGGCCACGAGCAGCTCGAGGAACAGGGCGTTCATCTCGGGCGGAAACGCGGCGTGCAGCGCGGCGGCGAGGTGCTCCTTGTTGGCGGCCTCGAACAGGCGCAGCGTCGCCGGGTTCACGTCGCGCACGCGGATGCGGTCGACCGCCTGGTCGACGAGCTCGGGCTGCCCTTGCAGGAACGCGCGCAGGTCTCCGCCCGAGACGCTCACCCACTGGTCGACCAGCGCCTTCACCTCGGAGAGGTCCTGCTCCCAGAGCGAGACCTCGGCGATCTCGAACATCGTGCGGTAGCGCGCCTCGCTCGCCTCGAGCACGCGCTCGCTGGCGTGCCGCTCGGTGATGTCGATGACCGAGCCGACGAAGCCGAGCAGCTCGGAGCGCGCGCCCAGGCGCGGCGCGGCCGTCTCGATGGCCCAGCGGTACGAGCCGTCGCTGCGCCGCAGGCGGTACTCGGCGCGGAACGCGTGGCGCTTGCTTGCCGCCTCGTCGAGCACCGCGCGCAGGCGCTCGCGGTCGTCGGGGTGCACCGCGGCGAGGCGGCCTTCGCGCTGCGCGGCCTCCTGCGACTGGCCGGTGAACGAGAGCCAGCTCTTGCTCACGAACGTCGTCTTGCCGTCGCCGTCGGTCACCCACACCATCAACGGAGCGCTGTCGGCCAGCGTGCGGAACCGCTGTTCGCTCTCGCGCAGCGCGGCCTCGGCGGCCTTGCGCTGGGTGACGTCGAGCACGAGCAGCGCCGCGCCCTCGGGAGCCCCCTCGCCCGCATCGAGGCGCGACACGAACAGGTGCACCCAGACCGACGAGCCGTCCGGGCGGGTGAGCTTGAGCTCGTCTTCGTACGGCTCTCCGATGGAGAAGAACCGCTCGAGCGCGCGCGTCGCCTCGACCGCGTGCGAGGGGTGGACGAGCGCGTTCGCCGGCAGCGCCTTCAGCTCGGCCGCCGAGCGGCCGGTGACGTCGCGAAAGCGGTCGTTCCAGAACGTGAAGCGCCAGTCGCGGTCGAGCTCGGCGATGCCGCCCTGCACCTGCGAGAGCAGCCGGCGGAAGTTGCCCTCGCTCTTCTCGACCGCGCGGCGCGCGAGCACCTGGTCGGTGACGTCGACGTCGAACGTCATCACGCCCTCGACGCGGCCCGACGGCCCGTGCACCGGGACGTACTTGAAGTTCCAGTACGACTCCTTGAAGCCGCCGACGCCGTCGGCGTGGAGCATCGGCTTCTCGCGCCCCTCGTAGGGAATGCCGGTCTCGAGGACGCGGCGGAGCAGCGTGGGGTACTCCTGCGTGCGGAACTCGGGCAGCGCCTCGAGCAGCGGCCGGCCGAGCACGTCGCGACCGCCCATCGTCTTCTGCGCGATGGGGTGCACGTACTCGAAGACGAGCTCGGCGCCGCGCAGGTAGTTGACGACGGCCGGCATGCTGCCGAGCAGCGTGTCGAGCTCGGACGGCCGCTTCGCGTGCGAGGCCTCGAGGTGCCGCTTCACCAGCTCGAGCAGCGCGGGCATCTCGACCGGCTTGAACACGACCTCGTTCGCCGAGATGTCCTTCACCTCGCGGCCGCCGGTCATCACGATGACGGGAATGCGCTTGTGCTCGGCGTGCTGGAGCTGGCGCGCGCGGAACTGCCAGCCGTCCATCTCCGGCATGTTCAGGTCGAGCAGGATGATGTCGGGTTTGACCTCTTCGTCGAGCAGCGAGAGCGCCTGCGCGCCGTTGCGCGCGTACGTCGCGGCGATGCCGCCTTCCTCGAGAGCGCTGCACAGGCTCTCGCAGAGATCAGGGTCATCATCGACGACCAGTACGCGTGCTCTCGTTGGCGTGGAGTGCATCTCGACCGCGCTTTCCGAGGGGAACAGTTATACGCGGGGCCCGCCCGCGCGCAGCACCATCTCGTGACGGTTACTCGGCGGTAACGCCGCGCACCTGTCGGTGGTTACGGCTGCGAAACGTGCTGCCCGGGGCTCAGTTGATCATCAGCTCGTCGACGGCCCGCAGCAGCTTGGGCACGTCGAACGGCTT
Source organism: uncultured Myxococcales bacterium (assembly GCA_937980205.1). GTDB lineage: Bacteria > Myxococcota > Myxococcia > Myxococcales > Myxococcaceae > Xiheicaenimonas. The sequence continues at coordinate 16,987 of CALJKW010000049.1, read as the reverse complement.
GGCCAGGAGGCGGTCGGCGCCCGTCGCCGGGCGGCCCTTCTTGAACGTGACCTCGGAGCTGACGGCGACGATCGGAATCTTCGACAGGTTGCGATCGGCGCGCATCGTCTCGATGAGGTCCCACCCGCTCATGCGCGGCATGATCAAATCGACGATGGCGACGCTGTTGCCGTTGAGTCCCTTCATGCGCGCGAGCGCTTCGTTGCCGTCGCGCGCGGGCAGCACGTAGTAGCCGGCGCTCTCGAGCGCTTCTTGCAGCGTGACGCGGAACTCGGCGTCGTCATCGACGAGAAAGATGACGCCTTTGTGCGAGCTCCAGGCCACGGACGAGAGACGGTGTACCGCGCCGCGCGAGCCTGAAGCAATCCACCCCTCAGTGGAAATGTATGACCTCGACGGGCTGCTGCTGCGGCTGTTCCCGGTCGAGCTTCGCGCCCAACCGCTCGTACCGATCGAGCTTCTCCCGCAACATCGCGCGGAAGTGGCGTTGGTCCGCGTGCGCGAGCTCGGTGCGCAGCTGCTGCGTGTACGACTGCAGCGCCTCGCGCAGGTCGGCCACCTCGCCGTCTTCGAGCGGCAGGTTCATGGCGAGGTCCGCACTTCGCGTCGGGTGATTTCCTTCAGCGTCCTTCGCACGCGCCGCGGGCCGTCGACCTGCGCGATGTCCGAGAGGCTGATGACGCCCCGCAGGCGGCCGTCGGAGTCGCAGCACACGATGCGGGACTTGTGGTTGAACGCCATGCGCTCCTCGGCGACGCGCAGGCTGTCGTCGGGGCTGCACGAGATGACGTCGGTGGTCATCACGTCTCGTACTTCGGTCTCGGCTCCGCGGCTGTCGGCGAGCACGCGGACGGCGAGGTCGCGGTCGGTGAGGGCGCCGATGACGCGGCCGACCTCGTCGCAGATCGGCAGAAAGCCGACGTTCGACGTGCGCATCTGCTTCGCCGCGTCGACGACCGTGGCACTTGGCGACAGACACTGCACGTCGCTCTTCATGATTTCACTGCACTTCATGGGACACCTCCGAGTTTCAAGCGGTGTCCACCGGTAGAGCATCGGGCGTGCCGCGCCGCCGGCCTGCTAGCGCGGCTGCCGCATCGCGTTGACCTCGACCCAGCGCACGTTCGGCCGGCCCTTGAGCTTCGCGGCGACCTCGGCCGTCTGCTCGGCGCTCAAGGGGCCACCGTCCGCCCATGAGACCTTGACGAGGTGCGACGTGTCGCTCGACGCGGCGACGTACTCGAAGCGGTAGCCGTCGAGCGCCACGGCCTCGAGCACGGCGTCGCGGCCGAAGACGTCGACGACGCCGACGACGAGCTCGCCGTCGCGCGGCTGCGCCGAGTCGACCGGCTGCGGGTCGTGTCTGCACGCGGCTGCGGACACGAACGCCGTGAGCGCCACCGTCCGCCAGACGGCCCCCTCTACCCTGCGAGAGGAGAAGGGGTTCTTCTCGTGCCTCATCGGCAGTACCCGGACGCGGTGTCGCACGTCGACGGCGAGCACTCCGAGTCCATCGTGCACGACGGAATGCAGACGCCCGCGCCGGTGCCGTCGTTCTCGCAGACGTAGCCGGAGCGGCAGCCGCTCTGGCCCGCGCGCACGCCCGAGCAGCTCGCGAGGCAGAACGCGACGCTGTCTCCCGCGACGCAGCGCGAGCCCAGGGGGCAGCTGTCGCGCGTGCAGTCCTGCGTGCAGTAGCCGCCGGGGAAGCCGGTGCCGCACACGCCCAGCGCGCACGGGCCGTTGTCGGTGCACGCCGTGCCGATGACGGTGGCCTCGTCGTCCGAGAGGTCCGCCATCGGGGCCAGCGTGAAGGTGATGTCCGGCACCGTCGCGCCGACGACGACGGTCACCTCCTTCGGCGAGTCGGTGTTCGGGTACAGGCCGACCGGCTCGTTGTCCTCGAACATGCCGTTGCCGTTCGCGTCCTGCACTCCGAAGACGTAGTAGTCGCCGGGCTGGGCGCTCACCGTGTACGCGAAGCCGTCGGGCATCGCCTCGACGGTGCCGGCGACCTGCCACTCTCCCGCGACGTCCTGGTACACGAGCGCGACCGCCGCCGGCCGCGTCGACGCCGCCGGCACGAGCAGCTTCAGGTTGACCGTGGCGTTGCCCCCGCTCGACGAGACGTTGAGCGTCGCCGCCGCGGAGTTGCCGGTGGCCAGCCCCGCGAAGCTCGCGTCGAGCGTCACCGAGCGCGACTCGCCCGCGCCGAGCATCACCCGCGTCGCGCCCAGCGTGATGCGCGACGCGTCGGCGCCGCCGAGCGACAGCTGCACGTCGAGCGGCATGCCGCCGGTGTTCGACACCTGCAAGAGCGCCTGCGCCTGGCTCGGCGTGAAGAAGAGCTCGGCGCTGCCGAGCGACAGCCGCGCCGGGCCGGTGGGCATCACGCCCGACACCTGCCGCAGCGCCGCGACGACGTCGACCAGCCCCGCCCCGCAGCCCTCGGGGCACTGCGACGACGTCTTCGCCGTCGACACCAGCGCCATGCGCGCCTGCGCGAACGTGAGCCCCGGCACGCGCGCCTTCATCAGCGACACGATGCCCGCGACGTGCGGCGTCGCCATCGAGGTGCCGTTCTGGAACGAGTACGCCGGCTGCCCGTCGGAGTCGTCCTTCACCGTCGAGAGCACTCCGTCGGGGTAGCCGTCGCCGTTCGAGTCTTCGGCGACCTCTCCGCCCGGCGCCATCACGTCGATGCGGTTGCCGAAGTTCGAGTAGCTCGCGCGCTTGCCGTTGAAGCGGGTGGCGCCGATGCAGAGGACTCCGCTCTGGTTGCAGGGGGTGAAGTTGCTCGCGTCGATGTTGTCGTTGCCGGCGGCGATGACCCAGATGACGTTGCGAGGCGACGCGGCGTCGATGACGTCCTGGTACGACTGCAGCGGGCCGCCCTGGCCGCCGAGCGACATGCTCACCACCGGCGCGGGGTTCGGGTTCGCGCCGACGCCGGGCACGTTGCCGCCCGAGGCCCAGTTCATGCCCGCGGCGATGTCGAAGTCGGTGCCGCCGCCCTTGCCGAGCACGCGCACCGGCACGATGCGCGCGTTCCAGTTCACGCCGGCGATGCCGGTGGTGTTGTCGGTGTCGGCGCCGATGGTGCCGGCGCAGTGCGTGCCGTGCCAGCTCGAGCCGCCGTTCGGCTGGTCGCCGCCCGGGTCCGTCGGGTCGCCGTCGCGGCCGTCGCCGTCGAGGGACATGCTGGTCTCGGAGATCATGTCGAAGCCGGGCAACAGCCGCGACTGCAGGTCGGGGTGCGCGAAGACGCCCGTGTCGATGACCGCGACCGTCACCGTCGCGCTCGTGCCCCTCTCGAGGTCCCAGGCGGCGGGGAGGTTGATGGGCGGCAGGTGCCACATCGCCGGGTAGAGCTTGTCGTTCGGCACCGCGAGCGCGTGGCGCAGCCCGTTGGGCTCGGTGAACTTCACGCCGGGCCGGGCGCCGAGCTTCGCGACCAGCTCGCGCGTCTCTCCTTCCGAGAGCGCGCGTCCCTTCGGGTGACGGAACTTCGCGAGGTGCAGGAACTCGGAGGCGAAGCCGCCGTGCTCGAGCACGAGGCCGTCGACGCGCAGGCGCGCGAGCGCCTCCTTCGCGGAGAGCTTCTCGTAGAAGCGCACGATGACCTCGCCCAGGCGGATGGCGGTGGGAATGCCCCTGCCGCGGATGGTGCCGTCGACGAGGAGCCTGGGGAGGTTCTTCGCGGGCATCAGCCGGTTCGCGGCGCCCCTCACCCCGACCTTCTCCCCGACGAGGGGAGCGGGCGCGTGCTTCAGCTTCCCCAGCACCTGGCTCTTCAGCTTCGCGTCGATGCTCCCGCGCGTCGCCGACATCGCGCCTTGAAAGACGCGCACCGACCCCGACACGGAGCCCTGACCTTCGACGTCTTCGGGAAGCGGACAGCCACAGAGCAGCAGCAGCGCCAGCGGCGCGAGGTTCCTCATGGGGCGCCCTTTTCGGAGCGGCGCCCCGAGAAGTCAACGAGCGTCGTCGACGGGTGGCAGCGTGAAGTGGAACGCCGCGCCCTGCTTGGGGAGGTTCTCCATCCAGATGGCGCCCCCGTGCGCCTCGACGAGGCGCCTGGCGACGTAGAGCCCGATGCTCACCGGCCGCGCCGCGCCCTTGCGTGGGGCCCACGACTGCTGGAACAGCTCGAACAAGAGCTGCTTCGGCAGCACGGCCTGCTCGGCGCGCACGGTCACCTGCACCCGCCCCGACTCGACGCCCGCACCGATGGAGACCGCGCTGCGCTCGGGGCACGCCTCGACGACCTCGAGCAGCACGTTCGCGAGCGCCTGCACCACGCGCCGCCCATCGGCGTGCACGCGCAGCGCCCCGGGCACCTCCGAGCGCACCCCGAGGCTCCTGGCCGCCGCCGCCGGCGCGACGAGCTCGGACGTGAGCTCGACGAGCGGAGCGAGCTCGACGGGCTCTCGCTTCACCTCGAACGTCCCCTGCTCGAGCAGCGCGGAGCTCGACAGGTCCGACAGCAGCGTGTCGAGGTGCTCGGCCGCGCGGCCGATGCGCACCAGGTGGGGAGACGGCGAGCCCTGCAGCTCGACGGTGGCGCGGATGGAGCGCGCCGGGGTCGTCAGCTCGTGGGCGACGATGGGCAGGCCGTCGCGCAGGTTGCCGAGCGCCTCCTCGGTCTCGCGGTGCGTCTGCGCGCAGGTGTGCGCGGCAGAGAGGCGGCTCGCCACGCTCTTCGCGAACGCCACGTCCGCGGCGGAGTACCGGCGCTCCGGCTGGGTCGTCACCATCACGAGCAGGCCGCAAACGTCCGCCTCGTCGCCGAGCGCCACCGACACCAGCGAGCGCGCCCCGCAGGCCTGCGCCACCGACGTCTGGTCGCTGCCCGCGAAGCCCGCCAGCGCAGCAGCGGCCTCGCCGTTCTGCAGCGCCTTCGCCTGAACCTCGCCGCGGGGAATCGGCAGCCGGCGCAGCGCCTCGGCGACGGCGCGCGTGGCAGGCGCATCACCCGACGCCACGACGCGGCGCACGGCGCCGTCTTCGAAGACGTCGGCGAAGACGAGGTCGGCGCCGTGGCCGACGAGCTGGCCGACCGCCACCTCGAGGTTCTGCTCGAAGTCGAACGACGCGCTCATCGTCGAGCTGACGTTCGAGAGGTCGTGAAGCCGCCGCTCCGACAGCGCGAGCGACGAGACGTCGACCACGGCGACGCGGCAGCCCGAGACGGCGCCGTCGGAGGCGACGTCCGGCATCATGGTCAGCTGGTAGTCGACGCGGCCGACGGTCGGCACGTCGATTCGCGCGTAGCCCGTCAGGCGCGAGCGCGAGTCCAGGCTGCGCTTGAGCTGGGTGCGCACGCTGGAGCGCGCGTCCGGGTGCACGAGGTTGAAGAGCTGCTGGCCGAGGAGCTCGTCGCGCGTGACGCCGAAGCCCAGCGCCGCCGTGCGGTTCGCCTCCGTCACCCGCCCGGCGCGGTCGACGGTGCAGTAGCCCACCGGGTTGTCGTCGTAGACGACGCGCGCGCGCTCGACGCTCGCCTCGAGGTCGCGCTTCGCGGCCTGGAGCTCGCTCACCTGCGCCTCCAGCGTGGCGCGGTGCACCAGCACGTCGTGGAGGTACTGCTCGGTCTCGAACGCAGCGCCTTTGGGGGCGCTACCTTCGGAAACACGTTCTGCGGTCTGTTGCCCTTCGGCAACCGGGAGAGAGGTCTCACTCATTTGGCTATCGCCCTTTCGCTGCTGCGTGGGCTGCCGAATGGTGGCGGCTTCTTTCCGGCCGGCAGTCTCAGCATCTGGCTCGCTTTGGGGGCCCGAGTCAATGCGCGTGGCCGTTACCGATCGGTGACGGCTCGCGCGGCCGTCACTTCATCGCCGCAGAGAGCATTTCGAGCAGGCGATCGAGATCGAGCGGCTTGGGCAACAGGTGCGTGGCCTCGGGCAACGCCTCGCGCGAGGCGCGGCCGGCCGTCACGATGAACAGCGGAATCGACTTGAGCTCGGGCCTCGCGCGCCAGTGCTCGTAGAACTGGTACCCGTCCATCACCGGCATCATCAGGTCGAGCAGGATGACGCGCGGCCTCGAGCCCGCCTCGAGCGCGTCGAGCGCCTCGCGGCCGTTGCCCGCGCCCGTGACGGAGTACCCCTCGTCCTGCAGCACCTCGGCGAGCGACTCGCGGATGTCGCGGTCGTCGTCGACGACCATGACGTGGCCGTTGCTCATGGCGCGGCCTCCTTCGCGCGCGGAGGCTCGGCGGGCACGCGGTGGCCCTGGGGCAGCTCGACGGTGAACTTCGAGCCCTCACCTGGCGTGCTGGCGACGCCAATGGTGCCGCCCATGCGCTCGACGAGCTCGCGCGCGATCCACAGGCCGAGGCCGAGGCCGCCGTAGCTCATGGCGGCCACCGCGCGCTCGAAGCGCTCGAAGATGCGCTGCTGATCTTCCAGCGCGATGCCGATGCCGTGATCCGTCACCTCGAGCCGGGCGCCCCCGTCGGGCAGCTCGCGCACCGAGACGTGCACCGGCTTGCCGCCGCCGAACTTCACCGCGTTGGAGACGAGGTTGGTGAGGATCTGATCCACGCGCACCGGGTCCCACCAGCCGCGCACGGCGTTCGGCGCGTCGACGGCGATGACGGCTTCGCGCCCGATGTCGGCCTTGAACCGCTCGCCCACCTCGCGCGCGAGCGCGGCGAGATCGACCTCGCGCAGCTCGAGCTCCAGCGCCTCGGCCGAGACGAGGCTGACGTCGAGCATGCTGTTGATCAACCGCTCCATGCGGTTGACCTGGCGGCCGATGGCGTCGAGCTTCGAGGCGACGCGCGGCGGGACGTCGTCCGAGCCGGCGCGCTTCTTCAGGCTCTGCACGTGCAGCTGCAGCGGAGTGAGCGGCGTCTTGAGCTCGTGCGACGCGACCGAGAGGAACTCGTCGCGCATCTGGATGGCCCGCTGGGCGTCGCGGTAGAGGCCGGCGTTCGCGATGGCGGCGGCGGCGAGGTTCGCGAGCTCCTGTGCGGCGACGAAGTCGCGCTGCGTGTAGCGGGTGCGCGACTCGGCGCGGACGAGCGTGATGGCTCCGAAGGTGCGGCCGTGCGCGACGAGCGGCACCGTCATGCCCGAGCTGAAGCCGATCTGCCGCAGCATCTTCAGCTGCTCTTCGTTCTTCGCGAGCTTCACCAGGAGCTCGTCCGGAATGTCGGGGAAGAACTCGGGCTGGCCGGTGCGGATGACGGCGATCGCGCCGGACTGCGCGTCGGGGTCTGGCGGGAAGACCTTCTGCAGCTCGCGCGCCCACTTCACCTTCTCGGGGTCGGAGTGCGCGACGACGAGCTGCCGCGGCAGCGGCTCGCCCTCGTCCTGCAGGTACACCGAGCACCAGTCGGCGACCTTCGGCACGGCCAGGCGGGCGATGGTCTGCAGCGTCGACTCGTAGTCGAGCGTGCTGCCGAGCAGGGCGCTGGCCTGCGCGAGCAGGCGGCTCGTCTCTTCCGCGCGCTTGTGGTCGTCGATGTCGGTCGCGCTGCCGACCCACCGGGTGATCTTCCCCGCGCCGTCGGTGATCGGCAGCCCGCGCACGAGGTGCCAGCGCCACGTTCCGTCGGACGCGCGCTTGAGCCGCACCTCGAGCTCGTAGGGCGTTCCCGCGGCGAGCGCCTGCGTCCACGCCGTGCGCACCGCCTCGAGGTCGTCGGGGTGGCAGGCGTGCTCGAAGCCTCCGCGGTCGAGCGGCACGCCGGTCAGCTCGTACCAGCGGCGGTTGAAGAACTCGCTCTCTCCCTCGGGCGTCGCCATCCACACGACCTCGGGCAGCGCGTTCGCGAGCTGCTCGACGCGCTGGCGCGCGTGGAGCTGGTCGGTGACGTCGACGAACTGCCCGAGCATGAGGCCCACGGTGGCGGCGGTCTGCAACAGGCCCTCGCGCGGCTCTTCGGCGTTCGAGGTGTGCAGCTCGACGACGCCGTGCGTGACGGCGCCCGCCACGAGGGGAATCGCCACGGTGCCGTCGGGCGTCCAGCTGGGCTGCTGCGAGCGCCATGCCTGGTCGCGCGCCGCGTTGCCGTCGCCGCCGGTGTGATGCCAGCCCACGAGCAGCTGCAGCGGCTCGCCCGGCCGGGCCCGCCACCACGCCGCGCGCTCGAAGCCGAGCTCCGTGCACAGCGCCTCCAGCACGCGCGGCGCGGCCACGGCGACGCCGGGCGCGCCGTCGAGGGCTCGCGCGACCGCCTGCACTGCGGCGAGCTGTTTCTCCGGAGTGGACACCTCACACTTCACATACCGCGCCGCGCACCCGCGCCGTGCGCTCCAAATGCTTCCGTTACCGACCGGTAACCCCCGTAAGACAGGGTCGCGCCCGAAAACGGAAAAGCCCATAGTGGCGCCATGTCTTCCACCCGAGAGTCTCCTCCCCTCGCGAAGGTCATCTTGATCATCGACGACGATCGCGAGACGCGTGAGGCGACCGCGGAGCTCTTGCTCGACATGGGGTACTTCACCATGGCGGCGGGCAGCGGCAAGGACGCGCTCAGGCTGTTCTCCCACGGACTCATCCCGGCGATCATGCTCGTCGATCTCGAGATGCCGGACATGAACGGAGAAGAGTTCTGCCGGCGCTGCAACGAGATTCCCGCGATCGCGGCGGTGCCGAAGGTGTTCGTCTCTGGCGCCGTCGAGCCGAACGGCCTGATGCAGCGCTCCGGAGCGCACGGCTTCCTCGCGAAGCCGATCCTCGACCGTCACATCCTCAAGCTGCTCGCGGGTTACGACATTCACCCCGCGCCTGCGACCGTGGGCTGAGCGTCCCTGAACGGCGCGGTGCAGCAACCACATCACCGCTGTTGCGCCGCTGCTGCGTGCAGCGCGATGCTTCGTGCGCACAGCGCGCGCCGCCGCGCTCGCGTTTAGGAACTGTCGTCATGCAGTGGACGTTCGCCGTCGCCGTCGCTTTCGTCGCGCTCAGCTCGTGCGCGCACTGGAGGGCAAGGCCGGAGGTCACCACGATTCAGATGGACTTCACGCGCGCGGGCGGCTTCTTCGCCGCCCCGTTCCCCAACGAGGACCTGCGGCTGCCGGGAGATCGCATCGACGTCTCCGGCTTCCCCGGCCTCGGCGCGGTCTCGTTCATCGACGCGGCGCTGAATCAGATCGCGCTCGACGCGCGCGGCTTCTCGACGACCGCGGGCATCTTCTTCACCGCGACGGCCGAGCTCGACCCGTCGTCGCTGCCGCGCACCGCCGCCGAGTCGGTGCAGGCCGACGCGACCGTCTTCCTCGTCGACCTCGAGCGCGGGCAGCGCGTGCCCGTCGACGTCGCCATCCGCGACGACGGCGGCCGCTTCGGCGCGCCGAACCTGCTCAGCCTGCTGCCGTACCAGGGCATCCCGCTGCGCGAGTCGACGCTCTACGCCGCGGTCGTCACCACGCGCGTGCGCGACTGGCGGGGCAAGCCGCTCGGCGTCTCCGAGGGCATGCGCGCGCTGCGAGAGGGCCGCGCGCCGAAGGGCCTCAAGGGGCCCGCGCTCGCCGAGATGCGCAAGGCGATGACGTGGGCGGCCGACGCGGCGGCGCTCGCGGTGTTTCGCACCGATGCTCCGCGGCGCGGGATGGCGGAGGTGCGCCAGGCGATGCTCCGCGCGACGCCGCTCGTCAACGCGCCGTTCAAGCTGCGCGAGTCGTACCCGGACTTCTGCGTCTACGAGACGACCATCGACCTGCCCCAGTACCAGGACGGAGCTCCGCCGTTCTCTTCGGGCGGCGGGCGGTGGGTGTTCGACACTAAGACCGGCGCGCCGGTGCTGCAGCGCTTCGAGCGCGCGCGCGCCGTCGTCACGCTGCCCCGCTCGGAGATGCCTGCGGGCGGCTTTCCGACCGTCGTCTACTCGCGCACCGGCTCGGGCGGAGACCGCTCGCTCGTCGACAAGGGCACCGCCACCGCCGACGGCCGCCTCACGCGCGGCTCGGGGCCGGCGCTCGAGTTCGCGCGGGCGGGCTTCGCGGCGGTGATGGTCGACGGGCCGCACGGCGGGCTGCGCAACCCGAGCGGCGCCGACGAGCAGTTCCTGGTGTTCAACCTGGACAACCCGTCGGCGATTCGCGACAACGTGCGGCAGTCGGCGGCCGAGCTCATCCTCGTGGCGCACGCGCTCGACGGCTTCGTGGTCGACGCGCGCGGCTGCGGGGGCCCGAAGACGGCGCGCCTCGACGGCGAGCGGCTCGCGCTGTTCGGCCACTCGATGGGCGCCACCATCGCGCCGATCGCGATGGCGTACGAGCCGCGGTTCAAGGCGGCGATTCTGAGCGGCTCGGGCGGCAGCTTCATCGCGAACGCGCTGTACAAGCAGAAGCCGCTGCCGGTGCGGCGCCTCGCCGAGCTGATGTTCGGCTACACGTGGAGGTTCTACTCGATGTCTCAGGGCGACCCCGCGCTCTCGATGATTCAGTGGGCGATGGAGCCCGCCGACCCGCCGCTCTACGGCGGCCTCGCGACGGGGCACGTGCTGATGTTCCAGGGCATCGTGGACCACTACATCCTGCCGCCGATGGCGAACGCGACGTCGCTCGCGCTGGGGCTCGACCTGGCGGGGCCGGAGCTCGATCGGCAGCACTCCGAGCTGCTCGAGTTCACGCCGTACGCCGACGTCGCGAAGCTGGTGCAGCGCGGCGTGCGGCCGTACCCCGTCGAGGGCAACGTCGAGCGCGACGACGGCACGCGCGCGACCGCGGTGGTGGTGCAGGGGCTCGACGACGGGCTGCAGGACGGGCACGAGGTGGTGTTTCAGACGCCCGGCGCGAAGTACCAGTACCGGTGCTTCCTCTCGACGTTCGCGGCGGGGTCGCCGCGCATCGTGGCGCCGAAGGACAGCGTCGACGGATGCGGCGGAGAAGCTCACGTCGAGCGCTGAAGAGGTCGGGTAGCGGGACGTCGCAAAGTGCGTTTGCAGCCTGCGCTCGAAGAGCCGGCATCGTCGTGGGACAGAGCAGCGGCACGTCGGGAAGCGTGCGACGCCACTGGTCGAATGCGTGGCCGGTGATTTGCTTCGCGTGCGGGCATGCCCTCGGTCACGCGTGTGTCGCCTTCGGTCGTTCGTCCTCCCCCGGCGCGGGCGCCGCAGACGGCGGCTCCGCAGCAGACGGACCGGGAGCTGCAGCGGCTGCAGGCGCAGGCCGAGCAGACGTACGCGTCGCTGATCGCCCAGGGTGCGCGGATTCAGGTCACGCGCAGCGCGGGGAACAACGGCAGGCCGGTGGTGACGGTGATTCCTCCGGCGCTCGCGAACAACCGCGACCCGAACGTCCGCTACGACGTGCAGGTGCACTACCACGGCATGCACGGCACCGTGGCGCGCCCGAACCCGAACAGCCCGGTGCGCCGGCGCATCGAGGAGAGCTTCAACCGGACTCCGCCGACGGTGTTCGTGCTGCCGGAGACGGAGAACGTGCAGATGCGCGGCGGCATGGGGCCGGTCTGGGCGAACGCGGTGCGCGACACCGCGCAGACGGCGGCCGACGGCGTCGCCGGCGTGGTGGGAACGCGGCGGCAGCTCACCGTCTCGGCGCACTCGCTCGGGCGCGATGCGTTGATCAGCGCGATCCGCCACGGCGGCCTGCGGGCAGATCGCGTCGACGTGCAGGACGGCTTCTCGAACAACCGCACGGATCAGATGCGCATGTTCTACGACTGGGCCACGCGCCCCGAGAATCAGCGGATCCCGATTCGCGTCAGCACTGGCATGTCGACGCGCGACTCCATCCGCAGGCACGCGCCGTTCCCGGACTCGGTGTTCAGCCGCAGCTACGCGAGCGACCACTGGGGCGCCGAGCTGGCGCCCTGGTGATGCAGTTGGCGACGCCCCCGTTCACATTGAGCGGAGCGCGAAGCGCGGAGTCGAAGCGGGCCGATGGACAGCCGGAGGCTCGACGTTGGCTCCCGCCCGCTTCGCGTCTACGGTGCGCGCCGCTTGCGCCGCCTCGCCCTCCGCGTCCTCGCCTCGCTCGGCGTCGTCCTCCTGCTCGTCATCGTCTTCTTCGTCGCGGCCGGGTGGCAGGCCTTCGGCGCCGGCGCGCGCGGCGAGCGGCTCGAGCGCATGAAGCGCTCGAAGCAGTGGGCGGGCAGCGGCTTCGAAAATCCGCAGCCGCTGTGGAACGACCTCTGGGGCAGCCTGCTCGCCTTCACCGACGTGTCGCCCGACGCGTCGCCGCGCGCGGAGGTGCCGGTGGTCCGCGGCGGCGAAGAGCGCTTCGCTTCGGCTCCGCCCAGCGGCCTGCGCATCACCTGGTTCGGGCACTCGACGACGCTGATCGAGCTCGACGGAGTCCGCGTGCTCACCGACCCCGTCTTCAGCGAGCGCGCGTCTCCGTACCAGTTCCTCGGGCCGCAGCGCTGGTACGCGCCGCTGATTCCGCTCGAGATGCTGCCGAAGCTGGACGCGGTGATCATCTCGCACGACCACTACGACCACCTCGACATGGGGTCGGTGAAGGCGCTCAAAGGCAACCGCTTCTTCGTGCCGCTCGGCCTCGGAGCCCACCTCGAGTACTGGGGCATTCCGGCGGGCGACATCACCGAGCTCGACTGGTGGGAAGAGGGCCGCATCGGAGAGGTGCGCGTCGTCTCGACTCCCGCGCGCCACGCGTCGGGACGGCAGGTGCTCGACCAGGGCGCGAAGCTGTGGGGCAGCTGGTCGCTGGTCGGGCCGCAGCACCGCGTCTACTACTCGGGCGACACCGGCCTGTTCCCCGCGCTGAAGGAGATCGGCGAGAGGCTCGGGCCGTTCGACGTCGCGATGGTCGAGGTCGGGCAGTACCACCGCGCGTGGCCCGACTGGCACATCGGCCCCGAGCAGGCGGTGCGCGCCACGGGCATGGTGCAGGCGAAGCTGTTCTTCCCGATTCACTGGGGTCTGTTCACGCTCGCGATGCACGGGTGGACCGAGCCGATCGAGAGGGCGCTCGCCGAGGCGACCGCGAAGGGCGTGCCCATCGTGACGCCGAAGCCGGGCGAGAGCGTCGAGCCCGCGGCGGCCGCACCTCCCGCGCGGTGGTGGCCCGAGGTGCCGTGGCAGCGCGCGAGCGAGCACCCCATCGTGTCGACCAAGGTCGACTGACGCAGGAGGTTGCGCCCGTCAGCGGGCTTCGCGCTGCTTGAAGTACTTCAGCGTGTTCACCACGTGCCCGAGGTTCATCACGAACACGGTCGCGAACATCACCTTGAACGCGCCGGGCAGCGCCTGCTCGAGGCCCATGAACTGCTCGACGACCGTGAGGCCGACGGCGCCCGCGAGCCAGAACGCGCCGGCCACGCGCTGCTCGGGCACCGCGACCAGGTAGCCCAGCCCGGGGAGGAAAAAGTTCAGCACCACCGCAATCCACTTCATGGTTTTGCCTTTCGTGAAGGGTTCGATGGTCAAGACGGAGCGAGGTCGCCAAACTCATCGGGTGACCTCGAGCCACGACACATTCCTCAGCGACGTCGAACCTTTGCGCCGCGAACTGAAGGCGCACTGCTACCGGATGTCCGGCTCCGTCGCCGAAGCCGAAGACCTCGTGCAGGAGACCCTCATCAAGGCGTGGAAGGGCCTCCCCGCCTTCGAGGGGCGCTCGAGCCTCAGGCGCTGGCTGTACACCGTCGCGACGCGCACCTGCCTCGACGCGCTCGAGTCGAAGCAGGGGCGCATGCTGCAGAGCGGGCCGGCGCACGACCCCTCGCTGCCGCCTCCGCCTCCGTCAGAAGAGGCGTGGCTCGAGCCGTTCCCCGACGCCGAGCTGCCCGAGGTCGAGCCCGGCCCCGAGGCGCGGTACACGCAGCGCGAGAGCGTCGCGCTCGCCTTCCTCACCGCGCTGCAGCTCTTGCCCGCGAAGCAGCGCGCCGTGCTGCTGCTGCGCGACGTGCTCGGCTACCCCGCCGCCGAGTGCGCCGAGCTGCTGGAGCTCTCCGTTCCGTCCGTGAACAGCGCGCTGCAGCGGGCGCGCGAGACGCTCGCGACGAAAGAGGCTCCGCCGTCGCCTCCCGACTCGACGCTGAAGGCGCTGCTCGACAAGTACGTCGCCGCCTGGGCGAACGCCGATGCCTCGCAGCTGCTCGCCCTGCTGCAGGACGAGGCCATCGCGGCCATGCCGCCGTTCCCGGTCTGGCTGCGCGGGGCCGGCGCCATCGCCGACTTCCTCGGCCGCTTCGTGATGCGCGCGCCGCTCGAGCTGCGGCCCGCCGCCTTCAACGGCCAGCCGGCGTTCGAGTGCTTCGCGGGCGGCAGGCGCGTCGCGCTGCACGTGCTCACCGTGCGCGAGGGGCGCATCGCCAGGCTGGACGCGTTCGCCGCGGGCTAGGCGACCCACGCGCGCGCGTTGCGGAAGAACCTCATCCACGGGCTCTCTTCGCCCCACTCCTTCGGGTGCCACGACAGCGACACCGAGCGGAACACGCGCTCGGGGTGCGGCATGAGAATCGTCGCGCGGCCGTCGGTGGTCGTCACGGCGGTGACTCCGCCCTTCGAGCCGTTCGGGTTGAGCGGGTAGCGCTCGGTCGGCTGACCGCTGTCGTCCACGAAGCGCGCGGCGACGAGGGGCTGCTCGGCGCCCTGCAGCTCGACGCGGCCCTCTCCGTGCGAGACCGCGACCGGCAGGATGCTGCCCGCCATGCCGCGGAAGAAGATGGAGGGGCCCTCCTCGACGCGCAGCATGCACAGCCGCGCCTCGAACTGCTCGCTGGTGTTGCGCACGAAGCGGGGCCACGCCGCGGCGCCCGGCACCAGCGGCGCCAGGTTCGACATCATCTGGCAGCCGTTGCAGACGCCGAGCGAGAACGTGTCGCCGCGCGCGAAGAACGCCGCGAACGCCTCGCGCGCGCGCGGGTGGAAGAGCGCCGACTTCGCCCAGCCGCCGCCGGCCCCGAGGACGTCGCCGTAGCTGAAGCCTCCGCAGGCGGCGAGGCCCTTGAAGTCGGCGAGCGAGACGCGGCCCTCGAGCAGGTCGCTCATGTGCACGTCGACGGCGGTGAAGCCGGCGCGCGTGAAGGCGGCGGCCATCTCGACCTCTCCGTTCACGCCCTGCTCGCGGAGGATGGCGACCTTCGGCTTCACGCCGAAGAGGACGGCCGGAGCCGCGACGTCGAAGGTGAGCTTCGCGGTGAGGCCGGTGAACGACGGGTCGGTGCGCAGCGCATGCTCCTGGTCGGCGCAGCCGGCGTCGTCGCGCAGGCGGTGCATGCGCCAGGTGGTGTCGCTCCACAGGGCGCGCAGCGCGTGGCGCGTCGCCTCGTAGACGCTGCGGCCGTCGCGGCCGATGCGCACGGCCTCGCCCGGCACCGGCGCGCCGATGCGAGCCGCCGCGCCGTCGAACGCATGCAGCACCCGCGCGACGTCGGCCTCGCGCACCTGCAGCACCGCGCCGAGCTCTTCGCTGAAGAGCACGGCAGCGTCGAGGCCGCTCAGGCCGTCGAGCTGCACCTCGAGCCCGCAGCCGGCGGCGAACGCCATCTCGACCAGCGTGACGAACAGACCGCCGTCCGAGCGGTCGTGGTACGCGAGCAGCGCGCCCTCTTCGTTGAGCCGCTGCACGGTCTCGAAGAAGCGCTTCAGCTGCTCCGGCTCGTCCACGTCGGGCGGCACGTCGCCGACCTCGCCGTAGACCTGGGCGAGCGCGCTGCCCCCGAGCCGGTGCTTGCCGCGGCCGAGGTCGACGAGCACGAGCGCCGTCGGCCCGGCGTCGAGCTGCAGCTCGGGCGTCAGCGTCTTGCGCACGTCGAGCACCGGCGCGAAGCCGCTGACGATGAGCGACAGCGGAGCGACGACGGACTTCTGCCGGGTCCCCTCGCTCCACACGGTGCGCATGGACATCGAGTCCTTGCCGACGGGAATCGCGAGGCCGAGCGCGGGGCACAGCTCGGCGCCGACCGCCTTCACCGCGTCGTAGAGCCGCGCGTCCTCGCCGGGCCAGCCGGCCGCGGCCATCCAGTTCGCCGACAGCCGCACGTCGGACAGCTTGCCGATGCGCGCCGCGGCGAGGTTCGTCACCGCCTCACCGACCGCGAGCCGCGCGGAGGCCGCCGCGTCGAGACACGCGACCGGAGTGCGCTCGCCGACCGCCATCGCCTCGCCGGTGAAGACGTCGTAGCTCGTCGCGGTGACGCCGCAGTCGGCGACCGGCACCTGGAAGCGGCCGACGAACTGGTCGCGCGCGACGAGGCCGGTGACGCTGCGGTCTCCGATGGTGATGAGGAAGGACTTGTCGGCGACGGTCGGCAGGAGCAGCACGCGCTCGACGGCGTCGGCGAGGTTGAGCCCCGCGACGTCGAACGGCTTCGGCACGGTGAAGAGGTGCTTCACGTCGCGGCGCATGCGCGGCGGCTTGCCGAGGATGACGTCGAGCGGCACGTCGATGGGAGCGTCCTGGAAGTGCGCGTCTTCGACGGTAAGGCGGCCGTCGCCGGTCGCGCTGCCGAGCACCGCGTAGGGGCAGCGCTCGCGGCGGCAGAACTGCTCGAAGCGCGGCAGCGCCGCGGCGTCGATCGCGAGCACGTAGCGCTCCTGCGCCTCGTTGCACCACAGCTCGAGCGGAGAGAGGCCGGGCTCGTCGGTGGGAATCTTCCGTAAGGAGAAGCGCGCGCCGCGCCCGCTCTCGTGGACGAGCTCGGGCAGCGCGTTCGACAGGCCGCCGGCGCCGACGTCGTGAATCGAGATGATGGGGTTCTCGTCGCCCAGCGCCCAGCAGCGGTCGATGACCTCCTGGCAGCGGCGCTGCATCTCGGCGTTGTCGCGTTGCACGGAGGCGAAGTCGAGGTCCTCGGCCGAGGTGCCCGACGCCATCGAAGACGCGGCGCCGCCGCCGAGGCCGATGAGCATCGCGGGCCCGCCGAGCACCACGAGCGCCGCGCCGGCGGGAATCTCGCCCTTCTTCACGTGCTCGGCGCGGATGTTGCCCAGGCCGCCCGCCAGCATGATGGGCTTGTGGTAGCCGCGGACCTCGGCGCCGACGGCCTGCTCGAAGGTGCGGAAGTAGCCGGTGAGCGCGGGGCGGCCGAACTCGTTGTTGAA
>CALJKW010000048.1 GCA_937980205.1 uncultured Myxococcales bacterium | reverse complement strand
AGCTCGTCGTCGGCCTTGCCGACGTCCTTCGCCTTGAAGGTGATGGTGACCGGCACGTTGCGGCCGGGGAAGACCTCGACGGGGAACTTGCCGGCGCAGAAGTCTCCGCAGCTGAACGGCGAGTTGGCCTTGGTGAGGTTCGCCTCGAAGAGCGTCAGCGTGCAGTTGCCGATGCTGTGAAGCTCGAGGGTGGCGGTCTGCTCGGCCGTGTCGAGATCGCCCATGCCGATCGTGTACGGCGAGGGCTGCAAGATCGGGTTGCCGTCGGTGACGACCTCGCAGGCCTTCGTCTTCTGCTCGACGCAGCGGAAGTCCTCGCAGAGGAGGCCTCCCTCGCAGTCGCTGTCCGCGCGGCAGAGCGTCTTGACGATCTTGGGACTGCCGCAGGCGACGAGCGCGAACGAAGCGATCGCCGCAAAGGAGATCGCCGTAGAGGAACGGGCGGTGAGAGCTACAGCTCGGTGGGTCATGGGCGGGACCTCCGTCTGGCCAGGGGGCCTTCTGGCAGACGCCGCATTATCGCGTCAACTCGCGGGAAGTTCACGGGATTGCTCAAAACAAAAAGGCCCCGGGCGTGACACCCGGGGCCTTCGTGGTGGATCGTTTACAGTGAAATCCGGCGATTACCCGCCGTACAGGCCCTTCATCGACGGGTCGGCGAGGCCGTAGTCGCGCATCGCCTGGCGCATGAAGAACGGCACCTCCTCGTACTTCGACAGCTCCATGCAGGCGGCGTTCGAGGTGCAGGTGCACTGGCTGTTGTCCGTGGCGTTGCAGCCAGGCTTGGTCGTGAACCCACCGGTGATCGGGTTGATGGCGCGAACGGCCGGGTCGTACTTCACGATGGGCCGGCCGTTGGCGACCGTCGGAACGACCCAATCGGCGGCGCCGTCGCCGTCGAGGTCAGGGCCGTTGGTGGTGACGTAGGCCTGAGCCGTGAGCGTGTTGCCCCACTCGAGGATGCGGGCCGCGATGCCCTTCTGCACGGTGCGGCCGAGGATCTGCTCCTTGCCGAACGTCTTGGCGACGTACTTCTTGCCGTTCGGCAGGTGCAGCTCGATGCGGTTGGTGAAGCCCGGGTCGTTGTCGGCGCCGATCTCCCAGATGCCCATCATGTTGAGCCAGTGCTGCTGGGCGTTCTCGGGCAGGTAGAGCAGCGTCCAGGCGATGAGGAACTTCTGCTGCTCCCAGCCGACCTGCGGCTCGACGACGATGGAGTTCGCCGGAGCCGTGTCGCACTCGAGCGAGTTCTCGTTCTGGAAGCAGATGGCCGGGGTGGGCTTCCACCACTGCATGTAGCCCAGGCCGCGGGTCGGGAAGCGCTCGGAGTCGACGGCGGGCGAGTTGCCGGCAGTCGCCGCGATGCGCGGCCCGCGGATCACGTCATCGCCCGTCAGGTTGTTCGCGAGCCAGCGGCGGTAGCCGTCGGGGAAGACGTCGGCCATCGAGACCGCGCGGTAGCGGGCATCGAGGAAGTCGCGGCGCGACGCGCTGATGAAGTTGTCGACCGACTCGGTCATCAGCATCGTGGCGAACGCCTTCTCGTAGTAGCTGCCGGCGTTGATCGTGTACTCGGAGTCGTACTCGCCCTTGTTCTCGGCGAGCGCGTTCTCGAGCGGACGACCGCCGCGCGCGACGTTGCCGAAGTAGCCCGTCGCGCCGTTGGGGATCGTGACGACGGTCGCGCCGCCGTTGCCCGCGGCATCGGACGAGGCGCGCAGCACGCGGTCGGCGCCCTGCACGCCGCTGTAGTGGTCGCCGGCCTGCGGGCGCGCCATCGTCGCCGCGAAGTGATCGAACGCGAGGCCCGACGCGAGCAGGTTGGGCGCGAAGAACGCGTTACCGACGTACGGCCACAGCGACTCGTAGTCGTAGCCCATGGCCGCGGCGAAATCGCGGTAGACGTTCGCCATCAGGCCGAGGCCCTTGGCGCCGTCGCGCACCTTCTCGTTGTACCGGCCGAGCTGGCGGTTCGCGGCGCCGCGCACCGAGAACGTGTGCCGGTTGCGGCGGTAGTTGTCGAAGATGTGCCCGATCTCCTGCTGCGTGATGAGGAAGTCGAAGATCTCGTACGGGTCGGCGCCGTTGTCGTGGCGGTAGACCGACAGGTTGCCGAGGTCGGCCCAGCGGTCGGTCGCGAAGCCGTACGGCCAGCGGACGCGATCGCTGCCCGGCTCGTAGGTGTTCGCCGAGCGGCCGTTGCCGCCGACGGCAGCTCCCGCGGTGCGCATGCGATCCCACGAGACGTAGTCGACGGGCAGCGTGCGGCACTTCGTGGCCTGGCCGCCGACGGTGACGATGCGGCCGTCGATGAGCGGGCTCCACTCGCCGTTCTTCTCCACGTTCCAGGTCGACGGCTTGAAGTGGTTCGCGTCGATCTGCTGGCAGTTCTTGATGAGGCCGTACTGCGACTGCAGCTCGGTGTAGTGGATGTTGTTGATGTCGATCTCTCCGTCGCCGTCCTGGTCGCCGCCGCCGATGCCCGGGTTGAAGCCCAAGATGCCGCCGAAGCTGTCCATCTTGTCGAGCATGCCGGCCGCGACGTTCGAGCCGACCTTCTTGTCGCTGTCGGCGACCACGCTGACGACGTCGGCGTAGAACATGCGCGCCGCGGCGAAGTCATACGCGCCGAGGCCGAGCAGGTCCTGCGCCGCCTCGCCGGCGTAGTCCATCGTGGACGACTGCATCCACATCGAGAGGAGGTTGTTCTTCTCGTTGGTGTTGACCGGGTCGAGGTAGCGCGGACCGACGCAGTTGCCCGAGGGGTCGAGCGTGGTGCACTGCGCGGTGTTCGTGCCGTTGTCGGTGCGCAGCTGCCAGTACTGCGGGCGGTAGTTCAGCGCGTCGGAGCTCGACACGAAGTTGTGGCGCAGACCGACCGAGTGACCCATCTCGTGCGTGGTCACGGCGTAGTGCGCGCGCTGCGCGAGGTACTTGCGCATCCTCTCGGCGCGGGCGAGCTGCGTCGGCTTGTCGTCGTTCTTGTTGAACTTGCCGAACTTCTGCTCGAGCACGTTCGCGAGATCGGCGATGGCCACCGGGGCCGGGGCCTGGTTCATCACGCAGGCGCCGCGGTCGGCGAGGGCCACTTCCTTCAGGTTGCGGAAGTTGCGGTCGACGGCCGGGTTCGCGCGGCGCAGCGGCGAGGTGAAGTCGGTCAGCTGGCTGACGTCGATCTTGCTGTTGCCGTTGGTCGCGAGCTGCTGGAAGCCCCTGGTGATGAGGGCCGCCTCGGTGGGCGTTCCGAGCGCGCGCTTGCGGCGCGCCTCGTAGATCGGAGCCGTCGTGCTCGGCGCCTTGATGTCGGCGGCGATGTCGCGGACCTCTTTGAGCTTCGCCTTGAGCTGCTTGCCGACGGGGCCCTTCTTGAACAGCTCGAGGTTCGCGCGCAGCTCGTCTTTGTTCTTCCCGACGAGGTCGGCGAGCATCTGGTCCTTCTGCTCCGTGGTCATGCGGCTGAGCACGCCGGACTTGGTGGCGTTCTCCGCGGCCGAGGCCCAGTCACGCACGTAGGTGCCTTCGGTGACGTCCGAGGTGGTGAGCTCGCCCTTGATGTAACGGGCGGTGTCGACGACGCCCTGGCTCCAGAGATCGTTGACGTGCGTCCAGGTGTTGATGCTGGCGGCGATCACCTCGCCGGTGAGCGGGTCGTTCGAGTCGACCATGATGCCCCACGGCGACGGGGTCTGCGGAGTGCGAATCGCGTTGACCTGGTGGTAGCGCAGATCGCCGCGGCGGACGGTGCGGGCGACCGAGCACAGCGCGATCTTCTCGTGGTCCTTCGCGACGCGGGCCTCGGCGCACTGCTCGCCGGTCAGCGTGGCGGGCAGACGGGCGGCGCCGCAGTACGGGTGGTCGGTGGCCTCGACGGGGCTGTGGCAGAGCACGACCATCGGCTGCATCTTCGCGGTCGCGATGACGCCCGGCGTGTAGCCGCGCGCCTGACCGATGCTGTCGGCGTACGCGTCGCAGTCGGTGCCGCCGTTCGCCTTGCCGGCGCGGCAGGCCTCGACTTCCCTCGCGAGGTCGATGAGGTCCTGCTCGTCGTCGGCCTGGCCCGTGTAGACGGGGTACTTCGCCGCGCAGTCACCCGCGTTGGTGCGGTTGCACTCGGCGTAGCGGGCGGCGAGGACGGCAGAGCGCAGCGCGACGTCCCACTCGAGCGCGGCCTCGGCGGTCGGCTCGAAGAAGTCGGGGTGCGAGCCCTCAGCGTAGTACCAGACCACCGGCTTCTCCTTGCGGGCCGAGTACGGCAGCGTGCAGCGCTGCTTGAACGCGTCGCACTTGCTGCCCGGGCCGGCGATGGCGGTGACGGCGGCGCACTCGTCTTCGGTGCCGTCGCCGTTCTCGTCGCGGTGGGGATCTTTGCCGGCGGGCGTGGTCTCGGGCGTGTAGCAGGCGATCTCGCCGGTCATCGCGGCGGGGTCGACGTAGACGTGGCTGCGCTCCCAGAGGTTGTAGCGGTTGATGAAGCGGTGCCACTGGGTGTCGGTCATGCCGTAGTTGCGGTTGTAGCCGTAGCGCTCGGTGGTGAACGCGCCGAAGGCCTGGAAGCGGTAGCCGTCCCAGTCGGCGGGCTCGTAGTCGTTGTCGGTGACGCGCTTGAACGCCTGGCGGATGGTGAGCTCGACCGGCGCGCAGCCCGTCGACGGGGCGGTGCCGCCCGAGAAGTCGGCGTCGAGCCAGCACGCGGGAATCGCGCCGAGGCCCCACATGCCGATCCAGATCATCTGCGGGCTCGCCCACGCCTTGTTGGTGACGTCGAGGTACCCGTTGACGAGATCCATGTGCGGCGCGTCTTCGGACTTCGGGTCGTTCACGTAGTACGCGAGCGGCTCGTAGGTGACGCCGCCGTAGATGCCGAGCATCGACAGCGTGTCGTAGTCGTAGTTGTCGGTGGAGAGGTTCTTCGACCAGTCGACGCGGATGTACTGGCGCTTGAACCACGGCTTGTCGGTGATGTTCTCGGTGAGCACGTTGTTGAGCTCGCCGGTCGCCGGGTTGTACGTGCGCATCACGTCGAAGTGGCTCTTGATCTTGTAGGCCGCGACGACGATGCCGTCGTTGGTCGACTTGCCGAGGCCCTTGCCGTCGGTGCCGGCGACGCGCTCGTACGCGAGGCGCGCGATGAGCAGGTCCTCGGTGATCGACCACTTCACGCGCGTGAGCGGCTGCGCGTAGGTCGAGGTGAACAGGCCGTCCTGGCCGGCGCCGTAGCCGACGTCGACGAGCGTGCCCTGCGAGTAGAACTCGGGGTCGTCCGACGCGCTCAGGTAGTCCTCACCGACGAAGAAGGACTTGTCGAGGTAGTCCGGCTGCACCTGGTTGACGAGCGGCTGTTCCTGCGCGCACGCGCCGAGCAGGACGAGGCTCATGAGCCAGATGGGGTGGAGTTGGCGCTTCATGGTGGGTTGCTCCTTCAAGACTGCGACGACGACGTGAACCGCGACGTGATGGCCTCGATGTTGAGCGTCAGATCGAGGTAGATGACCGTGTTTCGATTGAAGAGCGGGAAGGCGTACTTCCCGTCGGAGTTGAGCTGGGGGCCGATGGTGAAGGCGGTCAGCGCGATGCCGACCGGCTTGCTGAACTGCCAGCCCGCCGAGAGCACGAACCAGGTCGAGTCGCGTACCGTGCCGCCGCTGCGCGCGATCTGCTCGTCCTCGCCGTCATGGCCCTGACCTGAGGACCGGACCGGGTAGAGCCACTGGCGCGTGAAGAGAATGGTGGCGTCGAGCGAGACGGTCTCGTGCGGCGCGAAGCTGACGGCGCCGCCGTGGGTCAAGTCGAGAAACGGAACCCGCTGGCCCGAGTTCGTCGAGTCCGTGCAGGCGAAGTCGGCGCTCAACGGGTCGCGGCAGGCCCCGCTGATCTGGCCGCCGGGCTGGGCATACAGCGGCGCGTGCGTGAGCGCAGTCGTCGAGCGGGTGAAGCGGCCGGTGACGCGGCCCAGGTAGACGAGCGTGAGGCCCGACAGCACGGGGAAGCTGCGCGAGAGGATGGCAGCGGGGCCGACGGAGAGGAACTGGGTGCGGTACTGCGAGAGCTTCGAGGTCGGCAGGCCGATGCGGACGTTGGCCGAGGCGCGGATGCCCGAGTACTTCTCCTTCCAGCCGGCCCAGCCGAAGTCGAGCAGCGAGTCCGAGAACTCGACCTCGTAGCGGCGGTTCAAGCCGTCGGGCTGGGTGAACTCCTGGGTAATCCAGAGGCGGCCGCGGGCGAAGAACGCGTCGTTGAAGTGCCACTCGGGGAGCAGCAGCAGGTTGTGCGCCCACGTCGGGTTGTAGTTGTAGATCTGTCGCCCGTCGGCGTCGTACGCGGTGGGGAACGGATCGCCGTTCGGCGCGAACGTCATCGCGGAGAGCGAGTGGCCGTAGCTCATCGAAGAGCCGCGCCACGGCACCTTGGTGGTGCCGCCTTCTGCGCCGGTACCTGCGACGTTTCCGCCGGCCTGTGCGAACGCCACGAAACTAACGCCGAACGCGATCAGTGCGATCGCGCCGACGTGGTTTCGGCTTACATGTCGGGGAAACAGAACCATGGGGCGCGGCGGTATGCATGAGCCGCGCCCGAAACTCAAACCACCCCAGACTTTGCCCGCGCTTCGCGGGCTTGCAGGTGTGCGTTGTCATGCCACCTGACAGGAACGACCCTCGTCTCCTGTGTTCAGTGCAACCGAAATAGGAGCACGAGCGCCATCGACGCGAGCACAACGATCGCCACCCAGAGAAATTTCCTCGTTCTATCGGGCCTTGGGAGCGGCGCTCCGAGGTGGGTCTGCTGCATGACAGGGCGGTCGGGGACCGCGGCGGGGGCGCTCGTCGAGGGCTCGGTCACGGCTTCGGCGCGAGGCCGCTTCCCGCTGTCGACCGTCTTGGTGAGCTCGACCGAGACCGGAGGGGGCGCGGGCCGCTCGCCGGGCTTCGGCCAGCCCTTCACGTCGAGCGCGCGCAGGGCGCCGACGAAGTCCTCCATCGACTGGAAGCGGCGGGCCGGATCTTTGGCGCACGCCTTCGCGAGGAAGGCGTCGATCGCCGGGTGGTGGAGCTCGGGGGAGATCGAGCCGAGCGCGGGCAGCGGTTCCTGCACCTGGCGCAGCATGATCTTCGAGGGGTTGATGCCGTCGAAGGCGGGCTGGCCGGCGAGCATCTCGAAGAAGACGAGGCCGAGCGCGTAGACGTCGGTGCGGGCGTCGAGCTCGCCGTCCTTCACCTGCTCGGGGGCCATGTACCGCGGGGTGCCGGCGAGCAGGCCTTCGGCGGTGAGCCGGACGCCGCCCTTCCCCGTAAGGCGCGCGATGCCGAAGTCGAGGACCTTCACGTGCGGGCCGGAGAGGTCGCGGCGCACCCGCACGTTCTCGGGCTTCACGTCGCGGTGGACGATGCCGCGCGCGTGCGCGAACGCGAGCGGCTCGGCGATCTTGAGGGCGATGGCGCGCGCCTCTTCGAAGGACAGCCGCCACTCGGCCTTGAGCAGCTCGCGCAGGTCGACGCCGTCGACGTATTCGAAGACGAGGAACAGGTAGCCGCGCTGCTCGTCTTTGCCGGCGTCGAGCAGGAGCGCGGCGCCGGGGTGAGCGACCTCGAGCGACACCTTCGCTTCCTGGAGGAAGCGCGCGACGCGGGCCTCGTTGTCGTGCGTGGGCTCGGGGTCCAGAAACTTGATGGCGACCTTGTTGCCGGGCCCGGTGTGCTCGGCGAGGAAGACGAGGCCCATGCCTCCGGCGCCGAGGCGCT
Organism: uncultured Myxococcales bacterium; assembly: GCA_937980205.1. Lineage (GTDB taxonomy): Bacteria > Myxococcota > Myxococcia > Myxococcales > Myxococcaceae > Xiheicaenimonas. The sequence goes on along the minus strand of CALJKW010000048.1, from coordinate 45,297 downwards.
CGAGCAGCCGGTAGCGGCCGTTCACCACCTGGCTGGGCGCCGGGATGCGGACGGTCGGTTGCTCGTTGGCGCCCATCAGCCCCGAAAACAATCAGGCCCCGGAGCCTTTGTCAGGCTCCGGGGCCCTTTTTGCCCGCGGACGAACGGGACTTGTGACCCCGCCGGGATTCGAACCCGGGTTTGTGCCGTGAGAGGGCACCGTCCTAGGCCGCTAGACGACGGGGCCGAGACGCGCGCGCTCTTATGGGTTGAGTGCGCGCAAGTCAACAACGCTCGCCGGGGTTCGAGCCTGACAGGGTAGATTTCGAAGGGTGCTCGGGGCGCTGCTGGCGGTCGTGGTGCTGGCAGGTCCGGATCTCCCGGAGCTGAAGGCGCGCGGCACGCTGCGCGTGCTGGTCTTCGGAGCGGACGAGGACATGCTCCCCCGCGCCGGCAGCCCCAAGGCGCGCGACCGCGAGCTGCTCACCGAGTTCGCCGAGCGCGAGGGCCTGACGATCGACGTGGTCGCGGAAGCCGACTTCGAGAAGCTGTTCACGCGGCTGCTCGCCGGCGAGGGCGACGTGCTCGCGCACGGCCTGACCGTCACCGACGAGCGCAAGGCGCGCGTGCAGTTCACGCAGCCGGTGTCCGTGGTGAGCCACGTGCTGGTCGGCAAGCGCGGGGCTCGCGGGCTGCCGCGCAGCGCGAAGCAGCTCGCCGGCCGGGAGGTGACGGTGCACGACGGCTCGGCGTACGCGCAGTCGCTGGTGGGTCTGGGCGCGAAGCTCGTGGCGGCCCCCGAGGCGCTGGACTCGGAGGGCGTCGTCTACGAGGTCGGCCGCGGCAAGGTGGCGCTGACGGTGACCGACTCGAACCTGTTCGCGTCGATCGCGACGTACAACCGCGACGTCGAGGCGCTGTTCGCGGTCGCCGAGGGCAAGGAGCTCGCCTGGGCGCTGCGGCCGGACGCGCGCGCGCTGGCGGCGGCGCTCGACGCGTTCCTGGTCGAGAAGGCGCTCACCGCTCACGCGGAGCAGCGGTTCCAGGGAGATCTCGACGCCATCAAGAAGCGCGGAGCGCTGCGGCTGCTCACCTGGAACGACCCCATCTCGTATTTCTCGCACCAGGGTCAGCTGTTCGGCTTCGACTTCGAGCTCGCGAAGCTGCTCGCGGCGCGGCTGAAGGTGCGGCTCGAGATCGTGGTGCCTCCCGAGCGCGCGCTGCTCGTGCCGTGGCTCGTCGAGGGGCGCGGCGACGTCGTCGCGGCGGGGCTGCACCCGGTGCCGGCGCTGAAGGGCGTCGCGTTCAGCACGCCGTACCTCTTCACCGACGAGGTGAAGCTCGGCAAGGCAGCGCCGGTCACGCACCGGCCGGATCTCACCGACGACGTCGAGCTGCTGCAGGAGGGCCGCGCGAAGGTGGTCGACCGGATGCTGATCGACACGCTGCCGGACGCTCCGCGCGACTTCACCGTGATCGCGAAGGAGCTGCCGATCGCGTACGCGGTGCGGGCGGACTCGAAGAAGCTGCTCGAGGCGATCGACGGCTTCGTGGCGGCGACGTACCGCGGGCTCGAGTACAACCTGCTCAGGAAGCGGTACTTCGAGGCGAACCGCGCGATCGAGGCGGCGCGCGCGGCCGAGTCGGGTCAGACCGGAACGCTGAGTCCCTTCGACCCGCTGTTCAAGCAGCACGCGGCGCGCGTCGGCATCGACTGGCGGCTGGTCGCGGCGCAGTGCTTCCAGGAGAGCCGCTTCGATCCTTCGGCGCGCAGCTGGGCGGGAGCGCTCGGCCTGTTCCAGCTGATGCCCACGACGGCGTACGAGCTGCGCGTGAAGCGCCGCGAGGATCCGGAAGAGAGCGTGCGCGGGGGCACCGACTACGTCGCGAAGCTGCTCGCGCGGCAGGACCGGCGCATCGATCTGAAGAACCGCATCCGCTTCGCGCTCGCCGCGTACAACGCCGGGCCGACGCACGTGGAGGACGCGCGCCGCCTCGCCTCGGAGCGCGGGCTGGATCCGCTGAAGTGGTTCGGCAACGTCGAGAAGGCGATGCTGCTGCTCGAGAAGCCGCAGTTCTACCGGCGCGCGAAGGGCGGCTACTGCCGCGGCTCGGAGCCGGTGAAATACGTGTCCGAGATCCAGGCGCGGTACGACGGGTACGTGAAGCTCGTCGAGTGACTACTTGTTCGTGGTCGCGATGTAGCCGCTGAAGCCGGTCACCCAGAGATCGCACTCGGACGAGCCGCGGATCTGGAGCAGCTCGACCCCGGTGGTCGTCGTGTGCACGACGGACCAGCTCGCGCCGTTCCACTTCATCACCTGGGTGCCGTCGCCGACCGCGTAGATCGACGTCGGAGAGAAGGCCTTGATGCCGCGCACGCGGGTGAACTGCGTCGGGCGCGGCATCGCATCGGCCCAGGTGCCGCCGTCCCAGTGCTTGAGCGTCGCGGCCCGGCCTCCCGCCCAACCGAGCCCCTGGGGGGTGAACGAGAGCGCGAAGAGCGCGGTGTCGTTGCTCGTGTCCTGAAACGAGGTCTCCCAGGTGCCGCCGTCGAAGAAGGAGATGCGGCCGCGGTTGCTGCCCGAGCCGCCGACGCCGGCCGCGAAGACGGCGCCGGGCCCGAGGCCCTCGACGGCCCACAGCTCGGTGCCGAGATCCACGGCGGGCTTCGCCATGCCCGACGGGTCCATGAACTCGGTGACGTCGCCCTGGTTGGTGACGGCGAACACCCGCGTGGTCGCACCCGCCCCCGGAGTGCCCCACAGCGCGGTGATGATGCCGCCCCCGGGGAACGCGCCGAGCGGCATGCACTGGTTCGGCGCGTCGAGGAAGTACAGGTTCGTGTCGGTGCCGACGTAGGCGCGGCCGTTCGCGCGCGCCCACACTGCGTACACGTCATTCATGCACGCGCCGCTGCCCGGGGTGACTCCGCCGTCGGCGAAGCGGCGCACCACGCGCGGCTGCCCCGCCCCGCCGATCCACACCATGCCGGGCGCGTCGAGCGCGAGATCATTCACGCTGCCGCCGAGCGCGGTCATCACGCGCACGAAGCCTCCGTCACAGGAGTCCGCGGGCGAGCCGCCGCCGCTTCCACCGCCGCCGCCGGCTCCTCCGCCGGTGGCGCTGCCTCCGCCGGCGCCGCCGCTGCCACCTCCGGTTGCGCTGCCACCTCCGGTTGCGCTGCCACCTCCGGTTGCGCTGCCACCTCCGGTGGCGCTGCCACCTCCGGTTGCGGAGCCGCCGCCGGTCGCGGTGCCACCGCCGGTGGCCGCGCCTCCGCCGGTCGCGGCGCCTCCGCCGGCGCCACCGCTGCCGCCTCCGGTACCGCCGTCGGTGGCGGGCGGCGTGAGATCGACGTCGACGCGCGAGACGCTGCCCACGGGGAACCTGGCGGTCACGGTTCGCAGGACGAGCGCCTTCTCGGTGCTCTCGCAGCTCGTCTGGTGGAGCGACGCGATGAGGGTCACGCTCTCGGGCCACCCGACGGCGCGGTTGACGCCGAACCAGAGCGTCCCGCTGCGCGGGCGGCCGGTCAGCGACACGTCATCGAGCTGCGGCATGCCCCCGGTGTCGGGCACTGCCCGCAGGCGGACGCAGCCGTCGGCGCTCGCCGCGAGCGAATACGTCACGACGACGTCGAGCCCGCCCGAAGGCGGCTTGCCGCACGCGACGAGCAGGACCGCGATGAGGAGCCGGCGCACGGCCGCATCCTACAGGCCAAGCAGGCGAACGGCGTTGTCTCGATAGATCTTCTGCAGCACCTCGCGAGGCAGCCCGAGGCCGTCGATGGTCCAGCTGCCCTGAATCGGCGTGGGGTGCGGGAAGCCGCGGTCGGTGGTCTCGAAGAAGCGCCAGGTGGAAGACCAGAAGCGGGTGACCTCGTCGGGCGTGGGCAGGTTGCGGCCGGGGGAGCCGAGCACGAGCTCTCCCGGGCGATCGCCGGCGGCGAGATCGGTGCCGAAGAGAATGCGGTCCTGGCGGCGGATGAAGATGTCGCGCAGCGCGGCGATGTCGGTGCGGCCGAGCTCGGGGACTCGCGCGGAGGTCTCGACGACGAGGTTCGGGTTGCGCTCGAGCATGCCGTCGACGCGGGCGGGCTCTTCGGCGGCGTTGCCGAAGTGCAGGCCGATGAAGGTGGTGCCGCGGTGGCGCGCGACGCGGCGCTCGAACTGCGCCAGCAGCTCTTCCCAAGAGGGCACCGGGCGGCCGGCGACCGACCAGTCGGGGTGGACGCTGAGCTCTTCGTAGCGCTCGTTCGCCGGAGTGACCGGCAGCCAGAACGCCTTCGGGTCGCCGGTGTGGATGGCGACGGGCATGCGAAGCTCACCGGCGCGATCGAAGAGCGCGTCGAGCGAGGGATCGTCGACGGGGAGCAGCGAGCCGTCCGAGCGCTGGAGCTGCAGGCCGAGCGCCTTGAAGATCTTCAGGCCGCGACAGCCGAGCTCGTGCATGCGCTGCAGCTCGGCGGCGGCGTCCTGCGGGCGCGTGAGATCGGGCGTGCAGAAGACGACGACGCGGCCGGGGTAGCGCTTCGCGGCGGCGAGCTGCGGCTCGAGCCCCCTGCCCTCTCTGCCGCCGGAGAGGTTCACGACGGTGGTGATGCCCTGCGCCTCGAGCATCGGCAGCACGTGCGCGAGTGAGCCGGGGGACAGGTGCGTGTGCACGTCGATCTTCTGCAGCGGCTTGGGCTGCGGTGCGGGCTCGCTCTTCTTGCAGGCCGCGAACAGCGCGAGGACGAGTCCGGCGATCGAGACGGCGCGCATGGCGTCACCGCGTGTCGCGCAAGGCGCTTGCGAAGGCAACCGGCGCGCACTCGGCGCGCTCGAGCGGCCATGCAGGTCTCTCATTTTCCAAGGGGGCAGCGAATGCGGTGGTCCATGGTGGTGGTGCTGTGCGGGTGCGGAGTGGCGGAGCTGTCGTCGGGCTCGGGCGAGCTGAGCGACGAGGCGGAGCAGAAAGAGCGGTGGTCGTCGGCGGACTCACCGTTCCTCTTCTCTGCAGATCTCGAGACGCGGCTCGACGCGCTGCCGTCGTCGGGCGAGGCGGCGGTGACGCCGTGGGCGGGCAGCTACTGGCCGGTGAGCGCGGACACGATCAACTTCAAGTGGGCGGGCGCGGCGAACGAGTCGCCGGCGAAGAAGTACGAGCGGGCGTTCGGGCTCACCGGCGTGGAGGACGCGGTGTCGCGGGCGCACGGCATCGAGGGGGCGACGTCGCAGCGCACGTGCACGTCGGACGCGCAGTGCAACGCGAGGCTCGGCGAGGTGTGCGGCAAGCGCGCCGGGCGGACGAGCGGGCGCTGCATTCCGACGTGGTGGGGCATCTGCCATGCGTGGGCTCCGGCGGCGATGTTGTGGCCGGAGCCGCGCGTTGCGGTCGTGCGCGGAGGCGTGCGGTTCGAGGTGCAGGACCTCAAGGCGCTGGCGTCGCTGGTGCACGATCGGACGAAGACGAAGTTCGCGTCGCTGCGGTGCAACACCGCGGGCTCGGCGTTCGCGTTCGATCGGTACGGGCGGCCGACCGACGGCGCGTGCCGCGACACGAATGCGGGCACGTACCACGTGCTGCTGGCGAACTACCTCGGGCGCTTCAAGCAGTCGTTCGTGATCGATCGCACGGTGGACGACGAGGTGTGGAACCAGCCGCTGCGCTCGTTTCGGGTGGTGTCGCGGCGGGACGTGACGGCCGCGCAGGCGAACGCGCTCGTCGGGGCTTCCGGCACGACGTACCGGTTCAACGCCGACGCGCGGCGGCTGGTGCACGTGGTGGCGGAGGTGCGGTGGATCGCGGAGTCGGATCCGTCGGACGGCTACGTCGGCGCGGCGCGCGCGGCGTACTTCACGCGCAGCGATCGGCACGAGTACGTGCTCGAGCTCGACGCGGGCGGGCGCATCATCGGCGGCGAGTGGGCGGGCGCGAGCCGGACGGCGCACCCCGACTTCGTGTGGCTGCCGCTGGGCGCCGCGACGTCGGCGGTCGCCGAGGGGAAGATCGAGTACGCGAAGGTGAAGGAGCTGGTGCTCGAGTCCGCCGCCGGCGGCGCGGCGGCGCCTGCGCCCGCGGAGCCGGGTGGCGCGGTGACGCTGGCGGCCGGCACGTGGAAGACGTTCGGGCCGTTCACGGTGGGCGCGGGGGCGCTGAGCGTCGAGCTGTCGGGCACCGGCGATGGAGATCTGTACGTGCGGGCCGGTGGGCCTCCGTCGGCGGCGCTGTACGACTGCCGGCCGTGGAGGTCGACGAGCCGCGAGACGTGCACGGTGCGGGGGCCGGCGACGGTCTACGTGGCGGTGCACGCGGCGGTGGCGTCGCGCGTCGAGGTGAGGACGCGGTTCTCGACGAGCGGGTCGGTGAGAGCCGGCGAGCTGGCGGCGTTCGCGGTGCCGGTGGTCGCCGGCCGCGCGGTGACGGTGCGGACGAGCGCTGCGGGCGACGTGGACTTGTACGTGCGGCTGGGGTCGGTGCCGACGAGCAGCGCGTTCGACGCGCGCGCGGTGACGGCGTCGGGGAACGAGGCGCTGCGGTACGTGCCGCGGGCGAGCGGGACGCTGATGGTGGGCGTGCGCGGGTACGCGGCGACGTCGTTCACGCTGGCGACGGCGGAGGAGCCGTGATCGTCCCGTTCGAGCGAATCAAGAAGCGGGTGCTGGTGATGCGGGACCAGCGGGTGATGCTGAGCACGGAGCTCGCCGAGCTGTACGGCGTCGAGACGCGCGTGCTGGTGCAGGCGGTGCGGCGGAACGTGCGTCGGTTTCCGGACGACTTCATGTTCCAGCTGACGCCCGGCGAGGCCGAGTCTTTGAGATCACAATTTGTGATCTCAAACGTGGGTCGCGGGGGTGCCCGGTATGCGCCGCTCGCGTTCACGGAGCAGGGCGTCGCGATGCTGTCGAGCGTGCTGAAGAGCCCGCGCGCCGTGGCGGTGAACATCGAGATCATGCGCGCCTTCGTGAGCCTGCGGCAGTTCGTCGTCGGCAACCGCGAGCTGCAGCGCCAGCTCACCGAGCTCAAGCGCACGACCGACGGTCGGTTCGCCCTCGTGTTCCAGGCGCTCGACGATCTCAAGCCGCCCGCCAAGAGCCCCCCGCGCAGGCGCATCGGGTTCTAGAGCCGTAACGCAGCGCCGCGCGCCGTCAGGACTTCTTGACGGCGCGCGACCTTGCGAGGCAGAACGTGAGTCGCAGTCTTGCGGTGGTAGCTCAGTTGGTAGAGCACGAGCTTCCCAAGCTCGGGGTCGTGGGTTCGAATCCCATCCGCCGCTCTCGTGTCGTGGCCTCGTTCCGTGTCGTGCCGGAACGGGGCGGTCGCCTCGGACGCGTCTTCAGCCGCCATCTGCAAGCGGCGGAATGAGCGGACCGTCCGGCCCTGCGATCTGCACGTTCCGCAGCGCCTCTTCGTTGATGTCCACGCGTGTCGACTTCTTCAGAGAGGCAACGAGCTCATCGAGCGCCTTCGAGCGCACCTCGGCCTGCAGGCGTGCGACAAGCCGTGGCCGTGCATCGTCGAATGACGTATCGACGCCAGGCTGGCGGGCGGTGAGCTGAAGCACGTGGATGCCCTTCTCGCTCTCGATCGGCGCGCTCACCTCGCCCATCACCTTGAGCGCCATCGCAGCGTCGGCGACCGCTTCGCCCCAGACCTGCACGAGCTCGTCTCGGGTCCTCAGGCCAAGGTCTCCGTCGACGGACTTCGTCGCGACGTCGGCAGAGCCCTTGCGCACCTCCTCCCGGAACGCGAGCGACAGTGCGGGTTCTGACAACGCCTTCAGTCGCGTGCAGAACTTCTGAACTTCGCCGCGCGCCGCGGCGTGTTTCGGATCGGACGGAGGGGACGCGACGAAGTAGTGACTCGCGCGGACGCGCGCGGGCCTGACGAACTCCTCTCGGTGGGCGTCGTAGTACGAGCGCAAGTCCGACTCGGCGGGAGTCGCCGCCGCGGTGTGCACCTGAATCAACTTCTGCACGATCACCTTTTCGATGACTGCCTTGACCTCCGGATCCTGATCCAATGACCGGCGCCGCGCCTCCTGGAGCAACAGCTCCTGGCGGATCAGCCCTTCGAGGAATTCCTTCTTCCTCTCCAACGTGGAGTAGCGAGCGCGTACCAGCTCGGGCTGCTCCGAGAGCCTCGTGACGAAGTCGTGCGACGTGACCGCTTTCTCGCCGACGGTCGCGACGACTGGGCCCGCGTCCGCGCGGCCCGCCCCACCGACGCCGCCTCGCGAGCACGCGCCGGCGAGGCTCACGAGCACACACACCGACAGATGTCTCACATGCAGCCCCTTGTTACCCCGTCGAAACAGATCCAAGAATCTGCCCTCATAGGGGAGATCGCATTTGTCCGCTTTTTCCGCGCGCCGGGTTGCCGTGCCGCTCTTCATCTCCGTTGCGGGGATGTTGGTCATTTCCTGCGATCGGGACAAGAAGAGTGTTGCGGCCTCGCCGCCGCGGACCGCCGATGCGGGGGTGGCCGCGACCTACTCCGGCGGAACGATCAGCCAAGCTGACCTGGAGCGCGAGGCGCGAAAGCTGCCGCCAGGGCTGAAGGAGCAGTTCCTGAGCCCAGCCGGCCAGCGCGAGCTCGCCCGGTCACTCGTCGACAAGCGGCTGCTCGTCGACGAGGCGAAGCGCCGCGGCCTTTCAGATCGCCCCGACATCAAGCGGCAATTGGTCGAGCTCGAGGAGCGCCTCACGGTGCAGGCGCTGCTCGCGGAGGAAGAACGGGCTGCAGCTCCCCCGTCCGAAGCAGAGCTCAAGGCCTACTACGAGCAGCACCGCGACGAGTTCGCGGAGCCCGCCAGGGTCCGCGTCGGGCGCGTCCTGATCCGCGGCGACGCGATGCAGAGGGCGCTCCGCGAGCGCGCGGAGCGTGCGGCTGCGAGGCTGCGCAACGGTGAGGCCCTCACGCGGGTGGCGCTGGCCGGCGACGGCCCCGAGAAGCACAAGGGGGGAGAGCTCGGATGGGTCGCGCAGAACGAGACCCCCGAGTCGCGCGCTGCGCTGGCGCTGAGGAAATCCGGTGAGGTTGCTGTGGTCCAGATCTTGGAAGGCTGGTCGGTGTTGGTGCTCCTCGAGCGGCAGGAAGGCCGGATTCCACCGTTCGAGGAGATCCGGCCGGTGGTAGCGGGAAAGCTCGAGCCCTCGAGACAACGGCAGATCTTCGAACGGCTGTTGGGACGGTTGAGAACGGGAGCGGACGTGCAGGTCGCCGTTTCGCCTTGAACGGGTGAAGCGTCGGAAGGGAGGCGAAGTCCGTGGGCGGCCTTGGGGCATTCCGTCGCCGAGCGTGTCTGCTCATGGCGATAGCCCTGCCCGCGGCGGGAGCAGCGCAGTCATCGGTCACGTCGATCTTTCCGCTCGTGCCGATGCGGGCCGGCGCCACCGCGGTGGAGCTCGGCTTCCTGCCCAGCGGCGACGTCGACCAGCTCGTGCTCGACGTTCGCTGCACCTCGGCGGCGGGTGACTTCTGCGCCACGACCGGCGACGTCGTCCAACGAGACAACGCCAGCGAGAACGCGTTTCACCGGCTCGTGCCGCTGTCCCGACCGTTCCCTCCCGATGGTCGGGTCCAGGTCACCGTGACCCCCGTCTCTTCGACGGGCGCGAGCGGCTCACCGGTCTCCGTCACGTTCGACGCAGGAGCCCCCCCGGCGAGGTTCAGCGGCCAGATCGAGCTGCGCAACACGGGGCAGGGACAGATCACCATCTCGGTGCCGTACGGCGGTCAGATCGCATCTGCGGAGCTGTCGATCGTCGGCGTGTCGTCGAGTGCCCTGCGAGCAGTCGGCGGCGACCTTCTCAAGGCGGAGCGCGAGGGCTTCGTTTCGAGCCGGCGCCTCAGCGCCCGCCCGGTCGCGAGCGGCGGCAAGTTGTCGTGGTCAGTGCCGACGCGGGCCGAGATTCCCCCCGACGGCGTCCTGATCGCCGACGTAGCCCTGCTCGACGCGTTCGGGCGCCGGGTCCACACCTCGGCAGTCGAGCTCGCCGGCAGCGGCGCCCTCGACACGGTCACCGACGTGAACGTGCAGCCGGCGGCGCTCCTGCTCAACGACGGCTTCGGCAGCCGCAAGCGGTTGAGGGTGGTCGCGCGGTTCGCGCTCGCCGGCGAGGTCGAGTTGCAGGGCGCCCGCCAGGGAGTGACCTACCGGTCCGTCGACGACACGATCGCGGCCGTGACCCCTGACGGAGAGGTGATTGCACGGCTCTCCGGGGAGACCGACATCGACGTCACCTACGCCGGGTTCACTCGGCGCGCACACGTCATCGTCGACTCGACGCTTCAGCTCGTCGCGATCGAGCTGGGTCCCGCCGGCGCGACCGTTCCGCGCATCGGAGGCAACCTTCAGCTCGTGACCACCGGGGTGCTGACGAACGGCGCGCGCATCGACGTCACCGCTGCGGTGACCGGCTCGCGGTACACCTCGACGAGCCCTGGCACCGTGTTGGTCGGCACAGACGGCAGGGTCACGTCGCGGGCCGCAGGGTCTGCGATGGTCCTGGTGGAGAACTCGGGGTTCTCTGCGGCGCTTCCCGTGACGGTCGTCGACGCTCCGCCGACCGCGACGGTCGTCGCGCCCACTTCCGTCGTGGCCGGGACGGCCTACGACTTCAAGGTGCTGGCCGAGGACGATGTCGGCGTCGCCCGGGTCGAGTTCTATTCCGCTGGCGTCCCCATCGGCACGAAGAGCTCGCCCCCTTACGTGCTCTCGGTGCAGTCGTCGCCGAATGCGGGCGTCGCCGTGGCGCTCTCGGCGACCGTGGTCGACACGTTCGGACACCGCGTCTCGACAGCGCCGGTGACGGTAACCACCACAGCTGGCACCCAGCAGAGCGGCCGGAGAATCGAATGGATCGAGCCCATCGTCGGGGGAAGGTTGGTCGCGGGGCTGCCGCAGCGGCTGCGCGTCACGAGCCACAAGTCGCCCTCCTTGGCTTTCCCGAACGATTTTCAGTTCGTGCGGTTCAGCGTCGACGGCGCAACCATTGGCTCGGTCTCGATTCCAACGCTGCAGACCGCGACGCTTCCGGACAGCGGACTGCCCGGCGTGTACCCGGTGTGGGAGCTCTCGTACGTCCCGCCCGCTGCGCGAGCCGGAACGACCGCGGTCATTCGCGCTGAAGCCGTCGACAAGCTCGGCCGCGGGGTCCCGATCGAGGCGCTCATCACGCAGATCGTGGCCGACGCGCCGCCGATGGTGACGATCCATTCACCCCTCGGGCCCATCGCCGACGCGACGGCCGGGGCGCCGGTCGAGATTCGCGGCCTCGCCGGCGACGACGCCTTGGAGCTGGGCGTCACGCTGACCCTGCTGATCGACGGCAGCGCCGTAGCGGGGACTGTCGTGCAAGCGACGAGCGCCGAGTCGGCGCTGGTGCTCTCGAAGCCGTACGCGCTGAGCTGGACCCCGACCGCTGCGATGATCGGCCGGCAGGTCCGCGTCGAGGTGAGCGCGGTGGATGTGGCGGGCCAGGAGCAACGGGCGAGCGTCAGCGTGACGGTGAAGGCGGATGGACCACCCCAGGTGTCCATCCTGTCTCCGACCGGGCTCGCGTCCGTTCAGGAGGGAGCCGTCGCCACGCTCACCGCTCGGGTCCTCGACGATTCACCGGGCACGCCGCGCGTCGACTGGAAGATCGACGGTCAGCCCGTCGGCATCAGCTTCAGCCCGCCCTATACGGTGCGCTACCCGATTCCCCTCGGGACGGCTGGGCACGCCTTCACGCTCGAGGCCACAGCGACCGACTCGGTGGGCAACCGCGCATCGACCTCGCTGATCTTCTTCTCCGCCGCCGACCTTCTGCCGCCCTCCATCGCGATCGTGACGCCTCGCGCCGACGTCGAGATCGCCGACACCGTCGATCTGCTGGTCACGGTCAGCGGCATCGACGACGTGCGGGTCGTCAGGACCGAAGTGCTGCTCGACGGGCAGATCGTGTTCACCGACAACCAGGTGAGCGAGCTGCAGGGCCAGCCGGGCTCGTTTGCCACCCATGCCGTCATCACCCGTACCCAGCTGCAGTCGGCCGCCACGCATGTGCTGGGAGCGCGGGCCTATGACGCGGCAGGGAACGTCGGCCGGGCTCCCGATGTGCAGGTCACGATTCGGGGAGATCAGCCCCCCACGGTCGCTCTCGTGCGGCCAGCCCAGGCCGCGACCGTCACGACCGGAACCTCGCTGGACGTGCTGGTGGAAGCCACCGACGACGTCGCGGTGAGCCGCGTCGAGCTGTACGCCGACGGTGTGCTGCGCGGGACGCGTATCGTCTCGCCATACGCGTTCACGCTGCCCATCACCGGCACGCCCCGGCCGCTGGTGTTGCGTGCGGTCGCCACCGACAGCTCGGGCAAACAGCGCGACGAGACACGCACCGTCGCGGTGGTCGCCGACACCGACCCGCCGCTGGCCGTCTTTCGCGAACCCGCTGGCACCGCGTTCGCCGGACACGATGTCACGATCGAGATCGCCGCTTCCGACAACGTCGGAGTCGGGAGCGTGAGCGTGTCGGTGAACGGTGCGCCGCCGCTGACGTCGACTACGGGTGTCGTCGACGGCCTCTACCGCCTCTACCGCTTCACCGTGCCCTTCCCCGCCGCGTGGGCGGGGCTCGAGGTGCCGCTGCAAGCGACGGTGGTGGACACCAGCGGCCTGTCGACCCAGCGGCAGACGACGGTGCGGGTCATCGCGGATCAGCCGCCCACGGTCACGGTCTCGCTGCCTGCTCCCAACTCGACGTGGCTGGAGGGCGAGGACGTCGTCGTGCAGTTCACCGTCACCGATGACGACGGGATCGTGGCGGTGTCGGGGCTGACCGGGGGCGTTCCGGTCAGCCCGCTCGACGGCGGCACGCGGCTGGACATCAGCGACGACTTCGACCGCACGGTGACGGCTCCGCTGATCTCGAAAGGCGCGCCTGCGACCGTTGGAGCCATCGCGCGGGACACCGGCGGCCACGAGGCGCGGGACGAGGTCACGCTCGACGTGCGCCGCGATCTCGAGGCGCCGGCAGCGACACGCCTTCAGCCGCAGTCGCCTTCGACCGGAACGCTGCAGATCCAGCAGGGCGCGTGGCTGACCTTCCGCGCCGACACCTCCGACAACGTGAAGGTCGCAGGCGTGGAGCTCCTCGTCGACGGGGTGCCGACGGCGACGGTGCTCCGTACGACCGACGGCCGCGTCGAGACGAGCACGGTGCCGAACACCGAGCAGCCCGGGCAGATCATCACCTCACGACGGTGGGTCGGCACGTTCTCGGGCTCGATGCGCGTAGACCAGCTCGCGCTGGGGGTGCACACGGCGACCATGCGGGCGTCGGACCCCGTCGGCAACACGACCGAGACGGCGCCGTTCAGCTTCGAGGTGATCGCCTTCGTCGACCGGCAGGCACCGAACGTGTACCTCATGCTCCGCGGAACCCCCCAGGCGGGGACGTGCGTGCAGGGCTCCACGGTGAACCTGTCGTTCAGCGCCAACGACGACGGCACGCTGGCCTCCGTCACCGCAAGCCATGACGGAGCGGCGTTCGCGCTGCCGCCGGTCAACCCGGCAGCCAACAGCTTCAACACGCTCATTCCCTACGTGCTCGTACCAGCGACGCACGTCCCGGGGCAGACAGTGACCTTCACGGCGACCGCGACCGACGCAACCGGAAAGACCGGACGTGCGAGCGTCAACTGCACCGTCGTCGCCGATCAGCCGCCGCTGGTTTCGCTGCAGAAGCCTGGCGCCGGAACAGTCTTGATCGAAGATCGGCGCGAGCCGGCTCAGTTCACCACCTCCGACGACGTGGGCGTGACGCTGTCGGCGTTCACGATCTCCAGCGGAGCGATCGCGGTGGGTGACGGCGGCGTGGTGACGATGCCGCTCGCTTCCGCGAGGCCGGCGCCGTCGATCAGCGAAGTTCGCCTGAGAGTCGGCCAGGACACGGCGTACGAGGTGCGGCGCTTCGCAGATCGACTCGAGGCCACGCCTCAGATCGACCCCTCGCGTTTCAACCAGCACCCGTTGCGACTCTCGGTGACGAGCCCCGCGCCGGTGCACGCCGTCGTGCGGTACCGCTTTCAGATCCAGACCGGAGCCTCGAACCACCCTGCCGTGCTCGCCTTCCTCGCGCGCGCACCTGGCGGTGTGCAGCAGGTCGACCTCCTGCCGCCCGCCTACGACGCCGATCTGTCGACCCCTCAACAGATCGACGTGTCCGACGTGACCGTGGCGCTCGCGGACGGCAGCGCGATCTCGGCGCACTTCCACCAGGCGCAGATCCAGCTGGGCTTCACCGACGGCCCGAACCGCCTGCACGTGCTCACGGGCATCGACTCGACTTTCAGCCCTGGAACCACGACGGCAAAGACGGGCTGGGTGGCGGCGACCGCGGGGTGGGCGCCTGCCCCCGCTCGCGTCACGGTCTTCGCGTGTGACAGCGCCGGGCAGTGCGCTCAAGCGCCCGAGCGCGTGTTCGCCGTGAACGCCGACGTCGCGCCTCCGCGCGTATCGGTGTCGCAGCCGTTCAGCGGCGCCAGCGTGGTCGCTGGGGCCCCCGTCTCCGTCGGCATCAACGCCACCGACGAGGTCGAGGTCGCCGCGCTCGAGATCCTCGCGAACGGGACGAGCGTCGGCCGTCGCGAGCAGTTCCGCCTCACCCAGGCGACGTTCTCGGTGCTGTTGCCTCCGTCGCTTCCGGGGGTGCCCGTCGAGCTCACCGCCATCGCGACCGATCGCGCGGGCAACGCCGGCGTCTCCACGCCGGTGTACGTCAACGTCACCGACGACGCGAGCCCGACGGCCACGTTCACCAGCTTGAGATCGGCAGTGGAGGTCATCTCCCGCGCAGAGCTGGACAGTGGGCTGGTCGAGCTGCTCGAGGGGACCCCGGCCACGCTCACGTGGACGGCGAGTGACGACGTAGGCGTTGCGGCGATGACGCTCGAGTACCTGGGCACGGTGCTCTTCGATCGGGTCTTCACTTCTCCGCAGCGGAACGCTGGTGGCGTCGTTCAGCTGACACCGCCCGTCGGCTCGTCGGGCGCCCCGACCGTCGTGACCATCAGGGTGACCGACACGAAGGGCCAGACGGGCGTGGCGCGCGTCGTGATCCGGGGCAAAGCACCACAGGGCCCCACTGTGGCCCTGGTGTTCCCCAAGGTCGCGACTCCGATCCCTGAGGGCACGATCGAGCTGATCGTCCAGTCGATCGCGGGCGACGACACGCGCGTGGCGAAGGTGGAGTATTTCCTCAACGGCCAGCTCGCGCTTCGCGTGGAGCAGGGCCAGGCCATCGCGGTCTTGGCGAACCAGGTCGACGGCTCGGGCCTGCCCATCGCCGCGAGCTCGGACATCCAGCAGGCGGCGCAGGCGCTCCCGCCACCCTACAACGACGTCGGGCGTCTCAAGTCGTACAGCGGCCGCCTCGCGGTGCCTCCGGGGTTCGTGCAGCTCCAGGGCGGAGGCGGCCCGACGTTCATGACGGTGCGCGTGGTCGCGACCGATGCCGAGGGCAACTCGACCACCGTCGAGCGTCAGCTCGAGGTCGTGCGCGACGAACAGCCGCCCGTGCCGCAGGTGGTCTTCCCCGGGTTCCTCGACACCGTGGTGGAGGGCACCCTCGTCCCGCTGCAGGTGCTCGCGCGCGACAACGTGTTCGTCGACACCGTCGAGATCTACGCGGGCTCGAGCCTGCCGTTGCAGCTCGTACGTACGGTCTCGGGGTTCCCGCCGGTGAACGCGAACCCTGCGGGCGCCGACGTCTACACGCCCGTGGTGCGCTTCGACTTCACGGTGCCGAGGCTCGCGCAGCTGGGCGCCACGCACCACGCGGCGTTCTTCTTCGGAGTCCGCGCGCGGGACTCGAGCGGCAACTGGAGCGGGACGGCGCCGTCGGTTCACCAGGTGACGCTGATCGAGGACACCTTGCCCTCGGTCTCGATCGTCTCGCCGAGCGACGGGACACCGGTGGTCGAGAACGACACGATCAACGTGACCCTGCACGTCGAAGACGACGTCGGCGTAACGAGCGTCAACCTCACGGTGAACGGAGCGGACCTGCCGGTGACGCTGCGCAAGCCGCCGTTCGTGTTTCCGGTTCCGGTGCCGGCGGGGCCACCGGCTCTCGACATCGTCGCGCGAGCGGTCGACACGTTCGGGCACGTCACCACGAGCGACCGGATCATCTTGCCGATTCGGGCCGATCACCCGCCGACCCTCGCGTTCGCGTTGCCACACGACGGTGCGGCCGTCACGGAAGGCCGCCCCTTCGCCGTCGTGATGAGCGCCATCGACGACGTCGGCGTGACGCGGGTCGACGTGCAGGTCGCGGGAGGCGTCGGCGGGGCGATCCAGCTGACGCGGACCAGCCGGCCGTTCACGTTCTCCGTGCCGCTCCCGTACGGGTCGGCGGGGCGAGCGCTGACGCTGCAGGCGACGGCGACCGATACCGCGGGGCACGTGGCGACGGCGGCGAGCATCACGGTCAACGCCGTGGCCGACGTCGTCCCTCCGACGGTGGCCTTCACGCTGCCGGCTTCTGGCTCGCAGATCATCGCCGGTCAGCAGCTGCCGATCGAGATCGCCGCCGACGACAACGTCGCGGTGGTGAACGTCGCCGTCGCCTTGAACGGGGTGCCGTTGACCAACCTGCCGGCGCCGCCCTACCGCTTCAGCTACCCGGTGCCGAGGACCGCGGCCGGCACGACGCTGCACTTCACGGCGGTGGCGACGGACACCTCGGGCCTGAGCTCGGGTGCGACGACCATGGTCGGAGTCATCGCAGACGAGCCACCGCCGCCGTTCACGCTCGTCGCGGGGCTGGAGGCCGTCGAGGGGCTGGCTTTCCCTTTGAGCGCGGTCGGCGTCGGAGACGACGTCGGCGTCACGCAGGTGAGCTTCTCGGTGGGCACCTCGCCTGGCCAGCTCTCCGAGGTCGACCGCCGGTACGTGCTTCCCTACCAGGTCGCGTTCACGGCGGGCTCGACTCAGGTCGGCTCGACGCTGTTTGCGCGGGCGCGCGCCACCGACACCGCCGGCCAGAGCACCGACTCGAACCTGGTCCAGTTCCCGGTGCGGGCGGACGCGCCGCCGTCGGTCGTCATCAGCCGTCCATCCGGCGGCGGCGTCATCTTCGAGGGTAAGGCGCTGCGCATCGAGGCCGATGCCACCGACGCAGAGGGGCCGGTCTTGAGCGTCGTGTTCTTCGTCGATGGCACGAAGGTAGACACCGCATTCTCGACCGCGGGCATCCCCGGCGCGCCGAACCGGTTTGCCGGAAGCTGGGTACCGCCGATCAGCGGCGGAAACCGGACCTTCAGCCTGACGGCGGTCGCCGTCGATTCGGCGGGGCACGAGACGACCTCGGCGCCGGTGATCATCGGCACGGTTCGCGACACGGTTCCTCCGGCCGTGCAGATGGTCAACCCGCCCGCCTTCGACGTGGTGACCGAGGGCGAGACCGTCACGCTGGGCGCGGTCGCAGAAGACAACGCGACCATCGCCTCGGTCGAGCTCTTCGTCGGGGCCAGCTCGGTCGGCAGCACAGCGGTGTCGACGCCGAGCGTGTCCGGTCGCCCGGAGTACAGGGTGCCGTGGCTGGTGCCGAGCGGGGCAACCGGCGAGCGCCGAACCGTCACCGCGAGGGCCAAGGACGCGTCGAACAACACCGGCGACGCCCAGCCCATCGAGCTCGAGCTCGGGATGCGCCGCGCCAGCATCTTGATGCAGCTGGCCCTGGGCCAGCACGCCCCGCAAGCGCTGCGCTACGGCGCGGGGCTGGCAACGCTGGCCCTCTTCGAGGACGAGGCACAGGACCGCCCCCGCACGCGCTTCAGCGTCTTTCGGCTCTCCAATGCCGGTAACTCAGCGCTCGGGTCGGCGTTCGTCGGGGGGCATGTGCGGGCGAGCGGGTTCGTGGACGCGCCGCCGGGGACGCCCGCGGCGCTGACCCACCTCGCGGCGCTGGTGACGGACGCGTACTTCTCCAGTGGCACCTACTACCCTGCCTCGCTGCGGGTCTTCGACCTCGCCACCCCCAGCCTCCCGCGGGCGCTGGGATCGATCGACCTTGCGGGAGACACCGCCTCGTCGGTCGTGACGCGCGGCCGGCTCGCCTTCGTCGCCAGCGGCGCGCCGGGCATCACCTCGGTCGATCTGAGCAACCCGCACGCCCCTCAACGCGTCGCGACCACGCCGATCGTCGGTGATGCGCGAGGGCTGGCGATGAAGGGTGACGTCTTGTGGGTGGCGGCCGGTCCCGCGGGCTTGCGCGCCTACGACGCCGCCGACCCGCGGCTCGGTGAGCTCGGGTTCGTGGCGTTGCCGGGAGAGTCGACGCGGGTCGTCATCTCGGGTGACCGCGCCGTGGTGAGCTGCGACGCGCCGGACGCGCCCCTGGCCGTCGTCGACGTCTCGAGCCCGGCAGCGCCGCGGCTGCTCACGCTGGTGTCCAATGCTCCGGCGCGCCGCGACCTGCTCGCCGACGAGACGCGGGGCGTGGCGTTCGAGGGAAACCTCTTGGTGAGCTCGACGAATCTGGTCGATCAGGACGCGCTGCCCGTCAAGGCGTACCTGAACGCATCCGTGGTGCGCAGCGACGGCTCGGTGCGCACGTTCGCGAGGGGAAATCAGAGCAACCCGACCTTCCCTGCTGGCGGAGAGGTGGCGATCGCCGGAGAGCAGCTGCTGGCCATCAGCGACCGCTCCGTCGGCCCGGTCGTGACCTACAGCGTTCCGCAGTTCATGGTCACCGGGGTCACGCCGCAGAACGCGTCGGAGCAGGTGCGGCCCGACTCGCCGGGCATCACGCTTCAGCTGTCGGCGCCTCCCGACCCGGCCACGCTGGGCAGCATCGTGGTGCGGGCGGGCGACCCGACCATCGGACCGGCGCTCGGCGCGACGGTGAGCGCCAACGGCTCCGAGGTGACGGTGACGCCCCTCTTGGCCCTGCCGCTGTCGACTCGCGTCTTCGTCACGGTCTCCACCGGGCTCACGACGCCGAGCGGACTGGCGCTGGCCGAGCCGTTCATCGCTTCGTTCAAGACCGCCAGCGCCGCGGGGCCTTCGCCGTTCGTCACCGCGGTGACGCCGCCAGCAGGCCCGCTGGGAGGCGGAACGCGCGTCACGGTGTCCGGCGGCCACTTCGCGAGCGGGGCGCGGGTGTTCTTCGGCGCCGAGGAGGCGACCGAGGTCAGCGTCGCCGGCGACGGGCTCAGCCTCACCGCGCGCACGCCGGCCAACGTCGAGGGCCCGGTGCGGGTCTCGGTCGTGAACCCCAGCGGCCTCGAGGGCCGCCTGGTCGGAGGGTTTCTCTACGTACCCGTGCTCGAGCTCAACTTTGCGATCCCGGGCAGCGGCCCTTTGGCTGGGCTCACCGTGGTCGAGCTCGCGGGCGGCGGGTTCGTGCGCGGCGCCAGCGTCACGATCGACGGAGCTCCGGCGACCGACGTGGTGGTGCTCTCGCCGGGGCGCATTCGCCTGCACACGCCGCCGGGCACCTTCGGGCCCGCCGACATCCGCGTCGACAACCCGGACGGCGCATCGGCGATCCTGGAAGGTGGCTACTTCTATTCCGACCTGTCGGTGAGCTCGAGGGTGGCGCGCTACGTGAGCTCGGTGCACGGCACGGGCCGGCCGCTGGGCGTGCTCGCCGGCGGCGAAGTGACCGCGCTGGCGCTCGAGGGGCGCCGCGCCTGGGTGGTCTCGCAAGGCAAGCTGGCTACGGGGTTGACCGAGGCCGAGGTCATTCTCCGCAGCACCCATGCGGCAGTCGCCATCGTGGACGTGACGGATCCCCACCACGCCGCCTTTCAGGGCGACGTCGGCATCCCGCCGCCGTACCAGGTGCACGGCATCGTGGCACGCGGCGACCTGGCCTACGTCGTCGGAACCGGGCTCGACGTTCCGGAGCTGGACCTCGCGGGCGAGCGGGAGGCGGCGCTCTTCGTCATCGACGGCAGCAACCCGTCGGCGCCCAGCCTGATCGCGACCCTGCCGTTCGCAGGCCAGGGCAAGGGTCTCGCGCTCGCAGACGACCTCTTGTTGATCGCCGCCGGCGCTGGAGGCGCGACCACCGTGTCCCTCGCCGACCCGCGCAAGCCGGTGCTGCTCGGCAGCGTCACCACCTTCCTCGTCGATGGGGCGGAGCAGTCTTTGTCGATCGACAGGGTCGTGGTGGCCGACCGGCGGGCCGTGCTGCTCGGCAGGCGAACCACCGCCGACGACACCCTGCTCGTGGTGGATCTCGAGCGCGCCGGCCTTCCGGTGCTCGGCTCGGGCGCAGGCGTGCGCGCGCTCTCGCTGTTGGGGACCCAGGGGCTCGCGACCTTCGGTGCGAGCGATCAGCTCAGCACGTGGACCTCGGCGCCGCCGCAACAGCCTCGGCGCGTCGCCACGATCGCCCCGCTGGTCAGCAAGACACACTTCGATCAGGTCGCCGTGGGGCCGCACGTGTCCGTTGCAGGCGGCTCGTCGGGCGCGGCCGCGCGGCTCCAGCTCGTGCTGCTGCAACGTCTCGAGGCACCGCAGTCGATCGACGGCGTCGAGCTGTTCCCTGCGTACCAGCTCGCCGGCGTTGCGGCAGGCGATGGGCTTCTGGTCGCCGGGATCAAGTACGCCGGCGCGGGTGCGTACGGCGGCCCGCCAGGCGTGCCTGCGACCGACGCGCTCGCGGTGGTGGAGCTTCCGTTCCCGATGGTCATCTCCAGCGCTCCAGCCACCGGCGCGGTCGGGGTGCCCCTGGGCAGCAATGCAGTCGTGACGTTCAACCTGGACGTCACGGGGCTCGACCCGGGCGATGCCGTGCTCCGGCATCTCGACGGCTCGGCGGCCGGAACGCCCGTGCCTACGCAGGCCGTGCTGAGCGGAAGGCAGCTCACCCTCGTGCCGCAGCAGTCGCTGTCGCCTTCGGCTCGTTACCGCGTCGAGGTGAGCGGCCTGGTCGACGCAGCGCATGGGGCGCCGATGCCAGGCCCGTTCACCGCAGAGTTCGATACCGCGCTGGGGCCGGGCGCCGTGCCCATGACGCTCACCTCGGTGAGCCCCCGAGAGGGGCCGACCGCCGGTGGAGCGACGGTGACGCTCACGGGCACCGGCTTCATGCCAGGGAGCGAAGTCCGCGTCGGCGGCGTGCTGGCGGCGGTGACGCGAGTCTCCGCAGACGGGACTCAGCTCGACCTCACCACCCCGCCAGGCACCGAGGGCATCGCGTCGCTGTCGGTGACGGGCCCGCAGGGCAGCCAGCTCTTCCGCGCGGGGGCCTACGTCTACATCGCGCCGCTGCGCGTGCTCTCGGTGACGCCCTCGCGGGGGCCACAGAGCGGCGGAACGCC
Organism: uncultured Myxococcales bacterium; assembly: GCA_937980205.1. Taxonomy (GTDB): domain Bacteria; phylum Myxococcota; class Myxococcia; order Myxococcales; family Myxococcaceae; genus Xiheicaenimonas. Next base: position 24,009 of record CALJKW010000048.1, on the reverse strand, counting down.
GGTGACCATCGAAGGCCGGGGCTTCGCCACGACCGGCACCGTCGAGGTGCTCTTCGGCAACGCGCCGGCGCTCCGGGTGAGGGTGCTGGGCGTCGGCCGCATCGATGCCCTCACCCCGTTCACCCAGCGCGGCACCGTCGACGTGGTGGTGGTGAACCCCGACGGCACGCGAGCGACGCTGCCCAACGGCTACACGTTCGATCAGCCGAGCGCGTCGTCGGTGGCGCTGGGAACGGGCTACGTCCACGACATCCTCACCATCGGTGACACGTTCGCGTACGTGGCTGGCTCGAATGGTCTGCAGGTCGTCGACCTGAGCGGGCTCGAGCGCTACGGGAAGGACATCGGCCAGCCGATTCCACCCGTCGAGAGAGATGGGCTCGTCGATCGAAACCGCGACGGCAGAGACGACCGGTTCGTCGCCCAGCTCGGCGGCATCGGCGAAGCGGTGACGGTGGTGCGCTCCGCGCAGGCGTTCGACCAGCTCTCGGTGGCGAGCGCGATCTTCCCGCCGCAGCCTCCGCGGCGGGTGATCGGCGGGCGCATCACCAACGTCAGGGTTCGCATCACCACCAACGACGCCGGCCTGGAAGACGTGACGCTGACCGAGATCTCGCGGCTCACGTTCGATGCGGGCGCTTACGGGGTCGACAGCGCGGACGACCGGCTGCTCGGCGCGGTCTCGTCGGAGGGACTGCGCAGCTGGGACATCACGCACGCGCCGTTCCCGCTGGCGGAGCTGCCGGTGCAGCCCGGCGCACAGGGCGTGACGACGCTCGACGGCCTCGCGCTGGTGACATCGGGCCGGCGCGACGAGCCGGCGGCGGCGCTGTCGGTGCTCGACGGTGGCGTGCAGGTGGTGAGCATCGAGAACGCGCTCGTCGCCGGGCCGGTGCTGCCGCTCGACGCGCAGCGGGTGCGCGTCTACGACGGGCACTTCGTCGTCGCCGCCGGCAACGAGGGCCTGGCGATCGTCGACGCGGTCGGCAGCAACGCGGTGAAGATCGCTTCGGTCGGGGTCGGCGGCTTCGCCTCGGACGTGCGCGTCGCAGGCAACATCGCGTACGTGGCCGCCGGCGCAGCGGGCGTCGTGCTGGTGGACCTGTCCGATCTGCTGCACCCGCAGGTGCTCTACAGCATCGGAGGCGCGCGCAACGGCAGCGCGGCGCAGGCCGTCTCGGTGGGCGCCGGGGGCCGCGTGCTCAGCGCGCGCTCGCTCGGCGGCAGGCTGTCGCTCGACTTCGGCCCGGCCGCAGAGCTCACGGTGGCGAGCGCCAGCGTACGCACGGGTGAGGTCGTGCCGCTCGCCACGCCTTCGTTCCGCGTCGTCTTCTCGACCGCCGTCTCGTCGCCGACGGCTGCCACCGCCTTCCACCTGACCGCAGACGGGGTGGACGTGCCCGGCACGCTCGAAGCTGGAACCGTGAGCGAGCCCGCCAGCACCGTGGTGTTCCGGCCGAGCAGCCCCCTGCCGGCCGACGCCGCGATGCGCCTGAGCGTCGACACCACGCTCACCACGCCTACGGGGCTTCACCTGCTTCGCCCGCTGGTGATCGACTTCCGCAGCGCGCCGGCGGCGGGAGTCGTCCCCCGGATCGCGATGGTGGTGCCGCGCGTCGGGCTCGTCTCGGGCGGCGACCTCGTCGACGTGCTCGGGTCGGACTTCGACGCGTTCACCGAGGTGTTCATCGGCTCGAGCCTCGCCCCCCGCGTGGCCTGGAGCTCGACGCGGCTGACCGTGAGGACGCCGCCCGGCAGCTTCGGCCTCGCGGACGTCACGGTGCGAAGCAGCGTCTCCGGCCTCTCGTCGCGACGGCGCGGCGGCTTCCTGTACCGCGTGCCGCTGCGCGTCGACGCGGCGATTCCTCGTTTCTTGAACCCGCGGGGGGGCAGTGTCATCCGCGTCACGGGCGAAGGTTTCATGCCCGACTGGGCCGACCCGCTCGGCGCGCTGAAGGTGAAGGTGCGCGGCATCGCCGCGACGCAAGTCACGGCGCACAGCACGAAGGTGCTCACGGCCATCGCTCCTGCGAACAGCTTCGGCGACGCGGCGATCGAGGTGTCGACGCCCGACGGCCTGCAGCGCGCCCCGGCGCCCGAGCGGCACGGCTACGGGCTGCCGTTCGCGGGCTCGGAGCAGGCGCTCTCGGTTCGCCCGAGCGCCCTCGCGCAAGACCCGGCCACCCCGCTGCTCGTCTATGCGGCTGCAGGCGGCGCCATACAGGGCAACGTCTTCCCGCAGCCGTACCTGAGCACGGTCACCCCCAACGCCGTCGTCAACCAGAGCTTCCGCGCAGCCGGGTATGACGTCACCACGCCGGGCCGTCCCCTCACCGTGCAAGGGCAGTTTCCGACTCCGGAGCCCGCTGCGATCGATCGCTACTTCGCGTACTGGCGCGCGCTGCGCGGGCCGAACCCGCCGGAGCCGGTGCCCGAGGTCGAGCTTCAGCCAGACTCGCTGGACGTCGCGGTCGCCAACGGCATGGTGCTCGTCGCCAATGGCCGCAGCGGTGTTTCGCTGATGGGCACCACGAGCTACTCCATCGATGCGGGGACCATCGCGCAGCTGCCCTTCTTGGGCCGCCAGCCGCCTCAGGCCGGGGTCGTCGATCGCACGCAGTTCGCGACGCGGCTGTCGCCGAACGGAGCAGGCACCTGGGTCGTGAGCCACGACATGGAAGCGATTCCGGCGCCCTTCTGCCCGACACGCTCCGTGACCAAGGCCGGGTCTGCGCGGCTGTCCTTCATCGACACCAGGGTGCCCAGCGACCCGATGGTCGTGCTATCGGCGCCCGCGATCTCCCCGATGGGCGTGTTCGTGCGCCGGGGGCAGCTCTTCGTCACCGACGGTGCGCGAGGTGGATCGCACCACTGCTTGCCGGCCATCGGTCCTCCGCCGTCCCCGGCTCCACCGGACTTCACCTGCGGGCCGCTCGCGGACTGGACGTTCTACGGCACCGCCAGCCCCCTGGGCGCGAGCCCCACCGGTGCGCTGACCATCTACACGCTCGACGCCTCCGGTCTTGCGCAGGCCAGCCGCATCACCGTCCCCTCGAACCTGAGCGACGTGCTGGTGGTGCGCGACACCGCCATCGTCGCCGCAGCAGAGATCGGCCTGCTCCTGTACGACGTCAGCGACCCAGCGCACCCGCAGGAGGTCGGCCGCGTTCCGTTCGACGCCACGCTCTCGAACGTGCCGGGCCGGCCGATGCGCCTGCGCAGCTACGGTGACGCGCTCTTCATCGCGGCCGAAGACGGCAGCGTGGTGATCGCCGACATCTCGAACCCTCGCGCGCCGGAGCTGGTGAGCGGCGGCAACACCGAGCCCGCAGCCGACGTGCTGCCCGTGTCCGACCGGCTCTACCTCGCTTCGGGGGGCAGGCAGCTCACCGAGCTGGCGATGCCGTTCCTGCTCGTTCGCGACACGGCGCCCGCGCGCGACGCGACGATTCCACCCTCTACCTCCGAGCTCCTGGTTCACTTCAGCCGGCCGCTGGCCCCGGCCACGATCACCGGCGGCAGCGTGCGGCTGGCGGGCCCGGCAGGAGACGTGCCGCTCGACTTCGACATACAGAGCGACCCCGCGCGGGTGGCGTACACGCTGCGCGTCCTGCCGCGAGCGGCGCTCGCTCCGTCGTCGCAGTACACGCTCACCGTCGATCGAACGGTCGCGGATCAGCGCGGCGGCGCGCTGCTGGTTCCGCTCCGGCTCGACTTCCGCACCGCGGCTGCCGGCGCTCGCCAACCGGTGCTGCAGACGGTGAGCCCGCTGTCGACCTCGACGGCGGGAGGACAGGTGCTCACGCTCACCGGTGTATCGCTCGGCGCCGTGACGCAGGTCCGCATCGGCGGCGTCACGGCGATTCCCCAGTCCGTCTCGGACACGAGCATCACCGTGGTTGCGCCGGCGCGCGCGGCAGGCCCGGCCGACGTGGTCGCGATCGACGCGCTGGGGCTCGAGGGCTCGATACAGTTCGGCCTGCTGTACGCCGAACCGCTCGCCGGAGTCACCGCGACGCTGCAGCCGTCGCACGGGCCGATCGCGGGAGGCACGCTCGTGCACGCGAGCCTGCCCGCGCGCTCGCTCGTGCCGGGCACGGTCGTTCGCATCGGCGGCAAGGCCGTGGTGGACCCCGACATCGAGGATCCGGGCAGCTTCTCGTTCACCACGCCGTACGCCGACGAGGCGGGGTTGGCAGCCATCACGATCCAGAGGCCAGGTGAGCCGGCGGTGCAGGTCGCCACGTTCGCCTACGACATGCCGCCTGGCGTTCATCTCAAGCTCCCCGGCTTCCCCCCCGCGGTCGCCTCGGAGATTCAGCTGCGCGGCAACACCCTGTACGTCGCAACGCCGACCCCCCAGAGCCCGGGGCTGCAGATCTTCGACGTGAGCCTGATCGAGCGGCCGATTCGCCTGGGCACCTACCGCACCGAGGGCAAGGCGCGCGGCCTCGACGTCTCCGGCAACCTCGCGTTGCTCGCCACCGACGTGTTCGGCCTGGTGGCGCTCGACGTCTCGGAGCCGGAGACGACCTACCAGGTGGGCCGGGCGCTGACGGGCGGCCTCGCCACCGGGGTGAGGATCGAGGAGACGTCAGCATGGACCTCGGTGGCCGACCCGTCCGTGCTGCCGGGCTCGGTGATGGTGTTCGATGCGGCGAGCCCGGCGCTGACCTCGGTGGGCCGGGTCATGCTCGACTCCGATCCGCTCGCGCTCGAGCTCGGTCCCGACCGAATCTACGCGCTCACGTCGGACCTGGTGGGAACCGGCGGCGCGGCCGGCAACGGCCTGTACCTGTCGATCTACGACCGCGCGGGGCAGCTGCTCGGGCGGTCCACCGTGGACTCGGGCCTGCGCGACTACGAGGCGCTCGTGAGGTGCAGGCTCAGCGTCCAAGCGGGTCGCGCCTACGTCTCCATCGGTGACCGGGTGCTGGTGTTCGACGTCACCGGCTCGCAGCCCATCGCGCTCAAGTCCGCCGCGCTGAACGGCACGACGGCCGGCTTGACCTGGGCGGGCGGCAGCCTCTGGGTCGCGACCGACAGCAGCGCCGACACCATAGTCGCGGTGCCGCCGGTCGATCTGCTCGCGGTGTCGATCTCTCCCGCGGATGGCGCGTTGGCTCTGCCGACGACTCCGATCACCGTCGACTTCACGCTGCCGGTGGCGCCGGCGTCACTGACCGACGAGACGTTCGCGGTGAGCGTGGAGCGGTCGGGCAGCACCCTGCCCGTCGCCGGCGTACGCGATCTGCAGTTCACCATCACGGGGGCGATGATCACGTTCACGCCCACAACGCCGTTCCTCGAGGGCGACGTCGTCCACGTTCACGTGGCGGGGCTGACGACGTTCGAGCTCAGGCCGCAGGCGGTTCCGCTGGAGACCACGTTCACGGTGGTCTCTGCCGATGCCCAGCAGCCGATCATCGACCGAATTGCGCCCGCCGCCGGGTACGTCGACGTCGAGACGCCCGCGACCGTGAGCGGCAGCGGCTTCCGGCTCGGAACGCAGGTCCGCGTCGGCGGAAGGCCCGCCCAGGTGTTGGCCGTGACGGCGACCCAGCTCGACATTCGGGTGCCGGCGTCGGACGGCCTCAAGCCGGGGCTCGCCGCGGTCGAGGTCGTCGACCCGTCGGGCCTGGTGGCGCGGCGCCTGGGCGGCTTCCTGTACCGCGACCGCCTGGCGCTGTTCAGCCTCTCTCCCGATTCGTCCGGCCAGGCTGGCGGCGTGACCGTCTCGCTCGTGGGCTCGGGGTTCCTCCCCGGTATGGCGGTCGAGTTCGGCGGCACGCAGAGCTTCACCGTCAAGGTGCTGACCAGCAGCCTCGCGACCGCGGTGGCGCCGCCGCACGCGGGCGGACGGGTCGCCGTCACCGTGCGCACGCCGCCCGACTCGGTGACTCGGCCCAACGCCTTCCTCTACGGCACGGGCGCTGTCGCGATGTTCACCACCGACGCCGTGTCGCAGGTGCTCGTCTCGAACGGCGTGGCCTACACCGCGTTCGGGGCCACGACCCCGGTGGTCGGCGTCGACGGGACCTCGTACGGCACGCGCAGCGGGCGCAACGGGCTGGGCGTCATCGACCTGTCCGAGCCGACGAACCTGCGCTCGGTGCTCAACCTCACCACCACCTCGCGCGTGCGCCGGCTCGCCATCGACGGCCAGCGGCTCTACGCCGCCGCGGACACCGGCGGGCTCCTGGTGTTCGACATCTCGCTGCCGGCCGAGACGCACCAGGTCGCGAGCGCCCCGGTGAACGGCGCCGCCGCCGACGTGGTGGTGAGCTCTGGGCTCGTCTTCGTCGCCGACGGTGACGGAGTCGTCGAGCTCGCGGCGGGCAGCCTCGGTCAGCTCGCGCGCCGGTCGCTGCCCGGCGGCGCGACCGCGCTCGCCCTCTCGAACGGCCTGCTCTTCGCGGCGGGAGGAAGCAGCGCAGATCCGCGCGTGCACGTGCTCGACGCGCGCACCGGCGACCTGGCGGTGGTGGGCGACACGCCGGTCGCCGGGACCGCGCGCCACCTCTCGGTCGAGGGCTCGCGCGTCTACGCGTCGCTGGGCCGGGTGGGCCAGGTGGCGGTGATCGACGCCACCGACCCCGCCGCGCCGGGCGTCGTGGGCGCGATGACGCTCGACGATCCGCTCGGGCATGGCTGGCGCTCGGCAGAAGAGACCCACGTGGTGGCCGGCATCGCGTACGTGGCCGCGGGTGGCGGCAAGCTGCAGCGCTTCGCGGTGCGCCCGGGCCAACCGCCGCAGTACCTGTCCGGGGCGTCGGTGTTCGGCGACGCGCAGAGCGTGGGCTTCGACGGCCGCTACGCGTTCGTGGGGACCCTCTTCATGAACGCGGCGGGCCGCTTCGCCGAGCTCCCGCTCTCGGAGCCGGGCGACGCCAACGGCACGCTCGTCGGCTCGGTGTCGTCGTTGGCGCTCGACGAGCTCAAGATCCGCTCGACCGTGCCGCGAGAGGGCGAGCTCGTCGCCACGACCGTGCGACCCGAGGTGCACCTGAGTGAGCTGCCCGCGCAGTCGACCATCGACCAGGTGCGGATGCTCGACTCGTCGGGTGCGACCGTCACGGTGTCGCGCGCGGTGGCGGCCGAGCCGGGCGGAGGCGTGATCACCCTGACGCCCTACGCGCCGCTCGACGTGAGCCAGAGCTACACGCTGCGCATCGGCGCAGGGCTCGCCAACGTGCGCAACACCGCCCTCGGCGTCGACGCGGAGATCCGCTTCCGCACGTGCGCCGCGGGGGCCGTCGAGGCGCCGGTCATCTCGAGCGTCTCGCCGGCCTTCGGGCTCGAGGCCGGCGGCGACGCCGTCGAGGTGCGCGGCTCGGGCTTCTTGCCGGGGGTCGCGGTTCGCGTCGGCGCCAACCCGGCGACCGTCGTCTCGGTCGAGCCGGACGGGCGGACGGTTCACGTCATCGTGCCGCCGGGCGCGGCGGGCGTCGCCGCAGTCGAGGTGATCAACGCGAACGGTCTGTCGGCGCTCGCGCTGGGCGCATACCGCTACCTGACGCCGCCAACCCTCACCTCGGTCTCGCCGGCCCAGGCGGCGATCGACAGCCGCGCGCACGTCAAGCTGAGCGGGGCCGGGCTCTACTCCGGAACGCTGGTCACCTTCGGGGGCGTCCCCGCGCGCAGCGTCTCGGTCGACGCCGATGGGCGGCTGGACGTCGAGGTTCCGGATCGGGTGATCGGCGTGGTCGACGTCAGGGTGAGCACACCGGCGCCCTCGGGCGCGGTCAGCTCGACGCTCGCCGCCGGCTTCACGTTCGAGCTGGCCAGAGTGGCCTCAGTGAGCCGGACGCTGCTCGCCGGCACCGTGACGGGGACCGCGCTGCTGGCGGCCGGCCAGGGGACCCTCGTCTCGTACGACGTGTCGAACCCCGCCTCGCCCAGCGAGCTCTCGACGGTGAGCGGCGTGCAGTTTGCCGGTGGCATGGCGGTGGTGGGTGACCAGGCCTTCCTGGCTGGCCAGGGAGAGGTGGTGCGTTACGACATCAACGGGTGCGGCGTGTCGCCCGGCGCTCCGTGCGTTCCGATCGAGCTCGAGCGCGTCTCGCTCGGGCCGGGCTCGGGCACGACCACGGCGATCGCGGCCAGGCCCGGCGCGGCCTACGTCGCCGTAGCCGGTGGAGCAGATCTCGTGCTGCTCGGCCCGGTGGGGGGCGCCTACCAGATCGTCGCGTCGGCGATCCTCGCGCCGGGCAACGTGCAGGCGCTGCAGATCGTGAACGAGAGCACGCTGGCCGTGCTCATCGAGTCGGCCGGCTCGGCGCGCCTCGAGCTCCGCAGCCTTGAGAACGGCTCGCTCTCGCTGCTGTCGACGGTGCCCGGCCTGCCGACGCCCGTCGGCAACCTGGCGAGCGACGGCACCCGCCTGGCTGCGGGCATCGGGGGCGGAGCGGCCCTCTTCGACGTCGAGGATCCGACGAGCCCGGTGTTGTTGGGCTCGTTCACACTGCCGGCGCTGAACACTCGGCCGCGCGTCGCCATCTTTGGCCCGTGGGTCGCGGCCGCCGTCCCCCAGTCGGCCGGGCTGCGGGTCGCCTGGCTCGACGCGACTGCGGGGCTCGTCCAGCGGACGTGGGCCTCGAGCTCCGGCACCCCCAGCTTCGTTCAGATCGTCGACGGCACCGTCGTCGTGGGCCGCACCAACGGGTTCGAGGTGTTCGACGTGCCGTACCCGACGTTGCGCGCGTACGCGCCGGTGCCCGGAGAGGCGCACCCGTACGACGCGGCGCTCCGCTTCAACCTGGCGACCGCCCTGCCATCGAGCGTGGCGACCGGCAGCGCGGCGGCGCTCACCTACGAGGGCATGCAGGTCCCTGCGACGCAGACCGCGAGCGGCTCGCTGCTGCGCCTGCTGCCGTCGGCGCCGCTCGCGGCGAACGACGTGTACACGGTGTCGCTGCAGCTCGGCCCCGGGCCCGCGGTAGGGGCGACGCTGCTGGGACCCTTCACGTACCGCTTCACCGCCGCGCCGGCGCCGGCGCAGCTCGTGCTGTCGGGCGCCGCGCCAGGCTACGGCAGCACGGCCGGCGGGTACCCCGTCGTGCTCACGGGCGCGCACTTCGACCCGACGACCGAGGCGCTGTTCGGCGGTCTGGTGGCGGCGCGCCTACCGGGAGGCACGTCGGACACCATCACCGTCGTCGCGCCGGCGATGCCCGCGGCGGGCCCCGTGACGCTGCGGGTGCGCAACGCAGCGGGCGAGACGGCCTCGGCCGCCGATGGCTTCGTCTACATCGCTCCGCTCGGCTTCAGCGCCGTGACGCCCAGCCAGGTCGACGCCACCGGCGGCGACGTGCGCATCGACGGCACCGGCTTCACCCGCGGCCTCGAGCTCCTGTTCGGCGGCGTGCCGGTGACGTGGACGCTCTTCGCGCCGACGCACGTGAACGCCCGGGTGCCGGCGGGGCCGCTGGGGCCGGTGACGCTCGAGCTGCGCCAGCCCGGCGCGGCGCCGCTGGTGGTGCCGGCCGCAGTGACGCGCGCCGACCAGCGGGCGCCCGCGGTGACGCTGTGGGAGCCGATTCAGGCCAACCCGAGCCGCGTGCCGCTGGACGCGGTGTTCGTGGTGCACTTCGACGAGCCGATCGACCCGGCGTCGGCGTCTGCGGCGCGGCTGACGCACGCGGGCGTCGTCGTCGCGTCCTCCATCGTGGCGCTCCCCGACGGGCGCAGCCTCTCGCTCACCCCGAACGCGACCTTGAGCTCGACGACTCAATACGTGCTGAGCGTCGTCGGAGTGAAGGACGTGTTCGGTAACGCGGTCACCTCGGGAACCATCAACTTCCGCACGGTCGACCTGATCCCGCCGGTGGTCAGCCTGTTCAACGTCACGGCGGGCCGGCCGCTGCTGAGCGGCGACGAGCTGGCGGTCGGGCTGGAGTGGGTCTTCCGCGCCGACGCCAGCGACGACAGCGGGCAGGCCCCGACGGTCACCCTCACCGTCGACGGTGCGACGGTGCCGCTGGGCGCCGGCGGTTACCGCTACACGTGGCCGAGCTCGAAGGCGGGGCAGAGCTCGGTCATCGAGGCGACGGCTCGAGACTCCGACGGCAACGTGTCTGCACCGTTCGTCGCCACGGTGCTGCTGAGCGACGACGCTGCGCCGGCCATCTCGTTCGTGCAGCCGCCGACGGACGTCTCGGTCGGCGAGAACGCGGCGCTGCCCGTGTCTCTCCTGGCGACCGACGACCACGGCCTGACGTCGACCCTCCTGACCATCGACGGCAAGCCGTACCAACGCCAGTCGCTCAGCGGCGTGTCCGGGACGCTTGCCGCGACGCTGCGCTTCCCGAGCGTGGGCACGCACGTGCTCTCGGCGCTCGCGACCGACGACCGCGGCCACACCACGACGGCGACCTCACGCACGGTTACCGTCACCGCCGACGTGACGCCACCCTCGGTGGCGTTCATCGCGCCGCTCGGCGGCGACCGGCTGCCCGGCGCTACGCGGTTGGCGGTCCGCGCCGACGTCACCGACGACCACGCCATCGCAGAGGTGACGCTGAAGGTCGACGGCGTCGTCTACGCGTCGCGGAGCAGCGCCCCCTACGAGCTGTCGTGGACGACGCCTGACGTCACGACGCCGACGCAGGTCGCCCTCACGCTCGAGGCCCGCGACGACCGCGGCAACCTCGGCAGCGCGGGCGTCACCGTGACGGTCGAGGCGGCTCCGCGCCCGACGCTGACGGTCTCGCAGTCTGGGTGCTGCGTCGAGGGCAGCTTCACCACGCTGACCTTCAGCCCGCAGGCGCGGCGCGGCGTCGCGGCTGTGCAGTTCACCTTCGCGGGCCAGCCCCACACGCTGACCGCGCCTCCCTTCCGGGCGGTGCTGCAGTTCCCCGCGGTCACGGCCGGCAGCGGAAAGACGATCGAGCTGCGCGCGGTCGCGATCGACACGGCGGGCGTGGAGAGCCTGCCCGTGGTCCTGCGCAACGCGGTGACAGCCGTGGCAAGGCCGAATCCGGCTTTGAGCCTTGCCGCCCACCCGCCCGGACCGCTGTGGGCCGGCGGCTCGACGCTCCGCCTCGCGACCGCGACCGATGCCGGAGCCGCGGTGGACGTCGGGGTCTTCGCGGCCGGCACGGCGGTGCAGGCAGACGGCGAGCAGTACGAGCTGCCCTTCGGACCTGACCAGGCGCTGGTGCATGTCCAGGCGGACGTCACCTCGCCCTTTGGGACGTCAGCGTCGCAGGTGATCGACGGCACGCTGGCGACCTTCGCCGCGCAGCGGGCTCAGGCAAACGCCGTGGCAGGGTCGCCGATCGCCGGGGTGGATCTCGAAGCCGGCAGAGCGCTGGTGGCGCGCAACGAGGGCGGTCGGCACGCCCGGCTCGAGCTCCGCAGCGCGGCCGGCGGCGAGCTCGTCGCGTTCGCTGCGGCGAACGGCACTCCGCTGGGAGCCGCGCTGAATGGCTCGGTGGCGGCGAGCGTGCTGTCGCGCGCCAGCGGGGACGTGCTGGAGCTCAGGGCGCTGCCGGGCCTGACGCCGCTGGCCGAGGTGCCGCTGCGCGCCCCAGCGTGCCTTACGACGCCGGCGGTGCGGTACACGGCCTCGCAGTCGTCGAGCTACCGGCCCTCGGCGCAGCTGCCCGCGCTCGAGGCGACGTACGACAACCTCACCGACGCGCCGAGCGTCGCCACCGGCGCGGCGACGCTCGCAGAGCCCTCGTGGATCGCCGCAGCGTTCCCGTTCGCGGTGCCGGTGAGCGCGGTCACCGTCGGCGCCGGGTCGGTCACCGGTTGGCGCAGCTCGTCGACCGCGTCGTTCCTCAACGGCGCGCGGATCCAGTACAGCCTCGACGGCGAGGCCTGGCACGACGTCGCCACCGTCTCGGGTGTCACCGACACCGGGCCGGCGCAGACGGTCACGTACGCGGTCTCACCGCCGATCGCCGCGCGCCACTGGCGGCTGTCGAGGTCGGACGAGCTCGCGCTGAGGACCCTCTCGTTCGAGACGGCACCCTGCCAGCGCGACAACGGCGCGAGCGCGGTCGCGGCCGTGCCGGGTGGCTTCGCGGTCGCGACGCTCGAAGGCGTCGACGTCTACGCGCTGTCCGGAGCGCTCGGCTCACGGCTGCCGCTGGGCCGCGTCTCCGCGCTCGCGGCGGCAGGCGGCACGCTGTACGCGGCGACGCCGAACGAGCTGCTCGCCGTGGAGCTGCCGTCTGTGGGCTCGGCCATGACGCGTGGCCGGATCACGCTTTCGGACGTTTCGGCGCTGACCGCGACGCCGGCCGGGGTCTGCGCCGCGAGCGGCCTCACCGTCAGCTGCCACGCGGACGGCACGCTCACCTCGCTGGGCGAGACAGCGCTCCCCGTCGGCACGACGGGCCTCGCCACCGGCGGGCCGTGGCTCGTGCTCGGCAGCGACCTGGGCGCTCACGTGCTGGATGTGCGCGGCGCGCCGACGCTCGTGGGTGTCTACCCGGCCCTGACGGGACAGGTGCTGCCGGCGCGAGCCGGCCTCGCGGCCATCGACACCGTGGCGTGGCGCTCGCTGCCGTTGGGCCGCGGCCCCGCAGCGCCGATCGTCACGCTCGGGGCGCCGGGCTCTGCTGCTCCAGGCGACCGGCTGGGCCTCACCGCCACGGTGCTCGACGAGGCGGACACCCTCAACGGCTACCGGGCCGAGCTGTCCGTCAACGGCGAGGTCGTGCAGCGGCTCGACACGCGGCTGCCGGCGTCGGTCGATCTGCCCACGACGGGCGCCAGCGCCACCGTCACCCTCACGGTCACGGATCTCGCCGGCAACACCGTCACCGCAAGCCGCACCGTGACGCTGGTCGACGACGGCGCAGGGCCGGCGCTCGCCGGCCTCGAGCTGCCGCCGTCGGCGCTGAGCGCGACGCGCTTCACCGCGCTCGCGCGCGCGGTGAGCCCGGCCAAAGTCGCGCAGGTCGAGTGGACGGTGCAGGGACAGGCCCCGGTGCTGGTCAGCGGGCCGTCTCTGCGCGCGGAGCTCACTGCGCCGGTGGTAGGCGTGGACACGCCGGTCGACGTGACCGCCGTGGCCATCGACGCGCTCGGTCGCCGTGGCACACCCCACACGAGCACGTTGCTGGTGAGGGCAGATGCGACCCCGGGCGGCCCGGCGCTCACGCTCGCCCGGGTCGGCACGGGCGCCATCTTCGAAGGCACGCGCGTCACCCTTCGCGCGACGCTGCTCCCCTTGCCCGCCACCGCCGAGGTCCGCTTCAGCGTGGACGGCGTCGAGGCGCAGCGCGTGGCGGCGCTGCCGTACGAGGCGGCGCTGCAGATGCCGCTCGTCAATGGCACGCGCGCGGTGGCCATCGAGGCGTATGCCGTCGACGGCGAGGGGCGCGTCGGAGCGGCCGCCGCGCTCTCGCTGACCGTCGTCGACGACACCACCCCGCCCGTCTTGAGCGTCGACCTGGCTCCAGCCAGCAACCCGCTGCTCGCGGGCACGCGGGTGATCGCCACGGCGACCGCGACGGACGTCTCGCTCGACCGGCTGACCCTGACCGCCTCGCTCGACGGGGTGCAGCTCGCGTCCGGCGGCACTCCGCTGACCTTCGACGTCCCCCCAACCGCGGCGCCTGGAGCGAACCTCACCGTTCGAGGAGTCGCCACGGATCTCGTGGGCAACACGACGACCGTGACTGTGCCGCGCACCATCGCCGGCAGCAGCCCGGGCACCACGACCCTGGTGTCGGGGTTCGCCGGAGCGCGGCAGATGGTGACGCTGGGAGACCGGGTCTACGTGAGCACGAGCTCGGGGGTGATGATCGGCAGCCTGAGCCGGGGCCCGGTCCCAAGCGTGTCCCTGGTCGGCAGCTACCCGCTGCCTCAGGCGCCGAGCCGAATCGCGGTGCGCGGCACGCAGCTGTTCATCGCGCGCAGCAGCGCCGGGCTCGACGCGGTCGACGTCACCGACCCCGCGGCTCCGGTGCTCTTGGCTCACACGCCGCTCCCGGCCGACGCGGTCGTGGCCGGAGGCGAGGTGTTCGCGACACTCGAGGTCGACGGCGTGCGCCGGCTCTTCGTGGTCGAGGTCGACCCGGCGGGCGGCTTCTCGCTCGAGTGGCGCTCGACCAATCCGCCCACCCTGTTGGCAGCCGACGGAGACGAGCTGTTCTCCGTCGTCACTCCGGGGTTCCTGGAGGGCACGCGGCGACAGCCCGACGGCACGCTCGCTCTGAGCTTCATCACCCAGAATCACCCCGGCCTCACTGCCGTGCACGCCGCCGAGGACCTGGTCCTGGCCGGAAGCACGGACAGTCTCCACGTCAACTGGAGACCGGCTACGGCAGCGCTCACGGTGAAGACGCTCTCGCTGCCGAGGGTGAACGCCATCGACGTCGCGGACGGCAGGGCCTACGTCGCGTGCGATGACGGCACGCTGCGTGTCGTCGACGTGCGCCAACCGAATCGCGCCCAGGAGGAGGCGGTGTTCTCCGGCATCCGCGCGCGCTCGGTGGCCGTATCGGGCGGCACGCTGATCGCCGCGGGAGATGAAGGGCTCACCGTGCTTCGGCTGCCCGAGCCGGCGAGCAGCTCGACGCCGGCCCAGCTCGGGGAGCTGAGCCTCGGTCAGGGCCCGGTCGGCGTCACCGCGTTCCGCGAAGGCGTCATCGCGGCGGCGGGGAGCGCGGGCCTGAGGCAGGTCGACCTCAACGTCCCGTCTGCGCCGTCCGTGCTCTCGACGCCCCGAACCGGGGCGAACCTGCGCCAGGTCGAGCGCTCCGGCCGCGACGTGTTCAGCCTCGACGGCACGGCGCTCTCGGTGCAGGCCGAGTCGGTCGCCACGGTCGGCCAGCTCAACGCCGTCGACACCGCGAGGAGCACGCTGCTGGCGAACCTCAACCCCGGGGGCATCGACCGCTTTGCCGTGTCGCCGCGCCGCATCTGGACGATCGGTGGGGGCCTGGTGGGAACCGCCACCCTGCCGTCGATTGGAGCGGGGCAATCGCTCGCGCTGCCGGTGAGCGGCGTCGATGTCAGCGGAGACGGGAGCCGCGCCGCCGTCGCGATGGGGGCGTCGGGGACGATGCTGCTGACGATCTCACCGGCGGGCCTGATGCGCACCGAGGCGACGTTGCCCGGGCCGGCGAGCCTGGTGGCGCTCGACGGCAACCTGCTGGTCGCAGCGACCGGGCCGAGCCTCACCGTCTACGACGCCGCTGCGTTCCCCGCGCTGCAGCTGCGCTCCACCTTCACCGCGGGCGCGGACGTGCGCCGGCTGCGGCTGGCCGGTGGGCTGCTGCTCGTCTCCGCCGGCCCCGCCGGGGCCGAGGCGTGGGACCTGACTGCGCCAGCGACACCCCTTCGTCGCGCCACGTACGCGGCGAGCCGCGCCGACGACGCGACGCTCGCCGCCGGCTGGGTGACCGTCGCGGATGCGCTCGCCGGGCTCCGCGTCTACCCGGCTCCGGCCGGCGCCTGGGCGCCGTCGGTCACCGTGCTCACGCCCGCCGACGGCATCGAAGCCGAGCCGGGCAGGTTCCTCACGGTCACCGGGTTCAGCAGCGGGCTGAACGTCGACGAGCTCGAGCTGCAGGTCGACGGCAAGGCGCTGGTGCGCCTCGACGAGCACACGCCCGAGACCGTCTGGCGAGTGCCGCCGGCCGCCACGCCAGGCACCGTCTTCACCCTGCGAATGGTGGCTCGGGGCACCTCGAGTGCGTTCGCCACCTCCCGGCCGGTGCACGTGCGCGTCGTGCCGGCCACGTCGGGGCCGACGATCGCGGCCCTCACGCCGGGCGCCTCGTCCATAGCGCCCAACAAGGCAGGAGCGCGGGTGACGATGTCCCTGACGCGGGGCAGCGGCGGCGCGGGCCCGTTCAGGGCCGAGGTGTTCTTCGAGTCGCAGCGGCTGGGCGAGCTGCTCCTGCAACCGAGCGGGACGTTCACCGTCTACTCCGGGCTCATCACGCTCCCCGTCTTCGCAGCCGACACGACCGGTCAGCTCGTCTTCCGGCTGACGGACGCGGTCGGTCGCGTGGCGGTGGAAGCCAGGACGATCACCATGCGGGGCGATGTCGCAGCGCCGAGCATTCCGAGCGGCCTGCCACAGACGTTGCGCGCCGGCCCCTTCCGAAACTCCCTCATCCTCGGCACGAGCGACCCGGACAGCGCCTTCACGCTGTCGCTCGAGGTCGACGGGGCGACGGTGGCGAGCTCCTTCGACTTCAGCTTGCCGTACGACCTGGTGCTGCCCGACGACGCGGCCGGGCGCTCGGTGACGCTGACGGCGCGCGCGGTCGACGCGCTCGGGCACGCCAGCCAGGCGACCCAGACGTACGTCGTGGAGCCCGATGGGCTCGTGTCCATGTCCGCTCCCACTTCTGCGTCGGAGGGCGCGACGATCAACGTCTCGACGGGCCTGACCTCGCTTCAGCTCGCCAACCCCCAGCTCAAGCTGGAGCTGTTCGCCAATGGCCAGCTCATCGCTACGACGACGGGCACATCGCTCACGACGCCGTACGTGCTGCCGCTGATCGCGGTGGCCCCGTCCGTCACGTTCGAGGGCGTGCTCACCGACGTCGAGGGCCGCACGGCTCGCACGTCACGGACGACGACGCTCATCGCCGAGCCTGCCCCGGTCGTGACGATCTCGGCGGACCGCTCGAGCTACCTCGTCGGTGACACCGCAGTGCTGTGCGCACGCGCGACCGACGACGTGAGCGTCGCCTCGCTCGCCGCGACCGTGAACGGGACCCCGTTCACCGGACCGCTCACCTCGTGCGGTGGCACGTGCAGAGAGGTGTGCACGAGCCACCCGGTCTCCGCGCCCTCCGCGCTCCTGGTCGTCGCCACCGCCACCGACAACGTCGGCAAGCCCGGCAGCGCCTCCGCGAGCTACCCGGTCAGCCCCAACGCGCCGCCGGCCGTGGCGCTGACCGTGCCGGCGTTCTTCCGCGCGGGGGTCGACGCGTTCCAGGTCTCTGCGCAGGACGAGCGCTCGCCGCTTCCCTACTTGCGCGTCTGGGCCGACGGCGTGCTCGTGCTCGAGCGGCTCTCGGTCGCGAGCGGCAGCGTGCACACCGGCTCGGTGGCGACGCTGCCCGGAACCGTGGTGCACCTCATGGCGGTCGCGCAAGACGAGCACGGCAACCTGGGCACGGCCACCGCCGACGTGCCCGTGCCGACCGAGGTGCAGCCGCTGCAGACGACGCCCGTCATCTCGGCGACGAACATGGACTTCGAGGGGCTGCCCATCGTGGTGGAGAACGGGACGCTGACCATCGACGGCCAGCACAGCTTCGCGTCGCTGCAGCTGCGCAACGGAGCGGTCATCACGCACTCGCAAGGCGAGCGGCTGAGCCTCACGATCAGCGGAGCCATCTCGATCGACGCGACCAGCCGCATCGACGTCGACGGCAAGGGCTTCTTGGGCGGACACCAGCCGGGCAACCCCGACTTCCGCGGGCGGACGGTGGGGAACCAGCCGCTGCCCTGCTACGGCGCCTCGGGCGGAAGCCACGCCGGCCCCGGCAGCGGCGCGATCGGCTCGGGTGAGTACGGGGCGTTCGCCGACGCGACGGAGGCAGGCAGCGGCGGCTGCACCGACGATCCTCCCGGGAGCGGTGAGATGGCCGGCAACGGCGGCGGCCGGGTGCGGCTCAGCGCGGCGGCGCTGGTGCTCGACGGCGAGATCCGCGCGCGCGGTGTCGACGGCACGGTGGCCTACGGCGGCGCCGGCGGTGGCGTGCGCGTAGAGGTCGGCGCGTTGTCCGGTGCGGGCTCGGTCACTGCCCGGGGCGGCGCTCGGGCGAGCGGCGGGCGCATCGCCATCTACTTCGCGAGCAACAGCGGCTTCGACCTGAGCCACCTCGACGCGACGGGGCGCGACTACGGCGCCACCGGCACCGTCTTCGTGAAGGAGGCCAGCGAGCCCTCGGGCGATCTGTACCTGCGCGGAGCACAGCCGCTGGCGTGGGTGTCCACGCCGCTCGGCGACGCCACGCTCCGACGTCTCGAGGTGACGGAAGCATCCGTCCAGGGTGGAACAGTCACCGCCCACGCGCTGAGCGCGACAGACGCTTCGCTCTCGTTCCAGGCGGCGCACCTCGCGACGTCGGCGACGCTGACCCGGACGTCCATGTACCTCGGCGACGTGCTCGACGCCGCAAACGTCACCATGAGCTCGGCGTACCTGTACGGGCCCACGGTTCGTGTCGCGGTCGCCGCCGCCCTGCACCTCGACTCCTCCAGCAGCATCGACGTCTCTGGTTTTGCCGGCAACGGCGGCTACGCCAACTCCAGCGGCACCTACGTCGCCGCGCAGCCCGGGTGCACCGACGTCGCGGGCGGCACCCACGGCGGAGCGGGCCTCAGCTCGACCGCGCCGATGTACGGTGACTTCATGGCGCCCTCGACCGCCGGGGGCGGTGGGTGTGCGGCGGCGGTCCCCGCGGGCGGCACGCCGCGGCAGAGCTTTGGCGGTGCCGGGGGCGGCGTCATCTCGCTGACCGCGGGGACACTCATCCTCGACGGCTACCTGCGGGCCGACGGAGCCTGGGGCTACGGCGACGACGCTCCAGCCGGCTACGGTGGCGCCGGTGGCTCCATCGACGTCCGCATCGGCACGCTGTCGGGCGCGGGAGGTGTCTCCGCCGTCGGTGGCCTGCACGGCGGCGGCGGCCGAATCGCCGTCCGCTACACCGACATGACCGGCTTCCTGGGCAGCCTCACTGCGAACGGCACGCAGGCGGGCGCCGGCACCGTCTACCTGAAGAGCGCGACGCAGCTTTACGGCGAGCTCGTGGTGAACAACTTCGGCAACAGCGGCGACCGCGACACGACGCTGCCGGGCGCGCCAGACCCGCTCTACCTGGACGGCATCTCGGTGCTCGGCTCGGCGCGCCTCTTCATCGACGCGGCGCTGTACGTGACGCCGCCGGCGACGCCCGTGGTCGATGCCTCCGCGTGGCTGCGGGCGCACAACTACCCGCTGCTGGTCGAGCCGCTGGCGACGACCACGATCATCGGCGCCTCGGACTTCAGCTTCGACGGTCAGGAGATCCTGGTCCGGCAGGGCACGCTGACCATCGAGGGGGACCACGCGTTCGCCTCGCTCACGCTCGAGAACGGCGGCGTGCTCACCACCTCGCAAGCGAACGCCGTGAGCTTGAACGTCACGGGGCGCGTATTGATCGACGCCACCAGCCGCATCGACGTGGACGGCAAGGGCGGCCTGGGCGGCAACCAGCCGGGCAACCCGGACTTCCGGGGGCTCGGGCCGCAGGGGCCCATCGACTGCTACTCGCCCGGCGGCGCCAGCTACGGAGGAAGCGGCAGCACCGGAGCGCAATCGTACGGCAGCTACGATGACGCCGCGCACGCCGGAGCGGGCGGCTGCACCGATGATCCGCCCACGCACTCCGCCGGGAACGGAGGTGGCCTCGTGCAGCTCGTCGCGCACCAGCTCGTGCTCGACGGAGAGATCCGCGCGAACGGCGCGGAGGGCGACGTGCTGAGCGGCGGCGGCAGCGGTGGCGGCGTGCACCTCGAGGTCGACACGCTCAGCGGCGCCGGCGCCATCAGCGCCCGCGGCGGCCCGAACGCCGGCGGCGGCCGCGTGGCGATCTTCTATCGGACCAACCTCGGCTTCGACGTCGGAGAGATCGACGCCTCCGGCAGCGAGGCCGGCGGAGCCGGCACGATCTTCCTCCAGGACGTGGACGACACCCGTGGCGATCTGCTCGTGGTGAACCACGGCTTCAACTGGGGCACGACCGTGCTGGACGCCGTCGTCGCAGCAGAGCTGCGCCTGTTCGACTGCGACGTGCAGGCGACGTCCGTCGACGTCCGGTCGCTCGGGGCGACCCACAGCACGCTGCAAGCATTCTCGATTGAGGTCGCGGGCGCCTTCTTCCACCTGAGCGCAGCGCAGCTGCTGTCCGGCGCAGTCACGGTCGACGTGAGCGGCGCCGCGTCCGTCGACGGCACCAGCGCGATCGACGCCACCGGCAGGGGCTTCGCTGGAGGTTTAGGCTGGCACGACGGCAGCTTCACTCCCGCCCAGCACGCGTCCGGGCCGGATGCATGTACCGACGCCGCGGGCGGCACGCACGGTGGAGCCGGCGCGCTCTCGACGATGCCGACCTACGGCAGCGTCACGGCGCCAGCAGCGCCGGGCAGCGGCGGTTGCGCGGCAGCGGTACCGGCGGGGCCGCTCTTCGCGTACAGCGGCGGCGGCACGGGCGGCGGTCGGATCCGAATCACCGCGGACACGCTGACCCTCGACGGCTCGCTCGTCGCGAACGGGACCGGCGGTCACGCCCACAACGCGCCGACTGGCTACGGCGGCGCAGGCGGCTCGATCTACCTGCAGGGCAACACGCTCACCGGCAGCGGGTCTGCCTCGGCGATCGGCGGCGACTTCGGCGGCGGCGGCGGGCGCATCGCCTTCGAGTACACCGACAACACCGGCTTCAACGTGCAGCTGCGCGCGCACGGCGGCGACGGTGGCGGCGCCGGCACGATCTTCCAGAAGAGCTCCGCGCAGGCGCACGGCGAGCTCATCATCGACAACTTCGACTTCGTGGGCGGTCGTGACACCGACCTGCCCGGCATCCCCGACCCCTACCACCTCGACGGCATCTGGGTGCTGCGGTCGGCGCGCGTGCTCATCGACGCGACGCTCGTGCTCACGCCGCCGGCGGTGCCCAACGTCGATTCCACCTCGCACCTCCAGAGCCACAACCTGACCCTGCCATGACCTTCAGAGTGCTCATGCTGTCGTGCGCAGGCCTATGGGCCTGCACCTCGCGGGAGGTCGTAGCGAAGGTCGGCGCCCGCGAGCTCAAGGCCGCCGACGTGACCGCCGTCGTGAAGTCGAGGAGCGCCGCGACGCCGGCGAAGCCGGAGGAGGTGCTCGAGAGCTTGATCGACCGCGAGCTGCTCGCGGAGGGCGCGCGGCGCGCAGGCCTCGCGGAAGACGCTGTCCTCCAGGCGCGGCTGCGCAGCTTCGAGCGCGAGCTGCTGGCGCAGGCGCTGCTGGAGAAGGAGCTGGGCAGCATCGACGAGGCCGCGCTGAAGAAGCGGTACGAGGCGCAGCAGCGCGAGCTCACCACCCGGGAGATTCACGTGGCGCAGATCTTCGTGTCGCTGCCCACCGCCGCCACGCCGGAGCTGCGCGAGGCCGCACAGACGCGGGCCAGCATCGCATACGCGCGCCTCGTGAGCGGCGAGGACTTCGAGACGGTCGCGCGCGACGTGTCGGACGACAAGCCCTCGGCAGAGCGCGGCGGAGACCTCGGCAAGGTCCGTGAGGGCCAGGTGAGCCCCGACTTCTTCACCGCCGCCGTGGCCCTGAAGGCCGGCGAGCTCTCGCAGCCGCTGCGGTCCGAGTACGGGCTGCACATCATCAAGGCGCTCGAGCCGCCGCAGGACGTGACGCCCCCGCTCGCCGAGGTCCGTGGCAAGCTCCTGGCGGAGGCGCGGCGGGAGGCCGAGGCGGACTTGAAGGAGCGCCTGAAGAAGGACATCTCCATCAAGCGCTACCCCGACCACCTCGCAAGCGCAGGAGCTGCCCGATGAAGCGCGCGCTGCTCCTGCTCGCCGTCGCCGCCTGCGCCGAGAGCGAGGCGCCAGAGCCGGCGCCCCCGGCCGCGACTGCGCCGGCGCAGACGGCACGAGCGGAGCAGGCGCTGGTCTCGGACGCCGGTGCTCCGGCGCCGGCGACGCCGTGCGACGCGGTGGTGAGCCACGAGCCCTCGAGCGCGACGTGCACGCTGGTGACGCTGACCGCGACTCGCGGCGGCGGCCAGCGCACGCGCGTCACCAAGCGCTTCGACGAGCCCGACGCCGCGGCGGTGGCGGTGCTCAGCGTCGACGGCTCGGCCAACACCGTGGGCACCGTCACCCTCAACGGCGCCGTCGTCGTGGACTGGAGCCAGGGCGCACCTGGCTCGCGCCCCGTGACGGTGCCGCTCACGCTTCAGGCTTCGAACACCCTCGAGCTGACGCTGACGGGGCCCCAGGGCAGCACGATGTCGGCGGTGGTGGTGAACCTCGACGACACCGGCCCCGCGGTGAGCGTGACGGCTCCCGACGCGGGAACGGTGACGGGCAAGTCGAGCATCCTCGTCGTGGGAACGGCCGGGGCCGACGCCGTGCGGGTGCGGGTCAACGGCGCGAAGGCGAGCCTGTCCGGCGGGGCCTACTCGAAGTCGGCGCCGCTGACCCCAGGGACCAACGCGCTCGTCGCAGAGGCGGTGGACTTCTGCGGCAACATCTCCCGCGCGTGCACCTGGGTGGAGCGCGACGAGACGAAGCCGGTCATCACCTTCTTCGACGTCGTGGAGCAGGGCCTCTACGACGCAGGTGTCACGCCCCGCTGGGACGTCGTCGAACAGCACCCGTTCAGCGAGGTGGCCACGCTCGACGCGGCGCCCTTCACGCAGGGCACCACCGTCACGGCGGAGGGCAAGCACACGTTGAAGGTGGTCGCCGAGGACGTGGCGGGGAACAAGGCCACTGCGAAGGTGACGTTTGAAATCGACACCACGCCGCCTGCCATCACGGTGAGCGGCGTCCAGGACGGTCAGCGCACCAACCGGGCCTCGGTGACCCCGACGTACCGGGCCACCGACAGAAACCTCGACGCCGTTTCGGCGACGCTCGACGGGCAGCCCTTCGTCTCGGGCACGCCCGTGTCGGCGGAGGGCACGCACACGCTCGTCGTGACGGCCAGCGACAAAGCCCAGAACGTGGCGACGAAGACGGTGAGCTTCACGCTCGACCGCACGGGTCCGCTCGTCACGGTGACCGGCGTCGAGGACGGCGCCTACTACAACGCCCCGGTGTCGGTGAGCTTCGGCTCTGCAGACAGCGATCTGCAGTCGCTCAGCGCGCAGTTGAACGGCCAGACCTTCACCTCGGGGACCGTGGTCAGCACGGCCGGCGCCTACACGCTCGTCGTCACTGCGAAGGACACGACGGGCAACACGTCGAGCACGACGGTCCGCTTCACGCTCGACTTCGACGCCCCCCAGGTGAGCATCGACTCGCCGCCGCCGGGGTTCGCCACGAGGGCCGCGACGGTGACGCTCGTCGTGAGCGTGAGCGACTCAAGCCCGCTCGCCTCGGTGAGCTCCGGCGGAGTGAGCCTCACTCGGGGCAGCGACGGCTTGTACCGCGCGGACATTCCCCTGCTCGAAGGGACCAACTCCATTCACGTCGTCGCGGTCGATGCTGCCGGCAACAGCACGACCCAGAGCGTGACCGTCACGCGCGACAGCACCCCGCCGACGGTGACCGTCAGCTCGCCGTCTCCGGGCACGAAGGTGCCCGCGCTGACGGTGGAGGTGAGGGGCACCGCGTTCGACGCCAGCACCTTCACGCTGACGCTCGACGGCGCCGTCGTCGCCGTGGCGGCCGACGGCAGCTTCGCCGCGACGGCGAGCTTGAGCACCGGCGCGAACACCCTCACGCTGCTGGCCACCGACGCCGTCGGCAACGCGCGCACGGTGAGCATCGCCGTCCGCGCCAGCACGACGCCGCCCGCCATCGCCGTGAGCGAGCCGCCGGCGACGCACACGACGACCACCAGCGCGACGGTGCGCGTCGAAGGCAACGTCACGCGGGGCGACAGCGAGGACACGCTGCAGCTGACGCTGAATGGCCAGGCGCTGTCGGTGGCCACGAACGGCCACTTCTCGACCCTTGCGCCGCTCGCGGAAGGCGCGAACGACTTCACGCTCGTCGCGACCGACGGCTACGGACTCTCGGCCACCGCCGTCTTTCACGTGACGCGCGTCGCTCCAGATGCCGGTGGCGCCGGCGGAGGAGCAGGTGGTGGCGGTGCGGCCGGCGGTGGAGCTGCAGGCGGCGACGCTGCAGGCGGCGGAGCTGCGGGCGGCGACGCTGCAGGCGGCGGAGATGGTGGCGGTGGCGCTGGTGGCGGCGACGCTGCAGGCGGTGGTGGTGCGGCGGGCGGTGGAACCGCAGGGGGCGGCGCTGCTGGCGGTGGCGCTGCTGGCGGTGGCGCTGCTGGCGGTGGCGCTGCTGGCGGTGGCGCTGCTG
>CALJKW010000047.1 GCA_937980205.1 uncultured Myxococcales bacterium | reverse complement strand
AGGAGGCTCCGCTGCTCGCGCCGGCGCGTCATCCCGGTGTCGCTGATGGGTCACGTTCAACAACAGGGGGAGAGACGAGAAAGGCCTATGTGAGGCAGTTGGGATGTACCGACGCCCGGATTCGAACCGGGACCTCTCGGGTCTGAGCCGAGCACCTCTACCGATTGGGCTACGCCGGCGTGACAACGCACCTCGCGGTTAGCGAAGGCGAAGCAACAGCATCTGGCGTAGGTAGCGGCACATGGGCTGCCCGACGGGCATCAACGCTTGAAGCTGACGCTCACCATCGCGCTCTCGGTCTGGGCCGTCGGCGTTCAGCTCAACGAGCTCGTCGCCGGCATCGGCGCCTGGACGACCGCGCTGCTCGTGCTCGTCATCGCCGCGCGGGAGCTCGAGGCCTGGTGGCCGGTCGCTGCCTTCGTCGCCTTCGGCCTCGCCGTCCCCACGCTCGCGCACCTGCCCACCGGCACCGGAGTCGCCCGCCTCTGCGACTGGCTCCTGCTGCCCGTCGCCGCCGTCGCCGTCACGCGCGCCTCGCTCAGGCCCGTCGCCATCGCCGCGCTCGTCACGTGTGCGTTGAGCTGTCTCGCGGCGGGGCTGCAGCACTTCGGCCTCTGGCCCTCCGCCGACCTCTTCGCGCCCCTCGCCTTCACCAAGATTCCGTTCTCGCGCGTCTACGAGCAGCGGGAGGACGGGCGCTTCATGGCGGGCGGCCTCACCTTCCACCGGCTCACGTTCGCGAACGTCACCGCGCTCGTCGTCATCGCGGCCGCTGCGCACTGGCGGAACGTTCGCGCCGCCGTCATCGCCGTGCTCGGCTTCGTGTCGGTGGCCATCTTCCCCGCGGCGCGCGCAGCCGCGGCGTCTCTCGCGCTCGCGCTCGCCACGCTGGTGCGGCCGAGGTGGATCGCCGCCGTGCTGCTCGCGGTCGTCGCCGTCGCCGGCCTCTGGACGCGCCCCTCCGGCGAGCGCCTCGGGCTGTTGCAGAGCGGCCTGGCCGCCGTGCGAGCGCATCCCCTCGCCGGCGCCGGCCTCGGCCGCTTCAAGCCCGGCGACTACGCCGCGACCGACGCGCCCGCGCAGGTGCTCGAGCACGGCGGCAAGTCACACAATCAATTGCTCACGCTCGCGGCGGAAGGCGGCGTGCCCTTCGCGCTCGCGTTCGTCGCGCTGCTGCTGTGGCTCGCCCGGCGGCTGTTGAAGGCAGGACCCGGTACTGCGAGAGATGCCGGCCTCGCCGCGCTGCTCTTCTTCGCGCTGCTCAGCCAGCTGCACGACCCGCTCTTTCATGCCATCACGTCACAGGCCCTGATGCTCGTCCTCGGCGGCTGCCTCGGTCTCGCCCAGCAGCAACCCGATGAACGTGAAGCTCAGCTGCGGCGTCCGCTTGAGGTTCAGCGAAGCGGCGAGCCGGGCCCGCAGGAACCCGGCGGCGCGTGAGAACGCCGCCTTCGTCGCGCGCGCCACGTCGGCCTCGTCGCCGGTCGACCGCACCGCGTAGCTCGCGCGCGCGTTCTTGCCGTCAGGAGACAGCTGCACGTCGACGACCCACGCGCCGCCCAAGACCGGGTCACTGACCTCGGCCTGCAGCAGCGAGCGAAGCTCCTCGAGAATGGCCCTCTCGACGCGCTCGTGACGAAACGGCTCTGGACGGGAACGATCTCTCAAGCGGGCCCGAGTGACTCAACCCGCGCCTGCGTCCTGACGGCCGGCTCACACCGACGTCACGACTGCGGCGGGTTCCCCTGCTTCTTCTTGATGTCTTCGATGTCCTTGCGGACCTGATCCATGTCGAGCTCGCGCACCTTCTGAATCAGCTGCTCGAGCGCGTTCGCGGGAATCGCTCCGGCTTCGGCGAACAGCAGCACGCCCTCGCGGAACACCGCGAGCGTCGGGATCGCCTGAATCTCGAACGCGGCGCCGAGGCCCGGCTGCTCTTCCGTGTTCACCTTCCCGAACACGATGTCCGGGTGCTTCTGCGCTGCCGCCTCGAACACGGGCGCGAAGGCTCGGCACGGCGGGCACCACTGCGCCCAGAAGTCGATGAAGAGGATGCCGTTCTTCTTCACCGCGGCTTCGAAGTTCTCTTCGGTCAGCTCGACGGTCCCTGCGCCCATGAGGACGCCATAACACGCGTCAGTCGACGCAGCGACCCGACTTGCACTCGGCCCCGTGCTCACACTTCGTGCACGCGGAGCCACCGCTGCCACAGCGGTCGTCCTCGTCTCCCTTGCGGCAACGCCCGTCGCTCTCGCGGCAGCCGCCACACGCCGGCACCTGCTGCCGAGCCGACAGCGTGACGACGCACTCCTGCTCGGCGCCGCGCTGGATGCGCACGCTGCTCTGGCTCCACGCGACCAGCTGCGCGCCCGACATCGCGCCCACGCCGCAGATGAGCTCGCGCTGGTCCAGCCGATCCGGCAACAGCACCAACAGCTCGCCGCCGCTCTGGAGCGTCCCCGCCGGAGTCTCGGGCCGCAGCTCCGGCCCGAACACCAGGGTGCCGCCCGTCGTGCCGGTGAAGCGCAGCTGCTGCGCCACCACCTCGGGCGCGAGCTCGACGCGCACGCGCACGGCGGTCTCCGGCGGCCCGCACGCAGCGAGGGCGAGCACGAGCAACCACGACCGCTTCATCGCGCGTCCAGCTTCCCGTAGCGCGGCGGGCCACCCCGGCCGTCGCCGTCATTCGACGCCGCGATGCCGACGGCGACCACGGCGACCACCGTCGCTGCCGTCGCGACGCCGGCGCCTGCCCAGAACCACCACTGCTTGTACGGAGACTCCGCCGGCTCGCGAATCACGATCGGCGGCGCCGACGTGCCCAGCGCCGCGGCCGGCGCGGTCACCGCGACCGCAGGCGTCAGCTTCGCCACGGCAGCGTGCGGCTTCTGCGGCGGCTCGACGTCGCGCACCGAGGGCGCGGGCAGCGCGGCCTTCGCGTCCATCTCGGCGATGAGGCCCTCGAGCTTCGACGTGTCGGAGCCTTCCGGCATGCGCGCGAGGTAGCGGCGGTAATAGAACGCCGCGCGGTTCCACTCGCCGAGCTTCTTGTGGCACTGGCCGATGTTGAACAGCAGCCCGGGCAGCGGCTTGAGCTCGTAGGCCTCGGAGTACAGACGCTTCGCCTTGTCGAAGTCGCCGACGTCGAACGCCGTCTCGGCAGCCTCGAACTTCGCCTTCGCCTCTTCGTCGGCGGCGAGGGCCGCGACGGGAGAAGCGAGCAGCAGCATCAGCACGACTTCACGGAGCAAACGGATTGATCGTCCCCTCAGCATCGAACGGCACCGCCTTCCTCTGCACCTTCGCTTCGATCTTCTTGGACAGCGTCGTCGCCGGCTTCACCGCAGCCGCGACCTCGGCAGCCGGCAGTGCAGGCGCCGTCTCCCGGTCGAAGCTCCACGCGGCCGCGCCGACCAACACGGCGGCGAGCGCGGCGACGAGCCCCAGCGAGCGCCGCTTGCGCATCAGCAGGCGCGCCTGGTGTGGCCGCTCGAGGGCCTCGAGCACCGCGCCCATCGAGTGCGGGCGCTCTTCGGGCTTCTTGGCGAGGCAGCGCATCGCGAGGTCGATGAGGCCGGCGGGGATTCGCTCGCCACCCGGCGTGCGCGACGGCAGCGGCGGCGGCGCGTCTTTGATCACCTGCATCGACAGCTCACCGAAGTGCGGCGAGTTGAACGGCAACCGGCCCGCCAGCATCCAGTACAAGAGGCAGCCGACCGCGTAGACGTCGGCGCGCGCGTCGACCTCCTGGCCGACGATCTGCTCGGGCGCCATGAACAGCGGAGTGCCGAGCAGCGTGCCCTGTACCGTGCGCGACACGGACTGGCGACGCAGGTCCGCGCCGAGCTTCGCGACGCCGAAGTCGAGCACCTTCACGAACAGCGGAGCGCCCGGCCGGCGGACCAGGATGATGTTGTCCGGCTTCACGTCGCGGTGAACGATGCCCACCTCGTGCGCGGCGCCGAGCGCGTCGCACAGCTGCTTGAGCACGTGGACGATCGCCTGAACCGGCAGCGGCGCCTCGTCCATCATCTGGGAGAGGCTCTTGCCGTCGAGGTACTCCATCACGCAGTACACGCGCGCCGGGTCCTTCTCCTCGACGAAGTCCGAGATCTCGACGATGTGCTCGTGGCTGATGCGGTTGACGGCCCGGGCCTCGTCGAAGAACCGGTTGATGACGGTGCTGTTTCCGCTGTGCTCGGTTCGCAGGACCTTGATGGCGGCCTTGCGGCCGAGCTTCGTGTGCTGCGCGAGCCACACGCGACCCATCGAGCCCTCGCCCAGGAGCTCCTGTAGGAGCCAGGGCCCGAGCATGTCTCCAGTGCGCTCCTCGCCGATCATCGCTGCCGAAATTAAGGAGCGACGCAAACCAGCGCACGTCACCCTACGGGAACACACCGGCCAGAAACGGCTCACATCGGCGCCAGGTGTCGGAGCCCCGACACGCGACGCGGCCTTGGTGGATCAACCCAGCTTTTGCAGGACGTCGTCGAGGTGCCGGTAGACCTGCACCTCGTGGTGCAGCACGTCTTCCACGCGGCCCTGCTCGTCGATGATGAACGTGGCGCGGCGGTCGACCTTGAGCACGGGCCAGACGACTCCGTACAGCTCGCTGATGGTGCGCGACTCGTCACCGATGAGGTGAAAGTCGATGTGCTCGCTCTTCGCGAAGTCGCACTGCCGGGTGTGGTTGTCGACGCTGACGCCAACGAGCACCGCGCCCTTCGACTCGATCAGCGCCTGGTTGTCGCGGAAGGCGCGAATCTCGATGGTGCACGCGGGGGTGAACGCGCGGGGGAAGAAGAACAGCACGACCTTGCGCGTGCCGCGGTAGTCGGAGAGCTTGAACGAGCGGCCTGCACAGTCGGTCGCCGAAAAGTCGGGAGCGATGTCGCCGCGCTGAATCATGCTGCCTGTTCTGTAGCACGGAAGTGGCTTGCAGGCCGGCTCGGGAAGCCCGACGCTTCTTCGACGCGTGGGGGACGACCCGAAGAAGCCGGACGCGGAGAGCCTGGCCCAGACCCACCTTCAGGCGACTCCTGAGCCGAGGCCCTCGCCGGCCTCGAGCGACGCGACGCGGCTGCGGCCGGTGCACTCGGCTCCGAACCTGCTGGAAGAGCCGCCCGAGCTGCCGCTGACCGCCGTCGACGGCGAGCACTACGACGTCGGCGACGAGGTCGCGCGCGGCGGCCTCGGCCGCATCCTCCGCGCCTACGACAAGCGGCTGCACCGCGTGGTGGCGGTGAAGCTCTTGCGCGCCCGCGACCCTCACGCCGAGCTGCGGTTCATGCGCGAGGCGCTGATCACCGCGCGGCTGCAACACCCCGCCATCGTGCCCGTCTACGAGGCCGGGCGGTGGCCGGACGGCGAGCCGTTCTACGCGATGAAGCTGCTGTCCGGGAAAGCGCTCTCCGACCTCATCACCGAGCGGCCGGCGCTCGACGCGCGGCTCAAGCTCTTGCCGAACGTCATCGCGGTCGCGGACGCCATCGCGTACGCGCACGAGCACCGCGTCATCCACCGCGACCTGAAGCCGGCGAACATCATGGTGGGCGCGCACGGCGAGACGCTGGTCATCGACTGGGGCCTCGCGAAGGATCTCGACGCTGCGGAAGAGGCGCGCGCTCCGGGGACCTCGACTCCGCTGCCGGCGGTGCTGTCGGCCGAGACCATCGCGGGCAGCGTGCTCGGGACGCCGGCGTACATGCCGCCCGAGCAGGCGCGCGGAGAGAAGGCCGACGAGCGCGCCGACGTCTACGCGCTCGGCGCGGTGCTGTACCACGTGCTCACCGGCAAGATTCCGCTCGAGGACCTGTCGCCCGCCGAGGCGATGCACCGCGTGCTGACGGGCCCGCTGCCCGACGTCGCGCGCGTCGTCGACGGCGTGCCGGACGATCTGGCCGCCATCGTCCGCAAGGCGATGGCCTTCGACCGGGCCCAGCGCTACCCGAGCGCCGCGGAGGTCGCCGCCGACCTCCGCCGCTTCCAGGAGGGAAAGCTCGTCAGCGTCCGCTCGTACTTCTGGTGGGAGCGGCTGTGGCGGTGGACGCAGAAAAATCGCGCGCTGATGTCGGTCGCCGCGGCCGCGCTCGCGGCGTGCGTCGCCGTCGGCCTCATCAGCGTCAGCCGCGTCATCGAAGAGCGGAACAACGCCGTCGCCGCGCGGCAGGAGGCCGATCGCCGCAGCGACGAGCTCGTGCTGGTGCAGGCGGTCACCGCGCTCGAGCGCGACCCGACCGCCGCGCTCGCGTGGCTGCAGCAGCACCCCGGAGGCGCCGAGCTCGCGAAGCTGCGCACCGTCGCCTCCGACGCGGTGGCGCGCGGCGTCGCCCGGCACGTGTTCCGCGCGCACGAGCAGCGCGTCTCGGGCGTGGCGTTCGGAGCCTCCTCCAACGAGCTCTACTCCACCGGCGCGGACGGCCGGCTCATCGCGTACGACCTGTCGGCGGCGAGCGTGAAGACGGTCGTCGAGCCGCCGGGTGTGCTGTGGGTCCTCGCGCGCTCGGCCGACGGGAAGACGCTGGCGGCCTCGGGTGGCGGCAACCAGGTTCGCGTGGTGAGCTCCGGCAAGGTGCGGCTGCTCGAGACCGACGGCAGCGCGGTGCTCGCGCTCGAGCTGTCGCCCGACGCCACGCAGCTCGCGGCCGGCACGGTGGGCGGGAAGCTCTGGCTGTGGGACCTGCGCTCGGGTGCGCAGCGCGAGCTCGAGGGCCACTCGGCCGAGATCCGCGACCTCGTGTTCTCGCCCGACGGCGCGCGGCTCGCGTCGGCGTCGTGGGACGGCACGGTGCGGGTGCACGCGCTGCGTGGCGGCGAGGCGAAGCTGTTCCGCGCGCACTCCGACGAGGTGTGGTCACTCGACTTCTCGCCCGACGGGCGGCTGCTCGCGACGGGCGGCGCCGACGGCACGGTGCGGCTGTGGGACGAGGCGCTCGCCCAGGTGAAGGAGCTGCGCGGCCACCGCGGCCAGGTGACCCACCTTCAGTTCTCCCGCGACGGCGTGCTGGCGACCGCGAGCCGCGATCGAACGGTGCGGGTGTGGGCGGCCCCGTACGAGCGCGCGCGGGTGCTCGAGGGCCACGGGGGAGACGTGTCGCGCGTGCAGTTCTCTCCGAGCGGGCAACTGCTCGCGTCGACCGGCGCGGACATGACGGTGCGGCTGTGGGACCTGGCGGCGGCGAGCGTGCGCGTGCTGCAGGGGCACGAGGCGTGGGTGAACTCCATCGCGTTCTCGCCGGACGGGCGGTGGATCGCCTCGGGCGGCCAGGACAGCAGCGTGCGCGTGTGGGAGGTGGCCGGCGCCGGGGCCGCCGTGCTGCCGCAGCTCTCGCAGGTCGCGCTGTCGCCGTCGGGCGGCGCGCGCGCCGGAGTGGCGCCCGGCGGCCAGCTCGCCGCCGTCGACACGGGCGGAGTCGTGCGCACGCTCGAGGGCTCGGGCTGGCGCTTCGTGAGCTTCGTGTCCGAGGACCTGGTGGTGGCCGTCGACGGCAACCGGGACGTGCGGTGGTGGAGGCCGGGCACCGGAGAGCACCGCACGCTCGCCCGGCTGCCCACGGACCTCGGCGGCGCGGTGCTCGCCTCGGGGTCGATCGCCGCGGCCTCGTACGACGGCATGGTGCGCGTGTGGCCTGTGGAGGGCGGCGCCGAGCAGGTGTGGCCCGCGCACAAGACGTACACGCTGAGCATCGCGGTGACGCCCGACGGCAAGACGCTGGCGAGCTCGGGCGAAGACGGCATGGTGAAGCTCTTCGACGTCACGACCGGGAAGAGCCGCGAGCTGCCCGGGCACGTCGGGCCGATTCACCAGCTGCGCGTCTCGCGCGACGGCGCGCTGCTCGCGAGCGGAGACATGAGCGGCGACGCGCGCGTGTGGAGGTTGGGCACGGGAGAGGTGCTCGTCTCCGAGAAGCAGCGCGGGTTCGTACGCACGGTCGCGCTCTCGCGCGATGGGAAGTGGGTGGCGTCGGGCGGCGACGACAAGGTGGTGCGGGTGCGCAGCGTGTCGGGAACCGCGTCGTTCACGCTGAGCGGCCCCGAGCAGGCGATCCTCGACGTCGACTTTTCGCCGGACGGAGAGCTCGTCGCGGTCGGCTCGGGCGACCGGACGGTGCGGGTGTTCGACTTCCGCAGCGGGGCGGCGCGCGTGCTGCGCGGTCACTCAGCGGCGGTGCGGCGCGTGCAGTTCGGCGACGACGGCTCGCTGCTGTCGGTGGACGGCGAGGGCATGACGATGCGGTGGAAGCGCAGAGAGCTCGAGCCGCTGCCGGCGACGCGTCAGGGACTGCGGGGGTGGATCGACACGGTGACGTCGGTGCGCATCGACGCGGAGCATCGGCCGACGACGGCGGCCGCGCGGAGATGAGACCGGGCGCCGCCGTGTTCCTCGCGTGCCTGCTGCTCGGCTGCCCGTCGGGCCGCGCCAGGTGCGAGCGGCTGGCAAAGCGCCTGATGCCGGCGCCGACGAAGGAGGCGATCGACGCCTGCGTGTGGCGGCTCGACGACCCCGAGTTCGTGAAGGCCGCCGACTGCCTGCTCGCGGTGCAGGGCGGCGTCTACGAGGCCGACATCGCGCGGTGCGACCCGAAGAACACGATGCCGCTGTACTTCAACTTCTGAAGGCTCAGCCCGCCGTCGGGTTCGGAGCCGCCGCCGTCGGCAGCGCCGCGGTGTCCGCCGGAGGCGACTTCACCTCCATCGACTCGGCGACGAGCTCGGCGATGTCCTTCACCTTCATCGTCTCTTCACGCTGGGTGTCGGCGATGCCGTCCTTCATCATCGTGTGACAGAACGGGCACGCCACCGCGATGGTGCCGGAGCCCTTGCCCGAGTACTGGCCGACCTGGCCCGGCTTCTTGAGGTCCGTCGGATCCGGATACGGAATCGACGGGTCGGCCTGGTGCGCGAGCGTCAGCGCGGCCTCGTTCACGCGGTTGTGATTGATGCGCTGGCCGATGTGCTCTTCCATCCACATGCGGCCGCCGCCGGCGCCGCAGCAGAAGCTCTCGCGCTTGCTCCGCTGCATCTCGACGACCTCGAGGCCGGGAATCGCCTTCAGCACCTCGCGCGGCGCCTCGTAGATGCCGTTGTGGCGGCCGAGGTAGCACGGGTCGTGGAAGGTGAGCTTCTCGTTCATCACCTTCGAGAGCTTCACGCGCTTGTCGCGGATCAGCTCGGCGAGCAGCTCGGTGTGCGAGATGACGCGGTAGTCGCCGCCGAACTCGGGGTACTCGTTCTTGATGGTGTTGTAGCAGTGCGGGCACTGCGTGATGACGGCCTTCACCTTGAGGCCGTTCCACTTCTCGACGTTCTCCTTCGCCTTCGTCTGGAAGAGGAACTCGTTGCCGATGCGGCGGGCCTGCTCGGCGTTGCACGCCTCTTCCTTGCCGAGCGTCGCGAACTTCACGCCGGCCTCGATGAGCACCTTGGCGAGCGAGCGCGTGACCTTCTTCATCCGGTCGTCGTACGAGCCGGCGCAGCCGACGAAGAACAGGTACTCGTAGTCGCCGGCGTTCGCCTCGCTCCACTTGGGAATCTTCAGCTCGCCTTCCCACTCGTCGCGCTTGTCCTGGCCGAGGCCCCACGGGTTGTTCTGGCGCTCGATGCCCTCGAACACACGCTGCGCTTCCTGCGGGAACTCGGAGTCGACCTGCACCTTGTAGCGGCGCATGTCGATGAGGCGCGGGACGTTCTCGATGAACACCGGGCACGCCTGCTCGCACCAGCCGCACGTCGTGCAGGCCCAGACCGTCTCGGGCTTCAAGATGCCGCCGACGAGCAGCGCCGGCTCGGCGGGCTTGCCGTCGTCTCCGACGCCGCGCGCGAGCAGCCGCTCGTTGCCCCAGAGGTACTTCTTCAAGTCCTGGTTGACGCCTTTGTGCGTGAGCGGCTTGCCGGTCAGGTACGTCGGGCAGTGCGTCTGACAGCGGCCGCACTCGGTGCACGTGTTGACGTCGAGGGCCTGCTTCCAGGTGAGGTCCTTGAACGTCTTGGCGCCGAACTCCTCCTTCTCGAGGTTCGGGGTCGAGAGCTTCGCGCTCGACGAGGCGCCGGGCTTGCCCTGCAGGCGGCGGAAGAAGACGTTGGGCAGGCCGGTGATGACGTGGAAGTGCTTCCCGTACGGGAGGAAGTTCAAGAACGTGCCGATGATCAGCAGGTGCGTCCAGAAGCAGACGACGCCGAGCGTGTGGAGCACGTCGGTGGGCACGGGCCGCAGCAGCATGCCGACGGCGCTGGTGACGGGCTCCCAGGCGGAGAAGCCGATGTTCTGCTCGCGCAGGTGCGACGCGCCGAAGACGAACTCGGTGACCATGAGGCCGCCGATGAAGCCGAGGATGAGGAGGGCCTCCCACGACTTGGTGAGGCGGTCGGGCTTCACGAAGGCGCGGAGGATGAAGAAGTAGATGACGCCGACGACGGCGGCCCCGGCGGCGAGGTCCTTGATGAAGAGGTAGGCCTGGTAGACGGTGAGCAGCCCGCCCTTGTCGGCCCAGAACGGGTGCGTGAGGTTGGGCAGCACCTCGAGCGCGCTCTTGGAGAAGCCCATGACGAAGAGCATGAGCGAGCGCAGCTGAACGGCGAGGAAGGCCGCGAAGATGAAGACGTGCATCAGGCCCGGAGCGAACTCCTCCGGGTCGACCATGCGGCGCTGACCGAAGCCGAACTGGAGCAGTGCCTTCGTGCGCTCGCCGAGCCTGTCGAAGCGGTTCTCGGGCTTGAGCGCTCGCATGGCCGCGACGCGGGCCGCCATGGTGATGCCGAAGGCCAGAAAGGCGAGGAAGAGGATCGCCCCGGCGAAGAGAGGACTCATGGTTGCGGGTGCCTAACAGACTTCACACGTTTTGAAAGGCGCAGAGGTGACGGAGTGCCGATGCTCCGTTGCGCAGGAAGCGCGCTTTACGAATGGAGTTGATCCGCGGAGTTGGGCGTCGGCACGGGGGATGAAACGGGGCGAGGTCGTGATCGCCGTGCTCGTCCTCGTCGCGCTGTCCAACTCCGGTGGAATCACCAACTACTCGGGCAAGCAGGCGGGGACGATGTGCAACACCTGCCATGCCGGCGGCGCCGCGCCGACGGTGGAGATTGCCGGCCCGGCGTCGCTGGCGGCGGGCGCGAGCGCGACGTACTCGGTGAAGATTACCGGCGGGGCTGGGGTGCTCGCGGGCTTCAACGCGGCGGCGTCGGGCGGGCAGTTCATCGGCGGCGCGGGGACGCGCGTGACGGGCGGCGAGGTCACGCACTCGATGGGGAAGGCGTTCAGCGCCGGGTCGGCGACGTTCAGCTTCACGTACCAGGCACCTCCGGCGGCGGGCGCGGTCACGCTCTACGCGGCGGGCATGTCCGCCAGCGGCAGCAACGGAGAGATGGGCGACATGGCCGCGATGACGACGCTGGACGTGACGGTCACCGGCGGAGGCACGAGCGTGTCGCAGATGCCGGCGACGGCCCCCGAGCCGGAGCCCATGGCGGCGCCGCGCGTGCCGGGGCTGCCGGGTGGCGTCATCGAGGGCGGGTGCAGCGTGGCGGGCGGCGGGCCGCTGCTCGTGCTGGTGGTGCTCGCGCTCGCGAGGCGGCGGCGCGGTATGTTTCGCGCGTGACGCGCGCCGTGCTTCTGGGAACGCTGCTGTTCGCGCGCGCCGGGCTGGCGTGCAGCTGTGTCGGCTTTCTGACGCTGCTCTCTCCCCGTCATGGCTCAACGGGAGTTCCGCTGAACGCGCAGCTGCGGTTCGTCGCACTGAAGCCAGTCACGTTCACGTTGACCGATGAAGGGGGCGTCGCGGTGCCAGCGGTGCTGGTCCACCAGAAGGGGGTGAGCGTGATTCGGCCGGACAACCTGCTGCGTCCCCTCACCCGATACAATCTGACGCTCACGGCGACACACGGCGACACGGCAGGGACCACCTTCACCACGGGCTCGGCCGAGGATCACACCCCGCCCAGCCTCGGTGGCGTTCCAATGGTGGAGCACGGGGCGGACCCGATGTCGTCGTGCGGCCCCAGCGAGGTGTTCGTTCTCACCTGGCCGGCGCAGGCCGATGACGTCACGCCTCCATCGCAGCTCGTCATGGAAGGCGTGCTCGCAGCGAGCAACACCGTCGGCAGCGCCGAGCCCGACGTCGCCAGCATGGAGAAGCTCTTCGTCCAGTCCGGCTTCTGTGGAGGCACCTCGAACATCGTGAACATGGACACCGCCTTCGTGAGGACGCGAGCGGTCGACTGGGCCGGCAACGCGTCGGAGTTCACCCCGACGCTGCTGCTGAAGGGCGACGCGGGCGCGGAGCCCGCCGAACGAGGAGGCTGCGGCTGCACCACCGCGGAAGGCGCGCTCGTGCTCGCGGCGCTCGGCCTCGTGCTACGCAAGCGCTCGTGCGCGCGCTCTCGCTGACGTTCCTCCTCCTGCTGTGCTCTTGCGGCCGACCGGTGAGCCGGCTCTCCTCGGGGCGCTACGTCGCGTCCGGCACCACGCTGCAGCTGGACGTCTCCGCGAAGACGGCGAGCCTCACGCCTTCGGGCGGCAGCGCGACGTCGCTGACGCTGACGGCCGTTGCGGAGGCCAACTGGCTCTCGGGCTGCCCGACGAACGTGTCCAGCACCGTCCTCGAGACGTTCGAGATCGCACCGGATCCGATCACCATCAACGGCACGAGCGTGCCGTCACCGCGCCTCACCGCCGGCTGCGGCATCGACGGGGCGAATCCGGATCAGGTGAACATCGAGAGCACGTCGGGCTCGCCGCGCATCGTGTTCACCCGCGCGCCGTAGCGCTGGCAGACGACATTGCCGCGACGCGGTGTACGACGTAGTGTTGCAAGGTGTCGCACACCCTGACCATCCGCATCGATTCACGCCTCGCGCAGCGTCTCGAACGAGCAGCTTCGCGAACGAAGCAGCCGGTCAGCGCGCTGGTGCGTCGAGTCGTCTCGGAGTGGCTCGACTCCGTCGGTCCGCGGCATGCCACGACGCTCCTCGGGGCGGCCGGCACCGTGAAGGGGCGCGGAATATCGGCGACGAACGAGAACGTCCGCGCGGCTTTCAGACGCGGGCGCAACACGATCCGTACGCTGACGCCCTGATCAGGCCCGCAGCCCGTACTTGTAGACGGCGCGCGCGACCTGCTCGCCGACGAGCTCGATGGGGAAGCGCGCCAGCGGCAGCCGCTCGACGGTGCGCTGCACGCTCGAGAGCCACGGCAGCGCGCGGTCACCGAACGCGGCCCACTTCGGAGCGTGCTGCAGCCCGAGCGCGTCGCACAGCGGGTCGCCGAGCATCTCGCGAGAGAGCTCGCACAGCGCGGCGGCGGGCAGGAAGATCGGAGGGCGCCGATCGAGCGCGGAGATGAGCGAGTGCGCGAGCGCGCGCGAGTCGTCGTCGGGGTGCAGCTGCCGGCGGGTGATGTGCGCGTAGAGCACGCGCTCCTCTGCGCGGGTGGCGGTGAGCAGCTCGGGGTCGACGCCCATGACCCAGCCGACCCACCGGTAGATGTGATGAACCGAGTCCGCCTCTTCTTCGGTCAGCCGCGCGCCGATGCGCTCCATGCTGCGCAAGTAGACGTGTGAGAACGCGAGCAGGGTGCCGGCGTAGTCCTCCTGGTTCACCGGCAGGCCCCAGGCGGCGAGGTCCCAGTCGGGGCGCTTGAGCATCCCGTGGCGGATGAAGGCGTGCACCAGCCGGGTGCGCAGCACGTGCCGGTGGGCTTTCGTTCCGGGGCGCGGCCCGCGCGAGGCGGCGATCTCGAGCACGAAGGTGGTGGTGTCGTGCAGCCGCGAGATGACCTGCGACTCGAGACGGCCGCTGCGGATGAGCACCTTGGCGCCGCGGGCGGCTCCGTAGAGCTCCATGAGCGAGCCCATGATCAGCGCGAGGGCAGACTGCACCGGAGTACGCAGGCCGAGCTGGGCGCCGGCGCGCATGCGCTCGAAGTCGACCCAGAGCGGAACGGTGAAGGCGTGCTCGTGAAGGCGCCGGCACGCAGGCCCACCGGTGGCGAGCCCGTCGACCCAGTCGCCCTGGAGCGAGCGCCGCGAGCGCATGAGCTCGGCGGCGGCATCGTCGGCGAGCGGGTCGCCCCTCGAGCGAAACGCCTCGAGCCAGGCGTCCAGCTCCGGAATCGGTCGCTGCAGGTCCATGGCGGTCCCGATTCTACAGTCGCACTGCCTCCAGATTCCCGGGGGCCACCAAACCCCGAACCCGAACCCGGCCTCTCACCGACGCCCCCCAAGTCAGAAGCCACCCCCGGCGTTCGTCGGTGAGCCCCGTGACGCCTTCGGCTCCCCAACGGTGAGTCCCTGACCGGGGTGATGGCCGACTGCCGGGCTGTTCGGCCTCCAGCGCAGCGAAAGTCACACCCCCGCGCGGCCGACCGGCTTCGCGGGGGTTTCTTTTTCCTACTTCACCGCGCGTTCGACCACGTCGAGCAGCAGGCTGTCGGGCCAGCGCGCCTTGAACGCCGCTGCACGGGCGACCGCTTCGGGCTTGCGGCCCAGCATCACCAGCGCGCGCACCGCGGCGCTCTCGCGCTCCTCCGCGTGCTGCCCGTCGGGGAACTTGCGGGCGTGCTCTTCGCAGGCGGCGAGCGCTTCGGCGCCCTGCGACCGGCCGAGCGCGGCGGTCGCCTGCTCGATGAGCAGCCGCTCGAGCTCGAGCGGGGCGCGGCCCGGCTGCGGCTTTCCCGGCTTCGAAGGCGCGGGCATCGGCTCCGGCGCAGGCGTCGGCACGGGCACCGGCACTTCGACCCGCACCGGCACCTCGACCCGCACTTCTCTCTCCACGATGACCTGCCGCGGCTCGGCGAGCTGCGCGTGCAGCACGGCGCCTGCGCCTCCACCGATGGCGAGGCCGACCGCCAGCACGCCGAGCTTCCCGGCGAGCGCGGTGCCCGTCGCGGCGGCTGCGCTCGCCCCCGAGGCGCCGGCGCCGGCCGCACCGGCCCCGGCCCCGGCGGGAGGTGTCGCCGCGAACGTCGCGTCGATTCTCCCGGCCAGTCGCTGCAGCACCTCGTCGGGAGGCGCGGGTCGGGCGCGCTCGAGGTCGAGGGCGGCGGTGAGCTCCTTCGGCAACGGTTCGAGCTCGTCGCTCATGACGGTCCTCCGCTCTGCAGCGCGTTGAACGTGGTCTGGAACTTCTGCCGCGCCAGGCGCAAGCGCGAGTAGGCGGTGTTGAGCGGCACCTCGAGCTGCTGCGCGAGCTCGTTGATGGGCGTCTGGTCGATGTCGTGGCCGACGAAGAGCGCCCGCTGCTCGATGGGCAGCGCCTCGAGCGCCGCGAGCACGTGGTTCCGGGTCACCTCGCCCTCGAGCACCTCGTCGGGGCGGTGGGCGCCGCCCGCGCGGGAGTCGAGCTCGGTGTCGAGCGTCTCCTGCCCCGAGCGCAGGGCCTTGCGGTTGCTCACCAGCCGGAAGGCGATCCCGAACAGCCACGGGCGCATGGGCCGCTCCGGAGAATACGTGTCGAGCCTGCGCCACGCGGTGGAGAAGACGTCGTGCGCGACGTCCTCCTGCTCGCGCGGCGACACGCCGAGTCGGCGGACCGTCTGCAGCACCCATGGCAGGTGCGCGCGGTACGCGGTCGCGAACTCCTGGTGAGACGCAGTCGGCATCCGCCCGGGTGATTCTGGGGAGACCGCCGTTCCGTCACAAGACAAACGAAACGTTCACGCCCAGCCCGCCGCCCACGGGGGGCACCGTCCACACCTTCGTGTCGCCGACCACCGCGCTGGTCCGCGTGAACGGCACCTGACCCTCCGCCAGCGCGCTGATGAAGAGGCGCTCGCTGACCGGCACCGAGAAGACGGCGCGCAGGCCCGCCGACGCGTGGAAGACGGTGGCCGCCTGCGCCGCAGCGAGCGCGGACCCCTCGAGCCGCAGCCCGCCCAACGTCACGTCGGCGCAGCCCGCGAACCACCAGACGTGGAGGCACGGCACGACCGCTGCCAGCAGCGCCGACGTCGTGAGCGCGCCGCTCTGCAGCCCGCCGGTGACGGGGATCGCGAACCGGCCCTCGAGCCCGAGCGACCAGCGCCCCGCGTAGGCCCTGCCTTCGGCGCGCAGCACGGGCTGCACCCCGAGCGACAGGCCACCGTTCACCGAGATGCCGAGGCCGGCGCCCCAGCGCAGCGGGAGTGTCTCGCGCGGCTCGGGCGGCGCGGGGTCGGGAGCGGGCGCGGCAGGCGGTGGCGCGGTCGCAGGCGCAGGCGGCGCCGCGACGGGCTCGGGCGCAGGCGCCGGCTCGGGCGCGCGCACGACGAGCGGGTCGACGACGAGCGCGACCGTGACGGCTGCGGATTGGGCGAGCTCGACGCAGTCGGCGCCGGTGAGCGCCTTCTTCCGCGTCGCCCCAGCGCTCTCGAGCGAGACCTCGGCGCGCAGCGGCTTGCCCGCGGAGATTTTCACCGTCACCTTCGACGCCGCGTCGGTCACGAACGGGTCGACGCCGAGCCGCGCGGCGACGAGCTTTCGCAGCGCGACCTCGTCGGGGCAGCCCTCGCCGTCGGGGCGCTGGTAGTCGAGCGAGACCGCCTCCGCCCAGGCGGGCAACGCCAGCAGCAGCACCAGGGAGGACGCGAACCTCACTTTTTTTGGTGTATCAGTGACGGAAACGTCGGGTCCCCAGAATCGAGCGAACATGAGAACTGCACTCGTGGTGGGGTTGGCTGTGATGGCGTTCGGCTGCGACCAGACCGTCAAGATTGGCGACGTCGACGGCGGCGGCAGCCCCGACGGCGGCGACGGCGGCACCGCCCACAACCCGATGACGCCGTACGAGCAGTACTGCAGCCGCTACGCCGAGGCGGCGTTCGGGCGCGAGGCGCGCTGCGGCGAGGCGACCTCGGCGTGGGCCGCGTTCAGCGCGCAGGAGCTCACGCTCATGTGCTCCCGCGCCGCGAAGGGCTCCACGAACCAGCTGAACGTTCCCGCGCTCGAGGCGTGCATCGCCGCCTACCAGAACGCGAGCTGCGAGCGCACGCAGCCCTTCGCCGAGTGCGAGGCCGCCGTCGTCGTCCAGGGCTCGCTGCCCCAAGACAGCCCGTGCACGAGCGACACCGAGTG
Source organism: uncultured Myxococcales bacterium (assembly GCA_937980205.1). Lineage (GTDB taxonomy): Bacteria > Myxococcota > Myxococcia > Myxococcales > Myxococcaceae > Xiheicaenimonas. The sequence continues at coordinate 17,353 of CALJKW010000047.1, read as the reverse complement.
CGAGCCCTCGCTCTACTGCGACATGCCGATGACGTGTCCGGGCCGCTGCGCCCCGCGCATCGGCATCGGCCAGCCGGTGACCGCGACGCAGCGGTGCGTCGCCGAGGCCGCGCCGTACAACGGCGTCTGCCAGCTGCGGGTGCCGATGGGCATGTCGTGCGCGCCGACGGGCGGGTCGAGCGAGCGGCGCGCGTGCCAGGCGCCGTACCGCTGCCTCGCCACCGAGCTCTGCGGCATCGAGACCTCGCCGGGGCTGAACGCTCCGTGCGACCCGGCCGGCACGGCGTGCGGGCTCGGCCTGCAGTGTGTCGCGAACACCTGCGTGCCGAAGGTGGCGCTCGACGGCGCGTGCGATGCGACGCGCCGTTGCCAGTCGGGCCTCGACTGCTCGGCGGGCCGCTGCGTGGCGCGCACGCTCGTCTCCATCGGAGGCGCGTGCGACGCCACGCACGTCTGCGGCAGCGGCACGGCGTTCTGCAACAAGCCGGCAGGCTCCACGGCCGGCACCTGCGCGCCGCTCCGGGACGTCGGCGACACGTGCACGTTCTCGGGAGGAGAGTGCCGCTTCGGGCTCAGCTGCTCGGCCACGGAGCAGGCGCCCGGCGTCTGCAGCCTGCCCGGCCAGCTCGGCGATGCCTGCAGCCTGACCCGCGCGTGCGAGCTGCGGCTGTACTGCACGGCGACGGTGTCGGGCCAACAGGGCGTCTGCGCCGAGCGGCGCGGCCGGGGCGAGACCTGCACGGACTACAGCCAGTGCTGGGGCCTCTGCGAGAACGGCACCTGCGGCGCCCCGCTGTACTGCTTCGACTGACGGAACGGCACGCTCCTCACAATCACCGGGCGGAGGGTGAACATGTTCCTTTCGGTGCTGGCGGTGTGTTGGCTGTCGAGCGTGGTGTTCGTCGCGGCGGACATCGCGTGGCGCAAGCGGGCGGCGCGCGCGCGCGGTGAGCCACTTCTGCGAGATGCCGAGCTCTTGCCGTACCTCGCGCTCGCGCTGGTGCGGCCCCGCGCTGCGCCGGCTCTCGAGCTCTCCTTTCAGCCGCCCGCGCGCGAGGCCGCGCTGCTCGAGCGGCACCGCGAGGCCATCGACGCGCTGCTCGAGCGCGGGGCCGAGCGCTGCCGGACGCTCACCGCCCAGACGCCCTACGTCGCTGCGCGCTCCCTGGCGGCGGGAACTCCGCTCGCCGCGTCGCCGGAGGTGTTCGACGTGAGGGCCTGGTGCATGGCGCAGCACAGCGGTTACCGCGCCGGGGTCCACGTCTTCCCCTCGCTGCACGGCAGGGCAGACCTCGGGCTCACGCCCACACGCTTCACGTGCCCGGGGCTCGCGATGCGCGCGAGCTACGGCGACGTCTCGACGGAGGACTTCGTGACGTGGTGCACGTCGTCGTCCTCGCGCGGCTGGCTGCGCATCGAGATCGACCGCAAGGTGAGCGAGACCGTCAGCTTCCGCGCCGACGTCTACCTGCGCGACGCAGGTGCCGCTCGCGACGGCGCATCCTGACCTATGGTGCTCGGCACCATGCGCGCTCTGACGCTCTGCCTGGTCTTCTGCATGTGGTCCTGCGGCAGCGGGCCCCTCCTCGAAGATGCCGGCTCGAGCGGGGGTGGGTCTGCAGGAGGCGGAGCTTCTGCGGGCGGCCCCGAGGGCGGAGGCATGGGAGGCAGCGACGCCGGCGGTGCGGCAGGTGGCGACGCGGGCGGCTCGGGTGGCTCGGGTGGCTCGGGCGGCTCGGGCGGCTCCGGCGGCTCCGGCGGCGGCGCGGTGATGCCCATCGACGCCGGCTTCCCGAACGTCGACCGCAGCATGCCGCAGCTGTTCCAGCTCTCCTTCACCGCGAAGACGGCGGACGACGCCGGCACGCAGTACCTCGGCACGCAGCGGGCGTACCTCGACACGCGCGTCGCGCCGCGCGGGCAGCTCGTCGTCTACCTGCACGGGGCGAGCTCAGGTCCGCTCACCGCGTGCGGCAGCACGGCGCATGGCCAGCTGCTCGCCGGCCTGGGCTTTCACTTCTTCGCGCCCTGCTACGCGTCGGACTACGGCGTGGGCAACTGCGGCCAGGACATCGGCGGCTGCCGGCTCGAGGCGTTCGACGGCATGCCGCGCCACACCGCGCTCGACATCTCGCGCCCGAACTCCATCGAGGAGCGCATCATCAAGGGGCTCGAGCACCTGCAGCGGGTGAACCCGAAGGGCGACTGGACGTGGTTCCTCGAGAACGGCCAGCCGCGGTGGTCGCACATCATCATGAGCGGCATCTCGCACGGCGCCAGCACCGCGGGGCTCGTCGGCAAGGTCCGCCCCGTCTCGCGCGTGGTGATGCTCAGCGGGCCCCTCGACACCAACCAGCCGTGGCTGTCGATGGCGTCGGTGACTCCGCCATCCGCCTACTGGGGCCTCACGCACACCGCCGACGGCCAGCACCCGGGCCACCTCGCGGCGTTTCAGACGATGATGCTGCCGGGCGCTCCGACGCACATCGACGACGCCGGAGTCCCGTACGGCGGCTCGCACCGCCTGCGCACCTCGGCGCCGGCCACCGACGGCCACAGCTCGACCGAAGCCGGAGGCGCTTCGCCGCGCACCCCCGACGGCGGCTTCCTGTTCGCGCCGGCGTGGCGCCAGCTGTACACCGGCGCGCCGTAAGCCCGTCAGCGTCAGCGGATGACCGGCACCGTGACCGGGTCGCGGCCCTCGATGGTGACTTCCATCTGGCCCAGCTTCCAGAGCTGTTCGGTGAACTTCACGCTGAAGAGCAGGCCGTCGGTGCGGTTCACGGTGATGCGGCCCGACTTCGGTGCCTTGTCGCCGATCTCGTACTCGAGCGCCTCGACCGCGAGGTCTCCCTCGTCCGAGAGCTCGCCGGTGCCGTCGAGCACCACCGACTTGCCGCCGATGATCGGCAGGCCCGCGCGGTAGCCGACGCGCGCGTCCATCGAGAACGTGCGCTCGCCGACGCGCACCGAGTCGACCGTCGCCCACACGCGCTTCTCGTCGCCGCAGACGCCCATGCCCACGGTGACGGGCAGACGCTTGCCGTCGATCTCCAGCTCGCGCAGGTCGGCGGTCGCGTCGATGCGGTCGTCGCCGACGCCGAGGTTCACCGCGAGCTTGCCCTTCACGAGGTGCGTCTCGAGCATGCAGCCCTCCGGCTTGAAGCTGACGTCCAGGCCGCCCGCACGCGTCGCGACCGTCACGCAGTCGAGCGGGATGCTGATGGGCGGAATCGCCTGGCCGATCGCGTTCTCGATCGGGCCGCAGCTGTAGCTGGGGAGCACGCCGAAGACCTCGAGCGCCGTGCGCGCGATGGCGAGGCCCTGCACCGCGTCCTGCGCGTCGAGGTTCGCCTGCTGCTGCTCGACGCGGCGGCGCGCCGCCTCGGGGTCCTCGAGGGACTGCGTCTGGGCGCCCTGCCCACATGCACTCACGGCAGCCACCAACACCAGGGTCGTCGTTCGCATGACCCTGGGACTTTGCGAGCGCCGGGCCAGGCGATCCGACGCCGCGAGCACGCCTGGTGGAGAGGCTTGCGCAGCCCCCTGCGCACCCGCCCCGTCAGTTGCGCCGGCGGTTGATCTGCTCTTCCTCGATGCGCCGGTTCTGGAGGTCGCGGTCGAGGTTGGTGCGGTTGAGCTGATCGTTGAGCTGCGTGGTCTTGATCTGCTCTTCGACGACGCGCGTCGAGGTGCCGCCGCCGCCGCCGCTGTCGTCACGGCGCTCGTTCTCGCGCCGCTGCCGCTCGAGGCGCTGCTGTTCCTGGCGGCGGCGCTGCTCGGTCACCTGTTGACCGCCCTGGTCGTAGGTGACCTTGACGTTGGTCTTGGGCTCGCTCGTGCCCTTCGCGGTCGCCTGCGGGTACGAGCGCTGGCCGGCGACGCCGATCTCTCCGATCGGAATGCCGCCGCCCTCGCCACCGCCGCCGCCCTCGCCGCGCGCCTCGGCCGCCGCGAACGACTCGGCGAGCGTCATCTGGTGAGCCTCGATGAACGGCTCGGGCGCCTCGGGCACCTTCCCGCCGAGCAGGCTGAGCGCGAGCGCCTCGTAGGCCGCGGGGCTGTCGCCCATGAGGCTGATCGCCTGAATCTGCACGCCGAGCGCGTCGCCGATCGCGACGAGGTCGGGCGCGAGCGAGGTGCCGGTTCGGAAGTTCCCGAGCAGCAGCTGCACGTTGGCGCTGATCTCCTCTTTCGACTGCCCCGCCGCCTTCGCGAGCTTGAGCTCCTGCGCGAGCGAGTAGAGCAGCGCGCCGGCCTCGGCCTTCGTCGCCTGGAAGTCGGCCTTCGCGTGTCCGATGCGCGCCTTCGTCTGCGAGAAGCTCGCGTCCGGAGCGACGCGGCCCTCAGCGACCTTCGGCTCCTCTTTCGGCGCCTCGGTCTTCTTCGGCGGCTCGGGCTCGGAGACGCTGAACCCCATCGCGTCCTTCGCCTTCGCCTGGCGCTCGGCCATCTTCGTCTGGTTCTCCTGCTGAACCGCCGTGGTGCTGGCGTCGCCTCCGGTGAAGGCGCGCAGGAACTTCACCACCGGGTCGCCGCCGGGCTCCTTCGTCGCGGCGGTCCACGCGGTGGCGAGCTGCTGGCCCAGCTTCTGGAGGAGCTGAACGAGCTCCTGGCCCTCCGTCGACACCGGCTGCTGCGGCGGCGTCGTCTCGGACTTCGGCGGGGTCTCGGTCTTCGGCTGCTGCTGAACCTGACGGCGGCCTACGGGAGCGACCATGAAGTCACTCTAAGCATGTCCGTTGGCTCAGGGACAACACCAGGCCCGCGAATCCGAGCCGCCGTACACATATGCGGGCGTCGCCCCGGAGAGGTAGTGGCACAGCGGCTCGCGGGCCGTATCCCACGAGGCGGGCGTGCCGATGCGCAGGTGCCGCTTCACGACCTCGGCGCACGCATCGCACGCGGCGGTCCGGCCGGCGGCGTCGAGCGTGGCGTCGGCCGCGTGCGCCTTGAGCGCGTTCAGCGCCGCGTCGTTCGTGGCGGCGCACCAGTCGGCTGCGTGCGCCTCGTGGAACGCGCGCGCGAGCGTGGCCTCGCGGGCCGAACCGTTCGGCCGCCACGGCAGCGCCGGGTCTTCGTACGTCGCGTCGTTCACGTACTGGCCGTTGGGGAGAATGCCCATGAAGTCGCCCATGCCGCCCTGCGCGAGCGTCGTGCCGTTGGGGTCATCTTTCGCGACGAGGCGGGCGCGCGTCGTGACGCGCATCAGCGACATGCGGAACTCGTTCTTCGTCTTCTTCGCGACGGGCACCTTGCCGGTGGCGCGCGCGACCTGCGGAATCATCCACGACGAGAAGCGCGCATCGAGCGGGATGTCGGTCTGCGCAGCGAGGAGCACCTTCAGGTGAATCGCCATGCCGCGGACGATGGCGGCGTTCGTCGCGCGCTGGCCGAAGCACCGCTCACCCGCAGGGTCGACGTTCGTGAGCCCGGCTTCCGGGTTCGCCGGGCCGTGCGCCATGCCGGTGGCGCGGTAGACCTCGAGCATTCCCGACGTGGCGCAGTCGTAGAACGTCTTCTCCTGAATCGGGTACAGCGACGCGAGGTAGGCGTCGCCGACCGCGGGGGCGATGGTGCCGTCGGTCATCGCGAAGCGGACGTCGGGCCACGGCGCGCACATCGCGTCGTTGACGTCGAACGTCGTCCACCCCGGCAGCTGCTGCAGCACGCCGCGCGCGCCGTGGATGAAGCCGGACACGAGCGCGGCGAGCACCGCGCGGTCGCGCTTCTCGTCGAGCGTCGCGCCGGGGAAGTCGGAGAGGTTCGCCGAGCCCCAGCGCTGCCACATGTGCCCCATGCTCCACGCGTCCTGCAGGAAGTGGTGGCCGACGGCCTCGAGCATCAGCGCCTCGAGCTCGCACGCCTTCTCGTACGCGGCGAAGCGGCCCGAGGCAGCGGCGAGCGCGGTGCTCATCGCCTTGCACTCGGCGGCGCGGGCGAGCGCGCGCGCGTGGTACCGCGCGTAGAAGCCCTGCGACTGGGGGACGAAGTGGTTCGAGTTCACCGGGCCCATGTGCGCGGCGAAGTCGTGGCACAGCTGCGGGTCGGTGACGTCCGACAGCGGGCACTGCTCGTGGCCGCTCGCCCAGTCCCACAGCGCGTAGGAGAAGTCGGGCAGCTGCGCGAGCTCGCCGACGGTGAACGTGCGCGTCGCCGAGCGCGTCGCCGCGTCCATCGCGACGGGCTGCAGGGTGGGCTGCATCATGGCGCCGACCGGCACCGTCGCCGACGACGTGAAGACGGTGAGCGTGAACGGGTCGGAGACGGCGGCGGGGAGGCCGGCCTTCGCGCGCGTCGCTTCCCAGAGGGCGCGGTGCTCGTCGAGGTTACCGACCCACCGCTGGCGCGCGGTGCTCGGGCCGGCGCTCGGCGAGCAGGCGCGGCCCTGGGCGTCGTAGCAGACCGACTCCCACGCGAAGGCGGGCGCCGAGAGCAGGAGCAGGAGCGCGGCTCTCATGGGGCCTCCATCAGCTCGCGCACGCCGGGCATGCAGTAGTCGCGGAAGAGCACCCTCTCGAGCGCGTCGACGTGGTTCATGCCGCCCGACATCGCGGCCTCGAAGTCGTCGGCGCACTTCTGCGCGCAGCACGGCTGCTGCTCGTTCCACGGCTCGCTGGTGGTGCACTTCGCCGAGCGCGCGAAGCACTGCGTGACGGTCGCGCCGCCCGCCGCGTAGCAATACGAGAGCAGGTCGGCGCAGTGGCCGAGCGCGGTGAGCGCGTCTTTCTGCGTCGGGTCGATCTCGAGCCGCGCGTTGCCGACGTCGGCGAGCAGCTTGCTCGCGCTGCCGCCGACCGCGGAGAAGACGGTGAGGTCGATGGAAGGCGGTGTCCCCGCGCCGTTGCCGCCACCGCCCCCGGTGCCGCCGCCGCCGGGGATCTTCACCTCACACGCGCTGCAGCACAGCACCAGCAGGAGCAGTCGTCTCATGATCGGAGTGAGGCACCTCGTCTGCAGCAGGGGTGCCGAGGGGCGATGCTGGCACGCCGCGATGTAGGCGCCCAAACTGCGTCAGGGTGCGCAGGGGCTCGCGCAGCCACCGGCGGCCACGTCAGGGGTGTGCTAACTCTTTCGTTCGTGAAGTCGTTCGCGCTCTCACGTCTGGCGCAGCAGCGGCTCGTCTTGGGGGGGAAGTTCTTGCAACAGTTCGCACACGACTGGCTGGTCTGGGAGCCCGGCAAGTGGGTGGTGCCGCGCGGCACCGCAGCGGGAGCCGAGACCGTGCCGCCGAAGCTCAAGAAGGGAGAGGTCGTGAAGCCGCGCATCGACGACCCCTTGTGCTTCGTGCTCGCGCCCCGGCTCGACGGCTCGGGCTGCAGCATCGGCCGCGCCGAAGGCAACGACCTCGTGCTGAGCGACGAGACGGTCTCGCGCAACCACTGCTTCTTCGCGCACACCGGAAGGACGTGGGTGGTCTCGTGCGTCGATGACGCGAAGGCGCTGAAGATCGACGAGGTGGTGGTGAAGCCGTCCGAGAGCGCGCCGATGCGCTCGGGTCAGACGCTCGAGCTGGGGCACGTGAAGCTCACGCTGCTCGACGCGAAGTCGATGCAGGCGCGGCTCGACGGCCTTCCGGTGAGCTCGGTATGAGCATGATGAAGTCGTTCGCGCTGTCGCGCCTCGCGCAGCAGCGCCTGCTCCTGGGCCCCAAGTTCCTGCACCGCAACGCGCACGACTGGCTCGTCTGGGAGCCCGGCGCCTGGAGCGTTCCGCGCGGCAACATCGCCGTCGCCGAGACCGCGCCGCCGAAGAAGGCGAGCGCGCCGGTGCCCGCGAAGGGAGACCCGCTGTGCTTCGCGCTCTTCGACGCGGTGACGGTCGGCCGCTCGGAAGGCAACGACCTCATCTTGAGCGACGAGACCGTGTCGCGGCACCACTGCAGCTTCGCGCCCAGAGACGGCGGCTGGTTCGTGACGAAGCACGCCGAGGCGAAGGAGCTGAAGGTCGACGGCGCGCTCGTCGGCGAGAGCGTGCGGCTCACCAACGGCCAGCGCGTGCAGCTCGGCCAGGTGGTGCTCACCTTCCTTTCCGCACAGGGCATGGTCGACCGGCTGCAGAAGTCGTCGGGCTGAAAACTTGCCGCGCGACAGGTCCGTGGGACCCTGTAGCGCATGACGACCCGACGCGAGACGCTTCGCCGCAGCTACCGGTTGCCGTTGTCTCTTGGACGGAGGGTGCCGGCGCTGACGGCAGACGTCTCGCGCGGAGGCTTCAGCGCGGAGCTCAGCCAGGTCTTCCTGCCCGGGAGCACCATCGACGGCTACTTCCTCGTCGACAACGAAGAGGTGGCGTTCAAGGGCCACGTCGTCTGGGCGCAGGCCGGCAACCCGATGCTGTCGCTCTCGAGCCGCATCGGCGTGCGCTTCGACGTCACGCCGGACGGGCTGAAGAAGCTGTTCACGCAGCTCGACGCGCGCCCGCGGAAGCTGAAGGCCCGCTGAAAAAGGGGCCGCTGTAGAGTCCGCCGGGTTTGCGCCTCCGCATCGGAAAAGGCGTCGCCCCGCCCGTCGTCACGCTGCTGATCACGCTCGGCGTCGCGGCGTCGCTCGGCGCGGTGCTGTACGGGGTGAGCTCGAGCCTCACCTTCCTCGCGTCGTCCGCGACCAGCGACGTCAACTTCGCCGCGCTCAACGCCTGCGCCCAGCGCGCCGTCGCCACCCGCACCGGCTTCGCCGTCTCGCACGACGCACGGGCGCTCGCCGTCTTCTCGGGTGCGCAGACCGCCCGCTGCTCGCTCGGCGCCGACGGCGGCGCCACCGCCGAAGAGCTCGTCGGCGTCAGCGGCGTCACCGCCGCCGCCTTCGACTTCGACGGAGGCCTCTGGCTCGCGCGCGACGGCCTGTTGCACGGCGACGCCGGCTTCGACGACGTGAAGCCCGTCGCGCTCGCCGGCACGAAGCACGGCATCGTCGCGGTCGAGGCGAACGGCCGCGTGCTCGCGCTGCGCTCCGACGGAGACATCGCGGCGGTCGCCCAGCTTCCCAAGGCCGTCGACGGCAGCCCGCAGCTCATCGTGAGCTCCGACGGAGAGCGCGTGGCGCTGCTCGTCTCGGGTGGAGTCTTCGTCTGGGACACCGCGACGCTGAACAGCGTGCGCGCCGAGGCGCCGTGCAGCGTCGAGGCGGCGTGGTGGCTCACCCGCGGGCACGAGCTGCTGCTCGAGTGCGCGCCCGACTTCGCGCTCGAGTGGGACGTCGACTCGGGCGAGAAGACGGCCGCGCCGCAGAAGAAAGGTCGCCCGCGCTCGGCGCTCGTCCCGGGACTGCAGGCATACGTGTCCTCCTGCGAGCAGCTGCCTTGTACTTCCGCGCCGCCCTGAAATATGACCGCGCGGTCATTCTTTTTGAGGAAGGGAGAGCGGCATGAGACGGCGCGACGTTCTCAAGGCGGCAGCGGCGACGGGCCTCGCAGCGGCGTGCGGCCGGCCTCCTCCCCTTCAGCCCTACGTGCCGCCCGAGCCCGAGCTCACCGCGACGGCGAGCCCGACGCGCTGGGAGCGCCTGGGCTCGGCCGAGCCTGCGCCGGTGGTCGGCACGGTCGAGTCGAACGCGTTCCCGCTCGGCGTCACGAGCGGCGACGTCGCGGACGGCCGCATCATCGTGCAGACGCGGTACACGGGCGCGGCTCCGCTCGGCTTGCGCGTGTGGAGCGACACGAAGCGGCTGGAGCTGCCGATGACTCCGGACGACGCGGGCTTCGTGCACACGGACGTCGAGGGGCTCGACCCCGACACGCCCTACTCGTACGCGTTCGTCGAGCTCGACACGCAAGAGCGGCGCAGCCCGATCGGCCGCTTCCGCTCGGCGCTCGCCGAGGCCGACGCGAAGCCCATCGTGCTCGGCGCGGTGAGCTGCACGAGCACCGGCCGCGACCTCTCGGCGCTGCAGCACGCGAGCGCGCGCGACGACCTCAATGCGTTCCTCTTCCTCGGCGACACCGCGTACTGCGACGGCGCCTCGTCGCTGCAGGAGTACCGGGTGAAGTGGCAGGGCAGCCTGGGCCGGCCGCTGTACCAGGCGCTGCGCAAGAACGTGCCCGTCATCGCGACGTGGGACGACCACGAGGTCGACAACGACTGGAACCCCGAGCTCACGGGCATGGCGAAGCTGCAGAACGCGCGGGCTTCGTTCTTCGAGCACCTGCCGATTCGCCGCAGCGCCGTCGCGCCCGAGCGCGTGTGGCGCAGCATCCGCTTCGGGAAGACGGCCGAGGTGTTCGTGCTCGACAGCCGCAGCGAGCGCAAGCCCTCGTCGATTCCCACGATGATGCAGCAGTACATCTCGCCCGAGCAGCTCGCGTGGCTCAAGCTCGCGCTCGTCTCGAGCCCGTGCACGTTCAAGGTGCTGATGAACTCGGTGCCGATCAGCCAGTTCCCCTTCAGCGGCTTCAACGTCGACTCGTGGCACGGCTACGCGCAGCAGCGCCGCGAGCTGCTCGAGTACATCGACGCGAACGTCGAGGGCGTGCTGTGGGTCTCGGGAGATCACCACTTCGCGAGCATCGGCCGCGTCTCGCCGTCGGGCCCCGGCAGCCGGCAGCTCGAGACGCTCGCCGGCCCCGGCGCGCAGAGCTCGTCGATTCTGTGGCGCTCGGTCACCGGCTCGCAGTGGGACTTCGCGTCGGATGAGAACAACTACCTCGCGATTCACCTCGACCCGAGCACGCGCGAGGCGAGGCTCGTGTTCTGGGGCATCGACGGCACGAAGCTGAAGGATCAGCGGTACACGCTGTAGGCACGAGCCACCCGGCGGCCGACGCGACCTCGACGCGCGCATGGTGGAGCTACAAGTGACTGGCGCACACTCGCGCTAACACCTCGTGGAGCATCGGCGCTCTCTTCCGGGTGTTCGGCGCGGCAACCGTCCGCGATCAGATGCTGGCACTGCGCGTGCTCTCCAAGCGCACGGACCCTCAACCGTGTCACTGCCACCTGCGCTTCACAGGGCGCTCGCGCCCGTCCTGCTTTCACCGCCGCTGGGCGACGTACGGCCCGGCGCCACCATGCTTCTCCGCGCCGACGCGGTCGATCAGTTCGGCGCATCGATGTCGTCACCACTCACGGCTGGCTGGGTCGTGGGCGGAGGGGGCGCCATCGATGCAACGCGACTGTTCGCCGCGCTCGGCTCGGGTTTGCTGCTCGGGTCAGCTTTGGCTGTTCTGCTCCGGAGGCGTGCTCTCCCCTAGTACGTCTCCAGTGAGCCGCTGGCGCCGCGTACCTGAAACGAGGCAGGTACGCGGCGCCGCGTATTTTTTCCGCGGCGAGCGCGAGCGCGTAGAGCGCCTCGGCGACGGCCAGCGGTCTCGACACCGCGGCGCAACGCTCGGGCTCGCCCCGCAGCATCGCGCCGATGTCGTCGGCGATGCGCTCCCGCGTCGTCGTCTGCCAACCGAAGACGCCGCCGAGTCGCGATACGGCGGAGGCTCCGGGTGCGGAGAGCCACGCCCGGTACACTCCACCGGTGAGCCCGGACGATCGCTGCCGCTAGGGGAGCTTCTCCAGCTCGGCGACGTCGTCGAGGTCGCGAGGACGGCCCACGGCGCGCTTGTTCGTGATGAGATCCGCCTTCGCCAACACCCACATGCGCTGGTCGCCGTACCGCGTCTCGACGCGTCGAGCCCACGCTTGATCGAAGGTCAGACCGCTGACTTCGGTCAGCACATCGATACGGTTCGGTGGCAGCCCCATCTGAAAGGTGATCCCGGGTCGCGCCAGGTCATCGACGGTGAGCTCGTGCAGCGGGGCCCCGAACCTGCGGAGGGCTTCGAAGACCCGCTCGGCGTTCTGGGGCGTCGGATCCACCCAGACGTCGAGGTGCTTCGTGTAACGGGGAGACGCGTGGAAGAAGAACGCGTATCCGCCGACGACGAGGTAGCGAACGTCACCGGCGTTCAACTCGGACAACAGATCTCTGAAGTCGGAGTTCACGCTCGGTCATTCCCTTCATCGCGGCGTAGTCGAGGACACACTGCCACGCAGCTTCGAAGCGCTGCTCCGGGGTCTGAGCGGCCCAGAATTCGCGGTCGAAGGAACCATCCTCTTCGTTGCTGCGGACCTTTCGGGTCATCCACCCGCTGCGCTCTGCTCGGCTCACGAGCCAAAGAATAACGGCTGGCTGACGTCGGGTCACCTCACCGCCGCTCGCAGCAGCCGATGTCGACGCCCTGCCCCGCGTCACGCGGCAGGCCGAACAGGTCGAGCGTCACCGCGCTGCCGTCGGCCTGGCGGACCGGCAGCCGTCCGCGGTCGACCGCCAGTGAGCCCGCCGCGAGCCGGAAGTCGTGGAAGGTGCCTCCGTCGGGACGCAGCGGCTGCACTGCCTCGAACGGGCTCACGTTGCCCGCGAGCAGGTTGCCGCGGCCGTCGAGCACTCCGACTCCTGCGTCGACCGCCTCGAAGGCGCGCTCGCCGGTCGAGAACCCCGCCGCGCTGCGGTGCCAGAGGTAGTTCGCCAGGAAGAAGTCCGGCTGCAGGCAGCTCCCACCATTCATCGCGATGATGCGATGTGTGGGAGCGCTGCCGCCGCCGATGACGTTGCTCTCGGCGAACAGCCGCGGCGTGCTGCCCTCGCACGACATGCCCTCGGTCGCGCCGGGCATCGTGAGCGACCCTTCCGCCTCGATGGTGTTGCCGCTCACGAAGACCTGCCCGCATTCGCTGCACCACAGACCCATCGAGCGCGGGTTCGACATGAAGCACGTGTTCGGGCCTGCCCAGAGGTGATTCCCGTAGAGCTCGCTGCCGCTGTTGAAGGTGAGCTTCACGGCAGCAACCGCCTCCGCGTTCGTCGCCGCCAGGCGATTGCGCTCGATGAGCGCGCGACCGTCGTGCAGCTCGAGCGCGATGGTCGGGCCGCCCGCACAGGTCGTCCCGTTCCCCGACACGCTGACGTCGTTGTCCAGGATGCGATGGCTCGTGCCGTAGGTCACCCAGATGCCGCGCATGGTGAGCGAGACTCCGCCGAAGATGACGTTGCGCTGAATCGTCACGCTGGCGCCGGTCCCGCTGCCGACCACGATGCCCTCGAGGCGCGAGTTCGTCTGCCCGCCGACCATCACGTTGTCCGAGATCGTCAGCGCTCCACCGAGCGAGGCCGCGTAGATGCCCTGAATGCGCACCGAGCCCGTCGAGCTCGCGATCGGCGGGAAGATGCGGTTGCCCGACACGACGCCGGCGGCGGGGTTCGCTCGAATGCCGATGCCCGTCGAGTGCACCTGGCCCGTCTGCGCGGCGCCGTCGATGACGTTGTCGCGCACCGTGACGTTCGTCGAGCTGCCGAAGTCGATGCCGATGAACGCCGAGCCGTTGTCCTGCCCCGACGGCCACGCGATGACGCTGTCCTCCACGAGAATCGGCTGCGCGACCGCGTTGGCGACGCTGACGCCCGTCATCGAGCCGGTCACGGTGAGCGGCGGCACGCGCGTGCCGATGATCTCCAGCGGGCCGGACACGTTCTCCGCGGTGACGACGTCGACGGTGTTCAGCGTCGTCGCCTGCGGAGCGAACGACGCGTTCCTCACCGTCCCGTACGCGCCGTTCACGCGCACCGCTCGCAACGAGCCCTGGTTGAAGCCGCTCTCGCCGACGGTGACGTCGCTCACGTCGATGGGGCCGACGCCGAACAGGTCGACGAGCGCCTGCGTGGCGTTGCCGCAGCGGCCCGCCGGGAACACGCCGTCGATGAAGCGCACCTTCGGCGCCTGCGCGTTCGCGACGGTGAGCTGGCCGGTGCAGCCGCCGGTGCTCGGCCCGGTCTCGAGCCTCAAGTTCTGCGCGGTGAGGTCGAGCACCGGCTGCCCACCGCTTCCGCCGAGCTCGAGCACGAGGCCGCCGTCGACCGCGAGCGTGGTGCGCGTGCCGTCCGAGCGGACGCGCCGCGACGCGGCGCCGCAGTCGACGTACCCGCCGGCGAGCACCGCGCGGTCGGCGCCTGGCCCGAAGCGGAACGGAGTCTCCGACCAGAACGTGTCGCCGGCGCGCAGCGCGATGACCGCGTCGGGCCCGGCGGCGGAGAGCACGCTCTGCAGTGAGACTCCGCCGTCGGCGGTGACGAAGCGCGTGAGCACGCGCTCGGCCGCGCAGAGCCCCGCGTTGCACCACTCTCCGAGGCGGCAGTGACACGGCTGGGAGCAGGTGAACGCGCCCGCATCCGAGGGCGCCGTCGGTCGCGCGTCGCAGCGCGCGTTGCGGCACATCGTGTCGCTCGGGCAGTCGAGGTCGTCGTCGCAGGTCAGGTCGGGGACGCACGCTCCGGCGCGGCACATGCGGTGTGCGGGGCAGGCGGGCAGGCCCACACCGCACTCGGGCAGACAGGCTCCTCCGACGCAGCTGAAGCCGGCGGCGCAGCCGAAGGAGAGGTCGCACTCCGCGCGGCACAGGCCGCTCGCGGCGTGGCAGCTCGTGCCGACGAGACACCCGGCCGCGCAGGTGCGCACGCAGGTGTTCGTGGCCAGGTCGCACGTCCTTCCTGCGCTGCACGTCACCGTCGCGCTGCACTGCGGCTGGCACCGGCCTTCGTCACACCACTCGCCGGTGCCGCACTGCGCGGTGCTGCCGCACGGCGTGCCGGCGTCGCCGGCCATGCCCGCGTCGGTGACGCCCGCGTCGGTGACGCCCGCGTCGGAGGGCGGGTTCATCATGCCCGCGTCGCTCGACGGCAGCTGCCCTGCATCGGGCGCGGGCCGGTCGGTGAGCAGCACGGTGCCGACGCTCGCCTCGGCGCCGGGCAGGACGAGCACGTTCGGCACGACCGCCTCGGAGTAGCCGGTGCGCCGCGCCTCGAGCGTGTAGAGGCCTGGCGGCACCGAGGCGAACCGGAACGCGGCGTCGGCGTCGAGCGCGGCCATCGCTCCGTTCGAGAGCTCGACGACGGCGTCGCCGCTGCCCTCGGCGGCAGGAGAGAAGGCGAGCCGCCCCGCGAGCGAGCCCGGCGCCTGCGGGCCGGTGTCGAGCTGCAGCACGACGTCGCGGAAGCGGAGCTCTTCGCCGGAGCGCAGCTCGACGGTGCCGAGCGACACCGACGAATAGCCGACGCGGTACACGTAGAACTGCAGCGGGCCCGAGGGCAGCGCCGGCAGCAGGTACGAGCCGTCGTCGCTGGTCATCGCGGAGAACGGACCTTCGGGGACGAAGACGGTGGTGCCGCCGTGGCCGCTGCGGGCGGCGCCGAGGTCGGCGCGCAGCACGCGGCCCGAGACGGCGGCGTTCTCGCCGAGCACGACCTCTCCGACGTCGATGGCGCGGTGCGGCCCGGCGCCGTAGTCGGCCAGCTCGAGCACGCGCTGCCGGTCGACGACGCCGTCACCGTCGGAGTCGAAGCGGAAGTGCACCAGCCCTTCCGTGACGTCGACGTCGGGCAGCGTGAACACGCCGGCCGGGTTCGTGACCACCTGGTTGCCGGTGCCGAGCAGCGAGACGGCGGCGTTGACGGCGGGTCGCCGCTCAGAGCGACCGGGCACCGCGTAGGTGACGCGCCCGGTGACCGAGCCGGGCGGAGCGCCGGCGGGCACCGCGAGATCGCGCGTACAGGCGACGGCGACGAAGAGCAGGACGAGCCGAGAAGTTCCCCTCACGCGCGCGACGCTACACGACGCGGTCGCGAGCCGGCATGGTCACTTCGTCGACACCGGGCGCCCGGTGCTGCGCCTTCAGCGCCGCTGCCGCTGCGTCACCGTCTCCTGATCGAACGCGCCGTCCTTGTTCGCGTCCTCGAGGATGCGGTTCGCGATCTCGGAGTTGTCGATGCCGTCGAAGCGGAAGCCGGACAGGCGGCGCACGTCTTCGACGATTCGGTCGACGCGGCCGTCGTAGTCGCCGTCCTCGAGGCTGCGCTCGCCGTTCTGGTTCGCCTCGGTGTACCGATCGATGAGCCCGTCGCGGTTGTGGTCCGACGCGATGAAGCCGCCGGGCTCGAGGGTCGGGCCGATTCCGGTGCGCACCACGGTGCTGCCGTTGAGGCTCGTGGTGCGGCTCACGTCGGCCTTCCCGTCGCCGTTCGTGTCGAACCACTCCGTCATGCGGGTGACCTTGCTCGGACCGTGCAGAACGAAGAAGCGGTTCGACCGCTCGCCGGAGCCGAGCTTCACCTGCGTGTCGCCGGGCAGCTGATCCATGCCGCTGAAGCGATCGCCCTCGTAGCTCGCCCAGACCGCGACGCGCTTCGCGTTCGACGGAATCACGCTCGAGATGGGCTGACCCATCTGGGTGCGCTCGGGCACCTGCTGCGAGACCGGAAGCGGACGCGAGGCGTACGACTTGGCACCGAAGGACATGGGCGTTCCTTGTGGGCAGCGAGGGCGAGCGGCGACTGCGTGAAGGGATTGTCGCCTACACGCAGCACCTGTTGCCCACATGTCCACACCCAGCAAAAATCAGTCGAGATTTCAGCTCAGTACGGCCCGGTCACGTTGAGCCGCACGCGATACAGGCCCGACTGCGCGGTGATGAACAGCGTCCGCCGGTCGGCCTCGCCGAACGCGCAGTTCGACGGCTGCTGCGGGACGATGATGCGGCCGACGTAGCCGGCGTCCGGCCTCCACACCTTCACGCCGCCGCTGGTCGTCACGTAGAGGAAGCCGTTGTCGTCGGTGGTGATGCCGTCGCCGCCACCTCCGGGGCCGGGCATGTTGGTGTTCACGAACAGCTGCCCGCCCGTCGCCGTCCCGTCCGGCGCGACATCGAAGCGCCGCACCGTGCTCGCCACCGTGTCGGCGACGTAGAGGATGCGCTCGTCGGGAGACAGCGCGACGCCGTTCGGCTGGCCGGTCCCGGTGCCGTAGAAGCGCGAGACCTCGCCGTTCGTCGCCACGCGGTAGACGCCGCGCGTGCCGACGCTGCCGGTGCCTCCGTAGGTCGGGTCGGTGAAGTAGATGGTGCCGTCGCTGCGCACGACCGCGTCGTTCGGCGAGTTGAGCGTGCCGCCGTCGACCACCTGCGCGACGACCGACTGGCCTCCGTCGGGGCGCGTGCGCGTCACGCGGCCGGCGTGCTCGCAGATGATGAGGTCTCCGTTCGGCGCCAGCGCGATGCCGTTCGCCATGCCGCTGTTCGGGCGGAACAGCGAGAAGCCGGCGCCGGAGCTCCAGCGCCAGATGCGCGCCTGCGGGATGTCGGTGAAGAGCAGCGCGTTCATCGCCGGCACCCAGCTCGGGCCTTCGGTGAACTGGAAGCCGCCGTCGATGAGGACGGCCGGGCCCGCGTCGACGAGGTCGACCTCGGGGAGCGTCGTGACGCTGCCGCCGCCGGAGCCGCCGGAGCCGCCCCCGGTCGCGTTGCCGCCCCCGGTCGCGCTGCCGCCGCCGGTCGCGCTGCCGCCGCCGGTCGCGCTGCCGCCGCCGGTCGCGCTGCCGCCGC
>CALJKW010000046.1 GCA_937980205.1 uncultured Myxococcales bacterium | reverse complement strand
GGCGGCGCGGGCGGCGCGGGCGGCGCGGGCGGCGCGGGCGGCGCGGGAGGACTCGGCCCGTCTCAGCTCGCGCTGTACGCCAACGGCCAGCACTGGAACGACTGGGTCGCGAACGACGGCACGTCGCCGCTGACCGCCTCGGGGGCGGCGTGCGACCCGGCGACCGACGCGGGCCCGCCTGCCTGCTTCCACGGCGGCGAGCTGCGCGCCTTCACCGTGACGGGGCGCTCGAGCTGCGCCAACCTGACCGCGACCGACGACCTCGCCGCGTTCGACTGGGTCTGCGACGGCACGGTCAACCCGGTGCGCGTGGTGAGCACCGGGCTGAAGCCGGCCAAGGGCGTGGCGGACCTCCTCGACTTCGCCGCCAGCCCACCCCGGTTCCGCATGAACGTGGTGCGGGTCTACGAGGGCATGAACGAGATCGCCGCGTCGGCTCCGGGCGTGTGGTGGGGCAACCCGGTGGTGCAGCTCACCGCGGGGCTCACCGGCTTCGGCCCCTCGACGGTGCTCGCCGCGAAGGCCGACGGCGGCGACTACGGCGAGATCAACATCCCCGCGATGGTCCCGAAGGTCGCGCTGGTCGCCGAGCCGCTCTCCGGAACGGTCACGCGCCGGCTCGGCGCCTCGGCGCAGGACACCGACTTCCTGTGGTTCGAGGGCGACCTCTACACCACCACCTCCATTCCCCTGGGCCTTTCGAGGACGCGCTTCACCACCGCGCGGCGGGTCACCGTGCACTTCAGCAGCATCACCGGCGTTCGCTGCCAGGAGTGTCCCAACCTCCGGCTGCTGCAGACGAGCCTGCTCGACTTCGCGCCGCTGAGGGCCGACCGCGGCGTGGAGCTGCTCGGTGTGCCGAACCTCGTCGCGGAAGACATTCAGATCAGCCGGCAAGTGTCCGGCAACCGCGGCTTCGTCGCCGATGGCGCACACCGAGGGGTGATCCGGCGCGTCAAGCTCGTGCGCGCGTCCATGACCACCGGCAGCTACTTCCTCAGCCCGGTGAGTCACGCCGGCAGCGAGGTCACGATCCGCGATCTGGACCTCGCGGAGGGCGATGTTCAGTTCGAGCTCACCCGCTCCACGATCCGGCGAGTCCGCGTCGCCCGAACCTCCGGGGGAGTCACCCTCAACTTCAACTCGAACGACGTCAGCCTGTCAGACGTCGTCGTCTCGAACGCGTGGTGGGCCGTGAACGCGTTCGGACGGAACGTGAGGGTGGCCAACCTGACGGCGATCAACAGCCGAGACGAGGGGGTCCTCGCGGGAGACGGCAACTACGTCGCGGACGTCACCACGCTCAACACCTCGGCCCTCGACAGCGACCACGGCGTCGTCGAGCTCCGAGGCAACGTGGACACCACCTTCCACCGCATGGCGCTCGCGAACCAGGCGGCCAAGGGCCTCTTGCTGTGGGTCCAGGGCCCGATCGAGCGCATCCAGACGTGGGACCTCGCCGTCGCCCACTCGAACGGCCACGCCGTCTTCCAGTTCGGCGGCGTGAGGAACAACGGCTACCACGGGCTGTTCAAGGTCGGGAACAGCCAGGTGCCCAGCATCACCAGCATCAACGACTGCTTCACCACCGGCACCCAGCCCGACGGCGGGCTGGCCGCCAACAACACCTCGCTCACCAACTGCCGCCTCGTGCCGCTCTCGACCGGCGCGGTGGTGCCGTCGCTCTCGCTCTCGCAGTCGTTCGTGGGCAAGGTGACGACCGATGACCCGGCCAACGCCTCCGACACCTCGGGCGCGGCGAGCCACGCGGCCATCACCGACTGGCTGAGGTTCTCGAACCCCTACCGCGGCTGGGGCAAAGACTCGGCCGAGGCGTTCCCGCACCCGAACCATCACGGGCTGTGCGTCACCGGCGACACCTGCCGCATCTGGGACGCGAGCCTCACCGCGTCCGACGTCGCCCTGCGCGGGGTGCTTCCCATACCCACCGGCAACGACGTCTTCACCCAGCGCTGGGTCGCAAGCTCGGCGGCCGAGTGCGCCGCCCTCGACGCGGCGTGGGACGGAGCCAACTGCACCACCGTCGCCCTGCGCAGCGCGCGCGAGCTGGTGGACGACGGCGTCGGCAACGACAACCTGCTGTGCGAGTCCGGAGAGACGTGCCTCTACACGCCGAACATCGGCAGCTACCAGGGCCACGGGCCGCTCATCTCGGCCGGCAGCTTCACCAACGGAGCGGTGAGCAACGTGACGCTGCTGCGGCACGCGACGAACGGATATTGAGCCCGAGCCGTGCTCCCCCGCCCGCGGGACATGCACCTGCACGCCCGGCTGTGGCAGCTTGGGCGCGTGGCGAACGACGTCCCGGCCGGCGCCTCGGCGCCGCGACTCAGCCCCGCGTGGGTCATCAGCTCTGCGCTGCTCGGCGCAGTCGCGGTCACGGTCGCGCTCATCGTCGCGGCGCAGCAGCTGCCGGCGCCCGCGCTGGCCCTGCACGCGTCCGGCGACGTGCTCACCGACCCGACCGGCGCCCAGGTCTCGGCGATTCGTGCCTCCGGCGGGGCGCCCCCGTTCGCGCTGAAGGCGATCGACGTCATCGACGAGCCCGACGTGGTCGGAACGTGGCGGGAGCTCGACGACTTCTACGCGCGGCAGGGCACACTGTGGCGCCACCTGCAGGCCAACGCGGTCGAGCTCGAGGTCGGCGGCACGTGGCGAAGCGTGCCGGTGCGAAGGCGCAGCCTCGTCGAGCTGCCGCTCGCCTTCTACTCGCTGGTGGCCTCCGCGCTCGTCGCCTGGCTGGTGGGCGCCTTCACCTATGCGTTCTCGGATCGGAGCCGGGCAGCTCGCCTTTACGCCGTGTCCGCGGTCGCCTTCAGCTTGGCCGTGTGGCCCGTGGCGCTCTACTCGACCCGGCCGCTCGCCCTGGACCCGGTCGCGTTCCGCTGGCTGTCGACCCTCGATCATGCCGGGGGGCTGTTCTTCGCGTCCGGAGTGCTCGCGCTCCTGGCGATCTACCCGGTCAGGCTCATCCGCTCGACCGCCTTCTTCTGGATCTACGCCGCCGTGGCCGCAGCCGCCGGGCATCTTCAGCTCGGGCCCCTGTGGCTCTCTGGCTTCTACACCGCCAACTTCATCCACTTTCTGCTCTTCCTCGGAGTCTCGGCGTGGCAGTGGCGAGCCTCGCGCGCGCAGCCGCTGCAGCGCGCGGCGCTGGGGTGGATGCTGCTCTCGATGTTCATCGGCGTGATCTTCTTCGCCGCGCTGATCACCCTGCCGATACTGCTCGGCTCGCGGCCGCTCATCAGCCAGACCACGGGCCTGGTGACCATCGTGTTCATGTTCGCGGGCATCTCGCTCGGGGTCCTGCGCTTCCGCCTCTTCGAGCTCGACCGCTGGTGGTTTCGAACCTGGTCGTGGCTGCTCAGCGGGCTCGCCGTCATCGGCGTCGACCTGGTGCTCACCCGCCTCTTCGACGTCGCGCAGGGCACCGCGCTCGTCGTGGCGCTCATCGTCGCCGGCTGGGTGTACTTCCCCATTCGCCAGCGGCTGTTCGAGCGCTTCTCGGGCACCGCCAAGACGCCGGCGTTCGACCCGCGCCACCTCATCGGCGCCTCCACGACCGCAGAGCTGCGTGACCGCTTCCGGGAGGCCCTGCGGGGCACCTTCAGGCCCGTCGAGCTCACCGAGAGCCCTGCCGAGCTGGCGGCGCCGCGGCTCGCCGGCGACGGCGCCTGGCTCGAGGTGCCGGCTCCGGCGTGCGGCGGCTCGTACCGGTGCCGGCTGAGAGACAACGGCACCCGGCTCTTCTCGCGCGACGACGTGGCCCGCGCGGCCGACCTGGTCGCGCTGGGCCAGTCGGTGCGCGGGGCGATCACCGCCCGCGAAGAGGGCGAGCTCACCGAGCGGGCGCGCATCCGCCGCGACCTGCACGACGACCTCGGGGCCAGCATCGTCCGCATCGCCCACGAAGCGACCGACGAGCACACCGCCCAGCTCGCGAAGGCGGCGATGCGCGACCTGCGCGACGTGCTCACCGCGCTGCACGACGAGCCCACGCCTTGCCTCGAGCTCCTCGAAGAGCTCGAGGCCGAGCTGCGCGCTCGCGCCGTCGTCTCGGGGCGCGAGCTCGAGTGGTGCGTCGAGGGCCGGCCGCAGCACCTGGTGCCGGCCCGCCACTGCGCGAACCTCACCCGCGCGCTGCGCGAGACCATGACCAACGCGCTGAAGCACGGCGCAGGGCCGGTTCGCTACGAGCTCGAGGCGGGAGACCGTGAGCTTCGAGCGACGGTGTCCAACGCCGCGGCGCCGCGGGGCCCGCTGGAGGTGGGGGTGGGGCTGGGCAACATCGCGTCGCGCATGACCGAGCTTGGGGGGTCGGCCCGCTGGGGGGTCGAGGGCGGCCGCTTCAGCGTGTGGCTCGAGCTGCCTTGGAGCTCGTCCGCGTGAGCTCGCCGCCGCGCATCGAGAGCGTGCTGGTGGTGGAGGATCGCGCGCCGGATCTCGCATTCATCACCGGCGTCGTGCAGAGCGCGTTCGGCGACGTCGAAGTGCGCACCGCGCGCAGCCTCGCGCGGGCGCGCGAACACCTCTCAGAGGTCGCGCCCGATCTGGTGGTGCTCGATCTCAACCTCCCCGACGGCCGCGGCGTCGAGCTCATCACGGCCATCCGCGAGCGCCGACCCGGCGCCTGGATCGTGGTGGTGACCGTCTTCGACGACGACGAGCACCTCTTCACCGCCCTGCAGCAGGGCGCCGACGGCTACCTGCTCAAGGACGAGTCCCGCGCCAGCGCGGCTGGAATTCTGCGTGACGTGCTCGCCGGGCACCCGCCCTTGAGCGCCCGCGTCGCGAGGCGCGTGCTCAGGTACGTGCAGTCGTCTGCGCCGTCCGCGAAGCCCGTCGCGGCCTTCGAGCTCACCGCCCGAGAGCGCGAGGTGGTGGTCTTGCTCGCGCGCGGGCACACGGCGGCGAGCACGGCTGCCGCGCTCGACATCTCGGAGCACACGGTGAAGACGCACATCAAGAACCTCTACCGGAAGCTCGACGTGAGCACGCGTGCGGGACTGGTGCGCACCGCGATCGACACGGGGCTGGCCTGAGCGCGTCCTGAACGCCATATTGCCGCGGATGCCGCCGCGGCCTGGGGCCGCCGAGCCGGGACGAATCGTGAACGTCGAAGAGCGCTCGGATCCCCGACGAGAAGAGAGCGAGGCGCTGTTCACTCGGGCCTTCCGCTTCTCTCGCGCGCTGATCGTCGGTGGCTTCGCGACGGCCGGAGACTTCACCGTGCTCACGACGCTCGTGCGCCTCGCCGGCGTCGACCCCGCGTGGGCCCGCGCGCCGGCGCTGATGACCGGCGCCTGCATTCAGTTCCTGGGCAACCGCACGTTCACCTTCCGCGCGCAGGCCGGGCGCATGTCGAGGCAGGCGAAGCTGTTCGTCCTCTTCGAGAGCGTCACGCTGCTGCTCAACTGGAGCATCTACCAGGGCCTGCTCGAGCTGCTGCCCGCCGCGCCGCCGGAGCTCTTGTCGTTCCTCGGCACGTTCATCGTGTTCGTGTGCTTCAACTACCCGGTGCGCAAGCACGTCATCTTCATCGTGAAGTGAGCACGTCGCGCTGGGCCAGCCAGTCGGCGATGCGCGCGTCGCTGAGCGCCGGACCGACGACGTGGTAGCTCGACACCATTCCCGGTGACGTGTCGGCCTTCTCGCACGTCGCCTTCGCGTCGCCGAGCACCGCGGCGTGGCAGAAGAACGCGGCGTCGGCGGTCAGCCGCAAGAGCCCGGCGTGGTAGTCGAGGCCGACGATGTACAGCCCGGGCCCGTGGCGCGCGCGGACCTGCTTGACCACCTCGGCCGGCTCGACGTTGCGGAACCGCTGAATCTCGGACGGCGCCGCGAACGTCTTCACGATCTTCTCGCTCGCCTGCTGCGCCAGCTTCACGCGCTCGACCTTGAAGCCGGCGTCGCGCAACAGGGTGCTCACGTAGTACCCGCAGGCGATCTTCCCTTCGCGCGGCGTCTCGCTGGTGCCGTAGAAGTCCCACGGCGTGCCCTCCCAGGCGGGGAAGAGGTCGCGGTCGAACGCCTCGAGCAGCGCCTGGCGGGCCTTCGAGACCCGGTCCTTGCTCGGCGACGCGGCCAGCGCGCCACGTGTCTCGGCGAGCTTCGCGATGGACTCGGGGTACGTGGCGGAGAGGGCGATGAGCAGCGAGAGGGCGGGCGCCATACCGGGGTGGGACGCCCTCTGCAGACGGGCTGTTCCGGTGGTTTTCGTGGAGGGGACGCCCGGGTGGATCCATGATGAGGCGTGACCGACGGACCCGAGAATCGCCAGGCCAAGCGCAAGGCCGTGGGCCTCCTCGTCAAGCTCGCACACCAGGGCGTCGACGACTTCGTGGCGAAGTACGCCACCAACCTCTCCGAAGGAGGCATGTTCCTTCGCAGCAAGAAGCCGCTGCCGGTCGGCACGGTGATGCAGTTCAAGATCGAGATCGCCGGCGGCGTGCGCGTCATGCAGGGCACCGCGAAGGTGAAGTGGGTGCGCGAGGCGTCGACTCCCGCTGAGCCCGCAGGCATGGGCGTCGAGTTCATGAAGCTCGATGAGGCGAGCCAGCAGATCGTCGTGCGGATGCTGCAGGTGAAGGAGCCGCTGTTCGCCCCCGAGGCCGTCGCCGCTGCTCCGCCGCCGCCGCGCATCGCGCCGGGCTCCGCGCCCAGGGCGCCGTCGATCGCGCCGGTCGTCCCGGCGATCGCCCCCGCCGTTGCGCCCGTCGCGCCGCCGGTGAGGCCCGCCGCGCCGCCTCCGCCGGCCGCCGCGGACGCCGACGTGCCGTTCGCCGCGCCGGACGACATCGACATCCCCATCGACGACGAGCCGCTGACGCCGCCGCCGCCGCCGAACCCCGAGCAGGAGATCGACATCCCGATCGAGGCGCTGGTGCAGTCGACGCCGGCGCCTCCGCCGGAGGTGCCGATCGAGGTCGAGGCCGAGGCGCCTCAGAAGCCGTTCGACCCGTTCGAGCTCGACGTCGCGATCGAGGCGCCGCCTCCCATCGAGAGGGGCATGGAGATCGACTTCGACGTGAGCGGCCTGCCGCCCGAGCTGCAGGCGCCACAGCCTCCGCCCGCAGCGAAGCCGCCGGAGCCGCCGCCGCCGCCTCCGGTCGCTCCGCCACCGCCGCCCTCGAAGCCGAAGGCGCCGCCCCCGCCGCCGCCTGCTCCCCCGCAGGAGCTGCCGGAGCTGCGCCGGGTGGCTGCTCCGCCTCCGCCTCCTCCGCAGGCGCCGCAGCGGCTCGATGCGCAGGTGGCTCAAGCAGCGCCGGTCGCGCGCTCGGGCCCCGTCTTCCTGAAAGCGCCGGAGAAGATCGAAGCGACCGGCCCCGTCATCGGCATCGACCTCGGCACCACGAACTCGTGCTGCGCGGTGCTCTCGAACGGCAAGCCGCTGATCCTGCGCTCGAAGGACGGCTACAACACCATCCCGTCCGTCGTCGCGATGTCGAACAACAACAGGCTGCTCGTCGGGCACCGCGCGAAGTCGCAGATGCTGCTGAACCCGGCGAAGAGCATCTACGGCGCCAAGCGCCTCGTCGGCCGCGACTTCGACAGCGCCACCGTGCGGCAGGTGAAGGAGCGCTTCCACTACCAGATCGTCCCCGGCCACGACGGCCGCGCCGCCGTCATCCTCGGCAACGACGTCCTCGCCCTCGAGGAGGTGCAGGGCATCATCCTGCAGGAGTGCCGCGAGATGGCCGAGCAGCACCTGAACCAGAAGGTGTCTCGCGCCGTCGTCACCTGCCCCGCGTACTACTCGGAGCCGCAGCGTGAGGCGGTGCGCCGCGCCGGCGCGATGGCGGGGCTCAAGGTCGAGCGCATCTTGAACGAGCCGACGGCGGCGGCGCTCGCGTACGGCATGAACCGCCAGCTCGCCAAGACGGTGCTCGTCTACGACCTCGGCGGCGGAACCTTCGACGCCACGCTGATGAGCATCGAGGGCAACGTGTTCGAGGTGATGGCGACGGGCGGCGACATCTTCCTGGGCGGCGTCGACTTCGACAACCAGGTCACCGACGTGCTGCTGCAGAAGTACGCCGAGCAGCACAAGCGCCCCTTCGCCGGAGACGCCATCGCGCTCTCGCGCGTGAACGACGTCGCCGAGCGCGCGAAGGTGGCGCTGTCCGAGCGCAACGCGTTCGACGTGCACCTGCCGATGCTGGAGATGGACCCGTCGGGCGGCGCGCCGCGGGACCTGAAGTGCACCCTCACGCGCGACGAGGTCGAGGCCGCGTGTCTCGACCTCGTCGAGCGCACCATCTCGACGGTGCAGGACGTGCTGCTCGACGCGAAGGTGAAGCCGACCGACGTCGACGACATCGTGCTCGCGGGCGGCATGAGCCGCATGCCGCTGGTGCGCAAGAAGCTCGAGGCGCTGTTCAAGAAGACGCCGCACGCGTCGGTGAACGCGGACGAGGCGGTCGCGCTGGGCGCGGCGCTGTACTCGGGCACCGTCGACAAGGTGTCGAGCGTGGTGCTCATCGACGTGGTGCCGATGACGATCGGCGTCGGCATGCCGGGCGGCGCGTTCAAGCGCATCATCGAGCGCAACACGCCGCTGCCGGTGTCGAAGTCGTTCGGCGTGTCCACGCAGACCGACAACCAGGACAAGATGGAGCTGATGATCTTCCAGGGCGAAGACGGTCACGTCTCCGCGAACGAGTTCCTGGGGGCCGTCGAGGTCGAGGGGCTGCCGAAGGGGCCGAAGGGCTCGGTGCAGGTCGCGGTGACGCTGCAGCTCGACTCCGAGTGCGTGCTCACCGTCGAGGCGCGCGAGCTGCGCACGCGCAAGGCGTTCAAGTCGAAGCTCGCGACGCGCTTCACCAGCGAGGAGATCGCCAAGCGCCTCGGCATCGCCGGAGACGTCGCCAAGAAGGCCGAGGCCAGGCGCGGCGAGGAGCTCGAGAAGCGCGCCGGCGGCTTCTGGAGCAAGCTCAAGAAGGTCTTCGGGCGCTGAAAAGCGGAAACTTGTCGAGCTTTACCGGGGCGAGCACCGAGTGCACCGCGGCGACGCGGCCTTCGGCGTCGACGTCGATGCTGAAGGTGACGAGCGGGGCGAGCATCGGGTGCTGCGAGTCGTCGAAGCGCATCACGATCGCCGGGCGGCCGTTCAGGTTGCGCAGCTGAACGTCGATGGGAGCGCCCCGCTTCGACTGCACGCCGAGGAAGAAGCGCGCCACCTTCGCGGCCCCGACGACCACGTTGCGCGCGGCGTGGTACCGGCCGCCGCCGTCCGTGATCGCGTGCGCGTTCGGCGCCAGCACCGCCTCGACCTGCGCGACGTCGTTCGACAGCAGCGCCTCGATGAAGCGGTCGAGCGCCGCTTTGTTCCGCTGCTGCAGCTCGCGCGTCGGCACCGTGCGGTTCGCGTCGTACGCGTCCATCGCGCGCCGCGCCCGCAGGTGAATCTGCTTCACGTTGTCTTCGCTCGCTCCGATCGCCTCGGCGGTCTCGCGCACCGAGTAGTCGAACACGTCGCGCAACAGCAGCACCGCGCGCTGCTTCGGAGACAGCGCCTCGAGCGCGAGCAG
Organism: uncultured Myxococcales bacterium; assembly: GCA_937980205.1. Lineage (GTDB taxonomy): Bacteria > Myxococcota > Myxococcia > Myxococcales > Myxococcaceae > Xiheicaenimonas. The sequence continues at coordinate 69,184 of CALJKW010000046.1, read as the reverse complement.
GAACGCGAACGACACGCTCTCGAGGAGATCGTAGCGGCCTTCACTCGAAGCAGGCTCCGCCGGCAGCGCCTCGTCCTCCGTGTCGAGCGGAGACGGCAGCCACGGGCCGACGTACGGCGTGCGCTTGCGCCGGCGCAGCGTGTCGCGCGCCAGGTTCACGGCGACGCGGGTGAGCCACGGCTTGAGGGGAGCGTCCTGATCCTTCGGCGGCCGCTCCAGCGCGCGGGCGAAGGTGTCCTGCACGAGGTCGTCGGCGTCCGCGGCGCTGCCGGTCATCCGGTAGCACAGGCTCCAGAGGAAGCGTTCGTGCTCGGGCAGGTTCATGTCAGGCGGCGGCGCGGTGGCTCTTCGCGGCGAGTATGCGACGGGCGACCTCCGCGGCGCTCGCGAACGCGCAGTCGGACAGCATTCCTTCTTCTCCGACCCAGTCGCCGCACAACCAGACGCCGGGGTGGGCGTCGACCGGCGGACGCTGACCCGGCATGGCGTGCACCACCGTCAGCTCGGGCAGGAACCGGCGAGCGACGACCTGCTCCCGCCAGCCCGGCTGCATCGCGTCGGTGAGCGCCTCGAGCTCGGGCAGCGCGTCCGCGCCGACGTCTCCGGGGCCCAGGTACTTCGCCACCTGGATGACGTGGTGCGGGCCGAGCTCGGCGGTGTTCGAGTGGACCGAGAAGTAGAGCGGCGCGTCGATGCCGAGCGCGAACCCGGCGCGCGGCTTGGGGAGCCGTTTCAGCGCGAGGTCGAGGCACGCGGCGCGCACCGGCTTCAGCGGCTTGATGGGGACGCCGAGCTCTCGCGCGGCAGGCGGCGTCACCGCGAGCACGGTCTCGCCGTCGAGCGTGGTCTTGCGCTGGTGCTCGACGATGCGGACTCCGGCGTCGAGCGCCTTCGCCTTCAGCGCGTCGACGAGCTGCTGCCAGCCGCCGTGCAGGTACATGACGTTCTTCGCGAGCGCGAGGCGCAGCTGGTCGAGGGCGAGCGTCGCCGGCAGCGCGTCGTCGTTGCAGTAGGTCGAGACGCGCAGCGTGGCGCGAACGAGGTTCGCGGTGTTCTCGTGGTGGACGTCGCGCGCGAGCCACTCGCCGACGGTGCCCGGGGGCTTGAGGCTCTTCACGCGCGCGAGCAGCCGCGCGAACTCGAGCTTCTCGCCGAGGGTGAGCAGCGAGCTCGAGAGCAACGTGACCGGCCCCGTCGGCAGCCCGTGGAGCTGCTCGCCGTTCCACGCGAACAGGTTTCCCGGCGTGGGGACCTTGCCGTTCGGCTCGATGCCGAGCTCGCGCAGCACCTGCATCGCCCGGCCGCCGCGGTACAGCGCGTGCGGGCCCTGGTTGAAGAGGGCGCCGTGCTCGGAGTGCGTCGCGGCACGGCCGCCGAGGGACGACTTCTCGTAGAGCGTGACGTCGCGGCCGCCGCGCGCGAGCAGCGTGGCGGCGGTGAGGCCGGCGAGGCCTCCGCCGATGACGGTGGTTTTCGTGTTCATGACCCCACCACGAACGGGCCGGGCCGAAGGTGACACCTGCCATGTCAGACCCTGCATGTATGTACAGGTCCTGTCGGGCCCTTCCGCCCGGCGTTACACTCAAGGGGGAATGATGTCTGAGACGGCATTTCAGGAAGCGGTCCTCACGGCCTTGGCCGAAATGAAGTCGGAGCTCGGCTCGCTGAAGTCGGAGGTCGGCTCGCTGAAGTCGGAGGTCGGCTGGCTGAAGTCGGAGGTCGGCTCACTCAAAGCGGAGGTCGCCGGGCTGAAGACCGAGGTCGCGACGCTGAGCGTTCGCGTCGAACGACTCGAGCGCGAGGAATTCCTGCACTACACGAGCCTCACGAAAGACCTTCAGCAGGTGAAGGGTGACCTGCACTTTTTCGGCCTCAACTTCGATACGCGCGTCTCTGCGTTGGAAGCGCAGATGAGCGAGGTCATCCGCGCGTTCCGCAATCACGAGGGTCGCATTACGGCGCTCGAAGCGAGGCCGTGACCGTCCATCTCCGCCTGCGCTCGGTCGCCAAGATCGCGCTTGCAGTCATCGCTCTGGGTCGCTGCGGATGCGGCTTCTCCGGATACAGCCCGGCCCTGTGTCGCGACTACGTCCAGTGCTACGCCGCGACGGGCGGTATGGATGACGGGGTCGAACGGACTTACGGCGACAAAGGCATCTGCTGGGTGGGCGGCGAAACGCAGCGTTGTGCTCGGGAATGTCGGGACCACCTCGCGACCCTCATCAGCACGCACCCCGATGCGGGCTGCCGACCGCCGCCACCGTAGGTCACAACCGTCGCAGCAGCGCCTCGGTCGTCGCCTCGAGCGGCTGAGCCACCGACGGCCGCGCCAGCAGCGCCGCGAGCGCTGCGGGCGGCTCAACCCTCTGCCCGATCAGCGGCTCCACGATGCTCTCGAACTTCGCCGGGTGCGCGGTCGCCGCGACCAGCCAGGTGCCCTCGGCGCGCTGCCGCCACCGGACCTCGAGGCCGCACGCGGTGTGCGGGTCCACCGCGACGCCGTGCACCTCGAACGCGCGCTTCACCGCCTCGCGGATCGCGGCGTCGCTCACGCTGTCGGCGGAGACGACCTTCGAGATGTCCGGATGCCAGAACCGAAGCCGCTCGAGGTTCGAGGGGTCTCCGACGTCCATCGCGTTCGCGATCGTCGCCACCGTCTTCGCCGGCTTGTACACGCCGGTCTTCACCAGCTCGGACAGCACGCGGTTCGCGTTGGTGGCGAGGACGATCTTCCCGATCGGCAGCCCCATGTCGCGCGCCAGCACGCACGCGAGCGCGTTGCCCAGGTTGCCCGTCGGCACCACGAAGTTCGCCGGGCCCTTCCCCGCCCGCTCGACCTCGAGCGCGCTCGACGCGTAATACGTCAGCTGCGGCAGCAGCCGGCCGAGCGAGATGCTGTTCGCAGAGGTCGTGTCGGGGCGCTGCGCCAGCGCCTCCTTCACCATGCGCTGGCAGTCGTCGAAGGTGCCGGCGACGCGGAAGGCGCGGACGTTCTCTCCGAAGGCGCCGAGCTGGTGCGCCTGCCGTGGAGAGACGCGCCCATCGGGGTAGAGGATGACCACGCGGAAGCCCGAGCGCCCGGCGAACGCCGAGCCCACCGCGGCCCCGGTGTCTCCCGACGTGGCGACGAGGATCGTCGAGGTCACGCCGAGGCGCGCCAGGCACTCGGCGAGGAAGCGCGCTCCGAAGTCTTTGAACGCCGCCGTCGGGCCGTGGAAGAGCTCGAGCAGCCCGGTCGTCTCGTCGAGCCAGCGGATGGGAGCCGGGAACGTGAACGCGGCGCGGGCGAGCTCCGCCGGGTCGAGCGGCTCGCCCTCGAAGTACGGCTTCAGCACGTCGCGCGACTTCGGCACGCGCTCGGGGACCCAGAGGCCGCCGTCCGGCGCGAGCCCGCGGCTGATCGCCTCGACGAGGGAGACGTACGGCCCGTTCGGAGACCGCGTGCTCAGGCACCGCATGCTTCGACCTTCGCGGCGGGGCCCGCGACGGGTGAGACGAACACGTCCGCCTTCTGCCCTGCCGCTTCGAATGCCGCCTTCATCGCGTTGCCAGCGCGCTGCGCGGCGTCGCGTCCGTCCGTCCACGCGAACACCGACGGCCCCGCGCCCGAGATGCTCGCGCCGAGCGCTCCGCTCGCCAGCGCCGCGGCCTTCACCGACGCGAAGCCGGGCACGAGCGCCGCGCGGCGCGGCTCGATGAGCACGTCCGAGAGCCCGCGGCGGATGAGGTCGAGATCGTTCTTGAAGCAGCCGGCCAGCACCATCGCGAGGTGCTCGCTCTGCCGCACGAAGTCGTGCAGCGCATAGCTGCCGCGCAGCGCCTCGCGGGCCTTGCGCGTCTCGAGCACGAAGTGCGGGTGCACCACCGCGCAGAAGAGCGAGGCCGGGACCGCCAGGCTCACCGGAGCCCCCTTCTCCGGCGCCAGCGTCAGCCCGCCGAGCAGCATCGGCGCCACGTTGTCGCCGTGCCGCGAGCCGCTCGCCGCGGCTTCACCTTCGCGCGCGAGCTCGTAGAGCACGGTGAGCGACACCGGCTTCGGCAACAGCGCGTTCGCCGCCACGAGCGCCGCGACGGCAGAGGCCGCCGAGCCGCCCATGCCCGAGCCGAGGGGGATGCCCTTGTCGAGCTCGACCTCGAAGCCGAAGCCCGGGTCGGCGGTCGCCAGCAGCGCCTTCAGCGCGCGGCCGGCGGTGTTCTTCTCGGCGTCCGTCGGGAGCTGCGAGACCACACCGCGGATCGCCTTGATGCGGACCTCGCGCTCGTCGATGCGGCGCACCGTCGCCTTGTCGCCCGGCGCCTCGAACGACTGCCCGAGCACGTCGAAGCCGACGGCGACGTTGCCGATGGAGGGAGGAGCGTGGGCCGTCGCCCAGGTGTTCATACGCGCGCCCCCAGCGAAGCCGCGATGCGCAGCAGATCCGCGAACACGCCCGCCGCCGTCACCTCGGGTCCCGCGCCCGGGCCCTGCACGATGAGCGGGTTGTCGCGGTACCGCTTCGTCGTGAACTGCACCACGTTGTCGGTGAGCCGGATCTTCGCGAACGGGTGGTCGGGCGGCAGCACGGTCAGCCCGACCTGCGCCGCGCCGCCGGCGTCGAGCCGCGCCACGTAGCGCAGCACGCTCGGCCGCGCGCCCTCGAGCCGGGCCTTCATGGGGCCATCGAGCTCGCCGAGGCGCTCCATGAACTCGGGCGCTGACACCTTCGCCAGCGCGGCGGGCACGAGGCTCTCGAGCTTCACCGACTCGAGCGTCGCCGGCCAGCCGATCTCCCGCGCGAGGATGACGAGCTTCCGCGCCACGTCGAGGCCGCTCAGGTCGTCGCGCGGGTCGGGCTCGGTGTAGCCGAGCTCCTTCGCCTTCCGCACCAGCGCCGAGAACGGCTCGCTGCCGTCGAAGCGGTTGAAGAGGTACGCGAGCGTGCCCGAGAAGATGCCCTCGATGGCGAGCACCTCGTCGCCGGTGTCGAGCAGATCGCGCAGCGTGGAGATGACCGGCAGTCCGGCGCCCACCGTGGCCTCGTAGCGGAAGCGGCCGCCCCGCGCCGCGGCTTCGCGAATCGCCCGGAAGCGCTCGAGCGAACCGGCTCCGGCGTTCTTGTTCGGAGTGATCACGTGGACTCCGCGATCGAGCCACTTCGCGTAGTGCTGCGGCACCTCGTCGCTCGCGCTGCAGTCGATGATGACCGCGTGCGGCAGGTGCTCGGCGTTGACGTGCTCGGCGAAGCGCACGAGATCGACGGGCTGCTCTTTCCCGTCGAGCGTCATCGTCTTCGACCGCGCCACCGCGCGCACGCGCAGGTCCAGGTTCGCCGCCGTCTTGAGCCGCTCGCGCGCCGCTTCGATCTGCCGCAGCACCGCGGCGCCGACGTTCCCCGGCCCGATGAGCCCGATCGAGAGCGTCTGCGCCGACAGGTAGAAGCCGGCGTGCACCGCGCGCAGCGCCCGCGTCGCGTCGGCCGAAGCGATCGCCACCGAGATGTTCCGCTCGCTCGAGCCCTGCGCGATCGCCCGTACGTTCACGTGCGCACGCGCGAGCGCGCTGAAGAGCCGGGCCGCGACGCCGGGGACGCCGGCCATGCCGTCTCCGACGATCGCGAGCGCCGCGATGCCCGGAGTCACGTTCACGTCGGCCACCTGCCCCGCCTGCAGCTCGCGCGCGAACGCCTCGTTGAGCGACGTGCGTGCGCGCTCGGCCTCTTTCTCCTGCACGACGCAGCAGATCGAGTGCTCCGAGCTGCCCTGGCTGATCATCACCACATTCACGCCCGACCGCTTCAGCGCGGCGAAGCAGCGCTCGGCGGTGCCGGGCACTCCGAGCATGCCGGCGCCCTCGAGGTTCAGCAGCGCGAGGCCGGTGAACGTGGTGATGCCCTTCACCGGGACGCGCGCGTCGGTCTGCGACTCGATGCGCGTGCCGGGCTTCTGGGGCGCGAACGTGTTCCGGATCCAGATGGGGATCTGCTTCGCGAACGCGGGCGCCATCGTCTGCGGGTGCACCACCTTGGCGCCGAAGTACGCGAGCTCGCACGCCTCGGAGTACGACATGCGATCGAGCAGCACCGCCTCGCTCACGAGCCGCGGGTCCGCCGACAGCACGCCGTCGACGTCGGTCCAGATGTGCAGCTCTTCGGCCTCGAACAGGTTCGCGAAGATGGCGCCCGAGTAGTCGCTGCCGTTGCGGCCGAGCGTCGTGATGCGCCCGGTCTTGTCGCGGGCGATGAAGCCGGTGATCACCACGCGACGCGGCTTGTGCCCCGCGGTGAGCTCGAGCTTCTTCTTCGACGCGGCCCAGTCGACGGCGGCGCCGAGCTCGTCCTTCTCGACGACCAGCACCTCGCGCGCGTCGAGCCACTGCGTCTCGTCGCCGCGCGAGCGGAAGTGGGCGTCGAGCAGCAGCGAAGACCAGACCTCTCCGAGGCCCTGGATGAGGTCGAGCAGGTCGTCGGAGAGCGCGCCGACCTGCCCCTGCGCGTGCAGCAGGTCGTGCAGCGACTCGAGCTCGGCCCCGAGCCGGTCGTGGACGGGGTCGATGGGGCTGGCGAGCTCCTTCGCGGCGGCGCGGTGGCGATCTCCCAGGGCCTCGAGGCCCTTGTGCCAGGCGCTGTCGCGCGCGGCGGCCTGCTTGCAGAGGGTGATCAGCGCGTCGGTGACTCCCGACATCGCGGAGACGACGACGATCTGCGAGGCCTCGGAGCGCGCGCGCAGGATCTCCGCCACGTTCTTGATGCGGCCGGCGTCGCCCATGCTGGTGCCGCCGAACTTGTGCGCGACGATCGTGGACACGGCCGCCGAGCGTAGGAAATCGCCGCCTCGGAGTCCTCACCGAACCGCGTACCGCACGAACACCATTCCGCCGCTGAACCGCCGCTCCTCCAGCAGCCGCAGGTCCACGCGCACGCCCGAGGGCAGCGCTCGCTTGCCGCCGCCCACCACCACCGGAGCGAGGTAGAGGTGCACCTCGCCGACCAGCCCGGCCGCGAGCGCAAGACCGGCGAGCTCGGCGCCTCCGATGCCGACGTCTCCCGGGGCCTCAGCCACCCGCTTCCGCACTGCCTCGGGGACGAAGTCGCGCTCCAGCCGCGTGCGGCGGCTCGCGACCTCTTGCAGCGTGCGCGAGTAGACGACCTTGTCCGCTGCCTGCCACAGCGCGGCGAAGTCCCGAGCCGGCGCCGGCGCAGCTGCCGGCGGAGTCGCCTCCCAGAACTTCATCGTCTCGTACATGCGCCGCCCGTAGAGGTGCAGCGAGGCGCCGCGCATGCGGTCGTTGATGAAGGCGTGCACTTCCTCGTCGGGGGCCGCCCAGTCGAACCGGCCGCTGGCGTCCTCGACGTAGCCGTCGAGGGAGCACAGCGGCATGTAGATGAGCGTGCCCACCGCGCCGCCCGTTATCGCGCCGCCGGCACCGACGTCCACGACGTCGCGGCGTGGCCGTGGCCCCACGCGCGCTCGCAGCGCTCCGCGAAGGCGCGCCGTGCGGCCGGCAGCCGCGCGACCAGCGCCGGAGGCAGCATCGCCTCGATCGCCGCGACCACCTCGGGCGCGAGGCCCGCGGTGCTCCACGCGAAGCCGTCGGCGTAGGCGGCGACGATCTCCTCGGTCGGCTCGAGCGGGAAGTCGCGCGCGCCGCGCAGGTGCGGAATCACGACGCGCTCTTCCAGGTCGAGGTGCTCGGCCAGCAGCCGCTGCAGCTCGCGGACGACGGCGAGGGCCGAGTCACGCTGAAGCGAAGCGAACGCGCCATCGCCGCGCTCGAGCAGCGGGTCGATGACCTGGTGCTGCTCGTGCAGCACGTCGAGCTCGCGCGCCTGCGAGGGGTGCCTGGTGCGCAGGTCGGGGAACACGGCCGTGTCTTCGACGGTGTGATGCCCGTGCAGCGCGGCGCGGAAGCTCTTCCACTCGTCGGCCGCCTGCGTGAGCCGGCCGGCGGACAGCGCCTCGGCGAAGCACGCGAGGTCGCGGCGGAAGGCGTGGTGAGAGGACATCATCGCGGTCGCCATCGAGGCGGTGCCGTCTTCGTTCAAGAGGGGCGCGCTCACGGGAACATCCCCTTCGGCGCCTCGCCCTTCAGGAACGGCTCGACGAACGCGAGCAACAGGTCGGGCTGCGTGATGACCGCGGTGTGCGACGTGGCCGGCATGACCGCGAGGCGCGAGGCCGGCAGCGGCTTGCCCATGTCGCCCATGGCGCCTCCGCCGAGCAGGCGGAACATCGCGACCGAGTGCTCGAGCGTCGCGACGTCGGCGTCTCCGGTGATGACGAGCACGGGGAGCTTCAGCGCCTTGACGTCCTCGGCCCAGGCCATCGGCTCTTTCTCCAGCGCGATGAGCTTGCGCGCCAGCTCGGGGAAGCCGTCGGGGTTCGCGGCGAGCTTGCGGTAGTCCTTCGCGAACGGCATCTCGAGGAGCTGCTCGACCTTCATCTGGGGGATGAACGCCTTGAACTCGGGCTGCCAGCCCTCGGCGTCGTACGCGACGGAGGCCGCGACGAGCTTGCGCACCTTCTTGGGGTGCCGGATGGCGAGCTGCAGCGCCGCCGCCGAGCCCATCGAGTAGCCGAAGACGTCGGCTTCCTTCAGGCCGACCGCGTCCATGAACGCGGCCACGTCGTCGGCGAGGTTCGGGTACGTGATGGGGCGGTCGAGGTCGGTCGTGCGCCCGTGGCCCTGCAGCTCGAGCGCGTAGATCCGGTGGCTCTTCGCGAGCTTGGGGATGATCGCCCCCATCGCGGGGATGTTCATGTACGCGCCGTGCAGCACGATCAGCGGGTCGCCGCGGCCGGACACCTCGTAATAGAGCTGCATGCCGTTGACCTTCACGCGCTGGCCGGCGGCATGGGCCTGGCTGGCGGTCAGTGCGACGATCGTCAATACAACGGTGCGAAACATGGGGACTCCTTCTCGGTGCGGGTTCGTGCTTCCGAAAAGGACGTCGAAAATGCCGCCGTCAGATCGACAAGCGCGCGTTCAGCTTCCGGCGTTGCGGTACTTGAACATGCGCTGCCGGTGGGTGCTGCCGTCGAGCTCCTCGAAGAGGTTCCCGCGGAAGACCATGAACAGGTGGAACAGGGCCCCCGCCGCGAGCGCGATGGGAATCGAGGCGGCGGCCGGCAGCCGCGGCATCACGCGCGTGAAGAACAGCCACGCAGCGCCGATGACCGCGAGGTTCGGAATGAACCACTCGATCCAGTTCTCCTGCAGGAACTTGAACGAGGTGGTGATGGTCTCGATGCCGCCGCGCGTGCCCTTCGTGTAGATGACCTCGGGCACCGCGTTCAGCGCGACGAGCTGCAGCCAGTAGAGCGCCGTCATGATGGTGGCGCCCTGCGGGTTGCGCGACAGCACCGAGCCGAGCGCCCAGCGGACGATCCACAGCACGAAGAAGACGCTGATCACGCTCCAGAAGTAGACGAGGAAGCTCTTCTTCAGCTCGGCGAGCGTCATCTTCTGCATCGCGACCGTGCCGGCCGTGAAGTACAGGTAGCAGCTGAAGATGGCGTCGAGCATCAGGCTCAGGATGATGCCCCCGACGTAGTCGATGCTGCCGATGACCGGCGCGAGCAGCACGAAGAACGCGAGGAACAGCGCGACCGGCAGCGCGAGCGTCCACAGATTTTTGCCCACGCCCTGCAGCGCGAGCTTGAGGCACTTCCCGTACATCCGCAGGTAGACCAGCAGGAACACTCAGTCGCCCGTCGGTTTGACCGTTGCGGCCTCGACCATGAGCACCACGGTGCGCGTCGGAGCGCGGGTCCGGTGCATCACGCCCTTCGGCACCATCATGCCCTGGCGGGCCTTGAGCTCCGCCGTGGGGCGGCCCTCGACGTCGAGCAAGAGGGTGCCCTCGAGGACGAAGAAGAGCTCGTCCTCCTTGTCGTGCTTGTGCCAGTGGAACTCGCCGTGGAAGACGCCGATGCGCGCGACGGAGTCGTTCACGCGCGTGAGCGACTGGTTCCACCACGGCACCGTGCACTCGTCGGCGAGCTTGCCCGCGTCGACGACCTCGAGCGGCTGGTACTTGATGTCCTCGTGAATGTCGTAGCTCGTCGCCATTCGTTTGGGGCCTTTCAGCCGAGCGCCTGCCGGTAGTCCACGTCGTACTCTTCTGCGGCCCCGCGCGCATCGACTTCGGCGCGGATGAAGAAGCGCTCGCAGGCCGAGAGCACGTCGGCGGCGGTCTCGAGCTTGTTCACGTCGGCGCGGAACTGCGAGGCGTGGGTGAGGCCGTGGGCGTACCAGCCGAGGTGCTTGCGGAAGCTGTGCACCGCGGCGCTCTCGGCGTGCTGCGCGAAGCGCTCGGGCGTGTACTCGCCGGGCCGGCGCGGGTTGAAGTCGCGCAGCACGAACGCGACGTGCGCGCGGAAGTGCTCGAGCACGACGCGGCAGCGCTCTTCGGCCGTCGGGGCGGCTCCGCCGTTGAGCAGCCGGAAGATCCACGGATTGCCGAGCGCGCCGCGGCCGATCATCACGTAGTCGCAGCCGGTGGTCTCGAGCATGCGGTGGGCGTCGGCGACGGTCTTCACGTCTCCGTTGCCGATGATGGGGAACGCGTTGCCGACGTGCTTCTTGAGCGCGGTGATGCACGACCAGTCGGCCTGCCCGCTGTAGCCCTGGGCGCGGGTGCGCGGGTGAATGGCGAGCGCTTTGACGCCGGCGGCGCCGAGCACGTCGGCCATCTGGAGGAAGTTCTTGTTGGCGGCGTCCCAGCCGGCGCGGATCTTGGCGGTGACGGGCAGGCCGGTGGCGTCGCCGATCATGCGGACGAGCTCGCCAGCGCGCGGCGGGTCGCAGAGCAGGCCGGAGCCGGCGCCGGTCTTGGTGACCTTCTTCACCGGGCAGCCCATGTTGATGTCGATGATCTGAGCGCCCTGCTCTTTGGCGACGACGGCGGCCTTGGCCATGACCTCGGGCTCACCGCCGAAGATCTGCAGCGAGTAGGGCTGCTCGACCTCGGAGTCGTGCCGCAGGTACCGCATCGTGCGCGCCGACAGCCGCATCAGGCCCTGCGCCGAGACCAGCTCGGTCGGGCACAGCGCCGCGCCCATCCGGAACGCGAGGACCCGGAACGGCATCTCGCTCACCCCCGCCATCGGAGCGAGGATCCACCGGTTCTTCAGCGTGTACGGGCCAATCGGCAACATCGGCAATCGCTCTAACAGAAAAGGGGGACTGTCCCCATTTCCGGGCGTGCTCCATTTCTCAGCGGGCGGCAGTGACTTCGGCTGAAGGTCCGGTTTTCTCATGGGCAAGCTCGCTCCACTTCTCGCAGCGCGAGCGGAAAAAAAAGGGGCCTGTCCCCTTTTTCGGGGCTACTGCTTCTCGCAGAAGCGCGCCTGGGCCTGGGATGAGCTGACGCACTTGAAGCCGCTGGCGCAGAGCGAGTCGTCGTTGCACCGCCGGCTGCACACGAAGCCGGCGGCAGAGGTCCCGAAGCAGATGCCCGACTGGCAGTCGGTGCCGAACTGGCACGTCATGCCGATGTCCGTGAACGCGACCTGCTTGCACTCCGAGTTCGCCGACACCGCCGAGCCCTCGTCCTGCAGCGCTCCGATGAAACACGTGCGGCCGCCCTGCGCGTTCAGCGAGCACACCCACCCCGCCGGGCACTGCCCGTTCGACGCGCAGCCCTTCGTGCAGATGAACGACCCCGTCGTGCCCACGCACACGCCCGACGCGCAGTCGGACAGCGCCACGCACGGCTTGCCGAGATCCGGGAAGTCGCGATCTCCGCACGCCGCGGTCGGCTGCTGCCCCATGCACACCGTCTGACCCACCGAGTTCCCGTTCACCCAGCCGCCCGTCGCCCGCCCCTGCCAGCACGTGCCGGCGTCGGCGCACGCTCCGCGGCACACCGCCGCCGCTTCCGCGCACCGGCCCGACGTGCACGCGCGCGCCGGCGCCGTGCCCTTGCCGCACTCGCAGATCCACTCCGCGCACGACGCCCCCGCATCGCACGCCGGAGCCGGCGTGAACGTCACGCAGCCGCTCGACAGCACCAGCACCCACACGAAACGCACCACGCCCTCATACCTCGCTGCGACATTTTCCGGGGCGTTCGTCTTGGCTTGAAAAAGGAGCCGTTCATGAAACGCCTGCTGCCGGTTCTCCTGCTGTCCGCCTGTGGAGTCGAGGTCGTCGAAGGCCAGATCGACGAGCCCGGCATCATGGAAGAGGAGACCGCCGAGGCTGCCCAGGCGGTCACCTGCAACCCGCGCATGAGCCGCTTCCCGGTCGGCGCCGCGCACAACATCGGCTACGACGCGAAGAGCTGCGGCAGCGGCACCTGCGCCATCAGCTGCCCCGACCAGAACGCCAACTCGGACTGGAACGGCCCCGCCGGCCACCACGGCATCGACGTCTTCGCCTTCCACCGCGCGCCGCTCGTCGCGGTCGCCGACGGCCGCGTCGTCGCGGTCGGCACCCCGAGCTCGACCTCGGGCCTGCGCGTCCGCATCCGCGATGCCTGCGGCTGGGAGTACTACTACGGCCACATGGATCAGGCCGTCGTCAGCGTCGGCCAGAACGTCTCGGCCGGGCAGCTGCTCGGCTACATGGGGCGCACCGGCGCGGCGTCGACGCACCTGCACTTCAACGTCTCTCCCGACGGCCGCTACTCGAGCGACATCAACCCGTTCAACCTGCTCTCGAGCACGAGCGGGACGGCGTGCGCGGCGCCGCCTCCGCCGCCTCCTCCGCCCCCTCCGTCGGGCTGCGGCGTGCTCGGCTCCGGCTCCGCGCTCGGCGCGGGCCAGAGCGTCCGCTCGTGCGACGGCCGCTTCACGTTCGTGATGCAGGGTGACGGCAACCTGGTGCTCTACCAGGCCGGCGTCGGAGCCATCTGGAACAGCGGCACCCACGGCTCCGGAGCCGACACCGCCGCCATGCAGACCGACGGCAACCTCGTCATCTACCGGCGGGGCGTGGCGGTCTGGCACACCCACACCTACGGCCGCCCGGGCGCCTGGCTCGGCGTCCAGAACGACGGCAACGTCGTGATCTACCAGGGCAGCACGCCGATCTGGCACACGCGGACGTGTTGCCGCTGAATCTGTAAGGAGCGGCGACAGCAGGGGCGGAATTCGCGCTGTCACACCAGCGCGACAACGAGAGGCGATGGGAGAACGCCACGCCGAGCTCTCGCTGGCCAAGGCCTGTGCGCAGGGTGACCCCCGCGCGCTCGCGACCTTCGAGGAGCAGTACCTCTCCATCGTCCCCGCCGCGGTCCGCCACCTCGCGGTGCCGGCCGACGAAGTCCAGCAGCTGCTGCGCGTGCGCTTCTTCGTCGGCCCACAGCCGCGCATCCTCGAGTACCGCGGGACCGGGTCCCTCGAAGGCTGGGTGCGCGCCGCCGCCGTCCGGCTCGCCGTCGATCTCAAGCGCAAGGCCGCGCAGGGCCACGCGACCGTCGAGCAGCTGGTCGCCGCGGACCTCGAGCTCGAGCACCTCAAGCAGGCGCACGGCGGCGCGTTCCAGCGCGCCTTCGAGGCCGCCTGCGCCACCCTCTCGTCTCGCGAGCGCGCGGTGCTGCGGCTCTCGGTGCTCGGCGGAGAGAGCATCGACCGCATCGCGCAGCTGTACGGCATTCACCGCGCGACCGCGGCGCGCTGGCTCGAGCGGATTCGCGAGGCGCTGCGTGAGCGGACGCTCGTCGCGCTCGGCGCGACCAACGAAGCCAGCCTCGCGCGGGTGCTGGTGAGCGGCTGCGCGCCGAGCCTCGAACGCCTGCTCGCCTCCACGGGCACGCCGTGAGCCCCTGCCCGTCGGAGGAGTCGCTCTCGTCCTGGATCTCGGGGCGCATGTCGGTCGAGGCGGCCGCCGCGCTGCAGGCGCACCTCTCCGCGTGCGACGACTGCCGTCTCGTCGCCGACGTGCTGCAGACCGATCGCCCGGTGCGCGAGCCGTCGCTCAGGCCCGGCCAGCGGCTCGGGCCCTACGAGGTGCTCGAGTGGCTGGGCTCGGGCGGCATGGGCGCCGTCTACGCCGCGCACGACACGAAGCTCGATCGCCGCATCGCGCTCAAGGTGCTGTGCGTCGCGCACGAGGCCCGCGCGATGGCCCGCCTCAACCACCCGAACGTCGCGACCGTCTTCGACGCCGGGGCCCACGACGGCGTGCACTGGCTCGCGATGGAGCTGCTGCCCGGCGGCACCCTGCGCCGCTGGCTGCGCGAGCCGCGCGGGGTCGACGAGGTGCTCGAGGTCTTCGCGCAGATCGCCCGCGGTCTCGCGCACGCGCACGCGCATGGGCTGGTGCACCGCGACTTCAAGCCCGACAACGTGCTGTTCACCGAAGACGGCACGCCGCGCGTCGCCGACTTCGGCCTGGCTGCGGAGCCCGGCCGCAGGCGCGAGGTGGCGGGGACGTGGGCGTACCTCGCTCCGGAGGCGCGGCGCGGCGAGCACTCGGCCGCCGCGGATCAGTACGCCTTCGGAGTCACGCTGCGGCAGGCGCTCGAGGGTCGCCGGGCTCCGCGCAGCGTGACCGCGCTCGTCACGCGCATGACGGCGACCGAGCCGGAGCACCGGTTCCCGTCGATGACCGCCGTCGAAGCCGCGCTGCGCGGCGCGCGCTCGCAGCGCCGCGTGCTGCCGGCGCTGGCGCTCACGACCGCAGCCGCGGCGACGGCGCTCGCGTTCTGGCCCGCCTCGACCAGCCCCGCCCGCTGCAACATGGCGCCGCCGTCGTCGCTGCGCGCGGCGCTGAAGGGCATCGAGCTGTGCGACGCCCACAGCGAGTCGAGCCGGCTCGCCGCCGACGTCGAGCGCGCGTGGACGGACCCGACCCTCTGCGAGGCGGCGGTCGAGGCGCAGCTGCAGCGCCTCGTCGCGTCGGCGCGGCGCGACAAGCTGCCCGCCCTCGAGGCGCGCGCGTGGACGGATCTCGCCCGCTGCCAGCGCCAGCGCGGGCACGTGAACCAGGCGGCGTTCTCGCTCACCGTGGCCGACGAGATCGCGCGCTCGCAGCCGCGCGAGTCGCTCGTGCGGCCGCTGACCGCGCTCGCGCGGGCGAAGCTGCTCATTCACCTCGCGAGGTACGACGAGGCCGCCGCGGCGCTCGCGCACGTGCAGGCGACCGCGGGCTGGCTCGAGGGCATGCGCCTGTCGCGGCAGGCGCTGCTCGAGCTCGCGCGGCAGCGCCCGGAGCACGCCGTCGAGCTGTACCAGCGCGCGCTGCCGCTGCTCGAGCAGTCGTTCGGTCCCGACGATCCCGAGTCACGCATCGCGCGGCACAACCTCGCCTCGTCGCTCACCGCGGCCTTCCGCTACGAAGAGGCGCTCGCGCTGCTCGAGCGCGCCGTGCGCGAGGCGGGAGGAGAAGAGCACGTCGGAACTCCGCTCGCGTCCGACCTGGTGCCGGTGCTGCTCGGGCTCGGCCGCGACGACGAGGCGCTCAAGTGGGCGCGCCACGCGCTCGCCGGCGTCGACCCGAGCGACCTGCGCACGATCAGCTCGATGGGCCAGCAGCTGCACGCGTGGGCCCGCGCCGAGCTCGCCGCCGGAGACCCCCGCGCCGTCCTCGAGCGCCTCGAGAAGCTGCGCGCGCTCGAGACCTACAGCGACGCGCACGAGCTGCACGCCGTCGAGCGCCGCGTCCTCGAGGCCGAGGCGCTCTTGACGCTGGGGCGTGTCGAGCCGGCGCTGAAGCTGCTCGAGAGCGTGCAGCCCAACGCGGATCAGCGGCAGCTCTGGGCGCGGGCGTACGCGCAGGCGCTGGTCGCGGCGGGGCGCCCGGACGACGCCGCGGCCCAGCTCGCCGCGCTGCCGCTCGACGGGAGCGTCGGCATCGACCCGCGCGAGCGCGCCGAGACCTGGCGCCTCGTCGCCGAAGCGCTGCGGCACACGCGCGGGCGCAGGCCCGCGCTCGACGCTCGCTCGCGCTGAGGGCAACCGAGCTGCGTCGTCGGCGTTTGAAGACCTTCGCCCGCCGGCCTAAACCGGCCCCATGCTCCGCCTGCGCCTGGCCGGCATCCCGATCGAGGTCCACGCCAGCCACGCGATCTTCATCCCCCTGCTCGCGATGGTCTTCGCGCCGCGCTTCGGCTGGGCGGAGCACGCCCCGGCGGGGCTGCGCGTCGCGATCGCCGCGGTGATCACCAGCAGCGCCCTGCTGCTGCACGAGCTCGGCCTCGCGCTCGCGGCGCGCGCGTTCGGCTACCGGCCGGTCATTCAGCTCGTCGGCATCAGCGCCCGCACGTTGCCGAACCCGAACGAGACGGTGCCGTGGTACCGCGACCTCGCGATGAACCTCGCCGGCCCCGCGACGGGCATCACGCTCGGGTTCCTCTGCGCGTCCCTGTACGTCCCGCTGCGGGGCCACGACAGCCTCGCCGAGTACACGTTCTTCCTCGCCGCCGGCACGCACCTCATCTGGGCCGCGGTTCAGTTGATGCCGCTGCAGCCGCTCAAGGGCGGCCGCATCGCGACGGCCATCGCGATGCGCATCTTCGGACGAGACGGCTTCCTCTATGCCCAGCTGCTGGGGCTCGTGCTCGGCGTCGTCCTCGCCGCGCTCGCGCTCGCGTACCGGCAGCCGCTCGGCCTGTTCGCCCTCATCTATCTCGTGCAGACCGCGCTGCTGATCGCCGCGTTCCGCCGCGGCGCGCTGCCGATCGTCGACGTCCACCCGCACGAGCAGGCCGCCGCGCACGTCGAAGCGCTCTACCGCGAGGAGAAGTTCGAAGAGGCGCTTCGGGTCGGCAAGCCGCTGCTCGAAGCCGATCTCCAGCCGGCGCTTCAGGCCCGCGTCCACGTGTGGCTCGGCTGGGCGTGCCTCAAGCTCGGGCAAGGCCGCGCCGCGCTCGATCACTTCTCCCAGTCACCCGGCGCGAACGTGCCGCCGCACGCGATCGCCGCCGCGTTCTCGCTGATCGGCGACGACGCCCGCGCGGAGCCGCTGTGGGAGCAGGCCGCACGTGCGAGCGGAGATCCCACCCTGTTGCACGAATGGGCCGGAGCCCTGATCCGCCTGGGGCGCGAGGCCGACGCCCTTCGCCAGCCGGGCATCGTGCGCGCCGCGGCGTTCCAGGCGGCGCTGCGTGTCCCACTCGCGCGCGACGACTTCGAGCTGGCGGCCCGCGTCGCCGAAAGCCGTTTCGCGACGGTGCCTTCCGCGGCGCACGCGTACGAAGCGGCGGCGCTGTGGGCGCGGGCGAAGCGGCCCGATGACGCGCTGCGCCTGCTCTCCGCCGCGGCGCAGCACGGCTTCAGGGATCTCGAGCAGGCGCTGCACGACGAGGCGCTGTCGTCGCTGCGCGACCACGCCGGCTTCGGCGCCTTCCTGGAAGGGCTCCGCGCAGGTCCCCGGAATTAGTGGCGGGCGCTGACAATGCGGTGACTCAGCGTGCCGTTTCATCGGGTAGCTGAACCTTCAACGTCCTGCCCGAGAGAGCGCCCAGTGATTGAGAAAGCCTACAACTCGAACGACCCCTCCCACGATCGCGTGAACTGGGTGAAGAGCATTCCGTTCTTCATCGTTCACGGTCTCGCGCTGGCGACGTTCTTCTTGTTCCCGTTCCAGTGGCAGTACGCCGCGGTGCTCCTGGTCACCTACTACGCGCGGATGTTCTTCATCACCGCCGGGTACCACCGCTACTTCTCGCACCGCGCGTTCCAGACGTCGCGCTGGTTCCAGTTCGTGCTCGCGTTCTTCGCCGAGATGTCGACGCAGAAGGGCGTGCTCTGGTGGGCCTCGCATCACCGCCACCACCACAAGGAGAGCGATCAGCCCGGCGACATCCACTCGCCCACGCTGCGCGGCTTCTGGTGGAGCCAGGTCGGCTGGATCCTCTGCAGCAAGTACGACGAGCCGCGCTGGGATCAGATCAAGGACTTCTCCCGCTTCCCCGAGCTCGTCTGGCTCAACAAGTACTACTACGTGCCGCCCGCCGTCGGCGTCGCGACCCTGTACCTTCTGGGCGGTCTGCCGTGGGTCTTCTGGGGCGGCTTCCTCTCGACCGTCGTCCTCTGGCACGGCACCTTCACCATCAACTCGCTCAGCCACGTGTTCGGCAAGCGCCGCTACCTGACGACGGACACGAGCCGGAACAACTTCCTCCTCGCGCTGATCACCTGCGGCGAGGGCTGGCACAACAACCACCACTACCACCAGAACACCGCCAACCAGGGCTGGTTCTGGTGGGAGGTCGACCTCTCGTACTACGTGCTCCGCCTGTTCAAGGCCGTCGGCCTCGTGTGGAAGCTGAAGCTGCCGGAGGACCAGACCCGCTTCGCGCACCTCAAGTACACCGACGCCCAGCGGCAGGAGCTCGAGCTGCAGTCGGTGTTCGGCAAGGGCCGCATTCCGGCCAAGCCGAAGCCGGCCGTCGAAGAGACGCCGGAGCCTGCTGCGGTGCTCGGGGCGCTCGCGGCTCCGGCGCCCGCGGGCCTCATCAAGCGGAACTGAGCGGGGCGGCTGCTACTTCACCGCGCCGGCGTCGGGAGCTCCCGAGGCCGGCTGCGTGGTTGGTGAAGCAGTCGTCTGGTGGTCTCTCAGCGAGCACGCGCGAACCGACTTCGACGGGTCGATGGCGTCGCCGCCCTCGGTCACCTCGAGCACCTTGCGGCCCTTGCCGATGACGAACGTGCGGCGCGAGGCGATGCCGACGACGGGCAGCTTCGTGTCGAACAGCTTCACCAGCTTCTGGTCGGCGTCGGACACGAAGGTCTGCGGCGCCTTCAGCTCGGTGCGCCACTTCTTCAGCGTCTCGACGTCATCCGTCGACACCGCCAGCACGCGGCCGTTCAGCTTTTGAATCTCGGCATACCGGTCCCGGTACGCTTGCATTTCGCGCGTTCAACCCGGTGTGAACGCCTTCGGGAAGAAGGCGACGATGACCGGGCCCTGCTCGACGAGCTTGGAGAGCGTCAGCTCGTTGCCGTCGATGTCCCTGGCGGTGAAGTCGGGGGCGACGTCTCCAACCGCGGGCGTGGTACCGACCAGCGCTGCGACGAGCTTGGCGAGCATGAAGCAAGAGGTAGCAGGGGCGGCCGGCCAGATCCAGTCAGTCGATCTCCACGCGCGTCACGCCGAGCACCCACCACGCGTAGACCGCGAGCACGCCGAGCGCCACGCCGAGCACGGCGCCGGTGGCGCCGATGGCGAGCGGAGCCGGCCGCTCGGTGATGATGCCGTCGATGACGCCGAGCGATCCGATCCCGACGAGCAGCAGCGCTCCGACGCCCGAGGCCCTCGAGACCGCGCGCCACGTCAGGTCGGCCGGCTTCACGCGCACGTTGACCTCGGCGCGATCTCCCAGCGTGAACGGCTTCGACATCGGAATGTCGCGGCCGGCGAAGAAGTACTTCGCGTCGCGCGGCACGTCGACCGTGCACGGCGCCACGCACATCGGCTTGCCCTGGCGGTGCGTGATGACGAGATCGAGCAGCGCCTCGTCCTGCACCTCTGTCGTCTCGTCCCGGAGCTGAAAGAACCCGAGCTCGACCGGGCTCTCGACGTGCACCGTCGTCGTCGCGGGAGCGACCGGCTCTGCACCGACCACCGCCGCGAGGACGAGCGAGATCATGGAGCCGTGAACGCCGCCGCGAACGCGTACGCGAGATCGTCGGCGTACTCCGAGTCTTTCTCCGAGAACTCCGCCTTGCCGTCCTCCAGCGAGTAGTTGAAGAACACCTCGCCGTAGTGGCCGTCGAGCTCGACGAAGAGCTTCGTCGCGAACCACGTGCCGAAGCGGCTGCCGTGGAAGCTGCCGTCCCTGCGCCGCGTCTGGTTCTGCCCCAGCACCGCGACGCTCAGCGGCAGCGGGCCCTTGTGCGGCTTCGCCTTGCCGGCGGAGCCTCCGAACTTCGAGCCGAACGCGGACCGGAACGCCTCGCCCGCCTGCTTGCTCGGCACCGAGAGCTGCGCCTTGCCGAACGAGAACATCTCCTGGCTCGGCTCGAACTGGATGCCGAAGGTCGCCTCGACGCCCTCGCCGGCCTCGAGGTCCATGAACGTCCACTCGCCGCCCGGCGCGTGAAACGGGACCTTCGCGCTCGGCTTGTGGTGCTCGTACACCTTCTTGATCTGCAGCGAGAGCTGCCCCCGCTGCGCGTCGGACAGCGACGGCTGGATGACCGGGTCCTCGGTCTTCGGCGCCGGCTGCTCGGCGACGGGCTCGGCCTCGGCCTCCGGCTCGGGCCCCCGCGCGGCGACCTCGACGTCGTCCTTCGTCTTGCTCGGCGTGAGCACGGCGCCGACCATCGCCGTGCTGAAGCAGAGCGTCGTGCACACCGACACCACGATGCCGGCGACGGCGGTGCCCGGCGTCGACATGCCGACCGACTTCGCGCGGCCGATGGCGCGGACCCCGAAGACCAGCCCGCCGATGCCGAGCGGAATGCAGAGCAGCGACGCGAACCCGAGGTACATCGCGACCCGCGCGTCGTTCTCGACGCCGAGCTGATCGGACAGCGCCGGCCCGCGCTGAGCCCCGAGCTCGTTCACGACGCCTGCGCCTCTTCCGAGGTCACGGGCTTCTTCTTCGCGACGGCGCCCTTCTCCGCCTCGGCCATGCGCGCCCACGTGCTCTTCGCGGCCACGCGGGAGACCGCGGCGACCTCGTCGGGCTTCACCGCCAGCGGCTTGCGCCCCCAGAGCCTCCAGATGCCGTCGACCATGACGGACTCGACGTGACGCGCGGTGATGCCGTTGAGCACGTGCTGCGCCAGCGTCTCGGCGCTCAGCGGAGTCGGCGGCCGGTAGTCGAGGATGACCAGGTCCGCGAGCGCGCCGACGCGCAGCGGCCCGAGCGTCAGCCCGAACGCCGCGCTCACCAGCCGGTGGCCGTTCGCGAGGTACCGCAGCACGTCGATCGGCTGCCCCGCATCGCGCGCGCGCAGCCACGCCGTCTGCGCCTCGGCGAACACGTCGAGGCTCTGCGTGTCGGTGCCGATGCAGCCGCGGTGGCCGAACTTCGCCGCCGCCGCCGAGCCCGTCTGGCTCGCCATGTTGCTGCGCGGAGAGTGCGCGATCCACGCGCCGACGTCCTGGATCGCCGAGAGCTCGGGCCACGACAAATGAACGCCCTGCGCCATCACGGTGCGCTCGCCGATGAGCCCGAGCTCGTTGAGCCGCTGCACCGGAGTCTTCGACCAGCGCGCCAGCGACCGCGACTCTTCCTGCGGGTCTTCCCCGATCGACAGCTGCAACAGCGCGCCGCTCGGGCTCCACGCGTCGCGCAGCGCCTGCAGCCCCTCGTCCGACATCTCTTCGACGTCGGCGATGCCGAAGGCCCCGCGAATGCGGCCGCGCGCGCGCTTGAGGAACGCCACGGTCTCTTCGAGGCCCTCTTCGCGGCCGATCGCGCCGTAGCGCTCGGTGACGGCGTAGGCGAGCACGGCGCGCAGGCCGACGTCCGAGAGCCCGCGCGCGATGCGCGAGAGCGAGTCGCCGATGCCGTTCGGGGAGGCGTGGAGGTCGAGCAGCGCGGTCGTCCCCGCCATCAGCCCTTCGAGCCCGCCGGCGGCCGCCGCGGCCTGAACCGCGTCGAGGTCGAGCGCCTCTTCGAGGCGCTTGAGCGCGGCCTGCTCGGCGACGAAGCCGCTGCCGTCGCGCGGAGCGCCGCGCAGCAGCGTCGAGTAGAGCTGGTGATGCGCGCTGACCAGGCCGGGCAGCACGAGCTTGCCGGCGAGATCGATGATCTCGTCGCCGGGCTGGGAGACCGCGTCGACTCCGCGCGCGACGATCTTCCCCTCTTCGACTCGCAGCGCAGCGACCTCGACGGTCGCAGGCTCGAGCTCGACGAGCGTTCCACCTTTGAGGAGCGTTCCCAACGCGCGCCGAAGCCTAACCTTTCACGCGCCGTTGCAACCGAACGAAGAAACGCCGCCCAACCACCCGTGAATACATTTCGGTCAGGGCGTTCGCAGAGCGCGGATCGCGGTGTCGAGCAGCACGTTCGCGCCGCCCTGCACTTCGGGAAACGACGCGACGCCGCCGCGGACGAGCACCTGCAGGCCGGCGCTCAGCGGGCCTCCGACGTTGAACTGCTCGAGGTGCGTCTGCAGCAGCCGCTCGGCGTCGGCGCGCGCGAGATCGTGGAGCAGCACGCCGAAGCGCCCGGTGCCGAGCGAAGCCACCACGTCGCTCTCGCGGAACACCGCCTTCAGCCGCGCGCCCAGCGACGCGACCGCCGCGTCGGCCTCGAGGCGCCCGCGCCCGCGCATGAGGTGCGGCAGCTCGGCGTCGAACACCATCACCGAGAACGTGCGCCCGCGCCGCGCCAGCGTCAGCGCGCGGTCGATCTCCTCGAGCAGCGACTGGGGGCCCAAAAAGCCCGGCAGCCCCTTCACCGGCCGCGTCCGCTGCTCGTGGGCCCAGCGGCGAATCTGCACGCGCAGCCGCGCGAACAGCTCGGCGGCGTCGACCGGCGGCGCCAGCACGTCGTCGGCGCCGGCATCCAGCGCCTCGACGCGCTCGCGGCGCTCTTTCGACCTCGCCAGCACGACGGCGGGGATCCACCCGTGGCGCGAGTCCGCGCGCAGCGCGCGCAGCAGCGCGAGGCCGTTCACGCCCGGCAGCTCGCTCGACATCAGCACCAGCGCCGGCTCGTTCTGATCCAGGCAGTCGAACAGCGCGCGCGGGTCCTGGCACGGCACCGCGGCGAGGCCGTCCTCCGAGAGCGTCATCGCCGTCGCGTCGAGCTCTGCCCGGTTGCCCGAGACCACCAGCACCGTCACGCCGCGCGGAGGCGCCGCGAAGTCCGGCGCCACGCGCAAGAGCGAGGCCGCGTCCGGCATGCGGTGCACGTAGCCGCGCGCGCCCGCCTTCTGCGCGTCGAGCCGCGCCGAGAAGCCGGCATCCGACGCCATCAGCACGACCGGCCCGAGCCCCTCGGCCACGAACTGCCCGCTCAGCTGCAGGCCGTCGTAGCCCGGGCGATCTGCCGCGATGAAGACGACGTCGGCCGCCTCTTCCGTCGCGGAGATCATCGCCGCCTCGGCGTTGTCGAACAGGCGCACCGGCAGCCCGCGCTTCGCCGCCTCGGCGCACGACACGGCGAGCTCTCCCGGCCCGTCGAGCAGGAGCACGCGCAGCGGCCGCGTCGCGCCCGACAGGCCCGGCGATGGAATCGAGGCGCCCGCGCGGGCGAGCTTGAGGCCCAGCGCCTCGACCCAGCCGGCGAGCTTCGCGCGGTTCGTCGGCGTGAGGCTCTTCTCTCCGTGCGCGTCGATGAAGTCCTCGATCTGCGCTCCGAGCCGCGTGACCTCGGGCAGGCCGAAGCTGCTGCCGGTGCCGCGGAACTTGTGCGCGTCGGCGCGCACCTGCCTGAGCGCCCCGCGCGGATCGCTGCCGGTGAGCCCCAGGATCGCGCCGCGCAGCGAGGCCATGCGCTCCTGCGCGATGACGAGGTAGTCGGTCAGCAGCTCGGCCGCGGTCGAGATGTCGAGCTCGAACGTGTCGGGCAGCTCGGCCGTCTCGCCCTGCGTCACCGAGGCGAGCTGCGGCAGCCGCGCGAGCGCGCGCTTGAGCTCTTCGGGAGTGATCGGCTTGTGCAGCACCGCGTCGACCTGGCACTCGCGCGTGAGCCGCTGCCGGCTGCGCAGGTCGCGGAAGAACGCGGACACGAAGACGATCGGCAGCTGCGCCGGAGTCCACTTCTCCCGCATCTTCAGCGCCACGTCGTCGCCGCGCATGCCGGGCAGCAGGCCGTCGACGATCATCGCGCGCGGGCAGCCCCGAGCGACCGCGCGCAGCGCCTCTTCACCCGAGTGCACGCTCTCGAACGGCAGGCCTGCGGGCGTCAGCACCCCTTCGACGAGCTTGTGGAAGGCAGGATCGTCGTCGACGACGAGGATCTTCTCGGCGATGGAGCGCGCCACTTGGCGTCGTCGCTTAGCGCGTCAGCGACCCGCGTCAATGCCCAATGCGCGCAGCGCTTCGATTCGCGAGAGCTTCGCCTCGTGTGACAGCGGCCCGTTCGGGAAGCGGCGCAGCTGCTCGTCGAGCGCCTCGAGCGCGACCTTCGGCCGCCGCGCGCGCTGCGCCTCGAGGTGAGCCAGGTGGTACAGCGCGAGCTCGGCGATCGGCGCGTCGAGCTTCGCGAGCTCGCCGTACACCGCGCGCGCCGCGTCGAGCTTGCCGGCGCGGGTGAGCTCCTGCGCCTGCTCGAGGCGCGTGAGCTGCTGCGCGTGCGCCTCGGCCTCGACCGGCGCCGGCGCCGCCGCCGGCGGCCACGACTCGCCGGCGCGCACCTCCCAGCGCTCGGCGCCGCGCGTGGCGCGCACGACGCCCTCGCTGACGCTGAAGCGGACGACGTCTCCGTCGGCGGCGACCTCGAACGCGGTGCCCACGACCTCGAGCGTGACGTCGCCGGCCGTCACCGTGAACGGGCCGCGCGCGACCCTCACGCGCGTGCGGCCCGCGACGAGCTGCACGCCCGACAGCGTCACCCGCGCGCGCGTGCCGGCCTCGAGCTGAACCCGCGCCGCGTCTCCGAGCGCGAGCGACACGCTCTGCTCCGCCGTCAGCACCGACGCCGCGTCGATCTCCTCGCCCGTCTTGAAGCCGCCGACGGTGCCTTCGGCCACCACGATGCGCGGCCCGCGAGGCTCCTCCATGCGCTTCCACATCACGACCGCGACGGCGGCGAGCGCGAACGCCCCGGCGAGCGCGAGCTTCGGAGCGAGCGACGGCCGCCGCTGAAGCTCGAGCCGCTCGCGGAAGCCTGCCTTGGCGCGCGCGAGCGCCGCCGGCGACGGAGCCTCGGCCTCGAGCTCTCTGCGCGCCTCTTCGAAGAGCGGCCGCGCCTTCTCCTCCCAGGCTTTGTCGTCGCTCACGGCGTCTTCTCCTTCTCCATGAGCTGGAGAATCGCCTTGCGCGCGTAGTGCAGCCGCGCGCGCACGGTCGGCTCGGGCAGCTCGAGCACCTTCGCGACCTCGCTGGTCGGCAGCCCTTCCACCTCGCAGAGGATGAGGACGTCGCGGTGCTTCTCGGGGATCTGAGCGATGAGCGCCTGCACGCGGCCGAGCGCGTGGCGCGCCTCGAGCCGCGGCTGCTCGTCACGCGCGCGCCAGAACGTCACGGCCTCGAGCACCGACTCGAACGCGCTCCTGCGCCGGTGCTTGCGGCGGTGCTCGGACGCGACGTTGATGCAGATGCGGTACAGCCACGTGCGCAGCGCCGAGCGGCCCTCGAAGCGGTGGTGCGTCTTGAACACCACGAGCATCACGTCCTGCGTCGCGTCTTCGGCGTCGATGCCGGGGCCGCCGAACCGCCGCACCGCCGAGTAGATGAACGCGCCGTGCGCGTCGAAGAACTGCTCCCAATCGAGCTTGGGGGCGGCGACCGACGACACCACGGGGGCCTGGGTCAATGCGTGCTCCACGAAGCTTCGTGACTCGGGCCCATGAAACGATCAGAGCTTCAGCGCGACGCCCAGCGTCAGGTCGCCGGCGAAGGTAGGGAACTGGAACACCTCGACCTCTTCTACCTCGTAGTTGCCGCTGGTTACGAAGACCCAGCCGCGCAGCGAGGCCCACAGCTCGACCGGGCCGACCGGCACCCGGCCGTGCAGACCGAGGTAGACGGTGCCGTGGTACATCGCGTCGCCCTCGTTCGCGATGGGCGTGGCGCGGCTCCACGCCGCCGAGACGCCGACGCCGCCCTCGAGCACGACGTAGGTGAGCGCGGTGACCTTGGCGAAGAAGTGCGGGCGGCACTGCTCGATGGTGAGCGGGCCGAAGCTCGAGCTCACCCGCATCGGGCCGTAGTAGTCGACGCCGGCGCCGAAGGCGAAGCGGCGCCAGCGGTACTCGCCCCAGAGCCCGGCGACGCCCGAGAAGCTGCTGGTCGACACGCCGACGCCGCCGCGCGCGCCGACCGCGAAGCGCTCGGGCTGCGGCGCGGGGGGAGGCGGCGCGGGCTCGACGCCTCCGTCCGGAACCGGCGCGGTCTCGTAGACGATGATCGGCGGCGGCGACGGCGGCGGCAGCTGCGGCTCGGGCGCGCCGGCGTCGGCGGCCGCGACTCCGGCGTCGGCGGCTCCGGCGTCGATGGGCGGCGGCGAGGCGTCGCGCGTCGGGACGAGCACCGGCCTCGCGAAGCGCTCGATGATGGCGCCGAGCGCGGACGCCTTCTCGTCGCAGCCGCCGGCGAGCGTGACCTTGCGCTTCTCGGTCTGGCCCGGGCGGCCGAGCACGAGCGTCCACTCTCCGCTCGGGTCGCGCTGGGCGAAGACGGTGGCGCGCGCCGGAGTGCCGAAGGGCACGAGCTTCGCGCCGAACGCGGCGAGCACGCGCTGCAGCTGCGCCTCGGTCGGGCAGTCGGCGGGCTCGAGCGAGACGGCGACCGCGGGCAGGCCGCCGAGCGCGAGCGTCAACGTGAGTGCCGGGACCGTGAGCAGGCGCTTCGTATGTTGCCAGGGTGGAAATTTTCCGATCGCTTTTGTGTGGCCGGCCACCAAGACGCATGAACTTCACTCGCGTGGCGGTCGTGGCGTTGCTCGTCGGCTGTGGAACCGTTCCTCCCGGTGGCGGCGCCGGGGGCGGAAGTGGCGGCACCGGAGGAGGCACCTCCGGCTCGGGAGGCGGCACCTCGGGTACCGGCGGCGGTACGAGCGGCCCCAACACCATCACCTGCATCGCCGGCCAGCAGTGCAGCTGCGTCGGAGGCGCCTGCATCATGAACTGTCCCGCCGGCGGCGACTGCCAGGTCGACTGCTCGAACGCGACGTGCACGACGAACTGCAGCGGCACGCGCCCCTGTCAGGTGACCTGCAACTCGGGCTCCTCGTGCACCCTCAACTGCGCGCAGGGCAACTGCCAGATCACCGGCAACGCAGCGACCAGCGTGCAGCACAACTGCAACCAGGCCGCGGCGTGCAACACCACGTGCACCGGCGTGGCGAGTTGCAAGCAGGCGCCCGGCACCGGCACCAACTTCTGCACGGGCTGCAACTAGCCGGAAACCTTTCCGTTCTTCAGCCGTCTGAAGGGGCGTGAGCTTCACGCTTCTTCACCCGGGGGTGCCGTGCGTCGGGGGGAAGGTTTGGTTAAACCTTCAGCCCTGCAAATGAAGCGCGCGCTGCTGCTGAGCCTGTTGGTTCACGGGCTCTTTCTGGTCTGGGTGGTCGTCCAACCACCGCGCAAGCTTCCGCCCAAAGAGAAGCCGATCGAGGTGTCGTTCTTCGAGGTCCTCACGCCGCCTCCGCCCGAGCCCGAGCCGGCGCCCGAGCCGCCGAAGCCCGAGCCGCCGCCGAAGGCGGTGAAGCCGGTCGTGAAGCAGCCGCAGGTGGCGATGCGGCCGCCGCCCCCGCCGCAGCCGGTGGAGCCGCAGCCGCAACAGCCCGAAGAGCCGCAGCCGCCCGCCGACGACGTGCCGCGCATGGACGCTCCGCTGCGGGTGCCGGGCATCGGCAGCGGCGGCAACGGCCTGTCGCTGCCGCTCTCGATGCTGAACCTCGACGCGGGCACGGTCATCGTCCAGGAGATCCCCCGCAAGCGCGGCCTGCACGCGCCGGAGATTCCGAAAGACCTCGTGGGCTCCACCGCGAAAGAGGCGCTCGGCCGCGGCCGCGTCGCGCGCGGCATGGTGCACCCGTACTACGTGCAGCTGGGCAAGGCGCTGATCAAGAGCTGGGACGCCGATCGCGCGGTGAGCGCGACCGGCCTCAAGGGGTTCATGGATTCGACGCTCGAGAACTCCCGCATGTGGAACAGCATCTGGCAGGAGCGCGCCGCGCAGTTCGGCAAGTCCGGCAGCCCGCTGAGCGCCGACGACGAGGCCCCCGCCGGGCCGGCGCAGCGCCCGCTCAACGACCGCCTGAACCCGTACGGCGGCAACCCGGTCGACGCGCAGGCGCGCCGCGACATGCAGCGCGTGATGAACGAGCAGTTCCGCGCCACGCGCCGCGCCACCATCCGCGTGGTGCAGAACAAGGAAGGTCAGCTCACCAAGGTCGAGCTCGTGTCGCCGTCGAACGACGAGCACGTCGACCAGGAGGCGCTCACCGACGTGCGCACCGCCGCGTCGAAGCTGCCGCCGCCGCCGCCCGAGGCGCTCGAAGGGAAGGAAGAGCTGTCGAGCCTGTGGAGCTTCGAGCTCGTCGTCTCCATCACGCCGCCGGTGCCGACGTTCACGTTCGAGTTCGACGAGGTGCTCGGCTTCGTGGATGCGCGCATGCCGCTCGACCGCCGCATCTACAAGAAGGTGAAGCTCGTCTCGGTGGAGTGATGGCCGACAAGCGACGCTTCGAGCTCTTCGCGCGGTTCCTCGCCGAGAAGTTTCCCGAGGCGCGCCGGGTCTACGACGTCGCCGGCGGCATGGGGCGACTCAACGAAGAGCTCACCAGGCTGGGCCGCGAGGTCACGACGTTCGACGTGCGGCACAAGCGGCTGCCCGTGCGCTACGCCGAGCGGTACTTCACGCTCGACGAGCCGTGCGAGGCCGACCTCGTCGTCGGCCTGCACTCCGACGGAGCGACCCAGCTGTGCATCGAGTACGCCGCGAAGCACGGCATCGGGTTCGCGGTGGTGCCGTGCTGCAGCGAGAACGGCATGAGCTACAACCCGTGGTGGAAGCACCTGCTGAAGCTCGCCGGCGAGCGCGGGTTCGCCGCCGTCGGCGAGCACGTGCTGCCGATGGACGGGCGCGCGCGCGTGGTGTGGGGCTCGCGGTAGTAAGGTCGCGCTCTGCGATGGCGCCGATGGCTCCGGTGGGGAAGAAGCGCGTGCTCGAGCTGCTCGCCGAGCGCGGGCCGCCGCTGCGGTTCGGATCTCCGCACCCGTGCACCGCGATCGTGCAGCAGGACGGAGTGTTTCGCGTGCGCGACCTCGTCGTCGACGAGGCCGACTCGAAGGCCGCGTTCGAACAGGCGCGGAAGACGGGGCGCCCGTTCATGCCCGAGAACCACTTCGGACTCGGCAAGCCGACGGGGAAGATTCACCTCGAGGCGAAGACGCTGGATGAGCTGCGCGAGAAGATCGAGGCGTTCGCCTGGCCGAAGCACTGGTGAGCTCCCGGACCTCGCCCGAGCTCGCGCGCACGAGGGGCGGCGAAGTGGGTCAGCTCCAGGGCCTGTCTCGTGGTCGTTGATCCGCGCGCCGGAGGACTGGCTTGGGGTGGAACAGCGGTTCGTCTCCACCGCCGCGAGCACGCCTGAGCGGCCGCTCCGACGCCGAGCGCTGCGCCGAGCGTCTCACGTGACAGGATCCGTCAGCGCCCCCCGCTGACGGATCGTGGCACGCGGAAAGAACCTGGGCCCGGCGACCCGGCACCGCGTCGCGGGCGCGCTTCCAAGCCCGACGAAACCCACCGCTCCGTCGACAGCCGATTCGCAGCGCGTCGAACCGAGTCACTCGAGCCAGGCCCTGGAGCTGAGCCACTCTTCCTCCCTCGTGGCCCGAAGTCCGGGCGAGGCCGCGACCCTTCTCCCCGCCCGACGAAAGCCACAGCTCCCTCGACAGCCGATCGCAGCGCGCCGCACCGAGTCTCCCGAGCCAGGCCCTGGAGCTGAGCCACTCTTCCACCCTCGTGGCCCGAAGTCCGGGCGCGGCCGCGAGCTACGCCGGCACCATGTCCTTCAAGATCTCGTAGCGCGCCGGGTACTGCTCCTGAAACGCCTCGACGGCCTCGGGGCCTTCGTCGACCGCCTGCATGTAGTGCGCGTACGCCTCGGCGAAGTCCTCGGTGTAATCGCCGTCGACGTCGTGATCGGCCTCGGCGTACTCGCCGACGAAGTTCCCGTCCGAGCGCGCGGCGTCGTCCCACCCCGGCGGCACCGGCGACGGCTCGCCGAACCAGTCGTCGAAGAAGCCGTCGTTCGAGTTCTCCGCCTTGCGGCCGGCGAGGTGCCCCATCTCGTGGTGGAAGACCTCTTCGGTGAGGAAGTCGCCGTTGTTGTAGAAGGTCATCTTGTTGCCGCCCGCGCTCGCCGCGGCCGGCTGGCCGGTGTCGGTCTCGTACGTGTCGCTGGTGATGACGACCTCGTCGAGCTCGCCGCGGTACTCCTCGGGCGTCTCGCTGTACGAGTCGACGAGCTGCGTGAGCATCGCGTTCTTGTCGACCTCGCCCTCGGTGTCGAACTTCACCGTGAACTCCTCGTCGTCGACGCGCACCACGCGGGTGTCTCCGTCGAAGGGCCAGCGCGTCTGCTCGATCTGCACCGTCACCGTCTCGCCGTCGGAGTTCACGAACTCCTGCGGCTCTCCGGTCTCGACCGCGCGGTCGATGGCGGCGCGGCGCGCCTCTTCCGGAGTCGGCTCCGGAGGGGTCTTCCCGATCGGGCCCGGCGCGGGCGCGCCGTGCACCACGGCGGCGTTGCCGGCGTCGAAGCCGTCCTGGCCGAGGTGCGCGCGCAGCGCGACGTTGCGCGTCGCGGGCGGAGGCTGCACCGGCTTCGCCACCGACAGCGGGTTGGGCCGCTCGACCTGCGGGAGAATGCGGCGCGCCTGCTGCAACCTCGACTTCAGACCGTCCAGAGCCATGGTGACCTCCGTGTTCGACGGAAGTTCTCCCGCGGCGAAAAATCGCCGGCCTGCGGCGGTTCAAAATGGGCTCTTACAAACTGAGAGAAAAAACCCCCGTAAAGACGTGGGCCTGCGTGGGCGCATGTGCCGAAAAGGGGGACAGGCCCCTTTTCCTACGGCAGGAACACGAAGCCCACGTACGCGGGGTTGCCCAGGCCGGTGGCGACGGGGCCGAGCGAGGTGAGCGCGCCGGTGACGGGGTCGACGCGCAGCGCGACGATGGTGCCGGCGCCCTGGTTGGCGGCGAGCAGCAGCGTGCCGTCGGGGTGCAGCGCGAAGCTGCGCGCGCTGCCGCCGTTCGGCGTCTGCCCGACGAGCGTCATCATCCCGTTCGCGTCGAGCCGGTAGTGGACGATCGTGTTGTGCGGCGTGCGGTTCGAGCCGTAGACCGAGTGCCCCGCGGGGTGCACGAAGACCTCGGCGGTCGAGCCGCCGCTCGCTCCGGCCGGCACGGTCGACAGCGTCTGCTTGTACGAGAGCCGCCCGTCCGGCGCGACGTCGAGCGCGCTCATCGTCAGCGCCTGCTCGTTGATGAGGTACGCCCAGCGCCCGTTCGGATGAAAGTCCATGTGCCGCGGGCCCGCGCCGGCGTCAGCCCCGAGCGACGGCGGAGACTTCGGCGTGAGCACGCCCGCGTCCGAGAAGTCGTACTGCGCGACGCGCTGCCCGCCGCGGCACGGCACGTACACGCTCGTGCCCGCCGAGTCGGCGATGATCTGATGCGCCTCGGCCGCCGGAGCATCGGTGTCGGTCGGCGTGCCCAGCGCGCCGCCGTCCGTCACCGGGTACACGGTCACGCTGCCGCCGCCGAAGTTCGCGACCATCACGAAGCGGCCGCTCGGGTGAACCGACACGTGCGCCGGCCCGTTGCCCTGGCTGCTCACGCGGTTGATGAAGTGCAGCCCGCCGGTGCCGCCGTCGATCGCGAACGCGGCGACCTGGCTGCTGCCCTCGTTCACCACGTACAGCCACTGCTTCGACGGGTGCACCGCGAGGAAGCTCGAGCCGTTTCCCGCCGCGGTCGTCGCGCGCTGGGTGAGCCCTCCGTCCGCCTCGAGCGAGTACACGAAGATGTTGTTGCCGCTGCCGACGTAGACGAACGGCCGGCCCTGCACCGCGCCGCCGCCGGTGCCGCCCGAGCCGCCGCTCGAGCCGCCGGCCGCTCCGCCGCTGCCACCCGAGCCGCCGGCTCCACCGCCGAGGGAGCTCCCTCCGCCGGCGTCTCCGCCGCCCGGGGAACCGCCGCCGACACTGCTTCCTCCGCCGCTGCCGCCTGCCATCGCTCCGCCTCCGGTTCCCGAGTCCGGCGGATCCATGGTGCCTGCGCTGCAGCCGATCAACACGAAGCACAGCAGTGCGGGTCGCATGCCTCTCATGTTGCACGAAAAGGGGAATACCGGCGGGCGACATTTACGCACCCCGCCTTCCATCGCGGCCGATACCTCTGCTACGTCTCGGGGCCCTCTCAAGGGCCGCAGCAGGAGGTTGTTTCGACATGCGTTCTCGTTCTGGCCTGACTGGTTCGGCCTTTCTGCTACCGCCGCTGCTGCTGTCCGCGGCGTGCGGTCAAAACTTCGCGGAGTCCTTCCAGACCACCCAGCCGCTGGGTCCCATCGTCGCGCTGCCGCTGGTCGATCTGCGCGCCGACGTGAACCGCAACGGCGTGATCGACGTCGACGACCCCACCGAAGATCAGGACGAGGACACGTGGGACGCGAAGCACGGCGCGGTCTTCCTCGCGAACATCGACGACGACACGGCGCGGTGCCCGGGCACCGGCAGCGACGCGCAGCTGGCCGCGTGCCACGACGCCCTCGATGAGGTCGTGAACGGCGCCGACGACGTGCTCGACCTCGCGCCGATCAAGGTCGTCGCGTGGCCGACGGTGCCGACCGGCACGTCGGGCAGCATCACCATCACCCCGGCCGGCTTCACCCGCATGTTCCGCCGGAGCGGCGACACCTACGAGGTGTTCGACCCGTCGGCGGCGACGCTCAGCACCAACGACCTGCGCAACGGGCTCGACCTCTTC
Source organism: uncultured Myxococcales bacterium (assembly GCA_937980205.1). GTDB lineage: Bacteria > Myxococcota > Myxococcia > Myxococcales > Myxococcaceae > Xiheicaenimonas. The sequence goes on along the minus strand of CALJKW010000046.1, from coordinate 36,693 downwards.
ATCGAGGGCAAGGACATCCTCCGCGACGCCTCGCAGTGGGACGGCTACGTGACGCTCACCCTCACCGTCCGCAGCCCCGAGCACGGGCAGGTGACCGACACCCTCCGCATGCGCATGTCGCCGGTGATGACGTTCCATCACCTCACGCCGCCCGAGACCTCGTACGTGACGCGCGTGTTCGGCGACCCCATGAGCTCCACCTTCATCAACGCGCTGAAGGGCCTCTTGCAGCTCACGCCCGAGAAGGCGCCGCTCGTCGAGATCCCCGACCAGGACATCTGGACGCAAGACTTCTTCGAGACGGGCTACATGTCGATGCCCGCCCCCGGTGGCACGCAGCACGCGGTGCGCGTCGCGTACCGCTCGGCGGGCGTCTGGGAGAACAGCCCGACGCCGCTGCGCCCCGCCGGCCGCATCGTCTTCACGAGGTTCCGCGGCAAGGACAGCGCCGGCGTCCAGGCGTTCACCCTGAACCAGGATCACAACTGGGAGACCCTCAACTCGTACGGCAACACCGAGACGATTCCTCCGTTCGAGCACGGCGGGCAGAAGTACCCGCTCGGCCGCCTGCTCCGCGGGCTGAGCGCGTCGGCCCTGCCGGACCCGGTCATGAAGCGCGTGTTCGAGGCGCAGGCCGTGCAGCCTCCGGTCTACGTCGACACGTCGTGGCTGCTCGTCGCGCACGTCGACGAGACCATCTCGTTCCTGAAGGCGCCGAACGCGCGCGGCTGGGTGCTGCTGCTCAACGACCCGCGGCTCGCGAAGCAGATGCTCGAGGCCGAGGTGGCGCGCGGCAACGGCGGCGTGCGCATGTTCATCGGCAAGTCGTTCTACGACGAGAACTGGAACCCGATCCCCGCGACCACGACGATTCAGCAGGCGCTGCAGAACACCGACGTGATGGGTCGCAGCGCTGCCGCCGCCATCGAGATCGACGCGCAGCTCGAGATCCTCAGGCGCGAGACCGGCATCACCGAGGCCGAGATCATCCGCGTCCCCTTCCTGCACCACACCGAGTACGGCGCCGCGGTCGCCTGGCAGCCCGGCTTCGTCAACGGCTACGCCGCCGGCATGAGCGACTTCGTCGCGCCCGACCCGTTCGGTCCGGTCATCGACGGCAAGGACATCTTCAAGGCCGACTTCGAACAGAAGCTCGCGGCCATCGGCTACAACGTCCGGTGGATCGACGACTGGGACATGTACCACGTGGGGGCGGGCGAGGTTCACTGCGCCACCAACGCCGCTCGCAAGATTCCGGAAGCCAAGTGGTGGGAGAGCGGCCGATGAGAACGTTCGTCTTGATCTCGATGTTGGTGTCCTCGGCGGCGTTCGCCGACGTCATCGCCGGAGTCCGCGCTTCGGTCCCCAGGCTCGACAAGCTGAAGCGCGGCAAGCTCGCGACGTCGATTCGCCCCGCGCTCGAGACGTTCGGCGCGCGCGCGCTGCCGGATCTGATCGCGGCGGCGAACGAGCCCTTCGACCCGTCGTGGACGGAGTCGGCCAGGCTCGCCTGGCGCGTGTCGGTGCTCGAGGCCCTCGGCACCCTGCAGGACGCGCAGGCCCGGCCCGTGTTCGAGCAGGCGCTCGCCGACGACGCGGCCCCGTTCCTCGTGCAGCGCGCGGCGGCGGAAGGCCTGGCGAAGCTCGGAGAGCTCGCGACGCTCGAGCGGCTCATCTCGCGCGACGCCGTCGTCGCGGGCATCGGCTCGCTGCGCTCGCCGCAGACCGTGCGCGTGCTCGCGGCCGAGCTCGACAAGAAGCCGAACGAGGCCCGCGCCAAGCTCCTCGTCAAGGCGCTCGGAGAGGTCGCCAACGCCTGGGCGTGGCAGACGCTGCCGAACCGCGAGGCCGAGCAGACGACGCGCAACGCGGCGGCCGCCGCGCTCGTGAAGGCGTTCGTCGCGTCCAGCGGAGAGGTGCGGCAAGCGGCCTCGAACGCGCTCGTCGTCGTCGACGCCCCCGCGACGCCCGCGCTCATCGCCCAGGCCCGCGCCGGCGGAGTCGCGCTCGTCGAGCTCGAGGGACTTCAGCAGCGGCTCGTGAAGAGCCCGATGCGCTGAAACGCCGGGCAACAGAACCTCAGGTCGTTGTCGACGGGCGTAGCCGCTCGCGCTTAAGTCCGGCGCCATGCGCGCGCTCGCAGTAGTACTCGCGACGTTCCTCGCAGCCCCCGCCGTCGCCCAACCGGACGAAGCCGAGCACGTCGACACCGGCGTGCCTGCGGCGGTGATGGCGGTCTACGAGCAGGGCAAGGCCGCCTACGACGCGAAGCAGTACGGCGAAGCGCTCGAGCACTTCGACCGCTGCGTCGACATGGACCCGTCCCGCGCGCGCTGGCACTACAACCGCGGCCTGGCGCTCAAGAAGCTGGGGCGCGATCGCGAGGCACGCGAGGCCTTCGCCGACTCGCGCCGCATGGACCCCGAGTACAAGCGGGCGGAGATCGACAAGAAGGTCTCCGAGCTCAAAGACGCGCCCAGTCCGGCGGCGCCGGCAGCGGCGGGCTCCCGGGTCTCCCAGTTCGACGGGGACATCACGCTCCCGTGCTGCGGCGGGTTCCTGCTGCTCGGCATCGGTCTGCTCGTCTGGGTGTCGCGCCGGTCGCGCTCGCGCTCCGCTGCCAGCGCTCAGCCCCCGAGCCCTCCGGCACCTCGAGACCCGGCGCTGCGCGAGCAGCAGGCGCGGCTCGCGGTACGGCAGGCTCGCCTCGAGCAGTCGGTCGGCGAAGTCGACGACGCCGAGCTGCGGCGAGCCACCGCGCGCGCCGGCGACGAGCTGCAGTTCGTGCGCTCGTCGCTCGAGAACGACTGGCCGGCGCCGCAGGCCCTCGAGCGCGCCACCGCCGCAGTCGACGCCGCCGCCGCGCGCCTCGACACACTCAAAGGCGCCGCTTGGACGCCGGGGCCGGCCCCCCGGGTCGGCTGCTTCTTCTGCGCCCGACCGCTGGCCACCGCCGAGGCCCGGCGCGGCGTCGAGCTGTCGACGGGCGGCACGACCCGCCAGGTGGTCAGCTGCGAGCGCTGCGCACAGAAGGCCGGGTCGGGCGTGGGGCTCACCGTCCGCTGCGGCGGCGCCGGCGACCGCGAGCACTGGTCGCAGCTCGCGGGGTTCGACCCGTACCAGCACGCGTACTGGGGAGGTCCTCCGACGCGCGAGGTGCCGGCGTGGAACCTCGACCTCGGCGGAGAACGCTGGTCGGCGCTCGAGCCGCTGGTGGGCCTCGCGACGGTCGGCGCCGGGGCAGCCCTGCTCGGCGCGCTGGACCTCGACGCGGCCCGAAGCGCCGCTGCCGAGGCCGCCGCGGCCGCCGCCGCAGCAGCGAACGCCTCGCGCTCGCGGCGCGACGACTCGCCGGGCTGGAGAGACCACTCGTGAGAGCGCTCTTCTACGCCGTCGACGGCCTCGGGCTCGGGCACGTGACCCGGCTCGTGTCGATCGCGCGCGCGCTCAAGCGCAAGGCTCCGGAGAGCGAGGTGCTCTTCGTCACCTCCTCGGAGGCGTGCCAGGTCATCGGTCGTGAAGGCTTCGCCTCGATCAAGGTCCCGTCGAAGAGCCTGCGCGAGAAGGTCGGCCTGTCGCGGACGCGTTATCTGCGCGTCGCGCAGTCGGTGACGTGGAGCGCCATCTCCGGCTTCGACCCCGACGTGCTCGTGGTGGACACGTACCCGGCCGGCAGCTTCGACGAGCTGCTGCCGGTGTTGCGGTGGCGCCAGAAGAACGTGTTCGTCTTCCGCGAGCAGCGCGACGAGGCCGCGCGCAGCCCGCTCATGCAGGCGACGCTGCCGCTGTACGACGCCGTCATCGTCCCGCACCTCGACGCTGCGGCGGTCGGGCCCGTCCCCGAGCCGCACAAGCTGCGCGCCGTCGGCCCCATCCTCATCCGCGAGCGTGACGAGCTGCCCAGCCGCGAGGCCGCGCGCTCCCGCCTCGGGCTCGCGCCGAAGGACCGCGCCCTCTACGTCTCGTTCGGAGGAGGCGGCGACCCCGACCTGCAGCGCTCGTTCACCCAGGCCCTCGAGGTCACCTCGAAGCTCGAGCGCCTCGAGATCGTCATCGGAGCCGGCCCGCTCGGCGCGTTCCGCGCGCCGCACGTGCGCCAGCTGCACGACCTCTTCCCGGCGCTCGACGTGCTGCCGGCGTTCGACGCCACGCTGTGCGCCGCCGGCTACAACTCGGTGACCGAGGCGCTGTTCGCGCGCGTGCCGTCGGTCTTCGTGCCGTTCACGCGCGTGCTCGATGACCAGGCCGCGCGCGCGCGCGCCGTCGAAGCTGCGGGCGCGGGCCGCTGCTCGGCGACGCTGCGAGCCGACGAGCTGTTGCCCGCCCTCGAGCACGTGCTGAACCCCGAGCGGGCCGCGCCGATGCGCGCGGCGATGGAGAAGCTCGTCCCCCACAACGGCGCCGCCGCTGCCGCCGCCGCGCTGCTGGAGCTCACGCGATGACCGCCCTCGAGCGCTTCCGCGGCTGGCTCGACGGAGCGCCCCGCCTCGGCCCCGAGGCGCTGCACATCGACGTCACCAACGCCTGCAACCTCGACTGCGTCACCTGCTGGAACTACGGGCCCGAGCTGAAGCAGCCGAAGAGCGTCGAGTGGAAGCGGCGCCGCATCGCGCTGGACGTGTTCCTGGCGGTGCTCGACTCGGCGTGCTCGCTCGGAATCGAGCGCGTCGTGCTCGCGGGCGGCGGCGAGCCGTTCACGCACCCCGACATCGACCGGCTGATTCACGAGGTGAAGGCGCGCGGGCTCAAGCTCACCATCATCACCAACGGCACGCTGTGCGACTTCGACGCGCTCGCCACGATGAAGGTCGATCAGCTGCTGCTCAACGTCGCCTCGGCCACGCCGGCCACGTACGCCGCGTACCACCCCAACCAGACCGGGAAGACGTTCGAGCGCCTGATGCACGGAGCCCAGCGGCTGCGGGGCGTGACCCGGGTGAACTTCGTGCAGGTCATCAACGCGCTGAACGCGCACGAGCTCACCCAGATGGTCGAGCTCGCCCACGCGCACGGGGCGCGCGCGTCGTTCAAGGTGGGAGATCTGCCCGCGGGAACCGAGCGCTACCGGCTCACCGCCGAGCAGGTCGAGGACCTGGCGTCCGTGCTCATCCCTGCGGCGCGTGCGCGCGCCGAGGCGCTGGGTGTCCGCCACAACCTCGACGCCTACGAGGCCGCGCTGCTCGGCCGCAAGGGCGGGCTGCCCCGGTGCTTCGCGGGCCACTTCTACGCGCGCGTCTCGGTCGAGGGTCGCGTCTTCTTCTGCTGCGCGCACATCGACGTCGGCAACGTGAGCACCGAGTCCTTCGCGTCGGTGTGGACCGGCCCGCGCTACCAGGCGATGCGCGCGCGGCTGTTGCGGCGCGAGTACCTCGACGTGTGCAGCCGGTGCGGAAAGCACGACATGAACTTCTCGCTCGAGCGCGAGCTCGAGGAGCTGCGCGCCGAGGGCCTGCTGTGAGCCCGCGCAACACCATCTCGTGGAACATCGTCGGCGGCTGCAACTACCGCTGCACCTACTGCGTGCAGAAGCACCTGCCGGGCATCGGCGGCCCCGACGACGACGCGCTCGACCGCGCGCTCGACACGCTGTGCGCCCTTCCCGGCTCGTGGGAGCTGAAGGTCTCGGGCGGCGAGCCGTTTCTGCTCAAGCGGCTGCCGTTCGTCGCCGAGCGGCTGGCGCGCGCGGGACACCGGGTCTCGGTGCTGACCAACCTCTCCGCGCCGCTGCGGGTCATCGAGCAGTTCATCGCGGCAGCCGGCGCGCAGCTGCGCACGTTCTCGTGCTCGCTGCACCGCGAAGAGGTCGACGAGGCGGCGTTCTTCGCCAAGGCCGTGGCGGTGAAAGAGGCGTTGAGCGCGTGGCCCAAGGCGACCTTCGTCGTGAACAGCGTGGTGGTGCCGGGCGAGGTGCAGAAGGTCGCCGACAGCCGCGCGCGCTTCGAGGGCGCGGGCATCAAGTTCTACCCGCAGCTCATGCGCCGCGACGGAGCGCCGGTGCAGTACGACCCCGAGGACCGCGCCGTCATCGCCGAGGCGTTCGATGATCTCGAGGGCCCCGGGCAGATGAACCGCGGGTACGCGCTCAAGGGCCACCTGTGCCACGCCGGCAGCCGGTACTTCATCATTCACCCGAAGGGTGACGCGTTCGCGTGCTACCCCGCCAAGCGCTTCGGCGACGGGCACCTCGGCAACGTCTTCGACGGCACGCTGAAGCTGTGGAGCGCTCCGCGGCCCTGCCCCTACGACGTCTGCCCGTGCACGGTGCCGCAGAACCGCGGCATCATCGAGCGGTTCACGCCGGGCACGCGCGAGGCGGACTGACGCTGCGGCGCCGTGTTCCGCGGCTCGCCTTAACGCTCCTCGAGAAATGAGAACGGGATGGTGCATCGGGGCGCACGGGTGCGCGTTCGCGAAGTTGCGATCGGCACGCGCGCAGCATCGCGGCGCGGCGGGACATCTCGTCCCCAACCAAAGGGGTCATGCACATGATCGGTCGTGTTCAGGGGATTCAGACGTGGGAGCTGCTCGACGCTGCGGGAGATCACCAGCGCGCGCTCGCGAAGCAGGACGTGAAGGAGGCCGGCGCGCACGCCGCTGCTGCGGTGACGAACACGTTCGCCGCCGGGGTGAACGTCGTCGGCGCGGCCGTGAAGGTGGTGAAGGGCACCGCGCAGGCCGTCCGCAGCGCGGGACGCATCACCGCTGCCGCGGGCATCGGCGTCATCGCGGCCGGCGTGTCCGCCATCGAGGATGGCTTCAAGAGCCCGCCCGTCGCTCTTGGGCCGGCGCAGTCGGCGCGGCAGGCGCAGCCGTGCGAGCCCACCCGCGGGCTGCGCTGGCGCCCGAGCCAGGCGCTGCTCCGCACCGCCGAGCGCTTCGCGCGAGGCGCACAGGACGATCTCCAGGGCGCCGGTGAGTCGTTCGGGGGTGCGGTGAAGGGGCTCGTCGGCTCCGTCGCGAACGTCGCGTTCGGCATCGGCCACGCGATCGGCAGCATCGGAAACGTGGCGCAGGCGGGCGCCCGCGCGCAGCGGGCAGCCGGCCTCGAGCTCTTCGAGTGGGACGCCCGCTTCGGCGCTGCCGTGCGCGAGGCCGCGCAGGACGGGCGCGAGCTGAACTGGCAGCAGCGGTGAGCTCGGCTGAGAGCGTCTGAAGAGACTCACGTTCACGCTGAGCGGAGGTCGGCAATGCGCTGCTTGTTCTGGCCGACCCTCTCAGCGTGAACGGAGGTCCCCTTCACCGCTCTTGGTCTTCGTTCACGCGGATCACGTACACGAACGCGGGTCGATCGAGCGGCCCGGTGCGCGCCGGCGTCTGGTCGTACCAGCTCGGCGGAACCTCGAAGACCTTGTCCTGAAGCAGCACGGGCACCATCGTGGCGGCCTTCTGCGTATCCGGCAGCGGGATGTACACGCGCGGCCGGTTGTCGGGGATGTTCACGCCGACGACGGTGTCACCGGTGCCGGGCGTCGTGCCGGTCAGGACGCCGGGCTCCTTCGAGGCGAAGACCTCGATGCTGCGCTTGCCGCCGCTGAGCGCCTTCACCTGGGCGTTCAAGTCCTGCATGAACTGCAGCGCCGCGGTGCCGCCCTGAGGCCGCAGGTCGCCCTGGTTGCAGGCGACGAGCACGACGTTGTCGATCTCACCCTTCTCGACGATCTTCCGCGCGATCTCGGTGAGCCGCTCGGGCGTGATGCCGTCGAGGCCGTTGATCGACCCGTGCGTGTTCAGCATCAGGCTGCGCGTCGGGTCGACCGCGAGCTGCTTGGGGTCGAACGCGATGCGGGTCGGCTGGGTGCTGCCGTCGGTCGAGACGATCTTGCCGTTCTCCACCTTCAGCGCTGCCTGCTGCATGGCGCGATCCTCGAGCACCATCTCGTACGCCCAGCCCTTCGTCTTGCCGGGCTGCCGCTCGATGTTCACGAAGCCGTTCGCGCGCGTCACCACCGTGCCCTCGTTCGCGAGCTGCGCGGCGACGTTGTCGAGCGCCTTCGGCCCGACCTGGCCGGGCGGGAGCTGGCTCTTGAGCGCGGCCGCCTCGGCGTCGATGCGGCCGAGCACGTTCGTGTACTCGTTCGCCTGGTACAGCGCGCGCGCCTTCGCCGGGTCGTTCTTCACCAGGTCGCCAAAGCCGGGCCGGCGGAAGAGCTCCATCATCGCGACGGGGTACGGGCCCTCGCCGAAGACCTCGAGCAGCCGCTCGGGCGTCGCCTTCGCGAGCTCGAACGTCATGATCGGGTCCACCCCGTAGCCGTTCTGCTGGGCGTGCAGCTTGTACACCTCGAGCAGGCGGTCCTTCGAAGCCTTCGCGTTCTGCTGCGCCTGCTTCGGGTCGGACGTCCGGGTCGCGCTGTACTGCACGCCGGCCTCGGCGTCCGCGAGCAGCTTCTTCGCCGCGTACTGGTTCGCCTGTGCGGCGAGCCGCGTCTGATCATCCCCAGACAGCCGGCTCCACCGCGACTGCGCGAGCGCGTAGTCGATGTCGGCCTGCCGCCCGTCCTTCACCCGCCCCTCGCGCACCGCCTGCTGCACCTTCGGGCTCTGCGGGTCGGCCTCGACGAACTCGACGCGCGTCTTGCCGTTCTCGGTCACGCGCACCGCCGAGTAGTAGTGCTCGGCGCCGTCCGGCGTGCGGGTGCGGAACAGCGGCCCCTCGAGCGTCGCGCCCGGCTTGCCCAGCGTCACGAAGTCGTCCTTCGTGTACCGCCCCGGAGCGACCAGGCCGAACACGATGCCCGACCACACGTTCCGCTTGAACGCGGCCATGCTGAGCTTCTCGGCCGCCTCTTTCTGCGCCGCGGGGCTGTCGTCGCCGAGGACCTGGCGAAGCGCCGCCGGGCCCATGTCCATCGCCACGTTCAGCGTCGCGCCGCCGACGGCCGAGCCGCCGCGCTCGACGACCTGCCGCACCGTCGCCTGCGCGAGCGGGGTGTTGAAGTACTTCGACGCCGCGCCAGAGACGCCGCTCGTCACGCGCGAGAGCGCGAAGCCGCCGGCGATCGACGCGAGGTCGATGACGGTCTCCTTCGCGAACTCGTCGAAGGGGCGGTTCGCGTGCTTGAGCGCGTTGTAATAGATGGCCGCGCCGGGGATGAGGTTGACCGCCATCTTCGGAACGCCGGCGATGGTGCCGCGCGCGATCTCGGCGACGACGTTCTGCTCCTCCTGCGGGTACGTGCGGCCGAGCTCGGCGAACGTCTGCTCCACGCGGTTCGCGGCGCCGTCGTAGTAGCGGTTCAGCTCCTCGTTCTTCGCGATGGAGACGAACGGGTCTCCGGTGCGAATGAACTGCGCCGTGTTCGAGACCGCCATCTGCGTGAGGTTGGCCGCGTTCGAGCCGACGAGGATGAGCTCTCGCATCGCGTCGTACTTCCCGCGCACCAGCGGCCCGGTCACCGAGCTCTGGTCGAGGCCGAACAGCTTGTCCTTCGCCTGCTCGAGCTCGAGCAGCTTCGAGCCGAGCCAGCCGACCTTGTCGGACCACGTGGTGTTGAAGTCCTTCTGGTAATCCGCGAGCGAGGTGTAGCCCTGCTGCACGGCGTACCGCGCATCGCGCAGGGCCGCGGCGGCCTCCGGCGTCATGCTGTAGCGGACGAAGCGCTGCCCGCCGATGTTGAACAGCTTGGTGTCCTCGGGCGTCTGGATCCGCGGCTCACCTTCGACGCCGTGGCGCACGTAGAGCCCCCAGCCGTTCGCCTTCCAGTGATCCGCGACGAGGCGCAGCTCGGCGTCCGAGTAGCCCGCGGCCTTCGCCGCCATCGAGAACGCGTTCATCTGCGGGTCGCCGTCGAAGACCGTCGCGGCGTTGAGCATCGTGCTGTACGGCTGGCCGAGACCGGGGCGCCATGCGTCGGCCGCCTTGTTCTTCGCCGCGACCTCGCCGAGCCACGTGCGCAGCCCCTGGTCGCGCCAGCCCACGCGGTCGAGCAGCGTCTGCTGCTCCGGCGTGAACTTCACCTTCGGGTCCGCCAGCGCCGAGATCATCCACCGCTCGTCGTCGGCGAGCTCGACCGGCCCGGTCGTGTTCTTCGCGCGCGCCTCGAGGCGGCGCAGCGCGGCGTCGGCCCAGAACTTCCTGTCGCCGAGCGCGTCGAGGCCCTGGCCACCGTTCGCCTGCACCGCGGCCTGGCGCTCCTTCATCAGCGAGACGAACAGCTTCCGGTTCTGCGGAGTGTCCGAGAGGCCGCGCTGCGAGATGAAGTCGCGGTAGGCGCGGCGGCCGATCTCTCCGTCGTCGCCGGTGAACGGGTTCTGCCCCTTCGCGATCGCCGCCTCGAGCTTGGACAAGAGCTTCGTGTCCTTCGCGACCTTGTCGGTGCGCATCGCGAGCGCCTCATCCGGAGTCTTCGCCGTCGTCGGGTAGTACTCCTCGAGCTCGCTCTCGACGCGGATGACGCCGTCGTCGCGCGTCGCCCGCGTGAGCTCGAAGCGATCGGTGCGCTGGGGCTGCTGCCGCTGCACCGGCCGCCTGGGCAAGAGCTGCTGGAACGAGGCCTCGTCGGCGGCGCTCCAGCGGCCGAGCGCGTCGACGGTCTGCGCGAACGACGGCGGCAGGCCATCGTTCTTGGACATCAGCTCGCTCGCCTTGAGCTGGTACCGCGCGAGCAGCTGCTGAACGAAGCCGCTGCGGTTCTGCGGCGTGTCCCTCATGCCGCCGCGCGCGAGCTGCTGCTTGTACAGCGCGAGCAGGCCCGGCTCGGCGTCGGTGACGCCCAGGCCCTCGCGGCCCTGCGCGAGCACCAGCTCCCACGCGTCGACGGACAGCCCCTGCAGCGCCTCGACGAGCCACGGCTCGGCTGCCGCGGTGCGCGACGACGTGGTGGGCGTGGTCGAGGGAGTCGAAGGGACGCGGTTGGGCATGGCGGTGCGGCGCTCTTCTTGGAGGACGAGAATCGATGCCCAAACGTGCGGGCGACCGATTACTCAGTCAACCCGCGGAGTTGGCTGCCGCCCAAGCGGTCACATCACGTCGCGACGGAGGTACCGCATGGCGTCCCAGGGCTCGGCGGCGACGGCGGCGAGCAGGCCCCCCATCAGCGCGCCGACGACTCCGACGGACGTCACGTCGCTGCCCGCGAGGTACAGGCCCGGCACCGGCGAGCGCGGCTTCAAGTGCGGGTTCGCGAACCGCTCGGGCGTAGGCTCGAGCCCGTAGATGGACCCGCGCGACGGGCGCACGAAGTGATCCGTCGTCACGGGAGTCGAGAGCTCGGCGTAGTCGAGCATCGGCTCGAGGCCCGGCATGTGCTCGAAGAGCTGCTTCAGCATCGTCTGCGTCATGCGCTGCTTGAACGACTCGTAGTCGTCGCCGCGCCGCCGCCAGCGCTTGTCGCGCCACTTCTCGAAGACCTCCCACGGCACGAAGGTGACGCACTCGCCGGTGTGGCGATCGGAAGGCGTGTGCAGCGGGTCCTTCACCGACGGGAAGCTCACGTACAGCACCGGAGCCTTCGGCAGCTCACCGGTCTCCGTCACCTTCCACGCGTCGTCCTCGCTGTCCCACACCTCGTAGAACCACTGGTTCGCGCCGGTGGCGCTGGCCTTGCGGATGTCGCCCTTGAAGCCGAGGTACAGGCACACGTGCGCCGGCGCCGGAGTCAGCGCGCGCAGCGTGCCCGCCCACGCGGAAGAGCGGTGCGGCTCCGGCAAGAGGCCGACCGTCGTGTGCGCGCCGGCGGCGGAGATGATCAGCGGCGCGCGAAGCTCCTCGCCGTCTTTCATGCGCACGCCGCACGCGCGGTTGTTCTCGACGAGGATGCCCGAGACGTCGGCCATGATCCGCGTCCACCCGCCGGCGTTCGCGACGGTCGTGAGCAGCTGCGTCGCGATCTGCTGCGAGCCGCCGACCGGGTAGTAGCCGCCCCAGAGGAAGTGCTTCACCACCAGCGCCTGCATCGCGAACGCCGAGCGGCTCGGCTTCGAGCCGTAGTAGCCCCACTGCGCCGCGAAGACCGAGCGCAGGTGCTCGTCGCGCGTCAGCCCGGCGAGCACCTCGCGCGTGCGCTCCTTCATGAAGCGCTGGGTCTTGCCGGCGAGCAGCCGCTCGGTCGGAGCCGTCAGCGCGTGCGGCAACACGCGCGACAGGTAGTAGCCGCGCATGCCCGCGGAGATCGTCTTCGCCAGGCCGAGGTACTGGTCGATCGCCTCGCGCTCGCGCGGGAACCCGGCGTACAGGTTCTCGCGGAACTGTTCGGGGTTGTCGGGGAAGTCGAGGTGGAAGTCTCCGGGGAAGTGGAAGGCGTCGTAGACGGGGCCGAGCGAGGCCCACTCGAGGCGGCCGTCGGTGAGCGCGCGCAACAGGCGGCCCGGCATGCTCTTGACGGTGACCTCGCCCACGGCGTGGACCCCGACGTCCCAGCGGTACTGCTTGCGCGTGAACGTGTGCGTGAAGCCGCCCGGCACGTAGTGCTGCTCGAGCACCAGCACGCGCCGGCCGAGCTTCGCGAGCAGCGCCGCCGCCGTCATGCCGCCGATGCCCGAGCCGATGACGATCGCGTCCCACGGCCCGTCCTTGCGGTCTTTGCCGAAGTGCCCTTTGCGCAGCTCGCTCATCGGCCCCGGTAGTACCGCCACAAGAGCCACGTGGCCACCGCCCCGAGCGCGTGCCAGATGGCGTGGCCCTGCACCGGGCTCCACGGGAAGCAGACGGTCTTCGTGATGTCGAGGATCCAGATGCCGAACGCGACGCCCTGCGCGGCTGCCGCGCCTCCCAGCGAAGCGAGCGGCCAGTCGCGCAGCTTCTTGCGACGCAACAGCACCTCGGTGAGCAGGATGCCGAGGATCGCGAGCGCGAACGCGTACCGCCTCAGCGGCGCCGCCGTGTACAGCAGCACGCCCAGCGCCACGTTGGAGACGACGTACACCGGGACGAAGCGCGGCGCCCTGCCCGGCCGCAGCGCGTCGGCGTTCACCGCCACGCACGTGAGCACGAGCAGGTACATCGACTGCACGTCGAGCCACTGGCCGAGGAAGGTGAGCGACGCGTGGTACGCGAAGCTCGTCACGCCCAAGAGGAACACGGCCACCGCGAAGCACCACGCCTCGACGGCGCGGAGCCGGCCGGGGCCCAAGCGCGAGAGCTGCACCGCCATCGCGGCCGCGGCGACGCAGAAGGTGAGGCTCGACCACGCGTTCGACGGCTGGCGCACCCAGCCCTCGTGCACGGCTTCACAGAAGCAATGGTCCGGCAGGCAGCTCGCCGGCGCGAAGTCTTCCCACACGGCCTGGAGCCTAGCGCCCCCTCTCCCCTCGTAGGGGAGAGGGAATCTCAGTCGCGCGCCACGGACGGCTTCTCGGGCTCCGCCTTCTTCTCCAGCTTCAGCATCGGCACCGCGTCGGCGAACTCGACCAGCGCGAAGTGCAGCGCGCGCACGCCGCCGAGCGCGTACGAGGTCTTCTCACTCGTCCACGCGTGGAAGGCCATCCACGTGCGGCCGACGGCGTCGGTGAAGAACTCCTGTCCGCCCGGGCCGAAGACCTTGCCCATGGTCTTCACGAACGGCTCCTTGCCGGTGGCCTTCTTGCACGGGCCGAGCGGCGACTCGCAGATCGCATAGCCGATGGCGTAGCGATCGCTCTCCCACCAGTTCGCCGAATAGAAGAGGTAGTACTTCCCGTTCGCGGCGAGCATCGAGGGGCCTTCGACGAGCGGGCCTTCCCACGCGGCGTCGAGCGACGAGAGCTCCTTCGCCTCGCCGACGAGCGAGAGGCCGTCATCGGTGAGGGCCTGGCCCCAGATGCGCGAGGTGCCGCGGCACTCGATGGCGTTCTCGTCGCTCTTCCAGAGCAGAAAGACGTGGCCCTTCGGATCCACGAACGGGCTCGGGTCGATCGAGCCGCAGAAACGCGTCTCGTCCTCCACCTGGCACACGAACGGCTGCTTCGAGTCGTCGCGGTACGGGCCCTCGGGCTTCGACGCCACCGCGCGCGAGATGCACTGGAAGCCCGACTTCGCGTGACGGGCCGTGTAATAGAGGACGAACGTTTCGCCGCGCTTCACGACGGCCGGCGCCCAGGTGAGGCCCTTCTTCGCCCACGCGGGCAGCACGGGCAGCGCGTCGGGCAGCAGCTCCCAGTGCGCGAGATCTTTCGACCGCGCGATCTGCACGTTCGATTCGTCGCGGTTCGTGGCGAACGCGTAGAACGCGTCGCCCGCGCGCAGCACGAACGGATCCGCGAAGTCGCGATCGGCCAGGGCGCCTGCGGCGGGAAGCGGTGCGCCGCCAGTCGGAGAGAGCGACAGCGCGAGAGCGGTTACTGAGAACAGCAGCTGCAAGGTAGCGAAACGGAAACGAGGAAGAGGCCGGTGCTTATACCTGCCGCGACCGGGCTGACACCAGCCCACCCCTCGATGTGACGAGAATGCACGGCGCAGCGCTGCGCCGATGCCCCGCTCCGAGCGAAGGCGCCGCACGCAAGCTTCTTGCAACCCCTGGCCGCACGATGGACCTCGGGAATTGGAGTGCGTTGGTGGCGGGAGCAGGAAGCCTTTCGTCCGCTCCGCTGTTCGAAGGTTTCTTCCTCGGAGGGTTCGAGTGTGCGTGCCAGCGGCTGCAGGACGGCCGCCGGCTCGATCTCACCGCGAGCACGCGCCACGACGAGCTGGTGCGTGACGACTACGCGCGCCTCCGCGACCTCGGAATGACCGCCGCGCGTGACGGCGTCTCGTGGGTGCAGAGCGAGAGGTCGTTCGGCAACTACGACTTCGCGCGCGCAGCGCCGATGATCTCCGCCGCCCGCGCGACGGGCCTCGACGTCATCTGGGACCTGATGCACTTCGGCTGGCCCGACGACGTCGACGTCTTCGCGCCGACCTTCCCCACCCGCTTCGCCCGCTACGCCCGCGCGTTCGCGCGCTGGTACGCGAACGAGACCGACCGCCAGCTCTTCGTGACGCCCATCAACGAGATGTCGTTCATCGCGTGGGCCGGCGGCGACGTGCGCGTGATGAACCCGTTCGAGTCCGCGCGCGGCGTCGAGCTGAAGGTCGCGCTCGTGCGCGCGACGATCGAGGCCATCGACGAGATCCGCAGCATCGTGCCGAACGCCCGCTTCCTGCAGCCAGAGCCGGTGATCAACATCGTCCCCAGCATCGAGCACCCGAAGACGTGGCGCCGCGTCGAGAGCGACAACCTGCTGCAGTACCAGGCGTGGGACATGCTCACCGGCCGCGTCTGGCCGCACCTCGGCGGCGACGAGCGCTACCTCGACATCATCGGCGTCAACTTCTACCCCGACAACCAGTTCATGCTGGACGGCACGACGATCCGGCGGGGAGACAAGCGCTACCGCCCGTTCGCGAGCATGCTCGAGAGCGTCTGGCACCGGTACCAGCGCCCGATGATCGTCTCCGAGACCGGAGCCGAAGGTGACGAGCGCGGAGCGTGGCTGGCGTACGTCACCGATCAGTGCTCCGCCGCGATCGCCGAGGGCGTCGAGCTGCACGGCATCACCATCTACCCCGTGCTCGACTACAAGGGCTGGGTCGACGGCCGTGACTGCCAGACCGGAGTCTGGACGCACGCCGACGCGAAGGGCCACCGCGCCCTGCACGAGCCGTCCGCCGCCGTCATTCGCGAGCAGGGCACGCTGCTGAAGGCGGCCCGCAACGCGCTGCTCCGGCTGAGAGCCTGATCCCATGCACACTGCATCGAGCGCGGCGCCCAAAGTGCCGCCAGAGTCGTCTTCTTCGAAGGTCGTCGAGCGCGCGGCGCCGTCGCTGACCCTCATTCACAGCCCGCCGCCGACGGTCTCGCCGTTCTCGCTGATGAAGTACATCGGCAACCACCGGCGCTTCGCGTGGCTCACCGTGCTGTTCGGCACGCTCGGGTTCGCGCTGTCGTTCGCGTACCCGTGGATCATCGGCAACGTCGTCGACCTGGTCGCCTCGACGGCGCCCGGTCTCACCTTCGAGCTGAAGCGCGCGCGCCTGCTCGAGCTCACGCTGCTCGCCGTGGTCACCGCGGTGCTGCACGCGCTGGTCGTCTACGGCCGCGGCCACTTCAACGTGCACCTCGGCAACGGGATCATGACCGACATCCGCCGGCAGCTCTTCGAGCACCTGCAGCGGCTGTCGCAGCGCTTCTACGCGCGCGCGCGCACCGGCACCGTGCTCTCGCGCGTGGTGCACGACGTTCACGAGGCCACCTCGCTCATCTACATCGGAGTCATCGTCGTCGGCCTCGACGTCGCCCAGCTCGCCATCGCGATGGCGCTGCTGTTCGGAGTCAGCTGGAAGCTCACCCTCGCCACCCTGCTCTTGTTCCCGCTGTACGGCCTCGTGTTCGTGGTGATGAACCCGCGCGTCCGCCGCGCCAGCGAGCGCATGCAGCTCGAGATGGGGCGCATCGCCGGCAACATCTCGGAGCAGCTGTCCGGCCAGGCGCTGGTGAAGACGTACACCGCCGAGGCGCGCGAGGCGCAGCGCTTCGCGGGCCAGGTGCGGCGGCACCACGAGCTCGTGATTGGCCAGAGCCACGTCGGCCACCTCGTCTCCGCCGCGGGCGAGGTGCTCGTGCACCTCGGCACGACGATCGTCATCGGCTACGGCGGCTGGCTCGCGCTGCACGGCGAGCTCACGCCCGGCATGGTGACGCGCTTCCTGGGCTACGTGCTGATCATGTACGGGCCGATCCGCCGGTTCGCCGAGCTGAACATCACGTACCAGTCGAGCCTGTCGGCGCTGCGCCGCGTCTTCCGGATGTTGCACATCAAGCCGAGCGTGGTGGACCCGCCGCGGGCGCGCACGGCTGCGCCGGCCGAGGGGCACGTGCGGTTCGAGGGCGTTCGCTTCCGGTACGCGGACGACACGGACGAGACGCGGACGCCGCTCGAGGACGACGAGGCGGGCGACCGGGCGTCGCTGCAGGCGGCTCCGTGGGTGCTCGACGGCGTCACGCTCGAGGCGCGGCCCGGCGAGCAGATCGCCGTGGTCGGGCCGTCGGGCGCCGGCAAGACGACGCTGCTGTCGCTGTTGCCGCGGCTCTACGACGTGAGCGGCGGGCGCGTGGTCGTCGACGGCGTCGACGTGCGCGACTACTCGCTCGAGGCCCTTCGCTCGGCGATCGGCATCGTGCAGCAGGACTCGTTCGTCTTCACCGGCACCGTGCGCGAGAACATCGCGTACGGGCGGCCCGAGGCCACGCAGGCGCAAATCGAAGAGGCGGCGCGGCAGGCCTGCGCGCACGACTTCATCATGGCGCTGCCGGGCGGCTACGACGCGCGGCTCGGCGAGCGGGGCATCAACCTGTCCGGCGGCCAGCGGCAGCGCATCTCGATCGCGCGGGCGCTGCTCAAGGATCCGAAGATCCTCGTGCTCGACGAGGCGACCTCGTCGCTCGACGCCGAGAGCGAGGCCGTGGTTCAGCGCGCGCTCGATCGGCTGATGGAGCAGCGCACCTGCCTCATCATCGCGCACCGCCTGAGCACGATTCGCAACGCCCACCGCATCTACGTGCTCGAGAACGGCCGCGTGGTGGAGAGCGGAGATCACGCCACGTTGCTCGCGAAGAAGGGCACGTACGCGCGGCTCGTCGCGAACCAGGCGGTCGGTGGCTGAAGAAGTCTCCGCACAAGCGCCCACACCGCGATTTGAACCCGGCGTCCCGCAGGTTCATGATCCGTTCATGCGCTGGCTCCTGCTCTCCGGAACGATCGCGCTGCTCCCACTCCGAGCCTTGGATCCCCTCGCGCTGAAGGCGACGCCGCAGCCGCGCGCCGAGCCGAAGAAGAACCTCGTGCAAGAGGTCTTCTCCGGCACGGGCCCCGAGCGCTCGCCGTTCGGAGCCGCCTGGCGTTGATCGACGCGCTGCCACGGCGCATCGTTGCCGCGTGCGGCCCCGGCGTCATCGGCGACTCGCTGCCGATGGGCGAGCTCGTGCGTGCAGCGATCGATCGCCGCGTCCTGCAGGTCCGCATCTTCGGACGCGAAGCGCGCCTGAGCCTGCTCGAAGGAGCGCTCCTCGCAGGCTCGACCTACGTCGTCTTCGCCGAGCCGATCCCCGCTCCGCTCGCGCACAGCGTGGTCTCGCACGTCGGCGAGGTGCGCCACGTGCTCGAGGCGCTGGGCGCGCTGCGCCACTTGCGCCCGCTCGACCCGCTGGAGCAGGCGGTGGTGGCCAACCCCGCCGAGCTGAGCTCGCGTCGCGTCATCGCGGATCAGCTGCTCGAGCGCGGAGATCCCCGCGGCGAGCTCATCTCGCTGCAGCTCGGCGCGGGAAACAAATCACGCGAGCTCGAGCTGCTCGCCGAGCACGGCAAGCGGTGGGTGCGCGAGGCCGGCATCATCGGCATGGCGTGCGAGTTCCGCCGCGGCTTCATCGAGTACGTGCGTCTGCCGTGCAACGTGGTGGGGCTCGACCTCGCGTTCGAGCGCAACCCGATCATCGAGGTCGCCCTCGGGAACGCCGGCATCCTGCGCCAGCTCATGGAGCTTCGACTGCCCCCGATCGAGCACCTCCACCTCGAGGACGGCAAGCTGCACTTCAGCGTGCTGCGCGAGCTCACCGCGCATCCGATCGCGCAGCACCTGCGCACGCTCACCATGCACGGCGTCTCGGTGCGCAGCCTGAGCCCGCTCTACGAGGGACCGTGGCCGCGGCTCGAGCGCGTGCGGCTCCACGCCATGTCGGTCAACGAGAACGACATCGCCGGCCTGAGCCAGCGATGGGGACTCGTGAAGAGCTGAGGTCCGGGCGAAGGAGGCCCGCTCGACCTACTCGCCGCTCTCGAGCAGCTCGGTCGGCCGCGAGGCTCCGCCGCCGGCGAGGCGCTTGAGGTGCTCCAGCTGCCGCAGCACGAGATCGCGGTTGTCGTCGACCGAGAGGTTCTGCACCTCGAGGGCGCCGATGCGGTCTTCCTGCGTGAACGCAGGCTCGGCGACCTTCTCCATCGAGAGCTTCTCGGGCGCGTAGGCCGAGTGCTCGGCGCGCGTGGAGAGGATCGTGTAGTCGTCGCCGCGCCGCAGCTCGAGGCGCACCTCGCCGCTCACCGACGGAGCGACCCAGCGGGTGAGCCCGTCCTTGAGCATCATCGCCTCGGGGTCGAGCCACTTGCCTTCGTACAGCAGGCGGCCGAGCCGGCGGCCCATCGTGAAGTAGAGGTCGGTGGTGTTCTCGTTGTGCACCGCCGAGAGCAGGCGCTCGTACACGATGTGGAGCAGCGCCATGCCCGGAGCCTCGTAGATGCCGCGGCTCTTGGCGTCGATGACGCGGTTCTCGATCTGATCGCTCATGCCGAGGCCGTGGCGGCCGCCGATCTTGTTGGCCTCGACGAACAGCTCGAAGCGCGAGGCGAACTTGCGGCCGTTGAGCGCGACGGGCAGGCCCTTGTCGAACGTGACGGAGACCTCTTCGTGCTCGATCTTCACGTCGGGCTTCCACATCGCGACGCCCATGATCGGCTGCACGATGCGCATCGACTGATCGAGGTGCTCGAGGTCCTTCGCCTCGTGCGTGGCGCCGAGCACGTTGGCGTCGGTGCTGTACGCCTTCTCGGCGCCCATCTTGTACGGCTTGCCGATCTTCTCGAGGTACTTGCTCATCTCGAGGCGGCCGCCGAACGCGGTGACGAACGCGTTGTCGAGCCACGGTTTGTAGATGTGCAGCTTCGGGTTCGCGAGGATGCCGTACCGGTAGAAGCGCTGAATGTCGTTGCCCTTGTGCGTGCTGCCGTCTCCGAAGACGTGCACGTCGTCCTTCTGCATCGCGCGGACGATCGCGAGCGACGTCACCGCGCGGCCGAGCGGCGTCGTGTTGAAGTACTTCTTGCCGCCGGCGGAGAGGTGAAACGCGCCGCACTGGATCGCCAGCAGGCCCTCGCGCACGAGCGCCTCGCGGCAATCGACGAGCTTGGCGGCCTTGGCGCCGTGGTCCATGGCGATCTTCGGGATGTCGGCGGGGTTCGCCTCGTCGGGCTGCGCGAGATCGGCGGTGTACGCGTAGACCTGCATGCCCTGCTCGGCGAGCCACGCGCCGGCGCAGCGGGTGTCGAGGCCTCCGGAGAAGGCGATGCCGAGCTTGGTGCCCTTCGGCGGGAGCGATCGATAGATGCGGCTCATTCAG
This sequence comes from uncultured Myxococcales bacterium, assembly GCA_937980205.1. Taxonomy (GTDB): domain Bacteria; phylum Myxococcota; class Myxococcia; order Myxococcales; family Myxococcaceae; genus Xiheicaenimonas. The sequence goes on along the minus strand of CALJKW010000046.1, from coordinate 16,633 downwards.
GACTCCTTCATCGCGTTGAACAGCTGATCCAGGCGGGGAACTTTCGCGGCACGCTCTCTAGCCGTTCGTGCGGCCTCGCGCAGCGAAGAGATCTGCTGCGCGACGGCAGCCGGCCCCGTCGAGCCGACCGAGACCTTGCGGTCGACGGAGGTGAGCGGGTCGAGGCACTCGAGCACCTGGGCGTCGAACGCCGCGTTCACCTCGCGCGCCTGCTGGAGCGTGACCTTCGCGAGCGGAAGCCCGGCGTTCTTCGCCTTCGTCACCAGCGCTCCGACGGCCTGGTACGCCGAGCGGAACGGCAGGCCCTTCTTGACCAGGCCTTCCGCGAGGTCGGTCGCCTGGGTGTAGTCCTCGACGAGCGCGGCCTTCGTGGCATCGGTGTCGAACGTGACGCGCGGGACCGACAGGCGCAGCATCGAGACGACTCCGCGGGCGAGCGGCCCGGTCTCGAGCAGGGGAGCGCGATCTTCCTGCAGGTCGCGCAGGTAGCCGCCGGGCAGGCCCTTGATGGTGGTGAGCAGCGAGACGTGGTTGCCGAGCGCGCGGGCGCTCTTGCCGCGAATGAGCTCGAAGACGTCGGGGTTCTTCTTCTGCGGCATCATCGACGAGCCGCAGGCGATGGCTCCGTCGAGCTTGAGGAAGCCGAACTCGGCGGTGGCGAAGTCGATGACGTCGGCGGAGAGCCGCGACGCGTGCAAGAGCATTCGGGTGACGGCGTAGGTGTAGTCGAGCGCGAAGTCGCGGTTGCCGACGGTGTCGAGGCCGTTGAGCGAGACGCGCGAGAAGCCGAGCTTCTGGCGGACGTGATCGCGATCGATGGGCAGCGAGGTGCCGGCGATGGCGCCGACGCCCAAGGGGAGCTGGTCGACCTGCGACAGCGCGAACGCGAAGGCCTCGGCGTCGCGCGCGAACATGGCGCCGTAGGCGCAGAGCCAATACGCGGCGGAGACGGGGATCGCGCGCTGCCGGTGGGTGTACGCGGGGAAGAGCGTGTTCTTCTCGGCGTCGGCGCGCGAGGCGAGCTCGTCGATGAAGCCGCCCAGCTCGTCGAGGATCAGCGCGCACTGCTCGCGCACGTGCAGGTGGAGATCGAGCGCGACCTGGTCGTTTCGCGAGCGGGCGGTGTGCAGGCGGCCGGCGGGCTCACCGACGCGGCGGGCGAGCTCGGCCTCGACGGCCATGTGCACGTCTTCTTCGTCGTCGGGGAGCGACTTGGGGTCGGTGGCCCAGAGCGCGACGAGGCCGGCGTGCAGGGCCCTGGCGTCGGCGGCGGGCATGAGGCCGACCTTCGCCAGCATCGAGAGGTGCGCGAGGCTGCCGAGCAAGTCTTCACGCCAGAGCGCGCGGTCGAGCGAAAGCGAGCTCGAGAAGGCGAGCACGTCGGGGTGAAGGCCTCCTGATCCGGCGGCGGTGGCGGCGGTGCGGGCGATGGTCATGACGCCGCGGCACTTAGCACGGGGCAAAACCGGGTTCGGGTTCGCGTGCGCGTGCGGGTCAGTGGAGTCGGCCCCGAACGCGAACGCGAACCCGCACCCGGTTTCTTGTTGCACTGCAACATCACAGAGACTACAAGCTGCGACGACCGTGCACGCTACCCAGCGACATCAACCCCACCCACCCCATGTTGCGTCGCAGCAAGAACTGACCCTCTCCATCCCTTCCGGAGCGCTCCAGGTCCGCCGCCACGGCACGAAAGAACCCCTGGCCCTCGGGGTACCCGGCCTCTCCGCCAACCGCTTCAGCTTCGAGGCCCTCGGCAAGGCCCACCCGGCTCTCGCCGCGGTCGACTTGCGCGGCCGGGGTCGCAGCCCCGCCGGCGCGCGCGGCACGCACGGCTGGGAGAACCACGCGAAGGACATCCTCGACGCCGCGACGGCGCTCGGCGCTGAAGCGTTCGACCTCCTCGGCCACAGCATGGGCGCGTTCATCGCGCTCGTGGTCGCGAACCGGGCTCCGCACCGGGTGCGCCGACTCGTGCTCATCGACGGCGTCGGAGTCCCCGACCCGCTCGCGATGGGCCCCATCTACGCGGCGGTCACGCGGCTGGGCACCGTCTACCCCAGCGCCGAAGACTTCCTCGGCAAGGTCGCCGCCGCCGGCGTCGTCCCGTGGAGCCCGTTCTGGGAGCGCCACTACCGCGAAGACCTCGTCGACGTCCCCGGCGGCGGAGTCCGCCAGCTCGCCGCCCGCCACGCCGTCGTCGAAGATCTCGCCTACGGCTCGCTGCAGGTCGGCGTGCGCAACCTGTGGCCGGGCCTGCGCGCGCCCACGCTGCTCGTGCGCGCGTCGCTGCCCATCGCCGGCGGCCACGTCGTCACGCCCTGCGATCGCGATGCCTTCCAGCGCGCCGTGCCGCGCGCGCAGGTCGTCGAGGTCCCCGCCAACCACTACGGCGTCATGAACCACCCCACCACCGCGGCCGCGGTCTCGGAGTTCCTCGCATGAACAGCCCCCTCGAAGGCAAGCGCGCGCTCGTCACCGGCGCCGCGTCCGGCATCGGCCTCGCCATCGCCCGCGAGCTGCACCGCGCCGGCGCGCACGTGGTCGCCAGCGACGTCTCTGCCGAGCGGCTCTCCGACGCCTTCCCCGCGACGAGCGGCGTCGAGTGCCTGCCCGCCGACCTCTCGCAGCGCGGCAGCGTCGACGCCCTCGCGCAGGGCGCCGGCCCCATCGACGTGCTCGTCAACAACGCGGGCCTGCAGCACGTGAGCCCGATCGAGGCGTTCGACCCCGCGAAGTGGGACACGCTCATCCAGGTGATGCTGACCGCGCCGTTTCAGCTCATCCGCGCGCTCTTGCCCGGCATGTACGCGCGCGGCTGGGGCCGGGTGATCAACGTCGCGTCGGTGCACGGCCTCATCGCCTCGCCGTACAAGAGCGCGTACGTCTCGGCGAAGCACGGCGTGCTCGGCCTGACCAAGACCGTCGCGCTCGAGGCCGGCGCCCGCTGCCCGAACATCACCGTGAACGCGGTGTGCCCGTCGTACGTGCGCACGCCGCTGGTCGAGAAGCAGATCGCGGATCAGGCCCGCGTCCACGGCATCGGCCCCGACGAGGTCGTCGAGAAGGTGATGCTCACCCAGAACGCCATCAAGCGGCTGATCGAGCCCGAAGAGGTCGCCCAGGTCGTCACCTTCCTCTGCCGCCCCGAGGCCTGGAGCATCACCGGCACCGCCCAGACGATGGACGCCGGCTGGCTGGCCCACTGAGAAATGGGGACCCTTTTTCGACTCCGCTTCTCAGAAAACGAGAACGTCACGCGACTGCCGCACTGACGGTGCTGGATCGCCGCGCGGGGGCTGACGCATAGTGCGTGCCCTTCGATGCTTCGGTCCGTCGTTGCGTGCGCCACGCTGCTCATCGCTCTTCCTGCGCTCGCAGCGATCTACGAGAGCCCCGTAGTCATCGACGACGAAGACGACCTCCGCTCGGCCGCCGAGCGCGGCGAGATCTCCGACGCCACGCTGCAGACGCTCGTCGAGCTCCTGCAAGACGGCGTCGATCTCAACAAGGCCTCGCGCGACGAGCTCTACGAGCTGCCGAGCCTCACCTACGCCGACGTCGACGCCATCGTTCAGTACCGCCGCAACGAGGGCCACATCGACGACCCCGCCGCGCTCGTCGGCGCCGGCGCCCTCACCGCCGAACAGCTCGAGCAGATCGCGCCGTTCATCGTCATCGCCCCGCCCGAGGTGAAGATCCCCTTCGGCGGCTACTACCGCCTGATGGGCAACTACACCGTCGGCGACCCGCTCGCGCCGCCGTGGTTCTTGAAGGCCCGCGTCAAAGGCCCCTTCTCGCTCACCGGCGGCATCGGCGCGACGTTCAACCGCCGCCGCCCCGGCGCCCCGACCTACGACGAGACGCGCCGCACGCGCGACAGCAACTCGCACCTCGGCGCGCTCACCGTCAGCGCGCCCGGCTACAGCTTCGAGCTGCCGAAGTTCTGGGTGCAGTGGAAGTCGACGAAGTTCCGCGTGCTCGCCGGCACCTACCGCATCGGCTTCGGGCAGCGCCTCACGCTCGACAACACCACCCGCTACACCCCGAAGGGCATCACGCCCGACGACGTCTTCTACGTGAACCGCGAGCTCACCACGCTGTGCCGCTACACGCGCGGCGAGCTGCCGATGGGCGAAGAGCCGTGCCCCTACGACCCCGACCTGCGCGGCACCGACGACTTCCGCTGGCGCGACCCGTTCCGCGGCGTCGCCGTCTCCGCCGAGGACCTCGAGATCGGAGAGACCGCGCGCGCCTCGTTCTACGCGTTCGGCAGCTACCAGACGCGGTCCATCTACATGTACGAGCTGTACAGCCGCACCATCTGCGACGACCCGCGCAACGACGCCGCCGACACCTGCAAGGCGCCCAACGTCTTCGTCGACATGGGAGACGACGCGCTCGACCGCCGCAAGCTCGCGTACACCACGCTGCCGAACGTGTGGAACGAGCTCATCGGCGGCGCGCACGCGACGCTCTCTCCGATCCCCATGTTCGAGATCGGCCTCACCGGCTACGGCGCGATGCCGTTCTGGAACGTCAACGTCCCGGGCGAGCTGCAGCTCGACTTCCAGGAGTACAACAAGTACCCGTTCGGCGGCCCGTGGGGCGCGGTCGGCCTCGACGCCCGCGTCACCGTCGGCGCGTGGAACCTCTTCCTCGAGGCCGCGCGCAGCTTCGACAACATCCCCGGCGGCGGCGGCGGCTGGGGCGTCGTGCAGCGCAGCGTGTGGGGCAAGAAGAAGCGCGAGCTCGAGATCACCGCGCGCTTCTACGACATCCGCTACGTGAACCCGTACGCGCGGCCGGTGTCGTCTCCCGACGAGGTCGACGGCCAGCGGGCGCGCGACGAGGCGGGCCTGCGCGTGAAGTACACCGATCGCACGCTGGGCGACTTCTCCATCCGCGGCTGGGTCGACTTCTGGGTGCTGCCGTGGGACCAGCGCGGCCTCGAGGGAGAGATCACCGGCGCGACCGGCGGTGGCTACCGCGCCGGCACGATGAACCTGCAGGCGCTGATCCGCGCCGACTACAAGGGCTGGACGGTCTTCGAGCCGTCGCTGTGGCTCGACTACCGCGACAAAGATCTCACCAACCTCAACGGCGACCCGAACAACCCGCAGGTCGGCCGCTGCTACACGGCGCTCGACGGCCGCGCGCCGCCGCTCATCGACGGCGACCCGCAGCTCTGCCTGGGAGAGCGCTACCGCGTCGGCACGCGCCTCTATTTCCGGCCCATCCCCAAGAAGCTCGAGCTCGCGCTCACCTACCAGCACGACCTCGTCTCGGACATCGACTACACCGACCGCCTCTCGCAGGACGTGCGGCTCACCTTCGAGGCGCGCAGCCGCCCCATCGATCAGCTGCTGTTCCGCCTGCGCTCGCGGTACCTCAAGCAGGACATCTTCTCGAACAACCGCCTCGAGGAGTCGCTGTGGAGCTTCCTCGAGGTGAGCTGGCTCGGCTTCCGCGTCTTCCACACCACGGTGCGGTACGACGTCTACCTGTGGTTGGATAAGCGCCAGGGCACGTTGGACCGGCTGCCAAACCCGGAACACCGCATCCGCCTCGAGCTCGAAGGCCGGTTCTAAGAAGCACGGTTCCAAGAAGCGAATGACGATTCGTCCGGTCCTCTCTCTCCTGCTCGCCGCTGGCCTCGTCGCCGGCTGCAGCTCCACCAAGTCGGGGCAGCGGTACACGCGCGAGCAGGCCGCGCAGCTGCTCCAGAAGCTCGAGACCGTCTCGCTCGAGCTCGGCGAGTTCCCCATCGAGGGCGGCAACGCGGTCATCGACGGAGACACCATCCGCGTCCGCGGCCTCGACAGCTCGCTGCGCCTGCTCGCCATCGATGCCGAAGAGACGTTCAAGCACGACGACGAGAAGAAGGCCTTCAACTCGGGCTGGGAGCGGTACGTCGCGCAGATGAAGGGCACGAGCACGCGGCCGGTGAAGTACGCCACTCCGCTCGGGGAAGAGGCGAAGAGCTGGGCGCAGAGCTTCTTCGACGGGGCCAGCAGCGTGCGCCTCGAGCGCGATCACCCCGGAGAGATTCGCGACTACTACAACCGCTACCTCGTCTACGTGATGGTCAAGAAGGACGGGGCCTGGCTCAACTACAACCTCGAGTGCGTGCGCATGGGCTACTCGCCGTACTTCGTGAAGTACGGCCGCAGCCGCCGCTTCCACCGCGAGTTCGTCGAGGCCCAGAAGCGCGCGATGGAGGCCAAGCTCGGCATCTGGGCGCCGGGGAAGATGCACTACGACGACTACCCCGAGCGCCTGAGGTGGTGGGGCCAGCGCGAAGCCGCCATCACGCGCTTCGAGAAGCAGATGGAAGAGCGGCCCGGCGAGTACGTCGCGCTCACCCGGTGGGACGCGATGCTCAAGCTCGAGCAGAAGATCGGCAAAGAGGTGACGCTGCTCGGCGCCGTCAGCGACGTGCGCTACGGCGAGAAGGGCCCGTCGGTGGTGAAGCTGTCGCGCAACCGCGGCAACGACTTCGACGTCGTCTTCTTCGACAAGGACGTGCTGCTCGCGTCCGGCGCACAATACAAGCGGGGCGAGTACATTCAGGTTCGCGGCGTGGTGAACAAGTGGCGTGACAGCCACCGCAACGTCGACAAGCTTCAGCTGGTGGTGAGCCTGCCGGGGCAGGTGCTCGCGCCGTCGCCGGAGCTCGAGAACCTGATTCAGGAGCAGGCAGTGAAGAGGGCCGAGAACGAAACCGAGGGAGACTGAATGCGCCGTTCACTGATTGCTGTCGTAGGGGGGCTCGTCGCGAGCGCCTGCTCGCCGACGCCGACGCCCGACGCCTGCATGGGCCGCATGTCCGGAGACCTCGTCATCACCGAGTTCCTCCACGACCCACAGGGCATCGACACCGGCTCGGAGTGGATCGAGATCTACAACACGCTCGGAACCGCCATCGACCTCAAGGGCGTGACCGTCTACACGAAGAAGGTCGACGGCACCGGCGAGCGCACCCACGTCATCCGCGCCGGCCGCATCGAGGCGCGCTCGTACTTCGTGCTCGGCGACGTGCGCTCGGGCGCGAACCCCGCGTACGTGAACTACGCCTACGAAGGCGACCTCTCGAGCCTCGCGAACCAGGAGGGCATCATCGGCCTGCGCTGCGGCAGGAACCTTCAGTTCGACGAGGTGCAGTACCTGACCGGGGCGCGCGCAGGGAAGGCGCGGCAGCTCGACGGCAAGCTGACGCCCGACCCGATGGTGAACGACGACGAGACGAAGTGGTGCGACTCGCCGACCATGCTGTCCGGCACCGAGAACTTCGGCACGCCCGGCCAGGCGAACGCGAACTGCCCGCTCGTGGTGCCGAGCGGCAACTGCATCGACCCGGGCGGCTCGGCGTCGCGGCCGGTGGTGCCTCCGCTGCCGGGGCAGCTGTTCTTCACCGAGGTGATGGCCGACTCGCGCGCGGTGCCGGACACCGACGGTGAGTGGCTCGAGATCCGCAGCACCGCGGACGTCGACCTCAACGACGTGGTGCTGACGGTCGGCACGTCGAACCGCGCGCTCACGTCGACGCAGTGCATGCGCATCCCCGCGGGCAGCTACGCGGTGCTCGCGCACCAGACCGACGCGGGCGTGAACGGCGGTCTGCCCAACGTGCTCGCGACGTTCACGGCCGCGCTTCCCAACGCGGGGGGCACGGTGATGCTGCGCCTCGACGAAGGCGGCGACGCCGGCTTCACCGACATCGACACGGCGACGTACCCGGGGGCGCTCAACGGCATCTCGTGGCAGCTCGACCCGACCCGGCTCGACGCGGTCAGCAACGACGACGTGAGCGCGTACTGCGCCGCGAACGTCCGCTACGGAGCGCCCGACGCCGGCGACTTCGGCACGCCCGGCGCGGCGAACACGATGTGCACTCCGGTCGCGAACCCGAACGAGTGCAACGACAACGGCACGATGCGGGCGGTGCAGCCCCCGGCGCCGGGCGCCATGTACTTCACCGAGGTGATGGCCGACCCGCGGCTCGCCGCGGACAACGTGGGCGAGTGGCTCGAGCTGCGCAGCGACAGCGCGGCGGACTTGAACGGCCTCGTGCTCACGGTGGGGACCTCGGCGCGGACCTTCTCTCACCCGAACTGCCTCGCCGTTCCGGCGGGCGGCTACGCGCTGCTCGCGCACCCCGGCTCGGATGCGGGGCTGCCGCCGACGCTGACGACGTTCACGCAGGCGCTGACGAACAGCGGCGGGACGCTGACGCTCTCGTATTCGGACGGCGGGCTCGTCGACACGACGACCTACCCGGCGGCGGTGGCGGGCGTGGCGTGGCAGCTTTCGCCGGCGACGTTGAGCGCGGTGGGTAACGACGACCCGATGAACTACTGCCGCGCGACGGTGGGGTACCCGGTCGACGGTGGAGACCTCGGGACGCCCGGGGCGGAGAACACGATGTGCCCGGCGCCTCCGAACCCGAACGAGTGCGTGGACCCGGGCAGCGGCATGCTGCGCGCGATCGTGAAGCCGGTGGTGGGCGATCTGGTGATCACCGAGTTCATGCCCGATCCGACCCGGGTGGACGACACGACCGGCGAGTACATCGAGATCTTCGCGAACAACGGCTTCGACCTGAACGGGCTGGTGGTGGCGAACGAAGGCACGGGCATGTCGCCGGTGAACAGCCAGACGTGTCTGCCGGTCGACGCGGGCACGTACGCGCTGTTCGCGCGGTCGCTGGATCCGATCGCCAACGGGGGCCTGCCGCCGCCGAACGCGACGTTCAGCTTCGGGCTCGCGAACAGCGGCACGCGCGCGGTGGTGGTGCGCTCGGGCACGACGGATCTCGATCTCTTCCGCTACGAGACGACGACCGCCGGAGCGTCGTGGCAGCTCAGGCCCGGCCACTTCTCGCCCGACGACAACGAGGACGCGGGCAGCGTCTGCGTGACGCCGACGATGCGGTACCTCTTGTCGGACGGCGGCATGGGAGATCGCGGCACGCCGGGCGCGCCGAACGAGAACTGCCCGTGACGTGGCGGTGGTCGCTGCTGCTGATCGTGGCGGCCTGCCAGGGGCCGCCGCCGACCAGCAGCTGCGGCCCGACCTCAGGCACCGTCGCCAAGGTCGTCGACGGAGACACCATCGATCTCGAGAGCGGAGAGCGCATCCGCTACCTGCTCGTCGACACTCCGGAGACCACGGCGGGAAAGAACGACTGCTACGGCGCCGAGGCGGTCGCGTTCAACAAGAGCCAGGTCGAGGGGAAGTCGGTGACGCTGCAGTACGACGAGGCCGACTGTCAGGACAACTTCGGCCGCCTGCTCGCATACGTGACGTCGGGCGGGCGCGAGGTGAACAAGGCGCTCGTCGAGGGCGGCTACGCGTGCGTGCTGTACATCCCGCCCGCGGGGAGAGACCGGCGCACCGAGTTCGAGGATGCGGAGTCGGTCGCGAAGACGAACCGGACCGGGCTGTGGGGCGCGTGCAACCCGGTGACGTGCGACTAGCTGCGGCCCGTCTCGTTGTCGCTCTCGTTCACGCGGAGAGGGTCGGCCAGAACAACCAGCGCATTGCCGACCTCCGTTCACGCTGAGCGGAGGCGCCGCAGGCGCCGCAGTCGAAGCGGGCCCGAAGCCGACGCGTGGCCCGCTTCGACTCCGCCTTCGGCTCCGCTCAGCGTAAACGGGGCGGTAAACGGGCGACGCATTCTGATCGACCCTCTGAGCGGAGGCGACGCAGTCGAAGCGGGCCGCGTGACGGCTGGGGGCCACTTCGACTCCGCAGCCCTTCGGGCTGCTCCGCTCAGTGTGAACGGAGGAGCTGCGGGCGCAGTCGCGGATCCGTCGACGCGATCAGCCGCGTCGAGATGTTCCGCCCCGCGACCGGCTGAGTCACTTCCATCGCCGGATCACGGAACTCGCGCCGGCGCGAGCGCGGCAACCTGCGCGCGGCGTCTTTGCGAACCGCATCGCGGCGCGGCGGCCGGCGAGCGAAGCGCACGGCGGCGGGCGCCTCGATCGGGGCCCTCCACCACAACAGGGTTGCCCCCGCGGCAGCGAGGATCCCCGAGGCCGTCACGATGAGCCCGCCGAACGGCAGCGCGAGCGGAGCATCGGTGAGCCCCACCACATCGCCCTGACCCAGCGCGAGCGTGAAACCGAAGACGACGAGCGGCATCGACATGCCCAACATCGAACCGCCGAACGCCGTCTCCGTGCCGCTCCGCATGAGGGTGCACACCCCCTAGCCCAACGCACTGCGCAAAAACAAGCAGCCGAAAATGTTCCTCTCGATCGTTGAGAAATCAGTGGTTCGGGCGAGCGCCCTCGACCTCGGCGACCCAGCGCACGACGTCGAACGTGGTGACCATGCCGACGAGGCGGCCGGCGCCGTCGACGACGAGCAGGTGATGCACGCGTTGCTTCGTCATCAGCCGCGCCGCCTCGGCGACCGGCGTCGTCGGAGTGACGGTGATCGGCGCGCGCCGCATCAGCTCTTCCGCGGTCGCCTCGCCGTCGTACTCGGCCTCGTCCTCCTCGAGGACGTCAGCCCGCGTCACGATGCCCAAGGGGTTCCCGTCATCGTCGATGACCGGAAGGGCACCAACGTTTTCGTCGACGAGGAGCTCGGTGAGCCGCGTGGCGGGGAGCCATGGAGCAGCAGTGACGATCGCCGTGCTCATGATGTTCGCCACGTACATCGATCAAATTGCTAACCCAGCGTGTTTTTGTCCGCCATGCGTAACATCCTTCTCGCTGCCGCTGTCGCCGCCGCGCTACTCGCCGCGTGGCTGTGGCTGCGCGAGGAAGAACGGGCACCTGCGCCGCCGCCCCTGCCTCCCCCGGCCGAGGTCGAGGCCCCGCCGCTCGACGCCGGGCCGGCCCCCGCGAAAGTCGAGCCGAAGCCGGCGCCCTCGCCAATCGCCCTGCCGAACGCCGGCTTCTGCAGCTCCGACGAGGGCCCGACCTCGATCACCATCCGCCACACGCTCGAGGGCCTCTTGCGGCGGTCGGCCGACGACAAGGCGCTGGTGTCCGTGCTCCGCGAGGCGCTCGACGCGGGCGACGCGCGCAGCCGCCTCGAGGCCGTGCGCCGCGCGAGACGCCTGAAGCCCAAAGACCCCGCGCTCGGCTGGGAGCTCGCCGCGCTCACCCGCTCGACCGCCGACGTCGAGGACGCCGTCGACGGGCTCACCGACTACTTGAGCGCGGATCCGAACCCCGAGCTGTTGCGCCTGCGCGCGCTGCTCGAGGTGCAACGCGACATCCAGAAGGGCTATTCGCGCGTGGACCGCGGGGGGACGACCGTGCTGTTCGCTCCCGAGGCGCTGACGGCCTCGCAGGCCGACGACGTGCTGGACCGGGTGAACCGCTTCCTCGACGACGCCGCGCGGCTCACCGGCACTCCGCGGCGCTCGGCGCTCACCGTCGTCGTCTACCCGAGCCGCTCGGAGCTGCTCGCCGTCACCTGCGTGCGCAGCTGGACGGCAGGCGTGTACGACGGAACGCTGCGGCTCGTGGCGCCGGTCGAGGCGAAGGTGCTGCAGCACGAGACGCTGCACGCCCAGGTGTCGAAGCACGCGAGCTCCGCGCCGCGCTGGTTTCACGAGGGGCTCGCGCAGTCGTTCGCGAACCAGATCGATCGGCGCAGCCGCTGGGGAATGATGGTGAAGAACCGCACCTACGTGCCCTTCAGCTCGCTCGACGGCACGTTCCAGGCCTTCGAGGCGACCGAAGACGCGGCGCTCGCGTACACGCAGAGCTACGCCATGGTCGAGCTGATGCGCGACTGCGGCGGAGACGCGGCGGTGTCGCGGGCCATCGACGCCTTCCAGCGCGGGGACAAGACGACCGACGTGCTGATGCAGGCCTGCGGCCGGCCGGTGACGGGCAACGACCTGCTCGACTTCATGGCGAAGCGGCTCTGAAGCCCGTAGAAGCGCGTGCCAAATGGCTGCCCGCTTCAAAAGAGTCCTCATCGCCAACCGCGGAGAGATCGCCATCCGCGTGATGCGCACCTGCCGCGAGCTGGGTCTTTCGACGGTCGCGGTGTACTCCGAGGCCGATCGCTCGGCGCTGCACGTGCGCCAGGCCGACCACGCGTTCTGCGTCGGGCCGGCTCCGTCGCGAGAGAGCTACCTGAACCAGCAGGCGATCCTCGACGCGGCGAAGAAGGCGAAGGCCGACGCGATTCACCCCGGCTACGGCTTCCTCTCGGAGAACGCGTCGTTCGTGCGCGCGTGCGACGCCGCCGGCATCGCGTTCATCGGGCCCCCGGCGAGCGCGATGGACGCGATGGGCGAGAAGACGCGCGCCCGCGCGCACATGGTGAAGGCGCAGGTGCCGGTGGTGCCTGGCGCCACCGAGCCGTTCAAGACGATCGAAGAGGCGCGCGCGTTTGCGGAGAAGGTCGGCTTCCCGATCATGCTGAAGGCGGCGGGCGGCGGCGGCGGCAAGGGCATGCGGCGCATCGAGAAGATGGCCGACTTCGACAGCGGCTGGCGCGCGGCGAAGAGCGAGGCGATGTCGAGCTTCGGCAACGACGCGGTGTACCTCGAGAAGTACCTCGACCAGCCGCACCACGTGGAGATCCAGGTCTTCGCCGACGGCCAGGGCAACTGCATTCACCTGAACGAGCGCGAGTGCAGCGCGCAGCGGCGGCACCAGAAGGTGATCGAAGAGACGCCGTCTCCGATCTTGAACGCCGACCTGCGCGCGCGCATGGGAGACGTCGCGGTGCGCGCGGCGAAGTCGGTCGGCTACGTCGGCGCCGGCACCGTCGAGTTCCTCGTCGACAGCAGCCGCTCGTTCTACTTCCTCGAGATGAACACGCGGCTCCAGGTCGAGCACCCGGTGACCGAGTGGGTGACGGGGTTGGATCTGGTGCGCTGGCAGATCGAGGTGGCGCAGGGCGGGAAGCTGCCGTTCCTCGAGCCGCTGGCGCCGCGCGGGCACAGCATCGAGGCGCGCGTGTACGCGGAAGATCCGGCGCAGAACTTCATGCCGTCTCCGGGGAAGATCGACTACCTGCGCGTGCCGGGCGGGCCGAACGTGCGCGACGACTCGGGCGTGTATGCGGGCTACGAGGTGCCGCGGTTCTACGACCCGATGATCTCGAAGCTGTCGGTCTGGGCGCCGAGCCGCGAGCAGGCGATCGCGCGGCTCGATCGCGCCTTGAGCGAATACGTGGTGAAGGGCATCACGACGAACCTGCGGTACCTGCGCGCGATCCTCCGCCACCCGGACTTCGTGAAGGGCGACTACGACACCGGCTTCCTGCCGCGCGCGCACGAGGCGCTGCTCGGCGGAGACGACCCGAAGCTCACCGAGGTCGCGGTGATGGCGGCGGCGGTCTACGCGCAGCAGCAGGCCGAGAAGGCGCAGGCGCGCGTGGCGGCCTCCGCGGCGTCGGGGCCCGCAGGCTCGATGTGGCGGCACGGGAGGCGGCGATGAGGACGACGAAGTACTTCGCGACGACGAAGAAGGGCGCCGAGCCCGAGGCGGTCGACGTCACCCCGCTCGGCGACTCGCGCTACGCGGTCACGTACAAGGGCGTGAAGCACGAGCTCGAGTCGCTGGTGCTGCCGCACGGCGCCGTCTCGCTGCTCATCGACGGCGAATCGTACGCGGTCGAGTTCGAAGAGGCGGGCGACGAGGTCCGCGTGCTGGTGAAGGGCCAGGTCACCAAGGTCGACGTCGCCGACGAGCGGAAGCTCAGGCTGCGCGCCGCGACCGCGGGCTTCACCGTCGAGGGGAAGCAGACCGTCTCGGCGCCGATGCCCGGCAAGGTGGTGAAGGTCTTCGTGAAGGTCGGCGACGAGGTGACTGAGGGTCAGGGCGTCGTCGTCGTCGAGGCGATGAAGATGGAGAACGAGCTGAAGGCGCCCAAGGCCGGCAAGGTCATCGAGGTCGCGGCCAAAGAGGGCACCGCCGTCGAGAACGGCGCGAAGCTCGTCGTCATCGAGTAGCGGCTACTTTCGCAGCCGGGCGGCGGCCATGTTGTCGACGAGGTTCGGGTAGCGGCGGCCGGCCTTGCGCGCGCGCTCGCGCGCCCAGGCCTTCTGCTCGGCCGTGAGCTTCTTCTTGGGAGAGCCCGTCGGGCGCTTCTTCTTCCAGGGCGGAGTCTTCATGCGGGAGGTCTAACGCGCCGTTACTGAGCCGGCGCGCATGCGCTTCGATGCCATCATCGTCGGCGGCGGTCCCGCCGGGCTCTCTGCCGCGCTGCTGCTCGGGCGCTGCCGCCGCAGCGTGGCGCTGATCGACGACGGGCGCCCGCGGAACGCGGTCTCCTCTCACGCGCACGGGTTCTTCACGCGCGAGGGGACTCCCCCGCTCGAGCTGTTGCGCATCGGGCGCGAGCAGCTCGCGCCGTTCGACGTGATCAGCTTCAAGGCCACCGCGCTCGACGTGCAGGCGAAGAAGGATGGCTTCACGGTGACGCTGTCGACGCGGAAGATCGTCACCGGGCGGAAGCTGCTGCTCGCGACGGGGCTGAAGGACGAGCTGCCTCCGGTGGAGGGCATCGAGGCGTTCTACGGGAAGAGCGTGTTCCACTGTCCGTACTGCGACGGCTGGGAGATGCGGGATCTGCCGCTCGCCGCCTACGGCCAGGGACACGAGGGCGCCGAGTTCGCGATGGGGCTCAAGGTGTGGAGCGACGACGTCATCCTCTGCACGAACGGGGTGCGGCGGATGCCGGCGGCCGCGAAGGCGGCGCTGGATCGACACGGCATCCGGGTGCACGTCGAGCCGATCGCGCGCCTCGAGGGGCGGAAGGGGATGCTGCAGCGGATCGTCTTCGACCACGGCGCCGTCGAGGAGCGGCGCGCGCTGTTCTTTCATCCGACCACCGCCCAGCGCTCTCCGCTCGCGGCGCAGCTCGGGCTCGACTTCAACCTGCGCGGCGCGGTGAGGACGGGCACGTTCGAGAGCACGAAGCTGCCGGGTGTTTACGTGGCGGGGGACGCGTCGAAGGACGTGACGCTGATCTCCGTCGCCGTCGCGGAGGGCACCAAGGCCGCGTTCGCGATCAACCGGGCGCTGCGGATGGAGGACTTCTGAGGGCGCTTCCGCGCTGGGCCGTCTTGGGCGGCTCGGGCGCAGACGGCGGAAGAGTGGTTCAGCCCCAGGGCCTGTCGCGTCTCCGCCGGTCGCGCGTCGGCGACGGGCTGTTGGAGGCGCGGCGCCTGCAACGCGGGCCGCGCTGGCGGCTTCGACGCTGGCGCCAGTGCCGGGCTCTGAGCACGGAGCCCGGGCCCGCTCTCAAAAGAGGACATCCGACGTCTGATGTCTCCAATCGGGGGCGAGCCGGCAGGCGCGACCTGACCGCCTCGCTGCCGCTCGAGTCGCGGAGCCGGTGCCTCGGAGCCCCGCACGCGAGAGAAGCGCCGCCGCCCCCTCAACAGCCACAACACCAACAAGCGAGCGAGCTCAGCGACGCAGGCCCAGGGGCTGCGCCACGCTTCCTCCCCTCGTGCACCGAGCTGGGGCGAGGCGCGCCTACTGCTCAACCGACTCAGCCGGAGGAGCCGGAGCCGGCGCAGCAGGATCCGGCGTCGGAGCCACCTCGACCGGCACCGGCGTCGGAGCCACCTCCGCCGGCGCCGGCGTCGTCGCCGGCTTCGGCGCCCCGACATCGAGGAAGTCTCCGTTGAACGTGAACGCGAGCGCGACGCACGGCAGCGCGACGGACGTATCCTCTCCGGTGCGGTAGCGATGCATCATCCACCACTGCACCAGCAGGAAGATCGTCGGCGCGTTGAACGCGGCGCCGTCGCGCTGGAAGAACTGCCACCCGACCGCCGGCCCCATGCGCATGTGCGCGTTGGACGGCCCGGGCAGCGTCGGGTCCAGGTGCTGCGGCCCGTAGAACGGCACGGCCAGCGTGTACCGCACGCCGGCGATGAGCCCGACGGGCAGCTGCGCGAACACGTCGACGTCTCCGAACAGCGACCAGCCCTTGTTCGGCATCAGCGTGTCGTAGAACTGGTCGTACTCGACGGTGTCTCCGGCGCGGAGGTTGAAGTCGGGCCGCACGAGGCGGAACAGCGCGCGACCGACGACCACGCCGACCTTGCCCTGCAGGTTCATGCCGATGGTCCACTGCGTCCCCCCGCCCGCGTAGTTCGTGCCGCCGAGGTCCCGGATCGCGGTGTCCGAGAAGTTCGCCTGCGCGCTCGGCCACGACTGCAGCAGGTTGAACGTCTTGAAGTACTGCACGTACTCGTAGACCGACCAGAAGCCGATGAAGCTCGCCGGCTGCACCTCGACGTACAGACCGCCGCGCGCGAACGCGGGGCTCGCTCCGGGAGCGATGCCGATGCCGATGAAGTTGTCCCGCAGCGCCGGCCGCTCGCTCTCGTAGAGCCGGAACCGGTACATGAACCGCCCGTCGTACAGCAGACCGAGCGGGTTCACGCGGACCACGAGGATCTGCCGGTGCACGAGCCGGTGCTGCGGCGGCGTCATGTTCTGCAGCATCTGAGCGGAGGCTTCAGCAGCGACGACGGCACACAGCACGGCGATCGCATGGCGCATGGACTTCGGATGTTACCCGCCCCAGCGGAAGCCACGCGTGTGGATCGTCCTTGCCCAGGCGCGGCCGAAGGAGCCTGCCGACGATTTACTGCGCTGACCGCTTGCGAGGCCGGATCGGACCGATG
>CALJKW010000045.1 GCA_937980205.1 uncultured Myxococcales bacterium | reverse complement strand
GTGCAGTGAAGATCTCCGGCTCGCCGGCGGTGATGAGGATGGTGTGCTCGAAGTGCGCCGACAGCTTCTTGTCGAGCGTGACGATGGTCCACTCGTCGTCGAGCTCGACGACCTTGTGGGTGCCCGCGTTCACCATGGGCTCGATGGCGATCGTCATGCCGGGCTTGAGCAACAGGCCCGTGCCGGGCTCTCCGTAGTTCGGCACGCGCGGCTCTTCGTGCAGCTTCCGGCCGATGCCGTGGCCGGTGAGATCTCGCACCACGCTGCAGCCGTTCGCCTCGACGTGGCGCTGCACCGCGTGGCCGATGTCGCCGATGCGGTTGCCCGCGCGCGCGGCGGCGATGCCCTTCCTGAGCGCCTCGCGCGTCACCTCGAGCACGTGCTGCGCGTCGTTGCTGATCGCGCCGATGGGCACGGTGCGCGCCGAGTCGCCGTACCAGCCCTTGAAGCTCACGCCGAAGTCGAGCTTCATCAGATCGCCGTCTTTGAGCACGCGCTGCTTCGACGGGATGCCGTGCACGACCTCTTCGTTCACGCTCGCGCACAGCGAGCACGGGAAGCCGAGGTAGCCCTTGAACGCGGGCTTCGCCTTGCGCTTGAGGGTCTCGTCGTAGGCGAGCTTGTCGAGCTCGGCGGTGCTGACTCCGGCGCGGCAGGCCTTCTCGAGCTCGTCGAGCACCTCGCGCACGATGCGGCCCGCCTCGCGCATCAGCTCGATGTCCTGCGGCCCGCGCAGCGTGACGGGGCCGTCCGACGCGTCGCTGCCCTGGTTCGGCCACTCGGTCACGGCGCACCAGAAGGTGCGTCGCGGCCGAACGTGTCCTGAGCCAGTCGAAGGGTCACGACTACTTCTGCAGCTCGGCGTGAATCGCCTCGAACACCTGGTCGGGCGTGCGCTTGCCGTCGACGCGCGCGAGCAGCCCTTTGGGCTCGTAGTACGCGATGAGCGGCGCGGTCTGGGCCGCGTACGTGTTGAGCCGGCCCTGCACCGTCTCGGGCTGATCGTCGGGGCGCGTGACGAGCTCGGTGCCGCACTTGTCGCACTTCCCCATCTCCTTCGGGGGGTTCGCGACGACGTGGTACACGCTGCCGTCCTTCGGGCAGCTGCGGCGGCCGCTCATGCGCGCGACGATCGCGGTGTCCGGCACCTCGATGAGGATCACCCTGTTGAGCTTGCGGCCCAGCCGCTCGAACGTGCGGTCGAGCGCCTCGGCCTGCGGAATGGTGCGCGGGTAGCCGTCGAACAGCACGCCCTTCACCGCGTCGGGCGCGGAGAGCCGCTCGTCGACGATGGGAATCGTGATGTCGTCGGGCACCAGCTTGCCCTCGCGCAACAGCGGCTCGACCTGCTTGCCGAGGTCGCTGCCGAGCTTGATCGCCGCGCGGAACAGGTTGCCCGTCGACAGGTGCGGGATGCCGAAGGTGGTGGAGATCTTCTCCGCCTGCGTGCCCTTCCCTGCCCCCGGCGGACCGATGAGGAGGATGTTCAGCGGCAAGAGAGATCTCCCCGACATGTCCGGCGTAGGACGCGGCGTCGGCCGCGGATCCGGGATCGCTTTCGGCTTGGAAGCAGCCTTGGGCTTGGAAGCAGCCTTCGCAGGCCGCGCCGGCTTCTTCACGCGCTTGAGCTTCCGCGCAGCAGGCTTCTTCTTCGACGCAGGCTTCTTGGGAGCCGCCTTCTTCGCGACCCTCTTCGACTTCGACTTTTTCGCAGCGGGCTTCTTCTTCGCTTTCGCGCGCGCCATGGCTGTTTACGCCATGACCTTCAAGCGGCCACGAATGCGCGGCCCGCGAGGCCCGGCGAATCCCTCGTAGTTGCGGCTGATGAGGTGCTGCTCGATCTGCTGCACGGTGTCGAGCGCGACGCCGACCACGATGAGCAGGCCGGTGCCGCCGAAGTAGAACGGCACGTTCATCAGCCCGGCGATGACCGAGGGGATCACGCAGATGGTGGCGAGGTAGACGCCGCCGCCGAACGTGAGCCGGTTCAGGGTGCGCTCGATGTACTCGGCCGTCTGCTTGCCCGGGCGAATGCCGGGGATGTAGCCGCCCTGCTTCTTGATGTTGTCCGCCACGTCATCGGGCCGGAAGGTCAGCGACGTGTAGAAGTAGGCGAAGAAGATGATGAGCGAGACGAACAGCCCGTTGTAGACCCACGCGTTCGAGCGGATCGCCGCCTCGAAGCCGGCGAGCGCCGGGAAGTAGCTGGCCGCGGTCGCCGGCATCGACAGCACCGCGCCGGCGAAGATCGGCGGGATGACGCCGGCCGCGTTGACCTTCATCGGGAAGTACGTCGCCTGGCCGGCGAACATGCGGCGGCCCTGCATGCGCTTCGCGTACTGCACCGGAATGCGGCGCATGCCGCGCTCGATGTAGACGACGCACGCGATCACCAGGCCCATGAACGCGAGCAGCGCGAGCGCTCCGCCCGTGCCGCCGGTGATGGTGTCGGCCTTCGCCGCCTGGAACAGCGACTGCGCCGTGGGCGGCAGGCGCGCCACGATGCCGGCGAAGATGATGAGCGAGATGCCGTTGCCGATGCCGTTCTCGGTGATGCGCTCGCCGAGCCACATGATGAACGCCGTGCCCGCGGTGAGCGAGATGACGGTCATGAACGTGAACCACAGGCCCGCGTCGGGGACGACGATCTGATCGAGCCCGCCCGAGGCCTCGTTCGTGGTGCGGCCCATCGAGGCCAGCCAGCGCGAGATGAAGATGCCCTGGATGATCGAGAGCACGATCGTGCCGTAGCGGGTGTACTGGTTGATCTTCTGCCGGCCGCCGGCGCCTTCCTTCTGCAGGCGCTCGAGCGACGGCACGACGACGGCGAGCAGCTGCATGATGATGCTCGACGACACGTACGGCATGATGCCGAGGCCGAAGATCGACATCTGCTCGAGGCCGCCGCCCGAGAACATGTTGAAGAGGCCGAGCAGGCCGCCGCCGTCCTTCTTCTTCAGGTCGAAGTAGGCGTTCAGCGCCGTGCGGTTGACGCCGGGCGTGTTGATGAAGATGCCCAGGCGGTACACCGCGAGGAGGATGAGCGTGTACGCGAGGCGCGTCCTGAGCTCGGCGACGCGGAAGACGTTGGTGATGGCGGATAAGGCCACGAAGGGCTCCTAGGCTCTTGCGAAGAAAGCGAGGGTAACCGCTTACTACGCCTTCGCCACCGGTGCAGTACCCGGAACGCCCTTGCCCGCGTGCGCCTTCGCCGCGGCTTCCGGCTTGTGCGCCATGAGGGGGATCTCTTCGACCGAGCCGCCCGCCTTCGCGATGGCGTCCTTCGCCGACGCGGAGAAGCGGTGCGCCTTCACGGTGAGCTTCTTGGTCAGCTTGCCCGAGCCGAGCACCTTGATGCCCGTCCACGAGCCGCCCTTGACCAGCCCGGCCTTGCGCAGCGCGGCCTCGTCGACCGTCGCGCCGGCGTCGAAGCCCTCGAGGTTCTCGAGGTTGACGACCGCGAACTCCTTGCGGTTCGGCGCCTTGAAGCCGAACTTCGGCAGGCGGCGCTGCAGCGGCGACTGGCCGCCTTCGAAGCCTTCGAAGTGCATGTTGCCGGAGCGGGCCTTCTGGCCCTTGCCGCCGCGGCCGGCGGTCTTGCCGAGGCCGGAGCCCTGACCACGACCGACGCGCTTCTTCTCGTGGGTGGAACGGCGGGGCTTCTTGAGCGAGTGAAGCGTCATCATGACTTGTTTTCCTTCGCAGCTTTGGCGCGGGCCGCATCACGCAGCCGGATCGCGCGGGGCTTCATGCGCTTGCGCTTGGGAGCCGCTTCCTTGACCTCTTCCTGGTGGATGAGGTGCTGAACCTTGAACACCATGCCGCGAATCGCCGGCGTGTCCTGCAGGATCCGGGTGTCGCCGATCTTCCGCAGGCCCAGGCCGGTGAGCGTCGCGAGCTGCCGCTCGTTCGAGCCGGAGTGGGACTTCCACAGCGTGACTTTGATGCTCATGTTTAGGCCTTCGCTTCCTTCTTGCCGAACGTGATCTCCTTGCCGCGCAGGCGGGAGACCTGCTCCGGCGAGCGGAGCAGCTTGAGACCCGCGACCGTCGCGCGGAGCACGTTGTGGTGGTTACGGCTGCCCTGGCTCTTCGTGAGGATGTTGCGCACGCCCGCGGCCTCGAGCACCGCGCGAACCGCGCCGCCCGCGATGACGCCCGTACCTTCGAGCGCCGGCTTGAGCAGCACCTGGCCCGCGCCGAAGTGACCGAGCACCTCGTGCGGAATCGTGTGGCCCATCAGCGGGACCTTGAAGAGGTTCTTCTTCGCGTTCTCGCCACCCTTGCGGATCGCCTCGGGCACCTCGTTCGCCTTGCCCAGGCCGACGCCGACGTGGCCGTTGCCGTCACCGACGACGACGAGCGCGGCGAAGCTGAACCGGCGGCCGCCCTTCACGACCTTGGCGACGCGGTTGATGTTGACGACGCGATCCGTGAGGTCGAGATCGTTTGCGTTGATCGGGGTAGCCATTCTTGGTCTTTCCTTTGAAGCAGTCCTTTAGAACTGGAGACCGGCCTCGCGGGCCGCGTCGGCAACGGCCGCGATGCGGCCCTGGTAGGGGAAGCCATTGCGGTCGAACACGACCGCCTCGACCTTCGCCGCCTTGCACTTCTCGGCGATGAGCTGGCCCACGCGCTTCGCGTCGGCCTTCTTGTCGCCCTCGTCCTTCCCCTTGAGCTCCTTGGAGAGCGACGAGGCGAACGCGACGGTCTTGCCCGACGAGTCGTCGATGACCTGCGCGTAGATGTACTTGAGCGACTTGTAGATCGACAGACGGGGACGCTCGGTCGTGCCGCTGAGCTTCTTGCGGATGCGGGCCTTGCGGTTGAGACGGGGGTTGTTCTTGGCCATGACTGTTTGTTCCTTTAGGCAGTGCGGAGCAGCGATTACGCCGTTCCGGTCTTGCCCTCCTTGCGACGAACGCGCTCGTCGTGAAGCTTGATGCCCTTGCCCTTGTACGGCTCGGGCGGGCGCAGCGCGCGGATCTTCACCGCCGTCTCGCCGACCAGCTCGCGGTTGGCGGACATGATCTTGAGATCGACGGTGGGCAGCGTGTCTTCGGTGCGCGGCGTCTTCGCGACCTCGGCCGTGACGCCCTCAGGCAGGTCGAACACGACGGGGTGCGAGAACCCGAGCGCGAAGTGAATCTGCTTGCCCTTGACCTCGGCGCGGAAGCCGACGCCGCGGATCGCGAGCGACTTCTCCCAGCCGGTGGCGACGCCCTTGGCCGCGTTGGCGAGAATGGCGCGCGTCAGGCCGTGCAGCGCGCGGTGCTGGCGCGAGTCGGTGGGGCGGCTGACCGTGAGGACGCCGTCCTTCACCTCGGTCTTGATGTCGGTCGACGGCAGGGGCACCGACAGCTTGCCCTTCGGGCCCTCGAAGTTGACCACGCCGCCAGCGACGGTCGCTTTGACCTTGTCGGCCAGCTTGATCGGCATCTTTCCAACGCGGCTCATACGTGTCCTTTAGTAAACGGTGCAGATGACTTCGCCGCCCACGTGCTGCTTGCGGGCCTGGCTGTCGCTCATGATTCCGCGCGACGTGGTGAGAATCGAGATGCCCATGCCGCCGAGCACGCGCGGGATCTCGCGCGAGTTCGCGTAGCGGCGCAGGCCGGGCTTCGACACGCGGCGAATGCCGGTGATGGCGGGCTCGCGCTCGGCGCCGTACTTCAGCACCACCGTGATCTCGCCCTGCGGCTTCTTCTCGTGGTGAACGAAGTCGGTGATGAAACCCTCTTCCTTCAGCACGCGCGCCACCTCGAGCTTGATCTTCGAGTGGGGCAGCACAATCTTGTCCTTCCGCGCGGCCGAGCCGTTGCGGAGGCGGGTCACCAGGTCACCAAGTGGGTCGTTGACGGGCATGTTCGTTTCTTTCCCTCTTACTGCCGGAACGGCATTCCAAAGCCCTTGAGCAGGGCGAGCGCGTGCTCGTCGCTGCGCGCGGTGGTCACGAAGGAGATGTTGAGCCCCTTCACCTTCTCGATCTGGTCGTAGTTGATCTCCGGGAAGATGATCTGCTCCCGGACGCCGAGCGTGTAGTTGCCACGGCCGTCGAACGCCTTGTTGGGCACGCCCTTGAAGTCGCGCACGCGGGGCAGCGCGACGTTGATGAGGCGATCGAGGAACTCGTACATGCGGTCGTTGCGCAGCGTGACCGCGGCGCCGATCGCCTGCCCCTCGCGGAGCTTGAAGTTCGCGATGGCCTTGCGGGCGCGCGTGATGATCGGCTTCTGGCCGGTGATGGCGCCGAGCTGATCGACCGCGCTCTCCATGATCTTGTTGTTGGCGAGCGCCTCGCCCAGGCCCATGTTGAGGACGATCTTGTCGAGCTTGGGAACCTCGTTCGGGTTCTTGAGGCCGAGCTCCTTCATCAGCGCAGGGACGATCTCCTTGCGGTAGCGGAGCTTCAGGCGAGCGGGCTGAACCTCGAGGCCTTCCTCGATGTTGGCGGCATAGCCGGCCTTCTTCGAGTCTTCCTTCTTGCCCTTCTTGCCCTTGCCTTCCTTCTTGGGGGCCTTCTCGGCCTTGGGGGCGTCCGGGGCGGCAGTCTTCTTGTCGTCTTTCTCGTCAGCCATGGCTCACACTCACTTCGAATCGATCGACTTCTCGCACTTCTTGCAGACGCGAACCTTCTTCTCGCCCTCGACCTTCACTCCGACGCGCGTGGGCTTGTCGCAGTTGGGGCACACCAGGCTCACCGCGGACAGCGCGATGCTGCCGGCAGACTCGACGATGCCGCCTTCGGGGTTCGCGCGGTCGCGGCCCTTCTTGATATGCCGCTTGACCAGGCGCAGGCCCTCGACGCGAACGCGGTTCGCCTCGCGATCGATGCTCAAGATCTTGCCGCGGTTGACCTTCAGCGAGCGCTCGGCGCCGGACATGACCTGCACCGTGTCTCCGACTTTGATCTTCTGGAGCGACATCACAGCACCTCGGGCGCGAGCGAGATGATCTTCATGAACTTCTTGGCGCGGAGCTCGCGGGCGACCGGGCCGAAGATGCGGGTTCCGACGGGCTCGTTCTCTTTGTTGATGAGCACGGCGCCGTTGCCGTCGAACTTGATGTAGCTGCCGTCCTGGCGGCGGACTTCGCGGGCGGTGCGAACGATGACGGCGCGGGCGACGTCACCCTTCTTCACCTTCGACTGGGGCAGCGCCTCGCGGATGGAGACGATGATGGTGTCGCCGACGGACGCGTACTCGCGCTGCGAGCCGCCGAGCACCTTGATCACGAACACCTTCTTGGCGCCGCTGTTGTCCGCGACGTCCAACACTGAGGTCATCTGAATCATGATTTAGGCCTTTGCCGCTTTCTCGATCACCTTCGCGACGCGCCAGCGCTTGTCCTTCGACATCGGGCGGGTCTCGGCGATCAGCACCTTGTCGCCCTCGCTGATGGTCGGCTTCTTCGGGTAGTCGTGGTCGGCGACGTGCGCCTTGTACTTCTCGCGCACCGTCTGGATCTTGCCGTACTTGCCGTGAGCGGCGCGGCGGCGAACCGTGACGACGACCGTCTTCTGCATCTTGTTGGACGTGACGATGCCGATGCGCGTCTTGGGACGGCCCCGACCGGCGCCGTGACCGTGCGTGCCTTCGGCTGCAGCGGCAGTGTTGGTGGTGTCAGCCATGGCTTAGCTCTTCTTCTCTTTCTTCGCGTTCTTGTTCTTCTGCGTGATCACGGTCAGCACGCGGGCGAGGTCGCGCTTGTGCGTGGTGCGCTCCGACGGGTTGTCGAGCGCGCCGGTCTTCAGCTTCAGCTGGTCCTGGAACAGCGTCGCGCGCAGCTCGTCGGCGCGGCGGTTCAGATCTTCCAGGGACAGCTCGTGCAGCTCTTTCGCGGTGGTGGCCATGTTGTTCCTCTAGATCGACATCTCGGAGCGCTTGACCATCTTGCAGAGCACCGGGAGCTTCGCCATCGCGAGCTCCATGGCCTGCTTGGCCAGGTCGGCGGGCATGCCGTCCATCTCGTACAAGATGCGGCCGGGCTTCACGACCGCGACGTAGTACTCGACGCCGCCCTTGCCGGTACCCATGCGGGTCTCGGCCGGCTTCTTGGTGATGGGCTTGTCGGGGAAGATGCGGATCCAGATCTTGCCGCCGCGCTTGATCTTGCGGCTCATCGCGATACGCGCGGCCTCGATCTGGCGCGAGGTGATCCACCCCGGCTGGGTCGTCATCAGGCCGAACTCGCCGAACGACAGGTTCGAGCCGCGGTACGCCTTACCCGGCGTACGGCCCTTGTGCATCTTGCGGTACTTGGTGCGTGCAGGCTGCAGCATGACGTTTCTCTCTCTTCTCTTTCGTTAGCGGAGCTCGGGCGGCTTGTTCGCCTTCCCGGGGAGCACTTCGCCGCGGCAGATCCACACCTTGCAGCCGATGGTGCCGTACGTGGTCTTGCCGATCGCGTAGCCGTAGTCGATGTCCGCGCGCAGCGTGTGAAGGGGGACGCGGCCTTCGCGGTACCACTCGTAGCGCGCCATCTCGGCGCCGCCGAGGCGGCCGGAGCAGGCGACGCGGATGCCCTTCGCGCCGAACTTCATCGCGGTCTGAATGGCCTTCTTCATCGCGCGGCGGAAGGCGATGCGGCGCTCGAGCTGCGTCGCGATGTTCTCGGCGACGAGCTGCGCGTCGACCTCGGCCTTGCGGACCTCGACGATGTTGAGGAAGACCTCGTTCTTGGTGAACTGCTGAAGGTCCTTCTTCACCGTCTCGATGCCGGCGCCGCGCTTGCCGATGACGATGCCCGGGCGCGCGGTGTGAACGTTCACCTTGACCTTGTTGGCGGCGCGCTCGATCTCGACGCGCGAGACGCCAGCGTGGTTCAGGCTCTTCTTCACGAAGTCACGGATCTTGATGTCCTCGTGGAGCCACTGCGCGTAGTTCTTCTCCTCGAACCACTTGGAGTCCCACGTGCGGATGACGCCGAGCCGAAACCCGATCGGATGAACTTTCTGACCCATTAGTTCTTCACCTTCTTCTTGGAGACTTCGTCGCTGAGCACCACGTGCACGTGGCTCGTCTTCTTGTGAATCGGGGTGGCGCGGCCCATCGCGCGCGGCATGAAGCGGCGAGCGGTGGGGCCCTGGTCGACGCTGATCGACTTCACGATGAGCTTGTCGATGTCGACCTGGCCCTTCGAGAGGTCGGTCGCGTTCGCGATCGCCGACTCGATGAGCTTCTTCACCGGGCGCGCAGCAGCGCGGTTGGTGAACTGGAGAATGCCGACGGCCTGGCCGACCGGCTTGCCGCGCACGAGCGCCGCAACGACGGAGACCTTCCGCGGGGCCATGCGAAGGAACCTCAAGTGAGCAGTGGCTTCCATGTCTCGCTACCTCACTTGGCGGGCGCCGCTGCGGGCGCGCCGGGCTTGGCGACCTTCTTCTCGGCCGAGTGACCGACGAAGGTGCGGGTGGGGCTGAACTCTCCGAGCTTGTGGCCGACCATGTTCTCGGTCACGTACACGGGGATGAACTTGCGGCCGTTGTGAACCGCGAACGTGTGCCCGACGAACTCGGGGACGATCGTGGAGCGGCGCGACCAGGTCTTGATGACCGCCTTCTTGTTCGACTTGGTCATCGCGTCGACCTTCTTCGACAGGTGAGGATCGACGAACGGACCTTTGAAAATTGAGCGTGCCATGGTCGTGGTTCCTTACTGGCTCCGCACGCCGGGGCGGCGGCCGGAGACGATGAACTTGTTGGTGCGCTTGTTCGTGCGCGTGGTGAGGCCCTTGGTCTTCTTGCCCCACGGCGAGACGGGGTGCGGGTTGCCCTGGCCGGACTTGCCTTCGCCGCCGCCGTGCGGGTGGTCGACCGGGTTCATGGCGAGGCCGCGGACGGTCGGGCGGATGCCCAGCCAGCGCGACTTGCCGGCCTTGCCGACGCGGATGATCTCGTGGTCGATGTTGCCGATCTGGCCGATGGTCGCGCGGCAGTTGATGAGCACCTTGCGGACGGCGCCTGACGGCAGACGGATCTGCGCGTAGTCGCCTTCCTTCGCCATCAGCTGGCCCCACGAGCCGGCGGAGCGGATCATCTGCGCGCCGCGGCCGGGCTTGAGCTCGATGTTGTGGATCACCGTGCCGATGGGGATGTTCTGCAGCGGCAGCGAGTTGCCCGGGCGGATGTCGGCCGTCTGGCCGGCGTAGAGGGTGTCGCCCACGTTCACGCCGGTCGGCGCGAGGATGTAGCGCTTCTCGCCGTCGGCGTAGTGGAGCAGCGCGATGTTCGCCGTGCGGTTCGGGTCGTACTGAACCGAGGCGACCTTGGCCGGCACGCCGTCCTTGTCGCGGCGCTTGAAGTCGATGATGCGGTAGCGGCGCTTGTGGCCGCCACCCTGATGGCGGCGCGTGATGTGACCGTGCACGTTGCGGCCGCCGGAGCGGCGCATCGCGGTGGTCAGCGTCTTCTCCGGGACGTCGCTGGTGATCTCAGCGAAGTCGGAGACCGTCATCAGACGGCGCGCAGCGGAGGTGGGCTTGAACTTTTTGAGACCCATGACTTAAGCGGCTCCTCCCTCGAACAGCTCGATCTTGTCGCCCTCTTTGAGGGTGACGAACGCCTTCTTGAAGTTCGAGCGCTGGCCGATGTTCTTGCCGATGCGCTTGATCTTCCCGCGCATGATCGCGGTGCGAACGTCTTCGACGGTGACCTTGAACAGGCTCGCCACCGCGTTCGCGACCTCGTGCTTCGTCGCGTTCTTGTCGACGATGAACGAGTACTGGCGCTGCTTCTCGCGCGCCTTGTCGAGCTTCTCGGTGATGAGCGGGCCCTTGATGACGTGGTTCACGTTCACGACTTCGACTCCTTCTTGCCGCGCGTCTTGAGCAGGCTCGCCTCGAGCGCCTTGGCGGCGGCGGAGGTGAGGATGAGCTCCTTGCGACGGAGCACGCTCTCGAGGTTGACGCCCTCGGGAGGCAGCACGTCGAAGTTGCGCAGGTTGCGGACCGCGCGGTGGAGCTTCTCGTTCTTCTTCTCGTCGACGACGAGGGCCGAGGTCATGCCGAGGCCCTTGGTGAGCGCCTCGAACGCCGCCTTCGCCTTACCCTCGGAAGGGAACGCGTCGACGATGTAGAGGGCCTTCTCCTTGGCGCGCAGGGCGAGCGCGTGCGCGATGGCGGCGCGGCGGACCTGGCGGGGAGGACGGTAGGTGTAGTCGCGGGGCTGCGGGCCCATGGCCTTGCCGCCGCCGACCCAGTGGGAGGCGCGGATCGAGCCCTGGCGCGCGCGGCCGGTGCCCTTCTGGCGCCACGGCTTCTTGCCGCCGCCGGAGACGAGCGAGCTGTTCTTCACCGCCACCGTGCCGGCGCGGCGGTTGATCTGCTGCATCTTCGAGACTTCGTAGAACAGGTGAGCGTTGGGCTCGCCCCCGAAGATCTCGTCGGAGAGCTCGATCTCCGAGACTTTCTTCTTCTTCAAATCGATGACGTCGAACTTGGCCATGGCTGTCTCTTCCTCAGCTCTTGATCTCGACGTCGACACCGGCCGACAGATCCAGCTTCATGAGCGCATCGAGCGTCTGCTGCGTCGGCTCGAGGATGTCGAGCAGGCGCTTGTGGGTGCGGATCTCGAACTGCTCGCGGCTCTTCTTGTCCACGTGCGGAGAACGCAGCACGGTGAACTTGTTGATGCGCGTGGGCAGCGGGATCGGGCCCGCGACGCGGGCTCCGGTGCGCTTGGCAGTCTCGACGATCTCACCAGCGCTCTGGTCGAGCAGCTTGGAGTCGTACGCCTTGAGCCGGATTCTGATCTTCTGGGTCGCCATTGATCTGTTTGGTCCTTCCGGGTTCTGCGACTACTTCATTCCCTCGAGCACGCCCCGGGTGGGACTTCACGACCAACGCGGTCTGTCACAGAGCCGGAACGACTAAAGGGACGGCGCGTCTATCCGACACGCCGGACGATTGCAAGCCCCCCCTGCTCGAGGGACGTGCGGTGGTGCAAACGTGCGTTATACAGGCGCTGTTCCCAGCTGCGTGGTGCGGCTGAAAGCCCGGACGAGACGCGCCGTACCCGGTCAGGACAAGACGACGCAGACATCGCGGAGCGTCTTCCATGCCCTGGATTCTGCTGTTCATCGCCGGCCTGCTCGAGATCGTCTGGGCAGCGGCGCTCAAGTCGAGCGACGGCTTCACCCGGCTGTGGCCGTCAGTGCTGACCGTCGTCGCGCTCGGCGGCAGCATGGTGCTGCTCGCCCTCGCCGCCCGCACGCTGCCGCTCGGCACTGCCTACGGAGTCTGGGTCGGCATCGGCGCCACGGGCGCGGCGATCGTGGGCATCGTCATGTTCAACGAGCCGGCGACCGCGGCGAGGTTGTTCTTCCTGGTGATGCTGGTGGCCTCGATCGTGGGGCTCAAGCTCACTTCGCCGTAGGCGCCGCGCGGCATTCGGGCGTGGTGTCGAACGAAGGGTTCGCCGAGAGACCGACGAGCGCCTGGTCGCACGCGCGCGTGCAGGCGTCGGCGGCCTCCGACGACTTCCAGCAGGCGCCGCTGGGGCCGTAGCTCGCGTTCATGGCGGCTCCGCTTCCGGGCACGAGCTTGTCGACGCAGGCGATGAGGCGAAGGCACTCCGCGCTGGGGTCATGTCCGAAGAGGTCGTCGACGCAGTGGGCGGCGACGACGGCGGCGGCCAACACGAGGCGGGTCATGCCCTGGCGAGGCTACGCCCGCCGGAACACGCCGAGCAACGCCTTGGGGGGCGGCGTCACGGTGCCGGGCAGCGAGCTCTCGGAGATGCGCACCGGCTCGAACGCGGGCGCGAGCAGCTTCTCGAGCGACTCGGCGGTGAACTTGTGCGTGTTGAAGCGCTGCTCGTCGGAGTGGTGCACCTTCACCAGCACGTGCGCGCCGGGCTTCGTCAGCCGCGCGAGCGAGCGCACCCAGCCGGCGTGCTGCTCGGCCGGCAACAGGTGCAGCACCGCGCGGTCGACGACGAGCTCGAACGGCCCGGCGAGCCGCGAGCGCACGATGTCGTCGTGCACGAGCTTCACCGGCAGACCTGCCACGGTGGTCTGCGCGCGCGAGAGCGCGACGGCCGAGAGATCGGTCGCGGTCACGGTGAGGCCGCGCCGCGCGAGCTCCCGCGCGACGGTGCCCAGGCCCGTGCCCACGTCGAGCACGTCCTTCGGCCTGGGGAGCACCGAGAGCGCGTCGACGAGATCTCCGTCGAGCGCGTCGGTGTGCCACGGCATCTGCTCGGGGGCCCACTCGCGGAAGTGCTGATCCCACTCGTCCATCTGCGGGCTGCGCGGGACGGTGGCGGTGTGCAGCACGGCCTCGAGCAGCGCGGCGACCTCGCGCGGGCTCGGCGCGGGGCCCATGGTCGTCGAGCGCGCTCCGGGAGCGTGCGCCACCTCGTGCCCGTAGCCGGGCTGCGCGACGTGGAAGCCGTCTTCGCGCAGCTGCTCGAGGTTCCGCTGCACCGACGGCGCCTCGTACATCGCGACGTTCATCGACGGCACGATCAGCACCGGCGCGCGCGTCGCGATGGCGACGGCGCTGACGAGGTCGCTGCAGTCTCCGTGGGCGATGCGCGAGATCGTGGTCGCGCTCGCCGGGCAGATGAGCACCGCGTCGGCCCACTCCGCGAGGTTGATGTGCGGCGCCGGCAGCTCGGCGGTGCGGTGCCACAGGCCCTTCACCACCGGCTCGTGCGTGATCGCGCGCAGCGCCGACGGCGTCACGAACTTCTGCGCCGCCTTCGTCATCGCGACGCGGATCTTGAAGTTGAGCTGCGTGAGCAGTGCGGGAGTCATCGCCGTGGCGACGGCGCCGGTGATGCCGAGCACGAGCTTCCGGTGCGGCGGCGCAACGGTGTGCACGTGGTCGTGCGGCGCCGCGACGGCGCCCACCTGGCGCAGGTGCTCGATGGCGGCGTCGATGGTCCCCGAGTTCTGGGCGACGTCTTCGAAGCGCTCGGTGAGCGCGGAGACGAGCTCGTCGCGGGTGCGCGTGCGGGACAACAAGCGCATCAGCTCGGCGACGAGCGCGCCCGAGTCTGTGGGGAAGCGGTGCACGCGGCCGTCGGGGCCGAGCACCATCGTCGAGTCGCGGTGCTCGACGACCTTCGCGGCTTCGGCTCTGCGCAGCCCGACCGGGCCGCCCGCGCTCATCAACAGAAACAGACGGGGTTGCCGTCCATGTACTCACGGCCTCCGTCTGCGAGCTTGGGGTTGAAGCAGCCGAGGCTGCACGGGTTCCCGATGTCGGGGTCGCAGTACGGCATCTTGTGGAACTTGCCGTCGGAGCCGTACGTGTCGACGCACGCGCAGCGCATGCCGGCGTCGTTCACGTCGGGGGTGCTGCACGGCTGCTCTCCGGGACAGGCCGTCGCCAGCAGCGCGGCTCCGATGAGCTTGCGGCCCGGACCGGGCCGCCGGCGGGTCATCAACAGAAGCAGACGGGGTTGCCGTTCATGTACTGGCGGCCTCCGTCAGCCTCTTTGGGGTTGAAGCAGCCGAGCGCGCAGGGATTGCCGATATCCTGATCGCAGTACGGCACCATGTCGATCATCATGGTGTTCGGGTTGTACTGGCCGATGCAGCCGCACTTCATGCCGCAGGCGTTGATGCGCTCGGTGCACGGCATCGTGGCGTTGCAGCCGCCGTCGCTGGTGCCGGCATCGCTGGTGCCCGCGTCGTAGCCCGCATCGGTGCCGGCGTCGGTCTTACCGGCATCGACGCCGCCGTCCATCGGCTCGGGAGCCGGTGAGCAGCCCGCGGAAAAGACAACGGCGCCGAGGGCGCCGTAGGAAGCGGCACCGGCGCTCGAGAGCACCAGTGCCGCTGGAACCTTCTTGCGAAGGATCTTCACTGCACGATTTCGGAGACGACGCCCGAGCCGACGGTGCGGCCGCCCTCGCGGATCGCGAAGCGCAGCTCCTTCTCCATCGCGATCGGCGTGATGAGCTCGACCTCGA
>CALJKW010000044.1 GCA_937980205.1 uncultured Myxococcales bacterium | reverse complement strand
TCGTGCACTCCTTCTCCCACAGCGAGAGGGACTCCACGAAACCGGGTCAACTCCAATCTTCTCCGTCGATCCGGCAGGCCGTCCAATCAATGGCGTCACGCTCGTAACCGAGCCCTCGGAGCTTGCGCTACCGGCAATGATGGTCGCCCTGACGCGCTGAGCGTGCTAGCCGGCGCTGACGGGAGGGGTCATGCGTCTGCTTGCAGCGCTGTTGCTTTTGGGCCTGAGTGGCTGCCGCGGAGAAGTACGACGGTGTTCGACATCCGCGGACTGCACGTCTGAAGCCGATTGCATCGAAGGACTTTGCGTCCTTCGTACCGGCACCGGCGGTGGCGGCGGTACTGGCGGTGGCAGCGGAGTGGGCGGTGGGTCCGCCGCGGGGGGCGGTATGGCGGGCGGAGGCGGCAGCGGGGGCTCAGGCGGAGGAATGCCCGGCACGTGCGTGCCTCCGTGTTCAGCCGCGACGGAGTGTGCGCCAGCGAACATGTGCCTCCCGCGGTACTCGGCGCTCGCGTGGACGTGGCCGTCGGAAGGCGAGGTCATTTACGCGTCCGCTGCCACTGTGGAAGCAGAGCTCGTGATCGCTTCCGGTCGGTCGCGTGCTGATCCGCCTGCGCTGTCGGGCCAATTGCTCGAAATGCCCTCGGCCACTACCCAGACGATCGATTTGCGGTTGGTGGACGCCGGCCGCTACACCGCAACGGTTCAGGGTCTGACGACCGCCACCCATACGTTGACCGTCACGTGGCCCGATGCCGGACTCATGGCCACACGACAGTTTGCGGTCGACATCTCTCCGCCCCAATTTCAGAAGGTCGCGTTCGAGCCTCCGCCGCAGAGACGTGTCGCCGGTGCCTTGAATGAGCTCGACATCTTGGTGGGTGCCTACGCGGACTCAGGCATTCCGTTCTTTCGCCGCGACGAGTTGCCGCGCGTCGCAATCACCAGCTCCATTGGAACGGATCCCGCCAGCATCATGCTGAGCGCCGCTCTGGTCGATTTGCCGGATGGTGGAAGCACCCGTTCGTACACGACACTGCCCTTGCGGGGTACCACTTGTTTCCCAGATGGTTGCTCTGACGCAGGTGTATGCAATTGCTTTGAGGTCGACCTGACAGCGCCTCCGCTTCCGTCCCGCATCGACCTCATGACCCTGCAGGTTTCCGGTCGACGTCTTGGGGGACAAGCCAGCGCTCAACCAGCAGGCACCGTGGGAATCACCCGATGGAAGTGGAGCTACTTGATCCACCCCTCCTCCGACGCCGGGTTCGGCTATGCGACTGCTCCGCTTGTCGATTCGATGGGCAACATCGTCGTACGCACGAACGGCTGGGAGTGCGTGGGAGGCGCTTGTGGCGCGCTTACGCTCGCGGGCTCGTTGTCAGGGGGATGGATGCGGTCCATCTCGCCGAACGGTAGCGAGCGGTGGCTGAGCGCCGTTCCTCCCGCGCACAACTTCGGCCGCCCGCCAGTCGCGAGCGGCTCGAACATCGTACTGTCGCACGTACCCACGTTCGCGTTCGACGCATTGGACGGCGGCAGCCGCCAGATCTCGTGCACGCGACCCGACGACGCGGGAAGCCCGGGCCTCAGCGTGGCACCGATCGTCTTGGCCATCGACGGTGGCGTCTACGCGCGCACCGCAGTCAGTTCCGGTGACGGCGGCATTCATGACATCTGGTGGACGATTCGTCCGACGTCCAACTCCTGTAGCGGAGTAGTGTTCCCTCACTCGTCACCGCTCCGTGGTCTGTTCGCGGGAGCCGCGGGGCAGGGTGACATGGTCTGGACCGAGCTTCTCCGTCCGACTTCAGGCATGACGAACATCGAGTTGACGAGCGGCACCTTCGCGCCCATCGCGACCGCGCCAGCCGCCTTCCTGTTTCCAGAAACGACGACGGTCGCGACATTGCCTGCCAACGGCGGCTTCGTGGGCCTGACGGGTCCGTACTACCAAGGTCAGGGCAATGCCGATTCGGGTGTCGTCTACCGGTCGACCGCCAGCGGTACGGTCACCTCTCGGTTTCCGACGTCTTCGGAATTCTCAGGAAGCGGCGTCGGACTGGTTGTCGCGGCCGATGGCACCGCCATCGCGCTTTTCAATGATGGGTCGAACGGTCAGCTCGTGTCGCTTGCACCCAATGGGGCCGTCACGACGACGACGCTCTCTGCGACCTACCGCGCGCCGCCACTGTTGGGCCGCGGTGGGCTCCTGTACCTGCCCGGCGTTTCAGAGGTCTCGGTTCGACCGACTGACGGCGGCGTCCCCTATTCCATCTTCGTTCCCGGTGCGACGACCGGCTTCATCACGAGTCCGACCATCGACTGCACGCGCTCGAGCAGCGGAGTTCCGGTCCCGGGTCGCCCAGGCGTTCTCTACGTCATCAAGAGCGCCGTGAATCAGGGGCCATTTCGCGAGGCGGTCCTCTACGCCATCATCGTCGACTCCGCAGGCATCGACACCACGGCTGCGTGGCCGAAGTACCTGCACGACCCCCGCAACACGAACAACGCGGCGACCGACCTCTCCGAGTTCGCCTGCCCGTAGCCGTCACTGCCGGCCAGGGCTCGCGAGGGTCCAGCCCACTACGAGAATTTGTCGGTACTTTCAGCTCACCACCATCTACCGACAACTTCTCGTAGGCCCGCGCACCCCCGCGCGCCTCACGGCGCGCAGCTGTTCGACGCGCAGTTCCCGCTGCGGCAATCGGCCGCGCTCGAGCACCCGGTGCCGTTCATGCAGTCGTACCCGGTGCCGCCGCTCATGCCCGTGAACGTGAACCCCGAGTTCGTCACCGTCTCGTTCATCGTCTGATTCCCGACGACGCCCTGGTTCTGGTTCACCAGGCGCACGTGCGGCTGCGAGCTGCCCTTCACCGCGCCGATCTCCAGCGGCACGAGCCCGCCGTCCGCCAACAGCGGCGAGTTGATGGCCGCCACGATGCGGTCACCCATCGCCGACGCGTTCAAGTTGCCGCCCGTGGTGTCGACCTTCACGTTGTTCGCCGCGACCCCGTCGTCCGACGTGTCGAACTCGAACGTCACCGGCGGGTTGATGCCGTCGTTCAGCGTGAACGTGTCGTTGTCGTCCGTGTTGCCCTCGGTCACGGTGTTGATGGTCCCCGTCGCCGCCGCCGGCGTCTGCACCGCCGTGCAGTTCGCGCTGCAGGTGCCGCACGCCAGCACGTTCCGGTCGTCGCACGCCTCTTGCGGCAGCGTCACGACTCCATCTCCGCAGTACGGCCCAGTCAGCGGCAGCGACATGCTGCACGTCGCGTTGCAGCGCGTGCAGGTCGCGGTCCCGTACGGGCACGCCGCCTCGGTCGTCGTGTTGCCGTCGTCGCACACCTCCGGCCCGTTCGTCGTGTTGTCTCCGCAGTACGGCCCCGTCAGGCTCAGGCTCGTCGAGCACGACGCGTCGCAGCGCGTGCAGTTCTGTGTCCCATACGGGCACGCTGCCTCGGTCGTCGTGTTGCCGTCGTCGCAGACCTCCGGCCCGTTCGTCATGTTGTCGCCGCAGATCGGCCCCGTGAGGTTGAGGCTCATCGAGCACGTCGCGTTGCACCGCGTGCACGTCGCCTGGCCGTACGGGCAGGCTGCCTCGGTCATCGTGTTGCCGTCGTCGCAGACCTCGGGCCCATTCGTCGTGCCGTCGCCGCAGCGCGGGCCCGTCAGGTTCAGCACCGTCGTGCACGCCGAGTCGCAGGCCATGCAGGACGCCGTGCCGTACGGGCACGCTGCCTCGGTCGTCGTGTTGCCGTCGTCGCACGCCTCCTGCGGCATCTGGCGCGTACCGTCGCCGCAGCGCGGCCCCGTGAGGTTGAGGCTCATCGTGCACGTCGCGTTGCACCGCGTGCAGGTCGCCTGGCCGTACGGGCAAGCCGCCTCGGTCATCGTGTTGCCGTCGTCGCACGCCTCCGTGCCGTTCGTCGTGCCGTCGCCGCAGACTGGACCCGTCAGGTTCAGCACCGACTGGCAGCTCGAGTCACACCGCTGGCACGTCGCAGTGCCGTACGGACACGAAGTCTCGGTCATGGTGTTCCCGTCGTCGCACGCCTCCTGTGGCATCTGCCGCGTCCCGTCGCCGCAGCGCGGGCCCGTCAGGTTCAGCACCATCGTGCAGCTGCCGTTACACGCCGTGCACGTGCCGGTCGCGCTGTACGGGCACGTCGTCTCGGTCATCGTGTTGCCGTCGTCGCACGCCTCGACGCCCGGCATCGCCGAGTCGATGAAGCCGTCGCCGCACGCCGCGTTCCGGCAGCCCTGCACGCAGTTGTCGAGGTTGCTCGTGTTGCCGTCGTCGCACTGCTCGTTCGCCGCCGAGTTCGTGAACCCGTCTCCGCACAGCGCCTGCGTGCAGTCGGAGTCGCAGCTCATCGTGTTGCCGCCCGTGTCGCACGTCTCACCGCGCACCGAGTTGAGGAAGCTGTCTCCGCACACCGCCGGCGTGCAGTCGGAGTCGCACATCATCGTGTTCCCGCCCTGGTCGCAGATCTCTCCGCGCGCCGGGTTCACGAACGAGTCGCCGCAGAACGCCGTCGTGCAGTCGGAGTCGCACGCGTTCGTGTTGATGGCCACGCCGCCGTCCGTCGCATCGCACTGCTCGCTGCGCGTCACGTTCACGATGCCGTCGCCGCAGCGCGCCGTCGTGCAGTTCGCGTTGCACGTCATCGACTCGCCGCCCGTGTCGCACTGCTCGCCGCGCGCCGTGTTCCGGTAGCTGTCGCCGCAGAACGCCACCGTGCAGTCCAGGCCGTCGCAGTTCATCGTGTCGACGTTTCCGACGTTGTCGCACTGCTCGCCGACCGCCGCGTTCACGATGCCGTCGCCGCAGCTCTCACCCGACTTGCAGTCGGCCGCGCAGCCGTCGCCGCCCATCGTGTTGCCGTCGTCGCAGACCTCGCCCTTCACCGTGTCGACCACGCGGTTGCCGCACGTCTCGTTCGAGTTGCAGGTCATGCTGCAGCCGTCGCCCGACGTCACGTTTCCGTCGTCGCACTTCTCGGGCGTCATGACGTCGAGCACGTCGAGCACGCCGTTGCCGCACGTCTCGTTCGACAGGCAGTTCGCGCTGCAGCCGTCGCCGCCGTCGCGGTTGCCGTCGTCGCACCTCTCGCCGCGCGCCACGTCGGTGTAGCCGTTGCCGCAGACCTCGGCGGACAGGCAGTCCATGCTGCAGCCGTCGCCCGACACGGTGTTGCCGTCGTCGCACTTCTCGCCGCGCACGAAGTCGACGTAGCGGTTCCCGCACACCTCGGTCGACAGGCAGTCGTGGCTGCAGCCGTCGCCGCCGTCGGTGTTGCCGTCGTCGCACGCCTCACCGCGCACCGAGTCGACGTAGCGGTTGCCGCAGATCTCCGTCGACAGACAGTCCTGGCTGCAGCCGTCGCCGCTGACGCGGTTCCGATCGTCGCAGCGCTCGCCGACCGACGTGTCGAGCGTGCCGTTGCCGCAGACCTCGGTCGACCGGCAGTCGGCCGAGCAGCCGTCGCTGTCGATGATGTTGCCGTCGTCGCAGACCTCGCCCACCAGCGGGTCCGCCACGCCGTTGCCGCACGTCTCGTTCGAGCGGCACGTGCCCGAGCAGCCGTCGCGGTCGCGCGTGTTGCCGTCGTCGCAGACCTCTCCGACCGTGGTGTCCGTGATGGAGTTGCCGCAGCGCTCGTCCGACTGGCAGTTCGCCGAGCACCCGTCCATGTCCGCCGTGTTGCCGTCGTCGCAGACCTCTCCCTTCTGCGGGTCCGTCACGCCGTTGCCGCACGTCTCGTTCGACTTGCAGTCGCGCGCGCAGCCGTCGCCGTCCGACGTGTTGCCGTCGTCGCACACCTCACCGAGGTCGACCGCGCCGTTGCCGCACTGGTCGGACGCCTGCACGCACGACATGCCGTCGCGGCTGCACGCGTAGCCCGCCGGGCACACCACGCCGCCGCTGCACGTCTCGGCCTGAGGCTTGAAACAGGTGGACAGCAGCGCGAGACCCGCAGCGCAAAGCCAGACATGAATGTGTCTCATTTAGTATTCCGTCCCGAACGACAGCCCGGCTCCGAATGGAGAGATCCAGGGCAACAGCGCGGCCTTCTGGCCCTGGGTGAGCCCCACCGTGATGCGGTAGGGCTGAAGTCGATTCAGGTAGAGGAGAATGGTGCCCACCGCGACCACCGCTCCGCCCGCGATGTACGCGCCGATGGCCGCGCCCTGCAGAATGTCCGCGGTCTGCCGCTGCGACGCGAGCTCCGGCGTCAGCCGGCAGCCGCCCTGGAACGGAGCGTCCTGCGCGCACTGGCTCACGTTGCGGTCGAAGCCCTGGTACATGCTGCTCGCGCCCAGGTGCATGCCGAGGCCGCCGAGCGCGACCACCGCGCCCGCCGCGAGCACCGCGTACGGCACGGGCTGCGGCCACAGCCGCTTGTACTCGGTGAGGTCGTCCGTCGTCATGAGGTTGAGCTCGAACACCTTCGTCTCGCCCGCGGGCAGCGGCAGCGAGAGCTCGTTGGTGATGTAGCCCTCCTTCGTCGCGACGATGGAGTGCGGCCCCGCCGTCGTGAGCCCCGTGTACCGGCCCGGAGCGACGTACAGCACCTTGCCGTCCAGCTTCACCGTCGCGCCTTCCATGTTGCAGCGGATGTCGACACCGGCGAGCTGCTTCTCGAGCAGCGACTTGTACCGGTTGGCCTGCTCGAACTTGTCGGCGTCGAGCGGCGCCTGCCCGTACTTCAGCGACGCCGCGAAGTGCTCGTAGGTCTCGACCGGCTGGTCGAGGTTCAACAGCGCCAGCGCCATGTTGTAGTGAATTGCCGGGTGGTCCCACTGCTGAAGCGCCTCGCGGTACTTCGCCACCGCGCGCGGGAAGTTCGGCTCCTTCAGCGCGAGGTTGCCTTCCTTGAACAGGTCGAGCGCGGCCTTCTGCTTCGCCTCGCTCACGCCCTTCGCCCAGGGCCGCTCACCACCGGTGCCCTGCTCGAGGTTCGACTGTCCGGCTCCGCCCTTCTGGGGCTCGGCCGCGAGCGCGTGCGCCGCCGTCAGCAGCGCCACTGCAACCATGATGCGCATACGTGTGTGACCCCTCATTTGAGGACGTCGATGACTCCGCTACCGCCCAGTTGCTCTTCGAGACGCTTGGCGCGGTCGGCCTCTTTTGCTGCGAGCTCCGACGCCTCGCGGCGCAGGCGGTCGGCGCGCGACTTCGCCTCTTCGGCGGCCTTCTTCGCCTGAATCGCAGACCAGGCGTTGCGCGTCGCCTTCTTCTCGGCCTGGCGCGCCGCCTCGGCCGCCTCTTCGGAGGCCTTCAGCGCCTGCTCGAGCTCGCGGCTCTTCGCGGCGACGGCCGCGGCGTTGCGCTCGGCCTCTGCCGCCGCCTTCGCGCGCTCTTCTTCCTTGCGCTTCGCCTCGGAGAAGTTCTTCTCGGCCTCGAGCTTCGCCGCGACGGCCGCGTCGGCGTTCTTCACCGCCTGCTCGCGCGCCTGCTGCACCGTGACCAGGGCGATGCCCGCGGCGATGAGCAGGATGGTGAGGAACACGCCGATGCCGGCGGTCAGCGTGCGGCGGCGCCGGGCCTCTGCGCCGATGAGCGCGACGACGGCTTCGAGGAAGCGGCCTTGAGTCTCGGTGAGCGCGCCGCGATAGCGCCGCTGGAAGCGGGCGGCCTCTTCGGCGAGCTCGCCGCGCCAGAGCAGGTCTTTCGCCTCGCCCTTCTGGTACCACTGCTTCGCCGCGGTGCGCAGCTGCTCGAGGAAGGCGGCGTCTTCGCCGCTCTCTTCGAGCCAGCGCTTGAGCGTCGGCCAGGTGTTGATCAGCGACTCGTGGACGATCTCCACCGTCGCGCTGCCGCTGCCCGTCGAGACGACGAGCAGGCGCGCCTGCACCAGGTCGTCGACGAGCCGCTGCACCTCGCCCGAGTCCTTCTGCAGCTCGCGCAGCTCGTCGAGCGACACGATGGCGCGCGTGCGCTCGGGAGTGACGAGCCGCACCAGAATCGCGCGCGCCAGCGGCACGAGCTGCGGCGGCAGCTTCTGCAGGAACGAGTCGGCGTGCACCGCGAGCGCGCCGGCGACTCCGCCGATGGCCTCGTACGCGAACTGGGTGAGCTGCTTGCGCGCGGGGTCGCGGTTGTCCCAGAGCATCTGCGCGCAGAACTGCAACAGCGGCAGCGCGCCGGGAGTCGACGACAGGTGCTTGAGCATGTCCTCGACGATGGCGTTGTTCTCGAACTTGTACCCGGCGAGCTCGGCCGGCTGGATGATGGCGTCGCGCAGGCCGTCGATGCCCGGCGCGTTCATGAACTGCAGCCCCTGGCTGAGCTCGGCCATGAACTGCGGGTCTTCCGGCACGCGGTCCAGAAAGTCCGACCGAATCGAGATGACGAGCCGAATCGGAGACGTCACGTCGTCGGCGACCGCCGACAGCGCCGCGGTGAACGCCTTCCTCTCGCGAGGGTCCGACACCAGCGTGTAGAGCTCTTCGAACTGGTCGACGAACAGCAGGATGTTCGTCTTGTCGCGCCGGGCCTTCGCGCGCAGCACCGAGCCCACGAGGCCCGGCTCGTTCATCACGCGCTCGGCGAGCTTGTTCTGCTCTTTGAGGTCGTCGGCCACCGACGCGCTCGTGCTCACCATCGGAGACACCAGCGACGCGAGCGCCACCAGCGGGTTGCGGCCCGGCCGCAGCACGTGCGCGTCCCACTTCTCACCGCTGCGCTTGAGCGCCGGCACCAGGCCGGCGCGCACGAACGACGACTTGCCGGCGCCCGACGGGCCGACCACGCCGATGAGCGGGCGCTCGCGGATGCGGTTGACCATCGCTCCGACCTCGACGGCGCGCCCGAAGAAGCGGTCGGCGTCGTCTTCCTGGAACGAAGAGAGGCCGGCGTACGGCGACTCGTCGATCTTCAGCTCGCGGGTGAAGCGGCCGGGCAGGAACGGCTCGAGCGCGCGAAGCAGGGACACCGCGTCGGGCCAACGCTTGTCCTTGTGCTTCATGAGGCACTTGTCGACGGCCTCGGCGAGCGGGGCGGGCACGTCCGCCACCTTCGACTTGAGCAGCGGCATCGCCTCGTTCAGCATGCCGGTGACCATCAGCTGCTGGCCGCGCAGCGGGTCGAGCGGGTGCTTCCCGGCGAGCATCTTGAACAGCATGATGCCGACCGCCCAGATGTCGGCGCGGTGGTCGATGGGCACTCCGATGCCCCACTGCTCGGGCGCCATGTACGCGAGCGTGCCCATCATCGCGCCGTGGTGCGTCAGCTCGGAGTCGTCTTCGTCCTCGAGGCTCGTCTTCGGAGCGCGAGGCCGCGCGACCAGGTCCTGCGCCTTCTCGTCGGTCTGCAGCACCTTCGCGATGCCGAAGTCGAGCACCTTCGTGTGGCCCGACTCGGTCACGATGATGTTGTCTGGTTTGAGATCGCGGTGAACGATGCCCTGGGTGTGCGCGTGGGCGAGCGCGCGCACGACCGGCACCATCAGCTCGACCGCGCGGCCCGGCGGAATCGGCTGCCCGTCATCGGGGAGCAGCTGCGAGAGCGTCTTGCCCTGCAGGTACTCGAACACCATGAACGGGTTGCCCTGCCACGCGTCGACTTCGTAGATGACGACGATGTTCTCGTGGCTCACCGCGGCCGTCGTGCGCGCCTCGAGGATGAAGCGCTTCGTCAGCTCTGCGCTGTTCGTGTGCAGGAACTTGACGGCGACCTTGCGGCCCAGGCGCGTGTCGCGCGCGAGGTAGACCGCGCCCATGCCGCCGCGGCCGATGCGGCGGATGATCTCGTAGTGGTG
>CALJKW010000043.1 GCA_937980205.1 uncultured Myxococcales bacterium | reverse complement strand
ATCGGTCCGATCCGGCCTCGCAAGCGGTCAGCGCAGTAAATCGTCGGCAGGCTCATTTCGGCGGGTATCGGCAAATAAAAACAACAAGCCTGAAAGCCCCCTACGGCCCGCGGGCTCGCCGAAGCGTGAAGGACGAACCGCCGTTCC
Organism: uncultured Myxococcales bacterium; assembly: GCA_937980205.1. Classification (GTDB taxonomy): domain Bacteria; phylum Myxococcota; class Myxococcia; order Myxococcales; family Myxococcaceae; genus Xiheicaenimonas. The sequence goes on along the minus strand of CALJKW010000043.1, from coordinate 17,860 downwards.
CTCGATAGCCGCGTCGCCCACGCATGGACGATCTCGAGGACGCAGGCCCTGGAGCTGACCCACTCTTCCTCCCTCCACCCTCCCGAGCTGGGGCGAGGCTACTCTTTGGCGCGGCAGCGATCGTCCGAGGTCGGCGCGCCGTAGCGGCGCTCCTCCACCGTCGCGGCGCCGTCGGCCGGCAGCCGAACGATGAACAGCCGGTCGTACTCGCCCTCGCAGATCGGCAGCGGCTGCGCAGCTCCGAGCGCGGCGACGATCGGCGGCACCGTGTTGCTGTGGCCGACGACGAGCACCGTCTTCCCGCGGTAGCGCTCCTTCAACGTCGCAGCGACGTCGGTCGCACCGATGTCCACGAGCTGCACCTCCAGCCCGAACCGGCGCGCCACCGGCTCCGCCGTCGAGCGCGTGCGATCGAAGTTCGTGCTCAGCACGGCGTCCGGCATCAGGCCGTCGAGCGCATCCGGCAGCACGGCGGCCCGCGCAGCGCCCGCCTCCGTGAGCGGTGGGTCCGCCTTCGGCTCGGTGCCCTTCTCCGCGTGGCGCACGAGGACGACCGTCGTGACCGGAGCCGCCCGCACGCACGCCGCAGCGAGCAGGAGAAGAACGAGCGCGCGCACTCAGCCCTTCTTCTTCGCCGCCGGCTTCTTCTTCGCAGCGGCCGCAGCAGGCTTCTTCGCCGCAGCAGGCTTCTTCGCCTTTGCGGCCGGAGCCTTCGCCGCCTTCTTCGGCGCAGCCTTCTTCTCCGCCGCGGGCTTCTTCTTCGCAGCCGCAGCCGGCGCCTTCTTCTTCTTCTCCACGGCAGGAGGAGGGGCCTCAGCCGCAGCCGCCGCCGGCGCGGGCGCAGGGACCGGCTTCGGCGCGCTCGGCGCAGGCCGCGGAGCGCTCCGCTTCGGCGGCGCGACCGGCTCGGGAACGGGAGCATCCGCGACATACGCGGCCGGCCGGTTCGCCGACGGGTCGAACACGCGAATCTTCGGCGCCGCGGGAACACCCGACTTCGGCGCGGGCGCATCGGCCCGCCTCCACGCGCGCACCGCCTCGGGGCTCTGCGCCGACGACGGCCCGGCATGCGACACCATCGCCGCCGCTCCGGGAGTCACCGGCCGCGGCTGCACCGTCTGCGGCCGCCGCACCTGTACGCCGCCGGGGAGCTTCTGGCCCGATGGCGCCGGCTGCGCAGGCCGCGGGCGCACGGGCGGAGGAGCCGCCGGCAGAACATCGCCCTGCTCCACCGACGCATCGCCGATGATCAGCGGCTGGGCCTCGCCGACGAACACCTCGTCGTCGTCATCGTCATCCTCCTCCGGCTCCGGAGGCGGAACGTTCTGCGGCGCGGCCGAGCCCTGCGGCCGCTGCTCGTCGCGATCTCTCCCGCGGCCGCGCCGACCGCGCCGGCGCTTCCTGCGACCTCCGCGCTCGTCGTCGCGATCCCTGCCGCGCCCGTGGCGGCGACCGTGGCGGCCAGGCTGCTCCTGCTCCTCGAACACGAACGGCTTGCCGCGGCCGAGCGCCACGCAGCGATCGCACTTCCCGCAGAACGGAGGCTCGGCCTCGCCGAAGTACTTGCGGATGTACACCGACCGGCACTCGTCCGAGTTCGCGTAGCCGGCGACCTCGCCCAGGCGGCGCTCGTCCTCGCGGCGCTTCGTCTCGAGGCGCCCGGCGAGATCGCGCACCGCGTCTTCGATCTCGTTCGCCGGGATCATCGCCGAGATGCCGCCAGCCTCGGGCTCGATGATGCCGGCGTCGTACAGCTCGGTCACCAGCGACGAGCACGTCGCCTTCGGAACTTCAGCCGACAGCGCCAGCGCGTCGAGCGACACCGGCTCGCCCTTCGCGGCCCACGCGGCGAGCGCGACCGCCACGCGGTCGAGCTGCGACAGGTTCGCGCGCGACTGCCGCTGCAGGTAGCGGTGCGTGTCGAGGTCCTTCGGGTCGAACAGCAGCACGCAGTGCGACGGCAGGCCGTCGCGGCCCGCGCGCCCGGACTCCTGCACGTACTGCTCGATCGCGCCCGGCGCCTGGTAGTGAATGATGTAGCGGATGTTGGGCTTGTCGATGCCCATGCCGAACGCGCTCGTCGCGACCATCACGATGCGCTTCGACGGCTTCATGAAGCGCCGCTGCGAAGCCTCGCGTTCGATCTTCGCCATCTTGCCGTGGTACCGCGCGGCCGGAATCTGTGCGCGGTTCAGCGCGCGCCAGATGTTGTCCACCTCGACCGTGGTCGCGCAGTACACGATGCCCGGGCGCGGCAGCCGGCGCAGCCAGCGCGCGGCGGCGTCGGGCTTCAGGTTGCCCGGCACCACCTCGGCGTGAAGGTGCAGGTTCTCGCGGTGGGGGCTCGACCGCACCACGAACGGGTTGTCCAGCATCAGCCGGACCGAGATGTCGCCGACGACCTTCGGGGTCGCCGTCGCCGTCAGCGCGAGCACCGGAGGCTTGCCGAGCCGCGTGCGCACGATGCCGATGCGCAGGTACGCGGGCCGGAAGTCGTGGCCCCACTCCGAGATGCAGTGCGCCTCGTCGACGGCGATGAGGCCCGGCTTCGCGGCGTCGAAGATGGCCGCCGTCTTCGGCGACTCGAGCGTCTCGGGCGTCGTGAGGATGATCAGCTGCCCACCCTTGGTGATGCGCTCGATCGCCTCTTTGCGCGCCTCGCCGCTCACCGTCGAGTCGAGCCGCACCGCGCGGATCCCTCGGCGCATCAGCGACGCCTCCTGATCCATCATCAGCGCGATCAGCGGAGACACCACGATGGTCGGCCGCGCCGAGAGCAGCGCCGGCACCTGGTAGATGAGCGACTTGCCGAAGCCCGTCGGCATCATCACCAGCGTGTCGCGGCCCTGCAGCACCGCGGTCATCGCGTCGACCTGCTCCTGCTTCAGGTTGTTGATCTGGAACCGGCGCGCCGCGAGCGCCGACACCTGCGCCGCGATGTCCTGACCCGCCTGCAGCAGCTCGACCGGACGCGGCCCACGCCGGCGACGGCGGCGGCGCCGCCGGCCCTGCCCCGGAACGCCAGGTTGCCCCGGCTGCCCCGGCTGCTGGCTTCCCGGAGCCGGCTGCCCGGCTTGCCCTTGCTGCCCCGCAGCTTGCCCCTGCACGCCAGGCTGCCCCGGTTGAGCGGGAGCAGCAGCTGGCGCTTGCGGAGGTTGAGCAGGAGGTGGAACCGGCTCGTTCATGAGGAGATCTGCCGCACCACCAGCGCAAATGCCTCAGGTCGAGCCCGATCGCACGAAGTTTCAGCCAGTGGCACAGGTGTGGCACCTACCGCAGAACGACGTGACCCAAAAACGAGCCGGCGTCGTCCTTGGAATTCTGCTCGCCCCACTCGTTCTCTACCTCCTGGTCGCGAACGTATTCCTGGCGACGCCCCTGCTGGTCAAGCTCACGAACCGCAAGCCAGAGAAGTTCTTCATGACCTACGACAGCGCGTGGACCTTCTGGCCCGGCCACGTGCACGTGCGCGGCTTCCACATGCGGTTTCAGACCTACCGCGTCGCGTTCGAGCTCGACATCGACAAGTCCACCGCCGAGATCGCGCTCACCGAGCTGCTCAACCGGCGCTTCGTCGCGAAGAACGTCGGAGCCCACGGCGTCTCGTACCGCCACCTGCACAAGGTCGACCCGAAGCAGGCGCTCGACGAGCGCACGCTCGCCTTCCCGATGATCGCCGGCGTCGCCCCGAACGTCTCGGGCCCCCGGCCGGATCCGAAGCAGAAGCCGAAGAGCAAGAAGGTCTGGAGCGTTCGCCTCGACGACGTCGACGCCCACATCGACGAAGTCTGGATCCAGGAGTACCGCTGGCGGGGCAAAGGCACCGCCGTCGGCTCGTTCGAGATCGTGCCGCGCCAGAGCTTCTGGGTCGGCCCCGTCCACACCGAGCTCCAGCCGGGCCTGGTGACCGTGGGCAAGGAGATCGTCTCCACGAACTTCGGCGGCGAGGCGGACACCACCATCACGCGCGTCGAGTTCATCCGCGAGCGCAAGCTGCGCATGCTCAAGGGGCTGAACATCGACGGCCACTTCGAGGGCGACGTCGATGACCTGAAGTTCCTGCGCGTCTACGGCCTCACCGGCAGCGGCGACGGCAAGCTCGCCGTCGACGCCGACATCCGCGAGGGCACGCTGCGCGAGGGCACGAAGGTCGCGCTCGACCTGCCGAGGGTGAACGTGCGCTACGCGAAGGAAGGCGGCGGCTTCACCGGCTCGGCGAGCGTGCGCGCGTGGGACGACGAGAAGCCGCGCGTCCACGCCGAGGCGAAGGGCGAGGTGTACATCCCGCTCGGAGGCGAGCGGGTCGTGAGCGTCGCGGCTCCGCACACCACGGGAGACCTCGCGCTCACCACCAGCGACTTCAGCAAGGGCACCCGCCTCGCGTGGTTCGACGTGAAGGCGCCCCGCCTCGAGGCGAAGGACACGAAGCCGCTGATCGACGCGATGAAAGGGAAGGTGCCGTTCATCGTGCCGGCGCTGCTCGGCAGCGGGCCGCTGCGCGCGCGTGAGGTTCAGGCGCGCGGGTCTCCGAAGCGGGTGAGGCTGCGCGTCGGCCAGGCGCGCATGGGCGAGACCCGCGTGCGAGGACAGGTCGACATCGGCGGCGGGCGCGCCAACGGCGCCATCGAGGCGAACGTCGCGAAGCTGCCGATCGGTATCACCCTGAAGGAGGGCCGCCCGGCCTTCACCATGTTCGCGAAGCCCGGCTGGCTCGAAGACCATCTGAAGGTCGAATCCCAGCGCTCGGCGCTCGGCGAAGCCGGCCGTGAGCCGAGCGCCGAGGAGCCCCAGCGTGGCGAACAGGAAACAACGGGGCGCGATGCCCCGGCTGGGGACAGCCGCACCGCCCCAAGTCGCTGAGATCCGGAGTTGGTATCCGGAATGCTCTGAGTGCCCTCAGCAACACCTCACAAAGGAAGCAACATGAACCCTGCATACGGAATCATCATGTGGATCGTCATCGGCGCCGTGGCCGGTTGGGTCGCCAGCATGATTATGGGCACCAACGCGCGCCAGGGCGGTCTGATGAACGTCATCGTCGGCGTCGTCGGCGCCGTCATCGGCGGCTTCATCACCCGCGCGCTCTTCGGCGACAGCGCGGCGAACAACGGGCTCTTCGCGAGCTTCGGCGTCGCGCTGCTGGGCTCCGTCATCTTGCTCTTCGGCCTGAGGCTGATCAGCGGGCGCGGCGGCGGCCGGCCGATTCCGCACTGACCGCTGACGCAGAGCGTCAGTCGATGGCGGCCAGGGTCACTTCGACCCTGGCCGTTTTCGCCGGTGCGGGATAACTGCTCGCCCCATGGCGACCAGCTTCTCCCCGATGACGAAACGCTTCCGCACCGAGGAAGTGCTCGAGTACCACGCAGGCGCGCGGCCCGGAAAAGTCGAGGTCGTTCCCACCAAGCCGACGGCCACCGCGCGCGATCTCTCGCTCGCGTACACGCCCGGCGTCGCCGAGCCCTGCCTCGAGATCGCCAGGGACAAAGACCTCTCCTACGCGTACACGACGCGCGGCAACCTGGTCGCGGTCATCTCCAACGGCACCGCGGTGCTGGGCCTGGGAGACATCGGCCCCTACGCCGGCAAGCCGGTGATGGAAGGCAAGGGCGTGCTGTTCAAGAAGTTCGCCGACATCGACGTGTTCGATCTCAACATCGACGCGCGCGAGGTCGATCACTTCTGCACGGTGGTGAAGTCGCTCGAGCCCACGTTCGGCGGCATCAACCTCGAGGACGTGAAGGCGCCCGAGTGCTTCATCATCGAAGAGCGCCTGCAGAAGGAGATGCAGATCCCCGTCTTCCACGACGACCAGCACGGGACGGCGATCATCGCCGGCGCGGCGCTCTTGAACGCGCTCGACCTGGCGGGGAAGAAGATCGGCGACGTCCGCGTGGTCGTCAGCGGAGCCGGCGCCTCGGCCATCGCCTGCGCGCGCTTCATGGTGAAGCTCGGCGTCGACGTCCAGAAGGTGCTGATGGTCGACACCAAGGGCGTGCTCTTCGAGGGCCGCACCGACGGCATGAACGCGTGGAAGCAGCCGTTCGTGCGCAGCACGCGCGCGCGCACGCTCGCCGACGCGCTGGAGGGCGCCGACGTGCTGCTCGGCTGCTCGGTGAAGGGGCTCGTCACCGCGGACATGATCAAGCGCATGGCGAAGAAGCCGATCATCTTCGCGCTCGCGAACCCCGACCCCGAGATCTCGTACCCCGAGGCGCGCGAGGCGCGGCCCGACGCGATCGTCGCCACCGGCCGCAGCGACTACCCGAACCAGATCAACAACGTGCTCGGCTTCCCGTTCATCTTCCGCGGCGCGCTCGACGTCCGCGCGAAGTGCGTGAACGAGGAGATGAAGCTCGCCGCCGCCCACGCGCTCGCCGCGCTGGCGCGCGAAGACGTGCCCGACGCGGTCAGCGCCGCCTACGGCGGAGAGCGCTTCCGCTACGGCCCCGACTACATCGTGCCGAAGCCGTTCGACCCGCGCGTGCTGTTGTGGGTGGCTCCCGCGGTGGCCGGCGCGGCGATGTCGAGCGGCGCGGCGCGCATCAACGTCGACCTGCAGGCGTACAAGGAGACGCTGCGCAAGCGGCAGTCGCGCAGCCACCAGGTGATGTCCGCGGTGTTCGCGAAGGCGCGCGGCGCGAAGAAGCGCATCGTCTTCAACGACGGCGACCACGTGCGCACGCTGCAGGCCGCCGCGATCCTGCGCGAAGAAGACCTCTGCGTGCCGGTGCTGCTCGGCATCCGCGAGGAGGTCGAGAAGGCGATCGCCGAGGCCCGCCTCGAGGACGAGCTCAAGGGCGTGGAGATCGTCGAGCCGAAGAAGAGCGACGCGAAAGAGCGCTTCGCCGAAGAGCTCTGGAAGCGCCGGCAGCGCCGCGGCCTCACCCGCGAGCGCGCGCAGGAGAAGATGCGCCGCCGCGGCTACTTCGCGTCGATGATGGTCGAGCTCGGCCAGGCCGACGGCATGGTGACCGGGCTCACGCAGCCCTACCCCGAGGCGATCCGCCCGCCGCTCGAGGTCGTGCGCGCCCGCACCGGCCGCCACGCCGGCGGCGTGTACATCGTGGTGCAGCGGAACGACTTCAAGTTCTTCGCCGACTGCACGGTGAACCCCGACCCGACGCCCGAGCAGCTCGCGGAGATCGCGGTGGCGACCGCCGACCTCGCGACGTCGTTCGACGTGGTGCCGCGCGTCGCGTTCCTCTCGTACTCGAACTACGGAGAAGCGGCGGGCGCCGGCCCGTCGAAGATGCGCAAGGCGGTCGAGCTGGCGCGCAAGCTGCGCCCCGACCTCGAGCTCGACGGAGAGATGCAGGTCGACGCCGCGCTGGTGCGCGACGAGCGGACGCAGCGGTACCCGTTCTCGACGCTCTCGGCCGACGCGAACGTGCTCGTGTTCCCGAACCTCGACGCCGCGAACATCGCCTACAAGCTGTTGTGGAGGTTCGGCGGCGCCGAGGTCATCGGCCCGCTGCTGCTCGGCATGAACAAGCCGGTCAGCGTGCTGCAGCAGAACGCCAGCGTGCAGGACATCGTGAACCTCGCCGCGGTGACGGCGCTTCGCGCGACGGTCGGGGCTGGCGGGTTCTAGAGGAACGAGCACTGAAGCGGCGGGGCACCACGAAGTCGTGCACCCTGAGCCGCCGAGGCCGTGCAGCGGACCCCGGCGAGTCGAATGGGTCCGGGCGCAGGCCCCGGTGAGGCGCAGCCACCTCGCCATCTGCGTGGCGTTGCTCTCGGCGGTCGCGCTCCACGCGCTCGTCTTCAAGTCTCAGGACACCGACTACGAGATCTTCGTCCGCGCGGCCGAGCGCTTCCTCGCCGGCGCTCCGCTGTACCGCGAGAGCGACGTCGGCACCGGCGAAGGCTGGACGGACCGGACGTTCAAGTACGCGCCTCCGGCCGCAGCCTTCTTCGTCCCGTTCCTCTTCCTCGGGCGCGGGGCCTTCCTGCTCCTCTGCGTCGCGGCGCTGGGGCTCACGGCGTACTGGGCGTCGCGGGAGACGCAGCGTTCTCCCCTGGTACCGGTGCTGCTCTTGCTGCCGCTCGCGCACCACGCGTTCAGCCTGGGCCAGTCGGACAGCCTCGTGCTCGGCCTGTTCGCGGCCTCGGAGCTGACGCGCGCAAAGCGGCCGTGGCTCTCGGCGGTGCTCGCGGCGAGCTGCATCGTCCTCAAGGTCACGTTCATCGTTCCGGTGCTGGCGATGATCGTCCTGGAGAAGCGCCGCGACGCCTGGCGCATCGCCGTCGCCGTCGCGCTGTTCTGCCTCATCCCCCTGAGCCTCACGCCGTACCGCGACTGGCTCGGCTTGCTCGCGAAGACGACGCCTCCGCTCCTCTGCCGGCCGGCGAACCAGGGTGTCTGGGCGATCTTCTGCGACGCGCGCCCGCTCGTGTACCTCTCGGCGCTCGCCTTCGCCGGCGCGGTGCTGTGGAGGTGGCGCCGGTCGCCGTTCGCGATCGCCGCGGCCGCGACGTTCTGCGCCGCGCTGTGGTCTCCGCTGTGCTGGCGCAGCACGCTGGTCTGCATTCTGCCGGCGCTGTTCCTGGCGCGGCGCGCGGCGCTGGTGCCTGCCGCGCTGCTCGCGCTTCCGCTGTACGACGTCTTCGGCCCGAAGGCGCTCTCGTTCGCGCTCGAGCACCGGCTCTACGGCCTGTGCGCGCTGGCGACCCTCTCAATAGGTCTTGTTCAGAAACCCGACGACGCCAAACGAGAACGGTGAGTCCTGGAACTCGTTCGCGCGGGTGCGCACGCCGACGGTGGCGTACAGGTCGATCTGGAACATGCCCTGCAGGAGCACGTGGATTCCCGGGCCGGCAGAGACGCCGAGCCGGAACACCTCGGCGTTCTTCACCGGAGTGACGAGGCAGGCGCCGCGATCACCTGGGCGCACGGTCTCCAGGCGGCAGATCTCTCCGAACGCGGCGATCTCGGTGAAGAAGCTCAGCTTGAGCACGTCGCGGTTCAGGCTGAAGCGGAACTCGACGCCGAGGTTTCCGCCCTTGCGCACGAAGGTGCCGCCGAAGACGCCCTTCAAGACCTCGCCGACGTTCTCCTCGTCCTGAAACTGGGCGTCGCCGAACACGACGCGGGCGCGCGTCTTGATCCAGAGGTCGTGCCAGCCGAACTCGAACACCTTCTGATAGCGCTCGGTGATCCACCCGAAGGAGGCGAACCGCTGCCCGCTGGCGGGAAAGGGATCGAGGTTCGAGCCGAAGTACCAGCGCGTTCCGAGCTCGAGCTTGTGCTGCCGGTCCCACCGCTGGTTCTCGGGGTCCACGACCCACTCGCCGAGCAGCTCGACGTAGGCCCACAGCCGGTGGTTCAAGTCGGGAACCGAGCGCACGTCGTAGCGCGGCGTCTCGGAGATGTTGAAGACGCGCCTCCACTGCACGCCGAGGGTCGGGACGATCTTCGCGCTCTTGCCGATGTCGATCGTCACGTGCGTCGACAGCGACGCGTTCGCCTCGTTGTAGTCCTCGACGTCGAGGTCCCACCGCTGGCGCGAGACCAGGCTGCTGTTCAGCCACAGGCCCCACCGCAGGCGGTCCAGGAACTTGTCCGAGAACCACTGCGCCTCGGCATACCCGCGCGAGAAGCGCGGGTACAGCGTGTGGTCCTCGATGCGCCAGCGCAGGCCCATGCCGCCGCTCGCGGCGACGCGCCAGCGATCTCCCTTCCAGCCGGTGCCCTGGTAGTTGAGTCCGACCTCGAGGCCGTCGATGTAGCCGCTGCGCAGGTCGAGGCCGACGCCGTTGTCCCACTCCTTCTCCTCGAAGAAGAACCAGAGCTCGTAGCGCTTTCGCGCGTGGAGAATCTGGAAGCCCTGAATGAAGCCGAGCGACTCGATCTGCGGCCCCATGTGGTCGGGGTTCGGAGTCGGCACCAGCGCCCAGCGCACCACCGGCAGTCCGATCTTCGCGGTGAGCTTCGCGATGGCGCGCTCGAGCTCGAAGCGGTTGAAGATCTCCTGGTCGATGAACAGCTCGAGCCTGAAGCGCAGCGTGTTGAACGTCAGCCGCCCGGTGAAGACGACCTTCTCGAGCTGGCCTTCGTCGATCTGAACGTCGATGCCGCCCTCTTTGGTGACGACGGCCCCGACGGTGGCCAGCTCGTAGCCGCTCTTCACCAGGTAGCCGTAGAGCGTCTCCTCGATGTACGCGGCGGTGGCGAGGTCGGGCACCGCGTCGGGCGGCAGGTGCAGCGCGTTGCGGTACATCTCCTCGGGCAGCACCTTGTTGCCGCGGACGCGAAGCCACGGAGGCTCGGGCGGCCGGGTGCCGGCGTCGGGGTAGAAGTCGATGGTGCGGCCGTCGAGCGGCAGCGGCGCGCTGTCGTAGCGCGCGGGCAGCGAGGCGTCAGGGGCCTCGAGCTGTTCGGTGGGAAGAACGGGGAGCTCTTCGGCCGGAAGGACGGAGGTGCCCGCGTCCTCCTCCTCGGGAACGGCGAGCAGCAACAGGCCGAGGGCGAGCGCCAGCACCGAGGCCGACTATGGCGCTTTGGTTCAGAAAATCGAGTTCCACCGGCGCACGACCGAGCCGGCCCGGCGGTTCTCGCGCAGATCGTCGAGGTGCTCGAACGCGAAGCTCAAGGTCATCTTGAGCTCGGCGTCGTCCCACGGCTTCTTGACGAAGCGGTAGACCTCTCCGTGATTGATGGCGCTGATGACCATGTCGAGGTCGGCCTGGCCGGTGAGCATCAGCCGCATCATGTCGGGGTACCGATCGCGCACGAGCTTGGTGAACTCGAGGCCGGTCATGCCGGGCATGAGGTGGTCGCTGATCACGAGATCGAACTTCTCGGTCTTGAGCAGCGCCAGCGCGGCCTGGGGGTCGTTGACGGCCTTGATGTCGTAGCCCTCTTTGCGAAGGGCGCGCTCGAGGGCCCGCGTCACGTGCTGCTCGTCGTCGACCAGGAGAATCTTCCGCACGGGCATCTGCTCGTTCATGGGCAGCAGCCCAGAGCAAGGCCGTGGCCAACGCAGGATCTGCGCGAGATGATTGTGACGGTGCCAGGGTCGAAGGCGACGCCGGGTCAGCCCTGACCCGAGGCACCGAGCACCCCGGACCAGTGCGCGATTCGCCGGTCGAGGTGCACCGGCGTGACGTCGCCGTTCACGCCGCCGGGGATCAGCTCGAGCTCGAACGTGTTCTCGCCGAGCTTGCCGCGGATCATCTCGCCCAGCTTGATGCCGGTGTTGGTGCGGAAGTAGCCCTCGGAGACGACGGCCAGCTCCGACGTGCTGCGCTCGGGGCCCACGAGAACCGGCAGCGCACGGCCGAACGGGAAGCGCCGAATCGTCCGCCGCGCGAGGTCGAGCGTGAAGCTCGGCCGCCAGAAGAAGCCGAAGAACGCGGTGGCGAAGAAGAAGGCGCCGATGACGAGCTCGAACGGCTTGGGGCCGCGAGCCTCGACGGAGCCGGCCCAGACTTCGTTCGCCCCCGCGGCGACGAAGATGTACGTCCCGAACCACCCGAGCATCACGGCGCCGCCGGTGATGATCAGCTCCTGGATGAAGTTGATGTTGCGCGTGTCGACGTGCATCACGTTCGGCGGCGGAGGTTTCGCGTCTTTCAGAAAGATGCGCACGGCCGACGCGATGAGCGCCGCCTCGAAGACGGCGAGGATGATGAAGCCGAGCGGCAGCAGCTTCAGGTGCTCGTTCAGCAGCGTGGACTTGAGCAGCAGGACCGCGAGGGCAACGCAGCCTGCCGCGCGGATGGCGGCGGGAACATTCGAGGGCATACGTTTCGTAGGACCCACGGCCACGGGGAGGTGTGCAACTCGGGTTGCCGACACTTCCCGCCAACCCCGCAGGCGGATCGCGACACCGCCGCCGGCGTTGCGCGACAACCTGCGCAAGCGTCGGCAGCGACGGGTGGCGGCTCGGGCGGCGTGCACCGGCACGTCCCCTGCTCCACGCCGGCGCCATGCTCCACCTCGTCGCCCTGCTCGCCACCGCGTCCGTCGACGTCACCCGCGCCGCCGACGACGCCGGCCCCGGCAGCCGCTTCGGCATCGTGGGCACGCTGCTCGGCAAGGCGGGCACGCGCGGCGCCTCGGCGATGGCCGGCATCGGAGTCCGCGTCGGCTTCCGCGAGCGCCCCGACGACGACTTCGCGTTCATGCCCGCGGGAGTCCTCCTCGCCGGCGCGCTGCTCGAGACCGACGGCGACCCGGGCGGCTTCCTCGAGACCCGCATCGAGCTGGGAGGCGCGAAGCGCGGCGGCCTGCTGCTGCACGCCATTCACGGCTACGTCTCGACGGGCATCAGCTTCACGCGCGGCTACTACGCGCCGCTGCGGCCGGCCGTGGGCCCCGTCGCGGTGCGCCCGTACTTCGGCCTCGGCGGCGGCTGGAACTGGCTGCCGAAGGGCGGGCTGGGGAACTTGAACCTGGGCAGCCTCGGCGGCGGCGGGCTCGGCGGCGCCGCGGCCGGAATCCTCGTCGCCATCGTCGCCATCCCGCTCATCCTCGCGGGGCGCATCGAGTTCCGCTTCTCTCCGCCGGTGTACGAAGACGACGTCGCCGAGGTCGCGGCCGTCACCGGCTTCGGCTTCTAGATGGTGGTGCCGAACGAGAAGAGGAACACCCAGCCCGCGCCGGCGATGGGGAACAGGAAGTCGGCGCCGGCGATCAGGCCACGGCGATTCCCGGGCTGACCCAACGAAAATCGAAACGCCGTGCCGACGCTGCCCTTGAGCACCGCGGAGAAGTTGCCCCGCTCGAGCAGCACGGCGACCACCGGGCCGACGCGCGGGATGAGCTGAAAGCGCCCGTCGGCGAAGCCGATGCGGTACGAGGCGAACGCCTCCAGCGGGAAGACGACCAGGCTGTCGGACGGAGACGTGAACTTCGGCGACAGGACGCCCAGGCCTCCGCCGAGCGCGAACGACGACTTCCCTTGGGAGAACGGATGGTCGAACCGCGCGCGCACGCCGATGCGCTGCTGGGTCGCGTCGAACAGCACGTCGGCGTGAAGCTGCCACGCCGAATCATTCTCCGGAGACAGCGGCAGGAACACGCGCTTCGTCTCTGCGTCGACCTCTTCGGTGGCCTCGGGCAGCGGCGGCGGAGGCGGCAAAGGCAGCACCGCCAACGGATCCGACGGTGGCTCCTCGGGAGCCGCGGTCGGCGGCTGCACCGCCGCGGCGGGCGGCGGCGCGGGAGCAACCGGCGCCGGCGCAGGAGCCGCTGGCGCTGGAGCAGGAGCCGCCGGCGCCGGAGCAGGACGCGGCGCCGGCGCCGGTGCAGCAGCCTGCAGCGGCGGCGGAGGCGGCAGCGGCATCGAGAACGCGTCCCTCACCATCGGCGCGACACAGCTCTCGCCGGAGACCGTGAAGCCCGCCGGGCAGCTGGGGATGCCGATGCACGTGCTCCGCGACGTCGACCAGACCTGGCTGGGCCAGCAGCACCTGCCGCCGGTGTCGGCGGTGACGAGCTGCCCGGCAGGACAGACGGGCACGCACTGCTCTCCGCTCGCCTGCATTCCGGCGGGGCACTCCGGAATTCCGATGCACGTCTTCCGCGCGGTCGACCAGACCTGCGCCGGCCAGCAGCAGCGGCCCGCGGTGTCGGGGCCCACGCTCTTTCCCGGCTCACAGAGCGTCACGCAGCTCTCGCCTTCGAGCTTCGTGCCGGTGGGGCACGCGGTGGGAACTCCCACGCACGTGTTTCGCGAGCTGGACCACGCCTGGCCCGGCCAACAGCAGTGCCCCGCGCTGTCGACGGAGATGACCCTGCCGTCGGAGCACTTGCCGGCGGGCGCGGCGGACAGCGGGAGGGTGAGCAGCAGCCCGGTGAAGATCAGAGTTGTCACGGCGGGCTCACATCCTTCGCGTCCAGGCCTTCTTGCAGTCCTCTGCGATCTCCCGGCGGCCCTTGTCCGCCGCGACAGGGACGAGCCGCACTGCGCCTCCGACGGTGTCGAAGGTGAAGTAGGTCTGCGCGTTGACCGCGAAGTTCACCGGCACCGAGGTCGCACCGCCGGTGACCAGGAAGCGCACCTCGATCACGTGAGTACCCGGCGCGGCCTGAATCTCGACGTACTGATCGTGCGCCAGGTCACCCGCCGGCTTGCCGTCGACGTACAGCGACACCTGCTGCAGGCCGCCGATGCCGAACATGTCGGTGGAGAGTGGATGGTTCCGGTAGACGAGCACCGTGCCGACGTCGCCGACCGCCGCGGGCGCGGCCACGGGCGCCTTCGTGCTGAGCTGATTCGCGCGCGCCAGCGCCTGCTCTTTGTAGACGGCCTGCGGATCATCGAGCGCGGCGTACTGGCGGTAGTGGGCGATGGCCTGCTCCGTCTTGCCGAGGCTGTCTTCGGCGATGGCGAGCCCGTACACCGCGGACGGCAGGTTCGGCTTCAGCGCGAGCGCGTACGTGCAGTCGGCCTCCGCCGTGCCGCCGCGTCGCAGGCCCAGCTGCAGCGAGCAGCGGGTGGTGAAGATCTCCGGCACGCGCGGGTACTGCGCGGCCAGCGCGTTGAGCAGCTCGCTCGCGGCGGCGTAGTCGCCCGCCTGAACCTTGGCCGCGGCGTCGCGATATTGGGCCGCCGCCTCCGGAGACAGAGACGGCTCGGCGGCCAGCAAGGCCAGCGTGAAGAGTCCGATCATGGGGGCGCTCACAGGAAGCAGGCGTCCGAGGCCAGCGGCTGATCGCAGACCTTCACCTCGCCTTTGGCGAAGCCCGACGAGGTCGCGACCGGGGTCGACGTGTCCTGCTGGCACATCGAGCTCGACAGGGGCACCAGCTCGGGAACGCTCGGCGTCGTGAAGTTGAGTGACCACGAGCGCTTCGTCTTCTTGCTCGGGTCGGGCGCGGCCGCGCAGCTCGAGGCCGAGCACATCGCCTGCTGCGCGAGCCCGGTCAGGCCGTACTGGCCCTTGTAGAGCGCCGCGGCGAACGTCTTCTCGCTGCCGTTGTAGGGGTCACGATCCAGCAGCCCCTGGTTGTCGTAGACGGTGCAGTTCAGCGCGCACGCCTGCTCGGCGTTGAGCTCGATCTGCTCACTCGGGCACGCCGACAGGCAGCCGCACGCCTTGAGGCACGCCTGGGTGCAGGTGATGCCCTGCTGCTCCGCCGCGACACCACACGCCGTCGGAGGCTCGTCGACGCCGGCGCCCACCGCCTCGGTGACCGCGGCCTTGTAGATGCCGTCGGTGCCGAAGTCCAAGTAGACGTACTCGATGTCGTAGTAGCTCTCGACGTCGAAGTTCATCACGAACGACTGCGGGCTCGTCTTGTACCCCTTGATGTCGACGATGACCGGAGCCGCCGGGTCGCTCGAAGGCGTCGGCAGCGACGAGACCTTCGTGCCCTCGATGTAGAGGTCGCGCTCCCCGATCTTGGTGGCGCCTTCGGGTGGGGAGAAGGTCTGACAGCCACAACCTTCGCCCACGCCCCAGGAAGAGAGGACGGCAACTGCGAGGACCGCTTTGACTGAGTGCAACGGGTGCTCCGTACCGAGGTGAGTGCGTCCGAGATGAAGAGCTCGGAGCGCACTCTACTCGAAAACGCCCCCGCGGCTTCTAGCGGTAATCGACGAGCAACACGGGCCGGTTGTTCGGATTGCCGTTGGTGACCTCGATGCTGCAGTAGTCGGTCATCAGGAAAAGCGAGCCACCGGGAGGAGGCGAACCGATGGCCGGGTACTGCTGCACGAACAAGCCATGGTTCGGCCAGACGCCCGTCGCCCAGTTGCGCGTGATGGCGGTGACATCCCACACCGACGGAGCGGTCGTCGTCGGCGCGTCCACCGCGTACGAGTTGGACGGGTAGATTCCCGGGCGCGAGAAGTAGGTCACGCTCCCGGTCCACGCCGAGGAGATCGCGGACACGGCGTAGGTCACGCCGGTGACTGGACTCTGAGGCAGCACGCACGGCCTCAACACCAGCGCTGCGGCGAGCACGTCCTTGCCGGCGATCGCCGCAGGGTCGAAGCGCAGCAACGAGGCCGCGCACGTGTAGCCGGTTCCGCTGATGCCGGAGGTGAAGTTGCAGCCCACTCCGAGGGTACCGCTCGGGTACACCATGTTCCTCTGCGAGCTGTCGATCGTGCTGTCCAGGATGGTGTTGTCCTGCGTGGTGAGCAGCGTCATCGTCCTCGCGGTGCGGAACGACACCGCCGCGCCGGGAGCGCGCTGCGTGCCTTTCAGCGTCACGATGCGAGCCCAGTACTGCGTGTCGGGGATGAGCTGCTGGAGGACTGCGCTCATGGCGCCGGCGGGCCCGCGCGTGATCTCGTTGAACGGGCCAGCAGCGGCCATCGCCAGCTCGATCGCGTAGCCGGTCTCTTCGTTCGAGTCGTCGGTCCACGTCAGCGACGCGGTCGATGCCGAGGTGACCGTGACCATGAGGTTGCCAGGCGGCTGCAGCGTCGAGGTCGTCGTCGCGGAGAGCAGGCCGCTGTACGCACCGGTCGGCTGCGTGGTCCCCGAGGGGATGCTGCGCAGCCGGTAGTACCAGGTCGTGCCCGGCGGCAGGTTCGTGTCGTCGTACTGGTTCGGCAAGTTGAAGATGAACATGCGGCGGGCGATCTCGCTGAACGGGCCCGTCGCGGCGCTCGCCCGCTCGATCGCCACGATCTCGCAAAGAGGACCGCTGAACTGCCACGTGATGCGAATCGTCGTGTCGTTGATTGCCGTCGCCGCCGTCATCGTGGGCGGCTGACACACGATGCCGGTCATGATGGGCCCTGCGTAGGCCGAGCCGGTGACCCACGCCGACGCGCCGCCCGCGTTCACCGCGCGCACGCGGAAGTCGTTCGTCTGCAGCGACGCCGGGTTCAACCACAGGTAGTTCTGCGTGTTCGCCGGAAGCGTCCGCGTCGTCCACGCGCCGCCGCCGACGGACCACTCGACCTCGTAGGCCGACTCGTTGGTGGCCACGTCCGTCCAGATGAGGCGCATGCCGGTGACCCCGGTGCTCACCGACTCGTGCGTGACGCTCAGGTTCGTCGGCGCAGCGGGCGCTGGCATCGTGAGCGTCGTCGCCGAGACCGGCCCCGCGTACGGCGACACGCCGGCCGTGTTCGTCGAGCGCACGCGGTACCAGTACTGCGTCGCGGCGTTGAGGCCGCTGTCCGCGAGCTGCGTCGTGCCTGCTGCGACCGTCGCGATGCGCGCGAACGGCCCGGACATGCTCGTGCTGCGCTCGACCTCGACCGCGACGGGCATCGCCACGCTCCAGCTCACGGTGACGCTGCTGTTCGTGATGCCGCTCGTCATCAACGACGTCGGAGTCGGCGGAGCCATCGCACCTCCCATGAACGGCGTCGCCGACGCGACGTTGCCATAGGCGGATGGACCGGCCGCGGAGTCCGCGCGCACGCGGTAGTAATACGTGGTGCCGGTCGTCAGACCCGTGTGCAGGTAGCTCGTCATCGCCGCGCTCGTGGCGGTGAGGGTCATCCAGGGTCCTGCGCTGTTCGCGGCGGTCTGGAGCTGGTAGCCGATGACGGGCCCGCTGCTCGCCTGCCACGAGACGATCACCGACGTCGGGCTCGCCGCCGTCGCCGTCAGCCCTTGCGGCACCGAGACCATCCCAACGGAGCCGGCGTCGGGATCGAAGCCACCGCCGTCGGGGACGAAGCCACCGCCGTCGGGGACGAAGCCACCGCCGTCGGGATCGAAGCCACCGCCGTCGGGGACGAAGCCGCCGCCGTCGGGATCGAAGCCACTGCCGCCCGCGGAGCCACCATCGGCATCAGCGCCGCCGCCGCCGCCGCCCATCGCCGAACCGCCGCCCTGTGCCGAACCGCCGCCCTGTGCCGAACCGCCGCCCTGCGCCGAACCGCCACCCTGCGCCGAACCGCCGCCCTGCGCCGAACCGCCGCCCTGCGCCGAACCGCCGCCC
>CALJKW010000042.1 GCA_937980205.1 uncultured Myxococcales bacterium | reverse complement strand
CGAGAACATCACGCTGGCGCGCGCGCTTCATCCCGGCGTCGCTGATCGATCACCGCGCGCAGCGTTGGCAGTGCTGTCAGATCGGGAACTTCCGAGCGCCGCGCCGACGTGGAGCGCGAGAGAATCCGGTCACTCGGCGCGCTGCGGCCCGAAAGCCCACCGCTCACGCTGAGAGGGTCGATCAGAATACGCCGCATGGGCCGACCGCCGTTCACGCTCAGCGTTATCGAGAGGGCACACTCGCCGCGTACTTTGATGGCCCCTCTGAGCGGAGTCGTACGCCCGCTACCGCGACCGCGCGCGCGCCGCCGCGACGGTGTTGCTCATCAGCATGGCGATGGTCATCGGGCCGACGCCGCCGGGCACCGGAGTGATCCACCCCGCCCGCTCTTTCGCGCTCTCGAACTCGACGTCGCCGGCGAGCTTGCCGTCTGCGCCGCGGTTCATGCCGACGTCGATGACGACGGCGCCGGGCTTCACCCACTCGCCCTTCACGAGGTGCTTCACGCCGACGGCCGCGACCACGAGATCCGCGCGGCGCACCTCGGCGGCGACGTCGCTCTTGCTGTGGCACACGGTGACGGTCGCCGACGCGTTGATGAGCAGCGCCGCCATCGGCCGGCCGACGATGTTGCTGCGGCCGATGACGACCGCGTTCTTGCCGACGGGCTTGAACGCGATCTCCTCGAGCATGCGCATCACGCCGGCGGGCGTGCAGGCGACGAGGCCGGGCCGCCCCTGAAACAGCATGCCGGTGTTCACCGGGTGAAAGCCGTCGACGTCCTTCGCCGGGTCGATCGCGAGCAGCACGGCGTTCGAGTCGATGTGCTTCGGCAGCGGCAGCTGCACGAGGATGCCGTCGACCTTCGAGTCGGCGTTGAGCTGGCCGACGAGCTCGAGCAGATCCTCCTGCGAGATGGAGTCCTCGAGGTGGTGCTCCCAGGAGCCAAAGCCGAGCTCCTCGGCGGTCTTCTTCTTCGAGGTGACGTAGACCTTCGAGGCGGGATCTTCGCCGACGCGGACGACGGCGATGCCGGGCGGGAAGCCGCGCCTGGCCGCGATCTCCTGGACCTGGGCCTTCAAGCCCTCCTTCACCTTCGCCGCCAGCGCCTTGCCGTCGATCAGTTGGGCCGTCATGGCGGGCGCACTCTATGATCGAACGCCGCGCAGCATGTTCGGGAAAGTCCTGGGAGCCATCGTGGGAGTCGCCGTGGGGCTGTTGCTCCAGTCGGCCACCATGGCGATCTTCTTCGGCTGCGTCGGGCTCGTGCTGGGCCACCTGCTCTTCGACCGGCAGGACGAAATTCCGTCGGAGAAGCTCAAGTCGATCGACGAGCTGCTCGGGCCGCAGGCGCCGGCGGCTCCGTCGCGACCGGTGCCGCGCACGAACCCGGACACGGTGCTCGCGAAGCTGCTCTGCCCGCTCTTCGTCGAGGTCGCCCGCGCCGACGGCCCGGTGACGCAGCCCGAGGTCCGTGTCATCCGCGAGTACTTCCAGCATGAGCGCCACTTCGATCAGGACGCGCTCGAGCACGTGCGCCAGGCGCTGAAGTCGGCGCTGGCCGGCAGCCCCGTCGACCTCGCCGCCGCCACGAAGAAGGCGCGCGGCAAGCTCACGCCCGCCGAGCGGCCGCTGTTCGTGAACGCCCTCTACGAGCTCGCGCTGGTGGACGCAGATCTCAAGCGCGCCGAGTCCGACGCCATCAAGCAGATCGTCGCGAACCTGAACCTGTCCGACGAGCAGCTGCAGCAGATCACGTCGATGCACTTAGGCAGCGGAACCAAGCACTACGAGGTGCTCGGCGTCACCGAGGGCGCCTCGGACGACGAGCTGCGCACCGCCTACCGCAGGCTCGCCAGCGAGCTGCACCCCGACCGCTTCGCCGGCAAGCCCAAGGCGGAAGGAGATGCCGCCGCCGAGCGCTTCCGGCAGGTGACGGAGGCCTGGGCCGAGCTGCGCAAACTGCGTGGACTCTGAACGCGCGAAGCTCAGTCGCATCGGGGCGAGAAGGTGACCGAGACCTGCGCGCCTCCAGGAGGCGCGGAGTTCAGCTCAATAGTGTTGAGCGATGGCACAAATTGCCACGCGCTCGTCGCTAACGGGACACCGTTGACGCGTACCACGATTGGCGCGTTGGGGTCGGGCGTACCCTTCAACCTGAAGCGCCTCTGGAACGACACGAGGCTCGTCTGCAACGACTGGAGAATATTCGTCCAGCTCGGCTGGCAGATGTTCACCACGGAACCGCCGGAGAGCTGGGCCATGTCGTGGAAACGATTGCCGGGGTCCTGGATGTATGGCTCAGGACAGTCGGGCAGACCAGGAATTGGCGCGAGCGCATGGACGGCGATATCCGAGTGTCCCATCGCGTTGACAAGCTCACTCCAATAGAATGGGACCGGTTGCGGAGTGGTGTTTGCGAAGGGACGCCACCGGTTCGACGCGTCGCCGAGATAACTTTGGCAGACGATTGCGAGGGGAACTCCGGCACGCACGAAGCCCGCATTCCAGGTGCTGCGTAGAGGCTCGGTCAGCGCGCGCAGCGCAGCCTCGAAACACGACGGATCGCGCGACGATTCGTACTGCAGCACCGGTGGATACCCATAGCCGGCCGCTTTTGCATTCAGCAGCGCTCTCAGGCTCAGGATCCCCAGGTCCGGATTCGCGGCAACGAGGAATGTTGGGGCGCCGGCATCCATGGGGGGCCTTATGGATCCCATGGGGGGGGCTCCTTTAGGCCCGTTCGTGCTGTCGTAGTCCCAGTGTGCGTTGGTGAACGCCAAATGGAAGTCGATGCCGGCGTCGGCAAGGCTCAGCGCCATGTCGGCCAGAGGACGAAGCGGCCCGGGATCCCAATCAGGCCAGTTGCCCCCATCCACGAGCTCCAAAGCTCCGACGCTGGAGACCGTCATTAGGATATCCACGGTCGGGACCGCGGGAACGACGAACGTCTCCGTGACCTGGGCGGTCACTGCGCCCTCGCCGCGCAATTCCACGAGTTGAAAACTGCCAAAGACGGGCAGTGTCAAAGTGCCGGTTGCGATGCCCGCGTCCGTCGGATGAAACGCAACGGCTACGCCTGCGGACGCCCCGGGCGCCAGCAGTGCAGGAAGGCCAGCGTCGTAGGCACTACTGAACCCAGGTCCCGCTACAGCCGGCAGGCCAATGTTCATGCTCGCCGCACACGCGTTGTAGAGGGTAACCGCGCGGAGCTGACTGCAGCCCACCGGCACGAGGCCGAACTGGAGCGGCGCTGGAAGCGCGACAAGACACCGCTCGACGATGACCGCACGAAGCGGAAGCCGTTCGACGGGCCGAGCGGGATTCGAGACTTCGAACTCGAGAACACTGGCTCTCGGCCCAGACGTCTGAGCGTCGAACGGAACCTTTAGCCGCACACTGAGGCTGGTGCTGGCGCCCGGCTCCAGGACAACGGCCTCCAACGGCCCGCCCACCAGTTCGAAGCCTTGTGCCTTTCCTGCGGCGTCAACGTCGACAGCCGTCACGTAGCAACGATCGCCAGCTTGATTCGACAGGTTAGTCAAAGTCGTGTGCAAGCTAGACGTCTGGCCTGGACTGATGAGGCCGAAGTCGAGCACCGTGGGCGAGACGCGCAACTGGCATGGTGTAGCCATCACCGCATGAGCAGTCGCAGGGACGATGAGCTCGGGAGTCATCACATCGTCGCTCCACACATGCAGGTTGAAGTCCTTTTGTCCGAGGCTCAGGGGTGTCAGCTTGAGCGCAAACTGGGCTTGACTGGCGAAGCGCGCTTCGAGGCCCAATGTCGCGGCGTACGCCGGAGCAGTGATCGCAACCTCGGGCGCCCCGGAGCCCGAAATGGCCAACACCGGGACTCCTGCATCGTCCGTCCGGAGGTGGAGGTTTCCCTTCGGATCTCCGTCGAAGGGCAACGTCCCCACGTTGCGAACCGTAAGGTGCCGCGTGGTCGCGACCGATGAACCTGCGATGTAAGGCACCAGACCGAAGTTGACGGGATTCGGCCACGCATCGACTTTGGGTCCGCCACCTTTCATCACGATAGGTACGACGCCGCGCGGTTGTGCCGCGAGCGACGTCTGGAACTCGAGGCGAGCGCTCCGGCTGCCGATGGCGACGGGGCTGCAATTGAGACGAATGTCGGTGTGCTGACCAGCGCCCAGAACCAGACTGGAAGACTGGCCGCCCTCGAGCACCGCGTCGTTCAGCGCTGAGATCGCGCTGAGCGTCACCGCCCTCTCGCCCAGGTTGCGGACGCGCACCTGCGCTGCCTTCACTGCCCCGACCGGGACCCAGCCACAATCGATGCTGCTGGGCTCCCACGCGAGATAGGCGGCGACGCCGATGCCGGTCAGGCGCACCGTTCTTTCGGCACACTGTCCGCTCGGCTGCACTTTCACGAATGCAAGGTGCTCGCGGGGTGCGGTCGGCAAGAACGTCAAGGTCAGCCGTTTCTCTGAGCGCGGCGCGAGTTCCGCGATCGCTTCGGTCTCCTGCCAAGAGAACGCCGCGCCATCTCCAGACGTCGCGTAGGGCACCTGCCAGCGAACCGTAGTCGGCGCGTCCGTCGGATTTCGCAGCAACAGCTCTGATCGTCGAGTTTCGCCGAGAAGCACGGCGCCAAAATCGATGGACTCGGGAAGCGCGTTACAGTCGATCGATGCGCCGCGTCCCGCCGCCTCCAGCAGCATTTCCCCTGAGCCCTTCGCGCCAGAAACAGCAAGCGCGAACAGCGCGCGGTACTCACGAGGGCCCTGCGCCCGGTCGAGCGCGGGCGGCGAGAAGCGAAGGTGGAGTTCGAGCGCGTCGCCGGTGCCAAGTGTCGCTGGGATCTCAGCGGCGAGCTCGAAAGCGGCCGCGGAGCCCGAGACACCTTCGATCGTGAGGGGCCCAGCCCCGACGTTGGCGAGTCGTACCGTCTTCGTGACGCTTGTGCCGAAGTCGATACCGCCGAAATCCACCGAAGCAGTTTCCTGCACGACGACTACGCCGTCGTCACGTCGCCACGCTGCCTCGCCATAGGCGGGCGAAGTCTTGGGCTCGCACCTGCATGCCGCAACAGCCCAGAGCAGCCCGATGATGGCGAGGGAGCGCTCCATGGCGATCAGGGAAAGAAACTCATGATGCAACTCTGACTGCTGTCGTAAACGAGCGACGGAGACGAGTCCTCCTGCAGACTCCAGTTCATTTGCCAGCTGGCAAATCCGGGGCTGGGCGAGGCTGTGTAGGTCTGAGAAAGACAGCCGCTGATGATCTCGTAAACTTCGGTCGCAGCCGTCGGGGTCAGCTGCCAATAGTGTAGCCCTGGAAGCACGCCAGCTGCCGTCGTGCTAGCCGTCGAGTTCAGCGAGTAGCCATTGAACGAGCCACCCGTCTGTGTCGTGTTGCTGATGACGCCTGTGTTTTGAACATGGAGCCCACTGTTTGCGAAAGTGTTTGCTGCGATTGCGGTAAGGCCCACCTCGCAAATGACGTCTTCGGTGGTGGAGCCGAGCATCGCGCAGTCGGTCTGCCCCTGAGCGCTGTTCCCGTTCGCGGTGTAACCGCGAACGTCAACGAGCAAATCCTCGATGTCCAGTCCGTTACCCGAGTCGGTGTGCAGATCAAATCCGCGTAGAGCCATCTGCCTGAACGGAATGCCGGTGGCCCCGACAGAGGTGAACGTCGTCGTGTCGCTGCACGTCGCGGTTGAGTCGCACTGACCGCTGCTGCCTGCGCCGGAAAAATTCGACGCGGTCTTCTCGTTGAACCGGAACACCGTGCTGTCAGCAACGGCGATGTGGAACCAGACCCCGAAGTCAAAAGTGGTGTCGCTTGGCGGCGGGTCGCCCTCGAGGTTCGCCTCGATCTCCCATTGGAACGCGCCCGTCCCGGAGTTGTAGCTCGCCTTGTGCAGCATGAGCTTGGCCGCCTTTACCTGGTAGCCGGAACCATCGTGGAAGCGCATGTAGAAGCCATCGATCCAGATCCCGGATGCGCCGCCACCCGTCGGCATTGTCACAGTGAACGACGTGCTGCAGGTCGTTGTGCACGAGTTCTCGGCGAGCGCGCCGTACTTAACGGAGACTCTGCTGCCGGTGACCGTACTGCTGTACGACGGTGTTCCGAACGCTGCCATCGCATCTGCTCCGAAGAGTGCCACCGCCGCCAGTACCGCCCTGCATGCTGCGCGCATTGTCCACCCCATTGAGGCTCGGGCGCCATGCCCAAGCGGGCGCGGAGCATGCCGTGATTCTTTTTTTTACGGTCAAGTCGTGTTTGAACGCGTCTAATAGTTTTTACTGATTTTGCCTTCTATCGTGACGCGTGACTCTGAAACCGCTCCGTGGCATTCCGCCCCGGAAATGCCCCGGGAGCTCATCGACCTTCACATCCACGTCGGCGGCGCGGTGGCGCCTCACATCCTCTGGTCGATCGCCCACCAGCAGGGTTTCAAGCTGCCGGTGAAGAGCTACTTCGAGTTCGTCGAGCTCATCACCTCGCGCCCGGACAAGGTCGGCTCCCTCGAGGAGTACCTGAAGATCATGCACACGTGGACGGAGAAGATTCAGAGCTCTCCGATGGCGATCGAGCGCTCGGTCTACGAGGTGATCGGCAAGGAGTACCGCTCGAGCCGCGTCACGCAGATCGAGCTGCGCTTCAACCCGATGAAGCGAAACCTGAACAGCGAGCTCGACCTCGATCACATCATCCACGCCGCGCTGCGCGGCATGGACCGCGCGGTGCTCGAGTACGGCGTCCGCGCGTGCCTCATCTTCTGCCTGGCCCGCGAGTGGGACCACAAGCTCAACGCGATCATTCTCGAGAAGGCCATCAAGTACAAAAACCGCGGCGTCTACGGCATCGACCTGGCCGGCACCGAGAAGGACGCGATGGAGCTCAAGCCCGAGATCGTGCCCGCGTACGTCGATCTCTTCGAGCGCGCCCGCGCCGCGGGCCTCAAGACCACCGTCCACACCGGAGAGACGGCCGGCACCGGCGCCGAGGGCGTGGTCGCCGTGGTCGAGAAGCTCAAGCCCCACCGCATCGGCCACGGCATCCGCGCCGCGTACGACGAGGCCGCCATGAAGCTGCTCAAGGAGCGCAACGTGGTGCTCGAGCTGTGCCCCACGTCGAACCTGCACACGCGCGCGGTCGACGGCATCGCCGAGCTGAAGCACATCGTGCGCACGCTGTGGGATCGCGGCGTGAAGATCACCATCAACACCGACGGCCCGTACCTGCTCGAGACCGACATGTCGCGCGAGGTCGAGCTCGTCGAGTCGAACGGCATCCTCACCAGTCAGCAGGTCGATCAGGCGATCGCCTGGGCGCGCGAGAGCTCGTTCATCCCGAAGGCGTGATGTACCGCTCCTGGCTCAAGCCCCTGCTCTTCCGCCTCGATGCGGAAGACGCCCACCACCTCGGCATCGGCACGCTCTCGCTGCTCGAGGGAGCCTTAGGCCTCGCCAAGGCCCTGCGCGGCAAAGACGACCCCGCGCTCGAGCGCACCTTCTTCGGAGTGAAGTTCCCCAACCGCATCGGCCTCGCCGCGGGCCTCGACAAGAACGCCGAGGCGCTCGTCGGCCTCTTCGCCATGGGCTTCGGGTTCGTCGAGGTCGGCACCGTCACCCCACGGCCTCAACCAGGCAACGATCGGCCGAGGCTCTTCCGTGTCCCCGAGCACGGAGCCCTCATCAACCGCATGGGCTTCAACAACGCGGGAGCCCACGCCATGGCCTCGCGGCTGCACGAGCTGCCGTGGCGGCCCGCTCCGGTCGGAGTGAACATCGGCAAGAACAAGGACACGCCGAACGAGCGCGCCCACGAGGACTACGCCGAGTGCGCCCGCGTGCTCGCCGCGCTCGCCGACTACCTCGTCGTGAACCTCTCGTCGCCGAACACGCCCGGCCTGCGCGCGCTGCAGGAGCCCGAGGCCTTGAGGCGCATTCTTCAAGCGACGCGCGCCGAAGCCGGCGGAAAGCCGGTGCTGCTCAAGATCGCGCCCGACCTCGAAGACGAGGCCGTCGACGCGGCCGTCGACGTCGCGATCGCCGAGGGCGCCGCCGGCATCATCGCCACGAACACCACCATCAAGCGGCCGTTCATTCACCCCGAGGCCGGGGGCCTCTCGGGCAAGCCGCTGTTCCACCGCTCGACCCAGGTGCTGACGCGGTGCCGCGCCCGCCTGCCCGCCATCGGCGTCGGCGGAGTCTTCGGCCCCGACGACGTCCGCGCCAAGCTCGCCGCGGGGGCCAGCCTCGTGCAGATCTACTCGGGCCTCATCTACGAGGGCCCGGGCCTGGTGAAGCGCCTCGTCAGCGCGACAGCCCCGCAGAGCTGAGCACCGCGGCGATGATGAAGAAGTAGCCGATGCCGAAGCAGCCGCAGATGGCGAGCACCGGCGCGAGCACGGCCGCCGCGGCCTTGCCGGCCGTCACCTTCTGCAGGTGCATGAGCGTGATGCACCTCAAGACCAGCGACCACAGGCTCATCACCATGAGGCCGCAGACGGGCACGAGGCCGAGGATGAAGGGCGCCAGCCCCAGCGCGTGCGCGCGGACCGTGACGGTGTAGGGCCCGAGCTCTTTCTCTCCGGCGATGGAGAGCACGACGTGCTCGATGCCCGCGAGCACGAAGAGCGAGACGACCTGACCGCCGACGGCCATCAGCGCGTAGACGATGAAGATGGCGATCGACGCGACGGCGCCGACGCCGAGCTCGCCGCCGCCCATCTCCTCTTTCGACTTCGAGAGCGTCGCGATGAGCATGCCGCCGAACAAGAGCAGGTACATGGCGAGCGTCGGCACCCAGCCGGCGAGCGAGCTGAGCAGCGCGAACAAGAGCGACGAGCCGATCGACCCGTCGCGCGGCGCCTTCTCGAGCGTCTGCGTCGGCTCGAGCATCAGGTCCTTCGAGGTGAGGAACCAGGCGCGGAGCACGCCGTGCTCTTCCCGCTGGTCCCACGCCAGGCCGCGGCGCGAGCGGCACTGCACGCAGTACAGCTGGCCGTCGGAGGCCTTCTCGAGGCACGCCGAGCAGTAGAACGTTCCGCAGCGGGCGCACGGCTGCAGCGCCGGCTGTTCGGGGTGCGTGGCGCAGCGGGCGTCGCCCATGCGCGGAGCCGGCGTCGGCTCGGCGATGAGCTGGGTGCCGCACGCGGCGCACTTCGCGGCTCCGGCGGGGTTCGCGTAGCCGCAGACGGGACAGGGCATGCGGCGTCAGACTTTAGTCACAGCACCGGCTGACCGGCGACGGGAAGCAGCGAGACCTTCTTCGGGTCGATCGCCCCGTCCCTGCGCTTGAGCTCGGCGAGCTCGGCCCTCACCGGCCCGAGCACGCGCGCGACCATGTCCTCGGGCAGCACGGTGGCCGCCTTGCCGGTGGGCTCGAGCAGCGCGTCGAGCCGCGCCTCGTCGAGCGGCTGCACCTGGAGCTCGCCGGTCACCTCGGCCCAGGCCGCCGCAGCAGCGAACAGGCGCTGCGCGCGGAGCTCGGCGAGCTTCACGCCGAAGCGCGCGATGACCTCGGCGGGAGACGCGCCGAGCAGCTTCGCGAACACCTCGCGCTGGGCGCGCACGCGGTGGAGCACGGCCTCGCTCTCTCCGAGCTCGCGCCGCCAGCGGAAAGGCACCGGCTCGGCGCCGGGCACCTTCACCGCCTTGAGCGGGCGCCGGCGGGTGAGCGCCTGCAGCGCGGCGGTCTCTTCGTCGAGCGCGAGCCAGGTGTCGCCGAAGCGCGAGCCGGGCTCCTGCGCCATGCGCTCGACCTGCCGCTTGAGCTGCAGCGTGAGCGAGAAGCCGACCTGGAAGACGAGCTTGAGCGGCCGCTCGCGCAAGACCTCGGCGGCGCCCGCGGGGTCTCCGCCGCAGAGGTGCTCGAGGCCGAGGTTCAGGGTGTCGCGGGCCTGCTCGGAGAGCCGGCGGATGGCGGCGGGATCTCCGGGCTCGGCGCCCTCGGCGACCAGCGCCGAGTTCACCAGGTACCGCACCTGGGCCTCGAGCACGTTGCGCTCGTGGGCGTCGAGGCCGGTGAAGGCCGAGGCCACGAAGTCGCTCTGCGTCGCGAGCGCCGGCGCGGGGGAAGCGGGGGCGTACTTCGACGGGTCGACCCAGGCGAAGAGCTTGATGGCCTCGTCCATCGGCGGGAAGCCGAGGTCTTCGAGGCGCGCGGTGCGGAACTGGTACGCGGTCTCTTCGAGCTCGCTGGGCGTCTCCCAGCGCACGGCCTCGAGGAAGCGCGAGAGCTCGAAGGGGTTCTGAGCCATCAGGTCCATCGTGAGCTGGCGCAGCGCGACGGCGTCGGCGCCCTCGATGTTCAGCTCGACGAGCCACTTCCCTTCGGGGGTCTCGATGGTGATGCCTTCGGGGTTCGCGTCGGGGTTCTCCTCGAGGTCGTAGAGCGTGACGAGCTTCTTGTAGAGGAGCTCGACCACCTCGATGTCGAGGGCCTTCAGCTTCTGGACGTACGACTCGTCGTCGTCGCCGCGCGCGGCGCGCAGCCAGTGCAGGACCTCGAGCGGGTCCATGCGGTCTTTGGCCCACGCCGCGAGATCGAGGTAGGTGCGGAACTGGTCGGGCGTCGAGAGCTGCACGACCTCGAAGGCGTCCGAGAGGCCGACGTCGACGATGGTCGCGTAGACGTCTTCGGCCGGCAGCGAGCTGACCAGCGCGCGCCCGTCGACCTCCTCGAGCATGGCGTCGAGGCGGCGCTTGGGGACGAGCGACTCGAGGCGGCGAACGAGCTCTGCGCGCTTGGACTTCTTTTCGGCTGGAGTACTCACCGCGCTCCTCGAGTCCGAGACGCAAGCGATGCGAGGCGGCCCCGAGGAGCGCGCGGAGCGTACGTCGTTGGTACGTGAGCACGCACCGCATGGGGCCAACGAAGCAGCGCGCCGCGGATCGGACTCGAGGTCACCCGGGCTCGATAACGCAGGACCAGTTGACGTCAAACGATTTCAAGACCGGCGACGCCATGCCGTTCATCGACAGCAGCACGAACTCGACGCGGATGAACCTGGCCTTGGGCACGCCCGCGGCCTTCAAGTCGACCGGCGAGGTCGTGAACGGGCCGTAGCGCATGGTCGCGACGTTATCGAGGTCTGCGCGCGTGGCGCCGACCTTCACGAAGACCTGCAACGAGCTGCCGGTGGGCACGTCGGCCGTCCAGACGACCCTCGCCCAGTCGGTCATGTCGCTGCAGCCCTCGAAGTCCTTCCGGTACGTGCCGCGCGGCGCGGTGAACTTGCGCAGCTGGTAGCCGGTGAAGTCCGAGTACGTGTACAGGCCGCCGGGCTGCTGCGGCGTCCGCAGCACCGTGCCGGTCACCTTGTCGATGCGCATCACGTTGCCGCTGAAGTTGTTCACCCACGGCTGGCCGTCGCCGTCGATGCCGACGCCGATGCTCGAGCCGGTGTTCCCGTCCGTCGCGTCGATGCAGGCCTGACCGTTGAAGGGGATCACCGCGCCCGTCTCGGCGTCGAAGCGGATGAGCTGCGCGCCGGTGTCGGAGCTCATGTACACCTGCCCCTGATCGTCGACCGCGATGCCGCGCGGGCGGCCGAAGGGCTGGTTCGCTCCGCCGGTGCACTGCGTGCCCGCGAACGAGAACGACGCCCACGTGCCCGTGGCGTGATCGTAGCGGCAGGCGAGCGTGCCGGTCGTCCACCCGGCGAGCCAGACGCGGTCCTTCCCGTCGACGCCGAGCGCGTAAGAGCCGCACGGCACGTTGCTGGGGGCCGCGACGCTGAGCGTGATCACCGAGCCGTTCGTCGTGTCGACGATGGCGAGCTCGCCCGCGCCCGGGCGCACCGCGTAGAGCCGTTGCTTGCTGTCGACGATGAGGCCGTAGGCCCCCCAGTTGAGCTGGATGAACATGTCGCCGGCCGCGTTGACCGGCACGATCTGCCCGTTCGCCGTCGACATCTTGTAGATGCGCTGTTCCCGGTACTGCGAGAACCAGACGTCGCCGGCCGTGCCCTCGACGCCCTTCGAGATCGCGACGCCGCGGCCCGCGACGTCTCCGCCCACGGCCCCGACGGGCGTCGAGAACAGCACGCACTCGTCGTAGTCGAGCGGGTCGGCCGGGTTCATCGGCACGATCATCTCGCACTCGCCGTTGATGCAGAGCGCCGGGTCGATGACGCCGTCGCCGTTCAGATCTCTGCTCGTCTTGATCTTCCCGTCGTTGTCGCGGTCGATGCACGACGACACGTCGTTCGCGATCTTCGTGAGCGAGCCCTGCACGCCCACCGCGCGGTTCGCGACCCACACGTCGCCGAAGATGTCGATCGCCGTGCGGCTGGGGTTGTTCCCCTGGTTGTAGCGGAGCGCCGCCTGGATGTTGCCGTTGGTGCACGGCGGGCCCGCGCTGTTGGCGCAGTCTTTCGGGATCGTCGAGTAGTAGCGCGCGACCTCACGACCATTGCGCGTGTCGTACTTCGACACCCAACCCTGGTTGTTGTTCGCGATCCACATGAAGAAGAACTCCTGGCTGCCGGAGCTCAGCGTGATGAAGCCGCCGTCGGGGGTGAGCGTGACGCCGTTGCCCTGGCTGTTGTCTCCGCCGTCGAGGACGAAGCCGGGTCCGCCACTGCCGGGCCCGGTCGGGTTGTGCATCGTGCCGTCGCCGGCGTCGAAGGCCATGCCGCCGCCTGCTCCGCCCGCGCCGGCGCCACCGCCGGTGCCGGCCGCGCTGCCGCCGCTGCCGCCGCCGGTCGTGCCGCCGTCGAGGGTGATGGTGTTGGCGCACTGACACTGACAGGCGGTCAGCGCGCAGAAGATGAGGGCAGTGACGAAGCGGCGCTGCTTCATGGCGGCGCCAATGTAGCACCCACGAGCCTGTCCCACACCGCATCCAGCCCGATGTGGTCGGTCGACGAAACGGGCACGACGGCCTCGAGCGGCACCTGCAGCGCCTCGGCGATCTTCTGGCGGCGTCCGAACCACTTCGACTTCGGCACGCGGTCGATCTTCGTGGCCGCGACCAGCACCCTCGGAGCCACCTCGGCGAGGTACTCGATCATCTGGACGTCGCTGTCCTGCGCGCCGATCTCTCCGTCGACGATCGCGACGACGGCGCGCAGCGGCTCGCGGCCCTCGAGGTACGCGGAGATCATCTTCCGCCAGGCGTCGCGGTCGACCTTCGAGGCCTTCGCGTAGCCGTAGCCCGGCAGATCGCACAGCCGGATCGTCCGCTTCTTCTTGTCGATCTCCAGATCGACGTCGAAGAAGTTCAGCGTGCGCGTGCGCCCCGGAGTGTTCGACACGCGCACGAGCTTTCGCCGCCCGCACAGCGCGTTGATCATCGACGACTTGCCGACGTTCGAGCGGCCGGCGAACGCGACCTCGGGGAACGCCGGCTTGGGGTACTGCTTCGGCTCGGTCGCGGTGGTGAAGAACCGCGCGTCGAGCACCCGGATCATTTCTTCTCGCCCTTGTCTTTCGACGAATCGGCGGGCTTGTCGGCCTTGTCCGCCCCGCCCTCTTCGCGCTTCTTCCGCTCGACCGACCAGTGATCGATCGCCTTGAGCTTCGCCACGAAGTCGAACGGCTTGAGCGACGGAGACGACGCGTCATGGCACGTGCGGCACCCCTTCTCGGACGGGTCGACCAGGCCCACGAGCCGCGCGAGCTCGGCGTCCTTCATCACGTAGCGCGCCGAGTAGTACTGGCCTCCGCCGTGGCAGCTCTCGCAGGTGACGTTCGCGACCTGCTGCTCGCCTTCGGCGGGAGAGTGACACGACAGGCACCGCGCGTCTTTCTGCTGCGCCGCCGACAGCGACTCCTTCGCGCGGGCGTGCGGCGTCGCGCGCCAGGCGGCGTACGCATCGGGGTGGCACCCCTGGCAGCTCTCGGGGCCGAGGTAGCCATAGCCGAGCGCCACCGAGGCAGCGACGAGACCCAACAGAACCAACCACTTCGCCATGACTTCCTCATACCTCAACCGCTAAAGATGCCAGCGCCCTTTCAATGGTCCCCCTCGCCCTCTGCCTCATCGTCCTGGCCAAGCCGTGGAACGGCATCACGCCGGGCGTCTCCACGCGCGACGACGTGGTGAAGAAGTTCGGAGATCCCTCGAAGGTCGTGAGCGCCGGCGGCCGCGACGTGCTCGCGTACCAGAAGGGCAAGCTCATCAAGGGCACCACGCAGGCGCAGTTCCGCGTCGAGCAGAAGACCGGCGTCGTCGAGCGCATCGACGTGTTCCCCGCTCCGGTGCTCACGATCGAAGACATCGCGACCGCGTACGGCCCGGCGTGCACGGCCGAGGCGCCCGAGACGCCCGAGAAGCCGTGCTACCTCAAGCGCGAGGATCAGACGAAGAGCTACGTCGTCTACGTGCGGCTCGGCCTGGCGGTGTTCTTCAAGCCCGACGGCAAGACCGTCGACACCTTCGCGTTCCTCCCGGAGAAGAGGTGAGCCGCCTGGTCGGCATCACCGGCGGCATCGCGACGGGCAAGAGCACGGTCACCCACATGCTGCGCGCCCTGGGGGCCAAGGTGCTCGACGCCGACGAGATCGCCCGCGAGGTCGTCGCGCCCGGCTCGCCCGCGCTGCTGGAGATCCAGGCGCGGTGGCCCGACGTCATCGGCCCCGACGGCGCGCTCGACCGCAAGAAGCTCGCGGCGCACATCTTCTCGAAGCCCGAAGATCGCAAGGCGCTGGACGCCATCACGCACCCGCGCATCCAGGCGCGGGTGCTCGAGCGCACGCACGCGCTGTGGGACGAAGGCGAGCGCGTCGTCTTCTACGACGCCCCGCTGCTCATCGAGAACAGGCTGCACGAGCTGCTGAACGGAGTCGTGCTCGTCGTCGTCCCCCGCGACGTCCAGCTGCAGCGCCTGATGCAGCGCAACGGCCTGACGAAGGAAGAGGCCGAGGCGCGCATCGCCTCGCAGATGCCGCTCGAGGACAAGAAGCGCCACGCCACGTGGCTCATCGACAACTCGGGCTCGCTCGAACAGACGCGGGCGCAGGTCGAGAAGGTGTGGCAAGAGGTGAAGGGATGAGCGGTCGCACCTACTTCGTCACCGGCTACCCGGGCTTCATCGGCAAGCGGTTGGTGAAGCACATCGCCGAGGCCGACCCGGAAGGCCGCATCTACCTGCTCGTGCAGCCGAAGTTCATGAAGGAAGCGACCGGCTACGTGCACCAGCTCAAGGGCGCCCCCGTCGAGCTGCTCGCCGGAGACATCGTCGACATGCACCTCGGCCTCGCCGGCGAGGAGTACAAGCGCCTGTGCGAGTCGGTCACCGACATCTTCCACCTCGCGGCCATCTCGTACATGGGCATGCCCCGCGAGATCGCCCACCGCGTGAACGTCGGCGGCACGCGCAACGTGATCGAGCTCGCGCGCGACTGTCAGCGGCTCAACCGCTTCAATCACTTCTCCACGACCTACGTGTCGGGCGACCGCGTCGGCGTCATCGCCGAGGACGAGCTCGACGTCGGCCAGGGCTTCCGCAACCCGTACGAGGAGACGAAGTTCGAGGCCGAGAAGATCGTGCAGCGCGCGGCGACCACGCTGCCCGTCACCATCTACCGGCCCTCGACCGTCGTCGGCGACTCGAAGACCGGAGAGATCGATCGGTTCGAGGGGCCCTACTACCTCGGCATGGTGCTGGTGATGTCCCCGCTCGTGGTGCCGCTGCCGCTGCCCGGCGACGGGGTCGCGCCGCTCAACGTCGTGCCGGTCGACTACGTGGTGCAGGCGGTGTGGTCGCTGTCGAAGAACCCGCGCGCCGTCGGCCGCACCGTGCACCTCGTCGACCCGAACCCGATGAGCGCCCGGCGCGTCTACGAGCTCATCGCGGCGCAGGCGAACAAGCGGCTGCCGCGCTTCAACCTCTCGGCGCGCGCGGCCGACGCCCTGCTCAGGCTGCCGGGCCTCGAGAAGCTCGCGCGGCCGCAGCGCGCCGCGATCAACTACGTGAACCACCTCGCGCTCTACAACTGTCACACCGCGCTCGAGCTGCTCGACGGCACGGGCGTGCGGTGCCCTCCGCTGTCGAGCTACCTGGCGAAGCTCGTCGACTACGCGAAGGAGCACTACGCGAAGGGCAACGACGCAGGGGAAGTGGACGATCCGCTCGACCGGCTGGCCTGAAGGCGCTATCCGTGAGGCCTCATGGCTAAGCAACTTGCGGTGGGCGACACGTTCACGCACGTGCGTGAGTGCGACAAGTACCGGCCGATCTACTACGCGGCCGCTTCCGGCGACTTCAACCCGATTCACATCGACCCCGACGCGGGCAAGGCGGCCGGCCTCGGCGGGCCGATCTTGCAGGGGCTCTGCACGCTCTCGTGGGCGGTCGAGGGCGTCGTGAACCACGTGCAGGACGCGACCCGCATCGCGAAGGTGCGCGTGCGCTTCTCGCGGCCGGTCATGATCGACGACGTGGTCACGTTCACCGGCAAGGTGACGGCGATCGAGAACGGGCGCGCGACGTTCGAGGTGTCCGCCAAGAACCAGAAGGGCGACGACGTGCTCAAGGGCGCGGTCGTCGAGGTGAGGGTCTAACGCCATGGCCATCAATCCCCAGGGGGCTTGCCCCCTGCCCCCGCGGAGCGGAACTCACCTCACGAGGAGTCTCTAAGCCATGGCCATCGACAAGAAGCACGTCGGCAACAAGTACGGCCCCACCACCTACGTCGTCGGCGCCGAGAAGCTGCGCGAGTTCGCCTACGCCATCAGCGGCGGAGTCCCTTCGATGGGCTTCACCGGCACCGGCGCCCCCACGGGCCTGTTGCCGCAGCTGTGGCAGGGCAAGGAGATCGTCGGCTTCCCCTCGTTCTGCAACGTGTTCGCGATCGCGCCGTTCGGGCAGGCCGTCACCGATCCGAAGCTCGGCATCAACCTGCTCATGCTCGTGCACGGCGAGCAGGAGTACGAGTTCTTCGAGCCCATTCGCCCCGGCGACACCATCACCAGCACCGGCGAGATCACCGACATCTTCGAGAAGCAGGGGAAGGACTTCGTCACCGTCGTGACCGAGTCGAAGAACCAGGACGGCAAGCTCGTCGTCCGCGGGCGGTGGCTCGCGGTCATCCGGCAGTGAGGCGACGTCCGCCTCCGGAGACGCCTGAACGGAACAGGAACCGAGCTCCCTGAGCGGAGCCGCGGACGCGCAGCGTCCAGCGGCGAAGTCGAAGGGTCCGGGCGATCTGGGCAGAGCCTTCTCGAAGGCAACACTCGCTGCGCCCGAACCCATTCGACTCGCCGAGGTCCGCTTCGCGGCCTCGGCGGCTCAGGGTGCACGCCTTCGTGATTTCCCGTCGGCCTCTGAGCAGAGGCAGCGGCCTACCCCTTCGAGATGACTCCCTCCTCGACCAGCTGCGCGAGGATGCGCGCGGTGTCGAGGCGGGACATGCCGCTGACCGCGAAGATCTCCTCGAACGAGACGTTGCCGTCGATCTGCGCGAGCACGAAGCCGGCGCGGTGATCGAGGTTGAGCCAGATGATCTCGTCCTCTTTCAGCTTCACCCGGGGGATCTGGTTCAGGTCGCCCAGCTTCGACTCGTACATCGCCTGCAGCGTCTTCTCGCTGCGGTCTTTGAGCTTGAGCGCCGCCGGCTCCGAAGGGTCGAGCTCGAGCGCCTTGCCGATGAGCTCCATCGCGCCCGAGTGATCGTCGAGATCGAGCAGATCTTTCGCGCCCGAGAGCAGCGTGCTGATCTCGGCCTTCAGCTGCTGCGGGCTGCGCTGCTTCGGCGGCGGAGGCGGCTCGGCCGCGATGATGTCGAAGCCGCCGCCCTGGCCCGGCTCGAGATCGATCTGCGAGATGTCGATGCGCGGGTTCGACTTGTCCCACGCCGTCTGCGGAGCATCGCCGCTGTCCTGCGGCACGCCCGGCGAGGGCACCGGCGGTGGAGGCCCGGCCGTCGCCACCATGTCGTCGAAGTTGAACTCCAGCGTCCCGGTCGACGACGCGCCCGGATTCGGCGGCTCGGGCGGCGGGGGCACACCGAAGTCGTCGACGTCGAACTGCGGCAGCCCCGGCTCGGTCACCACGCCCACGTCGCGCGGAGAGCTCAGCGGCGCGATCGACGGCGGCACCGAGCCGAAGGCGAGCGTTGAGCTCCCCGGGTTCACCGGCGGCACCTGAGGCGGGGCGCTCGCGCCCTGGGTCGAGCCGAACACCAGCGTGCCCTTTCCCGGCTGCGCCGGCTCCTTCGTGGCGCCGAACACGAGCGTGCCCGCTCCGGGCTTCGGCGACGGCACAGGCGGCAGAGGCTCCGAGCGCTCGGCGCCGAACACGAGCGTCCCGCCGCCTGGACGCGCGATCGGCGAGTTGCTCACCGGCGCGACCGGCGGCACCGGGGCCTGCGCTCCGAAGACGAGCGTGCCCCCTTGAGGAGCGGCCGGCGACGGCGGCGAGCCCGCCTCTTTGCTTCCGAACACGAGCGTCCCCCCACCGACCGGCGCCACGGGAGGCACCGGCGGAGGCGCTCCGCCTTTTCCGAAGACCATCGTGCCGCTCTGCTGCGGCGCGTTCGACTGCGGCACCGGCGGCACCGGCACGCCGCTCATGCCGTAGACGAGCGTCGCGTTGTCCGGCACCGGCTCGTCGGCGCCCGTGATCATCACCTCGCCGTGCGGATCTTCGAAGCGCGGCGCCTCGGGGATCTCGGGGGCCTCGGCCTCTCCGAGCCGCACCGTGTGCGAGCCCGGTGGAGCGCCTTCGCCGAACGGCCGCGTCTGCGTCTTCGGCGCGCCCTCGCTCACCGGCGCGATCGGCGGCGGAGTCGGCGCCTGGCCGGTCGCCCCGCCCCAGTCGAGCTCGCCCGCCATCTTCGCCGCGCCCGTCGGCTGCGCCGCAGGCTTCGGCGCCGGAGCGTCGAGCAGCTGCCGCGCCCGCGCGTTGGACGGGTCGAGCTTCAGCGCCTGCTCGAACAGCCGCCGCGCGCCCTCGTGATCGCCCGAGAGACGAAGCCACAGCCCGGCCTCCACGAGCTGACTTGCCCGCTGGGCACTCATGGCAGACCTCGCGTCTGCCATGTGCACCGTGCACCCTGAGCGGAGCGCGTAGCGCGAAGTCGAAGGGTCACCTCGTCCCGATCCTCTGAATGACGCCACGGAAGAGGTTCAAGGTGCGGTTGAGGGTATCGACGGCTTCGGACACTGCTGCGAGGTTGCCTTGATCACGCGCGCGCCGCGCCGACTCGAGGCCCTTCACGGCCTTCGCGACGGCGTCGACGCCGAACTCCGAGCCTTCGGTGACCTTCTGCACCTTCGGCAACAGCTCGCTGACCTCCTTCATCACCGCGTCGAGCTCGTTGCGCTTGTTCTTGAGCTCGTCCGAGACGCGCGCCTCGAGCATGTAGTCGCCCTGCTCTTCGAGGATGCGCTGCAGCTCGTCTTCGGTGAGGCCCCCCGAGGCGGTGACGGTGATCGACTGCTTCTGCCCCGTCTCCTTGTCGCGCGCCGAGACGCTGACGATGCCCTCCGAGTTGATCTCGAACGTGACCTCGATCTCGACCTCGCCGCGCTTGGCGGAGCGCAGACCGGTGAGGATGAACTCTCCGAGCAGCTCGTTCTGGTGCGCGAGCTCGGCCTCGCCCTGCAGCACCATGATCTTCACCGTCGTCTGCTCGTCCTTCGACGTGTTGAACGCCTCGGTGACCGCGGTCGGCACGGTGGTGTTCTTGGGGATGAGCCGCCGCACGTACCCGCCGGCGATCGCGACGCCCAGCGACTGCGGCGTCACGTCGAGCAGCAGCACCTGCGACTCTTCACTGGTGAGCGCGTCCGCCTGCACGGCCGCGCCGAGCGCGACGACCTCGTCGGGGTGCACGCCCTTGCACGGGTCGCGCTTGAAGTACTTCTTCACCGCCTCGACGACCCTCGGCATGCGCGTCATGCCGCCGACGAGGATCATCTCCTTCAAGTCGTTCGGCTTGACCTTCGCCTCGGACAGCACCTGGTCGCAGTGCGTGATGCAGCGGTCGATGAGATCGTTGCACAGCTCTTCCAGCCGCTCGCGCGTCAGCGCCTTCTGCAGGTGCAGCGCCGCGCCGCCGCCCGGCGGAGTGCAGATGAACGGCAGGTTGATCTGCGTCTCCTTCACCGTCGACAGCTCGATCTTCGCCTTCTCGGCCGCGTCTTTGAGCCGCTGCAGCGCCATGCGGTCTTTGCGCAGATCGATGCCGTGCTCCTTCGCGAACCCCATCACCAGCCACTCGATGATGCGGTTGTCGAAGTCTTCGCCGCCCAGATACGTGTCGCCGCCCGTCGCGATGACGTCGAAGACGCCGTTGCCGACCTCGAGCACCGACACGTCGAACGTGCCGCCCCCTAAGTCGAACACCGTGATCTTGCCGTTCACGGTGCGCCCGAAGCCGTACGCGAGCGCCGCCGCGGTGGGCTCGTTGATGATGCGCAGCACGTCGAGGCCGGCGATGCGGCCCGCGTCTTTCGTCGCCTGGCGCTGGCCGTCGTTGAAGTACGCCGGCACGGTGATCACCGCGCGCGTCACCGGGCGGCCGAAGTACTGGTCCGCGTCGGCCTTCAGCTCGCGCAGCACCATCGCCGAGACCTCGGGCAGCGACACGTCCTTCCCGCCGAGCTTCACGCGGATGTCGTCGTGCTCGCCGCACACCACCTGGTACGAGAGGACCTTGAGCGCGTCCTGCACCTGCTGGCTCGAGAACTTGCGGCCGATGAGGCGCTTCGCCGCGTAGACCGTGTCCTGCGGGTTGGTGATCGCCTGCCGCTTCGCGATCTGCCCGACGAGCCGCTTACCGGTCTTCGAGACGGCCACGACCGACGGCGTGAGGTTCGAGCCGGTGCGGTTGCGGATCACGACCGGCGCGCCCCCCTGAACCGTGGCCACCACGCTGTTGGTGGTGCCCAGGTCGATGCCGATGACCGGTTCCTTCTCCGCCATGTAGGGTTCGACAGCTTAGAACGGCCACCGCCCCTTGACGTGTTTTTTGGCCTCGGCGTGGTTCGGGTTCAGCTTGAGCGCCTCTTCGAAGTGCTTCTTCGCGAGCGCCCTCATGCCCGCCTGGTCCTGAATGCGGGCGATGAGCACGTGGTAATCCGGGTTTTTCGGGGCGTTCTCGACCGCCTTCTGGGCGAACGTGAGCACCTCTTTCGGATCGTGGGACTTGTCCCACATCAGCTTGGCGACCATGTAGGCGGCCTTCGCGTTGTGGTTGTCGATGGCGGCCGCCGCCTTGAACGCCGCGAGCGCTCCGGTCTCGTTGCCCTGATCGAGCAGCTCGAGGCCGCGCTTGAGCTCGACCTCGCTGCGCTGCACGTCGTGCTTCGCGCGCACCTCGGCGAGCAGCTTCTTCGCCTCTTCGCTGGTCGCGTCGACCTGCGTCGCCATGTGGAGATCCGTGAACGCATGGCTCCACTCGCCCTTCGCCATGTGCTCCCTCGCGCGGCCGAGCAGCTCTTTCATGCGCTGGGTCTTGGCGAAGTACGGGTGCTTCGCGAAGCGGTGGCGTCGCTCGGCGTCGCGCGCCTCGTCTTCCGCGCTCTGCGGCTTCGGCACGGCGGCGGGGCTCGACTGCGTGCGGGAAATCGCCTTCACCGGCTCGGCGTCGACCAGCTCGGGGTGGGCCTTGAGGTACTGCGCGCGCCGGGCGTCGTCCGTCAGCGTCTCGTGGGCGACACTGAGCTTGCGGTACACGTGCTCGATGCGCGCGCGGTAGCTGCCGATGTTCTTCTTGAAGAAGCGATCGGGGTGGAACTTGCGCGACAGCTCGTAGAACGCGTCGCGCACCTGCGTCGCGTCGGCGCCGGGCTTCACGCCGAAGAGCTCGAAGTAGTTCTTCGTCTCGAGGGCGGCTTCGAGCTCGAGGATCTCTCTCTTCTTCTCTTCGGAGAGATCGACCTCTTCCTGCATCGCCGCCGCCGAGACCGCCTGCGGGCTCGACTGCGTGCGTTGCAGGCGCGCCGGCACGATGGCGCCCTTGGCGCGCAGCGAGAGCAGCAGCGCGATCGTCTTCGCCTCGGGGAACTGCGACCCCGCGACGAGCTGGAAGATCTGCGCGGCCCGCCCGACGCGCTCGAACAGGGCGCGCTCGTCAGCCGTCAGGTTGAGCTTCGAGGGGTCGACGTTCGGCACGGTTGCGACGAAGTCGGTTTTCTCCCCCAGTCCGGCAATCACGGTTGGCAGCTTAAACCGGGTTCAGAGACTTCTCGAAGAGCGTGAAGCCCTCGACGAGCTGCTCGCGCGTCACCGTGTACGGCGGCGCGAACCGCACCGTCTTCTCTCCGGCCAGGTTCACCAGCAGGCCGTTCTGCCGGCAGCGCGCGACGACGTCGCCCGCGGGGCCGCTCAGCTCGAGCCCGAAGAGCATGCCGCGCCCGCGGAACTCTTTCACGACGTCGCCCTTCTTCGCGATGAGCGTGCGCGCGAGCTCGGAGGCGTAGCGGCCCTTCGCGACGTTCTCTTCCATCATCGCGGGGTCGGTGCACATCGCGAACGCGACGTTCGCCGCCGCCGCGGTGACGAGGTTGCCGCCGAACGTCGAGCCGTGCGTGCCCGAGGGCAGCGCCTTGCTCACCTCGTCGGTGCACACCATCGCGCCGATCGGCAGGCCGTTGCCGAGCGCCTTCGCGAGCGAGAACGCGTCCGGGAGGATGCCCTCGTGCTGGTAGGCGAACGCCTTGCCGGTGCGGCCGAGGCCGGTCTGCACCTCGTCGACGAGCAGCAACAGCCCGTGCTTGTCGCAGAGCGCGCGCAGGCCCTTCAAGAAGCCCTCGGGCGCCGGCCGCACCCCGCCCTCGCCCTGAATCGGCTCGACGAGGATCGCGGCGGTCTTCGCGTCGATGGCCTTCTCGACGGCCTCGAGGCTGCCGTACGGCAGGTGACGGAAACCGGCGGGCAGCGGCTCGAAGCCGGCCTGGTACTTCGTCTGGCCGGTCGCGGTCAGCGTCGCGAGCGTTCGGCCGTGGAACGAGTTCTCGAAGGTGAGGATCTCGAACCGCTCTTTCTGGCCGCGATCTTTCTGCGCGCGCCGCGCGAGCTTGATGAGCGCCTCGTTCGCCTCGGCGCCCGAGTTGCAGAAGAACGCGCGCGCGTCTTTCAGGCCCGAGGCCGCGGTGAGCTTCTCTGCGAGCTGAATCTGCGGCTCCGAATAGAAGACGTTCGAGCAGTGCCACAGCTTGTCGAGCTGGGCCTTGGCCGCCGCGGTGACCGCCGGGTGGCAGTGGCCGAGCGCGCAGGTGGCGATGCCCCCGAGCAGGTCGAGGT
Organism: uncultured Myxococcales bacterium; assembly: GCA_937980205.1. Classification (GTDB taxonomy): domain Bacteria; phylum Myxococcota; class Myxococcia; order Myxococcales; family Myxococcaceae; genus Xiheicaenimonas. The sequence continues at coordinate 174,885 of CALJKW010000042.1, read as the reverse complement.
ACTTCTTGCCGTCGGCGTCCCAGACGTACGAGCCCTCGCCCTTCACCAGGACGATCGGCTGCTGCTTGTAGTTGAGCAGCAGCTTCTTCTTCGCGCGCTCGATGATCGCTTCGTTGGCAGTGCTCATAGGATGTACTTGGAGAGGTCCTCGTCCTTCACGAGGTCGGACAGGCGCTTCCGAACGTACTCGACGTCGACCTTCACCGCCGAGCCCTGCAGCTCCGGGGCGTCGAAGCTCACGTCGTCGAGCAGCTTCTCGAGCACCGTGTGCAGGCGGCGCGCGCCGATGTTCTGGGCGCGATCGTTGACCGACTGCGCGAGGCGGGCGATCTCCTGCAGCGCGTCGTCGGTGAAGTCGAGCTTCACCCCTTCGGTCTCCATCAGCGCCGTGTACTGCTTGACGAGCGAGCTCTTCGGCTCTTTCAAGATGCGGACGAGGTCGTCGCCGGTCAGCGCCTCGAGCTCGACGCGAATGGGGAAGCGGCCCTGCAGCTCGGGGATGAGGTCGGACGGCTTGCTGACGTGGAAGGCGCCGGCGGCGATGAAGAGCACGTGGTCGGTCTTCACCGGGCCGTACTTCGTCGTGACGGTGCTGCCTTCGACCACGGGAAGCAGATCGCGCTGCACGCCCTCGCGCGACACGTCGGGCCCGATGCCCTTGGCGCCCTCGCGGCTGCAGATCTTGTCGATCTCGTCGAGGAAGATGATGCCGTGGCTCTCGGCGCGCGCGATGGCGTCGCGGTTGACCCGGTCCATGTCGACGAGGCGCTGCGCCTCTTCGTTCTCCAGCACCTTCAGCGCATCGGGGGCCTTCAGCTTCCGCTTGCGCGTGCGGCCCCCGAAGCCGGGCATGTTCTTGAACAGGTCCTGCAGGTTGACGCCGACCTCCTCGAGGCCCTGCCCCGAGAAGTTCTTGAGGAAGGTGACGCCCGTGTCGGGCACGTCGACCTCGACCTCGGTGTCGTCGAGCGTGCCGGCGCTGAGCTTCGCGCGCAGCTTCTCGCGGTCGGCGTCGCTGATGCGCGGCGCCTGCGGAGGTGGTGGAGGCGCTCCAAACCCAAAGCCACCGCTCGTGCGCGAGGGCAGCGTGCCGCCGTGCTGCAACAGCTCGTGCAGGCGATCTTCCGCGGCCTCCAGCGCGCGGGCGCGGACCTTCTTCGTCTCTTCCTCGCGGATGAGCGAGATCGAGGCCTCGACGAGATCGCGGACCATCGACTCGACGTCGCGGCCCACGTAGCCGACCTCGGTGAACTTGCTCGCCTCGACCTTCACGAACGGGGCCTGCGCGAGCTTCGCGAGGCGGCGCGCGATCTCGGTCTTGCCGACGCCCGTGGGGCCGATGAGGATGATGTTCTTCGGGTGGATGTCGTCGCGCATGTCGGCGCCGACCTGCTGCCGGCGCCACCGGTTGCGCAGCGCGATCGCCACCGCGCGCTTCGCCGCCTTCTGCCCGACGATGTAGCGGTCGAGCTCGGCGACGGTCTCCTTCGGGGTCATCGACTTCAGCCCGGACATTCAGAGCTCCTCGTAGGCGATGTTCGTGTTCGTGTAGATGCAGATGTCCGCCGCGATCGTCAGCGACTTCTCGACGATCTGCCTCGCGGTGAGGTTCGGGTGCTCCATGTACGCCCGCGCCGCCGCCAGCGCGAACGGGCCGCCGCTGCCCACCGCCGCGATGCCGAAGTCCGGCTCGATGACGTCGCCCGCGCCCGAGAGGATGAACGTCTTCTCCTTGTCCGCCACGATGAGCAGCGCTTCGAGGCGCCGCAGGTAGCGGTCGGTGCGCCAGTCCTTCCCCAGCTCGACGCAGGCGCGGGCCAGGTTCTTGTTGTGCTCCTTCAGCTTGGCCTCGAACCGCTCGAACAACGTGAAGGCGTCGGCAGTTCCACCCGCGAAGCCGGCGATGATCTGCCCGTCTCCCAGGCGGCGGACCTTCTTCGCGTTGCCCTTCATCACGGTCTTGTCGAGGGTGACCTGGCCGTCGCCGCCGATGACCGTCTTCCCTTCCCGGCGGACGCAGAGGATGGTCGTCATGGCTTCTGTGCATAGCAACGCAACCCAAACCGCGCGAGCGCTTCGGCTGCTTCAGGCGTGCGGGTGGGCTTTGTCGTAGGCCTCTTGCAGCTGCTCGAAGCTGACGGCGGTGTACCGCTGCGTCGTCGACAGGCTCGCGTGGCCCATCAGCTCCTGGATCGAGCGGATGTCGGCCCCGCCGGCCAGCAGGTGCGTCGCGAACGAGTGCCGCAGCTGGTGGGGACTCACGTGCCGCGTGAGCCCGGCTTTCAGCGCGTGCTTCTCGAGGTGCCGCGCGGTGCTGCGCGTGGTGAGGCGGCCGCCGCGGTAGTTGAGGAAGAGGGCCTGCGTGGCCTTGCCCTTCGCGACCTCGGGGCGGCGCTGCAGCCAGGACTCGAGCGCGGCGAGGGCGGTCTCGTTGACCGGCACCAGCCGCTCTTTGTTGCCCTTGCCGAGGACCTTCACGATGCGCTCGGCGCGGTCGACGCTGAGCAGGTCGAGCCCGCACAGCTCGCTGATGCGCAGGCCGCAGCCGTAGGCGAGCTCGAGCATGGCGCGGTCGCGCAGGCCGAGCGGCGTCTCGCTCGTCGGCGCGTCCATCAGCGCGAAGGTCTCGTCGACGGGCACCGCGCGCGGCAGGCGCTGCGGCAGCTTCGGGGCTTTCACGCGGCGCGCCGGGCTGACCTCGATGACTTTGCGGCGGACGAGGAACTTGTAGAACGACTTGATGGCCGCGAGCCGGCGCGCGCGCGTCGTCGCCGAGTGCGTGGCCGCCTGGACGCCGAGGAAGCCGCGCAGGTGCAGGTGCGTCGCCTTCTCGAGCGGCACGTTCTGCCCGGCGAGGTACTTCTCGAGCTGGCGCAGATCGTTCTCGTACGCGTGCAGCGTGTTCGGGCTCGCGGCCCGGCTGACGTCGAGGTGCTTGAGGAAGTCCGCGATCACGGTGGAGGAGCGTAGCGGGCAGCCGCTGGGACGCCAGAATCGGGCGCCCCGCACGGGACGACGACGACAGTGTTCTCGTCGGTCATCACGGTGAGGTACGCACCCGGCACGAGGCAGGCAACGGTCACTTCGATCGCGCCGTTCTGGTCCGGGCCCACACCTGAGAGCTTACGCCCCGGAGAACTTCGGCGCCCGCCGCTCCCGGGCGGCTGCGACGCCCTCGGCGAGGTCCTTCGTCGCGTAGGACACGGCCTGGGCCCGCGCCTCGACCTCGAGCGCCTGCTCGAGCCCCGGTGCGCGCAGCGACTCCTTCACCTGCCGCACCGCCACGGGCCCCGCCGACGCGATCTCGCGGGCCACCTCACGCGCGCGCTCCAGCACCCGGTCCGCCGGCACGACCTCGTTCACGAGCCCGATGCGAAGCGCCTCGGCGGCCTCGATCTGGCGGCCCGTCATGAGCAACTCCGCCGCGCGCGCCGGGCCGACGAGCCGCGGCAAGAGCCACGTGGCGCCCATGCCCGGGTGCAGTCCCAGCTTCACGAAGTTCACGCTGAGCTTCGTGCCCTCTGCCGCCACGCGGAGATCGCACCCCATCGCGAAGCACAGCCCCGCACCGATCGCCGCGCCGTGCAGCGCCGCGATGGTGGGCTGCGGCAGCGTCCGCACCGACAGGAACGCCTCGTAGAACCGCAGCATCGCGACGCGGTTCTCCTCCGCCGTCGAGCGCAACCGCTCTTCGAGGAACCCGAAGTCGCCGCCGGCCGAGAACACGGCGCCCTTCCCCGAGATCACCACCGCCCGCGCCGGCGACCGGGCCACGGAAGCGACCGCCTCCGAGAGCTGCCGGCCCATCTCGACGCTCATCGCGTTGCGCGCATCAGGCCGCGCGAGCGCGATGAAGGCGACGTCCCCCTCGACCGAGACCTCGATCACGGGACCTTGTCCGCCACGTACACGCCCTCGCGCTTCGGCTCCGCGATGATGTACGCGACCTTCGTGCCGGCGTCGTCGAGCAGGTACGGCGGCATGCGGATCTGCTGATCGAGCGTCTTGTACTCGCCGCTCTTCAGGTTGAGCACGCCGGTGTCGTACAGGTCTCCCTGCATGCGCGCGTAGGTGAACAGCACGCGCTGGCCGTCGGTCGAGAGCCGGAAGCCGAAGACGCCCTCGATGAGCTTCTTGATCGCTTCCTTCGTCGGCTTCTCCGTCGCGGAGATCGACAGCAGGTTGCACGCCCGCCCCTCGCGCACGCAGTCGGCGCGGAACAACAGCCGGTCGCCCTGCGGCGTGAAGTCGTAGTCGTAGACCCAGTCCTTCACGTGCACCGACTCGGCCCAGTCGACGTGCCACAGGTACAGGTTCACCGACCGAATCGGCTTCACCACGTCGAACGCAAACGCCAGCGCGTTCGAGTCCGGAGACCACTCGTAGCTGCGCGCCCGCCGCCCCACCATGCGCACGGCGCCCTCGGGCAGGTCGGCCATCGCCAGATCTCCGAACCCTTCGCCGCGATCCGCCACGTAGTTCTGCCGCCACGCGATGCGCTTCTTGTCGGGCGAAAACGCGAAGTCGCGCACCGCCGTGCCGAGCTGCTTGCCCGTCGATGAGCCGTCGGCCGTGCCGACGTAGAGCTCTCCTCCGGCCTCGGGCGAGGCCCCCTCGATGCGGGCGAGCCACTTCGAGTCTCCGCTGAACTGGAAGTCGAGGGCGTTCTCTCCGACCTTCTTGTCCTTCAGCGAGCCGGTGTCCGCGACGTAGAGCCGGAAGCCGCGCTCCGACGGGCTCGACTTCGACGCGAACGCGATGCGCTTGCCGTCGGGGCTCATGCGGTAGTCGCCCACCAGATCGGCGAGCTTCTTCGGCGTGTCGCGCGCGTCGGCCACCTTCACCGCCAGCAGGCTGCCGCCGGCCGACTGCTTGCGCTTGAAGAACAGCACCGACGAGTCCGGAGTGAACTCGGCGTTCGCGACCTCTCCGTTCACGTCGCGGAACGGGCCCTTCGGCAGCGGCCCCAGCTTCAAGATGCCCTCGTCCACGAACGCGACCCACTTCGAGTCGGGGCTCGCGAGCATGTAGGTCACGCGCGAGCCGATCTTCTCCGCGTCCGAGCTGCCGTCGACCGCCGCGACGTCGAGCTCGCCGGCCTGGGCCGACGCGTTGTAGCCGACCAGCTCGAGCACCCACTTCGAGTCGGCGGTGAACAGGTAGCCGCCGGGAAAGTTCGAGACCCCGTTGCCGAGCTTCTTCGCGTCCCCGCCGGCGGTCGGCACCACCCACAGCTCGCCCACGCGCATGCGGTCGGGCACGCCCTCGAGGCGCGGCTTCTGCGCCTCCTTCAGGTACGACGCGACCTTCCCGTCCGGAGAGATGCGCAGGTCCGTGACGAGCCCCGCGGCCACTCGCACTCCGACGCCGCCGACCAGCTTCTCCGAGCCCTTCTTCTTCCCACACGCGGCGGCGACGCCGAGCACGACCAACGCCGAGGCCAGCAGAGTGCGCGTCACGCCGCGATCCCCTTCGCGCCGCTCGCCCACGCCTCGAAGTCGCGCAGCGCGCGCTGTGAGTACAGCGTCCGGCGGTCGGCCTTCTTGTGCCGCCCCTCGAGCGGAGGGAACAGCGCGAACACCACGTTCGTCGGCTGATACCGGTACCCCGGCGGGTGCGCCTCACCGGTGACGTGTCGATACAGAGCGCCCATCGCCGTCGTCGCCGGCGGCGGAGCAAACGTCCCGCCCGTCAGCCGCGCGTGAACGCTCAGCGCGACCAGGAAGCCGCAGGCCGCCGACTCGACGTACCCCTCGACCCCGGAGATCTGCCCCGCGAAGAACAGCCGCGGCTCGGTCTTGAGCGACAGGTCGGGCCCGAGCAGCCGCGGCGAGTCGATGAACGTGTTCCGGTGAATCTGGCCCATGCGAATCCACTCGGCCTTCTCGAGCCCGGGGATCATCCCGAAGATGCGCTTCTGCTCACCCCAGGTGAGCCGCGTCTGAAAGCCGACGAGGTTGTAGGCGGTGCCCGCCTTGTCCTCTTTGCGCAGCTGGACGACGGCGTGCGCGTCGGTGCCCAGGCCCACCGGCTTCATCGGCCCGTGCGCGAGCGTCTCGACGCCGCGCTCGGCCATCACCTCGATGGGCAGGCAGCCCTCGAAGTACTTCGGCTCCTCGAACGCGTGCGGCACGAGCTTCTGGCCCTTCTTCAGCTCGTCGACGAACCGCGCGTACTCGTCCTTCGACAGGGGCAGGTTCAGGTAGTCGTCGCCGCCGCCCTTGCCGTAGCGGCTCGCGGCGAACGCCTTGGTGGGGTCGATGGAGTCCGCCGCCACGATCGGCGCGATCGCGTCGTAGAAGTAGAGCTTCTCTCCGACGTGCTTCGAGAGCTGCGTGGTGAGCGCCTCGGACGTGAGCGGCCCCGTGGCGATGACGGTGAGCCCCTCGGGCAGCGCCTGCACCTCGCCCGGCACCCACTCGACGAGCGGCTGCAGCCGCGCCTGCACGGCCTTCGAGAACTCGACCCGGTCGACGGCCAGCGCGTCGCCGGCGGGGACGCGGCACTGGTCCGCGGCCGAGAGGATGACCGAGCCCACGCGCCGCAGCTCGGCGTGGAGCAGCCCGATCGCGCTCTCGACGTTGTCGCTGCGCAGCGAGTTGCTGCACACCAGCTCGGCCGGCCCGTCGAGCTTGTGCGCGGGAGACCTCACCTGCGGCTTCTGCTCGCACAGCCGCACGCGGTGCCCGAGGCGCGCAAGCTGGTGCGCGCACTCACTGCCGGCGAGACCTGCGCCGATGACCGTGACGTCGGACATGCTCAAGAGTGGCTGCGGCGGCCTTAATCCGCCAGCGTCACCTCGTCAAAGTGAGCTTTGCGCGCGGCGTCCACGACTTCATCGACACCGCCGGTGCGCTTCGGTTCCGGCCGCTGGTGGGTGCGCTGCAGTGACCGCGGCACGCTACAGGCAGCGCCAACGACGCGACGGGCTCGAGGAAGATGCTCGCCCCGAATACCGCCAGAAGCTCGTGTGAGGGATCACGCGTCTCGAGACGCGGTCACTCCTTCTGGATCACGATGAATCGGTAGTTCTCGAGCTCGTTCTGGCCGGCCGTGTAGAGCACGGACATCAGCAGATCGTACTGAATGCGCTTGTCGCCGATGACGGTGAGCTCGTGGCTGAACGGGTTGCCGCCGCGCTCTTCGATCGTCTTGAGCTTCTCGACTTCTTTCTTCAGCGCAGCGTCGAGCGGACCGATGAGGCGCCCGGAGAGATCGCCCGGCCGCAGCTGGCCGTTGTCGAGCTCGACCTTCGGCTTGTCGCCGACGAGCACGTGGCGCGGCGTGATGGTCACCGCGACGGTGTCTTTCGGAGTCAGCCGCGTCGTCGAGATCGGCGGCTTCAAGTCTTCGGACGACGTCATCGTGACCGACGACGACGCGTACGACTTGATGAGGAACACCAGGATGATGGTCATCATGTCCATCATCGCGGTGATGTTGAGCTCCTTGATCTCACCTTCGGCCTGACGCTCGTGACGCCGCTTGCGCGCCAGCGCCTTGCGGAACCGCATCCGCTGCCGGTCGTCTTCGTCGATCTCGAGCGCCGCGCCGACGCCGCCTGGAGCCTTGACAGCCATCTAGAACGACCCCAGCGTCACGTCGGGGAAGAGCAGCTTGCGGTCGTTCGGCGTCTCACGGACCGCGTCCATCGTCGACACGAGCCACTCGTACTGAACGTCGGGCTCAGCCGCGATGATGATCTTCGACTCGTCGGGGAAGGAGGCCTTGATCTCCTTCATCTTGTTCGTCAGCGCCGCGTAGTCGGGCGTGCCGTCGGGCAGCTTCGGAATCGTCGGAGCCCCCTCACCCATCGGAGTCCCCGGCGCCGCTTCCTGCGCGCCCAGCACTCCGCCGGTCGCGGCGATGTAGTAGCCCCGCTTCGAGATGGCGACGGTGAGCAAGAGCGGCGGCTTCTGCGGGCTGTCGCTCGACGGCCCGCCAGCGCCGTAGTTCGGCGCGTTCACGTTCAGAATTCCAAACGTCGCCAGCCCCGTCATCGACAGGAGCATGAAGATGATCAGGTTCATGAGGATGTCGAGGTACGGGACGATGTTGAGCTCGCCCGTCTCCTCTTCCTCTTTGGGCCGGATCTTCCGTTTGGAGAAGTAGAACGCCATTCGTCAGAGGTTGCCGACAACCGTCAGCGAGGAAAGTTCCTTACGACGCCTTCTCGTAGTCCATCGCCGACGTCTCGCCGGCCTGGCGGCGCGACAGCAGGTTCTCGAGCTTCATCGCGTTGAGCTCGACGGTCTCGATCATGCGCTTGGCGTAGGCGGTGAGGAACAGGTGGAAGATGATGCACGTCACGGCGATGCCCAGACCGAAGGCCGTGTTGTTCATTGCTTCCGAGATGCCCTTCGAGAGCAGCGCCTGCTTCTGATCCGCGGGGACGTTGCCGAGTGACTTGAACGTTCCGATGAGGCCGACGATGGTGCCGATGAGGCCCATCAGCGTCGCGATGTTGGCGAGCGACCAGAGCCACGGAATGCGCGCCGCGATGTGCGGCGTGTTCTCGAGCACCGACTCTTCGACGGCCTTCGCGACCTCGAGCTCGCCGCGGTTCGCGCGGGTGAGACCTGCCCGGATGACCTTCGCGAGCGGCGCGTTCGGAGCCGCACCACAGAGCTTCACCGCGCGATCAGGGTTGCCGGTCAGCACCAGCTTGGTGATCTGCTCCATGAACGGAGGCGCGTTGAGGTTGTAGCGGAACATCAAGGTCACGATGCGCTCGATGATCACGGCGATGGCGCACGCCAACCAGAAGATGTTCACGAACATGAAGGGACCGCCCTCCTTGAAGAAGGCCACGATCCCTTCGACGAAGCCGCCGCCTCCTTGGTGGGCTGGTTCTGCGCTCAACACCACGTCGAGGAGGATGTGGTGCACCATTCTTTCCCTTTCGAAATCGGCAAAAAGACAGCGGGAACTTTTAGTGGGTGCAGTGTGGCGCGTCAACAAACCTCTAGGCGACCCGCTCGTAGCGCCGACCGGTGTGCTCGATCACGTGCCCCGAGGTCACCAGCTCGAACAGCGCGGTGAGCAGCTGCGTCGATCGCATCTCGAGCTTCGGGAGCAGATCATCGAAGCACACGCCGACGCGATCGATGGCCGCGTACGTCGCCTGCGCGTCGGCCGAGAGCGACGTCAGCTCGACGGCCTTCGCGGTCACCGGCGCCGGCGTGTGCGAGGCATAGCCGGTCATCCCGACCATGCGCATCGCGTCGCCGACCTCGGTGAACATCTTCGCGTAGCCGAACTTGATGAGCGCGTTGCACAGCTCGGCCATGACGGCGTCGGGTGGACCGGGGACGGCGAGCATCGGCCTCCCCTGCTGCCGGGCGTACCAGACCGAATGCCGGGTGCCCGACGCCATGTCGGCGCGCAGCACCGCGAGGGCGTTCGACGCCCCGGTGATGAGCCGGTTGCGCCGCGGGTAGTTCTGCGGCGCCGACCGCACGCCGGGCGGCAGCTCGGTCCAGAACGTGGCGCCTTTGCGCTTCACCTCGTGCCACAGGCTCGCCTGCCGGGGGTCCATCTGGTCGAGCGCCGACCCGAGGAACGCCCAGGTCTCGCCGTTCTGCGCCGCGGCGCCGCGGTGAGCCATGGCGTCGATGCCGCGGGCCGCACCGGAGACGATGCCGATGCCCTGGGCGGCGACTCCGGCGATGAGGGGCTTGAGCGTCGCGATGCACAGCGAGTCGGGGTTGCGCGTGCCGACCATGGCCAGCCGCCGGCGCGCCGGCGCATCGGTGCCCGGCCCCCAGTAGAAGAGCAGCGGCGGAGCCGTCGCGGTCTCCGCGAGCAGCGCCGGGTACTCGGGCTCGCCGTGCCAGGCGATCTTCATGTGATGCTGCGCCGCGCGCTCGAGCAGCTCGTCGCCGAGCTCGCCGAGCGTGCGGCCGCGCGGAATGCAACGGACCGCCTGCGCGGGAAGATCGGTGACGAGATCGAGCCACTCGCCGATCAGCGTGTCGGTGATGCTGGCCAGACCGAGCAGGCGGTCGACCTTCTCGACCGCCATCGGCCCGATTCCGGGCACGGCCCACAGGCCTGCGACCGCGCGCTTCTTCCCCTCGTCCACGAGGAGAAGAGATACCGCGCGGGTCTGACACCTACGGCCTCGGTCTACTTCGCGGGCTTGCGCGCGACCCAGAAGTACATGGGGGTGAAGATGTCCATCTTCCCCGCCTCGACGAGCGACTGCTGGGCGAGCCGCAGCACGCCGTGCATCTGCAACGTGCCCTTCGGAGCGATGCGCGCGCGCTCGAGCATGCGCACGAGCTGGTGGGTGGCGAAGGCGCCGGCGCGGCTGTTGCGGAAGCCCTGCAGCGAGACGCCGGAGTCGAGCGGCGTGTACCACGGCATGTCGGCATCGCCGTCGTGGCGCATGTCGCGGGTCTCGAGGATCTCGAAGCCGACGTCCTTGAGGCACGCGTCGAGCTCCTGCGACTTCACCATCGGAGGCAGGCCGTTGCCCTTCTCGACGCCGAGCTTGACGCGCTCGTGCTCGGCGTTGCCGGGGATGTACCGCTCGGTCATGACCCAGTCGTAGCCGGCGAAGAGCGCGCCCGGCTTGAGGGTGCGGAAGATCTCTCCGAACGGGCCGCGGCGGTCGGCGGCGTGGCAGCACGCCTCGATCTCGTAGGCGGCGTCGAAGGTGCCGGGCGAGAACGGCAGCTTGTTGAAGTCGGCCTCGACGCCCTCGCACAGGTGCGAGAGGCCGGCCTTCTCGTTGAGGGTGCGGATGCGCTGAATCTGGTACGGCGAGATGGTGACGCCGGTGACGCGCGCGCCGGAGATCGACGCGATGGCGCGCATGGGGCCGCCGACGCCGCAGCCGGCGTCGAGGACGCGCATGCCGGGCTTGAGGCCGAGGCGCAGCGCGAGCTTCTGCTCGTGCAGCTTGATCGACTCCTTGAAGCTCTCGGTCTTCTTGAGCGGAGCGAAGTGAAACGACTGACCCCAGCCGTACTCGAAGAAGTCGGTGACGAGCTGGTAGTAGTCGCGCGCGACCTCGACGGCGGCAGCGCGGCGCTCGTCGCCAGACTTCTCGAACTTGGCCTCGTAGTTGTCGACGGTGGACTGAACCTTGTCCGCCTGAACACCGCCCTGGAACATCTGGCCGACCGCCGGCACACCGACGCCGTTGGAGCCCCTCGCCTGCTCGATGGAAGTCGTCATGGGCCGGGGCCTTTCGCAGAGGGTCGGAGGTTGAGTCAAGGCCGGGGGGTGTCAGAGGGGGGCGGTAGTCTCGTGGGATGGGAGAGGAATCGGAAAAACCGGGTTCGGGTTCGCGCGCGGGTTCGGGTTCGTTGGCGCCAGCTTCCGCGAGGGAGCCCGTGTTCGACCACGAGCGGCTGCAGGTCTACCAGGTCGCGGAACGGTTCGCGGTGTTTGCGGAACGCATATCGAAGGAACGGGTGTCGCACCGCCTCCGCGAACAGCTCGAAGCAGCGACGGACAGCATCGTCAGCAACATCGCTGAAGGCGCCGGAAAAATGTCGAGACCTGACAAGCAGCGGTACTACGAGATCGCGCGCGGCAGCACGGCCGAAGCAGCCGCACAACTCGACTTGATGTGCATCCGCGGCGCGATCGAGGCGCGCGACTATCACGAGGGACGCTCGCTACTCGTTCGCGTCGCACAAATGCTCAGCCGACTCTGCGCTGGTCCCAGAGGTGGGGCTCGCCGAGCAGACGAACGCTCAATCCGACCGAACGCGAACGCGAACGCGAACCCGGTTTCTACCGGGCACGGCGCTTCTTCGGAGCCACCTTCTTCCCAATCCCCGCCCGAACCTTCGTAGCCGCCCCCGCAGCATCCTTCGCCGCAACCACCTGGGCCCTCACCACCGGCGCAGCAAGCACCTCCGGCTCCACGTCGGGAACCACGTTCGGCGGCAACCCCAGGGCAGCACCAACGCGAGCAGCATCTCCGCCCAACACCGCACCGACGCGGTCCGGAAAGAACACCCGCCCCGCCAGCGCCGCCGAGAGCAGCGCCACGACCGCGACGCCGAAGAACACCACCTTCCCCTTCCCCGACCGCGCCGCCGCCTCGTCGTCCTCCAGCAGCACGTCGACCGGCTCGGCCGCCGCGATCTCTCCGGTGTCCTCGATGTGAATCAGGTCGTCATCGGACACCGTCATCAGCTTCTGCGTCACCTCGAACGGCAGCAGCGCCTCCGACAGCGCGCGCATGCTCTGAAACCGCCGCGCCGGGTTCTTCTCGAGGCACCGCATCACGATCGCCTCGAGCTCGTCGCCGATCACCTCGCCCGAGCGCGCCACCTTCGGCAGCGGCAGCGGCGGCCGCGCCACGATGTTCGCGACCACCTGCGCGGCCGTCACCCCGTCGAACGGGAAGCGCCCCGCGAGCAGCACGTAGAGCAGCGTACCGAGCGAGTAGAGATCGGACCTCGAGTCGACCTCCTGCCCGAGCGCCTGCTCCGGGCTCATGTACGCCGGAGTCCCGACGATCTCGCCCGTGTCCGTATGCCCTTCGGTGCGCTCCTTGCGCAGCTTCGCCACGCCGAAATCGAGCACCTTCACGAAGTCTTCCTCGCCCTTGTCCACGAGGAAGATGTTGTCCGGCTTGATGTCGCGGTGAACCACGCCGACGCGGTGCGCGGCGTCGAGCGCGTCACACACCTGGCGAATGATCTTCACCATCCGCGCGGTCGAGAGCGTCTGCTCGCGCGCGACCACCTTCAGGGTCGACCCCTTCAGGTACTCCATCACGCACCACACGCGACCCATCTCGCGCTCTTCGACGAAATCGGTGATCTCGACGATGTGCGGGTGGTTCACCTTGTTCACCGCGCGCGCCTCGTCGAAGAAGCGCTGCACCTGCGACTCGACGCGCACCAGCTCGGGCTTGAGCAGCTTGATCGCCACCTTGCGCTGCAGCCGCTGGTGCTCGGCCAGCCACACCTGCCCCATGCCGCCTTCGCCCAGCAGCTGCTTGAGCTCGTACGGCCCCAGCTGCTTCGCCTCGGACTCGAGCTTCCCGCGCACCACCGGCGGCTCTTCCGACGGCGCCCGCATGCTGACCGTGCCCTGCGTGTCGCGCACCGTCACCCGCTGAAGGTTCGCCTCGAGCAGCCCGTCGCGCGCCGCGTCGATCGAAGCAAACCGCGCGTTCACGTCCTTCGCCAGGCACCGGTTCAGCCACGGCTGCAGCCACAGCGCGTTCTGGGGCAGCTGCGGCGCCGGCGCCGTCATGTGCAGCCGCCGCGTCTCGTCTGCGTCCGCTCCGCGGAACGGCGGCCGCCCCGTCAGCATCTCGTACGCGAGCACGCCGAGCCCGTAGACGTCGGACCCTGGCGACGCGCGCTGCCCGCAGATTCGCTCGGGCGACAGGTACTCGGCCGGCACCAGCACGAGCTTCGTCGGCGTCTTCAGCGACTTCGTCGACCGGAACAGCAAGAGCCCCATGTCGAGCAGCTTCGGCACCGGCGCCTCGAGCGAGCCCGAGAGAAACACGTGCGACGGCCTCAAGTAGCCGTGCACCACGCCGCGCGCGTGCAGGTACGAGAGCGCCTCGCAGAGCGGGATCAGGAACTCGACCGTCTGCTCCGGTGCGATCACGCCCAGCGAGCCGAGGTGCAGCCCCGACAGCGACTCGGTCACCGCGAACAGGCGGCCGTCTTTGCGGCAGCCCGCCTCTTTCAGCTCGACGAGGTGCGGGTGCTTGAGCTTCTGCCGCTCGCGCGTCTCGTCGAGAAAGCGCCCGTAGAGCTCCATGTCGTCCGAGAGGCCCGGCCGCGAGAGCTCGACGAGCACGGTCTCTTTCTCCGTGCGCGCGAGAAATGCCTCGGCGGCAGATCCTTCGGCGATCTTGTTCAGCAGCTCCAGAGTCGCCACGGGAGAAAGCAGTGTAACGCCCGACTGCGAGGTCGTCGCCGGAGGAAACTGACTACGCTGTGGTGAAAGCTCCGCTCCGTCAGCGCTCGCCGCGAAGCCGAAGGGCTTCACCCGAAGGCGAAGCAGAGACGCCGTGCCGTCCCGTGAGGCGAGCGCCCAGGAGTGAGTCAGCGCGACGCCGTCGGAGACCCGCCGCCAGCCGGCCGCATCTGCACCCAGTCGCCGACCGCGAGCTCGCGCTCCGCGTTCACCACGAGGCAGCTCGTCGCGCCCGACTTCACTTCCCACGCGATGCAGTGACCGACCTCTTCGACCGGGTACGACTCGTCGCGGAACGCGGGATCATTCGCCACCTGGAACTGGATGCCGTCCTGCTGGCGCAGCACGGTGAACACGTTGCCCGGCTGCACGCCCTGGTCGCTGCCCCGGTCGATGATCACCGTCTGGTGCGTGCCGAAGCCGAGCTGCGCGACCAGCGTGCCGTCGAGCTTCTTGTCGTTGAGCTTCACCGCCACGCGCTTGAGCAGCGCCTCACTGTACGGGGCGACCAGATCTCCGCGCTCGATGATGTCGAACGTGTCCGTGATCTGCACCGTCACGAGCGGCCCATCGGTTCGCACCACCCGCGCGATGCCCGTCAGCTGCGTGAGGTAGCCGACCGTGTTGCCGGTCGCCGGGTGATCGACGCGCTCGGCCGGCTTGAAGATGACGTAGCGGTCTCCGATCTTCGCCGTGCCTTTGTTCTTGAGCTGCAGGTACGCCGTGTTGAACGTCGAGAGGTAGTCGGAGTTGTGGAAGGAACCCGCGATGGCGCCGGCCTCCTCGATCTCCTTCGGCGTCGCGAAGCCCGCGACGCGGTACAGGAGCGTCCCTTTCGGCTCGTACGCCATCTTGCCGCCGACCTGCACCGCGTCTTCGTCGAGCCGCTCACCGGGGCTCACGTCCGGCGCGCTGCCCAGCTCGACCTGCGTCGGAGTCTCTTCCCCGCTGCCGAAAAAGCGCACCACGTTGCCCGGGTAGATCCAGTGCGGGTTCGCGATCTCGGGGTTGTACGACCAGACCTTCGGCCAGTACCACGGGCTGCCCAGGTACTTCTGCGACAGATCCCACAGCGTGTCGCCCTTCTCGACCGTGTGCTGCGTGCCCGGTCCCGCCTTCTCGGGCTGGCCCGGCTGCACCGTCATCGAGCCCTCGGGCGGGCCGCCGCCGCTGTCGTCCTCGTCTCCCTCGGCGCTGTAGTCCTCCGCGGGGATCGTCACGGGCTTGCGCTGCCCGCCCGCCGACTTCGCGCGATCCGTCGGCGCTTGCCCGAACGCGAGACCCGACACCAACAGACCGACGATCACGTAACGCATGGTTTCACCTCAATTGGGTCAGACGGCCCTGGGCCTGCGTGGCCGCCGCAGTTCCGGGAAAGCGGGAGACGATCTTCTGGTACACGGCCCGCGCCTGCTCGGGCTTGTTGAGCTTGATGCGGCACTCGGCGAGCTTGAGCAGCGAGTCCTGCACCGCATCGCCCGCGGGGTAGCGCGTCACCACCTCTTCGAACGTGCGCGCCGCGTCTTCGTAGCTGTTCAGGCCCATCAGCCCGACGCCGCTGAAGTACAGCGCGTTGTCGGCCTTCGCATGCTGAGGAGCGGCCACCGCGAACTTCTGCAGCTGCTCGACGCCGCCGCTCACGTTGCCCGTCTTCAGCGCCTCGAGGCCCTTCTCGAAGATCTGATCGCCGGTCGCCGGGTCGACCTCTTCCGGCTCCGACGGCTCGCCCCGCTGCTCCGCCGCGATCTTCTTCATCGCCGCGAGCACCTCGGGAGACGGCTCCAGCACCTCGGACGCCGACGGCTCGCGCACCTCGACCTCGGTGCGCAGCTTCGGCGCCGCTTCCTTCTTCGGCTTGAGCTTCACCACCGTGAGCGTCGGAATCTCGGCCGACGCCTTCGGCTCCGGCGCCGCCGTCACCACCGGCGCCGGTGCCGGCGCTGCGGGCGCGGCGCACGCTCCGACGGCGGCCATCGCCTTCTGCTGCTCGTTCTTCTGCAGCTTCGCTTCGAGCCGCGCGTTCTCCTCGCGCAGCGCGCGCACCGCGGCCTTGAGCTCGACGAGCTCAGCTTGAGAAGCCGAAGACGTCGCGCACGCACAGAGCGCGCAGCACGCCAGCGTGATGCTCGAGTACCGGATGACGGAGGAGTGTATGGACCCGCAGAAACGCGGGTCAAGAATTCGCCGGGACCGCGCCGCCGCCGCTACAGGCTTGTGGCTCCCGCGCCGCGTGGCCACTCGCAGACGATGTACGAGACCTGTCTCCCCGGCGCGCCCTTCTCGCGGCGAAACGAGTGGAAGCGCCGGTCGCACGACGTGCACAGACCCTCGACGTCGTCGATCTGGCTCACGCCGAACTCCTCGAGCTGCGCGCGAACCGCCTTCGAGAGATCGAGGTACACCTGCCCGTCCCGCCGCGTGACGACGCTCGGGCCGAAGCGCTTCGCGAAGCGCTCCGCGAGATCTTCGCCGACCGCGTAGCAGCACGCGCGGATGTGCGGCCCGATCGCGGCGCGCACGTTCTTCGCCTCGCTGCCCAGCGCCTCGAGCGCCCGCAGCGGGATCTCCGCGATCGCGCCGCGCCACCCCGCGTGCACCGCCGCGACGCGCTGGCTCACCGGGTCTTCGAGCAACAGCGGCACGCAGTCGGCCGTCTTGATCCCCACGCTCGCGCCCAGAGTCGACGTCCACAGCGCGTCCGCGTCCGTCGGAGCGAGCGCCGCCTCGACCACGCGATCTCCGTGCACCTGGTTGACGAGAATCGGCTTGCGCTCGGGGACCTCGTCCCGTGTCGGAAAGCCGTGAACCGCGGTGAGCACCTTCGATCTGATCACGCGCACATCATGACACACGTTCGGATTGACACTGCGGAGCCAAGACACACACACTGCCGCGCGCCTGATGCAAAGGTGGGGCGGGAAACTTCGTAGGGTCTTCTGAAATCGGTCGGACAAAAGCTGTTGTGGAGCCTGGCGGTCCCCGCGCTCGTCGTCTCCCTCTTGGGGGTCGGAGTGCTCTGGCGGCGCGCGGATCATGCCGTGCGCGAAGCCACGCGCGAGCAGGTCGTCGGCCAGGCCGACTTCCTCGCCACCACGTTTTCGCTCTCCGCCGACAAAGAAGGCGCTCCGCGCGAGGCGCACCGCGCCGCGACGTGGGCCGTTCGCAACAACCCCGTCGTGCTGAAGCACGTGTCGGCCCTGCGCATCCTCGACCGCAACGGCGTCGTCCGCTGGTCGCGCGCGGTGGAAGAGGAAGACAAGCCGCTCGCCGACGCTCCGCGGCTGCTCGCGTTCGGGCCCGGCACCGTGAACTTCGACGAGCCGAAGTGGCCCCTGCCTTTCTTCGGAGAGTCCGGCCGCGGCGAGGTCGTCTACCCCCTGGGCGGAGTCGCCTGCGCCGGCTGTCACCAGGGCCAGGCCACCATGCGCGTCGGCGTGCTGCAGCTCACCGTCGACGAGCCCTCACTGCGGCAAGAGGTCGCCCTCGTCTTCCTGCGCGGCCTCGGCGGCCTGTGGATCTTCTGCGTCCTGCTCGCCATCGGCGTCAGCGTCGCGCTGCGCACGTTCCTCACGCGGCCGCTCGCGCGGCTGACCGCCGCGATGCAGCGCGCGGAGGAAGGCGACTTCCTCGCCCGGTCGCCGGTCGTCGGCGACGACGAGATCGGCCGGCTCTCCGCCTCGTTCAACCGCATGGTCGCGAAGATCACCAGCTTGCGCGCGAGCGAGATCGATCAGCAGCGCGACCTCGACCAGGCCCGCGTCGAGCTCGAGCTCAAAGGCGAGATCGAGAAGACGAACACGCAGCTCTCCGCCCGCCTTCAGGAGCTCGGCATCCTCTACGACGTCGCCCGCACGCTGAACGCGACGCTCAACCTGCGCGAGGTGCTGCAGGGCATCACCCAGCTCGTCCCCACGCGGCTCGCGGTGCCGAAGTTCTCGATCATGCTCATCAACGCCGGCGGAGACCTCGAGGTCGTCGCCGCCCAGCCCCAGGGCATCGGCAGCGAGGGCCTCACCTTCGCCGTCGGCGAGGGCATCTGCGGCAAGGCCGCGCTCACCCGCAAGGCGGTCTACGTCCCCGACCTCGAGACCGACACCACCTTCCGCGCCCGCGGCGGCGCCGGAGCGAGGGGCCGCGGCTGCCTGCTCAGCGTCCCCATGGTCATCCGCGGCTCGCTGCTCGGCGTGCTGAACTTCGAGCGCCCCGAGAAGGCGGCGATCTCCGCCGAGGAGATCGAGCTGTGCACCGCCGTGGCCGATCAGGCCGCGATGGCCGTGCAGAACGCGCGGCTGCACGAGCAGACGGTCGAGCTGTCGATCACCGACCCGCTCACCGGCGTGCCGAACCGACGCCACCTGTTCCAGACGCTCGAGGCCGAGATCAACCGGGCGAACCGCTTCGGCACGCAGCTGACGATCCTCATGATCGACATCGATCACTTCAAGAAGCTCAACGACGCCGCGGGCCACTCGGCCGGAGACGACGTCCTGCGAGAGGTCTGCGCCCTGATGCGCCGCATGATCCGCCGCGTCGACACGCTCGCGCGGTACGGCGGCGAAGAGTTCGTCGTCGTGCTGCCCCAGGTGACGCGCAACGAGGCGCTCGAGGTGGCCGAGAAGCTGCGCCGGGCGGTCGAAGAGGCTCCGATTCCGCACCGCGAGGTGCAGCCCGGCGGGAAGATCACGATCTCGGTCGGCATCTCGAATCTGCCGGTCGACGCGACCGAGCAGGCGCGGCTCGTCGACTGCGCCGACGCGGCGCTCTACGCGAGCAAGCGCGGCGGCCGGAACCGCTGCACCGCCTTCGCCATGGGCATGGAGATGCACCCCGGCCGTGAGCGCGGCCCCCACGCCCAGCGCCGCCGCACCACCGGCGAAGTCCCGATCATCAAGCCCGCCCAGAAGGGCTGACGGGGGCTGAAATGGGGACTGTCCCCATTTCAGCCTGTCCCCCTGCTCAGCCGCCGAGCTGGGCCTTCACCGCTCCGATGCTCCGCTTCATCGCCGCATCGCGCGACATGAGCTCGGCCATGGCGACGAGCTTCGCGCACAGGTGATCTGCCTTGCTGCGCTTGTTCGGCAGCCTCACCGCCCGCCCGACGCGCGCCCGCCCCGACGCGAGCTGCAGGCGCGCGGTCAGCGGCCCGTTGTCGCTGCCGGGCGCGAAGCTCTCGCCCAGCACGTCCTTCACGTCGGAAGACAGTGAGGCCTCGATGCCGTTGATCTGCACCTCTTCGCGCAGGCCGTCGGGGCTGGTGAGCACGAGCCGCGCCACGCTCTCGCCCTCGAACCAGGCGATGAGCAGAAGCTCCCCCTTGGGCGAGCTGAAGCGGGCTTCGATCTCCAGCGACACGGCGGCGCAGCATACGGCGCTTCAGGGTCGCGCGGCAGCCTCGAGCCGGCGGCGAGAGAGGTCGAGGTACTGCGGGTCCATCTCGATGCCCACGAAGCGGCGGCCCTTCGCGACCGAAGCGACGCCCGTCGTGCCGCTGCCGCAGAACGGGTCGAGCACCACCTGGTCCTCGTTCGAGCTGGCCTCGACGATGCGATCGAGCAGCGCGAGCGGCTTCTGGGTCGGGTGCCGGCCGTGCTCCTTCTCCGACGGGCGCGGCGTGAGCATCGTCCAGACGTCGCGCATCTGCTTGCCGCCGTTCTGCGCCTTCATCGCCTGGTAATTGAAGGTGTGCTTGAGCTTGCCCTTCCCGCCCGGCGAGGCCCACACGATGATCTCGCTCGAGTGCGTGAAGTACCGGCACGACAGGTTCGGTGAGGCGTTCGGCTTGAACCAGGTGACGGTGTTGAGCAGCTTGTAGCCGAGCTTCTGCATCGCGAAGCCGACGTTGAAGATGACGTGCTGGGTGCCCGAGACCCAGAGCGTGCCCGAGGGCTTGAGCACCCGCTGCACCGCGCGCAGCCACTCGGTGGTGAAGTCGTGATCCTGCTCGACGCCGTGGCTCTGGTCCCACTGCCCCTTCTTCACCGGCGCGCGCTTGCCGCTCTGGCAGGTGAAGCCGCCGTTCGAGAGGAAGTACGGCGGGTCGGCGAAGACGAGATCGAAGGTGTGCTCGTCGAACTTCGACAGCACATCGATGCAGTCGCCGCGGTACAGCACGAAGTCTTTGCCGCGGGCATGGACGCGAGACGCAAGAGAGTCGTCGTTCGCAACACGAACGAGTGCCGTGGACACTTGGGGTGCCTTTCGGTTCGAAGAGGTTGTTGGGACCCGACCGGGTGGCGTCGTCCGCGTGCGGAGTCGGCTACCGGCTGGAGTGCGCTACATCCTGATCGGAGTCTGGATCGCCGTCCAGAAAACGGCCGCGGCGGTGACGCTCAGGCGGCCTTCGCGAGCTCGAAGCTCGGATAGATCGTCACGCCCTCTTCAGCCTTCGGCGCGCCCTGCTCTCTCGCCAGCGCGCGCTCGAGCGCGAGCAGCGCGATCTCCTGCTGCGCGTCGGTCGGCTCTTTGGTCGTGATGTTCTGCAGCCAGATTCCCGGCCGCACGAGCCACTGCACCCAGCGCGGGCAGCTCTCACGGGCCGACACCCGCTGCAGCTCGTACGCGATGCCGGCGATCGGCAGCGCCATCGGCACCTTCACGAGCACGAGCAGCAGGTTGTTGACGAGGTCGTTCGCGTGCATGCGCGGCACGAGCGGGATCAGCGCGATGTGCACCAGCACCGCCACGAACACGACGATGAACAAGAAGCTCGTGCCGCACCGCGGGTGCTGCGTCGTGAAGCCGCGCGCGTTCTCGACGGTGAGCTCTTTTCCGCTCTCGTACGTCCAGATCGCCCGGTGCTCGGCCCCGTGGTACTGGAACAGGGTCTGCGCGTCTTTCGTCTTCGACAGCGCGGCCATGTAGCCGACCAGCACCGCGATGCGGATGATGCCGTCGACGAGGTGGAACAACGGGCCGCTCGTGTCCATCGACGGGCCGACGAACCTGCCGACGAGCCACGTCAAGAGGTGCGGCACCGCGATGAAGAGCCCGACCGCGAACACGGTGGCGAGCGTCATCACGAAGCTCGAGCCACCGCTGCCCCCGTTCTTCTTGGAAACAGCCTTGGCCGCTTCTTCGGGCGGCATCCCGTGCTCGGCCGAGAAGTTCAGCGCCGAGTACCCGTTGTGCAGCGACTCGATGAGCGTGATGGCGCCGCGGAACAGCGGCCAGCGCAAGAACTTCAGGCCGCCGAGCAGCGTCTCCCACGGCTGCTCGCGAATGGCGATGGTCCCGTCGGGGCGGCGCACCGCCACGACGAAGCTCTTCGGAGAGCGCATCATCACGCCCTCGATGACCGCCTGGCCTCCGATGTACGGCTTTGCCGGAGTACCAGCAGCGCTCACGGCGAAAACCTCAAGCCTTCGCAGGCGGCGTCTTCGTGTCGGTCTTCGTTCCGTACTTCTTCTTGAACCGATCGATGCGGCCCTGCGTGTCGACGAGCTTGTACTTGCCGGTGAAGAACGGGTGGCAGTTCGAGCAGATTTCGACGCTGAACGAGCCGCGCGTAGAGCGCGTCTCGATGATGTTGCCGCAGGCGCAGGTGATGCGGCACGGGGGGTAAACGGGGTGCGTATCGGGCTTCATAGCGAGGGGAGGCCCATAACAGGGCGGGCCATCATTTTGCAAATACCGTCACTTGGTGAACGAGCGGGTGTGCAGCACGGTCCCCGACGCGCTCACGAAGGAGCCGGTGAACGTACGGCCTACCAGCGTGATGTAGAAGAACCCGGTCTGCGTCGCCTGGAAGTGGGTGGCGTTGTTGTCACGAGCAGGAAGCGTCGAAGTCTTTGCGCCGGCGCCCGACACGATGAGCTCGGTGCCGTTGCACTGCGGGGTGAGCCACTGCAGCGAGTGATCGTGACCCGAGAGCGAGACGTCGACCTTCCCGCACAGCACGTCGTCGAAGAAGCTCTTCACCCGGTTGCCGAGCGAGGGAACGCCCTCGTAGTTGCCCGCGTTGCCGTGCGGCCCGTTCGACCGGTACGGATGATGACCCAGCGCGATCTTCCAGGTCGCGGTCGACGCAGCGATCCAGCCGTTCATCGTCGCCCGCTGCTGCGTGTCGTCGAAGCCGAAGTTGAAGGGCGACAGACCGCGCATGTAGACCTCGTTCGTGTCGGTCGCGAAGAACTCGGCGTGGCCTTGGGTGAAGCGGTAGTGCGTCGCCGGCATGTTGAACTTGGTCTGCCCCGGCTTCGTGGCGTAGGCGATCTCGTTGAGCCCGCGTGACTTGTCAGTCCCCGAGCCGCCCCCTCCGTAGTCGTGGTTGCCCAGCACCGCCCAGAACGGGAGGTTCACGTTCGCGTACGGCACCTCGAACTTGGGCCCCCACTGCGGATCATTCGGGCCGCTGACGCCCTCATCGTAGATGTTGTCGCCGAGCATCACCACGAAGTCGCACGGGTGCGTCGGGTCGTTGCACCACGCGGCGATCGCGTTGCCGACGTCGATCTGCCCCTGGTTGCCCTCGCCGGTGTCGCCGATCGCCACGAAGCGCACCACCTGAGCGCCTGCGCCGCCGCTGCCGCCGGTGCCCGAGCTGCCGCCCGTTCCACTCGAGCCGCCGGTCCCGCCGGAGCCACCCGTCCCACTCGACCCGCCGGTGCCGCTGCCGCCGCCGGTCGACGCCGCGCCACCGCCCGAGCCGCTGCTGCCGCCGGTGCCGCTGCCTCCGCCCGTCGACGTCGTCCCGCCGCCGGTGCCGGTGCTGCCGCCCGTGCCGCTGCTGCCTCCGGTGCCGCTGCTCCCGCCGGTCCCGCTGCTGCCGCCGGTGCCGCTGCCGCCGCCGGTGGAAGCCGCACCTCCGCCGCTGCCGCCGGGCACCGGCTTGCCGCTGCCACACCCAACGCACAGCACCACGAGCGCAGAAACCCAGAGTGAAGGGCGCATGGGTCGATTCCTGTATCAGAAGCGTCAGGTCTCGGACAACGCGGCCAGCCGGTACTGGGCCGCCTGCGCGATGGCGTCGGTCGACCCGGGCAGCTCGGGGTAGTGGCCGAGCAGCGCGCGCTGCGCGAACTTCCGTTGCTGCACTGCGTTGCGGTAGCAGCGGCGCGCGGCCTCGCGATCACCCTTCTGCTCGTGCACCTGCGCGAGCAGGTAGTGCCCGAGCGCCAGCGTCGGCTCGAGGAACAGCGCCTTCTGCAGCTCCGAGCGCGACTCGTCGAGCTTGCCTTCCTGCAGCGCCGCGAGCCCCAGGTAGATGCGCGCCTCGACGCACAGCGGCTCGGCCCTCAGCGCGCGGCTGAAGCAGTCGCGCGCCTCGTCCGAGTTGCCCATCAGCGCGTGCACGTTGCCGAGCGTGAGCAGCGCGGCGAGATCTTCGGGGTGATCGTCGGTGAGCCGGCGCACCGCCAGCATCGCCTGCGGGAAGTCGCCCTTCTCGATGAGCCGCACCACGTCGTCGAGCCGCTCGACCGGAGTGCGGTGCGCCTCGGGTGGCCGCGCCTTCGGCTGCGACGGCGGCGACAGCAGCGGCGCCGGAATCCGGAACGTGCCCGTCGTCGGCCGCCGCGGCAGCACGTGCTGCATCGGCCGCGGAGCCGAAGGCGCGGGCGCCGGCACCGCCCCCGGCGGGAGCGGCGCCGACGGGCGCGGCGGAGGAATCGCGGGCCCTCCGACCGTCGGGGCCGGCGCCGGCGCCGTCGGGTCCGGCGGCCACGGCCGGCGGTACGCGAACGTGCCGTCGACCTCGAACATCTCGAACTTGGACGAGATGCGGAAGAGGCTCTCCGAGTAGCCGAGCAGCAGCACGCCGCCGGGCCTGAGCGCATCGAAGAACCGCTCCATCAGGCCGCGGATGGTCGGCTGGTCGAAGTAGATGATGACGTTGCGGCAGAGGATCAGGTCCTTCGACGCGGGCAGCACGTGCGGGAAGACCGGCGCCGCGAGGTTGTGGCCCTCGAAGCGGACCATCTCCCGCACCGCGGGGATGACCTGGTACCCGGTGTCCCCGAACTGGAAGAACTTGCCGATGCGCTCTTCCGAGACGCCGATCATGCGGCGCACCGGGTAGAGGCCCTGCTTCGCGAACTCGATCGCGGCGGGGTTCAGATCCGTCGCCCAGATGTCGACCTCTCCGCCGAGGGCGCCCGCTTCGACCGCGACCATGCCGAGGCTGTATGGCTCTTCGCCGGTCGCGCAGCCGGCGCTCCAGATCTCGACGTGCCGGTTCGCGCGGCGGGCGCGGGCCAGCATCTGCGGCATCAGCGTGTTCTCGAGCGCCTTGAACTGCCGCGTGTCGCGGAAGAACTCGGTCTTGCCGACGGTGACGAGCGGCAACAGGCCGCGCAGCTCGGCCTCTCCGGCGAGCTGGCGCAGGCGGCGGACGTAGTCCTGCCCGTCCGAGAGGCCCAGCGCCGGCATGCGCGCCTGCATCGCGAGCCTCAGCCCGTAGTACCCGTCCGGTGTGATCTTGAGGCCGACCTTCTCGAGCAACAGCGCCGCGAGGCTCTCGAGCGCGGTGCGGTCGATCTGCAGCGGACTGTCGGCGGACGCAGCGATACCGCCCGGGGGAGGATTACTCATCATGCCTCCCCGGCGAAGGGAGGCCGCGGCCGAGACGCGAGCGATGCGAGGCCGCAGCGAGCACCGCGCGGAGCGGCCGTTGTTTGGCCGTGAGCACGGCGCGCAGCGAGAACGAAGCAGCGCGAAGTGTATCGGCCGCGGCTGGGGGATTGCTCACGGCATCACCCATTTGACGAGCTGCCCCGCAATCTGATCGAGCGGCAGCACCTTCTCCGCTGCGCCCAACGCGATCGACTCGCCGGGCATTCCGAAGACGACGCAGCTCGCCTGGTCCTGCGCGATGGTGTGGCCGCCGCGGTTGCGAATCTCCTTGAGGCCCTTCGCGCCGTCGCGGCCCATGCCGGTGAGCACGACGCCGATGGCGCGATCTCCGAACGCGTGCGCCGCCGACTTGAGCAGCACGTCGCACGACGGCCTGAAGCCGCCGACCGCGGGGCCGGTGTCGAGGGTGAGCGAGCCGTCGGCCTGGACGAGCAGGTGCACCTCCGAGGGCGCCACGTAGAAGCGCCCGGCCTTCAGCTCCATGCCCGCCTCCGCCTCGACGACGTCGTGGCGGGTCTCGACCGCGAGGTACCGCGCGAGATCGTCCGCGAAGCCCGGAGTGATGTGCTGGCACAGCACCGTCGGCGCCTTGAAGTCCCTCGGCAGCGCGCCGATGAGCCGCGCGAGCGCCTTCGGCCCGCCGAGCGACGCCGCGAGCGCGACGACCTGCCCGCCGGTGACGCGGCGCTCGGGCTCCTTGGCTTTGCGCTTCCGGCCGCGCACGTGCTTCACGACCTTCACCTTCGAGAGGAAGAGCACCTGCCGCTGCAGCGCCTTCCACGGCTCGGGGCCGTCGATGGTCGCGATCTCCAGCGCGCCCGCCGCGAGCGCGCGGATCGCGTGCTGCTTCTGCGAGCCGCCCGGCGTCACCACCACCATCGGCACCGGCTGCTCGGCCATCACCGACTCGATCGCCGCGACCGCCTCGAGCGGAGCGTCCTCCAGATCCACCACCACCACGTCCGGCGCGTGGCGCTGCACCTGCTCGAGCATGATCGCCGGGTCCGCCGGCGGGGCCGCCTCGACGACGCCGCCGGAGTACAGCCCGCGCAACCGCCGGGAGAGCTGCCCGGTGCGCTCGACGATGAGCACGCGGCAGGTCATGTCAGTCGATCGATCGCCAGCGCCAGGCTCTCGACGCCGAGCTCACCCTTGATGAGGTACGCATCCGCTCCGGCGTCGACGCCGCGCCGCTTGTCCTCGGGAGACGCCAGCGACGACAGGATGATCACGGGGATGCGCCCGAAGTCGGGGTGACTCTTCACGCGTCGGGTGAAGCTGAAGCCATCGAGCCGCGGCATCTGCACGTCGGTGAGGATCAGATCATAAGGCTCGCGCTGAACGCGAACCCACGCGTCTTCTCCGTCGACCGCCTCGGCGACCGCGTGGCCCAGGGCCTTGACCAGCGCGCCTTCGGTCGCCCGCGCGATCGGCGAGTCGTCGACCAGCAGCACGCGCAGCCGCTTCGTCTGTGCGGGCTCCTGCACCGGCCTCGCCACGCGGCGCACCTCGGCCATGATGTCCGGCACGTGCAGCAGCACGGCGATGCGGCCGTCCTCGAGCGCGGCGGTGCCGGCGATGAAGGCAGCGCCCTTCAAGAACTCTCCGCCGCACGGCTTCACCGCGACCTCGCGCTCGTCGACCAGCCCGTCGACCACCAGCGCGGCGCGATCATCGCCGTGGCGCACCACGACCGACGGCGGGCGATCGTGCCGCGGGCCGCCGTTGAGGCCCAGCAGCGGGCCGAGCGCGACGAGCGTGGTGGGCCGGCTGCGGTGCATCACCGCGAGCGAGCCGAACACCTCCATGCGGTCTTCGGGCCGGAAGCGCGCGACGGCTTCGACGTCGGCGGCCGGCATGCCGTAGACGTCGTCCCCCAGGCGCACGAGCAGCACGCGCATCAGCGCGAGCGACTGGGGCAGCCGCAGGCCGATGGTGGTGCCGCGCCCCACCCGGCTCTGCACCGAGACCGAGCCGCCGAGCGCCTCGACCTTGCGCTTCACGACGTCCATGCCGACGCCGCGGCCGGACAGCTCGCTCACCTCTTCGCGCGTCGAGAAGCCCGGCCGGAAGATGAGCTCGATCGCCTCGCGCTCGGACAGCGCGGCGCCCTGCGCGGGAGTCAGGATCCGCCGCTGCACCGCCACGCTGCGCAGCCGCTCGGGGTCGATGCCGCGGCCGTCGTCCTCGAGCTCGACGGCGAGCATGTCTCCGTCGGCGCGGACGCGAATCGAGACGCGGCCGCTCGCCGGCTTGCCCAGCGCCTCGCGGAAGTCGGGCGCCTCGATGCCGTGATCCACCGCGTTGCGCACGAGGTGAATGAGCGCGTCGCGCACGTCGTTGATCATCGAGCGGTCGACGCCGACGCCGCTGTTCTCGATCTGCAGATCGACCTGCTTGCCCTGCGAGCTCGCGATGTCGCGCACCGCGCGCGGGAACGCCTCGAACACCGTCGACAGCGGCACGAGCCGCGCCTCGGCGACGTTGTCGGCCATCTGCGACAGGCTGCCGTGCAGCGTGTTCACCGCGTCGACGTGCCCGCGCACGAAGCGGAACGCGTCGTCGCGCAAGAGGTGCAGATCGCCCTCGAGGCGATCGACCTGGCCGTGCGCGCCGTCGCGCTGCGCCGCCGGCAGCGACTGGTACAGCCTCAGGAAGTTGTCGCCCAGGCGCGAGAAGCGCTCGAGCAGCACCGAGAGCTCTTCGCTGCGCAGCCGCGCCCGCGCGCTCTCGACGAGCAGGTCGCCCGAGAGCAGCCCCAGCGAGTCGAGCAGCTCGACCGAGACGCGGATGGTGCGCTCCATCGCCTTGCGCTCGCCCGCCTCTTCCGCGTGCGGAGCCTCGGCGCGCGGCTCGTCCGGCGGCGCCGACGGCGGAGGGCTCGGCGGCGTCGGCCTCGGCGCCGGCGGAGACGACGGCAGCGGCGGCGTCGGCCGCGACGCCTCGCTGCTCGGCATCTTCGGCTGCGCCTTCGGAGCCGACTTCTTCAGGCCCCCGCCCGACGGCGCCGTCGGCTTCATCGGCGGCAGCGGAGTGCCCGCGAGGTCCGACAGGCTCTGCGCCATCTCCCCCGAGGCCGTCGAGCCGTTCTTCGCCGCTTCGATGTCCTCGAGCAGCTCCTGGAAGGTGTCGCACGCGCGCAAGAGCGCCTCGACCGCGGGCTTCACCGCGATCTTCCCCTCGCGATGAGACTTGAGGACGTCCTCGCACGCGTGGGCGAGCTGCCCGAAGGCGCCCAGGCCCAGCATGCGCGCCTCGCCCTTCATCGTATGCAGCTCGCGCGCGACGTTGTCGTACGCCTTCTCGGCGCTCGGCTTCTCCAGCTCGAGCACGCCGAGCTGAATCGTCTGCAGCCGGTCGCTGGTCACCTCCATGAACTTGGAGATGAGCGACTTCTTGAGCGCTTCCGTATCGATTCGTCAGACTCCGGAAAGTTCGTACCGCTGTAGCCGCGGAAGGCTCTCGCCTCCGGCGGGGCGGGGAGCCAGGCTCCCCGGGAGATCAGCCCGCCTAATCCGCCTTGAAACGCTTGATGAGCTCTGCGAGCCGCCCTGCGAGCTGCGTGAGCTCGGCCGCTGCGCCGGTCGCCTGCTTCGAAGCCTGCGTCGTCTGGCGCGTGACGTCTTCGATCTCGGCCATCGACGCCACGACCTGCTCGGTCGCGGTGCGCTGCTGCTGCGTGGCGAGGTTGATGACGCGCGCCGCGTCGGACGTCTCCTGCACGCCGGCGAGAATCGACTCGACGGCCGAGGCCGCCGCGCTGCCCAGCTTCTCGCCCGACTCGGTGGCGCTCTTCGACGCGTCGGCGGCCCCCGCGGCGGCGGCGGTCGCCTCGCGGATCTCGGTGATGAGGTTCTTGATCTCCTTCGTCGAGTCCAGGACGTTCTCGGCGAGGCGGCGCATCTCGGCGGCGACGATCGAGAAGCCCTTGCCGGCCTCTCCGGCGCGCGAGCCTTCGAGCGCGGCGTTGAGCGCGAGCAGGTCGGACCGGTCGGCGATCTCGTCGATGACCTCGACCACCGTGCCGATGCGCTCGACGCGCTTCGACAGCTTCGCGATCGAGTCGGCGACCGCCGCGCTGTCGGCGCGGATCTGCTGCATCGCTTGAATGAACTCGCCGATGGCGCCGCGGCCCGAGCGCGCGCTCTCGAGCGTCTCTTCCGCGACGCGGGCGACGGCGCCGGCGTTCTCGGCGATCTGCGCCGACGCGTGCTTCAGCTCTTCCATCGTCGCCGTCGTCTCGTGAATCGCGGCGGCCTGCTCGGTGGAGGACGACTCGTGCTGCGTCGACGCCGCGAGCACCTCGTTCGCCGACGACGAGAGCCTGAGCGCCGCCTCGTTGATCTCGCGCACGAACGTGCGCAGCGTCTCGATGACCTTCCCGAAGCCCTCGAGCAGCGGGCCCAACATCGGGTCGTCGGTGCTGTTGCTCGCCGTCCACCGGTTGAGCTCGCCCTGACGCACCAGCGCGATCAGCGCGTCGAGCGCCTGGTCGACGACGTGCACCGTCTGCGCCTTGCGCTGGTCGAACTCGTTCTGCCGCTGCGCGAGCTGATCGAGCACCTGGTTCAACAGGGTCGCGACCTCGGCGCTGTCGCCCTCGAGCCGATCGAGCTCGGCGCGCGCGGTGAAGTCGCCCTTGGCGGCGGCCTTCAGCGCCGTCGTCAGCGGCAAGAGCCCGATGCTGCCGTTCTTCGAAGGCCCTCCGGCTCCGCCTGCGGCGCCCTTCTTCTTCGACGCCGGGGGCGACGGTTTCGGGTTTTCGGGACTCTCACCAGCCATTGAAAAGACCTTCCCCTCTCATTCAAGCCATTCGCGCGAGGTCGACGAGCAGGATCGCGTCGTCCCCGTCCAGCCACGTGCCAATCGGAATCTGCCCAACCCTCGCCGGAGGAGGCAGCCTGCGCAAGCTCTCGATCGCCACCGTGCGCACGCCCGCCACCCGGTCGATGTCGAGGCGCCGCAGCGCCCCGTCCGGGCCCTGAAAGATGAGCGCCCGGTTGCCGATCTCCGGCACTCCCAGGGGAGCGCCCACCGAAGGCTCTTCCACCGGCCGGTCGATGCGCACCACCTGCGAGGCGTCGGCGCCGAAGCGCACGCCCGCCACCTCGAAGAGCAGGATGTCCACCGTCGCTGGGCTCACCGCGCGACCGCCCGCTGCCGCGCCGACTGCAGCACGCGCGCGAGGTTGAGCAGGTTGATCGCGCCCTCGCCTTCGCGATCGGTCGCGACGATGCCGATGAGCAGCTCGGCCGGCACCTGCCCCGTCACCGGCGCCGGCCAGATGTCGGCCGTGAACACCTTGCGCAGGCCGATGACCATGTCGGCGAGGAAGGCGGCGGAGAGGTTGCCCGCGACCCCCACGAAGATGCGCGAGCGCACGCTCGGCTTGAGCTCGCCCACGCCGAGGAAGCGCAGCAGATCGACGACCGGCAGCACCTCGCCGCGGTGGCCGACGACGCCGAGCACGGCCGACATCATGCGCGGCAGCGGAGTCATCGGGCCCATGCGCGTCACCTCGCGCACGTTCACCGAGGGCACGCCCAGCATGAGATCTCCCATGCGGAACATGAAGAACTCCTGCTCCGGGCGCGCGGCGGCGACGGTCGCGCGGTCGGGCGCTGCTCCCAGGGCGCGCTGTAGCGGCGTCGGCGTGGTCACGCGGAACGCAGTCTACAAGAGCCTCGAGCCAGAGCCTCGAAAAGCGCAAAGCTGGAAACGTGCTGGGAAACGACATACACCTTTGCCCGCCCAATGGCCGCGCGCGTTCTCGTCATCGACGACAGCCCCATGACGGTGGATCTGCTGAAAGGAGCGCTCGCCAATGCGGGCATCGAGGCAGATGCGGCGTCGGACCTCGCAACCCTCGACTCGAAGCTGAACGCGCAGACCTACGAGCTCGTGCTGGTCGACGTGAACATGCCCGAGATGTACGGCGACGACGTCGTCGAGTTCCTCCGCGCCACGCGGCAGATCAAGTCCACCCTGCTGCTGTACTCGGACCTGCCCGAGGCCGAGCTCGAGAAGAAGGCCACCGCGTCGGGAGCCGACGGCTACATCACGAAGTCGAGCGGCCTCGAGGCGGCCGTCGAGCGCGTCGCCGAGGCGCTCAAGGGCGCCGAGCGGCCGCGCAAGGTGCTCGTGGTCGACGACTCCGAGGCGACCGCGAAGCTGCTCGAGGCCGAGCTGTCGGCCCGCGGCTTCGAAGTCACGACCTGCGACTCCGCCGACAAGGCGACCAAGATCATCCTGAAGAAGAAGACCCGGCCCGACCTGGTGCTGCTCGACGTGAAGATGCCCAACGTGAACGGCGAGCAGTTCTGCCGCTTCATCAAGTCGAACGCCCTCTTCGCCGGGATCAAGGTGCTGCTGTGCTCCGGTGAAAATGAGGCCGAGCTCCAGCGCATCTGCCGAGAAGCCGGCGCCGACGGCTACGTCCAGAAGGACGCGCTGATCGCAAAGGTCATTCTCGATGAGCTGACCTGAGGTCGGACGACGCTCCATGTGGTTTGGAGCATTTGCGCGCCTCTGTAAACATCTTTGCGCGAATGTAGTTCGGCGTTTCAGCCACTTGGAATGGTGAAACGCTGGCGCGCCACTTGAAGAGTGGCCCGGCATTGTCAGAGGTCGGCATAGGGCCAACCTCGAGCGGGACTCCGGCTTTCCCCCTTTGGCCGGAGTCCCGTTTGTTTTGCGGGGTACAAAAATGGGGACTGTCCCCTTTTTCGCGGCGCCGTCGCCAAAAAGGGGACAGTCCCCATTTTTTGCCCTCAGGCGCCGACGCGCCGCTCGGACATGCCGCGGGCGAAGTTCCCGATGACGAGGCCCGGCCGCGCGTCCTGCAGCTCGCGCATGAGCCGCTGAACGCCGATGGCCTCGCCGCCGGCGCCCTTGTCGCGGGCGGTAGCGAGGTACTGCAGCGGGTCGATGCACAGGCTGCGGGTCTGCACCTGGTCGACGCGGTACTTCTTCACCAGGCGCTTGAGGGCGTCGACCTCGCCGCGGCGGTCGGTGACGCCGGGGAACAAGAGCAGGTTGAGCGCGAGGTAGGCGCCGCGCTCGCGGCTGAGCGCGATGGAGGCCTCGACGTTCTCCCAGCCGTACTTCACCGGCTGGTAGTACGCCTCGTAGAGATCCTTCGACGCCGAGTTGAGCGACACGCGAATGGCGTCGAGCCCCGCGTCGTACAGCTTCGCGAGGCCGGCCGTCAGCGAGCCGTTGGTGTTGATGTTGATCGAGCCCTTGCGCGTGGTCGCGCGGATGAGGCGAATCGCCTCTTCGATCACCTTCCACCGCGTGAGCGGCTCGCCCTCGCAACCCTGGCCGAAGCTCACCATCGTGCGGCCCGGCGCGTGCGTGAGGTGCCAGATGGCGACGTCGGCCATCTCGCGCGCGGCCGGGCCGTCGCTCATGCGCTCGTGGCTCGCGGGCGGCCCGTCGTCGGGCTGGTCGCTGATGCAGCCGACGCACTGCGCGTTGCAGTACGTCGACGCGGGGATGGCGCCCTCGTCGCGCGCGTAGAAGATGTTCTGGCTGGTGAAGCAGCGGTAGACGAGCGCGCAGACCTCGAGCTGCTTGAGCACGCGGTTCTCGGGGAAGCGCTTGAGGTGCTCCTTCACGCGCTTCTTCACCTCGGGCGTCGAGAAGCGCGCCGGCGTCCAGTGCTTGCGGCGATCGGTGTGCACCGCCCACGCGACCGGGCGGCCATCGACCCAGGCGGCCGCGGTGTACGCCCACTGGGGGAGAATCGGCCCGTCCCCCTTCACCTCTCCCGGCAGGTACGTGCGCGTGTAGCCGGGCGGCAGCAGCGCGCCGACCGCGTGGTAGCCGGGCACCGGCTGCATCTCGCCGGTCTTCGGGTCGATGCCGACCGGCAGCCGCCCCGGGAGGTGCACGAGCCTGCCCGCGGCGGGGAGCGGAATGGGCCGGCCGTGCGCGGGCAGCAGCTCCTCGCCCGAGCGCAAGGTGGCGAGCAGGTACGGGTGCTCGAACACCCGGCCTTTCGGATCTGAAATCAGCAGCTGCGCCTTCACGCGGCTCTCATACCGCACTTTTTTTGAAGCGGATTTCCCGCCGCCCCATTCACCGGCGTGCTTCGACATCTCGCTCCGTTCTCCTTCGTCCTTTTCATCGCTTGCGGCGAGCCCCTGCCGGCCATTCCGCCGGCGCCCGACGCCGGAGCCGACGCGGACGCGGGCATGGTGCTGCCGCCGCCGCCGGACGCGGGCACCCCGCCGCCGCCGGTCGATGGGGGTGCTCCTCCACCCCCGCCGCCGCCGGACGCGGGCGCCCCCGTCGCGCTCGGCCCGGCGCAGGTCTTCGTCCCGCTGAGCACGCCGGTCACCTTCGACCGCACAGTGACCGCAGCTCAGCGACGCATCACGGTCGCGCCGCCTGCGATGCCCGCCTCGACGGTCGGCGTCGTCGGCTCGCTCACCTTCGAGACCGCGAGCACCGAGACGCTCGACCTGCACCTCGAGCCCGCGGGCTCGGTGATGACCGTCGGGCCGCTGCAGTCCCACGTGCACTGCTTCATGGTTCAGCTCGACGCGGCAGGGGCCTTCACCATCGACGTGCCCGGCACCGCGACCGGCACGCTGCGCTTCGCGCTCACGGCCGCGCTCGTGCCCGAGGCCGCGGGCGGCCAGTACGTGCACCTGCTGGATCAGCCGGTGCGCTGGCTCGCGACGAGCCCGAACGACGACGGCTTTCGCGAGATCTGGACGCGACTGTCCGAGACGCTGCGCTACGAGATCGTCGGCGCCGCGCAGGGCGCCACCGCGATGCTCGGAGCCGTGCACGTCGGCCCGCACGTCTGGCGCGACGAGCGCATCACGCTGAACCTCGGAGGAGCTGCGTGGGCGAGCGTGCCGGTCGACGGCCACTTTCCCTGGCGCTACTCGAGCTTCTTCCTCGCGCCTGCGAGCTCGAGCCAGCAGCTCGACGTCACCGCCTCGTGGGCGAGCGGCATCGACGACGACGGCCTCGAGCCGTGGGTCGATGCGGTCGGCTACCTCTCGCCGAGCGCCAGCCTCGTCTACCGGCCGCTGCCCACCGCGCGCGTCGCGACGGTGCAGCAGGACAACAACAGCCCGGTGCAGCTCTCCACCGGCCTGAGCGGAGTCAGCGGCGTGTTCGGCACGCTCACGTTCGATCTGCCGCACTGGCCGTACGACGAGCGCAACCGCTGGTTCTTCGTCCACGTCGGGGCCGACGAGTCGACGTTCCCCGGCGCGCTCGGCGGTGGGCTCGAAGGCCCCGACTGGATGACCGCGGGCCTCAACCAGAACGGCCGCGTCACGGTGCGCTTCGTCAGCCGCGTGACGCCGTCGGGGACGTTCGTCATGCGCCACCACTCGTACGTCGCCGGCGGTTCTTCGGAGGCGGCCTCCTACCACCGCCTCACGGTGCAGGTGCGCATCGAGGGCGCCCTGGCCCCGAAATGACCCCTCGGCTCGACTGTTGAAGGGCCTTCGCGTTTGGTGTTCTCCGTCCTCAGTCTCGCGCTCGCTGCCGCAACTCCTGCGCGGCTGCACGTCGTCGACGCGACCTCGTGCGCGCAGCCGCCGGCGTTTCGGTCGGCGTTCGAGCTGCGAATGCCGGGGGTCATCTTCGACCCGGCCGCGCCATGGGTCGTGCGCGTCGAAGCGAAGGACGGAGCGCACCTGTTGCGCGTCGCCGGCCCCGACGGCCGCCTGCAGCTCGAGCGCAGCCTGCCCGCGTCGTGTGACTCGCTCGACGATCTCGTCGCCGCCGCCGTCGAGCGGCACTTCGCCCGGCTGAGCTTCGCGCCGGGGCCGAAGGTGAAGCTGCCGGTGCTCGAGCAGCAGCAGCGGCCCCGCGCAGCGCCGCTGCCGCAAGAGGCTCGGCTTCCTCCGCAACCGGCGCCGGAGACGCCGGCAGTTCCCGAACCGCCCCCAGCGGTCGCCGAAGCCGAAGCTGTCCCCGTACCGGAAGCCGTACCCGTACCGGAAACCGTACCCGTACCCGAAGCCGTACCCGTACCCATCGCCGAGCCCGAACGCGAACCCGAACGCGAACCGCCCCCGCTCATCTCCACCCTCGCGCCTCCTCCCGACCCATTCCGCGTGCGCATCTCACTCGGCTTCGGCGGAGGCACCGACGGCAGCGTCGCCCTGCCCCGTCTGGGCATCGATCTCTCGGGAGGCACGAAGCGCTTCGAGGTCGGGCTGCTGGCCGGCACGAGCCTGCAGCAGCGCACGGCGGTGTACGTCGAAGGCCGCGAGCGCGGAGAGCTCCGCACGCGCGTCGACGACATCCTGGCGCAGGGCTCGCTGTGCCTCGGAGACCGCCTGCGCGGCTGCGTGGGCCCCGCGCTGGGGGTGCTGCTGCTCTCCGGGGAAGCGAAGGGCGGCATCCACCAGCAGGACGACGCGACGCGCGCGAGCCTCGCGGCCGGCGGCACGCTCTCGGGGACCTTCACGATCGCGAGCGGGCTCTTCGTCGGGCTGCGGGCGGTGGGTGTCGCCTCGGTCACCCCGCCGACGCTGAGCGTCGAGGGCGCGGATCAGCACCGCGCCGTGCCCTTCCTCGTCTCCGGCGCCGTGGGCCTGGGCTGGATGTTCTGATGGACGCCGCGCTCACCGACGAAGGCCTGCTCGAGCGCTGCCGCGCGGGAGACGACGCCTCGTGGCGCGCCTTCTTCGAGGCCCACCACGACTTCGTGCACCGCAGCGTCCGCCGGCTCGGCGTCCCGACGCCCGAGGCCGACGACCTGACCCAGGAGGTGTTCGTGATCGCCTTCCAGAAGCTCGACGCCTTCAAGGAAGGCAAGGTGACGACCTGGCTGTACCGCATCGCCGCGAACCTCGTCAGCGACCGCCACCGCAGCCGCAACCTGCGCGAGGCGCTGCTCGGCCTGTTCGGCGCCTCCGAGAAGACGCGCACGCACGAGCGCACGGCCGCGCACGACTACGAGGCGCGCGAGTCCGAGGCGCAGGTCGCGAAGGTGCTGCAGCGCATGGCGCCGAAGAAGCGCGAGGTCTTCGTGCTCTACGAGCTCGAGCAGCTGCCCGGCGAGGAGATCGCCGAGCGCGTCGGCTGCCCCGTCGGCACCGTGTGGACGCGGCTTCACCACGCGCGGAAAGACTTCGAACGCATCGCCCGGAAGCGAGGGTTCCTCTCATGAACGCACCGAAGCGCCTCGTCGAGCTGTCCGACTCTCCCGCTGGAGCGCTGCTGCGCCGCGTGCCTGCGCCCACACCTCCGGTCGGCGCCGTCGAGCGCAACTGGCGCGGCTTCGTTCGACGGTCCGAGGCGCCGGCGCAGCCGCCGTCGCGCTTCGCCTGGTTCGCGGCGGGCGCGATCGTCGCCGGCCTGTGCGCGCTGGTGCTGAGACCCGTCGCGCCGACGTGGCACGTGATCCCGGAGCCCGGCGCCCAGACCGTCGCGCTGAGCGACGTGAAGGGCGCGCAGCTCGACCGCGGCCGAGTGCACGTCCGCGCCGGCAGCGAGCGGGTCGAGCTCCGCACCGCCCTCGAGGTCGCCGTGCTCGAGCAGGCGGCCGCCTCGTTCGAGATCGCTGCCGACGGCAGCCTCACCGTTCACGTCGAGAGCGGAGAGGTCGTCTTCCGCCCGAGCGGCACCGTCGTCCGCGCCGGAGAGACGCGCACGTTCGCAGCGCCGGAGGACGACCACGCGCGCTTCCGACGCGCGCTGAGCCTGCGCGGCACCGATCCGGCTGCAGCGGCGAAGCTGTTCCGCACCATGGCGAACGAGCGCACGCACGCCGAGGTGGCGCTCTACGAGCTCGCGCGCCTGCAGGAGCCCGCGGCCGCCGTCCGAACGCTTGAGGAGGCCCGCGCGCGCTTCCCCGGCGGAGCGCTGAAGGCGGAGGTCGGCATCAGCCTGGTCGAGGCGCTGCTCGCCACCGCGCAGCACGCCCGCGCGCTCGAGGTCCTCGACGGCATCGACGCCCCCGAGCGCCGGGACGAGCTTGAGGCCCTTCGCGGCGAGCTGCTCCGCGCCGAGGGGCGTTGGGCCGAGGCTGCTGCCGTGCTTCAGCCGCTCGCTCGCGGCGCCTCACCGTTCGCCGAGCGCGCGCTGGTGCTGCTGGCCGAGGTCGAGTCGCGGCGCGGCCGCATCGAGCAGGCCCGCGCGGCGCTGCGCGAGTACCTCGCGCGGTTCCCGAACGGGGCTCACGCGGCGGCGGCGCGCGCCTCGCTCGGGAAATTTTGAAGGGCTTTTTCCGCGGACCCATTCATGGGCATGACAACGAAACTCCTCCCGCTGTTCGTCTTCGCCCTCGCTGCCTGCGGCAACGGCATCGTGGGTTCCCGTTACGTGAAGTCTCAGACCATCTCCGCCTCGCAAGGCGGAGCGCTGACCGTCGCTGCCGCCGACGACAGCGAGCTCGCCGGAGCGAGCCTCACCATCCCTCCGGGGGCGCTGACCGCCGACACCCTCGTCACGGTCGAGCTCGGCCTGGACGATCTCGGCCCGGGTCGCGCGGGTCCCGTGATGATCCTGGGTCCGAGCGGCCTCACGCTCTCGAAGGAGGCCGAGGTCCTGCTGCCGGTGAAGCTCGCGGCCGGGCAGAGCACGTCGGACCTCTCGGTGAAGTGCGACGACGATCGGCTCTCCGGGGGCTCGCTGACCTTCGACGACTCGACGGGCCGCGTGCGCCTGCGCACCACGAAGCTCGGCGCCTTCCAGGCCTCGGCGGCGGCGGTCGGCTCGACCGGCAACGTGGTGGCGTGCGTGACGGACGACGTCTGCGCCGACGCGCAGGACTGCATCGCCGGAGCCTGCACGTTGAAGCACTCGAGCCCGGGCGGAGCGTGTGTCACGGATGACACGTGCGCCGACACCGAGGACTGCATCGGCGGCCAGTGCGTCGCGAAGAAGTGAAACGAAAGCGCGTAGGCTGGGCGTCCAAGACGTGATGGTCGCCCTCCTCTTCCTGCTCGCCGCGGCACCCCTCGAGATCAGAACGAGCATCGACGACGCCCAGCCGAAGCCCGGCTGGGCGTACGCGCGTGTGGGCCAGAAGGTGGTGCTGCACGCACCGGCGGGCAAAGGCGACTGGCGCTGGTACGAGCTGAAGCCGAAGGAGCCGTACGTCGACAACACGCAGCCCTCGTTCCACTTCGAGCAGATCCACTACGACGCCCTGGAGCTCGAGCGCTGCCGCGGCAAGGCGACCTGCGAGGCGAGCGGCCCGGGCCTCCCGGGAGTGCCGGGCGTCGGCACCACGGCGTACCGGCTGTGCGACGGCGAGCAGCGGTGCACCGCCGAATCCACGAAGTGGGGAGGCCTCACGAAGGACGTTCACCGCGTGACCTTCCGCCTCGACGACTCGTACCTGGGCTACGTCACCGAGCTGGCCGGCACGCCGTACATCTTCGGCAGTGCGGGCCCGGACGGCCGCAACCAGACGGACCTGCTGATCGGCTCGGACTGCGCCGACCTGGCGGTCTACGGCCAGCGCCGCCTGGGCAAGAAGGCCGAGTACGTCTCGACGTATTCGATTGACCAGCAAGCGCCCGAGGTGAAAGGGCCGGTGCGCAGAGGCGACGTGCTGCACTTCCCGTCATCGCGCCACGTTGCGGTCCTCTGGGAAGACCGCCCGCCGCTCGGCGTCCTCGACGAGAACGATCTCATGCTGCACACGTGCTGGGCGCCACCGACGATCGAGGCGCTGGGCGCGAACAAGGCGTGCGCGTCACAGCCGTGGCGCATACTGCGTTTCAAGTAACGCGAACCCGAACGCGAACGCGAACCCGGTTGTTGTCGGTCGCGACGCTTTGCCCGGTGCCGGACTCGAACCGGCACGACACGTTTCCGTGCCCGCGGATTTTAAGTCCGCTGCGTCTACCAGTTTCGCCACCCGGGCATGGTCTCGATGATATAGGCCAAAAGCGATGCTCGAGACCGTCAGCAAAGGTTTCCGCGCGGCCAAGAACCGCCTGGCCGGCAAGGCCGAGATCAGCCCCGAGCTCGTCGACGAGTCCCTGCGCGACATACGCGTCTCGCTGCTCGAGGCTGACGTCACGTTCGACGTGGTGAAGAAGTTCGTCGCCCGCGTCCGCGAGAAGGCGATCGGCGCCACCGTCCAGACGACCATCACCGACAAGGACGGCAAGAAGGTCAAGGTCACCGCCGGCGATCACTTCGTGAAGATCTGCCACGACGAGCTCGAGGCCCTGATGGGCCCCGTCGACACGTCGCTCAAGCTCAAGCCGAAGGGCCAGATCAGCGGCATCATGATGGTCGGCCTGCAGGGCTCGGGTAAGACCACCACCGTCGGAAAGATCGCGAACCGGCTCATCAAAGAGGGCCGCAAGCCGCTGCTCGTCGCCGCCGACATCTACCGCCCCGCCGCCGTCGACCAGCTCAAGGTCCTCGGCCAGCAGCTCGGAGTCCCCGTCTTCCACGAAGCCGGCACCCAGCCGCCGCAGCTCGCCGAGAAGGCCTACGCGCAGGCGCGCGAGAACAAGAACGACGTCGTCATCGTCGACACCGCCGGCCGCCTCGCCATCGACGAGCCCCTCATGCAGGAGCTCGAGGCGATCAAGAAGCTCGTCTCGCCCGACAACACCATCCTCGTCTGCGACGCGATGATCGGCCAGGACTCGGTGCGCACCGCCGCCGAGTTCGATCGCCGCATCGGCATCGACGGCTTCATCCTCACCAAGCTCGACGGCGACGCCCGCGGCGGCGCCGCGCTCTCGATCAAGGAAGTCACCGGCAAGCCGATCAAGTTCCTCGGCATGGGCGAAGGCCTCGACAAGCTCGAGGAGTTCCGCCCCGACGGTCTCGCCAGCCGCATCCTGGGCTTCGGCGACATCGTCGGCCTGATGAAGGACTTCGAGGGAGTCGTCGACGAGGCGAAGGCCGAGGAGGACGCGAAGAAGCTCCTCTCCGGCAACTTCACCATGCGCGACTTCGTCGACCAGATCCGCACGGTCCGCAAGATGGGGCCGATCAAGGAGCTGCTCGAGAAGTTCCCCATCTTCGGTGAGATGACCGAGCAGCTGAACCCCGACGACAAAGAGCTCTCCAAGATCGAGACGCTCTTCGACTCGATGACCGAGCAGGAGCGCCTCAACCCGACGCTCATCAACGAGGCCCGCGCCAAGCGCATCGCGAAGGGCTCAGGTCGCACGCCGAAGGACGTCCAGGAGCTGCTGCAGAAGTACACGATGATGCAGCAGGTGATGGGCTCGATCGGCCAGAACCCCGGCCTGCTCGGCCGCATCCCCGGCTTCAAGCAGCTCGGCCAGCTCTCGCAGCTGAAGGGCATGGATCTCTCCAAGGTCTTCGGCAAGGACGCGAAGATGATGGAGGCCGCGCTCGGCATGGGCGGCGGCCAGCCCCAGCAGCTGCAGATGCCGCAGATCGCCCGCGGCTACACCGCGCCGATGGGCCAGAACGCGATGGCGAAGGCCCGCCTCATGGGCTACTCGACGGCGCCCCAGGCCGGCGGCATGACCGACGCCGAGCGCAAGGCGATCAAAGAGCGCCGCAAGCGCGAGAAGCAGAACAAGAAGAAGAACCGCAAGAAGTAGCCATACCGGAAGAAGCCGCCGCCGTTCACGCACAGCGGAGCGCCGCAGGCGCGGAGTCGAAGCGGGCCAGAGCCCGCTGCGCGTCAGAATCCGGCGTATGCGCTCTGCAGCTGCCGCTTCGCGTCGTCCACGATCGGCTCGCCGTGCCCCGGCACGATCCGCTCGAAGTCCCGCTCGAAGATCGCCGCGAGGCTCTTCCGCGCCGCAGCCTTGTCGGTGAACGACGTGCCGCGAATGATCCGGCTCACCGCCACGCGATCGTAGAAGCCGGCCAGCTTCGTATACGTGCGCGTCCACCAGTGCTCCGGCCGCCCGATGTTGTGCACGAGATCGGCGACGACGAGCGTGCGCGACGGCCGGTGAAGCACCGCGCGCTCCTGCAGGTAGAAGCCGTCGATGGGCAGCTCCTCGATGGCGTCGTCGACGGCGGCGTCATCGTGCACGCGGTCGATCTTCAGATCGGGCCGCTTCTTCTGAAGGCCCGCCGGAGCGTGCAGCGTCGCCGCGGGGAACGCCGCCTTCCACTCGCCGATGCGCAGGTGATGGAACGTGTTCGGCGAGTAGAGGTGCTTCACCGTGCCGAGCGCCTCCACCGCCGCGCGACGCTCGGGGGTGCAGGGAATCGGCGAGTACAAGAGCAGCCCGCCGTCGCTGAGCCGCAGCACCACCATGTTGGCGGTGAGCTGAAGCCCCAGGAACCGC
Organism: uncultured Myxococcales bacterium; assembly: GCA_937980205.1. Classification (GTDB taxonomy): domain Bacteria; phylum Myxococcota; class Myxococcia; order Myxococcales; family Myxococcaceae; genus Xiheicaenimonas. Next base: position 134,176 of record CALJKW010000042.1, on the reverse strand, counting down.
ACCGGCGCCGTGTCCATCCAGACGCCGTCTGCGATCGCCCTCACGGCTCGGCCGGCGTGTCCTTCGACTTCCCGTTCGCGCGAACGCGCTTCGGCACCACGAGGCCGCGCGACAGGCGCTTGAGCACGACCTCGCGCTGCCGCTGCTTGTACCGCTCGTGGCTGTTCTCGCCCTGCTCGTTCAAGATCGCCTGGGCCTCGTCGCAGATCTGGAACTCGCAGAGCGCGAGCGCGATGCGCCCCTTGCGCGGCCGAGGGTCCTTGTCCGGCGGAGGCAGGTACGCATCCAGCCGAATCGGCACGTCGGCGACGAAGTTGAGGATCTTGTAGCCCGACCCCGAGAAGCGGTTCCCCGGCTTGCGGTTCTCGCGCTCCTCGTAGTCCTCGTCGAGGTGCAGGTCCTTCACGAACTTCTGGAAGTGCGGGTAGTCGCGCAGCAAGTCCTTGAAGTTGATGAGCGAGTTCTCGGTCTGCGTCGGGACCAGGTAGTTGAACGGGATGAGCTTCTGCGTGAGGTAGTAGAGGACCGGCAAGACGTCGGGCCGCTCCTTCACGATGATGCGGAAGCGCGTGCGGTCGTAGACGGTGCCGGCGGTCGACTCACGCTTGGCGATCAGCTTCGAGATGATCGACTCGCGCGTCTTGATGGAGTCGGCGAACTCCACGATGGGCAGGCCTTTCTGCTTCATCTCCTCGGCCATCGCGGTCACGCGCTCGGTGACGAGCTGCGCGAGCTCTGCCTCGGAGACGGCCAACTTGAACAGCAGGTCCCGCCCCTCGATGTGCTGAATGACGTGCATCACCTTCAGCACGATGCACGCGATCTTCCGGAAGCGGCGCGGCTCCTTCGAGCCGGACGCGTAGAGGAAGAGGTCGTGAATCTCGGCCGGGTTCGCGACCTGCTCGGCGACCTTGTAGTCGAACGTCTTGCGCAGGTACTCGACCGCGTCCGCGAGAATGGTGCGGACCCACTCCTCGTCGTGCGGCTTGCTCGGGTCGATCTGGCTCAGGCGCAGGAAGCGGTCGACCTCGTCGCGCGTCTTGAAGTGCAGGCGGCGCCACTCCAGCACCGAGCCTCCGCGCAGGATCAGGCGGATGCGCTCGAGCTCTTTGAGCCCCATCTCCTGAACCGTGCGGACCGGGAGATCGGGCAATGGCGGCTGGTGCTTCAGCGCGGTCATTCGCAGGTGAATCCTCGACGAGAGGTGCGCGAAAAAGCCAGCAAAAGAAACGCGCCTGGGGCGCGCTGCCCGCCTCAACACCCGTCGAGCCCCGCGTCTTCCGACGCGAGGCGTTCTCGCCAAAGTCCGCCGCATCCCGCTCCCCACTCCCTGACTCCCTCTCCTCGCGGCCGCGCGCGTCAGCGCGTGGTGCGCGTCGGCCCGCCCGGGCCGCTCACGGTCACGAGCTGCCCCGTCGCGTACGTCTCTTCGCTCTTCAGCGAGCCGTCCGGGTTGTAGAAGACGCGGCGCCCGTGGAAGTTGCCGCGCTTGAACTCGGTCTCACCGACGAGCGTGCCCTTGGCGTCGTAGAAGCTCCACTTGCCCGAACGAAAGCCGTGCTCGCTCTGACCGACGGCTTCGACCTTGCCGTCCGCGTAGAGCGAGATGTACGGGCCGTGGAAGACGCGCCCGCCCTCGTCGCAGGCGACGAGGCTCGAGGTGCGAACCTGCTTGGTGCCGGTCGGGCAGCTCAGCTTGTGGTCCGGGGCAATCACGGGCGCTTTGGCGAGCGCTGCCATCACGATGAGTTCGATCATGGTGTCCTCAGTTCATCAGGGTCATGCAGAACGGGTTTCCACCGGTGAAGTAGAAAGCCGCCTGGATTGAGTTCATTGCGACGGTGGAGCACAGCGTGAACTTCATCGTGGCGTTCTTCATGTCCGCGCTGACGGAATAGAACTCCATCTCCGGGCGCAGGTAGTTCATCGGGATGTCGTTCTCCACGCCGCCGACGGTCACGTAGAAGAAGCCCGGCAGGTTGCTCTTGTTCGCGGGGAACGTGCCCGTGTGCATGTACGCCTTGAGCGTGACGGTGAACGGCGTGCCCATGGTGCAGTCCATCTGCCGGTCGACGGCCTCGTCGATGCCCTCGTAGATGATGGGGCCGGTGCTCGTGGTGACGTTCCACTGCTTCGTGGAGTGCGTGCTCGAGAAGTTGCTGCACGTGCCGACCGCGACGTCACGGCACTGGCGATTGCTCGCGTTGCAGTACTCGCCATAGGCGCAGCCGCCCGGCTGCGAAGCCATGGCGTCGCACATGAACGTCATGCCGGCGTCGGAGCCGGCATCCGTCGAACCGCCATCGGTGTTGGACCCGCCATCGGTGTCCAGGAACGGCAGGCCACCACCGCATCCAACGCACAGCAGCGTTACGACTGCGAAACGTTTCAAGTGACCTCCCTCCTTGAGGCGGAGGGAATAATCACCGCGCCATCCGTGCGCATCGGGAACACCGCAGAGTTACGAGCGGAGCCCCAAATTCGCCCAACCCCGCGGTCGAGGAGCGCGCAAAGACCGCGCGGAGCGGCGCCCCAATTCGCCCAAACCCGGAGCGTCGATTCGCGTCGAGGTCGAGGACCGCGCGAGGACCGCGCGGAGCGGCCGTTGTTTGGCCGTGAGCACGGACCGCAAGAGTCCGACGAAGAGATCGGGCCGAAGTGGCGGTCCGCGTCAGAACTTGAAGGGGAAGACGATCGGATCGCCCTGGGTCTTGTGCTTGGGGAACGTCCAGCCCTTGATGAGGCCACCCACGCACCCGGCGAGGTACGTCGACTTGAACTCTTCGGAGACGACCTCGACCTTCGCCGTCTTCCCGCTGGTGAGCACGGTCCACTTCATCACCAGCTTGCCCGACGTGCCCGGCTCCTTGGCCTTCTGCTCGTCGACGCACTTCTTGATGGGGCCGATGTTGCCCTTCACGACCTCCATGATGTCCGACTGGCCGAGCGCGTCGGGGATGTTGCCGCCCTGCCCCGGCGCCGGAGGAATGTAGACCGACGACTTCTTCGTGCCGCCGCTCGACTCCTCGGCGGGCTTCGACTCGGCCTTCGTCTCCTTCTTCTTCGTGTCGCCGCCGCCACCAAACGCCGCCGCGAACTCGTCGTCGTTGCCTTTGGGCTCCGCGACCGGCTTCGACGGCTTCTCTTCCTTCGGCGGCTTCTCCGCGACCGCGACGGGCTTCTCGACCTTGTCCGACGCCTTCGGGGCGCCGATCGGCTTCGGCGCCGTCGGCTTCACCGGCTGCGTGTTCGCCGCCTGCGTATTCGGGTTCGGCTGCGGCGGAGGCGGCTGGGCCACCGTCCCGTTCGGAGCCGGCTGCCCCGGCGGCGGGTTCTGCCCCGCGGTGTTCGCGTTCGGCTGCGCCGGCGGCGGCTGCGCCACGTTCGGCTGCGCGTTCGTGTTCGGCTGAACCGGCGGCATGTTCTGCGCGATCGGCTGCGCCAGCGGCGGCGTGTTCTGCGCCACCGGCTGCGGCTGCGGCTTCATCACGTTCACGATCACGAACGCGGCGATGCCGAGCACGGCCACCACCGACAGCGCGATGATCGCGATGATCGCGGTCTTGTTGTCCGACGGAGGCCGGTACTGCGTGACCGCCGGCGACGAGTACGTCGCGCCGGGGTTCGCGATGTACGGGTTCTTCGGCCCGTGCGCCGCGGTCATCTCTCCCGGAGCCGGCACCACCGCCGCCGCCGGGTTCGAGTGACCGTTCATCCCCTTCGCGGCCTTCGGGGCCACGACCGACGCCTCGGGCAGATCCGACAACAGCCCGCCCGTCGACACCTCGGGAACGTCGCTGGGCTCGACGCCCTTCGGAGGCGGCTTCGCCAGCGCCTCCATCTCTTCCTTCACCAGCGAGGCGAGCGCCGAAGCCGCAGAGGGCCTCCAGCTTCCCGTCTCTTCCGGAGCCGCGGCCGCGAGCGGGACCTGCACCTCGCTGCGCACCGACTTCATCACGCCGCCCGCGGAGAACGCCGACTCCACCGGCACGCTCACCACCGCTCCGCCGGGCATGCCGCCGCCGACGGTGACCGGAGCCACCATCACCGGCTTCGCCGGACGCGGCGCCAGCTCGGCCGCGAGGTCCGCCACTTCGCTCACCGGAATCCAGTCGGAGAAGCCCGCGCGCCAGCACAGCGAGTCGGGGCCGATCTCTCCGCGCTCCCAGTGCTCTTTGATCTTGTCGAGCGTGAGCGGGCCGGTCTGCTTGTCGTCGATCGCGACGAACCAGTCGGTCTTCGGAACTTCCTTCGCCCCTGCTTCTTTGGAACCAGCGTGGCCGTTGCCGTTCTTCGCCTCGCCGGCGCCGTTCCCCGTCTCTTCCGCGAGCTTCTTGACGACGTCCGCGTCGATGACGCGCGTCGAGAGGCGATCATCCTGCTCGCCGCCCAGCTTCGCCGGCATGTCGAGCTCGGTCTTCTCTTCGCCCTTCGCGCCCTTCGGAATCGAGTGCGCGCCCGAGTTCAGCACCTGGTCGAACACCGCGCCGATCTCGTCTTCGCTCGCGTCGAGCAGGCCCGCGCCCTGCGCCGGCATCTGCGACGTCTTCTCTTCGTTGATGCCCGGCGCCGTCATGCTGTCGTCGCCCGTCGGCAGCGTCGCCGAGGGCCCCGTCAGCGGGTTCTGCAGCACCTGCGTCGCCAGCGCGTCGTCGGGATCATTCGAGAGCGGCACGGGCGCGGCCGGCGGAGGAGCGGCGTGCTTGCCGCCACCGCGGCTCGCCTCTCCGGCCCGGCTTTCACCGGCATGGCCATTCGCGTCAGCCTTCTTGACCAGGATGACGTATCCGCACTTCTTGCAGCGGACCTTGACCCCTTTGGGGCCAACCTTCTCATCGCTGATCATGTACTGCGCGCGGCAGCTGTCGCAGACGAATCTCATTGAAACTCTCGAAGCGTAGGAGTGTGCACCCGAGTGGTCAAGCTGACGGACGCCAGAAAGTGGCATCCGGTTCCGAGCCCGGGCCGTGCATCACCTTCCCCTACAGGAGAGAGCACCGACGCGCCAATACTTCGGCGGGCCGTTACCTCTATCGGCGCGCCAGCACCTCGACGTGGGTTCCCACCGCGACACGCAGCGCGTGCAGGTCCTCACCGAGCGCGAAGACCATCAGATCCCTGATCTTCGACCGCGGCTGCACGCGGAACGCCGCGCCGTTCTCGCCGAGCACCATCTTCTTCACCGGCTCGATCTCGCCCGCGACGAACATGCCCGTGCGCACGGCCGACAGCTCGGCGCCCTCGAGGTAGTTCCGCAGGTCGTTCGGAGTCGCCGTCTTCACGTACTCCTTCGTCACGCGCGACAGCGCCGCGCGTGCGGGCTCGGGCAGCGTCTTCTCGAGCGTGCGCCGCTCGGTGTCGAGCGCGCGCGGGTCCGCCGTGAAGCGGAAGCGATCGACCGACAGCGACAGCGCCGCCTGGAACACCGCCTCGAGCCGCTCGGCCGAGAGCCGCTGCGAGAGCGCGAGCTCGGGCCGCAGCAGCGCGAGCGACCGACCGAGCATGTAGTAGACCTCTTTCTGACCGGTCTCGGAGAAGAACTTCCCGCCGACCTTCAGGCACGCCGGCTCGGTGTGGCAGATCTCGACGCCGATCATCGGCTCCGGCGCCGGCTCGGTCGTCTTCTTCGCCATGCGCTCGCGCGTGACCGCGAGGTACGGCGAGAACAGCGACACGCCCTCCATGCCCAGGATGCGCGACACGTAGCGGAAGTGGTGGATCTGGTACTCCTGCGCCGTGTTGACGTCGATGAAGTGCCGCCGCTTGTCGATCTGGTACTTCGCGAAGTCCTCTTTGTAGATGTGCCGCGCGTACTCGTAGAGGATCGCCATCAGCTCGCTGATCGGGCCGCGCACCCTCGGGTGGAACAGGTGCGAGTGCCACAGCCGGTCGGTCAGCGCCCGCTGCGCGACCTCTTTCTTCTTCGCGTACGGAGTCAGCTTCGTGAGGATCTCGCGCTCGTTCGGCCCGACGTCGCCGATGAGCCCGCTCACGACCTGCGCCGCCAGCCACGCCGAGTCGTAGTCCTTGCGCCGCGCCGCCAGCTCGGCCAGCGCGCTCGCCACCTTGCCCGGGTTCGACGTCGCCGGCAGCGCGCGCCGGTACGCCTCCATCGCGCTCTCCTCGTAGCCCTGCTGCTGCGAGGCGAGCTCGGCGAACTTCTCCTGAATCGCCGCGTCCTCCGGCAGGCCCATCGCGACGACCTTGAACACCTCGACCGCCGCGTCCGGGCGCTTGAGCTTGTGCTGGTACAGATCGCCCATCGCCTGGAACAGCGCCATGCGGGCCGCGTGCGTCTCGGGCCCCTTCGGCATGCGCTTGATCATGCGGTGGTAGTTCTGCTCGAGCGACTGCCACATCTTGTTCTTGCCCAGCATCGCCTCGAGCGCGCTGAACGCCTCGATGAAGTGCCAGTCCGCGTCGAGCGCCGCGTTGAAGGCGGCTTCGGCCTTGTCGACCTCGTTCAGCTCGTCGCGCGCGATCTCGCCGAGCGCGAACCACACCCGCTTGAGGCGCTGCTTGTCCTCCTTCAGCGCGGGGACGGCGAGCATCTTCTCCAGCGTCTCGCCCGCCTTCGGAGCCTGCCGCGTCTCGCGGTACAGCACGTACAGCGCGTCGAGCACGTCGAGCGCGTCGGGCTTGAGCTTGCTCGCCTGGATGTACGCGTCGATCGCCGTGTGGGCGTCGTTGAGCTTCTCCTTCGCGATCTTTCCGAGCTCGATCGCCACGAGGTACTTCGGCTCGTCGTCGAGGACCTTGAGCAGCCCCTGCCGCAGCTCCGCCGACTTCTCGAACGCGTTCGTCTGATCCGCGATCGCGATCATCGACCGCAAGCTCGGCTCGTGGCCCGGGTCGATGCCCAGCGCCTTCTCGAAGTGGTTCTGCGCGCGGTCGAGCTGCCGCATCTGCAGGTGCACGTCGCCGAGCGTCCAGTAGATCTCGACCACCTCGAGATCCGTCAGGTCGTCGCGGTGGTGAATGAGGATGGTCTGGTAGACCTTGAGCGCCTCGTCGAACCGCTTCGCCTGCACGAGCAGGTTGCCCAGGCCCTCGAGCGCCGGCAGGTACGTCGCGTCGAGCTGCCACGCGCGCTCGTAGCACTTGAGCGCCTTGTCCTTCTTGCCGAGCTTCTCGCAGACGTAGCCTAAGCGGTACGCCTGGCGGCACAGCTCGCGCGCGATCGACCCGTCCTGATCCTCGGCAGCGCGCTCCGACATGCGCAGCACGACGATGTCGAGCATCTTCTCGGCCTTCGGCCAGTCTTCCCGCGCGACGTACACGTCGGCGAGCGGCTTCGCGGCGTCCGCGCTGTCCGGCGCCAGCCTCAGCGCCTCTTCGTAGAAGCGCGTCGACGTCTCGCGGTCTTCTTTGCGCTCGAGGTAGTACCGCGCGACCTCGACGAACGCCTTGCTCTTCTCGTACTGGTCCTCGGTCTGCTCGGCCTCCTGGACGAGCGCCTTCTCGAACGAGTCCCAGTCCTTCTCGATCTCGTAGATGCCCTTGAGCGAGCGGATGCACGGCAGGTAGCCGGGGTCGATCTTCAGCGCCTCGAGGTAGCAGCGCTTCGCCGACGCCGGGTCGATCAACATGTCCTCGTTGATCTTGCCCATGCGGTGGAACAGCTCGACCGCGTCCGCCGTGTTGCCCGCGGCGATCGCCTCTTTCTCGAGCATGTCGAGCGCGAAGGGCCAGTTGCCCGAGCGCTCGTACAGCATGCCGAGCGCGTGCATCGCCGGGCGGCAGCGCGGGTCGAGCTCGAGCGCCTGGTGGTACGCCGTCACCGCGCGGTCCACCTGCTTGAGCTGCTGGTGGAAGATGTCGCCCATCTCCACGCACAGCTCGGCCTTCTCCGCCGGGTGCGAGAGCAGCTGGATGTGGCGATCGACGACGCCGATGAGCTCGTCCCACCGGCCTTGCGCCTTGCGCAGCCGCTCGAGCGTCTTGATCGCCTGCAGGTTCTGCGAGTCGATCGTGAGCACGCCCTCGATGCACTGATCGGCGTTCGCGAGGTTCTGGTACGTGTCCTCCCAGATCGCCGCGCTCTTGAAGAGCACCTTCACCTTCTCGCGGTAGTCCTCCGACAGCTCGATCTGCCGCTCGTAGACCGCGAGCAGCTCGGCCGGCCGGTTGAGCCGCGTGTACAGCTGCTCGAGCGCGTTGAGCGCGTTGAGGTTCGCCGGGTCGAACTCGAGCGCCTGGCGGTAGCCCTCGATCGCCGACTCGTCGTCCTTCAGGTCGCGCTCGTAGAGCTGCGCGACCTCGACCTGGATCTGCGAGCGCTCCTCGGGAGTCGCCGCGATGTCGCGCATTCGCAACAGCGAGTTCGCGACGCCGGCGAAGTCCTCTCCCGCCCGCTGCAGCGCGATGAGGCTCTGCAGCGTCTGCGCGTCGGGCTCGAGCTCGAGCGCCCGCTCGAGGGCGCCTTGAGCCTCGCGCGGGTTGTTCATCCGCTCGGCGAAGACGCGGGCGATCTCGCGCAAGATCTCCTTGCGCCGCTCGATCGAGCCCGCCGCCTCGAGCTTCTGCTCGAGCGCGACGATGTACTCCTTGTCCTTGCCGCGGCCCGAGAAGAGCTGCGCCAGCGTGTCGAGCGCGATCTCGTTCGTGGGGTCGAACTCGAGGATCTTGCGCAGCGACGCTTCCGCGCCGGGCATGTCGTTGAGCTTCTCGCTCTGCACCTTCGCGAGCACCAGGTACAGCCGCTCGGCGAGCGGCCCGCGCGGCACGTTGTCCGCCACGTGCTCGTACGCCGTCGCGAGCTCTTCGTACCCTTCCGTCTCGTCCGCCAGCCGCTCGACCTGCTCGCGCAGCTCGTGGTCCGCCGGAGCGAGCTCGACCGCGCGCAACAGCTTCAGGAACGCGACGTCCTTCTGGCCGAGCCGCTGCTCCTGCACCTGCGCGAGCTCTTTGAGGCTCGCCACCTTCTCCTCGTCGGTGACGAGGTTCGCGAGGTAGCGGTCCATCGCCGTCGTGTACGCGCGCCAGTCGTTGACCGAGCTGTAGAGCTTGAGCGCCCGCTCGTACGCCACGCGGTTCGAGGGATCGATCTCGAGGATCCGCTCGAGCGCCGGGCCCGACGCCTCGGGCTTGTGTGCCGTGTCCGTCCACAGGTCGGCGACCTGGAACATCGTGGCGACCGCCGCCTCGCGGTCTTCCAGCGTCTGGAACACCGTGCTCTTGAGCTCGAGGGCGCGCACCGCGTCCGGGTACGCCTTGAGCGTCATGAAGATGTTCACGACCCGCTCGAGCTCCGGCACCGCGTGCGGCTCGACCTCGAGCGCGCGGCGGGCCGCGTCCAGCGCCTCTTCGCGACGGCCACCCTGCGCGAGCACCTCGCCCAGGCGAATGCGCAGGCCCTTCACGCCCGTCGCGTCCTCCTGCAGCGGAATGAGGCGGCGCAGGACGATGACGAGATCGTCCTTGCGCTCCATCTGCTCGAAGATGTCGCGCAGGCACTCCAGCGCGCCGCGGTGGCGCGCGTCGCGCTCGAGCGCGGCCTTGAAGTACGCGATCGCCTCTTCCGCCTTGCCGAGCTGCTGGAACAGCACGCGGCCGACCTTCTCGTTCAGCCGCACGAGCTCGCGCGGGTCGACGGTGACGGTCAGCTTGCCCTTGAGCAGCTCGAACAGCTCGGCGTGCTGCCCCGCCTTGTCGAGCAGCTTCTCGAGCTGCGCGAACGCCTGCTCGTTGCGCGGGTTCTTCGCGAGCAGCTCGCGGTAGACGTTGATCGACTCCTCGACGTTGCCGAGCCCTTCGGCGGCGACGCTCGCGATGCGCTGGAGGATGCGCTCGCGCTCCGCGCCCTGAGCCCCTTCCTTCTGCGCCTCGAGCACGCGGTACAGCTTCTCGTGCGTCTGCGCGCTGTCGTAGAGCTGCTCGAGCGCGCGCAACGAAGGCAGGTGCTTCGGATCGATGCCGAGGATCTTCTCGAACGCCGCGGCCGCGCGGTCGGGGCTGTCGAGCTTCTCCATCGCGAGCTGACCGAGCCGGAAGAGCAGCGCCACGCGCTCCTGCGCCTCTGGAGCGATCGACGCCAGCGCGTCGAGCACCCCGGCCTGCTGCTCGTACTGGCCCAGGTTGCCGTAGATGCGATCGAGCGCCGGCAGCGCGCGGTTGCCGATCTCCGGCTGAATCTCGCGGGCCTTCTCGTAGAACGCCACCGCGCGGTCGGCCTCGCGCAGCTTCGTGTCGAGGATCTGACCGACCTTCAGACAGATGTACGCCGCGTCCTGCGCCTCGGCGATGCGGGGCAGCTCGTCTTCGTACGCCGAGACGAGCTCTTCGTAGCTCTTCGCCGCTTCGGCCGTGGTCTCGAGCCGCTTGCGCAGCTCGGCGTCGTTCGGGTCTTCCTTGAACGCGCGCCACAGCGCGAGGAACGCGAGCTCGGGCTCGTCCTGCGCGTCGCGCACCGACGCCAGCTCGATGAGCAGCATCTTCCGCTCGTACGAGTCGGGAGACACCGCCACGCGCGCCTCGATGACCTGCGCCAGCTTCGCGAGATCGCCGGTCGCGCGATACGCCTTCATCAGCACGTCGACCGCGATGAGGTTCTGCGGCTCCTTCGCGACGATCGCCTCCATGCGCGTCAGCGCGCCGGAGTTCCGCGGGTCCGACTGCAACAGCTCGGTGTACAGGTCGATCGCCCCCGCCTTGTCGAGCAGCTTCGTCTCGCGAACGAGCCCCAAGCGGTACTTCGCCGCGAACAGCGCGTCGCCCTGCGCGACCTTCAGCCGCCGCGCGAGCACGTCGGCGAGCTCGGGCCAGCGCTCCTGCGCCTCGCACAGCCGGTCCATCCGCTCGAGCGCGTGCGGCTCTTCCGGAGCGATCTCGAGCAGCCGGCGGAACGTCGCCAGCGCGCCGGCCTGATCCTTCAGGTAGTCCTGCTGCAGCGAGCCCATCTGGAACAAGAGCCCCGCGCGCCGCTGCGGGTCGTCCGCCATCGCGAGCTGGCGCTTGAGCACGTCGATGAGCTCCTGCACCCGCCCGCCCTTCGCGAGCAGCTTGCCCACCGTCTCGAGCGCTTCGGGGTCCGTCGGGGCCAGCTCGAGCACCCGCTTCCACGCGTCGATGGACTCTTCGGTCTCTTCGTTCAGCGCCGCGATGCGCGCCAGCGCCCGGTACAGCTCGGCCCGGCGCGCGTCGTCGGCCGCCTTCGGAGCGACCTCCTGCAGCACCGCCTGCACCTCGTCGATGGCATCGGCGCGCTGGTACAGCCTCAAGACCAGCTCCAGCGCTCCGGCGTCGTCGGGCAGCTCGCGCAGCGCGCGCGCCGCCGTCACGAACGCCATCTCGCCGTTGTCCATCTGCGTCGTGTAGACCTCGGAGATCTTCTTCAGCAGCGTGACGCGCTCGCGCGGGTCGGGCTCGGACGACACCCGCGACTCGAGCATCTGCACCAGCTTCAGGTGCTCGCCCTCGCCTGCGAACACCGGCTCGAGCGTGCTCGCCGCTTCACCTTTGAGCGGAGACTCCGACCGCGCCATCTCTTCCAGCGCGCCGACCGCGCCCGCGTGCGCGGCTTTCCGCTTGAGCACCTCCTGGAACATCGAGAGGCCGCCGCGCGGATCGTTGAGGCGCGAGAGCTTGAGGCGGCCCAGGCGCACCATCAGCTCGAGCGCCTGCTCCGTCTGGCCGCGCTGCTCGGCGAGCTGGATCTCGCGGCCGATCAGCACCGCGAGCTCGGGGTACCGCTCGGTCTCGCTGAGCACGCGCGCGAGGAACTTGATGGCGTTCGGGTCCTCCGGCCGCCGCTCGAGGATCTCCTGGTAGCACTGCGCCGCCAGCGCCTTGTCGGAGAGCGTCTCCTCGGCCAGGTTCGCCAGCTCGAACAAGAGGTTCACCTGCGAGGTGACGTTCGCCTCGAGCGCCAGCTGGCGCCGCATCACCAGCGACAGGTTCTTGAAGTCGCTCGTCTTGCGGAAGATGCGCGCGAGCTGATCGAGCACGAACAGGTTGCGCGGATCTCGCGTGAGCACCTCGTTCCACGCGCGCGCCGCCAGATCGAGCCGCTGCAGGCGATCGCCGTAGATCGCCGCGAGCCGCCGCCACAGATCGTCCGAGAGCTGCTCGTCGGCGCCGCGCTCGAGCTGATCTTCGTACGCCGCCGCGAGCTCTTCGAACGACCCCAGGTCCGCCGCCAGCCGCTCGAGCTCTTCGCGCGTCTGCTCGTCTTGCGGCGCCTCGGCGAACGCGCGCAGGCGCGACGCGAACGCCAGCGGCTTCTGCCCCAGCCCCTCGCGCAGCACCGCGATCTCGGTGAACAGCGGCAGCCGCAGCTCGGGGTTCGCGATCGACACGCGCACCTCGAGCACGTCGACCAGCTTCTTGATGTCCTTGAGGCGCCGGTAGCAGGGCTCCAGCAGGCGGGCCGCGTCGGGCCGCACCTGCTCGACCGCCATCAGGCGCTCGAGGCCCGCAATCGCGTTCGCCTCGAGCGGAGACACCTCGAGCACGGTGCCGAAGGCGCGCAGCGACTCCACGTGCTGCCCTTCCTTCTCGAGCAGCTGGGCGCGCCGCAAGAGGTACTGCAGGCGCATCGTGTCGTCGTTCGTGATCGCGGCGAGCTGGTCGAGCACGTCGGCCTGCTCCATGAACCGCTTCGCCTTGCCGAACAGCCGGTCCAGCGCCACGAACGCGGCCGGGTCGCGCTTGAGCGCCAGCGCCGACTTGAACGCGTCGATCGCCGCGGCGTCGTTGCCGCTCGCCTCGAACGCCTCGCCCGCCTTCACCAGCAGCTCGAAGCGCTCGGCCGGGTCCTGCGCGACCTGGGCCTTGCGCGCGAGCACCTCGGACAGCGACTTCGCGTTCTGCGACTTCTCGAACAGGCGCGACAGCGAGTCGAGCGCCTGGCGGTCTTGCGGCTGCAGCTCGAGCAGCGCCTTCCAGTCGCGGATCGCGTCGTCCGGCTGCTGCAGCTGCTCGCGGATCTCGGCCGCGCGGCGGAACAGCGACACCTGCTGCTCGTCCTGCGACTCGGCGGCGGCGTCTTCGTAGATCTCGGCGAGCTCTTCGAACGCCTCGGTCTCGCGCGCCAGGCGCTCGAGCTCGGGCCGAATGCCCTCGCGGTCGATGCCCTCCGTGAACGCCTTCAGCGCGTTCATGAAGGCGGCCTGCGGCTGCCCCATGTCGCGCTCGTAGATGGCGCGGATCTCCGCCGACAGGCGCGCGCGCTCACCGGCGGTCGCGCCGGCGAAGCGCGACTCGCGAATGGCGATGCGCCGCGCGTGATCTCCCGACCGCGCCAGCACCGGATCGAGGATCTCGATGGCCGCCGCGCTGTCCGCGGAGTCCGAGCGCGCCCAGTTCTCCAGCGCCTCCGTCGCGCCGGGGTGCGACGGATCTTCGGTGAGGATCTGCCGGTACATCTGCAGCGCGCCGGCGGGGTCGTTGAGCTTCGACACGCGCAGCTGCGCGAGGCGGAAGGCGAGCTCGCGGCCCTGCGGGCTCTGCCCTTCCTGGTTGCGGCGCAGCTCGAGCGCGAACGCGAGCTCCTGCGGGCGGTCGAGCTTCGTGTAGAGGCGATCGAGCGCCGTCGCCGCGTCCTTCGCGAGCACGTCGCGCGCGGCGATCGAGCGCCAGTTCACCGACGCGCGCTCGAAGTCTTCGAGCTTCTGCTCGCAGAGGATCGCGGCTTCGCGGTCGAGCTCGGTCTTCTCCGCCGGGTCGGCGGCCGCCGCAGCGAGCATCTCGACGATGGGGACGAGCTCGCTCCACTCCTCGCGCGCGCGGTGCAGGCGGTGCAGCGCCTTCAGCGCGTCGGCGTTCTTGGCGTCGTGCTTGAGCACCTCGTGCAGGTGCTTGACCGCGTTCGCCTGGTCGTTGAGCTTCTTCTCGTAGACGTCGGCGAGCTCTTTGTGCAGCGCGAGCGCGACCGCCGGCGAGCGGCCCTCGAGCAGCTCGCTCATCAGCTCGGCGTACGCGTCGAGCAGGTCGGCCTCTTCGGCCGCCGTGCGCGTCTGGACGCGGATCTCGGCGTCGTCGGGCACCAGCCGCAGCGCCTCGGCCATCGACGCGAACGCCTGCTCGGGCTGGCGCAGGTGCGTCGAGTGGATCTTGGCGGCCTGCTTCAGCGCGTTGAGCTTCTCGAGGCCGTCCTTCGTCGCGGCGGCGATCGCCGCCAGCGCGCCGACCATCTTGCGGTGGTCCTTCACCGCGTCGTACGCGGGCAGCAGCGCCCGCGCGGCGTCTTCGCGCGTCGCCTCTTCGCCCATCAGCCCTTCGAGCGCCGCGATGGCCTCGGGGTCCGACGCCTTGCGCGTCAGCACCTCGGCGTAGTGCTTCACCGCGCCCGCCTTGTCGCCGAGCGAGGTCTCTTCGAGCTTCGCGCGCTTGAGCGAGAGCTGGTGCGCCTTCTCGGTGTCGCCCGCGGCTTCGGCGATCGCGATGAGCCGCGCCAGCACGTGCGCGAGCTCTTCGGCCTTGCCGGCCTGCTCGAGCAGCTGGGCGAGCTTCGGCAGGTGCTCGGCCTCGGGCGCCCCGAACTTGATCGCCTCGGCCAGCGCGATCGCCGCCTCGCGGGGGCGAGACAGATCGCTCGAGACCTTGGCGAGCTGCAGGTACAGCTGCTCTTTCTCCGCGTCTTCGGCGAGCAAGAGCTGGCGGCGCAGCACGCCGTCCGCGTCCGAGAGCCGCCCCGCCTTCAGGTACAGCGCCGACAGCCGCGCGAGCACCTCGGCGTCGTCGGGGTTCTTGTTGAGCGCCGCCTTGAGCGCCGACGCGCTGTCGTCGATCGAGCCGGCCTCCGCCGCGACCTCGGCGGCGTCCAGCGTCAGCGAGCGCGCGAGCGCGGCGTCTTCGACCTTCGCCGCGGCTTCCGTGAGGAAGCGCGAGTACTCGGCGTGGACCTTCTGCGCGCGGGCGAGCCGCAGCGCCTCGGCGCGGAACGTCGAGTCGCCGGGATCGAGCGCGAGGCCGCGCAGCCGGTACTCGTACGCCGCGCGCTCGTCGAGCAGCCGCTTCTCGGTCGTCTCGGCGAGCAGGTCGAGCAGGCCCTTCTGCTCGTCCTTCTCCTGCGAGCTCGACAGCTGCACGAGCAGCGACGCCACCTGCCGCTGGTAGTCGCCCGCCTTCGCGTACTGCGGAGCGAGCGCGCGCGAGATCTCGGCCTGCCGCACGCCCTGCGCCGCCAGCCGCTCGAGGCCGCCGATCACCGCGGCGCTGTCGGCGCCCTCGGCGAGCAGCTGCATGAACAGCTTCGCGGCTTCGTCGCGGCGGTTGAGCCGCTCGGCGTAGAGCTGCGCGAGGCGGCTGCGCCACTCGGCGCGATCGGCGCCAGACTCGGCGAGCGCCATCAGCCGCTCGGCGACGACGGCCACCTGCTCCCACTGGCCCAGCGACGTGTACGCCGCGCCGAGCTTCTTCAGCGTCGGAACGCTGTCGGGCTCGAGCTCGAGGATCTTCCGGTACACCTCGGCCGCGGCGCCCGGGTCGGCGGCCGTCGACTCGAGGCGCCGCGCCTCGGCCTCCAGCTTCGAGCGCGGATCCTGCGGGGCCTCGACCAGCGACTTCTGGATGAGCTGAATCGCCTGCTCTGCCGAGATGTCGTTCGGGCTCTTCTTCGCGACCTCGTGCCACGCCTCGAGCGCGTCGACGGGCTTGCCGAGCTCGCCCTGCAGCAGCGTCGCGAGCGCGCGCCACAGCTCCGCCGAGACCTTCGCGTCGGTGGCGAGCGTCGCGGCCCGCTTCAGCGCGCCGGCGAGCAGAGGCAGCGCCTGCGCCTTCTGCGCCATCTCGGACAGGGCCTTCAGCAGACCGGGCCGGTCGGGCTCGAGCGGCAGCGCCCACCCGAGCGCCTGGAACGCGCGGCCGTGATCGCCCGCGTCCTCGTAGAGCATCGCGACCGCTTCGAGGAACGAGACCTTCTCCTTCGCCGGGCGCGGCGCGGACATCGCGAGCTCCAGCTGCGGCCACAGCGCCTCGAGATCTTCGGCGTCGGCCAACATCTTCGCGAGCCGGTACGCGGCGTTCGCGTTCGTCGGGTCGAGCTTCGCGGCCGCCTCGAGGTGCTTGCGCGCCGAGGCAGGGTCTTTCGCCGCGCTGGCCCACATGTCCGCAAGGCGCAGGTGCAGCGTGACCTTCGCGTCTTTCTCTTTGAGGCCGGCGAGGTGGCGCTCGAGGACCTCGAGGCCTTCCTTCACCTTGCCCTGCTCGATGAGCGCCTCGCTCGCGGAGCCCGCGGCGTCTGCGCGAGACGGGTCGAGCTTCGTCGCCTTGTCGAACGACTCGAGCGCCGCGGCTGCGTTGCCGAGCCGCGACAGCTGCACCGTGCCGACGCGCAGCAACAGGTCGACCTGAGCCTGCTTGTCCTTCGTCTCGGCGGCCAGCTTCGTGAAGACCTGGACCGCGACGTTGAAGTCGCCGGCCTTCTCCGAGACCTTCTCGAGCAGGTCGAGGGCGTCGGGCATCGCCGGCCAGAGCAGGAAGCAGCGATCGAGCGCCTCCTTCACCTTCTGGGTCGAGCCGGGCTCGAAGAACGAGAACAGCTTCGCGACCTGCAGCGAGAGCCGCGCCGCCGTGCGGCGGTCGCGCTCGTCGAGCGACTTCGAGCGCAGCTCGCGGACCTTGTCCTTCCAGATCTCGGGGAGCTTCTCCATCGTCGCCTTCGCGGCGAGGGCGCGAGCGTTCTTCGCGTCGACGGCGAGCACGCGCTCGATGGCCTTGTTCGCGAGGTCGTGCTGGTGCGGATCTTCGACGAGCGCCTCGGCGAACCCGAGGTAGTCCTCGACGAGGTCGCGCTCGCCCAAGATGCCGCGCTCGCGCTCGAGCGACTCGAACGCCGGAAGGTAGCGGCCGTCGGCCAGCAGCAGCCGGCGCGACATCTGGAACGCCTGGCGCTCCTGCGGAGCCGCCTTGCTCGCGAGCTGGCAGCACAGCACCGCCCGGTCTCGGCGCTGCAGCTTGGTCTCGAAGAGGTTCGCGGCCTTCAGGTACAGCTGCGCGGCGGCCGGGCCTTCGGTCGCGGCCGCAAGCCGCTCGATCACGTCTGCCAGCGCGGCGGCGTCGTTGCGCTGCTCGTAGAGGGCGCGCAGGCCCTCGAGCGCCTCGCGCGCGTTCGGCGCGTAGACGAGCGCACGGCGGTACAGCTCCTCGGCGCGGGCGAGGTTCTTGAGCTTCTCGCGCGCCAATTCGCCGGCGCGTGAGAGCAGGTGACCCGCTTCGTCGGCGCTCGGAACGTCCTTCGAGCGACCTTCGTAAAGTCTGATGAGCTCTTCGACGCGGCCCGATTTCTCGAGCTGCGCTTCGGTGTCGTCTTTGGCCATGATCCGGTGGCGGGAATGTACTCCCAAGCCCCGGATTCAAGAACGATTTCGCCCCTCGTAGGGTGAGGGCCGGGCTGAGGGGCGTTACGAGGCCGGCGAGGCGTCGGGCTTGACGTCTTCGTCGGCGGGATCCTCAGGCGGCGGAGCCGGCTGGACAGCCGGCCGGGGCAGCTTCGCCACGCGCTCGGCGTTCTCCTGGTCGTTCGCCCGGTGGAAGAGCTCCTGCGCCTTGTCGAGCTGGCCCAGCTGCTCGGCCATCTCGGCGGCCTTCGCCCAGTTCCCGAGCTGCTCGAGCAGCGGCAGCGCCTTGTCCTTCCGCTCGGCGAGCAGCCACGCCTCGACGGCCGCCGCGGTGTCGCCCAGCATCTCGAGCCAGCGCGCGTGTGTCGCGTGCGCCTTCTCGGCGATCGCCTTCTCGACCTCGGCCTTCGCGAACGCGAGCGCGTCGGAGTCGAGCTTCAGCTTCTGCATGAAGCGGAACGCCTTCGGGCCCGGGAGGCCCTTGAGCGCCTCGAGCGCCGCGTCCTTCATCGCCGCGCCCATGAGCAGCGTGGCGGCTCCGAGCCGGTCGCCGCGCTCGATGAGCTTCTTGACCTCGAGATCGCGAACCCGGTTCACCGCCGGCAGGTCTTTCGCGCGCTCGTACGCCTTGCGCGCGAGCGAGAGCTTCCCTGCCCGCTCGTAGGCCAGCGCCGCCTGGTCGAACTGCTTCGCCCGCTCGTAGAGCCGCGCGACCGCCTCGTAGTTGCCGGTCTTCACGTGGTGCTCCATGAGCTGCTCCCACGCCTGCGCCTGCTCGAGGATCTTGGGGACCTCCTCGGCCGGAACGTGCGCCTTGAGCTTCTCGACGCGCGCCTCGTCCTTCGCGCGGAACGCGCAGCGCAGCGCCGCCTTGAAGTCGCCGCCGACCTCGTACAGCCGCGAGGCCTCGGCGAACGACTCGTGCTCTTCGTGCATCTTGCCGGCGTCGCGGGTGCGGCCCTTCTCTTCGATCTCGCGCGCCTTGTAGCGCCAGTCGCCCGGCGTGAGCTTCTCGGTGCGCGGAGGACGCTCGCCGCGCTCGGGGCGATCGCGACGGCCTCCGCGGTGCTCCCGACCGGTGGGGGCGCTGTTGCCGCCGCCCTGCGCCTGCGCCGGCTCTTCCGGCAGCGGCGCATCGGCCTCGGGAGCCGCACGCCCGCTCGCCTCGAACGCGCGCGCCGCCTTCTCTTCGTCGCCGACCGCGCGCCACACGCGACCCAGCAGGTGCATCACGTCCTGCCACTGCGAGAGCTTGGTGACCGGCTTGGGAGCCTCGGGCGCCGGGGCCGCCGGCGCGGGCGCTGCCGCTTCCGCGGGAGCAGCACCCTCCGCAGCCGTCGCCTCAGCGGGCGGCGCGCCTTCGGCCGGAGCCGCCGCCTCCGCCGGCGGAGCGTCTGCAGGCGGGGCCTCTGCGGGCGGAGCCTCTGCAGGCGCTGCCTCGGCAGGCGGAGGCGCCTCAGCCGCAGGAGCCGCCGCCGGCGCTTCGTCGGCCGGCTTCGGCTGGCGGCCGACGCGCAACAGCGACGTCAGCACCTTGCCCTTGGTGGCGAGATCGAGGCCGTCGATGGACTTCAGCCGCAGGGGGCGAAGCGCCTTGTAGACGGACTCGAGCGCCTGCAGCTGCGCGCCGTAGTCGGCCTTCGACAGGGCCTTCTCGAGGGGACCGAGCTCGTTGGCGACGCGGAACGAGCCGCTGCCGCCGCCGCGCTTGTCGTCGCGACCTCCCCGGCCACCGCGCCGGTCGCCGCGATCACCTCCGCGGCCACGGCCTCCGCCGCCTTCGCGCCCACCGCGACCACCGAATCCTCCACCGCGCTCACCCCGCCCACCCGGCGCGGGGCCTCGCTCATTTTGTCCAGGCATAGTGCCTAGAACGAGTAGCGCAGCGTGGGCGTCAGCGTCACTCCAAAAGTCGTGGTTACGAACAACATCTGGAACATTGCTTCGAGTCCGATGGCGAAGTGGCGCAGTCGCGTGTAGTACTCGACCCCCGCTCCGGCCTGCAGCAGGAAGTCGGTCTGCCGGATCAGCGTGTTCGGGAAGTAGAAGTTCACGCCGCCCGCCGCGCGCGCGTAGACCCAGAGGCGCTTGACGTCCTGGCTGTCGGCGAAGCCGATGATGTTCACCTTGGCGGCGAGGCCGGCGGCGAGCATCGAGAAGTCGCCGGAGGGGTTGGTGCCTTCGGTCGAGACGCAAGCGCCGTTCGGGCCCGTGTTGTTGCTCGAGGTGCCGAGGTAATCGGTACCGCCGCGGGCCTGCGCGGCCTGCATCATCGCGGTCACCACGAGCAGCGGCACGGCCGTGCGCGGATCGTCGCCGCGCGAGCCGATGTCGGCCCCGACCTCGACGCGGATGGCCTGGTTGCTGAGCGAAGCGCCGGCCCGCTTGCAGCCGACGTTCACGCCCATGTCGAAGTCGATCTGGTTGCCCGGCAGGTTGAACAGCGGCGCCCAGCCAGCAGCCGCCTCGACCGTGAAGCCACGCTCGATCTCGTTGAACTTGATCTCTTCCTTGTCCTTGAGCGTCTTGCCCTGGGCGAAGGCGAAGGAAGCGACGAGAGAACACATCACGACAAGGGCGCGCGTCATGAGGCGGCGGAAACTACCACGGAGGATGCGTTCGCAAAGCGCAGACTGCCGCCCCTTTGAAGCGGAAGACTTCGTACCACAAAAACACTTCGGGCCAGATTCGCTGACCGCACCTGGCGGCTCACGAACCTGGCCCGGAAGCTACGACGGCAGCGTTACTTGCCGCCCGACTGCGAGAAGACGAACGGATAGGTCACGATGACCACGCCGCCGCCCTTCGGCTTGGGGAAGACCCAGGTGCGAACGCGGCCCGCGACGCACGTCTCGAGCTCGGCGTTCTTCACGTCGGACTGAGCCACCTGCGACTGCGCGACGGTGCCCGAGGCCGAGATGATGAACTTGATGGCGACCTTGCCGTGCAGGTTCGGGTGCGAAGTCAGCTGCGACTCGTAGCAGTACCGAATCTGTCCGCGGTTTCGGTGAATGACCTGGCGGATGAGCTCCTTGTCGAGCGAGCCCATGACCGTCGGCTCGGCAGACGTGATGCCGATGTCGACGTCCTTTTTTCCACCCAGAACACCAACGCCGGAGCCATAGCCGCCTGTGCCACCGCCACGGCCGCGCGTACCGATGCCGCCGATGCCGATGGTGTCACCGACGCCACCGCCGCCGGAGCCCGAGCCTCGCAGGCCGAGGCCGCCGAAGCCCTGCGCGTCGCCAGGCGCCGCGCCGAACATGTTGCCCATCGCCGAGCGCAGCTCACCGCCGAGGCCCTGGTGGCCGAAGATGGTGGACACGCCGCCGCCCGAGTTGCCGAACACCTTCGCGACCAGCATGCGCGCCTGGTCCTTGTTGTTCGGGTCGCCCTTCGGCGCCGCGTGAGCCGAACGCTTCGGAGCGTCCTTCTTGCCCATCGAGCCTTCGTCGTTCTTGTGCTTCTGCGCGATCTCGCCGGAGTCCTTCTTCTTCTCCATCTTGGCGAGCGTCTTCTGCACTTCCGGCGGCTTGATCAGCAGCTTCGCGATGCGCGAGTTGTTGGAGTCGAGCTCGTCCGCGTACTCGTCGCCCTCGAGCGAGTGGTTGATCGCCGTGATGACGAACACCGCTCCGAAGAAGAACGCGATGAGGAAGATGTTGAGCGCGGTGAAGTCGATCGTCTCGGCGAACGGGACGAAGACCGGCTTCGGCGCGGGCTGGAAGAACACCTCGACGACGATGCCGCCGACGTCGACCCACGCGAAGTCGTCGCCCTGCATGGTGATCGCGTACGCGTCACCGTCGGGGCTCGCGACCCGCTTCTCCTTCGCCTCGGCGAGCGTCATCACCTCGTCGCCCGAGCGTCGGTGAAGCTCGCCCTTCATCTTGCCGGTGAAGCGCAGCGTCGCACCGCTGCCCTGCTTCTCCGTGCGAACGATGACGAACGACGGCGTGCCCAGCTTCGAGTCGCTGCAGTTGAAGTCGCACTTCGCCGCGCTGCCGATGCTGAACGCCTTCTGCTCGCCCGGCTGGATGAAGTGGCTCGCGACCATCTGGTCGCCCCACATGAAGCGCATCTCGACGCCCAGCGGGCCGCTGCCCTTGCGAGCGCGGGGACGCGCGCGGGTCGGCTCACCGGTCTGCTCGTTGACGACCTCCTGCTGCGGAGCCTCGGCCTGAGCGACCGGAGCCGGGGCCTGCGCCACCGGCGCGGGCGCCGGAGCTGCCGCCACGGGCGCCGGAGCCGGAGCCGCCGCGACCGGGGCCGGCGCAGGAGCCGCCGCCACCGGAGCCGGAGCCGCCGCCTGGGCCTCGACCGCACCCGCGACCGCCGCCATGTTCGGCACGACCGCCGTCGGAACGTCCGTGATCGGCGCATCGCCAGCCGGCGCCACCGAAGGAGCCGCGCCGGCCTTCTCGACCTTGATCGTCGTGTTGCCGACCTTGATCTCGTCGCCGAACGCCAGCGTGCCCTTGTTGACGCGCTTGCCGTTGACGAAGGTGCCCTCGACGCTGCCCATGTCGATGATGGAGAGGGCTCCGTCCGGGCCGACCTCGATCACCGAGTGAATGCGCGAGACCTTCTCGTCATCGAGGCACAGGTGTGCCGACGAGAGGCGACCGATCTTGATGATGTCCCGGTCGTAGTCCTTCGCGGTGACTTCCTGGTCACCTTTGTAGACGCGGAGTGTGAGTGGAACGGCCACGTTGCTGCCTCCTTAATCGTACCGACACCGCGGAAACCGTGGGGTTCCCGGCGCGTGCCTTTAGAGCTCGCCGACCGACTGCATGACCTTGTCTTTGAACTCTTCGCGAATCTTGATGAGGTTCGAGTGTCTCACCTTGTTGCGCGCCTCGACGTACTCGCCGTCGGGCTTGGTGAGGTCGCCTTCGATCGTGTCGTCGTCGAAGGAGTACTCGGTGGTCTTCTTGTAGGTGACGTTGTCTCCGCCGCCGCCGGCCTTGCCGCCCTTACCCTGGGCGAAGGCCACGGATGCCATGAGCAACGTGCCAATGATGATGAGGTTCCGCATGTACGACCCTCCAGTCCCTCTTTGGCGCGGAGACTACTGCGCGAATCACATCTGGTCGACAGACCTAACGATTTTGTCGTCGAAGTTCTCGCGAACTTTGATCAGCCTCTTGAATTTCGGCGAGTTACGGTAGGTGATGATGGTGCCGTCTGGAGATTTCGTCGTCGCTTCGATCACGTCATTTTCGAAGTCGTGTCTCTGGACGGGCACCTTCTTCGGTTCAGCAGCGAACAACGCCACGGCAAGCAGGATGGGGCTCATGCCCCGTTGAACGCCTACAGCGCGTCATCGGGTTCGTCGCCGCTCTTCTTTTTCGGAGGCGTCGGAGCCGCCTTCTTGGGCTCTTCCTTCTTCGGCTCTTCCTTCTTCGCCGGTGGAGGCTCGTCCTTCTTCGCTTCAGCCGGCGGAGGCGCGCCGCGCGCGGAGTCCTGCTGCTTCTTGAGCTCCTCCTCCTTCTGCTTCTTCTCGGCCTCCTTCGCCGCCTCCTCCTGCTTCTTCATCTCCGCTTCCATCTTCGCGGCTTCCTCGGCGGCCCGCTTGTCCTCCTCGCGGCGGGCGATGACCTCTTCGCACCTCTTGATGGCGCCGAAGACGCCGTGATTGCCCGGCAGCGCGCCGCCGGACATCGAGATGTACGACTTGTAGAGCTCGAGCGCCTTGTCGCACTCACCGCGCGCGCCGAAGACGAGGCCGCGGTTGAAGTAGATGGCCGGCAGGTTCGCGTTCAGCTTCTGCGCGTCGTCATAGGACTTGAGCGCGTCGTCGTACTTGCCCTGCCCCTTCTGCGCGACGCCCAGGTTGATGAGCGCCTCCGGATTTTTGCCGCCGCGCTGGAGGATCGCGCGGATGCTCTCCTCTGCGCCGATGTAGTCCTCCTGCGCGAGCGCCATCTTCGCGAGCTCGAGGTGCGCGGGCAGGAAGTCGGGCCGCGCCCCGACCGCGTTCTTGAACTGCACGCGCGCCTTCGCGGGCTCCTTCTCCGCCATGTTGATGAGCCCGAGCGTGAAGTAGATCTCCGGGTCGTTCTCCTGGATCTTCGTCGCGCGCAGCGCGCACAGCCGAGCCATCGAGAACTGCTTCTGCTCGTAGTTCACGAGCATCATCGTCTTGTACGCCTGCAGCGTCTTCGGGTCGCGGAACAAGGCCTCGCGCGCGAGCTCCAGCGCCCGATCGCTCTGACCGTTGCGACGCGCGATCTCGGCCAGGCGCGCGCGGCTCGAAGCGTTGTCGGGGAACGCCGAGAGGATGCTCTCGTAGATCTTGGTCGCCTCGGCCTCGTTGCCCTGGTTCTGCGCGATGACCGCGAGGTTCTCGGCCGCCTGCCAGAGCGACGGCCGGCGATCGAGCGCCTGCTTGTAGAACTCGGCGGCCTGTTTGATGTTGCCGCGTTTCTCCGCGATGACGCCGCGGTTGTAGACGGGCTCGGCGAACGTCTCGTCAGCATCGGCAGCGGTCTTGTAGCGGCTGTCCAACTGCTCCCAGTCGAACTTGCCCTCCTTGGCCATCTTGTCCCAGGCCTTGTTCGCATCCTCGAAACCGAGCTTGGCCTTGGAGTTGATGTTCGGCGTCACCTCCGCCGCTGCACCGCCGGTCTGCGCGGTGCCGCCGCTCGAGGTGCCGCCTGACGTCTCACCGCCACCGCGGTCGTCCTTGCGCTGGGTGCTGCTCGTCGTCGTGCACGCGACGCCGAAGACCGCCACTGCCAGAAGTGCCGCTCTCACAGCGCGTCCTCCGGCTCGGCGTCACCGCCACCCTTCTTCGGCGGAGGCGCGTTGTTGCCCTTCTTCTCCGGAGCCGGCGCGGGCTCGGGGTCCTTTTTGCGCTCGGGGGGAGGATCGGCCTTCGCCACGTTCTTGGCTGGCGGGTTGTCATCGGGCGGAGCCGAGTCACGCACCGTCACGCCACCGGTGCCGGCGATTCGCGCAGACTCGCTCCTCGCGATCGGCTGAATCGACGTCAGCACCTCGTTGCCGATCGACATGTTCTTGGATCCGACGTCGACCTTGATGTCGAGGACCTCCTCGGGCATCTGCGGGAACGTCTCGGGCTTGAACTTGTCGCGCAGCTTGTTGAGCGCGGCGGTCGTGCACGGGTTGTACACGTCGAGCTCCTGGCTCTTCTGCACCGCGGCGGCGAACGCCTCGGCGGCCTTGTCCTTGATCGGGCGCGCCTGCTCGTCGAACTGCGCCTTGATCTCCATCAGCAGATCTTCCGGCACGCCCTTCGGCACCGGCGGGTTCGAGAGCTGATCCGCGAACTGCTCGTACGACAGACCGATCTTGTGCAGCGCGCAGATGGCGGGGTCGGCGGACTTCAGCGCGACGGTCTCGGTGTACAGCTTGGTGATGCCCTCGAGCGCCTTCGACTTGTCCTTGATCGAGCTCTTGAGCTCGCCGACGTTCTGCAGCTTCGACCACTTCAGCTTCACGCCGAGGTACTTCTTGTAGTCGTCCTCGTTCGCCATGAAGTTGCAGCGACCGACCGGGTCGAGCGCGGTGATCTCGAGCGCCTTCGCCGTCTTCTTCGGCAGCGCCTCGTAGTACATGAGGATGCGCTTGCAGATCTTCTCGGCCTGCGGCTTCTGCTTCATCTTCTCGAAGTAGATGGTGTGGATGCGGCCCTCGGCCGTGAGCACCTTGTTCGGGTCCTTGATGAACTTGCGCTCGTACTCCTCGAGCTGGTCCGCGGCCTTCTTGTACTTGGCGTTGCGCTCGTGGAGGTCGACGATGGAGAGGAACACCGCCTCGGCGTCTTTGTCCTCCGGCCAGAGCTTCAGGTAGCGCTCGCGGTTCGACAGCGCCTTGCCGTACTGGCCGAGGCCGTCGCGGAAGACGCCCGAGTTGAAGATCGCGATCTTCGCCTTCGCCTCTTCCCAGACCTGCTCACCGGCCTTCGCGGGCTTGTCGTCGTCCTTCCCCTTCCCCTTCTTCGGCGCCGCCTTCTTGGCCTCGGGCTTCTTGCCGCCCTTGCCGATGCTCTTCTCGTAGTTGTCGGCGTAGTCCTCGTAGTACTCGCACGCGTTCGCGAAGTCGGCGATCGCCTCGTACCCTTCTGCCAGCGCGAACATCGTCTGCGGCACGAACTGCGACTTCGGGTATTCCTTGATGATGCGCTTGCGGGTCTCGATCGCCTTGTCGAGCATCTTCGCGTTGTAGAAGTCGATCGCCGCGTTGAACATCGCCTTGTCCGCGAGATCCGACTTCGGGAACTCGGCGATGAAGTCCGTGTACGCCTTCGCCGCGCCGACGTAGTCCTTCTGCGCGTCGAGCGCGTTGGCGAGCTTGAACGTCGTCTGCTCGGCCAGCTTGTACATGTCGGTCTTGAAGTCCGGGTTCTGCTGCGCGCACTTCTCGTTCGCGAACTTGCGCGAGTACTCGTTCATCGACTTCGTGTCGCCGCGCAGGTTGAACGCGTCGATCACGAGGTTGCCGGTGATGACGCAGGGCTTCGAGCCGTCTTCGAACTTGTGGTCGGCGTAGTTCAGCGTGATGTCCGTGAACCGCTTCACCGCCTCTTCGAGGTGGTTGTACTCGTAGTAGATGCGCGCGGCCTTGTAGGCGATCTCGACCTTCTTCTCGCCGTTCGGCACGTACTTGATGTACCGCTCGCACGCGTCGAGCAGCGCCTTCTTCTTCGGGTGAATCTCGGCGGCCTTGTTCGGATCTTTGATCTCGGGCGGCGGCGGCACGGGCGGAATCTTCACGACCTCTTCGCTCGCCAGGATCGCGTTGAAGGCGGCGTTGAGCATCCACTTGCCGGGCTTGCCGGGCTGGCCCTTGTCGTCCTTCTTCTCCATCTTCTCGACGTCGGCGAGCATGACCTTCGTGTACTCGGCCGCGCTCTGCTCGTACTTGTTGAGGTTGTCGTTGAGGAGCTCGGCCCAGAAGAACCGCAGGTCGTACGCCTTCGGGTTCTCGGGGAAGAGCGTCAGGTAGTCGCCGTAGACGTCGTTCGCGAACTTGTAGCAGTCCTCGTCGCGCGTCTTGCGGCACTCGTTGTGCCAGTTGACCGCGAGGTTCGAGAGGATGCGCTCGGACAGCTCACGCGCCTCGTCGAGCGCGGTCTTGTCTTTGCCCTGCGGGTTCGGGTTCGCCTTCATGACGTCGTCCATGATCTTCACCAGGCGGCGAACCTGCTGGACGGTCATCTGCTTGTTGCCGGCGCGCAAGACGCAGTCGATCACCTTCGACTGGAAGCCCGGAGCTTCCGGCGACGACGGGCGCTCGTTGATGAGCATGTTGAACGCCAGCGCCGCTTCCTTGTCCTTGCCGTCTTCGTAGAAGAGCAGCGCGAGCTGCTTCATCATGAGCCGCAGGTCGTCGGGGTTCTTCGCGAGCTTGCTGAAGCGATCTTTTCCGTCGCTCGGCGTAGCCGTCAGCAGTCGCGCGTAGCTGCGCACGTAGTCGTTGCGCGCTTCCTTCACGAGGCCGGCGCGGGGGTTCTTCTTCCCCTTCCCTTCGTCGCCCGTGACTTCCTTCTCGCCGATGATGTCGACGAGCAGGACGACGGCTTTGAACTGATCCATCGCCTTCTCGTATTCGGTGAGGTTGAAGTAGCACCAACCCTGCTTGTACAGCGCGTAGCCGTAGACGTGGCTGTCGGGGAACTGCGCGGCCTGCTTGTACGAAGCGAGCGCCTTCTCGAGCACGTCGCGCTTCGCCTTCGAGTTGTTGAAGTAGTACTCGCCGAACGCCAGGTGCGCGTCGGGCAGGTACTTCGACTTCGGGTACTTCTCGATGAGCCGCTTGTACGCGACGAGCGACTTCTTCTCGTCGCCCATGTCCATCAGGTTCTTGCCGAGGAAGTAGAGGACTTCGTCGGTGCGCTCGAAGTCTTTGTACTTCTGAACGATCTCCGCGTACTTCTCGGTGGCGATTCGCGCGTTGTCCTTCTGCTTGTTCAGCAGCTCTTCCTTCTCGGCCTTCGCGCGCTCCTTGCCGGCCTCGTCGCCGGCGTTCATCGCGTTGATGTACTCGTCGTCTTTGCGGTTGGCCTCGAAGAAGAAGTACTGCGACTCTTCCCAGTAGAGCTCGCCGAGCCGGAAGAGCAGGTTCGGCATCTCCTTCTTGTCCTTCTGGCTCAGCTGGATGATCTTCTCGAGGTCCTGAATCTGCTGGCGCCGCTTGCTCGCGACCTGGATCTCGACGCCCAGCCGGAACTGGTCGTACTGCAGCGCAGGGGCGGCCTTGCCCGTCTCCGTCTTCTTGCGCTCGATGCTGCCGGCGAGATCCTTCGCGGGACCACCGGCGCTCTCTTTCTTGAGGTCGGTGTCCTTCGCGGCCTTGCGCTCACCGTCCTTCTTCTCCTCGGCGGCCGAGACGAAGGCGGATGTGAGTAGAACGGTGACGATGATGAGTCTTTGCATGATGGCTTATGTCCTGACCGGGGATGGGGGACCGCGGTCGAACCCTTTGGAAACCGGACGCGAATCTTCGCGCTCCGTCAGACTATCGGTCAAGCGGCCTTTCTAACCCCGCTCAGCCCTCGCGCAGCTATTTCGCCGATGCCTCGATCGACGTGCTCCGCACCGCGGAGATCGAGAGGAACTTCGACAGGGTGCGGGCGAGCTCCCGCGCAGGAACTTTGGTCCGCAAAGTGACGCTCAGGGCGCCGTCACCGAAGCCGCCGCGCGCCTCGACGACGCCTTTGACCGTCTGCAGCTTCGCGAAGAGCGCGTCGGCCTGCGCCTGGCCCTTCAGCCCGGCGACCTTCACCGTCACCTCGTCACCCTTCGCTTCGGCGTCGCGCAGCGACTGCACGATGCCGGCGCGGAGCGCGGTGGCCCACTTCGGCAGCTCGGGCTCGACGAGCTCCTGGCCGACCCGCTCGAGCCGGCTGGTCAGCGGCCCGCTGAGCTCGACCGGCTGCTGCGCGACCACGACGCCGCGCGCGAGGTCGATGACCACGAGGCGTCCGCTCACGTAGGCCTGCTCGCCGCCGCGGGAGAGCGTGACGCGCCCGACCAGCGCGTAGTCGGTGTTGTCGTCCTTCGCGGCCGCCTGCACCGCGGAGACGTCGCTGCCGTCGAGCGGCTCGAGCAGGTGCGGGTGGAAGCCGTCGGCGGCGAACAGCTCCGACAGGCGCGAGGCGACGGTGCCCGCCCAGACGATCGGGCGCCGCTTCGCGTCGAGGACTTCTTCGATGACGCCGACGCTCAGCCGCAGCGAGCCGGCGCGCTCGCGGTACAGCCGCTCGGCGTCGAGCTTGTCGGTCGGCTGCGACTTCAGCGCCACGTTCGCGCGCGCCTTCACCTTCACGCGGTCGCGCGTCTGCTGCTGCGAGAGGACCTCGAAGTGGGTGACCCGGCCCGCGAACTCCGCCAGCACGCGCTCGTCCGACGCGCACTGCTCGTCCTTGCCGTCCGCTCTGAGCGAGTCCGTGCACGCTGCGAGGATCAGCTTCTTGAGCGCCTCGTCCTTCGCCCGCTGCACCGCCTGCACGTAGCCCAGCGCGAGCGGAGCTTCGCCTTCGGCTTCGAGCGTCTGTCCCGCCAGCACCAGCAGCAGCGTCGTGATCACAAGAGCCCCCTCACCTGCTTCATCACCTCGTCGAACATCTTCGGCGTGAGCCGCCCGGTCTGCGTGTTCTGCTGGCTCACGTGGTAGCAGCCGACGATCTTCTGGTCGAGCACGGCGCCGTGCGCGAACTTCGGGCGCGGCCGCGGCCAGTCGAGGTGCTCGAGGATCGCGTTCCACGCGATCGCTCCGAGGGCGAGGAAGACCTTGGGCTTCAAGAGCTCGAGCTCGCGGGTGAGAAACGGCCGGCACGCGGCGATCTCCTCAGGCGTCGGCATGTTCTGCGGCGGCACGCAGCGCACCGGCGCGGTGATGAAGGCGCCGTTCAGCTTCAGGCCGTCGTCGCGCGACACGCTCTGTGGCGCGCTGGCGAAGCCGGCGCGGTGGAGGCCCGCGTAGAGGAACAGCCCGCTGCGATCGCCGGTGAACATGCGGCCGGTGCGGTTCGCGCCGTGCGCGCCGGGGGCGAGACCGACGATCACGAGCTTCGCCTTCGGGTCCCCGAAGCCCGGCACCGGGCGGCCCCAATACTCCTGGTCGCGGTACGCGGCGCGCTTCACCCGCGCGACCTCTTCGCGCCACTTCACCAGCCGCGGGCAGCGGCGGCACTCGACGATCTCCCGGTGCAGCGCTTCCCAGGCGTTCTGCCCGCGCGCGTCGCTGCGCGCCGAACGTGTCACCGGTGCGCTCCGAAGCCGAGCTCGTCGAGCAGCCGGTTCGCCTTCCGCGCCGCGAGCTCGTCGCTGCCGACGGAGATCTCCAGCTCCGCGGTCGGGTCCTTCACCACCGTCGACTGAATCAGCCAGTGGTCCGTGTCGAGCGCGACGACGATCACCGGAGACGCCCCACACGGAAACGGAGCCGCAGACAGCGACAGCAGCGTCGCCAGGTGCGCCCGCGCGGCCGGCCCGTCGTCGCTCGCGGCGCAGGCGCGCGGCGGCAGCCCGGACACCAGCTTCCGCCCCGGCAGCTGCTTCAGCAGGCTGAACGACATCACGTCGACGTCGCCCGGCGGAGCCCACTCCACCCACTGCGGCTTCGCGCGCACGAGCCGCTCGAACACCACCTCGTCGAGCGCGCCGTCGAGCTTCACCGCCAGCGGCCTCGGCCCGAGCACGCGCGAGAGCCCCTTGCCGTCGAGCTGCGTGGCCTCGAGCCACACGCCCGCACGCGGAGCCGCCTCGAGCGCACGCGCCTGCGTCTCGGTCACCGGCGCGCGCAGGCGGACGAAGACGGCGTCGAAGCGGCGCAGGTTCTCGAGCGTCGAGGCGCGCAGCACGTTCGACCGCGTCTCGAGCCAGAGCGTGACGCGGGGCCGCGCGAACGAGCGCAGCGTGTCGGGCTCGAGATCTTCGTGGGCCCGGACGTGAACGCGCAGCGACGGCGGAGCGATCGTCTCCGGCGCCCTCGGCGGGAGAGGCTTGAGCGGAGCAGCGCCCAGCATGAGGGCGACTGACAGGGTGCTGAAAAACGAGCGAACGGGCCGAGGTCGAGGCGGCGGCGAGGACCGGGCGGAGTGAACGTCCGTTGGTTCATGAGCACGGACCGGAGCCGCCAACGAAGAGATCGGCCCGTGCAGCCGTTTTCTCAGCACCCTGTCACTGCGGCTGCCCAGAGATCCACTTGGAGAACGCGTCGTCGCGCGCCTTCTGGGCGGCCTCGGCCTGCTCCCAGAGGTCGACGCCGACGGTGATGATCTGGCCCTTCTGCAGATCCGCGAAGCGCTTCTCCCACTCGTCCGCGGAGACCTCCTGCGGCCCCGCGACCTCTTTGCGCTCGCCCTTGCCGGCGACCTTCTTCACGCCCTTCGCCATCTGCTTCTTGAGCTGCGCGGACGGGTTGACGCGAACGATGCCGTCCTGCACGTGAACGATCGACACCTTGGCGCCCTTCACGAGGGCGTCGGCGTCGATGCGGAAGATGGTGCCGCGCACGCCGGCGACGGCGCGCTCGGTCTCGACCTGGAAGGGGGCTCCGCCGACGGCCTTCTTCACGTTCGTCCACAGCGAGCCGGACTTGAGGAAGCCCAGAAAGCCGTCGCCCTTGCGCTCCTGGCCCTCGAACTCGGCCTTGTTGATCTTGAGCTCGCTGCCCTCGTTGAGCGCGATGACGCTGCCGTCGTTGAGCTCGAACTTCAGCACGCCCTTGGTGGCCTTGATGCTGTCCTCGAGCTGGATGAGGGTGCCGACCTTCAGGTCTTCCTTCTTGCCGTCTTTGCCGGTGCGGGTGCCGGTGCCGACCTCGGCGACCTTGCCGACCTCCGCGAAGGCCAGCGCGGGGAGCAGCGAGAGCAGCGCGATCATCCACTTCACGGAGCACCTCCTTGTTTTTTCACTGAACCGTTGTCGACGGAGCCAGCGTCACGGTCAACGCGGCGCGGGTGCCATCGGGTTCCACGAATGTCTCGAACGACCTGTAGCCCTCTTTACGGACCTCGACCTTCCTCATTCTCTGCCCCAGCGACAAGCCTCGTCTGCCGGAGAACTCGACGCAGGTGCCGATGGGGATGCCGTCGACCCAGACCTCGGAGTCGACCGGCTCGCAGGCGAGCTTCAAGTCCCCGGTGCGGCTCTCGGCGCTCTTCAGCCCGTCACCGGCACGAGAAAAAATCGCCGCCTGTTCCGACGGTGCGGCACAGGCGGCGAGAAGCACGAGAAGCCGCATCACCGCGCGGCCGCCGGCGAGTCCGGCGCGTTTGGCCTCTGTTCCGGGCGTCGCCCGGAACCGCTCGCCGTCGTCCGCGGCGCTCACTTGGCGATGGCGACCTCGATGATGTTGTTCTTCACCGAGACCACCGACAGCTTCTTCTTCTTGAAGGCGGTGGTGACGAGCGCCTTGCCGAGATCCTGCGCGCGGCCGAGGTAGGTGACCTCGTACTCCTGGGTGCCCTTGTCGAAGTCGCCGTTGGCCGTCACGCCGCGGACGTTCGCCACGCCCTCGATCGCGCTCTCGAAGTCCGACACCTCGCCGAAGTCCTTCAGGCCGGAGACCTTCATGCGCAGGTCGGCGCCGTTGACGTCTTGGTTGCGGAGGTACTCGAGCATCGGGTTGCGCAGCTCTCCGACGATGCGCGGAGCGTCGCGCTTGCAGAAGTCGAACGCCGTCTGCGCGTACGACTTCGAGGCCTGGATCTGGTTCATGTTCTTCTGATCGAACTTGCCGGCGATCTTCGCGAGCTGGCGGCCGGTCGAGACCTCGAACGCCTGCAGGTCGTATTCGCCGGTGACGAAGAAGAGGATCTGCTCACCCTTCTCGTTCTTCTCGGGGAGGATGCCGCCGCTCGAGG
Organism: uncultured Myxococcales bacterium; assembly: GCA_937980205.1. Taxonomy (GTDB): domain Bacteria; phylum Myxococcota; class Myxococcia; order Myxococcales; family Myxococcaceae; genus Xiheicaenimonas. The sequence continues at coordinate 102,058 of CALJKW010000042.1, read as the reverse complement.
GAGGCTGGTACCGGAAGGCCACCGAGCCGTAGATGATGTAGTCCGCGTCGGCCTTGCGGGCGATCTCCTTCGCCTCGGGGACGCCGAGCGCGGCGGCGGCCGAGAGCTTCATGCCGACGCCGGTCTTCTCGCCGTCGCCGGTGCCCTTCTCGTCGATGATGCGCCAGCCGTCGGTGCGGAAGACGTCGGTCAGCGAGGTCGCGAGCGTGGCGCTGTTCGTGGCGACGCCCTTCTCGTCGATCGACTGCTCGTTGAGCATGATGATCATCTTGTTGCGGCCCATGCGCTTGACGAGGCCCTGAACGGCGACGAGATCTTTGTCGAGCTCGGCCTTGCCGACGTCGGCGCGCACGGTGACGGTGATCACGCCCTTCTCGTTCTTCTTGCTGACGACGTCGTGCTTCTTCACGTAGCCCTGGCTCGTCGCGAACACGCGGTCGCGGACGAGCTGGCTGTTCAGCGTGAGGCTGTCGCCCTGGATGATGACGCCGGCCGCCTTCTCGACCGCGTCGCGCAGCGCGAGCTTCTTCGCCTCTTCGAACGCCTTCTCTTCACCGCGGCCGGCGATCGCAGCGGCGCCGGTGCCTTCCTGGGTCATCACGTCGTCGGCGGCGAACGCCACCGAACAGACGAGCACCGCGCACAGCGAAAGGGACAGTGTCTTCTTCATCGAGTTCCTCATGGAAGGTCTTCAGTTCAGGGTCATGACCACGACGACGCGCCCCTCGGTGAGGAACGAGGTGTTCGTCTGGTTCAGCTTCTGGAGATCTTCCGCGGCGAGCACCAGGTCCGTGCCCTTCGCCTCGGCGGCCTTGATGATGAGCGGCTTGTCGCCCGCCTTCATGCTCTTCTTCGCCTCGTCGAGGCTCTGCACGTAGGACGCGACGCCCGAGCTCTTGCGCGCGTCGGGAGACAGCGAGTCGACCGAGTACACGACCTTCGCGTCGGGAGCGGCCAGCACGCGCGGCGCCAGCGCCGGCGTCACCTTCAGCCCGCGCGCGTCGATGACGAGCCCCGTGTTGGCCTTCTCGCCCTCGGTCTTGGTCGCGAGCTGCTGCTGCGCGGGCTCGGGGTCGATCACGTCGGTGAGCATCGCCAGCGGGACCTCGACGTCGACCTCGACGCCGCCGTCGCTGTAGTAGCGCTTGCCGGTGATCTTGTAGCCCTTGACGATGCCCTCGACCTTGGCGCGGATCTCATCCTTCGCCATGGCGTCGTTCATCGTCTTGCCTGCGCTGATCTGCAGGCCCTTCACCTGCTGGAGCAGGTTGCGGAAGGCGTCCAGCGTGGCCGCGCGCTCGGCGCCCAGGCGAGCCTGAGCGGGGCTGGTGGCCTTCATGTCGGGAGCGCCGGCGCCAGTCGCCTTCACCACCTGACCACCCCAGTTGGGGCCCGGATTGGTCTTCGGATCACCCGTGAACTTCTTCTCCTGGGCGCCGAGAGACAGGGGGACGGCGAGGCACAACGCCAGCATCAATCGCTTCACGAGAACCCTCCACGAGGCTTTGGGACTGCGGGGGAGAGCTCCGGACTTAAGCAGAAATTCTCTGTTCGCGCATTGCGCGAATGTGGGCCTTACGGCTCCGAGGTATGGCGCGCGACGTACTGCTCGATCAGGCGCCGGTGCCGCTCGGTGAGCAGCGTGAACTTCACGCCCGAGCCCTCGCGCTTCTGGGAGAGCGACGCCCACTCACGCACCACCTCGCCCTCGGCGTAGATGACCTCTTCCGACCCCGGCAGCTGGAACTGCAGGCCCACGCGGCGGCCGTTGAGCTCGGGCTCGATGAGGTGGGCGAGCGAGACACCCTCCTTCGAGATGTTCGCGGTACGCGCCATGTACGGAACGCCGGCGACGTACTTGTTCAAGTAGATGTCCAGGGGCACGCGCCCGTTCTTGCGCTTGTCGCTCATTGAGGGTCTCCGAAACAGGTCGCTTCGTGCGTGAAGCGAGCTGTTGCGAAGGGTAGAGGCGTTCAGCGACGGGTCAATTTTCCGGCCGGCTGTTCACGTGGACGTGGACGTGGACGCGCTCGTGGACGTCTTTTCACGCGGCGTCCGACAACTGACGTCCACGTCCACGTCCACGTCCACGTCCACGATGACTTCTACTTCCACGCCTCCACGTCGGTGATCCTGGTCACCGGCCCGAACTTCGACAGGTCCCCCACCTTGCCCTCGGGACCGACCACGACGATCTGGAAGTCGCCGCCGAGCCGCGCCCTCGCCTCCTGCGCCGCCTTCTCGTCGACCTTGGCGATCTTGTCGCGGAACGTGTCCAGGTAGTCATCGGGGTAGCCGAACAGATCCAGCACGGCCCGCTCCCAGACGATCTTGCCGGCCGAGTCGAAGCGGAACGCGAACGAGTTCACCGCCATGTCCGCGGCGGTCACCAGCTCGGGCTTGGTGAGCGGCCCATCCTTCCCCTCGAGGATCGGCAGCGCGACCTCGATCGCGGGAGCCGCCGTCTCCGGCTTGCTGTCGAAGCCGGCCATGAAGATGCCGGTCGTCGGGCCCGAGCCGGCCTGGCACCAGGCGCTGTACGCATAGCCGCGCTCGTCGCGGATCTCGCGGTACAGCCGGCCGAGGCCGAAGCTGCCGAGCGCCGTCGACACCAGGCGCATCGGGTACTCGACCGGATCCAGCCGCTTGTACCCGGGCCCGCCGATGCGGATCTTCACCTGCGGCGTCTGCTTCGGCACGTAGATGACCCGGCGCTCGAGCTTGGGGCTCGCGCCGTAGTCGCGCTTCGGCAGCTCTCCGCCCTTCCACGCGCCGAACAGCGCCGTCAGCTTCTCGGTCACCTTCGCCTTGTCGAAGTCGCCGGTCACGAGCAGCGCCGTGCTCACCGGCCCGAACGTGCGCGCGTGCGTCGTCTTGAGATCCTCCACCTTCACCGCCTTCACCGTCAGCGGCGTGCTCTCGCGGGCGATCAGCGACGTCGGGCCGAAGACCGCCTTGTACAGCGCGCGGCTCGCGATGCCGTCGGGGCGGTCTGCGCGCCGGCGGATGTTCTCGAGCGTCTTGTTCACCGAGACGTCGAAGCGATCGCCCTGGAAGCGCGGCTTCATCAGCACGTCGGCGAAGATCGGCAGCAGCTTCTCGACGTCCTCGGCGCGCATCGACAGCGTCACGCTCGAGTACTCGTCGCCGGCGCTCGCGAAGAGGTCCGCCGCCTGGAACTCGAGCAGCTCGTCGAGCTGGTCGGCGTTGCGCTCCCCTGCTCCGCCGCTCGCCAGCACCTCGAAGAGCAGCTCGGCGAGGCCCAGCTTCGCCATCGGGTCGTCGTGCGTGCCGAGCTGCACCAGCGCCCGCACCGTCACCAGCGGAGCCGCGTGGTCCTCGACCAGGTACAGCTTCATGCCGTTCGGCAGCTGCGACTTCTCGGGCTTCTTGATCGTGAGATCGAACGGCTTCGGCTTGATGGACTCCGGCTTCACCTTGAGCTGCTTCGGCAGCGGGAAGTACCCGGCGCCGTCGGCAGCGAGCACCGTCATCAGGGCTAGGGCGATCATTTGTGGAGGTCCACCGTCACCGAGTTCTCGCGCACGAAGTACTTCTGCGCGGCCTGCTTCACGTCATCGGCGGTCAAGCTCGCCACCACCTTCGGCTGCTCGAGCACGTACCGCCAGTTGCCCAGGATGGTCTGGAACAGCGAGAGCGACGACGCGATGCCCGAGTTCGACTCCATCGAGCGCGCCTGGCTCACCGCCACGCGGTTGCGCACCTTCTCGAGCTCCGCCGCGGTCACCGGCTCCGTCTTCAGCCGCTCGAGCTCCTCCCAGACCGCCTTCTCGATCGACTCGATCGACTTCCCCTCGAGCGGAGTCACCGCGATCGCGAACAGGTTCGGCAGCCGCGAGCCGGGCGCCCCGAACGTGCCGACGCCCTGCGCGAGCTTGTCCTTCAGCACCAGCCGCTTGTGCAGCCGCGCGGTGCGGCCGTCGCCGAGCAGCACGTCGAGGAAGTCGAAGATGTAGTCGTCCTTCTCGGGCGCGGGCGGCTTGTGGAACGCGATGAACAGGCGCGGCTGCGCGTCGAAGATCACCGTCGAGCGCCGAATCGCGCGGCCCGGCGGCTCCGAGTACGTGGGCGGCGGAGGCGGAGGATCGTTGGGGATCGCGCCGAACGTCTTCTCGAGCATCGGCACCACCTCCGAGACCTTCACGTCGCCGACCAGCGCCCCGACCGCATTCGCCGGCACGTAGTACTTGCGGTGGAACGCGTCGGCCTTCTTGAGGCTCATCGCCGCGAGATCTTCCGAGTAGCCGACCGTCGGCCACCGGTACGGGCTCATCGTGAACGCGACGTGGTTGAGCTCTTCGTAGAGCGCGCCGCCCGGGTTCGACTCGATGCTCATGCGCCGCTCTTCCTGAACGACGTCGCGCTCGGTGTAGAAGTCGCGCAGCACCGGCGAGCAGAGCCGCTGCGCCTCGACCATCATCCACAGCTCGAGGCGGTTCTTCGGCAGGTTCACGAAGTAGCTCGTCACGTCCTTGTCGGTCGTCGCGTTGAGGCCCACGCCGCCGTTGAGCTGGTACAGCTTCGCGAGCGCGTTCTCGTCGGTGAGCGCCTTCGCCTTCGCGTTGAGCTCGGCGAGCTGCGCGCGCTCCTTCTCCGTCGGCTTGCCGGCGCGCTCGAGCTCCGCGATGCGGTCGCCGATGACGGCGATCTTGTCGAGCAGCGGCTTCTCCTTCTCGAAGTCCTTCGTGCCGAGCATCGGCGTGCCCTTGAACGCCATGTGCTCGAAGAGGTGCGCGAGGCCGGTGTGCCCGACCTCTTCGTCGAGGCCGCCGACCTTCACGCGCACGAAGCCGGAGAACACCGGCGCCTGCGGCCGCTCGACGATCAGCCACACCATGCCGTTCTTGAGCCGAACTTCCTTCACCTCGGCCTCCGACAAGCCGAGCACGGCAAGAGCGATGAGCGAGATCATTTGAGAGCGCCTTCCGTCGCGCGCAGCAGAGGCCCAGTGCTGACGGGGTCGCCGGACGCGTTCATCATCCACAGGTCCGGAGTCACCGCGCCGAACTTCGCCATGCGCCGGAACTCGGGGCCGATCTTGCCGCCCTTGCGCATCTGCTCCTCGATCTGGAACGCGATGAGGTGCCCGAGCGGGTAATTGAAGAGGTACAGCGGGTACGCGATCATGTGCGAGTAGATGCCGAGCAGCGGCGTGTCTTTCCCGCCCAGGACCGGCGCGTAGTACTTGTTCCAGATCTCTTTCGCGATCTTCACCGTCGCTTCGCGCAGCTCCTGCGGCTTCGCCTTCGGGTGCTCGTACATCCAGTGCCACACCGCGACGTCGACGAGCGCGACTCCGGCGATCTCCCAGGTCATCCAGAAGTCGTTGAGCACGCGCAGGCGCTCGGTCTCTGCGTCGGGCTTGCTCTGCCCGAGCAGCTCGAGGTCCTTCGCCTGGAACACGAACGCGAGCGCCTCGGTGAAGGCCGTGTTCGGGACGCCGGCGAGCAGCGTGTGGTCGACCTCGTACAGCGAGTACACCTGCTCGATGTTGTGGCCGAGCTCGTGGACCGCGATGTTGTAGCCCTTGTAGTCCATGCCGTCGGGCATCACGCGCGTGCGCAGGTGCGGGAAGTCTCCGCGCCGCGCGGCCTGCAGCGCGTGGCCGGCGCCGCGCGCGGGGTCGACGAGCACGTGCTCGGCCAGGAACTTCGCCTGATCCGGCGGGAACTGCAGGTCCTTCAGGAGGCGGGGGATGTCCTTCGCGAACGCGTCGGCCGTCGGGTACTTCTTGCGCGTCAGCTCGGAGAGCTTCTCCTCCGGGATCTTCCCGCGCGGGACGAAGCCGTTGTACCAGAGGTCGACGGGCTCGAGCTTCCGGCCCAGCCGCTTCTCCATCTCGGCGGCGATCTTCGGCACCAGCGGCGACTCGAGCACCTCGGTCAGCAGCTGCTTCACCCGCGCCTCGGGCATCTCGGCCCCTAAGTCGAACGCCCGATCGATCGCCGTCGGAGTCGCCGGCGAATACGGGTCTGCCTTCTTCGACGCCTCGAAGTTCGCCCACAGCCGCTGGTAGCGGACGTCTGCTTCCGCCTTCCCGCTCGTGTCGACCGGCCGCTTCGGGGCGTCGGCCTCGATCTCCGCCGCCGGCGCCGCCGTCACCTTGTTCGTGAACGGGTTCCAGTCGACGTTCGGGTTGTCGATGACGGCCGCGGGGATCGTCTGCGTGACGATGCGCTCCATCACCTTCACGATGAGGCGCTGCTTCTCGAGGCCCTTCGCGGTGTCGGCGTAGTTCGCCTTGAGCTCGTCGCGCAGGTTCCAGTGCGTGATGAGCTTCATCTTCGAGGGGAACAGGCGCTCGCCGGCGTCGTTCACCACGTGGTGCATCCAGATGTTGTACTCGTCGATGTACTGGTTCCCGAGCGCGCTCGCGGCGGCGATGCCCTGGGTGACGTCGGCGGGGACGCGGCGCGCGAAGCGGCCGGTGAGCCTCGCCTCGGCCCACTGATCGCGCGTCCACTTCGGGCCGCTCTCGAGGCGCTCCTTCAGCGTCGTGAGCGGCCAGTTGAGCAGCGCGACGAACGCGAGCTTGTTGCCGAAGAGATCGTCGGTGACGTGCGCCGCCGGCTCGTAGGTCGCGAAGATGTCGTCGGCGAGCGTCTTGGGGCCCAGGTCGAGCTCGGTGGCCTTCCGCAGCTCGCGGCCGATCTCGAGGAAGTGGCCGTCCATGGCCTCGAAGTTGGCCTCGAACGTCTTGAACGTGCGGGCGAGCTCGTCGGGCTTCGAGAGGAAGTGCTTCCTGGCGAAGGCGTCGAGGTCTCCGTCTTCTTTCTTCCAGAGCTTCTTCACCTGCGACAGGCCGCGCTCGATGCGCGCGCGGTGCTCTTCGCCGTGCTGCTTCACCAGCTCATCGGTCAACGTGGGCTTCGCCATGAGAACGATCGCCAAGATGGAAACCAAGGGGTCCCTCCGCGCGCGGACGTACCCCGACTTCTTGTAAGGTGCCAGGGGCGTGTCGCGCGTCGGCTCTCCGGTCCAGAAGAACCTGCCTCCCGTCCGTCTCGACGACGCGCTCGATTATTTGTCGAGCAAAGCAGGCGCGGACCTGGTCAAGCAGCTCAAAGGCCAGCTCGAGAAGTCGGGCGCGAACTTCAAGCAGGTGATGGGCCCGGGCATGTCGCCCGGCTTCAAGGACGCGTTCGAAGGCACCGTCGCGAAGTTCCTCTACGGCAGCTTTCTGACGCCGGGGCAGACGACCGCGGCGCTGCCTGCGGCGGTCGCGTACGCGCTCGCGCACTGCGCCGACGCGAACGGCAAGGTGACCGTCGAGGCCGCGCAGAAGGTCTTCGGCAAGGCGGGCGCGGCGATCGTCGAGGCGCTGTCGAAGCGCACCGGCGGCCTGCCCGTGCCGACCGCGCGCCGCGCGATGAAGTACGACCACCTGCCTCAGGGCATGCCCGAGCTGGTGGCGAAGAGCGCCGAGCGCCCGAGCCTGAAGCCCCGCATGCCCGCGCTCGACGCGGTGAGCGCGGCGATGGGCGGGCCCGAGGCGCTGGCGGGCCTCAAGATGATCTCGGTGCAGCACCTCTTCCCGACGACGCAGACGCTCTTCGAAGAGCTCGAGGCCAACGGCCTCGACGCGAAGCAGACGACGCTGCTCGGCAAGAACTACTCGGCCGACCCCGACGTGGTCTACGGCATGCGCGCCGAGGGGTGGACGGTGCCGGACATCATCCTGCAGAAGCTGCTCGTCGGCGACGGGGCGACGAACCGCGAGGTGAGCCCGCTCGGCGGCTACCTGCAGAAGATGTTCGACGGCGTCGACCCCAAGACCGCGAAGAAGCCGTCGTTCCTGATCCTCGACGAGGGCGGCAAGCTGCTGAAGCTCTTGCACGACCACTTCCCCGAGTACGCGCCGCTGTGCGTGTGCGTCGAGCAGACCGACCGCGGCATCCAGGTCATCGAAGACATGAAGGCACACGGCAAAGAGCTGCTGTGCCCCGTCGTCAACGTCGCCCGCTCGGTCACGAAGAAGGAGCTCGAGGCCCCGATGATCGGCGAGAGCGTGGTGTTCTCGACGCTCACCGAGCTCGAGCGCGCGCACGTCGACCTCTCGAAGAAGCCCAAAGAAGCCACCGTCATCGGCTACGGCGCCGTCGGCAAGGCGACCGCCGATGCGCTGCGCCGCCGCGGGTACACCGTCTACGTGCACGACATCGACCCGGCGAAGATGGAAGCCGCGAAGGCCGACGGCTGCAGCCCGATGGGCCGCGACGAGGCGCTGTCGCACGCGCACCTGCTGTTCTCGTGCACCGGCCGCACCACGATCACGCCCGACGAGTTCGACGCGAAGCTGCCGAACGGCTCGGTGCTCGTGAACGCCGCGTCGGGCAACCACGAGCTGGGCATGGACGGCATCGAGCAGGGCGCGGGCTTCCTGAACAAGGACGACTCGCACGAGCGCATCGACGAGCTCGGCTTCCGCCTCTCGGACTTCGGCGGCCGCGAGGTGATCCTGGGCGACATCGCCGGCCGTGAAGACAACAACTCGCGCGTGCTGCGCACCAAGAGCGGCCACGAGCGCTTCGTGCTGAAGGCCGGCTACGTCATCAACATGGGCGCCGACATTCCGCCCGAGTACATCCAGCTCACGCGCGGGATGCTGCTGGGAGCCTGTCTGCAGGCGGTGAAAGAGACCAAGCCGGGGCTGGTCGATCTGTCCCAGCTCGTGCAGACGACGGTGGTCGACGCCACGCGCGCGTCGCTGGCCGCGAAGCAGCTCACGCTCGAGCAGCCGAAGTTCGAAGTGCTGGCGCCCGCGGAGTCCTGACGCGCGTCGCCCGCAGCCCCCAGCCCACCCAACCCAGCCCCACCCAACCCCAGCCCATCCAGGCCTGCCCCGGCCCCGGCCCCGGTCCGAACCTGTTGAGCCCACGCAGGGCAGGGAACCCCAAAATACGAAGGCCCGCCTCGCTTTGAGCGAAACGGGCCCACGTCGACGAATCAAGGATGAAAGCTCAGCTACCAGCAGCGCGAACGTTCTGCGCCTGGAGGCCCTTCGGGCCGCGGGTGACGTCGAACTCCACCTTCTGTCCTTCGGTCAGAGTGCGAAAGCCGTCCATCTGGATCGCAGTGTGGTGGCAGAAGACGTCTTCACCGCCCCCGTCCTGCGTGATGAAGCCAAAGCCCTTCGCATCGTTGAACCACTTCACGGTTCCAGTCGCCATGTTCTGCTTTCGTCCTTGTTTCGGTTGCGTCCCCCGACATGGAGGCGGAAAGACCGTAGCCCACTCACCAACCGCACCTCAAGTTGCGATTCTGCTCGCGCAGCCACTTCGACAGCGGCTGGAAGTACTCGAGGATCGCGGTGGCATCCATCTGGTTCTCGCCGGTCATCGCGAACAGCGCCTCCTGCCACGGCTTGCTGGCGCCGAGCTGCAGCATGGCCTTGAGCTTCGCGCCGGCTTCCCGGTTGCCGTAGATGCTGCACGTGTAGAGCGGGCCTGAGTGCCCGGCGGCCTTGCACATCGCGCGGTGGAACTGGAACTGGAGGATGCGCGCGAGGAAGTAGCGCATGTACGGCACGTTCGCGGGGATGTGGTACTTCGCGCCCGGATCGAAATCGAGCTCGCTGCGAAGGCCGGGCGCCTTGATGCCCTGGTACTTCTCGCGCAGCTCCCACCAGTGGCGGTTGTACTCGTTGGGCGTCGTCTTCCCGGAGAACACGTCCCACCGCCACTGATCGATCATCCGCCCGAACGGCAGGAAGGCGATCTTCTCGAGCGCGTCCTTCATCTGGATGTTGATGAGGCCCTTGTCGTCCTTCGGCACGGCGGTGATGAGGCCGAGCTTCTTCAGGTACTCGGGGGTGATCGACAGCGTGAGCGCGTCGCCGATGGCTTCGTGGAAGCCGTCGTTCGCTCCCTGCTGAAACAGCACGGGGAGCTTGTAGTAGTGCATGTAGTAGTAGTTGTGGCCGAGCTCGTGGTGGACGGTGGTGAGGTCCTCCTCGTCGATCTTGATGCACATCTTGATGCGCAGATCGTTCGAGAACGTGACGTCCCACGCGCTCGCGTGACAGACGACGTCGCGGTCCTGCGGCTTCTTGAACTGCGAGCGCTCCCAGAAGGTCTGGGGCAGCGGGTCCATGCCGAGGCTGGTGAAGAACGATTCCCCCAAGCGCACGAGCTTCACCTCGTCGTACTTCTGCCTCCGCAGCGCGGCGGTGACGTCGAGGCTCGACTGGCCTTTGTACGGCTCGACGAGCGGGTAGATGTTGCCCCACTCCTGCGCCCACATGTTGCCGAGCAGGTGCGCGGGGATCGGCTGGTCGAGCGGCACCTTGTCGGCGCCGTACTTCCTCGACAGCTGCGAGCGCACGTAGCAGTGCAGATCGTCGTAGAGCGGCTTGACCTGGGTCCAGAGGCGATCGGTCTCTTTCTCGAAGTCCGCCGCGCTCATGTCGTAGCCGGCGCGCCAGAGCTCGCCGACGTTGGGGAAGCCGATCTCCTTGGCGCCTTCGTTCGCGAGGTCGACGAGGCGCGCGTAGTCCTTGCGCATGTCGCGCGAGATGGTGTGCCAGCCTTCCCACGCCTCGAGCTGCTCGTCGTACTTGCCGCCCTTCGCGAGCACGGCCGAGAGCGCTTGCAGATCGCGGCAGTTCTTCTTGTCGTGCGCCTGGGTCTCGTCTTTGCCGCAGTACTTGCCCTTGCCGTAGGCGCCCTCGAGGCGGGCCTTGATGGTGGCGAGGCTCTCGCGCTTGAGCGAGTCGGACGGGGCCGGCAGCGCCTGGGTGAAGCGCAGCAGCGTGAGCGCGCGGGCGACGTCGGGCTCGAGGTTCTTGATGTTGCGGTAGCGGGCGGACTCTTTGACGGCCTGGGAGAGGAACTCCATCACCTCTTCGTCGACGGCGGCGGCGTTCCGCTCGGTGTCGTCGGTGATGTAGGTGGACTTGATCCACTCGGCGGTGGACTGCCGCGTCCAGAGCTTGAGCAGCTCGGCGTTGGTGCGGGCCACGAACGCCTTGGCGTCCTCGGCGGTGGGACCAGCAGGCACTGCGGGAGCGACGGGCGGCGTAGGCGCGGCGGCCAGCAAGAGCGCAAGGAGCATGGTGGCCGCGCCTTACCACGCACCGGAAGTTGGGGCGCTTAACATCACCTCACCGCGGGAATCGGAAATGGGGCCTGTCCCCTTTTTCAGGGGGGCGCTTCGAGCTTGAGGTCGAGCTTCGTCACCTTGTCGGCGGTGATGTCGAACTCGACCTTCTTCCACGGGCCGTCGGTGCCGAGCTGGCGCACCTCCATCACGTGGTGGCCGGTCGCGAGGTACACGTCCGAGAACGGCGCCTTCAAGATCGTGTCGCCCATGCGGACCTCGGCCGGAGCATCGGTCATCACCGACACCCGACCCACGCCCGCCGGCACCTTCGCCGCGGGGGCCATCGAGCGGTACACGAGCACGCCGCCTGCCGCCCCGAGCACCATCGCTCCGAGCGCGCCGATGAGCAGCAGCGCCGTGCGCGCCCCACCCTTCGCCTGCGCCGGCTGCGTCGACGTGTCGGGCTGTGACGGCCGGCGCCGAACCGGAGCGCTCTTCTCCGGCGCACGCTCCGTCCCCGAGTCCTCCTCGTCGCGCTCGGGCAGCGGGTTCGACAGCGGAGTCTCGGCGCTCGGGCTGCGCAGCCCCGACGAGGTGATGAGCGTCGGCGGAGACGCTCCGACGTCGGCCGGAATCGGCCCCTCGTCCGTCACCCGATCGGGCTCGCGCGACGACGACGACGGACCGAACTCGGGCGTGAAGAACTTCGTCGGCGCCGCGGCGTCGGCCTCGCGCGGCGACGGCGGGCGGCTCTGCGACTTGCGCGGCACCGGCGACTGCGACTGCGACTGCGAGCTGCGCGCAGGCGCCGGCTTCGCCGGCAGCGTCGCCGTCATCGACGGGTTCGCGATGCCGGCCGGCAGCCCGACGACGGTGCGCACCTCGCCGCCGTTCAGCTCCTCGTCCGACAGCCGCTCGCGGCCCACGTCGGTCGCCTGCGCCGGCCCGTCGTCGGGGATGCGCTCGAGCAGGACCTTGAGGTCGCGCTGCCGCTTGTCGAACAGGCCCTGCACGAACGTGCCGCAGCGATCCGGAGCCCACGCCGTCGAGCCCACCGCGAGGCCGAGATCGCGAATCAGCTCGAGCGGGGTCTGGTACCGGCGCGTGACGGATCTCTCGAGCGCGCGCAGCACCACCGCGTCGAGCGCCTTCGGCACGCGCTTGTTCGCCACCGACGGCACGGGGATCTCGGCTTCGTAGACGGCGGCCATCTCCTTGCCGGGGTTGCCGCGCGCGAACAGGCGCTGCCCGGTGAGCAGCTCGTGGAAGACGATGCCGAGCGAGAAGATGTCCGAGCGCGTGTCGACCTTCGAGTCGATCGCCTGCTCGGGGCTCATGTACGCCGCGGTGCCGCGGACCATGCCGGCGACGGTGCGGCGCGACGCCCCGACCGCGCGCGCGATGCCGAAGTCGAGCACCTTGCCGAGCCCGTCGAACGTGACCATCAGGTTCCGCGGCGTGACGTCGCGGTGAATGATGGGCATCGGCTGGCCCTTCGAGTCCTTGTGGGCGTGCGCGTGCTGAAGCCCCTGCGCGCAGTCGCGGATCGCGGAGATGACGAAGCCCAAGGGCAAGAGCTCCTTGCGCTCGGTGACGGCCTCGACGAGCTCCTCCATGTTCGCGCCCTGGATGAGCTCGATGACGAGGATGACGTCTTCGCCCGCGACCTCGAGATCGAGCACCTGCGCGACGTGCTTGTGCGTCAGCTGCGCGGTGAGCTTGGCCTCGTCGATGAGCATCTGCAGCGACGAGGGATCTTCGCGATGGTCGGAGAGGATGCGCTTGAGCACGACCGGCCGCATCGCGAACGGGCCCGCGAGCGGGAAGCCGAGGAAGATCTCCGCCATGCCTCCGACGGCGAGCCGGCAGAGGACCTCGTACTTGCCGAAGCGCCTACCGGTGAACTCGTCGGCGACGAAGGGCATGGGCCGACGCGAATCTACCGACCAGCACGAGCAGAGTCAGCGAAACTTCCGCACCCGACAGCGAACAGCTGCAGCCACGTGGGGGCATGTCGCCTCCCCCGCCTCCGCCGCCGCCCGAGGCGCCTCCTCCGCCCCCGCCCGTGCCGGCGTCCGGGTCGAACGGCCTGGGGAAGCTGGCCACCAGCGCAGGGTAGATGGCCTCGCACTGCTGCTTCACCGGGCTCCCCGCGGGGCACTGCACGACGCTGGTGACGCGCGGCCAGGTGAGCAGCGGCACGAAGCCGCCATCCTGGAACCGCGCGGCTGCGAACATGTCCACCTCGGGCCAGCCGCACGAGTAGAAGCGGTCGCCGAAGCTCCACGCGCAGGAGAACTGCTTCGGCTGCTCGAGCGCCGTGAAGGGCCCGCCCTGCACCGAGCGGTAGAGCCGGCCCGAGGTCGACGCCCACACCGTCTGGCCGTCGGCGGAGACACTGATGCCGGTGAGCTGCGCGCTGGTGTCGAGCCTCGAGGCCCAGGTCCTGCCCTGATCGTTGCTCTCGAGCACGAACGAGTGCCGCGGGTCTTCGTTCTGCTGAAGCCCGGCCCAGACGGTGTCCGGGTCCGTCGGGTCGACGGCGTAGACGTAGAACGAGCCGCGCGCGAGGCCCATGCCGCCGTCGCGGATCTCGACGCTCGGCATCTGTTGGGTGACGTCGACGCGGGTGAACGAGTCGCCGTTGTCGTCGCTCACGTAGAGCGCCTCGGTGTAGTCGGGCCGGAACCACCAGGCCGCGACGTACACGCGCTGCGGCCGCGAAGGAGCCGTTCTCACCGTGGAGAAGAACTCTTCGGTGCTGGCCACCGAGAGCTTCGTCCAGTCGGTGCCGTCGTTCATCGAGCGCCACACGCGGTTGAGCACGCCGTAGGTGCCGCTCGTGGCGAAGAGGGCGGTGCCGCTGCCGTGGAGATCGGAGACGCCGGTGCGTGGCCCTCCATCGGGCAGCGTGTCGAACTCGGGGTGCGTCGACCACGTGCAGCCGCGGTCGCTCGAGAGGAACAGCCCGCGGAAGCTGCCCGCGAGCAGCCTGCGCTGCGACGAGACCCACCACGTCGGCGAGAGGTTCTGGCCGTAGCCGATGGCCTCTTCGCAGACCCAGCTCCACGAGGCGCCGTCGTCGTCGGACAGCAGGACGCCGAAGGTGGTGCCGGCGGTCAGCTCCTGCGGGCGAGAAGGCGTCTCGAGGATCTGGTACGCAAGTGGGTACCCGCTGTGCGCGAGGATGAAGAGCGTGAGGAGCGAAGACACCGGCCTGCACCTTAGCGCCCTGCTCCTGGCCCTGCTCGCCGCGCCTGCGGTCGCGCACGTGTATTCGTTCGAGATCGCGCTGCCCCGCTACACCGGCAACGTCCCCGACGACGCCGGCCTCTTCCCGCTGCAGTGGACCGACCAGGAGAGCATCGGCGGCATGGCCACCGCCCGCCTCATGGTGACGTCGCGCGCGTGGGGCCCGTTCGGCCTGCCCGACGGCAGCGTGCTCTTGCCGGTCACCGATGCCATTCCCCTCTCGTCGCCGACCGACTTCGCCGACTGGGACTCGCGCGACGCCGGCCCCGGCTGCTGGCAGCCCTACGCCGACATCGATGATCCGATCGAGGGCCGGCAGGTCTCGAAGGCGGAGGGCCGCATCTCGACCCTCGGGGGACCGGCCGTCTGGGTGACGACCCCGCTCGGCGCCCAGCCCGACGACGCGGGGCGCCTGCTGCTCGCGTGGGAGATCGACTCCGCGCTGCCGACGCTGACCTCCATCGAGTGGTACTCCGCCGACGGAGAGCACGGCACCGTCGTCGCCGGCCTGCCGGTCGGCGGCGGGCAGCGAACCAGCGCGTACTCCGTCGACGTCGCGCGGCTGCCGCCGAAGCCGGCGTGGCTGTACCTCGTGCTGTCGAGCGATGCGGGCGCCTGCGATGCGTGGTGGAGCGGGTACGTCAACCGCGCGCCCGTCGACGATGCGGGCGTGGTGGACGGCGGTGTGCCGGATGCGGGCGTGGTCGCGGATGCCGGTGGCGAGGGGCCGCGCGGCGGCTGTGGGTGCTCTTCTGACGGTGGTCCGCTGATGGTGGTGCTGATGGTGGTGATGCTCGGACGCACAGCGTCGGGCCGGGGCGGAGGGCGCGGGGGACAACAGCGGCCCGGGTCGGGTCAGCGCTGTTCGCTCGGTCTAGCTCAGCGTCAGCGTCGCCGCCGCGCTCGAGCGTGACGGCTCGAAGGTGGCGACGGGCTCGCTCTTGCCCTTCACCTGCACCGCCTCCACCGCGCGGTAGTCGAAGCCGGGCGCCTGCTTGCGCGTCGACTGCGAGACGAGCACGGCGGCCTGGTGCTGCTTGGTGAGCCCCTCGATGCGCGAGGCGAGGTTCACCGTGTCGCCGATGATCGTGTACTCCTGGCGCGTATCGGGGCCGATCTCGCCGAGCAGCGCGGGGCCGGTGTGAATGCCAATGCCGATGTGCAGCGGCCCGAGGTTCTTCTGGGCGCGCTCGGCGTTGAGCTGGTCGAGCGCCTCGATCATCTCCAGGGCGCACGCGACGGCCTGGGTCGCGTGGTCGGGCACCTTCTGGGGCGCGCCGAAGTACGCGAGGATCCCGTCGCCCATGAACTTGTCGACGTTGCCGTGGTGGCGCTCGATCACCTCGACCATGCGCGAGAGGTACACGTTCAGCTGCTCGACGACCTGCTTGCTGTTCAGCCGCTCGCTCATCGCGGTGAAGCCGCGGATGTCGCTGAACAGCACCGTCACCTCTTCGGTCGTGCTCGCGACGCCCTGCTCCACCACCGCCGCGATCGCCGGCGAGAAGTGCCGCGCGAGGTTCGAGACGCGCGAGACCAGCTGCGTGACGCGCGTCGCGAGGTAGTAGCCGGCGATGACCGTCATCAGCAGCATCGCCGCCGAGCCGAACCACCACGACGAGTCCGGCGCGACCATCGAGATGAGCCACAGCTGCATCGGCAGCGCGACGAGCCCGCTCATGACGATGACCGAGCGCTTCAGCGTCATCATCGCCAGCAGGATCATGAACGCGAACAGCGCGAGCGCGTACATCGCGTTCGCCAGGCGCTGCTCCGAGGCGGTCACGCGCCCGTACTCGATCAACAGGACGATCGGCACGTCGACGAGCGGCACCACCCACAGCGCCCACGGCTTCGAACGCCGGCGCGAGATGGCCGCGAGCCCCACCGCCGCCGACGCGATCAGCAGGTAGACGACCGGCGGCAGGATGTTGCGCTTGAGCTCTTCCGGCGACCGGAAGTCCGCGAACGCGACCCCCAACACCCACAGCGACGCGCCGACGAGGCGCACCCCGCGCAGGCGCTTGGCCATGTGCTCGCGTTCGTCCGCGAGCGCGCGCTCCGTGGCTGGCGAGAGGTCGGCCACCGGGCGCAGTTTAGGGCGCGGCGCGGTCCTCCGCTCGTTCCTGGACTGCCCCCTCGCCCCTACGAGGGCAGAGGGAGCTCATCTTTGCTTCGCTCTGACGGCTTCTTCGATCCTGCGCTCGACCTCCGACAGCGGCAGCGCCGTCGAGTCGATGCGAATAGCGTCGGGCGCGGCCTTCAGCGGAGCCGCCTCACGCTCGCGGTCGTCTTTGTCGCGCTTGTTCTGCTCGGCCTGCACCTGGTCGAGCGTCTTCTCGACGCCCTTCTCGAACAGCTCTTCGAAGCGGCGCCGGGCGCGTATCGCCGGGTCGGCCTCGAGGAAGATCTTCACGTCCGCGTCGGGGAAGACGACGGTGCCGATGTCGCGGCCTTCGAGGATCGCGCCGGCTTCGGCCTCGAGCGCGAGCCGCCGCTGCACCTCGAGCAGGTGCGCGCGCACCGTCGGGCGGCTCGAGACCTGGCTCGCGGCCAGCGAGTTCTCCGGCGTGCGGATCGCCTCGGACACGTCGCGGCCGCCGATGAACACGTGGTTCTGCTCGCCCTCGACCTTGAAGCTGATGTGCAGGCCTTCGAGCAGCTTCTCGAGCTTCGGGTCGTCGTCGAGCGCTACGCCCTGCTCGCGCGCAGCGAGCGCGACGCAGCGGTAGATGGCCCCGGTGTCGACGAGCGAGAACCCGAGCCGCCGCGCGAGGATCTTCGAGACCGTCGACTTTCCCGCGCCGGCCGGCCCGTCGATGGCGACGATGAGCGGGCGCTTCTTCGTCATGGCCTTCTTCAGCCCCTCATCACTTCCGCGAGCGCCTTCACCAGCCGCTCGTTCTGCGACTGCAGGCCCGTCGAGATGCGCAGCGCGTTCGGCCAGCCGCTGCCCGGCACCGGCCGCGTGATGATGCCGCGCTTGAGCAGCGCCTCGTTCACCGGGCCCGACGCGCGCCCGAGCTGCACGAAGACGAAGTTCGCGTGGCTCCTCGGGACGTCGAGGCCGATCGCGCGCAGCTCTTTCTCCAGGTAGCGCAGGCCGCGGTGCGTCGTCTCGCGCGTGGTGCGCAGGTGCTCGACGTCGTCGAGCGCGGCGATGCCGGCGGCCTGCGCGATGGAGGTGAGGTTGAACGGCATCTTCGTGCGGTTCAGGTAGCTCACCAGCTTCGGGTTCATGATGCCGTAGCCCAGGCGAATGCCCGCGAGCCCGTAGATCTTCGAGTACGTGCGCAGGACGATCAGGTTCGGCAGCTTGCGGAAGTAGTCGAGCCCGTTCGGGTACTCGTCCCAGTCGACGTACTCGAAGTACGCCTCGTCGAGCACGACGAGCGTGTCGGACGAGACCTTCGCGAGGAAGGCGTCGAGCTCGCTCTTCGAGAACGCGGTGCCCGTCGGGTTGTCCGGGTTCGCGAGGAACACGAGCCGCGTCTTCGGAGTCAGCCGCTGGGCCATCGCCGGCAGGTCGTAGCGGTAGCCGGTCTGCATCGGCACCTCGACGAACCTCCGCCCGTGCGACTGCAGCGCGGTCTTGTACATCACGAAGCTGCCGGCGCTCAGCAGCGTCTCGTCTTCCGGCGTCGTGAACGTGCGGATGATGAGCTCGATGATCTCGTTGCTGCCCGAGCCGACGAAGACCTCGGAGGCCTCGACGTTCAGGTGCTGCGCCAGCCGGCGCACGAGGTAGTAGCTCGAGCCGTCGGGGTACAGGTGCACCTTCCGAGCGGCGGCCTCCATCGCCTCGATGGCGAGCGGAGAGGGCCCCAGCGGGTTCTCGTTCGAGGCGAGCTTGATGACGTTGCTGACGCCGTACTCACGCTCGACCTCTTCGATCGGCTTGCCGGGGACGTAGGGCTTGAGCTGCTCGACCCACTCGGGAACCAGAGGACGCATCGGTCGAAGACTCACTTCCCCGAGAAAACGCCCAGCGCGCGGAACCGGGCGTAGCGATCGGCGATGAGCTGATCGGGCTTCATGGTGAGCAGCGGCCCCAGGTGCTTGCGCAGCACCTTCGCGAGCGACTCGGCCGCCTTCGCGGGATCTCGGTGGGCTCCGCCGGCGGGCTCTTCCACGAGCTCGTCGATGACCTTCATCTCGAACAGATCGCGCGCGGTCAGCTTCAGCGCGTCGGCGGCCTTCTCGGCCATCGAAGCGTCGCGGTAGAGGATCGACGAGCAGGCCTCGGGCGAGATGACGGAGTAGATCGAGTTCTCCATCATCAGCACGCGGTTGCCGACGCCGATGGCGAGGGCTCCGCCGCTGCCGCCTTCGCCGATGACGGTGGAGATGACCGGGACCGGCAGGCCCGCCATGACCTCGAGGTTCACGGCGATGGCCTCGGCCTGGCCGCGCTCTTCTGCGCCGATGCCGGGGTAGGCGCCCGGGGTGTCGACGAACGTGAGGATCGGGCGATCGAAGCGCGCCGCGAGCTCCATCAGGCGCCGCGCCTTGCGGTAGCCCTCGGGGCGCGGCATCCCGAAGTTCCGCAGCATGTTCTCTTTCGTGCTGCGGCCCTTCTGGTGGCCGAGGACCATCACCGGCCGGCCGTCGAAGCGGGCGAAGCCGCCGATGATCGACGGGTCTTCGGAGTACAGCCGGTCGCCCGAGAGCTCGACGTAGTCGGTGAACAGCGCCTGCACGTAGTCGAGGAAGTACGGACGGGCCGAGTGCCGGCTCAGCTGCACCACCTGCCAGCGGTTCAGGTCGGAGAAGATCTCGGCCTGCAGCTTCTTGGCCTTCTTCTCGAGCTTGCCGATCTCGGTGGTGAAGTCGACGCTGCCGGACGTGGAGAGGTTTCGAAGCTCCTCGATCTTCTTCTCCAGCTCGAGGAGTGGCCGCTCGAAGTCGAGCGCGTGGGTGAAGGAGGTCAGAGCCATGTGGCGGGGTGGCTATATACGCGGCGTCCCGAAAAAACGAGGATCGGCGCACGACGCGCTGCGCCGTAGCCACGCTCACTCGATGATGATGCCGACGAGCTTGGCGAGCTCACCCTCGCGCACTTCGATCTCATGCGGGCCGCTGCGCTTGCCCTCGCGGCGGAACACCACCCAGTGTCGCCCCGCCTTGAGCGGAATCGCCTTCGAGACCGAGATCGGCGTCTTCTCGCCGGTGTTCTCGCCGTCGATCCACACCTCGGCGCCCAGCGGCTTCGTCGCGCACGCGAAGCGGCCGTAGCCTGCTTCCGCGTCCGGAGGGATCGGCGGCAGCCGCGGCAGGTCCGGAGGCAGCGGCGGCTCGGGAATCACGACCGGCGGCGCGGGGATCACGATCGGCATCGGCACCAGCACCGGCGCCTGCAGCAACAGCACCGCGCTCACCGCCAGCGCGCCCAGCGCAGTGCCCGCGCCCAGGCCCACGAACAACATCGAGCGGCGCTCCCGCACCGGCGCAAGCGCCTGCGCCACCGCGATGCCGCAGCGCAGGCAGACGCGGCCGTCCGTCAGGCCGCGGCAGTGAACGCACGGGGGGTGGATGACGAGGGGGTCGATGAGGCAAGGCTACGCCTTGAGGGCGAAACGCGCCTAGCAGGCTGCTGCAAAAACGGCTGCACGGCCCGATCTCTTCGTTGCCGGCTCCGGTCCGTGCTCACGTACCAGACGTCGGGAGACGCAGCTGCGCCCGAGGTCTGGACACGAAAGGCCGAGACGCAAGCGATGCGAGGCGGACGCGAGGACCGCGCGGAGTGGCCGTTGTCTGGCCATGAGCACGGACCGGAGCGTCCAACGAAGCAGCGCGCCGCGTATCGGCCTCGAGTGCCTACGCGGCCTTGATCTTCGACGTGGCCGAAAGCGCGTACCAGGCGGTGCGGAACGCCTTCAGCTCGCGAAGGCCCGCCGGGTGACGGCCGAGCGCCGGCGCGACGGTGACGGGGAGACCGATCTTCTTCTCCACGTTCTTCGCGTTGGCGAGCTCGTTGTTCCGGCGCTCTTCGGTGACCGGGCAGGTCGTCTTCGGCAGCACGCGATTCACGAGCACGCGCTCGACGGGCAGCTTCTTCGCCTTGAGGTACTCGACCAGCCGCTCGGCCGGAGGAGTCGCCATCTCTTCGCCGCGCGTCACGACCACGAACCGGCACTCGCTGGGGTTCAGGATCGCCTCTTCGAAGCGCTTCGTGTGCTTGAGCATCGCGGCGAGCTCGTCGCAGAGCGGGCCGAAGCCCTTGGCGCGGTGCTTGAGCAGCACGCCGTGCACCGCGGTCAGCCAGCCCTTGAGCACTTCAGGCAGCTCGAGGATGCGGAACTTGTCGCCGACCGGCGCGGGGTCGATGACGATGCGCTTGAACCGCTCCTGCACGAGCGCGTCGGTGAGCGCGAACATCGCGGACAGCTCGTCGATGCCGTGCGGCGCGAGGTCGAGCAGGTTGCGGATGAGCTCGCGGTCGATGGCGAACTCCTGGCCCTTCACCTCGGGGCCGAACGCGCTCTCGGCCTTCTCTTTGATCTTCCGGCGGAGGTTCGCGTACCAGTTCGCGAAGTCGATCTCGCGCGCGTAGAGGCCCTTCGTACCCTTCACCTGCGTCTCGGTGTCGGTGAGCCGGCTCTGCAGCACGTCGGAGAGCGAGTGCGCCGGGTCGGTCGAGATGAGCAGCACCGGCCCCTCTTTTTCGGTCAACGTCACGGCCGCGGCCGCAGCGCACGAGCTCTTGCCCACGCCGCCCGAGCCCACGAAGAAGATGAAGCGCGTCGGCGGCAGCGGAGGCGCCGCGATCGGCGGCATCGACGGAGCGCGCACCAGCGCCGGAGGACCCTCGGCGGCCGAGAACTGCAGCGCCTTGGTCTCCTTGCCGCTCGCGACCTCCTTCGCGAACTTCTTCATCTCGTCGAAGCCGCGCGGGCCGACGATGCGGCGCTGGATCAGCTCCACCTTGGGAACCAGCGTCTGGTACTTGCGCACGTGCGGCGCCTGCAGGCCGCGGCGGTTGGCGACCTCGCGGCTCGCCTTCCCGTCCTCGATCTGATCCGTGAGGATCTCGACGACCGGGATGCCGCGCTCCTTGAGCTGGTTGAAGAGGAAGCGGGTCTGCGCCTCGGGCACCGGCTCGGCCAGCGCCACGAGGTGGAAGGCGAAGCGCGCGGGGTCGCGCAAGAGCGCCATCAGCTTCTCGGCCTTCGCGGCGTACTCGTCGAGCGCGTGCGGCGGGCGCGGGGGCGCCGACTTCGCCTGCTTGCCCGGCTTCTCGCCGCGGATGAGGCCGATGAGCTTGCGCAGCTGCGTCGCCTCGTCGAGCACGCGCAGCGTGTGCGCGGCGCCCAGGCCGTCGACGACGATGCGATCGAACTCCTTCGACTCGAGCAGATCGAGCAGGTGGAACATCGCCGCCGGCTCGCCGAAGTTCGAGGCCGAGGCGTCGAGCAGCTTCTCGATGTCGCCCTGGTCGAGGATCATGCCCTTCGTCGCCGACGCCTTGAGCGCCGGGCGGTACTTCTCGTTCCAGGCCTTCGCGAGCGCCGCGGGGTCGAGCTCGGCCGCCCACAGGCCGCCGGTACCCTTGCCGGCCTGCAGCTTGGTCGGCTTGTCGCTCAACTTCTTCTTGACGAGATCGCTCAGTCCGCCGTTAGGTTCGATCGAAACCAGGAGGATCTTGTCTTTGCCGAGGGAATCACTCAGCTCCAGGGCGAACGCTGTCGAGAGCGTCGTCTTGCCTGCGCCTCCTTTTCCTCCGAAGAAGTGCAGCACCTGCTCGGTGGTTCCTACGCTCATCGTTCGTTCGCCTTCCACGTGTTTTCACCCCGCGCCGCGGGGGCCCGTGTAGAAATCGGGGGCGCGGAATTTCCCAAAGCAGTCAAAAAAAGTCAAGTCAGTCCGCGTATTTCTGTTTGTGTGGTTAAAGGTGCGGTCTAACGGCACTTTCCACAGCCCTGGTTCCAACAATCCAAATGCTCAGCCTCTTCGTTGCCGCGACGCTTTCTGCCACTCCACCCGCCAAGCCCGCGTCGCCTGCAGATAAAGACGTCCTGCTCGACGCCCTCGTTGCAGAGCTGCAGCGAAATAAATCGGGCCTGAAGGGGGAGAAAGACGCCCCTCTCTATTACCTGTCGTACCGGGTCGCCGACGGCGAGACCTGGGCCCAGTCGGCCAGCTTCGGGGCGATGGAGGGCACCAAGGTGAGCCCCGGCCGCCTGGCGGGCCGCTCGCGGGTGCTCGACGTCTCGGTCCGCATGGGCAGCCGGCAGCTCGACAACACCCACAAGGTCCGCGGGGGCAGCGGCTGGTTCGAGTTCGACTTCGGGTCCGGCGGGCGGCCCTTGCCGATCGACGACGACGACGGCGCGCTGCGCGTGGCGATCTGGAAGGCGACCGACGACTCGTACCGCGAGGCGGCGAAGGCCATCTTGAAGGTGAAGGCGAACGTCGCGGTGAAGGCGGAAGAAGAGGACAAGGCCGCCGACTTCTCGGACGACAAGCCCCACACGCGCGTCGAGCCGAAGGCGACGCCGCTGTCGCAGCAGATGGATCAGTCGAAGTGGCCCGACGTGCTCAAGCGCCTGTCGTCGGCGTTCAAGACGCACCCGAACATCCTGCGCTCGTCCGTCTCGCTGCAGGCGGCGTCGATCACCGCGTACTTCGTCGACTCCGACGGCGCGAAGATCCGCGAGCCGCGCTTCTTCGCCCGCCTCGCCGTCTACGGCTCGGTGCGCGCCGACGACGGCATGGAGCTCGACTTCTTCGACGACGCCGAGGCGACCTCGCTCGACGGGCTGCCCAGCGAGGCCGAGTTCCAGAAGCGCGTCGACCGCGTCATCGAGCGGCTCGAGGCGCTGCGGAAGGCTCCGGCGATCGAGCCGTACGCGGGCCCCGCGATCATCACGCACCGCGCCGCGGGCGTCTTCTTCCACGAGATCTTCGGGCACCGCATCGAGGGCCACCGCCAGAAAGACGCCGACGAGGGCCACACGTTCACCAAGCGCGTGGGCCTCAAGGTGGTGCCGGACTTCATCTCGGTCACCGATGACCCGACGCGCCGCAACTTCGGCGACGTGCCGCTGAACGGCTTCTACCTGTTCGACGAAGAGGGCCAGCCCGCGCAGAAGGTGAACCTCGTCGAGAACGGGGTGCTGCGCGCCTTCCTCATGGGCCGCTCGCCCATCGCGGGCTTTCCCCGATCCAACGGCCACGGCCGCGCGATGCAGGGCTTGAGGCCGGTCGCGCGCCAGGGGAACCTGCTCGTCGACTCGAGCAGGAAGATGCCGTTCAACGAGCTGCGCACGAAGCTCATCGAAGAGGTGAAGGCCCGGGGCAAGCCGTACGGGCTGCTCTTCGAGGAGATCAGCGGCGGCTTCACCAACACGCGCACCGGCGGGCTGCCGCAGGCGTTCAAGGTGATCCCCCAGGTCGTCTACCGCGTGTACCCCGACGGCCGGCCCGACGAGCTCGTGCGCGGGGTCGATCTCGTCGGCACTCCCCTCGCCTCGTTCGAGCGCATCGTCGCGACCGGCGACGACTTCCGCGTGTTCAACGGCTTCTGCGGCGCCGAGTCGGGCTGGGTGCCGGTCTCGGCCGTCGCGCCGTCGATCCTCATCAGCGACATCGAGGTCGAGCGCAAGGCGAAGGGCCACGAGCGCGGGCCGCTGCTGCCGCCTCCGCCGTTCACCGATGCGGGAGTGCTGAAGGAGGTGCAGCCGTGAGCGCCGCTCTTCTGATGGTCCTCCTTGCTGGGACGCCGGCGGCTCAACAGCCCGCGAAGGCGCTGCCTCCGCCGAAGCCGCCTCCGGCCGAGAAGATCCCCATCGTCACGAACCAGAAGTTCGACGACCCGATCCTCCAGACGCTCGCCGACGAGGTGAGCCGCGCGATGAGCTTGAAGATGGCGCCGCAGGGCTCGAAAGATCCCGAGCGGCCCTACTACGCGCGCGCGTACCTCAACACCGACGCGCAGTTCTCGGTCTGGGCCAACTTCGGAGCGCAGTACGCGCCGGCTCAAGGCCAGCAGGTGAAGCTCGGCACCGCGGTGCGCGTGGGCTCGCCGGATCTGGACAACACGAACTTCCAGGCCGGCGGCTTCGGCTTCGGCATGGGTGAGGGTCGCTTCTCTCAGCCCGCAGAGCTCGACCTCGACGCGGTCCGCCGCACGCTGTGGCTGCAGTTCGACATGGACTTCAAGCGCGCGGTCGAGGCGATCGCACGCAAGCGCGCCTACCTCGAGACGAACCAGGTCAAAGAGCGCATCGCCGACTTCGCCTACGCGCCGCCCGACAAGGTGCTGCTCGATCAGCAGCCGATCCCCAAGGTCGATCTCGAGAAGTGGGGCGGCATCGTGAAGCGCGCGTCGGCCGCGTGCCGCGCGTTCGCGTCTCCGCACTCGTGCGTGGCGGGCATCTCCGGCAAGACCGGCTGCCAGCGGCTGGTCGCCTCGGATGGGGCCGCGCACCGCTTCTGCGAGACCCGCATCGAGGTCTACGTGCAGGCGAACGGCCAGGCCGCCGACGGCATGCCGGTGGGCGCCGACTGGAAGCAGTACTACCGCACCGAAGCCGACCTGCCGACGGAAGCAGAGCTCACCGCGAAGGTGAAGGAGATGGGCGAGCTGCTCGAGAAGAAGCTCAAAGCCCCGGCTCCGACGGAGGACTACGCGGGCCCGGTGCTGTTCACGGCCGAGGCCGCGCCGGCGTTTTTCCTCTCCGCGCTCGCGAACCCGCTGTCGCAGCCGCGCGAGTCGCTGGGCGCCTCCGAGCAGGGCCGCCTCATCGAGCGGCTCGGCAAGCACATCGCCGTGTCGCAGCTCTCGGCGTTCGATGATCCCACGCAGCCGACGTGGACCTCTCCGGCCGGCAAGGTGTTCCCGCTGTTCGGCTACTTCCCCGTCGACGACGACGGCGTGAAGCCGCAGACGATCATGCTGGTGAAGGACGGCGTGCTGCAGACCTATTACATGAGCCGCCTGCCGACGCGCCGCATCGCGAAGACGAACGGCCACGCGCGCAACGAGCAGGGCTCGACGGGCTCGCTGTTCGTGTCGACGTCGCAGCCCAAGCCGCTCGCCGAGCTGAAGAAGAAGCTCGTCGAGCTCGCGAAGGAAGAGGACCTCGAATACGGCCTCATGGTGAGCCGGCTGCCGCAGGCGTGGGAGTCGCGGCCCGACACCTCGCTCAAGCTGCCCAACAACCCGCTGCTCGTCTGGCGCGTCTGGGCCGACGGCCGCGAAGAGCTCATCCGCGGGCCGGCGTTCAGGCCGACCACCTTCCGCGTGCTGAAGGACATCGTGATGATGGGCGACGATCCGACGCTCTTGAACACCGAGCAGTTCGGCCAGCAGGTCTCGGCGGTCGCGCCCTCGACGCTGGTGAAGCTGCTCGAGCTCAACAAGCCGCGCGACGAGTACGGCAAGCCCCCCGTGCTGCCCCGCCCCGCCCTCGCCGGCGGGAAATAGCGATCCACGATCCGACGCCGCCGTGTCCTCTACGGCGTTATGGCGGCGCACCAGTGCTCGGTCTGTGGGACACCCACATACGAGACCCGGCAGACGATTCGTTACGAATCGGGAACGGGCTCGGTCATCCTGCACGACGTCCCCGTGCATCACTGCCCGATGTGCGGAGATCACGAGATCACGCTCTCGCGCGCTCCGAAGCTGAAGACCGAGGTCGCGCTCGCCATCGCCCGGAAGCGCGAGGCGCTCGAGCCGCGCGAGGTGCGCTTCCTGCGCGAGTACCTGGGCCTGTCGAGGCTCGAGCTCGCGGACAGCGTCGGCACCACGGAAGAGACGGCGCAGAGGTGGGAGAACCTCGACGAGCCCGAGAGCATGGGCGTCCAGGCCGAGCGGCTCTTGCGCGTGCTGGTCATCACCGGAAAGACGCTCGGACACGCGTAGAGTGAGCGGCGCTCATGCGCCGGCTGGCCCTCACGATGTGGTTGGCTGCGTGCAGCGGAGAGCCCCCGCCCCCGCCGGACTGCGTTCGCCAGACCTGCGGCGCAGGCGACTGCGGCGAGCGCCTCGACGGCTGTGGCGGCAGAGTCTTCTGCGGCCAGTGCGGCGATGCGGAGACGTGCGGGGGAGGCGGCACGCCGAACCGCTGCGGGCGCGGCACCTGCGCGCCGAAGAGCTGCCTCGAGCTCGACGTGAACTGCGACTTCATTTCGGACGGCTGCTCGCGCGTGCTCGATTGCGGGCGGTGCATGCGGCCGGCAGACTGTGGCAGCAACGGAACCCCGAACCGCTGCGGGGACCTGAGCTGCATCAAGCCCGCCTGCCCCGAGAACTTGCCTGCGGCCCCTCGGGCGACGACCGGTGCGGAGGCATTCTCGACTGCGGAACTTGCGCGCTGCCGCTCACGTGCGGAGGCGGAACCCAGCCCCGACGCTGCGGCTGCACGCCGAAGACCTGCGCCCAGCTCGGCGCGGCCTGCGGAGCCACCGACGACACGTGCGCACGTTCATTTCGTGCGGGGCCTGTGCGGCGAGCGTCTGCGGCGCGGGGCCGAAACCGAACGACTGCGGCAGCTGCACCGGAGTGGGCGATCGCGTGTGTGTGCCGGGCTGCTGGTGCTGGGAGACTCCGCGACCGGTCTCGTTTCCGGTTCAGGAAATCTGGGGCTCGAGTGCCAGCGACGTCTGGCTCTTCAACGGCTCGGGCGCGTCCGCGATGCGGCAGCGCGGCGCGGCGGTCGAGCACTACCCGCTGAACGTGAGCGGCGCGGTCGCGGCGGCCTGGGGCTCGGGGCCCGCCGACGTATGGGCTGTCGGTGCCGTGCCGCCGCCGGCCGCCACCGGCCTCGCGGTGCACTTCGACGGTACCGCGTGGACTCCGACGAGGCTGCCAGTGGCCGTCGGGCTCCGCGGCGTGTGGGGCGCCGCCCCGAACGACTTCTGGGCGGTCGGCGGCCCGTTCATCTTTCACTGGGACGGCGCGGCGTGGAGCCTCAATCGCACGGTGACGGGAATGTTGACCGGAATCTGGGGCAGCGCGGCCAACGACGTCTGGGCCGTGGGCAACGCGGGCGTGATGCACTTCGACGGGTCGAGCTGGTCGGCACCGTCGGCGTTCGATTCGATCTCCGCGATTCACGGCACCGCGCGCGATGACGTCTGGCTCGCAGGAGCGACCTCGCTCTGGCACGGTGACGGCACCGTCTGGCGCGCGGTGCCCACGAGCACCGCCGGCTTCGCGCGGGTCTTCGCCCTCTCGCCGACGGACGTCGTCGCCGAGAGCTCGATCGGCCTGATGCAGTGGGACGGCGGCGCGTGGACGCGCGTGTCGCTCGGTGAGACCACGGCCGCCACGGCGCTGTGGGGCTCCGGGCCGGCCGACGTCTGGGCGGCGTACGGTCAGGAGCTGTTCCGCTGTGACGGTCGCAGCTGGCAGCCGGTGAACGCCGGCGCGGCCTCGGATCTCCTCGCCGTCGAGGCCGCCTCGCCGACACAGCTGTGGGCGCTGGGCGCCGGTGGTCAGATCCTCCGCGGCGACGGGCGGACCTGGAGCACGGTGCACCACGTCCTGGGCCGCGCGGACGTGACCGACCTCGCGCACGCCGGCGGCCAAACCTGGGTCGTCGGCAAGCAAGGGATGATCTTCTCGCTCTTCGACGGCGGGGCGAGCCTGCCCGACAGCGTCACGACGGCCGATCTGTTCGCCGTCCACGCCATCTCGACGACGCGCGCGTGGGCGGTCGGCGGCCCGCCGGGGACGGTGCTCGAGTGGAATGGGACGCACTGGTCGCCGCTGCCGCAGCCGGTGAATGGCCAGCTGACCGCCGTCTGGGCCAGCCCGGACGCCGGCGAGGTGTGGGTCGGCGACACCGGCGGCGGCGTTCACCGCTGGAGCGGCGCGAGCTGGGCCGAGCTTCCGCTCCCGCTCGTGCGCACGGTCAAGGCGCTCTGGGGCAGCGGCGGCGAGGTGTTCGCGACGACGCGCAGCGCGGGCTCGACGCTTCGGGGCGGGCTGCACCGGTTCAGCGCCGGCAGCTGGTCGACGTTGCAGCTCACGGTCGAAGACTTCTCCGGCATCAGCGGATCCTCGCCGACCGACGTGTGGTTCGCGGGCGCCGGCGGCGGCGTGCGGCGCTGGGATGGCGGCCGCATCGAGACGGTGCCGGCGCCGCTGCCGAATGATCTGCGCGCGATCTCCGTGGCCGGCGGCGCCGCGTGGGCCGTCGGCTTCCGCGGCACCGCGCTGCGCTTCGACGGCGTCGCGAACGTGGAGGTGCAGCACGTCGCGCCGTTCGCCGTGGACGAGCACCTCGTGTCGGTCAGCAGCCACGGGGCGGACGACGTGTGGGTGTCGACGCCGAACGCGCTGTACCACCGCTCGAGCGGGGCGTGGACGCCGCTGCAGCCGCCGCCCGGCCTGGGCCTGGTGAGCGTCATCTGGGCGAACGCCGCCGATGACGTGTGGGCCTCGTTCGGCGGCCAGTTCGCGCACTGGGACGGAAGCCGGTGGACCCGGGTCTCGCGCCCCGTCGAAGCCACGACCGTCGTCGGCCTGTGGGGCCGCGCGCGTTGCGACGTCTGGGCCGTCGCGCCGGAGGCGATCATCCACTGGGACGGCACGGCGTGGTCGGTCTCGCACGCTGCCCCCGACGGAGCCCTCGGCGCGCTCTCGGGCACTGCGGCGAACGACGTGTGGGCGAGCGGAGCGAACGGCCTCATCCACTTCGACGGCACCCGCTGGTCGTCGCGGGCGGCGCCGGTAGCCGGCCCGTACTACACGCTCTACTGCCCTGCGCGCGACGACTGCTGGACGGCGAACCAGACGAACCGGGGCTCCCAGGTGTTCCGGTGGAGCGGCGGGCAGTGGGCGCACCTCGCGGTGCCCGGGCTGCGCGTCGTCACCACCATCACCGGGACGGGGCCGACCGACGTCTACGTCTTCGACATCGACGGGGCGGTGCACCGCTGGGACGGCACCCGCTTCCACCGCTCGCTGCTGCGCGAGGCGGCACAGGTTCGCGACGTGACGGCAACCGACGCCGGCGTCTGGGCCGTGCGGGGGAGCGAGCTGCTCTTTCACCCGCGCTGAAGCCTCACGCGTACCGCTGGCGCATCAGGAACACGATCGCATCGCGCACGGGCGCTCGGGTTCCGTGCCTCTGTCGTCGAGACCGAGCCTCAGCCGACGGTGTCAGGAGGCCTTCCAGACTACCGAGGCCCGTGCCGACCTTCAGGGAGAACAAAGAACACGCAACGTCGCGCCGATCGATCCGACGGCGCTCCAGGTCGACTGAAGCAGGTACAGGATCTGGATCATCTCGGGGAATGCCTCGCCCGCGGACTTGACGTTCTCGAGCTGATGCTTCTGGAGCCCTCCGCCGATCACGAGCCATACCTCGCGACGGGCGCGGGGGTTCCTGATGATTGCGCGGATCGCCTGCCACGCTTCGTTGGCATCCCTCGTCGAAGACGACTACGCCGATGCGCCGCTCAAGCTCCCGGTAGGCAGACGGCTTCTTCGCCGCGATGCGCTGGAGCCCCTGAATCGTGGACACGAAAACGCTCCGTAGCTCGGGCGCCGAGGCCAGCGCCTCGTCGACATCCGAAGGAAGAAACGGACGGACCGTGACGGGCCAATGCGCGGGCCTGAAGTTGATCCCCTTCTTGCTCCAGAAGCCGTTGTCGATGTCCTCCGCGAGCTGGTCTTTGAGCGCGAGTGAGGGCGTGAGCACCAAAGAGTCGCCGGCACCAGCGAAGCAGCGGGTCAAGACCGCGACGACGCCGCTCTTGCCCGTTCCGGTAGGCATGCGAACCAAGGCGGCGTCGCGACGTTCGGGGCGCAGGGTGCGGGCTTCGAGATACGCCGCGCACGTCCAAGGCGAGCCGCTGGTGGGGCCACAACGGGACCGTCGTCCAGGCCGGAGCCATCAGTGCGGTTCACGCAAGAGCGATGTCCACGCCTGTTGCCGAAGTCGACCGCAAGGACTGCTTTCGTTCGTCATGCCGGGCCAGTCGGCGGCAGCGATCATTTGATGACGAACGTGTCGACGAGCTCCACCGTCCAGTCACCAGCTGGAGAACGTAGGGCGACTCGCAGAGGCCAGTTGAAGTCCTTGGGCAACGGTCTGGGGCCCGGGTCGTTGAATGCGATCGCCAGTCCGCCCGCGCCGTCTGAGGCAATCGCCGGCATGTAGGCCCGCTCACCCACGATGGTCTGGCGGGCGACCTCGTTGCCCGCCGAGTCGAGGTCGATGACCTCGAGGGAACGATCATCGACGTGCGTGACGGCCACGTGAATACCGCGAGCATCGGCGACCATCGAGCCGTCGTGGAAGTCGCGCTCGACGAGCGTCTTGACCGAGGCGACTTCGCCCGAGGCGTCATCCACCTTTCCGAGGAGGAGGTCACCTTCGGCGGTACGCCACATCACGAAGACGGTTCCTCCGCTCTCGACTGCTGCGAAGTCTGCGGACGGCGCAACATCGTTCGACTGCACCAACGTTCTCAAGCTGTTCGAGGCTGGCGTCTCGCGGAACGTCCACGGCTCGGCGCCACGCCTCCGCCCCACCACGAGCCCGCAATCGAACGTCTCGTAAATGACCATCGTCTCGCCGTTAGATCGATCGAGAAGAGCGGTGCTGCACCTTTCGGCGTACACGCCGCACATCGCTCCCCCGAACCCCTCGTCACGTCCGTTCCTCTTGCAGGTCGCAGGAAACGACTCGACGGTCCATGCACCGGTGGAGCCGAGCGTTTGCAGCGCGACGGGCGGGTTCGTCGATGCTGGCGCGAGGAGTGAGCCCGTCAACCAGTTATTTACGACGAGAGCCCGGAGCGTCCCCGAGACGGTCTCGGAGACGGCGGCACATTTTCCCCAAACCGGCGCAGAAACATCGGTCAGCATCTCCGTCGTCCAGCCCGCGTCGGCGTGGAATGAACGCGCACATCCACGGAAGTTCTGCATTCGGTCGAAGAAGACCGAGTCGCGCGCTTTGAACTGCGTGAAGTCTTCATACGTCACGTCGACCCCGGTTCGTGGAACCGTGTCCGTAATCCAGTTCGCGCCCGCACGGCGGGAACATGAAACGTGCGAGCATCCCTCACACTTCAAGGGAGAGATGAAGCAGGTCACCCAAGTGCCGCCTTCATGTGCGATGACCGGAGGTTCGCGGAACCCGGAAATCTCGTTCGGGTTGGGACATGCGGACAAGCACACTGCAGCAAGGATGTTTAGACCGGCCGTCGCGTGGCGAGGTTTCGTGATCATGGCGGCGTAAACCCGAAGAGTCCTGGGCTCGAGAGCGGCTGCGCCGCAGTGAACCCGGCAGGCGCGAAGAACGATCGGCAACCAGCCCCACTTGCGGCTCCTGTCCCGAAGACAGCTTGGGATGCGTCATCTGCGAGGATCTCCGGAAATGCGCCGCTAACGCCTGGCGGAGCGCCGCAGGTGTGTCCCGCTTCGTGCCCGAGAACGCAGGTCGCAAACGGGTTGCTCCCGAAGAGACCGAATAGGGCCCCGAAAACGGTGGGCGCGGCGTCGCAGCCGAGCACACTCGGACACATCGTGACGGTGCCGCCGAAGCAGTCGAGGAATGGCACTGCTCCGCAGTGTGCTTGCAGCCCCCCGCGACACGTTCCAGGGAACGCCGCGCACATCCAACTCGTCGGCGTCACGAAGAGCGGCCGAAAGCCAGCGGCCGGTAGCCGCGTACTCATCAGTGAGGGCATCATCGTCGAGTTGGTGAACGCCGCGACTGCGTTCACCACGAGCGCGATGTTCCCGAAGATGGAGAGAAGCGGCGCGACCGCCTTGGCGACCACGGCGTATGGGATCCACACCGCGACCGAAACGGCGCCTACCGATGCCCAGCGGCCAGCGTTGCGGAAAGGCGCGCCGGCGTTCAGAGCACCCGCGGTGATCGTCGCGTTCAGTACCTTGAGCAGGTTCGGCGTCGTCCAGCCCGCACTGAACACGGGGAATGCGCCCATCGGATCCGTCAGGCGCTGGGGAGACAGGTCCGCGTAGCCGTACGGGGTAATGTGACCGCGCACTCCGAAGTCCGGCTCGAAGTACCTGCCCGTCACCGGGCTGTAGTAGCGCAGCCAGTTGTAATGGAGCCCGCTCTCGACATCGACGTACTGGCCGGGGAACGCGAGCCGCAGCGTCTTCGTGCTGGCCGGCGCCACTGCCTGGCGGCCGAACGGCTCGTACTCCGCGCGCCATACGACGGCGCGCGACGCATCGGTCATCAGCACCGGCGCGCCCAGCTGGTCGGTGTGAATGTAGAAGATGTCCAGGTCCGTCGTCGTGCCGTTCGCGTTCAGCGTCGACTCGACCATCGCGACGGGCCGGCCCTCGAAGTACACGTACTCCTTCATCGACGCCGGCAGCGCCGAGTATGGCCCAACCTCCGCAAGCAGCTCGGCGCCCGAGTAGTAGAAGTCAGTGAAAGGGGCCGGGCCCTTGCGAACGCGGACGCCGCTCGCGTCGTACTGGTACTGCGTCGGACCGTACGCCGTCAGCCTTCCCAAAGCGTCGTGCTGCACAGTGACGGGACCTGAGCCTGAATTCACACTGTTCACGTTGCCGCGCTGGTCGTGCCCGTAGGTCGTCGCCCCAGCGGTGGCGAGCCGGCTGGTTCCCGGCGCATACGTGTATGAGCTCAGCACCCCGTCGCGCGTCACGCTGTACCGGTTCTGGCCTTCGTCGCTGCCGTAGGTGTAGCTCACCTGCCCGTACGCGAGGCCGAGCGCAGGCGTCGCGTGCTGCGCGGTCTTCAGCCGATTCAAGAAATCGTACGAGAAGCTCTCGGTGAGCCCCGGCGTCACGAGGTCGTGAATCGCGAGCACGTTCCCCACTCCGTCCCGGTCGGCGACGTCGATGAGCTGGTGTTGCAGTAACGCGCCGCTCGCCCGAAGCGAAACCGCCTTCACCTCGCGGTCGAGGTGTCGGTCGATGTTCGCGATGAGGCCGTTGCCGAACGTCCACTGGCGCGCGCCGCCGAAGACGTGCGGGTGAACCGCGTGGATCACGGCGACGGGGCTTCCGTTGAACGTCACCGAAACGGTCGCGAGCTGATCGGCGTCCTCCGAGCTGTAGCCGTACGTGACCGTTCGGCCGGTCGGATACACCATCGACGTCAAGCGTCCCTGGTTGTCGTACGTCCAGCGGGTGACGCGCAGGCATGTCTCCCACGAATTCCGACGCGCCTTGAGCACCGGGCGGCCGTACAAGTCATAGCTGTGCCACGTCGTGCCGCTGGTGTCATCGAGGCGCGCGAGTCGGCCGGTCAGGTTCTGGAGCAGCACCAGCTGTTGCGTCCGGCAGTCGACGAGGCTCGGAGCGCTCGAAGTGTCGTACGTCGAGACGAGCTCGATGCCTGGCACGGACGTGTGCGTCGTCCGACCTGCGGCGTCGTAGGACAGCGAAGCGAGCACTCCGTCGGCCGCCACACTCTTCACCACCGCGCCGGCCTCGTTGTACTCGAACCGCGTCGTGCCGGTGTCCGGCGCCGTCTGCTCCAGCACCCGGCCGAGGTCATCCACCAGTTGCGTGAGCTCGCGCCCTTCGGCATCGGTCAGGCGCCGCAGGTTGCTGTGAAAGTCGTAGCCAAAGCTCGTCATCTGCTGGAACGAGCCTTCCCGCAACGCCTCGGCGCCGCTGACGCGGCCGAGTGCGTCGATGCCGTAGCGGATGTTCTCGCTCGAGTGGTTGTCGTCGGCGATTCCGGTCACGTGGCTGTCGGCGGAATAACTGTAGGTCGTGCTGGAGGTCGCCGTGAGCGCGCTGCTGCGGTGCTTGCCGACGCTCTTGGGGCGTCCCCAATTGTCGTACGTGTGGCTCCACGCGTCTGCCGGCACGTCGATGCCCGAGAGCCGCGCGCTGGACACCTGCCGCTGCACGCGGTTCGCCGCGTCGAAGACCAGGTCGACGCGGTCGGTGTACGTGCCGGAGCCGACCGAAGGCCGCTTGTACACTGTGTCGACGAGCGCGTTGGCGCCGTGATGGTACGTGTACGCGGTGCCGGAGATGTTCCGGTTCGTCAGCGGCTGGCCCGTCGGGGTGTAGCTCGCGAGCGCGGTCTCGCCGTTCGGGCCCGAGCCGCTCGTCTGCCTGCCGCGAGCGTCAAAACCTGCCAGGGTCTGGTGGCCGTTGGAATCTGTCGTTGCGGTCGCCTGACCGAGACGGTTGTACGCCGAATGGAACGTGATCAGATCGACGCCGTCCGCCCGGGTCGTGATGGTCCGCGGTCGACCGCAACGGTCGGCCGGGTCGGTGTTGCTCCAGTAGCGCAGAGACGTCACATCGGTAACGTCCGAGCGCGGACCGTCGATGGAGCTCAGTCGGCCGACCGAGTCATAGGTGGTGCTCGTGACGTGCTGGAAGGGCTGAGTCGTACCGGCGATGTCCTTCGTCAAACCCATCTCGATCGTGCGGTACGGCAGCAGCGTCGGGGACTGATTGAACTGGCTCGGGTCGGTGCAAGACGACAACGGCACGCAAGCCGGCGTGGCGTCGAAGTCCCAGACAGTGCAGTGCCGCGCGCTGCCGGACAGGACGCTGCGATGGCACGCACTCGTGTGCACGTCCAATAGCGGGTGATTCGTGAACTCGACGACACGGACATCGTCCGCCGGAGGCGGAACCGTTTCCGCGGACAGATCGTCGTCGTTCGCGATCGAGCGGACCACCCCAGCGACATCCCAGCTATACGTCGTGATGATCTCGCGTTGACTGCGAGTGAACAGCACGTCGTCGAGGTTCTCACTCCACCCGCGTTGAGCGACTCCGCGGGACACGAAGTCGCAGCCGCCGGGGGCCGTGATGCCAGCCGGAGCGTCGCGCAAGAGCTCGACGTTCCAGCACCCACCGTTGAGGTCGTCGTCGATGCGGGTCCTCCCCGGAGAGTACGTGGGGACGAGGCTCTGCATCCTCGTGGACACTCGCGACACGCGGCCGAGATCGTCGTACTTCAGAGTCTCTGCTTCGAAGCCGTCCTCATCGATGATGCTGCCGAGAAACACCGTCTCGCCGACCTGGTCGTAGTGGTACGTCACCTCGCTTAAGTCCCGATAGGTCGCGACCGAGAGAACCGCCCGCGGCGGAAAGCCCTGAGCGCTCCACCGGAACGTCACCATCGCGTCGTTGAACTCGTTCGGCCCCCAGGTGACGCGCTCGATGACGTGACCCGAGCCCTCGGGCGAGCTCTCGTACCAGAGCCGAAGGGTGCGCCCACACGGGAAGTCGATTCGACACAGCTCTCCGGCAGGACCGTCAGCAGCGGTGCAAGGCGCAGCCCCCGCGCCGTAGTACGTCAGCGTGGCCTGCAAGCCGCCAGGGTTGGCGACGCGCATGAGTTTGCCGGAGGCGACGTCGAAGAACCACGAGCTGCCGTCTTCCTTGATGACCTCATACTGCCCACCCGTCAGCTTGAGGTGGCGCCTAGCTCGGCGCGGCGACAGCCACTGCGCCGCGCCGACGTTGCGGAAGCGGTCGACGCCGCCGTCGCCTCGGTACAGGAGCACGTCACTTCCGTCGGGAGCTCCCTCGGGGAGCGCGCGTTCGTTCCACACGTGCGTCCAGCCGTGCCCCATGGGGCCGTGACCGCGGAGCGCGTGCGTGAAAGCCAGGCCCGAGGACCACGTCCGGGTGAACGTCACCATCGGGCCCGGAGCGGGCGACACGAAGTCATTGACCGGCCCGAACAGCCCGCCGCCCTCGACCGTGTCGAATAGGCCGAAGGGCATCCGCTCCTCGCAAGCCTCGCCGCGCACCTCGCTCGCCCAGCCCATGCAGCCGTAGCCGCAGCCCTCGTCCACGATCTCGTCGCCGTCGTCGTCCTTTCCGTTGCACTCCTCGAGCGCGGTTGGCGAGGACATGGTGACCGTCCCGTAGAGCTGGGGGCTCATGTCCACGACGCAGGCAGCGTTCGGCGTCGCGAACGGCGTGGGACACGCGGCGACCGCGCCCCGGGTGAGCGCCAACTGCGTGACTGCGATGTACGTACCGGGAGCCACGAGAGCTCCCGCGGCGTTGCGGCCGTCCCAGCTCGACTGCGCCGAGAAAGGCGCGACGGAGGCCGCGCCGACGGTGGTCGTCAGTGCAACGGGCTGCGCGGCTCCAGCGAGCCGGAAGGCGCGCCGGACGTGCAGCGTGAAGTTGGCGCCGGCGGATTCGGCGGCAGGCGCAATGTCACCGGAGACTGTCAGCACGTTGGCTCTGACGCCAGGCCTGAAGGGATTCGGCCCGTGAGAGAGAGCGCGCAGCATGAGTCGACCTCGGGAACCCGCGAGCTGCGCCACGCCTGCGCCCATCGACATGACCGAGAAGGAGACCGCGGCGCTCAGCGCGGACTGGTTTCCTGCGGCGTCCCGGGCGCGCGCCCGAACGGCGTGCTGGCCCGGCGCGAACGGCTTCGTCGGGCTGACGTCAAAGCGGCCCGACGCGGACGTTGCTCCTTGGCCGACGAGCTGTGCGCCCTCGAACACGGAGATCCAGGTCCCGGGCTCGGCGGTCCCTGCCACGGAAGGGCTCGCATCCGCGAACGTCATCCCGGTTTCGGGGACGAGAATCACCGGCACCGATGGAGGCGCCGAGTCGACTCGCAAACGGAGCGGCGCAGAGGGTCGGGACGACCTGCCCGCGAGGACTGCGACAGCAGTGAGTGTGTGCAGCCCTTCACTCAGCGGCGCGGACGGCTGCACGGTGAACACGCCGGTCGGCGAAGCCGTGGCGGCGCCTATCTGCACGCCGACCTCCCACAGAGACACTGTTGCTCCCGGAGCGGCGGTTCCGCGCACCTGCGGACGCGACTCTCTGGTCGCGGTCCCGCTGACCGGCGCCGTGAGAGTTGGCGGACCGAGCTCGCAGCCCTTCGTCGCGCCCGCGCTCCAGCCGTTGAGCTGAGAGAAGGGGAAGCTGTCGGTGACAGTCGCGGAGCTCGAATCCGTGCCGGCGAGGAAGAGTGCTCCTGGGCAGCTGCGACCCCAGTAGTTTCCCTCCTGCTCGGCGCTCGAGAGCTCGAGGGTGCCGGTGGCTTGGACCTGAAGCGCTCCGTTCCCGAAGACGTTGTTGTGGAAGACGCGGTGCTGGCCCGACAGCGTCAGACCAATTCCGTTCGCGGTGACGACCGAGTCTTGCAGGGTGCTGGCCTGCGTAGCCGACAGCGTCACTCCGACCTGCGCTCCGCTGACGCGGGCGTGGCTGATTGTGGCGACAGCATCTGCGACGCGAACCCCGAACGAGAAACCATCGAGCGCAGCAGCGTCGAGGCCGTTGACTCGACCGTTCGTGCCTGCCTCGACGAGGACGCCGGCCAACGGAGCACGGTTCGGCAGCCTCGCAGACCCGTCGACGCGAACGTCTTCGAGTTGGGCGTTGGACTGGTGTCTGAGCCTCACGCCGGCAAACGTCGGCGCAACGCTGAGCTCTTTCGCGGTGAGATTCGCACCCTGCCGCGCCTCCAACCCGGTCGCGTAGCGGGTCGCGTTGACGGCGGTCACGGCGACGTCCAGTCCGCCGTGCAGCAACACGGCCGTGTCGCCCTCGGAGCCGCTTGCCATCGAGAACGTCGTGCTCTCGACTTTCGTCCGAGAGGACGACGACGCCACCAGGCCAACCTGAGCATTGAGAACGCGGCACCCTCGCACGCGGACGTCGTTTCGGTTCGAGACCAGAATGCCCACGGCCGCAGCAGCCGTGAGCGAGCCGATAGAATGCGCACCGCAGTCGAGCGTGAAGGGGCCCTGCTCCACCGAGACGCCGAACGCGATGTCCTTGTTGAGCCGACACGTCGCGGTGGCTGCGTCAAACGTCCCAACCTGCGCGCAAGTCGCCGAGCTCAGCGCCATTCCACCCGCTTGCTTCTGCAGCACCACCACGTGGTCGGTGGTCAGGTCCTGAGGGAACGTGATTTCTCCGGAAGAGCTCGCAACGCGCGGCAAAGGCGTCGCGAACCCGTCGACGTACACGAAGTACGTTTGACCCGAAGTGAGACCCGACACGGTGAGCTGCGTCGAACCGGTCGCTTTCTGAAGGCGCACGACAACGCCTGCGGCGCCCGCGCGAGCGTCGAGGGTGACGGCGGTGGCGGTCGAAACGATCAGGTCGCCAAGCGCCGGGCATGGAACCGGGAATGTGTTTCCCGTGCCGCTCGCTCGACACTCGGTGATGAGCGCGTAGGTCGAGAAGTGCGACGTCTTTGCCGTCAGCTCGAGCTCTTCGGCGTTCAGGGTCGCCGAGCTTTCGAGCGTTTCCCAGCGCCCGTCCACACGACGCGCCCAGGTCAACCGCGAGCCGAGCGCCTCTTCGACAGCCGGGCTCAATTTCACCCGCGCTCGCAGCTTCACCGGCTCATCGAAGCGCAGCCCATCGGGTCCGAGCTCCACGACGTTGCCGATGATCGCCGGGCCTTTAGCCTTGATGCTGACCTCGGTCGGTTCTGCCAGGCCACCTGCAGGTACATCGAGGGTGAGCTCGCCTTCGGCGGCCTTGAACGTTGCCGAGCCCCCGGCGGGGCCGACTACCGCGATGTCGGTGGGGGGGCGACAACCTCCCGCCACGAGCAGCGTGATGAGAGCGGTACGCCAGGTTGAGCTGCCGCTGCGTCGGCCTTCACACCGCATCATCGAGCCTCCCCCGGAAGCTGTGAGCTGCGAGATTTCGCGGTTTGTACAGGATCGCGGGGGCAGCGTGTCAAGGCGCCGCTGTACTCCTTGCAGACCTCACGCGTACCGCTGGCGCATCAGGAACACGATGGCGTCGCGCGCCGACGCATCGGTGTACCCGTACTTCTTCGCCATCGCGTCGAGCGTGGCGCGCACCGTGGCCTGCTCCTTCGAAGACAGCGTGCCCTTCTCGTCCGAGAAGTACTTCAAGATGTTCTCGACGTTCTTGCGCAGCGTGCGCTTGCGCTCTTCGTAGAAGTGATCGCGCAGGCGGCGGAACAGGTCGGGGAAGATGCGCGAGTAGTCGAGCTCGAGCGTCGGGTTGTCGATCTTGTGGGCGCCGATGCTCGCGATGAGGCCGCGGCGGAACTCGGCGGCGTCTTCTCCCTTCGGCATCACGTAGCCCTCGAACTCGCTCATGCGGCCCTCGTCGGGCTTCTCCATCGCGCCGGTGAGCTTGTTCTGCACCTTCTCGCCCTTCACCCAGCTCGAGACGGTCTGCACGTAGCGCTCGAACAGCTCCTGGTACTGCTTCTCGGAGACGAGCCCCATCGAGTCGCGCACCTCTTGATCGAGGACGTCGAGCCACTCGGCCTCGACGAGCGTCACGAACTCTTCGTGGTCGTGGTAGCCGTCGACGACCTCCTGCTGCAGGAACTCGTAGACGCTCTTGTCCTTGCAGAGCGCGGCGAGCTCCTTGAGCACCGCGAGCGGGTGCAGGCTGTCGTGATCGGGGTTCTGCGCCGCGTTGAAGAGCGCCGTCTTGATCTCGCGGGCGGACGCGCCGCTGCGGCCCTCGAAGTTCGGGTACGCGTCGGACTCTTCGTACAGCGCGGCGAGGTGCTTCTTGAGCTCCTTGCTCTGCTGCTGCGAGAGGCGATCGGGGGCCGTGCCGTCCTGGTAGAGCTTCAGCTTCTCGAGCGGACTCAGCCGCTCGACCAGCGAGCGCACCTCCTGCGGGTACCGGTCGGGGATCGGCTTCTTCAGCCGCGTGAGCGTCGCCCACATCGCGGCCACGCGCGTCGCGTGCGGCGCCACGTGCTTGCCGACGGTCTTCTGATTCACCTGCGCGTCGTAGATCTCCTGCTCGACGCGCCAGCGCCGCACGTACGGCACGCGGACCAGCTCGATGCGGCCCTTGAACGAGGCGAAGTCGGGCAGCTCTTTGAACGCGTTCAGGTGCTTCTCGTTCGCGCTCGCGATGAGCACCTGGTCGAGCTGCAGCACGAAGTGCTCGAGGGGGACCTCGCCCGTCTCGCTGGCTCCGAGCAGGTACTTGAAGGCCTCCAGGGGCCGCTTGAGCAGATCGGAGTACTCGATGAGGCCGCGGTTGGCCGAGACGAGCGCGCCGTGCGGCTCGAAGAGGATCGTGTTCTGCAGCGCCGGCGGCATGTTCGCCTGGCTGCGGTCGGCGGTGACCTGGTGGTACGCGGCGTCGACCGACATCTGCGGCTCGACGGTGCAGGTGGCGACCTGGTACCGGCGCGAGACGTAGAAGCGCTCGACCTGCACGTGGCGCAGGACCTTGAGGTAATCGCCCTCGTACGAGCTCAAGAGCGCGTCGTAGATGCGCCGGCTCTTCGCCGACATCTCGCCCTCGTAGATGTACGTGGGGACGGTGATGTCCTTCGTCGTGCCGATCGCGTCTTCGATGAGCTTCCTGCGCTCGGGCTTGGGGATCAGGAAGAGCGGGTGCTCGCGCAGCGGCGTCGTGATGCGCACGTCGATCGACTCGGCCTCGAGGTGCGCGAAGCTGAGCAGGCCGCCGGTCGACTTGCCGCCCTTCTCTCCGAAGCCGATGTTGCCCTTCACCAGCTTCTCGGACGGGAAGACCCAGTTGAACGTGTAGAGCGCGCCTTCGGGCGTGCGCGAGTAGATCTCCATGCCGCGCTTGAGCGCGTCGACGATCGACGACTTCGCCGAGCCGTTCGGCCCGTGCAGCAGGATGAGCTTGTTGATGCGGCCGGCGCGAACGAAGTTGCCGAGCAGGCGGTAGATCGCGTTCTGCACCTCTTCCTGGCCGGCGACGCGGACCTCGTTGTCGCCCTCGGGCGCATCGAAGATCCGGAAGCG
The DNA here is from genome assembly GCA_937980205.1 of uncultured Myxococcales bacterium. Lineage (GTDB taxonomy): Bacteria > Myxococcota > Myxococcia > Myxococcales > Myxococcaceae > Xiheicaenimonas. The sequence continues at coordinate 61,081 of CALJKW010000042.1, read as the reverse complement.
GCGGATCTTGCCGGTCGGGTGCGGCACCAGGTCGGTGCCGAAGTGATCGATCGCGTCTTTGAGGTACTGCGCGGCGTTTCGCGCCTGCTGCTTCGGAGCCTGACTGAAGAGCGCGACGTACTCCTCGAAGGAGAGGATCGAGCGGTTCTTCACGAAGTCGTTCGACACCTCGGAGCCGACGGTCTGCAGAAATTTTCGCGCGTCCATGGTGGGGCGACGACGGTACTACGGTGTCGACGTGTGCGCGCGTGGGCGTTTTCGCCCCGTGCGAAACGGTAACGTCCGCCGTTGCTACGGCAGTTTGCCTCGCTGCGCCCTGGGTCCGGGCCCTGCAATGTGCCTGTGCACATGGGAATCCTGGCCGCCCTCTTCAGCGCTGCGTCCCGAAAGCTGGGTCAGCTCCTCCAGGCCGTGTTCGGCTGGTCGGTGCTCTCGATGTTCGGAAAGCTCAGCTCGAAGAAGCAGACGCTCATCACCATCGCGCTCGTCCTCTCGCTGTTCTGGCCCGTGTTCGTCGTCGGCGTGTTCGTGCCGAAGGCCGCGGCGTTCTTCATCGCCTTCGTCCCCGGCAACAAGGCCATCAGCCCCGGAGTGCTGCGCGTGCTGTGGCTGCTGCTCGCGCTGTTCGCGCCGGTGCTCGTGGGGCTCTTGACGCGCGTCGCATCTGTGCCGCTGAAGGAGAAGGGCTTCCTCGCCTCGATGCTGCTCGGGTACCCGCTGACCCTCGGGTACTTCCTGTCGTTCCTCATCACGCTGTTCGTAGTGCCCATCGTGAAGCTGCAGACCCTCAAGCGCCGGTGGACCGACGAGCACGTCTTCGTACAGACGCGCAAGGGCTGCTACGTGGATGCGGTGTACGAGCTGTGCGAGGGCGCCGCGATGGCGGGCTACTCGCCGCGCGCTGCGCCCGCACCGCGGCCGATGGGCTTCGCGCTCAAGGTGCTCAAGTTCTTCGCGCGCGGCGCCATCGACTCGCTCGTGGCCGATCACCCGATCATGGTGAAGGCGCAGAACTGCGAGATGTTCCTGTACCCCGGCGACCTGCTCATCCGCGGCGGGAAGATCGAGGTCGCGCGGCTGCGCGCCCTGCTCGGTCAGACGCAGCTCGAGAAGCACGCGTACCTCGTCGAGCAGCCCAAGGCCCAGGAGCTTCAGGACGATCTCGGCCGCCTCTGGGAGGTCGTCGAGCGGCACGAGAACCCGGCGGAGATCGGCGACAACGCGAAGAGCCGGCTCGAGTCCATCGTCCACGAGAGCACGAAGGCGAACCTCACCTTCGAGGAGTGGATCGTGCTCGACCGCATCGCGCGGCGCATCGAGGCCCGCCTGCAGGATCGCAAGAGCCTCGTCGACGAGGCCACGCGCTCGGAAGACGTCGGGCGGCCCGTGAAGACCGAGCTCGCGCTGCCGGTCGACCGACCCCTCGAGCACCCGCTGCGCGAGGCCTCGGTCATCGAGCTGGTCGAGCGCGGCATGAAGGAAGCGACCCGCCTCGCGAGGCTCGAGGTCGAGCTCGCGAAGGCCGAGGCCGCGCAGCAGGTGAAGGAGGCGACGAGGGCCGCGATCGGCTTCGCGCTCGGCGCGGTGCTCTTCATCGTCACGCTGGCGCTCGCCGCCGTGGCGCTGGTGTTCGCCATCAAAGCGACCGCCGTCACCGCCCTCGCCGTCGCCGGCGGCGTGCTGGTGGTCGCGCTCATCCTCGCAGGCGTCGGCTACTCGATGCTGCCGAAGACTCCGCTCGCGGCCACCCGCAAGCACGTCACTTCAGACCTCAAGCAGTTGAAGGAGCACCTCGCATGAGCACCGCCCCCGAAGAGCTCATCCACGAAGCCGATGCCGCCCGCGCGCGGCTGTTGGAGGTCGTCGACGCGCTGGACGCCAAACGCCACGCGCTGAAAGCACCGCACGTCGAGAAGCGCAGCCTGGTGAAAGAGCTCGCGCTGCCCGCCGGCGCCAGCTTGTCCGGAGCCGGCGCGCTCGTCGGAGCCCAGCTCGTGGAGCACGACGGGCTGCAGGCGGTGCTGCGCTCGCTCGGCATCGCGCTGCTCGCGTACGGCCTCTTCGAGTCGCTGAAGACGGCGGTGAAGTGATGGCGACCACGCTCCAGTCGGATCCGTACGGCATTCGCGCAGCGGTCGACTCCGCCGCGCACCCGAAGCCCGTCTACAAGTTCAAGTCGTTCTGGATCGTGCTGTCGATCCTGGTGCTGGTGGTCGGCGTCCGGCTCGCCATCGACCCGCTCGCGAAGATGTACACGCAGAGGGGCATCGACTCGCTCGAGGGGTACCACGGCAGCGTGTCGGCCGTGCACGTGTCGATCATTCCGTTCGCGTACACCCTGCACGACCTCAAGCTCGAGCAGGACGACACGACGGGCGGCGAGCCGGTCGTGTACGCGAAGAAGGTCGTCGGCCGCGTGATCTTCCGCGAGCTGTTCAAGTTCCGGCTGGTCGGAACGGTGACCGCAGAGCACGCCAAGGTGGTGATCCTCGGCGGAGCACACCGGCCGCCTGGGGAAGCGAAGGACGCCGCGCGCCAGGTGAAGAAAGAGGCCGAGCAGCACGACCTCGACTTCGGCGCCATTCTGCAGAAGGTCATCCCGCTGCGCGCCGACCGCATCGAGGTCCGCGACAGCGAGCTCACGCTCTACGACGCGAAGGACCCGAACCTGCCGTCGCTGTGGGTGAGCGACCTGCAGCTCGTCATCGAGAACATCGTCACGCGGCGCAAGCTGGATCAGAACGTGCCGCTCAACCTCACCCTGCGCGCCGTCGTCGCGAAGACCGGCACGCTCAAGGCGATGGCCACCGCGGACCTGCTCGAGGACAAGCCGGCCTTCACCGGCCAGGCCCAGCTCTCGAACCTGCAGCTGCAGTCGCTGTGGGAGTGGACCGAGGCGAAGGCCGGCGTCGGCGCCAGCGGCACGCTGAACGTGTTCGTGAACTTCAACTCGGCCAAGGGGAAGCTGTCGGGTGACGCGAAGGTCATCATCGACAACCCGAAGGTGACCGACGCGACCGGCAAGGTATCGGACAAGCTGAAGGCCGGCGTCGCGAACCTCGCCATCAGCATCCTGTCGAACGACGAGAAGGGCAAAGAGCGCATCGCGACCGTCGTTCCGGTGAAGGGCAACCTCGAGAACCCGAGCCCGCAGGTGTGGCCGTCGATCCTCGGCGTCATCCGCAACGCCTTCGTCGACGCCGTCAACTGGGGCTTCGAAGACCTGCCGATGCAGACGCCTGGGGAGAAGTGACGATGATGAAGCGTTCGTTGGTGGTCGCGGTGGTGATGGCGCTGGCGGCTTGCAGCCACGGCAAGGACGCGAAGCGCGCCGAGAAGGACGGCGGAGGCAAGAGCGGCGCGAAGGCCGCCGGCCGCAAGACGCCCGAGCGCGACGAGGGCAAGAGCACGCAGAAGGCCCCGCGCATCGACGGCAAGGCCGAGCCGATGACCACGTCGAAGACGACGAAGAAGATGTTCAAGCCCGAGGGGCTCAAGAAGCTTCAAGGCGCGCTGAACGAGCGGCTCGACGACATCGCGAAGAAGAACGAGCAGGTCGCGAAGGGCAACCAGAAGGACGAGGTCATCGCCGAGAAGCAGCAGTTCAAGGTGCCGCTCGCGAAGATCGAGGAGGTGGAAGAGACCGGCCAGCTCGACGCCACGACGCAAGAGGCGCTGCGCGCGTTCCAGAGATCCGAGCAGCTGCCGGAGACGGGCCTGCTCGACTACGAGTCGCTGCGGCGGCTCGGCATCAAGCCGGATGAGATCTTCCACCACCAGACGCCGGCGGAGCGCGGCGCGGTGAATGAGTAGGCGCCGCCCGCGCGCTCACGGCGGCGACGCGACTCGGAACCAAACACGAAGATTGCTTGTGGTGCACAAGGGGTCCACGGCGACCGATGGCGTCACCGTCTGAGCGGTCAGCTCGCCTTCCCACTCCTCGGAATCGAACTTGTAGAGGATGCCCACCCAGGCAACTCCTGCGTCTGGGCCGCCATACTTGCAAACCTCCTGACAGCCGCTGCTGTCACACGAAAGGTCGATGACGGTGACTTCCGGAGAATCGACCGCGACGTCTGAGTAAATCGGCGAACGCGCCTCAAAACCGACGGCACAGTAATGGCCCGGGCGAGCGCCAACCAAGCTTGCCGCGCGCCGATCGCCGGTGCGCTGCGCGTCCAGCGCTGTGGTCGAGGCGGTAAAGCAGGCGCCTCGGCTCGACGTCGAGCTGCACAGCGTGCCGACCGGATTCCCCAGGCGGCCACCCACCGGTAGAGATCTTCCGGCGTCGGGGTCCTTTAGCGCCGGGCTACACGCGGAAAAGCATGCAGACGCGATCAGCACTCCCACCTGCGCCGCTGATGAGTGCCTTGCCATGAGCGCGCGCAGAATTTTCCGACAATTCGCATTCCAGTACGAGTCGCTCAGCGGCTCGGCAGCATGCCGGATGAGGTCTTCCACTGCGACACGCCGGCAGAGCGCGGTGCGGTGAACTGAGAAACCGTCGCCGTTCACGTCAGGGCGATCGCAGCCGGCTCAGCACTGCCGACATGTCCTCCGGCAGCGGGCTCTCGATCACCACCCCACCCCACTGAAGCCTCGCCGCGTGCAGCGGAGTCCTTCCGATGAGCGGGCTCTGCTCGCCGCGCCGGTACTGGTGATCGAACAGCAGCGGGTGCCCCGCCTGCGCCAGGTGCACGCGGATCTGGTGCGTCCGCCCCGTGAGCGGCTCGGCCTCGACGAGCGTCGCCGCGGCGAAGAGCTCCACCGGTCGAACGACCGTCTTCGCCTCCTTCCCCTGCGCCGAGACGCGCATGCGCCCGCGCCGCGCCGGAGACAGCGGCCAGTCGAGCACCCGCTCCGCCTCGAGCCGCCCCTCGACGATGGCGAGGTACCGCTTCTTCGGCTCCCCCCGCTCGAACGCCATTGACCACTCGCGATGCGCCTCCGCGTTCAGCGCGAAGACGACGACGCCGCTGGTGTCCCGGTCGATGCGGTGCACCACCCAGACCTTCGCGCCGAGCTGTGCCTCGAGCTGCGCGCGCAGCGAGTCGCCGCCCTCGCGCCCGGGGATGACGTTGACGCCCGGCGGCTTCTCGACGGCGACGATGCCGCCGCCGCGATAGAGCTCCTTCACTCGAGCTGGGCAGCAGGCAGCACGGAGACCGTCCCGTACTTCGCTGCCGTCTTCTCGAGCTGCGCCGCGTTTCCGACCAGCACGATGACGCGCTCACCGTCGGGCAGGTGCCGCGCCGCCGCTTCGGCCGCGACCTCGGGCGTCACCGCCACCACGCGCTCGCGGTACTGGTCGACCCAGTCGTCGGGCAGGCCGTACAGCGCCATGTCCGCCATCGCCGCCGCGATCGACTCGTTCGTCTCGAGCCGCCCGGGGTACAGCCCGGAGATGTACCGCTGCGCGCTCGCGAGCTCGGGCGGCTTGGGGCCCTTGGCGCGCATCTTCGCGACCTCGCCGAGGGCGACGTCGACGAGCTCTCCGACGGTCTCGGTCTTCGTGAACGACGAGACGTTGAACGTGCCGGCGATCGCGAGCTGATCGAAGTGCGACCCGGCGCCGTACGTGAGGCCGCGCTTGACGCGAATCTCCTGCATGAGGCGAGACGTGAAGCTGCCGCCGAGCACGCAGTTCATCACCGTGAGCGGGAAGTGGTCGGCGTGACCGCGGTACACGCCACGCGACGAGATGCGCACCTGCACCTGCGTCTGCTCGGGCTTGTCGACGACGACGACCTCGCCGGCGCGGGCGGGCTTCGTCCATTCGGGCAGCGAGACCGCGGCCTCGTTCGCGCCCTGCCAGTCGCCGAACGCACGCTCGACCGAGTCGAGCGCCACCTTCGGGTCGAGATCGCCGACGACGAAGAGGTGCGCCCCCTTCGGCACGACGCGCTCGCGGTGGTACCGCACGAGGTCGTCGCGCGTGATCGCCTCGACGTGGCTCTTGAGGCCAATGGTCTCGTGGCCGTACGGGTGGGCGCCGAACAGCGCGCTGACGATGGCGCGGTCGGCGACGTCGTCCGGGTCGTCGAGCGCGTTCGACAGCTGCGCCAGCGTGCGACGGCGGGCGAGCGCGACCTCGGCCTCGGGGAAGTCGGGCGTCCGCAGAATGCGCGCGACCATGCCCAGCATCGCGTCGAAGTGCGCCGACGGCGTGGTGAGGCCGGCTCCGAAGCTGTCTTCTCCGGCCCACGCCGACAGCGAGGCGCCGACGTAGTCGACCTCTTCGTTGAGCTGCTCGGCGGTGAGGCCGCCGGCGCCGCGCCGAAGCAGGCGCGCCGTCAGCTCGGCGAGGCCGAAGCGGCCGGGGGCGTCGAACGCGCTGCCCGCGCGCGTGATGAAGCGCACGGCGACGAGCGGCAGCGGGCCGCGCTTCACCACCGTGACCTTGAGGCCGTTCGGCAGCGTCGTGACGGTTCGCGGCGGGAGCTTGAGCGGCCGCAGCGCGAGCCCAGCCTTGGTCTTCGTCTTCACGCGCTCGCCTCCGGAGCAGGCACGAGCGTGACGACGGACCGCCGCGAGGCCTTCAGGTACTTGCCGGCGACCTCTTTCACCTGAGCGCTGGTGACCTGCTCGTAGCGGCTGGCGAGGGCGAGCCCGTCGCGCCAAGAGCCCAGCAGCGCCTCGTAGTGCCCCAGCGCGTGCGCGCGGCCGTTGTTCGTGCCGAGCTCGCGCAACAGCTGCGCCGCGAGGTTGTTCTTCGCCTTCTGCAGCTCCCGCTCGGTGATGCCCTCGGCGATGATCTTGTCGATCTCGGCGTACAGCGCGGCTTCGGCGGCGCGCGGGTCGGCGCCGGGCTTGAGCTCCATCGCGGCGACGAACGCGCCCGGATCTTTGCGCCAGCTCCAGTCGATCGAGACCGAGACGCAGGCCTCTTTCTCGTAGACGAGCGACTTCACCAGCCGCGACGACTGGCCGACCGAGAGCGCGTACTGCAGCACGTCGAGCACCAGCGTCTCGCCCTCGCGCGCCGACGGCCCGCGCCACGCGATCATCAGCGTCGAGGCCTGCGCCGGGTGCCGCACCTCGGCGCGCCGCTCACCCTTCTGCTCCGGCTCGGCGTCGAGCACCGCCGGAGCCGCCGGCCCCGGCTTGATGCCGCCGTAGTACTTCTTGATGAGCTTCAGCGCTTCCTTCGGGTCGAAGTCGCCCGCCACGTACAGCGTCGCGTTGTTCGGCGCGTAGTACGTGCGGAAGTAGTCGAGGCAGTCTTCACGCGTGATGGCCTCGATGTCCTTCATCCAGCCGATCACCGGCCAGCGGTACGGGTGCGCCTTCCACACCAGCGTGCCGAGCTCTTCGTCGAGCATGCCGGCGATCTCGTTGTCGACGCGCAGGCGGCGCTCTTCGATCACGACCTCGCGCTCGCTCTTCAGCATCTTCGGAGTGACCGCGAGCGACTTCATCCGATCGCTCTCGAGATCGATCACGCGCTCGAGCGCTTCGGACATGAAGTCCTCGTAGTAGACGGTCATGTCGTTCGACGTGTACGCGTTCGACGAGCCGCCGTTGCTCTCGAGCGTGCGGTCGAACTCGCCCGGGCCGTACTTCTTCGCGCCGTTGAACATCATGTGCTCGAAGAGGTGGCTGATGCCGGTGATGCCCGGCCGCTCGTTGCGCGAGCCCACGTGGAAGAACGTGTAGTAGCTGATCGTCGGCACGGCGCTCGACGGCAGCAGGCGGATCTTCAGCCCGTTCGGCAGCTTCGACTCGATGACGGAGTCTGCGATCGGTTTCAGCTCTCTGGGGATCATTTGTGTCTCTCGAAGAAGCCCAACACCTTCGACCAAACTTCGACTGCGGCGCGCTCCCCCACCACCAGATCCATGTGACCGTACTCGGCCTTGGCGCCGTGGGCTTCTGAAACCAGCAGCCATTCCTTCGGGCCACCCAGCGCGCGGTAACCGTCTTTCACCGCCGGCACCGGCGCCACGCGGTCGAGGCGCGCCGCGACGACCAGCACCGGCGTCGTGACGCCCGCCATGTCCTTGCGGAAGTCGCGCGTACCGTCGGCGCTCTCGAAGCGCCCCTCGCCGACGCGGCCGAGCTGCTTCACCACGCCCGCGGCGATGTTCGCCGTGCCGTAGGACATCAGCCGCCCGAACGTCGACGGCGGCGTGTTCGCCGGGTTGTAGAAGAGGCGCTCGATCGGGCCGTCGGCGATGGCGCCCTCGAGCGGCGCGACGAGGAAGGCCCCGAGGCCCGAGGGGATCGTCAGGCCGGCCGGCACCAGCCCCACGAGGCCTCCCGCGAGCGTGCCCGTGTCGAGGTTCGTCGGAGAGCCGAGCGTCGCCACCGCGCCCAGCCCCGTGCCGCCCTCGGCGAGGTACGCGTAGACGATCATCCCGCCCATCGAGTGACCGACGTAGTCGATGGTGTCGGCGCCGGTGATCTGGCGGACCCTCGCGATCGCGGTCGGCAGATCGTGCTGCCAGAAGTCGTCGAAGGTGTTGTCCGACGGGTTGCCGCTCGAGCCCGTGCCGCGCAGCGACATCGTCCACGCTTCGCGGCCGTGCGCGGCGAACCAGCGCGCCATGCTGTGCGTGTCGTCGAGATCCATGTTGCGGTCGTTCGCGGAGATGCCGTGGCACATCAGGACGGGCCGGCCGGTCTCCGGCCCCACCGGCTTGTAACGAACGAGCGAGATCTCGACACCGTCGCGCGTCGTCGGGTGGAACGTCTCGGCCGTGTCCGGCAGCGGGACGAGACGCACGCAGGAGGTGAGGAGAAGAAAAAGGACGAACAGCCTCCGTTCACCCTGAGCGGAGCAGCCCGAAGGGCTGCGGAGTCGAAGGGAGCCGGAAGCCGATGCGCGGCCCGCTTCGGCTCCGCTCAGCGTGAACGGCGCCATTACAGATCTTCCTCCAGAAATCTCCGCGCCGGCTCCCAGACCTCGCTCTTCGCGCCCGCGCCCAGCAAGAGCGACAGGTGGCTGTAGTCCTCCGTCGCCAGCTCGAACCTGCTGAACGTGCGCAGCTTCACCTTCGCCTTCGAGAGCCCCTTGAGCGGCGTGCAGAACTCGGGGTTCGCGAAGCCGTCGGCGAGGCCGTCGAACAGCAGCGTGGGCCGGTCGTACTCCTGCAGGCGCCCGAGCACGGTCGAGCCGTCGTCGAGCGCGACGTTGCCGGTGTACATCCACTTGAGCAGCTCGGCGGAGACGACGTCTCCGAGCGAGCCGTACGCGTGCGCGCGCAGCGCCTCGAGCCGGCCGGGCCGCCACCGCGCGCCGAACGTGAAGAGCAGCTCGAGCGCGCGCGAGCCTTCGGGGTCCAGCGTCAGCGCGCGGAAGTCACCTCCGGCGCGCAGCACCGCCGTCGCCACCGGAGACGGCACCTCGGGCAGCGCCGGCGTCGCGACCGCGATCACGCGCCGCACGCGACCGGCGAGCTCCCGCGTCGACGCCGCGAGTGCGAGCGTGCCGGCATAGCCGTGCGCGACGAGATCGAACGGCTCGCCGATCACCGCGGCGAGCGCGGCGAAGTCCTTCTCGACGATGAGCGGCAGCGCGCCCGAGCGCAGGCGCGCGACGTAGACGGTGCGGCCGTGCTCCGCCAGGTGCCGCGCCAGGCCCTCTCCCTCGAGATCGAACACCGCGCGCGTCAGGCCCAGCTCGGGCACCAGCAGCACGGGCGGCCGGCCGGCCTCTCCGTAGCGGTAGAGCCCGATGGCCACTCCGTCAGAGGTCATCACGCGCCGGTGCGAGACGGGCACCGACGCCAGCGCCACGAACAACACCACGCCGGTCACAGCTCGACGAACCCGGCCTTCAGCGCCAGCACCACGGCCTCGACGTGCGAGTTGACGCCCATCTTCCGGTAGATGTGGCTCAGGTGCGTGCGCACGGTGCGGCGCTCGATCGTCATCACCTGCCCGACCTCGGCGTTCGACAAGCCCTTGGCGACGTAGCGCAGCACGTCCATCTCGAGCGGTGACAGGCCCCAGGGGTTCTGCGGCTGCGCGGGCTTCGCCTTCACCGAGTTGAAGTAGTTCCAGAAGCGCTTCGCGATCTGCGCCTCGAGCACGGTGCCGCCCTCCATCACCTCGCGAATGCCCGAGCGGATCTTCTCGGGGCCGACGCGCTTCACGAGATACCCGGAAGCTCCGGCCTGGATCGCCTCGTACACCTTCGTCTCGTCGTCGAACGACGTGAGGATGAGGATCTCGACGTCGGTCGCCCGCCGCTTCACGCGCCGCGTGACCTCGATGCCGTCGATGCCCGGCAGCTCGAGATCGAGCAGCACGAGCTGCGGCTTGAGCTTCACGATCTCTTCGACCGCGGCCTCGCCCTCCATCGCGCTGCCCACCACCTCGATCTCGGGGAACGTGGCGAGCACCTTGAGCAGGTTCTTCAGCAGCTGCGGCTGATCCTCTACGACGAAGACCCGCGTGCGGGGCGCTGACTCAGTCATCGGTTGCTCTTGAAGATGGGGATGAGCTTCGAGGTCCTGCCGGCGTCGATGCGCACGCGCTGGGCGTATACCTCCTTCGTGCGCATGTCGATCACCTGCACGTCGCGGGTGCCCGGCGGCACCGGAATCTTCGCGTACGTGTCGGCGCACACCGTGTCCTTGTCGATGACGACGCTGACCGGCCGCGGCGTCGAGCCGATGGACAGGTAGCCGACGGGCCCGCCCCGCTTCGGCCCGCGGTAACACTCGTCGACGACGGGCTGCTTCTGCGGCGCAGGCGCCTCGACCCGCTCCGGCGGCGGGGGCTGCGGCCGCTTGATCGGCTGCACCGGCCGCGGCCTCGGCGTCGGAGGCGCCGTGTACGGCTGCACCGCCTGCCCCGAAGACCACCTCCACATGCCGAGCACGAGGAAGGCGACCGCGGCGAGCGCGCTGCCGGCGACGAGCGGGATCCACCGTCTCCGCGCGGCCTCGGCCTTCGCGATGTTCCGCTCCTCGGTGATCATCCGCCGGCGCTTCCCGTCGGCCCCGAGGATCGCGTTCTCCACCGTGATCGGCTGGCTCTCCGCGGGCTCCGCGACCGTCGACGCCTTCGGCTCGGTGGCCTCGACCTTCTCCTTCTCTTTCTCCTTCTCCTTCGGCCGGCCGGGGAACACCGCCGGCAGCGCGTCTTCGGTCGGCGCGCGCGCGGCGTCCTGCGTGCCCTCGAAGTCCTCGATGCGCTTCACGCGCTTCAAGATGTCGGCGTTCATCGACTCCTTCGGACCCGAGCGCGCCGTCGCGGGCATCGCGCCCGCGGGAGCGTGCCAGTCCGTCGAGCGCTCGCGCTCGGCGTCGTACTCGGGCGGCTGCTGGCCGCCCTCGGCGGGCCCCGTGTCGGCTTCGCGCGGCTCGCGCAGCGCCGGAAAGTCTTCCAGCGAGCCGGAGAACGACGCGCGCGGAGTCAGCACCATCGACCGATCTTCGATCGTCTCGATGTCCGCGCCCTCGACGCTCGCGAGCAGGAAGGTGTCGGCGAACGGCACCGTGGGGTTCGGCTCGAGCTGCACGTCTTTGGGGAAGAGCTGGTCGACGAAGCGCTTGAGCTCCTCGCGCGGAGGCAGCCCGCCGTTCGCGGTGAGGAACTCGCGCAGCGCCGCGGCGAACTCGGACGTCGACTTGTACCGGCGCCCCGGGACGGGGTCGAGCGCCCGCATGATGATCGGATCGATGCGCGAGTTGAGCCGCCGATCGAGCCGCGACGGAGGAGGCAGCGCCTCGCGCCGCGTGCTCACCTGCGCGCCCTCGCCGGCAGCCTCGCGCAGCGTGAGCAGCTCGTACGTCATCGCGCCGAGCGAGTAGACGTCGTTCTGAACGGTGAGCGCCTCGCCCTTGAGCATCTCGGGGGCCCGGTAGGCCGAGCGGCCGCGGCTCGCGAAGTTCTTCTTGAGCGCGGGCACGGCGTTGAGCGCGGCCAGCGCTCCGAAGTCGCACACCGACGGGCGGCCCTCCGAGCTGACCAGCACGTTGCCGGGCGTCATCGCGCCGTGCACGACGCCGACCGAGTGCGCCTCGCTCACCGCGTCGAGCAGGTCGATCATCATCGCCATCGCCAGCGCCGGCGTGATGACGACCTCTTTGGTGTTGAGGCGCTGCAGCACCTGGCCCAGCGTGTAGCGGCCGCTGTCCTCGCGCACGACCGCGAGGCGGCGCTTCACCAGGCCGAGGTCGATGACGTGCGCGATGCCCGGGTGGTGGACGCCGCCCAGCTTGTTGGTGACGTCGGCGATCTCCTGCGCATACGCCTTCACGCTCGTGCGCTCGTGGAAGAGCTTCACGACGACGGATCCGCCGTCGCGCTCGCCCCGGTAGAGCTCGGCGAGCTCGCCTCCTTCGATCTTTCCGGTGAGGCGGTACTGAGCAGCCACGCGGCCTGCGAGCTTAGCCCTTCAAGTACACGGGAGGGACGGCTTCAAACCGGAAGCCGCACCACACGCAGGCGTCCCCGCGCCGCCCGGGCGGCAGCTCGAGCAGGCAGCCCGCGCAGCGCGGTCGCGGGCGTTGCCGGCGCGCCACGCGCGACGCCCGCGCGGCCTCGCGCTGCGGCACCCTCGCCTGCGCCGACACCGCCCGCACGCGCGCCTCGAGCAGCTTCACGCGAAGCTCGAGCTCCTCGATGCGCGCTTTGAGTGCCGCGGTGCCGTCGCTCTTCTTCCTGCGACCCGCCATGTGATTGGAAAGAGTGCCACGCCGTAGTACGCAAGGGAAACTCTTGGAACCGCTTCACGGGAGCCGCCTCGGCCCCATCGATCACGAAAAAGCCATGGAGCTGGGGCGCCGCGCGCTGGGCGTCCTGCAGGATCCGGATCTCCAGGGCCTGCTCGGCGTGAGGCGCGATCTCCCCGAGACCGACCGCGCGCGGCAGGTGTTCGTGAACCGCAACCTGCGCCTCGCCAACATCGACGTCATCGGCTTCGACATGGACTACACGCTGGCGATCTACCACCAGCGTCGCATCGAGCAGCTCTCGTACGACATGACGCTGCAGCGGCTGATCGAGGCGTACGGCTACCCCGCCGACATCGCGTCGATCGCGTACGACCACCAGTTCGTGATGCGCGGGCTGTTCGTCGACAAGCGCCACGGCAACCTGCTCAAGATCGACCGCTTCGGCCACGTCGGCCGCGCGTACCACGGCCGCCAGCCGCTCGACGACGCGGCGATGACGCAGCTGTACCGCAACGAGCTCGTCAAGCTGAAGAACCCCGAGTACGCGTGGATCGACACGCTCTTCGCGCTGCCCGAGGCGTGCCTCTTCGCCGGCATCATCGACAAGCTCGAGCGCGAGCAGGGCCAGAAGCTCGACTACGCGAAGCTGTACGACAACATCCGCGACGCGATCGACACGGTCCACCGCGACAACTCGCTCAAGACCGAGATCAAGAAGGACATCGGCAAGTACATCTTCAAGGACCCCGAGCTCGGCCCCGCGCTGCACAAGCTGCGCTCCGGCGGCAAGAAGCTGTTCCTGCTGACCAACTCGGCGTGGGACTACACCGACGCGGTGATGCGGTACCTGCTCGACGGCGTCGTGCCCGAGTACCCGTACTGGCGGAACTACTTCGACGTCGTGGTGACGAGCGCGCGCAAGCCCGACTTCTTCTCCGGCGTCGAGCCGTTCTTCGAGGTCGACGCGACCACGTCTCAGGTGAAGTCGGGTGAGCCCACCGCCCTCGAGCGCGGCAAGGTCTACCAGGGCGGCAGCCTGCGGGCGTTCGAGCGGCTCACGCACCACGCGGGCGAGCGCGTGCTGTACGTCGGAGATCACATCTACGGCGACATCTTGAAGTCGAAGAAGACGTCGCTCTGGCGCACCTGCATGATCGTCCAGGAGCTCGAGGACGAGCTCAACTACACGTTCGCTCGCTCGGAAGAGATCACCCGCCTGTCCGAGATCGAGCTCCTGCGCGCCCGCGTCGACGACGAGATCGGCAAGCACAAGGCGCTGCTCAACGGCGTCGAGCGCAAGCTCGAGCGCGAGCAGCCCGAGGGGCAGACGCGCGCCGTGCTCGAGGAAGAGCGCAAGCGCGTCAAGGCCGAGCTCGACCGGCTGCGCAAGGCGTACCGCGAGACGAACGAGATCGCCGACGTGCTCGAAGCCGACGTCGAGCGAGGCTTCAACCCGTTCTGGGGCCTGATGTTCAAGGAGGGGAACGAAAACTCGCGCTTCGGCGAGCAGGTCGAGCAGTACGCCTGCCTGTACACGAGCCGGGTCTCGAACTTCCTCTACTACTCGCCGGCGCAGTACTTCCGCTCGCCGCGAGATCTGATGCCGCACGAGAAGGCCGGCGCTCCGACCGCGAAGCTCGCGCCGCTGGGCGGCGAAGGCCCGCCGAAGGTGGCCGGGTCGGCGTGAGGCCGCGGCGCGATCAGGCCGAGATGCCGCCCCGCACGCGCGCCCACACCACGTCGTTGTAACGCGACAGCGGCTCGGGCTGCAGGCCGAGCCGCTTCAGGTCTTCGCTGTACCGCGCGCCCTTCACCACCACCCACCGGCGCGCCACGCGCCGCGCGAGGCCGATGGCCTCCGCCGGCAGCAGAGCGTGCTCGGCGTGCGCGCGAAGCAGCTCGAACGCCGGCGACGACTTCTTGCGACGCCCGAACATCGGGTCGAACAGCACGCAGTCGAAGCTCTGCGGCGCCTGGGCGCGCAGGAAGTCGACGCAGTCTGCGTGCCTCACCTCGATGGGCGCCGCCTTCGGGCTCTGCACGAGCGACTTCATGCCCTCCGAGGCGAGCGCCCAGAGCGGCAGGCTCTTCTCGAGGCCGACGACGCGCCCCTGCCCCCCGACGACGTGCGCGCAGACCTGCGCGTCGGCGCCCAGCCCGAACGTGCAGTCGAGCACGTGATCTCTGGGCTTCAGCTCGCACAGCTTCACCAGCACGTCGTCCGTCTCGCCGGCCTGCAGGCGCTTGATGCGCAGGCGCGCGAGGCCCTCGCTGAACTTGAGCGCCCCGTTCGCGTCGCGCAGCGTCCACCCGTCGCCGCCGAGCACGAGGAAGGTGCCGGCGGGCAGGCCGGTGTTCTTCTCGCGCGTGAAGAAGGGCAGGCCCCAGGCCTCGGCGCACGCGCGCGCGCGGGCTTCGAGCTCGGGCGCGACGCTGTGGCTCACCGTGACGTGAATCACGGGTGGCCCGCGTCGAGCTCGTTCGCGATGCGCTCCACCTGCTGGTAGGCGTCGAGGTCGGCCTCGACGTACCCGTTGACGCTCATCGCCGAGAGGATGTCGCGGTCGGCCTTCGTGCGCATCGAGAGCCGCAGCATGAGCTGCTTCACGGCCTCACCGACCTCGGGCTGAACGTCGGCGCGCACGCACACCACGTCCTGCGGCGTCCGCGGCATCTTCGCGATCACGCGGAACTCGAGCGGGTCGACGCCGCTCTTCGCCTTCAGCGCGCCGAAGCTGCCCTGCCAGGTGGCGCCAGCCTCGATGCCGCCGTCGAGGATCGCCAGCAGCACGCCGTCGTGGCTGCCGAGGAACACCGTGCTCGCGAAGAACGTCTCCGGGTCGATGTTGCGGTCCTTGAACAGCTTGAGCGGGTACAGGTAGCCGCTCGTCGACGCGGGGTCGACGAAGCCGAAGCGCGCGCCGCGCAGCTCTTCGACGCTGCGCCGCGGGCTGTCGTCGCGGACGATGATGTAGCCGCCCGACGTCGAGCTGCCCTCGGAGATCGCGCTCACCAGCGGGTGCAGCTGCACCTTCTTGCGCGCGCGCACGAACGCGTACGGCGAGAACTCGGCGAGCTCGACCTCTTTGCGCGCGAGCATCTCGCCCACGTCGTCGTAGTCTGCGCCGATCACCATCTCGACCGGGATGCCCAGGCTGCCCGACAGGTACGCCACCAGCGGCGCGCGCGTCGTCCGCATGCGGTCGGGGGACAGGTGCGGCACCAGCCCGATGCGCAGCTTCTCGATGCCGGGCGGCAGCTTGACCTTCGCCTCTTTGAGCTCGAGCGGCTTCGGCGGCGGGACGAAGTCGGCGGGCTGCTGGAAGCAGGCGGTGAAGAGGAGGAGCGGGAGGACAAGAAAGAGGCCCCGCTCAACGGCCCCCTCACCCCGGCCCTCTCCCCTACGAGGGGAGACGGAGTTCCCGTTCACGCTCATGCCGCCACCTTCGACGTGACGACCTTGTTCCGCCCTTCCCGCTTCGCGGCGTACAGCGCCTGGTCGGCGGCGACGAGCAGGGCCTCGGGCGTCTTGCCGTTCTCGGGCCACGTGGCGACGCCGACGCTGACGGTCACGCGCTGGGTCCACCGCCCGGTCTGGTTCAGCTGCTCTTCGACGGCGACGCGGGCGCGCTCGGCGGCGGCGGCGGCCTCGACCTTCGGGGTCTCCGGCAGGATCACCGCGAACTCCTCGCCGCCGTAACGGGCGAGCATGTCGGTCTGGCGCAGCGTGCCCTGGATCACCGCGGCGAGGCGCCGCAACAGCTCGTCGCCGGCGGGGTGCCCCATCGAGTCGTTCACGCGCTTGAACAGATCGACGTCGATCATCAGCACCGACACGGGCCGCGCGGTGCGCTGGCTGCGCAGCACCTCCGCGGCGAGCTGCTCCTGGAAGCGGCGGTGGTTGTAGACGCCGGTGAGGCCGTCGGTGACGGCGAGCCGCTCGAGCCGCAGGTTCACCTCCTGCAGCTCGCGGGTGCGCTCGGCGACGGCGCGCTCGAGGTTCTCCTTCTGGCTCTGCAGCGCCTGGGCCATCAGGTTGATGTTGTCGGCGAGCTCGGACAGCTCGCGCCCCGAGAGCTTCGGCACGCGCGTCTCGAGTGCGCCGGCCTCCATCTTCTTCACCGCGCGCTGCAGCGCACGAATGGGCGCGACGACGAGGCGGTCGAGGCCGAAGAACAAGATCGTCCCGAGCACGATGAACAGCGCGACCGACACGACGAGCCACTGCGCCCGGGTCCTCGCGACCGTGGCCTCGAGCCCCTCGAGCGACCAGCGCGTGACGATGGTCGCCCAGCGAATGCCGGCGCGGGCGGGCACACCGAGCATCAGCTCGCCCTTCCCCCACTTCCACACCGGAGTGTCCGCGCTGATCGCCGAGCGCGTGAACGGGTCGGCCTTCACCGTGTTGAAGGCCTCTGGGTCGGAGTGCGCCAGCACGCGGCCGTTGTCGTCGACGATGGCGAGCTCGCGCAGCTCCTTCTTGTGCGCGTCGGAGAACAACGCGACGAGGGTGTCGAGGTCCGCCATGTCGTTCTGCGCGACGTGAACGGCGGCGGTGAGGCCCACCGCCTGCAAGACCTGCAGCCGGCGCAGGCGCAGGTCGTTCGCCTCGTCGCGGCGCTGCTGCTCGGCGGCGAAGAACGCGAGGGCGACCAGGCCGATGGCCACCACACCGGGCACGAGCACGGTCAGCTGTCCGCGGATTCCCACGCTCTCGCTCGCCTTTTATGCCTTAGCCGGCGGCCTTCTTGCCCGCCTGCATCTGCGCCACCGTGACGGACTGATTCCGTCCGTGCCGCTTCGCAAAGTAGAGGCACTGGTCGGCGAGATCCACCATCGGCTGCTTCTCTTGTGCCACGTCGGGGAACGTCGCAATGCCGAGCGAGAGCGTCACCTTGAGCGGACCCTGGTCCGACTGGTGCACCTCGGCCATGACCGCCTCGCGGATGCGCTCGGCGATGACCTGGGCGCCCTTCGCGTCGGTCTCCGGCATGATGATCGCGAACTCCTCTCCGCCGTAGCGGGCGACGATGTCGGTGTCGCGCGCCTTCTCCTTCAAGATGCGCGCGACGCCCTTGAGGACGAGATCGCCGGTCGGGTGCCCCCACGTGTCGTTCACGCTCTTGAAGTGGTCGATGTCGGTGAGGATGAGGCTGCACTTGCGGCCGTAACGGCGCGCGGTCGCGAGCGCCTCGTCGAACCGCATCTGGAACGTCCGGTGGTTGAGCAGGCCGGTCAGACCGTCGGTCGTGGCCATGCGCTCCATCTGCTCGAAGAGCTGGGCGCGCAGCACGGCCTGCGCCGCCTGAATCGCGATGACCTCGAGCATGCGCTGCGCCTCGCCGTCGATCGCGCTGCGCTTGCGCGAGCCGGCCACGAGCGTGCCGAGGATGCGGTCGCCCGCCACGAGCGGGAAGATCTTCAGGCTCTGCAGGCCGCGCACCTGGGTGTCGCCGTCGAAGATCACCTGCCGATCCATCGCCACCACCTCGCGGCCCGGCAGCGGAGCCCCGTACCGCACCACGTTCGCCACCAGCCCGTTGTTGTCCGCGAAGGTGCGCCCCTCGAGCGCCCTGCCCTGCGCGGTCACGCCGGTCATGCGCGCGATGCGGTGCATGCGTTGGCCCTTCTCCTCGGTCACCAGCGTCACGGCGCAGAAGTCGAGCGGAGCGATCTGCCGCGCGCTCTCGAGCACCGCCAGGAACACCTGGTCCGGGCTGCCCGCGCGGTTCAGCTCTTCGATGGCGCGGAAGAACCGGTCCTTCTCGTCGCGCGCCTTGCGGATGTAGCCCATCACGCGCTCGACCTCGATGGCGCGCAAGACCTCGGACGCGATCGTCACCAGCAGCCGCTCGTCGGCTTCGGTGAACGCGTCCGCCGTCATCCGGTCGGCGACCAGCACGCCGCGCACCAGGCCGCCCGCCTCGAGGATCGGCACCGCCAGCAGCGCGCACGGCGTCGGCCCGCCGGACTCGTAGTGCGTCACGCCCTTCACTCCGCCGGGGGACACCAGCCGCATCGGCACGCCGCGCTTGAGCAGCGCGCCGAAGACGCCTTCCCCGGCCGGCAGGCGATCGCGCTGCACCCGGTCGGAGGCGCTGCGGCAGTCGTGCAGCTTGAGCGAGCGGTCGTCGCTGCCCAGCAGGAAGACGCCGCACGTGTGCGAGCGCAGCGCCTGCTCGGCGATCTCGAGCGCGGTGCCCAGCGCGCCCTCGATCTCCTTCACGCTGGCGAGCAGCCACTTCTCCTTGTCGTTGATCGAGGGGCTCGAGTCCTGGCTGCCGCTCGTCGCGAGGCGGAACGTGCGCGCGCGCTCTTCGACTTCGCGCAGGCGGTTCTTCACCGCCTCGGACTCGGCCTTGCGCGCCGCCGCGAGCCGGGCCGAGAGGACCACGTGGTACAGCGCCGCGAACGCGCCGAGGAAGAGCGTGTGCGCGACGAAGGCGGCGGGCCTCGTCTGCAGGGTGGACAGCGCGTCGAAGAGGACCGTCGCGCCGAGCAGCGTGAGCGCCGCGGGCCTGGAGAAGAACGTCACCAGGAACGCCGAGAGCAGGTAGACGATCGGGTACGTGCGCTCGCCCGCGAGCGCGACGGTGACGAACGCGGCCGCGAGCACGCACCCGCCGAGCTCGAGCTCGTCGCGCAAGATCGCGGGGACGCCGGCGTTGCTGCGGCGAATGCGGCGCACCGCCGCCAGCGACAGGCCGCCGAGCAGCAGCACGGCCGCGATCGCCTCGTAGCGGCCCAGCGAGCCGAGGCTGGAGAAACCTCCGCGCGCGAGCACGCCGAAGGTGAACAGCGCGGCGACGCCGGGGAGCAGCCGCACGACCGCGGCGATGCGGTGCCGCGGCGCGGGCGCCGGAATGGGCAGAGCGCCGGCCGGGGTCACTTCTTCTCCTCGAGGCTGAAGATGAGCTCGCGCGGGCGGATGAAGCCGAGCTCCTCGCGCGCCGCCTGCTCCAGCGCCTCGGGGCTCTTGTTCAGCGCGGCGATCTCGGCGAGCAGCTTCGCGTTGCTCTGCTGCAGCCTCACGTTCTTCTCGCGCAGCGCCACGACGTCGCGCGAGAGCTTCAGGTACCGGCGGAAGCCGCCCTCGGCGGACGCGCTGAAGACCGCGAGGATGAAGGAGGCGGCCACCGCGGCCCAGAGCAGCTTGCGACGAGAGGCCATGA
The DNA here is from genome assembly GCA_937980205.1 of uncultured Myxococcales bacterium. GTDB lineage: Bacteria > Myxococcota > Myxococcia > Myxococcales > Myxococcaceae > Xiheicaenimonas. The sequence goes on along the minus strand of CALJKW010000042.1, from coordinate 41,280 downwards.
ACTGCGGCGACGGTACCAGTGGGCTGGGTGCCCGCAAGAAAAGCGCTGCAGGCATGTAGCTGCTGGGCCGACCGACGACTACCGGGTGCGGGTTCGCGTGCGCGTTCGGGAGAACACCTCCCGCACGCGAACGCGAACGCGAACCCGGCTTCTCAGCTGTGCGTCTCGACCGAAGCGTCCACCCTCGAAAACAGCCCCTTCGCCCAATCCGCCGCCTGCTTCAGCGGCGTCGCCCCGTCGGCCTCGAGCGGCGTCATCGCCCACAACAGCGCATACGCCCAGAACGTGAGCCCGGCCGAGAACGCGAGGCTGACCACGAAGGCGACGCGAATGAGGACCGCGTCCCACCCGAGCTGAAGCGACAGCGCCGCGCAGACGCCGCCGGCGACGCGGCCGGGGACTCCGCGGTGCATGAGCGGAGCGTCCGGCTGCCGCGAGGTGCAATGCGGGCAGCGGGTGGCGCGGCGGGCGATCTCCTCACAGCAGGCGGGGCAGGTCTTCTTCGTGTCCATGCCCACCCCTACGGGCGGGGCCGGTGGCGATTGCGCAGCCACCTCGGCACCAGGGCGAACGCGACGACGACGGCGCCACCCAGGGCCGCCCAGCCGAGCGCCTCGAGCTTCGCGCCCTCGACGCCGGCGTAAAGCTGCGCGGCGAAGAAGACGTGCGCCGTGATGACGGAGATGAGGCCCAGCCCCGAGCCGACCACGAACGTCTTCCAGGGCACGCCGGCGGCGCCGCACCCGACGTTCACCGCGAGGAACGGCGAGGGGATCGTGCGCAGCACCACGATCGCCGCGACGCTGTTCTCCTCGAAGCGGCGGCGCAGGCCCTTGCGATCGAGCCAGGCCGACAGGCGCTCGCTGCCCAGCGCACGCCCGACGAAGAACTGGGCGTTCGAGGCGAGGTTCGCGGCCAGCAGGGCGATCGGCAGGCCCCGCTCGAAGCCGAACGCGACGCCGGCGGCCACGTGCAGCACGAACGCGGGCACCGCCACGGTGGTGAGCACGGCGTAGGCGGCGACGTACGCGGCGACCTGGGCGAGGGGGCTCATGGCCGTCAGCCACTCGATGGCCGCCCGGGGCTCGAAGGCCACCGGAGCCCAGATGCGCACCGCGACCACTCCTGCGGCGAGGGCGGCGACGACCAGCACGCTCTGGGGCCGAAGTTTCAGTCATGGCTCGGATTACCACCTGGGATCTCTTTTTGATTGAAAAGCCGGCGGTGCTCTACGAGAACCCCGTTGCCATGCCCAAGGACACGCTGAGCATCACTGACAATCGCACCGGCAAAACCTACGAGCTCAACATCGCGGACGGCTGTATCCGCTCGATGGATCTGCGCCAGATCAAGACCGGAGCCGACGACTTCGGGCTCATGGCCTACGACCCGGCGTTCCTCAACACCGCAAACTGCAAGAGCGCCATCACGTTCATCGACGGCGACAAGGGCATCCTGGAGTACCGGGGCTACCCGATCGAGCAGCTGGCCGAGCGGTCGACGTTCCTCGAGGTCGCGTACCTCATCATGAACGGCGAGCTGCCGAACAAGTCGCAGCTCGAAGGCTTCGTCCACAACGTCACCCACCACACGTTCATCCACGAGAACGTGAAGTCGTTCATGGACGGGTTCCGCTACGACTCGCACCCGATGTCGATCCTCGCGTCGACGGTCGCGGCGCTGTCGGGCTTCTACCCCGACGCGAAGCACGTGAAAGACCGCACCACCCGCCGGCAGCAGATGATTCGCCTCATCGCGAAGATGCCGACGATCGCGGCGTTCAGCTACCGGCACAGCCAGGGGCTGCCGTACGTCTACCCGGACAACGAGCTCTCCTACTGCGGCAACTTCCTCGCGATGATCCGCCGGATGACCGAGGCGAAGTACAAGGTCAACCCGACGCTCGAGCGCGCGCTCGACATCCTCTTCATCCTTCACGCGGACCACGAGCAGAACTGCTCGACGACGTCGACCCGCGTGGTCGGCTCGTCCGAGGTCGACCCCTACTCCGCCGTCGCGGCCGGCATCACGGCGCTCTACGGCCCGCTGCACGGCGGCGCGAACGAGGCCGTGCTGCGCATGCTGCGCGAGATCGGCTCCGTGAAGGCGGTGCCCGAGTTCGTCAAGCGCGTGAAGGCCGGCGAAGGCACGAAGCTGATGGGCTTCGGCCACCGCGTGTACAAGTCGTACGACCCGCGCGCGAAGGTCATCAAGCGCACCGCGGATCAGGTGTTCGAGATCACGGGCAAGAACCCGCTGCTCGACATCGCCGTCGAGCTCGAGCGCATCGCGCTGCAGGACGACTACTTCGTCCAGCGCAAGCTCTACCCCAACGTCGACTTCTACTCGGGCCTCATCTACGAGGCGATGGGCTTCCCGGTCGACATGTTCCCCGTGCTGTTCGCGATTCCGCGCACGGTGGGCTGGGTCAGCCAGTGGGAAGAGATGATCACGGATCCCGAGCAGAAGATTGCCCGCCCGCGGCAGGTGTTCACCGGCTCGAAGCGGCGCGACTACGTGACCATCGACAAGCGCGGCTGAGCGCCGGTGGCGGGAAAAGCCGGGCACGTTGACGATTCGACGGGCCCGGGTGCGTTCAAGGGCACGTTCACTGGAACGGGAATGTGAACGCGTACCGGTACGCGTTCCTGTTCACGTGCCCTTGAACGAACCCGGGCCCGTCGAGCCCTCCACGTCCCCGGCTTCTCACGCTCAAGCGGCCGCGGTGTCCCTCGCGGGCCCCTCGGCATAGAGCGCCTCGATGCGCGCCTTGTACTTCTCGGCGCAGACCTTCCTCCGCACCTTCAGGGTCGACGTGAGCTCCCCGCCGTCGATGGTGAAGTCGTGCGGCAGCACGTCGATCTTCTTCACCGTCTCGAACTTCGACAGCCGGGTGTTCACGTCCTTCTCGATGCGCTCCATGAGGTAGCGCCGAAACGGCTCGTGGGCGGCCAGGCCGGACGGCGTCGTCGGCCAGCCGCGCGCCGCGCCGAAGGCTTCCGTCTTCTCCGGATCCGGAGCCAGCAGCGCGACGAGGTAGTTCCGGTTGTCGCCGACGACGAGCGCGTTCCCGATGGGCACGATCGCCTTGAGCATCGCCTCGATGTTCGACGGCGCGGTCTTCTTGCCGCCCGAGGTGACGATGATCTCCTTCTTCCGCCCCGTCACCCGCAGGAAGCCGTCGGCATCGAGCTCGCCGACGTCGCCCGAGTGCAGCCAGCCCGCCGGGTCGATGAGCTCTGCCGTCGCGACGGGCTCCTTGAAGTAGCCCATGCAGATGTTCTGGCCGCGCGCGAGGATCTCTCCGTCGTCGGCGATGCGCACCTCGACGCCGGGCATCGGCCGCCCGAGCGTGCCCAGCCGCGTGTGCGCCTGCGTGTTCACCGTCGTCGGCCCGGTGACCTCGCTCTGGCCGTAGACCTCGCGCAGCACCATGTCGACCGAAGCGAAGAAGTCGAGCACGTCGCGGCCGATCGGCGCCGCCGACGTCACGAACACGTTGCATCGATCGAACCCGATGCGCTCTTTCAGCTTCTTGTGCACGAGCTCCTTCGCGAGCGCGTACTGCGCGGCGAGCGCCACCGGCATCGCGCGGCCGTTCAGCGTGACGTCGTGGTACGCGAGCGTCACCTTGCGCGCCCAGTCGACGAGGCGGCGGCGCGGCCCCTTGAGCTCGGCCATGCGCCCTTCCGCGCGCGCCTTGAACTTCTCCCAGACGCGCGGCACTCCGAAGAACGTCGTCGGCCGGCTCGCCTTCAGGTCTTCGGGCAGCTTCTCGAAGCTCTGCGCGAAGTACACCTGGTAGCCCTTCAGGATGGGGATGTAGATCGACCCCATCTGCTCGGCGATGTGCGAGAGCGGCAGGTAGCTGAGCAGCACCTCGTCGTCGGTGAAGTCTCCGCACGAGAGCAGGTGATCCGCCGTCCACACGATGTTGTGGTGGCTGATCATCACGCCCTTGGGGTGGCCCGTCGTCCCCGAGGTGTAGATGAGCGTCGCGAGCGCGTCGGGCCTCAGGCCATCGACGCGCGCCCAGTACTCGGCATCCGAGGCCCCGGTGCCACGCGCGGCGACCTCGGCGAACGACAGCACTCCCGGGCGCGGCTTCGACGGGGGCTCCATCACGATCACGTGCTGCAGCGCCGGAAGCTGGCCGCGCACCGACAGCAGGCGATCGAGGTACGCCTCGTTCTCGACCAGCACGACCGGCGCCTCGCAGTGCGAGACCACGTACTGAATCTGCTCGGCGCTGGACGTCGTGTAGATGCCGACCGGCACTCCGCCGAGCGCCATCGCGGCCACGTCGGCGACGAGCCACTCTTCGCGGTTGAAGCCCATGATGCACAGCCGCGAGCCTTCCGGGAAACCCAGGCTCAACAGCCCCACCGCGAACCGCCGCACGCGCTCGGCGTACTGCTTCCACGACGTGGGCACGTACGTGCCGTTTCGTTTCGACCACAGCGCCGGCCGATGCTCGAGCCGCTCGGCCTGCTCGTGAAACCGGTGAATGATCGTCTTCGGGAGCATGGTTGATTCCGTTGACTTGGGTCCCACCGCTGCCTAATTGCCCACCGCGGGAGAGGCCAGCACCATGACGATCGATTTCACCTGCGTCAAATGTGAGGGGAGCTTCGAGCTCGACAGTCAGGACATCGTTGACGGCACCGAGAAGCTCGAGTGTCCGCACTGCAACGTGAAGGCGCCGCAGGCGTCCGTCGACGACTTCGTCGCCGCGCTCACCGAGCTCACCGCGCAGGTCGGCAGCATGTCGAAGCGCTTCACGCTCACGATGACCATCGAGTCCGAAGACATCGACGCTGACGACGACGACGAGGACGAGGATGAAGACGAGGACGTCGACGAGGATGACGACGTCGATGATGACGAGGACGACGACGACGAGGATGAAGACCTCGACGAAGACGAGGACGACGACGAGCGCTGAGAGCGCGCCCTCCTCGCAGCCGTAGAGAAGGTACTGAAAAGCCCGGCCCCCCCTCCCAGGGAAGCCGGGCTTTCGAACTTCCGAACGGGCTGCTTCAAACGCTTCGCTTCAAAACTTGTCGGCCAGATCCGCCACCAACGGAATGCGCCACCGCTGCCCCTGAAACGCCTTGATGATGCTCATCACGGCGCAGATGCCGATCGCCGGCCACAGCAAGCAGTTGAGCAGCGACAGCGGGCCCAGCGACCACAGAACGTTCGACCCCAGCCCGACCAGCGCAAGCACCAGCCCCTGCTTCGCGTGCCACGACACGAAGGGGCTGTCTTTCACTGAGAGGAGTGGAATCAGGCACAGCGGTCCGAGGTAGGCCAGCACGAGGTGCGGCTTGTCCTGCTCTCGGACGACCTCGGAGCCGCCTCCAACCTGTGAGATTTGAGGCGGCTGTTCCGAGGCCATTGACGCACGGCGTTCAAACAGAACGCCGTAGGTCGTGTCAACGCGTCAGAAGAGGATGCTGGAGATGATCGACCAGAGGCCGATGCCAATGGCGGCCAGACCCATCACGCCCTGCTTCGGCTGCAGCTTGGTGAGCAGCTGATCCATCTTCTCGACGGCCTGCGGCTGCTTGATGAACGTCTTCAGCGTGCCGATGCCCAGAATGAGGCCGAGGCCGGTCTGCAACAGCGCAACGGCGAGCAGCGTGGCCCAGCGAATCGGGAAGCTCGCCATCCAGCCGATGTTGAGGACGCTGTAGACGATCCACCAGATGCCGCCCAGGAAGGAGATCGCACCGATCCAGCCCTGGTACGGCGTGATCTTGTCGATCAGTTCTTTCGCGTTGGGTTTCTTCGCGATGACCAGACTCGGAACAGCAAGAACGCCAAGCAGGCACAGCCAGATCCCATAGCCCATGTACGTTTGACCCCTGTGATTGTGTGGACCGCGGCGCGCACTCTATTCGAAGCGCGAATGAGTCTTGTTACTTTTTTGTGGTCCGACAGACGCGCACCTTGCCAACGCCGGGCAGGAATCGCAGAGGCGCTTTGAAGGTCTCGCTCAGGCGGCGCGCGAAGCGCTGGCCATCGGCGACGCGGACGTCGAGACGCGACGGGTTCATGCGGCGCAGCTGAGAGAGCACCAACGCGGCGCTCGCTGCGCGGGCGGCGATCGCGCGCTCGTCGTCGAACGAGAGATCGACCTCGAGCTGGGTGAAGTGCCCGCGCCGATCGCGCGAGGCGGTCACGATCGCGCCCTGCCACTCGGCGCCCCAGCGATCTCCCGAGCCCCACGACCCCGCCTGGTGCAGCCACGCGACCGCCGCGTCCATCGAGCCGTCGCGCACCACGAAGGTGACGCTGTCCTGCTCGGCGAGGCCGGAGCGCAAGAAGCCCATCGCGAGGAACTGCGCGGCCTCTGCTCCGGCGAAGGTGTCGAGCACGAGCAGCAGGCGCTTCGCCTTCACCTTCGCCACCTCGTCGAGCTCGTCGGCGAGCGCACGGAAGTCGGAGAACGCCATGCCGAGGCCCACGAGCACCTCGAGCACGTCGAAGCGCCGGGGTGCCACGGCGGGCAGCTGCCGCCAGTCGCCGGCGAGGTGACGCACCGTCGCCGGCACATCGGAGATCGGCGCGCCGCGCTTGAACGACAGCTTCGTGGGGAACGGCCCGTAGAAGGCGCAGCGCGGAAGCTCGACGTGCTCGAAGGCAGGCCCCAGCCACTCGCGCGCGTGCTTCTGCTGCAGCGCGCGAAGCTTCGAGCCTCCGCCCGAGAGCTCGAGCGCGAGGGCCTCGCCGCGCACGTCGCCGCGCTCGAGCAGCCAGTCCGCGAACACGGAGTGGGCGGCCCGATCGTCGGGGTGCGCTGCGAGCTGCGTGACCAGCTGCTCGTACGTCACAGCGCCGGGGACGTCGAACGCTGGCCGTGGAGCTGTACGCGAACGACTCGACGCGCCCGAGGACCGGAACCGGCACGTTCCCGGTCAGGCGAAGGGGAACGCGCGTTCGCGCTCACGTGCCCCCCGGCGTGCCGGTGCCGGCACCCGGGCGCGTGAGATCGTTCGGGTCCAGGTCCACGTTCCGCGTCCCCGGCTTCTCGCGCCAGCGTCAGAGCTTGACGCTGTCGACCGTCTTCTTGACGCTCGCGAAGCTCTTCTCGAGCTCGGCCTTCTCGGACGCCTCGAGATCCAGCTCGAGCACCTTCTCGATGCCGCCAGCGCCGATCTGCGCGGGCACGCCGATGAAGTAGCCCTTGTAGCCGTACTCGCCCTCGAGCAGCGCCGCGCACGGGAGAATGCGCTTGCGGTCGAGCAGGTACGACTCGGCCATCGCGATCGACGAGGCCGCCGGCGCGAAGTAGGCAGAGCCGGTCTTGTAGAGTTCGACGAGCTCGGCGCCGCCGGTGCGGGTGCGCTTCACGATCGCGTCGAGCTTCTCCTTCGGGAGCAGCTTCGTGATCGGCACGCCGCCGACGGTCGTGTGGCGGAGCAGCGGGACCATGTCGTCACCATGGCCGCCCAGCACGAGCGCCTCGATGTCGCGGATCGAGCAGTTGAGCGCCTCGGCCACGAAGAACTTGAAGCGCGACGTGTCGAGCACGCCCGCCATGCCGGTCACCATCTTCTTGTCGAAGCCGGTGATCTTGTGGAGCGCGTACACCATCGCGTCGAGCGGGTTCGCGACGTTGATCACGAACGCGTTGGGCGCGTGCTGTTTGATGTTCGCGGCGACGTCCTTGATGATCTTGAGGTTGACCTCGAGCAGATCCTCGCGCGACATGCCCGGCTTCCGGGGCACGCCGGCGGTGATGATGATGACGTCGCTGCCCGCGAGATCGGCCGGGTTCGTCGTCGCCGTCACGCGGCAGTCGTAGCCGTCGACCGCCGACAGCTGGTTGATGTCGAGGGCCTTGCCCTTGATCATCCCTTCGGCCTGCGGAATGTCGTAGAGCGTGACGTCGCCGAGCTGCTTCTGAACCGAGAGCAGCGCGAGGTTGCCGCCGATCTGCCCGCCGCCGATGAGTCCAATCTTCCGCTTCTTGATCATTGGGTGAGTTCTCCGAGGAGGTGACTACATGTGCTTGACGATGGCCTGGCCGAACTCGCTGCACTTGAGCTCGGTCACGCCCGACTGCCCTTCCTGTTTCATGAGCCGCGCGAAGTCATAGGTAACGGTCTTCGCCGCGATCGCACGATCCATTCCCTTGATGATGAGGTCGGCCGCCTCGTTCCACTTCATGTGCCGCAACATCATCTCGGCCGAGAGGATCACGGAGCCGGGGTTCACCTTGTCCTGGTTCGCGTACTTCGGGGCGGTGCCGTGCGTCGCCTCGAACACCGCGTGACCGGTGAGGTAGTTGATGTTGCCGCCCGGCGCGATGCCGATGCCGCCGACCTGCGCGGCGAGCGCGTCCGAGAGGTAGTCGCCGTTCAAGTTCAGCGTCGCGATGACGTCGAACTCGTCGGGGCGCGTGAGCACCTGCTGCAGCGTGATGTCGGCGATCGCGTCCTTGATGACGATGCCGGCGCCCGGCTTGCCTTCGGGGATCTTGCACCACGGGCCGCCGTCGAGCTCGACCGCTCCGAACTGCTTCTTCGCGATCTCGTAGCCCCAGTCACGGAAGCCGCCCTCCGTGTACTTCATGATGTTGCCCTTGTGGACGATCGTGACGCTCTTCCGCTTCTGCTGGATCGCGTACGAGATCGCGCTGTGCACCAGGCGCTCGGTGCCCAGGTAGCTGACGGGCTTGAGGCCCACGCCGACCTGCACCTTCATGTCGCGCGCCGACATGCCGATGCCCTCGAGCTGCTTCTGCCACTCGGTCGTCGCGCTCTGCGTGCCGAAGCGGACCTTGGCGAAGTCCTTCGGGAACTCCTTCGCCCAGAAGTCGAGCACCTTCTGCGCCTCGGCAGAGCCGGCCGCGTATTCGATGCCCGCGTAGATGTCTTCGGTGTTCTCGCGGAAGATCACCATGTCGACCTTCTCCGGCTGCTTCACCGGAGACGGCACGCCCTTGAAGTAGCGGACCGGGCGCAGGCAGACGTACAGGTCGAGCATCTGGCGCAGCGCGACGTTCAGCGAGCGGATGCCGCCGCCGACGGGCGTGGTGAGAGGGCCCTTGATGCCGACGAGGTACTCGCGAAACGCGGTGACCGTCTCGTCGGGCAGCCAGTTGTTCGTGAGCTTGTGCGCCTTCTCGCCCGCGAGCACTTCTTTCCACTGGATCTTGCGCTTGCCCGAGTACGCCTTCTCGACCGCGGCATCGACGACGGCGACCGACGCGCGCCAGATGTCTGGGCCCGTTCCGTCACCCTCGATGAACGGGACGATCGGGTTGTCCGGCACGTGCAGCTTGCCGTCCTTCAACGTGATCTTCTCTCCAGCCATCTGATCGACTCCCTTATGTTTGAAAGTGCGGCAATACGTCGCGCTTTATGCTTCGGTCGTCAACGGTATAGTCGCGGTCCTTCCTTCAGCTCATGCACCAGCTCACCGAACCCCTGCAGAGCCCCGGCGCGTTGCTGCGCCTCGATCCGAAGACCGGCACCCTGAAGGAGCGCAAGTACAAGGTCGCCGTCGTCGCCGGCCCCGACACGGGCAAGTCGCTCGCCATCGAGGGCTCGATGAAGGTCGGCTCCCACCCCGACGCCGGGCTCGCGCTCTCCGACACGACGGTCTCCCGCTTCCACGTCGAGCTGCAGGCGCGCCCCGAGGGCGTGCTGGTGCGCGATCTCGAGTCGAAGAACGGCACGTATCTCTCCGGCACCCGCGTGCAAGAGGTGATCGTCGAGGACCAGGCCGTCATCACCGTCGGCAAGACCGGCCTCAAGATCTCGATGGTCGAAGAGGACCTCGGCGTCCCCGAGGGCCAGGCGTCTTTCGGCGCCGTCATCGGCGCCTCGCCGGCGATGCACCAGCTCTTCGGCATCCTCGAGAAGGTGGCCCCCACCGACTCGACCGTCCTGCTGCTCGGAGAGACCGGCACCGGCAAAGAGGTCCTCGCCGAGGCCATTCACCAGAAGAGCAAGCGCGCCGGCCGGCCGTTCGTGGTCGTCGACTGCGGCGCCGTCGCCCCGACCCTGATCGAGAGCGAGCTGTTCGGCCACGTCCGCGGCGCCTTCACCGGAGCCGTCAGCGATCGCAACGGCGCCTTCCTCGAGGCCGACGGCGGCACCATCTTCCTCGACGAGCTCGGCGAGCTGCCGCTCGATCTGCAGCCCAAGCTCTTGCGCGTCCTCGAGGGCGGCACCGTCCGCCGCGTCGGCGAAGACAAGCACCGCCGCGTCGACGTCCGCGTCATCGCCGCCACGCACCGCGATCTCGAGAAGGAGATCGACGCCGGCAAGTTCCGCCGCGACCTCTACTACCGCCTCGCCGTCGTGCTCGTGCAGGTCCCCCCGCTTCGCGATCGGCTCGACGACATTCCCCTGCTCGCCAATCACTTCGTCAAGGGCATGGGGCGCGGAGACTTCGAGCTCCCCCGCGGCCTGATGGCCCGCTTCGCCGCCTACCACTGGCCCGGCAACGTGCGCGAGCTGCGCAACCTCGTCGAGCGCGCCCTCGCCGGCGCCGACGTCGATCCGCTGCCCAACGAGTCGTCGTCTGCCCGCTCGCTTCAGTCGAACGAGGGCATCACCGATCTCCCGTTCAAGGAAGCCAAAGAACGGCTCGTCGAGAGCTTCACCAAGGAGTACCTGGTGGCGCTGCTCGAGAAGTGCAACGGCAACATCTCGCAGATGGCCCGCGAGGCCGGCATCGCCCGCAACTACGTGCACCGGCTCGTCACGAAGTACGGCTTGAAGGCCCACGAGTAGCCCTCGGCCTCGCGACTGCGCGTCCAGCTGCGCGTCCGACCCGACCTCAGCGTGTCAGCCGCCGTCGCCGGCGTCGGCTTCGCCGGCGTCCAGCTCGCCCGCGTCCGGCTCTCCGGCGTCGAAGCCTGCGTCGAACCCGGCATCGAAGCCTGCGTCGAAGCCCGCATCGAACCCGGCGTCGAAGCCCGCGTCCGGCGTGCCCGCGTCGAAGCCTGCGTCCGGCCTGCCCGCATCGGGGACGCCGGCGTCGAAGCCGGCATCCGCAGGCCCCGCATCGGGCGGGCCTGCGTCGACGATCGGCGGGCGGCACGTCATCGACGTCGTCCCGCAGCGCATCGACTCGCAGTCGCTGTTCGCGGTGCAGGTGCGGCCCACGCCGCACCGCGGGCACATGTTCATGCCGCCGCAGTCGATGTCCGACTCGTTGTTGTTCAAGTCGCCGTCGGTGCAGTTGCCCGGCGGGCGGCACGGAGGCGGGCAGATGATGCCGCCGTCCTCCTGCTTCATGCCGGCGTCTCCTTCGATGGGGATGCCGCCGTCGCTCAGGCGATCGGTGCGCATGATCACGAACGGCGAGAGGTGCGGAGTGTTGCCGCGCACGACCAGGCGCACCCGGTCGACCTCGGAGTCGTTGAGCGCCTGCCAGTCGCCGTACGTGCCGGCGTCGAGCAGCTCGCGCGTGTAGATGCGGACGAGCGACGGAGCGAGCTGGTCGAGGCCTCCGTCGAGCACGTCGTAGCGGAAGGTCACCGTCGCTTCGCGCAGGAAGATGGTGCCGTTCGGGCCGATCTCCCACGTCTCGCTGAGCGCGCCGCCGGGGACGTCGCCCGACGGCCGGATGTAGAGCTGCGTCTCGTTCTCGAGGCCGTTCAGCGGCACGGAGATGCACACGCGGCGGTCGGGCAGACACAGCTCGCCGCCGGCGGCGCCGATGTACCCGGCGACCTGGTTGCCGCCGCAGCTACCGACCGCGACGCCCACCACCACGACCGGGAGTACCGCACGCAGGAGCCTCCGCACGGCCGCGCAGCATACCCCGAAAGACGCTTCCACTTGACGATTGTCGGAAGCGCGCGAAAGTCCCGATCCTCAAAGGCCTTCGTTCATCCTCCAAAGGGGACATCTCACATGCGCAAAACCCTCGCTCTGCTCTGCGGCCTGGTCGCGGCTTGCGGCAGCAGCACCGACGCCAACCGTGACGGCATCGCCGACGGAATCCGCAGTCCGGACAGCGTCTCCGTCGTGGCCCCCAGCACGCCGGTCGGCACGCTCTCGGGCCAGGTGTTGACGACCGACTTCAAGCCGCTGAGCGGCGTTCGCGTCGACCTCATCCTGGGCGGCGCACAGACGGCCGAGATGATGGACTTCAGCGCCACCACGAACAACGAGGGCGCGTGGGCGATCTCCGGCGTCCCCGCGGCCGCCAGCGCCCAGGTGGTGTTCTCGAAGATGGGCTTCTCGACGGCCCGCGCCTCGGCGTTCGTGCCGGGCAACGCGGGGAACTTCCCCGTCAACAACGGCAACGCGAACGTCGGCACGGTGCTGCTCACCGAGCTCAAGGGCACGTTCCGCATGCAGGTCGTGACCGCGGGCGGCCAGCCGGCGAAGAGCGTGCGCTGCCTGCTCGAGGTCTCGCCGGCCGCGGTCCGCTTCCAGGACACCTTCGGCACCTACGGCAACCCGGTGGGCGTCTTCGTCACCGAGGCCACCACGAACGATCTCGGCGAGCTCTTGATCATGAACGTGCCCGACATCGCCGAAGAGGCGCGCATCGACGGCCGCTACGTCCTCACCATCGAGGCCCACGACGCCGACGGCGACAAGCGCATCGACTATCTCGGCACGCGGCGCGAGCTCAGCGCGCGGGACATCTTCACCGGCATTGCCCCGACGATCATCACCCTGCCCTCCGCGCACACGGCGGGCAACCTGCGCGTGCTGGCCAGCAACGTCGACTCGATGGTGAACGGCCCCGGCGACCCGCTCAGGAACATGGTGAAGATGGGCGAGAGCCTCTGGTTCGTGTTCGACCAGGCGCTCGTCAGCGCCTCGGTGGGCGTGAAGCTCACCGACGAGACCGGCCTCTCGCCGGTCGCCACGAACAACGTCATCAACCCGGCGACGCCGAACATCCTGAACGTCACCATCAACGGGGCCATCGAAGACGGCCGCGAGTACAACCTCGCGCTGCGCGCCACATCGGTCGAGAACGGCTCGACGTTCCAGCAGGCGGCGTACTTCTTCGGTGGCGACAAGATGATGCCGAAGCCGTTCGCCATCGAGAAGATCACCTGGCGGCGGCCCGCGGCGAACATGAGCACGATGATGCGGCTCGAGCCCGGCGACCGCGTCGTCGTCATCTTCAACCAGCCCATTCGCCTCGCCGGGGGTCAGAACGTCGAGGTGCTCATCGAGGCCGATCTCGACGGCATGGGCGGTCGCGGCAACATCGTCGGCGAGAAGTCGCTGCCGAACGCGACGATGCCGAATACGAGCGGCTTCCCGATCGTCCCGGTAGAGCCCATCGCCGAGCCCAACAGCACGTTCGCGAACATGGCGTCGGGCTACACGACTCGCTACGAATTCACGTACCCGCCCGGCTTCCTGACCGTTCCGACCGGCACGAACTTCCATGTCTTCTTCTCCGAGATCCCCTCGAGCCTCCTGGGCTACCGCACGCTGTGGGGCGGCGGCATCGAGCTCGACGCGATGGCGGCGCTCTCCGCTCCATGAGCTGACATGACGGCGGCCCTGCTCGCAGCACTGCTCGCGGCCGCCGCCGATGCAGGTACCGCCGCCGACGCGGGAGAGCCGCTCGCTCCCGCGCGCAACAGCGACGCGGTCGCGCGCGTCCGGATCCAGCCGGGCAGCCCCAAGCCCGGCGACCCGGTGCTCATCACCGTCTACGGCGCGAAGGACGTGCCCGTCGGCACGCTCGGCGCGTGGAACCTGAACTTCCTGCCGTTCCGCGGCGGGCACCAGGCGATCATCGGGCTGCCGACGGACCTGAAGCTGCAGCCGCTGAAGCTCTCGGTGCGTTTCACGACCGACACGAAGGAAGAGGACTACGCGTTCGACGTCGACCTCGTCGACCCTGCGTTCCGGCGCGACGAGCTGAAGGTGGCGCGCAAGTTCATCTCGCCCTCGAAGGCCGAGAAGAAGTGGATGCGCGAGGACCAGAAGTCGTTCGACGCCGCGTTCTCACAGCCGCTGCAGACGCGCCTGTTCGACAAGCCGTTCGAGTGGCCGAAGCTCGATCGGCTCGCCGCCCCGTTCGGAGACCTGCGCATGTTCAACGGCAAGCGGCAGAGCCAGCACTACGGCGTCGACATCGACGGAGACACCGGAGACCCCATCTTCGCCGCCAACGACGGGGTCGTCGTCATGGTGCGCGAGTGCTTCGGCTCGGGGAACACCGTGCTCGTGCACCACGGCGCGGCGCTGTACACGGCGTACTTCCACATGTCGAAGTTCGAGGTGAAGAACGGCGACGTCGTGAAGCAGGGAGACCTGCTCGGCCTCGTCGGCAAGACCGGCCGCGTGACCGGGCCCCACCTGCACTGGGGCGTGAAGATCGACGGCCGGTGGGTCGACGGCACGACGCTCCTGCGGCTCGACTTCGAATAGCGAAGCGTCTCTTCCCGCGCGGACGCGCTGCAAGACGCGCAGCTCCGAGACGGCGGAAAAGCAGCCTGTCCCCATTTTCGCTCAGCGACGCTTCACCGCGGGGCGCTTCTTCGTCGTCTTCCCGGTCCGCCGCTTCACGGCCTTCCGCACGTCGGTCGGGCCCTCACGCACGACGGGCGGCAGGCCCGGCTCGGTGAGCTCGAGGCGGCCTCCACACTGCGGGCAGTACTTCGACGTCGGCAGCACGCGCGCGCCGCAGAACGGGCATGTCCTCACTTATCGTTCCACTTCGGCGGCCGCTTCTCGAGGAACGCCGTGACGCCCTCGGCGGCGTCTTCCGCCATCACGTTGAGCGACAGCTGCGAGGCCAGCATCTCGAGAGCGTTCGGCAGCGGCAGATCTTCCGTCGCGAAGAACGAGCGCTTGCCGAGCGCCATGATCGCCCTGCTCTTCCCCGCGAGCTTCTGCGCGAGCGCGCCCGTCGCGCCCTCGAGCTCCGCCGCCGGAACCACCTGGGTGACGAGCCCCCACTCGAGCGCCTGCGCCGCGGTGAGCCGCTCGCCGAGCAAGAGCAGTTGCAGCGCGCGCTTGCGGCCCACGTGCCGCTGCAAGAGCGCGAGCACCATCATCGGGAACAGCCCGCGGTCGATCTCCGGAGTTCCGAAGCCCGCCGCGTCCGTCGCCACCGCGAAGTCGCACGCGAGCACCAGCCCCAGGCCGCCGGCGAGCGCGTGACCGTTCACCCGCGCGACCGTGGGCTTCGAGCACCCCTGAAGGCGCTGCAAGAGCTGCCCATAGCCGCGGCGGCCCTCGTGACCCGCGAGGAAGCCGTCGCCGGCCATGCCCCCCAAGTCTCCACCCGCGCAGAACACCCTCTCGCCCGCGCCGGTGATGACGACCACGCGCACGGCGGGATCGGCTTCGGCCCGCTGCAGCCCATCGACGAGCCCCTGGACGACGGCAGGCGAGAGCGCGTTGCGGGCGCTCTCGCGATCGATGGTCAGGCGCGCTTGAGCGCCCGTGACTTCGTACCGGACTTCTCGCTCTTCCATGAGTCGTCTCCGAGGACACCGCCCAAGAACGTGTCGGCGATCTGCTGGGCGGCCGCATCGATGATCTCGGGCTTGCGCTCGAGCGTGCCCATGATGAACGCGGTGAGGCCCATCTCGACGGCGCCGAACAGCATCGCCGAGCAGATCAGCGGCTCGAGCTTCGGGTCGATCTCGCCGCGCTTCTGCCCATCGCGGAACACGACGGCCGCCATCTCGATCGCGCTGCCGAACGCGTTGCCACGGTTCACGCTCTGGCCCGCCGGGTTGCGGCCGACCTCGAGGATGAGCACCTTCACCGCGCGCGGGTCCGTCTTGTACGCGTCGAACGCGACGTGAATGATGCCGCGCACCTTCTCTTCGACGGTCTTGCCCTGCAGCGAGCGCTCGGTGATGCGGCTCACGAGCGTCGACCAGCCGTACTCGAAGACGCTCTGCAGCAGCTCGTCCTTGTTCTTGTAGTAGTGGTACACGAGGCCGTACGCGACGCCCGCTTCCTTGGCGACGTCGGCGATGCGGCAGCCGTGGTAGCCCTTCTTCGAGAAGACCTCGATCGCGGCCCTCAAGATCGTGCCCTTGCGGTCGGCCTCAGCCGGAGACTTCGTCGTGGCGGTCACGACGCGCCGTAGTACTGACTAGGAAGTCAGACCGCAAGCT
The DNA here is from genome assembly GCA_937980205.1 of uncultured Myxococcales bacterium. Lineage (GTDB taxonomy): Bacteria > Myxococcota > Myxococcia > Myxococcales > Myxococcaceae > Xiheicaenimonas. The sequence continues at coordinate 25,193 of CALJKW010000042.1, read as the reverse complement.
TCGCGTGGCGACAGAGCGATCAGCTCATCGGGCCGTACCGGGGCAGCCGTCGGCCGGCACCGAGGAGCGGTTCGCCTCTTAGGGCACGTTCGGCAGGTTGTTGTCGATCTCGCCGAACACCTGGTCGGCCAGGTACACGACGTGCCCGTCTTCAGGCGACGCCGTGAACTTGCAGCGGATGGCGGCGGCCCACGGCTGGCGCGCGCTGCCGTTCGCTGCGGGAGGCGGCGGGTAGCAACCGGGTGACGGCGGGCTCGTCATCGGCATCGGCTCGCGGTTCAGGTTGTCGACGACTGCGAACGACAGCCTTCGCACCGGCGGGTTCGTGAACTGGAAGCCGATGAGGCCGCCCTGCACGTCGACGTTCTTCGAGGCGACGACCTTCTCGCAGCCGTCGCTGCCGCCGTTCTGCGCGAGCGAGTTGAACCAGGGGTCCGACACGAGGAACTCGAAGATGACGCTGGCGCGCGTGCCGCCGGGAGTGACGCGGCACGAGATGATGGGCTGGCCGAACAGCGGCCGCGAGGCGATGACGGTCGGCTCGGGCACCGTGGTGTCGTCGAGCTGGCCCATGCCGGGCGCGGAGCCGCCGTAGAGCGCGCCGAAGGGAATGCCCGTCCAGAGAATGCGCTCCTGGCGCCACAGCAGGGTGTTGGCGTCCCACTCGCCGTTCTTGCCGTTCCACTCACCGTTGCCGTTGGTGTCGACGTACTTCTCGTCAGGGTCCCAGGTGCCGTTGTCGTTGGAGTCGACGAACGGCTCGGTCTGGTCGAAGAACTCCTCCTCGCCCTTGTTGAAGGTTCCGTCCTGGTTCTTGTCGATGAAGCCCTCTTCGCCGGCGACCACCGCGATCAGCGTCACCAGGTTGTCGCGCGGGTTGTTCTGCGGCATCTGCGAGTTGTCCATCGTGCGGCGAATCGGGTCGCGCCGCCGCGGCTCCTGGAGGTTCATCGCGTTGTACGCGGGCACGCCTGTGCTCAGCGTGCCGATGGGGTTCGTCGTCCAGGAGTTGGGCTCCATCCACAGCGGCACGAAGTACTCGCCCGTACACAAGGCCGGGTCGCTCGCCGTGCACGAGCTCTGCGGGTTCCATTGGAACACGCCCGGCGTCGTTTCCTTCGGGAACGGCAATGACGTCTTGTAGAGAATCGTCGCGTCGCCGACGACGTCGGTCTTGGTCTGCTCGGACGGGCCGATGGTGCCGGCCTCGGTGAGGAACGAGACGACCGCGTTCGGCACGCCGTCACCGTTGCGGTCGCCGGTGTGCGCGGTGCACTTGAGCTTCACGCCGGCGATGAGGTGGCGCTCCTGGTCGAAGGCGCCGATCGCGTGGATACCGCCCGAGGCCATGCCGGCGATCGAGCCGCACTGGAAGGTGAACTGCGAGCCGTTCGGAATCGAGCCGGCGAAGGAGATCGGCGGGCTCGTCGCGATCTTGCCGCCTGCGTCGGCGACGACGATGACCGAGTTCACGCCGGTGTTCGCGATGATCTGGGTCGTGACCTCGCCGCTGCCCTTGAGCGACATCGCCACCTTCGGGGTGATTTCGACGCCTTCGCTCGCGCCCTGCAGGCGGAACGTGACCATCGCGCCCGCCTGCGCCACGCCGCGGTAGTCGAGCAGGCGGAACTTCACCGTCGTGATCTCGTTGATGCGAGGCTTCGCGGGAAGCGTCTCGACGTATTCGATGGTCGCGGGGGCACCGGTGCACGCGGAGATCACCACCGCAGCAGCGAGGACGAGGCATGTGCGCAGGAACATGGAGCGCGCATCTTATGCCCCTCATCCTCCAGTGCCCAGCGTCCCGAAACCGGTGATCGTGAGGCTCGCACCCAGATCGGGGAAGGCGCCGGGCCGGTAGGTCGCGAAGCCCTCGAGCCGCCAGCACTCGCAGGCGGGCCCATACGACACGCCGAGCGTCTGCTGCGTCGGCAGCTTGAGCTTCTCGAGGCCGAGGTACAGCGCGTCGTAGCGAAGGCCCAGGCCCCCGAAGCGCCAGCGGGCGCCGAAGGTCAGCACCTGCGAGTACGACATCGGCACCACGCGCGGCCCGATGAGCAGATCGATGGGCTGTCGGGCCCGGTCGGTGCCGGTGTCGTTCAAGTGCTCGAACGAGACGTACGCGCCGCGGCCGCGGCCGTCGTCCGCCGACGCGATGAGCGAGACGCGCGTCAGCGTCTTGAGCAGCGGGTCGACGCGCACGGTGCCGGTCGCGCGGAAGATGCCCGCCGCCACCGCCAGCCGCGCGAACGTCTCGCCGGTCGTCGGCGACGGCAGGAAGTTGAAGCTCTGGCCGAGGTCGAGCCGCGCGACGTCGCCCCGCCCCTTGAGCTGAAGCCGCTGCCGCACCATCGCGAGCGCCTGCACGGCCTGGCCGGGAATGGCGACGTCGATCTCGTCGTACCGCGGCAGCAACGCCTGGTCGGTGCCGACGACCGCGGGCACGGCGCGCACCTCGGCCGAGGGGGCGATGGTGTGCCGGACGTTCTCTCCGAAGGTGCGGGCGAGCTCGGTGTCGATGCGGGCGCCGAGCAGCGGGTAGCCGCGGTGCAGCACCGCGCCCGTGCGCTCGCCGAGCCAGACGTTCTGGCGGTAGGCGGCGAAGGCCGAGAGGCTGAGCGCTCCGCCGACGACGCCGCCCACGTCGAGCCGCGGCATCAGATCGAGGCGATCGAAGCCCTCGAGCGACGTCGCGGTCGGAATCGCCGGAGCGAGCCGCACGAGCTCTGCCCTGCCGCCGAGCGCCAGCGGCCCCACGATGCGGCGCGCCGGCAGCGCGAGGGTGAGGCCCGGCAGCCGCTGCACGGGGTTGGGCGCGCCGGGACGGGTGGAGAAGATCGTGTCCGGCGTGGTGAGGTCCTGCCGGAAGACGACGTCGAGGCCGGCGATGTGATCGACGCCGCGGTGGAACAGCGTCGCGCTCGAGCGCAGGTAGTTCGCCTCGCGGGCGAGCACGTCGGGGGTGATGTCGCGCTGGAGATCTCCGTCAGAGAGGAACGAGACGTTGATGCGATCGTGCCAGCCGGCGCCCAGCTCCTGCAGCTGCACCCACGAGCCTTCGGCGCGGAGGCCGCGGCGCTGCCGGAGCGTCGCCGTCGGGTCCACGCCCACGCGCTCGGGATCGCGGCGCAGCTTGCGGTCGTAGATGAGCCCGAGCGTCGCGCGCCCGCTGGTGCGCACCGACGGCGTGTAGCGGAACTCGGTGTGCAGCCTGGGCCCCTCGATGCCGTTCACGAGCCCGCGGTTGCCGAAGAAGTAGCCGGGAGTGAACGTGAGATCGGCGCTGCGCCCGAGCGTCACGAACACCGGCTGCTCGAGGCTGAAGCCGTTGAGGTTCGTGAAGCCCGGGCGCGGCACGAGCAGGCCCGTCTGCCGGTCCGAGAGCGGCAGCGACAGCCAGGGGAACCACAGCACCGGCACCTTCCACACGTAGACGGTGGGGAACAGCAGCGAGGCGCGCTCGGACTCGAGGTTCAGCGTCGTGCGCGACGTCTCGATGTGCCACGACGGCTTGTCGAAGTCGCACTCGCAGGGCGTGAAGCCGAGCTCCTCGATGACCCACTCGTCGTCGCCCTGGCGGACCAGGTGCGAGGCGGTCATCGACATCGTGGTGTTGCCGGCGGCGCGCACCTCGTCGGGCGTCTTCGCCGCGAGCAGCGCCTGCGCGGTGACGTTCTTCTTCCGCAGCGCGACCCCGTCGTAGACGAAGACCTCGCTGACCTCGTCGCCGGTCATGCGCACGGTGACGACGTCGGCGATGACGGCGAGCAGGCCGTGCTTCGCGATGCGCAGCGTGACGTTGCCGCTCGCGGTCGCGGCCTCGGCCGACTCGTCCCAGGTGATGCGGTCGGCGTGCATCGCCGCGTTGCCGGCCGTGAGCTCTGCGTCGCCTTCCGCGCTGGTGATCTTCCGCGCGTCGTCGTGGACGAGCCGCTCGGCCGTGAGCTGCACGGTGGCGCCGAGGGACAACGCCACGAAGAGCGGCAAGGCCGGCATCGAGGAGCCGCTTCATACCGCGCCCCCCTCTCCCCTCGTAGAGCAGAGGGAGCTCTTCTTCGCTCACCACGTCGCTTTGAGCATGTACGGCCCCTTCGCCTCGGGGCCGACGCCGTCGACGACCACGAACCACAGGCCGGGCTTCGTCAGGGGCACGTTCAGCGTCGACCCGGCCCCGCACGAGGCGTTGTCGTTGCACGCGAGGTCGCGGCCGCGGCAGCTGCCCTGCTTCACCGAGAGCGCGGTGTCGAACGCGGTGCCGCAGGTCGAGACCTCGAGCGCGCTCTGCCCGGGGCACGAGGTGAGGTACCACAGCTCGTCGCCCGCGCCGCGGCCGTGGCCGCCGTGGGCTCCGCAGGCGAGCAGGAAGTTGTCGGCCGCCGAAGACGTGTCGCCGGTCACCGTCGACGGCCCCATCAGCTCGCGCGCGCCGATGCAGGTGCTGCGCTGGTAGGTGAGCTTCACGCGGCCGACATCGCCCGGGTTCTTCGCCTTGACGACGACGTAGTGCGCGCCCGGAGACATCACCTTCGCCAGGTGCCCCTGCTTGACGCCGCAGGCGTCGTCGACGCACGCGGTCTCGGGATCGCTGCACTTACCGTCGCGCACGGAGATGACGGTGTCGAGGTCCGAGCCGTACGTCGACAGGTACACGAGCTCGGGGACCAGCAGCGAGAAGTGGAAGACGAGATCGCCGCCGGCGCCGCCGCAGCCGGTGGAGAAGTCGGGCTTCGTCGTGGGCGTGATCGCCGCGGTGTACTCGCCTGGCCCGTCGAGGAAGTGCACGGCGGCGCAGCTCTCGTTGTAGCTGAGCGGGTTGCAGCCGTCGTCGGCCGTGCCGTCGCAGTCCTCGTCCTGGCCGTTCGCGCAGACCTCGGGCAGCGGCACGCAGCCGTCTCCTGCGGGCACGTTCACCGGCACGCGCGCGACGTTGTTGGCGTAGTCGGACTCGGCGATGAGCCGCGCCGGGTTCACCTCGACCTCGAGGGTGTACGGCCCCGGCGGCACGTCGGTGACGTCGATCCACTGGCAGTCGAGGTGCGACTCGTAGATGTCGGTCCACCCGGGCGTGATGCCCTGATCCTCGCAGTGGTACTTCCCGTTGCCGGCGCCCGCGTCGACCTTCGTGTGATCGAACGCGCAGAACGCCTGCTTGCGGCCCGTCGCGACCGTCGTGCCGTCCGCGGTGACGAGCCGGTAATCCGAGTACTGGTGGTAGTGGTAGTGCCCGTGGCACTGCGCGAAGAGCGCGTTCGGGTTGCCCTTCGGGTTCCCGATGTAGAAGTCCGCGGCGCCGACGTTCGGAGTCGACGTCGTGAAGCGCAGCAGCTTCCGGTCTCCCCTTCCCACCACGCAGCCCTCGTCGATCGCGCAGTCGTTGGCGGGGAACGACTCGACGGACCACGCGATCGTGCTCTTCAGCATCTGCTGATCCACCGTCAGATCCGGCAGCGTGCAGCCGTTGCCGCCGGGGGCGCACTCGCTGTGCGGCGCGCAGCAGCTCTGTCCGCACGTCTTGCCGCGGCACATGGCCGACGGCAGCGTCACCGGCAGCGTGACCGTGTCGTTGTCCGAGCGCGACTCGCCGAGCTTCCCGTCCGGGTTCACCGTGACCTCGAGCTGGTACTCACCGGCCTCGACGCCCGTGACGTCGGCCCACGTGCACGCGCCGCTGCCCGGCATGTCGACGGTGGCGCCGGGGGCCAGCTCCTGCGCGGGCAGCTCCGCCGTGCCGGAGCGCACCTGCTCGCCGCCCTTCGTCGAGAGCTTCCACCGCAAGAGCTGCGAGCCGCCGCTGCAGGAGGACGGATCGGCCGGAAGTGAGACCGCCCCGGCGCCGCCGTTCGAGAGCGCGAAGCGGTAGTGCAACAGGGCGCGATCTCCCGACGCCCCGATGCAGCCGCGCTGCAGCGCGCAGGCGTTGGGGTCGAAGGTGCGCCACTCGAGCACCGCTCCGGCGTCGGCGGCGGCCGCCACGAGGTCGGGACGACCATCGCGGCACGAGCACAGCGAGAGGAGCAGAGCCAGGGTGGCGCGGCGCATGGGTGGCGCCCGCAGATAACGGCCTCACCTCCGGCCGGCATGGCTACCGCGGCGGCTCGAACTCCACCGTGACCTCGTTACCGCTCTGCGACACGCGGTACGGGACCGGCTGCTTGAGCACCACGAGCACGTTCACCCCGCCCTGCGCGGGCTCGGGGCGAACCATGGCGACGGCGGTATCGAAGAACGACGTGTCGAGGAACCGCTCGTTGTTCGGCAGGCCGATCTTCGTGTTCTCGAGCGAGACGACGACGTTGCGATCCACGTCCTCTTTCACGCCGATCTGCACCGGCGCGCTCACGCGGATCGAGACGCGGCCCTTGCCTTTGTCCTGGCGGAAGCCGATGCCGTTCATCGAGGCCGGCTTGCCGGACGTGGCGACGGGCTGCGTGTTGGCGGCGACGACCTGCGGCGGCGGGTTGTCCTTCTCGGCCGCCTTCGTCGCCTTGGCGGCCTTCGCCTCGGCTGCGGCGAGCGCCTTCGCCTCTTCGCGCTCGCGGCGCTCGGCTTCGGCCTTCTCCTTCGCGAGGCGGGCGAGCTCGGCCTTCTTGGCGGCCTCGTTGCGCGCCTCCTGATCGCGCGCGGCGCGCTCGGCCTCGGCCTGCTCGCGGGCGAGGCGCTCCTTCTCGGCCTTCGCGAGGCGCTCGGCTTCCGCGCGCGCCGCCTTCTCTTCGGCGGCCTTCTTCGCCTCTTCGCGGGCGAGCCGCTCGGCCTCGGCCTTCGCCGCCTTCTCTTCCGCGGCCTTCTTCGCGGCCTCTTCGCGCGCGAGCTTCTCGGCCTCGGCCTTCTCGCGGGCGAGGCGCTCCTTCTCGGCCTGCTTTTTCGCGGCGTCCTCGCGGGCGAGGCGCTCGGCTTCGGCCTTCGCCGCCTTCTCTTCGGCGGCCTTCTTCGCAGCCTCCTCGCGGGCGAGGCGCTCGGCCTCGGCCCTCGCGGCCTTCTCTTCCGCCGCCTTCTTCGCGGCCTCTTCGCGCGCGAGCTTCTCGGCTTCGGCCTTCTCGCGCGCGAGCCGCTCTCTCTCGGCCTTCTCTTCGGCGGCCTTGCGGGCGAGCTCTTCGCGGGCGACGCGCTCGGCCTCGAGCTTCGCGGCCTTCTCCTCGGCGGCTTTGCGCCGGGCCTCTTCACGGGCGAGCTTCTCGGCCTCGGCCTTCTCGCGGGCGAGGCGCTCCTTCTCGGCCTTCTCTTCGGCGGCCTTCTTCGCGGCCTCCTCGCGGGCGAGCTTCTCGGCCTCGGCCTTCTCACGCGCGAGGCGCTCTTTTTCGGCCTGCTTCTTCGCGGCTTCCTCTCGGGCGAGGCGCTCGGCCTCTGCCTTCGCGGCCTTCTCTTCCGCCGCCTGCCGCGCGGCCTCTTCGCGGGCGAGCTTCTCGGCCTCGGCCTTCTCGCGCGCGAGGCGCTCTCTCTCGGCCTTCTCTTCGGCGGCCTTCTTCGCGGCGTCCTCGCGGGCGAGGCGCTCGGCCTCGAGCTTCGCGGCCTTCTCCTCGGCGGCCTTCTTGGCGGCCTCCTCGCGCGCAAGCCGCTCGGCCTCGGCCTTCGCGGCCTTCTCTTCGGCCGCCTTCTTCGCCGCCTCTTCGCGCGCCGCCTTCTCGGCCTCGAGCTTCGCGTTCTTCTCCGCCTCGGCCTTGGCGAGCAGCGTCGGGCTGGGCGGCAGCTTCACGCGCAGCACGTTGCCGTCGGTGGAGATGTCGGGGTCGATCTCGCGCTCGAAGCCGATGACGAGCCGGGCGATGGCGGCAGACGCCGAGCCGTAGGCTGCGGTCTTGATCGAGGTCATCGAGCCGTCGTTCACCCGGATGTCGGCGGGGACGCCCTGAAAGACGGCCTCGGAGAAATCGATCACGAGCCTCGGCGGTTCGGGCAGCGTGAAGGTGGTGAAGCTGGGCTTCTTGGTCCCGGCGATCTCGAGGACGTTCCCCTTCACCTCGACGCGCGTGATGGTGTTCAGGGACACGCGATCCTGCGCGTGAACTCGAACAGCCAGCATCAGCAGCAGGATCGGGAAACGACGCATGTCGCTACAGGACGCTACCTCAAGGGATCAACGGGCCAACTTTCTGGCTGATTCCGCAGATCTGCCCCGCACCGGAGTCGAACACGGCGGTGTTCAACTCAGGTGAGGCGCGGAATAAGGTGGCAGGACTCCCTATGGGACTGAACTTCATCGAAGAGATCGTGGAGGAAGACAACCGGACCGGCAAATGGGGCGGCCGCGTACACACGCGCTTCCCGCCCGAGCCGAACGGGTACCTCCACATCGGCCACGCCAAGAGCATCTGCCTGAACGCGGGCCTCGCCCGGAAGTACAACGGCACCTTCAACGTCCGCTTCGACGACACCAACCCGGCGAAAGAAGAGCAGGAGTACGTCGACTCCATCCTGCGGGACGTCGCGTGGCTCGCCGGAGACATCCCCAAGGACCGCATCTTCTTCGCCTCGGACTACTTCCCGCAGATGTACGAGTGGGCGGAAGCGCTGGTGAAGGCGGGCAAGGCCTACGTCTGCGACCTGAACGCCGAGCAGATGCGCGAGTACCGCGGCACGCTCAAGGAGCCCGGCAAGCCCAGCCCCCGCCGCGACACGCCGCCCGAGGAGAACCTCGAGCTGTTGCGGAAGATGAAGGCCGGCGAGGTGCCTGAAGGCAAGTACACGCTGCGCGCCAAGATCGACATGGCGTCGGGCAACATCAACCTGCGCGACCCGGTGATGTACCGCATCATCAAGGCGCACCATCACCGCACCGGCGACACCTGGGCGATCTACCCGTCGTACGACTGGGCCCACGGCAACGAAGACTCGCTCGAGAAGATCACGCACTCGATCTGCACGCTCGAGTTCGAGAACCACCGGCCGCTGTACGACTGGTTCCTCGATCAGCTCGGCATCCATCACCCGCAGCAGATCGAGTTCGCGCGGCTCAACCTCACGTACACGGTGCTGTCGAAGCGCAAGCTGCTCGAGCTCGTGCAGGGCAAGCACGTGCGCGGGTGGGACGACCCGCGCATGCCGACGATCTCGGCGTTGCGGCGCCGCGGCTACCCGGCGTCGGCGGTGCGCGCGTTCTGCGAGGAGATCGGCGTCACGAAGGTCGACAGCGTCATCGACGTCGGCCGGCTCGAGAACGCGGTGCGCAACGAGCTCAACCGCACGGCCGAGCGCCGCATGGCGGTGCTCAAGCCGTTGAAGGTCGTCATCGAGAACTGGCCCGACGGAAAGGTCGAAGCGCTCGAGGCGGTGAACAACCCGGAAGATCCCGCGGCCGGCAAGCGCACGGTGCCGTTCGGCAAGGTGCTCTACGTCGAGCGCGACGACTTCATGGAGAACCCGCCGAAGAAGTTCTTCCGGCTGTCTCCGGGGCGAGAGGTGCGCCTGCGCTGGGCGTACTTCGTCACGTGCAAAGAGGTGAAGAAGGACGCGAGCGGCAACGTGACCGAGGTGGTCTGCACCTACGACCCCGCCACCCGCGGAGGCGACGCCCCCGACGGCCGCAAGGTGAAGGCCACGCTGCACTGGGTCTCGGCGGAGCACGCCGTGAACGCCGAGGTGCGGCTGGTCGACCGGCTGTTCACCGTCGAGAACCCGAACTCGGACGACTACCTGACGAAGCTGAACCCGAAGTCGCTGGAGCTCGTCTCCGACGCGAAGCTCGAGCCCTCGCTCGGCGGCGCGACGGTGGGCCAGGTGTTCCAGTTCGAGCGGCTCGGGTACTTCAACGTCGACCTCGACTCGGCGCCGGGCAAGCCGGTGTTCAACCGCACGGTGACGCTGAAGGACACGTGGGCCAAGGAGCAGGCGAAGGGGGAGTGAATCGATGCGCGCTGTGATGCTCGCAGTCGCAGTGCTGTGCGGCACCGCGTGCGGCTACGTGGCGCCGTCGGTGAAGTTCCGTTCGGCCGAGGTGCGGCCGATGGACGACGACCGCGTGATGGACGACTTCGAGAACCATCGCTCGAACCCGGTCTACGGAGACGTCACCGTCGTCGAGAACGACGAGAACGCCGGGCTCGACGTCGTCGACGGGACGCTCAAGCGCTACCGCGGGCAGGACATCGAGATCGTCGGGACGTTCGAGCTGCTCGGCGCCGTGCACTCGCCGTTCTACCCGTCCGACTACCTGGCGCTGCCGAGGAAGATCATCTGCTGGCCGCAGGTGCCGCTGGCGTGGCTCACGCTCGGCATCTGGCTCATCGTGCCGACCTCGTACGCCTGCTGGAGCAAGACCCCGACGGATCGGGATCATTGGATCGCGTGGGTGAAGCAGATGGTCGACAGCGCCGGCGGGAACCTGGGCGTCGTCACCTTCGGCCCGCGGAAGGACAGCATCGACACGGCGAAGGGCTACATCGTGCGCGTCGTGAACCCGAAGGCGCCGATGCCGCCGCCTGTGCCTCCGCCGCCAGAGCCGACGAGCGCGCAGCCGCCGACGCCGGGCGGCTGACGCGCGCGGGGGGGTTCACCGAATCCGCGGCAGCGACGGCGCGCGATTGCGGTGCACCTTCGCGTACTCGATCAGGTTCTTGATGTCGTAGCAGATCTGCCGGACGTCATGGCCCATCGTGACCTCGATGTGGCTGTTGCCCTTCACCGGGCGCCACAAGAGGTACTCGCTCTTCGCCGAGCGGTACACGCTGCGCGTCGACTCGACGCTCGCGAGCGGGTCGGCGTCGCCGAAGATGATCGCCATCGGCACCTTGATCTTCTGAAACCCGCGCTTGAAGTCGTAGCCGGTGCGGTAGCAGACGATCTCGTTGTTGCGGATCCACCGGAAGAACTGCTCGGCGACCTTGCGCGGCTCCTTCGCGCCGGCCTCGCGCAGCAGCCAGCGCAGATCTGACGACGCCATGCGGTCTTGCCGCGCGAGCCAGTTCACGCGCGACGCGACCATCGACAGCATCGGGTTCTGCTCCGCGTAGTCGAGCACCGACGCGATCGTCTTGAGCCACGTGTCCATCGGCACGTAGCGGTACTCGAGCTGCCGCGGCACCTCGGGCGCCTCTTCCTTCTTGAAGCGCGCCAGCAGCGACTTCGAGAGGTGCGCGGCGCCGCGCTGCAGGTTCAACAGGCCCAGGCCCGAGTCCACCCCGAGCGTGAGGCTCGGCCCGAACGTCGCGAGCAGCTTGAGCGGCAGCGAGCCCTTGCCGAGCTCCGCGGGCGCGCCGATGGTGACGATGCCCTCGAAGTGATCGTCGTGAATGCCGGCGTACCCGTAGCCGAGGATGCCGCCCATCGAGTGCCCGCAGTAGAAGATGCGCTCGCGGCGCGTGATGCGGCGCACGCCGGCGACGGCGGCGGGGATGTCGTAGAGGAAGTACGAGTCGATGTCCCAGTCCCACTGCAGGTCCGGCGGAGGCGCACGGTTGAACTTCGTCGCCCGCTCGTGCTGCAGCGCGATGGAGCTCTTGCCGTGGCCGCGCAGCTCGAGGATGTGGATGTCGAGCCCGAAGAAGAGCAGGTTCTTCACGAACTCGCCGCTCGTCCACGCGTGGCGGTTCTGGGAGAAGCCGTGCACCAGCAGCATCGGCTCTCCGTAGAGCGGCTGCGTCCACGTCTGCGGAGTCGGCTTGTACCGCGTGATGACCAGGCTCCAGCCGTCCGCGGTTTCGACGATGTACTTCGTCTTCTTGTAGAGGGCGCGGAACTCGACGTCGTCGACGGTCGGATCTTTACGCGGAAGGGCGGTCACTCAGGTCTCTGACCCATTTCTAACGCGCTCCGACATGGTATGTCGCGTGGCCACCATGGCCAGAACCGTCAAAGGCGGCTTGATTCAGGTCGCGAACGCGAAGTCCGAGGGCAGCGTCAAAGAGATCTGCACCGCGATGCTCGAGAAGACCCTGCCGTTCGTCGAGAAGGCGGGCAAGGCGGGAGTCCAGATGCTCTGCCTGCAGGAGGTCTTCAACACTCCGTACTTCTGCCCCGCGCAGACGCCGAACTGGTACGACGCCGCCGAGGCCTGCCCGGGCCCGCTCACCAACCTGATGGCCGAGTACGCGAAGAAGTACTCGATGGTCATCGTGGTGCCCATGTACGAGCGCGAGATGGCGGGCGTCTATTACAACACCGCCGCCGTCATCGACGCCGACGGCAAGTACCTCGGCAAGTACCGCAAGCAGCACATCCCCCAGACGAGCGGCTTCTGGGAGAAGTACTACTTCAAGCCCGGCAACCTCGGTTACCCGACGTTCCGCACGCAGTACGGCGTCGTCGGCGTCTACATCTGCTACGACCGCCACTTCCCCGAAGGCGCGCGCCTGCTCGGCCTCAACGGCGCCGAGATCGTCTTCAACCCGAGCGCGACCGTCGCGGGCCTCTCGCAGTACCTGTGGAAGCTCGAGCAGCCGGCGCACGCCGTCGCCAACGGCTACTTCGTCGGCGCCATCAACCGCGTCGGCACCGAGGCTCCGTGGAACATCGGAAAGTTCTACGGCACGTCGTACTTCGTCGACCCGCGCGGCAACTTCCTCGCGACGGGCAGCGAAGACAAGGACGAGCTCGTCATCGCCGACATGAACTTCGACATGATCGAAGAGGTGCGGCGCGTGTGGCAGTTCTACCGTGACCGCCGGCCCGAGACGTACGGCGACATGACGAAGCTGCTGCCCTGAGCCTTCACGAGCGCGTGGGTGAGCGCGATGCCACCCGTCGCGACGAAGAGGATCAGCCAGCCGACCACCAGCGCCGGGTTGCCGCCCAGCTCGGCGACGAAGGCGTAGTGCACGTAGGCGAGGCCCAGGAAGAGCCCGGCGAGCGGGGCAAACCACTTCATGCCGGGTAGGACCCGGTGGGAGTGGGTCAGGTGCAGGAAACCTCGACCAGCACCGTGCCGCGGGACTCGGTGCACATCGTGTACAGGAGCTCTTCGACGGCGGCGGCCTCCACCGAGGTGAGCTCGGCTTTCAGGCGCATGGCCCAGGCGACGCAGGCGGCGTCGGCGCGCGTGGCGCCGCGGGCGCGGCGGAAGTGAAACGATTCACGAAGCATGAGGCGAAGCAGTGCAGCGCTCATGCCCACAGAGAACGTATGGGAGCCCGGCGGGATTTATTCGGGCCGTGGCGGAGCGCCCGCGCTCTTCGCGCGGGCAACTACCGGGTGCGGGTTCGCGTTCGGGTTCGCGATCGGATCGGCCGAACGCGAACGCGCACGCGAACCCGGCTGTTCAGCGCGCGACCGGCCGCGGCTCGCGCGCCGCATTCGCGCGCTTCACCGCTTCGTACATCGGCGCGAACGTCGGGCGATTCACGTAGCGGCCGGTGCCCGACACGACATCGAGCTTCCCGTCGGCCCAGCACACGCGGCCCTGCGAGATCGTGTAGCGGGGCACGCCCGTCACGGTCATGCCCTCGAAGATGTTGAAGTCGACCTTCTGGTGGTGCGTCTTCGCGGAGATCGTCCGCTGGCCCTTCGGATCCCAGAGCACCAGGTCCGCATCCGCGCCCACGCTCACCGAGCCCTTGCGCGGGTAGATGTTGAAGATCTGCGCCGCGTTCGTGGACGTCACGCGCACGAACTCGTTCGGCGTGAGCCGCCCGGTGCCGACGCCGTGGTGCCACAGCACGCTCATGCGGTCTTCCACCCCACCCGTCCCGTTGGGGATCTTGGTGAAGTTCTCTTTGCCCATCGCCTTCTGCGGAGCGCAAAAGCAGCAGTGATCCGTCGCCGTCGTCTGCAGGTTGCCCGCCTGCAGCCCCTTCCACAGCGCCTCCTGGTGCTCCTTCGGGCGGAACGGCGGAGACATCACGTGCGCCGCCGCGAAGTCCCAATTCGGGTTGCGGTACACCGAGTCGTCGACGAGCAGGTGGCCGGCGAGGACCTCGCCGTACACGCGCTGCCCCGCGAGCCGCGCCCGCGTGATCGCCTCGAGCGACTGAATGCACGAGTTGTGGACGATGTAGAGCGGCACGCCGATCACCTTCGCGACCTGGATCGCGCGGTTCGCCGCCTCACCTTCCACGTCCGGCGGGCGCGAGAGCGGGTGGCCTTCGGGGCCGGTGATGCCGCGCTTCACGATCTCCTGCTGCAGCCAGTAGACGAGCTCGCCGTTCTCGGCGTGCACGGTCGGAATCGCGCCGAGCTCGAGGCACCGGGTGAAGCTCTTCACCAGGTTCTCGTCCGGCACCATGATGGCGTTCTTGTACGCCATGAAGTGCTTGAACGAGTTCACGCCGTGCTCGCGCGTGAGCACGCCCATCTCTTCGCGCACGCTGTCGGCCCACCACGTGATCGCGACGTGGAACGAGTAGTCGGCGCACGACTTCTTCGCCCACTCGCGCCACTGCGCGTACGCCTTCACCAGCGGGACGTTCGGGTCGCCGATCACGAAGTCGATGATCATCGTCGTGCCGCCGGCGAGGCCCGCCGCGGTGCCCGAGAAGAAGTCCTCGCTGGCCACGGTGCCCATGAACGGCAGCTCCATGTGCGTGTGCGGGTCGATGCCGCCGGGCATGACCAGCAGGTCGCCGGCGTCGATCGTCTTCGTGCCCGCGGGGACGTCGAGCTTCTCTCCGACGGCTTTGATCACGCCGTCCGCGCACAGCACGTCGGCGCGGAAGGTCTGCTCTGCGGTGACGACGGTTCCGCCTCGGATCAGGATGGACATCCCCCGCTCTATACCGAAGCCTCAGAGCGGCCGGAAGAAGGGCTCCTTTGAGCATCGCCCACCAGAACCCGCGACGCGGTGCCCTCTGGACGTCGGCCCGGCGATGTTGCGCCAGAAATTAGGCTGCACAGAGCCCCCCGCCAAAGGTGTCGTGGTGGCGTGAGAACAATCGCGGTCGTATGTTTCGTTGTGCTGGCGGCGTGCAGTGCGGCCCCAGACGTCTGCGACCCGTCGAGCTGCGCCGGCTGTTGCTCAGCGAGCGGGCGCTGTGAAGTGGGCGACGTCGACGGCGCGTGCGGCCGGGGCGGCCAGGCATGTGACGCCTGCGGCACCGGGCTGAGCTGTACCGATGGCGCGTGCGTGCCCGTGAGCGGTGCGGGCGGGGGCTCGGCGGGGACAGGCGGAGGGTCTGCCGTCGGCGGCGGCTCTGCTACAGGCGGCGGCTCCGCCACGGGCGGCGGCTCCGCCACGGGCGGCGGCTCTGCCACGGGCGGCGGCTCTGCCACGGGCGGCGGCTCTGCCACGGGGGGCGGCTCAGCCACGGGCGGCGGCAGCGGCTCGATGTGCGGCAACGGCCGGCGCGACCCGGGAGAATTCTGCGACATCGCCATTCCGTCGGGCACTGACGCCTGCCCGACAGCCTGCGATGACCAGAACCCGTGCACGATGGACCAGCTCACCGGGACCGCGTGTCAGGCGCGCTGCGTTCAGAGTCCGATCGCGAACTGTGTCGCGGCAGACCGGTGCCAGAGCGTGCAGCCGTTGGCGCTGACGACCGCCGGCAACAGCGCGACGACGTCGGTGCGCGCGGACACGGCCGCAGCGGGCGACGACACCGCGCTGACCTGCGCTCCCGGCGCAGGCCGCGATCACGTCTACTCGTTCCAGCCGCCCCCGGGCACGAATGTCATCGCTGTCCTCAACGGACTGACCTCCGACGGCGGGTTTCGCGCCGGCGCGGTCGCGCTGCGCTCCGATTGCCCTGGGCCGGATCTCGTCTGTGGCTCGGCCGCCATCGGAGGAAGCGTCGCCCGGCTTCCGCGCGTCGACGGCGGAACGATGTTCGTCTGGGTCGACGGCCGAAACGGCTCGGAAGGGCCGTACGACCTGCAGATCTCCGCCAGCCCGGCGGCCCCTGCGTCGAGCGCCTGCGCGACGCCACGTTCGCTCGCGTTTCGCCAGATGTCCGACGGTAGGCTGACGGCGTACGACTCGGACACGACCGTCAACGCAGCTGCACACGCCTCCAGTCCGGCGTGCTTGACGAGCCCGACGGCGAACGACGTCGTGTACGAGCTCAGCACCACGCAACCCTGGGACGTCACCGCCTCGGCCTTCACGTCGACGGCAGGCTTCGAACCCGTCGTATACCTCCGGCCGACGTGTATGGCGCCGGACCTCGCGTGTGCGCGGGAGACCTCGACCAGCCCTGCGTCGTTCACGCTCGGCTCGGTGCCCGCCGGCAACTACCGGCTCGTCGTCGACGGGTACCAGGGCAATGGCGACTACACGTTGGTCGTCACGCTGCGGGCACCGCGGGCGACCCCGAGCGGTGAGTCGTGCGCCAGCGCGATTCCACTCATTTTCGACGGCGGCGTCGCGCGCCACGACCTCGACACATTCCTCGTGAGCAACGACGACTACAACCCCGGCTGTGTGTCCCCGACCGGCCGTGACGCAGTCTTCATGCTGAACGTGCCGAATGCCGGCACGGTCAGGGCCTCCGTGCGGGCGCTTGGAAGCAGGTCGCCGGTGATGTACCTGCGGCGGACCTGCAACGTGAACGGCGGCGAGCTCGCCTGCGCGCGCGGCCCGAGCGACGGCGGCTTCGCGACGCTGCAGCAGGCGGTGACTGCCGGCACATACTTCCTCGTCCTCGACTTCGAGGCGCTTGGCGCAACGGGCGGCGTCTACTGGCGCGACCTCACCGTCACGCTCCAGTGAGCAGCAGACTTCGTGTGAACGCTGCAGCTCGAACGCCCCCGGCCACCGGGTCGCCGCGTCTCGGCGCGCCGCCGCGCAGGGCCCACCCGAAGCGAGCTACTCGAGCCGGGCCCACCAGAACTGCATGCGCGCCGCGGTGCCCGCCTCGTCGTAGTAGCTCTTCATCTTCAGCTTGAAGAACCCGGCCTCGGTGCGCACCACGTAGAAGAGATCGTCTCGCGTCACGAGCTTGTGCTGACCCAGGTCGTACGAGTACCAGCCGCCCTCGACGCCGTTGAAGACGGTGTCGCTGCCGTCCTGCAGGTAGCCCTCGGCCGGCGGCGTCTCGAACGCGTTGAAGTCCTGATCCTTCACCACCGCGACGCCGACGCTGCCCTCTCCGCTCGAGCCGCTGTTCGCGGAGATCTTGAACCGCTGAAACGCGAGATCCCACGCGTCGGCGACGGTGACGACGCTGGCGCTGTCGAGGTCGACGTAGATCGTGCCCGTCTTGCTCGTCGCGTCGATCGTCGAGAGCGTCGTGCCGTCGGTCTGCGGCACGTTCACCAGGAAGTCGCCGGTGAGCGCCCCGTCGAACGGGTAGTCGTCGCGCAGGTCCGGCGCACACGCGGCGAGCAGCACGAGCAGGACGAAGCGCTTCATCAGTACTCCAACTGTACACCCGCGAGAAACCGCCGCGGAGGCTGGGGCACGAACACCGCGTCGCCTGCGTTCAACAGGTTCGTCACGCCCGCGAAGATCGAGCCCCACGTGAACGGTCGCCACGTCACCTGGATGTCGAGGTTCACCATGCCGCGCGTCCACGCGAGCTCTTCGTTGCCCATGCCGTCGCCGATGTAGAACGGCCGCGGCCCGAGGTACGTCGCGCGCACGACGCCCTCGAGCCCCGTCGGCCGGTACTTCGCCATCAGCTGCGCCGAGACCTTGTGCACCGCGCGGCCGGCCAGCGGCCCGTTGCGCACGTTGTCGCGCGCGTCGGTCAGCACGTACGTGAGATCGAAGTACGTGCCCTTCGACAGCCGCATGCGCAGCGCCGCCTCGAGGCCCTGCGCGTACGCCGACGCCACGTTCTCGTAGCGAAAGCGCGTCGCGTTGCGCGGGTCGATCGGCATCGACGTGTCGATGTTGATGAGGTCCTGCAGCGCGGTGTGAAAGAACGACGCCGACGCCACCCAGCCCTCGAGCGGCAAGCGCACGTCGGCGGCGACGTTCACCGCCTGCGAGATCTCGGCGCGCAGGCTCGGGTTGCCCTCGACGACGTAGCCGACGCCGGTGTTCTCGAAGAGCAGGTACAGCTCCTGGAAGCTCGGCGCGCGAAAGCCCCAGCCG
Organism: uncultured Myxococcales bacterium; assembly: GCA_937980205.1. Taxonomy (GTDB): domain Bacteria; phylum Myxococcota; class Myxococcia; order Myxococcales; family Myxococcaceae; genus Xiheicaenimonas. The sequence continues at coordinate 7,294 of CALJKW010000042.1, read as the reverse complement.
TAGCTCGCGCGCAGCGTCACCCTCGGGTGCGGGTCGAGCTTCATCGCGAGCCGCGGCGTCGGCGCCGAGCCGAACTGCGAGTCGATGTCGACGCGCAGCCCCGGCAACAGCTTCAGCTTCACCTCGCCGAGGTACGGCACGTCGTACTCGTCCTGCGCGAAGATGCCGACGCGGTAGCGGTCTCCGAGCTTCGAGAGGCGGCTCGAGAAGAGGCTCTCGGTGAGGAACTGCGCTCCGACGGTGACGGTGTTGTTGTCGATCTGGTGATCGAGCTGCGCGTCGACCGAGTAGATGCGATCGAGGCTCGCCGTGTACGCGTCCATCGCGGCGCTGCCGCGCTGATCCTGCTGCAGCTGGTCGCGGTACAGCGCGGTGCGGCCCCAGACCGCGACCTTCGTGCGCTCGGCCGGCTGCGCGTCGAGTCGCAGCGTCAGGCCGAACTGCTCCGAGCGCTGGCGCCGATCGAAGTTCGCGCCGCCGGGGATGGTGTCCACGGCGTTGAGATCCCGCCGCATGTAGTCGCCGCGGAGGCTGACGCGCGCCTTGCCGGCGAGATCGGCCGCCACCATGCCGTCGACGTCCCAGCGCCAGAAGCCGGCGCCGCTCGTCGCGGCATCGTTCGTGTTCCAGTCGTAGGGGCCCTGTGATTGGTAGCCCACGCCGCCGCGCGCCTCGAACCACCTCAGCTTCGAGCCGGCGTGCGCGCGGGCGTCGACCATGTCCGCCTTGATGCCGGTCTGCGGCGCGTTGGTGAGCCCGCCTTGAACGCGCCCCTGCAACTCGAGCGCGCGCTGGGGGCGGCGGGTGATGAGGTTGATGACTCCTCCGATGGCGTCGGAGCCGTAGAGCGCGGCGGCGGGCCCCTTGATGATCTCGATGCGCTCCACGTCGCGCAGCGAGTAGCGGTAGAGGTCGAGCACGTTGCCGACGCGGCCGGTCTGGCGCTCGCCGTCGATGAGCACGAGCACGTACTCGGGCCCCAGGCCCTGCAGGCTGATGCCGGCGCCGCGGAAGCTGTACTCGATCTCGACGCCCGGCTGCTGGAGCAACAGCTGCTGCAGCGTGGTCGCGCCGATCGACTCGATCTGCTGGCGGTTGATGACCTCGGTCGCGACGACGGCGTCTTCGAGGCGCCGCTCGGTGCGCGAGCCGGTGACGACGGTCTGCCCGCGCGCGGCGACGACGTCGGGGTCCGGAGCGCCGACGCGCTTGAGCAGCCGATCTGCGGCCGTCTGCAGCCGCGGCTTGCCGTCGAGGCGCGTGGCCCAGACCTCTCTGACCGCCGGCAGCTCCTCGACGAAGACGCCGTTGGCCTCCATGTACGGGACGTGGTCGGGCCACACGCGGCGGCAGGCTTCGCCGACGGTGAAGAACAGCACCGCGTGCCAGAGGTTCTTCGGTGCCGTCGGCCCGAGCGCCCTGACCACGCCGTCGATCATCGCGTGCGCGCTCTCGTGGAAGAGGATCTCGGTGCCCGCGCGGCCCTGGTCGCGCGGGTCCATGCTCGAGGCCACGACGTGCACGCCCTGGCTGGTGGTGGTGTACGCGCCGCCCCAGTTCGCCACGGCGACGACGTCGACGCGGATCGGCTCCTTCGGGAACTTCGCGTCGAACGCGGTCTCGAGCAGCGGCACGATCGTCGGCCCGTGCTGGCGCACCTCTTCGGCGCGCTCGGCGAACCAGGCACGGTTCTTCTCGTCGTGCTTCGGCCAGAGGGTGCGCCGGTACAGCGGCGCCGCGTCGTTCAGCACGGCGAGCGTGTCCGGTGGGATCGCCGGGTCGTTCAGCTCGGCGTCGTCCTCGTGGTTCGCGAGCACGCCCTTCAAGAGGAACAGCTGCTCGTCGAAGAGCAGATCTTTCTCGACCCACGTCTTCGCGTAGTGGTCGACGGCCCGCTGCCACACCTTCTGCTCGTCGACCGAGAGCCCCGGAGCGCCGAGGTCGAACGGCGGAGGCCCCCACAGCTCGGCGCCCTGCTCCACCCGCTGCCGGCGACCGAGCTCGTAGAGGACGTGGTGCAGGTTCTGCCAGAAGCCGCTGTGCGCCTCGAAGTACGGGGCGGTCGTGTCGATGCGCGCAGGTTGCGCGAGGACGACGGCGACGAGCAGCGGCGCGAACATCGGGCGCCCTCATCGGGCCTGGGCGGTTTCCCGTCAAGCGCGACGACGCCGGAGCACGGCGAGCGCCAGCAGCGCGAGGCTGAGCTCGGCGGGGCCGAGCACCGAGGCGCAGCCCAAGTCTCCGAGCTGGGGGGTGCCGGTGCCGCGCGCGTTGATTCGGCGCCGCGCCAGCGCCTGCTCGTCGCAGGGGGTCGGGGGACCGCCGCGCGGGTACGTGGTGCAGAAGCCGTCTTTCGTCCCGTGGTCGACGATGCGCTTGGTGATCTGACCGGTGGGCGCCGTGGGCTCCATCGTCGAGCCTTCGACGTCGACGTGATCGAACCCGAGCGCGTGGCCGATCTCGTGCGTCATCGTGTTCTGCACGTCGGTGGCCACGCAGTTCGGAGCCTCCATGCCCTCGACGCACGGGGGCGAGCTGATGGTGGTGAAGAGCCAGTCGGCGCCGTTGAGCTCGATGTCGGCGTCATAGATGGCTCCGGTGCGGACCGAATACGTCGTGGTCGTCAGCGCCAGGGTGAACTGGCCGTGGTCCCAGCACTTGTACTGCTTGATGCACGTATCCGTGTCGAAGCAGGGGTCGTTCTCGGGCACCACCGTGGGGCAGCTCGTCTCCCGCCAGACGACGACGTTCTCCATCTGCGTGCCGCGGCCGACCTGCGCGTTCGGCACCTGCGCGCCCTTGATGAATTGGAAGTCGGAGCAGCCGTCCGAGATGCCCTGCCAGGTGGCGAAGGCGGCGTCGACGGCGGTGAGCTCGGCGTCTCCGGGCGTGCGCTGACTGCCTGCCTCGTCGACGTGGTACGTGAAGTCGCGCCGGTTCCACGTGACGCACAGCTTGCTGTCGGGGTCGCTGACCGGCGTGCGCACGTACTGCGCCGAAGCCTCGAAGGCCCAGAGCAGCAGCAGCGCCGGCGCGACCCGCGTCGTCATGAGGAGCGGCGCCTCCGCAGGGCGAGCGCGAGCGCCGGCAGCACGAGCAGCCCCGCGCCGGTTCCACAGCCGCAGCCGTTCGCGACGCCGCCGAGCTCTCCCGTTACCGGGCGAATGACACAGTCCCGCGCGACGGAGCCCTTCGGGTACACGGCGCACACGAAGTTGCGCGTGCCGTCGTCGAGCGAGCGCTTGCTGAGCTCTCCGGGCGGCGCGGTGGGGTTCATCGTCGAGCCGGCGAACGTCGTGTGATCGAGCCCCATCATGTGGCCGATCTCGTGCGTGACGGTGTTCTGCAGATCCCACGCGACGCACGAGGTGCTGTACGCAGGAGAGATGCAGGGCGGAGCGTCGACCGTGCTGAAGATGAACGACGGCTGGTTGAGCTCGATGTCCGCGTCGAGGATGCGGCCCGACTGCGGGTCGTACGTGGTGGTGGTGAGCGCGATGGCGGCCCTCTGGTGCTCCCAGCAGTCGTACTTGTTGCCGCAGGTCTGGGTGTCCTCGGCGTCCCAGCAGTCGTCGGTCAACGGAATGCCGAGGTCGGCGCAGCTCTTCTGCCGGAACACGAGGATGTTCTGGTTCTTGTCGATCTCGGACGCGAGCCGCAGCCAGCCGACCGTGCGCGACTCGGTGCGCGGGCCCTCCTGGAAGATGAGGTTGCCGCACAGCGAGAGCTGCGAGTTCCACTCGTCGAACGAGGCGCGCAAGGCGTCGAACTCGGTGTCGCCGGGGGTCTCCGGGTTGCCCGCGGAGTTGGCCTGCCACTTGACGGTGGTGTGCGCCCAGTAGAGGCAGTGATCCGACGGAGGCCTCACCTTGCTCCGGTTGTACTCGTTCTGACTCAACAGCACCGCGACGACGGCGACGGCGATCACTGCATGCTCTCTCTCTGAATCGGCCCGGTCGGAGACGTCGGCTCCTTCGCCACCGGAGTCGCCAGCAGCGCGCGCACCTTGGCCTTGAGCTCGTCGAGCTTCATCGGCCCGGTGCCCGTGTGCACGGGCGCGCGCGTGACGGGATCCAGCATCGTCAGATCGCCCTGCGCGTCCTGCACCGCGAACGCGGCCTGGCCGTCGCTCGAGCGCTCGACGCGGAAGCAGCCCTGCGCCATGCCGGTGAGCATGAAGCGCTTGCCGCCGCGGCGCTCGAGGAAGGTGACGACCTCGTCGCCGACCTGGAAGCGCGTGGTGCCCGCGACCTTCTGGCCGATGTCGCCGACGACTCCGCCGGGCTGAACGATCTCGATGGTGGTGTTCGTCGGCTCGCCTTTGAGGGTGTCGGTGACGTCGACGGTGACATGGGTGGTGATGCGGCCGCCGTCCTTGCTCATCTTCGCTTCCACCTTCGCGACGCGACCCTGGACGATGGCGTCCGAAGAACGGCTCAGGGCTGGCAGATCGAGGGCGACGACGGTGGTGGCGAACGCGGGGAACGCGAACAGGAGCGCCCCCAGGGTGAAGGTCTTCATGATTCCCCAATCTTCGCCCATCTGGTAACTGCGCGCGACTCATGAAGCCCCGAGTTCGCTTTGCACCGTCGCCCACCGGTTACCTCCACATCGGCGGCGCTCGGACGGCCCTCTTCAACTGGCTCTGGGCCCGCCGCCACGGCGGCGTCTTCGTGCTCCGCATCGAGGACACGGACCAGGAGCGCTCCACGCCGGAGTCGGTGAAGGCGATCCTCGACGGGCTGCAGTGGCTCGGCCTCGATTGGGATGAGGGCCCGAACGTCGGCGGACCTTACGCGCCGTATTTCCAGACCGAGCGGCTGGCCTCGTACAAGAAGTACGCGGAGCAGCTCATCTCCGAGGGGAAGGCGTACCGCTGCTACTGCACCCGCGAGGAGCTCGAGGCCCGCCGCGGCGACAACGTCGGGTGGAAGTACGACGGCAAGTGCCGCGACCGGAAGGACGTGCCCGAGGGCAAGCCCGCGGTCGTCCGCTTCAAGATGCCCGGCGGCGACGGAGTGCTCTCCTTCGACGACCAGGTGCTGGGCAAGATCACGAAGACGTACTCGGACCTCGACGACTTCGTGATGCTGCGCGCCGACGGCATCCCGCTCTACAACTTCGGCTGCGTCGTCGACGACCACGAGATGAACATCACGCTCGTCGGCCGCGGGCAGGAGCACGTGAACTCCACCTTCCCGCAGCTCGCGCTCTACGAGGCGCTCGGCTGGGAGAAGCCCCAGTTCGCCCACTTCCCGCTCATCCTCGGGCCCGACCGCGAGAAGCTCTCGAAGCGGAAGCACCCCGAGGCCGACGTCATGCTGCACAAGCGCAACGGCGTGCTGCCCGAGGCGCTGCTCAACTTCGTCATCCGGCTCGGCTGGAGCCACGGCGATGACGAGGTGATCTCGATGCAGCAGATGATCGAGTGGTTCGACTTCAAGAGCGTCGGCCGCACGTCGGGCGTGTGGAACCCGGAGAAGCTGACGTGGCTCAACCAGCAGTGGCTCAAGAAGCTGCCGATGGAGGAGATCGCGAAGCGCGTGGCTCCGCTCGTGCCGGGCAACGTCGACGCCGCTGACCCGAAGCTGCCCAAGCTCGTCGGCGCGTTCCGCGAGCGCTCGAAGACCACCGTCGAGATGGCGCAGAAGATCGCGAGCTACTTCCAGAAGGGCGTGAAGATCGAGCCGGAGGCTGCAGGGAAGCACCTGACTGCGGACGGCAAGGCGGTTCTCGGGAAGGCGCGCGAAGCGCTCAACGGCGTGTCGACCTGGCACGCGGCGGCGATCGACGAGGCGGTGAAGAAGCTGGCCGAGACGACCGGCCTCAAGATGGGCGCCATCGCGCAGCCGCTGCGCGTCGCGGTGACCGGCACGACGACGAGCCCCGGCATCGGAGAGACCCTCGAGCTCGTCGGCCGCGACGAGGCGCTCGCCCGCATCGCCGCCGCGCTTTCGTGATCGCTCGCCTCGCTCGAACCTGGTTGCGGGAGCTCGGCGACGAGCCCACCGTGATCATCTGCGGCGCCAGCGCGCTGCTCGTCATCTCGCACTACCAGGGCTCGACCGGGTACTTCCGGAACATCGTCGGCAACCGCTTCGACAACCACCCCGCCTTCTCGGTGATGAGCTACGGCTGGTGGTTCTTCTGCAGCTTCCTGCTCTACATGCTGATGCCGCTGTTGCTCTCGTACGCGACGCGCGGCTCGTTCAACCGCCGCTACGGCCTGGGCCTCGGAGACTGGCGCGCAGGGCTCAAGGTCTCGGTGCTGTTCCTGCTGGTGATGCTGCCGGCGGCCTGGCTCGCGTCGAAGTGGAACGTGTTCAAGGGGCAGTACCCGCTCGCCGGGAGCAGCGCGTACACGCTGAACCTCGGAAACGGGAAGACGGAGGTCTCGCTCGGGCTCTTCGCCCTCTACGAGCTCGGCTACGTCGCCTACTTCGTGGGCTGGGAGTTCCTGTTCCGCGGGTGGATGCTGAACGGGCTGTTGCCTCGCTTCGGGCGGGCCGGGGCCATCTTGATCCCGATCGCTCCGTTCGCGGTGATGCACCTGGGGAAGGCCGAGCCCGAGGCGCTCGGCAGCATCATCGCGGGCATCGCGCTGGGGGTTCTCGCTTTACGAACGCGGAGCTTCTGGTACGGGGTGTTCGTCCACGCCTCGGTGGCGGTGTGGATGGACGTTCTCTCTGCTTCACCAACGCTGTTTCCGAAATTATGGTCGTCGACGTGAGACGGGCTTTCTTCGTCGGGTTGCTCCTGGTTCCTGGGATGGCGTTCGCGACCGCGGACGTCGGCGAGCGCGTGCTCGGCGCGGCGCTGCCGATGTACGCGCGCAAGGTGGCCGAGCTGCGCTACCGCGTCTCCGAGGACTGGGAGAACATCCGGAAGTTCTACAACCGGGAGTACCCGCCCAAGAACTACCCCTGGAAGAACATCGTCAACCAGCCCGGCGTGAAGGCGTTCCACATCGTGAACCCGTCAGGAAAAGGCTGGGAAGGCATCAACGTCTACGAGGCGAACGACGAGATTCGCGTGTATATCGTCGCCGTCGAAGGGCCGAAGACAAAGGGGAAGAAGTCGGGTAAGAAATAAAGCGCTGTTCTTGGGGAATCGTCTAACGGCAGGACAGCAGACTCTGACTCTGCTTATCTAGGTTCGAATCCTAGTTCCCCAGCTTGAAGTGCCCTCCCGGGCGGGGTGCGGCAAGCCGCACGGGCATCGGTTCTCATCCCAGGTCCACAGCATCAGAAGTGCCCTCCCGGGCGGGGGTGCGGCGAGCCGCACGGGCATCGGT
>CALJKW010000041.1 GCA_937980205.1 uncultured Myxococcales bacterium | reverse complement strand
CGCGCGGATCAGGAAGTCGATCTCAATCGATCGAACTGATTCTCGGCAGGCTCAAAACGGCGGGTATCGCCAATCGTTTCCCACAACCCGCAAACCCCCCAGGCCCCCCGCGAGGGGCGGGGCGCGGAGTGGAGCACCGGTGGTCCAAATCCCAGCTCTCGCGAGCTGGACGGCGCGCGTCTCATGTCAGAGCACCCGCTTACCCTCGCCGAATGCTCGACGCGTTCACCGCCACCAACGCCACGGCGATCTTCTCTCAGACGCCCTTCTTCACGCGCGACGAGTTCGCAGCTCAATACGTCGAGGCCGGACACAGCTGGAGCTCGGTCGAAGCCCGCCTTCGATACCACTGCGCCGCCGGCCGGATCGTCCGCGTTCGTCGCGGGCTGTACGCCAGCTACGCGGTCGAATGGGATCCGTTCGTTCTCGCGGCCAAGCTCGCGCCCAATCCGATCATCGCGTACGAGGGAGCGCTGGCGTTCCACAAGCTCCGCGGCGTCGAGCACTCGATGCCCATCGCCGCGGCAAGGTCCATCGCTCCCTTCGCGTTCGACGAGATCGTGTACCGCGCGACGCCGCACCCGCTGCCGCGCGGCGAAGAGCAGCTGTACACGTCGACCACTCCGCGCTGGGACGTCACGCTTCGGGTGACCTCGCCCGCCCGGACGTTCGTCGACTGCCTCGACCGCCTTCACCTCGGTCCCGGCTTCATCGAGACGCTCGAGGCGTTCACCTCGAAGCCGGACTTCCGCATCGACTTCAACGAAGCCGTCTCGTACGTCCGGAAGCTCCGTAGCCAGGTCACCGCAGCACGCGTCGGCGCGTGCCTCTGGGCCCACCCGCAGTGGAACAGCGTTTCGTATGACCAGCAGTTTGCGCTCGCCCGCCTGATTCGGCAGACCACGTACGCGGTTCCGCCGCCCATCGAAGAACCGTCGTACCTCGGCCGATTTCGCCTGGTCGTACCCGGCGCGTTCTTGAGCGCGGCCCATCGGCGCGAGTGACCCGGCGGCGTTGACGACGTATCGTCCGGGCCGATGCCTCGCCTCGCATCGCTCGCGGTCTTCGCGCTCGCGGCAACGAGCGCACTTGCCGCTTCCAACGCGTTCGCGGCCAACCCGAAGGCCACCCAGCTCGCGAAGGACGCCGATCGCCTCTACAAAGACGGCAAGTACCGCGAGGCCGCCGAGTCGCTGAAGCAGGCCTACGAGCTCGACAAGAACCCGGTCTTCCTCTTCAACATCGCGCGCGCCTACGACCAGGCCGGCGATCTGCAGATCGCCCTCGACACCTACCGCCAGTACGTCGGCCTGGCCGACACCGACCCCCAGCTCGTCAAGCGCGCGAACCTCGCGATGGATCGGCTGCGCGCCCTCGTCGCGCGCTCGGAGGCCGACAAGCAGGTGCAGGAAGCCGAGAGCAAGCGGCTCAAAGACGAAGCCGAGGCGGCGCGCCGCAAGGCCGACGAAGAGGCCGAGCGCGCCCGCAAGCAGAAGGAAGAGTTCGACGCCAAAGAGGCCGCCCGCGCGCGAGAGCAGAACAAGGGCGCCTCGGGCCGCCGCATCGCCGGCATCGTCCTCGGCGTCCTCGCGCTCGGAGCCGTCGGCGTCGGCGTCGGCTTCGGCGTCACCGCCAACGGAGCGAAGGCCTCCTTCAGCTCGGCGACGACGCTCGAGGACAAGCAGCGCTTCCAGGCACAGACGAAGCAGGCGGCGCTCATCGCCGACATCTCGCTCGCGGCCGCGCTCGCGCTGGGCATCACGTTCGCCATCGTCTTCCCGTGGACGTCGCTGGGAAGCTCGGACGTGCACGTGGCGTTCGCTCCGAACGGAGCGTCGATCGGAGGCACGTTCTGAACCTCAAGGGGGCCGCGCTCGCGATCTGCGCCACCGCCTCGTCGTGCTCGTTCACGACCGCGACCGGCTTCGACGAGTGCAGCGACGACCTCGACTGCGCCTCCACCGCGACGTGCATGCAGCGCTACTGCATCGAGCTGCCCAAGGGCTGCGCGCGCGGGCCCGGCGACTTCAAGCCCGCCGATCGCATCGCGCTCGCCGCCGTGCTGCCGCTCACCGCGGGCGGCGCGAGGGACGAGAGCGAGTACGCCGGCCTCAACGCGTTCAGCCTCGCCATCGACGAGATGAACCAGCAGGGCGGAGCCGGCAGCGGCCGCGTCTTCGCGCTCTGGGTCTGCGACACGCAGCGGGTCACCGACGTCACGAAGGCGCAGGCCTCGTGGCTCGCCGAGAAGCTGCAGGTGCCGGCCATGCTCACCTCGGGCAGCCAGCAGAGCCTCGACGTCTCCGAGGCGACGCGCAGCTTCGGCACCATGATCATGTCGCCCACGGCGACGAGCCCCACCCTCGTCGCGCAGTTCCACAGCAACGCGCAGGACCTGCTGTGGCGGACGGCTCCTCCGGACACGCTGCAGGGGCGCGTGCTCGCCAACCTGCTGCTGACCGACCCGACGTACACGGGCGTCAGCCGCGTCGGCATCATCTACGTGGGCGATGCCTACGGGCAGGGCCTGTTCTCCGAGCTGCGCAATCGCCTGATGAACATGCGAACCGTCGTCTCGGCGCCGTTCACCAGCGGCATGGACGTGAGCGCCGCGGTGAACGGGCTCGGCAATCCGCAGCCGGTGGACGCGACCGTCGTGATCGGCGTCACGTCCGACACCAAGAACATCCTCACCGCGGCGTTCGCGAAGCCCGAGCTCGGTCGCGACGCCGGGCACCAGTGGGCCTTCGCAGACGCGTCGAAGGACCCCGACATCCTCACGGTGCCGGGCGCGCGCTTCCAGCTCGCCGGCTCGTTGGGCACCGCACCCGCGCAGGGCGCCGGAGTCCCCTACCCCGCGTTCCGCGACGCGTACCGCGTGAAGTTCGGCATCGACCCGAGCAGCTTCTCCTTCACCTCGCACAGCTACGACGCGATGTACCTGGTCGGCCTGGCGGCCAGCTACGCCAGCTCGAACGGCCGCACGCTGAACGGCCGCACGATGGCCGAGGGCATGACCAAGATCATCTCCACGGGCCCCGCGGTGAACCTCGAGCCGGCGTCGTTCTCGTCGATGCGGAACACCATCTCCGCCGGGCAGTCGCTGAACGTGGAGGGCAACTCCGGCAAGCTCGACTACATCCCCGATGCCGGGGCGCCCTACTCGCTCATCGAGCAGTGGCGCGTCGAGCCGGACGGCGGGTTCAGCATCGTGAACCTCATCGACCCGCCCACGAACTGAGCGTCAAGCGCGCGAAACGGCTCGCGTCGGCGGAAAAGATGCGTGTCCCCATTTTTGCGCAGTGCGCGTTGCCCGCCTGGCGGAAACCCTGGTACCTAGGCCTTCGCCCCACCCGCCCTCAGGAGCACCCAAAGCATGAAGCGCGTCTGGTTCGCCCTCTCCCTGGCCGCAGCCGCCTGCTCACCCACCGCTGCGCCGGAAGGCCTGATGCCGACTCCTTTCGGCTCCGGCGCCGAGGTGAAGTTCGACGTCTACCACCGGCCGCTGCCCGAGATTCCGCTGCCGAACGACTTCGCGACGCGCTTCGACCCCGGCTCGCCGACGAAGCTGCGCGTCAACGCCAGCCTGCTCGCCGCCACCGAGTGGGAGAAGGGCGCCCGCGCCATCATCGATCAGCTCGACGGCTGGGGCACCTACGCGCCCATCTCGGTCGGCTTCACCAAGCCGCTCGACGTGATGAACATCATCCGGCACCACCAGGGCGACGACTACGACTTCCGCGACGACCTCGTCTACATCGTCGCCGTCTCGCCCGACTCTCCCGACTTCTGCCAGCCGGTGCCGCTCGACATGGGCGAGGGCAACTTCCCGCTCGTCCTCGAGCGCCAGGACTTCGGCGTCCCCAACGACACGCGCTTCCGCAACCAGCAGCTCGTCTTCGACGAGACCAACGAAGACCTCAACCGGAACGGCAAGCTCGACCTCGGCGAAGACACCGACATGGACGGCGTGCTCGACCGCGGCAACTTCGCGCGCGAGACCGACGGCGAGTTCCAGGTCATGCCCTTCTACGAGCGCGAGACGAACACGCTCATCATGAAGCCCGTTCTCCCGATGCGGGAGAACACGACCTACGCCGCCGTCATCACCCGCCGCCTCACCGACGACGAAGGCAAGCCGGTCAGAAGCCCGTTCGCGTACATCAACCACACGCAGCAGACCAAGGCGCTCGAGCCCCTTCGGCAGTGTCTGCCCGCGCTGGGCCTGCAGCTCGACGACCTCGCCTTCACGTGGACGTTCACCACCCAGAGCACGACGCGCGACTACGTCGCGATCCGCGACGGCCTCTACGGCGTCGGCCCGATGCAGCGCCTCAAGAACAGCTACCCCGACGAGGTCGCGAGCCTGTTCCGCCTGCGCAGCTGCAAGGTGCCGGTCGATTCGACCGGCCGCTGCCCGCAGGGCCAGCAGCTCGACGCGAACCAGAGCGAGTTCGTCTTGAGGGGCGACGACCTGCTCAAGCTCGGCGCCGACGTGATCCCCATCTTCTTCGGCGGCAACGTCGACGCGGCGGCGCAGTCGATCATCGACTCGTACAAGTGGGTCGACTACACGGCGGTCGGCGTCATCGACTCGCCGCAGTTCTTCCGCCGCACCATGGCCGCCGACGGCCAGTACGCGGTCGACGAGTTCGGCAAGCAGCTCAAGAACCCGGACGGCTCGCTCGTCGCTCCGCCGCTGCCCTATTACAAGCAGACGTTCGAGGTCGACCCGATGACGGGCGCGGCGTACGAGCGCAAGGAGAAGGTCGTCTTCTGGCTCACCGTGCCGAAGGGCCGCCAGGGCAAGCCGGCGCCGGTCGTGATCCTCAGCCACGGCTACACGAGCGCGAAGCTCGAGGCGATCGCCTACGCCGGCTACTTCGCGCAGCTCGGCCTCGCGACGCTCGCGATCGACTGCGTGAGCCACGGCGTCGACGTCGGCGAGCGCGACATCATGCTCGCGAAGGGCATCTTCCAGAACAAGGGCCTCGCCGAGTTCTTCGGCGCGCTGTCCACCGACCGCGCGGTCGATCTCAACGGAGACGATCGCAAGGACTCGGGCGCCGACTACTGGACCAGCTACGTGCTCCACACGCGCGACGTCGTGAAGCAGTCGACCATCGACTACATGCAGCTCGTGCGCGTCTTCAAGGCGTTCGACGGCAAGCGCACGTGGAAGATCGACGTCAACCGCAACAAGAACCTCGAGGACGACATCGCCGGCGACTTCGACGGCGACGGCGTCATCGACGTCGGCGGCCCGGCCTCGTTCCACATGACCGGCGGCTCGCTGGGCGGAATCATGTCGGCGATGCTCGGCGGCCTCGAGCCGTACATGGAGACCATTCTCCCGGTCGCCGGCGGCGCGGGCCTCTCGGACATCGGCGTGCGCAGCATTCAGGGCGGCGTCAAAGAGGCGGTCAACTGGCGCATGATGGGCCCGTTCCTCTCGTCGCGTCGCAACGCGATGACCGGGAAGCTGCAGCTCATCCAGCAGATCCCGAACCTGAACGGAAAGTCCGAGCTCCTGCTCGCCGACTTCCCGGAAGAGCCGAAGGAAGGCGACACCGTCATCGTCCGCAACCACACGACCGGCGAGTACCGGTGCACCCGCGTCCACTCCGATCCGCAATACGGCACGGGCCTCATCGCGGCGGCGGTGTCGTCGGACGAGGGCAACGAGCTGAGCCTCGACATCTACGACGGCCCGCTGCCCGCGAAGCTGCCCGAGGGCTGCTCGGCCGAGGGCGTCTCGCCGAAGATGACGTTCGCGACGCTCGAGTACGACGTGAAGTACCAGGGCGCGACGACGCCGAAGGGGGCGCACATCAAGGCGTTCACCGACGGCTTCGGTCTGCGCCGCAACTCGCCCGAGAGCCGCCGCTTCATGGCCATCGCGCAGATCGCGCTGGAGAGCGGCGACCCGATCAACTTCGCTCCGTTCTACGAGAAGTGGCTGCTCAAGTACGGCACGGGTGAAGAGGTGCGCACGCGCGCGATCGTCATCAACACCATCGGCGACATGAACGTGCCGATGGCGACCGGCGTCTCCATCGCCCGCGCGGCCGGCTTCATCGACCTCACCACCAAAGACCCGCGCTACGGGAAGACTCCGAACCGGGTGCTCATCGACAACCACGTCCTCGAATCCGTCGAGCGCGCGGGGCCGTACCGGAACTCCCAGGGCCAGCCCGTGCTCATGGACGTCGACCACTACTCGCGCATCGCCGGAGTCGACGACGGCTTCGACGTGCCCCGCCTCGACCCGCCCCTGCGGCTCATCGGCACGAGCGAAAACCTCGGCGGCTACCGCGGCATGATGCTCCCGATGCCGGTGCCGACCGGCAAGCACGGCTTCGACGCTCCGAACCCGGCGGCGACGTGGAACCTCGGCGGCTTCATGTTCGGCACGATGGGCCGCTACATGTCCACCGACGGCAAAGACTTCAACATGGACAAGTGCAACATCGACTTCAGCTGCGCCTACTTCCCCAGCATGGTGCCCAATTGAAGAAGACCGCTCTCGCCGTCGCTGCACTGCTGTGCTCGCCCGCGCTCGCGGGTGACAAGGCTGCCGCCCCGAAGAAGGACGACAAGAAGGCCTCCGCCCAGGTGAAGTGCGAGGGCGTCAACGAGTGCAAAGGCAAAGGCGCCTGCGGCAACTCGAAGGGCGCGTCTTGCGCCGGCACCAACGAGTGCAAGGGCAAGGGGTGGATTCTGCTCTCCGAGAAGGAGTGCAAGGACAAGAAGGGCACGGTCCTTCAGTAACTGCCGGGTTCGGTTCGGGTTCGGCGCGTCAGGTTCGCCGCGTCAGCACGAAGCCGGTGAGGCCCAGCAGCGTGCTCAGCACCGCGAGCGGACCCGCCAGCTGCAGCGGCCGGTTCGACTCGAGGTAGCCCTGCTCGCGGATCTGCTCCGCGTCTTCGGGGCTCACCACCATCAACGCGCGGTCGACCTGGGTTCGGCCCCACATCATCCCGCCGACGCCCATCAGCATCACGACGGCGGCGCACGCCAGCGCGGCGACGGCCAGGTTCTTCTGCTTCGCTCCCAGGGCGACGGCTCCCAGCGCCACGGCGATGATGCCGAGCAGCGAGATGGGGTACATCCAGAAACCGCCTTCGGCGAAGAACTCGGCCATGAGTGATGGTAGACGCCATCCCGCTTGAACGAGAAGCTCCTCGACCGCTGGGCGCCGGTGGCGATCTGCGTGATTGGGCTGGTGATGGCCCATCACGAGATGGTGCTCTCCGGCTTCGCCGTCACACAGAACGACCTCGGCGACACGCGCTTCGTGCACTACCTGCTCGAGCACGCGCTCAAGCACGTGCTGGGTCACCCGGCCCACGCCGACTACTGGAGCCCCCCCTTCTTCTCGCCCGTCACCGAGCACCTCGCGTGGAGCGAGAACATGGCCGGCGCCGCGTGGGTCTACTTCCCGCTGCGCATCTTCTTCGAGCCGCACAACGCGTTTCAGGCGTGGGGGCTGCTGCTCGGGGTGATGAACTTCGCGGCGGCGTACCTGCTGCTCAAGCGCGCGTTCCAGTTCTCGACCATCGCCTCGAGCGTCGGCGCCGTGCTGTTTGCGTTCTCTGCCGTCCGCATCAACCAGACGATGCACTGGCAGCTGTTCCCCCACTTCTACACGCCGGTCGCGGCGTACGCGGCGTACCAGCTCGCCAACGCGTCGAAGCTCACCGAGCGCGAGCGCGTGCTGCACATCGCCCTGCTCGCCGCGATGGCCGTCGGGCAGCTCTGGGCCAGCATCTACCTCGGCTGGTTCCTCGTCTTCGTGTTCGCGGTCGGCCTGGGGTTGGGCCTGTGCTGGGAGAAGCCGCGCGCCGAGCTGCTTCAGCTCGTCAAAGGGCACCCGTGGACGATCCTGCTCGTCTCGCTGCTCAGCATCGCGGCGCTGTACCCGATGGGCTGGCGCTACATGGCGGTCGCGCGCGAGTTCGGCGGCCGGCCGTTCGAAGAAGTGCTGACCATGCTGCCGATGCCCACCACGTGGCTGCACATGGGCAAGTCGAGCTGGCTGTGGGGGAGGCTCGCGAGCTGGCCGATGTTCCAGCGCATCCCCATGGAGCACGAGCAGCGTTGCGGCTTCGGCCTCGTCGCGACGGGCCTGGCGACGTTCGCGTTCCTCAAGCTCCGCAAGGAGCCGAAGATCATCTTCGTCGGCGTGCTGCTGCTCGTGCTGCTGCTCGTCACGACGCTGTACTCCGTCGACGGCACCTCGCCGTGGCGCATCGTGCACGCGTACTTCCCCGCGGCGCAGGCGATTCGCGCCGTGGCTCGCGCGTCGATCGTCTACATGCTCGGCGTCGCCGTCGGCGTCGCCGCCTTCCTCACCTGGCTGTCGAAGGACGAGAAGCGCAGGTGGCTGGTGCTGCCCCTCGGGGCGCTGCTCGTCTACGAGCAGGGCTACGACACTCCGGCGTTCTCGAAGGAGCTGAACCGGCACGACATCGCCGCGGTGAAGAACGCGATCGAGCCCGGCTGCGAGGTCTTCGTGATGAGCCCGGTCAGCGGCTACGGGCCGTACTGGAAGTACCAGCTCGACGCGATGTGGGCGTCACTCGAGGCGGGCATCCCGACGATGAACGGCTACTCGGGCCAGAGCCCCAAGAACTGGGCGCTCGGCGACACCAACCTCCGGGCGGGCTTCGACGAGCAACGCGTCGCGCAGGCCGCGCAGATGTGGATCCAGTCGCAGCCGACGCTGCAGAACAAGAAGCCCTGCTGGGCCCGCGTGGGGTTCTCCGAAGGTCCGTTCTACGCGTCGGAGTTCGTCGCGCAGCAGGTCCCGCTCACGATGAAGACCGGCGAGACGGCGACGGTCGAGGTCACGTTCAAGAACACGGGGCCAAAACCCTGGCCGGTGGGCGCCGGCATTCGCCTCGGCTCGCAGGCCCCGCAGGACGGCATGCACTGGGGCGTCGCGCGCATCGAGCTTCCGCACGAGGTGGGCGTCGGCCAGACCGTCGCGTTCCGCTTCAACGTCACCGCGCCGCCGAAGCCCGGGCGACAGCCCTTCCAGTGGAGGGTCGTCGCCGACGGCCAGCAGTGGATCGGCGCGCTCTCCAAGCTCGAGCTCGTCGAGATCCAGCAGTCGCCGGTTCCCGAGCTGCTTCAAGCGTTGCCTGACGCGGGCCCGTGACGCACTCCGCGGCTCGGCGGAGTGGAATACCCGCGCGCCCGCTTCGTGAGGGTCGGACCCCGGCAACGAAAGACGCCGCCGCGCGCACGCCGTATTCCCCTCAGGCGAGCGGCAGGCTAAGCCGTCCGGCACCATGCTGGGGATCATCGGTGGAAGCGGCATCTACGAGCTCGAGGGGCTGAAGAACGCGCAGTGGCAGGAGGTCGACACGCCGTTCGGCAAGCCGTCCGACGCAGTGCTGGTCGGCGAGCTCGACGGCGTGAAGGTCGCGTTCCTGCCCCGTCACGGTCGCGGACACCGCATTCCCCCGACGCTGCTCAACGTGCGCGCCAACATCTCGGCGCTCAAGCAGCTCGGCGTCACCGACATCATCGCGCTCTCCGCGGTCGGCTCGCTGAAGGAAGATCTGCCGCCCGGCACCTTCGTGGTCGTCGATCAGTTCATCGATCTCACCCGTGGCCGGCAGTCGACGTTCTTCGACGAGGGCCTGGTCGCCCACGTGTCGATGGCGCACCCGGTGTGCTCGCGCGTCGGCGACGCCGCCGAGACCGCCGCGAAAGGCGCCGGCGGGGCCTTCCGCCGCGGCGGCACCTACGTCTGCATGGAGGGGCCGCAGTTCAGCTCGAAGGCCGAGTCGAACATCTACCGCTCGTGGGGAGCCCACGTCATCGGCATGACCAACATGCCCGAGGCCAAGCTCGCGCGCGAAGCCGAGATCTGCTTCGCGACCGTCGCGATGGTGACGGACTTCGACTGCTGGCACCCCGACCACGACGCCGTCACGGCCGCGCAGGTGGCGGCGACGTTCACCCAGAACGCGAACCGCGCGCGCGAGCTGGTGCGCCGCGTGATCCCGCTGCTCGGCAAGCACCCGGAGAGGTGCCCCAAGGGCTGCGACCGCGCGCTCGACTCGGCGGTGCTGACGGCTCCGCAGGCGCGCGACGAGCTGCGGCAGCGGCTCTTGCAGGCGGCGGGGCTGCGCATCGAGATCGCCCCGGCGAAGCACGACCCGCACGGGCTGCAGAAGCTCATCCGCACGGTGCCGGACTTCCCGAAGAAGGGCATTCAGTTCCGCGACATCACCACGCTGCTGGAGGACGGCCCGGGCTTCAAGCGCGCCGTCCGCGCGCTCGCCGAGCGGTACAAGGGCCAGCGCATCGACAAGATCATGGGCATCGACGCGCGAGGCTTCATCCTCGGCGGAGCGATGGCCTACGAGCTGGGCTGCGGCTTCGCGCCCGTGCGCAAGAAGGGCAAGCTGCCCGGCGCCACGCTGCGCATGGAGTACGCGCTCGAGTACGGCACCGACGCCGTCGAGATCCGCGAAGAGGGGCTCGAGCGCGGCGAGCGCGTCGTCATCGTCGACGACCTCATCGCCACCGGGGGCACCGCCGAAGCCGCGATCAAGCTCGCCCGCATGAAAGAGGCGGTCGTCGTCGAGACCTGCTTCGTCATCGAGCTGCCGGACCTGGGCGGGAGGAAGCGGCTCGAGGCGACCGGCGCTCCGGTGCACTCGCTCGTCACGTTCGAAGGCGACTGATGCGCGCGTTACGCGAAGCCGGTCGCGCCATCGAGGTGATCGACCAGACGAAGCTGCCGTTCCAGCTCGAGTGGGTGACGCTGCGCACCGCCGACGACGTCGCGCGGGCGATCAAGACGATGGTGGTGCGCGGGGCGCCGCTGATCGGCGTGACGGCGGCGTACGGCCTCGCGATGGATCCATCGGCCTACGAGAAGCTGAAGGCGACGCGGCCGACCGCGGTGAACCTGGCCTGGGCGCTCGACCGCGTGCGCTCGGCGAAGGACGCGTGGGCCGCCGCGCGGGAGATCGCCGCCTCCGAGTCGGAGGCCTGCCGGCGCATCGGTGAGCTCGGCCGGCCGCTGCTCGAGAAGGCGCGCCGCGGCGAGACGCTGCGCGTGCTCACGCACTGCAACGCGGGGTGGCTGGCGACGGGAGACTGGGGCACCGCGCTCGCTCCCATCTACGCGGCGCGCGAGGCGGGCACGAAGGTGCACGTGTGGGTCGACGAGACGCGGCCGCGCAACCAGGGCGCGCTCACCGCGTGGGAGCTCGGGGAAGCCGGCGTGCCCCACAAGCTCATCGTCGACAACGCGGGCGGGCTCTTGATGATGCGCGGAGAGGTCGACGTCTGCATCGTCGGCGCCGATCGCATCGCGGCGAACGGCGACGTCTGCAACAAGGTCGGCACGTACCTCAAGGCGCTCGCGGCGAAGGACAACGGCATCCCGTTCTACGTGGCGGCTCCCGAGTCGACGATCGACCCGTCGCTGCCGTCGGGCGCCGAGATTCCGATCGAGGAGCGCGGCGCCGACGAGGTGCGCGCGTGGAACGGCTCGCGGCTCATCCCCGAGAACGTCCCCGTCGGGAACCCGGCGTTCGACGTGACGCCCGCGAAGCTGGTGACGGCGATCATCACGGAGAAAGGCGTCCGTTCGTGATCAAAGACGGGCTGGCCCTCGTCAAGGCGGCGAAGCACTGCTGGGAGGGCGGGCTGATGCCCGGCACCTCGGGCAACCTGTCGATGCGGATCCCGCGGGGGCTGCTGATCACTCCGAGCGGAGTCCCCTACTCCGACCTGACACCGTCCGACCTCGTGGAGCTCGAGCCGGACGGGAAGCCGCTGCGCGCGTTCTCGAACGTGCCGTCGTCGGAGTGGCGCTTCCACGTGCAGATCTACGAGGCGCGCCCCGAGGTGAACGCGATCGTCCACACGCACTCTCGGTACGCGACGACCCTCTCGTGCCTGCGGCGCTCGATTCCGGCGGTGCACTACATGATCGCCGCCGCCGGCGTGTCGCAGGTGCGCTGCGCCGACTACGCCACCTACGGCACGGGCGAGCTCGGGCAGAACGCGCTGAAGGCGCTCGAGGGCGCGAAGGCCTGCCTGCTCTCGAACCACGGGTTGATCGCGCTCGGCGCGACGCTGAAAGAGGCGACGAAGGTCGCGTTCGAGATCGAGAACGTCGCGGCGCTGTACTGGCACGCGCTGCAGGCCGGCCAGCCGGTGCTGCTGCCCGACGACGAGATCCGCCGCGTCGCGGAGAAGCTGAAGACGTACGGTCAGCCGTCATGAGGCGGAGCCGCCTCCGTTCACGCTGAGAGGGTCGACCAGAATGGCCCGCATGGCCGACCGCCGCTCACGCTGAGCGGAGGCGCCGCAGGCGCCGCAGTCGAAGCGGGCCACGCGTCGGCTTCGCGCCCCCTTCGACTCCGCAGCCCTTCGGGCTGCTCCGCTCAGGGTGAACGGTGTTGTTTCGTGCTGCGTGACCTCCGCGGGTACGAGTTGTCACTGAGCGGCGTCTGCTCCGCTGTGTGACGGTCCTGTCCTTTCGCGTGTCCGGCGCGCGGATCGGCCAATGCAACGTGTCTGGCCCGCGGCAAGAGTTGCGTGGCCCTCGCTACTGCCGAAAGCGGCCGCAGTACCGGCTCCACCTCCACTCGGGGGAGAGAGGTGGAGCCGGGGCCGCTCCCTTCTGCTGTCACGCGCGGATGACGCTCACCGGGGTGCACAGTTGTGAGGCCCGGCCCCGGCGTGCACGGTGCGCGGCACATGAACCGGTTCCTCGTTGCCTTGCTGCTTTTCGTGCCCGTCGTGTCTTCCGCCGCGGACACGTGGACGACGCCGTTCGCGGGCGTGAAGAGGCTGCACCGCACCACGGCGACTCCCTGGAACATCAACGCGCTGGTCATCGACCTGAACACGCCGGGCGTGCGGCTGCAGTCGACGGCGACGGCGCAGCGGAGGCGGACTCCGCAGTCGTTCGCGCAGCTCGTCGGCGCCCAGGTGGCGATCAACGCCGACTTCTTCTCGTACACGGACTACTCGACCAGCGGGCTGGCGGCCGGCGCCGGCGCGAAGTGGCCGGACACGGTCGACACCACCGGCTCGGGGACGTTCGCGTTCGGAGCGAACAACCGCGCCGAGCTGTCGGTGCCTTCCACCGTGGTCCCGTTCGATCCGTCGTGGATGGTGGGCGTGGTGTCCGGCCACCCGCAGATCGTTCGCAACGGAGCCGTGCTGGCCGACAGCGGCACGCTGTGCACCGTGCGGCACCCGCGGACGGCGATCGGCCTGTCGCAGGACAAGAAGACGCTCTACCTCGTGGTCGTCGACGGCCGCAGCACCACGAGCGCGGGCATGAAGTGCAGCGAGCTCGGCGCGCTGCTGCAGGGCCTCGGCGCGTACAACGCGCTCAACCTCGACGGCGGCGGCTCGAGCGCGATGTACCTGGCCGGCACCGGCGTGGTGAACCGGCCGAGCGACGGGACGCAGCGCGTGGTCGCGAACCACCTCGCGGTGTTCGCTCCGGCGAGCGCGTCGCTCGGGGTGCTGACGGGCGTGGTCTACGAAGGCACGAACACGTCGGCCCGGCTGCCCGGCGCGACGGTGAAGGTGACCGGCGGGCCGACCGACATCGCGGACGCGACCGGGCTCTACCAGTTCAACCTGCCGCCCGGCTCGTACACGGTGACGGCGACGCTGAGCGGCTACGTGCCGGCCTCGGTGACGCGCACCGTGACCGCCGGGCAGACGATCTGGGGGAGCATCTCGCTCACCAAGTCGATGGTGCCGACCGATCTCGACGAAGACGGAGTCGTCGACGCGATGGACAACTGCCCGATGGTGCCGAACGCCGGCCAGCTCGACACCGACGGCGACAAGGCCGGCGACGCCTGCGACGGCGACGATGACGGAGACGGGAAGTTCGACGAGGACGACGCGTGTCCGCTCGTGCCGGGGCCGTGCATGACGACGCTGCCGACGTCGGAGGAGGCGTTCGACGCGGTGCCGCTGGTGCCGGCAGTGGAGACCGCGCTGGCCGAGCCTGTCGCTGCACCGCCGCCGGCCGACGAGCAGGAGGAGCCGACGCGGGGCTGCTCGACGATTCCCGCCGGCCCTTGGGCGCTCTTGCTGTTGGCGCTCGTGTGCCGGGTCAGGGGATCGGCAAAGCAGTAGCCGTCGACGACGCCAGCCCGATGAGATGGCGCGCCGGTGCGTCCGTACGCGCCTCTCCGGCGAGACCACGGATCTTTCCAGCCCTGCGCGGACGAGGTTCCGCGCCCTTGCGAAGCTCGAGGGGCACATTTGGCGAAGATTCAGCGGGTCGGCGGCAGAAGATCCGTGGTCTCGGCGGAGAGCCCCGAAGGGTCACGCCCTCGCCGCCAACCACTTCCGCTTCCACGCCTTGATGGCGAGGAAGAGCGCGAGCACGGCGCCGGCGACGACGGCGTGGGCCCACAGCGCCTGCACCGGCACGCCGCGGGCGAGCAGATCCCACGCGGAGAGGGCGACGAGCCCGAGGCTCCAGGCGGTGAAGGGGTTGTGCTCCTTCTTGAGGCCGCGGCGCCAGTCGAGCGAGCCGTCGCGCAGCTTGCCTCCGTAGGCGGGCGTCAGCCGCGGCACCCAGCGGGGCACGTCGCGCAGGTACTGCTCGTACTTCTCGCCGAACTGCGAGCGGAGGAAGTCCTCCTCGGCGCGGATGATGAAGAAGTACTCGCCGAAGAAGAACGCGAGGCCGACGAGCGCGGCCCAGACGTCGTGGGCGGCGATCATGAGGCCGGCGCAGATGAGCAGGTTGCCGACGTACAGCGGGTTCCGCACGCGGGCGTAGGGGCCTCGGGTGTTCAGCTGCTTGGCCTCGAGGACGTCGTCCTGTCCCGAGGTGCCGTCCTGCACCCAGCTGAGCGTGTAGAAGCGCAGCACCTGCCCGAGCAGCGCGACGCAGAAGCCGGCGGCGAGGAACGGCGTGGGGTCGGCGATGCCGCGGGACCTCCAGAGCAGGAACGCGACGGCGGCGATGACCGGCAGGGGTGTCACGCTCCGATATCGGAAGAGGGCCCGACCGAGGCGGAGCGTTGCGCTGGACACGAGGCGGCTCTATCACGCGCGCGGTGCGGCTCGGCGGCTTCGTCATTCACGGCAGCGACGTGTCGACGCTGCCGGCGTGTATCGAGAGCCTCAAAGCCGTGGCCGACGAGGTGGTGGCGATCGACTCGGGCGACACGCGACCCACGACGGACGTGCGGACGCTGAAGCACGCGTGGGCCGGCTACGGAGCCGCCCGCGCCGCGGCGGTCGGCGCGCTCGAGGGCTGCGACTGGGTGCTGTACCTCGACGCAGACGAGCGGCTGGAAGAGCCGGCGCGCGAGCGCCTGCGCGCGTGGAAGCAGAGCGGGCCGACGGCGGCGGCGCACCTCTTGCCGGTGCACGACTGGGCGGAGCTGCCGAGCGGCCGCTTCCTCTACCGCACGCACCACCGGTGCCGGCTGGTGCGCCGCGAGCTGGCCGCGTGGCGGCCCGAGATGATCGTGCACGAGGCGCTGTCGCGGCCGGACGCGGTGCGGCTGGACGCGCCGATCGAGCACCGGTTCGCGACCGACATTCCGAAGCGGGGCGCGAAGGAAGAGGTCTACGCCCTGCTCTGGGCGGTGCGCGCGAACGCCGAGGGCCGGCGCGGGAAGCTGCCGTGGCTGCAGCGGCCGGCGATGTTCTTCCGCGATGCGTTCTTGAAGGGCGCGGCGTTCCGCGGAGGCGCTGCGGGGCTGCGGCTCGCGTGGGCGGTGGCCGCGTACCACTCGCGCAAGTACGAGCGGCTCGCCGAGCTGCGCGCGGGCCAGCACGGCGACCTCACCGAGGCGTTCACCCGCGGAGACTTCGGCCGCGTCTTCGCGCTCGCGAGACAGCTGAGCTGAAAATGGCGCCGGAAAAAGACGGGCGCAGCATGCCGGCCCTCGACGGCATGCCGCGCCCGGATGCGGAGTTCTGCTCCCGCTTCTAAAAAATCGTCCTCCCGGACGGGGGTGGGGCAAGCCCCACGCGCAATCAGTACTGCCGGTACGGAGTCTGGAAGCGCGGCTGCATGTCGTTGACGACGTTCTGCAGCTGCGTGTTGAAGGCCTTGAGGTCGTCGACGCTGACGACGCCGTCCTTGTTGCCACCCTCGGCGGCGACGTCGACGAGGCCCCAGAGGTCCTGGTTCAGGCTCATGAACAGCGCGGCGCGGCGCAGCTCGGCGGGAGCCCTCGGGTTGCCCGCGATGGCGTTCAGGTCGTCCTGGCTGACCTTGCCGTCCTTGCCGAAGTTCAGGAAGCCGCCGGCGGTGTCGAGCGCGCCCCAGTACTGGTTGAGCGTCTGCAGCGACGACGCGAACTCGCTGGCGCGCGGGTCGGTGACGAGCGAGCGCAGCGCCTGCTCACGGTCGAGGCGACCGAGCTGGGTGTCGATGTCGCTCATGCTGATCTTGCCGTCGGTGCCGCCGCCGTGACGGGCCACGTCGAGCTCGCCGAGCATCTCGGGGTGCGCGAGCAGGAAGCGCGCGGCCTCGCGGACCTGCGGGTTGCCGCTCTGCGCCGCGCGGTACAGCTCGTTCATGTCGATGGTGTCGTCGAAGAAGCCGCCCTTGAGGTCTCCGAAGTTCGCCTTGAGCGTGTTGACTGCGGTGCGGAACTGCTCACGCTCGCTGGGGCCCGCCGGCTGCTGCGGGAGGGGGCTGGGGAAGCAGGACGTCGCCATGGGGTTCGTGCCGCGAATGGTAGTCATGCCCAGGTATCGAGAAACCGAGAGGGTGCGTATTTCGCGCACCTGTAAACGAACTTGATCCCCTCAGTGAAAATCGTGGCTTGCCGCGAACGTGCCTTCGGCCAGCCGCTCGAGCTGTTCGACCATGACGTGCACGACGTCGCCGGCGCGCTGAATGGTGCCGTGGACCATGAGCATCTGCACGCCGGTGGCGAGCTTGAAGAGGCGCTCGAAGACGTCCTGGTAGAAGACGAGGTTCGAGAAGCCGAGCTCGTCCTCGAGGGTCATGAAGACGATGCCCTTGGCGGTGCCGGGGCGCTGGCGGCAGATGACCATGCCGGCGGTGGTGACCTTCTCTCCGTCGCGCGCGCCGTTCACCTGGGCGCTCGAGCGCACGTGCGGCGGCAGCTTTCCGCGCCACAGCTTCATCGGGTGGTCGTGCACCGAGACGCCGGTGGTGAAGAAGTCGAGCTTGAGCTGCTCGAGGCGTGAGAGCTTCTTGAACCGCCCGCGCTGGGACGGAGCGTCGGCGCCCTCGAGCAGCCCGTCGAGCCGCGGCACGCGCGCGAGCCAGATGGCCTGGCGGCGGTCGGGCTCGAGGACGTCGAGGGCTCCGGACTGGGCGAGCAGCGTCATGTCGCGGGTGCCGACGGCGGCGCGCGCGGCGAGATCATCGATGCTGGTGAACGGCTTCAAGCGCTCGATGCGGCGCACGGTGTCTTCACGCAAGCCGCGCACGAGCCTCAAGCCGATGCGCAGCCTTCGCGGCGCCGGCACGGTGCAGTCCCACCCGCTCTCGTGCAGGCAGATGGGGAGCAGCTCGACGCCGTGCCGCCTGGCGTCCTGCAGGATCGTGTTCGGCGAGTAGAAGCCCATCGGCTGGCTGTTGATGAGCGCGGCGGCGAACTCGGCCGGGTGATGAACCTTGAGCCAGAGGCTCGCGTAGGCGAGCAGCGCGAACGACGCGGCGTGGCTCTCGGGGAAGCCGTACTCACCGAAGCCCTGAATCTGGCGGAAGAGGGCTTCAGCGAACTCCTGCGAGATGCCGTTCTCGAGGAAGCCTTTGATGAGGCGCTCGCGGTGGCGCTCGAGCTTGCCGTTGCGTCTCCACGCGGCCATGTCGCGCCGGAGCTGGTCGGCCTCGCCGCCGGTGTAGCCGGCTCCGACGATGGCGATCTGCATCGCCTGCTCCTGGAAGATGGGCACGCCGAAGGTGCGCTCGAGGATGGGAGCGAGCCGCGGGTGCGGCAGCACGATCTTCTCCTGGCCCATGCGGCGGCGCAGGTACGGGTGCACCATGCCGCCCTGAATCGGGCCGGGGCGGACGATCGCGACCTGCACGACGATGTCGTAGAACTTCCTCGGCTTGAGGCGCGGCAGCATCGCCATCTGGGCGCGGCTCTCGATCTGGAAGACGCCGACGGTGTCGGCCGCGCACGCCGCGTCGTAGGAGCGGGGGTCCTCGGGCGGAACGCGCGCCAGCCGGGCGACGGCGGAGGGCGCCTGCAGCCGCTCGTCGGCTTGAGCGTAGGCGAGCGCCTTGCGAATGGCGGTGAGCATGCCGAGCGCGAGGACGTCGACCTTGAAGAAGCCGAGGACGTCGAGGTCGTCCTTGTTCCAGGGGATGACGGTGCGATCGGGCATCGTGGCGGGCTCGACGGGCGCGACCTCGCACAGCGGTCTCGCCGAGAGCACGAAGCCGCCGACGTGAATGGAGAGGTGCCGCGGGAAGCCCTGGATGCGGGTGGCGATGTTGACGACCTGCCTGAGCCGCTCGTCGAGCTGGAAGCCGGCCTCGGCGAAGCGCTGCTCGCGGACGTCGTCGACCTCGTTCCACCAGTGGAGCAGGCCGGCGAGCTTGTTCGAGTCCTCCAGCGAGTAGCCGAAGACCTTCGCGACCTCGCGCATCGCGGAGCGGCCGCGGTAGCAGATGACCTCGCTGACCATCGCGGCGCGGTCGCGGCCGTAGCGGCGGTAGATCTCCTGGATGACCTCTTCGCGGCGCTCGTGCTCGAAGTCGACGTCGATGTCGGGGGGCTCCTTGCGCTCGGGCGACATGAAGCGCTCGAACAGCGTCGACGCGCGCGCGGGGTCGACGGCGGTGATGCCCAGGCAGTAGCAGACGGCGGAGTTCGCCGCGCTGCCGCGCCCCTGGCAGAGGATGTCGCGCTCGCGGGCGATGCGGACGATCGCGAAGACGGAGAGGAAGAACGGAGCGACGTCGAGCTGCTCGATGAGGGCGAGCTCCCTCTGCAGCAGATCGTGCACGTTCGGCGGCGCGCCGTCGGGGTAGCGCTCGGGCAGGCTCTGGTAGACGAGGCGCTTGAGCGTCGCGAACGGCTTCTCCTCGGGAGGGCCGAGCGCCTCGATCTCGGAGGGGAAGCTGTACTTGAGCTCGCTGAGCTCGAAGCGGCAGGCCTCGGCGATCTCGACGGAGCGCTCGAGCCAGCGCGGGCGATCGGAGAACAGCGCGAGCATCTGCGCCTCGGCCTTCAAGAACGCCTCGGCGTTGCACGACAGCGCGCGGCCGGCGTTCTCGAGCGTGACGCCCTCGCGGATGCAGTGGACGACGTCGAAGAGCTGCTTGTCCTCGCGGGTGGCGTAGCGGACGGCGTTGGTGGCGACGATGGGCGCGGCGAGCTCGCGCGCGGCGCCGAGCGCGGCCCGCTCGCGGGCGGCATCGAAGCCGTCGTGCTGGCGGTAGACCCTCAGCGAGAACCGGGAGCCGAACGCGTCGCGCAGCTCGGAGAGCCGCGGCAGCTCGTACGCGTCGGCGATGATCCACAGGCCCTTCGCGCGGGCGCAGATCTCCTCGATGGAGACCTCGGAGTAGCAGTTGCGCGGCACACCTTCCGCAGCGTCGCGCGCCTTGCCCTTCACGCGCCGCGTGTGGCCGAGGGTGAGCAGCGAGCAGAGGTTCCGGTAGCCGTCGGCGTCGGCCACGTACAACCGCACCGTGGGGTGCGGCTCGAAGTCGAGCGTGACCTCGGCCCCCGCGACGATGCGGACGCCGACCTCGCGGCCGATCTCGTAGGCGCGCGGCAGGCCGTAGATGCCGTCGCGGTCGACGAGGCCGATGGTCCGGTAGCCGAGCTCGCGCGCGCGGTGGACGAGGTTCTCGGGCGAGATGGCGGCCTGCAGGAACGAGAAGTTCGAGCGTGCGTCGAGCTCGACGTACTGCGGGCCGGCGGGCGGCTTCGAGCGGATGGTGACGCTCGGCTCTTCGGTGCGGTGCAGCTCCACTCACCCCTCCAACCACCCCCGCAGCCAGGCGGACGGACCGAAGCCTTCTCCGGTGCGCTGGTCGACCCAGGCGGTGCAGCCGAGCGACGGCACCCAGACGGCGAGCGAGTCCCACGCCTCGGAGAAGCCGCGGCTCCACCACTCGATGCCCTGCCGGCGCAGCAGCAGGCGGCCGCTGGTCGGGCCCTCCCACGGCTCGGCCTTGCGCGCGCAGCGCAGCGGCTCGCTCGCGGCGTAGGTCAAAGCGACCCAAGGCGACGGCGGCTTCGGCGACTCGGCGCCGATGGGCCCGAGCGTCGAGCGAGCCGACGCGGCGTGCTTGTCGCGCACCAGCAGGCAGCCGACGCGCTCGGGGCCGAGCTCGGCGGTGAGCTCGGCGATGAGCACCGGCAGCGCGCGGACGGAAGCGGCCTCCTTCGTCCACAGGTGCAGCGCCTTGGGCATGCGCTCGACCGTCTGCACGAAGCGCAAGCACAGCTCGCGGACGGGAGCCTCGAAGCGCTGCGCCTCGAGCTTGAGCTTGAGCACGTTGAGCACTGCTTTCCCGTCGCGCAGCGGCGCGGGGAAGACGGCCTCCCAGGTCTGCTCGCGGCGCTCGAGGTCGGGGAGCTTCTCGTACTTCACCCAGAGCTCGGCGCGGGCGAGGAGCTGGCCGCGGGCCTCGAGGCGCGCGCAGAGCGGGTCGACGAGGCCCTTGATGAGGAACAGCAGCGGCTCGAGGGCTTCGACGCCGTGGTCGAGCTCGAGCGACTCGGAGAGCACGGCCGGCGGCTGCCACCACTCGGTGGGAGGAGGATCGTCTCCGTGGATGAGCCGCAGCGCCGCGCGGTGCGAGGGACCGAGCCGGCGCTCGAGCTCGGCGGGCGGCAGCTTCTGCACCTCGCCGACGGTGTAGACGCCCAGTCCCGCGAACCAGGCCGCGGTCTTGTCGTCGAAGCCTAAGACCTCGAGGGGCAGCGGAGCGAGGGCCGAGACTCCGCGGCCGGGAGGAGCGATGCACGTGCCCTCGCAGCCGAGTGCGATCATGGCGGCGACCGCGGGACCGTCGGCGACGGCGATGCGGAGCTCGCGAGCGAGCGGACGCACGCGCTCGAGCAACTGCTGAGCGAGCGCGGCTTCTCCGCCGTAGAGGTGCCCGCAGCCGGAGACGTCGAGAGTCACCAGCGCGCGCTCTTCGTCGATCGAGCATCGCGGGCCGAAGCCGAGCGCGAGCTCCGCAGCCGCGATCAACATCGCGTGCGGGGCCTTCGGGAGCGCGATGGCGAGATAGCGGCCGCTGCTCACGGGAACTCGACCTCCATGCTCTGCCCCACCCGCCCGCTTCTCTCCTTCAGCACCGTCACCAGCATCCGCGACGGCGCGACGTGCTCGAGCTGAACCTTCAAAGCGACAGGCAACATCGCGGCCTGCTTCACGCGGGCATCGGTGACGAGCAGCGCGGCGGTGCTGCCCTCCTCGCACGCGAGCTGGAGCCGGCGGACCCAGCGGTCCTCCTGCTGCCGGGGCGGCGGCGGCGGGCTCTTGCCCCCCACGGGATGAAAGTCGACGGCGAGCAGGGCGACGGCGCCGGAGCGAGCGATGCGGACCGAGATCGCCTGCAGCCGCGCGCGTGGAGGCTGCACGACGAGCAGGCGCTGCAGCTCGACGCCCTGCTGCATGAGCCCGGGCGCGTGCAGCGTGCCCTCGGGGTCGACCCAGGCACAGCTCACCTCCGGCTCCCGCTGCGCGAGGGCGATGGCCTGCGAGAGGATCAGCGTGGTGCCGCCCAGCGCCGCGCGCGAGGAGAGCTCGGTGACGCCGATGGGGAAGCCTCCGTCGGGCAGCGCTCGCGCGAGCCACGGCGGGGCCGGGACGAACGTACGTCCAGCGCGCGCAAGGGGAGCGCCCGCAGCAAAATGACGGAGCTTCTCGCGGAGCTGATCGAGTCGAAGGGGGAGCATCGACGTTACTGAACATATATTCAGGGTCTGACATGCTTCAACCCGAGGTGGCTCCAAAGCCGGTAAATCGGCCCCGGATGCTGATTCTGCTTCTCCACCACGTCGGCGAACCGCCCAAAGGGGTCCGGCAGCGGAAGCTGTACATCACGGCTCCGCAGCTGCGCGCCCACGTCGACTGGCTGAAGTCGAAGGGCTACCGCTTCACGACGCTCACGCAGGCGCTGGACGCCGGCGACGACCGCACGGCCTGCATCACCTTCGACGACGGCTTCGTCGACGTGATCAGCGACGCCCTCCCCGTCCTGAGCGACGTCCCGGCCACCGTGTTCGCGGTGACGAGCCAGGTGGGCCAGCGCGGCATCCCGTTCGACGGCATCCCCGCAGACCTGGCGAGCTGGGACGAGCTGAAGGCGCTTCGAGACAGAGGCTGGGAGATCGGCAGCCACGCGCACGAGCACGTCCGCCGGCCGACGAGAGAGAACCTCGAGCAGTCACAGCACGAGCTCGAGCAGCACCTCGGCGCGAGAGCCACCGCGCTCGCGTACCCGTACGGCTCGCACGACGCGCAGACGATCGCAGACGCAAAAGCTGCGGGCTTCCGCTGCGCGGCGATCACGAAGTCGGGGCTCGCCGACCGGGCGACGCCGTTCCAGCTCCGCCGCGTCATCCTCTCCGGCTTCGGCGTCGTGCCCGGCTTCGAGCGGCTGAAGCTGATGGGCGTACATCACGGCGTTTATCCGCTGAACGTCCGCGATTCGTAACGCGCAGAGCGCCCGCATCGGATCTCGGTGACGTCGAGCCGCGCGCTTCAGAGGCGTCACCACTTCGAAGCAACCGGCCCCGCGCTTGCACCCTGCACGCCACCGCCATGAAGACCAACCACTCCGAGTCCCTGTGGGACATGACTCCGCCCGCGAAAGAGTACCCCCCGCTGGATCAAGAGCAGGAGACGGACGTCGTCGTCATCGGAGGCGGCATCACCGGAGTCACCGCCGCCCTCAAGCTCGCCGAGGCGGGCAAGAAGGTCATCCTCCTCGAGCAGCACCGCATCGGCTCGGGCACCACCGGCGGCAGCAGCGCGCACCTGACCGAAGATCTCGACTGCGGCTACTCGACGATCATCTCCAACTTCGGTCTCGACGAGGCCAAGCTCGTCGCGGCGGCCTCACGCAACGCGATCGATCACATCCAGCAGCGCGTCGAAGCCCACGGCCTCAACTGCCAGTTCGAGCGCATCCCCGGCTGGCTCGTCGCCGAGTCGGAGGAGCAGGTCGAGGAGCTCGACGAAGAGCACGCCGCCGCCCACGAGGCCGGCGTCGACGTCGTGATGGAGCAGTCCGTTCCGCTCCCCTACTCGGTCGCGCGCGGCCTGCGCTTCCGCCACCAGGCGAAGTTCGACTCGCTCGCCTACGTGCGCGGGCTCGCCGCAGAGGCCGCCCGCCGTGGCGTCCGCATCTTCGAGAACACCCACGTCGTGAAGGTCGACGACGGAGAGCCCTGCGTCGTCCACCTCTCCAGCGGCGCCACGGTGAAGGCGACCTCGGTCTTCTCCGCGACGCACTCGCCGAACAACTGGCTCTTCCTCAACACCAAGCTCGCCAGCTACCGGAGCTACATCGCCGCGTTCCCCGACGTGCCGCTCGCGAACGCGCTGTTCTGGGACCTCTCGCAGCCGTACCACTACCTGCGCTGCGCCACGATGAACGGCCAGCGCTACGTGCTCGTCGGCGGGGAAGATCACAAGACCGGCACCGAGGACGAGGCGCACCACATCCAGCAGCTCGTCGACTGGGCGCGCGGCCACCTGCGCGCGGGCAAGCCGGCGTTCACCTGGTCCGCGCAGCTGCTCGAGTCGGTCGACGGCCTGCCGTACATCGGCCGCAACTCGGCCTCGAAGCACGTCTACGTGTGCACCGGCCTCTCGGGCCACGGCCTCACGCTCGGCACCGCCGGCGCGCTGCTGGTCAGCGATCTCATCCTCGGCCTCGACAGCCCGTTCGCGAGCGTCTTCTCCGCCACGCGCATCAAGCCGATCGCCTCGCTCGTGCCGTTCGTGAAGGAGAACGTCGACTTCCCGGCGCACCTCATCGGAGATCGCCTCACCGCGCCGCCCGTCGAGTCCATCGCCGACATCGGCCGCGGAGAAGGCAAGGTCGTTCGCGTCGAGGGCCGCCGCGTCGCCGTCTACCGCGACACCGAGAACGGCCTGCACGCCGTCAGCGGCGTCTGCACGCACATGGGCTGCCTGGTGAAGTTCAACGACCTCGAGAAGACGTGGGACTGCCCGTGCCACGGCTCGCGCTTCGATGTCAGCGGCGACATCCTCGACGGGCCGGCCACGAAGAAGCTCGAGAA
This sequence comes from uncultured Myxococcales bacterium, assembly GCA_937980205.1. Lineage (GTDB taxonomy): Bacteria > Myxococcota > Myxococcia > Myxococcales > Myxococcaceae > Xiheicaenimonas. The sequence continues at coordinate 37,588 of CALJKW010000041.1, read as the reverse complement.
GCTCGAGGTTCGGGATTCGCTGCCGCCGCTGAGGAAGACCGGCTCGAATACGTAGGCGACGCGACCGACCGGCCACCAACTGCGTCGCCGTCGTGAGCGGCGACGCGCCCCCCGCAAAGACTTCGGGCGCCGCCCTCTCATCGAGGTCCGGCGCCCGCGTCACTTCCCCCCAAACCGCTCTAGAAGTACTTCGAGATCAGCTTGCGGCCGAGCTTGAGCGCCTGCTTGCCGAACTCCATCTCGGAGGCGGCGGTGGCGACGCGCTCGTAGACCGACGGGTGGCGCGGGCGGAAGAGCAGCGTGCCGAGGGTGCCGAGGACGACGCCCGAGCCCAGCGCGATGCCGACGGCGGCGAGCGGGTACTTCTTGACGTTCTTCTCGGTGTACTCGGCGGCCTTGCCGGCGTAGTCGCTGGTGATCGTCGCGGCTTTGTGGCCGAACTGCTTGGCGGTGTTGATCACGGAATCGGGGATCTGCTTCTCGGCGTACTTCGTGGTCTTCTCGATGACGTTGTTGTCCATGGACTGGCTCCCAGGTTTTTCACTACTGCGGCGCGATCCTTTTGCATCGCGCGTTCCTCTGCTGCCTTGCTGCAAACGAGCAGGATCTCTCCGGCTCGGAACTCGTCGAACGGTCTTCATGAGGCGTTTTGCCCTGGCATCGGGACGACCTGGGGCGAAGAGGGAGGCGTCGTCACGCGGCGCCGCACCACCATCAGCGGGCGGCGGGGCGGCAGCGGCTCCGCGGGGCGATTGCCGAGCAGCTGCGCGACCCAGGCGAGCTGGCTGTTCTCGAGGCCCGCCTTCGCGACGACCATGAGCGGCACCGAGAGCAGCGCGCCGACCGGGCCCCACAGCCAGCCCCAGAACAGCATGCCGAGCAGCACCATCAAGGGAGACAGCCGCAGCGCGCGCCCCAGGAAGTGCGGCTCGAGCACGCTGCCGATCACGAGCGCGACGGCCGACAGCGCGCAGCCGACCGCCATCGCGGTGCCGGTGCCGCGCTCGGCGAGCGCGACGCCCACGACTCCGAGCACGGCGGCCGCGGCGCCGATGTTCGGGATGAAGTGCAAGAGGAACATCGACAGCGCCATCAGCGACGCGAGCGGCAGATCGAACAGGTCCATCACCAGCCACGTCGCGGCCGCGGCGAGGAAGCTGGTGAAGCCCTTCACCAGCAGGTAGCTGCGCACGTCGGCCATCACGCGCTCGAGCTTGTCCATGCGCGTCGCGATGCCCGGCTGCAGCGTGCGGAGCTTCACGCCGATCTCGTCGCCCTCGCACAGCGTGAAGAAGACGACGAACGCGACGACGGCGCCGAACGAGGTGATGCCGATGAGCCGCTCGGCGAGCGACGTCACCCACGCGTTGATGCGGTCGGCCTCGAGCGCGTCGTGCAGCGGCAGCGCGGCGGCCGAGCCGAGGTGGTGCGTCAGCGCGTTCGACACGCCGAGCACGCGGCTGATGTACGTGGGCAGGCGCTCCTGCAGGTCGCCGGCGGCAGAGAGGAACAGCCAGCCGAGCGAGCCGAGCGCGAGGAAGTCGACCAGGAGCACCGCCGCCGCGCTCACCATGATGGGAACGCGACGGCGGTTGAGCCACGAGACGACCGGAGCGGACGCAGCGGCGACCATCGCTCCGAACAGCACCGGGGCCAGGAAGCCTCCCAGGTGCTTCAACCCCACGATGGCGACCAGCGCGGCGGCGACCGTGACGATCGCCCGGTGCACGCGGGCAGGCCGCGACACCTCGGGTGGGGGAACCGCGGCCCCGACCCGGTGCGGCTGGTGGGGTGTACGCGTCACAGGCCTCATGACTCTCGCTTCCACGGCTGACCCGCTTAGAAGACCGCGCCCAACGCGAGGCGCAGGCGAGGAGTGAAGCCGCTCGAGCTCGGGTCGCGCGTCCCAGACGTGACGACGCCCCAGTCGTAGTAGCCGGCGCCGGCGCCGAGCGACAGGTTGAACTGACCGAACAGCAGGTTGATCCCGGCCATGCCTCCGCCGCCGAGCGAGAGCGAGTCGCCGCCGCTCGGAGCTTCACCGGCCACGCCGATGTTCCGCACGTACGCGGCGTTCACGTAGGGGCCGAGCCACAGCCCGCCCGGCGCCCGGCCGATGAGGTAGAGGCGCGCGCCGACCTCGGGGCCGAACGCGAACCGGTTGCGCGCGTCGGACGACATCAGCACGCCGCGCATGATGAGGAAGTTCACGCCGCCGTAGATGCCGACCTTGTTGGCGACGGCGCGCTCGTACTCGATGTTGATCGTGCCGGTGAACAGATCGATCGGGTTCACCGTGAGGGAGTTGTCCCACGCGCTGCGCAGCAGGGAGTGATCTTCGCGCGCGTCGATCCGGTCACCGATGGGCCCCGCGAGGGCTCCGGTCGGTAACATCGTCGCAAGGAGGAGGAGCAGGGCCCGGTACATGTCGGCGGCCACTGCTTCACTCGTCGTGCCAACGATCTCTGAGGGCGCGTCCCTCTGGGAACCTTTCGAGCGGCCAACCATTCCGCCCCAAGACGCCAAAGGCGCCTCAGCCGATCAGGCAGCGAGCCTGAGCTCGACCTTCGTCCAGCCGGGCATCCGCCTGTCGAACTGCCGGTAGGCCTCGATCGCGTCCTCGAGCGACGCCTTCTGGCTGACGTACTCGCTCGGGCGAAAACCACCCTGTCGCACCAGCTCGATGAGCTGGGCGACGTACTTCTTGTGGTTGCAGTTGCCCATGTTGACGGTGAGGTTCTTGTTCATCGCGACGCCGATCGGGAAGTGCCTCGACGCGTCACCGTACACGCCCACGATCGACAGCGTGCCCGCCTTCGCCAGCGCCTCGACCGCCCAGAAGAGCGCCTGCGAGGGAGCCTCACCGGGGTGCCAGTTGCCGCGGCGGGGCCGCTGCACCGGGGCGATCATCTTCTGCTCGCGCGCGAACATCTTCTTGGTGGTGCGATCCAGCTTCGCCGCCGGGCCTCCGTGGGCGCACTGGGCGTCGACGCCGACGGCGTCGATGGCGCGATCCACGCCGATGCCCTCGGTGATGCGGCGAATGGCCTCGACCGGGTCCTCTTCGTCGAAGTTGACGATCTCGGCGCCCTGCCGCCTCGCGACCTCGAGCCGGTCGGGCACGCGATCGACCGCGATGACGCGCCCTGCGCCGAGGCGCCGCGCGCACGCGATCGACAACAGCCCCACCGGGCCACAGCCGAACACGGCGACGGTGTCGCCTTCCTTGATCTCGGCGAGCTTCGCGCCGAACCACGCGGTGGGCAGGATGTCGGAGAGCAGGATCGCGTCGTCGTCGCCGACCTCGTCGGGCAGCTTCGTGGCGGTGACGTGCGCGTACGGAATGCGCGCGTACTCGGCCTGAAGCCCGTTGAAGGGGCCCGAGCTCTTCATGCCTCCGAAGAACGCGGTGCCGGCGAGCGGGCCGTTCGGGTTCGCGTTGTTGCACTGCGCGTAGTAGCCGGCGCGGCAGTACACGCAGCTGCCGCAGGCGATGGTCGAGCAGATGACGACGCGGTCGCCCTTCTCGAGGTTGCGGACGTCGGGGCCGACCTCTTCGACGATGCCGATGCCCTCGTGGCCGAGGACGGTGCCGGGCTCGACGCCGGGCAGCGTGCCGCGCACCAGGTGGAGATCCGTTCCGCAGATCGCGCTCGCGGTGAGCTTCACGATCGCGTCGGTGCCCTGCTCGATGCGCGGATCACGGACCTTGTCGAGGCGAATGTCCCCGACCTTGTGGAAGACGACGGCTTTCATGACGGAGCTCCGGGACGTGAGGGAAAGCGGGTTACTTCTTGCTCGGGGACGCCACCTTCACGAGCTTGGGCTCGCGGCGGTGGGGCCTGGCGCGGCGCTCCTGGCGCATGCTGGGGCGGGCGCGCTTGCGGGCGCGCGGCAGGCGCACCGGGTGGCGCTCGCGGGCCGACTTCTTGAGCGCCTCGATCACGCGGACGTCGAGCAGGCCCTCGTAGCCCGAGGGCTCGGGCTCGCGGTTCTTCAAGATGCAGTCGCTGAAGTAGATGATCTCGGGGGCGATCTGATCGCGGTCCTTCGCGGTCTTCTCCTGCGTCTTCTCGCCGACGGTGAGCGTGTGGCTCAGGTCGCCCTTGTGCGAGAACGCCGGGTCCGCCTCGATGGCGCCTTTGGTGCCGATGAGCTCGAAGCGCGAGCCGTGGAAGGCGTCGAAGCTCACCGCGAAGGTGGCGAGGCGGCCGCCGGGGAACTTGAGCACGCACGCGGTCTGGTCGACGCCCTGCGCGGGCATCATGAAGACCTCTTCGGGCTCGTCGCGGAACAGGCCGCGCGCCGCGTTGATGCAGTACGTGCCGATGTCGTACAGCGGGCCGCGGCCCGGCACCGGCTTCTCGCGGATGTTGCCCTCGCGCAGATCCATCGCGAAGGTGGACGCGAACATCCGCGGCTCTCCGATGCGGCCCTTCTGCACGTGCTCGATGGTGGAGAGGTTGTTCTCTTCGAAGTGCAGCCGGTAGGCGGTCATCAGCTTCACGCCGGCCTTCTTGCAGGCGGCGATCATGCGCTTGCACTCGTCGACGGTGACGGCGAGCGGCTTCTCGCAGAGCACGTGCACGCCGGCCTTCGCGGCGCGGATGGTGTAGTCGGCGTGCAGGTGGTTCGGCAGCACGATGTACACGGCGTCGACCTCACCGGTGGCGAGGAAGTCGTCGTACTCGTCGTAGCCGACGATGAACGGCACCTTGTACTGGCGAGGCACCTTCGCCTTCTTGTGCGGGTCGCCCGAGACGACGGCGACGAGCTCGCTGTTGGGAGCGTGCTTGAACGCCGGCAGCACGGCCTCCTGGGCGAAGTGCCCGAGGCCCACCACTGCGTACCGAACCTTCTTGCCATACGTGTTCTTCGCCATGGTGGGCCCCGTCGCTCTCGTCTTCGTGACCGTGATCAGTAGGTGTTCAGCGGGTCGCTAGGCAGATTGCCCTCGAACCTCGTTCCACCATCGGTCGCGGTGCCGCCGTCCGCCGCCTTCGGGCTCTTCGCCGCCCCGAGGTCGTACGGGTTGGAGGACGTCGGGGCGTCGCTGGGAATCGGCGGGGTCCCGCTCACGTCGGGGACGTCCGAGTTCGTGTTGCCGAGCGGATCCGACGCCGGAGGGGCTCCCACTCCGGTGCGCGGGCGAACCGTCGAGCTCTGGCTGCCCGTGCGGCCCTGCGCCTTCTTGTTCGCGCTCGACTTGGAGCCGCTGCCGACCTGGCCCGCCGAGTCCGAGGGCTCGCTGGACGACATACCGGTCGACGTACCGGTACCGGTGCTCGACGTGGTCGAGCTCTCGGTGTTCTTCGAGGTGTCCTTGGCAGGGTCCTGGTAGCGGTCCTCCGACTCGGCCGAGCGGCTGCTGCCCGTGCCGGTCGTGCCGGGGGTCAGGCGATCCGAGTTCGTCGGAGCGGTGCCCGTCTCGCCCGAAGGGCTTTGGTAACCCGACGAAGGCGCGCCGGCCGACGGCGTCGTCGCACGGCGATCGATCGAAGAGCCGGTCGGCGTATCCGCCGAGCCACCCACCGCCTCCCCCAACCCACTCTGCGAAGAGCCCGGATACTCGGCGGGGAAGCTCTCGTCGCCACGCATCGGGCTCAGGTCGTTTGGGCGGTATTCACCCGGAGGCGGCCGGTTCTCGACCGGGCGCGTGCTCGTGTCGTTGTAACGCGACGGGGTGCGACCCTCGCGGCGCTGCGCATTCGACGTCTCGCAGGCGAACATGCTCAGCGCGGCTGCGACTGCTGCAATTCCCACAAATCGACGCATCGTGATTCTCCTTGTGCGCCTACCCTGGAGCATGAAGCGCGCCGACCTCGCGCGAGCCGTCACGCCCGGTTGCGGGGGGCGCACAGGGCCATCGCGCCCCAACGTGCATGAACGTCACGCCCCCGTTGGGCCCCGACTCGTGCTTGATTTCGCGAACATGCGAATGGCCTTGTTGGCGATGGTGTTTCTGTCTGGTTGCGCCGGGCTCGCTCCGCGGCTGGTCGATGCGAGCGTCCAGAAGCCGTCGAACGTCGCCGTGTACTTCACGGTCGACACCCGCGACGGAGAGCCGGTGCCCGGCCTCACCGCCGAGCAGTTCCACATCTACGAGGACGGCAAGCTCGTCTCGGTGCACGAGTCGAAGCAGACGATCTTGAACCCGGAGATCGCCGCGAAGCACTACACGCTGCTGCTCGTCGACATGTCGGGCTCGGTCGCGAAGTCCGGCCAGCTGCCCGCGCTGCAGGAAGCCGTCAGCGCCTTCACCTCGAAGGTCGGCCAGTACCAGGAGACCGCCGTCTACGCGTTCGACGGCCGGCCCGACATCTTCAAGCTGAGGGACTTCGCGCCCGGCGCGGCGAACGTGAACCTGGCCGGGTTCTCGACGCAGGACCCGTCGACGAACCTGAACGGCGCCGCCATCAAGGCGATGGAGGTGCTGAACAACCACCTCGACAAGTCGTCGGTGCCGCTGCGGTTCGGCACGCTGGTGGTGTTCACCGACGGCACCGACCACGCCTCGCGCGCGACGAAGGACCAGCTCATGGGCTGGGTGAACGCAGTGGGGTTCGAGATCTTCGTCATCGGCGTCGGCGCGGAGGTCAACGAGGTCGAGCTTCGCGATCTCGGCCGCTCGGGCACGGCGCTGTCGCGCAACCCGGCCGAGGTCGGCGCGCAGTTCGAGAAGGTGGCCTCGCGCATCGAGGGGTTCTCGAAGCGGTTCTACCTCTTGTCGTACTGCTCGCCGGCGCGCGCGGGGGAGCACGAGCTGACGGTGCAGCCGTTCCTGCCCGACGGGCGCAGCGGCGACATCAAGTACCGCTTCAACGCGAACGGGTTCGGGCCGAACTGCGATCCGAACAAGAAGCCCGCGTTCGACATCAAGAAGCCCAGAGCGCCGTCCGCGAAGTAACGGGGAGAGGTTGAACCTCCTCCGCTCAGGGCGAACGGAGACCTATCGGTCGTACAGCTTCTTCATCGCCGCCAGCGCGCGCTTGAGCGCCGACTTCCTGCGCGGCGTCAGCGTGCGCCCGATGGCCGCGACGTACCTGGCGACCTTCTGAATGGGTGACTGTTTCCTGCGCAGCCTCATCGTCTCACTCCCCTGTTGCGCCGCCTCGAGGCGGACCTGCGAGCCTGTCTCGACAATGCAACGCAGAGACCACACGCTGCGCGTTACCGGATAAACGCATCGCCGTGGTGGAGCAGGAAGCACCCGAGAGCGTGATGTGGAGGTTCGCCGGCGGCCGCTCCATCGGCGTGCTGGGCCGGCAGATGCTCTCGGTCGCGGTCGGCTACGAGCTCTACGAGCGCACCGGAGACCCGCTGACGCTCGGGCTCGTCGGCCTCGTGCAGGTGATCCCCGTCTTCGCGCTGTTCGCGCCGGGCGGAGCGCTCGCCGATCGCTTCGACCGCCGCTTCCTCTCCGCGCTGTCGGCGGCGGCGAGCGCGGCGGGCTGCGCGGCGCTGGCGGCGTCATCGTGGGCGGTGCTGCCGGTGCCGTTCTTCTACGCGGTGCTCTTGTTCCTCGGCGCGACGACGTCGCTGCAGTCGCCGGCCAGCTCGGCGCTGCTGCCGATGCTGGTCGCGAAGAGCCAGCTGCAGCGCGCGAACGCGATTCGCACGACGGGGTTCGAGACCGCGGCGATCGCCGGGCCCGCGCTCGGCGGCTTTCTGCTGAGCGTCTGGTCGCCGTGGAAGGTCTACGCGCTGGCGTCGGTGTTCGTGGCGCTGAGCGCCGTGGCGTACGCGACGCTGCCGAAGCCCCGCGCGGGAATCTCGCCGCCGCACGGCGCCGACTTCTTCGTGGGCCTGCGCTTCATCTTCAAGTCTCCGCTGCTGTTGCCGGCGCTGACGCTCGACATGTTCGCGGTGCTCTTCGCCGGAGCGCTCGCGCTGTTGCCCGTCTTCGCGAAGGACGTGCTGCACGTCGGCCCGCAGGGTCTCGGCATCCTGCGCGCGGCGCCGTCGGTCGGCGCCGTCACGATGGCGCTGGTGTCCACGCGCCTCAGGCCGTGGGCGAGACCCGGGCGCGTGCTGCTGGTCGTCGTCGCCGGCTACGGCCTCGCCACCGTCGGCTTCGGCCTCTCGCGCTGGTTCCCGCTCTCGCTGTTCTTCCTCGCCATCAGCGGCGCGCTCGACAACGTGAGCGTCATCATCCGCCTGACGCTGGAGCAGATGGTGGTGCCCGACTCGATCCGCGGGCGCGTCGGCGCGGTGCACTACGTGTTCATCGGCATGTCGAACGAGCTCGGCGAGCTCGAGTCCGGCGTCGCGGCCGCGCTCATCGGCGCCGTGCCCGCCGTCGTCCTCGGCGGCTTCGTGGCGATCGCGTGGACCCTGTTCGTCTGGAAGCGCTGGCCGAAGCTCGTGACGCTGCCGCCGCTGCACACGTTGACCCCTGACCAAGGCGGCGGAGTTGATTCGCCAGTCGGGACGTCTGCTATGCCGCGCCCACCATGATCCCCGCCCTGCTCGTGGTCCTCGCGCAGCTCCCGAACGCCGATCGACCTGCGAGCCAGCTCTACCAGCGCATCAGCCCGATCATGAGCACGCGGGCGCTGAACCAGCCGGCGGTGGTGAACCAGCGCGTCTTCCTCGGCGGCAACGCGCTGCACGAGCTGTGGGACGTCTCGAACCCGGCGGCGCCGGCGAAGCTCTCCGAGGTCTCGAGCCCGCACGACAACGGGGCCGCCGAGGCGCACCAGCTCTCGTTCGCGCTGTTCGCCGACCGCACGCTGCACGCGGCGACCATCTCGGGCCGGGGAGTCGACCTCTGGGACATCACCAACCACACCCAGCCGGTGCTCGAGGCCGCGCTCGTGCTCGACGGCATCAACTACGGCGACTTCACCGCGGCCGTCTGGGGCGTCTCGTGGCAGGGCCGCTGGCTCTACGTCGGCGGCACCAACACCGGCCTGCACATCGTCGACGCGTCGAACCCGAAGATGCCGCGCGTGGTGAAGCGCGTGCCCGTCACGGGCATCGGCGGCATCAGCGCCGGCCCCTTGTGGGCGGTGGGCAACCTGCTCGTCGTCACCACCCCGAAAGAGAGCTCGGGCGTCGCGACGCTCGACATCAGCGACCCGGTCAACCCGGTGCTGCTCGACGTCGTCGACCCCGGCGTCGACTCGTACATCGGAGGCTTCTACGGCAAGCACGCCTTCCTGCTCGACCCGCTGCGCACGTACGACGTCACCACCGATCCGCGGAACATCACCCTGCTGGGCTCGTCGCCGACCGCGAAGAGCGAATACGTGAGCTTCGGCGACGGCCACGCCTTCCTCGGCGGAGTGCGCCTCGTGGCCGCGGGCCGCAGCGGCATCTTCAAGGTCTCGCTCGCCGACCCGGCGATGGCGCGCGAGGTCGGCGTCATCGCGGGCCGCGTGCCGACGAGCGACGACCAGTTCTCGGTGCCGATCGGCAACCTCGTGCTGGTCGCCGACGACGAAGGGGCGCACGGCGCCTGGCTCGCCGTCCACGCGACCGCGCGCGACACCGCGGCGCCGAAGGTCGAATACGTGAACCCGCCCGACGGCGCGCTGCACGTGCCGGTCACCTCGCGCATCGGCGTCTCGTTCTCCGATCAGATCGAGCTGACCTCGGTGACCGCCTCGAGCTTCGTGCTGCGGCCCGCCGGCGGCGGAGCGGCGGTGCCCGGCCGCTGGGGCATCAACCAGACGGTGGTGATGTTCACGCCCGACGCTCCGCTCGAGCCGGGCGTCGCGTACGAGCTCGTGCTGTCTGCGGGAGGAGTGACCGACCTCGTCGGCAACGGCCTCGCCTCGGAGGTGCGCACCACGTTCACGACGTCGACCTCGATGCCGATGCGCGCGCCCTGCTCCGTCGAGCTGCAGCCGGTCGCGCTGGGCAGCGCGGCGACGCTGAAGGTCAGCACGCCGAACGACACCGCGTACTCGTACCGCTTCGGCTTCGGAGACGGCGCGTTCGGCACCGGCGCCACCGTCACGCACACGTACGCCGCGGTCGGCCGCTACCCGGTGACGCTGACGACGGCCGAGCGCAGCTCGTCGGTCGAGAGCCACTACGAGGCGGAAGGCGCGACCCTGAGCGGCGGCGTCACCGTGCAGAGCAGCGAGCCCGGCTTCAACGGGCCGGGCTACGCGGACTTCCCGCTGTCGGGCGGCCGCGTGGTGTTCGCGAACGTCGCGGCGAACGTGACCGGGCCGCACGAGCTCGCGATCTCGTTCGGCAACGGAGACGCGCTCGGGCTGCCGCGCAAGCTCGAGCTGCTCGTGAACGGCACCCGCGTGCGCGTGGTCGACTTCCTCGCCATCGCCAACGACTGGAGCTTCCGCCGCGAGTTCGTGACGGTCGACCTCGTCGCGGGCTCGTCGAACCGCATCGAGCTGGTCGCCTCGCAGGGCACCTCGGGCCCCAACGTCGATCGCCTCTCGGTGCCGCAGCTGGCGTCGACCACGTGCACCGCGACGCAGATCGTGCACCGGCCGCTGTCGCCGGTCGCCCGCGCGCGCTCGAGCACCATCGTCGCGATCGGAGGCGAGGCGTTCACGGTGAACACCGACGCGTCGACGGTGTCGAAGGTCGGCGGCTGGGAGACGCGCGTCGGCCGCTCGCCGCGCACGCTGGCGGTGGCGCCCGCAGGGAAGCTCGTCGTCGCGAACCAGGGTGACGACACGCTCTCGGTGCTCGACGCCTCGACCGGCGCCGTCGTGCGCACGGTGCAGCTGCCGTACGGCTCGGCGCCGTTCGGAGTCGTCTACTCCGGCGATCGCGGCTGGGTGACGCTGTCCGGCAGCGGGCGCGTGGTGGCGCTCTCCGCGGAAGCAGAGCCGGGCGCGAGCGTCGCGGTGGGGCCGAAGGTGCGCGGGCTCGCCGTGCTCGGAGACCGCCTGTTCGTCTCGCGCCTCGTGGGCCACGAGGTGCACGAGCTCGACGCGGCGTCGCTGTCGGCGGTCCGCACGTTCGCGCTCGCTGAAGGCGCGGGGCCCGACACTCCGGACCAGGCGCGCGGCGTGCCGAACTACCTCGGCGCGCTGACGGTGGCGCCGGACGGCGTCACGGCGTGGCTGCCGTCGAAGCAGGACAACACGAAGCGCGGCGCCCACCGCGACGGCCAGGCGCTCACGCACGACGGCACGGTGCGGCCGATCGTCTCGACGCTGGATCTCTCGGCGAACGCCGAGGGCGTGCGCGTCGATCTCAACGACACCGCGATGCCGATGGCGGTCGAGACCTCGCGGCTCGGCGATCTCGTCTTCGTCGCGCTGCAGGGCACCAACCGCGTCGAGGTCCGCAACGCGTACAACGGCCGGCCGGTCGGCAGCATCGAAGCGGGCCGCGCGCCCGAAGGCCTCGTGCTCGGCGGCGACGGCAAGCTGTGGATTCAGAACGCGCTCAGCCGCGACGTCACCGTCGTCGACGTCAGCGCGATGTTGTCCGGCACCGACGACGCGGTGCCGGCCGGCATGCAGGTGAGCACCGTCGCGCAGGAGCCGCTCTCGGCCCAGGTGCTGCGCGGGAAGCAGCTGTTCCACGACGCCGGCGACAAGCGCATGAGCAAGGAGTCGTACGTCAGCTGCGCGGCCTGCCACCTCGACGGCGACGAAGACGGCACCGTCTGGGACTTCACGGATCGCGGCGAGGGGCTGCGCAACACGATCACCCTGCTCGGCCGCTCGGGCATGGGGCACGGCAACGTGCACTTCACCGGCAACTTCGACGAGATCCAGGACTTCGAGAACGACATCCGCGGCGCGTTCGGAGGAACGGGCTTCCTCACCGACGCCCAGTTCGAGGCGCACCGGGATCCGCTGGGGCCGGCGAAGGCGGGGCTGAGCGCGGATCTCGACGCGCTCGCGGCGTACGTGGCGTCGCTGAACGAGGTGCCGCGCAGCCCGTACAAGGGCGTCGACGCGAGCGCGGGCAAGGCGCTGTTCGAGAAGCTCGACTGCCGCACCTGCCACTCCGGCCCCACGTACACCGACGGGAAGCACCACGACGTCGGGACGCTGAAGGCCTCGTCGGGCAAGCGGCGGGGAGAGACGCTGACCGGCATCGAGACGCAGACGCTGCTCGGCGTGTTCGCGACCGCGCCGTACTTCCATGACGGCTCCGCGGCGACGCTGCTCGACACGCTGAACGTGGCCGGCCACGGCAACGCGTCGACGCTGTCGCAGGCCGAAAAGGAGCAGCTGGTGCAGTACCTGCTGCAGCTCGACGGGCGGGATGAGGCGGTGGTGACGCCGCCTCATCCGCCGGTGATGCAGGAGCCGGTGGCGTGCGGCTGCAGCACGGGCGAGGGGCTGCTGCTGCTGGCGGCGGGGCTGCTGCTTCAGCGCGTGAGGCGCCGCCGTTCACGCTGAGCGGAGGCGCCGCAGGCGCCGCAGTCGAAGCGGGCCGCGCGTCGGCTTCGCGCCCCCTTCGACTCCGCAGCCCTTCGGGCTGCTCCGCTCAGGGCGAACGGAGCTGCGAACAGGCCGCGCGACCCTCGAACGCGGCAGCCCTTCGTCGCCTCACCGCATGAGCCGGCGGGCGAGCTGCTGCCGCTCCGCGACGATCTCCTTCGCGGTGCGGAAGCCCAAGCGCCGGAACAGCGGCACCGGGGGACACCAGCCGACGGTCGAGTGCAGCAGCAGGAACAGCTGCTGCGCGCCGAACAGCCACATCCACCGCTTGTCCTTTCGCCTGCCCAGCCAGAACGTCAGGGAGCCGACGATCGCGAAGTTCGCCATGAGCGCGCGATCGATGTCCCACTCGCGGTCGAGCTCGTCGATGCGGGCGGCGATCGCCTCGCGCCCCCGGGCGACGGTCTCGGCGACCGCGGTGGCGGTGAGCTTGTCGATCCGCTCGTTCACGAACTGGGCGGAGTGCTCCCGGACGCGGTCGTGGTTGCGAGGATCGAGGTAGGCGGTGAATCCGTGAATCGCGCGAGCCATGCGAACCGATCGGTTGCAGTGGCCGGGCCAGTACCGCGGTCGGGGCGGTTACGAGCCCACATTGTGGCGCTTTGACTCAGTCCCGGGCGCGGGGTGATCCGGTGCCCCGTGGGTTATGGAACTGACAGCCCGCGTCCTCGACGTCGAGGTCCCCCCGCCGACGGCCGCCGAGCGAAAGGAGTGCCGGCATGCGCGGCCCGAAGATCCTCATCGTCGAAGACGAGCAAATCGTCGCGCTCGACCTGAAAGAACGCATCCAAGCGATGGGCTACGGCGTCGCCGCGGTGGCGGGCACCGGCGACGCGGCGATCGCCCAGAGCCGCGCCGTACGTCCGGACCTCGTCCTGATGGACATCAAGCTGCAGGACCACATCGACGGCATCGAGGCTTCCGACCGCATCCGCCGCGAGCTCGACGTCCCCATCGTCTTCGTCACGGCGTACGCGGACGCGAAGACGCTCGAGCGCGCGAAGGCGGCGCTGCCGCTCGGGTACGTCCTCAAGCCGTTCGAAGATCGCGAGCTGCAGGTCGTCATCGAGCTCGCCCTGTACCGCCACGACACCGAGCGCCGCCTGCGCGAGAGCGAGGCCTGGCTGCACGCGACGCTGCGCAGCGAGGCCGACGCCGTCATCGCGACCAACGCCGACGGAACGGTCAGGTTCATGAACCCGCTCGCCGAGTTCCTCACCGGGTGGAAACGCGACGACGCGCGCGGCCTCCGCCTCGACCGCATCTTTCAGGTGCACCGGGCGCCGTCGCCCCCCGAGGACCCGATCGCCCACGACGTGCTCCTCGCGAAGGACGGCAGCGAGCGGCCGGTGGAGTGTCAGGCGACTCCAATTCGCGACGAGGCCGAGCACTCGTACGGCGTCGTCTGGGTCTTTCGCGACATCACCGAGCGCAAGCGCGTCGAAGACGGCCAGCGCCTCATGGCGCGCACGAGCGCGCTGCTGACCTCGTCGCTCGACTTCGCCAGCACCATCGCGAAGGCGACGGGGCCCGTCGTCCCGCTGCTCGGCGACTGGTGCCTCGTGGACCTGCTCGAGGAAGACGACCACGTCCGCCCGGTGGCGACGGCGCACGCCAACGGCCAGAAGGCGAAGGCCCTCCGCACGTTGACCCGCCGCAAGCTGCTCGGCCTCGACGTCGAAGGGGTCTCGCGCGTCATCCACTCGGGCAAGTCCGAGCTGCACAACGACATCGCCGGGCAGGAGCGGCTCCGGCGTGCCCTCGCCATCGAGCGCCGTGACCCCGTCTGGGCGCTCGAGGCCCGCTCGCTGATCTGCGTGCCGCTGTCGGTGCGGCGCGAGGGGCGCGTGCTCGGTGCGCTGACGCTCGGCTCCGAGCGGCCGGCGCGGCGGTATGGCCCGTTCGATCTCCTGCTGGCCGAAGATCTCGCCCGGCGCATCGCGGTCGCGATCGACAACGCCCGGCTCTACCGCGACACGCAGCGCGCCGTCGGCCAACGGGAGGAAGTGCTCGCCATCGTCTCCCACGATCTCAAGAACCCGCTCGCGACCATCCTCGCGAACGCGCAGATGATCGCGCGCGCCATCGGAGACAGCGACGACCGGATACGGAAGCGCGCCATCGGGGTGGTGCACTCCGCCGAGCGCATGTACCGCCTCATCAGCGACCTGCTCGATGTCGGGAAGATCGACGCCGGCCAGCTCGCGATTCGCGCGACGTCGTGGTCCGCCGCCAGGCTCATTCGCGAAGCGGTCGAGATGTTCGAGACCGACGCGTCGGATCGCTCGATCGATCTCCAGGCTCCAGCCGTGTCGGACGACCTCGCCGTCCACTGCGACCGCGACCGCGTGCTTCAGGTCTTCGCGAACCTCATCGGCAACGCGCTGAAGTTCGCGCCCGAGGGCGGCCACGTGCGCGTCGAGGCGCGACGCGCCGACTCCGACATCCGGTTCTCCGTCGAGGACGACGGGCCCGGCGTTCCCCCCGAGCAGCGCAGCCACCTCTTCGAGCGCTATTGGCAGCCGCAGCACGCGGTGCACAAGGGCACCGGCCTCGGCCTCTACATCGCGAAGGGCATCGTCGACGCGCACGGCGGCCACATCGGGTTCGAGCCCGCCGCGCCGCGCGGCTGCCGCTTCTGGTTCACCCTGCCGGCCGCGATGGCGGCCCCACTCGGGTGATGGTCCATGGAGACGCTTCGCCCCTGGCTCTTGCCGGTCATCCGCCGCAGCGGCCAGGCGCGCAGCCCGGAGCAGCCGCTCGTCGTGTGGCTCTCGAAGCTCGGCGCCATCGCGCTCGCCTACCTGATCGCCGCGCGCTTCGGCTTCTCGCACGCGTTCACGCCGCAGGGGGTCCCCGTGGTGTGGCCCGCCAGCGGCGTCGCGCTCGTCGCGATGCTGGTCGCCGGCCATCGCGCCTGGCCCGGCGTCTGGCTCGGCGCCTTCCTCGCCCACGCCACGATGGCGGAGCCGCTGCTGACCGCCGCGAGCGTCGCAGCCGGAAACACCCTCGCGTCCGTCATCGCGGCGGCGCTGCTGCAGCGGTTCGCAGGGTTCGACCGCGCGCTCGTCCGCGTTCGGGACGTCCTCGCCCTCGTGCTGCTCGGCGCCGCTGCCGCGTGCACCGTGAGCGCGACGTTCGGCGCGACGAGCCTCGCGCTCGGAGGCATCATCGAGTGGGCCGCGTGGAACTCGCTCTGGCGAACCTGGTGGATCGTCGACGCGATGGGCATCGTGCTGGTGGCGCCGCTGCTGCTCACGTGGCTCGAGAGCCCCCGGCCGGGCTGGTCGCGGCGGCGCTGGGCCGAGCTCGCCGCCCTCTTCGTCACGGTCACGTGCGTGAGCTCGCTGGTGTTCCATGACCTCCATGCCACGGCGCGGGGGCTGCTCGGCCTCGAGTACGCCGTCTTCCCCTGCATCATGTGGTCGGCGCTCAGGTTCACGCAGCGGGAGACGGCGTCGGCCGTCGTGCTCGTCGGTGGCTTCGCCGTCTGGGCGACGCTCCACGATCGCGGGCCGTTCGCCATCGGCGCGGCCGAGAGCCGCCTCGTGCTCCTGCAGCTGTTCCTCGCGGTCACGGCGGTGACGGCGTTCGTCGTCGGAGCCGCGACGAGCCAACGCCGAAGCGCGGAGATCGAGTTGAGACAGCGGCACGAGCGCCTCGCCGCCGCGGAGAAGCTGCGCACGCAGCAGGCGCGCCTGCTCGCCGCGGAGCGCATCGCCCAGCTCGGCACCTGGGAGCTGGACCTCGTCACCGGCGCGGTGAGCTGGTCCGACGAGCTGTACAAGATCTACGGCCTCGACCCCGAGTCGCACGTCGCCTCACTGGCGAAGTACTTCGAGCAGATTCATCCCGACGACCGGCAGCGGGTCTCGAGCGTCCTCGAAGACGCGCGCCGCACCTGCCAGCCCTTCGGCTTCACCGAGCGCATCGTCCGCGCCGACGGCGCGGTGCGCATCCTCCACAGCAAGGGCGACGTCGTGTGCGACGCCGCGGGCAGGCCCCTGCGCATCATCGGGACCTCGCAGGACGTGACCGAGCAGGAGCTCGCGGAAGAGCGGCTCGCGCGACAGACCCGCCTCTACGAGACGCTGCTCCTCGCCCAGAGCCAGATCGGAGACGGCGTCGCCCTCACCGAGGGCCAGAAGATCCGCTACGCCAACGACGCCCTCGCGAAGATCTATGGCAGCACCATCGAGGAGCTGTACGCGCTGCCGTCCTTCCTCGACCTCATCGCACCGGAGCAACGCGGCCTCGCCCTCGAGCGCCTGCGCCTGCGCACCGAAGGCCGCGGCGTCGATCACAGCGAGCTCATCGCGATGCGAAGGGACGGCAGCCGCTTTCACATCGAGTACGCGTCGACCAGCATCGTGCTGAACGGGCGCCTGCACATGTTCTCCATCGTGCGAGACGTCACCGAGGTCAGGCGCTCGGAGGAGGCCCGCCGGCAGCTCGCGGCCATCGTCGAGTCGGCCGAGGTCGCGATCGTCGGCGAGACGCTGGACGGCACGGTGAGGTCGTGGAACGCCGGCGCCGAGCGCCTCTACGGCTACACCGCGGCCGAGATGGTGGGGCGGTCGATCGAGCTGCTGCTCCCGCCCGGCCGCGAGCAGGAGGAGTCGGAGCTCATCGGTCGCGTGCGCCGCGGCGAGACCGTCGATTCCTACGAGACGGTGCGGCGCCACAAGCACGGTCGCGAGCTGCAGGTGTCGCTGACGATGTCGCCGATCCGCGACTCGACCGGTGCGCTGGCCGGCGTCTCCAAGATCACCCGCGACGTCACCGCGGTGAAGGAGGCGCAGCGCGCCGTGGAGTCCTCTCTGCGCGAGAAAGAGGTCCTGCTCAAAGAGATCCACCACCGCGTGAAGAACAACCTGCAGATCATCTCGAGCTTGCTGAACCTGCAAAGCCGCCACCTCGACGCACCGGCCGCGAAGGCGGTGCTGGTCGAGAGCGACATGCGGGTGAGGGCGATCGCGCTGGTGCACGAGAAGCTGTACCAGGCCCAGAGCCTCGCCTCGATCGCGCTCGAGCCCTACCTGCGCTCGCTGACGACCGGGCTCATCCATTCGTTCGGGGACCGGCGGAAGGTCGACGTCTGCGCGCAAGACATCGTGCTCGGGGTCGACGGTGCCATCCCCTGCGGGCTCATCGTCAACGAGCTGGTCTCGAACGCGCTGAAGCACGCCTTCCCAGACGACCGGCCGGGCTGCATCACCGTGTCGCTGCGCGAGATCGAAGGCTCGCGGCTGCACCTCGAGGTCGTCGACGACGGCGTCGGCATGCCGCCCGGCTTCGACTTTCGCCGCGCCACGTCGATGGGGCTGCAGCTCGTGTGCGGTCTCACGCAACAGCTCAAGGGAGAGATCGAGCTGCTCCCCGGCCCCGGCACCCGGTTCAGCATTCGCTTCCCGAAGGCGCGCTGACGGTCAGGGCAGCTCTCGCGCGACGTGCTGCGGGCCGGCGACGACTCCGCGCCAGCTGAGCTGCCACTTCCCGTTCGGCAGCGGCGCCGCGGTGCTCGCGGTCGAGTTGATGGGCATGCCGGTGCAGTCGGTGACGATGCGCCCCGCGTAGCCGCCGTCCGGCGTCTCGGTGAACAGCACGAGGCGGTTGAACGAGTCCGACGCCGAGAAGAACGTCCCGCCGTCAGGTGCGGTGCCGGCAGACACGTAGCGGCCGAGCGGCGCGACGACTTGCGGCGACGTCCAGCTCGAGGGCAGGTTGCACGGCCGCTGCACGCAGCGCGACATGACGACGTCGTCGTTCGTGCCCGGCACCGGAATGCCGAACAGGCGCGGCAGCCCGTTCTTGTCGAACGCCAGGTCCGGCAGGCCGCCGACGGCGACGTCGACGAAGCTCCAGCCCGCGAGGCTGAGGCAGTTGCTCGCGCACTCACCGTAGCGGGCGATGTTGGCGCCGAGCACGAGGCCGCGGAGCACTCCGCCGTCGGCGAGCGGCAACAGCTCCAGCGCGCCGCCGAACGGGTTGAAGGGAATGCTGAGCGTCGCCCACGCCGCGGGGCTGGTGCAGCTCGCTGACGTGCACTCGGCGTAGGTGGTGGTCCCCGTAGAGGTCTCCCACGCGACCGCCTGCAGGCCTTGATGGGTCGCGAGCGCGGAGGTGGTCTGCGCGGCGCCCGACACGGCGAGATCGGTCGTCGTCCACGAGGCGAGGCTGCTGCAGTTCGAGCTGCACTCCATGCGGCGCGGCACGGAGGTGCCGCCGGTGGCGACGCCGCTGCGCAGGAAGACGACGACGGTCCCCGCATCGAGCACGCGCATCGTCGGGCGCAGGTAGCCGAGGTTGGTCGTCCCGGCGTCGAAGGCCCAGAGCGCGACGGGGCTCGACCAGCTCGGCGTCGCGGTCGCGCAGCCGCTGGTGCACTCGGAGTAGAAGATGCCCGCGTTGTGCGAGGCCCACAGCGTGCGCGGCGCGCCGGCGAGCGTGAGCGCGGACATGTTCTGCGCGCGGATGGCGGCGGCGGCGCCGAGCTGCGTGACCGCGATGCCGCACGCGCACGTCGAGGGAGCGATGCAGACGTTCTGCGGCACCCCACTCAGGCAGGCGGCGCCGAGGCACGAGCTCTCGGCGCAGTCGAGCTGACCGTCGCAGTCCTGATCGACCAGGTCGTTGCAGACGAGCTCGGAGGGCTCCGGAGCGCCGCCGTCGGGCAGGCACGTGCAGACGTTTCCGCGGCAGACGCGGCCGTTCGCGCCGCACGTCTGGTTCTGGCACGTGGTGTCGGCGCAGTCGGTGACGCCGTCGCAGTCGTCGTCGAACGCGTTCGAGCACGCGAGCTCGTTCGCCGCGGGCAGGCCGCCGTCCGGGAAGCAGGTGCAGTTGCCGGCGCGGCAGACGCGGTTCCCACCGCCGCAGGACTGGCTCGCGCAGTTGGGATCGGCGCAGTCCGGGAGCAGGTCGCAGTCGTCGTCGCGTCCGTTGGTGCAGATCTCGGCGACCGGGATGCAGCCGGCGTCGGGGACTCCGGCGTCGACCGCGCCGCCGCCCGCGCCACCGCCAGCAGCGCCACCGCCACCGCCAGCACCGCCACCCGCGGCGCCTGCCGAGCCGCCTCCGGCGCCGCCGCCGACGGCAGCGCCACCGCCCGCGCCTCCGGCGGTTCCGCCGTCGCTGCCGCCTGCTGCGCCACCCGCGCTTCCACCGCCAGCGCCGCCGGCGACACCGCCCGCTGCACCGCCAGCGTCGCCGCCCGCCGCGCCACCAGCGCCGCCGCCGCCTGCGGCACCTCCGCCTGCGGCACCTCCGCCCGCGACGCCTCCGCCCGCGGCACCACCGGCCGCTCCGCCGCCGGCGCCACCGCCGCTGCCCTGCTTGACGCAGACGTTCGCGACGCACTCCCACCCGTCCGCGCAGGTGTTGGTCGTGTCACACGCGTAGGGGCGCTCGTCGACCTGCGTTCCGCAGTTGCAGTTTGCCAACGCGAGCACGAGCCCGAGCAGCGCGAGGAGACGCACGCCCTGCAGGCTACTCCTCCGCGGACCGCCGTGCGTATTCTGCGAACCCGGCGGTCGCAACCAAACACCGAGGTGGAGCGTTCGAGCAGCCATGTGGATCTTCCTGCTGCTGCCGTTGCTGGTCGAGTCGCAAGGTGAGGTGCCGGCTGGCGCCGTCGAGCTGACCGTCTACCGATCGCGCGCCGAGCTGCCGGAGCCGTGGCGCAAGCTCCTGCCGGACGGCTTCGACTGGACTCGCGAGATGGTCGCGACGAGCGCGCGCCCGCCGCAGGCCGTGGTGCTCTCGGACGAGATCGGGAACACCGCCCGCCGTCGCGGCAGCCTCTACATCTGGCGGAAGCACGTGCCGGCACCGTCGGACTGCCCCATCTGCCGCGGGGCTCCCACGCTCGATTCCGAGTCGCCCATCCGCAGACCGATGCCCGCGCCGGTGCTGCCGCTCTTCCGCCTCGCGCGCTTCGATGGTCGCGTCTTCGAAGCGCCCGGGCTTGCCGTCACGGCAACGCAGGGCCCCTACTGTCCGCCGTGCACGGCGCCGTGAAGCGGCTCACGGCTGCCGCGAGATGACGAGCGAGACGTCTCCGCCCGACGGCATCGAGGGCACGAGCGACGGGACGGGCAGCGTCGGCATCTGCGTGTCGACGAGGTACGGCTCGAAGACGCCGTCGACGGACAGGTCGGCCTCGAGCAGCATGTGCCGCGAGTCACCGGCCCAGACCATGCTCGAGACCTGACCTCCGGAGCCGGGCACCTGGGTCACCGTCACGACGGTGCCGGCGTTCGGGCCGACGACCTTCGTGACGAAGAGCTGATCGAGGTTGTCGTTCGTGCCCTCTCCGCGCGCGGCGATCGCCGTGCTGTCGGGCGACCAGAGAAAGCCGTCGGTGGTGAGCCCGGTGACGCGAGGCAGCGTCGCGTCGATGGGCGCGCCCGGCATGGCGCCGCTCACGTTCACCGCCTCGACCTCGAACGCGTTGTCGACCGCGGTGTCCGCCCGGTACGCGACCCAGTTGCCGTCGGGCGACCAGAGGATCTCGTCGGAGCCGGCAGCGACGCGACCGAAGGACGGGAACGTGGGGTGAATCTTGAGCGGCGCGCTCGGTGTCCCGCCGGTGATGCTGACGAGGAAGATCTCGTACACGCCGCTCGTCTGCTGGTCCGCGCAGTACACGAGCCGGTTCGCGGTCGGAGACCACTTGAGGTTGATGTTGTCGCCGAAGCTCGGCATCACGCCGCTGACCTTGAGCGGCGTGCCGGGCGTCGCGCCGGCGATGTTCACCACGTACACCTCCTCGACGTTGTCGGTGTCCTGGTCGGCGACGTACGAGACCCAGCTGCCGTCGAACGACACCGCGACGTCGGTGGAGACGGTGCCGACCGCGCCGCCGGTCACCAGCGTGCCGTTCAGGCGTACCGGGGCGCTCGGCATCGCGCCGCTCACGTCCACCAGGAACACCTCGGTCGCCGTGCCGGTCTGCGGCGCCTCGTAGATGACGCGAGCGCCGTTCGGAGTCCACAGCCAGCGGGCGTTCACGTCGGTGCCGGTCGGCAGCGCGCCGTTCACGCGCTGCGCAGTGCCGGGCACTCCGGTGGTGGACACCGTCGCGACGAACAGCTCGTCCTGCCCGTCGACGGCCGCGTCAGCGAGGTAGCCGAGCCGGTCGCCCGTCGGCGACCACTGCACCGAGCTGAGGATGACGTCTCCCGCGGCGATGAGGGGTCCGTTCACCTTCTGCGATGGCCCCGGCGCGCCGCCGCTGACGTCGACCACGTACAGCTCGATGACGCCGTCGGTGTCCTGCTCCGCGACGTAGGCGATGCGCGTCGAGTCGGGCGACCAGCGCAGGCCGGTGGCGACGCCGCCGGAGACGAGGTTGCCGCTCACCCGCACCGGCATGCCCGGCATCTGACCGCTGATGTCGACCATGAAGACCTCATCGAGCCCGAGCGAGAGGAAGTCGCCGATGTACGCGAGCTTCGTGCCGTCGGGCGAGAACGCCACGGCGTTGGCGTTCGCGGTGGCGATGCCGCCGACCGCGGTCGGGTTCACCACCACCGGGGTCACCGGCGCCGGCGGCAGCGGCACCAGCACGACGTCGAGGACGGCGTCGACGCGGGTGTCGCCGACCCATGCGAGCCAGCGGTCGGTCACCGTGGTGTTGACGTCGATGGTGAGCTGCCGCGTCGCGAGGCCTCCGCCCGAGTCGGTCACCTGCACGGTGAAGGTCGAGGAGCCCGTCATCGCCGGCGTGCCGGTGATGACGCCGGCCGCCGAGAGCATGAGCCCGCCGGGCAGCGCGCCCATCGAGACGCTCCACATCCGGCCCGAGCCGGTGCCGCCGGCCGCGGTGAGGGTCGCCGAGTACGAGATGCCCGGTCGCCCGGGCGGCAGCGTGGCCGTCACGATGCTCAGCCCCGGCGCGATGGTGAACATGAACGCGCGCGTCCCCACGCGGCCGCTGCTGTCGACCACCCGCGCGGTGAAGTCGAACGTGCCGTTGGCGGTCGGTGTGCCCGAGAGCAGCCCGCTCGCGCTCAAGGTGAGCCCCGCGGGCAGCGCGCCGGCGGAGACGCTCCACATGAAGCCCATGCCGGTGCCGCCGGTCGCGGCGAGCTGGGTCGGCGCGTACGCCGTGCCCTCGACGCCGTTCGGCACGGTCATCGTGGTGACGACGACCGCGTCGAGCACCTCGATGGTCACCTGCTCGGTGTCGGTGGTCACGTTGGAGTCGAAGACCTGAAGCGTCGCGGTGTACGTCCCCGCCGTCGTCGGCGTGCCGGACACCCGCGTCGACGGCGTGCCCATCAGCTGCAGCGTGATGCCCGGAGGCAACGCGCCGGACGCGACGCTCCACGTGTAGCCGGCGTCGCTGCCGGTGCCGGGCACCGTGCCGATGTCCGCCTGGTACGGAACGCCGACGGTCCCCGACGGCAGCGTCGGCGGAGCGATCTGCACCGCGATCACCGCCGCGGCCACCACGATGCTCAGCTGCGCCGTCGCCTGCGCGCCCGCGGAGTCCGTGACGCGCACGGTGAACGAGAACGTGCCCGCCGCCGTCGGCGTGCCGTCGAGCGCCGCGCCGGGGGTTCCGCTGGCCGCGAGCTGAAGCCCCGGCGGCAGGGCCCCCGCCGAGACGGCCCACGAGTAGCCGCTCGTCGAGCCGCCGACGGCGTTGAGCGTCGCGGAGTACGCCGCGCCGACCTGCCCCGCAGGCAACGAGGCCGTGGTGATGGCGAGCGCCACGGGCGCCGGCGCCACCGTCACCGAATACGTCTTGCGCTGGCTCGCATTGGCGGAGTCGACGACGCGCAGCTCGAAGTCGAAGCGGCCGGCGTGCGTCGGAGTGCCGGACAGCCGCGCCGGCGACCCGGCGACGATGGTGAGGCCCGGGGGCAACGAGCCCGTGGACAGCGCCCACACGTAGCCAGCGCCCGAGCCGCCGCTGGCGACGAGGTCTTGTTGGTAGGCGGCGCCCACCTGGCCGTCGGGCAGCGCGGCGGTGTCGATGGTGAGCGGCACCACCTGCCGCGCTTCGATGACCACGGTGAAGGTGCGGGTGGCCCGCTGATCGCGAGCGTCCTCGACGGCGATGCCGAACTCGTACGTGCCGGCGCTCGTCGGCGTCCCGGAGAGGGTGTTCGTCTTCGTGCCGACGGCGCCGAGCGTGAGCCCGGGTGGCAGCGAGCCGGAGCTCAGACGCCAGCGGTGCGCGCCGTCTCCTCCGCGAGACTCGAGCTGGGCCGAGTACGGCTGGCCTTCGGTGCCGGAAGGGAGGCTGCTGGTGACGAGCTCGAGCTTCGAGCCGCCGCAGGCGACGAGTGCGAGGACACAGAGGAGGATCGATGAACGCATGGCGCGAGGTTACCGGGTCGCAGGCCTCGGCGGCGGCCGGGGTTCGCGAGGGTGTCCGCCAGGCGTGACACGCCCGGCGGGTCTGCGCTGGCGCTCAAGGTGCTTTGCGGCCCGACAGCGCGCGGTCGAGGTAGTACGCGGCGCTGATGAGGCCGATGTGCGTGAACGCCTGCGGGAAGTTGCCCAGGTGCTCGCCGGCGGGCCCGAGCTCTTCGGGGTACAGGCCGAGGTGGTTCGCGTAGCCGAGCATCTTCTCGAACGCGTAGCGCGCGCGCTCGAGCTGGCCGGCGCGGGCGAGGCACTCGGCGTACCAGAACGAGCAGATGCAGAAGGTGCCTTCTTTGCCCATCAGCCCGTCGTGCGCGGCGCTGCTGCCGTGCCGGTAGCGGTAGACGTGCGAGTCGTCGACGAGGTCCTCCTCGATGGCCTTGAGCGTCGAGAGCCAGCGCGGGTCGGTGGGGCTGATGAACTTGATGAGCGGCATGAGCAGCGACGACGCATCGGTGGTGCCGGCGCCCTCGAACTGCACGAACGCCTGGCGCTTGGAGTCCCAGAAGCGGGTGAAGATCTCCTGGTAGATCTCGTCGCGGACGGCCTCCCACTTCGCGAGCGGCGCGGGGAACGAGCGCTTGCGCGCGAGCCGGACCGCGCGATCGAGCGCCGCCCAGCACATGACGCGCGAGAAGAGGAACTCTTTGCGCCCGCCGCGAACCTCCCAGATGCCCTCGTCGGGCAGCTTCCAGTTGGCGGCGACCCAGTCGACGAGGCGGCGCAGGTTCATCCACATGTCGTGGGAGATGGGCTCGCCGTACTTGTCGAACAGGTACACCGAGTCGAGCAGCTCGCCGTAGATGTCGAGCTGCAGCTGGTCGTAGGCGCCGTTGCCGATGCGCACCGGCTTCGAGCCCATGTAGCCCTCGAGGTGCGGCAGCGTCTCTTCGGTGAGGCGGTGGCGGCCGTCGGCGCCGTACATGATCTGCAGCGAGCCGTCGGGGTTGAGCTCGCGGCACCGATCTTCGAACCAGCGCATGAACGCCTGGGCCTCGTCGGTGTAGCCGAGGCGCATCAGGCTGTAGAGGGTGAACGAGCCGTCGCGGATCCACGTGTACCGGTAGTCCCAGTTGCGCTCGCCGCCGATCTCTTCGGGGAGCCCGAACGTCGGCGCGGCGATGAGCGAGCCGTGGCGCCGCGAGGTGAGCAGCTTCAGCGCCAGCGCCGAGCGGTTCACCATCTCGCGCCAGCGGCCCTTGTAGGTCGAGCGCGCGACCCAGGCGCGCCAGTAGTCCGACGTCGCCTTGAACGCCTCGGCGCCGTAGCTCGGGCTCGCGCTCGGGCTGTCGTTGGTGTCGCCGGGGATCTCCAGAATGAAGGTCGCCGACTCGTTCACCTTGAGGGTGAACTCGGCCGTGGCGTCGGGGCCTTTGAGCTCGATCGGCACCGAGGAGCGCAGGCGGAGCGCGAACGGCGTCGCGCCGGTGGACTCGAAGACCACGCCGTCGGAGGTGCGGACGATGCGGTGCTCGCCCCGCGCGTAGTCCATGCGGGGCGCGCAGGTCATCGCCCAGCGGATCTCGCCGCGCACCGTCTTCGCGCGACGCACGACGCGGTGCGCGTCGGGCTCGAGCGTCATGAAGTCCGAGACCTCGGCGACGCCTTGCGCCGAGAGGAACCGGGTGAAGAGCACGTTCGTGTCGGGCAGGTACATCTGACGGTGCCGCGCGTTCTCGAGCACCGGCGCGACGCGGAAGTGCCCGCCCTTCTCCCAGTCGAGCAGCCGCGCGAAGATCGACGGCGAGTCGAACGACGGGAAGCACATGAAGTCGATGGAGCCGTCCATGCCGACCAGGGCGATGGTCTCCATGTCTCCGATGACTCCGTAGCGGTCGATGGGCGGGTACGGGTTGTTCATGGTGTGCGGGGCAGTCTAGCCACTCCGCTCGCGGCGACCGGAACGAAGAAGCGGCCCGCGCCTCGGCGAGCACTCGTGCTAGAGGGCGGCGCCATGAGACGCATCGCCTGGCTGACGGTCGTGCTCTTCGCGGGGGCGTCGTACGCACAGGAAGTCGCGAAGCTCTTCAGCGACTCGGGGAAGCTGTACCTGAGAACTGCGAACGCCGGCTCGCTGGTGATCGGCGCCGAGCTCGCGGCGTTCTCGGACGCGGCCGCGACGAAGCCGGCCGGCTCGGTGATCGTGATGGAGATCACCGGCCAGCTCGTGCGCGTGACGCTGGCTGACGACACGTCGAAGGCCGGCGCGAAGTACGCGCGGCTGTCCGGCGGCGCTCCTGCGGCGCAGCAGCAGCCGCCGGCGCCTCCGCCGTCGGCCGCGGCGCGGCCGTCACCGCCGCCACCGCCTCCTCCTCCGCCGCCACCGCCGCCGCTGCCGCCGCCGGTCGCCACCGGCGCGGAGCCGCTGAAGGCGACGCTGGTGCGCGGCGGCGGGTACATCCTGGTGCGCAACGACTCGAAGGTGGAGCTCAGCGACTGCAAGCTGACGTTCCCGGATCAGCGCTGGGCGCGGACGGCGAACGTGGCTCCGGGCATGGCGGTGCAGGTGCCGTACGGAGACATCAAGCAGGCGCCCGACGTCGCCCAGGACTGGATCATCGTCCGCTGCGCCGAGGGAGAGGCCGAGCTGCACTTCGACGCGCCGACCCGGCCGAACGTGCTGCACGGGCGAGCGGAGGCGCGCGGCGGCGGCGTGGCGATCTTCAACGACGGCTCGACCGACTGGACGCAGTGCGACGTCATCAAGCCGAACGCGACGCACTTCGTGCAGGGGACGCTGAAGGCGGGAGCGAGCGACTCGATCCGCGCCGGCCTGTTCCGACCTCCGAGCGGGCCCGAGGTGATCCGGCTGAGCTGCGCGCAGGGCGCAGTGGCGAAGCCGGTGCCGTGAGCGAGCCCGCGCGGCAGCCGCGCAGTCGGCTCTTCTGGATCTTCGTCGCCGCCGGCGTCGCCGTCTCGAGCTGCTGCCTGCTGACCGGGGCGGTGATGATGCTCGGAGCGTTCGCCGGGGAAGCGGAGCCGGCGACCGCCGCGGGGAGCCCGGGCACGAGCGCCGGCGCAGCGACGGCGGAGAGCACGTACTTCGCGATCAACGACACGATCTCGCGCGGGACGACGATGACCCGGCCGCTGCCGGGCGGGACGTGGGTGGCGCAGAACGGGGCCATCGTCGACTACGTGGTGGGGCGCTCGGGCAACTTCGCGTGGGTGAACACGAACTCGAGCGGGTCGATCAACGAGCTCACGTTCGACGACGACGGCACGTACGTCTGGGATTGGGCCAGCTCGGTGGTGCTCAACGGCAACCGGTCACAGGGGCACGTGCTCGAGAAGGGCAGCTGGGTGCTGTCGGGCACGCAGCTCACGCTGACGCCCGAGTCGCAGAAGGCGCTGTACTCGCTGATGGGCCTCAAGGAAGAGAAGACCGACGAGGACCTCGGCGCGCGCCAGTACGCCGTCGTGGATCTGACGCTGCAGACGCCGGACAAGCGGCAGCTTCAGGCGGTGTGGCTCAGGGGCTCGCGAGCGAAGTGGGACACGGGCTCCGGCGAGCTCTCGCTCGAGCTGCAGCGGCTGACGGAAGAGTGAGCGGTGCTGACGCGCGGCGCGGCCGGTGAAATGTCGTCGGTGACACGGCGAATCTGCGAGAACGGGCGTCTTGACCCTCTGCTCGGCGGCGCTCCTCATCGCAGTCCACGCCGCTCCCGCAGCGCCGTGGGCGCCGGGCGGGCCGTCGCGCGGGGAGGATCTGATCGTCTCGCTGGCGACGATCGGGCCGGGCGACGACGTGGCCGCGATGGGAGGCCACTCGGCGCTGTCGGTGGTCGACACGCGGCTCGAGCAGGGGCGCCTGTACAACTTCGGCGTCGTCGACTTCTCGCCCGACCTGATGATGATGTTCGTCGTCGGCAAGCTCGACTTCCACGCCGACGAGGCGTCGATCCTGGCGACCTACGACGCGTACCGTTCGCTCGATCGCGAGATCCGGGTGCAGGTGCTGAGCCTCAGCCCCGAGCAGGCGTTGGCGGCGGCGAACGCGCTGGCCGTCGGCGTGCTGCCCGAGAACCGCACGTACCGCTACCACCACTTCGACGACAACTGCGCGACGCGGCCGCGCGACGTCATCGACCGCGCGCTCGGCGGTGCGCTGTCGCGGGCCACGGCGGGGCCCGCCCGCATGAGCCTGCGCGACCACGCGCGCAGGTACACGCAGGTGCGCCCGGCCCTGGCCTTGTGGCTCGACGCGATGCAGAACGACGACATCGATCGGCCGATCGCGCAGCGGGACGAGGCCTTCCTGCCCGACGAGCTCGAGCGCCAGCTCGACGCGCTCGTCATCGACGGCCAGCCCGTGGTGAAGCAGCGCTCGACGCTGTACCGGTCGAAGACGCATCCCCCGACGCCGGGCGAGACGCCCAGGTGGGAGGGGTGGCTCGCCCTCGTCTCGCTGCTCGCCGGCGGCGCGGTGCTGGCGCTGAGCCGGAGCCGGAGGCCCGCGGCGCGCAAGGTGCTCGGCGGCCTGCTCGCGCTCGAGGGGCTCGTCTGGGGCGGTACCGGCCTGCTGCTCTTCGTCCTCGCCGTGCTCGTGGGCAACCCCATCACGACCCGCAACGAGAACCTGCTGCTCGTCAACCCCGTCACGCTGGCGCTGCTGCCGCTGGGCGTCATGCTGGCCAGGGATCACGCGCGCGCCCCCGCGGCGCTGCGGTGGGTGACGGCCACGCTCGCCGCGAGCTCGCTGCTCGCAGTCGCGGTCAAGGTGCTGCCCATGTTCGATCAGCAGAACTGGAACGTGATGGCGTTCGTGCTGCCGCTGACGCTCGCGAGCGGGTTGGCGTTCGCGCTGCCGCGGGCGCAGTCGACGGGCTCGACGTCCTGAGAGACCGGGGACCGAGCTGCAGCCGCCGCACAGACGCCGTTCGCGCTGAGCGGAGCGCCGCAGGCGCGGAGTCGAAGCGGGCCAGGTCCACCCAGGAGGCCGGCCGGCGACTCGACCTCTGAATCTGCCGGGCTAGCCTCCGCGGCGAGTGGCCTCCAACGAAGACCCGATCACCGCAGACGACCACCTGTTGTTCGCAATCAACGCAGCAGGCCTCGCCTGGGCCGCCCTGGATGCGTGGATGGGCTGGGGCGCGTGGTCGGCCTATGTCTGCGTTCTCGGGACGTCGGCGATGTACCTCGCGCACGTCACGTGGCGCGGCCGCGACATCTTGAAGAACCTGCTCGTGTTCGGCCTCGTCGGCGGGCTGACGGAGCTGGCGGCCGACTGGTGGCTCGTGTCGGTGACGAAGACGCTGCGCTACGAGCCGTGGGGGCCGTTCATCATCGACTCGCCCGCGTACATGCCGATGTCGTGGGCGGGCATCCTGCTGTCGATGGGCTTCTTCGGGTGGATCATCTCGAGGAAGCACGGCCTGCTGGTCGGCAGCCTCGCGTCGATGGTCATCGCCGGCATCTACGTACCGGTCTACGAGGCGCTCGCGCACTACGCCGGGTGGTGGACCTATGCGGGCTGCCCGATGTTGGGCGTCGTGCCCTGGTACATCATCATCGGAGAGGCGCTCATCGGCGCGCTGATGACGCCGCTCGTGAAGCGCGTCATCGAGGGCCGCGGCTACGGAGTCGCCGCCGGCTGCGGCGTCATCGCCGGCCTGTGGATCGGCGCGGCCTACTACGTCGGAATGGCGGTGGTGCCCTCATGACTCCGATCAGCAAGCGGGACTGGATCTTCATCGCCGTCGCCAACGCAGTGAGCCTCGTGATCGCAGGAGTGGCGGCGGCGCTCCACCTCGGCTGGACGGCCGCGAGCGCGTCGGTCGTCATCGAGCTCGTGATGCTCGGAGTCTTCTGCTTCCGTCACTCCGAGCCGCTGTTCGCGCGGCTGTTCGTGTTCGGCCTCGCCGCCGGCTTCGCGGAGCTCGGCAACGACACGTGGCTCATCGCGAAGAAGATCCTCGTCTACTACCCGGGCGGGCCGTTCATCATCGACACCCCGCTCTACATGCCGTTCAGCTGGGCGCTCATCTTCGTCACCAACGGCACCATCGCGCTGTGGCTGCAACAGAAGCTCGGCGGCTGGAAGGCCGCCCTCGCGATGGCGGCGATCTCAGGTCTGTATATTCCCGGTTTCGAGGCCATCGCGGCAAAAGCGGACTGGTGGTACTACCGCGACGTGCCGATGTTGCTCGGTCTGGCTCCGCTGTTCGTCGTGCTCGGAGAGGCGCTGCTCGCGCTGCCGCTGCCTGCGATGGCCGCGGCGATGCAGAAGCGCGGCTTCGGGTTCGCCGCGGGCCTCGGCGTGGCGGAAGGCCTGTTCGTCTGGGTCACCACGGCGATCGCGCTGGCGGTGGTGGGGTAGCCGCGGGTGCCGGGGGCGCTGGCCGCCGCGCTGTTGCTCGCCGCGCCATTTGCGGTGCCGGTCGACCGGGCGATCTCGATCGACGGCGCGTGGCAGCTGCGGCTGTCGGAGACCGGCGACGCATGGAGCGACGTGCGCGTGCCCGGCAACCTCCCCTTCCAGGGCATCCACCACGACGGAGTGCTCTGGCTGCGCGCGACGTTCACCCTGCCGGCGAGCTGGGGAGACCGCGACGCCGCGGTCCGCCTGCCGATGACGGCGAACGCGTACGAGGTCTTCGTCAACGGCGTGCCCGCCGGCGGCCGTGGGCGCATCGGGCCTGACGGAGCGCTGGAGGAGAAGGACTTCCGCTCCGCGGTGTGGCGGCTGCCGGCGAGCGCGCTGAAGCCCGGCGAGACGAACCTGCTGGAGCTGCGGCTGCGCACCTTCTACGGCAACGGCGGAGTGCAGGCGCCGAGCGTGCTCCTCGGCCCCGAGCAGCTGGTGCGCGAGGCGCACGAGCGCGACACGCAGCGCACCGCGATGTTGTTCTCGCTGTTCGCGTTCGCGGGCTTCTTCCATCTCGTGCTGTTCACGGGACGGCGGCGCGAGCGGCACCACCTGGCGTTCGCGGGCATCGCGCTGTCGCTGGCGAGCATCACCGCCGGCATCAACACGTTCGGCTACCTCGTGAGCTCGAGCCCGGACTTCAACGCGTACCTGGTCTTCGTGCCGCTGCTCGGGATGCCGTACTTCTTCGTCCGCTTCTTCTCGCTCTTCTTCGAGCGGAAGGCGCAGCCGTGGCTGGGCATCGCGGCGGGGGTCGGCGTCTTTGGAGGCACGGCCCTGGTGCTGAGCACGTTGGTGAACGCCGCGTATCCGTTCTTCGAGCGGGTGGTGCTGCCGGGGGTGATCCTGGTGCTGGCGCTCGCGCTGTGCGTGAGCCTGTTCTGGACGGTGCGCGGCGCGATGACGGGGCAGCTGGGCGCCAAGCCCATCCTCGTCGGAGCCGGCGTCTACGTGCTGACGTCGGTGCTCGAGCTCGCGTGGACGATGCACGTCGTCGACGTGCACATCGACTCGTACTTGGGCTTCGCGGCGCTGGTGGGCGCGATGGTGGTTGCCATTGCGTCACGGTTCGCGTGGCTGCACCGGCAGGTCGAGCTCGGTGAGCGGGATCAGCTGACGGGGGTGTTCACGCGGCACGGCCTGAGGGCGCGACTGGAGCAGGCGGTGCTGGTGCACGAGACCGACGGCGAGGCGCTCTGCTGCATCCTGCTGGACCTGGATCACTTCAAGCAGGTGAACGACGAGTACGGGCACAACTTCGGCGACGAGGTGCTGAAGGCGGCGGCCGGCGTGCTGACGCGCGAGCTGCGGGCCGGCCTCGACGTCGTCGCGCGCTGGGGCGGTGAGGAGTTCCTGCTGCTGCTGCCGGGGACTCCGCAGGAGAGGGCGATCGAGATTGCGGGGCGCATGCAGGCCGCGCTGCGGGTGGTGCGCTTCGACTCCCGGGCGCAGGTGCGGATTACTGCGTCGTTCGGAGTTGCCGAGCGCGTGAAGGGCGAGAGCCTCGAGAGCTGGGTCGCGCGCGCGGACAAGGCGCTGTACGCGGCGAAGGAAGCTGGGCGCGACTGCATTCGCGGCGCGGCGTGAGCAAATCGCTGCGCTTCAGGACGCGGAAGCGGAGCGCCGGTACACGGCGTCCTGGCCTGGGATGATCCGGCCAGTCCTACTGAGAGAAACGATGCGATCTGCCGGAGGGGCCCCCTCAGCCCCGCGAGCGGGCGATGCGTTCGTCGGCAGCCTGAGATCGGCGCCAGCCCGCGACGAGCCTGCTTCGCACGTCGGCGGACGGCATAGTCTTGCCGATGTTGAACGCCTCAACGGCGGCCTCACGATCGAGCCTGCGGTGCCGGAGCAGCGCCGTCGCGATCGCCTCGATGGAGCCCCAGAGGTTGCTGACGTGGAGGAACGCCTGAGCCTGGTAGTGGCCCTGGGCCTGTTCCATGGGCGGCGCGCTCGACGGAACCATGCTGACGGGTCCGGGGCGGCGACGGCTCGCGACGAACTGCTCGATGACCGGGACCGCATTGGCGAAGTCACCTGCGGCACCTCGCATTGCCGTGGCTTGCGCGACGCCGGAGAGCACCTCACCCCAACAGCCCGCGAAGAAGACGACGCCGGCAACGTCGACTTGGGCCGGCGTGAATGGCGTGTGAAACATCGCGCCCAGCCTGTGCGCAGACCTGATGATGGTCACCTCTCGGACGGCGTCAGGCTGCAGGCTGTAGAGCACCGCGAAGTGTGCAGCCTCGTGGTACGCCGTGCCTCGCAGCTCTGCGGGGTCGCGGGCCTCGCCGTCGACGTCGCGGTCCTCGGCGAAGAGCCCTGCCGGAGGGCGCCAGGTGATCAGCGCGAGGTGCTCCCCGATGGAGTCCCAGAGACAGACTGCGACGCCGAGTGCGATTGGCAGAGCCAGAAATCCCCACAGCAACCAGACATCCTTCACGGTTCACCTCCGGAGAGGACGGCTCGACTGCCGAGACTGTGCGACATTTGCCCACATCAAAGCAAACCGCGTAGCGTTCGGGTCATGGGCGCCTCCAAGCAGCGGCTCGCCGAGTGGACGGAGCTGACGGCGGCGACGCGCCGGGTGGCCGAAGGTTGGTACCGGCTCTACCAGCGCGACGACCTGCACGAGGATTGGGACGACTTCCAGCACTACAAGGCGAACGGCCGCTGGGCGACCGGCGTGCAGAGAGACCTCGAGGCGCTCGATCTCGCCGGCATCGGAAGCCGTGACGCTTTGCTCGATGCCGCCGAGCACGTCATGCGGACGCGGCCGTGGGATACCGACTACGAGGAGCCGGTCGACTCGCGGCGCCAGCTGTTGGCAGTCGTGGCCGAGCTCCGCGCAGCGCGGTAATGAAGGTGCCTGGCACTTGACGGTCCTGCTGCCGTTCGACCCGTGCAGCTTTGGGCACACCGGACGAGTCAAATGCGCGAATCCTGTCCGAGACGCGTACGCTGCAACCATGCCGCTGCTCGTTCTCGTGCTGCTGGCCACCGGACCGTCGGACGACGAGCTCGCCAGAGCGCTGTTTCCGACACCCGACGCCGGCTTCAAGGTGACGGCCATCACGCAGACCTCCACCGACGCCGGGCTCGTGGTCGTCGCGGGGACGACCTCGGCAGACCTGGCCTTCATCGGCACGGCCACCGTGGCGCTGCTCGATCCCTCGACCCTGAAGGTAAAGAGCCGGGCCTCGGTCACCCAGGACAACCGGAAGATCGGCCCGTGGACGGGAGTGTCGCTGGGCACGGCGGCGGGCGGGCTGTTTCCCGTCGAGGTCGGCTACGGCACCGACGGCATGGGGTCGCGCTACGAGCACGCGTGGTTCGCGGTGCTGGGCGGGCGGGTGGTGAAGGTGCTGGAGCTCCGCTCGGAGCCGCGGCCTCCAACCGGTCCGGGCGGCAAGTCGGAGCAGCTCGCGGTGACGCGGCTCACGTCGAGCAGCAATGGGCTGCCCGATCTCGCCGAGGCGCGCAGCGTCACCTACGAGTACGTCGGCGAGAAGACGAAGCGCTCGCTGGTCCGCAAGGTGTGGCGCTTCGACGGGGCGCGGTACCGGGCGAAGGACACTGGCGAGCCGAAGATCGCCTTCGCCGACGGCGATCTCATCTGGGAGCCGGTGAAGCTCCTCCCGGTACATGCCGTCGACGGCGTCACGGAGACCGCCTGGGCCGCCGACCACGCCGACACGGGCCTCTCGCTCACGCTCAAGTCGAAGCAGCCGGTGCGCGCGGTGAAGATCCTCGCCGGCTGCGAGCTGCCCGACGGGGCCTGGGCGACCAACCCGCGGCTCAAGAAGGTGCGCGTGCGCCTCGACGGCGATGAAGAGGGCGTGGAGCTCGACCTCGCTGACGTCACCACCGAGCAGAGGTTGGCGCTGCCCGCACCGAAGCCCGCCTCCAAGATCGACCTCGACGTGCTCGACGTCTACCCGGGCAGCAACGAC
This sequence comes from uncultured Myxococcales bacterium, assembly GCA_937980205.1. Lineage (GTDB taxonomy): Bacteria > Myxococcota > Myxococcia > Myxococcales > Myxococcaceae > Xiheicaenimonas. Next base: position 3,506 of record CALJKW010000041.1, on the reverse strand, counting down.
CGCATCGGCGCCTGCATCTCGGAGCTTCGCCTCGACTGATCACTCGAGCCAGAGGTCGCTCGCCGCCACTCCGAACATCCTCCGGAAGGTTCGGCTCAAGTGCGCCGAGTCGGAGAACCCCGCGGCGTGCGCTGCCTCCGTCAGCGGCTTCCGAGCCGCGTAGAGCTCGAGCGCGCGGTTCAGCCGGCGCCAGAGCAGGAAGGCGCGAAACGGCAATCCCGTCTGCTCGACGAAGACGTGTCGCGCGCGGCCCGCCGACAGACCGACCGCGCTCGCCGCCTCCTTCAACTCGATCGCACCTGCGAGCCGGCTCTCCGCCCAGGCGATCATCCGCTGAACGCGAAAGTCCGTCGGCGCCGGAGTCGCCTCTCCCGACAGCCGCGCCACGAACGATCGACCGACCTCGATGAGCCTGGCCTCGCTGCGGCCCGGCGCGCGCAGCGCTGCGCGGGCTTCCGTGACGAGCCGCTCGGCCACCGGCGCCACGTTACCGGCCGTGAACAACGCGGCGAGCGCCGCGCGCCCGAGCCGACCGTCCGGCTCGAAGAACAGGTGCGCCGCGCTGCCCTGCAGCTCGAACGTGTGCCGCGTGTGCGGAGCGATCGCCACCGCCGCTCCGCGCACGGCGCGGCCTCCGGCTTCGTAGAACACGAACGAGCCGTCGAGGCCCACGGTCACCTGGATCGCGTGGTGCGCGTGCGGCGCGGTCTTCTGCGCCGCGGAGGAGACGGTGCTCATCAACCACAGGCTGCCGCTCTCCCAGCTCACGATCCGGCCTGTGGCGCGGCGCGACATCGCTCGACCTTACCGCGCACGACGCAGCCCCTACGTTCAATCGGCCGCGAACGCCGACCCGTACTGTGACGGCACCTCGCAACACCCAAGGAGCCTCACATGCGCTGCTTCATCCTCGGAGCTACCGGCAAGACCGGCACCCAGCTGTTGGACCTCGCCCTGCAGCACGGCCACAGCGTCACGGCCTTCGTGCGTTCGCCGCAGAAGCTTCCGGCCGACCGGCCCGGCCTCACCGTGATCCCCGGTAGTCCCTCCGACGTTGACGCGATGGCGCGCGCGATGGCCGGCCACGACGTCGTCTTCTCTGCGCTGGCGCCGCAGGCCGGAGAGATCCTGAACGCCCCGTCGAAGCGCAGCTGGACGATGACCGGCTACGCCCTCAACATCGTCGAGGCCATGGAGCGGGCCGGCGTCACCCGCCTGCTCGCCTTCAGCTCCGCGGGGCTGTTCCCCAACCAGAGCCTGTTCGTGCGCATGCTCAGCTTCCCGGCTCGGCACCACATGGCCGACCTGAAGGAGATGGAGCAGGCCTACCAGGCCAGCGGGCTCGACTGGACGCTGCTGCGGCCGACCTGGTTGAAGACCGGCGAGAGCGAGGACTACCGGGTCGCCGCGGGCGCCTTGCCGGATGCGAGCAAGACAGTGCACTTCCGCGGCCTCGCGAAGTCGATGCTCGATGCGGCCGCGCACGGAACCTACCGCCGCGAGCTGCTTGGCGTCGGACGCTGAGACTCTTCGTTTGAAGCAGGCGTAGGGACGGCGCGAGGCGCGTCGAAGTCGAGGCGCGCGGCAGCGCTGACCACGCTAACCGGCCACGGCCGTGAGCCGGTCGAGACCTTCGACGAGCTTCGATGGGAAGGCGTGGGTCCAGTGTTCCGAAGCGAATCGAGTCTCGAGCTTGTGGAAGGCTCGCCAGATCGTGCGTCCGATTTGAATGGCACCTGACTCGTGACGCCAGACCTCCTCGTGCCCTCCCGCTCGTCGCCCTCGAGGGTAGTGGATCGCTCTCACTCGAAGCGATGAGGGGCGGCTGCCCGGTTCGAGCAATAAGTCGTACTCGACGGGTTCGCAGTTGATGCGTACGAGCCCCTGCCGCCCGGTTTCGAGAAAAGCTGAGGCTGCGCTCGCAAGTTCTTCGAGCGAATCAAACGGCGTCTGTGACACGGAGACGCGCAGCTTTTGATCTCCGCTGCGGAGGTCGAGCTGGAGCCACCCATGCTTGGGCGCCGTGAAGTCGATGGTCAGTTTCGTGGTCATGGTCCTTCCGGCCCCGCCATCTGTTCGAGCCCCAGCACATAATGGCCGTGCCCCTCGTCGTCGTGCCAAGCATCGGTCTTAGCCGCCGAGACGAATGCCTCCTTCCCTTCGTCTCGCTTTCGAGTCGCTCGGCCAGACTGGTCCTTCACTTCTACCCAAGGAGTCACTTCCCTCATGACGTCCCGAACCACCCATCTGTACGAGAGCAGCGGCATGCCGGCGATTCGGTGCAGTTCCTCGAAGTAGAAGAATGGATCGACCCCCAGGTAGATGGTCCCCTCCATCCAGGTCCCGACACTCGCATGGCTGGGTGGCTCGCCTTGCTGGAACGCCATGAACCGACCGGTGTCGATGACCCATGCCTGTGGCCCACTGAAAGCGACACGGGCTTGAACTCGGTATCGACTGGCCGTGATGCGGTCAGCGAAAGCCGGCCCCCGGTGCGCTGTTCGAAGGTCCTGAGGCGAGTAGAACTCAAGAGCGAACTTGGCTTCCTGTCCGACCTCGAAGTCGCCGTAGTTGCCGTCTTGAATGATCCAGGCCGAAAGACCGACGTGCAGCGGGGACTCGATGTCGCTCACGCTCATGTGGCTGGCCCATCCCCGCTTTCCAGCTTCGCCCGCTGCGCCCCGCAGGAAGCGCAGTGGCGGGCTCTCGGCGTTCGTAATGGCTTGCCGCAACTACTGCAGGGTGGCCCGTAGAGCGATGCCCTGTGATGAAGCACCGCATTCTGGTGACAATTCACGACCCCCGTGAGGCGTTCATATTCGATGCGCACTGGCTCGAACATGGCGTCGATCAGCGCGCCGCCAGCGGCGACGCCCTTCGCCCTACGCACCTGCTTCGCAGTCCTCATGCACTCGCCGTACAACCTGCTGACGACGGCGAATTCGTCTTCGTCGAGCATGGGCATGTCCTGCTGGCAGCGCCAGCACCAGAGGATCTTCATCGCGCGATCTCCAGCTAAGCCTGTCTCAGTTGCGACTCACCACGCCGCCAGAGTCGCCCAACAACATACACATGCCGCGCCGGGCGCTGCGCAGACATCGACCTTCGGCTGCGGCTGGGCAGGCATTAGACGGCGGCGGCTTCCTGCACGCTCGTGCGGCGCGGGATCTCGACACCGATTGGCATCTCGTCCCAGGTTCGGCCGTCAAGATCACGCCCGGCCACTGCCTTGTGAATGCCACCCCACTGTTTGAAGAAGAACGGTACCTTCGCCTTGCGGCACCGCGCGCGGATCTCTCGGACCCATGACGGCAGCATCGGTCTCGAACCCGCGCCGCTCTCGCCGCCCACGATGACCCAGTGAATCCCGCGGAGGTTGATCTCGGGGATCGCACCGAGCAGCGGCTCCACGCTGAGGAATCGCACGCGCGCGGGAACTCGGCGGAGGTGGTGAGCGCGATCACGCTCTTTGAGGCGGATCGCGCCAGCAGTGGTCAAGATCGGCG